>NZ_CP045380.1:0-1100000 GCF_009363595.1 Labrenzia sp. THAF35
ATGCAGGTTCAGAACTTAGCTGGTTCGGATCAATGGGATCGTGTGAAAAAGGAACTGAGAAACGAGCTCGGTGACGATGTATTTTCCAACTGGTTCGGCAGAGTAAACCACGAAGAAACCACGGGCGATGCAGTCCGCCTGTCGGTGCCCACCCGCTTCCTGAAAAACTGGATCCAGAACAACTACGAGAAGCAGCTCGTTGGGCTCTGGAAACGTGAGCAGGACGATATCAACCGTATCGAGCTGACCGTTCGCGGTGCTCTGCGTCCTCGTCAACTCAATGTCGGCCTTGCCCCCAAGGCGATCTCCGCCCGGCGGATCAGCGGCCGTCCCGGCCCCTTCAGCAGCACGCCTCAATTCGGCGCGGCCCATGGCATGTCGGTCATTCCGTGCCTTGCGGACAGCAACGAGGATGCGGCGGCGGATTTCCTGAACGGTGCGTCTCTCAATCCAAAGCTGACCTTCGACACCTTTGCCGAAGGCGCCTCGAACAGCCTTGCCTGTGCCGCCGTGCGCCAGATGGCTGCCGGCCACCAGGGCACACTGGACCTGCTCTATATCCATTCGTCCACCGGCATCGGCAAGACCCACCTGCTGCAGGCAGCGGCGGCCGAAGCTCGCAAGACGGGACGGCAGGTTGCCTATCTGTCGGCCGAATTCTTCATGTACCACCTGGTGCCTGCTCTCAGAACGCCGGCCTTCCCGGTGCTGCGCCAGGCAATGCGCTCCATCGACCTGCTCCTGGTTGACGATCTCCAGTTCCTGCATGGCAAGCAGGCCGCGGACGAGTTCAGCAAGACGCTGGAACTGCTCATGGAGTCGCCGACCCAGATCATCATGGCAGCCGACCGCTCGCCTGAAGACCTCGATACGCTTGGCGATGCGCTGCGCTACCGGATCCAGAAAGGTGAAGTCGTCGGCATCCAGTCAACCGATTATGCGCTGCGCCACGATATCCTGAAGAAGCGGATCACCGCGGCGCGTCGCACTCATCCGGGCTTCTCCGTTCCCGAAGATGTCGCCGACTACATTGCCCGCTACGTGATCGCTTCGGCCCGCGACCTGGAAGGCGCTCTCAATCGCCTGTTCGCTCACAACCAGCTGACGAAACAGCCGGTGACGATAGACCTGGCGGAAAAGACCCTGCACGACCTGGTGCGGATCGGCGAGCCGCGCTCCATCAAGGTGGAAGAGATCCAGCAGGTGGTGTGCAAGCATTTCAGCGTTACCAAGGCGGACCTCCTGTCGTCGTGCCGGGCGCGTACATTGGTCCGTCCGCGCCAGATCGCGATGTATATCGCCAAGGTGATGACCGGACGCTCGCTGCCGGAAATCGGCCGGCGGTTCGGCAACCGTGATCACACCACCGTGTTGCATGCGGTCCGCAAGATCGAGGACATGGTGTCCAAGGACAAGGCCCTTGCACAGGAAGTCGAACTCCTGAAGCGGCTGGTCCACGCCTGATCTGTTTCCGGGGACACCCCTCCCTCGGAAAACCTGCGGCGGCGGGCTTGCCCGTCTCCGCGATTGCCCTGCCCCCAATTCAGGGCAATCACCCTTCTGCGTCCGACGGGGCGCGGTCGAACTCAGGCGGTAAGAACCGCCGGGTGTTTCATCTTAACCTCCCTCTCCTTGAAGCCGCGCCAGCGGCTTTCTTTTTGCCGCGTTGACAGAGCTGGAGCCGGGGCGTATGCCTTGCGCCGGTTTGAGGGAACCGGCCGCCCGCAGGCTTCGGCCATGGTGAATTCCCTTGCGCAAGACATCTTGCAGCTTTGATCGACCTTCACGAGACAGTGCAGGCTGATGGCAACGCGGGCCCCATGACGGGTCGCCGCCAATTGGCGAACACCTTACCGCCTGCCTTTCTTGGAAAGGTAATCCCATGACGCTGCCCAGCGTTGCCAATCTCAAAGCACAGGCCAAGCGCCTGCGCGCCGCGCTAGCTGCCAAGGGGCAGGATATCTCCCACAGCCAGGCGCTCGAACTCCTGTCCGCCCAGTACGGCTTCAAGGACTGGAACACCGTATCCGCGACAGCCGCCAGACCAAACCAGATGCAGTTTGCCGTCGGCAACCGTGTCTCGGGCACCTACATGAAGCAGCCTTTCGAAGGAGAGGTGCTGTCGCTGACACGGGTTGGTCCGGCAGGCCAATACCGGGTGACCATCAAGTTCGACACGCCCGTGGATGTGGTCACCTTCGACAGTTTTTCTGCTTTTCGCAGCCGGGTTGTCGTTCTGATCAACGGTGACGGTGTCGCCGTCAAGCGAACGTCCGACGGTGAACCCTATCTGCGCATGCAAAGGGCCGACTGACGGAAAGGCAATAGTCTGCCGTGCCATCGGCCACGATGGAACGGCAGATGATCCTTGGCCTTTCCGTTGAATATCGAACCGGAGAGATGCTCTTCAGCGCATGGGCTCTAGCGCAGCCGCGCAATCACAAGGTGCCCGGGGACAGGGTCTCCGTCCTCGAGACGAACGGTGATGGGGTCCATCGCGAGAATGTCGAAGCCAGCCGCATCCAGAGATGAGCGAATATAGCCTTCCCCTTGCGCAAACCGGCTTTTCGGCCCGACCATGTAGGGACGCCCTTCAAGTGCTTCTTCAGACAGGGTTTCGGTGGAGAAAGCCAGGTAACCGCGTGGTTTCAGACGGTCAACTGCACCGGCAAGAAATGGTTCAACCGCCCCCAGATAGGGAAACACGTCGGTTGCCGCAATCATGTCCCAGCCGGGACGAGAGCCATCGTCTTCCTCGAACTCCTCAAGGAATGCGACGGCCTCGCCCACATAAAGGTCGTCATAGACTTCCCGGTCATAGGCAAGTTCAACGATCCGCTCAGAGAGATCGACGCCGGTCCGGTGGCCCGTGCAATCGGCAAGAGCCATACCTGTAAGACCCGTGCCGCAGCCGAGGTCGAGCAATCGATCGAATGGGCCAATCTCGAGCTTCTGGACGAGATCGCGAACCAGCAGAGGCACGCAGTAACCGAGCTCATCGACCAGAATGTCGTCAAACACATCTGCGTGCTGATCGAATAGGGTCGCGACATAGGCATCAGGCATTTTCTGGGGGGCGGCTTCCGCGCCGATTGCCGCCAGACGAATGCTGACGCCGCCCGGGTCGTCCGGATCCAGCGCAAGGGCTTCGCGATAGGCCTGCGCGGCACCTGCCAGATCGCCCGATTTCTGCAGGGCGAGACCTCGATTATAGGCTTCGGCCAACGCTTCGTTCTCCGATGCGTCGTCTTCCAAGGCCTCGTCTAGCTCAAATTCAGGCGTGTCGTCGTTGCTCATGATCCATCCTTGCGGCTGAGCCCCTGCCCTACAGCCATGAGCAGACTTTTGCACGGCAATTCTGATGCCTGCGACGGTTCAGAACAGATCGAGCTGGTTCTTGTCCTCCTGCGATTTCTCCGTGGCTGACGGCTTGGCAACCTTTTTCAAGGGCACCGACATTTCTTCCGGCGATATCTCGCGCTGCACATCAGCATCGTCATTGACCACCTTGTTCACCCGGTTGGAAACCGGCGTCGCGACCAGAAAATCGTCTTCTACCGGCTGCAGCAGCTTTTCGGCTTCACGCCTGTCGACGTTGGCAACATCCAGCCACGTTCCGAAATCTTCCCGTTTCAGGATCACCGGCATCCGGTGATGGATCGCAGACATCATCCGGTTGGACTGGATCGTCAGGATTGCACCCGTGTCGATGTCACCACCATCGGGATCCGACCAGGTTTCCCAAAGGCCGGCAAAGCCCATGACGTCGCCCTTCGCCGGACGGATCCAGAAAGGCTGCTTGCCTTCCGGCGTGCGACGCCACTCGTAAAAGCCGGACGCCGGCACGAGGCACCTGTGATGACGCATGGCATTGCGGAACGACGGTTTTTGCGACGCTGTTTCCGCCCGGGCATTGATCAGAAGCGTGAAGCTTGCCGGGTCCTTGACCCAGGGCGGCATCAAGCCCCAACGCACAAGATGAAAGCGGCGTGTGCCGTCGAGCGTCTGCCGCACAATGGCCAGCGGCTGGGTTGGCGCAATGTTGTATCGCGGCGGAAAATTGGGCTGATCGACATAGTCGAAGAAGCTGCGCACAGCGTCCGGTGGTGTCGTCAGAGCCAGGCGGCCGCACATCGTTTTTCTCCGGTTGGGGCCCCTGAAGCGGGGCAAACAGGGTTCCGCCAAGTTAGGCAATTGGAAATAAAAAAGAAGTACCGTAGGCCCCAAGTCAATAACAGGGGGACCGGTATGGAATGTTTGCATCCAGTTTTGGGCGCCGGGGAGCTGGCAGCCGAAAGGCTGGAACAGGCAAACATTAATCCCCAAACCGGTTTGGCGACCGATTATCTCAATCATTTCAATGAAGTCATGATGCTTCTGGAAATGCTGCCGGATATGCCGGATTGCGCCGAAGATGTTCTGGAGTGGGAGCCGCTGGACTATGAGGGCCACTTCGAGAACTCGAGTTTCAAGGACAAGAACCTGGCCATCATGGCCTATCATGCCGCCCCTAACTTCTTGCGCGAACACCTGGAAAAACAGGTTGCGGGCATAAACAGGCTCGTGGGCAAGATTCAGGACCAGCTGCGCGAGACACCGGATCCCGCAATGATTGCGACTGACATTGCCGACCGGGCCACGAACGAAATCAAGCCGCTGATAGCCGTTGCCGGCGCCGTCATCCACGGCCATGTGGAACCCGAAGCGACGCAGCACGAAGGCGAAGGCGCACAGGCGGAAATCGACGCTCTGTTCGCATAACGCCTTGGGGCTTATTGTGCCCGGGCAGAATCAGCCGTCTTTCCGTCCGCCGAGGTTCCATGTCCAGGTTTTATCCGGAAGCGCCACGCGCCAGTGTCAGTGTCCTGTGCCATCGTGATGGCCGTGCCCTGCTGGTGAAGCGCGGCAGGCCTCCTTTCAAGGATCACTGGAGTTTGCCTGGTGGAGTGATCGAGCTTGGGGAGACCCTTCAGGAAGCGGCCGCGCGTGAACTGCTGGAGGAAACCGGTGTCACTGCCGCGATCAGCGAGCCTGTCGAGACCTTCGATTCCATCCAGAGAGATGATGACGGCCGTGTCGTCACTCACTTCATCCTGACTGTCTTTTGTGGACCTTATGTATCGGGAACTGCAGTTGCCGCCGATGATGCCGCGGCGCTCGAGTGGGTCGGCCTGGAAGATCTCGACGGGCTGTTGACCACACCCGGTACGCCGGACCGCATTCGGCGGCACCTGGCTATCCCTTCAGCCGAGCAACCAGACCTCTAATCTTTGGATCAACTTGCCATAGTGCTTGCGGTGCGGCGCCGGGTTCAGCATGATCCGCCCATGATCAAACGCCGAATGCACGTTTTCCTGTCCCGGACTGCTGTTGTTCTGGCCCTTGCGGCCATGTGCCCGGTGCAGGTTGTATCGGCGCAGGAAACCGCGATCGACGCGCCCCCTTACGAACAGCAACTCATGCGTCTGTCGGAGATATTCGGAGCGCTGCATTTCCTGCGACCGCTGTGCAAGGAAAGCGATAACCCGAGCTGGCGTGACCGCATGGAAGATTTCCTGGACGCTGAAACGCTGGACGAGAATCGCCGCCGAAGGTTCATTGAGCGATTTAACCAGGGTTATCGTGGTTTCTCAGTTGCTTACCGAGAGTGCACAGAGGCTGCCCGTCTCGCAATGGGACAGTACTTGAGCGAAGGCGAGGTCATCATCAGCGACGTCACCAGTCGCTATGGTCGGTAATTTTCGCAGAAATCTTCAAATCGTTACGAGTTGGTTAACCTTTTGAATCAAATTTGTGGGTGGCCGTTAAGTTTGCGTTCACGGTTACTTATCAGCGCGGTTCGCCGTGCTAGGATCATTACTCAAGATTCGGGGCAGGAACACGCGGGAGTTGTCCCTCTTGCGTTCGGGAAGGACCGGTAAGGAAGCGAATGATAAACGACGATTACGCCGACGCGGCAATGGAAGCCGAATTTGCTGAAGACGAAGACATCAGACGTGCTGCACTCGGCTTCATTTCCGACGCCTGGGCCGAAGCCATCGCCAATGGTGTAGATGCGGACGCCGTCGCTCACGCGGCGATGTTCACTGCACTTGCGGATCTGGTTGCTGCCTATGGTGAAGATGCCGTGGCCAAATTGGCTGAAGGCCTGCCGGACCGCATCCTGCAGGGCGACTACACCGTGAACCGCGTACTTCAGTAAAACGCACGCTCACGACACGCATTCTGAAGAGGCCGGTCGCCCGGCCTTTTTGATTCAGGTGTATTTACGCCAGGCCCGTGCTACGTGATCAGCCCAACGCCTGCCGCTTCGAGCGCCAGCTTGAGATAGATCAGCGCGCCGAACACGACCAGCAGAAATCCGGCAATATGGTTGGCACGATCCAGCCAGAGATCGTCGATACGCGACTTGAAGTGTGAAACGGACGCCGAGACCAGCACCCACCAGGTGGTCGCCCCTGCCGTGACACCGGCAACCATCACCAATGCGCCGAAATGATCCCCCGTCTGGGGGCGATAGTCTCCGAGACCACCAAATATCGCCACGAAGGCGAGCACTGCACCCGGATTGGTGATCGCCATGAAAAAGGCTGCGGTGGCATCGGCCAAAAATCCATGTTCTCTCGGATTGCCGTTCCGGGTCAGATGCGGATGGGTGTTCCAGATCTTGATGCCGAAAATGATCAGCAGAGCTCCGCCGACGATCTCGATGAGGTCGAACTGGCCTTCGATGAAATTGGTGACCGCGGAGATGCCGAAAATCGCAGCAGCCGCAAAGATGGTGTCGGCAACGACAGCCCCCAGCCCCACGAAGACACCCTGTCGAAACCCGCCATGCACGGCGTGTTGAATGGCCATGATGTTTACAGGACCAACCGGGGCTGTTGTGATAATGCCAACAAAAAACCCGATCAGCGCATATTCGAAAAACGACACGGCCGGTCCTTTTCTAGACCCTTGATATTACTTTTAAAGCGAACGGACCTCTCGATAGCGGCCCCGCGGCGTCGTGACAAGACAAGAGGAAATTCCAGTCCCGATGTTTTCAGTCTCGCATGAATTGTTTAAGGAAAGGCGCGGGGCGATGCCTGCTTGTGCCAGTGTTATACGACGGGGACCGGCAGGTGCGGATAAACGAGGAACTTTCATGAGTCGGATTTATCAGGCTGCGGTTATTGCCGCCGGTCTTCTGGCGGGCACAGCGCTCGCAGCCCCGGGTTTCGCCAAGACTGTCCAGGTGGAAACAATTCCGGTTGCGCCGTCCGAGCCTGAAAATGCACCCGCAATTCCGGCGGAAGATCTCGCAGCGCCCGAAGCTGGAGAGCCGGCAGCCGCAGAAGGTTCCAAAGCACCTGCGCCGGCCAGCGCCGAGTTGCCTCAGGTGCTCTACAGCACGTCCTATCTGCCGAAGCCTGTGCAGCGCATGCAGGCCCAGCTGAAGGAAGCAGCGCTTTCGGGCAACATGGAACGGCTGCGCATGGTGTTCGAAAGCAACGAACTGCCGCCTACGGTCTCTTTCGGGCAAATCGACGACCCGATAGACTTTCTGAAGGAAATCTCCGGTGACGGCGAAGGCTTCGAGATCCTGGCCATTCTCGCCGACATCATGGATGCAGGGTTCTTGCATGTAGATGCAGGTACACCCCAGGAAATGTATCTCTGGCCGTATTTTGCCCGTTACCCGCTTCACGATCTGACACCCGATCAGAAAGTGGAGTTGTTCCGGATCGTTACCGCAGGCGACTTTGCTGAAATGCAGGATTTCGGTGCCTGGACGTTTTATCGCGTCGGCATCGGTCCTGACGGCACGCTTCATTACTTCGTGGCCGGTGACTGACAAAAGCCCCCCTCAGAACGCAAACCACCAGATAAATCGGGCGCCTGTACCGATGGGGCTATTGCAGCAAAACAAAAAATCGTGACAATCAATACGAGCGCAAGAAGTTCATTACGCGAAAAGCACGTACTTGCGCCCCGCCTTCCAACTCCCGCCATCTGCGGCGCATGCGAGTGACCAATATGATTGTAAGATTTTTCTCTGCTGCCTTTCTGATTTCGCTTCTGGCCCTGGGCGGCTGCCAATCCAGCAACCAGTCCGGCGACGGCCTGGAGAACGGTAGCGCGGCGCCTCCGATCGGCGGCCTGAGTTCAGTAGACCAGGGCCCGGATGGCGACCCGGACGCTTGCGCAGGCGAAATGTCCGAAGGCACTTCGATGACACCGGGCTGCTAACCGCCCACAACTCGTTCAGAACACGCTTTCCGGAACGGCTGCCGCAAATAGCACAACCGTCCCGGAAAGCTTCCGGGCTGCTTCGCCGGACCTCACTGTCCGGCAGGGGCGGTCCATCCTGCTTCTTTCAGTCCTGCCATGAGGGAAGTAACAATCTGCTCGCTAGCCCGATGGGAGCGGAGGAAGGCACCTGGGTCACGGCTCAGGCCGGGAGAAACGTCGGCCATCTTTTCCAACGCAGCACGAGCCGCTTCCTTGTTGCCAAGTTTCGATTGGGCAACAGCGACAAGACACCAGCTCACTCCGGATCCGTCCAGAACGCCCTTCTTCGCCGCTGTCAGCATCTCGGCGTAGTGGCCGTTCAGCAGGTGGTTTATGGCAATCAGGTGGAAATACCAGCCGGGCGCGTTCCGCGTACGTTCGATCGCCTTTTCCAGATAGGGAATGCCTTCCTCGAACTTGCCCACAACGGACAGCCGCCAACCAAGTTGAGCCAGTGTGTCCGGATCGTTGGGATTTAGTTCGAGTGCCTTCTTGGCAAGCCTTTCCCCTTCCTCGACGTTTCCCATGTAGTGATTGATCGATGACAGCGCCTTGAGCGCCAAAATGTTGTTGCCATCAAGGCTCAGGGCATGTGACGCGGCGTCCAAGGCGCGGTCGAAGGCAAGTTCCTTGTTTCCGTCTGCTGCCAGACCAAAGCGACCAGCATCCAGATAGATCCAACCCAGCATAGCCCAGGCTTCAACATAACCCGGGTCCCGTTTGACCGCACTATTCAGGCACGCCTCGACTGTTGCATGCAGTTGCCTTGAAAAGTTCCTCCGATACACGTAGCCGCGCAGTACGCATTCGAAACTGTCGTTGCTCGGTTCACTTCCAACGGACAGGTTACCTGCGAGTTCCGACTTGATAACACCGTAGGGCTGACCAGCGACGGTAGCGATTTCCGAGGCGATGCTTTTTTCGATTTCCAGCAGAGTCGTCCGGCTGCGCATACGATCATAGCTGCCCGACCAGAGCACCCGCTTGCTGGGGCTGTGCACCAGCTTCGCACTGACACGGACAACCCCGTCTTCCGACCCGACAGATCCGGTAATCAGGAAAGAGACGTTTTCCTGCCGGCCGATTTCAACCGGATCAAAGGTTTCGGCTGTCTTGGTTCCGACGGGGGGCCAGAAAATACGGAAGTCCGGAAACCGGCTTAGGGCAGTCATGATCTGCTCGGCAATACCCGCCGCCAATATCTGTTGTTCCGGATTAGCCGAGGTAACGCTGAATGGAAGAACCATCACGGAAGGTTTCGAAGTCTCGAGACGCTCCTGCTTTGGGGCCACGAGGTACATCACGAAAGCGGCTCCGAGCACCAGGAGTGCGAACAGCACAGCGCCCAAAGCAACCAGCCATGGCAGCCTGGGTGAGGTTCGTGCAGGTCTTGGCGACGCATTGACCTCTTCCGGCACATGAGTATCTGCCTTCTCATCGTTGCCGGTGGTCGAGCCGTCCCGTGCAGTCACACTGGCCAGATTGTCATGAAACTTCGGCGCATACTGGCCTTTGGGAATGGAAATGCGGATCGGATTCCGCGCGCCTTCGGCGATGTAGTAACTGTCCAGATCATGCCGCAGTCGGCGGGCCTCCAGACGAACGATCGGGTCTGATTGCGGGTCAAAGTTCTCGTCACGACCGAAGACGGCCAACCCGATAACGTAGCCCTTCAGCGTGTCCGCGCGCCCGGCCAACGCTTCCTCTATCAGGAATGTCAACATGGCGCGGCGCTTGGGCGTTGCGTGAAAATGATCGCTTTGCAGGACGCGGGATAGTTCCTCCCGAACGCGGGCCGGGCAATCGAACTCCTCCACATCTCCCGCTGCAACTATTTGTTGCCTGCCAGTCCGCATCTTTCCCCCTGAAAGTGCCGGAAAATAACTTTAACCGAACGATAGTCCAATGCCATGAGCTTTGTCATCTTTAACAAGTGACTTAACGCAAAAAGACGAACAACAGATTGCATCAGACTCCTGTTCGTACCTGTTCATACCTTGTAAGTGGCTTGAATCCCGTAGGTAATCTTGGTGGAATTTTCCTGGAGCCATCGACAACGGGGCAATGTCGTCATGCCGACAGCAGCTCTCATCATGCGTCGTTTCAACGTGGACGAACTTGCTGTCCGCCGCCTCTGCAACTCTCATCCTGCCTTCTTGTCACTGTGCGAGGACTACGCAACCGCATGTTGCGCCCTCGAACGCTGGCAGAACGATGAAGCAAAGGCTTCCGACTATCGCTCCGTGATTGAAGAACTTGAACGGGAAATTTCAAGCTTCCTGACCGGAAGCGCACCTATCGACGGGCCGTCATCGGCCTACTCCACGAATGGTCCAAAAAGGAGCCATTAGGTATGTTGACCAGAATAGTAACCGGACTGGCGGTCGCAGGCATGGCCTGCACAGCGCTGTCAGGTGTGGCCTTCGCGCAAGACGCGAAGAAACCCAACATCCTCTTCATTGTGTCGGACGACACCGGCTACGGTGACACTGGCCCGTATCTGGGCGGTGAAGCCCGCGGCATGCCGACGCCGAACATCGACAAGCTGGCTGACGACGGCATGATGTTCACGCATTTCTACGCCCAGCCCAGCTGCACGCCGGGACGTGCCGCCATGCAGACCGGACGTATTCCCAACCGCTCCGGCATGACAACGGTGGCCTTCCAGGGCCAGGGTGGCGGCCTTCCCGCTGCCGAGTGGACATTGGCGTCGGTTCTGAAGACCGGTGGCTACGACACCTATTTCACCGGCAAGTGGCACCTTGGTGAAGCGGACTACGCGCTGCCAAATGCCCAGGGCTATGACGTGATGAAATACGTCGGTCTTTACCACCTCAACGCCTACACCTATGCCGATCCGACCTGGTTCCCGGATATGCCGAAGGACCTGCGCGAAATGTTCGCGAAGGTCACAAAGGGGTCGCTCTCCGGCAAGGCCGGTGAAAAGCCGACAGAGGACTTCAAGATCAACGGCCAATACGTCGATACGCCGGACAAGGGTGTGGTCGGCATTCCCTATTTTGATGGCTACGTCGAAAAGGCGGGGCTCGAGTTCCTGGAAGAAGCTGCCAAGAAGCCGGACACGCCGTTCTTCATCAACGTCAACTTCATGAAGGTGCACCAGCCGAACATGCCGGCGCCGGAGTTCGAAGGAAAATCGATCTCCAAGACCAAATATGCAGACTCCGTCGTCGAACTGGACAGCCGCATCGGCAATCTGGTCAATAAGCTCGACGAGCTCGGTCTCTCCGACAATACGATCGTCTTCTGGACCACGGACAACGGCGCCTGGCAGGACGTTTATCCGGACGCCGGTTACACGCCGTTCCGCGGCACCAAAGGCACCGTGCGTGAAGGCGGCAACCGCGTTCCGGCAATCGTCCGCTGGCCCGGTCACGTCAAACCGGACACGAAAAGTGCTGCTGTTGTCGGCGGTCTCGACCTGATGGCCACTTTCGCTTCTGCCGCCGGAATTACGCTGCCGACCGAAGACCGTGAAGGCCAGCCGATCATGTTCGACAGCTACGACATGACACCTGTATGGGAAGGTTCCGGAGACTCCGGCCGCAAAGCGTGGTTCTATTTCACCGAGAACGAGCTTTCCCCTGGGGCAGCGCGTGTCGGCAACTACAAGGCCGTTTTCAACCTGCGCGGCGACGATGGCGCAACCACCGGCGGCTTGGCAGTCGACAGCAACCTTGGCTGGAAGGGTCCCGACAGCTATGTTGCTACTGTTCCGCAGGTGTTCAACCTGCTGGACGATCCGCAGGAGCGCTATGACATGTTCATGAACAACTTCACCGAACGCACCTGGTATTTGCCGGTGATCAACAACGAGGTGACGGAACTCATGAAGTCCTACGTCAAATATCCGCCGCGCAAGCTGCAGTCGGAAACCTATACAGGTCCGATCACGCTCAGCCAGTATCAGCGGTTCAAATATGTTCAGGAGGCTCTTGCCAAGGACGGCTTCTCGATCGGCCTGCCAACCGGCAACTGATCTTCGAAGTATATGAGTGTCCGCCCCGGCGACGTTCGGGGCGGACATCGCGTTGAACAACACGAATTTGGAAGGTTGCAGCTATGAAGGTCAAATTCCTCTTCGGCGCAATGGTCTCCGGCCTGTTGGGAGCAAGCGTCTGGATATCGGGTGCCCTTGCACAAACCGACCCGCTGCCATCGTGGAACGATGGCGCGAACAAGCAGGCGATCGTCGAATTCGTCGAAGCCGTAACGAGCGAAGGTGGCGCGGATTTCGTGGCACCGGGAGAGCGGATCGCAACCTTCGACAATGATGGCACCTTGTGGGTCGAGCATCCCATGTACACCCAGCTTGCTTTCGCGCTCGACCGGGTGAAGGCAATGGCACCGGACCACCCGGAATGGAAGACGACCCAGCCTTTCCAGGCCGTTCTTGAAAACGACATGGAAGCCCTCGGCAAGGCCGGTGAAAAGGGATTGATGGAGATCGTCGCAGCGACTCATGCCGGGATGAGCACGGATGAGTTCGAAAAGACGGTCACCGACTGGATCGCAACCGCCAAGCACCCGAAATTCGACAAGCCCTATACCGAGCTTGTCTATCAGCCGATGCTGGAACTTCTCGCCTATCTGCGTGCCAACGACTTCAAGACCTTCATCATCTCCGGTGGCGGCATCGAATTCATGCGCCCCTGGACAGAGAGCGTTTACGGGATACCAACCGAACAGGTGGTCGGCTCATCGATTGTCACTGAATACGAGGTCGTCGACGGCGTTCCCACCTTGATGCGGACACCCAAGATTGCCTTTGTCGACGACAAGGCTGGCAAGCCCGTCGGCATCCTGACCCACATAGGCAAACGCCCGTTGGCGGCCTTCGGCAATTCCGACGGCGATTATCAGATGCTGCAATATACGACTGCCGGTTCCGGCAAGCGCCTCGGCATGTTTGTCCATCATGATGATGCAGATAGAGAATATGCTTATGATCGTGATACCCATTTCGGGTCGCTGAACAAGGGGCTGGACGACGCCCCGAAGGAAGGTTGGCATATCATCAGCATGAAAGACGATTGGAAGCAGATCTTTCCGGAATAGATTAACCGGAAAAGACACATGAATTGAACAGCAACTGGAGTGCACCGCGCCCGGCTCGGAGACCTGAAGGGACAGACCGAGGGCGATGCAAGCTGCAAGGATAGATCATGAAAAGAATTTTTTGCCTCGCCCTCATGACAGGACTGGCATTTGCCGGCCCGGCGTTGGCGCACGATCCCCAAAAGATACAAAAACGCATGGAAGAGCGTATGCGGACACTCGGACTGGATGTCGGCAATGCCTACGCCTGCACGCCGGACGACCAGAAAAAGGCGTTCCGTGACCAGGCCCGCCACCTGTTTGTGCACGTCCTTTACGACCATGGTGAAGATGCCGCCTACGACTATGCGGCCTCCGTCGGTTTTGGCTCTGCTCGCGATCTGGAAAGCATCAACTGTGAAGAGCGGCTCGCCTATTGGGAAGACGTCAAGGAAACGCTGGAACTGGAGGA
Organism: Labrenzia sp. THAF35; assembly: GCF_009363595.1. NCBI lineage: Bacteria > Pseudomonadati > Pseudomonadota > Alphaproteobacteria > Hyphomicrobiales > Stappiaceae > Labrenzia > Labrenzia sp. THAF35. The sequence goes on from NZ_CP045380.1 coordinate 13,805, forward strand.
AAAGGAATGAGGCTTCGCACGATCAGACTTTTTGGTGTTGGCGCTGCCCTGCTCCTCGGCAGCAGCGGGATCGCAATGTCCCATGACGTTGTCCGCGGCGGATACCATGGCGGTTATCACGGTGGTTACCACGGGGGATATCACGGCGGGTATCATGGTGGCCACAACGTGGTCGTGGAAAACAACAGCAGCCATGGCTACTACGGCCGCCCCTATTATGGCCCGACTGGCGGCTACCTGGCCGGAGCGGCCGTTGGCGCAGCAACCGGTGCGCTGGTCGGATCTGCAATCGCCAGTTCGAACAGCGACAATGGTTGCCAGGTAACGGATGCTGCCGGCCAGAAACACGTCGTTCCCTGTTCAGACCTCGACTAGGCAACATCGAGACGAAGCCGTGCGGAGAAGCAGCCGGTAGGCAGCAGCTTCTCCGCATGGAGCCTGCACAAGCGCCAGGCAGTGCCGGCAGTCAGACGTCTCGTTTTACCCAGCGGCTTTGACGGAGAGGTTTGAGCGCACAGAATGTTGTTCACCCGATTGCTCGTCGCGCTCCTTGCCGTGCTCTGGTTCCAGAGTGCCAATGCAGCCGAAAACCTTTCTGCCGCTGTTCCGGACTATGCCGGCACAGCAACATGTACCGGTTGCCACGAGGCGGAGGCCGGCGCCTGGCGCGCTTCACACCATTCCAAGGCATGGATGGAGCCCGGACCGGATACGGTCGACGCGGACTTCGACAATTCGCAGTTCACGCACAAGGGGCGCACCAGCCGCTTCTTCACACGCGACGGCGACTATTTCATCGCGACGAGCGACGTTCCGGGTAAGACGCAAACATTCAAGGTGATGGGCGTCGACGGAATTGCTCCGCTGCAACAGTATCTTGTCGAAACGGAACCGGGACGGGTTCAGTCTTTCGACGTGGTCTGGGACCAGCAGAACAAGCGCTGGTACCACCTTTACGGAGACGATGCTCCACCGCCTGAAGACGGGCTGCACTGGACCGGACCTTACAAGAACTGGAATGCCCGCTGCGCCGAGTGCCACGCCACCGGCTTTGAAAAGAATTATGACCCCGCCACCAGGACCTACTCCAGCCGGCAGGCGGAAATCGGCGTCGGATGCGAAGCCTGCCACGGACCGGGCGCAGCCCATCTTGCCTGGGCGAAAGACCCGGAGACCTACGGCAAAAGCCCCTTCCCCGGAACCGGGTCGACCGGTCTTCTGCCGGTGTTTGCAAAAGGCCAGCCGGAAGCGGAAATCCAGCAATGCGCAGGTTGTCATTCGCGCCGCGAAGCCTTTGAGGACGGCAATCCGGTGCCTGGCACACCGTTCCATGATGCCTACCGTTTATCGCCACTACGCGAAGGCCTTTATCACGCCGATGGGCAGATCCTTGACGAGGTCTATGTCTACGGTTCGTTCCTGCAGTCAAAGATGTATGCCAAGGGCGTGAGCTGCAGCAATTGCCACGAGCCGCACAGCGGAGAATTGCGCGCGGAAGGCAACGCCGTTTGCACACAATGCCACAGTCCCGCAGGCAACGAGGGGTTCCCGTCGCTGACGGGCAAGCTCTATGACGACCCTTCCCATCATTTCCATCAGCCGGAGACGCCAGGCGCCGAGTGCAAATCCTGCCACATGATCGAGCGCGTCTATATGGGCATCGACGGGCGAAGAGATCATTCCTTCCGCGTTCCACGGCCGGATCTTTCGGAAAAGCTCGGCACGCCGAATGCCTGCAACGACTGCCACACCGACAAGTCTGCCGCCTGGGCGGCCGGAGAACTTGAAAAGCGCTTTCCAGACAGTCGTCACCGTGGGCCGCATTTCGCGGAGATCTTTTCGGCGGCACGGCAGAACCCGGGCGTGAACGCTGCGGACCTTCTGGCAGTCGCCCATCAGGCGAGCTACCCGGGCATCGTTCGGGCGAGCGCGCTGGACCTGCTGCTGCCTGTTGCGACACCGGAGATTGCCGAGGCCGTCACCGACCTTCTGGCAGATCCGGAGCCAATCGTCCGCGCCGGAGTGCTGGCGTTACAGCAGCCGGTTCCGCCAACCCAGCGGCTTCCGCGGATCATTCCTGCCTTGAGTGATCCGGTCAAAGCCGTCCGGATTGCCGCGGCCCGTCTCATGATCGGCGCTCCCATTGCCCATATGCCGGACCAAATGGCCGAGGCTGCGTCCAGTGCCACAACCGAATGGCAGCAGTCACTCGCGAACAAGGCGGATTTTCCGGAGACCCAGCTCGTGCTTGGTGGAACTGCGCTCGTTCTTCGCAATATCCCGGCAGCCATAGCAGCCTTTGAGGAAGTCACGCTGCTGGATCCGCAAATGATCAATGCCTGGGTGATGCAGGTACGCATCAAGATGGCAGTCGGTGACATGGCGGGAGCGCAGCTCAGTCTGCAAAAGGCCCTGGTTGCCAATCCTTCGGACCCGACATTGCAATCCTACAGGCAACAGCTTTCACAGCAATAAGACGAAAAGGCATGCTATACTCCTGATTGCCATTTCCAGAAGTACATCCAAAAAACCCGGAAGGAGCTTCTGGGTCACATAGATGATCCCCCCCCTGCAAGGGCAGTTCTCTTGAGCATGGAAGGCATGAGACCATGAAGCAATTGGTTACCTTGGGCGTTCTGGCGCTTTTCTTCCAGATGACACCGGCAGGTGCTCAGGATTCCGAACTTGCCAAGAAGCTCTCCAATCCCGTGGCGTCTCTCATCAGCGTTCCGTTTCAATGGAACTACGATCACGGATTTGGCCCTGCCGACGGCAACAAGGTCACGCTCAACATACAGCCCGTGGTGCCGTTCTCGCTAAACGAGGACTGGAACCTGATCTCTCGAACGATCCTGCCCGTTGTCTGGCAGGATGACATTGCCGGAAATTCAGGCACGCAGTTCGGTCTCAGCGACACGACGCAGAGCTTCTTCTTTTCGCCAAAGGAGCCAACGTCCGGCGGGATCATCTGGGGCCTTGGTCCGGTGTTGCTGCTGCCCACAGGTACCGACGACCTGTTGAGCACCCGCAAATGGGGCGCCGGTCCGACGGGCGTTGTGCTGCGTCAATCCGGCCCGTGGACCTATGGCGGGCTCGTCAATCACGTCTGGTCATACGCAGGTGACGATAATCGTAGCGACGTCAATTCGACCTTCCTGCAGCCGTTTCTGTCCTACACGACCGACGACGCCTGGACCTTCACGCTGAACTCGGAAAGCACCTATGACTGGACGTCGGACGAATGGTCCGTGCCGATCAACGCCATGGTTGCCAAACTTGTGACCATCGACAAGCAACCTATCAGCTTTCAGGCAGGTGTTCGGTATTATGCGGCAAGTTCCGACAACGGCCCGGAGGGCTTCGGCGCACGGGCTGCAGTGACCTTTCTTTTCCCGAAATAGGGACTCAACAGGGGCGGGGTAATATGAAAAGAGCTGCATTTCTTCCGATTTTGGTCAGCCTGCTGTCCGGGGGTGCTCAGGCTGCCGATCTGGCCCAAGCGCCTGCTCCGGTTGAAACACCGGATGTGCGTGTCGACCGAGCGTGGAAATTCGTCATCGCGCCTTACCTGCTTGCCCCGACCATTCAGGGAAACAGCCGTATCGGCCGATTGCCCAACACGTCGCTCGATGTTTCCCCCGGAACCATTTTCGAGAACCTACAATTCGGGGCGATGGGTCATTTCGAGGCGCTTTACGACAATCGTTTCGGAGCAACATTGGACGTGGCCTACATGGACCTTGGCAAGGGCCGGAGTTTCCCACGTGTCGGCGGCAGTATCGATGCTGGCGTCAAGCAATTGGTGACCGAAGCCTTCTTCGGCTACCGCTTCTGGCATCAGGACCGGAACTGGGCCGAAGCCTATGCCGGGGGGCGCTGGTGGTACAATCAGCTGAAGGTCAGTGCCAACACGCCAGCCAACACCTTTACTCAAACAATCACCGAACAATGGATCGATCCGGTGATCGGCGTTCGCGGGCAGGTATTCGTGGCACCCAAATGGTCGCTGTTCGGCAGCGGTAACGTCGGTGGTTTTGGCCTGGTATCGGACTTCACCTGGGGTCTGCAAGGCGGTGTCGGCTATCACTTCAACGATCGTGTCGCGCTGCATCTGCAATACAAGGCAACCGGCGTCGATTACGACAACGGCAAGTCCGGCCGATCCGCCTTCAGCTATGACACGGTCACACACGGCCCGTTGATGGGAGTTGCCATCAGCTTCTAGGACGCATGCAAGGACAACAAGTCGAAAGGCCGGTTCCTCATCGGGACCGGCCTTTCCTTTTCGTGCTGCGACTTCGTCGGAAGATCACGAAAGTACATCCGTTGCCTTGTGATCCGCGTCGACACCTTCGATCAGGAACACCTCGCCCACTGCCTTGTTCAGGCGCAGTGGCAGGATCGTCCGGTAGGCCGGCGATGCATACCAGGCCTCGGCCCGTACCCGGTCAGGAAAGGCAATCACGATGAGGTCTCCCTGGAACGCGCCTTCCAGCTGATGTTTCTCGCCACCATGGATGATGAAGCGACCGTCAAAGGGTGCCAGCGTTGCGTCGATCCCTTCCAGATAGGCCACGATGTCGGGCCCCATTTCGATTTCGCGCAGATGGCCGATGGCGTAACAGGTCATGGTCCGGCCTCTTCAAGCAAGCGGTTGCGCAATGGCGAGCTGAAGCCTTGCGGCTTTCCACTCCAGCCAGGTGAAACAGAGCACGACGACGGCCTGCGCCAACAGGAACGCCCAGCCCAGCACGTTGGGCGCAAACAGGCCCGTCAACGGCAGCAGCAAACTGGCCAGCACCCAAAGAAGATTGCCGGCAACTACCAGGCTTGACGCCCAGACAGGCACCTGACCGGCAAACGCGAATACTCCCATGAAAACCGCTACCGGAAACAAAGCCAGACCTGCCCAGAAAAGGAGCTCGCTCGGAAGTGCCGTCAATCCGGCAATCCATCCGGATGCGCCGACCAGCAGGACACCCATCACCGCACAGGTCAGCGCGTCAAACCGTAGAACCACCTGTGACGAAACACCTGAATTCGATTTGGTCATCATCTGTCTCCACTCGTGAAATCCACCCGCACACTGCGAGTGGCGATGACAAGAGGATTGCCAATCGATGTTCTCAAGTCGATTACTTCGCAGGTAATTGAATCTTCGAAACCGCGCCGGCAGGGTAATGCTCATGAATCGAACAGCGGAAACGGCGGGTGACCTGCTGCGCCAGTGGCGACAACACCGGCGAATGAGCCAGCTTGCACTGGCCAGTGAAGCGGATATCTCTCAGCGCCACCTGAGTTTTCTGGAATCAGGACGGTCTCGTCCAAGCCGGGACATGGTGATGCATCTTGCCGAACGGCTGGATGTCCCCTTGCGTGAACGCAATGCCATTCTTGTTGCGGCAGGCCATGCCCCGCAATATCCGCAGCACGGGCTGGATGAGCCTGAACTTGCCGCGGCAACCGCTGTTGTCCGGCAGATCCTCGACGGACATCTGCCCCACCCTGCCCTTGCCGTGAACCGGCATTGGGAGCTGCAGGCCGCCAATCAGGCGATCTTTGCCCTGCTGGACGGCGTCGCGCCGCACCTGCTGGAAGCACCGGTAAATGTGCTTCGTCTCAGCCTGCACCCTGATGGCCTGGCACCACGCATCCTCAACCTCGGTGAATGGCATGCCCATATTCTTGCACGCCTCGCACATGAGGTAGATCAGTCCGCCGACCCGAAGCTTGCCGCGCTCAGGGAGGAACTCGCCGAAATGGCTCCGGAGCGGTCGCGCAAATCACGGACCGAGGTACCGTCACAGAAGGGACGCATCGCCGTTCCGCTTTATCTGCAAGGCCCCAACGGAACCTTGAGCTTCCTGAGCACCACGACGGTGTTCGGCACGGCCGTGGATGTCACCTTGTCCGAAATCGCCATCGAGGCCTTCTTTCCCGCAGACCAGGAAACGGCAAGGCAGATGAGCGCCTTGAGCGCTGGAAGCGCGGGCGGTCGTTCCTGAACCGCCCGCGCTCCGGACTCAAACGCGTGCCTTGACGATCAGGATCATCGGGCGCTCCATCTCTTCCGCCAACGATGGCATGGCTTCGATTTGCTCTTCGCCGGGGAACCATTCCAGTACATGATCAACCGTGAAACCTGCCGCGATCAGCGTGTTGAGCGTGGTGCCGATGGTACGGTGGTATTTGACGACGCCATCGGCCAGCCAACTGGTTTCCCGTGCTCCTTCGCGAAGATACTGGTTGACCGGCCAAGACTTCCGGCCGTTCAGTTCGATCCATCCAGGTTCTACTGGTGCCATGAAGATCGGGTGTTCGATGCTGAAGACGAAACTGCCTCCTACCTTGAGTGATCTGAAGATCTCTCCGGCCAGGCGGTTGAAGTCCTCTATATAGTGAAAGGCGAGCGAGCTGTAGACCAGGTCGAAGGCTGCCTGAGGCAGCTTCAGGGTTTCCAGGTCAGCAGTCCGGTAAACGATCGCATCGTCTTCGGTTTCGTCCCGCGCACGGGCAAGCATTTTTTCAGACAGGTCGAAACCGAGTACATGCGCAGCACCAGCGCTCCGGACCCAGCGGGCAAACCAGCCGAAACCGCAGCCGAGATCTGCAACGTGCAGCCCATTTGCTTCCGGCAACAGTGCCCGGATTGCGGGCCATTCGGGAGCCCCGTCAAGGCCGAACTGCGACCTGGGCAGCTGGCTGTAGCCTTCAAAAAAGGCCGGTTCGTCATAGATGTTTTGTGCCATTTATTTCTCCATCAGAGTGCCGATGGACGGCGCGCACCGCAACAGGCAAAGCCCCGCCCGATCCGGCGGGGGTGCAGGTGCGCGAAACGCTTGAAACTCAGCGTACACAATCAGCCTGCATCCCGCCTATTGGGATGCAAGCGAACCGGGACACGATATGAGTATCTTCTTCGCACATGAGAGCATCATTAGGAGCGCCCTTGGTGCCTGTCAACGAGTTGCAGGTGTCTGACGCGGCTTGCCCTGGCAAGATGGAGCTACTTCCCGCAGATTGCGAAAAGGCCGGCTCTGGAGGCAATGCCAAGCTTTGCGTAGGCGCGTTTACGGTATGTGATGACTGTCGAGGGAGCGACGTCGAGATCTGCTGCAATCGCCTCCGCCTTGCGACCTGACAGGATGCCCAGACACACCGAACGCTCCCGCTCGCTGAGCGCCGCCAAAGGCGGTGGCAGATCCGTGTCCGATGCCTTTTCGAAATGGAGCAGAGCCAGACGGCCTGCAAGGCGTGCAAGATCCGGATCACACAGGGGAGCGGCAGGATCGCTTTGATAGAGGCTGACGAAAAGGCGCAGTTTTTCTCCGACCGCAAGCAATGTCGTCTTTGCCAGCATGCCGGGATTTTCGAAAAAGAGCTTCCGATAGTCTGCGCTCATCCGGCCCTCGATCTCGGCGAGCCGGCTCAAGGTCACGGACTGAGGCGGTGACGCCACCAGATCGGGCAACAGAGGATCCTTGAGAAACCAGCCGTTGAGATAGGTCTCGGCAAGTTTTCCGGCCATGACGGAGCGGCTGAAGTGCCACGACAGCAGACAGCGAGCCTGCGTGTTCTCGATTGCAAAAACCATGATCTGGTCGACACCGAGCGTTTCGACAAACGAGACAAAGGTCTGGGCAAACCGATCCGTGCCCAGATCCGCGAGGCAGGCTTCAATGTGACAGGCAGTGGTGTGTCCGTCCGGAGTGCTCATGAAATGCTGATAGCATGTCCTCCCCGAAAGGGGACAGACGCGAGACGGCAAGGCTCCTAATCTTCCGCCAACAATCAGGGAGGATCCTCAAATGAGGCCAGCCGGACGTGCCGAAACGGACTCGCTCTATTTCACCTATCCGCATTTCGAAGCGCCGACGGACCGTGCGCATCTGACCCGGCCTGCACGTGTTGCCATTGCCGGAGCGGGGCCCGTCGGCATGACTGCCGCGCTGGCACTTGCCCGCGAAGGTATTGCTTGCGTCCTGTTGGATGCGAAGTCCACCTTCAACGACGGCAGCCGCGCGATCTGTATCGCCCGGCAGAGCTACCACATTCTCGACCGGCTTGGCGCAGTCAAGCCCTTTCTGGAAAAATCACTCGGCTGGACCACAGGCCGCAGCTTCTATCGCGGCAGGCAGATCCTCGAATTTGAAATGCCGGACAGTCCGCGCGAGAAATACCGGCCGATGTACAACCTCGAACAGCAATATATCGAGCAGTACCTGTGGGATGCTATCCAGCGGGAGCCGCTGATCGAAACGAGATGGCAAAGCCGGGTCTGCGGTCTGGACGATCTTGAGCAGGGTGTGCGACTGGCAATCGAGGATCCGCATGGCACTTACCAGATGACCTGTGACTGGTTGCTGGCGGCGGATGGTGCTCGCAGCACCGTCCGGAGCTTGCGCGGTCTGCGGCTCAAGGGCGAGAATTTTGAAGGCCGCTACGTGATTGCCGACGTCCAGATGGAGCATGATTACCCGACGATCCGACGCGCCCTGTTCGATCCGGATTGTCGCCGGGGCGGAACGATCCTTGTTCACAAGCAGCCCGACAACATCTGGCGCATCGACTATCAGCTTCGCGATGGCGAGGACGAAGCCGAAGCCATCCGCGAGGACACCGTGCGTGCCTCAGTGGCCGCCGTTCTGACGGAAATCGGTTATGACGGAGACTGGGACCTGGAATGGTGGAGCATCTATTCGGCCAACACCCTGGCGCTGGATGACTACCGCGACGGCCGGGTGTTTTTCATCGGCGACAGCGCGCACATCGTGCCTATCTTTGGCGTACGTGGCCTCAACAACGGTCTCGCCGACGCCCACAACATTGCCTGGAAACTCGCCTGGGTGCTGAACGGCAAGTCCGGTCCGGATCTCCTCGACAGCTACACGCCCGAGCGGCGTGGAGCGACGCTGGATGTGTTTCGGAACGCCTCCAAGTCTGCCCGTTTCATGACACCTCCGACGGCAGGCTGGCAATTGATGCGCGACGCAGCTCTCAATCTTTCGCTCAGCCACTCCTTTGCGGGAGAGCTCGCCAACCCGCGCCAGATGACACCCTATACTTATGCCGACAGTCCGGTTGTTACCCCGGACGACGAAAACTTCGAAGGTGGCCCAAAACCCGGCGCCGTCTTGCCGAACGCGCGCGTTGGTGACGGGTTCCTGTCCGACTTGCTCGGTGACGGGTTCTCGCTGATCGCCTTCAGTAAAGAGGTGGCGGATCGTCTCGCCGACGTGGATTTTACCCGGGTCGTGCTGCAGCCGGGCTCGGAAGCAGCTGAAGTGCTCGCGGCTTCGGCCGGCAGTGCCTATCTTGTCCGGCCCGACATGCACATTGCAGCGCGCTGGCAAACCGCTTCACCAGAGGCGATCCGCCAAGCTCTCGAGCTTGCAGTAGCTGGAGGAAAAGCATGACGCCCGCCGATCTGGAAACCGTTTACGAGGCCTTGGCCGAACAGCTCGATGCCATCGGATCCGCTCAACGAGAGCTTTACCTCGCCAAGCTCGCCTTGCTGCTGGCGCATGAGATCGCCGACGCAAATCGTGCGCGCTCGCTTGTTGCCGAGGCTGCCAGCAATCTCGAAGTATGACGTCAGCGCAATTGAGCGGCGGCTTCTTTTGAACAGAACCCCTCGGCTCGTCATCCCGGACGCAGCGAAGCGGAGATCCGGGACCGGTGAGCCGGGGCCTCTCGTTTGAGCGGCCTCAAAAGATAGCTCCTTGGCTCCCCGATCTCGGCTCGCGCTGCGCTTGGCCGGGATGACGCCGGTGGGTGAAACCGGAGTCCCTGACTTCGAACCGGCCAACCTCGCTTTAAGCGAGTGCCGCGATGACGATGATCTCGACCTTGTATTCCGGGGCTGCCAGTTTGGCTTCGCCGGTAGCGCGTGCCGGCGGGTTTGCCGGATCGACCCAGGCGTCCCAGACCTTGTTCATCTCGGCAAAGTCCTTCATGTCGTCCATCCAGATAGTGGTCTGGAGAATGCGGCTCTTGTTGCTGCCAGCCTGCTCCAGAAGGGCATCGATGCGCTCCAGGATCGTCTGGGTCTGGTTGGTAACGGTGTCGCCCGGGTTGCCGACCTGACCGGCAAGATAGACGAGACCGCCATGGATAACAGCCTGGCTCATGCGCGGGCCAACTTCCAGCCGTTTGATGTCGGACATGATTGAATTCCTTCTTGTCTTGAAAGAGACGCCCGCTCAGAACAAGCGGGCGGGATCGAGAGCAGCCACTACCTTCTCGGGCAGTTCGCTCGGACGCTTGAGACAGAGATCCGCAACGAGCCGGGAGAGCGCTGGGGCCGTTTGTACGCCGTAGCCGCCCTGACCGGCAAGCCAGAAAAACCCTTCCGCATCCGGTGCAAATCCAACCACAGGTGTGCGGTCTGAAACGAAGCTGCGCAGGCCTGCCCAATTGCGCTCGACGCGCGTGACGGGCATCGTCACGGCCTGCTCGAACCGGTGCAGACCTTCAGCCAGAACCATGTCATCTGCCCAGGCATCGTGCGGCTCCACCGGGTCTTCATCGGCAGGCGAAACCATGAACTTGCCGGCATCCGGCTTGGCATACCATTGCTCCGATGCGCTGGCGACGAGCGGCCATTTCGTGACATCTATACCATCCGGCGGCGGCACGATGGCCGCCGAGCGGCGCATGGGCACCAGGCCGACCTTGCGAACGCCTGCGAGACCCGCGATCTGATCCGCCCAGGCCCCGGCTGCATTGACGAGAACCGGCGCTTCGAAGGCCCCCTTGGGCGTCTCGACACGCCACTGCCCGCCGCTTCTGAGAATGCGCTGCGCAGGCGCTTCCGTGACGAACCGCGCCCCGGCCTTTCGTGCAAGCCGGGCAAAGCCCTGCAACAATCTGTCGACGTCGATATCCTGTGCGTCCCGCTCGATGGCAGCAGCGGCAATCGTTTCCTTGCGAAGCAGTGGAAACAGGGCGACAGCTTCTTCCGCCGTCAGGACTTCCATACCGTCGGCACCGTCCAGATAGGCCTTGAACGCGTCCAGTTCGTCCTCGGTCGCAATCAGCATTTCACCACGGGGTGACAGCAGGCTTTCCTCCGATATCCCTTCCGGGTTCTTCAGAACCGGCTCCGAAGCTGCATTCAAGGCCCGCAACGTGGCATTACCGTAGTTGCGGATGAAGATGGCGGCGGAGCGACCGGTCGCGTGCCGGCCAAGCGCATCTTCCATTTCCAGCACGGTGACCTTTGCGTCCGGCGCAAGCCGTGCCGCAGCCCCGGTGCCGGCAATGCCGCCGCCGATGATCAGAAAATCCGATGTCTCGATCATGCGTTCTGGAACCCTTTCAGGAAACTGGTGAGGTTCTGGCCGAGTTCTTCCGACAGGTAACCGCCTTCCTGCACGAACAGCACCGGCAGGCCGAGCTTCGCGATGGCGGCACCAATCCGTCCGAACCCGGGTGTGGTGATGGCGAGTCCCTTGAGAGGATCTTTTTCATAAGCATCGAGCCCCAGGGCAACAACCAGAATATCGGTACCGAAGGCCCGAATGTGGTCGAAGGCCGTTTCCAGGGTTTTCAGGTACTCGTCATCCCCGGTGCCGCGTGCCAGGGGCAGGTTGAGATTACAGCCCCGTCCCGCGCCCTCGCCGCGCTCATGGCCGTGGCCCCAGAAGAACGGATAGAACCGCACCGGATCGGCATGCAGCGAAACGGTGAGAACGTCACCGCGCTCATAGAAGATACCTTGCGTGCCATTGCCGTGGTGGACGTCGATGTCGAGGATCGCCGGACGCTTGCCTGCCTTCAGAAGCCTTTCGGCCGCAATGCCGGAGTTGTTGAGAAAACAGAAGCCGCCCGCCAGATCCGCGAATGCATGGTGACCGGGAGGGCGCGACAGCACATAGGCGGCCTGTTCCCCGGTCGCCATCAAGTCCGCGCCGTGGACCGCACTTTGGGCAGACCAATAGGCCGCTTCCCAGGTCCCGGCTGCGATGGGACAACTGGTATCGGCCTGATGGAACCCGGCCTGACCGACTGCGGAGCACGGATAACTTGACGTGCGCCGGTCCGGATGAATGTTCGGGATGACCTCGTCGGATGCGCCCTCGATCCGGCTCCAGCGTTCATGGATGGTCTGAAGAAAAACGAGGTATTCCGCAGAGTGGAGAGCCGCAATCGGGCCGAGTCCATGATCTTCCGGCGCTTCGAAGCGGCACCCTGCCGCCTTGGCACCTTCGGTCAGGACCTCGATGCGCTTTGGCTGTTCCGGATTGGCCAGCCTGGTGCCGTTCGCCATGAAATGCTTGGGATCGTGCACCCATTGGCGGTCGTCAAAAATGGCTTTCATGAGCGGTCCCTCAATTTGTCGAGTGCCGGTGCGCGCAGATCGAAGACGGTTTCGCCTTCCCGAGGCGCAAAACCGAGCCGTTCATAGAAACGGCGTGCATCCGGATTGTCGTGATAAACGGCGAGCTTAAGAAAGATCGGCGTCCAGCTATCAGGCGCAAGATCCAGACTGGCGGCAAGCAGGCGCTGGCCCAGCCCTTCTCCGCGCGCTTCTCCGTCGACCCAAAGATCGGAAACATAGAGACCCGTGCCGCCACGCGTCGTCGAAAAGACAGGCGAGGCCTGCAACACGCCGAGCGTTCGGTCGTCAGACGGACGGATCGCTAGCAGCGCGAAGAAGGCGGGAGTTTCCGAGAAACCGTGACGGATCACATCATCAAGACTGGCGACATGAGTGTCGCCCATATCGGCCGAAAGCTGGAGCAGCGCTGCGTGAAGCCTTTCGGCATCAGCCCGCTCCGCCCGCCTGATCGTTATGTTGCTCATGATCAGAAGGCCGTCTCGCCGGCCCCTTTGAGGCCCAGCATCTGCCGGGCTTCTTCCGGTGTTGCGACCGTTCGCCCGAGTTCCTCGACAATCTTGCGGATCTTGGTGACCTGCTCCGCGTTGGAGCGGGCCAGCTCACCCTTGGCGATGTAGAGATTGTCCTCCAGCCCGACACGGACGTGCCCGCCCATGCTGGCAGCAATGGTGGCGAAAGGGATCTGCTGTCGGCCTGCCGCAAGAACGGAGAAGATATAGTCGTCGCCGAAAAGCTTGTCCGCCATCCGCTTCATGTGCTGCAGGTTTTCCGGGTCCGCACCGATACCGCCCAGAACGCCGAAGACGAACTGGATGAAGTACGGCGGCTTGACGAGACCTCGGTCGGCGAAGTGGCGCAGCATGTAAAGATGCCCGACGTCGTAGCATTCGAACTCGAAACGCGCACCGCGCTGCTGGCCCATCTGTGTCAGCACGAATTCGATATCCCGCGGTGTGTTCTTGAAGACGAGATCATCCGTTCCGCGCAGGAAAGGCTGCTCCCAGTCATGCACCCACGCGTCGTAACGGTCGGCCAGCGGATAGAGCGCAAAGTTCATTGTGCCCATGTTGAGCGAGCACATTTCCGGCTCTGCCTTCAGCGGACCGGCAAGCCTGTCTTCCAGGCTCATGATGGCGCTGCCACCGGTGGACAGGTTGAGCACCGCGCCGCAGCCCGCCTTGATCTCCGGAAGGAAGGCCATGAAGTCGGCCTCCCGCGCCGACGGCTGGCCGGTTTCCGGATTTCGGGCATGAAGATGCAGGATTGCGGCGCCCGCCTCGGCAGCACCTATTGCCTGGCCTGCAATCTCGGCAGGCGTCACCGGCAAGTGAGGCGACATGGTGGGTGTATGAATGGAGCCCGTGACGGCACAGGTGATGATGATCTTGTCTGTCATGTCTTGAATGTCAGCTGGCTCTGGCCTGTTGCTGCGAAATCCTGTCGAGAAACTGGCGGAGAGAAAGGTCGAGACCTTCGATGATCTCGGCTACATGATCCGGTGTCGAGATCATGGGGGGCGCAATCAGGAAGTGGTCGCCGCTGTAGCCGCCCCGCGTCCGGCGGGAATAGATGATAAGGCCGTTCTCATAAGCAATATCGACCAGTTCGTTGAAGGCGTTCAGTTCCTTTGCGAGCGGTCTCAGGCTTGCACGGTCCTCGACCAGTTCGAAGGCCAGCAACAACCCTTCGCCGCGCACGTCGCCAATGATCGAATAGCGGTCCATCAGCTTCTTCAGTTCGCTCTTCAGGAGCGCCCCTGTCTCGGCCGCGTTCTGGCACAGGTTTTCCCGCTCGATCTCCTCCAGCACCGCCAGACCGGCAGAGCAGGCAAGCGGATTGCCGGCATATGTGAAACCATGCAGGAAACCGCCATTGTCGAGCACGTTGGTGACGATGTCCTTATGCGCAATCATGGCGCCCAGAGGCGCATAACCAGCAGCAAAGCCTTTGGAGATCACCAGAATATCCGGATCGACATTCCAGTGTTCACCGGCGAAGAACTTTCCGGTCCTCCCGCCACCGGTCATGACCTCGTCATGGATCAGCAGGACGCCGTAGCGCGTACAGATCTCGCGAATGCGTTGCATGTACCCCTTCGGCGGCACGAGCGCGCCGGTGGAGGCGCCACCGATCGGCTCGACAATAAAGGCCAGGATCGTTTCCGGGCCTTCGGACAGGATCTTTGCCTCCAGCATGTCGGCGTAGTGTCTGCCCGTTGCCTCGTCGTCCGGATCCAGCCCGTCGAGATAGGCGCGCGGTGCCGGGATCTTCGGCATCGGCCGCATCATGGGGTCGAACGGCGCAGTAAGGGGTGCATAGCCTGTCAGGGCCAGAGCGCCGAGCGTGCAGCCGTGATAGCTCGGTTCGCGCGAGATGATCTTGTAACGCTGCGCCTGGCCGATCGCGATGGCGTTCTGGCGGGCCAGCTTGATGGCGCTCTCCACCGCTTCCGACCCACCGGAAACGAAGAAGACCTTTTCCAGCCCCTCGGGCGCCAGTGCGGCGGTCCTGGCGGCAAGCAGTTCCGCAGGCTCTGTCTCGAAATGGAGGCGGTAACCGAAGGTGGACTTGTCCATCTGCTTGCGCATTGCCTCCAGCACGCGCGGGTTGGAATGGCCGATGTTGCAGACCATCGCCCCGGACGAACCGTCGAGATAGCGCTTGCCGTCGACGTCCCACATGTAGACGCCGCGCGCCTGGTCCAGAACAGGCCGGCGCTGACGAGACTGATAGAACAGATGAGAGGTTTGCGGACGGCTCATGAAGCAGCTCCAGGCAGGGCTGCGCAATCGCGCGGACGGAAGCGAACGGAGACGTCCGAGCCTTCCTCGAAAGGGTGCTGATCGATCATGTTGATCACCTGAAGTTGCTGGTCGCCGACACGCACGAAATACCGTGCCGCCTGACCCTGGTAGTCCACCGCCTCGACCTTGCCGTCGAGCGCGATGCGATCATCCGCCGGAGCGGATTTTTCCGCCAGCAGAAGTTTTTCAGCCCGGATAACAAGCTGTGCAGGACCGGCCTGCGAAAGATTGGGGGCCTTTTCCCTCGGCACATTGATCTTGCCGAAGTAAGGCAGTTCAAGGGACAGCTCCTGCCCGTTCACGGCCTGGCACGTCGCTGGCAGAATGTTGGAGATGCCCAGGAAGCGCGAAACGAACTCGCTTGCAGGCGTGTTGTAAACCTCCTGCGGCGTGCCGATCTGCTCCACCCGTCCGTTGGACATCACCACGATCCGGTCGGACATGGCGAGCGCTTCGGACTGGTCATGGGTAACGAAAACGGTGGTGATGCCGATCTGATGCTGGATGCGTTTCAGCTCAACACGCATGTCCTCGCGCAGGTTGGCGTCGAGCGCGGACAGCGGTTCGTCCAGAAGCAGCACGTCCGGCTCTATGACGATGGCCCGCGCCAGCGCGATACGCTGCTGCTGACCACCGGAAAGCTGCTTGGGATAACGGTCGCTGACATGGGGCAGCTGAACCAGTTCCAGCGCATCGCGCACTTTCTTTTCGGCATCCGCCTTCGGGATATCGCGGTATTTCAGGCCGAAAGCCACATTTTCGGCAATCGTCTTGTGCGGAAAGAGCGCGTAGTTCTGGAAGACGAGACCAAGGTTTCGCCTGTGGATCGGCACATCGTTGATGCGTTGACCCTTGATGGTGATGTCGCCTTCGGAAGGATCGATGAGACCGGCGATCATCCTGAGGGTGGTCGTCTTGCCACATCCGGAAGGGCCGAGCAGCGTTACGAAGCTTCCGTCCGGGATGTCCATGCTCATCCGGTGAACGGCGGTAAAGCCACCGAACTTCTTGACGATATTGTTAAGGGAAACCGCGCTCACGCAAATTCTCCAGGTCCTGGGGAGAAGACGACCTTCCGGCAGCAACTGCCGGAAGGTGCTGGGTCAGTGATGGGGCCGTACCGGGCTCAGTACCCCTTCTGGATCCGTCCGAACATCTTGGACCAATCCTGTTCGTGGCTGTTCCAGTATTCCGGATTGGCGAAGGTCAGACCGTCAAGCGTGCCGGTCGGATCGAACGCCGGAAGGGTCGGGATCTTCTTGCCGAGATCAACCTTTGTCGGGTCAAGCGCCGGCGGGTAGTTCTGGCCTTCGGCGACCGCGATCGAGGTTTCGGGCGCCAGCATGAAGTTCAGAAGTTCCTCGCAAGCTTCCATGGGCGAGCCCTTGATCACGAACAGGCATTCCTGCCAGCCGAAACCGTTGGGCGGATCGATATAGCCGATGTCATGGCCTTGCTCCTGAAGGGCGTAGATCCGGCCGGACCAGCCCTCGGTAACGTAGATTTCCTCTTCGGCCAGAAGGCTCATCAGTTCCGCGCCGGACTGCCAGTATTTCAACAGCAGATCGCGGTTGGTGCGCACAGCCTGCCAGACCGCATCCATATCCGTTGCGTTGTTCGGATCCTGGTCGGTCTGCAGCGATGCGTACCAGATGCGGGTGCGCCAGTCGGACCAGCCGCCGATCTTGCCCTTGTAGGCTTCGTCGATCAGGAGCTTTGCACCCTTTTCCTTGGCTTCGTCGTCGGAGATGTATTTCCGGTTATAGGCAATGCCTGTGGTGCCGTAGTCATAGGGCACGCAGGACAGCTTGCCGTCGGTGACACCGCGGAAGACGTCGGTGAGTTTCGGGATCACGTATTTCAGGTTCGGGATGTTGTCCTCGTTGAGCGTCGAGTTCAGCCCGAGATTGACATAGCGTGCGTAGTCGAAGACGCCTGACAGGTGCGCGATATTGTATTCGCCTTCCTGGCTGGCCTTGACGCGCGACAGATATTCATCACCGCCGCCGAACGTTCCGTCGACAACCTTGATGCCGGTCTTTTCGGTGTAGGGATCGAAGGCATATTTGCGGAAGGCTTCCGAGACGACCCCGCCCCAACCATCGAAGCGGACTTCTTCCGTCGCGGCCATGGCATGGCGGGCAAAGGGTGTCTGCACACCGTAGGCCAGACCGGCTGCCCCGATCAGACCGAGAAACTTGCGACGGTCGAGATCACCGTTGAGATAGCGTTCGCGCAGACGCTCATAGCGTTTGGTATTGTCCATCTTGTTTTCCACTCTGGTTCTTGTGTCGGTTTCTTGCTTTGATCGCGCGGTTCTAACCGCCGCGCTGCATGGCCATCCGCCGGGCGATTGCCAGCCCGAGAAGCGGCAGGCCGACGGTCAGGAAAATCATCACGGTGCCGAGCGCGTTGATCTCCGGGGAGATGGAATTGCGCAGCATGGCAAAGATCTGGGTGGGCACGGTTTCGACACCGCCCGGCTTCCAGAACAAGGTGCCGGTGATATCGTCGAAACTGATGGTGAAGGCGAAGAGCATACCCGCGAAGACCGCCGGGGCCAGCAGCGGCAGCGTGATCTGGAAAAAGGCCTGCACGGGACTTGCGCCAAGGCTGAGGGCGGCTTCCTCGTAATCGCGGCGGATGCCAACAAGGCGGGCCTGCACCACCAGGATGACGAAGGGCAGCGTGAAGATGACGTGCCCCATCAGGAGCAGGAAGAAGCTCTTGTTGATCGACAGGAAATTCAGGAACAGCAACAAGGCGACCGCCAGCACCACCTCCGGCACCAGGATCGGCGCGATCAGGAGGGTGGAGATCAGGTTGCGGCCGGGCACCTCGTAGCGCACCAGGGCAAGACTTGCCAGAACGCCAAGTGTCGTGGAAATCAGCGCGGTCAGGGCACCAAGGACAATCGAGGTCTGGAACGCCCGCAGGATGGCGTCGTTTCCGGCCAGTTCGACGAACCAGCGGAACGAGAAGCCGGTCATCGGAAAGCTGCCGAACTGGCTGGCGTTGAAGCTGAGCAGAACCACCACCGCGACCGGCAGGAACATGAACAGATAGACCAGCAGCGTATAGGCCCGGATCAGTTGCCACCCCATCAGCCAAGCCCCTTCATCAGTTGGCCCATGCCGAGATAGTGGTTGTAGATCAGCACCAGGGCGCCGAGGACGGCGAGCAGCATGAGCGAGAGCGCAGAGCCGAGCGGCCAGTTGAGCTGTGTGATGATCGCCTCGAAAACGAGGTTGGCGAACATGGCGTCCGTCGGACCACCCAGAACCAGCGGTGTGATGTAGGTGCCCGCACTCAGCACGAAACAGAGCAGACCTCCCGCGGCGAGCCCCGGCAGGGACAGCGGCAAGGTGACTTCCCGGAATGCCTGCCAGCGGGTGGAGCCGAGGGAACAGGCCGCGTCCTCCAGCGAAACATCG
The DNA here is from genome assembly GCF_009363595.1 of Labrenzia sp. THAF35. Taxonomy (NCBI): domain Bacteria; kingdom Pseudomonadati; phylum Pseudomonadota; class Alphaproteobacteria; order Hyphomicrobiales; family Stappiaceae; genus Labrenzia; species Labrenzia sp. THAF35. The sequence goes on from NZ_CP045380.1 coordinate 32,386, forward strand.
ATCCCTTCCAGCGCCACATAGACGTTCAACACCATGAAGGGCAGCAGGAAATGCACAAGGCCGAGGATCACGGTCGGCTCGTTGTAGAGCATCTGGACCGGTTCGGAGACAATGCCGAGGTTGAGCAGAGCCCAGTTGACCGCACCGGATACACCCAGGATGTTGATCCAGGACATGGTCCGGATGATGTAACTGATCCAGAACGGCAGCATCAGCAACAGCAGCAGTAACGCCTTGTTGCCACGTGAACGGGCAATGAAATAAGCCGCCGGATAGCCCATGACGGCACAGGCAAATGTGGTGATGGCGGCAATCCGCAACGTACCGAGCAGGATGTCCCGATAGAAGGGATCGGTCAGCGCCTCGTTCCAGTTGTCCAGGTAAAAGCCCGCCTGGTCAGCGCCTGTGGCCGTGCGCAGCCAGAACGAATAGACGACAATAAAAACGAGCGGCACGAAAAGCAGCAGTCCCACTGCTGTGAGCGCAGGGGAAAGGAGTATCCATGGCTGTCGTTTTTCCCGCGCCTCGACGCTCATGCGCTCAAACCCTGCCAGATGCCAGTCAAAATTGCTTGACTTCAGCGTCGCAGGCAGGTGTTCATTGATCAAATAGATAATGAAAATTATAACTATAGATCTGATCAATGGCTGATGGATTACGCCCGATCCAGGCGGAACGGCTTGCCCGCGAACTGGACTGGAACCTGCTGAGAACCTTCATCGTCCTGGCTCAGTCCGGAAGTGTGACGCGGGCGGCTGACAGACTGCGCCTCAAGCAGCCCACCGTTTCCAGCGCACTGAAGCGGCTGGAGGACCGGTTGGGACGCAAGCTCATCAATCGCAAGCCGGGTCAGTTCGAGCTGACGGAAGCCGGCGAATTGCTGTTGAAGGAAGCCATCGAGATCCAGGGTTCCATCCTGAGGCTCGGGACCCTGATGCGTGACGTCACCGACGAGATCCGCGGCCACGTTGAAATCGCCATGGCCAGTCACGTGGTTTCGCCGCTCTATGACGACACCCTGCGCGAGTTTCACGAACGGCACCCGGCCGCAACACTCACCATCAATGTTTCGGCCAGCAAGGACGCACTGGAAGCCGTCACGTCCCGCCGGGCTTCGCTCGCCGTCTGCCTGGTGCGCGAACGCAATCCAAAGCTTGAGTATCTGCGCCTTTTCCGGGAGTTTTTCGGCCTCTTCTGCGGTCCGCCTCACCCGCTTTACGGCAAGACCAACCTGACAAAGGCCGATCTTGCCGGTCAGTCCGCCGTCAGCTTCGTGACCGACCGGCTGGAAGACGCCCTTCGTCCGGTAACGCTGATGCGGGCGGAAGCGGATCTTGAAGACCGGATCGTCGGCACATCGGCCAACCTGGAAGAAGTCCGGCGCATGATCATTGCCGGACTGGGCATCGGCCCCTTGCCTGTCCACGTTGCCAAGCGGGATATTCGAGAGGGTCTTTTGTGGCAACTCCCACCCTATGACGCGCTGCCGGAGATCGACGTTCATGTGGTCTGGAACCCGAAGGCGAAACTCAACCGCGCCGAACAGGCTCTTCTGGACATGCTGCTGGAAAAGATAAGGCTGACGCCGATAGAGGAGCGGACCTATCGCTGACACATATCGCGGAGCATTGGCCTGCCGGCTTCTTTACCAACCCGAGCGACCAATACGGGAAACCCGGCAGCGGCCCGTTGCATTCCCCCGCTGACGTTGTAAAACTTTCAGGACGCTACGAAAATTGGCGATCAACGCCGTCCGGGTTGAAGGGGTAGGAAGATGAATGGTGTGCGGTTCGCCTGGAAAATGCTCTTCCTTGCGCTGGTGACAGTGGTCCTTATTCAGTCGCCTGCCAATGCATCGGAAGAATTCTTTGAAGGCGGCTGGACCCTGCAACGGGATGCATCTTCCCTGCGGTTCCAGTCGGTCAAGAACCTGACCATTGTGGAATCCAGTTCTTTCGCGGAATTTGAAGGCGGCATTGACGATGCCGGCAATGCCAGGGTCCGCGTCTTTCTTGACTCGATCGATACGAAAATCGACCTTAGAAACGTGCGCATGCGGTTTCTCTTCTTCGAAACGTTCGAGTTCCCTGAAGCCGTCATCTCGACGAAAATTGATGCGTCAGCCCTGGCTGATCTTCCGACCGTCAAACGCAAGACGATCCCGCTTGCCTTCAATCTCGACCTTCACGGCGTCTCAAAACCGTTCGAGGCCAATGTTACGGTGACCTATCTGAGCGAAGACCTGGTTGCCGTTTCGAGCACCGCGCCGGTGTCTGTCGCAGCTTCCGACTTCGCCCTCGGTGGCGGTATCAAGAAGCTCGAGGAAGCCGCCGGCGTCGTCATCGTGCCATCGGCAACGGTCTCCTTCGATTTCGTCTTCGCCCGCAAATCGGGCGAAACGGACGAGGACGATGCCGACGACCAGACCCAGCAGGCGGCCGCTTCTCAGCCAGCTGCAAGCACCGCGCTTGAACCGGAAGGCAACCTGGATAACGAGGCTTGCACCGGCCGGTTCGAGATCCTGTCCCGCACGGACAACATTTACTTTCCAAGCGGCAGTTCGCAGCTTGATCCGCGAAGCCAGCCACTCCTGAACAGCCTCGTTGACATCATCATGAGATGCCCGGAGCTGACCATTGAAGTCGGAGGACATACCGACAGTGATGGCAGCGATACATCAAACCTGGCTCTGTCCGAACGCCGGGCGGGCGCGGTCAAGCAGTATCTTGTCTCCAAGAACGTTCCCGACAGCAGGATCAGGAGTGTCGGGTATGGCGAAAGCCGTCCCGTCGCTCCGAACACCTCCGCGGAAGGAAAGCAACGCAACCGGCGGATAGAGTTTGTCGTTGTCGAATAGGTCCAACATGAACCGCTTTGCAATCGCAATCCTCCTGGCACTGACAGTGACCATCGGCGCGATGTCTGAGAGGGCTCACGCGGAACCGCGGCTGGCTCTGGTTGTCGGCAATGGCGCCTACACGACCGTGACGCCGCTGGACAATCCGGTAAACGACGCAAGCCTGATGGCCGACGCGCTGCGCAAGGTCGGCTTCGAGGTAACCCTCGTCACCGACTCCAGCCAGAACGAGATGATCACGGCGATTTCGCAGTTCGGCAGCAAGTTGCGGGCCGCAGGCGAGGACGCAACCGGGCTGTTCTATTATGCCGGCCACGGCGTGCAATCGTTCGGTGCAAACTTTCTCCTTCCGGTCGATATCGAACTTCAGGACGCTGCCGACCTCAGCCTGGTCGGTGTCCCTGCGCAGGCCGTTCTGCGGCAGATGTTCTCGGCACGGAACCGGACCAACATCGTCATTCTGGATGCCTGCCGAAACAATCCGTTCGTTTCCATCCCGGACCTCAGCGACAACGGTCTGGCAGAAATGAAGGCCCCCAGAGGCACCTTCCTCTCCTATTCCACCGCACCGGGCGACATCGCGCTCGATGGTATCGGCGGCAACAGCCCCTTCACCGAAGCGCTGGCCCGGCACATGCCGACACCCGGCATGCCCGTCGAAACCCTTTTCAAGGCGGTGCGGGTCGATGTTCTGAAGGAGACCGGCAACCAGCAGACCCCGTGGGATACATCCTCTCTCACCGTTGATTTTCAGTTTGTCCCGGCCAAGGCTCCCTCTGCCGAGGAAGTCGAGCTGCGCCAGATCTGGGACACGGTGAAACTCAGCAAGGACCCCTTGCAGGTCCTCCTGTTCCTGCGCGCGCACCCGGACAGCCGATACTCCGCAGAAGCCAGGGAACTCCTGACGGCTCTGATGGAGAAGGAAACGCAGCCCACCGCGCAGGCGACACCTGCCCCACAACAGGAATCCGAACCTGCCACGCCCCAGACAAGCGAGCGTGACATGATCGAAACAGCGCGCCGGGAGGGCACCGCAAGCGCCTATCAAACCTATCTGGACGCATATCCGAACGGTGCCTTTGCCGAACTCGCACGCCTGGAGCTGCAAACGATCGTCAACAAGGAGCAGAGCACGGACCCGGTCGCCAGTCAGCCGCAGCAGGAAGACGCGCCGGCCATCGCCGAGCAAGGCTCACCTGCCGCCGATCCGGGGGAACCGTCAGCCGTCATAGCATTCAACGCCCCCCTTGCCATGGGAGAGCCGGATATCGCCACCCGAAGCATTTCGGAGCTGATCACCGGATCGCCGAAATTCCCGCCGATCGAGGGCCTGCCGGAAGCGGTCTGGAAGGACAAGACTTGTGCCGCCTGTCATCAATGGGAGCAAGCGAACCTGTGCGACCAGGCCAAGACCTATGTCGCAGACAAGTCCAGAACCATCGAGAAACAGCACCCCTACGGCGGCACTTTCAAGAATGCGTTGCGGCTTTGGGCCGAACAGGGGTGTCCGTAACTTCGACGCCGGTTCTGTAGCGATCCGACGTGTTTTCGCGTGCCTCGGTTACCGCGATTTCGAGATCACCGCATAGTCGGAGTAGCCGGCGTAAAGGCGATGGAAAGAGGCAACGGCGCCGATGCTGGCAGCCAGGGCTTTCAACTCGCCTTCCAGGTCGGCTCGCGGAGATACGTGGAAGGATTTGAGCCAGGCAAACAGGACGCGCTTGAACCAGCCAGGCAAGCGTTCCTGCTGACCGAAATCGACCACGTGGATCCGCCCGTCCGGCGCCAGCCGCGCGGCACCTGCCGCCAATGCTTCGCGCCAGATCGGGATCATGGACAGCGTATAGGAATAAAAGACGCGGTCGAAAGCCGGAACACCAAAACCTTCCGTTACCGCCGGGTTTGCGGCATCGCCTTCCACAAGCGTAATCCGGTCTGTCAGGCCTGCCTTGTCGATGTTCTTCTGGGCGGTTTCCAGCATGTTCCTGGAAATGTCGAGACCGTAGAAACGAACGTCCGGATAGGCTTTCGCAGCCGCAATCAGGTTCCGGCCGGTGCCGCAGCCAAGTTCCAGCACGACGCCGTCTCGCGGCGGCTGAAGCTCTCGGATCAGCTTGTCGCGCCCGAGCAGGTAGAACTTGCGGGTCAGGTCGTAAAAATGGCGCTGATGGCGATAGACGGCATCCATCAGCCGGGCTGTTTCGACGGCTTGGGTCATGACGCTATGTTTCCGTACGCAGGACGGCCAGCTTAGCCGTTGAACACATAAAGATGGAAGCCACCATAAATGGAGGAGCGGTCCTGACGGCCCAGCTCCAGGCTTTCCTCTTCCTCGTAGGTCCAGCGGTTCAGGATCTGGTCGGATACGCGGCCCGGCAGAAGTGTCGGTTCGGCAGCGGTGCGGAAGATGACCCGGGCACCTGGAAGAGCGGTCCGCGTTATCTCGGTCCAGAGTGCATTGAGCTGATGATCTGTCATCCAGTCCTGCGCATCTAACAGCACATAGGCGTCAAGCGTATTGTCCTGAACCGACTGAAGGTGTTCGGTAAAATTGCGATTGAGCACACGGACCCGGCCCGCACGCTGACGGATTTCCTCGAAATGTTCGCGCTTTAGGTAAGGCGGCAACGGCCCGGCCGGCCCAGTGCTGTCCTGACCGCTTGGAGCATAGCCACGGCCGAAGGCCTGCCAGGCGAAATAGTTGTCCTGCATGGAGAAGTCGCAAGCGAGTTTCTCAAGCCGCTGACGCAGAACCGCAGACATGTCACGTTCGGCACTGGCCGATACCAGGGCGTCATACTGCGCCGGCGGTATGCCGAGGCCGTAGAGCGACATCTTCTTGGACGTAGCCCAGCGCACCAGACGCTTGTCGAACAGAGGTGCCAGTGCGGTATCGAAGAAGGTGCGCTGTTCTTCCAGCGACCTGGTCTTGACCATGTGCTTCGGATCGATGCCATAGAGCCTTGCGACCAGGTGTCCCGCGCCGATGCAATAGCCCAGCAGACCGTGATGATAGAGGTCGCGCGAGAACAGCGTGATCCTCTTGCGGCCCCAATTGGCCATGTCACGGCCTTCCCAGTAGGCGACCGTTTCAGGATCGAGCTTGTCTTTCAGGAACCGCTGATAGGCGGCAACATTGGCCTTTTCATCTGCTTCGCCGAAGAACCTGTAGAAGATCTCGTAATTCGGCAGATGCTTGGCTGCGGCCAGTTTCAGCCGGCCCAGTGCCACATGTGCACGGTTGAGGTCCACCGCAGTGATCTCGGCCGGATTTGCCGTCAGGTAGGACATGACGTTGCAGCCGCCCGACGCGATCGTGATCATTCGGGAGTCCGGCGTCAGGCGAAGAGCCCTCATGTCGACATCCGGATCTTCCCAGATCTGCGGATAGACAAGGCCCTTGAAAGCGAATGTGAACAGGCGCTCGAGAAAACCGTCCTTGGAGGTGGCTTCGGAACGGTGAACCGCATTCTTGAGACGTTTCTTCGATGCGGTAAGCGTGCTCTGCGCCATGTCTTTCTCCCGAGTCACCTGCGCCAATAAACTGCCTTCCGATACGTGACGGACGCGACAGTTTGGTGACGTTTGCGGATAAACGAGCCGTTATCCGGATAATAAACCGCCAGTGAAGACCTGCCTCGGCAGTCCGGGAGCGTCTTCGCCGATGGGAAGCCTTCCCCCCCAGCGGAAACGAAACAAAAAAGCCCCCGCCGAAGCGGGGGCTGTGTTTCCGTCCGGAACGTTGGGAGATCCGAACCTAGCGCGTGATAACCACGAAGTCGGTGCCAAGACCCGTGTTGCGGGTGAAGTTTCGGTCCGTGACCGTCAGGGACGAACCCGGGGTCAGCATCCTGGAAACTTCAAGCGCGACCTTCTTGGACATCTCGATCCGGTCGAGAACGTCCATCGACGCGCCACCGCGTTCACCTTCGGCAGATACCGCCATCCACTCGACCGACGAGTCACCGGGCTTGAAATCCATGGCAGTGAAAACGTGCGTTCCGATTTCCTGGTCGATATCCTTGATCGAGACAGGGGCGGAATAGACATCGCGGAACTTGCGACGGATCCGCAGCGTTGCATTCTTCGGCTCTTCGTATCCGGCATCGGCATGGATGCGGAACTCAAGCGCATTGGTCAGCTGACCGGTTACCGGCAGTTCGGCACCTTCCTGGTACAGGCTGATTGCTGCACGGGTCTTGCGGCCCATGACACCGTCTTCCGGACCGGCATTGAAGCCCATCTGGTTGAGCAGCTGTTGCAGCACCTGAATGCGGCTTGGTGCTTTCTGCGGCGTGATGATCATCCGAAGAGGCTGATCGAAATAAGGATTTTCCGGCTGTACTGCCGGCAGGTTAGCCTGCAGGGGCGCTTCCTGAATGGCACCACGCAGAGCCGGATCGGCTGCAATGGTCTCGTCCGTCAGGCTTGCGACCTCGGTTTCAGGCACATAGGGCTGCGGCAATACAGCGTGATGCACACCAAGCGGGTTCGCCTCGCCCCGTGTCACGACAACATGCATGCCGCGCTCGGTCATGCTGTAAAGCGACTGTGCAAATGCTTTCGGAAGACGAATGCAACCGTGCGAAGCCGGATAGCCGGGCAACCTTCCCACATGCAGGGCAATACCCGACCATGTCAGACGTTGCATGAATGGCATCGGCGCATTGTCGTAGAGGTTGGAAAAGTGCTTGCGCCTCTTTTCCAGAATGGAAAACACACCGGTCGGTGTGCTGTGGCCGCGCTTCCCGGAGGAAATCGACGACACTTCGATCAGATCAAGGCCGCGGTAGACCTTGATCTTCTGCTCGTCCAGCGACACCAGCATGTGCAATGGCGGTTCGCTTGTCACATCCGTTTCCGGAGCGGCGTCACGCGCGAATGCGGCCGACATGGCGGCGAACGAAATAACTGCGGCACCGGTCAAGTTGAGCAGCGAGCGCTTGTGCCTGCTCCGGCTATTCATTTCCAATGACAACATCCCTGAGCTCCCCAACGCAAATACCCATAAAGCTCGATTAAAACTGTAACCAACATCTGTGTAGATCGGGTTAGGAAACACGGTTACTTATTGGTTTCCTTCGACCTTTCAGCCGCAAAGTCGCACATTACCCAGCTCGCGGCTGTTATTCACATCACATTTTGTACAGCTAGCAGCCACAACGTGAACGGGGCCTGAATGGGGAAAACGGCCCATTCACGCCAACGGTTCCCGCAGGAGTGGCTTTTCTCAGGCTTTCAGTCCGTCCAGGAAACGGACAGGTTCGCCACGCGAAGGTGTCGTCAGCTCGCCGTCCCACATGACGCGCTGCCCGCGGACAACAGTCCCAACCGGCCAGCCGGTAACGTCCTTGCCGTCATAAGGTGTCCAGCCGCACTTGGAGGCAATCCGCTCGTTGCGGATCGTTTCCTTGCGCTTCATGTCCACCACGGTGAAGTCGGCATCGTAGCCGACTGCGATCCGGCCCTTGAGCGCCGTCTGGAAAAGACGGGCCGGGCCTGCACTGGTCATGTCGACAAAGCGCGCGAGGCTGAGGCGACCTGCGTTGACGTGATCCAGCATGATCGGAACCAGCGTCTGCACACCGGTCATTCCGGACGGGGACGCCGGATAGGGCTTCTGCTTTTCTTCCAGAAGATGCGGGGCATGATCGGAACCGAAGATGTCGAGAATGCCCTGCTGCAAGGCCCACCAGAGACGTTCCGAGTGGCGCGGTGCACGCACCGGCGGGTTCATCTGAACCAGCGTACCCAGCCGGTGGTAGGCTTCGTCCGTCAATGTCAGGTGGTGCGGCGTCACCTCGATGGAGGCGACATCCTTGTGGTCGATCAGGAAATCGACCTCCTCTGCCGTAGACAGATGCAGAATGTGGATCTTGGCGCCGGTTTCGCGCGCAATGCCCACAAGACGCTGGGTGCACTGAAGCGCTGCGATCTCGTCACGCCAGATCGGATGGGAGCTTGGGTCGCCTTCAACACGTTCTCCCTGGCGTTCGCGCAGACGGAATTCGTCCTCGGAGTGGAAGGCCGCCCGGCGGCGGGTTACGGACAGGATTTCCTTCACGCCCTGGTCGTCTTCCACCAGAAGGTCGCCGGTGGAAGACCCCATGAACACCTTGATGCCCGCTGCCGCCGGCAGTCGTTCCAGGTCAGGAATGTCCTTGACGTTATCCCGCGTACCGCCGACCCAGAAGGCAAAGTCGCAGTGCATGCGGTGGTGTCCGCGCCGCACCTTGTCCGCAAGGGCTGCCTCGGAAGTCGTCAGCGGATTGGTGTTCGGCATCTCGAAGACCGCGGTGACACCGCCCATGACGGCAGCACGGGAACCGGATTCCAGGTCTTCCTTGTGGTCGAGACCGGGCTCGCGGAAATGCACCTGGGTGTCCATGACGCCCGGCAGGACATGCAGGCCCGTGCAATCGACCGTTTCGCCTGCCTGTGAAGCGTCGAAGGAGCCTATGCCGACAATCCGGCCGCCGCGAACAGCGACATCACGCTGCCCCTCGCCGTCCTGATTGACTACGGTTCCGCCCTTCAGGATCAGGTCATAGGTCGCGCTCATGTGGCTCCTCCGCGTTAATTCGGGTCTGTCGGCAGGTCTATTTAACGGGCTTATACGCGGCCCGGCCGCAAAGAACCAGACAGGGGTCGACAGATTCAGAACCTTGCCCACGGTGGGGAAAGCGCCTATGTGGCACTCAAGTGAAACTGGCCAGTCAACCTGTCTGAAACAGTCATCCGTTCCATGGAGCCTGCCGTGTCGACCCTGTCCTATGCCCACCTGTCCGACCGCTCGTTGATCCGCGTTGGCGGTGCCGAGGCACAGCATTTCCTGCAAAACCTGGTGACGGCAGATATCGACGGCATGACGGAAGGTAGCGCTCGCGCAGGTGCCCTGCTGACGCCCCAGGGCAAGATCCTGTTCGATTTCCTGATTTACCGCGTCGAAACCGGGTATCTGCTGGATGCCCCATCAGCAACGGCAGCCGACCTTCTGAAACGGCTGACATTCTATCGGCTGCGGGCAAAGGTGGAACTGGAACTGCTGCCGGAAGACATCGGTGTGATTGCGGTTTGGGACGACACATCGGAAGCGGGCAACGCTTCGAACTTTGGTCTGGAGGCAACCCTGGCCTGCGTCACGGATCCGCGGCTGCCAGCGCTCGGGATGCGCATTTCCGGTTCAGTGGCTGATGTTTCCGCAATGCTCGACGGTTCACCCGCGGACGTTGCAGCCTATGATCTTCACCGCATTTCAAAAGGCGTGCCGGAAGGTCTGAAAGACTACGACTACTCGGATATTTTCCCTCACGATGCCGATCTAGATCAGCTTGGCGGTGTCTCCTTTTCCAAGGGATGTTACGTCGGCCAGGAAGTGGTTTCGCGCATGCAGCACCGGGGCAGCGCCCGCAAGCGGTTCGTTCAGATCGAAAGCGGCGCGATGCTCCCCGAAAAGGGCGCCGATATCATGGCCGGCGGCAAATCCGTTGGGGCGCTCGGGTCCAGTGCCGGTACCGGTGACAGCGCTGTGGGCCTTGCCCTGCTCCGTCTTGACAAGGTTGCCCAAGCCAAGGACAACGGCATCCCTCTGCAATGCGGTGACGCGGAGATTCTGGTCAAGGTGCCCGACTGGGCATCGTTTTCCTTGCCGGAGCCCAGCACCGCGGACTGAAACCGCGAGACCTTTGAGGACCGATGGCCTCTGCCCGAACCGACCAGCCCCCGCGCGCCTGGCAGCGCATGTTGTCCGGCAGACGGCTCAATCTTCTGGACCCCTCACCGCTCGACGTCGAGATCACCGACATCGCCCATGGCCTTGCCCGTGTCGCCCGCTGGAACGGACAGACCTATGGCAACCATGCCTTCTCGGTCGCGGAACATTCGCTGATCGTTGAAGACATCGCCATGATGCTGAAACCGGACCTGCCGCCGCACTGGCGCCTGGCTGTTCTGCTGCATGATGCGCCGGAATATGTCATCGGCGACATGATATCCCCCTTCAAGTCCGTCATCGGTGAAGCCTACAAGGGGGTGGAATCCCGCCTGCAGGGGGCAATCCACCTGCGGTTCGGTCTGCCTGCGGCAATTCCCGTGGCCGTGAAGAAGCTCGCAAAGCGCGCCGACATCATCTGTGCCTATTTCGAGGCGGTGGAACTGGCCGGTTTCGACGAAGACGAAGCTGCCAAGATTTTCGGCAAGCCACGTGGTTTTCCGCTCGATGCGAACGGCAAGTTGCGTTACGGCCTTGAGCCTCTGCCGGTGAAATCTGCCCAGGAAATGTTCATGCAGCGCTTTGAAGAGATCGAAGCCCTGCGCGAAGCTGGGAACAACCCGAAAAGCAGACAAGCTAACGGGTGACCTTGCCCACGAATGACCCTAGTTTATTGACGGATACGAAGAACCGGTTCTGTCATGCTGCACGTTTGTTCCCTGTCGAAATTGCCCGAAACGGTGGTCTCCACCGGCGCCAAATCCGTGATCACCCTGATCAACGCCGAAATGAGCGTGCCGACACCCGTCGGTATCTTGCCGGAACGCCATCTGTTTCTTGCCTTCAACGACATTGTAACGCCGGTGAAGGGGCTGGTTCCGGCCAGTGAAAGGCAAGTGGAGGCTTTTCTGTCCTTCGTGAGATCCTGGGACCGGCAGGAACCGCTGGTGATACACTGCTGGGCAGGCATCAGCCGCTCGACGGCCGGTGCCTATGTGGCAGCTTGTGCGCTCAACCCGAATGCGGATGAATACGATCTTGCGAAGATCCTTCGGACGCGGTCGCCGTCGGCCACACCGAACGCCCGGATTGTTGCGATGGGCGACAAGATCCTCGGCCGTGATGGCCGCATGATCGACGCGATCCGGGGCATCGGCCGCGGTGCAAATGCCTTTGAAGGCAACCCCTTTGTCATGCCGATCGACTGACGACCGACCACGGAGACGCAATGCCCCACCGGCAAGCCAATATTGAAATCGGATTGAATGCCGTCATCGTATCGGTTGCCGGAGGCCTGCCCCAGATCGTTCACGTGAACGATGCGAAGGAGGCCAGTACACAGACAGGCCAGAAAACCGGAGCAGAGAGCGGCACGAACGCGCCGGGTGAGGCAACACTCGACAGCCTTCCGTTTGGTCCATTCGACCCGATCCGTCACCGCACCTTCGAAATCGGCCTGCGTTCCTGGGTGGAAAACCAGACCGCGCTGAGGTTGGGATACGTCGAACAGCTTTACACCTTCGGCGACCGTGGCCGGCACCGGGTCTTCGGTGATGAAGGACCGCATGTGGTTTCGGTCGGATATCTGGCTTTGACACGTCAGACCCCGGATTCGGAAAGCATGCTTCTGCGGCACGATTCGGCATGGCGCTCCTGGTACGACTATTTTCCCTGGGAAGACTGGCGCACCGGGCGTCCCGATGTCCTGGATCGGGACATTCTGCCGGCTCTCGACGCCTGGTCCAGCGAACCGCCGCCTTCGGGTGAGCCGCCCAAACCACTTGGGCGTCAGGAACGGGTACGGCTTGCCTTTGGCACCGGCGGGACTTCCTGGGATGAAGAAAGGGCGCTGGAGCGGTTCGAACTTCTTTATGAGGCTGGCCTCGTCGAAGAAGCCCGGACCGATGGACGGCCAGCGGCCCTGCGGCGGTCAAACCTGCCTTTTCTCGGCGCGTCGATGCGCTTCGACCACCGCCGGGTGCTGGCGACAGCCATTTCCCGGTTGCGCGGCAAGTTGAAATACCGGCCGGTGATCTTCGAACTGATGCCGGAGACTTTCACGCTCACCGAGCTTCAAACCTCTGTCGAGGCCATTTCTGGACGTCATCTGCACAAGCAGAATTTCCGCCGCCTGGTAGAAAACGCCGACCTTGTTGAACCGACCGGTGCAACGTCGACCGCGACCGGGGGCCGCCCGGCCGCCCTGTTCCGGTTCCGCCATCAATTGTTGAGCGAACGGCCTGCCCCCGGGCTTCGTGTAGGCGGACGCTGACGGCTTTCTGCGATTTTTTTCGACACGGCCATTAAAGTTAAGTCCTTAGTAATATTAACCATAACTCCTCCTATCGGCGCGAAAACTTCCACGATTTTCCACGAATTCCAGTCTTATTAACGCTCTTTCAAGGTTAAGCAGACATCTTCAATTTCAGCGTCGTTGTTTACACAGCGTTCACGCTGTTCGTCCGGCGTTTTCGGGACGATGTGTAACGAGTTGGAGTTGGCTGCGTATGTCTGGCCTTAAGTCCCGCAACGGAAAGCGGTTTTCTTCTAAAGTGACACAAGATTTCGGCCCGGTCCGTGCGCGTATGCGACGGCTCAAATATGTTCTTGTTGCCTGCCCACTGGTCTGGCTCGGTATCGGCGGATCGGTTGGAAACCAGGACATCTTTTCGCTCGTCAACTCACGCAAGGCGGAATCGCCGCGCTGGATGATGTATCTTGAGCCAGCGAATTTCACGACGAAGGTTGCACCGAAACTGGCGCTCGGCACGACGCCGGTACCCGACCATATCTCTGCACCGATCCTGACACTGACGTCGGCAGATGAGGATTTCGAGGCCAGGCCACTCGTCGGTTTTGAAGAGGTCGCCATGAACGCCAGGCCGACCGAAGTGCCCGACACGATCCTCACCAACAGCACCGCCAAAAGCGACCGCTTGATCACGATGGCGCCGGACCGCCAGATGGTCGACAGGGCAGCCGGCAATCTCTACGCCATGTCGAGCCTGATCTCGACGGAGAAGAAACACGAGGATCTGCCGCGCGTCGCCTTCGTCAAGGCACAGCCGCTCAACTCCCAGGAAACCAGCATGCTCGCCAGCAACGGTAAGGATGGTTTCCCGGAAGGTGGGCCGTTGGACCTGCAAAAGGTCATGATGGCGCGCAATGCCGCTGCCGCCAGCTTCTCCCTCGTTTCCGCCTACGCTCCTGAAAGCGTGAAGGAAACCAAGGAACCCTTCGACGCGCTGTTCGGCGCTGCCATGTACGAGCAGGAGCTGCCGCCGCCGGAAGATCCCGACAACCCGCATTGGTGGGCGCAAAAGCCGCTGCCGCTGTCCGTTGGAGACAAGAAAGAGCAGCGCTGCCTTGCCGAGGCCATCTACTTCGAAGCTCGCGGTGAAAGCGAAGATGGCCAGGTGGCCGTCGCACAGGTCGTGTTGAACCGGGTCAAGAACCCGGCCTACCCGGACAGCATCTGCGGCGTCGTTTACCAGAACCGCCACAAACGCAACCGCTGCCAGTTCTCCTTTGCCTGCGATGGTATCAAGGATCGCATTTCCAGCCCGACCGCCTGGGCAACCGCCCAGAAGCTGGCAAGGGATGTCGCTGACGGCAAGCGCTATTCGAAGATGGTCGACGCTTCGACACACTATCATGCGACCTACGTCAACCCGCGGTGGGCGAAGTCCATGGCAAAACGCGGCAAAGTCGGCCTGCACATCTTTTACAAGACCTACGCCGGCGGCTGGAACTGATCCTGCCGCCCAGGGCCTTCTCCACGTCCTTCTTCGGCCTGCTCGTGCCATAGGCATCCTCAGACGCCTGTGGCCCGTGCTTTCCCGTCAGTCGCTCGACTTGAAGACGTTGGTGACCACATAGGTTGCCAGAAGGACGAGATGAAACCCCAGAAGGGCGGCAACCTGAAGCGGTGTGGTCTGGGAAAATTCCAGAAGTTCGCTCAACACGTGGATCGATGAGATGATGATGATCGTCGAGACGATCCGGTGCTTCATCCGCCTGTAGGCCTTCTCGCCCTGCTGGATGTAGTCATCGCCCTGCACAAGCGCCTTCAGCCGGAAGGTGTTGTAGGTGTTGGTCGCCACCATGATCACCAGATTGGCGATGAACACCATGTCGAGCAGATTGAGTATCAGCAGAATCGTCTTCTTTCGATCCAGAAACTCGAAGCTCTGGATCGCGTCGTAGATATCGACGAAGAAGGTGACGAGAAACAGCACCATGGCAACAGACAGACCGGCCAGGATCGGAACCTGCGCGTAACGGGTCAGCCTGATTACCGGGTCGCTTGCCGGGATCTTGCGGTCTTCGTTCTCACGTTCGCTCATGTGCCTGCCCCGACTGTCCTTCTTCAGAGCTAGCACGAGTATGGATTGCAGACCAACCCGGAAGGTCGGCCTGCAAACCGCAATCACGGCCGGCATCTAACGCCGGCCGGATCAAACGGCTGAGATCAAGCGGTTGCGAAAGTGTCCTTGAACTGCTCGCGAAGAACGTTCTTCTGCACCTTGCCCATGGTGTTGCGCGGCAGGCTGTCGACCAGAACAAGCTTCCGCGGATGCTTGAAACGGGCGAGCGATGTTCCGGCAACAGCAAGGATCGCGTCCAGATCGGGCGTTTCCGGGCTATCCGGCACCACTAGGCCCAGCACTGTTTCTCCGAAATCGGAATGCGGCACACCAATGACGGCGCTTTCCCGAACCCCGGGCTGGGCATCCAGGATCAACTCAATCTCCTTCGGGTAGATGTTGTAGCCGCCGGAAATGATCAGGTCCTTGTTGCGCCCGACGATATGGACATAGCCGTCTGCGTCGATCATCCCGAGATCACCGGTGATGAAGAAGCCGTCCTCCCGCAATTCGGCAGCGGTCTTCTCCGGCATCTGCCAATACCCCTTGAAGACGTTCGGGCCGCGCACCTCTATCTGGCCAACCGTTTCGGCCGGCAACGTGTCGCCTGTCGCGGGGGCCGTGATCTTCAGCTCCACGCCCGGAAGCGGGAAACCGACCGTCCCGGCGCGGCGCTCGCCTTCATACGGGTTGGAGGTATTCATGTTGGTTTCGGTCATGCCGTATCGCTCCAGGATCCGGTGACCGGTCCTTTCCTCGAACTGCCGGTGCGTTTCGGCAAGCAGCGGCGCGCTTCCGGAAATGAACAGCCGCATGCCCTTTGTGAGGTCCGCCGTAAAACGCTCGTCCTGAAGCAGTCGGGTGTAGAATGTCGGCACACCCATCATTGTCGTTGCCTTGGGCATAAGATCGATCATGGCGTCGAGATCGAATTTCGGCAGGAACAGGATGGCGCCACCAGCGGCCAGCGACACGTTGGTCGCAACGAAAAGCCCGTGTGTGTGGAAGATCGGCAAGGCATGCAGCAGCACATCGTTCTCGGTGAAGCGCCAGAGTTCCGCCAGGGTGGCGGCATTCGACAACAGGTTCGCCTGTGTCAGCATTGCCCCCTTGGACCGCCCTGTCGTGCCGGAAGTGTAAAGGAAAGCGGCCAGATCGTCCGGCGCCCGTTCCACTGTTGCAAATTCGGAGGGTTTGGCTTTGGCCTGATCCGTCAGCGACCCGCTTCCGTCAGCGTTGAGCGTCTCGAGGCGGGCGCCGAGTTTCGAGACGACAGGGTCCAGCAAGGTCTTGCTGCCACCGTCACAGACCACGGTCCTGGCGCCGCTGTTTTCGATAAAGTAGCTGAGCTCATCGACGGTGTAGGCCGTATTGAGCGGCAGGAACACGATCCCCGCCTGGGCACAGGCCGCGTAAAGAGCCAGAGACGTGGCTGACTTTTCGACCTGGGCGGCGAGACGGTCGCCAGCCACCATGCCGTTGTCGGTCAGAACATGGGCAATCTGCGCCGCGCTTTCCAGAAACGCCGCATGGGTCAGGATGGAGCCGTCCTGAAAGATCAGAAAGGGAGTGTTCTTGCCGGCATGCTTTCCGAACAGTTGGTCGTAGAGTGGGTTTGTCATCTATGGGGCTCCTGGATCAGCAGGCTTTCGATCTAACCTTGCAAGGCCAAAAAGCTGATCGATTCTATATTGTTAGAGCTTATTAGCCGCATTCAGTTCAGTGCGGATAGCTCTAAAGTGAACGCATTTTCTCCAGCAGTGCTGAGTGATTTGATTTCAGATGAAGCGGCAATTGTCCGGGTCGAAGCGAACCTCTCATGGTTCTGGGTTACCTTCTCCAGATCATAGAGATAATTGACCATGACGCCGGCAGACTGCTTCATTCCCTTGTCGGAAAGATCCGCGCCTGCGTGCACCTGGTGAACCAATGCGCCGTTGCCAAGGTGGAAGCGGGCGACAGGGTCCAGCGGCAGACCGTCTTTGCGCTTTGCGGTCATCAGGTACCGGGCTGCAAGCTTGCGCAAGGTATCCTCGTCGGCAGAGCCGTGGTCGATCCCCTCGCCTTCCAGCCAGCGGACCAGCCCCGGGATCGGCGACAAGGTGACGAATGTCTTGAGCTTGGGCAGCTCAAGCGACAAATCCGCGGCCACCTGTTTGATAAGCGAGTTGCCGAAGGAAATGCCGGCAAGGCCGGCCTGGCAGTTGGAGATCGAATAAAACACCGCGGTATCCGCCGTATCTGCTTCGATCTGGGTTCTGTTTTCGGCAAGAAGACCCTGGATGGAGCCTGGAATTCCCTTTGTCAGGGCAACTTCAACGAAGATCAGCGGCTCGTCCGGCATTGCCGGATGCAGAAACGCGAAGCACCGCCTGTCGACAGGTTCCAGACGCCGGCGAAGATCGCTCCAGCTGTCGATCGCGTGAACGGCTTCGTAGGCGATGATCTTTTCCAGAAGCTGGGCCGGGCTTTCCCAATTGATCGGCCGAAGCACCAGGAAGCCGCGATTGAACCAGCTGGCAAACAGATGCCGGAAGTCCAGATCAAGCGCCTGAAGGGCATCATCGCCCTTGCTGAGGCGCAACAGGTCCTCGCGCATGCCGACCAGAAGCCGGGTTGCATCCGGAACCTGGTTGAGCCGTCGGATCAGTTCCTGCCGCGGAGGTTCGACAGCCTCCATGAATTCGCGGTAACTGGCCTTCGACTGCCCCTTCTCATAATGCTCCAACGCCGATCTGACAGCCGGAGCCGATACGGCCAGACCGTCCGCGAGATGACGGAAGAAGGCACGTTTTTCCTCGTCATTGAGAGCGCCATACCGGCTGAGGATCTGCCGGGCAAGATTTTGCCCGGAGACCTCCCCGGTTGCACCGATCAGATCGGCGACGAGCGCCTCGAGCGGACGGTCATCCGCCTTGTCCGCCCCCTTCGACAGGTATCTTCGTTCGAAAACGGTCGTCAGCAGATCGGCCAGAAACATCACCGCGCTTCTCCCATCACCACGTCCGGCAGCCAGGTGGCCAGTTCCGGAAACAGACAGAGGATGACGATCGCCACGAACATGCACGCCACGAATGGCAGGGACCCGGTGAGGATCGTCTTCAAGGAAATGTCCGGAGCGATGCCGTTGATCACGTAGAGGTTCAACCCGACCGGAGGAGAGATCAGACCGATCTCCATGTTGATGGTCAGGACAACCGCGAACCAGATCGGATCGAAGCCGGCTGTGGTGATGATCGGCAGCAGGATCGGTGCCGCCATCAGGATCACCGCGACGGGCGGCAGGAAGAACCCGGCAATCAGCAGGAAGACGTTGATTGCCGCCATCAGGATCCAGCGGTTGACGGACAGCGTACCGATCCATTCTGCAATCGCCTGCGTGATGAAAAGCGACGACAGCATGTAGGAGAAGACACCGGCTGCCGCGATGATGAAGAGGATCATCACGCTTTCCCGTGTGCTGTCGCGCAGCACCGTCCAGAGCAGTTTCGGGCTCCAGAGCCGGTAGATGATGACCGCGATCAGCAGACAGAGCAGAGCGCCGACGGCAGCGGTTTCAGACGGTGTCGCGATGCCGCCGTACATTGCATAGAGCACACCCAGAATAATGAGCATGAACGGCAGGACGCGCGGCAGGATCTCGAACTTTTCCGCCCAGGAATAGTTGCCCGCGCTGAGCACGCTGGCATTGCCGCTGCGCCAGGTCGAATAGAGCGACCAGGCCATGAAGAGGCCCATCAGCATCAGGCCGGGAATGACACCTGCCAGGAACAGACGACCGATCGAGGTTTCGGTTGAAATGCCGTAGACGATCATCGTGACGGACGGCGGGATCAGGATGCCGAGCGTGCCGCCCGCGGCGATGGAACCGGCGGCGACACCATCCGGATAACCGCGCTTGCGCATTTCTGGAATACCCATCTTGCCGATGGCCGCACAGGTGGCGGGTGAAGACCCGGACATGGCAGCGAACAGGGCGCATGCACCGAGGTTCGAGACGACCAGTCCACCGGGTACCCGGGTGAGCCAGCGTTCCAAAGCTTCGTAGAGATCGGCCCCCGCACGAGTGGAGGCGATGGAGGCGCCCATGATGATAAACATGGGGATCGACAGAAGGGCGAAGTTATCAAGTTTGCCGAACAGGATTTCGGGCATCAGTTCGAGCGACCGGAAGCCGTCGAATGCCAGCAGGAAGCCGGCGGACACGATCAACAGACCGATCGCAACGGAAATGCCGGAGAAGAGGATCAGGATGGTGGCGACCGCCACCAGTGCGCCGAGCAGCAGGGGATCCATTATTTGTCCTCCAGACCGAAGGGTTTGTCGATACCGATGAGAACCGCGTAAAGATCTGCGGCGAGCTGCAGCAACAGCAGCCCGAATCCAACGGGGATCGACAGATACGGGATCCAGAGCCTGACGCCCCAGACAGTGTCTGAGGTCCAGCCCTTCGACCAGGCGAGGTACCAGAACTCAGTGCCGTAAAAGAGCATCATCGCCATGACCAGGATCGAGATCGACAGCGTGATGCAGGCCAGCACGAAGCGGGCACGTGGTGCCAGCGACAGGGGAAACAGGTCGACATTGACGTGCCCCCGGAGGCGCTGAACGTAAGGCAGCCCCACAAGGGTTGCGGCGATGACCAGATAAATGACCGTTTCGGTCTGCCAGACGGTGGAAGCGTTGAGCACGAGGCGCACGAAGATCATCTGGCAAGTGACGACGACGGCGACAACGATCATCGCTGCCGCACACCAGCCGGCCACGGTCGAAATCGCTGCGACAACGCGCAAGAAGGGGTTGCTGCCGGCATGCGCTACCGCAGCCGTACTGTGGCCCGCCATGGGTCACTCCTTGAAATGAGGTCCTTTGGAACAGGTTTCGGGGCGGCTTTCAGGCCGCCCCGCAAGTTCAGTCGCTTATTCGACGGCGAATGCCAGATCGAGAAGCTGCTGACCGTTCGGGGTTTCTTCCACGAACGCCTTGTAGGAGGTTTCCTTGGCAAGAGCCCGCCAGGCATCGAAGTCCGCTGCGGTCATTTCGGCGATTTCGACACCGTTCTCACGGAAGACTTCTGCAGAGGCCGCATCTTCCTTCTTGGCTTCTTCGAGATAGAAAGCCTGCGCCTTTTCAGAAGCCGCCAGCAGCGCTTTTTGCTGGTCTTCGGTCAGGCTGTCGAACTTGGCCTTGTTCATCAGGAGCGGCTGGTACATGAACCAGAGCGCATATTCGCCAGCCGGGGTGTAGCAGGACACCTGCTCGTAAATGCGATAGCTGACGAAGGAAGAGGACGAGGTGTTGACCGCGTCCAGAACACCGGACTGCATGGCATTGTAGACTTCCGAAGACGCCATCGAGGCAATCGAGGCGCCTGCGCCTGCAAGCATCTGCTCAAAGGCCTTGCCCGCAGCGCGGGTCTGAAGGCCCGGCATGTCTTCCGGCTTGGTGATGCACTTGTCCTTGGCTGCAAAGCCGCCGGCCAGATAACCGTGCACCAGCACGATCACATCGTCCTCGGCCATGATTCCCTCAATGGCCTCCATGAACGGGCTTTCGTTCATGCGGGCCGCATGGTCATGGTTTTTCACCAGACCCGGCATCAGGGTGAGGTTATAGGCAGGTTGCTGGCCACCGGCATAGCTGAGCGGCAGAACGGTCATGTCAAGCAGACCGCGAGACAGCGGCTTATACTGTTCGCGCGCCTTCAAAAGCGACTGGGACGGGAAAATCTTGATGTCGAGATCGACACCGGCCGCCGCCACGTCGTCGGCAACCATCTGGGCCACCTTGTGGCGAACGTCGCCGGTGGACCACTGGTGAGACAGGCGCAGCTCGGTCGCGTTGGCGGTGAGCGCGCTGGCGAAAAGCGTCACGGCAGCAACCGACGCTGAGAATTTGAAGTTCATTTTTTCCTCCCTGATGGTTCCGGACGGGAACCGGAGTTTGATCTTACCCTCATGTGATGTTTTTCTGTCAAGTCATTTTGTATACAAGATCGACAATATTGCGCGCGAAAAACTCCTATGCTAAATGCGAAACATGGAAAGAAAACGATCCGACCGCATCGCGGATGCGCTTGAAGGGCTGATTTTCGACGGCACTTTCGCCGATGGCGACAGGCTGGACGAGGTTCAGCTTGCCGGCCGGTTTTCGGTTTCCAGAACACCGGTCCGGGAAGCCCTTCACAGGCTTTCCCAGTCCGGTCTGGTCGTGCAGATACCCCGCCGCGGTGTCTTCGTCCGGCAACCCGGCCCGGTGGAACTGATCGAAATGTTCGAAGTGATGGCAGAGCTGGAAGCCGTGAGTGCGCGCCTGGCTGCCGCGCGTATTTCCGAATCTGCCCTTGCTGATCTTCACGCTGCGAACGAGCGTTGCAAACACGCCGTCGAGGCGCAGGACACGGATGGCTACTATCTGGAAAACGAACAATTCCACGCCATCATCTACCGTCAGTCAGGCAACCGTTTTCTGGAGCAGGAATGCCTTCGCCTTCAACGGCGTCTGCAGCCCTTCCGAAGGGTGCAGCTGCGCGTGCGCGGGCGCATGAAACAATCCATGGCCGAACATGAAGACGTCGTTGCCGCCATCGAGGCTGCCGACGGTGAACGGGCGGCGGCTGCCATCCGTCGGCACGTTTCCGTACAGGGCGAAAAATTCCATCACCTGATGGCAAGCCTGAAGCCCGCAGCCGAGTAAGTCCTGCTAGAATTCGAAAACCCGGCCATGCTGCTGACGGTCCGCGGCAGGACTTGTGCCGAGGGCTGACCGGTAGCGTTTCGAAAAATGGGATGCGCTGGCAAAGCCGCAGGCCATCGCGATGTCGATCATGCGCATTGAGGTGCGGCAGACGAGTTGGCGGGCAATGTCCAGACGAACCTTGGCGTAATATTCCTGCGGGCTGCACTTCAGATATTTCTGGAATTCACGCTGCAACTGGCGGGGGCTGACGTCCAGTTTCTGCGCGATTTCCTGCAAGGAGAGCGGCTCGACGACGTTTTCCGTCATCAGGGCGATGCTGCTGCGCACCCGCTGCGAGACGGATTCCAGATCATCACGCATGTGCTTGTGCTGCCGCTCATTGCCACTGCGCCAGTCGTGATGAAGGGCAATTTCGGCGACGTCCGCAGCAACTGCGCCGCCGTGGACCTGGGCCACGAAGCCGATCATCAGATCGAGCGCGGAGGTTCCCCCGGCGCAGGTCATGTACTTGCCGTCCGTCTGAATGAGACTGTCCACCAGCCGCGCATCCGGGAACCGCTCCTTGAAGAAATCGGCATATTCCCAGTGGATCGTACAGTTCCTGTTGTCCAGCAGGCCGAAGTCGGCCAACACATAGGCACCAGTGCAAATGCCTGCGATCCGGCTGGAGCGGTTGGCCAATTTCCGGATGGCAACCTTCTGGGCCAGTGTCAGCCCAATGCGTTCCACATCGTCACTGCTGCAGACCGCAAGAAGGTCCGGCCGTTCGACATCGCCGATGGCGCAGTCAGCCCGTATGGTGCTGCCGTTGCTGGCAACGGCGTCGCTGCCGTCCAGACTGCAGCAGCGATATGTGAAGGCCTTGCGTTTCAACACCTTGTTCGCGATCCGCAGAGGCTCGATTGCAGAGGCAAAGGAGAGCAGGGAAAAATTTCTCATGAGCAGAAAGCAGATCTCGACGGTTCGCGAGGCAAGCGCCTCTCCGCCGTCATCCCCTTCGCTTCGGCCGGGGGCCGGAGAGGATTTCCGCCCTGGGGAAACTTGTGCTTCGTCCAATCTAGCGCTCACAGGTATCCTGCCTTCACCATCTTCATCGGCTCGAACCGATCTTGAAGAACCTTCGGCCGAAAATTTAGCAGCCTGAAAAGCTGCTCCCTATCGGGAAACCGGACTACATTGTCGCAGTTCTTCCGTTGCGCTACCCGGCACACGCCTCACGAAAGAGACCGCCGTTGTGGTTTACAGGCTCCCAGAATCATCGATAGTACACGGGTCTTGAGCTCTTCATGAACGGTGCGACCCATCCCGGGGCACCGGAGTGACCAACCGAAGGAACATTTCATGCTCTACCGCCTCGGCCTTGCCACCGCATTCGGCCTGTTGACCGCCTCTCCCGCCCTTGCCCATCTGGATCCGTCCGAACACGGCTCCTTTGCCGCCGGCTTTACGCATCCACTGTTCGGTACCGATCACGTGCTGGCGATGATTGCCGTTGGTCTTTGGGCCGCCCTTCTTGGCGGGCGCGCCGTCTGGGCTCTGCCGACCGCCTTCGTCGGTGCGATGATCGTCGGATTCCTGCTCTCGCTTGCCGGCGTTCCGCTGCCCTACGTCGAACCGTTCATTCTGACATCGGTCGTGGTTCTGGGTGTCGTTGTCGCCCTTGCCTTGCGCCTGCCACTTGGCGTGTGTGCGGCACTGGTGGGGGTGTTCGGCATTTGTCACGGCCATGCCCACGGCGGTGAAATCGGCTCGGCTGGCGAACTTTTCTATGCCGGTGGCTTTGTTTTGGCGACAGCGCTCCTGCATGCGGCCGGGCTCCTGATCGGCTACGGCGCCAATGTGGCCACCCGGAACGATCCCGCCTGGGCACCACGCATCATTCGCAGCCTGGGTGTGCTGACGGCACTCGGCGGCTTGTATCTTGCAGCAGCGTGACTTCGGTGACTGATTAAATCAGCCGCGACTGTCGTCCCCTGCTCACCCTCATCTGAGCGTGCGCGCAGCGCTGTTTCGAAGGATGGCAGACAGGGCAGAACACCGAACGGGTAGCCGGTAAAGAGATCTCAGCCGATCTCGATATCCAGACCCAGATCCAGAACCGGAGCCGAATGGGTGATCCAGCCTGAGGAGATCAGGTCAACCCCGGCTTCGGCGACGGCCTTGACCGTATCGAGCTCTATTCCACCGGATGCTTCCAGCAGAACCTTGCCTCCGGCCTTTGCAACGGCCTGCTTCAGGACTTCAGGCGGCATGTTGTCGAGCATGACCACGTCAGGACCGGCGGCAAGTGCCTCGTCCAGCTGTTCCAGCGTGTCGACTTCCACCTCGATCTTCACCAGATGACCGGCGAAAGCCTTGGCGGCTTCGATGGCTTGCGTCACACCGCCGGCGACCGCGATGTGGTTGTCCTTGATCAGGATCGCATCATCGAGACCGAAGCGATGGTTGGAACCGCCGCCACATTTGACCGCATATTTCTCGAACGCACGCAGACCAGGTGTCGTCTTGCGGGTGCAGACGATGTCCGCCTTGGTGTGTGCGATCAGATCGGCGAATTTCGACGTAGCCGTCGCAATGCCTGACAAGTGACCCAGGAAGTTCAGCGCCACCCGTTCAGCGGCCAGAAGCGCGCGGGCCGGACCTTCGATCCGGGCGACGACCGCCTTGGGCGACAACCGGTCACCATCTGCCAGAACGGCCTCGAAATGCAAACCGGCATCCGTCTGACGAAAGGCGCTTTCGGCGAAGGCTAATCCGGCGAGAACCCCCGGTTTGCGCGCGGCAATCACGGCGGAGGCTTTTGCATCGGGTGGCAGCGTTGCCTGGCTGGTGACGTCACCCGCCCGGCCCCAGTCTTCCAGAAGAGCGGCCTTGACGGCTTCATCCACCATCAGGCGTGGCAGCTCGGGCAAAAATCTACGGGTCATGCGCCTCTCCGGTCAGGCAGTTTCCAGGGCCTCGGCGGTGATGGCTTCGACTTCCTTCAAGGTGGTGTAGGAGCGGCTTGCCATGTCAGGGTTTTCCTGCGGGAAATCCTTGCGGAAATGCCCGCCACGGCTTTCCTCGCGCTTCAGCGCCGCCGCGGTGATGATACGCCCGGCGACCATCATGTTGAGGATCGACTGGCGCACGCAATTCTGTTCAACCTGCGCAATATCGGCCAGGGCCGTCTTGAGGCCGGCCGCGTCGCGCAGCACGCCGACATTGCGCGCCAGTGTCTTGCGCAGAACGGTAATCGCTTCCCGCTCCTCGACGTTGCGCTGGCTCGGCAAGCCCGGAGCATCGTCCATCTCGTTCCAGTAGGCACTGCGCGGGGTCGGCATCAGGCCCTGGATATCTTCCGCGATGCGCGCGGCAAAAACGACCGCCTCCAGCAGCGAATTGGATGCCAGGCGGTTGGCGCCGTGGGCACCGGTTGAAGCCACTTCACCCGCGGCCCACAGACCGTCAAGCGACGTCCGGCCGTTGGCATCGGTCAGGACCCCGCCCATGTGGTAATGCTCCGCGGGCGCCACGGGCAGCAGATCCTTTGCCGGATCGATGCCCGCTGCGGAGGCTGCCGCGAAGACGGTCGGAAAATCGTCCTTGAACCTTTCGCCGATCGCTGTCCGGCAGTCGAGGAATGCCCCCCGGCCTTCGGATACTTCCCGGTGAATGGCCCGGGCAACGATGTCGCGCGGCGCCAGTTCCAATTCCGGGTGAACACCTTCCATGAAGCGTTCGCCGGCCTTGTTGACGAGGGTAGCTCCCTCGCCGCGCAGGGCTTCGGTTGCCAGCGGTGCCGGATCCTTGCCGAGATCAAGCGCGGTCGGGTGAAACTGCACGAATTCGGCATCGGCAATCACCGCACCGGCGCGGGCCGCCATGGCAAGACCATGACCGTTGGCTTCGTGCGGGTTGGTCGTCAGTTCGTAGAGGTGGCCGATGCCGCCGGAAGCAAGCACCACAGCCTTTGCCGGGAAAATCAGCCGTTCCAGGCCGCCGCGCCGGCGCGCCAGGACCCCGGTTACATACCGTCCCTCGCCAATGAAGCTTTCGCCGATGTAGCCTTCCAGAATGCGGATCGACGGCGTCTTGCGAACAGCGGCGATCAGGGCATCCATGATCGCCCGGCCTGCCATGTCGCCGCGCACACGTACGACCCGGCTCTGGGAATGAGCGGCTTCGCGCGAAAACTTCAGCCGGCCTTCGAGATCCTGATCGAACGGAACGCCATAGGACAAGAGGTCATGAACCCGGGCACTGCCTTCGCGGGTCATCTCTTCGACGATCTTTTCCTCGCAGATGCCGCAGCCGGCGGCCAGCGTATCGTCGCGGTGTTTTTCCACCGAGTCCTGCTCGGAGATCGCAGCGGCAATACCGCCCTGCGCCCAGGCAGACGACGCCCCCTGCCCGATCGGTGCGTTGGTGATGACGGTGACCGGACGCGGGCTGAGCTTCAGCGCGCAGAAAAGGCCTGCCAGACCTCCCCCCAGAATGACGACATCATCCACATCCTTGCCTATATAGGCAGGTGCAAAATCCTCAACCGACACGGCCATGGGAAACTTCCTGGAACAGACGGGGCATGAGCCCCAAAGAAACTCCCGGGCCGGCAGGCCCGGAAGCAATCGCATAGATGCGGTTTAGACCGAAGCCGGTCAGATTTTCAAGTTGATCATCCGCTCGACCGCGGTGCGGGCCCTGTCGGCCACCGCCGGGTCGACGACCACTTCCTCTTTCATCTCCAGAAGAGTGTCGAGGATCTTGTTCAGCGTGATCCGCTTCATGTGCGGGCAAAGGTTGCAAGGGCGGATGTAGTCGACACCCGGCGTTTCGCTGGCAACATTGTCCGCCATGGAGCACTCGGTGATCATCATCACCTTTTCCGGACGCTTTGTCTTGACCCAGTCGATCATGTGCGCGGTGGAACCGGCGAAGTCGGCTTCCGCGACCACTTCGGGCGGGCACTCCGGATGGGCAATGATCTTCACATTCGGTTCGATCTTGCGATAGTCACGCAGCTCTTCCGCGGTGAAGCGCTCATGCACTTCGCAGGCACCGTCCCAGACCAGAACCTCGACGTCGGTCTTGTTGCCGACATTTGCAGCCAGATACTTGTCCGGGATCAGGAACACCTTGTCGACGCCGAAGCTTTCCACGACCTGCAGCGCGTTGGAAGACGTGCAGCAGATGTCGCATTCCGCCTTCACGTCGGCAGACGTGTTCACGTAGGTGATGATCGGGATGCCGGGGTTCCGCTCGCGCAGGGCCCGCACATCGGCACCGGTAATGGATTCAGCCAGCGAACAGCCTGCACGCATGTCCGGGATCAGCACGGTCTTTTCCGGGCTCAGGATCTTCGAGGTCTCGGCCATGAAGTGCACGCCGCACTGGACGATGACTTCCGCATCGGTGCGGGTCGCCTCGATGGCCAGCTGCAGGCTGTCGCCAACGATATCGGCAACACCATGGTAGATATCCGGCGTCATGTAGTTGTGCGCCAGGATAACCGCGTTGCGCTGCTTCTTCAGCTTGTTGATCGCATGGATGGTCGGCGCCAGAGCAGGCCATTCGATGGCCGGGATGATGTGCTTGACCTTCTCGTAGATCGGCGCAGTCGCCTCTGCGACCTCCGGCGTATAACGCAGGTCCGGGCGCTCCAGCTTGCCGAAACGCTCCAGTGCCGTCAGTCCGGCGGCAATCGGTGCTCCAACCGGTGCTTTGGTCTGGGCAATGGTCATGGCGACCTCCCTTTTTTGCGCGGCGCGAGGGGTATTTTGTGCCGCTATTTAATTATACTCAACTTGAGCATATCAGGGGCAAAAGAAAACGGGCGGTGATGCCCATACTTTTGCTCTTTCGGAGTTTATATAGTCATCAGCAAATCGAAAATCTACAAAAATCCGAAAAATTCTCGCGGGAAATCCGATTTGCCTTTGTTTTCCTGAGCTTAAGGCGCAACTTTTCCATTTCCGGAAAGCCGGCTAACAATTATCGCCTTCACACACGAGATGCAAACGGCAAAACCAACCGGGCTCTGACAGCATCTGTTGCTGCGTTTGCACCGCGAACGCGCGACGCACTGGCGTGATCCAAGTTTTGCCGTTCCATTTGCAACGTTGATCAATCCATCAAAATTACGCGTTTTGCGATTGGATGGCTTCAGACTATACCTATCGTAATTTCACGATCAGAGACTCATCCATGACAACAGCTTCTTCCACCGGCCGGGTCGGCCCGAATATACCGCTGGTGATTTCCTGCGGCTGTTTGATCGCCCTCATTTCGTTCGGGCCGCGTTCTGCCATGGGCCTGTTCTTTCAGCCCATGACCGAGGCCAGGGACTGGAGCCGCGAGATCTTCGCACTGGCACTGGCGATCCAGAACCTTATGTGGGGCATCGGACAGCCGATCGCCGGCATGATGGCCGACCGGTTCGGAACCTGGAAGACCATGACACTTGGCGCAGTCCTCTACTGTGCCGGCCTTTTGCTGATGATCGACGCGGAAAGCACCGTCGCCCTGCACATTTCCGCAGGTGTGCTCATCGGGCTCGGCATTGCGTGTTCGTCCTTCTCGCTGGTTCTGGCGGCTTTCGGCCGTGCCGTCTCGCCTTCACAAAGAACGCTGGCCTTTGGTATCGGCACAGCCTCCGGATCTCTCGGCCAGTTCCTGTTTGCCCCACTTGGCGGCACGCTGATTGCCAGCATCGGCTGGCAGCAGACCCTCATCGTCTTCGCCGGCCTTGTGGCAATTGTTCCGCTTCTGGCGATCGCGCTCAGGGGCAAGTCGGAGATGCCGAAAGACAGCAATCCGGCGAACGACCAGAAGCTGACCTCCGCCATTTCCGAAGCCTTCGGAACACGCGGATTTATCCTGCTCACCTTCGGCTTTTTCGTCTGCGGCTTTCACGTCGCCTTCATCACGGTGCACCTGCCGCCCTATATCGCCGACCTTGGCCTTGACCCCGCCTGGGGTGCTACGGCCATCGCCCTCATCGGTCTTTGCAACATCGCGGGTTCGCTGCTGTCAGGATATATTTCCGGCCGATATTCCAAGCCGATCTTCCTGTCGCTGATCTACCTTGGCCGCGCCGTCGCGATTTTCGCCTTCATCATGCTGCCGGTCACGCCTGCTTCGGTGCTCGTGTTCTCCGGAGTGATGGGTCTCCTGTGGCTGTCGACCGTGCCGCCGACATCGGGCCTCGTCGCCGTCATGTTCGGGCCGCGCTACATGGCAACCCTGTTCGGCTTCGTCTTCCTGTCGCACCAGGTTGGCTCGTTCCTGGGTGTGTGGCTCGGCGGCAAGATCTACGACGAAACAGGCTCCTATGACGCCATCTGGTGGCTGGGCATCGCCCTCGGCATCTTCGCCGCCATCGTGCACTGGCCGATCCAGGAAAGACCCGTTGACCGGCTCGCTGCTGCACCTGCCGAGTAAGAGACGCCGGATCTTCAAACTTGAACGTTGAGGCACAGAACGAAAAAGGCGGGCTCAAGGCCCGCCTTTTTGTTTGTCAGTTCTGTTTCGCTTAACCGGCCAATTCCGGTTACCCAGCCACTTTCGAGAAGTCCGCCACCACGTGGGTCGCATCGCGGATTTCAGCAAGGAGCTGCAGGCGGTTCATGCGCAGCGTGGCGTCCTCGGCATTGACCAGGATATCGTCGAAGAAACGGTCGACCGGAGCACGCAATTTCGACAGCGCTTCCATTGCCCCTTCGAAGTTCTCGCTTGCCACGGCGTCGGCCGCTTCAGCCCGGGCCACATCGATGGCAGCGGCCAGATCGATTTCGGCCTGCTCCTGGAAGTGGTCCGCGTGCGGCTTGCCGGAAACAGGGCTGCCGTCCTTCTTTTCCTCGGCCTTCAGAATATTGACCGCACGCTTGTAACCAGCCAGCAGGTTGGTGCCGTCGTCGGACGATACGAACTTGCCAAGCGCCTCGACACGGCGAACCACCATCAGGAGATCGTCCTGGCCTTCCAATGCAAAGACCGCGTCGATCAGATCGTGGCGCGCGCCTTCATCCTTCAGGTGGACTTTCAGGCGATCGCCGAAGAAGGACAGCAGATCGGCAACAAGAGCCGCGGGATCGCTCGCTTCAACACCTTGAAGGTCCAGAGAGGAACGAATGGCATCGCCCAGCCTGATCCTGAGGTTGTTTTCCAGGATGATCCGGATCACGCCCAGAGCCGCGCGGCGCAGCGCATAGGGGTCCTTGGAGCCGGTCGGCTTTTCGTCGATCGCCCAGAAACCTGCAAGAAGGTCCAGCTTTTCGGCAAGGGCCACGGCAACGGCGACCGGGTCGGTCGGCACGCTGTCACTTGGTCCCTGCGGCTTGTAATGCTCTTCGATAGCCGTTGCCACCGACGCATCCTCGCCCTGGGCTGTTGCGTAGTAGCGGCCCATCAGGCCCTGCAGTTCCGGGAATTCGAACACCATGTTGGAGACAAGGTCCGCCTTGGCGAGTTCCGCCGCGCGTTTGGCCCTGGTCTCGTCCGCCCCGGCGACCGTGGCCAGTTCGGCCGAAAGCGCGATCAGGCGCTTCACCCGTTCGCCAACGCTGCCGAGCTTTTCGTGAAACTTGACTTCATCCAGCTTGGGCAGGTTGTCCGACAGTTTCGACTTCAGGTCGGTTTCCCAGAAGAAGCGGGCATCGGACAGGCGTGCGCGGATAACCTTTTCGTTGCCGGCCACGATCAGCTTGCCGCCATCGTCGGCAATGATGTTGGAAATCAGCACGAACTTGTTGGCAAGGCGCCCGGTGACCGGGTTCTTCAGCACGAAGCACTTCTGGTTGACCTTGATGGTCAGCTGAATGCACTCGTCCGGGATCGTCAGGAAATCCTCGTCGAAGCTGCCCGTCAGCACCACAGGCCATTCAACCAGCCCGGCAACTTCTTCCAGAAGGCCCGGATCCTCCACCAGATCGAGGCCTAGCGCCAGCGCACAATCCTTGGCGTCATTCTGGATGATGTCTTTGCGGCGGTCGGCATCCAGCACGACCTTGTGCTTCTCAAGCGAAGGCGCATAGTCGTCGAAACGGCGCACGTCGAAGGCCTCGTCCGCCAGGAAGCGGTGCCCGCGTGTGGTCTTGCCGGCCTTTATGCCATCGAATTCGAACGGAACCACGTCCGGTTCTTCCGTTTCCGGACCGAAGGTCGCGACGATTGAGTGCAGCGGCCGCACCCAGCGTGTGGATCCGGTGCCCCAGCGCATGGCTTTCGGCCAGGGGAAGTTGCGCAGGATGCCCGGCATGAACTCGGCAATGACGTCGATCGCCGAACGGCCCGGCTTTTCGATCACCGCAACGTAGAAATCGCCCTTCTTCGGGTCCGTCTGGATGGTTGCCTGATCGATCGACGTCAGCCCGGCGCCTCTCAGGAAGCCTTCCAGTGCCTTTTCGGGAGACCCGACGCGCGGTCCCTTGCGTTCTTCACGCGTGGCGGCAGAGCCGGCGGGAACACCGGCAACATGCAGGGCCAGACGCCGCGGTGTCGCGAAGGCCTTGGCACCCTCATATGGCAAACCGGCATCCACCAGGGCATTGGTCACGAGAGATTTCAGGTCTTCGGCCGCCTTGCGCTGCATGCGGGCCGGAATCTCTTCGCTGAAAAGTTCAAGCAGAAGATCGGGCATGGATATCTGGACCTTTGGTCTGGTGGAATAACACCGGAAACGGTTTGCGCCGTCCGTTACCAAGACAACGGAGACTTGTCACCCCCTTTCGCGGAACCGGACAACGGGCGACCTGCCCATTTTGACGCCAGTCCGTCTGCTTTGTTTCACTCTTCTTCAAGGATTGCATGTGAAACTGCGCGACTTGTTAGCAGTTGTATGTATTGGGACCGACCTTGTGGCGAACCGGGAAGTTGCAGACAACAGATATATGACACGATCTATAGTTGCGTTACTTGCGATAGTTCTTGTCATTTTTACTGGGGTTAAGGTCCTTCCAGTACTTTTCCCGACCTACCAAATCCATAATTCGCAAATGACGTTCGACGTGGTCACCAGCCTCCTTCTGGGCATCGCCATCTTCAGTCTGGGATATGGCACGTGGGCAACGCGCCGTTTGCGCAAGGAGCTGAAGGCAAGATCCTCGGCTCATTCCGAAGCCCTGGCCCTTGCCCAGCACGACCCGCTGACCGGGTTGCCAAATCGCCGCCGGCTGCTGGAGGCCTTTGCCGATCTGACCCGTGAAGTGAAGCCCGACTGCTTTCGTGCCGTAATGATGCTCGACCTCGACGGGTTCAAACCGATCAACGACGTCTATGGTCATGCCTTTGGCGACAATCTGCTGCGAAGCTTTGCCGACCGTCTGGCCGAAACTCTCGGCAAGGAAGGCATTGTCGCCCGTCTCGGCGGGGACGAATTTGCCATCGTCTCCCCGGTGTTCAAGGACAAATCCGAGGCAGCCGGCTTCGCCAGGCGACTGTTGACGCGGATCAACGACCGTTTCGAGTTCGGCGACCGCCAGATTTCCATCGGCACCGGTATCGGCATCGCGCTTTATCCCCATGACGGCCACGCGGTCACCGAGCTATTGCGCCGGGCCGATATTGCCCTTTACCGGGCCAAATCCTCGGGGCGCTCGACCTACCGGTTCTTCGAGGTCGACATGGATGCCTCGATCCTGCACCGCACGCTACTTGAACAGCGTCTGCGCCGCGCAATTTCGGAACATGAGGTGAAGGCCTATTACCAGCCAATCCTGGACATGGACTCCGGTCGCATCGCAGGGTTCGAGGCCCTTGCGCGATGGACAGATGCCGATTTTGGCAAGGTGCCGCCGCTGCAGTTCATCCCGATTGCCGAAGACTGCGGCATCATCTCCGAGCTGACCCAGCATCTGCTGGAGGATGCCTGCAAGGTCGCCGCCACCTGGCCGGACGATCTCTACCTGTCCTTCAATCTGTCGCCGGTGCAGTTGCAGGATCCGGCTTTGCCGACCCAGATCAATGCCATCTTGAAGAAATTCGAATTTCCGCCCAGACGGCTGGTGCTGGAGATCACCGAAACGTCGCTGGTGAAGAACCCGGAATCGGCCAAACGCATCCTGACCGAGCTGACGGAAGCCGGCATTTCCATTGCGCTCGACGATTTCGGCGCGGGCCATTCCAGCCTGAGCTATCTGCGCGATTTCCCGATCAAGAAGGTCAAGATCGACAAGTCCTTCACCGAACGCATGCTGGAAGACAAGCAGTGCGCCGCCATCGTCGAGGCCATACTGGTCCTGTCCAAGGGTCTCGACATCGACGCTGTCGCGGAAGGGATCGAGGAAAGCGCGGTCCATGACGCGTTGAATTCCAACGGCTGTCACTACGGTCAGGGCTTCCTTTACGCCGCGGCCGTTACTTCAGACGAAGCCTGCAGCCTGCTGGAATCCCAGGTCGACGGACGGTTTCCCTTCAGCGAGAAGACTGACGCCGCCTGACCGCGCTCCCTCATCCTCCGAGGAACAGAAGGATGATGACCGCATTGGCCAGATCCACGAAGAACGCGGACACAAGCGGCAAGATCAGGAATGCCTGGGTTGCCGGGCCGAAGTGTTTGGTGATTGCGGTCATGTTGGCAATCGCCGTCGGTGTCGCGCCCAGTGCAAACCCCGCAAAGCCCGCCCCCAGCACCGCCGCGTTGTAGTTACGGCCCATCAGCGGATAAAGCGCCAGGATGATGAAGGCGGCCGCAACGACGACCTGCGTGAAAAGAATGAGCAGCATCGGCCCCGCCAGTCCCGCAATGGTCCAGAGCTGCAGGCTCATGAGTGACATCGTCAGAAAGATGCCAAGTGCAAGGTCCGACAAGACCGCCAGGGACTTGGACCGGGCCGGCCAGGTCATTTTCGGAAAGACCAGCGGCACGGTGTTCGACAGCACGATGCCACAGAAGAGACAGCAGACGAAGACCGGCAGATCGAGGCCTATTCCCGCGCTCAAGGCTTCCTGAAGCGCGACGCCGAGGCCAATGGCGATGTTGAGAACCAGCAGCGAGCGCATCAGCCCGGTGTGGGTCACGCTCGTGTCTGCCTCTCGTTCCATCTCAAGGCCGATCATGGGGGCTTCTTCCGGGCGGTTCGGATCCGGTTTGCCACCCCGTTTTTCGATCAGGAACTTGCCCACTGGACCGCCAAGAAGGCTGGCGGCGATCAAGCCGAGCGTTGCCGTTGCAGCACCGATCTCGATCGCCCCTGGGACGCCATAGTCGGTGGCCAGCTTCGGCCCCCACGCAATTGCCGTGCCGTGGCCGCCAACCAGCGAAATGGTGCCTCCAAGAAGGCCGAACCCTGTGGGCAGACCCAGCGCCACCGCAATGCCCGAGCCGACCGCATTCTGCAGCAGCATGTAACAGACGGTGAGCATCAGCAGGATCAGGAGCGGCTTGCCGCCCTTGGCCAGGTCCGTGAAGCGGGCGTTCAAGCCGATTGCCGTGAAGAAGCAATACAGCAGGTAATCACGCGACTGCAGGGAGAACCCGATTTCCGTTCCAAGGCCGAGATAGACCACGAGGGACAGGAACGCGACAAGCAGGCCGCCTGAGACCGGTTCCGGAATGTTGAACCTGTCCAGAACCAGTATCTTCTTGTTCAGCCGCACGCCCAGGAAGTAGACGAGGATTGCCAGATTGAAGCTGACAAATTCCGTTAGCGTGATCGTTTCGCCGGCCATCCGCACCCCCGCTCCTGCTTGATGCTTCCACTATGCCGTTCGAAGCAGCTTGCGCAAGGCGGAGCTGACGATCCTCAGCTCGTTACCAGCCGCCGCCACCGCCACCGCCGCCACCGCCGCCGGAAAAGCCACCGGAGGAACCCGACGAACCGGAGCTGGACGATTTGGGAGCTGGCAGAGACGACTGGAACGACCCGGCCATGGAACTTGCCGTCCGGCCGAGGCTGTCGGACACGTGCCGGGCATCGAAGTGATTGCCGGAGTACCAGCCCGGATGGTAGCTGGCGGCCGCGGCCGCCCCGGCAGCGGTTGTCAGCCAGGCCTCAAAGGCCTTGGCCCAGGGCTTTTCGACGCCAAGCGCAACGGCGTAGGGCAAAAGTTCCTCGAAATGATCCGTGCTCATATCCGGAAGCTTTTCCATGTTGAGCCGCTCCTTTTCCGCCACGCTCAGATACATCCGAAGACCCTCGATTTCATCGAGGGCCTGGCGGCCAATTGCCGTCGGCGCGCCGATCAGGAAGAAGAACAGGATGTTGAGGGCAACCAGCGCCACCGCGATGAACGGCAGAACAGGCAAGGAATCCACACCACCATTCACATGGAAGGCACCGAAGGCTGCCCCTGATATTGCGAGACCAAAGACTATAAAGATCAGCGCCATACGCAGTTTCATGCTGGCGAAGCGGAAGATGGCTCTCCCCAGATTGACCGAAATGACGGTCGCAAAAACGGAAAAGACCAGAAAGACAATGACGAACCCTTCCTGACCCGGCTGCAGTCCACCGAAAGCCAGCAGCGCGACAATGGTAACCAGGCTCAGTATGAACCCGGGAATGAGATAGCCCCTGTTCGCCCTGAAAAAGACGTTTCGGCTCTCCCGCTCGATAGCCGTCCGGAATTTTTTCCCCAGCGCCTGGATAGAAGTGCCGTTGTCCTTGTTGAGGGTCAATGGACTCCCCCGTCCGCTTAGCCAGTCCTCAAGCGCAGCTTCGCCCTTGGGCAGCCCGAAGCCCGGGATCTGACCTTCCCGTCCCTTCCGGTTCAGAAGCAGAGTTGTATCGCCATCCGTCTCTTCAAGTCGCAAGCGTTTCTTGACCGCGAGGTTGAGGCAGGCTGCAGACAGGGCCACCCAGCCACCATCCCCGAACCCTCGGTTGACAATGTATTTGGCAAGAGCAGGCGAGATGCCGGAAGGCGGTGAAAACCTCGGGAAAACAACACCTTCAGAAGGATCCCGGCCAACCATCCACCAGGCTGCGAAATAATAAAGCAGCACCAGCAGCACCCCGGCTCCGCCGATCAGCTCCGATCTGTAGTCCTCGACGAAATACTCCAGCTGTTCGGCTTCCGTAGGCGCTGCAATTGCGCCTTTCGGAAGGCTGACGTTGACTGACAAGCCTTCGTAGGCACCCAGAACCTCGGTTGTCCGGAAGATAATCTCAGAACCACCCTGGGCGCTTTGTGCCTCAAAGGCATTGCCGGTTTCGCCATAGCCGCCCGTATAGGCCGTCCATGCGCTGGCTTTCACCCCTTCCGGCAAAACAACCCGCGCGATGGCCTCATCAACGGGGAAGATCCATTCATTGCCTGTCACGTTCCAATAGACCTCGTCATGGCCTTCAAAGAAACGGATTTGCCGGTTGGTTTCATAGGTGAAGCTGTAGGTGTAATTGCCTGGAGACAGGAAGGTGTATTCATCCCCAACATAGATCCGCACACCCCGACTGTTCTCGTTGGTGTGGTAGGAGGCCGGGGCGCCGTCCTGCAGCACCGAGAGCAGCTTGAAGCCGGCCTTGTAGATGCGCCCGTTTGCACCTTCCACCGCAAGCGGAATATCGCGGAAAATGCCCCGCTTGATCTGATCGCCTTCCGCACGAACGGTAATCGTCTCCGTGACCGTCAGCGTGCCATTGCTCGCAACGTCAATGTCGGAAACGAACTTCAAGATGCGTTCGTCAGCTTGCGCGCAAAGTCCGGCAGTCAGCAGGACGAAGACGGCCAGGATGCCCGCGGAGATCCGGTTCAGCATCGCGCGCACCTCAGAACTGGACCTTGGGAACCGCGCGGTCAGCCTCGTCTTCGATTTCGAAGTACTCGGCCTTTTCGAACTTGAACTGGTTGGCAATCAGATTGGATGGGAAGCTCTCGACCGCAACATTCAGGTTCCGGACCGCGCCATTGTAATAACGACGCGCCATCTGGATGGCGTTTTCGATCTCGTCCAGCGAATTGTGAAGGTCGGAAAAGTTCTGACTTGCCTTCAGGTCTGGATAGGCTTCCGCAACTGCAAACAGGCGACCGAGAGCATGACTGAGTTCTCCTTCTGCCTTCGCACGGCCAGCAACGTCATCCTTCGGCACTGCCGAAACTTGCGCGCGCATGCTGGTCACGGCCTCGAGCGCTTCCTTTTCGTGCGAGGCGTAGCCTTTCACGGTCTCGACAAGGTTGGGAATGAGATTTGCCCGCCGCTTGAGCTGGACATCGATGCCGCTCCAGCCCTCCTCGACCATCTGCCGTTTCTTGACAAGTCCGTTGTAAAGAACGATCGCAAAAACAGATAGCGCAATCAGCGCTGCAAGAAAGAACCAGGACAAGACAATCACCTCCAGAAAATGTGTTCTGGAAGCTAACCGGGAGGTGCTGACTTGTCATCTTCTTCAAGCGACCGACGCCTGAATTGAGTCATTCTGTAATCTTCGACACAGGATTGCAGATAAGCTTGGGCGAGCTTGCCCGAAACGCCCGAACGAAAGGTCGGCCACCAATGTGCGTCTTGCAACTTTGCAGAATGATCCCGGCACTTGCGGTGCTGCCGTTGGTGCTGGCAACGCAAGAGGCCCATGCCTCGCTTGCTGACCAATATCGCTGTTCGAATGGCGATCTGGTCTTTCACGTCATCTTCTCCCCACAGGAACCAGGGCCCGCGACGCTTTCCGGACCTGTCGGCGGAAAGGCACATACGCAAGTCCTGCTTGACCCGGTTCCGGGCGCTTCGGGAGAAAGTTTCGAGCGGGGAAACACCCGGTTTTCCGGCAATCGACAGGCAAGCCACCTGGACATCGGCGACATGCGCCTCGCCTGTGAACTGGAGCCCGAGCCGGGCTCGGAACCCGAGTGAGCCTTCACAGGTTGCTGGTAGCGGGCAAATGAACCGCCTGGATATTGCCTGACGAAAACGGGGCCAACCTGGCCCCGCATTCGATTGATCAAGAAGATCCGCCTCAAGGCGGAATGCGTTATTCCGCAGCCTGGTT
Organism: Labrenzia sp. THAF35; assembly: GCF_009363595.1. Taxonomy (NCBI): domain Bacteria; kingdom Pseudomonadati; phylum Pseudomonadota; class Alphaproteobacteria; order Hyphomicrobiales; family Stappiaceae; genus Labrenzia; species Labrenzia sp. THAF35. Next base: position 69,922 of record NZ_CP045380.1, read on the forward strand.
GTGATAGCCGACACCGCCGGCTTCCGTTTCCAGGAAGGCAGCGCCGCAGGCCTTGGCCAGTTCGCGGACACGCAGGATATAGCTCTGGCGCTCGGTCACGGAGATGACGCCGCGCGCGTCGAGCAGGTTGAAGGCATGGCTGGCTTTGATGCACTGGTCATAGGCCGGCAGCACCACCTGATGGACATTGGCACCGGCAGCTTCACGCGCTTTCGCACCGGCTTCCAGCAGTGAACGGCATTCGGCTTCGGCATCCTTGAAATGGCGGAACAGCATTTCGGTGTCCGCGTGCTCGAAATTGTGCCGCGAGTATTCCTGCTCGGCCTGCAGGAAAACATCGCCATAGGTGACCTTGGCATCGCCTTCCATGCCGTTGTAGTTGAGGTCATAGACGTTATCGACGCCCTGTATGTACATCGCCAGGCGCTCAAGGCCGTAGGTTAGCTCGCCGGAAACGGGCGAGCATTCAAAGCCTGCCACCTGCTGGAAATAGGTGAACTGCGAGACTTCCATGCCATCGCACCAGCATTCCCAGCCGAGGCCCCAGGCCCCCAGGGTCGGGCTTTCCCAGTCGTCTTCCACAAAGCGGATATCGTGCAGCTTCGGGTCAAGGCCGATCGCGTAGAGCGAATTCAGATAGAGCTCCTGAAGGTTTGCCGGTGACGGCTTCAGGATCACCTGGAACTGGTAGTAGTGCTGCAGACGGTTCGGGTTCTCACCATAACGGCCGTCGGTCGGGCGGCGCGACGGCTGCACATAGGCAGCCCGCCACGGACGCGGGCCGAGTGAACGCAGCGTGGTCGCCGGGTGGAACGTACCGGCGCCGACTTCCATGTCGTAAGGCTGAAGCACAACACAGCCCTGGTCGGCCCAGTAGCGCTGCAGGGTCAGAATCAGGCCTTGAAAGGAGTTTTCCGGCCGCATGTGCGCCGGCAGGGTTTCAGTCGACATGAAGATGTTCCGCGAATATGGCTGTGCCCGGCGTGCACGTATCGCCGGTTTGGGCGACAGGTGCCACGATGTCGGGGCAAGGTCAAGGCGAAGCGGGCGTGGCTGTTTCAGATTGACGGAGCGCCGGCACCAAGGTATCCCTCGCACCGGCTTCAGAATGCCTGCCGCTCGCGGACGACAGTCACGGTGAAATTCTGGTCTTCAAGACTTTCTGTTCCCCACGCATTTCGCGCTGGTGGCAATGCGAGCCCCTCCTTCCCGATCGAAATGCCCATAGATGGAGAACGGAATGTCTTCCGACATATCCCGGCCCAACGCCTATACGCATGGGCCAATCCTTCCGACCCTGGCCAGAACCGCCTTGCCCATCATCCTGGTGATGAGCATGAACGGGTTGCTGACCGTGGTCGATGCCATATTCCTCGGTCTTTACGTCGGGCCGGATGCCCTCAGCGCCGTCACGCTGATGTTTCCTGCCTATATGCTGCTTGCGGCGCTGGCGACACTTGTTGCCAGCGGCATGTCCAGCGTGCTTGCCCGCAAACTCGGAGCCGGCCTTCATGCCGATGCCGAAGCGGTTTTTGCCGGCGCCCACGGCCTGGCACTTGCCATCGCTGGCATCGTGATCGCCCTCTTCCTGGGTGTAGGTGACGGCCTCACCCGGGCCGCCGCTGACGGTTCGGTGGAGATTGCCGGTATGAGCCATACCTACATGGCCATCACGGTTGCCTTCACACCACTGATGTTCGTGCTGTCGGTAAATGCTGACGCGCTGCGCAACGAAGGCCTCGCGGTTGTAATGGCGGGCTTCAGCCTGCTTGTTTCGCTGGCCAACATCGCCTTCGATTATCTGCTGATCGCGGTCTACGATTACGGGGTTGCCGGAAGTGCGGCCGGAACCGTGCTGGCACAGGCGATGGCGCTTGCAATCATGCTGGGTCTGAGACTGAGCGGGAAAACGGAATTGTCACCGTCCGCGCTCCTGCGATATCCGCTGACATCTTTCTGGCGCGATATCCTGATGCTTGGTGCACCTCAGAGCCTGAGCTTCATCGGCATCGCCCTGGGGTCCGCTGCAACCATTGCCGCACTGCAGACGGCCGGTGCCAGCGGATATGAGGCAACGGTCGCCGCATTCGGGATCGTTACCCGGGTCATGACCTTCTGCTATCTGCCTCTCCTGGGCCTTGCCCAGGCGCTACAGTCCATGATCGGAAACAATTTCGGGGCAGGTCTGTGGCATCGCTCGGACAGCACCTTGCGGGCTGGCCTGGTTGTGGCCCTTGTCTACTGCGGCCTTGCGGAACTCGTGCTCACGCTGTTCTCACACCAGGTTGGCTTCGCATTTGTGAACGATCCAGACGTGGCGGCGGAAGTCGGCCGGATCCTTCCGGTGATAATGGCGCTCTACTTTGTCGCGGGGCCGCTGTTCATGGTTGCGACCTACTTTCAGGCGCTCGGAGATGCGGCTCGGGCAGCTCTGCTGAGCCTCGCCAAACCCTATGCGTTCTTTCTGCCGCTGGTGTTCCTGATGCCGGTCTATTTCGGAGAGGGCGGCATCTGGCTGTCCAGTCCGCTGGCGGAACTGATGCTGCTGGTGGTGACGCTGGTCCTGCTCGGGATTACCGCGCGCACCGGGACAGCGCGCTGGGGGCTTTTCCGGGCGGTACCGGCAAATTGAAGCCGCTGAAACAAAGCACCTGACGGCGGGCGGGCAAACTGCCCGCCGTTGCGTCAGGCTTGCGGACGGTACTTGCCGCTCACCGGGTCAAGCACAAGCTTGGCACCGCGGCCATTGGGATCGGCTTTTGCAGCTGCCCTGGAAATCTGGTTTTCAACTTCGGCCATCTTGCGCTTCACGCGCTGCACGATCCAGTAACCTCCCACGGCCAATGCGGCGACGCCTATCAATTCGGTCATGTTTTTTCCCCTTGCTCACCCGATTTTCACACAGGCATTGTGCCTTTTTAAAGGCCGTAGCGCATCCACATTGCCCGTTCCTCGACAGAAGAGATCAACTCCTCGCCGACCCCCTCCAGCAGTCGGCCCTTTGCCAGGCCGACACCAAGCCCGGCCTTGCGGCCGAAAAGGCCACGCGGTGCCGAAATCAATTTCGGCTCGGCCTTGTCACCGTACCGGTCCTTGATCACTTCGCGCAGGTCGCCGATCGCGTCGACCAACCCAAGCTGTACACCGGTGCGCCCGGTCCAGAACTTGCCTGTGAAAAGATCCGGATCATCTGCAAGCACGTCACCGCGACGCGATTTCACCATGTCGATGAAGGTCTCGTGGATCTCGAGCTGCAGGCTCTTGATGTATTCGATGTCTTCCGGCACTTCCGGCTGGAAGGGATCGAGCGTCACCTTCTTTTCACCTGCGGTATAAACGCGCCGGTCAACGCCGATTTTCTTGATCATCTCCGTGAAGCCGAACCCGGCTGCAACCACACCGATGGAGCCGACGATGGACGACGGATCGACAAAGATCTCGTCCCCTGCGAGCGCAATCATGTAACCGCCGCTGGCAGCCACATCCTCAACGAAAACCAGAACGTCCTTCTCGTTCTCCTTGGCCAGATCCCTGATCCGCTTGAAGATGAGCCTCGACTGAACAGGCGAGCCACCCGGCGAATTGACCACCAGGGCCACCGCCGGTGCTTTCTTCATCGAGAAGGCTTTTTCCAGGGGGATGGACGCGGTCGCCAGGGACAATCCGGACTTCAGCGGCCCACCGCCACCGATTGCCCCATGCAGGCGCACGACCGGAATGACAGGCTTATCGTTTCGAAAGGGTTTGGGAAGAAACCGGCGAAGGGATGAAATCACGCGCAATAGGCCCTGAAAGAGTTCACAAACTCCATCCGATATATGTACGCAAAGCCCGCTTGCAAAGACTCCAGGCCGTCAAAACCTTGTCGCACGGTTTAACGCGCCCAAGCGCTGTTCAACCACCGAAGGCGCTGATCTTCTTTTTGCGCTTGCGTTTCGGCTTTTCGTCTTCTTCTTTCATGCGCTCCAGAACGTCTTCCGGTTTGGGTTTGGGCGACGCTTCGAACGGCCAGGTGAGCCTGACACCGGCCTGGTTGTTCTTGCGCCAGACAATTTCTGCACTGATTGGCAGATCGAGACCGGGAATGGAGACCTCAATGTCATCGGGAAGTCGATCCAGCTTGTCGCCTTCCAGCCGGCATCCGGACCTGCTGGCATCAACGATTCGACATCTCATTGTTGCCGAATTGGTCTTGCCGCAAACGATTGCCGTGATCCAGACTTGCCGCCGGATCTCGCGGCGTTTTTCGCCTGACGCCTCTCGTTTGGTCTGAAAAGAAATTTGCGCTTGCTGATCGCCAAAGGCAATCACGGTCCCGCGGACCAGTTTGTCGAACCCGGCAAGGCGCAAGCCCACCTCCTCCTTCAGGAGGTCAACCCTGTCGGACGCAATCCAACAGCCGTTCTCTGTCAGATCATAGGCCGTTGCTTCGAAACAAGACATGTCCGCCAAGTCGACGACGAGCGCCGAAATGCATTTGTCTGCATCCATCGTCATGACCGGTTGTTAAAATCACCCAGAGCGTTACACACTCAATGTTACAACCTGTAGTCTGAAATCCAAGTTAACGCAAGGTCACTTTTGATCTGAAAAAGAAGGATTTCCCTGAACGTTTCGAACAACCTGCCCGGCGAGGTCGAGAAAACGAAGAAACGTCTGGATGATTGCAGGAAACCATGCAGTCCGAAGGCTATTGCGCTGCTTTTTCTTCCAGCTTCTGCTTGATCGCCAGAAAGTCGCGCCAGGACAACCGCTTCTCAAGCGGACTGCGCAAAAGATACGCCGGATGATAAGTGGCGATAGCCGAGATTTCCCTGCCCTTGCAGGGATAGGTCATCCAGCGCCCGCGCATCTTGCGGATGCCGTCCTGTACCCCGAGCAGGGTCTTGGCGGATGCTGCGCCGAGAAAGACGAGCACGTCCGGGTTGACCAGTTCGATCTGGCGCAGAATGAACGGCTTGCAGATCTCGGTTTCCTGCGGTGTCGGTGTCCGGTTGCCAGGTGGCCGCCAGGGAACCACGTTGGCGATATAGGCCGACGAGCGATCCAGATCGATCGCACCCAGCATTCTGTCCAGCAATTGGCCGGAACGGCCAACAAAAGGCAGGCCTTGAAGATCCTCATCGCGGCCCGGCGCCTCGCCGACAAACATCAGCTTTGCCTGCGGGTTGCCGTCGGCAAACACAAGCTTCTTGGCGGTCAGCTTGAGGTTACAGCCGTCGAAACCGCCCAGGCAATTGCGCAGTTCCTCGAGCGTCGGGGCAGATGCCGCCAGATCCCGGGCTGCGGCGATTATCTCCCTGTCGGGCAAGACCGGCGCTTGCCCCGCAACTGCGGGCGGCACGGAAATCGCCTGGGGAGCGACGGGAGCTGCTGGAACCGGAGAGCCTGTCTGCCCCTGGAAATTGCCTGCCGGGGCCTGTTGCCGGGACTGCTGAGTAGGCGTTGGGGCTGCTGCCTGCTGACCGGCCAGCGCACGCTGCGCTGCCTGCGCACGCGTCAGCGCCACCCAATCGACGGGTTCGTCCTGAAGAAAACAATCGACACCCGCACCGGCATAAAAATCCAGCAGGGCTTCAAGGTGTCTCGGGTCGTTCGGGATCTGTTGCAAGAGGCTGCCTCCGGCGCTGAGTTTAACCGCCCCGATCATTTCTACAAGCATGCAGCGCCAGACCACCTTCAATCCGGCCGGTTTTCCAAAGCCTGTGCACATTTTCGAAACTGTCGGGAATACACTCGAATTACGTTTACGTAAACGTTAACTAAGCACTTGACGCCCTGCGCCTGCTTTGGTCTATCTGATGCCCAACTGAAGGAATAGCGGCGAAATTTCGCAATTGCCGATGAAAAATGTCGTGTTTTGCGCTGCAAAATGGGGCAAATAGGCGGTAAGGGCTAATAGGCGCTGCTTCCGAACGGACGCAGGTAAGTTGCTCTAACAATTGGGCATCAGCCGTTATCCATACGCTGGTTCACTTGATTTGAGCACCTGGCGGCGCAGAAGTTGCCCTTTGGGCGGAGGGAGAGAAAGATGAGCGAACAAGAAGCGCTTGGCGAACGCGAAAGCATGGATGTGGATGTTGTGATCGTAGGCGCAGGGCCTGCCGGTCTTGCAGCTGCAATCCGGCTGAAACAGATCGCCAACGACAAGGGCGACGAGCTGAGCGTTGTCGTACTGGAAAAAGGATCCGAGGTCGGCGCGCATATTCTCTCCGGCGCCGTGATTGACCCGATCGCTCTCGACAAGCTGCTTCCGGAATGGCGCGAAGAAGACACCCCGATCAAGACGGCGGTTACCGACGACCACTTCCTCGTGCTGGGGCCGGCAGGTTCCATGCGTTTGCCGAACATGTTCATGCCGAAACTCATGAACAACCACGGCAATTACATCGTCTCGCTTGGCAATGTCTGCCGCTGGCTGGCCGAAAAGGCTGAAGCGCTCGGCGTCGAAATCTACCCGGGCTTTGCAGCTGCCGAGATCCTCTATGACGACAATGGCAACGTGGTTGGTGTTGCGACGGGCGACATGGGCATCGGCCGGGATGGCAAACCCAATGCCATGTTCACGCGCGGCATGGAGCTGCGCGGCAAATACACCCTGATCGGTGAAGGCGCACGCGGCTCTCTGGCCAAGCAGCTGATCGAGAAATTCGACCTCGACAAGGACAGCGACGTGCCGAAATTCGGCATCGGCATCAAGGAGCTGTGGCAGATCGACCCGGAGAAGCACCGGCTTGGCCTGGTACAGCATTCCTTCGGCTGGCCGCTTGACGGCACGACCGGTGGCGGCTCGTTCCTCTATCACCTGGAAGACAACCAGGTCGCTGTCGGCTTCGTGGTTCACCTCAACTACGAGAATCCCTGGCTGTCGCCCTTTGACGAGTTCCAGCGTTTCAAGACGCACCCGGCGATCCGTGACACCTTCGAAGGCGGCAAGCGCATTTCCTATGGAGCCCGTGCCATTACCGAAGGCGGTTTCCAGTCCGTGCCGAAACTCTCGTTTCCCGGCGGTCTGCTGATGGGTTGTTCCGCAGGCTTCGTCAACGTGCCGCGGATCAAGGGCTCCCACAATGCCATGCTGTCCGGCATGCTGGCGGCAGAAGAAGTGATGGCCGCAATCGGCCGTGGCGAAGCGCACAACGAGCTGGCCAATTACGACACAGCCTGGCGCGAAAGCCCGATCGGCAAGGATCTCTGGCGTGTGCGCAACGCAAAGCCGCTGTGGTCCAAATTCGGCACCGCTATCGGTGTTGCCCTCGGCGGTCTCGACATGTGGACCAACGAGCTGTTCGGCTTCTCCTTCTTCGGCACCATGAAACACGGCAAGAAGGACGCCGACACCCTGAAACCGGCCAAGGACTGCAAGAAGATCGACTATCCGAAGCCGGATGGTGTCGTTTCCTTCGACAAGCTGTCTTCGGTGTTCCTCTCCAACACCAACCATGAAGAGGATCAGCCGATCCATCTGAAGGTGAAGGACGAGGCACTGCAGAAGCGCTCGGAACACGATGTCTTCGCCGGTCCGTCCAACCGCTATTGCCCGGCTGGCGTATACGAGTGGATCGAGGAAGGCGAAGATGCGCCGCGGTTCCAGATCAATGCGCAGAACTGCGTCCACTGCAAGACCTGCGACATCAAGGACCCGAACGGCAACATCAACTGGACCGTTCCGGAAGGCTCCGGTGGACCGAACTATCCGAACATGTAAGGTTCGCTGCCAAACTGGAAAACATTGAAGGCCACGGGGAAACCCGTGGTTTTTTTGTGCCTTGAAAAAACGAACAGCACCGGAAAGAAAACCTTCCCGGTGCTGCAGTCTTGCGGCCGATGGGTCGTAATCAGGCTGGCGTATGTGGGGGTCCAGCCTGTTGCGGTTGTCAAACACACGGACAAGGCCGAGTGGACATGCCACTCCGCTTGCTGCCGCGTGGTTGCCCGCGCCACAAGTTCGTACCCGTATTAACAACGGGCAATTCTTATGAGGTCGTTGGTCCCGATGGAGCCAGCGTGCACATTTATCCCAGAGATGATCTGGATTTTTTTTCGGGTTTCGATTTGTTTAATTCTGTTAACCAAAACCGTGATGGCGCCGGAATAAACTCCCCCTACGGCAAGGTCAAATAAATAATGAGACGAATAAAAACTTGTTATGACTCCAAAAGACAAAATTATACCAACTGGTCAAAAAAATGCCAGGAACACGCCTCAACTGAAAACACGGAGCCTGGAAAATAAGGGTTGTCCGAAAATACCGATCAATACATCGCGATATTTGACAGTATAACTATTGCCGGTTTTTTCCGTTTACAAACAAGGCGATAAGGAACTTATCGACCTTCAGAGGGTCTATAAATTTTTTCTATATAACAATAAATTAAGAAAATGAATTGGCCAATTCTTTGAAATCTAAGCGTTTATTTCAACCACTCAACCATCAACTCCATCTGAGGTTGTTCGTCAAATCCATCGCTATTTCACCAAAAGCAAACTAACTAGCTGAAATTACTGATAAATCTATTTATCCACATACCAAATAGCGACCAGCTGGTTGTGATTGCAGTCTCTCGTTGGTTAATTTACTTTTACTTTCACGGGGCAAATTTGTAGCAAATCACCAAGATCTTGGTGACTTTCTACAAGTTCTTCGCGGAGTTCCCGCGGTTTTCCCGAAAGCTTAACGAGATCGAGCCGCGCAAGCGGTTGGATACCTTGTGGACAGGAAGACAGCAGGGTCATAACCAGCCGGCGGCGGTTCTGGTTCGGATCAGGCGGTTCATCCACCAAATTCATTCAGCACTGTTTCAACAGTTCTGAAACCCATCGACCACAAGGTTCGGCACCGGGAAGGCCACTTCCCGGTGCAATTTTTTCCACATCACAATGAACTGCGACGTAACCCGTCAGTCGTCAGGCTGCATCTCTGCGTGTGTTCTGACGACGGCGACGCGGAGGACGACGGTTTTCGGACGCGTTGTCGTTGGCGCCGGAGGACGACTGCTTGCGGAACGGCTTCTTGCCGCCCGGCTTGCTGTTGCCATTCCGGTTTCCGCCGCGCTTTGCGCGCCCGGCAGCCGCGGACATCGGCGGAATTTCACCACCGGCGACCGTGATGTCGATTCCGATCAGCTTCTCGATCTGGCGGAAGAGACCGATTTCCTCCGGAGCACACAGGGCAATCGCCTCACCTTCCGCACCGGCGCGGGCCGTACGGCCGATTCGGTGAACGTAGGCTTCTGCAACTTCCGGCAGCTCGAAGTTATAAACGTGGCTGACACCCGGAATATCAATGCCGCGAGCGGCAACATCGGTTGCCACAAGCACGTTGATGGTGCCTTCCCGCAGGTCCTTGATCGCGCGGTCACGTTGGTTCTGGCTCTTGTTGCCATGGATCGAGCCAGCGGAAATTCCGGAATGCGCCAGCTTGCGCATCAGCCGTTCCGCACCGTGCTTTGTGCGGCAGAACACCAGCGACAGCCCGTCCGGCTTGTCACGAAGCTGATCGACCAGGAAGTCGCCCTTGTCGTTCTTGTCCATGAAATGAACCGACTGGGTAACCTTGTCAGCGGTCTTGCCGGCCGGAGCAACTTCGACCCTCTCCGGGTTGCGCAGATAGGACTGTGCCAGCTCGTTGATCTGCTTCGGCATGGTCGCGGAAAACAGCAAGGTCTGGCGTTTGTCGGCCACCAGGCCTGCGATCCGACGCAGGGCATGAATGAAGCCCAGATCGAGCATCTGGTCGGCTTCGTCGAGCACCAGGTAGGAAGCGGTGCGCAGGTCGATCGCTTCACGATCTACCAGGTCCAGCAGCCGGCCCGGTGTTGCCACCAGAATGTCGGTGCCCTTTGAGAGCCGCTTGATCTGGCCGTTGATGGACACACCACCGACAACGGAGGAAACCCGCAGCGGTGTATGCTTCAGGAAGGAAATCAGGTTCTTAGCGATCTGGTTCACCAGTTCGCGGGTCGGGGCCAGAATAAGCGCCCGTGTGCCCTTGGGAACGGCTCTTTTCTTCTCCAGGAGAAGCCGGTCGATCAACGGCAGGCCGAAAGCAGCCGTCTTGCCCGTACCCGTCTGTGCCAGACCCATGAGGTCCCGGCCTTCCAGGATCAACGGGATGGCTTTTTGCTGGATCGGTGTCGGAGCGTCATAGCCGTTTTCGGTAACGGCAGTCACAAGGCCATTGGAGAGTCCCAGGCTTTGAAAGTCGGTCAATATAAAATCCTTGGTTCAAGCGAAACAAACGCTTGTTAAGCCGCACGTCATTGACGGTGCGACTTGAAGTTGGAATGCGGCACAGCCGGCAGCCATCGCTACCCGGTCTCTCTGCCGCCAGACCCTCGCGTGAAATGGGAACTGGTTGAACCCCTCATTGGGTTCTTGAAGTGGCAACCCTCTTGCGACTGCCCGCCAAGAAACTTCTCTTGTCCGGGGCGCACTCTCTGCTCACGCGGCAGCGGTTGCAGTGCGGTATATCGTCGGGAACGGCCCTAATGTCAAGCAGAGAAGCCGCAAAAGCGCTTACAGCTCAAAAAGTTCGGCCTGCCTCAGGGTTGCAGCCGCAGCAACCGGCCATCGTCGCTGTCTGTCAGAACATAGACGTAGCCATCGGGGCCCTGCCGGACATCGCGTATCCGCTCGCCCAGATCCGTCAGCAGCTTTTCCTCGCCGACAACCGTTCCGCCGTCGAGGTCAACACGGGCAAGGTGCTGTCCGGCCAGCGCACCGACCAGCATGTCGCCCTTCCAGTCGGGATATCGGTCGCTGGTTACAAAGGCCATGCCGGACGGCGCGATGGAGGGATCCCAATAGTGAACCGGCTGTTCCATGCCTTCCTTCGACGTGCCTTGACCGATGGTTGCCCCGGAGTAATGGCGTCCGTAGGAAATCACCGGCCAGCCATAGTTCTTTCCGGCTTCGGGAATATTGATTTCGTCGCCGCCACGTGCCCCGTGCTCAACTGTCCACAATACGCCGGTTTCAGGATGGATCGCAGCCGACTGCGGATTGCGATGACCATAGGACCAGATTTCCGGCTTGTAGCCTTCCTGCCCGATAAAGGGATTGTCCGGAGCAGGTTGACCGTCCCTCGTCAGACGCAACACGGACCCGGCGTGGTCCGAGGTATCCTGAGCTCGCTCACCGTCTCCCCGCTCACCGACGGTCATGAACAAGGTGCCATCGGGCGCAAAAACGAGGCGTGATCCGAAGTGGCGGCCTCCGTAGGCCTTGTTGTTGCCGGAAAAGATCGTCTCGCCATCTTCCAGCGCGAAGCCTCCCTCAAAGGCACCGGTAAGCTTCGCCCGGAACAGGGATGTGCCGGCGCCCTCCGCCGATCCCTGGGAATAGGACAGAAAGACCGTCCGGTCGGTGGCAAAGTCCGGGCTGAGCGCCACGTCCAGCAGACCACCTTGTCCTTGGGCAAAGACTTCCGGAACGCCGGTAACTTCGCTCTGCCTGCCGGATGCATCAATGTGCTTCACAGTCCCGTCGCGTTCCGTCACCAGGTAGCCCTCCTCCGGAAGGAAAGCGACGCTCCATGGGTAGGATAATCCCGCGGCAACGGTTTCCAGCTGAACCGCGGACTGGGCCATAGCGGCAGGGACAATCGGCAGGACGAGCGCTGCGGCCATTGCGGCCACGCCTGGAAGAAGATGCGAATTCAGGGTCATTGGGGCTCCACGGACGATCCATACTCCCTGATAGGTAGGAGCCCGAACGGTCTGGAAAACCCGGCACGGTGCTAAAAATCGGAGCCCGGTTTCGTCGGCTCGTCCTGCAGCCCCTCGAGCCGTGCGGCGATCGTTCGCTTCTCGAAGGCCACGTTCCAGTCGATCAGCGTCCGCCAGACCGCTTCCGCCTGCGCGCCTTCCAGCCCCAATTCTTCCGCCCGGTCTTTCAGAGCAGCCACCATTGTTTCAATCCTCTGGTGATCAAAGGCCTCATCAGGATGCTGTTTCAGGTCCGCCATCCGCCGGACGTAGCCCTGGCGACGGGCAAAGAGCTGCAGGAGTTCTTCGTCAAGCGCATCAATTGCGTTGCGGATATCCGTTTTGCTGACGCAGTCGGCTGGCTGTTTCACAAGGGTCATGGCAGGCCGTTTGAAAAATGGAAAAGCGGACCGGTTGTACCGGTCCGCCTTGTTCAACAGAAGGCGCGATTTGAAGCAGGACTAGCCGGCGGACCGGGTCTGTGCCTCGACGCTGGCAAGTGCCGACATGTTCACCACGCCGCGCGACGTGACAGACGGTGTCAGGATATGCGCGGGCTTGGCCGTGCCCAGAAGGATCGGTCCGACATGAAGCGCCTGGGTCGAAACTTTCAGAAGGTTATGGGCAATGTTGGCCGCATCCAGGTTCGGGAACAGAAGCAGGTTGGCCTCTCCCTTCAACTTGCTGCCCGGCATCACCCGTTCGCGCAGCTCCACGCTGAGCGCGCTGTCGCCGTGCATTTCGCCATCGACTTCCAGTTCCGGGTAACGCTTCCAGATCATCTCCAGCGCTTCGCGCATCTTGCGCGAGGACGCCGTGTCGCGAGAACCAAAGTTGGAAAGCGACAGCAGGGCGATCTTTGGTTCAATACCGAAGCGCCGGATTTCCTCAGCCGCGAGGTTTGCCATTTCGGAGATCTCTTCGGCGGTCGGGTCTTCCGTCACAAAGGTATCCGACAGGAATATCGCCCCTTGCGAGTTGATCAGCAGCGACATGGCCGAAAGGTCCCTGGCCGTCTCGCAAACGCCGATCACCTGCTTGATGTCCCGCAGATGGCGGATGAACCGGCCTTCCAGACCGCAAATGACCGCATCGGCATCGCCGCGGCGCACCGCAAGGGCGGAAATCACCGTGGTGTTGGTGCGCACGACCGTCCGCGCCGCGTTGGGCGGCATGCCCTTGCGGCCGACACACTCGAAATATTCGTCGACATATTCACGGTAGCGCGGATCGTCCTGCGGGTTGACGAACTCGAAATCGACATCGGGACGAATGCGCAGGCCAAAGCGTTCGCAGCGTTGCTGCAGGACGTCCGGACGGCCAACCAGGATCGGCTTGGCGATATTGTCTTCGATCAGCACCTGAGCGGCACGAAGAACACGTTCGTCCTCGCCTTCGGCATAAATGATCCGCTGCGGGTCCTTGCTGGCGTTCTGGATGATCGGCTTCATGATGAGGCCGGACCGGAAGACGAAACGGTTCAGCCGGTCCAGATAGGCCGTGAAATCCTCGATCGGGCGCGTGGCGACACCTGTTGCCATGGCCGCCTTGGCAACAGCCGGTGCAATGCGCAGGATCAGGCGCTGATCGAACGGCGAAGGGATCAGGTAGTTCGGGCCGAATGTTTCGGTCTTGCCGCCGTAGGCACGGGCGGCAACGTCGGACGGTTCCTCGCGCGCAAGGCCGGCAATTGCCTCCACGGCGGCCCGCTTCATTTCCTCATTGATGGTGGTCGCCCCAACATCGAGCGCGCCCCGGAAGATGTAGGGGAAGCACAGGACGTTGTTGACCTGGTTCGGGTAGTCGGACCGTCCGGTACACATGACCACGTCGTCACGGACAGCTTTGGCGTCCTCCGGCATGATTTCCGGGTTGGGGTTGGCGAGCGCCAGGATCAGCGGGCCCTTGCCCATCTTTTCCACCATGCCCGGCTTCAGCACGCCGGCAGCGGACAGCCCCAGGAAGACATCGGCGCCGTCGATTACCTGATCGAGCGACCTCAAATCCGTCTTCTGGGCAAAGACCGCCTTCCATTCGTCCATCAGCGCCTCGCGGCCTTCATAGACGACGCCTTCAATGTCGGTAACCCAGATGTTCTCCCGCTTCGCCCCCAGCGAGACGAGCATGTTGAGGCAGGCAAGCGCAGCCGCGCCCGCGCCGGACGCCACAATCTTGGCTTCCTCGATCTTCTTGCCGGCAAGGTCCAGACCGTTGCGAACCGCGGCACCGACGATGATCGCCGTGCCATGCTGATCGTCGTGAAAGACCGGGATCTTCATACGTTCCCGGAGCTTCGATTCAATCATGAAGCATTCGGGCGCCTTGATGTCTTCCAGGTTGATACCGCCAAAGGTCGGCTCCAGAACCGAAACCGCATCGACGAATTTTTCAACGTCGGTCTGGGCCACCTCGATATCGAAGACGTCGATGCCGGCGAACTTCTTGAAGAGAACCGCCTTGCCTTCCATCACCGGCTTGGATGCCAGCGGACCGATGTTGCCGAGGCCGAGCACTGCCGTGCCGTTTGAGATGACAGCGACCAGATTGCCGCGCGAGGTGTAATTGGCTGCCAGTGCCGGATTGTCGGCAATCGCAAGGCACGGCGCGGCCACGCCGGGTGAATAGGCCAGCGCCAGGTCGCGCTGGTTGCCCAGCGGCTTGATTGCCTGGATCTCCAGTTTTCCCGGGCGCGGATGCTCGTGATAGAACAGGGCCGCTTCGGTCAGATCACTTCCGGTCTTGCTGCTGTCGCTCATGACGGTCCCTGTCTCCTGCCTCTTCCCTAAGGTCATATTGTTTTTCTGCAAAGCTCTGCGGCCTGTCCGCGACGATGATCTGCAATTTTGTGAATACTCTGTGTGATTTAACCGGCGCGCTGCCTGATGAGAACCCGTAATAGCAAAAACAGTACGACCCCGTTCAGGATATGCCACAGGAAATGCGTGCCAATGGCAAGTTGATCGCAAACCGGGCCGTCCAGCGTCCGGAATGTCAGTGAAACGGCAAAGACGACACCTGTCAGCAACACCTCACGCCCGAGCCGCACATTCTTGCGAAGAAACAGTGCCCCCACCACGAAGATCGCCAGCAGCGCAGGCACATAGCCTGCAGATGAGCCGACCAGCGGTGCGACCGCGCGCCCGGCAAAGGGCGTGACTGCGAAAAACACGATAACGATGCCTAGCGCCGCCCACCAGAACAGACCCAGAAACCGGTTCAGCGCCGCAAAGAGATAGACATGGATAAACAGCGCGATCGGGATGACATCGGCAAGGCTCGCCCAACGTGTCGCGAAGGTGTGAAACAGGAACGATCCCAGGCCGGTCACGAAGACGATGCCGATCAGGACAAGGGCAAAGAGATCGTCCGGTGTCTTGCGGCGCCAGAGCATGTATCCGGCAATGGCCGCAATCAGGAAAGCCGCATTGGTGAGCGCATTGAGCGGCTCGGACCAGAACTCCGGCCCGATCCGCTCACAATAATTGTCCAGCTTGTCGGTCAGCGCCATCGGCTCCAACACCCGCCCCTGCTTCTTCCCTCGAAGGACTTACAACTTGGACGTGACAGTTTCGGTAATCAAGCGGCCAAGCCTTGAAATACCTTCTTCGATTTTCTGATAGTCGTTGCAGGAGAAGCTGAGCCGGAGGGTGTTCGCCCCGGTGCCATCCGGATGGAACGCACGGCCGGGAACGAAGGCGACGCGCACCGTTTCAATGGAGGTTTCCAGCAGAGTTGCCGCGTCCATCCCTTTGGGCAGGGTCATCCAAATGAACATGCCCCCTTCCGGGCGGGTCCAGCTGACGCCAGCCGGCATGTGCCGCTCAAGCGCGGCCAGCATTGCATCGCGCCGGGACTTGTAGACCGCATTCGTCTTTGCCGTATGCGCTTCAAAGACATTTTCGGCGACCCGGGCCATGGCTTCCTGGTTGAGCACCGGCGAATTCAGGTCACTCGCCTGCTTGATCAGAACCAGCCTGGAGATGACTTCAGCCGACGCACAGATCCAGCCGAGGCGCAATCCCGGTGAGAGCGACTTGGAAAAGCTGCCGCAGTAAAGTGTGCGGGCGTTGTTGATGCCTCCCGAGACTTCGCAATCAAGCGCCAGCATCGGTGGCAACGGTTCGCCGTCATAGCGCAGCGCCTCGTAGGGCGAATCCTCAATGACTGCACAGGAGAGTTCTCCGGCCAGTGCCAGCAGGCGTTGTCGCTCGGCCAGATCCACCGTCAGGCCCGTGGGGTTGGCGAAATCGGGGGAAAGGTAAGCGAACTTGATCCGTCCGCCCTTTTCGCGCGCGGTTGCCGCATAATCTTCCGCAGGGCGGTTGGCTCCAGGGTCAAGCCGGTCGTAACCGGGCTCATAGGCATTGAAAGCCTGCAACGCGCCCAGATAGGTCGGCCACTGCACCAGCGCGGTATCGCCTTCCGTCAGGAACAGTTTGCCGATGTAATCGAGCCCCTGTTGAGACCCGGAGGTGACGAGAATATTTTCTGGCCCGCACTCGACGCCAAGGCGGCGCATGTGGTTGACGATCCAGTTGCGCAGGCGGGCGCTGCCTTCGCTCATGCCGTATTGCAGTGCGCGGCCCGCGTCCGGACCTGCCAGAATTTCCTGATAGGCTGCCTTGAACGCTTCGGCGGGGAACAGAGCCTGGTCGGGAATACCGCCGGCGAAGTTGATCACATCCGGCTGATCCAGCAGTTTCAGGAGTTCACGGATTTCCGAGGCGCGCATGCGGCTGGCGCGTCGGGCGTATAGGCTTTCCCAGGTTGTCATTGTTGGCTCGTTGCATTTTTGGATTGGTTATTTAAGTCAATAATACTGACCTAACTTTTTTGCAAGTGTCTCAATCTTGTTATTTTTTGTAATTTTATTTCAATATCAAAATGCCGCGACAGTTTGCTTGCTGCCTCTGGAAGCCATTGCGGCTATTGCCTATGTCTGGAGAGCAAAGGAGTTCGCCATGTCCCGTCTCGATGAAACCCGTCCGTTCATTCCGCTCAACATTGCTGTGCTGACGGTATCGGATACGCGCAAGCTGGAAGAAGACCGCTCCGGCAATACGCTGGTGGACCGGATCGAAAAGGCAGGACATATGCTTGCGGACAGGCAGATCGTCACCGATGACGTTCCGGCCATTCAGGCGGTCGTCAAGAGCTGGATCAATGACAAGGGCGTGGATGTGATCGTCTCGACCGGCGGCACCGGCTTTACCGGCCGTGACGTGACGCCGGAGGCTATGGAGCCTCTGTTCGAAAAACGCATGGACGGCTTTTCAGAGGTCTTTCACCGAATCTCCTACGACAAGATCGGCACCTCCACGATCCAGTCCCGTGCGACCGGCGGCGTCGCCGGGGCGACTTATATTTTCGTACTGCCCGGTTCCCCGGGCGCCTGCAAGGACGCCTGGGACGGTATCCTGAAATGGCAGCTGGACTATCGTCACATGCCCTGCAATTTCGTGGAGATCATGCCCAGGCTGGACGAGCACCTGAAGCGCGGCAAGCTTCGGGAGGCCTGATCGCCACCATACCGAAGAAGAGCGTGTCCGCCCAGAACCGTGCAGTGCCTTGTTCAGCCGTGCAGCTTGACGGCAACACTCGCTGGAATGCGCAGGGTACCGACGCAAAAGCGTGCGAAAGCCTGGCGGAACCTGGAAAACAGCCCTTCCCGCTCGGGTTCACCCGAAGAGACCGCGGCAGCCCGCAGGAACACCATCCGCCCACGTCCGATACGCTTGGCGATATCGAGATCTTCCAGCTCCGGCAACGGCCGATGGCCGCCGAGCTTCTGATAAAACTGTCTGGAGATCAGCAGGCCCTGGTTGCCGTAAGGCATGCCAAGCAGTTGGGACCGCAAGGCTGCAAAAGACTCGCTTACCCGCGCACTGAGCCCGAAAGCCTCATAGCGAAGGCGGAAGCTTGCGGCGGTCCGTGGACCGTTGGAGGCACGGGCTGCCCGCTCAATGAAGGCCTGGGCCTCATGATGCCAGCCGCTTTCCAGAAGCGTTTCCGGCCGCAGGAACAATAGCCAGTCGCCCCGGCTCGCCATGGAGGCGCCATAGGCAAGGCGTTCGCTGCGGGAAGCATTGCCCCGGCTGATCCAGACACACCCGGCCGCGTCGGCAACCTTCTCGGTATTGTCCGACGAACCACCATCGACCACGATAACTTCGCGGATAACGCCCTCTGCAGCTGCCGGCACCAGGGCCGAAAGCGCGTGAACGAGCTCGGTTTCGGAATTTCTTGTCGCAATGATGACGCTGATCATGATCTCAAGTTTTACATGATTTTTTTCAAAGTGCGAGTGTCGGTGACGAAGCGGGAGCTGTTTTTTGTTGGGGTTCTTAACAAACTCCAATAATCGGTCACCAACCTTCGCGATATATATCGCCAGGTAATGTCTACTTTGGTTGCATGAAAAGAAAAGATCGGGCGAAAGCTGTAGCAGTACCTCTTTCACATTTGTCATAGGGCCGTGAAAAGTTGCTCCAGTGTGAAACCGATCGGTATCCATTTGACGGTTTTCAGGAAAATAGCCCCTCTCCGGCAAATGGAAGTGCCGGATTTCATGTTATCTTAAGAGTGCATACCAAAGCTGAAAGCTCTTACTTCGACCAGAACCCAAGCGATCGCGCCATGACGACACCCGATCAAAAGCCAACTTCAGGCGCAGGATACCTGACGCAGACGCTCGGCCGGATTTTCGTGGGGCTCGCCGGGTTTGTTCTGTCCCTGGCTTTGCTGGCCGGGACAGCATCGGCCCGAGACCTCGTGGTGCTGGCAACCCCGGAAGAGCCATACAAGTTTGTCGAAGACGGGGTCTACAAGGGTATCGACGTCGAAGTTCTCGATGAAGTCATGCGCCGTCTCGGCCTTTCCTATTCGCTGGAACTGATCGATTCCGGAACTCGCATCCAACAGGAAGCGCGCGCCGGACGGGCGGACATGCTGCTATTGTTTTCCAAGAAGCCGGACCGGATGGAGTACCTGAACTATCCGGACGAAAGCTACATCGACATCAGCTGGAGCTTCTTCATCCGCGCCGAAGATGCCGGAACAATCCGTTTCGAAGGCTACGACGACCTGAAGGGGTTGCAGATCGGTATCACGCAGGATTTCGCCTATACCCCGGAGTTCCTCAACGCCGGCCTCGATTTTCAGACGGTCGCCAGCAACAATCTCCAGATCGGCATGCTGCTGGCAAAGCGTGTGGATGCCGTTCCCATGAACACCATCAGCACGCTCTACGAGGAAAAGAAGGCCGGGAGGCTGGACCAGTTGGCGACGTTACCGCTGCCGCTGATAACGAAGCCCTACTACAACGTCTTTGCCAAAGCTTCGACCTACCCGGATATCGAAAGCCTTCCCGGACGCTACGACGAAACCATTCGCGAGATGCAGTCCGACGGGACGCTGGATGCGATCCTGATCAAATACCTTGGTCGCCGGCCAGGTCACGATGACCGTGGCGGTTCCTGAATTCCGGCCTGGTCTGCAGTCCACCATCTTTTGAAGGTCAAAACCCACAAGGTGTAAACAGCATCTTGCGTCGCGTTGGCGTCGTGATAATGTTCTTGTTATGTTCCATTTCATAACCTGGACGTTCTCGCGTGCCTTTCAGTCCCCCCGATGAGATTTCACTACCAGCCGACGCAGCCGGCCTTGTACCCGATGTCCGCTCCGTTTCCGAGCACAGGCGGCGGGGACGCGCGGCTGCGCTCAATGCCTCCGGCCGCTTCGAGAAATTAACTCGTGAATGTTTCGACGATGGCTGGGAAACGCTTGAAGACCTGCCGCCGCTGAAAACCCAGGTTCAGGAAGAGCGTGCGCGCACAATCATCACCCGAAACGAGTCGCCGGATATTTCCTTCGACCGCTCGATCAATCCCTACCGGGGCTGCGAACATGGATGCATCTACTGTTTCGCCAGACCGAGCCACGCGTTCATGGGGCTGTCTCCGGGCCTGGATTTCGAAACCAGGCTGTTTGCCAAACCCAATGCCGCACAGTTGCTTGAACGTGAACTTTCCCGCCCCGGTTATCAGCCGCGCGTGATCGCCATCGGCACGAACACTGATCCCTACCAGCCTATGGAACGCGGCTACAAGCTGATGCGTGAGATCCTGGAAGTGCTGGACAATTGCTCCCACCCGGTTGCGATCGTCACCAAGTCAGCCCTGGTCACGCGAGATATCGACATTCTGTCGAGGCTGGCAGAACGAAATCTGGTGAAGGTTGCCTTGTCGGTCACGACGCTCGACAAGAAACTCTGCCGGGCCATGGAGCCGCGTGCGTCTGCACCCCACAAAAGGCTTGAGGCCGTCCGGGCTCTCTCCGACGCGGGCATTCCCACGTCCGTAATGATGGCGCCTGTGATCCCAGCCCTGACAGACAGCGAAATTGAAAACGTTCTGGAAGCGGCAGCCGAGCATGGCGCGACGGAGGTTGCCTACATCCTTTTACGGCTTCCCCTGGAAGTGTCGGAACTCTTTCGGGACTGGCTGCTGCGAGAGCGTCCGGACCGTTACCGCCATGTGATGAACCTGATCCGCGCCATGCGCGGCGGCAAGGACTATGACGCCAAATGGGGCGAGCGCATGCGCGGGAGAGGTCCTTATGCCGACCAGATTGCCAAACGGTTCTCGCTGGGAGCGAAACGCCTTGGCCTCAATCTGCGTCGCCGAAAGCTCAACACCGAGGCCTTCGTCCAGCCGCAAAAAGGCGGTGTGCAATTGGACCTGTTTTGACGCAAGATCTTGAGAAACTTGCTGCCGGACGGCAGGGTGCTGTTCATGACGTTCAGCCCTTCCCTCTTTGACCTTGCCTTTCCCGATAGCCCGGACCTTGTGATTGAGCGCAAGCACGCGAAATCCCTTGACGGTCGGCTCTGCGGCGTAGACGAAGCCGGTCGTGGCCCCTGGGCCGGGCCCGTGGTCACGGCCGCGGTTATCCTAGATTACGACCGTGTGCCTGTTGGCCTCAATGATTCCAAGAAACTGACCGAAGCCCGGCGCGAAGAGCTTTTCGAGCAGATTGTAGCTACAGCCCATGTCTCGCTCGCCAGCGCTTCACCGGCAACGATCGATGCTGTCAATATTCGCACCGCAACCCTTTCGGCCATGGTGCGGGCCGTCAATCACCTGCCTCTGGTTCCCGACTACGTTCTTGTCGACGGCCGCGATGTGCCGCATGGACTGAAACAGGCCGGACAGGCATTGATCAAGGGAGATGGTCGCTGCCTGTGCGTTGCAGCCGCCTCTATCGTCGCGAAAGTAACAAGGGACCGGATGATGGTTCACCTCGACGCCCGTTTTCCGGACTACGGGTTTGCCCAGCACAAGGGGTATGGCGTGCCGCAACACCAGGCAGCCCTGGAACGCCATGGGCCGACCGTTCATCATCGCCTCAGCTTCAAGCCGGTCAGGCTGGCTGCAGGGTCTTGAGATTCCGGACATAACGAACTGGGTTTAGACGGCAGGAAATACGCTGCAAGTCAGCGACACTTCTCTGCTTTCAGGCATCTCAAGACCAACCGGCAATGGAGATCGCTGCCGATTAGTGCCAAGTAGCGTGCGAATTGCCTGCCGCAACAAAAAAGCGGCCCCGAAAGGCCGCTTCTTCAATTCGTCAGCAGAGTGGACCGAACTTAGTTCAGCCGCTCCTTCACCTGCTCAATGCTCTTGGCGAGGATGTCGTCGGCGACTTTATCCTTCACCTTCGCTGCAAGGATTTCCTCGGCAGCGGCAACGGCAATGTCAGCGGCCTTGGCACGGACTTCAGCGACTGCCTGGCTTTCGGCCTGTGCAATCTTGTCTTCCGCAGCCTTGGTACGGCGAGCAATCATTTCTTCCAGAGCCTGGCTGGTTTCGAGCGTCAGGCGCTCGGCTTCCGAGTTGGCTTCTGCGATGATGGCTTCCGCTTCGCTTTCGGCTTCATGACGCTTGCGCTGATACTCGGACAAGAGAGCCTGGGCTTCTTCACGCATCTTGCGTGCGTCTTCCAGTTCCTTGCGGATGGTTTCTGCGCGTTCGTCCAGTGAACCGTTGATCTTGGCCGGAACCTTGACGTAGAAAATCACGACGAAGAACAGGATAAGACCGATCAGGGCCCAAAATGTAGCATCCATGACGGTCTCCTCAGTTCATCGCCGACTTGAGCGCCTTGGTCAGGTCGGTCTTGGTCGGAGCTTTGCCCATCAGCTGCTCAACGAGCGCTGAAGCGGTTTCTCCGGCAATATCCCCGATCTGAGAAAGGGCATCGGTCTTGGTTGCAGCGATCTGTGCTTCAGCCGCCTTCAGCTTCCCGTTCAGCTCGGCTTCCGCCTTTTCGCGGCGAGCTTCATGATCTGCCTTGAGCTTAGTCCGCGTCTCGTGGGCAATGCCATGAGCCTTGTTGCGGGCCTCGGCCAGCGCCTGCTCGTAAGCTGCGATCGCAGCGTCGGTTTCTTCCTGCAGCCGGTTGGCTTCGGAAATGTCACCGGCAATACGGTCCCTGCGGTCTTCCAGAATGCCTGCGATCCGCGGAACGGCCACATTCTTCATGATCCAGTAGAACACGCCGAACGTGATCGCGAGCCACAAGAGCTGGGAGGCGAATGTGGTGCTGTCAAAAGGCGGGAAACCCGCGCCATGCTCTGCGGCCGGCACTTCTATGGCTTCGTGCATGCCTTCTGTGGTCGAGTGAGTTTGGCCTGCCATTTCCAGTCTCCTAAATCCGGCTGGGCGGCGCTAGAGAGCGCCGCCACCGGAGTCGCATCGATAGTCGCTAAGGTTTAGCGATTAAGCGAACAGGAGGATCAGAGCCACCAGCAGGGAGAAGATGCCCAGAGCTTCCGTCACGGCGAAGCCGAAGATCAGACGGCCGAACTGGCCATCAGCAGCGGACGGGTTGCGCAGAGCGCCTGCGAGGTAGTTACCGAAAATGTTGCCAAGGCCGATGCCTGCGCCGCCCATGCCCAGGCATGCGATACCGGCACCGATGTATTTTGCTGCTTCTGCTTCCATGACACGTGCTCCTAAATGGTGTTTGCAGATTGCTCACTCGCGGCGCAATGGCCGTGTGATTGGGTTACCCTCAGTGTGAAGGATGAATGGCGTCGTTCAGGTACATGCAGGTCAGAACGGTGAAGACGTATGCCTGCAGGAACGCGACCAGGAATTCCAGAGCCGTCAGGGCAACCGTCATTCCGAGAGGGAGAATGGATCCGAAGATACCGACCGCACCCATCGCGCTAAGGCTGACGATGAATCCGGAGAACACTTTCAGCGTGATGTGACCGGCGAGCATGTTCGCGAAAAGACGAACGGACAGGCTGATCGGGCGCGAAAGGAACGAGATCACCTCGATCAGCGTCACGAGCGGGATCAGTGCACCGGGCACGCCGCTGGGGACGAAGAGCTTGAGGAACTTCATGCCGTTTTTCATGAAGCCGTAAATGATCACGGTAAGGATCACCAGCATCGCCAGGGCGAAGGTCACGATGATGTGGCTGGTGATGGTAAAGAAGTACGGGAACATCCCGAACAGATTGGCAACCAGAACGAACATGAAGAGCGAGAACACGAGAGGGAAGAAACGCATCCCTTCCGTTCCTGCTGAACTTCGCAATGTTCCGGCAACAAACTCATACGCCATTTCCGAAATCGACTGCAGGCGGGTCGGAACGAGTCCGCGGCCGCTGGTCGAGAAAATCAGGAATGCAGACGTCGCCGCCACGGTCAAAACCATGAACAACGAAGAGTTGGTAAAAGAGAAATCCATGCCCCCGACTTCAATCGGGAATAGCGTCTGGATATGGAACTGATGGATCGGATCGTTCGCCACCGGCCAGCCTTCTTCGTTCGTTCATATCAATGCGCCAGAAGGCGCGACAAATTCTATTTCGATCTGTCGTTCTGAACGTCTTTTTCGCGCTGGACCTTGGCATCCGGCTGCTCGACGACACCGGCCGCGCGCAGAACGTTCAAGACCCCGGCCACGAAACCCAGCAACAGAAAGACAATCAGCCCGAAAGGCGACGTCCCAAGCCACTGGTCGGCAACCCAACCAATCCCGGCCCCCACCAGCACGCCGGCGATAAACTCCGAAGAGAGTTTCATTGCCTGCGCGTATCCGGATGAGCTGCTTTGAGACTTCCGAGCGGTCTTTTCTTCAACCACCCTTATGTCATCAAGCTTCCGGTTCAATTGAGCCCGCCGTTCCGACAGACCTGCTTCCGGGGAACCAACCGCCCGATCCTTGTTATCGCCGTTTTGCGAAGACATGTTCTTAAGTCCTCAGCTTGCGCCGACATGCTTGATCCGACAACTGGGGAGCCCCCTAAGCCGCGCGCACCATAGTCGGCACCTCATGCCGTGTCAAGAAGCCTGCACTAAACTCTATCCATTTGAAAAATAAAGATCTTTTCTGTTTTCACAGAATCAGCCAGACCTAAGTTGCATAAGGTTTTCGCGGCAGTGCCGCACCAGACGCAATCTTAGCCAGTTTCGCGGAATCGCTCTGCCGTCTCCAGATCGACCGAAACAAGCTGGGAAACCCCGCGCTCGGCCATCGTCACGCCGAAGAGACGGTTCATGCGCGCCATGGTGATCGGATTGTGCGTGATCACCACAAATCTGGTTTCCGTGCTCTTGGCCATCTCGTCCAGGAGATCGCAGTAACGCTCCACGTTCGCGTCATCCAGCGGCGCATCGACCTCGTCGAGCACGCAGATCGGCGCAGGGTTGGTCAGGAACACCGCGAAAATCAGGGACATGGCCGTGAGCGCCTGCTCACCACCCGACAGCAGAGTCATGGTCTGTGGCTTCTTGCCGGGAGGGCGCGCGATGATTTCCAGCCCCGCATCCAGCGGATCATCGGAATCGACCAGCTGGAGTTCGGCCGTGCCCCCGCCGAAAAGATGAGTGAACAAGCGCTGGAAATGACCGTTGACGATCTCGAAGGAGGCGAGCAGACGTTCGCGCGCCTCGCGGTTGAGATTCGAAATCCCTGTTCGCAGACGGCGAATCGCCTCGATCAGGTCATCACGCTCCGAGGTCAGCGTGGTCTTCTGATCGTCGATTTCGCGCAGCTCTTCTTCCGCGCGCAGGTTAACGCCGCCAAGCCGTTCGCGCTCCGCCTTCAGCCGTTCCAGCTTGCGCTCCATGGAATCGGGATCCGGCAGCGGTGCGCCTTCCTTAAGACCCGCCATTTCCGGCAATGCCGTCACCGGAACCTCCAGGTCCTCGTCGATCCGCCGTTCCAGGTTCTGCTTGCGGTCGCGGGCGGCTTCCAGGCGTTCCTCGGCGCGAATCTTCTCTTCTCGTGCGCCCGCCATCGCTTCCATCGCGGCCTTGGCTGCACGGTCGACGTCGGCAAGATCCAGTTCCGCCTGCTGAAGCTGATCGTCGCGCGCCTTCTTTTCTTCTTCTGCCTTGGCAATGGCGGAAAACACGTCGCGGCGCTTGATTTCGATGTCTTCGGGCGCCTCGATCAGCTCGGCCCGCTCTTCTTCAGCTTCTTCACGCCGTTCCTGCAAAATGGAAATCTGCTGGGCGGCATTGGCAGCACGGGTCTTCCAGCCGTCATATTCCCGGGCGATGGCTTCAAGCCGCCGGTCGCGCATCTGCTGTTCGCGGGCAAGCCCCTCTGCAACGGCCCTTGCTTCGGCCAGGGCGCCGCGTGCGGCCGCGACCTGCCCCTGCAATTCTTCGATGCTTTCGCGATAGCTGGTTCCGTCTGGCGCTTCTTCCAGGCGTTCTTCGGCCTCTGCCAGCTGTTCACGTGCCAGCTCGGCCTCTTCACCAAGACGCTGTGCCCGGTCCTGCGCAGCTTCCAGCTTGGCGGCGAACTGGGAAACGGCCCTTTCCGCCGCAGCCAGGGCTTCGCGCGCCGCGGCTGCCTGACGCTGGCCGTCACGAACCTTGCCTCTGGCCATCTGTTCAAGTTCGACGGCCTGCCGAACCCTCGTTGCGGCACCTTCCAGTGCCTGCTGACGATCCTCAAGCTCGCGCCGGGCCTGCTCGATTTCATCTCCGAGTTCAGCAAGGCGGTTCTTCTGCGCCAGGCGCTGTGCCGCCGGTGTCGGTGCATTGGCCGCGATTACGAATCCATCCCAGCGCCACAGGTCGCCTTCCACGGAAACCAGACATTGCCCCGGTTTCAGGGTCGTGCGCAGACCTGGCCCGTCGGTCTGGTCGACAAGGCCGATCTGGCGCAGGCGGCGGCTCAGCTCGACAGGGGCTTCAACCACCTCGGCCAGACTGCGGGTTCCTGCCGGCAAGGCTGGATCGCCATCATGAGAGAGGACACCCCCCCAGCGAACAGCAGCAGCTTCTTCAAGTGAGGCATCAAGGTCTTCACCAAGTGCCGCCCCCAGAGCCGTTTCGAAGCCTTGCTCCACCTGGATCTGCTCGACAACCGGCGTGTGATCCTGTTCGGAGTGAACATTCAGCACCTGCTCCAGCGTCCTTGCCTCTGTCTCGAGGCCCTGCAACATCTGGCGGGCATCACCAACGGGTCCACGTGCGGACTGTTCCTGTTCGCGCGCTTCGCGGGTCGCGGTTTCGGCTTCTTCCGCGGCAGCTTCCGCCTCCAGAAGAGATTCCTCGGCCATCTCCAGCGCTTCCCGGTTTTCGGAAACGCCGTCCTGTTCGGCCATGCGTTCGTTGATTTCCTGAAGAGCCTTCTGAGCGTCCTGAGCCTGAGCTAACAACCGGTCCGAGCGCTGGCGGCTTTCCGCGACTGCCCGCTCCAACTGGCGGCGTTCGGCGGTTGCACGCGCTTCGGCCGCGGTCAGGTCGGACAACTGGTTCTCCAGCGTTCCCACGGTCTCTTCGGCCTCGGCCACCTTTTCACGAGCGCTTTCGGTGCGCTCCTGCACCATCTCGTTTTCTTCCAGAAGCTCTGCGCGTTCTTCCGACAAGCGTTCCAGAACCTCGTCGTTCTCGGACACCATGGACTGTTCGCGCCGGATGTCTTCCGCCAGCTGCACCAGGCGGCGCTCCAGATCCTGAAGCTTTTCCTTTACCCGCCGTTCTTCCGCGTCCAGTTCGTTGCGGGCGATCACCAGCCGCTGCAAGGCGGCGCCCGCCCTGGCCGCATCCTCGCGCAGTTCCGGCAGCTTGTGGGCGGCGATCGCCTGGATGCGGGCGCTTTCCGCCTGCAAACCCGTGGCTTCGTTCACCTGCTTCTGGGCTTCGGCAAAATGGCTTTCGGCTGTTCCCAGCGCATCGCGCGCCTCGGTCCAGCGAATGTAAAGGATCGAGGCTTCAGCCCCGCGGATTTCAGACGACAGGTTACGATAGCGCGAGGCCTGGCGCGACTGGCGGCGCAGATTGTCGAGCTGGCTGTCGATCTGAACGAGGACATCCTCCAGTCGTTCCAGGTTCTGCTCTGCGGCGCGAAGGCGAATTTCCGCCTCATGCCGGCGCGAATGCAGACCGGAGATACCGGCGGCTTCTTCCAGGATCTGCCTGCGGGAGGTCGGTTTGGCGGCAATCAGCTCGCCAATCTGCCCCTGGCGCACCATGGCAGGTGACCTGGCGCCTGTGGATGCGTCGGCAAAAAGAAGCTGCACGTCACGCGCACGCACATCCTTGGCGTTGATCTTGTAGTTGGAGCCCTGCTCGCGTTCGATACGGCGGCTGACTTCAAGCGCATCGGCATCATTGAAAGCGGCAGGCGCCGTACGGTCCTGGTTTTCAAGGTAGAGCGTCACTTCCGCGGTGTTGCGCGCCGGGCGGTTCAGGCTGCCGGAAAAGATGACGTCGTCCATGCCGGACGCACGCATGTTCTTGTAGGAGTTTTCGCCCATCACCCAGCGAAGGGCCTCGACAAGATTGGACTTGCCGCAGCCATTCGGCCCGACCACACCGGTCAGGCCGTTGCCGATGATGAACTCCATCGGTTCGACGAAGGATTTGAAACCGACAATGCGGAGCTTGGAAAATTTCATTGGCGCCCGTGCCTCCTGGACACGGACACCTGAAGATCATGGGCTTGATCGGCGCATACCGAACAGACCGGCGGACAGACCGCCAGTCTAGAGGTTTGCGTCAATAAGTTTGCCCATCTCTTCAATCGAAAGCGCCCCCGAGTGCTTTTCGCCATTGATGAAGAACGTCGGGGTGGAGTTCACGCCAAACTCGTTTGCACCGCGGTTTTTCACCGCATCGATGGCGTCGAGCAGACCCTGGTTCCCCAAGCATTCCTCAAAGGACTCTTTTGTAAAACCTATCTGCTTGGAAAAGTCGAGCATGGATTGGTACGGATTGTCGGTAAACGCCCAGGTCCGCTGCTGTTCGAACATGATGTCCACAATCTCGAAATATTTGTCGGCAGGAGCGCAGCGGGCGAGCATGAACGCGCCGGCCGCAACCGGATCCAGCGGGAATTCCCGGAAAATGAAGCGAACCTTGCCGGTATCGATGTAGTCGGCCTTCAGGGCCGGATAGGTACGCTCATGGAAATTGGCGCAATGTCCGCAGGTCATGGATGCGTATTCCACAATCGTGACCGGCGCCTTTTCGTCGCCAAGGATCTTGTCGCCCAACGGGCCGGGTTTGACCAGCTCGTCCTGGTCGACGGCCTGCGCAAGAGCCAAGCTCGAACCGGCAAGGCAGAATGCGGCCGTCGCCAGGGCAGTGGTTTTGAGAAACTGTCTACGGGTCTGGGTCACGAAGATCGTCCTGTCACATTAATCAAGCGCTGCACCGGCCGGTGCGTGGATCGAAGCACATCCTGTCGGATATCCTGGCCGATCGGGTTAATTGATACCGGGCCACCCTATTTGCGTTCAGCTGAATGCAGGATGAACCAGCTTGCCGCTTTCTGTGCCCTCTCGGGCAGGCGGCGTCAACAAAGCTTATCAAATGTGGCAGGAGCGAGGACGGTCAAAGGCTATTAAATACTGGCATCTACCCTTGACCCGCCGACACCAACACAAGGGAAATCCTGAGTTCTTCGATATCATGCCAAAGTCGGCGGCACGTTTGCCAATGCCGGTTTCACAGAGTTGTTATTGGAATAAGTAATGTGGACCGTCAGGCCGCATCTTCTGCGCTGCGGGCGATAACCTGGGCGCCAAGCTTCCTGAGCGCCTGCCGCAGGCGGTCGTTCTCCACCCCCTCCAGTCGCGCTTCGAGCTGCTGTTCCTCGGTTTGCGTCAAGTCGCGCAAGGGCTTCTTGCGCACGGGCTGCTTCACCAGAACCGGCTTCTGCAGGATCTTGATGCGGCCGATGGCCCGCCAGCCATAGAAAGTATTGATACGCTCGATCACCTGGGCACTGTCATGAGACAGGATCAAGGCTGTCGCCCCGTCCGTGTGCACCACCAGTGTCGCCGGTTCCGGCGGGTTTTCCGGGTCGCCGCGTTCAGGCTGCCGCGGCCAGATCAGCCTGTCCGGCTGCACGCGCGTGCCGTAACGCTCGCCGACAATATCGGACCAGGAGGCAATGATATCGACGGACGCAAATCCACGCTTCCGGCAAACAGGCGTCATCGCCTTGCCGACAAGATCGGCCAGCGATTTCACCCCCTTCGAGGCGTGCACGGGATTTGCCTTTGTAGCGCTAATAGCCTACCTCCTCATCCAGATGTAAGGTGCGGCGATTTGCCGACCATTGTCCGGATTGGGGTGTTGTGTCTCAATAGAATACGACAAAATGACGACGAATACTTTCCCCAACCTCACCGCACTGCCTTTATCAGCCAAGTTGTCCCCAGGCTATCCAAGGCTTGCTGCTTCATATCAACACCACTTGTTCTGCTGATCTCATGGCGTCTGCTTCCCCTTCCCGACTGCTTCTCGACTGGTACGACCGTCATGCCCGGCGCCTGCCCTGGCGGGTTTCCCCGGAAGACCGCCTACTGGGCGAAGTCCCCGATCCCTACCGGATCTGGCTGTCCGAAGTCATGCTTCAGCAAACGACCGTTGCCGCCGTCAAAGACTATTTCACGAAGTTTACGCGAAGCTGGCCAACCGTAACCGATCTTGCCGCCGCGGCTGAAGAAGACGTCATGAAAGCCTGGGCGGGCCTTGGCTATTACTCGCGGGCGCGCAATTTGAAAAAATGCGCAGAAACCGTTGCCCGTGATCACGACGGCCGCTTTCCGGAAGACGAAGACGCATTGCTGAAGCTTCCGGGCATCGGCCCCTATACGGCTGCCGCCATCGCAACCATCGCGTTTGACCGGCACGCGGCAGTGGTCGACGGCAACGTGGAGCGGGTGCTGACACGACTTTTCCAGATCGAAACACCGCTTCCGGACGCCAAACAAGAAATAAAGGCGAAAATGGCTGGCCTGACACCGGACCAACGGCCCGGTGACTTCGCGCAGGCGGTCATGGACCTTGGCGCAACCATCTGTACGCCCAGACGTCCGGCCTGCGCGCTCTGCCCGTGGCGCTCTATCTGCAAGGTGCAATCCTCAAGCCTTGCCGAAACACTGCCGCGCAAAGCACCCAAGAAGGAAAAACCCACCCGTTTTGGAGCTGCATTCGTGGCTGTCGATACGGCGACGGGGGCCGTGCTGTTGCGCCGCCGCCCACCAAGAGGCCTTCTTGGCGGGATGAGCGAAGTGCCGGGGACCGAATGGGCAGAGGATTTCTCCCCAGAAGCAGCTCCAGACTTCGCACCGTTTCCAGCGGATTGGCGGCAGCGCCCGGTGGAAGTGAAACACACCTTCACCCATTTCCATTTGCGGCTCACCGTCTATCGGGCCGACCTCACGGCAGACACCACTCCACTGCTTGACGGTGGCTGGTGGTCGGCCCCGGAAGTCATTGAAACCGAAGCACTTCCCACGGTTATGAAGAAGGCTCTTGCCGCTGCGTTCGAAAGCCCCCGGAAATAGTTCTTTCCCGGCTCAAGAAAACAGTTGCAGTTTGTCCGGTTTGGATGTTGAACAGCGCACCCAATCCTTGGATCTGAGCCTCGATGTTCACCTATTCCTATGACGCACTCTTCTCTCAAAAGGACTGCGATGAAATCATCCGCCTGAGCCGGGCCGAAGCTCAGGATACGGGCGGCCTCGTCGGGGGCAAGCAGCAGGGTGACATCCGCCGGGCCAGAATCAGCTGGCTTGATGACGAAGGCGATGCGGGATGGGTTTTGAACCGCGTGATGACCGCCGTTGCAAAGGCCAACCGCGAGGCTTTCGATTTCGACATCACCGAGTTTCGCGAGAAACTGCAGGTCGCCATCTACGACGAAAGTGAAGAAGGCCATTACGACTGGCATTCCGATGTCGGCGAAGGCCCGATCGCGCAGTTCCGCAAGGCAACCATCGTCACCCAGCTTTCCCCTTCGCAGGACTATGAAGGTGGTGCGCTGGAAATCAGCCTTGGGCACAAGGTGATGGCCGCATCGCGTGAACAGGGCTGCGCAACTCTGTTTGCCAGTTTCATGCTGCACAGGGTCGTACCCGTGACCAAGGGCACCCGCTACTCCCTGACCTGCTGGAGCCACGGTCCCCGCTTTCGGTGAGATCTGAGCGAGGACAGGCGTCCACGGCTCCGAAGCTTGCTCTCCACTCCCGGAAAAACGTCAAAGCGCACGTGATCGGTTTCAATTCGCTGTTTCGGGGTGTAACCAGTGGAAGTTACACTTCCGTGCGCAATGGACCCTTGCGCCTGCCGTGAATTACTCTAGAATAATTCTAAACAAAGACCGGTTTGCAATAAGGAGGCTCTGCCGTGAAAGGGAATGAAAAAGTCATTGAGTGCCTGAACGAAGCTCTGTTTCTGGAGCTCGGCGCCATCAATCAGTACTGGCTTCACTACCGCCTCCTGAGCGACTGGGGCTTTGCGCGCCTTGCCAAGAAGGAACGTGAAGAATCCATCGAGGAAATGCAGCATGCTGACAAGCTGGTCGACCGCATCATCTTCCTGGAAGGCCATCCGAACATGCAGAAGGTCGCACCGCTGCGCATCGGCCAGAACATCAAGGAAGTGCTGGAATCAGACCTTGCCGGCGAATATGACGCCCGCACGGCCTATGCCAAGTCCCGCGATGTCTGCCGCGAAGAAGGCGACTATGTTTCCATGCAGCTTTTCGAAGAGCTGCTGTCCGACGAGGAAGGCCATATCGACTTCCTGGAAACCCAGATCGACCTTCTGGAAAAGATCGGTGTCGAGCGCTACGGCATGTTGAATGCCGCACCAGCCGACGAAGCCGAGTAGTCGCAAGCGGCCATTTCATTGGTTATGTTGAAGCCGGTGCAGGTCTGCACCGGCTTTTTCATTGCAATTGGAGGTGCGAAACCATGACGGAAATCCGGATCGGGCTGATCGGAACAGGCTACATGGGCAAGGCCCATGCTGTTGCCCTGAAATCAGTGGCATCGGTTTTCGACACAGGCCTGCGCCCGATTTGCGAGACGATTTGTGCAACGACGCTGGAAGGCGCCCGGGAAAAGGCCCGTGCTTTCGGGTTCAACCGGGCGACGGACGACTGGCGCACTGTCGTTGCCGATCCGGCGATCGATGCGGTTGTAATTGCCTCGCCCCAGTCGACCCACATGGATATCGCAATTGCCGCCTTTGAAAACGGCAAGGCTGTCTTTTGCGAAAAGCCGCTTGCCAGCCACGCCGAAGATTGTCGCAGGATGATGGCGACCGCAGAAGCCTCCGGCCTGCCGAACATGACCGGCTTCAATTACATTCGCACTCCTGCAAGCCAATTTGCCCATGACCTTGTCCAGTCAGGCCGGATTGGTCAGATCCACTATATTCGCGCTGAACACACCGAGGATTTTCTGTCAGATCCGCAAACGCCGTCGCACTGGCGTACAAATGACATAAGCAATGGATGCATGGGCGATCTCGCCCCTCACATCATCAACGCCGCCCTGCGCCTTGCCGGGCCTATCTCCAGCGTTAGTGCGGATATTCAGACCGTCCATTCCGAACGCCCCGGCGCAAACGGGCCGGAGGCGGTCACCAATGACGACCAGGCCCATCTCATGTGCCGCTTTCAAAACGGTGCGATGGGTCATCTCTTCATCAGCCGTGTCGCCACCGGCCGGAAGATGGGTTACGCCTACGAGATATACGGTGACAAAGGTTCGATCCGCTTCGACCAGGAAGACCAGAATGCACTCTGGCTTTACCTTGCCGAAGGGCCGGAGGCGGAACGCGGCTTCCGCAAGATCCTGACCGGTCCTGCACATCCCGATTACCTGCCCTTCTGTCAGGGCCCCGGTCACGGAACCGGTTATCAGGACCAGATCATTATCGAGATGCGGGACTTCCTGAAGGCCATCGAAACCGGAACACCTGTCTGGCCGAGCTTCCGGGACGGGCTGGAGGTGCAACTGGTCACGGAAGCTGCCTGGAAATCGTCGAAGACCGGTACGTGGGCAACGGTTTGACGGACGGGGCGGCTGGGGGCGAGCATTGTTCTCCAGGCTGTTTCCCCGGGCAAGCGCAGCCTAGATCCGGGGCCTACTCGCGAGTCAGCTTGCCAAAGCAGGAGGTTCTGCCAACCCCTCGCCACGCCAGGTCATTTCTCTGGAAATGACTTGGCCCCGGGTCTCGCTTTGCTCGCCCGGGGCGACAGTCATAAATCGGGAAACTTCCTGCCTGCACAGGAAACTTTACTGGAACGCCGTCTCGGCAAAGCTGCGGAGCTTGCGTGAATGCAGGCGTTCTGCCGTCATGTCTCGCATCTTCTCCATTGCCCTGATGCCGATCTGGAGATGCTGGGCGACCTGGCGCTTGTAGAAGTCGGTCGCCATGCCCGGCAGTTTCAATTCGCCATGGAGCGGCTTGTCCGAGATACACAGCAGCGTGCCGTAAGGCACCCGGAAGCGGAAGCCGTTGGCTGCGATGGTTGCCGATTCCATATCGAGCGCGATGGCACGGGACTGGGAGAACCGCTTGACCAGTTCCGGCTGGTCCCAGAGTTCCCAGTTTCGGTTGTCGAGCGATACGACGGTTCCCGTGCGCATGACACGTTTCAGTTCATACCCATCGATGCCGGTGATTTCGGCAACCGCGTCTTCCAGTGCAACCTGCACCTCGGCGAGCGGCGGGATCGGCACCCAGATCGGCAGGTCCTGGTCGAGCACATTGTCCTCTCGCACATACCCATGGGCCAGCACATAATCACCGAGCGTCTGGCTGTTCCTGAGGCCCGCGCAGTGACCGAGCATCAGCCAGACATGCGGGCGCAGCACCGCGATATGGTCGGTGATGGTTTTGGCGTTGGACGGCCCGACGCCGATGTTGACCATGGTGATGCCGCTGCCGTCAGCCCGCTTCAGGTGATACGCCGGCATCTGGGGCAGTTTTGTCAGCTCTTCGCCATCCGGCTGGGTCTGTCCTGCCTCCAGCACCACGTTGCCGGGGGAAACAAACGCCTCGTAACCACTGTCCGGCTGCAACAGCAGCGCCTTGGACATGCGGCAGAACTCGTCGATGTAGAACTGGTAGTTCGTGAAAAGCACGTAGTTCTGGAAATGCTCGGCCTTTGTCGCGGTATAGTGCTGCAGGCGGTGCAGGGAATAGTCCACGCGCGGCGCCGTGAAGGATGCCAGCGGCATCACACCGTCGGCCGGATCGTAGGTGCCGTTGGCGATGGAATCGTCCATCACCGTCAGGTCAGGAAGATCGAACATGTCAGCGAGGGGACGGTCGAGATTTGCAGCTGCAGCGCCGCCTTCCACATGCGTTCCGTCATAGAAAGCGAAGTGCAGCGGGATCGGCATGTCGCTGTCGCCGACCTGGATCGGCACGTCGTGGTTCTTCATCAGCAGCGAAAGCTGCGACACCAGATAGTTACGGAACAGATCCGGGCGGGTAATCGTGGAGGCGTGGGTGCCAGGGCGGGAGACGAACCCATAAGACAGGCGGCTGTCGAGGCGGACGTGGCTGTCGGTCACGATACGGACCTGCGGATAGAACGCGCGCACGCGGCCGTCGATTTCCTTGCCATCCAGAAGGTCCTGAAAATGCTGGCGCAGAAAGGCGGTGTTGGATTCAAAAATTTCGATCAAACGGTCGACTGCCTTGTTGGCGTCGGTAAAGACCTCAAGCGGATGCGATGGCGCATGCCGAACCCTGCGGGCGGCTTGATGAAAAACGTTTTTGGTTGAGTTGGACATAAACCGTCTCCTTATTGTTGTTATGGGCTCACAGTCCCGCTAACGCTTGCCTTGGTCAATAGATCTAGCATCGGATTTTGAATTTTTTTTCGCAGAGAGAAAATTTCTGCACAAGCGCCTCAACGATGCATTTGAGCAGGCTTTCCCAAACCGTGGCAAGCGGCTAAAGTCCGGCTAACTTTTGACCAGGAGTTTCCCATGAAAAAAACCGTTCTGACCCTCGCGGTCGCCGTTTCCTCCCTGATTGGCGCAGGCGTCTCAGCCCTTGCCGACAATCTGCCGGATCTCGGTGGCCGGGACATTGTCATTGCTTCGGAAAACACCTACCCACCGCTGCAGTTCGTGGACCCCAAGTCAGGCGAGGCAATCGGCTGGGAATATGATGCGGTTGCAGAAATCGCCAAGCGGCTGAACCTGAACGTCACCTTTCAGAACACCAGCTGGGATGCGATGATCCCTGCCATCTCCGCCGGCGAATACGACATGGCGATGAACGGCATCACCATTCGCGCCGACAGGGCCGAGCAGGTCGACTTTTCGGAGCCCTACATGCGGTCCGAAATGTTCATGCTGGTGCGCGCCGATGAAGACCGGTTTACCGATGCAAAGGGCTTTGCTTCCAACACGGACTTCCTGGCCGGTGCTCAACCGGGCACCACCCCCTTCTACGTCACTGTTTATGAAGTGCTGGATGGCGATGAAGCCAACCCGCGCATCAAGCTGTTCGAAACCTTTGGTGCCGCTGTCCAGGCGCTCAAGGCCGGCGACGTCGATCTGGTCCTGACAGACAGCACCGGCGGCCAGGGGTATGTCGCGACCAATCCGGACACCTTCAAGCTGATCGGCGATCCGATGGGCTCGGAAGACTTCGGCTTCATTTTCCCGAAAGGCTCCGACCTGATCGAACCGATCAATGCGGCTGTCGCCAGCATGCGCACAGACGGCACGCTGGATGCACTGAACAAGAAGTGGTTCTTCGACTATAAAGTCGCCCAGTAAGGCCATCCTCCGCCCCTGCGCGGCTGGACTTTCCACTCCATGGCCGGTATCCGGGCTTTTGGCCCCGATGCCGGCCATTTTCGTTTGAACTGCCGTTAACAAAGCTGGAGCCGAGACCAACCCATGTTCCGCAACAAGACACCGTCCGGCGCCCCCAAGGAAGACTTTCCCTATTGGCTTGTTGCTGCCGCCGGCATTGCGGTTTTCCTGTTGTTCCAGATTGCGACCGACGACATCTATTCGCAGGTCATGTCGACGGTCTCGCGTGGTATCGGACTGACGGTCTTCGTCACGCTTGTCGCCTTCTTCTGCGCGTCCCTGATCGGGCTCCTGCTGGCGCTTGCCTCCCTGTCCGGATCAATCGTCTTGCGGCAGATGGCCCGGTTCTACGTCGAGATCGTGCGCGGCATGCCGATCATCGTGCTTCTGCTCTATATCGCCTTCGTCGCGACGCCGCTGTTCATTGCCGGGGTCAACGCCATTGTGGAACCTCTGGGTCTGGATCCGTTGCGCACGCGGGATTTCCCTCTGCTCTGGCGCGCCGTTCTCGCGCTGACCATCGGCTATTCGGCCTTCATCGCCGAGGTGTTTCGGGCAGGCATCCAGGCGGTCGACCAGGGACAGATCGAGGCCGCCGAAGCACTCGGCATGAACGGTTGGCTTCGCTTCCGCCTGATCATCTTCCCGCAGGCCCTGAAGACCATCCTGCCGCCCCTCGGCAATGATTTCGTCGCCCTGATCAAGGACAGCTCGCTCGTCTCGGTTCTGGGTGTCGCGGATATCACCCAGCTGGGCAAGGTCTACGCTGCCGGCTCCTTCCGGTACTTCGAGACCTACAATGTCGTCGCGCTGATCTACCTGATGATGACGATCACGCTTTCGCTGGCCCTGCGCAAATTTGAACGGGCAAAGCAGATCCAGGAGCGCTAAGGTTTTCGCCTGACCACGCCTTTCCTCCTCCCTCATCCTGAGGAGGGGGGGCAGGGGGAACGGCGTCTGCAGCGAGACGGAGACCCGCATGCGTTCCTTTGAAGAAATAGAAGCACTGGCCGCGGAGAAGAAAGGCGGACCGGCAGCACTCAATGCTCTTTTGACAGAGCATAATGCGCCCAGGACTGCGGAAGAACTGGAGAAGGTCGGTGACGATCGCTGGCTGGCCATGTTCACCAAGTGCGTGTTCCAGGCCGGTTTCAGCTGGAAGGTGATCGACCAGAAGTGGCCGGGTTTCGAGGAAGCCTTCGAGGGGTTCGACGTTCCCCGCCTCGCCTTTCTCCCTGACGAGGCGTTTGAAGCGCTGCTCGGCGACAAACGCATCGTCCGCAATGGTGCCAAGATCCGATCTGTTCAGGAAAACGCGATTTTCCTCAAGGACCTAGCGACCGAACACGGCAGTGCAGCCGGTTTTTTCGCGCATTATCCCGTCGACGACCAGATCGGCCTGATGGAGCTGCTCAAGAAGCGCGGCAGCCGGCTTGGTGGCAACACAGGGCAAATCGCCTTGCGCTTCATGGGCAAGGAAAGTTTCGTCCTCTCCGGCGATGTGGTTAACGCCCTGATCCGCGAAAATGTCATCGAGAAGGACGCGATGTCGAAAAAAAATCTCACCGCGATTCAAGCCGCCTTTAACGAATGGAAAGCAACTTCCGGTCGTCCCCTGAACGAAATCAGCAGAATTCTGGCCTTTTCGGTCGGGACAAGTCATTAACTTCTCATTCAGCTTTTACGATTGTAAACAAAGCCTTGATTCAAAGGGAATTTTTGTTCCATCAGCTTAACTGCTGATTTACCAAACCCGGTAACCATGACACTCGAAATTGCGTGAGGTATTGCGTCGCAATGAGTGTACTGCGTACCGGGGTGTCCTTCGCGGCACCCCGCCTATCAAATGAACCGGAAGCTGGTGCTTCCTGGCTGAACACGATCCTGAAGGGCGACTGCGTTGCCGCCCTTGAGAAACTGCCGTCCCGGTCTGTTGACCTGGTCTTCGCGGATCCGCCCTACAACCTTCAGTTGGGTGGCGATCTGCACAGGCCGGATCAGTCAAAGGTGGATGCCTGTGACGACCATTGGGACCAGTTCGAAAGTTTCGAAGCCTATGACGCTTTCACCCGGGCCTGGCTTCTGGCCGTCCGGCGGGTGATGAAGGCGGATGGCTCGCTGTATGTGATCGGCTCCTATCACAACATCTTCCGGGTTGGCGCGATCCTGCAGGATCTCGGCTTCTGGATCATGAATGACATCGTCTGGCTGAAGTCCAACCCGATGCCGAACTTCCGCGGCAAAAGGTTCACCAATGCCCACGAGACCATGATCTGGGCGGTGAAGTCGAAAGATGCGAAGCCGACCTTCAACTACGATGCGCTGAAGACCTTTAACGAGGATCTTCAGATGCGCTCCGACTGGCACCTGCCGCTGTGTACCGGCACCGAGAGGCTGAAGGGCAAGGACGGGCAGAAGGTGCATCCGACCCAGAAACCGGAGGCCCTGCTCTACCGTGTTCTGACGGCCTCCTCCAAGCCGGGAGATGTCGTGCTCGACCCGTTCTTCGGGACCGGCACCACCGGGGCTGTCGCCAAGAAGCTTGGCCGCCACTATGTCGGTGTGGAGCGTGAGCAGGACTATATCGACGCGGCCACGGCTCGTATCGAGGCCATCGAGCCGGGCGATGCCGCATCGCTGGAAATGCAGCAGGGCAAGCGGGCGCTGAAGCGCATCCCGTTCGGCACACTTCTGGAAAGCGGTCTGCTACAGCCGGGAACGGAACTCAGCTGCCCGAAGGGCAAGCATCTTGCCATCGTGCGCGCCGACGGCTCGCTCAAGTCCGGCGATCATACCGGCTCGATCCACAAGGTCGGTGCTCTGGTACAAGGTCAGGAAGCCTGCAACGGCTGGACCTTCTGGCACATCAACGAGGGCGGCAAGACCTCGCCCATCGACGATCTCCGCAAGGAAATCAGATCCCGCCTGCAGGCATAAGCAGGCACTCCAAAGAGAGACTTCGCGTTCCCCGCGAGATCGACTTAGCCCCGTTTCCCAGAAAAGGAGACGGGGTTTTCTTTATGGAATACGGGAACGGTACCTCGATCAGGCGCTTTTGTATTTCACGTCCGGCGCCCAGACATCCAGCCATTGCAGGATCTCGTCGGCACCGATTGGCGGCGAAAAGTAGAAACCCTGGAATAGACGGCAGCCACAGTTTTTCAGAAACTCCAGCTCCTCGCGGGTTTCAACGCCTTCCGCCAGAACGTCCAGCCCCATGTTCTTGGCCATTGCCAGCATGGCGCCGGCAATTCTCTGCATCTTCGGGTTCCTGTCGAGCCCGGAAACGAACGAGCGGTCGATCTTCAGCGTCGCGACCGGTGTTTCGATCAAGGTTGCGATGGAGGAATGTCCGGTGCCGAAGTCATCAAGGGCCAGGGCGAAACCTGCCTGTTCCAGGTTACGGCACTGGGCAATCAGCTCCTGATCCGACTGGTCGAAGAGGATCGATTCCAGCAGCTCCAGCTGAATGTCCCCGGGCTTCAGGCCGGCCGCGGCAAGTTCGGCATGCAAGATCGCGACAAATTCCACCGACCTGAGGTTCGATGCCGTCACGTTCAACGAGAGCTTGCCTATGTCCCTGCCGGCGGATTTCCAGGCAGCAAAATGGGTGAACGCCTTACAACGCACCTGCCGGTCGATTTCGGACATGATGTTTGCCCTGGTCGCCGTTTCCAGGAAACGGGCCGGTGGCAAAACCCCTTGTTCTGCCGTCTCCCAGCGCGCGACCACCTCCAGGCCGCACACCCGACCCGTGACGATATCGATCTGCGGCTGAAAATAGGGAACGAACTGGCTGCGTTTCAGACCTTCTTCGATCTGTGAGACCAACCTGCTCGTCACCTCGTGCCGCCGGATCATCTCCTTTGACAGCAATTTGACGGACGACCGGGTGACCTTGGCATCGTAAAGCGCGATATCGGAATTCGCGATCAGCCTGTCGGCGTTCTGCACTTCGCCGGGATGAAACAGGACCACGCCTATACTCGCGCTGACCTGGCAGCTGTGCCCGTTGTAGCGGATTGGCATGGCGATCGCATTCAAGAGGCGCAGCGCCATGGCATAGAGGCTTTCCTTGTCCGGAGGCTCAGCCAGAAACAGGGCAAATTCATCACCGCCAAGCCGCGCAGGAAGATCGTTCGGACCGCATATTGCCGACAACGCCTCGGCCGTCTGCATCAGGATCATGTCGCCCGCGGTATGGCCGAAGTTGTCGTTGACCGACTTGAATTCGTCGAGGTCGATGTGAAGGAGCGCAAACACGTGCCCGGTGTCGGCCAGCTGCAACGCCTTTTCCAGACGTCGGTGCAGTGCCCCTCTGTTGGCAATCTCCGTCAGCGGATCCTGTGAGGCCTTCTTTTCCGCTTCGATCTTCGCCGCCTTCAATGCGGTTGCCATCTTCTGGCTGTCCTCCAGAAGCGTGCGCTGCGCTTCGAAGGAGTAGAAGAGATCGATGGAGAAGTCGTTCGGTTTGAAGTCGGTTTCCGTCAACCTGAAACGCTCGACGACCTGTGAAAGGTGAAGACCGAAGGACAGGTCCAGAAACACCGTGTCCTCGTCCGCAGCAGCAAGGGCGAAACCGCGAAACTGTATAGGCTCACCATCCTGCGGACATGCGGAAAGGACCAGTTTCGTGCCGAGCCTTTCGCGAACACAGGCCATGGATCTGACGTTACGCGGCCGCTCAACCGTGAAGATGTCGAACAAGTTTGCTCCCGACGCTTCCGGCCCGAGGATCCGTTCAAGGGTCGGGCCCAGTCCACTGATCCGGCCGCAATTGTCCAGAACAACATGCATGGGAAAAAGCATGTCGATGGCCTTGCAGGTCAGATCGAGTTTGGATGCTGTCAAATTCCGGCCTCGGTTCTCATGGGCTTGAGTGCAGTGTCGAGGATCCGGATTTCAAAGATGTCGTGATCCGCCTGTTCCGATTTCACCGCGACCTGGTTGACCTCGATGCTTTCACCGGTCTCCTTGGCGAGACCATGCAGAAGTCCGATGACCATCGGCGCCAGTCCGTCACGATCGGAATAGTAGTGCAGAATGCAGGATCCATCTTCCTTCTGGTCGACCTCGAAGGACGGCGGCTTCAGATGTGGCATCGACAGCAGGATCCGGTCGTGCATGTCATCGAGCCCCTTCAACTGCTCGATGAAGGAATTGCCGGCAAGGCGCATCAAATTGCCGAAATGCGAGGCGCCTGCGTATTCGACCCAGTATTTTCCGAAGATGCTCAGGACGTCCGATGCAGGCAGGCCGGTAAAGCTGCAGATGGCACCGACGAGCTTGTAGGTGATGGCATCGTCATAACTCGACATTCTTTCGAATTCGAGTTCCTCCAGGCCCGCGGTTTCGCAAATGCTTTGCCAGGCCTCGGGTCCGTGGTTGTCCAGAATGAACGTGCGAATGCCTTCGTTCACCATTCCATACATGCAGACTCCTCCAGAGTTAGCATTGTGAGTATAAGAATTTTCTTACGTCAGCATTAATCAGTTCCAGACATATGTCTGTTTTTAACTGCCATTACTGATAAACAATCACTACTTCCGCGCGAAATTTTCGAATTAATTACCCAACGTTTCTTTTTCTCCAAATAACCCATTGAGAAAAACAACAATGAATACCTGAAACTCTTGCCGGAAGAAGGCGCATCGTTTGAGGTACCGGAAAGGCGATGCAAACCTTCGTGTCCAGCCCGCCCGCGTCTTCGGTTCGGCCCCCTGCCGGACAGACGGCTTGCAATCGCCATGCAATCCCTCCATCCTCCGCGATCAATCGAGCGTTCATGGGAGGAACGATCCGACGGTTTGAAACCGGCGCAAACGGCTGGAGGACCCGAGGTCGGCGGTCGCATTTATGAAGGACCATGTCGAGACAGTTCTGCGAACCGTGCAATCGGGATCTGCGCCTGCGCTGTCCCGGATTGCCGCCTCGTGGCGCAGATCGATCGACAAGCACGGCCTAGACCCTGCCGCCCACAAGGCGCCCCAGCGCATGGGGGACGACCAGCTTTACCAGCGACGGGAAGAGACAGGTGCCTTCCTGAAAATCGCCACGCCGAAACTGGACCAATTATTCGGCCTGGTCGGTCAGTCCGGCTGCACGGTTCTGCTGACCGACGCGGAAGGCGTCGTGCTCGACCAGCGTTGCATGAGCGCCGATGCGGACATCTTTCAGGACTGGGGTCTCAGCCAGGGCACCGACTGGAGCGAAGCCGCCGTCGGCACAAACGGCATCGGCACCTGCCTTGCCGAGGAACGCAATCTGATCGTCCACCGGCAGGAACATTTCCTGGCTCGCAA
Source organism: Labrenzia sp. THAF35 (assembly GCF_009363595.1). Classification (NCBI taxonomy): domain Bacteria; kingdom Pseudomonadati; phylum Pseudomonadota; class Alphaproteobacteria; order Hyphomicrobiales; family Stappiaceae; genus Labrenzia; species Labrenzia sp. THAF35. The sequence goes on from NZ_CP045380.1 coordinate 112,056, forward strand.
TGTCGGCATGAGCTGCATGGACGCGCCGATCTATGGTCCGGACGGCAGGCTGGCCGGTGCACTCGATGTGTCTTCTGCCCGTTCCGACCAGACGGAAACCTTCAACCGGCTGATCGCAGCGATGGTCTCGCAGACTGCAAGACAGATCGAGATCGAAACCTTCCGCGCCGCTTTTCCTGCCGCCCGTATCATCGTCGCCGACGGGGAAACTACCGATACTGCAATGCTGCTTGCCGTCGACGCCGACGACATCGTTCTCGGGGCGACGCGCGCCGCCAGGAAGGCCTTCGGGCTTGGTGCAAGCGGCCCTCTGAAGCCCCTGCCCGCTTCCGATCTGCTTGGCCGCGAGGATGGCCCGAGTGGCTTTGAGAAGGCCGAAAGGGCTGCCGTCATTCGTGCACTGGCGCGGGCCGGCGGCAACGTTTCCGAAGCCGCGCGCGCGCTCGGCATCGGCCGGGCAACCCTTTACCGGCGAATGAAACGGCTGAACATAGACTGATATCCCGGCTGACCTGTCTCAGAACTGAGACACATGCCGGGCACAGGCATCTGCCCCCTCCTACCACTGCGCAAGTTCCTCCGGCACAGTCCGCCCATTCCCGGTGGAGGACCGGGACCTTCGGCCCGTCGCAGCTTCGGTTGCCTGACCGCCGATCTTGTGGAGGAACCCAGATGAATCAGATGCCCAGTTTTTCCGTCGACACGACGTCTCCGTTCAAGTCCCGCTATGACAACTATATCGGCGGCAAATTCGTTGCGCCTGTGAACGGCCGGTATTTCAACAACATCACGCCGATTTCCGGCGCCACCGTTTGCGAAGTCGCCCGTTCCGATGCCGCAGACGTTGACCTGGCGCTTGATGCGGCCCATGCGGCCAAGGAAGCCTGGGGCCGAACCCCGGCAGCAGGGCGTGCCAATATTCTGCTGAAAATCGCCGATGTGATGGAGCAGAATCTCGACATTCTGGCCAAGGCAGAAACCTGGGACAACGGCAAGCCGATCCGCGAAACCACGGCAGCCGATATTCCGCTTTCCGTCGACCACTTCCGCTATTTCGCAGGCGTTCTGCGCGGCCAGGAAGGCTCCATGTCGGAGATCGATGCCGACACCATTGCTTACCACTTCCATGAGCCGCTCGGCGTTGTCGGGCAGATCATTCCCTGGAACTTCTCCATCCTGATGGCTGCCTGGAAACTGGCTCCGGCGCTTGCCGCCGGCAACTGCGTCGTTCTGAAACCGGCCGAGCAGACCCCGGCGGCAATCATGGTGCTGGCGGAGCTCATCGGCGGCCTGTTGCCGGATGGCGTTCTCAACATCGTCAATGGCTTTGGTGCAGAGGTTGGCGCCCCGCTCGCCAAGTCAAATCGCATCGCCAAGATCGCCTTTACCGGGTCGACCGAAACCGGCCGGATGATCATGCAGTACGCAACCGAGAACCTCATTCCGGTGACGCTGGAACTGGGCGGCAAGTCGCCGAACATCTTCTTTTCCGACGTCATGAGCGAAGACGATGCGTTCCTCGACAAGGCCATCGAGGGCTTTGTTCTGTTCGCCTTCAACCAGGGTGAAGTCTGCACCTGTCCGAGCCGGGCCCTGATCCAGGAAGACATCTACGAAGCCTTCATCGAACGGGCGATCGCCCGTGTGAAAGCTATCAAGCAGGGTGACCCGCGCGCCATCGAGACCATGGTCGGTGCCCAGGCCAGCCGCGAGCAGCAGGACAAGATCCTGTCCTATCTGACCATCGGGGTCGAGGAAGGTGCACAAGTGCTGTGCGGCGGCGCGGAAGCGAAGTTCGACGGCGACCTTTCCGGCGGCTTCTACGTTCAGCCGACCATCCTGAAAGGCCACAACAAGATGCGGGTCTTCCAGGAGGAAATCTTCGGCCCGGTGGTGTCCGTCACCACGTTCAAGACCGAAGAAGAAGCCCTGGCGATTGCAAACGACACCATGTACGGCCTCGGCGCCGGCGTGTGGTCGCGTGATGCCAACCGCTGCTACCGGTTCGGCCGCGCCATCGAGGCAGGCCGCGTATGGGTGAACAACTATCACGCCTACCCGGCCCATGCGGCCTTTGGTGGCTACAAGCAGTCCGGCATCGGCCGTGAGACCCACAAGATGATGCTGGATCACTATCAGCAGACCAAGAACATGCTGGTCAGCTACAACCCGAACAAACTCGGGTTCTTCTAAAGACTGCCGGCGTTACCCGATCTTGTCCTGGCAGTGATGCGGGGCAGTCTTCGAAAGAAGGCTGCCCCGTTTTCCGTTGAAGCTCCGGGAACGGCAGCCTGTTCATCGTCAAAGTTCTTCTGCAATCTCTTCCAGCAGATCCGCAAGCGCCTCAGGCTCGCTCACCATGGCATCGTGGCCTGTCGCGATCCGTGAGACCGGCCATCCCTTGGCCTGTGCCCGGGCCAGTGCGACTTTTGCCGGCGGATATGGCGGGTCAGTGCATTCGATGTAATGGGCTGGAAGACCGTTTCCGACCGGGTGCTTCAGGTCCAGTGCCGTGGTGAAGGTTCGGAACGGGTGCGGTGTCAGGCGCGGTTTCAAAAAGGCAACGTCGTCCGGCTTCGTGATGCCAAAACTTTCCGGCGGGGCTGGCGGCAGCGACAGGCCGCCGCTGCTGATTTCCGCCAGCTTCCTGCGGTCTTCGGCAAGATCTTGCGGCAGAAGATCGAACCAGGTCTCTCCGCTTTCCAGCATGATCGCGTCGAGATAGATCAGACCGGCAATCCGCTCCGGCACGAGGTCTGCAACCCCGGTGATCGGAATGCCGCCAAAGCTGTGGCCGACTAGAACGACGTCCGCCAGGTCCTCGAACTGAAGATGGCGCACGATATCTTCCACGAACGTCCGGATCGTGATGTCCGGTGAAAGCAGATGCGAGCGCTCGCCAAGGCCCGTCTGCGTTGGTGCGGTCACGCGATGCCCACGTGCCCGCAGGATGTTTGCCAGACGCGACCAGCACCAGCCGCCATGCCAGACACCATGGACGCAAACGAAAGTCTGCTGTTTCAAGAGCCCCTCCCCGCTTCAACGCCTATTCGGCGGCTTCGGCCGCCATCTGGAAATCGCGCCGTACCTTCAGTTTGTGCCCGACTTCGACAATGGCTTCCAGTGCCGGAATCAGATCCTGGCCCAGATCCGTCAGCTCATATTCAACGGAAGGTGGCGATGTCGGGCGGACATGGCGCAACAGCACACCGCGGCCTTCCAACTCTGAAAGGCGCTGTGACAGCACCTTGCCGGACACAGGGGGAATATCCGCCTTCAGCTCGTTGAAGCGGCGGGGACCTGCCCGCAGGCTCCAGATGACGTTGGGTGCCCAGGCTCCGGAAATCACCTGCATGCACTGGGTCAGACTGCAAGGGGTCGGCGGTTTCGGGCTCAGATTCTTGCGCATTTTCAAGGCCATGGGCACCACACGATCTTCAAGGGTCCAAGGTCACGCGGGAACCATCAGGTTTCTGCCCGGTAACTCGATAATGCAAGTTACCAATAGAAACCTACTTGTCAATGGTGACTTCAAAAGACACCTTCCGGGCATCGATACGAACCAAGGAGCCAATCGATGAAACTGTTCTACAAACCCGGTGCCTGTTCCATGGCTGCTCATCTCCTGCTCAACGAAGCCGGAGCCACCTACAGTCTCGAAAAAGTCGATACGACCGCGGGTCTGACGGAGACCGGCGCAGCATACGCGCTGACCAATCCGCGCGGCTACGTGCCGGCACTTCGGTTTGAGAACGGTGACGTTCTGACGGAAAACGTTGCCATCCTGCATTGGCTTGGCGAGCAGTACCCGGACTTTGCGACGGATACAGCTGGCAAGCCGCTCGACCGGTTCCGCGTGCTGGAATTGCTCAGCTTCCTGTCCTCAGAGCTGCACAAAGGCTTCAGTCCGTTCTTTTCCGGCAAGGAATTTTCTGAAGCAGAAGCAGCTGAAAACCAGGCAAAGCTGAATACCAAGCTCGGCCAGTTCGACGCCTTGCTGGCAAAGGGCGGCGATTATCTTTTGGGAGATACCTTCTCCGTTGCCGACGCCTATGCCTTTGTCATCTTGAACTGGACAAACTTCATCGGCGTGTCTCTTGGCGACTGGCCGAAGACGGCAGCCTATGTCGAGCGCATCCGTGCTCGCCCGGCCACCCTGAAGACCCTTCAGGAAGAAGGTCTGGCGGCATGAGCAGTGCCTTGGCTGCGCTGGAAAAGGTCATATCCAACTATTTCGACGCGCTTTATCACTGCGATACCGACCTGCTGCAGCAGGTGTTTCACGAGAAGGCAATCTACGCCACGGCGGACGAGACACCCCTGCTCTATCGCACGATGGCCGAATATGTACCGGTCGTCGCCGCCCGCCAGTCGCCGGCGTCCCGGGGTGAGGAGCGCCGCGATGTCATCGACGAGATCCAGTTCGCCGGTGAGAACACAGCCTTTGCCAGAGTTCGCTGTTCGATCGGCAACAACGATTTCACCGATTTCCTGACCTTCGTGCGGGACGAAGGCCGCTGGCAAATCATGGCGAAGATATTCGAAATCCGACCACGCAACGAAGGAGTGGCCTGACATGCCTTACGTGAATATCCAGGTGACCCGTGAAGGGGTGACGGCGGAGCAGAAAGCCAAGCTTATCAAAGGCGCGACGGACCTACTGGTTGACGTTCTCGACAAGAACCCTGCAACCACCTTCGTGGTGATCGAGGAAGTGGACCTTGAGAACTGGGGCGTCGGCGGCCTGCTGGTGGAAGAATACCGGGCAAGGCAGCTGGAAAAACAGAGCTGAACGGTCAAATGGAAGCCGGGGCAATCCCGGCTTCTTTCTTTGCCGCGTTGCGCTTCCCTCTTTCAGTTCCTCGCCACTGTCCGGAAAACCCTGGACTATTTCGTTCGTCCCAAACATTCGTCATCGCAGGGCTCGACCCTGCAATCCACGCCGTGACCGTGTTTCAACCAGTAGCCTCAATTGGCGGATGGGGAACGGCATGGATGCCATGGCCAGGCCATGGCATGACGGAGGAAGTGGAGAGGGATGATGAGGAGGCTGAATGGTGCTCACCTGGGCGTCACCAAACAAGTGCAAAGAGTTTTTGCTGTTGTCCAATCAACGCGAGAATGGTCTGTCTGAGAAGACACTTCGACATCAAAGCAGATCTCACATGCCCCGCACGCTTTATCAAACCATCCTCGGCCCCGAGTTCGACAAGGTACCGGCAGAAATCCGGCGGATGCACAGCTTTGCGCGGGTGGCGCGGGGCACCGCGGATGTCAGCCGGGGAAGCTCGTGGGGCGCAAAGCTGATCTGCAGGCTGGCGAAGTTGCCGGAAGCACGGATGGGTGTTCCGGTCGAGACCAGCTTTGAACCTATCGTGGGTGGAGAGCGCTGGACCCGGCGGTTTGACGGGCAGCCGTTCCAGACCGACATGATGGACGGTACTGGCGAAGCGTATCCCTGCATGCTCGAGCGCCTTGGACCTTTCCTGTTCAAGATGCGGGTAACGGCAAGTGACAAGGGCATCGACATTACCCCGGCAGAGGTTTCGCTTGGACCGCTTCCGCTGTCGCTGCGCCTTGCTCCGAGAGCGGTCGGGCGCGAGCGTGTTGTCGATGGAAGGTACAGTTTCACCGTAGAGGTGACCTTCCCGCTGATCGGGAAGGTCTTCGGCTACAACGGCCGGCTGGAGCCGGCCGTACTGATCGATGATGCAAAAGCCGTCTGACCGGCCTCACTCGAAGCCGACCAGGGCCTTGCGGCGTTTGCCGACAGAAATCGACAAACGGTCGTTGGCCTGAAGATCGCCGGTGGCAATGCGGCGGCGCGCGTCGTCGACGATCTGATTGTTGAGGCGAACGCCTCCACCTTCTACCAGCCGCCGTGCCTCGCCGTTGGATGCTGCGAAGCCGACCGCGACCACAAGCTCCAGAAGACCGAGACCGTCTGCCAGAATTTTCAGCGGCAGACTGTGGGTCGGTTCCAGGATCTCGCCTTCGCCCGAAAACAGGGCATCGCCTTGCTGCAAGGCGCCGCGCGCTTCTTCCGGGCCATGAACGATTGCCGTCACCTGGGTTGCCAGGATCTTCTTGGCTTCGTTCAGCTCCGCCCCTTCCAGCGCCGCAAGTCGTTCGATTTCGCTCATCGGCAGCTCGGTAAAAAGGCGCAGGCACTTGGCGACATCTGCATCGGCGGTGTTGCGCCAGAACTGCCAGAAGCCGAAGGGCGACAGGTGTTCGGGATGCAGCCACACGGCACCCGCAGCCGTCTTGCCCATCTTCGCACCGCTGGCGGTGGTCAGCAGAGGAACAGTGAGGCCGTGCAACTTGCGGCCATCACGGCGGCCGAGTTCCACACCATTGACGATGTTGCCCCATTGATCGGATCCACCGACCTGTAGCGCACAGTCATGACGCTTTGCCAACTCCAGAAAATCAACGGCCTGCAGCATCATGTAGCAGAACTCCAGAACCGTCAGCGGCATCTGAGCATCGAGGCGCGACTTGACGCTGTCGAAGGTCATCATGCGGTTAACGGTGAACTGGGAGCCATAGTCGCGGAGGAATTCCAGGAAGCGGAATTCATTGAGCCATTCCGCATTGTCGACCAGCAAAGCCCCATCTTCGCCGTTCATATCCACGAGACGCTCAACGGATCGTCGTATGCTCGCGATGTTGGCTGCGATCTGGCGTTCTTCCAGCATCGGCCGGGCATCCTTGCGGAAACTCGGATCGCCGATCTGACTTGTGCCACCGCCAAGCACGACGATGGGACGATGGCCGAGCTTCTGCAGCCAACGCATGGTCATCAACGGCATCAGGTGGCCGACATGAAGACTTGCCGCCGTGGCATCGAACCCGGCGTATGCGGTGATCGGCCCTTGTGACAGCGTCTGGTCGAGCGCCTCGATATCCGTGCATTGGTGCACAAGACCACGCTCCAGAAGCACGGCGAGTGCTTCCGATTTGAGTTTTGTCGCCGGTTTTCCGGCTTCGATCATATGTCTGGTCATTTTTCGCTTCCTGGTTCCCCCGCCAGGAAGCTCGGGTCTCTAGAAACCAAAAAGCCGCCTGACGCGGCGGCTTTTGAGGTGTCTATGGGGTGAACAAGATCCTACGCAGCCGCCGGTATGTCGGTGACGTAATAAAAATACACGAAGGATGCGCTCATCTTGGTCATGCCAGCTTAAATGCGTTAGGGCGGGAAAAGAGTCAAGCCTGTTGTGTTCGTGACGTTCCAGACCCCGGCAAGTGTAACCGGAATGCCTCAAGGCTGCGCGCGGTCAAGAAATCCCACCTAACCCAGGGCGACAGGCGTGCGCTTCCGCACATCTGGCCGCGTTACGACAACCCGAGTTTCCGTTCGCCGCGATCCAGGATAACCGGAACGATCAGGTCTTCCTCGTCATCCAGATGGCGCATCAGGCCGGAGATCAAGGTGTCGCTGACACCGGCGAAACTGTCGGCCGCGCGGCGGATGGCATCGCGGTCTTTCGTCTGCAATTGCCCGAACAGCTTGTTGGCGCTCTTGATCACCGCCTCAATGCGATGGTGGATCAGTTCGTGGTCGCCCTCCAGTAGCTCAAAGCCATCCACCAGGCGCTTTTCGGCTTCCATGAACACCGGGAAATAGTGCTCATCCTCGATCATGTGGTGGTGATGCAGCTCACTGAGAAACTGTTGCAGACGCGGGGCAAAGAGGTTGCCGAAACGGTTTACCGGGAGCCGTTGTTCGCGGAAGTCGGTCAGGATCGTATCCAGGTCAGCACCGAGCTGACGGAAGCCGTTATGCCGTGCGAGCCAGAATTCGGTCAGTGGGCCGAGGTTCCGGTGACCCGGCCAGTCTTCGCGCGGATGTTCTTTCAGAAGGAACAGCCACTCCTGCGGAAGTCCGGTCCGTTCATCCAGATTGGTGGTGTTGGTCATGGGTTTCAGGTCCGGTCAGAGAGAAGGTTTGCCGACCTTATACGCATGTTTTGGCCTGTCATGCGGAAACAGTGTGTTCACTCCCCGGGAACAGACGTCACTGCACCAGTTTGCCCAGCACCTTCCAGAGCGCTTCGGTGTCCCCCGGCTCCAGATGCCTTGTGAATTCGGTTTCCACCGCTGCCCGGTAACACGGCCACATGGCCTTCAAGAGCGTCTCCCCTTCCTGGGTCAGACGCACCGAGACACCTCTGCCGTCTTCCGGGCTCTTCAGCTTTTCGATGTAGCCCGCAGCGGCCAGCCGGTCGAGCAGGCGCGAAACATTGTACTGGGCCAGCAGCATCCGCTTTTCGATTTCGACCGGTCGCAAAGTTTTGTCCTCTGCCCGGCTTAATTCCAGCAGCACATCGTACCAGCCAAGAGGTGGGAATCCGGCCGCCTTCAGGCGTGCCTCGACCCGTGCCAGCACGTTGCCGCTTGCACGCTGCAGACGGGCCCAGGCGTCGATGGCCTGGGGGACGGTTTCGGCGGAATTGCTCATAGCCAAGAAATAGAAAATTTATGCAATTGCATCAATCTTGATTTTTCATGCATATGCATCCATCTTGATGCAGATGCATGAAAAGGAGTTTCCAGATGCCCGACACACTTACCCTGATCAGCCATGCGCTTTGCCCTTACGTGCAGCGCGCGGCGATCGTCCTTCATGAAAAGAATGTCCCGTTTGACCGGGTTACCATCGACCTTGCCGACAAACCGGACTGGTTCCGCGCGGCCTCACCACTCGGCAAGGTGCCGCTGCTGAAACTGGGTGGTGATCGCTATCTCTTCGAATCCGCCCCGATCGTCGAATTCCTGGACGAGACAGAAGGGAGCCGGCTGCACCCGGAGGACCCTGCCGAACGCGCGCGGCACCGGGCCTATATCGAATTCGCTTCGCAGATCCTGAACGGCATCGGCGCGCTCTACAACGCCAGGGACGACACCGGGTTTTATGCTGCGGGTGAAGCACTTCGTGCAAAGTTCAGTCATCTGGAAGGTGAACTTGATCCGGACGGTCCCTTCTTCGCCGGCAGAGCCTTTTCGCTCGTCGATGCGGCTTTCGCCCCGGTGTTCCGCTATTTCGATGTCTTTGAGACGTTCTTGACGCTTGAAATGTTTGACGACCTCGACCGGGTTCTTGCGTGGCGTAGCAAGCTTGCGGCCCGCACATCGGTTCAAGAAGCAGTTACTGCGGACTATCCAGCGCTTTTGACCGCCTTTCTGCAAAACCGAAATAGCTGGATCTCCCAACTTCTCGACTTGCGCAGCCGGGAGCGATCACTCCTGGTCGCACACTGAGGCCTTCAAGCGCAGCCGGACATGGCTCCGACTGCGCCCGCTTCAGGCGAAGGCTGCGCCGAGTTTGCCCAACTCGCCTTTGAGGTCCGTCCATCTGTCCGGCGTCGTGGTTAGTGTCGCAGGATCCCTGATTTCGACGTCATAGCCCCGGTTCAACGCACCTTTTGCGGTCAGCTGAACGCAGTGACAGGCATCAAGCCCAACCAGGACCAGCCGCCCGATCCGCTTTTCCTCAAGCCAGGCTTCCAATTGCGGACTGGAGAAACTGTCACCGATCGACTTCTCAAAGACCGGAGCATTGCCGACAGCAAGTGTTCGGTCGAGCTTCAAACCGTCTCGCCCCGGTGTGCCGATACCGCCCGCCGACATCTTCATGGCCACGATCACCGGCCAGTCGCGGAAGACATTCTTGACGAAAGCGACCTGGTGGCCTGCCATCCGGTGCGCTTCCACCTGACGCCCTATTTCGGCAAGCACAGCGTCTCTCTGGCCTGGGTCAAAAGCGTGTTTGCCGGTGTTCCTGGTGAAGTCCTCCTGCACGTCGATCACCACCAGAGCTGTGCCCGGCCGCATTGACCTGTCGATACTTGCGCCCTTTGTCGGCGTTCCCAGCCGCCGCAGGCAATAAACGATATAGGCGACAACGCCTGCGGCACAGAGCCCGGCCGCAATCCAGATACCGGTCATGTGACCTCTCCTGTTCGTGAAATTATTCCAGTGCCTTGGGCCGATCCGGGTCGTCCTCGAACGCGGCAAAATGATCAAGCATGGTGCAGAGCACCCGCTGCGTGGAACGCAGATCGTCGTCCGAGAAGAGCTCGCAGACTGTCTCGATTTCGTCAGTCTCCCGTGCCCGGATTTCGCCGAACCGGTCGTGCCCCGCTTCGTTCAAGGCAAACAGTGGTGATCGCTTGTGCGCCGGATTGGCCCGGCGCTCGACCAGTCCCTGCTCTTCCAGAGCGTTCATCACGAGCTGGATCTGCTGGCGGGCAAGAAACAGCGCCCGGCCGATCTCGGGTACCGCCATCGGCCCGGCTTCCTCCAGCACTTCCATGACCGCTCGCATACCGACGGTCACGCCGGTTCCCTCCAGCTTGGCCTCCACCGCCCGCGCAAGCCGGCGGTGCACGGGGCGTATCAGGCGGATGATTTCATAAAGCTCGACGGATTTCTTCATGGGCACCTCATTTGACAATTTATATGTCATTTTGACATTTATATTGTCAATAAGATTTTTGAACGTCCCTGTGTGTCATCACCCTGGAACCGAAGGCTCCAAGCCAGACGTTTCGATCCCGGTGAAAACCAGGTTCCGTGCCTTGGCGAGGGTTTGGAGCTATACTGCCGGTCCCGTTCGTAGTCTGGAGCGAACCATGAGCAATCAGGAAGGCGTCCCCCGAAACGGAACATTTGCCGAGCGATACGACAGTGTCATGGTGCCGGTGATCTTTCAGCCTTGGGCACAAGAGCTGCTCCAACGGCAACCACCCCAAAACGGAGACCGGATCCTGGACCTTGCGTGCGGCACCGGTGCGGTAATCCGTGAAGTCGCGAGCCTTGGGAACGGATTTGCGAGGCTGACCGGCGTGGACATGAGTGCGGGAATGCTGGCCGTTGCGGCCGAAAAGGCCAGCGTAAACGGGATAGACGCAGAATGGTTCGAGGCAACCGCAGGCGATCTGCCATTCCCTGATGGTGGCTTTGACCTCGCTTACTGTCAGCAGGCTTTGCAGTTCTTCCCCGATCGTGTCGGAGCCCTGCGCGAACTTCACCGCGTTCTGGCACGCGGGGGCCGCGTCGCCTTCTGCGTTTCCCGCGGTCTGTCCGAAAACCCTCTGCTGATGGCGCAGGCAATCGCATTGGAAAAACACGTCGACGCAGAGGCGGGGGCAGCCGTTCGTGCGATCTGCCAACTCTCCGACCCTGAAGAAATACGATCGAACTTTGAAGAAGCCGGGTTTCTGGATATCCAACTGGAGACAGTTTCACTGACGCTTCATCACCCGGATGGCCGTGCGTATGCCGCCGGAGCCATGGGCGGCATGCATACCGGAGACAAGCTCTCCAGGCTATCCGAAGACGACAGAAACGCCTGCTTCAATGATTTCCTGAAAGAACTGGGCCCCTGTTTTGACGGCAAGGCAATCCGGTTTCCTCACGTCTCCAACGTAGTGACAGCGCACACCTGAGCGACAGGAAACAAAAAACCCCGGCCGAAGCCGGGGTTTTCATCCTTGAAAATTCGTCCACGTGCTACTCGGCAGCAGCCGGGGTCACTTCGGCCGGAGCCGGCTCGGTCCATTTCAGGACCGGCTTGCGAGCTGCACCCGTTTCGTCCAGACGGCGTCGCGGGGCAAGGTACGGTGCACCGGAGAAGCGTTCCGTTTCGCCGCGCTTTGCGCTCATCACGAGATCGCGCATGGTGGCGACAAAAAGATCGAGCGCAGCCCGGCTTTCCGATTCCGTCGGCTCGATCAGCATCGCGCCATGGACAACCAACGGGAAGTACATGGTCATCGGATGATAGCCTTCGTCGATCATCGCCTTGGCGAAGTCGAGCGTGGTCACGCCGGTGTCCTTCAGGAAGCTGTCGTCGAACAGCACTTCGTGCATGCACGGACGCTCGCCAAATGGCAGGCTCATCAGGTCCTGCAGGCCGACGCGAATATAGTTCGCATTCAGCACCGCATCTTCAGACGCCTGCCGCAGACCGTCGGAGCCGTGGCTCATCATGTAGGACAGAGCCCGCACGTACATGCCCATCTGGCCGTGGAACGCGGTCATGCGGCCGAACGGCTGCTCGCCGTCCTTGGTGGCGGCTTCGGTTTCGACCAGTTCGACACCTTTTTCCGTCTTGCGGATGAACGGCAGCGGCGCGAAAGGAGCCAGTCTCTGGGACAGGACGACCGGACCGGAACCCGGGCCACCGCCGCCGTGAGGCGTCGAGAAGGTCTTGTGCAGGTTGATATGCATGGCGTCGACGCCAAGATCCCCCGGGCGGGCCTTGCCGACGATAGCGTTGAAGTTGGCGCCATCGCAGTAGAAATAGGCATCCGCCTTGTGAATCAGATCGGCGATCTGTTTCACTTCCCGTTCGAACAGCCCACAGGTGTTCGGGTTGGTCAGCATGATGCCGGCGATGTTGCCTTCGTGTTCGGCAATGGTCTTCTTCAGTGCCTCCAGATCGACGGTCCCGTCGTCCTTGGCATCGATGTTGACGACCTTGTAACCCAAGAGCGCTGCCGTTGCCGGGTTGGTGCCATGAGCGCTTTCCGGCACCAGAACGATCTTCGGATCACGGCCGGCAGCAGTGTGGGCTGCCTTGATCGCCATCATGCCGCACAATTCGCCATGGGCACCGGCTTTCGGGCTCATCGCGACAGCGGAGGTGTTGGTGGACACCATCAGCCAGTGGGCAAGCGCATCGATCAGTTCCAGTGCGCCGGGCACCGAGGACACCGGCTGAAGCGGATGGATGTCCGCGAAGCCCGGCAGACGGGCCATCTTCTCGTTGAGGCGCGGATTGTGCTTCATGGTGCACGAGCCGAGCGGATAGAGACCGCTGTCGATGGCATAGTTGTTCCGCGACAGGCGCACATAGTGACGCATGGCTTCCGGTTCGGCGAGGCCGGGCAGACCGATCTCGGCCTTGCGCTTGAAGCTGCCAAGCTCGAACTCGGCGCTTTCGTTCTCGTCGAGATCGACACCGGTGGTTTCCAGCGAGCCGAATTCGAAAATCAGCGGCTCTTCCATATCGAGACCACGGTTGCCGGTGAAAGTCTTCGGGCGGAAAGCATCCCCGGCATCACCTGCTGCGGTCGGGCGGCCTTGCGTGTTCATGCTCATGCCAGCACCTCCTTCAGCGCGTCCGCAAAGGCCGCGCGGTCTTCATCCGTATTGACTTCGGTCGACGCGACGACCAACAGGTTCGCGAGATCCTTGTTGCCCGGCTCCAGTCGAGAAACCGGCAGGCCTGCGAGAACGCCCCGTTCGGCCAGTTGCTCGACCACGTCCTCGGCCACCTTCGGCAGCGCAATCGTGAACTCGTTGAAATAGGCCGAGTTCAGAACCTCGACACCGGACACGCCGGCAAGAAGCTTCCTCAGCTTGACCGCGTTGCCGTGGTTGATGCGGGCGAGTTTGGTCAACCCGGCCTGCCCCAGCAGCGACATGTGAATGGTGAAGGCAAGGCAGCAGAGACCGGAGTTGGTGCAGATGTTGGACGTTGCCTTGTCGCGGCGGATATGCTGTTCGCGGGTGGACAGCGTCAGCACGAAACCGCGCTTGCCTTCCGCATCCACCGTCTCACCGCAGAGCCGGCCCGGCATCTGGCGGACATATTGCTGGCGGGTGGCGAAGAGACCGACATAAGGACCACCGAAGTTGAGGCCGTTGCCGATAGACTGGCCTTCACCGACCACGATATCCGCGCCTTGTGTTCCCGGCGGTTCGATCAGGCCGAGCGACACCACTTCGGTGAAGACCGCGATCAGCAGCGCCTTGTGCTGGTGCGCCTTTTCGGCAATCGGCTTCAGGTCGATCAGCTGGCCGTAGAACGACGGCGACTGGACGACAACGCAAGACGTCTCGTCATCGATCTGTGACAGGATGTCTTCGGTGCCCGTCGGGTCTGCCGGGAGGCTGACGACCCGATCGCCGGCCATGTTGGACAGGCCTTCGACGACTTCCCGGTACTGCGGATGCAGCCCGCCGGAAAGCACGGCCTTGTTGCGCTTGGTCACCCGGTGCGCCATCAGCACGGCTTCACCGGTGCCGGTGGAGCCGTCATACATGGACGCGTTGGCGACATCCATTGCGGTAAGGCGCGCTACCTGGGTCTGGAACTCGAACAGGTACTGAAGCGTACCTTGCGTGATTTCCGGCTGATAGGGCGTATAGGAGGTCAGGAACTCCGACCGCTGGATCAGGTGGTCGACCGTTGCCGGCACATGGTGCTTGTAGGCACCTGCGCCGACGAAGAACGGAACGGAGCCGGCCGCAGTGTTCTTCGATGCCATGGCCGAGAGCTTGCGCTCCACTTCCATTTCGCTGGCTCGTTTGGGAAGGTCGAGCAGACCCTTCATGCGAACGTCTTCAGGGATATCCGCAAAGAGTTCATCGACGGATTTGACGCCGACCCGCGCGAGCATGTCGCTGCGGTCGGTATCGTTCAAAGGCAGGTAGCGCATCAGGCAGCTCCCAAGGGTTTGATCAAAAATCGGACCGGCGAAAACCACGCTCTCGCTTCATCGGCCCGGAACCGGAGAACTGACAAGCTTCCGGATACGGGCTCCCCGTTTCCTGCTCGGCGCGGTGGCGCCGTGCAGACGCACAGAGAAGAGAACTGGTCACCATCCAGAACAGGGAACCGGCTGCGACTTCGTGCGGCCGGTTCCGGAAAGTCACGGTGCGACAAGGCGGAGCGGTTCGGGCTCCACAACGATCTCGCACTTCACGGAGTTGGCTATGAAACAGACGTCATGCGCCTTTTCATGCAGATCGGTCAGCCAGGTCGGATCCGGGTCCTCGGCCGCAACCAGCGTGATAACCGGCCGCAGCACCACTTTCGTGATTGCCATCTTGCCCCGCGCCACCCGGCTCATTTCGCCCTGGGCACGGTCGCTGTAACTGGCGACAACGAAATTCGCCCGCCGGGCAAGATCCAGGAAGGACATCATGTGGCAGGACGAGATAGCGGCGACGAAAGCCTCTTCCGGATCGACGGCGGCCTCAATGGAATATGGCAGGGGTACCACCGTGGGCGAAGCGCTTGCCGGGATCTCCAGACCACCGTCAAAACGCCAGATGTGCCCTCTGGAATAGGCGTTTGCGGCATAGTCGCCGTCGCATGCCCATTCCACCTGTGCCGTGTAGTAGTGCCCTGCCATGAATTACAACGTCTCCACGTATGCCTTGTAGGCTGCCGCGTCCATCAGGTCGGACAGCTGATCCGCATTGCCGACGGTCATCTTGATGAACCATGCAGCGCCTTCGGGATCTTCGTTCACCTTGGCCGGCTCGTCCACCAGCGCATCGTTGGCTTCAACGACTTCACCGTCGATCGGAGCGTAGACTTCACTGGCGGCCTTGACGGATTCAACGACGGCGGCTTCATCGCCCTGTGACAGCGCCTTGCCGGCTTCCGGCAGTTCGACGTAAACGACGTCGCCGAGCTGCTCCTGCGCGTAAGTCGTGATGCCGATAGTGGCTTTGTCGCCATCTACGGCGATCCACTCGTGGTCCTTGGAGTAATAGGTGGTCATATTGTGCGTCCGTTATCTGGAAAGATTTATGCTTTGGGTTTGCGGTAATACCGGTTCGGAACAAACGGCATGTCCGCGACGGTAGCGGGCAAGCGCTTGCCTCTGACGATCAATTCAAGTGGCGTGCCAGTTTCGGAGTGCTCCACCGGGACATAGCCCATGGCGATCGGGGCACCCACGGTCGGTGCGAAACCGCCGGATGTCACGGTGCCGATCACCGGCCCGTCGGGCAGTGCGATCTCGGCTCCTTCCCGCGCAGGTGCCTTGCCATCGAGGCGCAGGCCGACGCGGACACGGCCCGGTCCCTTTTCGAGTTCGCCCTGAATGCGTTCGGCGCCCGGAAAGCCGCCTTCTTCTCGGCGGCGCTTCTGCATGCAGAAGGTGATGGCGCCTTCGACGGGAGACGTCATCTCGTCAATGTCGTGTCCGTAGAGGCACAGCCCTGCCTCAAGACGCAGGCTGTCGCGGGCCCCGAGCCCAATCGGTTCGACCCTGTCGTCGGCGAGCAGTGCACGGGCAATCGCTTCAGCAGCACCGGCAGGCACGGACATCTCCACGCCGTCCTCGCCGGTATAGCCGGCACGGGCAACGTGGCAGTCGATCCCGTCAAACTCCATCGGTTCGGCGGCCATGAAGCCAAGTTCGGCTGCCCTGGGCGCATGTGCTGCGACCGCAGCCACGGCTTCCGGTCCCTGAACCGCGATCAGCGCACGATCGTCGATCACTTCAAGGGTCACGTTTTCAGGCAGTCTGTCGCGGAAATGGGCGTAGTCGACATCCTTGCGGGAGGCATTGACCACCAGCATCAGCTTGCCGTCTTCTGCTTCGGACAGCGGCCGGGTGACCATCAGATCGTCGATGATGCCGCCTTCGTCGTTGAGCAGCACCGTGTAGCGCTGACGGCCGTGGCCAAGTTCGACGAAATTGGACGGGGTCAGCGCTTCCAGAGCCCGGGCCGTCGTTTCGTGATCGGGACCGATCAACAGGGCCTGGCCCATGTGAGAGACGTCGAAAAGGCCGGCCTTCGTGCGGGTCTGCTGGTGCTCGGCCATGATGCCGGCCTTGTACTGCACGGGCATGGAATAGCCGGCAAACGGCACCATGCGTGCACCCAGTTCCACATGAAGGTCGTGAAGAGGCGTTTGTTTCAGATCTTCGTCTGCAACGGTTTCCGCCATGAACGGTCCTCGTATTCGGGGTTGCGCAGTCCCGAACCGGCCCACATGGGTCCTGATCCGTCTGCACCCCCTCTGTCCGAGTACCTGAGAGATTTCCCGACCGGCGCCGATGACGCCTTTCGGTTACTCCTTCGGTGAGCAGTCCGCAAACCCACTTGCGGAGCACTGCTTTCCAGAGCGTTGCAGTTCATGCGGTCCTTCTGCCTGAGAGTTTCCGGGGCGGTTGCTCCTTCGGCGCCAGGATCCTTTCACCCGGCCTCTCCCGCATAAACATTGACGTGTTTCCACGCCAACCGGGGGACGACCCCGATTGGGGCCGGATTGTGCGAGGCAGACATAGTCTTGTCAATATGCGACATGCAGCCCCCGCAATTTTGCCGGTGCACAATTTTAGGCATCGTCTTGCAGAGTGTGCACGATCAATGGCCGGCCGGTTTCCATCTTCCCGGCCAGGCCTCAAATCCAGTCGAACCTGATGTGCTACGTGCGTGGCCGGGCCTTAGCGGCGACGGCCTTCGTCAAAGCCGAAGACAACCTTGGCGTCCGCACCTGCCGGGATCGTGAATTTCTCTTCGATCAGCGTCCAGGTTTCGCTTGGCGAGTTCGCTCCAAGCGTGACCGGAATTTTCACGATCTCGGAGCTGAGCGGCTTGGCTCCGCTGCCCCCGGGCACAATGGCGACGCGCATCGGCAGAACCACTTCGCCGCCCTTCCAGGCAGGACCGGAGGTGACATCGCCGGACAGGCCCAGCTTCATGCGGCGGCTACCGTCCGGTTGCTGCGTGCAGGTGTTGGCCCAATCCTTGACGGTGGCCTGGTAAAGCAGACCCTGCGGGTCATCGTCCTTGCCGCGCACATACTTGCGGATCAGGAATGTGTTGGACTGAAGCTGCAGCGCGGGACAGGGAACCGGCGGCGCAAAGGTTTCGGGAGAAATCTCGATCGGCTGCTGGCCACCGGAAATAACCTTGCCCGCAACACCGTCAGCGGCACTCATACACCCCGCAAGAGCCGCGGCGGAAAGGCCCACGGCCATAATTGTCTTCAGGGTCTTGCCGGAGACGGCGGGAATCGCACTGATCATCTTCATTCCATAAAAATGCAACAATTGTCGGCGGAGCTTCATAGCAGGTGAAGAATTGCTTGGCGAGGCTTGTCAAACGCAAACCTTCAAGCAGCTCATTGTGGCTGAATTGGTTCAGCTTGCCGCACATCCCTTGACACAGCGTGGCTGCGAGCCCTTATTGCGCGCAGAAACGTTCCTCGAAAGAGCATGATGACCGAGAGCAAACAGGAAAAAACACCGCTTGCCATTCACCTTTGCGCGCCCCGAGGGTTCTGCGCCGGTGTCGATCGCGCGATCCAGATCGTGGAACTCGCCCTGGAAAAATACGGCAGTCCGGTCTACGTCCGTCACGAGATCGTGCACAACAAGTTCGTGGTGGACGGGCTGAAGGCCAAGGGCGCTGTGTTCGTGGAAGAGCTGGAAGAAATACCGGCCGGGCACACCGACAGACCGGTGATCTTCTCTGCGCACGGCGTACCGAAATCCGTGCCGGAAGACGCCCAGAGCCGCAAGATGTTCTATCTCGACGCCACCTGTCCCTTGGTCTCGAAGGTCCACAAGGAAGCGGAAATCCATTTTCGCCGGGACCGCGAGATTCTGCTGATCGGTCATGCGGGGCATCCTGAAGTGATCGGCACCATGGGCCAGTTGCCCGAGGGCACCGTCAGCCTGATCGAGACTGAAGACGACGCGCGCGCCTTCACGCCGAAGACCGACCGCCCCCTCGCCTATATTACCCAGACCACCTTGTCCGTGGACGACACGGCCGGGATCGTGGCTGTGCTGCAGGACCGGTTCCCGCAGATTGTCGCTCCGCACAAGGAGGACATCTGCTACGCAACCACCAACCGTCAGGAAGCGGTCAAGCATGTGGCGCCAAAGGTCGACGCAATGATCGTTGTCGGCGCCCCGAACTCCTCCAACTCGCAGCGCCTGCGTGAAGTTGCTGAACGGGCCGGGTGCAGGACTGCAGTGCTGATCCAGCGCGCAAGCGACATCGACTGGCACGATTTCGAAGGTATCACGTCGTTGGGTCTGACAGCAGGTGCATCGGCCCCCGAGACCCTGGTAGAGGAAATCATCGCGGCATTTGCCGATCGGTTCGACGTCAACGTCGAGACGGTGCGTACTGCCGAAGAAACGATTTCCTTCAACCTGCCGCGGGAGCTGCGCGAGATGATCGCCTCCTCCCAGGCCGCTGCCGGATAACCCCATGGCTGTTTATACCGAAGTAACCGATGAGGAACTGAACGACTTCATCGGCAGCTACGATGTCGGACGTCTGTTGTCATTCAAGGGCATTGCCGAAGGTGTCGAGAACAGCAACTTCCTGGTCCACACGGACAAGGCGTCCTACATCCTGACGCTATACGAAAAGCGCGTGAACCCGGACGATCTGCCTTATTTTCTGAACCTACTGCAGCATCTGGCCGCAAAGGGCCTGTCCTGTCCGACGCCGGTCCCTTCGAGGGACGGCAAACTTCTGGGCACACTCGCCGGCCGACCGGCCGCGCTGGTCACCTTTCTGGACGGCATGTGGGTCAAGCGGCCCAAAGTGGATCATTGCGCCGAGCTGGGCCGGGCCATGGCAGAGTTGCACCTGGACGGCGCCGATTACGACGGGTTCCGCAAGAACGCGCTCGACGTCAGCGGCTGGCGGCCCCTGTTCGATCAATGCGGGGAGCGCAGCGATACGGTTCATCCCGGTCTCGGTGCAGAGATCGCCAGCGAGCTGGACCACGTGGAAAAGGTCTGGCCCAGGGACCTTCCGGGTGGGGTGATCCATGCGGATCTGTTTCCCGACAACGTGTTCTTTCTGGGCAACGAGCTTTCCGGGCTGATCGATTTCTATTTTGCCTGCAACGACGCCTTTGCCTATGACATTGCCATCTGTCTCAACGCATGGTGCTTCGAGCAGGACATGTCGTTCAACGTGACCAAGGCAAAGGCCCTGCTCAAGGGCTATGCCGCCGTGCGACCGTTGAGCGAGGCTGAATACGATGCCTTGCCGACCCTTTGCCGGGGCGCGGCCCTGCGTTTCCTGCTGACACGGCTCTATGACTGGCTAAGCGTGCCGGAAGGTGCGCTGGTTACGCCGAAGGATCCGCTGGAATATCTAAAGAAGCTCCGCTTCCATCAGAGCATTTCCTCCACGCAGGCCTACGGGTTGGAGCGATGACGGAGAACAACAACCGGGTCACGATCTATACGGACGGCGCTTGTTCCGGCAATCCTGGCCCGGGCGGCTGGGGTGTCATCCTGCGGTTCGGGGAGCATGAGAAAGAGCTTTCCGGCGGCGAGTCGGAAACCACCAACAACCGTATGGAGCTGATGGCCGCCATTGAGGCGCTGAATGCCCTCAAGCGCCCTTGTGCGGTCGACCTTTATACCGACAGCACATACGTGCGCAGCGGCATCAAGGAATGGATGTATGGCTGGAAGCGCAAGAATTGGCGCACGGCTGCCAACAAGCCGGTAAAGAATGCGGATCTCTGGCAAGCTCTTGACGCCGCAAGGGAACGTCATGACGTTACCTGGCACTGGGTCAAGGGACATGCCGGCCATCCGGACAATGAACGTGCAGACGAACTGGCGCGCGGCGGAATGGCCCCGTATAAGAGCGGCGAAAAAACGAATCCTGTCTGATGAGCAGAGGATTTTGAGTGAGACTTTTCTGGTGGTCCGGCGCAGCAGCAGTGCGCACAATGGTTCCGGATATGGCCGGAAAGGTTCTGATCGTGGCCAACCCGACCTCGGGTGGCTATAGCGCCGAATTTCTGGATGACGTGCGCAATCGCCTGGAAGATCTCGGCTGCAAGACCGAGATCCGGTTGACGAGACGCGCAGGCGAGATCGGCGACATCTGCGCGGATCCCTCGCTGCCTGTGCAGACGCTGGTGGTTGCCGGCGGAGACGGCTCCGTCAACGAGGCCCTGACCGGATTTCAGAACCACCCCGCCCCGCCGCAACTGGGCATCATTCCCTTCGGCACCGCCAATGTGCTTGCCCTTGAACTTGGCCTCCCGCGCAATGCGAAGGCAATTGCCGAACTGATCCGACGCGGCAAGACCAGGCAGTTGCACTATGGCCTTGCCAACGGCAGGCCATTTGTACTGATGGCCTCTGCCGGGTTCGATGCCGAAGTCGTTCACGCCGTGCCGCTTTCCCTGAAGCGGCGCCTTGGCAAGCTCGCCTATGTCATCACGGCGCTGCGGACCGGTTTCAAACGCAAGAGCGCCTCGCTGAAGGTGATCCTGGACGGTGAAGAGCTGACCGGCAAACTCGCCGTAGCCAGCAACGCCCGCCACTATGGCGGCCCCTTTGTCATTTGCCCCGGCGGGGCGACCGATCCCGGCTTGCATATGCTGGTTCTGGAAAGGGACGACCCCTGGTCGTCCTTCTGCTACGGCGTCGCGCTCTTGATGGGCCGCATCCACAAGGCCAAGGGCGCTTTGGTGCGCCCGTTCAAAACGGCTTCCATTCTGGCAACAGGTGCCGTGGCTGCACAGGTGGACGGCGATCCCTTCGGTGCAACGCCGCTGGAAATCCGGCAAACGGACAAGACCGTGCCCATCCTGGCACCTTGACGCGGAAACGGCGCGGCATCTCCTCCTCGCCTTCCAACCCCAACTACATCAACTCCCTCTGTCATTGCAGGGCTTGCCCCTGCAATCCAATTCATGACCTCGACGACCCCGCAGCCCTTGCGGCTGGATGGCGCACGGCATGGATGCCATGGTCGAGCCATGGCATGACGGAGAGTGTGGGAAACTGCTGTCAGAGCCCCTGACGCAAGATCAGCCGGCACGATAGGTGCCGGCCAATATCAGGCCGTTTCGGCTTCCGCCGGCATCTTGCGCAGGATCTTGGTGGCTTCCGCTGCCGTGACGGCCTCGCCGAAGTAGAAGCCTTGAGCGTATTCGCAGCCGAGCTGGTAGAGCTCCAACGCATCGTTCTCGCTCTCCGCTCCTTCGGCAACGACCGACATGCCAAGGTCATGCCCCATGGCGACGATTGTCCTCAGCAGGACCGGCCGGGCGGAAGACCCGTTGGGTTTGACGAAGGACTGGTCGATCTTGATCGTGTCGAACGGAAACCGCTGAAGATAGGACAACGAGGAATGACCGGTGCCGAAGTCGTCGAGGGACAGGCCTGCCCCCAGCCCGCGAAGGCGCTCGAGCACCTTGGCGGAATATTCCGGGTTGGACATGACGAGTGATTCCGTCAGTTCCAGCTTCAGGGTTCCTGGTGCCAGCGATGTTCTCGACAGAACGGCCTTCACATCGTTGATCAGGTCCTGTTTCAACAGCTGACGCGACGAGAGATTCACCGAAGCGAACAGAGGCTGCTGCATCGGGAACTCGCGTTGCCAGAACGCCAGCTGCTGTGCGCCCTTGTCGAGCATATAGATGCCCAGTTCGTTGATGAGACCGGACTGCTCTGCGACGGGAATGAATTCCGAAGGTGAAATCTTGCCGCGCTTGGCGTGGTTCCAGCGTGCCAGCACTTCGAAGCCGGCAACCGCCTGGTCTTCCAACCGGATGATCGGCTGGAAGTAGACACCCAGCGTTTCTTTCTTGATCGCTTCGCGCAGGTCGGCTTCCAGGTCGACGATGTTCTTGTCGAGTGGACGCAAGATCGGACGGAACACTTCCTGGCGATCGCCACCCAGGCGCTTGGCGTGATTGAGGGCGATCTCCGCATTGGTGACCATGTCCTCGACCGCCTGTTTGCCACCTTCGAAGAAGGCAATGCCGACGGAGCAGGTCAGAAAGATCTCCCGGTCGCCGAAGGTGATCGGTGCGCGGACCGCCTTGCGCAGCGAATCCGCCAGCGCAACAATCCGGTCCGGCTCCTGTTCGGACAGGAGAACAAGGCCGTACTGGTCGCCGGAAAGACGTCCCAGCGTATCCTGCTGGCCGATCAGTCGACCGAGACGACGCGCCACCGTCAAGAGAATGCTGTCGCCGGCAGACAGACCAATGCTGTCGTTGACCTGTTTGAAACGGTCAAGATTGAGCACGAGCAAGGTCGGCTTGGAGGTTTCTTCCGCACGCGACCGGATGACGCTGGTGCGCAAGCGGTCGACGAAGAGTTCGCGGTTCGGCAGACCGGTCAGATTGTCGTGGACGGCATCGTGCAGAAGGCGTTCTTCCGCCGTGCGCTCCTCGGTCACGTCCAGGAGCGTGCCCACGCAGCGGATCACCTCGCCGTCCGATCCGATGATCGGCCGGGCCCGCAGGCGGAACCAGCGGAAGTGACCGTCTTCTGAGCGCAGACGGAAGGTCTGGGTTACCTTGCCGCGACGCTGATCGATGACCGCGTCGAGCGTCGCCCGGAACCGGTCACGGTCCTGGGGATGCAGGATGTCCAGCCAGTCGCGCGCAGGCCCTTCCAGGGTGCCACGCTTCAGGTTGAGCAGATCTTCAACCTCATTGCCCGTGTAGATGCGGTCGCGGTCGATGTCCCAGTCCCAGATGATGTCGCCGGCACCCGTCAGGGCCAGTGCCTTGCGTTCGACATCGGAGATAAGCCCCTGCGCGATCGCGCCGCCGGCAAAAGCGTGCTGCATCACCGTGAAGCCGATCAGCAGCACGATGAGAACCAGACCACCGCCGAGCGCGGGCTGGACGATGTCGTTGGACAGATAGCCGGTTACGGTCATCGCCGCCCCGACCAGCCAGGCCATCAGCAGGCACCAGGTCGGGATCAGCAGGATGGCGCGGTCATAGTGCTGGAAGGCCAGCACCGCGATGGTGACGAACCCGAGCAAGCCAATGATGGCCAGCGCAAGACGGGCGATGCCGGCTGCAATCGAGGGATCCCAAACGGCAACGCCAAGCAGACCCAGGATCAGGATCAGCGTCGTCAGCGCCAGATGGGAATAATGAATGTTCCAGCGGTTGAGGTTCAGGTAGGCGTACAGGAAGATGATCAAGCTGGCCGCGAGCATGACCTCGGCGCAGGCGCGCGCAAGCTGGCTGCCGCCACCCTCCAGATTGAACACCATGCCCCAGAAGCCGAAATCGATGCACAGATAGGCCAGCACCGACCAGGCAAGTGCCGCGGTGGCCGGAAACATGACCGTGCCCTTGACCACGAACAAGATGGTGAGGAACAGGGCCAGCAGGCCGGAGATGCCCAGAATGATGCCACGGTAGAGCGTGTAGGCGTTGACGGTTTCCTCGTAGACGTCCGGTTCCCAGATCCGGATTTCCGGCAGGTTCGGCGTCGTCATTTCCGCGACGAAGGTGACGATCGACCCCGGGTCGAGCGTGACCAGGAAGACGTCTGCCTCAAGGCTTTTCTGACGTTCGGGAGCGATGCCCTGGCTTGGTGTGATCGCCAGAATGCGCGAGGAACCGAGATCCGGCCAGAACAGGTCGGAGCCGACCAGCTTGTAATTTGGTGCAACGATCAGGCGGTCGATCTGTTCATCGCTGGTGTTGGCCAGCGCAAACACCGCCCAGTTGGTGTTGGTACCATCGCGGGAGGGAACCTCGATACGGCGCACGATGCCGTCCGCACCCGGTGCGGTCGACACCTGCAGCCGGGTTCCGGCTTCGCGATGCAGGTCGACGGAATTGGTGATGTCCAGAGCTTCGACGTCGATCGGAACCGGGATCGGCTCCAGCGCCCGCGCAGGCAGGGTGGCAAGCAACGTTGCAAACAACGTCAGAGCAATGACAAGGTTTCTGATCACGCTTGTTTTCGGATCCGGTATCACAATCGACATGGGGCGAAGAAGTACCGGGTTGTGGCGCATGTCACAAGAATTCTTTCAAGATTCCCTCGACGCTCGGTGCCACCTTTTCAGGTCGCGACGCATGGTCTTCCGCCAAACAGGCAAACAGAAGATGATCCTGCCAGGTCCCGTTAATTAACAGATAGTTGCGTGCGTAGCCTTCCCGGTGGAACCCGGCATTTTCGAGCAGACGGATGGACGGCATGTTCGTTGGCAGACATGCCGCTTCAATACGATGAAGGTTCAACACGTCGAAACAAAACGGCAAGATCATGGCGACAGCCGAGGACATATGTCCTTTTCCGGCGTGCCGCTCGCCCATCCAGTAGCCAAGTGTCGCAGTCTGGCTGACACCCCTGCGGATATTACTGAGTGTCAGTCCGCCGAGGATCTCGTTGCTGCGCGCGCGAAACAGCAGGAACGACAGGCTGCGCCCTTCCTTGCGGTCCTTCGAATAGCGGCGCAAGCGGCGGCGAAAGCCGGTTCGGGTGAGGTCATCGGAGGGCCAGAGCGGTTCCCAGGGCTTCAGGAAGGCCCGGCTTTCGCCGCGAAGTTCCGCCCAGGGCTTGAAGTCGTACATGATCGGCGGGCGAAGATAATAACCGCCGGCCTCGATCAGGAGTTCGGCGTCAGGTGTTGCTCCCGGCCGTAACAGCGCCATGCCCCACTCTCCGCCTTGTTCTGTCCGACTTACATGGATGCGGCCCGCAGGACCGGGCTTTGCTGAAGCCGTCCTGCGAGTTCGTCCGCAGTCATGATACCGTCAACCGGGCCGATCGCAGTCAGGGTCGGCACCGTGCCCACGAAAGTCTCGTGCGCGACCCTGCGGATGTCGGCAGCCGTCACCGCTTCGATCTTCGAGGAAATCTCGTCCGGATCGAGCACGCGGTTGTGCACGAGGATCTGACGGGCAATCTGTCCGGCGCGGGCTGCCGGGCTTTCCAGCGCCATCATCAGTCCCGCGCGGATCTGCGCCCTGGAGCGGGCGACTTCCTCGTCGGTGATCGTCTGGGTGGCGGCGATCAGTTCGTCCACGATCATCGGCATCAGCGCAGCCAGGTCTTCCTGGCTGGTGGCCGCATGCAGGCCGAACAGTCCGGTATCGGAAAACGCCCAGTGGAAGCTGTAGATGGCGTAGCAAAGGCCGTGCTTCTCGCGGATTTCCTGGAACAGGCGCGAGGACATGCCACCGCCCAGGACCGATGCCAGGATCTGGATGGCGTAATAGTCCTTGGACTTGTAGGGCCGGCCTTCGAAACCGATCAGAACCTGTGCTTCCATAAGTTCCTTCGGCCGAAGGGTTTCGCCGCCGCGGTAGCGTGCTTCGGATTCCGGAGCTGCAGGCTCGGAGTTGAAACCACCGAACTTCTCGCGGGCAAGAGCGACAAGCTCTTCATGATCAACCGCGCCGGCAGCGGCCAGCACCATGTCCGGTGCCCGGTAGCGATCAGCGAGATAGGCGTTGAGTGCGTCGCGGTTGAACCCCTGCACCGTTTCCGGCGTTCCGAGGATCGGCCGTCCGATGGCCTGGTCCGGCCAGGCGGTTTCCTGGAACAGGTCAAAGGCCTGATCGTCGGGGGAGTCGTTTGCCGCGCCGATTTCCTGAAGGATCACATGTTGTTCGCGCGTCAGCTCCTGAGCATCGAATGTGGAATTCTGCAGGATGTCAGCGAGAATATCGACCGCAAGCGGCGTGTCCTCAGCCAGGATACGCGCGTAGTAATTGGTGTGTTCGATGCTTGTGGAAGCGTTCAGCTCACCACCGACGGCCTCGATCTCTTCTGCGATGCCACGCGCCGTGCGGGTCTTGGTGCCCTTGAAGGCCATATGCTCCAGAAGATGGGTTATCCCGTTCTGGTGCACATTCTCCGCGCGGGATCCGGTTCGCACCCACACGCCAAGAGCCGCCGTTTTCAGATGAGGCATCTGGTCGGTGACGACCGTCATCCCGTTATCGAGGATTGTTGTTTGTACTTTCATATGCTCACACCCCAGCAGTAACGGCCCGGGCGTGATCTTCGATGTATCGCTCCACCACGCCCTGATCCGCCGCCAGAACCTGCTGGCGCTCCTCCGCAGTCATCATATCCTTCAGGTTTTCCGGCAGCTCCGGCCGGTTTCCTGAAGCCCTTTCCACCGCATCCGGGAATTTGGCCGGATGCGCCGTGCCCAACACCACCATCGGTGTCTCACCGTTATCATGGTCTTTCGCCACATGGACACCGATTGCCGTGTGCGGGTCCAGCAAATAGCCTGCCTCGTTCCACAGTTCGGCAATGGTCGATGCCGTTTCGTCCTCGTTGCAGCGGCCTGCTCCGAAGACCGCGCGCATGGCGCGGAGCGGACCTTCCTCGATCTCGAAACTGCCGGACTGGCTCAACTGGTTCATCATGCGCCGGACTGCCGCGCCATCGCGTCCGCAGACCTCCGCCAGAAGCCGCTCGAAATTGGAAGACACCTGGATGTCCATGGACGGAGAAATGGTCGGCGTCACGCCGCGCTTTTCATAACGCCCGGTCTTGAGTGTCCGCGCCAGGATGTCGTTGACATTGGTCGCCACCACCAGCTTCTCGACGGGAAGCCCCATCTGCATGGCGGCATAGCCGGCAAAAATATCACCGAAGTTGCCGGTCGGCACCGTGAAGGAGATCTTGCGATGCGGCGCGCCAAGGGCAGCGCCTGCGACGAAATAATAGACGATCTGCGCCAGGATCCGCGCCCAGTTGATCGAATTGACGCCGGAAAGGGCAACCCTGTCGCGGAAGGAGAAATGGTTGAACATGCCTTTGACGATGGCCTGGCAATCATCAAAGTCGCCGTTTAGTGCCAGGGCATGAACGTTCTTTTCCGCCGGGGTCGTCATCTGGCGGCGCTGCACGCTGGAAACGCGTCCGTCGGGAAACAATATGAAGATATCGGTGCGCTCGCGCCCGCGGAAGGCCTCAATGGCGGCGCCGCCTGTGTCTCCGGATGTTGCGCCGACAATGGTCGCGCGCAGGCCGCGCTCGGTCAGGACATAGTCCATCATCCGGCCAAGCAGCTGCATCGCGACGTCCTTGAACGCCAGCGTCGGGCCGTGGAAGAGTTCGAGGATGAAAGTATTCGGTCCGGTCTGGACAAGCGGCGTCACGGCCGGGTGGCGGAAGCCGTCATAGGCTTCTGCAATCATGGACTTCAGATCGTCTTCGGGAATGGCGCCGGCCACGAAGGGCGAAATAACCTCGAAGGCAACATCCTGATAGGGTTTACCGGCGAAAGACGCGATGGTGTCGGCATCAAATTGCGGCCAGGTTTCAGGTAAATAAAGTCCGCCGTCGCGTGCGAGCCCCTGTAGCAGGACATCGGAAAATTCCAGAACTGGTGCTTCACCACGCGTACTGATGTATTTCACCGCGCAACGTTCCTCTTGCTTTGTTTGTCGCGGGACGCCCGCGTCCCCTGCCTGTTTGCCAGACCTCTGATGCGAGAAGGATCAGCCTACTTGAATTCCGGCAGATTTGAAACAAACCATGCCATTGATGCGACTTACGCGCCATAACATTCAAGCGCAAGTCGCTTTTGGCTAAAATGATGACCGTGGAGAGACAAGTTTTGCGAAACCGGCCGTGACGTCAGCGCCGTCAGGCGTGCCCTGCATCGGCATAGAGCATGGCGGGGTCGATACCCATGCTGGCGAGCGCGCGATGCCATTTCTTGTCGGAGGCCTGATCGAACAGGATGTCCGGATCGGCCGGAGCCGTCAGCCACCCATTGGCCTGGATTTCGTTTTCAAGCTGCCCCGGAGCCCAGCCTGCATACCCGAGGGCCAGCATGGCCTGGGTGGGGCCGGTCCCTTGCGCAAGCGCCCGCAGGATCTCCAGTGTTGCCGTCAGGCAGATGCCGTTATCAATGGCAAGGGTCGACTGGTTCAGCATGAAATCGTCGCTATGCAGCACGAAGCCGCGCTCGACCTCCACTGGACCGCCCTTGTGGACGCTCATGTCGCGGACTTTCGACGGCAGGCGAATGGCACCATCGTCGTTGACGATATCGAGTTGGATCAGAAGCTCTTCCAGTGACAGATGGCGGGCCACCTGGTTCACGACGAGGCCCATTGCGCCCTGGTCCGAATGAGAGCACAGATAAATCACAGAATGTTCGAACCGGCTGTCTGACATGCCCGGCATCGCAATCAGAAACTGACCTTCAAGGGAATCTGTTGCTGCGGATCCGGCCATGCGTACCTCGTTTTCTGTTGACGCTCTCTGCCCAAGGGAAAGCATAGCCCCTTTGCCAGGCTTTGTTAATGTCTGTTTGTGCTCGCCGAATGGCAACCGGCTCACTTCAGCGTCACAAGGATATGACCTGGATTGCCCAGTCTGGCCGATGACGCTTGCCTGAAACTCGTGTAGCAAAGAAGGCATGAAACGCTCTGCCCTTGCCCTTGCGCTCACCCTTTTTGTTTTTGCTCCACCCGCCCATGCCGCCATGACCCGCTGGACGGAAGTTCAGGGAGGCGCCGTCAGGCTGATCGCCTCGGGCCCCATGAAGGACGGCCATTATGAAGCCGGTCTGGAGTTCCTTCTGGAACCGGGCTGGCACACCTATTGGCGCTATCCTGGCGAAGCCGGAATTCCGCCCCAGATCGATACGACCGGAAGCGCAAACATCAAGACCACCGAGGTGCTCTATCCTGCGCCGGAGCGCTATGACGACGGCTTTTCTGAATCAATCGTCTATCACAATGGCATTGTTCTGCCGCTGCGGGTCGAACCTGAAAATCCGGGTCAAGCCGTGACGCTTTCCCTGGACGTTTTCTTTGGTATCTGCAACGAGATCTGCGTTCCCGGAGAGGCCTCCCTGACGCTTGATCTGACCCCGGATGACCAGACCGACAGCCTTGCCCAGACACTGATCCTACGAGACCTCGAGGCCGTGCCTGCCAAGCAGCCGTCCGCGGATCTGAAGATAAGTGCGATAGCCCTGTCGGCAACGGGCGATGCAGTGGAGATCGGGGTCCAGGCGCCTGAAGACACCACGCCGGATCTTTTTGCAGCAGCTCCCGAAGGCTCCTATATAGGCCTGCCTAAACCTGCCGGCCAAGGCGGTGAAAAGACACTCTGGCGCTTGCCACTCAAAGGCATGAAAACAACTGAGACCGACGCCGATCTGCGCCTTGTGCTGACTGCGGGCGGTCGGGCGGTCGAGCGGCTGTTTCCCATTGATCCGGCCTGGGTGAAATAGAAACTGCCTCCTGCCGGTCTGTCTATCGAACCGCTTTTGCCTCAACTTCCCTCGACGGATGGCCAACAAAGCCCTATCTGTGACGCGGGGCTGCCGTTTCGCCGCAGCCGGTCAATCAAGGGATATTCACTATGACACTTTCTGTTGGGGATCGTCTTCCTGAGGCAACATTCAACACCATGACCGCGGACGGCCCCGGCGAAATATCGACCGGCGAGCTGACATCCGGCAAAACCGTTGTGCTGTTCGGCGTGCCGGGTGCCTTCACCCCGACCTGCCACATGAACCACCTGCCGGGCTTCATCGAGCATGCGGAAACGCTGAAGAACAAGGGTGTCGACACTATTGCTGTCCTGTCCGTGAACGATGTCTTCGTCATGGACGCCTGGAAGAAAGCCTCCAGCGCCGGCGACAGCATCACATTCCTGTCCGACACGGCTGCCGGATTTGTCGAAGCCGCAGGCCTCGGCCTCGGGCCGGCACCGATCTTCGGTCACCTGCGCTCACAGCGTTTCGCGCTGATTGCCAAGGATGGCGTGATCACCTTCCTGGCGATTGAAGACGCTCCGGGCGAAGCCGTAAAGTCCGGTGCCGCCGCAATTCTGGAAGCACTCGGCTAAGCTGTTTGCAAGCTTGCAAGAGAATTGAAGAAGGGCCCTGCGGGGCCCTTTTTTGATCGCCCCCTCTCAGCAGATTGTCCCGGACGCAGCAACGCGGAGATCGGTGACTGGAGAGCCGAGGGCTTTTCAACCAACCTGCCGACAAAAGTGAAGCAGTGGCTTCCCGATCGCGGCTCGCGCTTCGCTTGGCCGCGACGACGACCGAGAGCCTGGGTTCTCCTGCCCCTCCGGGGCCACGTTCCTTCGTGTCACGAGGCCACAAGCACTACCTACTTGGTCGACCTTTCACCCGCCTGCCGGTTGCGCGGCCAAAGGATACTTGCCGCGTAAGTCAGGTAGACACCGATCAGCGTTGCCGCCAGACCGAACCAGGTCAGCGCATAGCCGAGGTGGTCGTTCTTGAAATGAACGATGGTCTCCCCCGCCTGCGGCAGACCGGACGGCGGCGTGAAGGAAGCGTCAAGATCTATGCTGAAGGGAGCCAGCCTGGCGGGATCGAGACCCAGTTCTGCTGCCATGGCATCCGTATCACGTGCGAACCAGATACGATCATCCCGACCGGGTTCCGGCGTTGTCCAGTTCGGTTTTTCACTCAGCCGCAAAAGTCCGGTCAGCTCCCAGGCACCATCAGGCGGCATGATTGCCTTTTCGCGCGAAGCCTTGTCGAGCCCTTGTGGCAGGAAGCCGCGGTTGACCAGAACGACCCACTGCTGATCCGTTTCGAAAGGTGCATAAACCATCACCCCGGGCCCACTTACTGGCCCGACCGGATCAGTCAGCGCGGTGTAATAGAAGACCGCCCCTTCCAGGAAACGTCCGGTGAGCCTGACATGGCTATAATCGTCGGAAGGTCCAAGGTCGCCCCAGGCTGCTAGTTCGGGTGCTGTTTCCGGCGGGGTCGAAACACCGGCTTCCACCTGTTCGATGAGGTTTTCTTTCCAGGCCAGGCGGTCGAGTTGCCAGAAACCGAGATTGAGCAGAACCACCAGAGCCGCGATGGCGGCGAGTGTCGGAATAACGAGTTTACGCATGGGATTGTCTTCCCGGGACCCGCCCGGTCAATTGTCGTCCTTGCCGGTGTCCAGTTGGCCTTCGGCGGCCTTGTGCCGGAACTGAAGTGCGATCATGAGGCCTTTCAGCGGTCGAAGCACTCCACCGGCCAGCAGGATCGTCAGCGGCAGCCAGAGGACCAGGTGTACCCAGATCGGCGGCTGGTAGGAGAGTTCGACGAAGAGCACCAGACCGACCACGATAAACCCGACGATCATGATGACGAAAACCGCCGGGCCATCACCACTGTCGGCGAAGGAGTAGTCGAGCCCGCAGGCCATGCAGGATTTCTTGACGCTCAGGAAGCCGTCGAAGAGCTTCCCCTGGCCGCAGCGCGGACACTTGCCCGACAGGCCTGCGGAAACCGGATTGACCGGTGGAAAATGCGCCTTGTCTTCCATGATGTGCCTCAAGCCTCAACTGAAATGAAAACGCCCGATCCGGTGGCCGGATCGGGCGTTGCTCGTGCCGGTTTGGCGCGATCCTAGTGAGCGGCCGGTGTGCCTGCGCCCCAAATGTAGATGGAGACGAACAGGAACAGCCAGACGACGTCAACGAAGTGCCAGTACCATGCAGCGGCTTCGAAACCGAAGTGCTTCTCGACGGTGAACTGACCAGCCAGTGCCCGGAACAGACAGACGGCCAGGAAGATGGTGCCGACGATAACGTGGAAACCGTGGAAACCGGTCGCCATGAAGAAGGTCGCGCCGTAGATGTTGCCGCCGAAATCGAACGCAGCGTGCATGTATTCGTAGACCTGGCAGACGGTGAAGAGAACACCCAGCAGAACCGTAAGGGTCAGGCCCCACTTCAGGCCATCGCGGTCATTATGCAGCAGCGCATGGTGTGCCCAGGTGACCGTGGTGCCGGAGCACAGCAGGATCAGGGTGTTGAGCAGCGGCAGGTGCCAGGGATCGAATGTTTCGATGCCGGCAGGCGGCCAGTGACCGCCAGTTGCCTCGACACGGGCAAACTGGATGGCTTCGCTGGTGAACAGCGATGCATCGAAGTAGGCCCAGAACCATGCAACGAAGAACATCACTTCAGAAGCGATGAACAGCAGCATGCCGTAGCGAAGATGCAGCGAGACCACCCTGGTGTGGTGACCCTGAGCGGATTCGCGAACGGTGTCGCGCCACCAGCCGAACATCACATAAAGGACGATCAGCAGCCCGATAGCGAACAGGCCCCAGCCGGTGAGATCCAGGCCAAGCAGCACGAACTCCGTGCCCTGTGCATATTTCATGAAGCCGATGGCACCCAGTGCCATGACGAATGCACCGACGGATGCGATGAACGGCCACGGACTCGGATCGACCAAGTGGTAATCGTGGTTTTTGGTATGTGCCTCAGCCATCGGCAAGCTCCCCAAAGACAGTCATTTCAAGCGCGGATGCGCCAATCACTCGAATTTTGTTTCAGCTGCGGCCTTCTCGGCCTTTGCTGCAACAGGACGTTCCGGTTCTTCTACCGGGAAGAAGGTGTAGGACAAAGTGATTTCCTTCACGTGTTTCAGCTCAGGATCCTTGTCCATTTCCGGGTCGACGAAGAAAACGACCGGCATCTGAACAGTCTCGCCGCTTTCCAGCGCCTGCTCGGTGAAGCAGAAGCATTGCAGCTTGTTGAAATAGGCTCCGGCCGTCGGCGGCGACACGTTGAAGGTCGACGTGCCGACGGTCCTGGCGGAACCCGTGTTGGTTGCCACATATTCCAGTTGAGCGGTTTCGCCCATCTGGAGCGTGACCGAACGCTGCACCGGTTTGAATTTCCAGGGCAGTTCGTGATTGACGTTGCCGTCGAAGCGCACGGTGATCTTGCGGTCGATGATCACGTCGCTTTCAGCCGTGGCAACCTGCGTGGTGCCACCAAACCCGGTGACACGGCAGAAAAGATTGTAGAGCGGCACGGCGGCATAGGCCGCCCCGACCATGAACATGAACACGCCAGCGCAAACCACCGCGACCTTGCGGTTGCTGCGTGACAGGTTTGAAGTGTCTTGTCCGTTGCTCACACGATCTCCCTCAAAGCGCCCGGTCCAGGATACCGGGGCCCAGTTTGACGATGGTCACGACATAGAACAGCACGACGAGGCCGCCGAGCACGCAGGCGATTGCAATCGACCGCGACCGGCGCTTCTTCTTCTGCTCTTCGGTGAGCGCAATGCCCTGCTCTTCCTTGGCCATCACGTCACACTCCTGCAATCAGGCTCTCGCCCAGAAGCAGGGCAAACAGCATGAACAGGTAAAAGATCGAAAACTTGAACAGACGCCAGCACGCGGCCTTCGCCGGATCACCCTCGCGCTTGCGCCAGACGTCAAAGGAAAGGCCGACGAAAATGGCACTCAGAAGAGCGGATGCAATGCCGTAGACGGGGCTTGCAAAGCCAAGCAGGTAAGGCGCGACACCGATGGGTGCGAGCAGGATGGCATAAGCAAGAATATGATGCCGTGTCACGGTCTCGCCGGCAACAACTGGCAGCATCGGGATCTTGGCGGCCTGATAGTCGCCGTTCTTGACCAGTGCCAGCGCCCAGAAGTGCGGCGGTGTCCACATGAAGATGATCAGGAAGAGCACGAAGCTTTCCAGGCTGACGCTTCCGGTAACGGCTGCCCAGCCGATCATCGGAGGAAACGCCCCGGCTGCGCCGCCGATAACGATGTTCTGCGGCGTCGAACGCTTCAGCCACATCGTATAGACGATCACGTAAAAGAAGATGGTGAAGGCCAGGAACGCACCAGCAAACCAGTTGACCAGAAGGCCGAGCAGCACAACCGAACCGATGGACAGCGTCACACCGAAGGCAAGCGCTTCCTCACGCGTGACCTTGCCGGCCGGGATCGGCCGCTTGCGGGTGCGCGTCATGACTTCGTCGATGTCGGCGTCGTACCACATGTTGAGCGCGCCGGAAGCGCCCGCTCCGATGGCAATGCACAGGATCGCGACAACGCCCAGCACCGGGTGCACGGAGCCTGGTGCCAGCATCAGGCCGACAAAAGCGGTGAAGATGACCAGAGACATCACACGCGGCTTCAGGAGCGCCACATAGTCGCTCACCGATCCCATGCCGCCGTCCCAGACAGCGGTTTCCTGGCTCATCATATCCTGGCGCTCAACGAGCGACATAGGCGCGTCCTTTGAATTCTTGTTTTCTTCCGCGATCCAGGGATCGCGCATCCGGGTGCACATGGCCCGGCAGTTTTCTTGAAAGGGAGCACCGCGCCGGCAACCGGCGCGGTGCTGATCTTGACCGGGAGGCGAACCTCCCTCCGCGAATTACTTGATGCGCGGCAGGGTCTCGAACTGGTGGAACGGCGGAGGAGAAGACAGGGTCCACTCCAGGGTCGTTGCACCTTCGCCCCACGGGTTGTTGCCGACAACGCGCTTCTTGGAGAACGCTTCGACGATGCCGAAGAGGAACACCAGAACCGCGAAGGCCGAGATGTAGGAGCCGATGGAGGAAACGAAGTTCCAGCCGGCAAACGCATCCGGATAGTCGACGTAGCGGCGCGGCATGCCGTTCAGACCCAGGAAGTGCTGCGGGAAGAACACCAGGTTCACGCCCACGAAGGTGATCCAGAAATGGGCCTTGCCGATCGTCTCGTTGTACATGTAGCCGAACATTTTCGGGAACCAGTAGTACCAGGCCGCGAAGATTGCGAACACGGCACCCAGCGACAGCACGTAGTGGAAGTGAGCAACCACGTAGTAGGTGTCGTGGAACGAACGGTCGAGACCGGCGTTGGCGAGCTGCACACCCGTCACACCACCAACGGTGAACAGGAAGATGAAGCCGATTGCCCAGACCATTGGCGTGCGGAACTCGATGGAGCCGCCCCACATGGTGGCGATCCAGGAGAAGATCTTCACGCCGGTGGGAACCGCGATCACCATGGTGGCAGCCACGAAGTAGGCCTGCGTCTCGGAAGACATGCCGACGGTGTACATGTGGTGCGCCCACACGATGAAGCCGACGACGCCGATGGCGACCATGGCGTAGGCCATGCCCAGGTAACCGAAGATCGGCTTGCGCGAGAAGGTGGAAATGATGTGGCTGATGATGCCGAAGCCCGGCAGGATCAGGATATACACTTCCGGATGACCGAAGAACCAGAACAGGTGCTGGAACAGGATCGGGTCACCACCACCGGCAGGCGCAAAGAACGTGGTACCGAAGTTACGGTCGGTCAGCAGCATGGTGATGGCACCAGCCAGAACCGGCAGGGACAGCAGCAGCAGGAATGCGGTGATCAGCACGGACCAGGCAAACAGCGGCATCTTGTGCAGGGTCATGCCCGGCGCGCGCATGTTGAAGATGGTCGTGATGAAGTTGATGGCACCGAGGATCGAGGATGCACCTGCGATGTGCAGGGCCAGGATCGCCAGATCCATCGCCGGTCCGGGCTGACCGGACGTGGACAGCGGCGGATAGATGGTCCAGCCACCACCGACACCGTTGGAGCCCGGAGGACCTTCAACGAAGAGGGAGAGAAGCAGCAGCAGGAAGGCCGGCGGAAGCAGCCAGAAGGAGATGTTGTTCATCCGCGGGAACGCCATGTCCGGCGCACCGATCATGATCGGCACGAAGTAGTTGGCGTAGCCGCCGATCATGGCCGGCATCACCATGAAGAAGATCATGATCAGGCCGTGAGCGGTGGTGAACACGTTGAACAGGTGCGGATCGCCGAAGAACTGCATCCCCGGTTCCTGAAGCTCCATCCGCATGCCGACGCTGAGCGCGCCGCCAACGATACCTGCCATGATAGCGAACATCAGGTACATGATACCGATGTCCTTGTGGTTGGTCGAATAGACCCAGCGGCGCCATCCGGTCGGATGGCCATGTGCCGCATGTGCTTCGGTCGCAGCCATTTTGGGCTCCCTCTTTCAGACTTTCTCAGCGGCGCTGCATGACATCGCGCGCATCGCCAAACAGGATCGCCGCCGCATTATTTCGCGGCGACAGAGATCTCTTCCAGCTTGCCTGCGGCAGCCAGCTTCTTGGTATCGGCGATCGATGCCAGGAGCTGCTGGTTTGCAGTGTCCAGATCGTCCTGAGCGGCAGTTGCCCAGGTCTGGAACTGATCCTTGGAAACCACCCGGACCGCGATCGGCATGAAAGCGTGAGCCTTGCCGCACAGTTCTGAACACTGACCGTAGTAGACGCCTTCCTCGCGAGCGTGGAACCAGGTCTCGTTCAGACGGCCCGGAATGGCGTCGACCTTGACGCCGAAGGACGGCATCGCGAAGGAGTGGATCACATCCTCAGAGGTCACTTGCATACGGACCGTGGTGTCGACCGGAATGACAAGATCATAGTCAACGGACAGAAGGCGCGGAACTTCGTTCAAGGAGACACCGCGAGCGTCGGCAACTTCCTGGCGTGCCGCCAGATCTTTCGCAGGATCGCTAGGGTCACCGATCATAAGCGAATCGAACGCCAGTTCACCCATGTTTTCATCGGTGTACTCGTAACCCCAATACCACTGGTAGCCGATCGCCTTGACGGTCATCTCGTATTCGGGAATGTCGAGCTGCTTGTAGAGCAGGCGGAAAGACGGGATCGCGATCACGACCAGGATCAAGATCGGCGCAACCGTCCAGACCACTTCGATCATGGTGTTGTGCGATGTCCTGGACGGAACCGGGTTCTTTTTCGCGCTGAAGCGGGTCATGCAGACGATCAGCAGCGCCAGCACGAACAGGGTGATCACGGTAATGATCACCAGGGTGAACCCGTTGAACCAGGTAATGTCGTCCATCACATCGGTGACAGAGGCCTGAAAGCCCAGCTGCCATTCCTTGATGCCGGATTCCGCTGCCAGGGCCGCCGTCGACACTCCAGCAAAAGTTGCCGCCGCACCGGCCATAGTCATGAGACGCTTGAAGACTGCCTTCACGTCCGCGCTCCCTTCCCTCATCCGCCTGAAATGGCGGAAAATGCTAAATTTCCGGACTCAGATCCGGTCCAATCCGGTGCGGCAGTAGCGGGCTTGGCGGCGCTGCGCAAGCCAAATCTGCTGCGTCCTGGCGTTGGACAAGGTCATGAGTTTGACCGGACTATAACCACAAACTCATATAAAGGGCGATGGCTACCATCGGGCATAGCGGCGATGTGCCGCATCATTCCACCGACACCTTTGAGCCGCACAAAAACCACAAGAAACGCCGAGCTGCAACGGAATTTCCAACTTTTCACAGCCACCTGAAGCTCTCTGTCATTTGACACGGGTCAAGGACATGCGAATTTTCGACAAGAATTGCGGCTAATCCTTCGGTTCCTGAACTGCCGGACTGGAAACGTGCGCCGTCATGCGGCAATGTCTGGCCTAGAATTACACCTTGATTCGCCAAGCAGGCCGCATCTCTTTTGGCAGGCCGACCAAAAGCGAACCGGACAACGATTGACTGGAGGATTTCTTGTCAACCCAATTGCCGCAGTCACTGGCTGCCCGCCCTAATGGACGTTCCAGACTGTCTTTTTCCAAACTCGCGGCCGTTGCCGGGATCGTCTTCAGTTCGTTGACTTACGGAAATATGCCCGCCGCGGCACAAGGCGAGGTCCGCTCGACTCACGGCGACTGGCAAATGCGCTGCGACACGCCTCCCGGTTCCACCGGTGACCAGTGCGCGCTGATCCAGAACGTCACTGCGGCCGACCGGGAAAACGTCGGGCTTTCCGTGATCATTCTGAAAACCGCCGACAAGCAGGCCCGCATTCTCAGGGTTCTCGCACCGCTCGGCGTGTTGCTGCCGTCTGGTCTTGGCCTCAGGGTCGACAACGCCGATATCGGCCGGGCCGGTTTCGTCCGCTGTCTTCCGAACGGCTGCATTGCCGAGGTCATTCTCGAAGAAGATCTGCTGAGCAAATTGCAGGCCGGCTCTCAGGCGACCTTCATCATCTTCCAGACCCCGGAAGAAGGGATCGGCATCCCGATTTCGCTGAACGGGTTCTCCGCAGGCTTCGACGCCCTGCCCTGACACGGAAACGCAAGCAACCAAACGAAAGGCGCCCATTCGGCGCCTTTTTTGTTTCCGAAATCCTGGTGATGAGCCTTGCCGCCTATTCCGCGGCTGGTGCGTCAGGAGCGTTCGCCTCCATCGACCGGCGCGGCGTTACCTTGTGCAGCTTGTCGGCGCCGGCAAACATGCCCTCGCGCAACTGCTGGGCAAGCCGCTCCTCGTCCCGGTCGCGAACGTCTTCCTCGATCTGGTCGATCCGGTCGAGGGGAGTTCCCAGTGCCTCGAGTGCCGCCCGGCCGAAGACGACGCTTGATTCGAAGGTTTCACGAATCTGGAAATCGACGCCCCGTTTGGTGAGGTCCAGCATATGCGCGCGGTCCGTCGCCCGGCAGAAGATCAGCGCCTCGGGGAAGCCTTCTCGAACGAGGTCGATGGCCTTGCCCATCACCTTGTCGTTCTCGATACACATGGCAACCAATGTTGCCTTGCCCGCCCCAGCCGCCGCCAAAACGTCTGCCCGTGTCGCATCGCCGTAATAGACCTTGTAGCCCTGCTTGCGGGCGTAGGCGATACGGTCCGGCCGGTTGTCGATGGCGGTGATCTCAAGACCTTCGGATGTCAGGAACTGGGCCACCACCATGCCGAAGCGGCCGAAGCCGATCACCAGCACGGTCGGAGTTGCCTCCTCGAATGTTTCGATCGACGGGTTTTCAACACCCCGTGCCTTGACCCTGGCCGCCAGCCGGTCCAGCCCGAGGCAGGCAACCGGCGTCAGCAACATGGTCAAGACCACAATCGCGTTCAGCTGGTTGACGGCCTGATAGCTCAACAGGCGTTCGCCGACAGCGGCGGTGAACAGGACAAAGGCGAATTCACCACCTTGAGGCAGCGTGACGGCAATGCGCAATGCATCGGAATTCGGCGAGCCGGTGCCCCGTGACAGAGCCCAAAGGAATATGCCCTTCACGCCCATCACACAGATGACGCCGATTGCGAGGATTTCCCAGTGGGTCATCACCAGGTAGACATCCAGCGACATGCCGACGGCGACAAAGAACAGGCCCATGAGCAAAGACCGGAAGGGCTCGATGTCGGCTTCAAGCGTATGGCGGAAACTCGATTCGGCCAGCAGAACACCTGCCAGGAACGCCCCGAGCGCCATCGACAGGCCGACCGCATGCATGATGCCGGCACTGCCAAGAGCGACGAGGAGAGCAGCTGTCAGCATGACCTCGCGCGCGCGGCTTGCCGCCAGCAGCAGGAAAATCGGCGACACCAGATATCGACCAGTCAGGATAACGGCAGCCACCGCCGCCAGAACGATCAGGATCTCGCTCGCGATCTGGGTGTAGGTGGACGGGCCTTCCCCCGGCGCCAGGATGGCGACCATCGCAAGCAGTGGCACGATGGCGATATCCTGAAGCAACAGGATGCCGAACGCCCGCTGGCCGTAGGCTGAGGAAAGTTGTCCGCGTTCCTGCAGGATCTGCAGCGCGAACGCGGTGGAAGAAAGTGCCAGGCCGAAGCCAGCAACCAGAGAGGTGGTGAAGGAATAACCGAACAGCCGCCCTATGGCGTAGAAGGTCACACCGGTCAGAAGCACCTGGGCCGTTCCGAGGCCGAAGATGTCACGCTTCATCCGCCAGAGTTTTCGCGGGTCCAGCTCCAGACCGATGACAAACAGCAGCAGGACGACGCCAAGTTCGGCGACATGGAGCACGTCCTCGCCCGAGCCGAGAAGCTTTAGGCCGTGCGGGCCTATAACGGCTCCGGCAGCGAGATATCCGACCACCGATCCAAGCCCCAGCCTTTTGGCGATCGGTACGGCGACGACCGTCGCGGCCAGAAACACGATCGATTCGGCAAAAAACGGAGGGGCTCCTTCTGCTGCCATTCCTTCTCCTTAACCGCATGGTCCCGACGCGTCGCCTTCTTGTTTCAGGCGACTTCGGCTCACTTCAACGATATCAGAGAATACGCCCTATCCTTTAATCAAATCCAGCGACTGCAGCAAAAAAGTGCTTTATTTTCAATCAAAGGACAGCCCCACGCGCCGAGAACCGCACAAGCTGATTGCACGTTGGATATTTGCTGCGTAGCGTTGCAGATGTCCGGTGAAAAAGTCTGGCAGGCAACGTCCAGTCCAAAGGCTGGCTATCTATCCCTGTACTCCAAGACGGAGCTCTTGCACCGCATGTCCGATCTGTTTGCCTCAATCGATGCCGCACGCCTTGCCAGCGGGTTTCTGCCGCTGTCTCAGATGATGGAAATCCTGGACGGAAATCATGTTCTGGATCCCTTTTCCACGCTGGTTTCCGCAGGCGTATCGGCGGGCAGGAACAACATCTTTTATCCGGGCGTCACGCTGAAGGCCTCATCCGGAGCAAAGATCCGGCTGGGCGACGACAACATTGTGCACTCCGGCAGCCATTTCGAAGCGTCGAACGGCAATATTCTGATTGGTAGCAAGAACCAGTTCGGCGAAGGCGGATTTACCGCCAAGGCCAACAGGCCCGGCGCGGAAATCCGGATAGGAAGCCATGGCCGGTTCCTCAACAACCCGGCCCTGTTCGGCAAATGCATGCTGGGAGACGGCAGTCAGATCCTCGGCAATATCACGGTCGACAGCTGCATACTGTCGGACGGAGGCTCCTTTCAGGAAGATGATCCGGACATGAGAGGCGGTCTGCTGAAAGGAAGCGGCGTTGCCAGGAACCTGAGCGTGGCACGCGGCATGGTGATAGCCGGAAACGGGACTTTCAGTTCGGAAGACCTGCTGCCTCAAAGGCACTTTCACCCAAAGCCCTGACTGAAACACCCCGATCGCGCAAACCTGCGTTCCGGATCAGATCAGCCGACAAGCCCTCAGGAACGTTTCCAGGCCATCCGCAGTCACGTAGTGATGGCCCTTAAGCCCGACGCTCTGCGCCCCTTCTATGTTTTCCGCGCGGTCATCGACAAACGCACTTTCCTCGGGACCGTAGCCGTAGCGGCCGCAGATGCGCTCAAAGACCAGCGGATCAGGCTTGCGGGCTCCAAACTCAGCCGAGACATGGGCTTTCTCACCGAAAATTTCGACCGTTTCCGGCGCGCAGACGGGCAAGGCATCCTTCAAGAGCATGCCGTTGTTGGTCAGCAGCGCAATGTCTGCGGTCGTTTTCAGGCGGCGGACAAGCGACAAGACATTCCGGCGCGGGCGCATCATCTGCCGGCGCACATCCGCCCAGGTTTCGAAGTCGATCGGAAACTCGAGCAGTCTTGCAAATTGCTCCAGATAGGCTTCGGCCGTTGCAGGATCTCCCGCCTCGGCTGCATTCTCGTGAGGACCGCCCCAGACCGAGCGATCAATATCGGCCGCAGGCCTTCCTGTCAGCTCTTCAAGCAGCTTCAAGCGGATCTGGTGGTCATAGTCATAGAGCACCAGATCCATATCGAAGATGACGAATTTTATGTCCGGCATAGGTCCTTCCAGGCGGCTTTGTCAGACCGCCGTCCCGCCTATGGTCATGGCATTGATGCGCATGGACGGTTGGCCGACGCCAACCGGCACGCCCTGCCCCTGCTTGCCGCAGGTGCCCATTCCGGGATCGAGCTTCATGTCGTTCCCGATCATGGAAACGCGGGTCAGCGCGTCCGGTCCGTTACCGATCAGCATTGCGCCTTTCAGCGGCGCGCCAACCTTGCCGTTCTCCACGCGGTAGGCTTCGGTGCAGGAGAACACGAATTTGCCGGAGGTGATGTCGACCTGGCCACCACCGAAAG
Source organism: Labrenzia sp. THAF35 (assembly GCF_009363595.1). Classification (NCBI taxonomy): domain Bacteria; kingdom Pseudomonadati; phylum Pseudomonadota; class Alphaproteobacteria; order Hyphomicrobiales; family Stappiaceae; genus Labrenzia; species Labrenzia sp. THAF35. The sequence continues at coordinate 154,187 of NZ_CP045380.1, forward strand.
ACACGGCGTAAATACCGTCCTTGACCGATGCCAGGATCTCGTCCGGATCCTTGTCACCGGCCATCATTACCGTATTGGTCATGCGCGGCATCGGGATGTGGGCGTAGGACTGCCTGCGGCCATTACCTGTCGGCTCCATGCCCATCAGGCGCGCATTCTGGCGGTCCTGCATGTAGCCCTTCAGGATACCGTCCTCAATCAGTACCGTTCGGCTGGAAGGCGTGCCTTCGTCGTCCACAGTCAGCGAGCCCCGACGATCGGCAATCGTTCCGTCGTCAACGATGGTCACGCCAGGCGAAGCGACGCGCTGGCCCATGAGACCGGCGAACGCGGACGTTTTCTTGCGGTTGAAGTCGCCTTCCAGTCCGTGGCCGACGGCTTCGTGCAGAAGAATGCCCGGCCAGCCCGGCCCCAGCACGACATCGAAGGTGCCGGCCGGTGCCGGAACCGCTTCCAGATTGACCAGAGCCTGACGCAGCGCCTCGTCGACACCGCCCTGCCAGTTTTCCGTGGTGATGAATCGCTCGAAGCCTTCCCGGCCACCGCAACCGAAAGAGCCGCTTTCCTGGCGTTCGTCATTGCCGGCGACGACGGAAATGCTGAGCCGCACCATCGGACGCACATCGCGCACCAGATGACCGTCCGCACGCAGGATCTCGACCACCTGCCAGGACCCCGCCAGAGACGCGGACACCTGCCGTACGCGTGGATCCTTTGCCCGCGCGTAGGCATCGATTTCCTGCAGCAGCTTGACCTTGTCCTCGAAGCTCGGCCCGCCAAGCGGGTTTGCATCGGTGTAAAGCGTCTGGTTGGTGCGCGCAGGTGCTGCCGCGTAGCTACCCGAATACCCCTTCTTGACGGCGCTGACCGCATCGGCCGCCCGTTTCAATGCACCTTCGGAGATATCTCCGGCATGGGCGTAACCGGCAGCTTCACCGGCAACGGCTCTCAGGCCGAAACCTTGTGCGGTGTCGTAATTGGCCCCTTTCAGGCGCCCGTTGTCGAAGACAAGGCCCTCGCTTTGCCGATATTCGACAAAAAGCTCGCCATCATCCGCTCCATCAAGTGCGTCCTGAGTGATCCGCCTTGCCGTTTCGAGGCCCAGGCCTGAAGATTCGATAAGATCGGTGGTGGAAAGGGTCATCTGTCTGTCCTGATTTCGCCCGGAGTGTCTGCCGATGCAGATTGCATTGCCAGACCGGGCAATTTGGTTGTTTCTCTCAACATAGGCGTTTTGGCGCGCAATTCATCCCATGAGCGGAGAATTCCACTTGCCAGTCATACGGTACCGCACGCCGGAATGCAGTCGGGGCCGGGTTACCCTGCGCGGTTTTGAAGCCGACTGTCCCACAACGGGGAAAAGGCCCGCTGGCAAAGCTTTAACTTGCCCTCTCCTGCCAGTCTGCCATAAATGCTATCAAGACTTCCCGATAGACCGACAGCCAAACTGCAGATCATGAACCGCTACGAAAATCCGCGCATCCCCAATGAAGCCCGCGTCCGCTACCTGGACGGCGACTATCAGGTGGAAACACCGGGGACATTCGTGCGCTGTGCGGTCACCGGAACGGCGATCCCGCTGGACGAGCTGAAATACTGGTCTGTCGAACGGCAGGAAGCCTATGTCGATGCCAATGCGTCCATGAAGCGGTATCTGGAAACGCGCTGAGCCGCATCAGGCGAACTCAAGCAGCCTCATTTTCCGAACTGACGCCGACGTAGCCGCTCCTTGATGAGTGACGCCAGCCTGTCTTCGTCATCGATCTCCATTCGCACTTCCAGGACGGCCGCACTGGATGCGATCCAGTGGAACAGTTCTCCCGTCGACGTTTCCAGCCTGGCCATGTCCTTGGACGTCGTCACCAGCTTGAACCCGGCTTCCTCGGCTTCGGTCAGCAGCGCACGCACGTCGGCTTGCGTGTATTGATGGTGATCGGGGAATTCCCGCGTTTTCTTCACGTCGTAGCCAAGCGTTTTCAGCGTATCGAAGAATTTCTGTGGTCTGCCGATGCCCGCAAATGCAAAGAGCCTGCTTCCCGCCAGTTCATCGTTCGGCTGTGGCCGCACATGCGCGTGAAGGATCGGCAGCCCCTTGCGTCCAGCCAGATGCACAGCTTCCTCTGCCGCATCCCCCTCGCCTACCAGGACCAGGCAATCGGCCTTCACGATCTGCTTGGCCGCAGGTGCCCGCAAGGGCCCGGCAGGCAGACACTTGCCATTGCCGAACCCCACGCTGCAATCGACCAGCACCAGGCTGAGATCCTTGGCCAGCGCCGGGTTCTGAAATCCGTCATCCATCAAAAGGACATCAATGGGTTGCTGTTCGGCAAGCCGTGCCCCCGACGGCCTGTCGGCCGCAATCACGGTTGGACCGTACCGGGCCAGCAACAAGGCCTCGTCACCGACAACATCGGCGTCATGCATGCCGGCATCGACGAGGAGCGGCCCTTTGGCCTTGCCGCCGTAACCGCGCAGCAGGAAACCGGGCCGCAAGCCTTCTTCCTGCAATCTGTAGGACAATTCGATGGCAAAGGGTGTCTTTCCGGTCCCGCCGACGACGAAATTGCCGACGCAGATTACAGGCAACCGGCTATTCGCTTTCGGCTTCTTCAACATGCGGCGGCCTGAGACCAGTCCGTAAATCCAGCCTGCCGGCGACAGCAGCCAACTTGCCAGTGTCTGTCCCGGCTTCCACCAGAAGTCGGGCGCCGACTTCATGCGCGGCCCCGCGGCAGCGGATCGTCAGTCGCCGGACCTGCTTTTCCCAATATGGGTTGCAACACTTTCAGGGTTTCGGCCAAGGCACCGCGCCCGGCCTCGACCAGGGCTCTTGCTCTTTCCGCCTGCGCCCGGGCAGCGTCAGCATCGCGCAAAAGACTGCCGACACAATCTGCCAGGTTCTCCGGCAACTCCGCTTTCAGTGAAGCCCGCCGGCTCCAGAAGTCCTTGTAGACGGCGCGGGCGTTCGCAACACGCGGGCCAGTTACCAGCGCGGAGCCCGACAATGCAGCTTCCACCGGGTTATGACCGCCTGCATCGTTGAATGAACCACCCAAAAACGTCACCGGTGCCAATCTGTAAAAAAGTCCCATCTCGCCCAGTGTATCACCGAGATAGACATCTGTGTCCGTTTCAATTGCCTGATCCAGACTTCGACGCGCCGCACGCAGGCCACGGCTATCGATCATGGCCGCAATATCATCTGTCCGAACGGGATGTCGCGGCACCAGGACCAGCAGGAGACCGGGAAATTCCTCGGTGAGACGGCCAAAGGCCTCGAGCACGATTTCGTCCTCGCCCGGATGCGTCAGGGCGGCCAGCCAGACCGGACGCGCTCCTGTCTGCGCCAGCAAGGCGGTTGCCTGGCCTTCGTCCACGGCCGGGTCCGGTGCATCGAATTTCAGATTGCCGGGCGTTGAAACATTGCGGCAGCCCAACAGGCGGAACCGCTCGCCATCGGCGGCGCTTTGCGCCAGAGCCATGTCCAGACACCGAAACAGATATCGGGAAATACGCGGAAAGCGCGCCCAGCTTCGATAGGATCGGTCCGACAGGCGGCCGTTGAGAAGCACGAAGGGCGTTTGCCGCGAACGCATTTCATCGAAAAGGCACGGCCAGATTTCGGATTCGACCACCATCGCCAGGTCCGGGGACCAGTGGTCGAGAAATCGGCTGATCGGTCCGGGTGCATCGAATGGCATGAACTGGTGGATCGCCCCTTCCGGCAAGCGGCCCTGTGCCAGCTGTGCCGCCGTCACGGTGACTGTGGTCAGGAGCACCTTGTTGCCAGACCCCGTCAGTTCATCAACCAGCGGCAGCACGGATACGGTTTCACCGACACTGGCCGCATGGATCCAGACAAGCTTGCCGGCAGGCCGGCTTGTTGCGCTCCGTCCGAAACGCTCCCCCTTGCGGGCCGGCAATTCCTTGCCGGAGCGGCTGCGCAGCCAGAAAAGCAGATTGAACAGAGGCGTCAGGGCCCGTGCAAGGCCCCTGTAGAGACTGAAGACAAGGGGTCGCCGGTCAGCCATCCGCCCTTCCGACGAGCTCGTAAGCACGTTTCGTTGCGGCGTTCAGCCCCTCTTCCACCTTGAGGCGGTATTCCTCAAGCGTGTCGTCGTCCGCATCGGCGGGAACCCAGATGAGATCACTCACCGCGATGCTGCCCCGACCGAATGGCAGGTTGACGCTGGCCTTGTCCCAACTGTTCAGCTCGATGCTGCGGCTGGTCGCCACCGCCACAGGCAGGACGGGACGGCCCGAATGCTTGGCAAGCTGAACGATACCAACGCCGGACTTGCGGGCCGGACCTTTGGGCACATCCGCCGTCATGGCGATGGAATAGCCTTCCTTGAGCGCACGAAGCGCCTCGATGAAACCACGCATACCGCCGCGCTTTTTTATCTGGCGTGCGTTCTTGCCGCCGGAGGCACGGATCAGGCCGAGGCCGAGCTTGCGGGCCGCGATCGCGTTGACCTCGCCATCGGCAGACCGGGAAATCATCACCTTGGCGGGCCAGTGAGCCGGCTTGGCGAAGGGCACCATGAAGTGCTGGCCGTGCCACATGGCCACGATAACCGGGAGATCCTGTTCGGAACGTTCGTGCACGCCCTCCGGATCGATCACGAACCGGTTGGTACAGTAGACCAGTTTCAGGTAAACGGCCATCAAAGTGCCGATGCTGGCCAGAACCCAGGGCTGACGGCCGAGGCGTTTTATCATTTGGTGTTGTCGCCTGAGAGAGCTGCGCTGCCTTAAGAAGCCGTTTCCGGATCGAGCAAGCGGTGCATGTGGACGATGAAGTAACGCATATGAGCGTTGTCGACCGTCGCCTGCGCCTTGGACTTCCAGGCTTTGTAGGCTTCGGCATAATTCGGGTAGATTCCGACGATATCCAGTTCGTCCAGATCGCGGAACGTCAGCCCTTCCGGTGATTCCAGCTCGCCGCCGAACACAAGATGAAGGAGCTGCTTCGGAGTATCGGTATTACTCATCAATATCCTCGCTTTCGTCGCTGCAACCGGTCTGTTACCTGATCAGGTCGTCGAGCGCGTCGCGCACAGGCCCGATCAGCGCAACAGGAGCTGCGATCAGGGCCGGGTGGCCGGTCTTGGCGCGGTTGTAGATCAGGTTCCGACCCGACAGGTCGGTCAATACACCGCCCGCTTCCTGCACCAAAAGATCCGCCGCCGCAAGATCCCAATCGCTCGGCCCGCCTCGTGCGGCCCCGACATCGACCCGTCCTGCTGCAACGATCGCCAGCCGATAAGCCAGGGAGCGCAGGATTTCCGTGCCGACAAAACCTGCAGCGACAACGTCCTGATTGGCAACAATGGAATGAGGCCCGGTCAAGGTTGCGCCGGAAAGGCCGGTGCGATCTGACACCGCCAGTCGTGCTCCATTGAGCCAGGCTCCGCCGCCTGTACGGGCCAGAAACATCTCGTCCCGGCGCGGGCAAAAGACCGAAGCTGCAACGGGCCGACCGGCCTCGACCACGGCAATCGCCACCGTCCATTCGTCCCCACCCGCCAGAAAAGCCCGCGTGCCGTCAATCGGATCGACAATGAAGACACGCTCGTGGTTGAGACGGCTGCGGTCGTCGGCGGTTTCCTCCGAAAGCCAGCCGTAGTCCGGCCGCGCAGACCGCAGGTAGTCCGCAAGAAAACGGTCTACCGCGAGATCTGCCTCGGAAACCGGCGACATGCCCGCCTTGCCCTTGTACCAGGTCTCCGGATCCTGACCGAAGAAACCCAGCGCAATATCGCCCGCCTGGCGCGCAGCCAACTCCAGCAGGCGCAGGTCCGCGTCCCTTCCGGCTTCATCCAGCCCGATTTCGCTTCGTCCGGTGTCGTTCAGGCCCTTGTCAGCTTCCGGCAAGGGCCATTCCTTCAATCATGACCGAGGGAGTGGCTGCCGAATAACGGTTGTCGAGGTCGCTGCCGGGCACGAGCCGTGCAAACATGTCCTTCAGATTGCCTGCAATGGTGATTTCACTGACGGCTTCTACGATCTGGCCGTTTTCGAACCAGAACCCGGCTGCCCCGCGCGAATAGTCACCGGTAAGGCCGTTTACGCCGTGACCGATCAGGTCGGTCACCAGCAGGCCCTGCCCGGCTTCCGCCATCAATTCTTCCAGCGATTTTTCGCCCGGCATCAATGTGACGTTCGTTGCGCCAGGCGACGTGCCGCTGCCACTGCGGTGCGCCCGGCCATTGGGCGTCAGACCCAGTTCGCGTGCGGAAGCACCGTCCAGAAACCAGTGTCGCAGGACACCGTCTTCAATGACATCGAGACGCTCCGCCCGGGTCCCTTCCCCGTCGAAGGGGCGTGTTGCGGCACCCCGGCGTTTGAACGGGTCGTCAACCACCTGGATGCCAGGTGCGAACACGGCCTCGCCCATCCGGTCTTTCAGGAAGCTGGTCTTGCGCGCAATTGCGGCCCCGTTGATCGCCCCGACAAGGTGCCCGAGAATGCTGCGGGCAGCGCGCGATTCATAAATGACGTTCGCGGTGCGGGTCGAAAGCTTGTTCGGGTTGAGACGGCGCACAGCTCTTTCACCGGCCCTGCGTCCGATCTCCGCCGGTGCTTCCAGGTCTTCGTAATAGGTACGACTGTCGAAATCGTAATCCCGCTCCATGCCGGTCCCTTCCCCTGCGACGGCTGTCATGGACATGCCATAGCGGGACGACATATAGGACCCCTGGAACCCATGGCTGGTCGCCAGAACGACACCGGCAAGACGCCAGGAGGCTCCCGCACCGCCGGATTTGGTGACGCCTTCGACTTCCAGACCGGCAGCTTCCGCTTCCAGCGCAATCTGCGTCAGATCCTCGGCAGTCATTTCCTTTGTGTCCAGAAGCTCGAGTTCCGGAAACTCCTTCACGAGAAGATCCTGATCGGCAAGACCGGCATAGGGATCTTCCGGCGCGACCTTGGCCATGGCGACGGCACGTTCAGCCAGGCTTGCCGGATCATCGAGACGGTTGGCTGAGACAGCAGCAGTGCGCTTGCCGACAAACACCCTCAAGGTGACGTCGTCGCCTTCGGCGCGCTCGGTCTCTTCCACCTTGCCTTCGCGAACATCGACCGAAAGCGAGACACCGGTAACCGCAATCGCGTCGCAGGCGTCAGCTCCGGCCTTGCGGGCTGCTTCCACCAGACGGGCTGCCCGGGATTGCAATTCGCTTTGATCAATCAGTTCCGACATCGTGTCCGCTCTTTCGTCTTCTGGTTCGGCAGTTGTTTACGCCCCGCACGGCTGCGCTGCAACTGTCGGGGCCTTTTGCGGGCAATCCGGTCGTGCCGGGCGCCTTCCAGAGCCATGGTTTTCCCCTGATAGGTGGGAAATGGGATTTTGAGCCGGTTCCGGCAAGAGGTTGCAATGCCGCAGCGCCTCATCCGATTTTCGTAATGATGACCGCAAGATAGGCGGGATCGGGACAGGGTGGAAAATTCATTCAAAGGTTGTACCAAGTCGAATCTGCCACATGACTGAACAAGGTGTTACCTGTCTGATTACATTCCAGTAACCCTCTTATAAATCAGACTTTTTTAACTCTGTATCTTAAGTGGTTCACGACTTTTCTTCAGTAGATTGAATGCATCGAGAGACCAAAAATGGTCCGACCTAAAGGTCCGGTGGAGAGTCATTTGAGACGTCAAACAGAAATACAGGAAATGGTAGCAACCGGGGTCGGCGCCCAAACGATGCCGCATCCCGGTTGCCTGCCGGCCCACTTCGAGCAACGCCTTGAAAACCGGCCGGGTACCCCTTCCCTGCCAGCCGAAATTTTCCTGGATCGCGACAGGGCGGTCATCAAGCGGCGGGTTGCCGGTGTTCCGGTGACGGTGGTGGTGCCCGCTCAAGGTTTCGATGGTGTCATGGTCCGGATCGTTCCGGGCGCGGTGCCGGGCGAAATCGTGGCAGCACTGATCCTGAAACATCCCGATAGCGCGCTGTCGATCACCCTGGCCGAAACCGAGAAATCCGACGACCTCGCGGTCCTGTGGAGCCGGTGGGCCCAGGTGTTCAACCTGCCTATGCTGGTGTGTGACCTCGGCGGCAAGGTAAAGCCGATCGAAGCCTACAGCGCCGTTCCGGCTTCAAAACCTGCGCCCCGGCGCAAGCTGCGCCTATTAACGGGCCGCCGTCCGCGCTTCCTGAACCGCCGTCTTCCCGGCCGGCAGGAACCTTCGGCAACCGTCCACGCCAATGAGCGTGAGATCATTGCCCGCACCTGAGCGTGCACACGACAGTTTTCAAAAAAAGCCCCGCTGAGCGGGGCTTTTTTCGTTAGAGCGCACCGATAAGGGCATCGGCGAAGAAACCGAAGAACAGGATCCAGCCATAGGTCCCGTTGGATCGGAACAGTTGCAGGCACTGATCGCCGTCATCGATATCCAGAACGACGATCTGCCACCCCAGGTGAATGACGCCCGCAAGGATGCCGACAAAAGCGGCCGGACCGGCATCGGCAAAGATCGCAGCCAGAAAGAACAGCGCGGTTGCGCAGCTGTAGAGCAGGATGAGAGCCGGCTTGGTGTGCTCATCGAAGAGGCGGGCCGTCGACTTCACACCGACAAGCGCATCGTCCTCCTTGTCCTGATGGGCGTAGATCGTGTCGTAGCCGATCGTCCAGCAGATGCCGCCGATATAGAGAAACACCGGTGACCAGGACAGGGACCCAAAGGCGGCCGCCCAGCCCATGAGCGCCCCCCAGGAAAAGGCGAACCCCAGAAACAGCTGCGGCCAGTTGGTGATGCGCTTCATGAACGGATAGACCGCAACCGGCAGCAGCGAGGCGATGCCCAGCCAGATCGTGTAGGTGTTGAACTGAAGCAGCACCGCAAGGCCGATGAGGGCCTGGACCACCAGAAAGACCTTTGCCTGAAGTCTGGACACCTGCCCCGCCGGGATGGGCCGGGAGCGGGTCCGCTCGACCTTGGAATCGATGTCGACGTCGACAAGGTCGTTGTAGGTGCAGCCGGCACCGCGCATGGCAACCGCGCCGATGAAAAACAGAACCATGTGCCAGGGGTCCGGCCAGGCCTTGCCACCGGCGACCGCCGCCAATGCCGCCGACCAGAAACAGGGCCACAGCAACAGCCACCAACCGATCGGACGTTCCCAGCGGGCAAGGCGCGCATAGGGGCGCAGGCCAGCCGGCAGCCGCGTGTCCACCCAGTGCTGCTTGACCGCATCTGCAACCGGCCCCGTGTCGTTCGTGGAAAACACTTTCGATCCGTCCATTTCTCGATTATCCGGCGGAAACGCTCCTGCTTTCCGCCCTTCTCAGGTTCTTTTAGCGATTTTCAGCAGGAAATTCATCCCGCAAGAGGTCACAGGGGCGCTATCGTGAAACTCAGAGTTGGGCAAGGTGTCATGGTCTGACGACCCAAACCCCGGTCAGCCCTTGGTTTCCTCTTCGCGCTTGCCACACTTGGCTGGCAAGCGTTCCGGCCTTTTGCTGGTCGCGGAAACCACCTCTCCCGCCGCGTCACAAGTTGGGCGGAGACCGGCAGAAATGCGCCGTTGCATGCGCCGCCAATTGCGGTATGCCGCCCTCCGTGTTAGGGGACGGCCCTCTTGCTTCAACCTTCACGAAGAGACTGCCCGTTTATGAAACTTCTCCTGATCGGATCCGGTGGCCGCGAACACGCGCTCGCCTGGGCGCTGGCAAAATCTCCCAAGCTGACCAAGCTCTATGCGGCGCCCGGCAATGCCGGGATTGCCGAGGTGGCCGAGCTTTGCAATCTGGACACCGCGGATCATCAGGCAGTCATCGGTTTCTGTCGCGAATATGCCATCGATCTTGTTGTCGTCGGCCCCGAGGCACCGCTTGTGGCCGGCATTGTCGATGATCTGGAAGCGGCCGGGATCAAGGCTTTCGGTCCGTCCAGAGCAGCGGCCCAACTGGAGGGCTCCAAGGCCTTCACCAAAGGCGTGTGCGACGAAGCAGATATTCCGACCGCCGGATACGGCCGCTTTGATACGGCAGATGCCGCGCTCGCCTATGTCCGGGAAAAAGGTGCACCGATTGTCGTGAAGGCGGACGGGCTTGCAGCCGGCAAGGGTGTCGTGGTCGCCATGACCCTGAAAGACGCCGAAGAGGCGGTAACGGCCTGTTTCGAAGGCTCGTTCGGGGCTGCAGGTGCGGAAGTCGTCATCGAGGAATTCCTGGAAGGCGAGGAAGCGAGCTTCTTCGTGTTGTCCGACGGCACCAACGCACTGCCGCTTGCCACCGCCCAGGACCACAAACGCGCCTATGATGGTGACGAAGGCCCGAATACCGGCGGCATGGGCGCTTACTCGCCCGCTCCCGTCCTTACAGATGCACTGATTGCCGAGGTGATGCGTACCATCATCGAGCCGACCATCGCGACACTGGCCAAACGTGGCACCCCTTTCAAGGGCGTTCTCTATGCGGGTCTGATGATCGGCAAGAACGGCCCGAAGCTGATCGAATACAATACCCGCTTCGGTGATCCGGAATGCCAGGTCCTGATGATGCGCCTCAAGAGCGACCTGCTGGAGCTGCTGCTTGCAAGCGTCGAAGGTCGGCTGGACCAGACAACGGCAGACTGGCGCGACGAAGCCGCACTGACGGTCGTCATGGCCGCCGAGGGTTACCCGGGCAGCTACGACAAGGGCACGGAAATCCGTGGTCTCGATACACCAGCAACGGATGACGTTGCCGTCTTTCACGCAGGCACCAAACGCGATGGCACGCAGATCCTGGCAAATGGCGGACGCGTTTTGAACGTGACGGCGGTCGGCACCACCGTTCGCGAGGCACAGCAACGGGCCTACGAGCGGATCCGCGACATCGACTGGCCGGAAGGCTTTTGCCGAACCGACATCGGCTGGCGGGCCATCGCCCGGGAAAGCTGAGGCCGAGCCAAGCGAAAAACCGGCAATCGTGGCATTTCCGGTTTCCGGGACTTGGCAGGCGCTTGAAAGCAAAGGTAATCTTCTCCCCGGTGCGGGCTGGGGAGACAGACGTGAAAAACGACCTGCCGGATCTGTTTCCGGGGTTTGACAGCATCACTGTGGAAGCCAACGACGTGCGGCTTTTCTGCCGGACCGGCGGGTCCGGCCCACCGTTGCTTTTGCTGCACGGCTACCCGCAATCTCATGTCTGCTGGCACAAGGTGGCCCCGCAGCTTGCCGAACACTTCACGCTCGTCCTGCCCGACCTGCCGGGGTATGGCCGTTCGTCCGTGCCGCCGCTATCACACGATCACGCGGCCTATTCCAAACGAAGCATGGCCTCGGCCATGGTCGAGCTCATGAAGGTGCTCGGCCACTCGACGTTCTTTCTGGCTGGCCATGACCGTGGCGGCAGGGTGGCTTACCGCCTTGCCCTCGATCACCCGCAAGCCCTTCTGAAGGTCGCCGTTCTCGACATCCTTCCGACATGTGACTACTGGGACCGGATGGACAGGCTGTTCGGCCTCAAGATCTATCACTGGATGTTTCTGGCCCAGGCTGCGCCTTTCCCGGAAAAAACTATTTCTGCCGCACCGATACGATTTCTCGATCACACGCTGGCCAGCTGGACTGCGGCCAAGACCCTGTCGTGCTTTTCCAAGGAAGCCATGGCGCATAACCGTGACTGGTTTTGCGAACCAGACCGGGTATCGGCAACCTGTGAGGACTACCGCGCAGGTGCAACGATCGACTACGACCACGACCGGGCGGATCTGGATGCGGGAAGAAAGATCCTTGTTCCCCTTCTTGCACTTTGGGGAAGCAAAGGTATCGCCACCAGCGTGGACGATCCGCTTGAAGTCTGGCGGGGCTGGTCAAGGACCGCTGTCGGCGCCGCGCTTCCCGGTGGGCACTTCCTGCCCGAAGAAGCCCCGGAAGAGACGGTCACTGCCCTCCTCGAGTTCTTCGCAAGCACGTCAGGCAGTTGATGGCACCGCGCCATACGACTTGTTTGCCAAGTCGAGGCTGGCTCGCGTCAATCGGCTGGGTCGAACACAGACGCTTGGGCGGCGACATCACCTCAACTGGTGACGCTCAAAGGTGATCGTCTGATTTAGATCAAACTATTTTGCTGCATCGCCAATCATCAGGCTCAGCGCAAATACATTTGATCTTGAGACTGGAAGATTTCCTCTCGGATGAATTCTATTCTTAATAAGCCTTAAGGAACACATTCAATACAATTTAACCAATACAGCCTATTGAGAAAATTGGCAGTGATGGTTTGCATAACTTCGCCGTGCCCGGTGACAATAACAAAAAGCGGACTGTCCTTGCCGATCAAAGAGGAGCTACGGCTGCTCGGGGGAACGGGTGCAACGCGTGGGCAAGCAAGAGTTTTGGCAAGACAAGGACTTGCGCGACGAGAAATCGCGCACAATTGCGCGCGCGCGAAGTCCGAGTGCCATTCTTGACCAGATCCTGGCGCGGTGGTGCAAGGACGAAACCCGTTTCGAAAAACCCCTTCGCGTCGTTTTTCTGTCGTTTCTCTGCCTGACAGTTGCCGTCCTGACGCTCCAGAACGTGGTGACGGAATATCGTACGCTGAGCGAGCCGCAGGACCTGATCGTCCGGACGACTGAACGTCTTTTGATGCATCAAAGAGCGTTGGGGGAACAAACGCTCGATCAGGCAGTCAGTGTCGTCAGCGCCGACACCGATCTGCAGACAGCCATCCGCAAGAAAGACACCGCCAACATCAAGGCCGTTGCCGACAGGGTCTTTGCCGGAAAAGCTGCCGATCTCAATATTGCGGAATTGACCATCTATTCCGCCGACCAGCAGATCGTCTATCGCGCGCAAAGCAATGCCACCCCGGCACAGGATTCCGCCAGCTTCGAGACCGAACTGAATTCCAATCGTTTTCGCGAAGTCGATGCTATCGAACTCGGCCGCAACAACGAATTCATCGTCAGCGTGCTGAAACCCTGGCTCGTTGAGGGAACCCGGATCGGGTATCTGAAACTCGCGATCAATATCGAACAATCGCTCGCGCTGGCCAGTTCCGCGGTCAATGCCCAGATCGTCAAGGCCTGCGAAGTCGCCAAAGCAGGTGATTCCAGCACGGTTCACTACAAGGTTCTGGGCAATCTGACGCCGACCGGCTTCGACTTCAGCAAGATCGCCTCCAACGGCCACTTCGCCGGCTTCAACAGCTTCTTCCTCCAGAACAGCAAGGTGTTCATGGTTCGCGATCTGCCAATTATGGTCGTAACCCCGAACAACGACGTGAAGCTTCTGCTGGTAAAGGACATCACGGACAACATCTGGGACTTTGCCAAGGGGACATTGCTTTCTCTGATGGCAGGCATCGGTCTGGCGCTGCTCGCCTGGACGGTGGTCTTTCGTCTCCTGTCCCGTCTTCAGTCCTCCGTGCAGCTGACGCGTTCGCGCCTCGAGGCAGAAGTTCTGGACAACACCCTGAAGCTGGAAAGCAGCACGCTTCAACTTATCGAAGCCCAGCGGATTGCGCATGTGGGCAGCTGGGAACGCGATATCGCTTCAAACGAAATCCTGGGCTCGGAAGAATACTACCGGGTCATGAAGATCCCGCCGGACCTTCCGGCAAACGAGATCCAAGCCTATCTCTTTGATCGTATTCCCGGTGACGACCGGAAGAAAACCCTGGACGCGGTCAACGCAGCAGTGAAATCCTGCGGTGAATTCGACACCGAACACCCGCTGGTGCATGACGACGGCACCATCCAGTACCTGCACGTTCGCGGGTATGTGCTTGCCGGTCGGGACGGTAAGGCATCCAAGGTGATCGGGACCGTTCACGACATCACCGACCGGTGCCTGGCAGAACGCAGGAACCATCTGCTGGCCAATATCCTGGAGTCCTCGCTAAACGAGATCTACATCCTCGACGCGGAAACCTTCCAGATCGAATATGCCAACCGCTGTGCCCTGGCCAATCTCGGCTACACGATCGAAGAGCTGAAATCCCAGAAAATCGGCGATATCGATCCCGTTTACGACCCGAACACGGTCCGGCGCCACGTCGCGCCCCTCCTGAAAGGACATCGGGACAACCTGTCGGTCGAAAGCGTTCACCGGCGCAAGGACGGCACGGAATATCCGGTCGATCTCAGGGTACAGCTTCTCCGCGATCAGGACCGCGACCTGTTCGTGGCCATTGCCAATGATGTTTCCGAACGGGTGCAGCGGGAAAACGAAACCCGCGAGGCCAAGGTCCGGGCGGAGCGCCTGGCCTATTTCGACCCCCTGACCAAACTGTCCAACCGCGCCGGCTGCCAGCGCGATGCCAAGGAGCGTTTCGCCCGGAGCGAGAAGCCGGCGTTCCTGGTTCACGTCGACATGGACGGTTTCAAGCGGGTCAACGATACGCTCGGCCATCTTGCCGGCGATCATTGCCTGGAAGAGACCGGCCGCCGGCTGCGCGAAGTCTGCCGTGGGCTGGGCACGGCCTATCGCTGGGGAGGCGACGAATTCGTCATTCTGGCGGAAAGCGGAACGTCGGATCCCAACGAGTTGTGCGAACGGGCGCGCCGGATCATGCGGATGCCGATGGAGTTCAACGGCAACAGGTTCTGGCCGACCGTCAGCATGGGACTGGCACTGTGCCCGGAGGACAGTGACAACTTCGACACGCTTCTGGTCAATGCCGATCTCGCGCTTTACCAGTCCAAGGAAAACGGCAAGGACCGCTATACTTTCTTCCGTCCGGACATGCGCACAGACAGCGAAACGGAAGCACAGATCGAGCTGGAACTGAAGGACGCGGTCAAGAACGACCAGTTCTTCCTCGTGTTCCAGCCGCAGGTCAACCTGCGCACTCAGGCCGTTACCGGCATCGAAGCGCTGGTACGCTGGCGACACCCCGAACGCGGCACGGTTTCGCCCGGAGACTTTCTGCCGGTCGTGGAAAAATCCGGTCTGGCGCCGATCCTGGGTGAGATTGTCATCGACAAGGCTTTTGCCGCTGCCCGGCACTGGATCGACCAGGGCCTCGATTTTGGCCGCATCTCCGTGAACATCTCGCCATCGCACCTGTCGTCCGGGTTGCTGCTCGAGCACTTCAAGGCCGCGATGGAAAAGCACAATGTCGGACCGGAGCGGATCACTGCCGAAGTTCTGGAATCGGTGTTCCTGAACGACAATCGGTCGGGTCACCTGGCTGCGCTGCGGCAACTCTTCGAGCTGGGCGTTCATATCGAGCTGGATGATTTCGGCACCGGCTATGCGTCCCTCTCCCATGTCTCGGACTTGCCGATAAACGGGCTCAAGATCGACCGCTCCTTCACGCGCCAGATGCTTCAGGACCCGAAAAAGGAAGTGATCGTCAACCAGCTCATCCATCTGGCCCGGTCGCTCAACATCGGCATCGTCTGCGAAGGCGTTGAAACCGAAGAACAATACGACCGGCTTCGGATGATGGGCGATTTCTCGATCCAGGGTTACCTGATTGCCCGGCCGATGCCGTTTGATCATGCAACGGACTGGATGTCGGAATCCGCGGACGATCTATACTTCGTGATCTGAGTTTTTCCGGCACTGAGAGGGTTTTCCTGTTCGCAACTGTCGTTGCAGGCAGTTGCAAGGTTGGCAAGGCGCGCGTCAGCCCCCATGTGCAGGGAGTAACGCTCTCAATGCCGGACCCGCGCCATGCCCTCTACCTCTTCCCCCAGAATCGGTCTTGCCCTTGGCGGCGGTGGTGCGCGCGGCCTCGCCCACATCCCCGTTCTGGAAGCGCTGGATGACCTGGGCATAAAACCTGTCCGGATCAACGGCACGTCCATCGGTGCCCTGATGGGGGCGGCCTATGCCAGTGGTCGCAGTGGCCAGGAAATCCGCGACATTGCGCTGGAGATTTTTGCCGATCGCAACAGTGTGTTGTCGCGCCTGTGGCAGTTGAGACCACGCAAGTTCGCAGATGTGTTCCGTGGCGGCCCGGTGCAGTTCGACCCGCTTCGCGTGCTGGAAGTGTTTGTCTCGGACTATCTGTCCGAAACGTTCGAAGACCTGGACATTCCGCTGCGTATGCTGGCAACGGACTTCTATCGCTGCGAGGAAGTGGATTTTGAAAGTGGCCCCTTGCTGCCTGCCCTGGCCGCCTCGATTGCGATTCCCGCGGTTTTCAGACCCGTGCGCTATGGCGACCGGTTTCTGATCGACGGCGGCGTCGTCAATCCACTGCCTTTCGACGGGCTCAGGGCGAGTTGCGACATCGTCATTGCCGTTGATGTCGTTGGCGCGCCGGTGCCGCGAGACAACAAGGATGACATCAGCATGCTGGATTCCCTGTTCGGCTCTTCCCAGATCCTGATGCAGACCATCACAAAGCAAAAACTGAAATCAGATCAACCGGATATCCTGGTCAGCCCGCCCCATGACTCCATCCGCGTTCTGGACTTCATGAAAGCCGAGAGCATACTGGATAACGCGGAATCCTTGCGTACAGTTACCAGGGCAAAACTGGAGGAACTGATAAAAGAAACAATGGAAGTTACTTGATGGCAACATCAGCAGATTTATCCGTATAATTCCTTTTTATTGGACCCGACTTTGCGTTTAACAAATCATTAATCTTACTCCTAAATACTTTTCTCAATCTATTAGGAGAAGGTCAATGCGGCCATCGGGATCAACAGATTTGGAAGCCTGTCCGGTATCGGACGATTTGCTGAAACGGTTGCTGGATGCAACGTTGAACGCGGTTACTGATGTCGGATGCCAGCTGCCGGAACAGCAGCGCGCGGCACTTGCCGTCTACTGCTATCGCCGTGCGCATTTCCGCCGTCTGGGCCTGTCGCTGGCCTCGCTTTGCAGCCAGCAGGCGCTGGTCATGGAGGCCGGGCACGCGGGCGATCTTATCTACCGCCAGGCAAGCAGCGCCGGATTCATGAGCGAAGGCGACGCGGCCAACCGGACGGCAAAGTCCGGGAAACCGCCGGTCAGTCTTTACGTGGTCTGAAAGTCAATTCCGGGGCTGGTTCTTCCTCCCACCCGCCCCCACCTCAGGCAACCGCCTTTGCAGCTACAAGCGCAGGCCGGTTGCCTTTTCTTTTGGCATCCCCTTCCAAAACGTCTGAAGTTTCAGGCAAACGGGCAGCGCACACCTCGACATGCCTTGCCCTTGGCGGTCTGCCCCCTAGTATTTTGCTCAGGTGTGGTTTTCGGGATGGACTGACATGGCGATGTGCTTTTTCCCAATTCACGGACGGCGACAGAAGGCCGGCGGATTGTACCGGCTGGTTCCGGTGATGCTCGGCCTTCTGGTTACAGCTGTTGTTGCAGGACCCGCATTCGCGGTCTGTCAACTGGTTGCAGACGCCCCCTACCGAGCGCCCGGGCCGGACGAAATGCGCATCTGGCGGGCGTCTCTTCAGGCAAATGAAGTCCAGATCCGCTACATCGGCCATTCCACCTTTGAACTTGAAACGCCCAAGGGCGTGCGGATCGCAACCGACTACAACGACAGTGTCCGCCCGCTTCTGCCGCCGGATGTAGCCACGATGAACGGGGCCCACAGCACGCATTACTCCATCAGCCCGGATCCGAACATCGAACATCTTCTGTATGGCTGGAATCCAAAGGGCGGGCCGCTGGACCATGACGTCACTGTTGAGGATGTCCGCATCCGCAATATCCAGACCAACATCCGCGGCTGGGACGGGGAAGAACGCCGGCTCGGCAATTCGATCTTCATCTTCGAGGTCGCCGACATGTGCATTGCGCATCTCGGCCACCTGCATCACCGGCTTACGCAGGAAGATCTCGTCCGCCTTGGTCAGATCGACGTCGTATTTGCGGCCATAGACAATTCCTCGACGCTTCGGCTGGACAGCCTGATGGACGTTCTGGAAAGCATCGGCCCTGCGATGGTCGTGCCGATGCACTTCCATTTTTCCGGAGCACTTCAGGCCTTTGTCGGGCGAGCACAGGAGGCAGGGTATGACATCGTGCGGGCGCAAACGCCGGCCCTGATCGTCAGCCGTTCCAGCCTGCCAACGCGGAAAACCGCCTACATCATGATGCCGGGCGGCGCCTGACGGACGAAGGAAATCCCATAGCGAGACGAGAGGGTTGATGGCGGGCCGAAAGAGACTTCAGCCGCCATATCGCAGGAACACGACCTGACTATCGCCTGCCTGGCGGCGGTCGAGTTCCTCGAAGCCTTCGGGAACATCGATGTGAGCTGAAGATCTCTCTTCAAGCACGCACAAGGCGCCCTGTTTCAGCCAGTCTCCGCCCGCTGCCGAAGCAAGGGCCTTTTCACCCAGCTTCTTGTCATAGGGAGGGTCGGCAAACACCAGATCGAAAGGCTCGATGGTGCCTGCACTGCCAAGGCGGGTGGCATCGCGCCGGAAGATCTTGGCAGCGCCATTGAGGCCCAGGGCCTCCATGTTCCGGCGAATGATGCCGCGCGCTTCCGTCCCTTCTTCGATGAAAGTGCAATGGCGGGCGCCCCGGCTGATCGCCTCGAAGCCCAGCGCGCCCGTGCCGGCAAAAAGATCCAGGACCCTTGCATCTTCAAGATCAACATCCAGGCCATGAGCCAGGATGTTGAAAATGGTTTCACGCAATCGGTCGCTGGTCGGCCGTGTGTCGTGCGATTTCGGCGCGGCCAGAGCCGCGCCCTTGAAACGCCCGGCGACTATTCTCACGAACGATCCCCGCGACGCGGCGGACGTCCACCTTTCGGAGGCCCGCGCCGGTCGTCCTTGTCACGGCTGGAACGGCGTTCCTGCTGCTTGTCTTCGACCACGCCTTCCTCGCCCCAGATGCGGCGCGGCGGCGGTGTGAAACGCTCTTCACCGAAATCCTTGCGCGGTTTCGGTTCGGACGTCAGGCGGAAACGGGAGCGCGGCGAGACTTTTACTTTTTCCTGGCGCGGCCCGGCATTCTTGCGCGGCCCCTGGCCGGATGCCTTCTTGCGATCTTCACGCTTTTCGTTGCGTTCAGTCTTGGCTGCGCGCTTGCGATCGGTCTCACTACGGCCTTCGCGCGCGGTCATCCAGCGACCCTGGCTGGCTTCACGCTTGCCGCCGTCCCTGCCGCTACTTTCCCGGCCGCCACCTTCCCGGCCACCGCCACGCTTGGCGCCTGCGGACTTCTTTTCCGCTTCCGGCTTGGGGGCATGAAAGATCGGAGCGTCAAAATCCGCACCGGCTTCCTCGGCCAGCGTATCGCCCAACTGGTCACGCAAAACGCGGCCCCGGATTTCACGGACGTCGCCTTCCGGCAGATCCATCAGCTGGAACGGGCCGTAGGACAGGCGGATCAGGCGGTTCACGGCAAGGCCGAGATGTTCCAGAACACGCTTGACCTCACGGTTCTTGCCTTCGCGCAGGCCGACCGTCATCCAGACGTTGTTGCCCTGTTCCTTGTCGAGCGTCGCCTCGATCGCGCCGTAGAGCACGCCATCGATCGCGATACCGTCCTTCAATGTGTCGAGATCCGCCTGGGTCACCTTGCCGAAGGCGCGCACGCGGTAGCGGCGCAACCAGCCGGTGGCCGGCAATTCCAGAACGCGCGCCAGGCCGCCATCATTGGTCAGGAGCAGCAAGCCTTCAGTGTTGATGTCCAGCCGGCCCACGGTCAAAACGCGCGGGAGATCATCGGGCAAGCGCTGGAACACCGTCGGACGGCCTTCCGGATCCTTGTTGGTCGTCACCAGACCCCGTGGCTTGTGGTAGAGCCAGAGCCGGGTGCGCTCGCGCATCGGCAACGGTTCCCCGTCCACCAGCACCTTGTCGTCTGCTGTCACTGTTACCGCAGGCGTGGTCAACAGCTTGCCGTTGAGCTCAACCCTGCCGTTTTCGATCCACACTTCCGCCTCTCGGCGAGAACACAGGCCGACGCGCGCCATGACCTTGGCAATGCGTT
Source organism: Labrenzia sp. THAF35 (assembly GCF_009363595.1). Taxonomy (NCBI): domain Bacteria; kingdom Pseudomonadati; phylum Pseudomonadota; class Alphaproteobacteria; order Hyphomicrobiales; family Stappiaceae; genus Labrenzia; species Labrenzia sp. THAF35. The sequence goes on from NZ_CP045380.1 coordinate 174,030, forward strand.
CGCCACGATCATTGGCTTCGTCTGCCAGCGGTGCAGTCGCCGGTCTCGGCGCCCGTTTTTCGAAGTCGCCCTTTTTGGGGCCGGCTTTCGATTTGTCGTTCGGTGCGGACCGGCGCTTTTCCGGTGCACGTTTATCGCGTCCCCGGCCTTTTGCGGGACCCGGGCGCTCGGAAGAGAATTTTCTTGTCGTCATGCGCGCGTCATAGCAGAGCTTGAGCCTTTCGGGAATCGCTTGTTTTCTGCATAAACCGCAGAGGCGCCGTGCTCCGGATGCATGGCAGCGGCCTGACGCCTCCGCGAAGCTCCTGTCCGGGGCTGACGACCGGCATAATAACGGGTAAACAGAACAAAGCCGACAGCCTCTCAAATCGAGGCTGAACCCTACACTTACACTCCGACTCACCCTGCTCGATGCTTACCACTTCCGCCAATCAGACATCGTTCATGGATCTTGCGCTCGAAGAGGCCGAGAAAGCGGCGGCACGCGGTGAAGTGCCGGTCGGTGCGGTGCTCGTTCGCGATGGTGAAGTGATCGCTCGAGACGGGAACCGGACGCTGGAGCTCAGCGATCCGACAGCTCACGCAGAAATTCTCGTGATCCGCTCCGCATGCGAACGGGCAGCTTCGCAACGCCTTCCGGACTGCGATCTCTACGTGACGCTCGAACCGTGTCCCATGTGTGCGGGAGCGATCTCCTTCGCGCGTGTCCGCCGGCTTTACTATGGCGCGGGAGATGAAAAAGGCGGCGCGGTCGATCATGGCACCCGCTTTTTCTGCCAGCCGACGTGTCATCACGCACCGGATGTCTATTCCGGCATAGGCGCGACACGCGCGGCGGGGTTGCTCAGATCGTTCTTTCAGGCAAAGCGCTAAACGGTTTTCAAGTTAAATTGACCGGATTGCCCGTTGCTCAAAAGCAACAACATCAACCAATCGCTCATATCTGCTGATTTCACCTCTCCGAGAGGCTGAAACTGACATCTACGAACGGCATAATGTGCGTGGGGGTATTTCCGCACTTCATCGGAGTATCAAATGACTCGTAATGTTGTTCTCGGGGCAATTGCCGGTTTCTTCGCGGCCGCAAGTCCGGCGCTTTCGGCCGACCTGCCAGTGGCTCCGGAACCTGTCGACTATGTCCGGATCTGTGACGCCTACGGCGCACGCTTCTATTACATTCCCGGCACAGAAACCTGCCTGCGCGTAGGTGGTCGTGTCCGGACCGAATTCCGCGTCCGCAACTTCGGCGAGGCCGAAAACGCCTGGGGCGACCGGGACACCGATGGTTACCAGTGGCGTTCGCGCGGGTATCTCTACCTCGATGCGCGTACCGCGACCGAATTCGGCACACTGCGTGCCTTTATCGAATCCTACATCACGCTGACCAACGCCTCGACTTCGACCACCCTGGACAAGGCCTATATCCAGTGGGGCGGCCTGCTGGCCGGTCACAACGGTTCGAACTTCGACTTCTTCACCGGATATGCCTTCAACGCGCAGATCGAAAGCTATTCCGATCGCAAGCTGAATCAGGTCGCCTATACGATGGCCTTCGGCAACGGCTTCAATGCGACTGTCGCGCTGGAAGACCGTTCGGGCCGCGAAGAGAATATCGCGTTCAACGGCACCAACCAGAGCTATGGCGGCACCCGCGCTCCGGACTTCGTCGCGGCTCTGGGCGTCAACCAGGGCTGGGGCCAGGCCCAGATCATGGGTGCTCTTCACCAGGTCTATCCGAGCGCTGCCTACAACGGTCTTGCAGGCCGGACGGAAGACGAACTCGGCTGGGCAGCTGGTGCCGGCGTGACCGTGAACTTCGGTGGCTTTGCCAAGGGCGGTGCGGTCTCCCTGCAGGCCGTCTACACCGATGGCGCCAGCGGATACGGGTCCACGGGCTGGAACAGCCGCATCACCGATGCGGTCTGGAATGGCAGCAGCACCGAGACCACCAAGACGCTGAACATCTTCGGCGGCGTGACGCTCGGCGTAACCGACACCGTTCAGGTGAATGTCGAAGGCGGCTACCATGATGTCGATGGCGGCACCAGCGCCTATGACTTCACCCAGTGGGACGCGACCGCAAACGTGGTCTGGGAACCGGTCTCCGGCTTCCTGATGGGCCCGGAATTCCAGTATCGTGATGTCGACTACAGCCGCTCCTCCGGCCTGAACGACACCTACGAGCTCTACGGGACCTTCCGCCTGCAGCGCACATTCTGATGCCGTAACCCCGGCAAAGGAAAACCCCGGGCACTTCGCCCGGGGTTTTCTGTTTCAGGCGTAACACGGCGGATGGTTCAAGAGCCTTTGTGCCATTTCACCCAGGCGGCGAGAACGAAGTCCCACATCCCGTTTGACCACAGATTGCTGTGACCGCCACCTTCGACGATCACAAGCTGCCTGGGGTCTCTCGCAAATTCATAAAGTCGCCTGCCGTGTTCCACCGGGATGACCCGGTCTTCCGTCCCATGCACGATCAGGACCGGCGCGGCGATCTTGCCGACGCGATCCCGTGTCGCCATCGGGTCGCTCATCATGAGGCCCACCGGCAACCAGGGATACCTGTCCCAGGCCATGTCGATCAGCGCGGTATAGGGCGCTTCCAGCACCACAAGGTCCGTTTGCGAACGCTCTGCCGCCACTGCGGCGGCAACACCCGAGCCAAGACTTTCTCCATGGACGATGACCGGCGTGCCCGAAGCTGCCATCCGGTCGAAATGTTCAAGGCCGTCCGAAATCAACGCCTCTTCCGACGGGCTCCCCTCACTTCCGGCATATCCCCGGTAGCTGGGCGCATAGAGACCGAAACCGCTGTCCAGGATCTGCTTGAACCGCTTCCAGCGGGAGGAGACATTGGCTGAATTGCCGTGAAAATAGAGTACCGTGGGAGCGCCTTCAGCAGCAGGTGGCGCGTGCCAGACGGTCACCTTTGTACCGTCAGCCATCGCCGCTGTTTCAACGGTGACATCTGAGAGCCCCTTTTCATCCGGCGTACTCAATTCTCCGGTTGGAACGAAGATGAAGCTGCGCTGGTTGAAATACATGTAACCGGCCGCCATGGCGTAGGCGATGCCGGCAATGACAGCCACACGCGAGACGGACTTCCAAAGCATGCGCCCAGGTCTGCCGGTCTTGTTCGATGCCTGTTCCGCGCTGCCGGAGCCGGTTTGTGTCATCTGACTGTCTCCCATTGCTCCGACGTCTACGATCCGCATCGGGAGGTCGATCAGATTGCCAGCTTATTTGCGGCCGAAGAGCTTCTCGATATCGCCGAGTTTCAGCTCCACCCAGGTTGGCCGGCCGTGATTGCACTGTCCGGATAGCGGCGTGGCTTCCATGTCGCGCAAGAGCGCATCCATTTCCTCGGGACGCATGCGCCTGCCTGCACGCACCGAACCGTGGCAGGCCATCGTGGCGGCAACATGGTCCAGCTTTTCCTTGAGACCTTCGGCAGTGTCCCATTCGGCAAGCTCGTCGGCCAGGTTCCGGACCATGCCCTGGATGTCCATGTCGCCGAGGATAGCGGGGGTCTCCCTGACGGCGATGGCACCCGGGCCGAAGGCTTCCAGGGACAGGCCGACCTTTTCGAGATCCTCCGCGCGATCAGCCAGCCGGATTGTATCTTCTTCCGGCAACTCGACGATCTCGGGGATGAGCAGCATCTGGCGGGCGACATCCTTCTTGGCCAGCGCTTCCTTCAGACGTTCGTAGACAAGGCGCTCGTGCGCGGCGTGCTGGTCAACGATGACGACACCGTCCTCGGTCTGGGCGATGATATAGGTTTCATGAACCTGCGCACGAGCGGCCCCCAGCGGAAGGCGGGTCTTTTCGGTTTCGACCGGGACGTCATTCGCGCGGGCATCCGCCGACGGTCTGGCAAAGTCGGCAAAACCGTTCTGCCGTTCGAAGGCCGGCTGTGCTGCTTCGGCAAAGCCTGTTGCGTGCGTTTCTTCCATCTGGAGCGGGCGAAACGCTTCCGGCGCCCAATGGGGCGCAGCAGACGTGCGGGTGTAGGAACCACCGCCATACCCCCCGGAACCTGTTGGAGAAGACGGTGTGTGACCCGGTTGAGAGAACCCCGCCGACTGTGCCCTGATGGCGTCCAGTGCAACGGCCGCGTTCGAGGTCGATGACCGGTGTCCGGACTGGACCAGTGCATGCTTGATGGCACCCACCAGAAGCCCGCGCACAAGCTGGCTGTCCCGGAAGCGCACATCGGCCTTGGCCGGGTGCACATTGACATCGACCAGTGTCGGGTCGAGATCGATGAACAGAACCACAACCGGATGCCGGTCACGGGCCAGCACATCGGCATAGGCTCCGCGTAATCCGGATAGCAGCAGCTTGTCCTTCACCGGGCGGCCGTTGACGAAGAAGAACTGGTTCTGCGCATTGCCACGGTGGTGTGTCGGCAAGCCTGCAAAACCGGTGAGACGCACGCCTTCCCGGGCTGCGTCGATTTCCATGGCGTTGTCGACAAAATCCTGGCCGAGAATCTGCGCGATCCGAGCAAGATGCGGTTCACTGCCGCGTGCTGCTGGCCAGCTCTGCGACTGCCGGTCGGCGCCGCCGAGGGAAAAGCCGATCTCCGGATAGGCGAGCGCGATCCGCTTGACGATTTCGGTGATGGCGGCCGCTTCCGCACGATCCGATTTCAGGAATTTCAGCCGGGCCGGTGTCGCGAAGAAAAGGTCTCGCACTTCAACCTGGGTGCCTTTTGTGCGGGCTGCGGGCACAAGCGGCTGCTCCCTGCCGCCCTCGACGGCGATGGCCCAGGCGTGGTCCTCGTCCTTGTGACGGGTCTGGATCGCCAGCCGGGCGACGGAGCCGATGGACGGCAGCGCTTCACCGCGAAACCCGAGCGTGCGAATGTCGAACAGGTCGTCGTCGGAAATCTTGGAGGTGCAGTGCCGGCGGATTGCCAGTTGCAGATCCTCCTGGCGCATGCCCTCGCCGTCGTCGGCAACGCGCATGAGCGTCTTGCCACCGGCGGCGGTAACGATCTCGACCTGTTTTGCCCCGGCGTCGACGGCGTTTTCCACCAACTCCTTGATCACGCTGGCGGGTCTTTCGATGACCTCGCCGGCCGCAATCTGGTTGATCACCTGCTCGCCAAGTTGCCTGACCTTCATGAAACTCCCTCTACTCGGTTTCGCACCGCGCCATGTTCCTATATGGTCCGCGCCGAGTTTGCGTCGATTCTTCAGCAAAGCTTATCAGACCTACCCAGATCCGAGTGACCCGCCATGACAGTTTCTGCACCGCTTCTTGTTGAGGGGCTCCGCACCCTCGCCCCGTCCTACAAGGGCATCCTGTGTGACGTGTGGGGCGTGCTGCACAACGGTGTATCGGCTTTTGAAGGCGCGCACAAAGCCCTCAAGGCCTTTCGCGAGGAAGCCGGTGGCAAGGTGGTCCTCATCACCAATGCCCCGCGCCCTGCAAAGCAGGTTGGCGAAATGCTGGCCGCTCTTGGTGTGCCGGAGGGAACCTACGACGACATCGTCACTTCCGGCGACGTGACCCGCGAGGTCCTTGTGGCTCAGGGCAAAAAGACGCTCCTGCACATCGGTCCACACCGGGACCAGCCGCTGTATCACGGCCTTGAAGCTACCTTCACCACCAATGACGAGGAAGCGGAAGGCATCAGCTGCACCGGGCTGGAAGACGACGAGGTCGAAACGCCCGACGATTACCGCGACCGGCTGCAGAAGCTGGCCGAACGCGGCCTGCCGATGATCTGCGCCAACCCCGACATCGTGGTGGAGCGCGGCGAACGCCTGATCTGGTGCGCCGGCGCCCTTGCCCGTCTTTATGAAGATCTCGGCGGCGAAGTGGCCATTCTCGGCAAACCGCATGCCCCCATCTACGACGCGGCGATGAAGCGCCTCGCGACGCTGGCGGGCGAAGAGGTCGCCAAGGAAGACGTCCTGGCCATAGGCGACGGTCTGCCGACCGATATCCGCGGTGCGGTGTCTCAGGATCTCGACGTTCTGTTCATCACCGCCGGCATCCATGCCTCCGACTTCGGTCCGAGCGACGCGCCGGACGAACATCTGATCCGCCGCCGTCTGGCCGAAGAAGGCCTGCGCGCACGTGCTGCCCTGCCGCGTCTTTGGTGGTAAGCGCGCGCAGTATTGCCAGCGGGCTCATTTAACGTCCCGTATCGGGACCATGCCCCTGCAAATAGGTCTGGACGTAATTTTCCACGTCCAGGCCTTCGTGGCCTGTCCCCAGGCCCATCTCCTTCATGAAGCCCATGACGGCCAGCGGCGCGATGAGCGCAACGGCGAAGCTGACCGGATCGCCCGGCTTGAGCCGCCCGCTGCTCTGATGCTTTGCCAATGTGCGGGCTACGCCCTGCAGGTTTTTCAGCAGAAAGGGCGTCACCGCTCGCAGTTCAGGATGCTGGGGCACCTGCGCAAACAGCGTCAGGGCAAGCCCGCTATGCTTGCGGTAGGTCTCCAGATAATTGCGCACGATTTCCAGAAGATCGGCCTTTACGTCTTCCCCCGGCAACATCTTGCCGAACGAGACGTCGGATAGCGTGTCGCCGATGGCGGCCTCGATCAAACCTGCCTTCGACCCGAAACGGCGAAACAGCGTGACTTCGTTCACCCCTGCCCTGTCCGCTATTTCCTTGGTCGTGGTTCCGCTGAACCCGCGCTCGCAAAACAGTGCGACTGTTGCGGAATAGATTTCTGAAACATCTACATTTCTAGGCACTTGGCCGCCAAACGCGCCGGGCGCGCCCTCAATTTTCCGGAAGACATTCCGTCGCACCTAATGCCAAACAGGATGCAAATGCAAGCAATCGCTTGCAATAAAATTGGATCATCACTATTTGCAAGTTTGGACTTGCATTAAAAGAATTGTGGTCGGCGGAGGTCTGCAGCCCGCCGAGCGAACTTTGCCAGGAGAGCCGCCGTGTCGCTGTTGCGAAAAGCCCTGATCCTTCCCCCCGTGATCGCCGGTGCGGCAGTGCTGGTTTATGCGGTGAGCGGGCGCGAAGCACCCAAGCGTACCGACATCGGGGAAACGACGACGCTCGTGCGTGTCGTCACGGTCGAGCCTCAGGACTTCGTGCCGCGCGTAACCGGGTACGGCACGGTCGATCCGGCCCATACACTTGATGCCATCGCGCAGGTGTCCGGCCGGGTCACCTACATCAATCCGGATTTCAAACGCGGTGAATTCATCCCGGAAGGCAAGATTCTGGTGACACTGGCACCGGAAGACTACGAGCTGGAGATTGCCGAGGCGCAGAGCGATATCGCCAGTGCCGAGGTGGATATTGAAGAGCTGGCCGTTACCCTGGATACACAGAAACAATCCCTGGCGATTGCCAAATCGGTCCTCGACCTGGAACAGCGTGAGCTGGCCCGGCTGAAAACGCTTCAGGAGCGCAAGGTCGCGTCCGATCAGCTGGTCGAAAACCAGGAAGGCACAGTGCTTCAGCAAAAGTCGCGGGTTCAGGACCTTGAGAACGAGATTGCGCTCAACCCGGTGAAGCGCAAGGCACTGGAGCAGGTAAAGGCCAAGAACGAGGTTCGTCTGGAAACCGCAAAGCTGAACCTTGCCCGCACCACGATCCGTGTTCCCTTCGATGCCAGGGTTTCGAAGGTCAATGTAGAGATCGACCAGTATGTCGGTGCCGGCAGCTCCATCGGTGAACTTGACGGCATAGACGCAGCCGACATCGACGTTCAGATCAGTCCTGGCAACATGGCCGGATTTGCCAATCTGGCCTTTCCCGGACAATTGGAAACGGAAGAAGGTGTCATCCGGGCACGACATTCGCTTGACCGGCTGAAGGCCAAGGTAAGGGTCGGATCCGTCGGAGAGACCGCCGTCTGGGATGCGCACGTCAAGCGGGTCAGCGACACGGTGGATCCGGACACCCGCTCCATCGGACTGATCGTAAGCGTGGACAAGCCCTATGACACTATCCGGCCGGGTATAAAGCCGCCATTGGTCAAAGGCATGTTTACCGAGGTTGAGCTGTCCGCACCGCCGGTGGCCGATCAGATCGTGTTGCCGCGCAACGCGGTCCACAGTGGCAGGATCATGACTGTCTCGCCCGACAGCCGACTGGTTACGGTGCCGGTCGAAATCGCCTTCCGCTTCGATGATATCGTCGTTCTGGGAACGGATCTGCCAGCTGGAAGCAAGGTCATCGTCAGCGATGTGTCCCCGGTGATCGAAGGCATGTTGCTGAAGCCTGTCGAAGACGAAGCCGTGAAGGCAGGTTTGAAGCGAATGGCGAGCACGGATGCTCTCAACGGTGAGGACCAGCCATGATCCGCTACTTCGCCCAGCACCCAACCGCCGCCAATCTGTTGATGGCCGGTTTCATCATTCTCGGACTGCTCAACCTTCCGGGTCTTCTGCTGGAAACCTTTCCGCAGATCCCGATAAAACGGATTACCGTGACAGTCGCCTATCCCGGAGCAACCTCAGCCGATGTCGAACGCACCGTTTGCCGGCGCATTGAGGACGCGCTCGACGGGATCGAGAACATCGACGAACTCAAATGCGATTCCCGGGAAAACCTCGCACTTGCGACTGTCAAGATCATGGAAGGCAAGGACATCGACCAGCTGATGCTGGATATCGACCGCGAGATCAACGCGATCGATGATTTTCCCGAGGGCGTTGAAGACCCGATCATCGAAGAGGCGGGCCGCCTGAGCGAGGCGACCTCCGTCGTCATCACCGGAATTGACGACAAGCCGCAGCTGAAGAACTACGCCGAAGCGGTGAAGGACCGCATGCTGAAGTTCGGCGGCATACCCCAGGTCGAGATTTCCGGCTTCTCTGACCGGCAGTTCCGCATCGAGGTGCGCGACGCCGCCGCGCGTGAAGTTGGGCTAACCCTCTCGGAAATCGCAAATACCCTCACCAGGCAGAATGTCAGTGCTCCCTCTGGAGAAATCACGACTGTAGGCGGCTCGATCCTGCTGCGTTTCGCCGACGAGCGCCTTGCGGCGGATGCCTATGCGTCGGTGATTGTCGCCTCTTCCCCGCAAGGCGGCCAGATCAAGCTGGGCGACATTGCCACGATCAGTGATCTCTTCGAGGACGAAGAGGTCGAAACCCGGCTGAACGGCAGGTTGGCCGCTGTTCTCGACATTTCCATGACCCGCAGTGACGACCTGATCAAGGTGGTGGAGCGGGTGCAGGAATTCGTCGACGAGGAACAGGCCCGTACTGCCCCAGGCATCGCCCTGACCATCATCAACGACGGCTCGATCATCCTGAAGGACCGCCTGTGGATGCTGGTCAACAATTCTCTCCAGGGACTGGCGCTTGTCGTTGCGGCCATGTGGATCTTCTTCGGCGGGAGACAGGCATTCTGGATCGGCATGGGCCTGCCGGTGTCCTTTCTGGGCGCGCTCGCCGCAATGTCCATTCTGGGGCTGACGATCAACATGCTGTCGATGGTGGCCATGCTGATCGTGGTCGGCATCATGATGGACGACGCCATCGTGATTTCAGAAAACATCGCGACACGGCGTCAGAAAGGGCTCGGTCCCCTGGAGGCCGCCGTGCAGGGAACGCGGCAGGTCGCCCCGGGTGTGCTGTCTTCGTTTGCCACGACCACCGCCATTTTCGGTGCACTTGCCTTTATCGAGGGCGACCTTGGCGACCTGTTGCGCGTGATCCCGATGGTCATGTTGCTGGTTCTGGCCGTGTCGCTGGTCGAAGCATTCCTGATCCTGCCCAACCACCTGTCCCATGGCGCTACGCGCGACACCCCGAACTGGGTAACCCGCAAGGCGGAAAGCGGTGTCGGATGGGCGCGGGAGCATGTGATCGGTCCTTGTGCCACATGGTCTGTGCGGAACCGCTATTTCGTCATCGGCGCCTGCTTCATGCTTTTCCTCGCTTCGGTCTCGCTGCTGGCCGGCGGCGTCGTTAAATTCCAGGCGTTTCCGAACGTGGAAGGCGACCAGATCGAAGCGCGGATCGAATTGCCGGCAAGTGCGACGCTCGCCGACACGCGCAAGGTCGTGACAGAGGCAATCAGTGCGCTGGAACGCACGGATGCGGCGCTGTCGCCGCGCAATCCGGATGGAACATCCCTCCTCAAGAACATACTGGTGCGGTTCAACGAAAACAGCGATGCCGGCACCAGCGGAGCACATCTGGCGACCATCGACATTGATTTGCTGGACGGGCCCCTTCGTGACGCAGGCAACCAGGAGATCCTGAAAGTCTGGCGACAGGAACTGCCAGAAACGCTCGACGTCCGGCGCATCATTCTCACCGAATCCAGCATCGGTCCGGCGGGACGCGCCATCGAATTGCGCCTGGCCCACAATGACCTGCAATTGCTCGATCAGGCTTCTGAAGAGCTTCAGGCCTGGCTCAAGGGCTATGACGGCGTCTACAACATTTCCGACGATCTCAGCCTCGGAAAACCGGAACTGGCCCTGTCTCTCAAGGACGGAGCCGGGGCGGTCGGCCTTGATGCCAAGGCGATCGCCGACCAGCTGAGAGGGGCCTACAACGGCATTACCGCCGATGAGGTGCAAGTCGGTTCGGAAAGCTTCGAGGTCGATGTCCGCCTTGCCGGCAGCGACCGCAACAGCCTTGGCGATTTCGAACTCTTCACCGTGGAGACCCCTTCTGGTCACCGGGTCCCGCTCGGCTCCGTCGCCGACATCCGATCCGACCGCAGCTTCACGCGGATCAATCGTATTGACCGGGTACCGACGGTGACGGTCACCGGCGACGTTCTTCTCGGTGTTGCCAATGCCAACGAAGTCGTCAAGGACACGGAAACGAGATACCTGCCGCAACTCCTGGAAAAATACCCCGGATTGAGCACTTCGACCGAGGGGCAGAATGCGGAAGGCGCCAAGACGCAGGCGTCCATGGTCAAGGCACTCGGCACCGGCCTGATCTTCGTGTTCATCCTGCTGAGTTTTCAGTTCCGCAGCTACAGCGAACCGGTCGTGGTGATGACGCTCATCCCCATGGCGTTGATTGGCGCGGTCTGGGGGCACTTCCTGATGGGCATCGACTTTGCGATGCCAAGCATGCTGGGCTTCATTTCGCTAGCCGGGATCGTGGTCAACGATTCAATCCTGCTGGTCCAGTTCATCAAGGACGAGCACGACCCATCGCTGGAAAGCGTTGCAGAGATCGCTCCACTGGGTGCCAAGGCCAGGTTCCGTGCGATCCTGCTGACGTCGGTGACCACAATCGTCGGTCTGCTGCCGCTGCTGTTCGAAACAAGCCCCCAGGCACAGGTATTGATCCCGCTGGTGACTTCGATCTCCTTCGGACTGATCGGCACGACACTCATGATCGTCTTCGTGGTTCCGGCGTTCTATACCATCCTCGACGATTTCGACCTGACCTCGCTCGCCCGGGAACGCAAGGCGCATCGGGAGAAGCTGGTGGCCGCCGAATAGATGCACCTCTCCGACTTCGTCCCTGCAGGGCTTGCCCTGCAGTCCAAGCCGTTGCCTTGTCCCGAACAAGGCCAATCCGACTGGAGACCAAACGGCATGGATCCCATGGTCAAGCCGTGGGATGACGATGGAGAGAAAGTTCAGAACCAAAAAAGGGCCCTCCGATGGAGAGCCCTTCGAAATCGTTTTTTTTCAGTCCGGATCAGTCGAACAGCTTGTCGATATCCGCCTGTGCGCCGCCCAGAAGAGCATCGATATCGTCCTGCGAAACACCTTCGCCTGAATGCTGCGGACCATGGAGGATCAGCTCGCGCTTGCGGCGCTCCGACTCTGTCTCGACGAGTGTCGCATCGAGATCTTCCGGAATACGCAGTTGTTCGATGAAGGAAGTCACACGCTCGTCGATGTAACGAAGCGTTGCGACCACCTTGGAAATTCTCTGGCCGGTAATGTCCTGGAAGGTGCAAGCCTCGAAGATGCTGATCATCTTGTTGCTGACCAGTTCCTGATAGGCTTCCTGGTCGCTGGCATCGGCGCCCATGATCTCTTCGGCCGCTTCCATGATGGTGTTGGTGGCTTCTTCCGTCGCCTCAACGATGGCGTCCAGTTCCCGTCCGGCGTCCGGGATCTTGCTGCCAGTCATGTCATTGGCGCGCAGTTGGGAGATTTCCTCCTTCATGCGCCTGATTTCCTTGGCGATGACGGTCAGTTCTTCCGTGACGGCCGGTTGTACGGTCGACAGAAAGTCGTGCATCGAACCCGACATGACTTCTGCAAGATGCATCACGTCGGTCAGGGAAACTTCACCTTGCCTGTTCTTGTTTTCCTGCAGGAAGTCTATGACTCGGGCAATGTTTTCCTGTTTCATACTGGCCACCAGGTCGAGCCTTTCCATTTTGAAAGCATCCTCCGAAGCGCGGATCCGGAAGTCTCAGGAACCGCTATAACTTTTCGGATGCAGCAAAGCTGACCCGGCCTGCCTGCCCAGCAAGACCGCGCCGATCCTGTACATCCGTCTGGCACTGGCGGAGGTGCGCCCCAACGCAGCTCCCCGCCAAGTGCAAGAAATCAATCGGAGAAGACCGCCTCGATCTTGCCTTTCAGCGTCTGAGCATTGAAAGGCTTCACGATGTAGTTGTTCACGCCGGCTTTCTTGGCGGCGATGACGTTTTCCGTCTTGGATTCAGCAGTCACCATGATGAAAGGCGTCTTGCTGAGGCTGCCGTCGGCACGAACCTGCTTCAGCAGCTCGTATCCGGTCATCGGCTCCATGTTCCAGTCGGAAATCACCAGGCCATAACGGCGCTGTTTCATTTTTTCCAAAGCTTCGGTGCCGTCCGCAGCATCGTCGATGTCTTCGAAACCGAGTTGCTTGAGCAGGTTCCGAATGATGCGAATCATCGTTTTGTAGTCATCGACCACGAGGACCGGCATCTGAAGATCAAGGGCCATTGTCTACTCCATACTGTCAATTTGCGCGGCCCCTGGCCGTGGGCCGGTGGAAACGCGTTATGACTTCGAAGGAGAGCGACACATTATTGTGTCCTCACCTCCCCACACTCAACGCAATCTACCCGCCGCCCCTGAAAAGACCGTTAATAACAGGCGCTTTTTTCTTCGCCCAAAGCACAATTGCCAGAAAACCTTGCACCGCCTAGCGTCCGCCTACTTCAAATCAAGACAAATCAGGGCGGAAACCGTAATGTTGGAACTGCAAAAACTCTGCTTCGAAGATCTTTCCGTGGGTATGAGCGAAGTACTCGTGAAGCATGTAAGTTCTTCCGACGTGGTCGGCTTTGCGGAAGTATCCGGTGACCGGAACCCGATTCATCTGTCCGAACATTTTGCCGCCCGCACGCCCTTCAAGACGAGAATCGCCCATGGCCTCTATACGGCCAGCCTGATCTCGGCCGTGCTCGGCACCCGCCTTCCCGGCCCCGGCGCGATCTATCTGTCGCAAACGCTCAATTTCAAGGCCCCGGTCAGGATCGGCGATGACGTCAAGGTGACTGTCACCGTCGAGGAACTGATGGAGCGCGGCAACCGTGCCCGCCTTTCCTGTATCTGCAGTGTCGACGACACCGTGGTTCTGGAAGGCGAGGCACTGGTGAAGGTTCCCGGCCGGGACGAGGATCAATCCGGTCTTTGACGGGCAGCGACCGCAAAGGCAAGTCTTCGGCACATCCCCATCTTGACCTTTGCTTTGCTTGACGGCAGGTTCCACGCCAAAGTCGGCAGGGCTGCTCCACCCGGAGCGCCTTGTTTGACGTGTTCCTGCAGGACGGGCCGGCACACCGGACCGTTGTGACGTATCGTTGCGCGAAGGTTTGCCGCATGAGCTCCACTGATCCCTCCAGCTTTCCGATCATCGAAAGCCTGGATGCCTTTCCGGCGGACCTGAAAGGCGGCATCGTTGCCATCGGCAACTTCGACGGCGTTCACAGGGGCCACCGTGCCGTGCTCGACGCCGCGCTCGGTCTTGGCCACGGCACGCATCATCCCGTCTATGCCATGAGCTTCGAGCCGCATCCGCGCACGGTCTTCAACCCGTCCAAACCCGTTTTCCGTCTGACCCCGCCACAGCAGAAGCTCGACCTGCTGCGCCTGTGCGGTCTCGATGGCGCGCTCATCCTTCCCTTCACCCGGGAGTTTGCCGGCATCGAGGCGAATGCCTTCGTTCAGGACATTCTCATCGACACGCTCGGCATCTCCCACGCGGTCACCGGTTATGACTTCCACTTCGGCCGGGCCAGACAGGGCACCCCAGACTATTTGCGTTCCGCCGGCGCCGACCACGGCTTCGGCGTGACCATCGTCCAGCGCGAGGAAGACGAAAGCGCCGAAGTCATTTCTTCCACTCGAATCCGCGACAGCCTCTCACGGGGGGATATCGCCCAGGCAAACGGTCTCCTTGGCTACCGCTGGTTCTTCGAGGCGGACGTGCGCCACGGAGACAAGCGCGGCCGCGACCTCGGCTATCCGACCGCCAACATGAGCCTTACCGAAGACTGCCCGCTGAAGCAGGGCATCTATGCGGTCAAGGTCCGTGTCGACGGGGCCTGGCATGACGGCGTCGCCAGCTATGGTCGCCGCCCGACCTTCGACAATGGCGCCGCACTGTTTGAAGTGTTCCTGTTCGACTTTGCTGGCGATCTCTACGGCAAGACGCTGCGCGTGCACCTGGTGTCCTATCTGCGCGGCGAGGAAAAATTCGACTCGGTCGAGTCACTGATCGCCCAGATGGACCGGGACAGCGAAGAAGCCCGCGCCGCGCTCGGCTCGCTACAGCCGCTTTCCGAACTCGACATGAAACTGCTCGATCTTTCCGCCTGAGCAGCCTTCGAAATATTTTCTCTTTTCTGACGAACTTGGCGTTTGCCGGCTTGCTCCGGGAGACGTTCAACTTCAAAAGGAATATGGATCGGCAATCCTGCTGCGGTCAGCGACCACAGAGATTTTTGCCCGGCCCTTTCCTTGTTGCCGGTCCTTCTCCCAAGCGATTGCCAATCGCCGGAAAGTCGGCGAAATCCCTGTTCGCGTGTGGTTTTCAGTGATGAAGACGCTCCGGAGGTTGCAGCACGATGAAGCGTCAGTCCATTTCCTCGCGTTCCGGGGATGTCGAGCAGAACCCGCTCATGGCAATTTTCCTGATGACGTCGGCCATGCTGCTGCTGCCAGTGATGGATATCACCGCAAAATATCTCTCCGCGGAGCTGCCGACGCTTGAGGTCACATTCGGCCGCTTTTTCTTTCAGCTTCTGATCAGCCTTGCCATTGCATTGGTCACCGGCCGCCTCATGCACCTGAGGGGCAAGCAACCGGTCGTGAACTACCTGCGCGGCATTCTTCTGGGCACGGCATCGCTCTGTTTCTTCACTGCGGTGAAGTATATGTCGGTGGCGACCGCGATCTCGATCTTCTTTGTTGAGCCCATGGTCCTTACCATCCTGGCGGCAGTGCTTTTGAAGGAACAGGTCGGCCCGCGGCGGATCGGCGCCATTCTCGTTGGCCTGCTGGGGGCCATAATCGTGTTGCGACCGACGCTGGCGGAAATTGGCCTCGTCAGCCTGCTGCCGGTCGCAACCGCCGTTCTGTTTTCCTTCTACCTGCTGCTCAACAGGCTCTACCCCGTTCGCGACGATCTTCTGACCATCCAGTTCAGCGCGGGCCTGTCCGGTTCACTGCTGCTCGGGACAGGTCTCGTAATCGGATATCTGACCGGAATCGAAGGCATGGAATTCGTCATGCCGGACGCACCCCAGTCCGGCTTGCTGGCCTTGATCGGGCTGATTTCCTTCGCCGGCCACGGTCTTGTCGTTTCCGCGTTTCAACGCGGCAGCGCCAGTATGCTGGCACCGCTGCAATATATCGAAATCGTCAGCGCCACCCTGTTCGGGTATCTGGTCTTTTCCAATTTTCCGGACGGCCCGACCTGGCTGGGGATTGCCCTGATCATCTCGAGCGGGCTCTACATCACCCATCGCGAGCGCAAGCTGCGGCAGGCGGCCTCAAACTGATCCGGCAACCGCGCCGTCGAGGTGCTCTCGTCCCGGATGTGCGGCGTGCAACTGCAGTCTGCGCAGCCCCAGCCAGACGAGCATCACCGGCAGGACGGGTGCGATCGGCATGCCGAGCCAGATCGCAAACGGGCTGGTGGATGCAGACAGGCCGATGATGATGAAGAGCGCTATTTTCTCGTAAGGCAAGAAGCCGTTTCTAAGGCCCTCGCGGATCAGGAAGGCGCAAGGGATGATGATCAGCGTCAGGTCGTAGGAAAGGGCAAAGGGCGTGACCAGCAAGGTGCCGCCGACCAGGACCGGAGCCCGTACCGACATGGCGTCCGTCCGCCGCCAGACACGCCACACGCAAACGGCAGCGGCAAGGGCAAAGACCGCCTGCACCATCATCGCCGGCAGATGACCTAGCCCCAGCACCCTGCCTGCACCGTAAACCGAAATCATCTTGACCCATTCCACGCCGCCCAGCTCCATCATGGCGGAGGCAACCGGCGCCTGGATCCAGAAGGCCTGCCAGGTGCCAAAGCCGAGTACCGCAACGCCGAGCGCAGCGAACACCAGCGTCGAGACGGATGCACTCAGGAAGGTCCGCCAATTGAAGCTGGCAACAAGGGCCAGAGGAACCAGGATGCCCAACTGCGGTTTGATGGTCAGAAGCCCCAGCGCGATGCCCGCCCACACCATCTGCCGCCGTTCGATCCCGACGAGAAAGAAACCGTAGAGCGCTGCGGTCAACGCTGCATTCTGGCCATGGAAAGCGTTGTTCGCGCAGGCCGGAACGAGGATCAGACAGGCGGCCAGCAGCCAGTTGCCCGCAATCAGGCGGCAGGCCAGACACAACAGACCCGTGGTGATCCCGATAAAGACGGCAAACGCGATCTTGTAGGGCAGAAGCGCAAACGGCATCTGCAACATCTGGAACGTGGGCGGATAGAAGAAACCGAAGACGGTGTCTGTTCCGGTGTACTGCTGCTGGAGGGCGGAAAACGCAGCGGGACTGTATGCCACTTCCGGCGTTCCGTTGAGAGCCTGGCCCCCTGCCATCCAGAAGCTGAGGTAATCCATCAGCAACGTGCCGTTGGGCGCGCCATAAGTGTTGGGCACCACCAGCATCCACAACAGGCCCAGCGTGAAACCGATCGCCGAGCACAGACATGCAAAGCCGATCCGGTCCCAGCTCAGCCATTCGCCTGTCACGACACCGCGAGACCAGAGACTTGCCTTGTCTACGCCCGCCTGCGACCCATTTGCCGCCTGTTTCACCTGATTGGCCATTTTCTGCCGGTCTGTCCGTCGCTCACCCGTCTCAATCCGGGCCTATCCATGACCGAAAGACATTCATATTCGGTTACCCGAAGCCGATTTTCGGAAGTTGTACGTTTGCCGGACAGACAAACAACACAGGATTTGCCGGAACATCTTTATTCATCGCCGAAGTGCTGCTATGTCCCTTGCCATGCAACACAAGGCTCTCATAGTCGTCGCCAGACCGACGATCGCGATTACGCGAATTACTTGCCCGGCCTTCGGCTGACGCGGCAATGCGGCGCCAGGGACCGGGACTTCCTGATTTCATGTTGCTGCCCGAAACGGGCCGGCAATCATCCTGACATATGACGCGGGCCCAGGGCCCGAACGACCGGATCGACGTGACGATGACCGAGACAGATAAACGCGACTATTCCGAAACGCTGAACCTGCCGCAGACCGAATTCCCGATGCGCGCCGGCCTTCCCAAGAAAGAGCCGGAAATCCTCGCTCGCTGGGAGCAGATGAACGTCTACAAAAAGCTGCGCGAACAGGGCAAGGGCCGCAACAAGTTCGTGCTGCATGACGGACCTCCCTATGCCAACGGCAACATCCATATCGGCCATGCCCTGAACAAGACACTGAAAGACATCGTCACGCGCTCCATGCAGATGACGGGCTTCGAGAGCAACTACGTTCCGGGCTGGGACTGCCACGGCCTGCCGATCGAATGGAAGATCGAGGAGCAGTACCGCGCCAATGGCAAGAACAAGGACGAGGTGCCGATCAACGAATTCCGCCGCGAGTGCCGCGAATTCGCCGAGCACTGGATCGACGTCCAGCGCAAGGAGTTCAAGCGCCTCGGCATCGAGGGCGACTGGGACAACCCTTACCTGACGATGCGCTTCGAGAGCGAAGCCGTGATTGCCCGGGAACTGATGAAGTTCGCAACCTCCGGCCAGCTTTACCGCGGATCCAAGCCGGTGATGTGGTCGGTGGTCGAAAAGACCGCGCTTGCCGAAGCCGAGATCGAGTATCAGGACTACCAGTCCGACATGATCTGGGTGAAGTTCCCGGTCGAAAGTGCCGGCGGACGCGATGAAGCGGCTGTCGAGGAATTGCTGGACGCTTCGGTCGTGATCTGGACGACCACGCCCTGGACCATCCCGGGCAACCGCGCCATCAGCTATTCCTCGCGCATCGACTACAGCCTCTACGAGGTTACGCAGGACGGACTGCCGGACGACAACTGGGTGCAGAAGGGCGACAAGCTGATCCTGGCGGATGCCCTTGCCGACGAAGTGTTCAAGAACGCCCGTATCACCAATTTTGCGCGTGTCCGGTCCGTCAGCAACGACGAGCTGGAAACACTGACCTGTGCTCATCCGCTGGCAGGGCTCGATCTCGGCGGTTACGAATTCGACGTGCCGCTGCTGGACGGTGACCATGTCACCGACGATGCCGGTACAGGCTTCGTGCACACGGCACCCGGCCACGGCACGGACGACTTTGAAATCTGGATGACCAAACGGGCCGATCTGGAAGCGCGCGGCATCAACACCGCGATCCCCTTCACTGTTGCCGATGACGGCTTCTATACCAAGGATGCCCCTGGCTTCGAAGGTTGCGAAGTCATCACGCACAAGGGCGAGAAGGGCAAGGCCAACAAGGCCGTGATCGAAAAGCTGAAGGAAAGCGGCAACCTGATCGGCCTCGGCCGGTTGAAGCATTCCTATCCGCATTCCTGGCGTTCCAAGAAGCCGGTGATCTTCCGCAACACGCCGCAGTGGTTCGTCTACATGGACAAGCAGCTGTCCGGCGAAGGCGACACGCTGCGTACGCGGGCACTGAACGCCATCGACGAGACACGCTTCGTGCCGGGTGCCGGCCAGAACCGTCTGCGCTCGATGATCGAGAACCGGCCGGACTGGGTCCTGTCGCGCCAGCGCGCCTGGGGTGTGCCGATCACCGTGTTCATCCACAAGGAAACTTCTGAAGTCCTGAAGGACGAAAACGTCAACAAGCGCATCTTCGATGCCTTCGTGGCGGAGGGTGCCGACGCCTGGTTTGCGGACGGCGCCAAGGAGCGTTTCCTGGGCAACGACTACAAGGCAGACGAGTGGGACATGGTCCGTGACATCCTGGATGTCTGGTTCGACAGTGGGTCCACACATGCCTTCGTTCTGGAACAGCGCGAAGATCTCGCCCCCAAGCGCAAGACCGACGGCGGCAAGGACTATGTCCTTTACCTTGAAGGCTCCGACCAGCATCGCGGCTGGTTCCATTCCTCGCTGCTGGAAAGCTGCGGTACACGCGGTCATGCACCTTACGACGCCGTTCTGACCCATGGCTTCACCATGGCAGAAGACGGCCGCAAGATGTCAAAGTCTCTCGGCAACCAGGTGTTCCCGCAGGACGTCATCAAGCAGTATGGCGCCGACATCCTGCGCCTGTGGGTGGCCTCCACCGACTATTGGGAAGACCAGCGCCTCGGGCCGGAGATCATCAAGACCAGCGTCGACAGCTACCGCAAGCTGCGCAACACGCTGCGCTGGATGCTGGGCTCGCTTGGCCATGCCACCGGTGAAGAAGTCGCGCTGGCCGACATGCCTGAGCTGGAGCGGCTGATGCTGCACAGGCTGGTCGAACTCGACAAGATGATCCGTGAAGCCTACTGGGAGTTCGACTACAAGAAGGTCTTCCACCAGCTGTTCACTTTCATGACAGTGGAACTGTCGGCCTTCTATTTCGACATCCGCAAGGACGCGCTTTATTGCGATGCGGCTTCGTCCGTGCGCCGCAAGTCGTCGCTTTTCGTGATCGAGAAGCTGTTCGATTGCCTGGTGACCTGGCTCGCACCGATGATGCCGTTCACCATGGACGAAACCTGGACCTCCCGTTACGGCGAGGATGCCTGCGTTCACCTGGAGCAGTTCCCGACCGTTCCGGCCGAATGGCGTGACGATGCACTGGCCGCCAAGTGGGCGAAGATCAAGACGGTTCGCCGCGTGATCACCGGCGCGCTGGAAATCGAGCGTCGTGAAAAGCGGATCGGTTCCTCGCTGGAAGCTCACCCGGTCGTGCATGTCACCGATGCGGAACTGATGGACGCGCTCAAGGGCAAGGACATGGCGGACATCGCCATCACCAGCCAGTTGACGCTCAGCAGCGAACCGGCACCGGAAGGCGCGTTCACGCTCGGCGACACCAAGGGTGTGGCTGTCGTGCCCGGCCTTGCCGAGGGTACCAAATGCGCCCGTTCCTGGAAGATCCTGCCGGAAGTAGGCTCCGATCCGGATTATCCGGATGTGACCCTGCGCGATGCTGCCGCCCTGCGTGAATGGGACGCTGCCCATGCCGCAGCCTGAGCGGCAGGGTTCCCGGACACGATGACGCAACAGGATTCATCTTCCAACAATACGAAACGGCCCCTTCTCTGGGGCCGTTTCAGCACCTTTGTGCTTCTGATCGCACTTGTCGGTGTTGTCATCGACCAGGGCAGCAAGCTCTGGCTGGTTTACGGCTTTGATCTTGCCCGCAACGGACCGGTCGACCTTTTGCCGGTTCTCGAGATCGTTCTGGTCTGGAACCGGGGTATTTCCTATGGCCTGTTCCAGCAGAACAGCGACCTGGGCCGCTGGCTTCTGGCCGGCGTGACGATTGCAGTCACGATTGGCCTGTGGGTCTGGTCGGCGCGTTGCCAGTCACGCCTGGTGGCCCTGGCCCTGGCGCTGGTCATTGGCGGGGCGATCGGAAACGGGATCGACAGACTGACCTATGGCGCCGTCGTCGACTTCGTCCATTTCCACGTCGGCACGTTCTCCTGGTACGTGTTCAACCTGGCAGATGTATGGATCGTTGCGGGCGTCGTCGGTCTCCTGTATGACAGTTTCCGAGATGGTCCTAATTCAGCCGCAAAATAATGGTTTAGGCTGGACAACGACTGATCGCGGGCGGAGTGCTGCCGGCTGTTTTTTATGAGAAATCGAGGGGTCTGCGCAGTGCGGACGTTAGTTGGGTTTGTAAAGAATTCTGCAGTGCTGGTGCTTTTGGCCGGTTTGGCCGCATGCCAGGCAGCGGATGGCACGAGCCAGGCACCGGATGTCGCCCTTGTCGACACCGTGATGAAAGGCCTTGGCGCCGTCGATCCGAATGAAAAGCAGATCGAGTACAAACCTCGCGGACCGCTGGCCATGCCCGCAGAGCCGACGAACCTTCCCGAACCGGAAACCAATGTTGCCGGTGTAAACGATCAGAACTGGCCGAAGCAGCGTGAAAACGAACAGCTGACCGAGCTGAAGCAACTTTATGCCAGCTCCGGCAAGACCGGCAGCATGAACAGCGAAGCGCTGACCCCGGAACAGATGCGCGGCTTCAAGATTACCGGTGTTACCGGTCAGAACCGCGATCTCGACGCAGAGCGCCGCTTCAACGAGATCACCGAAGGCGGCAAGCTGACCCGCGAAGAGCAGCGGGCCGAATGGGAGCGCCTGCAGCAGTTGCGGTCCCAGCAGGCAGGTATCGAGCAGAACGGCCTGTCCGCACGCCGCTACCTGACCGATCCGCCCACCGGCTACAGCACGCCTTCTCCGGATGCACCGATGCCGGAAGTGGTGAAGAAAAAGCGCAAGCCGACGAATTACGACGAGTACGACTCCAAGCCGCTCGATCCGCGCTGCCTGGAAGGCGACCAGAACTTCTGTAACTGATCTCTTCAGTGACCGGGCTTCAGGGTCCGAAAGACAGATGACAAAATTGTAACGGGACCTCCGGACCGCACCTCCTATATGGAGGATAGGTCCGGAGGTCTTTTTTGTTGGCCACCATGAAATTGCCCGGCTTTGCGCTTTTCCCGCAACTGGTTGAAGCGCATGCTGTTCGAACGACAAAGAACGGGAGTTGCACGTGAACCCATCGTCCTCGAAGCACGACAAGACATCCCCCGTGCGGCGGTTGAAGCGCTCCATCGGCCTTGTGCTGATGCCTGCGCTCCTGCTGGGCGGCGGCATGGCCCTTGTGCCGGGAAGTGCCTTTTCCGCGCCGGCAACGGCAGGAAACCTGATGATTGCGCCGAACCTTGAAAGCTTCACGCTGGATAACGGTTTGCAGGTAGTGGTCATCCCGGACCGCCGGGCACCGGTTGTCACCCACATGATCTGGTACAAGGTCGGTTCCGCCGATGAACCGGAAGGTCAGTCTGGTGTTGCGCATTTTCTCGAACATTTGATGTTCAAGGGTACTCACGACCATCCCAACGGAGAATTCTCCAAGATGGTTGCCGATCGTGGTGGCCAGGAGAACGCCTTCACCAGCACCGACTACACTGCCTATTTCCAGAAAGTCGCCAAGCAGCATCTGCCGCTCATGATGAAGCTGGAAGCCGACCGGATGGAGAACCTGGTTCTGAGCGACGAAGTCGTGACGCCAGAACGGGACGTGGTTCTGGAAGAGCGGCGCATGCGGGTCGACAGTGAACCCGGTTCCCGGCTGCAGGAGGCGCTGAATTCCATCACCTTCGTCAACCACCCCTACGGCTCACCCGTCATCGGCTGGCAGAGCGAAATCGAAGCGCTCAACAAGGAAGCAGCGATTGCCTTCTACGACCGGTTCTACACGCCCAACAACGCGGTGGTGGTAATTGCCGGAGATGTGGACGTTGATGCGGTTCGCAAGCTTGCGCAGGAAACCTACGGCAAGGTTGCCCGGCGCGCAGAGCCTGGAGAACGCCTCCGGCCGGCCGAACCGCCGCTTGCGGGTGAAAGACGCATTGCCGTTTCCGATCCGCGGGTGCGCCAGGAGTCCCTGTCGCAAATATGGATCGTGCCGAGCCAGACCACCGGGGAAGGCCGCACGCCCGAAGCGCTGGACATTCTATCGTATATTCTGGGCGAAGGGCCCTCCAGCCGCCTGCACAAGGCACTGGTTCTCGACCAGGAAGTCGCCCTCAGCGCCGGCGCCTATTATCAGGGCAGCGCCCTTGATAACGGCCGCTTCGGTCTCTACGCCGTGCCGCGCCCCGGTTACACGCTGGAAGACATGGAACGGCTGATAGCGACCGAACTTCAGAAACTGCTCGAGACCGGCGTCACGGAAGAAGAAGTCGAACGCGCCCGAAACAGCATGGTCGCCAGCGCGATCTACGCCCAGGACAGCCAATCCGGCCTGGCACGCCTTTTCGGCGGTGCCCTGACCACTGGGCAAACGATCGAAAACGTCCAGACCTGGCCTTCGCAGGTGCAGGCTGTCACCCCTGAAGATGTCCTGGATGCGGCCCGCACCTATCTCGCCGGCCTCCCCGTGGTCGGAGAGTTGCGCATGGAACCGCCCGTCGTGCCCGATGCCGCCCAATCCGATGCGCCCCAGACGAAGGACAAGTCCTGATCATGGCACACACCCTCTTCTCCCTGCGCGGTCCGGTCTCCGCCCTCGCTTTGTCGCTTGTCGCCCTGCTTGGCCTGATGAGGCTGGCGCAGGCCGTCGAGATCCAGGAAGTCACCAGCCCCAAAGGCATCACAGCCTGGCTGGTAGAAGACCATACCGTGCCTATCGTTGCGCTCGATTTTTCCTTCGACGGCGGCTCCGCGCAGGACCCTGTCGGAAAGGAAGGCCTGACGCGACTGCTCGCCGCAACGCTGGACGAAGGCGCGGGTGAAATGGATTCCGAAACCTTCCAGGCCAAGCTGGAAGAACTTGCCATCAGCATCAACTTCAGCACCGGCAAGGACCGGTTCTACGGCAGCTTGCGGACCCTGACGCCAACCCTTGACGACGCCAGTGACCTTCTGGCCCTCGCCGTGAACGAGCCGCGCTTCGACGAAGCCCCGGTGGAGCGGATGAAGGCCCAGCTGTCGCAAAGGGCGAGACGCAACGAAAGCGATCCGGATGCGATTGCCGGAAGAGCCCTTGCCGAAGCTATGTTCGGTGATCACCCCTACGCCCGGCCAACGCTTGGCACCGCCGAAACACTGGCCGGCCTGAACGCGGATGACCTTGCAAACCAGAAGGGCAAGCTTCTCGCCCGCAAGGGGCTGATCATCGGTGTCGTCGGTGCGGTCGATGCTGAAACCCTCGCCGGAATTCTCGACAAGGTCTTTGCCCCTCTGCAGGAGGAAGGACAGCTGGTGCAGATTGCCGATTTCGAACCGGAGTTCGGAACCGGAGTAAACCAGCAGCTGGCGGTACCGCAAACCACGATCCTGCTCGGTCTTCCCGGACTGACACGTGACGATCCGGACTATCAGGCCGCCTTTGTGATGAACCACATTCTGGGTGGCGGCACCTTCACCTCCTGGATGTATGAAGAAGTGCGGGAAAAGCGCGGGCTTTCCTACGGCGCCGGCACATCTCTTTCTCCTTACGCACACACGGGTCTTCTGATCGCCAATGCCGCGACCAAGGCGGACCGGGCGGACGAGACTGTGAAGATCATGTTGGAACAGATCAGTCGCATGGCCGAAACCGGACCGAGCGAAGACGAATTACAGTCTGCCAAACAGTATCTGACCGGCTCTTACCCTCTGCGCTTCGACAGTTCCGGCAAGATTGCCCGGCAGTTGGTCGCTCTGCAGAATGCAGAACTGGGGATCGATTATTTCGACCGCCGCAACAGCGAGATCGAGGCTATTTCACTGGACGACGTCAAACGGGTGGCCAAACGCCTGCTGGCCGACAAGGCTCCGACAGTGGTGACCGTAGGCCCGAAGCAGGGGTAGCCCCAAACCACCAACGACACTGCCTCAATGACAAACGCCCCGGCTCAAACCGGGGCGTTTTTGATTTTGCCTGCCAGACTGAAGTGCGACCATCACTGCTCGAACCTGGGAACAGCCTTCAAGGCAGAAAACGTGCATTCGAGATACGCATCGCGATCCGCTTGTCCGGGGTGACACAGGGGGCTCCAGGTCGGCACTTTAAAAAAGGCCGAGCGGAAAAAGCCCTCAAGCCGCCAGCTTTTGCCATATGGCGGCAGACCACTGTCATGGGCTGCTCCGTCGGTTAGGAGCAGCTGAAATGTCGAAGCAGATTATCGTTTCGGGAACGCGGAAGCGCCTTGCGCGGATCAACCGGCGGCGGAGCGTCTCGGGCCGGGTGCAGGTGCGCCCTGCAGCACTTCCGCACGCACCGGGCGCGGCGGCGAGAACAGGTTGCCTTGAGCAAGCTTGACGTCGTAGTCGAGCAACTCCAGCACCTGGGATTCCGTTTCCACATGATCAGTGATCAGCTGCATGCCATAGCGATGAAGCAGGTCGCCGAAATCGGACGGATGGATGTGGCCGTGTTTGGCTTCGCGGCGCCCGATGAGATAGTCGGCGTGCAGCTTGCCGTATTTGAAACCCCGGCCCGCCAGGGAGTTGAAGTCCATCTTCATGTCCGCGATCTGGTCGACGGAGAAGCGGAACCCGGCTTCGAACAGCGAACTCAGACTTTCCAGCTCCATCCCGCCCATCTGGGCGACATCGTCCTGGGAGAATTCGAACACAAGTACATCGGCCAGATCCTGGTTCGCCTTCACGAATTCCAGGAAGCCGGGGAAGAAAGTTTCGTCAACCAGCGACTGCGACGAGATATTGCAGAACAGGATGGCATTGCGATTGCGCGAGGTCAGGCGGCGCACGACCTGGATGGAGCGGAACAGCAGCAGATTGTCGATCCGGGCTATCTGGCCCGAGAGAACCGCTTCCGGAATGAAGGCCGATGCTTCGATCAGGTTGCCGCCGTTATCACGCAGGCGGGTGAAGGCTTCATAGTACTTCACCTGGCGCTGCGGCAGTGTCACGATCGGCTGCAGGTGGAGCTCCACCCTGTTGGCATTGAGTGCCGACGTGATCAGTTCACGCATGGCCATGTTCGGCTTCGGCTTTTCGGCCGGCATCGCGGTACGTGCGGCAAGGCGCTGGTCGGGTTCATTCGGCAGTTCGAATGCGTAATCCTGCTGCTGGTGGTTCGGCTGTTCCTTGACCGGAACATGACCCAGCTTATCCTCGAGACGCGGTGCGTGCACACCATAGCGTCGATCGAAATCGTTCATGTCCCGGCGCGGTGCAGCCGCTGGCGCATAGGGCTCCTGCATGCCGTTGTCCGCTTCATGAGAAAAGGACGCCGGGGCGTGCTGCTGGCGCTGCGGGGCCTGCGCAGGCTGCTGAACCGGAGGCCAGTTCTGCGGCGCCTGATAGGTGGACCGGCGTTCTTCCTGGTAGGTCTCCTGCGGCTGCTGATAACGTGGCAAGCTTGGCATCTGCGGCGGCGGTGCGATGGCCTGCTGGTCCTCGACCCTCGCTTCAAGGTCGGACATGGCCTCGGCCATCTGCTTGACCAAGGTGCCCAGTACTTCAACTTCAGCAAACAGAGGGTCGATTTCAGCGCGGGTACGGCGCGGCATGGTGTGTTCCATGCCCGTGAGCCTGCCTTCGAGATTGCCGACATCCTCGTCCAGATCCGCCATGCGCTCTTCAAGACGGTCGACCGCCTCACTCACCGCGCCGCGGTCGCGTGCACGACCGATCAGCAGGTGGATCAGGATCATGGTGCACATGAGCGCAAGCGACAGGGAAACAGCTTCGCCGAACGGCCGTCCGAACTGGAAGACCAGAACTGTCGCAGACGACAGCGCGATCACGGCCATGCAAATTGCTACGAATATGGTCCCTGTCCGCCCCATGGTATTCGAAAGTTCCAACGCGAATCAAAAGTTACTGGTTAATCATGCCTTAAGAACCATGCGTGGCCGAATCTACAACCGCCTTGCGGTATGGAATCCGTGACTTGTCCCCGACTATGGTTGATGCGTCACGGTATTTCGGCGTTTTTCGCTCCTCACGCAGCGTTCACAGTGTCTCAAACAGCTCACAACCACAAGTCTCCCACTCACCCGCTGGACGCACCGGGCAATGACGTCCCCATGACTTTTTGACCGTTGCATTCGGTAGTACTTCGTCTAAATTTACGTAAGGGAAGCTACTTCACGGCGGATCAGTCAACAGGTCTAGCAGGGGGCTGATATGCATGCAGCCGAACAAACGACATATCGGGCACCGCGCGACAATGCGCCGGATGCGAAGATAGACCAGCCTGCCAAGGACCGCCCCGCACCCGAGGCCTCAACTTCTCTCAAGTCAGGTGAAGCGACGGCCCCGAACACAGTGCAGGAGCAGCTTCCCTGCGAGGAGCAGATCAAGGCCGCGCTCATCAACACCCTGAAAAGCTCCGAATTCCAGTCCGCGCCCCAACTGCGTGCCTTCCTGGGGTTTGTCGTGCATGCCACGTTGAACAGACAACAGGAAAAGATCAAAGGCTATACGATCGCGGTTGAAGCGCTCGGGCGGCCGGAAGACTTCAATCCGGTGACGGACCCTATCGTACGTGTCGAGGCCGCCCGGCTGCGGCGCAGGTTAGAGAAGTACTATGCCGGGTCCGGTGCAAACGACCCGGTGCGCATCACCATTCCCAAAGGCAGCTACGCGCCGGAGTTTCAACCGGCGCACGCCGGGTCGTTTCCGGATTGTGCAGCAGACCTTGCCGCCAAAGATGCACCAGACGGGGACTCGGCCGGTAAACATTTCGCGCCGGGAACGAAGGCTCTTCCACACCTTGAAACAGGTGGGGTGTCGGGAACCGTGGACGAGCATGATGCCTTCCGGCCGCCCGCGCACGCCTTGCGCACCGGAACCAACGCACCGGGTGGAACCGGCCTTCCGGAAGTCTTCCGAAAGCTGCAACGCGCATTGGTACATCCTGTTGACCTTTGGCTGGTGTTCGCCCTCTGCCTTGCCAGTTTCCTGGCAGGATACCTGTCGGCCGGCCTTTGATTTCTCAGGTCTGACCGGTCTTCGGCATATCCACCACACCCCGCCTGAGCTGGAATATTTTGCTCACTTCGGCCCTTTTCTGTGCCGAAAGCGAAGATCGCCTGCAATTTGCGTCATCTGACAACGCTTTGTTTACCCTGTTCGGAGAATTATCAAATTGACGAATCTTTCGATATTCGAATGACCCGTATCCAGCGATGGGAGTTACCCAGCAATGGGGAGTAATGAGGGCAAAGAGCTGCCTGTTATAGTACGCGTACTTGACGCAACGGCCTCCGAGGCTGCCCGCACCTCTGCGGTCTGCGCCAAGCTGTCTCATGCCTGTACGGACCCCATCCTGTACACGGAATCCTCGTCCTGCCTGCAGGACCTTGCAGACAAGACCACCGACATTCTGATCATTGATCTGGAAACCATCGGTGGCGACGAAGCCCTGGAAGCCTATGCGGTCCGCTGTCCCAAGGCAGTCATCATCGCGGTTTCGGCCAAGGGGTCTGTCTCGCGGGCCGTCAGCGCGATGCGCGCCGGAGCCCATGATTTCCTGACCAAGCCCTTCTCGCTCGATGCGCTTGCGTCCAAGATTTCCTTCCAGCTGAAACAAAGAAGGCCCGTTCAACCGGTTGCTCCCGCAGCACCGCAGAGTGTCCAGCCTGTCGTTTCAATGCCGGAGCTTTCAGCACCTCCGCTTCGCGCGGCACACATCAGGACCGAAAGCTCCGGAACGAACCGCCTGGTGGGCACCTCCGCCCAGATGCGCGACATCCACGACCAGATCGGTCGCATGGCGCCGTCGCAGGCTCCGGTCTTCATTACCGGAGAGTCCGGAACGGGCAAGGAACTGTGCGCTGCTGCGGTTCACGAATTATCCGAGCGCCGGTCCAACCGTTTCGTCACCTTGAACTGCGCTGCCATTCCGCGAGACCTCATTGAAAGCGAGATCTTCGGATATGTGCGCGGCGCCTTTACCGGAGCTGCAGACAACCGTGCGGGCGCGGCCGAACAGGCCGATGGCGGCACGCTGTTCCTGGACGAGATCGGCGAGATGGACCTTCTCCTGCAGAGCAAGCTGTTGCGCTTCCTGCAGACAGGGACGTTCCAGCGCCTCGGCGACACACATACCCGCAAGGTGGACGCGCGCATCATCTGCGCCACAAACCGGAACCCGGTTCAGGAAATATCCGCCGGCCGCTTCCGCGAAGACCTTTACTACCGGCTGCACGTGCTGCCGATCCACATGCCGCCTCTCAGAGAGCGCCGCGACGATATCCTGCCGCTCGCCGAAACCTTCCTTGAACGCTATTCGGCGGAAGAACGGCGCGGGTTCAGAGGATTTGATGCGGACGCGGAAGCGCGGATCATTTCCTATCCCTGGCCGGGCAACGTCCGCCAGCTTGAGAACACCATCCGGCAGATCGTTGTCATGAATGACGGTGCCGCTGTCACATACGACATGCTGCCGCTGATCATTCGTGACCAGAGCAGCCGGCCGGGCACCTTGATCGACCTGTCCCGCGAGCGATCGCGCGTGGCACCGCCAAGCCGACCGTTCGGAACCATCGAGCCGCTTTGGGCCCAGGAGCGGCGCATCATCGAAGACGCTCTTGATGCCTTTGACGGCAACATCGCCATGGCGGCAGCAGCTCTTGAGATCAGCCCTTCCACTATCTACCGAAAGCGCCAGTCCTGGACAGCCCGCAGCATGTAAATGCCCGGACCGGAGACACGTTAACCGCAATCGGGTTTTCTACTTTCGCGGATAACGAGTAGAGTACAGCTAAATCCGGCGTTTACCGCGCCGCACACATTGCCTTGTTTAATCGGACAAGTCGGTTTATATCGGCAAAATCGCTGAAAACGACAAGATTTAAAGGCGTGCGGGGATATAGATGATGCTGGTGGGAAAATGTGCTTTTCGGCAGACGCTGTCTGCTGTTCTGATTGCAACCGGACTGTCTGCTGGACAGCTGTCCGCGCAGGCCCAATCCCCCGCCAGCCCTCCAGAAGCTTTCCAGAACGCACTTGCCGCATATGACCAGGCATGGGCGGCTGCCGGTCTTTCGTTCACGGCCGCAACCTTCGCTTCCAGCCCGAGCACCGGATATGGCGAGTACACGCCGCGCGCTGATGCGACGTTCGCCGATGGTGAAGCGCTGTCTGTCTACGCGGAACCGGTCGGTTACGACTTTCAGGAAACCGAAGGCGGTTATGCCTATGAGCTGACCGCGGACTACAGACTGCTGACCAAATCCGGCCAGGTTCTGGCCGAACAGGAGAACTTCGCGACCTTTTCCGGCAGCGGCCGGTCCAAGCAGCGTGAGCTTTCCGCGGCCCTCACGTTTCAGTTCAGCGGCCTGCCGGCCGGCGACTACCAGCTGGAAACGAGCTTCACCGACGAGATCGGCGGCAAAACGAGCGCCTTTACACTGCCTTTCAGCGTTTCCGGCGCGAATTGAGCCGGGCTCGCTGACGCAGTAGCAGCGACGCCATAATTCCGCCTCCCCGGTCTGTTGACTACCCCATAGGCGCAACGCGACCGATTGCGATTAAATTCTCGTCACAAAGCATTGACAAGCTGAGCACAGCTACATAAATCCATGGCGCTGTTAGCACTCGCTGTTAAGGAGTGCTAATTGGTGACGGGAGGCAATTTCCTTCCGTGCAACGCAACCCAATGTTCATGTCTCGCGCGCTGCCTATTGCGTGGGGCGCGCTCATGAGAGGAAACAGTGTTATGGCATTTCGTCCACTGCACGACCGTGTCGTCGTTCGCCGCGTAGATTCTGAAGCAAAGACTGCTGGCGGCATCATCATTCCGGACACCGCTAAGGAAAAGCCGCAGGAAGGCGAAATCATCGCCATCGGCACCGGCGCCCGCAAGGACAACGGCGAGATCGTTCCGCTCGACGTCAAGGCTGGTGACCGCGTTCTGTTCGGCAAGTGGTCCGGCACCGAAGTCAAGATCGACGGTGAAGACCTCCTGATCATGAAGGAATCCGACATCATGGGCGTGATCGCGTAACCAGCCGCGAACCGCTTCTGATTTCAACCTGTTCCAAAAGAGTGAGACGATCACATGTCTGCTAAAGAAGTAAAATTCTCCTCCGACGCACGTGAGCGCATGCTGCGTGGTGTCGACACCCTCGCAAACGCCGTCAAGGTGACCCTCGGCCCGAAAGGCCGTAACGTCGTTCTCGACAAGGCTTTCGGCGCACCGCGCATCACCAAGGACGGTGTGTCTGTTGCCAAGGAAATCGAACTGGAAGACAAGTTCGAAAACATGGGCGCCCAGATGGTGCGCGAAGTGGCTTCCAAGACCAACGACATCGCTGGCGACGGCACCACCACCGCGACCGTTCTGGCTCAGGCCATCGTCAAGGAAGGCGCCAAGGCTGTTGCAGCCGGCATGAACCCGATGGACCTGAAGCGCGGCGTTGATCTTGCTGCTGCTGAAGCCGTCAAGGCTCTGACCGCTGCTTCCAAGACCATCACCACCTCTGGTGAAGTTGCACAGGTCGGCACGATCTCCGCTAACGGCGACGAGCAGGTCGGCAAGGACATTGCCGAAGCCATGCAGAAAGTCGGCAACGAAGGCGTGATCACCGTCGAGGAAGCAAAGTCCCTCGAAACCGAACTCGAAGTCGTTGAAGGCATGCAGTTCGACCGCGGCTACCTGTCTCCTTACTTCGTCACCAACGCTGACAAGATGATGGCTGACCTGGAAAAGCCGTACATCCTGCTGCACGAGAAGAAGCTTTCCAACCTGCAGGCCATGCTGCCGATCCTGGAAGCTGTTGTTCAGTCTTCCCGTCCGCTGCTGATCATTGCTGAAGACGTTGAAGGCGAAGCACTTGCCACCCTCGTCGTCAACAAGCTGCGTGGCGGCCTGAAGATTGCTGCTGTCAAGGCTCCGGGCTTCGGCGACCGCCGCAAGGCCATGCTGGAAGACATCGCGATCCTGACCGGCGGCACCGTTATCTCCGAAGATCTCGGCATCAAGCTGGAAAACGTGACCCTCGACATGCTCGGCACCGCCGAGAAGGTGTCCATCACCAAGGAAAACACCACCATCGTTGACGGTGCTGGCTCCAAGGACGACATCAACGGCCGCGTTTCCCAGATCAAGGCTCAGATCGAAGAAACCACTTCCGATTACGACCGTGAGAAGCTCCAGGAGCGTCTTGCAAAGCTCGCAGGCGGCGTTGCCGTTATCCGCGTTGGCGGTGCGACCGAAATCGAAGTGAAAGAGAAAAAAGACCGCGTCGACGACGCTCTGAACGCAACCCGCGCTGCCGTTGAAGAAGGCATCGTCCCGGGTGGCGGTACCGCTCTGCTGCGCGCCAAGAAGGCAGTCGAAGGCCTGGCCTCCGACAACGCCGACATCGCAGCTGGTATCAAGATCGTCCTGCGCGCTCTGGAAGCTCCGATCCGTCAGATCGCTGAAAACGCTGGTGTCGAAGGCTCCATCGTTGTTGGCAAGATCCAGGAAAACGACGATCCGTCCTTCGGCTTCAACGCTCAGACCGAACAGTTCGTCAACATGATCGAAGCTGGCATCATCGACCCGACCAAGGTTGTCCGTACTGCTCTGCAGGACGCAGCTTCCGTCGCTGGTCTGCTGATCACCACCGAAGCCATGGTTGCTGAACTGCCGAAGAAAGACGCTCCGGCAATGCCGGGCGGCGACATGGGCGGCATGGGCGGCATGGGCTTCTAAGAAGCCCAAAGCTCACAAGCTTTACAGAAAGGGCGGTCTTCGGACCGCCCTTTTTCTTGGCCACCCATCATCTCGCGCTTGTGCCACCTTGCGGCACGGGAGGCGGCAGTGGTTTTCAGAAAACTGAACAGCAGCTCAACCAAGCGGCGCACTTGCCCTTCTTGCTACCTCTGTGTTTTCATATCGGTCCAAGATAACCCTGCTCTTCGCGCATCCTTCAAATGTCCAGCCCAGCCAATGTCTTTCGAGAACTGCACGAGACCGGGTGCTTTATCGTGCCCAATCCGTGGGATGCCGTATCCGCCAGGCTGTTGGCGCACTGCGGCTTCAAGGCTCTGGCCACCACGTCGTCGGGATATGCCTTCACGACAGGCCGGCGCGATAGTTCCCGGCAAATTTCCAGGCAGGAAGCGATCGACCACGCATCGGCATTGTCCCGTACGACTGGCCTTCCCGTAACGCTGGACGGCGAAGACTGTTTTGCAGACACACCGGAAGGTGTCGCGGAGACGGTCGCACGTGCCGCGAAAGCCGGGCTTGCCGGCATCTCGATAGAAGATCGCGACACGTCCAACCCTGGTCGTATAAGACCATATTCCGAAGCTCTCGAGCGCGTTGACGCCGCTGTCTTGGAGGCCCGGAAATCCGGGATCGTCCTGACGGCTCGCGCCGATGGTCTCGGCAAGGGAGCCTATGACCTCGATGAGGTTCTTCGCCGTCTGTCCGCTTTTGCCGAAGCAGGGGCAGACGTCGTCTACGCCCCGGGCCTACCTGATCTTGAAGCCATACGGACGGTCTGCGCGTCGGTACCTGTTCCGGTCAACCATGTCATCGGGCAAGGTGCATCGGGCCTGTCCTTCGACCAACTCGCAGACGCTGGCGTTCGGCGGATCAGTCTTGGCGGATCATTTACCCGCGCGGCTCTCAGTGCGATCAATACACTGGGTCAAACCATCGCCGCGGGAGATTTTACCAGCCTTGATGCTGCTCCCACCTGGTCAAGGCTTTGTTAGATGCCAAAGCCCAACACCCGCCTCGCCCGGCGACAGATCAGGGCCGCAAGATTGACAACATACCAACTGGTCGGTATCTTTTGATTGCCTGGTGGCCGATCGGCAAGACCACTGGCTATGGCCACAGGCAAATCAGCCACGGCTGCACCTGAAATCGGCCTGAACACACCGCTGTTTCCAACTTCCGGTCAATAGAGGAACCACTATGCCACTGTCCCCGGGACTTCGTTTTCTGTCTGTACTTTGCGGTGTCGCAGCGGTGCTGTTGCCATCACTTGCTGCAAATGCAGGTGACGCCGCGACGGCTCTACCGGCAGGCAGTTACAAGATCGACAAATTCCATTCGACGCTCATATTCCGGGCAAATCACCTCGGCTTTTCGTACTACAGCGCGTCCTTTGCTGACTTTGACGCCGCGCTGGAACTCGATCCCGCTGATCCGGCTAACGCCAGCTTGAGCGTCGACATAAACGTCGCATCCCTGCATCTGACCGCAACGCCACCCGATGGCTTTCGCGACATGCTGCTTGGCCCGGACTGGCTGAATGCAGGAGATCACCCGAAGATCACCTATCGCTCGACCAGCATTGAACTGACCGGCGCTGAAACTGCCGTCGTGACAGGCGACCTGTCATTCAGGGGAGAAACGCGACCAGTTGAGCTCGACGTGCGTTTCAACGGCGGTTATCCGGGCCTGGCGGTTTACGACCCACAGGCTCGGATCGGATTTTCCGCAACAGGTACGCTGAGAAGGTCCGATTTCGGCATGTCCTACGGACTTCCGCCAGAAGGCTCCAACCTCGGGGTGGGGGATGATGTTGAGTTCGTGATCGAAACGGAGTTCAGCGGCCCACCACTGAAAGAGGCTGAAGCGCAGTAGTCCGGTCAGCATCCGTTCTTCATGCGTGACCGTTTCACACGGTTTTCGGAACCTTAGCCGCCTCTGACGGTTTTCTTCCTAGAATTGAACCATGGAGAGACCGATGGCACAGAGTATGCGACAGACTGCGTCAGACCAGTATGAGAATGCCGATCAACTCAACAGGACGATCGCCCAGGATGCCCAGACCGATCAGGAACTGGAATCCCAGGTTCCCCCGGTTTCCAGATATGGCACCATCTGGCGGGTCGCAGCGGTGATCATCCTGCTACTGGCATTGCTGACTTCGGTCGTCTTCCTGGCCTGATCGACACCGTTTCACGTTAGTCGCGCGAGGGAATGTTGACCGCCTTCTGGCTTGCCGGACGGCTCATGCAGGTGTCGACCCAGCGAACCACATTGGTGTGGGACGCGAAGTCGGTCACCTCGCCGGCCTCGTAGAAGCCGTTGAGATTTCGCGCCCAGGGCCAGCAGGCCATGTCTGCGATGGTATAGTCGCTCCCCATGATGAAATCGCGCCCATCCAGCTGCCGATCCAGAACGCCAAGCAGGCGTTTCGTCTCGTCCCGGTATCGCTCGAAAGGCCGACGGTCTTCATAGTCCCGGCCCGCGAACTTGTGGAAGAAGCCCAACTGACCCGCCATCGGGCCAAAGCCACCCATCTGCCACATCAGCCACTGCAGCGTTTCGGCGCGCCTTGCCGGCTCCTGCGGCAGGAACTTGCCCGACTTTTCCGCCAGATAAATCAGGATCGCGCCGGATTCCCACAAGGGCAGCGGCTCGCCGCCTGGGCCGTGCGGATCGATGATTGCCGGGATCTTGTTGTTGGGATTGAGCGACAGGAATTCCGGGCTCACCTGGTCATTGCTGCCGAAATCGACCACATGCGGCTCATATGGCAGACCCGTTTCTTCCAGCATCGCCGAAACCTTGATGCCGTTGGGCGTCGGCAGCGAATAGAGCTGAATACGATCGGCGTGTTTGGCAGGCCATTTGCGGGAGATCTCGAAGTCAGACAGATCGGTCATGGAGCCCTCTTTAGGGATTGCAGGTCCCGACCCCTGTCAGGATTACGCATAGATATAACGCAGCATCGCCCGGCGCAAACTCACAGTCCGCCGACAATGAGAGTTGGTGTTTCGCCGCCGCCGCAATATACCTGCCTCGACAGACATCGGGCGGGTGCCGAAAGAAGCCACATTGCCCCAGGACGACGCAGGAGACACCCATGGCGGACGACAAAGAAGCCCGAATCGAGAAGCTCGAGATCGATCTCGCTCATGCGCTCAACACCATTGATGAACTGAATACGGTCGTCTTCGATCAGGGACGCCAGCTGGACAGGCTCAACCGGCTCGTCACCAACATGACGGATCAGGTCACGGAACTGATGGAGAACGTTCTGCCCGGCCACCAGATCGAAAAGCCGCCGCATTACTGATCTTCGACGAAGGGCGCTACCTGATCGCGCTCTTGAGGCACACGTCCAGCCAGCCTTTGCGCGCAGGCATCCTCATTTGATCCAGGCCATGGCGTTCCTCGCTCGAAACGTTATTGTGGCGGCAGATCCGGCAAGGGTGTGCCATGCGCTTTTTAAAACTTTTGATATTTGTTCTGCTGATCGCGGGAGCCATCGCGGGCTCACTTTGGTGGTTCAAGAAACCGCCGGAAGTGCAGACAGTGATGCCGACGACCGGGCGGGCGGCCGAAGTGGTCTATGCCACCGCAGTCGTTGAACCCGTCCGATGGGCGAAGGTTACCAGCATCATCCGCGAGCGGATCGTCTCGCTGTGCGGCTGCGAGGGTGACCAGGTACAGAAAGGCGACCAGCTGGCGGAACTGGACAGCGGCGATGCCCGTGCGACGCTTGCCGAACTGGAAGCCCGCCAGGAGCTGGCACAATCCGACAAGGAACGTGCGCTGCAACTGCTGGAACGCCGCGTCGTCAGCCAGCAGGTTTACGACAAGGCCCAGAACGAACTGATCCGCATCAACGCCATCACCGCGGCCCAGAAGGAACGGCTGCGCGACTATGTCATCGTGGCCCCCATGGACGGCATGGTTCTGAGGGCGGACGGGTCGGTGGGGGAAGTTGCCGAACCCGGTGAAATTCTCTTCTGGATCGGTCAGCCTTCTCCCCTTCAACTGGTGGCGGAAGTCAACGAGGAGGATATTCCCAAGGTCGCCAAGGGTCACAAGGCCCTGATCCGTGCAGATGCCTTTCCAGGCAAGGAACTGACAGCGGAAGTTGCCAGCATCACTCCGAAAGGCGATCCGGTGCTGAAGAACTACCGGGTCTATCTCGATCTCCCGGAGGACACTCCGTTGCGCATCGGCATGACAGCCGAGATCAATATCGTCACCTCGGAGAAGGACGACGCGCTGCTTCTGCCGACCGCTGCCTTCGACGGCTCGAAACTGCTGACGCTGGATGGGGATAACAAAATCGTTCTGCTGGAGGTCGAAACCGGGATCAAGGGCACCCGCGCCACGGAAGTGCTGAAGGGGATCACCGGAGATAACCGGATCGTTTTTCCCTATAACCCGGATCTGGCAGAAGGACAGAAGGTCAGGCCGGTTCCCGGAGACGGCACATAATGCTTCTCCTGCGCATCGCCTCCACCCACATTCGCAACCGCTTGCGCCAGACCATCGTCTCGACGCTTGGCGTCGCACTCGGTGTCGGATTTTCGGTGGCGATGGCGAGCCTCATGGAAGGGTCTCAGCGGGATTTTACCGCAACACTGATCGACGCCATTCCCCATGTGGAGATCCTGGACGAGCAACGCGCACCGGCGGAACAACCGGCCAGTGCAGTCTATGACGCTGTCACCTATCATGGTCTCAGACCAAAGGAAGACCTTCGCGGTATCCGCAACCCGACCGAAGCGCTTGCCTCGTTACGCGACTGGGTGAACGGATCGATGGCGCAGCGCCTGAGCGGACAGGCGGTGCTACGGTATGCCGGACAGGACATCGGCATGACCCTGGTCGGTGTGGAACCAAAGCGCGAACTGACCGTCTCCATGATCGGCGAGGATATGCGCCAGGGCTCCTTCGAGGACCTGGATACGACGTCAAATGGCCTCGTTATCGGCGACAAGGCCGCGGAACGGCTGGGGGCGGACCTTGGCGATACCGTGACCCTGACATCCGCAAACGGTGTCGCCAAGCGCTTCAAGATCGTCGGCCTGTTCCACAGCGGCATCACCACCAGCGACGAGGGGCTTGCCTATGCGCCGCTGAAGGCCGTGCAGATCCTCCTGGAAAAACCGGATGTCATCAATTCGATCGCAATCCACCTCAATTCCATCGCCGAAGCCAACGCGGTTGCCGCACGGGCCGAGCAGCAGCTCGGCTACAAGGCGGTTTCCTGGGAAGAGGCCAACGAGGGGCTGATGGAAGCCTTCTTCGTGCGCAACGTGATCATGTACACGGTTGTCGGGGCCATTCTGGTGGTAGCCGGCTTCGGCATCTTCAACATCGTCTCGACGATCGTGCACGAAAAGGCGCGTGATATCGCGATCCTGAAGTCACTCGGATTTCCGGAAGTCGATATTCAGCAGATCTTCGTGCTTGAAGGGCTGGTGATCGGCATCCTGGGCGCTATTGCAGGTTCAGCGCTCGGCTTCGGACTGTCGAGCTATCTCGCGTCTGTCAAATTCGAATTCACCCAGGACGTGGAGATGACCCACCTGCCGATCTATTTTTCCGCCCTGCACTACATCATAGCCTGCCTGTTGGCGCTGTTTTCATCCGGGATCGCCGGCTACATTCCCGCCAGGAAAGCCGCCCGGCTCAATCCTGTCGACATAATCCGAGGGGCGACATGACCCCTTCCGCGGAAAAACAGACGGCTCCCGGCCACGTTCTGCTGGAAGCGAGCAACCTCACCCGCATCTTGCCAGCCATCGTGCCGGTGACACTGGTACAGGACGTCAGCTTTCAGGTTGGCGAGGCGGAGTTCGTTGCGATTACCGGTCCGTCCGGTTCCGGGAAATCATCGCTTTTGTATCTGCTTGGCCTTCTGGACAGGCCGACGTCCGGCGAGGTCCGGATAGACGGCCTTCCCACCCATGCGCTGACATCTGCCGAAATGGCGCATCTTCGCCTGGAAAAACTCGGCTTCGTCTTCCAGTTTCATTTCCTGCTGCCGGAATTTACCGCGCTGGAAAACGTGATGATCCCGATGCAGCGGCTCGGCAAACGCAGCCCCAAGGCTCAACTCGACCATGCGACGGAGCTTCTGGCGGCGCTGGGTCTGGAAGAGTTTCTTCACCGCCGCCCGGAGCAATTGTCCGGCGGGCAGCGACAGCGCGTCGCTGTCGCCCGGGCACTTGCCAATTCACCGCAGTTGATCCTTGCTGATGAGCCGACCGGCAGTCTCGACAGTGTATCGACGGAACAGGTGTTCGAAAGTCTTCAGGCCATTGTGAAGACCGAAAGGACCACCGTCGTCGCCGTTACCCATGATATCGATCTCGCCGACAGGATGGACCGGCGTATCCACCTGGTCGACGGCCGCATCGATTACGACCGGCACCACCAAAGGGAAGAAGCACCCAGCTTGGGCTCATAATTTTCGGCATGAGTAGCTGGCACCGGTTTCAGGCGACTTGAGGCTCATGCACCGGCTGGACTATCGCCAGCAGCATCAGGAGCGCAACAGGTATCGCAAGCGCCCAGAACCCCATGACGGTCATCAGGAAACTCGCCAGGAGGCCTCCGGCCGCGAAGGCCATCAGGACGAAGGCCTGGTGACGGATCCGGGAGCGGCTGTCGGGCCGCGTTTCGGGATGCGTGAAATAGTCGGCGATGCCGAGCACAAGCTTCAGCGTATTGCCGGTCATGATGGTCGTGGGAACATGCCTGTTGAGCAGGGTCAGCATGATGACGTTCTGCAACGACATGGCCACGGTGGAGAAGCCGACAGCCGTCAGAGTGACGGCGGACAACGGCCCTCCGGCTGACGGATCTCCAAGACCGGCGACAAACATGAAGCCCGCCACCAGCAAAGCTTCGAGCGCGAACAGATGCCGGACGGCAATCCTGTTTTTGCGCACCAGCGCAGTGACCGAAACGAACCAGAAGAGAGTTGAACCGAAGAATACCGCGAGCACGAAGACCTTCAGGGCCGCGTTTTGCCCCTGGTGAAACACCTCCGTGCACAAGACGACAAGCGTTCCGGTAATGAATGCCGTGAAGGTGTGAAACAGGCCGAGAATACAGACCACATCGATGAAGCAGGCACAAAAGGCGAGCAGGATCGGCACCAACGGCCGACTGTGATGCAACATGGATCGGTCCAATTGTGGAGCTCCCGAGCTAGTCCTTTGAGGAAGATGTGCCATGCACTGACTGACTTGCCAAGCCGGATTGGACATGGCATAAGCGCGCCATCATCAAGAGAAGGGCTGGCGCCCTCGCCAACCTGCCATTCCGGGCAAGGTGGTTTCCGCAACAGGGATGCGGCTGGTCAGACCCTCAACCGAGGCTTTCCGGCAACTAAGCGGTTAATTTGCATGCGCCAGTCCTCCTCGGGCAACCGATGGAGGATTTTTTGTCTCAGGACCCTTTTGCCGGACGTGCGGCAGATCTGATCGAGAACCATGTGGCGGCGAGCTCCAAGCTTGCCGGAACGGATATCTGGTGCCAGGCCGCTGAAGACTGCGTGCTGGCGCGGATCAAATCCCTGCGCATCCTGGGTGGCCTACCGCGGCACAAGGCGCCGCTGAGCCAGACCGCCCGCACCGAGCGTTTGAAAACACTGCTTCAACTGTGGGCGAACGGCTGCACCTGCGCTGTCGATGAAGACCTCTTTGCCGATATTCTCAACCGGCACGGACCCGTCAGGCACTGACAGGGCGTGCCCCCGTGTGGTGCACAACGTCTGCACTCTGCCAATTTGTTTGATACAGGCGTGCTGCAACAACTCGCCTCATCCTGAGGAAGGTCGAAGGCCTTTCTGGAAGGATGGGCCGCTTGCTCATCAGTATACCGCCCATCCTTCGAGGCAGCGCTGACGCGCTTCCCCAGGATGAGGTTTGTTATGAGTTTTTTTGGGGAACCAAGCCGGATGAGATCGCGACGCTCAGTCTCGCTTGGGGACCGGGCGCGGCTTGCCGCCGTCATCGACGGCCACCATGGTGAAGACCGCTTCGGTCACCTTTTCACGGTGGCCGTAGCGATGGCGCAGGGCCCAGGATTCAAGCTTGATTTCCATCGACGAATTGCCGACACGAAGGACTTCGGCATAAACGCACAGCACGTCGCCCACATGCACAGGCCGGATGAATTTCATCTTGTCGACCGCGATGGTCACGACACGTCCCTCGGCCCGTTGACCGGCTGCGATACCGCCTGCCAGGTCCATCTGCGACAACACCCAGCCCCCGAAAATATCTCCCGAGGCATTGGTATCGGCAGGCATTGCCATGGTGCGCAATGTCAGATCGCCTGTCGGCTTTTCGTCGTACACGCCTGAGCCCCTCCGCTGATTCTCGCAAGAAGACTAGGTCATCACCTGCAAGAATAGAAGTGGTTGATCGGAGGGCCTCAGAAGGAACTGCGGATCAAGTCCACCGTCAAAGGACAAACATCAGGATTGCCATGATCCACAACGGCATGGGGGCAGCGACCCAGATCAGCAGGATCGGCAGGCCGCGATGCAGAAGGTTGGAGGTATTCATTTCGGTTGCTTTCTAGCTGAAGGCCTGGATTTCAAGGACTGTCATCGCCGAAAGGGCGACGATGCCGGTGATGAAGGCCAGTTTCGCACTGCCGATGAGTGTGCGGCCGGCGACATCCAGTTTCGGCAGCGGCATGCCGCGCGAATCCAGATACATGGACAGAAGCATCAGCGAAAAGACGGTGAACCAGACGAACACCAGCACTTCCGCTATCAGGACAATCGTTACCAGCATGATCCGCTCCATTCAGAGGGTTGCGATGTCAGTTCGGCAGGCGGATTGGCTCCGGGGGTTCCGAAGGTGGCCAGCCACAGGCTCTGTGC
This sequence comes from Labrenzia sp. THAF35, assembly GCF_009363595.1. Classification (NCBI taxonomy): domain Bacteria; kingdom Pseudomonadati; phylum Pseudomonadota; class Alphaproteobacteria; order Hyphomicrobiales; family Stappiaceae; genus Labrenzia; species Labrenzia sp. THAF35. The sequence goes on from NZ_CP045380.1 coordinate 215,639, forward strand.
GATGCGTTCGGCAATGGCCACAATCTCGTCTGCAAGGTCCGGCACGAACAATTCACGGATCACGGGCCGGAAGACACTGAGCCATTCGCCATAATCCGTGCTTACCAGCTCCTTCTGCTTCAGGTGAGCCGGCACGGGCTTGCCCTTGTAGGCGCCGTTCTTCATCAGGACGGATTGCCAGAAGGCTTCCATTTTCGGCAGGTGCTCTTCCCACCGGCCAGCCAGACGGCGCTCGAAGATGCCTCCGAGCCGTGGATGCTGGCGAATGCAGCCATAGAAGGTATGCACCATCACATGGATCGCCTGTTCATCGACCTTCTCGTAACGGCGGAGCCGGTCGCCCTGGACCGGCGTTTCGCGTCTCTTCAGCTTGTATCTGTTGGTACTGGAGTTAGGGGCTTCCATAGCCGCCTCCATAACATTCATTTAAGATGCATCTTTTAAATGGCACAGCAACCCGCTAAAATCAACATATAAGATGAATGTTTAAAGAGACCCAGCCATGCGCCTCAGTCAGGCCAGCGATTTTGCCTTGAGAATTCTGATGGCGACCGGCCAATCCGACGACCCGCAGACCGTCGACAAGCTTTCGCGGCAGCTTGGCCTTGCCAAATCACATGTCATGAAAATTGTCGCTCATCTCGCCAAGGGTGGCTATCTGGAGACGACGCGCGGGCGTGGCGGCGGGATACGGCTGGCGAAAACGCCGGACATGATCCGCCTGGGGGATGTCGTGCGGCTGATCGAGCCGGACCTTGGCGTCGTCGCCTGCCTGAAGCCCGAGCCCACAGTCTGCGCCTTCCTGCCCCGGTGTGCCCTGAAAGGCGCAATGGCGCGAGCCTCGGAAGCCTTTCTGGAAAGCCTCAATACCGAAACGCTGGCATCCATTCTGGCCGGAACACAGATGGCATTGCCGGTCGAAACCAGCGCCTGAGGCAACCCCGGCTGCAACGAGGCAGACGGGGACCATCCGTTTCGATCCTGGTTTTCCTAGAGCGTCGAAGCCTTTTCCAGGAAGTCCATCTGCTCCAGGCAGTAGTAGCCGGAAATCCGGCTGATGGTGCCTGCCCTCTTCCAGTCGTTGAGGACACGGCTGACGTTTTCGCGCGCGGCACCCGCCATGTTGGCGATATCTGCCTGGCTGAGTTTGTAGTGGATCAGCAACCGGCCATCGTCGAGCGGCTTGCCGAAGGTTTCCGCCAACTGCAGGAGAGTCTGGGCTACCCTTCCCGGCAAGGGCAGGAACGAGCGTGCCGCCAGCACATCATTGGCATGGCGCAGCCGCTTGCCGACGATCGACAGCATATGCCGGTAGACGGCCGGGTTCTCGTCGGCAAACCGCTGGAAGGCGGCCTTGTCGATGAAGGCAAGCTGGGCTTCCTTCAGGGAGATGACCGTTGCCGACCGCGGACGGCCATCAAGCAGCGCCAGTTCGCCGACAAGATCGCCAGGGCCGAGCACTGCAAGCAGTTGCTCATCGCCTTCAACGGACAGAAGCGATACCTTGAGCGAGCCCTCCAGAACCGCGTAACAGCCGTTTCCGGGATCGCCATTTTCGAAGAGAATGGTGCCAGCCGATATTTTCATCGGCCTTGCAAGGCGCGACAGGCCGACAGCCAGTTCCGGGTCAAGCCCTTCAAGCGAAAAGCTATTTTTTAAAAAATCCTTGATTTCAGCCACACCTTACCCCTGCCAAAAGCGCTGCTGCCCGCGAAATTACAAGATCAAACGCCATCTTGTGATGCCCATCACGTGCATTCCAGCAAAATAACCCTATATCTAAGGACATGGAAGCGGGGCCGCCCCTCCCCTCTTCCGGACCTCCACGAAAAACGGCCCTGTACCCCGCAGGGCCGTTTTTTCGTTTCACCACTTCGTTAGACTCACCAGCCGATCCGAATTCGCAAGTCCGAAACAAACCTCACAAAAGCCTGACTGCCAGCACCTTAAGCGAAAGTTCGGTGTCAGTTCAGAAAAACGTCCTTCTTCTCCAGCGTCTGAAAGAACCTCTGGCTGGAAAGAACCTCAAACTGGCATTCGCGTATCGCAATCTTCCGGCGCGGTTCGTCCCGCCGCAGGCGATCATCCGAACGGCCGGGAATAGCAGCCACGAAACTGAGATCGCTCATGCCGTCAAAATGGTTATGCAAAAGAGCGTGCAGCGCTTCCTGATCCTCGGTCTCCGGCAAGGGATCCGCCTTGGGAAGCAGCTTCAGGCCGTGCGCCTTGGCAAGCCGTGCCAGGCGGACAGCCTTGAGACCTGATTGCACCGGCGAAATCAGCAGTGGCGGTTCGGGATAATCGGCATGCTCGATCGCCTTCAGAACGATCCGCGCAAGGGACGTGCGCTCCAACAGACCTTCACGCACCGCCACGAAATCCGGCTGACGTTTCATCAACACGCTGTAACGGGCAAGCTGAGCCTGGGCTTCCTCCTGCAGAAGCTGGTCCGGCAGTAGCCGCAGCAAGGCACGGCGCTGCAGTTGTTCGCGCGTGAACATCCGGTCGCCATAGATTTCCTGCATGCGGGCGCTGACAGGCGAAACACGATCACCGCTGAAGGCCAAGGTCACCCCGAAGAGTGCCCGTTTGCCGACCTTCTCCGCGGTTTCCTGCAACGGACGGAATTCGCGTGGCCACAGCTCGGTGGCAACCATGGCTCCAAGAGCGCTCAGGCGCCCCCGTTCCACAAGTTCACGCAATGCGCGATCGACCCCGAAGGCAAGGCCGTAGTCCAACGCTCCAAGTGTAATTCGCTTCATGAAATTCCGCAGGCGGACCGGACAATGTGAATATTAAGCCACATCCCTGCGTCATTCAGCCAAGCAAATCAAGTCGGATGTTGGGTGGAGCCGACATCTCCTGCCGGTTCAATTTGGGTCAACCGGCTCGAACACCGGGCCGATACGCCCCTCAACCTTGTAGACGACAAGCTTTTCCAGAGGCACATCTTTAACCTTGCGCGTCAGCTCGGCAACTTCCTCGACGTTGGCAAAGGACTGCCGCAGGTCGCCCTCCCGGTTCCGGCGCTTTTCAGCAACATAGAGCCCCGGCCTGTCGAACAGCGACATGTCAGGTGCAGGCTGCATGACATAGCGGATACGCTCGGTCAGCTGGAACACCGGCAGGTCGTCTTTCATCAGGAAATCGAGCTGGCCATTGAGGCCGTAGCTGGTCGTTGCCACGAAGCCGGCCCCCTCCCTTTCTGCCAGTTCCTTCACTTCCTGTCCGATCTCCGGCCAACCGCGTAACTGGAAGGTCGGGTCCTTGCGGGCAAAGGTACCCGTCAGCGGCCAGACTGCGTGCAATTGCACCACGACGGCAACTGCAAGGCCAAGGACGACACCGGCTTGCGCCAGACGCTGCCACAGGGCTGGGCTGGCAGGCCGGCTGGTGACAAAGACCGCAGCCATCATGGCAAAAGCGGGAAAAAGCGGTGCCGGCCAATTGGCCTGCACGCGCGAATGCAAGGAGTGATACCCGAGATAAAGCAGGAACGGCAAAACAGTCAGGAGCAGGAGAGAGGCCGCGTTTTCCCGCGCCCGAAGCCCCTTGAAAAGCCTGGCGGCACCAGCAAACGCCAAAACAGCGATCAGCGGGTTCATCAGCCCGACCAGCGCGCCCAAGAACTCTGGAATATATCTTGCCGTGTACCCGCCGGTGCCAGCCCGGCCGAACTGCTTGTAGAAGCTGACCCATTCGTGGACGTGGTTCCAGTAAAGCACCGGCGAAAAGCAGAGCAGCGCGATCAGTCCACCGGTCCAGAGTTGCCAGCAGCGCCACCAGCGGCGGGCATCCGGCACCCAGATCAGCCACAGGACGATGCCCGCGCCCAGAAACAGGACCGAATATTTGGCAACCAGGCCGCAACCGGCCATCAGCCCGACCACGAACCACCAGTTGGCGTTTCTGGACGTTGACAGTTCTGTCAGCGCCCACAGGCTGAGACCCCAGAACAGCACTGACGGTGCGTCGGGCGTTGCCAGAATGCCGCCGATGCCCACCAGCAGGCTGGCGTTGAGGAACAGGACGGACCAGGCCGCGGCAGTGCGTCCGAACAAAAGGGAGGCTGTGCGCCACAGGGCCAGGGAACCGATCACGCCTGAGGCGATGACAAGGGCGCGAACTGCGAAGACCGTGTCACCGAACAGTGACTGACCGATACCGATCCACCAGCCGATCATCGGCGGATGGTCGTAATAGCTGAGCGCCGGCGAAAGCCCCCAGAGGCGGTAATAGGCTTCGTCCTCGACAAAATGCGAGTGGCTGGCGGCAAAGATTTTCAATGCCGTCAACAGGCCGACAATCAGGATCAGGCCTGCGGGCCGCAGGTAGAAAGGCAAGGATCCGGTCTGAGCTTCAGCGGTCACAACGGGCCTTTACGACTTGCGCCAGGTCAGGGCGGAGCTGGCCGCATAGTTCCAGACAGCCCCCATGATCGCCCCCGCCGTACCGGCGAACCACCAGTAGGATGGATCGGCGTAGATCAGGTTGGCGACACCGACGTTGGCCAGCACGCCGACCGAACAGACCGCGTAGAAGGTCAGGAGGCCGACCAGCGCCCTCATGCCGTTCAAGCGGCGGTCGCGATAGGTCAGCTGGTTGTTGAGAAAGAAGTTCGAAGTCATTGCGACGAAGGACGCCGCCGTCTGGGCGAGGTTGAATTCCATGTCGCTCAGCAGGAACACGCGCAGCGCCGCCAGATGGACGAAGAGGCCGCTTGCCCCCACGAGGCCGAACATCAGGAAACGGACCGAAACGATGTTGCCGAAATATTTCGCGAGCAGCAGACCGAAATAGTCGAGCGTGACCAGCGTATCCAGCTTGCTTTCGCCGTGCTGGCGCTCGCGGAAGGTGAACGGCAGTTCCTTGATCTTCAAGGTACCACCCGCACTGGAGACCAGGTCGAGCAGGATCTTGAAGCCCTGGGGCGAGAGTTTCGGTGCGAGAGCTTCAGCCTTGTCCCGGCGGATCATGAAGAACCCGCTCATCGGATCCTTGAGGGTGACGTTCAGCAGCTTCTGAGCGAGGCCGTTGGCGAGATTGGAGCCCCAGGCGCGAAAGGACGACAGGCCTTCGCCAATGGTGCCGCCATCGACCTTGCGGCTGGCGACGACCAGGTCTGTCTCGTCTGCCTTCAGGGCGGCCAGCATCTTCGGCAGCATGGTCTCGTCGTGCTGCAGGTCCGCATCCATGACGGCGACAAAGGGGGCGGAGGACGCCAGGATGCCCTCAATACAGGCCCCCGACAGGCCCCGGCGGCCAATACGGCGGATGACCCGGACGCGCGCATCGGTCCGGGCAATCTCGCGGGCAACCTCGGTGGTTCCATCGGGCGAATTGTCGTCAACGACGATCGCTTCCCAGGCGATCCCGGCGAGCGCCTCGTCCAGGAGGCCGATCAGGATTGGAATGTTCGCAGCTTCGTTGAAACTCGGCAGGATGACACTGAGTTCAGCGGCCTTCGGCCCTTTCAGAGCCTCGGCCCCAACTTCGCCGGCATTCCCGTCCGCCATGCGCACCGCACTGTCCATACTGAGCCCTGTCCGCCGGTCCCGTGCCTTCCTTGCAGCACCGGGACGGCCCTTTTCACCCGATCCGCGCGGACCATAGCCCGGCAGAGATTAAATACAAGAAAAGACAATGGATGCCCGCACTGCTCGGCCGATTTACCGGCCCATTGTGCTTCACCTGTCTTTCGCAGCTGCACTTCCACTGTTCCTGAAGCGCCCTTTTACCGCGAACTGTGATGCAAACAAGGCACGGACTGCAGAATTGCTTCCCTGTCGCTGGTCCCGCACGACATTCATTGGTTCGCGGCCAGAACCACCAGCTTCGATCGAACGAACTGGCAGGATGTTGCACCGCCTTGCCCTTGCGCCTTGTTTCGTCTACGACAGCCGCAATATCAGACAGCCGGATGCGAGAGGTTTCCTTGGGCGCGTCCGGCCGGGAACTCGCCAGGATTCAAGACCTTTATGGCCAAAAAACCGAACAAGCTGAAAGCCCGCCTGCCGCGCGGCTTCGTTGACCGCTCTGCCGAGGACATCCGCGCCACCGACGAGATGCTGGCGAAGATCCGCGCTGTCTATGAGCGTTACGGTTTCGATCCCGTCGAAACCCCTGCCTTTGAATATACCGATTGCCTCGGCAAGTTCCTGCCGGACACCGACCGGCCCAATGCCGGCGTTTTTTCCGTACAGGACGAAGACGAGCAGTGGATGAGCCTGCGCTACGACCTGACCGCACCGCTGGCCCGCCATGTTTCGGAAAACATCAACGAGATCCAGCTGCCCTATCGCACCTACCGTGCCGGCTGGGTGTTCCGGAACGAAAAGCCCGGACCGGGCCGCTTCCGCCAGTTCATGCAGTTTGACGCCGACACCGTCGGCGCACCCGGTGTCCAGGCGGATGCCGAAATGTGCATGATGATGTCCGACACGATGGAAGCGCTCGGCATCGCGCGCGGGCAGTATGTGATCCGCGTCAACAACCGAAAGGTTCTGGACGGCGTGCTGGAAAGCATCGGCCTTGGCGGTGAAGAGCACGAAGAACGCCGGCTGACGGTTCTGCGAGCGATCGACAAGCTCGACAAGTTCGGGATTGAAGGCGTTCGCCTGCTGCTGGGCAACGGTCGCAAGGACGAGAGCGGCGACTTCACCAAGGGTGCGGAACTCGACCCGGCTGCCATCGACAGCATCGTTGCCTTCGTCTCCGGAACCGGCACGCTTGAGAATGAAGGCATCACCGAGCTCAACACCATGGCGGAAATCTTCTCGGCCTGTGGATATGGCGAAGACCGGATCAAGATCGACCCGTCCGTCGTGCGCGGTCTGGAATATTACACCGGTACGGTGTTCGAAGCCGAACTCCTGTTCGACGTGACCAACGAGAAGGGCGAAATCGTCCAGTTCGGGTCTGTCGGCGGTGGTGGCCGTTATGACGGGCTGGTCAAGCGCTTCACCGGACGTGACGTGCCCGCGACGGGTTTTTCCATCGGCGTTTCCCGCCTGATGACAGCGCTGAAGAACCTCGGCAAGCTCGGCACGTCCGACGTTGTCGCGCCGGTGCTGGTCACCGTGATGGACGGCGACGTTGCCGCGCTCGGACGCTACCAGAAGATGGTACAGGACCTGCGCGAGGCCGGTATTCGCGCAGAGATGTACCAGGGCAACTGGAAGAAGTTCGGCAACCAGCTGAAATATGCCGACCGGCGTAACTGCCCGATCGCCATCATCCAAGGCTCTGACGAGCGGGAAGCCGGCGAAATCCAGGTCAAGGACCTGATCGAGGGCAAGCGTCTTTCCGAAGAGATAACCGACAACATTACCTGGCGTGAAAGCCGTCCGGCGCAGGTCACCGTCAAGGAGACGGAACTCCTTGCGACCGTGCACGGCATCCTGGACGGGCAGGCGGAAGACCGCCAGCGCCAGAACGAGGGTTGATCATGAGTGGGGCGGCACAGGTGACCGGACTGGCTCCGGAGAAGATCGAAACGGTTCTTGGCCTCTTCAAGGCCGCGGGCCATGAGGAGGTCAGCCCGCCGATCCTGCAACCGGCGGACGTCTTTCTGGATCTCACCGGCGAGGACATCCGACGCCGGCTCTATCTGACCAGCGGTACCGACGGGCTGGACCTGTGCCTGCGCCCCGACTTCACCATTCCGGTCTGCCGTCATCATCTGGCGCAGGACGCCGTCAAGCTTCCGGCCGCCTATTGCTACAACGGCCCGGTGTTCCGCCAGCGACCGGACGGCCTGGGCGAAATCCCGCAGCTCGGCGCGGAAAGCCTCGGCCGTACGGACACGGCCGAAGCGGATGCGGACCTGCTTGCGCTTTCCGTAAAGGCCCTGGAGGAATTTGGCCTGTCGGACATCGTCATCCGAATTGGCGACGAGACCCTGTTTGCCGCCGTGCTGGAAGGGCTTGACCTGCCGACCGTCTGGCGCCGCCGGCTACGTGATCTCTTTGGCGAGACCGACCGTCTGACCGCCGCGATCACCCGCATGGCCGGAGCCTCCTCCTCCGACGATGACAGCCGCGACGTCCGCCTCGGTTTCCTGTCTGCGCTGGAAGGGGCTGATCCGGAGGCTGCCCATGCGGTCGTCGAGGATCTTCTGTCGATTGCCGGAATTTCCGCCGTGGGCGGACGCACGCCCAGCGAAATCGCAGACAGGTTCCTGGAACAGGCCGCCCTTGCCAGCGGTGCCCGCGGCCATGACAAGGCGGCGGAAACACTTTCCGCCTATCTGGCCCTGAAGGCGGATGGCGCCAGCGCCGCCGGAATGCTGCGCGATTTCTCCCGCGATTTCGGCCTTGGCCTGGATACGCCCATCGCCGCCTTCGAACAGCGCCTTGCGGCCCTTGAAGCCAAGGGCATCGATCCCGCCCGGCTGACATTCTCAGCCGAGTTCGGTCGGCGTCTTGATTACTATTCCGGCTTTGTCTTCGAGATCCACGCAGTCAGTCCACCAGTAGAAGGACCGCTGGTCGGCGGCGGGCGCTACGACAAGCTGGTGACCCTTCTTGGGGCCGAAGACGACGTACCGGCCATCGGCTTTTCCATGTGGCTCGACCGGATTGCAGCGAGTGTTAGGTCATGAGCAAACTGATTATCGCCATTCCCTCCAAGGGCCGTCTGCAGGAAAACACGCACGAATTCTTCGGCCGCGCAGGACTGAAGGTGGTGCAGCCCGGCGGCGCGCGGAACTATCGCGGCGCCATCAAGGGTCTGCCGAACGTCGAGATCGCGTTCCTGTCGGCTTCCGAAATCGCACGGGAACTTTCCGACGGCACGGTCCATTTCGGGATTACGGGTCTGGATCTGGTGCATGAAAACATCGCCAACCCGGAAAGCACCGTTCACATCGTCACGCCGCTTGGCTTTGGTCCGGCGGACGTGGTGGTTGCCGTGCCAAAAGCCTGGATCGACGTTGAAACGATGGCGGATCTTTCCGATGTCGCTTCCGATTTCCGCAATCGCCATGGCCGCCGCCTGCGCGTTGCGACCAAATACGTCAATCTCACGCGCTCGTTCTTCGCCGGTCACGGCATTGCCGACTACCGCATCGTGGAAAGCGCGGGGGCGACTGAGGGCGCTCCGGCAGCCGGATCCGCGGAACTTATCGTGGACATCACCACGACCGGCTCGACGCTGCAGGCCAACAACCTGAAAATCCTTTCAGATGGTGTGATGCTGAAAAGCCAGGCCAATCTGGTAGCCTCCCTCAACGCCGACTGGTCCGCCACCGCCCTTGGCGCTGCCCGGGCGATCCTCGACCGCGTGGCCGCGGAAGAAGCAGCCCGCAACGTCAAGCTGGTCAAGGCCGTGGTTGCCGACCGCACACAGGCCCTTCGATCTGTCAGCAAGGTTGGCGCTCTTCAGCGTTTTTCCGAAGTCGACGACCTGCACCACGTCAGCGTCTTGTGCCCCAGGGATGCGGTTGCCGACTGTGCCCAGCTGTTGATCGAAGAAGGCGCGGAAACGGTTACCGTCGAAACGCTCGACTATGTGTTCTCCAAGGAAAACCGCCTGTTTTCGCCGCTGAAGGCGAAGGTGAACGGGTAAGCACACAGCAGCGTTTCCGAGCCGCGTGACATGATTGCGGAGGTTGCTTGCGGACGTTGTTTTTCGGCTTCGCCGAATACCCCCTTCCCTAACCCTTCCCCACAAGGGGGAAGGGAATCCAGCCGAGTAACTCGTCAGGACCCAGTCACCTTCAGCGCCTCACAGGACGCTTGAATGCCGTGCGTGCGGCTTCAACGCTTTCCCGGCAGCAGCAGCCTTCCAGGTGGTCGTTGACCATGCCCATGGATTGCATGAAGGCATATACGGTGGTCGGGCCGACAAAGCTCCAGCCGCGTTTCTTGAGATCCTTGGAGAGTTCGGTGCTTTCGGCCGTCTTGCCCAGGGTCTTTGCCGTGGCGAAGTCCAGCTTCTCAGGCCGGTTTTCCGGTTTCGGCTCGAATGACCAGAAGTATGCGGCAAGCGTGCCGAACTCCTGCCTCAGCTCCAGTGCCCGCCGGGCGTTGTTGATGGTGGATTCGATCTTGCGGCGGTGACGGACAATGCCGCTGTCCTGCAGACAGCGTTCGACATCCGCCTCGGTAAACTCTGCCACCCGTTCAAATTCGAAATTGGCGAAAGCTGCCCGGAAGGCGTCGCGCTTGCGCAGGATGGTCAGCCAGGACAGACCCGACTGAAATCCTTCCAGGCAGATTTTCTCAAAAAGACGCCTGTCCTCGTCAACCGGCCAGCCCCACTCCGTATCGTGATAGCGCTGGTAGTCCTCCAGACCGCCATGCCACCAGCAGCGGTTCCTGTCGTCCTCGCCCAGCAGCAGACCTGTTACCGGATCGCGTTCCGTTTTTGCCGTTTCCGCCGGTTTCTGCTCTGCCATACGCCACCTTGATATTCACTGTTTGTTCCCATCTTGGTACCCTCCTCGATACCTTGAAGCAACCCGAAATGCGAGCCCGGCTTCAAAAACAAAAAACCCGGCCAGGCCGGCCGGGTTTCGAATTTTAAATGCTAGAGACTTTTCTCAGGCAAACAGGGCGTCGATATCGTCCTGGGTCGCCACATCGACGTCGCTTTCCAGCGCGGGACCGTTGAGAAGGGCAGCGTCGCCCTCCTTCAGTTCGCGCTGTTCGACTTCGATATCCTTGAAGGTTTCGATGCCACCCCAGATATCCATCATCTGCATGATGCGGTCTTCGACGAACCGCAGCGTCGATACCACCTTGGTGATGCGCTGGCCGGTCAGGTCCTGGAAGTTACAGGCTTCGAAGATCTGGATGACCTTGTCCTGGATATCGTTCGCCAGTTCGGCGTCTTCCTTGCCAAGGCGCGCGGACAGCGTGTTGGCGGTCTCGTCGATGAACTCGGCAGATGCCAGGATCGTTTCGGTCGCCCCTTCCGTTCCGATCACCACGGCGTCAAGCTCGTTGGTGACCCGAGTCATCTCCTCGCCCTTGGAACCGGTGGTGTGATGCAGCGTCGCGATCTCGCGCTTTGTCTGGGCGATTGCCTCGTAAATGGCGTCGAGTTCAACCTTCAGCTTGGCGGCCTCGGACAGTTCCTTGCGGAATTCGGCCATGAACTTTGCGCTCATGGCTTCCGGATCAAGCGGTGCCTGTTGGTCAGGTCCACTTTTCAGCATGGATTTGAGGCTGGCGATCTCTGCCAGGACTTCCTGGTGACGACGTTCTTCGGCATAGGCGGGGTTCTCGTTCGCCCCGGAATTCATGCGTATCAAGCTTTCCGCTCGAAAGGATCTTTTCACCGCGGCCATGCCTACTCCCGTTCCCCGCCCCTGCAGGCTTTCTTAAATCGCAATACCGCCCCTTATAGCGCGGGAAGTTTAAAGAATTGTTTTTTCAATGCTTGGCGCGCCTTACGGCATAATTTGGTGTTTGGTAACGGTTTCTTGGCTTTCCTCGCGGCGGCGCTTTGGTTATCCTCGCGCAGATTGACAACGAACTGCTGCGCGCATGATCAGGCATGATCCTCAGGCCAATGTGGCTGCAAACGGTGCTTTGACCTAGATGAATTTCATGCGCATCCTATTGACCTGCCTGCTCTTTCTTACGGGCTCCGTCACGCTGAGTTCCCCTTCGGCCGCAAACGATTCCTTTTCAACGGAAGAGCTGCTGGAAGGGTTCGAGAAGACCGTATTCGGGCTTGAGTACCGCAGCTGGAGCTGGCGTCCCTATCTGGTCAAGAAGTTCACCACCCCGGTCCTGTTCTACGTCCATAACCTGTCCGCGCGAGACAGGACACAGACGGTCTATCGCTTCATAAAGGAAATCGACAACCGCATCGGTGGATTGACGACCGGTGTTACGAACGATCCGGCCAAGGCGAATTTCGAGATCTATGTGGTCGACCGGGCTCAGTATGAACCGGTGGTGAAAAAGGACATCTACAAGAACGAACATGCCCGGGTTCCTGGCCGGTGTCTTGTACGTGTCGTTTCCGGCCGCAAGGGCATCAAGCGCTCGGCGGCAGTCATCGTTTCCGACGAAGGCGAATTTCTTTTCAAGCGTTGTCTTGTCGAGGAACTTCTGCAGGGGCTGGGGCCGATGAACGACGACGAGCAACTCACCCATTCGGTGTTTAACGATTCCTCGCGCCACAGCCGCTTTACGGTGTTCGACCAGATCATTTTGAACATGCTTTACGATCCGCGTATCAAACCGGGCATGTCGATGCAGCAGACCCGGCCGATCCTGCCGCTGGTAGCGCGCGATGCCAGAAGGCGCGTGCGTTAACCAAGGAATCGCGGAAAGCATTGTCTTTTCAAACCACCTTCAAAGGTTAATCCGGCGACGACCGAAGCGCCTAGGATTTTATTAAGCCTGTTCCTCAACCAACAACTAACCATAAGAAAAGATTACCTGATTTCCGTGCACCGGATTCATCTTTGCAACAGCCTGAGCTGCTTATCATCCTTGCCAATCCGTTAACCGGCGGCTGTAAAAGGCCGCTGAACGTGGTCGATGACAAGTTGATGAGTACTGCCATGTTCCTGATGCGAAATATGTTTCCCAAGGCTCTCGCGTTTGCCGGTGTCCTGGTTCTTTCCACCGGCCTTTCCGGCACTCCGGCAACCGCGGGCCAGGTCTCGCCACCGCCGCTCGTGCTCAGCCCGAACCTGACAGAGCCCTGGATGCTGCAACTGCAGCCCCAGGTCCAGCGGCGTTCGACGGCGCAGCGCTACCAGTTCAAGCAGCAACGTGTGCAACGGCCACGTGTCCAGCAGCAACAGCCGCAAGTGCGCCGCGCCAACTGGTGGTCACCCCGCCAGCAGCCGGTCCGTCAGCAGCCGCAACGCCAGGCACGAGCCCCGCAATCGCGGCAGATTGCACCGCAGTTCCTGCCGACCATCGTGAACTATGACGGCCCGCACAAGGCCGGTACGATCGTGATCGATACCAACGAACGCTTCCTCTACCTGGTTCAGAGCGACGGCACCGCGCGGCGCTATGGTGTCGGCGTCGGCAAGCCCGGTTTCGAATGGGCCGGCACCCACAAGGTCACCCGCAAGGCGGAGTGGCCGGACTGGCGCCCGCCGGCGGAAATGCGCAAGCGTCGTCCCGACCTGCCGACCTTCATGGCCGGCGGACCGGACAACCCGCTCGGCGCACGCGCCATGTATCTCGGGTCCACCCTTTACCGCATCCACGGCTCCAACCAGCCGTGGACCATCGGCCACGCGGTCTCCTCCGGCTGCATCCGCATGCGCAACGAAGACGTCATGGATCTCTACGAACGGGTCAAGGTCGGCACCACGGTGCACGTGATCTGACGAAGTTTTCCGCTTTCCGGCAAACGGAACACAGACGCGCGGCTCTGCCGCGCGTTTTTGTTGCCGGCACCTGCTTTTCTTTGCAGTCTGACGTCACGACAGGTCGAATCGCCGGCCTAGAGCAGTCTCCTTAAAGCCTCTTTCAGGACCGCGGCATGAAAGCCCCCCACATCTCCTTTTCGGTTCGATCGGATGCCGCCTATTTTCTCAAGGCGACGCTGGTCGGTATTCTGGTTGGCGGTCTGGCAACCGGATTTCACACCGGACTCGATTTCCTTTTCTCCCGTTATGCGGCACTGCGGCTGGCTCTTGGCCCGGGATACATGCCTTATGTCGTATCCATGGCCATTTCGGCAGCCTGCGTCACGGGAGCCTTTCTGCTCATCAGGCGAGTTGCCCCGGAAGCGGCAGGCAGCGGTATCCAGGAAATCGAAGGGGCCATGGAAGACAAGCGGCCGCTGCATTGGCCGCGCGTCCTGTTCGCCAAGTTTTTCGGCGGTCTGCTGGCGCTTGGGTCAGGGCTTGTGCTCGGCCGGGAAGGCCCCACCATCCACATGGGTGCGATGACCGCCGAGGCCCTGTCGCGGTCGCAGGACCTTTCGCCCGATGATCACAAGGGTCTGCTGGCGGCCGGCGCAGCCGCGGGACTGGCCGCCGCGTTCAATGCCCCCCTGGCCGCGATCCTGTTCATTGTCGAGGAAACCCGCCGACAGTTTCCCTTCGGCTATCGCACCTACATGGCCGTCATCATCGCATCGATCCTGAGTGCGGCCATCACCGAACAGCTGACCCATATCGGCCCGCCCCTGCAGGTGGATGTCGGCTATGTTCCGGTCTGGAGCTTCGCGCTGCTGGCGGTTCTGGGGGTTTTCCTCGGCGCGCTTGGCGTTTTCTTCAACCGGGCGCTGATCACGGTCATGGATCTCTTCCTGAAGATCCCCTCCGGCTTGCGCTGGGTCCCGGCGCTTGTCATCGGTGCGGTAACAGGCCTGCTGCTCAACGCCCTTCCCGCGGCGACCGGCGGCGGCGAAGAACTGGTCCACAACCTCATTCTGTCGAACTATGGCGTGATCACGTTGCTGGTGCTGACGCTCCTGCGTTTCGGCGGGGTGCTGTTTTCCTACGCGTCCGGTGTTCCCGGCGGCATCTTTGCGCCGATGCTGTCCATCGCGACCTGTGCCGGCCTCGCCTTCGGTGTCGCGTCGGCCGAATTCCTGCCGGTGGAAGACGATTTCCGCAGCGCCTGTGCCGTTGCCGCCATGGGCGGCTTCTTCGCAGCCTCCGTACGCGCACCACTTGTCGGTGTGGTGCTGGTCATGGAACTGACCGGCGCCTATTCGCTGATCATGCCGGTATTGATCACCTGTACGACGGCATCATTGACGGCACACCACATGGGTGGTCGACCCATCTACGAGGAATTGCTGGAACGCACGTTGCGGCTGGCCGGACAGCCTGTAGACGGCCCTCCGGACGGAGACAAGACACCGGTTCAGCTGGGCACACGGGAGAGCTGACGGGCTGCAAACAAGCCCGCGAGCCAAGTTGTCACGTTGTCCGGCTATTCCGCTGCCTGGCGCTGCTGAAGTACCGGCGTCAAGCTGTCGGGCTGAGGGCCGCCATAGACCCAGTCGAGCAGTTCCGCCGTGTGCAGGATCGGAATTTCCGTGCCAAGACCGATTTGCGTCATGCAACCGATGTTGCCGGTTGCGATCACGTCCGGCCGGGTCTTTTCGATATTGGCAACCTTGCGGTCTCGCAGGCGGCGCGCGATCTCCGGCTGGAGAATGTTGTAGGTGCCGGCAGAGCCGCAACAAAGGTGGCCTTCGGGAACGTCCTTGACGGCAAAGCCTGCAGCCTTCAGGAGATCCTTCGGCTGCCGGGTGATCTTCTGGCCGTGCTGCATGGAACAGGCGGAGTGATAGGCAACCGTCAGGCCGGGCTTCATCAGCGGCTCACCCAGATCGACACCGGTCAGGAACTCGGTCACGTCCTTTGCAAGGGCTGACACCCGGGCCGCCTTTTCGGCATAGGCCGGATCGTCCTTCAGCATGAAGCCGTAGTCCTTGATTGTGGTGCCGCAACCAGATGCCGTGATCAGGACAGCATCCAGCCCTTCGCCCTCGGCTTCCTCCATCCACACATCGACGTTGCGACGGGCGTTTTCCAGCGACGCTTCTTCCTTGCCCATGTGATGAACAAGCGCGCCGCAGCAGACCTCCCCTTTCGGCATCACGATCTCGTACCCGGCCCTGCGCAAGAGCCGGATGGTCGCATCGTTGATGCCTGGGTTGAGCACAGGCTGGGCGCAGCCGCTGAGGAGTGCAACACGCCCCTTGCGTTTGGGGCTTTCGGCCGCAAAGACCCCCGGTCCTTCCAGCTGGCCGCGACCCGGCGCCTTTGCCGGGGTCAGTTCCAGCATGGCGCCCATCCGGGCAAGCGGGCCGCCCATCATCTTCAGCAGCCCGGCGAAGGGTCGGCCGAAATAGGCGCCGATCAGCGCCAGCCGGAACCGTTTCGGATAGGGCAAGACAAACGCAAGGACCGAGCGCATCAGGCGGTCGGCGAACGGTCGCTTGTAGGTCTTCTCGATGTGGATGCGTGCGTGATCGACCAGATGCATGTAGTGCACGCCGGACGGACAGGTGGTCATGCAGGCAAGGCAGGACAGGCATCTGTCGATATGCTTGACGATGGTTTTGTCTGCTGGACGGTCGTTTTCCAGCATGTCCTTGATCAGGTAAATCCGGCCTCGAGGGCTGTCGAGCTCATCTCCAAGCAGTGTGAAGGTCGGGCACGTGGCCGTACAGAAACCGCAGTGCACGCATTTGCGCAGGATCTTCTCCGACGCTGCAACGTGACTGTCCTTGAGCTGCTCTGCGGTGAAATTTGTCTGCATTGCTCCCCGTATCCCTCAATGACCCGTCGTTTCGGGTTTCTCCTTCCGAGCGAGGCGGATCGTACGGTCAGAAGGAAAGCGGCACAAGGCACCTTTGTGGCACAACGGTTTTGCCGGCACGGACTTTCTGCTTCACCACCTCCCCCTTCCCTGAACGGATAGATGGAACATGAACCCGGGATAAACAGTGCACTCAGAACCGGTTCAACCAGGTCTGCCTAAGTTCCGAAGCGTGGGCGAAAGAAATGCCAACCAAGGAATTGATTTGATGATTAAGACGATTTCAAAAACTGCCGTTCTGACCGCTGTTCTCGCCAGTGTCGCAACCGGTGCCATGGCCAAGGACTGGATCGAGAAAGTGGAAGTCAAGCGCGACGGCATCGACGTCATTCCCGTCGAGGTGAAGGCCAACGCCTACAATTACACCAAGATCAAGTCCGGCAATCACCGGTTCCTGCTGCGCCTGTCGGCAAAGGCGACGAATGGCGAGCGGATTGTTGCCATGAAGGTGGGTTCCTTCAAGAACGTGCTTTACTTCGAAGGGGACGGCAACCTTTGGAGCAAGAGCTTCCAGAACCGCGACGTCGGCGCGGGCACGAAGCGCTCGGTTTCCATTTCCCACACGCCGGTTATCCCGATGGCCAAGGTCAAGTGGCAGGGCTGGGATCCGGTTCAGGCCTGCTCGCTCAACCTGGACAAGGTTCTTAAGAGCGGCATGAAGAAGTCGGTCGCGCTCAGCAAGACCTGGACGGTGTCCGCCAAGGCCTATTTCGAGCTGGACGCTGTGGCCGCGAAGAAGAACAAGGCCGAAAAGAACAAGTGGTCGTTCAAGAACACCACGCATCAGCGCGATGGTTATGGTTACGACGTGACGGTGAAGTGCCTGCCGGCGCATTGACGTTCGCCGCACCGGCAGCCTGGTAAAGGTTCATGGCCCGTGCCGCGCCTTGCGGACGGGCCTTGCCCTCTTGTCAGAACATCCAGGTTTCCGGGTTGGGCACAGGCTCGTTACGGCCTGCGAGCTGAAGCCCCTTGATGCAGCGGACGATCATCCAGATCAGTACGGCAATCAGCATCAGGAAGCCGATCAGGATCAGGGTCAAAAGACCACTGACGATGCCGAACAGCAGCCCGATCCAGAAAGTGCGGATCTGATAGGTGTAGTGACTATCAACCCAGGCCGAGCCCTTGCCCCGATTGAGATAGGCAAAAATGACACCGACAATGGCGGTGAACGGCACGATGATATTTGCCAGATAAAGAATATAGATGAGCGTGGCGTTCTTGCCGCCTGGCTCCATGTAGCCTGAAACGTCGGACTGTTGATCCATGAAGGCACTCCGTTGGAAATACGTGTGACAATTATGGCCTCACACTACACACCACTGACCATTTTTCCAGGATTTAGAATGCCTTTCGGGTCGAACTGTTCCTTCAGGCGGCGAGACAGTGCCGCGAGCGGAGCAGGCTGCGGGTGAAACACCGGCACATTGGACCGCTGGGACGCATCGGCCCGCACAAGTGTCGCGTGACCGCCGCCGACGGCATCGACCGCAGCCCTGATTTCCGCCTCATGCAGGCTGCCATCCAGACACGAGAGCCAGACAAGGCCGCCGCTCCAGTCGTAATAGGCCTGAAGCTCGAACGTCTCCCTCAGGCTGGCAACCAGTTGCGGCCCTGCGGTCGGGGCAACGGAAAGCCGCCAGACCGGGGTTTCACCACCGGCGTAGGGTTTGACATCCCGGATCGTCTGCCAGAGAGCGCCAGTTTCCGCCGCCTCCAGTCTCGACGGCGTGCCATAGGTGCCAAGCAACGCCTGCAGGGTCTTGAAGCGGTAATCCACCGAGGTCGAGAACCCCTCAAGACGCAATACGGTTGAGCTGCTGCCGCCATTCACCCCCGCAGGCAAATGGGCCGCACCGGACACTTCCGCCGACGATCCCATGGCCTGGCACAATGCCTTGATGCCATCGTCGTCATCGAGCCCGGAAAGCACGAATGTTGCAGAGGTCTCCGGCTTGGGATTGACCTTCAGCGTCACGGTCGTTGCAACGGCAAGCGTGCCATATGCGCCGCACAGAGCCCGCGGCAGGTCATATCCGGTGACGTTCTTGACCACCTTGCCGCCGGAATTGAAGATCTCGCCGCGCCCGGACACCGCCTCCATGCCAAGCACATGATCGCGAGCGGCCCCGGCCTTGATCCGGCGGGGGCCGGAAAGATTGGCTGCAAGCACGCCGCCGATTGTCCCCTGTGCCGGCGTGACGCCCAGGAGCGGGCCGAAGTCCATCGGCTCGAACGAAAGCTCCTGACCGTTGTCGTCGACCAGCTTTTCCACTTCGGCAATTGGCGTACCCGCCTTGACCGTCAGCACCAGTTCCGCAGGTTCATAGCTCTCGACCCCGGTCAAACCCGACAGGTCCAGCACATGAGCGGCCTGCACAGGGCGTCCGAGCGTCCGCTTCGAGCCTTGACCGATGATCTCCAGCGGCTGGTCTTCGGCAGCGGCCCAGGCCACCACCTTTTCCACGTCGCCCGTGTTTCGCGGTTTCATTGTCGCGTCCATGCCCCTACCCTCAGAACCGCGGAATATCTGGAAAGGGCAACTGGCCCTTGTGTACATGCATCTTGCCAAGCTCGGCGCAGCGGTGCAGCACCGGAAAAACCTTGCCCGGATTGAGAAGATGCTTCTGATCGAAAGCGCATTTGACCCGTTGCTGCTGCTTCAGGTCCGCTTCGGAGAACATGTCTGTCATCAGATCGCGTTTTTCGATGCCGACACCGTGTTCGCCGGTCAGAACGCCGCCGACCTCAACGCAAAGCCGAAGAATATCGGCTCCAAAGGCCTCCGCCGCATCGAGTTCACCCGGCTTGTTGGCGTCGTAAAGGATGAGCGGGTGCAGGTTGCCATCACCGGCGTGAAAGACATTGGCAACGCCCAACCCGTGTTTTTCGGCCAGCTCCCGCATGCGGGCCAGCACCTTCGGCAGTTCGCGGCGCGGGATGGTACCGTCCATGCACAGGTAATCCGGGGAAATGCGGCCCACCGCCGGGAACGCGGCCTTGCGGCCGGCCCAGAAGGTCATGCGCTCTTCCTCGCTTTCGGAAATGCGCACGTGGCTTGCCTGGTTGGCCCTGGCGATTTCCTCGACACGGCCGATCAGGTAATCGACCTCGCGCTCCGGCCCATCCAGTTCCACGATCAGCAAGGCCTCGACATCACGCGGATAACCTGCGTTGACGAAATCCTCCGCCGCGTGGATAGCGGGCTTGTCCATCATCTCCATTCCGCCTGGAATGATGCCGGCGGCGATAATATCGGCCACACAGCGCCCCCCGTCCTCGCTGGTCGGAAAGCCGATCAGGAGCGCCCGCGCCGTTTCAGGCTTTTGCAGGATCCGCACGGTGACTTCGGTGACGACGCCGAGCAGGCCTTCCGAACCGGTCATCAGCGCCAGCAGGTCATATCCCTCGCTGTCCAGATGCTTGCCGCCGAGGCGAATGATCTCGCCGGTGACAAGCACCATTTCAAGGCCGAGAACGTTGTTGGTGGTCAGGCCGTATTTCAGGCAGTGCACACCACCGGAGTTCTCCGCGATGTTGCCACCGATGGAACAGGCGATTTGCGACGAGGGATCCGGCGCGTAGTAGAAGCCCTCGTGCTCGACCGCACGTGTAATGCCCAGATTGGTGACACCCGGCTGAACGACCACGGCCCGGTTGTCATAGTCGATATCGAGCACGCGGTTGAACTTCATCATCGACAGCAGAACGCCGTCTTCCAGAGGCAGCGCGCCGCCGGAAAGCGACGTGCCCGCTCCGCGTGGCACGACCTTCACGTCATTGTCATGACAGTATTTCAGAACCTTCGATACCTGCTCGACCGTTTCCGGCAGGACGACGATCAGTGGCAACTGGCGATAAGCCGTCAGCGCATCGGTCTCATAGGCGCGCATCTCGCGTTCGTCATGGATTACCCCTTCTCCGGGCACAATCGCCTGAAGCGCGCTCAGGATTTCCTGGCGGCGGGCCAATACGGCCTGATCTGGCGCGGGCATCGCAATGGCGGTCACGAAATGAACTCCTTCTACTTTTTAATACGTTGATCCAGTTGAATTGGTCCTACGTAACATGAGATGGCAGTGAATTACCCTTGCTTAAGTGTGGCAAGGTTCGCGCCCGAGGAAAACGACCGGCAAATACTAATTGTCTTTCTGAGAGATTGAAAATGAGCAATCTGACCGACATGGAGATTTTCGCAAGGGTGGTAAGCGCCGGCAGCATGTCGGCAGCCGGCCGCGAAATGAGCCTGTCGCCCGCAGTCGTCTCCAAACGCATCCGGCGTCTGGAAGAAAAACTCGGTACCAGACTGCTGCAACGGACCACTCGCCAGATCGCCATGACCGAGGCCGGACAGGGCTTTTACGAGCGCGTTGTGGCCATTCTTGCCTCCGTGGAAGAAGCCGAATCATTTGTCTCGCGCGGCTCGGCCAAGGCACGCGGCAACCTGAAGGTGGCCGTTCCGACGTCCTTCGGCCGGCTTCATATTGCCCCGCACCTTGGCAAGTTCCTGGCTGAAAACACCGATCTTTCGGTCAATCTCGATCTTTCCGACGATTTTGTCGACATCGTCGGTGACGGCTATGACCTTGCCATCCGCATTGCGGAGCTCTCCGATTCCAGTCTCGTCGCGCGGCGCCTGGCGCCGGTGCACCGCGTCCTGTGTGCAAGCCCGACCTATCTCGAAAAATACGGCACTCCGCAAAGCATCGAGGATCTCGTCGCAAACCATGTGACCATTGCCGCAACCAACCAGGACCCGTGGCGGCTCGCCGGTCCGGACGGGATCGAGACCGTCCGCACGCAGGCGCCGGTCAAGACCAACTCAAACGAGGTCGTGCGCGAATGCCTGTTGGCCGGCGTCGGCGTTGCGCTTCGATCGACCTGGGACGTCGGTCCGGAGTTGCGTGAAGGCAAACTGCAAATTCTCCTGCCCGAGTACCGGGCCTCGAAGGATGTCGGACTTTATGCCGTTTACCCCAGCCGCCAGTTTCTGCCGGCCAAGGTGCGTGTTTTTATCGACTTCCTTGCCGGGCTCTATGGCTCGTCGCCCTATTGGGACCATGGGCTTGAGGACTGGTTACGCCTGCCGAGCAACGCCCGCGCGGGCTGACCTCCTACCCGGACGCCAAACGATCCCAGTCGGCGATCGCGGCTTGGCATGCGGGATGCGACGGTCCGTCACTTGCATCAAGGCCCGACATCCTGTTCTGTTGACGGGGGTTTTAAACACCCAAACCGAGGGAGATATACATGCAGCGACTGCTGATGATCGCCGGAACCGCGCTTCTGGCCCTGACCGTTCAGGCAAGCGCCGAAGGCGACCCTGCCAAGGGTGAGAAAGTATTCAAGAAATGCGCCGCTTGCCATGCGGTTGGACCCGAAGCCAAAAACAAGGTCGGTCCGGAACTGAACGGCATTGTCGGCCGGGCCTGGGGCGCGGTTGACGGCTACAAGTATTCCGCCAACCTGCTCGAATTGGCCGATGGCAAAGTGTGGGACGAGGAGACGCTTGACGTTTACCTGACCAAGCCGAAGGATCTGATCCCGAAAGGCAAGATGGCCTTCGCAGGTCTCAAGAAGGAAGACGACCGCGCCAACGTGATCGCCTATTTGAACCAGTACAACGAAGACGGTTCCAGCAAGTAAGCACTGCTTGCGCGTCACATTGACGGCCGCCACTGGCTGCCAGACCAACCAATTGGCCCGCCGGGGAACCCT
Source organism: Labrenzia sp. THAF35 (assembly GCF_009363595.1). Lineage (NCBI taxonomy): Bacteria > Pseudomonadati > Pseudomonadota > Alphaproteobacteria > Hyphomicrobiales > Stappiaceae > Labrenzia > Labrenzia sp. THAF35. The sequence continues at coordinate 237,628 of NZ_CP045380.1, forward strand.
GGCGGGCCAATTGGCTTTTCAGCATCTGTTGGCAATCGTTTCCAAGGTGGCGTCTGACAATCGGCCCGTGCTCAGAAGATGCGTTGTTGCAGCTCCGCAGGATCGGCGACATCCACGTGCCAGTACTCCCTAGCCGCAAGGGGCAAAGTTTCAAGAACCCGGTCGAGATCCCGTTGATCGACATGCCGCCTTAGAGCCCATGCGGTTGCTTCAATCGCATTGTCTGGCGTGAGGTTATGGTGCTTTCGAACCTGCTGCGCCTCCCTGGACATTACTTCTCTGCTTGAGAATGGCACAGGCTTTCGGGTCACGTCCCATTCCCTAATGAAGATCGCGCAAAGAACAGAAGGCAGAGCGCCGGCGAAAGCCAAACCTTGTTCAACCGTGAGCCGCCGCCTGAATACCTGAAAGACTGCATCGACCGCCGTGTAGGTGGAATTGTCGGATACAAGATCCATTCGCTGCTTTGCGTCCGACAAAAAGGAGCCGAAGTCTCTGGAAGCGTATCGATAAGTCCATGGGATCATTGTGTTGGGTCCTGAGAAAGTCTTTTCAGGGGAAAGCAAGCGTCCACTGGTCTTACGTCCTGCCGGCAGGCCTGAGCCAGAAAGACGTCAATACCGGTCCCGCTGCAAGCAAGATCAGTAGCGGGAAGGCCAGTGCACCGTTCTGTGTTGTTCCACCCAGTTCGATCACCAGCACCATGGCAGTCGCTCCCAAGGCGCCGCCAACGCGTTGCACCACGTTAACCAGCGTTGCGGCATCTCCGGTTTCCATTTCCTGCACCACGGTGAACGCCGCTGTCATCGCAGGCATTTGAGCTAATGCAAGACCGATACCTCGCAGGCACAACAAGGCCGCAATCGGACTTGCTGCCCCTATCGGCCAGACGCCGAAAGGCAACGTGCCAAGCAACAGGAGCACGGCCCCCGAACCGGAGACCGCGGCAGGTCCGTATCGGTCCGTCAGGTATCCGGCGAACGGCAGTGCAATCGCGGCTCCGAGCCCCATCACCAGCAACATCCCGCCTGTTTCGATATCTCCAAAGTTCAGCTCTACCTGCAGATAGATTGGAAACAGCAGGAGTCCGGAATACATTGCAGCTCCCGTAAGTCCTGCCGTGGCGGCGGCTCCGGCAAAACCGGGACGACTGAACAGTGCAAGATTGATGAGAGGCGCGTCCACATGGCGAAAGTGCCGTAGTGCCCAGTTCAGAAATACGCCGCCAAGAAAAACGTTGACCAGTGCCTGCCAATTGATATTGGCGGTGCTGATTTCGGCAAGCCCGAACAGCACCAGCGGAAAACCCACGGCACACAGAAGCAACCCCTTGGCGTCCAGCCTGCTTGACGGCTTTCCATCACCAGCCGGGACAAGATATCTACCGGCGACAATTGCCACGGCCCCGATCGGTACGTTCATCCAGAACAAACCGCGCCACGAAACCGTTTCGATCAGAACACCGCCTACCCCAGGCCCAAGGGCTGGTCCCAAGGCCACCGCAAATCCGACGGTCCCCATCAGACGGCCCAATTGCCGGCGCTCTGAAACACTTGCCAGCACCGCTTGGCCTGAAGGCACCATTATCCCGGCGGCAAGCCCTTGCAGTCCGCGCGCGAGGCTCAGCATCAAAGACGTTTCGGAAAGTGCGCACAGCGCAGATGCCGCAACAAATCCTGTCATGCTCATTTGCCAAACGCGGCCGTGCCCAAACCGCCTGCACAGCCAACCCGTCATCGGCATCGAAACGGCCAGAGCGATCAGATAGCCGGTCACCACCCACTGCACGTCCCCCAAAGACGTTCTGAAATTTTCCTGAAGCGGGAGAAGCGCAAGGTTTGCCACGGAGGTATCGAGCATGGCCATGAAAGCTCCAGCCCCGGTCACAGTTGCAACGGCCCAAAGTCTTGGTGGTATGCGCAATATTTCGGGTTTCATGACGATAACAATGGACCCTTCCGAATTTTTTATGGTACACTTGTATCATAAAAAATTTCATCGCTCCAGAGACAGCGCCCATGCCGCGAACCGTTGACCATGACGAACGCAAATCGATGATCTTGACGGCCTTTGTCGAAGTTGCTCTGGCGAAAGGACTGCATGCCGTCTCGCTTCGCGATGTCGCGTCAGCCGCAGGCGTTTCCTTGCGGCTGGTGCAGTATTATTTCGAAACCAAATCCGGCTTGATGCAGGCTGGGCTCAGCTTTCTGGAGGCGCAAAGCAATATTCGCTGGACTGCGCGGCTCGACGGCTGCTCGGACCAGACTTCGCCACGCGCGGCATTGCTGACACTGTTTGAAGAAGCGATGCCAACAGACCGGAAAAGCCGTGAATTCCATCTTCTATGGATGTCTTACACAGTCCTTGCGCTGACCAGTGACGAAATTTCCGGTCGTGCGTTCATCGACAGTCCGAACAAGCTGAAGGGGCGCATTTCAGAAATAGTGAAACAGGGGATTGGAACCGGTGACTTTCGTTCCGAATTGGATGCAGAAGCCGAAGCGGCAATCCTTATCGGGCTGTTACACGGCTTGGGAACAGCTGTCCTGATTGGCCAACAGTCCGGGGAGACAGCCTTGTCCCACTTGTCACACTATCTCGATCGGCTCGCCCAAATGGGAGATAGTCCAGGGAAACGGTCCTCGCCTCGAAATTAATCGGGTCGATCTTTCCGCACCGGCTTCCTGGTACATTGTCTTGACGGCTTCAATGCTCTCCGTGTTGCTGACGGATGCGCTTGACGGTCCACCAGATCACCAGCACGACCAGCGGCACGGATATGCCGGTCATCAGGTTGGAGTCAGGCAGAGGCAAGCCGGTTTCCTTGGCGGCTTTCGCCAGATAGGAAATCAGGCCGACGACGTAGTAGCTCACCGCGGCAACGGACAGGCCTTCGACGGTCTGCTGCAGGCGGAGTTGCAGATGGGCACGCCGGTTCATGGATTCCAGCAGCGAACGGTTCTGCTCTTCCAGTTCGACGTCGACCCGCGTGCGCAAGAGCGTGGTTGCCCGCGCCAGTTTGCGCGAGAGCATCGCCTGACGGTCTTCGATCGCCTGGCAGGTGCGCATGGCCGGGGCAAGCCGGCGGACGAGGAAGGACGCCATTGAAAGTTCGCCGGGGGCAGCCTCTTCACGCAAGGTTTCCAGCCGTGCCCGGACGATCTGGTCATATGCGCGGCTCGCGCCGAACCGGAACGTGCTGGCGGTTGCACCTGCTTCCAGAGCAGCGGCAAGGCCGCTCAGTTTGTCCAGAAGCTCCTGGTTGGCGCCGAGCGCGGAGGTCTCCTGCATCTGGCCGGTCAGTTCCGCAAGCTCGATCTCGAAACGCCTGATATCCGGCTGAAGTCTGGTTGCCTCGAACAGGCCCAGCATGGCCAGCGTTCGATAGGTTTCGACCTCGAGAAGCCGCTGGACAACGGCGCCGGACTGAACGTCGCTCAAGGTCCGGTTGCAGACCAGGAGCCGTGTAAGACCATCGCCATCCTGCCGGAAGTCGGTCGCGACCATGGCAGCGCCGTCTTCAAGGTTGGAAACCGTCAGGCTGGCTTCATCGAACTGGCTTCGCCATTCCTTGCCTTCATCACCGCCGCGCAATTCCAACCGGACGGCGACCAGCAGATCGCCGGGCGCCCGAAACGCAGCGCCAAAGGGGTGCTTGATCGGCACCTGCCCGAAAATCGTTTGTTCGTGGGCGCCACCATCCCAGGTGTAGGTGGTGAATTCCGCGTGCTGTTCCCAGCTCAAGGTGCCGCCGCCGAAATTGACGGTGTGATGACGGGCTCCGGGCGCAGGACCGTGGCCACCGCGGGAAATGCAGAACTCTGACAGCCAGGCATGATCTCTGGCGGCTTCCTCAGCATCTGTCAGGAAAGCGTAGTGGAGCACCGTCCGCGGACAGGGCAGCGGACGAAACGGCCGCGCATGAACCTCCCCCAACACCTTTTCCCGCAAGGGAGATGTGCGAAAGGCAGGAAAGGTGGACCCGTTTTCTGATCCCTGATCCAAGGAGCAACCCCGACTTTGGAAATGTTCTGTCAATTCTACATTCCGCTAAGGCACCGCCGAAACCAATCCGCATTTTTGCCGCAGCAGACAATTGGGTTTCCGGAGAGACATTTCAGCAACAAATAATTGGACAAAAAAATTGACCAATTTTGAAAGCGGCGCTATTTTCCGCGCCAACAATTGGAGCGGGAGCGGCATGTTTCAGCCGGTCGATCATCAGAAAACGGCAAATGCCGTGGTGGAGCAGATCGAAGATCTGATCCTGAAGGGCGTGCTGCAGTCCGGCGACAGGCTGCCAGCCGAGCGCGACCTTGCCGACCAGATGAATGTCTCCCGTCCTGTGCTTCGCGATGCCTTGAAGACGCTTGAGGACCGCGAGCTGATTTCGTCGCGCCGGGGTGGCGGCACCTATGTTGCCGAGCTGATCGGCCCGATCTTTTCCGAAGCAGTGGTGCAGCTGATTGCCCGGCACCCTGGCGCGGTAAACGACTATTTCGAATTCCGACGGGGCATCGAGAGCCAGGCGGCAGCCCTTGCAGCCGCACGGGCCGCCCCATCCGACCTTGCCCGGCTGCAGGACATTGTCCGCCAGATGCAGGAAGCGCATGACAGCGAGGACCTGCCTGCCGAAAGCCGGCTGGACGTTGCCTTTCATCACGCGGTCGGTGAAGCGGCCCACAATGTGGTGATGCTGCACACTCTCAGGTCCTGTTACCGGCTTCTGGAAAACGGCGTCTTCTACAATCGCGGGCGCCTTTACCACCACCCGTCGGCACGGATCGAGCTGCTGCAGCAGCACAAGGCCATTGCCGACGCCATTCAGACCGGGGATGCCGACCGCGCGAGGCAGGCCTCGGAAAACCATATCGACTATGTGCGCGGCACCCTTGCCGAAACGAAGGATCTGGACCGGCGCGAGCAGCTGGCCGGCCTGAGACGGACCCGAAAACCGGCTCGCGCGTGAGCCTCAGGAGGAATTCGATGACTGTTGTGACCGATGTTGCCGACATGCAGGCCCTGGCCCGGCGCCGGGTACCGAAGATGTTTTACGACTATGCAGATACCGGTTCCTGGACGCAGAGCACCTACCGCGAGAACGAAGCGGCGCTGCAGCGCCAGAAGCTGCGCCAGCGCGTGGCCTGCAACATAGACAACCGCTCGGTCAAGACCACCATGATCGGCCAGGACGTAACGATGCCGGTTGCCCTTGCCCCTGTCGGCCTGACCGGGATGCAGCGCGCCGACGGTGAAATTCTCGCGGCCCAGGCCGCAGAAGAATTCGGTGTCCCTTTCACCCTGTCCACCATGAGCGTCTGCTCGATCGAGGATGTCGCCGAGAACACCAAGAACCCGTTCTGGTTCCAGCTCTATGTCATGCGCGACAGGGGCTTTTCGGAAAACCTGATGCAGCGTGCAACGGCTGCCGGCTGTTCGGCACTCGTTCTGACGCTTGATCTTCAGGTTCTGGGCCAGCGGCACAAGGATCTGAAAAACGGCCTGTCCACGCCGCCGAAGCCCAAACCGCACGTTCTGCTGGATCTTGCGTTCAAGCCGCGCTGGTGCTGGCACATGCTGCAGACCAAGCGGCGCCAGTTCGGCAACATCCATGGCCACGTGTCCGGTGTTGGCGACATGACCTCGCTTGCCGAATGGACCAACAGCCAGTTCGACCCGACCCTCGACTGGTCCTCGGTGGAATGGGTGAAGTCCCACTGGAAGCGCAAACTCATTCTGAAGGGCATCAACGATGTGGAGGATGCGAAGATCGCGGCGGACGTTGGGGCCGATGCGATCGTCGTCTCCAACCATGGCGGCCGTCAGCTTGACGGAGCTCTTGCGTCCTATGAGGTGCTTCAGGACATCGTCGATGCGGTCGGCGACAAGATCGAAGTGCATTTCGACAGCGGCATCCGGTCCGGCCAGGATGTCTTCAAGGCCGTCGCAATGGGAGCCAAGAGCACCTACATCGGCCGCGCCTTCATCTATGGTCTCGGCGCCATGGGCAAGGAAGGGGTCTCGAAGGTGCTGCAAATGATGCACAAGGAACTGGACGTCACCATGGGCCTTTGCGGTGAAACCGACATCAAAAAGGTCGGCCGCCACAACCTGGTGCTCTGACGGGTCACCGATCCGGGCGCGCGAACTTGGAGGGACTGACCCCGAGGCGCGTCCGGAAACTCGCCGTCATGTGGCTTTGCGAGGAAAAGCCCGACCTGAGAGCGATTTCAGAAAGCGGCTTGCCGGTGGAAACGATGAGCGCCCGGGCGCGCTGCAGCCGCCGGCTGACGATATAGTCGTAGGGCGACTGCCCACAGTAAGCCGAGAAGGCACGGCTCAGGAAACTGGCCGAAACGCCGATTTCCTGCGCCAGAACGGCAACGGACAAATTTGACCCGAGATCGGCCTCGATCCTGTCCGCCACTTTCCGAAACCGATTGCCTGTCATCCATCGTGCAGCCTTGCCAGGGCGCTGCGGCTTCAGCCCCGCCTCTGCAAGTGCGTTGATGCAGGCTTCGGTTTCCAGATGATCCAGAGGCGTATCCGACAACAGCCACTTGCGCAGTCTGCCTGCGGCCATGGAAGCAGATTTCGACAGGATGTTGGTGCGGTAACACCCCTCAGTCAGACGGATTTCGCGACCGCTGACCAGAAGATATTCGCCGCCCATGTCTGACCGGGAGCGGATGTCGCAACCGCTGGGTGTCAAAGCCAGCGTGTTGGGCAAGCGAACGAAATCTTCCCGCCTGTCCGAAGCGATGGCATGGCTGCCCGATTGACAGTCAAACGCAAAGCCGATGGAGCCCATATCTGCCACGAAACCGACATCGTAACCGGCGGCCGGCAAAAGGCGGAGCCCATATCCGGCCATCTCCCGATGGATGGGCACAGATCCAGGCTGGGTATGAACAGTGTCCGTTTGCATGGCGCGCAAACCTGACGCAGGAACAGGGGCCGCGCAAGTCCGAATAGGTTCAGGATCCTGAAAGACAGTGCGGACCACGCGGATATACTCGCGGCCGACCAACACCAGAAACCGGACCTGACCACGCCCATAACCGCTCTCTTCACCCTGGACGACCTTGAAGCCGCTTTTCCGATCGTGCGCCAGCTTGTGCCGGAAACGCCAAGCTATGCCTGGCCACTCCTGAAGGAGCGGTTCGGCCTGGAAATCGCGGTCAAACACGAGAACCACACCCCGATCGGCGCCTTCAAGGCGCGCAGCTCCATCGTCTACATCCAGAAACATATCGAAGAACACGGCCGCCCCAGCGGCGTCGTTACGGCCACCCGCGGAAACCACGGCCAGTCCATGGCGCTGGCCGCCCGAACGCTTGGCCTGCCCGCCACCATCGTGGTGCCGGAAGGAAATGCGGAGGGCAAGAACCGGGCGATGAAGGCCTTTGGTGCTGATCTCGTGATCGACGGTCGCGACTTCGACATTTCCCGGCGCACTGCCGAGCGACTGGCCCGTGAAAGCGGTTTCCTGATGGTGCCGAGCTTTCACAGGAACATTGTCCTTGGCGTTGCGACCTACGCGCTGGAATTTTTCAGGGCGCATGACGATCTCGACGTGGTTTATGTCCCCGTTGGCATGGGTTCCGGCGCCTGCGGACTGATCACGGTGCGCAACCTTCTGGGGCTTAAAACCGAGATCGTTCCCGTCGTCACGGAAAACGCCCCCGCCTACCGCCTGTCCGTCGAGGCGGGAAAAATCGTGACCACGGAAACCGCAGCCACTTTCGCCGACGGCATGGCCTGCCGGGAGCCGGTACAGGCGGCGCTTGATATCCTGCAGAACGGCTCCAACCGGATCGCAACGGTTACGGATGACGAGATCGCTGCCGCCATCCGCGTCCTGTTTGCAGATACGCATAATCTCGCCGAAGGTGCCGGTGCTGCCGCCCTCGCCGCATTGATGCAGGATGCGCCGAAGCTTCAAGGCAGGAAGGCCGGTATCATTCTGTCAGGAGGCAACCTGGACGAAACGGCAATGCAGACAGTTCTGACCGGTGGAACACCGGTGGTCTGAATACCGGAATGATAAAACTCCGGAACCAGAAATGCGATAAGTCTCAAAGCAACGACAGCCAGGCCTTTGCAATTGCGGCTCCGGTCTCGTCGGCCTTTGCTGCATGGCGGGACGCTTCGGTGTCGAAACGGCTGTGCCAGTCCGGCGTATGCGCACGAATGTCGTCACTGAAGGCTTCGCTCCAGTTACGTACTTCCGGAAGGCCGGTTTCGAAATGAAACTGGATTGCGTAGGTCAAATCGCCCATGCGGAAGGCCTGGACCGGTGTCATGGCGCTGCTCGCCAGAAGCACCGCCCCATCCGGCAGCGTTACGGTGTCGGAATGCCAGTGGAACTGAGGAGCACCGGCCCCGAGCTTGCCGACCACGGGGTCTTCCAGCCCTGCGTCGGTCGGTGTCACGTCGCGCCAACCGAATTCAACCGGCAAGCCCAGAAGGTTCTCTCCACCAAAGGTGCGGGCGATCAGCTGCGAGCCCAGACAAATGCCGAGGACGGGCTTGCCGGCATCGTCAAAGGCGCGGATCAGGTCGCAGACCTTCGGCAGATGCGGATAGGCTTCGTCCGCCAGCGCATCCTGGGCTCCGCCCAGCACGACCAATCCGGCAAACGCATCGGTGGCTTGAGGAAGTGGCTCGCCTTCAAATGCCTTGACGGTGTGCCAGCTGTGACCTTCCTGCGTAGCGACACGGCCGAGAATGCCAAGTTCCGTATGCTGATAGTTCTCAACGACGAGAAAATGCATGTTGTCCTCTAACCTGCTCACGAGCCTTACCGCTTCAATTCCGGCAGGACTTTATCCATGCGCAACCTTGATGAAAACATCAAAAACAATCATTTGCATTGAAGTGTCCTGACCGCCAATCTTAGGAACGACATCCCCATAAAGATCGGTTCATTCATGAGCGTTGCATCCCCCAGCCTCCGGCCCGGCTCTGCCGGTTTCAGTGCAACCGACTATGGTCTTTACGCGGCGACGGTTCTTGCCTGGGGCTTCAGCTGGATTGCGATGAAGGGCCAGGTGGCAACGGTCGCGCCTGAAGTGTCTGTGTTCTGGCGCTTTGTGCTGGCAGCGTCGATCATGATGGCGTGGGCACGCTTTCGCGGACACCATCTTGCCTTTGGCCTTCAGGATCACCTGCGGTTTGCCGGACTTGGCGTGTTTCTGTTTTCCACCAACTTCACGCTGTTCTACTACGGCGCGGCCATTTTGCCGTCCGGTTTGCTGGCGGTGATCTTCTCGACCGCCTCGATCTTCAACCTGTTTCTGGGACTGATCCTGTTCGGACAACGACCAAGCCCGATCGCTCTCGGTGCCGGGCTGCTCGGCTTTCTGGGTATAGGCCTGATGTTCTGGCCGAAGCTGGCCGGGGCAGAGTTCAACGACGAAGCTGCCATTGGCCTCGCCATGTGCGTCGGCGGCACGTTGTCCTTCTGCCTGGGCAACATGCTGTCGGCTGACACCCAGCGGCGCGGCATCGGCGTTACACCGGCCACTGCCTGGGGCATGGTCTACGGCATGCTTTTCCTGGGGATCTTCTCGGCCCTGCGCGGCCAGAGCTTTTCCGTCGAATGGTCCGTGAACTATTTCGGAAGCCTGATCTATCTGGCTGTTGTTGCCTCGGTCATCGCCTTTGCTTCCTACCTGACCCTGCTCGGCCGCATCGGCTCAGCACGGGCAGGCTATGCCACCGTGATGTTCCCGGTGGTCGCTCTCACTCTGTCGACCATTTTCGAAGGCTATCAGTGGACGCCAGTGGCCGCCGCCGGTCTGGCCTGTGTCATCGGTGGCAACCTGATGATGCTGCGCGCCCGATAGGTCCATCCCTGACACGAGAAGAAACCGGACGGCGGAGGTTTATTCCGCCGCCAGTTGCGTTGTGCCGCTGCCAACGTTGCCGATCGCTGCCACCAGGTGGTTGCACAACGTATCGTGCATGGTTTCGCGTGCCGTATCCGAGCGCAGCAGGGCGATGTCGCAATAGGGCAGCGTCGGAAAGCCGTCCTTCTCGTCCAGAATACGCATGCCGTCTCGAATTGCGCTTTCAGGAAACACCGTCACGGCGAGTCCGGCCTGAACCGCACCGACGAGAGCCGCCGCGCTGGAGCTTGTGTAGGAGACCCGGTAGGGGCGTCCCGCCCGGTCGAGCGCATCCATCGAAATCCGGCGCCAACCACAGGTCACCGGTCCGAGTGCCAACCGGACAACGTCCTGTGTGTGGGCGCAATGTTGGTTAGACGTAACCCAGTAGAGCGGTTCACGGCGAATGATTTCACCGCGCAGGTCCATCGTATCCTGGGAGGTCGTGATGGCAACGTCGAGCGTTCCTTCCCGGATCGCATCCGTCAGCCGGGCACTGGACAGACATTCCACCTGCACTTCAATGGAAGGATTGAGCCGATTGAAGGCCGCCAGCACCTGCGGCAGCAGCCGGTCGGCATAATCGTCCGGCACGCCCAGCTTCACATGGCCGACTTCCTTCTGGCCATTGAAGGCAGACAGGGTCTCGTCGTTCAACATAATCATCCGGCGGGCGAACTCGACCAGCCGCAGGCCGTTTTCCGTCAGCCGGGACTGGCGCCCGTCCTTGATGAAGATCGGCTGACCAACACGCTCTTCCAGCCGCCGCATCTGCATGGAGACTGCCGACTGCGTCTTGTGCACAGCCTCACCAGCCTTGGTGAAGCTTCCCAACTCCGCGATCGCCAAAAACGTTCGAAGTTGGTCGATGTCCAGTGCGTGATGCATGCAAGGACCCTATGAAATGAGCCACAAACCGGTGGTGAAATTTGAGATTCGAATTGATTTACTAAAGATACATCACAACTTCTTACACTTCAAACGATATTTGGCCAGCAGGACAAATCAATACTCTAGGTAAGATTTTGAAATCGTTCCGGGAATTCCGTTCGCCTGCAACTATTCGGCCGCGAGTGGAACCGAAAGGTTGTCGAGCGATGAAACAATGTGCTCGACCAGGGCATCCGTGACCCGGGAATTGTTATGCCAGGACCGCATGATACCGATTTCGCAATCGGGCAATTTAGGGAAACCCTCGGCTTCCGTCAGGACCCGCATGCCGGACCGAAGCGCAGATTCCGGCAGAACGGAAATGGCAAGCCCGGCAAGGACCGCGGCGCCGACTGCCGTAGAGTTCCAGCTTGAATAAAGCAGGCGATGTTCGCGCATCTGATCGCTGAGCGCATTGATCGCAGCCCGGCGCCAGTCGCAGGTAGCGCGCCCCAGCGCCAGAGGCAGGGGGGACTCGTTTTCCACCGCGTGGCGGGCCGAGACAACCCAGAGCAAAGGTTCACGCCGTACCAGATCAACGTTCTTGCGACCACGCTTCTGTACGTGGGTGATGATGGCGACATCCAGCTCACCCTCGGCGATCATGTCGGCCAGATTGGGTGTCGGGGCGCAGACGACGCTAACCTCCGCCTTGGGGTTGGACCTGGAAAAGCGTGCCAGAATTTCCGGCAGGAACCGATCTGCGTAGTCGTCCGGTGTGCCCAGACGCACGAGCCCGGCAAGTTCCGTGTCATCGAAAGCGGCAAGCGTCTCGTCGTTCAATTGCACGAGCCGGCGCGCGTAGTGAAGCAGACGCTCGCCATGTTCGGTCAGGCGGGACTGCCGGCCAACCCGGACAAAGAGCGGTTTGCCGATCCGCTCCTCCAGACGGCGCATCTGCATCGACACCGCCGACTGTGTCTTGTGCACATTGTCCGCCGCCTTGGTGAAGCTGCCGCTTTCGGCAATGGCCACAAAGGTCCGGAGCTGATCCAGGTCGAGCATGAGCGCCTCACTGATAAAGGATGCTCATATTTAACATGGCATCCATTTAAAGGGGAAATGATTTCGCGAAGCGGCCGCCTTGCTTGAATCGAAGCGCTTTGGGGGTTTTGACTTCACAGAAAGTGATAATTTCAATCACAAACATTCGTTGGATTAATAGCAGAAAACAGTCCACATAGGAGATGTTCCACAACAAGCGACGCCAAATCAGGCTCGGAACAGGCAGTCGGAATCCCTCCGTCCGCCAACAGGAGAATTTTGCCATGACACATACAGCAAGCACCCCGTTCTTCGCTCTCTTCGGGCAGATGGTTGCCCGTGTATGGCGTGTGTCCAAAAACCGTCGTCAGTTCGCGGAACTGAATGACTGGTCCGACGAGCAGTTGAAGGACATCGGCCTGACGCGGAGCGACGTTCGACGCGCATTGGCCCAACCGTTCTATACCGATCCGACATCCCTGGTGAACGGATCTTCAGCGCTCCGCGAGACCATCGGCTATAGCGCCGCCAATTCGGCGCAGGACAAGCCGATGATGACACTCGTGACCGAAAGCAAGACCCGCCAGCTGGCGGCCTGACCTTTCGGCTGACCTCCCCTCATTTGCAGCCCCTGTCGGCAAGCCTTGCTGACGAACCTGACCCGCCTCACCGGCGGGTCTTTTTTTTGAAAAAAAGTGTTAAGGGCGGCCCAAACCTGAAGACGTCTCAAACGTCGCGGAAATCCTTGGCGGCCTTTTCGAAGAAACTGTCGAAAGCCTTGAACTGGTTGGACTGGAAATCACGGCCGGCGGACATCCAGCTCGACACCATTTCCTCAAACTCGGACGCATTGCCCTCAGGGCCTTCCGGCTCGTCGTCCGGGGGCAATTCTTCTTCCTGCGGCTCGGGCTCAGGCTCTGGCGAGGCGGATTTCGTAACGATGCTGGCCGGTTGCAGGAACGCGCCCCAGAAGGATTGCATCGCCTCGGCATAGCCTTGCAGGTAGTCGACCGGGGTCGGCTGCGGTTTCGGCCGGCCTCTGGCAAAGCCGCGCAGATAGGCGTCAAGCAGGTTACGAGCTTCACCGTGGACAAAGGGCCTGGCAATCTGCCCCATGGCAAGCGTCGCCGCCACGGGCATCATTTCCTGGATGGCATCGCGCTGAAGGCCTGTGAGGCCGGAAATCTGGCTGGCAAGCGCCTTTTGAACAGCTTCAGGCCCGAAAAAGGGTGTCAGGGCCGCATCGGACGGACTCTGGAACAGACCTGCGTAGCCGGCAAAGGGGTTTTGCGCGACTGAGCCAAGCGGCGACGTCTGCCCGAGGAACTCCGAAAAGCCCGGTACCGTGCTGCCGAAGTAGCGGAAACCGTTGAGCGCGGCAGGCAGGAGCTGCTCCATCACCCGGCTAAGGTCTTCATTCGACCAGCCGAAGCGGTTGCGCACATCTTCCGACAAGGAAAAGATGTCGAAGGGAGGAGCTCCCGTCTCGCTGCCAGTCATTTGCGTCGCTCCGCTCACGCTGTTGCAAGGCCTTGAGAAAAAAGACCGATCACAGACAGAGTGACGCTTCGCGGGCCTCAGGTCAATTCAGGCCTTTTGCGGACAGCGCCGGTCGCCCACAACTTGATGCTGCGGGCGAAGCTTGTTCAGTAGGCGTAGTCGCGGAAGACCTGGCTGATATCGCCCTTCCAGGAACCGTTATAGCGCTGCAGCAGAACGTCTGCCGGGCACATGCCGGAGGCGAGGCCTTCCTCGATCGGAGCCAGATGCACGCGCTCGTCCAGATCGCCATCGCTCAGGCGATTGCGACGCTTGAGACCGTCCTGGGACAGGGCAAGCACCTGTTTGGCGACATCCAGAACGGTGCCTGAGCGGAAAGGTGTCTGCAGGGCGGTTTTGGGAACGCCTGCACGAAGAGCCGCGCGTTCTTCCTGGGTCCAGTCCTTGACCAGTTCCCAGGCCTGATCGAGCACGCCCTTGTCGTAAAGCAGGCCGACCCAGAGTGCCGGCAGAGCGCAGATGCGCCGCCACGGGCCACCGTCAGCGCCGCGCATCTCGATGTATTTCTTCAACCGGACATCGGGGAAAAGCGTGGACAGGTGGTTGTTCCAGTCACCGATATTTGGCGTTGCGTCCGGAACCTTGCCTTCCAGCGCGCCGTTCATGAACTGGCGGAAAGTGGTGCCCGTAACGTCGTAGTAGGTCGAGCCGCGCTTGACGAAATACATCGGCACATCAATTGCCCATTCCACATAACGCTCGAAGCCGAAGCCTTCCTCGAAAGCGAAGGGCATGTCGCCGGTGCGGTCGTGGTCGGTGTCGGTCCAGATCTGGGCGCGGAAGGACTTGAAGCCGTTCGGCTTGCCTTCGGTGAAGGGCGAATTGGCGAAAATGGCGGTCGCGATCGGCTGCAGAGCCAGGCCGACGCGCATCTTGAGGGCCATATCCGCTTCGGACGAGAAATCGAGGTTCACCTGGATGGTGGAGGTCCGGTACATCATGTCGAGACCAAGCGAGCCGACCTTCGGCATGTAGTTGGTCATGATGTCATAGCGGGATTTGGGCATACGCGGCATGTCGGCACGAGACCATGTCGGGGTCATGCCGATGCCAAGGAAGCCGATGCCGAGCGGTTCGGCCACGCGGCGCACATCGGCAAGGTGCTGGTTGGCTTCGCGGCAGGTCAGGTGCAGGTTGTCGAGCGGCGCGCCAGAAAGTTCGAACTGACCGCCCGGCTCGATGGAAATCGCGCCGCCGCCGCGGTCGTCGGCCAGACCGATGATCTTGCCTGCGTCCTCGATCCGCTCCCAGTTGATCAGCTTTTCCATGCCGGTCAGGATGGCCTCGACGCCCTTTTCACCTCCATAGGGAATTGGCGTCAGTTCGTTCAGGCAGAAGCCGAATTTTTCGTGCTCGGTGCCGATGAGAAACTTCTCTTCCGGCTTACAGCCCTCCTCGAGCGTCGCGGCAAGGTCCGCAACCGTTTCAATCGGGGTGGAGTCGACCGTATCGCGGGCCATGAAAGCGTCCTAAAAACTGCGCGGCCCGTCAGGCTGCCCCCTACAAACCGCAGTGATCCGGCGCGTTCCGGGAGGAACGCTTTTGAGCCTCGGTGATTTAGGTTTCTTGAAACAAGAATGCAAGCAAGGAAACGACACCGAAGTGTGCGTGGTGATCATGCCGGTCCGTTTCAGGAACGCAAGCCGTTCGTCGGGGAATGTGCAACCGGCTTCTGCAACGGTGCCGATCCCAGCTTTGCCCTGACCTTGGAGAGGAGCAATACCAGATCAAGCAAGGTCCCCTCCCCCAACGCTGTCACGTGATCCTGAACATGAATAACGGTTCCGTGCAGCCGGACAGCCGCCTACCTCCAGTCGCCCACCGTTGCCTGCAGAACCGCCAGGGCTGCGACAGCTGCCGTGTCGGCGCGCAGGATACGTGGGCCCAGGGGAATTGGCGTGACAAAATCGAGACTGCGCAGAAGAGACCGCTCCTCATCGGAAAAACCGCCTTCCGGCCCGATCAGTATGGCGAGCGGCTTCGGACCGCTTTCCTTCATCTGGGCCAGGGTCAAAAGCGGATTGTTTGTCCCTTCCGCTTCATCGCAGAACAGCAACCTGCGGCCGGGCTGTGCTTCGTTCCAGACCGCAAGCACATCCGTCAGCGGCTGGGGCGCAAGAACTTCCGGCACGGCCAGCACACCGCATTGCTCGGCCGCTTCGATCACGTTTGCTTCCATCCGCTCAAGATTGATTCGGCTGGCCTGGGTATGCTGGGTCAGCACCGGCTTCAGGCTGCCAGCTCCCATCTCCACGGCCTTTTGCACCATATAGTCCAGCCGGGCGTGCTTGAGCGGCGCGAACATATACATCAGGTCATTTGCCGAGGTTTGCTCGCGAGTGCGTTCCATCAGCTGCAAAGTGCAGTCGCGCCGGCCATTGCTGACGATCTTCGCCAGCCATTCACCATCATTGCCGTTGAAGACAAGCACGTAGTCGCCATCCTTGAGGCGCAGAACGTTCAGCAGATAGTTCGCCTGGCTGCGGTCCGCATCTATGCGTGCGCCATCGGCAAGGATATGTCGCAGGAACAGTCGTTGCATATTGAACTCGTATTTGGCCATGGTGCTTAGGTATGCGCTCGATTGTGAGGGTTTCAAGGCGGTTCGGATGGCTGTGGAAGCTTCCACAGCCTATTCGATTCTTACGCGCCTGCTTAAGCCGTATCTTCTTTTCCCAAGCCTTGGGCAAAGGCGGTCCGCACGGTCCTTGACCCTGCCTCCCCGAACGGCCACTTTCGGGGCAGAAGAGGAATCACCTGCGTGAGCGAAACCCAGTCCAACGTCGCCGAATTCTCCGTCTCCGAAATTTCCTTCTCCATCAAGCGTACGATGGAGGATGCTTTCGGTTACGTGCGTGTGCGCGGCGAGCTGGGCCGGATCTCCCGGCCGGGGTCCGGTCACATTTATCTGGACCTGAAAGACGACCGCTCGGTCCTGTCCGGCGTTATCTGGCGCGGGGCAGCCTCCAAGCTGAAGATCCAGCCTGAACAGGGGTTGGAGGTGATCGCCACCGGCAAGATCACCACGTTCCCGGGCCAGTCGAAATACCAGATGGTGATCGACTCCCTGGAACCGGCGGGAGCTGGCGCCCTGATGGCGCTGCTGGAAGAGCGCAAGAAGAAACTTGCCGCGGAAGGCCTCTTTGCCGAGGAGCGCAAGCGCCCGCTGCCGCCCTTGCCGAGTGTCATCGGCGTGGTCACTTCGCCGACCGGTGCCGTCATCCGCGATATCCTGCACCGGATCGCCGACCGCTTTCCGCTGCATGTGCTGGTCTGGCCGGTCCGCGTCCAGGGCGAGACCTCGGGTGCGGAAGTCGCCAACGGCATTCGCGGCTTCAACGCCCTGCAACCCGGCGGACCGATCCCGCGGCCGGACGTCCTGATCGTAGCCCGCGGAGGCGGCAGTATCGAGGACCTGTGGGGCTTCAACGAGGAAGCCGTCGTCCGTGCAGCCGCAGACAGCCAGATCCCGCTGATCTCGGCCGTCGGCCATGAAACGGACTGGACGCTGATCGACCTTGCCGCCGACCTGCGTGCCCCGACGCCGACGGGCGCTGCCGAATTTGCCGTGCCGGTGAAGGCCGAGCTTATGGCCATGGTCGACGACCGTTCCCGCAGGCTCAATTCGGGCCTGGTGCGGTTCGTGACCTCCCGGCGAACAGAACTGCGTGCCGCCAGCGCCGCCCTGCCCGCGCCGCAAGACCTTCTCGCCCTGCCGCGCCAGAAATTCGACACACTGGCCAGCAGCCTGGAACGCGCACTGATCGTGAGCACCAGAACGCACCGGACCCATTACCAGAATTTTGCCGGGCGCCTGTCACCGTTGCTCCTGTCCCGCTTGAGCACGAAAGCCCGTCAGGATCTTGTCCAGGCGAGCGAGCGGAAGCAGCGCGCGCTGCAAGTCGCGGTCTCGCAAAAGCGGCATGCCTTCGAGGCCCTGGCCGTGCGACTGACACCGGCCCGGCTCGCCCAGCAGACGACGCTCGGGACCGAGCGCCTGTCCGGTCTGGGGGACCGGCTTGACCGGGCCTATCTTGCCCGCCTGTCGCAGGAAAAGGCGCGCCTTGACGGTTTGCAGAAACTGCTGAAGTCGCTTTCCTACAAGGATGTGCTTGCACGCGGGTATGCCGTGGTGCGCGACGACAGCGGCCAGCCGGTGCGCTCGGCGGCAGCGATCGCGTCTGGTGCAGCCCTTTCCATCGAACTGGCGGACGGTACGGTTGACGCCGTCGCGCTCAGCGACAGTGCCGGCCCGAAGCCTGCCAAAGTGAAAAAACCGGCGACCGGCAAGGGACCGGCAACCAGCCAGGGCAGCCTGTTCTGAACGGGTAGAAAACCCTCCGCAATTTCACCAAGATTTAACCACGTCCCTTACGTCAATCTTAAACCGGCTCGCGTAAGGTTACCTTCGTTCTGACAAGTAATTTTCGAACGGGGGATACTCATGCCTGTGCAGCGCAAGCAATTTGGAAAACGTGGACTGGACCCGCAAGGTCAGGGCCAGTGGGGCCCGAGCCAGAACGGCTATTCGGGCAACAATGCCTATGCTTCGAGCGCCGGCGGGTATGCGCGCGCCGGAGGCGCCGCCGTTCAGGTTGCCGGCGACAGCAGTCTTTCCATCATCGATGCGGTGATGCAGTTCCTCGGTTTCTTTTTCAGCTTCAACGGCCGCATCGGCAGGCTCGGTTACTGGGGCATCGGCACATTCAACCTGATCATGATGGTCGCGGTCATCTTTGCCTATTTCACCGCGATCGAGAACGAGATTCAATACTACGCAAACGCGGACGAACTACTGGCAAGCGGAAGTGGACTGACCATGTGGTTGCTGATCCTGCCGTTCTCCATTTCGAACCTCTCCGTTCAGGTTCGCCGGTTCCACGACAGGGATGTGTCGGGCTATTGGCTGCTCGTCTGGTTCATCCCGATTGTCGGCAGTCTCTTCGCCCTCTGTCAGGGGTTCGCCAACATGTTCTTCTCCGGCACACAGGGACCCAACCGGTTCGATACTCCGCAGAGCCAGGCTCACATCTTCGATTAACCCGAACCCGGGGCAATTCCCCGGCCAGCAACAAAAAACGCCGCCGGAAAAACCTTCCGGCGGCGTTTTGTTTTCTTCATCTCGGCTTTCCCGTCAGGCCATCAGCTCGGGCAGGATGGTGATGATCGAAGGGAATGCCAAAAGGCCTGCGATGGTCAGGACGTCTGCAACGAAGAACGGTACGCAGCCGCGGAAGACTTCCTGCACCGGAATATCCGGCCGCACTCCCGAGACAACGAAACAGTTCAACCCGATCGGTGGTGTGATCAGACAGAGTTCCGCCATCTTCACCACCAGAATGCCGAACCAGATCGAGCAGGCCTCACCCGACATGCCGAACGCACTGTCGGCAGCTGACACGCCTTCACCGCCGTTCAGCGCCATCACCGCAGGATAGACCACCGGCAGCGTGAGGATGAGCATGCCGATCGCATCCATGAACATGCCGAGAACGGCGTAAGCCAGGAGGATGCAGACCATCACCACCCAGGGCGAATAATCCAGGGCGACGATGAAGTCCTTGAAGGCGTCCGGCAGGCCGGCAAAACCCAGGAACCGCACGTAGACAAGCACGCCCCAGATCAGGGTGAAGATCATCACCGTCAGTTTCGCGGT
Source organism: Labrenzia sp. THAF35 (assembly GCF_009363595.1). Lineage (NCBI taxonomy): Bacteria > Pseudomonadati > Pseudomonadota > Alphaproteobacteria > Hyphomicrobiales > Stappiaceae > Labrenzia > Labrenzia sp. THAF35. The sequence continues at coordinate 256,651 of NZ_CP045380.1, forward strand.
CTCGTGCAAGGCCTGGCCGAGCTGCTTGGTGCGCATGCCTTTCATGAACGCAACGACCAGCACCACGAAGGCTCCGAGCGAACCGGCTTCGGTCGGGGTGGCCAGACCGAAGAAGAACGAACAGAAGATGATCGCGACGACGGCGATGATCGGCAGAGTTCCGGGCACGCTTTCGAAGCGCTCTTTCCACGTAAAGCCGCCGACCGGTGGTGCATCGCCACGCCAGGCGGCAACGGCCACGATGATGCCGACGTAGATCAATGCCGAGAACACGCCCGGCAGGAAACCGGCGATCAAGAGCTTGCCGACCGACTGTTCCACCAGAATGGCGTAGATCACCAGGATTGCGGACGGCGGGATGAGCGAGGCCAGCGTGCCACCGGCGGCAACGACGGCAGCCGACAGTCGTTTGGAATAACCGGCGGCCAGCATTTCGGGAATGGCGACACGCGCAAAGACCGCGGCTGTTGCCACCGATGCGCCTGATACAGCTGCGAAACCGGCAGTGGAGAACACCGTGCCTACGGCCATGCCGCCCGGCAGCCAGCCCAGCCAGCGCTTTGCCGCTTCGAAAAGCTGCTTGGTAAACCCGGCGTAGAAAGCCAGGAAGCCGATCAGAATGAATGTCGGCAGCACCGACAGGGCATAGGTGACCGACTTGGAATGCGGGATCGTGCCGGCCATCTGCAAGGCCACGAAGAAGCCTTTGGAGAACCCCATTTTCAGGGAGAACAGCACGATAAGGCCGACCAGTCCCGTAAAGGCCGCGGCAAAAGCCACACGCACACCCAGGACGACGAGGACCAGCAGGACGCCGGTCATCAGGAGGCCAACTTCAAACGGCGTCATCGCGCGCCTCCTTCTTCCACGTCATCGCCAAAGGCTTCTTCGATCTCGTGTTTGGCGTGTTCCTCGACACCCTCGATCATCGGCACGCAATAGGCTTCACGAGACGGGTTCACGACCAGACGGGCGTACCCGTAGATCTGCAAGCACAGGCGCAGGAACAGGAGACTGAGCGCGATCGGAACCATCAGCTTGGACGGCCAGGTCGGCAGGCGGATATCCATGGTGCTGTCGCCGATCGTCCAGGACCGGTCGAAATGGTACCAGGAGCCCCAGATCAGGAGCGCGACCGTGAAGGCGATCAGGATGACACCCAGCATTTCGCAGATGTAAAGCGTTCGGCCGCTTAGCCGGCCGAGCACGATTTCCATGCGGATATGGCCGCCGACGCGTTGGCAATAGGCAATACCGGCGAAGGCGAAGATAGCCATTGCCTGTTCGGTGATGTCGATGAAGCCGGGTACCGGGGTATTGAAGCCCAGGCGGCCGACAACCTGAAGGACGGCCAGCAGCATCAAGGCCAGGATGGCTCCTGCGGCAAACAGGTTGAAGGCATTCTCGACGTGAGCGAGCCAGCCGTCAAAGCGGATATAGGTGACCGGGCGCTCCGAAACGGAACGTCCTCCGGGATCGATTGTGTTCATGAGTTAAGCCCCGAGCATTGGCTTCCCGGCGCAGGTCGCGCCGGGAAGAGTGTGAAACAGTCCAGGCTTGCCGGGCTTATTCCGCGAGGGTCGACTTGACCATGTCCAGGATGTCCTGCGCCGGCAGACCGTTGGCGGACTGCTCTTCCACCCAGGCGGCCTGGATCGGACCGGCCTTTTCGGCAAAGGCAGCCAGTTCGGCATCGGAGAACTCAATCTGCGTCACACCACGGCTTTCCAGTTCCGGCCACCACTTTTCGTAGACCTTGTCATAGGTCTCCAGGTAATGCGCCAGGGCCGGCTCAACCGAGCTGTCGAGAGCTGCCTTGAAGTCGTCCGGAAGAGCGTTGTAAGCGTCGATGTTCACGATCACCGGGCACTGCACGGTTCCCGGGTTCAGGTTCTTGGTCCACCAGTTGGCGACTTCAACCACCTTGAACGACAGATGCGCATGCGGTGCGAAGCTGGCAGCCGCCACCGTGCCGGAATCAATCGCCTGATAGGTTTCCGAAGCGGTCACGGAGGTCGGCACCGCGCCGACAGATTCCATCAACTGGCCGATGCCGCCAAGGGCACGCACGCGCATGCCGTCAAAGTCGGAAATCGAGCTCGGCACATCGCCCTTGCCAGCAAAGTTGTACTGCGGCATCGGCGAAGGCATCAGAGCCTGAGCGTTCCAGCGGCCAAGGTCTTCCTTCACGGCGGGATGCTCATAGAGCTTCATCGATACCTTGATTTCCTGGTCAAGGTCCTTCACGCCCAGGAACGGCAGTTCCAGAACCGTCAAGCTCGGGTTCTTGTCCGGGTGATAGGAGGCGCAGATCTGCGCCATTTCGAACGCACCGAAGGAAATGCCGTCGAGATTCTCGCGAGACTTCGACAGGGCTTCACCGTACTGCAGTTTGATTTCGAACTTGCCGTCGGTCTTTGCGGCCACTTCTTCGGCCAGCTTTTCGACATGCTCGGTAAACGCGCGGCGCTTGCCCCAGAGCGACACGTTCCAGGTTACGTCGGCGGCGAAGGTTTCGGTGGCGAATACCAGAGACAGCGCAGCCGCGGATACAGCGGTTGCGGATTTCAGTGAAAAGAGCATGCAATCCTCCCAAGACGTTTGCTCATTTCCTTGACAGCTCGGCCTGAACACCTCCGCGCACAAGCCCGTGCCAAGTCGATGAGCCTGTAGCATGACCCGTGCCAGTTCTTGCTGGCAACACTTTCCGGCAGGAAATCGATGCTTCTTTCCGCCCCACCCTCCATTTGCTGCAGTGCACCTCGGCAAGATCTTGCCGATAGCCCGATACCCTCGGCGGATTTCCGCCGGTTCGGGTTGATGTGGGGAGCTTGTCTGCCAGCTTCGAACCGCCGTCTCATTTCCCGATTACCTCCATCCTGAGGCGGACCATCAGGTCCCTCTCATAGGATGCGCAGCACACTCGGGAGCCAGCGGCCCGTCCTTCGAAACAGCGCTCACGCGCTTCCTCAGGATTTGGCTTGATGTTGGGGCATCGCTCGGGTGAATGCTCTCAGGAATGCCTATCCCTCGACAGTCTCGGCATTCGCCTGATCGCGGCTGAGGCCGAGGCGGGTCATTTTTTCGTTGAGCGTTCGCCGCGGCAGGTTGAGTTCCTGCATCACGTCGGCCATCCGCCCACCATGACGACGCAAGGCACCTTCGATCAGGTTGCGCTCATAGGCGTCCATCAGCTCCTTCAGGCCACCTCCAACGGGAACCGGTCCCGTTTCCCGCTGCCCGGTCACCAGTTCTTCCAGCGGCTGCGGCGTGACCGGTGCGTTGAGCACGAAGCGCTCGGCGGCATTGCGCAGCTCCCGGACGTTTCCCGGCCAGCCATAGGTCTGCAGGAAAGCCTCGTCGCGGGCGCTTGTGGCCGGGGCATCCAGACCATACTGGGCGGCAAAGCGGTTCAGGAACGTGTCGAACAGCAGGAGCGCATCACGGCCTCGCTCGCGCAGTGGCGGCACCCGCAGTTCAATCGTATTCAGCCGAAAGAGCAGGTCCTCCCGCAGCCGTCCGCTGCGCACAGCTTCCCTGGGGTCGACATTGGCGGCGCTGACCAGACGGATATCGACATCGACGGGTCTTGTGCCGCCGATACGGTCTACCTTTTTCTCCTGCAGCACGCGCAACAGCTTCGGCTGCAACGCCAGCGGCATGGAGACGATCTCGTCCAGAAACAGGACGCCGCCACTTGCCGCCTCGATCCTTCCTGTCCTTTGCTTGTCTGCACCGGTGAAAGCGCCGACCTCATGGCCGAACAGTTCCGCTTCCACCATGGCCTCCGGCAGGGCTGCCGCGTTGATCGCCATGAAAGGCCCGTCCTTGCGCGGGCTGAAATCATGCAGAGCCTGGGCAATCACTTCCTTGCCTGTGCCGGTTTCACCGGTAATGAGAACCGCCGCATCCGTTGCAGCAAAATGCAGGATCTGCTGGCGCAGGGCCTGCATGGCGGGGCTATTGCCAATCAGGCGGCTTTCCAGCCCCGCGCTATCGAGCAATTGCGTGCGCAGCGAACGGTTCTCCAGAACAAGTGCACGCCTGTCGCATGCCCGGCGAACCACGTCGGCAATCAGATCTGGATCGAACGGCTTTTCGACAAAGTCATAAGCCCCGGCCCGCATCGCCTCGACCGCCATCGGCACATCGCCGTGACCGGTAATCAGCACCACTGGAAGATCCGCGTCGAGCGCCCCGATCTTGCGCAGAAGCGAGACGCCGTCTTCCCCGTCCAGCATCACATCCGAAACGACGCAACCCCGGAATTCGGCGGACAATCTGGCAAGCGCCTGACCTGCCGTTGCAACTTCATGGGTTTCAAAACCTGCAAGTCTTATCCATTGCCGCAGGGCCGCGCGCATGGACGGATCGTCGTCGACGATGAGAACTGGAATCTTCTGGGAAAGGTCGGTCATTCTGCGGCTTCTGGTTCCCGTTCGGTCCTGGTGCCGGAGGCGCTGTCACCGGCGCTGTTACTGGCTCTTTCACTGGCTTTCTCGCCGGACAAGGCAGGCAGACGCAATTCAAACACAGCACCCTTGGGGGTATTTGCGCGCACCGACAAGCTGCCGCCAAGGTCCTCCGCGAGCCGCATCGATATGGCAAGGCCGAGCCCCATACCCCCGCTGCTGGTCTTGGTGGAAAAGAACGGGTCGAAGATCCGTTCCTTCAGGTCCTCCGGGATGCCGGGGCCGTTATCGGAAATTGCCAGCACCAGCTCTGTCCCTTGTCGATCCGCGTGCAGTTTGACTTCACCGGCTTCTTCGCCCGCCGTTGCATCGGCACCGTTGCGCAAGAGATTGACCAGGATCTGCTCTATCCTGAGCGGAGCGGTTTCCGCCTCCAGCGGATCGGGCGGAAGGTCCAGTTTCAAAAGGCAGCCGGTCTCTTCAAACCGGGGCCGTACGATCTTTTCAGCGGTCCGGACACTTTCTGTCAGGTCAATCTTCTCGATACGGCTTTCACCGGGCCGCGCAAAGCGCTTCAGTTCCTGCGTGAGGCTGGCCATGCGCATCTGCAGGGAATCGATTTCGTCAAGGTTTTCCGAGGCGGTTTCCGTGTCGCCCTTTTCCAGAAACTTGCGTGTTCCGGCAACGAACATGCGCAAGGCCGCAAGCGGCTGGCTGAGTTCGTGGACCACTGCCGCAGACATCTCGCCCACAGCCGCCAGACGGCTCGAGCGGGCAAGGCCGCGCTGTGCTTCCAGAAGCTCTTTTTCAACGCGCCGCCGTTCCTGAATCTCCTCCACCAGACGGGTGTTCAGCTCTTTCAGTCCGGCCGATTCCTGACGCAGCAACGCAGAGGCCTTACGCAGACGCCGACCGCGCAGCACAAGGACAATGACCACATAGACAAGGCAGAGCGAAATGGTTGCCGCCCAGATCGGCAGCACGCTCTTGCGGGTCTCTTCCACCGGGACCAGGAAATGCAGGGTCCAGCCAAGCAGGCCGACATCCGCCGAATTGTGCCGGTAGTTCTTGCCGTCGATGACGAGCTGCTGTCTTTCCTGATCCAGACTATCGCTGACCGGGGACAATTCCCGACCGGCATACTGGCGCGTTGCCTCGATCATCTGACGCACCTCCTGCGGCAGCGTTGTCAACGTCCGGTAGCGCCAATCGGGCTGGCTCGACAGAAAAATCACGCCATTGTCGTCAGAGGCAAAGACGGTCTCACCGCCTTCGGCCCAGGCTTCTTCCAGGGGGCCCATGTCCACCTTGACGACAGCCACACCAACCGGCTTGCCGCTGACCGGCGTCGGCCGTGCCAGGAACAGGCCCGGCTCGTCCGAGGTCGCGCCGATTGCAAAGAACCGGCCTTCCTCGCCTTCAATGGCGGCTGAAAAATAAGGCCGGAAACCGTAGTTACGGCCGACCAGCGACAAGTCTTCCTGCCAGTTGCTTGACGCCAGGGTCGTGCCTTCGGCATTCATGACATAGAGCAGATCCACGCCTGAATTTTCGGCCATTTCCTGCAGGAACCGATTGGCGCTTTCCGATGGCTGGCCAAGGCCCAGCGCTGACGTTGCGCGGGGATCCCGTGCAATCATGTAAGGCAGATAGCGGTACTTCTGGTATTCGCCCAAAATCGTCTGGCGATAAAGCGTCAGCCGCTCGGCGGCCTTCCTGTCAACGCTGTCCTCATCCAGCTCCATGAAGAGCTGAACCAGCATGAAGGCGACAGCCACGAGCAGGAACGGTGGCAGCGCCAGATAGAACCAACGGTTTGACATGGCTCCATATTGCGCATTTTTTTCATTCCCGCCACCCGACCGGCTATCAGAACAAGTTGGTGACATTGATGCGCGTCAAGGACTCACCACATTCAGACCTATAGATTTTTAACGAGGCTGGTTCGATGACATGATACCGGCCGCAGGAGGGATATATGCCTATCAAAGATATTTTGACCGTTCTGGATCTCGCAGGTGACCAGCCGGCCGCCAAATACGCCCTGGAATTCGGCCGAAACTACGATGCCCATGTCACCGGACTGGCGGTGTCGTTCGAGCCGGTCGTTCCCGCATTCGCGGCCGCGCCGATGCCGGTCGACTATTTGCAGGCAGCGCACGAACAGGCAGTTGCCGCAGCCACCGAGGCCAAGAAGGAATTCGACGAGCTGGCCCGTCTGGCAGGTGTGAAGAGCGAAAGCAGGCTCGCGGAAATCCTCACCGGCGGCCCCCTGGAAAACGTGCTGGTTCATTGCCGCCCGACAGACCTGGTAGTCATCGGTCAGGCCAATCCGGACAAGCCGGAGCCGATGCGTGAGCTCTTGATCGAGACCGTCCTGTTTGAAAGCGGCGTACCGGTTCTGCTTGTACCCTATATCGGCAGCAAATCCTTCCAGCCGAAGAATGTGCTGGTTGGCTGGGACGGCAGCTCCACCGCGACACGGGCCATCCATGCGGCTCTGCCCGTTCTGGAAAAGGCGGAGAAAATCACGGTCCTGGTCGTCGAGAAGAAAGCCACGAAAGCAACCGGCCAACCGGGTGCCGACGTCGCCAACTATCTGGCGCGCCACAACATGGATGTCACCGTCGAGGTTGTCACCAACCCGCAAGCCGGCATTGCCGACACGGTGCTCAACCATGTCTCCGACAACAGCAACGATCTGGTCGTGATGGGCGGTTACGGCCACAGCCGCATGCGTGAATTCCTGTTCGGCGGGGCAACCCGGGAAATCCTGGAAGCCATGACCGTACCGGTTCTGATGGCCCATTAAGCCACCGGCGCACACTCGATCGCCGAGATTTTGCGATGCATGAAGCCCGCGAACCTGACACACTCCGGTCCGCGGGCTTTTTTTGACCGGAAAACATGATGAAACTGCAGGGTCGAAACACCGGCAAGGCCGGACGCTCGTCTGCAACCACCCTGTTGTTTTTCGCTTCTTGTTCGTGAATTTTATGACGCGCGACCTAGGTTCGTTTCAGACGCCTTGTTCCTTGCGGAGCTTTTCAAAGGATCGATCTCATGACCATTCGCAACCTCGACGGTTTCTTTGCGCCAGGATCGATAGCCATTATCGGCCCTTGCAGGCATCCGGGCGTCCTGACCAGCAAGTTGATTTCCTGCCTGCAGGATATTGAGGCCGGCCATCCGGTAACGCTCGTCGGGATCGATGAGGATGTCCCTTTCAAGGGACGAAAGGTCGCTCGGCTGGCCGATCTGGAGAAAATGCCGGATCTGGCAATTTATCTCGCCAAAGCGGAAGCGCTGCCGGAAAAGATCCGGATCCTTGCTGCTGGTGGGACGAAGGCCGTGCTTATCCCTTCGCCCGGCTTTGAAACCTGGCCTGAAGAGTTGCTTCAGGAGTGCCGCGAAGCCGCGCAGGCGACCAACTTGCGACTTATCGGACCAGGCACGCTTGGCCTTGCCGTTCCCGCCAGGGGACTTAACGCACTCCTCAGCGCGGAGCGCCCCGAAAAGGGGGAAGTCGCGTTTTTCGCTCGTTCCGGTGCCGTGCTCAATGCAACGCTTTCCTGGGCGAAGACCCACAATACCGGATTTTCCGCTGTCGTTTCTCTCGGCGCGCGGATGGATGTCGATATCAGCGACCTGATCGACTATTTCGCGCAGGACTATCATACCCGTGCGATCGTGCTTCACCTGGAAGGCATCGCGGTCCCGCGAAAATTCATTTCCGCCGCCAGGGCAGCAGCCCGCAGCAAGCCGGTGATCGTGATCCGCTCCGGCAAGAGCCGGGATACAGGCGGCTCAGGCAGAACCCACGCCGGGCGACTCGCACGGACTGACCGGGTCTATGAGACCGTGTTCCGCCGCACCGGCCTTTTGCGGGTGCATGATCTTGACGAGATGTTCGAGGCACTGGAAACCCTCTCCCACATTCGCGTTCCCCGCTGCGACAAGCTTGCCGTCATTGCGAACGGTCGCAGTCTTGCCAGTCTTGCCGTCGACAGGCTGATGGATCTGGGTGGATCCTTCGCCGAGCTTGGCACCGAAACTCGAACAGCTCTTGAAGACACCAGCCGGAGCCATGCCGGCCTGTCGGTGACACCTGCTGCCGATGGTTCGGTAATCCTGAAGGAGAACGTGACACCGGAACAGATTACCGAGGCAATCGTCACGGTGTTGAAAGACCCGAATGTGGATGGTGCCGTCGTGCTTCAGGCTGCCAGTGCCTTCCAGCCCTTGTCGGCCATCGCAAAGGCAATTGCCGATGCGGCGGCGCTGGACAGGCGGCGCACCGGGCGGCGCAAGGCCCTTGTCGCCGGTCTTATCGGTGGTGATGGGGCAACGCGGGCAGCCCTTTCCGAAGCGCGCATCCCGAACTATGCCAGCCCGGCCGAAGCTGCCCGCAGCCTGATGCATCTGGCGCATGATGCGCAGGCGCGCGAATTCCTTATGGCGGCCCCGGCCAGCCTGCCCAGCACGTTTTCACCCGATGTTGCGCGGGCACGCGGCATTGTCACAGCGGCGCTTCAGGAAGACCGCACCTGGCTCAGCCCGCCGGAAGTGGTCTCCGTTCTGGAAGCATATGATCTGCCGATCATGGCAACCGCCATGGCGACAACGCCAGAGGAAGCCGGCAAACTGTCGGAGCCTTTCTTCAAGACCGCGGCTCATTGCGTTGCCAAGCTGATTTCGCCGGATCTGCCGTTCAAGTCGCGCATCGATGGTGTGCGGCTGGGGCTGGAAAGCCCTGAAGCCGTCCGTCACGCGGCAGAAGAACTGATCGAAAAGACCAGACGGGACTACCCGGACGCCCGGATCGCCGGGCTCTCCATTCATCCGATGCTGGAAGACCGGCACGGGCTGGAACTTTATATGGGAGTTGCCGAAACACAGGACTTCGGCCCGGTCCTGGTGTTCGGTCATGGAGGTACCGCAATCGAGGAAAGCGAAGACGTCGCGCTGGAATTGCCGCCGCTGGATCTCAATCTGGCAGAAGCACTGATTTCCCGCACACGAATTGCCAGGCTTCTGGATGGCGGACCGGCGCGCCCGGCCCTCGACAAGGCAGCCCTTGCCCAGGCGCTGGTGAAACTCTCCCAGATCACCATCGATATTCCCGAAATACAGGAGCTCGACATCAATCCGCTGGTTGCCCTGCCGAGCGGGCTTATCGGGCTCGATGCCCGCATGACGTTGTGCCATCCGGAAAAGCGACCGGGCCGCGCCGGCAGTTCCCGCCTGGCCATCGCCCCCTATCCCCAGGAATGGGAGCAGACACTTGAGTTGAAGGATGGGCACGAGATCTTCATCCGGCCCGTGCGCCCGGAGGACGAGGACCTTTTCAAGACGTTTTTCGAGCAAGTGACGCCCGAAGACCTGCGCTTGCGGTTCTTTGCACCTGTGCGCGATTTCAGCCACAGGTTCCTGTCCCGGCTGACGCAGCTCGACTATGCCCGCGCAATCGCCTTTGCTGCCATCGAGCCCAAAGACGGCAGCTTGCTCGGCGTCGTCCGCCTGCACGCGGATCCCGACCATCAAACCGGCGAATACGCGATCATGGTCCGCTCCGACCTGAAGGGACAGGGCCTCGGCTGGACCTTGATGAAACTGCTCATTCGCTACGCCAGGGAAGACGGCATCGAGGTCATCAAGGGCGAGGTTCTGAAAGAAAACACCTCGATGATCTCCATGTGCCAGTCGCTCGGCTTTTCCGTCGGCACTTCTCCGGACGATCCCGGCATAGCCCTCGTGACGCTGCCTGTGGCGGAAGTGCCGGAACAGATCTGAACGCGTTGCGCAGTCCGCAACGCATCTGATTGCCGTTTGCCTGTCAGCACGCCCACATGGGCGTTGCCCCAAACAAAAAACGCTCCCCGCAAGGAGGAGCGTCCCGGGTGGTTCATCTGCAGATGCTCAGTGCGTTGCTGCCATACCGAAAGGCAGTTGTTCGCGGGCGTTCTTGTACCATTCGATGATCTTCTTGCGCTCGTCTTCTTCCATGAAGGAGACGTTGGCGGGCGGCATGGCGTTGGTAACGCCTGCCTGGAGGTAGATCTGCTTTGCGGCGCGCACGACGTCTGCCTTGGTTTCCAGATGCAGGCCCTTGGGTGCCCAGTGGATGCCTTCGTAGAAGGGTTCGCGGGCGTGGCACATGCCGCAGCGGCCGGGAATGATGTTCATGACATCATCGATGCCTTCCGCATTGGCGAATACCTGTTCGGTCTGCGTCAACGGACGGGCCTCCGACGCTTCCCAGGTATCCTGCTGGAGCGGTGCCATGGACAGCTGGATAATGGCGACGAACAGGATCGCCGTTGCCAGCCAGGTCCAGGTCGGCGCCGGAGCACCCGTGTGCTTGGTGTTGAAGTAATGCCGGATGGTGACCCCCATCAGGAAGACAAGGGCAGCAATCAGCCAGTTGTATTCCGAGGCGAACGCGAGCGGATAGTGGTTGCTCAGCATCAGGAACACGACCGGCAGGGTCAGGTAGTTGTTGTGGGTGGAGCGCAGCTTGGCGATCTTGCCGTATTTTGCGTCCGGGGTCCGCCCTGCCTTCAGGTCCGCCACCACGATCTTCTGGTTCGGAATGATGATGAAGAACACGTTCGCGGTCATGATCGTCGCGGTGAAGGCACCGAGATGCAGCATGGTGGCACGGCCGGTGAAGATCTCGTTGTACCCGTATCCCATGGCCACCAGCAGCGCGAACAGCAGCAGCATCAGCAGCGTCGGGCTTTCGCCGAGCTTCGACTTGCACAACCGGTCATAGACCAGCCAGCCGATGGTCAGAGACCCGGCGGAAATCAGGATACCCTGCCACAGGGCAAGATCGGCCTTTGCCGGATCGATCAGGTAAAGCTCGCCGCCGACCCAGTAGACGACCATCAGGAGAGCCGCGCCGGACAGCCATGTGGAATAGCTTTCCCATTTGAACCAGACCAGATGTTCCGGCATGTTTTCCGGGGCCACAAGGAACTTGCGGATATGATAGAAGCCGCCGCCGTGGACTTGCCACTCCTCGCCATGGGCCCCCTTGGGCAGGTCCGGGGCTTTCTTCAGGCCAAGGTCCAGCGCGACGAAATAGAACGACGAGCCGATCCAGGCCATCGCCGTAATCACGTGCAGCCAGCGAACCGCAAAGGCGATCCAGTCCCAAATGATGGCAATGTCCAGCATTGCTTCCCCTCCAAATTCGTTTGACCCAAGCTAGCTCATGCAAGAATTTTCTGGTATCTCGGGATAATTCCGAGCAGTTTCAAAAAAATCGGAACAATAAACCGGCCCGGTTGGACATCCTCATGGCGTATCTGGAAAACATCCGAACCTTTCTGCGCGTTTACGAGCTGGGCAACATGTCCGCCGCCGCACGCGATCTGCGGATTTCCTCCGCCGTCGCGTCGTCGCGGGTGTCCCAACTGGAAGAGCACCTGAACGTCCGCCTGTTCCAGCGAACCACCCGAGCCCTCAGCCCGACAGAGCATGGCAACTTGTTCTATCGCGGTGCAACAAAAATAATCGAGGCGGTGGAAGAAGCAGAAGCGGAGATCAGCAATGTCACCCGTTCACCGCGCGGCACGCTGTTTGTTGCCGCCCCCATCGGCATGGGCCAGCGGCTGATCGCCCCGGCGATCCCGAAATTCAAGGAAGCCAATCCGCTGATCGACATTCGCCTGCGCCTGTCCGACCGCAAGGTCGACCTGACGGGCGAAGGTCTCGATGCTGCTTTCTTCCTTGGGCTGCCGGAAGATTCCAATCTCAAGATCCGCAAGATCGCCGATTGCGACCGGCTGCTTTGCGCCTCTCCGGAGTATCTCGCCCGCAAGGGCAACCCGAAAACAAGCGACGAGCTTGCCGCCGGCCGCCATGACTGCCTCAACATGCGTTATCCTGGTGCACCGGAATTCCAGTGGCCGCTGCAGACGGAAAATGGCGTCAAGCGCGTCGCGGTGTCCGGCCCGTTCGAATCCGACCATGGCGATGTCCTGACCGGCTGGGCGCTGGAAGGCCACGGCATCGTGCTGAAACCGGCGTTTGAAGTTGCCGACTATCTGGCTTCGGGCAAACTGGTGCCGGTGCTGGAAAACGAACCGCCGATCCCGGTGCAGATGGCCTGCCTTTACACGCACCGCCGCCGCCAGGACCCGAAAGTACGCCTGTTCCTGGATTTCATGGTGGCGCATATCCAGAAGTCACTTGCGGAGTTGGCGAATGCCCACTGAGGGTTCACTCTCTCACCTCTTCACCAAGACCTCATGGAAGATCGCGGAGACCGGCGGCCCTCTCCAAGAGTGCCTTGATCTCGGCACGCAAAACCTCAGCAAAGCTTTCCACCAGAAGGGAAAGCGGCCGGTTGGCCGGAGTAAGCAGCGACATGTTGAGAAAGCACTCCGGCTTGAAAGGCCGGAAGATCAGGCTGTTCTGGTCGCCGCCCAGATGTGCCGGGCAGATACGCTATACTGGCTCTGTTGGAAACACAGACATTCGCCAACAGGCAGGCATCGCTGCGGCATTTGACCGGAGCGCTGCGCGGCGGGCGGCTGCTTGCCAAGAGGTTGGGACTACTCGCAGAAATCCGCAAGGCGGGCATTCCCCGCTACACCGGCGCATCGGCAATTGCCGTTGAGGGCAGGACGCAGGCCGAAACCATAAGCTTCACATTCGGAGGCAGAAGCCACAGGCTGGAGTGTGCAATGGTGCTGCTGCCGTCGCTTGGCGTTACTTGAGTGCTTGCCAGCAAGACCTCAGACGCAAACATACGCCGGTGTTAATCCCTTTGAAGTCCCCCCGGGCGAGCAACGCGAGACCCGGGGTCTGCTCATTTCCAGAATTCAGGCGTGGTTCTGAATGCGCCCGCTTCAGCGAGCCGCCTCTTCGAGTAGACCCCGGATCTGCGCTGCGCTTGTCCGGGGTGACGGCCTTGGGGGGCGGGGCTTGAACGAAAACGGCGCTGCCGGCTATGGCAAACGAAACGTCTGCACGGTTGGCAAGGTATCCTAAAACCTGTCCGGCAACAGAGACGATCTTCCAGCCCCCAGCCCCCTCATCCTGAGGAAGCGCGCAGCGCTGTCTCGAAGGATGGGCCGCTTGCTCCGGATTTGCCGCCAATAGTTCGAGGCATCGGCCAACCTCGGGATGAGCGATCCTCTCTGGCAAATTCACGGACAGAGTGTTGCTCGCCAGACACCCCTTGATCAAAATCCGTCGCAAGTTCAAGCCAATGTCCGGTGCAGTCCCCTCGCTTTGCTTCAGGTGTCTTGCACCTGTCACCGATCCTTGAAATGAACACCCCATGATCGGCTACTCGTCCTACATCCTGTGCACCTCCCCCCGTAGCGGCAGCACGCTGCTCTGCAAGCTTCTGGCGGCGACCGGTGTTTCCGGGCATCCGGGCTCCTATTTTCACAAGCCGTCCCAAGAGGATTGGCTTAAGGACCTGAATGTCGATGTTGTGCCGGGGGAAAACGAGCAGGCAACGCTGCGCCGCATCTTTGCGGCAGCTATCGAAAAGGGCACGCGGGGCAAAGGTCTTTTTGGCCTGCGGCTGCAGAGGCACAGCTTCGATTTCTTCATGAAACAGCTGGCCATCCTGCAACCGGCTCATGAAAGCGATTTAACGCGTCTTGAAGCAGCCTTCGGCAAGACGCTGTTCATTCACCTGACCCGTGCTGACAAGGTCGACCAGGCGGTTTCCTTCGTTCGCGCCGAGCAATCCGGCCTCTGGCACAGGGCTCCGGACGGCACCGAGCTCGAGCGTTTGTCGGAACCGCGCGATTTGCAATATGACGCCGCTGAAATCCGCGCCTGTCACGATCGCTTCACCCGGTTTGACCGCGACTGGCAAGCCTGGTTCGATATCCAGGGCATTTCCCCACTTCGGATTACCTATGACGCGCTTTCGGCAGATCCGCAGGCCACGCTGAGACTGGTACTTCAACGGCTCGGCCTGGAAGTGTCAGCAGCGGAGGGTGTCGTGCCCGGCGTTGCCAAACTGGCAGATGCCACCAATGCCGACTGGGTGTCCCGTTTCCGCGCTGAGCTTGAGATCGACAGCGCCAGCTAAAGCCGCCTGTGTGAACCACCTACGCGGCCGCGCCGTATCCTTCTCGAAGAAGCACGCGTTTTGCAGCCGCCTTGGCCGCGGGCCAGGAATGCTGTTAAGCTGTTGATGCTTCGACGGGAAACAGACGGACGGGTGGTTTGATGAACCTCGAAAGTTTCGTTGCCGAACTTCAATCCTGGGCCACGCTGGCTCTCAGCTACCTGACTGCGCCCTGGTTTGCCTATCAGCTCGCCATCATCGTAGTTCTGTTCGGCCTGGCCAAGCTGCTGAGCCTTCGCGTCGAGCCGAGGCTTGAAGCCCGTGCACGTGAAATCAGGGGCCATCCGGGCCTGCTTCGTGTGGTGGTGGCCCTGCTCCGGCGGATCGAGTGGATCTTCTTCAGCCTGTTCCTGTTCATTGCGCTTACGGTGATGCGCAGCGTCACCTGGCCGAGCCGGAGCCATTTCATTGCGATCGCCCTGTCGCTGTCGCTCGCCTGGCTGTTTGTCTCGGTTCTGTCGAGGGTTATCCGCAACCGGCTGGTGGCAAGAACGCTCAGCTGGCTCGCCTGGATCTATGTTGCGCTGGTCATTCTGGGCTTTGACGACGAGGCCGGCACCTTCCTCGACAGTCTGGCATTGCCACTCGGCGAGATGCGGTTGTCCTTGCTGCTGATCCTGAAGGCGGTTCTCTTGCTGTTTGCAACCGTCTGGGTCGCGGTGGTCCTCGGGCGCTATTTCGATGAGCAGGTACAAAAGTCGGATGAGCTGACCCCGTCGATCCGCGTGTTGATCGGCAAGGTCGCCAAGTTCGGGCTGATCCTGGTGGCCGGAACGGTTGCGCTTTCCTCGGTCGGTATCGATCTCTCCGCCTTCACCGTCTTTACCGGGGCGGTCGGCCTCGGTCTCGGGTTCGGCCTGCAGAAGGTCATTTCCAACTTCATTTCCGGCATCATCATCCTGCTCGACAAGTCGATCAAACCCGGCGACACCATCTCGCTCGAAGGCACCTTCGGCTGGATCCGCGAGTTGCGCGCCCGCTTCGTTTCCGTGGTAACGCGGGACGGACGCGAATATCTGATCCCGAACGAGGACTTCATCACCCACCGTGTGATCAACTGGTCCTTCAGCGACGAACTTGTCCGCCTTGACGTCAATTTCGGCGTCTCCTACGACGCCGACCCGCATGAAGTTTCGAAGCTTGCCATCGAAGCGGCGATGACGGTCGGCCGAGTGGAAGGCTCCCGCCGTCCGGTCTGCTGGCTTATGGGCTTCGGCGACAGTTCGCTCGACTTCGTCCTGCGTTTCTGGATCCGCGATCCGCAACAGGGCCTCACCAACGTGCGCGGCAAGGTGTTGCTGGCGCTTTGGGACACCTTCAAGGAAAACAACGTCGGCATCCCGTATCCGCATCGGGAAATCATCATGAAGAAGGAGACGGGCAATGGATTGCCTGCCGAGGCGTTCCAAGAAGTCCGCGGAAAGCAGAATGAAATCGATTAGGCGGTAGCGCTTCAACCTTGTCCGGACGGGTGATCACCGATCGAAGCTGTCGATACCCCAGCACAGCAAAAAACCTCATCCTGAGGAGGACCTTAGGTCCGTCTCGAAGGATGGGCCGCTTGTTTCGAGCAAGGGTCCCATCCTTCGAGACGCGAGCAGGCTCGCTCCTCAGGATGAGGCTGAAACTTTGGAAAGACACTCGAAACAGCGACTTTCCTCAACTCCCCCGATAGGTCGAATAGCTGAATGGCGAGACCAGAAGCGGCACGTGGTAGTGGGCTTCTTCCGACATGCCGAACCGCAGCGGCACCGTGTCGAGAAACTTCGGGTCCGGCAAAGCGATTCCTGCGGCGTCGAAATAGGCACCGACATGGAACACCAGCTCGTAGGTTCCGGTCTTGAATTCGTCTTTCGGCAGGATCGGGCTGTTGGTGCGGCCGTCGTCGTTGGTTTCCAGGCTGCGGACGTAGGTCCTGTTGTCTCCATCAATTGCATAAAGATCGATCTTGATGCCTTTTCCAGGGCAACCCTGGGCGGTGTCGAGCACGTGAGTCGTCAGGTAACCGGCCATCTTGGCCTCCTCCAAATGTCAGTTTGCGCGCATGATGCTGTGGGCCTCAATCGAAGGGCACCCGTGGTTCACAGGAAGCACTTTCTAAAAAGACGAGAAAGTCATGTCCATTATTCTGTTTTATAAGAAGACAACATGCCAGCCCTTGAATGAGGCATAGTCTTTGCTTGGTTCAAAACACGTTGGTATCACGAGGAGGTCCGTCTTGAATCGCTATTCCCGGAACATGCGTGGCTATGGTCAGAACCCGCCGGATCCAAAGTGGCCAGGCGGGGCCAGGGTCGCTGTCCAGTTCGTGTTGAATTACGAGGAAGGCGGCGAGAATTGCGTGCTGCATGGCGATGCGGCGTCCGAGGCGTTCCTGTCCGATATTCCGGGTGCCGCCCAATGGCAGGGCAAACGCCACTGGAACATGGAATCCATCTATGAATACGGCGCCCGCGCCGGTTTCTGGCGCCTGCACCGGCTGTTCACGCGGGCCGATATTCCGCTGACCATCTATGGTGTCGCTTCCGCTTTGGCCCGCAGCCCGGAACAGGTGCAGGCCATGAAGGACGCCGGTTGGGAAATCGCCAGCCATGGCCTGAAGTGGGTCGAACACAAGGATATGCCCGAGGCCGAGGAACGTGCGGCCATTGCCGAGGCGATCCGCCTGCACACGGAAGTGGTCGGCAGTCGCCCGCTCGGCTGGTACACGGGCCGCTGCTCGGAAAACACCGTTCGCCTCGTCGCCGAGGAAGGCGGTTTTGCCTATATTTCAGACACCTATGATGATGATCTGCCCTATTGGCTGGATGCCGATGGCCGTGATCAGCTGATCATTCCCTATACGCTGGAAGCCAACGACATGCGCTTCGCGACGGCACCGGGATGGACGGATGGAGAGGATTTCTTCCTCTATCTGAAGAACGCCTTCGACATGCTTTATGACGAAGGCACGACGGACACGCCGAAGATGATGTCCATCGGCCTGCATTGCCGCCTCGTCGGCCGTCCGGGCAAGATCATGGCACTGAAGAAGTTCATCGATCATATCCAGGCTCATGAAGGCGTCTGGTGCCCACGCCGCATCGAGATTGCGGACCATTGGGCCAAGACGCACCCGCCGCAGAAGGGTCTTCGCCCCAGCCGTATGGAAAAAGCCGAGTTCGTCAAAACCTTCGGCAGCATCTTCGAGCACTCCCCCTGGATCGCCGAACGTGCCTTCGAGCTGGAACTCGGCCCGGCTCATGACTGTGCCGCCGGTGTTCACAACGCGCTGTGCCGCATGTTCCGCTCCGCAAGCGAGGATGAGCGCCTCGGCGTTCTGACTGCCCACCCGGATCTGGCCGGAAAGCTGGCACAGGCAGGCCGCCTCACAGCGGAAAGCACCAACGAGCAGGCCAGCGCCGGTCTCGACATGCTGACCGACGAGGAACGCGAGACCTTTACCCGGCTGAACAATACCTACGTCGAAAAACACGGCTTCCCGTTCATCATCGCGGTGCGCGATCACGACAAGGCCTCGATCATGGCTGCCTTCCAGCGCCGGATCGACAACGACCGGGCGACTGAATTCGAGGAAGCCTGCCGCCAGGTGGAACGGATTGCCCAGTTCCGGCTCAAGGACCTGCTGCCGTGAGCCGTCTCATTGCCCCATCGATCCTGACCGCAGAGGCCTTCGCCCCCTATGGCGATGTTCTCGAGGTGGCGGGCGCACCCGACAAAATCATAAATCAGGGCATGTGCGGCCGCCATCATGACCGGGCGAAGCTCGACTTCGGCGAAGGCCGGGCAGGCATCAGCCTGTTCGATGCCAAGGCCCGGTCGTTTCCCTATGTCGTCGACATGGTCGAGCGACACCCGGAAGGCAGTCAGGCCTTCATACCGCTGGACGGTGTGCCGATGCTGGTTGTCGTCGCTGACGACGAGAATGGCCAGCCGGTCAACCTGAAGGCATTCATCAGCCAGCCCGGACAGGCGATCAACCTGTATCGCGGCACCTGGCACGGTGTTTTGGCCCCGCTTTGGCAAGCGGGCCGCTACGCGGTCGTGGACCGCATCGGGGAAGGAACCAACCTGGAGGAACACTGGTTTCCCGACCCTTGGACAGTGGAGGCCGACAACAAGGAATAAGCCTCCCTTTCAGAACGATCCCTGCCCGCTCAACGAGGCGGAGACGTTCACACGACCTTCAGAGGAGCAGAAATGTCTAATTCATCGATCGGATCTCCGGAGCAGCTCCGGGATCCCAATTACACGCCACCGCTTTACAAGGCGATCCCGCTCGGCATCCAGCATGTCCTGGCCATGTTCGTCTCCAACGTCACACCTGCCATCATCGTGGCCGGTGCAGCCGGGTTCGGCTTCGGGTCCAATTCTCCCGACTTTCCCGAACTGCTTTATCTCATCCAGATGTCGATGGTCTTTGCCGGGGTCGCGACCCTGTTGCAAACGATCACCCTCGGCCCGGTCGGTGCGGCATTGCCGATCGTTCAAGGCACATCCTTTGCCTTCCTGCCGATCATGATCCCGCTTGTTGCCGGCAAGGGGGTCGACGGTCTCGCGGCTCTGTTCGGGGGCGTGATCATCGGCGGTTTCTTCCATGCGTGCCTTGGCCTCGTCATCGGCAAGATCCGCTTCGCCCTGCCTCCCCTGGTGACAGGACTTGTGGTGACGATGATCGGTCTCGCGCTGGTTCAGGTGGGCATCCAGTATGCCGCCGGCGGTGTCCCCGCCATCGGCACGCCGGAATACGGCTCGCTGCTCAACTGGGCGGCCGCTCTGGTGGTGATCGTGGTGACACTCGGGCTGAAGTTCTTCGGCAGGGGCATGATGTCGGTCTCCGCGGTTCTGCTCGGTCTGATCGCCGGTTACATCTTCGCCCTTGCCACCGGCATGCTGACCTTTGAAGCCGTCTCCACGTCCTGGGACCGTGCGGCTGTCTTTGCCCTGCCGCAGCCGTTCAAATACGGCTTCGAATTCTCGTTCGCGGCCGTGCTCGGCTTCTGCCTGATGGCCTTCGTTTCCGCGGTGGAAACCGTGGGCGATGTATCCGGCATCACCAAGGGTGGCGCCGGCCGGGAAGCGACCGACAAGGAAATCGCCGGTGCGACCTTTGCCGACGGTCTCGGCACGGCTGTCGCCGGTTTCTTCGGCGGTTTCCCGAACACCTCGTTCAGCCAGAACGTCGGCCTCATCGCCATGACCGGCGTCATGAGCCGCCATGTGGTGACCATCGGCGCGATCTTCCTGATCGTCTGCGGCCTGATCCCGAAGGTTGGCGCGGTCATCCGCACCGTTCCGATCGAGGTTCTCGGCGGGGGTGTCATCGTGATGTTCGGCATGGTTGTTGCCGCCGGTATCTCGATGCTGTCGGATGTGAACTGGAACCGGCGCAACATGGTGATTTTCGCCATTTCGCTTTCCATCGGTCTCGGTCTGCAACTGGAACCGGGCGCCCTGCAGCACATGCCGGACACCGCACGTATCCTTCTGACCAGCGGCCTGCTGCCGGCAGCCCTGATCGCCATCGTCCTCAACCTGGTGCTGCCGGAAGAACTCTCCGACGAATCCACCGAAGAGGTTTCCGGCGGTCTCTCCGGCCACGGACGCGGCTCCCTGCCGAAGGAAGAAACCGCGTAAGGACAAGCCACACCTGTATGAGAAAGGGCCGCGTGAGCGGCCCTTTTTTATGACTTCTTGCACGTCGTCCCGGACGCAGCGCAGCGGAGATCCCGGGTTTGTCGATATGCAACGTAAAAGACCTCGGTCCTGTGGGGCCCCGATCCCGGCTCGCACTTCGTTCGGCCGGGATGACGATGGAGGAGAAACTGTGTCCCTACCGAGCCGCCATCAGCCGGGCCATGTCGATCATGCGGGCGGAGAAGCCCCATTCATTGTCATACCAGCCGAAGATGCGCACCTGATGGTCGTTGGCCTCGAGCGTTTCGGGCAGGTGTATGACGAGGGATTCAGGCCGCGCACGCATGTCCGTGGACACCACATGGTCCTGCACGAAGCCGATTACCGGATTGCCGGAAAAGATCTCGAGCAGCCTGGTGTTGAAGGGGGCCTTCACGGGCTGTGCCAGTGTCACCGTCAGGTCGACGGCGGACACGCTGATCGCGGGCACACGGACGGCGGCACCGCTGATCTTGCCCTCAAGCTGCGGCAGAACCTTGCCGACAAGCTTGGTGGCGCTGGTGGTGGTTGGCACCATGGAGACGCCGCCGGCACGACTGCGCTCCAGCGGCCCCCTCGGGGCGTCCACCATCGGCTGACTGCCGGTGTAGCAGTGGATGGTGGTCATGTGCCCGCTCTTGATGCCGATAGCATCATCAAGACCGCGTAGCAGCGGAGCGAGGGCATTGGTGGTGCAGGAACCGTTGGAGACGATGCGGTGGTCGCCGAGCTGGTCTTCGTTGGCACCAAGCACCAGGGTGATATCGGCTGCCCTGGAGGGGCCTGAAATCAACACGTTGGCAGCGCCGGCTTTCAGGCCACGTTCCGCAATCTCACGCGTGTCGGCCTTGCCGGTGCATTCCAGCACCACGTCCACCTGGGAAAGATCAAGGAAAGACAGATCGGGTTCGGCGGAGAAGACGATCTCACGTCCGTCCACCGTCAAGGTGCCCTCGCCCGCTGTTACTTCGCCCGGCCACGGACCGAAGACGCTGTCATACTTGAAGAGATAGGCACAGGTCTCAAGCGGTGCGATATCGTTGATCCGCACCACCTCGATGCGTTCCGTTTCCGGAAGCTTCAGCACTTGACGCAAGAGGGTCCGGCCGATCCGGCCGAACCCGTTGATCACAATCCGCATTTTCCACGGTCCGTCTAGAAATCCACTTCGATCGCGACGCCCTTCTGGATTGCCAGATCGACCGCGGCGGATGCCACGGCAAGGTCCTGAAGGCCGACGCCGGTCCCGTCGAAAAGCGTAATATCGCTCTGCGAGGTCCTGCCCGGATGATTACCATTAATGACGGCGCCGATCTCAATTATATTGTCCTCAGAGACAATTCCGCTGGCCACTGCATGCTGGCATTCACCGATCGTCGCTGACTGAGCGACTTCATCCGTGAAGAGCTTTGCCTTGGCAACAAGCGCAACATCGACTTCCTGTTTGCCCTTGGTATCGGTGCCCATGCACGCGATATGCGTGCCCGGCGAAACATGCTCTTCCATCAGGATCGGATCGAAGCTGGAAGTGATCGAGATGATCACGTCGGCTTCCGCACCCAGCCTGGCCAGATCGACAGATTCGTAGGGCAGACCGAGTTCGTTCGCCGTTTCCTCCAGACGCACCAGCATCTCCGGATGAAGGTTCCAGCCCAGGACCTTCTCGAAATCGCGCTGTTCGGCGGCGGCCCGCATCTGGAATGCGGACTGGTGGCCGGCTCCGATCATGCCAAGCACCTTCGCGTCCTTGCGTGCCAGATGCTTGATGGAAACCGCAGAAGCTGCCGCTGTTCTGAGGGCGGTCAGCAGGTTGCCGCCGACGACGGCCTTCGCCTTGCCGGTATCGGCATCGAACAGGAACACGGTCGACTGGTGGTTGGTCAGGCCCTTTGCCATGTTGCCCGGCCAGTAGCCACCGGATTTCAGGCCGAGTGCCAGCGAGGACCGGTCGAAGCCCGACTTGAACCCGTATAGCGCATCGGCATGGCCGATTGCCTCGCGAATAACCGGAAAATTATAGGCCGCCCCGCCCGCCATGGCGGCAAAGACGCTTTCGACAGCGTCAAAGGATTCCTGGCGGCCGATCAGGCCGGCGATTTCCTTTTCAGGAACGATGATCATGTGTGTCTCCAGCAAAACATCGTCTTCCCCCCCGACCTCATCCTGAGGAGTCGCAACGCACCATCTCGAAGGATGGGTGGCTCGCTCGGAGTGTTTGGCCCATCCTTCGAGACAGACCTGTGGTCTTCCTCAGGATGAGGGGGATGGTGGTTATTTACGTGGCAAACCCCACCGTCGTCATGCCATGGCTTCACCATGGCATCCATGCCGCTCCCCATCCGTTCGAAAAGCTTCGATGTGTGGAAAGGTCACGGCATGGATTGCCAGGACGAGCCCGGCAATGACGAACAGTTGGGAGCTCGTAGTATTCAGTAAGCCTTGCCGCGGGCCGAGACCGGCCAGACCGTCTCGACCTTGCCGCCCCGCACGCCGACATACCAGTCGTGGACGTTGGCGGTCGGGTCGCAGTGGCCGGGTACCAGCTTCAGCTTCTCGCCCACCTGCAGAACACCCTTCGGGTCGGCAATGACACCGTGCTCGTCCGAGCACTTGATGTATTCGACATCGTTGCGGCCGTAGATGAACGGCAGACCGCTGTCGACGGACTGGGCTTTGAGGCCCGCATCACAGATCGCCTTGTCGGCTTTCGCGTGGCTCATCACCTGGGTCAGGATGAAGAAGGCATTTTCCCATTCCCCCTGGTCGATGCGCTTGCCGTCCTTATCGAGAATGCGGCCGTAGTC
The DNA here is from genome assembly GCF_009363595.1 of Labrenzia sp. THAF35. Taxonomy (NCBI): domain Bacteria; kingdom Pseudomonadati; phylum Pseudomonadota; class Alphaproteobacteria; order Hyphomicrobiales; family Stappiaceae; genus Labrenzia; species Labrenzia sp. THAF35. The sequence goes on from NZ_CP045380.1 coordinate 279,648, forward strand.
TGCATCCATGAAGGCATAGGAACCGCATTGCAGCTCGTTGTAGACGCCCGAATTGGATTCAAAATAGTAGGAGCCCGTGCCGCCACCTGAAACGAGTTCCGGCTCCAGGCCTTCCTTCTTCAACGCCTCGACAGCGTCCTTGACCATCGCAATGGCAATGTCGAGCTTGTCCTTACGGGCTTCATAGCTGTCGATATGCTGCATGGCGCCCTGATAGGCCTGGATGCCGCTGAACTTCAGGTTCCTTGCCGCGTCCACTGCCTTGGCGATTTCGACGACTGCCTCGCTGGTGGTAACGCCGCAACGACCGGCACCGCAATCGATCTCGATGAAGACTTCCAGCGTGGTGCCGTGCTTGGCAGCGGATTCAGACAGATCGGCAACATTGGCAAGATCATCGACACAGACGATCGTGCGGCAGCCAAATTTGGGCAGCCGGGCCAGACGATCGATCTTGGCCTTGTCGCGAACCTGGTTCGACACCAGGATGTCCTTGATACCGCCACGGGCAAAGACCTCGGCTTCCGAAACCTTCTGGCAGCAGACCCCGACAGCACCGCCGAGCCGTTCCTGCAGTTTTGCGACATCGACCGACTTGTGCATCTTGCCATGCACCCGGTGACGCATGCCGTGGGCCTTGGCGTAGTCGCCCATCTTCTTGATGTTGCGCTCCAGTGCATCGAGATCGAGCACCAGGCAAGGCGTCTGGATATCGGCCTCGTCCATGCCCGGAAGGGCCGGAATGTCGAAGCCGACTTCGAGTTTTTCAAATCCGGTTTGTGCGTTCATTTTTCTTCTCCAAATGGCTCAGGCATTCCAGATCAACCAGCTTTCGGAATTCATCCGAAAGCTGAAAAGTTGATCGTTTTTAGAGCGATGGAGCATCTTAGCTGCGGTCCTCGGAACGCAGGATGCTCCAGGGCAGCTTGCCGAGATCGACATTGCCGCCGGTGATGATGATGCCGACACGTTTGCGGGCAAAGATGTCCCTGTTCTTCAGGATGGTTGCCAGCGGCACGGCGGAAGACGGTTCCATGACGATCTTCATCCGCGCCCAGATCAGGCGCATGGCGTCGACGATTTCCTGTTCCGACGCAGTCAGGATGTCGGTGACGTGGTTCGAGACGAAGTGCCAGGTCAGCTCCTTGAGCGGCACCTTCAGCCCGTCGGCAACAGTTTCCGGAGCGTCGTCGGCAATGATGTGACCCGCCTTGAAACTGCGGGCAGCATCATCTGCCTGCTCCGGTTCGGCAGCAAAGATCTTCACTTCGGGCGCCAGGTTCGACAGGGTCAGGCAGGTACCTGAGACCATGCCGCCACCGCCGATCGGTGCGACAACCGCATCAAGACCATCTGTCTGCTCCATCAATTCCTTGGAACAGGTGCCCTGACCGGCGATGACACGCGGGTCATTGTAGGGATGAACGAATTCCGCTCCGGTCCGGGCCTCGACCTCGGCAAAGACCGCTTCACGGCTGGAGGTGGACGGTTCACACTCGGTGATGATGCCGCCGTACCCACGAACGGCATCCTTCTTGGCCTGTGGCGCCGTTCTCGGCATGACCACGTGGCACGGAATGCCCCGCCGGCCTGCCGCATAGGACAGGCTGAGCGCGTGGTTGCCGGACGAATGGGTCGCCACACCGGCCTTGGCGGTTTCCTCGTCCAGACCGAAGACGGCGTTGGATGCACCGCGCACCTTGAAGGCACCTGCCTTCTGGAAGTTCTCGCATTTGAAGAACAGTTCCGCACCGGTCAGCTCGTTCAGGAACGAGGAGGTCAGAACCGGCGTCCGGTGGATATGCGGCTTGATGCGCTCATGAGCGACGAGCATGTCCTCGAGAGTCGGGATGTACTGGGTCAAGGCGTCGGTTTTCATGCGGCTTCCTTCGAGGCAATGGCGCTGTCACTGCGATAGACTTCCTGGGCGGCCGCAACACCGGAGCCCAGTTGGATGTCGAGGCCGAGATCGGCCATGACCATTTCGGCAGTCGCCAGCCCCGACAGCATCATGACGTCGGTCAGGCTACCCAGGTGGCCGATACGGAACACCTTGCCTGCGACCTCTCCGAGGCCGACACCGAAGGCGACGCCGTATTTCGCGGCGGCGTGGGTAACGATGCCGGTGGCGTTGAAACCTTCAGGCGTACGGATCGCGCTGACCGAATCCGAATAGACGTCCGGTGTCTGCGCGCAAAGCTCCAGGCCCCAGGCCCGGACCGCGGCGCGCACGCCTTCTGCAATGCGGTGGTGCCGGGCAAAGACATTGTCGAGGCCCTCTGCCAGCAGCATGTCGCAGCTCTGCTTCAACCCGTTCATCAGACCGACGGCCGGCGTATAGGGATAGGCGTTGTTGGCGTAGGCTTTCATCATGTCGCGAACATCGAAGAAGGTGCGCGGCAACCGGGCGCTTTCAACGGCGGCCTGTGCCTTTGGCGACAGGGCGATGATGGCGAGCCCCGGTGGCAACATGAAGCCTTTCTGGGAGCCCGTGACCGCTGCATCGACACCCCATTCATCCATGCGGAAATCCATCGAGGCAATCGAGCTGACGCCATCGACAAAGAGCAGCGCCGGGTGCTTCGCGGCATTCAGCGCGCGGCGCACCGCGGCAATGTCGGATTTGACGCCGGTCGCGGTTTCGTTGTGGGTTGCCAGCACCGCCTTGATCTCGTGGTTTGTGTCCGCGGCGAGTATTTCCTCGTAGCGGTCCGCCGGCAACCCCGTGCCCCAGGCTGCCTCGACAACCTCAACCTTCAGGCCGTGGCGCTGGCACATGTCGATCCAGCGATGGCTGAACATGCCGTTGCGGGCAGCCAGGATCTTGTCGCCGGGGCTCAAGCAGTTGGTGATCGCGGTTTCCCAGCCGCCGGTTCCGGTCGACGGAAACAGGAACACCTCGGCGGTTTCCGTCTTCAGCACCTTTTTGACGCCTGCAAGCGCGGGCTGCAGGATCTGTCCGAACAGCGGCGAGCGATGGTCCAGGGTCGGCATGTCGCACGCTCTGCGGAGCGCTTCCGGCATGTTGGTGGGGCCGGGAATGAAAACAGGATTTTGGAAGCTCATGGCCGTTTCCTCTTATGGATTTTGAGAAACGGTACCGTGCAGGGGCGGAGCTCCGCAATTTTTTTAAAATATTTTTTCAAAAATAGATTTTGTAGAAATTGCCAATCTTGTCAGTGTGTTATATTTTTCATATGGTGAATTGATTTTTCAAATTCCGAAAAAATGAGCTGATGACAGATCTCAAATCCGATAGTTCCGCCACCAGACGCGCCCGTGGGCGACCACGTGCCTGGGACGACAAGACCGAACAGAACACCATCAAGTCGCTCGACCGGGCGATGGCGGTGTTCGAGCATCTAAGCACCCAGTCCGGCGTCTCTCTTTCAGCCCTGTCGGATCAGCTTGGAGAATCCACGGCAACGCTCTATCGCATCCTGTTCACGCTGGAGACACGTGGCCTGGTGGAATTCGACCAGGCGCAGCAGCTCTGGCACATAGGTCCGGGCGCCTTCATCATCGGCGCACGATTTTTAAGGCGCACCAGTCTGGTGGAACGGGCGCGTCCTGTCCTGCGCTCCCTGATGGAGCAGACAGGGGAAACGGCCAATCTTGGTGTGGCACAGGCGGACCAGGTGCTGTTTGTCAGCCAGGTCGAAACCCACGAAAGCATTCGCGCCTTTTTCCCGCCCGGCACCTTGTCACCGCTGCATGCCTCCGGCATCGGCAAGGCGCTTCTGGCTTTCATGGACGAGGATCAATGCAAGCGTATCCTGAAGCAGACCGACCGGGAACGCTTCACCGAGCACACATTGTGTGACGCGGGCCTGCTGGCCGCGGACCTGGAAGCGATCCGTGCACGCGGGTTCTCGATCGACGGGGAAGAAAAGAACCTCGGAATGCGCTGCATCGCGGCACCCGTGTTCAATCACTATGGCGAAGCTGTCGCCGGTCTGTCCGTCTCGGGCCCGACCAGCCGGGTCAGCCCGGACAGGATCGCGCCCTTCGCAGAAGCGGTGAAGGCGGCGGCCGCAGCACTGACCGCCGCCCTCGGCGGCGAAATCGCTCCGCCGCAAACGAAGACCGTGGGATGAGGGCGCTTGCTTCACTCCCGACCCGATCCAGAGGAGTTCGTTACACCCACACCCTGAAGCGGCCAATCCCACCCTCTCCCTCATCCTGAGGAGAACCGTCAGGTCCGTCTCGAAGGATGGGCCGCTTATTCCGGAGTGTGCCGCCCATCCTTCGAGACGCCGCTGAAGCGGCTCCTCAGGATGAGGGTGCAAGGAGGAAGGGGCTTTTCTCTTTACTCCGCGGCGCTGCGGAAGCTCTGCCGGGCACCGGCCTCGAAACGGCCTGCCGCCTGTAGCTTCATGTGGCGGTTGACGTCCTTGTAAAGGAGGTAGCGGAACGGGCCCGGGCCACCGGCATAGCAGGCCTGCGGGCAGAAGGCGCGTAGCCACATGTAGTCGCCGGCTTCCACCTCGACCCAGTCCTGGTTGAGGCGATAGACCGCCTTGCCTTCCAGGACATAAAGCCCGTGCTCCATCACATGGGTTTCCGCAAACGGGATGACGGCACCCGGCTGGAAGGTGACGATGTTGACGTGCATGTCGTGGCGCACGTCTTCCGGATCGACGAAGCGGGTCGTCGCCCATTTACCGTCTGTGCCGGGCATTGCCCGCGGTTCGATGTCGTTTTCGTGGGTGACGAAAAGTGTCGGTCGCTCCAGGCCCTCAACAGGCTCGAACGCCTTGCGAACCCAGTGGAACCGCACCGGTTCACTGCCTGTGTTCTTCAGGCTCCAGTCGGTTTGCGGCGGCAGGAAGGCGTAGCTTCCGGGCCTCAGGTCGTATCGCTGTCCTTCAGCTGTCAGAACAGCTTCGCCTTCGACAACGAACAGCACGCCTTCGGCGGAAGGGTCTGTCTCCGGCCGGTCAGAGCCGCCACCCGGCGACACCTCAACGATGTATTGAGAGAAGGTTTCGGCAAAACCTGACAATGGGCGCGACAGCACCCACAGGCGGGTCTTGTCCCAGAACGGCAGATAGCTGGTGACGATGTCACGCATGGTGCCTTTCGGGATGACCGCATAGGCATCGGTAAAGACAGCCCGGTCTGTCAGGAGTGTTTCCTGACCGGGATGACCGCCGGTCGGCGCGTAATAGGATCTTGGGGGCATGGACTGGGACACGGCCAACCTTCTTCTTCAACAAAACCAGTTACCGGGAACTATGACCTGCCTTTCGAGGCCGGACCACGGGGCATGTCCGAAGAGCTCCTTTCGGAAAAACAAGATAATCGTCCCTTGATTTTCTTATTCTTCCGATCAATTGAACCCGCGCCTCAAGCCCGCGCGATGGCGATGTTGAGCAGAACTTGCCGCTTTTCCTCCGTCGCCACCTTGATGGCACGTTCCAGCGCTGCCGGCAGCGCGTCGCCTTCCGTCACCGTTTCGGTGTAGGCGCGGCTGGCCTCCGCGGTTCTGGTGAAATCCGGGCTTGGCCGAAGGGACGTCAGCGGCACATCGTTGGCCTTGCTGGCAAGACCATCCTTGTAAGTGCCCACCACCGAGTGACGCACCGCGCCCCACTCTTCGTTGTTCAGCACAAGCGTGATCACCGGCAACTCATGCGCCTCGGCAACCATGTGGCAGGCCGTCGGGTTGGCGAACATGTAGCTGCCGTCGCCGATGGTTGCGAAAACCAGACGGTCGCGGTCGGCAAGCTGTGCGCCAAGCGCCGCCGCGAGACCCCATCCTAGCCCCCCGGAATGCGGTTCCTGGAAGTAGCTGTTCGGCTGCTCCAGGTCGAGCGGCTCGAGCGGACAACCAAGCTCATGGAAGATCGTGGCCTTCCGCCCCTTGATGGCGCGGCCAAGGCAAAGACTGACCCAGTCCTTGCTCATCGGGCCGGCATTGCCGCGCTTGGCCCGGGCGACAACCTCCGCACGATTGGCGGACGACAGTTCGGCAATACGATGTCTGCGGGCGTTCAAAACGGCTTCGTCACGCGGACGGCTCTGCATTTCGGCAATCAGGGCCAGCAGCGTTTGCGCGGTTTCTCCTGCCAGGGTCACATCCGCCTGGAAGTTCCGGATCGGCGTGCGGGTGAACAGGGGATCCGGCCCCAGCTGGATCACGGTGACATCATCGCGAAGGGCGACCTTGTCCGGCCACCAGGGTGCCAGAGAGTTCATCACCAGCACCACGTCCGCCTCGGCAAGCAGGGCTTCCGGCGACGCACCGACCTGCATCGGATGCGACAGGGGCACGGAAAGCTGGTTTGCCCAATAATGCGACAGCGGCAGGGCCCAGTCCGTCAGGAACCGTCCGAGGGCCGCAAAGGCCTCTTCCGATCCGGCTCCTCGCTGACTGATGATCAGCGGGCTTTTGGCCTGCGCCAGCAGGTCTGCTGCCCGTTTCAGGGACGAGGGATCCGGCGCTGCGATGACCGGTGCCTGTTTCGACGGGGTATCAAGGCCGTCCGGCGGAGTTTGCTCGCACAGAACTTCACGCGGCAGGCTGAGATAGACGGGGCCCTTGGGCGTGGAATTGGCAATCGCCCAGCCCCGGTCGAAGAGATCCGCGATCTGCTCGGGAAAACGCAACTCGTAGTCCCACTTGGTGACTTCGCGGATCAGCGCGGTCTGGTCGAACATTTCCTGTCCCCAGCCGATCGGCACCGTGCGCGCGCCAAAGCGGCCGGCTTCCATCACCGGCGTGCGACCGGACATCATCAGTACGGGGATTTGATCGCACCAGGCGTTGATGGCGCCGGTAATGCCGTTGGAGAGCCCCACGTTGGTGTGCAGCATGACGGACTGGATCCTGCCGGAGATCTGGTAAAAGCCGTGCGCCATACCCACGGCAACATGTTCGTGCGGCACCGTGATCGGCACCGGAAGGTCGAGCCCGTTCTGCGTTGCCTCGATCAGTCCCTCGATGATCGGTGGAAAATCTGTGCCGGAATTTGCGAAGACATAGTCGACACCGAGCGCCTTCAACTTGCCGAACACCGCTCCACCCGCGGTAATCGCGGTGCTGTCCATCCTGTCGGCCATGCCGTCCTCCCATGTTCCTTTTGGATGCAGAATGCAGAAATTGCGAGGCAATTCAGGCTCTTGCGGGAGAGGAGCCCCTCCGCGAACCGCCGCCTTCGCATCTGCTTTGACGCGCACCCTAGACGATAAAAAACGGCTATGGGAACAAGGAATTTTCTTTCCAAAATTGGAAAGTATAATGGCTATTATCTCATTTTACATTACCAAACTAATTAGTGAAGATGATCGCGGAGCTACGTTCCCTGCTGGCCGCAAATCTGCAAGAGGTGTGCCCGAAAGGTCTTCCGACTTCGTTGAAGGGCGTTCCACGATCGCACACATTGAAGGTTGGCCAGCAAGTTACAGACCGGGAGTCGACAAGAGCTTCCGATGGGAGGAGACAACATGAGCATTCTCAAGAACGCGTTTCTGGCCGCTGCCATGATCGCCGCCGGCGCATCGTCCGCAGCCGCGGCCGATTACGAATTCAAGCTGCACCACTTTCTGGGCGAGAAAGCCCCTGCGCACACGCAGATGCTGGTGCCGTGGGCCAAGCAGGTGGAAGAAAATTCCGGTGGCAAGGTCCATATCGAAATCTATCCGGCCATGACGCTTGGCGGCCGTCCGCCCGAACTGATCAACCAGGTGCGTGACGGCGTGGTCGATCTGGTCTGGACCGTGAACGGCTATACGCCTGGCCTCTTCCCGCGCACCGAGGTGTTCGAACTTCCGGGCATTCACACCAACGATCCGGCGGCCACAAACCAGGCGCTGATGGATTTGTACGAAACGGACCTGAAGGACGAGTACAAGGGCGTTGAAGTAATGTTCCTGCATGTGCATGCCGGCCAGGCCATTCACATGCGCGACACAGAAGTTCACTCCCCGGCAGACCTCGCCGGCAAGAAGATCCGCATCCCGACCCGAACAGGTGCCTGGGTGATCGAGGCGCTCGGCGCTTCGCCGGTCGCCATGCCGGTTCCGGAACTGCCGCCTGCGCTGCAGAAGGGTGTTATCGACGGCGCGTTCATTCCGTGGGAAATCATTCCGCCGCTGAAGATCCAGGAGCAGACCGAATACCAGATCGAAGGCGTCGACAAGGAGCGTTTCGGCACCACCACCTTCCAGGTTTCCATGAACCAGGAACGCTGGAATGGTCTGCCGGAAGACATTCAGAAGGCCTTTCGTGATGCTTCCGGTCCCGAGTGGATCGTGAAGGTTGGCGAAATCTGGGCTGCATCGGATGATTTCGGGATCGGTCTGGCCACCAAGGCGGGCAACACGCACATCACCTTGACCGAGGAAGAGACCGAAGCTTTCCGTCAGGCGCTGGCCCCCGTCGCCGACCGCTGGGTCGAGGAAGTCTCCGCAAAGGGTATCGACGGTGCCGCGCTGGTTGAAAAGGCCCGCGCAGCGGTGGCCAGCCACTCGGCCAACTGATGTCGAACACTCTCAAAGCCAGCAGCTCCGGGTTCACCGGGGCTGCCAGCCGCCTGATAACGCTCTGGGCCCTCCTTGGCGGCGGCGTGCTGTTGCTGGTCGTCGCTGTCAACATGCTGTCGATCATCGGCTCGGTTTTCGGCACACCTTTTCCGGGCGATTTCGAGCTGACCGAAATGGGCGTGGCCATCGCGGTCTTCGCGTTCCTGCCCTATTGCCAGCTTGTCGGTGCAAACGTCTCGGCGGACATCTTCACCGCCGGCGCGTCCAGACGGGTGATTGCCTTCTTCACCCTGCTCGGGTCACTGGTTGCCCTTGTGTTCGCGCTGCTGCTGATCTGGCGCATGTATTACGGCATGCTGGACCAGAAGGACTACGACTACACAACCACCATCCTGCAGATCCCGCACTGGATGGCCTTCGTGCCGATCCTGATATCGCTTGCGCTGCTGGCACTGGCCGCGCTGGTCACGCTGCTGCAGGACATGACCGCGCTGTCGAGAGGACACCACTAGAATGACGGACGCACTTGTCCTCGGGCTTGGCGCTCTCGTGGTGCTGATCGCCCTGATCGCGATCCGCATGCCCATTGCCTATGCGATGATCCTTGTAGGCGGTGTCGGCACCATGATGCTGAACGGCCCCGCCCTTGTCCTCAGCCAGCTGAAGACCCTCGCCTACGGCCAGTTCTCCATCTACGACCTTTCCGTCGTGCCGATGTTCGTCCTGATGGGGGCGATCGCCTCGAAGACCGGCCTGAGCCAGGCTCTGTTCCGGGGGGCGAATGCCTGGCTCGGCTGGCTGCGCGGCGGCACGGCCATGGCGGCCATCGCCGGCTGCGCCGGGTTCGGTGCGGTCTGCGGCTCGTCGCTTGCAACCGCTTCCACCATGGGCAAGGTCGCCCTGCCGGAACTCAAGCGCTACAATTATTCCGGTGCGCTGGCGACGGGAACGCTCGCCGCGGGCGGCGTGCTCGGCATCCTGATCCCGCCCTCGGTCGTCCTGATCATCTATGCCATCATCGTGGAAGCAAACATCGTCACCATGTTCATGGCAGCATTTCTGCCAGGCCTGCTGGCAGTGGTTCTCTTCCTTCTGACCATCGCCCTCTATGTCACCATCAAGCCGGAAGCCGGGCCCAAGGGAGGTGTTGCCGACCGCAAGGAATTCCTGGAGGCGACTGCCGGCATGATCCCGGTGCTGATCATCTTCGGGCTGGTCATCGGCGGCATCTACTTCGGGTTCTTCAACCCGACACCGGCAGCCGCCGTCGGCGTTTTTCTGGTCCTGCTGTTCGGGCTGTTGCAGCGCAAGCTGTCCGGCCACGACTTCATTCAGGCGCTCAAGGAAACCGCGTCCACTTCAGGCATGATCTATCTGATCATCCTTGGGGCGGAACTCCTCAAGATCTTCATGTCCCGCGTTGGCCTGCCTCAGGAAACCGCTTCCTGGATCGCCAATTCCGGACTCGAACCGATGACGGTGCTGATCCTGCTGCTGATCGCGCTCATCCTGCTCGGCTGCCTGATGGACAGCCTGTCGATGATCCTTCTGGTGATCCCGTTCTTCTGGCCGGTTCTGGTCGAGATCAACGGCGGCATCTACCAGGGAGCGGAAGGGGCAGGCTTCGGCATGAGCACGGAGGACCTGAAGATCTGGTTCGGCGTACTCGCCCTGATCGTGGTCGAACTCGGCCTGATCACGCCACCGGTCGGCATGAATGTCTTCGTCATCTCCTCGCTCGACCGGGAAACGCCGATGATCGAGACCTTCAAGGGCGTTGCGCCGTTCTTCTGTGCCGAGATCCTGCGCGTAATCCTGCTGGTCTGTTTTCCGATCATCACCCTGTGGCTGCCGCAGGTGCTGAGGTAGGCATCGAAAACACCCTATAAATGAAAAAGCACGCCCGGGTAACGGGCGTGCTTTTTTCGTTCAAGGCTGAGCTGTTACTTTCCCTGCGCCGCCGCGCGGATCTGGCTGAGGCTTGCGGCCGGGGTGATGGCCTCCGGGTCCAGCTTCAGATGCAGGATTGCGGGTGTGCCGGCGGCACGGGCACGTTCGTATGCAGGACCGAAAGCGTCTGTCGTCTCGACCGTCTCACCGAAGGCACCATAGCTGCGGGCAAGCGCTGCGAAATCCGGATTGACCAGCTTGGTTGCCGACGGGCGGCCGGGATAGGTGCGTTCCTGATGCATGCGGATGGTGCCGTACATGCCGTTGTCGATCACAAGCACGATGATGTTGGCGCCGTCCTGACAGGCGGTGCCAAACTCCTGCATGGTCATCTGCAGGCAGCCATCGCCTGCAAAACAGACCACTTCGCGCTCCGGAAAGGCAAGCTTGGCGGCAACGGCTGCCGGCAGGCCATACCCCATGGAGCCGCTCGTCGGCGCTGCCTGGGTGGCGTAGCGACGGAACCGGTGGAAGCGGTGCAGCCAGGTGGCGTAGTTGCCGGCCCCATTGGTGCAGACCGCATCTTCCGGCAGGTTGGCTTCCAGCCATTCCATGACGCCGGCCATCTGGAGGTTGCCGGGCACCTGTGGCCGGGCACCGGACCAGTCCAGATAATCCTGATGGGCCTTGGCCGCTTCGCCTGCGCCCTTCAGTTCGGACGGCGGCTGAAGGCCTTCGGCCGCCTTGCAGAAGGCAGTCGGGCTGGCATGAATTGCCTGCGCCGGCCGGTAGACCCGGCCGAGTTCCTCGGCGTCCGGATGGACATGAACCAGTTGCTGCGTGGGAGAGGGAATGTCGAGCAGCGAATAGGACTGGCTCGGCATTTCCGACAAGCGGCCACCGACAAGCAGGATCAGATCGGAGGACTTGACCCGTGCCAACAGCTTCGGATTGATGCCGATGCCGACATCGCCGGCATAGTTCGGATGCAGGTTGTCGAACAGCATCTGGCGGCGGAACGAGCAGGCAACCGGCAGGTCGAAACGCTCGGCAAAGCGGGTAAAGCCGGCGACGGCCTCTTCCGACCAGCGGCTGCCGCCCAGAATGGCGATCGGCCGCTCAGCCGCCCAAAGGCGCTTCTGCAGGTCCGCCATCTGGGTGAGGCCCGGATGCGTTTCGACCTGGGTCCACGCAGGCGGCTGCGGGGCATCCGCCTTTTCGACCAGCATGTCTTCCGGTAGCGCCAGAACCACCGGTCCCGGACGGCCGGACGTGGCAACATGGTAGGCGCGCGAAATGAACTCCGGTACGCGATCCGCGTGATCGATCTCCGCAACCCATTTGGCGATGCCACCGAACATTTGGCGGTAGTCGATTTCCTGGAACGCTTCACGCTCGCGCATGCCACGCTCGATCTGTCCGATGAACAGGATCATCGGCGTGGAATCCTGCGCAGCCACGTGAACACCGGCAGAAGCGTTGGTGGCCCCCGGACCGCGGGTCACCATGCAGATGCCCGGCTTGCCGGTGAGCTTGCCCCAGGCATCGGCCATCATTGCAGCCCCGCCTTCCTGGCGGCAGACCGTGACCGGGATCGACGCATCGTAAAGCGCATCAAGCACGGCAAGGTAACTTTCGCCGGGCACACAGAACACGCGCTCTGCCCCGTTGCGCTCCAGCGCCTCCACCAACAATTCACCGCCGGTCTTCTGGTCCATGTTCCGGGTCCTTACGAGAAAGATGATCTGTTCATTCTATAGCGTATGAAAATCCCGCCTGTTAGAGGCGAAAATCAGATTAATTGGCAATAGGGTCATTCCGATTTAGAATAATATATCTCCGACAACGGACTTGCAGCCCATCCTTCGAGACACGCACAAACGCGCTCCTCAGGATGAGGTTGAATGTGTTGTAAGGCCGCCTGATTGTGCCACACACAGTCCTCATCCTGAGGAAGCGCGAAGTGCTGTCTCGAAGGATGGGCCTCATGTCATGGCCAGCCTTGCCGGTAAGCATCGGCGCTGCAAACAAAAAGGGGCACCGGTTTCCCGGCACCCCTGCCCCCATTCGTTGTTATGTCTTGTTATGGGAAGCTGATCTCAGATCGACTGAACCGTCACCACCTGGAAGGTGTGCATCTCGCCATCCTCGTCCTTGATGGAGACGTATTCACCCGGGTTGAAGGCATGAGCGCCGAAACGGTAGCCCGCCTCGTCGTCGTCCTCGCCGTCGATATCGTAATGGAAAGCCCAGGAGCCACCCGGACGGTGGATGAGGTGGCCGACTTCCTCTTCCTCGGCGCCCCAGAATCGCCGCACACGGCAATGGTCGCGCTGCTTCTTCCAAAGACCGGCGTCGATATGGCCGGTTTCGTCAAGCGGAGCGGTGAATTCATAACCGTGGTTCGCCGAACCTTGCGGGAAATCCTTGGTTCTGGCCAGGTTCAACCTGATCTTCTTCAAAGCCGGATAGTCGCTCATGGGGCCCTCCTTTACTGACAATCCGGTTTATTTGTGCCACATCCGGGGCACCTCACATTGAGAAGGATCAAACCGGGTGGTTTGCATGTGAGGCATGTATTGCCATGTGTCAGCAAAAGGGACGGAAGATGGATCAGGCCGAAACCCAGAACCAGGCGCTCGAGTTCCTCGGCAGCCTGCCGTCCGACGATCCGGCGCGGCCCGAGGTGAAGCGGATCGACACCCATGCCAATATCGTCTTTCTGGTGGGCAGCAAGGCCTACAAGGTCAAACGGTCGGTCAAGTTTCCCTTTCTCGACTATTCGACGTTGCCCTTGCGCGAAGAAGCCTGCAAGGCGGAAATAACCTACAACCAGCCGAACGCACCTCAGATCTACCGGCAGGCCTTGCCTGTGACGCGGGAGGCAGATGGCACGCTGGATCTTGGCGGCACTGGAGAGCCCATCGAATGGGCAGTTGAAATGAACCGGTTCGAGCGACAGCACGAACTGGACTCCGTCGCAGGAACCAGCCCGCTTCCGGACACTCTGACGGACAGGCTGGCGGACATGATGGTGACTGCTCATGACGTCGCGCCTCTGCGGCAGGGCAACGGCTTCTACGCGGAGCTTGCAAGCTATGTGGAGCAGAACGACGCCGCCTTTCGCGAGCACCCCGATCTGTTCGAAGCCGAGGTGGTCCGGCATCTGACCGAGACTTCCCGCACTGTCTTGTCTGCTCTGCACGAGCTGATCCTGCGCCGGGGCGAACAGGGCCTTGTCCGTCGTTGCCACGGAGACGCCCACCTTCGCAACATCGTCATGGTTGATGACACCCCGGTCCTGTTCGATGCGGTTGAATTTTCAGATGCGATTGCTACCGGCGATGTTCTCTACGATCTCGCCTTCCTGCTGATGGACCTGTGGGACCGGGGTCAACAGCGTGCGGCCAACCGGGTGTTCAACCGCTACATGGACAAGAGCCGCCTGGACACGCATTCGGAGGGCCTGGCAGCCCTGCCCTTCTACCTGATGATGCGCGCGGCGATCCGCTCCAAGATCGCGGCCAGCTCCGCTCTCAACCAATCGGACCCGAACCAGAAACAACGTGAGCGCGACCAGGCCCAGGCCTATTTCCGCCACGCAGTGGACTTTCTGGATCCCTCACGCCCACAACTGGTTGCCATCGGCGGCCTTTCCGGCACCGGCAAGACCACGCTTGCCTACGAAATTGCCCCCGGCATCGGCCGGGCACCCGGCGCGCGCGTGCTGCGCACGGACGTGATGCGAAAGCGCCTGCTGGGCATTGAAGAAACGGAAAAGGCGCCGGCGGAAGCCTATACGCTGGAGGCGTCCCAGAAGGTCTACCACGCGCTGGACGACACCATTCAGACCGTCCTCGCAGCGGGTCACTCGGCAATCTTCGATGCCGTTTTTGCCGCCGAGAGCGAACGGGACCGTATCGAGGCCATCGCGAATAATGTTGAATGCGGTTTCTGCGGCCTGTGGCTGACTGCGCCGGCAAACATCCTGAAAGCCCGGGTCTCCGCGCGCGGGGACGATGCCTCGGACGCAAACGCTGACGTTGTCGATACCCAGCTTGGCTACGACCTCGGCCAGATGAACTGGGTGGAAATCGACGCGGGCAGCAATGTCGACGAAACCGCCGGACAGGTTCGGAAAATCCTGAACCGCCAGTAGACTACAGTCCGGCAGCCCTGAGGGCTGCCGCGGCTCCGGCTGCACAGAAGACGGCGACATATTCCTTGCGCAGGGTCACCTGAGCCGCTGCAGCAACGACAAGGCACAGCGCCACGGCCAGCCCGCCCTTCAACACGATAGGCAGGATGGTGGAAACGATGATCGCGCCCGGCAAGGCTTCCAGCCCCCGGCGCACCCGCGGCGTGATGGGCAGCCGGCCCATGACCCAGTATCCACCCGCCCTCAGGGCATAAGTGACCGCCGTCATGCCAAGCACGGCCAGGACGAAGATCGGGTCGGCGGTGAATGCTCCCTCAGTCATCGAGATAGGCCCCCGCGAAAGCACCGGCGATGGCACCGGTGAAAATGCTCCAGTAGCCACCGACCAGATACCAGGTCAGCGCGGCGATACCGCCGGCGAACAGCCAGCTGACTGTCTGGCGCTTGCCCTTCCAGAGCGGCACCAGAAGTGCGGCGAAGAAAGCCGGCAGAACCACATCGAGGCCATAGACCTTCGGGTCCGACACGAGACTGCCTGCGAAATAGCCCGGAACGACGGAAAGCGACCAGACCGACCAGGTGAAAAGACCGCTGCCGAGATAGATCCCCCAGTCGCGCGTGCCCTTGTCGTATTCCGACAAGGCCAGCAACCAGTTGAGGTCCGTCAGCAGAAACAGGGAAGGATAGGTCTGCCAGGCCGGCACCTGGCCAAGCCAGGGCCGCAGGCTCGCGCCGATCAGCAGCATGCGCATGTTGACGGCAGCGGTAACCCCGATCATGGCCACGACGAGAGCATAATTGAGCGGATCGCTGTAGACTTCCATCGCGACGAACTGGCTGGCGCCGGCGAAAACCAGCGAGTTGATCATGATCGTTTCGAGGAAGGTCAGCCCCTTTTGCGCGGCGACCGTTCCGAAGACCAGTCCAAGCGCGATGATGCCCGGGGATACCGGAATGCACATCGTGGCGCCCCGCACGCAGCCTTGCAGGCTGAGGGTCACATTTTTGTTCAACATGTCTGTCCAAGAGTGTCAGGCGGCGGGCACCCCCCGCAAAGAAAGGTCAGTATTGCTGATAAATCGACTCAGAACCAATGAAACCTTTTGATTTACCCATCAGCGATCCTGTAGCCGGGACCAGGCCACCGGTCAGAACACGACGCCGTAGATCATGCGCAGGCCGGTAAAACCGAGGAACAGCGCGAACACGAGCTTCAGCTTCGATGGATCGATGGCATGGGCGATCTTCGCGCCCCAGGGTGCAGCAAGGGTGCTGGCCGGAATGATCAGGAAGAAGCCGATCAGGTTGACATACCCGAGCGAGAACGGCGGGCGCCCCTCCTCGCCCCAGCCGAAGAAGATCGACAGCAGGGTGCCCGGAACGGCAATGATGAGGCCGATGGCCGCCGCGGTGCCAACCGCCTTGCGGATCGGATAATTGAAAAGGGTCAATGTCGGAACGCCGAGCGTTCCACCGCCAATGCCCATCATCACCGAGATCCCGCCAATCAGGAAACCCAGTGTTTCCTTGATCGGAGACCCGGGAAGCTTGTCGGCCAGATGAGAGCCATCCTTGCGGAACATCATGTTGGCCGACACGGCCAGAGCGACAATCCCGAAGACCAGCGTCAGCGCGCCACCCGAAATGTTCCCCGCGAGCGTTCCCCCGGCGATGACGCCAAGAGCAATCGCCCACCACCAGCGTTTCAGGAGATCCATGTCGACGCTGCCACGATTGTAGTGGGCGCGCGCCGACGACGTGCCGGTCGCCAGAATGGTAGCGAGCGACGTTCCCACGGCCACATGCATCAGAACCGACGGGTCGATCTTCAGGGCGGTGAACATGTAATAGAGCACCGGCACGATGACGATGCCGCCACCGACACCGAGCAGGCCTGCAATGATCCCGGCCACAAGCCCGGTTGCCAGCAGCGCAACAGCCAGAAGGCCAAGGGAGAAAAGGCTGAGATCTTCCACGCGATTATCCTCGTTGCCGGTGCCGGGCTCATGCCGGCCACCAAAGTCTTCTTCCAGCGCTTAGACCAGCTGCGCGAATTTTTCCAGCTGCATGCGTGGACTATCTGTTTTGCGACGCTTGCAACCACTTGCGACACGGGTGAATTGCAGCCAGTCTCTGCCGGGTGTCATTCAGCGGCGAGGAAGCATGAACGGTCACTGGCTTGCGCTCTATACATTCGGCCAATTCCGTACGCGGGCGGACCACCCGGTTGTGGAACCCTTTCACCAGGCCGAGCCGCTTGTTTGGGCTGCGATGGAGCGAGCCGAGGGTTTCGTCGCCCGCTCCGGCTATGAAGACGAACCGGGACCGGACTGCTGGGGCGAGCAGGTTTTTCCCAGGTACTGGCAGGACAATGGCGACGGCTGGGCACCCTCCACCATCTCGCTTTGGCAAGACCTGGAATCAGCGCTTGCCGCCGTCTACCGAGGGCCGCACGCCGAGATCCTGAAAAAGGGCCCGGACTTCATGCGCGAAGACCATGCCTACCCCGCCTATGCCCTGTGGTGGGTGCCGGAAGGCCACCAACCGGATTGGGTGGAAGCGATCGACCGTTTCGAACGCCTGGGCGACGCGGGCCCCACGCCCGCGGCCTTCACATTCAAGTCCGCTTTCGATCCTTCCGGAAAGCCCACAACAGTGAACGGCGGCGTATCGAAACAGATCGCGGAACGAAACCGGACCCGGACCGAAGTTCCCAAGGCTGTTCAATAGGGATTGTTCAAAAATCGATGACTAATTGTCCAGATTTGGCAGAATTGTAAAACAATCCCCCAATGGCAATCTTAGGTCCAACAGCGCACGGACATTCCCGTGCCAGAGATTGGGAAAGGATTGAACCATGAACCAGATACTCCGTCCTTCGGATGCTCGCGGCGATGCCGATTTCGGCTGGTTGAAGAGCAAGCACACGTTCTCCTTCGGGTCCTATTTTGACCCGAACCACATCGGTTTCGGTGCCCTGCGGGTGATTAACGAGGACCGTGTCGCCCCCAGCGCCGGCTTCCCGACCCACCCGCACCAGAACATGGAGATCATCTCCTATGTCGTTTCCGGTGGTCTGGAACACAAGGATTCGCTCGGTACGGGCTCAGTCATCCGGCCGGGAGAACTGCAGCGCATGAGCGCCGGCACCGGTGTCCGTCACAGCGAGTACAATCACTCGGACACGGATCCGGTCCACTTCCTGCAGATCTGGATCGTTCCGGAAGCTGACGGAATCTCGCCAAGCTACGAGCAGAAGGCCTTTCCGGAAGACGGCCGCCGCGATGCGCTGCGCCTGATCGGATCGCGCGACGGGCGGGACGGATCCGTTACCATTCATCAGGATGTCGATCTCTACGCGTCGCTTCTGTCCGCGGATCGCAGCCTGGCCTTCGACATCCGTCCCGGCAGGAAGGTCTGGCTGCAACTGGTGAAAGGCAAGATCAGCGTCAACGACCAGCCGCTTTCCGCAGGCGACGGTCTTGGCCTGCTTCAGACAGGCGCGATCTCGCTGACAGCCAGTGAGAATGCCGAATTCCTGCTGTTCGACCTGGCAGCCTGACACGAATTGGGGCGGGATTGTTCCCGCCCCATCCCCATGTACTTCCCTGGAAACGAACAGCCAGATTGAACACAGGATCAGAGCAATTGCTTTCATCCACATCAGGAGAGCGACAATGGTAGAGACAACTTCCCCCGACATCACCCTGGAACAGGATGGCAGCAAAGGCCGCTATTTGGCGAAGGTAGGCGGGATCACCGAGCCGGCCGAACTGACCTTCTCCATTGTCAACGAACACCTGATCATTGCCGATCACACCGGCGTGCCGGACAGCATGCGTGGCATGGGGGTTGGCAAGGCACTGGTGGAAAGGCTTGTTGATGACGCCCGTCGCAAGCAGGTGAAGATCGTGCCGCTGTGTCCTTATGTGAATGCGCAGCGGCGCAAGCACCCCGAATGGGCGGACGTGTTTCAGGCCTAGGCGAAAAGAAACATGCTCAGCTCGAAGGCTCGTTGTCCTCTACGGCCATCTCGCACCCCCGCAATGTGTAGAGCGCACCGGTCAGCATGTCGCCGGCCTGTTCGAAAGCGGTGTCGGTGATTTCCGGACCGGCTGCGCTCAGACCAACTGCCGCCAGCCTGATGTCGGCAAGGTTCCGATTGAGCTCCTTCAGTTGCTGCGCCACTTCCCAATGATCCTTGAGATCGGGATCAGAGAGTTGCGCAGCAAGCGTGGTGATCTTGCCGTCGAGCGCTTCTATCCGGGCCTTGAATTCACCCGGAGAGACCTGCAACCGGGCGAGCGCGGCTTCTGTCAGATTGCCGGCGATACGTTCGCCCGCTGTATCGACCCTGTTCAACACAAGGAGCGACAGCACGCAGGCTACAATGACAAGCAGCGCCGTCGCATTCACGAGCGCCAGAAGCAACTGGCCGGGCAAACGGACCAGACGGCGGCCAAGGCCGGGGGCATCGTGATAGGACATTGCATGCTCCTTAGAGATCAGGTGCTCTCATTCAGACAGAGTCCCGCATGACACACAACGGCCCCCCGGGCCGTGAACCGTCAGAAAAACCTGATTTCTTGGGAGAACCAAACGACCTTCCGTTCACCGTATCAGAGCTCCTGGCATCTTCTGCCTGTAGCCCAGCCTACACTTAATCCGAGAAACGACACTTACCTTTAACGGAAAAAGGGTTACTCCGTTCCCATTCAAAACACCGATAGGGCACGGATGAACTACGGCCGCCTGATCACAGCAATACTGTTCCTCTGGATGACGTCCGCCCTCTTCAAGTACGGCAACCAGAATTACGAGGCGCTCAAGGCGGACTTTGGCCTGCTGGCTCCATTGATGTGTTTCATCGCCGGCGTCCTTCTCGGCTGCAGCGCCATTATCCTGCTCATCAAGTCTTTCAGGAAGTCATGATCGCACTTCGGCAGCTATCAACCTGCTGCCAGGTACCATCAAACTTCAAGACGGCTCGCCAAGCACGGAGCAGGTGTCTATTTCGCGTCGTGGAAGATGATCCCTGCGGTGTGTCTCGTGCCGGAGCGCACGCGGCTTACGCCGTGGCGCAGGTTCACGCGGTAATTACCTCTCGTTCCCTGGACAGGCCGGTTGTGAACGGCAAAGGCCACGGCATCCCCCTGGCGCAGGCTGACAACCTCAATGCGGCTCTGCATGCGCGGGCGTTGTTCGGTCATGCAGAATTCGCCACCCGAGAAATCCTTGCCCGGTTCCGATAGCAAAATCGCGACCTGAATCGGAAACACCAGATCGCCGTAAAGATCCTGATGAAGGCAGTTGAAGTCGCCTGCGCCATACTGCAGCAACAAAGGGGTCGGCCGGACCTGGTCCGCTTTGTGGCATTGCTCCAGATACGCGTCATGGGTGACCGGAAATCGTTGATCGAAGCCCATGGCCTCGTTCCACGTGTTGGCAAGACCGGCGAAGCGGGGATAAAGGGCGGTCCGCAATCCACCCAGAATATCCGGCAGCGGATATTTGAAATAACGGTATTCCCCCTTGCCGAAGCCGTGCCGCGCCATGACGACATGGCTTCGGAAATGCTCTTCCTCGGCATAAAGCGACGAAAGGGCACGACATTCCCCGGGCGACAAGAGCTGAGGCAGCGTGGCACAGCCGAAACCGTTCAGCTCTTGGTGGATAGCAGCCCAATCATAACCGGCAACCCGAGCCTCTAAAGAGGTCGCCAAAGCATCCGGACGATCCTCGTTGGCGGTAAGCTTTCTCATGCCCGTTTCTCCCTCTCGATGAGATCGCGCTTGCGCTCCACACCCCATGCGTAGCCGGAAAGTGCACCGCTGGTTCGAACCACACGGTGGCAGGGAATTGCCACTGCGAGCTTGTTGGCAGCACAAGCCCGGGCAACAGCCCGTGATGCCTTGGGTGCCTTGATACGCCGGGCAATCTCGGCATAGGAGACCGTTTCTCCGGCAGGGATTTCCTGAAGAGCTTGCCATACCCGTTGTTGAAAGACGGTTCCGCGGACATCCAAAGGCAGGTCCAGACCGATCTTTGGACATTCGACGTAGCCCACCACCCGGGCCACCAGACCTTCATAGTCGCGATCCGCCCCAAGCAGTGTTGCCTTCGGAAACCGGTCCTGCAGATCTCGGACCAAATCCCCCGGGTCACTTCCGAGAAGAATCGATACAACGCCTTTCTTGCTGGACGCGACCAGAATGGCACCAAGCGTCGTCTGGCCAACAGCGAACCTGATCTCCTCGTCGGCTCCGCCGGCACGGTATTGCGTGGGTGTCATACCCAGCATCCCGGTGGATTTTTCATAGAACCGTCCGCTGGAATTGAAGCCTGCGTCATAGATTGCCTCGGTCACCGTTATGCCGGAACCAAGTCCATCACGGACCTTGTTGGCCCGATGCGCTGACGCATAGTCTTTTGGCGTAAGCCCGGTCGCCGCCTTGAACACCCGGTGAAAGTAGCTGGGGCTACGACCGACGGAGCGAGCAAGATCATCCAGTGACGGCTCTTCTTCGCTGCCTTCAATGATGCGGCAGGCCTTTGCGACAATTGCTGCATTCTCGGCACCGGCAGGCAAGCCTTCCGGCTTGCAGCGCTTGCACGCCCTGAAACCGGTCGCCCGGGCACTTTCGAGCGTGGTGTGAAGCTGTACGTTTTTCGGATTGGCCAGGCGCGAAGGGCACGACGGGCGACAATAGACACCGGTCGTCGACACCGAATACCAGAACTGGCCGTCTGCGGTCTTGTCACGGGCTGCTATGCGCGCCCATCGAGGGTCCTCTGCCAGGGGCAGCTTGGTCAGATTGTCGTTCAAGGCTTCCATTGGTGCGTCTTCCCGAAATTGTTGTCGTCAACTTCGCCAATCCTGTCACCGGCTTCACGACAGTGCACTCCGGTCCTTACCTTCAAATCGGGACCTTCAGCGACCCGTTTTCCGAGCTGCTGGCATATTTGAATTTCAAGGCAAGGGACGGAGCGGAGGCTTCGTTCAAGTCTGTTGAAAAGGCGCTATTGCCTGAAACAGGCGGTCCGGGATTTGCCACAAGGCGGCGCTCCGCCTTGTGGCAAATCGTCCGGTCAGGTCAGCCGAATGGACATGCCGCCATCGACAATCGTCGGGCTGCCCGTCATGAAACTTGCGCGGTCGGACAGCAGGAAAAGCGCTGCCTGTGCGATCTCCCTTGCGTCGGCCATGCGTTTCATGGGGTGCAAACCTGCAATGAACGCCAAGACGTCCGGATTCCCTTCGCCGCCGGCCGGTGTAATTGTGCCACCCGGCATCAAGGCATGAGCCCGAATACCCTCAGCGGCGTGGTCGGAGGCAAGTGATTGCACCAAGCCGTTGAGACCGGCCTTGGAAGCCGCGTAAGCGCCCATGCCGGGCATGCCCGCGTTGCTGAAACCAACAAATGACGATGTGAAGACGATCGAGCCACCGCCGGTTTCCTTCATGACCGGTATCTGCGCTTTTGCTGCCAGAAACGCCGCTGTCAAATTGACAGTCAGGACCTCGTTCCAGTTGCCGATACCCATGTCCGGGACCGGCTCCATGGCCCCGACAATGCCTGCATTGTTGAAGGCACCGTCCAGTCGCCCGAACTCCTTCAGGGCGAGGTCGACCAGTGCCGCGGCATAACCTTCGTCCTTGACGTCGCCCTCCAGAAAAACGGCCGTGCCGCCGGCTTCACGGATTTTGGACGCAACAGCCTCAAGTTCCGCGGAGCGCCTGGCACCGAGGATGACATTCGCTCCTTCGGCCGCAAAAAGGGTCGCTGCGGCAGCCCCGATCCCGCTGCTTGCCCCGGTAATGATGATCGACTTGTTTTCGAGTTCCATGACGTTTTCTCCTGTCTGTCATTGGACCCGGCATAAGCCAGGGTTCGAGCGACAGGTGTCATGATCGGGCCGAGCCGAACTATCCGTTTCTTGTTGTCAAATCCGAGAACCCGTCCCTGTAGGTCAAGGACAGCCTGTGTGCTCCATTGGAGATCGGCTTGCAGACAACAGAGATTGCTGCCCGGTTACAGTCTACCTGCCGGCGGTTCTGAATTTGATGGTGAAGGATTAGGTCTCAACAGCTTCGGACAATCCGGCTGCAGCATACCCAATACAGAAAATCATGTCGCCGGCCGCAAGAGAGCCCTGCGCGGGACCAAATTCTGTTTCAAAACGAATGAAGAGGGAAATGGTACAGACGAGTGGATTCACCTAGTCAGAATATATTTTTCTTGAATTTCAACACCTTACATCACCAACTGCAAACGCAATGTAGCACTTCTCTGTAGCAGTTTTCAAGCTCGCCTCACCTCGAAACTAACGATGGATCTGGATGTTGTCGTAGATGATCGCAGCCCCGAGGTTCATCCTAGTGCCCCACGTAGGGTTCTTGATCAGGAACTCAGCAGCTTCCGCCACGGTGTCGAATGTCAATGCATCGGCAGCTAGATTTGAGCCGGAGGGAAAGCATTTGTAGGCAGAACCACCGACTGGGTAAGCCACCCGCATCACACCATTGGTCAGAGCGCAGATCTTCATAGGTTGTTTCCTGATACAGATGGTCTGGGAAGTTCGTTATTTGGTTGCGAGGCACCCAGGCACTGCTCTATCGGCACCCATCGCGGGAAGCCAGAGAATGGCTCAAGCAGTACTTCGGCTCCCTCAACTGACACCACTCCCTTGATGAACACGCAACCGGGTGCTGTCGCTAGAGGATCTGGCTCAACAGCGTGATCCCCCCTGAGAAGTCGCAGGATGACCGGTTTCCTTGACCAACTGTTCTTAGGGCCGCGAGATCTGCTTGATGCGATATAGGCCCAACTCGTCGCGCCTCGCCAAGTGGTATCAAAGAATACTCCTTCACCAACGGTGCTCCTATCTACATCTGTGTCCCGCCAGACACGCTTGGCTTCTGGATCTAATCCAGTGTTGAAGATCTTCGCGAGGCGACCACGCACAGTGCCGTGATATAAGCACCCGGACCCCGTCATGTGTGCACGAAGGCTTTGTACGAGCTGAAGTCGAAGGTCTCGATTTTCATCAATCGCAAACCACATGGGATCACGTTGACTGTCTTCGATCAGTTGCTTGCGTACCGTCAACAACAGGCCGTGAAGGTTTGAAGAGGTAGAGCTCAACACTGAGTCAATCTGGTCTATATGCTCAAACCGATCACAATTGTCCAAGGACGGCACCAGGAGTGCGTCACTTAGTTCAGCTAGCAGTTCATCCAACTCGGAAAGTTCACTCATTCAGCAGCACCTCAGCCATCCCATCGAGCCGCCGCTTGTATTCCTGCCAGCGGGGCATGTGGCGGTCTAGAAGGGTGTAGAAGCGGGGGCTGTGGTTGTGTTCGGCGTGGTGGACCAGTTCGTGCAGGACCACATAGTCGATGCATTCACGCGGGGCCTTGATGAGGAAAGGGTTCAGGCGAACGGTGCCATCGGTGGAACAGCTGCCCCAGCGCTTGTCGGTCTCGATCAGGTGGAACGGGGGGCTGCTTTCTATCCATTGCAGGGCCTCAGAGACAGCGCTGAGGCGGGTCTTGAGGTAGGCCTGGGCCCTGACCTTGTACCAGCCTCTCAGACGCCCCCTGATGGCCTGCGGGTCCGTGTTCTCGGTCTTGACCTCCATGGTGCCACGATAGAGCCTGACGGACCTCTCGGGCTTCGCGACGGGGATGACCTTCAGGACATGCCGGCGGCCGAGATAGTGCACCTGCTCGCCGCTGACATAGGACCGGGGGAGGACATGGGTGAACCGCTCACGGGCTTCCTGAACGTTCCGATAGATCCAACCGGCCCGCTTGCCGACCGCTTCCCGAATGCGCTGGGCTTCGGTTCCCTCGGGGGCATCAACGACGACCGATCCGTCCTGTTCGACATGGATGGCGACCTTGCCCGAGCGCCCGGCCTTGGGTCGCACTTCATAGGGGATGCGCTCGTCCCCATAGGCAAGAACCCAGTCGCTCACGTCAGCTGTCTTCCCGCCCAGCGCCGCGTCTGACGATTTCGAGGACACGCGAGAGTATTCCTTCTGCCAGCTCCATGCCGCCGCCATAGGCGCTGAAATAGCGCGGCAGCAGCTTCTGCCGTATCTCCTTCATGGCATTCTCCGGGTCAAGGGAGTGGGACGCAATCGCCGACTGGACGATGCTATCGATGTGGACAGCCTCGTCGATCAGATGGTCCTCACCCTTCTCCTTGGCCGTTCCCTCAGGCAGAGCCTGTAGGAGAGCCCCATAGTAAGCCCTGTGGTGGCGGTTGTCGGCGATTCTGTCGGGAATGCCCGGAGCCTGCCCCGTCTTGACCTGCTCCTCCAGATCCTTCAGCAGGACATACTGCTTGTGCGGATGGTCGAAGAGATCTGCCGCTTCCCGAATGGCCTTCTTGAGCAATTCGGAGAAGGCTGCCTGCGCATAGGGGTCCTCTGCGAGATCCTGCTCAATCGTCCGGGTCAGTCGGGACTTGATGAGATCGGCTTCCGTCCGGGTCTTCTCGTCGCTCCAGCTTTCCGGATCGTCGAGCGAGTAGCTTGCCTGCCCCTCTTCAGCGAACCCCGTGATATCGATGACACCCTCGCAGCCTTTGACGCCGATGCCGATCACCTGCTTGTCGATCAGGTCGCGGATCTGCTTCTCATAGGCCGAGAAGTCTACCGTCTCCTGGCTTGCCTGCTTGGCCCAGATGCGCAGCTCGGTGAACCACCTGAGGTCGCTCTTGTAGGTTGCGATCTTCTTCTCGCCGACGGCGTTATCCTCAAAGAAGCTGCGGGTGGAAAGAGCCAGCTTCAGGCACATGCCGAACTCAGAAAGGGCCGCGTAGAACTCGTCACGGACCTTCTGGTGCCTGTCGAAGCTCTCTCCCGCCTCGTCGATCTCGACCTTGGGCACGAGGACACGGCGGAACTGCTCCATGTCCTGCCTGTTCTTCACATCCTTGAAGATCGCCCAGAGATCGCGATAGAGCACGGGCAAGCGTTTATACTCGCTGGAGACGTTCTCGTAGAGGCCGACAAGGTCGTCGATCTCGTAGCCGCCCTGGGTGCGCTCGGCGAGGTCCTGATAGGCGGTCAGGGACGTGTCAAGCTCCTTCAGGATGCCGCGATAGTCGATCAGGTAGCCGTATTTCTTGTCCTCGTGCAGGCGGTTCACACGGGCAATGGCTTGCAGCAGATTGTGTTCCCTCAGGTACTTGTCGATATAGAGGACCGTGTTGCGTGGCTCGTCGAAGCCCGTCAACAGCTTGTCGACCACAATTAGAATGTGCGGCCCACCATCGGTTCCGAAGTCCCTCAGGACGTCCTTCTCGTAACCTTCGGCACCTGCCGGATGCTTGGCCACCGTCTCGGCCCACCACTTCTGGACTTCCGGCGAGTTGGCCGCGCTGGTGTCCTCATGGCCTTCCCGCGTGTCGGGCGGGGAGATGATAACGGCACTCTCGACAAGGCCCAGCGCATCGAGAGCCGCCTTGTAGCGGATCGCCGAGAGCTTGCTGTCGGTGGCGAGCTGCGCCTTGAGGCCAAGGTCTTTCCAGTTGCGGGAGAAGTCTTCTGCGATGTCGAGCGCGATGCAGGTGATGCGCTGGTCGGCCCCATAGATCGTACCCTTGGTGGAAAACTTCTTCTTGAGGTCCGCTCGCTGGTCGTCACTGAGATTGGTGGTCCTTGCGTCGAACCACGCATCGACGGCCCTGTCGTTGATCTCCAGCTCCGGCTGCCGCTCCTCGTAGAGTAGAGGCGTCACCGTCTTGTCTTCGACCGCTCGCTGCATGGTGTAGGCGTGGAGGATCGGGCCGAACTTGTTCTGGGTCTTGTCGTCCTTCAGAAGCGGCGTACCTGTGAAGGCGATGAAGGCGGCATTGGGCAGGGCATTGCGCATCCGTTCATGGCTTTCCCCGCCATGGCTCCTGTGGCCCTCGTCCACCAGCACGATCAGGTCGGAGGAAACGTTGTGGCACTCCGGATAGGACGCCGCAGAGGTGAACTTCTGCAGCAGGGTGAACATGATACGTTCGGTGCCGGAACCGATCCGCTTGGCGAGATCCCGCCCGGACTGCGCCTTTGCCTTCGCGCCTTCCTTCTTGGTGGCCATGGCCGACCCGAAGGCTCCCCCGGACATGAAGGTGTTGGCGAGTTGCCGCTCGAGGTCCGTCCTGTCGGTGATGACGATGGTGCGGCAGTTGGCAAGCTCGGAGCGGAGCAGCAGGGCCTTCAGCAGGAAGACCATGGTGTAGGACTTGCCGGAGCCTGTCGTGTGCCAGATGACACCGCCTTCACGGCCACCGGTCTTGTTCCGCCGTTCTACCTGGCTGAGCATCGATTTGACGCCGAACACCTGTTGGTACCGGGCTGCGATCTTGCCGACCTTCTGGTCGAACAGCAGGAAGTAGCGGATGAACTCCAGCAGCCTGTCGGGCCGAAGCAGACTGTTGATCAGCGTGTCCTGTTCCGTTGCCAGGATCGGCCGCGACCAGAGCTGCTCGAAGTAGTCTCGAATGTACTTGGGGCGCTGGGCGAAGAGCGTGTCCTTGGCTGCAGGAGAGAGAGGCGTATTGACGAGACCAGTCACGTCCTTCTCCGGGATCTCTTCCTCCCGCCACGCCGCCCAGAATTTCTTCGGGGTTCCTGTCGTGGCATAGCGCCCGGTTTCTCCCGAGATGGAGACCAGCAGCTGGGCATAGGCATAGAGCAGGGGGATGCCGCCGGTCTTCTGGTTGCGCAGGTGCTGGGAGATGCCTTCGTCGACCGTGGGCTTGCCGGTCTTGCTGCTGACAGGCCGCTTGGCTTCGATGACCACCAGAGGAAGGCCATTGACGTAGAGCACGATGTCGGGCCGATAGGTGCCCTGGGCTCCGTCCCGTTCGACACTCAGTTCTTCTGTCACCTCCAGCCGGTTGGCGGATGGGGTGTCGAAGTCGAGCAGGGGAATGGTGAAGGACTGGCGCTGGCCATCCGGCATATGCTCGGTGACCGTGACACCATAGACCAGCAGCTTGTACAGCTTCTCGTTGGCAGCCCTCAGGCCCTCGTTCAGGCCGGTATTGGAGATAGCCTTCAGGACCTGCTGAATGCCGCCTGAGGAGAGACTATGGCTCGTGCCACGGTAGCTGTAGCGATAGGCCTCCAGCCAGCTCCTGAGGGCATTCTCAAGCAGGACCGAGCGCTCACCACCGCGCCGCTGAAGGCAGACTTCTGGAGAGACGTAGGACCAGCCGAGCTTCATCAGCAGTGCCAGAGCCGGGATCTTGGCTTGTGCCTCTTCGCTGGAGTTTGGGCGGTTGTGCTTGTTCATGGATTGGCATCGCACAATGATGTCTACTTGTTCAGTAGTAGAAGTGATTGAATAGCAATTCATCTTCGGCTGCTGTTCTCACGAGGACTTTAGCCGCGGCTTCGACGAGCCGAATATCACGGTCCTGCTCTCCTTCTAAAAGGATGCGGAATTTGTTCCCGTGAAGCAGATTGTTGCGTATTTGTTTGACTGCTTTGAACAGGCTCCGCTTATCAGTAATTGGTTGCGCATCGACCCAACCGTTTTCCACTGTCCGCCGTCTCGGAGGTTCTTGTATCAAGTACCCTACGTCGGGAAGGTCTTTCACTCTGTCGAAGAAGTCGTCCGCGACAATTTCATTCACGTAATCCCCGTAGAGAATTACCAGTTGGTTTCCTTGATCTTTGGAAAACGTCGGACTTTGTCCATTCGGACGTTCACGTTTCATCAAGGCATACTCAAGCCGGGCGTAGATCGCCATGAGGCGCGAGGCCTCAGTAGGCAGGCCCAACAAGATGTCATCGACTGATTGCGCCAGTTCCTGATATCGCTGCTCAGCATAGGCGACAGTATCTGCCTCGCTCATAAGTCTCCCTCCCTGAATAAGCGCTTTCGGAAGGTACCATTAGGAGTTGAACAAACAAACGCATTCCTTCAAGCCACGCGAACCCGCCGCTTGCCTGTCAGCAGTTGCTGCATCAAGCCTCGTTTCTCAGATCTCAGCTTCTCGCATGTTCTTCTAGCGTTTCGTATTTCAAAATCGCAATGATCCAAGACTTCAGCGATTGCTTCTTGCTCTGAGAAAGTTGGGATCAACGCGGGTACTTCTGCGAACTGTCGATACTTTAGGTTCCACGTGTCTGATGTGAGGCCCTGAGAAAACCGCCGAAACTTGTGAACCTGTGAGGGAAGTCTGAAAAGGTGTGCGGCAAACCGCGCATGTATAGATGCACTTGGCACAACAATTGTGTAGGCAGGGCTTACCAGACCATCGAGTCTGGAAAGAGCAGAAACCCCCTGCCACATGCGCATAGTATTGTAGCCGATATCACCCTCACGAATTCTCTTGTAGCTTGATTTGTCTTCTCTCGAAGTGTCTCTGCGATCAGTTTCCGACTGGTAGATCACCCCGCGTCCGGACGTGATTGAGAGGAGCGGTAAGTCATCACCGCCTCGTTCAGCTCGCTCAGAAAAGACTTGACCTAGTCGAAACTCTCGCCACTCCCCTTGGAACCCCTTCAGTCGACGTTTGCCGGTCAGCAGTTGCTGCATGAGGGCTTTCTTTTGGGCTTCGGCGTTGGCGAGCAGCTTCTCGGTCGTCTCGATGGCCTTGTCCCATGTCGAGAGGATCTCGGAGATCTTCTTCTGTTCGGGGAGTGGGGGAAGGTTCACCGGATAAGGATTGATGTGCTTGTTGTTGATCTGCGGTATAGTAGACGTGTCGGCTATACGGTATAGACCTTCATCTAATATCTTGTAGTAGAGGAATTCATAGTCCGCTTTGTCGCCGTCGACTTCCAGAGCCATCATGTTGGAGTCGATGATGTTTGGAACTTCGGCTATTCGAACTTTGTTTCCTGAAATAGCCGCTCCACGTTTCGGGAAAAGGATGGCATTGGCTGCTACTGGCTTAGACGCTTGTTCAACATAGTTTCTGCTTCGAGACTGGTATTTGGTCGAGTTGTTGAGGTCTTCGACTTTCAAGTATGGAATTGGCCCGTAATCCCGTGTGTCGAGACTCGCAGGAGCTTTCCCGCCGCGAATGCGCACAAGCTCGCCAAGTGTCGTCGCTACCCATCCCTCAGGAACCATATCCAAGCTCCTTCAGGTAACCGTCCATCTTGGCTTCCAGATCCGCCATCTCGGACTTCAAGGCTTCCCGCTCCTGACGAACGGCCATGAGGTCGATCTCGTCCTCCTCCTCGAAGGTGTCCACGTAGCGCGGGATATTGAGATTGAAGTCGTTCTCCTTGATCTCCTCAAGGCTGGCGAGCTTGGCGTACTTGTTGAGACTCTCCCGGTCATCGAAGGCGGAGAAGATCCTGTCGAGCTGCTCGTCCCCCAGCCGGTTCTGGTTGGTGCCCTCGATATACTCTCGTGAGGCATCGATGAAGAGCACCTTGTCGTCGGCCTTCTTCTTCCTGAGAACGAGGATCGCAGCCGGAATGCCGGTGCCGAAGAACAGCTTCTCGGGCAGGCCGATCACGGTATCCAGCAAGTTCTCCTCAACAAGCTGCTGACGGATCTTGCCCTCGGAGGAGCCCCGGAACAGCACCCCGTGGGGTACGACGACAGCCATGCGCCCACTAGTCGGCTTCAGCGTCTCCACCATGTGGGAAATGAAGGCATAGTCCCCCTTGGTCTTGGGCGGCAGGCCTCGGTCGAACCTGCCGAAGGGATCGTTCGCCGCCTTGTCGTAGCCCCACTTGTCGAGACTGAAGGGCGGATTGGCGACGACCACGTCGAACAGCCTCAGCGTATCATCCTGCGTTCTGAGCTTCGGGTTGGAGATCGTGTCGCCCCATTCGATCTGATGGTTGGTCTCGCCATGCAGGAACATGTTCATCTTGGCGAGCGCCCAGGTGGACCCGATGGCTTCCTGACCGAAGAGCGCATAGGGGGCCTTACCGTTGGTCGACTTGATCTCACGGGCACACTTCAAGAGCAGCGAGCCGGAGCCGCAGGTCGGATCACAGATCTCGTCGCCTTCCTGAGGTTCCACCAGCCGCGCCATGAGCATGGAGACCTCCGCAGGGGTATAGAACTCCCCGGCCTTCTTGCCAGCCGTTGCGGCAAAGCGGGAGATCAGGAACTCGTAGGCCCCGCCGATGATATCCAGGGTGCCCACCCGCGAGGGCCGCATGTCCAGCGTCGGCTTGGCGAAGTCCTCCATCAGGTGGCGCAGGATGTCGTTCTTCTGCTCCTCGTCGCCCAGCTTATTGGCGTTGAAGGAGATGTCCTGAAAGACATCCCTCAGTTTCGCCCCGTTGGCTTCCTCAATGGCATGAAGAGCCCGGTCGATCCGCTCCCCGTTCCCGGCCTTGTGGCGCTGGGCATGAAGGGCATCGAAGCTGGCCCCTTCAGGCAGCACGAACTGCTCGTCCTTCATCATCGCCGCGATCAGCTCGGGGTGGTCGCCATGCTCCCGCTTGTAGCTCTCATAATGGTCCTTCCAGACATCCGAGATGTACTTCAGGAAGAGCATGGTCAGGACATAGTCCTTGTAGATCGACGGATCGACCACGCCCCGAAAGGTGTCACACGCCGCCCAAGCGGCCTTGTTGATCTGATCCTGAGAAACTCTTTCGGCGGACATATGATTCCCGGTGGTTGTCAGAAATTGGGGTGACGTTAGCCGGGGGGGAGCACGAGGGGAAGAGGCAGGCGGATTACTTAACAAGGCTGATGATGCCCAGTACCAGGCCGATCACACCAAGACCAAGCGATACCATTGCCAAAACCGCACTGACACGAACCTGAGGGTCTCTGACGGTTGCATACCAGATGAGAGTTCCCAGAATGCCCACCCTGTCAATTTCCAATGTGAGGTTTTCTGATGGCACGACACCGAGTAGTGCTCTGAGATCGTAGTCCAATTGAATGACATTGTCGGCTTTGTAGTGGCCAATAACTGTTGCTAGTACAGACCGGCCATCACTTCTTGAAATGCGGACAATATCGAACCTGTCTGCATTATCACGACGTTCATGGTTGATCGCAGCTCGTCCTTGCCCAGTATGCTTCAAAGGGAGTTCCGCGATTTCAAATTCTCCTCGATATCCCATGCCACTGCCCCCTGAGTGTGTGCTTTTAATCAAACCCGAACGGCAACACTAGATTGTATGCGTGTGATCTTCTAGCTTTCCTTTGCTAAGGGCGTAGGGACGAAAGCAGGTGCGTACCCCGGGAATGAGTGACAATCTGCGAGTGGTGTCAAAGGAGAAAAGGGGGGAAGAATATGAAGCAGCCAGGCTCCGTGCCAGCGCTTGAAGAACTCGGACGTATGCACTTGTCGGAGAACTTCTTCATGCGTGACTTTCTGTATTCGGAGATCTCCAACTTCTTCGGCATACCCAACATCCCGCATTATCCCGACATCGCCATCGAAGCAGGGACGCAGCTCTGTGAGCAGCTTTTGGAACCGCTCAGATCGGCTTTCGGACATGTTGCTATACGCTCGGCCTACCGCTCGCCGGAGGTCAACGCTTACGGCAACAAACACGGCCACAATTGCGCGAGCAACGAGGCCAACTTTGCCGATCACATCTGGGATTATCGGGACACGGAGGGACGTCTGGGGGCAACGGCCTGTATCGTGATTCCGTGGTTCTGGGACCGCTATAAGGACAAAGGCGACTGGCAAAGGCTCGCCTGGTGGATCCACGACCACCTGCCTTACAACACGCTCTGCTTCTTTCCCAAACGCTGGGCGGTAAATGTCAATTGGCGAGAGCACCCCGAACGCCGGATCGACAGCTACGCCGCACCCAGGGGTGTGCTGACGAAGCCCGGTATGGCCAATCACGGTGGACTGCATCGAGAATTTTTCGAAGGACTACCAGCAGCGCCAAGCGGCAACTCGGGAGGAACCCGGTGAAATCGTTAGATGAGTGGACCGACTTCGAGCTGCAGACCCTCATCGGCAACTACCGTCGACTTGAGAAAACCGATGATCCAGTCTTTCCCGACCTGCTCGAGGAATGGAGCCGCAGAAAGGGGCAGGGTCTCGATTTCAAGAAGACAATGAAAGCGGTAACTAAGGTCGCCAAAGAGGGCCGGTTCCTTGCGTACAAGCAGCTTGCTGACGAAAGCGGCGCTGACTGGGCGAAGGTACACTATGCGATGAATACGCATCTGAGAGATCTTATTGAATTTGCCCACCATCGAGGATGGCCCTTGTTGAGTGCCATCGTCGTCAACCAGAAGAACTTAATGACTGGAGACATGGAACCTCAAACCTTGAAAGGCTTCGTGTCTGCCGCAAAGGAGCTGGGATACGTCGTGACGGATGAGAAGGTCTTCCTGCGGGAACAGCAGGAGCAGGTTTTTCTCTGGGCTAAAGGGCAGGTGGCAGCTGATGACCAGTCTCTTTGAAGTCACTGCAGGCAGGCTCAAGCCTGTCTCAAGGGCGTCACTCGCCACCGAGGAGCAGATCGAAACCTGGGTCGCCGAAAACCCCGCTATTCTCGGATTGGATGTCTTGATCATCGGTCGACAAGTCATTGTCGAGAACCGTGGCCGCCTCGATCTGCTTGGGCTCGATGCTTCGGGCAATCTTGCGATCCTGGAGCTGAAGCGAGACCGGACGCCGCGAGAGATTGTTGCGCAGGTCCTGGACTACGCCAGCTGGGCAGTAGGGTTGACCACGCGGGATGTGCACGACCTCGCCAATAGGTATCTGAGCAAGCCGCTTCCTGCAGCCTTTCAGGAACGTTTCGACAGGGGGCTTCCGGAGACGCTCAACGGGGACCACCGAATGGTGATCATCGCGAGTGAGCTTGACGCCACCACCAACCGGATCGTGGAGTATCTCGCCGAGAGGCATGACCTTTCCATCAACGTTGCCCTGTTCCGCATATTTCAGGACGGCGACCGGCAGCTTCTTGCTACAGACTGGCAGATGGACCCGGATGAGGTCGAGGAGCGATCAGCCTCGAAAGTCCGAGCTCCGTGGACGGGCTACTGGTACATCAATGTCGGCGAGAGCGAGGACAGGTCCTGGGAAGACATGCGCCGTTATGGATTCATTTCAGCAGGCAACGGCCGCTTCTACTCAGGGCGTCTTGAGCAACTATCTATCGGAGACAAGATATTCGCCTACCAGAAGGGACGAGGCTATGTCGGCTACGGTGAAGTGACGGCTCCGGCAGTCATGGTGAGGGACTTCGCCACTGCGTCCGGGAACCTTCTTTCCGTTCAACTGGTCCAACCCAATCTCGCTCACGATAGGGACGACGAGGAGCTGGCCGAATACGCCGTCGGCGTAAACTGGATCAGGACTTATCCAATGGCTGAAGCGAAGACATTCCGGGGGGTCTTTGCCAATCAGAACGTTGTCTGCAAGCTTCGGGACGCCGCCACGCTGGAATTCTTGTCGAGCGCCTTCGGTGTGTCTGCAGGGATAACCTAGACGGGCGCTGAAGCCGGAATGTTTGGTGCAAATTTCTGAGCGGCCAATCGGAGTACTGGCTGAGCTGGCTTCCCCCTGTGGGGTGTTCAAGCCTCCCCGCGAGCCTTCAACGTCTTGATGATGTCGGCACCCAGTTGTCGCGTGTTCTTCTTGCCGCCGCTGCCATTCAGGATGTCCACGCCAAGAACAGCTGCGATCTTCCTGAGGTGGGGCTTGGCAACAGACTGAACTTCCCCGCCAATCAGCACAACGATAGTGCCGTTTTCGTATTGCCGGAGAGTGTAACCTTCGAAGGTGATTTCGTTGTCCACCTTCAGATGGTCGAGTGGTTTCGCGGGTTTCTGAATCAGCAAAGTCGAGAGCCTGAAGGTGTCAGCATAGGGAGCGACTTTTTGCTTCAGTTCATTGATGGAGCAATCGAGAAGTTCTTCAACTGAGACGCCTTCTTCCGGGTCCACATTCACGCGGAGGATCATCACCCGATCACACAGTTCAAGGGTATTTGGATTGAAGGACACATGGTTGGCCGTGGTTACGGTCTTGACGGAGATCCGTTCATTCTCGGCACTGATGACGTCATAGCCACGCTGGTTGGTGTCCAGAGCCATCTGACCCCGTGTGATCATTGCGGCATAGAGTTCACCGATCCGCCCTGTCAGGTGTCTTAGCTCACCCGGTGCAACACCCCAGTCCAGCTCCCGCTCGTACCATGTCAGTGCTTCACCGAGCGACTGGATAACCTGAACCTGCGTAAGCGCCACGATACATCCTCCATTTGGGAAGCTGATAGCCTGATAGATCGCCACTCACAATCTAAAGGTTCTCAGGTTGACCCTGACACGATCCGCTCCATGCGGACGGTGCGCGAGCAGGAGGGCTTTACCGTGCCTCAGATCATATCCGAGACGGGATTGTCGAAGGCAATTGTCTGCAACGTACTTCCCCTCTCGGCCTTCAGTCGAATTAGGTGACACCATCGACGAGCAAAACCGCCAGCGGGCTAGATACGTCGCTCGTCGAGCAGCTTTTCGCGGTTTAGAAATTCGAGTTCAATCCAAAGGGCGGCGCTACGCTAGAGTTCTTTTCCAGCGCCAATCAAGTGCCACCATTCCTAGATGCGCCAGTCGCGACTTTGTCAGCCGGATTTCTCGATGTTTTCTCGAGATCAAAGCTCCCGAGAACAAATAAAGTTGCACCATCGCCCCCTCCAAAAAACCTCGCAGGGCTCGCCTGCATAATTCTCTGCAATCCGGAGGATCGTATCCATGCATCTCTCCGCCTAGCTGTTCTGCCGGTTGCCAAAGCAATCATGGCATCTCCAAACACAAGGAAAACCAATGACCATCTCAAATCAGACCGACCAATCCTGGGATCCTGCACCAACCCTCTCAATGGTGAGCTACTGTAAAGAAATGGCACCCAACATGGACTTGGCTAAGGTTGCGGTGCTGCTTCATCTCGCAAATGAACCCGGCTGTACGAGCCGCTACCTCACCGAAAAAATGGACGTTAACCAGAGCACTATTTCCAGAATAGTTGGCTATCTCGGAAGGGGGGACGCACGAAGCAAATATGGCGGTCTAGGCTGGGTCAGTTCTCACCCGGACCCCGAAGACCCACGTAAGCATCGCCATGATCTAACGTCTGCAGGCAAGGCTGTTGTTATCCAGTTGTTAGCACAGCCCCACCTCTGAGTTCGAGAGCTCCGGGGTCTCCAGCCGCTCCCTCGAGACCTCCGGTAACTTGATACTGAGAAGAGCCCTATTCGCTCCTACATAGAA
This sequence comes from Labrenzia sp. THAF35, assembly GCF_009363595.1. Taxonomy (NCBI): domain Bacteria; kingdom Pseudomonadati; phylum Pseudomonadota; class Alphaproteobacteria; order Hyphomicrobiales; family Stappiaceae; genus Labrenzia; species Labrenzia sp. THAF35. The sequence goes on from NZ_CP045380.1 coordinate 315,374, forward strand.
ATAAGTAGCACCATCAGGAGCACACCGACCGATGGAAGGCCCGTAGCTCTCCTCGTCGCTTTTCGTTTCCACCTCCCACCCTTCAAGAAAACCATGAAACACCAACCAACACTGGCTGGGGTATCGTCCCAGGCTATCGACTGCTGCCTGCCCGCTCCCGTATCGGGGGGCAATTTTTCCCATAGCTATAATGAAGTTTTGACCCCACCCACCTCGTTAACGTCGGAGATCAAAGACCGCGTTCTCGCTAAGCTGAAGCTTCAACTGCAGAGTTATGGTCAGTCTCCTTCCCCTTCTCAGTGGGCGGGTCTGTCCGACGTCGTCGACACCCTAACCGCCATGCTCAGCGGAACCTGTCCACCGAAGGTTCACCTCTCCAGTCTTGATCCCGGCATGGGGAAGACCACTGCCTTGACTCAATTCCTGAAGGAAGTTGTACGCTCTTCCGATCATGCAGATGTTGGCGTTGTCGTCTTCCTGTCCCGCAAGGCAGAGATCGAACGACTGGTCGAGGAGGCCAATCTTCGTCCGGATGACTTTGCAGTCTACACCGCTGATGATGAGTGCAACGCCATATCCCCCACACCGGTCAATGATGCCCAAGTCCTCTTCACGACACAGCAGATGCTAACGAGCAGGTGCAAAGGCGGGAGCTTTGAACAGTGTTCGGCTTTCTATTATCTACATCGTGTCCGTGATGTCCGTGTCTGGGATGAGACGCTGGAGCCCGGCGAAGTCGTGACGCTCAGCAGCGACGACTTGGGCGAGCTTCTCCCCTATCTGCGTCGAATGGCTGTCACCACTGCGGATCAAGTCCAGGACCTTCTCGGGAAAACGGTGAGCGCACCATCGGGCTCGGTCATCACCATACCTGCCTTCGAAGGACTGACGGGCCTCCGTGTCTCGTCAGATCATGGCGGGTCTCTGCGTCGCAATCTGGACGCGCTGGCCGCGATGTCAGGACGACCAGTCCGGATCTTGCCGGGTCAAGGCAAGCAGAAGGTTGCGCTCTACACCCGAGACGCATTACCGACAGACATGGCCCCGCTTCTGGTCCTCGACGCTTCCGGACGTGTCCGCGAGACCTACAACTGTTGGAATCGTCACCGCACAGGCCTAGTGCGCCTGAGGTCTGCCCCTAAGGACTATTCTGCCCTGACCGTGCATGTTCTCGACCAGGGCTCAGGCAAAGACAGCTGGACGAAGAACGATGACCGACTGGCGGTTGAGATCGCGACGGTGATCGACAGCAAACCGGATGAACCTTGGCTTGTGGTCTGTCACAAGGACTTCGTCTCCATCTCAATTCCGAAGCTGATCCTTGAGCAAGTAACGACCGCCAGAGACCGGGTCCAGTTCGTCACCTGGGGCCAACACACCGCGACCAACGCCTTCGCTGACATACCCAATGTAGTCATAGCCAGCACATATTGCTTGCCCGATTGGCAGTACTCCGGTCTTGCATATGCCTGCAGCGGGAGACCGGTAAACCAGGAGCTGGCACACTCGGCGGTGGGTGCAATCCGTCTCGGAGAACATGGCCATAACATCTACCAGGCTCTGTGTCGGGCTTCGGTTCGAGGCAATGATGGGGGACGGTGCAAACCCTGTAAGGCCTACTTCATCGCAGCCAAGGCAAGCGGAATACGTGACAAGCTGGCTGACTGGTTCTCTGGCTGTCAGGTCACCACATGGTCGCCGTCGCGTCGGAGGCTTCAAGGACAGAAGAAGAGAGCGGTCCTCGACTACATCGCAACTCGTCGGGCTGAAGACCCGGATGCGGTTATCCTCTTCAAAGAAGTGCAGGAGGCTGTTGGTATCTCGGATCGAAAACAACTGACCAAGATACGCAAGTGCGAGCACTTTCGTGCTGAGTTGACCGAATTAGGGCTTCAGGAGCACATGATCGGCAACCGTAAAGGAGCGAATGCGTTCATCCGCTTCTTCCATCCCATCCTGGGCGGTGACTGACCCAGAAATGTTGTGTGGGTCAAAAATCTGAGCGACTTATCAATAGTGGGGGGAGATGCGTTTCCCCCCATACCTCACCTTGCGATCAATAACCCCTGTTGCTTCTATCCAAATTTGGGGTGTCTTCATTTTTGTAACAGTCACAACGTTCCTTGACGTTTGATACAACACTTCGTTAGACTCCCATTCAACGTTGAGATGGGGTGGCTAAGGCTATGAAGAAATACGTGATCTACAAACGTGTGAGTACAGCTGAACAGGGACGCAGCGGGTTGGGACTGGAGGCGCAGGAGCGCGACATCCAACTCTTTCTCGATGGGTTTTCTGATGTTCCCTTCGAGATTGTGTCTTCATTTGTTGATATTCTGAGCGGCGGCAACAACGACCGCCCCGAGCTTAAGAAGGCTATAGAGCTGGCCAAGAAGGAGGATGCCGAGCTACTGGTTGCCAAGCTCGACAGGCTGTCGCGCAAGGTCTCCTTCATCGCCAGCCTAATGGATGATCCGAAGCTCTCCATCCGTGTGGCCCAGATGCCCTATGCGGACAAATTCCAGCTGCACATCTACGCGGCCCTGGCTGAGCAGGAGCGGGATTTCATCAGTGCCCGCACCAAGGCAGCTCTTGCAGAGGCCAAACGCCGTGGCAAGCAACTCGGCGGTCTCCGCGACAAGACGATGAAGAGGAATAAGGTCGTCAAAGCGGATGCCCAGCGCCGCGCCGAGAAACTCAAAGGTGCCATCTTGCCGATGAAAAAGGCGGGCATGTCATTGAGAGCTATAGCTGGTGAGCTGAACACACTCGACATTCCGACTGCACGGAATGGGAAGTGGACCGCCATGCAGGTCAAGCGGACGCTCGATCGGCTTGGCAACTCTTAACTGCACCGTTAAAACAATGCACCGGCTCTAAAGTGATAGCTATTAGCAGCCGAAAGCCACTGCACCTTCAGCCAATATAACGCATGGCTGACTTAGCCTAGTTTCGTTTGGAACACGACAGGTAGACTAATTTGCAGACACTTCTAATTCGATATAGAGAAACTAGGAAAGTATGGGGTTAAACGTTGAAGGTACAAGAGCTAAGGGGGGCAACCGCCCACCTTATTGGACTAAATAACATCAACGTTATTATGGGTCGTAACGGCGCTGGTAAGAGCCGATTGCTTCGAGACATCGAGGAAAGTTCAAGCCGGCAAGAACAAGATTTTTATGCTCATTACGTAAGTCCTGAACGGGCTGGAACTTTCAAACGCGACGGCAATGTCCTCACACAAATAAATAACAGCCCAGGTTGGCTGCGACAAGTTCGATCAGCCAATCAGGCAAATAACTTCAAAGCTGCCTCAGCAACGCTGTTTCGCGAAGCCGAAACCCTTTATCTGCGTCGACTTGCCGGAACTCCTGAAATTCGAATGGATCCTACGAGAAACTTTGAAGCAGATCGGCTGAGTAAAATTAATCGACTACTTACAAATATTTCTCTGGAGATGGGAAGCACAGATTTCGAGTTTCGCTCACTTTTTGATGGAAAAATACTAAATTCAGACCAGATTAGCAGCGGAGAATCAGAAGCAGTCGCACTAGCCTCAGAGATTCTTTATTTCTTTGACACGATTGACCCTGCGAAATTTAATGTCCTACTTCTTGATGAACCTGACGTTCATCTTCACCCTGACCTCCAGGGGCGACTAGGAAAACTGATCATTTCTATGCTTGATGAGTTCAAGGAGCACGCAGATAGCATTGCGATTTGTATCGCTACGCATAGCAGCCCCTTGATATGTTCACTTGCGGACTCAAAATACGTATCAATCGGCACGAAGAATTTCACTGTCGATTCCATCAAGCTCGCACCGGCCAGTGAGGAACTGCGCAAGGTTGCACCGTTTTTCGGCCACCCCTTGTCACTTTCGTTGAACCAAGATGCCGCGCTTATCCTTGAAGGCGAGGACGACGAACGAGTCTGGCAGCAAGCTGCACGTACTTCGCGGGGGAGAATTAAGGTATTTCCAGTATTAGCGTGTAGCGTCGATCAGCAGACCGAGCTTGAAAAGTTCTGCCTCGGCATTCTCAATACGCTTTACGATGAACCTGTCGCATTCTCGTTGCGCGACGGCGACGGCGTAGTTAATGAACCGCTTGAACACAATCTACCGCTCAAGCGATACCGACTACACTGCTATGCTATCGAGAACACGCTACTAAGCGACCCATGCCTCTCAGTTATGAAAACGACCTGGGATGAGTTTGTAGCAGCAGCCAAGGTTTGGGCCAAAAACGATCCAAATCATCGAGATGTTGACCTCATAAAAGAACTAATTGTCGACAAAGATCGATTTCGCCACAAGAAGATCAAAAAAATACGCCAACTTGTCTGCTCAATCTCCAACTGCAAAAAGCCTTGGGAAGTTGTTGTCGGTCAAGCGATTGGAAACCTGAATAAAGAAGACCTTTCCAATAACAACATGCTAGTATATTTCCTCGGAAATGATATGGTTGAAGATATAATCTTCAGAAATTCAGAATAATAATTCATTTCAATTATACGGAAACTTAACGTGCATACATGGTTACGCGCCGGTTAGCGACAAGCCTATGGATTAGGTCGGTTGACAAACTATCAATCCGGTCAAAACCTACAGTCGAGAAACTCTGCATCAGATTACAGCTGATTCGTCCTCCGTTTTCGCTCGTCTTCAATCCAGTCCCGCCACGGAAGTAAATCACCCATTCTCTCCTTAAATGGGAACGCCTTGGATGCAACGTTTTCAGGTCGAACTTCATCGAGACTACTTGAGAGCTTCCAACCCTGGCGTTCTTCCGCGACAGCCAGATCAATTGCAGCTTCAAAGGTTTCGGCGTCAGCGGTTGCAAGCGTTTCCTCTAGATCAGTCATAGCGCAAAAGAGTATCGGCTTACGATCTTCCGGAGTGATGTCCGGATCCTTGTCCGCAGCCATTGCGATAGCTTTTTCCATTAAGTCATCGATAAGGCTACTACCCATAAGCAACCAACTATCGAGCGTTAAGACAACTCCTGTGGCCTTTTCATGAGCCTCGTAACCGGTCAACCCACGCCTGCAGTGCGAAAAATAGCGCCAGAGTTGGAAAACGGCCTTTACGATATCATTATAGCCACGCTCACTCAGCGGATCATCAGCGAAACGTGCATCAATCGACATTCGCGTCGCCTTACATTCAAACGCAATTCTGGCTTGCTGTCCCGCTATCCAAAGAATGTCCGGGCTTTTCGTTTCAGCTTTACGCCACCGATAGCCGTACTCCTCCCGCCACGGAATACTTGGCAGCATCGCGCACAGATAATGGAACGCATATTGCTCAAAGCGGCGGCCATATTCGTCACGCACGTCTCCAGGGCCATCTACAATATCGTAAAAAATCCCTGAGGTTACGCGCTCCAAAATAAGCTGAGGTAAAGGGGATCGAATACGAAAACTCTCGCCTCCGAATATGAGGCAAGGAAAACGCCTTAAGACGCTTGGTTGGTATGCTATAGGCCAGTGCCGTCGTCTAATGCTCCTCGCCAGCAATTGCGCTTCGCTCTTTGGAAGGGCAAGAAGGCGAAGCGCTGCATGGTATTTCTCTTGACTAAGCGGCAGATTGCCAAAGTCCATTGTGCGATTGGCAACCGGCTGTTTGTTCAATAGTGCGTATAGAGCAAAGCCGATCAACGAGAATTCATTCACCGTCAATCCATGTGTCGACTCAAAGTATTCAGCAGAGCGCCCCTGCCCGTAAATGAAAGTCGAGCGGTAGAATTGCGGAATATTGGCCCAGCCACGCTGCCAATCGAACTGTCGAGCAGCAATACGCGGCATTTCTTTGAAAACATCCATATGTCGAAGTTTTATCCCGGCCTCTGAATTTTCGAGATCGCGCAACGTATTCAGAATATCAATAAGCGCGTTGTATTTCCGGCAGTCCAAATGACGCCACTGACCGCGAATAGGCTTCGTTCTTTTCGGGACGACCAATAGCTCGTTAACAAGCGTCTCTAATTCCCATTTATGAATATGATGTGGGCTTGCTAGATCCTCTGTAATCGCATTGGTGTGAACGTTCAGTAGAAAGCGTAATCCAACAGTAGAATGTCCGGACTGCAAGAGGTTAGCGGCCCAAACTAGTTGGACAAACGCCTCATCTGACGCGAGTTCTAGGTAGCGCCGTAATCTTTTTCGATATCTATCGCGCAATCCCGCTCCTACTTTACCATTGGGTAATCGCATTTCCAGGCTTTGCCAGTACAGAAACCTGCTCACTCAAACTTCACGGCTGAATTCATTCGAATCGCGGACAAATCCACCCCATCAAACTTCAGCGACTGCATAGCGTTATTCAACTCGCGATAGAAGACCTCGCCGTAACCATAGCGGCTGCGCATTCCGACCTGCATGTGGCCTTGGAGGAAGTCGGCGAAGTCCATGTTCATCCCGGCAGCTCGGCAGAAGTCCTCGAAGTTGTGCCGGAAGCTATGGAAGCTGACGCCCTTACGCTCGATACCTGCCTCCAGCATGAAACGCTTGAAGTGCTTTGAGAAAGGCCCGGAGTAGCTCCCATTGGGGCCGACCTGGGTCTCGGGGAACAGGCGCTTCGAACCCTCGTCTTTCCGATTCTGGACGAACTTGAGGAAGTCCAGCGACTCGAGTTCGGCATGGACCGGGATGTCGCGCTTGGAGGACTTGGTCTTCAGCTTCTTGTCCTCCCCGTCATCATTGATCGAGATGCAGGTCACGCCGTGCTTTTCCACCACGTCGGCGACGTAAAGCTGCAGGATCTCGTTCAACCTGGCTCCTGTGAACAGGCTGATCACCGGCACCCAGTATTTCGCATCCGTCATGAGGACGACATCTCCAGGCTTCTTCCACTCCCGCGCCGACTTGCAGCCAGTGTAGATCGTCGAGGTGAAGAGGCTGGAGAGTTCGGCAAGAGTGAAAGGATGCCGCTCTTCCTTCGCCTGAACGCGTCGCGTCGACAGGCTGAGACCATCAAACAGGTTGCCGGGTATGTCGTCGTAGTGACTCTGTGCCCAGCGCCAGAAGGAACCGACGAAGCGCAGGATCTTGTTGACGCTGGTTGTCGACATGGATGGTATATCGAGCGACACAGCCGTCTCTGCAGCCCGCTCAATAGACATCTCCCGGAGCACCGCCTTCTTCTTCCAGTTGGACGGCAGACGCAGCAGCACCTGCTTGAAACGGCGGGCATCGTCTTTGCCGTATTCGTTGATAGGCCGATCTCCACACAACAGCATGAACTGCTCGGCCCAGACCCTATGCTCCTTGGCTGTCGCCTCTGTCCAATCCTCTTTTGACTTCTCCTTGATCCAGTCTTCCAAAACGACAGAAAGCTTGGGGCATACTCGCGTCAATTCGATCTTGGGATCAGGAGTCGCCACATAGTTCCCCTCATTCCGGCTCTGCATGTCCGCGAAAGCCTGGAGGGTCGCGTCCTGCAGCGCTGCAGCAAACTGCTTGAACGCCTTGGTGCCAGGAGACACCTTCAGGTTCACCTCCGGCCATTCCGACACCTCGTTGACTTCAAACTCGTAGTGTGGCTCTACCCTGAACCGACCCCGTAGCTGTCGAACATGTTTCTCAAGCTCATCAGTGGTCGCTTCCCAGTCGTTAAACGACGGTGTCGGCAGTTCGGGCTGGACTTCATGGTCTTCCCGGAAACCGTCCAATCGGACAGCTTCGTCCTCTTCCAGCAGATGCGCATGATAGATGGCCTTGATGGCCTGGATCTGGTCAGGAGAAAGCTCATCAACAATAGGCACCGTGTCACGTGCTCGTAGCGAGCGCCGATGCTCGTCGAACCGGTTGTCGATCTCCACGGCCTTGATACGTACCTTGCGGAGAGCCTCGGCGCGGTCCTTGGTCCGAAGAGAGATCAGCTCCTCTCGTTTGCCATAGGTATCCACGATGTCGGCAGGCACGACGGCACGGTGATAATAGACCGCTCCACGGCGGTACAAACGGGTATGGCCAGACACCTTTTTTAGACCCTCGCTGTAGCAGTTTCCTGTAGCAGTGGTCGCAAGAGTGTCTTGCATATCAATAAGTTATTGAATCCAAGAAGATAGAAAGAGAAATGGTACAGACGAGTGGATTCGAACCACCGACCTTCGGAGCCACAATCCGACGCTCTAACCAACTGAGCTACGTCTGCTTAAAGGCGTGAGGTGACGCGGACCATACTGACCCGTGCCGCCATTTGCAAGGGCGTCTTCTAAACTCGTTTTTTCCAACCCGCAAGCGGGAATTTGCGGAAATTTTCGAGCTGTTGAAAAGCAAATGCCCGGAGCGTTGCCCCGGGCATAACAACCGTTTGCCGATGTCATCGGCATGGCTCTGCCGAACCGCAATCAGGTGACTGCGGACGGCAGGATGCCGGATTAGTTGACCTTGATGTCCTTGAAGGACTTCTCGAACGCTTCCTTGACCGGTGCGGAAACGTCGGTACCGAGCTTGGTAGCCAGTTCGTGCATTTCCTTGGACTGGGCGCTCAGAGCGTCAAACTGCTGGCGAGCAAACGTGGACTGCAGCTCGATAGCTTCAGCCAGGCTCTTCGCAGACATGATGTCCTTCACGAAAGTGAAAGTTGCGTCGGCGTTGGCTTTGGCAGCATCAACGGCCTTGTGGTTGAATTCGACAACGCCCTGGCGGGAAGTCTCGAAAGTGTCTTCCATCAGGTCGGTTGCGTCTTCAGCAGCGTTTTTCACTTTTGCATAGGCTTCGCGAGCGTTCTCGATGCCTTTTTCGGTTGCTTCACGGAACATGGCCGGAACTTCCATTTTCGGCATAGCAAAAGCCTCGAAGTCAGGGAAAGCTACACCAGCAGCAGCGGTTTTGGCTTTGGTGGTGCGAGCTTTCGGCGCCGGCTTTGCCGGAGCAGTGGTTGTGGTGTCAGTCATGATCTCATCTCCTTGAGTCCGGATGCGATCATTGGTGCAAGTTCATTCCGCCGATACGTGTGCCGGCGGACCCTGTCGTCATCCGCAAACACTACATAGTGCATGCCGTGCTGCATTGCAACATTTTTTTGCACTGCACAACAAACTTGCCGTCGGGGATTTCTGGTGTTTCGTCTGTTCCGTTCTGCAAAAAGCGGAGCGGACTGCAGCCCTTTGTCGGTAAGCCATTGGCTGGACAAGGGAAGACGAAAACAGGCAATCAGGACCGGAAAAACATTACAACCAAAGCAGGAAATATTCAATGAAACACTTGTGACACCTTGCGCGGGGCTCTGGCGCCCTGCGCAAGGAAAAATGCCGGCCGGATTATTTTTTCTGGGTGGCCTTGGCCGCGTCCTGAACGGCCTTCGTTGCCGAGTTGGAAAACTCGCGCGCCTGTTCGCCGAGGGATTCCATCTGCCGGCGCAGATAGTCCTGCTGCAGCTTCATCATGTCCTCGACATTTTGCGCCTTGACCAGTTCCTGCGCAAACTTGAAAGCCGCGTCGACATGCTCTTCGGCATAGTTCAGCGCCTTCTTGTTCACATCCGCAGCACCGGCCTGAACCGCATTCGCGCTGTCTTCCGCATTGCTGACAGCCTTGTGGGTCGCGCCCATGAAGTCGTCAAAGGCCTTGCGGGCCTGGTCGACGCTCTTTTCCGCGAAATCGCGCATCTGGTCGGGAATTTCAAAACCGGTCTTGTCTGTGCTCATGTCGGCGCTCCTCAGGTCGACGAAAGATGTCAGGCGGGTATCCTGAAATCCTTCCATGCCAAAAATTCGTAACACGACGATGGCATTCCGGCAAACTTGTCCGGTCGGATTAACCACGCCTTCATGTAACCCCTTTAGCAACCTTGCTTTACGTGGACTGTGTTGGAGATTGCTTGTATTAACGGAGTGTTTACCACTTTGGGCAAATCCGGCCGCCACGCACCCGTCAACCGGTGTTGCAGACCAGTTTGGAGCAGAGCCATGGACGAACAAACCCTATCATTCCTGGAACTGACTGCCATGGATGATCTGGTTCAGCTTGTCGCCGACAAAAGGGCAGCCTGGCTCTGGTCGGCCGACGGGGCACGTATTCTATGGGCGAATGCTGCCGGTGCTTCCTTTTTCTCCGCACAGTCCGTAGCCGACCTGGCCAACCTGACGTCGCTCGAGCGCTCACCCGCCCGTCCGCATATCGCCCGCATTGCCGAATCCGGCCCTACAGACAAGTTCAGCATCGACCGGCTGCGGTTTTACCGGGGTCTCAGGGTCATGCTGCTGACCTGTCAGTGCATGCGTATCGAGCTGGAAAACGGTGAAGCCGCTGCCCTGATTGTGTGCGGTGACAAGGGGCTTTCCATGACGAAGGACCCGGTGCCGGCTTTTGCACAGATGTTGCGTGCCGATGATGCCACCGTGTTCGTGACGGATGCCGGTGCGGTGGAAGGCTGCTTTGGCGAACTGAAGGGAACGCCGGAAGACCTTGACCTGCCGGACGGGCAGACGGCGCTTTTCGGTCCTCTGGAACTCGATGGTGACTTCCATGAGGGCGTTGTACTGAAGGTGACGGACCGCCAGAAGCTGGTGGTCCTGGAAAACCTGCCTCTGGCGGATCCCGGCACTGAAGCCGGGGAAGACAGCTCTGAAAGCGCGCAAGAAGCGGACGCCTCAGCAATTGAAGCCGGGCTGCTGGCCGCAGGCGTTGCCGCCGGAGCTGCAGTTGCCGCTGACACTTCGTCCGCGGACGAGGAAACAGTTTCCCAGACCGGTGAGGACGACGCCGGTTGGGTACGGGCCGACGAAGACGAGTTTGAAACCGCTGACGATATGGCCGCAACGCAGGCCGCCCCTGCCCCACCCGTTGAAGCAACTGTTGAGGAAGACCTCGACGACCTGGATGCCAGTGAGCAATCCATTGCCGCTGGTGTTGTCACCTCAGACGACATCTCCCCGATGGATGCCGGAGAGGCAGACCTTGAAGCCGCGTTGTCCGACCTGGAAGAGATTGAAGACGACGATGGCGAGACGGCAGAAGACGTCTCGGCCGATGCTGAAGAGGACGACGGCCTCGAAGAACTCGACCTCGAGGAAAGTGTCCTTGAGGAGACGACCGCCAAAGTCGTGGCCGAAGACACCTCTGACGACGCTGCGACGGAAGGTGGGGACGGCTTTGTCTTTCAGCCACGGCGCAGACCTGTGCGCTTTGCCTGGAAGATGGACATCGACCAGCGCTTCACCTTTCTGTCCGACGAGTTTGCCGAAGTTCTTGGCCCTTCCTCGACCGACATTATCGGTCTGACCTGGAAGGAAGTGTCCGACGCCTTCGATCTCGATCCCCGTGGCCATATTGCGCGGGCACTCGACCGACGCGACACCTGGAGCGGAAAGACAATCGACTGGCCGGTTTCCGGTGCGGACTTGCGCGTACCTGTCGACATGGCCGCCCTGCCCGCCTTTGACCGGAACCGGAAATTCGAAGGCTATCGCGGCTTCGGAGTTTGCCGGACCGCGGATGCCGTGCCGGAGCATGGCAGCCAGCCCTCCGGCCCGACGCTGGCCGTTGTCGGGGCATCCGACACTGACATTGACACTGACAGAGACGAAACCGGACGCGACACACTTGCGGAAGACGAAGCCACCCACGCCGCAAAAACGCTGCAGGAAGACGCACCCGGTGCCAAAGCTGCCGACGTGCCCGTGGCGCCAGAGGTGGAAGACGACATTGTCACCGTGGGCGATGACAACGGACATGAAAATGTCCTCTCTGAAACAGGTGATAAAACGACAGATACATCGACTGGTGAGGTTGGTACCGATGAAGCTGGTTCACCAGACGCAGCAGAGCAGCAGGCAACCGCGGAGGCAGCAGCCAAGCTTGCGGAATTGAAGCCGGCAAAACCGGATTCTTTCGCGGGCAAGACCTTTCTTGGCGCAAGTGCGGCTGCTCTCGTCGGCTCCCTGGCAAAGTTCACCGGCAAGGCCCCGCAGCGCCCGGCAGACCCACCAGTAAAGGCAGACGAGCCCGCCAAGGCGGATACCCGACACCTTGAAACCGACACGTCTCCGGAGGACGTTGCCCCGGATGCCGACAAGGATTTCGACGATCTGCCCGGCGCAGCTCTCGACAGCAAGTTCAAGGCCCTGGAATCCGGTCTGCAAGATGCACCGGAAGACGAAGCTCTTCCAGAGGAAAGCGACGTCCCGGAGACTGCCGAAGACCAGCCCGTCTCCGGCAGTGATGAAACCGTTCCTGAAGACGGCGCAAGCACTGAGGACACCGGAACTGCAACCGACGAAACGGGCGATGCGCCGGAAACAGTCGTCGATGACGCCGATGCAGTAGCTGATGACGAAGACCCTGAAGACGAGGTCAGCGACACGTCGAGCGAAGACACCGCTATCGATGATGACGACACTGAGCTGGCAGAAGAAAACGAAGCGGACGCCGACAGCGAAACCGATGCTGCGAGCGACGAGCTGACCGGTGAAGAGACAGGGGACACCACCACAGCCGTTGCAGTGCCCACTCCAGCGAGTGCCGAACCAACCGGTATCTCCGGGCCAGCGGCGCTGAAACCGGCTGAAATCGAAAGCGCGGTCAAGTCGCTCGCCAAGGCTTACAAAGAAGCGGAAAAGAAGTCTCGCGACCTCTTTGAGGAAGAAGAAGACCCCACGGCCCCGGAAGACGACGACATGTCGTCCACAGCCGTCGCAACTGCCGAAAGTGACGAGGACCAGCAAACGGGAACCGATGAGGCTTCGGCTGGCGACGAAGATCTGTTCGAGCCCGAGCCTGCCTTTGAAGACACCCATTTCGATCTTGTTGAGGAGGAAGACCGCGAGATCGAAGCCGTGGCTGCGTCATTGGAAACGGACGATGCGGCTGAAGAGCGCGAGTTCTTCGAAGAAACCGCTGCCTTCGAGAGCGAGGACAAGGCTGCCGAAACCGCCGACGCCGACGAGCCGGCCGAACCGAAACCGACAGGCCAGGTCATCCCGCTCGCAACGGTGAAACCGCGCGTTGTTCCGGTGGATACCTCCGGTCTTTCCCGGCCCGAACGTCAGGCCTTCCGCAAGATCGCCGAAGCCCTTGGAGCACGGCTGGAGGGCGACCTTGAAGATTTCGATGCGCCCGATCCGGTGGAACCGGTCGAAGAGCTGCCGCCCGAAGTTCCGGAAGCCGGCCCTATCGACCCGAGCCTCCTGGACCGCCTGCCCATCGGCATCGCCATTGCCCATGACCGGGAAGTTCTCTATGCCAACAAGGCGCTGCTGAGCATGCTTGGCTACAAGTCGATCACCGCGCTCTCCGAGGCTGGCGGCCTGGAAGCACTCTTCATCGACGATGCGGAAGAGCTGCCGGACGCCGAAGGCATGGATGGTGAAGTCGACGAGACCATGAAGATGCGCCTGTCGGATGGCGGTGTCCTCAACGTCGATGCTCATATGCATTCCGTTCCGTGGAACGGCACGCGCGGTCTGATGATTTCCATCACCGAACGCAAGGCCAAGCCGACACCTGCGACCGCTGCTCCGTCTTCGCCGAACTTCTTTGCGGAAGTCCGCTCGGAACTTGATAGCGCGCGAAACCAGATCGCCGAGATGGACACCATTCTGGAAACGGCGACCGACGGCGTTCTCGTGCTTGATCAGAACGGCACGATCCTGAAAGTGAACGGCTCCGCGGAGGCGCTTTTCAGCGCCAACCGGTCCGACATGATCGGAGCGCCCTTCACGGATTTCCTGGCACCCGAAAGCCACCGGGCGGCGGCCGACTACCTGGACGGATTGTCGCGCAACGGCGTTGCCTCGATCCTGAACGATGGCCGCGAAGTGCTCGGCAAGGTTCCGACCGGCGGGCTCATCCCGCTGTTCATGACCATCGGCCGGATCAGCGGCAACAAGGACGACGTCAAATACTGTGCGGTGCTGCGCGACATCACCCAATGGAAGACGGCAGAAGAAGAGCTGACCCAGGCCAAGCGCCAGGCTGAAAACGCCAGCTCTCAGAAGTCCGATTTCCTGGCGAAGATCAGCCACGAAATCCGCACCCCGCTGAACGCGATCATCGGCTTTTCGGAAGTCATGATGGAAGAGCGCTTCGGCCCGATCGGCAATGACCGCTACAAGGACTATCTCAAGGATATCCGCACATCCGGCTCGCACATCATGAGCCTGATCAACGATCTCCTGGACCTGTCCAAGATCGAGGCGGGCAAGCTGGATTTGAAGTTCTCCGCCGTCTCGACCAACGACGTCATCAACGAATGCGTTGCCCTGATGCAGCCACAGGCCAACCGGGAGCGTGTCATCATCCGTGCCAGCCTGCCGGAATCCGTGCCGGATGTCGTGGCAGATCCGCGCTCGCTGCGCCAGATCGTGCTGAACCTTCTGTCCAATGCGATCAAATACAACAAGTCCGGTGGGCAGGTGATCCTGTCGACAGCGCTGGAAAGCAACGGCGAAGTCGCGCTGCGGGTTCGCGATACCGGCACCGGCATGACAGCCAAGCAGCTGGCAGCGGCGCTTGAACCGTTCCGGCAGCTGCATACCTCCAGCCGCGGCGGTGGAACCGGGCTTGGCCTGCCGCTGACCAAGGCACTGGTGGAAGCCAACCGGGCCAGCTTCCATATCGATTCCACGCCGGATCAGGGCACCCTGGTGGAAATCATCTTCCCGACACAGCGGGTGCTTTCGGAGTAATGCCGGGCTCCGGACAGGAGAGCGCCTTGGTTGAAGTCGACAGCAATATCTGGATCCTTGAAGGGGACACTGTCTCCTTCTACGGATTTTGTTACCCGACCCGATGTGTGATCATTCGCCTGCCGTCCGGCAAGCTGTGGGTCTGGTCACCCATCGCCTTGACGCCGGCGGTCCGGCAGCAGATCGATGCCCTGGGAACCCCGACACATCTCGTCAGTCCCAACAAGATCCACCATCTCTTTCTGCAGGACTGGAAGGCGGCCTGGCCGGAGGCCAGGCTCTGGGGACCTCAGAGCACCATTGCCAAGCGTACGGACCTCGCCTTCGAACCGGCGCTGGACGAGGCGGTGCCAGATGCATTCGAAGGCGTCATCGACATGGTGCGCTTTTCCGGTTCTCCGGTGATGGACGAGTTGGTGTTTCTGCACCGGCCCTCGGCAACCGTCATCCTGGCAGATCTCAGCGAGCATTTCTCGGAAGGTTTTTTGCACCGGCACTGGAAACCCTGGCAGCGCTGGATTGCCGGTCTATGGGGTATTGTCGAAGGCAAGGGCTATGCGCCCCTGGAATGGCGGCTGAGCTTTTTCGACCGCCGAAAGGCTCGAAGCTGCCGGGACAGGATCCTTGCCTGGTCACCGGAAAGGGTGATCATGGCGCATGGCGTCTGGCAGCCAGGCAATGGCACAGCCTTCCTGCGGCAGGCGCTTGCCTGGGTGTGACAGTTTTTCACGCCAGCCGATAACGCGTTCGTGATCAGCCTTTCAAAGCAAGCTTCAATGACCATCAGACCTAAAGTCGAGTCTTAAACTCCTGTATTCTCACCGGTTTTCGGCAAAATAGTGGAATGCAATCCTCCAGTTAGTTTTGAACCATTCTAAAGTATTGATTTTGCTAGATTTATTGACTTGAAGCCCTGCTAACGACATATTCCCGGCAAGCTTCGGACCCTGCGTCCGAGCAACAAGAACCATATCAACGGGAGAGTTACATGAATTCCACTTTCCGCATCCTGGCAGGCGCTGCCCTGCTGTCTTCGGCAACCCTTACCGCTGTACCCGCATTTGCCGACGGGGAAGTGAACATCTACTCCTATCGTCAGCCTTACCTCATCGAGCCGCTGCTCGACGCATTCACCAAGGAAACCGGCATCAAGACCAACGTGGTCTTTGCGGCTGAAGGCCTGGGCGAGCGTATTGCGGCTGAAGGCGCCAACTCTCCGGCCGACGTTCTCTTGACCGTCGACATCGGGCGCCTGGACGGTGCCAAGCAGCTCGGCATTTCACAGCCGGTTGTTTCTGAAATCGTCAATGCAAACGTTCCGGCAGAATTCCGCGACCCGGAAGGCCACTGGATCGGCCTGACCAACCGTGCCCGCGTGATCTACGCTTCCAAGGAACGCGTCGACCAGGACAGCATCACCTATGAGGAACTTGCCGATCCGAAGTGGAAGGGCCGCCTGTGCACCCGCTCCGGTCAGCATGTGTACACCGTCGGACTGGTTGCCTCGATGGTCGCCCACCATGGTGCGGAAGAAACCGAAAAGTGGCTTGAAGGCGTTCGCGACAACCTTGCCCGCAAGCCTGCCGGCAACGACCGCGCCCAGGTCAAGGCCATCTTCGCCGGCGAATGCGACATCGCACTCGGCAACACCTATTACATGGGCCTGATGCAGACCAACGAGAAGGAACCGGAACAGCAGACCTGGGCCGACAGCGTCCGCATCCTGTTCCCGAACACCGACGACCGTGGCAGCCACGTGAACGTTGCCGGCGTCATCCTGACGAAGAACGCACCGAACCAGGACAATGCGGTCAAGCTGATCGAGTTCCTGTCTTCCGATGAAGCGCAGCAGATCTACGCCGAAACCAACCATGAATATCCGGTCAAGCCGGGCGTCGCGGTTTCCGAGCGCGTTGCAAGCTGGGGCGAGTTCAAGAAAGACACCCTGTCACTTGCCGACATTGCCAAGAACCGCAAGACCGCCAGCGAGCTGATCGACGAAGTCGGCTTTGATGACGGCCCGGCCTCCTGAGGTCATATCGACAAAAAAGACGGGCGCCGCATTTTGCGGCGCTTTTCTGTTGAGAGCAAGGAAGGCGGACTTTCAAACTATTCTGGGGCCCGTCATTGCCGGACTTGATCCGGCAATCCAAGCCGTTCCCTGTCGACGAAATTCAGAGGTGACGTCGATCCGATCCTCAACGGCATGGATGCCATGGTCGGGCCATGGCATGACGAAAAGAAAACCACCGCAAAAATTCAGGTCACGCCTCGGGATCTCTTGGCTTTTGCATTTTCCGGGTTTTGCCTATAGAGCTTCCTGCGAACCATTCTCAAAGAAATGACAGGCCTTGCTGCGCACGCCCACCCTCACTTTTGCTGACCGTTTCTGGCAAATTGCATCGCTGGCGATTGCCACGCTGGTGCTGTTGCCACTGGCGGCGATCGTGTGGATCGCGCTGACGCCGACGGGCGAAGTCTGGGGCCATCTTCTGACAACGGTTCTGCCCGGCTCCCTGCAGACGACGGTTTTGCTGATGCTCGGGGTCGGCCTGACCACAGGCATCACCGGCGTTGCCACGGCCTGGCTCGTGACGATGTGCAATTTCCCGGGAAGAAAGGTCCTCGACTGGGCTCTTCTGGTGCCCCTTGCGGTGCCGACCTATATCGTCGCCTTCGCCTATGTCGAAGTGCTCGATTATACCGGGCCGGTCCAGAGCCTGATCCGCACGCTTTTCGGTTTCAAGACGTCCAGAGACTACTGGTTTCCCGAAATTCGCTCACTGGGCGGCGCCATATTCGTCATGGGGGCGGTGCTTTACCCTTATGTCTATCTGACGACCCGGGCGAGCTTTCTGATCCAGTCCGCCTCGACGCTGGATGTCTCGCGTACCCTTGGCGCTTCGCCTTACGGGCTGTTCTTTCGTGTCGCCCTGCCATTGGCACGCCCTGCCATCGTCATCGGCATTTCGCTTGCCTTGATGGAGTGCCTCAACGATATCGGCGCGGTGACATTCTTCGGCGTGAAGACCCTGACCTTTTCCGTCTATGACACCTGGCTGCACCGTTCCAGCCTCGGTGGCGCAGCCCAGCTCGCGCTTGCCATGCTGGTTATGGTGTTCCTGCTATTGTGGCTGGAACGGTTCGGGCGGCGCAAACAGCGCTTCGACAGCGGCGGTGGCTCCAAGCACCGGCCACCGACACGCTTCGAACTTGGACGCTGGCAGGCTGCGCTTGCGTTGCTGTTATGCCTGACGCCGGTCTTTGTCGGCTTTGTGGTTCCTGGCCTGCTGCTTGCAGACCTGGCCAGCCGGCGCCTGGAAGGTTTTTGGGACAGCGGTTTTCTGGATGCTGTCTGGAACAGCCTCAGCCTCGCTGCCATTGCAGCGCTGATCACCGTGCTCATTTCCGTTGCCCTGGCCTATGCTCTGCGTCTCAACCCCAGGGGTCCATTGAAGTTTGCCGTCCGGCTTGCCTCGATCGGTTACGCCATTCCGGGCACCGTTCTCGCCATCGGCATTCTGGTGCCGTTGGCCGGCTTCGACAATTTCCTGGATGCCCGCATGGAAGCCTGGTTCGGTATCAACACCGGCCTGCTATTGCTGGGGAGCGGCACCGGCCTGGTGTTTGCCTATGTGGTTCGCTTCCTTGCAGTTTCTTACGGCCAGGTCGAAGGTGGCTTCGGCCGGATCACACCTCATCTCGACATGGCGGCGCGCACGCTTGGCCGCAACAGCGGTCAGACCCTGACGCAGATCCACCTGCCGATCCTGAAGCCGGTGCTGTTGTCCGCAGCCCTGCTCAGCTTCGTCGATTGCATGAAAGAGCTGCCGGCAACGGTTCTCCTGCGTCCGTTCAATTTCGAAACCCTGGCAACGACCGTGTTCGAGGCCGCCTCGCGCGAAGCCTTTGGCGAAGCGGCCCTGCCCTCGCTTGCCATCGTTCTGGTCGGCCTCATCCCGGTCATCTACCTCGCCCGTTCCAGCGCCTCGTCCTTCCGCACGCAAACGTCCAAGCGGCAACTCGAGCCGGTCGTCTGAACCAGGGCAGCCATGCCACCTCGTGCCTTGACAGCCTCCGGGCGAACCGCGTCAATGGCGGCATAGTTCAGACGATTGCCGGGACAGTTTCACGATGGAAAAGAAACACCAGATAAACCTTTGGTACGCCTTCATTGCCATGATGCTGGTGCTGATGTTCCAAAGCTGGTGGACCACCTACAAGACCGTCGAGCAGATCCCCTACAGCCAGTTCGAGCAGTACCTCAAGGACGGAAAGATCGAGGAGATCGCCGTCAAGGAGAACTTCATCGAAGGCAAGTTCAAGGCGGAACTGAAGGACGGCAAGCAGTATTTCGTCACTACGCGCGTCGAGGTTCCGCTCGCCGACGAACTCAGCAAGTACGACGTCAAATACACCGGCGTCGTCCAGAACACCTTCATTCGCGACATCCTCTCCTGGGTGCTGCCGGTCCTGCTGCTGTTCGGCCTCTGGATGTTCTTCATCCGCCGGTTTGCCGAAAAACAGGGTCTTGGCGGCATGATGACGGTCGGCAAGTCAAAGGCGAAGGTATTTGTCGAAAAGGACGTGAAAGTCACTTTTCAGAATGTCGCCGGAGTGGATGAAGCCAAACGGGAACTGAAGGAGATTGTCGATTTCCTGAAGGAACCAGCTTCCTATGGCCGTCTGGGGGCGCATGTGCCCAAGGGCATCCTGCTGGTTGGCCCTCCGGGCACAGGCAAGACGCTTCTGGCGCGCGCCGTGGCCGGTGAAGCCGGTGTGCCGTTCTTCTCGATCTCCGGCTCCGAATTCGTGGAGATGTTCGTCGGCGTCGGCGCCGCGCGGGTTCGAGACCTCTTCGAGCAGGCCCGAAAGGCCGCTCCTGCCATCATCTTCATCGACGAGCTGGACGCACTGGGCCGGGCGCGTGCAGCCGGCCCGATGGGCACCAACGACGAGAAAGAACAGACGCTCAACCAGCTTTTGACCGAGCTCGACGGGTTTGATCCGTCCAGCGGCATCATCCTGCTGGCAGCGACGAACCGGCCGGAGATCCTCGATCCAGCCCTCCTGCGCGCCGGGCGCTTCGACCGGCAGGTTCTGGTCGACCGGCCGGACAAGATCGGCCGGCGGGCGATCCTCGATGTCCACGTGAAGAAGATCAAGCTGGCCGCAGATATCGACCTCGATCAGGTGGCCCAGCTGACAGCAGGGTTTTCCGGCGCCGACCTTGCGACGCTGGTCAACGAGGCGGCCCTCCTGGCAACACGTCGGCAGGCGGATGCCGTTACCCTGCTGGACTTCAACGAGGCAGTGGAGAGGGTGATTGCGGGACTGGAAAAGCGCAGCCGGATCCTGTCGGACAAGGAACGAAAAACCGTCGCTTTCCACGAAATGGGCCATGCCCTGGTTGCCGCCAACCTAGAAGGCTGTGATCCGGTGCACAAGATCTCGATCATCCCGCGCGGCATCGGCGCGCTCGGCTACACGATGCAGCGGCCGACCGAGGATCGTTTCCTGTTGTCCTCTCTCGACCTGGAAAACCGCATGGCTGTCCTGATGGGCGGCCGGGCGGCTGAGGAGATTGTCTTCAACGAGATCTCTACCGGCGCTTCCGACGACCTGCAGAAAGTGACCGAAGTCGCCCGCGACATGGTCATGCGATACGGCATGGATCCCGACCTTGGCAATCGCGCCTATTCCACCCAGCGCCAGAACTTTCTCGGCCAGCCTGCCGGAGACGTTGCCGAGGTTTCAGAACAGACCCAGCGGGAGATCGACCTTGCCATCAAGCAAAGGGTGGAAACTGCCTTCCAGCGTGCCAAGGCGCTCCTGAACAGCCATCGCGGCGAACTGGACGAAGGGGCTTCATTGCTGCTTGCAAAGGAAACGCTGACCGATCAGGACTTCCCCGCAATCCGCCCCCTTGCCGAACGCCGGAAGACCGAGGCGGCGGAGTAAGGCCGATTCGTGTCAACGTCGAATTGCCTCACGCGGCGAACGTGCTGCCATCTTTCGGCTGTGCTCCGGCGGCCAGGCGCGGATGGTTGCCATCCATCAGAAATGCCTTCGACCAGGCTTCGAAATGTTCTACCGGCATCGGCCGCGCGAACAGGAAGCCTTGCGCAGTCGTGCAGCCGTTCTCAGCCAGGAAAACGTGTTGTTCTTCCGTTTCGACGCCTTCGGCGACAACCTCATAATTGAGGCTTTTCGCCATTGCCAGAATGGTCTGAACGATCGAGCGGCTGTGATGGTCATCGGCGAGACCACTGATGAAGCTTCGGTCGATCTTGAAGGTGTTGAACGGCAGACGCTGAAGATGCGCCAGACTTGAATAGCCAGTGCCGAAATCGTCTATCGCAAAGGTAATGCCGGCTTCCAGAAGCGGCATTGCCGCCTCCGAGATTCGCTCCGGATCCCCCATGGCAACAGTCTCCGTCACCTCGAGTTGCAGCAGCTCGGCCGGAAAGCCCGTGATTTCCAGAATATCGAGGACGCGGGCGGTGAAACCCGGCTTTTCAAGCTGGCGAATGGAAACATTCACCGCCAGCGGCAGACGTTGGCCATGATCGAGCCAGACCCGCCCCTGTCGGCAGGCCAGTTCCAGCACCCTGTCACCCAGGCGCGTGATCAGATCGCTTTCTTCTGCAACATCGATGAAACATCCCGGTGCCAACAGGCCACGTTCGGGATGGTCCCACCTGGCCAGCACTTCGGCACCAACCACCCTCAACGTGGCGCAGTCGATCTTGGGCTGAAAGGCGATGGTGATCTCGTCCGCCAGAAGGGCCCGTTTCAGTTCCGCTTCCAGACGGATGCGTTCGTGAGAGCGGGAATCGCGCTCGATCTCGTTGAAGAAGCATGCACGGTTGCCGCCGGTTCGCTTGGCCGCATACATGGCAATGTCCGCGTTCTTCAGGATAGCGGTGTAGTCCTCGCCGTCATCCGGATAGGTCGAGACGCCGATGCTGGCCCCAACGGCCATTGTCAGACCGTTGATTTCCAGCGGTTGCTCGACGCATTGCACCAGTTGATCCGCGAGTGTGTAGACGTTGGACATGGGCTTTTCAGCCGGCAGGACGATGGCAAACTCATCGCCGCCAAGCCTGGCGACAAGTGGTGAAAAAGCCGCCTTGCCTGCCGCTACCTTGTCCGAGGTGCTCAGCAAGCGCTGCAGCCGCGCCGCCACTTCCTTCAACAGTGCGTCGCCATGATCGTGTCCGTAGCTGTCATTCACCCGTTTGAAGCGATCAAGGTCAATAAACAGAACGGCCATCCGGACCGGCGTGCCGTCCGCAAGCTGCATGTTTGAATTGAAATGCTGACGGAAGCTTTCCCGGTTCGGCAACCGCGTGACCGGATCCACATAGGCAAGCTCGTGAATGCGGGCCATGTTGTTCCGAATGGTTCCGACCATATCGCGATAGGCGCGGGCGAGAACACCGATCTCATCGGTTCGTTCGACTGGGAAAGGCGCGTCGAAATTGCCGGCACTGACCGTGTGGGCAGTCTGGGTCAGCGCCTTGATCGGCCGGACGAAATTTTCCGCAAAATGAAACGTCACCGGAACACAGAATATCAGGAGCACCAGGGTAATGACGATGTTCCGTCCCCAGATGGCGAACAGCATGCCGTTGGCCTGAAGCCGTTTGACCGACACCAGCGCGACCCCGAGAACCGGACTGTCCGCCGTCTCGCGCACCGGCAAGGCTATTTCGATCCTGTCTCCGGTCTGGCGGATCTGATCGAGCCCGGTTTGCAGCGAAAGCGTGATCAGCGGATGCAGGTCCATTTCGTCGAAGTAGCTCGTGTCCGGATCGCTGTCGATAGTGACCGCACGCGCGGGATCGTGAACTTGCGCCAGGTCGACCACGCCGCTGCCTGCAATGCTTTCCAGTTCCTGTTCAAGGATCAGATAGTGGTGGTTGGTCAGATGCGGTACGGCCAGTCGGCTGACGGTCGCCCCGATGGCTCGCGCGTCCGAGACCACCCTTTGCTCCTCGTCCCGCAGGTCCAGGTAGCTCGCCACCATGATCATCACGACCGAGAGCGCCAGAAACAGGCCGGCCACCAGCAAGACAAAGCGGGTGCGCAGGCTGGGCAGCCAGGTCGACAGGACTTTTATCAGCTTTGAGACAGCCCCATGCGTTCCAGGCACGCCAAACACCCCTTGCGAATACCTGAACACCATACAGAACAAGTCTTGAAGGTGGATTGAAGAAGGTAAATGCGGGTGACCAGATCGCGTAAACACTGATCTGTTCTTTAGCCGGGAAATCGACTTTCCCGGCTTTTAAAGGATAACGGGTTATCTATGCTTGATTTATGCGGGTTATTCGCAATTCGATCTATTAACGAATTTGGAAATTTCCTCGGCAATTCTACGAATTGGTTCCAATTCGGGACAAATTGCGCCTGCGACACGTTCAAACAGTCTGTTTTTATTGAAAAAATCGACGAGCTGGCTGGATCGACCACGAAAAAAGGTGCCTGCGGGACCGCAGGCACCTTGATTTAAAACGACGCCGAAGCGCGCATCTTGCCTTATGACTGAAGCGTTGCCTGGGTCTTTTCCTTGACCTCATCCAGCGTTACGCCGTCAGCGAGTTCAACCACCTTCAGGCCGCCTTCGACAACATCGAAGACACCGAAATTGGTGATCACGCGATCAACGCATTTCACGCCGGTAAGCGGTAGCGAGCATTCTTTCAGAAGCTTGGGATCGCCAGCCTTGGAGGTGTGATCCATGATCACCACCACGCGCTTGACGCCGGCGACGAGATCCATCGCGCCGCCCATGCCCTTGACCATCTTGCCAGGGATCATCCAGTTGGCGAGATCGCCGCCCTCGGACACTTCCATAGCGCCCAGGATCGACAGGTCGATATGACCGCCGCGGATCATGCCGAAGCTGTCGGCAGACGAGAAGTAGCTGGTCTGCGGCAATTCGGTGATGGTCTGCTTGCCTGCGTTGATGAGGTCTGCATCAACCTCGTCGTCAGTCGGGAACGGGCCCATGCCGAGCATGCCGTTTTCCGACTGGAGGGTCACATGGACACCTTCCGGAATGTAGTTGGATACCAGCGTCGGAATGCCGATGCCCAGGTTCACATAGAAGCCGTCTTCCAGTTCCTGCGCGGCACGCTTTGCCATGTCATCACGAGTCCAGGCCATGATGTTTTCTCCCTCAGGCTGCGCGCGTGGTGCGCTTTTCGATACGTTTTTCGTGGCTGCCGACGATGATACGGTCGACGAAGATACCGGCGGTGTGGATGTTGTCCGGATCGAGTTCACCGATCTCGACAATCTCCTCGACTTCCACGACACAGGTCTTGCCGGCGGTTGCCATCATCGGATTGAAGTTACGCGCGGTCTTGCGGTAGATCAGGTTGCCTTCCTTGTCGGCCTTCCAGGCCTTGACCAGCGACACATCGGCCACGAGGCCGGTTTCCATGATGTATGTCTCGCCGTTGAAGTCCTTGTGCTCCTTGCCTTCGGCAATCAGCGTACCGACTCCGGTCTTGGTGTAGAAGCCCGGAATGCCCGCGCCACCTGCGCGAATGCGTTCGGCCAGCGTGCCCTGAGGGTTGAATTCAAGCTCAAGCTCGCCGTTCAGGTACTGCTTTTCAAAGGTCGCGTTTTCACCCACGTAGGACGAAACCATCTTCTTGATCTGGCGGGTCTGCAGCAGAAGACCGAGGCCAAAGTCATCGACACCGGCATTGTTGGAAATGGCCGTAATGTCCTTGGCTCCGGAATCCCGGAGCGCCACGATCAGATTTTCCGGAATGCCGCAGAGGCCGAACCCGCCGGCCATCACCGTCATGCCGTCAAAGGTCAGCCCCTCGAGGGCGGCCTTTGCGTCCGGATAAATTTTGTTCATGTTTCACTCCCGTTTAAGACCGCTACATGCGTGAGGCGCACATTCGCCGCTTGGTTCGACCGGGTCAAGAGCTCTTTCCCGCGTTGCAGCGAAAAACATGAATGGCCCGTCACTTAATCGATTTGCGTCGCGTTGCCCGACGCCAAACTGCCGTTGCAGCGCGGTTTTGGGCGGTTTCCGGCAAGTTGTTTATGGTTTGTAAATCCTTAATGGCAAGAATTGGGCACCGTTCGCGGAGCGTTACCGCCACTCTCCAGCGCACCGGATACCTTGAGCCTACTGAGAGACACTACGCACCGTGTTCCCGTTTCTGTCGACATTCTTCAAGATCGCGGTCATCTCGCTGCTCGTCGGCGCGGGTCTTTCCTTCGTGAACATCACCGCGCAGGACATTCTGGGCTCCGTCGGCATGAGTCCTCTGGAGCTCTGGATCTATCTGCTGGAGTTTCGGGACTGGGCCATTCCCAACATGATCCTGGGCGCCTTCATCGTCGTGCCGATCTGGCTGGTCATCTACCTGATCCGGCCACCGCGAGCGGGATAACATTTCCCGATCAGGCTGTCTGAGCGGTTTTCCGATGTTTCCAGCGATCAACGGTTTCCTGGAAACTCCGTTTTGCCTTCAGGGCAGTGATCGCCGCGTGGCCTTTGACCGTAAGCGGCAAAAGCATGCGTCGTGTCGGCTGTTCCGTGGCGCCGAACCTGCTTTTGTAACCCTGGTGACCCGTACCGAAACCATAGACCCGAATGTTATTGTCCCGCGCCCAGTAGATCGATTGGACCAGTGCCACCATGCCAGGTGAAAACCGGTGCCATTGCTCCGCCCCGATCGAAATCAGAATAAGGGTGGCGTAGCCATTTTCCACCAACATCGCTACCACGGCGATGGCGTCGTGACCGGACCTCAACGCCAGAACCTTCAGGGGATTTTCCTGCCCCGCTTGGGCCGCCAGGGCGCGATAGAAGTTTTCCCGGTTGTCCTGTTTCATGGAATTGGCGCGGCCGAGAGCTTTGAAACGCTCCTCCTTGGAGACGATCAGAGCTTCGAGAATTTTCACACGCTCTTCAGGGGTCGTTGCTTCGACCAACTGAACGTCTTCGCTTTGGAGCTTGCGAAAGTTGACCCTTGCCTTCTTGTAAATACTTATCCCGGATTTGGCCCCGGCGGCGAGCAGGGCGTCAGTTTCCAGAAAGAGGCTGCTGCTTTCCGGGCTCGCATTTGGATGCACAAAGAAGGGATTATCAGCGCTGCCTATCGATACGTGCAATTTCTTGATGTCCACCACATCGGCACCCGGGATGGCCTCGATCATGACGGACATGACCGCCTGCACCGTTTCAGCGCCTTCGCTTGCGAGCGCTTCGCTCAATACCGGGCCGTTCTGGTCTGCCACGCCAAGGTCGGGAGTGGATGCGATGCGAACCGGACCTTTCCTGAAACGGATCAACGGCAGCAATGCAAGCGGGTCATGCAAACCGGCGCGATAAGCGGCAAGCACTCCGAAAGTGTCGCAGGCAGCAGGTGCCATTTCCTGAAAAAAGCACTCGACGAACCGCGGTGCCTGAAACGCCGAACATATGGCTCCGCCGGGTAGTGACGCCCAAAGCGAGCGCAAAAGGTCCGCGCCGGGCTTCTCATGCCAGACAACATGAAGGTTCTGCCCAGCCACCTGCCCGCGGAAGGTCTCCTTTCCTGCCACGTCCGACATCTCCGTCACGTATCCACCCCATTCCTGCGCAACGCGATCTGAAGCATATCCTGAGCGGCACGATGCGCTTCACGGGCACCGACAAAGAGCCGTCCACGCGTGCTGAGTGGCATAAGAAGACGTCGGGAAGGTTGCTCAACCCCACCGAACCGTTGCTTGTATTCCTGTTGTCCTGTGCCGAAGCTGAACCAGCGAACACCGGTTTGCCCAGCGTGCTGTATCGCCTTGGCGAACAACACCATGCCCGGCGAAAAGGCGTGCCACCGCCGATCCCCGATGGACACCAGCACGGCGGTCGCCTGGGAACCAGACATCATCAACACCATGGCCGCGACGGTCTCTTCTCCGCACTTCAGCGCGATGGCCCTGAAAGGCGAGGATGAAGCTTCCATCTGCGCAAGGCGGATGTAGAAGTCAGCACGGTCTTCACGTTCCAGACTGTCTTTCCGCCCGAGCTGTCGGAACCTGTCGCTGCGCTGCGCCGCAAGTGTCTTGAACAATTCAGTTCGCTCTTCAGGCGTTTCAGCCTCAACCAGGCTGACACCTTCCTTCACGAGCCTGCGAAATTTGGATCTGGTCTTCTTGTAGATGGACTTGCCGCACCAATTGTCCGATCCCTCTCCATCGCGAAGATCGAGGAGAAGGGAACTGTTCTGGGAAATGGTTTCCGGCATGAAGTTCAATGGGTTTTCCCGGGCGTCGATCCGGCCATGCAGTTTATGTATGTCGACGATATCCGCATCGTGGAGACGCTCAAAAAATGCCCGGATCATTGCAACCCGGCACTCTCTGGAGGCCGGGCATCCTGCACCAAGAACCGGCGCATTCTGATCGGCGAGACCAAAATCCGGCATGCCAACGACCCGGATTGGGCCACGCTGGAACCGCACCAGCGGCAACAGCATACAGGGAGAGGCTTCCTCGCCTTGCTCCGCGAAAACGCCCACTGAAAATCGATAATCACCTGTCTTCAGTTTGGTTTCCTGCAAAGCTGCAAGAAACTCCGGCGTCTGAAACGGCGTCGATACAACGCCGCCCTTCAACGAAGACCAAAGACCGCTTATATCCGAAAGCGTTGGAGCTTCGAGTTCACGAACCTTTATCCGGGAAATAGCGCTGCTTTCCAGAGCCAGTAGATGCTCTGTTTCCCGCAATGCCATCACTCGCAATACCCCAATAAAAACCATCGGCCCGGACACACCAATGAAGTGTACCGCCTGGCCGTAAAATAGGCATGGTTTTGTTAAAATTCAGTATTGTCTACAGAATATCACCGACTTCTGGAAGCTTCGGAAATCATCACCCTTCCGCGCCAAAGGCCGCCCTTTCGTCTCGTTCTTTTTGCGCCTGTTGCCGCTTGGTCGCAATGGAGGCGGCAATCACGCCCATGGTGACCAGAGCAACGAGAATGGTACAGACCGCATTGATTTCCGGTGTCACGCCAAGACGCACCTGTGAGTAGATCTTCATTGGCAGCGTGGTGGCGCCTGGTCCCGTGGTGAAGCTGGCGATCACCAGATCGTCCAGAGACAAGGTGAAGGCCAGCATCCAGCCGGCGATGACCCCTGGAAGGATGATCGGCAAGGTGATCAGGAAGAAGGTTTTCACCGGCGGGCAGCCAAGGTCTTCTGCGGCTTCCTCGATCGACTTGTCGAAGCCGACCAGACGCGACTGGACGACAACGGCCACATAACAGCTGGCGAAGGTGGTATGCGCCAGCATCACGGTCCAGAATCCGCGCGTATAGTCCATGGCCACGAACAGCAGCAGCAGCGACAGGCCGAGGATCACTTCCGGCATCACAAGCGGCGCGAAGATCATGCCGGAAAACAGAGACCGGCCGACGAAGCGTCCGGACCGCACCAGCACAAGTGCAGCAATGGTGCCGATGATCGTTGCCAAGGTGGCCGACGCAAAGGCAACCCGCAGGGTCACCCAGGCCGCATCGAGCAACTGATCATTCTGCAGCAGCGACGCGTACCACTTGGTGGAGAAGCCGCCCCAGACCGTCACCAGACGGCTCTCGTTGAAAGAGTAGATCACCAGCAGCACGATGGGCAGGTAAAGGAACGAAAAGCCTACCACCAGCGAGGTGATGTTGAACCAGGTCGGGCCGCGCGTCATCCGTCTCTCTCCGACATTTTCTGCTGCTGGTTCTGGAAGAGCACGATCGGAACCACCAGGATCATCAGAAGGATCACGGCAACCGCAGAAGACACCGGCCAGTCGCGGTTGTTGAAGAACTCGACCCAGAGCGTCTTGCCGATCATCAGGGTGTTGGACCCGCCAAGAAGATCGGGGATGACGAATTCACCGACGGCGGGAATGAACACCAGGAAACACCCCGCGATAACGCCGGGCAGCGACAACGGCACGGTGATTTTCCAGAAGGCCTTCCAGGGTGGACATCCAAGGTCTTCAGCGGCTTCCAAAAGGCTGCCGTCCAGCCGCTCCAGGCTGGCATAGAGCGGCAGAACCAGGAACGGCAGGTAGGAATAGACGATGCCGATAAAGACCGCGATGTTGGTATTCATGATCACCAGCGGTTCGTCGATGATGCCGAGCATCAGGAGAAGCTGGTTGAGCAGGCCTTCGTTTTTCAGGATGCCGATCCAGGCGTAGACGCGGATCAGGAAGCTGGTCCAGAACGGCAGGATCACCAGCATCAGCAGCGTCGGACGCAAGGATTGCGGACTACGTGCCATGCCATAGGCAATCGGGTAGCCAATGATGAGCGTCAGAAGCGTTGAAATAGCCGCGATGACAACCGACGACAGATAGGATTTCCAGTAGAGATCGTCTTCCGTCAGCCAGACATAATTCTCGAAGGAGAATTCCGAGACGCTTTCCCAGATACCGTTCCAGCCTTCTGCCAGATCGAAGGTCGGCACATAGGGCGGAATGGCGACGGCCACCTGCGAAAGGGAAATCTTGAAGACGATCAGGAACGGCGCCAGAAAAAAGATCAGCAGCCAGATGTATGGCACCGAAATCAGCAGCCAGCCGCCGAGCGTCCGTTTGGGTTGAGCGGGAACGTGTACGTCGGACATCGTTTCCTCCTACCCTTTTAGAATGACGCCGGCGTCCCGGTCGAAGGACATGACGACCTCGTCATCCCAGGTGATCGGGTTTTCGACCATGCGCGAGACATTGGCGAAGGTCGCCCGCAACGTATCGCCGTCGTCGTCGCCGACTTTCGAATGGATGATCGACATGTCCCCCAGGTAGGCGATGTCCCAGACAACGCCGTCAATCCTGTTGGGGACGCCCTTTTCGCGGCGCCCCTGGGCAATGCGGACCTTTTCCGGACGAATGGCATACCAGACCCGGTCGCCGACGGCGGCATCGGTCACCTGATCACTTTCGATGGAGAAGTTGTCCGCGACCGAACGCAGCTTCGTACCGGCGTCCGATTTCTCGACGACGTTGGCTTCGATCAGGTTGATGTCGCCGATGAAGTCGGCAACGAATTTGGAATTGGGCGCTTCGTAGATTTCGGCCGGGGTCGCAACCTGCACAAGTTCGCCCTTGTCCATGACGGCAATACGATCGGCCACTGTCATGGCTTCTTCCTGGTCGTGGGTCACGATCAGGAAGGTCATTTTCAGTTCTTCCTGAATGTTCATCAGCTCGAACTGGGTTTCCTCACGCAGCTTGCGGTCAAGCGCGCCGAGCGGTTCATCCAGCAGCAGCACCTTGGGGCGCTTGGCGAGCGAGCGAGCCAACGCGACGCGCTGGCGTTGACCGCCGGAAAGCTGGTGCGGACGACGTTTGGCGAATTGTTCCAGCTTGGTCAGCCGCAGCATTTCGGACACGCGCGCTTCAACTTCCGAGGCCGGCAACTTGTCCTGCTTCAGACCGAAGGCAATGTTCTTCTCGACGCTCATGTGCGGAAACAGCGCGTAGGACTGGAACATCATGTTGGAGGGACGCTTGAAGGGCGGAATTCCGGCCAGGTCCTGGCCATCCAGAAAGATCTGCCCTGAAGTCGGCGTCTCGAAACCCGCCAGCATGCGCATCAAGGTGGTCTTGCCACAGCCCGAGCCACCAAGCAGCGCGAAAAACTCGCGCTCGTAGATTTTCAGGGACAGGTCTTTGACCGCGGTGAAATCACCGAACTTCTTTGTGACATTCCGGAATTCGATAAACGGTGTCTTGTCCGGATCGTCCCACGGGCTGTAGGCCCGACGCACCGGTCCAATCGATTTCTTCGCCAAAACAATCTCCCACCCCTAAGAGACCTTCCCAAGACTAAATCGCCGGACCCTTGGAAAGGGCCCGGCGGTGTTCGTGTTCGCTTACTGGCCGCTCTTGACCGAGGTCCAGGTGCGGGTCACGACCCGGTTCACCTTCGGAGGATAGGGGGTGACGGTGTAGAGGTTCTTCACCGCTTCCTCGGTCGGGTAGATCGCCGGATCCCCGATCACGTCCTCGTTGAGGAATTCCTGCGACGCCTTGTTGCCGTTGGCGTAGTAGACGACGTTGGAAGCCTTCGCCATCACTTCAGGACGCATGATGTAGTTCAGGAACTCGTGCGCCTCTTCCTTGTGCGGAGCATCGGCCGGGATCGCCATCTGGTCGAACCACATCAGCGCGCCCTCTTTCGGGATCGAATATTCGACGGTCACACCGTTGTCGGCTTCCGCCGCACGGTCGCGCGCCTGCAGAACGTCACCGGACCAGCCGACCGCAAGGCAGATATCGCCATTGGCAAGAGCGTTGATGTATTCGGAAGAATGGAACTTCTGGATGTACGGGCGAACCGACATCAGGAGCTCACCGGCCTTTTCGATTTCCGCCGGATCCTTGCTGTCCGGATCGAGACCCAGATAGTTGAGGGCAGCCGGGATCAGTTCGGTCGGAGCGTCCAGGATGAACACGCCACAATCCTTCAGCTTCTCGATGTTCTCCTTCTTGAACAGGAGATCCCAGCTGTCCACCGGCGGGTTGTCGCCGAGCGCGGCCTTCACCTTGTCGACATTGTAGCCGAAGCCGGTGGTGCCCCACATGTAGTTTATCGAGTGCTTGTTGCCCGGATCATACTTGTCGACGCGTGCCTCGATGTCCTTCCACATGTTGGACAGGTTGGTCAGCTTGGACTTGTCGAGTTCAGAGAAAACACCGGCTTGAATCTGGCGGGCCAGGAAGGTTCCGGTCGGGACGACGACATCGTAGCCGGTACCGCCTGCCAGCAGCTTGGTTTCCAGCACTTCGTTGCTGTCGAACACGTCGTAGACAACCTTGATGCCGGTTTCCTTGGTGAAGTCTTCCAGGATGGTCTCGTCGATGTAGTCGGACCAGTTGTAGACATTCACGACCTTGTCCTGGGCGAATGCAGCACCGCTCATCAGGCTGAGAACGGCGACCCCGGTCAACATGGATTTAAACGTCATTTGAGAACTCCCCTCAGAGTTTTGTCAGTGGCCCTTTGATGGCCTAGTGCCTGAATGCAAATGGACATTTGCGCTGTTTGCGTCTTGTCTGTCCCGCAGATTGGCTATGGCGCCGGTTTTTGTCCAGCGTCGATTTTGGGCAGCAGCCGATCACAAATACGTCTGTCGCTCAAGCGACGAGATCTCCCGCCCAAATTCGTTCAGTTCCTCCCGTTTGATCTCGGTAAGTACCTTGTGCATTTCCTTTCCGACCGCCTGTTTCATCAGCTTGGAGGCTTCAAAAGCGTCAATGGCTTCGTCCATCCAGGGGGTCAGTCGCTTCTTGCGTTTCTCATACGCATTGCCGGTCACGGGCGCAGGCGGATCCTTTTTCAGCCTGAGGCCTTCCATCATGCCGGCGAGAATGCCCGTCAGCACAAGATAGGGGTTGGCGTCGGCGCCTGCGATCCGGTGTTCGACACGGGCAGCTTCCGGTGTAGAGGCAGGAACGCGCAACGCCACGGAGCGGTTGTCGTAGCCCCAGCAGATAGAGGCCGGGGCATAGGAGCCAGGCTGCATCCGGCGGAAACCGTTGAAGGTTGAGATGAACAGCAACAGAGCTTCCGGCATGGTCTTCAAAAGACCGTTGATGGCATATCCCAGCCGGTCTGCGCCGGTTTCCGGATCCGCGAACAAATTGCCGTTATCGTCTTCCATGGACACGTGCACATGCATGCCGTTGCCGGGCCATTCCACGAAAGGCTTGGCCATGAAGGACGCCTTGAGTTCGTGCTTGCGGGCGACACCTGCCACCAGGCGGCGCAGCATGACAACGTCATCGGCCGCCAGGAGCGGGTTGCGACGATGGTGCAGATTGAGTTCGAACTGGCCGGGCGCGGCTTCGGAAACCGCAGCGTCCGCCGGAATGCCCTGAACCTCGCAGGCCTTCCGCAGATCGTCCACCACCGGCAGCAAGGCCTCGAGGTCGGACAGCGCGTACATGTTCTGGCGGGCAGGGCCGAGATGGGTGGAGAACAACGGCTTGGGCTGCTCCGTCCAGTCGCCGTCACTTTCCTCGAACAGATAGAATTCCAACTCGAAGGCGCAGGTGGCGGTCACGCCGAATTCGTCCTTCAGCCGGTCGACCATGTTTTCCAGAACGTGACGCGGGTCTGCCAGGAACGGATCGCCGTCCCGATCGTACATGGACAAAAGCACCTGGGCGGTCTTGCGGTCGGTCCAGGGAACAAGCTTCAGCGTTTCGGGGATCGGCCAGCAGACACCGTCCTTGTCACCCGTTTCCAGATGCATGCCGGTGGCCTCGACCTCACGCCCCCAGACATCAAGCCCGTAAAGCGAATAGGGAAAGGCCACGCCGCCCTCGAATACCTTTTCGAGCGCCTTGCCCGGCAACCACTTGCCGCGCAGCACGCCGTTGGTATCGGGCAGAATGACCTCGAGCGTATCAAGATCGGGATGGGCGGCCATGAAGGCCTCGAAGTCCGTCTTCCAGCCGGGCAGCGCCGGATGCTCGAGGATCTGGTGGGGAAGCTCGTTCATTTAGAGTTTTTACGCCCCTGCGTCTTGCTGGACTAAGCCGTCCGCACTCCTGCGGCAGCCGGCAGCTTTTGTTTGCGTCCTTTTCAAAAATGTGATCACTTTCGGAAAACCCTGTCAAGCGGGATCGCATAAATTGACTGTTTGACTTTTTCGGGAGGACGTCTTTGGCCCTTCGGCAATCCGCTTTGCAATCCGGCCCCGTGAAGGAGGCCAGCGGCCCTTCCACGTCCCGTGGTGCAACCCGTGGGCAGGTCGACAATGCCGTCCGGTCCGGGCTGCTTACAGGCCGGTTCATACCTGGAAAAGCCGTGACAATCCGGGGGCTTGCCGCAGAACTTGGCGTCAGCCCGATGCCAGTGCGCGAAGTGTTGCAACGGCTTGCGGCAGAAAACGCTCTCGAGGTGAAACCGAACGGCCGGGTACAGATACCCGACATGACCCCGGCCCGCTTCGACGAGGTGCTGAAAGCAAGACTTCTTCTGGAACCGGAATTGGCCGAATTGGCCCTGCCGCACCTGACATCCAAGGATGCAAAGGACCTTCAATCGATCGATGACGACATCGACGAGCGGCTCACAAGTGGCGATGCAGAAGCCTACATGCGGCTCAACCACGCCTTTCACTTCCGCATTTACAGGGCGTCCGGATCCAAGGTTCTGCTGCCGCTGATCGACAGTCTCTGGCTGCAGTTCGCGCCATTCATGCGTACGGTTTACGGACGGGTCGGCACTGCCAGTCTTGAGGACCGTCACAAGGAAGCCATCCGCGCGATCGAAGATCAGGACGGCGCTGCACTGCGGGCTGCGATCGCG
Source organism: Labrenzia sp. THAF35 (assembly GCF_009363595.1). Classification (NCBI taxonomy): domain Bacteria; kingdom Pseudomonadati; phylum Pseudomonadota; class Alphaproteobacteria; order Hyphomicrobiales; family Stappiaceae; genus Labrenzia; species Labrenzia sp. THAF35. The sequence goes on from NZ_CP045380.1 coordinate 349,346, forward strand.
GCCGATATTGCCGACGGCATGGGGCTTCTCGGCAAGGAAATCCTGTCAAATGCATCAGGCGGTTGATCCTTTTTGAAAGCCATGTCATTTTGTGATCACAAAATGATTTCTCCGACCCGGGACAGCCCCATGCAGACAGGCACTTGATAACGCCCCTGTTTGCCGTCCAAATGGCCTTCCCTGCCCCGGCCAAAGTGCCAAAACCATTGGAGCTTCTTGTGACTGCTGAAACGCCTGCCAGCGAAAGCGAAAATCCGATCGACAGCCTGCGCGGTGTTCCCGATGTCGATGCGGCCCGTGACTGGCTCAACGCGCGCAACATCCAGGATATCGAATGCATCGTTCCGGACCTTGCCGGTGTTGCCCGCGGCAAGATGATGCCGACTGGCAAGTTTTTCTCCGGCCCGGTGATGACGATGCCTGCTTCGATCTTCGCGCAGACGATCTCGGGCGATTATCCGGACGACGACGACTGGTTTCAGCACAACCCCATCGACGGCGATCTCTATTTCAAGCCCGACTACAGCACCCTTACCACCGTGCCCTGGGAAAGCGACCCGACCGCGCAGCTGATCCACGACGCCGTCACCCGGCAGGGTGCACCGGTCGAGACCGCCCCGCGCAATGTCTTGAAGCGTGTTCTCAAACTCTACGAGGACAAGGGCTGGGAGCCTGTCGTGGCGCCGGAAATCGAGTTTTACCTCGTCCGTCCGAACACGGATCCTGACTATCCGCTTGAGCCGCCGCGGGGCCGGTCCGGCCGTCCGGAAGTCGGCCGACAGTCCTATTCGATTTCCGCGCTGAACGAATTCGACGACCTGATCGACGACATCTACGACCTGTCGGAACAGCAGGGCCTCGAGATCGACACGATGATCCACGAGGAAGGCGCAGCGCAGATGGAAATCAACCTGCGCCATGGCCAACCGCTGGCCCTGGCCGACCAGGTGTTCCTGTTCAAGCGCACCATCCGTGAGGCCGCGCTGCGTCACGAAATGTATGCCACCTTCATGTCGAAGCCGATGTCGAACCAGCCCGGTTCGGCGATGCATATTCACCAGTCGGTGGTCGACAAGGAAACCGGCCTCAACATCTTCGCGGATGAAAACGGCGAGGAAACACAGGCGTTCCTGTCATTCATCGCCGGGCACCAGCGGTTCCTTCCGCGGGTCACCTGCATCATGGCGCCTTTCGTCAATTCCTATCGCCGGTTCTCCAAGACCTCGACCGCACCGGTGAATGTCTACTGGGGCTACGACAACCGCACGGTGGGTCTGCGTGTGCCTTATTCCAACGCCCAGGCACGTCGTCTGGAAAACCGGGTACCGGGGTCCGACGTCAACCCGTATCTCGCGATCGCCGCAAGCCTTGCCTGCGGGTACCTGGGAATGGTCCACGGGCTCAAGCCAGATTCGCCGAAATCCGACGACTGCTCGGAACGGTCCAAGTCCCTGCCGCGAGGTCTGCCAGAGGCGCTGGCCAAGTTCGAAAAATCCGACGAGATGATCGAGGTATTCGGCGAACAGTTCGTCGCCACCTACCGCGCGATCAAATACGAGGAATTTGAAACCTTCATGTCCGTGATCAGCCCCTGGGAGCGGGAATACCTGCTGCTCAACGTCTGATCCCGTCTGTCACTATCCGGAGCGTTCGCCAATGACGGCCCATTCCAACATCTATCCGACCAAGGCCCTTCAGGAACTCGATGCCGCCCATCACTGGCATCCTTTTTCCGACATGAAGTCGCTGAACCAGGAAGGCAGCCGGGTGATCACCCATGCCGACGGTATCTGGCTGACGGATTCGGAAGGCAACCGGATCCTCGACGGCATGGCCGGTCTGTGGTGCGTGCAGGTTGGCCATGGCCGCAAGGAGATTGCGGATGCGGTCTACAAGCAGATGAACGAACTGTCCTATTACAACACGTTCTTCAAGACGACCCATCCGCCCGCAATTGCCTTGTCTGAAAAGCTGGCGAAACTGGCACCCGATCACATCAACAGGGTGTTCTACTGTTCGTCCGGGTCCGAGGCCAACGACACCGTGTTCCGCATGGTCCGCACCTATTGGGACAAGATGGGCAAGCCGGACAAGAAGGTGATTATCGGCCGCTGGAACGGCTATCACGGCTCTACGCTCGCCGGCACCAGCCTCGGCGGCATGAAGGGCATGCACCAGCAGGGCGGCCTTCCGGTTCCGGGCGTGCATCACATCGACCAGCCCTACTGGTTCGGTGAAGGCCATGAAATGAGCCCGGAAGAGTTCGGCGTCTTTGCCGCGCGCAAACTGGAAGAAGCCATTGACGAGATCGGCGAGGACAAGGTTGCGGCCTTCATCGCCGAACCGATCCAGGGCGCTGGTGGTGTCATCATTCCGCCGGAGACCTATTGGCCGGAAATCCGCCGTATCCTCGACGAACGGGATATCCTCTTTGTTTCCGACGAGGTCATCTGCGGTTTCGGCCGTCTCGGCGAATGGTTCGGTTCGACCCACTACGGCATGAAGCCGGACCTGATGCCCATCGCCAAGGGCCTGACGTCCGGCTATCTGCCGATGGGCGGTGTCATGGTGTCCGATCGCGTGGCCGAAGGCCTGATGCTTTCGGGTGAAGAGTTCTACCACGGCTACACCTATTCCGGTCACCCTGCCTGCGCCGCGGCTGCACTCGCCAACCTGGAAATCATCGAGCGCGAAGGCCTGGTCGAGCGCGTCAAGACCGATATCGGTCCCTATCTCAAGGAACGCTGGCTGAAGCTGGGCGATCACCCTCTGATCGGCGAAGCCCGCATGACCGGCCTTGTCGGTGCGCTGGAACTGGTGCCGGACAAGAAAAACCCGCATCGACCGTTCAAGGATGTCGGCACGGCCGGCACCATCTGCCGCGACATTTCCTTCGGCAACGGCATGGTCATGCGCGCGGTGCGCGACAGCCTGATCATTTCGCCGCCGCTGGTCCTGACCCACGAGGAGGCAGATATTCTGGTGAAGACCGCCGAGAAAACCCTCGATGAGACCTATCAGGTCCTGAAGCGTGACGGCTGGATAGGCTGACACCGACAGCCGAACCGGTTGCGGGGACGATGAAACATGCGTCATCTTGGCATCGGTTCGGCTTCTCTTAATTTGCTAACATCCGAATATAACCTGATCGGTGATTGAACCGGCTCGGGGCCGGCGTGCTGCCTGCCTGACGGCGGTCCACCTGCAAAATGGTAATCCTGGGTGAGAGACATTGATGTTCGGACGTGTTTTCAGACTGGGAAAGCGGGATTTCTCATCCCTTTCCGAACAGGAAATCCTGGCGCTTGCGATTTCCTCCGAGGAGGACGATGCCCGCATCTACAAGGCTTATGCCGATGGTCTGCGTGACCAGTATCCGCAATCGGCCAAGGTCTTCGACGACATGGCCGCAGAGGAAAACCAGCACCGGCGGAGACTGATCGAACAGCACCGGGCTCGGTTCGGCGAAACGATCCCTCTCATACGCCGGGAACATGTGCGCGGCTATTACGACCGCAAGCCCGACTGGCTGGTGCGCCCTCTCGGACTGGAGAAGGTCCGTGCCATGGCCGAGGAAATGGAGGCGCAGGCCTATCGCTTCTACACCGAAGCTGCCAAGCGCACCTCGGATGCAGGAACCCGCAAGCTTCTGGGCGATCTTGCGATTGCCGAGAAAGGCCACGAGAGTCTCGCCCAGCGCCTTGGAGCCAAACACACGCCCGACGACGTGCAGGAACAGGAGCGCCAGACCGAACGCCGGCAATTCATCCTGACCTACGTCCAGCCGGGCCTTGCGGGTTTGATGGACGGCTCGGTATCAACGCTGGCTCCGATCTTTGCTGCCGCCTTCGCGACGCAGGATACCTGGCAGACCTTCCTGGTCGGCCTGTCGGCCTCCGTCGGGGCGGGCATTTCCATGGGCTTTACCGAAGCGGCCCATGACGACGGCGTGCTCTCGGGACGCGGATCACCACTGAAGCGCGGCCTCGCTTCGGGCATCATGACCGCCCTCGGCGGCCTTGGTCACGCGCTCCCCTATCTCATTCCCGAATTCTGGACAGCGACAACTGTCGCCGCATTCATCGTTTTCATCGAATTGTGGGCGATCGCATGGATCCAGAACCGCTACATGGAAACACCGTTTCTGCGGGCGGCCTTCCAGGTTGTCCTCGGTGGTTCGCTGGTCTTTGCGGCAGGCGTTCTCATCGGCAACGCCTAGAAGATCACACGGATCGGAGTTGCCCGGCTTAACGGCCGGCAACTCTCCCTTTCGGCCAGGTCATGCCCTGATCGCAGGCAAGTTTTCACTTTTTTTCGGTCGGCTGTCGGATAAGCTCGCGCCTGCACGTTCCTTGGGTATCAATCCAAGCAACCGGAGGGACCCACATGCTTTTTTCCGTTTTGATTTACGCCAGCGAAGATTTCATTGACGCTCTGCCACCGGAAGAGCTCGCCACCGTTTATCAGAAACACGGCGCCTTTCACGAACACACAAAGACAAACAACTCCTTCGCCGTTGCAACCAAGTTGATGTCGACGGGAACGTCGGTCACGATCAACAAGGACAAGGACGACTTTATTGTCACCGACGGGCCTTTTGCCGAAACGAAAGAGCAGTTCATGGGCTTCTACGTGATCGACTGCCCGACACTGGAGGACGCCATCGAGGCGGTGAAGATCCTGCCGCTGGATCATGGTCGCATCGAAATTCGTCCGGTGGAATTCTTCGAGGGAGCCGATTTCAAGAATGCCGAGCGCCTGGTTATCAGCGCATCTTAGGGCTGCCCGCCCGCGCGTCCTGGCAGCGCTCAACCGCGTCTTCGGCGACATTGACCTTGCCGAGGATGCGTTTCAGGACGCCTCGTTGAAGGCGCTCAAGGCGTGGTCGCCCGACCGGATGCCGGCGGATCCGGTTGCCTGGCTGATCATAGCCGGACGCAATGCCGGCATCGATACGCTGCGGAAACGAAAAAAGGAAACCCTCACCGCACCGGATGATCTCGAGCCTCTTCCCGAAGGCCCGCACCCGGAAGACGAGCTGACCCAATCGCTGGATCATGCCGTCTACCGGGACGACATCCTGCGTCTTCTGTTTACCTGCTGCCACCCGGTGCTGCGCCGGGACCAGCAGATTGCCCTTTCCCTGAAAATTGTCGCTGGTCTTGCTGTGGAGGAGATTGCCCGTGCATTTCTGGTACAGGCGAAGACCATGGAACAGCGCATCACGCGTGCGAAGAAACGGCTGCAGGCGGCCAAACTGAGCTATGAGGAACCGGACAGAACCGCCCGTGCCGAGCGACTTTCCGCTGTAGCCAATGCCATCTATCTGATCTTCAACGAAGGCTATGCGGCTTCGCAGGGTGAAGAACTGATCCGCGAGCCCCTGTGTGAGGAAGCGATCCGCCTGGCCCGCCTGATCGTTCGGCTGTTTCCCGAAGAACCGGAACTGCGCGGCTTTCTGGCCCTTTGCCTGATCCAGCATTCCCGCCGCAAGGCCCGGCTGAGCCGGAGCGGCGCTGCCGTAACGCTGGAAGACCAGGACCGTTCGCTTTGGGACCGGAAACTGATCGCCGAAGGCAACATTCTGCTTGAGGCCGCCTTGCGCAAGGCGCGGCCCGGCCCCTTTCAGATCGAGGCAGCCATTGCCTCGACACACACCCAGGCTGCGACCTACGCGACCACCGACTGGGTCGAGATCGACCGGCTCTACCGTGCTCTGGAACATATCCGGCCTTCACCGGTTGTGGCGCTCAACCGCGCCGTGGTCCAGGCAAAGCTGAACGGGGCCCAGGCCGGCTTGTGCCGCCTGGAGCAACTGGCTGGCTCTCTGGAGCGCTACCCGAACTTTCACGTTGTCCGCGCTACCTTTATGGAAGAACTGGGCCTGATCGAAGAGGCTCAAGCTGCTTACCGCAAAGCGCTGGAATTTGCGGGAACCGATGTCGACCGCGACCATATCCGCCGGAAGATGAAGGTTTCTGGCGGACAATAAGCCTGTTTCGAACCTCGTTTTGTTCAGATCCTGCCAGACCAAAATATTTTTGGTCCCCCCTGTCGGTTCTGCCTGTCGCCTGCCGTCCTCTGATCACCTGGTACTGCCAGGCAATTGTTTTCAACACAGAGGATAAAAGACATGAGCACTCCGTCGCAAACACATGGCGCGTTCAGCTGGATGGAACTTCATTGCGCTGACGGTGCCAAGGCGCAGGCCTTCTATTCCGACCTGCTCGGCTGGGGCACAAAAACCGTGGATGTGGGCGTAGGCCCCTACACCATGATCATGAACAATGAAAACATGATCGGCGGCTTCCCATCCATGGAAACTGAAAGTCCCCGTTGGCTGCCCTATGTGACTGTCGACAGTGTCGATGCGCGTGTCGAAAAGGCCCGTGCGCTTGGCGCGACGATTGCGATGGAACCGATGAGCATTCCAAACGTCGGCCGCATGGCAACGATTGTCGACCCGCTCGGAGGCGTGATCGCGATGATCACATACGAAGAGCCGACAGACGCGTGATTGCGCCTGCCGCTTGAACCTTCAGCAGCCCCGGCCTTGTGCCGGGGCACGCTTGGTGGAATGCGGCCCGCGATAATCTTTCAAGAATTCTGGCTGACGGAGCCACTGATGCAACCGATGACCGTTCTGGCGCTGGTGCGCTGCGTGGTTTTCCCGGGAAAGGTTCCGGCACAGTTTTTCCGCGTCAGAACAGCTTTTCGTGCAGACCGCCGATCAGAACTTGTACCAGAGAAACAGACCGCCATGGCCGTTGAGCGCCTCTCCCCGGTCTTCAACGATCGGGCTATCTGCCATGCCGCCCAGAAGCACCGACCCGCCGACGAGGCCACCGACGCCCCAGTTTTCGGTTACGGCAAATCTTGACGAAACATCCACGCTCACGTCCCTGAAGCCTGCGTCGGCCTTGTATTCCTTGAGACCGCTTGCGGCCGCGCCTTTTGCGGTCACGGAATAGTAGGCGTCAGCATAGCTGCCGTCCACAAAGGTCGTGGAGACATCAAGGCCGAAAGCCAGACGCTGGGTCGCGTTGATTTCGTAACCCAGGCTGAATGTGGCCGTTGTGCCGCTTTCGCCGATGACGTCATGGGCAATCTCGACACTGGCACCAAGCGAATCGCGATCAAGCAGCAAACCGGCGTAGCCACCGCCTGCCGTGGCACCAACCCAGAGCTCCTCGTCAACATCGGGAAGCTTGTCGACAACATTGTCGGACACATCCTTGCGGCCCGTGCCGTAGCCAATAAGCGGCCCGGCGTAAAAGCTGTCGAAAGGCAGCACGTTGGCGGTCGCCGTCAATCCGTTGAACTTGACGAAATAAGGCCCCTTCTGCACAGACGCGATGATGCCGGGAACGAAACCGTAGTCCTTGGAGCCCAGATATTCCGGACCGAAGAAGGGACCAGCGCCAACCAGTACGCTCCAGTCCTTCTGTTCCTCCCCCATGGCAGGACATGCGACAAGCGCGAGACTTGCAAGGACGCTAGCCCGCACATAACACTTAGACGACATAAGACAACCCTTCTGCATTGCGACCCCAGCAATGTTGTCACTGTCTATATGCGGAATTTTCGGCCGTCAACGAAAATGTTGACAGTGTCTACTTATGGAGGAAACAGGCCTGAGCGACCTGAAATATCACCACGGCAATCTGAAAGAGGCCCTGATCCAGGCAGGGCTGGACATTCTGCGCGAAGATGGACTTGAGGCCCTGTCGCTGCGGGCGTGCGCCGCCCGTGCCGGCGTTTCCCATGGAGCGCCGAAGAACCACTTTGCCAATCTTGCCGTCCTGCAGGCAGCCATCGCGACGGAAGGCTTCCGGCAGTTTGCGGGCACGATGCGCCGGCATATGGCGGATGCGTCCAACGACGCCCGTGAACAGATACTCGCAAGCGCCCGCGGTTACATCGCCTTCGTTGAAGAGAACCCGCATCTGTTCCGGCTGATGTTCTCCATGGAACGACAGATCGACATCTATCCGGAGCTTCAGCCGGCCAGCCGCGAAGCCTATGCGGTTCTAAGGGAGGTCTCCGAAGGACTTTCACCGGAGAATTGCGAGAACCCCGTTCACCGGACTTCCGTTGAAACCATGCTGTGGGCGTTCATTCACGGGTATGCCAATCTGAAGGCAAATCGGCAGTTTTATACGGCCAATGCGGAAACCGGACGAGACCCGGCGCTGGAGGAAATATTCCCGCAACTGCTTTACCTGACCAGAAATAAGGAAGTCTGACGGCCGCCTGTCCGAAAACCCTATGCCGCTCCGCAATGCTCCACGCGGTTCCGGCCGCGTTCCTTCGCCTGGTAGCAAAGCCGGTCGGCTTCGGCCAACAGGGTATCAAGACAGGCTGCATTGTCGTGTTCGACAGCGACGACGCCAAGGCTTGCCGTCACGCGAACCAGTTTTCCGTCTCCTGCGGCAACCGGCTCACTGCAGACGCTTTGCCGAATTTTCTCGGCTTCCGCCACTGCGTCCATGATCTGGCTGTTCGGAATCATGATGGCGAATTCCTCGCCGCCCATACGACCCAGAAGACTGCCTGGCCGCAACGTGCCTTGCACACGCCGCACGAAGCTGACCAGTACGGTATCACCGGCGGCGTGTCCGTAGGTGTCGTTGACCGACTTGAAATGATCGAGGTCGACCATCAGCAGGGCAAAGCCGTTCATGCCAAGGGAGAGACTGCGGGAGACCTCCTCGCGGAAGGCGTTGCGGTTGAGAACGTCAGTCAGCTGGTCGTGCGTGGCAAGATATTGCAGACGGACCAGCAATGCATTCCGGCTCTGCGTGACGCAGGACAACATGATAGGCGCCAGTGCAACAAGGGAAATGCCGAGCCGGATGGAAATGAGCGTCATCACGTCGAGTTGCAGGGAGCTGCTGTCGCCAAGCCCGTTTGACAGGATGACGAGACCCCACACGCCAATGCACAGCGTCAGTATCGCTGTCGGAAAGACCGGATAGACGACACCACACCACAAGAGCGCCGGAACCGGAAACGCAATGGCGCCAGGCCCTCCGACGACTGCTCCAGCAATACAGGAGATCAGCAGCAGGATCAGCGGTGCGCGTTTTTCCTGCCTCAACCGGGCCAGCAGACCGGAAAAGTCCGGCAACGTTCCTTCCAGCTTCGGTGCCGACAGGATAACCGGCAGAAAGGAGATGTAGTTGACCAGCTCGGTCGTCGACCAGAATATCCAGCCGGGAATGACACCCCCGCCGAAGAGGATCGGATTTGCGATGCCCCCGACAACCCCTGCCAGGGAAGCGGCGATAGCCGAAGCCACCGCGAGATGGAGAAGGGCCAAGGGTTGTTGCAGCCGAACAGAGGAAGCAGGCAAGTACTTATAGACCTGATACCCGGCAGCCACCCCAACCATGTTGGCCGCATTCAGCAGCACGGCCTTTTCGAGTGTCGCTCCTGTCAGAAAATCCGCTGCCAGATAGCCTACGGCAGCAGCAACCCAGCTCTGCCAACAAGCCGACTTCGGCACACGGACCAGCAGTCCGAGGAGAATTGCGTTGGCCGGCCAGACTGCTGCCAGGAACCCAGTCGGCCGGGTAAGAATGCCGAAGATGCAAGCCAGGAACACCACCAGACCCAGCAAGAACGGTACGCGCATTTCAGGCCTTGCGACCCGGTCCAGGACACCACCCTTTCCGTATAAATTTGCGACCAATTTTCTCTCCATCTGCGACAGCTCGAATTAAGATAATTCAGGCATTCGCCGTCGGACGTTCCGCAATTTCCCGAAGTGCGTCCCTGGTTTCGGAAGGTTTCGGCAACTGAATCCGTTGATCCCTCTGAGGCATGGTGAGGGTGTTTATCTAACGAACCAATAAAAACACAAGCACAAAGTATGCATTAACTTCCGGAGCACGGATGTTTTGCATTAAGTTCACGTGGAGCGTTGACTTGGATTAGGCTGAACGACGTGCGGCATCACGAAAAGACCACGACGCCGAACCAGCCACCGGCTTAGAGAACCGTGTGCCGCAGACCGCCGTTGACTTGCAGGATCTCACCCGTCATTCCGCCGGAAAGATCACTGAGCAAATAGGCAGCAGCTCCAGCAACTTCCTCTGCAGTGACACCGCGGCGCAGGAACGACTGCCGCGAGAGAACTTCATGAACCTTGCGGAAGTCGGGCAGGACGCGCGATGACGTGGTCGGGACCGCGCCGGCGGAAACACCGTTCACACGGACATTCTCATGGCCAAGTTCCGCCGCAAGCGCCCGCACGGAGTGTTCCAGGGCAGCCTTTGCGACACCCAGGACCTCGTAGCCGGGCACCACGCGCTCACCGCCCAGAAAAGTCAGGGCAACAACGGATCTGAGGTTCGGGTTGCGCCGCTGCACCTCCCGCACCAGGGCTATGAAGGCATAACAGCTGGTGCTGATCGTCTTCAGAAAGTTCTCTTCGCTCGTCCCCAGCAGACCGTTCTGTCCGGCTTCGCCGATGTCGGTCTTGGCCAGGCAGAACACCATGCCGGTCAAGTCGGTCAGATCGTCAATCGCGTCGATGGACTGCGGATAGTCCAGGAAGCGGATGTCGTGATGTGGCGTTTTGGCAGACAGCTTTTCCGGCCGGCGCGACGTCAGCACGGTTTCCCAACCGTTCTGATACATGTGCTCGCCGATTGCCAGGCCGAGCGATCGCTTTGAACTGACCCCGACCACAAGCACCTTGTTGGTCTTTACTGCGGGCTTCCTCAGATCGAAGAGCGTTTCGAGGGTGCGAGTGACGGCCATTGAGCGACATTCCTACTGAGGACCGGAACCGGCCTGCGGTATTGGATTTCGGGAAACAATTGGCAATGCCCCGGTATCCCCGTTTCGACGCCACATTGCCTCGTGCGCCAGTGCCGGTTCGCCGGCAAATCACTTTGCCGCCAGACCATATGACGTATAATAAGTCAGTCTTGTGACAATGCGATTCACAGCCTGTAACCGGATGTTTCAATCCACTGACGAACTGCATTCCGGTTGCTGACACAAACTGGACGGGCAAAACACTTGCCGTGGTTCGGTTTCACCTTTTCCTTCGACAGCAAATGACCTTGGACGAGCACCTGTAGTCTTCGGCGATGCCGACGGCCTCTTGCAAGGATCGACGCTCGCAAACAAATAGGGACCCCGCCTTGCGAGGCCCCCTGAAACGCTCGTTCGAATTTTGTGCCGCCCGTCCTATGACCATTGTCGCAAGACGGGCAGACCTGTTCGGCTTACTCCGCGGCGACCGCCAGGTCCCGGTGGGAGCGGCGCGCCCACGGGCGTGTTCCTTCCGGGATTTCATCGACCGTGCCGACCGGCTGCAGATATTTGGTTACTTCGGGCCATTCACCGGCCTTCAGAGCTTTCAGCACTTCCGGCTTGGAGATCTCGAACGTCGACACACCGCAGCGGCGTGCCAGCGGCACCTGGTCGAGAATGTATTTCCCGAGCGCGCGGATATCACCCTTGTAGCCGATCTGCTCACGCAGGATGCGGGCTGCGGAAAAGCCGCGGCCATCGGAAAAGCTCGGAAAGTCGACGGCAACCAGTGCCAGCCGGTCGAGATAATTTTCGATCAGCTCGACATCGTCACCAGCCTCGACGATGACGGCGGTTTTGCCGTCTCGTGCCAGATATGCATCCGGGTCGATGAGAAACACGGTCATCGGTACAAGCGCATCGCCTTCGACAGCAGTGCCGGTTTCGGCATCTGTCCGCGCCCAGCTTTCCTCGACGAAATCGCCGTCCTTGAAAATCGTTGCCATTCTTTGCGTCCTCAAAATCCTCTATCGACAGCGGTCAGATACCGCTGCCGTCAACTTCCTTGCCATGGGTCGGCCAGTGAATGCCGCATTCCGTCTTGTCCTGGCCACGCCAACGTCCAGCCCGGGGGTCCTCGCCGGGGGCAACCTTGCTGGTGCAGGGCAGGCAGCCGATGGAGGGGTAGCCTTGCGCCACCAGCGGATGCGGCGGCAGATCATGGGTCTTGGCATAATCCAGAATTTCGGCAGCCGTCCAGTCCGCCAGCGGATTGACCTTCACCCGGCCTTCGTCGATTTCGAAGAACTCCAGGCTGGAGCGACTTGCGCTCTGGAACCGCTTGCGGCCGGAAATCCAGGCTTCGAAACCGTTCAAGGCCTCGGCCAGCGGCACCACCTTGCGGATATGACAGCAGGCGTCGGTATCGCTCATCCAGAGCATGCCCGCGGGATCTTCCCTGGAGAGATCGTCCTTGTTCGGCTTCTGGGTGCGGACATCGGTCAGGCCGAGCTTCTCGATCAGCTCATCACGATAGAGCAGCGTGGCCGGAAACAGTTTGACCGTGTCCACGAAAACGACCGGCGTCGACGGGTCGATCTGGGCAACCATATGCAGGAGCACTGCGGAATCGGCCCCGAAGCTGGAGACCATGGCAATGCCACCGGCGAACTGGTGGCGGATGGCCGCCCTCAGGACGTCGTCCGCGGTTGCATCCTCGAACTGGGCGTTGAGTGCGGCGACTTCCGCCTGCAAGCCCAGCTCCGGATCAACACCTAGGCTGAATGTCTCATGCAGCGCCATAAAGGGCCTCCTTGAAGGGATCCTCCCCAACCCGGCGATAGGCTTCCAGGAAGGTCTCTTCTTTGCCGTTCCGCAGGCCGAGATAGGTATCGACCAGCTTCTCGATGGCATCGACCACTTCTTCAGACGAGAAGCCGCGGCCGACGATTTCACCAATGGACGCGTTTTCGTTGGCGGAGCCGCCAAGCGTCACCTGATAGAATTCCTCGCCCTTCTTCTCCAGGCCGAGAATGCCGATGTGGCCGACATGGTGGTGACCACAGGCGTTGATGCAGCCGGAGATCTTGATCTTCAGCTCACCGATCTCGGCCTGCCGTTCCGCAGCACCGAAGCGTTCGGAGATCCGCTGCGCAACCGGAATGGAGCGGGCGGTTGCCAGGGCGCAATAGTCCATGCCCGGGCAGGCGATGATATCGGTGATCAGACCGGCATTGCCTTCCGCGATACGCGCGGCCACCAACTCGTCGAACAGCGCCGGCAGGTCGTCCAGCTTCACATGCGGCAGGATCACGTTCTGCTCGTGACTGATGCGGATCTCGTCATGACCGTATTTCTCGGCAAGGTTCGCGATCACGTCCATCTGCTCATCCGACGCATCACCCGGGATGCCGCCGATCGGCTTCATGGACAATGTGACGGAGGTATAGCCAGGGACCCGGTGCGGGTTGAGGTTATGCGCCGTGAACTGGGCAAAGGCTGCATCCGCCGCCTTGCGTGTTTCAACGGCAGCCGAGGTCGCATTGCCCACTTCCAGTGGAGGCGGAGCAAAATAAGCTTCGATGCGGCGCACTTCCTCGTCCGGCAGGCGCAGGACCCCGAAGCGGATCTTTTCGAATTCGGCCTCGATATCCGCCTTCAGTTCGTCCAGCCCGGTTTCATGAACCAGGATCTTGATGCGGGCCTTGTACTTGTTGTCGCGGCGGCCGTAGCGGTTATAGACGCGCAGGATCGCTTCCGAGTAGGCAAGCAGATCTTCCTCGGGAAGGAAGTCGCGCACTTTGCGGCCGATCATCGGCGTACGGCCAAGTCCGCCACCAACGAAGACCACGAACCCGATCTCACCGGCATCGTTGCGTGCGAGCTGCAGCCCGATATCGTGAACCTGGACGGCAGCACGGTCGTTCGGTGCGCCTGTGATGGCGATCTTGAACTTGCGCGGCAGGAACGAGAATTCCGGATGCAGCGATGACCACTGGCGCAGGATTTCCGCATAGGGGCGCGGGTCGGCGATCTCGTCGGCGGCAGCACCGGCGAAGTGATCCGCGGTCACGTTTCGAATGCAGTTGCCCGACGTCTGGATGGCATGCATCTCGACTTCTGCCAGCTCTTCCAGGATCTTCGGCGTATCTTCCAGTTTCGGCCAGTTGAACTGGATGTTCTGGCGCGTGGTGAAGTGGCCGTAGCTCTGGTCGTACGTGCGGGCGATATGGGCAAGCTTGCGCATCTGCCGGCCGTTGAGCGTGCCATAGGGAATGGCAACGCGCAGCATGTAGGCATGGAGCTGCAGATAGAGACCGTTCATCAGGCGCAGCGGCTTGAACTCGTCCTCGGAAAGTTCGCCAGCCAGACGGCGGCGGACTTGGTCCTTGAACTGCTCGGTACGCTGGTTCACGAAGCTCGCGTCAAATTCGTCGTAACGGTACATGTCTCAATCTCTCCTCAGCGGGCGCTGCCATGGAAGGCGCTGCCCTGCCCTTCATTGTTGTTTCAGGCGGAAACCGCCTGGGCCTGCTTGCCCAGTTCCGGGTGGGTGGTCGGGCCGGCTGCCCGGATCTTTTCGCGCAGGCGCACCGGTACGATGACGCCCTCTTCCACGGTCACGTCCATCTCGTAGACACCAACGACTTTCTGGTTCTTCTCGGCCTCAAGACCTTCGGCCAGGGCTGCCGCGACCGCTTCCTTGCCGTCATAAACCTTAGCCAGCGTAATGCGCTCGACCCAGGAACCGTTTTCCGCGAGCCAGACAACATCGCCGTTCAAAAGGCGGTTGGCGGTGATGACTTTCATGTGCGTCCACTCTCTTCAAGTTCAGGCGGCTACAACCCGGGCGGCGAGCTGCGGCGCCAGGGGTTCGGCCTTGTCCATTGCGGCATGGCCCACGGCCTCGCCGATCACGATCAGAACCGGTCCGTCGATCTCAGCGCGGTTCGACAGCACCGCGAGTTCGGACAGGGTTCCGGCAAATTGGCGTTCGTCCGGGTGTGCCGCATTCTCGATAACGGCAACCGGTGTTTCAGGTTTCAGGCCCGCGCCGATCATCTTCTCGGCAACCGCAGCCGCCACGGTTCGGCCCATGTAGACAGCCACCGTCGCGCCCTTGAGTGCCAGCCCAGCCCAATCCGGCAGGGTTTCGGACTTGGCATTGTGGCCGGTAGCGAAAACCAGGTTGGAGGCGACACCGCGCAACGTGAGCGGGATCTGGGCTGACGCTGCCGCGGCGAAGGCTGCCGTGACGCCTGGAACAATTTCAAAGCCGATACCACCTTCGCGAAGCGCTTCCATTTCTTCTGCCGCACGGCCAAAGATCATCGGATCTCCAGCTTTCAGACGCACGACTTTCAAGCCCTTGCGGCCAAGCTCGACCAGGAGCTCGGAAATTTCGGACTGCGGCACGGAATGAGCGCCCTTGCGCTTGCCCACTGAAATGCGCTCCGCATCGCGGCGGCCCATGGCAACGACATTTGCCGGCACCAGCGCATCGTGAACGATGACGTCGGCTTCCTGCAGCAGGCGCTGCGCGCGCAGGGTCAACAGGTCTTCCGCGCCCGGCCCGGCACCGACAAGCCAGACAAAACCGGGCTCGTCCGCCATCGAATTCAACAACCGCTGTGCCTCTGAACGGGCGACATCAGCCTTGCCTGCATAGAGATTGGTTGCGACCGAACCGGAGAAGAAGCGCGCCCAGAAACTGCGGCGCAGCCCACCGTCGCGGATCACCTTGGTTGCGGCATCGCGGAAACTTTCGGCAAGACGCGCCAGCTCGCCGGTCGAACGCGGCAGCATGGCTTCAATGCGCGCGCGGATGTGGCGCGACAGGACAGGACCGACACCGGTCGAGGTTATCGCAACGGCGATCGGTGCGCGATTGACCAGGGCTCCGGTGTAGAAGTCGCACAGTTCCGGCTTGTCGACCGCATTGACCGGAACGCCCTGCGCCCGTGCCGCATCGACAACAGCCTTGTCGAGGTCCCAGTCTTCGCGCGCGGAAAAGACCAGAGCGGCGTCCTTCAGATGACCAGGCTGGAAATCCTCGGCAAGATGCTCGGTCTCGAAGAGGTCAATAGCCTCCTGCAGATCCGGTTCGACAATTTTGGATACGACGACGATCCGGGCGTTGGTTTCCCCCAGGAGACGAACCTTTGCAGCAGCTTCACCGCCGTGCCCGACAACGAGCACACGCCGGCCGGCAACCTTCATGAAGGCCGGAAACACGTCGAGCCGGTCTTCCGGCTTTTTCAGTGTTTTCAGAGTGTCGCCACCACGGCTAGTCATCGTCAGGGTCTCCAGTCCCAGTTTGATGGGTCTAATGTAATCGGCAGCCCATGCCTGCGCCGGGCACCGGATTTCAAAGCTGGAAACAGAAGCGGAATAGTTTTTTGCAATCCTCTGATTTGGCCAATTTCAATTCCCGGCGGCCGGTCAGAGTGATTTTTGCGAGGAAAAACTTCCAACGGGCCCGGTCCGATTGAAAGAGTTTTTCTCCTGTTCCAACGGGCAGTGAACACCCCGTTCAGCCGTCGTTTGCGACGGCATTCAAGCTTCCGGGCAAGCGTGCGTCATTCTTGATGCCGCAAAGGAAATCACTTAGCCTTTCCAGACGGCTGGGACACGGCCGCAGTGGCATCTGAGGGGGTATGATGCGTCTTGTTTATTCATTGGTTGCCGCCGGGGTTTCCGCAGGTCTTTTGCTCTTCGGTAGCTTCGGAACTAGCCATGCAGCCGTTGTTGAAAACTTCCAAAGCGGCGGCTGGAACGGCAGTGCCTTCACTGATGATCAGACCGGCGCATTTTCGACCTGTGTCGCGTCCGTGAGCTACCACAGCGGCATCACGCTATATGTCCAGCTCGACACCAACTACAACTGGGCCATCGGCTTTTCGGCGCTTCAGTGGAACATGAAGGTCGGCGCGGATATTGCGCTTCAGTATCGCATCGACCGGGGCGCCTGGCAGAGCGGCGTTGCCAAGGCGACGTCGAAGAATCTGGCGCGCATGCAAATGCCCAGAGGCGGCTACATCATCACCCGATTTCGCCGCGGACGGACACTTTACGTTCGAGATGGCACGTACAATTACGAATTCCGCCTCACAGGCACCTCTCGCCTGATGGCACGTCTTGCCAAATGCGTGGAGCAGAACATCGCACGGTACGGTGCGGCACCCGTTGCCGGCGCTGCAGGCGCCAGCTCTCAAGGTGGCCTCGGACATTCCGCCCCGACCAAGGACGAAGCGGCGGCGTCCAGTTCGGCGACCGACCCGCAACTTGCCATCGAAGCGACCCAGGCCCTGTTCAACCTGATGGGCAGCGCTGGCCTGTCCGGGCTAAAGCTTGTTCCCGACGGACAGCGCGAAGAAGATCTGAACGGCCTTCATGCCGTTGCCACCAACGACGCACGCACGATTGTGGCGCACATTTTTCCGGCGGGTAGCTACCAGTCGGAAGAAGAACTGATGTCGCTTATTGTTGCCGACAGCCAGAAGAAATGCGCGGAAGGCAAATTCACCTCAGGTTCCGAACGGATCAACGAGAACGGCAAACCGATCTATACAAGTTACGCCAACTGCGAAACGGGCGACTTCCAGTTGATCGAGCGGGTCGCCATCGCAAAGCGCAAGGCGGGCGGGGTCTTCATTTACGGCGTGGCGGATACTTACGTCGGCGAAGGCGGTGGCGCACCGGTTTCTCCGCCTGAACTGACGGATCCGGATCTCTACTCGGCAATCGCAAACGCTGCGGAGTAAGGCAAAACGAGCAGCCCAGATCACTGACCACAAGTCGGCTGTTCACCTGAGGCGCAGGTCGGCGTTTTTCCGTTCGCCGCCTCATCGTCACTTGGAGGATTGTCAAAACCGGGAAACAAAAAAGCCGGCGGAAACCGCCGGCTTTTCGTAACTGGTCTCGGTTGACATCAGGCCGCAAAGGACTTGATGAAGTCCTCGATCTGGTGGGTCAGCGTCTGGGTGCGTTCTGCAACCAGGTTGACCGCCTGGCGGACTTCACCTGCCGCATCCTTGGAGCGGACCGCGTTTTCCTTCATGCCGGACACGCTGTCGCTTGCCGTCTGGGTGCTGGTGGAGGCCTCGTTGACGCCACGGGCAATTTCGCCAGTCGCTGCGCTCTGTTCAGTAACCGCCGATGCGATTGCCGTTGTTTCCGCCGTTACATTGCCCATGATGTCGGTGATCTGCTGGATCGAGTGGGCTGCATCGGTGGTCGCTTCCTGAATGGCGATGATCTGCTGGGTGATGCTTTCCGTGGCTTTCGCTGTCTGATTGGCCAACTCCTTGACTTCCGCAGCAACGACAGCAAATCCCTTGCCGGCTTCACCAGCACGAGCAGCCTCGATAGTTGCGTTGAGTGCCAGAAGATTGGTCTGTTCGGCGATGGTCTGGATCAGCTGGACGACTTCACCGATTTCCTGGGCCGCAGACGAAAGGGTTGCGACCTTTTCATTGGTCAGGCTGGTGGTTTCGGCAGCTTCCGAGACAACTGCGGAGGTGGAAGCCACACGCTGGTTGATTTCCTCGATGGAAACCGAAAGCTCTTCAGCGGCAGAAGCGACGGCCTCGACATTACCCAGAGCCGAATTGGATGAATAGGCCGCTCCTTCAGCGTGTGTCGTGGTGTCGTCTGCAACACCGATCAGCACAGTTGCTGTGTCTTCCAGCTGCGACATGGTGCCGGTCACATCCACGATGAGGGACGATACGCTGCTGCGGAACGAAGCAGTCAGCTCTTCGCGCTGCCGCATGCGCCGAATACGCGCCTCGTCTTCGGCCTTTTGCGCCTTGACCAACTCCTCTCGCTCCGAAGCGCCGTCGCGCAGGACATTGATCGCATTTGCAAGCTGTCCGATTTCGTCAGCCCGTTCACATTCGGCAAGGTGAATGCCATAGTCGCCCTTCGAAAGCCGGGCGACTGCCTCGGCAAAGGACCCGAGCGGCAGAATGACCGCACGCATGATGAAGAAACCGGCCATTGCCAGGGCAAGGACGACGAGCCCGAGGTTAGCGTAGGTCATGACGTCAGCGTTCCGGGCAGCACTCTGATAGCTCGCCACCTCAACGGCCAACTCGGCGCGTTCCGTTTCCAGATGCTGGTGATGAAGATCAAGGGCTGCTTCCAGCGCCGTCGTCAGGCTTTCAGCTTCGCCGTCGAATGCCCCCATGAGCTTGTTGCCCTGCTCCGGTCCACCGGCAACATAGGCCTCCGCCATGGCTTTTCCCGTGTCGTAGTATGACGGGAATTTCGCCTGAACGTTCCTGATCTTGTCAACAAGATCCGCATAACCGAGCTTTTCGGCGAGATCGATTGCCGCGGTGCTCTCGCTCTTGAAATTGTCGGAGAAGGAAACCGCAAGATCAAAACCGTCGTTCAGTCCATCAAGACCTCTTGTTGCGGAAATGTCTGTCAGCCATTGCTGCACCTGAACGATGTCGAACTGCATTTTCTGCAGTGAAATGGCCAGGCTCACGCCGTCGGTGGCAAAGGTTTCCGCCCCTTCGCGGAGATGCCCCGCGTTTTCTTCGAGCACGCCAAGATTGCGTATCGTGCCAAGGCTCAGCGCTGTCGCAACAACGAACAGTACAGCCAGCATGGCGATCATTTTGGATTTCAGACTTTGAAAGACGGACATGGTTAACCCAGCTTATGTCGCACCTGCCCCCTGCCGATGCGTTACTCTGGGCAACAATCTGATTTCATAAGATTTTTAAAAAATTAATTTAGGTGAACACTTAGGAACTTTTCACTAGTATGTATTTAGACAAAAACTACTTTTATCTTCAACAAAAACGAAAAGAGGACGATTTCTCGTCCTCCTTTAAATCTTACTTAAAGGCAGTTGTTGCCGATTACTTCATCGCCTGCATCACGGACACGAAGTTGGCCACCGCGGCACCACCCATGTTGAAGATGCCGCCGATCTCGGCGTTCTTCACCTGGATTTCACCCGCAGTGCCTGTCAGTTGCATGGCGGTGAGCACGTGCATGGAAACACCGGTGGCGCCAATCGGATGGCCTTTGGCCTTCAGGCCGCCAGACGGGTTCACCGGAAGTTTGCCGCCCATTTCCGTCCAGCCTTCCAACACGGCGCGGGCACCTTCGCCTTCCTTGGTCAGGCCCATGGCTTCATATTCGATCAGCTCGGCAATGGTGAAACAGTCGTGGGTCTCGACGAAGGAGAGGTCGTCCAGCGCCAGATTGGCATCGCCGAGTGCCTGACCCCAGGCCTTGGAACAACCTTCAAACTTCAGGATGTCGCGCTTCGACATCGGCAGGAAATCCTGCACATGGGCAAGCGCGCGGAAGGCAACCGCCTTCTTCATGCCGAGCGCCGTTGCAGGATCGGTCAGGACGAGTGCAGCAGCACCGTCGGACACCAGCGAACAGTCGGTGCGCTTCAGCGGACCGGCGACAAACGGGTTCTTTTCCGATTCCGCGCGGCAGAAGTCGAAACCGAGGTCCTTGCGCATCTGGGCGTAGGGGTTGCCGACACCGTTCTTGTGGTTCTTCGACGCAATCTTGGCCAGGGCATCGGACTGGTCGCCGTATTTCTGGAAGTAGGCGTCGGCGATCTTGCCGAAGACGCCGGCGAAGCCTGCCGGGATATCGCCTTCTTCCTTCAGGTAGGAGGCCTTGAGCAGGTTCTTGCCGATTTCCGGACCGAGCGTCGTGGTCATCTGCTCGACGCCGACAACAAGCACGAAGCGGGCGTCGCCCGAAGCAATGGCGCGCACACCCTGATGCACGGCGGCAGAGCCGGTGGCGCAGGCGTTTTCGACACGGGTTGCCGGTTTGAAACGCAGCGCCGGATCGGCCTGCAGCACCAGCGAAGCGGTGAAGTCCTGTGCCGAGAAACCGGCATTGAAATGACCGAGCAGGATCTCGTCGACATCTCCCGGCTCGATACCCGCGTCCTTGATGGCATTGACCGCCACCTTGACGATCATGCTTTCAACCGTCTCTTCCGAATGCTTGCCGAAGGGCATGTGTGCCCAACCCACCATGGCTGCCGTCATGACACTTCCTCCAGGTTTTTTGCCCGCAAGATGAAACCCGATTTCCGCCGGATCTCTTGTCCGTGCGGGGGGCTCCATCTTACGTAAGTTCTGTGTGCGGGGACAGTTCCAGCTTCCATGTTGCTTTGCAAGAAGAAACTGACCTAAACGTCATAACAATATTTTTCCATGTTTTATTTCAGTTACTTAAATAAGATAATCCAAAGAGATAACACGCATTGGCCACGCAGGCGCAGCATGTCGGAGGCTTCCGTCTTCGGCGAGGTCCGCGGCAGGCAAACCGATTGAGATGGTCACACCCCTGTCACTTAAGCCATGTAGGAAAAGCGCGTTCCGGACAAAATCGTGTTTCGTTCCTTTTCAGTAGCTCCACCGGTCCTGCCTCGCAGGGCCGGTTTTTGCATGTGCTCATCCTCCCCGTTCCACATGTGCGACGCAATTCACACATCGCTTACCGAAAGCAATTGCCGAACGACTTTTTCAACACTGTTCACTTGACCTGACAAGGCGCTGGATATAGCCATTCAAAGCGCTTTGAAACCCATTAAGACCGCCTCAGAAGCGGAACGGAGACAACCGGCAATGTTCGAAGAAGCCGAAACGGGCCTGGAGGCTGATGTGCCGTCAGACATGAAGAATGACCCGGATTGGTGGCGTGGAGCGGTGATCTACCAGATCTATCCGCGCTCCTTCAACGACACCAATGGTGATGGCATAGGCGACCTCAACGGCGTCAGCGAACGCATGGACTACATTGCCTCGCTGGGCGTCGATGCCATCTGGCTGTCGCCCTTCTTCACCTCGCCGATGGATGATTTCGGTTACGATGTCTCCGACTATGAAGATGTCGACCCGATGTTCGGCACGCTTGCCGATTTCGACCGCATGCTGGCTGCCGCTCATGCGCGCGGCCTGAAGGTGATCATCGACCTGGTGATTTCGCACACCTCCGACCAACATCCCTGGTTTGTCGAAAGCCGTTCGTCACGCGACAATGCCAAGGCCGACTGGTTCGTTTGGGCCGACGCCAAGCCGGACGGCACGGTGCCGACCAACTGGCTTTCGATCTTCGGCGGCCCGGCCTGGGAATGGGACAGCCGCCGGCGCCAGTATTACATGCACAATTTCCTGACCAGCCAGCCGGATCTGAACTTCCATAACCCGGAGGTTCAGGACGCGGTTCTGGGTGCCGCCAGGTTCTGGCTCGACCGCGGTGTCGACGGGTTCCGTCTCGACACGGTGAATTTCTATTTCCACGACAAGCAGCTCCGGGACAACCCCCCTCTGAGCGCGACTGAAATGCCGTCCACCGTCGATCCGACCAACCCCTACGGCTATCAGGATCACCTTTACGACAAGACCCAGCCGGAAAACCTGTTGTTTCTTGAGAAGCTGCGCGCGCTCCTGGACAAATATCCGGGCACGACGTCCGTCGGTGAAATCGGCGCGGACGGACAGGCTGTGGAACTGACGGCGTCCTATACGGAAGCCGGCAAGCGCATTCACATGGCCTACAGCTTCGACCTGCTGACGCCTCAACATTCGGCGCCCTACATCCGAAAGATCGTGGAAGAGATGAACGCCGGCATCGGCTCCGGCTGGGCCTCCTGGGCGCTGTCGAACCACGATGTGAAGCGGGTCGCAAGCCGCTGGGGCGAGGATCTGGACATTGCCCGCTTTGCACCGCTTGAAACCGCCCTCTGCGCCTCGCTTCGCGGCACCCCTTGCCTTTACCAGGGCGAAGAACTCGGCCTGCCGCAGGCTGAAGTTCCTTTTGAAAAGCTGCAGGATCCCTATGGCATTCGCTTCTGGCCGGAATACAAGGGCCGCGACGGCTGCCGGACACCAATGCCGTGGGTGAAAGACAACAGCAACGCCGGTTTCTCCGAAGCCGAGCCCTGGCTTCCGGTCGCGCAGGATCATCTGGCGCTTGCCGCCTTCGAACAGGACAAGGACGAAAGCTCCATCCTGAACCAGAACCGGGCCTTCTATGCCTGGCGGCAGGCTCAGGAGCCCCTGAAGAAGGGCGACATGGTGTTTCTGGACAGCCAGGACAACACGTTGGTCTTCACCCGCAGCCATCAGGGTGAGACCGTGCTGTGCGCCTTCAACCTCGGCACCGAACCAGCCACCGTCACCTTGAACGGACTTGAGCTGGAAAACCTCAATGCACCCGGCTTCAACGGCACGCTGGAGGGCGCCACGATTGCGCTTCATGGCCTCGATGCTCTGTTTGCACGCGTGAAATCCTGATTTCGCGCCTTCAATTCGGGCTCCGGCACGGCTAAATAGTCGCGCCGGAGCATTTCCGGCCTAGCAAACCAACGCCGGACCTTTCATGACCGACCGCCTGCCCCTTTCCGTTTTCATCATCGCCCGTGACGAGGCCGACCGGATCGCCCGACCGATCGAAAGTGTCATTGGCTGGGTGGACGAGGTCATCGTCATCGACAGCGGATCAACGGACGAGACTGTCGCCGTGGCCGAACAACTTGGCGCGCGGGTCATCCGCAACGACTGGCCTGGCTACGGTCCGCAAAAGCGTTTCGGCGAAGACCAGTGCCGCAACGACTGGCTGCTCAATCTGGATGCCGACGAAGAGGTGACGCCGGGCCTCGCCGCGGAAATCAAAGCCAAATTCGCAGACGGCAGTTACGCGGATGCTGATGGCTGGCGCATCATGATCCGCGATCTTTATGCCCATGAAACCGCCCCTGCCCCCTGGGCCTACGGGTATCATCAGATCCGCCTCTATGACCGGCGCAAGGGCCGGTTCTCTGCCTCGACGGTTCATGACACGGTCCGGCCCGAGGAAGGCGCGCGCATCTCGAACCTTTCCGGCATCATGGCGCACCGGTCCATCCGGTCACTGGATTTTCAGGTTGGCAAATACAATCGCTACTCGGGCATGCAGGTGGACGACATGCGCGCCCGCGGCCGCAAGCTGCCGAAAAGCCGCCTTCTGACCGAATTCCCGGTGAGCTTCTTCAAGGCCTATTTCGTGCGCAAGTACCGCAAGTACGGCTGGTGGGGCTTTATCCTGGCCATGAATTACGCCCACGCCCGCTTCCTGCGCGTCGCGAAGGCCTATGAGGCCGAGTTGCTGGACAGGACCAAAACGGACTGAGGCACGAGCTGCGCGTTACTGTTGTCGCAGCCCCCTCACCGGACCTGCACCGGTTTTGCTGAGCCGTTCCATACTAGGCCGCAAAAATGGCAACCGGTTTGCCGACGCCGCGCAGGGCATGTTCGCCCATGGCATTGAGACCGGTCTGGAGGTCGCCGGAAAGAGCAGCGCGTACCGGTTCTGTCAGGAGCAAGGCGCGGCCGAGAGGTTTGCACAGGGATTCCACCCGGCTGGTCTCATTGACGGCGCGTCCGATCACCGTGAAGTCGAGCCGTTCCTCACCACCGACATTGCCGAAGAAGACTTCACCCCGGTGAAGGCCGATACCGATCTTCAGGGGGTGCCAGTGGATCGGGTCGGGAAGATCCTCGGGCGGATTGCGGTTCAGCTCGTCAATGGCCTCCAGCGCAGCCTTGGCGGCCTTCACGGCGGCGTTCGCCGCCGCTGTTTCACCAAATGTCTTCTGATCGAACACGGCCAGAATGCCGTCGCCCATGAACTTCAGGATATCGCCGCCGTGGTTGAGCACAGCGTCCGAGATCCTGTCGAAATAGGCGTTGAGGATAGCCGTCACTTCCGGTCCGCTCAACCGGTCGGCGAGTTGAGTGAAGCCGCGCATGTCGGCCATGAAGACCACTGCCTTGATGGCCTCGCCATCACCGCGCTTGATCTCGCCGTCCAGCACGCGCTGTCCGGCGATCGGCCCGAGATAGGTGTCGGCAACGTTGCGGGCAATCCGCTGAACGATGTGGCGCTCGATGTGCAGCGCCAAAAGGTCGATCAGATTGCGGATCAGGTCTTTTTCCGCCGGAGGGAACCCACCGGGTTTGCGGGTTGCCAAGGTCATGGCATTCCGCTTTTCGTGCGAGGAACTGAGCGGCAGGGCGACGTAGGTCGTGTATCCCTGATCGGCAAGTTCGCGCATCAGCGGAGCGGAATTGGCTCCTTCCTCGCTTTCCAGATCGACCTTGATGGTCTGGCCTTCGTTGATGACGTGGAAAAGCGGATTGCGGGTAAAGGCTTCCGATTTGGTCGCGTTGGCATCTGCGGCAACCTCGTCGCAGAAATAGTCCTGACTGTTCCAGACCCAGGAAAAACCGATGACGCGCGGATGCAGGGTACCGATATGCAGCGTTGCCCGGTCGATGGCGAGGCCGGCAGCCTTGCAGCGCCACATGAACTCCTCGAACATCAGCATGACATCATCGATCCGCGTCGCTTCATGCAAGAGCCACGAATTCAGCTGGTCGATACTGAGTGACTCCGGCGCACAGGAAGGGCCTCTGCTGGAACGGGCAAGCAGATAGACATGAGGCGCGTATGTGCGCGGGGCTGGGTCAAGAAAGGCTTTGTTCATCGGGGCTCCGTGAAACGCTCTGGCTAATATCTCGGGCGCCGGAGATCAAACTTCAATCGGGAAAAAACCGAATGGCGGGAAATGCTCTCGATTGGTCCAAGGAAATATCGACCCAAGGGCAACTGGGCATCGAGGACAACCGGCCCAACCCTCGAGACGCCGCTTGCGCGGCTTCTCAGGATAAAGACGCATGGAGTGACAGGCAGCTTGAACGTACCACACACGCCAGCCTGTCCTGAAGAAGCAGGAAACGCCGCTTCGAAGGTTGGTCAACCTGTTCTAGGTGGAACGAGAAGCAGCGCCTTAAAACGCCGCCTCTACACCGCCCATTTCCACGTAAACGCTTTTGGTCTGGCTATAATACTCGATCGCGGCATGGCCGTTCTCGCGGCCGATACCCGACTTCTTGTAGCCGCCGAAAGGCATTTCGATCGGAGTCAGATTGTAGGTGTTGATCCAGCAGGTGCCTGCCTGCAACTGGTCGATCACCCGGTGCGCCCGCTGAATGTCCCTGGTGAAAACGCCCGCGGCAAGGCCGAAGTCGGTGTCGTTGGCTCGGGCGATGACGTCGTCCTCATCGGTGAAGTCGAGCACGCTCAGCACCGGGCCGAAGATTTCCTCGCGGGCAATGCGCATGTCGTCCTTCACGTCGGCAAAGACGGTCGGCTGCACGAAATAGCCGTCCGGGAAGCTGGCGACAGAGGCTGAACCACCGCCGCACACCAGCCGGGCGCCCTCCTCCTGACCGATCTGCATGTAGTGGAGCACCTTGTCGAGCTGCTGTTTGGACACAAGCGGACCAATATTGGTTGCCTCGTCCAGCGGATCGCCGAGAACGGCCTTGGCGGTGCGTTCGGCGAGCCTTGCCACAAAGGCTTCCTTGATCGCTTCATGAACGAACACGCGCGTCCCGTTGGAGCAGATCTGCCCGGTGGAATAGAAGTTGGCGTTGATCGCGGCGGACACCGCGTTTTCAATGTCAGCGTCCTCGAACACGATCAGCGGGGACTTGCCGCCGAGTTCCAGCGTTGTCTTCTTCAGATGCTCACCCGCAAGGGCCGCCACTTTGGCGCCGGTCGGGACAGAGCCGGTCAGCGAAACCTTGGCAATGGCCGGATGAGCGACCAGCTTTGCACCGACATCACCAAAGCCCTGAAGCACGTTGAAGACACCAGCGGGTAGACCGGCCTCGGTAAAGGCCTCCGCCAGTTTCAAGGCGCTCAGCGGGGTGACTTCCGAGGGTTTGAAGATCATGGCATTGCCGCAAACGAGTGCGGGAGCAGACTTCCAGCAGGCGATCTGGATCGGATAGTTCCAGGCGCCGATGCCGAAACAGATGCCGAGCGGTTCGCGCTTGGTGTAGGCGAAGGAGCCGCCCAGATCGATATGTTCGCCGGTAAGCGTTGCGGCCAGACCACCGAAGTATTCCAGGCAGTCGGCGCCGGACGCAGCATCGGCAATCAGGGTTTCCTGCAAGGGCTTGCCGGTGTCGAGCGTTTCCAGAATGGAGAGTTCCCGGTTCTTTTCACGCAGGATCTCGGCCGCCCGGCGCAGCACGCGGCCGCGTTCGGCTGCTGGTGTTGCCGCCCAGACCTTCTGGCCTTCCTGGGCAGAGCGGATTGCCGCCTCGATCACGGCATCGTCGGCCGCGCGGATCTGCGCGATGACTTCACCGGTTGCGGGATACAGCGAGTCAAAGGGAGTGCCGCTCTGGCTCTCGACATATGAGCCGCCGACATAGTGGGACGCTTGCGGTTGGGCGCGCATGGGTTGGCTCCTTGGTCTGTGTGTCTGCCGTTGGTCTGCCGGGGATCATCGCTGGCTGGATTGCCAGTCCGGGTGGATCCACGGTTCCTGGTTGGCCGCGGGCAGCGGGGTCTTGCCGAGAATATGGTCCGATGCCTTCTCCCCGACCATAATCGAGGGCGCATTCAGATTGCCATTGGTGATTTGCGGAAAGATGGAACTGTCGGCAACACGAAGCCCGTCAACGCCGATTACCCGGCATTCAGGGTCGACCACGGCCATGGCATCATCCTTCGCCCCCATCCGGCAAGTGCCGCATGGGTGATAGGCGCTTTCCACGTGTTCGCGGATGAAGCCGTTCAGGTCCTCGTCGCTCTGCACACTGTCTCCCGGCTGGATCTCCTTGCCGCGATAGGGGGCAAACGCCTCCTGGCCGAAGATCTCGCGGGTCAGGCGGATACAGGTGCGGAAGTCTTCCCAGTCGTCTTCGTGGGACATGTAGTTGAACAGGATCGACGGCTTGGCCTTCGGGTCGCTGGAGGTCAGCTTGATACGGCCGCGCGATTTGGAGCGCATCGGTCCGACATGGGCCTGGAAGCCATGGCCTTCGGCTGCTGCCTGTCCGTCGTAACGCACGGCGAAGGGCAGGAAGTGATACTGGATATCAGGATATTTCACGCCCGCCCTGGAGCGAATGAAAGCGCAGCTTTCGAACTGGTTCGATGCACCGAGACCCTGCTTCAGGAACAGCCACTGGGCCCCGATCACCGCCTTGGAGAACAGGTTCCAGTGCTTGTAGAGCGTGATCGGCTGGGTGCAGGCCTGCTGAAGATAAAGCTCCAGATGATCCTGCAGGTTGGCACCGACGCCCGGCCGGTCGGCCACGACGTCGATCCCCATTTCGGCAAGATGCGCCGCCGGGCCGATGCCGGACTGCATCAGGATCTTCGGCGAATTGATGGAAGACGCCGACAGGATCACTTCGCGGGCAGCTTTTGCCTCGCGGACCTCGCCGCCGGTTTCGAATTCCACACCGACCGCGCGCTTGTCCTCGATCAGAATCCGGCGCACGAGAGCCCCCTTGATCAGGGTCAGGTTACCGCGCTTCAGTGCCGGCTTCAGATAGGCGTTTGCGGCAGACCAGCGCCGGCCCCGATGGACCGTCATTTCCATGTCGCCGAAGCCTTCCTGACGCTCGCCATTGTAGTCGGCGGTCACGCCATAGCCCGCCTGCTCGCCGGCTGTCTTGAAGGCGTCGAACAGCGGGTTCCACTTTGTTCCGCGCTGGACATGCAGCGGACCGTTGGTGCCGCGCCAGCCGTCCTGGCCGCCATGGCTGTGCTCCTGGCGCTTGTAGTACGGCAGCACATGGCGATACCCCCAGCCGCTCGCACCCATCTCTTCCCAGGTGTCGAAATCACAGGCATGGCCACGCACATAAACCATGCCGTTGATGGAGGACGACCCACCGATCACCTTGCCACGCGGTGTGGCCAGGCGCCGGCCCTCCAGATGTGGTTCCGGTTCGCTGGTGTACCCCCAGTCATACAGCGGCATGTTCATTGGGTAGGACAGGGCAGCCGGCATCTGGATCAGCGGACCGACATCGGTGCCGCCGAATTCCAGCACAAGCACCCTGTTGCTCGGGTCTTCCGACAGGCGGTAGGCCATCGCACAGCCGGCGGATCCGGCTCCGACGATGATGAAGTCGAACTGGTCGCTCATGTTGATCCTAGCTGCTCAATTCTTGGTGTTGCGCGCCAGGTGGACGGCAATCTGGGTTTCCACATAGTCCTCGACCAGCTCGATCGCGGCCGGCCGGTCGGTCTTGCCGTCGCGCAGGGCTTGCCGGATCCAGACGCCGTCAATCATCGACGCCGTGCCTTCGGCAATCCGGCGTGCTTCGTCCTGAGGCATGAAGGCCCTCAGATTGTGGGTCAGGTTCGAGGCAAGCCTTGCCGAATAGATATTCAGAAGACGATTGTTGCTGTCGGTGGTACGCGACTGAACGTAGAAGGCGAGCCAGGCCGCGATCACGGCGGGCTGAAACTGGTCGACCGCAAAGTTGCCGGCAATGATTGCCGAAATACGCTCGCGCGGGGTCTCCGCCTTTTCCAGGCTCTCGCGGATCGCCCGGCCGAGTTCGGTCAGGAGATGGCGCATGGTTGCGGCAAGCAATTGGTCCTTGGAGCCGAAATAGTGATGCACGAGACCGCCGGAAACGCCTGCGCGCTTTGCGATCTGCGCCATGGTCACGTCGCTGTAGCCGCGTTCGTGTATGGCATCGACCGTTGCGTCAATCAGACTGCGCCGCCGTTCCGCTTCCATTCCGACCTTGGGCATTTCAACCTCCGACACAGGGCGAGAGAAGAATTCGGTTCAGCGTTTCTGGCGATGATCAGACGGCGGCACAGCCGGACAAGAACAAGTCCGGTTACCGATCGTCACGATCATGGTGCAGTAGCGTCAAGGAGAAGGAAAAGCCTTCCCAAGAGCCTCTGAATGCGCCTTGCCGCGTTCGTCTCACATCCAAGTTTTATTTTTAATTGATCAGTCAATCAATGAAAACTTGCAATTTTTTCCCGTGGATGTTTGGATCTAGGTTAGGCAGGCTGTGGGCAGAGGAAACTGAGGGCGTTAGAACCACACTGACACCCCATGCCCTGCAGAAAAACAAGAAAACAGACTTTCCATAGGAGGTATACATATGAAAGTAGCAGCGAAACTCGCTGGAGGCCTGGCGCTCGGGCTGATGCTCACGGGAACCGCCCTGGCAAACGATCCGGAAAGCTGCCAGACGGTTCGCTTCTCCGACGTCGGCTGGACTGACATCACGGCAACCACCGCCGCAACCTCGGTCGTCCTGGAAGCGCTCGGCTACAAGCCGGAAGTTAAAATCCTGTCCGTTCCGGTGACCTATGCGTCGCTGAAGAACAAGGACATCGACATCTTCCTCGGCAACTGGATGCCGACCATGGAAGGTGACATCAAGGCCTATCGCGAAGACGGCTCCGTGGAAACGGTCCGGGCCAATCTGGAAGGCGCGAAGTACACGCTTGCCGTTCCGGAATACACCTACGAAAAAGGCCTGAAGAGCTTCCAGGACATCGCCAAGTTCAAGGACGATCTCGACGGCAAGATCTACGGCATCGAGCCGGGCAATGACGGCAACCGCCTGATCATCGGCATGATCGATGAAAACCTCTTCGAACTGGAAGGCTTCGAAGTGGTGGAATCCTCCGAGCAGGGCATGCTTGCGCAGGTCGCCCGTGCAAACCGCCGCGAGGCGGACATCGTCTTCCTCGGCTGGGAACCGCACCCGATGAACGCCAATTTCAAGATGAAGTATCTTGAAGGCGGCGACGACATTTTCGGCCCGAACTATGGCGGAGCCACCGTCTACACCAACGTGCGTGCCGGCTATGTCAAGGAATGCCCGAACGTCGGCAAGCTGCTTGAAAACCTGGAATTCTCGCTGCCCATGGAAAACGAGATCATGGGTGCCATCCTGATCGAGGGTGAGGATCCCAACAAGGCGGCAGCCGCCTGGTTGAAGGAGCATCCGGCAACCTTCGAAAACTGGCTCGTCGGCGTGAAGACTTTTGATGGCGGCGACAGTTTCGCGGCCGTCAAAGGGGCTCTCGGTCTCTGATCGCTGACCAAAATCTGGCGCCGGTGCGGGTCTCCTGCCCGGCGCCACTGGTTTTCCAAGAACAATAATACCGGAGCAGTGGCGTGGACTGGCTCACAGAACACAAGCTGCCGATCGGGCCGTGGGCGCGCACCTTGGTCGATTGGCTCACCGACAACGCCTATTGGGTGTTTGACGGAATCTCGGCAATTCTCGAAACGCTGATAGACGGAATCCTCTGGTTGCTGCAGACGCCGCATCCATTGGTCATCGTTGTTGTCGCCGTCGCCATCGGCTACCTGGTCCACAGGACCATATCCTTTGCGGCTTTCGTGGCAATTTCCCTGCTGCTGATTATCAACCAGGGCTACTGGGAAGAAACGACGGAAACCCTGGCGCTGGTGGTTGCCGCGTCCGTGGTCTGTATGGTGGTCGGCGTGCCTGTCGGCGTGCTGGCCGCGCATCGCCCCCGCTTTTACGCCGCACTTCGTCCCGTGCTGGATCTGATGCAAACCATCCCGACCTTCGTTTACCTGATCCCGGCACTGATCCTATTCGGTCTCGGTATGGTGCCCGGTCTCATCGCGACCGTCATCTTTGCCATTCCCGCACCGATCCGCCTGACGCAGCTCGGCGTCTCCTCGACGCCGACCGCGCTGATCGAAGCCGGAAAGGCCTTTGGAGCCACCAAATCGCAGCTGCTCTGGAAAATCGAGCTGCCCTACGCCCTGCCGCAGATCATGGCTGGCCTGACGCAGACGATCATGCTGTCGCTATCGATGGTCGTGATTGCCGCCCTTGTCGGTGCGGACGGCCTCGGCGTGCCGACGTTGCGCGCCCTGAACACGGTGAATATCGCCCAAGGTTTCGAAGTTGGTGTCTGTATCGTCCTGATCGCCATCGTGCTTGACCGCTTCTTCCGCGCCGAAGAGGGAGGCAAACGATGAGCGAGACCAACAAATCGGCCGTCGTTTCCTTCAAGGACGTCGACATCGTTTTCGGCGAAAAGCCTCACACGGCTCTGCCCATGATCGATGCCGGCAAGACCCGGCAGGAAATCCAGGCAGAAACCGGCCAGATCCTCGGCGTTGCCGGTGCGACCTTCGACATCTACGAAGGCGAAGTCATCGTGCTGATGGGGCTGTCCGGCTCCGGCAAGTCGACGCTGCTCCGGGCCGTCAACGGTCTTAACCCGGTCATCCGGGGTGAAGTGCAGGTTCATGACGGCAAGCGTTACGTCAATCCGGAAACCTGCTCTGAAAACGATCTGATGGAATTGCGCCGGCACCGGATCGGCATGGTGTTCCAGCAGTTCGGTCTTCTGCCCTGGCGTACGGTGGCCGAAAACGTCGGCTTTGGCCTGGAGCTTGCCGGCATGCCCGCAAAGGAGCGAGCCGCAAAGGTCGAGGCGCAGCTCAAGCTGGTTGGCCTGAACGGCTGGGGCGAAAAGCACGTACACGAGCTATCGGGCGGCATGCAGCAGCGCGTTGGCCTCGCTCGCGCCTTTGCGACCGACGCGCCGCTACTGCTGATGGACGAACCGTTCTCGGCTCTCGACCCGCTCATCCGCGACAAGCTGCAGGACGAGTTGCTCGACCTGCAGAAGGAACTCAACCGGACCATCATCTTCGTCAGCCACGATCTCGATGAAGCCGCCAAGATCGGCTCGCGCATCGCAATCATGGAAGGAGGACGGGTGATCCAGCTGGGTACGTCGCAGGAAATCGTCAAGTCGCCGGCAACCGACTATGTGGCTGAATTCGTCAGCCACATGAACCCGCTGAACGTGCTGCGCGCGCGCGACATCATGGTGCCTCCGGGCAGCTTGCCGGGCTCGCTCGCCAGCGGCCTGACCTGCGATGCCGACGCTTCGGTGCGTGAAGTCGCCCAGCTGAAAAAATCCAGCAAGGATCCGGTCGTCGTGAAAGCAAGCGGCTCAATCGTCGGTGTCATTGGCGAGAAGGAACTGCTGGACTGCATGGCGTAAGGCGTGCGGTGTTTTGGAGTTTTTCTGCACATTGAGCCTCATCCTGAGGAGGACCGCCAGGTCCGTTTCGAAGGATGGGCCACTTGTTCAGGAGGTTGCCGCCCATCCCTCGAGACAGCGCTCTCGCGCTTCCTCAGGACGAGGATGAACAAATCGGCCGCGCTGAGTGGGTGAAGATACGAGGCTTGGTTTCATCCTCAAAAACAAACAAAAAACGGGACCTTTCGGTCCCGTTTTTCGTTGTTCAATTCGCGCCAGCCGTCCCCGGACGGAGGCTGCAGCCTGAAACCTTAGAGCAGCTCGAGCTGAGCAGCCTGCTTGCCGCGGCCGCGACGGTCGTCTTCAGCAACGAAGGAGATCTTCGCGCCTTCGACGGGCGTTCCGATACCGGCCTGCTCGAATGCGGTGATGTGGACGAAAACGTCCTTGGAACCGTTTTCCGGAGTGATGAAGCCAAAGCCACGGTCATGGTTGAAGAATTTAATGGTGCCGTTCTCGCGCATGGAGAAACCTTTCCGCTGGTTGGATGCGCCATCCCGTTTCCGGCAGGCGCGGATAAACGAGAAGTCAACAAGAAACGGAAAGCTTGGAAATTCAGAGCAGCGCTTGATGGAGCCCTGCCGAAGTCAGTCTCACCGGGTCTTTCGTCAGTCCCGTACGGCACAACGCGTACCGATGGAGAATAATGTAGGTCCAGGTGGCGCTTACGGCAAGCGAAAGATTTTTGCAGTGGTCAAACCGAGGCCACAAAGCCGATAAATCCTGTTCCGGTGACAAAGTGACAGCTTGTGACACCAGTCACAGAGCCCGACCGGGGGGCGGGTTAGTTTCGTCTCATGAGTTGAGGCGGACAGCAGGGCCTCACGACACTGGAAGGGACACCGTCATGTTCAAGAAGTTTGCAGTTACCGCCTCTGCGCTGGCTCTTGTTGCCGGCGTCACACTGACCTCTCAGGCCACACCCGCACATGCCGCCAAGGGCTGGCAGGTCGGTGTCGGCGTCGCCAGCGGCCTTGCCGCCGGCGCGATCCTCGGGTCAGCACTTTCCCAGCCGCGTTATGTCGCTCCGCCCCCGGCCTACTATCCGGCCCCGCCGGCCTACTATCCGGCACCGGCTCCGGCCCCGGTCATCTACCGTCCGGCTCCGTGGAGCCCGGCCTGGTACAATTACTGCAGCCGCAAGTATCGTTCGTTCAATCCGAACACCGGCTACTTCCTGTCCTATTCCGGACAGTACCGCTTCTGCCAGTAAGGCAGTTTCCAACTTCGCCGGGCCATAACCGGCCTGAAAAGGCCACCGGCCACTCCCTGCAAGGGTTTCCTCCCCTCCTTGCAGGGAGTTTTTTGTTGGAACACCGATGTCGCCAGGAAGGATTTAAGTGTCTGCCCCTAGGGGGATATACGTTTCGCCGCGCGCATGGTGGTCTCAAGCTGGTTGAGAAAGCGCGATCTGTCGGCCTTCGTGAAGCCAGGCCCGCTTTCGCGGATCTCCCCGATTTCACGAAGATGCGTGTTAAGATCCCGCATGGCAAGGCGCATGCCGATGGCATCCTCGCGAAACGGCTTGCCTGTCGGACCGATGACAAGAGCGCCCGCCTTCACACAGCGTGCCGCAAGCGGCACATCGGCCGTCACGACCACATCACCCGCCACCGCACGTTCCGCGATCCAGTTGTCGGCTTCGTCCGGCCCTTCAGGAACGACAACCCGCTCGATCAGATCGCCTTCGGGAAGCCGCATCCAGCTGTTGGAAACGAACTTGATCTCAACATTGTGGCGCTCGCCCACGCGAACGGCTTCGTCCTTGACCGGACAGGCATCGGCGTCGATGTAGAGCACGGTCATGTTGTTTGCTCTCCTTTCGAGCTTTGGAGAAAGGCCGCGATGCCGGTTGCTGCCCGGGCACCTGTCGCAAAACACGCCTGCAGCAAATAGCCGCCTGTCGGCGCTTCCCAGTCCAGCATTTCACCCGCGGCAAAGATGCCCGGCATCTTCTTGAGCATCATGCCTTCGTCCAGTTCGTCCAGCGCGATGCCTCCGGCGGAAGAGATCGCCCGGTCGATGGAATAGGGCGCGTCCAGAACAACGGGAACGGCCTTGATGCAGCGCGCGAGGCTTTCCGGATCGGAAGGGACATCGCCGGCTTCGCGCAGCAGCGCCATTTCAACGGGGCTCAGCCGAAGGACCTTCTTGAGAAACGTGGCTGCAGACTGCTTGCCTCGGGGTCTTGAGAGTTTCGCTGCCAGCTCGTCAACTCCGGCCTGCGGCCGCAGATCGATGTGCAGTGTCGCCGAACCGGTTTCGTTGATTGTTTCGCGCAGTTCGGCGGACAAGGCGTAGACGGCACCACCTTCAAGGCCCTGAGCCGTCAAGACCGCCTCCCCCTGCACCCTTTTCCCGCCATGGGACAGGGCTATACGTTTGAGCGGCGTACCGGCAAACCGCTCTTTCAGGAAATCGCTCCAGCCGGTCTGAAAGCCGCAATTTGCCGGCTGGAACCGGTTGATGCGAACACCGCGTTCTTCCAGCATCGGCACCCACGCGGCGTTGGAACCGAGCTTCGGCCAGCTTGCACCACCCATGGTCAGAAGGCAGGCACGTGCAGTGAGGGATTGCAGGGCGCCTTCACCTGCAGTGTCTTCGGCGGCAGTTTCATCCCGTGTCCTGAGTTGAAGCGGTCCGTCTCCTTCAATGGCACAAAGTGCATGCCGGGTCAGCAGGCGGACGCCATTGGCATCCAGCCGGCGCAGCCAGGCGCGCAGCAAGGGGGAGGCCTTCATGGATTTCGGGAAGACCCGTCCGCTACTGCCGACAAAAGTTTCTTCGCCAAGGTCTTCGCACCAGCGCCGCAGCGTTTCGGGCGGAAATTCCTGGATCAAAGGCGCCAAAAAAGGTTCGGCCTGCCGGTAGCGCGCGAGGAACGCGGTCAGGTCTTCGCTGTGGGTCAGGTTCAGGCCGCCGCGGCCAGCCATCAGGAACTTGCGCGCGGGCGAGGGCATGCGGTCGATAACCACAACGCTATACCCGTTTTCGGACAGGCGCTCCGCAGCAAAGAGACCGGCCGGACCGGCACCGGCAATCAGGACGTCGAACATGCGGCCTTATAGTTCATGGCGGGCTGCAAAGACCACCATCGATTTTCATCAGAGCCGGTGTTGGTATGTCGAGAATTATTGCAAGTATTTGTTATCAGTCTCATGAGAATATCATCCAGGGGGTGTACCTGCGGAAGTTTTCCCGGCGGGTCTGCTTCCTGTGAAAGGAGCCGTGAATGGAAAAAGGCACGGACCTGGTAGTCGTTGCCGATCCGGACAAGGACGTTCAGGCAGGCTTTGAACGCCTGTTCGGCAGTCACATGAGGGTTGCCTGCTTTTCCGAAACGGAAGCTGCATTGCAGTTTCTGAAGCAGAACCATGGCACAGCCGTCATTTTTTCCTGTTTCAATCTGCCGGGCCGCGGCGGAACGGCCTTTCTGCGAGCAGCGGAGACCATTGCGCCTCAATCCGCGCGGGTCATGCTGACCCGGGAAACCTCGGCAGATGCGATCAAGAAGACGCTCAATGAGGCCCATGCCTTCATGTATCTGGAAAAGCCCTGTCAATCGACAGATCTGGCCAGCGCCATGGAAACAGCTCTTTCCCATCATTTTCAGCTCGCCAAGGACAGGGCGCTGCTGGAGCGGACACTTGCCGGATCCGTCAAGTTGTTGATCGACATGCTGGCGCTCTTCCACCCGGAAGCGTTCCGGCGCACGAGCACGGTTCGCAAACAGGCCCTGCGGCTGGCCAAACGCCTGGGGATGAAGAAAACCTGGGAACTGGAAATGTCGGTGATGTTGTCACCGCTTGGCGAGGCGTTGCTGCCGAAACAGATCCTTGCCCGCTACCGGGCCGCACGCGGCCTGACCGAGCAGGAGCGTAATATTCTGGATCGGGCACCGGACCAGACCCGGGATCTTTTGAAGAACATACCGCAACTGGAGAAAGTCTCCGAATACCTGTTTCTATCCGGCCGCGGTTTCGACGGCTCGGGTTTCCCAAAGGACGGGCCGACGGGCAAGGAAATCCCGATGATTGCCCGCATCCTCAAGCTCTTGACGGATCTGTGGTACGCAAGCCCGGAAAGCGGACCGGATGCAGCGGCCTTCGAGGCGCTTACCATCAACAAGCGCAAATATGATCCGATGCTGCTGGAGCTGGCCAAGGAAACGCTGATGGACGACGTGCCGGAGGAGCGCAAAAGACTCGTTGCCGAATGCTACATCCGCTCTCTGCGGCCGGGTGATGTGCTGATCGACGACGCCTTGACCGAAACCGGTCACGAACTGGTTCTGTCCCGCGGCCATATGCTGACGCCCACCACCATCCGCCGGCTGGAACATTTCCACCAGGCCGCAGGCGTGCGCCAACCCATCCGCGTCGAACGCCATTCGGCACCCGAAGAAGCTCTGATCGATACGGCTTGAAGGTGGAGAACGAAAGGCTGTGGTGAGAGCGCCGGGCATATCGCAGTCTATAGAGAGGGCGCTCCCTCTGCCGCACCCCTTCCCCGCAAAAGGGAAGGGATATCAGCCCGGCAAAATCATTTCGTCAGGATCAGCTTGCCCTGCTTGGTGATCGACAGACGGTAGGTTTCGTCGTTGTGGCGGATCTGGATCTGGCGCTGGCCGCTGAAAAGGTCGCGCGTGTCGAGTTCCGATTTCTGCTCACGCGGCGGTGTTGCCGCAAAGGCGCGCGTGGCGCGGCTGCTGGAACCCAGGGAGAGGCGGTGCTTCTGGCTGTTGGCGGTCGGTGTCATTGCGCGCAATCGGTCCTTGGCCTTTGTGTTGCTCCTGAAACTGTTCAAAAAATCAGCTTCTTAGCGGAGCGGTGGGACATCGGAATCAAAAGATGAGTTTCAAACTCAACTTTATACTTGACACTCATACTCAAGTTTTCCTATCAAGGCAATGCCTGATCGAAACGGAACCGGAAATCGCGTCCTCTGGTTTCGGATTAGACAGGACCTCCGGGCAACCGGAGTGACAAATGCCAGGCCAGCCAACCGCCCTCTCCTCTCCCTCAGCGGCAAGCCAGCCCGGCCTTTTCTTTGAGAGCGCCCGCGCAAGACGCGTGGCATGCCTTTCCTTTTCCCGACCAATCGTCACATGTTCGAGACATACGAAACGAAAAAGGCGCCGACCGGATGGTGGCGCCTTCGAAACTTTTTACGTCGATAAAACCTTACGCGTTGGCCGCGATCGGAGCCTTGGTCATTTCGATCTTCAGGAGATCCCGCATGCCGAAGCGGTCTTCCGAAAGGTCGGCAATCGACTTGCCGTCCAGAACTTCCATGAATGCTTCCAGCGCTTCATGCAGCAGGCCATTGAAGCCGCAGGACATGATGAGCGGGCAATCCTTGCGGCCACTGTCGAAACATTCGGCAAGAAGGAAGCTTTCCTCGGCGGCGCGGACAACTTCGCCAACCGAAATATTCTCTGCCGGACGAGCCAGCATGACCCCGCCGTTCCGGCCACGAATGGTCTTGATCAGATTTGCATCGACCAGAACCTTCATGATCTTGAACAGATGGGTTTCGGACATGTCGAAGCTGGCCGCGATATCAGCGACCTTGCTTGGTTTGTCCGGGTTGACGGCGCAGTACATCAGCGCGCGCACGGCATAGTTTGTCTGTTGTGTCAAACGCATGCCATAGATATGAGGTGCGCGATCTGAAAGGTCAATTCAAAATTTGAGTGTGAGAGGCGACTTTTTGGCAGGAATGCCGGAAAGACGCCCAGTTGCCGGGATCAGACAGGTCGTTCGGCGGTGTCTGATGGCTCCAGATCCCCGGGCAGATTGTCCTTCAGGAATACATCGATGCCGATACGCTCCTGCCCTTCGATGATCGGCACACCATCACAAAGCGCTTTCAGGACGCGGATGGCGCTGCGGATCTCGTGACCCGGGTCCTGCGCGATCACCGCATCCAGCACGTCGTCCTGAAGCGCTTCGCGCGTGTAGGGCGTCAGTTCGTGTCCGACAAAGACGATGCCCTGGCTGCGGCCGCTTTCCTTCAAGGCCGCAATCGTGCCGCGGTTGCCCGCGCCGATATTGTAGAGCCCGGCAAGATCGGGATGTTCCGCAAGAAGCTTTCGCATCAGGTCCGCATTGCGGGCGTTGTCGTCCCTCCCCTCACGCACCTTCAGTAAGTCCAGATGGGGATAGTCCTGCTCGATGACCGCCCGGCAGCCCTGATAGCGCTCCGCATGATCGCGAAGGCCGAGCGATCCGGCAATGATGGCGACTTTGGCCGGGGATCTGGGCAGGAAGCGACCGAGCAACCGTCCGGCGGTGCGCCCGGCGGCGACGTTGTCGATGCCGACAAAATGCTGGCGGCTGGAGGAAGGATGATCGGAGACCAGCGTCACGACGGGCACTCCCCTGTCCTGCAGCCGGTCGATGGCTGCCTGAACCTCCGGGAACGCGGGCGCGACCACCGCGACACCGTCGCACTGCGAGCGGTCGAGGATCGCAAGCGTACCGGCCACCCTGTGCCCGTCGAAGGCGTCGATGGGCTCGACATGCACATGCATGCGGTCACCGCTCATGGTTTCGGCGTGGGACAGAGCTTCGCGGGTCAGGTCTTCCATGAAGGCGTTCGGGCCATTTGGAATGAGGAAGTGCAGGCGGTAGACCCGTTTCTTGGCAAGGCCGGCGGCAAAGACATCCGGTTTGTAGTTCAGCGCCTCGACGGCCTGCTTGACCTTTTCGATGGTGACCTTCCGGACACCCGGCCGCCCGTTGAGGACACGATCAACCGTTGCCAGGCTGACACCCGCTGTTTCGGCCACATCGTGGATCGTTACGCGCTTCATTCATCCCCCCGGACGTCAGCCATTTGCCGTTACTTCGCACCGGCACAGACCTTTTCCGCGGGAAGAGGACACTCAAGGCAACGGTGAAAGAGCGGCTTGGTTCCAAGCCTTCTTTCAAGCCACTATAACCAGCTTTGAGGGGCGATCATCAAAAAATGCTGCGCCGCGCAAAGTCTTCTACCAATTGATGATTACGAAACTCAGGCCACCTGCCCGGCGGCATGACCGGACGACCAGGCCCACTGGAAATTGAAGCCGCCGAGATGGCCGGTGACATCGACCACCTCACCGATGAAATAGAGGCCCGGCACCTTCGTGCTTTCCATGGTCTTGGAGGAGAGTTCCTTCGTGTCCACGCCACCAAGCGTGACTTCCGCCGTGCGGTAGCCTTCGGTGCCAACCGGCGTCAGCTGCCAGCGGTTCAACTGTTCTGCCGCCCGGCGCAGGACCTTGTCCGACTGGTCGGCCAGACGGCCTTTCAGGGCAAACGCCTGCGAAAGTTCGTCAGCCAGCCGGTTGGGCAGCAGTCCCCCCAGCGCGGTCTTCAGGTCCTGTTTCGGGTTGTCCTGGCGGGCTTGCCGCAGGGCTTCGAAGACGTCGGCCTCGGGAGACAGGTTCACCGAGATGGGCTTGCCTTCCTGCCAGTAGGACGAAATCTGCAGCACCGACGGACCGGACAGACCCCTATGCGTGAAGAGCAGGCCTTCGCGAAACGACGTCTTCTGGAACGAAACGATCGCATCCACCGAGACACCGGCAAGCCGGCCGCACAGTTCCTTGTTGGTATCGGAAAAGGTCAGCGGCACCAGCGCCGCGCGCGGGGCAATCACGTTGTGGCCGAAGCGCTTGGCCAGATCATAGCCGAAGCCGGTCGCGCCCATCTTGGGGATCGAAGGCCCGCCTGTCGCCACAACAAGCGATACCGCCCGCAACGGCCCCTTTGACGTTGACACGGAAAACCGGTCGTCGGGTTTTTCAATCGCCTTGATGTCCGTTTCCAGCTGCAACGTGCCGCCGGCCGCTTCCAGCTCGGACAGCAGCATCCGGATGATGTCCTTGGCGCTGTTGTCGCAAAAGAGCTGGCCGAGTGTCTTCTCGTGCCAAGAAATGCGGTGCTTTTCGACCAGTTTCAGGAAGTCCTGCTGGGTATAGCGCTTCAGCGCCGACACGCGGAACCTCGGGTTCTGCGAGAGAAAATTAGCCGGCGAACAATGAATATTCGTGAAGTTGCAGCGCCCCCCACCGGAAATGCGAATTTTCTCCGCCGGGTTTCTGGCATGGTCGATCACGAGCACCTTGCGCCCGCGCTTTGCCGCCTCAATCGCACACATCAGCCCCGCGGCACCGCCACCAAGCACAAGAACATCCAGATCACGCATGGCGGGGTGTATAGCGGGAATTTCGGGAGGGGGTAAGGGAGATGTGAGCTTGTTTTCTCTGCCCCTCTGTCTTTCCGGACAAGCGCAGCCAATGCTGCGCGCCGATCCGGAACCCAGTGCGTAAGCGTGAACATGAGCGAACACTTGTTTGACAGAAAAGGAAGCAGCCGCGCGTGCGCGCGAAATAAGTCTGGTTTCCGGATCTGCGTTCGGCTTTGCCTCACTTGTCCGGAATGACGGGGAACCGAAGCGATCGAAACAGAAAAACCGGCGGCCCTTTCAGGTCGCCGGTCTCTTAATAACGCTTCTTGCGAAGTCGCTTATTTCATTTCGGTCAGGACTTCGAAGCCATTCGCACCGACTTCCCAAAGGGCGTAGGTGCCCGGAACGTCGCCCTTTTCATCGAAGTTGTGGTCGCCGGCAGCGCCCTTGTAATCGATGGCCGTGCCGGCTGCGATCAGTTCCTTGGCCTTCTTCCACTCGCCCGGACGGATTGCTTCACCTTCGCCGTTGGAGACTTCGGCCATTGCCGCTGCAACGTCTTCCTTCTTGCCGCCGGCCTTTTCGACCGCCAGTGCCAGCAGGAACGCCGCGTCGTAGGACGTGGTGGCAAAGATCGCATCCGGATCGCCGCCGATGCCCTTGAAGGCTTCGTTGAAGATGTCGAGGGATTCGGACTGTTCGCCAACCGGCGAGGACGAAACAAAGGTGGCCAGGTTTTCGGCACCCAGCTCGTTGATGACTGCTTCGGACTTCATGCCGTCGCCGCCGACGAACTTGTCGAAGAAGCCGTTTTCGAGAGCCTGACGCAGGATGGTGAGGCCGGTGCCGTCGCCGTAGTCGAAGATCACCAGCGTGTCCGCGCCGCCCTTGGCGAGTTCGGCAAGGTTGGAACGGTAGGAGGCCTTGCCTTCCTCATGCGCTGCGAACTGGGTGATTTCACCGCTGAGTTCATCGACGAATTCCGCCTTGAACGCATTGGCAAGACCGGTGCCGTAGTCGTTGTTGAGGTAAGCGACGGCGACCTTCTCGTAACCCTGCTCCTTCAGGGTACGTGCCAGTGCACGGCCCTGATAGTCGTCGGACGGCACGGTGCGGAACACGGTGCCCTTGTCGTCGAGGGTGGAGATTTCCGGCGAGGTGCCGGACGGCGTGATCATGGTGATACCAGCCGGAATGGTGACGGAACCGGCTGCAGCCAGAACCGCACCCGAGCAATGCGGACCGACGACGCCGATGACGCCTTCGATGTTCACGGCCTTGGTTGCGGCGTCAGTGCCGTTCTGCGGATTGCAGGCGCTGTCGCCGACAACACCGACCAGCTTTTCGCCGTCGCCGATACCGCCCTGCTCGTTGACCTGCTGAAAGGCCAGCTGCGCGGCGTCGATCATGGCCGGAGCCATGGCTGCGATCGGGCCGGAGATGCCACCGAGCAAGCCGATCTTGACATCGGCCTTTGCCGGCACGGATGCCAGCGCGGTTGCGGTCATCAGACCGGCTGCAAG
Organism: Labrenzia sp. THAF35; assembly: GCF_009363595.1. Taxonomy (NCBI): domain Bacteria; kingdom Pseudomonadati; phylum Pseudomonadota; class Alphaproteobacteria; order Hyphomicrobiales; family Stappiaceae; genus Labrenzia; species Labrenzia sp. THAF35. The sequence goes on from NZ_CP045380.1 coordinate 391,744, forward strand.
CGCGAGAATCTTGGTTTTCATCAAAGTACCTCCTCATTATTCCGGTCTTCGCCGGGACTTTGGATTTTCGAGGCTCCGCCTCCCGATACCGGGAAGCTAGCCTGAGGAACGGACCTAAGTGTGATCCGCACCGGATCTTGTTGCACGCCGGTCGCCTCTCAACGGTTCCGGCAGCAGGCCTTCCGGCCGGAAGCGCAGCACCAGCTGCAGCATCAGGCCGATCAGGAACAGGCGAATATATTTGGCCTGGATCGCATATTCCGTCGGCAGGCGGTCAGTTGCAATTTCCGACATCGACCAGATGATCCAGACCACCGCAGCTCCCAGAATGGCGCCGCGGTTGTTGCCGGAGCCTCCAAGGATCAGCATGATCCAGACCAGGAAGGTCGCGACCATCGGGTCGATGGCTTCCGGGGTGATCGAGCGGTTGAAATGCGCGAACAGCGCGCCGCCCAACCCCATCAGGGCCGAGCCGAAAATGAAGGCCTGCAGGCGGCGGAACTCGACATCCTTGCCCATGGCCTTGGCGGCGCCTTCATTGTCGCGGATGGCGCGCATCATGCGACCCCAGGGCGCGTTGAACTGCCTCTCGACCAGCAGGTAAGCCGCAATCAGAACGACAATGACAATGGCAAGATAGGCAGCCTGAGACGCCATGTAGGCGCTTTCCTGCGCCAGTGACGGAAACTCCGCCGCCGGGCGCGGAATACCGGAAATGCCGCGGGCACCATTGGTCAGCACCGGTTCGGACTTGACCACAAGGCGAATGATTTCCGCAATCCCGATGGAGGCAATCGCCAGATAGTCGGAGCGGAACCGCAGACAGATCTTGCCGATAGGCCAGGCCACCAGAGCTGCGGCAAGCATTGCCCCGATCCAGCCGACGAAGAACGGCATGTCAAAGCCGCCGATACGGCCGTCGGCATGTTCTGTCGTCAGGATCGCGGAGGTATAGGCGCCAACTGCGAAGAACCCGGCAATGCCGGCGTTGAACAGACCGGCAAAGCCCCACTGAATGTTGAGCCCCAGCGCCAGCAGTGCGTAGATGCCAATGAAGATCGCCATGAAGAGGGCGTAGTTGAGAAGACCGAGATATTCCATTTTCTCTCCCTCCCCTTATAGCACTTTGCCCTTGAGCAGCCCGGTCGGGCGCACAAGCAGCATGACCAACAGGATGGCGAAGGCCATTGCGGCCTTGTATTCGCTCGGGATCACCAGAACCGACAACTCCTCGGCAATGCCGACGATCAACCCGCCAAGCACGGCCCCCTCGATCCGGCCGACCCCACCCAGGATGGCGGCAGCGAACATCGGCAGCAGCATCTGCCAGCCCATCAGCGACTTCAGTTCCGTGTTGAGGCCGAGGAAGACACCGGAAGCGGCACACAGACCACCTGCGATCACCCAGGTCAGCATCACGACCTTCTTGTTGTCGATGCCAGAGAGCAAAGCCAGATTGGGGTTGTCCGACATGGCGCGCATGGCCTTGCCCCACTTGGAGCGGGTCAGGAACAGCTGCAGTCCGCCGACAAGCGCTAACATGGCAATGACCGTCAGGATTTCGCGGTCACGGATGCGCAGGCCGAAATAATTTTCCGGACGGACGATGCCGCGGGAATAGGTTTCCGTATCGACACCCCAGACCACCTGCACCACGGCGCGGATCATAAGCGCTATGCCGAGCGAGGCCATCACGGTGACGATCTTCGGCCGCTCGCGCAGATGTTCATAGAACACCTTGTCGATGCCGACGGCAACGGCGGCGGTCGCGATGATGGCGATCGGCAGGGCCAGCAGTGGCGAGACGCCAAGACCGGTGACAACCGCCAGCGCAATGAAGGCACCAAGCGTCGCCAGATCACCATGCGCCAGATGCGCGTAGCGCAGGATGGCGAAGATCAGCGTGATGCCAACGGCGCCAAGTGCATAGATCGAGCCGAGCACGATGCCCGGAATGACGTAGAAATTGATGAGCTCAAGAAAATCCATACCGCTCAGCCCCCCAGGAACATTTCAGCGACTTCACGGTCGGCCAAGAGGTCGGCACCGCTGCCTTCGTGGCGGTTCTTGCCGGCGGCCAGGACATAGCCCCGGTCGGCAAAGGCAAGCGCCTGCTTGGCGTGCTGCTCCACCAGGAGAATGGCGACACCGGTGTCGCGCACGTCCCGGCAGATCTGGAAGATCTGTTCCATGTATTTGGGCGAAAGCCCGGCGGTCGGTTCGTCGAGAAGCAGAAGCTTCGGATCGAGCATCAGCGCCCGGCCCATCGCCACCATCTGCCGCTGCCCGCCCGACAGGGACCCTGCAAGCGTCTTGCGGCGTTCCTTCAGGTCCGGGAACAGGGTGTAGACCCGGTCATAGGCAGCGCTGAGGTCACCCTTCTTCAGGAAGCCGCCCATCTCCAGGTTCTCGTGGATCGACATCTCGCGGAAAATGTTGTCGACCTGCGGGACATAGCAGATGCCGCGCTGGACGATGCGGTTGGGAGCCCAACTGGTGATGTCGTCGCCGTCGAACAGCATGCGACCGCCGCGGATGGTCAGGAGACCGAAAACGGATTTCATGGCTGTGGACTTGCCGGCACCATTCGGGCCGACGATGACGACGATCTCGTCCGCATTCACATGCATGGAGACGTCCTGAAGGATGTCGGCGTCACCATAGCCTCCGGTGATGCCGTCCATGGAAAGAAGCGCTGTCATGCGGCATCTCCCGTGGTTTCGCCCAAATAGGCTTCCAGCACCTGAGGATTGGACCGCACGGTCTGGAAATCGCCCTGGATCAACACCCTGCCCTCGGCCATGCACACAACGGGATCGCAGAGTTTCTCGATCATTTCCATGTCATGCTCGATCAGGATGAACGTGTAGCCGCGCTCCTTGTTCAGGATCTCGATCTTGGTCTCGAGCTTGCGAAGCAGGGTGCGATTGACGCCTGCCGCCGGTTCGTCGAGCAGCACAAGTCTGGCATCGGTCATCATGGTGCGGCCCAGTTCCAGAAGCTTCTTCTGGCCACCGGAAAGGTTGCCGGCCGGCTCGTGCGCCACGTGGGTCAGCTCCAGGAACGCCAGGGTCTCATAGGCCTTTTTCTCGACCTCGGCCTCGGCAGCCTTCACCCGCCCCCAGGCGAGCCAATTGGAAAACAGGCTTTCGCCCGGCTGAGACGGCGGCACCATCATCAGGTTTTCCAGCGCCGTCAGCTTGTGAAATTCATGCGGGATCTGGAATGTCCGCACCAGTCCCTTGTGAAACAGCTCATGGCTGGCCAGGCTGGTGACGTCCTCGCCCAGAAACCGGATGCGTCCGCTTGTCGGTTGCAGTGCCCCTGCGATCAGGTTGAAAAGCGTCGTCTTGCCAGCCCCGTTCGGGCCGATCAATCCGGTGATACTGCCTTCCTCGACGCGGAACGAGCAGCCATTCACCGCCCGGAATCCGCTGAAATCCATAACGAGCTGATCAAGCTCCAGCATTCACGCTCCTTGCCGCTCCCAACGGTCAGTCTTTTTCTTATTCCGGCCGCGCTTTCCCGTTTCCCGGAATTAGCGGAGCGGGCGCAAAATGGCCCGAACCGGCGCGGCGTCCAGCCCTTCTAACTTCATTGGCAGCGCAATCAACTCATAATCACCGGGTTCCACCGCAGAAAGAGCAAGATTTTCCAGAATCAGCATGTCACGGGAACGGGCGATCCCGTGACTGGGCAGGGTTTCGGAAGGATCCGGGTCGACGGAGGGTACATCCACGCCGATCAACTTGACACCGGCGTCCGCCAGCAGGCTCATGGTTTCCGGTGCCAGAGCCCTGTAGCCTGCCGGCCAGACCGTAACGTCTCGTTCTTCGGCAAGCCGCACAAGCACTCGGGGCGGGCAGCCTTCAAGGAACGCTTCCAGCTCTTCGGGCTGGCAAAGCGGACCGGTACCGCGTGCATCGATCAGCCGGGCCGGTCCGACGAAATCATGCAGATCAAGCTGATCGATCGTCAGACCGTCCGGGTCGTAGTGCAGGGGTGCATCGGCATGGGCTCCGCAATGGCTCGACATGGAAAACTCGCCGACATTCACCGGGCAGTCCTCTGAGATCGTCGCCGTCCAGGAGCTGCGATAAGGCGCGTCGCCGGGATAGACCGCTATACCTGGTCGAACGGGCGGCGTGATGTCGAACAGATCCGTCATCTTGAAATATCCTGCTGAAGGGCAATTGCCGCGTTTCAGACAGTTTGAAACAACCATGGCTGGCAAGTGTTGTAAAGCTGAGCGGACACGCCGGCGACAGGCAGTCAGTTGGCGCAAAACCAGCGCGATACGGCCTTTTGCAATCGGGGAAAGCTCAAATCCGGCATCCAAGGTGTCGCACAACAATCTGTTGGCGTTTGATGCAAGTTTTATCTAACGGCTCTATTCTAAATTCAGAAACTGAAAGTATCACCAGATCTCGTTAAGTTTGTCAGCGGTTTTCCCGATTTTAAATTGAATGATATATTCACGTTCCTTACACTTCTGCAAAGTTGCAAATTTGCGTTGCCAGACACGAACTGGCGGCTTCGTCCGTCATGATTTTTGATTTCGAATGCGTTCATCCCGGAGAACGACCCTGTCACACATGTCCGATCTTTCCCAGACGCAGCGGGCAACCGAAAAAAGGAAAGCGTCCCTGCCTTTTACACTCGATGACGGCAGGGTGGATCAGGAGCTGATCTTTTCGATTTACGATCGTCTCGACACCGGTATCTGGATTTTCGATTTCGACGAAAAATGTATTGTGTGGGCCAATCGCAAGGCGCTTGAGATTACCGATGCCGAATCGCTGGAAGAGCTGCGGGCACGCGACATGGGCTCGGACATGTCCCATTCGGTGGAACAGCGCCTGCGGCAGTACCAGCAGGATTTCACCAAGCATGACGTGAGCTTTTCGGAGATCTGGACACTCTATCCGAATGGCAAGGCTCAGGTCCTGCAGGTTGTCATGAGCGGCATCCGGCTGAATGACGGTCGTATGGCGCTGCTGTGCGAAGGCCGTCCGCATCACGAGCAACAGCCGGAAACGCTTCGAAGCGCCGAAGCGCTGATGCACACCACGGTGATGATCTCGCTGTTCTCCGAAGACGGGCAACCTCTTTACCGCAACACGGCCGCGAGGGCAGCCTGCACCGATCTTGCGTGCACCTTGTGGGATCATTTCATCGATCAGGTGCTCGCCAAGAACGTGATGGGCGTCCTCACGGAAAAAGCCACGACCAAGTTCGTGGCGGAGGTCCGGACGAGCGACGGCCTGCGCTGGCACGAAATCACCATCCGCCGCTGCCATGACGCCGTAACAGGAAAGCCTGCCTTTCTGCTGAGCGAGATCGATGTCACGGAGCTTCACCAGACCAAGGAACGCGCCCAGTATCTTGCGAGCCATGATGCGCTGACAGGGCTCTCGAACCGGACCTATCTGAAGGAACGCCTGTCGCATGTGAGGCAGACTGCGAAGGACAACAACCTGATCGCAACGCTTTATCTCGTGGATCTGGACGACTTCAAGATGGTCAACGACACGCTTGGCCATGCTGCAGGCGACCATCTTCTGCAGCTTGTTGCATCCAAACTGAAAGATCTGGCCGGAAACAACGACATTGTCGCGCGTCTTGGCGGCGACGAATTTCTGATCTGCCACCTGTCCTCGCCCGAAAGCCCGCGACCGGACTGGTTCGGACAGGCGCTGCTGCAGGCCTTTACCAGCCCGCATCTGATTGAGGGCAAGCCTCGTCATGTCGGGCTGAGCATCGGTTATGCCCATTATCCGGCCGACGGTACGGACATCGACCAGCTCATGCGTCATGCGGACCTTGCGCTTTACCAGGCCAAGTCGGAGCGGAAGAACAAATGCGTCCGCTACAAGGAATTCATGCGCAAACTCCGGGACAAGCACATGTCCCTGAAGAAGGATCTCGAACGGGCAATCCGCGAGAATGAATTCCTGCTGTATTACCAGCCGATTGCCTGCACCCGCACCCAACGTGTTGTCGGCGCCGAGGCCCTGTTGCGCTGGCAGCACCCCGAAAAAGGCCTGGTCAGTCCCGATGACTTCGTGCCGGTTGCCGAGGAAACGGGCCTCATCAACGAGATCGGCACCTGGGTCAGCCGGAATGTTGCCTACATGCAGTCCGGGCTCAAGTTGCTGAACGTTTCCGTACCGCTGTCGATGAACGTCTCACCCAAGCAGCTTTCGGACCCCACCTTTGTTGCACGCATGCAGAGCCTGCCGAAGGAAACCGGCTGCAATGCGAACGACATCTCGCTGGAAATCACCGAAAGCGTTCTGCTTGGCGATATTCCGCATGCCTACGAATCCCTGACGAAGCTGAAAGCCGCCGGCTACCGGATCGTTATCGACGATTTCGGCACCGGCTATTCCAACCTGGCCTATCTGCACAACTATCCGATCGACGGTATCAAGATCGACCGGATGTTCATGAACGACATTGCCACCGGCGGCGCCATCGTGAAGCTGATCCTGTCGCTGGCATCAGCGCTTGATGCCAGCGTTGTCGCCGAAGGGGTGGAAACCGTTGAACAGCGGGCCTGGCTGTCTGAAAACGGCTGCAACCGTTTCCAGGGCTTCCTCTATTCCAAACCGGTGCCCGAACAGCAATTTATCGACATGCTGCAGGCTCAGGTTCGCGTCGCGGCTATGTGACCTTTGCGCGGGTCTTGAACTCCGGCCGGTTCCAGCTTTCCGTATCCAGAATATCCTTCAGGATCTCAACCGCATCGACAATGTCCTGATGCGACAGGTACAGCGGCGTGAAGCCGAAGCGCATCACGTCGGGTGCCCGGAAATCACCGATCACGCCGCGGTCGATCAGCGCCTGCATGACGGCGTAACCTTCCTTGAAACGGAACGAGACCTGGCTGCCCCGGGCATTCGGATCCCGCGGGCTGGCCAGTTCCAGTTGCGGGCACTTGGCCTCGACTTCAGCGATGAACAACTCGCTGAGTGAAACGGACTTGCGGCGGATGTCCGCCATGTCGACATCCTCGAAGACATCAAGGGCCGCATGAAGGCTCGAAAGCGCAAGAATGGCGGGCGTGCCGACCGTCATCCGGCTGATGCCGGAAACCGGCCTGTAGTCGAGATCGAACGCGAAGGGGGCCTCATGCCCCATCCAGCCGGTCAGCGGCGAGGTGACCTTGTCCTGGTGCTCGGGGGCGACATACAGAAATGCCGGAGCACCCGGGCCTCCATTCAGATACTTGTATCCGCAACCAACGGCAAAATCCGCTCCAGCCCCGTGAAGATCGACCGGGATCGCACCGGCAGAGTGGGCAAGGTCCCACATCGCCAGGGCACCTGCTTCATGGGCCGCGCGGGTGATATCCGCCATGTCATGAACCCGGCCGGTGCGGTAGTCGACCTGCGTCAGCATCACCACCGCCACGTCTTCATCAATGGCGTCCTTCACCGCTTCCGGATCGACAACCTTCAGTTCATGTCCCTTGTCGAGCAATTGCTTCAGGCCGGAGGCGACATAAAGATCGGTCGGGAAATTGCCGTTGTCGGAAAGAATGACCTTGCGCTCCGGCCGCAGCGCCAGGGCTGCGGAAAGGACCTTGAACACATTGACAGAAGTGCTGTCGCAGGCGACGACCGTCCCGGCCGGTGCGCCGATCAACTTGCCGATGCGGTCACCTGTGCGGGCTGGAAGGTCGATCCAGCTGTGGGTGTTCCAGGCCCGGATCAGGCTGTTGCCCCATTCCTCGTTGATTACCTGCGCAATGCGGGCGGGCACGTGTTTCGGCAGCACACCAAGCGAATTGCCATCCAGATAGATGACCCCGTCCGGGATCTGAAACGCCTGTTTTTTGGAAGCCAGAACATCTGCCGTGTCGGCCGGGTGCTGCGAGGTCATGAGTAGCTCTTGTGTCGGATAGTTGCATTTGAAAGGAAGCGGCACGCTATCAAAGGGGCATTTCGCAAACAACTGTTTCCGCGAACCGTTTGATCCGGTTCCAACCCGCACGGGAAAACGTCTGTTTCAGCCGCATGTCGCAAATAACACAAAAATGCCCGTTTGAATGGAGGACATCCGGGCGCTATCTGTTAGCGTGACCTCAAAGCGCCGGCAGGGCCGGTGCATCTGACATATGCGGTTCAAGAGATGTTCATCAGCGTCTTCGACATTTTCAAAATCGGCATCGGGCCGTCCAGTTCTCATACGGTTGGCCCGATGGTTGCCGTTCACCGTTACCTTGACCGGGTGCGGGGCCTGTCCGGCGCGGAAAACCGTGCGACACGGCTGACCGTCACCCTGCATGGCTCACTTGCCTTCACCGGCAAGGGCCACGCCACGGACAAGGCCGTGTGTCTCGGCCTGCTGGGAGCCAGGCCCGATTCCATCGATCCGGACAAGGTCGACCCGATGCTGGAAGAGCTGGAGCAGACCAAGACGCTGAAAATAGAAGGCCTGCCGGAGCTGCATTTCGAACCGTCCCGGGATGTCATCTTCGACTATGGCCCTCCACTGGCGCTGCACGCCAATGGCATGACCTTCCATCTGCTGGATGCTGCCGGCGCCGTCATCGACACCTTTGTCTATTATTCCATCGGCGGCGGTTTCGTGGTCAGCGAATCCGAATTGCGCAAGACCAGCAACGAACCGGTCAACGAGCTTGCCAAGCAGGATGTGCCATTTCCCTTTGCCAACGCCAAACAGATGCTGGAGATGGGCCGGGAAGCCGAGCTTTCCATTGCCGAGATGAAGCTGCGCAACGAATGCAGCGACAAGCCTCAGGCTGAAGTGGAAGAAGGCATCGACCGTCTTTGGTCGGCCATGGATTCGTGCATCAACCGCGGCATTTCCCAGACCGGCATTCTGCCCGGCGGCCTGAAAGTGAAACGCCGCGCCGCAGATATCTACCAAAAGCTCATTCGCGAAGGCCGCACGAACCCGCCTTTCGAGCACAACGTGGTCGACTGGCTCGGCGTTTACGCCATGGCCGTCAACGAGGAAAACGCTGCCGGAGGCCGTGTCGTGACGGCCCCGACCAATGGTGCTGCCGGGGTCATTCCGGCCGTGACCCGCTATTACCTCGATCACTGCCCCGGCGCGGACCAGGCCGGCATCAGGACATTCCTGCTGACGGCCGCAGCCGTCGGCGGCATCATCAAGGCAAACGCCTCGATCTCAGGTGCCGAAGTTGGCTGTCAGGGCGAAGTCGGCTCGGCCTCTGCCATGGCGGCTGCCGGTTTGTGCGCAGCGCTTGGCGGCACCAACGAGCAGATCGAGAATGCGGCGGAAATCGCCCTGGAACACCATCTCGGCATGACCTGCGATCCGATTGCAGGCCTGGTGCAGGTCCCTTGCATCGAGCGTAATGCTCTTGGTGCGGTCAAGGCTGTTACTGCTGCCTCTCTGGCGCTTCGTGGCGACGGTTCGCATTTCGTGCCGCTGGACGGCTGCATCGAGACCATGCGCCAGACCGGAATGGACATGATGGAGCAGTACAAGGAAACCTCGAAGGGCGGGCTGGCCGTCAATATCGTGGAATGCTGATCCGCCTTTTCCCGCCCGTCGTAAGCTGATCATCCCCGGCGGCCAGAACCTGCGCCGCCGGCTCTCTCTTTCAAGGGGCCGACATGGCGCTTTACATCACCCCGCTTTTCGCGGGCCTGCTGACGCTGCTTTACATTTTCCTGAGTGTTCGGGTGATCGGCGTGCGCAAGAGCGAACGCATCGGCCTCGGCGATGGCGGCCATGGCGGTTTGCAAAGACGCATGCGCGCCCACGGCAACTTTGCAGAATACACCCCGCTGGGGCTGATACTCATGCTGCTTCTGGAGCTGACGGGCGCCACACCCTGGCTGCTCTGGGCTCTTGGGGTGGGTCTTTTCACCGGCAGGGCCCTGCACGCCTACAGCGTCAGCCAGGAACCGGAGCCGCTCAGGTTCCGGATTGCAGGCATGGCTCTCACATTCACCGTTCTGGTTGTCGCGGCACTGATGTTGTTAACGCGCTCGGCAAACGGTCTGCTGACCGGCTGATCAGATCTGCTGCAGCCGGGTCTTGTGCGCATGCGCAATGTGAAGCCGGGCAGCGGCTTCTGCTGCGGCACAGTCGCCCCGTGAAATAGCGTCAACGATTGCGGCATGTTCCTCGACCGCCGTTTCGCGCCTTTCCGGCGTATCCAGCGTCGTGCCCGCCATCAGGATGAGCGACAGGCGCAGGTGGTCGATCTGGTCGACCAGATAGCGATTGTGCGAGGCCAGGCACAGGCGACGGTGAAACTCCCGGTTCGAGCGCACCAGGCTGTCCTTGTCGGCAATGCGCTTGCGATCGGCGCTGACCAGATCCTGCAGGATCTCCACTTCCGGCTTTGACGCATGCTTGGCGGCAAGTCCGGCGGCCGTTCCTTCCAGAACTTCCCGCATGAAGTAGACTTCGTTGATCTGGCCATGATCAAGGGTCGGCACCACCATGCCACGGTTGGGCTCGTGCACGGCGAGGCCCTGGGCCTCAAGCCGTTTCAGGCCTTCGCGGATCGGCGTTCTGGAGACGCCGAATTCTTCCGCCAGGTCTGCCTCGCGCAATCGGTCGCCGGGTTTCAAGACCCGCTCTTCAATGAGGCCGATCAGCCGGTGGTAGATTTCAGATCCGTTCATGATGTCTGGTTAGCGGCAAGCTGGGGTTCGCGCAAGCAATTGCAGCTTTCGCGTCGCTTGACCTTCCGAACCACTGACTTCCGGAAGAGAAGCGTTTTTGCGATTACCGGGAGAAGCACCTGTCCACGCACGCTCAGGTGCCGGGCGTAAACAGTTTGCCGCCGACAACCGGCTTGCTGACACCAGTCGTGCCTGGAAAGGTGGTAGGCAGACCGGCCTTCAAACGCGCGCCCAGGAAAGCCATTGCCTGGGCTTCCAGGGCATCGCCGTCGATCCGGTAGTCGTCCGCCGACACGACATCTCCCGCAAGAAGCTTCGCCAAGGCTTTCATCAGAACCGGATTGTGCCGACCGCCGCCGCAGACCAGCCAAAGCCGAGGAACGCGCGGCAAAAGCTTTTCCGCGCTGGCAATGGCGGCTGCCGTGAAAGCGAGCAAGGTGGCAGCGCCATCCTCCAGGCCAAGACCTTCAGCAAATTCGCCGGAGAAACTGTAGCGGTCGAGGGACTTCGGACCCGGCTCGGTCAGGAACGGATGGGTGAGCGCTGCCTGAAGACGACCTTCATCGACCGTGCCCTTTGCCGCTATCGCCCCGCCCGCGTCATAGTCGCCGGCACCGTGCTTGCGGACCCAGTCGTCCAGGAAGGCATTGCCCGGTCCGATATCGAACGCCAGCAGCTTGTCGCCTTCAATATAGGTAAGATTGGAAACCCCACCGATATTGAGGAAACACAAGGGCTCCTTGTCTTCGCCAACCAGTGTCTTGGCGAGCGCCTGATGATAGACAGGCACCAAAGGGGCTCCCTGCCCGCCTGCCACCATATCTGCCAGGCGAACGTCGCCGATCACCGGAACATTGAGATCCGTTGCAAGAGACTGCGGATCACCCAGCTGAACCGTTTCGCCCTTGGCCGGATCGTGCCAGACCGTTTGGCCGTGAAAAACCACGGCATCCGGCGCAAGACCGTGCGTTGCCAGAAACCCCAGGATCGCCTCGGCATGGTCGCGCGTTACCGCAGCGGCGATTTCCGGCCAGTCGTCGCGTCCGGTTCCCTTGCGCGCAGCAGCTTCCAGCACCCGGCGCTTTGTCTCTGGCCGGTAGCTCGCCGTTTCCGCAGGGCCGAACCGGGCAACCGTCCGGCCGTCGGTTTCGATCCACGCCAGATCGATACCGTCGGCCGAGGTGCCCGAGATTGTTCCAAGGATGGAGTAGAGATCGCTCACAGGCTTTCCTGAACTGCCTTGAGACCGGCTTCTGCGATGTCGAACAACTCGTTCACCTGGGCTTCGGTAATGATCAGCGGCGGACAGAAGGCCATTGCGTCCAGCATGTTGCGCGAAATCAGGCCCTTTTCATGGAACATTGCATTGGTTTTCGCGCCGAGCGCACCGGGCGTTGCCGCAAGCGCCTCATGCGACAGTTCCGCGGCACCGATCAGCCCGATGCCGCGCGTCTCGATTACCAACGGATTTTCCGCAAGGCCGGCAAGTCGTTTCTGGAAGGTCGGTGCGATGGCTCTGACATGGCCAACCAGATCGCGCTCCTCGATGATCTTCAGGTTTTCAAGCGCAACAGCTGCTGCAACCGGGTGCCCGCTGCCGGTGTAACCATGACCAAGCACGCCGATCTTGTGGCTTTCGTCCGCGATCGGCTGATAGACCGTGTCGTTGATCAGCAGCGCGGAAATCGGCTGGTAGGACGACGACAAAGCCTTGGAGAGCGTCATCATGTCCGGCTGCAGATTGTAGGTTTCCGTGCCGAACATGTTGCCGGTCCGGCCAAATCCGCAGATCACCTCATCGGCGACGAAGAGAATGTCATATTTCTTCAGAACCGGCTGAACTGCTTCCCAGTATCCGTCCGGCGGCACGACCACGCCGCCGGCGCCCATCACCGGCTCGGCAAAGAAGGCCGCGATCGTTTCCGGGCCTTCGGCCAGGATCAGCTCTTCCAGGTCCTGCGCACAGCGCTTGGCGAAATCCGCCTCGCTTTCACCGTCCTTTTTCATGGTCCGGTAGTGCGGGCAGGTGGTGTGCAGGATCTGCGGCAGCGGCAGGTCGAACGAGCGGTGGTTGTTGGGCAGGCCCGTGAGACTGGCCGAGGCGATGGTGACACCGTGGTAGCCGCGCACGCGCGAAATGATCTTCTTGCGCTCCGGCTGGCCAAGCGCATTCGACCGGTACCAGATCAGCTTGATTGCCGTGTCGTTGGCCTCAGACCCGGAGTTGGTGAAATAGGCCTTCGACATCGGCACGGGTGCCATCTCGACCAGCTTTTCCGCCAGCTCGATCGACGGTCCATGGCTCTTGTAGGTGAATGTGTGGTAGTAGGGCAGCTTCTCCATTTGCCGGGCGGCCGCATCGACCAGGCGCTTTTCACCGAAGCCGACAGCAACGCTCCAGAGACCGGCCATGCCTTCGATGTAACGCTTGCCGTTGATATCCTCCACATAGATGCCCTCGCCCTTCTCGATCACCAATGCGCCTGTCTCTTCCTGACGGCGGGCGTCGGCGTAGGAATGGAGCTGGAATGCCGTGTCGCGGGCTTCAAGGGAATTCGGCAGCTGTGCCATGAAGGGTCTCGTCTCAAATGCGGTTGGAAAGATCCGGCCGCAGGCGACTCAAAGGTTCCTGCGCGCTGGAGCACACGGTAGGCCATAGCCTGACAAAATTGAAGAGATTGCTTGGGACGATTTTTCCTGCAAACGAACCTCGAAAGGCCGGAGCCACGTGCGAGGTATCGCAAGTCACGATCTTTGTCTGAAGACCGTTTGCCTGTGAGGGCCGTCACATGTCTCCGGGGCTCAGTCGGGCTACTTACATCTTGTCCGCAGAAACGGACACACCACTGGCAGGAGCAACCCTCAAGCAGATGGCCGGTGGAGCAAACGGGCGGAGGCAGAAAGCTTCCGCCCGTCCGCTTTTCGGCCAACCCGGGATCGCCTACCGCACATTCAATTTGTCGCAGAAAGCGCGCGCCGCTCCGGCATGGCTTCGTCCGCTGTCCAGAGCGCAACTTCGAGCTCCTGCACGCGCCCCCTGATTGCGACGGCTTCCCTGCGTGGCGGCATTCCCAACATCTCACCACCTGCCTCGGCGGCTTTCGTCAGGGCGGTGGAAAGGACGATCGAAGCGCCACGTGACTTGCCGACTTCCATCAGCCTGCTGGCCACATTCACGCAGTCGCCGGTTGCCGCGATCTGCTGCTGGTTCTCATGCCCCAGACGCGACAGCACCACCGGTCCGAAATGGCCGCCAAGGCGTACGTCGCGAATTTCGGCGTCGAGCCCGGAGGCAAGGATCCAGCCACGCACGGCAACGACGAGATCAAAGGCACAGCGACAGGCGTCAGCAGCATCCTTTGGTCCGGCGTCCGGAATGCCGAATCCGATCATCGCCCCGTCTCCCATGAAATCCAGTACCAGCCCCTTGTTGCGCGCGGCCTCATTGACGACCAGCGTATGAAAGGCCTTCAGAACATCCCGGGTTCGCGCAGGACCCAGTTTTTCCGAAAGGGCGGTGTATCCGGCCAGATCAATGAACAGGATCGCAACCGGCTGCTCCCGCGGGACCAGCAGAAAGCCGGGATCATCGGCAATACGCCGGGCAAGATCCGGCGCCTGAAACCGGCTGAGAGCCTCACGGGCCGCCACCAGCCGGCGTACCCGGAACCACTCGAAACCTTCCCTCAGCACAGCAAGCGAGACAACAGGCGGCACGCTTGCCGCAATCGGCAATGCCGCGTTGAGCCAGATGCCCTGGTTGAAGCAGATGACGACGACGGTCAGCCAGCCCAGCAAAAGCAGCAGATAAACGATGGTTGCGCTGGCCAGCGGCAGAAACACCACAACGGCCATGCCCAGTAGCGTAATGGAAACGGCAGCGAGTGCATCGAAACTGCGGACCCGGCTGTCGCGTAGCAGAACCGATCCGTCCAGCAGGTTGGCAATCCCCGTCGACAGGACTTCCACCCCAGGCAGGATAGGGTCGAACGGAGACGAAAACCGGTCGCCGACAGCCGAAGCGGTGACACCAAGAAGCACCAGACGACCGCCAAGAGCTGCCTTGGCGGCTGCGGCGTCCTGAAGAAGCGATTGCGCGCTGACGGTTCTGATGGTGCCGCCCTTGCCATAATAGTTCAGCGGTTGCTGCCACTGCAGATCCAACGACTGCACTCGCCCGGAAATCCGGATACCTTCTGCGGTCACCGATGGAGGTGCACCCAGGAACCCGGCAACAGCCAGCATGCCAAACGAGGGAGCCAGTCCCTGGTCGGTCTTGAAAATGAGAGGGATATGGCGCGGTGTGCCGCCGGCATCGGTCGAGACATTGACGAGGCCGACGCTGGCTGCTTCCGCGAAGGCTTCAAACGGGCGCAACTCGGTTTCGGGAGCCGGCACCAGTACCGCCGCAGCCCTTTCAAGCGGGAACTGGCCACCGGCCGCAATCACCGTAGGCAGAGAAGCAAGCGCCGTCGCAAGGCCGGTGTCTGCTGCCTCGTTCGATTTTCCCATCAGCAGAATATCGATGGCCAGGGCCTTGGCGCCTGCGTCCCGGATCCGGTCAACCAGCTCGGTCAGAAACACCCTGTCGACCGGATAGTGACCGGCTGCGGCCACCGTCTGATCGTCAATGGCCACGATCACCACATCCTGCGGCGCTTCGCGCGGTCCCTTGATATGGATACGAAGATCGAGAAGCACCGTTTCCAGCCGGTCAAGCACGCTTGCCCGTCCGGCAACATGGCCCAACGCCAGGGTGCCTGCCCAGACGGCCCCGAAGATCATCGCCAGGACCACGAGACAGACGTAGAGTTTCAGTTTCATTGACCGAAACGGGACATAAGCCCTGCGGCCCTTTCCGCTGACCATGTGGCCGGTGCGAAGGGAAGACCCGGGGCGACGTCCGCTCCTTCACCGGCTGCGAGGAGCACCGTATCGCTACCGTCCGGCCGGGACACCGACACGTGACCGCGCAAAACGAAGACAGACGTGCGCTCCGGTCCGACATCGACCGCATAGATCGTGCCGCGAACGGCGGCAATGGCGTGAGGGGTTCGCACCTGGAACGGGCCACTGCCCGGCTCGACCTCGATCAGCATCGCATCGGTTTCGAGATCGACGTCTTCCGGGCGCGTGGCGCCTGCGGCGGTGTCGATGTTGAAAGCACTGGCTGCTTCTGCTTCGATCACGAGACCGTTCGCGCACTGAAACACAGTCCTGGGTGGATCCTGGACCTGTGTGCGTTCGCAGCCGTTCACATTTTGCGCCATGGCCGTGGAGGAAGCTGCGAGCATCAACCCGATCAGGGTTCCGGCCAATTTCAATCGTCTTGTTGACATTGCAATCCCGATAGGCTTGTCAATTTTAGGTAAGGCATCGCCGTGAGATACCACCATGGTATGACACAACAACCGTTGTAACCACCGTTGTACTGGTGCTCGCATCACACGAGAAAGAGAGAATATGGCTACCGAAGAGAGTTTGAATAAGGAAAAGCTCCTGGGACAGAGCTTTATTTTCGAAGCGCTGGATGACGAGAGCCGCAAGGATCTGGCCGCTTTCGCACATGTCAAACGCTACACCGCAGGCGATATCATTTTCGACATGGGAACGCCGGGGCAAAGCATGATGGCAATCGCGGAAGGCTCGGTGCGCGTCAGTATGCCGACGCCCAGCGCCCGCGATGTCACCTTGTCGGAACTGCATCCCGGCGACATCTTCGGCGAAATTGCCCTGCTCGATGGCGGCGAGAGGTCAGCAAACGTGCGCGCCTTGACCAACTGCAAGCTGGTCGTGGTCGAACGGAGGTCTCTGCTTGAAGTGCTCAATCGCGATCCGGCTCTTTCCATCCGGCTGATCGAACTGCTTTGCCAGCGCGTTCGCCGGTCGGACGAACGGATGATGGAAATCGGTTTTCTCGGTCTGCCGGAACGTCTCGCCCGCCTGCTGCTCCGCATCACCGTGACCGCTCCCGGCACTGAAGAGAAGCCACTGACCAAACTGTCGCTCTCCCAGTCGGAAATCGCAGAGATGATCGGCAATACGCGAGAGACAGTGAACCGGTGCCTGCGCAAGTTCCAGAAAGCAGACCTGATCGACCTCAAGGAAGGCTGGCTGATCATCCGGAACCGGGAAGGCCTGGAGGACGTCGCGGACTTCGTGTGAGGAACACGAGAGCCGTTTTGGCCAGAACTCGGGACGCGCTGGCTGTCATCAGACAGCCGATGTCGGGGCAGTGTCGCGCGTCACAGGCCCCGGCGAATGATCTCTCCTAGGTAAGAGGGACAGGCGAACACCATTTCGCCTTCACCAAGCCAAAGGAAGATCCAGATGTTCAGGAAAACCATCTTCACCGCCGTTGCCGCCGCAGCCCTGGCAACCACGACCTTCGCCCCTGCCGCCTTTGCCGGGGGCTATGGAAAAAGCAACCACAAGGGCTATCAGCACCAATGGGCTTTTGGCGCTCGTGATGCGGTTGTGACACGGCATATCGACTGGTGCTTTGGCCGCTACAACTCCTATCGTGTTTCCGACAACACGTTCCAGTCCGGGCAAGGCTCGCGCCTGCAGTGCTCCTCTCCGTTCATTAGCCGCTGACCATTCGCCTGACGGGAGACATTTGCCGGCAAAGCGGGCAGAGCACGGAGATCATATCCCGGTTCTGCCCCGCCGGAATGCGCTTCCGACAAGAGCCAAAATCAGATGCCGTTCTCTTCAAGAAAGCGATGGATGGCACCAAGGCACACCTGCCAGGCAGGTTCCTGATCGACCAGAATGTGATTTCGGCTTTCCAGCGCCACGAATTGCGCGCCCGGGATGCCTGCCGCAACAGCCTGGCCGAGTTCCAGCGGAATGCGCTGATCGTATCTGGAGTGCAAAACGATTGTCGGCGCCTTTACCTGACCAAGACGGTGGCGGACATCGATACGGCCGAAGGCTTCCTGAAACCGCGCCGCGTTTTTCGGCGAGGTTGTCTGACGCTGAAAATCATCGAACCAGTCCAGGGTTTCCGCGCTGGCATCCGGCATGAAGGTTTGCGTGAAAATATGCCGGTAGGCCGGATTATCCGTTCCCCAGCCAAGTTCCGTCAGCGTGATCACCGCTTCGCGCCGGGCCTGTTCTTCCGGTGAGGCGAGATATCGCCAGCCGGCAGCGTACCCACTGATCAGGATCAGTCCGGAAACGCGCTCGGGATGACGCACGGCGTATTCAACCGACACGGCACAGCCCTGAGAAATACCCACCAGCGGAAACCGCTCCAGCCCCAGGGTATCGGCAACGACCTCAAGATCCTCGACAAAGGCGTCGAACCCGAGATCGTCCACGTCCCAATCTGACAGACCGCAGCCTCTCTCGTCGTAGCGGATCAACGTGCGGCCGCGGGAGAGCTCTGCAAAGCTTCTGCCCCAGATCGGGCTCGACCAGTCGAACTCCAGGTGGTTCAGCCAATTGGCCGCCTTCAGAATAGGTGGGCCGGACCCGATGCTGGCATAGGCGATCCTGGTGCCGTCTGCCACGTCGCAAAATCCGATATTCTGCGCCCTGAGCGCATGGGCACGGGCCTTGCGAACCCTGTCTGCCGGGTCGGCCGAACTCGTCTCGGCAAGCACGACGTGGTCAGACAAAAGACCTGGGGATGATGTGCCCCGCTGAAGGCCTGCCGGTGACGGATCACTTCGCATCCGCTGGTGCGTCTCTGCGCCTTCCGGGTCGGCTTCCAGCCACAGTCGCTGCCACTTCCGACTGGCAGCCGGGCCAATATCCCTGTGAGTCGCCAGACGCCTGTAAACTTCCAC
Organism: Labrenzia sp. THAF35; assembly: GCF_009363595.1. Lineage (NCBI taxonomy): Bacteria > Pseudomonadati > Pseudomonadota > Alphaproteobacteria > Hyphomicrobiales > Stappiaceae > Labrenzia > Labrenzia sp. THAF35. Next base: position 410,177 of record NZ_CP045380.1, read on the forward strand.
CTGTGCCAGATGGACGTCTTCACGTTCAGCCGTCAGCCAGGCATCGAAAGCCTCGTCCCCGGCACCGTCCAGGCCGTCCAGCAACATGTTCCCGAGCCGCGTGGCCATGTCCTCAAGCTCGATGACACCAAGCATCCCTGCCTGGTTCCGAAGCCTTGCGTGAATATCGAGAATGTCGATACCGATGCCTTCAGCATCGAACTGGACGCGTTCGCGGTCGGCGATGATGCGCAACCGGTCCGGCGTATCGACCGCCCGCCGCAGCTTGCTGAGTGCCCAGCGCAGCGCCGCTTTCGGATCGTCCGGAAGGTCCCAGAACAGCTCACACAACCGCTCACGCCGATGCGGCCGCCCCGTCGCAACCAGAAACGCCAGAAGCGCCCGTGCCTTCTTGGAGGCCGGCAGAACAATTTCCTGCCCCATGGCCCTGACGCGCAGTTCCCCAAGGAGCGAAATTTCCAGCGCCTGGGACATGTATGTCTCTGAACTCACTTTGGAAAAACACTTCGCGTCTTTGTAGCACCTAAAAGAAGGCTGGTAAAACGAACCTGTCAGAATTACCGCCTGCGCCTTCGCCCATTGCCAGACGCCATGACCATTAACCGGAATTCTGTTATTACCCCACGGGGTGCACCCAGCCGAGATGCCCGACCATCGGCCAAAACGATCCTGAAATCGGATCAAAACGAATTATTATTGCTAAGTTTCATCGCCGCAAAAATTCTTTTCAAAGAAACAGGAAATGCGCCTTGTTTTGGACACGGTTTCAACTTAGGTAACGGGCATCGATATTGTTTGTCGAACTTTGTGACTGCGCGGTTTTCCGTGTTCTGAACGATCTTCCCATCAACGTCGACCTAACCGCGCCGCCCCGCATACCGTGAGGCGCGCAAACTACCATGACCGATTGAAAGGAAATCGTTATGCCAGTAGGTACCGTAAAATTCTTCAACACCACCAAAGGCTTTGGCTTCATTCAGCCGGAAGATGGCGCTGCCGACGTGTTCGTGCACATCTCCGCTGTAGAGCGCGCAGGCATGCGCAGCCTGGTCGAAGGCCAGAAGGTCAGCTTTGAAGTTGTGCAGGACCGCCGTTCCGGCAAGTCCGCTGCTGACAACCTTCAGGAAGTCTAATTCTGCATCCAACTCTGTTCGGTGACCACGGATGTACTGGCACCGGGCAGCAGGATGAATGGAAAAGGCCGGGGTAACTCCCGGCCTTTTTTGCAATTACCACCAGTGAACGGTTGGAGACGTGCAGATGACTTCGTCCAAGGATAATGAAAGCCCGCTTCGCACACGACGGGAAACTGCGGAAAGCAAGGCGGAAACAACCCGTCGGGTCGCGCGTGAAATCAATGAGGCCGAGACATCTGCCCGCGATGCCAAGACGGCCCGGCTGAAAGCTGCAAGACTGGCGAACCAGGACAAGCAGGCAGCCGCCGCCACGAATACCGCCAAAGGCAAGTCAGCCCCGGCAAAACCCCGCAAACGCATTTTGCCCAAGGCCTGACGCCAGGTTTCATTTCTCTTTTTCCCAGGGCTTCTTGCGGGCACTGTCGGCAAGGCGAGTGAAACGGGCATTCAATATGGACCGCCCCTAATTGCCGTTCGGCGATCGCTTCTGCTTCTCCGGCCAAAGCTTCGGAACCATGGCACACCGTCAGGCAGTCGCCAGTTCCATGACCTGCGCCGGCTCCCTGCAACCAGGAAAGAGCTCGTATTCTACGCGTTCCACAACTGCAAATCCCAAAGATCCGTAAAAGGCGACTGCACCCGCGCTGGCGCATAGCACCGTGACCTGAAGCCGCCTTGCGCTCGAACCTTGACGCTGAACATGCTGGATCAATCTGCGTCCGGTCCCCGATCTCTGGAACGCCTGGCTGATGTAACAGCCCCAGACATAGACAGTTTCCCCGCGAGCTGCGTAGACGCAGCTTCCGACGATCCGATCGTCATGAAACGCGAGGATCACCCGCTCATCCGTCGCAGGCAGAATGCCACCCAGATCGTCTCCCGCAAGGGATTCGACCATCGCAGTGGCAGTGTCGCTACCCAATTGCTCCTGGTAGGTTTCGCGCCAGCACGTTACAAGAAAAGCCCTGAGACGGGATCTGGGCAGGCCGTCTGATAGATCGCCATCAGACGCAAATTCGACCAGTTCCACCACGTTTCCTGTTCCTGGTTCATCAGGCAATCACAGATGAGGAACACCTCTTCTCACTGACGGGCGGAACAGGTTCTCCAGCAACCTAACGGTGGCTTGAACCGAATGTTTTTTCAAGCAGCGTCGAGTTGGAACCAGAAGCAGCTTCGCCAACCGCTTCAAGTTGATCCTGCGTGGTCATGCGCTCGTACGCTTCCCCATCGGACTGTATGCGATACTGCGGCATGCCATCGCGAGCAGGCAACCTGCCTGTCACGCGGTACGTCAGACCTGACGTGCTCTTGCCGCCGAATACATTTTTCAGACGTACGGCCTGACCTATCCTGAAACTGTGGTCCGAAGAGCCGCCCGAGGCTCTGCCCTGGCTGGTATTTGTGACCGTTTTCCTGGTCATGATAACTGGGTATCCTTTGATTTGAAGAATTCGCCGGCTGAGATCCGCCAAGTGACGCTATGCTATCGACAGATACGTGTATCGGCCTGTTCAACCGGCATACGGTGGCCGCTTCCGTGAACTGCTCTTGATCCAACGAGGCAAAATGCATGACGGAAAGCGGTAAACCTCTGCGCCGCCGAACGTGTCATGACCGGTTTCGCGGGCACACTTATCCAGGGAGGGCGCAGGCTTAAGCAGCACCCTGACAAGGAAAAAATACTCTTATGTACTTTGAATTTTCATGACAAAACAGGCGGTAAGATTAATTTTTATTTTGTTTCGCGCTTATTTTTCTAATTTTCAGCATACACATTTTACAATAATAATCAAACATCAAAATATTTTGAGATTTTATTTCTTCCAATTCTTTTGGAATGACCCGAAACGCCCCCTTCTTATAGGGAAGATCCAAGCCGGGCGACCGTAATCACCTGCCCAAGAGAACATGCGGCATGTGTCTTCGGAAACAAGATCCGATTTCCCGGATCAGGCACGTTGGGATTCGGCAAATCACCCGCTGACAACCTGGCCTTCAAACGAGATTGGCGCCCCCGATAACCTGTCCGGTCCATCGCATGGAAAGCAGGAATCCAAAGCAAGAATGTAGCTATTGCGGAAACGGCAAATGCTGAAGTTGCTTCTTAGAAACTGTCCGGACAGGCCGACAACGCTTCAGCGCAATGCACACAGGTGCAAACGGATCAAATACTGATGGTGCAGGAAAAGTGGCGCACCGGGGAGGATTCGAACCCCCGACCCCCAGATTCGTAGTCTGGTGCTCTATCCAGCTGAGCTACCGGTGCGTATTTGCGAAGATCTTGTCATCTCGGTTGAACCTGCCGATGACCGGTCTTGGCGATGCGGGGCGTGTCGTGTGCCCCGGACAGGGCGCTTACCTACTGCGGTCCGATGGGGATTGCAAGAACCTTTTTGAACTTTTTTTCAAAGAACTGTCACACAGTTCGGAAAGCCGCAGAACTCCTCGAGACTTAGCGGTGAATAAGATCGCCCTTCCCGCTCATGGCTTGCGGTCGGGAACCTCGAAACAGAAACACGTGCCGGTCCGGTTGTCTTCCAGCCGCACCGATCCGCCATGCGCCTTGAGCAATTCGGCGACAATCGCCAGCCCGAGACCGACGCCGCCGTTTTTTGAGCCGCTGTGGAAAGCCCTGAACAGTGCCTTGCGGATATTCTCCGGAATGCCCGGCCCCGTGTCGGAAACCCGGACGCGGACGCAAGTGCCCTCACGCTCGGCCTCGATGGTGATCCGGCGGACCAGCGTTTCGTCCTTTTCCGCCTCCAGTGCCTGAAAGGCATTGCGGACGAGATTGAGCATCACACGGAAGATCTGTTCCGGATCGGCGTCGATCTCGATTTCCACCGGGACCTTATTGTCGAAACGCACCGTGGCATGATCCACGAGACCCAGCACGTCCGCCACGTCGTCACCGACACGCTTCAGCGCCAACAGACGGCGTTGTGGTGCCCGTTCCTGGGCCTTGCCGTAGGACATCACCGCCTGCGTGTAACCAACCGCCCTGTCGAGCGTTGCCAGGATCTTGGGGGCAAGGCGCTTGACCGTCGGGTCCGGCACATGCTCCAGGCGCTCCAGAAACAGCTGTGCAGAGGCCAGCAGGTTGCGGAGGTCGTGATTGATCTTGGAAACGGCCAGACCGAGGTCAGCAAGCCTCTGCTTTTGATGAAGCGCCCTTGATAGAGCCTCCTCCATGCCTGCCAGACGGATTTCGGCGTCGCCGAGCTCGTCGCGGCGGCCGGAAATCGACATGATACGCGAGGTATCTTCCGGGCTTTCGGCAAACCGCTCCATGGAGCGGGTCAGGCGGCGCAGCGGCCGGATGAACAATGCCCTGAGGGTGATGTAGACAAGGCTGGCGGTGATGATCGAGATCACCAGCGACAGTGCAAGAATGCGACCGGAGAAGGCCAGCATGTCCTGTTGCAGAAGGCGTACGGGCAGGACGACATCGACATGCTCGGTATGGCCCATCTGGCCGACACCGATGATGCGCATGGCGCCGTCGCCGCGATAGGTGAGGATCTCGAAACTGTGCAGGATGGCCGACCAGGGGGTGACTTCGGCCATGTCGACAACGAAATCCATCTCGCCAGGCACATTGCTCATGGCGATCAGGCTGCGCCGCGAGCCTTCGTCGAGGGAAATCGCGAGCGCACCAGTCGTGCGCAGCAATTCTTCCTGAAGACGCGGGGCGATGGTGTTGGTTTCCGCAAGCACAGAAGCCGCGACACCTGCCGTGGTCAGCCGGTCGGTAAGCCAGGTGTTTCGAAAGTTGGCGATCGAGGGCACATAGATGAGGATTTCCGCGAGCATCACGAAAAGCACCGTCATCAACAGCAGTTTGCCAGACAGGCCGCCAAATCGATAATGCCCGAAGCCATCGCCGGGAGAAGCGGGCGTGGCGGCGGGTTCTTGCGGGACAGCCGATCCTTGCGGCGCGCCCTCATGTTTCATGTCACGTCTTTCCAAATCCCAAGGCCCCGGCCCCGCATCAGCGATGGTACCACAGCTTCTCTAAAACAGACGGCACCAGCGGTCACCCGAACAGACGCAGGAAACCGATCACTTTGCGCAGCCAAGCATTTTTGGGCGCTTCCGCATAGTAAGAAATTGCCGCACGACGCACGAGTTCACCCAGTGTCGGATAGGGCGCGATGAACCCGGCAAGGTCCTTCATGGTCATCTTCTTCGACAGGGCGAGCGACAGAAGATTGATGACCTCCCCGGCCTGGGCACCCGCGATATCCGCGCCAAGCAGCCTGCCGCGCGGCCCGGCAATCAGCTTCAGGCGGCCCTTCGTGAGGCCTTCTGCCTGCGCCCTGTCATTGCCGGAATAGTCCGCCGTCAGCACCTTGACCTTGTGGCCATAGCGCGAGCGGGCCTCGGCTTCGCTCAGGCCGACATGACCAAGTTCCGGCGATGTGTAGGTAACCCAGGGCACAATGTCGCTGGTCATGGAGACCGGCAGCCGGAACAGGATGGAGCGAATCGCAAGACCTGCCTGATAGCCGGCGACATGCGTAAACTGCAGACCGCCGGCAACGTCGCCAATGGCATAGACGCGCCGGTTGCTCGTTCGCAAACCCTTGTCGACCGCAATGCCTTTGCGGTCATGATCGATGCCGGCTTCTTTCAGGTCGAGCCCGTCGACGTTGGGCGCACGGCCGGTCGCCACCAGTAGATGAGAGGCCTCCACCGTGACCGGCTTTCCGTTCGCCCCCTTCGCACTGATCACAAGCCCCGCACCGGATCGCCCGACCTTTTCGACCGCCGTCTGTTCCAGAATGTCTATGCCTTCGGCACGCAGGGTATCCAGCACCAAAGCCGCCAGTTCCGGATCGTCCTTGCCAAGAGCCTTCTGGGCTTCGAACACGGTGACTTTCGAACCGAGACGCCGGTGGGCCTGCGCCATTTCAAGACCGATTGGTCCGCCGCCGATAATCGCCAGATGCTCCGGTCGATCGCGTAGCTGGAACAGGGTTTCGTTGGTCAGATAGGGAACGTCCTCGAGGCCCGGAATAGGCGGAACGAAAGCGGAGGACCCCGTTGCGATGACAAAACGCCGGGCCTTGATACGGACTGCACCGGCCAACACCTCATCGGGTCCGGTGAACTTTGCCGTCTCGCGCAGGACGGTGACGCCGAGGCCTTCGAAGCGTTCCTGGGAATCATGTGGCTCGATGGCGGCGATGACCTTGCGGACATGATCGTTCGCTTCGGCAAAATCGACTTTCGGCTTGTCGCCATGCACTCCGAACCGGCTCGCAGCTTCCTGCGTATGCGCGGCCTTGGCGGCAGCCAGAAGCGCCTTGGAGGGCACACAGCCGTAGTTGAGGCAATCGCCGCCCATAAGCCCCTTTTCGATCAGCACCACCTCGACGCCAAAGGCCGCCGCGGCCGCGGCAACGGACAGGCCGGCGGAGCCGGCGCCAATCACGCAAATGTCCGGGGTCAGCAAATTGGCCATGACGGGCTCCGATTCGGCAGGAAACTGGCGGAAAGTTTAACGATTGCGGACTTTTTTCAAGATCACCGGAATGAGGCTGGCGATTCCGAGCGCAAAAAACGCTGCCAGCAGCTGTGGTGTTACCAGGGCAGCAACGTCGATCTGGCAGGTTCCGGACGCCGCGCAGCCGGGGTTGGCGGCTTCCTGTGCCGCGATGACACTGTCGAGGCCGGAACCGATGAAGGTGAAGGCAAAGGTGCCCGGAATGATGCCGACAAACGTTGCAAGCGTGTAGGAGGGCAACGGCATCTTGAAGATTGCCGGGGCGATGTTGACCAGCCAGAAAGGGAATACCGGCGTCAGCCGCAGAAACAGGAGGTAGTGAAACGCATCCTTGCGAAACCCTTCGGCCAGACGGGCAAGGAAGGGGCCGGCCCGATTGGTGAGCACCTCACCGAAGGAGGATCTTGCGACAAGAAAGACGGCGCAGGCGCCGATCGTCGCGCCCAGAACCGTTGCGACACCGCCAATTACCCAGCCAAACAGAAAACCGCCCGCGATGGTCAGCAAGGATGCCCCGGGAAACGACAGAGCGACCGCCACGGTATAGATGGCCACATAGGCGAGAATGGCGAGCACCAGGTTCTGCTCGACATAACCGGCAAGGTCCTGCCGCTGCATGATGAGGTTCGACAAGGTCAGCTGCTTGTGCAGGCCAAGCGCGAATCCGAGCACCATCAGTCCTGCGAGAACCGCCAGTGGAAGCCACTTTCTGAGCCTTTCGGCTGCCGTGCGTTCCTGCGTCTTTCCGCCGGTCTGCCCCGTGTCCTTCGGCGGCGTCATCCTGTTGGCCTCGTCACCCAGCATCCACTCTTCCATCAGCTCGCTTCTTGTCGCAGGGGCGCCCTGCTTTTTTGTTCTGATAGGCAGATGTACCTTAAACCTCGTAAAAAGAACTGTGCTTCACTGATAAGTGACGCTTGCCCGTTTCAGGTTCACCTGTGCGTGATCGAAAGGAAAACGCAGAATCTTAGGCGTGCAAAGTTGACTTGAGGCGGCATGGCCCTTATAAGCGCGCTCGACCGGGACATGCATTCGGACCCAAGGCTGGAAAAGCCGCGCTCTTCATGGCGCTTCGGGTGCTTCCTCCAAAGAATTTAAAAAATGAACAAGGGCCGCGCTCTTAGCCGCGCGGGGAAGAACAATGAAGCGTACGTATCAACCGAGCCGTCTTGTCCGCAAGCGTCGCCACGGCTTCCGCGCACGTATGGCCACCAAGAATGGCCGTCAGGTGCTTGCTCGTCGCCGCGCGAAGGGTCGCAAGAGCCTCAGCGCCTAATCGGCGACCAGCCCGCAGTGCGCCGGGTTGGCGGCGACTGCCAACACCAATCCGCCGCTATGGACACTTTGAAAAAGCGCTCCGAATTCCTGGCGGTCGCCAAAGGCGGCCGGCTGGGCCGGCGCGCTTTTGTCGTTCAGGGCTTGAACCGCGACAGCGACGACGCGTCGCGGGTTGGCTACACGGTTACCAAGAAAACCGGCAATTCGGTTATGCGCAGCCGCATAAAGCGGAGGCTTCGAGCCGCCGTGGCCGAACTTGCGCCCGAAGATATCCCGCAAAAGGCGGATTTCGTGCTTGTCGCTCGCGACAGCGCACTCACTCTTCCCTTTGAAAAAATCGTTGCAGACCTTAAGTCTGGCCTGAGCCAGGTGCTGGATCCGCAAACGCCGCGCGGACGGGGAAAACCGCGCCGGCAGGGCTCGCAGCCCAATCGAAACAGCGCAGGAAACAGGGGTAAATCCAGTTGATTTCTGAAAACCGCAACACGATTCTCGCGATCGTTCTGTCCCTGATTGTTCTGCTCGGCTGGCAATATTTCGTTGCCGCGCCTCAGTTGGAACGCCAGCAGGCCGAACTTCAGGCCCAGCAGGAGGCCGCTCAAAAGGCCGCGACCGGCACAACAAACCCGGATGCACCGCAACCAACCGGTTCGCAGGGCGCCAACACCGCGGCACCGGCGGCCGGGCAACAGGCCGCCTTTGCCAACCGGGATACTGCGCTTGCCGCTTCCCAGCGCGTGACCATCGATACGCCCAGCCTTGAAGGGTCGCTCAATCTGAAAGGCGGCCGCCTCGACGATATCCGGCTGAAGGACTATCACGAGACCGTCGACAAGAGCAGCCCGACCATCGTGCTGTTCTCACCGTCCGGCAGCCCCAAGCCCTACTACGCTGATTACGGCTGGGTCGGCGATCCGGGTTCGAACATCGCGCTGCCCGGCCCGGATACCATCTGGTCCATCGACGGCGAGACGACACTGACCCCGTCGACACCCGTGACACTGTCCTGGGACAATGGTGCGGGCCTCACTTTCAAGCGCACCTTCTCTGTCGACGACAACTACATGTTCACCGTCAATCAGGCGGTCGAAAACACTGGCGCCGACGCGGTAACGCTCTATCCCTACGGCCTGATCGCTCGAAAGGGCATGCCGGAAACCAAGGGTATCTACATTCTCCATGAAGGTCTGCTCGGCGTCTTCGGCGCGGAAGGCCTCAAGGAAGTCGATTACGACGATCTGATGGAAGAAAGCTCCATCCGGCCGGCCAAGGTCGACCAGGGCTGGCTCGGCATCACCGACAAGTACTGGGCCGCGACGCTCATCCCGACCCCGGGTCAGGAATTCCAGCCGGGCTTCAGCCACTCCGCCACCACCGACGTCTTCCAGGCCGACTATCTCGGCAACGGTGTGACCATTGCAGGCGGTTCGACCGGCGAAAGCAGCTCGTATCTGTTTGCCGGCGCCAAGGAAACCAAGGTTCTCGACGGTTACGAGGAAGCGCTCGGCATCGAACGGTTCGAACTTCTCATCGACTGGGGCTGGTTCTACTTCCTCACCAAACCGATGTTCTTCGCGATCGACTGGTTCTTCCACCTGTTCGGCAACTTCGGTGTCGCCATCCTGGTCGTCACCGTTATCGTCAAGCTGATCTTCTTCCCGCTGGCCAACAAGTCCTACGTCTCCATGAGCAAGATGAAGCTCGTGCAGCCGCAAATGACGGAAATTCGGGAGAAATATTCCGACGACCGGCAGAAGCAGCAACAGGCGTTGATGGAGCTCTACAAGAAAGAGAAGATCAACCCCCTGGCCGGCTGTCTGCCGATCCTGGTGCAGATCCCGGTGTTCTTCGCACTCTACAAAGTGCTGTACGTCACCATCGAAATGCGCCACGCACCGTTCTTCGGCTGGATCCAGGATCTTTCGGCACCGGACCCGACCACCATCTTCAACCTGTTCGGCCTGATCCCCTGGGATCCGCCGCAGATGCTGATGCTGGGCGTCTGGCCGCTGATCATGGGGATCACCATGTTCATCCAGATGAAGATGAACCCGGCTCCGCCCGATCCGACCCAGCAGATGATCTTCACCTGGATGCCCGTGATCTTCACCTTCATGCTGGCCTCTTTCCCGGCCGGTCTGGTGATCTACTGGGCATGGAACAACACCCTGTCCGTGACGCAGCAGTATGTGATCATGCGCCGTCAGGGAGCCAAGGTGGAGCTCTGGGACAATCTGGGGGCGCTCTTCAAACGCAAGAAGCCAGCTCCCGACGACAAGAGTTAGTCCTCTGGCAGTTGCCTGAAAACAATAAGCCCCGCCAACCGGTGGGGCTTATTCATTGAGAGGCCGGTCATCGAACCTTTTGATGTTCTTATGACGCCCCCTGGCTTCCGTCGGCAGGACATTGCCGACTTTGTCCCGCTCCGCCTGTCGAGTGAATGTTCGGTATGGAAATGACCGGCAAGAGTTCGCCATTTCTCGACAAGACCCAGCGTTGACCACTTCAAGGCCCATGCGAGCGCAGTGACGGGCGTCACTGGCCATTTGGCCCTTCTTTCATCAAATTGTCTGCCAGAGACGCAACAGCTTGTGCGGCCGGGTGCTCGCAGCCGAAAGCGCCTGCTCAATACCCGGTGACACAAGCAAGCCAGCCAACACCTGAAACAGAAACCGGCACACAGCAAAGCGTGCGCCTGATCCCTTTTGTGCGGCCGCAAGCATGGCCACATCGTGGAGAACGTTAACATGTACGCAGACTACGACGCCTTCAAAGCAGCGGTTGAACCTCACTGGCAGCGTTACTGGGACGACAACGCGTGGGTTCAAAACTGGTCCAACTGGCAGGATCGGGACAAAATGGACCAGTTTTGCCGGGCTGCTTACAATCTGTACAGGGCTGCCGCAAATAACCGAATGCCATATACCTTGCTTGGCGGCACCGGTATCCGGATGTGCAAAAACCTGATCGCAAACTTCGGTGTGACGGCTGCCAGCGGCATCCAGGAAGACGTAACCAGGAAGCATGTCCGGACGGAACAAAGAGCCCGCAACGATGGCAAAGGCACGCACACGGACGCGGACAACAATATCATCCCTCCCGTGCCCGTCACAGGAGGCGCCATCCTGAGTGAAAAGAAGTGGACGCCTCTTCTCAACGATGCACTCATCATCGGTGCGATCACTGCCCACAAGACCTTCAGTCTGACGCTGGAAACCGCTGAGGCCGGCCTTTTTCGCCAATGCGGCGAGGATTTGCTGGACGAAGAGGTCCCGAAACTGCAGAAGATTCTGCCGCATGTGACCAACCGGAGAAATGCAGAGCACCTTGTGAAGGGAACCGTGGACTATCAAAAGAACCACTGGAAGGAGTTCATGAACCGGAACGCCGGCATGTTCTGGACCTTCGGACAGTACACGGACAGACAAACCAACAGGAAAGCATCATTCCAGAACCCGCGTGTGCTGGCGCGCGAACTGCTTGGCCTGGCGTTTTTCGGCTATCAGCCTGCGTTCGGACAAGGTGAGCTCTATTTCAAGCCACCGCAGGACAACGCCCCGGACCCGACATTCCAAGCCTATGTGAGAGGGCTTAATGATATCGGATTTCACGAAGGCAACAGACACACACGTATCAGGTTGATGTCGAGAATCTCCGAATTCCTGTTCAACGACCCGAGGGCAGTCCAAATGCCGCAGGACAGGGCTTATGGTGAAAGGCGTGTCGAAGCCCGGGTTCGCATTCCCACCTGAACACGACTCCAGAAACCAGCACCACCTGTCCGGTCCACTTTCGACGGGGTTCTTGACCGACCCGAAGAACCCCACTCACGCAGGTTTTTTCGAGTCTTCGCCTACCACACATCTCCGCAGCCCTCGATGTGAAAAACGCAGGCAAGTGCCGTCTTTAGGCCTCGTTTCCATCATGACAGTGCCCGCTTTGCCCGACACGGTTCGAGATATATTTCCGGAGGTGTCCCTTGCGCGTGCTCAAAATCCTTTCCGCCCTCGTCCTGCTTCTGACTGCCGCCGCCTTTGTTTACGGATTTGCCGGTTATCTCGATGCCCGAGCCGATGCCTTTCGCCTGTCCGCGCGCGCCGACAGGCTGATTGCCGGCGGCCGAGGCGGTGTCGATCTTGGGCCAAGGCAACTTGCGAAATTGCTGCAGGTCGAGGATCCCGGCTTTGTGGACCATTCCGGTGTTGATCTATCCAGTGCCGGAGGTGGTCTCACCACAATTACCCAATCGCTTGCCAAACGCGTCGGTTTCGAAACATTCCAGCCCGGTATCGCCAAGATCCGGCAGACTGGTTATGCAATCGGGCTGGAACATGAGCTTACCAAGCAGGAAATTCTGGCTCTCTGGCTCGACACCCTGGAAATGGGCCATGGGCCCGACGGTTGGATGACCGGTTTCTTCAGGGCAAGCAATGCCATTTACGGGAAAGCTCCGGCAGAGCTTTCCGAGAGGGAATTTCTCTTCCTTGTCGCGGTCCTTATCGCTCCGTCCACATACCATCTTGGAAAAGACGATCCGAAACTTGAAGACCGAGTTGCGCGGATCGAACGCCTGGTTGCCGGCAGTTGCACACCGCTGGACAATGGCGACGTCTGGCTGGAAGGCTGCAGGGACAAATAGACAAGCCCTAAAAGGTTCCACCTTGACCGGCGCCGGAACCTCGTGTTTTTATCCGGCACCTTGACGCGAGGCTCTCGCGTCTTTCAACCGATCCCGTTTGGAGTGCCTGGACCAATGATCCGATAAAGCAAGACCTGATCCGCAAGGCGAAGCCGCTCACCGGCAGGTCAACCGCGTCCAACACGCGTTTTCCAATTTCCCTTGTTTTCTTGCTTTTAAGGAGGCCCCATGCACGGCCCGTCCCCCGACACGCTCTATCCCTTCAATGGCGAACCGCACACGGTTTACCTGAAAAACGTGATCACCCGCCCTACCATCGAAGTGGGCGACTTCACCTATTACAACGATGAAAACCACGCGGCGGAGTTTGAAAGCCGCAATGTGCGCTATCACTTCGACTTTGTCGGCGACCGGCTGAAGATCGGGAAGTTCTGCGCGCTGGCGCAAGGAACGACGTTCATCATGAGTGGTGCCAACCATGCCATGACGGGTTTTTCGACCTACCCTTTCAACATCTTCCAAAACGGTTGGGAACAGGGCTTCGATCCTGCGACCATTTTCGACCACCTGAAGGGAGATACCGTTGTCGGTCATGATGTCTGGTTCGGAACCAATGCAACGGTGATGCCCGGTGTCACCATCTGCTCCGGGGCAATCATCGGCGCGCACGCGGTGGTCGCGTCCGACGTCCCGCCCTATGCGGTGGTGGTCGGCAATCCTGCCCGGGTGGTAAAACTCCGGTTTGATGAAGCCACTATCGAACGGCTGCTTGAAATCGCCTGGTGGGATTGGCCGGCCGAGACGATCTCCCGGAACCTCGATGCGATCCGCGGCGCGGATATCGAGGCCCTTGAGGCCGTCGCGACAGGGTTGGGCGGTGAGTGTGATGCCAAACGAAACCGCGCCTGATCCGAACGGACCGGCCGTGCGGACCAAAAGACCTGCAAGGCATCCCTTTCAAGAGGGTGCGCCTTGCGGGGTTGCAGGCTTGAACCGGCACGCCAAAACTAGTGACGGTTGCTTTCAGGCAGGGTAGAAGGCGCTTATGAGCGAAGAACAAAAATATTCCGATGAAGACCTCGAAGCCGGCCGGCTGATGTTCTGCCGTCCGTGGGATTTTCTCACCAGCGTCACCGACATGGCCAACCTGCCGGAAGCGGCCGGAGCGGAGATCGCCTTTGCGGGGCGGTCGAACGTCGGCAAGTCCAGCCTGATCAACGCGCTGACCGGACGCAAGGACCTTGCCCGGACTTCGGCAACCCCGGGCCGGACACAGATGCTGAACTTCTTCATTGCTCCCGAGACGCCGCTGACGATCGTTGACATGCCGGGATATGGCTATGCGCAGGCGCCCAAGGAACTGGTGGAAGCCTGGACCCAGCTGGTGTTTTCCTATCTGCGCGGTCGGCCGAACCTGCGCCGCGTGATCCTTCTGATCGACAGCCGTCACGGCATCAAGAAGAACGATCTCGAAGCGATGGAACTGCTCGACAAGGCAGCCGTCGTCTATCAGGTCGTGCTGACCAAAGCCGACAAGATCAAACCGCCGCAACTCGTTCGCCTCATCGAGGACACCAAGGCAATCCTGCGCAAACGGGTCGCCGCCCATCCGGAGATTCTGGCCACGTCCTCGGAAAAGAACCGCGGTGTCGACGAACTGCGGGCGGAGCTGTTTCTTCTGGCCACCCAGTGACCCGTCACTCCTGCGCCGATTGTGAAGCCACTTCAAACCGGCTATAGCAGGGGACTTTCGCGAGACGTTTTCCCAGCCACGGTGAGTATTTCCGTTCCATGACCACGCCTGACACCGCCACACGCGCCAACATCATTGCCCATGCCCTGCCTTACATGCAGCGCTACGACAACAAGACCGTTGTCGTGAAATACGGCGGCCATGCCATGGGTGATCCGGAACTCGGCCAGGCCTTCGCGCGCGACATCACGCTGCTGCGCCAGTCCGGGGTCAATCCGGTGGTGGTTCATGGCGGTGGGCCGCAGATCGGCAAGATGCTGCAGCGGCTGAACATCGTCAGCGAGTTCAAGGGCGGTCTGCGCGTGACCGACAGGGCCACCGTCGAGGTGGTCGAGATGGTTCTTGCCGGTTCGATCAACAAGGAAATCGTCCAGCTGATCAATGCCGAAGGCGGCCGCGCGGTCGGACTGTGCGGCAAGGACGGCAACCTGGTGACCGCCCGCAAGCTGACCCGGACCGTGGTTGATCCGGACAGCAACATCGAAAGCGTTCTCGATCTCGGCTTCGTCGGCGAACCGGACAAGGTCGACCCGACCGTTTTGAAGCTGGTGCTCAAGGAAGACATCATTCCGGTTGTCGCCCCGGTCGCCCCGGGCGAAGACGGCGAGACCTACAACATCAACGCCGACACCGCTGCCGGCGCCATTGCAGGCTCGCTCAACGCCAAACGGCTGCTGTTCCTGACGGACGTGCCCGGCGTTCTGGACAAGGACGGCAACCTGATCAAGCAGCTCACCGTTGCCAAGGCGCATGAGCTGATTGCCGACGGCACCATTTCCGGCGGCATGATCCCCAAGGTCGAAACCTGTATCGAAGCTTTGGACCGCGGCGTTGAAGGCGTTGTCATCCTGAACGGCAAGGTACCGCACGCGGTGCTGCTGGAACTGTTCACCGACGGCGGCGCAGGGACGTTGATCCGCCCGTGACAGGAAAACGCCCCCTGCCCCACGAGGGCCCGCAGGCTCATCGCCGCGACCTGAGGATCTTCAAAGGCGTCGAAGCCTGGGTCTTCGATCTGGACAATACGCTCTACCCGCACGAGAGTGACCTGTTCCCGCAAATCAACGAGCAGATCTCGCGCTATGTGCAGAAGATCCTGAACCTGCCGCCCGATGAGGCGATGGCGCATCAGAAGGAACTCTATCACGAGTTCGGCACGACCCTGCGCGGGCTGATGACCAACCACGCCATCGACCCGGACGATTACCTGCGTTTCGTCCATGATATCGACTACTCGACCCTGAAACCCGATCCGGACCTTGCAGCCGCGATCGAGGCCTTGCCGGGCCGGAAGTTCATCTTCACCAACGGCGACCGCCCACATGCGGAACGCACGGCGGCTGCGCTCGGCATCGCGGATCATTTCGAGGATATCTTCGACATCGTCTCGGCGGATCTTGTGCCCAAGCCCAACAAGGTCACCTACGAACGTTTCCTGGCACATACCGGCGTCGCGCCGGCACGTGCTGCCATGTTTGAAGACCTGGCCAAGAACCTGAGCGTGCCGCATGCGCTTGGCATGTGCACGACGTTGATCCTGCCGACCGGCACCCGGGACGTGTTCCAGGAAACCTGGGACATGGAAGGCGAACCCTATCCGCATGTGGATTTCGTCACCGACGAACTGACCGGGTTCCTGAAGGCGGTTCTTGGCGCCATCAGCTAGCGCCCGACCGCAGGTCAGCCCGCAATATTGCAGAAAACTGTGAAGGCACTGCACAGTTCCTGCACATCGCCAGATGCATAGAAGACCTGCCGGCCGCTTGCGGACCGGCCGGTATCTTCAGCTGAGGCGTTACATGTTACCCACCGGGATCGTCCAACCGCTACAAGCCCCCTCCCGTCCAGGCTCCGGAACGGAAAGGCTCATAAATCAACTCCTGCACAGGCTGCGTCCGGTCTTCGGCAAGGGCCTGTTCGGTCTGGCGGCGACGGAGTTTCTCGCCTTCGGCCTGAAGCAGGCCTATGCCTGTATCTTTGGCGGACTACTGCTCGCAATCATCCTTCTGACGCGGTTCGTCTATCCGGAAGACGCCGCACTCAGTCGCTACGACTTCCTGTTTCTCGCGGCCCTCGGTCTTCAGATAGCAATGCTGGCCACGCGTCTGGAAACGCTGGACGAAGCCAGGATCATCCTGATCTTTCACGTGGTTGGCACGGTCATGGAGATTTTCAAGACCTCCGCCGGGTCCTGGGTCTATCCGGAGGAAAGTCTGTTCCGCATCGGTGACGTGCCCCTGTTCACCGGGTTCATGTATGCCTCCGTCGGCAGCTATCTCGCCCGCGTTTCCCGGATCTTCCACTTCGCCTATAGCGGTTATCCGCCGTTGTGGACCACATGGCTGTTCGCGCTCGCGATCTATGTGAATTTCTTCAGCCACCATTTCATCATCGACCTGCGGCTTGGCCTTTTCGTCTTCTTGTTTTTGCTCTTTGGACGAACCTGGGTCCATTATTCGGTGTTCCGCTACAGGCACAAGATGCCGCTGGTGCTGGGCTTTTTTCTGGTCGCCCTGTTCATCTGGATTGCGGAGAATATCGGCACTTTCGCCCGCGCCTGGCAGTATCCGGACCAGGCCGATGCTTGGACACTGGTTTCAATCGCAAAGTTGAATGCATGGGTGCTTCTGATGATCATTTCCTTTGTACTGGTCACCCTTGTGAACAGGCCGAAAAGGGAAAGTTCCGCCGAAAAAGCCTGACCGATCTCGACAGGGTCTCCGGGGTTCATTATTGAAGTATATTCAACTTTCCGGAGATCGACCATGGCGTCCCTGCGTGCGCTACATGCCTTTTCCCTGCTGGCCCGCCACGGGCGTGCGTCGCTTGCGGCCGAAAAGCTCGGGGTTTCGCCTTCGGCGCTGTCCCACCTGATGCGCAAGCTGGAAAACGAGCTTGGTGCGACGCTGGTCAACCGGGATGGTCGCGGGCTCACCCTGACAGAAGAAGGACAGCGCCTGGCCCTGAGTATGGGCGATGCCTTCGACCGCATCGAAGAGGCTGTCGACAGCTTCCGCCGGCGCGGCCGGACGGAGCTGAGGATCAGCACCGTCTCGACCTTTGCCACCCGCTGGCTGATCCCCCGCTTGCCGGATTTCCAGGCGAGCCAGCCGGATGTGGAACTGCTGTTGTCCGCCTCCACTCGCATGGTTGATCTCGATCGCGAAAACTACGATTGCGCCATACGGCTGGGCACCGGCAACTGGCCGAGTGTCGAGAGCCACCTCTTGTGGAAGGAACACTTGGCGGTGGCCATGGCACCCGGCCTGCTGCGTGGCAAGGATGCCACCGTCACATCCGTTCTGAGCGGCCTCAGGCTTCTGCACAGCGCCTCGCGGCGTGGCGACTGGGTGCGCTGGCTGGAGGAGGCCGGGCTCAGCCATTCCGACACGAAATCGGGAACCGTGCTGCAGAGCCGGGACCTTGCCATCCAGGCTGCCATAGCAGGGATGGGCGCGATCGTGATCGACAGACGCTTCGTCTCCCAGGAACTGGAGGCAGGGCACCTGATCATGCCGGACTGGAAACTGGTTGAACTGGAGACCGGATACTGGTTTGTGCGCTCGCCCGCCCGCACCTTGACCCGCCCCGTGGCCGCCTTTCGGGACTGGCTGCAAACCACTGTCTGAACACTGCAATTGGCAACACCTGCTTGCCATCTTCTTCAAAAAGGCCCCATTATTTGCGCGAGCTGCCAGATATCCATTCAGCACAATGGTCTGACGCAGCTTTTCATGGGGATACTTTGGGGGAAGTATTATGCGTAAGGGGCTTTTGAGCACCGTTTTGTTGGCGTTCTCATTTGTTTATTTTGCCGCCGCCGCCTTGCCGGCATCAGCGGAAACACTGCACTGGCGGTTCGAAAGCAAACATCCGAACATTGTCGATGTAGAACTCTATTCCGATACCCGCCGCGGACACGTCTGGCCGGGCAACAAGAAGATCTACGTACTCGACGACTTTTCGACGAAGACGATCAACATATCCTGCCAGCGCGGCGAAAAGGTCTGCTATGGCGCCTGGGTGCGAAATCGCAACAATCTCTACTGGGGCGTGGGCTACAAGAACCGCAATCGCTGTTCCAACTGCTGCTACACCTGCAATGGCGGTCAGACCAAGGTGATTGTCCTCAATCCTTGAGGAGCAGATAGCAAAAGGCCGGGCGTGATGCCCGGCCGTTCCACCTGACAGTTGCCGACCGACGATCAGACGCCTTCGAGCGCGATCGCGATACCCTGTCCGACACCGATGCACATCGTTGCAAGGGCGCGCTTTGCGCCATGCTGCTGCAGCTCCAGAGCAGCCGTGCCTGCAATGCGTGCGCCCGACATGCCGAGCGGGTGCCCGAGTGCGATGGCACCGCCATTCGGATTGACGTGGGGTGCATCCTCGGCAATTCCAAGCTGGCGCAGGACGGCAATACCCTGGCTTGCGAAGGCTTCGTTGAGTTCGACAACATCGAAATCAGTCGGCTTGATGCCAAGCCGTTCGCACAGCTTTTTGGTTGCCGGTGCCGGGCCGATTCCCATGATGCGCGGTTCGACACCTGCAGTCGCACCGCCGGAAATGCGGGCGATCGGCGTCAGACCGTACTTGCGGATCGCTGCCTCGGACGCAACGATCAGGGCTGCCGCACCGTCGTTGACGCCGGACGCGTTGCCCGCGGTGACGCTGCCGCCTTCGCGGAAGGGTGCCCGCAGCTTCGCCAGAGCCTCCAGCGAGGTTGCGCGCGGATGTTCGTCCCTGTCGACGACAATCGGATCGCCCTTGCGCTGGGGAATGGTCACCGGCGTGATTTCCCGTGCCAGACGTCCGTTTTCCTGTGCTGCCGCCGCCTTTTCTTGCGAGCGCAGGGCAAAGGCGTCCTGGTCTTCGCGGGAGACGGCATAATCTTCGGCAACATTCTCGCCGGTTTCAGGCATGGAATCGATGCCGTATTGCTTCTTCATCAGCGGGTTGACGAAACGCCAGCCGATGGTGGTGTCGAAAATCTCGTTCTGACGTGAAAACGCTGTTTCCGCCTTGGGCATGACGAAGGGAGCGCGGGACATGGATTCCACGCCGCCGGCAATCGCCAGCTCCATTTCACCCGCCTTGATGGCCCGAGCCGCACTGATGACCGCATCCATGCCCGAACCGCACAGGCGGTTCAACGTGGTGCCCGGCACGGTTTCCGGCAGCCCGGCAAGCAGCAGGCTCATGCGCGCCACGTTGCGGTTGTCTTCACCTGCCTGGTTGGCGCAGCCGAAAAAGACTTCCTCGACCGCCGCCCAGTCCATGTCCTGATTACGCTCCATCAGCGCTTTCAGCGGAATGGCGCCAAGGTCATCGGCGCGGACGGAGGACAGCGCCCCGCCGAAGCGGCCGATGGGCGTACGGATATAGTCGCAGATAAAGGCTTCAGCCATTTCACACCTCGGGAACAACAAGATCGGCGACAGCGCCGGGAACAAGAAGCTCAGCACCGGTCACCGCCTGAAGATCTTCAAGCGACAGGCCGGGCAGTTTTTCACGCAGCACGAAGCGGCCGTTCTCGATATCGATCACCGCAAGGCTGGTATAGACGCGTGTCACGCAGCCGACACCGGTGAGCGGCAGCGAACAGCGCTTGACCAGTTTTGGCTGGCCGTTCTTGGTGACGTGGTCGGTGATGACGGCAACCCGCTTGGCACCATGCACGAGATCCATCGCCCCGCCGACGGCAGGCACGCCCTTGGGGCCGGTCGACCAGTTGGCGAGGTCGCCGTTTTCGGCAATTTCATAAGCGCCCAGAATGGCCACATCCAGATGACCGCCGCGCACCATCGCGAAGCTGTCTGCATGGTGGAAAAAGGCCGCGCCTGGCTTCAACGTGACGGCTTTCTTGCCGGCGTTGATCAGGTCCCAGTCCTCCGAACCCGGCTCCGGGGCCTGGCCGAAGCCCAGAAGTCCGTTCTCGGTGTGAAAGATCGCCTCGCGTCCCTCTGGCTGAAACTGGGCGACCTTTTCCGGGAAGCCGATGCCGAGGTTCACATAGGCGCCGTCGGCAATATCCTGTGCCGCGCGCCAGGCAATCTGGTTGTTTGAAAGCTTTTCCATCTCAGGCCTCCAGCGGATAGGCGGCATTGGCGCGGTTGAGGTCTTCTTCCTGCAGCGGATTGGCCACCTCAACGATCTTTTGTACGAAGATACCCGGCGTGACGACGACCTCGGGGTCGATCCCGCCCGCTTCGACGATCCGGCTTGCCTGCACGATGGCCTCCGCGGCAGCCATACACATCAGCGGATTGAAGTTACGGGCTGCCATACGGTAGGTCAGGTTGCCGAAGGTATCCGCTGTTTCGGCCTTCACCAGCGCAACATCCGCTTTCAGCCAGCGTTCCTGCACGTACATGCGGCCGTCGAATTCGCCGACGGGCTTGTCCTTTGCCAGATCCGTTCCGTAGGACGACGGTGTGTAGAAGGCGGGAATACCCGCACCGCCCGCACGGATCCGCTCCGCGAGCGTGCCCTGGGGCACCAGCTCCAGCTCGATGCCGCCCGCAAGATACATCTCGGTAAAGACCACCGGATCGGCAGAGCGCGGGAAAGAGCAGATCAACTTGCGGACCATGCCCGCCTCGATGAGCGCAGCCAGGCCGACATGGCCGTTGCCGGCATTGTTGTTGATGATGACGAGGCCCTTCGGATGCCCCGTTTCGCGATAGCGGTCGATCAGCGCGTGGATCAGCTCGATGGGAGATCCGGAACCGCCGAAGCCGCCGATCATCACCGTCATGCCGTCCTCGATCCCCGCCACGGCGGTGGCAAGGTCGGAAACCGTCTTGTCCATCTTTGTCTCCTTTTCGGGCAACGCCCGGAGCTTCCTGCGTGCGCCTTGAGTGAGCAAGGTTCCAACACCTCAAGGCCGACCAGATTTCGCCCCTTGTCGTGTCCATGGAGATAGCGACGGCGGGTGTCTTTCGTCCAATTGATTTGTGCGATATGCTTCATTTGTTTACATATCGCACAAATCAAAATCAGCAAGAGACCGGCGAATGATTGCAGAGCGGGACATCATGGGGGGCCTGGCCAAGGGCTTGCAGGTTATCGAAACCTTCACCGCAGACCGTCCTCGCCAGTCGATCTCCGAAGTCTCGAACGCATCCGGTCTCGACCGGGCAACCTCCCGCCGGTGCCTACTGACATTGGCCCATCTCGGGTATGCAAACTGGGACGGCAAGTATTTCACCCTGACGCCGCAGGTGCTGCGGCTGGGAACTGCCTGCCTTGCCACCATGCCCTTGCCACGTGTTGTGCAACCCCTGCTCGACCGCCTGTCGGAACAGATCGGGGAAAGCTCGTCGGTGTCGATCCTCGACGGTGACGAGATCGTCTATGTGGCACGGGCCGCCCGAACGAAAGTCATGTCGATCGCGCTGATGCCGGGCTCGCGGTTGCCGGCTCATTGCTCCTCCATGGGCCGCGTCATGCTGGCCGCCCTGCCGGAGAGCGAGGCGCGGGCAAGGCTGGAAGCCATGACCCTGACAGCACTGACGCCAAAGACCCTCACCCGGGTGGACGCCATTCTGGCCGAACTTGCCAGTATCCGCAGCCAGGGGTTCGCGACGATCGATCAGGAAGTCGAACCAGGACTGTGTTCCATCGCGGTTCCGGTTCAAAATTCCCACGGCCACACGATTGCCGCGCTCAATGTCGGTTACGCCAGCACGTCAGCCGCACCGGAAACGGCAAAAACAAAGTTCCTCCCTGCCCTGCGGAACATCCAGTCGGAATTGCGTCCGCTTCTGACGTGAGGTGTATTTGAGTGCAGGACATGGGAGTGTGTCTGCGAAACCTCTCCCTTCCTGTCGGACTGTCCCCGAGCTTGGCACTTACCCCTCACCCTCTCCGTCGTCATCCCGGCCAAGTGAAGCGCGAGCCGGGATGACGACGGAGAGGGAATCCTGAGCTGAGGAAGCCGACGTCTGCCGGCACCCCCTTTTTGATCGCAGCGCATGACCACTTTGTCATTTCAGCCCCATTCAAGCCAATGACCGGGCCTCTTGTTCTTCTCCCCGCGCTGCGCCTTCCCTTGCACCCGTGATCTTCTGCAGCATCGGGGTAAGTTCCGGGTGGCGAAACCTGAAACCTGCGGCGACCAGTTTCGCCGGCACCACACGCTGGCCAGCCAGCATCGTCTCCCGGCCCATGTCGCCGAGCGCCGTCGACAATAACCAGGCAGGCAGGCGCAGGAATGCGGGGCGGTGAAGCGCCCTGGCCAGAGCGTCGGTGAATTCCGCATTCCGGACCGGCACGGGTGCAGTGGCGTTAACGGGGCCGGACAGGGTTTCATCTGTCACCGTGCGGGCAATGATACGGATAAGATCGTCCCGTTCGATCCAGGACATCCACTGGCGGCCGGAGCCCATCGCGCCACCGCCACCGAATTCGAACGGCGTCAGCAGCTTTGCCAGAATGCCGCCCTCAACACCGAGAACGAGACCGATCCGCAAGAGCACGACACGCACTCGGTCCCGCTCCAGCTTTTGTGCCGCCCGTTCCCAGCGCTCGCAGACTTCGTGGACGAAGGCAGGTTCGAAGGATGCCTCTTCGGTCAGCGTTTCATCGCCGCGCAGACCGTACCAGCCGATGGCAGACCCGTTGATCAGGCAGGCTGGTTTCGTGTCGAGGCGCTCGATCAGCGCCCGCAATGCTTCGGTCATTTCAACGCGGGAGCCGATGATCCTTGCGCGCTTGCGGCTCGTCCACAAGCCACTCGCGATCGGGTCTCCTGCCAGGTTGACGATGGCATCGAAGCGCTCGGCATTGTGGATCCGGTCAAGACTGGTGATCACACGGACAGGGTGTTCCAGGTCATCCGCCTTGCGCAGGTCTCGCGTGAGAACCGTGACGAAATGGCCGCCTCTCACCAGCGCTTCCACCAGTCGCCGACCTATGAACCCGGTGCCGCCCGTCACAAGGATATGCCGGCGCGGTGGCAGGGCTGCAACCAGTCCCGCCGGATCTGGACCACCAAGCCTGTCGCTGCGCGCGGCCGCAAGCAGATCCCGCGCGCTGAAGAGCCCGACACCAAGTGCCGAAACCGTGGAAAGCACACTCCACCAGCCGTAGCTGACGGGCACCAGCGCGCTGGGGAGAAACGACCATTGCCACAGAACCGGTGCGGCCAGGACCAGGATCGCACCATAGTTCAAGGCCAGCAGCGTGTGGTTGATCCTCTCGGTCCATGGCAGCTTTCGGGTCATGTCTTCCTCGACAAAATCCCAAAGCGTGATCAGCACCTCGGCGACAAGAATTGCCGTCAACAGCATGGTGAAGGCCCCATGCGGTTCCAGCCAGCCGAAGCAGAGAAAGATCACCGCGTAGAAGAAATTGCGCACACCGTGCAACCGCAGTTCGGTTTTCTGCGACGGACGCCAAGCCAGGCGCTCGCTGCCTTCATGGTGCACAAGCGTATCGAATGCGCCCATGAAAATCTGGATGGAGATCAACGTCCAGAGAACGGGATTATCCATGATCAAGTCTCCATGTCATGAAAGAGTGCGTCCTGGTGAACCAGTTCACCGAAGACGCGGCTCTTGAGGGAAAGGGTGAACAGGAAACGGTCCTTGCCGAGATCCCGGTGTGTGATCGTCAAAGCTCCGGGCCGGAGCCAGGCGGGCAGCCGCAACCGCCACTGTCCGGCCTGCAGAAAATAGTGGTCGCTTTCGAAACTGAGGCCGTCTGTCAGGGCATTCACCCGCAGTGCCATGCCAATCCCCGCACCGATATATTCCTCAATGCCGGTTGGGCCTTCGAACCGCTTGGAACTGTGGATCACCTGAGGAAAGCCAGAGCTACGCCCGTATTGGCGGATCCAGAACTGGCCATCGCTCGCAATATCTTCTGTGACGGTGACAACGGCAGGCTGGTTGAAAGAGGATCTGTCAAAGGGGAGTGGACCGCCGACAAGCCGCGCGAGCTGCGCCAGAATGCTTCCGGCAAAGTTCATCCGCATGGTCACGACCAGGCCTTGATAGACGACACTTGCCCCGCCGCTCAGACGTTTGCCGAACCGGCGGCGGACGGCCGCTGGCAGGCCATGCCAGGCGGCTTCTCCCAGAAGATCGCGAAAACGGCGATCGCCAGCTTCGGGCCGCTCCAGAGTGGCGCTTGCGTTTCGCATTTCCAATCCCTCCTGTTATGTCGGTTATTTCTGTATAAAGAGAAATTACTTGGCAAAAAATTTTGAGCCTGAAATCGGGTGGCAAGTCTACTGGCCTCTCACCCGATCTTATCTCGCTGTCCGGCACTTCCATGGGAGCTTCCAGGTAAGGCGAAGACCTGACTCGCCCCAGCTGTCAGCCCTTCTTGCCGCCGATCTTGAGCAGCGAGAGAACCTTGTCGCCCATCTTCATCAAGCTGGCGAGTTTCGACTTCGGCACGCTCAGCATCTGCTCCGACCAGCGATCGGCAGTGGTCAGAAACTGGTGCATCTCCTGCATCCGCTCCAGAGCAACGGGGTCAAGCGTCTTTTCCTTTTCCGCCTGGCGCACACAGACATCGATGGCGCGGATCGCCGGATCGATCTCCCGTTCCTTGCGGCCTTTCGCAATCAGCAGTGCCATTTCCCAGACGTCGGTCTCGGCCACGAAGTGCTCCCGGCGATCCCCCGCGACAGGCACTCTCTGGATCAGCCGCCATCCGACAAGTTCCTTCAGGGAGTTGGAGACATTGGACCGGGCAATGCCCAGTTCCTCGGAAATCTGCTCCGCATTCATCGGCACCGGGCTCAGGAACAGCAATGCATGGATCTGCGCTACCGAACGGTTGACGCTCCACTGGCTGCCCATGTCCCCCCAATAAAGGATGAACTTCTCTTTTGCCGAAGGATCGGCTTTGTCGGTAATTTCTGTCATGACAGAAATCTGTGACGAAAATCGATTGATGTCAATGGCGAAGTTCGCCAGGGGATGCGGCGCGTGTCAAAAACTCAGCAAGACTGCCCGTCAGCGCCCGCTTGCGTGAGGCTCCAGATCGACACGGGCTCTGCCGGGCGTGCCAGAACCCCGGCCTGGAACAGGGGTGGTCATCCCGGATCCGGTGCCATCTTTCTCGTCTGCGCTCACCGAGAGAGCTTCTTCCAACACGGCCAGGCGGTCGAGAATGGCTTCGCGTTTCGCTTCAAGATCGGCGCTGAGCCGGTCGATGTGCTCAAGCTTTTTCAGAAGCTGCGGAATACCGCCTTCGCAAGGCCCGGACCCTTCGTCCGACAGGCAGGCGGCCATCGCACGAACTTCGCGCGTCGAAAAACCCGTGGCAATGAAATCGCGGATCCGGGCGGCACGGCGCAAGTCCGCGGCACTATAGCTGCGATAGCCGTTTTCCGAACGGCGAGCTTCCATCAGGCCCGACTTTTCATAGTGGCGCAGCATCCGTTCCGTAATGCCAAGCCGTTCGGCTGCTTCCTTGATCTGCATGTCGACCCCTTTCAACACCGGCCTAGGGTGTGGACCCTAGCACCTTGACACTAGTGTCAGGGTCAAGCCCTGTTTTCCCGGAAGTGCTCGCTTCAGGCCTTCAAGTGGCGAGGGGCCCCCTCCCCATCAAGGGGAGGATGCCCATATTTGCCCTTGGTCGCAAATGCTCAGCCTGCCTAGCTCCGAAGCGACCAGCCACCGTCAATCGTGATCACCTGTGCGGTGAGCCACTCGTTGGCGGAACTGCCGAGCTGCAAGATCCACGGCACAAGATCGGAGGTCAGTCCGCGCCGTCCCATCGGAACCTGAGCTGCTTCAGTTTCTTCGATGGTTTGCGCGACTTCCGGCGGCAGGCCCATCATGCCTGTGAGAGCACCGCTCTTGACGGGACCGGGAGAGACGGCGTTCACCCGTACTCCGTCGCCTGCAAGCTCGATGGCCCAGGACCGTGTCAGATGCTCAAGCGCCGCCTTTGTGGCCGCGTAATGCGCCAGGCCCGGCGCCGCATTCTGGGAGACGGCCGTACCGATGTTGACGACAGCCCCCTTGCTGTCCCGCAAGGCCGACTGGGCCTCCTTCAACAGAAGGGACGGCGCAACGATATTCACCGCACAGATTTCCGAAAGCGTTTCGGCATCATAGGCCTCGATGGGCAGCGGTTTGCCCGCGCCCGCATTGTTGACGACAAGATCCAGGCGGCCCCATCGCCCCAGTGCCGCCTCGACAGCACGCCGGCTGCCTGCCGGGTCGGCACTGTCGGCTTGCACGGCCTCGATTGCCTCGCTCTTGCCAGCAACACCGGCAAGCTTTGACGCATCACGTCCGGTGATGACAACATTCGCCCCCTGCCCGGTCAACGCCAGCGCGGTGGCCTCTCCAATTCCGGAGCTTCCGCCTGTTACGATGGCAACCTTGCCCTGCCAGTTTGTCCGTTCATTCATCTTGGCTTGCTTTCCTGAATTAACACCTGCGCATTGCGCGCCAAGCCGGTGTTAGCCGGTTGACGTTAGTGTCAGGGTCAAGCCCGATTTATTGAAAAAATACTCGCGTCAGGCTGGGTGTTGCTGGACGCTGAGGCCGCCATCGACAGTCAGGCAGGCGGCGTTCATGAAGGGGCATTCGTCGGAAATCATGAAGACAGCCGCCCTGGCGATTTCTTCCGGCGTGGCGATACGCCCACCCGGATGCAGTCGCAAGGTCTCCTGCCGGGCCGCCTCGGGATCGGGAAAACTGTTCCAGTACTCGACCACCTTCTGGGTCTGGACATAGCCCGGCGCCAAGGCATTCACCCGGACATTCTGTGCGGCATATTCCAGCGCAAGGGACTTGGTAAGCCCCAGCAGGGCGTGTTTGGCAAGCGGGTATGGAAAGGTGTGCGGGATGATCGTGAAAGCGTGCGTGGAGGCAATGTTGAGAATGACGCCGCCCCCCTGCTCAAGCAGACCCGGCAACACGGCACGCGCACAGTTCCACGCCCCCTTCAGGTTGACGTCGAAGCAGCGGTTCCAGTCTTCATCGCTCAGGGACAAAGGCTCGTCGAAGACATTTATCCCGGCATTGTTGATGAGCGCGTTCAACGGACCGATGGTCTGCTGCGCGCGAGCGACCACAGCGGCAACGTCATCCGTGTTCGTGATGTCCCCGGCGAGAGCCGTCAGATACTCTCCTTCCCCACCCAGATCCGCGACACTGCGGGCAAGAAATGCTGCGTCCAGGTCCATCAGAACCACGGCAGCGCCCTCGCCGAGACAGGCTCGGACGATGGCAAGACCAATGCCCTGTGCGGCACCAGTGATCAGGATACGCTTTCCTGAAAGCCGATCAGCCATCGTTTTTCTCCCTGGTCTCCGACACATGCAGAAATGTCATCTTTATCGTTCCCGCCAGTTCCTCCCCCGGCTCCAGAACGCTCAACCCACCGAGATCCGGCAGATTGTGACCGTTCGGCAGATGGCTCATGGGTTCCAGACAGACAAAGTCTGCAGGTGCCTGCGGGGCAAAGATCATCATCACGTCGAACATCGGATCGCAGCTGAGATCAAGAGCGAGCTCAATATCCGGCCAGTGTAGCCGGGCCTTGCCGGAAAAACCGCCGAAGGCATTGTTGATCCAGCGTGGCGGCACGATACGCGGCATCGAAAAATCGAGTTCGGAAGAAATGTGCTGCAGACCGTCCGGAAGATGTCCCTCGCCTTCACGCCACATGTCTTGCACCCTCGTCTGCAGGGTCATGTCTGGCGTTCGGCGGAAAAACGGATGAAACCCGATGCCGAACGGCAGGGCCTTATTGCCAAGGTTCGTCACGCGAAGGCTCAGGGACAGGCAGTCCTCATCCAGATGAACCTTCTGGTGCGCCTTGAAGGCGTAGGGACTATGGGAGGGTTGCTCCCTGACCAGGTCCAGCTCAAGCGAATTGCCGGTCTTTTCCCTGAGGTTCCAGGTATCCAGCCAGCCGTCACCATGCAGAACAAGCGGTTCGTCGGTGTTGGGCTGAAGTGTGAAGCTCTCCCTCCGGAAGGTGAAGCGATTGCCGGCGATCCGATTTCCGAAGGGCACCAGGGGAAAACAGGCTGCCTTCCCCTCCGGTCCACCGGCAGCTTGCAGGATCGGCGTGCCTCGCCACGCGGCCTGGACAATTGAACCTCCCTCCGGGCTGGCGGTGACCACCAGATCCCCTTGCGCGAGCGTCCAGTCCTGCCCGGCCCCGACGGACATCAGCGGCTTGCTGTAGAGCGCAGGTTGTCGAGAAGAACCGCGATGAGCAGGATCAGGCCACGCACGACATACTGGTAGAAGGCCTGAATGTTCAGGAGGTTCATGACATTTTCGGCAATGCCCATGATCATGACGCCGACAATGACACCCGTCATGGCGGCGCGGCCACCGGCCAGGGAGACTCCGCCGAGGACACAGGCGGAAATCACCGAGAGTTCAAGGCCGGTGGCTGCATTCGGTTGGCCGGATGTGATGCGCGAGGCAAGCATGATGCCTGCGACAGCGCAGATCAGGCCCTGCAAGGCAAAGATCCAGATCCGCATGGACACCACATTCACCCCGGCAAGACGGGCCGCTTCCGGATTGCCGCCAATCGCCAGCGTGTTCTTGCCGAAGACCGTGCGGTTCAGCAGAAAACCGAAAGCGATGAAAAGCGCCCCCATGACCCAGATCGGCGTGGGGATGCCCAGGAAGCGGGACAGGGCGAGCTGGTAGAACCCGGGGTCGTTGATGCCGACGGCCCGGCCGTCGGACACAATCAGCGCCAGTCCCCGGACGATCTGCATGGTGGCCAGGGTCGTGATCAGCGCGTTGATGCGGAAACAGGCGATGACGAAGCCGTTGACCGCACCCACCAATGCGCCGCTAAGCAAAGCTATGATGAGCCCCATAACGATGGAGCCGGTCATGTTGGAAGCAATGACGGCGATCATGCCGGTGAATGCGACCGTCGATCCGACCGAAAGGTCGAAATCGCGCGAAGCGAGGCAGAACATCATGGTGCAGGCGACAATGCCGATTGTCACCACCGACTGCAGCAGGCCGAGGATGTTGCGCTCGGTGAGAAAGTTGGGAACGGTCAGGGAAACGATTGCGAAGGCCACCGCGAAGATGACGACAAGGCCCTGGTCTCCGAGCAATATTTTCTTGAGAGAATTCATCTGAAACGGCCCCGTTCACACCGTGTGGGCAGCATTTCTGTCCGGCAAGGCCAGGGTCAGAATGTTGCGCTCTTCAAAGGTTTCCCGCGCGAATTGGCCGACCATGCGGCCTTCGCACATGACGATGATGCGGTCGGAAATACCCATCACTTCGGGCAGCTCGCTGGAAACGACCACGATGGCCATACCGCCTTCCGCAAGCTCGTAGAGGATGTCGTAGATCTCCGACTTGGCACCGACGTCGATGCCGCGTGTCGGCTCGTCGACAATCAGCACCTTCACACCCTGTTCCGACAGCCAGCGGCCCAGAATGACCTTCTGCTGATTGCCGCCGGAGAGATTGACGATGTCCTGCTTCCGCGATGGCGTGCGCACCTTGAGCCGGGCGATGAAGCGATCCGCAAGAGCTGCTTCCTTGCCAAGCTGGAGAATGCCGAAGGAGGACATGTGCCTGCGTGAGGAAATGGCTATGTTTTCCTCGATCGACCGCCCCTGGATAATGCCGTCGTGTTTCCGGTCTTCCGGACACAACACGAGTCCTGCATTGATGGCACCGCGCGGATTGTCCGCAGGCACTTCCTTGCCGTCGATGGAGACCGTGCCGCCGCGCCGCGTGTCCGCACCATAGACAAGGCGCATCAACTCGCTGCGTCCGGCGCCAATCAGGCCGAAGAAGCCCAGGATTTCTCCTTGCCGAACCGAGAATTCGGCCGGTCCGGGAAGCTTTTCGCCGCACATGCCGGACACTTCCAGCCGCACCGGCCCGAACGACCGCTCACGCCAGCCCCAGATGTTGCCGATTTCACGCCCGACCATCTCGGCGATGATCTGGTCGCGGGTCACATTGGCAATGTCGGGGTGATGGGCTGCAAGACGGCCATCCCGCAAAACCGTCAGGCTGTCGCAGAGGTGGAAGATTTCCTCCAGCCGGTGAGACACGTAGAGGATCACCGTGCCCTTGGCCTTCAACCGGGCGATCAGCTTGAACAGGATCTCGCTTTCCCTGGAGGACAGGGATGACGTCGGCTCGTCCAGTGCGATGACCCGGGCCTCCATCATCACGGCCTTGGCGATTTCCACCATCTGGCGCGCACCGATGGACAGCGAAGCGACCTTGGCATTGGGATCGACATCGACGCCGATCTCCTCAAGCCGGTTGCGCACGGTCTCGACCAATCGCCGGCCTTCGAGGACGCCACCCCGGTTGGGAAACCGGCCCAGCCAGAGATTTTCCGCCACCGTCAGCTCCGGCACCAGCTGAAGTTCCTGGTGGATCACGATCACTCCGGCCTCGAAGGCATCGCGCACAGACCCGTAGTTCTGCTCGATCCCGTCGATGGAGATGGATCCGCTGTCCGCAGACTGGTCGCCCGAAAGCACCCGGATCAGGGTGGACTTGCCGGCACCGTTCTCGCCCATCAACCCATGTACGGCTCCCTTCTCCACCGAGAAGGAGATGTCCGACAGGGCCTGAACGCCCGGGTAGCTCTTGGATATGTTTTGTACTGACAGATAAGACATGACGCTCGCGCAACAGTTCCCCGGCGACCGCAAGACCGGTCGCCGGATCAGGTGTCAGTCGGGACGGATCACTCGATGCCCAGGTCCTTGCGCACGTCCACATAGGTGTCGCGCAGGGCCAGCGAGCCGGACGTCAGGATGAGTGGCTCCGGTGCCTTGTTGTTGGCAATCCACTCGTACATGTTGAGTGCGGTTTCATAACCGTGGCGCTTCGGCGAGATAATGACCGTACCGTAGAAACCGGTCGCGCTCGGTTTCTTGAACTCGTTGATGGCCGATTCAGCACCGCCGATGCCAACGCCAATGACGTTCTCAGCCGGAATGCCGACCGATTCCGTGGCCCGGACCGCGCCGAGAACCGCTTCGTCGTTCAGGCCGAAGGCAATCCACTTCTTCACGTCCGCGTGCTGGTTGAGCACGGTGGTGGCAGCGTTCAGGGCCGCTTCGGTATCGGTCTTGGCCTGGGGCGCGTCATAGATGTTTTCCGCGGGGAAGCCGGCAGCCGTCAGAGCTGCGATAGCACCTTCGACCCGATCGACGGCCGTCGGAAGCTGGTCGTAGGAAACGCGGATCGCGCCCACTTCGGACATGTCCCAGCCGCGCGCCTCGATCTCGGCCGCAATGGACTGACCAACGGTCTCGCCGATCTTTACCGCGGAAATGCCCATGTGCGGCACGCTTTCGATGGGTTCGCCATCGGCGCCGACAAGTCGGTCATCCACGGTCATCAGCTTCAGGTCGTTGGCGGCTGCCTTGGCCACGATCCCCGGTCCGAGCTTCACATCCGGCACGCAGATGATGAAGCCCTGCGCGCCCTGCGCACCCAGGTTATCGATCGCTGCCTGAACCTTCTCTCCATCCGGTGCACCGATTTCAACAAGGGTAAACCCTTTTTCCTCGGCAGCCTTCTGGGCGAACTTCCACTCGTCCTGGAACCAGGGCTCCTCCGGCTGCTTGACGACGAAACCGATTTTCACGTCAGCGGCATGGGCAGAACCGACGAGGGCAAGGGCCATCACTCCGGTCAGAACGGCTTTCTTCAACACACGCATTGCAGAACCTCCCAATTCATTTCGAGGCGCCCAGCCTCCCGGGGCGCTTCAACAGACCTACTGTGAATCATCATACCAGTCAATTGCCTTTGTATGATGTATCGGATAAGGTTGCCCGACATTCGAAGACGGACAGTGAAACGCGCAGTTCGCGCAGAGCAAAAAATCCGCTAAAAATGCGGGATCTCATTCCGCCACAAACAGGGAGCAGGCCATTGGAAACGTTGAGGGAGGAGACGGCGACCGCTGATCAGAACAGTGGCAAGCGCCCTCGCGTGCGAAAGAATGTGACGGCTGCTCTGGCGGAAGACATCTGCTCTGAAAAATATCCGGTCGGCGCTCAGCTCCCGCGGGAAAACGACCTGTGCGAAATCTATGGCGTCAGCCGCACGGTCATTCGCGAATCCATCAAGGTTCTGGAATCCAAAGGCATGCTGCGGGTGAAGCCTCGCGTGGGAACCGTGGTGACCGACCGGGAGGACTGGAACATACTGGATGGG
Organism: Labrenzia sp. THAF35; assembly: GCF_009363595.1. Taxonomy (NCBI): domain Bacteria; kingdom Pseudomonadati; phylum Pseudomonadota; class Alphaproteobacteria; order Hyphomicrobiales; family Stappiaceae; genus Labrenzia; species Labrenzia sp. THAF35. The sequence goes on from NZ_CP045380.1 coordinate 442,665, forward strand.
GAAGTGCTCGATTGGATCGGCCCCTTCATCCATGAGTTCGACTTGCTTGGATGCATACTGGAAGCCCGGCGCACGATTGAGCCGGCAGCAGCAGAATTTGCGGCCAAACGCGCCACCTTGCAGGAAATTGCGGCGCTGGAAGCGGCCTGGATGCGGATGCGCGACTCAAATTCCGACCCTGAAGCCTTCACCGAGGCGGACGTCGATTTCCATAGCGTGCTTATGGCCGCCAGCCACAATCAGGTGTTTCGGCGTCTTTCCAGTGCCATTCATACGGCCCTGCATTATACGCTGCATGCGTCCAACACCGCGGTGGAGAGCCGGGACCTTGCCATCGAACTGCATGGCGAACTTGTGGATGCCCTGCGTCTGCGCGATGCGCCGCGAGCCCGGGAAGCCTCGAACCGGATGCTTGACCTGGCCGAGCATGACCTGACTGCGGCCCAGGCTGCTGCAGGGCGTGTCGATCTCTGACCACCCCTTCGCCTGCCGCCCGATGACGTCGCCTTTGCCGGAAACTTAAAGAATGAAGATCACCAAACTCACGACCTATATCGTGCCGCCGCGCTGGCTTTTCCTGAAGATCGAAACCGATGAAGGCGTCACCGGCTGGGGTGAACCCGTGGTCGAAGGCCGTGCCCTGACCACGGAAGCGGCAGTCCATGAACTTGCCGACTATCTCATCGGCAAGGATCCCTTTTTGATCGAAGACCATTGGACGGTGCTTTATCGAGGCGGATTTTACCGGGGCGGCGCGATACACATGAGCGCCCTTGCGGGCATCGACCAGGCCTTGTGGGACATCAAGGGGAAGGCTCTCGGCCAGCCGGTTCACTCGCTGCTTGGCGGCCAGGTACGGGACAGGATCAAGGTGTATTCCTGGATCGGTGGCGACAGGCCATCGGAGCTAGCAGACAACGCCAGGCAGGTGGTCGAGCGCGGCTTCAAGGCGCTCAAAATGAACGGTTGCGCCGAACTCCAGATCGTCGACAGCAACTCACGGCTGGACAAGGCTGTGGAGGCGATCGCGAGTGTGCGCGAGGCCGTTGGTCCGGACATCGGCATTGCTGTGGACTTCCACGGGCGGGTGCACAAGCCCATGGCCAAGGTCCTGGCGCGGGAACTTGATCCCTACAAGCTGATGTTCATTGAAGAACCGGTGCTTTCAGAAAACAAGGAAGCCCTGCGCGATATCGTCAATCACACCTCGACGCCGATTGCCCTTGGCGAAAGGCTTTATTCCCGCTGGGACTTCAAGTCTGTTTTGTCCGACGGCTATGTGGACATCATCCAGCCGGATCTGTCACACGCGGGCGGGATCACGGAATGCCGGAAGATCGCCGCGATGGCCGAAGCTTACGATGTTGCGCTCGCGCCTCATTGCCCGCTTGGCCCCATCGCCCTTGCCGCCTGCCTCCAGGTCGATGCGGTGTCCTACAATGCCTTTATTCAGGAACAGAGCCTCGGCATCCATTACAACAAGTCCAACGACCTGCTGGACTACATCACCAATGCCGGTGTCTTCGCCTATGCGGACGGCTTTGCCGCCATCCCGCAGGGACCAGGCCTCGGCATCGAGGTGAACGAGGATTATGTCGTCGAGCGCGCCAAGGAAGGTCACCGCTGGCGCAATCCCATTTGGCGTCATGAAGACGGCAGTCTCGCCGAGTGGTGACTTGAACGGATGTGAATAAACCTGACGGGCGTCTCAGGACGCCTCGCGCCAGCGCTCCTCGCGAACGAATTCGATCAGCCTGTCCGAGGGCATCGCCGGTGCAAAGGCATAGCCCTGCAGAGCATCGCAGCCAAGGTCGCGCAGGATCCTGGCATGCTCCATGGTTTCCACGCCTTCGGCGACAACCTTGATGCCGAGCGACTGCCCGATTTCGATGATCGATGCCACCAGGCGGCGCTGGCCTTCCGAATGGGTGATCGGGATGACCAGCTGACGATCGATCTTCAGCCGTTTCGGACGCAGGTGAATGAGGCTGACGATGGAGGCATAGCCCGTGCCGAAATCATCGATCTCGATGTCGATGCCCATGTCCCGCAGGTGTTCGAAATTGGCGGCGATAAGATCGTTCTTGTCGTCCAAAAAGATGGATTCCAGAAGTTCGAAGGACAGTGACCCGGGTTCGAAGGCAAGACCGTCGAGGCTCTGCATCAGGTTTGCGTCGTTGAGCCTGCCAGCCGACACGTTGACCGACATTTTCGGAATATGGATCCCGGCTGCCTTCCAGCGCGCGGACTGCCACAGGGTCTGTTCCAGAATAATCCGGTCGATCAGCGGCACCACATTGAGCTCGTCGGCCGTTTTCAGGAATACGTCCGGTGTCAGAATGCCTTCGGTGGGATGGTTCCAGCGCGCCAGTGCCTCGACACCGGTGATCGCCAGCGTTCTCGCATCGAACTGCGGCTGGAAGTACGGCAGGAATTCCTGACGCTCCAATGCACACAGGATGTCGTCGGCAACCTGCTTGTTGCGGACGATTTCCGACTTCAGCGTGTCGGAGAAGAATTCGAACCGGTTGCGGCCGTTGCTCTTGGCCCGGTAGAGGGCGATGTCGGCATCGACCAGCAGGTGCCGGCCGTAGTCGCTCAAGGTCGTGTCGGCCATGGCAATGCCGATGGACACGCCGAAGCGGCATTGATGATTTTCGAAAGTCACCGGCTGACGCATCTGCTCGATGATCTTTTCAGCAAGGGCGGCCAGGCTTTTCTCGTCGGTCGGCTCGGTGATGGCAATGACGAACTCGTCACCGCCGATGCGGGCGACGAACTCGCTGGAACTGACGTTTTCCATCAGCACCGACGCGGCATGGGTAAGCATTGAGTCGCCGGCAGCGTGGCCAAGTGTGTCGTTGATATGCTTGAAGCGATCGAGATCGATATGCAGCAGCGCCGTCGGCTTGTGCGGGGCCTGCTCGTCCAACAGCTGCCGGTCCAGGAACCGGCGGTTCGGGAGACCGGTCAGACTATCGTGCAGCGAATGATGCTCCATCAGCGCACGGGCATCCTCCAGTTCGCGGTTCCGGTCTTCGGCATTCTGCTTGGCGTTGAGCAAACGGGTCTTGAGCTGGAAGTCCCGGGAAACATCCCAGTTGACGCCCAGAATGTAACGTTGGCCGCGAGTGTTGGTGTGAACTGCGCCGATGGCCCGGATCCAGCGGGTGGAACCGTCCTGAAGGATCACACGGAAGTCGGAATGATAAGTTCCGCCGGTGTCGATCGCGTCCCAATATTCCTTTTCGGCGCGCTTCAGATCCTCCGGGTGCAGGCACTCGGACCAGACATCGTATTGCGACGTGTCGCGCCACTCCGGGATATCGTAAAGCTCCCGCATCCGGCTGTCCCAGGTCAACACACCAGTGTCCAGGTTCAGTTCCCAGATGCCTATCTTGGAGGTATCGAGGGCCAGCTTCAGGCGCTGAGACAGACCTTCCATCTGCACCTGGCGGCGTCTCAGTTCGCGGATATGCCCGCGCCGCTGATCGTACAGCTGTCCGGCGATGAAGATCGGCAACAGGACCAGCAGCCCTCCGGCCAGCATCAACAGCCGGACTTTCCAGGCGTTGTCCGGCATTGCCGACCAACCGCCACGCGGGATCGCCGCAATCCGCCAACGCCCGGTCGGCAGAACCACCTCGGACAACACCGGGTTCTGGGACAGAATGTTCTCGTCCCCGAAGAAAACCGACTTGTCCGCCATGGTCGCATCTCGGCCCATGATCGCGATTTCCACCGGGAGCGCGGCGTCCAGCAAGCCGCTGTCCGCATAAAGCCTGTCGGCGTCGACGACGGCAGCAACCAGCCCCCAAAGGCGCCTTGTGCCATCATCATTTTCGGTAAAGACAGGGAAGCGTCCGACGAACCCCTTGCCCCCCTGCAAGAGATCGACGGGACCGGCGAGCACCATCTCGCCCGAATTCACCGCCCGAAGGGCCGCATCACGCTGCTGCTCGTTTTTCCGGTAATCGAGCCCGATGGCCTTTTCGTTGCCGGTCATGGGATACATCAGCCTGACGACAAGATCCGGTGCGCCGGCGACATTGCGAAGCTGCGAGTGATTGCCGATGAGACCGCTGGATATCCGGCCGAACTGGTCCTGATCAATATCAGGCTGTGTCGCAATCAGCGCAACAAGCCCCCGGACAAGCTGCAGGTTGCTGTTGATGTTGCCTTCCAGCCGGGCACGGACAATGCCGAGTTGCTCGGCGACATTCGCGCGCGCACTTTGCAGATGCACGGACCGGTTCTGAACTTCCGCGAATATTCCGGCAGCAATTGTCACGGCAAGGGCAATGCCGATCGCCGCAACGCTGGCCAGGCTGGGCCGTGTCAGAATATGACTGGCTCCAATTCGGGAAAAAAATGTCTTCGGCATCTCATCTCGTTAGGTCGAGAAATCTCCAATGGCCAACGATCAGGACACCGCAGTCTTGGAGCTTATCTCAGAATAACCTTAAAAACGAAACAAATGCCTAAAGGTCACTTTACAGTTTGACTGAAGGGATTGAGCGATATTGCTTCAGAGCTTTTGTGCTGTTCTAACGCAGCAGGATAACCCCCACGACCGCCGCAACGATGAGCATGCAGCCGAAAATCTCGGACCGGGCGATCGCTTCCTTGAACACCAGCCATGACACCAGAAAGGTGAACACGAGTTCGACCTGGGCAAGTGCGCGCACATAGGCAACGTTTTGCAGCGTCATTGCCGTGAACCAGCCGACAGACCCGGCCACGCCGGAAGCGCCAACCCAGACGGCTGCTCGCCAGGCGCGAAGGCTGGCGCGCAACTGGTCGGGTTCACGCAGCACCATCCAGCTTGCCATGACGATTGTCTGAAAAGCCGTTGCATAAACCAGCGCGTAGGCGGCCTGCATCGGTACCCCGGTGCCTTCCAGCGACAGTGAAGCCGTGCGGTAGGCGACGGCGGACGCTCCGAAAAAGGCAGCCGAGGCAAGGCCGATCAATGCAGGACGTCCGACCAGTGAGGTGCGGATGGCAGCCAGTGTCAACGGAACCCGTGCCAGGGAGATGACGACCACACCGATGACGCCGACCAGAATGCACAGTCCAGCCGCCAGGGAAATGTGTTCGCCGAGAACGACGAAGCCGAAGAGCGCCGCCTGGATCGGTTCTGTCTTGGAATAGGCGGTCCCGACGGCAAAGTTGCGGAAGGAGAACAGGTGGATCAGCAGAAACGTGCCGAGGATCTGCGCCAGACCGCCCAGCGCCCCGGCAATCAAAAGCGTTGGTGTCGGTTCCGGCAGCGGGAACTTGAACACGACGTGCAGCACGGCAGCATAGGCGATCGCGAAAGGCACGCCGTAGCCGAACCGCACAAATGTCGCCCCGGTGGTACCAAGCTGACCTTTCAGGTGTTTCTGGAGGGCCGTGCGCAGGTTCTGGCAGAATGCTGCTGCAATGGTGATCGGGATCCATAATTCCACGGAAAGTACTCTTGTCGATTTTGTTGAATTGATTTCACCCTAACGATTTGGCCGCCGCTTTAAACTGCCGTGATCGCAACCAACATTTTATTTTTTCTCAACTCATCGAACTGGACGACGGGTGTAATCCAGCCAGCATTCCCCCGAGAATGGCGGCTTGTTTGACGGCTACAGGACATCTGCCGACCCTCCCGTGCTTGACAGCACCTTGCCGGGCGGCTTAGGTCCGCGCCAGAAATATTAACGCCCGGAGACCATCTGCCTGATGACCCACGATCTCGCTTCCCTGTCCAAGATCATCGACGCCGCCTTCGAAGACCGTGCCGCCATCGACACCACGACCACCGGTGAAGTCCGGGACGCGGTCGAGGAAACTTTGAACCTGCTCGACCGTGGCAAGCTGCGCGTTGCGGAGAAGAAGGATGGCGACTGGGCGGTCAACCAGTGGGCCAAGAAGGCTGTTCTGCTGTCGTTCCGCCTGAACCCGATGGACATCATCAAGGGCGGCCCCGGCGACGCCACCTGGTGGGACAAGGTGCCGTCCAAGTTCGACGGCTGGCGCGGCATGGATTTTGAAAACGCCGGTTTCCGCGCCGTGCCGAACTGCATCGTTCGCCGCTCTGCCTTTATCGGCAAGGGTGTGGTCCTGATGCCGTCCTTCGTCAATCTCGGTGCTTTTGTCGACGAAGGCACAATGGTCGACACATGGGCGACCGTCGGCTCCTGCGCCCAGATCGGCAAGAACGTCCACCTGTCCGGCGGCGTCGGCATCGGCGGCGTTCTGGAACCGCTCCAGGCCGGTCCGGTGATCATCGAAGACAATTGCTTTATCGGCGCACGCTCCGAAGTGGTCGAAGGCTGCATCGTGCGTGAAGGTTCCGTGCTCGGCATGGGTGTCTTCATTGGCCAGTCCACCCGCATCGTCAACCGCATGACCGGCGAGATCACCTACGGCGAAGTACCGCCCTACTCCGTGGTTGTCGCAGGTTCCATGCCGACGTCCAGCGTGATGGGCAACGGCGAAGCCGCTCCGAACCTTTACTGCGCCGTAATCGTGAAGACGGTTGACGAAAAGACCCGCTCCAAGACCGGCATCAACGAACTTCTGCGCGACTGACGCAGACCAGGGAGCGCAACGAGCGCCTTGATATCTGGAAATCCGGAAAGCCCCGCCCTAACCCGGCGGGGTTTTTCATGCGCCCCACAAAAGCCCGACCACCTGGGAAATCACGAGCGTGAGCAACACATCCAGGACGACGACGCCGATGGTCAGGCTCACGGTTGTCTGAAGCGCGATGCGGGCGACCTGGTAGCGATACCAGATCACGACAAAGAGGCAGGTCAGCGACAACAAGACAACGATGCCAGGCGAGATAACGTCCAGAAGAAACAGGATGTAGGTAAAGAGATACGGCACCGACGCGAGCAGGCTTGTCCAGTTGCGTACGACAATGAAAGACACGTAGCGGTTCGAAATGCCTATCGGCGCTGCCAGCAACGCCAGCAACAACGGTAGTGCCAGCCAGTCGACGCCCATTCCCAGGAACTGGGCAAACCAGTAGCTACCGTTCGGAAAGGCATCGGGATGGTAGAGGTTCTCGGCGAAAAAGAGCCGCTTTTCCGCAAGGCAACTGACCACATAAACCGGCACCAGCAGAAAGATGACGGAGAACGAACGCCAGAACCCCTGAATGGACTGGTCGAAAAACGCCATTCCTTCCGGACGGTTGCGCAGAAGCAACCAGGACCCGTCCAATGCCGCGCGAATTTCGACCTTGCTGATCAATTCCCGTCTGCTCCGGAAAAATAGCTGAAGAGGAATTTTTTGTAGATTGCTGCCAGCCGGTCAAGGTCCCCAACCGCGACACATTCGTCCACCTTGTGCATCGTCTGGCCGACAAGGCCAAATTCCACGACAGGGCAGTAGTTCTTTATGAAGCGGGCGTCTGATGTTCCTCCGCCCGTTGAAAGCTCCGGAACCCGGCCGGTTTCCGCTTCCACAGCCTTGCTCAGGGCTTCGATCAGGACTTCGTCCCGCGTCAGGAAGGATTCGCTGGCATCGCGCTTGAACTCCAGCCCAAGCGCTAGTTTTCCAAGGTCTACCGCTTCAAGCGTCTCGGTGATGCGGGCCTTGAGGCTCTCCAGCGTCCATTCGTCATTGTAGCGAATGTTGAAACGGGCTTCTGCCCGCGCCGGAATGACGTTGAAGGCCGGATTACCGACATCGGCGGAGACAATCTCCAGATTGGACGGCTGAAAGCGTTCGTTGCCCTTGTCCAGTTCCAGCGCGTCAAGCGCGGCCAGAAGGCGAACCAGGCCCGGGATCGGGTTGTCAGCCAGATGCGGATAGGCGGCATGGCCCTGGACACCCCGGACCGTGATGGTGCCGGACAGCGATCCGCGCCGCCCGACCTTGATGGCATCGCCGAGCACATCCGGATTGGTCGGCTCACCGACGATGCAGGCATCGAACACATGCCCTTGTTCCCTGGCCCACTGAAGCAGCTTGACGGTGCCGTTGACTGCCGGGCCTTCCTCGTCGCCGGTGATGAGAAAGGAAATCGTGCCGCCAAAATCCGGGCCCTTTTCGGCAACGTAAGCAAGCGCCGCTGCTGCAAAGGCCGCGATGCCGCCTTTCATGTCGACTGCGCCCCGGCCAAACAGCATGCCGTTGTCGATGGTCCCCTCAAACGGGCCGTGCCGCCAGTCGCTCTCGGCACCGGCCGGAACCACATCCGTGTGGCCTGCAAAGACGAAATGCGGTGCACCGCTGCCGATGGAGGCAAACAGGTTCTCCACGTCCGGCGTGTCCTCGTCCTGGAACGTGACGCGGGACACGGCAAACCCGGCCTTGCCGAGCAACGCTTCCAGCGATGCCAGCGCGCCGCCTTCGGCAGGGGTCACGGACGGGCAACGGATCAGGTCCTGTGCGATTGCGACGGCGGAAGTGGGCATGAAACAGTCTCTTTGGTTAGTCGTATGCAAGGTTCACGCGCGTTCAGCGCTTGCGCCAGTAGCTGTTTGGCATCGGGCCATGGCGGTTCGGCTGGCCCTGGCTCGGCACAACGCCGAGAAAGATCAGCATGATCACATTCAGGATCGGAACGAAGATCAAAAGTGCGAGGAACCCGCTCTGACCGATGTCCTGCAACCGCTTGACGACCAGTGCCAGTTCCACCCACTGCAGAACGAAAAACAGAACCGGAAACAGCGGATTCGTGCCGATGTAGTCGCCGGAAATCATGGATTCAGGCGTCGGCGTTTCAGCGGAGGAAAGCCACCATATCCGCAGCGCAATGCCGAAGATGATCCAGCTGACAAGGAAACACAGCCAATAGGGTTCCCGGCCCATACGACCGATAGGGCTCAAAAGGGCCCAGATCGGCCCCGGGGCAGTATTCGCGCTCTGTGGGGGCGTTGTCATTCCATCCAGCTCAGGTTCGATTGATCTGGCAAGGAGGTAGACGCATACGCGGGCCGGATCAAGGTCTGTTACACAGTCGCACCGGCCTTGGCCAGTGCGTAATCATGCGAATTGTGCCAGTCGTATAGTTTGCACCCCTATTACCTTGGGTAATTTTAATGGATTTTGCACGTTCGGCGTGCCAATCCTAATTTTGAAGGTTCACTGCCGACGAGGGGGCTCGCTGATGACCGGTGCCTGGAAGACTAGACTAACTGCCTGTGCATTCTCAGTATTTCTGGCGTTCTTGTCCACTATGGCACTGCCGGCCAACGCACAGGACACCGGAAAAAACCTTCCGTCGCAACTTCAGCCCGAAGCCATGGAAAAGCTTGTCTCCGATCTCGATCCGGAACAGGTGAAGGCGCTGACCGACCTGATGACCCTGCTGCAGCAAGGTGCCGCAGCCAAGGGCGCGCAGACCCCGCCTCCGTCAGAAGAAGTTGAACTGATCGAGAAGGTACAGACCGCAGCCGATCAGTTCGGCGCGCTGATTGCCAACAATTTCAGAACTTTGCCGGAGCTCTTCAGCAGCCTTTTCTCCAGTATCGGCGCACTGTTTGCGGGAACGGTCGCAGGACCGGTGCATATCTTCATTGGTGCCATCGCCCTCATCCTGGCAGCCGGGTTTGCCGCCGAATTCCTGGTCAACCGGCTTTTCGCTTCCCGCCGGGAAAAGATCCAGAGCCATGCGCCCCACAGCCTCTTTGAGACTGTCAAACTGGTCTCCACACGTGCCGCGCTTGATCTTGGCGGGCTGATTGTTTTTGCAATCGTCGCCTTCGCTGTCGGCAAGATCGCGATCTTCGATCCTGTCGCCAGAGCCTTTGCCTTTCAGGCGGTATACTGGATCGTTTTCCTGCCACGCATCGTCGCAGCCCTGCTGCGCTTTGCCCTGGCCCCGCATCGGAGCGAGCTGCGCCTCGTCACCGCGGACGACACCACCGCCAAGTCGCTTTACCGCAGCTTCACGAGCCTCTTCGCCTTTGTTGGCGTCACGTTCTTCCTGCGTAACATCATGATCGAGGCCGGCGACGGAGATGTTGCCGAAACCTTCCGCTTCTTCATCGGCTTTGGCGTCAATCTCTGGATCGCCATGGTCATCTGGAACGCCCGTCATGGCCTGACGAGCATCATTCTGGGTGATGAGCACCAGCCAACCAGCGGCCTGGAACGCATGGCCCGGTTCTGGCCCTATTTCTCGATTGCCTTCATCGCCTTCAACTGGCTGCTGGTTCAGATAACAACCAGCATGGGCATCGAAGCGCTGACCGCGGGACGCTCTCTCGCCGTGATCGCGTTGGTCGTGTTCGCGCCGTTTCTCGACACGATGGTACGCGGCATCGTCTCCCACATCGTTCCGCCCATGCGCGGGGAAGGTCCGGTTGCGGAAGCTGCCCATATGCAGACCCGGCACAGCTACGTGCGCATTGCCCGCGTGGCCCTGCTTGCCTTCCTGGTGCTGATGGTCGGCAGGATCTATGGTCTCAATCTGCTCGCGCTCGGCGCGGAAGACGGGTCCTCGGTCGCCCGGCATACGGTTATCTTCCTGCTTATTCTGGCCGCCGGTTACCTTGCCTGGGAAATCACCAATCTCTGGGTTGCCCACCAGCTCGCCAAGGATTCGCCGCCGCCTTCCAACGAAGATGAAGACGCGGAGATGGGTGGGGCCGGCAAGTCGCGCCTGGCAACGATCCTGCCGCTGATCCGCGTCGTCGTGCAGATCACGATCCTGACCCTGACCACGCTGCTCGCCCTCAGCCAGCTGGGCATCAACATCACGCCGCTTCTGGCCGGTGCCGGTGTCGTTGGCCTGGCAGTCGGCTTCGGGGCGCAGACCCTGGTGCGCGACGTGGTCTCAGGCATCTTCTTCCTGATGGACGACGCCTTCCGTCTGGGTGAATTCATCGATGCGGGCGGTACACAGGGCACTATCGAGAAAATCTCGATAAGGTCCTTGCAGCTGCGCGGCACGCGTGGTGCCGTTCATATCGTCCCCTATGGCGAAATCCCGAAGCTCACCAACCTGTCCCGAGACTGGGTGATCATGAAGCTGAAGTTCACCGTTCCATTCGACACGGATGTCGAGAAGGTTCGCAAGCTCTTCAAGCGGATCGGCCAGGAAATCATGGAGATGGAAGAGTTCAAGGACGACATTCTGGCCCCGTTCAAGGGACAGGGCGTTGCCGATGTCGACGACGTCGGCATCGTGGTGCGCGGCAAGTATACCACCAAACCCGGCAAGCAGTTCGGCATCCGCAAGGAAATCTACAAGCGCGTTCAACAGGCGTTCGAGGAAAACGGCATCCAGTTCGCGCGCAAGGAGGTGCGGGTCAACATTCCCGACACCGCGAAGCTGGACGACAAGCAAAAGGAAGCCGTCACAGCAGCTGCGGCTGCCGCAGCCGCCGACATGGACAAGAAGCCGGCGACCGAGTGAGGCCCGCCTTGCTTCGCCTGCAACAGACCTGCCTGCCGCTTTGCCTGTGTGAGCGGTGGGAACAGCGTTTTTTGCCCATCCTTCGAGACGCCGCTATCACGGCTCCTCAGAATGAGGCGATACGGGGAGGAAAGGCTTCAGCAAACCGCAGCCTCATGCTGAGGAGGCCGCCAGGCCGTCTCGAAGGATGGGCCCAAAGCCCTGCTCCCCATTTTCACGACTGGATAACATGGCACGCAGGTCTGCCCGCGCTTCACGTCGGATTTAACCGGCGCATAAGCCCTTCTCCCGATTGAGCCGGACACCGTTCCGTGCCTAAGATTGCCTGTCCGCGGGAGGCGGGCAGGCAATATGCTTTTGGGAGGAAGCCGCCTGATGAGTGACAACACGTCAACCCCGCACGGTACCGGGGCATCCGCAACAACTGGATTGCGGCCCATGCCAAAGGTCAACAAGATTACCGTCAACGACGTGATCGACGCGTTCGCTGCGGGTCTGGCCGATTTCCGCAGGGCGCCGGTCTACGGCCTGGCGATCGGCGCGTTTTTCGCTCTTGGGGGCCTGTTCGTTGTTTTGAGCGCGGCCGCCCTCAACATGAGTTACCTGTCCTATCCGGCAGCGGCCGGTTTCGTCTTGATCGGGCCGTTCGCTGCGGTTGGTCTCTACGAGGTCAGCCGGCGCCTCCAAAATGGCGAGGAGCTTTCCTGGTCACGCATCTTCGGCACCATGTGGGCCCAAAAGGGGCGGGAACTTTCCTGGATGGCCTTCGTGGTTCTGTTCATCCAGATCATGTGGATGTATCAGGTGCGCCTGCTACTCGCGCTGTTCCTCGGCTTCCGGTCGTTTGCTTCCTTCGACGAGTTTCTGACCCAGGTCATCTCCACCCCGGAAGGCCTGATGTTCCTGGCTGTCGGTCACGTGGTGGGTGCAATCCTGTCACTGATCCTGTTCTCGCTGACCGTGGTGTCCTTCCCGTTGCTGATGGAGGAGGACCGGGACTTCATCACAGCCATGATCACCAGCGTGCGGGCCGTGTTCACATCGCCCGTCCCGATGATCGGCTGGGCCTTTGTCGTAACCGCGGTTCTGATCGTCTCGATGGCACCGGCGTTCCTGGGTCTGGTCGTGTCCCTGCCGATCCTCGGTCATACGACCTGGCATCTCTACAAGAAGTGCGTGGAGATACCCGAGGAGACGTTGTGACGGGCTAACGGGGGTCCTCTCACGCGTCGCCGTCTTCTCCGCCTTCTCCGGCAGCCAACACGGCTCTGCGGGACTGCCAGTCCTTCTTGAGTTCGATGTCCATTTCCGCGGAACGGTAGTCGACACGGGTCAGGTAAAGGCCGTCTGCCGGCGCCACCGGGCCGCAGGCGTTCCGGTCGCGGGCTTGCAGGGCCCTGGTGACATCACCCGGGCCCCATTTGCCCTCACCGACCAGGCGCAGGGAGCCGACCATCGAGCGCACCTGATTGTGGAGGAAGGACCGTGAGGCGCATTCGGCAATGAGAAACTCGCCCTCGCGGTAGACCCGGAATTCCTCCAGTGTCTTTTCCGGGCTTTTTGCCTGGCAGCGCGTGTGACGGAAGGTGGTGAAGTCGTGATGACCGACGAATTCCTGCGCAGCCGCGTGCATGGCGTCCGCATCGAGATGCACCTTCACATGCCAGGCAAGACCAAGTTGGTGGGTGAGTGGCGGCAGTCGGTTTTGAATGCGATAGCGGTAGGAGCGGCGGATCGCGGAAAAGCGCGCGTCGAAGCCCTCGTGCATTTCCGCGGCATCCAGGATCACCACCGGATGGGGCTGGCAATGGAAATTCAACGCCCCCATGACCGTTCTTGCGTCCCAGTCCTTCGAAAGATCCACATGGCAGACCTGCCCGGTGGCGTGGACGCCGGTGTCTGTGCGACCGGCGCCGCCGATGGTCACCTCCTCACCGGAGAATGCCTTGACGGCACGTTCGATCACCGCCTGGACGGACGGCGCGTTCGCCTGGCGCTGCCAGCCGCTGAACGGCCTGCCGTCATATTCCACCGTCAGTTTGTAGCGGGGCATTACTCGAATTCTTCAAAGGGTGTGGCGAAGGCCACCTCGATTGGCAGGTCCCGCGATCCGGCTTCCGTCAGCGCAAGCGCCATGAAGGCATCGCCCGCATAAGGTCCCTGCACCTTGCGTGCCAGCACGGGATCAAAACCGAAGCGCGGATAATAGGACGGCGGGCCGAGCACCAGAACAAGGTCCTCTCCCAGATCCTTCAGGCTTTCCAGAGAGGCCTTGATCAGCGCCGAACCGATGCCGGTCTTCTGCAGGTCCGGCCAGACGGAAACAGGCGCAAGGCAGACAACCTGCATGCCCTGCCCCGGACCGATGGCAGCCGGGGTGACACGGCTGTAGGCGATATGTCCGACGATCCGGCCGTCGGCATCGACCGCGACCTGTTCCAGCACCAGAGCGCCGCAATGACGCAGCGTGTGCACGAGGCGGGCTTCCATGTCGGATGGAAAGGCAGCGGTGACCAGCTCTCTGACGGAAGCTTCATCGTCAGAAGTCACGTTTCTGATGGCAAGGCCGGCAGCTTCGGCAGCTTGGGTCATGTCGGTCTCCTCGAACCTCAGATTAGTCCAGAACCGTGCCGTCAGAAAGCGATGCGCCGCGCAGGAATTCCGCGCCGCTCATCGGCTTCTTGCCGGCCCGCTGAACCTGTTCCAGACGTACGGCACCCGCACCGCAGGAAATCACCGGCACATCCCCGCCGGTCTGGAAGGCTCCCGGCGTGCCGGAGCCTTCGCCAAGCGTGCTGCGCAGAACCTTGACCCGTTCCATCTTGCCGCCGAGCGGCATTTCGCACCAGGCACCGGGAAAGGGTGACAGGCCGCGAATGTGGTTGTGAACCTCCGCAGCCGGTTTCGACCAGTCGATCCGGGTTTCCTGCTTGGAGAGCTTGGCCGCGTAGGTGACACCTTCCTCGGCCTGGGTCTGGTCTCCAAGCGCCCCGCGCGACAAGGCCGCCAGCGCCCGAACCATCAGATCCCCGCCGAGCGAAGACAGCTTGTCGTGAAGGTCACCGGCCGTCATGTTCTCGCCGATGGCAACGGTTTCCGACATGCAGACGGGGCCGGTATCGAGCCCCTCTTCCATGCGCATCACCTGAACGGCTGTTTCCGTGTCACCGGCCATGATCGCCCTGTTGATGGGCGCCGCGCCGCGCCAGCGCGGCAACATGGAAGCATGAAGGTTGAGACAACCGTATTCCGGCGCTTCCAGGATCGGTTTCGGCAGGAGAAGGCCGTAGGCAACCACCACCGCGACATCTGCATTCAAGGCCGCAAAGGCCTCCTGCTCTTCTGCCCCTTTGAGGCTCTGCGGCGTGAACACCGGAATACCGAAAGATTCAGCTGCCTCATGAACCGGCGATTTCTTCAGGTCCATGCCCCGGCCCGCAGGACGCGGCGGCTGCGAATAGCAGGCGACCACGTCGTGGCCCTGGCCGACGATTTCCATAAGGGTCGGCACCGAGAAATCCGGGGTGCCCATGAAGATGACGCGTAAGGACATGAGGCTCCTGAGGGGTTTAGAAGAACTGCGCCCTTATTGCGTCTCGCGGCGGGTGTTGCAAGGGGGCAGCGTGCGTTGTTTGGCGCCCCTGCACCCAGGGCTACTCCTTCCTGGAAGTGCGAAATCGATCAGGCCTGCCGCGTGGCGTCAGCTCGCTTCAAGCCAGGCCAGGTAGCAGGACCTTTAGGCTTCCGACCATCATTTCCATCGCAATGGCCGCCAGGATCATCCCCATCAGGCGGCTCATGACGCTGGTTGCGGTCTGGCCGAGGAACTTCGACAGGAACGGAGCGGCGAAGAACGTGCCTACGAGAACGGCGATGGAGGCGGCGATGGCAGCGATATACGCAATTTCGTGGGAAAGATCCGTGACCTGGCCACGGTAGATAATCATGGTCGAGATCGTTCCCGGTCCGAGCAGGATCGGTACGGTCAGCGGATAGATTGCAGGATTGTCCTGTTCGGAATGATGTTCCTGTTCCTCGTCCGTCCCATGATGCGCCTTGCTCTTCTCACCGGAGATGAGGTTGAGCGCGATCAGGAGAATGAGGAAACCACCGGCAAGCCGAAACGCATCCAGACTGATGCCGAAGACCTTGAGAATGGCATCGCCCGTGAGGCCGATGAATGCGGAGCCAAGGGCAAGGCCAATCAGCACCGTCAGGGCAACCTTGCGCTCAAACCCCGGCCCTTTGTCGGCGGTGAGCGACAAGAACACCGGCAGGTTTGCAATCGGGTTCATGATTGCAAAGAGCGCAGCGAAGAGTTTCAGGAACAGGACCTGATCCATTTATGCCGCCCCCCGGTTTCAGCCAGGCAGCAGCGGATCAGAGTTTTCCGGCCAGCTTTGCCTGCTTGGTGAATTTCTTGACAACGCGTTCGCGCTTCAGCTTCGACAGGTAGTCAATGAACAGCTTCCCGTTGAGATGGTCAAGCTCGTGCTGAATACAGGTTGCCAGTAGCCCGTCGGCCTTGATCTCCTGTTCGGCGCCTTCCCGGTTGAGAAACTGGACCGTTACTTCGGCAGGCCGCTCGACCTCCTCGTAGTAATCGGGGATCGACAGGCAACCTTCCTGATAGACGGACAGGTCCTCGCTCGACCAGACGATCTTCGGATTGATGAACACCATCGGCTCTTTCGGCGCGTCTTCCTTGGCGACGTCCAGCACGAAGATGCGTTGCAGCAGCCCGATCTGGCTGGCGGCAAGTCCGATACCGGGGGCATCGTACATGGTTTCCAGCATATCGTCGGCCAGTTTGCGGACGTCGTCGTCGACGGTCACGATAGGTGCACACACCTCGCGCAGGACCGGATCGGGAATGGTGATGATCGGGCGTATTGTCATGCGCCTGACATAAGAAATCGGAGCGCTCCGGTCAACGCGGAAATAGCGCGGCAGCCTCCCGTTTTCAACGCCTTCGGCCGGACCGGCTACCTGGTAGAAGACCACAGCTCTCTCCTGCCGCGCGGATGGGCCTTCGCCCCGAATCGTTCTATGTTTGTTTCATGAATGAGATCCTGTTCGATTTGAGTGGCCGTCCGGTGACGGTTCTGGAAGCTGCCATCGCCGGCGGCCTGTTTCTTCTGGCGCTGATTGTCTGGCTGGTCCTGAAGACCATGCGGGAGATCCGTTTGCGTGCCGAATCGGACGCAGTGGCCGGCGAGCGCATTCACGAGCTGGAAAGCCATCTCTCGCAACTTCTGAAATCTCAGGGGGAAATGACCGGCCGCATGCAGACCATGGCGGAAGTGTTCGGCTCGCGGCAGTCCGACATGATGCGCGCCGTCAACGAGCGTCTGGACGGCATGGGTCACAAGCTGAACCTTTCGATGGCCGATACCAGCAAGCGCACGCAGGACGGCCTCCGGCACCTGCACGAGCGGCTGGCGGTGATCGACCGGGCGCAGCGCACGATTACCGATCTCTCCGGCCAGGTTGGCCAGTTGCAGGCTATCCTGTCCAACAAGCAGACCCGCGGCGCTTTCGGTCAGGGCCGGATGGAAGCGATTGTCCAGGACCAGATGGCGCCCAGCACCTATTCCTTCCAGGCAACGCTGTCGAACAACAGCCGCCCGGACTGCCTGATCCACATGCCGAACGGTGCGCCGCCCCTGGCCATCGACGCCAAGTTTCCGCTGGAAGCCTTCAACCTGCTGCGCAATGCGGAAACCGACGACCAGCTGAAATATGCCCAGGCCCAGTTTCGCCGCGACTTCACCAAACACATTCAGGACATCGGCGAGAAATACCTTCTGCCCGGCGAGACGCAGGATACCGCGTTCCTGTTCGTGCCATCGGAAAGCGTGTTTGCAGAACTCAACGAGAGCTTCGAGGACCTTATCCAGAAGGCGCACCGCACTCGGGTGGTGATCGTCTCGCCCTCGCTGCTGATGTTGTCGATCCAGGTGATCCAGTCGGTGCTGCGCGATGCCAAGATGCGCGAGCAGGCCCATCTGATCCAGGCGGAAGTCGGCCACCTGGTTGCCGATGTCAGCCGGTTGAACGACCGCGTCGGCAAGCTTCAGGCCCATTTCGCCCAGGCGAACAAGGATATCGACCAGATCCTGATTTCCTCCGACAAGATCTCCAAGCGCAGCCGCCGGATCGAGGATCTCGAGCTGGGAGAACTCGAAAGCGTGGCAAAGGACACTTCCAGTGCCGAACCCCAGCTGGCGATGACACCGAAGGGGTGACGCAGCAAATCTGTTGCTGCTGTTCTACCTCGGGTCTACAGTCCGGCCGGCTCGATCCGAGTCGATTTGGAGGCAGGTATGTCGTTCCGGAATTTCCTTTTTTCCAAGACACTTAACATCGCGATCACCGGCGTGGTGCTTGGGGGGCTCGCGCTCCCGCTGAGCCAGAATGCAGCGGCGGAAGAATGCTCGCAGTCCGTCGAAGCGGTCTGGCTGGACACCTATTCGGTTGAAGCCGATGCACAGGGCGAATGCGGGTCTGCGGAAGTCTCGCTCGCGGTCTTCAATCAGTCCGGTGGCATTGAATATCAGGCTACCTTTGATCAGAACGACCTGTTCGGTTTTTACGGCATCGAAACCCTCACCGACATGCAGGCAGCCCTGCTGGACTGGATCAGCGGCTATACCGATGTCGCGACATCCGCCAAGCTGCCGGTCTGGCCGGAAGGCGCTGAAGGCCCGCAGGCCGGCGAATTTCCGTTTTATGCAGAAGAAGGCGTGACACGGGAGATCTATGAGCGGGCCCGCCAGGAAGAGCGTCCCATGGTCTGCTTCATTCAGGGAACTGAAAGCCAGCTTTGCCTGGTCAAGAACCCGAAGTCCGGCGCACTTGAATCCATTGGCGTCCAGACGTTCCCCGGCTGAGAAATTCGCGTAGATTAGACAAACACAAGACCACAGCCGACAAGACCCCGGGCGAGCACTTGAATGCCCGGGGCCCTGCTACTTCTTGTCCACTTACAACTCCGGCAGGCGCCGCGCCTTCGTGATCGCGCCCCATTCCGTTGCCGCGATGCGATCAATTGCCTTGTCCAGTGGCTCATAGGCGACGGTCATCGTGAAGCCGTTGGCGTGCAAAAGGCGGTTCTCGCCCGCGATGATGCCGACATGGCCTTTCCAGAACAGCAGATCACCCCGTTTCAATGCGGCCGGATCATCATGCGGAACGGCTTCGCCGGCTTCCGCTTCCTGCATGTCGCTGTCGCGCGGCAGGTCGTGTCCGCCTGTCTGCGCCGCAAGTTGCACCAACGCTGAGCAATCGA
Source organism: Labrenzia sp. THAF35 (assembly GCF_009363595.1). Lineage (NCBI taxonomy): Bacteria > Pseudomonadati > Pseudomonadota > Alphaproteobacteria > Hyphomicrobiales > Stappiaceae > Labrenzia > Labrenzia sp. THAF35. The sequence continues at coordinate 461,312 of NZ_CP045380.1, forward strand.
GACCCAGGCTCGAGCGTCCACCCCAGCGGTAGGGCGTGCCGATCAGCTCTTCGGCGACAGCCACCCAGTCATCCTCAACGGCGTCCAGCGGCACAAGATGTTTGGCAACAACCGCCGAACCATCGCTGAGGAGCGCATAGGCCAGCCCACGCGTTTCGGTTTCACCGATAACCGTGACCAGCGAGCCAATGGACAGGAGCCCGAGTGGCGGAAACTTGAGGTCGGCAACCGGGTAACGGTAGGTCCGAAGGGCGCGCACCCGGTGGGTTGCCGGCTTCACAGGCCCAAGGTCGTCGAAGGAGAACCAGCCGACGTAGCCGTCCGTGTCGAGCTGTCCCCAGGCCCAGCCTTCCGGTGTCTGTTCGTAAACGGTCACCCACTCGCCGCTGAGGGCTTCGGTGTCGATCGGCCGGTCCGGACGCGGTTCAGGCCGGATCGGCAGCTGGTCGGCAATGACCTGAAACACTTCGCCCTCGGCGAAACGGCTAGCGGCTACCCGGCCTTCATAGTCGATGGCGGCAAGGTCGGCACGGACCGGATGGCGGCGGCGGTCGAAGGTCTCGGTCATGGTCGATAGTCGATCCCGAATTGGATTGGACTGTCAGCGCGGTAATTCCCGGGCCTTTTCCACCACGAGATCGCCAAGCTGCTCCAGATAAAGCGCGCCCTCCACCGTGCGAGTGATGATCACATTGCGTTTGTCGGCTTCGTCGCGCTTGCGCGACAAAAGCCGCATACCGCCCAGAGTGTCAAGCGCCCGGGTGATGGCAGGTTTGGTGACATTCAACTTGGCAGCCAACCCGCGCACCGTATGCGGCGGTGGCTCCAGATAGACTGTCATCAGGATCGTCAACTGGCGCGCGGAAAGATCCTGTTCGCTATCGCGAACAAGCGCCAGATTGACCTCGTGCATCAGTTTCAGCGCCTGCGAGGCGCGCAATTCGACGGCCATGAGTTACAGGGTCCCATCCTTTTCCCCCATCCATCTCCATGACCATCGAAGCACGAAAACGTTTCGGAGCCGTTATTGTGCGCCCGCAAAACGCTCCGAGAGGACATCGAACAGACCACGAATGCCCTGGGCTTCCCCACCCATCGGTTTTCCGGGCTTTTCCATCGGGGTCCAGCCGAAAATATCGAAGTGAACCCAGCTGCTGGTGTTCTCGACAAAGCGGGACAGGAACAGCGCCGCCGTGATCGACCCAGCGAATCCGGCACCGGATGTATTGATGTGATTGATATCGGCAACCTTGCTGTCGAGATATTTCAGATAGGGCTGCCACAGCGGCATGCGCCACAGCGGGTCGGCGGCAGCCTCGGCCATGACCGCGATATCCTCGGCAAGTTCCTCGTCGTCCGTATAGTAAGGCGGCAGATCCGGTCCCAGAGCAACGCGGGCAGCACCGGTGAGCGTTGCCATATCGATCAGGATTTCCGGGCTCTCCTCGTCTGCAAGCGCCAGGGCATCGGCCAGGATCAACCGGCCTTCGGCATCTGTGTTGCCGATTTCGACGGTCAGCCCCTTGCGGCTCGGCAGGATGTCTCCCGGCCGGAAGGCGTTTCCGGCAACAGCGTTTTCGACACAGGGAACGATGACCCGCAGGCGAACAGGAAGCTTTGACGCCATGATCATGGACGCAAGGCCCAGCACATTGGCCGCCCCACCCATGTCCTTTTTCATCAGCGCCATGGAGGAGCCCGGTTTCAGGTTGAGACCGCCGGTATCGAAGATGACGCCCTTGCCCACCAAAGTGACCTTGGGCGCGGCTTCGTCACCCCAGGTGAAGTCTGCCAGGCGCGGCGCCCGGCTGCTGGCCTTGCCGACTGCGTGCACCATTGGGAAGTTTTCTTCCAGAAGGTCTTCCCCGATGACGATACGCCCGGTGCCGCCATGCTGCTTGAACAGGGCGACAACGGCCTGGGACAGTTCCCCCGGTCCAAGATCGTTCGCGGGCGTATTGATGAGATCACGCGCCAGCTGAACCCCGTCGAGAATCGTTCCGAGTCGATCCAGGTCGACGGTCTCGTCAACGGCAAGACGGCGGGTCTTGCCTTCGTTTTTCAGGTAGCGGGTAAAGGAATAGGTGGAGAGGGCAAAGCCGAGCGCTGCCTGTTCGGGATCCGGAAACCCCTCGGCAAGATGGTAATCGCCTTCCGGCAGTCCCGCGACCAGGCCGCCTAGTGCCAGCGGATGCGACAGACCGCCATCCTCTACGCCGAACAGCACCGCGGCACCGTCTGCTCCCGGGACAAGCAGGGATGTTGCGGGCTTGCCTGCAAAATCGTTGACCTTGCACCAGTTCAATGCTGCTGATCCGAGCCCGTCCAGAACTTGGGGCAGGCTTGCCTCGGTGACGGCGTGGATGGGCGTGGAGCTGGAAACATCGCTCTTGCGGACTAGGCTTTCGCGCACGGGAGGACCTCCGTTGGAGATTGGATTCGATCTTCAAGACCTAGGATGCCCGGCGTTCGGACGCAATATGGTGCGCGTCGATGCGCACCGCTTCTCGCATTTCGCAACGGTGCTTAACCAAGCATTAGGGTTAATTATCTATTTCTCATAAGGAAACCTGAAAGCCGCCGACAACAAGGATGTTGGAAATGCAATCGCCCAGAACCGGTTCCGTTCGCCGTCGCACTCGTCTCGCTACGACGCTGCTGGCCATGTCGGCGCTTGTCGTTGTCACTGGCTGTGCTTCCAACCGCGCCAACACCGGCACGCACTCCCCTGCCTCCGGCTACACTTCGCCGGGCTCCTCGCAGGCACTGGCACAGGTGTCCAAATGGTCCAAGGCCTATGAGCGTGATCGCAAGGACCGCAGTGCCATTCTTGGCTATTCCAGCGCTCTCAGCCAGAACGGACAAATACCGCAGGCCATGGCCGTTCTTCGGTCCGGCGTGATCGCACATCCCAAGGACCGGGAAATCTCTTCCGCCTATGGCAAGGTTCTGGCGATGAACGGTCGTTTCGACGAAGCGCTGAACGTCATTCGTGGTGCCCAGAGGCCGGACACGCCGGACTGGAGGCTGATGTCCGCTGAAGCGGCGATTTACGATCAGACCGGCAACCACGACAAGGCCCGCAGCCTCTACAAGCAGGCACTGATCATCGCGCCAAACGATCCCAGTCTTCTGAACAACCTGGGCCTGTCATATCTGCTGTCCAATGATCTGCCCGACGCGGAATATACCCTGCGCAAGGCAGCCACCCTGCCCGGCGCAGACAGCCGCGTTCGCCAGAACCTGGCCCTGGTGCTTGGCATCCAGGGCAAGTTTGACGAAGCCATCCAGGTGGCCCAGTCCGAGATCGATCCGCAGCAGGCCCAGGCCAACATCGCCTATCTGCGCACCATGATGCAGAAGCGCCAACAGGGCTGAGGCGAATTTCTCAAGCCCAGGCTAAAGCTCGCGCAATGTATGCGGGCCCAATATAGTATCGAACGAAAGGCGGTATCCGGACAGCATCCGGATACCGCCTTTTCCCATTGCACAGTTCTGCTTCACAAGCTCATTTTGACCGGATTGTAGACGAGAACCCTCAGAGAATTCCTGACTTTATAGCTGTGCCATTACCTGAATGACAGCTGGTCCCATGATGATAAAAAACAGAACCGGCAGAAAGAACAGAATCATCGGCACCGTCAGCTTCGGCGGCAGAGATGCCGCCTTCTGTTCGGCCATCTGCATGCGCTGTTCGCGGGTGTCGTCCGCCATCGTGCGCAAGGCCGTGCCGACAGGCGTACCGTAACGCTCGGCCTGGATAAGCGCCATCATCACGTTCTTCACACCTTCGACACCAGTGCGTTTCGACAGGTTTTCATAGGCGATACGGCGGTCACTCAGGTAAGAAAGTTCGGCCGTCGTGAGCGATAATTCTTCTGCCAGTTCAACCGACTGAACACCGACTTCTTCCGCAACGCGCTTGAAGCCTTCTTCGATGGACATGCCCGATTCCACGCAGATCAGCATGAGATCCAGTGCATCCGGCCAGGCCCGTTGGATGGTCAGCTTGCGCTTGGCTATCTTGTTCTTCAGATAGAGGTTCGGCATGAAAGCGCCGAGGCCGGCAAGACCCAGACAGAAACAGAGCTTAGACAATGCCGGGAGGTCATCGGGCAACACGAGAAACGCGTAAGCCACCGTGAAGGCGAAGACACCGCCAGGTAACGCTATGCGCGCGACCAGGAAGTAGTAAAGCGGTGCGGAGCCGCGGTAGCCGGCCATTCTGAGATTTTCGACGGTGCTCTCATCGGAAAGCGCTTCCTTCAGATTCAGCCGGTCGACGAGGCTTTTCATCTGCGCCTTGGGCTGGTTGCGCAGGGATGCCTTGGCGTCTGCCTGGGCTGCCTGAAGACGGGCCCTCTCCTTGGCACGCAGCTTGTTGCGCTCGATCGCGACCGATTTCATCCGCGATTTCAACGTGTCACGGGACAGAAGTGGCATCACCAGGGAAAAGATAGTTCCCGTGACCGCCACCATGGCCAGAACAGCTGCCAGAAACTGACTGGATGCGATGGTATCGATATCCATGTCGTCTCCTAGAAATCGAAGTTGATCATCGCGCGCATCACCATGATGCCGCAGAACATCCAGAACAGGCAGCCTGCGATGATGATGTTTCCGGCTGTGGTCTCGAACAGTGTCAGAATGTAGTTTGGAGCGATCACATACATGATGCCGCCAACGAAGAACGGCAGTGAACCGATAATGGCTGCTGAAGATTTCGCCTCTGCACTAAGAGCCTTGATCTTGCGTTTCATGGCCTTGCGGCCGCGCAGCACCTTGGACAGGTTGTTCAATGCCTCGGCCAGGCCCCCACCTGCCTTCTGCTGAATGGCAACCACGATGGCAAAGAAGTTGGCTTCGGCCAGAGGAACACGTTCGGGCAACTTGCCAACCGCTTCGGCAAGCGAAATCCCCATAATCTGGGTCTCGGTGATCTTGCGAAACTCGGTCGCGACAGGTTCGCGGGATTCACGGGCAACCACCTTGATGCAGTCGCTGAGTGGCAGACCGGACTTGACGCCGCGCACGATGATGTCGACGCCGTTCGGCAACTCCTCGAGAAATGCGTTGAAGCGGCGCTTGCGCTTGCTGGAAACGTACCAGCGGGGGAAGCCCAGAGTGCCAGCAAAACCGAAGGCTGCCGCAATGAGCAGATTTCCGCTGAAGATCAATCCAAGGATCAGAAAGACCAGACCGGCAACGATACTGAAGATGACGAAATGACGGGTCTCCCAGTCCAGACCGGCCTGCTCGATCTTGACCTTCAGCGAGACCTTCTGCTGCTTGTCCTGCTTGGCTTTCTGCCGTACCTCGAATTCCTTCAGCTGATCCTGGATCGACCGCTTGCGCCGATCGACATCGCGAAGGGCCTTGCGCTGATTTTCGCTCTGGGGCCGCGCTGCGACCGCGTTCACGCGCTGATCACGCCGCTTCGAGCCGGACAGAGCAGGCTGAAACAGGCTGAAGATGATGCCGCCAACGGCAAGCATCACCAGGGCGGCGACGGCCAGGCCGGTGATTTCAGGCGTGAGAAACTCTTCAAGTCCGGACATGGGGTCCTCAATCAGCTACATATTCAGGCATCTCGGCAGCATCCAATGCCTGTGCCAGACGGGCTTCTTCGCCGAAGTATCTCGCCCGCTCCCAGAATTTCGGACGACCGATTCCGGTGGAGCGGTGGCGGCCGATGATCTTGCCGTTCGGGTCTTCGCCGACAATGTCGTAGAGGAAGACATCCTGGGTGGTGATGATGTCGCCTTCCATGCCCATTACTTCCGTCACATGGGTGATGCGGCGGGAACCGTCGCGAAGACGCGCCGCCTGAACCACCACGTCGATGGACGAAACGATCATCTCGCGCAGGGTTCTGGACGGAAGGGAGAAACCGCCCATGGTGATCATGGATTCCAGACGGGACAGGGCTTCACGCGGGGAGTTGGCGTGCAGGGTTCCCATGGAGCCGTCGTGACCTGTGTTCATGGCCTGCAGGAGGTCGAATGCCTCCGGGCCACGCACTTCGCCCACGATGATCCGCTCAGGACGCATACGCAGACAGTTCTTGACGAGATCGCGCATGGTGATCTCGCCTTCCCCTTCCAGGTTGGGCGGACGCGTCTCCAGGCGCACCACATGCGGCTGCTGCAGCTGCAGTTCGGCCGAATCTTCGCAGGTAATGATGCGTTCGGTGCTCTCGATATAGGCAGTCAGACAGTTGAGCAGTGTCGTCTTGCCCGAACCGGTACCGCCGGAAATCAGCACGTTACAGCGTGAACGGCCGATGATCTGCAGGATCGTCGCCCCTTCCGGCGTGATCGAGCCGAACTTGGTCAACTGGTCAAGAGTCAGCTTGTCGCGTTTGAACTTACGAATGGTGAGGGCCGGGCCATCGATGGCGAGCGGTGGCGCGATAACGTTGACACGGGAACCGTCGGGAAGACGGGCGTCACAGATCGGGCTGCTGTCATCAACGCGGCGGCCGACCTGGCTCACGATGCGCTGGCAGATGTTCATCAACTGCGCGTTGTCGCGGAATGTCACACCGGTCTGCTCAACCTTGCCGGAGGTTTCGATATAGACCGTGTGCGCGCCATTGACCATGATGTCGGCGATGTCGTCACGAGCCAGCAGAGGCTCAAGCGGACCATAACCAAGTACGTCGTTGCAGATGTCTTCCAGCAGGTCTTCCTGCTCTGAAATGGACATCACCACGTTCTTAAGCGCGATGATGTCATTCACGACATCGCGGATCTCGTCACGAGCATCTTCGGCATCGAGACGAGCCAGCTGTGACAGGTCGATCGCCTCGACCAGCGCATTGAAGATCTGGGCCTTGGTCTCGTAATATTCGCTGTTTTTCTTGCGCGCTACAGGGGCAGCCGGCTGGGGCTCGGACGGCGGAGGCGGTGGCGGAGGTGTCGGTGCGGTCGCCGGCTGGGAAGGCTCGGTCTGGATCTTCTGCGGCGCCGGTTGTTCCGGCTGTTTAGCCTGTTCCGCCGGCGCAGGTGTGTCCTGCAACCCGGGTATGCCACCTGGCCGAAGGGTCTGGGGTCCAGACGATGAGCTGCCACGTCTACCAAACATAACGAACTATCTGCTCCGCTCTCAGGCCGGCCTAGCCGGCCTTCCGCTTCAGTTTCGAAAGCAAACCACCGAGGCTCGACCTGGACGCCCTGACGGGCTGGGCCTTACCGGAGACGGCGTGTGCCAGATCATCAAACGCGCGCGCAATTGCGTGTTTGCCGTCAATCTCACCAATCATCTGTCCGTTGTTGGCTGCCGTTCCAAACAGTTGCGGCTCAAACGGGATTATCGCGTGAACCGACAGGCCGAGTGCTCCGGCAAATTCTTCCGGCTTGATTTCGGGGCGTTTGGGAACGTTGACCTTGTTCATGATGAGATGCGGCGGGCGGTCGTTCGGCCGCAGCTGCTTCAACATGTCTACAACGTTCTTGGCATTGCGCAGGTTGGCAAGGTCCGGCTCCGCGACAAGCACGATCTCGTCGACGCCAAGCAACGTGTTCTTGACCCAGGCATTCCAGGAATGCGGCACGTCCAGAACAACACTTGGGACCCCAGCGCGCAATGTGTCAACCAGCAGGTCGAAGGACTTCTCGCTGTAGTCGTAGGTGCGTTCGAGCGTTGCCGGTGCGGCCAGCAAACTCAGATGCTCATTGCACTTGGACAGGATGCGATCGAGATACGTTTCGTCCAGCCGCTCCGGAGAAGACACGGCCTCGAAAACGCCCTGGAGTGGATCCTGATTGTAATCCAGCCCGGCAGTGCCGAATGGCAGATCCAGATCTGCCACCACGACCTCACTTTGGAACACGCGGCCAAGTGCCCAGGCCCCGTTGTGAGCGATTGTCGAAGCACCGCAGCCCCCCTTTACGCCAAAGAACGCGATGGTCCGGCCAAGCGGCTCAGCCTCGGGATCGGCATAAAGGTTGGCAATTGAGCCGATCAGCTGGAACACGCTGACAGGCGTGATCAAATACTCGCTGACGCCGCGGGAAATCAGATCGCGATACAGCATGACATCGTTGACATCGCCGATGACGATCACCTTTGTACCGGCGTCGCAATATTCGGCCAAATGATCGAGGCTCGACAGAAGGTCTTCCCGCCTGCCGGACGTCTCAACGATGATCAGGTTCGGTGTCGGAGCCTGTTCGAAGGTTTCGATCGCCGCCGGGATACCGCCCATATCCAGCTTCAGGTGGGCCTTTGCCATGCGCCGGTCTTCCATGGCTGCCTCCGCCACCCGCATGGTGGCGTCGGTCAGGCAGAAGCCGTGCACCGTGATGCGTGGGATGGAGCCGATATGGAGACCATCATCGCTGCCCGCATAGTTGTGATCCGCAGGCTCGGAAATGGGATCCATGTAGCCGGACATATCTTTCAAGTCTGGGTTGGCACTCATAGCTATCCCCTAGTCCTCGGCAACTTCGGCGCCGACACCTTCGGTGAAGTCACCCGCGGTGACTTCACCCTTCCGGTATTTTTCTATGACCACAGCTCGCCGGCCCTGATCAGACGGGTCGGATGCTCTCGGCGTGATCAGGTCGGACGGATTGTCGACCATTGCCGCCAGGTTCGCCTGGCTGGCACATCCGAAGTTCTCGTAGTTGAAGTTTTCGCCGAAGCCGCCGCCGATGTTTTTCGGCCAGGCCCCACACTCGCCCGCAGTTGCCTGCATGCGCGCATAGGACAGGCGGATCGGTGCATCCGCGCCGGGATCACCCACCGAGTAGGTTCTGGTGCTGATCCTGTTCCTTGAAACGCCCCCGCGCTGCAATGCCTGACGGATCTTCGGCGTGATGGAATGAACCGCAGCCTCGTTGGCCCCACCAGACGGCACCAGGATCTCGACGGATCCGTCGCCCTTTTGCCGGGACTGCTGGCCAAAGGCGGCAATGGTGCTTTCGATCGGCCCGTTGATGTTACGCGTGTTGCGTCCAACAGGGAGATCCAGCGTTTCCGGCTCTTCGGTGATCACGATCGGGTGCATCAGCCTGTAGTCGTGAGATGCCAGAAGCTGGCTCTGCGATTGGTTCTGGCAGCCAGCTGCGATCAGGCACCCAAAGACCACAAGTGCGGTTTGCGAGAGCGTCTTGCTGCGGACCGTGTTTGACATGTTCATCCGTCCGTTCTCACTTGTAGATAAAGCCAACCTGACCGTGATAGATGCCTTCGGCGGCGGCTCCGGTCGGGTTGTAGATCTTGTTAAGCCGGTTCAGGAAAATCGTCTCGGCATCCGACGGCGCCATCAGGTTCTTGTCCGGGCGCTGCAGCTTGCTGACTGCAACCGGTTGAACCACGTAGGGCGTCACGAAGACCGCCAGTTCCGTCTGCTCACGCAGGAAGTCGCGGCTCTTGAACAGCGCGCCCAGGATCGGGATCTGCATCAGCCCCGGAACACCTTCGATCGCCTGCTGATAGGATTCCTGCAGAAGGCCGGCCATCACCAGCGTGCCGCCGGACGGCAGTTCCATGGTTGATTCCGCACGGCGTACTTTCAGGGCGGAAATGGTGATCCCACCTGCGGAGACCGCGCCATCGTTGCTCAGTTCGCTGACTTCGGTCTTCACGCGCAGACTGATCCGACCTTCGGACAGAACCACGGGCGTAAAGTCGAGACCGACACCGAACTTCTTGAACTCGACGCTGATCTCGCCGTCCTGCTGGGAAATCGGGATCGGGAATTCGCCACCTGCGAGGAAACTTGCGTTTTCGCCGGAAATCGCGGTCAGGGTCGGCTCAGCCAGTGTGCGGATGACCCCCTCACGCTGCAGGGCCTCCACCTGTGCGGTGATGCTCGTCGCTCCCGCAGACAGCTGCGTACCGCCAACTGCCTGGTTCACGATGGAAGGGTTCACGGTGAAGTTCGGCAGGCTGGACATGAAGGGCGTGAAATTGCCAACGCCGATGGTGCCCTGGAACTGGACGCCGAGCTGCTTGATGATCGAGCGCTCGACTTCCGCGACCGTGACCTTCAGGTGAACCTGATCCTTGCCGGCGACGGAAATCAGGTTGATGACTTCGCTTGCGCCCTTGGCACCTTGAAACTTCGCCGCGATATCCGCTGCCTGCTGGGCTTCCAGCGTGCTTTTGGTCGTCCCGCTGAGCACAACACTGCCGTTGATCGATTCTGCGGAAATGTTGGAACCGGGAATAAGCTTCCGGATGATCCGGGTAATATCGGATGTATCCTTTTCGACACGGACGTCGAAGCTGGCCAGCTCCCGGCCGCTGCGACTGAAAAGAACCAGTCGAGACTGACCCGCGGTATTGCCGATCACGAAGATGCGGCGCGGTGTTCTGAGGACGGCATCAGCGATTTCCGGGTTGGACACCAGCACATCGGCTGCGTCTTCCGCGAGATTGACCACCACCGACCGGCCGACGCCGACGTTCAGGATGCGGCCCGTTGCCCGTTCACCGGCGGCGATATGGACCTGGCTCGGGAAGTTGCCTTCCGCCTGCGCTGCCGGAGCCGACACTCCCATCAGTCCTCCGAGCAAAACAGCCGTGGCAGCCAGCTTGTGAAGATAGTTTTTCATCGCGCCCCTCTTGCTGGACGTTCTGTTTTCAACCGGGCTCATTGCGCACCTGCCTGGCTTGTCACGCCATATTTCACGTAGCTGACACCTCGGCGGCGACCGCCCTCATCGTCCGCGTCATCGGCGGAATCCTGGGCACTGCGCAAGGCAAGCGCGATCGTGCCGATCTGCTGCGACTGAGCGACCACCTCGGACTGAGGCAGGGTCAGTTCCAGCGTGGCCGTGCGCTTTGGTGACAGGTTCTTCTGGTCCTGCTCGCCTGCGGTCGTGCTGTCGATTGCCAGGACGCGGATGTTTTCCAGGATCGTTTCGCTGAGAGCGCCCGTATCCGACTTGCGGGTCAGTATCAGGTCGACCTTGTCGCCCGGCAGAATGAAACCGCCTGCCGTTGTTTCTGCTTCCACGCTGACGGCGATTGCGCGTTTGCCTTTGGGCAGGATCGCCGCCATGAATCCCTTGTCGGTATTAATAAGACGCTCGGGGCGAACGGGCTCACCTGCAAAAATCGGTGCCCGGGCGATTCGGCCTTCATATTCCTCGTTGGCCAGAGGCGAGGCTTCTTTCGTCACGGCTCCGAAGGGAACGGCATCTTCAGGCCATTTCGCCCAGCTCATGTCGTCCGCCGTGAGTTTGGCACCGAGCGGAATATCCCTTTGGGCAACCAAAACCTGCGTTTTGGTCTGCTCGGCGGCAGGTGCCTGTACGATCTGAGGCTCTGCTGGCTTGTTGCCCGACATCATGACCATACGGAAAGCGATGATGCCTGCCGCTACAGCAATTGCCAGGACGAAAATTCGCGCGATTTTCATGACCAAAACCCAATATTCCAATGCGCACATGCGCTGTTCCCGACTAGGATGAGGGGTAATTGGTCAAAACATGGTTAATCAGATATGGATGTTTTCGGTTAATATTCGTTAACTTTACTGAACACTTTCTTAAATTGATGCATTCTGCAACGAATACTGGGCCACAACACCGTCTCACAGCTTCAAAGACCGTGTTTTTGCTTGTCTGAAACACCTGCAGACAAATTGGATTGCGGCGGCCTGAAGCAGAAAAATCCGTTCGCCGGCTAGCGTTTGCCAACCAGGGGCAAATGGCTCACTTCAAAGTGATGACCCATAACGGTAGTCGAAGACCAACAGGTCTTCGGCCAGGCGCGATTCGACCCGGCAGCCAAAGCCCATCAGGACCAGACCTCAACGAATGAGGTCGAACCAATAAGTAGAGGAATAGACCTGAAGACCGGCAATCGCGATTGCGATGCCATAGGGAATGCCGCTTTTGCTGTCGTGCAGACGAGCGAACCATTCCTGGCGATAGAGCACGGACGGCACCACCGCATTCTGCCGTAAGGCCAAAAGCCCCAGTGTCAGAAACATGCCGTAGACAGCAACAAAGAGAACGAACATCAGCAGTTCTTGCGAAAAACCAATCCAGAGCGCGATGGCACTGATGAACTTGACATCGCCTCCGCCCATCCATCCGAAGGCGAAGAACAGGAAACAGGGGGCAAAAACGACCGCAAAGGCGAGTGCATGCATTCCCCAGGCTTGCAATGGCAAGCCTGTCGCGACTGCCAGGATGGCAAACCCTGCGATCAGCAGCAGGGAAACCCGGTTCTGGATAGTCATTGTCAGCAGATCAGATGCGCCGCCAAAGGCGACCAGCATCGGAAAAATGACAAGAATTGCGGCCTCTATCATTGGACCCTCAATCAAACTCAAACACAGAGCATTTCATTACCAGTAGAGAGTTAACACTTCGCAGCTAACTGACGAAAAACGAAAAAACGGGCAGTAAACTGCCCGTTTTCTCATTCAGGTCATCAACCTGGCGAATTGCTTAAGCGCGTTAGATTAGCTGCCAGCAGCAGAAGTCAGGCGCGTCTGAATGTTGGTGAACACCGCAGTCAACGAAGTACCGGTTGCAGCGAGTGCGCCGATGATGACGATGGACAGCAGGCCAGCGATGAGGCCGTATTCGATTGCAGTTGCGCCAGATTCGTCTTTTACGAAACGGTTGATAAGAGATTTCATGTCTTTTGCTCCAAGTACCACTGAATTGACAGCTTCAAGTCCGTCGGATCTTTTGTGTCCGATTGGACATAGGCTCACCCTAGGACAGAGAGCTTTCCAAGCAGTTAAATTTACCATCCCAACCAAAAAGAATGCTGGCAATTATTACTATAGTTAACAAGACGTATAGATAAAAATCCGTTAATACGATCAAAAAACTTTAATATAAACGCGCATAATTCAATAAAATACAGAATTATATATATACTCACGCGATTTATCCAGTTTGTTTCTTAGATTTTATTTTGGGACTGATCGGCCTTATACGCTAATTCCCCGAACTTCTATTTTTCTTCCCGCCTCTGAAATTTTACCGAGGGAGAAGAATATCCACGCATCCACGAATAAAGACAAAACAAACGTAGAATCGTTCCTGAAAAAGCAAAAGAACATCCATTTACACTTCCTTCGCCGGGTCGTTAGCAGATCGTTCACCACGTTTGACGCATGATCTTCTATGGAAATGCACAATTGGAGTATCCATAGGCATGTTTGCGCAGCTAATCAGATGGACAAGCCTTTTCGCCGTTGCCTTTGGCGCGACCGTTGCGGTCGCACAGGATGGTCCTGTGCTTGTTACGGTCGATCGCGCCAAGGTCTTTCGGATCGAGGACGGCGCCGCAGCGGTTATTGTCGGCAATCCCTTTATCGCGGATGTCGCAATGTTCGATCAGAACACCGTTGTCATTACCGGCAAGAGCTACGGCACAACGAACCTCGTGATCCTTGATGGCGACAACAAGCCGATCGTTGATGAAGTCATCACGGTGAAGGCTTCGGATGATGACGTCGTCTCCGTTTACAGGAAGGCCTCGCGGGAATCGCTGTCCTGCAATCCGGCATGCGAACCGGTATTGCGACTCGGAGACTCGATTGAAGCCTTCAAGGAAACCGCAGATCAGGCAAGCGCACGCAACGATTTGGCGACTAAAGCAGCCGGCGGGCTGTAGTATCGCATTCCCAACGGAGTAATCACCGAATGCGCTTGTTGAAACGGCTGGTCGTCTCGCGACGGAGAAGAGGTTTTACCTCGTTTGGCAAGGACAACAGCGGGGCGACAGCCGTCGAATTCGCAATGATTGCATTGCCATTCTTTACCGTTATTTTCGGGATCATTGAAGTCGGACTGTCCCATTTCGCGAACCGAATGGTTGACAATGCTGTAATCACGGCTGCACGTGAAATCCGTACGGGTCAGGCCCACGAAGGCGGATATGACTCAAATACGTTCAAGACGCGAATCTGCAGCAACCTGCCAGACTTTCTCTGTTCACTAGATCGTCTGGTAGTCGACGTCGACAAGGTAGAAAGCTTTGCCTTGGCCAAATCCGCCGGCGAAAGTCTCTACGATGAAGACGGCAACCTGAAGGAAGAGTCCAACTACGAAGACGCCGGTGCGGGCGAGATCGTCGTGGTCAACGTCATCTACAGGTGGCCGATGATCACGTCGCTTCTGTCGCTCAACCTCGCCGATCATGGCAGCGAACGCTATCTCACCTCTACATTGGTGTTTCGAAATGAACCCTGGAGCTAAGATGCGTCTTCATTTCAAAAAGGTCAGGCACCGGCTAGGCAGATTCAGAGCTTTCAGCGCTGACAAACGGGCCATCTCCACCATAGAATTTGCTATGATCCTCCCGTTCTTGCTGGTGCTTTTGATCGGCATGGAGGAAGTCTCTGGCACCCTGAACCATGACCGTAAGGTCAGCCGTATTGCCAACTCGGTCGCCGATCTTGTGGCCCAGGCGCAGACAATTACCCCTGCCGACCTGAGCGCCATGATGGCTCTGGGCGGCAAGATCCTGGATCCTTATCCGGACACCAACCTGGAAACGATCGTCGCCAGTGTAACCTTTGACGAAGACGGTGATCCTGCTGTCGACTGGAGCTACTCGTCCAAAGGCGGCAGCCCGTGGGCGGAAGGGTCCACACCACCGATTGAACTACCAGAAACAGTGGCCGTCCCGAACTCCTCCATCGTCGTGACGCAGACCAACCTAAACTATGTGCCGACGTTCTCCGGTCTTTTTACCGAGTATTTTTCCCGGGCATCCTCGATCGACCTGAGCGATACCTATTATCTGCGCCCGCGATTGACCGATACCGTCAAGTGTCCGGCCTGCTGAAGATAAACGCCGAACGTCTTGGAAACGGGCATTGCAGCGCCAGAACGTGTCTGTTTCGCGTTACGTGATCCCGTTTCAATCGGCCGGACACGCGCCTACGCTAACTCCCGTATTTGTAACGTCGCACATTCCGGCTAATCTGCTCCGGAATGCTGCGTCGCAATATGCACTTTTAAGTATGGGATTTTTGAACCGATGGCGACAAACAAGACTTACGATCAGATCAAGGTCGGCGATACCGCAGAAATCGTCCGCGAATGCTCCTCCAACGACCTTCTGGTTTTCGCGCACGCTTCCGGCAATCACAATCCGATACATCTTCCCGACACGGACTGGACCGGCGATGGCCTGGTCGACAAACCGGTAGCACCGGCCATGTGGGTCGGGGGGCTTGCCTCCGCGGTGCTCGGCAACATTCTTCCCGGACCCGGCACGATCTACAAGGCGCAGTCGTTCCGCTTTCTGAGCGGAGCTGCGGTCGGCGACAAACTGCATGTCAGGGTCACGGCAACCGAAAAACGTCCGGACAACATTGTCCTGTTCGACATGTCGGTAACACGGGGAGACGGTACCCGCCTTGTTGAAGGCGTTGCCGAAGTCGCCGCGCCGACAGAGCTTATCGAATTCGATTCCAGCGACATTCCGGCGATCCTGGTGCAGCGCCACCGGCACTTCAACCGGATGATCGAACTGGCAAAGACACTGCCTGCCTTGCCGACCGCGGTGGCAGCGCCAGACGATCCCAACTCGCTGGAAGGTGCCTTGATGGCCGCCCGCGAGGGGTTGATCATGCCGATTCTGATTGGCGCGAAGAGCCGGATTGAAGCTGCAGCCAAAGAACTCGACGAAGATCTCGGTCCGTATGAGCTGATCGATATCGAAGATGAAATGGAAGCGGCCGGCCGTGCCGTTGCGCTGGTCCATGAAGGCCGGGTCAAGGCCGTGATGAAGGGCCACCTTCACACCGACCATCTTCTGCACCACGTGGTCAAACGCGATGGCGGGCTCAGAACCAAACGGCGTATCAGCCATGTCTTCGTGATGGACATCCCGGGCCGCAAGACCCCGGTCCTGATTTCGGATGCTGCAATCAACATCACGCCCGACCTCAACACCAAGGTCGACATCACCCAGAACGCCATTGATGCCGCCCTGTCTCTCGGCCTGGAAATGCCGCGCGTCGGGGTCCTGTCCGCCATCGAAACCGTAAACCCGGCGATCCCGTCCAGTCTCGATGCGGCGGTTCTTTCCAAGATGGCCGAACGTGGACAGATCACCGGTGCGATCGTCGACGGTCCCCTGGCAATGGACAATGCGGTCGATGTGCAGGCAGCCCGGACCAAGGGCATCACCTCGCTGGTTGCCGGACATGCAGAGGTCCTGATCGTACCGAACCTGGAATCGGGCAACATGCTCGCGAAGGAATTGACCTTTATCGCCCACGCGGAAGCGGCCGGGCTTGTGATCGGAGCGAAGGTCCCCATCATGCTGACGAGCAGAGCCGACGACAGCCGCGCCCGCCTCGCCTCCTGTGCCCTCGCCCTGCTCTACATGCACTGGCAGGCAACCGGCAATCCGGCAGGTATCCTCGACCGGGACGGCGAGTAACCATGGATCCGGTCATTCTTGTCCTCAATTCGGGCTCATCCTCGATCAAGTTCACCCTTTATTCGGGTGACACCGTTCAACTCAAGGGGCAGATTTCCGGACTGGGTGCCCAGCCGCATATCTCCCTTGCCTCACGGGTTTCCGACACAAGGGTGGACCGGCAACTGTCCGCGGACGAAGGCAGAAGCCACGGGGCTTCGCTCGCAGCGCTCCTGCCGGTTCTGGAACAGGAACTTGGTGGACGCAGTGTCGATGCAGTAGGTCATCGGGTCGTCCACGGCGGTGTCACCCACACCGAACCGGTTCGCCTGACGGCTGAGATCCTTGAGGACCTAAAGGCGCTCGAACCGCTTGCGCCCCTGCATCAGCCGCATAATCTGGCAGGGATTACCGCAGCCAGGGAAGCCTTTCCTGAGGCCATGCAGGTCGCCTGTTTCGATACCGCCTTCCATCGCAGCCACCCTTGGGTCAACGATACCTTCGCCCTGCCCCGGCCTCTCTATGACGAAGGTGTACGCCGCTACGGCTTTCACGGCCTGTCCTACGAGTACATATGCTCCTATCTGAAGCAGGCTCATCCTGAAATCTATAAAGGCCGGTTAGTCGTCGCCCACCTCGGCAACGGCGCCTCCATGTGCGCTATTCGAGAAGGCCAGAGCATCGGGTCGACGATGGGCTTCACCGCGCTTGATGGCTTGCCGATGGGCACGCGCTGCGGCCAGCTCGATCCGGGCGTGGTGCTGTATCTGCTGACGACAAAGGGCATGAGCCCAGATGCGGTCTCCGACCTGCTGTACAAGCAGTCCGGGCTCAAGGGGCTTTCCGGCATCAGCCAGGACATGCGCACCTTGACGCAGAGCGACGATCCGAAAGCCGCCGAAGCCATCGATTATTTCGTCTTCCGCATCCGGCGGGAACTCGGAGGCATGGCCGCCGTTCTGAGCGGTCTCGACACAGTGGTCTTTACCGGTGGGATCGGCGAGAACGCTGCCCTGGTCCGTGAGAAGGTCTGTGCCGGTCAGGAATGGCTCGGTCTTGAAATCGACCCGGTCCAGAACGAGGCTGGAGCGGAGATGATCTCCACCGACACCTCCAGCATCAATGTACTGGTCATTCCGACCGACGAAGAAGCAATGATCCGGCGCCACACCGAACGGCTTCTGGGCAGCGCCGCCGCTGGTGCCTGACGATCGTTCAACCGCTGCAGGGTTCCTTCAGCGGCCTGCTGGATCCAGCAGCGTGGCGTAATCGTCCTCGTAAGTGCGCAGCACCGGCCGGTAGTCGGCATGCACCACAGGCTCGAAACCGCCCGGCAGGTCTGGTTCGATAGCCAGATAGGCGTCGGGTGCTTCCCGGCGCATGTCCATCAACCCGGCCCTGAGACGCCGTTTCAACGCGTCAGGCAAATCCTTGCGCACACTGTGAGCGGAATAGGGGATCGGCGGCGAGCGCCAGACGATTTCCAGATCCTTGAAACCGCGCTCTCCCGAAACATAAAAATCATTGAGTGTTCCGGCCGTATAGCCATTCTTTGCCTCCCCCGCCAATGACGACCAGCCAAGGGTCGCATCGACACGGCCGTCCAGAACGGCGCGGAGGCCCTCAACAGGGTCCTTCACCTCAACAAGCGCGGTGAAATGCGCGCGCGCGTCAACACCGTCAGCCGCCAGATTGGCGAGCGGAACACGATAACCGGTCACGGAGTCGGTACCACCGACAGCAAGGCGCTTCCCCTTGAGGTCTGCCAGGGTTCCCTGCTCTGCGCCGCGCTTCGCGATCAGAATGGCGTAAAAGCGCGCTGGAAAATCATCCGGAGCGGCGGTGACCAACGGCTCTACGCAACTGCAGAGCTGATGCACGGCAGCATAAGCAGATGGTGAAAGGCGAGCATAGTCGATCTTTCCGGAAGCAAGCGCCTCAACAGCATCGGCCATGGTATCCATCAGAAAGAGGTCAACCGGCAGGTCGGCAATTTCCTCAAGCGCGAGGCGGAAAGGCTCCACCCGGTCCCGGGCCCCTTCATCTGCCGCCACGACAACACCGAGGCGCAGCCGATCGGGCATGGTCTCCGGATCCTGTGCACTGGCGGTGGCAGCGGTGAGAAAGACTGCCGCGAGAATGGGGGCCAGCCAGCGGAACAGGAGATTTACAAGTGCCATATTGCCGACATAACCTTCTGATGAAACTTGCAAAATTTTATCTCGCCTTTTGAACAACTTCCGCCAGAAAACCGGATCGACCACATGAACGATGCTATCACGACCGTCGTCTTCGATATAGGGAATGTCCTGATCGAATGGAATCCCGAATATCTCTATCGCGAGCTCATTCCCGATGACGATGTACGCGAAGACTTCCTGACGACAGTCTGCACAATGGAGTGGAACCTGCAGCAGGATCTTGGCCGACCCTGGGCGGAAGCCGTCGATGTTCTGTCCCGCCAGCATCCGGACAAGGCCGAGCTTATTGCCGCCTACAGCGATCGTTGGCACGACATGGTGCCCGGCGAAATTCCCGGCACGCCTGACATGCTTGCAGAGCTCAAGGCCCAGGGGACGCCCCTTTATGCAATTACCAATTTTTCAGAAGACAAGTTTGTCCAGGCCCAGGAACGGTTTCCGTTTCTGAAGACCAGCTTCCGCGACATCGTCGTCTCCGGCGCTGAAAAGGAGATCAAGCCCGGCCTTCGCATCTACGAAATCCTGCTGGAGCGAAACGGACTGACCGCCGCGCAATGCCTTTTCATCGATGACAGCGAGCGCAATGTCGAGGCTGCCAGAGAAGCCGGCATGTCAGCCCATCACTTCAAGGGGGCTGAGGGTCTGCGCGCGGAACTGAAACAGCTTGGTCTGCTGAACGGGTAATTGCCACGAGGAAGAGACCAATATTAGGGAGGCGGCAAGGCCGCCTCTCAGAATTCGTCGCACTCAAGTCCCGGCGAAGAGGTCTTATCCCTCGAAGCCTTCAAGCACATTGACGCAATTGGTCCCCAGTGCGTCGACCGCATAGCCGCCCTCCATCAGGAAGATGGTCGGAACGCCGACCTTGGCGAGCCTCTGGCCAAGCCGGATGTAGTCTTCACTCTTGAACTTGAAGCCCGAGATCGGATCGTTCTCGTAGCAATCCATGCCAAGCGAGACGATCAACGCTTCTGGCTTGTAAACCAGCAGCCAACGGCAGGCTTCCTCGAGTGCCGGTATGTAGCTGTCCCAATCGGTGCCGAGCGGCAAAGGCCAGTTACGGGTGAACCCGGTACCGGCATGTTCACCGGTCTCGTCGGCAAACCCGAGAAAATAGGGATATTCGTGTTTAGGGTCGGCATGGATCGACAGGAACAGGATGTCCGGCCGGTCATAGAACAGCGCCTGGGTGCCATTGCCATGATGGTAGTCGACATCCAGGATTGCGATGCGATGCAGTCCGTAGTCCCGAAGATACTGCGCCGCGACAGCAGCGTTGTTGAAAAAGCAGTATCCACCGAAGAAGTCATAGCCCGCGTGGTGTCCCGGTGGCCGGCAAAGCGCGAAAGCCGATTTCTCGCCATCGAGAAGCAGGCGGGCCGCAGTCAGGGCCGTGTCGGCTGACGCCCGAGCCGCCTTGTAGGTGTTTTCGCCGAGCGGCGTACCGGCATCCATCGAGTACCGTCCGAGCAGGCCGTCGATATGTTCGACCTGAACATCCTGACGCAGGCTGCGGATAGGCCAGACGAAGGGAAAGGCTTCCCGCGACCGCCCTGCGGCTGTCCATTTTTCCCAAAAGCTCTCCAGAAACGAAACGTATTCGGGGGCGTGCACCCGGTGCAGAGGACGGACGGGAAATTCCTCCGGCGCAACGATTTCACCGACATTGCGCTCCCGCACGGTCTTGAGCACGATTTCAGCGCGGCTCGGGATCTCGACAGCAGGCTTCAGTTCGCCGTCTGATATTTCCTGCGCCGGTGCATGCGCGAGCTGGGTGTTTGAAAAAACCGTCTTCACGAGTTGCCCCCAAGTCCCCTGTTGTCTCACACAGCAGCGCTAATGTAACCCATTTCAGGAAAAACGGAATTCCGTAACATGAGTATAAGTCTCTGAGGGCTGTAACAAAACCGGTGTGAACCCGTCGTGATTGACGCTGTCCGGCCATCGCTGCGCTTCAAGGCAAAGCCCGGCATGGGCCCCATAGTGCCTGCCGTCCAGCCCGGGAACCGTCACCGAGATCCGCTGCGCATCATAAAGCTGCAGGCCGGGTTCACTCGTCCAGACTTCCATGCGGCGATTGCCGGAACTGTCTTCAAGGGCAGCAGCGAATTCCACGCCCTCGCGTGGTGCATCCGCAAGGCAGAAGTTGTGATCGAAGACCACGTTCTCCTCACCCGCCTTGCGCCGCAGTTTGCGCCCGTCGCGGAAGTCGTATGGCGTCCAGGCCACGTTGCGGATCTCGCCGGTCGGGATCAGCGCCTCGTCCACGGGCAGATAGGTCTCGGCAGCGATTTCCAACGTATGGTCCAGAATATTGCTGCTGCCATCCAGATTGAAATAGGCGTGCTGGGTGAGATTGACCGGCGTCGTCTTGTCGGTGGTTGCGGTGATTTTCAGACGCAGCGCACCGGTGCCGGTCAACGTATAGCGGGCAAGCACTTCCACCCGGCCCGGATACCCCATGTCGCCGTCTTCGGAGACAAGCTTCAGCAGGACACTGGCCTTGTCGTGCTGCTCTACCTGCCAGACCCTGCTGGAGAAGCCGAGCGAGCCACCGTGAAGGTGGTTGATACCGCGTTCGTTCTGGTCGAGTTGATAGGTGACCCCGTCTATCGTCATCCGGCCACCGCCGATCCGGTTGGCGCAGCGCCCGGCAATCACGCCGAAATAGGGCGAATGATCCAGATAGCTCTGGAGATCGTCAAAGCCCAGCACCACCGTCTCACCATCGACCTTGAGGTCGCGGATGATGCCTCCCAGGGTGAGAATGGAGGCAGCCAGAGACCCTTTTGCCAGCGTAATTTCCTGGACAACGGTCCCGTCTGGCAGAACCCCAAATTCCTTGATCATGAAAGTCTCCGGCGAGAAGGCGGCAGGATGCGCAAAAGGCGGCGGAACTATCCGCCGCCTTTCGTCAATCGGTCAAGTGGTCAGAGCGTCTGGTTGTAGTCGCCCACTTCCGAGTTTTCGCGCAGAACGCCGTCGACAGCCTTGAACATGGCGTGGAGCCGGTCTTCCGAAACCGGGCTCTCGACCACGACCACCAGCTCCGGCTTGTTGGAGGAGGCACGCACAAGACCCCAGGTTCCGTCTTCACTGACGACGCGAACGCCGTTGACGGTGATCAGGTCGGTGATCGACTGTCCGGCAACCGTTTCGCCCTTGGCTTTCATATCCTGGAAACGGGCGACAACCCGGTCGACGACGTCGTACTTGATTTCGTCGTCGCACTTGGGAGCCATGGTTGGCGACCCCCAGGTCTTGGGAAGATCCCGGCGCAGGTCTGCCATCGTCTTGTCCGGGTTACGGTCAAGCATGTCGAGGATGGCAATGGCCGAAACGAGCCCGTCATCATAACCGCGGCCAATCGGTTTGTTGAAGAAATAGTGGCCGGATTTCTCGAACCCGACCATGGCATTCAGCTCGGTGACACGGCGCTTGATGTAGGAGTGGCCGGTCTTGAAGTAGTCGGTCTTGGCACCGTTGGCTTTCAGCACCGGATCCGTGTGGAAGAGACCGGTGGATTTCACATCGACCACGAACTGGGCACCGGGATGAAGCGCGGAGATATCGCGCGCCAGCATCACGCCGACCTTGTCGGCGAAGATCTCTTCACCTTCGTTGTCGACGACACCGCAACGGTCGCCGTCGCCATCGAAACCAAGTCCGACGTCCGCACCGACTTCCAGAACCTTGTCACGAAGCGCGTGGAGCATCTTCATGTCTTCCGGGTTCGGATTATAGCGCGGGAAGGTGTGGTCCAGCTCGGCGTCGAGCGGAATGACTTCGGCGCCGAGCGCTTCCAGGATCTTCGGCGCGAAGGCACCGGCAGTGCCGTTGCCGCATGCCGCAACCACCTTGATCGGGCGCTTCAGCTTGGCTCGGTCGGTGAGATCCTTGAAATAGACATCCGGGAAACCGTCGACGAAGCGGTAGCTGCCGCCGCCCTTCAGGTCGAAGGCCGCTTCCAGAACGATGTCCTTCAGCCGGCCCATTTCATCGGGACCAAAGGTCAGCGGACGGTCGATGCCCATCTTGACGCCGGTCCAGCCGTTGTCGTTGTGCGACGCCGTAATCATGGCGACCGCCGGAACATCGAGCGCGAACTGCGCGAAATAGGCCATCGGCGACAAGGCCAGGCCAATGTCGTGCACGTTGATGCCGGCTGCCAGAAGGCCGTTGATCACCGCCATCTTGATGGAGGAGGAATAACCCCGGAAATCATGACCCACCACGATGTCCGGGCGCACGCCACGTTCGTGAATGAGCGTGCCGATGCCCATACCGAGCGCCTGCATGCCCATCAGATTGATTTCCTTTTCGAAAAGCCAACGCGCATCGTATTCACGGAAACCCGTGGGCTTCACCATTGGAAAGGATTCATATTCAAAAGTGTTCGGAACCAATTTCGGACGCGGTTTCGGAAACATCAATGCCTCTCAAAGCAAGGAAGAAGAACGGAACTGGGTAATTACCTAAACACGGTATGACAATTCACTGCACCAGTACAAGCGTGCCATCGGAGATGTCAAACCGCTTCATTTGGTTGAGAACGGACATGCCGAGCAGGGGTTCCCCGAGGCTTTGATCTTTCAACACAAGTGTGTCGACATTGCGTAGCCGGATCTTTCCAATGCGCAAATTGTCAATGGTCGCCCTGGCGCCACGAACTGTGCCGTTTGCCGTCTGGATTGCGTATTTGTAGTCGGCCGAATTCAGGAAGATGCCGATGCTCTCGGCAAGCGATTCCGGCAAAACGGTGACGGTTGCACCGGTGTCGACCAGCATGTCCACCGCACGGCCGTTCAGATAGGCATCCGCCACGAAATGCCCCTGCCTGTTGGCTGATATTCGGTGGCTTCGCTCGCCGGCCTCGTCCACGTCCTGATCTTCGGCAACCGGGTCGTTGCTCACCAGCACCTCAAGCCTGCTTTCCAGCAGATACGCCGCAAGCGGGACGATTGCCATGCAGGCCAGAAAGATGATGACAAAGCGCGACATGCAGGGTCTCGACGTTGCGTGAGCCCCCTGATTATCACGGTTTCCTTAGCGGCCTGTAAAACAGCATCAGGCAATCGTGTCGGCCAGCCGGGCAATATCCTCCAGATGCGGTGCACTGGACTGGGCCCCTGTCACGGTGCAGGCAAGCGCACCGGCGGCGGCACCTTCCTTCAAGGCACGTTCGAAGGACGTTTTGCGATCGAGAGCGGCAGCCAGGGCGCCGCAAAAGGCATCGCCCGCACCGGTCGTATCCACCGCGTTGACAGCAGGAGAAGCGAAGCGATAGCGCGCAGTTGGCGTGCGTGCGAGAACACCGTCCGCACCAAGGGTGACGATGACGTTCCGGCCACCTTCCGCCAACTTCAGCGCGAATGTTTCCGTGTCACCGGCAATGCCGAGACGCCCCCCGATCTCTGCCGCCTCGCTCACGTTGACCACAATCGTACCGGCAACATCCAGACAGGCACTCAGGTCGCCCTCAGGCACAGGAGCCGGGTTCCAGATGACCGTGCCTGCCGCACCCCGGGCAAGCCTGGCACCTTCGATCACCTCAACCAGAGGCACCTCTCCCTGAACGAGCAGTGTCTGACCAGGTTCAAAACCGCCTTCCAGCCAGGAGGCTTCGACACGCGCATTGGTGCCGCTGGCAACGATGATCTGGTTTTCCCCTGCCGGATCGATACCGATCAGGGCAAGGCCAGTCGACCCGGCCATGGTGCGAACGCCTGAAAGATCGACGCCGGCTTCGCGCAGATTAAGCAGCGCGAGTTCGGCAAAGCTGTCCTGTCCAACCGCGCCGATGAAACGAACGTCGGCCCCTGCCCGCCTGGCAGCCAATGCCTGGTTGGCGCCTTTCCCACCTGGAAATGTCTGGTGATCGCGACCGCTCACCGTTTCGCCGGCAGTCGGCAAGCGGGGCACGGCAACGACCAGATCCAGATTGATGGAACCAAAGACCGTAATCATGTCGCCTCCCCTTTTTTTACAAAAGGTTAGACACCGCACGCCCAAGCGCAACAAAAAAGCGCGGAAGTTTCCCTCCGCGCTTTCAGCCGTCTGTTCCGTCGGCCAGTTACTTCGTGCCGTACATGCGGTCGCCGGCGTCGCCAAGGCCCGGAACGATATAGCCCTTCTCGTTCAGCTTCTCGTCGATGGAAGCGGTGTAGACCGGCACGTCCGGGTGGTTCTCGGTGAAATTCTTGACGCCCTCAGGTGCCGCGAGCAGGCAGAGGAAGCGGATGTTGTTGGCTCCGCGCTCCTTGAGCTTCTGAACCGCTGCAATCGCCGAGTTGGCGGTGGCCAGCATCGGATCGACCACGATCACCAGACGCTCGTTCAGGTCTTCCGGAGCTTTGAAGTAATACTCAACCGGCTGCAGCGTCTGCGGATCGCGGTAAAGGCCGATGTGCGCCACGCGCGCCGACGGAACCAGATCCAGCATGCCTTCCAGAAGTCCGTTGCCCGCACGCAGAACGGAAGCGAATACCAGCTTCTTGCCGGCCAGGGTCGGCGCCTGCATTTCGGCAAGCGGCGTCTCGATGGTCTGGTAGACGAGCGGCAGGTCGCGGGTGACCTCATAGCAGAGCAGCGTGGAGATTTCCCGCAGCAGACGCCGGAACCCCTGGGTGGACGTTCCCTTGTCGCGCATGATGCTCAGTTTGTGCTGAACCAGCGGGTGGCTGATGACAGTGGCTCCGGACATATCTGCCTCTCTTCTCAATGGGGCCATAACACCGGCCCGGTCTCATGATTTTTTATGTTCGGGACCTATGCCCCGAACGGCAACCAAAAAACAGACCCCGGGTTCATGAAGTGCCCGAGTTTTTTCGCTTCCTGCGGGTGTCCTTGCAAATAAATGCCGCCAGCCCGGCTGGTTCCACCTTCCAGGATGCAGGTGAGCGGCAACTGATCCTGATGAACCTTGAGCTCGTGCCGCAGCAGTTCGGCCAGCCTGTCGGTCAGGGCAAGCGCCACAGCGCGGATTTCGATCATCCGGTCGCGTTCGGCCTCTGCCGACAGCACCGTGTCCGGTTCAACAATTTTCAGGACACCGGCGTCGAGGAACAGGGCCGCGTGGGCAGGATCGGCCGGTGGCGTCAGTGCCTCCAGTCCGGAGACTTCAAACCCGGCCCAGGCAAGAGGTTCGATCAGTGAATAGACCATCTCCTGGGCAGCCAGATGGAACGGCACAACAGTTCTCTCGGAAACCGCACCCCGCTGGTAATGCTCGAAGCTGTCGCCATAGACCATGTTGCCGTCGCCAGCGCCGCCGTCCCAGAGCGGACAAAGCGATTCCAGCACGCGGTCGAGCAGATCCCTTGCCGAAACCACGCCATCACTTTCCTTTGCCATCCGGACTGCAAGACGGCCGGGACGGGTCTCGTCCCCTTCCCCGAAAAGATCCGGCCGCAGGGCAAGCGCTTCACCGAAGCGTTTCAGATGGCGCTGCATCGCCTCGAGCAGGTCGTCATCTTCCCTTGCGTCCCACTGCAGGCCTTCTGCGAGTTCCATCCGGTCCATCTGCACGAGCGTCTGCGCATCGACGCGATAGGGATCGGTCATTTCACCGGAAAAGGAACCTGCCGCGAACATGTGAAAGGCGGCCAGTGCCGAAGCCTCCTGACCGGTCGCCTTGGTGTCCGTCATCCGGTCTTCAAAGACCCAGCCCTCGGGGTGACGGGTTTTCATGTAGGTACCCAGGATGGCAAGGTCGGCTGCAGCGGCAAGCATTTCTTCGGCGGTTTCAAATTCGCGCGCATTTGCCAGCGCACCCCAGCGGTCGATGCCGCCGGCCTCGTAATTCCGCCAGATGCCATAGGGTGGAATGTGAAAATCCGGATAGTTTTCCCGAGTTGTTTCAAGCACCTTGGCCAGGGCTGTCTCAAGCAGGTCCGGAACCGCTTCGACATGGGCGAGTTTGCCATCTGTGGCGAGCTTCAAAAGCTCATAGGCCTTTTCCCGAACATGTTGCGGCCGGAACAGGGACAAGGCTGGTTGGGTATCGGTCATGGAGATCGCCGGATCTGGAAAGGATTGTGTGAAAAGACGCTGCCCTCGCCTATCTGCCCACCATAACCTTGTCAAACCGGTTCGTCATTGGTCATCATCTGTGTGATTTGAACCCAAGCCTTTCAACCACTCCACACCGGAAGTTTCATGTCTGCCGTTGTCTCAATCGCCGCCCTTCTCGTCGGATCCGGACTGCTTTTGCTCGCCGGCGGCCTTCACGGCCTCCTGTTGCCGCTCGCCGGTCTCGCCAACGGCTTTTCCGATGCCTCGCTCGGTCTGCTCGGCACCGGCTGGGCAGTCGGATATGTCAGCGGCTGTCTGGCCGTGCCGGTCATCGTGAAGCGTGTGGGCCATGTGCGGGCCTTCGGGGCGCTTGCCTCGCTGGCGGGCATCTCGGTTCTCCTGAACCTCCTGTTCATGGATGCCGCTGTCTGGATCGTGCTGCGGGCGATCACCGGCTTCTGCTTTTCCGGCGCTGCCATGATCGTGGAAAGCTGGCTGAACGAACGTTCGACCAGCGAAACGCGCGGGCGGATCTTCGGCATCTACACGATGATCAACCTGGGGGCGACGACCGCCGGACAGATGTTGCTGACGCTTGGCGATCCGACCGGCTTCTTCTTCTTCGTTCTCGGTTCGATCATCTACTCGCTGTCGCTGCTGCCGACAGCGTTGTCCACCGCCGCATCGCCCCAGCCCCTGACACAGGCGCGGCTGGATCCGAAAAAACTCTGGCGCAATTCACCGATCGCAGTGGTCGCGGTTTTCATGGTCGGCATTTCAAACGGGTCCTTCGGCACCTTGGGTGCGGTATATGGACTTCGCATCGGACTGGACGTACCGGAGATTGCCATCATGATGAGTTTGGCGCTTTTGGCCGGCGCAGTGGTGCAGATCCCGGTCGGCATGCTGTCCGACAGGCTTGACCGGCGCCTCGTGCTGGTCGGTCTCGCCGTAACCGCCATGAGTTTCGGGTCCAGCCTGTCGTTCTTCGGCGGCACCGATCCGACCCTCACGGTTCTTCTGATCGCAGGTTTCGGCGGCGTGGTCTATTCAATGTATCCGGTGATCGTCGCCCACGCGAGCGACCACGCAGAGCCGGGTGACTTTCTCAGGATCAGCGGCGGTCTTCTGCTTATCTTCGGGGCTGGTACAATGCTTGGACCGTTGCTCGCTTCGGGCTTGATGACCTTCACTTATCCGGGAGCACTCTTCCAGGTGACGGCGGCAGCGCATCTTTCCATGATGCTTTTTGCCCTCTGGCGCATGCGTCAGCGTGCTTCGCTGCCACAGGAAGACAAGTCCGATTTCGTGATGGCAGTCTCGACCGCGCAGATTACGACCCCGGAAACGGTAAGCCTCGATCCGCGCACGGAAGTGGACGAGACCGGCGGGGAAATCTGAGGGGGCTTGACGCCATTACCTTCGGCATTCATCGCTCTTCTCCCCTCATCCTGAGGAGCCGCTTCAGCGGCATCTCAGGATGAGGTTTTGGGGAGGAGAGCGCGAGAGGCGAGAAAGCTCACTAGAATTCTCGCTGAACCAAGCCAATGCGAAGCGACCTCGCCTGAAAAAAATCTGGCGTGCATTCAGCGTGCGGCGCATCCGGCATGTTGCAGAAGACCTGCCTTAACCCGTCGGCGCCTGCTTTGCGCTTTCCAGTCGTACAAGGAGCCTTTTGCGTGTGGGCTCATCACAGAAGGCGGCTTCGATGGCCGTGCGGGTGACTTCCATCTGATCATCGAAACTCCATCCGAAGGTTTCGGTGACCGATGAATATTCCTTGCCGAGCGTGGTGCCGAAAAAGGGCGGGTCGTCGGAGTTGAGCGTGATCTTCACGCCCTCCTTGCGCAGCATGTTGACCGGGTGGAAGCGCAGGTGAGTGTAGACGCCCAGAGCGATGTTCGACCCGGGGCAGACCTCCAGCACGATCTCCTCGTCGACAAGGCGCTTGACCAGATCCTTGTCCTCGATCGCCCGCACGCCGTGGCCGAGACGTTTCACACGCAGGAATTCGAGTGCCGCGGTCACACTGTCCGGACCGCCGAACTCGCCCGCATGGGCCGTCGTGCCCAGTCCGGCATCCGCCGCCATGCGGAAGGCCTTCGCGAAATTGGCCGGGTGGCCGGAGCGTTCATCCCCGGCCAGACCGAAGCCCGTGACCAGAGGATGCGGATTGCCGATCACTTCCTTGATGACCCGTTCGACGGAGGCCGAACCGAAATGGCGGACGCCGATCGCGATCATCCGGCCTTCGATGGCAGTGTCTGTCTTGGCGCGCTCGATCCCGGCGGCCAGTCCCTCGACATAGGAGCGGTAGGACAGGCCGGCGGCCTGAGCGTGGTCTGGCGAGATGAAAATCTCGCCGTAAATTGCCCCTTCCGCCGCCAGCATGCGGAAATAGGTTTCTGCAAGCAGGGCATAGTCCGCCGGTGTCCTGAACACCGAACTTGCAACGTCATAGGCTTTCAGGAAGGTGGTGAAGTCGGACCAGATGTATTTGCCGTTACCGTCGAGGACGGCCGAAACATCCTCGCCGCGCTTGTCGGCAAGGCGCTTGACCAGGGTCGGTGGCGCGGCGCCTTCGATATGACAATGCAATTCCGCCTTCGGTACCGTGATGGCGTCGCTCATGTCCCGCGGGTCCTCATTCGAGTGTGTGGCGGGCCGGTTTTCCGTCTTTCCGCAGAAAGGACGGACGAATGGCCCGCGGTTATTGTGCCCGATTCACCGGATTGCCGGAATGCGGATGCGGTTACAGAAAACTCGTGCCGTTCGGCCCCACCGCAATGCCCAGATGATCGGCGATACTTTCACCGATATCGGCATAGGTCTTGCGACCACCGACGCTTCTGCCTTCGAGACCCGGACCGGTTGCGATCACCGGAACATGTTCGCGGGTGTGGTCCGTGCCACGCCAGGTCGGATCGCAGCCGTGATCGGCCGTCAGGATCAGGAGATCACCGTCCTTCATCCTGGCAATCATTTCCGGCAAGCGGCGGTCGAAATGCTCCAGTGCGGCTGCATATCCCGGAACATCCCGGCGGTGACCGTAGAGGGAGTCGAAATCGATGAAATTGGCGAAGATCAGGTCGCCATCGGCAGCCTGGTCCATGGCCTCCAGCGTCTTGTCGAACAGCTGGTCATTGCCTGCGCCCTTCAGCACCCTGGCAACGCCCTGATGCGCGAAGATGTCGGATATCTTGCCGACGCCATAGACCGTGCGTCCTGCCTCTGTCAGCCGGTCGAGCAAGGTCGGTTCCGGCGGCAGTACCGAATAGTCACGCCGGTTGGCGGTGCGCTGGAAAGTGTCCGAAGTTTCGCCGACGAAGGGCCGCGCGATCACCCGGCCGATGTTGTAGGGATCGGCAAATTCACGCGCGATCTCGCAAAGTTCGTACAGCTTCTCCAAACCATAGTGTTCTTCGTGGGCGGCGATCTGGATGACGGAATCCGCCGACGTATAGAAAATCGGCTTGCCCGTGCGAATGTGCTCTTCGCCAAGTTCGGCAATGATCACCGTGCCGGAAGCGTGTTTGTCACCCAGGATGCCGTTGAGGCCTGCCTTCTCGCTGATCTTTGCAATCAGCTCTTCCGGGAAGGTCGGGATCGTTTCCGGAAAATAGCCCCAGTCGAAGCGCACGGGCACACCGGCGATTTCCCAATGGCCGGACGGCGTGTCCTTGCCGTTGGAAACTTCAGCAGCATAGCCCCACAGGCCTTCCGGCTCGCCATCGAAATCCAGGCCCGGCACGTCCTGGCCGGTGGACAGGCGCCCTGCCGCGCCCAAGCCGAGCCGGTCCATGTTGGGAACGTTCAAGGGGCCGGAGCGCAGACCGTCCTTGTCGCCCTCACCGACTGCACAACGCGCCGCGATGTGGCCCAAAGTGTCGGCCCCGGCATCGCCAAAGGCTTCCGCATCCGCGGCACCGCCGATACCGAAACTGTCCAGAACGCACAGAATTGCACGAGGCATGGACATCTCCTCAAATTTATCATTGCCGGCCGGTTCGGCCGGAGAGGTTCCGGGCGACCATTCGCCCGGCACGCATTTTCCCGGTCAGGGCGCGATGCGCTCGACGACGCTTGGCCTGTCGATGACATCGGCTGCGGAGCCGATGGTGTAGGCTTTGCGCACCGCGACGGCTGCTTCTTCGGCCTCTGCCTCGGTTCTGGCATGGACAATCGCCAAGGGCGCATCCGCGTCGACCGTGTTGCCGACACCGGCAAGGCTGGTCAGGCCGACGGACGGATCGATCACGTCTGCCGCCGCCCGGCGTCCACCGCCAAGCGCGACGACCGCAACGCCCAGTGCCCGGGCATCCACACCCGTAACGACGCCGTCATGTTCGGCATAGACCGGCGCTTCCACCGGCGCCTTGGCGAGATAAAGTTCCGCCTTTTCCATGAAGTCGGCAGGTCCGCCAAGCGCATGAACCATCTGGGCGAACTTCTCAGCCGCCTTGCCGCTCTGAAACGCTTCACGCATCATGCCGGCACCGGCCTCTGCATCAGCGGCAATGCCACCCGAGGCAAGCAGTTCGCCGCCTTGTGCCACGGTGACATCCCAAAGGCGGTTGTCGATTGCCGTGCCTTTCAGGAAGTCGACAGCGTTCTGCATTTCAACCGCGTTGCCGGCGGCAGACGCAAGCGGCTCGTTCATGTCGGTCAGGAGAGCCGTCGTTTTCAAACCCGCCCCGTTCGCGACCAGCACCAGGCTTTCGGCAAGCGCACGAGCATCTTCAAGTGTTGCCATGAAAGCGCCCGTGCCCCACTTCACGTCCAGCACCAGTCCCTGCAGACCGGCTGCCAGCTTCTTGGACAGGATCGACGCGGTAATCAGGTCGATGCTCTCCACCGTGCCGGTCACATCGCGGATGGCATAAAAGCGCTTGTCGGCCGGAGCAAGGTTGCCGGTCTGGCCGATGACGGCACACCCGATTTCCTTGACCACCTTCTTGAACAGCAGATTGTCTGGTTGCGTCTGATAGCCCGGGATGCTGTCGAACTTGTCCAGCGTGCCGCCCGTATGACCCAGGCCACGACCGGAGATCATCGGTACTGCAGCGCCACAGGCGGCAAGCGCCGGCGCCAGCATCAAGGAGACGTTGTCGCCAACGCCGCCGGTGGAATGCTTGTCCAGGATCGGCGCGTCGATGCCCGACCAGTCCATGACATCGCCACTGTCGCGCATGGCGAGCGTCAGAGCCACACGTTCGTCGACGGTCAGCCCCTTGAAGAAGACAGCCATGGCGAGCGCAGCCACTTGGCCTTCCGTGACCGAGCCGTCTGCCAGGCCCTTGACGAAGAACTGGATCTCCGCCGCGTCCAGCGTTCCACCGTCGCGCTTCTTTCTGATGAGTTCTTGCGGCAGCATTTGTTGTCCTTCTTGAAGCCGTCTCAATAGCCGTGGTGGGAGTGGTCCACGATTTCCTGGCCCTCAATCGTCGAGATCAGGGCATCCAGAAGACCACTGGCACCAAAGCGGAACGTGTGTGCCGATACCCAGTTCTGGCCCATGATCTTGTCGGCAAGCGCCAGGTAGGCAGCCGCGTCCTCGGCGGTGCGGATACCACCGGCCGGCTTGAAGCCGATCACACGCTCGGCGTTGTCGCGCCGGGCCTCCTCGATCGCGGTCAGCATGATTTCGGCTGCTTCCAGCGTTGCGTTGACGGCAACTTTGCCGGTCGAAGTCTTGATGAAATCCGCACCTGCCCCAATGGCAATGTTGGAGGCTGCGTGGATCAGCAACGGATCCTTGATTTCACCCGTTTCCAGGATGACCTTGAGCAGTGCCGGTTCCGGAATGGCAGCCTTCACGCGGATGATCTGCTCTTCCGCAAAACCCTTGCGGCCGGCGCAGAAAGCCTTGTAGGGCATCACCAGATCGATCTCGTCGGCTCCATCGGCAAGTGCCTGCTTCGTCTCGGCCAGGACAGCTTCCGTATCTTCGCCACCTTCAGGGAAGTTGACCACGGTCGCCACCTTCACGCCCGTGCCGGTCAGTTCCTGCGCGGCCTGCGCCACGAACCGCGGCCAGACACAGACAGCCGCAACCGACCCGTGATCCGTCACGGTCCGTCCGGTCAGCTTGGAAATATCCGCCGCCGTGCAGTCATCGTTGAGGTTGGTCAGGTCGACGAGCCCGAGGGCCCGTTTGGCGTGTTCGATCATGTCAGTCATTGGCCGATCTCCTTCACGAATGCCCGCACCAGCTGTTTCATGCGTTCCATGCCCTGCAAGGCGACGGACTTGGTTTCGTCGTGAGACAGCGCGTGCGTCTGCATGCCTGCGCCGTAATTGGTGATAATCGACATGGCCGCGACGCGCATACCCAGGAACCTGGCCATGATGACTTCCGGCACGGTTGACATGCCAACCGCATCCGCACCCAGTGTCTTGGCCATGCGGATTTCGGCAGGCGTCTCGAAAGACGGGCCGGAGAACCACATGTAAACGCCCTCGGCGACCGGATCGCCGGTTTCCTCGGCGACTTTCTTCATCGCCGCACGCAAATCCGCATCGTAGGCGGTGCTCATGTCGAGGAAGCGCTTTTCGTCCTCTTCACCGATCAGCGGGTTCATGCCCGACCAGTTGATGTGGTCGGAAATCAGCATGGGCGAGCCGGGAGCAACTTCCTGGCGCAGGGAACCAGCCGCATTGGTTGCCAGCAGGATCTCGCAGCCGAGCTCCTTCAGCGTTTCCACCGGCGTGCGCATGACCGTCGGATCGCCGCCCTCGTAATAATGGGCCCGGCCCGACAGGATCACCACCGGCACCCCGGACAGCGTGCCGGCAACCAGCTCGCTGGAATGGGACGTGACGGTGGAGACCGGAAATTCGGTCAGGTGCGAATAGGGAATGCGAACAGCGTCCTCGACTTCCTCGGCGAGCGCGCCGAGGCCGGAGCCGAGGATCATGCCAATCTTGTACGAGCCCTCCCGGGCTGCGCGGACGATCTCCGCGCATTCACGGCCGAAACCACTCATTGTGGGTCAGTCCTTCTTATTTTGACGTGTATTCCAGTTCGAAGGCGGCAGGCAGCAGCTCATCCATCGTGAAGCTGCGCCGGATACCGTCGAGATCCGCGACATGGACAACCAGATCGTCCGTGCCGAATTCCTTCAGACGCTGGCGGCACATGCCGCACGGCGTGCACAGGGCCGCATCGCCAATGACGACGGCTTCCGCAATTTCGCGGTAACCGGCGGCAATCATGGCGCTGACCGCCCCACCTTCTGCACAAACGCTCACCGGGTAGGAAGCGTTCTCCACATTGCAGCCGATGAAAACAGTGCCGTCCGGTGCACGCAAGGCCGCGCCGACCAGGAAGTTTGAATAGGGTGCATATGCGTTTTCACGAACCGCTTTTGCGGCCTCGAACAACGCGTCCAGATCGCTCATGAACGCTCCTTGAGATACGGAATGCCAGCCGCCTTTGGCGGGATTGCCTTGCCGATGAAACCTGCAAGCAGGATCACGGTCAGAATATAGGGCAGTGCCTGGAAGAACTGCACCGGAATTTCGCCGATACCGGGTAATTTCTGACCCTGCATCCGGATGGCGACAGCATCGAGGAAGCCGAACAACAGGCAGGCCAACATGGCGTTGGCCGGTTTCCACTTGGCGAAAATCAGGGCCGCCAGCGCGATGAAGCCCTTGCCCGCCGTCATGTCCTTGATGAAGCCGGAGGACTGGGCGATGGAAAGATATGCTCCGGCCACACCGCACAGGGCACCGCAGGCGATAACCGCCCGGTAGCGCAGCCAGGTGACAGAGATGCCGGCCGTATCAACGGCCGCCGGGTTTTCCCCGACCGCACGCAGGCGCAGCCCGAAACGGGTGCGGAACAGCACCCACCAGGTCAGCGGCACGGCCACGAAAGCCGCGTAGACCAGGATGTTGTGGCCTGACAGCAGTTCGCTGTAGATGCCGCCAATGATCGGAACATCGCGCAGTTCTTCCGCGTAGGGCCAGACGATGTCCCTAAACCGTCCGCCTTCCGGCAGTGAGGGCGTACGACCGCCCTGGCGGAACCATGTCTGCCCGAGGAGCGCGGTCAGGCCCGCTGCCAGGAAATTGATGGCGACGCCGGAAACGATCTGGTTGCCACGGTTGGTAATGGAGGCAAAGCCGTGGATCAGCGCCAGGCCGATCGAAACCGCCATGCCCGCCAGAAGGCCGATCCAGGCGTTTCCGGTCATATAGGCGACCGCACCCGCCCCAAAGGCTGCGCCGAGCATCTTTCCTTCCAGGCCGATATCGACCACGCCGGAGCGTTCAGAGTAAAGCCCCGCCAGACAGGCCAGCAGAAGCGGTGTCGACAGGCGGACTGTGGAATCAAGTGTCAGGATCACGATCTCGAACATGATCACGCCTCCTTCTCGGCAAGAGCCCGGGAGGGCGTGAACAGCTTGATGATGGTCGGGCGGAACATGTGCTCAAGCGCACCGGCAAACAGGATCACAAGGCCCTGGATGACGATGATCATGTCTCGCGTGATGTTGGGCATTTCGAACGAAAGTTCCGCGCCACCCTGATAGAGCATGCCGAACAGGATCGATGCCAGAACGATGCCGACCGGATGCGCCCGCCCCATGAGGGCAACCGCGATACCGACGAAGCCGTAGCCGGTCACGAAATCGATCAGCAGACGGTGCTGTGACCCCATGATCTCGTTGATCGCCATCATGCCTGCAAGACCACCGGATATGAGCATGGTGATGACGATGGTGCGCACCGGCGAGATGCCGGCATAGACCGCGGCTGTGGCGTTGGCACCGAAGGACCGGATCTCGAAACCGAGCTTTGTGCGCCAGATCAGGACCCAGACCAGGACACAAGCCGCCAGCGCCACGAAGAGCGACAGGTTGACCGGCGCATAGCCGAAGCCGAAGGACGGGAATATATCGTTCAGGAACGGCAGACGGCCGCCGTCCTCGAAGGTTCGCGTTTCCGGCTGCATCGACCCTGGCTTCTTCAACGCGTTGTTGAGCAGATAGACCATCAGCGACGAGGCGATGAAGTTGAACATGATCGTGGTGATCACCACGTGGCTGCCGCGGGTGGCCTGCAGCCAGGCCGGAATGAACGCCCAGGCGGCCCCCATCAGCGCCGAGCCGATGATGGCAAACGGCAAGGTGATGTACCACGGCACGATGTGGTCCAGCGCCAGACAGGCTATGGCGACCCCGAGACCACCGATATAGGCCTGGCCCTCACCGCCGATGTTGAACAACCCGGCATGAAAGGCAACGGCCACGGCCAGGCCGGTGAAGATGAAGTTGGTGGCATAGAACAGCGTGAAGCCGATGCCTTCGCCATAGCCAATGGAGCCCCAGACCAGGAGCTGCACCGCGTCCAGCGGGTTTTCCCCGATCAGGACAACGACGAGGCCGGACACCAGGAAGGCGGCGGCCAGGTTCAGGAACGGGATCAGGCCGTAATCGACCCAGCGCGGGAGCTGACCGGCACTCATCGGGCGCCTCCTTCAACAGCCATCTTGTTGTTATCTTCCACACCGGCCATCAGCAGGCCAAGTTCGCCTTCTTCCGCATCGCCGCCGCGTTCACCGACGATCTTGCCGTCGAACATCACCAGCACCCGGTCGGACAGCGCCCGGATTTCGTCGAGTTCCACCGACACCAGCAAAATGCCCTTGCCGGCATCGCGCATTTCCACGATCCGGCGGTGGATGAACTCGATGGCGCCGATATCGACGCCGCGCGTCGGCTGACCGACCAGAAGCACTTCCGGATCGCGCTCGATCTCGCGCGCCAGCACGATCTTCTGCTGGTTGCCGCCCGAGAAATTGGCGGTCTTCAGCATCGGGTTGGGCGGGCGGATGTCGTATTTCTCGATTTCGGCCACGGCGTTCTTCTTGATGGCGGCAAGATCCATCAGAAGGCCCCGGGAGTAGGCCGGGTCGCGGTGGTAGCCAAGGATCGAATTCTCGTATTCGGAGAAGGAATTGATCAGGCCCATCCGGTGCCGGTCTTCCGGCACGTGGCCCATGTTCTTGGCGCGCATGTCGGCAGCGTCGAGCGTGCTCGTTCCCAGATCGATCGTCTCGCCGTTGATCTTCAGCGTACCTCTGGTGGCGCGGCGAATGCCCGCAAGCGTTTCCAGCAGTTCCGACTGGCCGTTGCCGGAGACACCGGCGATGCCGACAATCTCTCCCGCACGCACATTGAAGGAAACGTCCTTGACCACCTGCACGCCGCGGCTGTCTGTCACCGTGAGGTTCTCGACCTCCATCACCGGAGCCTTGGGTTGCGCCGGTTTCTTGTCGACACGCAGCAGCACGCTGCGGCCGACCATAAGCTCGGCGAGTTCTTCCATCGAGGTGTTCGCGGTTTCGCGCGTCGCCACCATCTCGCCGCGGCGCATCACGGAAACAGTATCGGTCGCGGCCATGATCTCGCGCAGCTTGTGCGTGATCAGGAGAACCGTCTTGCCTTCGTTCTTCAGAACTTCGAGGATCTTGAACAGGTGATCGGCTTCGGCCGGCGTCAGGACACCGGTCGGTTCGTCAAGGATCAGAACCTCCGCGCTGCGGTAGAGCGCCTTCAGGATCTCCACCCGCTGCTGCAGACCAACCGGCAGATCCTGGATCAGGGCGTCCGGATCGACCCGCAGTTCGTATTCTTCTTCCAGCCGCTTGAGTTCTGTCTTGGCGCGATTGATGCCGCCGGAAAGGAGCGCGCTGTCCTCGGCCCCCAGAACCACGTTTTCCAGGACCGAGAAATTGTCGACCAGCATGAAATGCTGATGCACCATGCCGATGCCCATGCCGATGGCGGTTTTCGAGTCCGAAATCGTGACCTTCTTGCCGTCCACCAGGATGTCGCCGTCATCGGCCTGGTAGAAACCGTAGAGAATGGACATGAGCGTCGACTTGCCCGCCCCGTTCTCTCCGATGATACCGTGGATGGATCCCTTCTTCACCACAAGGTCAATGTCCTTGTTGGCGTGAACCGGGCCAAAGCGCTTGTTGATCTTGCGCAGTTCGATTGCCGGCGTATCGCTCATGCGTTCCCCCAGGCCTGACTGTTTTTCTTTGTCATTGTTATTGCCCCTCGCCGCTGCCTCGCGGTGTCCCGATCAGAAAAGACATGCTCCGTCGGTGACGACGTCATGAACCTTGACGGTGCCGTCGGAGATGGCCGCAACGGCGGCATCCGCCGCCGCTTTCATGTCCGGCGTGATCAGGTCCTTGTTGTTTTCGTCCAGCACCCAGTCCATGCCGCCATCCGCGACGCCCAGCACCTTGATGCCGGGTTCGAAGGTGCCGTCCTTCGCCGCCTGAAAGCTGTCGTAGACGGCGTTGTCCACGCGCTTGCGGATGGACGTCAGGACCTTGCCCGGATGCAGGCCGTTCTGGTTGCTGTCGGTGCCCATGCCGAGAACGCCCTTGTCGGCAGCTGCCTGCAGCACACCAATGCCGGTTCCGCCCGCTGCCTGAATGATCACATCGGCGCCCTGATTGATCTGGCCGATGGCAAGTTCTCCGCCGCGAACAGGATCCGCGAAAGCGGCCGGCGTATCGCCCGTCATGTTGGACAGAACCCTGATATCCGCCCTTGCGGCCTGGCCGCCCTGCTTGTAGCCGCACAGAAACCGCTGGATGATCGGGATATCCATGCCGCCGACAAAACCGATGGTGCCGCTCTTGGAGGCCATGCCGGCCAGCAGACCGCCGATATAGGCACCCTCATGTTCCTTGAACACATAGGAGCGCACGTTCGGCTGATCGACCACCATGTCGACGATGGCAAAATCCGTCTTGGGAAAATTGGGAGCCACCTGGCCAAGCGCGTTGGCCTGGTTGAAACCGATTGCGACAACGGGGGACGCGCCCCGGCTGGCAAAGTTCCGCAGTGCCTGCAGGCTTTGCGCATCACGCTCCAACTCGAATTCTCTGACGTCGCCGCCCTGGTCCTGAAACCGTTTCACGCCGGCAAAGGCGCTTTCGTTGAAAGACCCGTCGAACTTGCCGCCGACGGAATAAACGATGGCCGGTTCGGCCAGAGTTGCGGTTGTTGTCATGAAGACAGCGCAGGCCGCAGCAATGACGCCTGATGTGAGACGGAGCATCCTGTCCTCCGAAAAAACGGGTTGGGCACGCTAGAAATACAGGTAGACCTCCGCACGCTATCGCGCGGAGGTCCAAAACGACTGCCTTACATCGGGCAGGACTGATCGGCCATGTAGTCGTGAACTTCGATCTCGCCGGAGATGATCTTCTGGGTCGCTTCTTCGACCTTTGCTTTCATCTCGTCGTTGACGAGTTCGGCGTTGTTGTCGTCCAGCGCCCAGTCGACGCCACCTTCCTTGAGGCCGAGGACTTCGAAGCCGGAGGACCAGCTGTCGTTGGCCGCATCTTCGAACGCCTGGTAGACGGCAATGTCGACGCGCTTCAGCATGGAGGTCAGGACGGAACCCGGATGCAGGTTGTTCTGGTTGCTGTCGACGCCGATGCCGAGCTTGCCGGCGTCAGCAGCGGCCTGCAGAACACCGATGCCGGTGCCGCCGGCAGCGTGATAGACAACGTCAGCGCCACGGTCGAACTGGGACTTGGCGAGTTCGCCACCCTTGACCGGATCGTTCCAGGCCGCACCGGTGGTGCCGGTCATGTTCTCGAAGACTTCCGCCTTCGGGTTTGCAGCCATTACGCCCTGCTTGTAACCACAGGAGAACTTGCGGATAAGCGGAATGTCCATGCCGCCGACAAAGCCGACCTTGCCGGTTTCGGACGCCATCGCAGCCAGCATGCCGACGATGTAGGAGCCTTCCTGCTCCTTGAACAGGATGGAACGCACGTTCGGCAGGTCGACGACCATGTCAACGATCGCGAACTGCGTATCCGGGAATTCCTTGGCAACCTTTTCCACGGCGTTTGCCTGGGAGAAGCCGATGGCAACGATCGGGTTCATGCCGCGCTTGGCAAAGTTGCGCAGAGCCTGCTCGCGCTGGCTGTCGTTCTGGATTTCGAAATCGCGGTATTCGACGCCGGTGTCTTCCTTGAACTTTTCAGCACCGTTGTATGCGCCTTCGTTGAACGACTTGTCGAAACGGCCGCCCAGATCGTAAAGCACTGCCGGCTTGATATCGGCTGCCAATGCGCCCACGGCGGTAAAGGCCAGGCCGGCAAGCGCGGTGCCGATGGTAAGAAGCTTTTTCACTTATATGTCCTCCGACATGCGGGGGCCTGCCTTTTGGCCGGCCCGTTTCCCCTCGTGACCCAGCCGCATCATGCGGACTGTGCCAGCTGCAATCCGGCCCGTGCCGTCAGAGCCCTCGCAAGGGTCTCGTCTGCCACAAGGTCGGTAATGACACCGGTACGCAGGGCCGCGAGCGTGGCATCCACCTTGCTCTCCCCACCTACCAGCGCAATCACGCGGCGCCCGCGCACTTCGTCGAAATGCAGACCCACGGCACAATCGCCGAGCGGATCCGGGGCCAATTTTCCCTCGATCGTCAGAAAGCGCCCCATCAAATCACAGACGGCGCCGCCCGACAGCAAATCTTCCTGTTCTTTTTTGGAAATCATGCCGCGCTGGACAAGATGGCCCTCGTTCTCGACCGAACCGATGCCGATGAGAAAGGCATCCGACTGGCGCGCGCGATCCATCAGGTCCTGCACGCTGCGCTGGGTCAGGAACATCGCCTTTTCGTCCTGGTTTTCGGCAAAATAGGGAACCGGCAGATAATAGCCGATGCCGCCTGTGCGTTCCTGCATCTTCTGGACGATGTCGTAGGGGTTGGCAGCAAGCGTGCGCGTCAGCGATCCGCAGATCGACATGATTTCGAGATCGGTTCTCGCCACTTTCGGCAACGCTTCAACAGCCGCGGTCAGCGTGCGGCCCATGCCAACGCCCAGACGCGTGACGTTGGACCCACCGAGCATTCCAGACAGGAACTGTGCCGCGGACACGGCGACGGCCCTGAGGGCGCTGTCGTCGTCGCCGCCACCAAGATCGGGAGCAATGATGCAGTTCGTCAGGCCGAAATGCTCCGTCAGCTCCTTTTCAAGCTGGAGGCATTCCATCGGGCGACCATCGACCTGGAATTTGACGAAACCGGCTTTCTGCGCATGAGCGATCAGGCGATGCACCTTGGCAGGCGAAACGCCGAGCTGCGAGGCGATTTCACCCTGCGTACGGCCTCCAACAAAGGACAGCCAGGCCGCCCGGATGGCCATATATGATGTCCAGTCGTCGTCGCGTGTCTGCATTCCGCGTCGAAACCTTCCCCTCCAGAGCCCTTGCGCACGCCTTCCGGCGGACAGGATACTCAACCACTCTCAAAACGCCCGGCTTGATGGAATTGCATCCCGCAAGATGAAACACCCGCCTGTCCAGCCATGCGAAGCGGTTGACCGCAACGGTCCGGCTATGCCCTGCTCTCTTCGGAGCTTTTGTTTTCCGGGGCCGCGAGGGCCGCCCGAAAAATTCTTCACCAAGTGAGAATTTCTTCAGATCATGACCAGCCTTGCCTTTGCCGTCAACAAAAAAAACTGCCAATTTTCTGGCTGATTGCTGCATTTCTGGGCAGCAATCAGCACCGAGTACCACTTCTGAACGGCGGCAAATTCTGCCCAAAGCTGCCGATTTTCAGAAACAACCCGGCAAAATTTGCCTAGCTGCACGGCAATAATTGCCGGTGGATTTGTCCCCCACTTTGAAAACCTGCGTCTTTCCGACCGAAAAACAGCTAATCGGAACGCGCATGTCAGGCGCTTCAGAAGTTGCTGAAACGTCGGCTGTTTTGGGTCTCAACCAGGTTCTCTCGCCCGAGTTTCTCACAGTTTCGCGCAAAAATGTGACCGACAAGGCGGATTGAAATAACTCAAGAAATACCCACCTTACCTATACGTAAATCTTAACGCGTATCCACGGATGAAAAATTTGCCTAGCAAATCCGGAAGATATCCCGCGCCTGTGGATAGAACATGCACTCCGTGCACATTACTTTTGCCAGCCAAGGAATATTACGCTACGTTTGGCATGTAGCTTGCTAAGTAAATTTCCAAGCTCATCCAAGGCATTCAGCCAATGCCTTGTTAGGAATCACGAGAAACGGAAAGATAAGGAATTCAACGACAAAATAAACAGGGGAGACGTGGCCACCCAGCCGCAAGGCTGAAGTAAGGAGAAAAACCATGCGTCTCGACATAACCAAAACAGACTGTGCACTGACGGTTACAAGTTTACTGTCACTTATTTGTGCGGCACTTCTTTTCGCCGCCCCAGCCGCAGCCCGAGACTACCGTCCGGCTCTGATGGCTTCTTCACAATACAGCTATGATCCGGCCAACGAAGTGGACGTCGAACTTGTCCTGGCCGTCGACATCTCCCAATCCATGGATACAGAAGAACAGGAAGTGCAGCGCGCCGGGTATGTTGCCGCTCTCACCTCCAGGGAATTTCTTGACGCCATTCAGGTCGGTCCGATCGGCCGCGTTGCCGTGACCTACATGGAATGGGGCGGGGTTGATGAGCATTTCATCGTCGCCGACTGGACGGTGATCCAGGATGCAAGCTCGGCAGCACACTTCGCTTCCAAGATTGCCGAGGCCCCGCTTCGGCAGGTCCAGCGCACCTCCATCGCCTCGGCGCTCGAAAAGTCCGTCTTTCTGGTTCAGAACAACCAGTATGAAGGCCTGCGCCGCGTAATCGACATTTCCGGTGACGGCCCGAACAACCAGGGTGGCTCCGTAACTGCCATGCGTGATCGCATGGTTGCCTCTGGCGTGACCATCAACGGCTTGCCTCTGATGATGAAGTCGAACAAGAACACCTGGCAGGCGATGCTCAACCTCGACCACTATTACGAGGATTGTGTGATCGGCGGCCCGGGCTCGTTCGCCATCCCCGTTCGCAGTCAGGAAGGCTTTGCAGACGCGATCCGGATGAAGCTGGTGATGGAGATCGCCGGGCTGCATCTGCCGGAACCCGATCCCTACTTCCAGCGCGTTGCCGGCCGCGAACCGATCCGCTGCAATCTGTTCGACTGACCGCCACGTCTCCATTCTCCTTATTGCCTGCCGCGTTCCGGGCCGGGACGCGGCATTTTCTTTTGCTCCCTGCCAATGATCTGCCCACGGCGAACAGGTTCTGCGCCCGCCCGTTCATCTTCCTTTGCCTAAAGCGCTTTGAACGGCTAAACACTTCCCCGCCGCTGTCGCTTCCTGCCAGGGTGCCTTTTCGTCCGGTTTCCTCCGGGGACGAACTGGTCTCCCGGGACTTTGGTTTCGATCAGCTTTCGGCTATTCAATCGATCCGGATTGCATAGACCCCAGAGGACCGCTGATGCCTGCCACGCCCACTCTTGCGCTTGTCGCGCATGACGCCAAAAAAGACGCCATGGTCGAGTTCGCCAGACGGCACCAGGACAAACTCGCGGTTTTCGAACTTGTCAGCACAGGCACCACGGGCGGCCGCATTCTGGAAGCCTGTCCGGATCTCAAGGTCACAAGGCTGAAAAGCGGCCCGCTGGGCGGCGACCAGCAGATCGGCGCGAT
Organism: Labrenzia sp. THAF35; assembly: GCF_009363595.1. NCBI lineage: Bacteria > Pseudomonadati > Pseudomonadota > Alphaproteobacteria > Hyphomicrobiales > Stappiaceae > Labrenzia > Labrenzia sp. THAF35. Next base: position 504,407 of record NZ_CP045380.1, read on the forward strand.
GATTGCCGAAGGCAAGCTCCAGGGCCTGTTCTTCTTCGTCGATCCGCTGTCGCCCATGCCGCATGATGTTGATGTGAAAGCCCTGATGCGCCTTGCAGTGGTCTATGACATGCCGATGGCGCTCAATCCGTCGACTGCGGATATCCTGCTGCGCTCCGCCCGCCTGCAGGGCCTCAAGACCACATCCGCGACACCTGAAGTTGGCTCCTTGTCCTCATGAGTTTTTCCAAGAACACCAAATCCTTTGCCTATCCGGTTCTGGTTGCCGATATCGGCGGCACCAACGCCCGTTTCGCTCTGGTTGACGACGCTGAGGCGCCCACCCGCATGTGCGGCAAGACGGCGACCGCGGATCATCCCGACATTTCTTCCGCGATCCGCGAAGTGGTGCTGCCGGAAACCGATCCGAAACCGCGCACGGCAATCATCGCGGTTGCCGGTCCCGTCACCGGTGACAGGATCCCCCTCACCAACGCGGCCTGGGTAATCGAGCCGCTGAAGATGATCGCCGACCTCGGTCTGGACGAAGTCATCGTGCTCAACGATTTCGAAGCGCAGGCCCTGGCCTTGCCAGGATATAGCGGCAGCGATATCGAACAGGTCGGCTCCGGCACGATCCGCGAAGAGAGCGCCAAGTTCGTCCTCGGTCCGGGCACGGGCCTCGGCGCCGCCGCGATGATCTATGCCGCCCAGACCTGGGTTCCCGTTCCGGGCGAAGGTGGCCATGTGGAACTCGGGCCGGTAACCCCGGAAGACGTTGCCATCTGGCCGCATATCGAACTCGTCGGTGGACGGCTTGGCGCCGAACAGATCCTTAGCGGCACCGGCTTGCCCCGCCTTGCCCGCGGTGTTGCCGCCTATATGGGCGCGGACCGCGACTTCACAACGGCGGCAAGCATCACAACGGCCGCAGAGGAAAACGATCCGGTAGCGGTGAAGACGCTGGAGGTCTTTGCCAGGGCCCTTGGCCGTGTGGCCGGTGATTTTGCCCTCGCGGTTCTGGCACGGGGCGGCGTCTATCTGACTGGCGGTGTCACATCGCGGATCACACGCTTCCTCACGGACGGCGGCTTCCGCGCCGCCTTTGAGGCCAAGGCGCCCCACGAGGCCCTGATGGCCAAGATACCGACCTTCATCGTCCGGCATCCCGATCCGGCCCTGGAAGGCCTTGCCTCCTTCGCACGCGCGCCGGAAGCCTTTGCCGTCGACATGCAAGGACGGCAATGGACTGCAGGCGCCGCATCGGGCGCGAGCTGACCCGGGCCCGTCATGTCCTCTGCCCCAGCCTTCGCGGCACCACTGCCGATCGACGGTGTCCTGCCGGAGCTTCTGGCAACGCTTGATACAGGGCTGAACGCGGTTCTCGTTGCCGAACCGGGCGCGGGCAAGACGACCCGCGTGCCGCTGGCTCTTCTGAACGCGACCTGGCGCGGCGACGGCAAGATCCTGGTGCTGGAACCGAGGCGTCTAGCTGCCCGTGCCGCTGCACGCCGGATGGCAGCCGAACTGGGCGAAAAGCCAGGCGAGACCGTCGGCTACCGTGTGCGCATGGAAACGAAAGTCAGCGCCCGTACCCGGATAGAGGTCATCACGGAAGGTGTATTCACCCGGCTGATCCTGGACGATCCGGAACTGACGGGCGTTGCCGCCATTCTCTTTGACGAATTTCACGAACGCTCGCTTGACGGCGATTTCGGGCTGGCGCTGGCGCTGGATGTGCAGGCTGCACTGCGCGACGACCTGCGTCTGCTGCCCATGTCCGCAACGCTCGATGCTGCCGGCATTTCACGCCTGCTTGGCGACGCGCCGGTCATCGAAAGCACGGGGCGCAGCTACCCGGTCGAAACGCGTTACCTGGGGCGAACACCCAACGAGCGCGTGGAGCCGCAGATGGTGAGGGCGATCCGGCAAGCCCTCGTGGAAGAAACAGGTTCCATTCTGGTGTTTCTGCCAGGCCAGGGCGAAATCCGCCGCACCGCTGAGATGCTGGAGGGCAAGCTCCCGGCAGGCTGCCAGGTGGCACCACTTTACGGCGGACTGGACGCCAAAGCGCAGGACGCAGCCATCCGGCCGGCCGATGCCGGTTGCCGCAAGATCGTGCTGGCCAGTGCCATCGCCCAGACCTCGCTGACCATCGAAGGTGTGCGTGTCGTTATCGACAGCGGTCTGGCACGGGTGCCGAAATATGAACCGCAGACCGGACTGACCCGGCTGGAAACCGTGCGCGTCTCCCGCGCTTCCGCTGATCAACGGCGAGGCCGCGCCGGACGTACCGAGCCCGGTGTCTGCTACAGGCTCTGGGACGAAGCCCAGACCGTGGCCCTGCCACAGGCAGAGGCTCCGGAAATCCTGGAAGCGGATCTCACCGGCCTGGTGCTGGACCTGGCGGCCTGGGGGACACTCGATCCGGCAGCCCTCGCCTTTGCCGACCAGCCCCCACTTGCGGCCTGGAGCGAAGCGAAGGTTCTGCTTCAGGATCTGCACGCTCTGGATGACCACGGACGTCTGACCAATGACGGCAAGGCACTGGCGAAGCTCCCGCTGCATCCGCGCCTCGCGCATATGGTGATCGAAGGCGTTGCCCGCGATCTCGGCTTTACCGCCGCGATGATCGCGCTGGTGCTGTCCGAACCGGGTCTTGGCGGCCGGGATCCCGACCTGCGTGCGCGTTTGCAGGCTTTGCGCCACGACAAGAGCCAACGTGTAAAAGACGGCCGCCAACTTGCCGAGCGCTGGCTGAAGCAGGCAGGCGGCACAGGCAGGGAGATAGATCCGGAAAGCGCCGGACTTCTGCTCGCCCTTGCCTATCCTGACCGGGTGGCCCAGCAGCGCGGGCAGACAGGACGCTTCCGCCTTGCGAACGGCCGTGGCGCTGAACTGGAGGCGGAACATGCCCTTTCCCGGCAAGCCTTCCTGACTGTTGCCGATATTCAGGGCAAGGCGGCAAGCGGGCGTATCCAGCTCTGCGCGCCAATTTCCAAATCCGATATCGAAGACCTGTTTGCTGCAGACATCGTCGAGCAGGATGAAGTCCAGTTGACAGGAGATGGTGCGCTGAAGGCGCGGCGTGTCACCCGCTACAAGGCGGTTGAACTGAAGTCCGTCCAGATCCAGTCAGCAGATCCGGCAGCTGTCGAACGGGCCCTGATTGCCGAGATCCGCCGGCGCGGCGTCTCCCGCCTGCCCTGGAGCAAGGAACAGGAACGGCTGAAGAAACGTGTCGCCTATGCCCGGGAGAACGGCGCGCAGGATCTGCCGGACCTTTCCGATGGCACCTTGACGGAAACCCTGGAAACCTGGCTGCAGCCCTATCTTGCCGGCTGCACGAGCCTGGGGGTAATCGACACCGCGCTTCTCGGCAATGCGCTTGCAGTGCTCCTGCCCTATGATGCGGCTGCGCGGCTGGACAGCCTTGCCCCCTCGCACTTCACCGCCCCGACAGGCAGCAAGGTGCCGATCGACTATGGTGCGGCCGCAGGTCCGACGCTTTCCATTCGCGTGCAGGAACTCTTCGGCCTCAAGGATCATCCGAGCGTCTGCGACGGCAGATTGCCGCTGATCCTGGAACTTCTTTCCCCTGCCCAGCGCCCGATCCAGATCACAAAGGACCTCCCCGGCTTCTGGCAAGGCTCCTGGGCGGATGTGAAAGCCGACATGAAAGGCCGCTACCCCAGGCACCCCTGGCCGGACGACCCGACCGCAGCCGAGGCAACGCGCAGGGCGAAGCCGCGGGGAACCTAGCTCCGCATTTCAGCCTCGCACGGCCTTCCCTTCAGGAGAGAAAACGGCATGAATCCCGTGGTCGAACTATGGGAAGACACAGGAGGGACTGACGCTTCAGAAGTCCCCTGTCCCGCGACCTGCCGCAGCCGAGTCCTCCTCCCCCTTGTGGGGAGGGGTTAGGGGTGGGGGTATGAAGCCCCGGCCCTAACCCCTCCCCACAAGGGGGAAGGGAACCGGTCCGTATATGGGCGAAATCCAGGTTGCAAATCGGACTATGCTTAGCTCCGAGAAGGCCTTGGCCCTCAATCGTCCGAGGCTGCCACCAGGCTGGCGTTACCGCCAGCGGCGGCCGTGTTGATGGAGACCACCTGTTCCAGTGCAAACCGGTAGAGGTAGGCCGGGCCGCCTGCCTTGGGGCCGGTGCCGGAGAGGCCGGAGCCGCCGAAGGGCTGGGTGCCGACGACTGCACCGATGGTGTTGCGGTTGACATAGACGTTGCCGACGGACAACCGGTCGACAACCTTCTTCACCGTTGCATCGATACGGCTGTGAACACCGAGCGTCAGGCCGTAGCCGGTGCCTGCGATCTGGTCCAGCACCTTGTCGAGGTCGCCAGCCTTGTAGCGGACCACGTGCAGCACCGGTCCGAAGACTTCCCGCGTCAGGGCCTCAGCCTTGTCCAACTCGATGATGTGCGGGGCCACCCAGGAGCCGTTGGCCAGCTTGCCGTGCGGTGTCTTGCCGGCATAGCGCAGTTTCTGACTCTCCTCCATGTCATCGACATGGGAGAGAATGTTGTCGCGCGCTTCCTCATCGATAACCGGCCCGATATCGGTGGACGGCAGGCGCGGGTCGCCCAAACTGAGTTCTTTCGCTGCGCCTTCCAGCATGTCCAGCAGATGATCGGCGACATCCTCCTGCACATAAAGCAAACGCAGTGCCGAGCAGCGCTGACCGGCGGAGCGGAAGGCGGACATCATGACGTCATCGCAGACCTGTTCCGGCAGGGCCGTCGCATCTACGATCATCGCGTTGATCCCGCCCGTTTCGGCAACGAGCGGAACGATCGGGCCGCGTTTTGCGGCCAGCGTGCCGTTGATCAGCCAGGCGGTTTCGGTCGATCCGGTAAAGGCCACCCCGGCAACAGCCGGATGGGAGGTCAGTGCGGCACCTACATCACCTTCGCCCGGGAGCAGGTAGAAGACATCTTCCGGGACACCGGCCTGATACATCAGCTTGGCCGTTTCATAAGCGATCAGCGGTGTCTGTTCCGCGGGCTTGGCGACGACGGCGTTGCCCGCCATCAAAGCTGCGCTGACCTGACCGAGGAAGATCGCCAGCGGGAAGTTCCAGGGAGAAATGCAGACGAAGACGCCGCGACCACGATAGCGGTAGCGGTTTTCCTCGCCTGTCGGTCCGGGCATCAGCTTGCCTTCACCGAAAAGGTTTCTGGCTTCGGCCGCGTAGTATCGGCAGAAGTCGACTGCCTCGCGGATTTCGGCAATGCCATCGGTCAGGCACTTGCCGGCTTCCAATGAGAGGATCGTCATCAGACGGTCCCGGTTGGCCTCCAGCAGATCGCCAACCTTGTCGATGGCAGCCGCCCGCTCTTCAACCGGTCTGCGCGACCATTTCTCGAACCCCTTCTGGGCATTTTCGACAGCAAGGCGTGCCGTTTCGCTGTCCGCGAAGCGCACCGTACCGACCTTGGTCGTGCCGTCCATCGGGGCAAACACCGGATTGGCGTCGCCCGACGGTTTCAGCCCCGCTCCAAGCGGGGCGGCTTCGGTGAACGGTGCTGTGGTTTTCGCCATGCCGGACGTCAGCAAATTGCGCTCCGCCGCACAGCCGAATTCCACGCCCTCGGAATTTTGCCGGCTGTCGCCGTAAAGGTCCTTCGGCAGCGGGATCGACCGGTTGATGGAATGGTGACCGCTATCCAGCAGTTCCTTCGGCCGCTTGAGCATCTTTTCAACCGGCACGGAGGCATCGCCCACGATGGTGACGAAGGAGGAGTTGGCACCGTTTTCCAGAAGGCGGCGGACGAGATAGGCCAAGAGGTCCTTGTGACCACCGACCGGGGCATAGATCCGGCACGGGAAGCCGTCGCGTTCGACAACGGATTTGTAAAGGCTTTCGCCCATGCCGTGCAGGCGCTGGAACTCGTACCCTTCCGCCTTGCCACCGGAGAGTTCGATGATCTGGGCAACTGTCAGTGCGTTGTGGGTGGCGAATTGCGGGTAAAGCACATCCCGTGCCGCCAGCATCCGCTTGGCGCAGCACAGATAGGACAGATCCGTCGCCGCCTTGCGCGAGAACACCGGATAGCCTTCCGCACCGCCTTCCTGGGCGTGCTTGATTTCCGTATCCCAATAGGCACCCTTTACGAGGCGGACCATCAGTTTGCGATTGGTCTTGCGGGCCGCGTTGACCAGCCAGTCGATCACGTGAATGCCGCGCTTCTGATAGGCCTGAACCGCCAGTCCAAAGCCATCCCAGCCCTCGGTGACCGGATCGGTTAGCATGGCCGCGATGATATCCAGAGAGATCTCCAGCCGGTCGGCTTCTTCAGCGTCGACGGTGAAGTTGAGGTTGTGGTCCTTGGCCATCTGCGCCAGTTCGCGCAACTTCGGCAGGAGTTCGTCGCGCACACGTTCGCCGTTGACGGCCTGATAGCGCGGATGCAGCGCGGAAAGCTTCACCGAAATACCCGGACGGTCCGGCAGCTTCTTGTCACCGGCGGCCTTGCCGATGGCGGCAATCGCCTTGGCATAGGACTGGAAGTAACGCTCCGCATCCTTCTGGGTGCGCGCGCCCTCGCCCAGCATGTCATAGGAATAGCGATAGCCCTTCGCTTCCTGGGTCCTGGCGCGTTCCAGAGCCTTCTGGATGGTTTCACCAAGCACGAACTGATGACCGAGCAGGCGCATTGCCTTGCGGGTTGCCATGCGCACGGTCGGCATGCCCATGCGCTTGACGAGGCTCGACAGGATCGACTGGGGCGTGTCGCCCGGATGCAGCAGACGAGAGGTGACGCCCAGCGCCCAGGAAGAGGCGGAGACAAGCCATGTGTCGGATTTCGGGCCTGAGGGATCGTCGAAGCGGGCTGCCGCCAGCTTGTCCTCTATCAGCTTGTCCGCGGTCTTTGCGTCCGGAACGCGCAGCAGAGCTTCCGCCAGCACCATCATGGCCAGGCCTTCACGGGTGGTCAGACCAAATTCGCGCATGAAGTCTTCCACGCCGCCGAGACCGACCTGGACCGAGCGCATGTCCTGAATATAACCGCGGGCGCGCTGGTCGATCAGTTTCTCCACCACGGGGTCGGTGTTGGCTTCCTTCAGAAGCGCTTCGACAAGCGTCTTGTCATCGGGGGCGTACGCCGGGCGAAACGGCTCGAGTTCGGTCGAATTGATTGTCTTCATGGCTGCAACAGTTGCGGTCATGAGAACCTCCCAAAGGGGCCCCGCGGGGCCAGGTCACTAGATGTCTCCAAAATATCTTGAATCGAAGTCCGCTTTTCGCTGTTTTTGAAGCCAATCTCCGTGTATTTCTTTGCAAATTTCTTTTTTCTAGGGAAATTCGCCATGCTTGATGCAACAGACCGGAGGATTCTGAAGGTTCTCCAACAGGACGGCCGCATTACCAATACGGACCTTGCCGAACGGGTGCATCTTTCGGCAACCGCGACCGCCGAACGCATGAAGCGGCTGGTGCGCGAAGGGTACATCGAGCACTTTTCCGCCAGCCTCAATCCGAAGATGGTGGACCGGGGTTTGCTGGTCTTCGTCGAAATCCGGCTTGACCGCACCTCACCGGAAATTTTCGACGCCTTCAAGATTGCCGTCGAACGCTCGACCGACATCATGGAATGTCACATGGTGGCAGGCGGCTTCGACTACCTCATGAAAAGCCGCGTCAAGGACATGGAAGCCTATCGGGCCTTCCTGTCTGATGTGGTTTTGGCGCTGCCGGGCGTGCGTGAAACACATACTTACGCCGTCATGGAAGAGATCAAGGACACCCATATCCTGCCGGTCTGATTTGCGCTGAAATCAAACGAGCACGAACACTCATCGTTCACAAAGCCTTGTCTTGACCGTGCCATGCGCCTTGCGCGAGGGAACGAGGAACGGACACGATCCGCAACAGGGGAAATTCTGATGAAACGCATGCTTGCCGCAACGCTTGGTCTTCTCGGATCACTGATGGCACCGGTGGCTGCTTCTGCACAGGAAGCGGCCAATGATCCGGCGTGGCAGGCAGTGCTGGATGAGGCCAGAGGCGAGACCGTTTATTTCCACGCCTGGGGCGGCGAGCCGCGCATCAACGCCTATATCGCTTGGGCTGCCCGGGAAGTGGCAAATGAATTTGACGTTCGCGTCCTTCAGGTGAAGGTCAGTGACACCGCATCTGTGGTCTCACAGGTGCTTGCCGAAAAATCGGTTGGCAAGGTCTCTGGCGGCGCGGTCGATCTGGTCTGGATCAACGGCGAAAATTTCGCGGCCATGAAGGAACAGGGCCTGCTGGCAGCACCTGGATGGGCGCAGACGTTGCCGAACTGGGAATATGTCGACGTGGAAAACAAGCCGACGGTCGCCCAGGATTTCACCGTGCCTACGGATGGCCAGGAAAGCCCGTGGGGGATGGCCAAGCTCGTGTTCATGTATGACAGTGCCCGCCTGGACACCCCACCCGCGACGCTCGATGCGCTGCTGAGCTACGCCAAGGCGAACCCGGGCCGATTTGCCTATCCGCAACCGCCCAATTTCTATGGCACGACCTTTCTGAAACAGGTTCTCGTCAGCACGGTTCCGGACAAGGCCGCTCTGACGAAACCGGTGGATGAAGCCCGCTTCGAAGAAATGACCGCACCGTTGTTTGCCTATCTGGACGCATTGAACGGCTCGCTCTGGCGCCAGGGCCGCGCTTTCCCGAAGGATGCAGCGCATATGCGCCAGCTGCTTGCCGACGGAGAACTGGATATTGCATTTTCCTTCAATCCGTCCGATGCCTCGAGCGCAATTGCCAACGGCGAACTGCCGCCCAGCGTGCGCACCTTCGTTCTGGATGGCGGCACCATCGGCAACACCCACTTCGTTGCAATTCCGTTCAACAGTTCCAGCCAGGCAGGCGCCAAGGTCTTCGCCAACTTCCTGTTGTCACCCGCTGCACAGGCTCGCAAGCAGGATCCCGGTATCTGGGGCGACCCGACGGTTCTGAACGTTGCCGGACTGCCTGAAACCGAAAAGGTTCTCTTCGATACGCTCGACCTTGGGCCTGCGACCTTGACGCCCGAACAGCTCGGCCCGGTCCTGCCGGAACCGCATCCGAGCTGGGTCAGTGCGCTTGAAGAGGCCTGGACCACCCGCTACGGCGCCGAGTGAGCCGGAGTACGTGGCAAACCAGCCGAAAGCCGTCCCGGCCATACCGATCATCCTTGTGTCGGTTCTTCTGGCCGGGCCGGTTCTTGCCGGCCTGGCGGGTACGATCCTGCCTGCCTTCGGTTATCTGCCCGCGCTGGGCCACAACAGCTTCTCCCTTGAACCTGTCCGGCACCTGTTCCAACAACCCGGTCTGCTGACTTCCGTTTGGCTCAGTATTGCCACCGGCCTGACGGCCTCGGTCGCGTCGCTGGCGATCGTGCTCCTGTTCGTGGCAGGCTGGTCCGGAACGGCGGCGTTCCGGCGCCTGACCCGGTTTCTGTCGCCACTGCTTTCGGTACCACACGCGGCGGCGGCCATCGGTCTTGCTTTTCTGATTGCGCCATCGGGCTTTCTGGTTCGCCTCGTTTCGCCCTGGGCGACTGGCTGGACCAGGCCACCCGACGTTCTGATCCTCAACGATCCGTTCGGCATCGCCATGACGGTTGGTCTTGTCGCCAAGGAAGTGCCTTTTCTGTTCCTGATGACGCTCGCCGCGCTAAACCGCCCTCACGTTCAGGAGTATTTCAAGGCAGGTGCCAGCCTTGGCTATGGCCGTGTCGCAACCTTCTTCAAGATCGTTCTGCCGCAGATCTACCCGCTCATCCGCCTACCGGTGCTGGCAGTGGTCGCCTATGCCACATCCGTCGTTGATGTCGCCGCTATCCTTGGGCCGACGACACCGGCTCCCCTCGCCCCGCGTCTCGTCAGCTGGATGAACGACCCGGATCTGACCAAACGTCTGATGGCATCTGCCGGGGCGTTGCTGCAACTTGCCGTCAGCACGACTGCTCTTGCCACCTATCTGGCAGGCGAACGGCTGGTCGCCTCGGCCTCCAGGCGCCGTCTCGTCACCGGGCATCGTCACTTGCGCGAGCGTGCGGCAAGATATGGCGGACTTCTGGTGATGGTAATCATCATCGTGGCCATGATCCTCTCGCTGCTTCTGCTCGGGATCTGGTCTGCCGCCCGCTCGTGGTGGTTTCCCTCTGTTTTGCCGCAGGCCTGGAATGTCATGCAAATGACCGACACCCTCGGCATGAGCCTCGGGCTTCTCGGTACGACTGTCGCTCTGGCCTGTGCCTCCGCGTTTGTTGCAACAGCACTGACACTTTGGGTTCTGGAAGCGCGCGATCACCGCAAGTCAACCTCTTCGCGCCGTCTCAAGACACTCGTCTTCCTGCCGCTGCTGCTGCCGCAGATCAGCTTTCTGTTCGGTCTGCAGCTGCTTTTCCTGTCAGCGGATGTCAGCGGCACATTCTCCGCTGTTTTGCTGGCCCATCTGGTTTTCGTCCTGCCCTACGCCTTCCTGGCCTTGAGCGATCCCTGGGCCCGGCTCGATCCGCGCTTTGTCAAGGCCGCAGCCTCCATCGGCGCGTCGCGTGCCCGCATCTTCTGGCAGATCCGTTTGCCATTGCTGCTGCGGCCAGTTCTGGTAACGCTTGCCGTGGCAGCCGCGGTTTCCGTCGGCCAGTATCTGCCGACCTTGATGATCGGTGCCGGACGGATCGCCACGGTCACGACCGAGAGTGTCGCCTTGGCCAGCGGAGGCAGCCGGCAGGCAACTGCGCTGTTGGCCCTGTTGCAACTTGGCATACCACTGGCCGGATTTACGCTGGCCGCACTGTTACCGGCGTTGCTTCATCGCAACCGGGCCGCCATGCGGCTGGAAAGGTGAGGCAAGCAATGCAAATCCCAAACGAGCCATTGGGCCTGGTTCTTCAGGACGTCACCCTCCACCTGGACGGAGTGCCCCTGCTTGGGATCGACTGCCGGATAGAACCGGGAACAGTACTCACCGTGATGGGCGAAAGCGGCAGCGGCAAATCCAGCCTGCTCGACTTCATTGCCGGTTTCCTCCGGCCGGATTTCAAGGCGAGCGGCACGGTGATGCTTGATGGCAAGGATCTCACACCTCTGCCCGCACAGGAGCGCCATATCGGCCTGATGTTCCAGACGCCGCTGTTGTTCCCGCATATGTCCGTGCTGCAGAACCTGATGTTCGCCATTCCCGCTGCAATCCGCAAAAGATCCCTCCGGCGGGACATGGCTCAACAGGCCCTCGCCGATGTCGGGCTTTCCGGCTTCGGCAGCCGGGACCCTGCGACGCTGTCCGGTGGTCAGCAGACCCGCGTCGCCTTGATGCGAACGCTTCTTGCCGAGCCGCATGCGCTGCTACTGGACGAACCTTTCTCAAGTCTCGACAAGGCCCGGCGAGCTGACATCCGGGCATTGGTCTTCGACGCAGCCAGACAAAAGGGCTTGCCCGTCCTGCTTGTCACGCACGACGAGGAAGACGCTGACGCAGCCGGTGGCAAGGTACATTTTCTTGATGAAAGCGGATCAGGCAACGGCTGCGCCTGAGAAGGAGGTCACATAGGTGCGTTCGTCGGCGAACAGGACGCACGGCCAAAACGCGCGGAAGAACTGAGCCGCCTAAATAGTCTTCTGATGGCAGACAGAAGATGTCTGCCGTTGCCAGGATCGCTCCGACGACGGCAGACGGAAATCAGGTTTGTGAACCCTGGTGCTTATTCGGCGGTGTCCGCAGACTTGGCCTGCAGCAGGGAGTAGTTGTCGATGCCGATCCGTTCGATCAGTTCAAGCTGCGTTTCGAGGAAATCGATGTGGCTTTCCTCGTCGCTCAGAAGCTGTTCAAACAGCGCCATGGAAACATAGTCGCCGAGTTCGCGGCAGACTTCGCGGGCTTCGTGGTAAAGGGCCCGCGCGACGTATTCCGCTGCAAGGTCGCCTTCCAGGCATTCCTTGACCGACTGGCCGATCCGCAGCGGGTCCAGGGTCTGAAGATTGGGCAGACCTTCCAGGAAGATGATCCGGTCCATCAGATCCTGTGCGTGCTGACGCTCTTCTTCAGCTTCCGCCAGTTCCTTGTCGGCCAGCTTGCCGAAGCCCCAGTCGGCCAGCAGCCGGGCATGGACCCAATATTGGTTCACTGCCGTCAACTCGTGCCGCAGGGCCTTGTTGAGATACTCGATTACGCGCGCTTCGCCCTTCATGACCCTCTCCCTGCGAGATCCCCCCGGGGTGCTCTGTCACTTGGACATGTGCCCGGAAGTTGATCGAAATCCATGTTCCGGACCAAGCCATTTCTCTGGCAGGGGCCGGTAAGTCCTAGCGGTTTGAAGCCTGCTTCAATTCTGCAGGCGACTCTTCCGACTTTGGTTGCTCTTCAGAACTTTTTTCGTGAATGATGTCAATGACCGACGGAAAACAGCTTCCGCAACGCGGCCTGCACCCCAGATGACGGAACACCGCTCCGGGCGTTGGCACCTTGCCATTCGGGTCTGCACGCATTTCTTCCGCGGCTTCGCGAAGTTGCTTGTCAGACAGTACGTTACAGGAGCAAATGATCATTGTAGGATCCGGCGCGCGTCCTCATATGCGAACATATTGGCATTGACGAATTCCAGCGCAATAACGAAACTCGACTGCAAGAGTCAACTTTTTCCACGACTTTTGCACGCCAGCAGGGAAATAACATGACCGGCCAGGGTATCCCCGACGAGCGTCCGACACTCGTGCTGACAGGCGCGAGCCGCGGCATCGGACATGCCACCGTCAAGCGGTTTTCCGCGGAAGGCTGGCGGGTGATCACCTGCTCCCGGCAGGCGTTTTCGGACAAGTGTCCATGGCCGATGGGGCCTGAGGACCATATCCAGGTGGATCTTTCCGATCCGGAAAACCTCGGGTTTGCTACCCAGGAAATCCGCAAGCGTCTGGAGCCCAACGGTTCGCGCCTTCATGCGCTGGTCAACAATGCGGGGATCAGCCCCAAGGGCCCCGACGGAGAACGACTGGATTCGCTGACAACGGCCATGCACGAATGGCGAACCGTTTTTCAGGTCAACTTCTTTGCCCCCATCCTTCTTGGCCGGGGCCTTTTCAAAGAACTGAAGAATGCCAAGGGGTCGGTCGTCAACGTGACGTCGATCGCCGGCATGAAGGTGCATCCCTTCGCCGGCACCGCCTATTCCACCTCGAAGGCGGCCCTCGCATCGCTTACGCGGGAGATGGCGGCCGACTTCGGTCCGCACGGCATTCGCGTCAATGCAATCGCACCGGGCGAAATCGATACATCCATCCTGTCACCTGGCACCGAAAAGATGATCGAAGACATTCCGCTCCGCCGCCTTGGCCTGCCGAATGAAGTTGCCGACACGATCTATTACTTGTGCTCCGAGAAGTCTTCCTACGTCAGTGGAGCAGAAATTCACATCAACGGCGGTCAGCATGTATAAATCCTTTATACAACCCGACCCTCTTCTAGCTTGCCGATATATTTGCGGCACCTGAACCTGACTTTAAAAATGACGCATTTATTCTTCAGCTAAATATTACCTGAAGCTAAAAATGCGTGATTTACCTAATGTTCATTGCGCTCCGCAATACTGACAGAACGACAATGCAGTTGTTCCGGCTGTGCGGGGATAAAATGAAACGAATATTGAAAGTTCTGACCGACTTGAAATTTGGCTTCAAGGTCGGCGGCGGTTTTCTGGCTGTCTTGCTGCTGACGGCAGTCGTAGGTGGCGTGGGATTTCTGGCCATCCATGGTCTGTCCGCGCGGTTCGTCGTTGCCGATCAGGCGGCCAAGGTTGCCGGACAGGTCCAGGCAACGTCCCTGCTTCGTGAAGACTATCTCAACAATCCTTCGGCAGACCTTCGCAATTCCGTGCTTGAAGGTGTGGCGACGCTGCAAGGCGAACTGGACCTCCTGACCAACGAGATTGCGGGCGACACCGCCTCTGAAGCTCAGGTCGCCGGGGCCAAGGACGCGGTCTCCAGTTTCTCGACCACTTTCGATCAGGTCGCCGAGCAGACGGTGCAGCAGGCCGAGCGTATCGCGACACTTCAGAAAAGCACCAATGATCTGGAAGCACTGGCGACCAACATCAGTGACGCCGTTCTGACGGAAGAAAAACGCATCAGCGCCGAAGCTTTCGCGGCGAACAGCCAGCTTGACGATGCCAACCAGCTTCAGAGAACCGTGTTCGAACTGAAAGACGAAGTCGTCAAGGTTCACATGCTTTACCTGAAAGGCAGCGGCAACATTGACGGTGAAGATCTTACCTCAGCCATCGACACCGCACGCAACCTCGTCTCTTCCACGAAGCAGATGAAGTACAAGCAGATCGACGGTATCGACCGCAAGACCGTGAGCAAGCTGGCCTCGCAGGCGAACAAGCTCAACGCGGCTCTGGAGAACCTCACCAAGGATCTCGGCTTTTCCGAAGCCTATGAAGCACGCCAGGCCGTCGGCAATGCAATCGACGGGATGAACGGCTTTACAGAAGAAATTCTCGGGCAAGTCCACCCGGTCGTTTCCAAGGCAAAGACCGACGCGCTGACCGCCTCCACCCGCCTTGCAACGGTACGCTCCATTGCCGAGAAAGCTACCAGCCTGAATGAGATGGCACTGGCCGCCCGCGCGGAAACACTCTACCTCTTCGGCGCCTTTGGTGTCAGCGACCAGTCGGCCGTGGAAGAACAGATCGCCAATCTGCAGGGCCTGGAAAAGGACATGGTCAAATACGCCATGATCCTTCCCTCCGCCGCAGACGCAATCAACGCCATCCCTGAATCCGTTGCAACGCTCGACAAGTCTTTCCGCGAGATGCTTGTCACCAAGGCTGATCTGGCCGCCAAACGAGTGGAACTTGACGACCTGACCCGAAAGGTCAGCGCCGACATCACGTCCATCTCCGCTGCCCAGTCGCAGGCCGCCAATTCCGCCGCCACGGCTGCAAAGGTTCAGATTGCCGTCACGATCCTGCTCGCCATCCTGGGCGGCATCGGTCTTGCCTTCATTCTCAACCTGGCCATCACGCGTCCGATCCGCACGATCACCGGCGTCATGGACCGCCTGGCAAACGGCAACAATGAAGTTGTGATCCCGGGCATCGATCGTGGCGACGAGATCGGCGACATGAGCCGCACGGTGCAGGTGTTCCGCGACAACGCTGTCGAACGCGCTCAGCTGCAGGAGCAGAATGCCCGCGAGGAAGCCTCCCGCCAGGAACGCCAGGCCCGTATCGACAGTCTGATCCATTCATTCCGCACCAAGGCGGAAGAAGCGCTCGGCTCCGTGGAAACCACCGCGGGCGGCCTCGACAACACCGCACAGGCCCTGACGGAAATCGCCCGGGACAGCGCCGGTTACGCCAGCGAAACCCAGGCATCGTCCAACGAGACCACCAACAACGTTCAGACCGTGGCAAGCGCCGCCGAAGAACTGGCGGCTTCGATCGGCGAGATCTCCCGCCAGGTTGCCCAGACGACAGAAATCGTCGACCGGGCCACCA
Organism: Labrenzia sp. THAF35; assembly: GCF_009363595.1. Lineage (NCBI taxonomy): Bacteria > Pseudomonadati > Pseudomonadota > Alphaproteobacteria > Hyphomicrobiales > Stappiaceae > Labrenzia > Labrenzia sp. THAF35. Next base: position 519,873 of record NZ_CP045380.1, read on the forward strand.
CCGGAACACGGATCACCAACCAGAAGGTCGAAGGGCTGGCGGAAGCCGCCACAAAGATCGGCGAAGTGGTGACCCTCATCCAGGCGATTGCCGAACAGACCAACCTTCTGGCCCTCAACGCCACCATCGAAGCGGCACGCGCCGGTGAAGCCGGAAGAGGTTTCGCGGTTGTTGCTGCCGAGGTGAAGGAGCTGGCCACCCAGACCTCCAAGGCAACGGAGGAGATCTCCAGCCAGATCACCGAGATCCAGAACGCGACCAAGGAATCCGTCGTTGCCATTGGCGAGATCGCGGAGACCATGACCGAGGTGAACACCTACACCACGGCCATCGCATCGGCTGTCGAACAGCAGGGCGCCGCCACCGCGGAAATTTCGCAGAACGTGCAGCGCGCGGCGGAAGGAACCGGTGCCGTGTCCTCTTCCATGTCGCAGCTTTCGCAGGCCGTTGACCAGACCTCCTCGTCTGCGGACATGGTGCTGTCGGCTTCCGGAGAACTGACCCAGAAGACCCACGAACTGAAGCGAGAAGTCGAGCAGTTCCTCTCCGAGGTTGCCGCAGCCTGATCGCACACATCTGACCGAAGAGGGCGGGTGAGCTTCGGCTCCCCGCCCTTTTCTTTTGCGCTCGACAGGATCGCCGACGGCAGCGGGAAATTGCCTTTGCGGTGCTGTTGTGGCCGGTCACGAAACCTTTGGACCGGACGGGTTCAAAAGCCGGCCAGGAAACCTTTTCGACCACACAGGAACGTCTAATCTACTTTCAAATGAAGGCAGGATGTTCTATGGCGGAACAACTTCAAACCTGACAGAAAACGAGTGAGACCCGTGGCGGATCAGACCAGTGCCTCCACCTATGCCCCGTCCGGCGAGCCTGCACACCAGAGCTGGCCGGTGATCCTGGAAACCAAGGGCTGGAAGGACTATCGGCTTCTGGACATGGGCCAGGGCGAGAAGCTGGAGCGTTATGGCCGTTTCACCATCGTGCGTCCGGAACCGCAGGCCATGGGGGCCCGGCGGCAGAAGGAAAGTGTCTGGAACCGTGCCGATGCCGTCTTTTCCGGCGACACGGAAGAAGAAGGCCCGGGCCGCTGGAAGTTTTCCGGAAGCGTGCCGGAAACCTGGCCGATGTCATACGGTCCTGTTCGCTACAACGGTCGCTTCATGTCGTTCCGCCACGTCGGCGTCTTCCCCGAACAGGCCGCCCATTGGGACTGGGTCAACGGCAAGATCCGCGCTGAACGCGAGCGCGCACCGGAAAAGCCGCTGAAGATCCTGAACCTTTTCGGCTACACCGGCCTTGCCTCGTTGCTGCCGGCGACGGAAGGGGCGCAGGTGACCCATGTGGACGCCTCCAAGAAGGCGATCGGTTTTGCCCGCGAGAACCAGGAGATGTCAGGTCTCGAAGATCTGCCGATCCGATGGATCTGCGAGGACGCTTCGAAATTTGTTGCCCGCGAAGTGCGGCGCGGCAACACCTATGACGGCATCATTCTCGACCCACCGAAATACGGCCGCGGCCCGAAGGGGGAGGTCTGGGACATCTACACCAGCCTGCCCGGCATGCTCGCGGATCTGAAGCAGCTTCTGGACAAGGACGCATTGTTCATGATCCTGACCGCCTATGCGATCCGCTCCAGTTTCGTGTCCATTCACGAACTCATGGCCGAAACCCTGGACACCGAAGGCGGCCTGCTGGAATCCGGCGAACTGGTCATCCGCGAGGAGGACGGCAAGCGCGCGCTGTCCACGTCGCTCTTTTCGCGCTGGAGCAGCAGATGATCGAAAAACGCCAGGGGGCGGTGAAACAGATCACCAGCCATTCCAACCCAATCGTCAAGGAAATCAAGGGGCTCGTCGCGCAGCGCAAGCACCGCAGCCAGTCGGGCCTGTTCGTGGCCGAAGGCCTGAAGCTGGCCACCGATGCGCTGGAAGCCGGCTGGGGCGTGCGTTATCTCGCGCTCGGGCCTGAAGCGCGGGACAATCCTGTCGCGCAGAAGGCTGCTGCTGCCGCGAAGGCGCGCGGCGCCCTGATCCTGGAAGCATCGACCGCCGTCATGTCCGCGATGACGCGCAAGGACAATCCGCAGATGGTTGTCGGTGTTTACGAGCAGAAGCTTCTGGGAGCCCGCGACATTGATCCCGCCGGTACCACGCTCTGGGTCGCTCTCGACCGGGTGCGCGATCCGGGCAACCTTGGCACGATCATCCGCACGGTCGATGCGGTCGGTGGTGCGGGTGTCATGCTGGTCGGTGATTGCACGGATCCCTTCGCGGTTGAAGCGGTGCGCGCCACCATGGGCTCGCTGTTTCATGTGCCGCTGGCCAAACTCGGCAAGGACGAATTCAAGTCACTGGCCGAAAAGTGGCCCGGCACCGTCGCGGCCACCCACCTGAAGGGATCGGTCGACTATCGCACGCCCGACTATGCCGAGCCGGTTCTGCTGGTCATGGGCAACGAGCAGAAGGGCCTGGAAGACGACATGGCAGCCGCCTGCCGTACCTTGATCCGCATTCCGCAAGTCGGACAGGCCGACAGCCTGAACCTGGCCGTTGCCACGGGCGTTGCGCTTTATGAAATCCGCCGCAAGCATCTGGAGCTTTAGAACCTATGCGTCTGTTTATCTTTGGCACCGGGTTTTCCTCCAAGGCGTTCGTGGAAGAAGTGCGTGACCAGTTCGACTGGATCGGCGGCACAACGCGTTCTTCGGACAAAATGGAGGCGCTCCGGACACTGGGTGTCGAACCGTTTCTCTTCGACGGCAATTCTCAAGGCGACGGCGTTGCCGAAGCACTGAAGCAAGCGACGCATATACTGGTCTCGATTGCTCCGAATGAGGCCGGCGACCCGGTGCTGAACCAGTACGCCAATGAGATTGTCGGTGCGAAACCGCGCTGGATAGGATACCTCTCCACAGTCGGTGTCTACGGCAATCACGACGGTGCCTGGGTCGATGAGGAAACTCCGCTCAACCCCGTTTCCAAACGCTCCGTCCAGCGTGTCGCAGCAGAAGAGGCCTGGTTGGCATTTGCCGAACAGAATGACCTGCCGGTGCAGATTTTCCGCCTTTCGGGCATTTATGGCCCGGGCCGGAATGCATTCGAGAATTTCAGGAAGGGCACGGCGCGGCGGCTGGTGAAGCCGGGTCAGGTCTTCAACCGCATTCACGTTGCCGATATTGCGGGCGCATTGAAGGCTGCCATGGCAAAGCCGTCGACGCGGGTTTTCAACGTCACGGACGATGAACCGGCCCCGCCGCAGGATGTGGTGGCCTTTGCCGCAGAGCTGCTCGGCGTCGAAGCCCCGCCCGAGATCCCGTTCGAAACCGCGGATCTCACACCGATGGCCAGGTCCTTCTACGGCGAAAACAAGCGGGTTTCCAACCAGCGCGTCAAGGACGAGCTTGGGTTTACATTCCGCTATCCGGACTACCGTGTTGCCCTGAAGGCCTTGTTGGAGACGGTGTGATCCCGTCGCAGGTCCCTGCCCTGACCAGCCCCTGACACGGCGGCGCCTTTTTTCATGCGCCGCCAGCCGTTTCATCCATTCATTTCAGCCGTTATTTGGGCTGCGGCACGACGCGCAGATAAGGCTTCAGGGTCTTCCAGCCTTCAGGGAATTTCTCCTTCGCCTCTTCATCACTCACCGCCGGGACGATGATGACATCCTCACCGGACACCCAGTTGGCCGGGGTGGCGACCTTGTGGGCGGAGGTGAGCTGCAGACTGTCGATCACGCGGATGACTTCATCGAAGTTTCTGCCCGTGGAGGCCGGGTATTCGATCTTGAGCTTGATCTTCTTGTCCGGGCCGATAACGAACAGCGACCGCACGGTCAGCGTATCGTTGGCATTGGGATGGATCATGCCGTATGCGGTGGCCACTTTACGATCCGGATCGGCAATCAGCGGGAAGTTCAGGGCAACGCCTTGCGTATCGGCGATGTCACCAACCCAGGCATGGTGATCCTCGATGGGATCGACCGAAATGCCGAAAACCTTGACGCCACGGGCTGCGAACTTGTCCTTGAGCTTGGCGGTCATTCCCAGTTCCGTGGTGCAGACCGGCGTGAAATCCTTGGGGTGGGAAAACAGAACCGCCCAGGACCCTTCGATCGCCTCATGAAAACGGATCGGACCATCCGTGCTGTCGGCTTCGAAATCCGGTGCCTCGTCTCCGAGCAAAAGTGCAGACATGAATGAGCTCCTTAAAATTACGGACCGCAATCTCAGTTTTGCGGCGGTTTACCCTTCAGTTTTTGCGCAGACTTGTCGAGTCTCCCGGCCCATTCCACCGAGGGGCAAATGAACGCAGGGGTTGACGTTGCCTGGTTCAGCCCCCAGTTTCGGGTCACAACAAGGCGGGGATTTTCGCCACATAATTCAAAAGCTTGCATGGGAGAACCTTATGACCACCTGGCGCGTCTACTTATCCGGCGAAATCCATACCGACTGGCGTGACAGGATCATGGAAGGCACATCCGCACTCAAGCTTCCGGTGGAATTTTCCTCTCCCGTAACGGATCACGATGCCAGTGACGATTGCGGCGCGACCATCCTGGGTGGTGAGGACAACAAGTTCTGGTACGACCACAAGGGCGCAAAGGTGAACGCGATCCGCACGCGGACGCTGCTGGAAAAAGCCGACATCGTCGTGGTCCGCTTCGGCGATAAATACAAGCAATGGAACGCAGCCTTCGATGCCGGCTATGCCGCTGCGCTCGGAAAGTCACTGATTGTCGTTCACGACCCGTCGCTGACCCACCCGCTCAAGGAAGTTGACGCAGCTGCTCTTGCGGTCGCCGAGACCTCCGAACAAGTCGTCGATATCCTCAAATATGTTATACTTGGGAAGCTCGATCGGTGAGCAGGTCTTGAAATTAACAATTTCATTACCATACTAAAAGACACTATGGAAAAGCCCGGGTGTTTTTACCGGGCAACCAGACCTCCGCCAAATGGAACGGCTTCTTGAAGTGAGGCAGTCGCGAAAAGACTGCGCACGTCGATGTCCAGTTCCGAGCAGGGTCTGAAAAGTACTTTAGTATTATCATCAACACTGTCATCAAGGCGTTGAAAAAGGCAGCTATGGAAGCCGTCGTATGCCAAGATGCCAAGAATTGGAAAGAAGACTCCATGCTACATGGAAACGTGAAATGGTTTGATCAGCGCCGAGGTATCGGCACGATCGAACCGCAGGACGGCGAGGACATCCTTGTCGACATCTCGGCCCTGCGCCGGTCCGGTATTGACACTCTGAAGGAAGGCCAGCTTGTGGCATTCGACCTGGAGTGGCGCCGCGGTCAAATGGTGGCTGAAGACCTGAAAGTCCTGTAAGGTCACTTACAGGTCATTACCGGGTACAAGGGCGGTTCGACCGCCCTTTTTTATTGGATTTTTTTCAGATGCAAATTGACGAGAGATTACAACAGGGCATCTCCGCCCACCGCAGCGGCAATCTGGAAGCCGCCCTCAGCGCCTACAAGGATGTGCTATCGGAAGATCCCGACCATGCGGACGGCCTGCATTTCCTGGGGCTGCTCCATTTCGATGCCGGCAAGGCGGACAATGCGGTTGCGCTTATCCATGCCTCCCTGGAAAGGAACCCGCGCAATTTCTCCGCCTGGAACAACCTCGGCAACATCCTGAAGCTTTCGGGCGACAAGGACGAAGCCTTGAAGGCCTATTTGCGCGCAGTAGAAATTGAAGTTCGCCACGAGGAAGCCTGGAAGAACATCTCGATGATGCTGCAGGAAGCCAGCAACAACGACGAGCTTCTGCCCATGCTGCGAGAAGTCGTGCGCCTCGACCCGAACAATCACAGCGGCTGGCACAACTTCGGCATATCGCTGATGCTTGCCGGCAAAAGAGAGGAAGCGGCAGACGCTTTCGAACGGTGTCTGCAGTTCCCGCCAGACGTCTGGAGCGACAAGGGCTGGCATCCGCGCGTACTGTGCGCGCTTGGACGGGCCGAAGTCGCCACACGGCATATGGAGATGCTTGTCGCAACCTTCCCGGACGACCCGGTCATCCGCTATCAGTTTGCTGCGATCCGCGGAGAAGACCTGTCGCTTGCCCCTGCGGACTATGTCCGGGATCATTTCGACAGCTTTTCGGAAAGCTTTGACGACGTCCTGAACGGGCTCGGCTACCAGGCGCCGAAGCTTGTTGCCGAGGAAGTCGCGGAGCTGGCCAGGGAGCGCGACTTGCCGTTTGCCCATGTGGTCGACCTTGGCTGCGGCACCGGCCTTTGCGGACCACTGATCCGCGACCACTGTGCCCGGCTCACCGGCATCGACCTGTCACCGGGCATGCTGCGCAAGGCCGCTGCGCTGAAGGTCTACGACTTCCTGGTCGAGGGAGAGCTCGTTGGATTTCTTTCCTCCGACCTGCCGGCCCAATTCGATCTGGCAGTCTGTGTCGACACGCTGTGTTATCTCGGCGATCTGGAGCCTTTCATGCGGGCGCTTGCAGAAGCCCTTGCCCCGGGCGGTATGCTCGTCGCGAGCGTCGAGCATCTCGATACGTCGGACGGGCCGGACTACCGCGTGGATGCTACGGGGCGCTACGCCCACCGGCCAGAATATCTGAGGCGCTGCGCGGAGGCCGCGGGCCTTCTCTATGCGCGGGAGAAACGGGATATTCTGCGCAAGGAACTCGGCAAGGATGTGCAAGGGCTCGTTTTTCACATCCGCAAGCCAGGCGCCAGCCAGACGTGACAGTCTGTCCGCGCGGACGGCAAGTGAATTCGTGCAAGGACATTCAAAGCGGTTGTGCCGGGGCGTAAAGTTGTTACGGTGTCGCCGTTGGGAACGAGTGTCCGTTTGGAGGGACCGTTAATGTCGGAATGCAATGTTCTGCTGGTGTATCCGCGCTTCAATGCCGGGTCATTCTGGAACTATGGTGCGACCTGCGAAATGGTCGGCGCCAAATATCCCGCTCCTCCTCTCGGCCTGATCACAGTTGCGGCAATGCTGCCGGAGAACTGGAATGTCCGCCTGATCGACCGCAACACCGGCGCCCTGACGAACGACGATCTCGCCTGGGCCGACATGGTGATGACCGGCGGCATGCTGCCCCAGCAGGCCGATTGCCTCGCCGTCATCCGCCGTTCGCAGGAAAAGAATGTTCCCGTCGTGGTCGGCGGTCCGGACGCAACCTCTTCTCCGGAAGTTTATGAAGCGGCCGACTTCCTGGTCCTTGGGGAAGCCGAAGGCATTCTCACCACCTTTGTCGACGCCTGGAAGGAAGGGGTCCGCAACGGCCGTTTTTCGGCCGAGAAATTCAAGGCAGACGTTTCCTCCAGTCCCGTACCGCGCTTTGACCTTCTGAGATTCGACGATTATGTCCAGATCGGCGTGCAATATTCGCGCGGCTGCCCGTTTACTTGCGAATTCTGCGACATCATCGAGCTGTATGGCCGCGTGCCGCGCACCAAGACCAACGACCAGATGCTGGCCGAACTCGACCGGCTGTACGAACTTGGCTACCGGGGTCACGTCGACTTCGTCGATGACAACCTCATCGGCAACAAGAAGGCCGTGAAGGGCTTCCTTCCCGAACTGGCGAAATGGCAGAAGGAACGCAGCTACCCGTTCGAAATGTCGACCGAGGCTTCCCTCAACCTGGCGGACGACGAAGCCTTGTTGAAGATGATGCAGCAGGCCGGATATTTCTCGGTCTTCATCGGCATCGAAAGCCCGGACCCGGACGTTCTGGTCGCGACACGCAAGAAACAGAACACACGCCGCGACATCGCCAAGAGCGTGCACAAGATCTACGATGCCGGCATCTTCGTGCTGGCCGGCTTCATTGTCGGCTTCGACGAGGAAAGCGACAAGGTGGCGGACGAGATCTCGGCACTGATCGAGGAAGCCGCGATCCCTGTCGCGATGACCGGGCTGCTCTATGCCCTGCCGAACACTCAGCTGACGCGCCGGCTCGCCAAGGAAGGCCGTCTGCATGCGGATTTCGCCACCGATGATCCGGATACGGAACATGGCGATCAGTGCACCGCCGGGCTCAACTTCACCACAGTGCGCCCGCGGGCGCAGATTCTGGAAGACTTCAAGCAGGTCATCGACCGGGTCTATGGTCCGGAAGCCTACTTCGGCCGCGTTCAGAAGGTGGCTTCCATGCTCGACATGAGCGGCGCAAACGGCTCAATCTTCGGCGCCGGGTTCTTCCACGACATCAAGCTGTTCGGCCGTCTTATCCTGGCGATGACCTTCAAGGAAACCACCTATCGCGGGCCCTTCTGGAAAACCCTGATCAAGACCGCCTTCACCAATTTCAGGGCGATCAAGCCGGTCATGATGATGCTTGCGCTCTATGTGCACCTGGGGCCGTTCTCCCGGTTCGTGGTTGCCCAGATCGACAAGCAGATTGCCGATATCGAAAAGGGCAACTGGGAACAGCCGGCGCTGGTGGCCGCCGAGTAATCGGGTAAGGTCTCCTTCCTTCAGCTGACGGGATTGGCGGGAAAAGAGTTGCGGTCCGGTATCTCCAAACGCAGCGCGCTGGGGTTCATCCTGGTCACGCTGGTTCTCAATTCCATGGGCATCGGCCTGATGATGCCGGTCATGCCCTCGCTCCTGACCGAACTCACCTCGCTGCCTGTGAGCGAAGCCGCCCGCTGGGGCGGTGCACTGAGCGTCGTCTACGCCTTGATGCAGTTCGCCTTCGGTCCGACGCTCGGCAATCTGTCCGACCGCTTTGGCCGCCGTCCGGTGCTGCTGGTGTCCATGTTCGCCATGGCCGTCGACTACCTGATCATGGCCTTCTCCTGGCATCTGGCCGTGCTGTTCATCGGCAGAACCCTGTCGGGTGTTGCCGGAGCAACCTTCTCGGCCGCATCAGCCTTCATTGCCGACGTGTCGTCCAAGGAGGAAAGGGCGAAGAACTTCGGCCTTGTCGGGGCCGGATTTGGTGTCGGCTTCGTACTCGGGCCGATGATCGGCGGTTATCTCGGCGAATACGGACCGCGTGCGCCCTTTTATGCCGCCGCAGGCCTTTCCTTCGTCAATTTCCTCTTCGGCTATTTCATGCTGCCGGAAACGCTGAAGGACGAAAACAGAAGAGATTTTGACTGGAAACGGGCCAATCCATTCGGGGCCTTCAAGCAGATCGCCGCCTATCCGGCGGTGCGCACGCTGCTTCTGGCCATCTTCCTGTTCGACATCGCCCATTACGTCTACCCGTCCGTCTGGAGCTACTATGCGGAGGAGGTCTTCGCCTGGAGCCCTGGAGACATCGGTCTGTCACTTGCGGCCGTCGGTGTCGGGTTTGCCTTCGTTCAGGGATACCTGATCCGTGTCCTGGAACCGAAGCTCGGGCCCGGCCGGACCCTCTTCATCGGGCTGGCCGCCAATCTCGTGGCCTTTGCCGGCCTCGCCGTCGCCGATACCGGCTGGATGGCCTATCTGCTGATCTCGTTCGCGGCGCTTGGTGCGATGGCGACGCCTGCCTTCACCGGTCTGATGTCGGTCCGTGTCCCTGACAATGCGCAAGGCGAATTGCAGGGTCTGATTGCCAGTGCCGCCGGCCTTTCCATGGTGGTGAGCCCGCTGGTGATGACCCAGGTCTTTGCCACGTTTTCAGGTCCTGAGGCGGCGATTTCCTTTCCCGGCGCGCCGTTTGCCCTGGCAGGCGTGCTGATCCTCGCCGCCATGCTGATCGCCCTTCCCTTCATGCGTCTTCAGGAAAGACTGCCGTCACCTTCCGATGCGGCAGACCGGAAGACACCAGCCGAATAATCAGGTTCCCCCAAAAGTGACAGGCACCTTTCCTCCCCTTCTCGACGGTCCACGTCTTGCACCGGCCTCCGGCAAACCCGCTCGTCAGCTGGTTGTGATCCTGCATGGCTACGGCGCGGATGGTCTTGACCTGATCGACCTCGGGCGCGCCTGGCAGGGACAGCTTCCCGATGCGGCTTTCGTTGCGCCGAACGCTCCTGAACACCTTCCCATCGAAGCGCTCGGCGGACGGCAATGGTTTGCGCTCGAAGAGCGCGATCCCAATGAATACCGCCTCGGCGCGCAGGCCGCCCAACCGGTGCTCGACCGGTTTCTGGACGACGAACTGGCCCGCCATTCGCTGGACGGCAGCGCGTTGGCATTGGTCGGCTTCAGTCAGGGAGCCATGATGACCTTTCAATGCGGCCTGCGCCGCCCGTCTCCGCCAGCGGCCCTGATCGGTTTTTCCGGACTGTTGCCGGGAGCCGGCCAGCTGGGTCCGGTCAACACGCAAAGCCCGGTGCTGATTGTTCATGGCGAGGAAGACGATGTCGTTGCCAGCTATCATGCCCAGGCAGCACAAAAGGCGCTTGACGATGCCGGGGTTTCCTCAAGCCTGCACCTTTTGGCCGGCCTCGGCCATTCGATTGACGAGCGCGGCATGGTGCTGGGCGGGCGGTTTCTGGAAAAGGCATTTGGCCCGGCAATGCCGGTCTGAAGACGGCCTTGCATTGGTTAATAGCCTGTTAACGGTTTTGCAGGATGCTTTCTGCAACTGTGCCGGACCAGAAAGGGCCGGACAAGCCGGGATCCGAAGCCATGCAGATTTCCATCGAAACCACCACGCAAAGCGCGAGCCTTTTTACGGCTTCCTTTTCGAATGGCGGCGCTGAAGGCCAGAAGAACGATCCCAAGGGCAACGCCTACGGCCACGAGATCGGCCAGCGGAATGGCCACGACAAGTCCCCCGCCGTCAATGCTCTGGAAGCAGCCAGCAAACAGGCCGAGGAAGACGCGGTCGTGATCGCCGCCCTTCAGGATGCGGTCGAAAAAGGCAAAGGCAAGGACGACGACAAGGAAAAGGACGGCGCGCTGGCGACCGTCGAGGACTATCAGAAGACCGCCGGCAAACTGAAGGTGGCTCTTGGTGAAGAGGAAAGCGGCGCTTCGGCGAATGTCGCCTATGAAAGCGCGACGATTTCAACGACCACTATTGAAGCCGAAATCGGTGGTGAAACCGTTTCCGCGCAGTTCGTATCCTTCGAGCGGGTGTCCTACGACAGCGAAACCGGGCTGTCCGTCCGCTCCGCAAACGCCTCTTCCATCGAAGGCAACTTCGACAACGGCTCCTTCAGCTACCAGAGCGCTGCCGTCAGCGAGCTTTATGCAGGCACCGGCGACCAGGTTTCGAACCTCCTCGGCCTGGTAGCCTGAGCAGGAAGCCCTTCCGCGTACGCTCCGGTTGGGACGTGGGCTGGACCGGACTGCCGGATCAAGTCCGGCAATGAAGCAGGTAGAAAAAGCCAGATCTGACACCTGACTTAAAAAAGGGGAGCCGAAGCTCCCCTTTTCCATGCCTTACGCCTTTTTCAGGTAGGCGACGATGATGTCCAGAGCCGCCTGAAGGTCACCCTTGTCGATCATTTCAGTGACCGTGTGGATGTAGCGGGTGCCGACGACGATGCCGATTGCCTTGGCACCGGCAGCCGCCTGCTGGGCAGCCGCGCCGTCCTGGCCACCAGCCGCCAGCATGGTGCGCTGGAACGGGATCTTTTCCTTGACCGCAATGGCTTCGATTTCCTTCACCAGATCGCGGTCCGCGATGAAGCTGGAATCCTTGACGTGCAGACCGAAGCCTTCGCCCTGCACCGTGGTGCGGTCCTGCTCGGGAACGCCCGGCGTGTCGCAGGCAAGCGTGGTATCGATGCCAAGCCCGATGTCCGGCGCAATGGCGAAGGACGCGGTGCGCGCGCCGCGCAGGCCGACTTCTTCCTGGCAGGTGAAGGCGACATGAATTTCGCAATCATGCTTGGCCTTGCCCAGACCTCTGATCGCCTCGATGCCGAGCCAGCAGGCGATGCGGTTGTCGAGCGCCTTGGAGACGACCTTGTCGCCGACCTCGATCAGCGGCTCGTCCATGGTCACCATGTCGCCGACCTTCACGATCTCCTTGGTCTTTTCGCCAAGGCCCATGTCGATGACGAATTCCTTGGGCTCCGGCACCTTCTTGCGCTCTTCCGGAGAAGAGATGTGGATCGGCTTGCCGCCCGGGTTCATCACCCCCTTGAAGTCGCCTTCATCGGTAGACACCAGCACGCGGCGGGAGAACAGGTTGCGGGCATCGAAGCCACCAACGGGCTGCACGTGAACGAAGCCCTTGTCCGTGACATGTGAGACCAGAAAGCCGATCTCATCCATGTGGCACAGAAGCATGACCTTCTTCGGGGTTCCCTTCTTGGAAGCCTTGCGGCTGTCGCGGCGGCAAAGCAGCGAACCCATCGGGTCGACGGTAACCTCGTCGAACAAGCCCTTGATTTCCGCCTGAATCAGGTCGCGGACCCGGTGTTCGTGACCCGGTACACCCGGCGTTTCGCAAAGTCGGCGAAGCAGATCGATATTCATGGAACTTCCTGTGAAGGTTGGAAAATCGGCACGATCCTAGTCCGAAAGACCGCGCGGGATAAAGAGCCAAGACAGATTAGTTCGAAAAGAGAGGCTTGTTGCAGGTGCATGGCCTGCGATAAGCCTCGGCAGGAAACCGCATCCCCCATGCGAATCCTGACAGACCGTTCCGCCGTTTCCCGGCACAGCCCTTCAATGCGAATGGAAAGGTTTTCTTCTTTGACCACTCTTTTGTCCGGCACCGTCCATGTCGAAACGCGCGCCGTCACGGTCGGCAACTCCACCGTTCACGTTCGCTGCTGGACACCTGAAGATCGTTTGCCCGGCAAGGTGCCGGTGCTTCTGTTTCACGATTCTCTTGGCTGTATCGCCCTCTGGCGTGATTTTCCCGAACGCCTTGCCGTGGCCAGCGGACGGGTCGTGATTGCCTATGACAGGCCCGGCTTCGGCCAGTCGTCGGTGCGCGAAGACATCCTGCCCGCAAGCTTCATTGCGGATGAAGGCAGAACGGTTGTGCCCGCGCTGTGCGAGCAGCTGGACCTCACGCGATTTGTTGCCTGTGGGCACAGCGTCGGTGGTGGCATGGCGGTGCATACGGCCGCACAGCATCCCGAGAAGGTCACGGCCCTGGTCACGATTGCCGCTCAGGCGCTTATCGAGGACCGCACCCTGGAAGGTGTGCGCGAAGCACGCACCGCATTTGCCGATCCCGGCGCGTTCGACAGACTTGCGCTCTATCACGGCGACAAGGCGCGCTGGGTGCTGGATGCCTGGACGGAGTCATGGCTTTCGCCCGCCTTCGCCCATTGGTCCCTTGACGATGCGCTTGCCGGTGTCCGCTGCAGCACCCTTGCGATCCACGGCGCACTGGACGAATACGGATCAACCTGCCACCCGGAACACATCGCCAATAGCACCGGCGGACAGAAGGTCATCCTGGAAGGAAGAGGGCACACGCCTCACAGGGAATGCCCGGACCTGCTGGTTGAAACCATTTCCAGTTTCCTGGTGAATATTTCGTGATCCAGCACCCGGGCAGGCAGCTTGCCGTCGCAAGAAAAGGAAAACTGCGGTCGGTCTTCGCAGATTAGCGAAGTCGGTTTAACTTCTTGCTCGCCAATTTCAAAAAATCGTCCGCCTGTTTTTCGCTTTGCCATTGCAGTGTCGCAATTGATGACAACATTCTAAAGGTAAGCAAAAAGCGTCTCCCGTCTTCTCGGAGAGATGTAGCGCCTTCCATTGCGACGATCCCGGGGAATCCCATGACCCAGAAAAAACGTTTTATTCTTTCCATTGACGGCGGCGGCATTCGTGGCCTCATTCCGCTTCGGCTGCTTGAGACACTTGAAAGCCGATTGAGCCAGCGCGGCGTTAGCGAGCCGCTGCACCAGGTTTTCGATCTGATGGCCGGTTCTTCTACCGGCGGCCTGATTGCTGCAGGCCTATCCGCCCCGCGCCCAGGCGGCACCGCTGGCGCACCTGCCGCGACCATTGATGAGCTGCGCAGCTTCTTCGAACGCGACGCGCGGGAAATCTTCAAATCATCAATCTCGGCACGACTGGCCAGAACCGTCACCAGTTCGCTTGGCCTGTTCGACGAGACCTACGATCCGCGGCCGCTGGAAAAGCTGCTGAAGGAACGCTTCGGCTGGACCTCCATGGCCAGTGGCCTGACCCATCTTGTCCTGACCGCCTACGATCTGGAACAGCGCAAACCCGTATTCCTGACAAACGGCCTTGAAGCCAGCAGCGGCCGGCCGGATGACTATTACTTCTGGCAAGCTGTGCGTGCGACCACCGCCACCCCCTCGTATTTCGAACCGGCACGCGTTGAAAATCTCAGCCGCCGGCGCGAGGAAGCCCTGATCGATGGAACGGTCTTCATGAAAGACCCGACAGTGGCAGCGTATCTGGAAGCCCGCAATCTTGGCTGGGGCGACGACGAGATCGTCATCCTGTCGCTTGGCACCGGCCGGGCACCGGCACGGTCGTTCCTTTACAAGGACGCCGTTGGCTGGGGTGCCCTCGGCTGGCTGCAGCCCTCCAAGGGCGCGCCGCTGATGTCGATCCTGGCCGACGCGCAAAGCCAGACGACCTCCGATCAGGCACGGCAGCTCTTTGCAGAACTGCCGAACGTGACCTATCACAGGCTCGACGCCGATCTTCCACCGGAAGCCGAAGACATCGACAATGCCCGTCCCGGCAACATCATCACGCTGAATGGTGCTGCAGACAGGGTGATCCGCGACAACACGGTATTCCTCGACGCGTTCGCCGACATGATCGCGGCGCATGTGGATAATAGCGAATCGGATGCGGAAGCACCCGATTTGGTGCATGCTGCCTGACGAGTGAGGTGATCGTCGCGGCGGGAGCAACGACGGCGGAACACCCAGACTGACGCACGAGGTTTCGACGTGAGAACGGGGAAAACAGGCAAGCGAAATCGCTGGGCACCTTCGGTGTCCGGCTTCATGGCATTTGCAGCCGCGTTCCAGGTATCCTGTCTCGTTGCGTCAGCCGCGCCGGTACCGACAGCCAAACCGGCCGATCCTTTCTCCGAGGACTATTCGCCGACCGTCGAACTGGTGGCCGGTGTGCCTGTCCCGGTAAAGAAACGCGATGTGCCGGAAGGCTATGTCGCGAACAAGCCCAAGCTGGTGCTTTATGGGGACCAGCCAGCACGAGACTATTTCGGCGCCGCCACCGGACCAGCTCAACTGAAGGCCCGCTCGATCGGATCCTATGCCAAGGGTTGCCTTGCAGGCGGAGCGGAACTGCCGACGGATGGCCCGACCTGGCAGGCAATGCGCCTGTCGCGCAATCGCAATTGGGGCCACCCTGTCCTGATCGATTATCTCAAGGATCTGGCGAGCGATGCCCCCAAGGTCGGCTGGAACGGTTTGCTTGTCGGCGATATCGCGCAGCCGCGCGGCGGGCCGATGACATCCGGCCATGCCAGCCACCAGATTGGCCTCGACGCCGATATCTGGCTGACGGAAATGCCGAACCGGCGCCTGACCGCTCAGGAACGCGAAGACATCTCCGCTATTTCGATGCTGATCGGTCCGATGGACGTCAAGGGTGCAGACCGGCGTGTCGACCCCAGGAAATGGTCAGATGACCATGCTCGGCTGATCCGGCGCGCCGCATCCGACCAGCGTGTTGCACGCATCTTCGTCAGCCCGACGATCAAGAAGGCTCTGTGCGATTTCGAGAAGGGCGGCAACCGCGCCTGGTTGCGCAAGGTACGACCGTGGTGGGGACATCACTATCACTTCCACGTACGCCTTTCCTGCCCTGCAGGCAGTGCCGGCTGCAAGAACCAGAACCCGCCGCCCCCGGGCGATGGCTGTGGCGCGGACCTTGCCTATTGGCTGTCCGACGAACCCTGGGTTCCCAAAAATCCCCCCAAGCCTGGAGAACCTCCGAAGGTGGTCAAGAAACGGCCCATGGCCCTGGCAGCCCTGCCGAATGACTGCCGGTCGGTGCTGACGGCCAATTGAGACCGGCTGGGTGACGCCTAGGCGTTCGGCGATTGCATCGGCCCCAGAACCCTGGCAACGAAGACCAGATCCAGCCAGCGGCCGAACTTGGTGCCGGCTTCCGGCAGACGGCCGGCAACATGAAAACCAAGTTTCTCGTGAAGGGCGATGGAGGCAGAATTGTCCCCGTCGATGACGCCGACCAGCACATGTAATTTCATGTCGGCGGCAATGTCGACCAACCGCTCCAGAAGCGCCTTCCCAATGCCGCGCCGCTGTGCCGCCGGGTCGACATAGACGGAATGTTCCGCCGTCAGACGGTACCCTTCGCGAGGCCGGAACGGCCCGAAGCTGGCGAACCCGAGAACGGTATCTGCATCGTCCACGGCCACCAGAACCGGCAGGCCCTGCTTCACCCTTCCTTCGTACCAGGTCAGCCTGTCGTCCAGCGTTTCCTCACGATTTGTCCAGGCAGCCGTCGTCTCGCGCACAGCCTGGTTATAAAGCGCCAGGATCGACGGGACATCCTTCGGTTCTGCATTGCGGATCAACATCATGCTCTCTTGTCAGGCTGCTCGACACATCAGTGCCGATGCAATCTAGATCACACTTTGAGGTTGATTTGCCACGACAAATGTCACCTGCGGGCTACGTCATTTGCCGGAGGCGCCATATCCCTGCCGGAGCGGCGAAACCCGGCATTCGCCCGAGGGTGCAAAAAAGCACCGGAATTCAACGCCCGAAGGCTTCAATCTACTAGGCGAAATCGAATTGCAATGGTAAAGGGGCGGCCATGACGACGAAGAAGCTTTCCAACATCCGCAACTTTTCCATCGTGGCTCATATCGATCACGGCAAGTCGACGCTGGCCGACCGCCTGATCCAGATGACCGGCACGCTGACCGACCGCGAAATGACCGAGCAGGTGCTCGATTCGATGGACATCGAACGCGAGCGCGGCATCACGATCAAGGCGCAAACAGTGCGACTGATCTACAATGCCAAGGACGGCGAACAATATACGCTGAACCTGATCGACACGCCGGGCCACGTGGACTTTGCCTATGAAGTGTCCCGCTCGCTGGCAGCCTGTGAAGGCTCACTGCTGGTGGTCGACGCCTCTCAGGGTGTGGAAGCCCAGACGCTCGCCAACGTCTATCAGGCCATCGACAACGATCATGAGATCGTCACCGTTCTCAACAAGATCGACCTGCCTGCGGCCGAACCGGACCGCATCAAGGAACAGATCGAGGACGTGATCGGCATCGATGCATCCGAAGCCTGCATGATCTCCGCCAAGACCGGTCTTGGTGTCGACGACGTGCTGGAAGCGATCGTTTCCAAGCTGCCGCCTCCGGAAGGTGACCCGGAAGCGACACTGAAGGCGATGCTGGTCGACAGCTGGTACGACACCTATCTCGGCGTGATGGTGCTCGTCCGTGTCATCGACGGCTCCCTGAAGCGGGGCCAGAAGATCAAGATGATGGGTACGGGCGCTGCCTATGATGTCGACCGCGTCGGCGTCATGACCCCGAAATTTCTGCAAGTGGACGAGCTGAAGGCCGGCGAGATCGGCGTCATCACCGGGTCCATCAAGGAAGTGGCCGACACCCGTGTCGGTGATACCATCACCCTGGAAAAGAAACCCTGCACGGAAGCCCTTCCGGGCTTCAAGCCGGCTCAGCCGGTCGTGTTCTGCGGTCTCTTCCCGGTCGACGCGAACGACTTCGAGGATCTGCGCGCTGCCATGGGCAAGCTGCGCCTCAACGATGCCTCGTTCTCGTTTGAAATGGAAACATCCGCAGCTCTCGGCTTCGGCTTCCGCTGCGGCTTCCTCGGCCTGCTGCACCTGGAAATCATCCAGGAACGTCTCTACCGCGAATTCGACCTCGACCTGATCGCGACCGCGCCGTCGGTGGTCTACCAGATGTCCCTGACGGACGGTGCGGAAGTCGAACTTCACAACCCGGCCGACATGCCGGATGTGGTGAAGATTTCCGAAATCCGCGAGCCCTGGATCCGCGCAACCATCATGACGCCGGACGAATATCTGGGCGGTATCCTGAAACTGTGCCAGGAACGGCGCGGTCTTCAGATCGACCTGTCCTATGTCGGCTCCCGCGCGATGGTAACCTACGACCTGCCGCTCAACGAAGTCGTGTTCGACTTCTACGATCGCCTGAAGTCGATCTCCAAGGGCTACGCGTCGTTCGACTATCAGATTTCGGACTACCGGGCCGGCGATCTGGTCAGGATGTCGATCCTGGTCAACGAAGAGCCGGTGGATGCGCTTTCCGTGCTCGTGCACCGCAGCCAGGCGGAACGCCGTGGCCGTGCCATGTGCGAAAAGCTGAAAGAGCTAATCCCGCGGCACATGTTCAAGATTCCGATCCAGGCAGCCATCGGCGGCCGCGTGATCGCCCGCGAGACCATCTCCGCCCTGCGCAAGGACGTGACCGCCAAGTGTTATGGCGGCGACGCCACCCGTAAGCGCAAGCTGCTTGAGAAGCAGAAGGCCGGCAAGAAGAAGATGCGTCAGTTCGGCAAGGTCGAGATCCCGCAGGAAGCCTTTATCCAGGCTCTGAAGATGGACGAGTGAGAAACCGATTGGCGCGCCGCGCCAATCCCAGCAAGGCCTTGCCATGAGTATTGAACAGACCCTTTCCGACCGCGCCGGCAACGTTTGCGAGTTCTGCGGCGCTACCGAGGCGCTGCGGCCGCTGGATGTCGGCCCCGATACGGATGGCACGGCCGAAATGGCGGTTCTGGCTTGCAACACATGTGCCGACCAGATTTCAGGTGCCGCCGATATCGACCCGAAGCATTGGCTCTGTCTCAACGAAGCCGCCTGGAGCCAGGTTCCCCCGGTTCAGGTTGTCGCCTACCGCATGCTTTCCAGAATGCGGGACGAGAGCTGGGCGCGTGATCTTCTGGACATGCTGTATCTGGACGACGAAACGCTTGCCTGGGCCAAGGCCGGCCTTGGCGGCAGCGCGGGCGAAGGTGACGACGGCGTGGTCCACAAGGATACGCACGGCGCTGTTCTTGCCGCGGGCGACACGGTGACATTGATCAAGGATCTCAAGGTCAAGGGCGCCAACTTCACCGCCAAGCGCGGCACTGCAGTGCGCAACATCTCCCTTGTTGCGGACAATGCCTCCCAGATCGAAGGCCGCGTAAACGACCAGCGGATCGTCATCCTGACAGAGTTCGTGAAGAAGGCCTGATCAGCTCGTTTCTGAGCTGATCAACGCGCCCGGAAGAGCGCTTACGCCGCATCCCGGAAGACCTGAAGGATAGCCGAAACAATTGTCGGGTCTTCCCGGCAGAAGAGCGTCATCCTTGTTTTCGGCAATTCTGGCAGCCGATAGAGTTCCCCGACTTCGCGGCATCCCTCCGGAATATTTCGCCGGTCGAGACAGGCAATGCCGAGCCCTGCGCTGACCGCCCCCTGTATGGCGCCGACACCGGTGCCGGTGAAGGCGTCTTCAAATGCGATCCCCGCATCCTTGAGCGTGCCAGTTGCCAGGCGACGGAGGGCGCAGGTTTCCGAAAGCGCCACCAAGGGGAACGGGGTACCGGTTTCCCAGGTGAAATCCCTGGCGGCTGTCCAGACGAGATTTTCCTCGAAAGCCACGTGACCCGTGCCCTCGACGTCCTCGGAGCGCACCATGATCGCGCTGAACAGACCTGCCTTGAAGTCGTTGTACAGCGTATCGGAATAACCGACCGCAACATGGAGACGATGTTCCGGCAAGGCCTTGCTGAGGGAGGCGATAATCTCCGGGAGGCGGCCACCCGCTGCGTGATCGCTGATACCGCACCGCAGCCGCTTTTGAACGGAAGGACCTGAAACGCGGGCAGTTACCCTGTCATGCAGGTCGATCAGACTGCGGGCGTCACTTAAAAAACGAGCACCGAAGCTCGTCAACCGGACGGACCGGGGCGATCGGCTGAGCAAGGTGCTGCCGAGACGGTCTTCCAGTTTCTTGATCTTGACGCTGACAGCAGACTGGCTTGCCCCCGTCATCTGCCCTGCCCGGGTAAAGCTGCCTGTTTCGGCAACTCGAACAAAAGCGCGCAAGAGATCCATGTCGAGATCGGTCATGCAATCATTCTAATTTATCATTTTTGAAATATCAAAGATTTGTTTCTGTTATCTTTGATGCGGCAATAAGGTTGGCAGCATCATCGAATGACGGAGGAAAAGATGCCGCTTACCAATGTTTCCCTGCTGAAAGGCTCCAGGACCGCTGCGCAGAAATCAGCAATCCTGGACGAGATCTATCAGGCAATGCGCGAGACCTTCGGCGTGCCGCAGGACGACAAGTTCATGATGATCACCGAACATCCACGCGAAGATTTCCTGTTCGGCCGCCACTTCATGAATATCGACCGGTCGGATGATCTGATCATCATCCAGCTGACCGTCAGCGATACGCGCAGCGTCGACCAGAAGAAAGCGCTGTTTGCCCGGATCGCAAAGGGCCTGGCCCGCGAAGTCGGCATCCGTTCCGAAGACATCTTCATCAACCTGGTCGAGACAAGGCTTGAGAACTGGTCGTTCGGCCATGGTGTCGCGCAATATGCCGACAGGCAACCGGTCGCCGTTTGATCCGAACCGGACAGGAAGCCAGTCGACCTGATCACCAGGCAAGATAGCGAACGCACTAAAATGCGGGATTGCCTCCCAAAGACAGAAACGGCGCCGGGCTTGCCGCCCAGGCGCCGTTTTCTGGTTTGGAAGTCTTGTCCAACCGGCCTGTCCTTGCGGAGGGTCGATCGGAAGGTTTGGGGACCGGCCTTTCAGCCGGTCTTCAGCCTTAGCGCCGGTTGAGCGGAAGGTCGGCCAGTTCACGCTGGGACATGCGCACGATTGCCGGATGGGACATCGGGTCGGTGCGGTCATATGCGGAAGCCGGACGAGCCGTCAGGTGTCGGCGCATAAACAGTTTCATCATGAGTTTCATTCTCCTTATTATTGTTTTTTGCATGGCCAAATTCCTTCTTTGAATTTAGCTATGCTCCTTATATAGACGCCACTACTCGCTAAAAAAATCGACTTATTCTGATTTTCAGTTTAGCTTTTCTAAAATGAAAAACCTCAATCGCATTCACCTCTCCGGTCTTCGCGCCGTGGAAGCCGTCGCCCGGTTGGGCTCTGTCAAGGCGGCCGCGGACGAACTTGGCGTTACCGTGGGCGCCGTCAGCCAGCAGGTTCACAAGACCGAGGCCCAGCTTGGCGTGCAGCTGTTCGAGCGGCAGAACCGTATGCTGTTGCCAACCGCTCATGTGCTTGCAATGCAGCCACATCTGACCAGCGCCATGTCCTCGCTCTCGACCGCGATCGCCACCACCCAGCGCGGGCGGGAAGATGCGCTGACGATTTCGGTTGCCCCGGTCTTCGCCGGAAAATGGCTGGTTTGGCATCTCAAGAACTTCAACAAGATGCATCCGGGGATCCGGGTTCGGGTGGAAGCGACGGTGGACCTGGTCGATCCGGACATGAGCGATGTCGATCTGTGTATCCGTGTCGGCAAGGGACCCTATCCGGGCGTCAAGGCAGAGCAGTTGCTGCACCAGCGGGTGTTTCCCGTCTGCAGCCCGGCGCTAGCCAGACAGATCAAGGAGCCGAAGGACATCGGCAAGCTGCCGATCATCCGTGACCCCGGACAAATGTTTACCTGGAAAACCTGGCTTGATCTCTTCGGCCTCGATGAGAGCATCCTGCAGGACGGACCGACCTTTTCAGACGGTTCACTGTGCCTGGATGCGGCAATCGCCGGCCACGGGGTGTTTCTGGCCTGGGAAACGCTTGCGGTTTATGCAGTGAAGTCCGGCCAGGTGATTGCCCCCTTCCCCGAGCGCCCCGCCACGGGCAGCGCCTACTGGCTGGTCAGCGGTAAAAACGCCCCTCAGACAAAGGCCAAGAAGGCTTTCGGCGACTGGCTGCGGGAAGAGCTGCAAGGCTCCATCGGCAGACCGAAAGGAGCCGATATGGTAGAGGCGTGAGCGTTTTTCGCTCATAGCGCACCTCTACTCGGCACCTGCAATGGATTTGCCCAGTATGTCGGCCTTCACGGCACCACGTGTGCCCATTGGCCGGTCCGGACCAACGGTGCTGTCGCGGCGGGTCTGCGCTTCCATCTCGCCATTCAATTCGGCCCC
Organism: Labrenzia sp. THAF35; assembly: GCF_009363595.1. NCBI lineage: Bacteria > Pseudomonadati > Pseudomonadota > Alphaproteobacteria > Hyphomicrobiales > Stappiaceae > Labrenzia > Labrenzia sp. THAF35. Next base: position 541,880 of record NZ_CP045380.1, read on the forward strand.
GAGCAAGATGATATACGCCGAAATCCAGAGCCACATCAGCAGGATGATGACGCCGGCAAGGCTGCCGAACGTTTTGTTGTAGCTGGCAAAGTTCGCCACATAGACCGAGAACCCGTAGGACGCGGCAAGCCACAAGAGGCAGGCGATGACTGCCCCGGGCGTGATCCATTTCCATTTGGCATCGGTTCGAGACGGCCCGAACCTGTAAACGAAGGAAAGACCGGTGACGGTCAGAAATCCCAGAATGATCCAGCGGGCCGATGACAGGACCTTCTCCAACCAGTCCGGCAAGGCGAGATAACTGAAGACAACCGGCAGGAGAAGGGCGGACACCAACCCCAGCACCAGAGCGAAAACAAGCAGGATCGTCATCACGAAGGTTCGGGCTTTCAGCGCAATGAAACCCCGCTTCTCAACCTCGTCATAGGCGATGTTAAGCCCTTCCATGAGGCTGGCCATGCCCTTGGAGGTGGAATAGAGCGCGATGCCCAGACCGATGACGAAGGCGAAGCCGAGCCCCGCATTCTCGCTGCCTGCTACATCTGCGGCCTGCGCCAGAATGATTTGCGACGCCTCCTTCGGCAGAAAGTTCTCGATCATTTCAAGCTGACGGCTGACCTCGACAGGTTCAACCACAAGCCCTGACAGCGCCGTGAACGCAGTTATGGTCGGGAAGATCGCAAGAAGACCGTAGAAGGCAACGCCGGCGGCAATCAGGTCGATGTGGTCGCGCTGGACCGCGTTCCACACCCGGTAGCTGATATCCAGCCAGCCCATTGGCGGGATCTTTTCCGGACTGCCCGCATCTCTTCCACGTGCCATGTTACCCCCTCAGTTGCCTGCCCACGCCCTTCTGTCCACGGACGTTGGCAAACAGCAGGGAGTTCAAAGGTAAACGCCCGGGAGGGGATTGAGTTCCGGTGCCTGGGGCTCGCCGCTACGCATTGGCCAGATTGAGGCGCAAGGCTGCCTCTCCTTTTCCGCTTGCCAACTCCTCGCCTTTCGCTACATTGACGCCCCATGAGCGACCTTACCGCACATATCCGCCGTTCCGGCCTTTGCAGTGGCTCTCAGCCTCTTTCCGGGATCGACGTGCGCCTCATCGAGCTGCAGGGCCCCGCCTGCGGTCGATTTACGCGCTAACGCGCTTTAATTCCGGCGCTTTTCTTCTCTTCGGGAACTCACGCAATAATGCGCATGAGGCCGTGGCAATCACCGCCATTATTCGCTAAAAGACCCCGACTTTCTGTTTCGACACCTCCGCGCGCACCGCGCGAACCGACGACCGAGTACGCATGTCCAACCTCGACACACTTGAATCCGATCTTCTGGCCGCCATCGAAGGCGCCGGGACCGAAGCCGCCCTGGAAGACATCCGCGTTGCCGCCCTTGGCAAGAAGGGCTCAATTTCCGAGCAGATGAAAACGCTCGGCAAGATGACGCCTGAAGAGCGCCAGGTGATGGGCCCTGCCCTCAACGGCCTCAAGGCGAAGGTCACCGACGCCATCGCCGCCCGCAAGGATGTGCTGTCGGAAGCGGCCCTGGAAGCACGGCTGGCCAGCGAGAAGGTCGATATCACCCTGCCGCTGCGCGCAACACCGGCGGAGACCGGCCGTATTCACCCGGTCAGCCAGGTCATCGACGAACTGACGGCGATTTTCGCCGACATGGGCTTTTCCATTGCGGAAGGCCCGGACATCGAGACCGACGAGCTGAACTTCACCGCGCTGAACTTTCCAGAAGGCCACCCGGCGCGCGAGATGCACGACACGTTCTTCTTCAATCCGAAGGAAGACGGCGAACGGCTGCTGCTGCGCACGCACACCTCGCCGGTGCAGATCCGGACCATGCGCAATCAGGAACCACCGATCCGCGTCATCATTCCGGGCCGGACCTATCGCTGCGACAGTGACCAGACCCACACGCCGATGTTCCACCAGGTGGAAGGCCTCGTGATCGACAAGGATAGCCATTTCGGTCATCTGAAATGGGTGCTGCGGGAATTCTGCAAGGCCTTCTTCGAAGTCGACGACATCAAGATGCGCTTCCGTCCGAGCTTCTTCCCGTTCACCGAACCGTCCATGGAAGTCGACATCCAGTGTGACCGGTCCGGCGGCGAAGTGAAGATCGGCCAGGGCGAAGACTGGCTGGAAATTCTCGGCTGCGGCATGGTTCATCCGAACGTCATCCGCAACTGCGGCCTCGACCCGGATGTCTACCAGGGTTTTGCCTGGGGCATGGGGATCGATCGCATCGCGATGCTGAAATACGGCATGCCGGACCTGCGCGCCTTCTTCGACGCCGACGTCCGCTGGATCCAGCATTACGGCTTCCGCCCACTCGACCTGCCGACACTGTTCGGCGGTCTGTCCAGTTAACCGCCTGAATTTGGGGGCGCCATCATGTCATTGCTGATCCGCATCGTTCTTGCCGCCATGCTGACCGTTGCCGCCCTGTTGCCGGCAGCCGCGCAGACCAGCGACCAGGAAACACGCGTCGCGACACCGACCTCGTTCCTCGAGGCCTGCGCGGACAAGATCGAGAACCGGGGCCGGCTGCGGTTCTGCGACACCTACTTCCGGGAGAAGCTGGGCACCGAAGCCGATGCGCTGCTTTATCTCCGTGACCGGATCACGCGTCTACGTGCCGGCCACGAGGCAAGCTCGGCCGAAAAGTACCAGAGCTTCCTGCAGGCAATCTATATCGTGGCGTTCCTGACCATTGCTTCGATCGTTCTGATCGCCAGCGACCGGCGGATCGGCGGTACCGCCAAGTGGGCCGGCCTGACCAGCACCGCGGCCCTCCTGGTGATGGTGTTGATTGTCGCCATGGGCTGGCTCGGCAAGTACCGGGCCGAATATGCGGCCCAGGTCGAACTCGGCATCCTGCGGGACCGGATCGAGACGGAAGCTGCCCAGGCGATTGCCACCAAACAGCAGATCACGCCGGAGATCGTGCGCGGCTGGACCCGCGACTTTTCCGACATCGGCCGCCGCTTTGCCGAAAACTACGGCGCTGCGACCATCATTCCCGAAGTGGACCGGCTCGGCAACTGAGGCCTCCACGTCCCGTTTCGCGGTCCTGAGACCGCACCAAGTTTGAAGAGATCGAAAGATGAAATTCACCCTTTCCTGGCTCAAGGAGCATCTGGAAACCGACGCCAGCCTGGAAGAGATCGTTGAACGTCTCACCCTGATCGGACTGGAAGTCGAGGAAGTCACCAACCGCGCCGACCGCCTGAAGCCGTTCAGAATCGCAAAGGTTCTGGAAGCCGAACAGCACCCGAATGCCGACCGGCTGCGCGTCCTGAAGGTTGACACCGGCGAGGGCGACCCGGTGCAGGTTGTGTGCGGTGCGCCGAATGCCCGCGCCGGCCTTGTCGGCGTGCTCGGCAAGCCGGGCGACTATGTTCCCGGCCTTGATGTCACGCTTTCCGTCGGCAAGATCCGCGACGTGGAAAGCTTCGGCATGATGTGCTCGGAGCGCGAGCTGGAACTTTCCAACGAACATGACGGCATCATTGACCTGCCGGCGGATGCGCCGGTCGGCATGGCCTATGCCGAATGGGCCGGCCTGGATGAGCCGGTCATCGAAATCGGCCTGACGCCGAACCGCCCGGACTGTACCGGCGTATATGGCATTGCTCGTGATCTTGCCGCAGCCGGCCTCGGCAAGCTGAAGGAACGCAGCAACGAACAGGTTCGCGGCAGTTTCCCCTGCCCGGTCAACGTGACGCTCGATTTCGGCGACACCAAGCCGATGTGCAAGGCCTTCGGCCTGCGCCTGGTCAAGGGTGTGAAGAACGGTCCCTCGCCGAAATGGCTGCAAGACCGCCTGACCGCCATCGGCTTGCGCCCGATCAACGCCCTCGTCGATATGACCAACTACATCACCTTCGATCAGGGCCGGCCGCTGCACGTGTTCGACGCCGACAAGGTTCACGGAAATCTGGTTGTCCGCCGCGGCAAGCAGGGCGAGAAGATCGACGGCCTCAACGGCAAGAGCTACGAGCTCGATGACACGATCTGCGTCATTTCCGACGACAACGGCGTTGAAAGTCTCGGTGGCATCCTGGGTGGCGAGCCTTCCGGCTGCACGGAAGAGACTGTCAACGTGCTGATCGAATCCGCCCTTTGGGACGAGGACGACATTGCCGCCACCGGGCGCAAGCTCGGCGTCAATACGGACGCACGCTATCGCTTCGAACGTGGTGTCGATCCCAACTACATGATGCCGGGTCTGGAATATGCCACGCGCATGGTCATGGACCTGTGCGGCGGCGAGCCGTCCGAAACGGTGCAGGCCGGTTCCGTGCCGGATACCAGCAACATCATCGATTTCCCCTATTCGGAAATCAGGCGCCTGTCCGGCGTCGATGTTCTGCCTGCTGAAGCAAACGTCACCCTGAAGTCGCTCGGATTCTGGATCTCAGGCGCCGGTGACACGGTCAAGGTGGCCGCGCCCAGCTGGCGACCGGACATTGAAGGCAAGACCGACCTCGTGGAAGAGGTTGTGCGCATCATCGGTCTGGAGCGTGTTCCGTTCACACCACTGCCGCGCACCGGTACCGTCGGCCAGAAGGTGCTGACCACCGGACAGATCCGCCGCAACAAGGCGCGCCGGGCACTGGCCGCCCGTGGCTTCAATGAAGCGGTTACCTGGTCGTTCATTGCCAAGGATCACGCTGAACTCTTCGGTGGCGGCAGCGCTGCGCTTGCGCTGGCCAATCCGATTTCCAGCGAGATGTCCGACATGCGCCCGAGCCTGCTTCCGGGCCTTTTGTTGGCGGCACAGCGCAATGCCGACCGGGGCTATGGAAACGTCGCCCTGTTCGAAGTCGGTCAGGTGTTCGAGAACGATACTCCGGAAGGCCAGAAGATGGTCGCAACCGGCGTGCGCCGCGGGTCTGCCAAGCTTCAGGGTTCCGGCCGGCACTGGTCGGGTGTTTCCCAGGCCGTCGACGTGTTCGACGCCAAGGCGGACGCCGAAGCAGCGCTGGCGGCCATTGGCGCACCGGTAGACAAACTGATGGTGTCTGCAGATGCCCCGGCAACGTTCCACCCGGGCCGGTCCGGCTGTCTCAAGCTTGGCCCGAAAAACGTTCTGGCGGTGTTCGGTGAAGTTCATCCGCGCACGCTGCAGCTGCTCGACATCGAAGGACCGCTGGTCGCATTCGAGATCTTCCTTGATGCGCTGCCCGAACCCAAGGGCAAGGGTGGCCGTTCCAAGGGTGCCCTCAATGTCAGTGGCCTCATGCCGGTTCAACGCGACTTCGCGTTCCTTGTCGGCAAGGACATTTCGGCCGAGGCATTGCTCAAAGCGGCTCGTGGCGCGGAAAAGACGCTGATCAGCGATGTCACGCTATTCGACATTTACGAAGGTCAGGGTGTGCCGGAAGGCCAGAAGTCAGTCGCCATCGACGTGACACTGCAGCCGCGTCAGAAGACCCTTACGGACGAGGAAATCGACGCCGTGGCAAAGAAGATCATTGCCAATGTCGAGAAGGCAACCGGTGGCACGCTGAGAGGCTGAGCCGGCGTTTCACAAGACGGGAAAAAAAGGCTGCGCGAACACCATCGCGCGGCCTTTTTACTGGCGGGCCTGCCCCATCTCTGCACAGACAAGGACGGAACATTTCGGGTTGTCCTTGGTCGGCACGAATGTCGGGCGCACCGTCTGGCCCGAGAAACACTGGTTCCGGCCGACGACGAACCGGTCGAACTTGTAAGGGCCTGATTTCAGATTGATGCCCCCGAATCTCTTGATCAGGTCCTGCGTCTGGTCACAGGTCAGTTGCGTGGTATCGGGCTGACGCCGGGTTTGCGCTTCCGCCTGCAGCACAGGGACAAGAGCCGCACACATAAACAGGCCTGCCTGAAGTGCGGACTTCGCAATTAACAGTTGTTTTCTTGTATTATTCTCGTTCATCGCAAGGCCTTTCCTGAGTATTCAGGCGAAGTCATGTATTAAATGGCTATGATTTCCAGCAGTAGGTAATCCGTATTTCATATTTGTGAAACGGTTTCCAAATGCAACACAGCGCTGCCCCGTCCGCGCATGAAATAGCAAGAAAAGCCTGCAAGGCGGTTAAGACTTGTGCCTCTTTATCCTGTTTTTGCAGAAGGATCCCGTTTACCGCTGCGTCCGGTTCTGGAAACACCTGTAGCCGACGGAGCACTGCGGGTTGTCTCGCGTGGGAGCAAATTTCGCACGGACCTGCCCCGTTTGCGGCCGGCAATAACTACCGTTTGCAACGAAGCGGTCAAAGGTCGACTGGCCGGTCGTCAGGACGATGCTGCCGCTTTTCCTGACCAGTTCCTGAGCCTGGGCACATGTCATTGAACGCGTGTCCGGACGCCCGGCCTGGGCCATGGCCGGTTCTACGGCGGCAGTGCCCCCGAGCCAGGTAAACGCCAGGAAGCCGAAACATGCGTTTCTGGAAAGTCGGGTCACATGACGTCTCCTGTTGAGGTCCGGGAGGGCAACCGCCCCGGATACGGCTCAGTCATACCGCCAGGGTTGGGGATTGATACAGCGAAGCACGTAGCATTTCGCATTGTCCCTCGTTGGAATGTAGTCCCGGCGCGTGACCTCGCCATGCTGGCAGTAGCTCCGGTTGGCCACATACCGGTCGAACGTATAGCGCCCGGTGCTGAGCACGACGGCCCCACGCTGATTGATCATGGACTGGACCTGCCCGCAGGACATGGCGGTGGAATTCGGCCGTCCGGATTGGGCCGCGGATGGCAGAGCGGTGACAAGCACCGCCCCGCAAGCGGCCAGTGCGGCGATCATTTGTGTGCGTGGCAAGAGGTACATCGGCAATTCCTGAAAAAACCAAACGTCTCCGAAGGAGATGGCGCCTACCTGCTTCATGTCAAGTCGGTGCCCCTCATCCGGTAGCGCGCGTATCTGCGGAGGACACATTCGCATGCATGGTCCTCATCATGCACGGCGCGCGATACCTTGAGAATCGGATAGGTTGCCCCTTCGCGAAAAGAGGATCCGGAAATGACCGCCGATTTGCAGATGGATGTACGCGACGCAAGGCTGGGCGATCCCTATGCGGCCAGCGAGGAGACGCGGTTGGCAGGTCTTGAGCAGATCCTCAGGACCGTGCCTCATGTGATGGAAATCCTGACCACCGTCCGCAACCTTGCCCTTCCTGATGCCTGGCTGGTGTCGGGCGGTATCTACCAGACTGTCTGGAACGTCCTCACCAACCGCCCCCTGGTGCACGGCATCAAGGATTTCGACATCATCTATTTCGACGGAACCGATCTATCCTATGAGGCTGAGGACGCTGTTATCGGCAAGGTCAACCAGGCCCTGCCCGACTTGGCGAGCCTTCTGGAAGTGAGAAATCAGGCTCGTGTCCACCTGTGGTACGAGAGCCGTTTCGGCAGGCCATACCGCCCTCTCGACTGTGCCATGGATTCGCTGACGACCTATGCCTCGCGCACCCATTCGGTGGCGGCACGGCTCGAAGAGGACGGGCGCATGGTGTTGCATGCGCCTTTCGGCCTTGCCAACCTGTTCGGCATGCGGCTGGTGCCCAATTACACACAGCCGAACCCGGAAACCTATGTGGAAAAGGCGGCCCGGATGAAGGCCCTCTGGCCGGAGCTGACAGTCATTCCCTGGGACAATGCCTGAGATGTCAGCGCTGCTCTCTTAGCGTACCGGTTATCACCCTGCCTTGCGGGTGGCTTCATTGTGTTGCCCGGCTTCCATGTGCCACGAACCACTCGCTTGTTCCGAAAGCAGGCGAGCGCGTATCAGACCGCGCACGGAATTGCCGACGTAGACTTCCTCGGCCTCTTGCAGATCCTGAAGCGTAAGGTCTGCCTCGCTTGCCAGACCACGTTCCAGAAGCCCCGCCCGGAAGGTGCCGGGGAGAAGCCCGTGACGAAGCGCAGGCGTCAGCAAGCTGCCGTTCCGCTTCAAGAAAAGAGTGGTGTAGCTGCCCTCGGTGAGATAGCCGTTCTCGTTCAGGAACAGCACCTCCTGGCAACCGGTTTCCGCCTGATACCGCTGGCGCGTGTCATCGTAGAAGGCCCGGTTGGTGGTCTTGTGGAACAGGAACCTGTCGGTTGACCAAGTGGTTTCTTGCGCAATCACCAGATTGAAAACGGCGTCCTGAGCGGCCGGCGGAAGATCCGTCGACGTGACCGAAATGCCGCCATCCGCCGACAGCAACAGCCGCACACGCCTGGAACCGGCAAAGGTGCGAACATGCTGCAGAAGCTCCTCACGCACGTCTTCTTCGCGGTAAGGAAAGCCGAAATAGGCCGCTGAGGCCTGCAGGCGCTGCATGTGCCGTTCCAGAAGCAAATAGCCGTCGCCCGGGTGATAAGCCAGCGTCTCGATCAGATCGAAGCCGGGCGTATCTTCACTCATGAACCTCAGTTTCAAGACGCATTCGTCGTATTCGGGAGACGCGCCACTGTCGAAGATCACACCGGACCCGCTTCCGGCTTCTCCGCTGCCGTCGTTTCGCAGCACCAGCGTCCGGATGGCGACATTCAGCCGGAAATCGCCTCCAGGCGCGAGATAGCCGATCGAACCGGTGTAGACGCCACGCGGGCCGGTTTCCAGATCCTGGGCAATCTGCATGGCGCTGAGTTTCGGCGCTCCCGTGATCGAACCGCAGGGGAAGAGATGTTCGGCGATGCGTGCAAAGCCGACGTCATCGGGAACTTCAGCTTCGACCGTCGAGGTCATCTGGTGAAGGCTTTGGTAGCGCTCCACCTCGCACAGTTTGGTCACCTTGACCGTGCCAGTGTCGGCGATGCGTGAAAGGTCGTTGCGCATCAGGTCGACGATCATGGTGTTTTCGGACCGCTGCTTGGGATCGCTTGAGAGCGTGCGCGCAATCGTGGCGTCCTCGGAAGCGTAACGCCCTCGGGGCGCGGTGCCCTTCATGGGTTTAGTCCGCAGGCAGGTGCCCCGGCGCTCCAGGAAGAGTTCCGGCGAGAGAGACAGGATCGTCCGGTCTTCAAGACGCAGGAAAGCGGCAAATTCCACCGGCTGGCGACGCAGAAGGGTCTGGAAGATCCGTTCCGGAGCCCCCTGGTGCCGGAACCGTGCGCGCATGGTCAGGTTGACCTGATAGATGTCGCCCTTCGCCAGATGGTCGCGGACGCGGGCAAAGGCCGTATCGTAAGCGGCCCTGTCCATATCGAACTCCAGCTTGCCGATGGCAGCCTCGCCGTCGCCAGCCACGCTTTCCAGCATAGCTTTGGCTTCGTTCAGACCCAGTTCCGCCGGCGCACCATACAGCCCGAACCAGAGCAACGGCTCTTCTGTTTGATGAAACCGTTGCCGCAGCTTTTCCTCGAAGGCAAAACCCAGTTCATAGGCAAGGTAGCCTGCCGCATGGCGCCCGTCCGTCTGGGCGGCCTCAAGCTGTTCGAGGCAGCCCTGAACCTCCTCAAGCCGGGAGCAAGTGATCACCTCATCCGGCGCCTGAAACAACAGCGCAGACCGCTGCTTCAACAGGTCCAGCAGCAGGACCGTTCCGGGCGCGAAGGAGGATGCAGGCATCGTTTGGCGTCAGTGTCCGCAAGGGTGAAGAATGCTGCCAGCGTGGCACGTTTTCATTCGCTACGCTGGTTCGTTAGGGGCGGCTCATGGCATTCAAGCGACATCAGGTCAAGCATGCAGGACAGGAGAGCACCCCAAGAACGAAAAAACCGGCGGACTGGCCGCCGGTTTCAGAAGATCACGATCTGTTGCGGCCGTACTCTCAGGCCGCGACATCCTTCAGGAAGGCGGTGATTGCCCGGCGCATGTCCTGGGTCTCCAGATCGAGGGTTTCGGCCGCCTCGACCATGGAGCCGACCGAGTGGCTGGTGCGTTCGACAGATTCCCGCACACCGTCGATGTTGTTGGCAACCCGGCCCGTGCCGTCCGCGGCTTCCGCCACATTGCGCGAGATTTCCTGGGTCGCCGCGCCTTGTTCACCAACGGCGGCAGCAATGGCGGCCGTATAGCTGTTGACCTCGTCCATCGTCGTCGCAATCACTCCGATGGATTCCACCGCGTCCTTGGTTTCCGCCTGGATCGCCGCGATCTGGGCGCCAATTTCTTCCGTTGCCTTGGACGTCTGTGTCGCCAGATCCTTCACTTCGGCAGCAACAACCGCAAAGCCCCTGCCAGCTTCGCCCGCGCGGGCCGCCTCTATGGTGGCGTTGAGAGCCAGAAGGTTGGTCTGTTCGGCAATCGCCTGGATCAGCGTGACGACCTCGCCGATCCGATTGGCCGCATTCGCAAGGCCCGCGACCTTGCTGTTGCTGGTTTGCGCATTTTCCGTCGCCCGGTTGACGATGCCGGTGGTCTGTTCGACCTGGCGCGAAATCTCCGCGATCGAGGACGACAGCTCTTCTGCGGCGGAAGCAACCATCTGCACGTTTGAGGACGCCGTTTCGGACGCATCCGATACGGAGCCTGCACGCGACGAGGTGTTTTCGGCAACGGTGCCCAGCTCGGTTGCGGCATCCCGCATTTCGCGCACCTTCAGGCCGACACCGTCCAGCTTGGCAGCGATGTCACTTTCAAACGCCATGATGCGTTCGTTGATGACCTTCTGCTTGGCGCGCTCCATTTCGTCATTTTCAGCGGTCCGGTGCTGCAGCACCATTGCCTGGGCGCGAGCGGCCTCGGCCTCCTCGCGTGCCTTGTCGGAAGCGGCAAACGCTCGTGCCAGGCTGTCGGTCATCCACCAGAGTGCACCGACTTCCGCAACCACGACAAGCGCATGAAAGACCACGCGGCTGAAATCCGCCCCACCAGGAAACACGGCCCAGGGCATGGCAAAATTCAGGACAAGGTGGTGCACGGCGACGACGGCTGCATAGGCAACCAGCGCCCGCCAGTCGACCCAGCTGGCCAGGATCGCCAGAACGGCGAAGAAATACATATGTGCGTCGAGCTGATAGGTGATCTGACCATCCGGTGTCGCCAGAGCGGCCACGAACAGGGCAACCAGCCCGGCAAGGGACATGGAGGTGGCAAGGCGCGTTTCGACGCCGGCTCCGAACTTGATCCATGTACCGGTGGCCGCAACGCCCAGGAGCAAGGCTGCCCCGCAAACCGCCACGAGCGAAACATAGCCAACCCACCAGGCCGTTCCCATGACCAGGAAGACATTCACCCAGATAAAATGGATCAGCATCCGCGCAAACTTCTGCCGAAACTGGTCCAGACCGGAAAGCTGACCCGACATCTGATCCGCTTGAGACATTTCCACACCGTTCATTTCAACTGCTCCAGGGAGACACCGCTCAATCGCGCACAGGCTTGCGCGATGAAGGAAGACGCCACAAAACCGGCGCCTGACCGGTAAAGATTTGCGATGGACTGTTGTTCACCGGCTTCGGTGAGCGCCACCCAGCTTCTGTCCCCGACGAACAGTACCGGGCCACCCGATCTGGCGATGACACTGACCGCGCTTTCACCCCAGGGCCATGCGAATACCGCGACCGGCCCTTCGCGCGCTGGCATCAACGAGCCGACGAGCATCAACAGGCAGCTGGCCAGGAAGTATCCGGTTGCAAAAATTTTTGCCGAACGGCTCACGAAGTCGATCCTTAAACGCCCATGCGTCAGGTCAATCCTCGCAGCGCAAATTTAAAAAAGCCTGAAACTTCCCTAGAGTATTGAAAGATATAAGCTATCTACGAAATTGTACTTATATAGATTCTGACTTTTTTGACCCGCGACAGCTGGCTTTCAATATGGGCGACCCTGGCAAGGAAACGACTGAGACACTGCCGGCCTCAAGAGCCGAAGAATTCAAAAAGACGGGGCAGCGCCGTCACTGGCACTGCCCCGTCTTGAACTCAACCGGAACCAAGCTCGCGATCGGACAGCCGTCAGGCGGTCTGGCCCAGCCCGACCGGGCACGAAATGCCCGTGCCGCCGATCCCGCAATAGCCGGCCGGGTTCTTGGCCAGATACTGCTGATGGTAATCCTCGGCGAAATAGAAGGTATCCAGCTCCCGGATTTCCGTCGTGATGGTGCTTGCCACGCCACCGGCCTTCAGGGCGGCCTGATAGGCTTGCCTCGACTGTTCGGCTCCGGCAAGGTCGTCGCCTTCGCTCACGTAGACGGCCGAGCGATACTGGGTACCGGTATCATTGCCCTGGCGCATGCCCTGGGTCGGATCGTGATTTTCCCAGAAGACCTTCAGAAGATCTCCGAGGGAAATCTCCGCCGGGTCATAAACGACCAGGACCACTTCCGTGTGGCCCGTGCGCCCGGTGCAGGTTTCATGGTAGGTCGGGTTGGGCGTATATCCGCCCGCGTAGCCGACCGCGGTGACATAGACACCGGGCAGCTGCCAAAACAGGCGTTCAGCGCCCCAGAAGCAGCCCATTCCGACCACAAGGGTTTTCATGTTGTCCGGATAGGGGCCTGCGAGCGGTCGCCCGTTGACGAAATGCGGCTCAGCCGGCCGGATCGCCTCGGAACGCCCCGGCAGGGCCTCGTCCTTGGCCGGCAGCGAAAATTTCTTGGTCAGCATCGTCATGAACGACATGGCTTTCTCCCACACATGCCGACATGGCCTCTCGAGGATCCCGGGAAGCAGTCGGCTTATTTCAGGAGCTAATGTGGCGCAGCTGCGCCCGCTTTCCAAGAGGCCCGTCACGCAACGGTGTTCGCGTGTGAGCGGAAACTGCCGTTTTGCGACACCTCGTCTGATGCTGCAAGAAGCCGCGTCAGGCGTAAAGCGCACGCTGGCTGCGGCGCTTGGCTCCCAGCCAAAGCAGCGCCAGGCCGATCGGAGCGAAGACCGCCCAGACCGGCCAGGTCAGGACAGTCTCTTTCAGGGTCTGCCAGACCGTCGGGTCAAAAGACGCCACGATGTGGGCTTCCGCCATTTCGAGAGAGGCAGGCGACAGGTTCTGCCAGACCTGGCCAAGCTGGGCCAGGCGGATTTCGGACAGGGCAATGGAAGAACTTGCATCGGAAATGCCGGCAATAATGGCGACGGCGACAAAGCCGTAGCCGAGGATGCGGAATAAAAACTTCAAAACACTGATCATCGCTTTGCTTTCAGCTTTGCCAAAATATTAAACGGAGCGCTCGCACCAGTCAGGCCTTCAAATAGTAGCCGCCGGATGTTGAGCATTCCTTTAGGGTAATATCACCCCGCGCAGGAACAAGATTTGATATTCAACACATTCTTGTGACTTTGGTTCCCTGCTTTCGCAAGTGCTTTCGTTTCAAATGCTTCGAAATAAATTCAGGTAGCGCGTTAGTTGCAGTGCAGCATTTCCCCAATACGCAGGCACAAAGCCGCCTGCTCAGACCTGTGTCACACTGTGGCCGCCTCGTTTCCCCGACCTATCGCAACGCCGAACCCCAAGCGAGGTTATCTTCCCGCACAGAGACTAAGCCGTGCCATGATCTTGCCGGCGAGACGTCTCTCGACCCTCGAAAACACCAGACGCTGATTCTGCGCGGCCACACATGCGCCCGGCCAGCCTCCAGCCGCAGACAAACCGCCTTGGTACTGCCACGACAGGAAAGATTTTTTCGGCCCAGGCATTGCCGGCTGCATGGCACGTTACAGCCGTTTTTTGCAGCTCGCCCGAGCCCCGCAACCCCTCGACAATCCACAGCGGCGAGGCACCGAAAAAAAAACTTGTTCAAGTGCTTGCACTTGATCGCGCCATGGGTATATTGCGCCCCACTCAAGCGGGTGACGCTTGCGACGGACAGGTGGCCGAGTGGTTGAAGGCGCACGCCTGGAACGCGTGTATACGGGCAACCGTATCGAGGGTTCGAATCCCTCTCTGTCCGCCATTTCTCTTTCCAAGACATTGAAATTTTTTGTTTTTAAGGTTGGCCTATCGCTCAACCCATCATTCTGGCCATGGCAGGCCCGGTCATTCCACAATCTGTCCAAATTATGCTCATGCCTCGCTATTTCCGCTGCAACCTGAAGCATCGCTGCTTATCGCCTGAGGCGTAGGTGGCAACCAAGACGCACGCAGCGTGCCGGAGGCCAGGCCCGCGTTGTATGTCAGCGTCTGGCGAGCGAAGAGAACGTCGACTGGAATAAACGTGCTGGCAGCAATCGAGCTCGCCAAAGAACTCGGACCGACCGCGACCGTCGTTACAGTCGCTTGTGACAGCGGCCTCAAATACACGAACGGCGTATTGTTCAATGGTTCGAGGTACAACACTTCCTAAGTGGCTTACCTCTTAAAAGACATCGAATGTTAGCTGCTGGAATTCAAATCAATTCCCGACAGGAGTTGCGCTGCCTATGTCTGCTTCAGGGAAACTTGCATACGGAACTAAACGACCTATGTGGGGCCGCGAAGCCGCCATTGAACCAATCGAAGGTGAATGTCCGGATTCGGCCGTTTGTGTCGACCAGCACCACGAGGTAGGGATAGGCGCGTCACGACGGCGAAAGGCTGCCTGGAGCCCGCTTTGACCAATGCTGCATTTTGCAGCAAAGTCAGCTTTGTAAGAGACTTTTCTTAAACGCACCCATCCAAAATTCGCGTTGGAGAACCCGTGCCCACCATCACCGCATTCAAATCATCTCCCGACAAAGGTGTCGGCCTTGCGCGTGATATGCGTGTCCGTTGGGCGCTTGAGGAAGCCGGCCAGTCCTATGATGTGCGACTGGTGACTTTCAAAGAATTGAAGCAGCCAGCGCACCTCGCCCTCCAGCCCTTCGGTCAGATACCAACCTATGAAGACGGTGACGTGGCTTTGTTCGAATCTGGGGCCATCGTGTTCCACATCGCGGAGCGTCACGCTGGCCTGCTGCCCGGCGATGGAGCAGGACGCGCACGGGCGATAAGCTGGATGTTCGCTGCCCTGAACACGGTTGAGCCTCCGATCATCGAGCGCGACTACGTCAAGTATTTCGAGGCCGATAAGAGTTGGCAAGCGGAACGGTTCGCCATGGTCGATGACCGCATCCGAACACGGCTGGATCAACTCGCCGCCGCCTTGGGAGAGCCGACCTGGTTGGCCGGACCTTTCAGCGCAGCCGATATCCTTATGGTTCACGCGATCCGCAGGTTAGAGGGATCGGGCATACTGGAAGAGTATCCAATCTTTATGGATTACATCGCGCGTGCGGCAGAGCGACCCGCCTACAAGCGAGCATTCGACGCGCAGTACGAGGTGTTCCAGCAAGCCTCGTCGAAGTGAGAAAGCAGACGTTGCCCGCGACAATGTAGATGGCAGCCAAGTCCCCTAAGTGGGCCTTGGAAGTGAGGTAGATAACGCAGCAGTGGATGGGTGGTGTGGCGGGCCGGCGCGCAGCATGCAGTTCCACCGATGAACGGCAGCGGACCGTCGGGTAATGGCCGCAGCGATAAGCGAAGCGGACATTGGTGCGCCACGCAGCCAAGGTCCGGATCGTGTCAGAGAATAGGTTGTCGGGAATTGCGCGCCTTCTCACTGCAACAGAGATGACCCCAGCCAACGGAAAGTCAATTCAGTCCGCTCAAATAACCTGACGCAGAACCGCTTCCGGACATGGAGAAAAAGACGCCATTATCACGCTCAGCGCTGTTTGGCTTCTGCCGAACCCTGTTCCTCAGGGCTTCCGCTGTAATGGATACCCCAACCTCAAGATTTGAATGGTGTTCACCAAGGCTCGGATCAATGAGGCCGTGCTGGTACCGGTCGACAAGCGTTTCTGGGAGGTCAACCAGCCAGAAGTTTTCGTCAGAATGGAAGGACAGAAGGATCGTATAAGGGGCAATCCCATGTTCTTTGATCATCGCCTCAATCAGAAGCATGCCGCCATCAAGCGATAGGCCCACCTCCTCGCGAATGGCCTGGGGTGCTTCTGTGTATCTGTAGGCGGGTGCTGCCCTGCGCGGCATTCGAAAAAACAATGGTGGCTTTTCAAGCAGGCTGGGGCAGAAAGTGCCAATTTTTTCGATGAAGACCTTTCCTATGCCGAACTCATCGCCATGAAAGGCAATCATGTGTTCAACCGACTTGTAGGCAATGTGTTCGTGCCCAACGAATTCGGCTGAATTCGCATCACCAACCAAAACGTCGTTCTGGTAATCGACGTCCAAAAGCGTGAATTCACATCCGGTGATCCCAATACTGAAATTCCATTGGTGCTCAAAAAGACGATTTACGTCTCCGGGATTGCGCACCAGGATCTTGATCCCAATGACACCAAATGGCGCTTCGCGTGAGATCATCTTTTGAACGGCGCCGTCTTGAATATCAAAGACTGTGGAGGTGTTCCGCAAGTCGATGAGATGAGACTGAAATTCAGCGCCTATCCTGTCAATCAGTCTTTCAACGCGGCCCTTACTTGGTGACACATCAGTCTCCGGTCTCTTTCTGGTCGCTCATGCTTCAGACCAATATATGTGATCCGCGCATTGTCGGTAACTCCCTGCCTTTGAAAATAGCGCACCTGGTAAGGTTTAGAAGGTCCTACCCATAGCACCTTCACCCGACGCGAAATGAACGGTCAATCCGTATGCGATGAATGATGGCTTTTGGGAGCAAACGGAAAGCCGACGAACGACCAAAATGGGGACGCATTCCGGACCACCAGCTTCCATAAATACCGACACCGCGTTTCTGGGCGATTCTGGGCGGTGCTGTGGTCCGGAGAGCGCTCAAGGGAGTTTCAGAGACGGTCCCAACACCCGCTGTTAGTAAGAGGCTTGCAGCATCCTGAGATAGTCGTCGGCGGTTGCGTCAATGGGGTTGGTCTTGTGGCTGTGGTCGGCCAACGCCCCCTGAATGATGCGGTCGAAGAGATCTTCGGAAACACCCAGCTCCGACAGGCTGACGGGCAACCCGATGGCCGCCGTCATCTCCTTGATTGCCGCGCCGATATCCGTTCCGGTAGCCAGCCCCATGGCATCGGCCAACCGGGCATACTTGTTCTCGCTGACGGATGTCGGGGCCGCCTTGTTGAATTCCAGAACCGCAGGCATGAACACCGCGTTCAAGGTCCCGTGGTGCAGTTTCGGATTGAGCCCGCCGAGCGCATGACTGAGGCTGTGCACACAGCCCAGCCCTTTTTGGAAGGCCATCGCGCCCATGGTTGCGGCGATTGCCATGTTGGCGCGGGCGTTCTTGTCATCCGGTGTTTCCGTCGCCTTGCGGATATTCGCCCAGGCGCGGCGCAGTCCTTCAAGTGCGATGCCGTCTGCCGGCGGATTGAAGGGCGGGGCAAGATAGGTCTCGATGCAGTGCGAGATCGCGTCCATTCCAGTGGCTGCAGTCAAAACGGGCGGCTGCGTCATGGTCAATTCCGGATCGACAATCGCGGCTTTCGGAACAAGGAATGGAGACAGCAAGCCGACTTTTCGGCCATCATCCAGTATCACAATCGCCCCGCGTCCAACTTCGCTACCGGTGCCTGACGTTGTCGGAATGGCGATGGTCGGCCAGGTTTTGGCCGTGATTTTTTGCAGGCCCCCCTCGATGACCGCATAGGTCTTCAGGGCGCCACCATGTGCGGCGAGGATGGCAACCGCCTTTGCAAGATCGATCGCCGATCCGCCACCAATGGCGATAATTCCGTCGGCTTCAACCTCTTTGAACAAGTCAGTCGCGACACGAACGGCCGCCTCATTCGGGTTGCCGGGGGTCTCGTCGTAAACGCCTGCCAGCTCCTTGCCGAGGACGGCTTCAATCTTGTCGAGAAATCCGAGCCCGCGCACGCCCTTGTCCGTCACTACGAGCGGGCGAGAAATTCCGGCGAGCGCCAGTTCCTCCTTCAACGTGGCAAGCTCGCCAAAACCGAACTGGACCCGGGTTACGTAATTGATCAGAGGCATGCCGCTCCCTTTGCTGATATGCCCAATGGAAACCGATCCGGATTGAAGGCTAGCCATTTGGGCGAATATTTTTGGTTCGCCGCAAGATAAACTCTAAATGTGACCTGTAAATCCACTCTCTTTCAATTCGGGTATAACGAGAAGAGAATTGACGCTTCCCGCAATGCCGTTTCTCTCGAGAGAGACAGACTTGGTTTGCTTACTGTCATTTCGGCGATCGATGGCAACGGATGACTGGCAACGGACGACTGGCAACGGCTCATCCGCCAAGGGTCAGCAGCGAACTGGCGGCTTGCGTGCTTCCATCGGGTTTAACTGCGCCCACAAGCGCTTTCCATTCCACCGACCTTCATCTGCCAGTCTTCTGACGAGTGCTCTGAAAGGTACTTCAGGACGGCAAGTCTGCGGCCTGCGGGCTCGCCTGGCAGGCGCTGAAACGGTCTGTGTCCCGGCATCGCCTGCGACCCGTTTAAATTCTGAACTAAAAATTCAACTTTTTTAATCCGGACCGGTTCCCTCACCCGCTGCTTTCGGTGTAAAGATCGATTAGCCAGGGCAGCGACGGTCTTGATGATGATCGCGCAGACCGCCTCAGCCTTCAAAAATCTCCAGCAGTTCTGAAAGCCAATCGTGCGTTTCGTGCGTCCCGACGGGACAGCCCTTTTCGCGGATTGATACCCCCATCCGGCTTCGCCGATGCCACCCACGTGCTGCCCTGGAGACAAGTCTTTAACTCGAATGGCGCGCGGTCGGAGTTCTTTTCCGGAGCCAGGCCGCGAGCCGCAACGGGAGAGCGAAGGGATGAAGAGATCTTTGGTTTCGGCGCCGGTTCGGGCGGTTGCGCTCGCCTTGATGCTGAGCAGTCAGTTTGCTGCCGCAGCCAACGCGCAATCGGCGTCTCAAGCAGCGTCCCAAACCGCCTCCAAGACAAGCGAAGCGATCTCCGTCCAGTTGAACGATGCGGAGACGGTCAACGGGTCCTGCCGGTTGACCTTCGTCATCCGCAACACCTTGCCAACACCCGTAGACGCCCTTGGCCTCGACCTGGTGATGTTCGACACGTCTGACGGCGTTTCCGGCTATGCGGCGATCGACTTCGGCGATCTCCCCACCGGCAAGACGCGTGTCCGGCAATATGACGTTGCCAAGGGAGACTGTACCGGCATCTCTCGCGTCCTTGTGAACGAGGTGCGCGCCTGTGACCTTCAGGACACCGCCCAACAGGACTGCCTGCCGCTGCTGCGGATCGACTCGCGGTCGGAAATCGACCTGATCCTCTGATAAAAACCCAAGCGTGATCAAAATGCCTGATGTCCCTACCGCGGCCCTGCCGCACTTCCTGTCTCCGTTGACCGGCCTCGTCGATCAGGGCGGCCCGGTGGTGTTGTTCCTGCTTGCCCTTTCCCTGGTGGCGGCAGCGCTGATTGCCGCCAAGCTGCTGCAGTTCTTGTATCTGGGTGTCGGCCGTTTCGGTATCGCCCGCAAGGCGCTGGACCTTTGGCTGGACGGCCGGCCTCAGGAAGCGAAAACGATGGCGGCCGGTGGAAAATCAGTCGTTGCCGACATCATGCTGAAGCTCGTGCAGGGCAGCGCTCGCGGCAACATCAGGACCGAGATTCTGAAAGAGGACGTCGAGCGGATCTGCATTCAACGGATCAACACGCTGAGGGCATACCTTCGCCCGCTCGACATGATCGCGCAGACAGCACCGCTGATCGGCCTTCTGGGGACCGTACTCGGCATGATCGAGGCCTTTCAGGCCATGCAGGGCGCCGGCGCGGCGGTGGACCCTTCCGTTCTCGCCGGTGGAATCTGGGTAGCCTTGCTGACGACCGCCGTCGGTCTTTCGGTCGCAATACCCGTGTCGGCCATTGTCGGCTGGTTTGACAGCCGTATCGAGGCGGAGCAATCCGAGATGGAAGCGCTGGTCACGGCGTTCTTCACCGGGGCGATCGCCGAACGCGGTGCGGCCCGGATCGTGGCCCTGGAGGCTTCGGAGACGAGGCATGCAGTTTAAAGCAAGAGTGCGGCGCAAGCCCGTCGGCCTGACCTCGCTGATCGACGTCATCTTCCTGCTGCTGCTGTTCTTCATGCTGGCGTCCAGCTTCACACGGTACCAGTCGCTGGACATTTCCAGCGGTGCTGAAGGTGGCGGCGCGGCGCAAAGGCCCGCCTACCTGCGTATTCACACCTCGGAAAAGCTGGACCTGAATGGCCGCCCCCTGATGA
The DNA here is from genome assembly GCF_009363595.1 of Labrenzia sp. THAF35. NCBI lineage: Bacteria > Pseudomonadati > Pseudomonadota > Alphaproteobacteria > Hyphomicrobiales > Stappiaceae > Labrenzia > Labrenzia sp. THAF35. Next base: position 561,911 of record NZ_CP045380.1, read on the forward strand.
AGGCGGACATGGCGGAACTGTTTTCCGCGCTCAAGGAAAACAGTGTCGTCGCGATCTGGTCCGGCCCGGATGCAAACGTCCAGGACGTGGTTGATGTCATGTCCGAGGTTCGCAGAAGCGGGCTGAAGAGCGTTCTGGTGACGGGACAATAGGTGACCTCATGCGCATGAAATCCCCACAGCGCCGCGAACCGCCGGAAAACACCATTCCGCTGATCAACGTCGTTTTCCTGATGCTGATCTTCTTCCTGTTTGCAGGGTCGGTTGCCCGGGACGATGCCAGGAAAATCGAACCGCCGCTGAACATACTGGAAGACGAGACCATCCGGTCCACCGGCGCACTCATTGTTGACCCGCAAGGCCGCACCTTTGCCGGAGAGGCCGAAGTCGGCGTTGCCGACTGGCTTGCGCAGCAAGAAGAGCCAGGCGGTACAGACGGCCCGATCAAGGTGGCTGCGGACGGCACGCTGAAGGCGGACGCCCTGGAAAAGGTGTTGCGCGAGCTGAAGGATGCCGGACGCACCGACATCGTGCTCATAACAAGAAGAGGCTCGAAGTGAGTTTCGCGCGTTTCCTGGCTGCCGGGGCCATCCTTTCTCTGGTGCTGCACGGCACCGGCGCCGCCTTTTTCGCGAAAGATCCGAATGAGATCTCCATTGCAGCTTCTGAAGGCGGCAGCGTTTCGGTGATCGGGTCCATCGAGGATCTTGTAGCCGGAGCACAAGTGGATGCCGTAGCCGATCCTCAGCCTGTCGAGGACGTGAAGCCGGACGTAGAGCCAATCGAAGAAGTACAGGTGGACACCGCAAAGCCCGAGGTGCGGTCCGGCACACCGGTAAAACCGGTAGAGGTCCAGCCAAGCCCGGCCGTTGCCGAGGCAGTGCCTGACACGCCAGCTTCAGAACCTGTTCCGTCCGTTCCGATGGTCGCAGGCGTTACTTCATTGGCACCGGTGAAAGCGCCGGCGACAACGCCGGAGGTGGCGACGGTGTCCGAAACGTTGCAGGGCAGTGTCACACCGGAACCGGTCAAGCCGGTCGACCCAGTCGAGCCGGCACCGGAGCAAAAACCTGTCGAAGTTGCACGGATGGAGCCAGCCGCACCGGTTGAGACAGTTCAGCCGGTGGACCCGCAAACCGAAGTGCAACAGCCAGTTGCCGATCCGCTGGCCGAGGTCACGCAGACACCGAACCGCAAGCCCAAGCCGCCAGTGCGAAATGCGGAAGCCCCCAAGACCGAAAAGCGGGAAAAACCCAAGAAGGTTGTGAAAGCGCAGAGGAAGGGTGCGGAAACCAGCGCCCGAAAGGGTGGTGAACGCGTCACCAGCCAGAGCGCGAAATCCAACACCAATGGCCGGGCGGATGCCCGCACCAAGGATGGCGGCACCAAAGCAACGTCCAATTATCAGGGCAAGGTGGTGGCCAAACTGCGCCGCGCAAAACGTTATCCCCGTGAAGCGAAACGTCAGAGACTGGAGGGAACGGTGAGTGTCGGCTTCACGATTTCATCCAACGGCGCTGTTTCCGGCATTCGCGTGACCCGGTCCTCCGGGCACCCGGTGCTGGACCAGGCCGCGCTCGACATGGTGCGCAGGGCTTCGCCCATGCCCAAGTTTCCGGGTGATATTCGTGTTGCGCGCATGAACATGCAGGTGCCAGTCCGCTTCGATCGCTAACACGCCGAACCAAAACGAGGGCAAGGCAAGCACCGTCAAGCAGCAGGGGTCTGCCGGTAGCTCTGCTCCAGTTCGATCAGGCGTTGCTTGCGCCAGAGCCCCCCACCATACCCGGTGAGGGAGCCGTCCGCGCCGATGACCCGGTGGCACGGCACGACGAGAGCCAGTTGGTTGGCGCCATTGGCCCGGGCAACCGCCCGCACGGCTTCCGGCCTCCCCAGCGCCCTTGCCAGTTCGGAATAGCTGCGTGTCTCGCCAGGCGGAATGGTCAGCAGTTCGCGCCAGACATCCCGCGTGAAGGCAGAACCGTGTAGAGCAAGCCTTGTCTGGAATTGACCGCCGGTTCCGGCAAAGAAACGATCGAGTTCTCCCTGGATCTGGTCGGTGACCTCCGTTCGCCCAAAGCCGATCTCACCCTTGGCGTAGGTCTGCAGCTTCCTGAATTCTGTCGGAAAGGCCTTTCGGTCGAGAAATTCCAACAGATGCAACTGGGTCCTGTCGGTGACGGCAATCAGCGGACCGAGCGGCGATGCCACCCAGTCGGCGAAAAGCAGGGGCTTGGCGGAAAAGACCCCGGGAGACTGGCCAAGAATCCTGGCGAAGGCTTCGCGAAACGCGCTCGGCGAGTCGAACCCGGCGGTGATCTGCGCATCGATCACCTTGCCGCCGTCGGCAAGTGTCGAGAACCCTTCCTGCAGGCGCCGCTGGCGTGCCATTTCCAGAAAGGTCATGCCGAAATGCCGCTTGAAGGCCCGGCGCACCGTTGAAGGGTCGAACCCCATGCGCACGAGATCCGGTTCGCCCCAGCGGTAGGATGGACGCTTTTCCAGTGCCTCGATCAACGGCTTCACCACCGGGTCGGCAGTGGCCTCCGGCGTGGTCGGACGGCAGCGCTTGCAAGGGCGGAAGCCGGCGTCAAAACATTCGGACACGGTGTCATGGAAGGTGCAGTTCTCCCGCTTCGGCTTGCGCGCCGGACAGGTCAGCCGGCAGAAAATTCCGGTAGAAGCTACACAGACAAAAACGCGTCCGTCGTACGAGGGATCACGGTTCAGAAGCGCTTCGTAGAGCGTGTCGAAACTGGGTCGGGTCATAAGCATGACCCGACCTTACGCCTGGCGAGAATTCATTGCAGCCGGAAATCGGGCGTTAATTTCATTCCATCGGTTAGCGCCGGAAAACCAACCTTTCCGTCGTCATCCCGGCCAAGCGCAGCGCGAGCCGGGATCGGAGAGCCACCGGAGAACGACGCGGGCACGCGTTCAAAAGGCAAAGCACGGGCGCACCGATCCCGGATCTCCGTTTCACTGCGTCCGGGATGACCAACCGAGAGGTGAGAAACTGGCCTCTACCGGTAAACCTCGCTCTCACCGGGGAAGCTGCGGTCCTTGACCTCTTCCGAATAGGCTTTCACCGCTGCCTCGATCTGGCCGCCAAGATTGCCATAGACCTTGACGAATTTCGGCGGCGTCGGATTAAGGCCGAGCATGTCCTCCAGCACCAGGATCTGACCGTCGCACTCCGCGGACGCTCCGATGCCGATGGTCGGTATCGCGATCTGTTTGGTGATCCTCGCCGCCAGCGGCTCGACCATGCCTTCCAGAACCAGCGCGAAAGCACCGGCCTCGGCAACGGCTCTTGCGTCTTCTTCGTGGCTGGCCCAGCTGTCCTCGTCGCGCCCTTGTGTCTTGAAACCGCCCATGACGTTGACCGATTGCGGTGTCAGGCCGATGTGGGCCATCACCGGAATGCCTCGCTCGCTCAGGAAGCGGATGGTTTCGGCCATGCGGGCGCCACCTTCAAGCTTTACGGCCCCGCACTGGGTTTCCTTCATCACGCGGGCAGCGTTGCGGAAGGCGACCGAAGGGCTTTCCTCATAGGTGCCGAAGGGCATGTCGACCACCACCAGCGCCCGGCTGGTGCCGCGTACCACGGCCTTGCCGTGCATGATCATCAGTTCCAGCGAGACACCGACGGTGGATTCCATGCCGTGCATGACCATGCCGAGGCTGTCACCCACCAGGATGAAATCAGCGTATTTGTCGACGATGGCCGCCGTATGCGCGTGATAGGAGGTCAGCGAGACGATGGGGTCTCCGCCCTTGCGGCGGGTGATCTGCGGGGCCGTGATGCGGCGAACGGATTTCTGGGTGCTCATGCGGCGTCCTTTCGATAAGGGGCTTGAGACGGATTATCAGGTGGCGGGTGCAATCACCCGCTGGTCGATCAGGAGAACAGTGCCGAAGCGCACGGCCAGCAGCACCACGGCCGGGCGGTCAAGCATGCCGGAAAGCTCTTCAAGGGTTTCCGCATCGCGAATGTCGACGCTTTCCACCTTTCCCGAGGGCGCTTCGGCAAGGCTTTTTCGGACAGCAGCCTCCAGAGCCGAAATTGCCGGGGCCGATTTCGCGAGTTCTTCCGCAGCGCTGAGCGACCGGCTGAGCTGGACAGCCGCGGCCCGGTGCGCCGCAGTCAGGCGAACGTTGCGTGACGACATCGCGAGCCCGTCTGCCTCACGCACCGTCTTGTGCGGCACGATTTCCAGCGGCATATCGAGATCGCGAACCATCTGCCGGATCAAGGTGAGCTGCTGATAATCCTTCTCGCCGAAGACAGCGAAATCCGGCGTGACAATGTTGAAGAGCTTGGTAACGACCGTAGAGACACCCCGGAAATGACCGGGCCTGAGAGCGCCCTGCAAAATGGCGGAGAGGCCCGGAACCTCGACGTAGGTATCTCCGCCAGCGCCGTACATTTCCTCAACGCTCGGCAGAAACACGGCGTCGGTGCCTTCCGCCTCCAGAAGCGCCAGATCACGCGCTTCATCACGCGGATAGGTCGACAGATCCTCATTGGCGCCAAACTGGGTGGGGTTGACGAAAATGGTGGCAACCACGCGGTCTGCCTTTTGCCGCGCCATGCGCACAAGGCCGAGATGGCCCTCATGCAAATAGCCCATTGTCGGCACCACCCCGACGGTTTCACCCGCGCGTTTCCAGCCTCGCACGGCTTCGCGCATCTCCGCCTTCGTCCGGCAGATGATCATCTGTTTCATCCTCCCGCGACCCCGTTTCCCGCCCGGGGTTTCTTTTCGCAGGTGCAGCATAGTGACGGCGAAACGAAAGTCCAGTGGGCAAAGAGGGGAACAGACCTTGCCAGGTGCCGCCTCCATGTCGTTTGGTGCATGCTGGACCCGCAGGCTGGGGAAGTCGATGGAGCCTGTCCGAACAAGAATAATAGCCGGCTCGCAAAGACCGGCTAAACGAGCAGTATTGTCAGGAGAGAAAAATAAAGAACCGCCTGAACCGACTGGTGATCTATTTTCCTGGCTATGATTTGCGTCCGGCCCGTTACTGCTTCCCGTTGCTCCGCAAGGAGTTCGACACCTTCCTGAAGATTCGGAAGGTGAACGGTGCCCTTTCCCAGCTCAGCGAAGGTCTTGATCCTGGCGGCACCACGACCAGTTGGAGCGGGCATGTCGACTGGCCGGACAGCCGTGTCGAGACAACGTTTGTGCAGCTTGGCTGGCGGGACGTCATCAAGGCCGATTTTCGGCGCTCCTGGCCGCGCACGATTGCGGATGCCATCCGGTCCTTCATGATGATCGCCCAAGCGGGCGGATATCGGGCTGCACTGAAAAGCAACTGGGCGCATGGGGTCTTCTGTCTTTATCCCCCCGTAGGACTGCTTCTCTATTTCCTGGCCAGCCTGCTGCCACCCATTCTTCTGGCACCGGTCATTCTGCGCAATGTGGGCGCGGCGGTACGCCAAGGCCATGCCGAAGAAATCGCCTGGTCCGTGTTGCTGGGAGGCAGCGCGGCGTGGATGCTCGCGGTTTACCTCCTCATGACCTGGCTGGAACCCAAGTCCTACTTCCGGTACCTGGTCAACAGTTGGCACTTCATGGCCCGGCTTGCCCGGAACAACCACCCCGAAATGCTCGCCCGTATCGAAGAAAGCGCCGACCTCATCGTTGCCGCGGCCGCGGAAGCGGACGAAGATACCGACCTGGTGTTCGTGTCGCACAGCTGCGGCACGTTCGTGGCGATCTACATTCTTGCAGCTGTCCTGCGCCGGCAGCCGGACATCGTACGGCGCCCAGGCGGCTTCTCTTTTGTCACGATGGGACCGGCGTTCGATTGCCTCGGCGGGTTCGGGGCGCAAGACGGCTTTGGCGATGCCATGACGGCGGTGGCACGGTCCGGTGTCGACTGGACGGATCTTTACGGTCCGCATGACCCGCTCTGCGGTGGCCGCACCACGCCCGTGGCGCGTTATGCGCACCAGAACAAATCGGGCGAGACGTTGCCGGAACCCAGACGGTACAGCGTGTGCATTCCGGACCGAATGACCGCAAAGAGGTTCCGCTACCTGCGCTTTCGCTTCTTTGCGCTTCACTTCAATTACTTTTTCGCCTCGGTGCGTCCGGGTCTTTTCGACTTCTACCGCCTGACCCTTGGCCCCAAACAGGCCGTAGACCAGCTCAAGGCCTGGGACAAGGGGCGGGATTAACGGGCCTCGACGCGCGCTCCTAGCCCGGGACCCAGGTTCCGTGCAGGCCCTGCGGCACCCGTTGCGGCAGACGCAGTCGGACGACCGGTTCATCGCCGACCCCTTCAGCGTCCAGGAGCACGAATTCGCTCGTCTGCGTTTCGGGATCATAGAGATATGTTGCCAGCCAGCCGGCGGTTTCGGCCTCACCACGCGGAATGAACACAGCTTCACCGGCGATGCGGTTGCCGAAGTCATGAGCGCTGACATCCCCGGTTTCCGTATCGATCCGCAACAGGCAGTTGAATGTCGCCGATGCGCCGTTTCCACCGGTCAACGTGTCGGTCAGGGTCGGGGAATAGACATAGCGTGCCGCAAGCGCATTCCTGCGGTCATCGATCCTCGGGAACTCCGCCACCTTGTCGAACCAGGCCTGCTCACGCACCCGGCCCGTTCCCGTGTCCAGCAACAGGCGCTGAAGTGTCGGCGGCTGGGTGTTGGGTTCGCCATACCCAAGATAGAGTTTCTGGTGACGCACATAGTCGATGACGATGTCGCTGCCGCGCTCGAAACCGTTGGCAAAGTGGAAGACGAAAAACGGCTCGGCCTCGTACCAGGTCACAGCACCGCTATCCAGCGGCTGCACGGCAATGCGCGTTCCCATCTCCGGCTTCCATTGCAGCATGGATCCGCCGGACATCATCGCTTCCATGTCGAAAACCAGCGGGCCGATCAGCAGCACCAGGTGGCGCTCGGTCAGCACGAAGTCGTGGATCATGCTCGGCGCTGCCAGGGTGATATCGAAGCTTCGGCGCAGCTTGCCGTCGCGGCCAACGTGATGAAGCGTGACCGTGGGCGAGGCGAAGTCGTAACTGAGGGCATAGAGATCGCCGGTAACCGGATGAACCCTGTTGTGTGCCCCCATCAGGATCGGCGCATTGGTGCCTGCCGTCCAGGGGCCGCGCGTTTCCAGATCCGGGCCGATCTCCCAGGCCGGTTCGCACTCGCCAAGGGCGAGCAACTGGCCGCCGTGCTGCATCACGCCAATGAAGGCGGACGCCTTGAAAGGATTGTCCGGATCGTCCTCCGGCCCCAGCAAGGCAGGATCAACAGGGCGCGGCGTCATCACGCCGCCGAAGACCGCGTGACCTGCCTGATGCTCGATCTCGAAACCGCGGGTGCGCACATAGCGATTGCGGTAGCTCGCCTTTCCGCCTTCAAAGCGGATCGCGTGCAACATGCCGTCGCCTTCCAGCGGATAATTGTAGGAGACGGGCTCATAGCGAGGGTTGGGGCCGTTGCGGATATATGTTCCCAGCAGATCTTCTGGAATGCGCCCGGAGATCACTTCCAGTCCCTCCGCATCGATCTCGCTGCCGATTGGCGCAAAATTGCCGGTCAGATGCGGATCGGCCGACTGCCAGGCGATTGTTTCCGTGATGCGTTCCCGGCTCATGCACATCTCCCCCTCACCGCAGCGAAAATCCCCGCGTCAGGATGAAGGATTGCCGGAACCATCATGGGGGTCAACTGCGGCGGACCCGCTGTCCACACGCGTGGGGCAAAATGCTGTCGTTGAAATTTCTGATTTTCCCTAGGCCGGCTGGTCGCCAGGGAAGCGGACCGGCTGCAAGAGTTCGATGATCTCGCCGGCCGGCCCTTCAAAGATTGCGTTGCGAACCCGCACTTCGGGTTGGCCTAGTGTCAGTGCTTCCGGGCCGTGCAGATGCCTTGCACCGGCTTCGACAATCCGCACGCAAGCCTGATCAAGATCCGTCACGCTCAAGCAGAGGTGTGCGAGCGCACCTGTCGAAACCTTTTGCCCCTGCTGCGCACCAACACCTTGCATCGGGATCTCGGCCCTCAGGTCGAACAATTCGATCCAGCTTTTCCTGTCGGGTGCCTGCATCATTATCGCGCGATCGATGCCATAGCTCGGCAGTCTCCAGTCGTGCACCTGGTGGAAACCGATTTCCTCATAAAAGGAAACGGAACGCTGAAGGTCCGGGGAGCGGATCGCAGAGTGATGAAATCCGGTGAAAACTTGTACTGACATCGCGTGGTCTCCATGTTCCGGGAGACACCTATCGGAGTTTCCCGCGCATGGACCAGTCTGACAATTTTGACACAGCCCGCCGGACCTGGTCGACGATCCAGGAGCGAAACCGAGGGAACCTCCACGGATGGTGTGATCTTGCAGCCGGCCTCCAGACCGTGAGCGGACAGTGGAAAGCGTCGATCCTGATTGTGCTGTCCGAGAAGGATAGCGGCCTACCGGACATTCAGCGCCGCCTAGAATTTGCAAGCCGTCGAGTGCTCGTTCGAGCAATGCGCGAACTTGAAAAAGATGGGTTGGTGTCCCGATCGGCACATGTTGCAACCGGTTATTCATTGACACGCGATGGCCTCGCCCTGGTGCCAATCCTGCGGCACCTTGCGGATTGGAACGCCGCACGGGCGGGCTGATTACAAGAAGTCGATACTCAATGAATTGACGCTTGAATTGCCTTGCGTCTTAAACCGCTGCAATTGCCAGAAAACCTGTGAAGTCAGGTCGGCTTGAAGGATCTGCAAAACTGTCCTTCGGGATCAGGACGTGCCTCGCTCATGCGCCACGGGATGCAGGAATGCTTCGATTTCCCTCCCTCTACAACCTTTGATCGAATTCGCCGAAGCCTCCTTGTCGCTTGAATAGATTGGTATTCTTTCCACAGGCCCGGGATATTAACTAATGCAAAGAAGCTCCCTTTACACGCTTCACGCGATGCGGGAGTTTGCGCTGGGGGCATTCATTCTCGACAGACTCATTTGAGAGGTCAGATGCGGATTCTGAGATTGTTGCTTGCAGGCCTGGTCATCGTCGCCGCGGGGTTTGTGATTGCAGGGGAGCAGTTGTCAGGCACCAGCGCAGATGCGGTTATCAATGCAAGGCTCACAACGGTACGGGCGCCGACAGCCGGACAACTGACGCTGGAGCACCGGCTGCTCGGATCGTCTGTAGCAGAGGGTGAACAACTGGGGTCGATCGATGATCCCCTTGTCGACAACATCTACCTCAACGACATGATCCGCGAAAAGGCGTTTGCGACAGCCGAGGTTGACCGGCTGTCGACCGTGATAGCCGCGATTGAACAGTCCGTCAGTGATTTGCAGGCGAGATCGGAGCGCTATCAGCAGCAGCGGATCCTGCAGCTTCAAGCGGAGCTGCGTGCCTTGACCTTCGAAATCGGTGCCGCCGAAGCCAGGGGGGATGAGGCGGAGGCAGCTTTCCAGCGCTCTAAACAGCTGACAGATCGCGGCCTGGAGGCTTCAGCCTCCTTCGAGCGGATCAGAGCGACGCAAAGGGTTGCAGCGCAGGATCTGGAAAGTGCACGCCAACGGGCGGCCGTTGTCGAGATCGAACTGCAGGCGGCTCAAGACGGAACGTTTCTGGGCGATGGTTACAATGATGCTCCCTACTCCGAACAACGCATTTCGGAACTGACACTGGACCAGTCCGAAAACCAGGCCTTGCTCAATGCGGAAATGGAAAAGGCAAAGGCCTTGGACAATCGCATCAATGTCGAGCGGCTGAGAGTGAACCGGCTGGCCTCCTCGAAACTCATTTCGAACGTCGACGGAACCGTTTGGGAAGTGCTGACGGCAAACGGCGAGACGGTTGAACGAGGCGAACCATTGATGCGCCTTGTGAATTGCACCTCCACGATCATCACCTTGAGTGTCGCTGAATCCGTCTATAACCGCCTCAAGATCGGAGACCTTGCCAAGTTTCGCGTGAGCAACGACCAGAAGGTTCTGGAGGGTACAATCACGCGTCTGGCAGGTTCCGGGGCAGAGACGATTTACCGAAACCTTGCCGTTGCGCCCAGCGAAAGACACCTGCAGCGCTTCGACGTGACGCTTGTCGTACCCGCAATCCGCGAAGATCCGGCACTCGCCTGTGCGATCGGAAGGACGGGCCGGGTTTTCTTCGAAGCAAGACCTCTCGATTTCCTGCGCACCCTCTGGCTCTGAGATGTTCCCGGTCCTTTACCTAAGCGACACCGTTTCCAGCATCGTGCAGCTCAACCTTGTGCTGGCGCTTGGAATGCTTGTTCCTTTGCTTCTGTCCCGGGAAAAAACCTGGCACAGGGCCCTGCTCTTTGCAGTCTGCGCCGTGCTGACAGCGCGATATCTGTATTGGCGCGCCGCCTACACGCTCGCACCGCTGGACCTGACCTTCGACTGCCTCGCAAGCTGGTCCTTCTTCGCGATCGAATGCGCAGCGTGCCTGTCCTCGCTCAGTGCATTTCTTATCCTGTCGAGGCACCGCGACCGCAAGCAGGAGGCAGACCGGCAGCAAGACTGGTGGGAACCGGAGCCCGCTCCAAAGGTGGCCGTTCTCATTCCCACCTACAACGAAGAGCGGGACGTTCTGGAACGGACGATCGTTGGAGCACTTGCCCTCGATTATCCGGATTTCAGCGTCCATGTGCTTGATGACAGCAGGCGTGACTGGCTGAAGGACTATTGTGTTGCGCAAGGGGTTACCTACGTCAGCCGGCCTGAAAACACAGGGGCCAAGGCAGGCAACATGAACCATGCGCTTCGCCAAATGGCCGAAGAAGATACAGCGCCCAGTTACATTGCCGTCCTCGATGCAGACTTCGTTCCACACAGCAATTTTCTGAAAAGAACGGTCGCTCTTCTCAAGGATGAAAAGGTTGGACTGGTTCAAACGCCGCAACATTTCTTCAACTCGGATCCGATCCAGCACAATCTCGGCCTCAGCCGGTCCTATCCGGACGAACAGCGCTTTTTCTTCGACTACCTGCAGCCGTCGCGTGATGCCTGGGGCATTGCCTTTTGTTGCGGAACTTCTTCCGTCATCCGCTGGAACGCGCTTCAGAAGATCGGATGGTTTTCGACGGAAAGCATTACAGAGGATTTCCTTCTGACGCTTTGCCTGAAGGACGCCGGTTACAACACGGTCTACCTGAATGAAGCCCTTTCCGAGGGCCTCGCACCGGAAGGTCTCAAGGAATACATCAGCCAGCGCGCCAGATGGTGTCTCGGCATGATGCAGATCGCCCGCAGCCGGTTCGGCCCCTTTTCCGACAATCGCTTGGGGCTTGCCGACCGATGGAGCGTGATCGACAGCGTGCTTTACTGGACGACGAACTTTCCGTTCCGGATCGCAATCCTCGTCTACCCGCTGCTCTACTGGTACTTCAACATCATGGTCGTCGATGCGACCTTGCAGGAAGTGCTGCGCTATTTCGGCACCTATTACCTCTGGATCCTGATCACCTTGAACTTTGTGTCCGGAGGCCTGGTCGTTCCGATCGTCAACGACATCAGCCAGCTGCTCGGCGCAGTGCCGATTACCAGGGCCGCCTTTACGGGACTGTTCTTTCCGAAGGGACATCCCTTCTCGGTGACCGCAAAAGGCGGCGACAGAAGCCGGGTGGTCGTTCAGTGGCGCTTGATTGGCCTCTTCGGCACGTTCTTCCTGCTGACCATTATCGGCTTGCTGCTCGGCATCATCTCCGACCACTTTGCGTATAATGACGCAGGCGATGGCAAGCTCGTGATCATGTTCTGGACGTTCTACAACCTAATTGTCCTTGGCGTGACGATGATTGTCTGCGTGGAGCTTCCCAGGCGCGAGATCCATTTCCAGGACAAACCCGAACGGGCCATTCTTCATTCAGACACTGGCAGAACCCGGGTCTGGATCGTGGGATTGACGCAGAACTCCGTCAGGATCCGAGGTGCGGCCATACACGACGATACCCCGGTCCGGATCGAAATCGACGGCGTTGGCATCGTCAATGCCATCGTGACGATGCCGGACGACGACGGCGCCCGCCTTCTGCTGGAGCCGCAACCGGAACAGCATGAAGCCCTGCTACGCCGCTTCTACACAACGGGAGAAGCCCCTGGCGTAACCAAAACCCGTTACCGCGCGTTGCTTGGCGACCTTGCGCAAAGACTGTCAGCGCCACAACGCTGACAGCACAAGATCTTACGGCTGCATCTTGTTTTGTAACCGCGCGACAGCAGCACTCAGCACGCTCGCTTCCGCCGTGGTCCTTGCTTCATAGGGGTAGATGTCCTCACCGCGCATGACAGCCCTGGCGGTTTTTGCAAGTTTGCGAAAAGGCCGAACGAAAATCAGGATGAACAAGGCCGTAAGAGCGGCAAGGACGATGCCGAGGGTCACGAAGTAGACGATGAAAAGGCTCGTAAATTCGCCGATGGGGTGCGCAGTGTTATTGATGCGCGCGATCATGCTCCAGCCGAATGCGGGCAGATCCGCATAGCCGAGCACCGGGATCACTGTCGTGAAGTAAGTTGCACCGTCCGGCCATTTCTCCACCCCGGTTTGCCGGGCACCGGTCATTGCGGACCGAAAACTCTGCAGCTTGTCGATCGGTTCGGATAGGCCATCTGTTCGTGCAACAATGTTCCCTGTCCGGTCGATCACATAGACATCCAGCCCCATGGAATGGGCGGTTTCAGTCAGATACTGCTCGACCCAGTGGTGATTGATATGGAAGGCCAACACCCCTTCGACCGACCCGAATTCATCCGTTACAGGCGTTGCCATATCGAGAAAGCGGCGAGGCTCGTTTCCAATGGGTGGCAGCAGCTCCGCCAGAAGAACGGCCGGATGAACATCCCCGGCGAAATCTCCTCCAAGTCCATTCGTGAACCACGGACGAGAAGAAACATCGGCGCCTTCCAGCATGCCGGACGAGGCCGTCAGGACCTTTCCATCGACCGACGCAAGACCGGCCCAGGAGATACGCTCCTTTTCGGCGACGATCAGATCCAATGCTGTTCTGACGGCAGGCTCGCCGCGCCCTGTCATCTCAACCGCAACAAGCCGAAGATTGCGCCAATCCTGGTGGAGTTCCCGGGCAAAATCCAGCCCTACACCCCTGGCCCTGACCGAGACGGCTTCCGCAAGTGCAGCGTCGCGGCTTTCCTTCAGCCGCTGGCCGACGAACGACCAGGCACTGAGCACCGCGATCACACCTCCAAGTGCAACAAAACCACATATGGCCACCACCAAAGAGGGGTAGCCAGTTCTGGCACGCTTCTCCGTCATCAATCACTCCTCATCCCGCAGAAAGTGAATCAGACACAGCGAATAGGGGAAATTGTGTGACACCCACGACCACCGATAGTGGGTAACAATGCTTGGGAGGCGGTTTCAGGCTCGATGGTTAAGGGTTTCTTACCAGGCTGATTAAAATTCGCCCCGTCGTGGAGGCTGGCGAACTAGGTAATAATGGCAGCGTCGCTACACATGGATGCATCAGGCAGTCACTCCGCCAATGCCCTCCACCACAAGACGCACAATCTTGCGAATGTCTGCCTCTGGAACCACGCCAGCCTGCAAACCGTTCAGCATGGCCTGTCCATAGACACCCAGTACGATCAGGGCCATGAATTCCGGTCCTTCATCCTTGCGGATCAGCCCCTGGGCCTGGCCGAGAGCCAGGATGTCCCGCACGAGCCCCTGAAACGAGGGGCGGTCTGACGGTGGCTCGAGGGAAGGTCTTTGAACCGGCACCAGTGCAAGCCGCGCCACTGCGGGGTTGGCCATGCACCAATGGGCACTGTCTATCAGCACCGCTTCGAGCAACGTTACCGCATGCTGCCCCTCGGCCATGCGGTCACGATAGTCTGTGTCCCGGGCTTCCACCCGCGCTATGAGGCTGAGAGCAATGTCTTCCTTCGACCCGAAGAGATTATAGACGGTCTTGCGCGTCAGCCCTGCGCGCTCGGCAATCACATGAACCGTAGCCCCTTCGAACCCAAGTTCGCGAAACGCGATTTCCGCAGCATCGAGGATGAGTGCGCGCGAGCGCTCGGTGCGTTTCAGACTTGTCATTTTTATACTCTAGTGTAATTTTATACTCGTGTAAATAATGGAGCCAGGCGATGCTCAAGGAATTCGGACCGGAAATCTGGATTGCGGAAGGCCCGACAGTGAGGGCCGCTGCCGGATTTCACTATCCCACGCGCATGGCGATCATCCGCCTTTCCAACGAAGGGTTAGTCGTCTGGTCGCCCGTTGCCTTTTCTCCGGAGTTCGGTTCTGCCGTCGATGCGCTCGGCACGGTCCGCTATATCGTTCCGCCGAACAGTCTGCATGACACCTTCCTTGCCGAATGGCAGCAGGCCTATCCCGACGCCGAAATTCTCGCACCACCGGGTCTTCGAAAAAAGCGACCTGACCTTGTCTTCGCTGGCGAACTCGCTGGCATCACGGTGCCCGGCTGGCAGGCAGAGATTGATGTCGTGGTGGTTCAAGGAAACCGGATTACCAGCGAAGCCGTATTGTTCCACCGGGCCAGCGGCACGGCTATCTTCGCGGATCTGCTGCAACAGTTTTCACCGGGCTGGTTCAAGGGATGGCGTGCCCTGGTTGCCCGCCTCGACCTGATGACAAGGCAAACGCCTTCCGTTCCACGGAAATTCCGGCTCGCTTTCACGAACCGGGATGCCGCCCGGTTTGCCGTGCGGCAAATCTTGGACTGGCCCAGCAAGAGGGTTCTGATCGCGCACGGCACCCCGGTGTCCGAAAACGGCCAGGCCTTTCTCAAGGATGCCTTCCGCTGGCTGATCAAATCGTGACGTCCAGAGACATTGCGCAAAACTCAGCTGGGTCTAGCCCTCTCTAAAACGTCCCATCATATGCCCGCCGCTCAATCCGGCAGGCCAGCAGGGTGAAACCTTCGCGGGCGAGCGCGTCCTCGGCCTCACGGTGCAAGGTCTTTGCGTCCTCCACCCACACACCGTGGCCGCCATAGGCTCTGGCGACGGCCGGGAAATCCGTTTCGCCGAAATCCACACCCACATTCGGGCGCTGGCTGGAGCGCTGTTTCAACTCGATCAGCGACAGGCTTGTGTCGACCAGCACACAGATGATGACGGGGATCTTGAGGTCACGCAGGGTGGAAAGTTCACCGAGGCACATTTCCAGACCTGCGTCGCCAACAAAGGCAATCACAGGGGACGCCCCTTCAACCACGCGATGGCCCATGGCCAGCGGCACGGCGCAGCCCATGGTGCAGAGCGCGGAAGACTGCAGCATCTGACGAGGCATCGGACAGCGCCAGATCTGGCTGACAAGAATGCGGTGAGCACCGCTGTCGGCAGTTGCCACCGTGTCGGCCGGCAAGGCCGCGCGCAGCGTGTGGAAGACCGTGCCCGGGCCCCAGCCGGACGCTTCTGGTGCGAAGGCCTTGTCCAGCTCGGCCCGGACGGCGGCGGGTTCGCCTTCCGGCCAGGAGGACTTTGCCGGCTGGCGCGCGGCGCCCAATAGATCAAGCGCCGGCTGCACTGCGCTGCGCAGCGTTGACCGTACACTGTGCATGCCATGGGTGCGCAGCACCGGGGTGATGTCGACCACAGGCGCGTCGGCATCCCACGGATTGCGCCAGTTGATGCGCATCTCGATGGGATCGTAACCGAGCAGCAGAATGCAATCGCTCTTGTTGATGAGCGGCAGCAGCAGGCCATCGGCCTTGGGTGAGAGGCCGGCTCCGCCAAGGGCAAGCGGATTGTTTTCGTCAAGCAGGCCCTTGCCCTTGTAGCTGGTGACAAGGGGGATTTGAAACGCTTCGCAGAATTCGGAAATTGCAGCCGAAGCTGCCTCGTTGACGGCATCGACACCGGCGATCGCAATCGGCCGTTCGGCCTTTCTGAAAAGGTCCAGTGCAGTGTCGAGATCCGGGCCGGGCACCGGCGCGGTTGCGGCCGGTGAAGACTGGAACACACGGCTCCAGGCTTCCTGTGTGTCCCCCTCGGCAACACGGATCGGTACGTCGATGTGCACCGGGCCAGGCTGGCCGTCGAGCGCAATGGCCAGCGCCTTTTCCATCATCACGTCCAGAGCGCCCAGGCGAGCAGAGAAGCTGGCCTTGACGATGGGCCGCAGCAACTGTTGATGATCGAACACCTGGTGGGTGTAGCTTTCGGCCTCTCCCTGGTCGACACACCCGGTGAGGAAGATCAGCGGTACCCGGTCCTGCCAGGCATTGGCAACCACGTTGACCGCATTGGCCGCTCCCGGCCCAAGCGTTGCCAGAAGCACGCCTGGCGCGCCGTCGGCATGCCAGCCGCCTTCGGCCATGAAGCCACCCGCATTCTCGTGCTTCACCAGCACGAAGTTGAGGCCCGCCTCGTCCAGCGCCTGCATGAGGGCTAGCACCTCGCCGCCCGGAATGCCGAAGGCGTGACGGCAGCCTGCCGCGTGAAGTTTGCCTGCGATGATATCCGCACCGGTGGTCATTTGCTGCTGTGTCCTTCAGTCGCCGTGTCTGGCGGGGTTGGGCCGAGGTCGAGAATGCCTCTGCCGGCAAGATCGGAAAGGGCGTCTGCACCAAGTCCGAGCAGACGGGTCAGAACATCCGCAGTATCCGCTCCCACAAGCGGTGGCGCGCTGCGGTAGGCAACCGGCGTCTTTTCCAGGTTGATGGGCGAGCCTATCAGGTCGACTTCGCCGCCAAGCGGATGCGGCAGGGTGATCCGCATCTGGCGCGCCAGCACCTGCGGATCGGCAAAAACCTGTTCCAGATCGTTCACCGGGCCGCAGGGAACGCCTTCAGCTTCAAGCTCGGCAATCCACTCTGCCGCGGCCTTCTCGATTGTCAGACGGCGGATCTTCGGGACCAGCTCCGCACGGTTGCGCACCCGGTCGGCATTTTTGGCATAACGCGGATCTTCGGCCAGTTCCGGCGCACCGGCAACCTTGCAGAACTTGCCGAACTGGCTGTCATTGCCAACCGCCAGAATGAAGGACTGGTCGCTTGCCGGAAACGTCTCGTAGGGCACGATGGTGGGATGGCCGTTGCCGAGGCGGCCCGGCACCTTGCCGGAGGTAAGATAGGCCACACCCTGGTTGATCAGCCAGGAGACCTGGGCATCCAGCAGCGAGATGTCGATGGACTGACCTTCTCCGGTGCTGTTGCGGTGGTTGAGTGCAGCGAGGATGGAGACGGTCGCATACATCCCGCACATGACGTCGGCGATGCCGACGCCGCATTTGGTTTCCGTACCGCCGTCCTCATCCGCAAAGCCCGTCAGCGACATGATCCCGCCCATGCCCTGGATCAGGAAATCATATCCTGCCCGCTGCGCGTAGGGGCCGGTTTGTCCGAAGCCGGTTATGGAACAGTATATCAGGCGCGGGTTGCGGACCTTCAGCGTGTCATAGTCAAGCCCACGTCGCTTCAGGTCACCGACCTTGAAGTTCTCCACCAGGATGTCGGCCTTTGCCGCCAGATCGGCAATCAACCGCTGCCCTTCGGGGCTGGCGAGATCAATGGCGACGGACGCCTTGTTGCGATTGGAGGAAAGGTAGTAGGCGCTTTCGCCGGTCTCCCTGCCCTCACCATCTTTCAGGAAGGGCGGTCCCCAACCGCGCGTGTCGTCCCCCCGGCCCGGCCGTTCGATCTTGATCACCTCCGCACCGAGATCGCCCAGGATCTGGGTGCAGGTCGGTCCGGCGAGAATGCGGGAAAGGTCGAGGACAACAAGGCCGGACAAGGCGCCGGATGCGGCAGGAGGGGGCTGGGACAAGGCTCACCTTCAAAATGACGTTTCCCGGTAAAGGCCACAGGCTGATGGGCGCCGTCAACAAGCCAGCATCAGCCCCCCGGACAAGCCGGCTCACTTTCTCGTTAGAAAACGGGAAGGAAGGGCGTTCGGAAAAGAACGTCTGGCAGGCAGAGGAATGGCCCAGACCGGGCAAAGGGAGTGTCAGGATCAACACACCTAAGTGCCAGGAGAAGCGGTTGCGAGACAATTGATGCACTGGAAACGAGCAGACCCCGGGTCTCGCGGTGCTCGCCCGGGAGGACGACGGAGAGGGTTTTCTTGCGGCAGGTCAGTTTCCAACCCTATGAATATCCAACCATCTTTGGTGCCCCCATCCAGATCGTCATGCCTTGAAATCCAACTGGGCTCAGCGCACGCCTCGTTCTTGCCTAGGTCGTCCAGCCCTTCATCTCGGCAAGCTCGTTCCAGGCGCGTTTGATCCAGCTGGCGCTCACGCTGTGGCCACCGTCGTGGAGGCAAAGCTCCAGGAAGCCGTGTTTCGGCTGCCAGGTTTCACAGGTGAGGTTGCCTTCGGTATGG
Organism: Labrenzia sp. THAF35; assembly: GCF_009363595.1. Taxonomy (NCBI): domain Bacteria; kingdom Pseudomonadati; phylum Pseudomonadota; class Alphaproteobacteria; order Hyphomicrobiales; family Stappiaceae; genus Labrenzia; species Labrenzia sp. THAF35. The sequence continues at coordinate 580,214 of NZ_CP045380.1, forward strand.
GTCTTCGGCGCGGTTTCAGAGAGACCGTCCTTGCGGCGCCAGACGTCGAAACTCTTGAATACGTCCCCCTGTTTCCACTTGCCCCCGCCAAGCCAGCGTCCCTCGAGCGGCACAACCGTGTCCGACGTGCCATGCACGTGGAAGAGATAGGGGGTCTCCGTCACGCAGGACTGCGGCAAAGGTTCCCAGAAGGCGCCCGCGATCGGTGCATATCCTGCAAACATGCCGGAATCCTCGCAGGCCATGTACCAGGTCATGAAACCGCCGGAGGAAAAGCCGGACAGCATGGTGCGGCTTCGGTCGATGCCGAAGCGGTCGGACAGATCCTGAAGGACGCTGTCGAAGAACGCCGGTTCGTTCCGTAGGTTGCGCGGCGCTGTCGGGAAAGACCAGGTGCCGTTCATGCCCTGAACCGCAACGAAGGCAACACCCAGATCGTCCGCCATCTTGCGGAAGCTCTGGTTGCGGATCTCGTTGATCGCCTTGCCGCGATGGCCATGCAGGAAGAAGATTGCACCCAGAGGCTTGTCGACCGGCCGGTTCTCCGGCAGGTGGATGAAATATTCGCCGTTCGTGACGTCGCAGGGTTTTTCCTCGCCGCAGGCTGCGGTGCCTGCCGCGTGCGATGGTGCGCCGAATGCGCCCAGAGCCAGAACCACGGCGCCCGCCAGCAGGCCGAGGCGTCTGGAAAAACCGGTAACTGTCGCCAATGACATGAAGTGCTCCTTGCACGGTAAAAACCATTGCCCCGCTCCGCCGGTAAGGATGGCTCCCGGACGGCGTTTGTCCAGCGGTTCGTCTTCACAAATCGGCGAGAGGGCTTAAAGCCTGCAAGGTGGCTAGTCCCACGTGCCTTCAGTCGGAATATTGAGAATTCGGCCACAATGCTTGCAGTGCACCGCATCCGGATCGTGCCTGTTGAGACCGCAATCGGGGCACGACAGATTGACCTTTGCCGGGCGGAAGATCGTCTGCACCAGTCGCAGGAACAGGGCGACGCCGAAGATCATGATCACCACCGTCATCAGCCGGCCGACGCTGTCGGTCATGGTGATGTCGCCGAAACCGGTTGTCGTCAGCGTGGTTACGGTGAAATAGAGCGCGTCGAGATAGTTGTTGATGTTGGCGTTGCGGTCGTTCTCGACCACGAAGACGAGGGCCGTGACGACAAAAATGAAGACGATCAGGTTGATGCCCGACTGAAAAATCTCCTCGTTGCGGCGGAACCACTTCGACGCCTGGCGCAGCTCCTTCAGCAGGTGATAGGAGCGCATCAGCCGCAACATGCGCACAACGCGCAAGAAGGCGAAATTCTCGAAGAAGGCCGGAGCGACCAGAGAGACGATCACCACAAGATCAGCAAGCGATGTGAAGCTGAAGACGTATTTGGTCCGCCGTCTTTCGGCGATCAGACGTGCAACATAGTCGAGCGCAAGAACCGCGGCGATCGCATAATCCAGCTCATGATGGATGCGGTCCTTGTCGATCATCGACGAGACGATGAAATAGCCGATGGTGACCAGGTCGAACAGCAAAAGCGCATACCGGAAGGCCCGCGACCCGACCGTGTCGCCAAAATAGAGCTGGCGCAGGATCGTCTGCAAACTCCGCTTCGTGTCCGCCATCGGCTTCCCCTGTTTCCTTGCGAACTGACCGGCATACGCTGTGTGCGCTGGCTGGATCATTCGTGCAGATGCCGCACGATGCTGTTGCAAACAAGCTGTTTATTCTCACGGCCGACCGCACTAATGTCCGCTGTCGATCAACCAGAGCCTCCTGAATTCCGCTGAATGCAGGACGCTCGAACCTTTGTCAGAACCCGCCCGCATTCCGGCGTTTGTGCAAACGTCCGCGAATACCGGCAGGTCCAGAGGCCGTAAAGGCCCATCCAGAACGGGAACGTTACATGTTTGATTTGTCGGGACAAGTTGCCCTGGTGACAGGCGCGAGCCGAGGCATTGGAGAAGCTGCCGCCCGCAGCTTGGCGAAATATGGTGCCAAGGTCCTTCTGGCGGCACGCTCCGGCACGGATATCGAACGCATCGCCGGCGAAATCCGCGCGGAAGGCCGCGATGCGACGGCAGTCGTTTGCGACGTCGCGGATTATGACGAGGTGGTCAAGGCAGTACAGACGGCCATCGACACCTATGGTGGCCTCGACATCCTGGTGAACAATGCCGGCGTGATCGAACCGATCTCCCGGATCGAGGACAGTGATCCGGCGGAGTGGGGCAAGGTCATCGATATCAATGTGAAGGGCGTCTACTACGGCCTGCGTGCCGTGGCGCCGCATATGCTGGCCAAGGGCGCCGGTACCGTTGTCAACATCAGCTCGGGAGCTGCGGTCAGTGCGCTGGAAGGCTGGAGCCATTACTGTGCTTCCAAGGCGGCTGCGCTTTCCCTCACCCGCTGTGCGGACAAGGAATTCGGTGACAAGGGCCTGCGTATCGTCGGCCTCAGCCCGGGCACGGTCGCAACGCAGATGCAGGTCGATATCAAGGCCTCCGGACTGAACCCGGTCAGCCAGCTGGATCCGTCGGTGCATATTCCGGCCAGTTGGGTCGGTGAAGCCATCTGCTGGCTATGCACGCCCGCGGGCGATGCCTACCGTGGTGTGGATTGCTCGCTGCGCGACGAGGATGTACGCAAGTCTGTCGGCCTGATCTGAGTTCCGTCAGCACTCTGGTCGGCTGTCCAGCCCCCAAGATCCCGGATCTCCGCTGCGCTGCGTCCGGGATGACCGTCTGAAATATGGAACGAGGTAGGCCCTCAACAGGCCAACGAGGCTTCAAAAACAAAAGAGGGCCGCGCTAGCGGCCCTCCCATGAGATCGACGTGACACAAGTCCCGGATCAGATCCCAGCGAAATCTCTCACTACCAGAGGCTGCTCCAGCACCGTTCGATTCCGCCCAGACACTTGGGCCACGCACCGATACTCATTAGACATGGGCACACCTCCTTTCAGTTGTTGAACACACTAAGAGTGTGGGGTCGCCCAGACAGTTTCACAAGCCCAAAAACAAGGCGTGGTTGCCAATCGATTACGCAATTCACAGGACTGTCACTGTGCGGCAACAGCCTTGTCGGCGATAGAGGTGAAGACCTGATCGAGTTCCCTTGCAAGTTCTTGCAGGGCCGGGCCGCCCTCGTCCATGTAGGGTGCGAAGACAAAACCGGGCGTTTTCCAGGAAAGCGTTGCGGTGCCATCGGTGTTTTCGGTGACATAGAACCGGATCGGTGCTTCGATACCCGCGGCAACGGAGGCTTCCAGCATCCGGACGGCATAATCATTGCGATAGACGCCAATGATGCGGTTGCCGGGAATGGTAATTCCCCTGCCCTTCGCACCGTCCGAGGCACTGGCCTGGGTTACCAGCAACATGCCTTCTCCCTCGATCGCGCTTTTGAGATCATCAAACAGCGCAGGGTAACTTTTGGTCGTGGGCAGGACCTGCCAGCCTTCGCGATCGGTCAGGCTGTCCGCTCTGGCCAATCCGACGGCAAACAGGCTTGTGACGACAACCAGGGCAAACAGACGCATCTTCTTTCTCCCGCAGGCGATGTTGCAATGCCGCGCACTCTAGCGGGGCCTGCCTCACGAACGCGTCACAATGCGGTGTGCTTCAGGACGTCTTCAGTCCATGCCAAGCCGCAAGCGCACGCGGGTTCCGGCAAGACTGCCGAGGAAGCCAAAGACCAGCCACAGCCAGCCGTGCAGCGAGCCCGACGCCAGACCGCCCAGGTAAGCACCGATATTGCAGCCATACGCCAGGCGGGCGCCGTAGCCCATCATCAACCCGCCCACGATTGCCGTCAGCACGTCGCGGCGGTTCAGACGCCAGACCGGAGCAAAGCGTCCGGCGAGGCCCGCTGCCGCCATTGCACCCAGAATGATGCCGAAGTCCATGACGGAGGTCGTGTCGCGCAGCACGGGGTTTTCCAAAGCTCCGCGCTGCCAGGTCCAGTAGGGCCAGCTGTCCACCGGCACGCCTGCCGCGTGAAAGAGCTTGCCGCCCCAAAGCGCAAAGGCAGAGGTGATGCCCCAGGGGCGTCCAATCACCACGAATGTGGCAATGCCGACGATCGCCAGCATCACTGCACCCAGCATGGGGGACCAGGGACCGCTGAGAAACGAAACTGTCGGCTTCGGTTGGGCAATCGAGCCATGAGCGCGCCGCTCTATGATGATGGTTGCAATTGCCAACAGGCCGAGGATGAGCGCGGTCAGAAGAAAAGCGCCATGCGGACCGAATTCCCGGATGAGGGACATCGGCGGCAATTTGGGCAAGCGGCCCCAGAGATGCAGATGCGCGGTGGCAGCCACTGACCCGAGGACAAAGCACGCCAGGGTGATCATCATGCGGGTGGAACCGCCACCGGCGGTAAACAGCGTGCCGGATCCACAGCCGCCGCCGAGTTGCATGCCGAGACCGAACAGGAAGGCACCGAAGGCAGCCGCCACCCCGAAGGGAAAGACGAAGCCGCCCGTGGGCCAGCCAAGCACATGCCCCCAGGCAATCAGGGGAAAGGAAACCGCACTGGTCAGAAGAATGAGAACGAATTGCGCCCTGAGCCCCCCGCCGCGTTTTTCGGTCACGATCCGTCGCCATGCGGCCGTGAAGCCAAAGCTTGCATGATAGAGCGACAGGCCTGCGAGACCGCCGATCAGGACCGCCACTGCCTGGCGCGGACCCGCTTCGCCATAGGCCCCCAGTGCGACCATGGCCAGAAGGCCGCCCGCAATGGCGACAACGGCTGCTTGAGTTTTCCCGATGGCCAAGGCCATGTGTTCCTGCTCCCGCGCAGATCCGACTTCAAAACCCCGATACGAAGACTTGCACTTCCCGCCTTAATTTCGCAACGAAGGTATCTTTTCTTCACCTACACATTGCCAACACCTTTTTGTGTTTTGCAGTTCAAGTGCCGCCTGCGGATTTTGGATAGGAATATTCAGCCATCCGGCCATTTACAGCCGCAGTTGGCGGGACCCGGTTTCAGAGGACCGGAATGAGAAACAAAAAGGCCTGTTATGCGTCTAACTGATCAATTCGGATATGAGCTTACCCTGTCGGACAAGGAAGCCTTGACCGCCTGGAACGAGACCGTGAAAGCCTTTCTGGCGCATGGCAGGACTACTCCCCAACATCTCGAGACATGCCTCGCCCTGGCGCCGGACTTCGCGCTTGGGCATGCAGCACGCGGGATTTTCTGCCTGCTGCTTGGGCGAAAGGAACTGACCGCGACGGCACAGGAATGCCTGGCGATTGCCAGAACCTCGGTCCAGCATACGCCGGTCACGGCACGCGAACTTGCCGTTGTCGACGCCCTCGGGTCCTGGTTGCAGGGATATCCCACAAGATCTGCCGACCTTCTGGATACCGTGCTGGTAACGGTTCCCGAAGATGCCCTGATCATGAAACTGGTTCACGCGATCCGCTTCGTGCTGGGCGATGCCACGGGCATGCGCCAGTCGATCGAGCGGGTGCATGCGGCCTATGGCGAAACCCACCCGGCCTATGGCTACATGCTTGGCTGCCGGGCGTTTTCTCTGGAAGAAACCGGCGACTACCGCCTGGCAGAAGCTGCCGGCCGCAAGGGACTGGAATTTGCCCGCGATGATGCCTGGGGCCTTCACGCCGTCGCCCATGTGCACGACATGACCGGTCGCTCCGAAGAAGGGGCCGGCTGGCTGGAAACACAGCCGGAAGGCTGGGCCCACTGCAACAACTTCGGCTATCACGTTTGGTGGCACCTGGCGTTGATGTATCTGGACCAGGGCCAGGCCGACAAGGCACTTGCGCTCTATGACACCGACATCCGCAAGGACAAGACCGACGACTACCGGGACATTTCCAATGCGGCCTCGCTGCTTGTTCGCCTGGAGCTTGAAGGGGTCGATACCGGCCCTCGCTGGGACGAGCTGGCGCTTTTGTCCGACAAGCGCGCCGAAGACGGCTGCAATGTCTTCGCCGACCTGCATTACCTGCTGGCCCTATTGAACGGTGGCCGCCGCATGGGTGCCGAGCGGTTGCTGACCGGACTGAAAGAACGGGCGCAAACCGAAACGGATCTTGGCCGGATCACCGCGGAAACCGGACTGCCGACCGGCCTCGGCCTGGAACAGTACCGGAAAGGCAATTATGCCTCCGCCTTTGCCCTGCTGGACTCGGCGAGAGACAATCTATACATGGTCGGCGGCTCGCACGCTCAGCGCGATGTCTTCGAGCGAATCACAATCGATGCAGCCCTGCGGGCAGGCATGCCGGAAGATGCGGAACGTCTGCTCAACAGCCGGACGCACAAACGCGGTGCACTGGACAGATTCGCCGAACAACGTCTTGAAATATGCGACAAAATGCACCGCGCCCACCGAGTGATGGAAGACCAAAAACTCAGGGCTACCGGCTCGGTCTGACCCACTGCCGGCTCTCGACTGACCAATTATCTCTGGACCCAACGTGAACGCTCACACACAAACGAAACGCCCACGCGATCCGAGGCTAGATTTCTTCCGCGGCCTTGGAATGTTCATTATCTACGTTGCCCACCTGCCCTGGAACTGGTGGACGCTCTGGATTCCCGCCCGGTTCGGGTTTTCCGATGCCACCGAAATCTTCGTCTTCTGTTCGGGCATGGCCTCCGCGCTCGCCTTCGGCAAGATCTTCGACGTTCATGGCTGGGGCATGGGGGCAGCACGCATCCTGCACCGCATGTGGCAGGTATACTGGGCGCATATCGGCCAGTTCCTGGTCCTCGCCGTCGGCCTTGTCATGCTTCAGAACAGCGGTTACCTGGCTGAGTGCTGCGGCCTGGAAGAAAATTATGTCGCCTCGCTCAACCTCCTGCATCTCTATGACAACGCCGAAATGGCCCTGCCCGGCTTGCTGACGATGACCTGGGTGCCAAACTACTTCGACATTCTGCCGATGTATGTGGTGATCCTGTCGCTGATCCCGGCGATCATGCTTGTCGCCCGCTATTCCGTGCCGGGCGCTTTCGCATTGTCGATCGGCCTGTGGCTGGCTGCCCAGTTCGACCTTCTGAGCCTGCCGGCCGAGCCCTGGTCGGACCGGGAATGGTTCTTCAATCCCTTCGCCTGGCAAATGCTGTTCTTCACCGGCTTTGCGTTCATGCGCGGTTGGATACCGGCACCTCCCGTCAGCAAGACGTTGATCGTGCTTTGCGCGGTGGTGCTTGTCGCCACGGTTCCCTTCGCCTACTTCCGCGCCTATCAGGAAAATCACCTGAACCTGGTCTGGGCCCGCGAAATCCGCGAGATCATCAAGCCGCTCTGGATCAAGACGGAATTCGGCCTGTTCCGCTACCTGCACTTCCTTGCCCTTGCCTATCTGGCCTGGGTTGCCGCAGGTGAGCACGGCAGACGCCTGCTCGGCCATGGCGAGATCTGGGGCCGCTTCGTGCGTGTTGTCCAGAAGGTCGGACAGCAGTCACTGCCCGTGTTCATGGCAAGCCTGGTCATTGCCCAGGCTGCGGGCATCCTGCGCGACATGGTCTGGGGCCGCGGCGAATGGCTTCCGCAGATCCTGTCGAACCTGCTCGGTTTCCTGGCGCTGATTGCCGTTGCCTATGTGGCTGGCTGGTACAAGAGCCAGCCCTGGCGCAAACCGCCTGCGACCACCTCCACCGGACCGTCCGAACGACCGAAGACACCTCCGGCAGATGGCGGTGAACCTGCTGCCAAGGCAAAGGCCGAAACCCGGGAACCGGCCCTCACCTGATCTGGCGCCGGCCTCCTGCCCGACACAAGAGCGCCCGCAGAAGTCCTGCTTCTGCGGGCGTTTCGTTTGTGGGGAATACCTTCATTCGATAACCAAAGGCCCCGAGCTTCACCATTTGGAAGCACTCACCTGTGAAGCAATGAGACCCGGCCCAGCTCAATACAGGGCCGCAAAAACAAAAACACCGGCCAGATGGCCGGTGTCGCATTCGTTTTGCAGTCTTGTCAGTTGACGTCAGTGCAGTGACGCCATTTCCAGTTCTGCTTCAAAGGCATTGGCAACGGCAGCTTCGCGGCTGTCTGCCAGCAGGATCGGCGTACCGTCCGCATTGAGAAGCGCGTAAAGCGTCATGTTGTCGTGCAGCGGCGGGACATCCGGAAACATTTCCTTCAGATCCCGAGCCTTGATCGGCTTGATATAGGCGACATCTCCGGTGCCCAGTTCGGTCAGTTCATCGACCGACATGAATTCGGAAAGTAGCGTGCGGTCTGCCCATGACGGGCTATTGGGGTTTTGCATCAGTCATTCTCCATATGTTGGCCGACGAGCGTTCATTCGCCGCTGGAGATTTCTATTTTTCTGATGACACGCTCCGGTTCCGGGCGTGCCAGGTCGATGGACAGGAGCCCATCTTTCAAGTCGGCTCCGAGGATCTCGATCCCCTCGGCCAGGACAAAGGCCCGCTGGAACTGACGGGCGGCAATGCCGCGATGCAGATACTGCCGGGTCTTGTCGTCTACCTGACGACCCCGGATGACCAGCTGACTCTCTTCTACCGAGACTTCAAGCTGCTCTCGTGTGAACCCTGCCACCGCCAGGGTGATCCGAATGACATCGCCTTGATCTTCTGTTTTCGGAAGTCTCTCGATGTTATAGGGCGGATAACCGTCGTTGGCGGCCTTGGAGACGCGATCGAGCACACGCTCGATATCGTCGAACCCGAGCATGAACGGGCTAGAAAACGCTGACATGCGTGACATCCTCAAAGTCCTTGTCGAAGCGACCTTGCGCCCGGACCCTTTCAAGGCATCCGGACCGGAACCAACCGGTTCCTTTCATGATTAAATATGGAGCTTCGTTAAAATTGATTCAAGGAGCCAGGCTTTCACCCATTTTTGCTTTCACTGTTCTGTGAATTATTCAGGAGAACGAAGACAAAATCGGGTTCTGTTTCAAGAACTTCGTCAGAGCGGATACGGCCTGGCGAACTGTTGGTTCATGACGCTCGTCCTGATGCATGACCAGCCACCGCTCGGTTTCCATGGTGTCGAACGGGCCTTCGATGCGCATCAGATCGGGATAGGCATCGCCGACAAAGGTCGGCAACAGCATGCTGGCATTGCCCTTGCGAACGAGTGAAAGAGCAAGCGAGGCCTTGTTGACGGTGATTACCGCATCAGTGCCATGGTTCTCCTTCAACCAGAGGCCCGTCGGCGAATGGGCATCGTCTTCCACCAGCCCGACCCAACCAAGCTCTGCACCCTTTGCAACCTTTGCAGCCTGATAGGCGGCATATTGGACCTTTCCAACCTTCTGTCCTGCCAACCAGGCCTGTTTGGGCCGGCTGTTGCGGATACCGATATCGATCTGCCGGCGGGCTATGTCCCGGTTTCTGAGATCCGCAAGGATTTCCGGCAGCCAGCCGGCGTCAGGGGTCCAGAAGGACGACAGGTTGTCGATGAGCAGCCGCGCGGTCCAGTCACCCGCCGATATCCGGATCCTCCGGCGCAGGCCTTCTCCTTCTTTCCACGCATCGATGCTGCGGGCAGTCTGGTCCATGTCTTCCAGGTAGCGCAGGAGATCATGTGCGGCAGCGGTCAGCTGGTAACCTCGCGCCTCGCGCTCCACAAGTCGAACGTCGAGGCTTTTCTCCAGAGCGGCAACCCGGCGACCGAGCGTTGCGGAACTGACGCCGGTCTTGTCAGCCGCTCCGGCAAGGCCGCCTGCTTTCGCGACAGCCAGGAACAGTCGAAGATCTTCCCAATCGATATTTCGTTTCATTTTTGAAATCTCGTTTTCAATTAGAAAACATGGGAATAGGCGCGTCTCGTGAGACTATCTGCAAATACCTCTTCAACAAAATCAAAATTGAAGGGAGCAGCATATGCTCATTCCCTATTCCTTGCCATTGCGAAAAAAACACTGTGTCAGCCGCCTGCCCGCCTGGGACGATCCTGTCAGATCGCTCTATCCGCATCATGCGGAATTCTGGCCGCAGCAGATCCCGGAACATGTCCGGCTGCTCAAACTCGGAAAGAGGCTGGCCCGTAAACGTCGTCGGCTGGCCGTGATGAGATTCCTGAGGATGTGCTTTGGTCACCCCCACAGACGGAAGAGGCCCCGGAGTATCTCCGAGGCCCCTTGCGGCGACCCGCCTGGCAAGCGCGCAACAGATCGCGGTTGCGCCGGCCAGGCCCGTGTCACCGTTTCTCCGGCAGTACCGGCTACCTGACGCGGCTCAGTTCGCGACCGGGATCAGGCGGCTGCCATAAGGATTGTCGATCACCATCTTCCAGCTGCCATCGGGCTGCCGCCGCAACACGGCGATGGAAAGGCCTTCGCCGGCCACCGGTTTTCCTTCCGGATCGGTGCCGGTCATCGTCCAGGGTGCGATGTGGACAGCAAGATCGCCTTCCACGATCACTTCGTGGCCGGAATAGGTGAATTTCGGCGAAACGGAGCGGAACTGGTGAAACAGTTCGCGCGCCAGGGTGCTGTCGGACACCGGGTTTCCGGGTTCGAACGAAATGCTCTGGCTTGGTTCATAGGTCTGCATCACCGTATCGATGTCTCCCTTTTCAAAGGAGGTCGTCATTTTTTCGATAAGGGTGATGACGTTCTGTTGTTCCGGGCTCATGTCTTTCGTTCCTTCTGCGAGGCTGGGTTGGGAAAAGGTGACGACGGCAACGGTGGCCGCCATGGCTGCGAGGTGTTTCAACTGGGTCACGAAGGTCTTCCTTTCGATCGGCAAGGCGGTGCCAGTCCCGCCCGTTGCCGGGCTGGTTGATGCATTGTGCGATTACTGGCGGGTCTGGTTGCGTCAGTGACCGGGGGACAGGATCTCGGTCAGCTGAACGCGGATGTCTTCAGGGCAACGTTGCCGGGGAACCGCATTCTGAAGTTCAAAGGCCTTCAGACCGTCGATCACCGATGCGACCTGCCGCCGGGCGTCGTGATAGGTTTGCGCCCCTCCGGCGGAATTGGGATAGGATCCGGGTTGAATTCTGCCGGAAGCGACGGCTGCAGGAAGCCGCTTCGGACAAATGCATTTCGCCTTTGCCGAAACGATGCCGCAGTGGCGCGAGGTAAACGCCATCACTTCTTCCCGTGCCCGCGACAACCGCTTGCGGTAGGCCGCAGGAGCAATTTCCAGAATGCTGGAAGCTTCGCCGTGTTCCAGTTCCAGGATATCGCCCAGCACATAGGCCAGTCTCAGGTCCATGGTCAGACAAAGCAGCATGGCCATGGTGCAGGAAATCCTGAGTTCATTCAGCAGAAGCACATCGTCCGGCGCCTTGGGCGGTTCCGACACCAGGCCGTCTTCCAGATCGGCGGCAAAGGCATCGAATGTCAGTCCGAGATCCCGGTCGCGAACCTTCTTGGCGCTCACCAGATAGCGAACGGCCACGCGGTAAACCCAGGTCGAAAACCGGCTCTCGCCCTTGAAGGTTGAAAGTTTGGTCAGGATCAGGATGAGAATTTCCTGCGTCGCCTCGCGTGCATCTTCCGGATTGACCAGAATGCGGCGGGCCAGATGATGGATCTGGTCCTGTACGCCCTCCAGAACCCGTTCCAGAGCAATCCTGTCACCTTCCTGGGCTGCCTGGACCGTTTCCGTTTTTACGCTGATTGCCGTCATGTCGTGTTCCGTCTCTTGGTGACTCGTAATGTTAGAGAGCGCGGGGCTGGAATGTGTGACACGTTTTTTTCATTGCGATGCAGCTTGCGTGATTCAGCTGGAAAAGCCACTCTGCCGCTCCTGCCGACGGACCCCGTTTCCGGTCCCACGACTTTACGAGCACGCCAATGACCCGCGACGAGTTTGACGCCTTCTGCAAAAAGCTTCCGGCAACCACGCATGTGATCCAATGGGGCAATGCATCGGTCTGGAAGGTTGGCGGCAAGATCTTCGCCATCTGTTCTGGTTGGGGCGAAGGCGATTTTCCGCGGTTCAGCTTCAAATGCTCCGATATTTCCTATTCCCTGCTCACCCAGCAGGAAGGAATGATCCCCGCGCCTTATCTTGCCCGTGCCAAATGGGTGCAGATGGAAGAAGAAGGCGCGCTGTCCGATGCGGACCTGAAGGCCTATATCGAAGCCGCGCACAAGATCATCGCGGCCAAGCTGACCAGGAAGCAGCAGAAGGAACTGGGTCTTGCCGGGTGAGATGGCGGGCAAATGGCGATCACTCGGCCTGCTGATGCTGGCCGAGATCGCCGCCATGAGCCTGTGGTTCATGTCCGCAGCGATCCTGCCCGATCTGACCCGTGAATTTCCCATATCCGACTTTGCCCAGGCCGCTCTCTCCAGCGCCGTCCAGATCGGCTTCGTGTTCGGCGCCGTCGCGTCGGCCTTTCTTGGCCTCGCCGACAGGATCGACCCTCGGCGGTTCTTCGCCTTCAGCGCGATCACCGCTGCCCTGTTCAACGCAAGCCTGCTGGTGGTCGAGCCGGGTGGCCTGGCCTCTATCCTTGCGCGTTTTGCAACCGGCGTCCTGCTGGCTGGCGTCTATCCGGTCGGCATGAAGATCGCCGTCGGCTGGGGCCAGAAGGATCGCGGGTTTCTGGTCGGCACGCTTGTCGGCGCGCTCACCTTCGGGTCCGCCGCCCCTCATCTTCTGGCCTTGCTTGGAGGCACCGACTGGCGCTGGAGCCTGAGCGTTGCCTCTCTTGCGTCAGCTGCAGGAGGCGTGCTGTGCCTTTTTGCCGGCCTCGGGCCGTTCCATGCCAAGGCGCCCCGCATGAAGATGAAGGCCATTTTCACCGCGTGGACAAACCCAAAGATCCGCTACGCCTATGCAGGCTATCTCGGCCACATGTGGGAGCTTTACGCCATGTGGGCCTGGATCGGCGTTGCCCTTGCCGTTTCCTTCTCCGCCCATATGCCCGCAGAAACCGCGATCCCGCTGTCTCGCCTGATCGCGTTTCTGACCATTGCAGCGGGTGGTGCTGCCTGCGTTGTCGCGGGGATCATGGCCGACCGCATCGGCAAGGCGAACATCGCGATTGCCGCCATGGTCATCAGTGGCACCGCCGCGCTCGCCTCGGCCCTCACCTTCGGCGGTCCCGTCTGGCTGACAATCCTGTGCGTCCTCATCTGGGGCGCCTCCATCCTGCCGGATTCGGCCCAGTTTTCGGCCCTTGTCGCCGACTACGCTCCGCCCGACCAGGCCGGCAGCCTGATGAGCTTCCAGACCGCCCTCGGCTTCGCGCTGACCTTCTTTACGGTCCAACTGACGCCGCTTGGCGCTGAGCTGATCGGCTGGCCCGGCGTGTTTGTGCTGATGGCCATAGGCCCTGCATTCGGGATTTTGGGGATGCTTAGGCTTAAGCGGCTTTCCTGAACCGCGATCAGTTCATTGCCGTCGGCATTTCCAGCTCAAACTCTGAAAATCCGAAATCCTTCCCGTTAATCCGGAGGCTGACCGCCTGCGTGCCACCGTAGTAGACACGTGTTGTGATCGGCCGGATGGCGTGGCTGCGGGACAAGGTCAGCCGTTCCCCCGGAGCCAGTGTCAGCTTGGTCCATTTGAACACCTTGGGCGCCAGCGTGCCGTTGGCCTTCTTGAAATGGATCAGGTAGTCGATCACCAGATCCTGCGTTTTACTACTGGTCGAAACCAGCTCGATGTTGAAGCCGACGGCGTCTCCATAAGCAACCTCGGCCGTCAGGACCTGCGGGCCTTCGACCCGGATCTCCGGCGGATTGAGCCCGAAGGCTTCCAGCGTTGCCGTGTGGCCCTGCTTGATCAGCGACCGGCAGGCGTGACGTACGAATTTTTCACGGTTCCTGTCCGCCCCCTTCAGCCAACGTTTCGCGATATCGGCCACCAGTTCAGGATGGTCCTTGGCAATATCGTTGAGGTGATTGGCGACCGACCGGCGAACATAGTCCTCCGGGTCGTCCTTCAGGGCTTCCAGAAGCGGCAGAGTGGGTGCGGGGTCTGCCACCAGAGCCTGGAGCCGCATGCCCCACGGCAGGCGCGGCCGGGTTCCTTCGGAAACCAGCCGGCGGACATGGACGCTCTCGTCCTTCACCCAGGGCGCCATGATGGCGAGTGCCTGGTCCTGGTCCCTTGCCAGGAAGTGGCGCACGTCGAATTCGGCCGTCGCCCGCTTGGTCATTTCCTTCAACAGCACGAACGAAGCCTCGAAATCCTCCAGGCCACTTGCCGCGACGACCATGCCGAGCGGCATCATGCCCCATCCTCGGATACCCTGCTCGTCGCTGCCCCTGTCGAAGGCGACTTCCGTCATCGGATGCAGCATGGCCTGCATGATGGCAAAGCGGGCAGACAGTTCCCGTGGCAGATGATGATCCAGATGCCTTGCGATCAGGGCGGCACGCTGCTTGAGTTCCAGGCTGTCCAGCTCTTCCAGGATGTCCGCTTCAAAGCCCAACCGGTCGAAGCCGGCATGATGTTGCGCGACATGGCTGCCGATGCAGCGCACCAGATCCGGTGAGATGTTGTTCTTGAAGGGTTCCAAAGGTTTCTCCCTGAAGCGGTTTCGAGGTGTTTGCCAGAGCTTCGGAAGGAGTTCCAGACACCTCCTGCCGCTCTCCTGACAAGCACCGTCAGGAGGATGTTCGAATGGCCAAAAACAAAAAGCCACCCCGGTTGCCCGGGGTGGCTCTGTCCTGGTCCGGCGGCCCTCGTTAAACCGCCTCGCCTGACGTTTCCTGATCAGTCGATCCGTCGTCCGGTTTCAGCGTCGAAGTAGTGAACGTTTTCCGGAGCCGCCCGCAGATAAAGCTTCTCGCCCGGCTCATGACGGGCATGGCTCGACACGCGAACCAGGATCTCGTCGCCGCCATCGGCAAAGCTGGAATAGAGATAGCTTTCCGCGCCGACCGGCTCGAGCACGTTGACGCTGGCTTCCAGATGAAGGCCTTCGCCTTCACCGGGTGCGGTCACCACTTCGAGATGCTCCGGCCGAATACCGATGGTGTAGGCATCACGCCCCTTTGCATTGGCGCCCTTGAGGCCGGTGCCGGTTGCAAGAGCAAGACCGTTCCCATCCGCATTGACCTTCAGCAAATTCATGGCCGGCGAACCGATGAAGCTGGCCACAAAGGTGGAGGCCGGCTTGTCGTAGACATCGATCGGCGCGCCGATCTGCTCGATGTTGCCGCCGTTCAGAACCACGAGACGGTCTGCCAGTGTCATCGCTTCCAGCTGGTCGTGGGTGACGTAGACGCTGGTGGTGCCGAGCGAGCGTTGCAGGCGCTTGATTTCGACACGCATCTGCACACGCAGCTTGGCATCAAGGTTGGACAGCGGTTCGTCGAAGAGAAAGGCCGCCGGTTCGCGCACGATGGCGCGGCCCATGGCAACGCGCTGGCGCTGGCCGCCGGAAAGTGCCCGCGGCTTGCGCTCCAGGTAGTCGCCGATTTCCAGGATGCGCGCGGCTTCCTTGACCCGGCGGTCGATCTCGTCCTTGGCCATGCCGCGGTTTTTGAGGCCGTAGGCAAGGTTGTTGTAGACCGACATGTGCGGATAGAGCGCGTAGTTCTGGAACACCATCGCGATATCGCGATCCGCCGGATCGACGTTGTTGACGACGCGGTCGCCGATCTTGATGTCGCCGGTGGTGATTTCCTCAAGGCCTGCCATCATGCGCAGCAGTGTGGACTTGCCGCAGCCGGACGGACCGACCAGGACGATGAATTCACCGTCCGCGATATCGATGGAAACGCCTTTGACCGCTTCCACACTGCCGCCGTAGACCTTGCGGACCTTGTCGAGAGTTATCGTTGCCATTTATCTAAAAACCTCACTTGTCGCTCTCGACGAGCCCTTTGACGAACCAGCTCTGGAAAATCACCACGATGAGCACCGGCGGCACGATGGCGAGGATCGCCAATGCCATGGCCTCGTTGAAGTCCGGGATCTGGGCTCCGACCCAGACCTGCAGGATCTGCTTGATGCCGCGAACCAGGGTAAACAGGCTCTCGTCGGTGGTGATCAGCGTCGGCCAGAGGTACTGGTTCCAGCCATAGACGAACATGATGATGAAGATTGCCGCGATCATGGTCTGCGACAGCGGTACCAGGATGTCCTTGAAGAACTTCCAGGGACCGGCCCCGTCGATGCGGGCGGCTTCCAGCAGTTCGTCCGGTACCGACATGAAGAACTGCCGGAAGAAGAAGGTGCCGGTTGCCGAAGCGATGAGCGGCACGATCAAGCCGGAATAGGTGTTCACCATGCCGAGGGACTGGACGATTTCGTAAGACGGCAAAATGCGCACTTCCAGCGGCAGCAGGAGCGTTGCGAAGATCACCCAGAAGCAGAGGGTTGCCATCGGAAAGCGGAAATAGACGATGGCATAGGCCGCAAGCATGGAGATGACGATCTTGCCGATGGCAAAGCCAAGGCCGAGGATCATCGAGTTCTTGAGCATGACGAAGCCATCGACTTCCTTGGTGAAGCCACCGGCCTCGAACAGGACCGTCTGATAGTTCTCGAAGAACTTGCCACCCGGCGTGAACTGGATGCCTTCCTTGTAGATGGTGATCGCATCGTGCGTGCTGGTCAGAAACGCCAGCACGACCGGAGTGACCATGAAGAAGACGCCGAGAAGAAGAATGACGTGATCCGAGATCTGCAGTTTTTTCATCGTCGCCTCCCTTACGTGTAGTGCACGCGCCGCTCGATCAGGCGGAACTGGATGATTGTCAGGATGAACACCATCAGCATCAGGATCACGGACTGGGCCGAGGACCCGCCGAGGTCGTTGCCGCGGAAGCCGTCCAGGTAGACCTTGTAAACCAGGGTCACCGGGTTGTTGCCGGGCTCGTTCTTCACGATGACGTCGATGATGCCGAACGTGTCGAAGAAGGCGTAGGTGATGTTGATGATCAGCAGGAAGAAGCCGGTGGGAGCCAGCAGCGGGAAGGTAACGGTCCAGAAACGCCGGAAGCCGGACCGGCAGTCGATGCTGGCGGCTTCCTGAACGGATTTGGAAATGCCCTGCAGACCGGACAGGAAGAAGATGAAGTTCACCGGGATCTGCTTCCAGACGGCGGTGACGATCATGGCAAAGCTGGTGTCGAAATAGCTTACGCCGATCTGCATCTTCCAGCCGAACAGGGCGAACAAGTCAACGATGGGGCCGACATGCTGGTCGAACAGAAGCACGCCGATCAGGCCGGCGACGGGCGGCGCAACCGCATAGACCCACATCAGCAGGGTCTTGTAGGAAGACGCACCGCGCAGAACCTTGTCTGCCTTGACTGCCAGCAGAAGGGCAAGCCCGAGCGACAGGAACGTCACGAAGAAGGTGAAGACCGCCGTGAACCGCGCCACCCGGCCGTAGTCGGTCGAGGTGATCATGTCCTTGAAATTATCGAGCCCGACGTAGGTCGAGCCGAAACCGAACGGATCTTCGAGATAGAAGGAGGACTGGATCGCTTGCGCGGCCGGCCACAGGAAGAAAACCGTCACGATGCCGAGCTGCGGCAGAAGCAGCAGGTAAGGCAGCCACGGAGACTGAAACTGGACTTTTTTCATTATTTCGTTTCTCGACCACCGGGAACGATTGGCGCCGGCCTCCCCTTGTGGGACGACCTGCCCGAAACATCAGGCATTGGATCTAATGCCGGAGGCTTCATTCATTTCGCTGCGGATCGACATCCGACCACCCAGACCCCTCTGGCTGAATGTCGGTCGATCCGGGCCATAAACGCATGATATTCGACTGAATTGGTATGCGTATACAGCCACGCTCAAAGGTCGATAGGGGCGCAAGGCGCCCCTATCGGTCTGGCGACTAAGTCGAGCTTAGTTGCTGGTGGTCTTGGCGAAACGCTCAAGGAGCTTGTCGCCGTCCGCCTTGATGGTCGCGAATGCGTCGTCAACGCTGGTCTCACCGGAGAAGACCTTGCCGAGTTCGCGGTTCATGACGTCGCGGATCTGGACGTAGAAGCCCATGCGGTAGCCCTTGGTCCACTCGCCGCCTTCCAGGGAAAGCTGCTGGATGCCGACTTCAGCTGCCGGAGTGCGCTCGTAGTGGCCGTCCTTCTTGGCCAGCTCATAGGCAGCTTCGGTGACCGGCACGTAACCGGTTTCCTTGTGCCACATGTACTGGACTTCCGGAGAGGTCAGATATTCGAAGAACGATGCAACGCAGTTGTTTTCTTCAGCCGGCTTGCCGGACATTGCAAACAGAGCCGCGCCACCGATGAAGGAAGCCTTGTTGGCGCCTTCAACTGCTTCCCAGTAAGGCAGGTAGGTTGCGGAGAACGGGAAGTCGACCGTGTCGGCGATGCCGCCGAAGGACCCGGAAGAACCGATCCACAGAGCCACTTTGCCTTCGTTGAACGGGGTCTGGTTGTCACCCCAGCCGGTGCCGTAGTAGCCGAACAGACCTTCGTCGAGCCACTTCTTGGCAGCCTTGAAGTGGTTCTTGATCGGCTCGCCGAAGACCAGCTCGGTGCCTTCTGCGCCGTCGTAACCGTTGTTGTTGGTTGCGAACTGCAGGTTATGACGGGACTTGAAGTTCTCGACGAATTCCCACGGCAGGTGCGACTGAACGAGCGGCACGTAACCGGCTTCCTTCAGCTTCGGAGCGATTGCTTCGAACTCTTCGTAGGTCTTCGGAGCTTCGACACCGGCCTTCTTCATCGCATCGTCGTTGATGTAGAGGATCGGAGCGGAGGAGTTGAACGGCATGCCGATCATCTTGCCGTTGCTGTCGGCATAGAAATAACGGACACCGGCGATGTAATCTTCGATGTTGAACTCAGCACCGCTCTCGTTGAGCAGGTCTTCAACCGGAACGACAGCACCCTTGGCACCGATGATGGTGGCGGCGCCAGCGTCGAACACCTGCAGGATGTTCGGCTGTTCGCCAGCGCGGAACGCTGCGATGCCGGCGGTCAGGGTTTCTTCGTAGGTGCCCTTGAATACCGGCGTGATCTGGCAGGCGTCCTGGGATCCGTTGTAGCCGTTGGAAATTTCGACAACCACTTCGCCGAGCTTGCCGCCCATGGCGTGCCACCAGGTGATGTCAGTGGCCGCATAAGAAGCGGAGGACGTGCCCAGGAGGGCGGCCGCAGCCACGAGGCTGGCGACGGTCTTGCGATAAGCCATGTTCATTTGCTCCCATCTAGCAGGGCGTCTTTGCCCCGGTCAGCAGTTGGTTCTCTCTCGGTGCCGAAATGGCTTCATCGGCACCCGAAACGATAACGCCTGCGTTTCGTATTGTTTTCATATGAACGTTATATGACGCTCATATGAACATTAAAAGACGCCTTGACCGCGTCCGCAAGAGGGAACGCAGGAAATTTGAAGAATCCCGACCCTTGATGGGATCCAGGGCTGCATTTCCGGCGGAAGCCAAGTTCTCGTCCGACGGTAAAAGCGGGCCCCCGGACACGGCTCCACCCTTGCCGCAATCCCGGCTAATGCTGGACTTTTTGCAGAATTTAGTTGGCTCATATGAAACTGTTCAGTCGTTCATATGAACTCTTGGTGACATTCACCGGCCTGTGGAAAGTGCAGATTTTTTCAATCGCTTGCAGGCCCGAAGCAGGAACTGCGGACACGGCAAGGCACTTTGCGGGTGCTTGTCAGATACCTTGATGATGCTTTTGGCGCCTCAGGCGTCCTGTCCGAAGATCCGGCGTTTCGTGCTTTCGGAAGAATGCAGGATCTTGTTGTGGAGATAATGCTTGGCCCGCTTCTCCAGAAACCGGAAGGCGTATTCCAGCTTGCCCTTGAGGCTCCGCCGGGGCTTCGGCCCTGGCGTCAGGTGTTTGTGGATCCGCCCCTCGTCGCAGAGCTGCTGGACCCACTGCTTTTCCGCATCCCAGTCGTGGGTGTGCTGCTTGCCCTGATGGGTGAAGCCGAAGAGGTGAATTTCGGCGTCCGGCAGAACATCCAGGAATTCGGCGATGATGGACGCGCCCGATGTCGGGTTGCTGCGGTCGAACGGATCGAATCTCTTCAGGTGTTCCCGCGCCTTGTTCGTCGGGCCGAAGCCGAGATAGTGCGGCTTGCATTCGCGCGCGAACAGCCAGTCGACCTCGCCGTTCTCCTTTATGTCGTTCACCCAGACTTCCGGCGCGCGTTCCAGGGCAAGCGGGTTGATCCGTTTCGACATATAGACCCTGGCCCGGTTGAGCATCAGAACGTCGACCCGCTGGCCCGCAACCCCGAGGGCCGGCGCACTGTTGAAGCGCAGCACCAGGTCCGCCTTGTCGATTTCCGGCGCATCGGCCTCGGAAATCGGTCCGTTGCCGACGATGGAAATCGTCCTGATCTTCCGGCCGTCAAGAAGGCTGCTGGTCATTGGTGCTTTCCTGCCTGTTGTGCCGGGCGTATAGCAACCCGGCTCGTGCCCGGCAACGGCTGTTTGGAATGGATACTGACCGTATCCGGTTCCGCAAACAGCTTCCATGAGTTAGGCTTTGCTCAACCGATTGCTACAGACGATCCTTGCATGTCCTTGAAATTTTCTTCCGTCTTTCCGTTGAAACACGCCCGCGCGCACGAAGTGTGCGGCGACAGCGCGTTGAGCTTTGCCGCGATCACCGCCGGAATGGCCAAGGGGGCCGTCGTGTGGATTTCGGAAGACTGGCGCCCGACGGTGAACCCGGAAGGCCTTGCCGCCTACTGCGATCCGGGCCGGCTGCTTCTGACCCGCGCCGGCAACCAGCTGACTGCTCTGGCAAGTGCGGAAACCGCGCTCAGGTCCGGCGCCGCCGGGCTGGTGGTGGCTGAACTTTCCGGCACCGTCGGACTGACGGAGGGCCGCCGGCTGCAGCTGGCGGCCGAGGCCGGACGCACCACGGCCATCCTGCTGATCCCGGAAGGCGCGGGCAGCAATGCCGCCGAAACCCGCTGGCGCAGCACCTGTCTTCCGGCCCAATCCGCCCCCTCTTCCGGTCTTGCACCGGAGCCTCGTCAAAATGGTCACGACTCGACTCATTGGCGCTGGTCGCTTATAAAGAACAAAATAGGAACATTGTCGGAATGGGTAGTACGTTGGGATGCAGCGGCGCATCGTGTCATTGTGGTTTCCGAGGCTGGCGGCTGAGCGCTCCCTGCGTGCCCGGCCCGTCGACGCCCCCTTTGCGCTGAGCCTCTTCGACCGCAATTCCGAACGCCTTTACGACCTGTGCCCGCGTGCCGAAAGTTTCGGTCTCAACCGCGGCATGACGCTGGTTCACGCGCGCAGCTTCTGCCCCGGTCTGCTGACCCGCCCGGCGGACCCGGCCGCCGACCAGCGTTTCCTGAGGCTGCTGGCCCGGTGGGCAACCCGCTACTGCCCATGGGTGGGCCTTGACGGGCGCAACGGCCTCTTTCTCGACATCACCGGCTCGGCCCATCTGCTTGGCGGCGAGGAACCGCTGCTGGACGATATCCGCGCCCGGCTGGCCCGGGCGGGGCTGACCGCCCGGCTCGGCCTTGCCGATACCCCGGGAACGGCCTGGGCGCTGTCCCGGTTTGCGGAAGGCATTGCCGGGACCGGCGAAACCCTTGCCCGCATCGGCCCGCTGCCCTTGTCGGCCCTGCGGCTGTCCGACCAGACCTGCACCAGTCTGGAACGGCTCGGCATCGCCACGGTTTCGCAGCTCTACAATCTGCCGCGCGCCACTGTTGCCCGGCGATACGAGCCCGATGTCCTGCGCCGCCTCGACCAGGCGCTGGGGGCGCTGCCCGAACAGATTTCTCCCCTTGGCGAGGAGCCGGGCTTTGCCGTGCGCATGACCCTGCCCGACCCGATCGGCCTTCTGGACGATGTCATGGCCGCCGCGCGCCGGCTGACCGCGCATCTGTGCCAACGGCTCGACACCGCGCAGAAGGGCGCACGCAGCCTGAAGCTGACCTTTCGCCGGGTCGATCAGGAAAACCAGGCGGTGGAACTGAAACTCGCCCGGCCGATGCGCGACCCGGAACGGATCCTGGCCCTTTTCGAGCGCGGGGTCAGCGCGGTTGATGCGGGCTATGGCATCGACATGATCCGCCTGGAGGCAACCGAGGTGGAACCTCTCGGCATGCGCCAGCTGGACCGCACCGAGGGCCTCGAGAAGGACGGGTTAGATGATCTCATCACCCAGCTCGGCAACCGGGTGGGCCTCGACAACATCCTGCGGTTCCAGCCGGTCGACAGCCACATTCCCGAGCGCAGCTTCAAGCTGGTGCCCGCCGCCTACAGCCGCCCGGCGCAAGCCTGGCCCGCCAACCGGCCGCGGCCGATCCGCCTGTTCGCGCCCGAGCCGATTTCCGGCACCGGCTTCGAACCGCCCCGGCGCTTCCGCTGGCGCGGCCGGGCCCTGACCGTGTTCGAGGCCGAGGGGCCGGAACGGATCACACCCGCCTGGTGGGACCTGGACGACAGCTGGGCCAAGGGCCTGCGCGACTACTGGCGCATCGCCACCCATCAGGGCCAGCGCCTGTGGCTGTTCCACACGCCCCAGCACCCGGCCTGGTTCGTGCAAGGGGAGTTCGGCTGATGGGCTTCCGCAGTTTGCGCCTTGCCTCTATCGCCTTTCCGGTCCTGGGCTCCCCGATCCTGGGCTCGCAGATCCTGGGCTCCCCGGTCCCGGATCTCCGCTGCGCTGCGTCCGGGATGACGATGGAGAGGACGGTTGTTGTTGCTACCCTCCCCGCCCCTTGCTCGGTGTCACCCCGGACGAGCATCGCGAGATCCGGGGCCTACTCGTTTGCAGAGCCGTGCCGTCAGGGTGTTTCGGTGCCTGAAGGGCAAGCGGACCGGCGGTTGGGACCGGGCTTTGCGTTTTTGCTTTGCCAGGACGGCACGCGGGGACACGGGGATCCCGCGCATCTGTCCTGCAAGGACAGCACTGGAAAGAACAGGGAGGTCTGCCGGTGAGCGTGCTTCCGTCGCCTGACGATTTCCGGCCCGAGCCGGTCCGCTATGCGGAGCTGGCCGTGACGTCGAATTTTTCGTTCCTGCGGGGCGCCTCCCATCCGGAGGAGCTGGTGACCCGTGCCGCCATGCTCAATCTCGATGCGGTTGCCATTACCGACCGCAACTCGCTGGCCGGGGTTGTCCGGGCTTATTCGGCGCTGAAGGAGATCAAGCGGGCGGCGGCCGAGGAAGGCGTTCAGATCCGCTCGCATTCGCAGATCGACACCTCCTCCCGCAAGGAGACGAACACGAGCCCGCCCCTGCCTGCCCCGCAGACGCTGAAGCTGCCGCGGCTGATCGTCGGCGCGCGGCTTTGCCTGCAGGACAGCCCGCTGCACTGGGTGGCGCTGCCGACCGACCGCGCCGCCTATGAGCGGCTGAGCCAGTTGCTTACCCTTGGCAAGCGGCGTGCGGAAAAGGGCGAGTGTCACCTGAATTTCTCCGACCTGATGAACGCCTGCAAGGGCATGATCCTGATTGCCCTGCCGCAGCCGGAGATGGCGCGCGAGACAATTTGTGAGACGGCTAAGGATCACATTCGCCGCCTGCGCCAGGAAGCGCCGGGGCATGTGTTTCTGGGCGCGGCGCCCCGCTATGACGGCACCGACCAGGCCTGGTTCCGCACCTGCGCCCGCGCGGCGCATTCGCTTGCCGCGCCGATGGTCGCCGTCGGCGACGTGATGATGCACCATGCCGGCCGGCGCCGCCTGGCCGATGTGCTGACGTGCCTGCGCGAAGGCTGCACCATCGACGATATCGGCACACGGGCCCTGCCCAATGGCGAACGCCGGCTGAAGGCGCCGGAGGACATGGCCAGGCTGTTCCGCCACCATCCGGCAGCCCTGCGCCGGACGCTTGAGATCGCCACCCGCTGCAGCTTCGATCTGTCCGAACTTTCCTACCAATATCCGGACGAGATCACGGGCAACGAACCGCCCCAGGAGCGACTGGAACGGCTGACCTACGAGGGGCTGGAGAGGCGGTATCCCGCAGGCGTGCCGGACCATGCGCTGGCGCTGGCGGAAAAGGAACTGAAACTGATCCGCAAACTTGCCTTCGCCGCCTATTTCCTGACCGTGCATGACATCATCCGCTTTGCCCGCAGCAAGAACATCCTGTGCCAGGGGCGCGGCTCGGCGGCCAATTCCATCATCTGCTATGCGCTCGGCATCACCGATGTGGGGCCGGAAACCATCACCATGGTGTCGGAACGCTTCATCTCCGAGCACCGGGGCGAGCCGCCGGACATCGACGTCGATTTCGAGCATGAGCGCCGCGAGGAGGTGATCCAGTATGTCTATGAAAAATACGGCCGCCACCGCGCCGGGCTCTGCGCCACGGTGATCCACTTCCGCACCCGCGCGGCGATCCGCGAGGTCGGCAAGGTGATGGGGCTGAATGCGGATGTGACCGCCGCGCTGGCCGGACAGATCTGGGGCAGTTCCAGCAAGGGGCCGGAAGAAACGCGGATGAAGGAGATCGGGCTCGATCTCGACAATCCGCGCGTTCGCCAGACCATCGAGCTGATCCGCGAAATCATCGGCTTCCCGCGTCATCTCAGCCAGCATGTGGGCGGCTTCGTGATCACCCAGGGGCGGCTTGATGCCCTCTGTCCGATCGAGAACGCGGCCATGGAAAACCGCACGGTGATCGAATGGGACAAGGACGATATCGACGCGCTCGGCATCCTGAAGGTGGATCTGCTGAGCCTCGGCATGCTGACCTGCATCCGCAAGTGCTTCGAGCTGATCGACACCCACCATGGCCAGGAACTGACCCTCGGCACCGTGCCCCAGGCCGACAAAAAAACCTATGACATGCTGTGCGTGGCCGATGCCATCGGCGTCTTCCAGGTGGAAAGCCGGGCGCAGATGAACTTCCTGCCGCGCATGCGCCCGCGCCAGTTCTACGACCTTGTCATCGAGGTGGCGATCGTGCGCCCCGGCCCGATCCAGGGCGGCATGGTGCACCCTTACATCAACCGCCGCCAGGGCCGGGAGAAGGTCACCTTCCCCTCCAAGGCGCTGGAGGAGGTGCTGGGCAAGACGCTTGGCGTGCCGCTGTTCCAGGAACAGGCGATGCAGATTGCCGTGGTCGCCGCCGGGTTCACACCGTCGGAAGCCGACAAGCTGCGCCGCTCCATGGCCACCTTCCGGCGCATGGGCACCATCGGGCAGCTGAAGGACAAGTTCATCTCCGGCATGCTGGAGCGCGGCTACGAGCTGGAATTCGCGCAGAACTGCTTCGGCCAGATCGAGGGGTTCGGCGAATACGGCTTTCCGGAAAGCCATGCCGCCGCCTTTGCCATGCTGGCCTATGTCTCGGCCTATCTGAAATGCCACTTCCCGGCCGAATTCGCCTGCGCGCTGCTGAACGCCCAGCCGATGGGCTTTTATGCCCCGGCGCAGATCGTGCGCGATGCCCGCGAGCACCAGGTGGAGGTGCGCCCCGTGTGCGTCAACACCAGCCTGTGGGACAACACCCTGGAGCGGCGCAGCGACGGCGCGCTGGCGCTGCGCCTGGGGTTTCGCCAGATCAAGGGCCTGCGCGAGGAGGACGCGGCCTGGATCGTCGCGGCCCGTGGCAACGGCTATCCGGATACGGAAACCCTGTGGCTGCGCACCGGCGTCATGCCGGCCACGCTGGAGAGGCTGGCCGAAGCCGATGCCTTTGCCGGCATGGGGCTCAGCCGCCGGGCCGCGCTCTGGCAGGTGAAGACCATCCGCAGCCCCAAACCGCTGCCGCTCTTCAACGACCCCATCGACGGCGAGGCGATCTTCGAGCCGGATGTCCTCCTGCCCACCATGCATCTGGGGCAGGAAGTGGTGGAGGATTACCTGTCCACCCGGCTGACCTTGCGCGCCCACCCGATGGAGCTGCTGCGCCCGCATATCCCGCACCTGACCCCGCATGACCGGCTGGCGGCGCTGACCCCGCGCGAGGCGCGCCGCGTTTCCGTCTGCGGGCTGGTGATCACCCGCCAGCGCCCGGGCACGGCCTCGGGCGTGATCTTCCTGACGCTGGAGGACGAGACCGGCGTTTCCAACGTGGTCGTCTGGCCGAAGATGTACGAGAAGTTCCGGCCCGCCGTTCTCGGCGGACGGCTCCTCAAGGTCACCGGCCGGCTGGAGCGCGAAGGCATGGTCGTTCACCTGATCGCCGACCACATCGAGGACCGCTCCCGCGACCTGTCTCTTCTGGGCCACCCCAACGACGACGTTCTGGGGCAGACGACCACCAAGACCGACGACGTGCCGGTGCATCTGAAATCGGACGCACAACGCACCCGCGCCATGCACCCGCGCGAACAGGCCAAACGGCTGTTCCCGAGCCGGGATTTTCATTGAGGGGTGGTGCGTGAAAGGGGGGGAAGGTGGAAGATCGCTGCGAGCGTGAATAGACAACCTGACATTCCAGACGGTTGGCTAACACAGACCTCCAGCGAGAGTACCCCACTGCTCTTAGGGTGGTTTCAACTAACTCGAAGATAGCTTTGGACTTTGAGGTCTAAACATGGATAGGTTGCAATGAATAAAACTACGAGTTTATTTATGCCTATCCCAGAATTTGCTGATCACGGTGGTTTGCCGCCGTTCGTAAACGGTCACCCTACATTGCCCGACGCTCGCTCGCCCTTTTTAGCGACCATGCAGGAAGTCGTGGAACGATTTTGCACAACTGAACATCGCGCTAAGCTATTAAAGGGATTAAACGAATACAGAAAGCACCTCTACTCTGGCGGCTTTGTGAGCGGATCCCAGTGGATTGATGGCAGCTTCGTCGAAAATGTCGAGAAAACGCAAGATCGAAGCCCTAACGATATAGATCTAGTGACTCTATACCATAGGCCCATCCAGTATCAGACTAACCCGCAGTCATGGATTGTGGACTACGCAAGTCACATTCGTAACCTTTTTTTTGATACAATCATTATCAAACCAGTCTATCTCTGTGACACGTACGATATCGACCTCGACGCCGGATCGAGGGCGATTGTGAGAAACACAACGTACTGGTTTGGGCTGTTTACCGATATGCGTGGAAACGGCTCGAAGAAAGGAATTATCGAAGTGCCGCTTGCGGTTGATCCAATGGAGTTTGCAGCGGTCGACCAAGCAATAGGGAGTCGGTTCAGTGTCTGATTTCCAGTCCATGGCATCGTTGGAGAGGCAAAAAGCCGAACTGGAGGCTTTGGTAAGCGAGGCCGACGCCGATGGCGATGTGGTTGGGCGCATGAACTTCCAAACGCGGCTTAGTGTTGTCTCTAAAGAAATGGAGGCGCTCAGAAGTGTGGATGATCAAGTCGCTGAGGTTGCGTTGCTATTCGATGGTGCGCCAGTAGATGGCACACGAACAATTGATGCAAATTTCGCCGCTCAGGCGCTGCGCTATTTTCAGTCGATAGTCACAACCTTATTTGCTTCAAATCTTAGGGGAGAACTCGCTCAGCGGGGTAAGATCAAAGGCTCGGAATTGGCTGCCCTGAATATTCGCAGCATTGCCACCGGCTCCTTTGGGTTTGTCTTGGAGGAAAAGAATGCGCGCCAGTCGAGCGCGGTAAAAACGACGGTTAGAGAATCTTTAGAAGAGGCCACCTCGTTATTCGAGGAACTTACGCAGCTTGAAGAAGACGATTTTCTCATTGATGTTGATGATATGAATCCGCGTGTATTCAACGCGTTGGGCAAGTTCTTCAGTCATTTGGAAAAAAATGGGGCGTCTCTTAAGGCGAATTTACCAGACCGGCAAATGGTGTTTGATCGGGCTGGGATCGAACGTGCCTATCGGCGAATATCTGAGACCAATGTCAAAATTGACCCCGTCGAATGGATCGGGACTCTGGTTGGGCTTTCACCGATAAAGCGAACTTTCGATTTCAAACGTGATGGCACCGACGAAATCATAACAGGAAAGTTCAGCTATCAAGTCAGCCAAGACTATTTGGAACGAATTGAAAGCCAAGAGGGAATCAAGTTAGGCGCTCAGTTCCGTGCTAGCATTGAGATCGGTACGATCCGAAAGCCAGACGGAACCATTAGTGTCAGCTACACGGTTACAGACTTGCAAGAAGTGCCGTCGGATTAAGCTACTAGCATTCTTCACTTCCGCTTAAAATCTGTTCGTTAGTGTGCCATTCCTCCGTTTTGCGCGCGCAACCAATGTCTCCTTTGACGCGCTGAGCGGCCGCATCCGAAAACTTCGATGCCTTCATCAATTCCGCTCTTTTCCAGCCAGGGAAATCGTCGCGGAAAACTCTAACTCAAAACGGGGGCATTTCGCGGGGGCACATCAATCGTCGTGAGAAGCACTGAATCGAGATTGGGTGCTGGCCTCTAGTCTTATGCGCTGCAACACTACAGCAGCTCATTTTTGGAGCTTGCCTTTGTTTTCGATAATCCGGCGTGCCTTTTCTGCCAGCTTGGCGCGGCGTTCTTCAAGCAATTCAATCATCGCATCTTCTAATAACTCGAAACAATCCAGCAACTCTTCTAACTCCATGTGGCCCTCATGGCTGCCAACGTTACCGACATACCGCAAGGCGTTTAGTGAATCCTCATGACCCGGCCTTGCCTCTTCTAGCAACGCAATGCGGTCTGCAAGGTCAAGTCGGGTGTTCGTTCGGCTGCCTTTGGGGCCTTTTCGGGGAATATCGAGCTGATCTAGCAAATATTCCGCTACGATGCGCAGACGATTGGCGCAGGAAGCATTATCTACCCAAAATAGGTCGTACGCGCGTTCGATATGCTTTTTAGCCTCTTTACAGAGTGTTTTTGGCACCTCGATCATAAAGGGCGCAGGGCGCATAAAAAAGGGCGTGAACTGAGTATCCTCGAAAAGGGTATCCTCTCCGGTATCATAGTCAAATTGGTGTTGATAGTACTCTTGATAGTCTCCGGCGACTGCCACGGCTTCACCGCAAAATGTATTCGAGCACACCAGAAACCCGCTAAATCGCCCCGAAGACACTTCCCCTAGGATGCCATCAGCCACAAGTTGATTATGGATGTATCTTGGTTCTTTCTGGTGAAAGCTGTCTTGTTGCTTTCTGAGCGTTCCCTTGCCACACCGCGGACAGGTAAAGTGCGGAAATGAACGGTACTGTTTCTTCCAAAGCTTCCTGTCCACTTTGCCTCCTAATAATCAAGCTCTCGACGTCATCAAAATATTCAAGGTGCAGTGTTGGAAGCGCCCATCGGCTTTTCCCCTTTCGAAGGTAGGCCAATTATCCTCTATCAGCTACTCCATCCGCAACGCGAGATTGCTTAAAAGAGTAATGCATATGTTCGCCGTGGATCAGAACCGGACATCTAATTTAGTGCAGGTGAACGACAGTTCTGGCCCACATCCACCAATCCGCATCCACACTCAACCGAAGTTCCGGTTGATTTGTACCCTCGGAGCGGCTCACATGGTCTCCCCGGCAAACCCCAAGGTCACCAGCCGCAGGAACAGCGGCTGACTGGAGCCACCATGCGCCTGCTTGCTCTCATCCTTGCCCTGTTTCTGCTTTGCGGGCCGGCACTGGCCGGTGTGGAAGACAAGGTCGCGGCCGCGGCGCCGTCGGGTGTCGTGCTTGTGCTGGATGAAAAGGGCAAGGAACTGGTGGCGCAAAACGCCGGCCGGTCCTTTGTTCCGGCGTCCGTCGCCAAACTCGTCACCGCATGGCTGGCCATGGAGGTTCTGGGGGGCGATTACCGGTTCAAGACAAGCTTTTACCTGGACAGGAACAGGGTGCTCTATGTGCGCGGCGGCGGTGATCCCTTCCTCGTCTCCGAGGAACTCGCGCTGCTCGCACCCGAGCTTCTTGCCGTGACCGGCAAGGCGCCGTTCGTGGGCCTCGTTCTTGACGCAAGCTATTACCCGGCAAGTCTTCGTATCCCGGGTATCGAAGACACCGGCGAGGCCTATGACGCCCTGAACGCCGCCCTTGCGGTCAACTTCAACACGATCCATGCCGTCAGAAAGGGAAACACCGTCAACTCCGCGGAGGAGCAGACCCCGATCACCCCATTGGCGGTGAGCCAGTTCCGTGCGCGCGGCCCCAAGGGACGCGGCCGCATCAGCCTGGCCCAGGAAGACCCTTCTGTGGGCGTGCGTTATGCCGGCGAGCTTCTCGCCGCCTTTATCGAGCGGGCCGGAGGAAGCGTTGAGGGCGACACATCAACTGGATCCGTGCCCGCGGACCTGCAGCCTGTCCATGTGCACGAGCAGTCCCGCCCCCTATCGGAGATCCTGACCCAGTTGCTGCTGGGGTCGAACAACTATATCGCCAACCAGATCTTTCTGGAGATCGGCGCACACCGTCTCGGCGGGCCGGTCAGCCTTGAAAAGTCGCAGCAGATCGCCAGGGAGATCCTGGCAGCACACGGCATCACCGAGGGCATAGAGCTCAAGGAAGGCTCGGGCATCAGCCCCGACAACCGGTTCTCCCCCCAAAGCCTTGCCAGGGTGCTGCAGCAGTTTGCGCCGCATGCCGACCTGCTCCCCAAGACCCGGGCGGGATCGCGTTACAAGACAGGCACGATCCCGGGCGTGAAGACACTGGCGGGATACGTGAACACCTCAAAACACGGCCTGGTGCCCTTCGTGATCTCGCTGCCAGGCAACACGGGAAAGACCCGGTTCCGCCTGCTCCGGACGCTTGAGCTCGGTCTTTAACAGCAGTCGGGCGTTGCCACGTCCAGCCAACCAGCCGACGCAGCCAGTGCTGCCACTTCCGCCCTTTCAGCGCCCGGGACAATGGCTTAAGAAAAGAACTCTTCAGCTTTTCCATCGCATAGAGGGGACACATGGAACAACGCAGATTGGGCGCCAACGGGCCGGAAGTGGGTGCCATCGGCTATGGGGCGATGTCCTTCTCCGACATGTACGGACCGACGAACGAAGCGGAAAGCCACGCCATTTTGAATGCCTGCCGCGATCTGGGTGTCACGCATCTGGATACGGCCAATGTCTATGGCATGGGCAAATCGGAAAGCGCCCTCGGCACCTATCTGAAAGCCAATCCGGGTGCGCGGGACGAATTCGTGATCGCGACCAAGGCGACGATCACCACCGATGCGGACGGCAACCGCAGCTTCGACAATTCGGCGGAGCACCTTGAAGCCGAGCTGGACAAGTCTTTGCAGCGGCTTGGCGTGGAGTGCGTGGACCTGTTCTACGCCCATCGGCGCGACCCGCGCTTCACGCCCGAAGAAACGGCGGCCAATCTCGGCCGGCTCGTTGAAAAGGGCAAGACCCGCGCCATCGGCCTGTCGGAAATCGCGCCGTCTACCCTGCGGCGCGCCATGAAGGTGTTTCCTGTCGCGGCCGTTCAATCGGAATATTCGCTTTCCACGCGCGCGCCCGATCTCGGGCTGGTGCAGGCCTGCGCCGAGCTTGGTGTTGCCATGGTGGCGTTCTCGCCCGTGGGCCGCTCGCTGCTGACGGACCATCCGATCCCGCGCGAGCGGATCGCCGAGCTGCCGTTCCTCAGCACCAACCCGCGGTTCATGGAGCCGAACCTGACGGAGAACCTGCGCATCATGGAAGGCTTCCGCAAGCTTGCAGCGGAGATGGGGACGACGGCGGCGGGGCTGGCGAATGCCTGGCTGCTGACCCGCGGGCCGCATGTGATCCCGATCCCCGGAACGCGCTCCGTGGAGCACCTGCGGGAATGCATCTCGGGCGCGGCGCTGAACCTGACGGCGACGGATCTGGAGCGTATCGAGGCCGTGCTGCCCGTCGGCTGGGCCCACGGCGACCGCTACTCGGACGTGCAAAGCATCGGGCCGGAGCGCTATTGCTGAGATGAGCAAGCTGTTTGAAGAACTGGACTACGCGCCGACACCGATCGGCGCGATTTCCCTGCGCCGCCGGCATATCCTGGCGCTGAAGACCGACGTCTTCGAAATCCTCCTTGGCGAGGAACACCTGATGTCGAGCCTTTTTACCGCGTCGGAAATCGCGCTGGCGGACAAGGGGCTTGCGGCCCTCAGCGGCGACACGCTGGACGTGCTGGTGGGCGGACTTGGGCTTGGTTATACCGCGCAGGCCGTTCTGGCCCATGAGAGCGTTGCCGACCTTACCGTGGTCGACCTGCTGGAGCCTGTCATCCGCTGGCATGAGGAAGGTCTCGTGCCGATGAAAACCGAACTTGCCGACAGCCCGCGCTGCCGGCTGGTGAAGGGCGATTTCTTCGCCATGGCAGCCTCGGAAGACGGTTTTGATAGAGACCAGCCCGGCCGCCAGTATGACGCTCTGCTGATCGATATCGACCACACGCCGGAACGGCTGTTGCATGGCGGGTCAAAAGGCTTTTACACGCCCGAGGGCCTGCGCGCCGTGCAACGTTTCGTGAAGCCGGGCGGGATCGTCGGGCTGTGGTCGGATGAAGCCCCGGACGAGGCCATCACGGCCTTGCTTGGCCAGGCGTTTGACGCGGCCTGGGCCGAGCCGGTGGTGTTTCCAAATCCCCTGCAGGACGGGCGCGAGGTGACACAGGCTGTCTATCTGGGGCGCAAGGGGTGAGTGGCTTGCGCGAACTTGGAACACAGAAACGCTGCACAACCGCGATAACAAGATATCGATGATCGCCAACACCGGGCAAAAGATCTGTCGCTTGAACCTCAACTGCCCAATAAGCTCAATGAAATGCTACAGAGAATTTTTATCGCACTGTTTTTTCTAACGAGCCTGCCTGCCTTCGCTCAGCCTGAGGATGCCCTTAGCTATTGCCGCGAAAAAATCCACCTGGAACAAGAGGCTGTTCACACGGCGCTGGAGAAACACCAGCAGGCCCTGGATCGCTACCTCGCATTCGTCAAAAAGCAGGAAGACAGTGGATGGGCGGGATCCAGCTCCCAGCGCAAGCAGCAGATCCTGGGCGACATCGCCTTTTTTCGGCAGCCGATCGAAGACCTCAAAAAGACGGAATTCACCCAGGAGGCCGGTTGCCTTGAATCAGTCTTAGCCCAACGGTGGGCGACACGAGTCTTTATCGTCAATCAGGCCGGCTACTCACTAGGACACGTTTCTTTGCAGCAAGTCATGTCCAACTGGGAAAGCGACGCCTTTGCCGAGCTCCGGTCCGCTGTCGAAGCAACGGAGAAGCATACCGAAAACAGCTGCGTCTACGTCACCTTCGACCGCCAGGCAGTTGCGGCCTCATGTTCATCGCGTCTCTATGTTTTTTCGCAATCAAAAGAAGGAAGAGATCTCTCGAAATCGATCGTTCGGGAATTAAGTCATCTTTTCCCAAAGGGCACCCTGACCGAACAAAAACTATCGACGTGCCATGGCATGGTAGAGTGCTATCTCCCTGCCGAATACATTTTATATCAATCAAAGTTTCGACCCGAGAACTGAACGACATCGTCTTTTTCCGGCAGCCGATCGAAGACCTGAAAAAGACGAAGTTTACGCGTCAGGAAGGGAGCAATCAGGAGCGCGGGATATAGCTTTCCCGCTCGGCATCCATGGCTTTCCGCCAGCGGTCCTTTAAAGAGCCGCGGCTTTCCGGATAGCGTTGATCCAGCGCCTCGGCAAAGGTCATGCGGTCGGTGCGGAAATAGCGGAAGCCCTGGCGCAGCTCGCACCAGGCCGCAAGGATGCGGCCTTCGTCCCGGTAGCCCAGCAACACGGGCCAGACCACGCGCTTACTCTCCTTGCCATCACCGTCGCGGTACCCCAGCGACACCTTCCTGCCTTCCAGAATGGCCTGCCGCAGCATGGCCGCATCGACCTTGTCCTCTGATGCCGGGCTGACAGGCCGCACGCTCATCGCGGCTGCCGCGATGTGGCGGCGCAAGGGCCCGGGCGTGATGGCCTCTATCTTGGCGATCAGGTTTTCCGCTGCCCTGGCGAGCTCCGGCTCGGCGCGGGTGGAAACCCACAAGGCCCCCAGAACCGCCGCATCGATTTCCTCGGCCGTCAGCATCAGGGGCGGCATGTCGAAGCCCTCTTCCAGAACATAGCCGATACCGGCCTCCCCCCGGATCGGCACGCGCTGCGCGGTCAAGGTGGCGATGTCGCGATAGACCGAGCGCTTGGAAACCTCCAGTTCGTCCGCGATCGCCTGCGCCGACACCGGCTGGCGCACCCGGCGCAGGATCTGGATGATTTCAAACAGTCTGTCCGCGCGCCGCATGGCCCGTCTCCCCGGCACGATGCTGCCAACACGGTGTCAGCAGGGGGCCTTTATAGGACCCGGACACCAGAGTTGAAAAGCGTCCGGAAGACCATGACCCGAAACCTGACAAAACACCTTTTGTGGATCCTCGCGATCCTTTTTCTGACCAGCGGAACCACGCTTCACGCGCAGGAGACAGACATGACAAATTCACAAGCAGCAGCCGTTCAAAGACTTGGCGTCTATGTGCTGTCCAGCGATTTGAGCCGTTCACGTGAGTTCTACCAGGACCTCTTCAGTGCCCCCCCCACGGTGGAGACGGACGTCTTCATCGGCTTCGATGTGGCCGGTGGGCTGTTTGCCGTCATTTCAAAACAGGCCTTCGCGCCGGATGCGAAGCTCGGCGGCAACACAGTGCCCTATCTGAAGGTCGACGATATTCAGGCGGCCTTGCAGCATGTCGAGACAATCGCCCCCGATGCGCTGAGGGCCCCCGGCCTGATCAGCGAAGGGCCGATCAGCCTGTTCAAGGTCACCGATCCGGATGGCAACATCCTCGAATATTATGCGCTCAACATGCTGATCGACGGGCTTTAGAACAGCTATCCGGCAGCTTCATCCGGCGTGCCCAGAGACGCCAGTCCCTTGGGCGTCAGGGCATAGATGCCTCTTTCCACCCGCTCGAACCAGCCGTAGTGATCGTCGGCCATCATGCGGGTTGCGGTGGCAACGCCGGTTGCCCTGGCCACATCCGCGCCGCGGCTGGGGCCGTTGGTGGAAAGATGTTCCGCGCAGCGGATCGCGTCCTGGCGATAGGCTGTCACGAGCGTGGTGCGCGTCGAACCGCCGGTGTTCGGGTCACCGACCCGGCGGGCAAACTCCCGCAGGAGCCGATCCTTGCGCGCCTTGGACTTGCGCGGGGTGAAAGGTGCCGGGTCCAGGTGCACCTCGACAACGCCATCCGGCAGCCTGACGGTGATCACGCCAAGGCCCAGCCTTCGGGCAAGCTGCAGGTTCTTCTTCAGGGACTGGAGAAACTGCCGCCCCTTGCCCCGGACGACCGCGACATAGACTGCGTCGGTCACCGACTGGCGCACGACCGCCTGATGAAACAGGCTCAAGGTGAACCCGGTCTTGAGTTCGACAATCACCGGATCCGCACCCTCGCGGCACGCGACGATATCGGCCGAACCGACTTCGGCCTTCACCTCGTATCCCTGCTCAACAAGAAAAGCTTTGACCGGCGGATAGAGCTCGGTTTCCAGAATGCGCCCCATGGCGGCATCCTACGTGCGAAGCCATGGGCGGGCAATCTTCCGGCCGGGGCAGCCGCGCGAAATCCAACGAAAGGATCCGCCGTGGCGCTTCAGGGACGGAGCCGGAAGCTGACACTTTCAAAAAAGACCGGACCACATTGCGTGACCCGGTCCGATCCGTCCTTGCGCGTTCCAGATGAGAACGCAGGCGGCCATGGTTACTGCGCCGTCTGAGGTTCCCCCACTGCGGGGGCATTCAGCTGCTCGGCCTCCTGCCGTGCCTTTGCAGCTTCTTCCGCCTGGCGTATCTGCAGAGACGTCAGAAACGCAGGAGCTGCATCAACCTCGTCCAGAGAGGCCTTGATCACCAGCTTCTGGTCACCCGGCTCCACCTTGCTGTGCTCGACCGCATCATAGGGAACGCCGATCAGCTTGGTGCCGAGACCCAGAAAGCCTCCTGCCTCGATCACGACACCAACGACCTTGCCTTCGCCATCGATTTCAAGCGCGGCCACCTCGCCAATCGTGTCACCAGCCGGATTGGTGACTTCCTGCCCGATCAGGTTGCTGGAAAGCCAATGGCCGGATTCCTGCTGGGCAAGAAACGGGGTCACACCTTCGAACGTGATCTCAGGCGCATCGCCCTCGGGCATTGTTTCCTGGATCATCGGGTCTGCTTCGCGGGGCTGAGAGGTCTCCTGCGCCAGCGCGGGACTGAGCGACAGCGCCAGGGCGGCGATTGTGGCCGGAACGATGTTGCGTTTCATGATTCACTCCCTTGTTGCCGCGCCGGCAGAGCAGACAACCCGTTCGCCCTCACCGATGCGTAGACAAACAGATAGGAAGCAAAATTGGCCTTTTCGGGCAAAGGCCTGATAAAATTAGCTATTAAATATCAGCAGGTTACCCATTGACGCGTGACGGGACATACCCGCAAAACGTGTCAATTTGATGATCGATTCAATCTATACGGGCACCGTACAGCCACCGCACTCCCTCGATATCGCTCGGCTGCAGACCCTCGAAGGTTTCCCGGTACTTGAAGTGCATGATCGAGCTCTTGCGAAGGTAATGATCGAGGCCGATCGCATGACCGATTTCATGGGCAAAGGTGTACTGCAAATCGTAGGTCTTCAAATCGCCGTCGAAGCCGATTTTCCATTTGTGAACCGGATTGAGACAAACGGCAGACCGGGTGATGCGGGCAAGCTTGGCCGCCGCCGTGGCACCTGACCGTGCTTCCGGTTGCCGGCCGGGTTTTCCGAGACCCCGGTCCGAAACGTCGGTCACATTCGACTTCGGACGATCTGCAAAGTCGGACTGGAACCTGACGTTGGTGAACGCAAATCCCCTTGGAATGGACTGCACGCCCAGCAGAATATCTGCCGCGTTCACGTCCGCGATCTCTTCGAAGGTGAGCCCGCTGACGTTTTGCCAAAGCTGGAAAGCAAGCGACGCCTGGCGCCGCACGTCCTCAAGGCCCAGGGAACTCAAGCGCGCAAGGCGCGCCAGACTGTCCATCGCCCCGCAATTTCGTGCTTTCTCCTGCACGATGGGCTGCTGCACGAAGGCATAGGTGACGTGAGCCGGCGTGCCGAGCTCCGCCTTTCCCCATTTCACGAGATGTCCTTCCAGCTTGAGCGGGGCAAAACCTGCGGCGTTGCCTGCCAGCGAAGGAACCAATGAACAAAAAGTCACAATTGCAGCGATGAGGAAAATGAAGCCGGTCTTCAATGTCTCACTCTTTGGTCGTTCAAGGGTCGGGTAAGACTGCTGACCGTAACGCCAAGGCCGCGTCCTGGATCAGTTTACAATGCGGCAGCTTTACCGCGCCTTGCGAAGGCCCTCAGGCCTGCATCCAAGAGCCAACACCAAGGCAACTCCCGGCTTCTTGCATCTGCGCCGAACGTTACGTCACATTGCCGGCGAAGAAAATCCGGAAAAATCCCATGCAGACGCGAAATCCCGAGAAAATTTCAAGCGATTGAAAAATTGCAACAGTCCAACCACCCGAAAGCGATGCTGTTTGCTCACGCAGGTGTGAGCACGATCCGCTGAATGAAACGCCCCGATGCCTCGGAAATGCCCGGAAACACCCTATACTTGAACATCGGACGCGCCCGGTGCCCGCAAGGAGCCGGGCCCAAACGCCCGACAGGAGATTACTCATGACATCCGGTCTCATTACCCGCCGAAACCTGCTTGTCACCGGAACCGCCCTGCTGGTGTCGGGTGCATCCGGGTTGAGTGTTCCCGCACAGGCCAAAGGCGTGGCGCCGACAGCGTCGATGCGGGGCGGGTCCAACAACTATCGGCCCGGTGCGCCCATTGTCGACAGGATCGGCGGGGGCGGTTTCTGGATGAGCGGAACCGTGCGGCGCGCAGGTGACGGTGCCCCTCTGGCAGGCCAGCGCATTCAGATCTGGGCACATACGACCGAAGGGAACGAACGCGACCAGCGCAGCCATGGCGCGACGCTCACCGATGCCAATGGCGTCTTCCGCCTGGAAATGCCGCAGATCGTTCCGGCCTTCGGCCAGCCCCACGGGCATCTGGCCTATGACAGCGGAGAGTTCGAAACCGTCTTTCTGCGGCCGGTGATGAGAAGCTCGGCCGATACCAGCCTGGAAGCACATTTCGTGCTGCAGCCTGCTTGACCCGGACTTGCCCGACGGCATGAACCGCCTTCGTGCTCTTCTGATATGGGCCATCCTGGCAACGATCCTTGCTGTGCCCCTGCTCGCGGCGGCGGCAAGCCCGCTGCTGCAATGGCGCCAGCCGGTCTATATCGCGGCAGGCTTTGCAGGCATCACATCGATGGCACTGCTCTTGTTGCAGCCCTTGCTGGCTGGAGGTTATCTCCCTGGTGCTGAAGGCCTGAAGGGCAGGCGCCTGCACCGCTGGACCGGCTCGTTGCTGGTGCTGGCAATCATCCTGCATGTCGGCGGGCTCTGGATCACCAGTCCGCCGGATGTCATCGACGCCCTTCTCTTCAGATCACCGACACCCTTTTCCGTCTGGGGTGTCATCGCCATGTGGGCGGTCTTTGCCGCAGCCTTTCTTGCCGCGTTCCGGCGAAGCCTTGCTCTTTCTCCCCGCCTCTGGCGCCGGCTGCACACCCTACTGGCCATGGTGATCGTCGCCGGCAGCGTGGTTCATGCGCTGTTGATCGAAGGCACCATGGAGACTTACTCCAAAGCCGCACTTTGCGCGCTGGCCGTGGCCGCGACGGTGAAGGTGATTGTTGACCTGAAGATCTGGGCGAGGCGTTCACGCGGGGAAAGCTGAAACTCCCTCGCGCAGCGGGCCAGGCATCAATTCATCAGCTCATGAACCCTAGAACTGGGATGCCCAGTAGCCGAAGGTTATGTTTTTCGGATCCTGTGGCAATTTCTTAATCAACGCTGTTTGCGGGTTCTTCAAGGGCCCGCTGTTCTTTCCGTCGATGTAATGGCGCCGAAAATTCTGCCTGCACGCACCGAATTCCGCCGTGCGGATAATCTGTTCGCAAAGATACAGAACCGTTCTGGTGCTTGGAGTTTTTAAATCCACGTTTTCCATCAGGAGCGGATAGATTTTTAAATAGTCTTCACGCGCTAGTACGCGACCGCAAATGACATCAACGGCATACTCCGCAAAGGGAACTTCGGAGATAGCAGCTCCGAGGCCTTTGCACGACAAATCAAACAAAGACACGCTGTTTGGGTCGTCAACTGAATTCAGGTTACCGGCCATTTTACCCCCCAACAAAAAGTATCAAATACAACCATCGAAAAAACTTCTCGTTGAAGAAAATAGTCCCGAAGTCTTTCGCAAATCAACACGTAAAAGTTCGTTGACGACCACACCGGAAGGGCCTCTGGCGAAGAGAGGATACGTCGAGGTTCATCATTTCACGTTGCGTAAGTA
This sequence comes from Labrenzia sp. THAF35, assembly GCF_009363595.1. Lineage (NCBI taxonomy): Bacteria > Pseudomonadati > Pseudomonadota > Alphaproteobacteria > Hyphomicrobiales > Stappiaceae > Labrenzia > Labrenzia sp. THAF35. The sequence continues at coordinate 619,327 of NZ_CP045380.1, forward strand.
CTCAGTTCGAAATGGCAGCGCCGCACGTCGCTTGTCTGCCTTTTTCCGCGATTTCTAATGTAAATTTTGCGCCGGAGCGCCGCGTCTCAAGCTGTGTGTGAACGGCCGTTCCCGTGCTATGTTTTTGCGGAATTCTGTTGCAAATGAAAGAGCAGCCCACCTGTTGTCTCGCCTGAGGAATTTCGTCCTGAGAAACAGTGCAGCTGCTGCGCCCTTTTCGAAAGCCTGATTTGCCATGCCCTTCCGTTTTCCTGCCCGCACCTTTTTCTTTCTTGCCACGCTACTGCTGTGCGCCCAGAGCGCCTCATCCGCTGAGTTGACGCTTGTCTCCTTCCGATACAGCGACGATGCACCGGTGGTGCATCTGCGGCTGGAAGGGGAAATACGGGCGGAGGATGGCGAGCGCGTGGAGGTGGCCTTCGCGCAACTGGCGCGCTGCTCAGGTGCGGCCTGCAACAACGATTTTGGCGGGCCGCGTGCCGTCGTCTCGCTGTCGAGCCCCGGTGGTTCCTATTCAGCCGGCGTAAAGCTGGCGGACTTCTTCAGAAACAACACCATCGCAACAGTGGTCGAAGCCGGAGACAGCTGCGTTTCGGCCTGTGCCATGGCGTTTCTGGGCGGCTCGTCCTTCTGGCCGACCGGCGGCATCGGCACCTTCATCGACCGCACCATCGAACCGGGTGCGAGGGTCGGTTTCCACTCGCCCTATTTTACCGAAGAGACTGCGGTTGCCGCCGTCCGCAGCGGTCAATTGGGTCAGTTGCTCGAGCTTACCCGGCTTGCCATTGCCGACATCGTCAAGAACCTGACGCGATACTCGGTCAGTCAGCATGTGCTGGACCGGATCATCAGCATGGGCCCGGAAGGATTTTATGAAGTCGATACGCCCGCCGCGCTCTTTGCGATCAGGGCGCAACTGCCCAGCTTCGACCCGGCCCTACTGAACATCCCGTTCGAGAACCAGATCCTGAACGTGTGCAGCCGCCTGGCCGCGCTGCACTACGAGCAACCCCTGGGCCTGCTCGATGCGTCGCTGCTGGAAGATACCAACGACGGCCGCACACCGGAGGGCGACAGGATCAGGCTCTACGACCTTGCCGACCGGCCGCTCAACGTTGCTGGCTGCGGCGTTCCGCGTAACAAGCAGTCCGGCACCATCGATACCATGTCTCTCTACCGGCTGGTCAGCGACGGCGAAATCTTCGAGCCGCTATTGTCGTTTCACAATTCGAAGGACGGCGGCTGGTCGTCGCTTGGTTATCGGGGAGGACGGGCAACGGACGCTTTCATCAAGCTGGGGCCGCTCAACCATGTGCTGATGGCTCCGGACGAAAAGCTGGACGACCTGCCACGCGCGGTTTGGGAAGAAATAGAAGCCGCCAAAGGCCGGGTCGCCAACCCGCACCTGCCGAGCCACAGCCGCCCCTGGCCCGTGGAAACCCTGGCTGCCACACAATGGTCGCGCAGCTACCTTGGCGAAGGACTGACGATTGTCGAACAGACCGGCCCGGCAAGGCTCTTTGAAGAGCTGGCCGAGCAGGCGGAAGGAACCAGCATTCTCTATAGCCAGGACAAGCCGGACACTCTGGTACGGTCCGGCGAGGACACCGAAACCGGCACCTCCTACTACTGGCTCGCCCTTCGCGCCGGCAACCGGGCCGCCACCATTCGCGTTGAAGCGCCCGTTCCGGCAGCAGGCCTCACCAACGCCCAGAAATCCCTCATGAGCCTGGTGGCCTGCTCAAGCGATTTCGAAGGCGTTCATCTGGGGTGTTTCAAGTGAGGAACTAATTGGCGTGACGGGTTTAACAGGTTCATTGATCCGTTCTGGTTTCTACAGTCCAAGCAAAGCCAAAATCATTTGACAACTCGCCATTACTGTCCGCTTCACTCACCCGAAACTGGCCTGAAAACTCGTGGCGGTCAGCGCCACGTGCGCCTCTAAAGGCGGCCGGATCTCAAAAGCTTTGGGAGCCCTTGCAAAATCATAGAGGCGGAAAAGGTACCAGTCATCGCGACGGGCATTGGCAACCTCCAACTCGTTCCGGGAAATATGAAACGGCGTGCGTTCCCAGCCATTTGTGGTTTTTACCTCAATGAGGCGCTCTCCTCCATCTGGCAAAAAACTGAGGATGTCGTATCCTGCGCCGTCTCCGTCTTCTTGCGATGTCCAGCGGACTCGTCTTGCCAAGTCGTGAAGGCCAAGTTCTTTCAGCTGAGCACGCTCTCGGTGAAAAACAACCTCTTCACCGGCACGACCCAGTTTCCGGTTACGTTCGTCGCGCCCAGCGATATCAAAGCGCATAGCGACTGCACGCAATTTTTCCGTTTCTTCTGGAGGCGGAGTGTTTCTAAGCGTGGGCGCCACTTCGACAAACAGTGTTGTTGCTTCAGCGAATTCAGAGTGAAGAGGATTATGAAGCGCTGTTTCCCACTCTGGATGTTTTGCCAACCATCGTGAAATCGCCTCGGCCAGCGTCATCTGAAAATTGAAGCGTGGTTGGTATCCCTTGATGATTGGGAGCCCGAATCCCTTGGCTGCCGCTGACACGTTGCAATACTTAAACTCGATCGAACCGCGAGTACGGCCAATTTGCTCTTGCAGCAGGCGATTGTGGGAAGCTTTGACATAAGATTGGCCAGCAAGCTCATCGCTAAGCATTGCAAAATACGACGCCACAACGGCGTCATTCTCCGTGTCTGACCAGTCATCGAAACTCATATTTGGCAGATTAGTCTACCAGGGCAGTTGTGTCATTCTTGAAACTTCAAGGACTTACGGGCTGCCTCCCATAGGTGTTTCATCTTGCTGACTTTCGCGAAAACGCACCTCAGTATCGTCGCCGTTTCTCAATCACGGCCGCACAAATGCAATTGTGACCACTAGGACACGGCGCCATGTTCAGCGAGAAAATTCAGCAGCACGCGGACACGTGCCGGCAAAGGGCCGCCCTGGCCGGTGTAGACCGCGTGGAAGGCTTCGCTGTCGTCTGCATAACACTTTTCAAGAACCGGCTTCAGACGTCCCGCGGCGATGTCAGCACGTACGGTAAAGGCGGCCAGACGCGCCAGCCCAAGGCCGTTGATCGCCAACCGGCGGATGGCCTCGCCGTCGCTGGCGTGAACGCGCCCGGGCGGGCAGACTGCTATCGGTTCGTCGTCGCGCAGAAAGCGCCAGGTATCGACGTCCCGCGGATAGTTGAACCCGATTTTTCTGTGCCCCTCCAGATCCGCGACGCAGGCAGGTTCCCCGACACGTTGAAGATAGTCAGGCGAGGTGACGATCAGCATCGGTGTTTCGCCGAGCTTGCGTGCTACCAGGCTGGAGTCCTTGAGCGGTCCTGCCCGCACCACAACATCCGTCCGCTCCGCGAGAAGGTCGATCAGGGCGTCGGTCAGAACGATTTCGAGAGAGATGTCGGGGTACTGCTCGAGGAACACAGGCAGGACAGGCTCAAGAATGTGGGTCGCATAGGAGGCGCTGGTGTTCAGCCGGATGCGGCCGACCGGCTGCTCGCCCAACCCTGCCTGCCGTTCCGCTTCATCGATGCTTGAGAGAATTTCTCGCGCACGCTCGTAAAAGACGCATCCTTCGGCCGTCAGATCCAGACGCCGGGTGGATCGGTTGAAGAGCCGTGCACCAAGCCGTGTCTCGAGCCGGGAAATAAGCTTGCTGACTGCAGACTGGGTCATCCCCAGGTGCCTGGCTGCGTGGGAAAAGCCGCCCAGTTCAACAACCTGAACAAAGACCTCCATCTCACCGCTGCGGTTTATGCTGGCGCGCGACATATGACTTCAATTCACTTATTATATTCATTTCGGGCGTATAGTTCATGATATGAGCACTGCCTAGGTTCCGTCCATCGAAATTTCATGGACCGGATCCAAAATGCCCCTTGCTCTTTATGCACTGGCGGCCGGAGCCTTTGGCATCGGCGTCACAGAATTCGTCATCATGGGCCTTCTGCTAGAGGTCAGCCGCGATCTTGGTGTCTCGGTCGCTGCAGCAGGAATGCTCATCTCCGGCTACGCCCTCGGGGTCGTGGTCGGTGCGCCCATCCTGACCGTCTTCACCGCGACATGGAACAAGAAGCGCGTGTTGATCGGCCTGATGGTGATCTTCATCATCGGGAACGCCGCCTGCGCGCTTGCGCCCAGCTACGACCTGCTGATGGCAGCCCGTATCCTCACGGCCCTCGCCCACGGAACCTACTTCGGTGTCGGCTCGGTCTTTGCCGCCTCCATGGTCGGCAAGGACAAGCAGGCGTCCGCAATTGCCATCATGTTCACAGGGCTGACGCTTGCCAACATCCTCGGCGTGCCTGCCGGAACCTGGCTTGGCCAGCAATTCAGCTGGCGCATGACCTTCTGGGCCGTGACGCTGATCGGCCTGGCCGCACTGGCCGTGCTCATTCTGCTCGTGCCGACGGATCGTTCGCGCGCCGCACAATCCGGCTGGCGGGCCGATCTGAAGGCCGTGTCGCGCGCCTCCGTCCTTCTCGGTTTCCTGACGACGGTCCTGGGGTTTGCAGGCGTCTTCACCCTGTTCACCTACATCGCCCCGTTGCTGACGCAGGTCAGTGGATTTGCCGACACGGCGGTATCCCCGATCCTGTTGATCTTCGGTGGGGGGCTGGTCGCCGGAAATCTCCTGGGCGGAAAACTTGCCGACATCAGACTGAAGACCGCGCTCATCGGCAGCATGGCAGCCCTTGCACTCGTGCTGGCGGTCATGTCCGCCGCCTTTGGAAACCAGACCGCCGCCGTGGTGCTGACGGGACTGCTCGGCGTGGCGGGTTTCGCAACGGTTCCGCCGCTTCAGTCCTGGGTTCTGTCGAAGGCCGTTGGCGCCGGAGAAAGCCTTGCGTCCAGCCTGAACATTGCCGCCTTCAATCTCGGCAACGCACTTGGGGCCTGGGCCGGCGGCCTGGCCATCTCCCGTGGGCCAGGACTTGAAAACCTGCCTCTGGTCGCCGCGGGTTTCCCCTTCCTCGCAATCGTGGTCGCGCTTGCCTCCTTCGCGATTGAGCGGCGGCGCGTGCCCTCCCCGATCTCCACTCACCAGACTGCCAGCTAGAAAGGATATCACCGACATGGACTATCGCTATCTTGGAAACTCCGGGCTCAAGGTTCCCGCCCTCAGCTTCGGCGCCGGCACATTCGGCGGCTCCGGCCCACTCTTCAGTCATTGGGGCACAACGGACGTCGCAGAAGCGCGCCGCCTTGTCGACATCTGCCTCGAGGCCGGCGTCAACCTGTTCGACACCGCGGATAACTACTCCGAAGGCGCTTCGGAAGAAGTGCTCGGTGAAGCAATCAAGGGCCGCCGTGACGCGGTGCTGCTCTCCACGAAAATGAGCCTTCCGCTGGGGGATGGCCCCAATGAGGCAGGGTCTTCACGCTTCAGGCTGATCAGGGGTGTCGAGGCTGCACTCAAGCGCCTTGGAACGGACTATATCGATCTTCTGCAACTGCACGCATTCGACGCCTTCACCCCGGTGGAAGAGGTGCTGTCGACGCTCGACCAGCTCGTCCGCGACGGGAAAATCCGCTATATCGGCGTTTCCAACTTCTCCGGATGGCAGATCATGAAATCACTGGCCGTTGCGGAGAAACACGGCTGGCCGCGCTATGTCGCAAACCAGGTCTATTATTCTCTCGTCGGACGGGACTACGAGTGGGACCTGATGCCTCTCGGCGCAGACCAGGGCCTGGGCGCCATGGTATGGAGCCCGCTTGGCTGGGGTCGGCTGACCGGCAAGATCCGCAGGAACAATCCGATCCCCGAGGGCAGCCGACTGCATGAGACCGCAAGTTTCGGACCTCCCGTGGAGGACGATCTGCTCTATTCGGTCGTCGACGTTCTGGATGCGATTGCAGAAGAAACCGGCAAGACGGTCCCGCAAGTGGCGATCAAATGGCTGCTTCAACGCCCCACTGTCGCGTCGGTCATCATCGGGGCGCGCAACGAAGCGCAACTTCGCGACAATCTGGGAGCAACGGGTTGGGCACTGACGGACGAGCAGATTGCCCGTCTTGATGCTTCGAGCGCGCGGACTGCTCCCTATCCGCATTTTCCCTATCAGAGGCAGGAGGCTTTCGCACAGCTCAACCCATCCCTGGTCTGACGGGCAAGCCTGAACGGCGCGGCAGGTGACAGCATTAACCTGTCGCGCCAATGGACCTTGGTGCTCAATACCAGAACCCTTCCCGCCGCCAGATGGTGAAATGGCCACGCACAGGTGGGGCCGGGGTGCCGCCGTCGATCGTGAATTCGCAACCGCCCTTGAGACCCTTGCCACCGGTACGGCGCAGGATCACGTATTCGTTGCATTGCGGACCACCGCTGGAGCTCTGGCACATGTCGATGCGCGCGCGTTTCTCGTCCAGAACTTCCCAGACCCAGTCGATCATCGCCACATGTCCGTTCCAGACCATGAAATCGAGTGGCTTGACCTCGTTGATGTCGTCGATGTTGGTCTTGGCAACATGATCCGGATACCGCCGGGGTGAAACACCGTAATACTTGTCCCACTCACCAGTGAATATGAGGAAATTGGCGATAAAGCCTATGCAGTCCATACCGAAAAAGCGGTCTTGCACCATCTGTTGCAGTGCCGCCTGATCGGACATCTTGTCGAAGTAGAGTTTCTTGATCTTGCCGGTCTGCTCGACATCCTTGGAGCCGTCCTTGTTCGCACGGCCGCAGACCTCAACCTTGTACTTGTCCAAAAGATCCTTGTTCTTCAGCATGAAGTTCCAGATCTTGACGAATGTCTTGTCGTTTCCCTGGCCTTTCAGCGCCAGGTCGATCTCGCGGCCGCCGACATGCTGGTTCAGCGTGATGCCGTGGGGATCCTTGATCCAACGGAAATTCTTGAAAAAACTGGTTGCGCTGTCGTTGCCGCCGTTACCACGGTCCTTGCAAAGATACTGCGTAAGCTTGACCCGGCCGGCGCTGGTCTGCAGGCCAGGATTTGTCAGAACGTCGACGTATTCGTAAGGCAGAAAAAAAGACTCGGCCACATTCACTCTCCCTTGGTTAGGCCCCCTCAATGGCCCCTGAAGCTGTATGCGTAATCGGCGTCTTTCGTAGGCTTGCCGGTGCAGCCAAATAGCCACGTCCCCGGCGAATGCGTCTGTCTTCCACGTCACATTATTTGTCATTGTTGCAATGCGCGGCATCACACCTTTTGAGGGATCTCGGCCAGCAAGATGCGATCAAGGCGATGCGCCCTGTGCGAGGCGACTGAAGCCCCGCCATCCCCGAGACCCCGCACATGAGCTGTTCGACAGGGACAACACCTGAAAAGGCGTCTTTCCCTCACGCGATTTCGTCGATAGACAAGCCGCGTCATCACCCTTATGATCAAGTCATCTGATGATTTGGTGACTTCAAATGCAATCTCTGGCAAAAACGAGCCTGGTTGACAGCGCAGCCGCGGCGATCCGGGCGGAAATCGTGGGCAATCGCTGGTCCGTGGGGGAAAAGCTACCCAACGAGGCTCAGCTATCGGCGCAGCTTTCCATCAGCCGTGGCACCGTGCGCGAAGCCGTGCGCGTGCTTGTTTCGCAAGGTTACCTGGAAACCCGGCAAGGCTCGGGCACCTATGTGCTGTCCGTCGTTGATGCCATCGGGCCATTGACCATGGCGCGTCGCGCTACCCTGCGTGACCAGTTCGAGGCCAGACTGGCGCTGGATGCGGAGGCCGCCAGGCTGGCTGCTCATCGCCAGACACCAGAGGTGATTTCGGAGCTGCGCCGCTTGCTCACGGAGCGCGGAAACTACGATGGTCACGACAAGACCGGTTTCGTGGAGCGCGACCTTGCCTTTCACCGGGCTGTTGTCGCGGCCTCGCAAAACTCCGTTCTGGTCAACATGTACGAATTCTTCTCCAGTCTGATCGGCGAGACCATCGAGGCTACGCTTGGAAAAGACCTGCAGGAACCCGATATGGCGGCCCACGCGGCCATTGTCGACGCCATCGAGACAGGCGACCCGGAACTGGCCGAGGCCGCTGTCCGCCGGTTCATGGCCCCTGTCCTGAGAGACCTGGAGCGACTGCTCGGCTCATGACACAGGCATCTGAAATCGATCCCGGCTCGATCGAACTGATCGATGCCGAAGACATTGACGTTTCCGCTGAGCAATCCCAGCCGGCGACGCAGAGCGGACTGGTACGGTTTCTGCTGGGCGCAAGTCTGGTACTGATCGCCTTCAACCTGCGTCCGGTCTTTTCCAGCGCGTCGGCGCTGCTTCTGGAAATCCGCGAAAATTTTGGCCTGTCGCCAACGGGCGCAAGCCTTCTGACGACACTGCCCGTTGTGTGTCTCGGCCTGTTCTCGCCGCTGGCTCCACGCCTTGCCCGCCGCATCGGCACGGAACGCACATTGCTTGCAGTCGTGGTTTTGCTGGCCATTGGAACGGCAGCACGAGGAACGTCCTCCGTGCCGTTGCTGTTTCTTGGAACAGCGTTGGCGGGTGCCTGTATCGCGGTTGGCAACGTACTGCTGCCCGGGCTCGTCAAGCGCGATTTCCCCGACAAGGCCGCACTGGTGACCGGGTGGTACACCATGGCACTTTGCGCGGGCGCTGCCGCCGGTGCAGGATTGACCATTCCGTTTGAAGCGGCCCTCGGTGGTTCGATCGAGGGCGCACTTGCGATCTGGGCCGTGCCGGCTCTTGTGGTGGCCGTCCTGTGGTTTCCGCAAGTCATGGCGACGCGCAAGCGCCCCAAGGGCCCGACTTATGTGGTGAAGGGCATGTGGGGTGACAGGCTGGCCTGGCACGTGACCCTGTTCATGGGTCTGCAATCCGCACTTGCCTATTGCGTCTTCGGCTGGCTGGTACCGATCCTCCGCGCCCGCGGGCTGGACGGTGTCACTGCCGGCGCAATCGTGTCGGTGTCGGTGATGGTGCAGGCTGCCGCCTGCCTGATAGCGCCGCATCTTGCCGTTCGCGGCAAGGACCAGCGGCTGATCAACGTCGCACTTTGCGCCATAGCGGTTATAGCCCTGCTCGGCCTGCAATTCGCGCCACTGTCCACCGTCTGGATCTGGGCGGTGCTGCAGGGCATCGGCCAGGGCGGACTGATTGCGGTGGCGCTTACGGTCATCGTGTTGCGGACACAGGATTCCCATTCCGCTGCGCAGCTTTCGGGCATGGCCCAATGCGTCGGCTATACGCTTGCCGCCATCGGCCCACTGATCGTCGGGCTCATCCGAAGCTGGACGGGAAGCTTTGCCTGGAGTGCGGTGCTGTTCGTGGCGCTTGGCCTTGGCGCCGCCATCAACGGCTGGTTCGCCGGAAAGGCAAGTCACGTCAATGTGGAGACGGTCAAGCTGTCCGGCTGACCGCGCCAACGGGGCCTGATGTTTCCAGGCGGTATTTCAGGAAACGCGTGCCGTCATAATCGGTCTCGCCGATGAAACGCGCCCCCATCCGACGCAGTGCACCGAGGTTCCGTCGGGACGGCGGCAGCAGGAAGGTGACGAATGGAATGCGCGGGTCTTCACTGGCAAAGGCCAGCGCCTTTCTGGTGATCGGCATGCCGAGGCCAAAGGCTGCCGGGTGCAGCACCAGCCCGAAATCCCACTCCTCGCCTTCTTTCTGAAAACCACCCCAGCCGACATAGCGGCCGTCTGCCAGAAAGGCCCAGTGACCAAGTCCGTCGCGTTGCCAGCAGGCTTCCTTGGCCGCTACGAACTTCGCAGCCATCTCGAGATCCCATGAGAAGGTCAGAAGCGGCATATGCGTGCCGACACGCGGGTCGGACATATGCGCGACAAGCTCTTCCAGCGGGATGTCCGGCAGGCGCACAAACTCGATTATCGGCTGACTTGATCTGGGCATGGGCTGGCATCTCCTGAAACTGGCCAGCGCTTCTTGCACCCAAAATGGCCGGCCCGATCAAGACAACTCCTTTGCCCGATGATCAACACTGCGTGTTCAGGCGGTGGTGCCGTTTTCCAGGCTGACGGAGACATTCAGCTTGTTACCGTCGAGATCACGCACATAAGCGCCGAAATAATCCGGGTGATAGGAACGAGGGCCGGGTGCGCCTTCATCACGTCCACCACACCGCAGTGCGGCAGCATGAAACGCCCTGACGGCCTCGGCATCCGGCGCATAGAACATGACCTGCGTACCATTGCCCGATGTGGCTGCCCGCCCGTCAAACGGCAACAAGACAAACAACGATATTCGGCCATCGGCACCTGCATAGCCAAGCTCGCGGGGCTCGGAAAAAACCCGCTTCATGCCAATTGTCGCAAGCACTTCGTCGTAAAACCGGCCGGCAGCCGAAAGATCGTTGGCGCCGATACAAACCCCTGACAACATTTTTGAAAATTAACCCGCGCTGAAGGTGTGGCCCGTCTCGACCAGGCCGTCTGGCCCGCTCATATCACAGTTCCTCCCTCTTGCCAGAGCCGCAACGCAACAGGCGACCCGAAAGCCGCCTGTACGTATGTCATCACCTGGTTAGGGCTCAAGCTGGGGCGGAGGCCTCATCCTTCGGATTCATCCTCTTGTACAGGAAAAAATAGAGCCGGATGTATTGACCAACGAAGATCGCGTTGAGGATCGTTCCCTCGCGGATGAACTTGACTTCCCCCAGGAACGCCAATCCGACGAGCGCGGAAGTCAGCAGTAATGTCAGGTCAAAAGCGGTCTTGATGTTACCCCACTTCCATCCAGTGCGCTGGAAGATCGTGTTGACGAACATATCGACCGGCATCAGCACCAGATTGGCGCGGATCATCAGAAATAGTCCGAAGGCAAGAGCGGCATCGCCGAACGCCAGCAGAGCGACCTTCAGGGCATAGTCATCAAGCTGAATGAAGCCGGTCAGCTTTAGATTGAGATCCAGGCACACAGCCAACACGAAGGCAGGAATGAGCGACGCGAAGTTCCTGAGCTTGAATTCCTTGGGCAACACCAGAAACGTCAAGAAAAGCATGACCAGTTCGAGAATGAAGTTGTAGGTGCCCTGGCTGAGTGGTGGAAACACCAAGGTCATCGTGCGTGTCAGGCTGCTCTGCGGTGAGATCCCGATGCCCGCCCGAATTGCCAGGCTGACCCCGAAGGTCAGGATGTAAATTCCGGCTATGTACATGATCCAGCGCCGGACAAGGCTACCGGTATCGATGATCTCCGCTTCGGCTGCGTTATGCGCCATGCTTTCCTCCAGAAGTGTCGCGCGGGGCCTGGCCTTAACCGGCCTTGCAGCCAACCGCGCTGTCGCATGTGTTCTGCATGGATGTAAAGCCGCTTCCCAACGTCTCTGGTCCATGCCCTCCCCTTGCCGGCAGACATTCACGCCTGCCGGGTCGTCTTCGTCGTGAAGCTTCAGGCCATGAAGCGGAAGCGGTGCAGCGAGATGAACAGGCTCAGCAGCTTGTTCACCACCGGCTCACCTTCGTTGCGGTTGCCAAGATCCTCCAGCGCGGCATCGATTGCACCGGCTGCAGCCGTCAACTCAGCAACGCTCATGTTCGCCATAACGCCATAGATCTCGAGCGGCATTGCAGCCTTTTCCGCACCATTCTCCGTAACGATACAGGCCCCGGCATGGGCATCGACCCGTTTGAGGCAGCCACACATTTCGACGCTGTCCTGGCCGACAGCGACGAAATAGGGTTTTGGTGCTGGCCAGAAGGTCGCAACCGCGCCTCTTTCCAAGTGAACGCCAGTGAACAGGCCGTTGACGATGTGCCGCTCGCCGTTGGCGTAGCGCTGCACAACCGAAAGCCGGCTAAGCCTCTCGCCATCCAGCTCCGGAACAACCTTGCCGTCTTTCAACGGTACCCAGACCTCGCGGTAGAATTTCGCGTGACCCCGGCCGTAAACGTCGAACAGATAGACCTTGGCTTTGGTACCATCTTCGGACACTTCCAGCGGTTCGATGTCGAGTTGATCCGCCGTCAGGTCGTCCAGGCCCGGAACGCCTTTCTTGCACATGAGCGAATAGTCGTTGTCCGCGTTGGTCAGCAACTTGCCTCGCTCGGCCACCAGCGCGCCGTCCTTGAAAACGTAAAGTGGTTCGATGGCTGACAGGCTTGGTGTCAGAACGATGTCGGCAAACCGCCCCGGAGCAAGAGAACCGATGCGATCTTCCATATGAAAGGAACGCGCGGTGTTGAGCGTCGCCATCTTGATTGCATGGATCGGGTTGATGCCCATCTCCGCACACAGCGAGATGATCCAGTCCATATGGCCCTGGTGCAGCAGACGCTCCACCGAGATGTTGTCGGTACACAGCATGAAATTGTCCGTCGGCCATTTCCGGTCGACGATGGCGCGCAGAAGCACCTTGATGACCTCGGCGCTGCCGACACCGAACTTGATATGGGTCGGAAAGCCGTAGCGGATGCTTTTTTCGATATCCTGTTCGTTCCAGACATCGTGGTTGTTCGACACTCCAATTGCCGGAAGATAGTTCAGGATCATGTCTGAAAGAGCGGTCACGCCCCAATGGCCGTTCATGAAACCACCACGAGCACGCACCCAGGCAGCCTTTCGGAAATCGTCGTCGTTGCCGGAGCTGTAGGTGAAATGTTCGAACTCACCGAGGCCGATGACGGGATCCATTTTCAGAACCGCTTCGGTGACACGCGCATCCGTCTTCTTGCCTGGCGCGAAAGCGAACAGACGGTAAGGCAACTTGTCGTGGCCTCGGAAAAGGTTCTCCGCCGCCTCGACACCTTCCGCACCGGCCGCACTCAGCAGATCGAGACATTCGGAAAAAATCGTCGTGGTGCCGCAAGGAACCATTGCCTCGCCAAGGGCAACGGGATGTGCGAGCTGGGATTCGAAATGGATGTGGGCATCAATGAGGCCGGGAATCGCATAAAGCCCCTGGCCGTCAAACACCTCCCGGACCTTCAGCACCTCCTCGTCCGGATTGAGTGCGACGATGCGCTTGTCATAGACGAGAATGGAACCCTGGTAGACGGTCTCGCCATGCACATCGAGGATGTTGAGGTTCTTCAGAAGAAGATCGGCCTCGCGCCGGCCTTCCAGAATATCAAATATCGCACGCACCTTGTCATAATGCGCTGCTTCCGAAGCGTTCAAGTCGTTCCTCCTCATCATGATTGGCATTTCGCTGGCGGTCCGCGATGGGGCCTGCGCCAGTGCCGTGGAAGATAAAAAGGGATTGAACCGCTTCCGAAAAGCAGTATTTTCTGCGCGGAGCGTGCACTTTTCGAGAACGCAAAAAGGGGTATTGATGCTGCATTCGCGGGTCTTGCGGTATATCGACGAGGTCGCCCGTCGCGGTTCGATCCGTGCCGCCGGCGACCGGCTGAACGTTGCCCCGTCCGCCATCAACAAGCACATCCTGCAACTCGAGGAAGACATCGGCGAACCTTTGTTCGAACGCCTACCACGAGGCCTTCGGCTGACGCCGGCTGGAGAGGTGCTGGTTGCGCATGTGCGAAAGACGATCCGCGAATACAGCCAGGTCGAGGCAGACATTCGCGGCATGAAGGCCCTGCAGAGCGGCGAGGTCATCATTGCGACCATGAGCGGCCTTGCCGGGGGTATCGTTCCCAAAACAGCCGCAAGCCTCGGCGCCCGTCACCCGCGCCTCAAGATCACAGTCCGGGTGATGTTTGCCCATGACATCGCCAACGCCGTGCTGGACGGTCAGGCAGACATCGGACTTGCCTTCAACCTGCCGCCGGTGGCGCAACTTGAAACGCTTTGGACGATGAACACGCGTCTGGGAGCCGTGCTCTCACCGGAGCACCCCCTGGCCCGGCAGGACAGCATTTCATTGACCGCTTGCCAGCCCTATCCGCTGATCTTCGCAGACCGCTCGATGCTCATTCACGGGATTGTTGCGGATGCCTTCGTCGCAGCAGGCCTGGAAGTGGAACCTGCCTACCTCGCCAATTCCATAGAGGCCATGAAATGCCTGGCCGGATCCGGTGACGGCATCGCGTTTCTGAGCCGGTTCGACATTGCCGAGGAGCAGCGCAATGGGTCACTGACCTTCGTGCCCATTCGTGAGCAGACCTTCGGCAAGAACGTGCTGTCGCTGGTTCAGCGCGACAAACCCAGCCACAGCCTGGCAGCAACGATGCTCGCCGAAGACCTGGTGCGAGCGTTGCAGGCATGCAGCAAAAGCGGCTGACAAACGAACGCTACTTGACGTCGCGCAAGGAACGCCGTTACCGGCGGTAGGTCGCGGCGATGCGGGATATCTCTTCGTAGATGCCCGCCAGGATATTGAGGCTTTGCCCTGCCTCTTTCAGGCGCTTGTCAAATTCCGGCAGACTTGAGATCTGCTCAATCAGCAGCCGTTTGCGCACAGCGCCGTAATCATCGGTGATCTTCTTGCCTTCCGGTGTCGCCTGATAGGTCACGCCTGTGCGGCCCGAGCCCTGCTTTTCAATCAGCCCCGCCGCCACGAGTTTTCGCATCGAATACTGGATGTTCGGAATGTCGTCGCGGTTGGTAAGCCGGGCCAGTTCCTTGATGCTTTTTGCCCGGTCGTTCATGCGCACGATATGCAGCAGTGCGTTTTCCGGGCCGGTCGCCCCAACGTCGCTGACAGACGCCAGGCATTCTGTCTGCCATCGCCCGAACGCCTCGAAACAGCGCATCAACGCGAATTCCAGCTCGGTGCAGACGACCTCCGCATCGTTCTCCGAAAGGTGCCAGTGATAGTTGAGCTTCTGATCGTCCGACTTGCCGGTCATCGGTCCCTCTTTGTTTTTTCAGATCGAATATAGCTGCGATTCAGTTTGACGTAAGGGCGTTTTTGCACATAGTTTTAAATAAAAAATACAATTGAAAATCTATCCTAAATGGAGGGGATCCATGCCTACCAACATGATGAAAGACAAGAACGGCTTCAAACTCGGGACGTTTTCGTCCAATTGCTCGTCCGGGATGACGGTCACCAAATCGCCGTCCAGATGGGTCAATAGCTGGGAAAACAACCTGAAACTCGGCCAGATGCTGGACGATGCCGGCATCGACTTCATGCTGCCGATCGCCCGCTGGATCGGTTACGGCGGCGAGACCGACTTTCACGGCAGCGTGCTGGAAACGGTCACCTGGGCAACCGCGCTGCTGGCCTCAACGAAAAACATCTCTGTGTTCGCCACGGTGCATACTGCTGCAAACAATCCGGTGGTCGTGGCCAAGCAGATTGCCACGATGGATCAGGTGGGCAATGGCCGCGCGGGTCTGAACATTGTCGCGGGCTGGAACAAGCCGGAATACGAAGCCCTGGGCCTGACCCTGCCCGACGATCATGAAACCCGTTACGGCTACGCCCAGGAATGGTTCGATGTGGTCGAGAAGCTCTGGACCTCGAAGGAGTATTTCGACTGGGAGGGCAAATACTTCAACCTGAAGCACGTTGCTGGCGACCCCAAGCCCGTCAATGGCCGGCCACCGATCCTGAACGCGGCAGGTTCGGCAACCGGACGGACCTTTGCCACCGACAACGCGGACTACCTGTTCACGCCGGCCATCGATCTCAACCGGTCCGTCGACGAAATCAAGGAACTGAAAGCACAGGCGGCGGAGAAGGGGCGCGATGTGGGTGTTCTGACCTTCAGCCACGTCATCTGCCGGGAAACTGAGGAAGAGGCGACCGCCCTCCGAGACCGGCTGATGGGCGATCTGGCAGACTGGGAAGCGGTGGACAATCTGGTCAATCTGCAGTTCGCGCATGCGCAGTCGTTTCCGCACGACCTGCTGGCCCAGATCAAGAACCTGTTCGCCATGGGCCACGGCGGGTTCCCGCTGGTTGGAACTCCGCGGCAGGTGGCCGACGGCATCCTCAAACTGCACGAAACAGGCTTTGCCGGAACGACGCTCTCCTTTGTCGACTATGTCGAGGAGTTCCCGTATTTCCGTGACAATGTTCTGCCGCTGCTTGCGGAAGCCGGTATCCGTTGATGGACCCCGTGCCGTCCAGAGAATTCACCAACGCCATGCGGGCGTTGGTGGGCAATTGTTCCATCATCACGGTCGGTGAGGGAGAGGACATTTCAGGCCTCCTCGTCACATCGGCAATGTCTCTCAGCGCCGATCCGCCGCTGGTGCTTGCCTGCGTCAACAAGGCTTCCTCCAGTTGGCCCTTGCTGAAGAAGTATCCGAAATTCGGCTGGTCTTCGCTTGGGCCCGAGCACCGCAAGGTTGCCGAAAACTTTTCGGGGTTCGGCGGCGTCAAGGGAGCGGAACGTTATGCCGGAGCCACATGGCGCACGGCGGAAACCGGGGCTCTTCTGCTGGAAGATGCTCCGGCCGCTTTCGATTGCGAGGTCGAGGAGATGATCGACCGGGCGACCCATTCGATTGTCATCGGCAAGGTGCGTGCAATCCGCCAAAGCCAGTCATCGGGCGCGCTGGTTTACTGGAACGGAGCGTTCCAACCGTTGTAAACGGCCTCTTACCGAGAGACGCAGCTTCTTGAGGAGCTGCGTCTCTCCATCCCGCGACTTAAATTTTCCGCAAAAAAATTGCCTGGAACATGAACCGTCCAGACAGCCCGCTTTTTCGCGATTTACAGAGTTTCTGTACGTCCAGAAATCCGTTCCGCCGCTCCCCTCTCCGGGCTGGAGAAGGAACCATCCTGTGTGCGCTCCGTTTATTCCATGGACCCATAACCAACACAGGAGGACCAGATGGACCTTTCCATGAACGACCTCAGCCCGAAGCTTCGCAAGGAAGCCGAACAGGAGGCAGAAAAGATCAAGCGGGTCGCTGACAAGTCCAACGCCGGCGGACAGCTTGGTGGAACGTTTTTCGGACAGGAACAGGATGACGGCATGGCACCGCCGAGATCAGTTGCCGCCGGCCGGTCCTGATACCGGGTTTCACTTCAGGGCGGGCTGACACAGCCTGCCTGTGAACCGACCGGCGGCCGTGAGGCGCACGAAAACAAGAACGACCCATAAAAAACGGTCGCGCCCGGCCGCCAGGTCGGTTTCACATCCAACCATACCCCGTCCACCAGCGCGTTTTCGGCAATCAGCTTTCCAGAATGACATGCGGCACAAACCGCGACAGGTCTTGCGTCACCGGTGCCTTGTCCTCGCGCAGGCAGATGCCCGATGCCTGGCCGCCAATAATCCATGAACCGATCATGACGTAGTCGTCGCCAAATTTCGGCGGTTCCGCATAGGCCTGCAGGATGTGGCCTTCCGCGCCATACCCGCCGGGTGTGCTGAGTTCTTCAGATCCGAGACCGCGCACCGTGATGTTGGCACCCTCCCGACTGAAGAAAGGTTTGCGCACATGCGGGCCCTTCAGGAATGCCTCATCCGCCTCCCCCTCGAAGTAGGACGGCAGCAGGTTCGGATGGTCCGGAAACATCTGCCAGAGCAGCGGCAGGATTGCCTTGTTCGACAGCACGGCCTTCCAGGGTGGCTCAAGCAACTGTATCGGCGCATCGGGTAGATAGGGGCCGTAATCCTCGCGCAGCATGTCTTCGTAGGGATACAGCTTGAACAGGGCGTCGATCACGAAACTGTCGGCGTCGGCAAACCGGCCCTCGCCGTCGAACCCGATCTCTTCCACAGCAACAAAATGCGGTATCAGCCCCGCCTGTCGCGCGCAGTCTTCCAGATAGCGCACGGTTGCACGATCTTCGTCGTGATCCTTCGATGAGGCGAAGTGAATGTGATAGCCGGGCGCGAACATGGCAGCGAACCGCTCGATCAGGCGATCCTGAACGGAGTTGAACTGATCGCTGTCGGTCGGCAGAACGCCAGCCGCCATCTGCTGCTCCAGCCAGATCCACTGAAAGAAGCCGGTTTCGAAAAGCGCCGTTGGCGTGTCGGCATTGAATTCGAGAAGCTTCGCAGGCCCGCTGCCGTCGTAGAAGAAATCGAAGCGACCATAAAGCGACGGCTGTTGCTGCTCCCAGGAATTGCGGATCCAGGAGCGGTACTTTTCCGGGATCGCCATCTGGTCCATGAGACTGTCGTCACGGACAGCCCGATCAACCAGATCGAGGCACATGCCGTAGAGCTCCTGCGAGGGATCCTCGAGGTCGTCCTCGATCTCGCGCAGAGTGAACTGATAGGCGTGGGTCTCGTCCCAGTACGGTGCGCCGTACATGGTGTGAAAGCCGAAGCCGAGGCGCTCGGCTTCTTCCTTCCACCCCGGTCTTTCAGGAACTGCGATCCGCTTCATGGTGCAGGCGGGGCGTCAGAGTTTCGCCAGAAGAGCCTGCACGTCGTTGCGGGCCGGATTTTCCAGGGCCTTGATCTTGGCTTCCAGATCGGCGCCGCTTTCCAGGCGAGCGTCTTCTTCAGCCGCTTCCAGCATGGCCTGCTGTTCCGCCTGGCGCTGTTCCAGACGTGCGAGGCTGTCGACCGCACTGGCCAGCCGGCCGTCGGAAGCCGTGGTGTTGGTGGACGCCGCCTTCTGGGCCTTGATCAACGCTTCGTTGGCCTTTGCGCTTTCCATCTTGCGCTGCAGGGTCTCGATCTTGTTCATCGACTGGCGAATGGTGCTGTCCATGCGCTCTTCGGTGGACTTGTACTGATCGAACAGAGCCTGGTCGGCTTCCGCCTTGTCCCGCAGTTTCAGCACGCTCTCGATGATCTCGATGGCCAGCGGTTCGTCGCCCTGTGCCTTGGCACTGCGGGCTGCTTCCGTGCGCCGCTCGATTTCGGTCATCAGTTCGGCGACGGATTTTTCCTTCAGCTTGCGGTTGGCCGCCATGCGCGCCTTTTCGTCCTTGGCTGCACCGATCGCCTGTTTTGCTTCGCGGATTTCCTGTTCCAGGATCGTCATCAGGTTGGCGTCCTGAACGGATTCCGCGGCATTGTGGGCGTGGCCCTTGAACGCCGTAATCAATTTGCCCCAAACACTCATTTTCAAATGTCCTTCTTCAAATTGGCGGCGGGATCAGGCAGCGGCCTTGGGACCGACGTCGGCGGCCAGCTCCAGAGCGCTGTTGGCGATGGTGCGCAATTCCGTCTCGACCGAATCCAGTGTCGAGCGCACGGACATGGCGCCGAAGAGCTCGTAATATTCGCGTCCGTCGATCATATCGATGGACAGGGCGCAGAGCGGCAGCAGCTTCTTGTGATTGCGCAGCATCATCGCCTCGAAGGAGGCCGGGTCCTCCTGGGCATCGCAAGGCCACAGAACCGTGGACGTCAGGATCTGGGTTTCGCCGACAACCATGAACAGGGTGATTTCACCGGCCGAGTGAAGCTGGACTTCCAGCACGCCGGCCTGATCGGAACTCACCGTGCAGCTGATTTCACCTGCCGCGAAGGAATCCGATTGCTCCAGAGCTTCCTTCAGCTCCGCAAGTGTCCAGGGAGATTGCCGCGTACTCATCCAAAGCCCTCCATTTCAAATCCGGTGCCGGGATCCGGCCTCGAACAAGTAGAAGCCCCGTCTAGCCGTTTCAAGCGATTATTCGGAAAGCTATGCCGAATTGACAATAGGGCGGGCTCTGGTCAGAGTAGCCGGCGACCGAAACAGGGGGCAAATTTCAGCGGTGCCAATCCTGCAACTCATCATTTCTCGGCTCTACCAACACGTCCTCGAGCTCAAGCTCTGGCTGCTTGCGACGCTGATATGCGCCTATATGGTGATCTCGTGGATCCTGTTTTTCCTGGCTGGTGAAACAGGCCTGACGGGCAATCCGCTGACCTTCATCTATTTTGCCGCGACAACCGCCTCGACGGTCGGTTACGGCGACCTGTCTCCGTCGACGGAAGCAGGCCGGATGGTGGCCGCCTTCTGGTTCTTTCCGGGTGCGTTGCTGATTTTCTCGGCCGTCCTGGGCCGGTTGACGGGTGTCCTTGTGGAAGGAGTGAGGCGTATGGCTGACGGCAACGGAAACTATGAGCGCGTGCAGAACGCCACGGTGATTGTCGGCTATCACCGGGACAAGACACCCTTGATGGTGGAGAACCTGGTTGCCGGCCAGGACGGAGACGACAAGATCATTCTGCTTGCGGACTCCAAGAACGTGGAAGTGCCGGAGGGCGTGCGGCTGATCCGGGCCGAACGCATGGACGCCCTGCAGTCGCTGCGCCGTGCGGCCATTCCAGGCGCGCAGAAAGTGCTGGTCTACGCCGGCTCGGATGCAGAAACCTTCAACACCTGCCTTGCCATTCGCGAACTTAACGAGACCGTTCACATTGCGGCCTATTTCGAGGACCGCGACACCGCCCGGCGCGCAGGCAACCTTGCGCGAATCGAACCGGTGGTGTCGAACGCCTGCGAAGCACTGGTACGCGCTGCGCAGGACCCCGGCGCGGGTCAGATCCTGATGGCCCTGTCCACAGCGGGCCTCGGCGCGACCATTTATTCGGCCATCGTCCAAAGCGGTGGCGGCACCGAAACCGACAAACTGGAACAGGCCCTTTCAGGCGCCGAAGGTACGCTGATTGCGGTTTCCCAGCCGGACGATCCGGATTTCCTGTTCAGACCTTTCCCCAAGACGTTGAAGACTGGCGGCTCGATCTATTATCTCGCCAACAAACGTCTCGCGGCGGGCGAGATCACGGCCGGTCTGGGGGGAGCTGATGTTCGGATCACTGTTTAACAAGAAGGACAAAGGCTGGCAGCCGCCGGAAGTTCTCGGTCTGACCATCGGCAGAGGCATTTCCTTCGATCCGATCGCGCTTCGCCTGCTGCCTGCCGACAGTCTGATCGAACGTCCCGACACCACGCTGATGATCACCGCCCAGGGGCATTGCGACCTTGGCGAACAATCGCACATGCATCGTTTCTATCCTGACGACGACCGCTTCCTGATCCAGTTTCAGGGCGGCGACGGCAAGAACGACGAGCGGGTCGACGAGATCATGCTGTGGTACTTCTATGACGTGCAGTACCCGACCGGCGACACCGAGTGGAACCGGGTGAAATCCGCGATCCGTCAGACGAGCTTTTCACTGCCGGGCGAAGATCGCGACTACCGTTTCGAGCGGGCCTGGTTCGATACGTCGACTGCGCCGGAAGATCCGATGACCTACTGGGAGGAAGTGTGCGACGACCGCGAAGGCCGCGGAAGGCGCAAGATCTTCCAGACCGCCATGCTTTTTGCCCGCCCCCTGCAGGACGGCCGGGACGAAATGCTGCTCGTCAACATGGAAGAGCCGGAAAATGCGGAACGCAGCGTCGCGTTCATGCTAGGCTTCCCGCTTGAGCGGCACAATTTTTCTGTCTGAACTGAATAGTGGAGACCAATATGGCAGACCTTCAGGCGTCCCTTTCAGGCATCGTTCCTTTTATTGCCTATTTCATTACAGCCATCGTCATGCTGCTGATTTTCATGAAAATCTATACCGTCATGACCCCGCATGACGAAATGGCGTTGATCAAGGAAAACAACGTTGCCGCTTCGGTGGTCTTCAGCGCAGCCTTCCTCGGCTTTTCGCTGCCTCTGGCCAGCGCCGCGGCGAATTCCGTGAGCATCATCGACTTCATCATCTGGGGCATCATCGCCTGTGCCGCACAGCTTGTGGTCTACCAGGTCTTCCGCCGGTTCTTCCCGAAGGTCACGGACCGGATCAAGGGTGGTGAAATGGCGATCAGCACCAATCTTGCTGCCATTTCGCTGACAGTCGGCCTGCTGAACGCCGCCTGCATCACCTACTGACCGAGGCGGTACGGGCCGCCCTGCGCTGATGCCCCGAACCGTATCACGCAAAGCATTTCATCAGACCGTTTGAAGGTCGGGAGAAAATTCATGAAACGCTCCAAGTCGATCAAGCTGGTGGTCATGGCAACGACGACCGTGACCATTGCAGGCTGCTCGGACGAACCGACGCTGGATGGCCGGGTCTACAAGACCGAGGCGGAATGTGTCGCCGACAGCTACGTCCCGGACGAGGTTTGTGTCGAGGCAATTACCGCCGGCAAGTCAATCCACAAGGCCTCCGGACCACGCTATGACACCGTCAACCTGTGTAACGAGCAACACGGCAACAACGTTTGCGCCTACGACAGTGCCACCGACGGATCTTCCTACTACACGCCGTTTCCGGCAGGTTATTTCCTGGCAGGGGCATTGACCGGCGCCGTTACCAACCAACTGATCCAGAGCAACGTGCGCCCGGTCTATCCGGAACGCGGCAGCAAACGCTACTACACATCCGGCGGCTATTACGTCGGCAGTTATGGCGGCGGCAGCTGGCGTACCTATGACGATGCGGTGAAGACACCGCCCAAGCCGGCAAAAGTCCAGACAAGGACTTCCGTCGCTTCACGTGGCGGGTTCGGCAGCCGGTCGAGTTCCGGGTTCCGCGGCGGGTAACGGCCGACAGAAGGTAACCGGCATTCAGGTACTGCGGCACACACGCGGTGATCTGTTGCCAGCCCCGGCGCGTATCATTGCCAAAGCGTGAGGGTGTTGAAATGTACCGGCTTCTTTCTTTCGTCTGGTGTCTGGCGGCAACGTGCCTTTGTGCCGTTGCTCAAGCCAAGGATCTCGAGGGCGAAAGCGAAGCAGCTCAGTTGGCCCATGCCTTCACCTTCGAAATGCCCTATGGCGAACCGATTGCGCTCAAGGATTATGCCGGCAAGGCCATTCTGATCGTCAACACGGCAACAGAATGCGGCTTCAGTGGGCAACTGGCCGGCTTGCAGAAGCTGCATGAAACCTATTCGGACCGCGGCTTGCTTGTGCTCGGGGTTCCGTCCAACGATTTCGGCGGCCAGGAACCACGCGCCGACGGCGACATCGCAAAATTCTGCGAAGCCAAGTACGGTGCCGAATTTCCACTTGCCGCCAAGACGGTCGTGAAAGGCGAAAAGGCCCATCCTTTTTATCGATGGGCCGCAAGCGAGCTTGGCCCCACGGCACGCCCCTACTGGAACTTCCACAAGTATCTCGTCGGGCCAGACGGCAGCATCCTTGCCTGGTTCCCGACGCCTGTGCCGCCGACTTCATCGGACGTGACCGCCGCGATCGAGAAGGCCCTGCCCGGATCCTGATCCCCGGAAGCGATCTACAGCCCCTTTTCAAACGAAGCGAACAACTCGCTATCAGGCGTGTACGCCCTGTTGCGGACGGCTGTCCTTCAGAAGGCGCGTCTTCCCAAGAAGAACACCCCGCTCTTTCCCCCTTCTGATTATCTCACACTCCGCGGCGTGGCTGCTTGTCTGGCTGGCTGGCTGGCTGGAAATTGTAACTTTGACATTGCCTGGCCACGTGGGTTGCGTTAGGCAGTTTTAGTAATGTAATAACATTACGAATCAATTTGATACTTTCCCTCCCCCAATCAGCAGAGGATCAGATCCATGCAATCTCGGTTTGGCAGACTGGCGGGCGCATGTGCGCTCATAGCGTCGTTTCTCGTGGCCGCTCCCATCCAGGCGCAGGAAGCCAAGGACAACTCGGCTAAACACGACCATTCGCACAAGCATTCACACGATCACTCGAGTGATGCCGAGCGGCAGATTTACAAGGGTTACTTCGAGGACAGCCAGATTCAGCCGCGTCAGCTCACCGATTGGCAAGGCGAATGGCAATCCGTTTATCCATACCTTCAGGATGGAACACTCGATCCTGTCATGGCGCACAAGGCCGAACATGGCAGCAAGTCGGCTGAAGAGTACAAAGCCTACTACGAGACGGGCTATCGCACCGATGTCGACCGGATCGTGATCGGCGCGGACAGCGTGACCTTCCAGACCGAAGCCGGCGCCTTCGAAGGGCAGTACATTGCCGATGGCTTCGAGATCCTGAACTACAAAAAAGGCAATCGCGGCGTCCGCTTCATTTTCAGGAAAACCGCAGGTGATGACAGTGCCCCGGCCTTCATCCAGTTCAGCGATCACCGGATCGCACCGTCGAAGTCCGATCACTATCATCTTTACTGGGGTGAAGACCGGCAGGAAATCCTCAAGGAACTGACCAACTGGCCGACCTATTACCCGGCGGCGTTGAACGGAGAGGAGATCGTCCATGAAATGACGGCTCACTGAGACTGCGCATGAGCTGAAATTGACGATGGGCGCCGTCTGGTCACCAACATCGGCTCCGCGCCCATTGCTTTGTCCCGGTTTCAGGCGGCGTTTGCTGCCCGGGCTCAAAAGTCATCCTCTCCCAACCAAAGCTTGAGCCACATCAACGCCTGTATTGCGGTCCGCGCCTAGGCTGCCTGACGTGATTTCCGGCAACATGGAGATGATGTATGGCCGTTTCCGACTGGAACGAATTCGTTGCACAAACCGATGAACGCATGGCCGCCGTGCGCAAAGGCATTCCGGAGGTTGCAAAAGGCTTCGGATCCCTGGCGAAAGCCGCGACTGCTCCCGGCGCGCTCGACGCAAAAACCAAGGAACTGATCGCGCTGGCCATCGGCATTACCGCGCGCTGCGACGGCTGCCTTGCCTACCACGCTCGTGCCGCAGCACGCCTCGGCGCGAACAGGGACGAGATCCTCGAAGTAATCGGCGTCTCTGTCTATATGGGCGGAGGTCCGTCCATGATCTACGGCGCTGAAGCGTTGGCAGCTTTTGACGGGCTGAAGGACGACGATTGATCGATGCCTGTCCTGTACTTTCAGGACATCCGTTCATCTCGTTTTCACCTCCCCTTCCAGGAGGGCTGTTGCCAGGGCTTCACATGCTCTGGATTCAGCCCGTTTGCTGCGTACCAGGATGATGTCCAGAGGCTCCAGTGGCGGCAGACCTCGGTCCTGATCGACATGTTCCACTGTTGGGGGAACCGCCATCTGCACGACGGCGGCAACGGCAAGGCCCGCCTCGACAAGCGTGACCAGCGCGGAATGGCTGAAACTGGAATAGGCGGAGCGGTATCGCAGGCCGCTGCGGCCCAGCGCCGCCAGGGTCACTGTCCGAGCCTGGCTGCCAGGCTCGTAAAGGGCTACGGGAAGCGGGTCTCGCTCCAGCGCCTGACCATCGCGAGAGCTGATCCAGACCATCGGCTCCCGGCGGATCAGACGCCCTTCCGTGCCGCCCGTACGCGTAACGATCGCCAGGTCGATCTTGCCGTCATCGACCTGCGGCAGCAGTGCCGTCGACTGGGCACAGACGACATTCAGCTCTACACGTGGAAACAAGCTTGCGAACCGTCGCAAAACATCCGGCAGCATGGCGGCAATGTAATCGTCCGGCGCACCGATGGTGACCGTGCCTTCCATGTCGGGCCTGCGAAAGGCTTCCACCGCCTCATCATGCAGGCGCAGGATCCGTCTGGCGTAACCTTCCAGCTCCTCTCCAGCACGCGTGAGCGCTAGGTTGCGTGTATCGCGCACAAACAGCAGCTTGCCGATACGGTCTTCCAGTCGCTGGATCTGCATGGACACGGTCGCAGGTGACTTGTGCACGCGCGTTGCCGCGCGAGAGAAGCTCATCGCGTCGACACAGGCGAGAAAGGTTCGCAGAAGAGCGTGATCGAGCTGCATTATTCTTCAATATTTTCAACAAGTATATTCAGATTATATCGTTTGACCAAACAATGAAAGAGGCCTCAATTTACAGACCAGCGGCGGAAATGCGTCGATGTTGTATCAGTTTGCGGTGTGCAATCGCCGCCAGTCAGGACACGTCCCATGACCAGACAGATGGAAGGCATGATCGGTCTTATCGCGGCGCAGACCCTGCTTGGTACAATCGGATTGTGTGTTCTGGAAAGTGGTGCGGCCCCCGTTACCGTTGCCTTCTATCGATGTGCGATCGGAGGCCTGGCCCTGGCTTTCTACTGCTGGTATCGGGGTGATCTTGCCCGGCTTGCCAGACTATCGCCACGCATCCTGGCCATGGCTGTTGCCAGCGGCGTTCTGATGGCAGGCAATTGGGTGTTGTTCTTCGAAGGTATTCAGAGAACCGGCATTGCCGTTGCCACCATCACGTTCCACATCCAGCCGTTTCTCGTGGTGGTTCTGGGCGCCTTCGTCTTTCGGGAAAGGCTACAGGCGGTCACTCTCCTGTGGATCGGTCTCGCTCTGGTCGGCCTTGCACTGGCCACCGGGCTGAGCGGAATGGAACTGACGGCAGACCGGTCCTATTTCCTTGGCCTCGCCGCGACACTGGCGGCCGCATTTCTTTATGCCGGCGTGACAATCATCGCCAAGGGACTGACGGGAATTTCCGCTCCACAACTTGCCACCGTTCAGTTTGCCACCGGCACCTTGATGCTGGCAGCCTTCAGCCCGGCCGGTCCACTGACCCTATCGGCAGACCAATGGGGATGGCTGGCGATCATCGGCCTCGTTCATACAGGCGGTGTTTATGTCGTACTCTACAAGGCCTTGCCGAAACTGACGACGCCTGTCATTGCCGTGCTGCTGTTCCTTTATCCGGCCAGTGCGGTGCTGGTGGATGCTCTTGCCTACGGCCATCTGATCAGCGCACTGCAACTTGTCGGCCTGGGGCTCATCATCCTGTCCAGCCTTGCGGTTACGCTGCGGTGGGGCGTCCGGAGACTGACCACAGCCGCCGATGCACAGCTTGTGCCGCCCGCCTCCCGCTAGCGCTCGCGCATCTGTCCCGTCACGGCTCGTATTTCACATAGGCAAAGCGCCTGCTGTCCGGGGCCCAGGAGGGAACATTGAGCGTTCCCTGCCCGCCGAAGAGTGACCGCAGGATACGCGGAGTACCACCGTCGGCAGACATCAGGCGAAGTTCAACCGGCCGATTGGCCGGGTGTCCCGTCGTGCCAGCCTCATAGGCAAGATAGGCAACAAACCTGCCGTCGGGCGAAGGATGCGGAAACCAGTTGACCCGCTCGTCGCTTGTCATCTGCTGCAAGTCGCTGCCGTCCGGCCTGATGCGCCAGAGCTGAACAGATCCCGATCTTTCACCGTTGAACCAGATCCAATTGCCGTCAGGTGTATAGTCCGGTCCGTCACAATGGCCGAAGTCACGGGTGACCTGTTTTTCCGCGCCACCGTCCAGGCCAATGGTGAAAACCTGGAAGGTGTCGCCGGTTTCCGGCCTTTTGCCGACGTAAGCAAGTGTCGCTCCGTCCGGTGACCAGCCATGCCAGTAGGATGGTGTCTGCGAAGTAATCCGCCGTGGCACGCCACCCGTTACAGGTAACGTGTAGATGCAGCTTTCCCCTGTCTCTGTCCCGTCACTGACCGCCAGCATCGTTCCATCCAGTGATAGGCCGTGGTCATTGTTGAGGGCTTTGGCAAAGCCTGTGTCGATCTCGATCAACGCCGGATTGTCGAGCGGGAAGCGGTAGAGCCGGCCACCACCGTTCACAATCAGTGCGGCCCCGTCAGGCGTCCAGTTGGGCGCTTCCAGATGGCGATCCGTTTCGTACAAAACGGTTTCCGTCCCGGTTTCAATATCGATCGTTGCAAGAATGCTTTTCATCATCTGCTCCAGATTTCTCCGGAGCTTGGCACGGGACAGCCCTTCGGAGAAAGGCCGGATATGGTGCCCAACAGCTGACCGGCGCTGCTAATCCAACATGCTGTTGAGCAGCAGCAGTTCGATTGGTGCCCCTGCACCAGCACCTCGCTCAATCGCCGGCTAGCCCCCGGGTGGTTGCCCGCTGAACGAGATGTACGTCGCATACCCTGACCTGCTGCGGCAGATCCGGGTTTTCCAGACGTTGCATCAGCAGATCGAGCGTCGCCTCACACAGGTCATGACGGCTCTGGGAGAAGGTGGTCAGGTCGTAAGCCTTCCACGCGGCTTGGGGAATGTCGTCGTAGCCGACCACCTGAATGTCCTGTGGCACGCGCAGCCCGTGGATGTGGCGCAGGCCATCAAGTACCCCAAGCGCCAGGTAGTCAGCTGTACAAAAGACGCCGTCGACCTCGCTGCGCACCCGGTGAACGAATTCCGCGGCCGCCAGTCCGCCGTCATAGGTCTGTGCGCCCCAGGCGATCCGTATCACCGGCACACCACCGTCATTGGCCGCCTGTTCGAATGCGAGCGCGCGGCCGTTGATGGAGAAGGACGAGCGTTCCGGCGTGACGACCGCCAGCTTTCGGCACCCGCTTGCGATCAGGTGTTCATACGCTTTCCGGCCACCGTCCTCGAAGGCGGTCACGACCCGGTCGACCGGGGCTCCCGGGTCACGCTTGTTGACCACCACCAGAGGCACACCGTTTTCAAGACATTCGATGCAGATCTCTTCCGGCGGGGTATCGGACGTGACGATGACCCCGGCGACACTGTATTGCAGCAGGGACCCGATCAGGTCGGCAACATCCGTCGATTTTTCTCCCCGCAGCAGGATCGGCCTGAACCCGCATTCCAGCAGCCCCTTGGACAGAAGGTCTATCTGCTCCGAGCGGAACGGATTGTCGAGATCGGCCGCGACGACGCCCACCAGGTCGGACTTCTGCTTGTGCAGCGAGCGGGCCAGCACGTTGACCCGATAACCGAGTTGACGCGCGGCTGCGATCACCTTGTCCCGGGTTTCCTTGGAGACGCTGGCACCGTCGGTGAAGGTTCTGGAAACAGCCGAACGTGACACGCCCGCCAGGCGAGCGACGTCGAAGGAATTGACTGTTTTCTTGTGACCAGGAACGTCAGGCATGTTTCTTCCGTTTATATGCTTTTACCGAGCATCCGGGCGACGAGAAAGGGCTCATTCACGTTGAAGAGATCCGGCTTCAAGGCCAGCAGGCGTTTGATCTCGGAAGGGTCGTTGCCCATGTAGGCGATCATCGCCTTGCGCCCGGCCGCCCTCACCGCGTCAAAGGCTGCCGGACCGGCATTCGTCGCATTGAATTCGACAATCCCGGAACGGAAGGTGGAGAGGCACGTGTCGAGGGACTCGAAATCCTCCGCCCGCACCATCAGTTTCGCTTGCGGAAAGGCATCGTGAATGGCCCGCAGTCTCCCGACATCATGAGCCCAGAAGAACACGTCCTCGGCCGCCATCATTCGCAGTACCTTGGACACTGTTTGATGCGGATCCGCCTGTTTCAGCTCGACATAGAGCTTGCCGCCCATTCGCAGTGCCGTTTCCAGAACCGCACACACGGGCGGGATGCTTTCTCCTTCGAAAAACGGATCGAACTTGCGGCCGGCATCCAGCAATGCCAACTCCGCACCCGTCTTTTCCGTGATTGCACCACTGCCACTGGTGGTTCGGTCCAGCGTGGCGTCATGATGGACGACAAGCTGTCCGTCCGCCGTTTCCTGGACATCGATCTCGACATAGTCGAAACCTGCTGCCCAGGCAGCCTTTGCCGAAGCCAGCGTGTTTTCCGGAGCCACCTTGCAGGCCCCGCGGTGGCAGACAATTTCCGGGCTTGTGACAGTCGAGCGGGCGAACCTTGCGACCATTTCCGGCTGATCCGAACAGATACCGAGGATCGGCATCTTCACCAGAGCTTCGACCACATCGACACGCTCTTCATGCCAGGTCACGACCGGCAGGCCGCGGTCTCTTGCCCTGGCAAAGAACGCTTCATCCAGCAAACGGTCCGGCCGTTGCCCCGCACGCTCCCAGCAGGGATGGACGATTTCGGCGCCGCACTGATCGGCAATCGGAAAAGGATCCTTGCCCACCCCGACCAGGATGGACACGGGATAGGGACAGCCGCCAGCGATCAGTTCGGATGCATAGTCAGACGTGTTTGCGCCAACGATCACCCGCTCGATCCGGTGGGCCAGAAGCTCCGCGATGGCCAGCGAGGCCGCTTCGCCTTCCTTGGCATCCAGATAGATGCCCGCGCCAAGACGGGCTGCAAGCCCGGCAATCTGCGAGAACAGGGGGGCTTCACGGCCAGACTCGGCGGTCAGAGCCTGCAGCCGGGCGGCGGTCACGTCGGCAACCTTGAGGTCAAGTCCGCAGATTGCCTTGAGGTCTTCATCGTGAAAGGCAACCGGGACCCTGTCCACGGTCAGCCGAACATCGACCTCCCACATGTCCGCCCCAAGCTCATGGGCGATTTCATATGCCCGCAAGGTGTTGTCGAAGGCATAGGCGCTGGCACCACGGTGGGCGATGGAAAGCGGAACGGATCTCGGTTCGCCGAGCCAGGCGCGGCCCGGCCTGAAAGCTTGCAATGCCGTTTCCATCAGAGCCTGCCGCCGTCCGGACCAAAGGCAAGAATGCGGTCTTCCGCAATGCCCCAGGTGACCTCGTCACCCAGCTTGTAATTGCCGCCATGCGGCTGGATCGACCGCAGCACGGCACCGTTTTCCAGGGTGACGTCGTAAAGCTCTTCCCGGCCCTGGATCTCGACGAAGCTGACCTTTCCGGTCACCTTCAGCGGGTGGTCCGGCTGAAAGAACTCCGGACGAATGCCGAGACGCATCGGTGCGCCGTGACCGGGGGCTGCAATGCCGGACGGGATCGGCAGTTTGACCTTCGAGTTTGCCAGGCGGAAACCACCATCTTCCGTGGCTCCGTCCAGAAACGCGATCGGCGGATTGCCGAGGAAGCCTGCGACGAAGTCCGACGAGGGGTTGTCATACATTTCCGAGGGGCTGGACAGTTGGACGATCTCGCCCTTCTTCATGATCGCGATCCGGTCGCACATGGACATGGCTTCGACCTGATCGTGGGTAACAAGCACCGCGGTAATGCCGGTTTCCTGCTGAATGCGCCGGATCTCCGAGCGCATTTCCAGACGCAGTTTCGCATCGAGGTTTGCCAGAGGCTCGTCGAGCAACAGAATGTCGGGCTCACGGACCAGTGCCCGTGCCAGGGCCACGCGCTGCTGCTGTCCACCGGACAGCTGCACGGGGCGGCGCGCCATCAACTCTCCGATCTGGACGAGACTGGCGATCTCCTGGACCTTGCGGTCAATATCGGCCTTGTTCTCCCGGCGCACCTTCAGCGGAAACGCGATATTCTCGTGGACGGTCATGTGCGGGTAGAGCGCATAGTTCTGGAATACGACGCCGACGTTGCGTTGCTGCGAGGGAACGGTCGTGACCTCCCTTTCGCCAAACAGAAGACGGCCACTGTCCATGCGGTGAATGCCGCACACGGCAAACAGCGTCGTGGATTTGCCGCAGCCGGAAGGCCCGAGCAGGGCCAGCATCTCACCGCTGTCGATCGTCAGGGACATGTTGTCGATGACGGTGGTCTCACCAAATTTCTTGGTGAAGTTTTCAAGTGCGATACGCATCAGCCTTTCGTGCCTCCGCCGTAGATGTTCATGAGTTTGCGGTTGAAAACCACGTAGATGAAAATGACCGGAAGGGCGTAGAACAGCCCGATGGACTTGAAGAGGTTGAAGTCCGGCTTGCGGTCGTCCGCGATGATGTTCTGGAGATAGGTCGCCAGCACCTGCGACGCACCACTGGGGGCGAGAACCTGCGGCAGGATGAATTCCTTCCAGGCTTCCAGGAAGGAGAACAGCGCCAGAGCAGCGATGCCGGGCTGCACCTGGGGCAGAACCAGTTTCCACCACACGGTGAAGCGGCTGGCGCCGTCGGTGATGCCCGCCATTTCGATTTCCCATGGCACGGTGTCGTAAAAGCCCTTCATGATCCAGATGCCAAGCGGCAGCTCCAGAGCCGTCTTCACCAGGATCACGCCGATCAGCGTGTTGTAGAGGCCGCTCATCTGCAGCATCAGGAAGATGGCGATGATCAGGGTTACTGTCGGGAAGGCGTGCAGGGTCAGGACGCCGCCAAGGAAGAACTTGCGGAACGGCATGTTCAATCGGGACAGAGCGTAGCCTGCCGTCAGCGACACCATCACCACGATCAGGCTGGTGGAACCGGCAAACAGGAAGGTGTTGGCCGTGACCGGCCAGATGCTTGCCCGTCCGGTTTCAGGCGTTTCGAACAGGAATTTCCAGTGTTCGAGGGTGAAGCTGTCCGGCAGGAGTGAACCTGCCGTGGTGTCGGTGAATGTGTCCACCACCAGGTAGAAATACATTAGCACCAGTGGCAGCGACAGGATGCTGAGCAGCACCAGGACAGGCCAGACGCGGAAGTTGGGTCTCATGTCCGTCTCTCCCCTATTGCTCGATACGCGGCTTGGCCACGAGTTCGTTGAAATTGAAGAGGCGCAGATAGATCAGCGATGCGGCAATGCCGATGACCACCAGGACCATCGCCAGCGCAGCCCCGAGACCGTATTGCAGAACGCCGCCATAGTTGTTCAGCGCGGTGTGGAAGGTGTAGAGCGCCCACACTTCGGTTGCCTTGCCCGGTCCTCCGTCCGTCGACAGGTAGATGTAGTCGAAGGACGTCAGCAAGGAGAGCGTCTGATAGGCGGTGGTGAACAGGATCGGCCATCTGAGCTGCGGCAGGATGATGTAGCGGATCTGCTGGAGGCGATTGGCGCCATCCACCTCGCTTGCATGCAGCATGGTTTCGGGGATCGCCTTGATGGCACTGGAAAACAGGATCATGCCGAGCGACGCCCCGACGAAACCGTTGATGAGGATGACAACCACCCAGGCATTGATGTCCGAATGCAGCATCCAGTTTCGCGGCGGCACGCCGAAATTGGCCAGAAAGCTGGACAGGAAACCGGTGTCCCAGGCCATCCATTTCCACATCATCACGTAGATGACGGGCGGCAGGATGCGCGGTAGGAACCAGATCGTCCGGAATGTGGTTGCGGCCGCGGCCGGCAGATAGAAGGTCGTCACAGCCAGGAAGAGACCAAATCCGATGTTGAAGGACAGCGTCAGCGAAACGTAGATCAGCGTGTTGCCGGCCGCCCGGAGCGAAGACGGCAGCGAGGCGATCAGGCTGTAGTTTTCCGTCGTCCAGACCCAGCCGGTGTAGGCGGTCCTGGCAAGCTGGTCGGTTTCGCTTTCCGGAAGGCCGAGCCCCAGCTCGCCAATGCCCGTCATAAAAGCTTCTTCCGTTTCAAAGCGCGTGTTGAGGATCGAGCGCTTGAAGAGATCGGCGGCTTTCTTCAGATCGCGTGTCGAGCGCGGGCGTTCCTTCAGGCGCTTCAGTTCGCGCTCCAGGTCACGCCGGCCGGCAAAACTCTTGCCGGACAAACTGGCTTCGATCTCCTGCGCGAAGGCCTTGCCGTATTCGGCTTCGACGGCTGCGATACCGGCCGCGTCGATCTTGTAGGTGTCCTCGGCCAGACGATCTGCCGTGGCTTCCGGAAACCCCTGGTCCTTGAGCATCCGGATCGTGCGTTCCGTAACCTCATAGGCACCGCCGGAGGAAATGCCGGTACCGGAACTCATGCTGGTGAAGGAAAACATCATTGTCAGCGCCACCGGCGCCAGAAACAGAAACACAATGATGAAGAGCGCAGGGGCCATGAACCCCAGCCCGAGCAGGTGCGCGCGTCGCATCTTGTCCCCTTGAAATGTGAGCCGGGCGGCGGACCGCCCGGCAAGGCAGATGGAGGATGGATGGCTTAGCGGAC
Organism: Labrenzia sp. THAF35; assembly: GCF_009363595.1. Classification (NCBI taxonomy): domain Bacteria; kingdom Pseudomonadati; phylum Pseudomonadota; class Alphaproteobacteria; order Hyphomicrobiales; family Stappiaceae; genus Labrenzia; species Labrenzia sp. THAF35. Next base: position 652,572 of record NZ_CP045380.1, read on the forward strand.
GATCAGGTCGTCGCCGAGCACGGCGGTCATTTCCGCTTCCACTTCGGCAACTGCGTCAGCCGGAGACTTCGTGCCGGTCCAGGCTGTTTCCAGCCCCTTGAACATGATCTCCGAGAACTTGCCGTAGTTCGGGTTGTTCGGCTGTGCATTGGCGTGCGGCAGCAGGCGGCGGGTCGCTTCGGCCGCCCAACGGTCGTTGGCGTAAAGCTCGATGTTGGACTGCTCCCGGGCAATGCCCAGGTGTGCAGACTTGATCGCGTGCAGCGTGTTGATGCGCGGTTCGGACGCGATCTTGATCAGCTGTGCGGCGATCTCGATATCGTCTTCGTCATCCTGCTTGGTGAGCAGATAGGCCAGCGGATGGGTGATGGTGTTGGCCTGGCCGTTTTCATTGCCTGCCGGAATGAGCGAGAACTGGATGTTGCCGAAGAAATCGTCCAGGCCTTCCTTACCGGTATAGCGGGCATAGTGCCAGGTGCCGCCGTGCCACAGGGCCGCCTTGCCGGACGCCACTTCCGCATACCACTGGTCCCACTCGGTGCCGATGTGGTTCTTGCGGGTCACCTTCGCTTCGACAGCATCCACGAAGAACTGGTAGAAATCGGTCATCGCCTGTTTGTCGAGGATCAGTTTACCGGTTTCGCTGTCCATCAGTTCGCCGCCGAAGGACTGGTAGAACTGGGCATAATCCGGCCCGTTGGAAACGCGCGGATAAAAGCCGTAGCCTTCTTCGACGATTTCCATGTCGACGGCTTTCTTGGCGTCTTCCAGTACGTTCTGGAGCGTATATTCGCCGGCTTCGACCTTGGCCGGAAGCGCGTCGATCTCTTCATCCGTGTAACCGATCTTCTTCATGGTTTCGCGCCAGAAGAAGAACGGGCGGCTTTCGGCATCCTGCGGCAGACCGTAGACGACGCCATTGTAGGTCGTGATATCGAGCAGGTTTTCGTAGATGTTGTTGATCGGCCAGGTGTCCATGTCGACATAATCCTCGACAGGAACGATCAGGCCGGACTGGCTCCAGGGAGCGATATCCAGGTGGCTGGTCACAACAATATTCGGGGCGCTGCCGGCTTCAGCGGCCAGGGTCACGGCCTGCTTGAATTCCTCCCAACCGGCAAAGTCACGCTTCTTTTCGACAGTGATGTTCAGGTCTTCACCGGCAATCGCATATTCGCGGGACAGGATGTCTGCCGCCATCTCGATAGCATCGAGACGGTAGACGTCGCTGTCATTGGAACCGCCTGCCCAGACGGTGATGGTGAGGTCTTTTGCCAGGGCGTCTCCGGCAAAAGCCGCGGTGGTGAGAGCCAGGACGGCAGCCGCTGTGGACTGGCGCAGTTTGGAAACGAGAATGCTCATCGTATTTCGCCTGCTGTCTGTGTTGCGACACCTCCCTCCCGGAAGTGCCATGTGGAAAGAATAAACATGTTTTGCACACGTGTGCAAAGCGGGTTCTAACGGGCGGGTATTACGGGCATGTGACAGCGTTGCGAATTTCAGGTGCCGGACAATGCGACGACCCTGGCTTCATCTTGATCATAAAAGCCGATCACGACGGCGAGACGACAGACGGAGGGGCGCTTTACTCGGCCTTGATGATTTTTGGATATAGCAACACCCCGAACAACAATTTTCATGACCTTCCGGCTTCTGAGAAGCCGGACCAGCGGGGAGTTGAACCCATAAAGCGCCTTGTTATCGATTTGGACGGAACCCTGACCCTGGCAGACACGTCCGACTACAGGAACGTCTCACCGAACCTGCCCCTCATCGAGAAGCTGCGGGAGTACAAGGAACAGGGCTTCGAGATCGTGATCCAGACCGCACGCAACATGCGAACTCATGAGAACAATGTCGGCAAGATCACGGCGCACACGGTGCCGATCATCATCGAGTGGCTGCAAAAGCACGACATTCCCTATGACGAGATCTTCGTCGGCAAGCCCTGGTGCGGACATGAAGGATTTTATGTAGACGACCGCGCCATCCGGCCGGACGAGTTCGTCCGCATGTCAAAATCGGAGATCGACACCCTGCTCGACAACGCACCGAAAAACTGACGTCAAAACAGGCTTCGCAGCCGGCTGACCGCGAAGCCTGTCTAGCTGTGAGCCGGCCGATTTATCGGTGTTACAGGTTCTGACCGTCCTGACCTTTCTTTCGGTAGACGGTCCAGGAAGGGCTGCTGGCAGCTTCTTCGTAGTGCTCCTGCACATACGGCCGGTAGATTTCCCAAAGCGCTTCTCCGGACGGGTCGCCATGACCCAGGATCACGAATTCCGCATCGGAGAAGAACTCTTCTTCCGGCTGGTGGATCTCATTGGAGAAGGTTCTGCCATTGTGGAACCAGATCGGCACCCTGGCGGGTGAAGGCTTGTTGAGAAGGGCCGGAAACGGATTGGCGAAGTTGAGTGCCAGTACCGGCCCGGCATCCGGATCTGCAGCCCCGACTTCCTGCAGCAGGCTGAAACCATCCAGCATCCTGTTGTAGTCGACGGTTACTTCCTCATCAGGCTGTTCCAGCCAGCGCGGATGCAGCACGAAGCCTGCCTGCCCGGTGTTGGCCAGCCGTTCGTCTGCCGGATACTGCCGGCTTTGCAGGAATTGCGCGACCATGGCACCGCCATCACGGGCCGGATAGATGAGGGCGATCGCAATGGTGAGGACCGACAGGATCTTCAGCGTCAGGGCCTTCGACTGCCTTTCGACGGAGACCGCCGCTGTATCCCCCTTGCGGAAAAGACCGGCCCACTGTGCGGCGATGATCGGAAGCATGGCATAGACCGGGCTTTCCGACAGCCAATGGTTCTGCATGAGAATGACGCAGGCCATGGCAGCGGCGACCAGGATCAGGACGACGGGTGTGAAGCGTTTGGGTTCAGCACTGTTTTCGCACAGCAGGAGATAAAGCACAGCGCTGCCGATGGCCCAGACCGCAGCCTCCCCAAGCTGGGTAATCAGCTTGATGATGCGCCAGGTTTCCTTGGCAAATCCGGAGACGGTCTTGATGTCCGCGAGGTTAGCGGTGACCTGGCCCGTCACCAGCTCTGCGGCCGCAAGCGACGCCGCAAGGCCGATCAAGACCACAACAGCATGCTTGATCGAGACGTTCCGGAACACCGTTGCCGCGACCAGCAAGCCTACGAGGGCAGCGCCGAATGTAACCTTGATCAGAAAGACGACGGCAATTGAAAAGCCCAGCAGAAAAGCCTCCGGCACGCCCCTGCGTCCCGAAGGACAGCAAAACGCCACTGTTACAACAGCTGCAAGGGCCGCCGCCCAACGGTTATAGGGAGCAAGCCAGCTCATGCTGGTCTGGGCAAAGATCATGTCCGGTTCGCGCGGTGTCACGACTGTCGCGACCGCCACCAGCAGAACGAGGCCAAGCGTGCCGAAACTCACCTGTCGCGTCAGAGTGAGAACCGCCAGAACGAAGGTTCCCAGCCCGAATATGGCACTTGCCAGGGGAACCGAAGTCGCATCCTGCGGGCGCAGCTCGACCGCTATCCGGAAAACCCAGTCATAGACCGGTCCGATCGGACTGAAATAATCGACGCTGGAGGCCTGACCATAGGCAGATTTGTTTGCCGTATCGAAGGCGGTCCAAAGGTCGTGCAGGTAACGCTCGTGATCAAAGAACAGGTGCGGCAGCGTCGCGCTGACGGCAATCAGCACACCCGCGGCCAACAGGCCAAGCAAGCCGATAAAGCCGGAGGCATAGTCCTTTCGCAAATACCAGACTGCGACAAGTACCGGAAACAGCAAGATGGCAAAGGCATAAGTCGAAAGGGCAATCATTTGGCAATCGTCCACTTTGCTGCGGAAGGCGGCGGAGAGGCGATGAACGCCTCCAGTTGCTCCGGCGTACCGAGCATTCCGACATCCTCGAACGCCAGCTGACTGATGGAGACAGCCGCCCCGTCCGCGATGATCTGGTTGTACATCGGCGCGATGTAGCGCTCGCCCTTCTCCTCGCCGCTGTTGCGGAAGAAGCGGGCATAGACGTCCCGGTAGCGGGCGACGCTGTCGAACCAGTAGAGGCCGACGGTCGCATGATCGGAAATGCGTTCCTTTTCGCGAAGCTCCACCACACGTCCATCCGCATCGGTGCGTGCGAAGGACCAGCCGTTACCCGGTCCGGGAAAACACGGCACATGCCCGGCACAAACCGCCGGGTCTGCCGGCTTCATCGCACCCGGCGCCACATAAGTGTCGATGTTGAAGATGGCGAGTGGCTGGTTTTCCGAAGCCGTGGCAACAAGTTCCAGAGCTGTTGTCGCCTGGCCGTCGGTGAGTTCGTCAAGCTCGACGATGCCGTCAACCTGAATGCCGAGCGCCTTGCAGCGGGCTATCAGGAAATCGGGTGCGTTCAATCCGCTGCGCACGGCAAAGCAGAACGACCAGCCCGCCTCGCGGTAGGCCTCCATCGAGAGCATGGACCAGTCGAACAGGGGTCGGCCGAGCGCCTCGATTTCATACTTCGGACGGTCGTAGCCCGCCTTGGTGAAACGGCTGCCCATCCCGGCCATCGTAATCGCTACTACGCCGCTCATCAGCTGGCCTTTCTCTGCCGTTTCTGTCCGCTTTCAAGCTGATCGAGGATCGAGGCCGCGATCAGCGCAAAGCCGACAAGTTTGTCGGGGTGGTCGGTGTGAAGCGGCAGCATCGACAGGAACAGTGACAGTTCGACCGCACGCACATGGGCGCTGTCGAAGCCTTCCGCCTCCAGCCTGTCGCAGAAGTGCCGCTCGGCCCAATCCGCGGGAGGCGCGATCGTCCAGTCGAGTTCCAACCGCAGTTCCTTGTTCAGATAGACGCGGAACAAGCCGTTGTTGACGTAGTCATAGCAGCCCAGAATGGAGTGACTGATCTTGGCGACATCATAAAGCGGATGCATCATCGCATCATCCGCGGACAACGCTCCACGCGGATCGATCAGCCGCATCAACCCGATCCGCCTGTCGAACAGGACGTTGGAAAAGCACGGATCGCCATGGGAAAACACCAGCTGATCCGTCGTGCCGACCGCCTTTCGAATGAAGGGGCGTGCCTGCTCCAGCATGTCGGGCAAACCACCGCGCGGGCCGGCTTTTTCCAGAATCTGGTTGGTCTGTCTGCCGCGCTCCGTCTCCAGGAACCCCGCTAGCCGCTTGTCCAGTTTTTCCAGGATCTGGGTTTCGGCCCGCGCCCGGTCTTTCTTTCCCGGCGTTCTTGCGTTCAGGTAGGTGAAGATCTGATCGAGCAGGACCTTGAAATCACCTTCCGTGAACGAGTGATGCACCCATTGCAACGCCGCATCCGGGATCGCCAGATGCTCCATCTGGTAGCCGGCCGTCTTGCCGTCTTCCCAGAACCCGAACGTGGGCAGCAGGAAACGTTGCAGTTCAGGCGGTGCGGCATGGAAGAAGCCGTGCTCGGCACGCATTTTTGCAATGTCGGTGGACTGCTTGTGAAAGACGCTGTCTTCCGAACGGGCGGAATTAAAATGCCGAAGTTCCGTCGCACCGGACAGAAACAGCATCAGGTTGCGCGGCTCGCGGATATCGATGAAGCGGGCGTGGTCCGTGATGATCTCGGTACGATCGCGCAACGACAGCAGCAGGAGACGGCGGGCCTCAGGCGTTTCCGCACATAGAAGCGACGCGGCTTCGGCGTGGAACAGAACGGCGACGGCCTCATCATCGATGACCGGGCTGGCGAGCATGGTCTTCAAGGCGTATCCGGCCTTGCGCACCAGCACCGAAAAGCCTTCCGGATCGAGCGGCGGCAGACAGAGCGGCACGCGCAGATAGATTGCGGCGTCGCCCCGGTCGCGGATGCGGTCTGCAAGCTCGACACCGCTTTCAGGCGACATCAGGTGTTCCACCGTTTCCGCACCGGCCTCCAGGGACATGGCCGTCAGTTCTTTCGCCAGTGTCTGGCGGCGGCGCATGATGTCGGAGAACCGGACTTCGCCAAGCGCGGCCCGCACGCTTTCTGCCGGCGGATCCCGGTCGTCTAGGATTACGGAAAGTGCTTTCGTCATAAGGCACCGGTCCTGTTCTGGGCACGTAGCGGTTCGTTGCGCACTCGCGGAAGGTAGATCCACATGGCGAGCGGCCAGACCAGCGCAAGGGACAGAAGACACAGGCTGCTCCAGGCGCCGATGGCGCCCTGGAAACTGGCAACTGGCCCCTCGAACACCCGCTCGGCCAGAAGCACGATCCCGCTGGTTTCGACAAAATTGGCGGAGGTGTATGCCAGCACAGTCGCCGCCAGGGCTTCCAGGCCCCAGATGACCATGGACATGACCAGCAGCACCGGTCCCTGTACGCGGAAAAGATCGGCCCCACGTGTCGTGATCTGACGCAATCCGTCCAGCTGACCCAGGTGCCGCAGGGAATTCGGGTTCCGGTGGTTCAGAACCACATAATGTTGCACGGCCCGCAGGATGCCGGGGCCAAGCACGAAGACGACAAGGCCCGCCAGCACTGCAAGGCCGGTGACGGCCAGAAGGACCATAGGCCCGGTGGCCAGCGGACCGTGGTAGGCATAAACGACGACGAGCAGGACGAGGATCATCAATCCGTCGAAAAACCGCTCCAGAAGGATGATGATCAGCGCACCGGGAAAGCTTTTGCCCAGATACCAGAGCTGGTGCAGCCTCAGGATCTCGCCAAGCTTGAAGGGAATGACGAGGGCACCCGGGCTGGTCACCAGATGCAGCAGCGCGCTGGAGCGCCCGGAAATGCCGAGCAGCCGCGAGGCCATGATTGCAAGACGAACAGCCCGCACACAATGCGAGCCGAGATAGATGCCGCCTGCAACAAAGAGCGCCTGCCACGGCTTGCCCGCAAGCTCACCCAGCCCCTGCTCGGCCAGCCACCAGACCGCGAGACCAAACGGCAGGAACAGGACCGCGTAATGCAGGGCAAGGCCGGCCGGCAACCTGGCCTGCCGCAAGTGTGAGGATGTCCGCACAGACCTCACCTCAGGCAATCCGTGTCGAGGGATAGGCGGCGCGCGGTGTCTGCCGGTGATCGGTCGCAAAGAAAGCGGCCGGCTTGAACAAACGGAAGCTGACAATGCGCAGAAGCTGAAAGCCCATCTTGCTCAGCTTGGCATTGGATATCTGGTCGTCTTCACGCCAGGTGAGCGGAAAGAACCCCAGCCGGAACCGGTTCCGGACAACACCCAGGATCAGGTAATAGTTGAACGTCAGGTCGTCGGCGTATTTCAGGTGAAAGCCGGACTTGAAGGCCTCAACCTTGAACAAGTTCAGTCCGGAGCCGAGGTCGAAAAGGCGCTGGCCGCTGATTGCCGAAAAGATCAGGTTGAAGGTGTGGTTGGCCGCCGTGCGCAGCAAGGAATAACCCTCCAGCTTGGAGCCTTTCATGAAGCGCGCGCCCATCAGGAAATCGAGATCCTTGTGACGGCCGGCCGCGATATGCGGCACGAGATCGGCAATCGCGCCCTGATCGTCACCATGCAGCACCACAAGATAGTCGTAGCCGTTCACCATCGCGAAATTGATCGCGACCTTGTGCGAACCGCCGAGACCGTAATTGTCGTCGTTGTGCAGCAGGGCCGTTTCGGCATATCCGAGTTTCGCCAACCCAGCCTGCGCCGCCTCGCGCGTGCCGTCCGTCGACCGGTTGTCGACACACAGGACACCATCAACGACAGCCTGAACTTCCGGTGCCTCCAGTTGCTTCAGCACACGCGGGATCTGCGCTTCGCAATTGTAGCAGGGAATGAAAACGAGAACCCGGCCGGTCATGAAGGCCACCTCAATCTGACTTGCGGTGTTCGAGCAGAAACCGCATGAAAAAGAAATTCGCGACAAGGGTGAAAGGCGTGACCAGCATCTTGGCCGTGACCCCGCACAAGGTCACTGGCTTCAGTCCCAAACCGGTAACGAAGGCAGTGCCGTCAACTGTGACCAGCAACGACATCAAAGCCCAGCTCAACCCGGCCGTCAGAGCCGAGGCAGCGGTTACCGCGACAACCTGCCAGATCCAGTAGAGCGCCAGGAGCACTGTCGTCGACCTGTTGCCCGCCTTCTCGAAGATGTGCTTGCCGGCAACGAAGAAAACGAAGGTCACGCCGCAGAAGGCACCGATGAAGTTTGCCCAGAACACGGGCAGGCCACTTTGCGTGAGCGTTGCCATGGTCAGGAAATCCAGGCACCAGCCTATGCCGGAGATCAGGGCAAATCCCGAGAAGCGCTTTGCGATCGCATTGAAACGGTTCAAGGAAGACGACCCTGACTTTTGTTTGCCGTCGCGTTCCACGACAGTAGATGCGCTCCCGGCGTCCTTCATGAAACCACCGTCAGCAACCGCTGGAAAGACGGTCGATCCATATGCTGAAATTGCGCTCGGCCGGCATCGGGAAAACCTGTTCACATCCTGAAAACAAAGAAGCCGTTTCCGTCGAACTGTCTGACCGAAACGACCTTATCTCATGCCGGGAAACACTAGCGGTGAATTGTTTCAATGCCGTTAATCGGCGAATCTGACAATGGGTCTGGATATGTGGAAGGTGTCCGTGCCAACGCCCGCTGGGACGCGATGCAAGGATTCAGGAACAGCTTCCCGGTGGCGGCAGAACAGTCAATCGGCGATCGCTCGCGGCAAAGACAAACCGCACACGGCCCACTGCCTGGTCGGCTCAAAATGCAAATTTTTCGAAGAAAGACTGGAATGGTGGAGCCAAGGGGAATCGAACCCCTGACCTCTACAATGCCATTGTAGCGCTCTCCCAACTGAGCTATGGCCCCATGTTCCATATGAGAGCCGGTTTGGGTGCCGGCGTCGATGGAGGCGGGTTATAGTCACACCTCCACACAAGATCAAGCAGAAAATATCAGGATCTTTTCTGCCGCTTGTGGAAAAGCCCGGACAGACTGAAAAGCCTGTCCGGACAATAGCTTAGCGATCCGTATCTTCGTCGATTTCGACGCGGATGCCCGGGACGGATTCTTCGTCTTCATCTTCATCGTCGATAAAGACGTCGTCGTCGTCACTATTTTCGTCGTCGTCGAGATCGACGTCCGTATCTTCCAGATCCGGCACATCGTCGTCGCCGCCTTCCGCTTCCGCATCGGCCTCTTCCAAGGTCACGATTTCCGGAGCTGCGACGTCGTCTTCTTCTTCATCGTCTTCCGGCGTCTCTTCGACCTTCGCAGCCTTCGCGGCACGGGAGGTCATGACCGCCTCGAACACCGTGCCGCATTTCGGGCAGGTGACCGGGTTCCGGTTGAGATCGTAGTATTTGGCGCCGCAGCTCGGGCAGAGCCGCTTTGTGCCAAGTTCAGGTTTTGCCACTGTGCTCACCCTTCTTCGTTATGCAATCGACTTGAATTCGTGGGCCGCCCCATAGCCTCAAGCCGTTCCGGTGTCAAAGGCAAATCAATCGAAAAACATTCTTCGGATTATTGTTCTGCACGTTGTGACTCAAATTTCAAGCGCCTGACCGCGTTACCCACACGCCCTGCAGACCGGCACACGTTTGAATCTGCTTGTCGTTCTGCCAATGCCGGGAAATTTTGCGAAGTTCGGATTCGGGTGGTCTGAACGGATGACGCAGGCGCATCCACATGATAGGACGTGTCACCTTTTGACAACCGATCCAATTTGCGGACATTGAAAATGTCACACGATTCTGCGCCCAAGCCTCTGACTTCCAGCCTGGGCAGCCCCTTGACCGGCACGATCCGCGTGCCCGGCGACAAGTCCATCTCCCACAGATCCCTGATGTTCGGCGCGCTTGCCGTTGGACGCACCACCGTGAAGGGACTGCTTGAATCGGAAGACGTGCTGGCCACGGCTGACGCCATGCGTGCTGTCGGCGCAACCATCACCAAGCTCGAGGACGGCAGCTATACCGTCGACGGGATCGGCCTCGGCAGCCTGCTTGAGCCGGAGCATGTCATCGACTTCGGCAACGCCGGCACCGGCGTGCGCCTGACGATGGGCATCTTCGGAAGCCACAACATCGCCGCTACATTTGTCGGCGACGCTTCCCTGTCCAAACGACCGATGGGCCGTGTGCTCAATCCGCTGCGCGACATGGGTACCAACGTGATTGCCCGCGACGGCGACCGTCTGCCGGCGTCCATCCGCGGCCCGGAGCAGGCACTGCCGATCACCTATCGGGTGCCCATGCCTTCGGCGCAGGTCAAATCGGCCGTTCTGCTGGCCGGCCTCAATGCCGCTGGCGAAACCACCGTCATCGAACCGATCCCGACACGCGACCACACGGAAAAGATGCTGAAGGGTTTCGGCGCCGACATTTCCGTAACCGTAAACGAGGCCGGCGAGCGCGTGATCAAGCTGCAGGGCCAGCCTGAACTGAAGCCGCAGGATATTGACGTGCCTGGTGATCCCTCCTCGGCGGGCTTCCCCCTGGTGGCGGCATTGATCGTGCCGGGTTCCGACGTCGTCATCGAAAACGTTCTCCTGAACGAGCACCGCACCGGTCTCATCACCACCCTGATTGAAATGGGCGGCGATATTTCCATCGTCAATCGCCGCGAGACGGGCGGCGAGGAAGTGGGCGATCTGCACGTGAAGGCCAGCAAGCTGAAGGGCATCACTGTTCCGGCCGACCGGGCGCCGTCGATGATCGACGAATATCCGGTGCTGGCCATTGCTGCCGCATTTGCCGAAGGCGATACGTTCATGCCGGGGCTCGAGGAGCTGCGCGTGAAGGAATCCGACCGCCTGGCCGCTGTTGCCCGCGGGCTGGAAGCCAACGGCATCCCTTGTGTTGAAACCGACGACACGCTGACCGTGACCGGTGGTGCCGATGCGATCGGTGGCGGCACGGTGGTGACCCATCTCGACCACCGCATCGCCATGTCCTTCCTGGTGCTGGGCATGGCTGCCCACAAGCCGGTGACGGTTGACGACGGCGCTGTGATCGCGACCAGCTTTCCGACCTTCACCGGTCTCTTCGACGGCCTTGGCGCTAAGATTTCCGCAAACACCAGCGAGGCCGCATGATCATCGCAATCGACGGACCGGCGGCTTCCGGCAAGGGGACCCTCTCCCGCCGGCTGGCAGATCATTTCGGACTGCGGCACCTGGACACCGGGCTGACCTATCGCGCGGTTGCGGCCGCGCTTCTGGCCAATGGCCTGCCGCTTGGCGACGAAGGTGTTGCCATCGAGATTGCCCATAACCTCGATCTGGCCCAGATGGACAAGTCCGTCCTGTCGGCTCACGAGATCGGCGAAGCGGCGTCACGCATCGCGGTTCTCGGCGGCCTTCGCGACGAATTGGTGAAGCTGCAGCGGCGTTTCGCCCAGACGCCTCCCGGCGCCGTTCTCGACGGTCGCGACATCGGCACGGTGGTGTGCCCCGATGCAACAGTGAAGCTGTTCGTAACCGCCTCTCCCGAGGCCCGCGCAAAGCGCCGGACGGACGAGATGGTCTCCAAGGGGCAGGACGCGCAATATGCCGCCGTTCTGGAGGATCTCAAGCGCCGGGACGAGCGCGATTCCAAGCGAACCGTGGCTCCAATGCGCCAGGCGGACGATGCGGTCTTGCTTGATACGACAGAAATGGATATAGAGACCGCGTTCCAGGCGGCTGTGGATATCATCTCCCGCGCCAGGGGTGCCTGATAAGGACAAGGGGTTCACCACCGGTGCGCCCCTGTTTGTGCATCCGGAACGCATGTGGCCTCAGGCCATCAGTTCTTTACGGAACGACCAGAGAATTTCGGCAGGGCGCCTTTTCCGGCGACCTGTGACGAGACCGGATTTTCCGCCTCTCGCCCCGCCGGCCCGCTTTCGATAGCGGCAGGATCAGCGGAAACCGCGATCCCGGGAGAAGGACAGATCCGGAGTGCAACACCAACCCGCCGGCGGCGCGCCTGAAGGCGCCAGGAGCATATATGTCTGATTACAATCCCTCCATGGAGGATTTCTCCGCTCTTCTCGAAGAGTCCTTCGTTCAGAACGACCTGTATGAAGGTGCCGTCGTAAAGGGCACCGTCGTCGCGATCGAAAAAGACCTGGCAGTCATCGACGTCGGTCTGAAGGTCGAAGGCCGCGTGCCGCTGAAGGAATTCGGCGCAAAAGGCCGTGACGGCGAAATGAAGGTCGGCGACGAAGTCGAGGTTTACCTGGAGCGCGTTGAAAACGCTCTTGGCGAAGCTGTTCTGTCGCGCGAAAAAGCTCGCCGCGAAGAAAGCTGGGTCCGCCTGGAAGTTGCTTTCGAAGCAAACGAAAAGGTCAACGGCCAGATCTTCAACCAGGTCAAGGGTGGTTTCACCGTCGATCTGGATGGCGCAGTTGCCTTCCTGCCGCGTTCGCAGGTCGATATCCGTCCGGTTCGCGACGTGACCCCGCTGATGCACACCCCACAGCCGTTCCAGATCCTGAAGATGGACAAGCGCCGCGGCAACATCGTCGTGTCTCGCCGTGTCGTTCTGGAAGAAACCCGCGCCGAACAGCGTTCGGAACTGGTCCAGAGCCTGGAAGAAGGTCATACCGTGGAAGGTGTGGTCAAGAACATCACCGATTACGGTGCGTTCGTCGACCTCGGCGGTATCGATGGCCTGCTGCACGTCACCGACATCGCGTGGCGCCGCATCAATCATCCGTCGGAAGTTCTCACCATCGGCCAGACCGTCAAGGTGCAGATCATCCGCGTCAACCAGGACACGCATCGCATCAGCCTCGGCATGAAGCAGCTTGAAACCGATCCGTGGGATGGCATCGAAGCCAAGTACCCGATCGAAGCCAAGTTCACTGGCCGCGTGACCAACATCACCGACTACGGCGCATTCGTGGAACTGGAACCGGGCATCGAAGGCCTGATCCACGTTTCCGAAATGTCCTGGACCAAGAAGAACGTCCATCCGGGCAAGATCGTTTCCACTTCTCAGGAAGTCGAAGTGATGATCCTGGAAGTCGACCCGGTCAAGCGCCGCATCTCCCTGGGCCTCAAGCAGACCCTGCAGAACCCGTGGGATGCATTTGCCGAGCAGTTCCCGATCGGCACCGAAGTCGAAGGCGAAGTCAAGAACAAGACCGAATTCGGCCTGTTCATCGGCCTCGACGGCGACGTGGACGGCATGGTTCACCTCTCCGACCTCGACTGGAACCGCCCGGGCGAGCAGGTTATCGAAGAGTTCAAGAAGGGCGACATGGTCAAGGCCGTCGTTCTGGATGTTGACGTCGACAAGGAGCGTATCTCCCTCGGCATCAAGCAGCTTTCCGGCGATCCGATGGAATCGGGTGCAGCTGGCGAACTGCGCAAGAACTCCGTCGTGACCTGTGAAGTCATCGAAATCAAAGACGGCGGCCTGGACGTCAAGATCGCAGACAGCGACCTGACTGCCTTCATCCGTCGCGCCGACCTGTCCCGCGATCGCGAGGAACAGCGTCCGGAGCGTTACTCCGTTGGCGACAAGTTCGATGCCCGCATCACCCAGTTCGACAAGAAGACCCGTCGGGTCACCGTGTCGATCAAGGCTCTCGAGATCGCAGAAGAGAAGGAAGCTGTCGCTCAGTACGGCTCTTCCGACAGCGGTGCGTCCCTCGGCGACATCCTCGGTGCAGCTCTGAAGCAGCAGTCCGAAGACTAAGATTTTCGTCTCTCTCACGAGAGTTGAAAGCGAAAAGCCCGGCAGCAATGCCGGGCTTTTTGTTTCTGCGTTGCGAGGGGTTTGAAGCAAGGAGCGAGCCCTCCAACTTACGCCCCAAATGGGGAATGCGGCCAGCTCCACCGTGCACTAGCTTCCGGTCATGCCATCACCTGGAGCAAGAGCATGTTCGACTGGTATGACCTGCGTAATTTCCTGGAAGACAATCTGATCGTCAGCATATTCGTCGGCATTGCCTTCGCAATTGCCATTGTCTGGGCGGTGGTCGTGTTCGTCCAGGCCCGCGGCGGCGGGTTCAAGGCTGTTTCAGCCAGCCTCTTTGCGACAATCGTTTCCCTGTTCTATCTCGTGATGGCCTTCGCACTGGGCTCGTTTGCCGAGCCTCTGGTCATCATGCCCTATTTCGCAGTTCTCGCCGCGCTCAAGTCCATGGCCGTCGCCTGGCGTATCGGCGCACGTTGATACCAGGTTCCCAGGCGGATGACGTCAAACCGGCCTGGCGCGTTACGCCTGTGCTGGGAAACGCAGACTTAGCGCCGCTCTTTCAGAATGCCCTGGAAATAGCCCGACAATGCTTCATGGGCATCCAGCGGCAATACCTCGGCGACATATTGATCGGGCCGGACGATGACCAAACAGCCTTTATCCCGGTCAATGCCGCGCATTTCGAAAATGTCGTTGCCGCTTTTGAGATCCGGGCAGAACATCTTTTCATAGTCCCTCAGCCCGTAGCGGCCTTTTGCCGGTAGCAGCAGTGACGGCATGCGCCCAAGGGCCAGATCGCGATGGTTTTGCTGGAAGACTGCGCGAAGATCCATAACCGCATCGATATCTTCACCCGCCGCCGTATGACGCAAAACCGGTGAGGCCAGATCGTCTTGCAGAAAGTTGCATAGACGACGGATGGCCGACGTTTCCGCTGCCGGGTCGCCTTTATCGGCAAAGGCGAAGATCCGCCAGCGACCGTCCGCCTTTACGACATGGCCCAGCTGTACCGGCTTGGCGTCGGCAAGACGAACGACAGGGGCGGAATGAAACCGCATGCCGATCTGGAAACCTTCCGCCAATTGCTGATGCGCACCGTCACCCGTCAACAGGGACGGGAGATAGCGCGAGGCTGTGCCGGCGGTATAACGGCCATGCTGCACAAAGTATTTCTGAACTTCAGCCGGTTCGACGCCATCGGGATTGCTTTCCGATCTCACCGGCGCGCTGACAAGCTTTGCCCATTCCCGGTCGAAATCGATCAGGTTCTGCGCAATCGCCTGGCGTTCGGCCGAATAGCTGGCAAGCAGCTGCGGTTCGCTCAGTCCCTTCAGTACGTGTGCGAGTTTCCAGCCAAGATTGAACGTGTCCTGCATGGAGACGTTCATGCCCTGCCCTGCCTTCGGGCTGTGCGTGTGGCAGGCATCGCCTGCAATAAAAACGTGAGGCAAGCGACCAGGAGCGCCTCCTGCCGGAACATCGTCGAACTTGTCGCAAAGCCGCTGACCGATTTCGTAGACCGACCACCAGGCGACTTCCTTCACGTCGAGAGAATAGGGATGAAGGATGCGTCCGGCTGCGGCGATCAGATGATCGACCGTAATGTTCCGGTTTGCGACCCTTTCGTCCGGCCGCAGCTTGTCAAGTTCGACATAGATGCGGACCAGATATCCGCCTTCACGCGGAATGATCAGGATGCTGCCTTCACTGGCCGACTGCACCAACGCCTTGAAGCGAATATCCGGGAAGTCCGTCACGGCAAGAACGTCCATCACGCCCCAGGCCTGATTGGCACTGTCGCCCTTCAACTCGCGGCCCAGCGCCCTGCGCACGGAACTGCGGGCGCCGTCGCAACCGACCACGTATCTTGCGCGTACGGTTTCCGTTTCACCTTCGTGTCCGGGGTCCATGCGTTCCAGCTGAACCGTAACCGGCCACTCCCGCCCTGCTTCGGCCGCCATATCCAGATCGACCAGCCGGCGGGAGTAGTTGGGCTCCAACCTGTTTGGCGAATTGCGCATGATCTCGAGATAAAAGTCGTGAACGCGCGCCTGGTTCAAAATGACATGCGGAAACTCGGACAGACCGTCCTCGACATCCTGAACTCTGCCGCTGCGGGCGATCGTGTCCGGAGACGCCGGGTCCGGTTTCCAGAAAGTGGTCTCGTTGACCCAGTAAGCTTCCTTTTCCAGTCGCTCGGCAAAGCCGAACGCCTCGAACATTTCCATTGTCCGGCAGGCGACACCATCCGCCTGGCCAAGCTGCAGGGGGCCGGCTTTCTGCTCCACGATACGGGTTCGGATGTCCGGGAAAGCCGCAAGTTGAGCGGCAAGCGTCAGGCCCGCGGGACCGCAACCGACAATGAGGACATCGACTTCTTCCGGCAGGCTGTCTGTGTTGGCCAGGGCAGTGGCGTCGGAATTAGGTTCATGAATGACCGGATCACCGGTCTTGAAGCCGTCGAGATGAAATTGCATGAAACCGTCTCCTCCGCCACTTTCCGGCAGTTTGGCAACCGGCCCTCCTTCTTGGGAGAGGCCGGCGCCAGCATGATGGGGCCACGCGAAAGCTGCCGGTGTTCAAGCCCGGACTTCCTTGCCGCATTGCGGGTCTTTCGCGTTTGACAATTCCGCCGCGATGTCCAAACAAACATCGACAACGGATTAATTAGAAAGCATACTGATTATCAGCATGCTGTCAAATATAATCAGCATACTTCCTTTTTTGAGCTCCCTGGAGGCGGCGATGCGAAACCTTGAACAGATGCCCGGACACCTGATCCGCCGTTTGCAGCAGATCGCAGTGGCGGTGTTTCATACGGAAGTGGATGCCGTCGGATTCGACATGACGCCGGTGCAATTCGCGGCGCTGGTCCGGGTGGCGGAAAACCCGGGCATCGACCAGATAACGCTGGCAGGCCTGATTGCCTATGACCGGACCACGATAGCCGGCGTAGTCGACCGGCTGGTGCAGAAGGGCTTCCTGTCACGCGCCGTGAGCGAAAAGGACAGGCGCGCGAAGGTGCTTCACATGACGGACGCCGGAACCGATGCGCTGTCGCGGCTTGGCCCTGCGGTGGAAAAGGCGCAACAGGTGATGCTCAGCGGGCTCGATCGCCAAGAGGCTGACGATTTCATGCGTCTCTTGCAAAAGGCAACAGAGGCGGTCAACGACCTCAGCCGCGCGCCACTGCGTTCCGGTTCCAAGGCCGCGGAAAAAGACTGACTGGCCTGCGAAGGTTCAGCATCAAGACCGCAACAAGCGGTGACTATTTCCCTGCCCAGAAATCCGCCTGCAGGCCGGCCGCTTCTTCTTCCAGAAGCGGACCGACAACCTCCACCTTGCGTTGCCCCGCCGCAAACACAGTCCTGCAGGGCAAATCGAGTGTCGGATTTTCCTCGTGATCACCCGTCTGTTCCTTCAGGGACTTTTCGGTCTGGCCAAAGACGACCCGACCAATGCCCGCCCAGTAGACAGCGCCGGAGCACATGGCGCACGGCTCTGCCGACGTGTACATCGTGCAGCTTTCCAGAAAATCCGGGCGCCAGCGCTTGCTTGCCCGTGTCGCCAGCAGCCTTTCTGCATGGGCGGTCATGTCCTGCCCTTCGGCGGAATAACCGTTACCCTGCTCCATCAGAACCTCTCCGTCCGGGCCTGCCAGCAGGCAGCCAAATGGGTGATCGCCCGTTTCCCGCGCCTGCCGCGCGATTTCAAATGCCCGGCGCAACAGCGCGATATCTTTGTCGTCATGAGTATCAGTCACGCAAGGCTCCTTTGATTTCTTCCCCCTGAAGGGAGCATGAACACGCTCACCCCGCAAGACTTTGCAATCAGTCAGTCACGTTGAACAGAAACACATCAAAAGACTGGCGATTTAAAAGGCAACTGCTGAAATATTGGCCTCTTGATCACTATTCTCGCGGTTTCATCTTGAGGCTTTCTTGACAAAAATCGCACACCGGTTTCCCGTAGAGGTCGAGTAGAAGCGGTGGAGCCCAACGGTTCCGACATTGCTCATCTTTCAGTTGATCGACGATGCCCGGCACGAACGCGCCCGCATCCAAGACCAGGAGATGAGAATGCCGGCCGAAGACAACAAAACGCTCCCGCCACTCGAAAACCTTCCAGAGAAAGTACAGCGAAAGGATGTGCCGATGCGCATGTTTGACGGTAAGTCGTTGGTTGTTGCCATGGCGGCAATGGTTGGGTCGTTTCCGGCGGCTGCGGCCGATCTCGTGACCTATCAGCTCGACTGGTTGCCCGGCGGTGACAAGGCGCCGATCTATGTCTGCATTCAGGAAGGCTTCTGCGAAGAAGCCGGTCTCGAGATCAAGATCGAACCGGGGCGCGGGTCTTCCGAGGCCATCACAAAGATCGCCACGGGGGCATCGGACATCGGTTCCGCGGGCATGGGCGCCCTGATGGCAGCCAAGGCGACCGAAGGCGTGCCGGTGACCGCCGTCATGACCATCTTCAACATGGGACCGCACGCCTTCTACACCACCAAGGACAGCGGCATTGCCTCGATAAAGGATGTCAAAGGCAAGAAGATCGCGACTTCGCCTTTCACCTCCTCCAACGTGTTCCTGCCGCTGGTTCTGGCCGACAACGGATTGTCGGAAGAAGATATCACCCTGACCAAATCCGACCCTGGCGCGTTGGGGCCGCTGCTGATGACCGGCCAGTCGGACGCGATCATCGCCTGGCTGACCGATGTCTCGCGCTATTCCGGCCAGGCGGCGGAGGCCGGCAAGGAACTGGTCGTGCTGCCCTGGGCTGACGCAGGTCTTGAGCTTTATTCCGCATCGCTAGTTGCGGGCGACAAATTCCTGGAGGAGCGCCCGGACGTCGCCAAGCGCTTCGTTGCGGCCTTCAAGAAGTCCCTCGAATTTGCCTATGAAAACCCGGACAAGGCAGCTGCAGCTGTTTCCGCACAAGTGCCGGAACTTTCGGCGGAAGACGTCAAGGGATCCTGGCTGGATGCGTCCAAGCTCGCATTCAACGATGTCACTGAAAAATTCCCGCTCGGCACAATCGATGCCGATAGGCTGGCGGCGACATGGACCCGCGTTGCCGCGGCTCAGGATCTGGACCTGGCATCCCTGAAACCTGAAGACGCTGTCAACCGCTCTTTCCTGCCGGCAGCGGAGTAACCCTCAAGTGGCACTCACCAACAACGCGATCAGCTTTTCCTCGGTCGGTCAGACATTTCTGACCGGCTCGGGATCCGTCACCGCCCTGGACGGGGTCACCGTGACCATTGCGCAGCATGAGTTTGTAGCAGTGCTCGGTCCATCCGGATGCGGAAAATCGACCTTGCTGAGGCTGACCGCCGGACTGATGAAACCTTCAAAGGGAACGGTGAGTGTCTTCGGCAAAGAGGTGACGATGCCGAGGGACGATGTCGGCATCGTCTTCCAGAAACCGACATTGCTTCCCTGGGCGAACGTAGAGGACAACGTCGTCTTTCCGGTTCGCCACAAATACGGACGGGTGACCACGGAGGACCGCGAACAGGCCCGCACCATCATCGAGACCGTCGGCCTGAAAGGATTTGAAAAGCGGCTGCCGTCGGAGCTTTCCGGCGGCATGCAGCAACGGGTCGGCATTGCCCGGGCTCTGTTTCTCAATCCGGACATTCTTCTGATGGACGAACCGTTTTCAGCGCTTGATGCACTGACCCGCGATGCCATGGGCTTTGAACTTCTTCGGTTGTGGCAAGCAAGTCCGAAGACAGTTCTTTTCATCACCCACTCGATTCCGGAAGCCGCGCTGCTGGCCGACAGGATCCTTGTGCTCAGCGAGCGCCCCGGCCGCATCATCGCGGACCTGCAGGTGCCTACCGCCCGTCCGAGAGACGAAAGCGCGCTGAGAACGCCGGAGATGCAGGATTTCTCGGCCGAACTCCGCTCGCTGCTGATCAGAAAGGAGGCCGCCTGATGACTGTCAGCGAAACACAGGACACCGCCGCGGCGAAGACCACCCCAAAGCCCGAGCGTCTGGAGCGGCCGTTGCCGGTTTCCGAAAAGCTGCTCCGGATGCCTGTCGTACTTCCCCTGATCACCTTTCTCCTGATCCTGGTCATCTGGGAAGCCGGGACACGGCTGTTTTCCGTTCCCTCTTTCGTGCTGCCCGCCCCTTCCCGCATTCTGGGCGGATTTGAGAGCGTTACAGCCGGACGCTGGATGGAGCATATCTGGGCAACGCTTCGGGTCGCCCTCATCGGCTATGCCGTATCGTTTGTCATCTCGCTTCCGATTGCCGTCGGCCTTGCAAAATCACGGCTGCTTTCGGGTGCATTCTATCCCTTGCTCGTGGTCATCCAGTCTGTCCCGGTCGTCGCCGTTGCCCCGATCATCATCGTGGTGCTGGGCACCGGTGATGCACCACGCGTCGTGATCACCTTCATGATCTCGTTCTTTCCACTGGTCGTTTCCATGACGACAGGTCTGGCCGCCACGCCACCGGAGCTGATCGAATTGTCCAGGTCGCTGCGCGCGCCGTCCTTCCGGGAGATCACGCAGATCCGCCTGCCCTATGCGACGCCTTACATCTTCTCGGGCATGAAGATTTCGATCACGCTTTCGGTCATCGGCGCTGTCGTGTCCGAATTCGTCGCCGCCGAAAAAGGCATCGGCTACTTCATCCAGTTCTCCACGTCGATGTTCAAACTGCCCCAGGCCTGGGCTGGACTGGTCATCCTCGTGATCATGTCGCTGGTCCTGTTCCAGCTTGTCAGCCTCGCACAGCGGATCTTCTTTCCCTGGTCACTACCGAAGGGACAGAAATGACGAGCTTCCTGATCAACAACATTGACTACGGCCTCACCGGAACCCGGGAGGGAGACCGCGTCAGCGGTGCAATCCGCGTTCACGACGGCAGGATTGCGGAAATCGGCCACCTGCAACCCCGCCAAGGCGAACGGATTGTCGATGCAAGTGGATGCGTGGTCACACCGGGTCTGGTGAACACCCATCACCATCTATTCCAGTCTGTCCTGAAAGCCGTGCCGGAAGGCATGAATGCGCCACTTGACGACTGGCTCATGAACGTTCCCTACAGCTACTGGCCGCTGATCGACGAGGAAACCCTTCGCGTTTCGGCCAGGATCGGACTGGCAGAACTGCTTCTCACCGGAACGACGACGGTCTGCGATCATCACTACGTCTATTCCGACCACTATGACTACGATCCGGCGGACGTGCTTTTTGAAGAGGCGGAAGCGCTTGGCATCCGTTTCGTCCTGGCCCGGGGTGGTGGAACGAAAGGCCGGTCTTTTCCCGATCCGAGCCTGCCACCGTCACCAAGCGAGCCACTGGACAAATTTCTGGCAAGCATCGAGCGGACTGCAAACCGCTGGCACAACCCGTCCCCAGGTTCCAGCAGGCGGGTTGCCGTCGCACCGACCACGCCGACGTTCAATGTCGATGCGGGAGAGCTTGCCGACATCGCCCGCTTTGCCCGCGGCAAGGGCCTGCGCCTTCATTCGCATCTTTCGGAAAACCGGACCTACGTGGACTTCACCCTGGCGAAATACGGCAAGCGACCGGTTGATTGGCTTGCCGAGCAGCAGTGGCTCGGGCCGGACGTCTGGTTTGCCCATCTGGTGGAATGCGACCGGGACGAGGTGCGCATGCTCGCAGAAACCGGCACCGGGATGGCGCACTGTCCGCAAGCAAATGCAAGGCTTGGCTCAGGCATTGCTCCAGCTGACGCCCTGCACGACCTCGGCGGCCGAGTTTCGCTGGCGGTAGATGGCGCAGGCGCGAACGAGGCCGCCGACATGGGCGCAGCCCTCTACAGCGCCTTCGCGCTGCACCGAGCGACAAAGGGCGTGCAGGCATTGCAAGCCGAAAGCCTGCTCAACTGGGCAACCGAAGGCGGCGCCAAGGTGCTCGGCTTTGAGGAGATCGGCGTGCTGCGTCCCGGCATGATCGCCGACATTGCCGTTTTCGACATTTCCGCCCCTCGCAACATGGGACTTCACGATCCGGCCCTTGCTCCCGTGCTGACGGGTGCCGCAAGCCTGCGTCACAGCTTTGTCGGCGGGCGGCAGATCGTCCGGGACGGTTCCATCCCCGGACTGGACCTGGCCGGGCTCGGTTCGGACGCAAGGCGTGTTACCCGGCAACTGATTGAACGCAGAAAGGAAATGACGGCGCTTTCACGGGCCCGCGCCGCCCAGGCCTGATGGCAAATCGCCTGCGTCGGGCAGGCACATTCTTATGTGGAGTAGAAGCTGTCAGTGCCCATGAGCACGGGTCATTGCTCCCGGACCTCTTTCTCAAGGAGAACGGAAATATGAGCACCTCTGCATCTTATGGTCTCGTTGAACTGGAAAAGGAAAAAGGCTTCGGCGGCGTCGGTGAGACGGTCGACCGGTCAATTCCCCAGGTCGACATGTCGGATTTCTTTTCGCGCAAGGCAGAGATCACCGAGGATCTGTGGGCAGCGGCTACGGACATCGGCTTTTTCCAGCTGAGCAACCACGGCATCCCGCAGGAACTGATCGACGAGGCTTTTCGCTTGTCGGCCGGCTTCTTCGACCTGCCGACCGAGACGAAAGAACAATATCCGCTTCGGCCCGGCACCAATGCAGGCTGGGAATTCAAGGCACAGGTCCGCCCTTCAACCGGTACTGCCGACCAGAAGGAAAGCTACCAGATCACCCTGCCGCGCATGACGGGTCTCTGGCCGACCGGCGAAGAACTGTCCGGCTTCAAGGCGACCATGCTGGCATTCGAGCGGCACAACTGGGCGCTGGCGATGAAGGTTCTGTCCTGCTTCGCCGACAAGCTGCAGTTTCCGCCGGACTTCTTCACCGACGGGCACGACCCGCTGACACCGGAATACCAGTCGACCCTCCGGCTGATCCATTATCTGGGCATGGAAGATGCCAAGCCAGAGGACTTCAAGTTCTGGCGCGCCGGAGCCCACACCGACTTCGACTGCCTGACACTGCTGCACCAGAAGGCAGGCCAGGGCGGGCTACAGCTTTGCCCGGGCAAGGACAGCCAGGGCCGGGCGATTGCCTGGACCGACGTACCCCCGCTGGAAGGCGTTATCACCTGCAACATCGGCGACATGCTGATGCGCTGGTCGGACGACAAGCTTCTGTCAAACCTTCACCGGGTGCGCATGCCCAAGCCGCAGGAATATCTCGGCCCTCGCTACTCGATGGCCTATTTCGCCCAGGCCAACATGGATACGGTGCTTGCAGGGCCGGAAGGCAAGTATGAGCCGATGACGGCGCATGACTATATCCAGATGCGGCTAGGTGCGAATTTCGGCAAGAAATAGCGGCGCAATCGCCATCGGACGAAGTAGAACCACGGCACCGGGGCCATCGTTTGAAACGATCGGCGCCGGGGCTGCACCATTTCAGTCATGATTTGTCCGCGAAACTATCCAGAAGCTGACGATCCGGCAGACTTTACTTTTGCTGCCCGTCCTTTAGGCTTGGTTTCACGACGAGCACCCGCCAACGAAACGCGGCCTCAAAACTCACCCAACAGACAGAATTGCGAAACGCTCCATGACCGAAGCCAAAAGCGGCGACACGGTTCGTCTTCATTATAAGGGCACGCTGGACGACGGCTCCGTCTTCGACAGCTCCGAAGGACGCGACCCGCTGGAATTCACCGTTGGATCCGGCCAGATCATTCCGGGTCTCGACCAGGCCATTCCCGGCATGAAGGTTGGCGACGAGAAGACGGTCCGCATCGAACCCGACAGCGCCTACGGTCCCCACAATCCGGCCGCACGCCAGGCTGTTCCGCGGACCAACATTCCGGCCAACATCCCGCTGGAAGTCGGCATGCAGCTGCAGGCGCAGACAGAGAACGGCCAGATGATGACCGTGACCGTGATCGAGATTTCCGAAAACGAAGTCATTCTGGACGCCAACCACCCGTTGGCCGGCAAGGTGCTGACGTTCGAGATCCAGCTGACGGGGATCAACTGAGGCCCACCGGTTCCGGTTTAGCTGGCGGTGGCAAAGTCAGAAGCCGATTTCGGCTCTCTGATGAGGTCTGAACACTGAAAAGACAAAAGCCCCGCGGTTCGCCGCGGGGCTTCTTTTTTCACGCACCGGCGCTGCAAGCCGGCGCGCGAAAATATCAGACCATGCTTCAGTCCATATAGACGCTGTCGTTGGCTTTCTGGACCTCGGTCTTGAACAGGCCAAGCAGTTCGTTGGCTTTCGGGTCGAGGTTTTCAGCCACGTGCGTTTCGAAAGCCGGCTGGGCCGCTGCAGCCATGGACGCGCGCTGGTCGGCGGTGAGAGCGGTCACTTCCATCTTGTCCATCAGGCCTGCCAATCCCCTGTCGGAGGCTTCGATGATGCGCGACAGGCCACGGCTGGCGGTTACACAGCTTTCCGCGGCATAGCGCATGGTCTTCTGCTGCTCTTCGCTCAATCCTTCGAAGAAGTCCCGGTTGACCATGAACGTGTAGGGCGAGAACAGGTGGTTGGTCAGCGTCATGTACTTCTGAACTTCAGAGAAGTTCGCGAAGGAAATGATCGGCACCGGGTTCATCTGACCGTCGATGACGCCGGTCTGCAGGCCGGAATAGACCTCGCCCCAGGATAGCGGATAGGCCTGCGCGCCAAGCGCCTGAATGATGGTCTGGTGAGACGGCAGCGTCATGGTGCGGATGCGGATGCCGTCAAAATCATCGAGCGACGCGATCGGGTGCTTGGAATTGGTAACAGCGAAGAACCCGCCCGTGTCCGGGAAACCGAGCACCACAACATCTCCAAGGGCTTCCTCGATGTCGGCAGCCAGAGCCTTGCCGAAATCACCGTCGAAAACCGCGTAGGTGGCGGCGTTGTCGGCGAAAGCGAACGGCAGGTTCAAAACGTCGATGCGTGGGTAGTAGCTTGCCAGCGCGCCGGTGGACGTCAGTGTTGCCTGGATGATGCCGTCGCGCACATGCTGCACATGCTCGGCAGCCGAACCGAGCTGGTTGGAACCGAAGACCTCCACTTCGACGGCACCGTTGGTGTCTGCGTTGACGATGTTGGAGAACACCGCGGTGCAGGCATGAGCCGGATTTTCAAATGGATCGGTCTTGTTGTCGTGTCCGAACTTCAACACCTTTCCATCTGCCAGCGCGCTGCCGGCCATAAGCGCAGCGGTCAGCCCGACCGCCAGTCCCTTTGCGAACTTCTTCATGATTTTCTCCATTCCTCTGTCAGGTTGTTTTTTTGTTATTGGGCAAACCCGAGAGCACGCGGCAGCATCATCGCCGCGCTTTCCCAGAAGGCGAACAGGAACAGGACCGCCACTTCTGCGACCAGGAACGGCCCCAGCTTGATGGCAATCCGTTCCAGTTTCTCACCGGTGACCGATGAGAGAACGAACAGGCACGCGCCGACAGGCGGCGTCATCAGCGAGATGTTGAGTGCCAGAACGAAGATGATCCCCGCATGGATCGGCTCCAGACCCACCTGAGCGGTGAGCGGAACAAGAACCGGTGCCAGGATGATCAGTATGGCGGTGATATCCATGACCATGCCGACGATCAGCAGAAGTCCGATGATGATGGCGATGACCGCATAGCGGTTGTCGGCCAGACCCAGGATGGTCTCGGCCAGCATCTGGGGGATTTTTTCAAAGCTCATCCACCAGCCGAGGATGCCGGCAAAGGCGATGATGACGAAGATCACGCCGGTGATGCGCGCTGTGCGCACGAGCATCTGGTAAAGCGCGGGCAAGGTCAGCGTCCGGTAGACGAATGCACCGATGAAGAGTGCATAGGCGACTGCAATGGAAGCAGCTTCCGTCGGCGTGACGACACCGCCGAGAATACCTCCCAGGATGATCACCGGCATCAGCAGTGCGGTAATTGAGGAAACGAAGACCTGCCAGATTTCCTTCAGGTTGGCCCGGCGCTCCGCCTTGGGCAGGCTGTTGCGGGCCGCACCAAGGGTAATGACGGCCATGCAGACACCGCAGATGACGAGACCCGGCAGAATGCCTGCGGCGAACAACCCACCAATGGAAACGCCCATGAGCGAGCCGTAGACAACCATCAGACCGGACGGCGGGATGGTCGGTCCGATGATCGAACCGGCCGCCGTTACGGCGCACGCGTAATCGCGCTTGTAGCCTTCCTTGACCATGGCGGGCACCAATGTGCGCCCGAAGGCCGCCGCATCCGCCGTTGCCGAACCCGTTAGCCCCGCAAAGAACACGGAGGCGAGCATATTTGTGTGGGCCAGCCCACCCCGGAAATGGCCGACCAGCACCTGGGCCAGCTTCACCAACCGGTCGGTAATACCCGTCTGGTTCATGATTTCGCCGGCCAGAATGAAGAACGGCATCGCCAGAAAGGGGAAGATGTTCAACCCGTTGAAGATACGGCTCGGCCCGATGGCCAGGAACTGGTCACCGCCCATATGAATGAGGCCGATGACGCCGGCCGCGCCAATGGCAAAGCCGATAGGCATGCCGAGCAGGACAAATCCGATGAAGACAGCGGCAACGATCATGCTGCGGCCTCCGCAAACGGAGGATTGTCGAGATGGGTGCCGTTGTCCCGGATCATCGCCAGAACGGTCTGGATCGAGGCAAGGGCTGCGGCAGCCGGGATTGCCGCATAGAACGGCTGCAGACTGATACCGAAGATCATGGCCTGCCGCTTGGCGCCGCTTTGCGCGAAACCGAGCCCGTACCACAGCACGTAGAGAAACAGTGCCAGAACGCAGAGATCAATCGCCATCAGCACAATGCGGCGCAACGACACCGGCACGCGCATGATGGCAGCCGTCAGTCCGATATGGTCCCGTCTGGCGATGCCGGATGAGACGGCCAGCATGGCTGCCCAGATCATCAGGTAGCGCGCCAGGATCTCCGGCCAGGGCAACTGCCAATGAAAGAAGTAGCGATCAACCACGCCAAGCCAGACATCAAGCACAAGCAGTGCCATCAGCAAGGCTATTACAGCCTCGACGCCCGTATTCAGCCTGGCACTGGTTCTGGCAGCCCACTCGCGCATAATCCCTCCACCGAAATGTACCTTAATTACATTTTCAGAGCAGAAATTGCGTTTCGTCAAGCGTATTTTGTTTTTAAATTACATTTCTCGCGTAAATGAGGCTATGATCAGGCGCTGATTGACGATTTTGTGTAATCAAATTACAAATCCCGCAACCAGGGAGACATGTGTGCAGGCAAAGATCCGAACCCCGACCGGCGACAATACAAACGGCCATGCCGCTATCGATCTCATTTCCGCACTCCGCGATCACGCCGGCCAGTTTCCGGCGCGGGAACAAAAGGTTGCGGACTACGTGCAAAAGCATCTGTCCGCGATTTCGGACATGACGATCGCCGAACTGGCAAAAGCCTGCGGCGTCAGTACACCGACCGTCGTTCGCTTTTGCAGGACACTCGGCTGTGACGGTTTCCGGGAATTCAAGCTGCGTCTGGCGCAAAACCTGGCCGTCAGCCTGCAGTATATTTCCGCGCCATCGACCACCGAGCAGGTTGCCAGCGAAACGGCGATCGACCGCGTTCTGGGCGCGCTTTATGCGACCGCCAATGTCATGCGGCAGCAGGTCGATCCGGCCGTTATCGAGCGGGCCGTCGAAAAGATCGCCAAATGCCGGCAGCTTCTCACCGCCGGGATCGGCGGTGGGTCGACGATGGTGGCCGGTGAAGCGGCAAGCCGCTTTTTCCGCCTTGGCATCCCGTCCGTCGCCCTGCACGACAGCTATCTCCTGCAGATGCGCGCGGCGACGCTCGGGCCTGAAGACGTTCTGCTGTGTGTCTCCGCCAGCGGCGAAGCGGATGAACTGGTCAGTGCGGCCGAAATTGCCGGCGGCTATGGGGCCACCACGATCGCGATCGCACCGAAAGGCTCCCGCCTTGCAATGATTTCCAAGATCCCCATCCTGGTCGATCTTCCCGAGGACCCGGACATCTTCAAGCCCACCGCCTCGCGATACGCGCACCTGGTGATTGTCGACGCCATCGCCATGACGGTCGCGCAAGTCCGGGCCGCCACCACAAGCGAAAACCTGCGCCGGATCCGCTCTTCCCTGACCGCCTTCCATGGCCGCACCGGACCTCAACCTCTGGGCGATTAAGCCTCATGAACACACGAAACTGCGCCGGCTTGCCAGAAACTGCCGCAATCTGATGTGAAACTGAGAGAAGCCGATTGCATTTCTTACAACGGTCACCCTATGTATGTTATTGGTTTTCATAAGCTCTTGTCGGGGACATCGTATTCATGTCGGTAGATGTTGACGCGCTGGTAGACAGACGGCGCCTCAGACGCAAAGTGACCTTCTGGCGGATCGCGACTTTTGTCGTCATCGCCGCGGCACTGATCGGGGGGCTTATCTACGTCTCCGGGGCTTCGGAATTGTCCAAGCGGACGGCGCATATCGCGCGCATCCCGATCGAAGGCGTCATCCTCGAAAGCCGCAAGACCCTGCAGATGATCGAGAAGATCGGCAAGTCCGATGCGGTCAAGGGCGTGGTGATCTCCATCAACTCTCCAGGTGGCAGCACAACCGGCGGCGAAGCGCTATATGAAGCGCTGCGCAAGCTTTCCGAAAAGAAGCCGGTGGTTGCCGAAATCCGCACCATCGGAACCTCGGCGGGCTACATGATCGCCCTTGCCTCCGATCACATCGTCGCGAGATACAATTCCATCACCGGCTCCATCGGCGTGCTGTTCCAGTTCGGCAATATCAGCAAACTGATGGAAACGGTCGGCGTGGAAATGGATGCGGTCAAGAGCGCACCGCTGAAGGCCGAGCCCGACTTCTATTCCCAGACGAGCCCCGAGGCACGCGCCATGCTGCAAAAGCTCGTCGACAATTCCTATGACTGGTTCGTTTCACTGGTCGCCGAGCGGCGATCTCTCGACATGCCCAGGGCCAAGGAACTTGCAGACGGCCGCATTCTGACGGGCCACGATGCCCAGACGGAAAAGCTGATCGATGCCATTGGCGGCGAAGATGTCGCAATCGACTGGCTAGTTAGCGAGAAGGGCGTTCCGAAAGATCTTCCAGTCGTCACCTGGAGCGCCAACGAAAATCTGGAAGAGCTGCCGTTTTCCTCCCGGGTCTCGCGAGAGTTCGGAAAAGGCATCGGATCGGCCCTTCTGGAGCCGGTTAGTGAAGCTAAGGGGCTGATTCCACGAGGGCTTACGCTTGACGGGCTCGTATCCGTTTGGCAGGCTTCTGACGCGGCAGACAATAATCCGTAAGCGAGGGGGCACTTCATGATCAAATCTGAGCTGGTTCAGCATATCGCCGAACAAAATCCGCATCTCTATCAGCGGGACGTTGAGAACATCGTCAACGCCATCTTGGATGAGGTTACCGAAGCGCTCATGCGCGGCGACCGGGTGGAGTTGCGCGGCTTCGGCGCGTTTTCCGTCAAGAACCGCCCTGCGCGCGTCGGCCGCAATCCGCGAACCGGTCAAAAGGTGGAAGTGGACGAAAAGTTCGTGCCCTTCTTCAAAACCGGCAAGGAAATGCGTATACGGTTGAACGATGGTGTGGACCACGGCGACGACTGATTGCGTTTGCCACGGCACGCCATTTAAAATCGACTTCTGATCTGGCCAAAACCGGGAGAACCCAGTGACCCGTTTCCTCAAGAACGTGATCTTGTTCGTTATCGCGGTTGTCCTGATCCCGTTGTCGGTGGCGAACCGGCACACGGTCTCCCTGTCGCTCAATCCCCTCGACCCGCAGGACCCGCGCCTGACAATCCCGGACATTCCGCTGTTCTGGATCATCTTCGCAAGTCTGGGTGTCGGCATCATCGTCGGTGGACTTGGCGCATGGGCCAAACAGGGCCGCTGGCGCAAGGAAGCACGCGTGAAGCGCCGGGAAGCCGCGAAATGGCACAAGGAAGCCGACCAGCTGCGGGAAATGAACACCGCAGGTCAGCCGGCATCCAATCTCAAGGGACTGGCAGGACCGGGCAACCGCAACGCCGCCTGACCGGCCGACATTACCATGCGTATTATCTCCAGCGACGAGATCGATGCCTGCCTGGAAGACAGGGCCGTTCTTGAAACGCTGCGCCGGGCCTATCGCTCCAGCACAGTCGCCCCCAAGGCATCCCCCTTGCCCATCGGCCGGCTGAACCAGCAGCAAGGCGCGCTTACCGTACAGCCGGCCTGGACTGACTTTACCCAACAAGGCGACGTCAAGCGCGGCTATATCGGCTGCTCCCTGGCGCTGGATCTACCCGAACAAACGGGCCTGTCCTCAAGTCTCTACCTATTGTTTTCCGGTTCCGGCGGACAACCGATCGCCCTTCTGGATGGCATGCGCCTTACAGTCTGGCGCACGGCCGGTCTGCATGCGCTCGGCGCAAGTTACCTGTCCCGCGAAGACACGTCCCGCCTGCTGGTCATCGGCGACGACCCGAGGTTGCCCCGGCTTGTGTGCGGTTATGCGGCCGTGCGCAACCTGACGTCGATCCTTCTGGCCGGCGTGTCGCCGGAAATCCAGAAAAGGATCGCCGCCTTGCCCGCGCTCAAGGGGGTCAATGTCGGCATCACGAACGAGATCTATGCCGCGCAGGAAGGCGCGGACATGATCTGCATTGCCGGTCCGGAAAACGAAACAGGCACCCATCACGCCCTCACCTACCTGGATCCTCCTGCGGGCTGTCACGTAGATGTGCTGGATCCGGAAGCACAATTGCCGACAGAACTGCTGCAGGAAGCACGGCTGTTCACCACCGACCTGAGCGAACCGCCGCGGCCGGATCTTGAATGGGCTGCCGACCTGAAAGACCTCACACAGGGCACGAAAGCCGGCCGGCGTTACTACGGCCAGCGCACGCTGTTTTTGCCTGCCCCGCGCACCGGGCTCGCAGACTACGCACTGGCTGCACACGTTTTTTTGAGGACGTGACCTCTGGAACTCGTGCCTGCGCACACCATATCCCGGAACAGCAGGGGGAATCCATGAAAGCGAGCGCCCGAAAAGGGTCGCCCGGATGACGGCTTGGCCGCCATGGGTTTCTCATTGGTATCTTGAAGGAGCAAATCATGCTGACGACGCTTGCCTATTCGGCAAGCCTTCCGGCAATCGCAATTGGGCTGATGTACTATGTGTCGGCCTGCTCGGGGCTTGTCTACTAGTGCCTTGATGGCACCCTGGCCGTTCGACCCTACGGGCGAGACCGGCTGCCTCCAAGGGTTTGGCACGTTCGGCTGATCGCGCCAAACCCGTTATAAGATAATCGTGAAGCCGGTTCCCCGTGGGCCGGCTTTTGTCGTTCCTGGACTGTCCGCTGAGGCCAAGGGACGGAAAGCCATCCCGGCTTAGCCGGGATCTGAACCTGTTCCAAAACGGTGTCCGGGCAAGGTCCAGCCACGCAGGATCGCTCCGCCGCGCAAGATCAGCGCACAGCTTGCGGCAAGGATCGCGGCAAGGATTTGCGGCGCGCCCAATTGCACCAGCACAACAAATCCACCCGCACCGGCAAAGGCCGCACCGACATAGATTTCCGGCTTCACGATGGAGGAAGGTTCACGGGCGATGGTGTCCCGCAGGATGCCGCCGAAAGTTGCCGTGGAGACACCCATCAGGATCGCCACCAGGATCGTGTCACCGACAGTCAGGGCCTTGGCAGCTCCCATGACAGAATAGGCCGCAATACCGATGGCATCGGCCCATCTCAAGGGTTTGCTGAGCTTTTCGATCCACTCGGCAAAATACCAGACCAGCGCGCTGACGACGAAGCACACCAGCAGATACCATTCGTTCTCCACCCAGAAGACCGGTACACCCAGCAAAAGGTCACGCAGGGTACCACCACCGATCCCCGTCAGCGTGGCAAAGAACAGCAGGGCAACGATATCCAGCTGCTTGCGCGAAGCGACGATGCCGCCGGTAATGGCGAATACCGCCACCCCGAGATAGTCCAGCATTTGCAGCAGCATTCCGTCCCCCATGGCCACTTTCTTTCCGAAGGCAGTACCTGAGGTCCGGGTCTTTGTCATCCCGTAGCATGCCATGACGGCGCTCGGCCCTACGTCTGAGGACCTGCATATCTCGCTCAAGGGATTAGGGAAGTCCGACCAGACCGCTTTCTGGAAAAACACCGATCGTTCCAGACTGTCGTCCTCTCGCGTCGCATCGACGGCAGGACTGGCTCCCGTCAGCTGTGTTGACGAAAGGGTTGCCCCAAAGAAAAGGGGCCACTCCGCTGGATGCGGAGCAGCCCCTTCGAAGCTCTAGGGTCGGTTGAACTCAGGCGTTCTTGTCGACTGTCTGTCCGGCTTCAGCCGACGCCGCAACATCCTTCGGGCCCCCCTTGGAAACGCCGACCATGGCCGGGCGCAGCACGCGGTCGCCAATGACGTAGCCGGCCTGCATGACCTGTACAACCGTGTTGTTCGGCACTGCGGTGTTCGGCACCTCGAACATGGCCTGGTGGAAGTTCGGGTCGAACTTCTGGCCTTCCGGGTCCAGTTTCTTGACGCCATTCTTTTCAAGCTGGTTGAGCAGATCACGCTCGATCATCTCGACGCCTTCGATCAGCGAAGCAACACCCGCATCGGCGTTCTTGCGGTCATCTTCCGGCAACGCCTCAAGTGCGCGGCGCAGGTTGTCGGAAACCGTCAGCATGTCACGGGCAAAACCTGACACGGCGTACTGGCGGGCGTCCTTGACTTCCTTTTCCGTGCGGCGGCGCAGGTTTTCCATTTCCGCCATCACGCGAAGCGCGCGATCCTTCAGATCCGCGTTTTCGGCTTTCAGAACTTCGATCGGATCGACACCGGCCGCCTCGACAGCTTCCGGCTGTTCCGCTGCTGCGGTTTCCGGCGTTGCTTCTGCCGGCTGCTCTTCCGGGGTTTTGTTTTCGTCGCTCATGAATGATCCGTTTTCTCAGACTGTTTGCGGGTGCTTATACGACCGGTTGGCGTTTTTTCAAAGAGCATCGGCGGATAGGCTTTCGCTTACCCGCCGGATGCGCTCATATGAACCGCAGCCGGTCAGCCGCAGATATATTTCGGAATTAAAGGGCGCTCTTGATCCAGTCGGAGAGTTTGCCCTTCGGCGCTGCACCGATCTGGGTTGCCATCGGCTCGCCGTCCTTGAACAGGATCAGCATCGGAATGGACCGAACGCCGTATTTCATCGCCATGTCCTGGTTCTCGTCGATGTTGAGCTTGGTGATCTTCACCTGGCCGTTCATCTCTTCGGAGATTTCTTCAAGAGCCGGAGCGATCATCTTACACGGACCGCACCATTCGGCCCAGAAGTCGACCACGACCGGGCCGTCGGATTTCAGGACTTCGGCTTCAAACGAAGAGTCGGTAACTTGTGTGGTAGCCATAACTAGATCTCGTAGGTCTCAGGATCGCGCCTACCCGATGTAAGCGCGTCAGTTGGCAAGAACGTAGGAAGCCGAGGGCCTGCCGTCAAGCCGATGTGCCGTCAGGACGCAGTCCGGCGAAGGTTTCTTCCAGCACCTTTTCGGGGATTTCCATCAGGCTCGGCACCGCGGTCCACAGAAGCTGGGCGGAAATCTCCCTGTCCGGATAAATCTGCTTCAGCATTTCCCTGTAAACACAAAGCTGTGCGCGGTACTCGAGCGGGATTTCGGCAACTGATGCCGGCGGATGGAAATTGGTCTTGTAATCCACAATCACCACCCGGTTATCCTCAACCACCAGCCGGTCGATCTGTCCGGATATCTCGACTTCCGTGCCGTCGCTTGCCCGAATCGTCCCGACCAGCGGAACTTCGGCGCGGGCATGACCGCAAAACAACGTCTCGAATTCCGGCATCTCGAGAATCGCAGCCACCTCGCGCAGAAGGTGAGGCATGCGCTCGGCAAATTCCGGCTTGAGGGCCTGCTTGAGGTAGGCTTCCGACGCTGCCATGCGGGCGTCTTCAGCCAAGTCCGGCAACAGCTCCAGAAGCCGGTGGATCAGTCGACCGCGCTCCAGGGGCCAGGACGCAAGATCCCTGCCCGCCTGCAAGCGAGACACCGCAGGCACCGGTTCGATGCCTTCCTTTTCCTCCATCGCCTCGAATGCCCGTGAGGGCTGAAGGCGTTTCTTCCTGGCAAGCGGACGGACGGGACTGGAGAGCCAGTCCGGCAACGGCGGTTCTTCGCTGCGCGGCTCTGCGGAGGTATGCGGCGCCGCGCCTGCCTCGGGCTCGGCGATGACGCCGTCCTTCTGCCAGCGCCAGGCGGAGACGGATCCATCCGTCGCTGTCAGTTCACGCGCCTCAGGCTTCAACGCCCGCGAGACCATCGAATACCAGCAGTTCTCGTGGGCACCGCGTTTCGGTTCCCAGCCGCAGACGATCAGCCGGTCTTCGGCGCGGGTTAGAGCCACGTACAACAGGCGCCGGTATTCTTCCTCCTGCGCGTCCCGCAGGGCTTCCACCGCCGCGTCGTGCCAGGGCGTCCGGTCCGCCTTGGGCGGCAGCCAGACCAGCGCCGGTGGCAGAAGATCGTTTTCCAGACGCTTGCGCGGCAGGAAGGCCGGATCGTGGATTGCGCTGACAGGTGCTGCCCCCGGATCGACCAGAACGACGATCCGCGCTTCCAGCCCCTTGGAACCATGCACGGTCATGATGCGGACCATGCCCTTGGTATTGGTCAACTCACGCTTGATCTCGGTCGGTGCCGCTGCCATCCAGGCAAGGAACCCTTCCAGGCCCGGCGTGCCGGATTGCTCATAGGCAATGGTGAGCGCCAGGAACTCGTCCAGAACGTCATCGACTTCCACGCCGAGGCGAGCGCGAAAAGCTTTCCGGCCACCATCAGCCCCCAGCAGCCGGGCATAGAATTCGTAAGGCGGCACGAAGTCGGCGCGTGCGCGCCAGTCTTCCAGCCTTGCGCGCACGGCCTTCCATTTGTCCGAACTGTCCGACCGTTTCACCAGCATCTGCCACAGCGTTCCGGGGCGCACCTTTTCCGGCGTTTCCCGGGCAACCTCCAGCAGGTCGTCGTCCGTCAGGTCGAACAGCGGGCTCTTCAGCACGCAGGCAAGCGACAGGTCGTCTTCCGGCAGCAACAGGAACCTGCCGAGAGCGGCAAGATCCTGAACAGCGATATGGTCCGTCAGAACAAGGCGGTCACTGCCGGCAGCCGGGATGTCCAGCTCCTTCAGTTCCCGGTTGAGCGCTTCGACAAAAGGCCCGCGCTTGCGCACGAGGATCATCACGTCGCCGGGATTTGCCGTGCCATCGCGCATCCACTGGGCAATTTCGGCAGCAATACGCCTGGCCACCTTCAGCATCGGGCTGCCCGAACCGACGTGGTCGATCGGCTGGCGCCAGTCGTCCGGCTCCTCGATCTCCGCCTCGGCTTCCAGTGGCCACAGATCAACGATCCCCGGATCGCGCCGGATGGCTTCATGGACCGGCGCTTTCACGTCCTGCGACAGGCCCTTGTGGGCACTTTCGTCGTGAAACACCTTGTCGACCGCTCCAAGAACATCCGGCGTGGAGCGGAAGGAGAGCTGCAGATTGACGGAATGAAACTCAAGCTCGGCCGCCTCGGCCTTTCCGGAAAAGGCCCGGCGCATGGCATCGAAATAGGCCGGAACAGCGCCCTGGAACGAGTAGATCGACTGTTTTTCATCGCCCACCGCAAACAGCGTGCGCACCCGGTCCCTTGCTCCGGTCCCGGCGAAAAATTCAGAGGCTAGCGAAGTCACCACTTCCCATTGGCGCGGGCTGGTGTCCTGGGCCTCGTCAACGAGGATATGGTCGAGCCCCTGGTCGAGCTTGTATTGCACCCAGAGCGCGGCGTCCGACTTCTGCAGCAATGTTGCCGTCTTGACCACCAGATCCTCGAAATCGAGATACCCGCGGGCGGTCTTGGCGCGCTCATAATGACCGATCACCGCGTCGGCGAGACGCAGCAGGGCTGTGGTTCCCTCATAGGTCGCTACCTTCCGGCGCTGGTCCAGCAATTCCAACAGGCGTTGTTGTTCCGCCTCCAGTGCCTCGAGCATCTGGGGAAACGTTTCAGCGACCTTCTTGGTGGCGAGCGACTTTCGCGGCTCGAGCTTGGCTGTCAGGAAAATCGCCTGCCAGGCCTCGCGGAAAGCGGTTATGTCCGTGAGCCTCGCGGCGGTAACCAGATCGTCCGCACGCGCCTGATCGGTCTTGGTGCCGGTTCGCAGTGCCTCGGCATAGGCAAGACAGGTGTTCAGATCAAACGGGCATGCGGACCGAAACTGCTCGTCGAAATCCGCCAGCCTCAGAACCGGGTCGGTTTCCAGAAGACCGGCAAGCTCGGCAAGCGTGGTTTCCAGATCGCCGGCATCAACCGTCCAGCGGCGGAAAGCGTCACGGCTCTGGATCAACTCGTCCAGCGCCTTCTGGGCGCCGCCATCGCTCATCAGATCAATGACAGATGCCAGCGCCCTGCCAAAGGCGCTTTCCGGCTCGGTTTCGGCAACATGAAGCACGGTCGCGCGCGAGGCCGCCATGAGTTCCGCTGCCACCCGGTCGTCGAGTACGGCAAAATGGCCCGCGACGTTTGCTTCCAGCGGAAACTGGTGCAGCAGGGATTCGCAGAAACCGTGAATGGTCTGGATCTTCAACCCGCCCGGTGTTTCCAGTGCCCGGGCAAAGAGGCGACGCGCCATCGCCAGGCGCGCGGCATCTGGTTTGCGGCCTTCAATATCCTGCAATTCGGCCGCGAGTGCTGCATCATCCTTGGTGACCCATTCGCCGAGGATCTTGAAAACGCGGGTCGCCATTTCGGCAGCGGCGGCCTTGGTGAAGGTCAGCGCAAGAATACGAGAGGGATCGGTGCCATCCAGCAGCAGCCGCACCACCCTGCGGGACAGAACGAAGGTCTTGCCCGATCCGGCATTGGCACTCACCCAGGCCGAGGCCCGTGGGCGGGAGGCAAGGTCCTGCCGTTGCCTGGTCACTTCAGGGATCTGAAAGCTCATGAAGGCTCCTCCGATCCAAGTGCCCATTCCTGCGTTCTGGCAAGATGATCATAGTCACCGCCCATCTGCCGCTCGCGCATGACGCGGGCACGGGACAGGTAACCAATGTCTTCTCTGACATAGTGGGCGATCAACTGTTCCAGCCGCGTCCAGGCGTCTTCCACCAGATCTTCCAGCGGCGTGTCCTTCGGGTTTCGCGGCGCTTCGATCACAGGTTCGCTGCCGCCCTTCAGCTGCAGATACAATAGCTCGGATATGGGCGCGTCAGCCGGCACATCCTTGAACCCGAACCGCCGGACCATCGCGGCCTCCAGCGGCAATTGCGGCGACAGGAGCGCGTCGACCTGCTTTTGCGAGGGCACCTGCCCTGTCTTGTAATCGACCACGGACAGCCCGCCGCCACTCAGAAGGTCGATCCGGTCTGCCCGGCCGCGCAGGCGGAAATCGAAGCCGGGCAACTTCAGTTCCACACCGCCCCCAATTTCAAGGAACCGCTGACTGACGTGTTGTGACCGCCTCGCTTCGTAGGCAACGAAGCCAGCCGCGATTTTCTGGAAACGCGGCCACCAGAGCGCCCGGATCGCCGGAAACGCATCAAGAGGCTCAAACAGCTCCTCGCCGATCTCTGTCAGGGCCTTTACGGCACTGTCGTCGAATGCACCGGTCCAGGTCAGCAGGAAATCGGCCAGTGCATCGTGAATGAGGTTGCCCTTGTCGGCAGCACCGGGTTCGCCGCCGATCGGGTCGACCGGCTGCAGTTCAAGCACGTGACGGGCAAAGATCGCGTAGGGATCGCGGATCAGGCGTTCGATTTCGGTGATGGAGAGCGATTTCGGGCGCGCTGCCAAGGGCGGACGAGGGTGAGGTCGGGACGCGGGCCGCACTGCGCCTTCCGGCCGGTCGAGCTGTGCTGCAAGGGCGGAATATACCGCCCCTTGCGCTTCCAGTTTCTTTGTCAGGTCAGGCCCGGCAAGCGTGGTCAGGCGCTGCAGCCAGCGCGATGCGACAGTAGGAGCGCCGTCGGAGCGTGCGGCTCGCGACAGAAGGACCCGCCGTGCGCCCATGCCTTGCGCGAAGTCATGTGCGGCCGCACCGAGCCGGCGTTCCGGGGGTTCCAGCCCCATGTCGCGCTTCATCGGCCGGTTCAGCCACGGATCATTGCGCGTGCGTTGAGGCCAGACGCCCTCATTGAGGCCACCCAGGATCGCGAAATCAAAGGCCTGAAGCCGTGCTTCCATGGGGCCGAGGATCTGCACCCGCTGGTCGCCCGGCAGCCTACGCCGTACGGCCTGACCGGACATCAGAGCGGGCAGTACCGACGGCCATTCACCGGGCGGAATTTCCAGT
This sequence comes from Labrenzia sp. THAF35, assembly GCF_009363595.1. NCBI lineage: Bacteria > Pseudomonadati > Pseudomonadota > Alphaproteobacteria > Hyphomicrobiales > Stappiaceae > Labrenzia > Labrenzia sp. THAF35. The sequence goes on from NZ_CP045380.1 coordinate 690,429, forward strand.
CCGCTGGAGCTTGCTTCCAGAAGACCGGTCAGGAACTGGGCCAGCGCCTCGCCCGCCTCACCGGCGTAAAGTTCGGCCACCGAACCTTCGTGATCGATCGAGATCGCCTCGATCACATCGACATGCCGCCGTGCGAGGTCGGTCAGAAGGATCGTGCCGCCTTCTGCGGCAAGTTCTTCCAGCGGTTTCAGTGCGTTCGCCAGCCGGTCGACAAGGTTCGCGATCACGTCCCAGTCTTCGTCGTGGATCTTTTTCCAGCGTGGCGTATGTGCCTTGCCCGCATCTTCCCGGCTCGCCTCGACAGCCAGCTGCAAACCTGCCGTTCCCGGCCGAGCACGCGGTCCGCGAACCACGCCACGCTCCAGCGCGCGGGCGGCAGACCGGATGTCCTTCACCGGCAGGCCCAACCGTGTCAGCGGATGCTTCAGAAGCGCCAGAAGATCGATAGGCTCGCAGCCACCAAGGGCGAGTTTCGCAGCCAGGATCGCCAGAATGGCCGGTGCGGTCTGGTCGAGCGGGCGGCCGGCACTGTCGTCCACCTGGATGTTCCAGCGGGCAAGCTCTGCCGCAACCCGGCGCGTCAACATGCGGTCCGGCGAAATGAGGGCCGCACTTTCCTGCCGCTCGATCGCTTCGCGCAAGGCAATCGCCACGCTCAAGGCTTCATCGGCCTCGTTGCGGGCAGTCATGATCGAGACACCATCGAGGGCTTCTGCCCTGTCCGTCTCTGGACGGGCGTCCAGATAGGCTGTCCAGCCATCGGAGGTATCGGCGGGACGCAGAGCTTCGGAGACCAGTTCCTCACGCAGCAGGAGCCCACGGTCCGGGTCCGGCCCGAGTGTTGCAACCTCTTCCCGCCCGGCACCCAGCCGATCAAGCAACTGCTTCAGAGAATACTGCGGATGTGAAGGCAGGGTTGCCGCGTCTTTCTGCATCACACCCTTGCGGGTCGAGGCCTTGCCCGTCTTTTCTCCCAATACGGCCCAGGAGCGGCTGTCCAGATAGCGGTCCAGCCCAGGCAGCACGACGACACCGGATTCAAGCCGGGAGACAACCTTCAGCAATTCGGCGGTGGCCGGAACCGAGCCGGTGACACCCGCAACAATGACCGGGCCACGAGGAGGTGTCCGTTCCAGGCGCTCGGCCTCGCGCCGGATAAGGGCCGAGCGGCGTGCCTTCGGGTCCATCATTTTCAGTTCGGCCAGATGCGCGGGCCAGGCCTCCCGCACGATCTGCAGGAAATCGAGCGTGATCTGCCAGTACCGGGCGTGGTCCTCCGGCACCAGACCGGACAGTTCCGTCCAGTCGGCTTCTTCCGTTTCAACCTCGTCCATCAGCGTCAGCAGGTCTGCCGCCAACCAGGCTGCATCGGCCGTCGACGCCGGAAGGCCGAGAGGTTCGTCGGACCTGAGACTGAGCGCTTCCCGGCGCAGCATGCCCTTCCAGGCCTTCACCAGCCGCGTCATCGCAAGATGACGTTCCAGAAGGGGCATTGCCGGCGGCAGAGGTTCCAGATCCGCATTGGCGGTCAGGCTCTGCGCATCCTCGTCGGCATCGCCCACCGGGCGGATGGCAGGCAGGAGAACCGGCCGGCCACCAAACCGCTGCTGGAAAAGCTCCGGCAGCAGGCGCGCGGCGCGGCGCGTCGGCAGATACAGCGTGACCGACGGCAGCAGCAGTGGATCGTCCAGCGGGCGAAAGCCGGGGATCAGGCTGCCATCGACCAGTGTGTCGACCAGCGTTTTCAGGAAAGGGACGGACGGCGGGACAGACCAGAGGCGCGCGCTGCGGGCCATCCTCAGGCGGCACTCTCGCGAACGGCATATTCGGCGGCACGAATGGCCTCCGGGGTTCCGATATGCAGCCACAGGCCTTCCATCTGAACGCCGTAGAGACGCCCGGCTTCAATCGCCCTGTCGAAAAGCCTGTTCATGGAGAACGGCCCGTCCGGGGCATCTTCGAACAGGCGCGGGTGCAAAATGGTTGCACCTGCATAGGCAAAGGGCGTCACGCCCTTTTCCTGCCGCCGGGTCAACGCGCCGTCCTTTGCCATGTCGAAATCACCACGGCCGGAATAGCCGACCGCTTTCACGGTTTCGGCAACCAGAAGCAGGGCGTCCATGCGGCTCTCGTCCCAGGCTTCGATCATGTGTTCCAGGTTGGGTTTGACGCCTTCGATCCAGTAGCAGGTGTCGGCATTGAGCTGAAAGAACGGCTCTTCGCCCAATAGCGGCAGCGCTTTCTTGATACCGCCCCCGGTTTCCAGAAGCTGATCGCGTTCGTCGGAAATCAGGATTTCCATATCAGGGCGGCGACGGACATGAACCTCCACCAGATCGGCAAGGTAGTGCACGTTGACCACACAGGTCTTCACGCCGGCTGCTGCCAGCCGGTCCATGCCATGGTCGATCAGGGCCTGACCGTTGACCTCGATCAGGGGCTTGGGCGTCGTTGCCGTCAGCGGGCGCATGCGCTTGCCGAGGCCTGCGGCCAGGATCATGGCTTTGGAAGGGCGAAAACGCTTGTCTGTCATCATCTGTCTCAAATGTGCGACCGGTTGAACGCGGCGCGTTCAGTGCCGGTAGCGTGCGTACCAGTCTTTCAAATCCGACAGGAACGGCCTGTCAAGCACCCGGTCGAGATAGCCTAGCATGCGCGGCAAATGGCTCAAGTAAGCCGGCTTACCATCGCGCTCGGCCAGACGGACGAAGATGCCGAGGATCTTGGAGATCCGCTGCGCCGCCATGACCGAATAGGCTTTCGAAAAACCGACTTCATCGAACTCTGCGGACTGCATTTTTCTTGCCGAGAGATAAGCATCGTAGAGCGCCGATTCCAGAGCTTCGTCCATGTCCGTGCGGGCGTCCAGCAGCAGCGAAGCAACATCATAGGCAACCGGGCCATAGACCGTGTCCTGGAAATCGATCAGGCCGATCCTGTCGGTTCCCTCAGCACCCGCCTGCCAAAGGAGGTTCGGCGAATGAAAATCGCGCAGCACCCAACCTGTCTGGGCCTCGCTAATGTCTTCAAGTGCTTCGCGCCACAGCCGTTCGAATTCCGAGCGCGTGCTCTCGTCGGCCGGATTTCCGGACACCTTCGGGACATACCAATCCAGAAACAGCGCCGCTTCGGCAACAAGCGCGTCCGCTGAATAGTCGGGGACCTGATACAGCCCACCATCAGCGAGCGAGACCGTTTTTGGCCAGGCCTCACCATGCATCTTCGCCAGGACATCGACGGCGGCAAAATATCTTTCGCGCACCGGTTTGCCGTCTACCACGATGGTATCCCGGCCAAGATCGGACGAGAGGATCAGCCCGTTTTCCAGGTCACTCGCCAAAAGATCGGGCGCGCGAAGACCATGGTTCCTGAGTTCCGTTCCCACCGCGACAATCGCCCGGCAGTCGCGCGCCAGATGCACCTTCTCCATGTAGGCGCGGACAGCTTCCGGCACCGCGTCCCCCTGGAAAGGCCAGCGCATCAGAACAGCTGTCGAAGACCCTGTTGCAACCGTCTCGAACGTTCGCAGGGAGGCATCGCCTGCCAGGAAGTGGCGCTCTGCGTCCGGCAGACCAGCGGTCCCCAGAAAGGACCGCGTTGCCAGCGATTGCTCGATCCGGTTCTGCCAGTGCGGGGCGTCCGAATAGAGGCTGAACCGGCGATGGTCATCGCTGTCAGTCGGCTGGGTGATCTGGATCCAGAGGGCATTGCCGGGCAGCAGCTCGTTCGCCTTCTCCGACCATTCGATCAGCGCGGCTCCCGTTTCCAGAAGGTCATCCAGCCCGAGCTCTTCCAGTTCTTCGGGCTCTTCAAGCCGGTAAAGATCGAAGTGGGACAGGTCGAAACGCGGCAAATCGTAGGTCTGCACGAGCGTGAAGGTCGGGCTTGGCACTTCCAGCTCCGGCTCACCGGCAAAGGCCCGGATCAGCGCCCTGGTGAACGTGGACTTCCCGGCGCCCAGATCGCCCGACAGGCAAATGACATCGCCGGGCTTCAGGACCATCGCGATGTCGTTGGCAAGTCGCCGCGTGCCCTGTTCGTCGGCAATTTCGATTGTCTGAAAGGCGCCCGACAGGGCTTGCAGCTGGTGGTCTGCCATCCGGCGTCCTACTCGGCCGCCGCCTGGTCCGCCAGTTCGGGCCGTGCGGGGAAAACGCAGGTCACCGTCGTGCCCTTGCCTTCGGCGGACTGAATGTCGACCGTGCCGCCATGCAGTTCGACAAAGCTCTTGACGATGGCAAGGCCGAGACCTGCGCCCTGACGGCGCGATCCTGTGTCATGCCCGACAAAGCGGTTGAAGACCTGGGTGAGGATTTCAGCGGGAATGCCATAGCCATGATCCTGAACGACGAAGGTCACCTTGTCGTCTTCGCGGCTGCAGCTGACATCGACCACGCCGTCGGGCTCGGAATAGCGCACGGCATTGGAGATGAGGTTGAACAGGACCTGGCGCAGGCGTTTTTCGTCGGCAACCATCATGCCGACATCACCCGGCACATGGGTCCGCAGGTTGATGCGTGCTTCGGCGATCCGGTCCTTCAGCCCTTCGACGGCGGCCGCAACGGTCGGCGCGACGTCGACCTCGCCGAGGTCCAGTTCCATGATGCCGGCATCCAACGTTGCCAGATCCAGAATGTCGTTGATGATGGCAAGCAACGCCGAGGAGGACGACTGGATGTAGTCCGCATATTCGCTCTGCTTGTCGGAGAGCTCCCCGAATTTCGGATCTGCCAGCAACTGGGCGAAGCCGATGATGTTGGTCAGCGGCGAGCGCAGCTCATAGGAAACATGCTGGATGAAGGCGTTCTTGATCTGGTCGGCCTGTTCCAGTGCCTCGTTCTTTTCCAGAAGCGCCCGCTCGACGTTGACGCTGTCCGTTACGTCGACAAAGGTCACCAGCGTACCGCCGTCGGGCAGCGGAACAGTGGCATAGTCGACGACATCGCCGTTGTGGCGTTCCAGACGGCTGACCTTCTGGGTGCGGTTGTCGAGAAGTCCCGTTACATTGCCGGCAAGCTGTTCCCAGGCATCGCGCTCGGTTTCATTGAGCGTGCAGGCGGAGACGACTTCCTTGACGTGCGGCAGTTCGGAAAGCTGATCCTCTTCCAGGCCCCAGATACGACCGAAAGCGGGGTTCCAAAGGCGCAGACGCCCGTCGGACCCGAACACGGCAACGGCTTCCGACAGATTGTCGAGGGTTTCCCCCTGGACGCGGGTCAGCGCGTTGTAGCGGCTTTCCAGATCGAGCTGTTCGGTGACGTTTTCATAGATATAGGTGACGCCGCCTTGCGGGTGCGGATTGGCAATGACGCGCAGTGTGCGGCCATCGGGAAGATGCCACCAGCTTTCGCGAGCTTCCAGAGACTGGTAGCTCTCCATCATCTTGTTGCGCCAGACGCGATAGTCCGCCTGTTCCGGGATCTTGCGCGCCGCGCGCAAGGCATCCAGAACCGCGCTGTCTTCCGGCCGGCTTTCCAGGAAAGCGGGATCGAGATCCCACAACTGGCGGAAGGCCGCGTTGTAGAATTGTAGCTTGCGATCGGCGCTGTAGATGGCAACCGCAGCTGCCAGCTGGTCCAGCGTGCGGCCGTGGAAGTCCTCGGCGCGGCCGAGTTCCTTCTGGGCCTGTTCCAGTTCGCTGATGTCCACGGCAATGCCGGCTCCGCCGACATTGGCATTGACATCGGTCACTTCGAACACCCGGCGTTCACCGGAGGCCACGATGGGAATACGTGCGTTGAAACAGCCGTCTTCGTTCCGCTGGACGGCCATGGCGGTGCGCGCAGCAGCGTCGAGGAAGGTTGCCCCTTCCTTGATCGCAAGATCGGCGTCGGTCATGTCGACCGCTTCCGCATAGGCCTGGTTGGCCCAGATGAGATTTCCTTCCGCATCGCGCTGCCAGGCCGGTGCCGGCATCGCATCCAGCAGCGCGTGCAGCATATGCAGTTCGCCCGAGATCTTGGCATTGCGGGCAGCAAGTTCCGCCTGCATCTGACGTTCGCCGGTCAGATCGCGCAGACGCAGGACCACAGCACCGCCGGTGGTGCGCCCCAGCGCTTCCACGTAGGTTCCGGTGCGGGTCTTCAAGGTGGTGGTGAAGGCTTCGCCGGTACGGAACAGCATGTCCAGATGACGTTCCAGGTCGCCGGCGCATTTCGCCGTCAGCCAGCTACCGAACGCAAGCAGTTGCGCCGGGGGCCGCGGCACGCCAGATTTTTCGGGAAGAATGCCCCAGATCTGGGGCATGGCGCCGTTGCCGGTCCAGACGATGACGCGTTGCTCGTCGGTATTGAGCATCGCCTCCAGGCGGTCGACCCGGAATTTGAGATCGCTCTTTTCCTTTTCCAGCGCGTCGGTCAGCAATCCGGATTGTTTGCGATGACGCACGAGAGCGACAGATGCAGTGACGGCAAAGGCGCACATTCCGCCTAACGCACCAAAAAGAATCATGTTATCGGGGGAAATGGCAGCAGTCGTGTCGGCGAGCATGTCGGCTGCCGCTGAACCGCAAGACAGGCTCCAGCCTGCCAGCGCCGTTCCGCCGAGCTTCACCGATTTCAGACTCCAATCTCGCCACGCCGCGCGTGGCCGCGCGTCGTTCCTGCCGCTTATCGGCATATTGTGATCCCCTTGTGCCGCCTTGCCCTGTTCTTGCGGGCCGCAGCTCCCGGTTTCTGGGAGCAAATCAAAGACATCCGCCTCGTGGCCTTTGATTCGCCTAAACCATAACCTTTTTGAGAATCACGCAGAAGAGTCCGTTATTGAAAAGTTAACAGGACCCTTAAAATTAAAGGGTCCTGCATTTTTTTGTTCACAGACCCGAATCGAGGCGATCACCACATCTAGTGGGCCGCCTCGCCGGAATCAGTATTTGTAGTGTTCCGACTTGAACGGACCAGCCTTATTAATCCCCAGATATTGAGATTGCTCGTCCGACAATTCGGTTAACGTGACGCCCAGCTTCTCCAGGTGAAGGCGCGCAACCTTCTCGTCCAGATGCTTCGGCAGCACGTAGACTTCGTTCTTGTACTGATCGCCCTTGGTGAAGAGTTCGATCTGCGCCAGAACCTGGTTGGTAAAGCTTGCGGACATGACGAAGCTCGGGTGGCCGGTCGCATTGCCGAGGTTCACCAGACGGCCCTGCGAAAGCAGGATCATGCGCTTGCCATCCGGGAACACATACATGTCGACCTGGTCCTTGACCGGGCGGCACTTGGTGTTCTTGAGGGCAGCAACCTGGATCTCGTTGTCGAAGTGGCCGATGTTACAGACGATCGCCATGTCCTTCATGCCACGCATGTGGTCGAAGGTGATGATGTCCTTGTTGCCGGTCGCGGTGACGTAGATATCGCCTTCCGGAAGAGCCTGCTCGATGGTCTTGACCTCGAAACCGTCCATGGAAGCCTGCAGGGCGCAGATCGGGTCGATTTCGGTGACGATCACGCGGGCACCGGCACCAGCCAGGGACTGTGCGGAGCCTTTGCCGACGTCGCCGTAACCGCAGACAACGGCAACCTTGCCGGACATCATCACGTCGGTGCCGCGGCGGATACCGTCGACCAGGGACTCACGGCAGCCATAACGGTTGTCGAACTTGGACTTGGTGACGCTGTCGTTGACGTTGATCGCCGGGAACGGCAGGTCGCCCTTCTTCTGCATTTCATAAAGACGCAGAACGCCAGTGGTGGTTTCTTCCGAAACGCCCTGGATCAGCTCTTTCTGCTTGGTGAACCAGCCCGGGTTGGCGGCCATGCGCTTCTTGATCTGCGCGAACAGGCACACTTCCTCGTCCGACTTCGGGTTATCGATCAGACCGGTTTCACCGGCTTCGACCCGTGCACCGAGCAGGATGTAGAGCGTGGCGTCGCCGCCATCGTCCAGGATCATGTTCGCACCTTCGGGGAAGTCGAAGATCTTGTCGGCATAATCCCAGTATTCTTCCAGGGTTTCGCCCTTGGTTGCGAAAACCGGAATGCCTGCAGCTGCAATCGCAGCGGCTGCCTGATCCTGCGTGGAATAGATGTTGCAGGACGCCCAACGGACTTCCGCACCCAGTGCAACCAGCGTTTCGATCAGAACGGCGGTCTGAATGGTCATGTGCAGGGAACCGGCAATGCGGGCACCCTTGAGCGGCTTGGAGTCACCGAATTCGGCGCGGCAGGCCATCAGGCCCGGCATTTCGTGCTCGGCGATCTCGATTTCGGTGCGGCCCCAGTCTGCGAGCCCGATGTCTTTAACGATGTAGTCGGTCATGAATAAGTCCTGCTGTTTTGAGCCAGCTTCAGGCGCAAGGCCCCTTGAGTGTCGCCGCCATCTCGTGAACCAGTGCCAAAACGGCACCAGGGGCGGGCGACAGCCGAAATCCGGAAGGCTCCGGAAATCGTTGGAAGGGGTTATAGCGTCAGCAGGGTCATCACGCAATAAAGATATAAAGAATTCTTTATATCATATGTCCCAATCACGTCCGGTAGAGATCCGCCCGTGATGGCGGCATGCCTGACGGACCCTTGGTGCGACGCGTCGCGACCGTCTGGAAGATGCCGATGGAGCCGCGTTCGAAGCCGAGCGAGACGCCAATGAGATAGGCCAGCCAAAGACGATATTTGTGCTCGCCTATTTCCGCGACAGCCGCGTCCTTTACCTTCATCAGGTTTTCCGCCCACAGCCGTGTCGTGCGGGCATAGTGCTCGCGCCAGGCTTCGACGTCGTGAACCTCGAAGCCGTGCGCTTCCAGATTGGTCAGCGTCCAGCCAATGTGGTCGACCTCCCCTCCCGGGAAGATATAGCGTACCAGCGCCTGGTATTCCGGCTTCTTGCGGCGGAACGCCTTCAGATCCTTTTTTCCGCGGCGGGTGATCGCATGGTGCAGGTAGACACCCCGCGGTTTCAGCAGGCGGTGCACGCTCTGGAAATAATTGTCGTAATTGTCCAGCCCGACCGCCTCGAACATGCCGATGGAAGAGATCTTGTCGAACTTCCCGTCCATGTCGCGATAGTCGATCAGCTTGACCGAGACCTTGTCTTCAAGGCCACGCGCCTTGATCCGCTCCTCGGCAAGCTTCAGCTGTTCTTCCGCCAGTGTGACCCCAACGGCTGTCACGCCATAATGTTCGGCGGCGTGGCAAATCAGGGCGCCCCAGCCGCAACCGATATCGAGCATCCGGTCGCCCGGCTTCAGCCGCAGCTTGCGGCAGATCATGTCGAGCTTGTCTTCCTGCGCCGTCGCCAGATCGTTCGACCAGTCGGAGAAATAGGCGCAGGTGTAGACCATCTCCGGGTCGAGAAAGAGCCGATAGAAGTCATTGGAAACGTCGTAATGGAACGCGATGTCGTCCTTGCGGCTGCCGGAGCTTCGGTCCGCTGACTGACCGGCATCAAGCCCGTCCGGGTTGGCTTCAGCCTCGCGACCAGAGCCGCGCCAGAGCGAAAATCCGGTTTTCAGAAGCAGGGTCTTGTTGAGGCGTTTGCGAATTTCCCGGCTTTTGAGTGTCGGCCGCTTTTCGGCAAAGTCGAAAATGCTGCCACCGCGCGGGTCGACGTCGCCATTTGCATAGAGATCGATCAGCGTCTTGATGCCGGGACGGCGAAGAAGACGCGTCAGCGCCGTTTCGGAAAGAGCAAGCCGCAGACCGTCCGCCGGCGCATCGGCAGGTACCCGGGATCCGTCCCAGAGTTCGAACGCGAATTCAAGTTCCAACGCCTCATGGACATGGGTAAGTGCAGTGCGTGCGGCGGAAATCAGTCGGTCCTGAGTGTGGCTCGCCATGTCGGCCCCCGGTTCGGTTTGGAAGGGTGTGGCCGATGCCCGGAATTCACTCGATCGACCGCAGCAGGAATGTGCACCGCAGGGTGGCGGCACGAAATGTCAAAATCAATCTTCTTCGCCAAAGCCGCTTTCGACGAGTTCGGCAATCGCCGCCATGGCGTCTCCTGCATCAGAGCCGGTGACGCTGACAGTGATAAAGCAACCCGGGCTGGCAGCGAGCATCATGAGACCCATGATCGACGTTCCGCCGACGGTCTGGCCGTCCTTGGAAACCTGGACGTCTGCGTCAAACGTCTCCACCAGCTTCACCAGCTTTGCGGAAGCCCTGGCATGCAGGCCACGGCGGTTGACGATTGTCAGGTCTTTTTCCAACACGGTCTGCGCTGTCATTGTTGTTTTAGTTCTGTCCCGACAGCACCTGGCTGGCAACCGAGATGTATTTCTGGCCGGCCTGACGGGCTTCGTCGACAGCATCGGCCAGTTCGCGATCTGCGCGCACACTGGCAAGCTTGATCAGCATCGGCAGATTGACACCGGCCACCACTTCAACGGATTTGCTGTCCATCACGGAAATTGCGAGGTTGGAAGGTGTGCCACCGAACATGTCCGTCAGAAGCACCACACCCTTGCCGGAATTGGCAGCTTCAACAGCGGCCAGAATGTCCTGGCGCCGCTGCTCCATGTCGTCATCCGGACCAATGGAGATGGTTTCAACCTGTTCCTGTGGACCGACAACATGTTCCAGCGCCGCTTTGAATTCCTCAGCAAGGCGCCCGTGCGTAACAAGTACAAGTCCGATCATGCGTCAGTTAGCCTGATTATCGAGTGCGTTAAGCTCAGGATCCCAAAAGAGATCCGGAAAGAGCCGGGCGTTTATCAGTCTGATGCACTCTCTTCAACCGCTTCGTCAGTTGCAAGCAAAAAACGCCCCTGCTGCCTCAAATATAATCCGGTCCTTTGGGGAAAAGGTGCCGTAACGCCCAACGGATCAGGCGCAGGCTGTGCTCAGGGTCGTTTTGCGGGCACATAACCACCGGTAAATGCACGCCTTCAAGGCAGGTTGTCGCAAGAGCCTGCTCCGGCATCCTCTCGATGGCGTCGGCCTGCTTCAGTTCGACCAACAGATGCACTTGCGCGTGCGGCAGAAAGCGCGTTTCGACAACACCGAAACCGCGGACTTCCATGCGGCCTTCGATCGTCCGCGGCGCATGCGCCTCGAGCCGTCCATCGGCTGCAGCAACATGCGTGTAGTCGTCAGCCACCAGAAGGCCGAGATTGCCTTTGGCCCGTGCCGCCTCGATGAGAATATCCGAAAGGGTTGTCTTGCCGCTTCCGGCACCACCCCGGATCAGAAGGCCGGCTGTGCCCACCACCACGCAGTTGGCATGAACCGCCGGAGGCGTCACTTGCTCCGCCCTGCCGGCAGATAGATGGTGAAACGAGCACCTGCAATCTTCTGCTTGCCGTCCCGACTGGGCACCAGCCGGTTGGTGGCAACTATGGTCCCGCCATGGGCTTCGATGATCTGCCGGGAGATCGACAGACCCAGACCGGAATTGTTGCCGAAGCCTTCGCCTTCGGGCCTGTCGGTATAGAAGCGTTCAAAAATTCGCTCGGTGTTTTCAGCACGGATGCCGGGACCGTCATCATCCACGATGATCTTGATCATCCGGCCGTCCCGGCTGAGATCCACCCGAACCGTTCCGCCGGCGGGCGAGAAGGACCTGGCGTTGTCCAGAAGGTTGCTGACGACCTGTCCGAGGCGAATATCATGGCCTTGCATCTGATAAGGCTTGCTGCCCTGAGCATCTGCAACGGCCAGCTTGACACTTGCCTCATCCGCTCCGGATCGCTGGTTGGCGGCATCGGCCATGTTGCGCAGCAGCTCGGCCAGGTCGATCGGCTCGGCCTGGATCCGGGCCAGTTCCGCATCAAGGCGGGAAGCATCGGAGATGTCGCTGATCAGACGATCGAGGCGGCGCACGTCATGCTGGATCACTTCCATCAACCGGTCCTGCGAATTCTTGGACTTGGCCAGCGGCAGGGTTTCCACGGCGCTGCGCAGCGATGTCAGCGGGTTCTTCAATTCGTGCGCGACATCGGCGGCAAACTGCTCGATCGCATCGATCTTGTTGTAGAGCGCGTGGGTCATTTCCCGGAACGAACGCGCCAGATGGCCGATCTCGTCCTGCCGATCCGAAAAGTCCGGTATCTCCTCGCGAGAAGTCGAGCCTCGCCGCACGCGGTCCGCGGCAGCCGCAAGGCGCCTGACCGGGCCGGCAATCGTCCCGGCCAGCAGGATCGACAGAAGGATGGTCACTGTGGCGGCAAACAGGAACACGCGAATGATGGCGATACGTTCGGCCCGCACGATGGCGTCGATGTCACCGCCCTGTGTCGACAGGAGCAAGGCCCCAAGGACCGCGCGGAACCGCTGGATCGGCACGGCAACGGAAACGATCAGCTCGCCCCGTTGCGAGATCCGCGTCACGCTGGCCGGGGATCCGGCAAGCGCCGCCTCCACTTCCGGATAGGCACGGCCATCGCCACCGCCTACGTCCTGATAGATCGGCAGGTCACCCTGGCGCAGCCAGCGCTTGACCCATTGCCAGGTCGAATCCCAGAAGCCTTCCTCCTCCGCCGTCGGAGGCGGCAGATCGAAGCGCAGGATCTGGGCGCTGGTATAAAGGTGGCGGCTGTCGAGGATGAGAATGCCTTCCGGATCATAGATACGCGCCCGGGTCTTGGTCGGCGAAATCAGGCGGCGCAGCACGGGACCGACCCGTTCCGGGTTGATCGGAAAGTCGAGACTGTCGAGATCTTCCTGGGTCGGGGTAATGCTTTCGCCCGCCTGCAACTGCAACAGGCGTTCGGGGTCGACGGTGATCGTGCCCGTATCGACGGTGGCGGACGCGGCAATGGCGCCGGCAATGATTTCGCCCTGGGTCAGAAGGCTCTGCACCCGTGCATCGATCAGCCCCGCGCGAAACTGGTTGAGGTACAGGATACCGATCACCAGTGCCAGCAGACCCACGAGGTTGATGGCGATGATCCGCCGCGTCAGCGACGAGAGAACATACGTTCCGAAGATACGGCCCAACTGGCTGAGCAGACGGCGACGGATGCGCTTGTTGCCAAGCCGGCGCAGACGGGAGCGATCCGAACCGTTCTGAGGTTCAGAGGCACCAATCTCTTCCGCGCTCTCGCTTTCCACCGCCATTCAGGCTCACATTAGATCAAAGGCTGTTCAATCGAAACCGACTGAACAGCCAAAAGCAGATCGTTTCCAGGTTTTACCGGGACAGTCGCTCTACCGGTCCGTTTCAGACTTCCCGGAAACGATACCCGACACCGTAGAGGGTTTCGATCATGTCGAAGTCGTCATCAACAACCTTGAACTTCTTGCGCAGCCGCTTGATGTGGCTATCGATGGTGCGGTCATCCACATAGACCTGATCGTCATAGGCCGCGTCCATGAGCGCGTTACGGCTCTTGACGACACCGGGCCGCTGCGCGAGCGCGGACAGGATCAGGAATTCGGTCACGGTCAGCGTGACAGGTTTGCCGTTCCAGGTGCAGGTGTGACGCTCCTGGTCCATCACAAGCTGGCCACGTTCCAGCAGTTTGTCGGCATCGTCGCGCGGCGTGGATGCGTCACGCGGTTGCGCCCGGCGCAGCACCGCGCGCACACGCTCGACCAGAAGCCGCTGCGAAAAGGGTTTGCGGATGAAATCGTCGGCGCCCATCTTCAGGCCGAAGAGTTCGTCGATCTCGTCATCCTTGGAGGTCAGGAAGATTACCGGCAGATCGGAGTTCTGGCGCAGGCGGCGCAGCAGTTCCATGCCGTCCATACGTGGCATCTTGATATCGAAAATCGCGAGTTCCGGCGGGTCGCTCTGCAGGCCGTCGAGCGCCGATGTACCGTCGGTGTAGGTTTGAACGCGATAGCCTTCCGCTTCCAATGCGATAGAGACCGAAGTCAAAATGTTGCGGTCGTCATCGACCAGGGCAATTGTCGGCATGCTTTGTTTTTCCATTTCCGGCAACGCACCGATGGCGCGCATCGGCATTAATGTAACACACAGCCTTTGGCCTGCTAAATGCGCATAAATTAAGGCAATCCGCCTCCGGATATGCTTGCATGACACAAAGACCGCCCAGCCGGCTGCATTGGTGGGGATCACTGTAAAAGATTTCAAGAGACCAACTTAACGTCAAGTCTCGTACATTGGTGGCGGGGCTCAGTCGAGTCTCTACTACAAGTGCGAAATGAACGCACTTTCTTTCGATTCAATCAACATTTCGAACATTCCGAAAGTTTCGAATTTTAGTTCGACGTCCAAATTAATCATTGGCAATTTAATGGTGATTTTTAATCGATTAAACAATTACATAGCACCTTTGGTAGTCTTGCTGCCGTTTAGTCATTCCACTACGTTCGCAGCCCTCACAGCCAGATTTAGCTTTTCTTAACTTTCTCCGGCCGTGACAAAACTAGCCCCCATCACGAGGACTGCGGGAACATGCAAGAAGTAGGTGTCAGGAATCCCTCAATTGGTTGCGAAACTTTCGGCTTCAAAGGCCTGAAAGCGCTCTATTGGAACCAGAACGAGCCTGCTCTTTATGAATATTCCCTCTCCCGCGGCGAAGCGCAGCTAGCTGCCGGCGGCGCGATTGTTGCCGAAACCGGTGTTCACACCGGCCGCTCGCCGAAAGACAAGTTCGTGGTTCTGGACGACGAGACCCGCGACACAGTGTGGTGGGACAATAACGCCCAGATGTCGAAAGCCAATTTCGACCTGCTGCTGTCCGATTTCCTTGCCCACGCCGAGGGCATGGAGCTATTCGCACAGGACCTTTACGGCGGCGCTGACAAGACCCATCGCCTGCCGGTGCGCGTCTATACGGAATATGCCTGGCATTCGCTGTTCATCCGCAACCTCCTTCTAAGGCCCGAGACTTCCGAGCTGGAAGGCTTTGCGCCGGACATGACAATCATCGATCTGCCAAGCTTCAAGGCGGGTCCGGAACGCTACGGCTGCCGGACAGAAACCGTGATCGCCTGCGACCTGACCCGCAAGATCGTCCTGATCGGCGGAACCTCCTATGCAGGCGAAATGAAGAAGTCCGTCTTCACCATGCTGAACCACCTGCTGCCGGCAAAGGGCGTCATGTCCATGCACTGCTCGGCGAACTTGGGTGATGCAGGCGATACCGCAGTGTTCTTTGGCCTGTCCGGCACCGGCAAGACCACGCTCTCCGCCGACCCGTCCCGCACGCTGATCGGCGACGACGAGCACGGCTGGGGTGAAAGCGGCGTCTTCAACTTCGAAGGCGGCTGCTACGCCAAGACCATCAAGCTTTCCGCGGAAGCCGAGCCGGAGATCTACTCCACCACCCAGCGCTTCGGCACGGTTCTGGAAAACGTGGTTCTGGACGAGAACCGGGTTCCGGATTTCGACGACGGTTCGAAAACCGAAAACACCCGCGCCGCCTACCCGATCCACTTCATTTCCAATGCCAGCGACACTGGCTGCGCGCCGATGCCGAAGACCATCATCATGCTGACGGCCGATGCCTTCGGCGTCATGCCGCCGATCGCGCGTCTGACACCGGCGCAGGCGATGTATCACTTCCTGTCCGGGTACACCGCCAAGGTGGCCGGCACGGAAAAGGGTGTTACCGAGCCGCAGGCGACCTTCTCGACCTGCTTCGGCGCGCCGTTCCTGCCGAGGCATCCGTCCGAATACGGCAACCTGTTGAAGGACCTCATTGCCAAGCACAATGTGGATTGCTGGCTGGTCAACACCGGCTGGACCGGCGGTGCATATGGCACCGGGCAGCGCATGCCGATCAAGGCAACCCGCACGCTGCTCACTTCCGCACTGAACGGAAGCCTGAAGGACGCCGAGTTCCGCACCGATGCGAACTTCGGCTTCGATGTGCCGGTTTCCGTCGAAGGTGTCGACGATACGATCCTGACCCCGCGCGAAACCTGGACGGACAAGGATGCCTATGACGTTCAGGCCGCCAAGCTGGTGCAAATGTTCGTCAAGAACTTCGCGACCTTTGAAGCCCATGTCGACGGTGCCGTGCTGAATGCCGCTCCCGCCGTGCGTATGGCTGCCGAATAAGCCCGAAAATAATACCCCGCAAAACCTGAACGGCTCCTCCCCCTCGAGGAGCCGTTTTTTCGTGGGTAGACAACGCTCTTGCGCTTCCCGATCACGACGTCCCGCCGGATGGATGATCGCTGAGAAAGTCCGCAGTTGGCGCGAGGAGCACAGGGTGACGCTGCCCTTGCTTTCCCTCGCCTGCTCTCTTTCATCAAATTCAGAAAGATCTATATTGAAGGTCCTACCTTGAAGGGGCGACCTCATGACGGCCACAGAGACGACTTCCATTCCCGACGTTTTGAAGACCGCCGAAAGCTGGCGCGGTGCAGGACGTTCCGTTGCACTGGCGACCGTGGTCGAGACCTGGGGTTCCGCGCCACGACCGGTCGGGTCCCATCTTGTCATTGATGCCGAAGGCAACTTCGAAGGCTCCGTCTCCGGCGGTTGTGTCGAAGGGGCGGTGGTGTCCGAGGCACTCGACGTCATCGAGACCGGCAAGCCGACCACGCTGGAATTTGGCGTTGCCGATGAGACAGCCTGGCGTGTCGGCCTTTCGTGCGGCGGCCGCATTCGCGTCTACGTCGAACCCGTCACCTGATCCCGGATCTGATTTCGATGACTACGGAAACCCTGTTTGCCTTCGTCGCCGCTACGGCTCTTTTTGCTTATATGCCTGGCCCGGCCCTGCTTTATACCGCCGCACAGACGATCGCCCGCGGACAGCGGGCCGGTTTCATGGCTGCCGCGGGTATTCACCTGGGCTGTTATGTGCATGTCTTTGCCGCAGCCTTTGGCCTGTCGGCGATATTCAGTGTCGTGCCGACACTCTATTTTGCGCTGAAGCTGGTTGGCGGGCTTTACCTGATCTTTCTCGGCATCCAGATGATCCGGACCCGCGTAGTGGCCGGACCGACACCCAATCTGCCCCAAAAATCCGAAAAGCGAGCCTTTGCAGACAGCGTGCTGGTGGAGGTTCTCAATCCCAAGGTCGCCATCTTCTTCATCGCCTTCCTGCCCCAGTTCGTCACCCCTGACGCAGGCCTGCCGATCTGGGCGCAGTTCCTGATCCTGGGAACGTTCGTCAACTTCGCTTTCACCTCGGCAGATATCGTCACCGTTCTTTTTGCAAGCCAAGTGAAAAAGCGGCTGACCAGGACATCGAAGTTCCAGAGCCTCACGCGCTGGCTTGGAGGATCGCTTCTGGTGGGACTTGGACTGAAACTGGCAACGGACCGCGCATAGACCATGGACTTTTCCCTGCTAAGTGACCTCAACAAGGACCGTGCCGCGCGCCGTGCGGCGATCCTGGTGACCGACATGGTGGACGGGCAGCAACGCCTCGTCCGCAAATCCGACGATTTTTCCGGCGATCCCCTGGCTGAGGAACTTGCAAGGCGTTTCCGCTCAGGTAAATCCGGCATGATCACCGCAGAAAGTGGCGAAGTCTTCCTGAACGTATCCTTGCCTGCGCCGCGCCTGGTCATCATCGGCGCAGTGCACATCAGCCAGGCGCTTGTTCCGATGGCGGAGATTGCGGGGCTTGATGTGACCGTCATTGATCCGCGCACGGCCTTTGCCACCGAAGACCGCTTTCCCGGAAGCACACTCAAGGCGGACTGGCCCGAAGAGGTCTTGAAGGATGCGCCCCTTGATGCCTTCACGGCCGTTGCCGCTGTCACTCATGATCCGAAGATCGACGACTACCCCCTGATGGAAGCGCTGAAGACGGGATGTTTCTATGTCGGGGCGCTCGGCAGCCGCAAGACCCACGGCAAGCGTCTGGAACGCTTTACCGAAGCCGGCCTGGCACCTGAACTGTTTGACCGGATCGATGCTCCGATCGGTCTCGATATCGGAGCAGCTTCGCCGGAGGAAATTGCGGTGGCCGTGCTGGGCGCCATCATCAAGGCGTTACGGACTGCTCCGGGAGCTGCCGCATGATATTCGGCCCTTGTCCGCCGGAAGATGCCGAAGGCTGTATTCTCGCGCACCAGACAGCCCTGCCGAACCGTGTGCTGAAAAAAGGCCGCCGCCTGACGGGACAAGACTGCGCCGAGATTGCCGCCGCCGGTATCGACGGCCTCATGGTTGCCCGGATAGAACCCGGCGACACCGGAGAGGATGCCGCGGCCGAGCAGCTTGCCACGGCTGCTGCAGGTGCGGGTCTTGAGACCGACACCGCCTTTACGGGGCGCATGAACCTCTATGCCGCCACCAACGGCGTTCTGGTGGTCGATGCGGATGCGGTTACCGCGGCCAACCGGATTGATCCGGCCATCACCTTTGCGACCCTGCCGAACTACAGCAAGGTTCTGGCTGGCCGAATGGTTGCAACCGCGAAGATCATTTCCTTTGCCGTTCCAGAAGAACAACTGGGAGCCGCCGAAAACGCTCTCAGGGGCGCAGTCCGCGTTGCCGGCTTCAGTCCGCGCAAGGTTGGCCTTGTCGCAACGCAACTGCCGCATCTCAAGCCCTCGACCATGGACAAGACCCGCCGCGTGCTGGAAGACAGGCTGTTGCCGAGCGGATCAATCGTCCTGAGCGAGCACAGGGTCCCCCACAGCAGGGAAGCCGTTGCCGAAGCCTTGCGCTCGCTGAAGGAAGAAGGCGCTGATTTTCTGATCCTGTTCGGGGCTTCTGCCGTTGTCGACAGGCAGGACGTGCTGCCTGCGGGTCTGGATCTTGCCGGCGGGACGGTGCACCACCTGGGCATGCCGGTGGACCCCGGCAACCTGCTGATGCTCGGAAGTCTCGACGGCATTCCCGTGCTGGGCGCACCGGGCTGCGCCCGAAGCCCGAAGGAGAACGGTTTCGACTGGGTTCTGGACCGCCTGCTTGCCGGACTGGAAGTCCACCCCGACGACATTACCGCAATGGGTGTTGGAGGCCTTTTGATGGAAATCGGGACACGGCCGCAGCCCCGCGAAGGCAAACGCAAGGGCGAAGCTGCCAGGATCGCGGCACTGATCCTTGGCGCAGGCAAGTCATCCCGCATGGGCGGTCCGAACAAGCTGCTTGCGACGCTGGACGGCAAGACCCTGATCCGGCATGCCGCAGAAGCTGCCGCCGGCGCCGGTCTGTCACAGACCGTTCTTGTAACCGGGCATCTGGCTGAAGAAGTCGGCGCACAGGTGGAAGATCTGGACGTTACGCTGGTGCACAACCCGGATTTTGCAGACGGCATGGCCGGGTCTATCCGCACAGGCATGAATGCTCTCGCCGCAGATACCGATGCGGTGATCGTTCTTCTGGGCGACATGCCACGCATCGGCAGCGATGTTCTGAAGAGGCTGATCGGCACTTACCGCGAAAACGACAACAGTCTGATCGTCACCGCAACGGCGGATGGGAAACGGGGCAATCCGGTCTTGTGGGACCGACGCTTCTTCGAAGCCCTGAGATCCTTGAGCGGCGACGTTGGAGCGCGTCACATCATTGGCGAAAACCCCGGGTTCGTGGCCGAAGTCGAGATCGGATCCGCCGCAAGACTGGATCTTGATACACCCGATGCGCTTCGGCAGGCTGGAGGCAAGTTGCCTGAGCCAAAAGGCTAAACCTTTGGCCTGGTAAAGTAAGCCGAAGCAATAAAACCAAACGATAACATTACATTAACCCGGTATGCACTGAGTGCAGGCCGGAATTGCCAGCTATTCTATTGCAATTTTGTGACATGCCGCTTATGTAATGCCTGCGCTTGCTGAAGGGCACCCAATTGGGTTGGACAACGGATGACGTCCCGGGCGCCGCTTACATCCGATTCCTGTCGAAAGCTGTTCGGATCCTCCCTCCCGAGGATGCTCGAGCGCTTTTGTCGCTTGGTTAAAAGAAGAACGAAGGAAAACGTCATGGCTGACTTGTCTCTCCCGCGCCCGGGCTGCTGCAAATGGGCAGAAGGTGATTCTGGTAACTACATCTTCCCGTGCAGCACGCGCGTCGAAGCAGGGGTCTCCTATTGCACCGAACATAGCGCCATCGTCTACATCCCGCCGGAAGAGCGCCGCCGCAACCGTTCCGGTGGTGGCATGAGCCTGTCCTTCCGCCGCGCGGCATAAGAATACAAGCTGCTTGAACTAAAAAAGCAGACATTCCGTGGAACACCACGTACCTCGAAACCCGGCCCTCAGGCCGGGTTTTTTATTGCCCGGATTTTCCCGTGCTGAATTTCAAGGCTGCAAGGCTGCAAGGCTGCAAGGCTGCAAGGCTGCAAGGCTGCACGAAAAGCATATCAACATCGAGCAACCTCTGCGTGAATTGAAGATTTCATGCGATTTTTTCGATCTAAGCAAATATTCTTACTGAATATTACCTAGAGGCGATTCTTCGTTAAAATACAATCACCCTCACCGCGCAAAACAACCCTGCCTTTATGGACAATTTAATTCAATCTCGCAAAGTTAATACTTTGTTTTAGTTCTATACCTAAGAGTAAACAAACTAAAACCGAGATAGTGACGCGTTCGGCAGAGAGGCACAGTGCATCATGACCCCTGTGCAGGGAGACAGCGAACAGGACCGCCTGGACGCACTGGCGACCCTTCAGATTCTCAATTCTGAACGCCTGCCGGAATATGACGATCTCGTAGAGACCCTTGCCACGATCTTCGATGCCCCGATGGCCTTCATTTCCATCGTCGGGAAGGATGACCTCTGGTTCAAGGCCAAGATCGGCATAGACGTCGACGGCACTCCAAGAAAAGGCACTTTTTGCGATCAGGCGATCCTCTCGCGCGAGTTGATGGTCGTTCCCAACGCCCTCGAAGACCCCCGCTTCCGCGATACGAGCCTCGTTGCCGGTCCACCCTACACACGCTTTTATGCAGGTTTGCCGTTGTGCCTGGATGGCACGCACATCCTTGGGACACTCTGCGTCGTCGACACCAAACCACGGCAGCCAAGCGAAACACAGCTCCGCCAATTACAGCGTATGGGATCGATCGTCCTCGGTCTGATGAAGTCTCATCGCGCCCAGAGTGAAACGCAATCTGCCCTTCGGGCGACCGAAGAACAGCAACGGCTTGCGATGCGCAAGAGCGATCTGCTGGAAGAGATCACGGCCGTTTCCGGTGTTGGCGGCTGGGAAGTGGATATTGATACCGACACGGTAACCTGGACGGAAAAAACCTGCGAAATCCATGAAGTGGATGACGACTTCGTTCCGACTGTCGATATGGCGCTTTCCTTCTACGCACCGGATTGCCGTCGCCAGATCTCGGATGCCGTCATCAAGAGTATCAAGGAAGGTGTTGCCTGGGATCTTGAACTCCCGTTCGTGACCGCCAGGGGGCGTGAGATCTGGGTCCGCACAGCAGGCAGGCCCATCATCGAAGATGGTCGCACGACCCGTTTGATTGGTGCCTTCCAGGACATTACCGAACGCAAGCAATCCGAACAGGCCGTGCTTCATTCCGAAGCGGTCCATCGCACCACCCTGGAATCCCTGAGTGAAGGGATTCTCCTCGTCAACAGAGCCGGACAGATCCAGTCCTTCAATCCTGCAGCAGCTGCATTGCTTGGCTACACCGTCGGGGAAATGAAAGGTCAAAAGCTTCAGGATCTCGACCTCGATATCGAATGCGAAGAAGACGGCCACGTTTCCGGCTGCAATCCCCTGCAACAGGCAGCGGTCAATCCGGACAAGGTTTGTAACGTCGTTGCAAACGTGACCCGTCGCGGGACCGACCAATCCGTCTGGCTGCGGCTGAATGCGAAATCGATTGGCGACGACAATGCGTATGGCCTCGACGGCGTTGTCCTTTCCCTGACCGACGTCACCGCGACCAAGCGGCAGCTCATCGCTCTGCAAGCCATTTTCGACAACCTGCCGGGTGGCCTCGTCTATTATGACCCCGACAGACGGCTTGCGGTCTGCAACAAGGATTTTCAGCGCCTTCTGCAACTGCCGCAGGAATTTATTGATCGCAAGGCGCCATTGCTGGAAGTGGCGACATATCTGGCAAAGCGGGGAGACTACGGTCCGGGAGACCCGGACAAGCTTCTGGAAGAACGGTTCAGGTATTTCAATGATCCCAAACCGCATATTTACGAGCGCGTCAGCCCCGATGGGACACATCTGGAAGTCCGTGGTATCCCTCTGCCGAGCGGCGGCCTTATCACCAGTTTCTTTGATATTTCGGAGCGCAAACGGGCAGAGAACATCTTGCGGTATTCCGAGGCCGTCCAAAGGACAACGCTCGCGTCTCTCAGCGAAGGTATTCTTCTGCTGACACATACCGGCGAGATCCAGTCAGCCAATCCTGCTGCGATCGACCTCTTGGGCGTGACCGGCAGGGAGCTGGTCGGGTTGAACGTAACCGACATTGATTTTGGCCTTCGCTGTGACCTTGAAGGCAAGGGTCCGTGCCATGCTCCGCTGGAGCTTGCTGCGCGTGACCCGGGATCACTGAGGGACGTCATCGCCCGTCTCTCCCCCACCAACGGGCGTCCGAGGAAGTGGCTTCGCCTGAGCGCCATGCCAATCGACGACGATCAGGAGTTCGATCTGGACGGTGTCGTCGTCTCCCTGACGGACATTACCGAGACCAAGCAGCAGGCCGACACGCTGCAAAGCATCTTCGACAACTTTCCGGGCGGGATCGTTCACTACGATGAAACGCTCCGGCTCGCATCGAGCAATCAGCAGTTCCGCGACCTTCTCGAATATTCTGATGAGTTGATTGAAGATCGGCCTTATCTTTACGACTTCTTTCTCTTCAACGCTCGAAGAGGTGACTACGGCCCTGGCGACCCAGAGGCTCTCGCTCTGGAGCGGTATCGGAAGTACGACCTGAAAAAATCGCAGGTCTTCGAACGGCGTGCCGCGAACGGCACCTACATCGAAACCCGGAGCACGCCACTGCCGTCAGGTGGTCTGATCCATAATTTTTACGACATCACCGAACGGAAGAACCTGGAAGAACAACTTGCGGCGAACGAACGGCTGGCACGGCATCGCTCGCAGGAACTCGAAGCCATTCTCGCCAATATGCGCCAGGGTGTCAGCGTCTTCGATGCGCGTGGCCGACTGTCATTGTGGAACCGGCAGTACATCGAAATCTTCAACAAACCTGAGGGCGATGTTTACGAGGGTGTCAGCCTCATCGAATTGATCCAGGCCGAGAAGGATCGCGGCGAATTCGAGGGCGATGTTCAGGAACACGTCATGGATCTGATGATCCGTCTATCGGCAGGCGAAGTGGTCCGTTCCAAGTTCAAACATCCCAACGGCAGGATTGTCAGCGCGGTCCATGCGCCCTTGCCGGCGGGCGGCTGGATCGGTACGCATGAAGATGTCACGTCCCGTGAACTGGCGGCTGAAAAGATCCAGTTTGCCGCTCACCATGACACCTTGACCGGGCTCGCCAACCGAACGCTATTCAATGCAAAGCTGGACGAAGCCCTGAATGCGGCATCGGCCAATGGCATTGCAGGCGACCTGATGCTGCTGGATCTCGACAAGTTCAAACCGGTGAATGACAGCTTCGGTCATGATGTCGGTGACGAACTTCTTAAAACAGTCGCACAGCGACTGCGCGAGTGTGTCCGGTCCTCAGATCTGGTCGCTCGTCTCGGCGGCGACGAATTCGGGATCATCCTGACCGGAACAGGTTCCGGCAACGCCAGTACGGCCGAGATCGCCGATCGTATCGTCCGCAAGATCGGGGCACCGTTCGCTGTTCAGGATCACATTATTTCGGTTGGCGTCAGCGTCGGAATTTCTCCGATAACGGGCACGGAACTGGATCCTCGTCCAGTGATAAAGCGCGCCGATATGGCGCTATACGAGGTCAAGCATAACGGACGTAACGGGTTCAAGTTCTTCGAAGAAGAAGACGTCGCGCGGTTTGCTCGCGCCTGACGTTCGGCCTTCTGATCGAGAGCCGACTGTTTGAGAGGTAGCCTGCCAGGCACGTCAGAACCGTGCCTCTTGCATACTTGACCGATCGCTTCCCCCAAGAACAAAAAACGCGGCCCGTTGCCGGACCGCGTCATTGAATGAAGCTTGAGGGGGTCGTATCAGGCCTTGGTGAGGGCTTCTGCGACGTCCTTGAGCTGAGCCAGTGTCATTTCGGCTTTCTGCCGCGAGGCATCGTCCTTGGCGTCGGAAACATCTTCCTGCGCATCCTGGATTGCCTGGTCGAGCTGCTCACGGCTGATCTCGCCAACCGGAACGGCCTGTTCGGCCAGAACGGTGAGACCGCCTGCTGCAACATCGGCAAAACCACCGCGGACGAAATATTCGTCCCAGCCACCATTTTCGCTGCTGCGCACCTTCAGGATGCCCGGCAGGATGGTGGAGATGAACGGGGCATGGTTCTTCAGAACGCCAAACTCGCCTTCGGCGCCCGGTACAACGACCTCTGCGACCTGTTCGGAGAGGAGCTGGCGCTCCGGCGAGACCAACTCAAACTGGAAAAGTTCAGCCATTTGGCGTCTTCCTTGTCAGTCTAATTCTGATGGCAAGCCATCAAGCATGAAGAAGACGGACGCCCGATAACGGGCGTCCGGTCAATTCGCCGATCAAGCGGCTTCAGCAGCCAGGCGCTGTGCTTTCTCGATGGCTTCATCGATGGAGCCAACCATGTAGAAAGCAGCTTCCGGCAGGTGGTCGTATTCACCTTCGACCAGACCCTTGAAGCCCTTGATGGTGTCTTCGAGTGCAACCAGCTTGCCCGGAGAACCGGTGAAGACTTCAGCCACGAAGAACGGCTGGGACAGGAAGCGCTCGATCTTACGTGCGCGGGCAACGGTGAGTTTGTCTTCTTCAGACAGTTCGTCCATGCCCAGGATGGCGATGATGTCCTGCAGAGCCTTGTAGCGCTGCAGAGTAACCTGAACCGCACGAGCCGTTTCGTAGTGCTCTTCACCGATGATGCGGGCATCAAGCATACGGGACGTGGAGTCCAGCGGATCCACAGCCGGGTAGATGCCTTTTTCAGCGATCGAGCGGTTAAGAACCGTCGTTGCGTCCAAGTGAGCAAAGGTCGAAGCCGGTGCCGGGTCGGTCAAGTCATCGGCCGGAACGTACACGGCCTGCACGGACGTGATCGAGCCCTTGTTCGTGGTGGTGATGCGCTCCTGCATGCCGCCCATGTCGGTGGCCAGCGTCGGCTGGTAGCCCACAGCGGACGGGATACGGCCGAGAAGTGCGGACACTTCGGAACCTGCCTGGGTAAAGCGGAAGATGTTGTCCACGAAGAACAGCACGTCCTGGCCCTGGTCACGGAAGTGTTCTGCAACGGTCAGACCGGTCAGAGCAACACGTGCACGGGCTCCCGGGGGCTCGTTCATCTGGCCGTAAACCAGCGCAGCCTTGGAGCCTTCTCCGCCGCCTTCCTTGTTCACGCCGGATTCGATCATTTCCCAGTAAAGGTCGTTACCTTCACGAGTACGCTCGCCAACACCTGCGAACACGGAGTAACCGCCGTGCGCCTTGGCGACGTTGTTGATCAGTTCCATGATGAGAACGGTCTTGCCCACGCCGGCGCCGCCGAACAGGCCGATCTTACCGCCCTTTGCGTACGGAGCCAGAAGGTCAACGACCTTGATGCCCGTCACAAGGATTTCAGCTTCGGTGGACTGTTCGATGAACTCCGGAGCGTCCTGGTGGATCGCACGCTTGCTTTCGTGCGGGATCTCACCGGCTTCGTCGACCGGCTCGCCAATCACGTTCATGATACGGCCCAGGGTGCCGTCGCCAACCGGCACCACGATCGGTGCATCGGTGTCGACCACTTCCTGACCGCGCACCAGACCCTCGGTGGAGTCCATCGCGATGGTACGTACCGTGTTTTCGCCAAGGTGCTGAGCAACTTCAAGCACAAGACGCGTGCCCTGGTTGTCAACTTCAAGAGCGTTCAGGATCAGCGGCAGGTGGTCATCGAACTTGACGTCGACAACGGCGCCGATGACCTGGGTGATCCGTCCGACCTTTTTGTCAGCCATATCCCTAATCCTCGTCTCGATCCCGTTAGAGCGCTTCCGCGCCCGAGATAATTTCAATCAGTTCCGTCGTAATCTGAGCCTGGCGCTGGCGGTTGTAGTTGATCGTCAGTTTGTCGATCATCTCGCCGGCGTTGCGGGTCGCGTTGTCCATTGCGGACATACGTGCACCCTGTTCAGACGCAGCATTTTCCAGAAGTGCCCGGAAAATCTGAACGGAGATGTTGCGCGGCAGCAGATCCGCAAGGATCTCTGTCTCTTCCGGTTCATATTCGTAAACCGCGTTGGCACCTGCGCCTGCATCAGTGCTGCCAGCCTCGAAATGGGCCGGGATCAGCTGAGTTGCAGTCGGTTCCTGCGCGATCACGGATTTGAAAGTCGAATAGAACAGCGTGCAAACGTCGAACTCGCCATTGTCGTACATGGAGAGCACTTCGCGGCCGATGTCGTCCGCGTTGTTGAAGCCAACGTTCTTAACACTGCGCAGGTCGATGGTCTTGATGATGTGC
The DNA here is from genome assembly GCF_009363595.1 of Labrenzia sp. THAF35. NCBI lineage: Bacteria > Pseudomonadati > Pseudomonadota > Alphaproteobacteria > Hyphomicrobiales > Stappiaceae > Labrenzia > Labrenzia sp. THAF35. The sequence goes on from NZ_CP045380.1 coordinate 716,759, forward strand.
TGGCCGAGCTCGCGCTTCAGAGCGTCGTAGCCCTTCTTGCCGACACAGATGATCTTGACCGTCTTGCCCTGCTTCAGCAGGCTGCGCGCTTTTTCACGCGCAAGCTTGGCAATGTTGGTGTTGAAGCCCCCACACAGCCCACGTTCGGCCGTGGCAACGAGCAGGAGATGAACCTGGTCATTGCCGGTGCCGGACATGAGCTTCGGAGCGTCGTCGCGCCCCTCGAAGGCCACCGCGAGGTTGGCCAGCACCGCACCCATGCGTTCCGCATAGGGGCGAGCGGCCTCCGCAGCTTCCTGAGCACGACGCAGCTTCGCCGCGGCCACCATTTGCATGGCCTTGGTGATTTTCTGCGTCGCCTTAACGGAAGCGATGCGGTTTCGTAAGTCCTTCAGGCTCGGCATGGCCGCCCCTGCTCCTTATCCCGGCGTGGTCTTAAGCGAAGTTCTTGGCGAACGCGTCGATGGCAGCTTTCAGCTTGCCAGTCAGCTCGTCGTCGAGTGCCTTCTTCTCCCAGATGGCGTCGAGCAGCGCTTTGTGCTCGCCACGAAGGAACAGAAGCAGGCCTTCTTCGAAGTCCTTCACGCGGTTCACCGGGATTGCATCCAGGTAGCCGTTCACGCCGGCATAGATGACTGCAACCTGTTCTTCGGTCTTCAGCGGCGAGAACTGCGGCTGCTTCAGAAGTTCGGTCAGACGTGCACCACGGTTCAGGAGGCGCTGGGTCGTGGCGTCGAGGTCGGAGCCGAACTGAGCAAAGGCCGCCATTTCGCGGTACTGAGCCAGTTCACCCTTAATCGGGCCGGCAACCTGTTTCATCGCCTTGATCTGAGCGGAGGAACCCACGCGGGACACCGACAGACCAACGTTCACGGCCGGGCGGATACCCTGGTAGAACAGATCCGTTTCCAGGAAGATCTGACCGTCGGTGATCGAGATCACGTTGGTCGGAATAAACGCGGACACGTCGTTGCCCTGGGTTTCAATAACCGGCAGTGCGGTCAGAGAGCCCTTGCCATGGTCTTCGTTCAGCTTCGCAGCACGTTCCAGCAGACGGGAGTGCAGGTAGAAAACGTCACCCGGGAAAGCTTCACGTCCCGGCGGACGACGGAGCAGCAGGGACATCTGACGGTAGGCCACAGCCTGCTTGGTCAGATCGTCGTAGCCGATCACTGCGTGCATGGAGTTGTCACGGAAGAACTCGCCCATCGCGCAGCCGGCAAACGGTGCCAGGAACTGCAGCGGAGCAGCGTCGGAAGCGGTAGCGGCGACGACGATGGAGTATTCCAGCGCGCCGGCGTCTTCCAGGGTCTTCACGAACTGAGCGACGGTGGAGCGCTTCTGGCCGACAGCAACGTAGATGCAGTACAGCTTGGCGTCTTCGTCGTCAGAAGCATGCAGCGGCTTCTGGTTCAGGAAGGTGTCGAGAATGATCGCGGTCTTGCCGGTCTGACGGTCACCGATGACCAGCTCGCGCTGACCACGGCCAACCGGGATCAGGGCGTCGATGGCTTTCAGGCCGGTAGACATCGGCTCATGCACGGACTTGCGCGGCAGAATGCCCGGCGCCTTGACGTCCACGCGGCGCTTTTCGGTTGCCTCGATCGGGCCTTTGCCGTCGATCGGGTTGCCGAGCGGGTCAACAACGCGGCCCAGGAGGCCCTTGCCGACCGGCACTTCCACGATGGCGCCGGTCCGCTTGACGGTGTCGCCTTCTTTAATATCACGGTCGGAGCCGAAGATAACGACACCAACGTTGTCGGTTTCCAGGTTCAGGGCCATGCCCTTGATACCACCCGGGAATTCGACCATTTCACCAGCCTGGACTTTGTCCAGACCATAAACACGGGCGATACCGTCACCGACGGAGAGCACCTGACCGACTTCAGAAACTTCGGCTTCCTGGCCAAAGCTCTTGATCTGGTCCTTGAGGATTGCGGAGATTTCCGCGGCCCGAATATCCATCAGCCGACCTCTTTCATCGCGAACTTGAGTGAATTGAGCTTGGTACGCAGCGATGTGTCGATCATGCGGGAGCCGACCTTGACCACGAGGCCACCGATCAGGGCAGGATCAACCTTTGCCACGATGTTTACAGATTTGCCCGTGGAAGCCGAGAGAGCTTCTTTCAGGGCAGCGACATGATCGTCGGAAAGGGCAGCTGCGGAGGTTACCTCAGCCGTTTCCTCACCACGCTTTTGCGCAAGCAGGGTGCGGAATGCCTTGATCATGCCGGGAAGAACGAAGAGGCGCCGGTTACGGGCTGCCAGCTTCACGAAATTAGCAGCCAGGCCTTTGATGCCTGCCTTGTCGAGAAGTGCGGTAAGCGCTGCAAGCTGCTCCTCCACACTGAATACCGGGCTTTTCACGAGACGGACGAGATCTTCGCTTTCGGCAAGCATGCCTTCGAAAGCTGTCAGATCCCGCTCCACGTCAGCCGTTACACCTTCGCCTTCGGCGAGGTCGAGAAGGGCGGACGCATAACGCTGTGCCACGCCGGATACGAGAGATACGTTGTCAGTCACCAGGTCCGTGCTCTCTGACGTTTTTCATGCCCACGAAACGGCTAGCGCTCGCAAAGCATTGAAAAAATGAATGATTTCAAGGTCAGAAGGTATGACGGTTAAACCGCTGCCCCCAAAGCCGCGCCTCAATTAGCACAGGGTTTCTCAGTGTGCAACTTCGCCTAAAGACTGTTATTGCCGATTCCTCGGTGTTTTTTGTCAAAGGTCGATAAAAAACGTTTCAGATCAACGTCTCCGCACCGTCATAAACCTTTAGACGGTTTTCTGCAGAGCAGGCGAAAAGGCCTTTGCACAGGGCTGAAAGGGGCAAGCCAGGAGGGCGTTTTTGCCGCAGCTGCGCGGAAGGCGGGATTATTGCCGTCAGCAGCGTTGCCACAATTGCAAACAATGCCCCTGCGGTTCCACCCGATTCTCCCACGCCGAACTCGTATGAACGGCAGGCGCTTTTCCCGATGAACGCAAAAACCACCTAAAGAAAATGCTGCGGGTCGATGTCCACTTGCAGGCGCAGCCCCTTTGTGGGCTTCGGGCCGATGCTCAGCCAATGCCGCAGATAGGCCTGCAGATCGTACTGGCGGGGGGCCATTGCCAGCAGGCGGAAACGATAGCGTCCGCGCACCATGGCAAGGGCGGCTTCCGCAGGCCCAAGGAGCGTAACGGCCTGATCCGGCGGTGCGGCACGGGCAAGGGCCCTTGAGAAGCCTTCCGCATATCCTCTGTCTGGTCCGGAGACGATGACGGCGGCAAGACGCCCGAACGGCGGCAGACCTGCTGCCCGCCTTGCCTCGATCTCGGCCTGGTAGAACGCCTTCTTGTCGCTTGAAAGCAGCGCCTTGATGACGGGGTGATCGGCATTGTAAGTCTGCAGGAAACCCTTGCCGCCGCCGGTGACGCGGCCCGCACGGCCCGTCACCTGGGCAAGCAGCTGGAAGGTTTTTTCCGCAGCTCTCGGATCGCCATGGGCAAGGCCAAGGTCCGCATCCACCACGCCAACCAGTTTCATGAGCGGGAAGTTATGCCCCTTGGCGACCAGCTGCGTGCCGATGACGATGTCGGCCCCGCCTTCCTCGACAATCTTCATTTCGCGCTTCAGCCGATCCGGCCCGCCGGCAATATCCGACGAAAGCACGAGCACACGCGCCTGCGGAAAGAGCTCGGTCACTTCCTCGGCGATTCTTTCCACGCCGGGACCGCAGGCAACCAGACTGTCTACCGACTGGCAGGACGGACAGGCCTTGGGAACCGGCTCCTGATGGCCGCAGTGGTGGCAGACGAGTTTTTTCTGAAAACGATGCTCCACCAGCCAGGCGCTGCAATGAGCGCATTGGAACCTGTGGCCGCAGGTACGGCAAAGGGTCAGCGGTGCATAACCGCGCCGATTGAGAAACAGTAGCGACTGCCCCCCTTCGGCGAAGGTGCCGGCGATGCCGTGGACCAGGCCAGGTGCCAGCCAGCGTCCGCGTTCCGGCCCGTCCTGGCGCATATCGATGGCCATGAGGTCCGGCAGGGCAGCACCGGATGCCCGTTCGGGCAGCTCGAACAGCTTGTAGCGGCCGACCTCTGCGTTGACGATGCTTTCCACGGATGGCGTGGCCGACGCCAGAACAACGGGGAAGCCGGAGAGATGGCCGCGGACAACAGCCATGTCGCGTGCGCTGTAAGGCACCCGGTCGTCCTGCTTGAAGGCTGCATCGTGTTCTTCGTCCACAATGATCAGGCCCAGTTCCTTGAACGGCAGAAACAGCGAGGAGCGGGCCCCTATCACCACCCGCACATCACCGGAGGCCACCCCGCGCCAGACCCGCGACCGGTTCTTGACCGTGATCTGGGAATGCCACTCGGCCGGATAGACCCCGAAGCGTTGTTCGAAGCGCCGCAGGAACTGTTCGGTGAGTGCGATTTCAGGCAGCAGCACCAGCGCCTGCTTTCCCCGGCGCAAGGCTTCGGCAATCGCCTCGAAATAGACTTCCGTCTTGCCCGAGCCGGTGACACCGTCGATCAGGGCAACGGCCCCACCCTTGCCGAAACAGGCCGTCAGGCCGTCTGCCGCGGCCTGCTGCGCCGGGGTCAGCGGTTTTTGCGCGTAGTCCAGTTGCGGTTTCGGCGGCGGAGGAGCCGCCGGCATCAGGACGGTTTCCAGGACATCTTGCTGAAGCAGGCCGTCGATGACGGAAGCGGACACGCCGGCAGCATGGGCAAGGCCGCTTTTCGTCCAGGCAAAGCCGTCTTCCATGGTCGCCAGAACGCGCCCGCGTGCCGGCGTCAGACGATCCGGCTCGGCACCTTCGATACGGCGGACACCGGGAACGGGTGCCTCCGGCTCCAGCGCTTCTTCGGACCGCAACACCATGCGCAGCACCATCCCCGGAGCGCCAAGTGTCCAGTTCGCTACCCAGTCGACGAACCGGCGCAGATCATCATCAAGCGGCGGCGTCTTGTCGTAGACATGGGAAATGGTCTTCAGTTTCTTTGGATTGATGGCCGCGTCCGGCTGGATATCCCAGACAGCGCCGATCACCTCGCGCGGGCCGAGCGGTACCTTGACGATGGTGCCCGGAACCACGGACTGGCCGGGGGGAACCTTGTAGGTATAGGCCCCCGCAACCGCGACCGGCACCAGCACGCTGGCAATGGTTTCCTGGAAATCTGGATCGTCGAACAGCACTGGGTGTCAGGTCCTCATCGCTCCGGGAACGGCCGCGAAACCATGCGCCAGGCACAGCCCGAACCCTGGCGTGACATTGCCCGTCCGGTCGCCGGGATCAAGCCTCGCCATTCTTGAGGTACGTACCGCAAAAATTTCGTCCACCAGAGAATCAGGGGTTCTTCTTGTCATCATCCTAGGGTAAAGAGAGCCCAGCTGACCACGCAATCGTTTTGTCCCGCTAGCCGGGACCAGGTTTCCGGCGACGCTCCGGTAGCCCTACAGGGAGTAAAGACAGATGAAATTCTTCGTCGATACGGCCGACACGGCTGAAATCAAGGAACTGGAAGCAACCGGCCTCCTTGACGGTGTCACCACCAACCCCTCGCTGATCGCAAAGTCCGGTCGGGACTTCAAGGAAGTCATCGCAGAAATCTGCGCCATCACCGAAGGCGATGTTTCCGCCGAAGTGGCCGCAACCGATTTCGACACGATCATGAAGGAAGCACACGTCCTTGGCGCGATCGCAAACAACGTGGTCATCAAGCTGCCGCTGACGTTCGATGGCCTGAAGGCGTGCAAGCAGCTGACCGAAGAAGGCACCAAGACCAACGTCACCCTGTGCTTCTCGGCCAACCAGGCCCTGCTCGCAGCCAAGGCCGGTGCAACCTACATTTCGCCATTCATCGGCCGTCTGGATGATATTCATGCCGACGGGCTTGAGCTGATCCGCGAAATCCGCGTGATCTACGACAACTACGGCTTCGACACGGAAATTCTGGCTGCGTCGATCCGCACGCCGAACCACGTGAAGGATTGCGCCATCATCGGCGCCGACGTCGCGACCGTACCGCCGGCAACGCTGAAGGCACTGGTCAAGCATCCGCTGACCGACAAGGGCCTTGAAGCTTTCCTGGCCGATTGGGCCAAGACCGGCCAGAGCATTCTCTGATCACCGACCTTTAAGACAAACGAACGGCCCGGATTTCCGGGCCGTTTTTGTTTGCCGTTTCCAGTGCCTGCCAAGGGCAACAGGACGCTCCAATTCCTTTTGCCTGGTGTTGGGGGACAAGTCGGTCAGGCTCGGAGATCTCGACGGTCCTGTTCACCTCCTGGTGGGGGGAGGACCATCTGTCGGCCGGTTTGACGAAAAATAGCCGCCATGTGGCGCGATGTTAACGGAACCGTTGGAGATCCGGCATCACATTGGCACCATGTGTGCCGCATCCTCCAAATCCGAATCGCTGCTCGTCACCGCCCGGCCGGAACTCAACCGCCGCATCGACCAGTGGCTTGACCACCTGTCCGATGAGCGACGCCTTTCCGACAAGACCCTGCTTGCCTACGAACGCGACCTGCGCCAGTTCCTGCGGTTCCTGACCAACCATCTGGGCGGGGCACCGGACCTCAAGGAAATTGCAGCGCTCCGCCCGGCCGACTTTCGAGGTTTTCTGGCAAGCCGCCGCCGTGACGGTGCCCAGAGCCGATCGCTCGCCCGCGGCCTTGCCGGGATCCGGTCGTTCCTCAGGTACCTGGAGCGGCGGGGCGAAGTGAACGCTGCGGCGTCTTCCGCCGTACGGCCACCACGGCAGGCCCGATCCCTGCCGAAACCCGTCTCCTCCAAGGACGCCATCAACGTGACCAGCGGTGACCTGGCGATGGAACGCGAGCCGTGGCTGGAAGCCCGCAACGCCGCCGTCCTGACCCTGCTCTACGGCTGCGGCCTGCGGATTTCGGAAGCGTTGTCGCTGACCGGTGCCATGGCCCCCAAAAACGGAACGAAGACACTTCGTGTCGTCGGCAAAGGCGGCAAGGAGCGGATTGTCCCGATCCTGCCGGCGGTCTGCCAGGCGGTGGAGCACTATCTGAAACTTTGCCCTTATGCGATTTCGCCCGATGGCCCCCTGTTTCTCGGTGCCCGCGGCGGTCCGCTGAACCCGCGCATGATCCAACTGGCCATGGCACGCCTGCGCGGTGCATTGGGCCTGCCGGACAGCGCGACCCCGCATGCCCTGCGCCATTCCTTTGCCACACATCTGCTGGCTGGCGGCGGTGATCTCAGGACTATCCAGGAACTGCTCGGCCACGCCAGTCTTGCCTCAACGCAGATCTATACGGAAATCGACAGCGCCCATCTCCTGTCTGCCTACGACAAGGCTCATCCGCGCCGTTAGGATCCGTCAGGTTTCGGAAATCCGTAGACTGTCCGTTCCTTGCCATCAGGAAACATCTCGCGCGCAATCGGCTCGCCGCCAAGTTTGCGCACCAATCCCCTTGCTGCCTCGTTGTCATCCTTCATATGCGTTTCAACCAGAGGCCAGCCATAGACTTCGTAAGCATGGCGGATTGCCGCCTGCGAAACTTCCACGGCTGCACCGGTGCCGCGTGCCTGGGGCATCAGCCACCAGGTCAGCTCCCGTCTTGGCCAGCCTTCGGGCCAAACGAAGCCGCAACCACCGATGATATCTGCCCCCGTTTTCGGTTCAATAACCCACATGCCATAGCCGCGCAGTTGCCAGTGGCCGAGGTGGCTTGCCAACACGCGCCAGGCAGAGTCCGCGCGCAACGGACCACCATAGAAGTGTGAGGCCTCGCCGTTCTCGTAGAACGCCTTGTAGACTGGAAAGTCCGGTTCTTCCGGCAAGCGCAGACGAAACCGCGACGTTTCGAGTGATTGCATGATAAGTCTCTGTTGTTTGCGGGGAATTTCGTTCGATTCCCATGTTAGTTCCAACTCCGTTGTAGCCGCTTCCGCCACAAACGGTTAGGTTGCTGAAACAGCCTGTTTCGCCGGGAGATAACGCATGCGTCTGATACTACTCGCAGCCGGTCTTCTTCTACTGTCGGCAGCGCCCTCGCTGGCGCAGCGCGTCTACTGCCCACTTCCCGAAGACGGCGTCTGGGTCAATGCGAATGCCAAGCCGAAGGAGATCTCGCGCGTCGAGGTGGAAAGCCGCTGCGAGAATGAAGCGGTGCATGTGCGCGTACGCGCATTCACCTCCTGCATCCCGCGTGACTGCAAGTGGGGCTGGACCAAAGGGGAAATGCGCTCAGATGGTGCCATCCAGGTGCTGCTGATCGGTTTCTTGAGCAGCAAGCAACTGACATTGCGGGCCTTTGGCGAGCTTCTGGATGTTCACGTGATCAACGTCGTCAACGATCTGTCCGAACCGCGAACCGAGACCACCTACAATCTCCAGCGCGAGTAACCGGTCAGGGCAGTGCGACGACAATCGCCTTTCGCTTTTTCCTTGTCAGACCTCCGTTTTTCCTTACCTTACGTAAGACTGCGCAAGTGTAGCGCAGGCCAACGGACGGAGATGTAACATGCGCCTATTGAGCACCGGCATTGCGGCCCTTGCCGTAACCGCGTTTGCAATTGCACCGGCCGCTGCATGCAGCTGGAACAAGACAGCCCAGTCCAAACAGATGACAGTGGCGGAAACGCCCGTCCTCCCGGACACCGACTCGGATGTGGCCATCGCCACCAACGATCTCAGCGATGCAATCGTAAGCGAGACCGTAATTCAGCCGACCACCGGCGAAGCCGTGTCGGAGTGACCCCCACCGGTAAAGAAGCTCCAGACCAAGACCCGCTGCTCCGCAGCGGGCTTTTTTTCGGCTGAATACCGTCTGCACGAAATCTGCTGAAACCTGCCTTCATCGGGCCGTATCGACGCCTCAATAGCCCGGTTCACTCGGGATTATCCTGAAGAACCGGTTGATACAGTCTCATGATTTCCAGACGCCGTTTCCTGCAAACCTGTGGCATTGCAATGCTGGGTGCCGTTTCCGCTCCTGCCTATGCGATTGGCGTTGAGCCTTTTCGGCTCAGCCTGAAGCATTATCACCTGACGCCTCCACGATGGCCCAGAGGGCTGAAACTGAAAGCCGCGCTGATAGCCGACCCGCATGTCTGCGATCCCTGGATGGGGTTGGAGCGGGTTCGCTCCATCGTCCGGCAGACCAACGCTCTGAAGCCCGACATCATCCTGATGCTGGGCGACTATGTGGCCAGCCACAAATGGCAATACGACCCGATCCCGCCACAGGCGTGGGCTGATCTCTTCGGTGATCTGTCGGCCCCGCTCGGGACCCACGCCATTCTCGGCAATCACGACTGGTGGGACGACGCGGACGCGCAGCTGACTGGCGGTGGGCCGACCAGATATGGTCAGGCGCTGCTGAACGCCGGCATTCCCCTTTACCAAAACCGGGCTCAACGGTTCGAGAAGGACGGCCAGGCTTTCTGGCTTGCCGGCGTCGACGACCAGTTGGCGCTGAGACCGCACCGCAAGATCAAACGGCACCGCTGGAAAGGTTTGGATGACCTGACCGGCACGCTTGCCCAGGTGACGGACGATGCGCCCGTGCTGCTGATGGCACATGAACCCGACATCATCCGCGAAGTGCCGGGCCGCGTCAGCCTGACGCTCAGCGGTCACACCCATGGCGGGCAGGTCAACTGTTTCGGCTACAAACCGGCCTTTCCCAAACGCAGCGTCAAAAGCTACGCCTATGGCCACATCGTTGAAACGGAAGGGACGAGGCTGGCAAGGCACCTGGGCCTTGAAACGGACCCCCGCCACCTCATCGTTTCCGGAGGTCTTGGCTGCTCGATCCTGCCGGTCCGATTCGGTGTTCCTCCGGAAATAACGGTGGTGCATCTGGGAAGCACCACCGCTTGAGTCATGTTCCGGAAAGGGCGAATTATTCAGCCGCCACTTCGTGCTCCGTCTTGTGCCGGTATTCCTTTATGGCCTGGCTCAGGATCTGGACCGAGGAACTGACGAAGAGAGCTGCCATGAGACCGGCGACAATCAGGTCCGGCCAAGCGCTTGCCGTTCCCCAGACACCGGCGGCCGCCAGCATGACGGCGACGTTGCCTATGGCATCGTTGCGCGAACACAGCCAGACGGAGCGCACATTGGCATCACCATCCTTGTATCGGACCAGCAGCAGGACACTGGCAAGGTTTACGGCCAGCGCCAGAAAGCCGATGGAGCCCATCACCGCGGCCTGCGGTACGCCAAGCACGAACACCTGATAGAGCGTGGTGGCAGCCACCCAGACGCCCATCAGAAACAGGCTTGTGCCCTTTGCAAGCGCGGCCAGGGCCCGGGTCTTCAGCGATGCGCCAATGACAGCCAATGATATGCCGTAGGTGACCGCGTCGCCGAAGAAATCGAGGGCGTCGGCCTGCAGCGCCTTTGAGCCGGCTGCCTGGCCGGCAATCATCTCGACGATGAACATGCCACCGTTCAACGCGATCACCAGCCAGAGCCGGCGGCGATAGTCCTTCGACATTCCGTCAAATGTTCCGTGGGAATGTCCGCAACAGGCACCCATGATGCACTCCTTGTTCGAGTCGCTTGATTTTCGGTTCCTGTCCCTTGTAATTGCTATAGTGACTAGAGCTTCAAGAGGCTTTTTATGGATTTTTCAATTGGTGACCTTTCAAGACGAACCGGCGTGAAGGTTCCGACGATTCGTTATTACGAAAATGAAGGCCTGCTGGAAGCGCCGATCCGCAGCGAGGGCAACCAGAGGCGCTACCGGTCCAGCGACCTGGAAAGGCTTGGCTTCATCAAGCATTGCCGCGACCTCGGCCTGCCAATGCCGGCCATCCGTGATTTGATAGACCTCAGCCAGCATCCGGACAAACCGTGCGAAACCGCCAACCGGATTGCCGAAGATCAGTTGAAGGCAGTGCGCCAGCGGATTGCCCACCTGCGCAAACTGGAGGCGGAGTTGAAGCGCATCGCAACAAGCTGCGAAGGCGACCACACGGTGACCGAATGCAACGTTCTGAAGGCTTTCGGCGACCATGGCCTCTGCCTGAAGGAGCACTGACAAGCCTTTTTGCCCGGCTTCAGGCAAGCCTTGTCCAGTCCCGTGTCTCCCCTACGGCACGCATGTTCGTTCCGGTGGCAGCCGCCAGGGAGCGTGCTGCTAGCTTTCGTCTATCGGTCTTGGTTCGGCGCCTGAGCCGAGTTCCGTTGCCATCACCGTTCCCCCTAGCCTTTCCAGACGCATCATTGTCCAGCGTTTGGCAGGCAGATTACAGGAATGACGGCCCAGAATGCAGGAGAACTGGAGAACGTGGGGATAGTCGTTCTTCGGCCAAACCCTTTCAGCAACGTCATGCCTGCCCTTCAGGTAGCCGAGCAGGGTATATTCGCTGACATACCAGACGTCGCCTTCCTTCAGGTCTGCCATACTGGTCGGCCGCCCCTTGGGAAATGTGCCTCCCCAGGTCCAGGACAGGGCACCGGACGTTTTCTGATCCAGAAAATGGTGGGCCATCGTTTCGTCGATAAAGACCCGCTTTCCGTCCGCCAGATCCTGCCGGTAAGCCTCGACCACAGCTTGCCTGTTCGGCAACGGTTCCGACAGCACATAGAAAACGATGAAGTTGGAGGAAAGCGCCAGCACCAATGCGGCGCAAAGGCCAAGCTTCACCCTGTACCAGCGGTCTTTCAACAGCACGTCGACCGCCAGCAGAAACAACATTGCGGCCGCAAGATTCCGGATCAGCGGCCGGTCATGCACGAAGGCGCCGAAGAATTGTCCAGCGGCAAGGCAAAAGCCGATTATCCCGGCAGTGCGGGACTTGCGGAAAACAACCCAAGATACGCCTGCAAACATGGCAGCCCGGAAGATCGCTTCCACATTGAACTTGCCGGAGCCATGTGACCGGCTGGAGTGATAGGCGATCTGCCGGAAGAACTCGGCGAACTCGAAGTTCACCGAGACCGCAAACAGGGCAACGGCAATCGCGAGGGCGACAAGGCCTTCACTCAGCACACGAACGAGGCTTGCCTGCCGCGTCCTGAGCCTCCAGATCTGAAGAACGGCAATGACGCCAACACTCCAGGCAAGCATGGACAGTGCAGTCAGCGGAGCAATTCCCAAAAGCGCGGTGCCCGCAACGCCGGCAACGGTTTCCGGACCGGTCTGCCGTGTGTCACCCGTACCTGCCCTGACTGCAACCGGCAGGACCAGCAGCAGCCCGAGCATCCAGATGAATGAACCCGTCAGTTCCAGCCGGAAGCCGGAAACGACATACATGGGCGCAAAGATCAACGGTGTGAAAAGCGCAGCGGTGCGAAGGTTCAATCTGAGGCAGAACACCACGAAGACCAGGCTGGTCGCCACGTAACAGAGGAATTCGTACAGGACGATTGTCGCGGTGCTGATCCCCGCGGCTTTCAAAAACCATCCGGACAGAATGAAATGAAGCCTTGGCTGGAGATGATAGGATTCCAGCCCCGGGAACTGGACCGCAAGAAGCGGATTCAAGTGACGGCCCGTTTGCGCAAATTCGGATGCCCAGGGAATAAAGAAGAGGTCATCCACGTAGGGAATGGTTCGCTCCGGCCAGAAAAACACCAGGCCGCAAACCAACGGCAATACGCCCCCTGCAACGACTGGCAGCCAGTCGCGGGTGAGATTCAGATTTTGATTGTTGCCCCGTTGCCTTTCAAGCAAAGCATCTCCTGCCTTTTGTTGAAATGCACCACCCCTGACAGGACAACACTCTAGCGCATTAGTTGCAGATGCGCGGCATTTTTTACGTTTACTTGCAGAACTTCAAACTTGAATGGCGTCTGCCGGTCCGCAGGACGGCCGATCCAACAAAAATGTTACGGGGCACCCGGTGACCGGATGCCCCGACCGATATCGAAAAGACATCGTTCAAGCGTTGATTACGCGTGGATCGACTTCGCAAATGCGCCGAGGGCTGCTTCCTTGACCGCTTCCGACATGGTCGGGTGGGCGTGGCAGGTGCGTGCAAGGTCTTCGGAAGATCCACCGAACTCCATCAGGACAGCAGCTTCGTGGATCATCTCACCGGCACCGAAGCCGACGATGTGAACACCAAGCACGCGGTCGGTCTTTGCGTCCGCCAGAACCTTGGCAAAGCCGTCGGTCTTGTTCATGGCGCGCGCGCGGCCGTTGGCGGAGAAGACAAATTTGCCGGTCTTGTACTCGACGCCGGCCGCCTTCAGTTCTTCCTCGGTCTTGCCGACGGAAGCGACTTCCGGCTGGGTGTAGACAACACCCGGGATGACATCATAGTTCACGTGACCAGCCTGGCCTGCCAGCATTTCGGCAACGGCAACGCCTTCGTCCTCGGCCTTGTGGGCCAGCATCGGACCGACGACCACATCGCCGATGGCGTAGATGCCGTCGACATTGGTCTTGTAGTGGGTGTCGATCTTGACGCGGCCGCGCTCGTCCAGGGCAACACCTGCCCCATCAAGGCCCAGGCCTTCCGTGTATGGACGGCGACCGATGGCAACCAGAACGATGTCGGCCTCGAGAACCTGCGCATCGCCACCCTTTGCCGGCTCTACGGTCACGGCAAGGCCCTTGCCTTTCTTTTCGACGCCCGTGACCTTGGAGGACAGCTTGAATTCCATGCCCTGCTTTTTCAGCATGCGCTGGAAGTTCTTGGAAACGTCACCGTCCATCGGGCCGAGGATCTTGTCCATGAACTCCACCACGGTCACTTCCGACCCGAGACGGTTCCAGACGGAGCCGAGCTCAAGGCCGATGACACCACCACCGACGACGAGCAGCTTGCCGGGCACCTTGTCCAGTTCCAGAGCGCCGGTGGAAGAGACCACCTGCTTCTCGTCGATCTCGACACCCGGCAGCGGCATGACGTCGGAACCGGTGGCAATCACGATGTTCTTCGTTTCCAGTACGCTTGCCTTGCCGTCTGCATCGGTAACTTCGACCTTGCCTTTGGCCAGGATCTTGCCGGTACCGGTGTGAACGTCGATCTTGTTCTTCTTCATCAGGAAGGCAACGCCGTTCACATTGGCATCGACCACACCGGTCTTGTGTTCCATCATCGCCGGCAGATCGAGCTTGGGCTTTGCGACCTTGATGCCGAGTTTTTCGAAACCGTGGCCGGCTTCCTCGAACATTTCCGAGGCATGCAGCAGCGCCTTGGACGGAATGCAGCCGATGTTGAGGCAGGTGCCGCCAAGCGTTGCGCGTTTTTCGACGACAGCCGTTTTCAGGCCGAGCTGCGCAGCCTTGATCGCGCAGACGTAGCCGCCAGGACCGGTTCCGATGACGACGAGATCATATTGGGACATTTTGGTCGCCTTTGCCTCTTTCATTTCTGGTTTGAATGGGGGTTAGGGAAGGATTGCCCGGCCGCCGGAGACATCGAGGATGGCACCGGTCGTATAGCTGGACTGGTCGGAGAGAAGCCACAGAATCGCTTCGGCCACCTCGTCGGCGGTTCCGGCACGTTTCATCGGCAGTTTGGACCTGAGCTGGGCCACCCGGTCAGGATGGCCGCCCGAGGCGTGGATATCGGTGTCGATAATGCCGGGGCGAATACCGTTGACGCGAACATCTTCGTCGGCAACTTCCAGCGCCAATCCGACAGTCATGGTGTCGATCGCCCCCTTGGAGGCAGCATAGTCGACATATTGGGAAGGTGACCCCAGCTTGGAGGCTGCAGACCCGAGATTGACGATCACGCCGCCGGTGCCGCCATGCTTGGTCGACATGCGTCTGACCGCTTCGCGGGCACACAGGAAGGCGCCGATCACGTTGATGGAGAACATTCGTGTCAGACGTTCCAGGGTCATTTCATCGACGCGCTGGGAATAGTCGACAACACCGGCATTGTTGACCAGGCCCTTGAGAGTGCCGAGCTTGTCGGCTTCGGCGAAAAGATGCAGCACGTCGGCTTCATTCTGGACGTCACCCTGAACTGCCACGGCCTCGCCGCCGGCCGCCTTGATTTCCTCGACGAGAGCATCAGCGGCAGCCTGGTTGTGCGTGTAGTTGACGATCACCTTGTGACCGAGCGCCGCAACCTTGCGGCTGACGGCAGCGCCGATCCCCCGGCTCCCGCCCGTTACCAATACAACCGTGTCAGTCATGAATTCCCACCGGCTCCCGTTCCTATTGCCCTTGAATGCGCGTCAGTTCTTCAGCGCCGCGGCCCGCGGCCCAGAGGCCTTTCAAATGCCCGTCCGCCATGACCGCGTAAACCACCGGCGTCTTGTCGCCCCAGTCCACCGTCAGCACGTTGCCATCCAGTTCGCCCACGCCGCGATAGCTGTCGGTGCCGACTGTCCAGATCAGCGTGAATGTCCGGCCCTGCTGCGTCAACACGACCGTACCGTCATATGTCGTGCCGTCCGGATTTCGGCCGGCAACCGAATAGTTGCCAGTCAGCCCTTCCGCCTCGACCGGTGCAGTGCGCGAATAGAGCGTCAGCTTTTCGCTGGCCGAGCCGTCCGCCCATTCACCATCCAGCGTTTCCGCGCCAGTGAAGGAATAGACGACAGGGTGCTTGTCTCCCCAGTTGACCACCAGCATGCGGCCGGCGAACTCGCCGACGCCGGTGAAGACGTCGGTCCCGATCCACCAGGTGAGCCGCACATTCCGGTCTTCCGGCGTGATTGCCAGCATGCCGTCGTAGGTCGTTCCGTTCGGGTTGGTTCCCTCAACCCGGTAAACACCCGAGATCTGGCGGGCCGGACCGGTGCGCGCGGTGCTCTCCTTGAGCGCGGTTCCGATGGCCGCAAGAGCGGCCATCTTGGGCACCGATCCTGCCGGATTATCCGTGCCGCCGTCAACGAAGGTGAAATCTCCGAAGAAGGACGAGGAAATCCAGGGCGTCTGCTGGCCGTTCGTTTCCTGGAAGACACCCTTCAGCGTGCGCTTGAAGGTTTCTTCCAGATTGAGCGCCGGGGTCGCGATGGCGCTGGCAAGATGCTTGGTGAAGGGGCTGTTGCTGCCCTGCCCGTCCAGAGCCACGGAGCCAGGTGACGTCGAATACGAGACGAACAGGCGCGCATTGCTGTCGATCCGCGACAGGCCGGACGATGCCCCACCGAGGGGATTGTTGCGGCAAGCGTCCAGCACGACGATGTTGAGCCCGTCATGGGACGACGTCATTACTTCCACGGCCTCGCTGACCGCGACCGACTGCTGCTGCAGGACCTCGTCCGCCGGCGCATCCCCTGCCACAGGCAGCAGGTAGTTTTCGCCCTTAATCTGGATACCGTGGCCGGCGTAATAGAACAGGCCGACGCCACCCTCCTTTTTCAGCCGATCACCGAAAGCCCGGATCGCCTGCTCCATGGCATCGCGGTTGGCGTCAGTCTGAAGGATGACCTCGAAGCCGGCCTTGTCGAGGGCGCGGGCGATGGCCAGAGCATCATTGACCGGATTGGCGAGCGGGCCATAGCCATATTGCGCGTTTCCGATCACAAGCGCAGTGCGTTGTTCGCTTGCGTGCGAAGCGACTATCAGTCCGAGGACGGTCCAGACGACAAGAACAACCGAAAGGGCATAACGCTTTATGGCGTTCATATTCCTGTTCCTCCTGACCGTCTCACACCGTGTCGGCGATGATCCGATTATTGCTCCGCCAGAGCCAGTCGCAAGCCGAACCCGGCGAAGGTTGCAGCCACGGTCCGGCGCATCCAGACCATCACGCGATCGCTCTTCAACACCTTCTCGCCGACCAGTGAAGCAAACGCGCCATAGATGACAAAGACAACGAAGGTCATTGCCATGAAGACGCCGCCCATCAGCAGCATGTCGAGCGTTGGATTGACGGCATCATGGCTGACGAATTGCGGCAGGAAGGCGAGGAAGAATACCGTCAGCTTGGGATTGAGGATGTTGATCAGGAAGCCGGTGCGCGCCGTTGCAAGGAAACTCTTGCGCGATCCCCTGTCGGCTTTCAGTTCCATCGGTCCGCTGTCTTTCAGCGTCTGCCAGGCAAGGTAGAGAAGATAGGCGACACCGGCGTATTTCACGCCCTGGAATACCAGGGCACTGGTGTGCATCAGCGCCGCCAGGCCCACGACGGACGCCAGAATTGCGGGAATGATACCGAGGGTGCAGCCGAAGGCCGCGGCAACGGATGCCTGACGGCCTCTGCCAAGTCCGACGGCAACCGTATAAACAACACCGGTGCCCGGAACGAGCACCACGACAAGAGCAGTAATCAGAAATTCCAGGCTCACAATGCGGCTCCTCCTGGGCCAGACCGACGGGCATTCAACCGCGAGAGCTGGAACGCCGCTGGCCAGGCAACCTTAAAATGTCCGGGCACCCTGCCGGGGCGTTCCCGGCAAGGCACTCGCAAGGCACTGAACCGGATCAGAGATCCAGAACCAGACGCTGCGGATCTTCCAGGCTTTCCTTGACGCGAACCAGGAAGGTCACGGCTTCCTTGCCGTCGACAATCCGGTGGTCATAGGAGAGCGCCAGATACATCATCGGGCGGATCACCACCTGGCCGTTCACAGCCATCGGACGTTCCTGGATCTTGTGCATGCCCAGGATACCGGACTGCGGCGCGTTGAGGATCGGCGAAGACATCAGCGAACCATACACCCCGCCATTGGAGATGGTGAAGGTGCCGCCGGACATATCAGCCATGCCCAGCTTGCCGTCGCGCGCCTTGCGGCCGAGATTGCCGATTTCCTGCTCGATCTCTGCAATGGACATCTGGTCCGCGTCGCGCACAACCGGGACCACAAGGCCCTTGTCCGTGCCGACGGCGACGCCGATGTGGCAGAAGTTCTTGTAGATGATGTCGGTGCCGTCGATCTCGGCATTGACCGCCGGGATCTCTTTCAGCGCATGGGTCACCGCCTTGGTGAAGAAGCCCATGAAGCCGAGCTTGACGCCGTGTTTCTTCTCAAACAGGTCCTTGTACTGCTTGCGCAGTTCCATGACCGGGCCCATATCCACTTCGTTGTAGGTGGTAAGCATGGCCGCGGAGTTCTGTGCGTCCTTCAGGCGGCGCGCAATGGTCTGGCGCAGCTTGGTCATGCGAACGCGTTCTTCGCGAATTTCGTCCTGGGCGGCAACCGGGCCACGGGCAACGGGAGCAGCCGACGGGGCTGACGACGAAGAGGTTGCACCGGAGGCAATCGCGTTGATGACGTCTTCCTTCAGCACCTGACCACGCTTGCCGGACCCGGCAACCTGGTCGGCAGAAAGGTTGTTTTCAGCCATCATCTTCTGAGCAGACGGAGCCGGCGGCATGGAAGACCCACCGCTTGCGGCCGGAGCGGACGCAGCCGGTGCCGGTGCAGCGGCTGCCGGAGCAGCAGCAGCACCTTCGCCTGACGGATCGATCTGGCAGAGCAGAACGCCGGGCTCAACGGTCGTACCGGTTTCGACTGCGATCTTGACGATGGTGCCGGCAACGGGGGCCGGAACTTCCTGGGCTGCCTTGTCGGTTTCCAGTTCCACCAGCGTGTCGTCGGCCTTGACGACGTCACCGACCTTCACGCTCCATTCGCCGACTTCCGCCTCGGTGACGGATTCGCCCGCGCTCGGTGTGACGACATCGACCAGCTGGGCCTTTTCGGATTTGGTTTCGGCCTTGGCGTCAGCCTTTGCCGGAGCCGCTTCAGCCTTCGCGGCCGGAGCACCGGCGCCTTCTGCGATCTGACCGAGCAGGGCGCCGACCTCAACGGTGTCGCCTTCCTTGACCACGATGCTTTCCAGCGTGCCCGCGGCCGGTGCCGGAACTTCGACGGTTACCTTGTCGGTTTCCAGTTCCACAAGGGGCTCGTCCTGGCTGACGGCGTCGCCCGGTTTCTTGAACCACTGCGCAATAGTCGCTTCGGAAACGGATTCACCCAGCGTGGGGACGCGAATTTCGGTTGCCATGGTCGCCTTCTCTTAAAATTACCTGGCCAAATTTTTGAAAGAGGGCCCGAAGGCCCTCTTGTGACTAACTTCCCAGAGCCTCTTCGAGGAACGCCTGCAACTGCGCCAGATGCGAGGACATCAGGCCGGTTGCGGTCGATGCCATCGCATTGCGGCCAGCATAGCGCGGGCGCTTGTGCTTGGCGTCGATCTGCTCCAGGACCCATTCGATGTAGGACTCGACGAAGAACCAGCTGCCCATGTTCTTGGGCTCTTCCTGACACCAGACCATTTCGGCCTGCGGGAAGCGCGCCAGTTCCAGCATCAGCGCCTTTTTCGGGAACGGATAGAGCTGTTCGACGCGGAGCAGGTAGACGTCGTTGACGCCGCGCTTTTCACGCTCTTCGAACAGATCGTAGTAGACCTTGCCCGAGCACATCACGACGCGCCGGATCTTGTCGTCTGAAACCAGCTTGCCTTCCGAATTCAGGTTCGGCCCCCAGTCGTCCCACAATAGACGGTGGAAGGAGGACTCCGGACCCAGTTCCTGCAGCGTGGATACCGCCTTCTTGTGACGCAGCAAGGATTTCGGCGTCATGAGGATAAGCGGCTTGCGGATATCACGGCGCAGCTGACGACGCAGGATGTGGAAGTAGTTCGACGGCGTCGAACAGTTCGCAACCTGCATGTTGTCTTCGGCGCAAAGCTGGAGGTAACGCTCCAGACGGGCGGAAGAGTGCTCAGGTCCCTGACCTTCGTAGCCATGCGGCAGCAGGCAGACGAGGCCGGACATGCGCAGCCACTTGCGCTCACCTGAAGAGATGAACTGGTCGAACACCACCTGGGCGCCGTTGGCGAAATCGCCGAACTGCGCTTCCCAAAGGGTTAGAGCACGCGGCTCTGCCAGCGAATAGCCATATTCGAAGCCGAGCACGGCTTCTTCCGAGAGCATCGAGTTGATGACCTCGTAGCGCTGCTGATCGGGAGAGACGTTGTTGAGCGGAATGTAACGGCTCTCGTCTTCCTGATCGTACAGGACCGAATGGCGCTGCGAGAACGTGCCGCGTTCGCAATCCTGACCGGACAGGCGCACCGGGTGGCCTTCCTTCAGCAGCGAACCGAAGGCAAGCGCTTCAGCGGTTGCCCAGTCGATGCCTTCGCCGGTCTCGATCATGCGCTCACGCTGGTTCATGAAGCGCGCGATCGTGCGGTGGATGTTGAAACCGTCCGGCACGTGGGTCAGAGCCCGGCCGATCGACTTCAGTTCATCCATTGGCAGACCGGTTTCACCGCGACGCGGATCGTCCTCGTCGTCGGCCCGTTTCATGCCTGCCCACTTGCCGTCCAGCCAGTCGGCCTTGTTCGGCTTGAAGGCCTGACCGGCATCGAACTCGTCGTCCAGATGCTTGCGCCAGTCGGCTTTCATGTGCTCGACTTCGTCCTGTGTCAGAACACCTTCCTTGATCAGGCGTTCCGAGTAGAGCTGCAGCGTCGTCGCATGCTTGCGGATCTTGCGGTACATGATCGGCTGCGTGAACGCCGGCTCGTCGCCCTCGTTGTGGCCGAAGCGGCGATAGCAGATCATGTCGATGACCACCGGACGATGGAACGTCTGGCGATATTCAATCGCGATCTTGGCCGCAAAGACGACGGCTTCCGGATCATCCGCGTTGACGTGGAAGATCGGCGCCTCGATCACCTTCGCCATATCCGACGGATAGGGCGAAGACCGCGAGAAGCGCGGGTTGGTGGTGAAGCCGATCTGGTTGTTGATGATCACATGGACCGAACCGCCGGTGCGGTGGCCACGCAGCGCGGACAGGCCAAAGCATTCCGCAACAACACCCTGGCCGGCGAATGCGGCGTCGCCGTGCAGCAGCAGCGGCAGAACCGTGCCGCGGTCGATTTCGGTCGTGTCGACGAAGTTGCCGTTCTCGTCGGCAGCCAGCTGATCCTGCTTGGCGCGCGCCTTGCCCAGAACCACCGGGTTGACGATTTCCAGGTGCGAGGGGTTTGCCGTCAGCGACAGGTGCACGTCGTTGCCGTCGAACGTCCGGTCGGAAGACGCGCCGAGGTGATACTTCACATCGCCGGAGCCTTCCACATCGTCCGGCGCGTAGGAGCCGCCCTTGAACTCGTGGAAGATTGCCCGGTGCGGCTTGGCCATCACCTGGGAAAGCACGTTCAGGCGGCCACGGTGGGCCATGCCGAACACGATTTCCTTAAGGCCCATCGAGCCGCCGCGTTTGATGATCTGTTCCAGCGCCGGGATCAGCGCTTCACCACCATCCAGGCCGAAGCGCTTGGTGCCGGTGTATTTTACGTCCAGAAACTTTTCGAAACCTTCGGCTTCGACCAGCTTGTTCAGGATCGCCTTCTTGCCTTCCGTAGTGAAGGCAACCTGCTTGTCCGGACCTTCAATGCGCTCCTGGATCCAGGCCTTGGCCGCCGGATCGGAGATATGCATGAACTCGACACCCAGCGTCGAGCAATAGGTCCGCTTCAGGATGTCCATCATCTCGCGGATGGTGGCGTATTCCAGACCCAGAACATGGTCGATGAAGATCTTGTGGTCCCAGTCGGCTTCGGTAAAGCCGTAGGACGAGGGATGCAGTTCCTCGTGGTCGCCCTTGCCGGCCAGGCCGAGGGGGTCGAGATCTGCATGAAGATGGCCGCGCATGCGATAGGCGCGGATCATCATCAGGGCGCGAACGGAATCGCGGGTCGCCTGATGAACTTCCTGATCCGAAACCGGCTCGCCCTTGGCTTCAGCCTTCTTCTTCAGTTTGTCGCCGAGCTTCTGCTCAATCGGGCCCCAGTTGCCGTCGAATGCATTGACGAGGTCGCCATTGGCCTCGATCGGCCAGTCCTTGCGTTTCCAGGTCGCCCCGCGAGCCTCTTTCAGCACGGCTTCCTTCTCGTCCTGGAAGGCCGCAAAGAAGTCCTGCCACTCGGCGTCGACCGAGCTCGGATCTGTCTTGTACTGTGCGTAGAGGTCTTCGATATAGGCTGCGTTGGCGCCGTAAAGCAACGACGTCAGTGCGAATACGTTGTTCGCTTCCTGCCGTGCCATGTCCTTTAGCGGAGGTATCCTCCGCCCTTTTGTTTAGGCGGGCCCGAAAAATTGACCCGCGGCCGGTTTCCCTACAATGGCCGATGGTTTCCACCGACCCCTCGAAAAATGGTTACGGCACGTCAACCGCGCCGGAACCCATCCTTTCATCATGCGACAGGAAACGTAAACAGTTTCCGTCCCCATCGCTAAAGATTCTTGCAGAATCAGCCCTTCAAGACTTCGAGAAGGGTCTCGCCGAGCTTCGCAGGAGACGGTGACACCTTGATGCCAGCAGCTTCCATCGCAGCGATCTTGTCTTCTGCACCGCCCTTGCCGCCTGAAATAACGGCACCGGCGTGGCCCATGGTGCGGCCCGGAGGCGCTGTCCGTCCGGCGATGAAACCAGCCATCGGCTTGGACCGGCCGCGCTTGGCTTCGTCCTTCAGGAACTGCGCCGCGTCTTCTTCCGCGGAGCCACCGATTTCGCCGATCATGATGATCGACTGGGTTTCGTCGTCGGCCAGGAACATTTCCAGGACGTCGATGAACTCGGTGCCCTTGACCGGGTCGCCACCGATGCCGACAGCCGTCGTCTGGCCGAGGCCGGCATTGGTGGTCTGGAAGACAGCTTCATAAGTAAGGGTGCCGGAGCGGGAAACAACACCGACGGAGCCTTTCTTGAAGATGGAGCCCGGCATGATGCCGATCTTGCATTCTTCCGGGGTCAGGATACCGGGGCAGTTCGGGCCGAGGAGGCGAGACTTGGATTTCTCCAGCTTGGCCTTGACCTTGACCATGTCGGCAACCGGGATGCCTTCGGTGATGCAGACGATGAACGGAACTTCCGCTTCGATGGCCTCGATGATCGCTGCGCCCGCGCCTGCCGGCGGAACGTAGATCACGGAGGCGTCGGCACCGGTTGCTTCCCTGGCTTCGCCAACGCTCGCAAAGATCGGCAGAGAGGCCGCGCTGTCGACACCGGAAGACCAGGTCTCGCCACCCTTTTTCGGGTGCACACCGGCGACCATCTTGGTGCCGTAATACTCAAGCGCCTGTTCGGTGTGGAACGTGCCGGTCTTGCCGGTCAGGCCCTGAACGATGATTTTCGTGTCTTTATTGACGAGGATAGACATCTATCATGTTTCCTTCGTATTGGCGGCACGCTGTCTAGACCGAGGTCCTGCAATGTAAATAACCAGAGATACAATGCAGGCAGCAGTCAGATTATATGCAACGGTAATGTAGGCTGCTCGAGCAATATCAAAGTCCTCCAGAAAATAGCTCATCCATACGACAAGGCACAAAACTGTTGAAACGGCGATAATCACTTTAGAAACCAAGACTTCCTTTCGAACCGTCCATTTTCTACGCCCAACAATGGCAACCCATAAAGTCATCAATGCCGGGCTATAGAGGAGCAGTAGGACCAAAAGCCCAAATACCATCTATATTGCGCGCCTCCGGGCTTAACCTTTAACCGCTTTCACGATTTTCTGGGCGGCGTCGTCGAGATCGTCAGCGGCGATCACGTTCAGACCGCTTTCGTTGATGATCTTCTTGCCGAGTTCCACGTTGGTGCCTTCCAGGCGAACAACGAGCGGAACCTGCAGGCCGACTTCCTTGACGGCTGCAACCACGCCTTCCGCGATCACGTCGCAGCGCATGATGCCACCGAAGATGTTGACGAGGATGCCCTTCACGTTCGGATCGGACGTGATGATCTTGAACGCGGCCGTCACCTTCTCCTTGGAAGCGCCACCGCCAACATCGAGGAAGTTGGCCGGCTCGGCGCCGTAGAGCTTGATGATGTCCATGGTCGCCATGGCAAGGCCGGCACCGTTGACCATGCAGCCGATGTCACCGTCGAGAGCGACATAGGCGAGGTCGTACTTGGAGGCCTCGATTTCCTTGTCGTCTTCCTCGGTGACGTCGCGCAGCTCCATGATGTCCGGATGACGGAACAGGGCGTTGCCGTCGAAGGAAACCTTGGCGTCCAGTACGCGCAGGCGGCCGTCCTTCATGACGATCAGCGGGTTGACTTCCAGAAGGCTCATGTCCTTCTCGACGAAAGCCGTGTGCAGGATCGGGAACAGCTTCATGCCGTCTTCGCGTGCCGCACCGGTCAGTTCCAGCGCGTCGCACAGCTTGGCGGCATCGGCTTCGGTCACACCGGTTTCCGGATCGATCGGCAGGGTGACGATCTTTTCGGGGGTTTCTTCGGCCACTGCTTCAATGTCCATGCCACCTTCGGTGGAGACAACGAAAGCCGGGCGGCCAACGGTCCGGTCGACCAGAATGGAGAGGTAAAGCTCACGCTCGATGTCGGCGCCGTCTTCGATGTAGAGACGGTTGACCACCTTGCCAGCGGCACCGGTCTGTTTGGTGACCAGCGTGTTGCCAAGCATTTCCTTGGCGTTGGACGTGACTTCGTCCAGCGAGAAAGCCAGACGGACACCGCCCTTGGCATCAGCGGACAGTTCCTTGAACTTGCCCTTGCCGCGGCCACCAGCGTGGATCTGCGACTTCACGACCCAGAGCGGGCCCGGAAGGCTCTTGGCGGCTGCTTCGGCTTCGTCGGCGGAGAAGATGGCAACGCCTTCGGCCACCGGTGCACCGTATTCCTTCAGAACGGCCTTGGCCTGGTATTCATGAATGTTCATGTGTTTCCCCCGTTGTCGGAGGACCGTTCTTCCCGGCAGGAAGAACGGCCGCAAATTCCCTTAGGCGGGCCCGGTTCAGGCGAGCGCCGGCTGAATTTTCTTGCAGGCCTCGACCAGACCGTCGACGGAAGCGACAGACTTGTCGAAGTTGGCCTTTTCGTCGCCCTGCAGGTCGATCTCGATGATGCGCTCGACGCCATCGGCGCCGATCACGACCGGAACGCCCACATAGGTGTCCTTCAGGCCGTACTGACCGTCGAGAGCAGCTGCACACGGCAGAACGCGCTTCTTGTCCTTCAGGTAGCTTTCGGCCATTGCGATGGCGGAAGCAGCAGGTGCGTAGAAAGCGGAGCCGGTCTTCAGGAGGCCGACGATCTCCGCGCCGCCGTCACGGGTGCGCTGGACGATTTCTTCCAGACGCTCGGCGGTGCACCAGCCCATCTTGACCAGATCGGTGAGCGGGATGCCGGCAACGGTGGAGTAGCGGGTCAGCGGCACCATGGTGTCGCCGTGGCCGCCGAGAACGAATGCGGTCACATCTTCGATGGAGACGTTGAACTCGTCTGCCAGGAAGTAACGGAAACGGGCGCTATCCAATACGCCTGCCATGCCGACGACCTTGTTCTTCGGCAGACCGGAGAACTTCTGCAGGGCCCAGACCATCGCGTCGAGCGGGTTGGTGATGCAGATGACGAATGCGTTCGGGGCATACTTTGCGATGCCGGCGCCAACCTGCTCCATAACCTTCAGGTTGATTTCCAGAAGGTCGTCGCGGCTCATGCCGGGTTTACGCGGAACACCGGCGGTCACGATGACAACGTCCGAGCCTTCGATGGCTTCGTAGCTGTTGGCACCCGCCATTTTGGCATCGAAGCCATCGACCGGGGAGGACTCGGCCAGATCGAGCGCCTTACCCTGCGGAACACCTTCCGCGATGTCGAAGAGCACGATGTCTCCCAGTTCCTTCAAACCTGCCAGATGTGCGAGCGTGCCGCCGATCTGACCAGAGCCGATCAAGGCAATCTTGTTCCGCGCCATTTCGAAAGTTTCCCTTTACGTAAGATGGAACTCCATGCCATCCTCTGATGACTGAGGATGGCACTACTCCCTTTGATCCGCCCGCGCAACCTCGCCAAAAGAATATTGCGCGATGCCGGACAAATTTTCTCAGATCTTCCCGTCTGCATAATTCACCTATAGGGAATGCAGACCTATGCGTGCACTTGTCGTCTTTCTCCCGCAAGGTACGCCTCGGACCGCATCTCGATCAACCGGGAGGCTGTCCGGTCGAATTCGAACGCTTCCGTGCCGTCCTCGCCGACGTATAGATCCTGCGGCTCGGCCTCAGCCGAGACCACCAGCTTGATTCCGTTATCGTAAAGCGTATCGATCAGATTGATGAAGCGCTTGGCTTCGTTGCGCCGCGCCTTGGACAGCACGGGCACGTTGTCCAGAAACACCGTGCCGAAGGCATGAGCGATGCGCAGATAATCACTCGCCCCCAACGGCTGCATGCACAGGTCGTCGAAGGTGAACCTGGCCGCTCCGGCCGCGACACAGGGAACGGCGATCTTGCGGCCCTTGTTCTCCAGCTCTTCGGAATGCGGTGTCATGCCGTGCGTCAGCTTGGCAAAGAGCTCATCCATCTGGGCGTTTGCACTCTCGCCCAGAGGCGTGACATAGACCGGCGCACCAGCAAGCTTCTCCAGCCGGTAATCCGTCGGACTGTCCAGATGCAGCACTTCCACCTTGGAGGTCAGCATCTTGATGAAGGGCAGGAACAGCTGGCGGTTGAGCCCGTCCTTGTAGAGGACAGACGGCTCGACGTTGGACGTGGCGACAACGATGACGCCGCGCTCGAAAAGCTGGGTGAACAGGCGGCCGAGGATCATGGCATCGGCAATGTCGGTCACCGAGAACTCATCAAACAGCAGCAGCCGCGTTTCTTCGGCAATCTGGCTCGCCACGGGCGGGATCGGATCATCACCCTTGACCTCGCCGCGCTTGTGCGCCTGGCGGTGGGCATGAATGCGCTCGTGCACATCGGTCATGAATTCGTGGAAATGCACACGCCTTTTGCGGCGGATGACCGTGACCTCGTAAAAGAGGTCCATCAGCATCGTCTTGCCGCGCCCGACACCGCCCCACATGTACAGCCCCTGTACGGAGGCCCAGAGCTGGTTCTTCTTGTTGGCGAACAGCCAGCCAAGTGAACTTTTCTTGGAGGCCAGGCGGGTTTCGGCAAGACGGGTGTTCAGGAGATCGAGCTGGCGCACCGCCTCCCGTTGCACGGGGTCTTCCTTGATCTCACCCGACGCGATGAGCGCGTCGTAGCGGGCGCTCAGGGCGCGGTTGACCGGCAGTTCCATCTTCAAGGGTGCTGCTCCCTCCATGAGAATTCATGGGGTCTTGGACGTATCTATTTGCACGGCGGAATAAGGTCAAAACGTCGCAGATGCAAGTCATGATATGGTTGCATACGATCACACATTCTTACGGATTTGTTTTTCAACCGTTTGAAATTTAAGGATTTCAGACCTCATGTCCATTCCGTTGCTCCCACATAATCCGGACTGGTTTCGCCAGGCTGACCTGCTGATCGACGACCTCGGACATCTCCTGGGAGCTAAGTCCCTGCGCCTGGACCATGTCGGGTCCACGGCCGTCCCTGGGCTGATTGCCAAACCCAAACTTCATGTCGATGTAACGCTTGCTCCCGGATTTTCACCGGCTGCACTCAGCAACGATCTCCTGCTGTATGGCTACCATGATCTCGGCGCCCGCTTTCGGGAAGACGAAGTGCAAATGACCCGGCCAGCCGAACCAGGCCCCCGGTCGAAGGAGAGGGAAAATCACGAGCTGATTATCGCGCATCGGCTGTGTCTGTGTGCATCCGATTGCCCCTCACCTGATCAGCGGCGCAAGTTTCGAGACCCCTTGCGCGGCGATGCCAGCCTTGCCGGGCGCTACGCCGCCCTGAAACGGAACCTTGCCCTCAAGGCCGGTTCGCCCCCCGACTGGGAAACATACAATTCCGGCAAGACATCCTTCATCGAAGGCGTGCTCTCAGGGGAAGGTATGCGACTGATCCAGCGATGATACTCCTTCCGGCGCCAGCATCACTGCCCCCCCTTAACGGAACACTGCACCCAGCCCGGTTCGCAATTCACTGATAATGGGTAGAAAAACACAGACCGAAGCTTGAGGAACTCGAAACAGGAAGGCAGCACGCCCTCTGAACAAACAGCGCCCGCAACCGGTGGGAGGGTTACGGGCGCAGGGCACAGGGAGGGGTCCTGTGCGGGAGGAACGCAATCATGAACGCCCAAACGGCTCGGCCTGACTGGACCCGGCCATCATGCCTGTGCCCGGCTGAGCGCAAAAGGCACTCAGACAACGCTTAGCGCAGGTAAAGGGCCGTCTTGCGACCGTTCTGGACTTCCTGAAGATAGAGCAGCTGGGCAACCAGATAACACTCGGACTGATCGTCCAGATTGGCCTTGCGGCCACGACCGTCGGTCAGCAGCCAGGCATTGCCGGACTTGACCACATCGCATTCGATCGGTGCGGCGGCATCAAAACCGGCCTTCTTGAACAGCTCCGTACCGACACGGCTGCCGGTATCGTCGTCCAGACCCTTCATCGCCATGCGCAGGCTGCGATAGGCCTTGTGAACCGATAAGGTTGCGACGATGGCAGTGACGACTTCGTCGCCTTCCATGGCCGCGAAGCGCACAACGCCGCCTTCCTGCGGAATGATGGAATTGGAACAGGGCGTGCGCTGGACATCGCCAAGCGTGGTCCATTCGGAGCGCAACGTCACGGTTGCAGGCTGACGAAGGGCTGCCATTTCCTTGGTGAGCCGCTTTTCTGCAGTTTTTTGCGGATTCTTGGCGGTCCGATCCATACGGGCGGACACCCCGGCCACGGTGCCGCCGATGCGCAACCGGCGGAAGACGATGACATCGCGCATGAGATCGGTTCGCTCTACCCGCCAGCCGGCATCAAGCCAGGCGTTCTGGTGAACGAGACTGCCGCCGGAATTTGCCCACCATGTCCGGTGTTCCCGGGCGCTCTTGGGCAGCGACGAGCCTATGATATCTTCGACTTCGTTCAGCTTGGCCGCCCAGACAACATCTTCCAGTCGTGCCAAGTGTTCCCGCAGTGGTTCATATTTTGACATTTGCACAGCCTTTCCGGTAGCTATGCAAATATACACCTATAGCGCGAGCTGTCCAGCATAAATACGGAGGGGCCTTAACGGTACAGCGAGATCGGCGATCCGGTAGAGGTCTGACCGTTGAACTGGCCGGAAGCGCTGGAGTAAAGCTGTGCAACGATCAGGCCGGTGCCGTCCTTCAGAACCACCTGATTGCCGCTCAGGTCCCATGCAGAGATCCCGGACAGTACAGGCGAAGCACAACCTCTGGTATTTGCACGGTAGCCGCCGGACCATGTTGTCAGCGTCATGAAGGCCATGCAGTTGTCGCCAGCGGAGGTGATTTTCCAGCCACCCAGAAGGTCTGTCCGGCCAACTTCCTTGGCATCGGCAGGCGCTGCAACCGGGTTGCTGGCCAGGTCGGTCGGCTGAGCCGACGGATCGTTGAGACCGCCGTCCGGCGCGTTGGGATCAAGCGGTGCAAGCTGTCCCGAGCCTACGGGTGTAGTCGGGGTCGCCGGCAGCGGTTCGGCATAATTCCGGCCTCCGGACAATCTCTGGCAACCAGCTGCCAGGACCACCAGGCCGACGATCAAAACAAACTTTCCCGCGCGCATCATGACGAATCAATCCCTCACCTTCGTCCCAATATGGGAGCAACTCTTAGCCCACAATTTGTCGAAAATCCAAAATCCTGAGAATCGACCGTTTTCAGATCACTCAGGCAACCCGGTTCGAGACGGCCTTGCCTGCTGTTTTTGGCGGCTCCACAAGCCTGTCGATCGCCTCCGCAATCTTCTCGAAATAAGTGGCGCAGGCACCAAAACCATCCGGAAAAGGCGGTTTTGCGGCAATGTTCCACCAATGGCTCGATGTCGTGGTCTTCCACTGCGGCGGCAGGGCTACCGGCGCCTGGTCAGCGAGATAGACGACCCTGTCGGGAATTTCAGCATGCGGCATCAGGAAAATGTCGATCGGCTTGGGCGCAAGCCCTTTGGCATCAATTCCCCGTGCCGACAGTATCCGGCGCACATGCCGGCTCAGTTCCTGGGAAGGAGCCACACCTGCGGAGAACGCCCGCATCAGACCACCTGCCCGAAAATTCAGATAGGCTTCGGCCAGGGGCGACAGCAGGCTGTTGTCCGGACAGACGAACAGAACAGTTGTTTTCGACAAGGGGCATTCCTTCGCGGCTGCAGCCCATGCCAATCACGCCATGGGCGGCCTCCCCCTAGCGCCGGGACGGGAAGACTTTATGACAAACCCGGGGCAACATCGAAAATCATGAGGATATCTTCCACGAGCCTGATAGATATGCGCACAAACGCTCGCGTGCAGCCCGGCGCTCTGCTGCAGCCACATTCGGGGTATTCGCGCGCAAGACCTGCAACACGTTCCTAAGGAGCCCACATGCCCGTCGCCTTCTGGTGTGTCCTTGCCGCCGCCATCCTGCCGCTGCTTTCCGTCTTTCCGGCAAAACTGGACAAGTCCTTCGACAACGCCCGCCCACGTGACCCGGACTATTGGCGAGACGGTTTTCGCGCCCGCGCACAGGGGGCACAGGCGAATGGCTTCGAGGCATTTCCCCTGTTTGCAGTTGCCGTTTTCGTTGGCCTCAACCAGGGCGGCGACCCGCACTGGATCGACAGGCTCGCCGTGCTTTTCGTGTTACTGAGGATCATTTATATCGGCTGCTACTGGGCGGACCGCGCCTCGCCGCGCTCGCTTGCCTGGGCAGCCTCCTTCTTGACATCGCTGGCAATTTTCACCAGTTCCCTATGGAGCTGAGCCGCCGATGGGCGGATTCCGATCCTGAAATTCGTACAACGATCATTTGCACCAAGAGGCTGATTTCGTTAACGATGCATCGGAGTGAGGCAGTAATCTCGTGGGCAGAGGTGCATTGTGCGGACGACCGACCAGACGACAGACACCTTGCCGACGCGCCGTCAGGCCGCGGCACAGAGGCAGATTTCTGAGCAGCATATCGTCGACCTTCTGATTGCCGAACGGGGCAAGCTGGTGATGGCCAGCCCGTGGTGGCCCTTCATCAGACCCTTCGCTCACAAGATCCTTCGCTACAAGTCCGCCGTCGAAATGGCCGACACCATTGCGCAGATGGAAGCGCTGGAGGTTTTTGCCCATTTGAGCGGATTGCTGTCGCTTGACGTCACCACGCTTGGCCTTGAACGGGTTCCGCAGGAAGGCCCCGTCGTTCTGGTGTCCAACCACCCGACCGGCATTGCCGACGGCATCGTCCTTTATGATGCGATCAAGTCCCGCCGGAACGATCTAGCGATCTTTGCTAACCGCGATGCCATCCGCATCAACCCGCGCCTTGCCGACATGATCATTCCAGTCGAATGGCGTGCTGACTTCAAGACCCGCGAAAAATCCAAGGAAACGATCAAGCTCGCCTCCTCCGCCTTTGCCAAGGAGCGGGTGGTGGTGCTGTTTCCCTCCGGGCGCCTGGCCTATTGGCACGACGGCAAGCTGACAGAACGGCCCTGGATGACGTCAGCCCTGGCGCTGGCACGCAAGAACAAGGCCCCGATCATTCCCATGCACATGGGCGGGCGCAATTCCGGCCTGTTCTATTTCCTTGCAAGAGTGTCGACCGAATTGCGCGACATGACGGTCTTCAACGAATTGCTCAACAAGGAACATGCCAAGTTCAACGTGCATTTCGGCAAGCCGATCCGGCCGGAAAAACTTGAAGGCGACCTTGGCGATCTTACTGAACAGATGCGCATTCACTGCGCCGAAACGCTGGCGACGGATCCGGACGCCGAGTTCTAGGTGCCAACGCACCGCCTCCACGCGTCTCCTAAGCATCTGATTTTTTGATGCTCTGACCAGGGCCTGCACGTCATCCACAGGCGCGGTTCCGCCTTCATTGCCCTTCGTCCGCGAATAAGACATTGTGCGGGAGAATCAAAGGACCCGTCTCACCCATGCCCGTTTCGCCCGCTGTTGCCGCGGAGGAAGTCATTCCAGTGCAGCATGCCGTTGCTCCGACCGTGCGTCCGGAGCCGAAGCCGCTTGCGGTTCTGCAGAAGGTTTTCGGCTACAGCAGCTTCAGGGGCAAGCAGCAGGCGGTGATCGAAACGCTTGTGGACGGCAACGACGCTGTCGTTCTGTTTCCCACCGGCGCAGGCAAGTCGCTCTGTTACCAGATCCCGGCGCTGTGCCGGCGTGGGGTCGGCATTGTCGTCTCGCCGCTGATCGCGCTGATGAAAGACCAGGTCGGTGCGCTTCGCGCCGCTGGCGTTCAGGCCGCGGCCCTCAATTCCACGCTGTCACCTGAAGAACAGGACGGCATTCGCAGTGCCCTGCGCCGCGGTGAAATCGACCTGCTCTACGTGACACCGGAGCGGCTGGGCACCGAGAGCTTCCGCAAGTTCCTGGACACGCTGCAGATTGCCCTTTTTGCCATCGATGAAGCGCATTGCGTCAGCCAGTGGGGACATGACTTCCGTCCGGAGTACATGTCGCTGTCCTGTCTGCGCGACCGCTATCCGGGCGTGCCGCGTGTGGCGTTGACCGCGACTGCCGACCCGCACACCCAAAAAGACATTCTGGCCCGCCTGCAGCTGGAAGACGCCGCCGTCTTTTCCACCAGCTTCGACCGGCCCAACATCCGCTACGAGATTGTCGAGCGCACCAACCAGCGCCAGCAGCTGCTGGATTTCCTGAAGAAGCACTCCGGCGAGAGCGGCATCGTCTATTGCCTGTCGCGGGCAAAGGTCGAGGACATCGCCGAATGGCTGACCTCTAAGGGCATCAGGGCCCTGCCCTATCACGCCGGATTGCCCGCGGAACAGCGCTCCGCCAACCAGGATGCGTTTCTGCTGGAAGAAGGGCTGTGCCTGGTGGCGACGGTTGCCTTCGGCATGGGTATCGACAAGCCGGATGTGCGCTATGTCGCGCATCTGGATCTGCCCTCTTCGGTCGAGGCCTATTACCAGGAAACCGGCCGTGCAGGCCGCGACGGCGCTCCCTCCGAAGCCTTCATGGCTTACGGCATGGCCGATCTGGTGCAGCGCCGGCGCATGATTGCCGAGGGCGATGCTCCCGAGGAGGTCAAGCGCGCGGAAAATGCCAAGCTGAACGCGCTTCTCGGCATCTGCGAAACGGCCGGTTGCCGTCGCCAGGCCCTGCTGGCCCATTTCGGCGAGACCTACCCCAAACCCTGTGGCAACTGCGACACCTGCCTGTCCCCGGTAGAGACCTGGGACGGCACGGAAGCTGCCCAAAAGCTGATGTCGGCGATCTATCGTACTGGTCAACGTTTCGGCACGGCGCATGTCATAGATGTGCTTCTGGGCAAGACCAACGAGAAAAGCACCCGCTTCGGCCACGACACGCTGTCGGTTTTCGGAATTGGCCAGGACGTGCCGCAGAAGACCTGGCAGTCGATTGCCCGTCAGCTTGTCGCCGCAGGCTACGTCGATGTAGACCATGCCCAGTTCGGTGCTCTGGTTCTGACGGAAAAGGCGCGGAGCGTCCTGCGCGGTGACGAGAAGCTCGCCTTGCGCAAGGACCGGAGCGCGGCTGGCCTGAAACGGACGAGTTCTTCACGTACGGCCTCCATCGCCGATGAACTGGACCATGAAGACAGGCTGCTGTTTGAACGCTTGCGCAGGCTGCGGACCCAGATTGCCCGAGATCAGGGCGTACCGCCCTATGTGGTGTTCACGGACGCGACGCTGGCCGGGATTTCCGCTGCGCGCCCGGTGACCGAAGATGCGCTGCTGGCCGTTTCCGGTGTCGGGCAGTCCAAACTTGAAAAATACGGCGAGGCGTTCCTCGAGCTGGTCGAGGCATTTGAAGCCGGCGTATGACCGCCACGATGGTTGCCGATGAAATCTGGTCAACCGTCCTGCTGCAGGCAGAGCTGATAAACCCCGGCAAGATCCGACAAGGTTTCTTCATCAGGATGCGACAGGAAACTGTCGATGATGTCCCTGAGCGCCAGATGCATGTTCCGGTGCTGGCGCAGACGCCTGTAGGACGAGCCGAGCTTGTAGATCTGTTCGATTTCCTCATGCGAGAAGAGGTCCAGACCCGCAATACCCAGCACGACACCAAGATCAGCATTGGTGCGCCGCGTCAGGTTGTGGGCAATCAGGAACCCGAACAGGCCGGTGACAAATCGGTTTTCGAAGCACAGTTCGTCAAAGTCGCGCTCGACCACTTTCAGCACAAGCTTCATGATCGACACGGTGGCAGCTGCCGCAAATTCGGTCGGTGTGTTGGTGTCACAGATCTCCAACCCTGCTGCTTCCAGCATGGCGGCGGTGGATCTTCGAAGGCGGTCTTCCGTCTCGACGGCTCTCAATTCAGAAATAAATTCCGGCTCTGCTGTAACGCGACTTCCAAACAAGCTCAGCATGTTAGCGTCCTTTCAGACGTAAGCCCACTGAAAGTATGTAGTGCACACCTTACCCTACGGCAAATTGATGCCTGAAAATTCGACGAAAATGCTGTTCTTTTGGGCCGTTCCCAGCGGAAACGGCCCCTTTTCGAATGTTATGATCCTGCCTTGGGCAGCCCCTTGAAGGCTTCGCTGCCCCACACGGCCTTGACCTGTGCATCCCTGCCGCACCCTTTCCTGTAGCCTTTGTAGGCGTCGGCGCGGGTGACGTAGCCGAAGCGGGTGAGCGTACGAACCTGGCTCTTGTAATAGGCCTGGTGGTAGTCCTCGGCGGGCCAGAAAACGGCCGGAGCCTCGACCGGCGTTACGATCTTTCCGCCGAGTGCCTTTTCCGCCTTCGCGATTTCCGCCCTGGCCTGTTTCGCCTGGGTTTCGTCCAGAGGATAGATGGCGGTGGAATAGGCATGTCCCCGGTCGCAGAATTGACCGCCGGCGTCCGTCACATCGACGGTGCGCAGGAAGATCCCGACAAGTTCGGCGTAACTGATCTTGTTCTCGTCGAAATCGACCTTGACGACCTCCCGGTGACCGCCACGATCATAATCCTTGTAGGTAGGATTCTGAGTCTCCCCACCGGCATAGCCGGAAACGACATCGCGCACGCCGGGAAGTTTCTCAAGATCGGATTCAACGCACCAGAAGCATCCTCCGGCAAGCACCGCGGTTTCGGCCTGTGCGGTTCCCGGTGGCATCGACGCCACGAGCGCGGCAAAGAAAGTGAGCGGGAGCAGGCGTTTCATGTCAGGTCCTCCAGGGAGCTGGTTGTGGTCGACCTTTCCCGGGGGATCACCAACCTGGTGATGATTGCGAAACCCCGACCGGAAAGACGACCAGCGCGCTTGGGTTTCAAGCTGTGGTCTTCGACTTTGAAATGCGCTTCATGGGTTGGAAGACCCGTGAAGACATTTCGAATTCTACCCGAAAGAGGTAACGCGCCCGGCGGCTGAGACAAACTCAACTCCGCTCCCCAAACCAGCACATGCCCGTGAGCCTGGCGTGAGGCCCCTCGTTTCGCGCAGCCAAAGCCATGTCCGATCAGGCCGTTGTCAGGCCTCCCAGGCCTTGGCAGCCTCCTCAAAACCGGCGAGTTGCGGTTTGACGACGCAGAACCGGTGACCACTGGTTGCCTGCATCACTGTCCAGCCGTCCAGTTTCTGAACGATGGTCGCGCCCAGACCTTCAAGCCGGGCAACTTCCTTTTCCGGATCGTCGGTTTCGATATCCAGGTGCACGCGGGAGGGATGCTCGACCGACTGGAGCAGGATGCCGATTTCATCTTCCGTGCCGATCAGGCGGCGATAGCGTGGGTTTTTCGGCTCAGCTTCAACAGTGCGCCCGAGCGCACCGGCCCAGAATTCCGCATGGCGGTCGATATCGCCACCTTCACAGTCGATCACCAGATCTCCCAGCCGGCTCTTGTGCATTTTTTTCTCCAAATTGAAATCAGGAAACAAAGACTTATTCAGGCAGGTGACAGACCGCCTCGATATTCAGACCATCCGGGTCGAGTACGAAAGCACCGTAGTAATTTT
This sequence comes from Labrenzia sp. THAF35, assembly GCF_009363595.1. Taxonomy (NCBI): domain Bacteria; kingdom Pseudomonadati; phylum Pseudomonadota; class Alphaproteobacteria; order Hyphomicrobiales; family Stappiaceae; genus Labrenzia; species Labrenzia sp. THAF35. The sequence goes on from NZ_CP045380.1 coordinate 752,430, forward strand.
CGTGATACTGCGGCCGCAGGCCCGGTGCGCCGTTATCCTTGCCGCCGGCTGCGATCGCAGCCTCGTAGAAGGCATCGACGAGCGCCCGGTTCGAAGCAGCAAAGGCGACATGCACCGGTGTTCCGGGGGCTTTGCCTTCACCAATCCAGAAGTCCGGCTTGTCCTTGCCGAAACCGCAATAGGCGGGTCCACTCGTCATTTCAGCGGTGACTTCCATCAACACCTTGATGCCAAGTGGCACCAGGGCCTTTTCGTAGAACGTACGAGACGCCGGAAAATCGCTGACCGCAAAACCGATATGATCAAGAATGGACATCACGTCCTCCCACTCACCTCAATAGAACAAAATAAGAACATTCAAGGGGAAATTGCAAGCCTCGTTTTAGAGCTGCGATGCGCTCAACCGGCAAATGCCAAGCAAAATCGGCGGCGCAGCGAAGCCACACCGCCGACCGGATTGGCGACATACCGGAATGACAGAATGACCGTCAGACCGCTTCGGCTTGCGGCCTCATGCCGACCTGTTGTTGCCCGGACCAGTCGATCCGCTGGGTGGCAAACATGGTAACGGCAAGTGACAGGAACCCGATCATCGAACCGATCAGGAGCGCGTAGTCCTGCTCCTGCATGAGCGCATAAAGCACGCCGAATATCGCAGCCAGGACCGCAAGCATCACGCTTCCGGCAAGACGGCTCTTGAGCGAAGTCCCGATATAAAGCGCATTCAGCAGCGTCGCGGCGGCAGCGGCCACAAGATAGGCCAGACCGTAGCCAACATGCTCTGCAAAGGCGAGCAGCATGACGTAGAAGACGATCAGGGACAGTCCGACCAGACCATACTGGATCCAATGGACCCGCCATCCGGAGCGCATTTCCAAAACGAAAACCGCCAGGAAGGTCAGACTGATGAAGCAGACTGCGTATTTCAACGACCTGGAAATGGTCTGATAGAAATTGACGGGTTCAACGAATTGCACTCCCAGAACCTTGTTTTGCAACGGCATTTGCGGGCCGAGCACCAGTTTGGGAATGCCGCGGGCAAGATAGGGGATGGTCCAGGATGCGTTGAAACCGGCATCGCCGATTTCTCGTGCTTCCGGTAGGAATGCGCCGGTGAAGCCGGGGTGCGGCCAGTCGGATCGAAGGGATACGCTGGTCGTCTGACCGGCCGGGGCAACGTAGAAGGCGGTGGAGCCGTTCAGCTGCATGGGGATGTCGAAAGAAAACCCGTTTCGCCACAAACCCGCAGCGACAGGTGCATTGATACCGGACGCGTTGATCGTGGCAACAGACCGCCGTATCGGCTCCATGGTAAGCGGCCCGAGCCCAGGCTCGAACGGCACGGAACCACTGTCGTTCAGGACCAGTGCGACCTCGCTTTTCAGTGCTGCGATGTCGCCGATGCCGACCACAAGAACCGCCTTGTCCCCGGCAATGTCGATTTGCCCACCGAACTGCGGCTGAAAGTTTTCGGACGACGTTGCCGCGAACCGGCCCTTCAATGTCACGCTGCCATGATAGACGGGCAGCGAATAGATCGATTTCCTGCGCTCCTGAACGGAAATGTCGCCACGCACATCCAGCTTTTCCGGAAACAGGATGGCAGTGTGCCAGCGAATTTCGGTCTTGGCGTTTTCTCCGGTGGAAACAGTGAAGGTCTCGCTGAACGGAACAACCAGGTAGGGTCCGTTGATCTCCTGAATGCCACCCCAGGACCGGGCGATGTCCTGAGCGACATCCCGGGCCCTTTCGGCACGTTCTTCCACCAGCACCCAGACGAACAGGCTCGGCACCAGCAGCATCACGGTCAACACCCCGATGATCACAAACTTGACTGCCGGAGACCCAAGAAAAGACGTTCGGCGGACCGGCTGTTCACGGGGTGAGCGGGGCTGCGAAAATTGAGGTCGCTCCTGCGGTTGTTCAATGGTGTCGTTTTCAGTATCGCTTGTCATGCAAATCAACCCTCTGCCAGAAGGATGTCCCGTCAGGCGGACACCCGGTCAACAGGGCGATCATTGAAGACAGAACAGGACACAAAAGGGCGTGGCCGAGCGGCTTTTCAGTATTGTTTGTGCAGTTCCTGTGCAGTGGCTCAAAAGTTGTTGGATTGCTGCCTCATTTTTCCTGTCTATTTCACAACTCGCACTTGTGCGTACCGGCGGCGCAGTGCCAGAATGGCAGAACCCTCGGAATAACCAACAATGCATCCATTAAGCGACATATCTACCGCGGCCGCGCCCGCCTATGCCCGACGTGCGGACTATCTGCCGGCGCTGGTCAAGCGGCTCGATCTCTTCAAGAGTGAAGCGCACCGGTATCTGCTGGTGGCGCATCTGTTTGACGACACAAGGCGCATGATCGATGCGCTGGGAGGGGTCATGGATTTCGATGCAATCATCGGCATCCCGTATTCCTCCGGCAGTGATGTGACACGGCTGAAATGGCAGGCCGTATACGGCGACAAGGTCCAGTGCCCGAAGACCGAGCCAGAATTCAAAGAGGTCCTGGCCAACGCCTTGCAGAAGAGCCTGGATGCCTGCCTGGCCTCCGACCAGAAGCTCGTCATTCAGGAAGTCGGCGGTTATGCCGTCGAATTGCTGCACGAGCGGTTTCAAGATCAGCTGCACCTTGTCGAAGGCGTGGTGGAGATCACCAAGCAAGGCGTGTGGCGGGCCGGGCAGACGCGGCTGCGGGTGCCTGTGCTCCACTGTGCCGACAGCGAGCTGAAGCGCCTGGAAGCGGTACGTTGCGGCGAGACCATTGCCCGGTGCCTAGATGGGCTCATGCGCGATCTCGGCAACTCCCTGGCCGGCCGGCGCGCTGCTGTCTTCGGAGCAGGCTGGATCGGTTTCGGCGTGGCCAAGGCCCTGCGCCGGCTGGATGTCATCGTCTCGCTGATCGATGTCGACCCGCTGAAAATCGCAGAAGCAAGGTTGTCAGGTTATCCGGCGACCCTTCATCCCACGGATCTCGAGCAATGCGACCTGGTTGTCGGGGCGGCAGGGCGCTTGTCGATAACCCGGGACGTGTTGCAGCAGCTTCGCAACGGCTGCCTAGTGGCGAGCGCCAGTTCCCGGCGTATCGAAATCGACGTCGATTTTCTGGAACAGTCGCCAGCCTGCGACATTCATCCGTCGATCAAGGCTTTCCAGCTTCCCGGCCAACAGGGGGCGGACAAGCAGATCTGCCTCGTCAACGACGGCTACCCGGCCAATTTCATTCCCGGCTCCGGCAGCGTTGCCGATGAAGTGGTCGAGCTGATCCTCGGCGAACTGATCGTGCTGATGGCCGACCTGACCACCTACACCTACGAACCCGGCATTCACCGCTTGGCGACAGAAGGAGAGGCAGTGTGCACCAAACTCTGGATCGAACAGAGAGACCAGACCTAGCGGATGATGAGCAATCCGAAGTTACGGTCCATTCGCACTATCTGGTCAAGAAGCTCGCGAACGCCCAGAGGAACCTGTACGGAACGGTGAAGTTCGACATTGTCGCCCGCACCATCCGGGACTGGGCGCAAGACCTTGGTCGGCCGCCGCGCATTCTCGATATCGGTTGCTCAACCTCGATTTCGAAAGAATACCTCGCCGACACCGGCCTGGATTTCGACTATTGCGGTGCCGATTATGAAGCGGCGTTCGAACCGGACATCGTGCTGGATGCCACCCGTCTTTCCGAACACCGCGACGACCTGCCCTGGCAACCGGATGTGATCGCCCTTCTGGACGTGCTGGAGCATCTGCCAGGCCGTGGCCCGGCGATCGAATCCGTGATGCGTCAATGTGGTGAGGTCATTGCACCGGGTGGACTGATCCTTGCCGTGGTCCCGCAGCTCTACCGTCTCGACCGGCTGAAGCTGAGCCACCTGCACTACGCCGAGCACCAGGTCCGCATGACCTTGAACGAATGGTCGGAGATCATCGGCCGGGCGGTCACGATCGAGTCGGTGCACGGCATCGGCTATCTCTCGTGCCTGCCCTATCTGCCGATGCTCAGCCCCTGGTACGAGGAAACCAACCGCCACGGGAAACTGTTCCACCACCTGCGCGGAAAGACCTTCGAATGGGGCCCGCTGAAACCCGCCGAAATCGCCCTCACCCGCACGCTTGGTCGTGTTCCCGGGTTCAGGGGCTGGTGCAACAGCTCGCTTCTGGTGTGCCGGGCGAAGGTGTGATGCCGGTGGAGCTTTTCTTGAGAACGCGGTAATCCCGGCTCAGCTTCGGTCCTACCAGAACAGGGCACCGTGAAACGCAAAAGCGTTTTCCCGCGTCATTCCGGACAAGGAAGGCGCGCAGCCGACCGCAGATCCGGAATCCAGAAATATGCTGCGCGAATAGCGCTGCCTTATCTTTCCAGAGTGTTCGCTCCGCTCACGCTGATATCTGGATTCCGGATCGGTGCGCAGCTTCACTGCGCGTGTCCGGAATGACGGTGGCAAGGTCGTTCGGAACCAATACAAAAAAGGCCGCCCCCATGGGACGGCCTTTCGATTTTCTGGCGACGCGCAACTTACACCCGGCGTTCGACCATCATCTTCTTGATCTCGGCAATGGCCTTCGCCGGGTTCAGGCCCTTCGGGCAGGCTTGCGAGCAGTTCATGATGGTGTGGCAGCGATAGAGGCGGAACGGATCTTCCAGATTGTCCAGACGCTCGCCGGTGGCCTCGTCACGGCTGTCGATCAGCCAGCGATAGGCCTGCAGAAGGACGGCCGGGCCGAGATAGCGGTCGCCGTTCCACCAGTAACTCGGGCAGGAGGTGGAGCAGCAGGCGCACAGAATGCACTCATACAGGCCATCAAGCTTCACCCGGTCTTCATGCGACTGGCGCCATTCCTTTTCCGGCGCTGGCGATACTGTCTTCAACCACGGCTCGATCGAGCGGTGCTGGGCATAGAAATTGGTCAGATCCGGCACAAGGTCCTTGACCACCGGCATGTGCGGCAGCGGGTAGATCTTGACGACGTCGCCGGCAATCTCATCCATGCCCTTGGTGCAGGCCAGAGTATTGGTGCCGTCGATGTTCATCGCGCAGGACCCGCAGATACCTTCGCGGCAGGACCGGCGGAAGGTCAGTGTCGGATCGATCTTGTTCTTGATGTAGATGAGGCCGTCGAGCACCATCGGCCCACAATCGTCCGCATTGATGAAATAGGTATCGACGCGCGGGTTGCGGCCATCGTCCGGGTTCCAGCGATAGATGCGGTATTCACGCAGGTTGGTGGCGCCTTCCGGCTTGTCCCACACCTTGCCTTCCGTCACCTGGGAGTTCCGGGGAAGCGTCAGCTGAACCATCTCGTTACTGCTCCGCGTTGGGCCCTTGGTTTCGCGTCCAGGGCCAAATCGTCTTTCGCTCAGGCAGAGAGCTCAAAGACCATGTTGTCATTCGTCTGGCCGGTTACCCCGTAGCCGCGGTTTGCCAGTTCACTCAGGCAATCCTCGGTCCAGTAGGGCCGGCAATTGGTTTCAAGCAGGATCACGCGGGGCCAGAGGCTCCGGTCCGCGTGCCTCAGGAAAGGCAGGACCACACGGTCCTCGAAGCCTTCCACATCAACTTTCAAAACATCGATCCGGGTGAGGCCCTGATCGTCGGCTATGGCAGTCAGCGGACGAACCTTGACGAAGGTCGGTGTCCAGTCGCCAGCCCATTCGCCGGTGGTCAGGTCCTTCACGAAGGTGGCAAAGCCGCAGTTGCTCGGTTCCTGCCACAGCGGCAGCGTATCGTCGCGCGGGCCAACGGCTGAATTGACCACCGTAACGGTGTCCAGGTCGTTTGCACGTACGTTGAAACCGAGCTTCGTTGCCGTCTGCGGGTTGGCCTCGATCGCAACAACCTCCGCGCCGAGACCGGCGGCAAAGATCGAATAGGAGCCGATGTTGGCGCCGATATCGACAAACACCTTGCCCTTGCCCAGATGCGGTTCGATCAGCTTGTGCTCTTCGCGCTCCGGCAGGCGGCCCTTGGCCAGGATCTTGCGATCGTCATAGTTTTCACCCGGATAGATCCGGAACTTCAGACCGTCGGCTTCCAGGTCGTAAGGGCCCTTGAAGAACCGCGCCACCAGGGAGCGGATACGCTTGCGCAGGCCCTTGGAAAGGTCGTGCCGGTCGGCAAGACGCCAGGCAGCCCGGACCATCCGCTCGGCGGGATATGTGCCGAACGGACTTCTCGTGTCCAAAAGGGTTGCCACCTGGCTCACCGTGCCGTCTCCTTAGTAGACGCGCGCTTTCGGCGCGATCTTCTTCGGATCGATGCCACCCTCTTCAAGGGTGGTCAGCGGATCGAGCACCACCGGACGGTAGTCCAGCTTGACGTTGCCGGCTTCGTCGACCCACGAGAGCGTGTGCTTGCGCCAGTTCTCGTCGTCGCGGCCGGCGAACGGACCGTCCTTGTAGTCCTCGCGGGCATGGGCGCCGCGGCTTTCCTTGCGGGCTTCCGCGCCGTAGACCGTGGTGATGGCGTTGGCCATCAGATTCTCCAGCTCCAGTGTTTCCACCAGATCGGAGTTCCAGATCAGCGAACGGTCGGAGACCTTGAGGTCCTTCATTTCGCCCCAGATCTCGGTCAGACGCTTGCAGCCCTGCTCCAGGCTTTCCTGGGTCCGGAAGACGGCGGCGTCTTCCTGCATGGCACGCTGCATCTTGTCGCGAAGATCGGCGGTCGGGATGGAACCGGAAGCGTTCCGCAGCTTGTCGAAGCGGTCCATGATCTTTTCACAGGAAGCTTCGCTCGGCGCCGGAACGGCCGATTTCGGATCGACGACCTCACCAGCCTTGATCGCCGCCGCGCGGCCGAAGACCACAAGGTCGATCAGCGAGTTGGAGCCGAGACGGTTGGCACCGTGAACCGATGCACAGCCGGCTTCACCGACGGCCATCAGGCCTTCCTGGATGCGGTTCGGGTTGTTGCCGTCCGCGTTCAGCACTTCGCCCCAGTAGTTGGTCGGAATGCCGCCCATGTTGTAGTGAACGGTCGGCAGGACCGGGATCGGATCCTTGGTCACATCCACGCCGGCGAAGATGCGGGCGCTTTCGGAAATGCCCGGCAGACGTTCGGCCAGCAGAGCCGGATCGAGGTGATCCAGGTGCAGGAAGATGTGGTCCTTGTCCTTGCCGACGCCGCGGCCTTCGCGGATTTCCATGGTCATGCAGCGCGAGACCACGTCACGGGACGCAAGGTCCTTGGCCGACGGTGCGTAGCGCTCCATGAAGCGTTCGCCCTCGGAGTTGACCAGATAACCGCCTTCGCCGCGTGCCCCTTCGGTGATCAGGCAGCCGGAGCCGTAGATACCGGTCGGGTGGAACTGGACGAATTCCATGTCCTGAAGCGGCAGGCCCGCACGGGCCACCATGCCGCCGCCGTCACCGGTGCAGGTGTGGGCGGAGGTTGCCGAGAAGAAGGCGCGGCCGTAACCGCCGGTCGCCAGAACCACCATCTTGGCGGCAAAGCGGTGCATGGTGCCGTCATCGAGGTTCCACGCGATCACGCCCTGGCACACGCCGTCTTCGGACATGATCAGGTCGAGCGCGAAATACTCGATGTAGAATTCGGCATTGTTGCGCAGGGACTGGCCGTACAGCGTGTGCAGGATGGCGTGTCCGGTCCGGTCGGCTGCAGCGCAAGTGCGCTGCACGGGGGGGCCTTCGCCGTAGTTCTGCATGTGACCGCCGAACGGGCGCTGATAGATGCGGCCGTCTTCGGTCCGGGAGAACGGCACACCGTAGTGTTCCAGTTCGTAGACCGCCTTCGGCGCTTCACGGGCCAGGTATTCCATGGCGTCGGTGTCACCGAGCCAGTCGGACCCCTTTACCGTGTCGTACATGTGCCATTCCCAGCAGTCCGGCGTCATGTTCTTGAGCGACGCGGCGATGCCGCCCTGGGCAGCAACGGTGTGGGAGCGGGTCGGAAACACCTTGGTGATGCAAGCCGTTCTCAGGCCCTGCTCGGCCATGCCGAGCGTGGCCCGCAGGCCTGCGCCACCGGCGCCGACGACCACCACATCATAGGTGTGGTCGACAAATTCATAGGTCTTGGCCATTCGGGTCAGCCTCCAAAGCCAATCTTGAGCACTGCGAAGACGCAGCCGAAACCGATAAAGGCGCAGAAGAAGGTGTTCGCCATCAACGTGAGGAACTTGATGCCTTCGCCATGCACATAGTCTTCGATGATCACCTGCATGCCGAGCTTCATGTGATAGACGCCGGAGAGGATAACCAGGAGCAGGATGATCGAAACGAGCGGGTTCTTGAGGGTCTCGACCACGTCACCGTGGGAGGAGCCCTGCATCGCGATCACCAGGATCACGAAGAACGAGATCAGGAACACGTTGGCGACAGCGGTCAGACGCTGCTTCCAGAAGTGATCGGTGCCTTCCTTGGCAGATCCAAGGCCGCGTACCTTATTCAGGGGTGTGCGCATATCTGTCATGACACTCTCCTTAGCGAACCGCGTAGCCGATGATCCAGAGGATCAGCGTGACGGCAACGGACCCGATGATGGTCGCCTTGGCGAGCCACTCGCGCGCTTCCTTGCCGAAGCCCGCACCCATGTCCCAGATGAAATGGCGCAGGCCGCCGAGCATGTGATGCACAAGCGCCCAGGTGAAGCCGAACAGGATCAGACGGCCGATGATCGAGCCGTAGATGCCGTTGACGAAATCGAAGTAGCTGGGGCCCGCCGCAGCGGCGATCAGCCACCAGGCCAGCAGGACAGTGCCGAAATAGAGCGCCGCGCCAGTGATGCGGTGCAGAATCGACATGACCATCGTCAGAATGGGCTTGTAAATCTGAAGATGGGGCGACAGCGGGCGGTTGCCCCGCAGATCGGCGTTCGACATGGAATTCCTCTCCCGTACGACGCTAGAGCGAAATGCGCTTAAGATGACCCGTTTGAACCTGGTTCCGACCCCGGACGAACCGGCGCAGCCTCCTGGCCAAACGACCCAACCTCAACTCACCTCACCCCAGTTTACGTTTACGCAAACGTAAGCAAATCAAAGCGTTGTCTAGGTGCGTAATAGCGCCAACGCTTCAAAAGGTCAAAATATCCTATAGGCCTAATTGCAAGGAAACTACTTCTATATCGTTTAAATTCATCCGGTGACAGAAAGTGACCTAAACGTGAGCCCCTTCGCCCCCGTGGGGAACGCCGAACACCGACCAGCCGGTTTTGTGAGCAAAATGCTCCATTGCTTCCGTGCCCAGCTTGGAATTGCCGTACTTGTTGAGACCCGGCGACCAGACGGCGATCGACGCCCGGCTTGGTGAAATCACGAGAATGCCGCCGCCGACACCACTTTTGCCCGGCATGCCGACACGAAAGGCGAAATCGCCCGAACCGTCGTAATGGCCACAAGTCATCATGAGGGCATTGATCCGCCTCCGGCGCTCGATCGAAACAAGGCCCGGCATCCGGGGCGCATCCACCAGAAAGCGGCCGGCAAGCGCAAGCTGCCGGCAGGACATCTCAATGGCGCATTGATGGCAGTAGGTGCCAAGCACCTTGTCGACGGAAGCCCGCAGATTGCCGTAGGACGCCAGATAATGGGCAAGGGAGAAATTGCGGTGTCCGGTGGCGAGTTCCGACTTCGCGACCTTCTCGTTCATGTGGATGCTGTCGTCGTCGCAGGCGGCGCGAATAAAGCGCAGCAGTTCGCCCAGAGCTTCCCGTGGCGTTGATCCGGCCAGATAGGTATCCGTCGTCACCAGCGCCCCGGCATTGATGAACGGATTGCGGGGAATGCCGTCTTCCCGCTCCAGAAGCAGGATCGAATCGAAGGACAGCCCGGAGGGTTCGCGCCCAACCCTGTACCAGAGCTGATCTCCGACCCGGCCGAGCGCCAGAGCAAGGGCAAAAATCTTGGAGACGGACTGGATGGAGAACGGCACATCGGCATTGCCGGCTGTGAATACCCTGCCATCGGCCAGGGCGACGGCTATGCCGAACTGGTTGGGATCGATGCCTGCCAGTTCGGGAATATAGGTCGCGACATTGCCTTTGTCGGGATTGGCCGCAGCGGCTTCCGCGATTTCCGTCAGCAATTCCTGCATGTGCTCCTCCGGTTCGGAGGGGCACTTGGTCAGATTGCCATGGGATATGCAAGTGTCGGGTGACGTCACGCCATCCTGGCGGCCTCAATTGCAGGGTGCCGTCTCCCGCCCCGCAAGAGCGAGACAATCTTCAGGCGCGCGCCACATTCTGTCGCTGCGCTGCCAGCAGCTTGAAAAGGTGCAGCATGAAGATGGTCGCAAAGATCGGTGTCACCAGGTTGAGAATCGGCACGGCAAGCAAGCCGGCGATGATGAGACCACCGAGAAAAACGGTTCCGCCCCGTGCCTTGCGGAATGCCTTCGCCTCGGCCGCCGGAAGAAACCGCATGGCGGCGAATTCGAAGAATTCCCGGCCGAGCAGGTAACCGTTCACGATGAAGAAGGCGACCAGATTGACACCGGGCACAAGCAGCAGCACCAGGGCAAACAGGTTGCCCAAAATCACGACGCCGGTGAACTTGATTGTCTGCACGATCGACTGCGACAGCGGCAGTGCGCGGCCCGGCTGGTCGTGCGGATAGTCCTTCTTGTCGACGATATCCGCGATTTCGTCCTGAAAGAGGCCGGCGAAAAGCGCTGAAATAGGCGCAATCAGGAAACCGAGTACGAATATTGCGCCAATGCCCGTCAGAACGGATATTGCCGTGTCCATCCAGGCATAGGGCAGCGCGACGAAGGCCGCGATCACGCCCTGAAGGGCGATCCAGATGACAACCAGCACGCCAAGTGTAAAGCCAAGCATCTTCCAGAAAATTGCCCGGAACGGCGGTTCGAACACCTCGGACATGGCGCGGGAAGCAGCTTGGAACATGACACCTTCAAATTTCTCGTGAACGACCGCCTCGACATAAGTGCAGCGCCGATCATGTGCAAGCCCGCAGACGATAGCTGCCCGAAAACTAAACTTAATGTTGTGAACACCTGCTTCTGAAACTAGAGTTTGTCAAACGGTTGTTCGTTGCCGGTACTTTACACCCCAGGTTCGGACCGCACGATGCTGCATCTTCATTTCGCCCCCGACACCGACATCACCAAGGGGCTGGCACCCGAAGCCCTGAAAATGTTCCAGTTCGAGTGGAACATCTATCACAAGCTGGTGCGTGCCAACGAAATGCACCACCGGGAAATCGGCCAGCTCTTGCGCGACGAGATCGGCAGACGTTTTGACAGGCCTTTCGCTTTTCTGGATCTGGCCTGCGGCGACGCCAGTCTTGCGCAGACGGTGCTTCAGGACAGCAAGGTTGCGACCTACGAGGGCCTCGACTTGTCACGCCCGGCGCTGCAATGCGCCGCCCGGGTGATGAAGGACGTGCCGTATGATGTGGAACTTGCCGAAGAGGACATGGTGGAAGGCATCGTGAGCCGTCCGGCCAGCGCCAACTTCATCTGGTGTGGTTATTCCATCCATCATCTTCAGCGCGCGCAAAAACAGGAAATGCTGTCAGCGATCCGCAACGCGCTCAAGCCGGGCGGCGTCTTCGTCTGCGCGGAGCCTGTGTGCCTACCCGGCGAAACACGAGCCGATTATACACGCCGCTGGCAGAAAGAACTGCGCCACCGGTTTCGTTCACTTACCGACGCCGAATACGACCACCTCTGGGAGCACATCAGCACGCACGACTTTCCCGAGACCCCGGAAGACTGGTTGGCGATGGGCGAGACAGCTGGTTTTACATCAAGCCGGGAGATCTTCCGGTTTCCCGGCGATCTGTTTTGCGCCGCGTTTTTGTATGAGAAGTGAGGCTGTCGGTTTCGGCAGTGTGCCAGGTGCCTGGTTTCCAGCGTGTTTCTAGAACCGCGTCCGAGCGCGCAGCGCCTGCGCCAGCGTGCCTTCGTCCAGATAGTCCAGTTCGCCGCCGACGGGCACCCCATGGGCGAGGCGGGTGACATTGACCTCAAGATGGGACAGCTGGTCCATGATGTAGTGGGCCGTTGTCTGCCCCTCGACGGTGGCGTTGATCGCCAGAATGACTTCCGAAAAGCCTTCCGACCCGCAACGGTCGATCAGCGAGGCGAGATTGAGATCCTCCGGGCCGATGCCGTCGAGAGGCGACAGGGTACCGCCCAGGACGTGATACCGGGCATTGACCGCGCCGGCACGTTCCAGCGCCCACAGATCGGCAACATCCTCGACCACCACCAGAACACTCTGGTCGCGTTTCGGATCTGAACAGATGGTGCAGGGATCGGACGTATCGACAGTGCCACAAGTCGAGCAGATGCCGATTTCCCGAACAGCAATGCCCATGGCGTCCGCCAGCGGCACCAGCAGCTGATCCTTTTTCTTGATCAGATGCAGCGCGGCACGGCGCGCCGAACGCGGGCCAAGCCCCGGCAATTTCGCCAGGAGCTGGATCAGCCGTTCGATTTCCGGTCCTGCCACACTTTTCTGTGCCATGGTTTTCTCTTCAGCGCGCGTTGACGACCACCTGAAAGACCTGCCGCGTCAAACCGGCCGGATCGCTCCACTGATTTCCAGGAAGCAACCAAGAGGCCGGCTTACGAGGCATGGCGCGAAGCCCTTACGGCCGCCACGCACTTCAGTTGGTATCAGAACGGCAGTTTCATGCCGGCGGGCAGGCCCAGACCACCCATCAGTTCCTGGGTCTTTTCCTGAATTGCCTGCTCGACCTTGGCACGGGCTTCGGTGTGGGCGGCAATCAGCAGATCCTCGAGGATCTCCTTTTCCTCTTCCTTCAGAAGAGACGGATCGATCGACAGCGACTTCAGATCGCTCTTGCCGTTGAGACGCACGGTGACCAGGCCGCCACCAGCCGAGCCTTCGGCCTCTATCTCAACGATCTGCTCCTGCAGCGAGCCCATCTGCTCCTGCATTTGCTTGGCCTGTTTCATCATCTTGAGGAAATCCATGGAACGACTCCTTCCAAACCCTCACATGGCGCGGATTTCCGCGACCTTACCTATCTGGGAACTGCATTTAGAAGAACAAGAAGCGCGGATCAATCGTCTTCGTCATCCCCGAGCGCTTCGCTCAGGAGCGGATCGCTGACCATCGGGTCAGCCAGAGCAGCGTCGTCTTCTTCGGTGACCTGAACCTTCACGTCGACAACACGGGCACCCGGGAACTGCGCCAGCAGGGCAGCAACGGTTGGGTGCGACTTCGCGTCGGACAGGAGTTGCTGCTGGTTGGCCTCCTGCTCCTCGTGGATGGTCGGGCGTCCCTGAGTGCGGGAAACCACGACAAACCAGCGCTGTCCGGTCCATTCGGTCAGTTTGCGGCCGAACTCGCCGGCGATATCGGCCGGGGCGTCGTCCGTCGGCTGGATCTCGATCTTGCCGGGTTCGAATTTCACCAGACGCATCAGTCGCTGGATCTTGACCTTGAACGGAATGTCGCCCTTCTCGGAGGCAAGGGCGGCGCAATCGTAGAGGCTCTTGAGATTATAGGCCGGCTGAGCCTGCGGTTCGGGCGCGGCTTGCGGCACTCCCTGAGGCGCGGGCCTGCCGCCCTGGATGGCCGAGAGCTGAGGACGGGCGCTTGCCTGCATGGTCGGGCCACTGCCCGAACTGCCGGGCGCGTAGTTCATGCCGACAGCCATGGCGGATGTACCACCGCCACCACCGGCAGGTGCTCCGCCACCACCAGATGGTGCCGCACCGCCAAACGGGTTCTGGCCATTCTTGATCTGTGCCATCAGGTCGCCCGGATCCGGCAGGTCCGCGGCATAGGCAAGGCGCACCAACACCATGTCCGCAGCGGCCAGTGGCTTGGACGCGGCCTGAACTTCCTGAACACCCTTCAAGAGGATCTGCCAGGCGCGGGACAGAAGCCGAACGGAAATCTGCTCTGCAAACTCCCGGCCGCGCGCCCGTTCAGCTTCGGTCACCGACGCTTCGTCAGCCGATTTCGGCGCAACCTTCATGCGCGTGACAAGATGCGTGAAATCCGCCAGGTCCGTCAGCACGATGGCCGGATCCGCACCGACCTCATATTGCGCCTGCAGTTCGCCCAGGGCGTCCTCGATCCGGCCGGCCATGATGTGGCCGAAGAGGTCAATCACCCGGGCACGGTCCGCAAGACCCAGCATCTGGCGCAGGTCTTCCGCCTCGATGGCGCCGGCGCCATGGGCCATGGCCTGATCGAGCAGGGACAGGGAATCGCGCGCCGACCCCTCCCCCGCACGGGCAATCAGCATCAGGGCTTCGTCGGAAATCTGGATGCCCTCGGCATCGGAGATCCGGCGCAGCAGACCGATCAGCTTGGATTGTTCGATCCGGCGCAGGTCGAAACGCTGGCAGCGCGACAGGACCGTGATCGGCACCTTGCGGATCTCCGTCGTCGCGAAGATGAACTTCACGTGCTCCGGCGGCTCTTCAAGGGTCTTCAGCAGACCGTTGAAGGCGGCGTTCGAAAGCATGTGCACTTCGTCGATGATGTAGACCTTGTAGCGCGCCGTTGCCGGGCGGTAGCGGGCCGCATCGATGATCTCGCGAATATCGTTGATGCCGGTGTGGGAGGCGGCGTCCATCTCGATGACGTCGACATGGCGGCCTTCCATGATGGCCTTGCAGTGCGTGCCTTCCTGCGTGAGTTTCACCGTCGGCTTGTCGGCAACGCCCGGCACTTCGTAATTGAGGCCCCGCGCGAGGATGCGGGCGGTGGTGGTCTTGCCGACACCGCGCACCCCGGTCAGCATCCAGGCCTGCGCAATCCGCCCGGTTTCAAACGCATTTTCCAGCGTCTGCACCATCGGCTCCTGGCCGACCAGATCCTCAAACGTCTTCGGCCGGTACTTGCGCGCAAGAACGCGGTAAGCACCATCGTCGGTCGCCGGTTTCACCGCGCCCTGATCCGCCATCAACCCCGGCGTCTGCCCGCCGTCACTTTCGGAAAAGCCTGTCTCGTCCATGAGCCGCACCATAACCATTTTTTCGGAAAGTGGGACGGGCTTTTGAAAGTTTTTGTGCGTCGGACTGCCCCGGGCCGCAATACCTTCAGGGAACCCTTTGCCCAAGCCACGCATTGAGTAACTGCCGGCCGTTATTTTCAGCCGGTTTTCATCAGGGAGACGATATGTCTGGAAAACTCTCGTACGACCTGTTCAGCCTCTGGTTCCAGGCGCCTGTCGTCATCGCCCTGCGCTGCCAGAACTGGACCGCAAACCTTGCGGCGGGCACGGCCTGGACCAATCCGGAGCTTCATCGGATGATAAGTGAAAAGGCTGCAGCTGCGACGGAAAGCGCGCTTGCCATGAACAGGGCGCTGCTACGTGATGGAATGACGTCGTTTCAGCGGTACTGGCTGGGTGGGCAATCAATCGCGGCAAAGGGCACGCGGCCCTATGCGAAGCGTGTCCGCGCAAACGCCAAGCGCCTGAGCAGGAAACCGCGGTAGTTATCCGATTTCCTCAGCCCTGATATCTGTCCGGCAACAAAAACCGTTGCCTTGCGCCTGGCGACCCAAGCCGCGCGTCCGAATACCACGTTGCCATCAACGCCCTTGAGCTGAGATCCGGGTTCTTGGCAAGAAATTCGCCGAAGGTTTCATGCGGCGTCTCGGCCATCCGCTCCGACAGGATGCCCAGGAAGGCCAGGGTGATGGTGGTGTTGTACTTCTCCGGCACGCCTGCTCTGGAGGCGAGGCCACGCAAGGCGTTGCCATATCGGCAAGCCGCTTCCAGAAACTCGTACTTCTGCAGCATCTGGCAGGCAACGCCGATATGGTCCACATGGCTGAAGCCTTTTGCATCCAGCTGGCGAGCTTCGAAGCGATCGGAAAGCTGCGCGTAATCCCTAAGCTCCGGCATTTGTTTCATCCTTCAGTTTGTGGCTGTCGGCCGCGCTCAGATCGAGGTCGTAAACGCTCTTGAGTTGCCGGATCTTGTCCTGCGTCTCCTTCGAAAACGGCGGCTTGTTCTCAAAAGCATGCAGCGCCATGCCCTCGATCAGGTCGCCAAGACTGATGTCCAGATGTTCGGCGAGCCCTTTCAGGACCTTCAGCAACCGTTTTTCCAGGCGCACACCGGTTTGAACGCGCTCAACTGATTTTTCCATCTTGTTATCATGGTACCAATGTACCAGATAAGTCAACTTGTCGATTTGAGATGCGGAGAGCTCGAGCCCGAAAAACAAAAAAGCACCGCGGAGAACCGGCGGTGCTTTTTGGTAAAGCTGATGCTTTGGATAGGGTGGGAGGCTGGCACGGCGACCCGTGCCGAGGCTCGTTAGGGCTGCTTCCTTCCGGACCTGACCCGGTTGGCGAGTGGCTCGTCCACCACCAACCTCCCGAGGGCCTTATATCAGAAGAAGGATGGGGTTTGGCAAGAGGGCAACACGGTTTTTTGTTCGCCGGGAAATCACACTCCCAAACCCGCCACGAAGCGTGTAGCCTTCGGGAAATTCTGCCCGGAGTGTTTCATGTCATCCTTTGCCCTCAATGCCCGTCTCGAAGGCGACAGCTACTTCGTCAGCGATCTGACGCTGTGCACCGTCCGTCTGCTGAAAGATGCCAACTATCCCTGGCTGCTGCTCATTCCGCGCCAGTCGGACCTCGTCGAGATCATCGATCTGGAGGAGGCCGACCAGATGCAGTTGATGCGAGAAATCGCCCTGGCCAGCCGGGTGCTGCGCGAAGTGACCGACTGCGAGAAGCTGAATGTCGGCGCTCTCGGCAATCAGGTGTCCCAACTGCATGTCCATGTGATCGCCCGTTACCGGGACGATCCGGCCTGGCCCGGGCCGGTCTGGGGTGCGGTTCCGGCGCAGGAGTATTCCCACGACAGGGTAGAAACCCTGATCGAGAAGTTGCGGGATACCCTTGCCGGTGACGACGACTGATTGCCGGACCGGTCCAACATCCTGCCTCGTACCTGTTTCAATCTGCATTCAGATGTGATCGGCGGCACCGGCAGGAAGCGGTTTCTCCGAACTGGAAAATGCACTACGTGAAGAACCAGCACCTATTGACCTCCCGCCCCTTTCTCTTCCAAGGACTTTGACATGAACGCCAACCCCGCCGGTTCCCTGGCCATGGAAATGAGTTTCCTCGGCAACACCCTTGACCGGCAATCGACACGGCGTGGCGATACCGCCTATCTGGCAAGTCTTCTGGAAAAGCCCGATACGCGCATCGTGCTTTCAACGGACCGGACATTGGTCTTTGCCGCGGGCGAAAACCTTGCCGCCGGGCATCGTCTGGAGGTCGCGCTTTCGCTCGGAGCCGTGCGGGAGGAGATGATTTTCCTGGGACTGCGCCCGGAAAACGGCGAAGCCCTGTTCGCAACGGCCTTGCCCGCGACAGACGAAGACCTTGCGGATCGCACGGACCTTCAGCTTATCGACTTGCGCACCCTTGCCCTGCAGAACGCATTTGCACCGCAGGACATGGGCGCACTTGCCCAGGCCCGCGCCCTGATCCACTGGCATCGCACGCATCAGTTCTGCTCGCGCTGCGGCGAGAAAAGCCATCTGTCCGAAGCCGGATACCGTCGTGATTGCCCGTCCTGTGGCGGCCAGCATTTTCCGCGCACAGACCCCTGTGTGATCATGCTGATTACCGACGAGAGCGGAGACAAGGCCCTGCTGGGCCGCCCGGCCCGACTTCCGGAGGGCATTTACACCACCCTCGCCGGTTTCATGGAACCGGGAGAAACAATCGAACAGGCCGTGCGGCGCGAAACGCTGGAGGAAAGCGGGATCATTGTTGGCGACGTTCGTCTGATTGCCAACCAGCCCTGGCCGTTTCCGGCGAACCTGATGCTCGGCTGTATCGGCAAGGCAACCTCCTTCGACATCGCCATCGAGGACGACGAGCTTGAAGCCTGCAAGTGGTGCGACCGGGACGAAGTGCGGCAAATGCTGGCCGATACGCATCCCGAGGGCCACAAGATACCACCTTCGATTTCCATCGCCTTTGAACTGATCAAGGGCTGGCTCGACGGAACGCTCTGATGACCTGGTGCGCGTACCTGACCCATCCGGAAGTCCTGATCGATCCGGACGTTCCCGTTCCCGAGTGGGGCCTGTCGGATACGGGCCGGGAGCGTGCGGCGAAAGCCACCGTCCTGCCGTTTGCCAAGGACATCCGACAGGTAATCTCCAGTGCCGAAAAGAAGGCGCTTGATACCGCGCAGGTCTTCTCCGGCCGCCTCCGCGTCTTTCAGCGGTCGCTTCCGTTCCTGCACGAGAACGACCGGAGTGCGACCGGCTTTCTGCCACCAGAAGAGTTCGAGCAGACCGCAGATCTTTTCTTTGCCGATCCCCATCATTCCGTTCGCGGCTGGGAACGTGCGATCGACGCCCAGGACCGGATCGTCAATGGTGTCAAAAGCGCCCTGCGCCACATTCCCGAGGAAGACCCGGTCCTTTTCGTCGGTCATGGCGCCGTCGGCACCTTGCTGATGTGCCATCTGATGGCCGCACCGATTTCCCGCCATCATGACCAGAGACGCGGCGGCAGCTGGTACCGCTTCGAGAAATCCTGGCTGATGAGCCAGGCCGGGCGCAATTTGGCTTGGACAGAGCTTTAAGCACGGTCGGACGAAGACCCGGAACATGTTAGGCTGCCCCGACCTGTCGTGATCCGGGAGCCCGATGTGATCTGCCGTTTGCCGAAGCTTGTTCTTGCGACCCTGAGCTGCCTCGCCGTTACATTCCTGCCCGCCAACGCGGGCCAGTATGATGCCCAATTCCGGCAGTTCCTGTCTTCAGAAGTTGCTCCGGCGGCGCGCCAGCAAGGCATCTCCCAGGCAACTCTCGACCGGGAACTGAAAGGTCTGACACCCGACACCTCCCTGCCGGGGCTGGTCGGGCCGGGCGGCAAGGGCACGCCGCCCAAGATCAACTTTCAGGCCGAGTTCGGTTCCCCAAGCCGCTACTTCCGGGACAGCCAATTCAACGCCCTGGTGCCACGCGGGCGATCGCTGATGCAGAAACACGCGGCCGTGCTGTCGCGGATCGAAGCGAAATACGGTGTGCCCAGCCGGATCATCCTGGCCATCTGGGCAAGGGAATCGGGCTATGGCGGGGCCAAGATCCCCTATGACGCGATCCGCGTACTGGCGACGCAGGCCTTCATGGGCCAGAGGCCGGACTTCTTCAAAGGCGAATTGATCGCCGGATTGAAGATCCTGCAAAATGGCGATGTATCCAGGCAGGGCATGAAAAGTTCCTGGGGAGGCGCCATGGGTCAACCACAGTTCCTGCCGTCTTCCTTCTGGAAGTATGCGGTCGATTTCGACGGTGACGGCAAGCGCAACATCTGGACCTCCGACATCGACACGATGGCCTCCATTGCCCATTATCTCTCGGCACATGGCTGGGTAGCTGACCGCGACTGGGGATATGAAGTCCATCTTCCCGACAACGTCTCATGTACGCGGGAAGGTCCGGACAACCGCCAGAAGATTTCCGACTTCGTGCGTGAAGGCGTCAAGCGCGTCAGCGGCAAGCCTTTTCCGGCCAACGAGGTCAACCGGCCGGGGAACATCCTGCTGCCTGCCGGCCGCTACGGCCCAGCCTTCATTGCCACGGAAAACTTCTACGTCATCAAGGACTACAACGAGAGCGACACCTATGCGCTCTTCGTCGGTCACCTGGCGGACAGGTATGGCAACAACAGCGGTTTTGTCGGCGACTGGAAACCGATGAAGGAAACAACCAGAGGCGCGGTACGGAACCTTCAGCAGAGGCTTGAGGGACTGGGGCATGACGTTGGCGGCGCCGATGGCCTGATCGGCTTCAAGACCCGTCGTTCCATCGGCAAGGACCAGGAGAAGAACGGCTTCTTCGCGACTTGCTGGGTCGGATAATTAAGACCTTTTCGGAAGGCAATACTATGAACACTGTTAGAATAATTGTCGGTGGAATAATCACGCTCGTAATAACAATCGCCGGAACATTTGCTGCAGTTTATGCATCAAAAATACTTTTGGAGAGCGCGCCTGAAGATATAAACTACCGAGTTCTTGAAGAATCCAGTATTAGTGTTGATGATACTTCATTTGCGATCGCAAATATTTCTGTACTCAACACAGGAGGCGAAGTATCAAAGGATGTTGTATTCACCCTCAGATACGGAGACGGCGCAAAAATTGAAAGACACTCTATTTCAGCTCAAGACTACCTAGTTTCTGAAATCTCAACAGAAGTTAATACGAATTCTATAACAGTAACCGCAAAACAGCTTAGACCCGATGACAAATTTTATTTATCTTTGGTTGCCAGCGGCACAACTGTTGAGAACCCAAAAATATCGTTAGTTAGTTCAAACTCCATTGGACATGAGTACTCCTCTGAAACAAACTTTCGGAACATAGAATATGAAAATTTATTTCCCATCATCAGTTCAATATTTGCTATAATATTTGCTTCACTTTCTTTGCTCGCGCTTAGGAAGACTCCTTTCTTCAGAAGGGTTACACCAGCTTCCCCTAATAGAACTAGCACCGCCTTCATATTGACAATGATAGATGAAGTTCAATTAGCTTCAGATTTGCTCAAAGCCGAAATAGCGCAAAGAGGTGCGGAGCCAACGGCCTTGCTAAACTGGGGACTGATAGAGGGCCTACAAGGAAACGAAAGACTCTCGAAAAAACTATTGAACTCTGGTCTTTGGTGGAAGAATAACAATCACTTGAAAGCATTATATTTTTTTAATAAATCGCTTGTCGAACTAAGCAAAAATAATATTTCTGAATCTGCCAATCTATTGAAATCAGCATTCTCATACAAAAAACATGAAATTAGCTGGTACTGCACGATTTCTTCGCAAATAGAGATAGGAGCTGAGAAACATGAACAAATTAAAAAAGTAACTGAGCAAAACGGAGTTGTTTTTGAAAAAACATTGCCAATTGAATAACTATTACTGGATCGAAGTTTTTATCTCCAAGACCCGCCGGTCGATTGACAAGGACCAGAAGAAGAACGGCTTTTTTGGAACGTGCTGGGTCTGCTAGAACACACGCGCCGCACCCTTAAGGGCTGTATTTAAAAACCCCCGTTAACTCAGTCCTTTGCGGGAGACCTACGCCGTGACCAAGCGCCGCGGGATGCCCGTTTCAACAAACAGTTGATTTTGGGCGTGCAGTGCGGAAGACTGTGTCCACATCCTTCCTTACTGCTTCTCCGGTGCCTTCATGCGGCTCCCCAAGATCGTTACCACATTGCAGGATTATTCCCTGCCGCTCTTCCGTGCCGACCTCGTCGCCGGGATCACCGTTGCCATGGTTGCCTTGCCGCTCAGCCTGGCGATCGCCATTGCTTCGGGGGCCGATCCTGCGAAAGGGCTGGTGACGGCGATTGTCGGCGGGTTCTTCATCTCCCTACTTGGCGGCAGCCGGGTGCAGATTGGCGGGCCAACCGGCGCTTTCATCGTGGTGGTTTACGGCGTCATTGCCGATCACGGGTACGACGGGCTGGTGCTGGCAACCTTCATGGCAGGCATACTGCTATTGATCGGCGGGTATTTCCGGATCGGCAGGCTGATCCGCTATGTGCCGGAAGCCGTGGTCAACGGGTTCACCATCGGCATCGCGATCATCATCGCCTCCAGCCAGATCAAGGATTTCTTTGGCCTTCAGATCTCCGAGGTACCGGCGGACTTTCTGGAAAAACTTCCCGTTCTCTGGGAGGCACGTGACACTGCTTCGCTGGCGGCCAGCGGACTTGCCCTGGTCACGCTGGTAATGATCGTCACTCTGCGCCGGATGGCTCCGGCCTTTCCGGGGCTGATCGTTGCCGTCTCACTGGCCTCGCTGGCTGTCGTTCTGGCCACCCTGCCGGTAGAGACCATAGCCTCGCGCTTCGGTGCCCTGCCCAACACGCTGCCACTTCCGGCGCTGCCGAGCGTCACTGTCGAGCGGGTCGTGGAGCTGTTTCCCTCCGCCATCGTGATCGCGTTCCTTGCCGGCGTGGAATCACTTCTGTCCGCGATGGTGGCTGACAGGATGATCGAAGGAAGCCACCGCCCCAACGCCGAGATGCTGGCACAGGGAACCGCCAATATCGCGTCTGCCCTTTTTGGCGGCCTTCCGGCCACCGGTGCCATTGCCCGCACGGCCACAAACGTCCGTGCCGGTGGCAAGACGCCGGTATCCGGGCTGGTGCATGCGCTTGCCATATTGCTGATCATGCTGGTTGCCGCCCCCCTGGCCGGATACCTTGCCTTGCCCGCCATGGCGGCCTTGCTGGTTCTCACAGCCTGGAGCATGAGCGAACCGCACAAGTGGAAGTCCTATCTGAGCGCCCCGATGGCCGACCGCATGTTGCTATTGACCACGCTGATCCTGACGGTCCTGATCGATCTGACCGTCGCCATCGGCGTTGGCGTTTCAATCGGTCTTGCCCTCAGGCTGCGCGAACGCAAGAAACAGCCGGACGACTGGTCGATGCCGGAACGCTGACACGGCCGGTCACCGCCTGCAGGACATTCAAAACACAAAGTTTTCAGCTGGAATTCCCAGTTTCCCCTTTGGTTACGACCAGCCAAAGGCCTGATGCCGTGTGCGCGGCATATATATTCTGCTTTTATTTTTTATCGTTTTACGATAATTAATCGCTGCAACTTAAATTGGAGCCACTCCACATGTCTGTTTTGTCGTCTTGCGGCGCGAACCCTCGGGTGCGCGCGAGAACCCTTCTTATTGCTCTTTTTCTGACGGCCTTTGGCACCGCATCGTCCTTTGCGGACCCACTCGACCGGTTCAATCCCGCCACGACCGACCCGGACTTCTTCCGGCTCGCGGTCCGTCATCCCGACAGAATGAAGGTTCCGGATGGAGCCGCAACGGTTCATGTTGTCCTGTCCGACAAGGAAACCGGGCGCGTTGTCCAGGAAAAGCGGATCGAGCTGCAAAGGACCACAACCGGCGAACAGGCAGCTGAAGTGCGTGCGGAGGCACCGGAAAACGTGGTGACTGTGTATCGGATCCCGGCAAAACAGGTGGCTGAATTGCGAGCACTGCAGGCCAAGTATCTGGCCATGCCCCAGTCTCGTCAGCAATCGATTGGCGGATCCCTGTCGATCGACGTCACCGGCTGCAAGCTCGATGCGGCCGACACTGGCGAAATGCTGATTTCGACTTATCTTAAGACATCGGAACTGGAGACCTTCGTGGCTCTGGCGGAGAATTTCGACCTGCGAAACACGCAGGCTTCAAGCCGCAACGACCTTGAGAGCTCGATCCCGCCCTGTTCATGACCGGGGAAGCGGGCACGGTCTCCCCAGACCTTGCCCGCCCCTGCGATGGACAATCACACTCTCCTGTCTTCGGATCGAAACGCACTTCCCATGTCGCCCCCCTTTTCAAGCCGCTCGCTGCTTGCGGTTATGCTTTGCCTGCCCCTGTTTCTTTTGGCTGCATGCAGTCATGTTCCAGTTGCCACCATGGTCAAACTGGCAAACTTCGACATTCTGAAAACCAACCCGGCAGGCTTGCGGGTTGCCGTCAGATATCCGGCCAGCATCCGTATCCCGGAAGGCGGAGCACGCATGATGCTGACGGTGAAGGACAAGAAGACCGGCAAGCTGGTTATGGAGGAGAAACTTGCTTTCGTCCGCGTATCGTCCAAAGCCGAGCGGGCGGAGCTGAGCGCCGAACTGCAGGAAGGCCGGCGGATTGTGATCTACCGGCTACCGGGCGACAGGATCCCTGCCTTCAAGGCCTTTCAGACGTACCTTCTGACAATGGACAAGGCGGAACGGGACAAGATCGAAGGCAATATGGAAGTCGGCGTCGACGGCTGCCTTGCTTTCGAGCACCGGCCCGCGCGTATCCTCGTCAGCACCTATCTGAAAGCGGATGAGCTGGGCGGCTACATACCACTGCTGCGCGACGTCGATCTTGAAGAACAGATGGCCGAAGGCAAGAACGGCGTCGATGGTGGCCTGCCGCGCTGTACGGACGCCCGCGCCGCTACTGAAGAATAACGGCTCAAGCGAGTGCACTGTCCGTCCGTCGAGACCGGCAGACGGCACACCTTTGGACGAGGCAGCGCATGTGCCCTGCCCGGTCCAACAGGATTACGCGCTCACCACACCTTCCGGTGCGGCTTCCAGGCGGAAGGCGGCAGCCATCAGGGCCTTGGTGTAATCAGTCCGGGGCGCATCGAAGATCTGTTCGGAGGCGCCCTGTTCCACCACCTTGCCCTGCCGCATGACGATAACCTCGTTGGCCAGGGCGCGGACAACCTTCAGGTCGTGGGAAATGAACAGATAGGCAAGACCGTGCGCCTTCTGCAGATCTCGCAACAGATCGACCACCTGGGCCTGGACACTCATGTCGAGGGCTGAAGTCGGCTCGTCCAGCATGACGAACTTCGGCTCAAGAACCATGGCCCGTGCGATGGAGATGCGCTGACGCTGGCCGCCTGAGAATTCATGCGGATAGCGATGCCGGGTGGACGCATCGAGCCCGACTTCCTCTAGGGCCTTGGCGACCTTGCGGTCGCGCTCATCGGCCGAAATACCGGGGAAATGCACCTGCAGGCCCTCACCGACGATTTCAGCCACCGACATGCGCGGACTCAGCGCACCAAAGGGATCCTGAAACACGATCTGCATGTCCCGGCGCAGCGGGCGCATTTCCTTCCAGGAATTCTTCTGGATTTCGGCACCGTTGAAGGCAATCCGCCCGGTGGAGGAAATCATGCGCAGGATCGCAAGCCCGAGTGTTGTCTTGCCCGATCCGCTTTCGCCGACGATCCCGAGCGTCTGGCCCTGCCGCACTTCCACATCGATTCCGTCCACCGCCTTGATGTGGTCGACGGTCTTGCGCAGGAAGCCCCGCTTGACCGGAAACCACACCTTCAGATCGTCTGCCTGAACGACAATCGGCTTGCTCTTGTCCGTCGCCGGTGGTTCGCCCTTGGGCTCCGCAGTGAGAAGGTGCTTGGTGTAGGCGTGCTGCGGCCGGTCGAAGATATCGGCAACCGGTCCCTGCTCGACGATCTTGCCCTTGGTCATCACGCAGACCCGGTCGGCGAACTTGCGCACGATCCCGAGATCGTGGGTAATGAACAGCATTGCCATGCCGTGGCGACGCTGAAGGTCCTTCAGCAACTCCAGTATCTGCGCCTGAACCGTGACGTCGAGCGCCGTGGTCGGTTCGTCGGCGATCAGCAGATCCGGTTCGTTGGCCAGCGACATGGCAATCATCACGCGCTGGCGCTGGCCGCCGGAAAGCTGGTGGGGATAGGAGTTGAGACGTTTTTCAGGATCGCGGATGCCCACCTGGTTGAGCAGTTCCAGCACGCGCTCACGTGCCTTTGTATCGCTCATGCCCCGGTGGATCTTCAGAATTTCCGAAACCTGCTTTTCCACCGAGTGCAGCGGATTGAGCGAGGTCATCGGTTCCTGGAAAATCATCGAGATGCCGTTGCCGCGCACCTTGCGCAGTTCGGCTTCCTCAACCGCCAGAAGATCCTGACCATTCATCAGGATCCTGCCGGAGGGGTGCGAGGCTGCGGGATAAGGCAGAAGCCGCAGGACCGACTGAGCGGTTACGGACTTACCCGAGCCGCTTTCCCCCACCAGTGCGACGGTCTCGCCTTTCTTGATGTCGAAGGTGATCCGGTCGACGGCAAGGTTCTTGCTGCCGCCTTGGGAAAAGGCGACGGACAGGTCTTCTACGGAGAGGAGCGTTTCTTTTGTCATCTTGTGTTCCTCACCCCAGACTCTTGCGCGGGTCGAACGCATCACGCACTGCCTCGCCGATAAAGATCAACAGGCTCAACATCAGTGAAATGACCATGAAGCCGGTGATCCCGAGCCAGGGCGCCTGAAGGTTGTTCTTGCCCTGCGCCAGCAGTTCGCCAAGTGATGCCGACCCTGGCGGCAGGCCGAAGCCAAGGAAATCCAGCGCCGTCAGGGTGGAAATCGAACCGTTGAGAATGAACGGCATGAAGGTAAGCGTCGCCACCATGGCGTTGGGAAGCAGGTGCCGCCACATGATCACCGGATTGGAAACGCCGAGTGCCCGGGCTGCGGATATGTATTCCAAGTTCCGGCCGCGCAGGAATTCCGCGCGCACGACACCCACAAGCGCCACCCAGGAAAATGCCAGCAGAATGGTGAAAAGCGTCCAGAAGCCGGGCACCAGAAACGACGACACGATCAGGATGAGGTAAAGCGTCGGCACCGCTGTCCAGATCTCGATGAAACGCTGGAACAGGAGATCGGTCCAGCCGCCATAATAGCCCTGCACGGCCCCTGCCGCGATGCCGATGACGGAGGATGCCAGCGTCAGCGCCAGGCCGAACAGCACGGAAATCCGGAAGCCGTAGACGAGACGCGCAAGCACATCCCGGCCCTGGTCGTCCGTACCGAGCCAGTTCCAGTTGCCCATGACGCAATTGGGGTCTTCCGCGCCAAGCGGATAGCGCGAGCAACGCTTTTCCTTGTCCATCGTCCAGGAGGGAGGTGCAGGTGCCGGGACCGGAATGTCATTGTTGACCGATCGGTAGGAATAACGCACCGGCGGCCACAGCATCCAGCCGTTGGCGCTGATCTCTTCCTGGATGAACGGATCGCGGTAGTCGGTCACCGCCAGGAAGCCGCCGAACTTTTCTTCCGGGTAATCGACGAAGACCGGCGCCAGCAATTCGCCGTTGTAGGAAACAAGGATCGGCCGGTCGTTGGTCAGGAATTCTGCCAGCATGGCCATGACGAACAGCACCAGGAAGATCCAAAGCGACCAATATCCGCGCCTGTTGGCCTTGAAGTTCACCAGTCGCCGCTGGTTTATCGGCGAGAGGCGTGCCTTGGAACCCTTTGCCGGGACGACAAACGCTTCGCGATCATCCGTTACAGCTGCCTCGAAGTAGGCCGCCCTGGACCGCTCGCGGCTTTCGGCTTCATATCCGCCAGCCTCATGTCCGCCACTGCCGGTCTCGTATTTTGCACTTCCTGCATCACTGTCTGAATCGGTCGCCATCGATCAGACCTCCCTGCTTTCGAAGTCGATCCGCGGATCGATCCAGGTGTAGGTCAGGTCGGAAATGAGGTTCACCAGAAGGCCCATGAGCGAGAAGATGTAGAGGGTTGCGAAAACAACCGCATAGTCGCGGTTGATCACCGATTCAAAACTGAGCAATCCCAGACCATCGAGCGAGAAGATCGTCTCGATGAGGAGCGAGCCGGCAAAGAAGGACGAGATGAAGGCCCCCGGGAAACCGGCCACCACGATCAGCATGGCGTTGCGGAACACATGTCCGTAAAGCACCTGGCTTTCCGTCAGTCCCTTTGCCCTTGCGGTGATCACGTATTGCTTGCGAATTTCATCCAGGAACGAGTTCTTGGTCAGCAAGGTGGTGGTGGCAAAGGCCGACAGAGCCATGGCCGTCAAGGGCAGGGCAAGGTGCCAGAAATAGTCGGCGATCCGGGCAGGCCACGAGAGCTGTTCCCAATTGTCAGACACCAGCCCCCGCAAGGGAAAGATATCCCAGAAGGACCCGCCGGCGAAAAGCACGATCAAGAGAACCGCAAAGAGAAAGCCCGGTATGGCGTAAGCCACGACGATGACACCGGAGGTCCAGACGTCGAACCGCGAACCGTCGGAAACGGCCTTGCGGATCCCGAGCGGTATCGACACCGCATAGGATATCAGCGTCATCCAGAGGCCGAGCGAGATTGAAACCGGCAGTTTTTCGGCAATCAGATCGATGATCTTGATGTCGCGGAAATAGCTTTCGCCGAAATCGAAGCGGGCATAGTCGCCCAGCATCTTCAGGAAGCGTTCCAGCGGCGGCTTGTCGAAACCGAACTGCGCTTCCAGTTCCTTGATGAATTCCGGGTCAAGCCCCTGGGCACCGCGATATTTCGAACTGGCCGAGTCTGCAGTTGCGCCACCACTGCCACCGGAGGCGTCGTTGCCGCCCCCCAGCATGTCGCTGCCACCACCGCTGATGCGTGATGTCGCCGAAACGTCCGTTCCCTGCAACTGGGCAATAACCCGCTCGACCGGACCACCTGGCGCAAACTGGATGATGACGAAGTTGATTGCCATGATCCCGACCAGCGTCGGTATCATCAGCAGCAAGCGGCGGAGGATGTAGGCGCCCATGGAGTGTGTGCAGTCCCTTTTGTCTTGGCCTTCTGGAGCGGGCCCGAGGTTTCGCTGGAAATATTACCCGGCTTTGCCGAGTTTTTCCGCCTTTTCCTTGTCTATCCACCACAGTTCTTCAACCGGGAAGAAGTAGCGCGGAGTTTCTTCGGGAAAGCCGTAGACATCCCACATGGCAACAGTGTGGACGTTCTTGAACCATTGCGGGATCCAGTAATGACCGGCCCGCAACACGCGGTCGAGGGCCCGCGCCGCGTTGGTCATCTCATCGCGCGTTGTCGCCGCGATGGCCTTGTCGATCAGCGCATCGACAACCGGGCTGGATATGCCGGATGTGTTGTAGGTGCCCGGAATTGTCGCCGCCTTGGAGCCCCACATCTCGCGAATGGTGTCCGACAGTGTCGGCGAAAGGCTGAGCCTGCGGCTGGCGATATCAAAGTCGTAGTCGTTGAGCCTGGCCTCATATTGCGCCGGGTCCACGATCCGCAGGCTCGCCTTGATGCCGAGCCGTTCCAGGTTCTTGATCATCGGATTGACGATCCGTTCGTAGGCGGCGGTGTTGTTCAGGAACTCGATCGTCAGCTGATTTCCGTCCGGGCCGATCAGGTCGGTCCCCTTCCGGGTAAACCCGGCTTCGGCCAGAAGTTCGCTCGCCCGTTTCAGCAGCTTGCGGTCATTGCCGGATCCATCGCTGACGGGCTGCATCACCGCTTCGCCGAACACAGCCTCCGGCAACTGGTCCCGGAAGGGCTCCAGCAAAGCAAGTTCCGCGGCCGAGGGCATCCCCTCGGCCTTCATGTCGGAGTTTTCGAAGAAGGACTGGGTTCTCGTATAAAGCCCGTAGAACAGGTTCTGGTTCGACCATTCGAAATCGAAGGCGTATCCAAGAGCCTCGCGCACGCGCGGGTCCTTGAACTTGTCGAGCCGGGTGTTGATGAACCAACCCTGCGCCCCTGACGGCCGGCCATCGGGAAACTCGCGGCGGATGACCTTGCCTTCTTCCACAGCCGGAAAATTGTACTCCGTTGCCCAGTTCTTGGACGTGAATTCCTCGCGGTAGAACGTCCCGCCCTTCTTGAAGGCTTCGAATGCCGTCTGGCGTTCGCGGTAAAACTCCACCCGTATAACCGCGAAATTGCAGTGCCCTACCCTGACCGGGAGATCCTTTGCCCAGTAGTTTTCGACCTGGTGATATTCGACATAGTGACCGACGGCATGTTTTCCGACCTTGTAGGGACCGGAGGACAGGGGCGGTGTCAGGGTCGATTGCTTGAAATCGTAGGCGGTGTAATACCGCTTGGAGAAGATCGGATAATCGGCCGCAACGACGAGCGGCAGGTTGCGCGACTGCGAGCCGTCGAACTGCAGCGCGACCTTGTGGTCGTCCAGAATGACCGCGTCCTTCAATGACGACAACGGCTGGCTGAGCATGGGGTGACCGTCGGCCTTCAGAAGCAGAAGCGAAAAGGCGACGTCCTCTGCAGTCAGTTTGGAGCCGTCGTGAAATCTGGCTTCAGGCCTCAGACTGAACGTGAAGACGTTGCCGTCCTCCGACACCTTTACCGTTTCCGCCAGCAGGCCGTAGACCGCGTCCGGCTCATCGTAAGCGCGCACCATCAAGGTGTCGAAACACAGCTCCATGCGGGGCGGGGCATCGCCTTTCAGGATGAAGGCATTGAAAGTGTTGTAGGTCAGGACATTCTGGTTGAAGTACCAGTAAGGCGCCTGAAACGAGAAGGTCCCGCCTTTCGGAGCCAGCCGGTTGACATAGTCGAACTGGGTGAAGTCCGGTCCGTATTTCAGGTCGCCGAACACGGACAGGCCGTGAACGGGGCCGTCCGGATAGGCGGTTTGTGACGCGAAGGCCGTGGACACCGGCCAGGGCGCTGCCGACGCAAACGCCGCGGCGCTGCTCATTTGCAGGAAACGGCGCCGGGAAGTCGTCAGAGCCCCACTCATCGCGCGGCTCCCGTCTTGGCGGCCAGGGCCTCGTCGTACCACCAGATGGTCGGGAACCCGGTGCTGTATTCCGGCATCTGTTGCGGATGGCCGAAGCGGTTCCAGCGTGCCGTGCGAGTTTCGTCGGAATAGAACTGCGGCACCACATAATGGTTCCACAGCAACACGCGGTCGAGCGCGCGGGTGGCAGCCACCAGCGTTTCCCGGTCTTCGGCAAAGATGACCTTGTCGATCAGCTTGTCGATCGCGGGGTTCTTGATGCCGGCATAGTTGGCCGAACTTTCGTTATCAGCAGATTCAGACCCCCAGTACTCCCGCTGCTCGTTTCCGGGCGACAGGGACTGACCGATCGCCAGGACCACGGTGTCGAAATCACGGCTGCGGACACGATTGACGAACTGCGACGTATCGACCAGACGCAGGATCGGCTTGATGCCGATGGCTTCCAGGTTCTGCGAATACGGCAGAAGAGTGCGTTCGCTGGCCTTGTCACGGTAGAGGAATTCGATGCTGAGCTGTTCGCCGGTTTTCGGATCGACCATCTTGCGGTCTTTCAACTCATAGCCGGCCTTGCGGAGCAACTTGACGGCTTCACGCAGGTTCGCGCGCACGTTCTGCGGATTGCCGCCAACCGGGTTCTTGAATTCTTCCGTGAAGACTTCGGGCGGCACCATGTCCCGCACTTCCTCCAGGATCTCCAACTCCTTGCCCTGCGGCAGACCGCTGGATGCCAGCTCCGTGCCGGCGAAATAGGAATTGACCCTCTTGAGAAGATTGGCGGAAACGATCTCGTTGGTGGTTTCGAAATCGTAGGCATAGTTCAATGCCTGACGGACATCAGGGTTCTGGAATTTTTCACGGCGTTGGTTCAGGAAGAACCCCTGCATGACGCCCCTGGACTTGTCCGGGAAGATTTCCTTCACCACCCGGCCATCCTTGATGGCTGGGAAGTCGTAGCGCTTGGCCCACTGGCTCGAGCTGCGCTCGGTATGGAAGTCGTACTGGTCACCCTTGAAGGCTTCGAACTGCACGGAATCATCGAGGAAGGAGATGTAACGGATCTCCTCGAAATTATCGGTTCCGACGCGGATCGGCAGGTCCTTTCCCCAATAGTCCGGCACGCGCTCGTAGATCACCTGACGGTTGGGCGAGAACTCTTTCATCTTGTAGGCACCGGAACCGAGTGGCGGCTCCAGAGTGGTGCGGGAGATGTCACGCTGTTCTCCCTTGCTGTTCGTGCCTTCCCACCAGTGTCTGGGCAGGACAGTCAGCTGGCCCATGATCTTGGGAAGCTCGCGGTTTCCGCTGACATCAAAGGTGAAACGCACGGTGCCATCGCCGACAATCTCGGACTTCTGGACATTCTGGAAGTAGTACTTGCGCTGCGGGTCCAGCTCGATGGACTTTTCAAACGACCAGATGACATCGTCGGCGGTTACCGGCTCGCCGTCATGCCACCTTGCATCCGGGTTGAGCCTATATTCGACCCAGGAATAGTCGTCGGGAAAGCGGACCGCTTCGGCCAGGACACCGTATTGGGCACTGATGTCCTCTTCGTCCAGAGAGGGCTCCATCAGGCTTTCGTAGATATTCAGGATGCCAGGGGCGATATTGCCCTTCTGCGCCAGAATGTTGAACGTATCGAAACCGCCGCTGGCGGCTAGCCGAACCGTGCCGCCTTTGGGGGCATCGGGATTGACGTAGTCGAAATGCTTGGCATCGGCGCCGTATTTGGGTGTTCCGTTGAGGGCGGCCGCGTGATGCCATTCCGGTTCAGCCGCGACAGCCGGTACGGATCCGATCCCCGACATCACCACCACACTTGCCAGTGCAAGCCCAGCTGCGGCCCGCTTCCCTACATGCCATTTGAACACCATCGGCTTCTCCGTCCCCTTCCGGTTCCTGAACCCAAATCACGGGTTTAGAGAATCAGTGTAGGGACCTGTTGGCCCTGCGTCACCTGCTGGCTGCCGAGATGACAGAAATTTAACCTGTCTGGGGGAGGCCGTTTCCGGGAATATCCTGTGAATTTCTCTTGGACTTTGCCTTTTGCGCGTACATTCTACCGTCAGCAACCCTAAGTAAATCCTCCACCGTAGCGGCATCGCCGGGATAGCTTGCAGAACCAATACTGGCCTTCACGTCGATACGGGCACCCGAATACTCGAAAGCCTCGGTCACACGCTCACCAAGTCGATTGAGAAAGGTGTCCTTCTCCTGGCGCCGCATGTTGCCTGGCGTCAACACGATGAACTCGTCGCCACCGACCCTGGCGACGGTATCCGTCTGCCGGATCTGGTTCTGCAGCCGCTGCCCGACCTCGATCAGAAGCTGATCGCCAACTGCGTGACCATAGTTGTCGTTGACCGGCTTGAAGGCATCCAGATCGACGTAAAAAATCTCGAAGCCCGCGCCACTGCGCTCGCACATGGCGGCAAGCTGGTGCATGCGGTCTTCCAGCAGGCGCCGGTTCGCCAGTCCTGTCAGCGGGTCATGCAGCGCCATGGAGCGAACCTTGTAGACCTCGCTGATCAACAGAAACGCCATGGCGCCAAAGACGAGCGAGATCAGGCTGCCGACTAGTTGCGTGATCCAGACCTGGTTGCCCGTGCTCGACCAGCCGGCCTCCGGAAGGCCGACAAGCTCCCAGTTCAGACCGCCGGGAAGATGCAGAGGCAGGGACACATGGTCCTTTTCAAGGAGAGACTGGCTGCCGAAAATCATGTTGTTGGAGGCAACCGCGCTCCGGTTCACAAGGCCGATGCGGATGCCGTTGATGACATCCGTGATGCCGGCAGTCTTCATCATGCCCTCTTCGTCCAGCACCAGGGTGGCGACACCCCAGTAACTGCGCTCCTTCAGCGCTTGCCCAAGGAAGCTGGCTGGAAAGATGGGAATTCGGATCAGGAGGGCCCTGCCCCCCTGCACAAGTTCCAGTGGGCCTGCAATAACGACTTCACGCGTCACCATCGCCTGCTGGATTGCGGGCCACTGCGCCGTGTTCATGCGGTAGTTCAGACCGAGCGCCGCCTGGTTTGGCTCCAGCGGAAACACCGCGCGAAGAATGTTGTTGGGTGCCAGGCCGATAGAGCGGATGGACGGATTTTCCTCGATCAGTTCGACCGCGATTTCTCGGTAGTCTTCCATATCGAATGGCTGTTCGACGAACTGGGACACATAGGCCCGGATCCCGAGACCGTGGGCCACTGTCCGGTTGATTTCGCCTTCAAGGCGCGCCCGCGCTTCGGAGAGCGAGGCGACGGCCTGACGTTTGTGCTGGGAAACAAGTTCGTTGCGGACCAGTTGACCGACGTGCGCAGTGACGGCGATACCAGCGAGAAAACAGACGGCAGCAACGATGGAAGCGATCCACGTTCCATTCGACTTAGAAAATACATTCCTCGTCAAGTTGATGCCCATAGGGTCCTTGCCCGACCTTAGCCCACTTTCAACAGAACTACGTAACGTAAGATTTGTTAATTTTTCTTATAAATCAAATAAAAAAGCCGGGTAGCTAACCCGGCTTCTCTACAATTCAAGTCACGTCTGCGATGTCGACGAGATTTTACTCGGTCGGCAGCGGTGCAGGCGAATCGGCCTGTTCACGAAGGTAGGCAATCAGGTCTGCCCGGTCTTCCGGTTTACGCAGACCGGCAAAACCCATCGTGGTGCCGGAGATGAAGTTCTTCGGGGACTCCAGGAAGTGATCCAGCTCTTCGTAGGTCCACTCCGGATTTTCTTCACCGAATGCGGTCATTGCGGAAGAATAGCCGAAACCTTCGTGGGAACCCGGCTTGCGGCCGACGACATCCCAAAGACCCGGGCCAACCTTGTTGGCACCGCCCTGCGTGAAGTCGTGGCAGGCGGCGCATTTCTTGGCCACCTTCGCGCCGTCTTCAGCAGATGCTTCGACCAGACGCTCGGAGATCGGCACCACTTCCGGAACCGCGCCGACTTCCGAGGTGCTATCCTCTGCAGACGCCACGACGATTTCATAACCCGGTTTACCCGGGATCGTCGGATGGAAGATGATGTCGGAGACAATGCCGACACCCATAGTCAGAATCAGAACCATCAGTACCGCACCAGCGGCCTTGTTCAGCGTGAAGGAATCCATTCTCTCCGGCTCCAAGCTCATACGCGTCCGGGCCCGCAGCGTCGCTGCGACCCCTATCAGCTTTTCGAATTTTGCCGGAACCTACAAATTTTTTGACCTTGCTGTCCATAGCTTTAAAAGGGCATCTGATACGACAAACGGACGCGGCACGTGTTTTTTTGCATTTCTTCCGCCCGTCCGGCTCCATGGAGACCCGATTGACCGCTGCTCTTGTGATAATCCCGGCCCGCCTCGCTGCCACCCGACTGCCGCGCAAACCGCTTGCCGACATCTGCGGAAAACCCATGATCGTGCGTGTTCTGGAACAGGCTCGCAACGCGGATATCGGTCCGGTGGCCGTTGCCTGTGACGACAAGGACATTTTCGAAGCGGTGCAGGATCACAGCGGCAAGGCGGTCATGACGCGTGCCGACCACGCCTCCGGATCCGATCGCATTCACGAGGCAGCGGGACTGATCGATCCGGACGGAAAGCACGATGTCATCCTGAACGTGCAGGGCGATGTACCGCTGATCGCACCGGAAGCCATCCGGGCGGCCTTTGCACCGCTCGCCATTGCCGATGTCGACCTGGGCACCATCATGACCGAGTTCACCAATACCGCCTTCCGGGACGATCCGAATTTCGTCAAGGCAGTCACCACGCCCAACGGCCACGGCCATCATCGCGCGCTTTACTTTACCAGGGCCGTCGCCCCGCACGGTGACGGCCCGTACTACCACCACATCGGCATCTATGCCTACCGCAGGGCAGCCCTGGCGAAATTCGTCCAGCTGCCGCCTTCGCCGCTGGAACAGCGTGAAAAGCTGGAGCAGTTGCGGGCCCTGGAAGCGGGCATGCGGATTGATGCCTCCGTCATCGACAGCGCGCCGATGGACGTGAACACGCCCGAAGATCTGGAACGAGCCCGGGCGGCCTATCAGACAAACTGACGAAAGACTGCCGAAAGGCGGAAAGACATATGACCGACAGAAAAAGAATCGTGTTCCAGGGAGAAACCGGTGCCAACTCGCACATGGCCTGCCGGAGCGTTTATCCCGATTACGAAGCCATCCCCTGCGCCACCTTCGAGGACTGCTTTTCGGCCATGGCCGACGGGTCGGCAGACCTTGCCATGATCCCGATCGAGAACTCCGTTGCCGGCCGCGTCGCGGACATTCATCATCTGCTGCCCAAATCGGACCTGCACATCATCGGCGAATATTTCATGCCGATCCGGTTTCAGCTCATGGCGGTCAAGGGCGCAAAGATCGAAGACCTGAAAAAGGTGCAAAGCCATGTGCATGCCCTTGGCCAGTGCCGGAACGTGATCCGTGAACTCGGCCTGACGGCCGTCGTCGGCGGCGATACTGCGGGCTCCGCCCGGCAGATCGCCGAGCTGGGTGATCCGAGCGTCGGCGCCCTTGCGCCGGAAATGGCCGCCGAAATCTACGGTCTGGACATTCTGCGCCGGGATGTGGAGGATGAGGCGCACAACACGACCCGCTTCGTCATTCTCTCGCGCGACAAGATGGAGGCCGCGCACAACGGCCAGCCGGTCATCACGACCTTCATCTTCCGGGTTCGCAACGTCCCGGCAGCGCTCTACAAGGCCCTGGGAGGATTTGCCACCAACGGGGTCAACATGACCAAGCTGGAATCCTATCAGCTTGAAGGGCAGTTTTTCGCGTCGATGTTCTATGCGGACGTCGAAGGCCATCCGGAAGATCCGAAGGTGGCCCTGGCGCTCGAGGAGCTGGCCTTCTTCTGTGCCGAGCTGAACATGCTCGGCGTCTACCGGGCAAGCCCGTTCAGGGACAAGATCAGGGAGCCGGAATCCAACCGTGCTCTCCGGCCCAATCCCTACTCGTAACGGCGGCTACCCGACACC
The DNA here is from genome assembly GCF_009363595.1 of Labrenzia sp. THAF35. NCBI lineage: Bacteria > Pseudomonadati > Pseudomonadota > Alphaproteobacteria > Hyphomicrobiales > Stappiaceae > Labrenzia > Labrenzia sp. THAF35. The sequence continues at coordinate 788,452 of NZ_CP045380.1, forward strand.
ACCAGAGGAACTCTATGACTGAAACAAGATTTGATGCCCTGTGCATCGGCAATGCCATTTGCGACGTCTTCGCCCATGTCGAAGAGGATTTCCTGCTTCAGGAAAACCTCGTCAAAGGCTCCATGCGCCTGATCGACACCGACGAGGCAGTACGCCTGTTCGACAAAATGGGACAGACCGTCCGCATTTCCGGCGGCAGCGCCGGCAACACGGCGGCTGGCATTGCCTCGCTCGGCGGACGCCCTGCCTATTTCGGCAAGGTTGCCGAGGACGAACTGGGCGATAGCTATTATCACGACATGAACGGCACCGGCGTCTATTTCAACACGCCCCGCCTCAAGGAAGGCAAGCCGACCGCCCGGTCGATGATCCTGATCACGCCGGACGGCGAACGCACGATGAACACCTATCTGGGTGCATGCACCGAATTCGGCATCGCCGATGTTGACGAGGAAGTCGTTGCCGCCGCAGCCGTCACCTACATGGAAGGCTATCTGTGGGACCCGGCAGACGCCAAGAAGGCGTTCCTGAAAGCTGCGGAAATCGCGCATGCAAACGGGCGTCAAGTGGCGATCACCCTGTCCGACTCGTTCTGTGTCGACCGCTACCGCAGCGAATTTCAAGCCCTTCTGACCGATGGTGTCGTCGACCTGATGTTCGCCAACGAGCACGAGCTGAAGGCCCTTTACGAAACATCGGATCTGGAGAGTGCGGTAAATGCGGCCCGGGACTCCGGTGCCCTGACCGCCCTGACCCTCGGCGAGAACGGTGCGATGGCAATCAGCCGCGAGGAAACCGTCAAGGTTCCTGCGCAGACTGTCGACAACGTGGTTGACCTGACCGGTGCCGGCGACCTGTTCGCCTCCGGTTTCCTGTTCGGCCTTGCCCGCGACTACAAGCTCGCGGAAGCCACCGAACTTGGCTGCCTGTGCGCCGCGAGCGTCATCAGCCACGTCGGCGCCCGGCCGGAACGGGCCTTGAAAAACATCGCCGGCCAGAGCGGCTTCGAGATCTGAACCTTTTCAGGGGCGGCCTTCGGGCCGCCCTTTTCGGAACCGGCAACTACTACCGACGCATGCCGTTTTCCTTCGATTGCATTGCTTCAATCGCCGCCGCGATTGCCAGCACCTTTCGATCTGCCCCCGGTAGCCCATCGATTTCCAGGCCTGCGGGTACTCCGCGAACACTTCGTGCCATTGGCAAACTCACGCCAGGGACACCAAAGAATGTCGCCGGCACCGTGTTGCGCATGGTCTTCCAGACAGACACTTCCTTGCCGTCAACGACGACACGCCCTTCTTCACCCAGTGCCGTTGCCGCAATCGGTGTCGTTGGAAAAATGATCGCGTCAAGTTTGTACTGCTCCAAATGCGCGCAGTATTGCTTGCGACACCGGGGGAGCGACACGGAAATCACATGCTTGTATCGTGCTGCCAGGTCCTTGGCGTCCGCACCACGCAAAGCCTCGTCGAATTCCTCACGAACGTATTGCCCGGCTATGCCGGCAACGAGCGACCGAACATCGACGGCAGCGCCAGAAACCGACAAGTACTCTTCCAGCGATCTTTCCAGCTCCCACGCACGGATTGGCTCTGACATTTCGCCAAGCCAGCTTGAAACCTCCGGCATCTCTGCCTCAACGACCGTGACACCCCAAGAGACAAGCTGGTCAACGGTTTCCTCAAACGCCTGGGCGACGCCGCTTTCCAGGCCGGACAGGAAATACTTTCCGGGAAGGCCAAGCCGCAGGCTTCGAAGGTCGATGGCAGGCCGCTCACTCTGCTCACACAAAACGGCATCCAGAAGCAGCAGATCTTCTGCAGATCGCGCAAATGAACCAGGCACATCGCGCGTTGGAAACAAGGGCATGACACCGTCAGTCTTGTAGCGGCCACTTGTGGGGCGAAAGCCGAAAACCCCGCAAAATGATGCCGGAATTCGCACCGAACCTGCCGTGTCCGTGCCAAGAGCAGCCGGAACCAGACCCGCGGCTACGGCAGCGGCAGAACCACTGCTGCTTCCCCCCGCTGAACGAGAAGGATCGTGTGGGTTTCGAACGGGGCCAGTGTGATCGTTGTTGCTGGTGATGCCGAAGGCGAGCTCGTACATGTTGGTCTTGCCGAAGACCAGTGCCCCGGCTTTTTCCAGTTTCGTGACCACCGATGCGGTCCTGTTGACCACGTGATCTTTCAGGCTTGGCGTTGCAGCAGTCGTCGCCATACCGGCAATGTCGATGCAGTCCTTGATGGCGACGGGAATGCCATGCAACGGCCCCAAAAACCCACCATTCGCCTGGTGCTCATCGGCCTTGCGCGCTGCGCTGCGGATATTTTCCGGGGCAAACTGGGTGAAGGCATTCAGGTCAACGAACCGTTCCGATCTTTCAATCAACGCCTCGACATAGTCTCGGCAAGACATTCTGCGGCCTCGAAACATCTCCACTGCTTCAACAACTGTCAGCCGCCAAAAATCCATGTCGGTTTCACCCCAAGCATCGGAACCTTCGTATCATCGCTGGTTTGCAGCCCTTGTCACTTGCTGTTCTCAAAAATAATGAAGTTGGCCTACCCGGTTAGGCGGCAACTTCAATCGCGTCTGTAACGCGCAAAATTTCCCTGACAAGCAACTCGAGGTCTTCGCTTCGTGTACGGTGGTTGCAAATGGCGACGCGAAGGCTATGGCGACCCCTGACAGTGGTATCCGAGAGCGCTGCAATGCCTTCCTCCTGAAGGCGAAGCATGATTTCCGTATTCAGAGCTTTCAGCGAAGCTTCGTCCATTCCGCCCGGGTCGTACCGAAAATTCACGATATTGATCACGGTCGGGGCCATGAGCTGCAGCCGCGGTTCGTTTTCGATCCTTGCCGAGAGCTCTTTTGCCTGAGAGATGTTCTGATCGATCAGGCGTCCGAATTTTTCGACGCCGTTTTCCTTCAACGCCATCCAGATCTTCAGTGCTGCAAATCCCGCGGATGTGCCCATGTTGAAATCGTGCAGAAACGGCGCTCCGGCGATCCCGCGAGGTTTCTCCTCCAGGTATTCCGGCGACAGGGTAAAGGCCTTTCGGTGAGCCTGGGCATCGCGCACCAGCGCGCACCCTGCAGTGAACGGAACATGCAGCCATTTGTGCGGATCGAGCGCCAATGAATCCGCGGTCTCCAGTCCGGCAACAAGCCCGCGATTTTCCGGAGCAATCGCGATCAGCGCCCCGATGCAGCCGTCGACATGAAACCAGAGCCCCTCGCGTTTGCACAAGGCACCGATTGCGTTCAGGTCATCAATGGCACCCGTGTTTACGGTGCCTGCAGTCGCGATCACGCAAGCAGGCTTCTTCCCGCTGGAACGATCGCGCGCTATCGCTTTTTCCAGTGCTGAAAGATCAATGTTTCCATCAGGTCCGGTTGCGACACGAACCAGCGCCTTGTTGCCAAGCCCCAAGGCTTCAAGCGACTTCTGGTGGCAAGAGTGGACCTGATCGGATGCGTAGAAACGCAACTGCGAGGGGATTGCCGCCACCCCTTCGCTTCGAACATCCACGCCCGCCATCTGGTTGCGGGCAATGGTCAGGCCGATCATGTTCGCCATGGATCCACCGCTGACGATCGTGCCACTTGCACCCTCGGGAAACCCGACCATCTGCTTGAGCCAACCGACGACCTGTCTGTCGACGAGGGCAGCCGCCGTGTCGCCGCCACCAAGATTAGATCCGTCGATAGCAGCCAGGAAGTCCGCGAGTGCACCTGTAAAGCTGCCCGATCCCATGAACCACATCCAGAAGCGCGGATGCAGGTTCCCCATCGAGAAGGGAAGCAGGTCTTCCTTGAGTTCTTCCAGGACGTTGTCGAGCGACGTGGGTGCTTGGGGCACACCTCCGGTAAATCTGGCGCGCACCTCGGGCGGCATCTGGCGCCAGAGTGGTCTGGAGCGAACGTTGCGGATATGCGCGAGCGAATACGCAAGCACGTTTTGCGCCGTGGCTTCCATCCGGTCCCAATCATCGGGATCAAGCGTTTCCTCGGCCTTGCGGGATACGGCTCCAGCCTCGTTTATCATTACTTCTCTCCCTCGATTGGAACGAACGCACGGAATGCGAATTGCGACCGCGATGATCATCGGCCCAGCTGATGCCTGCGTCTTTCAACGCGGGCGGCGCTGCTCGTTTGACCTTCTGCCTTTCGTGGCCTGGAAGCTTGGAGAGAACCTTCAGAAAAACTTTAGAACCCCCGTTTTTTTGATAATCTCGAGGGATGCTATTCCGTTTTGACACTTTCGAACTGGATACGGATCGGGTTGAGTTGAGAAGATCCGACGGCACGGCTGTGCCTCTGGAACGGCAAGTCTACCAATTGCTTCTGTTGCTGGTGTCCAACGGCGATCGGTTGACGACACGTGACGAGATCGTCGAAAGCATATGGGATGGTCGGCCCATCTCCGACGCCGCGATCGACAGCCGCATCAGCGCCGTGCGTGCCGCTGTCGGTGATGCAGGGCGCGAACAACGGCTGGTGCGCACCGTTCACGGAAAAGGTTTTCGCTTTCTGGGACGTGTCACTTTCGGGCAGGCAGGCCCCGCGCGCACTGAGCGAGGCCCGCCCTCGATCGGCATCCTGCCGCTTCAGACCTACGAACCGGATCCGGACCTTCAGCTTCTGGCCGAAGCCTTGCCGCACGAACTCATCCTGCAGCTGTCGCGCTTGCGCTGGCTGACCGTCATTTCACGTGGCACGACATTTCGCTTCCGGTCCCTGCCGGAGGCAAAGGCGGAGACGATCGGCGCAGCCCTGGATGCCCGCTACCTTCTGTTCGGTCAGCTTGAAAGAGACGGTACACACTTTGCGGCAACGGTTCAGTTGCTCGACACGGACTGCGACACCGTCGTCTGGGCGGAACGGTACCTGCTTGCGAAAGACGATCTTCTTCATGCGCGGGCTGTCATCGCGAGTGCGATCACTGCGGAAATTGATCTCAGAATTCATGCGCTCGAAGCTGCCCACGCCCAGAAAACGGGGACGGATCAGCTCGACGCCTGGTCGTCCTATCACCTCGGCCTGCAGCAGATGTACCGCTTCAACGCGAATGCCAATGCGGTTGCCGCAACGCATTTCCGCAGGGCCGTCGAACTCGACCCCAAGTTCGCCCGTGCGCATGCAGGCCTGTCGTTCACCCGGTTCCAGGACGCATTTGCACACTACGACGGCGACCGAGAGGCGGCCCTCACACAGGCCAAGGCCCATGCGGCAAAGGCGATGGAAGCGGATTCCTTCGATCCGTTTTCGAATTATGTCTGGGGACGGACATTCTGGCTGGATGGTGAGCTGGATACCGGCATCGTGCACATCGAGCGTGCCGTATCCCTCAACCCGAATTACGCGCAAGGACACTATGCGCTCGGCTTTCTTCAGGGGTTGTCGGGAAACGCGGAAGAGGCGATTTCGCGCGGCCGTCTTTCCTACCGCCTGAGCCCTCTTGACCCGCTGGCCTACGGAACATTCGGTACGCAGGCCATGGGTTTCCTGCATCAGCACAGGCTTGCCGAGGCTGCCGAAATGGCCGAACGCAGTGCGCTGACACCAGGAGCCCACTACCTTGTCAGCATGATCGTCGTTTCATTTGCAACCCTGGCCGGACAAACCGAACGGGCCGAGCGTTGGGCGAAAGATGTGCGGTCCCGACGTGCCGACGCGACCAGGCAAATGTTTCTGGAGGCTTTTCCCTTCAAAGACCCGCAATGGCGTGGCCGTATCGATGCCTCATTGGATGCGCATGGTTTTTAACCGCGTGTGAGACCGGTGACGGCAGCGTAAATTTGCCGCCGCCACCGGTCATTTCACCGGGTCTTACCAGGGCTGATTGGCCGGACCGACGGTGAATTCGTTGACCGTCGTGTCCTCCGGCAGCGACACTGCAAACTCGACGACCGCCGCGATCCGGTCGGCGGAGATGCCGTACTGGTCGTAAAGGGCCTGGAACGCTTCGGAACTGCCCTTGTCGCTGATCGTGTTCAGAAGTTCGGTGTTGATTGCCGCCGGGTAGATGGTTGCCGTGCGGATGTTGGTGCCTTCCATGGCAGATTCCATCCGCAGGACTTCCATGAACGAGCGCACGAACCACTTGGTGCCGCAATAGACTGCGCCGCCAGGATAAGCTTTCAGACCTGCAACGGAAGAGGTCGCGATGACATGGCCGGACTTCTGTTCGGCAAAGGTGGGCATGACGGCTGCAACACCGTTCAGCACGCCCTTGACGTTGACGTCGACCATCTGCTCCCACTCGTTCGTCTTGAGTGCGGAAATCGGCGAAGACGGCATGAGCCCCGCGTTCAGGAAAATGACGTCGAGTTTTCCGTAAGTGTCCTTCGCCAGTTTGACGATAGCCTCGTTTTCAGCCGGTACGGTGACGTCCAGCTCCTGATAGATGGCTTCGCCGCCAGCAGCCTTGATCTCGTTTGCGATGGTTTCGAGCTTTTCGGTGCGCCGTGCACCAAGCACGATCTTCGCCCCCTTGCTGGCCAGTAGCTTTGCGGTTGCTTCGCCGATGCCGGAGGAGGCTCCGGTAATGATGACGACTTTTCCCTTGATGTTGTCGGACATGATAGTCTCCTTGGGTTCTGAGTGTTCTTGTTCAGGCAGAGGAATGGCCCGGTTCACCGGGTCCAGACAGATCCGTTCTGCCGAAGCGAAAGCGTTTTCGAAGGTGTCGAAAATGAAGACACCTGCAGTCAGGCAATCCAGACGGGTGGACAGCCCGTTCCAGAATTTGCCGATCTTTGGCCGTATCAGTCGGCCGCTTCGATGCGGACCGAAAGCGGTCCATCACCCAGAAGGGCATCGATCGACCCGTCGAATGCGCCGAGCCTCACGAGGCCCCGGGAATTCTGAAACGGCTTGTAGAAGATCGCGATGTTTCCCCAGGGCGCGTAGTGCGTGATGTCGCCCTTTCGCGGCGTGTAGCTTGCCGGGGCCTCGGAGATATCGAGCTTGCGTGGCAGGTCCGCGACCTTTTCTGTCCCGTGATAGTCGGTCAGGGTCAGTTCGAGTGGCAACAGGGCCGCGAAGTCCCTGCCGGCGAGCGTATCGTCAAGCGTCGCCGGAAGCACAACGTCTTCTACGATCACCTTGATGCGGATCATGCGAGCCTCGTTCGATGGTTCGGTTGCGTTTCCGGAAGCCCCCGCCCCGGCGCAAAACAGTGTCATTGCCAACGAGAGCAATCTTGACCTGAAAGCGGGCATTGCGGGGTTCCTCCGTTCTGTTGCTTCCAATCTAGGCGTCAGACCGACAAGGATTAAGCCCCCTCCAGGTACTGCCTCTCATGAGCAGCACTCATTAATCCGCACCCAGGTCACACCGGAAGGAGCGGAGCTCGTGGACAGACGGACAGCTCCCCCGGGTTCATGAGTGATCCTCATGACTGCTTCCGACAGAGCCACCATTATCCACGCGTGCGTCGTGCCTACGTTCTTGAGGAAGGCCGAACGGCCGCCTCACGACTGATGGAGACGACCTGAGATGAAACGCACCCTTGCAACGCTCGCACTCGTTCTTGCGGCTCCGGCTGCATTTGCACAATCCATGGAAATAACCCGCTCCGAAACCCTGGCGGGCCAATTGGGAAGCGGCGACTATTTTACCGGTACAGCCTATGTCGCCCCTGTTTTCCCGCCCGTCATGAACGATGTCAGCGCCGGTCACGTCACGTTTCTGCCCGGAGCCCGCTCCGCCTGGCACACGCATCCTGCGGGCCAGATGCTGGTCGTGACATCGGGGACCGGCTGGGTGCAGGAGCGCGGCCAGGATAAGCAGATCATGCAGGCCGGTGATGTGGTCTGGTGCCCGCCTGATGTCGAGCATTGGCACGGCGCAACCGACACCACGGCCGTTTCCCACTACGCAATTCAGGCGACGGTTGACGGGTCCGCCGTTGCCTGGGGCGATCATGTGACGGACGAAGAATATGGCCAGTAAGCTTGCCGTCCACTTTTGTGGCGTCTTGTTTGCGATGCTGGTACCGGTGTCCGCCTCTGCAGCGGACACCGTGCTGAACGGCCTCGACTATCCCTGGGATATCGAAGCCCATGGCGGCAAGATCTATGTGACAGAGAAGAGCGGAACAGTCGGCATTCTTGCCGAAGGTTCCTTCACGCGCCTTCCCGTCGAGACCAGTCAGCCGATCCTGGATGACCGCGGCGGCGGCCTGCTTGGTCTGGCCATCAGCCCGGACTTCCCGGACACCGGCCGCATCGTGCTCTACCAGCACTACGGCACCCCGGACGCCCGGATGAACCGTGTCATCGAGGCCGAACGCCTCGGGGATCGATGGAAAGAGACACGTGTTCTTATCGACGCCATTCCGGGCCACCCGCTTTACAACGGCGGACGCGTGGCCTTCGGTCCCGACGGCATGCTTTATGTCACCACCGGTTGGACCGAAAACAGGGAGCGTCCGCAAGACCTCGGCAGCCTTGCCGGGAAGATATTGCGCGTGACGCCGGACGGCGAAATCCCTTCGGACAATCCGTTCGCGGGTTCACCGGTCTGGTCGCTCGGCCATCGCAATCCCCAGGGCCTTGCCTGGGACGCCTCCGGGCAGCTCTTCGCAGCCGAGCACGGCCAGTCCGGCCATGACGAGGTGAACCGGATTGAGCGGGGCGGCAACTACGGCTGGCCGCTGATCCAGGGCGATGAAACCCGCGACGGCCTGCTCGCACCGCTGGCGCATTCGGGCCAGAGCACCTGGGCGCCTTCCGGCCTGACCTCGGACGGTGACCGGCTGCTTCTTGCGGGCTTGAGAGTGAACGGCATTCTGGAAGTGACCACCGATGGCCGGGTATCCGAAGCCTACCAGGCCGGAGAACGTATCCGGGACGTGCTTGTGTCGGATGGCGTGATCTATGCAATTACCACAAACCGGTCTCCCCGGCGGAAAGGGGCTTCTGAAGACAGGCTGATCCGGCTTGATCCCTGATTGCATAATCGATGGACCTCATGAGCCCGGCACATATATGTGGGAGAGACAGTGATGATTCTGGATGATCAGAACGGGACCTCCCACATGCTCCGAGAAAATATCAATGATCTCATCGCGCTTGCGGCTGTTGCGGAGGAACGCAGTTTCACGCGGGCCGCAGCGCGGTTGAACGTGTCTCAGTCCGCCCTGAGCCACACGATCAAGGGACTGGAGCAACGCCTGGGCCTGAGGCTTTTGACGCGGACGACCCGCTCCGTCGCTCCCACGATCGAAGGCGAAGACCTTCTGGCTACCTTGACACCATGCCTCGAAAAGATCGAAGCCCGGCTTCAGGCACTCAACGATGCACGTGACCAGCCCACCGGAACAGTGAGGATCGTCGCCACGGAATACGCCATAGAAAGCCTCCTCTGGCCGAAGCTGTCTCCGGTTCTCAAGGCCCATCCGCTGGTCAATGTCGAATTCGTCATGGACTACGGTTACACGGACCTTGCCGATTCCCAATGTGACGCAGGTGTGCGGTATGGCGAACAGGTCAGCGAGGGCATGATCTCGATGCGTATCGGTCCGGACGAGCGCATGGTCTGTGTCGGATCACCCGACTATCTGGACAGGGTTGGCGAGCCGGAAACACCCCAGGATCTCGCGGACCATAGTTGCATCAACCTGCGGCTTTCCACCCATGGCGCACTCTATGCCTGGGAGTTCGAAGACAAGGACGGCAACGAAATCCGGGTGAAGGTAAAGGGACAAGCCTGCTTCAATACGATCAACCCGGTCATGCGTGCGGCCGTGGACGGTCATGGACTGGCACTGGTTCCCGAAAGGTTGGCGCAGGAACATCTTGCGGCCGGAACCTTGCGCACATGTCTTTATGACTTCAGCCCGTCGTTTCCAGGTTTTCACCTTTATTACCCCAGCCGGCAAAAGCCCTCGTTCGCCTTCCAGGTCGTCCTGGATGCCCTGCGGGACCGTGGTTGAGCCCACTCATGAGGTGACGTCATGAGTGGCTTGAAAGACCCGGTTATTAAGATACGTTTTTTGCGCTCCAGATTAGCAGGGTAATTGCCCACTTGCCGAAAGGGAGCTCCAGATGAAATCCATTCTCACCGCAGCCGGTCTGGCATTGATGGCCACGACTGCAGCCGCTCAGGACGCGGCAGGAACCTTGCCTGCAGCCGTTGGCCGCGTAGCCCCGGCACTTGAAGCCTATGCGAAGGACGATCTATTCGGTGCGGAATGGAACGGGGCAGGCCTTTCCAAGAGAGACCGGGCACTGGTCACCTTTGCCGCCCTCATGACGCGGCACGAGACCGGAAATCTTGCAAGCCATGTGTCGTTGGCTCTCGATTCAGGCGTTACCCCGGCAGAGATCTCCGAAACCATCACCCACCTCGCCTTCTATACAGGCTGGGGCAATGCCACCGCGGCCGCCGAAGCAGCCGCGCCGGTGTTTGAGGAAAGGAAGATCACCATTGAAGACCTGCCGGCCTCCGACCCGGACCTGCTGCCGCTCAACGAAGAGGCCGAAGCTGCCCGTGAAAACCTCGTACGCGGCAACTATGCGGATGTGAGCATGGGTGTCGTGGACAACACGCGTGAGCTGCTGTTCCGCGATCTCTGGCTGCGTCCCGATCTCGCACCCCGCGACCGGAGCCTCGTGACGGTTGCCGCCTTGATTGCAGCCGGTCAGCCCGAACAGATGACATTTCACCTCAATCGCGCCATGGACAATGGCCTGACACAGGAAGAAGCCGGTGCCATGCTTTCTCACCTGGCATTCTATGCCGGTTGGCCGAAAGTGTTTTCGGCATTGCCGGTTGCCAAGGCCGTGTTCGAAAAACGCGCGCAGTAAACGGTTCCCGCCGGAGCCGGCCTTGCCGCACGAAAGATCGGAACTGAGACATGAAGATAGGCATTCTGGGGTCGGGTCTGATGGGCGCCAAGCTCGGACAGCTCTGGGCGCGTTGCGGCCATGATGTGACCTTCGCCTATTCCCGCAGCCGCTCGAAGCTCGAGCGTCTCGCCGAGGCGGCAGGCGCCTCGCACGGGTCGGTGGCGGATGCAGTCGAGAACGCGGACGCGCTGCTGCTGGCCGTTCACTGGTCGCGGGTGAACGACGTCCTCGCGCAAGCCGGGGATCTATCCGGAGCCGTGGTCCTGAACTGCTGTGTGCCCCTTGATCCGACGAACACGGATCTGGTGGTCGGTATCCAGTCGTCCGGGGCCGAAGAGCTGGACGCCATGCGGCCGCAGGCCCGCTGGGTTTCCTGTTTCAACACGGTTCCCTCCGAGGCTTTCATGCCGGTTTTTTCGCAAAAGGAGCGGACACCAAGGCCGCAAGTCCTGGTTTATGGGGATGATGCCGGTGCGAAGGAAGTCGCCGGTCTCCTGATCCGGGATATCGGTTTCGATCCTCTTGAAGCCGGCCCACTTCGCACGGCCCGCTTCGCAGAACCCTTTGCCATGGTCACCGCCGAGTTGGCCTACAGCCAACCCGGGGGGCCTGCCCTAACCTACCGTTTTGAAAAGCTGCGCGGCTGACCGCGCAACAAGCATCAGGGAGTTGAAAATGAAAATCATCCGTTCCGGGACTGCTTCGTCCGTCAAGGGGCCAGACGACTGGTTCACTGGCACTGTGCGCATCGACCCGCTTTTCCAGGCCGAAGAACCCGGCCGGACCGGCGGTGCCCATGTCACCTTCGAGCCCGGCGCACGCACGGCCTGGCACACCCATCCGGCCGGACAGACGCTGATCGTGACCTTCGGCCGTGGCCGGGTTCAGCGCGAAGGCGGCCCCGTGGAAGAGATTTCCCAGGGTGACGTCGTCTGGTTTCCGGCCGGAGAAAAGCATTGGCACGGTGCCGCACCCGACACAGCCATGAGTCACATCGCCATTCAGGAAAGCATCGACGGCTCCCCCGTCACCTGGATGGAGAAGGTTTCGGACGAAGACTACACCGGCTGACCAACCGCCAGCCGGGCCCAAAGGCCCGGCTGCCATGCCTCGGAGAATGTCCGTTTTCCGACACCTGCGACTGACGTCCCCTGTGCTGTTCACCAACGGTTGGAGGACGTTCACGTATTCACGCCGATTGCCGGCTGTTCCCGTCAGGCAATTCCTCGTCTTCGGCACTCCGGGGAGTGGCATCGGCGACCTTGGACCTGCGGCCGAAGAGCTTCGAAACGACGACGTAGAATGTCGGCACCAGAAGCACTGCAAGCACCGTTGCCGATATCATTCCTCCAAGAACACCCGTACCGATTGCTCGCTGGCTGGCCGAACTGGCGCCCGTCGCAAAAGCAAGCGGAACCACGCCGAGTATGAAGGCGAATGACGTCATCAGGATCGGCCGGAAGCGCAGTTTCGACGCTTCGACCGTTGCTTCCAGCAGGGAACGCCCCTCGTTCCTGAGATCCCGGGCAAACTCGATGATCAGGATGGCGTTCTTGGCAGACAGTCCGATGATCGTGATCAGCCCCACCGTGAAATAGATGTCGTTGGGCAGGTTTCGCATGGTGACCGCAACGATGGCCCCGACTGCGCCAAGCGGAACGACAAGCATCACGGCGATTGGAACCGACCAGCTTTCGTAGAGCGCGGCAAGGCACAGGAACACGAAGACGAGCGACAGGCCGAGCAGGAAGGGAGCTGCGTTGCCTGAAGCCTTTTCCTGGTACGACAAGCCCGTCCATTCGTAGCCGAAACCATGCGGCAAAGACTGGAAAAGCCGTTCCATTTCTGCCATCGCCTCGCCACTGGTGTGGCCGGGCGCAGGGCTGCCGCTGATCTTGATCGCCTGGAGACCGTTGTACCCGACCACTTGCGTCGGCCCCAGTTCCCAGCGCGCACTCGCGAAGGCGGAGAGCGGCACCATCTCGCCGCGGCTGTTGCGGGCGTTCAGGTCAAGCAGGCTCGCAACGTCCATCCGCTCGGCCGCTTCGGCCTGAACGATGACACGCTGCATCCGACCAGCGTTCGGAAAGTCCGCGACATAGCTCGATCCGATCGACGTGGACAATACCGCATTGATTTCATCGAAGGCGACCCCGTAGGCGTTCGCCTGCCGGCGATCGATATCGAGCATGATCTGTGGAGCAGGCGGCAGACCTTCGATGTAAGGGTATTGCAGGATCGGGCTTTGCCAGGCCATGCCCAACAGGGCATTGGCAGCCTGCACAAGCGCGTCATTTCCGTGATTGGCACGGTCCTGCAAACGGAAACTGAACCCGCTGGCATTGCCGAGCGCTGCAATGGGCGGCGGCGTCAGGGTGAACACGGAGCCTTCCGGAATGCCGGCAAGTGCTCCCAGGGCCGAACCGACGATGGCTTCGGAAGAATCGCCCGGTCCTCTTTCCGACCAGTCCTCGTAGGTTGCGAAGGAGATCCCCGCATTCTGGCCGTTGCCGTTGAACCCGAAGCCAAGGATCGAGACGATTTTCCTGACGCCTGACCTGTTCATGAAGAAGTCATCGACCTGATCAAGAACACCGGCAGTCCGCTGCGCAGTAGACCCGGCCGGCAATTGCGTTGCGGCGATAGCATATCCCTGGTCTTCCACCGGCAGAAAGCCGGAAGGCAGGCGAGCATAGGTGTAACCCAGGCCCGCCAGGATCGCCATGTAGATCACCATCATGCGGTAATTGCGTTTCACGGCCCCGCCGACGACGCGGCCGTAGCCATTTGTCGTCTTGCCGATCAGCCAGTCGAACCCACGGAAGAACCAGTTCTTGTGATGGGCATGGCCTTCGGGGATTGGTTTCAGGATCGTCGCGCACAGCGCCGGCGTAAGGGTCAGAGCCATGAAAGCCGAAAACACCATCGACATGACGATCGTCACGGAGAACTGCTTGTAGATGATCCCGATGGCCCCGGGAAAGAATGCCATCGGCACAAACACCGCAATCAGGACGACCGTGATGCCGATGACGGCACCCGTGATTTGCTTCATAGCCTTGACGGTGGCCTCTTTCGGCGGAAGACCTTCCTCGGCCATGATGCGCTCGACGTTTTCGACAACCACGATCGCATCATCGACCAGGATACCGATCGCAAGCACCATCGCGAACATGGTCAGCACGTTGATCGAGAACCCGAATAGCTGCAGCGCGGCACATGTTCCCAGCAAGGCGATCGGCACGACAAGCGACGGGATCAGCGTGTAGCGGAGGTTCTGCAGGAACAGAAACATGATGACGAAGACCAGCACCACCGCCTCGATCAGCGTGTGAATGACCTTCTCGATGGAAATCGAAACAAAGGGCGTGGTGTCATAAGGGATCTCGAAACTGACACCCTGGGGAAAGTTTGCCGCCAGTTCCGCCATCCTCGACTTGACAGCGTCGGCGGTCACCAGCGCGTTTCCACTCGCATTCAGCTGGATGCCGATCATCGCGGCTTCCTGACCATTGATACTCGAGGAGATCGCATAACTTTGCGCGCCGAATTCCACGCGCGCCACGTCTCCGAGGCGCACCACGGATCCGTCGGGGTTGGCCCGCAGTACGATTTCCGCAAATTCCTCGGTGGTCGACAACTGACCCGTGGTCGAGACGGTGGCCGTAATTTCCTGGCCAGCCGCACTCGGCTGGGCTCCAATGCTGCCGGACGACACCTGGGCGTTCTGTCCAGCAATCGCGCCAGTCACGTCCCTGGCTGTCAGGTTGAGGCCGACGAGCTTTTTCGTGTCGATCCAGACGCGCATCGCCCGTTCTGTTGCGAACAGTTGCGCCTTGCCGACACCAGGCAAACGCCGCAATTCATCAATGACATTCCTGGCTGCGAACTCGCCCAGGTCGACAGCGTTCAACCGGCCATCCGTCGAGACAAGGCCGACAAAGAGAAGAAAGGAGCTGCTCGTTTCCTCGACCCGCACCCCTTGCTGGCGAACCGAAGGCGGCAGGCGCGCCTCCACACGGCTGATCCGGTTCTGCACATCCACGGTCGCGACCTGCGGATCGGTGCCCGCTTCGAACGTGATGTTGATGGTCACGCTGCCTTGCGCATCGCTGACGGAATCGAAATAGAGCATCCCCGTCGCGCCGTTCATCTCCTGTTCGATGAGCTTGGTGACACTGTCATAGAGATTTTCCGGCGTCGCGCCGGGATAGCTGGTTGTCACCGCAATCGTGGTTGGTGCCACGTTCGGATATTGGGAGATGGGCAGGAACGGAATTGCGATCGCACCTGCCAGGGCAATGGCAAGTGCGATGACCCAGGCAAAAACGGGCCGTTCGATGAAATACTGCGGCATTTGGAAGGACCTGTTCTAGCTCGGGATATCGCACGGTTCTGCGGCACTGCAGTCTGATACGGTGCCGCGTTCGGCGGCCTTTTCTGCAGCCGCCTCTGCCGGAGCGGCCGAGACGGGCTGACCGGGCATCGCACGATCGAGGCCGTCGACGATCACCTGATCGCCTGACTTCAGTCCCTGGGTGACGAGCCAACGGTTGCCGACGGAACGACTTGTCAGGATAGGCTGTGCGGCCGCCTTGCCGTCCCTGACTGTCATCACGCTCGCCTGGCCCAGCGTGTCCCACTGAACGGCCCTTTGCGGAACGAGCACCGCCTGGTGAGCGACGCCTTCCGTCACACGGACGCGGACATAGGTGCCGGGCAACAGTTTGCCCTGCGGATTTTCGAACTCGGCGCGGAGCAGAACCTGACCCGTGGTTTCATCGACCACGGCGGATGAAAACAGCAGTCGGCCCGGATGTTCATAGGTGCTGCCGTCGACAAGGATCAGCTCGATCGCATTGCTGCTTTCAACCGGCTGCATGTCGCCAGAATCGATTTCGCGGCGGACCCTGGACAATTCCGCGAGCGGCGCGATGAAGTCCACATAGAGTGAACTGATATCCCGCACGATCGCCATTTGCGTTCCGTCCTCCTGGCGAACCAGAGCGCCTTCGGACACCAGCGCAGCGCCAATATGACCGTCAATTGGTGAGCGGACCGAGGCATAGCTGAGTTCAAGTTCCGCGGTCTGGAGATTGGCCTTGGCAACGGCAACTTCCGCCTGGGCCTGCTTGCGGTCCGCCAGCGCAACATCGTGCTGTTCCGTGCTGGCGACATTTCGCGCGAGCAGACGCTTCACCCGGTCTGCCCGCTGGTTCGCCAGGCTGAGCGCTGCTTCCGCCCGCGAAAGCTGCGCCTTTGCGGAAGCGACGGCGGCCGCGAATTTGGCCGGATCGATTTCAAACAGCACGTCGCCCTTGTGGACGTCGCTACCCTGTTCGAATTGCCGTTCCAGTACGATGCCGGAAACCCGCGCCCTGACTTCGGCCAGACGAACGGGCACCAGTCGACCCGGATAATCTTTCTTGAGCGGCATGTCCTCGCCGGCCACCGTGATCGTCTTCACGGCCGGCGGCGGGAAACTGGCATGCGAAGTTTCTTCGGAAGGGCTGCAGCCACTGAGTATTATCAGAACCGCAAGGAGCGGGAGTAAGTCGGGAAAGAGCCTGACGTGCATTGGATATCCGGTAATGAGTACGAGGTACCGGCGGCAGGTTTGGGCACGCCGATGAGCCTGTAGACGCAGACCCGGACGCCTTCTTAAGACCTCAACCTAAGTTGAGGTCAAGGACAAATTTCGGCTTCTTCAAATCGGTCACGTTCCGCGTGCCACATCACCGTGAAAAGGCTGGACTTCGCCAAGTTCCGGGTCACTCATCGATTGACAAGTACGATCCCGGCGACGACGAATGCCGCTCCTGCAAGGAGTGAAAAAGTCAGCTGCTCCCCCAGCAGGAGCACTGCAAGGATGCTGCCGAAGATTGGCATCAGGTGGACAAACTGCCCGCCGCGTTCCGGGCCGATGATGCCAATGCCGTAGGACCACAGCAGAAACCCGATCGCCGACGCAAAAACCGCAATATAGGCGACAGCCAGCAGGGACTCTTCGGTGAAATCAGGCCGTTCCACCCCGCGTACGAGGAGAAAAGCCGCCATCACGCAAAGCGCCACCAGAATGCTTGCCACCAGTGTCACGCTCTGCGGCACGGCGGACGGCTTGTGGCGCAGCAACAGCGTATACCAGGCCCAGATCAAAATCGCGCCGAACATCCAGATCTTGCCGGTATCAACCTGAAGAACGGAGACGCCGACGTTCCCGCCAGCTAGGACCAGAACCGAGGCACCCAGCAGCGACACAAGCAGCCCGGCGATCTGGAACAAGGTCGGCCGGAACCCGCTCCAGATCATTCCACCGGCAACTGTCGCGACCGGAGCCAGCGCCAGGATCAGGAGACAGTTCACCGCGGCAGTCTGCGAGAGCGCCTGGTAGACCATCGTGTGAAACGCGGCGATGCCGGTGATCCCAAGCAATGCGACCACGCGCCATGAGGCAACAAGCTCCCGGCGATAGGAGACCAGGCCTCGCAACGTGAAAGGCAGCATCATCGCCAGGCAAAGGCCCCATCGGATCGTGTTGAGTTCCAGCGGCGTGATCTCACCGCGGATCGCACGCCCGGCGATAAAGTTTCCCGACCAGAACAGGGTCGCAAAAACGAGCGCGGCAATTGCCGCCGTGGTGTCTTTTTGGATTGCTTGTCTCATCTTTCGGTCATCCTTCGGCTTGATCTGTGGAGATCAGACGCCAAAACCGACCGGCGCACATGAGATCGATGTCCCGCTGCGCTTGAAAAAGTGACGTATTGCCTAGGGTGTTTGTCCCGTCTGTGCCGCCAGAACGCGCACGATCAACTCGGAACGGGTGTGCACCCCGACCTTGTCGAAGAGCGAGGAGACCTGATTTCTCACGGTCTTTTCGCTCTTGTCCAGAAGCTCCGCAATTTCTGAATTGCTCAGCCCCTTCGCCACCAAAGTCAGCACCTGTTCCTCCGCGGTGGTGAGACCGAAGTCCGTGTCGGATACCGCGAGGTCGGCGCTGGTTCCGAGGAAATCCTGCAAGGATGAAAGAAGAACGTTCCACGCAGGTTCCGTGTCCAGCAATACGTGATTGTTGCTGTCCAGGGGCACGAATTTGGCATCCGGGATGGTCATGGCAAGCTCGCGTCCCTGAGCGAAGGGAACGCGTGCGTCGCCATTTGCATGCAGCACCAGCGTCGGCACTTTCAATTGCGCAGCCAGATTCAGGACGTCGATACGATGCAGCGTTTCCATGGTGCGGGCTGCAATGTCTGCCGACGCGGTGTCTTGCTCAAGAGACCGCCACCATTTGTGCTGCGCAAGCGTTCCGTCCGGAATGAAGAGATGCGTAAAAACCTGATTGAAAGCAGTATCGTCCCTGCCCCACCCCAGCCGCATCAGGTTGGTCAGCGTGGCCGCTTCCAGTCTCGCCCTGTCGCTGGTGTCGCGAGCCAACAGTCCGCGCGCGTAACCGCCGATCAAGACCAGTCGTTCCACCTTGTCCGGATGGCGAAGCGCGTAAGCGATGGAAAGCGCGGCACCTTGAGACATGCCGAGCAGGGTAAAGGGTTCGTCGATTGCTTCGGTCACGGCTTCCAGGTCCGACAGCCAGGCCTCGAAGCTGATCTCGGAGATGTTTCGCGACGAAAGACCACAGCCGCGAAGGTCGTATCGCACGAAGCGTCCAAAGCCAGTCAACTCGGCAAGCCAGTGTTGCCAGACGGGACTGTCAAGATCGCGGGAGATATGGGTCAGCCAGTGCGCGGCTCGAACGATGGTCGGCCCACGCCCTGACGAGGCGCAGGCAATGCGCGCACCATCTTTGGCGGTGACAAAGAAGATGTCTTGTTTTGGAACTCCACGCCGCATCATGGGCAGGAGTATGACATCACTTCGCATGGGGGCACAGTATTGCCTTGGCGCGATTGCGGTTCATTTCACGCCCCATTGCACCCGGCACAAACGCGCACGGCCTCCGGGATGGGCGGAGGCCGTGAAGCGTTTTTCAGTTTTTACAGGGACGCGATTACTGCAGTCGAGTGCCGATCCGGGCATCGACGCTAAAGCGGCCGGCGCCATAGGCTACGATCTGCAACAGTCCACCGGCGATCGATATGTTCTTGAAGAAGTGGATGAACTGGTTCTGATCACCGAGTTGATTGTGGAAGGCCAGAGCTGCTGCAACAGTAAAGAGCGCCATGACTGCGG
Source organism: Labrenzia sp. THAF35 (assembly GCF_009363595.1). Classification (NCBI taxonomy): domain Bacteria; kingdom Pseudomonadati; phylum Pseudomonadota; class Alphaproteobacteria; order Hyphomicrobiales; family Stappiaceae; genus Labrenzia; species Labrenzia sp. THAF35. The sequence goes on from NZ_CP045380.1 coordinate 807,498, forward strand.
CAACGAGACGGGTCTGATAACCCGCGATCAGCGCCAGACTGCCGATGATTTCAACTGCAACTGCGCCAATATAGGCAAGCGTTGCGAAAGGCAGGCCTGCCGCATCGATCCAGGCGATGGTAGCTTCTGCAGACCCAAGTTTGGAAATGCCGGAAAGCAGAAACAGAGGGGCGATCAGCAGGCGTACGGCCAGCGGCACGGCGCCGTCCAGACTGCGGGTGAGTGCGGAGCCGCCTTCAGGTGCGGCCGATACATCGAGATTTGCCATTTTCAGTACTCCTGTTTTGCCGGACCTTTCCTTATTCGTCCGGGCTTGGTTAAAAGATTTCGTCTACTTTTCTGATTATAAGTCACCAAAATCGGATCACATTGTAATCGATTATTGAACAATCCAATCCGACCTGCCGTGAGCGGCAGGATGAGATCTGTGCGCCCGGGAGATTCAGCGACGGCAATTTCGAACCGAAATCTGCCGGCGCCGAAGTTTCAACCTTCATCAGGCGTTGCGGACAAAACTGGCGATGATGTCCGCCGTCAGTTCAGGATGCTGATGCTGGGGCCCATGGCCTGCGCTGGGGTAAGTCACCAGTGTGACTGTCGGCAGGCCCCCGTTCAGCGCGTACCAGTTCTCGACCGGGAAGATGATGTCGTGATCTCCGCCGATATGCAGGATCGGCACGCTGGTCGTCTTCAGCATCTCCATCACCGGCGGAGCGGGGAAAGCCGGATTGGCCGGACCACCGGCAATGCGAGCCCGCGCAAAATCTATCGGAACCGCCGGGCTGGTATCGCCCTCACGCGCTTCGATGCGTGCCTGGGACCGGCTTGCGGCCGCGCGGCTTGAAGCCGATTTCGGTTCGAAGAAAAGGGCAACCACGTCTTCGAAGTCGTTCACGTCCTTGCCGGCAAGATCGTAAAAAGCTGCTCTGCCGGTTTCACCAGATCGCCGGGAGGTGTCGAGCCCAAGAGCACAAGGTGGCTGATCTCCTGCGGATAAAGCGTCAGCGCCACCTGGGCCGCCATGCCGCCGATCGACCAACCGAGCAGGATCACGTCCTTCAGGCCCAGCGCCTGGATAAGATCACGCGGATCTGCGGCCATCTCCAGGGGATTGTAACTGGGTGTGCCGGTGGACAGGCCAAGGCGCGGTCATCTGGCTTGTTCCCCTGATTTCTTCCGCCGTGGCGGGGGTCGGTTGCATAACGATGGATACGGCCCCGCCGATCGCGGGGGCCGATGCCAGTCCTTCAAGAACGAAGCGTCGCGTGACAGATTTCATGGACATGTTGTTCCCCGTAGCTGATGCAGGCGGTGCCTGCGGTGACGTCATCAGCCTGCGGGAAAGGGCACCGTGGAACCATTGTACGGCAGGTCTTACCGCTCATACATCGGTATGGTTGTATTTAACCTCGTGTTTGATTGAAGCTGGTGCTGAGCCAATTTCGTCAACGAAAGCCGGCTTGTTTCATGAGTCCTTCTCATCAGTGCAAGCTGGGCTCAGGGCATATTTTCCATCCGGTCTGCGGGGTAATGTGTCAGCTCCAAATTCGACTTGCCTCCCAAGCGCCTTGAAACCGGAAGCAACGCATCAAATGCTACGCCCCTTCATCATCTGCCACATGATCACCTCTCTCGACGGCCGCCTCCTTCCCGGTCGCTGGCCGGCCAGCGAGGAAGAAGTCATGACAGCCTATGAAAGCGCTGCCGAACGTCTGGACAATGACGGCTGGATTGTCGGTCGGCGCACAATGGAAGATTTCATTGCCTCAGCTGAACCCTGCATCTCTACAGGTCCGGTTCCGCGTCCGGATTTCATAGCCGGCTCTTCTGGAAACAAGGTCGCAATCTGCTTTGACCGCTCCGGACGTCTACGCCCCGAAACCGGAGACCTCGACGGCGATCATCTCGTGATCGTGCTCTCGGAAAGAGTTGCGGACGACCATGTCCAGGACCTGTACGCCCGCGGCATTTCCGTTTTCTTTGCCGGTGCGGAGGGAACCGACCTGTCCGGTGCGCTGACAAGGATTTCGGAAGCCTTCAATTGCCGTCGTCTGTTGCTGGAAGGCGGCGGTACTCTCAACGGCGCGTTTCTGGCAGCCGACATGATCGATGAAACCAGCACACTCGTCTTCCCGGTTATTGATGGACAGAGCGGCATTCCAGCCATTTACGAGCATACGCAACCGTGTGATGCCCGCAGGCTCGAACTCATCTCCTCCAGCACATTCGACGACGGAACCATCTGGATCCGCCACAAGGTGATCCGGGAGACATCCCATCGAGACCGGAATGACAGTGACATCTGAATCTCATCCCCCTGCCGGGGCCCTGATCATCATAGCCTTCGCGACGTTCCTTGCACTCGTCGTCTTCACCGCGCCGCTGACGACGCTGGAAGCGATGACACGTGAACTGCACCTGTCGTCGGCCGGTCAGGCGTGGGTCATGGGCGGCATGCCACTTGGGGCGGCCTGCGGCTTGCTGACCGCAGGCGCCCTCGGCGATACACTCGGCCGGCGAATGACGTTCACCGGCGGATTGTGGCTCACGGTTCTGTCGTCGGTTGCCGCAGCGCTTGCCACCAGCGGCCTGTTTTTGATCCTCATGCGCATCGTACAGGGCCTTGGAAGTGCCGGTATCATGGCCTGTGGCCTCGGGTTGCTCGGACAGATCTACCAGGGCGAAGCTCGCCGGCACGCAGCGGCGATCTGGGCGGCGGCACTTGGCGGCGGTGTGGCCGCAGGTCCGATCATCGCATCGCTCCTGCTCGGGGTTTCGGGCTGGGCTGCGATACACTGGCTGGTAGCGGTGACCTCGGCCCTGCTCGCCCTCGCGGCCCGGGCACGCCTTCCGGAAAGCCAACCCAGCGGTCAGAAGGTCGATCTGGTGGGAAGCGTCGTCCTGATGGCCGGGCTCGGGTGCCTTCTTTCGGCATTGACCGAGGCGCGGGTCGGGTCCGCGATGACGGTCGTAACCCTTTCGGCTTCCGGTCTTCTGCTCGTCGCGATTTTCGTGGCGATCGAAAAGCGGGTCAGAAATCCGATCCTGACACTGGATCTTTTCGGTGATGCCAATTTCGCGGGAGCCACAATTGCGGCCTTCGCCTCGGGCGCGGGTGTGCTTGCCCTTATGTCCATGGTTCCGACTGTTCTGGTCCGCGGCCTTGGAATGGAACCGCTGTTTGCTGCCGTTGTTCTTGTCGCCTGGTCCGGGGTCACCGTTATCGCCGCTCTTGCGGCACGCCTGCTGCCGGACCGGTTCACTTCTAGACAAAGGGTTATCTGGGCCATTCTCGGTTGTGCACTTGCCCAGTTCCTACTGATTGCCGCTGATGCCGATACGACCTGGGCAGCCGTTCTTCCCGGTCTGTTCATCGCCGGGCTGGCCAATGGCGTCCTGAACGCTTCCCTGGGCCACGAAGCTGTGCAGACGGTCCCCCCAGAACGCAGTGCCATGGGGTCCGCCGCCAACAACACGGCCCGCTACCTCGGTTCGGCCATCGGCATTGCACTTATCTCCCTTCTGATTGCAGAACCGACGGTCGAGGGCTTTTTTGCCGGCTGGCATGGGGCGGTCATTGTCAGCACCGTCAGCAGCCTGATCGGCGTTGCTGCCATGCTGTTTGTCAGTCGTCGTGGTACCCGACCGACAGTGTGACGCCGGCGGCAGAAGCGCGCTCGACATCGCTCAATGACCAGACCTTGCCTGCTTTGTCAGTGGGCTGTCGCTGTGTGCAGGCCAGGGACATCGACTTGGTTCGCCCGGTTCGTTTCATGAGGTCAGATCATAACTCGTTTCAAGAGACGCGCCTTAATCCCCCGGCCTGATGACTTCATATTACCCGTGACGCGCCGGGCATGACGCTGCCTGAAGCGATACGGACGCAAGTATGTTGCCGCGTTGCGCAATCAGCCGTCGGCACGCCTTCATGAAAGCTCGAGGAGAGGCACCATGGAACTGAACATCAATGGATCCCGGCACGAGGTTGACGTTGAACCCGACACCCCGTTGCTGTGGGTATTGCGGGACACGCTTGGAATGACCGGCACCAAATACGGATGTGGCCTTGCTCAATGCGGAGCCTGCACGGTGCTTGTCGACGGTTACGCGACCCGTACCTGTGTCACCCCGGTAGAAAGTGTCGCCGGTTCCGAGATCACGACCATCGAAGCAATTGAACAAGATCCGATCGGCAGGAAAGTGGTCGACGCCTGGGTGGAAAACCAGGTGCCGCAATGCGGCTATTGCCAGTCTGGCCAGGTCATGGCTGCCACGTCCCTTCTCAAGGAAAACGCCAGCCCATCGGAAGACGACATTGCCGCAGCAATGACCAATCTGTGCCGATGCGGCACTTACAATGCGATTTCGAAAGCCGTGCGTCAGGCTGCTGAAGCTTAAGGAGGCGCTCCCATGAAAATTGATGAAAATTCCGGTTTCACGCGCGCCGATATAAACACAGCGCGCCCGCTGAACGTCTCACGCCGTGGCTTTCTCGCCGGTTCTATCAGCGCGCTGGTTCTGACCGTATCTCTTCCTGCTGGAACCGGGCGGGCGATTGCGCAGGCCGGCCAGACCACGCCGGGTACCCGGATCGATGCCTACCTGGAAATTCTGGCCGACAGCACGGTGAAATTCCGCAGCGCTTTTGTGGAAGGTGGGCAGGGTATCTACACCGCAATGGCCCAGATCGTCGGTGAGGAACTGGATGTCGAGCCGGGCAACTTTCAAGTTGAAACGGCGCCCCCGGGACCGGACTACCTGCTGATCGGCGGGCAAATTCGCTTTACCGGCGGCAGCATGTCCGTGCGCATGAGCTATGACGCCATGCGCAAGCTTGGTGCGACTGCCCGTCAGATGCTGCTGCAAGTCGCCTCTGAGCGCCTTGGCGTGCCGATTGAAACCCTCACGACCGAACCCGGGAAAGTGGTTCATCCGGCCTCCGGGCAATCGATCCCCTATGGAGACCTTGCGACAGCTGCGGCGGACCTTCCGGTGCCGGAAACTGTCGAATTGCGGTCGAAGGATGAATTCCGCTGGATCGGAAAGCCGCACGACAGGCTGGACGTTCTCGACAAGTCCACGGGACAGGCGCAGTACGCGATCGATCTTTCTGTCGATGGCATGCTCTACGGTGCGGTACAACATGCGCCGCGTCTTGGCCAGCAACCTGGCGCATTCGCCAATGAGGCAGACGTCGCGGCGATGCCCGGCGTGCATTCCCTTCACAAATTGCCCGGTGCCGTTGCGGTTCTGGCCGACAGCTGGTGGCGCGCCCGGATGGCCGTTGAGAAGCTGGAAGTCGAGTGGAGAGAAGCTCCAGCAGGTACCGCTCGCGCCATGCCGGACACCTTCTCCTCCGAAGCGCACAAGGAAATGCTCAAGGCGACGGCTGGTCAAGGGATCGCGTTTGAAGCCGAAGGCGATGCCGATGCCGCGCTATCATCCTCCGCCAAGGTGATCGAAGCCGCCTATGACGCCCCCTATCTGGCACACGGTCAGCTTGAGCCGCCCTCTGCACTTGTGCGCTGGAACGATGACGGCACGCTGGAAATGTGGGTCCCGAACCAGGCTCCCGAGATGTTCCAGGCCGATGCCGCGAAGGTGGCCGGGATATCTGCGGACAAGGTCATTGTTCATTCCCCGATGCTCGGGGGCTTCTTCGGCCGTCATTTCCTCTATCAGACGGCAAATCCCTATCCGCAGGCGATCCTGCTGTCCAAGGCGGCTGGCCGCCCGGTAAAACTCCTTTGGAGCCGAGAGGAAGAATTCCTGCGCGACGCTCTTCGGCCAATTGGCACGGTGCGGTTCAGGGCTGCGATCGGCCCGGATGGCCATCCCCTGGCTTTCGACGCGGTTGCCGTCGGCGAAGGCCCCACCGGACGATGGTACGGTCGTCAGCCGGACCAGGTCGACAGCTCATCGGTCGAGGGAATTGCCGGCAAGCCCTACGCGATCGCAAACAAGCGCGTGGGTCAGATCCATGTCGACGATCCGGCCATTATCGGGTTCTGGCGTTCCGTCGGTCATTCGATGAATGATTTCTTCTATGAATCCTTTTTCGACGAAATGGCTGATGCCGGCGAGCAGGACCCCTTTGAACTGCGTCTCAAGTTGCTGGACCACAGCCCACGCCACAAGACACTGCTGCAGACGGTTGGTGACTTGTCCGGGGGTTGGAAAAGAGGGCCGTTTGAGGCGGAAGACGGAACGCGGCGCGCCCGCGGCGTTGCAATGGCCTCTCCTTTCGGCAGCGAGGTGGCAACGATTGCAGAAGTCTCCCTGGATGGCGGCGAAGTGGTCGTTCACGATGTCTGGGTCGCGATCGATCCGGGCAGCATCGTCAATCCAGCGATTATCGAAGCCCAGGTAAACTCCGCGGTGGCACTCGGTCTTTCTTCCGCATTGCTGGAAGAGGTCGTCTACACCGATGGTATGCCCGAAGCCCGCAATTACGACATGTATCCGATCCTGCCTCCTGAGCGCATGCCGCGCGTTCATGTCCGTATCGTGGAGAGTGGTGCGCCGATGGGAGGTGTCGGTGAACCCGGACTTCCAGGCGTGCCGCCGGCAGTCGCAAATGCCGTAGCAGTTCTCACCGGCGAACGGATCCGGAGCCTGCCGCTTTCCAGGTTTGATTTTTCGGGAGCAAACGGATGATCAGCAAGATTATTGCAGCCATCGGCATTTCGCTGATGATTTATGGTGCTCCCTGCGCTTTTGCGCAGGGAGGTGACCTTTCGGGACAACAAGCGCTCCTTGAAAAACAGGACCTTGGCCTTCAAGCTGGCAGGAGCTGATTGCGACGAACCATGAACGCTCGTCAGCACCCTTCAGACGACGCCTTGAAGGACAATGTGCTGGTTCTCGCCTTGCCGTTTTTCCCGACATATTTGACCTTCGCCCGCATGAAGGCGGGGTAGCCGGCCCCAATCGTCTTGGTCGAGAACCCGTAACTGTTCGTCACGGTGACCGCTCCATTGATCCGGCTTGAATAGAATTCTCCCGTCGCTGTGTTCAGGCTCAGTTTCTCCGTGCGCGTGAAGCACTTGCGCCCCTCCGGGCAAACCTGCGTATGAACCCCGCACCGGTTTTGCTTGTAGTCGTTGAAGAAGTAAACGGACTTCACCGGCCCCTTGGAACCGGTCTTGATGAAGCAACCAACAGGATGGTTGAACGGACAGGCCTGTGGTTGACCTGTCACTCCCTCATTGGAGCGCGACTGTGCTGTCGCAATTTCTGCCGGCAGACCCAGCAGAAGGCCAGCTGCAAGAGCGTAGGCGTATTTCATCAGATTGTCTCCTTTGAGCCGAAACTCTGGAAGGAGTAGGCGATCCTTGCAGACTGCAAATGTCCCATATGGGAGAGCTTGAGCGGAAACCGAAGATACTTAGGCGGCGAAGCATCAAGCTTTCGCGTCTCTTTCAGCAACCTTTCGAAGCGCCAGGGACTGGCCCGGGGCAAAGCGTGACACTGCCTCATACAGCAACCAGGACAGAAGACAGCCGACCAACGCCGCGGAATTCAGGTCCACCGTTGTCAGCAGCACGGTGACCGCGATCCCGACGTTCAGGGACACGATTGCCGCCGGCGCGCTTACGCGCCGGCCGCGAACCGACGCCCAGACAACCGGCAAGAACACCGCCAGCGAACTGAAGGCGGAAATGATCGAGTTCAGGACATCCGCGAACAAGGCCGCTGAAAGACCGAGCAACGTGAACAGCGCGGCAACGATCAGCTGCAATCTCCCCAGCGACAGGTCTGTCCGCTCCAGACCGGCCATCAGCGGCATCACGAACGTGTCCATCGTCGACATCACCACGGCGATGAGCATCAGGTCGACAAGCCATATCCAGGTCTGCGGCACCGACGTGTGCAGGATCTGCATCACGTCCCCGCCAGGCATGCTGTGCAGCCCGAGCCAGACGATAATGAGGTATCCCGCAAGGCATATCGGGGCTCCGAGCAGGAATGCGCGCCGGGCGACCAACGGCTCCCGTGCGGTCGCCATCCGCTGCCAGTTGTCGACGGCCAGAACAGCGCTTGCCGGTATGAACAGCCAGATGCCGATCAGGATCGGAAAGCGGTAGGGACCGAGGTCGAAAAACACGAGCTCCCGCGTTGGCGCTTCCATGTTCCACATCCCGAGGATCGCAATGCCGACGAGAATGACCACGGCCTGCGGAATGTCGGTTTCCGTTGCCACCCTGTAGCCGCCAATCGCCGTATAGGCCCCTGCAACGAATGTTGCGAGCACGACTGCCGCAAGCGGCGGAATTGGAAGGACAGCCGTCAGGACAACGGCCAGGGCAATCAATTGTACCGAGGCCCGCAGAAGAAAGACAAAGGCAACCGGCACCCATATCAGGATCGGGTGCCGCACCTTGTGAGTGACCACGATGAGGTCGATCAGTCCCCTCACCCCGTATTTTTGCGACAGTCTGTGCACACCCGGAGCGACAAGGGCACACATCAGCAACCCGGTGCCATAGGCCAGCGCGAGCGACAGGCCAATGACCGGGCTTGCCGCGGAAAACAGCACCAGGGCAACGAATGTACCGATGCCGATATTGCCGCAGATGATACCGGCAACGGTAGCCAGCAACCCCGTGCGACCCGAGTTGAAAATGTAGTCGGCTCGCGTCCCCTTGCGGCTGCGCCAGAAGGCGTAAACCAGCGGTCCCAACAGAAGCGTTCCAAGGACGATTGTCTGTGATCCCGTACCTGTCACGTCAGAAGCGGCCCCTCAAAAACGTTTTCCGTCCGACGGGCCCTGGTCAGGTAAAAATCCCCGTGAACTCTAACCGTTGTCCGATGTAACCCGGCACCCTATGATCTCCAATATATGGAAAACCATAGTTTATGCTTGGACAGACGCAGTGCCGCCCAGTTTGATCGAGAAATTGCCTGAAGGAATTTCTTCCGACAGTGCCTGGACAGCCAGTGCGCAATTCTTCGAATCCTTTGGCTTCGACAAGCTCATTTACATCGACCGCACGATGGCCGGTCTGTCGATGTTCACCACCTTTCCGGAAAGCTGGACCTCTCATTACCGCGCCGCCGCCTATGAGCGGATCGACCCCTTCTTTGCCTATTGCTGCACCTCGACTACTCCTATGGGGACAGGCATCGACTATCTTTCGGACTACCCGTATCTGTGCAATGCCCAGCGCCAACTCATTCAGGAAGCTGGAGAAACCGGCATGCGTGCCGGCATGTCCTGTATCGTGCGGCAAGCGGGCCCTGGTGGAGCTGGTGGCTGGAACCTCGGATCAAGCCTGCCGCGCCACGAAATCGAGAAGATATTTTCAGAACATGCCGACCTGCTCCGCCTGACAGCCTTCTTTGCGCACCAGCGCCTGCAGGCCGCGCTGGAAAACGAGCACAGGGACATCGCGCTGAGCCCGAGGGAAAAGGAATGCCTCCTTTGGGTCGCGCAAGGCCTGCGCAGCAAGCAGATTGCAGACAAGCTCGGCCTCAGGCCGGTTACCGTCGAACTTCATCTCAAGAACGCCCGCACAAAACTTCGCGCCGCGACCCGCGAACAGGCAATTGCCATCGCGCTGCTCAACGGGCTGATTTCCCCTTAGTCAGGAGTGTGGGAAAGGTGTCCTGTGCCTTTCACGTGTTCAAGCTCCCTTAAATGGGAGAGGGCGCGTACCACCCCAACTGTTCTGTTGTCTTCCGGACATGGGTTTTCCGGAGACATGCATGACGACGCTTTTCATCCTACTGATCATGAGCCTTGGCGGGTTCGTCTACCTGCAGAATCGCCTGGCAGCGGCCAGAAATGCCGTTACGAACGGGCGTTCGGGCATTCAGGTTCAACTCAAGCGGCGGCATGACCTTGTTCCCGGGCTGGTGAGTGCGGTCCGCTCCGCCATCCGTCAGGAAAACCATGTCTTCGACCGTCTTCTGGACGTGCGGGAGAAGGCGATTGCGGTCCGGCAGGGCAGCCTGGAAGACATCGAACGGGCCGAAGGCGACCTGACCGCGGGGCTGAGTACCTTCCTTGGATACACGGAACATCATCCTGATGTGACTTCGACGGAAAACATCCTTCAACTGCAAAAACAGCTGGAGGAAACCGAGGACCAGATCAGTGCCGCGCGCCGGCTCTATAACGGCAATGTGGATCGCTACAACACGCTGCTTGATGCCATCCCTTCGTGTTGGGTCGGCTCGCTCCTCGGCTTCGAGCGGGCAGCGTTTTTCGCACTCGATGCAGACCAGTTGAAATCCGCTGAAGCCGCACCGCCAATCGACCTGACAAGAGCGCCGTCATGAGTGGGCGCGTCACGCACTGGGACCCGATCAAGGGTGAAATCTCCGTGGAGACTCCCGACGTCTCCGACATCCGATCAGGTGTTGTTCTGCCGGCTCCGTTCCGGCGCATGCTGCCGATAGGGGCGATCCTTGCCCTTTTGTGGACCATGGTGCAGGGCTTCTGGACGGACGGCTTTCCGTTTGTGCCTGTTGCGGTCACGACCGTGATGTTCGCGCTCATGTTTCTGGCGGGGGAGCTTGAAAACAGGGACGGTCGACAGCTGAAGCGCCGGGTCGAACTCGCACACAGGAAAGGCTGGAGCTACACCGGCAAGCTCATGGAGCGCGTGCGCGAATTCGGCACCGTCATGACATCGGACGGCGCGGATCGCCGAACGCGCCTGGTCAAATCCGAAAGGGCGCTTGCCGTGGAAGACCGCGTCCCGGAACTGACCAGGCTTCAGGTCGGATCCTTTGTCGGTGCCCAATTCGATGGCGAATTCTGGGGCACAAGCAGCAACGACGGATTGCCGTTCTGGGTCGCAATCGGTGCCATGGAAATGGAAGCCGGCCTTGCGGCGAATCCTGCCCTGAGGCGTGACGCCCGTGGCGGCAGAGGGGGCTTCGGCGTGTTCTACTCCCTCCTGGGAGCTTATAAACTTGGCCGCAAGACAGGCGTCCGGGCCGCAGTGCGACCGGAGAACCTCTTCCACAAGGGCCCTCTGGATCGGGACATCAAGACGGAGTCCATCGCCTTCAACGAGGCATTCCATGTTTCCTGTTCAAACGATGCCGGAGCGGATGCAGACCTTGCCGTTCTCAGCATCCTGACACCTGCTACTCAGACCACCCTGCTCGATCTGCTTGAGCGGTATCATACCGTCGGCTTCGTGGTTGATGACGATGTCCTGTTCTTTCTGGCACAGGACAAGCTTGTCGGTGCCAACGCGCATCCGGACCGGGTCGATGCACATCTCGTCGACCTGCTGACCGAGTTCGAGGCCGCAAAGTTCTCTCTCAAGAATACCGTCGAATAGGGGCACTCGGCATGAAACGCCGCTTTTGCAGCCAGACCCTATGGATTTTCATAGATTTGCAACGGCGGCTTTCTGCTGCAGTCTCGCGGCGGGCGTCTGCAAGGGGACTTTTGACACATTGGGCAGATGTGGTTCTGAGACGAGATCTGCGCATGGAAGCAAAATACCTACCGAGACCTGACGGGCCTTCTCTTTATTACCGTCATTGGCCCGTCAACGTGACGCGCCGTCTCTATTCGGGAAAAAGAACCGTTTTCCTGGGCCACAGCCAACCAACGCATTCAGGAATGCTGCAGCCATTCGCGGCCGGGTTCCGCGCCTCCGGCTGGGACGTCCACTCCGGTGATATCCGGGGACACGGCAAGAGTTTCGACAAGACCTCGGTTGCCGGGCATCTGGATCCGCGAGACGGCTGGAAATCGGCTGTAGAAGACATGCGGCACCTGCTGGAGAGAAGCTTTGAGGACACGCCCTGGCAGGACCGGTTGATCGTCGTTCCCAATATCACCGCCCTGCTGACGCTGGAAGTCATGAAGACCTGGCCGGACCTTGCCCGGCACATCGTGTTCATCTCGCCGCCGCCCAACCAGAAGACGCTGGCCCTTTTCGGCAAGACTTTTGCCGAGGTTCGAATCCGCCTGAAAGGGGCGGATACCCCCGACGAACAGACCCTGCACCATCTCTATTCCTTCCTTGGCGCACACCTGAAGGATCGCAGGCACCTTGCCGATGTCATGAGTACGGATCACCGCGTCATTCAGCAGGTCCTGGAAGACCCGCATGGTTGGCCGACACCGACACCCGCATATTGGAAGCAGATTTTCGAAGGCATGCTCAGTGCGTGGTCGTGGCCGCGTGACGCTCAGATGAAACCGGGCACGCGGTGCCTTGTCGTCTTCGGCGGCGAAGATGCAATGCTCCGCGACGGCGGTTTCCTGCCGCCCATCCAGCGCTTCCTGTCGCGGATAGGCATCGAGGACGTTGCCTCCGAACGTGTCGACGGAGCCCGGTCGGCGCTGTTCCTGGAAGAGGACAAATTCTCGATCAGCCGACGGATCCTGGACTGGGTCCAGAAAAACAGACGCCCTGAGGCCGATATCAGGGAAGTCGGCGTGGAAGAGCTTGCCTCGGACATCCTCAACCGGATCAGCGAAACCGGCGCACGGCAGCTGGAGCCGGATGAACTTGTCGAGCTCTGTTACAACGCCATCGACGACGACAGCCGATGGACGGAAATCATCTACCGGATGATCCATGAGGCAGAACTCTCCGGGAACGTAAACGAGGAGGAACTGCACGAGCGCATCAGCCGGCTGATGCCGCACTGGGAACGGGCGTTCAACCTGAACAAGCAGGTCATGATGAGCGCGACGCTCGGCGTTCTCCTGGAAAGCGTGATCGAGCGGCTGCAGATCGGTGTTGCCCTGCTGGACAGGCAAAACGACCTCCTGCATTGCAACGGCGCCTTCGAAACATCGCTCTCGGGCCTGTTGCCGCAGGACGACGCTTGTCAAATTCAAGAAACCGCGAAGGCGCGGGTAAAGTCGCTGCTGGCAGAAAACGAAGCGGCAGTCATTTCTCGCCAGAACGGGGAAAGACTGATTGTCCATGAGGGCAAGCCTGTCGGCTTTCAGTTTTTTCCTGCCGCCCTCAAACAGACCAGCCTTCAAAGGCACGGGCCTGCCAGCTTGTTATTGTTGAGGGTGCAGACCGGCGAAGACACCTCCGAAACCCGAAAGACCCTGATCGAACTGGCCTATGGCCTGACCGGCAAGGAAGCGGAGATTGCCCTAGAAATCGCCGAAGGACGATCGCTGGACCAGATTGCCGACAACCAGGGAATTCTGGTCAGCACGGCACGCGGGCATCTCAAAAAGAGTTTCCAGAAGATCGGCGTGCACAGTCAGTCGGAGCTTGTGGCCCGGCTGATGGCCGGGCCTGTCGGCTGGTTGAAATAGACCGTCCGCACGCATTCCATTCGGGAAGTTTTCGTACCGCCTGTCACCTGCCAGCAGCGTAGACGGAACATCCCTGCTTCAAGGCGGCGCGACGGTCGCTCTGGCACTCGCACGAAGGGGTGATCCCCGTGCCGGTGAGGCAGGAAACGCCTTTGACGTAGCAACCCTGAGCGCGAACCACCACCCTGTGGTTAAACCGGGTGCCATCAAACTTGGGATATCCTTTTGTCACCCGGGCCATGGAAACGGCAAACCGGCGGCCATGGCTGTTCCTCATCTTGCCTTGCCAGTTTACCCAGGCTCTTGCCTCGGCACCGGCACGGGTCTTGTGACCCTTGCTGAAAGCGCTCTCCGCCTGGATCGTGCAGATCGTCTTGGCTTGCGCCGAAAAGGTTGGCAGCAGGAAACTCGTCCCCAGTGCCAGAAAAAGTATCATCCAAATCTTCCGCATTTTCAGTCTCCGGTCTTGTTGGCGAGACATGTCGATGACACAAGACTGACGTTGCGATCCGGCTGGAGCCTCTCCCATTTGGGTGAGCATCGATGCGGTTCCGGCACCGGATGACGCTTATTTGCAGACAATGAAACCAAAAGCGGGACACTCGCCGGTTTCGCAATAGGCGTCGACAGTGGCGGCCTTGCCAACGAGCTTGATGTCGCCGAAACAGGCAACGTCCGGCTGACCGAATTTCAGACAATAGGCACGGGCGGGTGCCTTGCCGCATTCGCTATAGCGATTGTCCGCTCCCTTGAAACAGGCGAGCACCCGGATGTCCGGTTGCCCCTGCACGAAGATCGGATCGAGAGACACATTGCCCGGGCAAGGTGATACGGAAAACCCGTCGAGACTTGCGAAGTCGGGCAAGGCTTGCGCACCGCTGCCATTCGGCGATGCGCCGGTGCCTATACCGGAACCGGCAGCCTGCAGGCATTCGGACGGTGGCAAGTCTGCGTTTCTTGCCACCTGCGTAAACCGTGCGGGATATGCCTGGGCGAACAGGTCCCGGGCCTCTCCCGTCGTCATCAAGCCCAGCATCGCCAGGACGTCGCATTGCGAAGATGAAACACCTTGGCAGCCATACCCCGCCGCACAAGCGAGGTCTTCGACACCTGGAGCCTGGACGCCTGGACCCTGCGCGAAGACAGCTTCCGACAGGAACCAGGGGATTACGAAGGCCAGACAAGCACGGCGAGGACGAATCCTCATTGAGAAACCAGTTCGATTGCAAACCTGTCGAATTCGAAATGGCTCTCTTGCGACTTTGCCTTGTTCCATTGACCGGCGAGCACGCTCGGCTTGCCGGCAAGGCGCAGTACGGTAACCGGATCTGTCTCGAGGACGTAAGGACCGCCCTCCTGACCGTCAGCAGCGGGCAGTTCCAGTTCGATGGCAGCGGAGAGCGCACGTCCTCGCCGTTTCAGGCGCAGCAGTGCACCATCGGTCGCAAGCGATTCCAGAACCTTGTTGCCATAAGCTCTGCCCGCCTTGTCGCACACGGTCTTGACGATCTGCTTGCTGAACAGATTGACATCGAAACGCGATACTTCAGGCTTGCCTTCGGGATCTCCGGAGAGGCGGGTCAAGGACAGGTTCAGATAAGAACCGCAACCTTTCGTCCAGATCCAGGCCATTGCGCCGATCTGGTTGTTCGTATCCTCCAGCAGCGACAACGATACGCTTTCATGACCGCTTTGTTCATGCAGCTTGAACTTGAGACTCAGGTCGAAATCACCGTCAGGCAGCGGCTCGTCAAGAACGAGGCGGTTCAGCGCGTTCTTGTTGTCGTAGATCGTGTCGCCCCCCAGTGCGGAGACAAACAGGGTGCCGCTTCCCGTAAACCTGGTCAGCCTGTCGGTTCCATTCAGTGTCTGCCAGCTGGCTGCCAGCTCCGGGCCGTCAAATGTTTCCTCAAACACAAGGGTGCTGGCCGGAACGACCTCTTCAGCCTCCGGCGCCGGTGCGGGAGGTTCCGCTGCCTTGCCTGCGTCCGCGACAGCCTGCTTGACGGCCTCGGTGAAGCTTTCGGCATTGTTGGCGGCGTAATAGTTGCCGCCGCCATTTTCGGCGATGCACTGAAGGGCCTGGTTCTCCTCCTGCGTCAGGTCAAACCCGACCACATGGACGCGGGTGTTGATACCGCGCTCGGCCAATGCCTTCGCCGCGGCGCATGGGTCACCACCGCAGGTTTCCAGCCCGTCTGAAATCAGAAGCACGTTTGCCGGCCTATTGGAGGCGGGCATGGCGGAAGCCGCCTGTTGCAGGGCGGCTGCGATGGGGGTTTTTCCACGAGGCGTAATCGCGTCGATAACCGGCTTCAGACGTTCGATATCGAAGTTGGAAACCGGATACAGGATCTCGGTGTCTCCGCAATCCCCCTCCCGGCGGTGTCCGTAGGCCATGAGGCCGACGTTGGTCTGAACCGGCAGGTCACCGACAAGACCTGTCAGCGCCTGTTTCGCGGTGGTGATCTTGGCAACACCGTCGACCTGCCCCCACATGGAGCCTGAACCGTCCAGAACGAACAGAAGGTCGCTCCCTTCAGAGGACAGGCCGTTTCCGGGAAGGTCTCCTTCCTCCATGCCGGGTACCACGGCGTCTCCGCCATTTGCAGCCTGTGTCTGCCCCGATCCAACAGTGGACCCGGCCGCTGAACTGCCCTTGAGCGTGATCTCGGAACCTGGATCCGATCTGATGTCCACACCGGCGGACTGCAGGAGATCAGACAACGACCAGTCGTTTGTTTCGGAATAGATGTCGTTGATCTGCCAGGATCCGTCCGGCACGGTTATCAGCGTGTAGATGTGCCGAATCGGCATTCCGAAGTTGGTAAAAGTCACCTTTATCCGGGCAGCGCCCTGCAAGAGGGGTGCGTCCGGATCGGGCTGAATGCTGAGATCGGAAATGCTCGCGTCCTGTGCATCATAGACCGGGTCGAATTGCAAAATCCCCTGAAGCTCCCCTTGCACGAGGCCGTCGACGAGGAACTCCTTTGCGGCCGGAGCGTCGTTCAGGAGCGGCGTATCGCCGTCGTTGAACCGCTTGGAATGTTCGGCATAAAACAGCCGCACGAGGTTCTCTGCGGCGGCGACATCACCTTGCTGAGCATGAGAAGGTAAAGCTGCACAAAGGGCGAGCGAGAAAGGAACCACGAGCCGCAGTACGCGCGCCCGAGAGGGAAGAGTAGTCATGGGAAACTCCGGGCTCATTGTTGCGGACGGCGGATGCTGAAGTGGTCGAACTCGGCCAGCGTTTCACCGCTGCCAGCGCGGCTGCCCTGGCCAAGCAGGAAAACCGGTTTGCCGAAAGGCGCCATGCGGGCAATCCAGTTGGTGTGAACGGTCTCGAGACCGGCGGGCTTTTGCGCCCCTCTGTCCGGAACGGTCAATGTCAGGGAGGTCCGGTAGCGCAACCCTCTTCTGGAAAGGGTCAGCTCAAAACCTTCTGCAAACAGGTTCGACAGGATCTGATCCCCGAGGGGCCGGCCGGCCTTGTCGCAAACGGACTTGATGATGGGACCGTCAAACAGGCTGTGGTTGGCGGCGGTCAAAACCGGCTCGCCTTCCGGCATTACCGGCTGATTGGCGACAGTCCGCAGGAACAGTGCAGGACCGCACCCCTTGGTGAGCACATAAAGATGGGCTGCAATAAAATTGTCCGGACTTTCCCGAAGTCCCAGCCAGACTTCGTCGTAACCGGTTTTCGGATCGAGCTTGCCCTTGATATCAAGATCGAAGTCTCCCTCAGGCGGCACGCCTTGCAGCTCGAAGATGTTGCTCGTATCCGCATTTCGCAGACTGTTCTTGCCGCCACTCGTAAGCGCAAGCAAGATGCCGTTCTCTACAACGAAGGAGTCCTTGTCAGCATTCAGGAGCTGCCAGTGCCCGGCCAGATCCTTGCCGTCAAACGGCTCCTCGAAGGGAAGTTCGATCGCGGTGGCAGTCGGTGCCTGGCCGCTGTCGGCTGCGGCCAGCCTGGCCTGTTCTTCAGCTGTCAGGTTTGTCTGGGCCTGCGCCGAAACCGCGCCGAGCAGAAAAACTGCAGTTGCCTGAAATAGCGAACGTTCCGATTTTCCTGATCTGCGCACCAGCTTCTGCAAGCGGGAAGAAACTTTCGTGCATTCGGCCATCGAAAAATGCTCCAACCGTGATCGACGGCTGGAAGCCTATAGAGGCGTGGCAGATCGGCCCTCCCTCAAATGGGAGAGACACTGAATGCAAATCATTATTCAGGACTGTTTTTGCAAAGAAATTGCCGGGGGATTGCAGACGGTACATGCCCGCTTCAAAGGCCCATTCGATAACGCCCCGGGCAACGCAGGCACCTGGTGCGCTGCCTTTCAAAAACAAGTCCCGCTGCCTCCTGGAAGCAGCGGGACATGAATTTCGGCAATGCGGACTGGCCTCAGTCGGCGAGATCCTGGACGCTGACCACGCCGCCGTTTTCATCGAGGCGATAGATGATCGGCGTTCCGGTGCCCAGTTCGCGCTTCAGGATTTCTTCCGGTGAAAGGTCTTCCAGATCCATGATCAGCGACCGCAGCGAGTTGCCGTGCGCGGCGACGATCGTGCGGCTGCCAGCCAGGACGCGCGGCAGAATTTCCGACTTGTAGTAAGGCAGAACGCGCTCTGCGGTCATCTTCAGGCTTTCACCGCCCGGAGGCGGAATGTCGTAGGAGCGGCGCCAGATATGGACCTGCTCTTCGCCGAATTTCTCGCGCGCTTCGTCCTTGTTCATGCCGGTGATGTCACCGTAGTCACGCTCGTTGAGAGCCTGATCCTTGAAGGTTTCAAGGCCGGTCTGGCCCAGTTCTTCCAGGATGATGTCCAGCGTCTTCTGTGCACGCGACAGATCGGAGGTGAAAGCAACGTCGAAGGACAGCTTCAGATCCCTGAGCTGCTCACCGGCCTTGTGAGCCTCCGCCACACCCTGCTCGGTCAGGTCCGGGTTTTTCCAGCCGGTGAACAGGTTCTTCAAATTCCAGTCGCTCTGTCCGTGACGGACAAGCACAAGAAGGCGGTCCATGCCATTCTCCTCAAGCTAAATGCGTATCTTCAAGAATCCAGGCCGAGGACATCGGCCATCGAATAAAACCCGGGCTTCTGGTCAAATCCCCACAGTGCCGCCTTGACGGCCCCGCGGGCAAACAGTTGCCGGTCTTCCGCTCGGTGAGTGAGTTCGATGCGCTCGCCTTCACCTGCAAAAATCACTGAATGCTCCCCGATGACCGACCCGCCCCGCAGGGTTGCAAAGCCTATGTCGCCGGTCTTGCGAGGGTCCATGATACCGTCGCGCGAACGGACCGAATGGGCGGCCAGATCAAGGCCCCGGCCCTGTGCAGCCGCTTCGCCAAGCAACAGCGCCGTGCCCGAGGGGGCATCCACCTTGTGCTTGTGATGCATTTCCAGAACCTCGATGTCGAAATCCGCATCAAGCGCGGCGGCAGCCTTGCGCACCAGGCTCGCCAGCAGATTGACACCCAGGCTCATGTTTCCGGATTTGACGATCCGGGCATGGCGGGCAGCCGCCTTCAGAGGTTCGTCCTGCCCTTCAGCCCAACCGGTGGTGCCGATGACATGGACGATGCGAGCCTGCGCGGCCAGCTCGGCAAACCAGAGACTTGCCGCCGGCGCCGTGAAATCCAGGACACCGTCCGAGGCGGCAAAGGCGGTCAAGGGATCGTCGGTGACAGGAACGCCCAAGGAACCTGTTCCAGCCAGGTCGCCCACATCCTTGCCAAGAAACTCGGAGCCCTCGCGTTCGATCGCCGCGACGACGGTAGCACCTGTTGTTTCCGTGACCGCCCGCGTCAATGCCCGGCCCATTCGGCCACCGGCTCCAACGACTACCAAGCGCATCTGCCCCATCAAGTGGCTCCGTCTTCCTCAATAGGCCAATCGACCCCAATTCACTTCACGATGGGGGTATACCAGTTTCGCCGGGGGAGGCAAACGCCCGATCATGCAAGGGGACTGCTGCACTCAATAGAAATGGCTCTTGTCAAATATTACTATATTCAACCACGACATTATTAATGAATAGCAAGTTAAATTGACAATAAAGTCGCAACATCTTCACCATTCCAATTCACTAAAGGTAAACCTCGAGCAGTTACGTTTGAGTCTGCAAGTGTTTTTTCTTACAATTGCAAAACGAGGACCAGGTTTCATGATACTGTGCTTATGGACGCATCGGTTCGTCACAAGCTGTCTTTTCCCGAAGCTGTCCACACCCGCCGCCGGGTGCCTTGTACTTGCAAGACCAGCAACAACCTGTTGTTCCAACCGAGAAGGACCCCGCCCCGCCTTGCTTCCCGTCACGTCCCATTATCCTGTCAGATGATGCCCGCCGGTTCAGGAGCGCTTCGTTGAAGGTCAGTTTTTCCATTCCCTTCAGCCGCCTTGTCATGGCTCTGTTTGCGTTTGGCCTCATGGGAACGGCGATCGCACTCTTCTGGATTACCTACCTTGGCAGCCTGTCGATTGCCGAACATGAAATTGCCCGCAGCGCGAAATCCAAGGCAACGCTCGCAAGGCTCGTCTTC
Organism: Labrenzia sp. THAF35; assembly: GCF_009363595.1. Classification (NCBI taxonomy): domain Bacteria; kingdom Pseudomonadati; phylum Pseudomonadota; class Alphaproteobacteria; order Hyphomicrobiales; family Stappiaceae; genus Labrenzia; species Labrenzia sp. THAF35. Next base: position 827,298 of record NZ_CP045380.1, read on the forward strand.
ACCCAGCATCTGGACAAACTCGAAACGCAGATCCGCGCGGTCGCGGCCAATCCGGATATCCGGCAGGCACTGGTGGACAACGACAGGGAGACCGCCAAGGTCATCATAGAACGCGCTTCCGAAGGGATGACCAGCGCGGTTCTGGACATTCTCCTGATCGATCGTCCGGGTGAAGACGGCTGGGTAAACGGCAGTCTCGGCCTGATCGACCTGAGCCACCAATTGCCGGTGAAGATACGTGCGGCCATGCCGCCCGACATCTGGGTAACTTACGCGGACCATGATTCCGATCCCATACAGATCACCGCAGCGCTCTCTGTTCTGGTTCTCGATCCCGATACCGGCCGAGTCCTCGGCAGGATTTATGGCGGGACGACTATCACCGATTCCTTCTCCCTGCCGGGTGTCCTCGCCAAGGCGCTACGGGTGGAAGATATCGCCTTCTATCACCATGAGGATGTTGTGGCGGGCATGGGTGACCTGACCACGGAAATGCTTCCCGAACGGCTCTACGCCACACCCGACGACGTCAATTACGCGCTGAACGGAGAGAACCTTTTCGTTTTTGCTCCGCTGATGCAGGGCCTGGACGGCCACATGCTTGCGACCGTGATCAAGCAGCCCGTGGACACCCTGCAAAAGGTCGAGGAAACCTACAGCCAGCTGTTCACGCCTTTCCTGCTTTATACCGCGATACTGGCAATCGGTGCCGCGCTTCTGGTCAATCGCATCACCACGGCCGGCCTGGGCAGGCTGCTGAACTACGCGATGAGCCTCCGTCAGGACAGGGTGGTGTCGCCACCGCCACCCGGGCTGATCTTCGAATTCAACAAACTGGCGACCATGTTCCAGGCAGCGTTCGAATCCGTTCGTGACCGCGATGCCCAGTTCAAGGACATGATCGACGGCTCGATGCACGGCGTGCTGGTTCATGCCAATCATCGCATCCTTTATGTGAACGACGCCCTGCTGAAAATGTGCGGTTACACCCCCGGTGAACCCGAGCAGCTTGTCGAGTCCCCCACATTGGTGATCTATGCACCGGAAGAGCACAGCCGGCTGCGCAGCTACTACAACATGCGTGAAAACGGCGAAGGTGCTCCGCGCACCTATGAGGTCAAGGGCATCCGCAAGGATGGCGAGACCATCTGGCTGGAGCAGCATGTCCGGTTGACGGAATGGCGCGGGGAACGCGCCTATTACGCCACCATCACAGATATCAGCGAGCGCAAGCGGCAGGAGGAACTGGCAACCAAGAATGCCAACTTCGACATTCTGACCGGTCTGCCGAACCGGCGCCTGTTCATGGACCGTTTGCGCCAGGCCATCCAGCGCGGCAAACATATGGGCGACCTGACGGCGCTGATGATCCTCGACCTCGACAGGTTCAAGACCGTCAACGAAACCTATGGCCCCAAGGCAGGGGACAAGGTCATCGAAACCGTAGCCGCGCGTCTGACCAGGACCCTTGGCCCGGACCAGACCGTGGCCCGCATGGGCGGCGACGAATTCGCCATTATCCTGTCGAACCCGGAAGATCGCTGGCAGATCGAACAGACCGCCCGTGACATTCTGAAGGCGATCGGTGACCCGATCGAACTGGAAGACGGCAATGAAGCCGTGCTTGCCGGCAGTCTCGGCATTACCGTCTGCCCGCACGACGGCACACACGAGGAAGCGCTGCTGATGCAGGCCGACACCAGCATGCTGCAGGCCAAGGCCGATAGCGGTGCCAGTTACCGGTTCTTTGCCACGCGCATGAATGAACAGGCCGCCCGCGCAAGCCAGATCGAGATCTGCCTCCGGCAAGCCATCGACAAGGGTGAGCTGCACCTGAATTTTCAGCCGATCGTGGACTATGAAAAGAACCGCGTGGTGAGCTGCGAAACCCTGGCCCGCTGGACCGATCCCAAGTTGGGCGTCGTCCCGCCGACCGAATTCATCAAGGTGGCCGAAGACTGTGGGCTCATCGTGCCGCTTGGCGAACAGGTGCTGCGCGAGGCCTGCGAATTCTTCCAGTCCTGCAACCGTAACGGCCTGCAGCTCGACGGGATCAGCGTCAACATCTCGCCGCGCCAGTGCAGGGATGCAGATTTCCTGCCTCGGCTGAGAGAAATCCTCGACGAGACCGGCATGGACCCGGCCCGCCTGCAGCTGGAAGTCACCGAAAGCGTGATGTTCGACGACCAGCGCGTCAACCCGGTCGAAATTCTGGAAGCCATCAGCAACCTCGGCATCAAGATCTCCCTGGACGATTTCGGCACCGGCTATTCGTCGCTCAGCTACCTGAAGCGCCTGCCGATCGACACGCTCAAGATCGACCGGACCTTCATCATGGGCCTGGAGCGGGATGTGGACGGCCAGGCACTGGTTCAGGCGATCATTTCAATGGCCGGCTCGCTGCATATCGAAGTCGTGTGCGAGGGAGCCGAAACGCACGAACAATGTGAGCTGATCCATTCCTTCGGCTGCTCGCTCATCCAGGGGTACAGCTTCTCGCGCCCGCTTTCCGGCGTCGACTTCCACCGCTATCTCGCCAAGATGAACGGCGTCGATTCAGTTGCCGCCCGAGCCGGCTGACCAGTCTTTCGCGCTTCAAGACAAACAAAAACGGGGACCTTTCGGTCCCCGTTTCATATCTTGCGTCAGTCGGACGGAAGCTTATTCAGCTTCTTCCTTCTTTTCGATTTCCTTGCCGGTTTCCTGGTCGACAACCTTCATGGACAGACGGACCTTGCCGCGCTCGTCGAAGCCCATGAGCTTGACCCAGACCTTGTCGCCTTCCTTGATCACGTCGGTGACCTTGGCAACTTTCTTCGGAGCCAGCTGGGAGATGTGGACCAGACCGTCCTTCGCACCGAAGAAGTTCACGAATGCGCCGAAATCAACACATTTGACGACGGTGCCTTCGTAGATCATGCCCACTTCCGGCTCAGCGGCGATGGAGTTGATCCAGTTGACGGCGGCCTTGATCGCCTTGCCGTCGGCAGATGCGATCTTGACGGTGCCGTCGTCTTCGATGTTGACCTTCGCGCCGGTCTTTTCCACGATTTCGCGGATGACCTTGCCGCCCGAACCGATGACTTCACGGATCTTGTCGACCGGGATCTTCATCACTTCGATGCGCGGAGCATGTTCGCCGAGCTCGGCACGAGCCTCGGTGATGGCCTTGGACATTTCGCCGAGGATGTGGATACGGCCGTCCTTGGCCTGACCCAGAGCGACCTTCATGATCTCTTCGGTGATACCGTCGATCTTGATGTCCATCTGCAGCGAGGTGATACCGTCCTGGGTACCGGCGACCTTGAAGTCCATGTCGCCGAGGTGATCTTCATCGCCCAGGATGTCGGACAGAACCGCAAAACGGTCGCCGTCCTTGATCAGGCCCATGGCGATACCGGCAACCGGTGCCTTCAGCGGAACACCGGCATCCATAAGCGACAGCGAAGTGCCGCAGACGGTTGCCATGGAAGACGACCCGTTGGATTCGGTGACTTCGGAAACGACGCGGACGGTGTACGGGAACTCGTGATGCGGAGGCATCATCGGGTTGATTGCACGCCATGCCAGCTTGCCGTGACCGATTTCGCGGCGTCCCGGGGAGCCCATGCGGCCGGTTTCACCGACGGAGTAAGGCGGGAAGTTGTAGTGCAGCATGAAGTGAGACTTCACGGTGCCTTCCAGAAGATCGATGAACTGCTCGTCTTCGCCGGTGCCGAGGGTGGCAACGACCAGGCCCTGGGTTTCACCACGGGTGAAGAGTGCGGAACCGTGCGCACGCGGCAGAATGCCGACTTCTGAAGAGATCGCACGGACGGTCGACAGGTCACGTCCGTCGATACGGGTGCCGGTGTCGAGGATCGCGCCACGAACGATTTCAGCTTCCAGTTTCTTGAACTGCTCGCCCAGAACGGTGCTTTCGACGGCTTCGCCTTCGGCAGCGTTGGTGATCAGCGCTTCAACGACCTTCGCCTTGGCAGCGTCGACTGCGTTCTTGCGGTCGGTCTTGGACGTGATCTTGTAAGCGGCAACAAGCTCGGCTTCGGCCAGAGCCTTGACCTTGCCGAACAGCTCGGAATGATCCGGCAGGACCAGCTCGCGCGGTTCCTTGGCAGCGGTTTCAGCCAGTTTGATGATCGCGTCGATCACCGGCTGGAAGCCCTTGTGGCCGAACATCACAGCGCCGAGCATGATGTCTTCGTTCAGTTCCTTGGCTTCGGATTCAACCATCAGAACGGCGTCGTTGGTACCGGCAACAACCAGATCCAGCGAGGATTCCGGCATGTCGTCGACCAGCGGGTTCAGCACGTATTCGCCGTTGATGTAGCCAACGCGCGCGCCGCCGATCGGACCCATGAAGGGAACGCCCGACAGGGTCAGAGCAGCGGAAGAAGCCACCATCGCCAGGATGTCCGGAGCGTTTTCCAGATCGTGCGACAGAACGGTGATGACCACCTGGGTGTCGTTCTTGTAGCCGTCTGCGAACAGCGGGCGGATCGGACGGTCGATCAGGCGGGACGTCAGCGTCTCGTGCTCCGACGGACGGCCTTCACGCTTGAAGTAGCCACCCGGGATCTTACCAGCGGCAAATGCCTTTTCCTGGTAGTTCACGGTGAGCGGGAAAAAATCCTGGCCCGGCTTCGGAGACTTGGCGGAAACAACCGTCGCCAGAACCTTCGTTTCGCCATAGGTCGCCATGACGGCGCCGTCGGCCTGACGGGCAACCTTGCCCGTTTCGAGGACGAGCGGGCGTCCGCCCCACTCGACTTCTACACGATGAATATCAAACATCATCTGTCCTTACAGCTTTGCCTGCCTTTGGCTGCTTTCGGTACAGCACGGTCATGGCAGACACATTCCCGGTCGGCCCCGTATGGGCCGGTTACCGGCGGACAGGTCACGGGCAAGACGACGAGCTGCTTTCGGCTCAAGACGGAAAGAAGCCGGCAATCCTGCCCCATGACGTGTCACGAGGTCTCTATAGAGCGTTCCACTCGAATTTGAAACACTCAAAGCTCTTTCGCGGAACAAAGACCCGAAGTGGATCAGTGTTTTGCCCGCAAGAGCTGCGTCCGGCAAATGCCGTCACGCAATACAAAAACGCGGCGGGTTCTCACCCACCGCGCTTTCAGGTTCTGAGTTCTTAGCGGCGAATACCAAGACGCGTGATCAGCGACTTGTAGCGTTCTTCGCTCTTGCCGCGCGTGTAGTCCAGAAGGGACCGGCGCTGCGCAACCATTTTCAGAAGACCGCGGCGGGAGTGGTTATCCTTGCCATGACCCTTGAAGTGTTCGGTCAGGTTGTTGATCCGCTCGGTGAGGATCGCGACCTGTACTTCCGGGGAACCGGTGTCGCCTTCTTTGATGGCGTATTCCTTGATGAGCTCAGCTTTGCGCTCTGCAGTAATCGACATCGCTCTTTCCTTTCAAAGAGTGGGGTCCGTTGACCGGACACGTTGAAATGCCGGAGACCGGCCTGATCCGGATGTTTCCAGAGCCGAGATGTCGTTCAGCAAAGGATCCGTCCGGACGAATTGGGCATCAGTGCCCAATGGCGGCGGAATATGGCGGAAAACCCTTCGAAAATCCAGAGGTTTCTCAGGTTTTTTCGCCACACCAGAATTTACAGGTGAAACACCCTGGTCGGCTGGAACCGGCCCTTGTCAATTGAGCCGATGGCGACCGGCACGCTGGCGTGGCTGGCAAAGGCGACTTCCGTGTTGAGCGGAGCATCCCGGCCGCGTAGCAGCACGGCCATGCCCTTGCGGATCCTGGCCGCGTCATCGAGCGAAACGGGTACCTCGATCAGATTGTCCATCGCCTCACGAACCGGCAGGACGAACTCCTCGACCAGAGCCTCGACGCCGGCGCCTTCCTCAAGCGCCTCGGCTGCTTCCTGGATTTCGTCCAGCCCGATCAGGTCCTCTTCGGCGAACGGACCGACCAGCAAACGGCGCAACTCGGTCACGTGACCGCGGCTGCCGAGCCGGCGGCCGAGATCGCGTGCGATGGCCCGCACATAGGTGCCCTTGCCGCATTCAGCCTCGAAGACGGCGCGGTTCTCATCCGGACGTTCAACCAGATCCAGCCGGTGCACGTCGATCGGACGGGCTTCCAGTTCGACTTCCTCACCGTCACGCGCCAGATCATACGCCCGTTCACCGGCGACCTTGATGGCGGAGAATTTCGGCGGGACCTGCATGATCGTGCCGACAAACTCGCCAAGGACTGCCGAGATTTCATCCGCACTCGGCCGCACGTCGGACGTTGCAACCGCCTCGCCTTCGGTGTCGTCGGTATTGGTTTCCACGCCCCAGGTCACCTCGAAACGGTAGACCTTGCGGCCATCCATGACGAAGGGCACGGTTTTCGTGGCTTCGCCGAAGGCAACCGGCAGGAGGCCGGACGCGCGCGGATCAAGCGTTCCGGCATGGCCGACCTTTTCCGGCGAGAAGATCCGCTTGATCTTGCCAAGCGCCTCGTTGGAGGAGATGCCATATGGCTTGTCCAGCACGAGCCATCCGTTGATTGCGTTCTTTTTTCTTTTGAATTGTTTTTGGCGTGCCATGAGTGCGTTTCAATACGTTTGCAATTGTTTTACGGCGACAAAAGAAACACTGACGGTCAGCCCCACCATCCATGCGCAACAGCGAGACCCTGAAGACATCAGCTTTCGTCAGCGATCATTCTTGAGTTTTTCAAGTCTGTTGTGGTCACAGTAAGTCACCTGGTTTCCAACTTTATGCGCCTTCGCCAAGTCGCATGCCCCACTTTGAATTTGCCATCTGCATCCGTTCTGGTGACTGCATGCCTTGACCCTGGCGGGTTATCTTTTGATGCGTCTGATGGAGCCAATGCTGCCACCAACTCAATCTCTGCATTTGCAACCGGCATACCATCGTTTAACAGCACACCCGAAACCTCAGGCGCGAGGACGCGTGGAACGGAAAACACGACACATGCAGAGGTCGCTGCACCAAGTGCGATTGCTGCGATAGTTCTGAAGAGCGCCATCTTCTTTCACATCAAGTGACTTGCAGACACGGCACATATTTTCCCATTTCCCGGCGAGGCTACAATTACCGAGGGCTAAGAACTCGAATTCACGCAATTTCAAATTGAACCGTGAATTGTGGTTTCAGCGCGGCAATCAATCCTTGGCTGGGTCGCCGTCCTCTTCGTCCGCGTCGAGATCGCGGGAGACTTCCGGGGAATGCAGCAGCGTGCCGATGCGGTCGTCGTCGTCGAACCGTGTGTCGAGAACGAAGCGCAGGTCCGGCATGTATTTCATGGTCAGCCGGCGGGACACCTGGCCGCGCAGATATTTGGCGCTGCGGTTCAGGGCCTTTTCGACATTTTCGGCGTTGACGCCACCAAGCGGCATCACCAGGCAGGTGGCCAGGCGCAGGTCCGGCGTCATGCGCACTTCGGGGATCGTGACGATCACCCCGTCGAGATCAGGGTCGGAGAACCGTCCCCGGGTCAGAATATCGGACAGCTCCTTGCGAACCGTCTCGCCAACGCGCAACTGGCGCTGGGAGGGGCCGCGGCTGTCCTGTCCGTGTTGTCTTGCCATTTTGTTGTTCCTGCATCTCTGGCAGCGCATTCCGTCCCGACGTATTCGGGCGCCGTTGGCGGACCTTCTCAGGCTATCCACGCCTTTGCCGTGCCCCAAGCACAGACATTGGCCAGACTGCCCGGATGGCGTGGCTGCCACGGCGAAGCCTTGGCATGACGGCGTTACCTGCAACCAGATACGACGTCAGCGGCTTAATTGAATAAGCCGCTGACATCAGTTTCAAGTAGATTTCTGACTTCGATCAGAGTGTCCGTGCGATCTGCTCGACGCGGAAGCACTCGATGACGTCGCCCGGACGCATGTCCTGGTACTTGACGAAGTTCATGCCGCATTCCTGACCGGATTCGACAGACTTGACCTCGTCCTTGAAGCGCTTGAGCGTGCCCAGTTCGCCTTCGTGGATGACCACGTCGTCGCGAATGAGGCGAACGTTGGCGCCACGTTCCACGACACCTTCGGTGACCAGACAGCCTGCAACCTTGCCGACCTTGGAGATGTGGAAGATTTCCTTGATCTCCGCATTGCCGAGGAAGGTCTCGCGGCGCTCCGGCGACAGCATGCCCGACAGGGCCGCCTTGATGTCGTCGACCAGGTCGTAGATCACGTTGTAGTAACGGATCTCGATGCCTTCGCGGCTTGCCGCTTCACGGGCCTGCTTGTTGGCACGCACGTTGAAGCCGATGATCGGAGCCTTGGAAGCGAGCGCCAGCGTGACGTCGCTTTCGGTGATGCCACCGACACCGGACAGCAGGATGCGTGCGCCGACTTCCTCGTTGCCGAGTTCGTTGAGCGCATGGGCAATCGCTTCCGCGGAGCCCTGCACGTCGGCCTTGAGCACCAGCGGGAACTCTTTTTTGCCGGTTTCCTGCAGACGGTTCATCATCTGCTCGAGCGAACCACGCGTACCGGAGGCGACCACGGAGGCCTTCTCGCGGATCTGGCGCTGACGGTAGTCGGTAATTTCACGGGCGCGGGCTTCGTTGTCGACGACCGCAACCATGTCACCGGCTTCCGGAGTGCCCTGGAAGCCCAGAACCTCGACCGGTTTGGCCGGACCGGCTTCCTTCACCTGGTTGCCATTCTCGTCGAGCATGGCGCGGACGCGGCCCCACTCGGCACCGGCAACAAGAATGTCGCCCGGCTTGAGAGTGCCCTTCTGCACCAGAACGGTGGCAACCGGACCGCGGCCCTTGTCGAGCTGCGCTTCGATGACGATACCTTCCGCCTTGCGGTCCGGATTTGCCTGGAGTTCCAGAACTTCGGACTGCAGCAGAATCATTTCCAGAAGCTTGTCGAGGCCCTGGCCACTCTTGGCCGAGACTTCCACATCGATCACGTCACCGCCCATGGATTCCACAACGAGGCTCTCGCTGAGAAGTTCGGTACGGACGCGGTTCGGATCGGCTTCCGGCTTGTCCATCTTGTTGATGGCCACGATGATCGGCACGTCGGCAGCCTTGGCGTGCGCAACGGCTTCCTTGGTCTGCGGCATGACGCCATCATCGGCAGCAACAACAAGGATCACGATATCGGTCGACTTTGCACCGCGAGCACGCATCTGCGAGAACGCAGCGTGGCCCGGGGTATCGATGAAGGTGATCTTGTTGCCGTCCTGATCGACCTGATAGGCGCCGATGTGCTGGGTAATGCCGCCGGCTTCGCCGGTGACAACCTTCGACTTGCGGATCGCATCGAGCAGCGAGGTCTTGCCGTGATCGACGTGACCCATGATGGTCACGACCGGAGGACGCGGCAGCAGGGTGGACGGTTCGTCTTCCGTGGTGAACAGACCTTCTTCGACGTCTGCTTCAGACACGCGCTTGACCGTGTGGCCCATTTCCTCGGCGATCAGTTCGGCGGTATCGGCGTCGATAACATCGTTGATCTTGAGCATCTGGCCCTGCTTCATGAGAAGCTTGATCACGTCCACGGCGCGCTCTGCCATACGGTTGGCGAGTTCCTGGATCGTGATGGCTTCCGGCAGAACGACTTCACGCATGATCTTCTCACGCACGACCTGCTGCTGCCCGCGCTTCGCCTTTTCCTGGCGACGGCGCATGGAGGCCAGAGACCGCGCACGCTGGCCGTCGTCGCCACCGGTGGCGGCGGAGATGGTCAGCTTGGAGCGGCGGCGGTCGTCGCCGGTGCGCGGACGCGCGGCGGGAGCCGGAGCCTGCTTCGGGCGCTTGACCGCACGAACGCTCTTGTTGTTGCGATCGTCTTCTTCGGATTCTCCGCGCTCGGGTTTCGCACGTGCGGCCGGAGCTTCCGGCGCCTTGCGCTTGCCCATGTCGTCAAGGCTGGGCGGCTTGCCGCCGTCGGCGTGAGCCGGCTTGCGAACCACGGTGCGACCGGTTGCTTCCTTGCGCACAGGCGCAGCAGCTTCCGTTGCCGCTTCGGCGACAGGTTCGCTCTTCGGTTCGGCCTTGGCCTGTTCCGCAGCCTGGAGAGCTTCTTCGGCTTCACGCTTTGCGCGCTCTTCCGCTTCCACCTTGGCGCGGGCCTCTTCTTCGGCCTGACGCTGCGCGGCTTCAACAGCCCGGCGCTTGTCTTCTTCTTCGCGGCGCTTGCGGTCTTCCTCGTCGCGCACCTTCGCCATCTGAAGGGCTGCCGCACGGGCTGCCGCTTCTTCCTTGGTCAGGGTGCGCAGAACGTTGCCGTTGCCCTTCTGGCGTTGGCCGGAGGCAGACCGGCGGGCCTGCTTGGTCGCCTGTGGATCTGGCTGTGGCGGCGTACGCGGCGCTTCAGCCGGCCGCTCGAGGCGCTGTGTTGTCGGCGCAGGAGCTTCTGCTTTCGCTTCCTGCCCCGGGAGTACAACACGACGCTTCTTCTTTTCCACGACGACGGCTTTGGTCCGGCCATGCGAGAAGGACTGCCGAACAGTTCCCTGATCGCCACCGCCGCGCTTTAGGCCAAGCGTTTTGCCACGCTCAACGCTGATTGTCTTGTCGCCTGGATTTTTCGTATCGCTCATATTGCCTTCAGTCCTGCGCAACCGCCTTTTCAAGCGTTGCCATTATCGCTGCTTGCCCCGGAGGAGTTGCGAAAACGCTCCAGGTCACGCACCCGCGACAGGAAGTTTTCGCTCGCCTGCCCCGCAAGCAGTGCAGCATGTATCACATTTGACCGGCCCAATGCCAAATCCAATTGGTCCGAATCGAACAAACGGACGATTTGGCATCCGTTTGCGTGTTCCTGAGTGCCGGCAGCCAGTGCCGCCAGCTTCCTTACCCCGTCTTCTGCAGCGTCCGAGGCATGGACCAGCCCGGCGACATCTTCCTGCCGCAGAGCTGCTTCAACTTTCGCATATCCCGTCACCAGCTCGCCGGCCTTGCGCGTCATGGAGAGCGCTTGCAGCGCCGATCGTTCCATGAGCGCATCAACCCGATCCGCCAGTCCCGGCTCGACAGAGGCTTCCCCTTTAAAACCCCTGCCGAAGACCTTTTTCCGGTCCTTTTCGGCAACAGCCACGACTTCTTTCGTGGCGGTTATCCAAACACCACGCCCTGGAAGAACCCGCTTCAGATCCGGAACCACCTCGCCTTGCGGGTCGAGGACGAACCGGATCAGCGCACTGACGGGCTGAACCTCCCGGGTCACGGCACATTGCCGTTCGGTCGGCTCACTCTTCCTGGGCACGCTGCCACTCCTTTAGATCAACCTGCTTTCCGGTGCGAACACCTTCGGCGCAGAAAAGTTGATCGAACTTGCGAATTCGAAGCTGCCGATCGGCCGGGGCCAGACCGGAAGCTTCATACAGGAGGCTTTTGCCTCTCTCGTTACCCGTTCAGGATCGCGCCGCCCTGCGGCTCTTCTCCAACGGTCTCGGCCATTTCGGCCTCGTCTTCTTCTTCGGCTTCTTCTGCCTCAGCTTGAGCTGCGAGTTCTTCCTCGGTGATCCAGCCGGCGGCCAGACGGGCAGCCATCACGACGTTTTCCGCTTCAGCGCGGGACATGTCGAATTCCGAAAGAGCACCTTCGAAGCGCTTGGTTTCGCCGTCCTTGCGTTCGGTCCAGCCGACGAGATCGTCAGCAGCGCAACCGGCGAGGTCTTCCATCGTCTTGATGTCGTCCTTGCCCAAGGCAACCAGCATAGCCGTTGTCAGGCCATCAATCGACCTCAAGTCGTCGGCAACACCGAGCGAAATACGCTCTTCGTCGAGTTTTGCTTCCAGTTCGGCCAGGTAATCCCGGGCACGTGCCTGGATTTCGACGGCGGTGTCGTCGTCGAAGCCTTCGATCATGGAGATCTCGTCGAGCTCCACATAGGCAACTTCCTCAACCGAGGTAAAGCCTTCGGTCGCCAGCAACTGTCCGACCATCTCGTCCACGTTGAGGGCTTCCATGAACAGCTGCGAGCGCTCCAGGAATTCCTTCTGGCGGCGGTCGCTTTCTTCCTGCTCGGTCATGATGTCGATGGCCCAGCCGGTCAGCTGTGAGGCCAGACGCACGTTCTGGCCGCGGCGGCCGATCGCCAGTGATAGTTGGTCATCGGGAACGACAACTTCAATACGTTCGGCGTCTTCGTCCAGAACAACCTTGGCAACTTCGGCCGGCTGCAGGGCGTTGACGATGAAGGTTGCCGCTTCTTCGTTCCACGGGATGATGTCGATCTTTTCGCCCTGGAGCTCGCCAACAACGGCCTGGACGCGGCTGCCGCGCATACCCACGCAGGCGCCGACCGGGTCGATGGAGCTGTCCTTGGAGATCACGGCGATTTTCGCGCGCGAACCCGGGTCACGGGCAACGGACTTGATCTCGATGACGCCGTCGTAGATTTCCGGAACTTCCTGGGCAAACAGCTTCGCCATGAACTGCGGATGCGTGCGCGACAGGAAGATCTGCGGGCCGCGCTGTTCGCGACGAACGTCGTAAATGATGGCGCGGATGCGGTCGCCCGTGCGGAAGATTTCACGCGGGATCAGCTCGTCGCGGCGGACGATGCCTTCGCCGCGGCCAAGATCGACGATGACGTTGCCGTATTCGGCGCGCTTGACGACACCGTTGACGACTTCGCCGACACGGTCCTTGAATTCTTCGTACTGACGGTCACGCTCGGCTTCGCGCACTTTCTGCACGATAACCTGCTTGGCGGACTGGGCGGCGATACGGCCGAAATCGAGCGGCGGCAGCGGCTCGGCAATGAAGTCGCCGATGCTGGCTTCCGGATTGCGGGCCTGCGCGTCATCAAGAGAGATGTCGGTGGAAACGTTCTCTACAGTGTCTACGACCTGAAGCAGGCGCTGCAAACGGATCTCGCCGGTCTTCGGATTGATTTCGGCGCGGACTTCCGTTTCCGTACCATAGCGGGAGCGGGCTGCCTTCTGGATCGCGTCTTCCATTGCATTGATGACGATCATCCGGTCGATGGATTTTTCCCGTGCGACCGCGTCAGCGATTTGCAGCAGTTCCAGCCGGTTCGCGCTGATTGCCATATTCCACTCCTCTTGCGCCAAGGATCGGTTCGGGCGCGTTCTTCTTCTTTCCCTTAGAGCCTCTGGCTCAGTTGGGCATGTTGTCCTGCGACAGCTCGTCATCCTGGCCACGGGCGGCAAGCGCCGCCTTTTCCGCCTGAAGAGCTGCGGTAATCAAGTCATCGGTCAGAACCAGCTTGGCTTCGCCGATGTTCTCCAGCGGCAGCGCCACGGTGTCCTCTTCGCCTTCCCGCACATCGGGCCGCCGAAGTTTGGCCTTGCCGTCTTCCGCGCCGAGGAGCTTGCCCCGGAACCGCTTGCGGCCATCCAGCATGACGGCCATCTCGACCTTCAGCTCATGGCCGGCCCAGCGATTGAAATCGCCGGCCCGCACGAGCGGACGATCGATACCTGGAGATGAAACTTCTAGATGATATGCCCGGTTAATCGGGTCTTCGACGTCGAGCGCAGGCGACACGGCCCGGCTGATGGTTTCGCAGTCCTCGACCGTCATAGTGCCGTCCGGGCGCTCCGCCATGATCTGCAGGGTGCAGCCGTTCTGAGCACTGATCTTCGTACGCACCAGTCGGTAGCCGAGGTCCTCGATGACCGGCTCCACAATTGCGGCAACACGGGCATCAAGACCCTGTTCCGTCACAATTCTCGGTTCGTGTGCGCTCACACTTGGCTCCTGTTGGCGGCCGTTACCGGCTCTTGAGCATCAGATGCACCTGATTGTCGATTTACATAGGGCAGTCCTGCTCGAACTCGTTGGTTTCCGGTTATGTAAGCAAAAAAGAGCGGGTCCCCGGCGGGCCCACTCTCAAAGTGCTCAGATAAGCCGTTTGAGGTGAAACACGGGCTGTATAACGCCAAAGGGGGCAAAAAGGCAAGAGGCCGGGCCAAATTCCTCAAAGAAGTTGGCGCCAGTCCGGAATCCCCCGATAAACGGCAGCAAACGCGCCGTTCTCCGCGATGCGCCGCTACACCCTGCGGAAAGTCAGGTAGCGTCCGATACGCCCCTCGCGGATGGCCTTCGCCTCGTAGCGTGTACTCGGCCAGCCTTCCCAGGGTGTTTTCCAGTCGGACGCTGTTTCCGCCGCCCATTCGAACGCCGCATGGTCGCGGCAATGGCGCAGTGTCCAGTCGACGTAGGTATCGATGTCGCTGGCAAAACGGAATTCGTGGCCGGGCTTGATGGCACGGGCATAGCGATCGAGATTCTGTTCGTTGATGAACCGGCGCTTCCAGTGGCGCTTTTTCGGCCAGGGATCCGGATAGAGCTGATAGGCCAGGTCGAGACTTGCCTCGGGCAACCAGTCCAGAACATTGACGGCATCATCATCGTAAAGGCGGATATTGCGGAACCCCTCCCCCACGACGGCATTCACGGCCTTGGCCATGCTGCCGACGAAAGGTTCGACGCCGATGAAGCCGACACGCGGATTGGTTCTGGCCCGGTGAAGCAGATGCTCACCGCCACCAAAGCCGACCTCCAGACACACCTCATCGACATCCGCATCAAAGAGGGTCTTCAGATCCTCCGGAGCGGGTGTTGCCAGGTCCAGCGCCAGGCGCGGCAGTTCGTTTTCCATCAGCGCCTCACGGCGCGGGCTCAACGGCTTGCCCTTGCGGCGGCCGTAAAAGGAACCTTCGTAGCGGTCAGTCATAATTCAACTTCAAAACGACAGATCGCCGGCACTGAACCGGCGATCTGCTTCACTTCTTCCATGTTCAGCGTAGGCGCAGCTTATCCCGCAAGCGGGCGCAGCGCGTCAACCAGATCCGTCTTTTCCCAGCTGAAGCCGCCATCGGCCTCAGGTTCGCGGCCGAAGTGGCCGTAAGCGGCGGTGCGCTCATAGATCGGGTTGTTCAGCTTCAGGTGCTGGCGGATGCCGCGCGGGCTGAGGCCCATGACATCGCGCAACGCTTTTTCCAGCTTGGCTTCATCGCAACGGCCGGTGCCATGCAGGTCGACGTAGACCGACAGCGGCTCCGGAACGCCGATGGCGTAGGAAAGCTGAATGGTGCAGCGGTCGGACAGATCGGCTGCAACAACGTTCTTGGCAAGATAGCGCGCCGCATAGGCTGCCGAACGGTCCACCTTGGTCGGGTCCTTGCCGGAGAATGCGCCGCCGCCATGCGGAGCCGCACCACCGTAGGTGTCGACAATGATCTTGCGGCCGGTCAGGCCGGCATCGCCGTCAGGGCCGCCGATGACGAAGGCACCGGTCGGGTTGACGTGCCAGACGGTGTCGCCGGTGATGAAGCCTTCCGGCAGTGCAGTGCGGATGTAAGGCTCGACAATGGCGCGCACGTCGGAGGAGGTCAGGGCCGGATCCAGATGCTGGGTCGACAGAACGATCGAGGTTGCCTCGACCGGCTTGCCGTCGACGTAGCGGACGGTTACCTGGCTCTTCGCGTCCGGGCCGAGCGCAGGCTCCTGACCGGATTTGCGGACGTCGGCCAGAAGACGCAGGATCTTGTGCGAAAACAGGATCGGAGCCGGCATCAATTCTTCGGTTTCACGGCAGGCGTAACCGAACATGATGCCCTGATCGCCAGCACCTTCGTCCTTGTTGTCGGCAGCATCAACGCCCTGGGCGATGTGCGCGGACTGCGCGTGAAGGTGAACGGCGATATCGCAGTTTTCCCAATGGAAACCGTCTTGCTCGTAGCCGATATCCTTGACGGCCATGCGGGCAAGATGAGCGATGTAATCGTTGGTGATGGTTGACGGACCGCGGGTTTCGCCGGCGATCACGATGCGGTTGGTAGTTGCCAGTGTTTCACAGGCAACGCGCGCTTCCGGCATTTCCTTGAGGTAGGCATCTACAACCGCATCGGAAATACGGTCGCATACTTTATCCGGATGCCCTTCGGAGACGGACTCGGAGGTAAACAGGTAATTCTGACGTGCCATTGGCGATCGTCCTTCTGGGAATGAATATGACAGGAGCGGCGATTGTCATCGCCGCTCCGTCTGCATCAATCTTAGAAGTTCTTCGCCGCGTCAAGCGCGCGCGTGAATTTTGTCAGTCGTCGCCAGCCAGGGACCGGACCAGATCGACGATCCGGCGGCGTACTTTCGGGTCTTCAATCCGCACGAATGCCTTGTTCAGGGACAGGCCTTCGGAAGAAGACAGGAAGTCGACGACATAAGAGGTCGGCTGCGTTTCGCCGAAGCCTTCCGCCTCTTCAGGCGTACCGGGCGCATCTTCGAAGAAAAAGGAAACCGGGACTTTCAAAACGGTTGCGATGTGTTGCAACCGGCTGGCACCGATACGGTTGGTGCCTTTTTCGTATTTCTGGATCTGCTGGAAGGTGATGCCCAGACTTTCGCCAAGCTTTTCCTGACTCATGCCTAGCATCATGCGGCGAAGCCGGACGCGGCTGCCAACATGAATATCGATCGGATTCGGAGACTTTTTACTGGGCATCTGTGTCGCTCTTTCTTTTTCTCGCGGAAAAAGCCCGCTCGTTTTCGTTTGCACAAGCTCTCCTGACATCCCCCCACAGGCTCAAGAGACCGAAGTTTGCCCGCAACCTTTCACTTGTACATGAAGCAGCCTTCAATCGGCTATTTCACGGTTGTATCACAGTTTCTTCACTCAACTCAAACAAAAAATATCAATTTACACGCGAATCGCGGTTGTATTGGTAAAACCCGGCAAATACTACGATAAGAAACGAGATAACGAGCACGGGCAGATCGCCAAAAATGCCGTAGAGAGTATTGTCTAGTCTCTGCGGAAGCTTGGAATCGATCAGACCTTTTTCGAATATCGCGAGTTTCGCGACCACCTGACCTTTGGCATCAATCACCGCTGAAATGCCTGTATTTGCAGCTCTAATCAGCGGCAGGCCAGTTTCGATGGCACGTAAACGAGCCTGTGCGAGATGCTGATAAGGGCCGGGCGTCCGGCCAAACCAGGCGTCGTTGGTAACGTTCAGCAGAAAGTCCGGCCTTCTGGAAACACCGTCCAGAGATCCCGGAAAAATTGCCTCATAGCAAATCATGGGTAGAAAACTAAAACTTTCGGAGGTGGTCAGTACACGCGGTTGATACCCGGCCTCGAACCCATCCATGGGGCCCGCAAGGTTAGAAATTCCCAGTGATTCAAGCAGAGGTTTAAACGGAACGTATTCACCGAAAGGCACGAGCCGAACCTTGTCGTAGATGCCCTGAACGGTGCCCTCGGTGCCGATAACGAAGACGCTGTTGAAGTAATCAGCCCCTCTCATGCCGGGCTCGGCCCGGATGGCACCGGTCACCAGTTCGGTCTTGTCACCGAGCGACTGACCGATCCGGAACAAGGCTCCCGGCTCCTGTGTCAGCAGGAAGGGAACGGCCGATTCCGGCCAGACCACCATGCGCGGCTGTCCGACGCGCGCGGCACCGCCAAGCGGCGCTTCGGTCATGTCGAGGAAGGTCTGAAAGATCTCGTCGCGCAGCTCCGGCCGCCATTTGTCTTTCTGATCGATCGATGGCTGTACGATTCGGATGTCGAGATCGGCAACGGGCAATGCCGTCTGCCAGAGCCTGACGGCGCCATAACCTGCAACCGCGGCCAAGGCAACCGCCGCAACGACAACGGCCGTCGCACGCTGGCGAAACGGGCGAGCGTCGGCCAGAACGGCCGGCGTCGAAAAGACCGCAACCACGAAGAAGGTGAGACCATAGAGCCCGACGAGACTTGCCGCCTGCGACACGCTCAGCGATCCGGACACGCCATAACCGAAGGCATTCCAGGGAAACCCGGTCAGGACATGGCCGCGCAACCAGTCCGTCAGGGTCAGGCCGGCAGCAAGCACCAGGATGCGGCGAAACTGGTCACTCCAGAATATCGCGGCCAGTCCTACCCCAAGACCCGTGAACAGCGCCAGTCCGACAGGCATTGCCAGCACGGCAAAGGGCATCAGCCAGGCAAAGCGCTCCGCTTCCACCAGAAACGCCGCACCGATCCACCAAAGGCCCGAGAGAAAATAGCCGAAGCCGAACAACCAGCCGAGCACGAAGCCCGTGCGAAACCGCTGAACCCGCTTGCCGGGTGCGGGATCGACCGCTCCGTCCAGCATCCAGACCAGACAGGGAAACGTGACCAGAAGCACGAAAGTGAAGTCATAAGGGGGAAGCGCAAAGGCCGTCAGCGCACCGCAGGCGACGCACAAGAGACGGCGCTGCCAGCCCCATGCCAGAAGAAAGGTATTTGGCAGGGCCGACAGGCGGTGTGACAACCATTGCATCAAAGAGCTTCCCCATACTTGCGGTCAGGAGATTTGTCGGCTCGCCGCAGTGGGGTCAAGGGTTAATACCAACGGCGCGCGAAGAAGTCGCTTCGAGACGACGGGCCATCGGCACCGTTGGCAAGCATCCTTTTGGCTGGTTTCGGCGTCCGGCCGCTCATCCGTTTCCGCTGGACGCAGCAACCTTGGTCTTGGTGCTTTCGCTGTCCTGGCTGCTCTCGCCGGAAACGGAATCGGTCCGCTTTGGACGGCGGCGAAGGTCCGGCGGGCGCGCGTCGGCGCGGCGGCGGCGGATCTTCAGGCGCTTGATGCGGCGCGGATCCGCATCCATTATCTCGAATTCGAACCCGGGCACTTCATCCGGCACCAGCAGCAGCTCGCCGCGGACCGGTACGCGGCCAACGGAGACATAGAGCAGACCACCGAGCGTATCGACGTCCTCGGAAATCTCGCCGTCGTTCAGCTGCGTGCCGAGCGCTTCGTCGAGTTCCTCCAGCGGCAGACGCGGATCTGCGATCCACACGCCCTCGCCGGCGGCAGCCAGCATGGCTTCCTCGTCCTCGTCGTGTTCGTCTTCGATATCACCGACAACTTCCTCGACAAGATCTTCCAGCGACACAAGTCCGTCGGTTCCGCCGTATTCGTCGATCACCAGCGCCATCTGGATACGATCGGCCTGCATTTTCGCCATCAGGTCCGTCGCCGGCATGGACGGCGGCACGAACAAGAGATTGCGCAGCAGATCCGTGTCCTTCAGCGAGACCGACAGGTCGACACAGGACAGATCCAGGTCGGGCATGTTGTGACCGTTCCGCGCAGGCGCATTCGAATTGGACGGTTGAAAGCCGGTTGTATCGTTTTCATTGTCCACAGAAGTTGCAGGACGGTTCGAAGCGCCACGTTCCGCGATATAGGCCATCAAATCCTTGATGTGGACCATGCCGCGCGGATCGTCGAGCGTCTCTTCGTAAACCGGCATGCGCGAATGCCCGCTCGTCTGGAACAGTTCCATGACGCGGCTCAGGCTGGTTTCCAGATCGACCGCGTCGATATCCGCACGCGGGATCATGACGTCGTCGACGCGCAATTCACGCAGTCTCAGAATGTTTCCGAGGAGCATTCGCTCCTCCGGCGAGAAGGCAGCATCACCGCCCTCGCGAGCAAGCTCGTCCTCCAGGTTCTCGCGCAAGCTCGAAGACTGGCGGCCCAAGCGCAGGAAGCGTTTGAGAAGATCGAGAAAGGCCGCAGGTTTCTGCGGCTTCAGCTGTTGCGGGTCTTCCCCGTCCTGGTCCTGTCCGGTGCTGGCAGGCTTCTGCCCGGTTGCCGGACTTTGCGGTTCAATTGAGTTCATCATCCATCAATCAAGAACATCACATCCCATGATGCCACTTAACCGCCGTCGGCCACAAGTGGCCTGTCCGCGTAAGGGTCATCGATGCCAAGAGACGCCAGAATGGACTTCTCAAGGCTTTCCATCAGTTCCGCCTCTTCACTTTCCTGATGATCATAATCGAAAAGGTGAAGCAAACCGTGAACAGTCAGATGGGTAAGGTGATCGGAAAATTCAATTCCAAGGTCTGCAGCTTCCGCTGCGACGGTTTCATAGGCGAAAACGATGTCCCCCAGAAGGGGGCCATAAACGTCGCCTTGCGGATCGCTGCCGGGAAAGGACAGGACGTTCGTTGCCTTGTCCTTGTCGCGCCATTTCGCGTTCAGCTGCCGGATCGACGCGTCGTCGGTAAACAGCAGCGAGACTTCCGTTCCCTCCAGCACTTCCAGATCCGCCCCCGCAAACGCAGCGGTGATGGCCTTTGCAGTTATCGCTTCCAACTGGCTTTCCGCCGGCCAATCACCCGCTTCTATCGACAGGTCTATCTGAAAACTATCAGGCAATCGGTCTGGCATCGTCGGCAAGGGCTTTTCAGGAATTTGCGGCTTCACGAGGGCGCGCAGAGGCACCGTCGCGGTCCGCACCACGTTGTCGCTCGGCAAAGCGGCGCTCGCGCGCTTCCGATTCTTCGCGAGAGGCGTTGTCGTAAGCGGTCACGATCCGTCCGACCAGCTCGTGACGGACAACGTCCTTCTCGTTGAAGCGGATATGGGCAACTTCCGGAATGTCCGTCAAAAGCCCCAGCGCTTCGCGCAGACCGGACATCTGCCCTGACGGCAGGTCGATCTGGCTCGGATCGCCGGTGACGATCATCTTCGAACCTTCCCCAAGACGCGTCAGGAACATCTTCATCTGCATGGAGGTCGTGTTCTGTGCCTCGTCGAGCAGCACCACCGCGTTGGAGAGCGTGCGGCCGCGCATGAAGGCGAGCGGCGCCACTTCGATCATGCCGGACTGCAAGCCACGATCGACCTTCTCGGCCGGCATCATCTCGTAAAGCGCATCGTAGATCGGCCGCAGGTACGGATCGACCTTGTCCTTCATTTCACCCGGCAGGAAGCCGAGGCGCTCACCGGCTTCCACGGCAGGACGGGACAGGATCAGACGGGCCACATCGCCGCGCTCCAGAAGAGCTGCTGCATAGGCAACCGCCAGAAAGGTCTTGCCGGTACCGGCCGGGCCGGTTCCGAAAATCAGGTCGGCCCGATCCATCGACCGGATATATGCATCCTGGGTCGGTGTGCGGGCGACGATCGTTTTCCGGCGGGTCGCGATTTGGGCGAAGGCCAGCCGGGACTTCGGCTCCAGCGTCGGCAACGGCAGCTGCGCTTCCGCAGCCGCTGCCATGCGCAGCGCGCCGTCGACATCACCCGGGTGGATTTCCTGCCCCTGCAGCAGGCGCTGATACATGGCTTCCAGAGCCGTGCGCGCCTGGGCGCAGCCAACCTGGTTGCCTTTCAGTGTCACCTGGTTGCCCCGGGCAATCGCGTCGATGCCGAGACGCTGCTCGATCAGCGCAAGGTTCTGGTCGAATTGCCCAAACAGATCTCCGATCAGCCGGTTATCTTCAAAGGCAAGAACAATATGGGTCATGTCGGAGGCCGAACCGGCCGCAGAGGATTGTACCGAAGACTTGCGGGATGAAGAGTGGCTGTCGCGCGTCAAATGACGTCTCCTTTAGGCCGCCGGAGCCGGGATGCGTCCGGACCTTCCAAGATCATCTTGCCCCGCAATCAGCCGCCCGAACAGGGAATTGGACCCGATGTCGACGATTTCCACCGCTTGTATCGACCCGATGAGGTCTTCAGGTGCATCCAGTTGCACCGGCTGCAACCACGGCGACTTGCCGACCAGCTGTCCGGGATTGCGGCCGGTCTTCTCCAGAAGCACATCGCAGGTCATGCCCAGACGCGAGGCGTTGAACGCCTTCTGCTGCTCGGCAACCAGCGCCTGAAGCGCGGCCAGCCGTGCGGACTTGACGTCCTCCGGCACCTGTTCGTCCATGGTCGCGCCGGGCGTACCGGGCCTGGAACTGTATTTGAACGAAAAGGCCGAGCCGTAGCCGACCTGTCGAATCAGATCCATCGTGTCTTCGAAATCCTGGTCGCTCTCGCCCGGGAAACCGACGATGAAATCGCCTGAGAGCGCAATGTCGGGAGAGACCTCGCGAATGCGGTCGATCAGGCGGAAATACTCATCGCGCGTGTGCCGGCGGTTCATCGCCTTCAGGATCTTGTCGGACCCGGACTGCACCGGCAGGTGCAGATACGGCATCAGGCTTTTCAGGTCCCGATGCGCCTCGATCAGGTCATCATCCATGTCGCGCGGATGGCTGGTGGTGTAGCGCAGCCGGTCCAGACCGTCGATTTCCGCCAGACGACGCAGCAACCGGCCAAGACCCCAGACAGCACCGTCCGGCGAAGTGCCGTGATACGCGTTGACGTTCTGGCCCAGCAGCGTGACCTCGCGTACCCCGGCCGCGGCCATGCGTTCGGCTTCGCTGACGATCTGTTCGACAGAGCGGGAGACTTCGGCGCCGCGCGTGTAGGGAACGACGCAGAAGGTGCAGAACTTGTCGCAGCCTTCCTGCACGGTCAGGAAGGCGGATGGCGGGCGTTTGAGAACCTGCTTTTCGGCACGTTCCGACAGGTGATTGAACTTTGCGTCGATGTCGAACTCGGTCTCGACAACCTTGGAGCCTGCGCGGGCCTTTTCCAGAAGAGACGGCAGTTGATGATAGCTCTGCGGGCCCACCACAAGATCAACAATCGGAGCCCGGCGAGAAATTTCCTCGCCCTCCGCCTGCGCAACGCAGCCGGCGACACCCACCATCATGTCCTTGCCGGATTTTGCCCGCTCTTCCTTGACCTTGCGGATGCGGCCAAGCTCCGAATAGACTTTCTCGGCTGCCTTTTCACGAATATGGCAGGTGTTCAGAATGACAAGATCCGCGTCTTCCAGATCGTCCGTCGCCTCGAATCCTTCCGGTGCCAGCACATCGGTCATGCGCTCGCTGTCGTAGACGTTCATCTGGCAGCCATAGGTACGCACGAACACCTTGCGGGTGTTTCCGCCCTTGCGGGCGTCTGTCATATCGGCGGCGGAAACGGCGGTGACGTTCGTTTCCATGTCTTGTTCAGGGCGGCTTGTCATTCGCTCCTCGTGGGGCTCCTCATGGCCTTGATACGCTGGCCTTTTTCAGGCGGCCGGATGTCGTGAATGTCGGTACCTTCATCGGGCAGTTCACCCGGCACAGGCACAGGATCGATCCGTCCTTCATGCCCGGGACCCGCGCCTGAGACCGGCGGCGGACGGCACCTTGCAAATTCAGGCGCCAGCTTTAGCGGTTTTTTCCGCGTTTGAGAAGAACTCGAGTGTCTCGATTTCGCTGAAATCTTCGGTGTCGACCGGCTTTTGCAGCAGCGAGGCTATCGTCATGGCCCGAACCTCCGTTTCCAGACGGCGGGTCAGGGCTTTCCGGTCCGTTGTCCGGTCAACCAGAACCGGCTCGCCCCAGCGCACCACCACGTCGAGTGCACCGCGCGAAAAGATGCCCCACAGATGGCCGGCGAGTTCCATATCGCCATACCAGGCGACATGCGGCCGATGGGCCCGGCCCATCGGCAGGCCGTAGAAGCCCTGATAGGCGACCGAAAGCGGCTGCACCCAGACTTTCGAGGTTTCGTCCTCGCCGACCGCACGGGTGGCGGCGCCCAGTAGAGCCGAGCGAAACGGCAGGACGCAATTGCCGTCGTTGGAGGTACCTTCGGCAAACAGGACCATCGCGTCCCCGGCAGCCATGCGAACGGCGATGGCATCGGCAACCTGGGCGGTTTCCGTGCGCCGGGTGCGATTGACGAACACCGTGCGCTGAAGCTTGGCGAACAGGCCGAAAATGGGCCAGCCGGAAACCTCGGACTTGGCGATGAAGGAGAGAGGCATCAGCGAGCCGACCACGGTGATATCGACCCAGGATGCGTGGTTGGAGGCGATCAGCAACGGCCGGTCCACTGCCGGGGCCCCGATCTGCTCGATCTTGATACCCACAAGCCGGGTGGCGATCCGGTGCCAGAGCTGAGGCAGTTTTCGCTGCATCTTAAGCCCGAGCTTCACCGCCAGCCACTGAAGCGGGATCAGCACCAGCGAGACCAGCGTCAGAAGGAAGATGATAACCCCGGCCTTGAGCTCAGCCATCGCCCTGATTATCCTTCGGGACATCGAGTGGGACGCCATAAAGTTCCAGCCGGTGATCGACCAGACGGTAACCCAGCTTCTTGGCGATGAATTCCTGCAAGGCCTCGATTTCCTCGTTGCGGAACTCGATGACCTGGCCGGAGCGCAGATCGATCAGATGGTCGTGGTGCTCGTCCGGAACGGTTTCATAACGCGACCGGCCGTCACGAAAATCGTGCCGTTCGATCATGCCGGCGTCCTCGAACAGCTTCACCGTGCGATAGACCGTCGAAATGGAAATGCCGGGATCGATCGCCACGGAGCGGCGGTAGAGTTCCTCGACGTCCGGGTGCTCGTCGGACGCGGCTTCGATGACGGAGGCAATGACGCGACGCTGTTCGGTCATGCGCATACCTTCTTCGATGCACAAGTCCGCTAGCGTTGATTGCCGCTCTTCCGCCATTGCGATGCCGTCCGCTGTCTGTTTCCGATACCGTATCCGTTTCCGCTACAGCGCTTAACCAAGATCGACGCGCATGACAAGCGCGGTGCCGTCTCCTCCACTATCGCTGTAATAGCCTTTGCGGCTGCCGACTTCCTTGAAGCCGAGCGCCCGATACAGCAGCAGAGCCGGTTCGTTGGCTGCGTCCACTTCCAGAAAAAGGTGTTTGCAACGTTCACCGTATAGCCGGAACAGGCCGGCTTCCATCAGCTTCTTGCCGATGCCACGGCCGCGCTGGCGCGGGTGAACCGCAATGGTGATGACCTCGGCTTCGTCGGCAACGGTGCGCACGATCAGGAAACCAAGCGGTGCGCGCGTGCCATAGGGGCTCGCCCGGCGTGCCACCAGAAACATCGTCCCCGCATGCGCTTTCATCCGCGCAAGCTCGTCCGTATTCCATTTGTGCTTGAAACAAAGCGCGTGGATGTCGGCAATCTTCGGTAGATCCTCGTCCAGCGCCTCTTCTATCACCGGCGGCTGGGTCCAGAACCACCAAAAACTCATTGCCGTTCTATCCTTCCCTTCGTTTGCGGCGTCGCATCGGGCGGCCGCAAATAGAGTGGCGAAGGGGATGACCTCGAAGGATCGGCGGAGATCCCCAGTTCCGCGACATCCCGAATACCCGGGAAAGTGCTGCGGGACAATATCGCGCTTTCCGGAAGCCCAAGCTCCCTCGCGATTTTTTCCGATGCCGATCCTGCCAATCTTATGTCCTTGGGCAGGTTCGCCGCAAGATCTGCAATGGTACGGACACCGGCTTCATCGGCAGCGATGCCGGACGCATGGTAAAGCTGGCAGTAGACCTCGTCTGCCTTTCCTGTCAGCGCCACCAGCACGGGACCGCCGTCATCTCCCGGCACGGCGGAACGGGCAATGGCTGCCAGGGTCGTTACGCCGACAACCGGCTTCCCGAGCACGAGACCAAAGCCGCGGGCAACCGCCAGTCCGACGCGAAGGCCGGTAAAGCTGCCGGGTCCGATGGTCACGGCAACGCGGTCGAGCTCGGAAAAGGTGGTGGACGACTCGGCCATGACCTCACCGATCATGTCCATCAGCTTCTCGGCATGGCCGCGGCCGATCTCCTCGCCGCACGCCTCGAAACACGCGGTTTCGACACCGTCGTCGAGAACGGCGGCGGCGCAATTGGCAAGGGCTGTATCGATGGCGAGGACGCGCATTCCGGTTTGGCTCATGGTTTTCGTGTCCCACATGCCACTACCCCGCCCCGGCCCGCGAGTCGAGCGGGGCTTTGGACCTAAGTCCAAAGGGGGGCTTGCCTTCCACAAAGAATGGGAGTCGAAAATATTAAAGGCCCGGACAAGAGGCCGGGCCTTTGAAATTCTTCAGGAATGCTCCGATCAGATCGGGCGGACTTCCTCGACTTCCGGAACGAAGTGACGCAGCAGGTTCTGGATGCCGTGCTGCAGTGTTGCCGTGGATGACGGGCAGCCGGCGCAGGCACCGCGCATGGACAGATAGACCACGCCTTCCTTGAAGCCCTTGAAGGTGATGTCGCCACCATCCTGCGCCACAGCCGGACGCACCCGCGTTTCCAGGAGTTCCTTGATGGTGCTGACGGTGTCCGCGTCACCTGCCTCGAAGAATTCGCCTTCCTCGATATTTTCCGCTTCGCTGGTGGCCATGACCGGCTGACCGGACATGAACTGCTCCATGATCACGCCCAGGATGGCGGGTTTCATGTGCTGCCAGTCGGTTTCGTCCTTGGTCACGGTCACGAAGTCGTGGCCGAAGAAGACCGCGACCACGCCCGGCACGTCGAACAGTTTCTGTGCAAGAGGCGACACCCCGGCGTCGGTCCTGGAGCGGAAATCGTAGGTTCCCTCCGGCAGGACAACCCGTCCCGGCAGGAATTTCAGTGTCGCCGGATTGGGAGTGGCTTCGGTTTGAATGAACATCTTGTCTCGTCCTTGCGCTTCAGGTCGCGCCCATGTTGCCGGCTTCGTTTTGCGCCTCACCTCCATCGCAAAACGCCGATGAATGTTTCTAACGTATCTCTCGGCAGTTTGGAACCGTTAAAAACTAGATAGGTGCAGATCCTGCCTGGTCAAGCCGTCTTCTTGAATCCGGCCGCCCTGCGATCGCTCGTCAAGCCAGCGCGGCGATGGAATCATCATCCAGGTTACCCGGCACGATCGTCACTGGAATGGGGAAGGTTCCCGCGGATTTTCCGGCAATCGACGACACCAGCGGTCCCGGCCCTTCAGAGCCCGTGCTGGCGGCCAGGATCAGGATCGCGATGTCGGCATCCGCCTCGATCAGCTCCATGATCTCCTCGGCCTTTGTCCCTTCCCGCACCACCGATTCCGGTTCGGTACGGGCAACGGACCGCACGCGCTCTGCGGCTTTCGCAAGCGCTGCCTCGGCTTCTTCCTGGGCTTCCGCCCGCATGATGTCTTCAACCCCCAGCCAATGCTGGAAGTCGCCAGGCGCAATGATGAAGACCAGCGTCACGACGCCGCCGGTCCGGGCCGCCCGTTTCGCGGCATATACGATCGCCCGGTCACATTCGGGCGTCTCGTCGACCACGACCAGAAACTTCCGGCGGTGGCCTTCCTCGTTGCTTTTTCTGATAGCTACCATGGGCCGCATGCTGCCACCGGTCCGCGCACTCCGCAAGCGGCGAAATCGCCGCGCACGAAGCGCTCAACCGGTGTCTTTCCGCATGCCTCCTAGAGGATGAACTTCGACAGGTCGACGTTCTTGGCAAGGTCGCCGATGTTGTCGCGAACGAATTTGCCAGTGATCTCCACCTCTTCACCCGGACGGTCCGGCGCCGTGAAGGAAATCTCGTCGAGAATGCGCTCCATCACCGTCTGCAGACGGCGGGCACCGATGTTCTCGACAGAGGCATTGAGATCAACCGCAATCGAGGCGATCTCGTCGATGGCGTCCTCTGTGAAGTTCAGCGTGACCTTTTCCGTTTCCATCAGCGCCACATACTGCTTGATGAGGCTGGCTTCCGGTTCGGTCAGGATCGCGCGGAAATCGTCCTTGTCGAGCGCACGCAGCTCGACCCGGATCGGCAGGCGGCCCTGCAGCTCCGGCAAAAGGTCCGAAGGCTTGGCGACGTGGAATGCACCGGAAGCGATGAACAGGATGTGGTCGGTCTTGACCGGTCCGTGCTTGGTGGAGACCACCGTTCCTTCGATCAGCGGCAGCAGGTCACGCTGTACGCCTTCACGAGAGACATCGGCTCCCGCACGGCCTTCACGGGCACAGATCTTGTCGATCTCGTCCAGAAAGACGATGCCGGAATTCTCGACAAGTGAAATTGCCTCTTCCACTACCTTGTCGTCGTCGAGCAGTTTGTCGGATTCCTCGTTGATCAGGAGTTGGTAGCTGTCGCGAACGGTGGTGCGTTTGGTCTTGGTCTGGCCGCCGAACGCCTTGCCCAAGAGGTCGGAGACATTCATCACCCCGACGCTGGCACCCGGCATGCCCGGCAGATCAAAGCTCGGCATCTGTGCCTGGGCCCGGACCTCGACCTCGATTTCCTTCTCGTCCATCTCGCCATTGCGCAGCTTGGTGCGGAAACTGTCCCGGGTTGCCGGGCTTGCGTTCTTGCCGACCAGCGCATCCAGCACGCGTTCCTCGGCCAGCATGTGTGCCTTTGCCTTCACCGCTTCGCGCTTCTGGTCGCGCACCAGCGTGATGCCGGCTTCCACCAGATCACGGACGATCTGCTCCACGTCGCGGCCGACATAGCCGACCTCTGTGAACTTGGTGGCTTCCACCTTGGTGAAGGGGGCATTTGCGAGCTTTGCCAGACGGCGGGAAATCTCGGTCTTGCCGACGCCGGTCGGGCCGATCATCAGGATGTTCTTCGGCAGAACTTCCTCGCGCATCTGGCCTTGCAGCTGCTGGCGGCGCCAGCGGTTGCGCAATGCAATTGCGACCGCGCGCTTGGCATCTTTCTGGCCGACGATGTAGCGGTCGAGTTCGGAAACGATCTCACGCGGAGAAAAATCGGACATTGTTTAAGACACGCCTTCTTTACTTACGAGTTCCATCAGCAGGCAGTCGCCGGTGCGTCCCAGAAGCGCTTCGATCTCCTGAAAGCCTGCCTTGCGATAGGCCTTCAGGGCCCTGAGATTGGCCGGATCCGGATCAATGATGATCCGCTCGTGACCTTCCTCGTGCAACTGGCGGACAAACGCCTGCAAAGTTCTTGTTCCAAGTCCCCGGGACAGATCTTCCTCGAATGCAATCGAGAGGTCGACACCGACGGCCTCGGCCGGCAGCCGTTCCAGCCAGGGATAATCCGCCGCAAATGCGCTTCCCTGCTGATCGCCGACAAACCAGACCTGGATATAGCCCTTGTCGATGCCGTCTTCCTGGAAGATGAAGGGCCGGGTCGTATCCCTGCCTTCGACCATGTCCCGGATGTTGCTCAACTCTTCGTCCGGATCGCCCCACCATTGCCGCCAGTGCGGCCGCGCCAACCAACTCGCCAGCATGGGCAAATCCTCGGTGGTGACGGGGCGAAACGAAATCATCGGCCGTTACTCGGCCGTATCCAGCGACTCGACCGTCACGCTGGCGTTCGTGTAAACGCAGATTTCGGCTGCAACCGCCATCGCCTTGCGGGCTATGGTTTCTGCGTCATAGTCGGTATCTGCCAGGGCACGTCCGGCCGCAAGTGCATAGTTGCCGCCTGAACCGATACCCATGACGCCCCCTTCGGGCTCCAGGACATCGCCGGTACCGGTCAGCACCAGCGACACGTTCTTGTCGGCCACCAGCATCATCGCTTCCAGTCGGCGCAGATAGCGGTCGGTCCGCCAGTCCTTGGCAAGTTCTACGCAGGCGCGCATCAACTGGCCAGGATACTGTTCCAGCTTCGCTTCAAGGCGCTCGAACAGGGTGAAGGCATCGGCGGTTGCACCGGCGAAACCGGCAATAACCTCGCCCTTGGCCAGCAGGCGTACCTTGCGGGCGGTGTGCTTGATCACGGTCTGGCCGAGGGAGACCTGGCCGTCACCGGCGATCACCACCTTGCCACCCTTGCGCACCATCATGATCGTCGTACCGTGCCACTGGGCCGGTTCGCGCGTTTCGCTCATTCAATCCTCTTGGCAATCTTCATGGTCATCTTGTCTGCCGCCCTATGTAGGCGGCAAATCCGGTATTTCCAAGCAGTCAATGGGATGCGGCCCTGTTAAGCCCGGCTATGAAGCCGGCCGAAATCGGTTCAAGACACACATTTTCAAGGCGATTTCTGCCGGCAATTCGAAGCCTCAGTGCGACATCTCGATCCGGGTTGCCCGCAAAAGTGCGTCCACCAGCTTGTCGAGCTGGCCGCCTGCCCGTTCATCGGAAAGTTCGCCCTTGTCGTCGAACGCGCCCGCCGCTTTCGGTACGGCCACCATCTGCGGCAGGACCATTGCTCCAAGGCCGACTTCCAGAATGGTGCGCATGCCGATCAGACCGCGCATGCCGCCGAACGCGCCGGTCGAAGCTGCACCGAGTGCAAAGACCTTGGTCTTGTAGGGATCGCCCGGTTCCTTCACGCGGCTGATCCAGTCCAGGGTGTTTTTCAGCAGCGGCGAGATGCCGGCGTTATATTCCGGACAGGACAGAAAAATACCATCCTGCGCCAGGAACAAGCGTTTGAGTTTCCTGGCATTTTCCGGAACGCCATTCGTGTCCTCCAGATCGCCGTCGTAGATCGGCAACGGATAGTCCTTCAGCGACAGATGCGTCACCTGAGCATCCAGGATCGCAAGTTTCTTGGCGGCCAGCGCCGTCAGTCTGCCGTTGAAGGAACCGCTTCGGACCGAGCCCGAGCAAACGAGGATCTTCGGATTGCGCATCAGAACCTACCCTACAAATGTCCGGCTCGCGCGTAGCACCGCGGTGAACCGCCTGAGGGCAAGTTTAGGGCGCTTTTCGGGAAATGGGAGTGCTTCCTGCCCGCTGTCCCCTGCCGTCTGCGCCCTCAATGGGCCTTGCGGTAAACCCAGACGCGTGCCGGAGGCAGGTTTTTCCAGACCCAGTCCGAACTGAAGACGGAGACAGAGCGGTTGTCCGGCTTCACCGGAGCGACCAGCCCGTAGGAAAACTGGATGAAGGGCGCGCCCGGTTTCAGAATTTCCAGAGCTTCCGCCAGCAGCGCCTTGCGGACCGTTTCCGGTCGCGTCAGCAGCGGCAGGGACGAGACGATGCCGTCAAGCGAATGGCGCTGGTCTTCCGCTGCCGACAGCGTATCGCCGGCGCGCGAAAGGGTGGCGCCAAGGGCGTAGGCATCACCCTGGACAATTTTCAGGCCGGGGTATCTGCGGGTCAGCAGTTCGCAAAATTCCGGGCAATACTCGATGAGCCTGAGCTGCTGGGAGGAAAATCCACGGTCCAGAATCGCCTTCGTGACGACGCCGGTTCCCGGTCCGAGTTCCACAACTCTTGAATGGGGACGCGGTGTCAGAAAGGACGCCATCTTGGCGGCGAGCTCTGGCCCGGAAGGGGCAACGGCACCGGTTCGAAGCGGGTTCTGAGCCCAGGAACGGATGAATTTGACTTCATCGAGCACCTTCGCCCGAACGGCACTTGCCTTCTCAAGCTTTTCCCGAAAAGCTTCCCGGCGCGAGCTATTGCGTTTCAGCATCTTTCCTCACTCACATCCCCCACGCGGGGAATATAGGAGTGATTGCAATAAGATGCCATGGGCAAGCGCACATATTGCACGCATACGTCACCCTTTGCAGACTGCTTATGCACCGAGATTATCGATGAAATCCTTCACCTTGGAGAAAAACCCAGCCGATTCTGGGTGGTTTTCACCGGAGGATTCCTTCTCGAATTCCGCCAGAAGCTCACGTTGGCGCCGGGTCAGATTGGTCGGTGTTTCGACCGTGACCTGAATATACATGTCGCCGTGCTGGCTGGAACGCATGATCGGCATGCCCTTGCCGCGCAAACGGAACTGCTTTCCGGTCTGGGTGCCTTCGGGCACCTTCACGCGGCTGGTCGACCCTTCGACCGTCGGCACGTCGAACTGACCGCCCAGGGTCGCGGTCGACATGGAAATCGGCACGCGGCAGTAAAGATCGGCGCCATCGCGCTGGAAAAGCTCGTGCGGCCTTATGGAGAGGAAGATATAGAGATCGCCCGCGGGGCCACCGCGCACGCCTGCTTCACCTTCACCTGCCAGCCGAATACGGGTTCCGTCCTCGATACCGGCCGGAATGTTGACCGACAGCGTGCGCTCCTGGGTCTTGCGTCCGGAGCCGCTACAGCTTTCGCACGGATCGGTAATCACCTGGCCGCGTCCCTGACAGCTCGGACAGGTTCGTTCCAGCGTGAAGAAGCCCTGCGCGGCACGCACGCGGCCTGCCCCGCCACAGGTGCGGCAGGTCGTCGGGCTGGTTCCGGGCTTTGCGCCCGAACCGGAGCAGTCGTCGCAGGTAACGCTGGTGGGAACCTCTATCTCCACCGTCTTTCCGGTGAAGGCATCCTCCAGCGTGATATCCAGATTGTAGCGCAGGTCCGCACCGCGCTCGCGTCCGCCCGACCGGCGGCCACCGCCGCCACCCATGCCGAAGAATTCCTCGAAGATATCGGACATGGTGGAGGAAAAGTCGTGAGCGCCGGCACCGCCGCCGCCAAAACCACCGTTTTCGAAGGCCGCATGGCCGAAACGGTCATAGGCTGCACGCTTCTGGTTGTCCTTCAGCGTGTCATAGGCCTCGTTGACTTCCTTGAACTTGGCTTCGGCGGCCTCGTCGCCCGGATTGCGGTCCGGGTGAAATTGCATGGCCATCTTGCGGTAGGCGCTTTTCAGCGCTTTTTCGTCCGCCTCACGCGAAACACCCAGCACCTCATAGAAATCACGTTTCGACATCAAGATCTTCCGGTCTTGTTGTTGCACCGCCGGCGGCCTGGCAAATGCCGGCGCCAATTACGGCGAAGGCGCCGCGCACAAGTGCCCTTTCATCAGGCAGTCGAGCGACCGGCGCCAGGATTGGACCAGCCAGCCGGTAACCGGCTGGCTGGTATTTTTCGGTTATGCGGATTTTTTGTCGTCGTCTTCTTTGACTTCTTCAAAATCCGCATCAACGACATCGTCTTCGGCCTTGGCTTTCGGATCGGCTTCCTCGCCGTCTTCTGCCTGGGCGTCAGCCTGAGCTGCCTGATACATGGCTTCGCCAAGTTTCATGGAAGCTTCTGCCAGAGCCTGGGTCTTGGCCTTGATGTCTTCCAGGTCTTCACCTTCAAGAGCAGACTTCAGGGAGGCGAGCGCGGTCTCGATCGCGGACTTGTCGTCCTCGGAAACCTTGTCGCCGTAGTCCTTCAGGGACTTGTCGGTGGAATGGACCAGGGATTCGCCCTGGTTCTTGGCTTCCACCAGTTCCTTCCGCTTCTTGTCCTCATCGGCGTGGGATTCAGCGTCCTTGATCATCTGGTCGATGTCGCTGTCGCTGAGGCCGCCGGAGGCCTGGATGCGGATCTGCTGTTCCTTGCCGGTGCCCTTGTCCTTCGCGGACACGTTGACGATACCGTTGGCGTCGATGTCGAAGGTGACTTCGATCTGCGGAACGCCGCGCGGTGCCGGCGGCAGGCCGACCAGGTCGAACTGACCGAGGATCTTGTTGTCCGCAGCCATTTCGCGCTCACCCTGGAAGACGCGGATGGTCACGGCCGTCTGATTGTCTTCAGCGGTCGAGAACACCTGGCTCTTCTTGGTCGGGATCGTCGTGTTGCGGTCGATCAGACGGGTGAAGACACCGCCAAGCGTTTCGATGCCGAGCGACAGCGGGGTCACGTCGAGCAGCAGAACGTCCTTGACGTCGCCCTGCAGAACGCCGGCCTGGATCGCAGCGCCCATGGCCACGACTTCGTCCGGGTTCACACCCTTGTGCGGGTCCTTGCCGAAGAAGGTCTTCACGGTTTCCTGGATCTTCGGCATGCGGGTCATGCCGCCGACCAGAACCACTTCGTCGATTTCACCGGGAGCAAGACCTGCGTCCTTCAGAGCGGCTTTCATCGGCTCGATGGTGCGCTTGACCAGATCCTCAACCAGCGACTCGAACTTGGCGCGGGTGAGTTTCAGCGTCAGGTGCTTCGGACCGGAAGCGTCCGCCGTGATGAACGGCAGGTTGATTTCGGTCTGGGAAGAGGACGACAGTTCGATCTTCGCCTTTTCCGCAGCTTCCTTCAGGCGCTGCAGGGCCAGCTTGTCGTTCTTCAGGTCGATGCCCTGGTCCTTCTTGAACTCGGACGCGAGGTAGTCGACGAGAACCATGTCGAAGTCTTCACCGCCGAGGAAGGTGTCGCCGTTGGTGGACTTCACTTCGAAGACACCGTCGCCGATTTCCAGGACGGAGACGTCGAACGTACCGCCACCAAGGTCATAGACCGCGATGGTTTTACCGTCGTTCTTGTCGAGACCGTAGGCAAGCGCTGCTGCCGTCGGCTCGTTGATGATGCGCAGGACTTCAAGACCCGCGATCTTGCCGGCATCCTTGGTTGCCTGGCGCTGCGCGTCGTTGAAGTATGCCGGAACGGTGATGACCGCCTGGGTCACTTTTTCGCCGAGATAGCTCTCTGCGGTTTCCTTCATCTTCTGAAGGATGAAAGCGGACACCTGGGACGGGGAGTATTTGTCGCCGTTGGCTTCCACCCATGCGTCGCCATTGTCGGCCTTGACGATCTCGAACGGGACAAGCTTCTTGTCCTTGTCGACGGTCGGATCGCTGTACCGGCGACCGATCAGGCGCTTGACTGCAAAAAGGGTGTTGGTCGGGTTCGTGACCGCCTGGCGTTTTGCCGGCTGGCCGACGAGACGCTCGCCATCGTCGGAGAAGGCCACCATCGACGGGGTGGTGCGGGCGCCTTCTGCGTTTTCAATTACCTTGGAATCCTTGCCGTCCATTACGGCGACGCACGAGTTCGTCGTGCCGAGGTCGATACCAATGACCTTTGCCATATCTGCCTCTCTTTCTAGCAAACCGGATAGACCCAAAAAGGCGTCATTCCGGCTCCTCTCAGTTGGGTTCCGGGTTCCCCCGGACATCGCGCCTGAACGCTAGGCTCATGATTTGGCGCGAAGCTTGACCGCTATATAGGTGGATGAAACTTTGCCTGCAAGACATCTGTCCACTGACATTTCACAGACCTTCCGTTCTTCGCCGATATTTCTTCCCAGATCGTTACCAGCATTGTCAGCTTTGCGAATTCCACATGCAATCGGCACATGGAGGCGAGGTTTTGCTCAAACCTTGCGGACAATACGGCTAACATCGCCCCGTCACCGCGATACCAACGCGGAAAGGAGACCAGAATTGCAAGATCCCAGCCTCTGGAATCGGCTTCAAGCCTGCCACCCGGACGATGTGGAAGCGGATTTCCCGTTCTCCGCGCGCCTTGCCCGAGACAATGGCTGGAGCAAAAGTTTTGCGGGACGGGTCGTTGTCGAATATCTGCGGTTTGCCTATCTCAGCCGGCTTGGTGAAGGCATCGTGACGCCGAGCGACGAAGTGGACCAGGCCTGGCATCTGCACCTGACCTACACCAGACATTACTGGGGCCCCTTCAAGGAAGCGCTCGAAGGTCCGCTGCATCACATGCCGACAAAGGGCGGCCCGGAACAGGAAGTCCGGTTCCGGCAGGCCTATGCAAGAACACTCCGGCTTTACCGGTCGGAATTCGGCGAACCGCCTGTGGACATCTGGCCACCGGAGGAAATCCGGTTCGGCAAGGCGCCGGGCTTTGTCCGCGTGAATGCGCAGGATGTGTGGATCATCCGCAAGCCGGACTGGCCGAACCAGCTCACAAGACTTGCCGGGAAGGTTGCGAATGCGCCCACCGCAGTTCACTGCGCCCTGCTGGCCGCCATATCTCTGCTTCTGGGCACCAGGCTGGCCTTTGCCCATGGCGAGGCGCAAGGCGATACCCTCATCGAGAGACTGCGCAACATGGTCTGGCACTGGGCCACCATGCACACGGCCGAATTCCTGATTTCCCTGTTCATCATCGCCGTGGTGCTGATCATCCTCTTCAAGAAATCGACCGGTGGAAATTCTTCCGGATGCAGCTCAGGCTGCGGCACCAGCGGCAGTGGTGACGGAGGCGGCGGTGGCAGCTCCGGCTGCAGCGGTTGCGGCGGGGGCGACTGACGACCGGCGACAATTGACCATGCAGGAAATTTCCATAAACGGCCTGAGCGGACTTTATTATCTGCCGGGTTATTTCGACCGCGAGGGCCAGGAACAGCTCCTGGCACATATTCGCGCGATCGTCGCCGAAGCGCCCTTGTTCCAGCCGGTAATGCCGAAAACCGGAAAGCCATTTTCGGTGCGCATGAGCAACTGCGGGCCGCTCGGATGGGTGTCGGATATCCGAGGCTATCGCTACCAGCCGGCACACCCCGAAACCTGCCGGCCATGGCCAGCCATGCCGGATGCCTTGACGCATCTGTGGAAGGAAGTTGCCGGCACGGCGCCACCACCCGAAGCCTGCCTGATCAATTTCTATGATCCCAGCGCCCGCATGGGCCTGCACCAGGACAGGGATGAACAGATGTTCGAAGCCCCGGTCGTCTCGGTTTCCCTGGGAGACACTGCGACCTTCCGTGTTGGCGGCGTGAACAGGAAGGATCCGACCAAATCCTTCCGCCTTCAATCCGGTGACGTCGTCGTACTCGGCGGCGAGGCTCGACTGGCCTTTCACGGTATCGATCGCGTGTTGAAGGGAACTTCGACGCTTCTGAAAAACGGCGGCCGGATCAACCTGACCCTTCGGCGCGTCACGCCGCCCTGAATTCTTACGTTTCCACGTAGGTTGCCTCGAAGCTCACCGGAAAATTCACCGAGCGGGCGATGAAGCAGACCTTGTGGATCTCGTGGTGGATCGCATCGGCCGTTGCCAGATCCGTGCCCTTGGGCACGGTGATGACCGGCTTCAGCACAGCGCGCAGAAAACGGCCAGCACCGGAAGGCTCGGTTTCCCCCGTCGCTTCCGGCACGTCCTCATATCCCATGACGGCAATGCCTGCATCGCTTGCCAGATGCAGATACCAGAGCATGTGGCAGCTCGCCAGGGAGGACAGGAGCAAGTCCTCCGGATTATGGAGCGCGGGATTTCCGCCCAGTAGCGGGTCGTTCGAACAGGAAACCGGAGGCTTTCCAGGTGTTCGTATCTCCCAGGTTCGGTCATAGGACCTGTAACTCTTCGTCCCCTCGCCCCGGTTTCCCGTCCAGTGGATGAGGGATGTGTAGACGTGCTCTTTGCTCATGCTTCCTCCAAAATGTATACATTTATACATTTTTGATTTACAGGCTGCTGTCAAGGCTCTATTGAAAATTTCGGGAGGTGCCATGTCCGCAGAAAAAATCGCAGCCACGCTCGAAACCGATATCGTCTCCGGGATCTTCCGGCCGGGTGAGGAACTGAAACAGGGAGAGCTTGCTGCCCGCTTTTCGGTCAGCCGCATTCCCGTGCGCGACGCCCTGCAGCTGATGGCTGCACGGGGCCTGATCGACCTTGAGCGCAATCGACGGGCTCGAGTGATCAGTCTTACCCCCGCGGAGATTGATGAGGTCTACCATCTGCGCGTGCTTCTGGAGACCGATTGCCTGCGGCAATCAATCCGGCGGCTGGAAGCAGACGATCTTGTGAAGATCGAAGCGGCCCTTGCCCACTCCAGCATAGACGCGGCAACCGACCGTTGGGCCGACGGCGACTGGGTCTTTCACAAGAGCCTTTATATGCCTGCAAGACGCCCAAGAGAGCTGGCAATGATCGAGGATCTTCGGCGGACCTGCCGCATTCACATTGCCGGCTACGGCGTCCTGCCGACGCTCACCGACAGGTGGCTGAAGGACCATGAAGAGCTGGTGGCAGCGATGAAATCACGCGCGGAAGACCAGGCGGCAGACATTCTGGCCCGCCATATCGCGGACGCGCGGCAGACATTGCTGGACGCAATGCCCGGCCGAACCTTCAAAGTGCCAACCGAGCCTCAGAAAAGCATGTAGGTCGCCACGACCGCACAGGCTGCAATGACCCACAAGGCAGCCCGCCCCGAGCGGGTGTGACGTGCCTCTGCACGGCCAATTGCTTCGGCGGTCTCGTCGTCGAACCTGAGGCCGCCCTGTGTCATCCTTTCCAACTCTTCCGACATCCGACCGATCCTGTCGGCAAAGAGCGGCATGTCGTTGGCAATGCGCGCCAGTGCCGACAGCGCATCACCGGCATCACGCAGTTTGCCGACCGGACCAAGGTTGTCCTTGATCCAGGTGCCGACAACGGGTTCCGCCGTCCGCCACATGTCGAGATTGGGATTGAGCGAACGCGCCACGCCTTCGACGACGACCATCGTCTTCTGCAACATGATCAGCTGGGTCTGGGTGCTCATCTCGAAGAGTTCCGTCACTTCGAACAGCTGGGTCAGCAGGCGGGCCATGGAGATTTCGCTGGCATCGTGACCGTGGATCGGCTCGCCGATGGCACGGATCGCCTGGGCGAACATGTCAACATCCTGATGCGCGGGCACATAGCCGGCCTCGAAATGCACCTCCGCCACCCGTCGGTAGTTGCGGGTGATGAAGCCGAACAGGATTTCTGCCAGAAACCGGCGTTCGCGCTTGTTGAGACGGCCGATGATGCCGAAGTCGACGGCAACCAGGGTGCCGTCGGGCTCAACGAAGAGATTGCCCTGGTGCATGTCTGCATGAAAGAAGCCGTCGCGCAGTGTGTGGCGCAGGAAGCTCTGGATGACGGCAGCCCCCAGCGCTTCCAGGTCATGGCCATCTTCCTTGAGGCCCTCGACGTCCGACATCTTGCGGCCGTCGATCCATTCCATTGTCAACACGCCCTTGGCGGTGCGCAGCCACTCGACAGCCGGAACGCGGAACCCCGGATCGTCAGCTGTATTCTCGGCCATTTCCGACAGGGCCGCGGCCTCCAGACGGAAGTCCATTTCCATCGCGACCGACTGGGCCAGCGTGTCCACGACCGCGACCGGCCGAAGGCGCCGCGAGGGCGGATGGAACCGTTCGGCCAGGCGGGCGACGAGGTAGTAGCTTTCGAGATCGCGCTGGAAGCGGCGGGAAACGCCCGGCCGCAGCACCTTGACCGCAACCTTTCGCTCCGTGCCGTCCTGATCGAGGATCACGGCGGGATGAACCTGGGCAATCGAGGCGGCGGCAACGGCTTCGCCGAACGACACGAAGACCTCATCGAGCGGCTTGCCGAGCTGCTCGGCTACCGCGGCGCAGGCCGCATCATGATCGAACGCCGGCAACCGGTCCTGAAGGGCTGATAGTTCGCGTGCGGCTTCCTTGCCGACCACATCGGCCCGGGTCGCCAGGAACTGGCCAAGCTTCACATAGGACGGTCCAAGCTTGTTCAGCGCGTCGGACAGACGAAGGTCTGCCCGCTTGTTGCGAACCGACCGGCGCTCCAGAAGCCGCGCCATGGCAATGGCGAACCGAGGCCCGGCCGGCAGGTCCGGAAGCGAAACGAGGCCGAAAACGCCCTCGCGCGCCATCACGAAACCCGCCCGCGCCAGGCGGAGAAAAGGCATCACGGGAAGGGCCATGTATCAGAGTTTCCAGCCGTAATGCAGGGCGGCGATACCGCCGGAGTAGTTGCGGTAGCCGACACGCTCGAACCCGGCTTCGCGGATCATGTCCGCAAAGCGTTCCTGGTTCGGGAAATTGCGGATCGATTCCACCAGAT
Organism: Labrenzia sp. THAF35; assembly: GCF_009363595.1. Lineage (NCBI taxonomy): Bacteria > Pseudomonadati > Pseudomonadota > Alphaproteobacteria > Hyphomicrobiales > Stappiaceae > Labrenzia > Labrenzia sp. THAF35. The sequence goes on from NZ_CP045380.1 coordinate 866,299, forward strand.
ACTTGTAAGGGTCACCGTCCCCTGTCACCCAGCGGCCCATGGCCGGGATCGCGTTGAAGGAAAAGGTGTCATAGACCTTGTCGAGCATCGGCACGTCGACTTCGGAAAATTCCAGACAGAAGAACCTGCCGCCCCGTTTCAGAACCCTGCGCGCTTCCCGCAGCGCCTTGGGAATGTCCGGCACGTTGCGGATGCCGAATGCGATCGTATAGGCATCGAAACTCTTGTCGGGAAACGGCAGTTCCTCGGCATTGCCCTGGCTGAAAGTAATGAGATCCGACAGACCGGCCTTTTCGGCCCGGTCGCAGCCGACGCCGAGCATGCTTTCGTTGATGTCGCACACCACGGCACGGGCGGTGTCATTGGACCGGCGAACCACACGGGTGGCGATGTCGCCGGTTCCGCCGGCCACATCCAGCAGCCGCCAGTTGGAGGAAGCTGTCTTGGGCGGTGCCAGGAACGAGACCATGGCATCCTTCCAGACCCGGTGAAGGCCGCCGGACATGAGGTCGTTCATGAGGTCGTAGCGCTCGGCAACCTTGTGAAACACATCGTCCACCAGCGCCTGTTTTTGCCCTTCGGCAACCTTGGTAAAGCCGAAACTGGTCGGCATTTCTTCCGGTGCGCGGTTCGACCTGGCCGAATGCCCCTGTGCCTGTTGCGTCATGAAAGCGCCTCCAAGATCACCCCGCGCCGCGACAAGACTGCCGGGCGGCGGCGGGTTCGATCACTTCTTACCCGTTGGACAAGCCACCTGTTGAAAGAGCTGGCGGATTGCCGTTTCGAAACTATCTTCAAAGTGCGCCGGACCATAGTACAAGCCATTGGCAAGCGCCATCTGTGCCGGCCACCAAAAACCATATGCCGCAGGCCTATAGCCTGCCATGACAGCGGATACCAGACCTCTCATGCCCGAACTCCCGGAAGTCGAAACCGTCAAGCGCGGCCTTGCCCCCACTTTCGAAGGGGCTCTGATTGCCAAGGTCGACCAGAACCGGCCCGATCTGCGCTTTCCTTTTCCGGACGGTTTCGCCGACCGCTTGACCGGACGACGGCTGACCGTGCTGTCGCGCCGGTCGAAATACCTGTTGGGCGATGTCGACAGCGGCGATGTGCTGGTCATGCACCTTGGCATGTCTGGATCGTTCCGGATCGAAAACGATCTTTCCGCGGATACGCCGGGCGCCTTTGCCCATGCGCGCAGCAAGGACCCCAAACACGACCATGTCGTCTTCCATCTGGAGACAATTGACGGCGGGCGAACCCGGATCGTCTACAACGACCCGCGCCGGTTCGGCTTCATGGATCTCATTGCCCGTCCCGTGCTCGCAGACCATCCCTTTTTCCGTGAACTCGGCCTGGAGCCACTCGGCAACGACCTTGGCGGCGAAACACTGGCGCGGCTTTTCAACGGCCGGAAGACGCCGCTGAAGGCGGCCCTGCTCAACCAGAAACTGATTGCGGGCCTTGGCAACATATATGTGTGCGAAGCGCTCTGGCGCACCGGGCTCAGCCCGGAACGGGCTGCCGGCACGCTGGTGACGAAAACAGGCAAGCCGACAAAAAAGGCGGAAGAACTGGCCGCCAATATCCGCGCCACCCTGGAAGATGCCATCAGGGCGGGCGGGTCTTCGCTGCGCGATCACACCCAGGCAGACGGCACGCTTGGCTACTTTCAGCACTCGTTTGCCGTCTACGACCGCGAAGGCCAGGCCTGCCGGACACCGGGCTGCAAGGGCACCGTCGCCCGGCTGGTCCAGTCCAACCGGTCAACCTTCCACTGCCCGACCTGCCAGAGCTGACTTGTCCTATCGGTCAAGCTTGCCAGACCCGCCCGACCTCGGGTAGGCATTGCCGGTGAAGTACACGTCCAGGAAACCGCAGGCACCAGAAGCCGGGCTCAAGAAAGACCTGGTCATCCGGCCCGCCGCGGTTTCCAGCACTGGGAGCGGGCAACATGGGATATGAGAACATCCGCGTCGAAAAACGCGGAAAAGTCGGTCTGATCACTCTGGATCGGCCGAAAGCCTTGAATGCACTCAATTCGGCCCTGGTTGCCGAACTCGGCACGGCGCTTGACGGGTTCGATGCGGACGAGCGGATCGGCTGTATCGTCATCACCGGCTCGGAAAAGGCCTTTGCCGCCGGTGCCGACATCAAGGAAATGCAGCCGCACAATTTTTCGTCCGCCTATCAGACGGACCTGATCACGCCCTTCGACCGGGTTTCGCGCAACCGCAAGCCGATCATCGCCGCCGTGGCGGGCTATGCGCTTGGCGGCGGCTGCGAGCTGGCCATGCTGTGCGACTTCATCATCGCCGCGGACACGGCCAAGTTCGGCCAGCCGGAAATCACGCTCGGCGTTATTCCAGGTGCCGGTGGCACCCAGCGTCTGACACGGTTCGTCGGCAAGTCCAAAGCCATGGAAATGGTCCTGACCGGCCGCATGATGGACGCGGAAGAAGCCGAGCGAAGCGGTCTCGTCAGCCGCATCGTGCCGGCGGACGACCTGCTTGAAGAAGCGCTGAAGGCCGCTGAAAAGATCGCCGATTTCTCTCTGCCGGTCGTCATGATGGCCAAGGAAAGTGTCGACCGCGCCTATGAAACCACCCTTTCGGAAGGCGTTCGCTTCGAACGGCGCGTGTTCCAGGCCCTGTTTGCCCTGGAAGACCAGAACGAAGGCATGAGCGCCTTCACCGAGAAACGTACGCCGCAGTTCCGGAACAAATAAACTACGGCGTTCAACGATAAAGCCGTTGACGGCGTCCGAAAGCGCGATTATAAGCAGCGCCCAATCGGTGGCGGTTTTCCGCCGCCGTTGTTTTTTGATCGGGTCTTGCAGCTTTGGCTCCCTTGTCCCGATCGCCACCGGACACTAGTCCCAATTACCGATCAGGATAGAGCCCATGGCCAACACACCATCGGCCAAGAAGGCGGCCCGCAAGATTGCCCGCCGGACGGCCACGAACAAAGACCGTCGCAGCCGCGTGCGCACGTTCCTGCGCAAGGTTGAGGAAGCAATTGCTTCCGGCGATCAGGCCGCTGCAAACGAAGCCTTCAAGGTTGCGCAGCCGGAAATCATGCGCGCTGCCGGCAAAGGCACGATGCATGCCAACACGGCCTCCCGGAAGGTTTCCCGCCTCAATGCCCGTATCAAGGCACTCAGCGCGTAACCGACCCGTCATACGACCGTTAAAAAGACCCGGCCACAGTGCCGGGTTTTTTTTAGCCACGCAATTTTGTGGATGACGAAATTTGACAACTCATACGCGCAATATTGCAATTTCTACCGAGTATAATAGTGTCAGGAAAAACGTTTATTTTTCAGATATTTACGCACATGTACCATTGAGAGAAGGCGATCAATCCGGATTCGATACGAGTCAAGCTATCAGTTCCGAAATTTTTTTTGAAATTGTTGTTTTTGAAATGTGACAGGGCGCTTCAGAGCGAAAAGTCATTGCGGTAAAACACATTTGCTCGCTCGCCAGCAGGGGCCAAAAACACAGTGACGCGGGGGGAGAAACCGGCACTTTCCGCCATTCGCAAAAACCCGCTGTTGCCCCTTCGGTCGCGGTCTGTATATTAACAATACGGCTGGCGGGTAAGACCAGCGACCAACTTAAAGACGGTGCTTGGAAAACAATGAAAAAGTTAAACCGGACCATCGCTGAGCACATCAAATCCAGTTCACGGAATGAATACGTTAGCGTATTCGAACACTCGGGCATTTAGCCTGAAGTAACCTACTTCTTTCTCAAGAAAATCTTGAAGAATACTTTTGATCAATAGCATCACGCTATTGAAGGGGGCGGCTTTGCAATTTCAGGGTGGATATGCAGGAAATGTGACTGCGCAGGAGGCCTTTGACGGTCTTGCCGAGCAGCAGGAAGCAACTCTTGTCGACGTGCGCACACAGGCTGAATGGTCCTTTGTCGGGGTGCCGGACCTTCGTCCGCTCGGCAAGGAGCCGATCCTGGCCGAATGGCAGAGCTTTCCGTCGACCGGACCCAATCCGGCATTCGCGGAATCGGTTTCTGATGTTCTCGTCAAAAAAGGACTTGACCGGAACGCGCCAATCTATTTCTTGTGCCGCTCCGGAGCACGGAGCCAGGCAGCTGCGATCGCCCTGACGCAGGCCGGCTTTACGCAGTGCTTCAATATCTCCGATGGTTTCGAGGGCCCACTCGGCCCGGATGGCCACCGTGGGACCCAGTCCGGCTGGAAGGCCGCCGGATTGCCCTGGATTCAAAGTTAGTTACCCTGCCCATCGACAGGGTCAGGTGAAGGGAGATCTTCCTTCGCCATATAAATAACCGTCCCAAAAGGGACATTATAATGCTGCAAAAGCAGCAAGGCGTCGAAGAACGGCTGTGGCGGACTGTTCTTCACATTTACAGGAGGCAGATAACATGCAGGTTCAGGAGGCAGGCGGCTCCGAACAGTGGAAACGGGTGAAGAAGCAGCTTCGCGCAGAATTGGGCGATGATGTTTTTACCAGCTGGTTTGCACGTGTAGACCTCGAGGAACATCAGGACGGCACCGTTCGTCTGTCTGTTCCGACCCGGTTTTTGAAGCAGTGGATTCAGAACAATTACAACGATCAGCTGATGGGTCTCTGGCAGCGTGAATGTGACAACGTTCACCGCATCGAACTGACGGTACGCGGCGCAATCCGCCCACGTCAGACCCCGATTGCCAAGCCGAGCCTCGCAGCACCCCAGGGCAGCAAGCCGGCGGCTGCAGAAACCCGTTCCGACGCACTTTCCGACGCGGCACAGGTAACCCGGGCCCAGGCGGCAACCGCGGCTCTCGGCCGAGGTGAGACCAGCTCGGACAACGCTCGTGACGTACTGCAAGGTGCGGCGCTCGATCCGAAATACACATTCGAGACCTTTGTCGAAGGCGAGTCCAACAATCTGGCCCTGGCTGCGGCCCGGCAGGTTGCTGCCGGCGGCGCGGTCACATTCAATCCGCTTTACCTGCATGCCTCCGTCGGTCTGGGCAAGACCCACCTGATGCAGGCCGTGGCCGCAAAGGCCCGGGCGTCCGGTCGCAAGGTGCTCTACCTGACGGCCGAGCACTTCATGTACAAATTCGTTGCCGCCCTGAAGTCCCAGTCCGCACTGGCCTTCAAGGAGAACCTGCGCACGATCGATCTTCTGCTGATCGACGACATGCAGTTCCTGCACGGCAAACAGGTGCAGCAGGAGTTCTGCCACACCCTCAATGCCCTCATCGACGGGGCCCGCCAGGTGATCGTGGCCGCAGACCGCGCGCCGTCCGAACTTGATACTCTCGACGACCGTGTCCGCTCACGCCTGTCCGGCGGTCTGGTGGTCGGTATTCAGGAACCGGATTTCGCACTGCGCCGGAACATCCTGGCCACGCGCGTCGATACGGCCCGCAAGACCTACCCGCAATTCGACGTTCCGGAAGGTGTGCTGGATTATGTCGCGCGTCATGTTGCCTCCTCGGGCCGCGACCTTGAAGGCGCGCTCAACCGGCTGATCGCGCACAACCAGCTGACCAACCAGCCGATCACGCAGGAAATGGCCGAGATGACCCTGCGCGACCTGGTTCGCTCCAGCGAGCCGCGCCGGGTGAAGATCGAGGACATCCAGCGGGTGGTCTCCAAGCATTACAATGTCACCAAGGCGGATCTGCTGTCGGCCCGGCGTACCCGGACCATCGTTCGCCCGCGCCAGATCGCCATGTATCTTGCCAAGGTGATGACCCCGCGCTCGCTGCCGGAAATCGGTCGCCGGTTCGGCAACCGGGACCACACAACGGTTCTGCACGCTGTCCGCAAGATCGAGGAAATGGCGCGTGCCGACTATGCCCTGGCGCAGGAGCTGGAACTGCTCAAGCGCATGCTTGACGCCTGAGGCGGCAAGCTTCGGAAACGGGCCTTTTGCGGATGCCTGCCTGAATTCAAACGGGCATCCGCCAGGCTGATCCCGGATCGCGCTAAACCAAGGTTAAAATACACGATATTCTACCAAAATTGGGGGCGTTCGGGCAGAACGCCCCCTTGCTTTTGGAGCCGGTTAAGGGCAGTGTCGTCCACCCCGCTCCACACCGGAGCCAAGAATATTCAATCAGCCCGGCAGTTCAGCCAGGCGCTTCATGAGTACGGAACGAGAGTATGAAAGCGACCCTCGAGCGGACCGACCTCCTCAAGTCCTTGACCCATGTTCACCGCGTGGTCGAACGCCGGAATACCATTCCGATCCTGTCGAACGTTCTTCTGCGCGCCGATGGCGGTGCGATCAACCTGAAGGCAACGGACCTCGATCTGGAAATCGTCGAAAGCGTTCCGGCCATGATTGAATTGCCGGGCGCGACCACCGTTCCGGCACACATGTTCTACGACATCGTTCGCAAGCTGCCGGAAGGCTCGCAGGTGGTTCTGGAAACCACCAGCGACAACGCCACGCTGGAAATCCGCGCCGGCCGCTCGAAGTTCACCCTGCAGATGCTGCCGGAAACCGACTTCCCCGACCTGACCGCGGGCGACTTCAGCCACGGCTTTGCGCTGACAGGCGCCGATATCCGCAAGCTGATCGACGCGACCCAGTTCGCGATTTCGACCGAAGAGACCCGTTACTATCTGAACGGTATCTACCTGCACACGGTAGACGCGGGCTCCTGTCTCCAGTTCCGCGCTGTTGCCACAGATGGCCACCGTCTGGCCCAGGCAGAGGTACCGGCGCCTTCCGGTTCAGCCGGCATGCCGGGCATCATCGTGCCGCGCAAGACCGTCGGCGAGATCCAGAAACTGCTCGAGAACCCGGAAGCCAATGTCCAGGTCGAGCTTTCCGATACCAAGATCCGCCTCACGACCGGCTCCGTCATCCTGACGTCCAAGCTGATCGACGGCACCTTCCCCGACTACGGCCGGGTGATCCCGCAGAACAACGACAAGGAAATGCGCGTCGACCGGGACGAGTTCAAGGAAGCTGTCGACCGCGTGTCGACGATCTCTTCCGAACGCGGCCGTGCCGTCAAGCTGTCGCTGACCGAAGGTCGCCTGGTGCTGACCGTGAACAACCCGGATTCGGGCAGCGCGACGGAAGAACTTGCCGTCGAATATGATGCCGATCCGTTGGAAATCGGCTTCAACTCCCGCTACCTGCTCGACATTGCCAACCAGCTGTCGAGCGATACGGCCCTGTTCCGTCTGGCGGACAGCGGCTCGCCGACCCTCATTCAGGACAACACGGTTGACGACTGCCTGTTCGTTCTCATGCCGATGCGGGTCTGATCTAGCCGGCACGCCCAAACAGTAGCGGAAGTGGGGTCATGACAGATTACCGGACGGCACGGCTGACCCGTCTGTCGCTGACCGGCTTCCGCAACTACAGCACGCTGACATTGCCGATGGCGGCCAGGATGGTCGCCTTCGTCGGCCCCAATGGCGCCGGCAAGACCAATATTCTGGAAGCCATTTCCTTTCTGACTGCCGGCCGCGGCCTGCGCCGGGCGGCCCTTGCCGACATAGCGCGCAAGGACGGCGATGGCAGCTGGAGTGTTGCCGCAACAGTTCTATTGGATGGGTTCGAAACCAAAATCGGTACAGGTTTGGTGGCCGGCACTGCCGGGCGCAAGGTGCGTATCGACGGCGAGGAAGTTCGCGGCTCGGAAAGTCTTCTGGACTACATGCGGGTGCTCTGGCTCGTGCCGTCGATGGACGGGCTGTTCACCGGCCCCGGCTCCGACCGCCGCCGTTTTCTTGACCGGCTGACGCTGGCGATCGACCCGACCCACGGCCGCCGGGTCAGCGACTTCGAAAACGCCCTTCGTCAGCGCAATCGCCTTCTCGATCAGGGTGGCTCCGATGCCTTTCTCAGCGCGCTGGAACAGCAGGTAGCCGAGCTCGGCACCGCCGTCTCCATCGCCAGGGCAGAGACCGTTGATCTGCTCAGCCGGATGATCGCCGGCCAGGCAGCACAGGACCTGCCGTTTCCCCATGCTTCGGTTTCCCTTGAAGGTGCCTTCGAGGCGGAAACCGCCGGTTTGAGCGCCTCCGACCGGGAGGATCGCTACCGCCAGATGCTGCAGGACGGCCGACACCGCGACCGGGCCGCCGGGCGCACGCTCAACGGACCGCATCTGAGCGATCTCACCGTTCATCACGCGGCCAAGGCGATGCCGGCTTCGCAATCCTCGACCGGGGAACAGAAAGCGCTGCTGATAGGCCTTATCCTCGCGCATGCCGAACTGACGGCAAAGGTGTCGGGAATGACGCCTGTCCTGCTGCTTGATGAAGTTGCCGCGCATCTCGATCCCGACCGTCGTTCGGCCCTGTTTTCGAAGCTGGATTCCCTTGGCGGACAGGTCTTCATGACCGGTACGGACGAGGCCCTTTTCGAGGCTTTGCCGGCGGAAGCCGAAGTGTTTGAGATCCGGGAGCACCAGGGCCGCCTGCTGAAGCGAGGCGAGGCCCCTTAAATCCGCCGGAATCTTATGGTTTTCCACCAGAATCCCTTCGCTGGCTTGGCTATGGCCGGCACGTGGTTGAACCCCCGCTGGAACCCCGTATAACGGGGGTGGAAAAGATAAATCGATTGGTGATTGATTCGCATGAGCGACACGTCCACGCCTGAGAGCAGCCCGACCCCCGAAACCAATGGCGGTGCCGAATATGGCGCCGACAGCATCAAGGTCCTCAAGGGCCTCGATGCCGTGCGCAAGCGGCCCGGCATGTATATCGGCGACACCGATGACGGCTCCGGTCTGCACCACATGGTCTACGAGGTGGTCGACAACGCCATCGACGAAGCGCTGGCCGGCCATGCCGACCACGTGACCGTGACGCTCAATCCGGACGGATCGGTTACGGTATCCGATAACGGCCGCGGAATTCCGACGGACCTGCACCCGGAAGAAGGCGTGTCGGCTGCCGAGGTCATCATGACCCAGCTGCACGCGGGCGGCAAGTTCGACCAGAACTCCTACAAGGTCTCCGGCGGCTTGCACGGCGTGGGCGTTTCCGTGGTCAATGCGCTGTCGACAAAGCTGGAACTGCGCATCTGGCGCAACGGCGAAGAACACTCCATGACCTTCGCCCATGGCGATGCCCAGGCACCGCTCAAGGTGGTTGGTCCAGCTAACGGCAGAAAAGGAACCGAGGTGACCTTCCTGCCGTCACCGGAAACCTTCACCAAGACCGAGTTCGATTTCAGCACCCTGGAACACCGGCTGCGCGAGCTGGCCTTCCTGAACTCCGGCGTCCGCATCATCCTGACGGACAAGCGCGGCGTTGAGGACAAGGTCGAGGAGCTGTTCTACGAAGGTGGCCTGGAAGCGTTCGTGCGCTATCTGGACCGTGCCAAACATCCGTTGATCGAGGAGCCGATCAACATGCGGGCCGAGCGTGACGGCATCACGGTCGAAGCCGCCATGTGGTGGAACGACAGCTATCATGAGCATGTGCTGTGCTTCACCAACAACATTCCGCAGCGCGATGGCGGTACTCACCTTGCCGGTTTCCGGGCTGCGCTGACCAGGCAGGTGACCGGCTATGCGGAAGCAACCGGCCTGATGAAAAAGGAAAAGGTGAACCTTTCCGGCGATGACTGCCGCGAAGGCCTGACCTGCGTTCTTTCCGTCAAGGTGCCGGATCCGAAATTCTCGTCCCAGACCAAGGACAAGCTGGTTTCCTCCGAAGTGCGTCCGGTGGTCGAAAACCTGATCTCGCAGATCCTGAGCGAATGGCTTGAGGAAAACCCCGCGCCGGCCAAGACGATCGTCTCCAAGGTGGTGGAAGCGGCCTCCGCGCGTGAAGCCGCTCGCAAGGCACGCGAGCTGACACGCCGCAAGGGCGCCCTCGACATCGCCTCCCTGCCCGGCAAGCTTGCCGATTGCCAGGAGCGCGACGCCTCCAAGGCCGAACTCTTCCTGGTGGAGGGTGATTCCGCAGGTGGCTCGGCCAAACAGGGCCGTCACCGTGAAAACCAGGCCGTGCTGCCTCTGCGCGGCAAGATCCTCAACGTGGAGCGGGCACGCTTCGACAAGATGCTGTCCTCGAACGAAATCGGCACGCTGATCACGGCGCTTGGAACCGGCATCGGCAAGGAAGAATTCAACGTCGAGAAGCTGCGCTATCACAAGATCATCATCATGACCGATGCTGACGTGGACGGCGCGCACATTCGCACACTGCTGCTGACGTTCTTCTTCCGCCAGATGCCGCAGCTGATCGAAAACGGCTACATCTATATTGCGCAGCCACCGCTCTACAAGGTCAAGCGCGGCCAGTCCGAGCAGTACCTGAAAGACCAGAAGGCGCTGGAAGACTATCTGATCGGACAGGGTCTGGACGAAGCTTCGCTGACGCTTGCCAATGGCGAGGTTCGCACCGGCCAGGACCTTCGTGCCGTCGCCGAAACCGCACGGACCATTTCCGACATCTTCGACGGGTTGCATTCACGCTACAACCGCGATGTTGTCGAACAGGCTGCGATTGCGGGTGCGCTGACACCGGAAATCCTGGACGATCAGGGCAAGGCTGAGGAAGCTGCGGCCTATATCGCCCGCCGGATGGACATTCTGGCCGACGAATTCGAACGGGGCTGGACCGGCGAAGCGCGGGACGACGGCAGCCTTGTGTTCAAACGGATGGTTCGCGGCGTGCAGGAAGCCGCAACGATTGACGCTGCCCTGCTTGGCTCCACGGACGCACGCCGTCTTGCAGCACACGCAGCCCATCTGAACGAGATCTACGGCAAGGCCGCCGTCTTGCGGCGCAAGGATATCTCGACGGAAATTCGGGGGCCTCGCGCCTTGCTGAACCAGATCTACGCCGCCGGCCAGAAGGGTATCTCGCTGCAGCGCTACAAGGGTCTCGGCGAGATGAACCCGGAACAGCTCTGGGAAACGACGCTCGACCCGAATGTCCGCTCCCTGCTGCAGGTTAAGGTGCGCGAGGCGGACGACGCCGACGACATCTTCACCAAACTGATGGGAGACGAGGTCGATCCGCGGCGCGAATTCATCCAGGAAAATGCCCTGGCCGTGGCCAACCTCGACATCTAAGGCCTTGGCAAACAAACAAAAAAGCGGCGCTTTGCGCCGCTTTTTTTTACGACTTCAGATTTCGCTCAACCGCCGGGCCAGGGTTCGGGCCGACCGAAGAAGAAGCCCTGTGCCGCCTCGATATCGAGCTCCCTCAGCAGACTGGCCTCTTCCGCCGTTTCAACATGTTTGGCGATCACCTTGATCCCGAGCTCATGGGCGGCCCGAACCAGCCCGTTCAGGATGGCCGCCTTGGCGGGCTCTTCAACAACCTGCTGAGTGAGGCTCGATTCAAGCTTCAGCCATTCGACACGCAGGTTGGTCAACCGCGACAGGACCGGCCAGTGTCCGGCAAAATCGTCAATGGCGGTCTGGCACCCCAGTTCGTTCACGAACTTGAAAAACGCCTGAACGCTCGCCGGCTCTCGCAGAAAATCCTTTTCCGCGATTTCGAGGCACAGCTTGGATGCCAGCAGCGGATTGACCGACAAACGATGATAGAGACCGTCACGGAAGACCGGATCGCGGGCGGATTCAGCCGAGACGTTCATCGTCAGGATGGTACGGTCGGGATTGCGCTCTGCCGCGTCCAGCACCTTGTCCAGCGTCCAGGCATCCACCTGTGCAATGAAACCGGAGCGTTCGGCGGCCGAGATCCAGGCACGTGACGACAGGCCCCGGGCACGATCCCCCTGCAGGCGCAGAAGGATTTCAGAACCGCAGGCCCTGTTCCGCTTCAGGCAGACGATGGGCATCGCATAGAGCGTCAGCTCGTTGCCGCGGAAACTTCCCGGCTCGGGTAGATCCGCCAGCTCACCCCCCGCCCCTTCGCAGTCCTGCGGCTGCACCGAATGAACCTGCACGGAACGGCCGCCAAATCGCTTGCCGCGCAAACATGCCCGGTCGGCCAGCCCCAGAAGAGCTGCCGCATCGCTTTCACGCAGCTTCACATTGCTGTCGAGGAACGCCACACCGATGGACCCGCCAATGGTGAACACCCGGTCCCCCACCTCCAGGCGGATACGGTCAAAACCGGCCAAAATTTCCTCGGCGATATCGAGAGCGGCTTCCTCGTTGACCACCGGCACCATGCCGGCGAATTCATCGCCGCCGATCCTGGCGGCTGTACCGAATTCACCCAAGGTCAGGCGCAAGCAAGCCGCGACACGCTGGAGCATGTCGTCACCCGCGTCGTGGCCACCAAGATCATTGACCTTCTTGAACTCGTCGAGATCGATATAAAGAACGGCAAGGCCGATTTCATCTTCTGCGGCAAGCCGGGTCAGCTCGCGCTTCAAGGCCTTTGTGAAGGCTCGGCGGTTCTCCAGGCCCGTCAGCGGATCGAGATACGCCAGGCGCCTGTTTTCGGCGGTTTCCTGGGGGCAGTCGACATTGCGCCGGATAACCGCCATGGAGGCACCGATGCCCGGCTTACTTTTCACCGCACCGGGAATGGGAACGAGCCGTACTTCGCACATCTGGCGATCAGCCACGTAACCTGCTGCCTGGAAGCTTCGGTTTTCCGGAATATAGAAGGTCTGCGGCAGTTCGCCTTCCAGATTTTCCAGGGCTTCGGCCAAGAGGTCCACTTCATAGTCGCTGTTGATCAGCTTCAGCAGCTTTCCCGCCATTTCGTCGGGGCTTTCGGAACCGTCGAACACAAGAACGTCGTCTGGAAAATGCTCCAGAAGATCGAGATCCCTTGCGGACTTCGCGGAGCGGATTTCATTTCGCGCCGGCTCTGGCAGGGTAACGATCTCGTCCTGGCCGTGTTCTTCCAGATCGAACTGCACCAGGACGGCCTGGCGCTCGCCCGAGAGGGAGACAAAGGATGTGCAAATCATGTGGTGGCAGAAGGTTTCGCCCGACTGCAGCACGATGGCCCCGCTCGCCTGCGCGGGAACGCCGCTGAAGGCCGCCGACAGAACCGCCTCGCACCGCCGCCAACTGGTTTCCGACAAAAGCGACGGCAGGCTGACCGGCACCGGAAAGACACCTTTTGCGGCGCAAAGCGCCTTCATCTGCTTGTTGTGAACAAGGACGCTGCCATCCTGCGCGACGTAGGCCGCAGCATGGGGAAGAACCTCCAGCAGGGACGTGTGGAAGCCTGTAAGATTATTATTTTCCGCACGACCGGATTGTTCCAGCCGGTCGCTTAAGAACCGATGGCTGACTTGCACCAGACCGCCCTTTCAAATTGCCGTTAAAATGGCGCTAATCAATACACACATGCGCCGCTCCTATGTAAAAATTACTAACACAGTTCAGTTGGCAAAACCGAAACAGAAAAACTACCCACAACTCTTAGAATTTTTATAGTAAATCAAAAATTAATGCGACTCTTGCAAATGTATTTAAAATTTTATGTTTATTTTATACTAACGCCTCATTTACCCCGAAAACTGCCACATTTTGATCACCCTCACGACGTAAAGGCGCCGCTACGGAATGTTACGAGCGTCGTCACGAAACTGTGTTCAAGATCGATCGGGGCGGGCTCACTTGCCCCAGGGGGACTATCATGAAGAGAATTGTTCTCGCGCGGCATTTATCGCGCGTTGCCTTGGCGGGTGCCTTGCTTGCAGCAGCAGGTGTCGTCAGCGGTGCTCAGGCGGGCGTCTATCAACAATGTGGGAAAGCGTCCTGGTACAAGCTCGGCGGCACCACCGCCAGTGGTGAACGTGCAAATCCCAATCGGCTGACCGCAGCCCACAGGAGCCTGCCCTTCGGTACGCTGGTGGATGTGACCAATCTTGCCAACGGAAAGACCGTCACGGTGCGTATCAACGACCGGGGCCCCTTTGCCAAGGGCCGTGTTATAGATGTGACCTGGGCGGCAGCAAAAGAGCTCGGTTTTGTCCGCAGAGGCATCACGCGCGTAAAACTTTCCAGCAAAGCCGGGAAAATTTCTTCCGAATATAAGCAAATTTGCCAATAAATTTGCGGCAGGAAAGACAACATTTCCTTGCCGCAACGGCGCTTCCAAATTGTATGACAAATTTAAAGCGCTGAATTTAATGAATTAATTTGTACGACACATTATTTCATATATGACTCAGTATGAATAACGATCAGTCGCATTACAGTGAATCAAAAAATAAAATATTTTACGGTAATGACAATCGAGAAAGATGCCGCTAGAGTTGCCGCCGTGGTCGATGGGGCCACGTGCACAGTAACTTTATTCGCGCAGTCTAACGGCTGCGCGTTTTTTTTGTAACATTCCTCATCCCGCCGTAACCGGCTCGAAACTGCCCTCGATAGCCTCTGCTTTTGCTTACGCGGACGCGCCAGTTTCAGACCTCCTCCCCCTCAAACAGACGTTTCAGGAAGTCCGCAGCACTTTCCTTGAGTAACTGCTGTTTTTCCGGCCCCATCCTGTGCCAGGACGCGTAAGGCTGACCGAGCCGCGGATTGCCCTTGAGCACCTCCTTGTTGCGGTCCAGAAAGTCCCAGTAAAGCGCATTGAACGGACAGGCCTTTGGCCCCGTCTTCTGCTTCACGTCATAAGAGCATGCGCCGCAATAGTCCGACATCCGGTCGATATAGTTGCCGCTCGATACATAGGGTTTGGAGCCGAGGAGCCCGCCGTCGGCGAACTGGCTCATGCCAATGGTGTTGGGCGCTTCCACCCATTCATAGGCGTCGGCATAGACCATCAGATACCATTCATGCACTTCCTTCGGCCTGACGCCCGCCAGCAGGGCGAAATTGCCTGTCACCATCAGTCTTTGAATGTGGTGGGCATAGGCTTCTTCCAAGGTCTGTCCGATCACTTCCGACAGGCAGCGCATGCGTGTTTGTCCGGTCCAGTAGAAATCGGGCAACGGACGGTCGGCGCCAAGTGCGTTGCTGTCGACATAGTCCGGCATCTTCAGCCAGTAGATGCCGCGCACATATTCCCGCCAGCCAAGGATCTGCCGGATGAACCCTTCGGCGGCATTGAGCGGAACCTTGTCCGCTTTCCATGCCTCTTCCACCTTCCGGCACAACACCTTGGCATCCAGCAGGCCGGCATTCAGATAGGCCGACAGCACCGAGTGGAACAGAAACTTCCGGCCACTCAGCATGGCATCCTGATATGTTCCGAAATCGGCCAGCATGTCGGCCAGGAAGTGCTCACAGGCCTCTTCCGCGTCCTTGCGGGTCACTGCGAACCAGAATGGCTCAAGATCGCCTATGTGCCCGGAAAATCGACTGGCGACCAGGTCCAGCACCTCTCGCGTGATTGCGTCCGGCTTAAAGCGTTTCGGCTCTGGCATGAACAGGTCCGGCTGCGCGGGCTTGCGATTGTCCGCATCATAGTTCCATTTGCCCCCCGCAGGCTTGTCACCCTCCATCAGCAGGCCGGTGGAACGGCGCATCTCGCGGTAGAAATATTCCATGCGCAATTGCTTGCGTCCGTTCGCCCATGCCCGAAAATCCGCCACCGTTGAGAAGAACCGCGTGTCGGTAAGGATCTCCACCGGCAGGCTGAAAGCGTCGGACCAGGAGCGCATGTCCTCCAAGACCCGCCACTCGCCGGGTTCGGTAACCACCAGCCGCTGTGGCCGCAGACGTTCGCAGGCCCGCCTCACCTCGCCCTTGAAGCTGCCGCTGTTGGCAGGGTCATCCAGCTTGACGTAATCCACCGTCCAGCCGGCTTCCTTCAGCTCTTCGGCGAAGTGGCGCATGGCGGAAAACAGGAAGGCAATCTTCTTCTTGTGATGGCGCACATAAGTGGCCTCCACCATCACCTCGACCATCAGCACCCTGTCGTGAGCCGGATCGGCCCGCTTCAGGCTGGACAGGTCAAGGCTCAGCTGGTCTCCCAGCACAAGTACAAGCGAACGGCAGTGGTTGGTCTCGGTCATGGGGCTCTGTTTTATCCGGTCCTGGCCTTCCTACGCACAAACCCCGCCGCCCTATCACCTCTACGGCCATTTTTTCCTCGCGCTCCCGGATCAAACGCTACCCGCCCTACTCTGTCCGGCCAGTTTCTCCCTGACCAGCCAGGCTCGAGCACCCAAAAACCACCGGCAGCTGCGCAGATAACCAAGCGTTCATCCAGCCCCGACAACCCCGCCGATATCTTGTCCAAAATTTCAGAAAGCGATTGCCCCGGATCGCCGGATCTTGTATCAGACCCCTCTATCCGCCGCGCAGCCCTTGCGCGCACGAAGAGCACCCGTAGCTCAGCTGGATAGAGCGCTGCCCTCCGAAGGCAGAGGTCACAGGTTCGAATCCTGTCGGGTGCGCCAAAAATCCCCACAATTTCAGTAAGTTACAGAAATCACTCAAAAGGCGATGCTCAGACACTGCAAATTTTTGCAGGTGTTTTCCGGCGATTTTCGAGTTGTGCTCGTACAAATCCCGTACAGCTCTTCTCTGAGGTTCGCAGTGGCATGCGCACGCTCAATGCCAGCCTTCCGGCAAGGAGGCACGCATGAGCGAGCGCCGTCCGTTCCGGGAAGTGAAGCTTCAGTGGCTGCGTCTGCTGAGCTGTGATGCCAATATCAACGACAATGCCAAGTGCGTTGCACTCTATATCGTGACCGCACATGTGAACGGCCACACCGAGAAGGCGTGGCCGTCCTACAAGACCATTGCCGAAGCAACCGGCAAGAGTGTCAAATCCATCCAGCGTGCCATCCGCGATCTGGAAGAAGGAGGCTGGCTTGGCGTTCAACGCGGGAATGGCGTCGGGCACAATACGGAGTATTGCCCTACCGACGCCTCGATCTTAAAGGCCTCTGAGCTCAGAGAAAAGACGGACAAATCTGTCCCCCTTACCCCGCCTGAAGGCGGACAGATCTGTCCCGAAAGGCGGTCAGATATGTCCGGCAAAGGCGGTCAAATCTGTCCACCAAACTTAGAGAAAGAAATAAATAAAAAACCTAACGCGCGCGAGGCGCACGCGAAGGCGGCTCCGCGCCGTTCCATTCCAGTCGTCGTTCTTCCAACAGCCCAGACCAGACAACTCGATGAATGGAACGCCTGGCTCGCCGAGAAGACCCTGCCCGACCTAGCGCGGTTCAATCTCGCAACCAGCGTGAACGGCTCGTCCGGATACCAGCTTCCCGGTCGTTGGCCACCGGAAGATGGCTCGGACAAAGAGCAGGACTGCCTGTCGTATTTCCTGAACAGACTGCCCGCGATTTCGCACCAAGCAGCTTCTCAGACGGCCTATAGGCAAGCGGCATGAGTGCGGCGGATCTGACAAGAGCAAGGCGACCCGTGTCATACGACACAGGACCTTGCGAGGGGCGGCAGGCCTCCCCTTCGAACCCCTCCGGACCGCAAACGGCCCGTCTCGCCGAGACGGTTGTTATGCGCTGTACGACGGAGGAAAAGAGACATCTCAAGCGCCGCGCCGCCGCGGACAAAATCTCCGTCTCGGAGCTGTTGCGCGGAGCGTTAGGGCAGATCAAGGCCCCTCGCCGCCGCGCCACGCCGCAGGTCGATCCGCAGCTTGTGACGGCGCTCAGCCGCATCGGCACGAACCTGAACCAGATCGCCCGCGCCGTGAACTCCGCCCAGGCCGCTGGCGACATGCGTCAGCTCGACGGCCTGCAACTGCTCGCTGAGCTGATCGGCATCGAACGCCAGATATCGGCCCTCCTTGCCAGCCACACACGGCAGGACGCAGATCATGCTGATTAAGCTGTTCCGCAGTGGCAAGGGCGGCGGCGCGGCACCGGTCGATTATCTGATCGCCTCTCATGTGCTCGCCTACGACGGCAATCGCGATCTCATCCGCGACGATGCTGGCGTCCCGCTGATGAAGAGCCGCGATCCGTTGCCGGAGGTCTTGGCGGGCGACCCGGATCACACCCGTGCCCTGATCGATGCTTGCCCACACACCTGGACGTACCGGGCGGGTGTGATCAGCTTCGACAAAGACGACGATCCGACGGAAGAGCAGCAGCAGGCCGTCATGGACACCTTCGACGAGCTTGCCTTTGCCGGTCTGGACCGCGACCAGGTCGACATGCTCTGGGTCCGGCACAGCCATGAGGGCCGCGTCGAACTGCATTTCTGCACCCCTCGCATGGAGCTCACGTCAGGCAAAAGCCTGAACATCGCCCCGCCGGGCTACCAGAAGGCGATGGATAGCCTGCGTGACATGCTCAACAAGGAGCATGGCTGGGCGGACCCGCAAGATCCAGCCAGGTCACAGGACATCAAGCAGCTTCCGGAAAAGAAGCTTCGGGCCCAGGGCCGCGAGGACATCCAGAACTGGCTGGAAGACCTGATCGTCGCCGGCCGAATCTCATCCCGGCCGGACATAGTTGCCGCGCTCGAGGGCGCCGGCTTCGAACTGCCCCGCCAGGGCAAAACCTATCTCACAGTCAAAGACCCGGACAGCGACACCCGCTGGCGGCTCAAGGGAGACATTTTCCATGCAGATTGGACCAGAGAGAAGACCGCTCAGAGAGCGGCTGAGCGAGAACATCGAGCAGATGCACCAGGATCAGAACGCCTCGCTGCTCGAAGCCTTTCAGACTTCCGAGACGAATATCGAGCGCATGTTGAAAAGCGCAGGCTCTACAATCAGCAACGATATCCGCTCGTCGCAGGAGAAGCTGAGCGAGACCTTAGAAAGGCACTTGAAAGCGAGCGAGGAACAGCTCTTTCAGCTGACAACGAGCTTGGAGCAGAACGCGAGGTTGGCCGACAAGAACCGCCTCTTGAAACTGTCGGCGGCGGTCCTGATCTCGGCCGCGTTGACGCTCGGCGGAGTACTATTCCTGGAGAACTACTTGAGAGGGGCACTGATCGCCTCAGCATTCAATCAAGCAACCTACTCGGAATTTCCGGTCCTGATCTTCAACACCAAAACCGGCACCTATCAACGCTGCCAGCGCACACCGGAACAGTTCGTCTGCCAGGAAACGAAGTAGAGCCCCATGACAGACACCAATCTCCCGTCACCGAACCCGCCATCCCACCAACCCCTGACGCCGCTCGAGCGCGGGTTGCTGAGCTTGGTCGAACGCTTGACCAACGCCTTCGAACATTCGACCGCTCAGCTGGAGCACTTGGAAAGGCGCTCGACCGGCTTGCTGGAAGAACGGCTGACCGAGCTCGAGGCGTTGCTCGACAAGTCCATCAGTTCGCAACGGGCCTTCAACGAGGCCTTGCTCGAGTTGCTCAGTGCGCCGGAGTCGTCATGACCGCCAGTGGAAGAACTAATGGCCCTATAGAGAAATCGACTCAATTCCCAGACAAAAAAACCTTCCGGCAGGCCTCTAAGAAACTCTCGTTAGATCGATAGTTCTTTTCACATAAACGTTTTTCATCAAAATTATTTCGTATAGCCCTCTTCACCTCACCATTAATATACGCCCTTTCTTCCATCATCCCCGATATTACTTTACTCTAATCTTGAGATATTTCAGAAAAATCATGTGAAAGTTTCAAAAAAGTTACATTCTCTAATGACATTTATGCAAACAATGCTGTAAATGTTCATTGTGAACTGTCTTAGGAAACGGACTTAAAGCGAGCGTTGGGAAATTTGCTAGACGATTTACAGAGTGTCGATTTGGATCAGTATCCAAGGATTCGAACCGTAGATTACCTATCTCCGTTTCGGTATCCCGGCGGGAAAAGCTTTTTGACTGGCTACCTAGCCTCAATTGCAAAGCAACTTCCAACGACAAGAGATACTCATTATCTGGAACCATACTGCGGTGGGGCTGGGGCTGCTCTTGGCCTTTTGGCGCAAAATGCCGTATCAAAAATCCATTTGAACGATCGGGACATTCGTGTTTACAGCGCCTGGAAGGCAATAATAGATGAGACACAGCGATTTATCGAAACACTCGATAGTGTACCAGTAACAATCGAAACTTGGAGAAAATGCCGCGATTTGGTCGAGGCTTCCTCGGAGAAGTATTCGTTTGAACTTGGTTTCGCGACTTTCTTCATCAATCGAACAAGTCGAGCAGGAATTGTTTTAGGATCGGGCCCAATTGGTGGCTATAAACAGCAGGGTCACTGGAAAATTGACGCACGATATTATGGCCAGACAATTAAGAAACGTCTCAATTGGATAGGTCAACACTCCAATCGCATTGAACTTTCAAATGATGACGGCATTGATTTCCTGAACAGAAAGTCTAAAGAATTAGAAAATCTCTCTACACTGTATTTTATTGATCCTCCTTATGTAAAAGCTGGAGGCCGCTTATACCTAAATACAATGACGGACAGCGAGCATCGTAAACTTTCAGATATACTGAAGACAAACAAGTGTAGAAACTGGATATTAACATACGACGATCACCCGTTGATACGAGAGCTTTACCAAGACCGCAGAATGAGAAAATTACATGTAAATTACAGCCTTCGGAAAACCCGGAAAGAAGCTGAACTCATTGTCGACGCCCTCTAATCAATCAAGATACGGAAATCGATATTCCCTTCCATTCACTGTTATTGCGAGCTCCTTCACAATTTTTCTAGTTCTAGATACTAGCTGTCGCCTAAGTGTCGTTAGAAAGGGCACAGCTTCAGCAACTGGTTGCCTGCTGGCGATAATTGCGAGATTTCTATAAATGGCGTCTATTGGCAGGTAGCGGCACTGCGCATCTCTGCAGTCTTGAGCTTCTGCTTCTTGAGACTTGAAAGGTATTGCTAGAATTCCAGCAAACGTAAGATGCGGCACATTAATGAAAAAACCTAGGAGGCGATTAACTTGCGCAGGCCCGACAATTTTGTTACGTCGTGCTGACCGTTGCAGCGTGGCTCCAAGTAGAGAACATGTCGCATCTGGTCCAACTTGACCGTTTACAGTCGAAATCCCGAATGCATCGACACCACCATCGTTAACGCCAACCTGATTTGCTTGTAATTGCTCCGCCGTTCTGACGAGTCCTGTGCCTATAAAATCTCGAACGCGCACTAACTGCTTCAAGAAAGTTCTTTGGCTTCTGGATCTACCATTCCACCAAACAACGCCTTCGTTGTCAGCAGCCAACGCAAGCGTACATACTAACTCGAATATTGGCTCAAATAATCTAGAGAATTTTGCCTTATCTTCCTTCGTAATTTGAGCCACATTGTTGTCCTGGAGTACAGAAAATACTGCCATCGCAACCACAGCCACACAAGAAATAGAAATGTCTTCGACAGGCTTTAACTCAACTATGGGACCGTCGGCATATTTTAAACTAAATGGGTATGCCTGCCCTAACGATTGGGCACGCCTCTCAAGAAAACTGGATACGAGTGCCGAAAATTTCTCTTTTGCTAAATTGTGTGCCGCAAATTCTTCATTTTCTAAAAACTCCTGCTCCTCTTCTAAATCGAAGCGTCCTGGGTTGGCGATGAGTTCACCCGAAAGTAAATCTAGGTCTAGTTGCGCGTCATCGATCAAACCAATGCCGTTTACAGCTGCAGTTAATTCAATCACTAACGCTGCAATTTCAACTTGATCGAAACTAGATATGGGTGATAGTTCAATATTCATCTGAAGACTTCAACAAAATTGAAATATGATTGTATGTTCTCTTAAGATTGTCGGCGCGCTCTACGGAATCTTGAACATCCCTTTCCAACAACCTTGATTGGATATCTGAGAGATCATTCATAAGAGACTTGGCCTGGGTTTCGGCCTTGATCAATCTGTCTCGCCAAGCATCCACATCGAGACCAGCTTTGGTTGATGCGTGCTCAAGACTACCAGTTGCGATCAGCGTTTCAGTAGCGGCTCTATGAGCCAATACTTTTTGAAGCTTGGGTCTATCGGTGCCCTGAGCCTGTATCACCCTCTCGACGTCCTTTGTGCCGAATAGCCACCCGATTAAGTATTTTAGTTGAGATCTATTTTCTGCACTTACCGGATTCGGCTTAATATTATCGGCACGTAGCGGATTTGGCCCCCAACCTAGAAACTCTCTGGTCGCGGGGTTCGGCATCATTGTGTATAGATGCGAGAAGTCAAATGACTTACCTTCGATTTGTTCAGTTTCTATAATGTTTTCATTTATTGCCTGCTCGAGAACCTCAAAACCAACAAGCATTCTTAACATCGAAGTCGTTGTATCACCCAGTGCATCCGTAACCGATTTTAGAGCTGCGTCTGGGTCCTTGGATTGCTTAACTAGACGCTCGAACATATCAGATGCGAATTTCGCCTTTGGCAATGAACCCCAACTTGTTGGACCATTAACGTGCTTGAAGCCAATAAACGCATCCGCATCTCTGCGGTCGTCAACTACGACAATCTCTATTTCATTTAATTCATCACGGATCTCTTTATCGAGAGTAGGCACCCTTGATCTTAGCCTGGCCTCTAGAATCTCAGGGTCTCTGAGAGTTTGGATAGCTGCAAGTCTTCGATTACCTTCGATGACAGTGTAAGTGTCTTCCGCCTCGCCTTTAATGCACACCATTGGCTCGAGCTCCAGCCAACCTTGAGAGCTAATCGAATCCCATAGCTCTCTCAAATTTGCTCTTTCTACCAGCATCGAAAGAGCTTCATTCGGGTCATCGACTTCTTTCAATCCAAATCGTGGATTTTCTAAGTCTAGAAACAGATTCTCGACCTTTACAGGGAGACGTTTGTAAGAGAGCTTCTTAGTTGGTTTAGCTTTGGTGTCGGCCATTCTGCCCTCGATTAATCAATACGGCTTCTTCTGAAACCAGCAAATCATTGCCGGTACAAGTATCGAGCTAGCTCTGAAAGGTCTAGGGAGAGCTACCTATTAAGGAATTGGTATAAAGCTTTATATTGCGTTTCCGTTCGAGACTTGCGCCACGTTTCCTCCTAAAATCTCGTCACGCTCATTGCGTAAATCGTCATTCATATCGAGAATGCGATACACCCTTTTGCATAGCTCTTGATAGCCAGCCCAATAACCGTAGTCATTTGCCTGGTTTTCAAAGCTGGACGGTTGCCACCAATCTGAGAACCAAGAAGATGCACGAGCCTGCTTGACTGCAAGAAGCGGATTTAGGTCGCCATGAATTAGCTGAACAAACGGTTCCGGCTCCAAGAGATATCCTGCAAAGTCTATTTGCTTATGATCCAAACTCAGCTTTCTGCACGTGTTAGAAAAACTGGCTTGATCATATTCGCCCGAGCCGCCCACCACTTCGCTGAGATTCAACGTCGTTTTGAAAATTTTGCAGTCGAACCCATCATGCATCGTAACAATCGCTACGTTGCCTTCCCTGGCCGTACTTCTGATAAATGCAATTTTCTTCGGGCTTAGCTTCGCCAGTGTCTCCGCCAATTCCGCACCATAAGAGCCCAAGGCATGCACTTCAAAAGGATGCCCCTCGCCGTGCTTGAGCCAATCTGTCCGAACATTCAGATATTTGGCGACTCGGTCGGAAAGCTCAAAAGGTGGATAGGCGCTCCCTCCAAAGACTCGTTCTAATTGCTCCGCCGTCTCTTCCGAAACAGCCTCAGCGACTTTCGAAACCGATATTTTCGCGTCGCCTGCGTCATTGATCTGCGCAAGGGCCCATTTGTACCTAGCAGAAACGCTGGACAAAAACGTCTCTTCTAACCGGGCAACGATTTCGGCGTTCATGGAACGGTTGCTGAGTTTCGCTGCCTCGGCGATCTGATCGCGCATGCCATTCGGCAGGCGAACGACAAATTGATCTTTATCCTTGGCTTTGGTCTGGCTCGTCATGGCCTGTTGATACTCACAAAGTGCTATGCAGAAAATACTAGCATAATGGTATTATCTTAGCATATGGTGCGCCTACTGATAGCATAATGGTACTATTTCGGAGCGTATCAAATGAGTAAACAAAACTGGCCAAGGGTCCTCGTGCGCCTGCCTGTTGAGACCAAGCAATTTTTGGAGATTGAAACCCAGAAGAACGCTTCCTCGTTGAACAGCGAAATCGTGCGATGCATCAGGCATCGAATGGAGGAGCTGGCCTGCGCATCCCGTCATGCGCCTAGTTCGCCTCAGGCTGGTCGATAGACGGTCGTCCTTGTGATTGAATCGACAACTCTTCCCAAGGCTTTGACCGAGGCAAAAACGGCCGTGGAATGGGTGTCCATCTTCGCTGAGAAGGGCATTCGGATTTCCGCTCGCCAGTTGACGGCCAAGGCCCGCAGATTGGGCGCATTTTACACATGCACTCGCCCCATGCTGCTTCACCCCGATCACATCGAACTTATTCTCAGTCAGATAGAGCAATGCCCCTCGAACTCATCAAGCGCAAAGACTCCGATGTATGGCACATCCGCGGACGTATCGACGAGATCCCGGACTGTAAGTACATCCGTAAGAGCACGGGAAAGACTCGAAAAGCTGATGCAGAAACGTACCTAGCCTGGTTCAAGCAACAGCAATTCAGAGCCTATTTCGCGTCGGACCTACCCGAAGAAGAAAGGCCATTTCTCTTTTCCGACGCCGTTGAGCTCTACACCCCGACGCCGGAATACGCCGGCTACCTTCTGAAGCTCATGCCCTACCTGGAGAACAAACCGGTCAATGAAATCACACCCAAAATGGTGCGCGACCTGGGACCTACAATCTCGCCAGGTAACTCGACGAGCACATGGCGCAAGCAGGTTATTGGGCCGGTTCGCGCGGTAATCAATAACGCGCATGACCTTGGGAAGTGCCAGCCTATAAAGATCACGGGTTACTCGAACATCGAAAGCGACAAACAGGACATTCTGCGCGGTAAACAAAGCAATGTCGAAAAGGTGCCCGGAGATTGGCTCTGGATATTTTTATTCAAAGAGCACAGCGATTTGCGTTTTGGCCTGATGGCGCAGTTCATGTTCGAGACTGCAGCGAGGATTAGCCAAACACTGGCACTCACACCAGATCATTTGAACCTCGAGAACCATCGCGTAAAAATACCGTCTGCGAAGGGCTATGGCGAAACTCAGGTTACGTTGTCTGAAGAGCTGACGAAAGAGTTGGCCAAGCTGAAGCCGCGCCGTCCGAGAAAATCTGGTGACCCAAACCAGAAGCGCCCACTGCTCGTGTTTGGCTACGCCTCGCGTAGCAGCATCTACAAGCCTTGGAAACGCATTTGCGATGCTGCGGGAATAGACCGCCGCATGCCTCATGCGGCGGGCCGACACGGTTTTGCTACGGAAATGCTTAATCGACGCGGGATCGACCCTCACACAGTGGCAAAGCTGGGCCGTTGGAAAGACGTGAAGTTGCTCTTCGATACATACGGTCACTCGGAGGACGAAGAGCAGAAGATTATGGAAGCTCTTCGTACAGGACGCGTACAGGCCTTGCAGCAGATGCTTGATAATGCATTGATTTTAAAGAAAGAATCTTAAAATGATGACTACCCTCCGAAGGCAGAGGTCACAGGTTCGAATCCTGTCGGGTGCGCCAATTTTCCTGACTTTCAGTATCGTAATCTGCCATTGGGCATTGGCTCGCTGCGATGGGCGTTTTTGCGTTTCTGTGAACACCCTTCCCGACCAGATTTTCAAAGCGACCAAATCGGGCGCTCAGATGATCGGCTTGGGCAGGCAGGCTGGCTGGCTGAAGGTTATTTGCGAAAGAACGGATTACTGTTCGTGGGCGAAGCCTGAGGGCACTATGCAGCCCGTTTGCGGTTGACTGAAACGCAAACAGCCCCGGTGGTAACCGGGGCTGCGCAGGTTGATCAGTTGGAAAAGGCCTGGACCTAGAACTCCAGGGCGCGGTCGCCGTTGGCGTCCTTGATGCGGGTCGGCAGGCCGATGCGGTTGAGGATGCCGAGGAAGGGATGCGGCGGCAGTTCTTCCACGTTGGCCATCTTCTTCACGTCCCATTCGCCGGTGGCGATCAGCATGGCGGCCGCGACCGGCGGAACGCCGGCAGTGTAGGAAATGCCCTGGCTGCCGACTTCCTCATAGGCTTCCTTGTGGTCGGCCACATTGTAGATGAACACCTCGTGCTCCTTGCCGTCCTTGGTGCCTTTCACGAAATCACCGATGCAGGTCTTGCCGGTGTATTCAGGCGCCAGCGAAGACGGATCCGGCAGACACGCCTTGACCACCTTCAGCGGTACGACTTCCAGTCCTTCCGCCGTCTTGACCGGTTGCTCGGACAGGAGGCCGATGTTCTTCAGAACGGTGAAGACGTTGATGTAGTGCTCGCCGAAGCCCATCCAGAACCGGACGTCCGCACCGTCCATGTTCTTTGCCAGGGAATGCACTTCGTCGTGGCCGCACAGATAGGCCATGCGCTTGCCGACCACCGGCAGGTCATATTCCTTGCCGATCTCGAACATCTTGTTTTCCTGCCACTTGCCCTGCTGCCAGGAATAGACCGTGCCGGTGAACTCCCGGAAGTTGATCTCCGGATCAAAGTTTGTGGCGAAATAGCGCTGGTGGCTGCCGGCGTTGATGTCGACGATATCGACCTCGGTCACCTTGTCGAGATAGTCGTCCTTGGCAAGGCGGGCATAGGCGTTGACGACGCCCGGGTCGAAACCGGCGCCCAGAATGGCGGTGACGCCCTTGGCCGCGCACTCCTCGGCCCGTTTCCATTCGTAGTTGCCATACCAGGGCGGGGTCTCGCAGATCTTGCCCGGCTCTTCGTGAATGGCCGTGTCGATATAGGCCGCTCCCGTCTCCAGACAGGCGCTGAGGACGGACATGTTCAGGAAGGCGGTGCCGACATTGATGACGATCTGCGCACCGGTTTTGCGGATCAGCGCGCTGGTGGCGGCAATGTCCAGAGCGTTGAGTTCGTGTCCTTCCAGAACACCCGGCTGCTTCAGCGCCTTCTTGGCATGCACGGTTGCGATGATGTCGTCGCATTTGGATTTGGTGCGCGAGGCGATATGTATATCGCCGAGAACATCATTGTTCTGAGCGCACTTATGCGCCACCACCTGAGCGACACCTCCGGCGCCGATGATGAGAACAGTCTTTTTCATTTGATAAAGATACCTTCCTTGGACCTTGGGGGTGTTCGGGGTTCAAGTCTCAAGACAGACTTTGCTCGTAGTCCTGGTACGAAAACTCACGAGCAACGTGGACTGTTCCGTCCACTTCCTTGACCGCAATCGCGGGCATTTTCACGCCATTAAACCAGTTTTTCTTGACCATCGTGTAACCCGCCGCATCCTGAATGGAAACCCGGTCACCGGTCTTGAGTTCGGCAGGGAAGTTGAACTCGCCGAATATGTCGCCGGCAAGGCAGGACTTGCCACAGATCATGTAGCTGTGCGGCCCTTCGTTGGGGGTCACCTTCGCGGTCTCGCGGTAAATCAGCAGATCGAGCATATGAGCTTCGATGGACGCATCGACGATTGCCAGGTTCTTGCCGTTGAAGAGCGTGTCCAGCACCGTTGTCTCCAGTGTGGTCGACCGGGTGATCGAGGCTTCGCCCGGTTCCAGGTAGACCTGAACGCCGTATTTTTCGGCGAAGGTCTTGAGGCGGTCGGCGAAGAGGTCGAGTGGGTAGTCGTCTCCCGTGAAATGGATACCGCCCCCAAGGCTCACCCATTGCGCTCGGCTCAAAAGCCCGCCGAACTTTTCCTCGATATCGCCAAGCATGCGGTCGAACAGCGCAAAATCGGCATTTTCGCAGTTGTTGTGGATCATGAAACCGCTGATCCGGTCCATGACCTTTTCAATCTTGGCGACGTCCCATTCTCCGAGGCGGGAGAAAGGCCGGGCCGGGTCGGCAAGGTCGAAACTGGAGGAGCTGACCATCGGGTTGAGGCGCAGCCCGCGCACGATGCCTGCGGATTTGTCCGCGAACCGTTCCAGCTGGCTGATGGAATTGAAGATGATCTTGTCGGCATGGGAGATCACTTCATCGATCTCGTAGTCGGCATAGGCCACGGAATAGGCGTGGGTTTCCTTGCCGAAGCGCTCATGCCCCAGCCGGACTTCGTTCAGCGAAGACGAAGTGGTGCCGTCCATGTACTCGCGCATGAAGTCGAATACACACCAGGTCGCAAAGCACTTGAGCGCCAGCAGGGCCTTTGCGCCAGACCGCTCTCGAACGTAGGCGATCTTCTCCATGTTGCGGAGCAGCTTCGCCTTGTCGATCAGATAGTAGGGTGTCTCGATCATCTGGTTCCGTCGCCATCGTTGCCTGCGACCGGTTCGGGCCGCGCGGACAGGTGATTGGGAGCGATTTCCGGTTGCCCGGTTGTCCGGACCGGCCGGTTCGCCACAAGGCGTTCCAGCTTCGCTGTCGGCGTGACGGATACCGTCTCCATGCAGGACCTTGCAAGGGCCCGAGGCGTCTTTCTTGCTACAGCCGGTCAGCCGGCTGAACCGCAATCTCCCGGTTTATCCGAACTGCTATGCTTTACGTGAATGGAACGCAGAACAGTTATGCAAAAATAGGAGGGAGATTCGTGCTTTCACTCATTGAAATCTTAACTTTCCTCCCGTATTTGTCCGGCAGATCAAATATTCACCAGCCCGCTCAAGAGTTGGGCAAATTCTGGAGGTCGGCATGACCCGGGACGATCTCATTCGCGAATACAAGGCACAGAGCGGCTCCTGGCCGGCGCTTGTCGGCGTTTACGCCGTTATCGTGGGTGCGATGGCTCTTTCCGGCTACCTGATGGTCGGCTGATCCCGCACGCCTGACGAAAAGTCGGCAGAGTTTCAATCACCCCCGGAGCGATCTCCGGGGGTGATTGCATTTTGAGGCAGGCAAACCGCCTGCGATCAAACGTCGGCGGCTTCGCCAATGGCATCGGTGCCGCGCTCTTCCAGAAGCGTCGTCAGCCAGTTCGGGTCCATTTCGGGAACCGAAGACAGAAGCAGATCCGTGTAGGGATGATGCGGCGGCGTGAACATCTCGTCCTTCGGCCCCTGCTCCACCACCTTGCCACGCTGCATCACCACAACCTCGTCCGCGATGGAGCGCACCGTCGCCAGGTCATGGGTAATGAACATGTAGGCCAGGTTGAACTCCTGCTGCAGCCGATCGAGCAGCTTCAGGATACCTTCCGCCACGAGCTGGTCGAGCGCGCTCGTCACCTCGTCGCAGATGATGAAGGCCGGATCGGCCGCCAGGGCCCTGGCAATGCCCACACGCTGTTTCTGGCCGCCGGAAAGCTCCGGCGGATAACGATTGTAGAATTTTGACGGGTCCAGCTCGATCAGGTCCAAAAGCTCGTCGACACGGTTTTTCAGTTTCGCACCGTGCAGCCCGCCATAGAACTGGGCAGGCCGGCCGATGATCTCGCTGATCCTGATCTTCGGGTTCAGTGCGGTATCGGCCATCTGGTAGATCATCTGCGCCTGGCGAAGCTGATCCTTGCTGCGGTCCTGATAGCGCGGCGGCAACGGCTCGCCCTTGAACAGGATCTGCCCCTTGGTAGGTGGCAAAAGACCGGTGATACAGCGCGCAGTCGTTGACTTGCCGGAACCGGATTCGCCGACAACCGCAACCGTCATGCCCGGATAGATGTCGAAGGAGACATCGTCCAGCACCTTGGTCTTGCCGTAGGCCGCATCAATTCCCTGCACGGAAACGATCGGAATGGCACCTGCCTCGGTCGGCCGCTGCTTCTGCGGCCGCTGGAAGCTGCGGACGGCCCAAAGGCTCTTGGTGTAATCCTCCTTGGGAGACCCGAGCATCTGCTCGGTCGGCGCCTCTTCGACTTCCTCGCCCTTGAGCAGCACCTTGATGGTGTCGGCCATCTGCGCCACCACCGCCAGGTCGTGCGTGATGTAGATCGCCGCGGTGTTGAACTGATCGACAATGTCCCGGATTGCCGCCAGAACCTCGATCTGCGTGGTCACGTCCAGCGCGGTGGTCGGCTCATCGAAGATGATGAGATCCGGCCGGCACGCCATGGCCATGGCGGTCATCGCACGCTGCAGCTGGCCGCCAGAGACCTGGTGGGGATAGCGGAAGCCGATTTCGTTCGGGTTGGGAAGGCGCAGCCGTTCGTAAAGCTCCATGGCGTCTTCCTGCGCCTCGACCCGCTTTTGAATGCGGTACTGGATCGGCGCTTCCGTGTGCTGGTCGATAATCCGGTGTGCCGGATTGAACGAGGCAGCAGCCGACTGGGCGACATAGGCGATGCGCGATCCGCGCAATGCCCGGAGATCGCTCTCCGGCGTCGTCGTCAGTTCCATGCCGTCGAACTCGATCGAGCCGCCGGAAATCCGGCAGCCGTCGCGGGCAAAGCCCATGGAGGCGAGGCCGATGGTCGATTTGCCGGCACCCGATTCTCCGATCAGCCCCAACACTTCCCCCTTGTGCAGGGTAAGATTGACGCCGTGAACGATCTCGACCCATTTTTCGTCCGAGTACCCCTCGATCCGGAGATCGGTGACCCGAAGCAGTACGTCTTTTTTCGGCACCATTCTCAAACCTCCTTCAGGCCGGAAGACCGGAACAGCATCCAGTCGACGACGAAATTCACCGCGACAGTCAGAAGCGCAATGGCGGCCGCCGGGATCAGCGGCGTCATTTCGCCAAAGGAAATCAGTGTCGCGTTCTCACGCACCATGGAGCCCCAGTCGGCGGTCGGCGGCTGAATGCCGAGACCAAGGAACGACAGGCCTGCGATGAGCAGGAACACGAAGCAGAATTCGAGACCGAATTCGGCGATCAGTGGTGCTGTCGAGTTTGGCAGGATTTCCCGGCGGATCAGGTACCAGGTGCCCTCGCCGCGCAGCTTGGCCGCTTCGATGTAGTCCATCACCACCACGTTGCCGGCAACCGCCCGGGTAAGGCGGAAAACGCGTGGCGAATAGATGACGGCAACGACGATCACGATCACCACAAGGTTGGTGCCGAAGATACTGAGCATCAGCAGGGCGAAGATCAGTGACGGTACCGACATGATGACGTCTGCGACACGGCCGATGAGCTGATCGAACCAACCGCCCTTGGTGGCGGCAAGCAGGCCTGCAAATGCCCCCATGAAGAAGGCCAGCATGGTTGCCAGCAGCGCGAGGCCGACAGAGTTGCGCGCGCCGTAGATGATGCGGCTGAACATGTCGCGGCCGAGCTGGTCGGCCCCCAGAAGCATGGTTTCATCCGGCGGTGCAAAGGCCGACGAAATGACCTGCGCTTCACCAAAAGGTGCAATCACGGGGGCAAAGACCCCGGCGATGGCGTAGGTGAAGATCACGAACATGCCGAAGGCGGCCGTGAGAGGTGCGGTTCGCAACTCCTTGGAGACACCGGCGGGCGTGATGATGATCAGGAACTCCCGGAACGCGAAGGATGTTCCGGCGGCCAGTGCCAGAAGACCGGCAGCCGTGGTGATGAACCGGAGCGCCGGAGCGCCGCCGATGATCCCCGCGATGAAGGAGATCATCGTCAGGGAAAAGACAAGAATGAAGATCTTGCGCTTGTTGAAATAGGCCGCCAGGCAGGAAGCCCCGATCAGCAGCGCATAGTAGCCAATAACGAATGTGCTCATGTCGCTGCCCTTACTTCGGATGCCGCAAACGCGGATTGGTCAGGATCGCGCCCACATCGGCTGCCAGGTTCAGCAGGATGAAGGTTGCCGCGAAGATCAGACAGCAGGCCTGCACGATCGGGAAATCGCGTTTGGCAACCGCGTCCACCAGAAGCTGGCCCACGCCCGGATAGACGAAGACCACTTCGACCAGAACCACGCCGGTAATGAGGTAGGCGAGATTGAGTGCGACGACGTTGATGATCGGCGCCCAGGCGTTGGGCAGAGCATGTTTGACGATCACCTTCCAGGGCGGAACGCCTTTCAGCCGCGCCATCTCGATGTAGGGCGAGGCCAGTAGGTTGATGATCGCCGCGCGTGTCATGCGCATCATGTGGGCCGTCACCACCAGCACCAGGGTCAGCGCCGGCAGGAAGGTTCGATGCAACAGATCTCCGAAGCTCATGTCCGCGCTGAGGCTGGCAATGGCGGGGAAGTAGTTGGTCTTGACCGCCAGGTAGAGAATCAGGATGTAGCCGAGAAAGAATTCCGGAGAGGAAATCGATGTCAGCGTGACCACGTTGGCGACCCTGTCGAACAGGGTATTGCGCAGGAGAGCGACAATCACGCCGAGAACGATGGAAACCGGCACCGCGATGACAGCCGCGTAGGTCGCCAGGAAAAGCGTGTTGACGAACCGGTCGCTGATGGCAGCACTGACCCGCTCGCCAGAGACGAGCGAGACGCCGAAGTCACCGGTGAGCGCACCGCCGAGCCATTGGAAATATCGCAGGATCGCGGGCTGGTCGAGGCCGAGCTTCTCTCGCAGGGCGGCGACGGTTTCAGGCGTTGCTCCCTGTCCAAGAACGGCCTGAGCAATGTCGCCGGGCAGCAGTTCAACTGCAAAAAAGATCAGGATAGAGACCACTAGTAGCGTGATCGCACCTAAGCCAAGTCTCTTAAGGACCAGCTGTAGGATGTCCCCCATTTGTCCCTCCAGAATAGGAAAGCCCGGCACGGCACATAGCGCCGCCGGACACATATCGGGCAGGTTCCTGTCAGCTCTTTTTGCTTTGCGTTGGCAGGAGCCCTGTCCGTCCAGGTCGGCCCGTCCCGCGTCCGGGGCAGGGCCAAATTGCAGGCGGCGGCCTTAGCCGCCGCCTAACCCCTCAATCAGGACTCGAACCACCAGCGGCTGGCGGCGCGCGCGCCGTCATTTTCCCAGCTGGCAGCCAGTTTCTCGGGCGTGCCTACCTTCGCGCTGTTGGCGTAAACGAAGTTGTTGAAGAACGGGATGATGGTGCCGCCATCGTCCCGGGCCAGCATCGCCATCTCGCGGTACATTTCCGCGCGCCGGGTGTCGTCCAACTCGGCCTTGGCCTGAAGCAGAAGCTCGTTGAAGCGCGGGTTTTTCCAGTGAGACTCGTTCCAGGCCGCGTCGTTCTTGTAGGCCAGCGTGTACATGACATCAGGTGTCGGACGCGCGCCCCAGGACACGAGACAGAACGGCTTCTTCAGCCAGACGTCGGAATAATAACCGTCGTTCGGTTCACGCACGACATTGATGTTGATACCCGCCGCCTTGGCGTGTTCGGCATAAAGCACCGCCATGTCGACTGCACCCGCATAGACGCTGTCCGCGGTGCTGAGGCTGACCGTGAGACCTTCCGCGCCCGCTTTCTTGAGCAGGGACTTGGCCTGGTCCGGATCGTAATCACGCTGCGGGATGTCGTCCGGCCAGTAAGGCTGGGCCGGCGAATGGTGGAAGTCATTGCCCTTGGTGGCTGCACCGAAGGTGATCTTCTCGATGATGTCATCCCGGTTCATGGCCAGCTTAAGCGCGTTGCGCACGTCCGGATTGTCGAACGGTGCCGTGTCGCAGAACATCGGCAGCGTGATCGCGCCCGCGGACGGGATGTTGTGGATCTTGATGTTCGGATTGCGCTGCAGCAGACCCATGGTCTTCAGCTCGATCAGCGAGACCGCATCCACATCGCCGGTCACAAGTGCCGTCTGACGAGCGTTCGGATCGTTCAGGGTGATCAGCTCGACCTTGTCGAAATAGGCGCCCTCACGGTGCCAGCCGTCATGCCGGCTGAGGCTGAACTGGACGCCGAACTCGCCGTTGTCGATCTTGTAGGGACCGGTGCCGTCACCGGACTGCCAGTCGATCGTGCCGTCGTCGTTGGCCGGGCAGATCGCCATGTGATAGTCGGTCATCAGCCATGGGAAGTCGGCGTTGCCACCGGACAGCTTCACGACAACGGTGTAGTCGCCGTCCTTGGTGATGTCGGTGACATCCGTCAGCAGCGC
This sequence comes from Labrenzia sp. THAF35, assembly GCF_009363595.1. Taxonomy (NCBI): domain Bacteria; kingdom Pseudomonadati; phylum Pseudomonadota; class Alphaproteobacteria; order Hyphomicrobiales; family Stappiaceae; genus Labrenzia; species Labrenzia sp. THAF35. The sequence goes on from NZ_CP045380.1 coordinate 899,944, forward strand.
CTTGGCTGCGGAGGTTGTCTTGTCGCCGCGGTGGTGGTTCAGCGATGCGATGACATCGTCAGCCGTCAGTTTCCTGCCGCTGTGGAACTCGGCGTTTTCAGTGATCTTGAAGGTCCATTCGGACGCATCCTCGCTGGCTTCCCAGCTGTCGGCCAGATCCGGCCCAAGCGACCCGTCGCCCATGATCATCGTCAGGTAGCTGCGGTGCGTGTGGGCGAGGAAAATCATCACGCGGGTCAGATAGGTACCCGGATCGTGAGAATCTGAGGTGTTGCCGTCGTGGATCCCCCAGCGGAACGTCCCACCCTGCTTGGGCTGGGCTTTCGCCTCGGTCGACCACAGGCCTGTTGCGGTGCTTGCTGTCAATCCGGCCAGCACGGAATAGCGAAGGAAATCACGCTTACTGATTCCTCCCGTGCGGGCCGCTGCTTCAAGCCTTTCGAGCATCTCGGCATCTTTGGACTTCGTCATCTGTCTCCCCTTCCGGTTCTTCTTAAACAGTCACTTGCCAATTTCCCAAACGTAGCATCCGTTGTTTTTTTGTAACCATGATGCTCATTTGCGACATTTACATAGCAAAACACGAACTGCCCCTGCTCGGCCACCCCCATGGATAAATTCCTCATTTAAAATGTTTAATGTTGACTGGCTGCCCAGATATTGTGCACAGCAACATTATTATGAATGATTTTTGATTTTCAGACAGGCACGGAAAATGCTACGCGCGTATATTCTGGTCTACTGATACAGATCTCAGATAATTCTTTTAGATGAAAAACGATTATTCTCCAACAATGTCGGAAAATGCAGTGCCAGTTCGTATTTCGGCACTGTCGGGCGGTAAATCAGGCGCATTCTTCTTGTCAAAATAATCGATTACCGGAGAACAAGATGAGTGTTGCCCAACGCAGCCGCAGCGGCGGCCGTGCCGGCCGCCGGGCTATTCGCACCGCTCCCGACCATACCATGCTGCCCGGTCTGCGGCGCACCCTTCCCCTGTGCGAACCCATGGACGAAGAGCAGATCCGAAAGCTGGACGATGCCTCCATGGCAATCCTGGAAGAGGTTGGTATCGTCTTTCGCGATCCGATTGCCCTTGCCGACTGGAAGCGGGCCGGTGCCAAGGTCGAGGGTGAGAGGGTCTACCTGGACCGGGGACTGGTGCGTGAGCTCATCAGTTCGATCCCATCCAGCTTCACCTATCATGCCCGCAATCCGGCAAAGAATGTCCCGCTCGGAGGAGATCGTTCGATCTTCGTGCCGATGACCGGGGCACCATTTCTGCGTGACCTCGACAATGAGCGGCGCAATCCAACGCTTGCGGACCTGGCCATGTTCCACAAGCTCAGCCACATGCTGCCGGCCCTGCATTCCAGCGCCCACCACATCGTGGAGCCCTACGACCACCCCATCAGCCACCGGCACCTGCGCATCACCTATTCTTCGATCAAGTATTCGGACAAGACCTTCATGGGCATGACGACAAGCCCGAAGAACGCCGAAGATGTCATGGAAATCTGCGCGATCCTGTTCGGTGAGGACTATCTGGAGACCCATCCGGTCACGACAGGAAACTGCAACGGAAATTCTCCGCTGGTTTGGGACGAGACCATGCTGGGCGCAATGCGGGCCTTTTCGAAACGGAATCAGCCCGTGCTCTGCTCCCCCTTCGTGCTTGGCGGAGCCAATACCCCGGCAAGCGTCGTCCCCGCCGTTGCCCAGCTCAACGCGGAAGCCCTGAGCGCCCTTGCCTACACCCAGGTGATCCGGAAGGGCGCACCTGCGATTTACGGGCATTATCTGTCGACGGTCTCGATGAAATCCGGTGCGCCGATGGCCGGCACCCCCGAGATCAGCCTGATGAACTTCATGATCGGGCAGATGGCGCGGTTCTACGATGTGCCCTGGCGGACCTCCGGATCGCTCGGCGGTGCCAAGACCTTTGACGCGCAAGCCGGGTATGAGAGCGCAGCAACGCTGAGCGCCGTTATCCATTCAGGTGCCAACTACATCTGGCACGCGGCCGGCTGGAACGAGGCCGGGATGCATTGCTCCGTTGCCAAGTTCATCGTCGACGCAGAGCAGTGCGCAATGGCCTACCGCATGGCGGAGGGCCCGCGCTGGGACGATTTCGACGAAGGCCTTGCCGCCATTCGCGACGTCGGCCCTGGCGGGCATTACCTGGGGCACCCGCACACCCAGGAGAATTTCCAGCGGGCGTTCTTCATGCCGGAGACCTTCGACAACAATTCCATCGAGCAATGGAAGGCCGAGGGAGAAGTGGAGATCACCGAACGGGCGCTTGGCATCGCCCGCAAGCTTCTGTCCGAGTATCAGGAGCCTGCTCTCGACCCCGCCAAAAACGAGGCCCTTCTCGACTACATCGCGCGGCGCGAGCGTGAAATCCCGGCGGCAGATGCGCTGAACCAGGACTATTGAACCGCGGTACCGGCCTAAAAACCGGGCTGCCCGTGCATTCTCTTCTGCCCTACGAGGCGGTTCATGAAAATCAAGTCTGTCGAGCTCTTCCGCCATGACCTGCCGGTCAGGGGCGGCCCCTACAAGATGGCAAACGCCGAGGTCTGGTCTCTCCAGACCACCCTGGTCAAGCTGACTGCGGACAACGGGCATACCGGCTGGGGGGAAACCTGCCCCGTCGGCCCGACTTACGCCGAAGCGCATTCCGGTGGAGCGCAGGCGGCGCTGCAGCAGATCGCCCCTGCGCTGATTGGCCAGGATGTTCGCCCCCTGACGATCGGTCGCCTCATGAACGGCCAGCTCAACGGGCACAACTACGCAAAGGCGGCAATCGACATTGCCGTTCATGACCTGCTCGGCAAACATCTGGGACTTAGGGTTGCCGATCTTCTCGGGGGTGTCGCCGCGGAACGCGTTCCCTCTTATTACGCAACCGGTGTCGGTGCTCCCGAAGAGATCGCCAGCATTGCCGCGGAGAAACGGGACGAAGGCTACCCGCGCCTGCAGATCAAGATGAGCGGTAAGGACGTCGAGCGCGATATCGAGACGATCCGCAGGGTCTGGGACAAGATCGCCGGATCCGGCATGCGTCTTGCGGTCGACGGCAACCGAGGCTGGACCACACGAGACGCGCTGCGCGTCAGTCGCGAATGCCCGGATATTCCGTTCATTCTGGAACAGCCCTGCAACCGGATCGAGGACCTGGAGAAGATCAGGCCGCAGATCCACCACGGACTTTACATGGACGAGAACGGTGTCGACCTGGCAACGGTCATCCGGGCCGCCGGGCGCGGACTGGTCGATGGATTCGGCATGAAAGTGACCCGGATCGGCGGACTGCAGCAGATGGCTGCGTTCCGGGATATCTGCGAAGCCGTCTCGCTGCCGCATACCTGTGACGATGCCTGGGGCGGCGACATCATCGCCGCCGCCTGTACCCATGTAGCTGCGACGGTGAAGCCGTCTCTGCTGGAAGGGGTCTGGCTTGCGGAGCCCATGATCGAGGGCAGTTATTCCATCGGCGAAGGCGTGCGCATCCGGGACGGTCACATTGCCCTGCCACAAGGCCCGGGCCTTGGTGTCGAACCGGACGAGACCCTGTTCGGCACCGCCATGGCTTCTTTCTGAACTGGAAACCGATATGCGCTTTAAAGGCAAACGCGCCCTTGTGACGGGTGCCGCCGGTGGGATCGGCAAAGTCATCTCCCAGATGCTGCGGACAGAAGGGGCACGCGTGGCCGCAGCCGACCGGAATTGCGATGCCGTTGATGCGGAAGTCCGGATTTCGGGAAACCTGCTGGACCCGGCTTATGCAGACGCACTGCCCCGCACGGCGGCCAAGGCACTTGGCGGCCTCGACATCATCATCAACAACGCCGGCGTCATTACCCGCGGTCCCGTGACCGAGACCAGCGATCAGGACTGGGCGCTGTCGATCGGGGTCAATGTCGAAGCTCCCTTCCGCATCTGCCGGGCGGGTATCCCGTTGCTGGCGGAGGCCGGAGGTGGGGCCATCGTCAACATCGCCTCTTGCTGGGGTGTTCACCCGGGCCCGAACCACGCTGTCTATTGCATGACCAAGGCGGCGATCGCTTCGCTGACCCAGTGCATGGGCCGGGACCATGCCCACCAGGGCATCCACATCAATGCCGTCTGCCCGAACGAGGTCGACACACCGATGCTGCGGACCGGGTTCGAAAAGCGCGGCTTTGACCCCGCAACGGCGATTGCCGAACTCGGCAGGACCGTTCCGCTTGGCCGGGTGGCGCGGCCGGATGATATCGCGGACGTCGTTCTGTTTCTTGCCTCCGATGCCGCGCGCTACATGTGCGGTTCGCTGGTTGAGGTCAACGGCGGAAAACCGGTGTCATGATGCGGTTCGAAGGGAAGATTGCCCTCGTCACGGGCGGGCGAAGCGGCATTGGTCGTGCGATTGCCCGGCGCTTGCAAAATGAAGGTGCCAGGGTCTTCACGGCCCAGCGCGGCGAGGATCCTGAGTTTGAGCATGTCCAGGCGGATTTTGCCGACATGGAAGCCCCTGCCCGCATTATCGAAGGCGTGGTAACGAAAGGCGGCAGGCTGGATGTGCTCGTCAACAATGCCGGCCTGATGCAGGAAGCGGCGATCGAAGACATGTCGCTCGCCGACTGGCAGCACTCGTTGGCGGTCAATCTGACCGCGCCTTTCCTGATGATCAAACATGCCTTGCCGCATTTGCGCCAGACACACGGAAGCATCGTCAATGTCGGCTCCATCGAAGGCATCGGCTGCAATCCGCTACACGCTGCCTATTCCGCCTCCAAGGCCGGGCTTCACGGCCTGACGCGCGCCGTTGCGGTCGATCACGGCAAGGACGGCGTTCGCTGCAACGCGGTTGCGCCAGGCTGGATCGATACGGAACTCAATCTCGAATTCATCAAGGCGACCCCGGATCCAGATGCCTTCCGGCGCGATATTGGCAAGATCCACCCGGCTGGCCGGACGGGCAAGCCGGAGGAAGTTGCCGCCTTGGTCGCTTTCCTGGCAGCGGAGGAAAGCGGTTTTGTCACCGGTCAGGTCTACACGGTCGACGGTGGCAGAATGACCCGGTTGAGCTTGCCCTGAAGGACTTGGAGCGGTTCAAAATGCCTGCCGAATAGCGGACTTCATTGTCCTGACGAGATCCTGATTGGCGCTGGCTGCAACGCCGATGACAAGTTTCGACATGGGTGTCGAGGCAAACCCATGCTCGTTGCCAAGCACCTTGAGGTGGCCCGCGAGAGTAGACCGCCCCAGAAGCCCAATCGCAATACCCGCTTCCACGGCAGCCGTTACGCCCGCCACGCTCTGGCTTGAAAAGGCAATCCGGTAAGGCCTCCCTCCTGCCTCAAGCGACTTGAGGGCCGCCTCACGCCACCAGCAGGCGCGGTCGAAAAGGGCGACCGGAACCGGCTCTTCGGCCAGAAGATCCCGGTAACGCGACATTACCCAGCAGGTCGGGTCCTCAAAAACCACCTCTTCGTTTCTGCCGATCGTTTCAACCTCGTAGACGGCAAGATCCAGCTTTCCCCTGGACAGCAGCTCCGGGAAATCGGTGCTGATCGTACAGGTTACCTCAAGCTCCACCTGCGGGTGCGATTGTGCGAAGGCAGACAGGATCTTCGCAAGCTTTGCCTGGCCATGGTCGTCAGGAATGCCAAGGCGAAGCTTTCCGCGCAAACCATCGGCGGTGATTTCCCTCAGGACGGCATCCAGCCGTTCTTTCACATCCCTTGCGACCGGCATCAGGCGCTGCCCGGTCTCCGTCAGCGTCACACCGCGGCCGGTCCGCTCGAACAGATCCCGCCCGATCACCTCTTCAAGGCGCATGATCTGAAGACTGGTTGCCGATTGTGACCGGCCGATCAGGCGGGCACCTTCAGTGACGCTGCCCGTCCCGGCGACCGCCAGAAAAGTTCGGAGGAGTTCACTGTCGAGGTTATTCATCCAATTTTTCAATATCTGACATTTAAGATATTCGTTTCACCAATGTTTAGATCACGCCTAGTCTGAAGCCGTCAATCACTGGAGGCCTTCATGGAAGGACAGACGGCAACAGCCACGTTTTCTGGATCCCGAAGAATTGCCGCCGGAGCCGGAGCTGGCCTCCTCGCCGGACTTGTCTGGCTGTGGCCGCAGTTCTTCAAACAGGGAATCCTATTCACCGGACAGGGTCTCCTTCAGGTTGCCCCGCTCGTCGTGTCGGGCATAGCCCTCACGGCCTGGATCATGGCCAGCGGTGCCGACAGGATCATCGGCCGCGCGTTTGAAGGACGGCTCATGCGCGCGGTCCTCGTGGCGTCTGCCATGGGGGCGATTACGCCGGTCTGCGGGGTGACGATCCTGCCTCTGATGGCCGGGTTGCTGGCAGCCGGGGTTCCCCTTGCCCCGGTCATGGCGTTTTGGCTGTCCTCGCCGATTACCGATCCGGCTATGCTGGCGACTACGGCGGCGACCCTCGGTATTACCTTTGCAGTCGGCAAGACCGTGGCGGCCTTCGCTCTGGGTGTATTTGGCGGATCCGTCACAGCAGCGCTCACGCGTGAGCGAAGCGGTGAAGCGGCGCTGCGGTCTGGTGGGCTAGCCGCGAAATTGACGGCGCGGTGCTGTGACGGCGCGACATCGTTTGAACCGCGTGTCTGGCGCAACAGCAGCCGGCGCAAGGCCTTCGCGCGGCAGGCAGCAGCGACCACACGGCTGATCCTGATCTGCCTGATCCCGGCCTTCTTCGCCGAATATGCGCTGAATGCAGCTCTGACCCCGGGATCGCTGGCAGCCTATCTTGGCTCGAACACCTGGTGGGCCATACCCGCCGCCGTCTTCGTCGGCGCTCCGGCCTATATCGACGGTTATGCGGCCTTGCCGCTGACCCGCGGTCTCATCGACAACGGCATGTCGCCCGGCGCGGCGATGGCGTTTCTGGTCTCCGGAGGTGTTGTCAGCATCTGGGGAGCGCTTGCGATATTTCCCGTGCTGAAACTGCGACCGTTTCTGCTTTACCTGGCGCTTGCCGTTACCGGGTCACTGATCTCGGGCTATGTGTTCGAATGGGTCTACTGACGCCCGGTCGGACTCTGGCCGGGATCATTCCTCGGCCGCGCGCCATTCCTTCCAGCGCAGCACGGCATTGGCACCGATTTCCCGGAATGGCTGTGGCGGCAGTTTTTTCGGCCGGGCTTCAGCACCGAAATGACGGGTGATGCTGCTGGTCTGTCCCAGCGCGAGATCAGCAGCGCCCATTCCGGTCAGGGTTCCGCGTGCGGTGCCGAGACCGTTTTGTACGCAACCGGAAAACACGTCCTGCTCCAGCTCTCGCATGACCGCGACACCATTCAGCGACAGGCAAAGGTGTCCTGCCCACTTGTATTCCATCTTCAACCCTGCCAACTGCGGAAACCGCCGGTCGAACTTGCGTTGCATGACACGGGCCGCACGTTCCACGCTTGCCGGTGTCAGCCGCATGTCGGGTTTCAAGACGGCGCAGGTTCTCGTAACGATCCTGTTTCCACCCTGACCGGCGTCGATCCGGCGCAAGGTCGTCCCCATCGGATCAGATGGCGTGATGCCCCAGCGGCTTTGGCCGCCAAGTTTCTTCAACGCCGCACCGTCCAGCTCGGGCGTCATGACGGCAAACAGGAACAGCTGCATCAGCCGGTTTCGTTCGAAACCGAAACTCTCCAGATGACCATTGACCGTGAGGATGACTTTTGCCGTTGAAACGGATCCGGATTGCGTTTCCACCTTCCAGCTTTCACCTTCCCTGGTGAAAGACAGGACCGGGCTTTGCTCGAAAACCCGCACGCCTTCCCGCCGAAGTCCGGCGGCAAGTCCGCGGATATATCCGGCGGGCTGCAGCATGACCGTACCGGGGGTATAAAGTCCGCCAACGTAGTGTCTGCTTCCGGTCAGGTCCGCCATCTGTTGGCGGTCGAGCAGCTCATATTTTTCACCGAGGCTCGTCAGATGGTCGGCATAACTGCGGTTATGATGATCGGCCTTGATGCTAGCCGCACCGTTGATCTTGCCTGCAGGATCAAAATAGTGCCTGTCGATCCCGTAGTCCTCGACCGCGCCACGCGCAAAGCCGATTGCCTCTCGATTGAGGGCGATCAGAGACTTGTCGTCACCGTTACCGGCATAATCCTCCGATGTCAGCTCATGCGGCAGGTCGATCATGAATCCGGAATTGCGTCCGGCCGATCCTTCCGCTACCCGGCAAGCGTCGAGCACGACAACCTTGAGATTTCGGTCTGACTGGAGAAGGCGCCGCGCCGCCGACAGACCGGCAAAACCGGCACCGATGATCGTGACATCCGCGCTGATCTGTTCGCTCAGCACCTGCGCGGGCTGTTGTCTCGGCAGGATGGTGTTCCAGGCCGCCGGGCCTTGCAGGTTCGGCAGAGTGTCGGCGGCCCGTTTCGTCATCCGACGGCCTCGTCCTCGTCGTCGGACAGATCCAGCCAGATGGTCTTCAGCTGGGTGTACTGGTCGTGTGCCGCCAAACTGTTGTCCCGCCCACCGAAACCGGACTGCTTGAACCCTCCGAACGGCGTAGTGATGTCGCCTTCGCCAAAGCAATTGACGGTCACGGTGCCGGCCCGGATCGCCCGGGCACCACGCAGCGCCTTTCTGGCGTTGCCGGTGAAGATCGAGGCGGCAAGGCCGTACTGTGTATCATTGGCCAGCGCGATGGCCTCATCGAAGCTTCTTACGGTCAGAACGCTCAAGACCGGACCGAAAATTTCCTCCCGCGCAATGATGGACCCCGGATCGGTTTCCAGAACGGTTGGTACGACGAAAGCGCCATCGCGGCTGTCGCCGCCCATCAACACCTTTGCGCCCTTGTCCAGATAGGAACTGACCTTGGCGAAATGATCGCTAGAGACGAGCGCACCGACACGATGCTCCGGATCAAGGGGATCTCCCATCGTCCATTCCCGTGCATGGGCCAGAATGCGTTCCAGCAGCGCTTCCTTGATGTCTTCTTCCACGATCAGGCGGGAACTTGCCGAACAGTTCTCGCCCATGTTCCAGAACGCGCCATTGACGACATGAGCAGCCACCCGGTCGAGATTTTCCGCGTCCTTAAGGACAACGCTCGGGTTCTTGCCGCCCATTTCCAGAACGACCTCCTTCAGGTTGCTGTCGGCGGCATAGCGCAGGAACCGGCGGCCGGTATCCGTCGAACCGGTGAAGGAGATCATGTCGACGTCCATGTGCCGGCCAAGCGGTTCACCGACGCCCGGACCGGAGCCGGGAACGACATTGAAGACACCCCGCGGAATGCCGGCTTCCATGGCAAGTTCCGCAATGCGCAGGGCGGTGAGCGATGTTTCTTCGGCCGGCTTGACGATGACCGAACATCCTGCCGCCAGCGCCGGACCGATTTTCCAGGCGAGCATCAGCAGCGGAAAGTTCCAGGGCAGAACCAGCCCGACGACGCCAACCGGTTCGCGCACGATCATGGCGATGTGATCATCGGAGGCGGGCGAGACCTGATCGTAGATCTTGTCGATCGCCTCTGCGTGCCATTTCAGGCAATGGATCGTCTCCGGCACATCCACGGTTTCGCAATCGTAGATCGTCTTGCCGCTGTCGAGGCTCTCCATCACGGCCAGCTCCCGCCGGTTGCGGGTGATGAGCTTGGCAAAGCGGATCAGCGTGTCCTTGCGTTCCGACGGATGCAGCTTCGACCACCGGCCGTCCTCAAAGGCTTCCCGGGCCTTCAGCACGGCGAAATCGACATCCTCTGCACCACAGGCTGCCACGGAGGCAAGTGTCTCGCCGGTGGCGGGATTGACCGTCTCGAAGGTCTTGCCCGATGCCGCCGGGCGGTAAGAGCCGTCGATGAAAGCATTTGTCGGCAAGGTCAGGCCGGCAGCGAGCGCCTTGTATTCCTCGCGCGTCAGAAGGTCGGTCATGATCATTCTCCCGCCGTGATGTCTTGAATGGTGGATTTCAGAACCCGGACGACCTGGTCGAGCTGGCGCTTGTCGTCCTTGTTGAGTGCCTTCAACGGCGGGCGCGGCGGACCGGCATAGAGCCCGCTCATTTCCACCCCGTGCTTGACGCATTGAATGAACTTGCCGCCCTGTTCCAGCACGCGCATCAGCGGCATCATTGCCGACATGATCCGCCGCCCCTTGCTGAAATTCCCTTCAACGGCGCAGGCCCGGTAAAGGGCAACATGTTCTTCGGGCAGGAAATTCGAGCCGGCGCACACCCAGCTGCGTGCCCCCCAGGCGAAGAATTCCAGCGCTTGATCGTCCATGCCGCAGGACATCTGGATGTGCGGGTAGTCGCGTGCCAGAAGGTGGACGCGGTTGATGTCGCCAGAGCTTTCCTTGATGGCGCAGACATTGCGCGAACGGCCAACCCGGTCGAGGAATTCCTCGCCCATGTTCACCCCCATCCGGCCCGGATAGTTATAGAGCATGATCGGAAGATCGGCGGCCCGGTCGATGGTCAGGACATTGAGCGCGTTTTCCCTCTCGGTCGGCACCGAATAGGGCGGTGTTGCCACCAGAATGGCATCGGCACCGATCTCCGCGGCACCTTCCGCAAGCGCGATGGAATCCGGTGTCCTCATGGTTCCCGTTCCCACGATCAGAGGCAGGCGGCCTGCAAGCTTTTGCGCGGTAAAGCGCGCCAGTTCGAGACGTTCCTCGACGGTCTGGGCATAGTTTTCGCCCGTCGATCCACCGGAAATCAGGCCGTGCACACCACTGTCGACAAGATGGTCGACAACAGCGGCCAGGGCATCCCAGACCACGTTGCCTTCGCCGTCATAGGGCGTGACCACGGGCGTGTAGATGCCTTCGAACTTCATGATTGGGGTCATCGTGGTGTCTGCCTCATGCGGATTTGAGTTTGGGTGGGATGCCGAGCGGAGCTTCCAGGCCTTCAGGCATGACAAACAGTTCGATCTGGTCACGCGAGAGAGCCCAGTGCTCCAGCGCCAGTTCCGCGGCACGGTTGTCGTCGCCCTGCTCGATCGCCTCGATCATCTCGTCATGCTGGCGGCCGGCCAGCTCGAGGCGATCTTCCTTCGCACCGGACTTGGGGCGGAAGAAGGTCATGCCGATCCGGGTATGGTCGATCAGCAACCGGTCAAGGCTCGCCAGCAGGTAGCTGTTGCCCGCCATGTGGCCGGTGATGCGGTGGAAACGGTCGTTTGTGAGTGCCCGTTCAATCACGTCGCCCCTTGCCATGGCGGCCCGGAATTCTTTCTGAGCCTGACGCAGTTCCTCGATCTGTGCCGGCGTCGCGTTCTGCGCGGCGAGCCGAAGCACGGCGCTGTAGATCAGCGGTGCGGCAAGGAAAAAGTCCCGCAGCGTGTAGTGGGTCATGTCGGAAACGCGCGCACCCCGATTGAGCTGCAGCGTGACATAGCCTTCACCCGCCAGCTGCTGCAGCACCTCGCGCAAAGGGGTCCGGGAGAGGCCGTAGAGATCACACAGATCGGTTTCTTCCAGCGGGCTGCCGGGCTTGCGCTCCAACGTCAGGATCGCGCGTTTCAGATCCTCATAGGCATTCGACTTTGCCGTGCCGCGTACAGGGGGCATGTGACGCTCCATTCCGAATTCAGTTGACTCGTTTGTATACATGATGTGTACAATATCAACACAATAATAATACATGCGCCCGAAAGGCCCTGATCGGCCAGAGGCGACAGAGGCCGGAGAAAAGCGACATGTCCCGAACCACTGACGTCACCTTCCTGTTGCTTGAAGATTTTTCGCATATCGCCTTCGCCTGCGCGGTGGAGCCGCTGCGTATCGCCAACCTGCTTCAGGGAGAGGAAATCTACCGGTGGCGACTGGCCTCACCCGATGGTCAAAGGGCGGTCTGCTCCAACGGAACCGTGACGCTGGTGGAGCAGGGCCTCGGTCCTTTGCCCGCGCGCTCCAGCCTGTTCCTGATCTCCGGTCAGAATGTCGGCGACCGGGCGGCGCCGGAGGTGCTGAGCTTCCTGCGGCGGGAGCGTGCCCGGGGCACCCAGATCGGTGCTATCTGTTCGGGCGCCTATATTCTTGCCAAGGCTGGCCTGTTGAACGACCGCCGCGCAGCCATTCACTGGTCGTTCCACGACAGTTTCGAGGAAACCTTTCCGGACGTGCAGTTGTGCAAGAATGTCTTCGTCACGGACGAGGCCTTCGTCACCGCATCCGGCGGCACCGCGGCGACCGACATGATGCTGCACCTGATCGGCGAAGCCCACGGTACGGACCTGGCGGTCGCGATTGCGGACATGATGGTCTATTCCGGTGTTCGGCCTGCCAACGCTGCCCAGCAGATTTCACTACAGGCGCGGCACGGAATCCGGAACCCGCATATTGCAGAGGCAATTCGTCTGCTGAACGAAAGCGCGCCCTATTACCTGCCGACATCCGAGATCGCCCGCAAGATCGGCATTTCCACCCGGCAGCTCGAGCGGTTGTTCCAGAAACACCTGAAGGTGTCGCCGAAACGATTTGCCATAGACCAGAAGCTCACGCGTGCCCGCAATCTTCTGCTGCAGACCGAACGGTCCGTGTCCGAGATCGCCCTGGCCTGCGGCTACGAATCCGCTTCGCATTTCATCCGCACCTATCAAAACAGGTTCGGCGTGACACCGCATAATCAACGTCTTTGCTCCGCGGGTACACAGGCTGCGTTTCAAAGGGCATGACCGGGTCCTGGGGCTGCGATCTGCCCGCGTTCTGAAATGCGGCCCCCATTTCTGGCATGCGGGTTCCGGCTTCTCCGCCTGGTCCAATGCCCCATCCTCCTTGCGTGTCTTCGGCCCGTGACTTAGATCCTTGTCTGAAGCCGGTCCGGACCGGAGCGCAAACGGAGGCCGCATCCATTCTTCCCGTCAGAATTGCAGGCACTGGACATGCCTTGCCTGCAAAGTCCGTCACCTCGGAAACCCTCGATCTTCAGCTGGGCTTTCCTGCCGGACATCTTCAAAAACTGTCCGGCGTTTCAAGCCGGTTTGTCGCAGCAGAGGAAAGCCAGATAGATCTGGCGGTTGCGGCTTGCCAAGCCGCGCTTGAAAAGGCAGGCCAAACGCCTCGGGACGTCGACCTCGTCCTCGGTGCGTGCGGAATTCCCTACCAGACCCTGCCGGCAACCGCGCCACTGGTGATGCAGAGACTGGGTTTTGCCGATGGCACGGCGGCGGCCTACGATGTCAATGCGACTTGTCTTTCCTTCCTGACCGCTTTCGAACTTGCCGCCAACAAACTTGCGCTGGGGCAAGCAACGTCGGTGCTGGTGTTTGCCGCGGACATCGCCTCGCGCGCACTGCCCTGGGTAGACCAGCCCGATGTTGCCGCCCTGTTCGGCGACGGCGCGGCTGCAGCAGTCCTGACGACAGGAGGCGAGAATGGCCCGGGCATTGCGGCCGCGCTGCTGCGAACCTACCCCTCCGCCTATGCAGCATGCGAGATCGGGGCCGGAGGCACTCGGTTCGATTTTCACAAGGACCGCGAGGCCTTCGCCCGGCATGCCGTGTTTCACATGGACGGCAAGGACCTCTTCCGTGTCACGCACAAGCACTTTCCGCAGTTCGTCGACCAGTTGCTGTCGAAAGCCGGATGGGCCCGGCAGGATATCGACTTCGTCGTACCGCACCAGGCAAGCCCGCTCGCGCTGGAGCACATGATCCGGGAAACCGGCATGGAGCGCAGCCGGGTGGTCGACATCGGCTGCACCCACGGCAACCAGATTGCAGCATCGCTGCCAACCGCGCTCGACATTGCCTGGCGCCAGGGCCGGATCGAGCCCGGCATGCGCGTGCTGTTGCTCGGGACATCGGCCGGTGTGACCTTCGGCGGCATGGCCCTTGAGGTTTGACCATGGGGCGCTTGCTGATCACTGGAGCAACGGGATTTCTGGGCGGAGCCCTGATCCGTCATTTGCGCGCCAAAGGCTCCAACCCGATCGCTCTCGGCCGCAGCGAGTTGCAGTGTCAGCACCTTGAGGCCGAGGGCTTTGACGTCGTTCGCATGGATCTTTCCAACCCCTGCGACAAGGATCAGATCGCGCCTTTTGGTCCGGTCGGCGCCATAGTGCATTGCGCGGCGCTCTCCGCGCCCTGGGGACCACGAAGCGCCTTCGTGGCGGCGAATGTCACCGGGACAAAACACCTGCTTGATCTTGCGGAAAAGCTTGGCGTGCGGCGGTTCGTCAACATTTCCTCGCCCACCGTCTATTTCGAGATGAAGGACAAGGAGAACGTCCGGGAAGATGCGCTGTTGCCGCCGCCCATCAACGCTTATGCGGCGACAAAGGCCGAGGCCGAACGGCTGGTGCTAACCCGCGCCGACCTTGGCCCGATCAACCTGCGTCCACGCGGCCTTTATGGTGCGGGGGACACGACACTCCTGCCGCGTTTGCTCGCCGCAGCCCAGAAGCGACCCTTGCCGGTTTTCCGGAATGGAGCTGCCTCCATCGACCTGACCCATGTCGATGATCTGCTCTCAGCCGTCGAGACGGCCCTTGAAGCCTCTCCGGAATGCGAAGGCGAGACGTTCAACATTTCCGGCGGCGAACCTTTGCCGGTGCGTTTCATTGTCGAGCGTGTCTGTGCCGCCAAGGGCATTCCGGTTCGCTGGCAGAACCGCTCCCTGGCCCCGGCTGTCCTGGTGGCCAGGCTTCTGGAGACGGCAAGTCTGCTTGTGCCTGGCGCCGGCGAACCTCTGGCGACACCCTATACGCTAGGCCTCTTCGCCTTCCGGCAGAGCCTCGACATTTCCAAGGCGGAGCGGTTGCTGGACTGGCGACCGCAGATCGACTTCGAAAGCGGTCTTGCAAAAACACTCGGCGAAGGGAAAGCCCATTGACCCCGGTGTTTGCAAACAGCGCGTTTGTTTCCGCGCCGGAGCGGTTGGTGCTCCGTAGTGGTGGGCGTCACCCGCTTCGCTTCAAGGTACGCTATGGGGTTTACCAGCACCCGACCGCCGGACTGGTGCTGATCGATACAGGTTACGGCCCCCGGGTCACGGAAGGTGCCGGGCGCAGTCTGCCGCTTCGGATCTATGCCAGTCTGCTCCGGCCGACGCTGATCGAAGAGCACCAGCCAGCCCGTGTGCTTGATCGCCTGGGCGCAAGCACAGCAGATGTTGCAGCCATCGTGCTGACCCATTTTCACGCCGATCATGTTGCCGCGCTTCACCTATTCCCGAAGGCGAGGATCTATGCGAAGGCAGCAGTGCACGCCAGTGTCGAGGCGCGCTCAAGGTTTTCCAATCTGCGCCACGGCGTCTTTGACGAGTTGCTGCCGCAGGATCTCTCCAGCCGGATCGTCGATATCGACCAACTGCCGGTCAAGCCAGCTCCCCATGGGTTCGGCGAAGGGGCTGATCTCTTTGGGGATGGTGAGACGCTGGCCGTCAATCTGCCCGGTCATGCGGAAGGCCATTTCGGCATCTGCTTTGCCGCTCAGCCGGTGCCATTGCTTTATGCGGTCGATACCCAGTGGTGTGCGGCAGCGCTTGATCCAGGCAAGGCCCCCGGACTGCCCGCGGCTCTTGTCGCTTCGGATCGCCGGGCACTTGCCGCAAGCAGCCGCCGGGTTACCGCCTTCCGGGAGCAAGGCGGCGATGTTCTGCTGTGCCACGATCCGTCCGACAGTCCATACGATTTGCCGGAGGTCCCGCAATGAACGGGCGTTTTCAGACTGGCATTGCCTTTGCCGAAACGCTCTGGACCGGCCGCAGTGGCCGATCTCGAAAGGCTTTCGAGGACTGGCAGAAACGTCGACTGGATGGCTGGTTGCGCCAGTCGCTTCCCAAGGTCGATTTCTACCGCGACGCGCCTCCACGCCTCGACCAACTGCCGGTGATCGACAAAGCCATCGTGATGAGCCGGTTCGAAGCCTTCAACAGGGCCCGGATCACCGCCGAGGCCGGATGGCAGGCCTTGGAGGCGGGCGGCGAGATCGACGGGATCAACATCGGAGCCAGTACGGGCACCAGCGGCAACCGCGGCCTCTATGCCATTACCGCACCAGAGCGGTTCCGTTGGCTCGGCACTATTCTGGCCAAGACCTTACCCCGCTTTCTCTGGCATCCGGAACGGGTTGCGATCATCCTGCCGCAGTCCTCCTCGCTTTACGAAAGCCCGGCCAGACTGCGGCAACTGCAATTGCGGTTCTTCGATCTCCGCCATGGCATCGCTTCCTGGCTGGACGAACTGGAAACCTTCAATCCGACGACCATCGTCGCGCCGCCGAGGGTGTTGCGGCACCTGGCGGAAACGTCGGACCGACTTGCCCCTCGCAAGCTTTATGCAGGTGCGGAAACGCTCGACCCGATCGACCGGGTCGTTGTCGAGAAGAGGTTCGGCATTCCCCTCGGGCAGATCTACATGGCAACCGAAGGCCTTTTCGCCGTGACGTGTGCCCATGGCCGCCTGCATCTTGCCGAGGACGCCAATTTTTTCGAGTTCGAGCCGGTCGCAAACGATCTCGTCACTCCGTTGGTGACAGGCTTTCGCCGCGATTTCCAGATCATGGCGCGATACCGGATGAACGATCTCCTGCGCCTGTCGTCGACACCATGCTCCTGTGGCTCGCCGCTTCAGACGGTTGATGAAGTGATCGGACGGATGGACGATATCTTTCTCTTCACCAGCGAAGCGGGAACGGACGTGCCGGTTACACCCGACATCCTGCGCAATTCGGTTCTGGATGCCTCGCGCGAGATATCCGATTTTCGCCTTGTGCAGGAAGAAGATGGATCGGTGACCCTGCAGCTCCCGCCGGAGGTGGCGGAGACGAGCGCTGAAGCGGCCCTGGCGGCACTTGGCAAAACCCTGAGCTCACAGGGCCTCGTACCTGCAATTTCGCTCCGCCGGGACAGGCTGCCCCTGGAAAACACCCGCAAGCTGCGGCGGGTGGAAAGCCGGTTTAGGCGGCAGGCTCAATCATGACCACAGCGAAGGATACGGTCATGCGGGACACGTCGGCCAATGGAGGTGTGAGCAACGCCCCCGAGACAGTTCATGCCTTCGTGCGTTTGTGCAACGACTTTGCCATGCCTGATCTTGTTGCCAACCTCACGACGCGTGTCAGCTCGCTGGAGATTGCAGGGCGGTGTTTTCCGGTGACGATCAACGAACCGAGCCGTCCGCCGACGTGTTACATCTGTTCACCCAGCGCTGCCTATATCGACTATGCAGTCGAGGAAACGCGCAATTTCCTGAAGTCGCCACTGACCTACCATCTGGTGCGACCGCTGATCCGGGCCTGTGCGCCGCTGATCGCGGCCAGCGGGCTTGATCGACAGGTGCAGGTGAACAACTGGCTGCTATCAACCAATCCGGTGCCGGAAATCGATGCAGCCGCAGCCCGCGAGATCGCCAGAACCCTGTCTCAGCGCCATCCGGAGCATGCCATTGTCATCCGGTCGCTCAATGGCCGGGCGGACCGGTCATCGATGAACGCCCTCAAGCAAGCTGGGTTCAGGCTTCTGGCGGCACGGCGGATCTATCTCTACTCCGGTGACCAAACGCCAGGACGGCCGACGCAAAACCGCAGTTACGACACAAGGCTGATGCAACAGACGCCCTATCGGCTCGCGGAAAACGACAGCTTCGAGGGTTCGGATTTTGACCGTGCCGCGGAGCTCTACAAGATGCTCTATCTCGACAAGTACACACCGCTCAATCCGCAGTACACCGCAACCTACATCCGGGAATGCCACCGCAGAGGCCTGTTCCAACTGCTTGGTTATCGCGATGACAGCGGCCAGTTGGTGGCGGTAGCCGGTTTCTTTGCCAACGGCCGCACATTGACGCAGCCGCTGGTTGGATACGACACCCGCCTGCCGCTGAAGGAGGGTCTCTATCGGCTGGTCATGGCGGCAGGCCAGGACATTGCAGACCGGCACACTCTCTTTTTCAACATGAGCGCGGGCGCCGGCCACTTCAAACGGCTGCGCGGGGCAGAACCGGAAATCGAGTTCAACGCCGTCTATGCGGGCCATCTGTCCCGGCGCAGGCAACTGGCAGTGCGAAGCCTCGAAAAGCTTCTGTCGCGCATCGGCATTCCCCTTCTGGAGGCCTTCGACCTATGACTTCATCAAAGGATTTCTGGCAGGCCGCGGCGCTCGTGAAGGATTTGAAGCGCCGACCGGCCCGTGTCGAATTCGGCGGCGAACCTGTGGTGCTGTTCAAGAGCGCGTCGGGCATTTCGGCTCTGGCCGACCGTTGTCCGCACCGGCTGATGGAACTGTCGAAAGGAAAGGTCGTCCGAGGCGAGATCGAATGCCCCTATCATGGCTGGCGTTTTGACGGCGGCGGACGCTGCACCGCCATTCCGGGACACATGGGCGACGTGCCGGGGTACCGGATTCCCGGCCTCAAGACCTTCGTGAAGGACGGCGTGGTTTTTCTTTCCAAAGGAGACCCCGCAGGTGAACCCTACCTGCACCCGATGGAAGGCAGAAAGACAGTGGTGCGCCTCGTGCGCAGCAGCACCAACTCGACATTGATCGATGCTGCCGAAAACATCCTCGATGCGACCCACACCCATTTCACCCACAAGGGCCTGCTGCGCGGCCTCAGCAGCAAGCGGCATCGGGTTCGGGTCGATATCACCGGTGGGCCTGGCTGGGTCGAGGCCGTCTACACCGGGGAGGACCGGCAGCATGGCCTGATCAGCAGGCTGCTGGAAGCCGGGCGGGTGCGGACTGTCGGGCGGTATCGCTTTCCCGGTATCGCCGAGCTGGAATATTGGGGCGAAAACGGCCTTGCACTGGCAACCACCTTCCATTTGCGGCAGGCGGCCGACGGACTTGTTGAAGGTATCGGTTGCCTGATCGGACCGAACGAGGGTCTGCTCGACCAGGTCAAGTCCTGGATGTTCCAGCCGATGTTCCGCATCGCTCTGGAACAAGACCGCCGCGTGTTGAAATCCTCGCTTGAAAACGCGGCGCGCTTTCCGGACGCAAGGCCTCTGATCGGACCGCTCGACTATTTACGAAGGGATATCGAGGCAATTGAAGAGGGCGAGCTGCCAGGTGCGGCAGCGTCCCCCAGAAGTGCCTATATCGAACTTTGATCCGGCCCGTTCCACTCGATGTCCCTCGTGGTGGCGCTTTGAAGACTGATGCGGTTGCGCATGGCTATGGTCGCGATTTCCAGCAAGGCAGGTATTTGAGCACGTCCGGGCGCAGGATCGTCCGCGGTTCCGAGGATCTCCTCGGCCGCACCGAGGACCTCCCGGAAGCGGGCAAAATCTCGTGAGCGGAGCGCTGAAGGCAGACCGTAGCCCCACATGGCCAGCCGCACGGCCTGAATGCCTGCTACGTCCGGCAAGACTTCGTCACCACCTTGCAAAAGCGTGCGGACGAACCGGTCCGCGTCCTTGAAAAAATGCAGGCCGCTGGTCGCGCGCGGATTGCATTCCAGCGGGCGCACAGAGCCGTCTTCAAGGCGCATCAGGTCAAACGAAACCTGCCCGGTCCAACCGGTGTTCCCGACGAATGTTTCGATTAAAGCCCGTGTTGCCGGGTCCGTTACCGGTTCAAAACAGATCCCCGCGCCAGCACCGGCCCGGTATAGCGAACGGTACATCGACACTGCCAGCACCTTGCCGTCGCGCGCCAGGACGTAGGCACTGATCTCGTCTCCTTCCAACCGTTCCTGGGCAACCCAGGGCATTGCAGCGCTCGGCACCACTTGCCTCAACTTGCGGCACGCTGGAGAGACAAGGACCTGACCGGCGAAGCGCGACCAGACGGGCTTGAACACAAGGCTTTCGGCATGCTTGCCAAGGTCGGTGACATCTTGCCGAGACGTCAGCAGCCGTGTTTCAGGCACGGCAATCCCGAACCCTTCACACAGCTTGATGAAGTCATGCTTGTTATGGGACGTCTGAAGCAGGTCGAGACCTGGCGCGAACAGCTCTGCCCCAAGGCCACGCCTCTCCCGGATTGCCGCCAGGTAGAAGACCTCCTCGCAGGTCGGGACAATCAGGGACGGCTTTTCGCGTTCGATCAGCGCCTCGAGCGCATCAGTGAAATCTTCCGGATGAAACCTTGGCGATGGCAGACGCTGATAGAGTGCGCAGGCACGACTTGCCCGGGAGACTGGGCGCGCGGGCATATCGGCCAGAACAACACGCCAACCAGCGGCATGAAACAGCCGGGCGTGATGCAGGGCAACAGGCGCGCGAGCACCCGTTATCAGAACAGTCTGGCCGGAAGAGACATGGCAGCCGCGCTGCATCGTCGTCAGATTCCCTTATCGAATGCAGATCCCGGCATCCGACGCCCCTCAGCGTTCGGCTTCGTAGCGCGCTTTGGTTTCCTCGTTCATCGGGTAAAGGCCCGGCAGCTTCGCACCTGCGTCGACCTGCTCGACGATCCAGGCCTCCATGCGTTCCTGTTCCGGGGCTTCCTTCAGCACGTCATCAAGCGTGGCTGCAGGGATCACGACCGCACCATCGCCGTCTGCCACGATGATATCGCCCGGAATGATCGCAACACCGCCGCAACCGATGGTTTCCTGCCAGCCGACGAAGGTTAGACCGGCTACCGAAGGCGGGGCCGAGACACCGCTGCACCAGACCGGCAGATCCGACGCCAGCACGCCGGCCAGATCGCGCACTGTGCCGTCTGTGACCATGCCAGCGACATTGCGTTTGCGCATACGGGCACACAGGATATCGCCGAAGACACCGGCGTCGCGGATGCCCATCGCATCGATGACCGCGACGCATCCTTCCGGCATCTCCTCGATGGCCGCACGTGTTGAAATGGGAGAGCCCCAGGAAGCAGGCGTTGCCAGGTCTTCACGCGCAGGCACGAAACGAAGGGTAAATGCCGGCCCGACGATCCGGGGCCTGGAGCGATCGAGCGGCATTGCCCCGCGGATCCAGACGTTGCGCAGTCCCTTTTTCAGAAGGATCGTGGTGAGTGTCGCCGTGCTGACGGATTTCAGGATTTCGACGGCTTCAGCGGACAGGGTCATTAAGGCCTCCGGAAGATGGCGCTGACAAGAAGCAGCAGGTCAGAAACGGTATCCAAAAAAAGCGATACCGCCAGTCCTGCCAAGGGTGGGCTGCCCGCGGCACGGGAGCCGGCGGATCAACCGGCATATTCCGCCGGATCGCATTGCCGGCCAAGGGATTTTTGAAACGGGAAAGTCAGGAACCGGCCTGGCGGATTACGAGCGGTGGAAAGCCCTTCACCGCCGCGACAGGAACTTCATAGCCTGAGGCTCCGAGCAGGATTGCAAACCCTGCCCGATCATTTGACCGGCGCTTTGCAGGCAACTTTCACGACGCTGATAGCGCCAGCTGCGACCTGCGCCGTGATCAGGATTGCCTTGCCGAGATTTTCACTATCATGTCCGGGAGACTGGCGGGACGACTGAAAGCCTGTTGCAACGAGGACGGATATTAGGCCTGCGACATGCGCAATTCATCCGGCCTTCTTGAAACCGAGGCCGGAAGTCTGCGGGCATTTCCGTTGCGCTTGCATCAGCACGTCCTCACGCGCTCGAGTGCGGGATCAGGAAATCGTCAGTTCAAGCGCCGGGTGCAGACGCTGCAGGTTGCGGAGTGATTTCGACTGCCAGGGAATGGACTTGGAGCCCAGAACCCGAACGCCGACTTCCGGCTGCTTTCTGATTTCGATCGTGAACTTTGCGAGCAGGTTGATGCCGGAGCTGTTCAGGAATTCCAGGCTTGTCAGGTCCATGGTGATGAGTTCCGGCTTGGCCGCCAGAACGGAATTCATGATGTCCAGAATAGGTGCGTAGGCATCTGTTCCTGAAAGCCGCATCGTTCCTTCGTAGTGGATGGCGGAGCCTTCAGTCCAAACGCGGTAATCGTTCGTGCTGATTTCCATTGTGATTTCTTCCTTTGGAATATGTCAGCGATCAGGAAAGTCGCAAAGAAGCATATGTCGTCAACTCAACGCCTTCACTTACACGCTCAGACGCGAAAGACCAGCCCAATTTGGCCTCGTAGTCGCTCATAAGTGTGAGCAAACCCAGGCCGGAGCCGGAGGAGTCAGGGTTGAGGGCGTTCTCCTCGATGCGTTCCAGGAGCAGCTCTCCCGGTTCGCGGTCGAGCAGGGCTTTCAGGTGCCCCTGAAACTTGACGGCCGTTTCCTGGTCGATCCGGTTCACGATCCGGATTTCAAACGTCTGTTCTTCCAGCGAGCTGTGAATCGCGATGTCGCCGCCGTGACGGAACTTGATCGCATTTTCCAGAATCTCGTTGATCATGTAACTGATGCTGTGGCGGGCATCGACAGGATCGATGCCTTTGCCGCAAGCCCTGCTGAAATATTCACCGATAAAATCCGATGTCAGGCCGCAATGATGCCAGCTCAGCTCCAGCGGCTCTGCCATCAGCGTGAGACAAAATTGTCTCGCGTCTCCGCCGTTCAAAGCAGCCGTCTCTCCAAAATCCTCGACCATGCCTTACCTATGCTTCAAGACAACAAGAGTGATGTCATCAAATACCTTGTAGTCGCCGATATGCGACTTCACATCATTAATGACCGCCGCGGCAATACCTTTAGCGGATTTTTCGCGATTTTCATGGGCGCTCTGGGCAAGCCGGTCGAGGCCATACATCTCGCCCTTCGCATTTTCCGCTTCCGTGATCCCGTCCGTATGCAGGATCAGGATGTCGTCGGGTCCGAACGCAAGATCCAGTGTGGCCACGAAGGGTGAAATATCGGCCTCGAGCCCAACCGGGAAACCGAGATCCATCGTGTCGATCCGCTCGGTTTCGCCATTGGCACGAATGATCAGCACTTCCTCGTGCTGGCCGGACAAGGTGACCTGTCCGTCCTCGTAGTCGACGAAGGCAAGAGTCAGGTGCTTGTCGGAATTGGTACGGGTGATGTTCTTGTAGACAGCACGGTTGAGCACATCCAGGAAGGCAATCGGATCCTTGTCCCCCTTCTCCTGAAGCGCACGGGCAACCGACTGCACCATGAGCATCAACACGCCGCTTTCCAGGCCGTGGCCGGTCACGTCGCCAATACCGACCTTGATGCGGCTGCCGTCGAACAGGACATCGTAGTAATCGCCGCCGACTTCGTCTGCCGGTTCCATGAAGGCGGCAATCTCGATCTGCGGGATGACTTCCAGTTCGCTCAACCGTGGCAGAACCATTTCCTGAATGCGCTTGGCGACATCCAGCTCGGCTCCGAGGCGCAGGTTTTCCGATTTCAGCCGCTTGTTGAGCTCGCCGATCTCGTGGTTCGCGGTTTCCAGCTTCCTGGTCCGCTCCTCGACGAGATTTTCAAGGTTCTCCGTGTGATAGCTGATCTCTTCCGCCATCCGGTTAAACGCAAGCCCCACGGCCGCAACCTCGTCGCGGGTCGGAATAGCAACGCGAACCGAATAATCCTTGTTCTGCAGCGCACGCGCCGCGGCGGCCAATTGCGACAAGCCCTTGGTGATACGGCCGGAAATGGCATAGACCGCGACGAACACCACGAAGATACTGACGCAGAAGGCAATCAGCTGGTAGTTCAGGATGCGGGCCGTCGCCTCGGAGATGTTGTTGGTGGCATCAATCAGCGACTGGTAGATCTCGCGTTCGGAAACGACAAAGCCCAGCGTCATCGTTTCCGAGGTGATGCCGGTTCCATCCCACAGGTTGGTCGGGTTGAGCTGCTTGAGGACCAGAAGATAGGGGACCTCTTCACCATCATTTTCAAGGAAGATGTGCTTGATGACGGTCTCGTCCTTGGCACTGAGTTCAAGGGAAGAAATGGCGGGCTGGCTGCTTTCCTTGAGGTTCCGGTTCACGCCGGTAACACCCTGGCCGCTGACGTCGCTCGAAACCAGACCCAGTGTGGCCTCGCCGGCTTTCGGCGTTGCCACCACGTTGCCGTCGGACATCGTCAGGAAGCCGAAGCCGCTTTCCGAAATCTCAAGGCTTTCGACGAGCGAAGTCAGCTGTTCGAGCGTGATGTCGACCGCGACCATGCCCGCAACATCCTTGCGATCCTGCGTCCACAGGGGATGGAAGAAGCTGACGATCAGCTTGCCCGTGATCGCGTCGATGTAGGGAGCAGTGGTGACGATATTGGATTCAACCGGCTTGGAAGACGGATCCTTGATCCAGCCTTGCCAACCTTCGTAGACCCCGGGAAAGAAGAAATCCCAGAAGTTCGCGCCCTCGTTATGACCGGGGTAAAGCAGGTCGAATGTCTGCGCCTGTTCCGAATAAGGGGTCGCGCGCATGATCGACGCGTCCTTGGGGCCGACATAATAGATCTGCAGCTTGGGAGCGCCTGTCGACATCATCGAAGGCCCGACAAGGCTGAGGAAGGAGCTGTTCTTCAGCTCATCCGCGGCCTTGGGAAGCGGGTTCTTGTCTTCATCGAGCAAGTAGCCCCAGACGCTGACTGCGGAAGGAACACCCTCGGTGTTCTGCGACCAGCCGCCTTTTTCGTCGTAGACCAGACCGGAGGAAAACTCCGAACTGCCTTCGATCGTGTTGCCGACCGCTTCCTGGATATCCGGGTGGTCGATCAGTGTCTGCATCGACGAGGCAAGCGTCGCAAGTTCCGAATGAACACGCTCGATCAGAAGGTCGGCGCGGAACGCAGTCGTATCGATGTAGGTTTCCAGATAGTCTTCGGTCGCGGTGGTCAGGCCTTCACCGACCTGTTCCGTTGCATCCCTCGACAGTTTCTGCACGTTCCAGATGCCGATGCCACCGGCAAGCGCCAGATCGAACAGCACCGCCACGCCCACGACAAGAATGAACTTGGCGCGAAAACTTCGCAGGGAAAAGCGACCTATCTGCTTTTCACTCTGAGGGCTCTTTACCGGTGCATTCATAGCGGCTTACGCCCCGAGGCAACCCAGATCGGCCAGCCCGCATACCCCTTGGGGTGGAGCGCTGCGAAAATATGATCATCAAAACCCTTGGCGAAGCGTTCGATGAACTCGGGGCTGTCGCCGCGTTCCTGCGCCATTTTGCCGGCAAAGAGATTTTTCCACGAGGCGATGACGTCTGCGAAATCCTGCGGGTCGCCGTCGGTGTTGGTGACCATGAAGGAGCCTATGGTGACGTTTTCAAAACCACCGTCGATCAGGAGGCGCCGGCATTTCGGGCCGATTTCGATATCCATATCGAAATGGTGCCAGAGTTTGGCGACCTCGTTATAGGTCCACTGGATGGACTCCGATCTCGGTTCGCCGAGGCAATGGGAATTCTTTTCGTTGGTCACGTAAATGCGGCCACCCGGCTTGCAGATACGGTAGAGCTCCTTGAGGATCAGTTCCGGCTGATCGAACACCTGCAGGGAATGTCGGCAGGTCACGAAGTCGAACTGATTGTCCTCCAGCAGCATGTCCGCAGCATCGCCAAAGACATAGTCAATGCCCTTGATGCCGAAGTCGGCGGCGACACGGCGTGCGTAGTCGAGGCTGGATCTGGAATGGTCCAGCGCGACAAGACGGTCGGGCTCGAACTCCTTTTGCAGGAGCACGGCGAAATCGCCGATGCCGCAGCAAATGTCGGCCACCTGCATCCCCGGCTTCAGGCCGTGGCGGCGAAGAAGTTCCTTCTCATGGCGCCAGGTAAGCTTGGTCTGTGTCCGCAGGACATGAATGAATTCACTGTCCTCGACGAAGGACTGTCCCGGGTAGAACTCGTTGTCGTATTCGCTGACGGTGATCTTGTCGGACATCGTCTCCAGCACGGCGAACTTGCGCGTTGCCCAGCCGACGACACTCGACGTCGTCACATGAACGCTCAGATCGCTGCGGTTGCGCACAAGATCCAGGATCTTGCCGGCAAATGCGTGGAAGGCGACGTTGTTCATGCGCACCAGGCGCCTGACGTTGACGTAGAATTTTCCGCTCACCTTGGCGACGGACTGTTCCATCGCGGAAAAGCAGCCATGCAGTTCCTCGGCCCGCTGGGGGCGCAAGCTGCCATGGAGCGAGAACTCCTGATCGTTCTCGTTGAAGGTCCATTGAAAGGCCTGTGTCATATTATCAGCGATCATTCTGTGTCGTCCTCAAGCACGAGCTCTGCAACCAGGCTCATGCGGCCGTCTTCGCTCCGTCCGATGGCAAGCCGGGCGCCATAGTCGACGCCGAGTTCCAGGAGCCCGAGGCTCGCATCCGGTTCGGCGTCGGCAAACAGCGCTTCCAGATAAAGCGTTTCGGCGTCCTCGCCGTTGACCTTCGCAATGGTGGTCTCATAGATCTTGTAGGTTTCTTCGTCCGCAGGGAAAGTCAGTTCGATCCTGTCGACATTGCCGTCGCGCTGAACCGCGCATTGCAGTTTGCCGCCGGAGCCGTGGGTGCGGTACACCGCTTCCAGCAGCTCGTTCAAAGCCGACGAATAGAGATTGGAAAACAGGAGCGAATCCAGCCGGTTGTGGCTGACCATCCGGGCAATGTATCCCGACATGAGATCGCAATGGGTCCAGTCGGTGCAAAAATCCTTGATGTCCAAATCCAGGTGAATCATCTGCGGCAGACCGGAATTTGATGATATGCCTTCAGAAGGTGCCTGCATTTTTATTCCCCCGCTGGCGTGGTCAATTGCACCTCAAAGCGATGCACTTCTGTTATACGAGAAAGCTGGAAATTTTGGCCGATTGGACTCGTGTCATCGATAATTCATGTATTTAACAATACGGTGTCGCTCATTGCCAAGGATATATCAACCGCGATTGCTCCAATGTTTTCTGCTTCATTAACATAGCAGCACAACTCTAAACTTTGGGTTTCCACCGCGCGTCCGTAAAGGCATCATATTTACAACATGACAAGCACCAGTAATTTTGGCGCCGCTGCCCAACCAGACACTTCCGCTGGCGAACTCGCGCGAGTGCGCAGAGAACTTGAGGAATTGCGCGCTGAACATGACGACCTCAAGCTGCTTTACGAGGCAACCATCGAACATGGCGAAGCCGTGGAAGACCAGTTGGCCGAATACAACATCCTGCTGACCCGCACCCAGGAACGCCTGGAAGCGGAGCTTCGTGATGCCGGCAATTATGTTTATTCCATCCTGCCGGAAAGGCGTCCCGAAGCCCCGAAAGCGGACTGGCTTCTGGTGCCGTCGACCGAACTGGGCGGTGATTCGTTCGGATATCACGACCTCGACGACGATCATTTCGCAATTTACCTGATCGACGTCTGCGGCCATGGTGTCGGGGCCGCATTGCTGTCTGTCGCGATTATCAACGTGCTGCGCTCGAATGCGCTTGGGGGCACCGATTTTCGTGACCCGGCAAACGTTCTTGCCAAACTGAACAATGCCTTTCCGATGGAACGGCAGAACAACATGTTCTTCACCATCTGGTATGGCGTCTACCGGCGCTCGACCCGGCAACTGGCCTATGCCTCCGGCGGCCACCCTGCTGCCATTCTCATGCGGCCTTCGGCATCGGGGCTGGACGTCATCGGCCTCGGAACGCCGGAGGGCATGGTTATCGGCGCCATCCCAGATATGGAATTCGATGGCGGTACATTCGACATTCGCCCGGGCGACCGATTGCTCGTCATCAGCGACGGTACCTACGAAATCGAGGATGCGGATGGCCGGACGCTGACCTGGGCCGAGCTCGCGGACAAATCGAAATCCGTGGACGGAACCGTCCCTCAAGCCATCTACGACTGGCTGGCCACATTCCACGACAATGCGCCCCTGCCGGACGATTTCTCCATGATGGAATTTGCCTTCTGAGGGAAGCGCCTTGCAGCAAGGTGCCCGTCAATCCTTGGCGCGAGGCACCAGAACCGTGGTGTGGTTGACGTTTCCGATCCGTTGGGTCGCCACGTCATCGGCCAGCTGGTGCACCAGATAAAGGCCCAGACCGCCAATGCCCATGTCCTCGACTGTGTCCGCTTCCGGTGGACCGGACGGCATGCCGCTGTTGTCGAATGGTCTCGCCCTGTCGGACAGAACGAGCTTGACGTGTGTCGGCCCAAGCGCCGCCGTGACCGCGATCTGGTCCTTGCCGCCATCCGGATAGCCGTAGGCAACGGTATTGGCGAACAGCTCTTCAACGACCAGGCACAGGGTACGTCGGACCGCGTCGGACAGGCCCGCTCCTGTGCAGAACCGATCCAGCACGGTATAGACCGCCGGCAGGTCCTCCAGGTCGTTTCGAACTGTCACCGTCTCGAGATCCACCATCCCGTTCCCTGCCGGACGTTGTTCAATTCAAGCTGCCGGGTGTGAGCTTCGGTCAACCCGCCAGCGCCTTTGCGTCTTCCCGGCTTTCCGCCACCTGCATGATCTTCAGAAAGCCGGAGATCTTGAGGACGTCGACCACCGACTGGTTCACCTGGAACAGCACCAGCTTGTCTCCGGAAGGAGCCAGAAGCTTGGCAACGATCAACAGTGATCTCAGCCCGAAACTGGTGACGTAGTCCACTTGCTCCATGTCGATCAGCAAGGTTGCCGGCTTTTCCGAGATCAGATTCTTCAGGTAGGTTTCGAAGGTTTTTGCGCTGAGCGTGTCCAGCTTGCCGACAGGACGAACAACGATCAGGTCGCCGTCCGTCTCGTGGCCGATGGTGATTTCTGCGACGTCTGCGGTCATTGCCATTTCCCAAATCTGCATCGGTGCCCGGACTGCAAAAAGCCGACAGCCTCCGGTTTCAACCGATGAAAGCATCTGCCACGCAATTTCGGCGTGAAACTTGTACATTTTATAAAGGCGCACCACGCGAAAGGCTACGAGACCAGGGATAAGCAAATTTTGCATGCTTCCCAGCCACTCTCGATCCGGCTCTCGTTCGGTCTGCTTGCCGGGGACAGCTATCCGGGCCCTGCGACGGATCACCTCATCCAGAGGAACATAACCAACGCCTGGCTGGAAACCGGAGACTTCTTTTCCGGAGAATGGCTGCGCGTTAAGATCGAACCCGGACTGGTCCTGCGGCCCTTACTCGGGAGAACGTGCGTTTGAATACGGTCGACACTTCTGCCGCTGTTGCGTTGCTACGATCCGAAGCAGCGACCCGGCGCGGACGCCGACACAAGGTCAATCAGGACAGCCACTTTGCGGCCCCGTCGCATGGGCTCTTCACGATTGCCGATGGCATGGGCGGTCACAGAGAGGGTGACGTCGCCAGCCGTGCGACGGTTCACGCCATCTCGCAACTGATCAACATGCCGCCGAGCAGCCACGAAGCCCGGCAGATTGACCTGGAAGCCAAGCTCAACCACGTCAATCACGGTCTTTACGCCGGTTTTCTCGCTCTCCCCGAACAAGACATTTCAGGCACGACAAGTCTCAGCCTGATCATCAGCGGGACACAAGCCAGTTGCATCTGGGCCGGAGATTCGCGTCTTTACCTTTTGCGCCAGCAGCAACTGTTCCTCATCTCGGAGGACCATGCCGACAAAGCCGGACGGCTGACTGCCGCTGTCGGCATCCAAAACACGCTTCAGCTTGACCGCCGAACGCTGGAGATGTTGCCCGACGATGTTTTCGTACTTTGCACCGACGGGCTGTTGAAAGGCATGGACGAAACCACGCTGGCCAGGATGGCCACCGAGGGAACCTCCGGTCTTGCTGACCGGCTTGTTTCGCGCGCTGTGGCCGGCGGATCCTCGGACGACATCACGGTGATAACCGTTTGGACGGAAACAGATGCTCAGCCGCCGGAAGCCGGCAGATAGAAGGAATGCTGCTGGCCTGAGGCCCAACCATCCTGCACGAATGCCGTTACGCCGATCAGATCCTGATCTTCCACCGCCATTCGTTCCACTTCGAAAGTGACCTTGTCTGAGAGGGATCTGCTCAGGACTTCCAGGCTCGTTGCGACGGCAGCCTCGCGCTCGTCAGCATCCTGCCCTGCAAACACCGCCTCGCCGAGAGCTTCCTGGAACAGGGAAAACAGGCGGGACACCAGAAGGGCCTGATCCAGTGCCCCCCGACCGTCCTCGCCGGGCTGGACCGTCACGGCCCGACGGAATACGAGGCTGGTTCTGTTGGCGACGCCCTCCAGCACGTTGATGCCGGCAAGTGCGAGCGACGGTGCCGTGTCCGAACCGACGGCAAACCGTGTTGCCATGGCAACTTCACCGCCCATCGACCGGCTTTCGACAAGCTCCAGCGCATCGTAATCCTTCGGCATGCCGACGGGGAGCCGCGGAAACACTTCAGTTTCAAGCTGGACCAGTATTTCGGAAAGGGCGACAAAAGCACCCGACACAAACAGCGCCGGCGCACCGTCCTCTTCGGCGGTCAACCGGGCATCGTTCCAGAACAGTGCCAGGTGAGAGGCGGCATCGCTGGCCCTCAGGCCTGCAAAACCTTCGAAGCCCGGCTTGTCGAGCAACTGGTGTGGCGTTTCGATGTCGGCAACTTCCTCACCCGGAACTCCGGCAAAGTGCCCGGCAAGCGCGGCAAGCCCGACCGTGTCACTTTCGGCGCATTCCCGCGCAAGCACCTTCAGCCGTTCCGTGTCGCGTGGGCCCAGGCCGATTTCGTTCGCAAACAGGGCGATATCGTAGAGTTCGGCCTGCAGGGCCTCGCCGGTTTCGCCCAGAACCTCCTGCAGATCGACGGCATCAAGATCGTGATCGAGCTGAAGGAGATGAAGTTCCAGCGGCAGGTCGAGCGGAACTTCACTCAGGAGCAGGTTCAATCCATGCCAGTTCAGCAGCACCTTGCTCAGTTTCGGGCTTTCGAAGAAGAGACGCGCCTGTGCCTGCTGCAGCGTATCGGCTGGCGCATCCTTCTTTTTCACCTCGACGGGTGCACTTGAAACCTGGCCTGTTTCCTGGAGGGTCTTTTGAATGAAGGCATCCACGGCGGTTTTCGCGGCACTGCCGCTTTCGCCAGGAGCAGCCTTTTCCTCCGGACTGCGGATCATCGACAGGAGAGCGTCGAGCCCCTCGGTTCCCTTGCTGCTGCTCGAAGCATCGTTTTCCTTACGCTTGCCTTGCTCTGAAGCCGGCAATTCGTCGTCTTTCAGCAGTCTTTCCAGCAATGACTTCTGCTCTTCCAGTGCCGACTTGCCGATCTTGTCGTAACGCTGGTCATGAACGGCAAGCTGTTCCTGGTCACCGGCAGCCGCCTCAAGATCCCGCACAAAGCGAAATCCGCGCAGCAGTTTTGTCGGAGCCAGATCTTTCAGGCGAGCGAAGGAGACCTGTTCTTCCAGCTCGGGTGGATGCGAACCGAGCATATTGGCCGCCGAGACGGAAAAGGATGGTGTTTTCTGTTCCAGGATTTCCTCGACGTCCTGGCCGGTGATGTTGAAAGCCACGCCGGTTGCCACAAGGCCGAAGTCTCCTGCGATCAGCACCCTGAAAGGCGGTGCCGGCTTGATCTGGACTGCACTGTGACCCTTGTTTCCGAGGCCAATCGAGAAGCTGGCGATACCGCCTTTGATGTCGTCTTCCCCGGTCATTTCGATCAACCCCTATTGATGATTGTAAGTTTCACTCAAATTGACATGAAGGCGAATACGGCTTGCGCGATCACGATATTGCCGTCGGTCTCATACCCCTGGTCCCAACACACCGTTGCAGCGGGTCAGGGTGTAGCAGAGCCGGTTTCAAGGTTGCGCGCAGTCAATTCCTCTTCCATCCCTTGCCAATAAATCACCTGCCGTCAGGGTAATCTATCAGGGGTGGATAGGCGTTTCAAAAATTGCCCCCGGATCGTGCGACGATCCGATCAACGCCCAGGTCATCCAAGCAAAAATGCGCGAAGCCAACTGGAACAAAACGACTGCAGCGCGCATACTGAGCGTCGGCTGGCAAACCATAACCCACGCGTTTTCCCAGCTCTACCTTTGTCGCCCCAACGGCTTGCGCTGCTCCTGTTCCGGGGCCAAGAGAAGCTTCGGGCCGAATTGTCGCCAGGGATCCTGCAGATTTGACGTCATACACGACCTCCGACACGCACACGCTGATAACCGCCTTCGTGTCCGGCAAGCTGTCTTATGACGCCTTGTCGAAGCAGCTGCGGACCGGTGCACAGCAATCAGCGAACGCCCTTGATGAAACGCGGCAGGCAATCCGGGATTTTGTCGAAGCGGGCCACCTTCCGAACGAGCTCGGCCAGAGACTGCAGAACCAGTTGCCGGCGGGCGATGCCAAACCTTCCGGTTACGACGTAAAAGACAATCCGCCACGTCCACATGCTGTTCACGGCACACAGCAGGAACCGGCATCGGCTCCCGCACCTGAGCAGGCAGCAATGCCCCCTGCAAACCTGCCGCCATTGCCATTGTTGAACGAGCCAGCCGGGGCAACGGGTGGCGAGACAGCAAATGACGAAACACGGGGCAAGATGGACGAGGCCATTTTGACCTCACTCGTTGCGGGCTACGCCGGCTTTCGCAGTCGACGTGCGAATGCCGGTGAAGAACCACCACCTCCAGCCGACAGCGGTAAACTGGACAAATATCTGACCGAATTCAAAAGTGCCCGGTTTCGTTCCGACGCGCGCCGCGTTTCCGGCGGCGGACAAAGAGACAGTCTCGACGTCAACAAGCTGGCGACACCCCAGGTGAAACGCGCCGGTGTCGGCTCCATTTTGCGTGACCGGTTCATTCTGGACACCGAGATCGGGAGCGGCGGCATGGGGCACGTTTATTCAGCCGTTGATCGCCGGCGCCTGGAGGCAGCTCACGACCAGCCTTATGTCGCCATCAAGCTTCTGAACGAGAACTATCGCAACGACACCGAAGCCGTGCGGCTTCTGGAGGTCGAGGCGCGCAAGTCTCAGGCACTCGCACATCCGAATATCACCACCGTCTACGACTTCGATCGCGACAAGGCCGATGTGTTTATCGTCATGGAGCAGCTAAACGGCTTGGGACTGGACCGTCGGATCGGCCGGGCTCTTGGCAAACCCCTGCCTCTGGGCGAATGCGCCCGGGTCCTGCGCGGCTCCTGTGCAGGTCTGTCCCATGCGCACAGCCGGGGCGTCGTTCATTCCGATCTGAAGCCTGGCAACATCTTTCTGCTGACGGACGGCACGATCAAGCTCCTTGATTTCGGCTTGGCGGCAGCGGCAAGCGCCAGTGCGGACCATCCGATCCGGGATAGCCTGACCTCGGCCTACGCAAGCCCCGAGCAATTCCGGCGCGCGGACCGTGACCCCCGCGACGATGTCTTTGCGCTTGGCTGCATCGCGTACCAGATCCTGACCGGCGGCCATCCGTTCCAGTTTCGACCGATAGACGAGGTCGCGCGGGAAGGTCTCGTGCCGGCGCCTGTCGAGGGGCTCTCCCCGCAAGCCTGGAACACCTTGCGCCAGGCGCTCGCGTTCGACCGCAACAAACGCCTTGGAGACGTCGACAGTTTCTTGAAGGGCCTGTTTGAAATGCAGGACTGAGCCGAGACCACCCGGCAACCTGGCCTGCAACTGTAATCACTCGATGGAATCGACGATCGTTTCGATTGCCCGCGTAAAACCGTGATCCGGCTGCTGGGTGCTGATCAGGCCGGTGCTGCCGATCTGGATGAGATCCGTCGACAGCGGCAGGACAGCTGCCACCGGCGTGCGGTAGTTGGAAAAGATCCGCTGTGCCAACTCGTTGAAATCGAAGGTTTCCAGAGCCTTGTTGACCACCAGAAACAGCTGCGGCACCTCAAGCTTGCGCGCCAGTTCCAATGTGACTGCGGTGCCCTGATAGTCCTGGATGTCAGGACGAAGGATCAAAAGCAGCGCGTCGGAGATAGCGATGGAAAGCAGTGTTTCCTCGTTGACACCCGGGTGGGTATCGATCAGCAGATAATCGAGTTCCAGGCCTCGGCAGAGGTCCACAAAACCCCGGTTCAGATCCTCGACATCATATTTTTCCTTCAGGATCCGTGCGATCTCACCGGTCTTGATCGATGAAGGCACCAGAAAGACCTTGCCACCGTCCGGCACCGTTGGGTTGCCGTCGCCATCGACCACGTTTTCCGTGACATCGACCGCCGTATCAGTCACCGAACAATGCCCCCACAGGTAGTTGTTCAGCGTGTTGTTGACCGTGTTGAGATCGACCTTGAAGAGGGTGTGGATGCCTGGGGACTGGATATCCGTATCGACAATGCCGACCCTGTGACCACGCAGGGCAAGCACCGCGGCCAGGTTGGCCGTGACGTTGGATTTGCCCGTGCCGCCGCGATAGGAATGAGTGGAAATGATTTTGGTCACGGATCAATCTCGAAGGATGTTTTGAAAGTTCAGGACTTGTACCGGGATCGAAGATCCTTGGCGCGGGACTGCAGGGAGCGGAAATAGTCGGAATCGCTCACCTGTTCGATTTCAGCCTGGGCCTGTTCCTTGTCGTAGGTGACTTCGAACTTGTCCAGCCGGGTTTTCAGCTCGGCATTTTCCTTGCGCAGCTTCGCTTCGGCCGCTTCCAGCTGGCGCTTGGTTTCCGTCAGTTCCGCAATGAGCTGGCTGGAATGGAATTCGCGTGCCTCTACCTGCACGACCATGCCTGAAAAGGTTTCCGCCAAAGCGCGGATATCGTGTTCGACACCCTCGTCCGTGATCACCTGATAAAGCTCCTCGACCTCGTCGAAGCGCCCGTTGGCGATCGCTTCGCAGGTCCGGGCCAGACTGGCCAGAGCAGGTTTCATGGTGTCGGATGAGGTCATTCAGCCCTCCGCAGGCGCTCGAAGATAGCCCGGTTAAATCACGCCTTGCCGGGTAACCCAAGATGTTTGTTGAAGGGTCCTGCGATCGCCCCGGAGCATTTGCTGCATTGCGACGGGTTCCTTTCGAGACCGTCACTGGCGGCAAGATGCCCGCACCTTGCCGCCAGTGTTCTTCCCAACACCAGAAAGTTTGCCGCCTTATCGTTTCGGCAGGATATTGTGCTCCGGTCCAAACGGGAAACCGGTAATGTTCTCAGCCCCGGTTTCCGAAACGATCAGAATGTCGTGTTCCCGATAACCGCCTGCTCCGGCTTCGCCTTCCGGGATCATGATCATCGGCTCCATGGAGACGACCATGCCCGGTTGAAGCACCGTGTCGACATCCTCACGCAACTCCACTGAAGCTTCACGGCCGTAGTAGTGGCTGAGCACACCGAAGGAATGGCCGTAGCCGAAGCTGCGGTACTTCAGGAGATCGTGGCTACGGTAGATGTCATTCAGCTCGCTTGCGATATCGCTGCAGCGGGCACCCGGCTTGATCAGCTTCAGTCCCTCGCGGTGGACATGGCAGTTGATCTCCCAAAGCCGCAGGTGCTCGTCGGAGGCATATTCGCAGAACAGGGTCCTCTCCAGCGCCGTGTAATAGCCGAAGATCATCGGAAAACAGTTGAGGCTGAGGATATCGCCGGCTTCCACCTTCTTGTTGGTGACCGGGTTGTGCGCTCCGTCGGTGTTGATGCCGGACTGAAACCAGGTCCAGGTGTCCATCAGCTCGACGAACGGGAAGGACTTCGCGATTTCTCGGATCATGGCATTGGTCGAGGCCATGGCGACTTCGTGCTCGGGAACGCCGGCCTGAACCGCCGCCACCAGAGCCGCGCCGCCAACGTCGCAGATGCGCGTGCCTTCGCGGATCAGCACGTGCTCCTCGGCGCTCTTGATCGTGCGCTGCGCCATTGCGTCGGCGGCAATGTCGACCAGCTCCACGCCCGGAAGCGCGGCTTCCAGAAGCTTCAGCATGTCGAGGGAGACGTGGTCGAACTCGATGCCGATGCGCTTGACCCCAGGATTGGGCATCCCAAGCAGCGACTGGATGGCGTGGAAGTAATTGTCCCGACGCCAGTCGGTGTAGATCACGGTGTCGCCGTGGGTCCTGCGCCAGGGCTGACCACCGTCAATACCGGCCGCAATCGTGGTTGCCTTGTCCTGTGTGACCAGAAATCCGTATTTGCGGCCGAAGTAACAATAGAGGAAGCCGGAGTAGTAGCAGATGTTGTGATAGGAGGTGAACAGGGCGGCATCGATCTGCCGGTCCGCCATCAGCTTGCGGAGTTTTGCCTGGCGGCTGTCCATTTCGGCAGCCGAGAAGGGCGAAAACGCCTTCTCGCCGTTGTTCATTTCATAAATTCGGATCATGTCGTTGCTCATTGAAGGCTCCTTCCGTTCGTTCGAGCTTCGGTTTCCGGGGGCCTGAAACGCAAAACGGGCCGGCTTCCGCGAAGAAGCCGGCCCGCCAGGCCCAAATTCAAAATGTCTTGCTACCGGGAGACCCTGTCTCCACCCGGTGACTGGCGTTCCGCCACCGGCTCACCTTGAAAGCAGCGGGGCGCTCCTCGCGCCCGTCCGGGATCAGCCCGGGGACAGACCTCTCAGGCGTTCGGACCTGCGGCGCAGCAGCTCCAGTACGGTCAACAGGCAGATGGAAATGGCCACCATCAGGGATGCCACCGCCAGAATGGTCGGCGAGATCTGTTCGCGAAGGCCGGTGAACATCTGCCAGGGCAACGTCTTCTGCCCGGCGGATCCCAGGAACAGCACCACCACCACTTCATCGAAGGAGGTGATGAAGGCAAACAGCGCTCCGGAGACGACACCTGGAATGATCAGGGGCATCTGCACCTTGAAGAAGGTGGTAACCGGGTTGGCACCCAGGCTGGCCGACGCCCGCACGAGACTGCGGTCGAAACCGACCAGTGTCGCCGTCACCGTGATGATGACGAAGGGCGTTCCAAGCGCGGCATGGGCCAGAACAACCCCCCAATAGGTGCCCTGCAGGCCGATGCGCGAATAGAAGAAGTACATGCCTGCCGCCGAGATGATCAGCGGTACGATCATCGGCGAAATCAGCACTGCCATGATCGCGGACTTGTAGGGAACATGGGACTGGGACAGGCCGATGGCCGCCAGGGTGCCGAAGCCCGTTGCCAAGATGGTGGCGACCGGTGCGATCAGCACCGAATTGGTCAGCGCCTGCTGCCAGTCCGGATTGGTGAAGAAGTCCTGGTAGTGCTTGAAGGAATAGCCTGCCGGGTCGAGCGCCAGCATCGCCTTGGTGAAGGTGAAGAAGTTCTCCGCGTTGAAGCTGAGCGGCAGGATTACCAGGATCGGGAAGATCAGGAAGAAGAAGATCAGCCCGCAGATCACCCGGAACGTATAGTACCAGGTCCGCTGGAGAGGAGACGCGTAGGGAGGAAGTGCACTCATGCCGCCACCTATCCGAGTTTCACGTTATCGATGCCGACGATCTTGTCGTAGACAACAAAGAGCACCAGAACCGCGACGAGCAGCAACGTGCCGAGCGCTGCGCCCAGACCCCAGTTGAGCGACGACGAGATGTGGTAGGCAATCCGGTTGGAAATGAAGATGCCCGACGTTCCGCCCACCAGTTCCGGTGTGATGTAGTAACCGATCGACAGAATGAAGACGAGCACGGCACCCGCGCCGATGCCCGGCACGGTCTGCGGGAAATACACCCGCCAGAACGCGGTCCAGTCGTTGGCGCCAAGGCTCTTGGCCGCGCGCACATAGGACGGCGAAATGGTTTTCATGACCGAATACAGCGGCAGGATCATGAACGGCAGCAGGATATGCGTCATGGCGATGATGGTGCCGGTCTGGTTGTTGATCATGACCAGGCGTCCGGCGTCGCTGATGATGCCTGTCCAGACAAGGAAGTCGTTGATCACCCCCTGTTGCTGCAACAGCACCTTCCAGGCCGACGTCCGCACCAGAAGCGATGTCCAGAACGGCAGAAGCACGAGGATCATCAGCAGGTTGGAGGAGCGCAACGGCAAGGCCGACAAGAGGAACGCGATCGGATAGCCAAGAAGCAGGCACGACACGGTGATCGCGATAGACAGGAACAGGGTGCGGCCGAACAGGAACATGTAGATCCGTTCGTCTTCCGGCTTCAATTCGATTCCGTCCGCGGTCTGCTGCGCGTCGAAGGCATTCAGGAAATAGCCGGCCGTATAGCGCGGCGAGAACCGTTTGAGGACCTGCCAAGTCTCGACATTGCCCCAGTCCTTGTCCAGGTCAATGAACTGTTCCTTGTAGGGACCGGCTTCGTCCATGCGCTTGACGCCGCGCCCTGTCTTGCGGAACAGGCTGGAAACGCCGGTTTCCTCGTAGTTGAGGCGTGAGCCGAGGCGGGTATGGGTCTTTTCTTCGACGGCGACGACCAGGTCGTCGTAAAGCGCCGCGAAGACAACCTCATCGGGCACGTTGCCGGAGGTTGGATCCCACTCCTGAAGAGCGATGACGGTCTTGGGAAGCGTGTCTTCCACGATCCCGTTTTCGACCGAGCGGAACAGCATGTCCACGATCGGGGCAACGAAGGTGAGCAGGACAAAAATCAGCAGGGGCGCAATCAGCGCCAGGGCGCGCAGCTTCTCGCGGCGCAGCGCCTTGGCAAGGGCCGCCTTCAGCGGCTTGCCGTCTTGCGTCGTCAGAACCTCGCCCGCGTGGGTATCGCTCATGAAACAGTCTTCCGCAAATCCGTTGGAAGATCCGGGTGAGGCATCGCCTCACCCGGACCGGTTTCTCATCTGTTCGCGTTCATCCGAACGCGAACAGCATCAGTTGATTACTGGGCCAGCCACGCCTGGAACTTGGCGTCGATGTCGTCCCGGTAATCCGCCCACCACTCGTAGTTATAGAGGAAGGTGTTCTTGGCGTTGTTCGGGTCGGTCGGCATGTGCGGAGCCATTTCGATGCCGAGGTCGGCGTGCTTGCCAACCAGCGGTGCCGAGGACTTGCGAGCCGGGCCGTAGGAGATGTACTTCGCCTGATCCGCCAGACGCTGGGTGTCGGTGGCGTATTTGACGAAGTCCTTCACCATGGCGAGGCGGTCTTCCGGAAGACCGGCCGGGATGATCCAGCCGTCAAGGTCGAACACCTGAGCGTCCCACAGCATCTTGACCGGCTGCTTCTGCTCTTCGATCAGGGAGAACAGACGGCCGTTGTAGGTGGAGCCGATCACGACTTCCTTGTCGGCCAGAAGCTGCGGGGTTTCCGCACCAGCAGACCACCACACGACGTTGTCCTTGATGGTGTCGAGCTTCTTGAATGCCTGCTCCTGACCTTCTTCGGTCTCAAGAACGTTGTAGACTTCTTCCTTCGGCACGCCGTCGCACAGCAGAGCCCATTCCATGTTGTTGATCGGGCGCTTTTCCAGCGAGCGCTTGCCCGGGAATGTTTCCAGATCGAACACGTCACAGATGTCGTCCGGCTCCTTGCCGTTCCATTCCGCGATGTCGGAACGATAACCGAAGGTGGTGGAGTAGACGATCTGCGGAATGAAACACTCGGAGACCAGCAGGTCGCCGAAGTCTTCAGAAGCCTTGGTACCGTCCGGTGCATCGGCAAGATCGGTGTCCGGATCGATTTCCAGTGCCAGGCCTTCGTCGCACAGACGGATCGCGTCGGAAGCAACCACGTCGACCAGATCCCACGTGATGTTGCCGGCTTCGTTCATGGCGCGCAGCTTGGCGACAGCCTCGTTCGAAGACTCGTCCCAGATCACGTTGATGTCGGAGTTTTCCGCGACATACGGATCGGCGTAGGCGTTTTTCTGGGAGGCCTGATAGGCGCCGCCCCAGGAAACGATGGTCATGTCCTTCGCCATGGCCGCGCTGCCGGCAAATGCCAGAGCGGTGCCTGCGAGAATTACAGTTTTGAGCTTCATGTGAGTTAGCTCCCTCTTTTAGGATTTAACGGATTTTTCCGTTGTGGTCGCTGGCGGCCGGTTGCCGGCCGCCGGGCGATTTCAGACAACCGCATCGAGCGCTTTACAGTCGTTCAGCGCCCAGCCGACGCGGACTGTCTCGCCGACGGCGAGTTTGCGCTTTTCTCCGCGGTTGCGAACCTTGACGATGAACTCGTCGTTGCCGCCCACGTTCATGCGAACGCGGATATGGTCACCGAGGTAGATGAGTTCCTCGATCCGGCCGTTGACCAGATTGTCCATCGTGTCGTGGGTGTCGAACTCCACCCGTTCCGGCCGCAGGGACAGGGTCGTCCTGTCGCCGACGGCGGACACGTTGACCTTGTCAGCCTTAAGCTTAGTGCCGTCATCGAGTTCAACAAGGCACTCAGAGCCGTTGATCTCGATGACCTTGCCGTTCAACTTGTTGTTTTCACCGATGAACTGGGCGACGAAGGAATTCTTCGGATCTTCATAGAGATCGTCCGGCGTCGACAATTGCTGGATGACACCATCGTTGAACACAGCCACGCGGTCCGACATGGTCAGCGCTTCGGTCTGGTCGTGGGTCACGTAGACGACGGTGACGCCCAGGTTCTCGTGAATGTGCTTGATCTCGTACTGCATCTGCTCGCGCAGCTGCTTGTCGAGCGCACCGAGCGGCTCGTCCATCAGCACCAGCTCCGGATCGAACACCAGGGCACGGGCCACTGCGACGCGCTGCTGCTGACCCCCGGAGAGCTGTGCCGGACGGCGGTTGCCGAACGAACCGAGCTCGACCATCTCGAGAGCCCGCTTGACCTTTTCCTGCTGGTCAGCCTTGCCGACACCGCGCACCTGAAGCGGAAAGGCGAGGTTCTCGGCCACCGTCATGTGCGGAAACAGGGCGTAGTTCTGGAACACCATGCCGATGCCGCGCTTGTGCGGGGGCACGTTGTTGATCGGACGGTCGTTCAGGTAGATTTCGCCATGCGTTGCCGGTTCGAAACCGGCCAGCATCATCAGGCAGGTGGTTTTGCCGGAACCGGACGGGCCGAGCATTGTCAGGAATTCGCCCGGCGGAATATCGAGATTGAGGTTCTTTACGACCAGGGTTTCCCCGTCATAGCTCTTTTGAACGCTGTCATACTTAACAGCAGCGCCCCGTGTGTTCGCCATTGTGTCCCCAAGTCAGCTTCTATCATTATTATTAGACGCACGACCAATAACCTCCAGGTAACCTCTGTTCCTGATGAGCTATCGATGTGTGCGAACGCGCATAGAAAAACAAAATTACTGCCTTTTGGAAAGGGGTTATGAAAAAAATTTGGATATTTTTTAGTCAGGCGCCGACTTAATATTTTGCAGCGCGGTATGAAGCCGTATTTTTTACTCAAGAAGAAGCGCCCGAAGAAAGAAATATCTTTCTCCGGGTTCGGCAATCTTTACTACACAACGATGTTCTTTGTTGTGCCTCTAGAAGAGTTTCGCGCAAGCCAACTTGCACCAATAGCCGTAGAACGTCACGGAATGCTCTGGCTGCGTCATGCGGAAAA
This sequence comes from Labrenzia sp. THAF35, assembly GCF_009363595.1. Lineage (NCBI taxonomy): Bacteria > Pseudomonadati > Pseudomonadota > Alphaproteobacteria > Hyphomicrobiales > Stappiaceae > Labrenzia > Labrenzia sp. THAF35. Next base: position 941,018 of record NZ_CP045380.1, read on the forward strand.
TAGCGCGACAAGGGAGCCGCGGGCACCGTGCGGGCAACAAAAAACCCCGCCCGGCAACTGCCGGACGGGGCCTGACGCTAAGCATCAACCTTGCAGCGTATACGACTTATTTGTAGTCGTACTGGCCGTCTTTCCACTCGTACCAGACGTAGCCCGGCAGGGTGACGTCGCCCTTGTCGTCAAAGGAGAGGTCGCCGAGAACGGTCTTGAAGTCGCCGTCGTTCAGGGCGCCGACAACGTCGTCATACTCGGTGGAGCCGGCAGCTGCGGCAGCTGCTGCCCAAGCCTGGATGGCGGCGTAGGTGTAGAGCGCGTAGCCTTCAGCGGTCTTGCCGGCGTCTTCAAGTGCCTTCACGACCGGAGCAGCTTCCGGGTTCTTGCGCGGGTCCGGAGAGAAGGTCATCAGAGTGCCTTCGCCAGCCGGGCCGGTGATCGACCAATATTCGTCGGTCACGAGTGCATCGCCGGAAACGAGAACGGTGCTCATGCCCTGGTCGACCATCTGACGCTTCATCAGGCCGGCTTCGGTGTGGTAACCGCCGACGTAGAGAACGTCGATGTTTTCCGACTTCAGCTTGGAAACCAGCGCGGTGTAGTCCTTTTCACCGGCAGTGTAGGCTTCGTAGAGGGTTTCGTTCTTGCCGGCAGCGTTCATGACTTCCTTGGTGGCATCGGCGAGGCCTTTGCCATAGGCAGTCTTGTCGTGAACGATGGCGATGTTCTTGTCGCCGAATTCCTCTGCCAGATAGGTACCGGCAACCTGACCCTGCTGGTCGTCACGACCGCAAACGCGGAAGGTGCCCGGGCCCGGACGTTCGTCGGTGAACTTCGGGTTGGTGGAAGCCGGAGAAATCTGGACGATACCTTCTTCCGCGTAAACGGCGGATGCCGGGATGGAAGAGCCCGAGCAGAAGTGACCGGCCATGAAGACCACGCCCTTACCGACCATCTGGTTGGCAACGGCAACAGCCTGTTTCGGGTCGCAGGCATCGTCGCCCACTTCCAGCACCAGCTGTTCACCATTGACGCCGCCAGCTGCGTTGATGTCCGCCACGGCCTGCTCGGCACCGGCTTTCATCTGCGCGCCGAAGGAGGCGTACTGGCCGGTCATCGGGCCTGCAGTTGCGATCACGATGTCTGCAAAAGCGGCGGTGGACATGGCCACACCGGCAACTGCAGCAACGCTAGCCAAAAGATACTTTTTCATCATCAACTCCCCTGGTTCCAGTTATCTGGACCACTTGGAATGGAAGCCCGTGCTTCCGTTTTGGCCGGGCCAGGGACGATTCTTGTTGTTTTTCGTCCATTCCCAGCCGGTTCCCCATCGGTGCGGAAAACGCACCTCCGGAATTCTCAATCCTTGGCGTATTTGTCCGTCTGGCCGGTCTTCAACCGCCAACTGAAGGGACTCGTCTTTTCGTAAAGCCAGACATATTGCGTCGTCATCTGGTTGGTGCGTGTATACCGCCATCCCGCCAGGCCGATTGCAAGCAGAATGAGATAGTCTACAACCAGATAGTGCACCGACAGTAGCGTTCCGTCGAACAGGGCGAAGGTCAGGAACCTGATCGCCAGGCTCAACAGGAACACGAACCAGAACAGCACATAAAGCGGCCGCCAGGTGTTGGCACAGGCACGTCCCGTCATCCAGGCCGCGCCGCCGCCAAGGCAGCACAGCAGGACGAGAAACACGCCGAAACTGGTCTGATAAAGAATACCCATAGCGCGCTCCTAGTGTCTTCCGCCTTCGAGGTAGGCTGCCTGCACGTCCTCGCGGGCGAGCAGTTCCTTTCCGGAACCGGACATGGTGATCTTGCCGTTCACCATCACATAGGCCCGGTGTGCCAGTTTCAGCGCATGGTAGGCGTTCTGCTCCACCAGGAAGACGGTGAGACCGTCGCTCTGGTTGAGGTCCCGGATAGCATCGAAGATCTGTTTCACGATCAGCGGTGCAAGGCCGAGAGACGGTTCGTCCAGAAGCAGAAGACGCGGGTTGGACATCAGGGCCCGGGCGATCGCCAGCATCTGCTGCTCACCGCCCGAAAGCGTGCCGCCGCGCTGGTTCCGGCGCTCCTTGAGGCGCGGAAACAGGTCGAAGGCGCGCTGAAGTCCGGCTTCCAGATCGTGGTTGCCGGCCATTTCCGCACCCATGATCAGATTTTCCATCACGCTCATGCGCGGGAAGATCCGCCGGCCTTCCGGAGACTGCGCAATCGACTTGCGCATGATCTGGTGGGTGGGCATGCGGGTGATGTCTTCGCCGTCGTAGATAACCTGGCCGGAGCTGGCCTGCGGCGTACCGCAGATGGTCATCATCAGCGTCGACTTGCCGGCGCCGTTGGCCCCGATCAGGGAGACGATCTCGCCCCGGTCGACGGTCAGATCGACACCGCGCAGCGCGATGATCTTGCCATAGTGGGTCTCGACGTTCCTGACTTCCAGGAGGTGGTTGGAGGTTGTCATATGCCGACCTCCTCTTCCACGGCGTCGACTTCCTCGTCCGGTACGCCCAGATAGGCGGCGATCACCTTCGGATCGTCCTTCACTGCGGCCGCCGTGCCGTCGGAGATCTTCTCGCCATAGTCCAGAACCACGACGTGATCCGAAATTTCCATCACAACGCTCATGTCGTGTTCAATCAGAAGGATAGAGGTGCCGTGCTCCTTGCGGATGTACTGCAGGAGCGCGTTCAGTTCGCCACTTTCCTTGGGGTTCAGGCCTGCAGCCGGTTCGTCCAGACACAGCAGCTCCGGACCGGAGCACATGGCCCGGGCAATTTCCAGACGGCGCTGGTCGCCGTAAGGCAGGTCAGCGGCCGGGGCGTCCGCCCGGTCGATGAGCGCTGTCTTTTCCAGCCAGTAACGTGCCTTTTCGACTGCCTGACGCTCCGCCTTGCGGAAGGTTGCCAGACCGAAGATACCCGCAAGCGAATAACCCGAAGCCAGCATCAGCGGATTGTGCTGCGCGACCATCAGGTTCTCCAGAAGGGTCATGCCGCCGAACAGGCGGATGTTCTGGAAGGTACGGGCGACCTTGGCTTTCGCAGAGATCTGGAAATCCGCCATGCGCTCGAGCAGGTAATGCTCGCCGTTGGTGCGGTTCATCACGACCCGCCCTTCGGTCGGCTTGTAGAAGCCGGTAACGCAGTTGAAGACGGTGGTCTTGCCGGCCCCGTTCGGGCCGATCAGGGCGGTAATGTCGCCGCGCCCGACATTGAACGACAGATCGTCGATGGCGACCAGGCCGCCAAAGCGCATGGTCAGATGCTCGATCGTCAGGACGGGGTTTGTATCCCAGGAGCTCATCCGTGGCCCTCCTGAACGAGGTCGGCACTGATGCCCTTGGCCTTCTTGCCGCTGAGGGTTATCGACGGCATGCGGGTGGAGATGAGGCCGCGCGGTTTCCAGACCATGATGACGACCATCAGAAGCCCGAACACCAGCATGCGGTATTCTTCCAGTCCGCGGAAGAACTCGAAACCACCGATCATCACGACTGCGGCGATGACGACACCGATCTGGCTGCCGAGACCGCCGAGAACGACGATCGCCAGGATGACCGCGGATTCGATGAAGGTGAAGCTTTCCGGCGAGATGAAACCTTGCCGGGTGGCGAAGAACGAGCCTGCGAAACCGCCGAACATCGCACCAAGCGCAAAAGCGGTCAGCTTGGTGTTGGTGGTGTTGATGCCGAGCGAGCGGCAGGCGATTTCATCTTCGCGCAGGGCTTCCCAAGCCCGCCCGACCGGCAGCTTGCGCAGACGCATGGTCACGAAGTTGGTGACCAGAGCCATGATCAGGATCAGGTAGTAGAGGAAGATGATGCGGTGAATGGAATTGTATTCCAGACCGAAGGTGTCGGCGAAGCCGCCCGGGCCGCGCTCGAATTCGATACCGAAGAAGCTCGGCCGCGGAATGCCGGAGATACCGTCCGGGCCACCGGTGAAGTCATACCAGTTGAGCAGGACCACCCGGATGATTTCCCCGAAGGCCAGCGTCACGATGGCAAGATAGTCCCCCCTGAGACGCAGCACCGGGAAGCCCAGGATGATACCCCAGAAAGCGGCCAGGATGCCGGCGAGCGGCAGACAGATCCAGAAGGAGAAGCCGAAATACTGGGCCAGCAGCGCGTAGGAATAGGCACCGACCGCGTAGAAGGCGACGTATCCCAGATCAAGCAGGCCGGCGAGACCGACCACGATGTTCAGGCCCCAGCCGAGCATCACGTAGGTGGTCACCAGAATGGCAAGGTCGAGATACTGGCGCGACCCGCGCGATCCATAGGCCGACATCAGCAGGAACGGCAGGACCACAGCCAGGATCAGAAACACCGGCATCGCGAACTTGCCGAGTTTGGCCAGGGGCTTGGCGCTCGGCAGGAAGCCTTTCGCTGTTTCGGTGACCGGCTTGTCGGCCTTCCAGACGAACAGGTTGAGGAGCAGCCGCCCACCGAAGACGATGGCGACTGCAATGGCAACGGCTGCCCAGCGGTATTCAATGCCGAGCTGACCGCCAAGGCCGCTTGCGACCTCGGCTTTCATGCCGATCAGGACACCGAACAGGGCAAGCGCGATCGCACCCCCGGCCGCCGCATCCTTGAGCGACACCATGAAGAGGTTCTCAGATTTTGCTGACATGGATCAGACCTTCTCCACTTCCGGCTTGCCGAGCAGGCCTTCGGGCATGAAGATCAGCACGATCGCCAGGATCGAGAAGGCGGCAACGTCCTTGTACTCGACCGAGAAATAGCCGGACCAGAAGGTCTCGATGAGCCCGATCAGCAACCCGCCGAGCATGGCACCAGGCAGCGAGCCGATACCGCCAAGAACCGCAGCGGTGAAGGCTTTCACGCCGGCCAGGAAGCCGATGTAGAAGTCGATCACGCCGTAGTAGAGCAGGAACATCAGGCCGGCGACGGACGCAAGGCCTGCACCCATGACGAAGGTCAGCGAGATCGTCCGATCGACGTTGACACCGACGAGCGACGCCATCTTGCGATCCTGCTCGCAGGCGCGCTGCGCACGGCCCAGAGAGGTCTTGTTTATCAGGAAGGTGAAGCCGACCATCAGAACGACGGTCACCACGATGATCAGGATCTGCGTGTAGGACAGCTGCACGATGAAGCCGGTTCCGTCCGGTCCGCCGTCGCTCAGCGTGAAGCCGCCGGAGATCAGGGGCTGCAGAGGCTTGTTGCGCGCGCCCTGCGAGATCTGAACGAAGTTCTGAAGCGTGATGGAAGCGCCGATCGCGGTGATCAGCGGTGCCAGGCGGAAGGAGCCGCGCAGAGGGCGGTAGGCGATCCGCTCGACCGTCCATCCCCAGGCCGCCGTCAGGGCCATCGAAATGACCAGGACACCGATCAGCGCCAGAATGAGGAGCGCCACTGGCAGGCCTGCCGTGATGCCGAAAGCGACGATGAAGATCAGCGCGATGAAGGCGCCGACCATGAAGATGTCACCATGGGCGAAGTTGATCATCCCGATGATGCCGTACACCATCGTGTAGCCAATGGCGATCAGGCCGTAGATCGACCCTAGCGTCACGCCGTTGATCAGCTGCTGTAGAAAGTAATCCATATTCTTTTTGTTACCCCCGGAAGCCATTGCTGCTTCTTTGAACGAGGCATTTTTGCCTTCATTAAAGCTTCATTAGCAAGTCACGCGAGGTGAGACAATTCCTCTCGTATCCGGCAAAAGATAAAAATAAAAGATTTCCTCTTTTCGAACTTTGAGGAAATTTATTCCACTTTTTAAAAAATCAGGTCAGAAAAATCCGGCCCGGGCGGTACGGTTTCCTTTATCCGTCAAACCGACCAGGCGAAGTCTTTCCGGACAGTCTTGTCTCTCCGGAAGTTCCTCCGATAATGTCCCTTGAATCAATCATGGGCAACACCTTGCACGACACCGGCACACAGCAGCTTCAGTTCCTGACCACGAAGGAAGTGGCCGACCTTTTGCGGGTCAAGGAACGCAAGGTTTACGACCTTGCCGCCGCCAACGAGATCCCGCATCGGCGAATCACGGGCAAACTCCTGTTTCCCGCAGCCGAACTGCGGTCCTGGATCGAAGGTCCGACTGCCGCCGCGACACCGGAACGCCCGGGCGTTCTGGCCGGATCACACGACCCCCTGCTGGACTGGGCGGTTCATGCTTCCGGTTGCGGACTGGCCATGCTGTGCAACGGCAGCGCGGACGGTCTGAACCGCTTTGCCGCCGGAGACGCCGCCCTTGCCGGCCTGCATCTGCCGGAAGAAAACGGCTGGAATGTCGCGTCAGTCAGCGAGCTGGGCCTGAAGGACGCTGTCTTGATCAGCTGGGCATCCCGCAAACGCGGCCTTCTGGTTTCCCGGGAGGCTGCACCGACTGTTCGATCCGTTGCCGATCTGAAAGGCAAGCGCGTTGCCATGCGCCAGCCGGGCACCGGCACTGCCCTCCTGTTTTCCAGGCTGCTTGCCGATGCCGGCCTGAGCGAAGCAGATCTGATCACCGGCCCTGCCACCGCCCACACGGAAAACGATGCGGCGTCGGCCGTTGCCGCCGGTGAAGCCGATGCCGCGCTCGGCATCGAAACCGCGGCAAGACCTTTCAAGCTGGCCTTCGTGCCGCTGGCCGAGGAATGCTTCGACCTGCTTATCGACCGGCGCTCCTTTTTCACCCCGCCTGTTCAGATGCTGTTCGAATTTGCACGAACGTCAGAGTTCCGGGACAAGGCCGCGGCGCTCGGCGGTTATGACCTGGCCGGCCACGGCGCCGTCCGCTGGTTGTCCGCTTGACCCGCGCCGCCTTCAGTGTTCCGGCATATATTCAGGAAAGACAACGATGAGCGATATCCGCCCGCATGAAATTTCGGTTCCGATCCAGGAACCGGACGATGCAAGGCTCTTCTTCATCGGCAGGATCCACACTCCTTGGAAAGACCGCAAGGATTGCCCGCGTCAGGGCAAGGTGGACGGACCAGAGTGCCGGATCGAGATTTTCGAGCCCTGGGTCCCGGCACTGAAGGGCATCGAAGAATACGACAAGATTGAACTGCTTTACTGGCTCGACAAGGCCCGGCGGGATCTCATCGTCCAGAACCCGGCACATAGCGACAACATTTTCGGCACGTTTGCCCTGCGCTCGCCCGTCCGGCCGAACCCGATCGGCACCGTTCTGGCAAAACTCGTTTCCGTCGATGGTCCGAACCTGATCGTGCGCGGGCTTGACTGCCTCGACGGCACCCCGCTTATCGACCTGAAACCTGACCGCTGTGCTTTCACACCGAAAGCACCGCCGAAGGACTGAACACTTCACTTGCCCTCTTCGGTCACCTTGACAAGCTCTGCCCGGACCTGACAATCCGGCCCAAAATTCGCGCCTCGACTGGCGCCCTGGGAGGAATTCATGCCTACGGAAACCCCTGCCGGCGAAACCGGTATCAACGACGTCGTCTCGATCGAGATCAACGGCTCTGTCGGCCTCATCGCTCTCGACAATCCGCCGGTGAATGCTGCCTCCCACGCGATCCGCTCTGGCTTGTGGCAGGCAGTGGAAACCCTGCAGCAGACCGATGGCGTTGAGGTGATCGCGCTTTATGCGAAGGGACGGACCTTCATTGCCGGTGCCGACATTCGCGAATTCGGCAAACCGCCGCTCGACCCGTGGCTGCCCGAACTGTGCAACTTCATCGAAAGCGCCTCCAGGCCGATCGTCTGCGTCCTGCACGGCACCACCCTTGGCGGCGGCCTGGAAGTTGCCATGTCGTGCCACGCGCGCGTCGCCTTGACGGGATCCAAGGTTGGCTTGCCGGAAGTGACGCTCGGCATTCTGCCGGGCGCCGGCGGCACCCAGCGTGCCCCCCGGCTTGCGGGCATCGCGACGGCTCTCGACATGATTACCAGCGGCAAGCCTATGGGTGCCGACGAGGCCCTGGCCAACGGCCTGATCGACCGGATCGTTGAAGGCGATCCGCGTGACGTTGCCCTCTCCTCCGCCAAGGATCTTCTGGCCGGTGATCTGCCGAACCGCAAGACGGGCGATCTGACCGCCGAACCGGATCCCGCCGCCATCGAGGCGATGCGGGCAAAGCTCGCCAAGAGCCAGCCGCTGCTGTTCTCGCCGCACAAATGCGTCGATGCTGTCGAAGCCTGCCACCTGCAGATCCGCGACGGCATGAAGGAAGAGCGCCGGCTCTACGAGGAATGCATGGCAAGCCCCCAGCGGGCCGGCCTGATCCACGCCTTCTTTTCCGAACGCGCCGTCACCAAGATCCCCGAAGCCACCGCGACCGCGCGCGAGATCAACTCTGTCGGTGTCATCGGCGGCGGCACCATGGGCTCCGGCATCGCAACTGCCATCTTGCTGGCCGGCCTGCCCGTAACCTTGACCGAACGCGACCAGGACGGACTTGACCGCGGTGTTGCGACGATCACCAGGAACCTTGACGGTGCGGTCAAACGCGGCAAGCTTTCGGAAGCTGGACGCGACGACATTCTGGCCGCAAAACTCAGCACCTCGACGGATCTTGGCGCGTTATCGGATGCAGATCTCGTCATCGAGGCCGTTTTTGAGGACATGGGCGTCAAGCGCGACATCTTCCAGACGCTGGACAAGGTCTGCAAGGCAGGCACCGTGCTTGCCTCGAACACGTCCTATCTCGACATCAACGAGATCGCTGCGACGACCTCCCGCCCGCAGGATGTCATCGGCCTTCACTTCTTCTCGCCCGCCCACGTAATGCGGCTTCTGGAAGTGGTGGTTGCCGACAAGACCGGCGACGACGTGGTTGCGACCGGCTTCGCACTGGCCAGGAAACTGAAGAAGATCGCCGTGCGCTCGGGCGTCTGCGATGGCTTCATCGGCAACCGCATCATGACCTTCTACAAGAAGGCCGCCGATTACATGATGATGGATGGCGCCTCGCCGGAACAGATCGACACGGCCATGCGCGGCTTCGGCTTTGCCATGGGGCCTTACCAGGTGGCCGACCTTGCCGGGCTCGACATCAGCTGGGCAGCCAACAAGCGCCGCGCCGCCACCAGACCCGCCGAGGAACGCTACATTCCGATTGCAGACCGTCTTTGCGAGAACGGCTGGTTCGGACGCAAGACCGGTCAGGGTTTCTACATCTACGATGATCAGGGTTCCCGGCCGAACCCGGAAGCGCTCGCGATCATCGACGCGGAACGGGAGAAGGCCGGTGTCACGCCGCGCAGCTTCACGGAAGATGAAATCGTCAGCCGCTTCATGACCGCGATGATTTCCGAAGCCGTGCGCGTTCTGGAGGAAGGCATCGCGCTTCGCCCCATCGACATCGACGCCGTCTTCCTCAACGGCTACGGCTTCCCGCGTTTCCGCGGCGGCCCGCTGCACACGGCAGATGTCATCGGCGCGGGTGAACTGGTTCGCCGGATCGAAGAGTATGCCAGGGAAGACGCCTACTACTGGAAAGTTCCGGCTCTCCTGCGGCAGATCGCCGAAACTGGTGGAACCTTTGCGGAGATGAACACGAAGGGGTGACTAAGGGCAGCAAGCCGCGCCGCTGCGCGCGGTGTTGATGGGGAAAAGCATACGCCACCACACAAGATGTCACCCCGGACGAGCCTCTTGCGGCTTTCTGGAGGGAGTCTAGCCTTGTCGGGCCGCCTTCAAGCCGCCAGCGGCGTAGTGCGGAACGCTCTCGCCCAGCTTCAGACCGAGCTCCGGATTGGAGGCATTTCCGTCGAGGGCGCGTTTCTTGACGCCCTGCAGGATCGCCCCCATGCGGAAGAAGGCGAAGGCCAGGTAGAAACCGAAACCCGGAATGCCGGTGAGCCCCATGCGGGCGCAGTATGCGTCGATGAAGTCCTGGTCTTCCGGAATGCCCAGCGACTTCCGGTCAACGCCGGCCAGCCCCCGGCCTTCGGTCCCGGGCGGGTGCTGCCACTGCATGATCAAGGCTGCCAGATCGGCAAACGGATGGCCGATGGTCGACAGTTCCCAATCGAGCACGGCAACGCAGGCTGGCCCATCTACCGCGAACAAGAGGTTGTCGATGCGATAGTCGCCATGCACCAGCGTGCGCCGTCCGTCGTCTTCGGGCACATTGGCGTCTAGCCAGGCAATGAGTTCGTCCATCGCGGGAATAGGGCCGGTTTCACTTGCCCGGTATTGCTTGGTCCAGCGGTCGATCTGGCGGCGGTAGTAATTCCCGCCGGGGCCGTAATCGGCAAGCTCGCGCGCTTCCAGATCAATGCCATGGATGGCCGCCAGGACGCGGTTCAGCTCGTCATAGATGCCGCGCCGTGTTTGCGGATCCAGATCCGGCAATCGCGGCTCATCAAAATTGCGGCCCCGGACGAGATCCATGACGTAGAACGCAGACCCGATCACGCTGTCGTCCTCGCACAGGACATGCATGCGTGCGACCGGCACATCCGACCCGGCCAGCGCCTTTTGCACACGGAACTCACGCTCGACCGCGTGCGCTGATTTCAGCAGCACGCCGGGTGGTTTGCGGCGAAGGACATAGTCACCAGACGCTGCGCTGAGCCGGAACGTGGGGTTGGACTGCCCCCGGTTGAACTTCTCGGCCTTGAGCGGGCCCTTGAAGCCGGGAAGAGCCCCTTCCAGCCAGCTACTGAGGGCCGTGAGGTCGAGGTCCGTGCCCGGGGTCATGAGCGGGACGCCCATGTGGTAAAACCCATTCCTTGAACCAGTCCATCGGCCGCTTTCCTCCCCACCTCCTCATCCTGAGGAAGCGCGCAGCGCTGTCTCGAAGGATGGGCGGCAAAATCTGGAGCAAGGGGCCCATCCTTCGAGACGCCGCAAGGGCGGCTCCTCAGGATGAGGAGGTGGAGAGGTAAGGCGTCGTGGCAGTCGCTCCTGATAGAAACCTGAAGAAAGTCCATCCTCAAAGCTTCCCGTTGGAATATTTCCGCAGCTCCGTGCGCGCAACCTGGCGACGGTGGACGGCGTCGGGACCGTCGGCAAAGCGAAGAGTGCGCAGGTGTGTCCACATGGCCGCCAACGGAAAGTCCTGGCTGATACCGGCGGCGCCATGCACCTGCATGGCCTCGTCGACCACCTTCAGGGCGGTGAGGGGCGCCACCACCTTGATCTGGCTGATCCACGGCTGCGCGGCACGGGTGCCCTGTGTGTCCATCACCCAGGCTGCCTTGAGGCAGAGCAGACGGGCCATTTCAATTTCCATCCGCGCATTGGCGATGATGTCGTAATTGGCGCCAAGATCCATCAGCTTCTTGCCAAAGGCCTCCCGACCCATGGCTCGCTTGCACAGAAGTTCCAGCGCCTTTTCCGCCTGGCCGATGGCCCGCATGCAATGGTGAATGCGGCCCGGACCGAGGCGTCCTTGTGCAACCTCGAAACCCCGACCTTCACCCAGCACGAGGTCTTCCTGCGGCACCCGCACATTGGTGAAGCGGATATGCATGTGGCCGTGCGGCGCATCGTCGGCGCCGAAGACATGCATCGGCCGCAGCACTTCGATGCCCTCGGCATCCGCCGGGATCAGGAACATGGAATGGCGGCTGTGCTTGTGGGCGTCCGGATCGGTTGCGGCCATGACTATGTAGAGCGCGCAGCGCGGATCGCCCGCACCCGTTGCCCACCACTTGTCGCCGTTCAGCACCCAGGCATCGCCATCGCGCACAGCCGTCAGCGCGATGTTGGTGGCATCCGAGGAGGCAACATCGGGCTCCGTCATCAGATAGGCCGAGCGGATATCGCCCCGAAGCAGAGGCTTCAGCCACTTTTCCTTGTGAGCCTCGGTGCCGTAGCGCTCCAGCACTTCCATATTGCCCGTGTCGGGGGCATTGCAGTTGAAGACTTCCGCGGCAATGCCGACCTTGCCCATTTCCTCGGCCAGATAGGCGTATTCCACGGTCGTCAGGCCGAAGCCCTTTTCGCTGTCCGTCAGCCAGAAATTCCAGAGCCCGCGTTCCTTGGCCGTGGCCTTGAGGCTGTTCAGAATTTCAAGCTGGCGCTCCGTCATCCGGAACCGGTCACCGGACGGGTGACGGCCGACTTCCTCGTGATATTCCCGGTCGAGAGGAGCGATTTCGGTTTCCACCATCTGGCGCACCTGCTCGATCAGCGGCCGCACCCGGTCGGTCATTCCAAGATCCATCACTTCCCCCTAACAGATATCGGCGCGCAGCCGCTCGATGGCGGCGCAGTATTCGGTTTCCAGGCGCTCGACCACGGCGGCTGCCGGCCCGACGGACTTGATCGCGCCGATGCCCTGGCCAGCGCCCCAGATTTCCCGCCAGGCCTTCGGCTTGGGGCTGTCGTCCGGCATGACGCTGACATCCCACTCGTCCGGCAAATGATCCGGGTCGAGACCGACCTTGCGAATGGAGCCTTTCAGGTAGTTGGCCGGATGCCCGGTAAAGAGCGAGGACGTCAGCACGTCCTCGGCCCCGCCTGCGACCATCATGTCCTTGTAGGTCCGGTCCGCGTTGGCTTCCTCCGTCGCAACGAAAGGCGAACCAACGTAGCCGAGGTCGGCGCCCAGAGCGCGGGCCGCCAGCAGCGCTTCGCCGGTGGAGATGGCCCCGCCCAGAAGCAACGGACCGTCGAACCATTCCCGGATCTCGCGCACCAGCGCGAAAGGCGACTGCGGGCCACCGTGACCACCTGCCCCTGCCGCGACCGCAATCAGCCCGTCGGCGCCTTTTTCGACGGCCTTTTTTGCGTAGGTGTTGTTGATGACATCATGCAGGGCGATGCCGCCGCAGGAATGGGCCGCCTCGTTCACCTCGACCCGCGCGCCCATGGACGTGATCCAGACTGGCACCTTCCATCGCGTGCAGATTTCGACATCCCGCTCCAGCCGCTCATTGGACCGGTGGACGATCTGGTTGACCGCGAAAGGCGCGGCAGGCCGATCCGGATTTTCCTGGTTGTGCCGGTCCAGCGCTTCGGTGATCTCCTTCAGCCAGGCTTCCAGAACTACCGGACCGCCAGGCTCGTCCCTTGCGTTGAGCGCCGGAAAACTGCCGACAATGCCGGCCTTGCACTGGGCGATCACCAGCTTAGGACAGGAGACGATAAAGAGTGGTGCCGCAACAGCCGGAAGCCTCAAGCCCTGCAGAGCCTTGGGAAGGGATCTTGCCTTCAACATGTTTTGTCCGCCTCTCCTTCCAGGTAGAACCTGTTGAGCCATTCGGCGACCAGCGCAGGCCGCTTGCCGTTTTCGATCTCCACCGTCGACTGCCAGACGATATCAACCTCTTGCGGTTTCGGCCTTGAAAGACGGGCGAGGACAAACCGCCCGCGGACCCGGCTGCCCACCTTTACGGGTGCAAGAAAACGCACCTTGTCGAAACCGTAATTGATACCCATCGTTGCGCCCTTGATCTTCGGCTGGGCTTCAACCCCCATCGCGGAGAGGAGCGACAGCGTCAGAAACCCGTGCGCGATCGTACCTTCGAAAGGTGTTTCCGCCGCCCTTTCAGGATCAACATGGATGAACTGGTGGTCCTGCGTCACCTCGGCAAAAGCGTCTATCCTGGCCTGGTCGATCAGGTACCAGGAAGACACGCCAACCTCCGTTCCGACAAGCGTTTCCAGCTCGCTTGCGGCAAGGGTGCGTGACAGCGTATCAGCGCTCACTCAATAGGCCTCCTGGAAGAGGTCTGGCCCGGTTTCCACATTGATGCCGCCGCTGATGGGCAGGATGGCGCCGGTGATATAGGCCCCGCCTCGCCCGCACAGATATTGCATGGCGGCTGCGATATCCTCCGGCCGGCCGACACGGCCGAGTGGCACCTGGGCTCCCACACGCGAGCGGACATCCTCGTCCGCCGTTGCAAAGGCCGTCATGTTGCTGACGAAAGGTCCCGGGGCCAGCGCATTGACTGTGATGCGCCGTGCCGCCAGCTCTTTGGCAAGGATCCGCGTCAGATGATGAACAGCAGCCTTGGATGCCGCATAGCTGTAGGCCCTGTCGCCATGGGCCGTTTCCCCCATGACCGAGCCGACGTTGACGACCCGTGCAGGATCGTCGTCGCTCGCGCCAGCTTCCAGAAGCGGCAAAAGGCCTTGCGTCAGCTGGAACAACCCGGTGACATTCACCCGCATCACCCGTTCCCAGGCGTGATAGGGAAAGTCGCCAAGCGGCTGGCCCCAGCTTGTGCCGGCATTGTTCATCAGAATTTCCAGGCTGCCGGTGCGCTTGCCGATTTCGCCCACCAGCGCCGCAACACCTTCTTCCGTTCCAACGTCCCCGGCAAAGCCTTCGGCCTTTCCCGAATAGCCGAGCGCGTTCAGCTCTTCGGCAGCCGCCTGGCAGGCTTCCAACTTGCGGCTGGCGATCATCACCCGCGCACCCGCGGCCATTAGCCCCTCGGCGGCCATTCGGCCGACCCCGGTCGCGCCACCTGTAACCAGTGCCGTTTTGCCGCCAAGGCCGAACAAGTGATCAGGCGTCATGCGGTGCCTCCGGAAACTGTTTTCTTAAAGTGAGTTTCGACACCTTGCCCGTTGCCGTCATCGGCAACGCATCGACGAAGACGACGTCATCCGGCACCTGCCACTTGGCGACCCGTTCCGCCAGATGGCAGAGGATCTCCTCCTTCTGCGGCTGCGCTTCCTCCGACGGCTGAACGATGAGCAGCGGACGCTCGTCCCACTTGGCGTCGGGTACCGCGATCACCGCGCAATTCGCCACGCCCGGATGAGACATGACGATGTTTTCCAGATCGAGCGAGCTGATCCATTCGCCGCCCGACTTGATGAGGTCCTTGGAACGGTCCGTAATCGTCAGGAAGCCTTCAGGACTGATGGCGGCGATATCGCCGGTGCAGAACCAGCCTTCCTTGTCGAACACGGGTTTCGAGGCTTCCGGATCCTCGTAATAGCCGGAAGTGATCGTGTTGCCGCGCACATAGAGATGGCCCGGGGTCGTTCCGTCATGCGGCAGGCGATTGCCGGCATCATCGACGATCTTCATGTCGACACCGAAGATCCGCCGCCCCTGGCTCTGCTTCCTGTCGATGCGCTGGTCGAACGGCAGATCCGCCATCTCCGGCGGCAGGTTGCACTGGGTGCCGAGCGGGCTCATTTCCGTCATGCCCCAGGCATGGCAGACATTGATGCCCTGTTTTTCGAAGGCCTCGATCAGAGAGCGCGAGGCAGCCGATCCGCCAACGACGATATCGCCGAAGCCTTCGGGAATGCGGCCGCGCTGGCGGATCTCGTTCATGAGACCTATCCAGACAGTCGGCACACCCCAGGCGGAGAAGACCTTTTCGCGGTCCATCAGGTCGAACAGGCTTTTGCCGTCCAGTGCGCCGCCTGGAAAAATCAGGCTGGAACCGGAAAGCGGCGCGCCATAAGGCAGGCCCCAGGCATTGACGTGAAACAGCGGCACCACCGGCAGGATGCGCGAGCCCTCGTTGAGGACCCGGGGAATGGTGACACACATGTCGTAAGCATGCAGCACCGTGGAGCGATGCGAATAGAGCGTGCCCTTCGGATTGCCTGTCGTGCCGGAAGTGTAACAAAGCCCGGCGGCCTGGTCCTCGTCGAAATCCGGCCAGTCGATTTCACCCGGCTGTCCGTCAAGGATTTCCTCGTAACAGAGCACACCTTCCAGTGTCGTTTCGGGCATATGCGCACGATCCGTCATGATGACGATCCGCAGATCTGCCGGAAAATGCGGCCGAAGTTTTTCAACGATCGGCACGAAGGTGAGATCAACGAACAGCACCCGGTCCTGGGCGTGATTGACGATATAGATCATCTGTTCCGCTGAAAGCCGCGGATTGATGGTGTGGCAGATGGCGCCGATGCCGGAAATTGCATAATAGAGCTCGAAATGGCGGTAGCCATTCCAGGCAAGTGTCGCCACCCGGTCGCTTTCAGTGATGCCGAGTGCCTTCAGGCCATGTGCCAGCCGGGCGATCCGGCCGGCGGTTTCCTTGTAGGTGGTGCGGTGAATATCGCCTTCCGTCCTCACGGACACGATCTCACCGGCCGGATAGGTATCCGCTGCAAAGGTGATGAGGTCCGCGATTTTCAGCGGACGGTGCATCATCATTCCCTTCATGTGTTTCCTCCCAGAACACGGCCGCTTCATACGGTCCCTCAAAGGGTTGAAGGAGAAGCCTAGCGCGCGGCTGACGCGCTGGAAAGGTCAATTTCCTCGGATGGCTTTTCCCGAAACCCTTTGACAGCGGCAGGCACATGCGCCAAACCCTGCCCAACCCAAGAGGAATGGTTGAGACCCCTTCATGACCCAGAAACTGGTCATTGCCGTTTGCACCGCGCAGCGGCCGAAAATGCTGCAGGCGTGCCTGGATAGCCTCGACAATCTGATCGCGCCCGCGAACACGCAGATGGCGATCGTCGTTGTGGAAAACGATCCCGTGCCGCATTTCACAGGTGCTGCAGCAGAAGACGTGAAGAAGAGGCTGTCTCTGCCGGTTTTCTTCCATCATGAAAAACGCAAGGGCATCCCCTTTGCCCGCAACACGGCCTTGGACGCGGCACTGGAACACGCCCCGGACTGGGTGGCGCTGATCGATGACGACGAACGCGCGGAACCGGACTGGATCGAGAAACTTCTGGCCGCCTGCCTGGAACACAAGGCCGAAGTCGCCAACGGCCCCGTGCGCCGGATTTATGAAAAGCCGGCCCCGCACTGGTGGAAATCGCAGCTTCTGAAGCCGCGGCCGACCGGCTCGATCATCACCGAAGCACCGACCAACAACGTGTTGCTGAGCGGACGTATCATCGCGCGGAACGGTCTTGGCCTGCGGTTCGACGAACGCCTGACCTTCGGCAGCGAGGATATCGACTTCTTCCGCCGCACCCACGCGGCGGGCGCAAAGATGATCTGGGTGGATGATGCCTTCGTCGAGGAGGACATTCCGGCCTCACGCGTCACCACCGGCCGCCTGCTGAGCCGCATGCACATGGCGGCAACCTCCGGCGCGTTCAACATCGTGCTGCGCGAAGGCCGGCTGAAAGCTGCCCTGCATTTCATTCCCAAAAGCCTGCGGCGCATGTTCTTCGGCCTCTTGGCGACAATCGTCGGTTTCGTGCTGAAACCCTTCGCCAGAAAGCGTGGCGAGAAACTCTTCTACTATGGTCTGATCCGTCTCATGAAAGGCTCCGGCAACCTGCGCGGACTTCTGGGCCGGGCGCATAACTACTACGATGTGATCGATGGTCACTGACACGCAGATGCAGCCGAAAAAACTCGCCCACATTCATCTTGGCGTTGATGGCGGGGCAGAACGGTTCTTCGTGCGCCTGACAGGCGCCCTTGCCCGGCGGGGCGTGGAGCAGATCGCTTTCATCCGAAAAGACCGGCCCTGGCGCGATGACCTTGCCAGACACTGCGATGTGCGCGAGATGACCTTCAGCCGCTCGCACCTGAAACGCCATGTCATCCGCTGGGACATCGCCCGCCAGATCAAGGCATTCGGCGCGCGTTCCACCATGGGCTGGATGAGCCCGGCCAGCAAATGGATGCCGAAACCCGGCCCCAGCATGCGCACCTTCCTGCGCCTTGGCGACTGGCCGGACGGCTTTCACACCTATGGCAATGTCGAGGACTTGATCGGCAACACGCCGGAGATCATTCGCCAGGCCATCGAAATGGGCTGGCCTGCGGAACGTGCCCATGTGATCAGCAACTTTGTCGATCCGTTGCCCACGGATCTGAAGCCGGTCGACCGGGCAGACTACAACACGCCCGAAGACGCCACGGTGCTGATCCACCTTGGCCGCTTCGTCGAACGCAAGCGCTTCGACCTTGCCATTCAAACGGTCGCCGGCCTGCCGGAGACCGTTCATGCCTGGCTGATCGGCGACGGTGAGCTGATGTCCGACATGAAGGCCCTGGCATCAAACCTCGGCGTTCAGGACCGTGTCCACTTTCTCGGCTGGCAACGCGACCCCTCGCCTTTCCTGAAGGCTGCCGATATCCTGCTGTGCCCGACCGACGAAGAACCGCTCGGCAACGTTGTCCTGGAAGGCTGGACCGGCGGGCTGCCCGTTGTCGCAACCGCCTCGCCCGGCCCAAGCTGGCTGATCGACCACGGCAAGACCGGGCTGCTGTCGCCCTGCGGGGATGTCGACGGGCTGGTGGGGTCTATTGCTGAGGTAATTCGCAGCAGCAAATTAAGAGAAAGTCTTGTAAGAGGCGCAACCGAAGAAATTCTAAAGCGGTGGTCTGAGGACTCTATTTGTCAAAATTACCTCTCGACACTTTTTGAGCCGCGCAATTAAAAAGGCAAAAGATGACACTCGACGGCCAAGATAAAAAGAATTCCTTTGATGTTCTAATTGTTTCTGGCGCACGACCAGAACTACTCAAGGCTACATTGGATAGCTTTGAGAAAAATCTATTCTCCAATATCGAAATCAATGACTGCTACATAAATATAGATCCGTTCGAAGGAGGCATCGAACAGATTAACGCGTGCGAAATTCTTTGCAAGAATTACTTTAAGAAAGTACACGCAAACAAGCCAACATCGCCACAATTTACCAAGGCTGTACAATGGCTTTGGTCCAAACCTCAAACTGAATGGGCCTTAAGCATTGAAGATGACTGGCTCCTAAGCCGCAAAGTCGAAAAAGATGAGATATTTTCTGCGATGAAATCCAAAGTAATGCAGATTTCATTCATGACGAAAGAGAAAATGTGGAAGTTTCGATCAAACTATCACTATAAGCCAAATAGACGCAAAATATTCGGAATTGATATTGGGCGTGGACTTGATAAAAGTCGTCCCATTTTTACGACAAGTCCATCATTTGTCAAATCTACATTTGCTAATAGATGCTCGCAGTTAATGACTCCAAGCCTCGACCCTGAAAAACAACTCAACAAAATTAACGAGCCTCTTAGCGAATATACTTCTCAGTACCGAAATCATTTTATTGGTTCGCGTAAAGACCATGTAGCGATCGATATTGGACGTGATCACCGCAGTAAAAAAGGTATTACCAAGCAAGTTATTGATGGGCAGAGCTTTTGGGAAACAAGCAATTCATAGCCAAACTCTCTGAAACGAAACTCCCAATATCGTGTCACAATAAATCACTCTCCTTGGAAAGTAAGGAATTTTTGCATCTCTTGGATCTTAATTCTCGTAATATTGAAATAATTCAGCTAAATTACACAGGCAAATGATTACCTTTGTGACAGATGGGAAATCTCGTTGCCTTGCGGTTGAGCGGGTTTGAGGCACGAAGGCGACCCGTCAATTGGACGGTATCGACACTAAGAATACATCAAACTCGCAAAAAAGGTCCAGTTCACTGCGCGGCGCACTTGAGGCTGATCGTAATGACATCGATTATCTAACGGTGGCGCGACCAGACATGACTGTATTGGAAATCATGGAGAACATACATGATACCTTTTTGGCCTGGATGCCTACCAGGTCATTTCAGCTGTTTATTGCCCCGTCACACCAAAAAATTGAAAAAGTTAGCTTGGCCAACATACTAAACACGGTTCTACAAAGCACACACGAGAGGGTTTGTTTGAAACCGAGCCTAGCTTGAGCCAATATGTTTTGTATTCATGGACAACAACAATAGATAAGCTTTGCGTAGAGAGTATCTTTGCGTGCTGGACATTATCTGGCGCCGGCTACGCTTGAAGATTGAAAACACAGCAAAACTTTCGTGCAGTTTGCAACTATCGGCCCCGCCACGATAGCTTGTGGCGTTGTAAATGGTACAGGATATTTTGCTAAAGTCGAGCAAGTAGCGTCGGCAACTCTAGCGCCAAGGCAGGTTGATGCCATAGACTATCTGCCCGAGCACAAGCCTCCTGCGATTTGCCAAGTAATCGAAATCGGCTGAGCACAATTGTAGTTAGCGACCTCCTATATTCAATAGAAACTCGATCGTACTGACCTTTCCAGTCACCTTGGCTCGATTAGAAACTGGTGAGAGGGACGTAGGGGACATACATGCGAAAATCGCGAAAGCGATACAGGCGGGCCTTCAGAGGCTATTAATAATTCAACTTAGAAAGAAATGACCTCAAGCAATGCAAAATTACGTTAAACCCTAAATTACCAGCAATCTTCTGGAACGCTATTTTCTCATAAATCGTTGACGATGAACGAGTCACCATCTAGTAAGGTTGGATCGTACTCGAGCGATCTTTCATCCCGTTAAAAAATAACTTCTGTAGACATACAAACGTATTCAAATGCCAAATCTTTTGTTATTGGGTGGTCGTGGGATAGTTGGAAGACATTTTGTTCGAAAACTGAACTTGCTTTCGCCATCTGTCACTTGCCAGGTTTTTTTAGGTGACATTCGTTCCAATACTGATATCAGCACTACTATAAAGGACTTGGGTCAGGTAGATCTCGTTGTGAACTTAGCAGCTGTTGTTGAAGTGTTAAAAGTCCAAAGTCATCCAGAAGAAGCGTATACCGTCAATGCGTTTGGCGTACTAAATGTGCTAAAAGCACTAATAGAATTCCAGCAGAAACCATATTTTTTTCAATGCTCTACCTCACATGTTTACGCTCCAAGCTCAGAGCCTGTATCCGAAACCAGCAAAACTGATCCGCATACTGTTTATGGCAGAACTAAACTCATGGGCGAAATTCTTGCACGTGACGTATGCTCTGCAACCGACATTCCATTGTGCATTGGAAGGCTCTTTTCAATTCATGACGCGGAGCAAACTGGCAGTTACCTTCGCCCGAACATAGAACGACGCTTGCGTGAGGAGGATCTAACCAAACCGTTTGAGTTGATGGGGGCCAATAGCGTTAGGGACTTTCTTGCTGCCGAGGATGCAGCCGAGTTGATCGCCCGATTGATCATAAAGCGCGCTGAAGGCATTATAAACGTTGCCTCCGGCAAGGCTACGAAAATACGCGATTTTGTTCAATCACTGAGCTACCGGGAGCTTGAAATTGTTCCCAAGGGGGTGTCAAACACCCTCGTAGCTGACACAACACTGCTGACTTCTATTTTGGGTTCTGGCACGGCGCAAGACTGATATGAAACAAGCCAAAGCTTCCATCGTTATCCCGACATATAATCGGGCTCATTTGTTGCCGAAAGCCATTCAGACCTCTCTGAACCAGACAGTAGAATGCGAAGTGATTGTCGTTGATCACGGGTCAAGCGATGATACCCCCAAAGTCGCAGGTTCATTTGGGGAAGCCATCACCTATGTCCGGCGAGAACGAGATTTCGGTCCGCATTTTTGCTGGCTGGAAGGAGTGCTGCACGCAAGTTCCGAATTCGTGCACCTTCAATTTGATGACGACTGGATTGAGGAGACATTTATAGAAGAATGCCTACAGCGATTTGATCCAGAAACTGGATTCGTCTTCTCCGCAGCGAGGATCGTCCTGGAAAACACCAAACAAGTCATCGACATTCAGTTTGATGACTGGCTGCCGGAAACCGGATCGTATCCCGTTGGCATGCTTGAAAAAAAGATTCTCTCCTCTCTGATTTCTCCGGGTGCCGCAGTCTATCGGAAACAGATTTTGATTGATGCCCTTTACCAGGGGCGATTGCCAATGTCCGAGGCCGAATATCACGGCGTCGGACCCGATTGTTTGGTCACACTCCTATCTCTCTTGAGATATCAGAAGTTGGGTTTTGTAAAAGATGCACTTGCCACATTTCAGGCACATCCACGATCGATTACAATTGATGCCAAATCGGACCCTGAAAAAAAAATTAAAATCAATGATGCGTACAAAGAAGTTAAACGCTATTACAAAGAACTCAAACTCCTAAAAAAGATCCGGAAACTGAAGGGCTTAATACAAAGGTGACGGACGCAATAAAATCGATCATGCTCGCTGAAGACACGATCTCTCGGCAAGAACTCATCACCCTATGCGACTGGATACTCGAAGGAAACAGACTGACAAAATCAACTCAAACGGTTGATTTTGAACAGGAATTCAGTGATTGGATAGGAAGCAAATACGCGGTATTCACAAATTCAGGTTCCTCGTCCAATCTTTTAATGATCGCTGCGCTTAAAGAGGCAAGCCGGCTTAGAAATAACAAAGTCATCGCTGCGTCTGTTAGCTGGGTTACAACCGTCGCCCCACTATTGCAACTAGGCTTAGAAGTGTTCTTATGCGATTGTGACCCGGCTAATCTTGGGCTTGATCTTTTGCATCTGGAAGAGATTTGCGAGAAAGAAAAACCATCTGCTCTAATGCTGTGTCATGTCCTAGGACACGCTAATCATATGGACGAAATCCTCGCTATCTGTAAGCGCCATGATGTTATTTTGCTGGAAGATAGCTGCGAGGCACTTGGTAGTGTATTCAAGGATAAGAAGCTCGGTACAATTGGGGTGGCCGGTTCATTTTCCTTTTATTACGGGCACCACATTTCAACGATTGAAGGCGGCATGGTGGTAACGGACGATTCCGACCTACATCAGGTAATGCTGTCTTTAAGATCACACGGTTGGTCTCGCGATTTGTCCCCAGAAAGACGAGATGTTCTGACATATCAGTATCAGGTCGATGAATTCCGGAACTTATATACGTTTTATTATCCTGGTTACAATCTTAGATCGACGGACTTACAGGCATTCATTGGAAGATCGCAACTAAAGAAGCTCGACGAGATAACAAAAATTCGGAGCAGAAACTTTGAGCATTACTCAGAATTGCTAGATGGTTACTTTACACAAGCAAGTAATACCAAAATATTGTCTTCTTTTGCATATGGAACATTCGTAAAGAACCGAATGGAAGTTTTTGAGGTACTCAAGGCAGCGTCAATTGAGTGTCGCCCTCTCATCTGTGGGAACATCGCGCGCCATCCCTTTTGGCTAAAAACGCAGGGTGCATTGGCTCTACCAAATGCCGACAAAGTCCATGACTTCGGCATATACTTGCCGAATCATCACAATCTAACGCGCACGGATATTGAGCGTGTTGCGGAGACATTTACCCAGATAGCCATTCCAACATGAGTTAAATAAAATAAATCTAACTTGAATACAGTAATGGATGATTAATCAAGAGATCTCTGAAATAACTCTTGGCGGTTATACACCCGTTTTTGTACTTAGATTGGTTTATTGCCACTTCAAGGATAGCCTCTGAAAATTCGCGGTTACTAACCACAGCACATGCATTTCCATGCGAGAGAAAATCTTGCATGGAAATGCCTTTCGAATGCACGATGATCTTTTGTGCGGCTACAGCATCCTGAACAAGGCCTGATCCCTGAAGCCCATAGATGCTTATATCGTAAGGTAAAACGATCACATCCGTTGACAGGAACAACTCTTCAAAATCCACAGGCTCGAGGCGATTTGAAATGCACGTGATGCGCAGATTTTCAGCCTTTGAGGGAGAGTTTTTTGCAAAGGCGTAAACGCCACCATCGGCGTAGTCTTCGTCCGCCCCTTGGAGCAAGATTTCAACCGGCAGACCCAGGCAGCATCCAGCAAGCATCGAAGACAGTTCTTGTATTATAGCTTCTGCTCGCTCGTAACCCTTGCCTGGTCGAGATGCACCGAGGAAACCTACGCGAAAAGTGTCATATCGATCCAATGCTTTGGGAGTTGGCTCCAGTGGATTGACGCTGCATGTCAGGTAAAAGCCACTGGTAACAGACAGGCCGAATTGATTCCTCATGTAATCCGCAAGTTCATAAGTTTCGCTGAACAAGCGAATTTTAGAAGAGGTTCGGATCCCTTCTTGAAGCACATTCATTCGCCGAACTCGGCGGCGCCCCTTTGGGTCGCCAAGAGTCGGATCCAAAAAGCGCATAATAATCTGCGGCGATTCTTCGCCAAGTTTTGAAACTAAATCGGCAATCGACTCCAACGCGTCCAGATTTGCGGACGGAACGATCACCATGTCATCCGCGTTAAATTCAAATCGCTCGCACACTTGCTCAATTGTACGTCCGAAGGGAGATGACGGATAAAACGCGATATTTCCCCGAAAGACAGATCGCAAGAACACATCCACTTTTTGTCGCAGACTACCGTGCCTGAAGCGCCATCGAAGTTTCGCCTTCGCAAGCTCAGCCGCAGATAACGTGGCTGCGGCTTCTCCGACAAATCCATCGTAACCTTCGCCAGCTATCAGGTGCAATTGATGATCGGGAAACAAAGCCTTTAGCGCGGCGATTTGAGTGTGATGATGGCCACGGTTTCTGATCAGTTTCGGCTCAACGACTAGAAGTTTTGAACTCTTGGGATAACGCTGCTCGGCACTCATGACTTTCGGACACCAAAATTTTCTTCAACAAAGGTATCCAGGTAGGTCTCGCGCAAGCCGTCGGCTAGCGGCCGTACATTGTTCCAACCCAATTCATTTAGCCGCGAGGAATCTGTCAGTTTTCGTGGTGTACCGTTTGGCTTGCTCTCATCAAATGACAACCCTCCTTTAAAACCAACAACTTCACAGATCAATTCTGCGAGTCGCCTAATGCTGATTTCCTTCCCAGTGCCGATATTCACGGACAAAGGGTCAGAGTAGTACTTGGCCAGAAAAACAACAGCGTCCGCCAAATCATCTACGTGAAGGAACTCCCGCAAAGGGGAACCGTCTCCCCAGACCTCCAGAGTTTCCTTGCCAGTCGTTTTGGCTTCATGCGCTTTTCGCAAAAGCGCTGGCAACACATGGCTTGACTTAAGATCATAGTTATCACCTGGCCCATAGAGATTGGTCGGCTGTGCAGAAATGAAATCGCAGCCATATTGCAAACGGTATGCTTCACAGAGCTTAATGCCCGAAATCTTCGCGAGCGCGTACCATTGATTTGTCGGCTCTAGTGGACCCGAAAGAAGGCTGTCTTCTCGGATCGGTTGCGGCGCCATCTTGGGGTAGATGCACGTAGACCCAAGAAACACGAGCTTATCGACTGAACACTGATAAGCCGAGTGAATCACGTTGGCCTCAATCATCAAATTGTCGAACAGGAATTCGGCCGGTCTAGTACTGTTTGCTAGGATACCGCCGACCCTTGCCGCCGCCAGAAATACCACCTCCGGGCGGATCTGCGACATCCATTTTTCGACGTCCGCCTGCCTGCGCAGATCCAAGTCCCTGCTGGAAATCGTCACGATTTCACAGCCTTCGGACTTCAAGCGCCGTACGATCGCGCTACCAACCATCCCTGTATGGCCTGCGACGAACACACTTTTACCCGCTAGGGCAAACGGAGTCGGCAGCGTTTGTCCGGATTCCGCTGTGCCACCCATGGTACTCAACCAGTTTTTATCCAAGACGCTTGAGACCCTTTCTTCGAGTCTTCCGACACGGAGTTGAGATCGCTTCGAACCATTTGCTTAATCATGTCGCGAAATGGTGTCGTAGGGGCCCAGCCAAGTGCCTTTTTCGCTTTTTTTGGATTACCGAGCAGCAGATCGACTTCCGTTGGTCGAAAGTAGCGTCGATCGACCGCGACCACCGCTTTTTCGGTTTTCGTGTCGAAGCCTTGCTCGTCGACACCGCGTCCTTCCCAGCGAATATTGATCTCTAGTTCAGCAAAGGCCTGCTCGACAAATTCGCGAACCGAGTGTTTTTCCCCAGTCGCCAGAACATAATCATCCGCCTTGTCCTGCTGCAGCATCAGCCACATGCCGCGGACGTAGTCTTTTGCATGCCCCCAATCACGTTCGGCGTCTAGGTTACCAAGGTAGAGCTTGTCCTGAAGGCCCAGTTTGATCGCGGCGGCGGCCCGGGTGATCTTGCGGGTCACGAAGGTTTCGCCGCGGATCGGGCTTTCGTGGTTGAAGAGGATGCCGTTGCTGGCGTGCATGCCGTAGGCTTCACGGTAGTTGACGACGATCCAATAGGCGTAGAGCTTTGCCGCGGCATAGGGGCTTCTTGGATAGAAAGGAGTGGTTTCCGACTGCGGAACTTCCTGAACCTTTCCGTAGAGCTCAGACGTGGAGGCCTGGTAGAAGCGCGTTTTCTCGCTCAATCCAAGAAGCCGGATGGCCTCGAGCAGGCGCAGAGTACCGAGGGCGTCCGCGTTTCCCGTATATTCCGGGGTCTCAAAGGATACCTGAACGTGGCTCTGCGCGGCGAGGTTATATACTTCGTCCGGCTGCGTTTCCTGCATGATGCGGATGAGGTTCGTGGAATCCGTCATGTCACCATAGTGCAGGTGCAGCTTCACATCACGGTCGTGCGGATCCTGATAGAGATGATCGATCCGTCCTGTGTTGAACGATGATGACCGTCTTTTGATGCCGTGAACCGTATAGCCTTTCTCTAGCAGCAGTTCTGCGAGATAGGCGCCGTCCTGGCCAGTGATCCCCGTGATGAGAGCTGTTTTTTGCATCGTACCCTTTTGTCTCAATCCAGTTCCGTGAGTGCTTCTTCAAGAAGCAATGCGGACGTGAGTTTCATTTTCGCGGCGCTGGTGTTTGACAGAGTTCGCAAACGGTGGGGCAATCGCAGTGGTCTGACCGCCCCAATGTGCGCCGAATAATCCGGGCGTTATAGTCGGTTCCAAAATCAAAAGAAAGAGAACCCTGACCTCCGAGTGCGTTGAACATGCACTGGCAACAGCAAAAGTCATAATGATATGGCAGCGCGCAGGTCAAAGATCGCTGGCGTTCGAGCTGATGGCTTGGCATAACCGCGACGGCAACGAACCGCCGGACCCATTCAGGCGATTTCAAGTACGGGTGGATTAAAGGTGGTCACTTCCGGCTTCATTTGCAGACAGGTTTGATGACAGACGCAGTGAAAATCGACGTACTCCTCGTTTCGGGGGCAAGGCCTGAGCTGTTGGAGAAAACTCTGGCAAGCTTTTCACAGCGGTTGTTCAGGCATTTCGAGATCGGAACGCTTTACGTCAACATCGATCCCTTTGAAGGCGGGCCTGTGGAGGTTGATGCCTGCGAGGAGATCTGCAAACAGCATTTTGCCAATGTCGTCACCCGCAAGCCTGACAAGCCTCACTTTACAAAAGCAATCCGCTGGCTCTGGCGACAGCCGGTTGCGGACTGGTGCTTCCACCTGGAAGACGACTGGGTGCTGAACCGGGATGTCCGTCCCGAAGAAGTCAGAAAGGCAATGACACGCGACGTTCGCCAGATCAGCCTGATGACCCGGGAAAAGAACTGGGGCTACCGGTACTTCTATCATTATGAACCCGGCCGCAGGACATTCCTCGGAATGGATCTCGGCAAGGGTCTCAACAAGAAGCGGCCGATCTTCGGAACCAGCCCCTCCTTCCTGCGCAGCGATTTCGCTGCAAGATGTGCCGAGCTGATGGATGAGACACTCGATCCGGAAAAACAGCTGAACTACATGAACCCAGATCTGAATGCCTTTACCGCACAATTCAGGAACAGGTTCATCGGCGCGCGGCGAGACTATGTGGCGATCGACATCGGCCGGGAACACCGCGATGCACTTGGGATAACCAAGGAAGTTATCGATGGAAACAGCGTCTGGAGCCGGACAGAGTAAGGCGCATCTTCAAGCGCACAAAATACTGTCGCACTTGAGGTCAGCTGAAAAAGACGTTCCGTGTTGCCGGCGTATCGAAATCGAAGCCGAACAGTTCGATTTCGGTTTTGTACCAGTCGGCGACGATCCCGATATTCCTGTCGGTGTAGAATTTTCGCTGGTCGGCACGGGCATTGCGGGAGATGTTGCGCTGTTCGAGCGTGTCATCTGCCCCAAGATATCTTGCCAGTTCCGGACCCAGTTTTTCCTGACGCAGGATATTGACCGCCACCTGCCCCCTCTCGTCGATCACATAGTCGCTTTGCGGGTACCAGCCGAGCGAGGCGCGGTGCCAGAAAAAATCAACCTTGCCCCACTCGTGGCGTGTCTCCAGAAATTCCTCGAACCCCTTCACTGTCAGATCGAATTCCGCCTCGTGGGATCCGCTTGTCTGCAGGTAGAACTTGAATCTGGAAAAAGTCCGTGCCCAGGGATTGCGCACGACCGCAAAAGGCACCGTGCCAGCACGCACCGAAATGTCGATATCCCGCAGCCGGGCATGTTCGTAGCCCGGATGAAGCCCGCGATCCTTCATGAAGGTCATCAGCGCGTTTGCATAAGCCTTGCTTTTCAGGCGGCGCCGGTTGGCGAGAACCAGATTGCCTTCCAGCGCCTTGGCATGGCGCACCGACATGCCGCCGTTCTTGGGAATGTGGACGAGCAGGTGTTTTTTCGGCACCAGCCCCAGCCTGGCAGGCGCGAACTTGAGGAAATTCTTGAGCTGGTATTCGTCCATGCTGTCCGTCTCTTGAAAGCCGTGCCCTGCGCCTTCCCGCACCTTGCACGGCTGACGGAAAGACGTCGTTTCAGCCTGCTGCCGGGCGCGGCGACCGTCAGCGCCTGAGGTCGATCTGGTGGTGCCTTATCCCAATCTGCCAAGACTGTCCATTCATCGGCTCGCCGTCCAGATTGAACTGCACGGGCTGCTGGGTCTCGATTTTCAGATTGCGCACCTTGCGCTGGATCGGGCCGCCGTTGATGTCGTCAACGCCGCTGTCCAGCAGCACCGACAAAAGGTCGATCACCTTGCCCGTCTGCGGGAAGGGAACGATGGTCAGATCGAGGAAGCCGTCATCAAGCTTGGCATCGGGGCACAGCCGAATGCCGCCGCCAGCGCGGCGGCCATTGCCCACGGCGAGGGCCAGGAACGAGCCCTCCCAGGAGAAATCGTCCGCCTCGATACGTGCTTCGCAGGCCGAAAGTTCCGAAAACCGCTGCAGACCTGTGAAGAGATAGGCAGCCCCGCCAAGAACGCGCTTCAGGTTCGGGTCGGTCTGTGATGTCACCTGTGAACCAAAGCCGCCAGTTGCCATGTTGATGAACACACAGCCGTTGACCTCGCCAATGTCGGTCGGTTTGGCGGATGCGCGCACGGCAAACCTCAGGCAGGAGGTGATATCCGCCGGATCAAGGCCAATGTGATTGGCAAAGTCATTTGCCGTTCCAAGAGGTAGAACCGCAAATGAAAAGGGAGGCTTTTCCCCTTCGGGCAAATCATGCAGGGCCGCATCCAGAACCTCGTTCAAGGTGCCATCGCCTCCGCCGCTGACAAGCGTGTCGATCCGCTCGCTCTCGTGATCGCGCAGGGCATCGCGAACCAGTCTCTCGACATCGCCGGCCTCATAGGTCACGCGAACGGAGACATTGTGGCCCATGGACCGTACGGCCTCTACCGCACTGCGGACATCGTCGCGGCCGGCGGACTTGCCATTGAGGATCAGGCGCAGATGGTGCTTTTCCAATTACGTCTCCTTGTCCCTGCTGCTTTCCTACACGAGCAGGGAAAATTGCCATCAGGCATGGCAGCAGATCATAACCCGGGGCCGGGCTATGGCAGTTTGAAAGCGGGACTGGTCTCTCCGAATGGTGCCTTTGAGCAAAACGCCGGCAAGGTGCAATCGTTCCGCTGAAAAGTGGGCCATGTGCCCGCCGGTTTCAATTTCTGCCGATCGCTAAAAAGTCGGGACCAAGGGAACCGTCGTGCCGGACGCACTGTCTTGACGCCTGCTTCAGCCCGGCAGCATGGTTTCCCGGCGCGTCCGTGCGGTGCGGGCTTCCTCCATCAGCCATTTTCGGAATGCAGACACCACCGGCCGCATCGTCCGGCCCTCAGGATAAACGAAATAATACGCCGTCTGCTGTGACAGGGAGAGGTCGAAAAGCCGGACGAGACGTCCTGAGGCCAATTCCGCCTCTACGAAAAAACGCGGGATCAGCGCGGCCCCAGCGTGGTGGATCGCGGCCTCGGAGATCATGACGAACTGTTCGAAACGCGCGCCTTGGAAGGCGGCATCTGTTTCCACGCCTGCAAGCTCAAACCACTGCCGCCAGGCAAGCGGGCGTGTTGCAAGCTGCAGGCGCGGCACGCGGGCAAGATCGGCAGGTGTGCGGATCTGGTGCCGATCGCGAAAGACGCGTGAGGCAACGGGGATGACTTCCTCGTCGAACAGCCGTTCGGCGATCGCCCCCGCCCAGACCGGGTCGCCGTGGTGAATGGCGCCGTCAAACGGCTCCTCGTCGAAATCGAACGGCTGCAGGCGCACACTCAGATTGAGGCCAGCATCCGGATAGCGGCGCCCGAAATCGGCAATCCGCGGTGCCAGCCAGCGGGTGCCAAAGGTCGGCAGAACCGCGAGGTTGAGAACGTCCGCACTGCCGGCATAGGACATCACCTGCCGCGTGGCCGCGGTCATCTGTTCCAGCGCTCCTCGGATATCGTGAAGGTAGATCCGGCCTGCGTCGGTCAGGACAATGCGCTGGCGAACCCGCCGAAACAGCTCGACGCCCAGCCTGTCTTCCAGCTGGCGAACCTGCTTGGACACTGCGCCCTGCGTCAGGTGCAGTTCCTCCGCGGCGCGGGTAAAGCTCAAATGCCGGGCGGCACATTCGAACGCGATCAGCGTGTCTGCCGGCGGGACGAAGGCGCGCCGCATGGCAAATTCCCCTACTTCATTCCATTTCGTCATGAATGATGGACGAGGTTTCGCTTTTACGCAAACGGATTTGAGGCAAGACTAGAGGAAATAGAATGACCCTGGCCGTCAAGCGGCCGCACATCATTGGCCGGATCACGGCCTGGGAGACACGACCATGAACGCACCCGCGAATGTTAAGTCCTCACCGGCCGGTGGCGGCTCCTTCGACTGGCAGGACCCGTTTCACCTGCGCGACCAGCTGAAGGAAGACGAACAGCTGATCCAGGATACGGCTCGCGCATTTGCCCAGGAAAAGCTGCTGCCGCGCGTCATTGAAGCCTACCGCGAGGAAAAGACCGACCGGGGCATCTTCAACGAAATGGGTGAACTCGGCCTTCTGGGCGTCACCCTGCCGGAAGACTACGGCTGCGCCGGTGCATCCTATGTCGCTTACGGCGTCGTTGCCCGCGAGATCGAGCGTGTCGACAGCGGCTATCGCTCCATGATGAGCGTGCAGTCCTCGCTGGTCATGTACCCGATCTATGCCTACGGCTCGGAAGAACAGCGCCAGAAATACCTTCCGAAACTGGCGAGCGGCGAATTTGTCGGCTGCTTCGGCCTCACCGAGCCCGATGCAGGTTCCGATCCGGCCGGCATGCGCACCCGCGCGGAAAAAATCGACGGCGGCTACAAGCTGACCGGCTCGAAGATGTGGATCTCGAACGCTCCGATCGCAGATGTCTTCGTCGTCTGGGCGAAGTCGGAAGCTCACGACGGTGCCATCCGCGGCTTCGTGCTCGACAAGGGCATGAAGGGCCTCACAGCACCGAAGGTCGGCGGCAAGCTTTCCCTGCGTGCCTCCATCACCGGTGAAATCGTCATGGACGGTGTGGAAGTGGGCGAAGATGCCCTGTTGCCGAATGTTTCCGGCCTGAAAGGCCCGTTCGGCTGCCTCAACCGCGCACGCTACGGCATTGCCTGGGGCGCAATGGGCGCTGCAGAAGACTGCTGGACCCGCGCCCGTCAATATGGCCTCGACCGCGAACAGTTCGGTCGCCCGCTGGCTCAGACCCAGCTCTTCCAGAAGAAGCTGGCGGACATGCAGACCGAAATCACGCTCGGCCTGCAGGCAGCGCTGCGTGTCGGCCAGCTGTTCGACGCCGGCAAGGTGGCGCCGGAAATGATCTCGCTGATCAAGCGCAACAACTGCGGCAAGGCCCTGGATATCGCGCGCCAGTCTCGTGACATGCACGGCGGCAACGGCATCCAGGAAGAATACCACATCATGCGCCACGCCCAGAACCTGGAAACGGTCAACACCTACGAAGGCACGCATGACATTCATGCGCTGATCCTCGGCCGTGCGCAGACCGGCCTGCAGGCGTTCTTCTAAGACCCTGAAGTCATGACATTTGAAGCGGGCGGCCAAGCCGCCCGTCTCTCGTTCGGTTCTCTTGAAAAGGGTTTGCGTCAGCAGGCCCGTTGTTTTTCCTGACAGCGCTTGAGGAGGCTCCATGGCGGACCAGACTGCGGATGTCGTCATCGTAGGGGGAGCCGTCATGGGCTCGTCCGTCGCCTGCCACCTGGCCATGCGCGACGATTTTTCCGGACGCATCGTCGTTATCGAGGCGGATCCCGCCTATGAAACCTGCGCCTCCGCGCGGTCGGCAGCGTCCATTCGCCAGCAGTTCTCCAGCGCCATCAACATCGAGATTTCGCTTTACGGCATCCGCTTTCTGCGGGAGATCGGAGCAGCGCTCAACGTGAACGGCGACAGGCCCGCTATCGACCTTCACGAGGGTGGCTACCTGTTCCTGGCAACGCCCGACAAGCTCAATATCCTTCAGGAAAATCACCGCCTGCAGCAGCAGCTCGGCGCGGATATCGCTTTTCTTGACCCGGACGGTCTCAAGGCGAAGTTCCCCTGGCTGGAGGTTTCCGACCTTGCCGCAGGCTGCCATGGCGTTACAGGCGAAGGCTGGTTCGACGGCTACGGCCTGATGCAGGCCTTCCGCAAGAAGGCCCGGTCGCTGGATGTCGACTACATTGCCGCAAAGGCCAGAGTGGCAGCCGACGGCAATGGCGGCTGGAGCGTTGAGCTATCGACGGGCGAGAGACTGTCGACACCTGTCGTCGTCAACTGCGCCGGTGCATCCGGCGGAGCCGAGCTTTGCCGTCAGGCCGGAATGGACGTTCCGATCGTTTCCAAAAAGCGCTGCGTCTTTACCTTTGAATGCAAGGACAAGCTGGAGCGTTTTCCGCTGCTGATCGATCCGAACGGCACCTACGCGCGCCCGGAAGGCACCGGCTACATCTGCGGTTCGGCGCCGCCTGAAGATCGCGATCCGGACTGCCACGATTTCGACGTCGATTATGGCCTTTTCGAAGAACATATCTGGCCGACACTGGCAACGCGCGTTCCCGCTTTCGAGGCAATCCGGCCGGGAGCCGCCTGGGCCGGCTGCTATGACATGAACCTCTTCGACCACAACGCCTTTGTCGGCGCAGTGCAGGGGCTGGACGGGTTCTATCTGGCACTCGGGTTTTCAGGACATGGTCTGCAGCAGTCACCCGCGGTTGGGCGCGGCCTTGCGGAACTGGTCGTGACAGGTGGCTATCAGACGCTGGATCTCTCGCCGCTGGCGTTCGACCGGCTGGCTGCCGGAACACCGATTATCGAAAAGAACGTGGTCTGACCGTCTGAAGCTTACTCGGCCACCAGCAAGGGCGTGACAGGTCCGTCCTCGACCTTGCTCGTCTGGGCGCTGGATACCTTGGGCAGGGTCAATGGATTGGCGGGGCTGATCTCCGCCTTTTCCGGTGCCGCGTCAGGCGTTTCCGCCGAAATATCGTCCGGGATTTCTGCCGCGCCTTCCGTCAACGCTTCGGCATTGTCGGTAACCGGGCCAGAGTTGCTGCCGCTGTCTTCAGCGTCCATCGTCTCCACCAGAGGCTCTTCCACCGGCAAGGGCAGGCTTTCAACCTGGTTCTGACCAGATGAGGCACCGCCCACCGACGTCCAGTCCACCAGCCGGGTCATTGCATCCTGCAGGACGGCCGTCAGACGGGCCATTCGCACCTTGTCCGGCTCGAAAGGCGGTGACTCATGGCGCAGGTAAGAGCGTTGTGCCAGCAGCAGCGTCATCGCATGCAGGCCGCGGTCCGGTCGACCGAACGTATGGGTGATGAAACCACCCTGGGTCTGCTCATCGACGCTGACCGTATACCCTTCCCGCCCCTTGAACGAGCCGACCAGTACATTGCGCAGGTCCGGATCACACGACTTTCCGCCCGCCGTGCCGATACTGACCAGCGGCAGTCCATTTTCGGTAACGCCCTTGATGTTCGAGCGCATGGACTGGCAATCGAGCACGATCACCTTGCGATGACTTCGCAAAAGCCGGTCGATCTGGCGGCGTAGGGCCTTGTGGAAGGGCGTATAGAAAAGCAGCGTGCGTTGTTCGATCTCGGTCGGGCCAGGCTCTTCGCCTTCCTGATAGATGCGCTTGCCATCCAGCGTGGTGGCGGGACACAAGGCGCGCGTCGGATCCTGCGCAGCGCTGACAGGTGTCTTGGGATCGCGGTCCAGATCGACAACGTAGCGGGAAATGGTGGAGCGCAGCACTGTCGCGCTCAACTCTCCGTGAAAGTCGAACACGCGCTCCAGGCGCCAGGCGAGATCGGCCTGAAGACGGCCCGTGGCGTTCAGCCTTTTTTCGACAGCGTTCGGGATCTCCGTGCCCGAATGGGGCAGGCAGACAATCAGCGGGCTTTGTCCTTCTTCAACCAGGATCATGCTGCAACGCCTAAACGACGAGACCAAACGGCCTCTAACTTGGAGAATTTACTTAACGGAAACAAGACATTTTCTTTACAACCAGAAGACACGTAACCACACCCGCGACAAGGCATGGTCGAATAGATCATTGTTTCCAGCAGCTTGCCAACCCTTATTGCCTGCACCGCTTCTGGGTGAAAGCCGTTTCCGGTCCGAAGCTCTCTTTCCCACACTATTTCGCGGTCGCACAAACAATCGTATCGCGCATGTTAATCCGGCGAGCTGACCAACTGGCGTCTTGACGGATGCCTGCAGGCGGGCAATTTTCACAGCAACACATCTTTCGGCGGCCAAGGCCGTCCCATCCCCTTCCGTTCAGGATCTGCCTTCAAACGAGGACCCGGCCATGACGCTTCGCAATGGCAAAGAATTTCTGATGATTCCAGGACCGACCAATGTGCCGGAGGAAGTCCTGCGGGCCATGCACCGGCCGGCAGTGGACATTTATGAAGGCCCGTTGCTGGAAACGACCGGGTTCTGCCTGCACGGTTTGCAGCGTCTGTTCCGGACCGAAGGCAAGACCTACATCTACGCAGCCAACGGTCATGGAGCCTGGGATGCCGCCCTGTGCAACACGCTGAAGCGTGGCGACAAGGTGCTCGTGCTGGAGTCCGGCCGCTTTGCCCTTGGCTGGGGAGAAGCTGCCAACGTGCTGGACCTCGATATCGAGGTTCTGCCGGGTGCCTGGGACAAGGGGGTCGACCCTGCTCACCTGCAAGAACGGCTGAAACAGGATACCGCCCACGAGATCAAGGCCATCCTGGTGGTTCAGGTCGATACGGCCTCCGGGGTCTGGAATGATATTGCCGCCTTGCGCAAGGCGATCGACGCAGCTTCACACCCTGCCCTGTTCATGGTCGACACCATTGCCTCGCTAGGCTGCATGCCGTTCGAGATGGACGCCTGGGGTGTCGATGTGGCGCTGACGGGATCGCAGAAGGGTCTGATGTGCCCGCCAGGCCTCTCCTTTGTTGCCGCCGGCCCGAAAGCCGACAAGGCACATGAAACGGCGGAGCTGCGGACCAACTACACCGACTGGACTTTCCGGCAAGGACCGGAGCACTACCAGAAATACTGCGGAACCCCGCCCGAGCACCTTCTGTTCGCCTTTCACAAGGCCCTCGATCTCATTTTCGAGGAAGGGCTGGAGAAGACCTGGCACAGGCATGCCCTTCTGGGTGAGGCAACCAGGCGGGCCGTTGCGGTCTGGGCGGAAAAGGGCGCGGTCGACTTCAACATCACCGACGCGCATGCCCGCTCGAACTCCGTCACCGTTGTGCGGTTCAACGAAGGCGACGTGGCGGCACTGAGGACCTTCACCAAGGAAGTCTGCGGCGTCACCATCGGTGGAACGATCGGTGAATTGTCCGGCAAGGGCATCCGCATTGCCCACATGGGCCACGTCAACGCCGTCATGCTGCTCGGCACGTTGTCAGCCATCGAACTCGGCTTCCAGAAACTGAGCATTCCCCATGGGCGGGGCGGAGTGCAGGCGGCGATGGATTACCTGGCTGGGGCTCTCTGAGAACGGTGGCACGCGTCCTGGAAAATGTCGGAATTTTGAGCGCGATCGACCGCCTTCCACACGGGTTCAAATGCCTGGCGATGCTTGCTGAGCAGCATTTTCGCCTGTCCCTTCAGCAATACGGTCCTCATCCTGAGGAAGCGAGTAGCGCTGTCTCGAAGGATGGCAGCATAATCCGGTACAAGCGGCCCATCCTTCGAGACGGACCTGACCGGTCCTCCTCAGGATGAGGGTCGTTTTGAAGTCTTTTTCTTCCTAAAGCTTCTCCTCCAGCCGGTCGCAGATCGTTTTCAGAACCTTGATCCGGGCATGGCGCTTGTCTTCGGAGGAGACCAGCGTCCAGGGGGCGTAGTGGGTTGATGTGCGATCGATCATGTCGCCGGCCGCGATGGCGTATTGGTCCCATTTCAGGCGATTGCGCCAGTCGTCATCCGTGATCTTGTGCTGCTTGTAGGCCGTGTCCTCGCGCGCCTTGAACCTGCGCAGCTGCTCGTCCTCGGAAATGGCGAGCCAGAATTTGCAGACAATGTAGCCAAAGTCCGTGAGTTCCTGCTCGAACTCGTTGATTTCATTGTAGGCGCGCAGCCAGTCGTCGTGTCCGGCGTAGCCTTCGACACGCTCCACCAGCACGCGTTCGTACCAGGACCGGTCGAAGATGGCGAAATGTCCCTTGGCCGGCACGCGCCGCCAGAAGCGCCACAGATAGGGGCGGGCCTTTTCCTCGTCGGTCGGTGCCGAGATCGGGTGAACCTTGTAGATGCGCGGATCGAGCGGACGGATCACCCTGCGTATCGCACCGCCCTTGCCGGCGGCATCATTGCCCTGAAACACCAGAACAACACCCGTCTTGGACAGGGACTTCATGTCCGACAGATCGGACAGTTGCTTCTGGTACTTGTCGCGAAGCTCTTCGTATTCCGACTTCTCCAGCTTTTCCGTCAGGTCGATGGTGTCGACCGCTGTTTCGCGCTTCAGCCCGCCGACCACGGGAGGTGCGGCAATCGAATGCGGTTCGCCGTCCTCCAGTTTCAGCTTCATGGCATTGGCAACCGTTTGTGCCAGCGCGGCATCGCGGTACTCGGGATCCTGCGAGGGGATGACAAACCAGGGCGCGTAGCCCTTGCTGGTTTCCAGAATGATCTTTTCGCCGGCCTCACTCGCCTTCTTGTGGTGCTTCAACGCTGCCCAGTCGGCCAGCACATGGCGCGCGGCATGTTTTTTCTCGATGTGCTTCAGCCGTTCTTCCTGTTCCTTCTTGGGCAGGTAGAACCAGAATTTCAGGATCAGCACATCCTCGTTGGCGAGCATTTCCTCAAACCGGCGGATCCGGGTCAGGGCCTTGTCGAACGCGTCCTCGTCGATCTTCTTGTAGATCCAGTCCCGCAGAACGGTCTGATACCAGCTCCCGAACACGATGGCCGTCTCGCCCTTGGGCGGCAGATCGCGCCAGTAGCGCCACAGCGGCGGGCGTAGCCGGGCCTCGTCCATCAATTCGCCATAGGCGTTGCAGACTAGATGGCGCGCATCCATCCAGCCATAGAGCCGAGCAACCGCTTCGCCCTTGCCCGCGCCATCCAGGCCATCAACCAGGATCATCGTCGAGAACGGCTGTTTCTCGACAACGGGCAGTTGGGCCGCCAGCAGCGCCTCGCGCAACTGCGGCTCCAGTTTCTTGAAGGTTTTCTTGTCCATGTTCTGCGGCAGGCGGGCGGATTCAAACATGAAGACCTCAAAAGAAAAGACGCACTGGCTGCATCTTGAAACACCCGCACTTAAAAAACCATCTCTTGCTTCAATGTTCCCGAATGGCAGGAGATTTCAATTTTTCGCTATCGGATGGAAGAAGGCGCAACTATATGAAGCGGTAACCGTTTGCTTCACGTCTTTGAAGGCACCCGGCATTTGACAGTTTTTCACTTTTCTCGACCAACACGACCGACCCCGTGACCGAATTTCTTGATCCTGTTCTGACCTTCATCGCGGAAAACCCGTCTCTGGCAGGTCTGATCTGTTTTCTGGCCGCCATGGGCGAAGCGCTGTTCCTGATCGGCCTTTTCGTGCCGACGACGGTGGTGCTGGTTGGCGCCGGAACGCTTGTCGGGCTCGGCAAGCTGGATCCCGTGCCACTGTTCATCTGGACGACCCTGGGAGCGACCGCAGGCGATGCGATTTCCTACTGGATCGGCTACACCTTCAAGGACAAGATCAAGACCATGTGGCCGCTGAACAAATATGCGGACATTGTGGAAAGCGGCGAGAATTTCTTCAAGAAACACGGCGGCAAGAGCGTCTTCATCGGCCGCTTCGTGCCTGGTGTAAAATCGGTGGTTCCAGGCATCGCCGGCATGGCCGGCATGAATTTCACCCGCTTTTCGGTGGTCAACGTCACCTCCGCATTCGCCTGGACGATCGTGCATATTGCCCCCGGTATCATTGCAGGTTCCGCACTTGATGCCATCGGCCAGATCAGCGGACGGCTGGCCCTGGTGCTCGGCGCTCTTCTGGTCATCGTCTTCCTGGCGGTGATGCTCGGCCGCTGGCTGATCCTGATTGTCCTGCCGCTGTTTCCCAACACCCATGCGGCCATCTTCAAACGCTTCGCCAAGCGTCAGGACCGGGTATCCCAATGGATCGCACGCAATTTCGACCCCGCGCATCCACGCTCGGCAGGCATGCTGGCCTCCGCGCTGATCCTGCTGATCTCCTTGCCGGCCTTCTTCTGGATTGTCGGAGAAATCGCCCCCGGCGAACCGATGGTGCGGGCCGACCTTGCCATCCTGAACCTGTTCGACAGCCTGCGCACGCCGGTCGGCGACCGGATCATGGTGTTCGTGACATCGCTCGGCGACGGGATCGTCGTTACCGCCGTCACCGTTGCGGTCGCCGCCTATCTGTTCCTGAGGAAAGCCTGGCGGCGCGGCATCGGCTTCGTCATCGCGATGGCCGGCACTGCCATGTTCGTGCCCCTGTTCAAGCTGATGCTGCATCGCTCGCGGCCGATCGAACTTTATGCGGGTGCCGACGCCTACAGTTTCCCCAGTGGCCATGCGACGCTGAACGCAGTGCTCTACGGCATTTGCGCCGTGTTGATCGCCCACGATCTCAGCCGTTGGGCCAAGGCCAGCATTTTCACCATCACCGCGACACTGGTCATTACCATCGGCTTTTCGCGTGTCTACCTTGGCGCCCACTGGATGTCGGACGTCCTGGCCGGACTGTTGTTCGGCATTGGTATGGTTTCCGCCTTCGCCTTCGTGTTCGGCCCGATCCACAACGAGAAGATCGGCCGGACGACACTTGCCGTCATCGTCGTTGCTACACTCGGCATCTTCGGCACCTGGCACCTTTCAGGTACCTATGACAAGGCACTTCAGATCTATGAGCCGCGCACCAACACCGAAGCGCTGACAGCAACGGGCTGGCTTGCAGGCGGTTGGCGGGCATTGCCTGCTGAGCGGATCGAACTGAATGGCGATACCGAGGAACCGCTGGTGATCCAGTACACCGGGTCCCTGGACCGCTTTGCCCAGGCTGCAGAAGCCGATGGCTGGCAGAAACCGCCGAAATGGTCCCTCTCGAGTGCAGGCGGGTTCGTGGAAGGCAAGACACCGCCGGATTCCCTGCCGATCCTGCCTCGAAGCCAGAACGGTCGCCAACCGTCTCTCGTTCTCATCCGCAAGGATCATTCCGCCGACGCAGACAAAAGCGGACGCTGGGTGCTTCGGCTCTGGCCGAGCCGCTATGCCATCCTGCAAGCGGGCAGCCTGCATCCGCTTTACCTCGGCAGCGTGGTACATGAGGATATCCTGCGCCCGATGGGCGAGTTTTCCGGTCCAAAAACGGATATCGAAACTCCGGACCCGACCGACAATCCGGCCCATCTGCTGCCTGGCGCGATAACGCGAAAGCGAGCGGACGGGACGGAAGTCGTGCTTGGCTTCAGCTATGGTCCGGTACCTCCGGCTGCGTCCGGGGTTCCCGCAAAAGATACGCCCGTGGCTGCACCGCAGGCTCAGTAATCTCGCCATCGCAGCAGTTCGGATCTGGTGCCTGCAACACGTTCCGGACCAGCCCCTTGCGCTGGTTTAGAGACGGTTGATCTGTTGAGCCTCCACACAACGCGGTCCCAAAAATGTCCTAATGGGCCGCCATTCTCTTGCGAGACATATTCGGATCAAGGCTTCGCTTTACGCCAAAAGACACCATTATTCCAGCGGGTTAGGCACCAATGGCCGAGTTTGTTTTTCGCGTGTCAGCTCCCCGGTCCCGGAAGCGCAATCGAAAATTACCCCTTGATACTTTTTTCGTATATTCATATATTTGAATATATCGTAATCAAGGGCACATCATGACTGACTTTACACCCCTTATGAGTTTCCTGGGTGGAACGCTGATCGGCGTTGCCACGGTTGCCCTGATGGCCGTGCTCGGGCGCATTGCCGGCATCAACGGCATTGCCAGCGGCTTTCTGACCACGCAGTTCAACCAGGACTGGGCCTGGCGCGCCGCCTTTCTGGCCGGCATGGTCGCCAGCCCGCTGATCATGCTTGGCGTAACCGGGCAGCTGCCGGAAATCACCGTGCCGTCCTCCCCGCTGCTGCTGGTGGTCGGCGGTTTTCTGACCGGTATCGGCACGACCTATGGTTCCGGCTGCACGAGCGGCCATGGTGTTTGCGGCATCTCGCGCCTGTCGGCACGGTCCATCGTGGCAACCGTCACGTTCATGGCAACCGCGGGTGTGACCGTCTACCTGACCCGCCACGTCTTTGGAGGATAACGGCATGAAACTTCTTTCCGCTTTTGCCATTGGCCTCCTCTTCGGCTGCGGCATCCTGATCTCGGGCATGGGCGACCCTGCCAAGGTTCTGAACTTCTTCGATGTGGCTGGCACCTGGGACCCGAGCCTTGCCTTCGTGATGGGTGGTGCGCTGCTTGTCACGGCCATCGGCTATCGTCTGGTCTTCCGGATGAACACGCCGCTGCTTGCACAGGGCTTCAACCTGCCTTCGAGAACCGATCTCGACGCCAAACTGATCGGCGGCTCCGCAGTTTTCGGCATCGGCTGGGGCCTGAGCGGTTTCTGTCCGGGTGGTCTCGTTCCGGTGCTGGGTCTGGGCATGGAGCCTCTGCTGACCGCCGGTGCTATCGTTGCCGGCATCTTGACCGCAAGATGGATGATCGCCCTCGGCCATCGCCAGCAACCCGCAAAAGCCTGACCCGGCTCGGCCGGCAAAAACAAACGGGAGATTGTTATGAGCAACTCAAACTATCCGGTCGACATGGGTGTCAAACCTGACGTCACACCCTTTTTCGATCCGGCCACCAACACGATCAGCTACGTGGTCAAGGACCCGGCTTCCAACGCCTGCGCCGTTATCGACAGCGTGATGGATATCGACTACGCCGCCGGCCGCATCACCTATGACCATGCCGATCAGATCATCGCCTATATCCGCGAGAAGGATCTTAAGCTGGAATGGCTGATCGAGACACATGTTCATGCCGATCACCTGTCGGCAGCGCCGTATATCCAGCAGAAACTGGGTGGCAAGCTGGGCATCGGCGACAAGATCACCGTCGTCCAGGAAACCTTCGGCAAGGTGTTCAACGAAGGCACGGAGTTCCAGCGCGACGGCAGCCAGTTCGACCGCCTGTTCCGTGACGGGGACGTCTATCAGATCGGCGAGCTGACCGCCTTTGCCATGTATACGCCCGGCCACACTCCGGCGTGCATGGTGCATGTGATGGGCGATGCCGCCTTCGTCGGCGATACGCTGTTCATGCCGGATGGTGGCTCGGCCCGTGCCGATTTCCCGGGCGGTGATGCGGCAACGCTTTACGACAGCATCCAGAAGGTGCTGGCCCTGCCGGACGACATGCGCCTGTTCATGTGCCACGACTATGGCCCGAACGGCCGCGACATCCAGTGGGAGACCACGGTGGGTGCCGAGAAGGAACACAACATCCACGTCGGTGGCGGCAAGACGAAAGAAGAATTCGTCAAGTTCCGCACGGAACGCGATGCCCAGCTCGACATGCCGAAGCTGATCATCCCCTCGCTGCAGGTAAACATGCGCGCCGGCAAGCTGCCGCCCGCGGATGAAAGCGGCAAGACCTTCCTGAAAGTGCCGGTCAACGGCCTCTGATCGAGGCCATTGAACGGCCCCTCTAGCAGAACCGAAGCAGGCGGCTGATCCCCGTGTATCCACGCGAGGCGGGCGTCTGCAGAAAATCGGTCGAGACTTCATCGCCGGGAGGAGGCGGACAGGACCCATGAAAGCAATCAATTCCCAGATATCGGTAGCTCCCCAGGTAAAACCCGAGGACATGGCCGACTTTGCACAACAGGGCTTTCGCTCGGTGATCTGCAATCGCCCCGACGGGGAAGGTGCCGACCAGCCCTCGTTCGAGGAAATCGAAGCGGCTGCCGGCAAGCTCGGTATGGAAGCGCGGTATCTGCCCATCGTTGCCGGCAAGGTGGGCGATACGGATGCCGAAGAATTCGGGCGGTTGATGGAAAGCCTGCCGAAACCGATCCTGGCCTATTGCCGGACCGGTACGCGCTCGGCAACGCTCTGGTCGTTGTCCCAGGCCGAAAAGCTGCCGCTCTCCGACATCCTCTCCAAAACCAAGGCCGCCGGCTACGACATGGCTGGCGTGGTGCGGCGCATCGCCAACGGCGGCCGCACACCGACCGAAACTGCCGAGGATGCGCGTTTCGACGTCGTCATCGTGGGCGGTGGCGCGGCCGGCATCTCGGTGGCTTCCAGTCTGCTTTCCCGCAAGTCGGACCTGGAAATCGCCATCATCGACCCAGCAGACGTTCACTACTACCAGCCCGGCTGGACGATGGTCGGCGGCGGTATCTTCGAGGCCTCGGACACCGCCAAGACCATGGGCTCCCTCATTCCGAAGGGCGTTCACTGGATCAAGTCGGCTGTCGCCGCCTTCGAACCAAAGGACAATGCCGTCGTTCTGGACGGCTGCCGAGTGGTCAAATACGGGCGGCTGGTGGTCTGCCCGGGCCTGAAGCTCGACTGGCACAAGGTCGAAGGCCTTGTTGACACGCTCGGCAAGAATGGCGTGACGTCCAACTATCGATACGACATGGCTCCCTACACCTGGCACCTGGTGCAGACCATGAAGGCAGGGCGGGCGCTGTTCACCCAGCCGCCCATGCCGATCAAATGCGCCGGTGCGCCGCAAAA
The DNA here is from genome assembly GCF_009363595.1 of Labrenzia sp. THAF35. Taxonomy (NCBI): domain Bacteria; kingdom Pseudomonadati; phylum Pseudomonadota; class Alphaproteobacteria; order Hyphomicrobiales; family Stappiaceae; genus Labrenzia; species Labrenzia sp. THAF35. The sequence goes on from NZ_CP045380.1 coordinate 983,945, forward strand.
GGCCATGTATCTTTCGGCAGACCACTGGCTGAAGTCCGGCACTCTGGACAAGATCGACATCCAGTTCATGAATGCCGGCGGCGTGCTGTTCGGCGTGAAGGACTATGTGCCTGCGCTGATGGACTACGTGAAGCGATACGATGCCGGCCTGAACTTCTTCCACAATCTGGTTGCCGTCGACGGGCCTGGCAAAAAGGCCGTCTTCGAGGTGAAGGAACCGGAAAAGGATCCACGCCAGGTGGAAGTCGAGTTCGACATGATGCATGTGACGCCCCCGCAGACAGCACCCGATTTCATTCGCGTCTCGCCGCTGGCAGATGCCGCCGGCTGGGTCGATGTCGACCAGTCCACGCTGCGCCACAAGACCTTCGACAACATCTGGTCGCTCGGCGATGTGATGAATGCGCCGAATGCCAAGACGGCCGCGGCTGCGCGCAAACAGGCTCCGGTGGTCGCGGAAAACATCGTTTCCGATATCGCAGGGCACAGCGCGACGGCCCAATATGACGGCTACGGCTCCTGCCCGCTCACCGTTGAACGTGGCAAGATCGTCCTGGCCGAGTTCGGCTACGGTGGAACGCTGTTGCCGAGCTTCCCGCGTTGGCTGGTGGACGGGACCAAGCCAACGCGCACCGCATGGCTCCTGAAGGAGCGAATCCTGCCTCCCATTTACTGGCGTGCCATGTTGCGCGGCAAGGAATGGCTGGCCAAGCCGGAAAAAGTATCGGCAGCATAACAAGCCCGGAAAACCGGCCCATCGTACCAACCTGCAACTCGAGCCGGTTTCCCGGCTCGAGTTTTTACCAGCCCCGACAAAGGCCAAGAAAAATGATCCGCCTAAAGCGCTATCTGCCCATTCTCGACTGGGGCAAAAGCTATGACAGGGAAACGGCGACAAACGATCTCGTTGCGGCGGTGATCGTGACGATCATGCTGATCCCGCAGTCTCTTGCTTATGCGCTTCTGGCTGGTCTGCCGCCCGAAGTCGGCCTTTATGCATCCATCCTGCCGCTTGTCGCCTACGCCCTGTTCGGCACCAGCCGTGCGCTGGCCGTCGGGCCGGTTGCCGTGGTCTCGCTGATGACGGCTTCCGCCGTTGGCGAACTGGCCAGGCAGGGCACCCCGGAATATCTGGGTGCCGCCATCATTCTCGCTTTCCTGTCCGGCCTGATGCTGATCGCCATGGGTCTGTTCCGGCTCGGCTTCCTGGCGAACCTCCTGAGCCATCCGGTGATTTCCGGCTTCATCACCGCGTCGGGCCTGCTGATTGCGTCCAGCCAGCTCAAGCACATCCTCGGCGTCAAGGCGAACGGGCATACGCTTTACGAAATCCTCGGCTCCATCCTGCAGCACCTTGGCGAGATCAACTGGATCACCTTCGCAATCGGCGTATCGGCCACGGCTTTCCTCTTCTGGGTGCGCAAAGGCCTGAAAAAGCTGCTGCTTGGTATGGGAATGAAACCGTTTTTTGCCGATATCCTGACCAAGGCCGGGCCGGTGGCAGCCGTAGCGGTGACCACGATCCTGTCCGCCGTCTTTCAACTCGGCGAGAAAGGCGTGCGTGTTGTCGGCGACATTCCCTCCGGCCTGCCGGTGCCGCATCTGCCAGCCTTCGACAGCGAGTTGTGGCTGGCGCTTGCCGGTCCCGCGCTGCTGATTTCGGTCATCGGTTTTGTGGAATCCGTTTCCGTTGCGCAGACGCTGGCAGCCAAGAAGCGTCAGCGGATCGAGCCGGATCAGGAGCTGATCGGCCTCGGCGCCTCCAACATTGCCTCCGCCATTTCCGGTGGCTATCCGGTCACCGGCGGGTTCGCCCGCTCGGTCGTCAATTTCGATGCCGGGGCAGCGACCCCGGCGGCTGGTGCCTTCACCGCCGTCGGCATTGCGCTGGCCACCTTGTTCCTGACCCCGCTGCTGACGCATCTGCCACAGGCAACTCTGGCCGCCACCATCATCGTTGCCGTGCTGTCGCTCGTCGATCTCGGCGCGATCAAGCGGACCTTCGCCTATTCCAAGAGCGATTTCGCAGCCATGGCCGCGACGATCCTGATCACCCTGTTCTTCGGTGTCGAGCCGGGCGTAGTGACCGGCGTTGCCCTGTCGATCGCGCTTTATCTCTACCGCAGCAGCCGGCCACATATGGCAATTGTCGGTGTCGTGCCGGGAACCGAGCACTTCCGCAATGTAGACCGGCACGCCGTGGTGACGGGTGACCGGGTGCTGACGCTACGGGTCGATGAAAGCCTGTTCTTTGCCAATTCGCGGTTTCTGGAAGACCGGATCTATGCACTGGTGGCCGAAAAGCCCGATATCGAACACGTGGTGCTGATGTGCCCGGCCGTGAACGAGATCGACGCCAGTGCCCTGGAGAGCCTTGAGGAAATCAACCACCGCCTGTCGGATTCCGGTGTTTCCTTCCACCTTTCGGAGGTGAAGGGACCGGTGATGGACCGACTGAAGCGGACCGATTTCCTGAAACATTTGAGCGGGCAGGTGTTCCTCAGCCAGTATGACGCCCTGTGCACGCTCGACCCGCTGACGGCGCATATCTCGGAAAGCCGCACGCCGAAGAAGACCGCGAAGTCGAACCTGTGGAGCGGGCCGGAGATCTGATCCGGCTCTGGCTATTTTGCTGTGAGAGGGTCGAACTGGTTGTTACCGCATTTCTGTCTGATCCACCGCTCCTCAGGATGAGGCATTTTTTGCTGTCAGGCGCTTGAGGCAGAGAGCCGCTCGCCCTCAAACCAACCAACAAAAAGGCATCAGTTGCTGTTTGACGACTGGAGGATCGGCACGATCTTCTCGCAGAAGCGGAAATGGACCGGCGGCTTCTCGCCTTCCTGAACCATGAGCCCTTCGGTGCCACGGGGCTGAACGGTGACCAGTTCGATCGCCTCGCCGCCATCCGTCAGCAGGCAATTGATGGCCGCACGCTGGGTCATCTTGCCGCTCTTTTCAGCTCCATAGACCTGGCAGATACGCCCCGGGGTTTCCAGAAGGCCGCGGTAGATGGCCAGCGTCGAGCCGGGTGCGCTTCGGTCGATCCGTGGAGCCGGACAATCCTGCAGTTCCCGCACCCATATGCCTTGCGCGAAATCCGCAAAACGCAGATCCAGTGCCCGCCCTTGCAGAAGGGGTGCGGATTTCGGCACCTGGAACATCAGGTCTCCCTTGCCTGCAAGCGCAGGCCCGCACGCAAACGCCAGTGCAACGCCCAACAAGGCATTTCGTGTGAAACCGTTCAACCGCTACCCCCTCCCGGAGTGACAAGATCCAACCGGATTATCCGATGCGCCGAAACATCGCGCAAGTTGGCAGGAAAGGTCAATGTCGCCAACGGCAAAACTTGCAAAAAACGAACAAATGTGGAACAAAATGCGCATGGAACCCGATCATCAGCCACTAGCGGGGCGGATTCAGCTGGATGACCCGCTCAAGGACGGACGTCAGTCGGAAACCGCACTGAAGGTCTGGCGCGGGGCCGCGCGGCTGTTGCGACAACTCGATTTCGCCTGCCTGCCGGAAGTTACCCTTGCCTCCGCCCGGCGGGCGGACCTCCTGGCGCTTGGGCCGAAACATGAGCTCTGGATAGTCGAGGTCAAATCCTCGATTGCCGATTTCCGGGCGGATACCAAGTGGCCGGACTACCGCCTTCATTGCGACCGGCTCTATTTCGCAACGCATCCGGACGTCCCGCTGGAGATCTTTCCCGAGGAGGCCGGGCTGATTGTTTCCGACGGCTTCGGGGCGGAGATCCTGCGCGAAGCACCGGAACACAAGCTGGCGGCAGCGACCCGGAAATCGGTAACCCATCGTTTCGCCCGCCATGCTGCACACCGCCTGCACAACCTGTCAGACCCGGACGGCGCACAGATCTTCAACCGGTTCTGACAAACGCTTCCGGCACAAATCCAACGCCCTGTTCACGCGTATCAAGGAAGAACGCCTTCCTGGACGGGAACAGAATGTCGTGACGAAAACCATCCAGATCGTCTGGTTCAAGAAGGACCTGAGGATTGAGGACAATGCAGCGCTCAAACGGGCAAGCCTTCACGGTCCGGTACTGCCGCTCTACGTCATCGAACCCGACCTCTGGCAACAGCCCGACATGGCCGGACGCCACTATGCGTTTTTGCTGGAATGCCTTTCCGAATTGAGACGAGACCTGGCAGCAGTTGGCCAGCCGCTGGTCATCCGCACGGGCGAGGTTACCGAGGTTCTCGGTGCCTTCTTGCGATCAAACGGAGTTGCCGGGCTCTGGTCACATGAAGAGACGGGAAACGACTGGACGTTTGCCCGGGACAAGCGTGTTGCCGCCTGGTGCAGGGCTCAGGGAATTCCCTGGACGGAGTGCCGGCAAACCGGCGTAATTCGACGCCTTCAAACACGGGACGGCTGGGCCGCGCATTGGGACCGCTTCATGGCAGAAGCGCCTGTCGATCCACCCCGCTTGTCGCCGCTTGCCGAAAGCAATCCCGGTATCGATCTCGGCAAGCCTCCAGCAGCATCGGAACTGGGTTTGCCCAACGACCATTGCCCGAACCGGCAGCGCGGCGGGCGGTCCCCTGCACAGTCAACTCTGCACAGCTTCCTGTTTCAGCGCGGCAAGCCTTATCGGGCTGCCATGGCGACGCCGGTGAAGGCCTTCGATGCCTGCTCCCGTCTTTCGCCATATCTGGCATTCGGTTCGTTGTCGCTGCGCGAGGTAACCCAGGCGACCTGGAGCCGCCAGCGTGATCTGAAGGGTTCGGAGTTTCCCGGCCGCAGCACGTGGCAGGCAGCCATGCGGTCCTTTTCGGGCCGCCTTCACTGGCACTGCCATTTCATGCAGAAGCTTGAAGACGAACCCTCTCTGGAGTTCCGCAACCTGCACCCCGCCTACGAGGGGCTTCGACCGGCCCAGCCTGACCGAGAACGGCTTGAAGCCTGGCAGAAAGGGGAGACGGGCCTGCCCTTTGTCGATGCCTGCATGCGAGCACTCGCGGCCACCGGATGGATGAATTTTCGAATGCGGGCAATGCTGATGGCAGTTGCCAGCTATCATCTGTGGCTGGACTGGCGAGCACCGGGCCTGCATCTGGCGCGGCTATTCACCGATTATGAACCCGGCATTCACTGGCCGCAGGTGCAGATGCAATCGGGAACCACCGGGATCAACACCATCCGGATCTACAATCCGGTGAAGCAGGGTCTCGATCAGGACCCGGAGGGTCTGTTCGTTAGACGGTGGGTGCCGGAGCTGAAGGACATTGCGACCGCGCATGTTCACGAACCCTGGAAGGCAGATAACGCAGGCAAGGTTCTGGGCAAATGCTATCCCTTCCCGGTCGTCGATTATCTCGAGGCGGCGCGCGAGGCGCGGGACAAGGTCTGGGCTGTACGGAAGGGACAAGCATTCCGCGGGGCAGCGGCAGATATCCAATCGAAACACGGCAGCCGGAAAAGCGGGATTGCAATGCGCGGCCAGGAGAAAGCCCGGCGCGGCAGGAAACCGCGGATCAAACCCGACCAGGCAGACCTTTTCGGGCCAAATTCATGAAAATGCGCAAGAAAGAGGATCTGCCGGTAAAGCTCTGTGCCACTTGCGGACGCCCCTTCACCTGGCGTCGAAAATGGGCCCGTGACTGGGAAGAGGTGCGCCATTGCTCCGAACGCTGCAGGCGCAACAAGGACGCGAAACAAGGGACTTCATCGGAAATGCGCAGCTGAGGCAGTCTGCCAACCAAGCGGTCAGTCGAATTAAGGAGGTCACGGTGCCCGTGACCTCCGTTCTTGTGTGCAGGCGGTCCTCAGACGAACAGGTTGACCAGGCTTTCCAGGTATTCCTGCTTGCCGGATTTCGGCTGCGGTTCCAGGTCGGCCTTGTGGACGCGCTCGGCCAATGTCTCGAGCGAGGAACCACCCTTGAGGATGTCGGCGTTTTCCGGCTTCTGCCAGCCGGCATAACGGTCATCAACGAAGCCCTTCAGTCGGCCGTCCTCGATCATGGCTGCCGCGGCCTTCAGACCGCGGGCAATCGCGTCGGCTGAGCCGACGTGCGCCTGGATCAGATCGACCGGGTCGAGTGACTGGCGACGCAGCTTGGCGTCGAAGTTAGTGCCGCCGGTGGTGAAGCCGCCCGCCATCAGGATCTCGTAGTAGGCGAGCGCCAGTTCCGGCACGTTCATGCCGAAGTGGTCGGTATCCCAGCCGCACTGATAGTCGTTGCGGTTCATGTCGACGGACCCGAAGATGCCGAGCGAACGGGCCATGTGCAGTTCGTGCTCGAACGAGTGACCGGCCAGAATGGCGTGGCCCTGCTCGATGTTCATCTTGACGTCGTTTTCCAGCCCATAGGCCTTCAGGAAGCCATAGACGGTGGCGACGTCGTAGTCGTACTGGTGCTTGGACGGCTCCTGCGGCTTCGGCTCGATCAGGATCGTGCCCTTGAAGCCGATCTTGTGCTTGTACTCGACCACCATGTTGAGGAAGCGGCCGAACTGGTCCAGCTCCTGTTTGATGTTGGTGTTGAGCAGGGTCTCGTAACCTTCGCGGCCACCCCAGAGCACATAGTTCTCACCACCGAGGCGATAGGTGACGTCCATTGCGTTCTTCACCTGTGCGGCGGCATAGGCGAAGACGTCCGGATCCGGATTTGTGGCCGCACCGCCCATGAAGCGGCGGTTGGAGAACATGTTGGCCGTGCCCCAAAGGAGCTTGATGCCGGTGTCGGCCATCTTCTTTTCGAAGATGTCGGCAATCGCGTTCACATTGGCATTGCTTTCGGCAAGCGTCCGGCCTTCCGGCGCAACGTCGCGGTCATGGAAGGTGAAGAACGGCATGCCCAGGATCTGGAACATCTCGAAGGCAACGTCTGCCTTCAGTTTGGCCTGTTCCATCGGATCGCCGCCAGCCGCCATCCAGGATCGGTTGAAGGTTTCGCCGCCGAACGGATCAGACCCCGGCCAGCAGAAGCTGTGCCAGTAACACACGGCAAGACGCAGATGGTCTTCCATGCGTTTGCCGAGGACGACCTCGTCCTTGTTGTAGTGACGATAGCTCAGCGGCTCGGTGCTTGCCGGCCCGGTGTATTGGATCGGCTGAAGATCGCCGAAGAACCCAGTGCTCATGTTGTCATCTCCTTGAATATGTTTCCTAAAAGCCGGCTTGTTTGAGCGCCGGATAAAGCTTGCGCCAGCGCTCGTAGCCTTCGGCATATCTTTGTGTGAGGGCCGGCACCGGATCGATGCTGGCCTTGAGGGCGGGCTTGGTGAAAATGCCCTCGGTGCTACCGAGCGCGGCGGCCTGACCGAGCCTGGCCGCGCCAAGCGAGCCGCCGAAGTCGCCATCCACCGGAACGTCGACCGGAACATTGAGCAGGCTGGCGATGATCTCCAGCCAGACCGTCGAGCGAGACCCGCCGCCGACCGCCAGAACGCGTTCGATACCGGTGCCGGCAACGCTGAGCGCTTCCAGGCAGTCCTTCAGCGCAAAGGCGACACCGTCGAGTACCGCGTGGCAGAGTTCGGCATCGTCGGTTCCGTGGGAAATGCCGAAGAAGCCGGCGCGGATGTCGACGTCGTTGTGCGGCGTCCGTTCGCCGCCGAGATAAGGCATGAAGGAAACGGGCGAAGGCCCTTCCAAATTGCCAACCAGACCGGTGAGTTCACCCGGATTGCGCTTCAGTACCTTTGCGAGCCAGTTGAGGCTGTCGGTTGCCGAAAGGATCACCCCCATCTGGTGCCAGGTGTCCGGCACGGCATGGCAGAAGGCGTGAACCGCGCTGTCGACGTTGGGCGAGAAGCGGTCGTTGGTCACGAACAGCACGCCGGAGGTCCCGAGCGAGACAAAGGCCGAGCCTGGATCGACCGCACCGACACCGCAGGCAGATGCGGCATTGTCGCCGCCGCCGCCGGCCACCACCGGAGCGGCGTCGAAACCCCAGCGGCCACAAAGATCCGCCTTGAGTGTGCCCGAGCTTTCGGAGCCTTCGACAAGGCGCGGCATGTTCTCACGGGTGAGGCCCGTGGCGGCCAGAAGCGCGTCGCTCCAGTCGCGTCTGGCGACATCCAGCCAGAGCGTTCCGGCAGCATCGGACATTTCGCCGACGTACTCGCCCGTCAGCTTGAAACGGACATAGTCCTTGGGCAGCAGAACCATGGTGGTTCTGGCGAAGATTTCCGGCTCGTTCTCGCGCACCCACTGCAGCTTCGGCGCAGTGAAGCCCGGCATCACCCGGTTGCCGCCGAGCGTCAGGAATTTCGGTTCGGCCGTTTCCAGTTCCGAGCATTGCTTGCCCGACCTGCCGTCGTTCCACAGGATGCAGGGGCGCAGCGGCTTACCGGTGGCATCCAGAAGCGTGGCGCCGTGCATATGGCCGGACAAGCCGATGCCACGCACCGCGGCCATGGCCTTCGGCGCTTCCGCCTTGAGCGCGTCCAGAACGGTTTCGCAAGCCCGCCACCAGCTGTCCGGGTCCTGTTCCGACCAGCCCGGATGGGGACGCTGGACCGTCAACTCCGCGGTTGCCGATGCGATCAGGGACTGGTCCTCACCAAGAAGAATGGCTTTGACCGAACTGGTACCGATATCGAGGCCGATATACATGAGGTGCGTTCCTCAAAAACAATCAAAAAGAATGCCGATGGCCCGTGACCGGGTGTCGGCATGAGGGTCCACACCGTCCGAACAGGGCCAGGCCAACTGTTCAAACCATGAGGAAGTCCCGCGGGCAAGAGCCCGCGGGTCCTGTCGGTTTATCCGACCACTGTATCGTCCACAAGAGCACCTGGACCCGGGATCGCCCCTTCCGGGCATTTACCCAGAATGATCATGCCGAGCACGTCGTCATCAGTGACGTCGGTCGTGCGGGCGGTGCCGACTAGCTGACCGTTCTTCATGACCGCGATACGGTCGCAAAGCTGGAAAACGTCGTGGATGTCGTGGCTGATCAGGAAGATGCCAAGGCCCTGTTTCTTCAGTTCCTGGATGAGTTCAGCCACCATCTGCGTTTCATGCACGCCAAGCGCGGCGGTCGGTTCGTCCATGATCAGGATCTTGGCGTTGAAATAGACCGCGCGGGCAATGGCCACCGACTGGCGCTGACCGCCCGACAGGGCTTTCACCGGCGCATGGAACTTTTTGAAGTTCGGGTTGAGCCGGCCCATGATCTTGCGGGTTTCCGCTTCCATGGCATCGTCGTCGACAAAGCCGAGCGGCGAGGTCAGTTCACGGCCGAGGAACAGGTTGGACGCGGCATCGAGATTATCCGCCAGAGCAAGCGTCTGGTAGATGGTCTCGATGTTCTGCGCCCGCGCGTCGCGCGGCGAGTGAATGTGCACTTCCTTGCCGTTGATGCGGATTTCGCCGCTGTCGGCCTTGTAGGCACCGGAAAGGATCTTGATCAGGGTCGACTTGCCGGCACCGTTGTGGCCAAGCAGACCCACGACTTCACCCGGATAAAGATCGACAGAGACATGATCCACGGCCTGCACCCCGCCGAAGGAGATGCACATGTCTTTCATTTCTACGAGAGGCGCGTCCATGTCTCAGTCTCCCGTGCGCTTGCGATAGATGATGTCGACGAGGACGGCGATGACGAGCACGGTGCCCACGACGATATTCTGCAGCGGGGCGTCGACGCCGACCATGGCCATGCCCGACTGCAATGACTGCATGATCAGCGCGCCCAGGATGGCGCCGTAGATCGTGCCGACACCGCCGGCAAGCGCGGTGCCGCCGATCACTGCCGCGGCGATGACCCTGAGTTCGTCCAGCGTGCCGATGTCGTTGGTCGAAAAGCCGAGGCGTGCGGCCGCGACGGCGGCTGCGAGCGCGCTGAGGCCGCCCATGATGGCAAACACCTTGACGGTCAGAAACCTGGTGTTGATGCCGGAGAGCTCCGCGGCATCCGGATTCCCGCCGGTTGCGAAGATGTAGCGTCCGAGACGGGTGCGGCGCGCGACGATGGTCATGACGACGGTAACCACGATCAGGAGCAGCACCGAGTAGGGAATGCCGTAGCCCATGACCAGGCCTTCCGGCATGGTTTCGCCCCGGGCCTCGAAGATCCGCTCAAGACGGGCGGTGGGAATGTCATAGGCATTCAGCACCCAGACGAACCCGAGAATTGCCCCGGTCGTGATGACACCCATGGTGACTTCCGCCCAGCCGGGTTTGACCGGGAACCCATGCGCAGCCTTGCGGCGGCGCGAGGAGACCTGCATCCACAGCGCAACGGCGACGGCCAGAACGCCGAAGATCCACGATCCCGTTTCGCCCATGGTGCCGCCGATACCGCCGATCATGGTGAAGGTTTCATCGAGCGGGCCGATGGTCTGACCGGAGGTGATGAACCAGGCAACGTTGCGCCAGACCAGGAGGCCACCAAGCGTCACGATGAAGGCCGGAATGCCGAGATAACCGACCATCCAGCCCTGGAAGGCACCGATCAGCACACCAACAACCACACCGGCCAAAATGGCCAGGATCCAGATAGCCGGATTGCCGAGGCCGAGCAGCGGCGGCAGGACATCCGTCTGGACAACCGCCATGACCGCCGCAACGGTCGCCAGAACGGAGCCGACGGACAGATCGATGTGGCGGGTGACGATAACGAACACCATACCGGTGGCCATGATGGCAACGGACACGGTCTGGATCGTCAGGTTGAAGATGTTGCGCGGCGTCAGGAACCGGCCATCCGTAATCACATTGAACACCAGGCACAGGACGATGAACGCCCCGATCATGCCGAGAAGCCGTGTGTCCAGCTGCAATGCGGCAAACAAGTTTCGTGCTGTCGGGCTTTTGGGCCCTGACAGTGCGGTGTCAGACATAGAGGTTACTCCTGCTTGGAGACCATTACGCTTACGCATCGGGTGGCCCATCCCGGGGAGCGGCTTTCGCAGCAGCTGTCCCTGTTGTTACGGCCCCGGTTAACAGTAACCGGGGCCGCACATTAAGCGTAGTGTTATTAGTTACAGGGAGCCGGGCCGTTCTCGACGCCCTGGCACAGATCATCCTTGGAGATCCAGCCTGCATCGACGACCGCGGTCAGGTTGTCCTTGGTGACCGGAAGCGGTGCCAGGAACTTGGCGGTCAGCTCGGTGCCGGACGGAGACGTCCAGGCAGCTGCGCCATCGACGCCGCCCATCTCGGTGCCACTGGCCAGGCTGACGGCGATTTCACCGGCGGCCTTGCCAAGTTCGCGAGCGTCCTTCCAGACGGAAACCGTCTGCGTGCCCTTTGCAACACGGTTCAGAGCGGCATGGTCGCCGTCCTGACCGGACACCGGAATGCCGTCCATGCCCTGTGCGGTCAGAGCGGCCACAACACCGCCGGCCGTACCGTCGTTGGAAGCAACAACCGCGTCGACCTTGTTGTCGTTGGCGGTCAGGATCTGTTCCATGTTGCGCTGTGCGTTCGCCGGCAGCCAGCCGTCGGTGTAGGCTTCGCCAACGATCGTGATGTCACCCGCATCGATTGCGGACTGCAGGACTTCCTGCTGACCACCGCGGAGGAAGTCCGCGTTCGGGTCGGTCGGGGAGCCCTTGATCATGACGTAGTTGCCCTTCGGCGCGGCAGCCAGAACGGCGCGAGCCTGCATGCGGCCAACTTCGACGTTGTCGAAGGTCAGGTAGAAGGCGCGCGGATCATCGATCAGGCGGTCGTAGCCGACAACCGGGATGCCTTCGTCGGCAGCAGCCTGCACGGCCGGGCCGATTGCCTGGGAATCCTGCGCCAGGATGATGAGGGCGGTCGCGCCTTGTGCGATCAGTGCCTCAACGTCGGAAAGCTGTTTTGCGGACGAGCTCTGCGCGTCGGCGGAAATGTAAGTCGCGCCGGCTGCCTCAAGGGCGCCCTTGATGGCGGCTTCGTCTGTCTTCCAGCGTTCTTCCTGGAAGTTGGACCAGCTCACGCCGACAATGACGTCTTCTGCGTGGGCCAGGTTCAGTGCGGTCGCGGACAGCAGAGCTCCCGCCAGCAAAGTGGTGATTTTACGCATTGCGATGTTTCCTCCAGTTGGCGCATCCCACGTCGGACGGATGTGCCTGAAATGCGTCAGTGTCGAAGCGCCTTTTCGAGGCGCCTTCAGAAAGGACAGCCTTATTGTTATTTTTTTTGGTGCCCGAAAAAAAGTTGCAGGAAAGCGCTGCTCCTGTCAACATGGTTTTGCAAAACACTGTTCCGCGGGGTTTGACACACCCGGTGAGAAGCAGGAAAACCGGGAGAAACCCGGGACAGAGGAAACACCTTGGGAAGAGCTGAGCGAGCATGACACGCAAGGCGGACCGGGATCAGATCCGGCGGCAAAACAGAAGTATTGTTCTACAGGCCCTGCGCCGGAACGGCCCTATGGCGCGGATAGATCTCGGCCAGATGACACGGCTGAGCCCCGCGACGGTGACGGCCATCACCTCCGATCTTCTGGACCAGGGATTGATCCTGAGCCTGGAGAGCGAGGAGCCCAAAACACCCCAGGCGCGTGGACGGCCACGCACCCTTTTGAAGCTCAAGCCGGACGCGGTCTATACGGTCGGCGTCCGTCTTTCGGTCAACAACATCGACCTGTCGCTGGTGAATTTCGCCGGCGAGGTGGTGTGCGACAGGCGCAGCCATTTTGACAGCGCCACCGAAGATGCCGACAGCTTTCCCGAAACCCTGATCACTGCGATCAGGCAGTTCCTCGACGAGGCCGGCATCGGCCCCTCACGGGTTCGGGAAATCGGCGTTGCCGCACAGGGTGTCGTTGAAACGGAAACCGGCGTCGTTGCCTGGAGCCCCGCCTTTGCCGGGCGCAAGATCCCTGTCGTCGGTCCATTGCACGAAGCCTTCGGGGCGGATTGCTACATTTCCAACGACACCAACATGATCACCGAGGCGCTGCACTGGTCGGACCCGAACAAGTACAGCGGGACATTTGCCGTGATCATGCTCGATTACGGTGTCGGCATGGGGCTTTACCTCGACAACCGGCTGTTTTCGGGAGCAAGCGGCACGGCCGCCGAGTTCGGCCATGCCAACCATCTGCCCGGCGGGGCGCTCTGCCGATGCGGCAAGAAGGGCTGCCTTGAGGCGTATCTTTCCGATTACGCGCTGGTGCGGGCTGCCTCGCATCTGCCGGAGAACACCGATCCGGGCACCATCAAGGCGGGCGTCAGCGGCCTTGCCCGGTTGATCGAACTGGCCGGCTCCGGAGACAAGGACGCCTGCAACGCGTTTCACGAGGCAGGCCGGGTTCTGGGCTATGGTCTTGCCCGGGTGATTGCGATGATCGACCCCAAGCGCGTGGTGCTGACCGGCGCTGCGATGCGTGCCTTCTCCTTCATGGAAAAAGGCATGTGGGAAGGGCTGGAAGAGGCTCTCGTTTCCGATCTCAGGAACAATTTCTCCCTGGACGTGATGCCGTGGAATGAGGACTTCATTCGCAGCGGCCTGATCGCCCAGTCGATGGAACGTCTCGACAAGGATTTTCTCGGCAACGCAACTCCGCCCTCGGGTCGCATAGCCCGGCTCGACCGCAAGGAGGCGACGGCATGACAGGCAAATCCCGGCTCGCAGTCTCTGCTCTCGTCCTCGGCATCACCCTGCCTGCATCAGCACTTGCCGATCCCGCACCCTGGAGCGAACGGGCCATCAAGGAAGACCTCGATATCGACGCCCTGGCGCAATCGGGCGAAGATGCGATCACCGTGCTGCAGCCGCTTGGAGAAGAGCTGTTCAAGGCCAAATTCACCACACTGGATGGCGCAGGTCGGCCGGACGCGACACGGGCTATCGTGCCGACAAAAGTGCGCCGCAAGGCACCGCAGGCGTTCCAGCGTCTTGCTGGAATGGACGCCAATTCCTGCTCTTCCTGCCACAATGAGCCTGTGATCGGTGGTTCCGGTGCGTTCACAGCAAACGTGTTCGTTTCCGAAGGTTTCGAAAGCGCCGACTTCGACACCACGGATCCCCAGTTTTCCAACGAGCGCAACACGGTCGCGCTTCAGGGAGCCGGGCTGATCGAATTGCTTGCCCGGGAAATGACCACGGACCTGCGCAGCCAGCGGACGGATCTGCTGGCCAGGGTGCGGAAAAGCGGTCAGGAAGAAACCGTCAGCCTGGAAACAAAGGGGGTCTCCTTCGGCAAGTTGACCGCCTTTCCTGACGGGACACTGGACGTTTCCCGTCTCGAGGGTATCGACGACGACCTGACCTTGCGGCCTTTCAGCCAGAAGGGTGTCTTTGCCTCGCTTCGTCAGTTCAGCGTGAACGCCACCAACGATCATCATGGCATACAGGCGGTCGAGCGGTTCGGCGCCGAGTGGACAGGATCGGACGACTTCGACGGTGACGGCCATACGGGCGAAATTTCGCCGGGCCAGATCTCGGCGCTGGTCGCTTTCCAGGCAACCCTTCCCGCGCCCACCCGAAAACAGGATCTGCCGGATGTCTGGCAGCAGGCGGCGGCAAAGGGAGAAGCGCTTTTCGGCACCATCGGCTGCAGCTCATGCCACATTCCCGAATTGCCGCTCGAAAGCCTCATCTTTCAGGATCCCGGCCCGTTCGACACCGCCGGTACCCTGCGCCAGAGCGATGTGAAGGCGCCGCTCGAACTTGACCTCGGCACGCTGGACTGGGTGAAGGCCCTGCCGCGCGATGACAAGGGCCGGGTGCTGGTTCCCCTTTACGGCGACCTGAAGCGCCACACGATTGCCGATGCCGCCAACGACACCTTCGGCAATGAACTGCTGGCCCAACGCTTCGTTGCGCGCGACGTTTTCATCACGTCCGAGCTATGGGGCATCGGCAGCACGGCGCCCTATGGGCACCGGGGCGATATCACGACGCTGGAAGAGGCGATTCTGGCCCATGGCGGCGCTGCTTCCGACAGCCGCAAGGCCTATGCAGGTCTGACGGAAACCGAGCAGCAGACGATCATCGCCTTCCTGCGCAGCCTGGAGATCGCGGAATGAAGCCTTTCAGCCTTTCCGTGTCCGGTGCGCTGTTGAGCGCAACCCTTGCGGCCCCGGCCCTGTCAGACGACACCCGTCAGACATCCGTTGCGCCCGTCCCTTCGTTTGTGGAAGAGGCTTCGGCTGCGGGCATCGAACATTCCTATGACGGTGCATGGGAATTCTTCGTTGGTGGCGGCACCGCGATCTTCGATTGCGATGGCGACCGCAAGCCGGATCTGTTCTTTGCCGGCGGCAAGAACCCGGCGCAGCTTTTTCGCAACGAAAGCCGTGTGGCAGGACCGCTGAAATTCACCGCGGTGGAAACCGGCCTCAACGAGAAACAGGCCACCGGCGTGCTCGGCGCCTATCCACTCGACATCAACAACGACGACATCCTGGATCTCGTCGTGCTGCGCCTGGGTGAAAACCTGATCCTGGAAGGCAAGGGCGCCTGTACCTTCGAGGTCGCCAACCGGGCCCTTGGCTTCGACGGCGGCCGTGAATGGAGCACCTCCTTTTCCGCCACCTACGAACCAGGGCTCGATTATCCAACGCTTGCATTCGGCAATTATGTCGATCGCTCTGCTCCCGGCTCGCCCTGGGGCACCTGTCACGACAACTTCCTGTTCCGGCCGGAAAAGACGGAGGACGGCAGCCCGCTCTACGCGGAAGCAACGCGCCTGTCGCCGGGATATTGCAGCTTGTCGATGCTGTTCACCGACTGGAACCGCTCCGGCGAACCGGCGCTCAGGATCTCGAACGACCGGCAATATTACCGCGGTGGCGAGGAGCAGCTCTGGGCCGTTGCGCCCGGCAGGCCACCTCGCCCCTATCGCAAGTCCGATGGCTGGCAACACCTGAAGATCTGGGGCATGGGCATTGCGTCCATCGACCTGGATGTGGACGGTTTTCCCGAATATGCGCTCACCAGCATGGGCGACACCAAGCTGCAGAAGCTCGACCCGGAAGCGGACGAGACCGTGCCGGTCTATCAGGACATTGCCTTCGACCTCGGCGTTACCGCGCACCGGCCCTATGCAGGGGAAGACCTGAAACCGTCAACCGGATGGCATTCCGAATTTCAGGACGTCAACAATGACGGGCTCTGGGACCTCTTCATTGCCAAGGGCAACGTGGAAGCCATGCCCGACTTCGCGGCCTATGACCCGGACAATCTCTTGCTCGGCCAATGGGACGGCCGCTTTGTGGAAACCGGCGACACCGCCGGGATTGCGCTGAACCGGCGCGGACGCGGTGCGGGTCTGGCGGATTTCAACGCCGACGGACTGGTGGATCTGGTTGTCGTCAACCGATCCGGACCGGTGAGCCTGTTCCGCAATACCGGACAGGGCACGGCAGAAGAACCGAAACAGCTCGGCAACTGGCTGGCTGTGGACGTGCGCCAGCCGGGCAAACCCAACTCCCGCGCAGTGGGTGCCAAGATCAGCGTGAAGACGGGAAACCGGACCGTGGTGAAGGACATCCAGGTGGGGGCAGGCCATGCCTCCGGCCAGATGGGCTTCGTTCACTTCGGCCTGGGTGTAGCGGAACGTGCCAACGTGCGAATCAAATGGCCGGACGGCGACTGGAGCCACGGCTACCGGGTCTTTGCCAACGGTCACGTGATCATTGAACGGGGTGCGGAAAAGGCAAAGCTCTGGTATCCGGAGTAGGCCCCGACAAGGCACCTTTCCGGTACTGAATAACTGGTTCGCAAGACGATCGTAAATTCAGAAAAGCTGCATTTTTTCAATGACTTTCCGGCTCTTATACCGGAACATGCATGACAAGATGCAATTTCTGGAGAACCTGCGCTCATGGCCGGTCCAACCGACAAGAAATCCTTCAATCCCCCTTCCGTACGAACACCCTTCGGGCAGTACAATCACGGCCTTTACGTGCCAGCCGGCGCCAGCCTTCTGGTGACCTCCGGCCAGCTCGGTATCCGGCCTGACGATACGATTCCGCCGGACGTGACCGGTCAGGCCGAAGTTTGCTTCGACGCCATCGCCGCGATCCTGAAGGAAGCGGACATGGGCTTCGAAGACGTCATCCGCATTTCCGGCTTTGTCACGCGGCGGGAAGATTTCGCGGATTATATGGCCGTTCGAGACCGCTACACCGGAGCGCTGAAACCGGTCTCGACCCTTTTGGTGGTTGGTGGCTTCACGCGTCCGGAATTTCTGGTGGAAGTGGAAGTGACCGCGGCGAAGGTGTTCTAGCCCAGCCAGCCCGGAGCGGTGTCAGAACCGCTCCATTTCCTTGCCGACCTTCTCCAGAAAGGCACCGGTCGAGGCCGGGGTGCAGTTGTTCATGTCGTAATGGGCCAGATATTTCACCGGTGCACCGATCTTGATCTGTGCCCGGATGACCCGATTGACCACCTTGCGCGGCGGATCGCCAACCAGAAACGCCCGCCACCGGCTGCCGCCATAGGTCATGACGGCCGCCATCTTGCGGATATGGCGCAAGGTCGGCGTCAAGGTGCCGTCTTCCAGATGAAACGAAACGCCTGGCAGCCAGACACGGTCGAAGTAACCTTTCAGCATCGCGGGAAAGCCGAAGTTCCAGACCGGCGTGCAGATGACCAGACCTTCCGCCGCCAGCAGGCGCTCGCAGTAATTGTCGACCAGTTCCCGGTTGTCGGGAACCGTGTGATAGATGTCCCTGTCGCGTGCGGAGAGGACGGGGTCGAACCCTTCCTCATAGAGATTGCAGCCGTCGACCTCATGCCCGGCCTTCGCCAGGCTTTCACAGGTCTTGTGATAGAGCGCACGGCCGAAACTGTGCTCCTGCGGGTGGGAATGGAGAACCAGTACACGCATCTGATCAGGCCTCGGCAAAGGCCTGAAGGCCCGGGAAAAGATAGTTCTGGCCGGAATTGAAGTCGAAGTCCGGATTGTCCCAGGCGATCATCTTGCCCGGATTGAGCAATCCCTCCGGGTCTGTCTCCTTCTTGAAGGCGAGCTGGACCTGGTCGGTCTGTTTCATGCCGCCTTCTTCAAGGGTGTAGCGATGCGGGTTGAACACCCGGCAGCCGTTTTCCTCGTGCAGCCGGATGATCTCGTCCAGCCGTTCTTCCGTCGTGTAGCGGATCAGGGGAAGGCCGGAACATTGCACCTGACCATCGAACCGCAGGAACTCTAGGTGTCCGAAGATCTCGCCCGGGAACATTTCGGTGGTCTTGCGCACAAGCTCCACGTGGTTCGGGCCCGGATACTGCGTCTGCAGGTAGGTGAAGGAACTGTCGAATTTCAGCGCCCGCAGTGTCGTGTGGTTCCAGGCAAGCTCATAGACATGCGGAATGCCCTTCATGCTTTCCACTTCGTCCGACCGGAAGCGCACTTCGCCCTTCATCCGTTCCGCAAGCGCAAGCATTGCCGACATGGAATGCGGCGCCACCATCAGCACGGTGACCGCCTCGCCTTCCTTCAGCCAGGGCTTGTGCCGCGTGAAGAAATCGAACGGAATGGGTGCAGCAATCGGGGCGACTTCCTTCAGCAGAATACCGTTGCTGCGTGCCAGCTTGTCGGAAAAGACGACCGCGTCCATGAAGGTTTCGTGGCCGACGATCACGTCCACCCAGTCATGAGCCGTTGTCAGCGGCATTTCGACTTCGGTGATGATACCGTTGGTGCCATAGGCATGACTGACCTTCTGCAGGTCCCAGGTGGACAGCTCGATCACCCTGGGTTCGGCTTCCATGGTGACGATACGCAGGCGCAGGATGTTGCCGAGATCGCGCAGGCCGCCCCAATGAACCGAACCGACACCGCCGGAACCACCGGCGATGAAGCCGCCGATGGTCGCGGTTTGCGCGGTTGAAGGATGGAAGCGCAGTTCCTGGCCCGAATGTTCCTTTGTAATCTTGTCGAGCTTGGCAATGACGATGCCCGGACCGCAGACGACCCGGCCCGGAGCGATTTCCTTGACCTCGTCCATCTTCGACATATCAAGCACGATGCCGCCGGACAGTGGCATCGCCTGGCCATAGTTGCCCGTGCCCGCACCCCGCGGCGTGACCGGCACACCGTGGGCAAATGCCGTTTTCAGAACCTTTATGACTTCGGCTTCATTTTTCGGCGAGACCAGAAGATCTCCGGTGACATTGTCGAGCTGGGCCTTGAGGACCGGCGAATACCAGTAGAAGTCACGGCTCTTGGCCTGAACCAGACGCGGATTGTCCTCAACCGCAATGCCATCAAGTTCGGCCTTGATTGTCTCGTAATCGGCCATGGTCAGCCTTTCGTCAGCGGGTCAAGTTCAGAATAATCCGGCAGGCGACGGTCGATGCCCATGCCATTCCGCATCACGATGCGGTCCGCCTGCGGACGGGACAGAAATTCGCTCCAGCTTCGAGCGTTGAAGATGACAAGATCGGCGCCCGACCCCTCGGCAATCCGCCCGGCTTCGGGAACTTGCAGAATATCGGCCGGAAGGCTGGTGACCACCTTGGCCGCATCATCGAGCGGGTGGTCCAGATGCGCAATACGCACCGCCTCGCGGAACACTTCCACCATGTCGAGATCGCCATAGGCGTAGAAAGGATCGCGGGTATTGTCCGATGAAACGGCCACCGGCACGCCTGCGGCCCGCAGTTCGTGCAGCAGTGTAACGCCACGCGACCGCGGTGTGCGGCCCGGGTGCCGGTCTTGCAGATACATGTTGCACATGGGCAGGGAAACGACGGATAGGCCTGCCTCCCGCACCTTGTCGATTGTCGCCTTGGCCTTGTCGTCGTCCTGGCGCGCCAGGGAACAGCAATGGCCGACTGTCACCGCGCCTTCGAACCCGTTGCGCAGCTTGGCTTCCGCAATAGCAAGCAGCGTCAGGACGTTGGCATCCTGGGTCTCATCAACATGCAGGTCGATATCCAGGCCGTTGTCCGCGGCCGTGCGAAACAGGATATCCAGCCTGCGGTCTAGATCCGGCAACGGGAAGGTCACGCCGCCAAGCAGCCCGCCGTTTGCCACGACAACCTCCACCAGGTCGGAAAAATAGGCGTCGTCATCGATGGCATCGATCGGAAACAGGGCGGCAGCCTGCAGGGCGATCCGGTCTTTCCAGCGTTCGCGCATGTCGGCGAACACCTCGAAGGAAATCCGGTGCTGCGGTGCCAGGCTGTCGAGATGGGTGCGCAGGAGGCTGGTCCCGTGCGCATAGGCACAGCGCAGGGAGAAGTCCATGCGCGTTTCAACGTCCCTGGCCGTCCAGTTTGCCTCCCGGTCGGCCCTGACAGCGGCAAGTGCACCGTCGAAATCGCCGGTCGGGTTGGGTTGCCGGTCCCAGATATGGCCCTTGTCGATGTGGGTGTGCATGTCGGCAAAGCAGGGCCAGACCATGCGCCTTTGCAGATCAACGCTTTCTATGTCCGCGGGGGCTGTCCCAGCCGGTAGGATGGCCTCAATGCGCCCGTCTGAAATGATCAGATCGGCCGACGACAGGCCCTCGCGCGCAGGGAGCGCCGACCCCGGCGTGACTGCGGCGGGCAGGGTTGCGGTGCGCAGCGCGAACCGGCCGGTTTTGGGAAGGTCGAGTGTCATCAGTTTTCCCGCTTCAGGCTGCTTTCGTGCCAGCGATGCAGTGTCCACCAGGAGATGAAGGACGTCAAAGCAAAGATCAGCACACCCAGGCTGGCAAGCAGGAACAGCGCTGCGAACAGACGTGAAATATTGAGCCGGAACTGGGATTCCAGAAGGCGGAAGGCAAGTCCCGAGCCTGCACCGGCCGATCCGGCCGCAAATTCGGCAACGACCGCCGCAATCAACGCAAGGCCGCCACCGATGCGAAGGCCGGTCATGAAATACGGCAGGGAAGCCGGCAGCTTCAGATAGATCAGCGTCTGCCAGCGCGAGGCGCCATAAAGTTCAAACAGGTTCAGGAGGTTGTGATCCACGCTTTTCAGCCCCTGCACCATGTTGGACAGGATCGGGAAGAAGGCGACGACAAAGGCGCAAATCAAAAGCGCTGCCTGCGTCGACGGAGCGTAGATCAGGATCAGCGGCGCGATCGCGATGATCGGCGTGACCTGCAGGATAACGGTGATCGGATAGAGCGCCGTCTCGATCCAGCGGGACTGCACAAGCAGGATCGCCATGCCGCCACCGCCGATCAACGCCAGGGCAAGGGAGGCAAGTGTGATCTTGGTCGTCACCCAAAGGGCGGGCAGCAGGATGTGCCAGTCGGACATCAGCGAATTCACCACCAGTCCCGGGCCGGGAAGAATGTAGTGCGGAATGTCATTCACGGTAACCATGACCTGCCAGAGCGCGATCAAGCCTGCGATGACGAAGATCGGCACCAGAACCGTCAGGATACGCTCCCGCCGCTTGGCAGCGGCAGCGCTTTCCTTTGTCGGCAGCTTGGCTGCTGATGCCAGCCTTTTGCGCGCGACTTGCGCTTCGCTGTCTGGTTCCTGCAGCACGTCGGCGGGTGCCAGTGTTTCGTTTGCTGGTGCGGTCATCAGTGCTCCTCGCCTCCCATGGCTTCCGACAGCATGGCAGAGACTTCCGCACAGGCCTGCCTGTACTCCTCGGAGGTACGGTACTGCGCATCCCGCTCCAGACTGGTGTGCAGGGGAAAGTCCGAATGCACGCGGCCCGGCCGGGCTTTCATCACCACGATCCGGTTTGCCAGATAGGCGGATTCATAGACGGAATGGGTCACGAAGATCACCGTGATGCCTGTCGCCTTCCAGAGCGCCAGCACATCGTCATTCAGCTTTTGGCGCGTGATCTCGTCAAGGGCCGCGAAGGGTTCGTCCATCAACAGCAGCTTGGGCTCGGTTACCAGCGCACGCGCAATGGAGACACGCATCTTCATGCCGCCGGAAAGTTCGCGCGGATAGGCATCGGCGAAGTCCTTCAGGCCTACGCTTTCCAGCGCGGTCATGATCCGTTCCGATGCCGCTTTCTTCGAGATGCCCTTGAGGCGCAGGGGAAGGTAGACATTGCCGAAGACGGTCTGCCAGGGCATCAGCGTCGGCTCCTGAAACACGAAGCTGATGTCGCCGTCAGGCAGCCCTCTGGAGTTGATGCGAAAACTCGGCCAGTCGATTTCGCCTTCCGATACGCCGCCAAGGCCGGCGATGATCCTGAGCGCGGTCGACTTGCCGCAACCGGACGGCCCCAGCAAACTTATGAACTCTCCGGGCCGGACCGTCATGGACATGCCGGACAGGGCCAGCGTCCCGTTGGAGAATACCTTCGAAACATTATCCATCGCCACCAGCGGGCGGGACGATTTCACACTGCGGGCCGACGGCGTCTTCGTTTCTGCGCTGCCCTGTTCGGCGATGACCATGCTCAACTCTGCATCTGGAGGCGGCCGCTTCGCACGCCGTGGCGCGAAGCGGAATGGATTTGCCAAACCGGCCTTACTTCTTCAGGTCGAGGCCGACGCCCTTGCAGACGAAGTCCGTGGTGTAGGACTGCTTGTAGTCAAGAGAGGCATCCACGACGGCGATCGAGGCCAGCGTATCGAAGAACGCCTTGAAATGCTCGTCGGTCATGCAACCGATGCCCTTCTCTTCCGTGTCGCCGGAATCCACGATGCCGTATTCCTTCATCTTCGCAAGGGAATAGGCGAGCTGACCGTCGGTCATTTCCGGGTTGTCTTTCTTGATCAACTCGTTTGCCGCGGCGTTGTCGCCATACAGGTAGTTGTACCAGCCCTCGATGGAAGCATCGACGAAACGCTGCACCAGATCCGGGTTTTCCTCGACCAGCGCCTTGGAAGTGGTGATCATGGTCGAGTAGGGCGTCCAGCCTTCATCGGCCAGAAGGAACACTTTCGGTGCCCAACCCGCCTGGTTTTCGATTTCATACGGCTCGGAGGTCAGATAGCCCTGCTGCGCGGACTTGGGATCGACAATGAAAGGAGCCGGGTTGAAGGTGTAGGGCTTGAACTGGGCGTCGGAGAAGCCTTCGAAGTTCTTCTTCATCCACTCGAAATAGGTGACGTAGCCGTCCTTGCCCATGTAGATGGTTTCAAGCTTGGCAAGGTCGGTGAACTTGTCGATGCCCTGATCGGGATGCGCCACGAGGATCTGCGGATCCTTCTGGAAGATGCTGGCGACGTTGATCAGCGGAATGCCTTCCTTGACGTAGTCGAAGCCCTTCAGCGTCCCGCCCATGTAAAAATCGATCTTGCCGGAAATCAGCAGCGCATCGTTGGCGGCCTGCGGGCCGCCCGGCGCGATCGTGACCTTCAGGCCGTATTTCTCGTAGGTGCCGTCGGCAACGGCCTGGTAAAACCCGCCGTGTTCCGCCTGCGCAAGCCAGTTGGTGCCGTAGCTTACCTCATCCAGCGCCAATGCCTGGTGAGTGGCGGTTCCGGTGAGAAGAACCGCTGCGAGAAGCGTCTTCGCAGATGGGAAAACTGTCATTTCGTACCCTCCAGTAAAACAAAACTACCGTGAAACCGCACATTTCCGAAAATATTTGATCCCTTGCAGCGCACGTTGAAAAGCATCAAAATTCGCCTGCAGCGATGCCTTATTGTCATCGCTATCTTTTCTGACGATCAATTGTGCCGCATGCACAAAAAGGAGGCACTTCTTGGCCCTGCTCCACTCCCGCAAGCTGCTTTACCTGGACGAGATCGCGCGCTGCGGCTCCATTCGGAAGGCAGCTGATCGGCTGAATGTGTCGTCTTCCGCCATCAACCGGCAAATCCTTGCCCTGGAAGAGGAATTCGGCGTTCCCCTGTTCGAACGCCTGCCGCGCGGGCTGCGGCTTACCGCGGCTGGAGAGCTGTGCGTTGAACATATCCGGGGTGTTCTGAAAGACTATGCCAGGCTAGAGACCCGGATCCGGGCGCTGAAAATGCCGCAGGCCGGCCAGGTTTCGCTGGTGACGACCGTCGGCCTCGCTTCGGGACCGTTGTCGGAAATCATCGCGAAGTTCATCGAGAAGAACCCGCGCGTTCACATCAAGCTGCGCAGTGACGGCGGCACGACGACGATCAATCCCGTCCTGACAGGCGAAGTCGACATCGGCCTCGGCTTCAACATTGCCGCAACGCCGGGCCTGCGGACGCTGGCCACCTTCGACATTCCCATTGGTGCGGTGGTTCCGCCCGGACACAAACTGGCGCAGGAAACCGGGCCGGTCGATCTCGTGGATGTGGTTCAGGAGCGTCTGGTGCTGGCCCAATCGGGAACCAGCCTGCGGGACGTGATCAATCTGGTGCTGTCGTCCGTGCCGATCCCGGTGGAACCGATCCTGGAAACGAACTCCTCGGAAACGGTTCGCCAGCTTGTCCGGCGCGGCATCGGCATCAGCCTGCTCAATCCACTGGACGTTCTGGCCGAATGCCGGCGGGGCGAGCTTGTTTTCCGACCGCTGAACGTTGCCCGGACACATCATCAACCGATGAAGCTGTTTACTCGGGCGCGAGCCTCGATGGACGCGGCAACGAGCCTGTTCGTCGAATTCCTGCTGCAGGAACTCGTTGCTCAGGTGGAGGAATTGCAACGGGAAGGCAACCTGCCCGTTTAAGATCCGAAGATCGTTATGGCTTATACAGGTTGGTCAGCGAATAGGCTGTGAAGTCACGCAGCATCTCAATGAAACCGGCGGCCTGATGGGCACTGATCACCGCTCCTTTTTCCGCCGTCCCCCTGGAGGCATCACCAACGACGCCGGCCGGGTTGAGATCATGGGCGATCCAGGCCAGGGCGTGGGGCGGCGTCGGCTGGATGTATTTGGAGTTTTCCAGCATCTCTTCGGCTTTTGAGATGAAGTTTTCGGCCTTGTCCATGCGGACCAGTTCAGGCCGGAAATGCAGCATCAAGGACGTTTCGACCTCGCCGCCGTGAATACCGAATTTGGACTCGTGAGCGGAAATCATGCCGTCCGGATGGCCGAACCGGCCCCAATGCGTCACCAGAACAGCCATTTCGTAACGCACGCGCAGTTCGCGCGAGACGATGCTGATGATGTCGGTGTTGCCGCCATGGGAATTGACGATCACCATCTTGCGAATGCCGGCTTCCGACACTTTCTGGCCAATGGCGGTCCAGACGGGGATCAGCAACTCAGCCCCGAGAGACAATGTTCCCGGGCCGTAGACATGTTCGTTCGCCTTGCCGATTTCCTGCACAGGCAACACCAGGATATCGAGATCTTCCGGCAGCTGTTTGCGCGTTTCGGCAAGCATTCCCTGAGCGATTGCGACATCGGTCGCGATCGGCAGATGCGGGCCATGTTGCTCGGTCGAGGCGGTCGGCAGGATTGCGATGGTTCGCTCGGGATCAAGCGCCGCAAAATCCGAGGCATTCAATTCGTTCCAGAAAAAATGCTTGGCCATCGGCGCTGCCCCAACTCTGTTGCCGTGATGCGTTCCTGTTTGGCGTAGGCAAGTCGGCGACACTTGAAAAGCATCATTATGTCTTCAGCCCGCTGCCTTTTTGTGTGCAGTGGGTTTCAAGCCCTTTACCGACCCGGAGCAAAATATGGCGACATCCGTGCGCCACTTTGTGCTCAGTCGAAAAATATTTTCCTTTTCTGTCCACAAACATGTCCACAGGCGCAGGGTTCCGAAAACAGGCTGAAACCGGTCATTTTCCCGCCACTGCAAATCCGGAAACCTTTTGTTAACCATGCAGTTAGCGGGAGTTCCCCAAGGAGATGCGCTGCATTCCGGGTTAACCCGCCCGACCCGGATGGCGAAAGTTTGGCCTCACCTATGCCTACCCAGAAGCGAAACGGCCACATTTACACCAAAGATTTGCCTTGTGATGTGCGAGGTAGGACGCCGCATTGAGGCTCGGGATGCGGCATTGGGTAAAATGTAAGGTGGGTAACCGACATGTATCTCCTGTTCTTCATGGGAGCCGTCCTCTATGGCGCCGTTACGCTGGTGTTTCTGATCCTGTCGTCTGCGGAATTGCTTGACAGCGGACTGAGCACACCAAAGCGGCTGCTGGGAGTTCTGGTCACATCGATCTTGTGGCCTGCGACTCTTGTTGCAGTCAGTCTTGTGCTCGCGTTCCAGAATGTGGCCGGACGGGTTCAAAGCCCCCGTCAGACAGCGCCCCTGCGCCTGTCACACCACTCGCACTAACCGGACACGGTTCCGGAACCAACGCTACCAGTTTGCCTGGCGGCCGCTTTAACTCCGGTGCACACAGGTGCGCCGGAGCTCTTCGGCGTGCGTGCGCGTTGATCTGTCCTGTTTTCCCCGCCAATACACCGTGACAGACAGCTGTCAGGCCGGATTTTGCGCCATGGCGCAAATTTCATCACAGCGCCTTTTTTGCGTTAAGGTGCTGTTTTTCCGGTAATTTTATTGCTGATTTTTTCCCTCAAGTTTTTAATCATTCCAAAAAAAATTTGACTAACTGTTCAAATTTTCTTCCAATGCATTCCTGAGCCTCCTCATCAAACGAAGGAAGCCACCTTGAAAACGATCGCCAACCTTCCGGAGATCTCCATGACCCAGACCAAAGCCGGCCCGGACATTGCCGCCGGGCGCTTGCCTGAGGACGCATACGCTGAGAATTTCAGCGACCTGCACCCGCTGCTGGACCAGCACGAAGCGCAGGTCGAAGCCGACCGTTGCTACTTCTGCTACGACGCCCCTTGCATGCAGGCATGCCCGACCAGCATCGACATTCCGCAGTTCATTCGCCAGATCTCGACCGGGAACCCGACCGGGGCCGCGAAGACCATTTTCGCCCAGAACATTCTGGGCGGCATGTGTGCCCGCGTCTGCCCGACCGAGACACTGTGTGAACAGGTCTGCGTGCGCGAAGTTGCCGAAGGCAAGCCGGTGAAGATCGGCGAGTTGCAGCGGTATTCGACTGATCACTTCATGTCGGAGTTCAGCTCGACGCCGTTCACGCGCGCTGCTGCAACCGGCAAGAAGGTTGCCGTCGTCGGCGCCGGACCTGCGGGTCTTTCCTGCGCCCACCGGCTGGCGGTGCACGGTCACGACGTCACCCTGTTCGATGCCCGCGAAAAAGCCGGCGGCCTCAACGAATACGGTATCGCCTCCTACAAGTCGGTCGACGACTTTGCCGCGCGGGAAGTGGATTTCATCCTGTCCATCGGCGGTATCGAAGTCCGGACCGGCATGCGCCTCGGCACCAATCTGGATCTTGCGACCCTGCGTGCCGAATATGATGCCGTGTTCCTCGGCATCGGCCTTGGCGGCGTCAATGCGCTTGGCCTTGAAGGCGAAGACAAGAGCGGCTCGATCGATGCCGTCGACTACATTGCCGACCTGCGTCAGTCGAAGGATCTTTCCCAGCTTCCGGTTGGCCGGCGCATCGTGGTGATCGGAGGCGGCATGACTGCGGTCGACATTGCGGTCCAGACCAAACTGCTGGGCGCCGAAGACGTCACGATCGCCTATCGCCGCGGTCAGGACCGGATGAACGCCTCCGAATACGAACAGCAGCTGGCCCAGACCAGCGGCGTCCGGATCATGACCTGGGCCCAGCCGAAGGGCCTTGTCGGTGAAAACGGTGCGATTACCGCGATTGAACTGGAGCGGACCCAGGAGCAGAATGGTTCCCTGACCGGTACAGGCGAAGTCATTACCCTGCCTGCGGACATGGTGTTCAAGGCCGTTGGCCAGACCCTGGTGCAAGCGGATCTCGGCGATGCGCTGTCCCTTGAAAAGGGTCGCATCGTGGTTGATGCGGACCGCAAGACCAGCCTTGCCGATGTATGGGCGGGCGGTGACTGCGTGCTGGGCGGTGAAGACCTCACGGTTGCCGCTGTCGAGGATGGCAAGATTGCCGCCGAGAGCATTAACGCTGCCCTGACCGCCTGAGACTTGCGCGCCTGAAACCTGAGCGACTGGGACCTGAGCGCCCGGCAGCAGCTGACGCGCTCGGCGCCACCGATTTGAGGGAGAGCCACTATGGCTGACTTGCGTACTGATTTTATCGGCATCAAATCGCCGAACCCGTTCTGGCTGGCATCCGCGCCGCCGACGGACAAGGAATATAACGTCGTCCGGGCCTTCAAGGCCGGCTGGGGTGGCGTCGTGTGGAAGACGCTTGGGGAAGATCCGGCGGTTGTCAACGTCAACGGTCCGCGCTACGGCGCGATCCATGGCAAGGACCGGCAGCTGATCGGCCTCAACAACATCGAACTGATCACCGACCGTCCGCTGGAAGTGAACCTGCGCGAGATCAAGCAGGTGAAGCGCGACTGGCCGGACCGGGCGCTCGTCGTCTCGCTGATGGTGCCCTGCGAGGAGCAGAACTGGATCGACATCCTCCGCCGCGTCGAAGAAACCGAAGCCGACGGTGTCGAACTGAACTTCGGTTGCCCGCACGGCATGAGCGAACGCGGCATGGGCTCCGCCGTCGGCCAGGTGCCGGAATACATCGAAATGGTCACCCGCTGGGTGAAGCAGCATTCGCGCATGCCCTGCATCGTGAAGCTGACACCGAACATCACCGATGTCCGCAAGCCGGCGCAGGCCGCCAAGGCGGGTGGTGCTGATGCTGTCTCGCTGATCAACACCATCAACTCGATCATGAGTGTCGACCTCGACATCATGTCGCCGTCTCCCTCTGTCGACGGCAAGGGTGCGCACGGCGGCTATTGCGGCCCGGCCGTAAAGCCGATTGCACTCAACATGGTCGCCGAAATCGCCCGCGACCCGGTGACCCACGGATTGCCGATCTCCGGCATCGGCGGCGTGACCACCTGGCGTGACGCGGCCGAGTTCATGGCGCTTGGCGCAGGCTCTGTGCAGGTCTGCACGGCCGCAATGACCTATGGCTTCCGGGTTGTCGAGGACATGATCGAAGGCCTCAGCGACTGGATGGACACCAAGGGCTACACCTCCGTCGACCAGTTTGTCGGCAGCGCGGTGCCGAATGTATCCGACTGGCAGTACCTCAACCTCAACTACATCGCCAAGGCCAAGATCGATCAGGATCTTTGCATCGAATGCGGCCGCTGCCACATCGCCTGTGAGGACACGTCCCACCAGGCGATCACCAACATGGTGGACGGCGTTCGCAAGTTCGAGGTGATCGACGAGGAATGCGTCGGCTGCAACCTGTGCGTCAATGTCTGCCCGATCGAAGGCTGCATCACCATGGAACCCATGGAGGCCGGCAGCATCGATCCGCGCACCAAGAAGCCTGTCGAAAAAGACTACGCCAACTGGACGACGCACCCGAACAACCCGATGGCCGTCAAGGAAGCAGCCGAATAGGCAAAGCTCCGGCGGTCACCTTCAACGCGGGCAGGATCCTCCCTTGCCCGCGTTTTTTTGTTCGCTTTTCAGTCTAGGGAACCTTGAAAGGGATTGCCGCAAGCAGGCAGATCAACCGCCGGCCCGACGGATGCCTTCCATCTGCGACAAAGGATCAGGCGGCATCAACTCGTTGAACGGCAGCGGCCTGTCGAAGAGATAGCCCTGCAGGAACTCGCAACCCGCCTCCACCAGGAAGTCGCGCTGTGCTTCCGTCTCGACCCCTTCGCCGACGCTTTGCATGCCCATTACCCGGGCAAGGCTCAGCATGGAGCGGACGACCATGTCCGCTTCCTCGTCCTCGCCGATACGCGACACGAAACTGCGGTCGATCTTCATCTTGTCGAAGCGATACTTGTGCAGGTAGTTCAGGCTGGAAAATCCGGTGCCGAAGTCGTCAATGGCGAGCCCGACACCAAGATCGCGCAGCTTGAGAATGGTGTTCCGCGTCTGCGCGCTTTCCTCCAGCATCAGGTCCTCGGTGATTTCGAGAACAAGCCTTTCCGGAGGAAAGTCGTATTTCCGCAGCAGTGCCTCGACCTTGTCCGCGAAACCTGTGGCCTGGATCTGGCTTGTGCAGACATTGACCGACACGCCGGTCTGCATCCAGCTGCCTGCATCGTGAAGCGCCCGCTCCAGCACCCAGGCACCGATCACAGGCATCAGTCCAGCATCCTGGGCAACCGGCAGGAACATCACCGGCGGCACCAGGCCGCGGCTTGGATGCCGCCAGCGGATCAGGGCTTCATAGAAGGCCAGTTCGCCCGACCGGGCGTCGACGATCGGCTGATAGAACAGGTCGAATTGCTCTTCACGCAGGGCTGAATCGAGATCCACACGGATCTCGCGCCGTTCGCGCAGAAGGTCGTCCATCCGCTCGTCGTAAATCCGGAACGAGCTTTTCTGCTCCATCTTGCAGCGCTGCAGGGCGATATCGGCAGCGCGAACAAGGCCTGTCAGTGTCTGGCCGTGGTCCGGGAAGCGGGCGATACCCGCGCTTACGGACGTTTCAATGCGCTTGCCTTCATAGTCGAACGGCTGCCGCAGCTTTTCAAACAGCTTGCCCGCCTCCTCAACGGCTTGCTCCAGCGTTTCCCAACGCTCCGTCAGGATCAGGAATTCATCGCCACCGCTGCGCGCGACCAGGTCGAACGGGCCGAGCACCGATCTGATGCGTTCGGCCTGAGCGACCACCAGGCTGTCGCCCACGGTGTGCCCGTAGATGTCGTTCACCTGCTTGAGGTTGTCGACGTCGAGATAAATGATCCAGGCGCCACGCTGCTGATCCTTGCGCAAGGCCAGCCTCTTCGTGGCTGTGGCGTGGAAATATCCGCGTGTGACGAAGCCTGTCAGGGAATCGTGATTGGCGGCGTAACGGGCTTCCTGTTCACGGGCTGCCAGCCGTGCCCTGGCGTTGGCATTCTGCCGGAGGGCAATCAGGGCCACTGTCAGAATGACCCCGAGCGACAGCAGGAGAACGGGTATCGAAGACAGGATGATCCCCGACGACTGGCTCATCGGATACCAGGCGAGATAACCAAGCACCGTGCCGGCCCCGTTCTGAACCGGGGTGCCGATCATGCCGTCGGGAATTTCCGAAGCGAATTTCAGATTGTCCAGGGCGAGGCTGGATAGAAGATTGCTGAGATGCGCCGCATCGATCTCGAATGCGTTGACGAGAACGTTCGGCGGCCCGAAGGACATTTCGATCCCACCGGGATCCGGTACGATCGCAAAGGCCGCGACGATGAAGGGGTGATCGTTGATCTCGACGATGTCGATGGCCGAAATGTCGGCCAAAGTCCCGGTGAAGCGGACTTCGCCTGGTTCTGACCGGACCAGGGCTTTGACGTAATTGCCGCGTATGCTGTCCAGCGTGCCGTTAATGCCCGTCTGGACGCTCTTGGAAAAGTCTTCCGCTCTCTCCTTGCCGTGGAAGTTGGAAGAAAAGAGGACCTTGCCGTCCGGACCGAAAAGCACCGTGTAGTCGTGGGCGAAATCCAGGGCCATGTCGACGCCGAACCTGGCCTCGATCCAGTCGGGCGACAGATTGGTATCGATATTCTGATAGGCGGCGTTGGAAGCGGCGTAGCGCTCCATTTCACGCAACAGCAACTGCTTGTGGTTCTGGAAGACACGCGCGACCGATTTGGTCTCCCGCATCGCAGCTTCGCGCTCCGCGACCAGCACCTTGAACAGCACGGCGCCGAAAGAAAAAATCACCGCGCAGAACATCAAAATGATGACGAGGCTGGAAGAAATGCCGAAAACGCTCGCGGTCATCCGGCGCGGTTCGTCGGATACTGTCTCCGCCGCGGAATGAACCAGGTCGAATTTGTCTGTTTTTCCAGACAGATCGCGCATTTCGCTTTCAAAATCCCAAGCTTTTGTCAGCGAAGCAGTCTGGGTTCAAACATTTAATTTTTAGTGCCTTGCCAGGCATCAGGCAAAGGCAGCCGGAACGATTTCCGCCCCGGCTGCCCGATTGACGTTACATCTTGTCGGTGACGACCGTTGTGGTGGCGCCTTCCGGCTCCTTGGTGATGACCGGGTCGGACCCGCCGGACAGGAGGGACTTCACGGTGCGCTCATAGGCAGACATGTCCAGTTTACCGTCAGATCCATCAACCAGCTTGTTGATTTCGCCGACCATGCGGATCTGATGCTTTTCTGTCTGCGCGCCAGTGGCGTCGTTTTCCAGAACGATTTCAGCAGCTTCTTCCGGGTTTTCGGCGGAATAGGCCCAGCCCTTCATGGAGGCTTTCACGAAGCGGGCGAGCTTGTCGACCATTGCCGGGTCGTCCAGGCTGGATTCCAGAACGTAGAGACCGTCTTCCAGCGTCGCGACACCCTGGTCTTCGTATTTGAAGACGATCAGGTCTTCTTCCGGAATGCCGGCATCGATGACCTGCCAATATTCGTTGTAGGTCATGGTGGAGATGCAGTCGGCCTGCTTCTGCAGCAGCGGATCAACGTTGAAGCCCTGCTTCAGGACAGTCACGCCTTCGTCGCCACCGTCCGTCGGAATGCCGAGCTGGCTCATCCAGGACAGGAACGGATATTCGTTACCGAAGAACCAGACGCCGAGTGTCCGGCCCTTGAAGTCTTCCGGCGAGGTGATGCCGGTTTCCTTCAGGCAGGTCAGCATCATGCCGGACTTCTTGAACGGCTGTGCGATGTTGACAAGCGGCACACCCTTTTCGCGCGATGCCAGGGCGGACGGCATCCAGTCGATGATCACGTCGGCTCCGCCACCGGCGATAACCTGCGGCGGCGCAATGTCCGGACCGCCCGGCTTGATCGTTACGTCCAGGCCTTCTTCGTCGTAAAAGCCCTTGTCCTTGGCCACGTAATAGCCGGCAAACTGGCCCTGTGTGACCCACTTAAGCTGCAGTGTCAGCTCGTCCGCGGCGTTGGCCGCACCTGACACCAGGCTTGCGCCCAGGACAGACGCGAGCGCCAGACTTTTCAATGCCTTCATTGCCATTCCCCTACTGGTTATGGGCGAGCCGCTGTCGGACTCACCCTTCTCTGGAACTTCAAACCCTAACCGGTGCGGACCTCGGAGCGGTTCCCGGCCGCCTGATCCTCTTCCGGTTGTTTGGCCGCATCCGGACGCCGGGGCATTTTGCCTTCTCAACGAACAGTGCTGACCAATTGGTCAAGAAAATCTAGAAAGGTGCCATGTCACTGGTCAAGGTTATTTTTTCATCAAGGCCATTTGGCGTTTCAAAGACGAGCATAGGCGGGCTTGGTTCAAGTTGTGAAGCCGGTGGATCGGATTTTTAGTTGCC
Organism: Labrenzia sp. THAF35; assembly: GCF_009363595.1. Classification (NCBI taxonomy): domain Bacteria; kingdom Pseudomonadati; phylum Pseudomonadota; class Alphaproteobacteria; order Hyphomicrobiales; family Stappiaceae; genus Labrenzia; species Labrenzia sp. THAF35. The sequence continues at coordinate 1,016,886 of NZ_CP045380.1, forward strand.
TGACGCCCGGTCAGTCGATCCATACTTAACGGTGCATAGTGGGAGGAGATTGCGCGGCCCGGATTCCTTGCGAATCCGCCGGTCGGCAATGCAAATGGACAAAAAACATGATTTCCAAATCAGCCCTGGATTACCAACCGTTGCCGCTGCCGGACCGGCGAATTTACGACGACAAGGAAATGCTGGCCCGTGCGCAGGATTTTTATGACGATGTGCGGACCCGCCATACGGTTCGCCATTTCTCGGACCGTCCTGTGGACCGTTCCATCATCGAAGCCTGCATCCGCGCTGCCGGAACCGCCCCGAGCGGCGCCAATCACCAGCCATGGCATTTCGTGGCGATTTCCAATGCCGACCTGAAGCACAAGATCCGCCTGGCTGCCGAGGAAGAGGAACGCAAGTTCTATGATGGCGGCGCGGGCGACGAATGGATCAAGGCACTGGAGCCCATCGGCACCGACGCGGACAAGCCGCATCTGGACATCGCCCCCTGGCTGATCGTGATTTTCGCGCAGCGCTGGGGCACCTTCGACGACGGCACCCGCTACAAGCACTACTACGTGCCCGAAAGTGTCGGCATCGCCACGGGCCTCCTGATCACCGCACTTCACCATGCGGGGCTTTCAACCCTGACGCACACGCCCAACCCGATGAAATTCCTCAACGGGATCCTGAACCGCCCGGAAGCGGAAAAGCCGGTCATGATCCTGGCCGTCGGCCATCCCGCGGAAGACGCCACGGTACCGGCTGTCGCCAAGATCAAGAAGCCGCTGGAAGAGATCCTGAGCGTGTTCGAGGACCAGGAATAGCTTCAGAACCAAGTGCGTTTCCAGCGCGTCACCCCGGGCGGACAGCGCGAAGCCCGGGGCTTACTCACCCGCAATACACGGCGATCACCCCGTCACATGTGTCGGGGCAGCGCTGACATTGGCCTTTATTTTCTCCAGCAGTTCCTTGCGGTCCGGACTGCCGTCGGCGGCGTAGTTGAGGTTCTTGAAGAGCGATGTCTGTTCGGTGAAGAACTTGCGGACGGCTTCCTTGTCGTCAAAGGCAAAGTCGGTGCGGGCGATCCGGTAGACGAGATCGAAGGTTTCCTGCTGGCGCCTGAGCGGAGCCGACACGTCGACATCGTCAAAGGCATCCTGCTGCAGGTAGACCATGTCGAGAAACAGCGCCTTCTGCTGAAGGATGAAATCGTCGGTCGAGACGCCCTCTTCACCTGTCACCTGCATCATGCGGGTAATCTCGTCACCTTTGCGAAGAAGTTCAATCATTTCGGAAACGCGGGGCACCCAGTCCGGGCCGATATTGTTCTGGTACCAGTCGTTGAGCTGAATGTGATACCGAGACCAGGACAACAGCGGGTCGACCGCCGGATAGAAGCGCTTGTAGGCCCGTTCGGACGAGAGGCCCAGGAAGGTCTTGACCGTGCCGAGAGTCGACTGGGTGACCGGCTCCTCAAAATTGCCGCCGGCCGGAGACACCGTGCCGATCATGGTGAGACTGCCGGTCTCGCCGCTGGCGGTCCGCAACACACCAGCGCGTTCGTAGATGCCCTTGATGGCGCTGTCGAGATAGGCGGGGAACGCTTCTTCTCCCGGAATTTCCTCCAGCCGGCCGGAGGTCTCACGCATGGCCTGGGCCCAGCGGGAAGTACTGTCGGCGATCAAGAGCACGTCATAGCCCATCTGCCGATAATATTCGCCAAGGGTAATGCCCGTGTAGATCGAGGCCTCGCGCGCCGCCACAGGCATTGAAGACGTGTTGCAGATGATGACCGTACGATCCATGAGCGTGCCGTCTCCGGAAGGATCCGGCTGGTGCGGGAACTCGGTGATCGTTTCGACCACCTCGCCGGCACGCTCGCCGCAGGCAACCACGATCACGATATTGACCGCCGAGAAACGCGAAATCAGCGATTGCAGCACCGTCTTGCCCGCGCCGAAGGGACCCGGAATGCAGCCCATACCGCCACGGGCGATGGGAAAGAACGTGTCGATCAGGCGCAAGGTGGTGATCAGCGGCTCGCTTGGATAAAGCCGCTCGCTCTGACCGGCCTTGACCAGCCCCTCCGGGATCGCCCGGCGAACCGGCCAATGCTGGACCATGGTCAGGTCGCGGGTTTCGCCGCGATCGTTCTTGAGCGTTGCCACCACCTCGTTGATCGTGAACGTTCCTTCGCGTATCCGGTCCACTGTCCAGGAACCCGTCGTAACGAAGGGAACCATGATCCGGTGCTCGAACCTGCCTTCCGGAACCGTGCCGAGCGTTTCCCCGGCTTTGACCACGTCACCGGATTTCACCTTGGGTTCAAACGACCATTTGCGGTTCTGGTCGAGAGCATTGGTGAGCACCCCGCGCGGCAGGAAGAAGCCGTGCTCGGCCGCAATATCGGCCAGCGGGTTCTGCAAGCCGTCAAAAACCGTGCTGAGCAGGCCCGGTCCGAGAGCAACCGACAGCATCTCGCCGCTCTGGATCACCTTGTCACCGACGCGCACGCCCGCAGTGCTTTCGAACACCTGTGCTTCAGCGGACTTTCCGCGCACGCGCAGCACTTCGGCCTTCAGATATTCCCGCGGCTTGCCATCACGTTCGGGACCATGGGGGATAATATAGACCACCTCGTTCTTGATGAGAGGGGCAGAGCCGAGAGGCGACAGTGTGACGAGATCGTCCTGCACGGCGACGATTTCCGCGGTCGGTTCGGGCAACTGAACATGGCTCGTCATGAAGGGGCTCCCTCAAGGGCAGAAGTGAAGTCTGAGAAAAGATCCGGCCGGCCGGCTTGACTGCCGTCATCCGTCTTGCCGTCAAGGGCTGACGCCACGAGCGTGGCCAGCCGGGCACGTGCATCGGCCTCGTTGTAGCGTGACCAGCGTTCCACGATCACCCAGCGCAGCACGTAGATCGCAACGGCCTCGAAATCGAATTCATGCAGGTTGCCGTAATGGCTCATCTGTCGGAAGACCTGGGTGAGGACAAGACGTTCCATGGCGATGTGATCGCCCGCCTGCATCAATTGGTGAGCCTCGCCCACCCACGGCATGAAATGACCGAGCCCGAAGGCCGGGTCGCTCCAGTTGGCCTTGACCTGTGCGCACCAGCGGCCGAAGCCCCAATTTTCGATATCTCCGGCGCTTTCCTGTCCGTCCCGGCGGCGGCGCAGCGCTGCAATCAGCGTCCGCGTTTCCATGCGTGCCCCGACAAGATGTTGCAGATCCGGATAGGCAGCCAGATCGGCAAGAACCTTGTTTGCCCGCAGGATCACATCGATGTCGCGATCATAACCGGCAACACCGGCCCAGGCCGTCACCTCTACCATCTCGCGCAGCAGGCTCGCATGCGCGGGCTCCAGCATTGACAGCCGCTGCTTCAAGCGGAACCCCGAGATCGGCACGTCCTTGCGCGAGAACAGCTTGCCAAGATGGGGCAGGCTGGACACCAGCGCGATATATTGGTGCGGCCGGCTCATGTCAGCGCAGCACCCCTTCCATCACCGCTCTGAGACGCGGTTGCAGGTGCCGCTTCAACAGTGTCGCGATCGCTTCTTCGGTCAGATCGATGGAAACGTCCCTGTCGGTCAACTTCACCTTGATGCCGTCAAAGCCCGGTGCGGTGGAGAAGGTGACCCCTTGCCGCAACACTTCGCCCGCAAGCGCGATCACGAAGTGGGTGAGGGTTCCCGGCTCGACCGCCTCGGGCGATTGCTTCAACTCCTCGAAGGTGACGACCTTCTCCGGCAGGACGATCTCCATCGGCTCAGCGTCGCTGACCGACGCATTGTCCTTTGCGTTGGCGGCCATCGCCAGAATGAGGTTTTTCAGGAATTCCTGGTCGGCAAGTGTAGTTGCCACCAGCCGGCCGGCTTCCTGCTGAATGCGGTCGCCCAGCTCGTTGCGCAGGCTAAGGACAAGATCGCGCGCGGCAACCTTCAGCCCGTCTTCCGTCGCCGCCTTTTCCCTGGCCGCTTCCGCTCTTGCATCAGCCAGCAGGCTGTCCGCCTTCTGCCTTGCTTCCTCAACGATCGTTTCCGCCTTTTCCCTGGCCTTGGCCAGGATGGCATCCCCCTCCGACTGGCCCGCGGCCACGCCTTCGGACTTCAACCGTTCGATTAGCGCCTGGACACCGGCACCAGCGGCGTTCTCCAGGTCGTCTGCTGCGTCATGTTTGGACATTGCCGCCTCCTGTTCCTTCTGGCCCTAAGCGGGGATCGAGCCGGACAGGACCAGCGCGAAAACGAGAGCAAAGACCGAAAAGCCTTCCAGCACCGCCGCCGGTGCGAGGGAAATGCCGAAGATTTCCGGCTTGGCCTTGGAAGCATGAATGGCCGAGGCGAGCACCTCTCCCTGGCGAATGCCGGTGTAGAGCATGGTGACGCCGGACAGGAGGCCGATGCCGAAAAGCGCGGCGCCATTGGCTGCATCAATGGTGGGCTGCTGCAACGAGAACATGATCACGATGCCGTAGATCACCTGGGACGACGGCATCAGCGAAACACCGATGAACCTTCCATAACCACCGTCGCTGTCCAGCATGGCGCCGATCGCGGCACTGCCGCCAAGGGCGCAGCCCCAGGCACTGCCGATGGCGCCGAGGGCGACCGGCGCGAACAGCCCAAACCAGCCGAGAGCCACAACGAATTCGTTCACAGGCGTGTCTCCTCTTTCTTGAACGGACGGAAAGGCGTGCCCTCGTCCTTCAAACCCCAATTGAAAAATTCAATGACATTCAGACGCAGGCCATGCACGCAGCCGGCGATCAGCCCCAGCCCGATATTGATGGCGTGCCCGAGCACGAGAACCGCGATGGCGATCAGCAGACCGACGCCAGGAACCGCGTGGTTGAGCTGGCCCGAGAGCGAATTGATGGTTTCGGCAAGCGACGCTGCCGCAAGCCCCAGCGCAAACAGGCGCATGTAGCTGAGAACATCAGAGAAAATGTTGACGATACGGGCCAGCGAGGCGAGGCCATCGAAGACCCTGAGGCCGCCGGTCTTGAGCGATGTCACCTTGCGGTCGCTGCCGAAGATGCCGACCAGCAGGAGGCCAGCAACCACCGCGACCGGGCCGGCAACCGCAATGGAAGTGCCCTGCCCCAGAAACGTTGCCAGGCCACCGAGTGCCACCAGACACCAGCCGACAGGCTGCAGGCGACCGCTCAGGCTCGTTTCGTGCCAGGCGCGCATCAGGTTGGCAATGACGATATGGGTCACGCCGATGGTCAGCGTGATCTTCATCATCGTGTCGACGTCCTTCAGATGCAGCACCTTCAGGCGCGCGAGAAACGTGCCTTCGGGAGGCGCGACACCGAAGTAGCTACCCGTTGCCACGCCAAAGGCCGCCGTCGAGATCATGAGCCAGACGGACATCCGGAACATGCGCCGGCCCAACGCCGAACCTTTAAAGCGCGCCCGGAACAGGTACAACAGCAGCAGAAGAAGCAGGCCATAACCCGCGTCCGTCATGATCATGCCGAAGAAGATCACGAAGGATACATAGACGATTGCCGAAGGGTCCCACCCTCTGTAGCCGGGGGTCTGGTAGAATTCGACCAGATCCTCCCCCGCTTCCAGCGCCGGCCTGTTGTCGAGAAGCGTGGGCGGCGCATCGGCCTCTTCGACATCCGTCACCAGCAGGGCGATGCCGAGACTGTCCGAAAGCGTGCGGACTTCCGCGACCTGGTCCCGCCGCGCCCAGGCCTGAAGCACGAAGACCTGTTCGGTGTCCGCTGTTTCGAGCGACGCCCTGTGGCGGGCGGAATGGTCGCGGGCGGCGGCAAGGTTCTGCGCCAGCACGAACCGCCATTTGGTGAGAGCCTGACGCTGCAGTTCCAGCTCTTCCAGTTGGATGGTCGCATCTTCATGTTGACGCCGAAGCACCGAGAGCGCCTCGGCCCCCACGTGAACGCGCGGCACCGGCATGGCATTTGCCGCCGGTTCTTCCGGAGAAAGCAACACGATGTAGCTGCGGTACTTGTCGCGGTGGACGATCTCCAGGATCTTGTCGGAAGGATCGATCAGCTTGAGTTTGGCGTTGGGCACCACGTAGAACCACAGCCGGTGCTCGCCGATTTCGGCCAGGTCGGAAAAGCTGAATTCGCCCCAGGGCTCCACATCCTGAATGCGCTGGTCAAGGCGCGCCACCCGGTCTTCGCAGTCGCGAAGCGCCTTGCGGTTGGCAAGCGTCGTTTCGACCACCGTTTCCAGGTCAAAGTCGTCAAGATGGGTGACAGGACGACGCTGCGCCTTGCTGTCCATGAGCCAGCGCAGGGCTTCGCTCGCCTCGCGCCCCCGGCCTGCGGGAACGGCTTCCAGTTCCTTTTGTGCCGATGTCAGGGGGATCAGGTGCAGGGCGCCGAATTCCTGCGTGGCTTCCAGCACCTTGTCCTTGTCCTCAAGGATGCCGACCAGATTCACCTTGACGAGCGGGACGATGGTCATAGTTCGGCCACCGAGGTTTCAGCGCCGCGCGCTGCCGTCTTGCGTTTGGAGATCTTGGCACGGACCACGGCATCGCGTTCCGCGTCCGCCAGGGCCATGCGGATTTTCTTGATGTTGCGTTCCGCCTGCGGGATCAGCACCTTTTCGAACAGGTTGACCCTGCGAGAGATAACCGCTTCGGCCTCGATCAGCCGGGCAATACGCTCCTTGGCAATTTCCCGCTCCTTGTTGAGCCGCAACAGTTCCTGCATGCCTGCGACATAGGGGTCGACCCAATGTGGGCGCGCCAGACGGGAATAGGGTTTCGTCTCGACTTCGATATCCTCCAGGACCGGCAGCCGGGTGCCGGAGAGGTTCTGCTCGCCGACGACGGCCTGCTTCAACACCACGAGCCCTTCCAGCGGGACATGCTTGTTGGCCATCATCGGCAGAGACCGCGCAAGAGCGTTGAAGCGCTCCTCATACTCCGCCTCCAGGCGGACGGCTGCTTCCTTCGCCTTGGCGCGCTCGGCCATGATCTGGAGCCTCTTCAGCTCAAGAGACGGCAGGAAGCGCTTGTATTCCGAGAGCTGCCCGCTTTCCCGGGCTAGAGACGACTTGTTGAGGGCCAGCCTTGCCATCAGGCAGCCTCCTCGTCAGACGCTCCGCCGGCAGGTTTGCTTTTCGGGAAATACTTGTCGATCAGCCCCTGTTTCATCAAAAGCTGTTCCGGCTGGAAGCATTCCGCAAGCGTCTGCCAGCACAGGTCGAGCGCCTCCTCCAGGGGCATTGCGACATCGATATCCATGAAACGCCGCCGGAAAAGGCCGCCAAACTTCAGAAGCTGGTGGTCGTAATCCGACAATTCGAACGCCATGGACTGCTTCTGCTCCGCATCGCGTGCGCCGGAATAAAAGCGGATCATGGTGTTCATGATCTGGTTGTGATCCTCACGCGTCACTTTGCCGATCACATGCTGTTTCAAACGGGACAGCGAGCCGAAGGGATCCAGAACGCCGCTGTGCAGATAGAACTGGCCTTCGGTGATGTAGCCTGTGTTGTCCGGCACCGGATGGGTGACGTCATTGCCCGGCATTGTCGTGACTGTAAGGATAGTGACCGAGCCTGAGCCCTTGAAATCGCAGGCCTTTTCGTAACGGCGGGCCAGCTGGGAATAAAGATCGCCCGGATAGCCCCGGTTGGCGGGCACCCGTTCCATCGCAATGGAGACTTCCTTCATGGCATCTGCGAAGGCGGTCATGTCGGTGAGCAGCACCAGCACGCGCTTGCCTTCCTCAACGGCGAATTTTTCCGCAACCGCAAGGGCCATGTCCGGAACCTGCAGACGCTCTACCACCGGGTCGGACGCCTGGTTGATGAACATGACCGTGCGCGGGAAAACGCCCGCATCCTCGAACTGCTGCCGGAAAAAGGCATAGTCATCGAAGATCAGCCCGAGGCCGCCGAACACCACGATATCGGCATCTGCCTGGATGCCGATACGCGCCAAAAACGGGTTATAGGGTTCGCCGGAAACCGAGAAGATCGGGATCTTCTGACTTTCCACGAGGCAGTTGAAGATATCGATCATCGGCACATCTGTGCGGATCATACGCGAAGCAAGCACGCGCTTCATCGGGTTGGCGGACGGTCCGCCGATCGGGACGGAAGGGTCGCTGGACAGATCCGGACCCCGGTCAATCGGCTGCCCCGCACCGTCGAACACACGGCCGAGGATATTGTCCGAATAGGTGACCTTGGCCGGCTCACCCAGAAAGCGTACGGACGAATTGTTGGCGAGGCCCTTGGTGCCGGAATTGACCTGCAGCGAAACCATGTCCCGGTCGATGTTGATGACCTGCGCGAGAGACGTCGCACCGTCGCCTGAATCGACCAGTGCCAGATCACCCAGGCACGGGCGCCCCTCCGACTCGCTCTTCGTCGAAGACACCTGAATGCGAATGATATCGCCAACGATATCGACAATCCGTGTGTGGGAGACCAGCATTAACGCCCCCTTGGGAAGGAAATTAACTCACATCGGGCCAAACCCGTTCTGCTGCAACGCAAACCATCTTAGGCGGGTTTTTCGATCCCACACAACCTGAACTGTTGCCCGGCACCCAACTTGCTTCAACCAAAATGAAGTTAAGAGAGAAATGATTGCGTTCGTATGACTTGCATCAAAGTGCTCATGCCAGAGGCAGAAGGCTTACTCCCGTATTGCCGCAACCCCATTTCTCTTGCGTTAACGGCGGACCGACTTCGCTTATCCGCTTAATTCCGGCATAAGCCCCGGGGAAAAGCAGCATTCAGGAAGACGTGCAGTTGCGTTGCACAAATTTAAAGCAACTTTCAAACGATCCACCTGATATTCTACCTATATATTGGAATATCAATTCTCTAAGATCCCGATCATTCTTCATGATCGTTTCTTTTTCACGATCACGCGCCTTCCCGCCAATATTGTTCTTCAGTCATCTGAAATTTTTCCCAAGAGGAAGATTTTTAAGCATGCGCAAAACCACCCGGATAGGTTTAATGCCAGTTGTATTCGCCATTTTTTCTTCACTTTTGTTAAAATGTGATATTTTTTAGGCAAAGCGCTTTGAAATTTCCCGACATCCGGTTGCACAACCTATGCCGGTAACCCGGTCGCATTGCTGGCGGCCTTGGAGGAAAAGTTGACGGACCAAGTGACTGATCACGCCCTGGAACTGCCTTCATCGTCCAATTCATCCAAGAAATCCCAAACAGGCCGGCACGCCAATGGCGCGGATAGCGCGGCGAAAAGACCCGAGGACCGCAGCCCTCCGGTACGCAGCGACATCGGCACGATCCTCCTGCACTGGACGCTGGTTATCGCGATCGTCACCAGCCTGCTGACCGGCATGCGCCTGTCGGCGGATGCGGAACACGCCTGGTTCTCCAAACTTTTCGAACCGATCCTGCCACAGGGTGAAATCTGGACCTGGCACTATGTGTCGGCGATATTCGTTCTGGCGGTTATCTTTGCCTATGCGGCCTATATGACGCTTGGCCGCCTGAAACGGCGCATTTCCTCCAAGAAGATCGTTGTGCTGACGCTTCCTGCCAGCACCAAGCTGCGCCTGGCCGCGGTCAACGTCATCGCCTACTGGATCCTGTTCGGGGCAGTGCTCACCCTGTCGGCGACGGGCGTCCTGCTTTATATCGGTCATGGTGGCATCTGGGTGACGGTGCATTACACGGCCGCCCTCGTGGTGCTGGTCTATATCGTTGCCCATGTGGTGCTGCATTATTGCTATGGCGGCGTTGCCCAGTTGCTGCGGCTGTTCCGTCCGCAGGCGCTGCGCCGCTTCCCGGGCATGAGCCGTCACCCGCTGGCCCTGGCGACTGCCCTGGGCGCAATCGTGCTTGTTGGCGCCGTCAGCCTCGATTTCGGCACACGCGACAGTCTTGTCGTTGCCAAGGGCACCACCCTGCCGGAGCTGGACGGCACGCTGGACGATCCGGTCTGGCAGGACGCCACTCCTGTTTTCATCCGGACACAGCAAGGCTCGAACCTGGACGGAACGGGAGAATCCACCGTCGAAGTACGTGCCGTCCAGGTGGGAGACAAGATCGCGTTTGCCTTCCGCTGGGAAGACAAGAACCGGTCGCTGAAGCGGCATCCGCTGATCAAGCGTGAAGACGGCTGGCACATGCTGAACAACCGGGCCGACATTTCCGACGAGACCGCCTATTACGAGGACAAGTTCTCTGTTGCCTTTTCCACCACCGACACCTTTGGTGGCGGTGGCGCCACCCACATGGGCCCGAAGCCTCTGAGTGACAAACCAGGTGCCTTCAACTACCGCGGCCTGCACTATACGACTGACGGCAGCCTGGTGGACGTGTGGCAATGGAAAGCAGCGCGCGGCGGCATGCTGGGACGCGTCGACGACATGCACTTCGCAACACCCGTGGAACCGAACGAGGCCCAGGCTGCCGGCAAGAGCCGCTACAGCGCCGGCTACAATCCCGACGAAGGCAAGGCATTCTACGTCTACAATTACATCGGCGATCCCGTGACCCATTATCATGGGACGGTCGGCGTGCACCGGCTTCCGATCGACCACAAGAAAATGACGTCGTTGATGGGCACCATCGATCTGTCCACCGAAGTGAGCGAAGACGAGGGGGCTCAGTGGTGGATGTTTGAAAACGAAAGCGTGCCGTACTCGCCGGAAAAGGACGCGGAAATCCCGGTCGGAACGGTCATTCCGGGGGTTCTCATCCAGGGTGAATATTCCGGCAGCCGGGCAGATCTGCTGGGTGGATCCAGGTGGCACGACGGCCACTGGACACTTGAAGTTGTCCGGAACATGGACACCGGCCAGAGCCAGGACCTTGCCATGACGGATGGTCTCTTCATGTGGGTCTCGGCGTTTGACCACAACCAGACCCGCCACACCCGCCATTCCCGTCCCGTGCGGCTGACCTTCAATTGAGGCCTGCCCTTCCCGCCTTTCCTGTCTTTTCCGGACGTTTCTTTCAACGGATGTAATCACCCATGTCGAAAAGCACCTGTACGGTCACCATCAACGGGAAGGCCATCAAGGCCAATGTCGGCGACACGCTGATCGACGCCGGGCTCGGCGGACGCCTCGTCATCCCGCACGACTGCTGTTCCGGCCAATGCGAAACCTGCCGGGTTCGCGTTTTGAGCGGGCAGATCGACGACATGGGCACCCGGGAAAAGGACACCGTGCTCGGATGCCTTTCCGTTCTGGAAGGTGATGCCGAGATCGCCTATGACCCGGTGCCGCTGGTGAAGACCACAAAGGGAACGGTGGAGAGCATTCGGCCGATCAAGGACGGATACCTGGAAGTTCGGGTCAAGACGGTACGGCCGGTGCCTTGGCTGCCAGGGCAGTATCTGCGCGCGACCTTTGCAGGATATCCGCCGCGCGACTACAGCCCGACAACCCCGCTCAACCTGGATGCGGAAGAGAATGTCCTCGTGTTTCACATCAAGGTCTACCCGGACAGCATCGTATCGTCGAAGCTGGGCACGGAAATTGCCAAGGGACATGCCGTCAAGCTGCGTGGCCCGTTCGGCAATGCGTTTTTGCGGCGGCAGCAGAACCCGATCCTGCTCACATCGACCGGCACCGGATTTGCACCGATCTGGTCGATCGCCGTTGCCGCAAGCCTGGGCCAGACCGGCCGTGAAATCCGCATCATTGCCGGGTCGAGAACCCGGGACGGTATCTACATGCGCGACGCGGTTCGCTGGCTGCAAGGCCGGGGCATTCCGATTACCCTGACGGCAGGCGATGGCGACGACGAGACGGTGCGCAAGGCGCGCCCGCATGAACTGGTCGGACAACTTACGCCCGATCACGTCGTCTATTCGGCCGGTGCGCCGTCACATGTCGACGCCATGCGGGAGATAGCGCTTGGCGCAGGGGCAACCTTCTACGCCGATCCGTTTTTTGTGGCGGAAGAAGAGAGCGGCCTGCTGGCCCTTGCTGGAAACCTTATCCGAAAGGCATCCGCTCCCTTTACCTCGGCTTCCGCCGGTTGAAGCCGGAGCGCTACTCCAGCCCCTCCTGAACGTGAGTGGGTGTTGCCAGACTATTGCGCAGCAGTCGTGAGCGTGCGTTCGCCGGCATAGATCAGCTCTTCGGTGCTGGCGACAGGCATGGGTCTGCCCAGATAGTAGCCCTGCGCTTCCGTGCAGCCGATTTCGGTCAGCATGTCGAGAAGCTGCTTGGTCTCCACACCTTCGGCGGTGGTGGTCATGTTGAGATTGTTGGCGAGTTCGATGACCGCTTTCACGATGGAAATGGAGTCGTCCGAATAGGCCATCGACCGGACGAAGGACTGGTCGATCTTGATCTTGTCGAACGGGAACCGGCGCAGGTAACTGAGCGAGGAATAGCCGGTTCCGAAATCGTCCATGGACACCTTCACGCCCAGCGACTTGGCCTGGTGCAGCGAATCCAGAACGTCTTCGGAATCGGTCAGAAGCACGCTTTCGGTCACTTCCAGCTCAAGACGGTCGGCCTTGAGACCCGTTTGCGTCAGGGCATCGATCAGCACCGGACCAAATGCATGGCCACGCAGCTGCCGGGGTGACAGGTTGACCGCGATCCTGAGGTGGTCCGGCCAATTGGACGCGATACGGCACGCTTCCTTCAACACCCATTCGCCCAGCTGGGTGATCAGGCCGGTATCTTCGGCAAGCGGAATGAAATCCGCCGGAGAAACCATGCCCCGTGTCGGGTGGTTCCAGCGCACCAGCGCCTCGAAGCCGGACACCCGGTCGTCCACGAGCGTGTATTGCGGCTGGAAATAAAGCTCCAGTTCGCCATTGGCTACCGCGGTTCTGAGATCGGTTATGAGCTCTCTCCGGTCGTTCACGGCCGTGCCCATGTCCTTTTCAAAGAAGCGGTAGGTATTGCGGCCATCTTCCTTGGCCCGGTAGAGCGCAAGGTCTGCCTGCTTGAACAGTTCGTCGCCTGCGGTGCCGTCGGCCCGGGCAATTGTGATGCCGATGCTGACGCCGATTACGAGTTCATGATCCGTGATCTGGAACGGCTGGGAAATTTCCCAGATGACCGACTGCGCCAGTTCCTCGACATCAGCAAGCCTGCAGGGCAGACCGGTGAGGATCGCAAATTCGTCGCCGCCCAGGCGGACGACAACGTCCTTTCGGCCGATGAGGGCGCGCAGACGCTCCGCGACCTGCCGCAAAAGCTCGTCGCCAATCGGGTGCCCAAGGCTGTCGTTGACCGTTTTGAACTCGTCCAGATCGAGGCACAGAATGGCAAACTCGCCCCCCTTGACCAGTTGCTGGTTCAACAGCATGTCCAGCTGATCCCGGAATTCGATGCGGTTCGGCAGCTGTGTCAGAAGGTCGTGACGCGCCAGGAACGCCAGCCGGTCACGAGCTTCCTGCCGTTCGGTGATGTCTTCGGATATCGCCACCCAGCCGCCTTCCGCCAGCGGCTGGCGGGTGGTCAGGACGATACGGCCCGAGCGGATCTTCACCATTTCGGTGCTTTGCGAGCCACCTGAATACCTGTGATCTCCCATCCGGGAATCGTGCAGAGCCATGTCACCGGTTTCAACGGCATCAACTTTCTGCAGCGTTGCGAGCTGAGCAGCCGTCATACCCGACTTTATCCTGCCCGGCTCGACTTCGAACAATTCGGCGTAGCGCTGGTTCGAAACAATCAACCTGCCATCGACGTCGAACATGCACAGACCGTGCGACATGTTGTTGAGAGCAGCATCAAAGAGGACGTTCTGCTCGCGCAACTGGGCTTCCTGAGAGCGCAGGATGGAGTTCTTTTCGTGCACGCGTTCGCGCAAGGCGTCGCGTTCCTTGACGGATCGCTGCAAGGAAACGACCGATCTGGCGATGTCACCGACTTCGTCCAGCCGCTCGGTTCCAACCACCTTGCTTTCGAAGTCGCCCGCTGCAATGCCGGTCAATACGCGCGTGATCTTGGTCAGCGGCCGGGTAATCTGCCGCGACATGAGAAAGGCGACTGCAGCAAAAGCCACCAGCGCGATCAGTCCGAACAGGAACAGCCGCCGGAGCAGCTTGGCTTCTTCTTCGGTGCCGATGCGGGTCAGTTTGTTCTGGATTTCGGTCAGCGCCGCGATAGGCGTCAGCGCACAGACAGTCATGGGAACGACCGGGACACCACATTCGATGACATGCCCACCGTCCAGGGTGATGTTCGGCGTTTCCTTCGAGCGGGTGAGATCCGAATAGTTTCCGGTGAAATTCGCCGTGGAAATGATCTGGCCGTCGAAAACGATCGCCATTTCGAAGGAATTGATTTTTGCCAGATCCGCCAGGAGTGGCTCTTCCGGCCGCAGCCAACGTTGCGCCACAAGTCCACCGATCACATAGCCGAAATCATCGAAAACCGGGACAAACGCGATCTGAGACACTTCATTGACCCGATCGCCCGGCACGAACACACCCGTTTCGGATTTGGGCAAGACGCCGGAATAGGTCAGCTTCTCTCCCGGAAAGCTGTCTTTCAGCGACTTGGCGACCTCGTTGAAGAAGCTCAGACCCTGCATCTTGGACCCCAGTTCGACGAGGTCCGCAGAATAGGAGGAGGCGCCGATCACATGGCCTTCCTCATCCAGAACAACGATGCCGTCCACATCCGCCAGTTTCGCCGCCGGGCCAAGCAGTTCCGACATGGCCACGACATTGCGTGACTCAACGGCCTTGGCGGTATCCACCCTCTCCGACAACGCATTTATGCGCCGAAGCCTGTCCTGAAACAGGAACTCCATTCGGGTCCCGGCAAGCTTCACGTCGGCGGACAGGGTTTCCACAAGACGCGCGCGGGAAAGCTCCAGAAGCTCGGCCTCCTGACGCTGCATGCTGTCTTCAAGCTGGAAAGCCACCAGTCCGATAAGACCGGCAAATGCACACACCGCCGTGAAAACAGCGCCGTATGTATAATGCCAGAGAAGGGACGAGTGACGGATCATGTGGACCAATTGGGTTATCTACCGACGGGTACGCCACCGTAGTTACTGATCAATGTGTGAGCCTGATCCGACTGGGCGTAGTCGATGAAGGCCTTCATCTCCTCGTCCAGCGTGCCTTCCTTGTAGATCAAGGCGAGGGTCACGGAACTCGGATACCCCGGCTCGGTCGGATGGTGGCCGTCGATCTTGAGCACCGACAGTCCGTCTTCAAGCGGCTTCGAATAAGGACCGAAAGCAATCGCGCCTTCGACTTCGCGCGCGCTGGAAATCGCTTCCTGGGTGGTAAGGGCCGTTTTCGAGCGCGGCGAGAACTCCATTTCCGCCCAGCCCGGCATCGACGATTTCAAAACCTGCAAGGTGCTGTCCGCATCTTCACGGCGGACGAGGCGAACACGCAGATCGGCACCGCCCAGTTCAGACCAGTTGGCTATTTCACCGGTATACAGCTTGACCAGTTCGTCGCTCGTCAAAGATTTGATACCGGTGGACGGATGCGTGAAGATTGCGCTGGGGATTTTTGCAATCGGCAGGTAAACGAGGCCATATTCCACCTCGCTGTCCTTCAAGGGACGCGCGACCCGACCCAGGCGCTCCGTGCCGGAGCTGACGGCAGCGATACCGCCGCCCGAGCCAATGCTCGGTGGAATTTCAAGATTGATATCGGGACGATTTTCGACAAAGCCCGCACCAATTTCCTGAAGCATTTCAAGGCCGTCACCGGTACCCACGACTTTCAGCGGGCCCTGTGCCGACGACACGTCAGTGTGTAAGAAAAAAGTGCAAAGGGACAATGCCAAGGCAAAAGCCAAACTACGCATTTTTATCACCCAAAAATTGACGGTACTATCTAGAGTGACATATTCAAGTTAACTAAACGCTAAACCACCGCGATAAATTACAATAAATATGTAGTCTAATTTGATCTTGGAAATAAAAATAAAATAACGCCGAAATTAAACTGAAATCGGTTTTAGGCAATATTTGCCTAGTAGGAACAATTTACCGACTTAGCAAATTCGTTCACCCAATAAATTGACAGGTACACATGACCTGACTGCGAGCAAGAAAGATGTATTCGATTCAACCTTAGATTTTCTTTTCACACCGACGTTAAGTTGCATGATTTATGCTGCAGGCTAGATTCACTGCTGATCGACGCCTACATCGAATTCGCGAAGCCTGCAGAAATACAACCGCATGCCTGCCTGAACCTTGCGGGCTCGATTTTCGACCCCACAAGCGGTGGGCAACAGGGCTGCCAATCAACAAACCGGCGGCACGGCGCTGGCCCTCACTACCAGCTCTACATCAACCATTACCGGTTCCATCACGACGTCTGGCTTGGTGTGCGCAACGTCAATACAATCCAGCAGAAGGGAAACTGCCCTGGCACCAAGCGCTCGCCGGTCCTGCCGAATGGTTGTAAGTGCAGGGACATAAAACTCCGACAGCTCGATATCATCGAACCCGACAACGGAAATATCCTCCGGAACGCGGACACCGTTTGCGGTCAGGGTCGAGATCAGCCCGAAGGCAACCTGGTCAGACGCACAGAAAACCGCCGTTGGCCGATCATTCATCGCCAGGATCCTCTCACCGGCCATCCGGCCGGATTCCAGGGAAAAGTCGCCCCGGATGATCCATTCCTCACGGGCAGGCAGCTCCAGCCTTGCACGTTCGGCCAGCATGCCTTCGCGCCGGGCATGCGTCAGAACATTTTCCTGCGGACCTGTGATATGGGCAATCTTGCGATGGCCAAGGTCATACAGGTGCCGAACGGCCAGTTGCGCCCCGCGAACGTTGTCACTGCGCACGGAAGGCAACGCCACGTCGTGCGCCCATTCACACGCAAATACGATCTTGCCGGAGACGCCGTTGTCTTCGAACAGCTGCAATTCCTGGTGGGAGATCGCTCCGTCCAGACAGATCATGCCGTCGATCTGGGCGTCCAGAAAGTAGTCGACCACGTGTTTGCCACTGGTCGCATGGTCCTTGGTATCGGCGATCAGGACCGAATAGTCACGGTTGCCGAAGGATGCACTTATCCCGGCCAGGATCTGGGAAAAGAACGGATTGCCGAGGTTTGGCACCAGAACCAGGATGGCTCCGGCCTGCTGGGTGCGCAGGTTACGCGCTGCACGGTTGACCCGGTAACCGGTAGAGCGGATCGCCGCGAAGACGATGTCGCGGGTTGCCTCTGTCAAAAGTTCAGGATTGCTCAGCGCCCGGCTGACTGTTGCGGTCGATACGCCCGCCTCTTTGGCAACATCTTGAATTCGTGCTATTTTCTGGGCCAAGGCCTTCTCCGGTATTTCTCTTTTTTGAGCCTGGGCGCCTGCCGCCATGACGGCGGGTTCGTCCTCGAAACTGTCTGATCCGACATTCCGGGTTGACACAAGACCGTTTCCCGAGAATGATGAATGTAATCGATTACATATAGCATACAATAAAATGTAATCGATTACAAAATGCGGTGGAGGCCGCATGGTGAGGACAATCGGACAGTTCACGTTCGATGGGAGGAAATGATGAAAGCACTACGTGCAGTTTTTGCAGCAACGACCGCCCTTTGTGCAGCAACGGCCGCGAATGCGACCGACCTGGAAGTTACCCACTGGTGGACTTCAGGCGGCGAAGCGGCTGCGGTTGCCGAATTCGCAAAGGCATTCGACGCGACCGGCAACAAGTGGGTTGACGGTGCGATTGCCGGTTCCGGCGGCACTGCCCGCCCGATCATGATCAGCCGTATCACCGGCGGCGATCCGATGGGCGCAACACAGTTCAACCATGGCCGCCAGGCAGAGGAACTGGTGGAAGCCGGCCTGATGCGCGACCTCACGGACATTGCAGAGGAAGGTAACTGGAAAGAAGTCATCCACCCCTCCAGCCTGCTCGACAGCTGCACGCTGGATGGCCGCATCTATTGCGTTCCGGTCAACATTCATTCGCAGCAGTGGCTCTGGCTGAACAACAAGGTGTTCGAGGACAACGGCCTGGCGGTTCCGACCAACTGGGACGAATACGCTGCCGCAGCACCCAAGCTTCAGGAGGCAGGCATCGTGCCGCTGGCCATGGGGCAGCAGCCCTGGCAGACGACACTGGCGTTCCAGGTGCTTCTCACCGCGCTCGCAGGACCTGAGGCCTATACGAAGATCTTCGGCGAGAAGGATGCAGAGCTTGCCGGCAGTGAGGAAATGGCAAAGGTCTTCCAGGCCGCCGCGACTGCTCGCGACATGTCCAAGGACTCCAACGTCCAGGGCTGGAACGATGCCACCACCATGGTCATCACCGGCAAGGCCGCAGGCCAGATCATGGGTGACTGGGCGCAGGGTGAGTTCCAGGTCGCCAACCAGGTTGCCGGCGAGGACTACACCTGCCTGCCCGGCCTTGGCGTCAACGAGGTCATCATGACCGGTGGCGACGCGTTCTACTTCCCGAAAGTGGACGACCCGGCCATCACCGAAGCCCAGGGCGAACTGGCAAAGGTCATGCTTTCCCCGGAAGCCCAGGTTGCCTTCAACCTGAAGAAAGGCTCGCTGCCAGTGCGTGGCGACGTCGATCTGGCGGCTGCAAACGACTGCATGAAGAAGGGCCTCGACATCCTGGCCAAAGGCAATGTCATCCAGTCTCCGGACCAGCTGATGTCTGCCGACAGCCTGACTCAGGTGAACGACCTCTTCGTCGAGTTCTTCAACAACCCGTCCATGACCGCTGAAGACGCACAGTCGATGTTCGCGTCGATCGTCGGCAACGCCGACTAACAGCGGAAAAAGGCCCGCCGCCCGCGCCGCACGGTCCCAACTTTACCGGGACAGCGGCCAGGCGGCGTCCTCCAGCCCTGCGCGCTCCGGCGCGCAGGGAACGCCCGACATCACCCTGGACGTCTCGACAAGGAAGTTTTCGGCATGGCCGCAGCTACGCGCCCCGCGAGGTGGCATCGGAACATCAGCGCCAAGGTGGCCGCGGTTCCGATGATCATCACCGCCGTGGTGGTCTTCATCGGCGGAACCGCCTGGACGGTTCTTTATTCCTTCACCAACTCCAAGCTCCTGCCGCGTGAGAAATTCGTCGGTCTTGCCCAGTACGACCGGCTGTGGAGCAGTAGCAAGTGGCTGATCTCCATCGAGAACCTGGCCATCTACGGAGCTTTCTCGCTGATTTTCTCGCTGCTGATCGGCTTCATGCTGGCGGCCCTGCTCGACCAGAAGATCCGGTTCGAGGACACGTTCAGAACAATCCTGCTCTATCCCTTCGCGCTCAGCTTCATCGTCACGGGTCTTGCCTGGCAGTGGATTCTCAATCCCGATTTCGGCATCCAGCACGTGGTGCGCAGTCTCGGCTGGGAGAGTTTCAATTTCGACCCGCTCTACAATCCCGAGATCGTCATCTATGGCATCCTCATCGCCGGCCTTTGGCAGGGAACCGGGCTGATCATGTGCCTGATGCTGGCGGGTCTTCGGGGGATTGACGAGGACATCTGGAAGGCCGCCAAGATCGACGGCATCCCGATGTGGAAGACCTATCTGTTCATCGTCATTCCGATGATGCGCGGCATCTTCATCACCGCAATCGTGCTGATCGCCTCCGGCATCATCAAAGTCTACGACCTGGTCGTCGCCCAGACCGGCGGGGGGCCCGGCATCTCTTCCGAAGTTCCGGCCAAATACGTCTATGACGCCATGTTCCTGTCGCAGAACCTCGGCCAGGGCTTTGCCGCTTCCACCATGATGCTGCTGACGGTCGTCATCATCGTCGTTCCCTGGGCCTATCTCGAATTCGGAGGCAAGCGCAAATGACCAAGACGCCCCACCTCCTCAATGGCTCGATGAAATACGATGCCGGCCCGGCCGAAGCCGGCCCCGACCGGGCACTCCGCCACGGCGACGGCACGCCATCCGGCAGCCGGATGGTCGAAGGCCCCGCCGGCCGCAAGCCGCGCAAGGCGCTGTCCCGCAGGAACATACTGATTTACGGCACGCTGATCGTCGTCTGCCTCTATTACCTGTTGCCGCTCTACGTAATGATCGTCACCTCGCTGAAAGGCATGCCGGAGATCCGGCTTGGCAACATCTTCTCACCGCCCGTGGAGATCACCTTCCAGCCCTGGGTGAAGGCCTGGGCGGAAGCCTGCACCGGCCTCAACTGCGATGGCCTGTCACGCGGCTTCTTCAATTCGGTCAAGATCCTGATCCCGTCCGTAATCCTGTCGATCGCGATTGCCTCGGTAAACGGATATGCGCTTGCCAACTGGCGCTTCAAGGGCTCGGAAACCTTCTTCACGATCCTGATCGTCGGGGCCTTCATTCCCTACCAGGTGATGATCTATCCGATCGTGATCATGCTGCGGGAAATCGGCCTTTACGGCAGCCTGACCGGGCTGGTGATCGTGCACACAATCTTCGGCATGCCGATCCTGACGCTGCTGTTCCGCAACTATTTCGCCTCCGTGCCGCAGGAACTGTTCAAGGCGGCGCGCGTGGACGGGGCCGGATTCTGGGCGATCTACTTCCAGATCATGGTGCCGATGAGCCTGCCGATCTTCGTTGTCGCCATGATCCTGCAGGTGACCGGTATCTGGAACGATTTCCTGTTCGGCGTGATCTACACCAAGCCGGACCTTTATCCGATGACGGTGCAGCTCAACAACATCGTCAATTCCACGCAAGGGGTGAAGGAATACAACGTCAACATGGCCGCGACCATTCTGACCGGCCTCGTTCCCCTCACCATCTACTTCATCTCCGGAAAACTCTTCGTGCGCGGCATCGCCGCCGGTGCGGTGAAAGGCTAACGAGACGACCCATGGAACCAAGTATCTCCATCAATAACCTTTCCCTGAGTTTCGGAAGCCTGGACGTTCTGAAGGATCTCAACCTCGATGTCGGCCAGGGTGAATTTCTCGTGCTGCTCGGCTCTTCGGGCTGCGGAAAATCAACCCTTTTGAATTGCATTGCCGGGCTGCTGGACGTGACCGGCGGGCAGATCTTCATCGGCGGGCGCAACGTGACCTGGGAGGAGCCTTCCCAGCGCGGCATCGGCATGGTGTTCCAGTCCTATGCGCTCTACCCGCAGATGACCGTTGCCGGGAATCTGAGCTTCGGCCTGAAGAACGCGGGCCTGCCCAAGGCGGAAATCCAGGAACGGGTAAACCGGGCCGCAAAGGTCCTGCAGATCGAACCGCTGCTCAACCGCAAGCCGGCCGCCCTTTCCGGTGGTCAGCGCCAGCGTGCCGCCATCGGCCGGGCTCTGGTGCGCGATGCCGATGTTTTCCTGTTCGACGAACCGCTGTCGAACCTGGATGCCAAGCTGCGGGCGGACCTGCGGGTCGAGATCAAGCAGCTGCACCAGAAGCTGTCCAACACCATGATCTACGTCACCCACGACCAGATCGAGGCCATGACGCTGGCCGACCGGATTGCCATCATGCGTGGTGGCCAGATCCTGCAGCTGGCCTCCCCCAACGAGATCTACAACCGGCCGGCCAACAAGTATGTGGCCGAGTTCATCGGTTCGCCGACCATGAATTTCTTTGAAGGAGAGCTGGAAGAAGCCGGCGGAAACTACCGGTTCGCATCAGGCGGAAAGACCTTCTCGCTTGACGGATACACCTTCCAGAACGGCCCACCCGCCGCAGGCGCTGCCTGGTTCGGCATCCGTCCGGAACACATGGTCAGCGGTGCGGAAGCAGACACCGCGCTCGTTCGGTTGGACGGGCAGGTGGAACTGGTGGAGCCGCTCGGTTCGGACACGCTTGTCCGCTTTACCACCGGCGACCAGACGCTGTGGGTGCGCATGGACGGCCAGGCGAACATCCGGCACGGCGACGCAATCACGGTCGGGTTCGATCCCGCCCGCGCCAATCTTTTCGACAAAACCTCGGAATCCCGGCTCTAGGCCGGTCCTTAACCACTTCAGGACAATCAAGATGGATATTTCTTTCCAGCTCTATTCAGCCCGCGAATTCACCCCATGGGACGGCGTTCTCAAGCGGCTTGCGGATCTCGGCTATACCCAGGTCGAGGGGTTCGGTGGAAACTACGAGAACCCGGCGGCCTTTCGCGACATGCTCGACGCCCAGGGCCTCAAGATGCCGTCAGGACATTTCTTTCCGATGGAGCAGTTCGAAGACGACCTCGCCAAGGTGATCAGCACTGCCCAGACCCTTGGCATGGAGCGGATCTTCGTTCCCGCCGTGCCGCCCGAGCAACGCATTCCGGATGCGGCCATGTGGCAGTCCATCGCCGAGCGGCTGGAAGCCATCGGTCAAAAGATCCGCGATGCCGGCCTGCGGTTCGGTTGGCATAACCACGATTTCGAATTCAATGCCTGCGCCGATGGCCGCCTGCCGATGGACATCCTGATGGAGGCCGCCCCTTCCATCGAATGGGAAGCCGATATTGCCTGGATCGTGCGCGGCAATCAGGACCCGCTCGACTGGATCGAGAAATACGCCAGCCGCATCACCACGGCCCACGTGAAGGACATCGCGCCAGAGGGCGAATGTGCCGACGAGGACGGCTGGGCGGACGTCGGCCAGGGCACCATGGACTGGAAGGGCATCATGTCGGCGCTTCGCGGCGTCGGGGTCGATCTCTTCGTCATGGAACACGACAAGCCTTCCGACTTCGACCGTTTCGCCACCCGCTCCGTTGCGGCCTTCCGCACCTACTGAGGTAACCCCATGAGCAAGACACTTGGCATCGGCATCCTCGGATGCGGAAACATTTCGGCCGCCTACATGCGCCTCTCTCCGCTCTTCAAGGGCATCGAGGTGCGCGCCTGCGCCGACATCAATGAAGCTGCCGCAAAAGCACGTGCCGAGGAATTCGGCCTGAGAGCCGAAACCGTCGACGGCCTGCTGGCGGCAAGCGATATCGACATCATCGTCAACCTGACGGTTCCGGCCGTTCACTACGAAGTCTCCAGACGCGTGCTGGAAGCCGGCAAGCATGTCTATTCGGAAAAACCGTTCGTGCTCAGCCTAGAAGAGGGCGAATCCCTTGCCGCGATTGCGAAGGAAAAAGGCCTCAGGGTCGGGTCGGCCCCCGACACCTTCCTGGGCGGAGCACACCAGCTTGCCCGGCACCTGATCGATAGTGACGCCATCGGCAAGGTGACGTCAGGCACCTGTTTCGTACAGAGCCCGGGCATGGAAATGTGGCACCCGAACCCGGACTTCTTCTTCCAGGCGGGTGGTGGCCCGATCCTCGATCTCGGGCCTTACTACGTTTCCAACCTGGTGCAGCTACTTGGACCGGTGAAGCGGGTCTGTGCAATGAGTTCCGCCGGATCTGAATATCGCACCATCACCTCCGAGCCGCGCAACGGTGAAAAGATCAAGGTGGAAACACCGACCACCATCCACGCGGTGATGCAGTTCCAGTCCGGCGCCCAGATCACCTATTGCGCCAGCTGGGACGTGTGGCAGCACGGTCATTCCAACATGGAGCTTTACGGCCGTTCCGGCACGCTGCATGTGCCGGATCCGAATTTCTTCGGTGGTGAAGTGCGCATGACGGACAAGGGCAGTTTCGTGACCCTGTCGGAAGCCTGGAACCATCCGTTCTCCAAATCAAACGACCGCGGCCACGCCAATTACCGCACGGCAGGCCTGGCCGATATGGCCCTCGCCATACTGGAAAATCGGCCACACCGTTGCTCTTTGGAATTTGCTCTGCATGTTGTCGATGTGATGACGTCGATTCTCGCTTCAGGCGAGAGTGGGACTTTCATTGACATCAAAACCACCTGCGAGCGCCCGGAAGCCCTGGACCCGCAGGCGGCAAAAGGCCTTTTAGTATAACGGGATAGCCTATGACCTGGACAGCAGCGGAAACGCGCTACGACACCATGGAATACCGCCGATGCGGGAAATCCGGCCTGAAACTGCCGGTGATCTCGCTCGGCCTTTGGCACAATTTCGGCGACGACACGCCGCTCGACAAGAAACGGGAGATTGCCCGGACCGCCTTCGATCTCGGCATCACCCATTTCGATCTTGCCAACAATTACGGCCCGAAGCCGGGTTCGGCGGAAACCGCCTTCGGTGAACTGCTGCGGACGGATTTTGCACCTTACCGGGACGAGATGATCATTTCGTCCAAGGCCGGTTATGAGATGTGGCCCGGGCCTTATGGTGAGTGGGGCAGCCGCAAATACCTGATCGCGTCCTGCGACCAGTCCTTGAAGCGGATGGGCCTCGACTATGTCGATATCTTCTATTCGCACCGCTTCGACCCGGACACACCGCTGGAAGAGACCATGATGGCCCTCGACCACATCGTGCGGTCCGGACGGGCGCTTTATGTCGGCATCTCGTCCTATAATTCCAAACGGACACGGGAAGCCGCAGCCATCCTGAAGGAGCTGGGCACACCGTGCCTGATCCATCAGCCGAGCTATTCCATGATCAACCGCTGGGTCGAGGAAGACGGGCTTCTGGATACGCTCGATGACCTTGGCATCGGTTCCATTGCCTTCTCGCCGCTGGCCCAGGGCATGCTGACCAGCAAATATCTGAAGGGCATTCCGGAAGACAGCCGGGCGAACCAGGGCAAATCGCTGAAGACCCAGTTCCTGAGCGAAGACAACCTCGCCACCATCCGGGCTCTCAACGACATTGCCGAAAAGCGCGGCCAGACGCTGGCGCAGATGGCCCTTGCCTGGGTACTGCGCAAAGGCCGGGTCACAACGGCCCTGATCGGTGCGAGCCGGGGCAGCCAGGTAAAGGACTGCGTCGGAGCTGTCGCCAATCTCCAGTTTTCCGACGAGGAGCTGAAGCTGATCGAGGAAACCACCCGCGAGGCGGATATCAACCTGTGGGCGGCCTCGGCTGAACGGAAAGGACCCAGCCGGAAATGATCCGAAATCCCATCCTGCCGGGGTTCAACCCGGATCCCTCGATCTGCCGTGTGGGCGATGACTATTTCATCGCCACCTCGACCTTCGAATGGTATCCGGGCGTCCAGATTCACCGGTCGAAAGACCTGGTCAACTGGGATCTGGCCTGCCGGCCCCTCAGCCGGGCAAGCCAGCTCGACATGCGCGGCAATCCGGACAGCGGCGGCATCTGGGCACCGTGTCTTTCCTACGCGGACGGACGGTTCTGGCTGGTCTATACGGACGTCAAACGGCTGGATGGGAATTTCAAGGACGCGCATAACTACACCGTCACGGCCCCTTCCATCGATGGGCCGTGGAGCGACCCGATCTACGTCAGCTCACACGGGT
Organism: Labrenzia sp. THAF35; assembly: GCF_009363595.1. Lineage (NCBI taxonomy): Bacteria > Pseudomonadati > Pseudomonadota > Alphaproteobacteria > Hyphomicrobiales > Stappiaceae > Labrenzia > Labrenzia sp. THAF35. The sequence continues at coordinate 1,042,027 of NZ_CP045380.1, forward strand.
TCGATCCGTCGCTGTTTCACGACGACGATGGCCACAAATGGTTCCTCGTCCTGCAATGGAACCACATTTCAAATTCCGTCGGCGGGCATCCGCGCCATCCGGCCTTCGACGGTATCCTGCTGCAGGAATGGTCGGAAACCGAAGGCCTGAAAGGCGAGATCCGCAAGATCTTTTCCGGAAGCCCGCACGGTCTGACGGAAGGTCCACATCTTCACAAGCGCGGCGGCTGGTACTACCTGACGGTCGCCGAAGGCGGCACCGGCTACGGGCACGCCGTTACCATGGCCCGGTCACGGTCTATCGACGGGCCGTACGAGCTTCACCCGCAAACCCACCTCATCACCGCCAAGGACGATCCGGACGCGCCGCTGCAACGGGCAGGCCATGGCCAGATTGTCGAAACGCCGGATGGCGACGTCTACCACACCCATCTGTGTTCCCGGCCCCTGCCCGGACGGTTCTCGCCTCTGGGACGGGAGACCGCGATCCAGAAATGCGTCTGGCGGGAGGACGGCTGGCTTTACCTGGAAGACGGCGGCATGGTTCCGAAGGTTGAGGTGCCGGGTCTGACGGCGACAGAACCTCGCCCCCCTCAACGGGTGGAGCGCGTTTTCTCTGGCGAAGTCCTGCCGCCGGAGTTCCAGTGGCTGCGCACGCCTTATCCGGAGCGGCTATTTTCCCTCACGGGCACGGCCCTGCGCCTGACCGGGCGGGAAAGCATCGGCAGCTGGTACGAGCAGTCGCTGGTTGCCCGGCGCCAGGAGCACCTCGGCTACCGCGTGGAAACCACGCTCACCGATTTTGCGCCAACGACCTACCAGCAGGCGGCCGGACTGACGACCTATTACAACCGGCACAAGTTCCATTTTCTGGCCGTGAGCTGGACAGAACAGCTCGGCCGTTGCCTGACGCTGCTTTCCTGCCCCGGCGACTGGCCGGATGGACGCATGTCGTTTCCGGCAGACCCTGTCGCGCTTGGCGGCGGACCGGTCGAGCTTGCCGTTGAGGTTGATGGTGCCCGCCAGCAATTCTTCTGGCGCCAGCAAGGCCGCGACTGGACGCCTTTCGGACCGGATCTCGATGCCAGTGTGATCTCGGATGAAGGCGGGCGCGGTGAGCACGGCTCCTTTACCGGCGCCTTTGTCGGTATGCTGGCCTTCGACATAACCGGACAAGGCAAGACCGCCGATTTCAGCAGGTTTTCATACGCACCGGAAGGCACGTGAGCTCACACTCTAAGGAGATATTCATGGCTGGACTGATCAAGGGGCCCGCAATTTTCCTGGCCCAGTTTGCCGGAGACGACGCTCCGTTCAATTCACTTCCCGCAATCGCCAAATGGGCTGCGGATCTCGGCTACAAGGGCATTCAGATCCCGACCTTCGACAGTCGCCTGTTCGACCTCGACAAGGCCGCCGAAAGCGAAACCTATTGCGACGAGGTCAAAGGCATCTGCGCGGACGCCGGCGTCGAGATTACCGAGCTTTCGACCCATCTGCAGGGCCAGCTCGTGGCGGTTCACCCCGCCTATGACCTGGCCTTTGACGGCTTTGCACCATCCCAAGTGCACGGCAATCCGAAAGCCCGGCAGGCCTGGGCGGTCGACCAGATGAAAAAGGCGGCGATTGCCAGCAAGCGGCTCGGCCTCACTGCTTCCGTCAGCTTCACCGGTTCGCTGGCGTTTCCCTATCTCTACCCCTGGCCGCAACGGCCTGCGGGGCTGATCGAAGAAGCCTTCAAGGAACTGGCGGCACGCTGGAAACCGATCCTCGATGTCTATGACGAAAACGGTGTTGATGTCGGCTATGAAATCCATCCCGGCGAGGACGTCTTCGACGGCGCCACCTTCGAGATGTTCCTGGAGGCGCTCGGCGGCCACACGCGCTGCCAGATCAACTACGATCCGTCGCACTTCCTGCTGCAGCAGCTCGACTATCTGGCGTTCATCGACATCTATCACGAGCGCATCTGCGCCTATCACGTGAAGGATGCCGAGTTCAATCCGGACGGACGCCAGGGCGTCTATTCCGGCTATCAGGGCTGGGTCAACCGCGCGGGCCGGTTCCGGTCCCTGGGTGATGGCCAGGTGGATTTTTCCGGCATCTTCTCCAAGCTCGCCCAACATGGCTATGACAGCTGGGCCGTCCTGGAATGGGAATGCTGCCTGAAGTCTCCAGAACAAGGCGCCGCGGAAGGGGCACCCTTTATCGAGCACCACATCATCGAAGTCACCGACAAGGCCTTCGACGACTTCGCCGGCGGCGAAACCGATCAGGAGCAGATCCGGAAGATGCTGGGCCTGAGTTAGGGGCGGCGCTTGGTGCTCACCCTCATTCCGGCAACCTAACCGGTCCAGGCTGGCGCAGCTTTTCCGCGATCACGATTGTCCCCCCAGGCGACCGAAGGGAACCCGAGGCCTACTTGGTGCCAGAGATTCGGGTTGATGCGGAGGCGTCTGCGAAACCCCCACGGCTTCAGCAAGCGGTCCTGAGAGTGGGCCCCGGATCTGCGCTGCGCTTGTCCGGGGCGACAAACTTCAATGCGGCACCTCTTCCTCCCCTCATCCTGAGGAAGCGCTTCAGCGCTGTCTCGAAGGATGGGCCGCTTGTTCGGGATTTGCCGCCCATGCTTCGAGACGGACCTGACGGTCCTCCTCAGCATGAGGGTTTCTTTCTGGCCGCCTCCTGCAGATGCCACGTCACAGCAACAGGTGCGAGACCGAGGGCGCATAGAGGGCGTCCACCGCGGCGGCGGTTGCGCCCAGCGCCACAGCGGTCGCCCCTGACGTACCGATACGGATCCTGTCTTCTTCAAGCGAACCATCAAGACGGCGAGGAAGCGGGGAGGCACTGTCGAGCAGCGCCTGGAGGAAGTCCGGACAAATGATGCCGCCCAGGATCAGCGCTTCCGGGTCGAGCATCATCTCGATCATGTTGATCATCTGGCGCATGAGCGGCGCGACATCGGCTATCCAGCCGAGGACTGCCGGATCTCCTTCGGCGAACAAGGCTTCGATCCGCCCAACGGAGCCTGGTTCCGTCGGCTCCAGGCCAAGCCTTTCGCACAGCGCGTTGAGTGACAGATACCGCTCCAGGCAGCCGGTGTTACCGCAGGAACAGGCCGGGCCTGTCGGGTCGATCACAACGTGCCCGATTTCACCGGCGTTTTTCGTCGCACCCGGATAGAGTGCGCCGTTCAGGACAAAGCCGGCGCCAAGCCCCATGCCGAACTGGATGAAGGCAAAGCTGTTGAAGCTGCGGCCGATCCCGTAAACATGCTCGCCCAGCGCGGCGGCCGACGCGTCGTTCTGAAGGACCACCGGCAAGCCGATCGCCGACTGAAGCTGCGCGAGATTTTCCGGCGAGCCGAAATCCGAAAATGTGGTGGCATCGGTGCCGCTGGAGGTCTGCGATCCGGTTTCGAAAGGGCCGGGAGCGGCAAGACCGACGCCGAACAGACACTTGGCCATACCGGGATGCGCCGCGCGGAACTCTTCTGCCATCGACAGGATCCGGCTGTTGGCTGCCTCGGGCGTGGCAGCGGCCATGGGGGCGGCCGACTGCCAGACGATGCTGCCCAGAAGATCGCAGGCAATCGCCGTCACAGACAGACGATCGACATGAAACCCGAGACTGTAGGCATGATCGGGCTTGAGCTGCACCGTCATGCCCGGATGGCCTCGCCCCCTGGCCTTCTGGGCATGCATCTCGACAATGCCGCGGCTTTCCAGCTCGCCGACGATGTTCTGCACCGTCTGGCGGGAAAGCGACGTGATTTCAGATATTTCCGTGCGACCGATCGGACCGCGCGTGCGGATGACTTCCAGCACCACGCGGTGATTATGCGTCTTGGCGCGGGTCAGGTTTGTGCCGCTGGTCCGGAAGGATGCGGGGATCGGAGCACTGTCGTTCATGGCGCCAATAGACCAGAAATTATTTTTTCTATCAATTTGACAAAATAAAAAAACCGAACATAGGATGCTTTGCCTACACAAAAACCGGAGGGCGAGATGAACACGTTTGGAAAGATGATTTTGGGGTCCGCCTTCGCGACCCTGGCCATGACCACGACGGCATTGGCCGACACCACACTGAATGCACTTTTCATGAGCCAGGCGGCTTATAGCGAAGACGACATCAAGTCGATGACCGCCAAGTTCGAGGAAGCAAATCCCGGCGTCACGGTTGCACTCGAATTCGTTCCCTATGAAGCCCTGCACGACAAGATCATTGCAGCGGCAGGTGCGGGCGATGACGGGTATGACGTTGTCCTGTTCGACGTGATCTGGCCGGCCGAATTCGCAACGCGCGGCTTCCTGCAGGATGTCACCGACCGCATTCCGGCCGACTATACCGACAAGGTTTTCGACGGTGCCTGGACGACGGTCGAATATGACGGCAAGCGCTATGGCATGCCCTGGATCCTCGACACGAAATACCTCTTCTACAATGCCGACATGCTGGCAGAGGCTGGCATTTCCGCCCCGCCCAAGACCTGGGCCGAGCTGGCGGAACAGGCCAAGCAGATCAAGGACAAGGGCATTGTCGAATATCCGCTGGTCTGGAGCTGGTCCCAGTCCGAGGCGATGATCTGCGACTTCACCACCCTGACGGCGGCCAATGACGGCGCGTTCTTCGATGAAGGCCAGCCGGCCTTTACCGCAGGCGGCGCCAAAGATGCCGTTTCCTTCATGAAGGCAACGCTGGACGAAGGCCTGAGCAACCCGTCTTCACGCGAATATTTCGAAGAAGACGTCCGCCGGGTGTTCTCCAACGGCGAAGCGGCGTTCGCCCTCAATTGGACCTACATGAACGCCCTGGCCAACGACCCGAAGGAAAGCAAGGTCGCCGGCAAGGTGAAGGTAGCTCCGGCACCAGGCGTCGAAGGCAAGTCAACCGCCTCCAGCGTCAACGGTTCCATGGGTCTCGGCATTCCGGCCAACAGCCCGCATGCGGATGAAGCCTGGGCCTATATCTCCTTCCTGACCCAGAAGGACGTTCAGGACAACTATGCCAAGCTCAGCCTGCCGATCTGGAAGGCGTCCTATTCCGAACCGAAGGTGATCGAAGGCCAGGAAGACCTAATCGCGGCGGCAAAAGAATCCATTGCTGTCATGTATCCGCGTCCGCTGGTGCCGTCCTACACCGAAGTCTCCGACATTCTCCAGAAGAACATCCATCAGGTCCTGCTCGGCCAGGCAAGCGTGGATGAAGCGCTGGAAGCTGCCGCAGACCGCGTCAAGCGCATCCGCTAAGTTTGCGACTGACGGGAGACTGACCATGCTTGGCCGACGCCAGAAACGTGAAAAATGGATCCTTCTGGCGCCGGCCCTGGCTTTGCTTGCGCTGGTCACGCTGATACCGCTTGCCAACACTCTGTGGCTGAGCTTCACCGACACGCGCATTTCCGCTCTTCCCGAGCCGGTGCATTTCATCGGCCTGGAAAACTACGTCTACGCACTCACCGACCCGGATTTTCAGGACGCCCTCTTCAGGACGCTTTACTTCACCATCGTCTCGGTGGGTCTGGAAGGCATTCTCGGTGTCGCGGTTGCCGTGCTGCTCAACCAGGAATTCCGCGGCCGGACGCTGCTTCGGGCTCTGATCATCCTGCCCTGGGCGGTGCCGACCATCGTCAACGCCGTTGCCTGGCGGTTGATCTATCACCCTGATTATGGCGCGCTGAACTCCCTGCTGTTCCAGCTGGGCCTCATTTCCGATTACCGCAGCTGGATCGGTGATCCGGCGGCCGCCATGAACATGGTCATCCTGGCAGATGTCTGGAAGAACTTTCCGCTGGTTGCCTATGTGGCACTGGCCGCCCTGCAGACAGTGCCCGGTGACCTCAACAAGGCGGCAGCCATCGAAGGCGCCGGGCCCTGGAAACGGTTCCGCTCGATCACCCTGCCCTGGATCGCCGGTCCATTAATGGTCGTCATGGTGCTGCGAACCATCGAGGCCTTCCGCGTCTTCGACATCATCTACGTCATGACCGGCGGAGGCCCCGCGGACAGCACCAAGACCGCGAGCTTTTACGTCTACCAGGAATATTTCAACTACCTCAGAAGCGGCAGCGGGGCCTCCTATGCGGTGCTGGTTGCCGGCATCAGTGCCGTTCTGATCGTGTTCTATTATTCCGCGACCAAGCGGCAGACGGCGGGAGGCGCGGCATGAAACGCTCGCTCGTTCAATCCATCCTGCTTTATGGTTGCGCCCTGTTGCTGGCAGCCTTCACAACAGGTCCGCTGCTCTGGCTTGCCGTCATGAGCATCAGCGCGCCGACCGACCTGACCGAGGTGCCGCTGCGCTGGATCCCCTCCGAACTTGACTTCAGCCGCTACACGAGCCTGCTCAGCCTTGAAGGCGGCAACGGCGAGCGGTTTTTGAGCGCACTCCGGAATTCCCTCCTGACAGCGGGCGGGGCAACCGTCATCGCGCTTCTGCTCGCCATTCCGGCTGCCTATGCCTTTTCCAGAAGACAGGCGTCGATGGTCCTGTTGTTCGCCTTTCTCGCAACGATCATGATGCCGCCGATCACCTATGTGCTGCCGCTCTATTCGACCTTCAGCAGCTTCGGCATGCTGAACCACACGGTGACGCTGATTATCGTCTATACGGCCATGCTGCTGCCTTTCGCCACCTGGCTGATGAAGGCCAATATCGACGTGCTGCCGGTGGAAGTGGAGCAGGCCGCCTTCATGGAAGGTGCCGGAACCGCCTACACCATCCGGCAAGTGGTGCTGCCACTGGCCCTTCCGGCCATTGCCGCCACCGCCATGCTGTCCTTCCTGGTGGCCTGGGACGAGTTCTTCTACGCCCTGATCTTCACCAACGATCTCAGCGCGAAGACCCTGCCTGTGGCGATCGCGGATTTCTCCGCCGGACGCGTTACCGACTACGGCGTCATCGCCTCGGTTGGCGTTCTGGCGACATTGCCGCCAGCCATCCTCGCCATCGCCTTCCAGAAATTCATCGTCTCCGGACTGGTCGCCGGATCCGTCAAGGGCTGACCTCAGCAGGAGACCGACAAGGAATGAATGCCGCAATGCCGCAAGACCCCATCCTCCAAATCAGCCGCCTGCAGAAGAGATACGGGGACGTGAATGTCCTCAAGGACATCGACATCTCCATGGCGCCCGGCGAGTTTCTTGTCCTGGTCGGACCGTCCGGTTGCGGCAAGTCGACCCTGCTGAGCTGCATTTCCGGACTGACCGACATTTCCTCCGGCACCATCCGTATTGCCGGCAAGGACCGCACCAACGACGAGCCGGCCGACCGGGATATCGCCATGGTGTTCCAGTCCTATGCCCTGTTCCCCAACATGAGCGTGGAACGCAACATCGGCTTCGGCCTTGAAGTCCGAAAGGTCGAAGAGGCCGAGAAGAAACGGAAGGTGGCCGAGGTCGCGGATCTTCTGAAGATCGAACACCTGCTGCACCGCCGCCCGGCGGAACTTTCCGGCGGACAGCGCCAGCGTGTCGCCATGGGCCGGGCCCTTGTGCGCGAACCGAAGCTGTTCCTGTTCGACGAACCGCTGTCCAACCTCGATGCCAAGCTGCGCGTGACCATGCGCACGGAAATCAAGCGCATCCATCAGACAACAGGCGCGTCCATCGTCTACGTCACCCATGACCAGATCGAAGCCATGACGCTGGCCAGCCGGATCGTTGTGATGAAAGACGGCGTGGTCCAGCAGATCGGCACGCCGCAGGAGATCTACAACAAGCCGGTGAATGCCTTTGTCGCGGACTTCATGGGCGCACCGTCCATGAACCTGATGACCGGCACCGCTACACGCGAGGGCGACCATCTCCGGCTGCAGATCCCGACGCCGGAAGGACCGCCGCTGGAACTGTTCGACTATGGTCCGGGGCCGGAAACGTTGTCCGCCGGCGGCACGGCAGAGCTCACCATCGGCCTTCGCCCGGAGGCGATGACGGATCTTGGCTTGCGGTCCGGTGGCATCGACGGCCGCAGCCTGCAAAGCGCCGATTGCCTTCTGGACGTGGTCGAACCGGCCGGCGCCGACACCTATGCGGTCATTCAACTTGGCGGAACGGAAGCCGTTGCCCGGCTGTCGGCGGATGCGCCGGTCACCGCCGGTCAACGCGTTCCGATCGCTTTCGACCTTTCCAAGATTTCCTATTTCGACATTGCATCGGGTAACCGCCTATGAGCATTCAACGAGGCCTTGCCGCCGACATCGGCGGCACCAACACCCGGCTGGCGCTGGTCGAGAACGGCCGCGTTCTGGAAAACACCATCGCGCGGTTCCGCAATGCGGATTTCGAAACACCAGAAGCGGCCATCGGCACCTATCTTTCGGAAGCCGGGCGACCGGCCTGTGCGTCTGCCGTCATCGCCATCGCGGCCCCCATCGATGGCCCCGCGATCCGCATGACGAACCATCCCTGGACTTTCAGTGCCGACTGCATCGGCAAGGTTCTGGGCGGAGCGAACATTACCTTCCTGAACGATTTCGAGGCGCTCGCCTACTCGCTGGACAAGGTCCCAACGGAGCGGCTTCAGCCCGTCTATGAACCGAGCCAGAAACTGCGCAGCAGCGCCACGCGCCTCGTCGTCGGCGCGGGAACCGGTTTCAATGCTGCCGCCCTGTTTCAGACACCTGCCGGATTTCATGTCGGCACCGGTGAATGCGGCCACTCGACTTTGCCGGTCGAAACCGAAGACGAACTTCGGCTCTGGAACTACCTCGCTCTCAACCGTGGACGCGCCTCCGTCGAACGGGCGCTGTCGGGAAGCGGTCTCAAGGAAATTCACGAGTGGTATTGCCTGGAGCAGGGCCTGTCGCCGCGCGACCTGTCACCGGCTGAGATTGCGGAGCGCGCCAATTCCGGATCCGATCCGATTTGCGTTTCCGCTGCTCGGCAATGGGTGACATTTCTCGGCCGGGTGATTGGCGACCTCTCGCTGGTGTTCCTGTCCCTTGGCGGCATCGTGCTGACAGGCGGCGTCACCCGAAGTCTGGCGAGGTTCCTGGCAGAACCGGAATTCATCAACGCCTTTTGCGCGAAGGGTCGCCAGCAAAAGCTGGTTTCCGGCATTCCGGTTCATCTGCTTGATGACGATTTCGCTGCTCTGGCGGGGTGTGCGTCGCGCATGTAAAAGGAGTTTTGCCTCGCTAATTCGGCGGATTGGAACCTTCGAAGCGCAAATCCTACGATTCCGCCTATGCAAAGTGCAGACAATCGCTATCAAACTTTGCCCGTCGATGAGGCAGACATCATTGCACGGGAGAGGTTTCGATTACTCTCATTGATTAAAAATCTCGCGCTACGATCCTGCAATTATCATAAGAAAAAAGCCGAATAAACTAATGTAGCCAATCCAGCCATATTTTTTAAAAACTCTATTGTTGAATGCTTCCTCAAACTCAATTGGCGGATTGTTTTCTTTAATTATGCGGTGACCAAAGCCTTTGTAGCCTGCTGTTACCCATTTATTTTCTTTTGCTTTCCATTTTCCTAGCAACACCTCTTGTGAATATTGCGCCCCCACAAGAAATATCATCCCCGCCACCCACAACAGCATTCCTATTTTTCCAGTATATTCATTGAATTCAAACACTTTATTCTCCGAATAAACTTTCGAAGTTGTTAGCCGAGAACTCTACATGGAAAGAGTTAAGCTTTACGCCTCAGCTAGTAAAATCAAGGTGTCAGGAACTCAGTCCCAGCTCCTCGATCACGGTCTGAACCGCCAGCCGGAAGACCTGTTCCTCGGCTCCCGGCTGGGTGTCCGGACGGGTCATCAGCCCGACCGGCCCCTTTGTCATGTCGGTGTCGAACGGCAGGCGGACGAGGTGACCGTCGGCGGTTTCGTTCTGCACCACGCCGGACGAAATGATCCAGACCGCGTCGGTCCGGCGGGTATAGACCCTGCCGAAAGCACCCGAGACCGTTTCGATCTTGTTCGGGATCTCGCCGACCCCATTGGCGATCATGAAGCGCTCGACCAGAGGCCGGATCGCCGCGCCTTCCGGCGGATAGAGCACGGGCCATTCGACGATACGCTTGATGTCCGGTCTTTCCAGTAGCGGGTGCCCGACCCGGACGATTACATCGACCCGCTCGGAATAAAGCTGGGTGAAGGAAACGCCTTCCATGGACACCGGCCTGCCGAGCCGGCCGATCACCAGGTCGAGTTCACCCATCTTCAGCCGTTCGATCAGGTAGCCGTGCGGGCCGTCCATGATCTGGACCATGACATGAGGTGCCAGTTCGGAAAACTCCTTGATGACCGGGGGCATGAAGCTGGCCGCGACACTCGGCAGAACGCCCACCTTCAAGGTTGCACGGGCGTGTTCGCCTTCCTTCTCGACCCCGTCCAGGCCTTGCTGCAGGCTCGCCAGCGAGATCTGCGCGAAATGCAGAAACACCTTGCCCTGTTTGGTCAGCGCGATGCCGGCCCGGTTTCGCGTCATCAGGCTGGCGCCGATGATATCTTCCAGTTCCTTGAGCGTTTTGGAGATCGCCGGCTGGGTGAGATTCAACTTGTCGGCAGCCAGTTTCAGGCTGCGCTCCTGCGCAATCTCCACGAAGCACTGGATGTGCCGGAACTTGATGCGTCGGTCGATCATTTAATTTCTCATTTTGGAAAGAAAGAAGCCGAATATCTCATTTTACTTCCCAATTTTGATCATTCAATATCAATTCAACAAGGGAGGATCGGATGCGAACTCAGGTTGTCATTGTCGGCGGTGGACCGTCCGGCCTGCTGCTCGGGCAGCTTCTTCATCTGAAGGGCATCGAGACCATCATTCTGGAGCGCAAGACGCGCGAATATGTGCTTGGCCGCATCAGGGCCGGCATTCTGGAAACGGGTCTCGTCAACATGATGCGCGAAGCAGGCGTGGCCGAGCGGATGGACAAGGAATGCTTCGTCCATGACGGCACCTGCATCTCGTACGAAAACGAGATGTTCGACATCAACTTCCAGAAGCTGATCGGCCAGAATGTCGTCGTCTACGGCCAGACGGAAGTCACACGTGATCTTTATGACGCCCGCGATGCGGTTGACGGTCAGACGATTTTCGAGGTCGAGGGGGTCGAAATCCGCGATGCGGACACAGACGCGCCCTATGTCACCTTTACCGTGGACGGCAGCGTGCGGCGCATCGACTGCGATTTCGTGGCGGGCTGTGACGGGTTCCACGGCGTCAGCCGCAAGACCATTCCCGACACCGTGCGCAAGGACTACGAGAAGGTGTTTCCCTTCGGCTGGCTGGGCGTTCTGTCCGAGACGCCGCCGGTGCATGAAGAACTGATCTATGCCAATTCGGCACGCGGCTTCGCGCTTTGCTCCATGCGTAACGAAAACCTGTCGCGCTACTACGTCCAGTGCAATGTCAGCGACGACATTTTCGAATGGACCGACGAGAAGTTCTGGGACGAACTGAGACGCCGGCTACCGGAAGCGGTTGCCGACAAGCTGGTGACCGGACCCTCTATCGAGAAATCCATTGCCCCACTCAGGTCCTTCGTGTGCGAGCCGATGCGCTGGGGCCGTCTGTTCCTGTGCGGCGATGCCGCCCATATCGTGCCGCCAACAGGCGCCAAGGGCCTCAACACCGCTGCCTCCGACGTGCATTACCTCTACGAGGGTCTGGTGCATTACTATCAGGACAAGGACAGCCACGGCATCGATACCTATTCGGAGAAAGCCCTGGCTCGGATCTGGAAAGCGGAGCGTTTCAGCTGGGCGACCACCAACATGCTGCACCGGTTCCCGGACCAGTCGGATTTCGATCTGAAGATGCAGCGGGCGGAAATCGAGTCTCTGCATCACAATGAAACCGCGCAGAAGTGGTTTGCGCAGAACTATGTGGGACTGCCCTACTGATGAAGATCGCGCGTCTGCCTTCTGCCGACATTCACTGGCGCCAAGATGGCGACCCGGACGGCACGCCTGTCGTCTTCGCCAATTCGCTCGGGACGGAATTGCGGCTCTGGGACAAGGTCATCGACCTTCTGCCGGAAACAGGCCTCCGGCTGATCCGCTTCGACAAGCGCGGTCACGGGCTGTCCTCCTGTCCCGAGAACCCCTACTCCATGGACGATCTCGCCAGCGACACGCAACAGCTGCTCGATCACCTTCAGATCGGCTCCTGTGTTTTTGTCGGGCTTTCCATCGGCGGCATGATCGGTCAGCTCCTTTCGCACCGGCAGCAGGAACGCATCAAGGGTCTGGTGCTGTCCAACACCGGCGCGAAAATGGGCGAAGCCGCCATGTGGCAAGACCGGATTGCCCGGATCCGTGCAGGCGGAATCGAGAGCCTTGCCGATGCCATTCTGGAGCGCTGGTTTTCGGAAGATTTCCGCCAGACGGCCGAATGCCTGGCCTGGCGCCACATGCTGGTTCGCACCCCGACGGAAGGTTACATCGGCTGCTGCGAGGCAATAGCCGGTGCGGATCTGACGGACAGCACATCCGGGCTTCGCCTGCCGGTGCTGGGCATCGGCGGCAGCGAGGACCTCGCCAGCCCACCGGCCATGGTGCGCGGCACGGCGGACCTCATCGCCGGCAGCCGCTACGTCGAAATTTCCGGTGCGGGTCATCTGCCCTGCGTCGAAAAGCCGGATGTCTTTGCCGGCCATCTCATGACTTTCCTGAAGGAGGACCTCCATGTCTGAGCGTTTTGAAACCGGCATGAAGGTCAGGCGATCCGTGCTTGGCGATGAACATGTCGACCGGGCGGAAGCCGCCAAGACGCCACTTGACGAACCATTCCAGACCCTGATCACCGAGGGTGCCTGGGGCACGGTTTGGGCGTCGGACGGCATCAGTCCGCGGGAGCGTTCGATGCTGACGCTCGCCCTTCTGGCGGCACTCGGCAATTTCGAGGAGATTGCCATGCATATCCGGGCAACCGCCCGCACCGGCGCCAGCAAGCAGGACGTGCTCGAGGCGTTTCAGCATGTGGCGGTCTATGCCGGCGTGCCACGTGCCAACCAGGCGCTCAAGATCGCCAAGGAAACTTACGCCGAAATGGAACGCAGCGGCCAGAAGCTGACCGCGACAGGCGGTTAACGGAGGAAAATCGATGTTGAAACCCGGACCTTTCTATCAGCGGGACCGCGAGTGGCATCCGCCTGCACATACGCCGGACTACAAGACCAGCGTGTCGCGCTCGCCGCAATATTCGATGATCAGCCTGGAAAACAACGTCAGCGAGATCACCGGGCCGACCTTCGGCCATAACGATATCGATCCGCTCGACAAGGACCTGATCTACAACTACGCGAAGGCGGGTGAAAGCGCGATCGGCGAGCGGATCATCCTGCATGGCCGGGTGCTGGACGAGAACGCGAAGCCGATCCCGAACACCCTGGTGGAGATCTGGCAGGCCAATGCGGGCGGACGCTACCGGCACAAGAAGGACACCTATCTTGCGCCCATCGACCCGAATTTCGGCGGCTGCGGCCGCACCCTGACCGACGAGAACGGCTACTACTATTTCCGCACGATCAAACCGGGCGCCTACCCCTGGCGGAACTGGGTGAACAACTGGCGGCCGGCCCATATCCACATGTCGATCTTCGGCACTGCCTTCTGTCAGCGTCTGATCACCCAATGCTACTTCGAGGGCGATCCGCTCATTCCGAAATGCCCGATCGTGAATACCATTCCCGATCCGGCGGCCATTGAGCAACTGGTCGCCAAGCTCGACCTCAATGCCACCATCCCGCTGGACACGATCGCCTACAAGTTCGACATCGTCCTGCGCGGACGCCGCTCGACCCTGTTTGAAAACCGGCCGGAGGGGAACTGATCATGACGCAGCAACTCGACTATCTGAAGGAAACGCCTTCCCAGACGGCCGGACCTTACGTTCATATCGGCCTCGCGCCAGGCGCCGCCGGTTTCGACATCTATCGGCAGGAACTGGGATGGGATATCGCAGGCCCCAATGCCAAGGGTGAGCGCATTCGTGTGGAAGGTGTCGTCATCGATGGCATGGGCTCGCCGATCAAGGACGTGATGCTGGAAACCTGGCAGGCCAACAGCGAGGGCATTTACGCCCATCCTGAACATGCCGGCGACGTGGAAGACGGGTTTCGCGGCTGGGGCCGGGTCATCACCGATTTCGACACCGGCGACTGGGGGTTCGACACGGTCAAGCCAGGCCCGGTCAAGCTGCCGGACGGCAAGGTTTCCGCGCCCCATATCAGCCTCTGGATCGTCGCGCGCGGCATCAATGTCGGGCTTCAGACCCGCCTTTACTTCGAGGACGAAACCGAAGCCAACGCGGCCGACCCGGTGATCAACCTGATCGAATGGGAAAAGCGCCGCCAGACCCTGATCGCCCGGAAGACCGAGCGCGACGGCAAGACGGTCTATCGTTTCGAGGTCAAGCTGCAAGGCCCGGACGAAACGGTGTTCTTCGATATCTGATGCGCGCCTAGATCGCTCCTCATCCTGAGGAGGACCGCAAGGTCCGTCTCGAAGGATGGGCTGCAAACTCGGAACAAGTGGCCCATCCTTCGAGACAGCGCTCAAGCGCTTCCTCAGGATGAGGCGGAAGAAGTGGCGACTGGTGGTGTACCCGTTTTGGGTGCAGAACGAGATATTGAGAGAAGGACATGTCCAAGCCCTGCATCATCTGCGTCGCGATTACCGGATCGCTGCCGAAGAAGGAAAACAATCCGGCGGTGCCGATCACCGTTACGGAGCAGGTGGAAAGCACCCAGGCTGCCTTCGAGGCCGGTGCGAGCATCGTCCACGCCCATGTGCGCAACGACGATGAGACGCCATCCTCGGATCCGGAGAAGTTCGCGCGGCTCAAGGAAGGGCTGGAAAAACATTGCCCGGGCATGATCATCCAGTTTTCCACCGGAGGCCGTTCGGGCGCCGGGAAGGAACGCGGCGGCATGATTGCCCTTCAGCCCGACATGGCGTCGCTGTCCGTCGGCTCCAACAATTTTCCGACCCGGGTCTATGAGAACCCGCCGGATCTGGTCGACTGGCTTGCCAGCGAGATGCACACCCATCATGTGAAACCGGAGATCGAGACGTTCGACCTCAGCCACATTCACCAGGCGGCCGCCATGAACCGGGACGGGCGTATTCCGGGCAAGCTTTATGTGCAGTTCGTCATGGGCGTGAAGAATGCCATGCCCGTCGACCGGGATGTCTTCGACTATTACATCAAGACCGTTGAACGGCTGGTACCGGACGCCGAATGGTGCGCGGCCGGGATCGGCCAGCATCAGTTCACTCTCAACGAGTGGTGCATTTCCTCAGGCGGGCATACCCGCACCGGCCTGGAAGACAACATCCGCCTCGACCGGGACACGCTTGCCCCTTCCAATGCGGCGCTTGTAAAACGGGCGGCGGATCTTTGCGAGAAATATGAGCGTCCCGTCGCGACCTGGCAGCAGGCGCGCGAGATCCTGGGTCTGCCGCTGAAGGCGGCTTGACCCGCCTTTCCACTTGGCTCTCAATAAGGGCCCATCCAGAGACCCTGCCGAGCCATGCCTCTTTCGCTATTTTCCAGCCAGATCCATTCCTCCCTCTTTGCTGACGGCGACCTGACCAAGCTTCTCGCTGACGGCAGCGATGTCGCGCACATGATCGCTTTCGAGCGCGCCCTTGCCATCGTACAGGGGCGCCTGGAGATCATTCCGGCGCAGGCCGCGCGGGAGATATCAGAGAAGCTCGCCGACGTTCACATCGAGCCCGCAAACCTTGCGGCCGGTACAAGATCCGCCGGCGTGCCCGTTCCAGCGCTTGTGGCGGAACTGCGCAAGCAGCTCAGCGCCGACGCAGGGGCCTGGCTGCACTGGGGCGCGACCAGTCAGGACGTCATCGACACGGCGCTGGTCCTTCAGGCGAAAGTCGCGCTGGAGATCTTGGGCGCTCGACTGGAAAAACTGGTCGATACACTGGAACGGCAGAGCGAGCGCCATGCGGATCAGCTCATGGCGGGGCGTACGCGCAGCCAGGTTTCGACACCGGTCACCCTCGGCTACCGGATCGCGCAATGGGCGCATCCGCTGATAGATGCGGAAAATGCCCTGCCCGCGCTCAGGTCCGCCGTGCTGCGCGTCCAGTTTGGCGGCGCCTCAGGCATCAACAGCGCAATCGCTCCGGATGGAACCGCAGTCTCGGCGGCGCTCGCACTGGAACTCGGCCTTGAAGACAGCCCGTCGTGGCACGTCAACCGGACGCCCATTCTGGCGCTTGCGGGCTGGCTGCAACAGGTCACCTCCGCCCTTGCGAAGATGGCTGGAGACCTGGCGCTTTCCGGCCGCACGGACATTGCGGAAGTTTCCAGCGGGACCGGTGGCGGATCCTCGACCATGCCGCAAAAGGCCAACCCGGTGCAGGCCGAGACCATTCAGGTGCTCAACAGCATTGCGATTGCCGCCCAGGCCGGGCTTGCCGCTGCCGCCAGCCCGCTGGAGGAACGCGACGGGACAGCGTGGCCGTTGGAATGGCATTTCCTGCCACAAATGCTGCTGGCCGCGGGCGCTGCGCTGGTGCACGCAGAAGAGCTTGCCACCAGCCTGCAGGCGCATGAGGGCAACCTGGCAGCAACGCTGGCGTCAAACCCGGAAATCATGGCCGAAACCGCCAGTTTCGTTCTCGCCCGGAACGGCGTTTCCCGCGCTGAGGCAAAGGATCTTGTCGCGGCAGCTGCAAAGGACCCGGCCCCCTTTGCCGAAGCCCTTGCAAGGATTTCGCCGGTCAGCCTTGACTGGCAGAAGGAACTGGACCCGCAACAGGTCGTCGCACCGGCAAGGGAGATGTCGGCGCGGATCTTTCAGACCCGCCGCAGAGGCTGAACAGGGTCAGGCCCTACCCGGCCACATCCGCGTTGCTGATCACGAAATCCACGAAGTGGCGGATCTTCGGGTCCTGAAGGCGCCTGTGCGGATAGAGGCAGCCGAAGATGGTGGGGGGAGGCGGCGTATCCTTCAGGATCTCCACCAGACGGCCGCTTTCCAGATGCTGGGCTACGTCGAACCTCGGCTTGTTGACGATGCCATATCCTGACAAGGCCCAGTCGGTGAGAACGTCGCCATGGTCGGCATCCATCTTGCCGGAAACCTGAAGCTTGCGCGGCCCGGCCGGTGTCTGCAGAACCCAGTAATATTCCGGCGAGCGAGGGTAGCGCAGCAGCAGGCAATTGTGCTCGTCGCTCAGCAGATCATCCGGGGTTCGGGGCGTACCGTGCTTTTTCAGATACTCCGGAGCCGCGCAGAGCACCCGGGGGCAATCGGATATCTTGCGGAGCTTCAGATTGGAATCCTGCGGAGTGCCAATGAAAAAAGCTACGTCCAGCCCGTCGGACAGGATGTCGACCTTGCGGTCCGACAGGCGCATATGCACTTCCGTTGCCGGGAATTTTTCAACGAAACGCGGCACCAGTGGGGCGATGATGCGCCGGCCGGCACCAAGCGGTGCCGTGACCCGGATGACCCCGCGCGGCGTATCGGAAAAGCTTGCGACGGCGGCCTCCGCGTCTTCGATGGATTCCAGCGCCTTCACCGCATAATCGTAGAACACCTTGCCGACCTCGGTCGGCGTGAGCGACCTGGTGGTACGGTTGAAGAGCCGCACGCCGAGATGCTTTTCCAGCTCCTTTATGCGCTTGCTGGCAACCGCCGGTGTCAGGCGCAAGTCGCGTCCACCGGATGTGATGCTGCCCAGTTCGACCACGCGGGTGAAGACGCGCAGGGATTCCAGATAGGACATGGCCTCTTGCCTCGGATTTGAATTCTCGTGCGATTACAGGGCGCTCGTTCTCATGATCGACTTTGGTCGCATTTCCCGAGCCACAGTATCGCACGGCCATTTTCAATGATCTGTTGAAAGAATTTCCGGAATCACCGGATTTTTTGCAAGTGTCCTGAAGCGTACCGTCCTCGGCTGAGAGAAGACTTTGCCCGAGGACGCGATGACCCACCGCACAGAAATCCGGTTTCTGCTGAACGGCGCCGACGTGATTGTCACGGATGCGCCTGCCGACAAGACCCTGCTCGACTACCTGCGCCTGGAGCGCCGGCTGACGGGTTCGAAGGAAGGCTGTGCGGAAGGCGATTGCGGCGCCTGCACCGTGTTGGTCGGCCGGCTGGCCGGCGGCGTTCTGAAATATGAGACCGTCAATGCCTGCATCCGGTTTCTCGCGTCGCTTGATGGATGCCACGTGGTCACCATCGAGCATCTGCGGGGAGAAAACGGTGGTCTGCATCCGATCCAGCAGGCGATGGTCGATTTCCACGGCAGCCAGTGCGGCTTCTGCACCCCAGGCTTCGTCATGTCGCTCTACGCGCTGTGGATGGGCAATCCGGAACCGACAGAAACGGAAGTCGAAAGCGCGATCCAGGGCAATCTCTGCCGCTGCACCGGCTACCAGCCGATCATTGCCGCTGCCATGGCCGCCAACCGCTACGGCTCGCCGGCACAGGATTTCCTGGAAACGGAACGGGCAACCATCACCGAACGTTTGACAGCGCTTTCCGACGGCCGCCGTGTCGTCACCGGCCCTGACGACAACCAGGCGATCCTTCCGGCGGATGTCGCCGACTTCGCAGCCGTTCTGGAAGACTTTCCGCAGGCGACCATTGTTGCGGGTTCCACCGATGTCGGTCTCTGGGTCACCAAGTTCATGCGCCCCATCGGCCCGGCCGTCTTCATCAGCCACCTTCAAGAGCTGAAATCGGTCACCTTGAGCGACACAGCGCTGGAGATCGGCGCAGGCGTCACCTACTCGGAAGCGCAGGAAACCATCTGCGAGATTTTCCCGCATCTGAAAAGCTACTGGGACCGGATCGCCGGCCAACAGGTGCGCAACATGGGTACCATCGGCGGCAACATCGCCAATGGATCCCCGATCGGCGATACGCCGCCCGTGCTGATCGCGCTCGGAGCGCAAATCGTTCTGCGCAAGGGAGCCACGCAGCGCAGCCTGCCACTGGAGCAGTTCTTCATCGAATACGGCAAACAGGACCGGGCGCCCTCCGAATTCGTCGAGAGCATCCTGATCCCGCGGCCTCGTTCCGGCCAGTTTCACGCTGCCTACAAGATTTCCAAACGCCGGGACGAGGATATCTCGTCTATGGCCGCCGGTTTCTGCGTGACCGTTTCCGAAGGCCGCATCACCGATTGCCGCCTGGCATTCGGCGGCATGGCCGGCACGCCGAAGCGGGCCGCCAAGGCAGAAGCCGCGCTGCGCGGCCAGCCCTGGGGGGAAGCTGCGTTCGTGGCTGCCGGCAAGGCGCTGGAAGCCGATTTCAGACCGCTTTCCGACTGGCGCGCCTCGGCCGAGTACCGGGCGACGGCCGCGCGCAACCTGCTGCAGCGCTTCTTCCTGACCCATGACGAAACGACCACGGAAGCGGTCGATCTGCTGTCTGCTTGAGTTTTGAGGCGAACCACATGAAACACGACATCATCACGGACGCCAAGAAGTCGATCAGCGGCGCTGTCCATACCGACCGCCGCCACGACAGCGCGGAAAAACACGTTACCGGCCGGGCAGAATATTGCGACGACATTGCCGAGCCGCAGGGCACCCTGCATGCCTATCTCGGCACGTCCACGGTTGCCCACGGCCTGATCAAGTCAATGGATCTGGAGGCGGTTCTGGCAGCTCCCGGTGTCATCGGAGTGCTGACTGCGGACAACGTTCCAGGCTGCAACGACATCAGCCCCACGGGCCAGAACGACGAACCGGTGTTTCCGGTCGACAAGACGGAATTCCATGGTCAGCCGCTGTTTGCCGTCATCGCAACAAGCCGCGACGCTGCCCGGCGGGCCACCGAGCTGGCAAAGATCGACTATGAGGTTCTGCCGCATGCGCTTGATCCCGTCAGTGCGATGGATGCCGGCTATCCGCATGTCACCGCGCCGCTGAAGCTGGAACGCGGCGAGATCGCCCCTGCCTTCGACAGCGCGAAGAACCGCATCCAGGGCCGGATGACGATCGGCGGCCAGGACCACATGTACCTGGAAGGCCAGATTGCCTTTGCCATACCGGGTGAGGACGACGACGTCGCCGTCCACTGTTCGACCCAGCACCCGAGCGAGGCGCAGCACATGGTTGCCCATGTGCTCGGCGTGCCGTCGAACGCGGTCACGGTCAACGTCCGCCGCATGGGCGGTGGCTTCGGCGGCAAGGAAAGCCAGATGAACCTCTTCTGCGCGGTGGCTGCCATCGCCGCGAAGAAGTGGAACTGCCCGGTAAAAATCCGCCCGGACCGCGACCAGGACATGACCGCCACCGGCAAGCGGCACGACTTCGTGGTCGACTACGACGTTGCTTTCGACGACAGCGGCCGGATCGAGGCTGTCGACGGCACCTTCGCGGCCCGTTGCGGATATTCCTCGGACCTTTCCGGGCCGGTCACCGACCGCGCGCTGTTCCACGCGGACAATGCCTATTTCTATCCGAATGTCCGGCTCACCAGCCGGCCGATGAAAACCAACACGGTCTCGAACACTGCTTTCCGAGGGTTCGGCGGGCCGCAGGGCGTGGTTGCCGCCGAACGCATGATCGAGGAGATCGCCTATGCGCTCGGCAAGGACCCGTTGGAGATCCGCAAGGCCAATTTCTATGGCGACCGCAACGACGGCCGTCTCCTCACCCCCTATCACCAGGAGGTCGAGGACAACATCTTGCCGCGCTTGATCGGAGAACTCGAAAGCTCCTCTGACTACCAGGCCCGCCGTGAGGCGATCCTGCAGCACAATGCCCGTTCCTCCATATTAAAACGGGGTATTGCGCTGACACCGGTCAAGTTCGGCATTTCTTTTACAGCCACCTGGTACAACCAGGCCGGTGCGCTGATCCACATCTACAATGACGGATCGATCCACCTGAATCATGGCGGCACCGAGATGGGTCAGGGCCTGAACACCAAGGTGGCCCAGGTCGTGGCAGATGCCTTCCAGGTGGATTTCGAGCGCATCAAGATCACCAAGACGACGACCGAAAAGGTGCCGAACACATCGGCGACCGCCGCCTCATCGGGCTCCGACCTCAACGGCATGGCCGCCTTGAATGCGGCCGAACAGCTGAAGGAACGGCTGGTCGCCTTTGCCGCCGAGCGCTGGAACACGGAACCGGAAACCATCCGCTTCCATAACAACATGGTCGAGATCGGGTCCGAACTGGTGTCCTTCAATGATCTTGTCCGCCAGGCCTACATGGCCCGTGTGCACCTGTCGGCCGCCGGCTTCTACAAGACCCCGAAGATCCATTGGGACCGCGCCGCCGGAAAGGGCCGTCCGTTCTACTATTTCGCCTATGGCGCATCCTGCTCGGAAGTTTCCGTCGACACACTGACCGGTGAATACCGGGTGGAGCGGACCGATATCCTGCATGACGTCGGCAAGTCGCTGAACCCGATCCTCGACAAGGGTCAGGTGGAAGGCGCCTTCATTCAAGGAATGGGCTGGCTGACGACGGAAGAACTGTGGTGGGACCAGGCCGGACGCCTCAGGACCCACGCGCCTTCGACCTACAAGATCCCGCTCGCCTCCGACCGGCCACGCCAGTTCACCGTGAAGCTTGCCGAATGGTCGGAAAACAAGGAACGCACCATCAAGCGCTCCAAGGCCGTGGGCGAACCGCCCTTCATGCTGGGTGTGTCCGTCTTCGAGGCGCTTTCCATGGCTGTTGCCAGTGTCGCCGATTACCGCGAATGCCCGCGCCTTGATGCCCCGGCAACGCCGGAGCGGGTGCTGATGGCCATCGAGCGGCTGAAAACCCGGGAGTAAATCATGACAATGCGCTCCAGCCAGACCGAAAGCTTCTTCGGCTCAGCCCACCCGATCGTCCGTGTCGTGCTGACGCGGGTTCGAGGATCGTCTCCCCGGGAAGCCGGCACGGAGATGTTCGTTGCCCCGAACAGCCTCTTCGGCACCATCGGCGGCGGCCAACTGGAGCACATCGTCATTACCCAGGCCCGTTCCATGCTGGCCGAAGGCACGCTTTCCTCCAGGCTCGACTTGCCGCTCGGCCCGGAAATCGGCCAGTGCTGCGGCGGACGGGTGGAAGTATCACTTGCACGCATGCGCAAAGCCGAACGGCAGGCAGTCATCAGCCGCCTGCGGAACGAGGACGATGCGCTGCCGCATGTCTATGTCATGGGCGCGGGACATGTCGGCCGGGCGATTGCCAACCTGCTGCAGCATGCGCCGGTGCACTGCGTGCTGGTCGATATGCGCAAGGAAGAGCTGGCGCAATGCCAGGCGCGTGTCGACATGCGCCTGCGGGCCATTCCGGAAGTCGAAATCTACAATGCGCCTGCGGGCAGCGCCTTTATCGTGCTGACCCATGACCACGGCCTGGACTTCCTGCTGACGTCGGCCGCCCTGGAGATCGGCCATGCGTCCTACGTCGGCATGATCGGGTCGGCCACAAAACGCGCCAAGCTGCGCTCCTGGTGCAACAGCCATTGCAATGGCCTTTCCATCGACCAGCTGACCTGCCCGATCGGCGCAACCGCCAGCCGGGACAAGCGCCCCGAGATCATTGCCGCTTTTGTCGCCGCAGAAGTCCTGACCGCCCTGACCTCGGGCGCAAGAGCTGCCGGCGATACGGAGGAGGCTGCGCTGCTGGAGGCCGCGCAGTGAAACAACGGCTGCCCTGTCCTTTGGGAGATGGAACAGGACGGCTGTCTTACCCTGAAAGGAGACCCGACATGCGGGTTGGGAGGAACGACTACACTTTGTTTTCGAGGGGGGATTTCAGCGCCTTCTGGGCCCTGTTCACCGACAACCTCGTAAACCTCATGGTCCTGGCAGGCATCTGCCAGTTCGTATTCCAGATGCCGGCGGACATTGTCTACGGCAAGATCGTGCCGGGTGCCGCCATTGCGATCCTGGCCGGTGTCGCTGCCTATGTCCTGCTGGCCAAACGCGCCGCCGCACAGCATGGCCGGGACGTGACCGCGCTGCCTTACGGCATTTCGACACCGGTGATGTTCGTCTATCTCTTCGGCGTCATCGGACCGATCTACTGGGCGACCAATGATCCGGTTCTTGCCTGGCAGGTCGGCATCGGCGCGGGCTTCATGGGCGGCATCGTCGCAGCTCTTGGTGCGCTTGTCGGTCCCTGGCTGAAAAAGGTGACCCCGCGTGCGGGCATGCTCGGCACCTTGTGCGGCATCGCCCTAGTGTTCATCGGCACCGTACCGCTGGCAACGGTGTTCGAGAACCCGTTCATTGGCTTTGCCTCGATGATCATCATCCTGTGGGGTCTCGTCGGCCGGTTCCGCCTGCCGTTCAACATTCCGGCCGGCCTGCTGGCCCTGATGGTCGGCACCGGGGTCGCGCTGGCCACCGGTCAATCGACAATCAGCTTCGAGGGCGTCGGCTTCTATCCGCCCGTTCCCTACCTTGGCGACCTGATGGCCGGGATCCAGCATCTCTTCAACCATCCGGAGCTGTTCCTGGTGCTGGTGCCGGTGCAGATCTACAATTTCATCGAAACGATGAACAACGTGGAGAGCGCGGAAGCCGCAGGCGACCACTATCCGGTGGCAACCTGCCAGATCACCGACGGTGTCGGCACCATGATCGGCGCGCTGTTCGGTTCGCCCTTCCCGACGACCGCCTATATCGGCCATCCGGCCTACAAGCGCATGGGTGCTCATGCAGGATACGTGATCGGCGTCGGCGCAGTCATTCCACTGGCGGCCTTTTTCGGATTGCTTGCCTTCCTGAACAACCTGATCCCGGTGGCCGCTGCCGCCCCCGTTCTGGTGTTCGTCGCGCTCAGCCTGATCACCAACACTGCCCATGCCGTGCGCACCGACCATATGGCCGCCGTCACCATCGCGATGATGCCGCATGTCTCCAGCTTCCTCATCATCAAGTGGGGCTCGCTGATCGGCGCGCTCGGCGCGACCGGGGCCACAGGCATGCTGGCCCTTGGCGATCCGAAACTGACCGCAGCGCTGCTGCAGCAGGGCGCCCATTACGAAGGTCACCTCGCCCTCAGCCAGGGTGCTATCCTGACGGGTCTGATCTGGGGCGCCATCGTTGCCAGTGTCATTGACGGCAAGTTCCGCAATGCCGGTGGCTTCGCCTTTGCCGCCTTTGCAATGGCCTCGGTCGGGATCATCCATTCCGCAACGCTTCACTGGCCGGAATTTACCACCGTCAGCCTCGGCTACCTGATCGCTGCCGCCTTCCTGTTCATCTACCCGATCTTCCATCGTGAAGACGCGGCAGAGCCGGAAGCCGAACCGATTGCCACTGCCCAGGTCAGCCCGGGCGAATGAACCAGACCTAAAACCACTTCGGGGCGGATCTTCCGCCCCGAACTCCGACAAACGGGACCTTTCTCGATGCCTTCCGACCGTCTCTTGCTTCGTGGCCGCCTGCTGACTTTTTCAGCCGAGCCACAATCCCCGGACGACACCTCCGCCTTCGATTACATCGAGGATGGTGCGCTTCTGATCGAAAATGGCCTCATCCTGCGGCGTGGCAGCTATTGCGAAGTGGTTGCCGGGGCGGGTGATGCGGAAATCATCGATCACCGGCCGAAGCTGTTAATGGCAGGCTTCATCGACACCCATATCCATTTTCCGCAGGTTCAGATCGTCGCCTCCTGGGGTGCGCAACTTCTTGACTGGCTGAACACTTACACGTTCCCCGAAGAGACCCGCTTTGCGGATGAAGGCCATGCTGCCGCCATGGCCTGCCGCTTCTTCGACCTGCTGACCGACCATGGCACCACGACGGCCGTTGCCTATTGTTCGGTTCACAAGGCCTCGGCGGAGGCCTATTTCGAGGAAGCCGAGCAGCGCAACATGCGGATGATCGGCGGCAAGGTGCTGATGGACCGCAACGCCCCGGACGGGCTGCGCGACACGCCGCAATCCGGCTACGACGACACGAAGGACCTGATTGCCAAATGGCATGGACGAGGGCGTGCGAGCTACGCCATTACGCCGCGCTTCGCGATCACCTCAACTCCGGGACAGATGGAGATGGCCGGTGCGCTGGTTGCCGAACATCCGGACTGCTTCGTCCAGACCCATCTGTCGGAAAACAAAAACGAGATTGCCTATACGCTGGAGCTTTACCCGGAAGCCCGCGACTATCTCGATGTCTACCAGCGCTACGGCCTCCTGTCGGACAAGATGCTGCTCGGCCACTCGATCCACCTGGAACAGCGCGAGATTGATGCGCTGGCCGAAACCGGCGCCCGGCCGGTGTTCTGCCCGACGTCGAACCTCTTCCTCGGCAGCGGTCTTTTCGATGATGCAGGCTTGCGCTCGAAGGGCATCGTCAACGCCATTGCCACCGACATCGGTGCCGGCACCAGCTATTCCATGCTGCAGACACTGAACGAGGGTTACAAGATCCTGCAGCTGCAGGGCCAGAAACTGCATCCCTTCCGCGCCTTCCACTGGATCACCCGCGGCAATGCCGTCGCGCTCGGCCTGGAAGACAGGATCGGCACCCTGGACGAAGGCACGGAAGCGGACATCGTGGTGCTGGACAGCCGTGCGACCGAGGCAATGGCCCTGCGCATGGAGCGCGCTTCGACCCTTGCGGAAGAGCTTTTCGTTCTGCAGATGCTGGGCGACGACCGGGCCATCGACGAGGTCTATGTCGCCGGCAAACCGCAGAAGGGCAAGGCACCGGCGGTACCGCAGCCCGCGCCAGCAAGGACACGCAAAACGCCTGCTACCCGAGAAAGGGACCTCGTCCTGTCCTGACCTGCGAACCTGGCTACGAACTTCGACGTTACCCCGGGCGAGCATCGCGAGACCCGGGGTGACCTCCAGCGGAAGAGAAAAGATAACGGCAAGGGCTTCTTCACCGGCTCAGCAAAAAATCGTCCTTTCCCGCGTTCCGCGCACACGGACTTGCCAATTCATGGCCAAATAAGTGTATCAATGCACACCGTGTTGCTGGGAGGGATTCGTGGCGAAAGATATTGTTTTATATGACTACTGGCGGTCCTCGGCGAGCTATCGCGTGCGCATTGCGCTCAATCTGCTGAAGCTCGATGTTGACTACCGGCCGGTGAACCTTCTGACCCGCGCCCATCTGGAAGATGACTATCTCGCTCTCAACCCTCAGGGCCTGTTGCCCGCGCTGATCGTTGACGGCAAGACGCTGACCCAGTCGCTGGCCATCATCGAATATCTGCATGCGACCACACCCGGTTCGACCTTGATGCCCGACGATGTCGACGGCCAGTACCGGGTGCGTCAGCTCTCCTATGCCATTGCCATGGAAATCCACCCGGTCTGCAATCTCGGCATTGTTGGTCATGTGGCGGAGCTGACCGGCGGTGGCGATGATGCCAAGAAAGCCTGGATGCAGCGCTTTATCGGCAAGGGCCTTGCCGCCTTCGAGAACCTACTGGATGACAACGGTCCGTTCTGCCACGGCGAAACGCCGAGCATGGCCGACTGCTGCCTGATGCCTCAGCTCTACAACGCCAATCGCTGGGGTGTGGATGTTTCCGGATTTCCGAAAATTCTGCGTGCTGCTGCTGCCGCCGAAGCGCTCGACGCGTTCAAGGACGCCCATCCGGATGCCATCGGCGCGCCGCCCGCCTGATAAAAGGCTAATTATTGCGGCGTTCAGCCTGGCTGCGGGCCTGTCTGTTTTCTCCCGGTGTGCTGCCGCTCCTGCCCGGTGAATCGCTGCTCTGGCCGGGTGCGTTTGCACTGTTTCCGCGAGAGCCGCCGGAGAATCTTTCTCCCGCATTGCCGACAGCATTGCCGTTGCCCGGATTGTTGGGAACGCCAGCGCTCGCAGGCGCACCGCCAGATTGTGCCGCCGGTTCTGGCGAACTGGAAACGGAATTGCTCGGCTCTGAGCTATTCGAACCAGGGCTGTTCGGCTCGGGGCTGTTCGGCTCGGGGCTGTTCGGCTCCGGGCTCCTCCGCTCGGGGCTGTTCAGGTTCTCGGTTGGTTGTCGCGGGCTGAACAGGGCGCGGAAAATGTTCCTGGGTTGCTGCTCGGGAACCCGATCGGGTGCCAGTCTTGCATTTTTCACGGTGCATCCAGACCCGCGCTGCCTGAACTGTCTGTTCAGGTTCGACTCATTTACGAGTAGCGGAAAGAGTGACTTCGACCGATTTCTGAGCGAATCCGAATTCAGCCGATCCTGTTTCACCCCGCGCCGACCGATAAGGACATAGTCGCACCGGTTTCTGACCAACTGGCAGCGCCCGCTCCTGTCGCATGCGTTGATCGCACCGCGCAACAGGGCGACATTGGTTCCCTGAGGTGTGATGGTCACATCGAAAGCCGTGCCCCGCACGCCGATCGTGCCATTCGGCGTCCGGATGCTGTAAGCGGAAGACTTGCTGCGCCCGCTGATGAAGCGGAAGGCGCCGCGCGTTGCACTAACAGTAAGCTTGCTAACAGTCTGACCCGTGATCACGAAGTCATCGATCTTCACATCCGCATTGGGACCGACAACAATCTTGGTGCCGTCGATCAGCCGGATCTGTGCGTTTCCGCTGGAATTGGCACGCAACCGGTCATCCCTGAAAATGGATGTGTTTGATGCCAAGATGCGGGGGTCACCTCCCCCCGTCGCTTTGACGGTCTTTCTTGCATCAACAGTTATGCCAACCTTGTCGGCCAAGGACACCGACGAATAAAAGATGGATAACGATAAAACTATTAAAACCGGGGCAAACCTCATAGCTCCCACTCCAGCCCGACCGACGGGATTTTACCACATCCTTAACCAACAGACGAATCGTTTCCGATTTCTCGGTTCAAACATTGTTCTTTTTGTCAAGGTCTATTTTTCTCAGAAACGCGTATTCTAGCGTGGAGTGGACACCAGACATTGGAACGGTGTCGCGGCTCCCGAACAGCACTGTCGGTCAGGGGCATGCCGGTGGGAAAGACGCTTTTCAACTTGCTACGCAACAGGCACGTTTTCGTCCTGGGTCTGACGCTGATCCTCCTTTTCGGCGCCCGTGAACTACGCCTGTCCGATCCCCCGTTCATAGCGTCCCTGCGCTGGATCACCTTCGACACCTATCAGCGCTTCAAACCGAGGGAGGCTTTGGGGCAACCGATCCGGATCATCGACATCGACGAGAAGTCGATAGCGCAGCTAGGCCAATGGCCGTGGCCGCGTACGCAGATTGCCAAACTTCTGGAGCGTATTCAGAACCTGGGAGCTGCCTGCGCCGCCTTTGACATGGTGTTTTCCGAGCCCGACCGGACAGGACCGGCGGGGTTCTTGCGGGAGCTGGAAGAACGCGGTTGGCCCGGCCGCGACGAGATCAAGCCACTGCTCTCGGGAATACCCGACAATGATGCCGTTTTCGTTCAGTCAATGGCCGGGCTGCCAACGATCCTCGGGTTTTTCAACGAACCGAGATCGGCAATGGGACTGCCCGATGCCAAGGCTGCCTACGTCGTCCTCGGGGAAGATCCGACACCGCTCCTCGACCCGATCAGAGGCAGCGTGATGAGCCTGCCGCCCTATCAGGCTGTCGCGGAGGGAAGTGGTACGATTTCCCTTGGGCAGGCGGATTCCGACGGGGTGGTGCGCCAGGTTCCAATGTTCATCGCCGGCACGAACGGTGAAATATATCCGGCCCTGGCACTTGAGACGCTTCGTGTCGCACTTGGCGACAAAACCTTTGTTCTCAAGACTTCGGAAGCGAGCGGCGAGTTCAGTGCAGGAACACTCGCCATGACCGAATTCAAGGTTGGAGAGTTCCAGGTTCCGGTGACGGCCAATGGCCATCTGCTGATCTATTATTCGCGCAATGACCCGTCTCTCTATCTTTCTGCGCGGGATCTTCTGAACCTGTCGGACGAGGAGCTGGCCCCTCTGATCGAGGGCCACATCATCCTCTTCGGATCGTCGGCCGCCGGATTGCGAGACATCAGGCTCACGGCTCTCGGCGAGAGCGTTCCGGGTGTTTTCATGCATCATCAGATCATTGATCAGATCCTGTCGAATACGTTTCTCAACCGTCCCGACTGGGCGACCGGAGCCGAAATCGCGGCGCTGTTCATCGTGACACTCATCATCGGCGCCATATTGCCGTCAACGGGCGCGATCCCATCGGCTGCCGTTGGCGCCGTCCTGAGCGCGGCAGTTAGCGGCGGAAGCTGGTTTGCCTTTTCCAGCTATGGCCTCCTTCTGGATCCGGTCTTCCCCATGCTGGTTTCCGGGCTTATTTTTCTCCTGACCACAATCTTGATGTTTGCCTTCGCGGAGCGGGAAAAGCGGTTTGTCCGAAGGGCGTTCCAGCGCTATCTCGCACCGGACTTGCTCAGAAAGCTGGAGGAACAGCCTCACACGCTGCGTCTCGGAGGCGAAATCCGCGACATGACGATGATGTTCATGGACGTGAGGGGGTTTACGCCGATTTCTGAAAATCTGCCTCCCGAAGAGGTGGTCGCATTCCTGAACCGTCTGCTGTCTCCACTATCGGAATGCATCCAGAGACGGGAAGGCGCAATCGACAAATATATTGGCGATTCAATCATGGCGTTCTGGAACGCACCGCTTGACGTTGCCGATCATCCGGTCAAGGCCGCCCATGCTGCGCTGGACATGATAAAAATCGTCAAGGAACTCAACGATCGGGATGCCTTCGGCTTCAAGTCCGGACCCCATAAATTGGGCGACGTCCGTATTGGCATCGGCCTGAACAGCGGACCTGGTTGCGTTGGCAACATGGGCTCGAGTTCGCGGTTCAACTACTCGGTCATCGGTGACGCCGTCAACGTTGCTTCCAGAGTCGAGACAGCCTGCAAGCAGGTCGGCTGGCCTATTTTGCTGACGCAACCAACTGCCACCGCGTGCAAGGCCATGGCACTTCTGGAAGCAGGGTCGATTACACTTAAAGGCAAGGCTCAGCCGGCAACTCTCTACGCACTTGTCGGCGATGAGACACTTGCCCGAACGAAAGAGTGGCAGGCATTGGAAAGGCTGCACAGGGAACTTATCGAAGGACGTACGCGCGTCGCCAGTCGCGCAGAGATTGAACGCCTTGTGAACGCCTGCCTCGCGGTGGCTCCGGTCGACTTGAGCGCCTTCTACGACAGTTTCATGCCGTCGCCCATCATCGAGGAACTTGCCGGGGAGTAATGCCTGCAGTGCATTCTCGCAGGATGCATGCGAGGTAAAGCGCCGCCAGCCCCACGCTCGGTTCCTACGGCTTCAGGCGACAGCCACCAGATGCCGGTCGCCGACATCATGGTAACGCACCCGCTCGACCGATTGCCCAAGCGGCAACACCGGTGATGGGATTTCGCCCGTCGGCACATCGAAAACGGTGCGCCGGCGCTTGGGATCGGGGATCGGCACAGCCTTCAACAGTCGCTTGGTATAGTCGTGCTGCGGGTTTTCGAACACCTGACGGCGCGTTCCCATCTCCACGATCTGGCCGAGATACATGACCGCGATCCGATGCGAGACCTGCTCGACAACCGCCATGTCGTGGGAAATGAACAGGTACGAAAGGCCGAGATCCTCCTGCAGTTCCTGCAGAAGATCCAGAACACGGGCCTGCACCGAAACATCGAGCGCCGAGACGCTTTCATCCGCGACAATGACCTTGGGCGAAAGCGCCAGTGCGCGGGCAATACAGATGCGCTGGCGCTGTCCACCGGAGAATTCGTGGGGATGCCGGGTGATCACATCGGCCGGAAGGCCGACCCGGTCGAACAGCGATGCCACCTTGTCCTTCAGGTCCTTGCCCCGCGCCAGACCGTGGATCACCAGTGGTTCGCCGACGATTTCGCCGACGGTCATGCGTGGGTCGAGGGAGGCATAGGGATCCTGAAAGATCATCTGCATGTCGCGCCTGCGGCGCTGCTGTTCCTGTGCGCTGCCGATGCCGACATGCTGGCCGGCGACCCGGATGCTCCCTTCCCAGGGCACCAGGTTCATGAGCGCCTTGCCGATGGTGGACTTGCCGCAGCCGCTTTCTCCGACGAGGCCCAGGGTTTCGCCGGGTGCCAGCGTGAAAGAAACGCCTTCGACCGCATGAACACGGGATGTCACCCGATTGAGCAGGCCGCCATGCAGGTCGAAGCGGACGACAAGGTCTTCCACCTCGAGGACCGGTGCTTCGGGCTGGTCCTTTTTCCGGGCCGCACTGTCGACACCTGTCATGGCGCCAAGCTTGGGTACGGCCTCCAGAAGGTGCCGTGTGTAACTGTCCACCGGACGTTCGAACACGTCGGAAGCCGTGCCGCTTTCCACGATGTTGCCGTGGTTCATGACGATCACCCGGTCGGCCATTTCGGCAACGACACCCATGTCGTGGGTGATCATGATCACCGCCGTGCCGAAATCGCGCTGCAAGTCGCGGATCAGCTGCAGGATCTGTGCCTGGATCGTCACGTCGAGCGCCGTCGTCGGCTCATCGGCAATCAGCACCTTCGGATTGCAGGCCAGCGCCATGGCGATCATCACCCGCTGGCGCATGCCGCCGGAAAGCTCGTGCGGATATTGTTTCAGCCGCCGTGCCGGTTCCGACAGACGTACCGATTCCAGCATTGCCAGCGCGCGCTTGTTGGCTTCACTACCCGAGACATCCTGATGCGCCAGGATCGCCTCACGCAACTGGCGACCAACCGTCAGCACGGGATTGAGCGAGGTCATCGGCTCCTGGAAGATCATGGCAATGTCGCCGCCGCGAATGCGGCGCATGGCGTCCTCGGGAAGCTTGATCAGGTTCTTGCCCTGAAACAGGACCTCGCCGCCGGAGACCCGGGCCATCGGCTCCGGCAGAAGTCCCATGATGGACAGAGCCGTGATCGACTTTCCGGATCCGGATTCGCCCGCGATACAAAGGGTTTCACCGCGCTTCAGGTCAAACGACAGGCCCTTGACCACGGTCTTGCGGCCGGAAGGCGTCGCGACGTCCGTGCGCAGATCTCTTACGGAAAGAACGACGTCTTCGGCAACGGCTACATGGTCTGACTGGCTGGACATCCGGACGCCCTGGTCTTTCTTGAACTCTGGAAAACGGGCGGCGGCGGTGACCGCCGCCCGGTTGCGTTACTGAAGCACGACTTTCGGGAAGTAGAACGAAACCACCCAGTTGGGCATGTCCACGATTTCCGAAATCCGGAGATCGCCGCAGACCGAGCACAGCATGTAGGCATCGACCGCGCTGTAGCCGTGACGGGCACACAGGAGGTCGATCATGTTGGAAACGGCTGCCTGGGCGCCTTCGAAGAGATCGCTGCCGATACCGGTGGTGACTTCGTAGCCCATCTCGTCGAGATGGCGGGTCACCGGGCCCGGGGTTTCGAACCGTGGCATCTTGAGATTGGCACCCTTGATCAGGTCCAGCTCGACCACCGTGTTCATCGGGCTTTCGATAGCGGTTCCGCAGACCTCGCCATCGCCCTGCGCCGCGTGGGTGTCGCCGATGGAGAACAGGGCTCCGGCAACTTCCACCGGCAGGTAGAGCGTTGTTCCGGCGGCAAGGTCGCGGATATCAAGATTGCCACCTACCCGCCGGGGCGGGACGATGGAATGAAGACCCGCTTCCGCCGGAGCGACACCGATGGTGCCGGCAAAGGGCTTCAACGGCACCTTGCCAAACGGGGCAAACGCCGAGGTTCCCAGCTTGTCCTTGTCATAGGACCAGATATGCAGGGCCGGATCCTTGAACTGGTCCGCCAGCAAACCGAAACCCGGAATGTTGGCGGTCCAGCCAAAGCCGGAGGGTTTGAACTCGTGGATCTTGACCACCAGCGCATCGCCCGGCTCGGCCCCATCCACATAGATGGGGCCATTGACCGGATTGATCTTGCCGAAATCCAGCGTCGAAACATCCGCGACAGTGCTTTCGGGCGTGAGCTGCCCGGCCGAACTGTCGAGACATTCGAATTCCAGCACCGTGCCCGGTGCCACCGTTTCGGCCGGGGCATTGGAGTTGTCCCAACCGAAGTGGTGCTGTGCCGCGTGGATCGTGTAAGCGGCCTTGCAGTTACTGCACATCTTTCGCCCAAACGTAGTCGTAGTTGACGGGAATGTGGACCGGATCGACGAAGATGGCATCGGGGCCACCCAGCCGCTCGGACCGCATCGTGAAACGCTGCTCGTGGAACACCGGCGCCCAGGCCGCGTCGTCCATCACCGAGATGAAGATCTTGCGCCAGGCTTCCTCACGCTCGGCCTTCTTCGCCGGGTCGGTGATACTGTCGGCAGCAGTGGCCTGCTTGTCCAGCTCCTCGTTGCAGTACCAGGACCAGTTCCACCCGCCCTTGACCGCGCCGGCACAGCCCAGGATCGGGCCATAGAAGTTGGACGGATCCGGGAAGTCGGCGATCCAGGCCATGCCGCCGGACCAGATCATCGGTGCCTGGTCGGGCTCGCCGCCGGCCGCAATCACGTTGGCCTGGGCCAGTGCCTTGATTTCAGCCTTGATGCCGATTTCGGCAAGGTCGGCCTGGATGGACTGGGCAATGCGCGGGTTCGGGTCGGTGTTGTAGACATAGAGTTCGGTTTCGAACCCGTCAGCCAGACCGGCCTCGGCCAGAAGCGCCTTGGCGGCTTCCGGGTCATAGGCATATCCGGTGTACTCGTTGTCATAGCCCGGCATGGTGGGCGGCAGCGGCTGGTTTGCCGGGACTGCGCGGCCGTTGATGATGCGCACGACGCGATCCTTGTTGATCGCCATGTTGACGGCCTTGCGCACCTCCAGCTTGTCGAAGGGCGGCATCTTCACGTTCATGGTGACATAGCCGGTGTGCAGCTGACCACCTTCGATGATCAGGTCCTTGTATTGCGGGTCTTTGGTCACTTCCAGGAACTTCGCCGGGGGAATGCCATCGCCCGGAATATCGGCTTCGCCGCGCTGCAGGCGCAGGAGCGCAACCACTGGCTCCTGGCCGACTTCAAAGGTGATTTCGTCAAGCTTGGGAACGCCAGCGCGCCAGTAGTCCTCGTTGCGCTTGAACACAAGGCGCTGGCCGAGCGTCCATTCTTCCAGCGAGAACGCACCGGTGCCGACCGGATGCTTGCCGAAGTCAGCGCCCCATTCCTCGACGGCCTCTTTCGGCACGATGGACGAGAAGTTGATGGCCATCACATGCAGGAAGGTCGCGTCCGGGCGGGACAGTTCGATCTTGACCGTGTAGGGGTCAACGACGGTGACGCCTTCCAAGCTGGTGGCATCGCCGGACGCCATGGCATCAAAGCCCTTGATGGAGCCGAAGAAGCCGGCGCCCGGGCTCTGGGTGGCCGGGTTGGTGACGCGGTCGAGCGAATATTTCACGTCTTCCGCCGTCATTTCACGGCCGTTGTGGAACTTCACGCCTTCGCGCAGCTTGAAGGTGAAGACCGTGCCGTCATCGGAAATCGTGTAGTCCTCGGCCAGATCCGTCATCAGGTTGGTGGTGCCGGGTTCATAGTCCATCAGGCCGTCGAACAGGCTCTTGATCATCGACCAGTTCTGCCAGTCGTAGCCAATTGCCGGATCAAGCGTCGAGACGTCGTCCTTGTAGGTGACGATCATCGATCCGCCCTGCTTGATGTCGTCCGCCAGAGCGGATGCCGATGTCAGGGCGGTGGCGGCGAGAAGGGCGGCAGCCCCTGCCAATACTGTCTTCTTCATAGTCCAACCTCCGGTTCTTACGGTGATGTGCCGGGCCGCTCTGAGGGCGGTTTTCCGGCGGTTGCCGCGCGTCAGCGCAGCTTGATCCTCGGATCAATCAGGGGAGCGATCAGGTCGGCAAGGAAATTGCCGGCAACGATCGCGAATGCGGACACGAGCGTGACGCCCATGATGATGGGAATGTCGACCCGCTGGATGGCCTGCCAGGCGAGCTGGCCGATGCCCGGCCAGCCGAACACGCTTTCAACCACCACGATGCCGCTCATGAAGAGGCCGATATCGATCCCGATCATGGCGATGATCGGCAGCAAGGCATTGGGAAGGGCGTGGCCGAACAGGACCTGCCAGCGTTTCAGGCCTTTGGCGCGCGCCGTGCGGATGAAGTCCTGGCGCAGCACGTCGATCATGGACGAGCGCATCATGCGCGAGTACCAGCCTGCGCCCAGGAACCCGAGGGTCAACGACGGCAGCACCATGTGCATGAAGGTGCCGTAACCGCCGATGGGGAACCAGCCGAGCTGCACCGAAAAGACGTAGAGCAGCAGGATGCCGATCACGAACTGGGGCGAGGAAACCCCGACGAAGGAAAGGACCATGAGGCTCGTATCTGTCGCCGTGTTCCGGCGCAGGGCTGCGACGAGCCCCATGGTAAGTCCGATCGCCAGTTCGCAGACGATGGCGCCGACCATGAGAAGGAGCGTTGCCGGCAGACGCGACCAGATGAGCGCGCCCACTTCCGTCTTCTGCAGGTAGGAGCGGCCGAGATCGCCCTGCAGCAGCCCGGTCAGATAACGGAAGTACTGCTGGTAGAACGGCAGGTTCAGACCAAGCTGCTCGCGAATGTTCTCGACCGTCTGCGCGGTGGCGCTGCGGCCTGCGATCTGGCGGGCCGGATCGGCCGGGATCAGATAGAGCAGGACGAAGGTCAGGAAGGTGATGCCGATGAGGATCAGTACGGACTGGAACACCCGGCGCAGAATATAACCACCCATGATCAGTGCCTCCCCTTCTGTGTCGGATCGAGCACCTCACGCAGGGCGTCGCCCAGAAGATTGAAGCCCAGCGCCAGCGCGATGATGGCGATCCCCGGGAAGAACACCAGCCAGGGCGCCGAGGTGAAATAGGTCTGGTTTTCGTAGATGATGTTGCCCCAGGAAGGGGTCGGCGGCTGTACGCCGATGCCGAGATAGCTGAGCGTTGCCTCCAGCAGCACTGTCGTCGAGATGCCCAGCGTGCCGAAGACGACGATGGTCGACAGAAGATGCGGCAGGATGTGGCGGAACAGGATACGGAAGAGGCCCGCGCCCATGGCCCGTTCGGCCAGGATGAATTCGCGCTCCGACAGCGACCTGGTTTCGGTATAGACGACACGCGCCATCTGCACCCAGTTGACCATGGCGATCACCATGGCAACGATCCAGAGCGATGGTCTGAACAGGGCCGCCAGCGTGATGGCAAGCAGCAGCGCCGGGAAGGCCATCATCAGGTCGGTGAAGCGCATCAGCACCGTTTCAACCCAGCCACGGAAAAAACCGGCGAGGATGCCGACAAAGGCACCGACTGCAACGGCGATCCCGTTGGCGACAACCCCGATGATGAGCGACGTCTGCGCGCCGTAGATCAGACGTGACAGGAGATCGCGCCCGAGCAGATCCGTGCCCAGCCAGAAGGTTTCGCCCGGAGGCAAGGGTGCGCCCTCCAGGGTCAGCCCTTCGAAGAACTGTTCCGCCGGGTCGAAAGGCGCGACAAAGGGAGCAAAGACTGCGGCCCCGACGATTACACCGACCAGGGCCAGGGCAAAGACGGCTAGTTTCCTTTCCAGGAGACGACGCCAGACGCCTTTCGGTATCTCGGGTGCGGCGGTTTTCACGGTGTCTGGCATCGCTTCAGGCTTCACGTCGGCCGGCATTCTGCCCTCCTGAACGCGCCAGCAGATCAAGCGCAACGTCTTCCATGGTTTGCCGGCTCGCCATCGCCATATCCTGAAGAAGTTTGTAGGCGGTATCGGCGTCGCTGCCCTGGTGCTGCATCAGGAGCAGGATGGCTTCGGCCACCTGAGGCCGACAGGCAAGGCGGGCTTCCAGTTTCGCGATCCTTTCCTCCGATGCGCGGCGCATGGCAAAGGTTCGCGTGGCAACGACGAGCGCGCCGTAGACACCGCTGGAGGCGATGGGCTTGCTCAGATGGGCAATGGCACCGCGCCGGATGGCCCATTCGACCCGCCCGGGAGCCTCGCTGCCCATCAGCGCGATCATCGGCATTGGGTGTTCTTCAACCGGCCAGGGGAACTGGGCATCATGACCGGCATCGGCGTCGAAGATCACAAGATCGGCTTGCCTTGCTTCCTCGGGAAGTTCCGGCCAGGCGGTCGACACCGCAATGCCGAGACGGTCGAGCTGCCGGCAGACGGCATCCCTGTCGGAATGCGGCTTGTGCAGCACAGTCGCGGACCAACCGCGGAAACTCGGGGTGCGGAACAGGCTGCTCATGACGACACCAGCCTCAGTCTCGGCGTATTACCGTTGTCCGGTACCGGTGTATCACCAGATGAACCGGCGTTGCTTTCCAGCGGGTCATAGTGAACCAGATAGGGATCCGGCGCCAATGGGCCGGACGTCTTTTCGATGATGCGGAACCGGGAGCGGACGCGCTCGGGCCCGGTGGTTTCCACCACCGCGATCAACGGCTGCAGGTAAGCGTGCTGCGTTTGCGGATCGATCCGGATGTCTCGCAACGGCGTCCGGTGCGGCCGGCGACACAATTCCGCCAGGACATGATCCGGTGCATCCGAACCACACGCCTCGATAGCGCGGGCGAGCAGCCAGACGGCCTCATAGGGGCCGACAAACATGGATGAAATCGACGCATCCGGGCCGCGCAGGCCTTCCAGCCGGCTCAGGAAATCCTCGTTTTCCGGCGTGTCCAGCGTTTCGAAGTATGTCGAGGTGGACACAAGACCCTCGGCGGCAGCCCCCAGGATCGGCAGCTCGGCTTCCGTCAGATTGCAACTGAGGATCGGGCAGCGGTTCGGCGCAAAGGCGGGATCTTCCTTCGCAAGCCTCTTCATGGCGCGCAGGAAGGCGTAGCTGCTTTCGCCGATCAGGTTGTTGAAGATGAAGTCCGGCCGTTTTTCCCGGATTTCAACGATCAGATGGTCGATGTTCTCGTCGCCAATGGCGACATAACGCTCGCCCAGAACTTCGCCGTCACACCCGGCCAGAAGTTCGCGGGCGATGCGGTTGGTTTCCCAGCCCCAGATGTAGTTGGACCCGAGAAGGAAAGCGCGGCGGCCGGATTCCGGAACGATGTGGCGGAAAAGCGGAACCACGCCCTGGTTCGGGCAAGCGCCTGTGTAGACCACACGATCATGGCTTTCGAAGCCCTCATATGGCGTGGTGTACCAGAGCAGCCCGCGGCCACGCTCCATCACCGGCAAGACTTCTTTGCGGGAGGAGGAGGTCTGGGTGCCGATGATGTGCCGGCAGCCGGCCTCCCGCATCATCCTGTCCGCTTCCACGGCGTAGTTTTCGGCAGAGCCCTTCGGGTCACCATCCACGCGCAGGAAACGGAAATCGAACAGGCCGGAAGCGTTGATTTCATCGATGGCGATCCGGGCACCCCAATAGCCTTCCTGCCCGATCGCGGCATAGGAACCGGATTTCGAAAACAGAACGCCAACAGGTATTTCACCAAAGGCCATGTATTACCCTGCCCTTCAGCCGAACGATGCAAACCGCGGGGGCTGAACATAAAAAAACCCCGACCCGCAGGTGGTCACCTGCGACAGATCGGGGCGCAATTGCCATGCGGCTGAACGATTGCCGCTATTTCGATATCAGGATCGCCGAAGAAAAAAATCTTGTCAATCGCCGCAAAGCTCAAAGATCAGCCACGCATAAAATTTCGCCACAAATGACGACGGCGACAAACGGCTTCCTATGAACCAATTTCAGGAGTTTCGCCAACCGCGAGCCAGAGCATCAAAAAGCACTCTTTTTCTTGAAAAGAATGACAAATTTCCTCCCGAACTGAGCAACAATCAACCTCATGAGGAAGGGGATGCAATACAAAATTTCGCCTCAGGAGATAACCTGACGAAAATAGCGGAACCGATTAAAATTTGTTCCCCAGCACAAATTTCAGGCAAGCACCTCGCAAAGCCTTTTCGCAAAGGTGTCCCCTTCAGGCCTTATTGAGGTTTTTCTTCATATTCTACAGATGCTTACACAATGACTGACTGAAGCCTTGCCTTTAAATTCCTGAACTCTCAAGCCTGGTCCGAAACCCGCATCGGGCACATCTTGGCAAAATGCACTACTTGCACAGCTAAAAATATCGCGCCAATAATGCGACCAATTCAAATTGGTTCGAATTGGTATGGCATGAGCGGCACCGACAAACCTTCGCAGCGCAACTCCAGCATGGCCTTGGAACGACTTCGGATCATCGTGGACCAGCTCACGGCTGAGGGCGAGGAACAGCTTCCCACCGAGCGTGAATTGTCCGAAACCATCGGTGTCGGCCGCAGGGCCGTACGCCGGGCGCTGGAAGTACTTGAAACCGAAGGCAAGATCTGGCGCAGGCAGGGAGCGGGAACCTTCATCGGCAGCGAACCTGCACAGCCGGAAAAGCAGATCCTGTCGCTGCACGAAAACTCCAACATGCTAGAGGTCATGGAAGTCCGGTTGCAGATCGAGCCGGTGCTGGCCCGGCTGGCCGCGCTGCGCGCCGCGCCTTCCGATATTGCCGCCATGAGCGACCTTGCGGACCGCGTCGGCAAGGCCGAGGACATGGACAGCCGCGAACTCTGGGACAGCGCCCTGCACCGGGCCATTGCACGGGCAGCACGCAACACGTTGTTCCTGGCACTTTTCGACGTTGTGGACCGGGTCCGGCAGGACACCGCCTGGCGCCATGTGCGCGAAGCGTTGAGAACCGACGATGCCCTGACGCTGTACCGGGCGCAGCATGTCGACATCATCGCGGCCATTGCCAACCGGGACCCAATCGCCGCGGAAAAGACCATGCGCGCCCACCTGCTGGCGCTGCAGGAGCGTCTCCTTTTCCAGAGTGCAAGCGAGGCGGCAAATGCCGACTGAGGCCCCCGTTCTTGAGGTTCAGGACCTCTCGCTCCGTTTCAAGGGTGCCCCGGCAAACATCGTCGATGGTCTGTCCTTTGCAGTCCGTCCGGGCGAAACCCTGTGCATCGTCGGAGAAAGCGGCTGTGGCAAGTCGGTAACCGCCTTGTCGCTGATGGGCCTGCTGCCCCGGGGTGTTGCCAGGGTCATGTCCGGCACGGCAACTTTCGCGGGGCAGGACCTTCTGGCCCTGCCAGAGCGCGCGCTCGCCGACCTGCGCGGCGACCGTATTTCCATGATCTTCCAGGAGCCGATGACCTCGCTCAATCCGTCTTACAGGATTGGCGACCAGATATCGGAAATCGTGCTGCGGCATCGCCCGGTGAACCGTGTGCAGGCCCGCGCAAGGGCACTGGAAATGCTGGAGCGGGTCAAGATTCCGGCCGCTTCCAGCCGGCTGGACGATTACCCGCATGAGCTTTCCGGCGGTATGCGTCAGCGCGTCATGATTGCCATGGCACTTGCCAACGACCCGGTTCTGCTGATCGCCGACGAGCCGACCACCGCGCTGGACGTAACCATCCAGGCTCAGATCATCGACCTGATCGAAGACCTGCAGAAGGAGAGCGGTACGGCGCTGATCATGATCACGCATGATCTGGGCGTCGTCGCCGAAATCGCCGACCGCGTCTGTGTGATGTACGCGGGGCGCGCGGTGGAGGAAGGCCCGGTCGCCGCAATTTTCGACGATCCGCAGCACCCCTACACCATCGGCCTGATGAGCTCCGTGCCGTCGGTCGGGCCCCGGTCCGGCAGGCTGGCAACCATTGGCGGCATGGTGCCTGCCATCGACAACATGCCGTCCGGGTGCCGGTTCACACCGCGCTGCCCCTTTGCCGGAACCGGTTGCGAAACAACGCCGGCACTTGTCGAACTTGGCCCATCTCACCGGGCCGCCTGCCATTACGCCCCCTTGGAAAGCGCATTTGCGGAGGCTGCCGGATGAGCCTGCCAACCCGGAACAAGATCATCGAGACGCGCGCCGTCACCAAGCGTTTCGGCGGCCGCAAGAGCCTTTTCAAACCGGCAACCTCGGTCAGTGCCGTCAACGGTGTATCGCTGACCATCAAACGCGGAGAAACCTTCTCCATCGTTGGAGAAAGCGGCTGCGGAAAATCCACGCTGGCACGTCTTCTCGTCCGCCTGCTGACACCGTCGGACGGTGCGGTTCTTTACGACGGCAACGACATTTCCGCCCTGTCCGAACAGGAAATGCGCCGGTTGCGGAAAGACCTGCAGTTCGTGTTCCAGGACCCGTTTTCCTCTCTCAATCCGCGCATGACCGTCGGCGCGCTGATCGAGGAACCGATGAAGGTTCACACAGCGCTGACCCGCACCGAAAGGCGGCAGAAGGTCGCCGAGCTTCTGAACAAGGTCGGTTTGCGTCCAGCCTTTGCCAACCGATATCCGCACGAGTTCTCCGGCGGTCAGCGCCAGCGCATCGGCATTGCCCGGGCGCTTGCCAGCGGTCCCAAGGTGATCGTCGGTGATGAACCCGTCTCGGCACTGGATGTTTCGGTGCAGGCCCAGGTCATCAATCTTCTGGAAGACCTGAAGTCGGAATTCGACCTGACGCTGATCCTGATTGCCCACGATCTGGCGGTTATCCGCCACATGAGCGACCGGGTGGCTGTCATGTACCTGGGCGAAATCGTCGAGTTGGCGCCGAACGACGCGCTCTTCGACAAGCCCTTGCATCCCTACACCCAGGCCCTGATGCGCGCGATCCCGATTGCCTCACCCCATGGGCGGTCGATGAAGGCCGCTCTCCTGGGCGACGTGCCCTCGCCGCTGGATCCGCCTTCAGGCTGCCGTTTCCATCCGCGTTGTCCGCACGCGACCGACCTTTGCAGCCGGGAGAAACCGGTGCCCGCCAATGTTGTCGGTGACCGGACCGTCGCCTGTCACCACTGGGAAAAGATTGCAGACGATGCCCAGCCCCCGGTTCAGGAACCGCCAAGGAGCCCCAATGCGGAAAAGCGCTTCGCGCTGTTCCGGACCCGAAGTCAACAAAAAGAGCCGACGACGGCCGCAAGACCATAAATCGAGCCCTTCCGAGAGGAGTACAAACATGCGTAAGGATTTCCTTGCCGCGCTGCTGCTCAGCGCAACGACCCTGGCCACGGCCGCCCAAGCCGCCGATCTTCGTATCGGCCTGCAGGACGATGCCGATGTGCTGGATCCCGATCAGTCCCGGACCTTTGTCGGCCGTATCGTCTACACCTCGCTGTGCGACAAGCTGGTGGACATCACCCCGGATCTGGAAATCATCCCGCAGCTGGCCACCGGCTGGACCTGGTCCGACGACGGCAAGGTTCTGACCATGGACCTGCGCGAAGGCGTGACCTTCCACGACGGCACGCCTTTTGACGCGGAAGCGGTGAAGGCCAACATCGAGCGCTCGAAGACCCTTCCGGAAAGCCGCCGCAAGAGTGAAGTCAAGTCCATCGAGGGCGTGGAAGTTTCCGGCCCGCTGCAAGTCAAGATCAGCCTCGCCTCGCCGGATGCAACGCTGCTGGCCCAGTTCGCCGACCGCGCCGGCATGATGGTTTCCCCGACCGCCGCAGAAGCCGCCGGCGCCGACTTCGGCAACAACCCGGTCTGTTCCGGCCCGTTCAAGTTCGTTGAACGCGTCCAGCAGGACCGCATTGTTCTGTCCAAGTTCGACGGCTACTGGAACAAGGATGCCATCAACTTCGACACCGTCACTTTCCTGCCGATCCCCGATACAACCGTGCGTCTCGCCAACCTGCGCTCCGGCGATATCGACATGCTGGAACGCCTTGCTGCAACCGACGTCGCCTCGGTTAAGGGCGATGCCAACCTCGGCTTCGCGGAAGCCGTCAGCCTTGGCTACCAGGGCATCACGGTGAACCTCAACAACGGCGAGAAGGGTGACAACCCGTTCGGCAACGACCCGAAGATCCGCCAGGCCTTCAGCCTTTCGCTCGACCGTGACGCGATCAACCAGGTTGTCTTCGAAGGCGCCTTTGCACCCGGCAACCAGCCGTTCCCGCCGACCAGCCCCTGGTACGACAAGGACTATCCGGTTCCGGCACGGGATGTCGAAAAGGCAAAGGCCCTGCTGAAGGAAGCCGGTTATGACAGCCTCGACGTCGAGGTGCAGGTAGCCAACAACCCCGTGCAGACGCAAATGATGCAGGTTGTTCAGTCGATGGCGGCGGAAGCCGGTTTCAACGTCAAACTGAAGTCGATGGAATTCGCCAGCCTGCTGGCGGACCAGTCCGCGGGCAACTACCAGGCAAGCCAGGTGGGCTGGTCGGGTCGTGTCGATCCGGATGGCAACATCCACCAGTTCATGACCTGCAAGGGCGGGATCAACGATTCCAAGGTCTGCATTCCGGAAGTCGACAAGCTGCTGGACGAGGCGCGGCAGAGCAATGACACCGCCACGCGCAAGGCCAAGTATGACGCGGCACGGGATATCCTGATCAACGAATTGCCGATCGTCTATCTCTACCACCCGACCTGGATCTGGGCCCTGTCCGGCAAGCTGGAAGGCTTCACCGCCTATCCTGACGGCATGATCCGCCTCGAGAACGTCAAGTTCAAATAACCAGACGCATGACGGGACCCGGCTCTTGCAGGGTCCCGTTCCAAACGGATTTTGCCTGAATGCTGTCCTACATCGTACGCCGGCTGCTCATCGCCATCCCGACGCTCATTCTGGTCTCGGTCTTCGTGTTCGTGCTGCAGAAACTGCTGCCTGGCGACCCGGCGCTCGTGCTTGCCGGCGAAGAACGCGATCCTGAAGTGCTGGCGTTCATCCGCGAGAAATACCGGCTCAACGACCCGATCCTCTACCAGTATTTTTCCTGGATGAAGGCCATGCTGCAGGGCGATCTCGGCATTTCGCTGCGGACCAACCAGCCGGTGACGCAGCTTATTGCCGACAAGCTGCCGGTCACGATCCAGCTCGCGGTGATGGCGATGGTCATCGCCTTTGCCATAGGCATTCCGGCCGGCATCCTGTCCGCGGTGCGCAAGGGAACCGCCGTGGACTACATCGCCAATTTCGTGGCGCTGTCCGGCCTTTCCATCCCGAATTTCTGGCTCGGCATCATGCTGATCATGCTGGTTTCCGTTCACCTGGGCTGGCTGCCGGCCTCCGGCTATGAATCGCCCTTCGTCGATCCGCTGAAATCACTCCAGACCATGATCATGCCAGCCTTCGTTCTGGGCACGGCACTGGCGGCCACGTTGATGCGGCACACCCGGTCGGCCATGCTGGGTGTCCTGAAGGCCGACTACGTCCGCACCGCCCGTGCCAAAGGTCTTCGAGAGAATGTGGTCATCCTGAAACACGCGTTCCGCAACGCGCTTCTGCCCATCGTCACCCTGAGTGCCCTGCTCTTTGGCGAATTGCTGGCAGGAGCGGTGCTTACGGAACAGATCTTCACCATTCCGGGCTTCGGCAAGCTGATCGTCGATGCGGTCTTCACTCGCGATTATGCCGTCGTCCAGGGGATCGTCATGTGCACGGCTGCCGGCTTCATCCTGATGAACCTGATTGCCGATGTTCTCTACTTCCTTCTCAACCCGCGCATGAGGAGCAGCCTGTGAGCGCCGTGACCACCGCCACAGATCCGGCCGAGGAAACCATCCGCCTCGAAAGCCGCGCCTGGAAAAAGCTGAAGGCGAACAAGAGCGCGCTGTTCGGTTTCATCATCGTCGCCTTTTTCATCGGCATAGCGGTTGCCGCGCCGCTGCTGCCCATTGCGGACCCGGCCGCAACCAGCTGGAGCGCCGTGCGCAAGGCGCCATCCGCCGCCCACTGGCTCGGCACAGACGAGATCGGCCGGGACATTCTCTCGCGCATGATCTGGGGGGCACAGGCCTCACTGATGGCGGGCGTCGTGTCCGTGCTGATCGCTGTCCTGATCGGTGTCCCATTCGGACTTTTGTCGGGCTATTTCGGCGGCTGGATCGACCAGGCAATCTCACGGGTCACCGATGCGCTTCTGGCAACGCCCTTTCTCATTCTGGCGATTGCGCTTGCCGCGTTCCTGGGGCCGAGCCTCAGCAACGCCATGATCGCCATCGGCCTGTCGGCCATGCCGATCTTCGTGCGCCTGACGCGCGGCCAGGTGCTGTCGGTCAAGACGGAAGACTATGTCGAAGGGG
The DNA here is from genome assembly GCF_009363595.1 of Labrenzia sp. THAF35. NCBI lineage: Bacteria > Pseudomonadati > Pseudomonadota > Alphaproteobacteria > Hyphomicrobiales > Stappiaceae > Labrenzia > Labrenzia sp. THAF35. The sequence continues at coordinate 1,086,874 of NZ_CP045380.1, forward strand.
CACGGGCCATCGGGCTCAGCCATTTCGCGATCATGTCCCGCTACATCCTGCCCAACGTGTTTGCTCCGGTTCTGGTTCAGGCGACCCTGACAGTCGCCACCGCGATCATTGCCGAAGCGAGCCTTTCCTTCCTCGGCCTCGGCCAGCAACCGCCCGCACCGAGCTGGGGTTCCATGCTGAACGTTGCCAAGAACTTCATGACCCAGGCGCCCTGGATGGCCTGGTGGCCGGGCGCGGCGATCTTCCTGGTCGTTCTCGGTTTCAACCTGCTTGGCGATGGCCTGCGCGACGCTCTCGACCCGCGCGAAAGCTGACCCGTTTTTTAAAACCCAAAGAGTAACTCATGCCGACTTTTACCACCCGCCCCGAAATCACCGGCACCTTCGGTGTCGTCACTTCCACCCACTGGATCGCAAGCGCCGTCGGCATGAGCATCCTGGAAAAAGGCGGCAATGCCTTTGACGCCGCCGTTGCGACCGGGCTTGTGCTGCAGGTTCTGGAGCCGCATCTGAACGGCCCGGCCGGCGATTTGCCGGTGATCTTCCACAAGGCCGGAACCGGCGAAACCAAGGTCGTTTGCGGCCAGGGACCTGCCCCGGCGGGAGCCACCATCGATCATTACAAGGCGGAAGGGCTGGATCTCATTCCGGGCAACGGCCTGCTGTCGACCGTCATTCCGGGTGCCTTCGACGGCTGGATGCTGATGCTGCGCGACCACGGCACGTTGAGCCTGCGCGATGTGCTGGAGCCTGCGATCTATTATGCTGAAAACGGCCAGCCCATGTTGCCGGGTGCAGCGGCGACCATCGGCGGACTGAAGGACTTCTTCCAGACAGAATGGCCGACGTCCTTCGAGACCTGGGTGCCTGGCGGAAACGTTCCGGAAGCTGGCGAGATGTTCAAGAACCCGGTTCTGGCCCAGACCTGGACCCGGCTCTTGAGCGAAGCGGAAAGCCAATCCGGCCGCGAGAAGCAGATCGACGCGGCACGGGACTGCTTCTACCGCGGCTTCATTGCCGAGGAGATAGCGGCCTTCCTGGAAACCGCCGAGGTGATGGACGGCTCGGGCGCCAAGCACAAGGGTGTGCTGACCGCCGACGATCTGGCAAACTGGAGCGCGACTTACGAAGATCCGCTCCTGAGCGACTATCACGACTGGACCGTTGCCAAGACCGGCCCATGGGGACAGGGGCCTGTGCTGCTGCAGGCGCTGGCGCTTCTGAAAGGCTTCGACATCGGCGCAATGGACCCGGCTGGTGCCGACTTTGTCCACCATGTGACCGAAGCCATGAAGCTCGCCTATGCAGACCGCGAGGTCTATTACGGCGATCCGGCCTTTGTTGACGTTCCGATGAGCACGCTGCTGTCGGACGACTACAACGATGCGCGGCGCAAACTGATTTCCGACACCGCGTCCTTCGACCTGCGCCCCGGCGTTCTGCCGGGTTTTGAGGATCAGGTCGCTGCCAACATGGCCGTGATCGAGCGCGCAGGCATTGCCAACACGGGTCTTTACGAACCGACGATGGCGCATCTTTCAGAGCGGCGGGGCGACACGGTTCATCTCGACATTATCGACCGCTGGGGCAACATGGTTGCCGCGACCCCGTCCGGCGGCTGGCTGCAATCCTCTCCGATCATTCCCCCGCTCGGCTTCTGCCTGAATTCCCGCGCGCAGATGTTCTGGCTGGAAGACGGCTTGCCGACCAGCCTGGCGCCCGGCAAACGCCCGCGCACCACGCTGACCCCGAGCCTGGCCTTCCATGAAGGGCGGCCGGCGATGGTGTTTGGCACACCAGGCGGCGACCAGCAGGACCAGTGGCAGCTTTCCCTGTTCCTGCGGCTGGTGCATCACGGCCTCAACCTGCAGGAAGCCATCGATCTGCCGCTGTTCCACACGACCCATTTCCCGACGTCGTTCCACCCGCGCCAGCGCCAGCCGGGGCACGTGATGGCGGAAGGCAATTTCAGCTCCGAGACAATCAATCTGCTGCGGGCCCGCGGGCATTCGGTAGAGGTTTCCGGCAACTGGACCATCGGCCGGCTGACCGCCGCCAAGCGCAGCGCAGACGGCGTCCTGAAGGCAGCGGCGACCCCGCGCCTGATGCAGGCCTACGCGATCGGCCGATAGACGGCACCATAGCCCCGCTGATGCCTTGCACCTATCGGCACCGGTGGGGCTTTCAACCCTGTGCGAAGAGCTCCTTGAGGGCTTCGGCGTCAATCGCCCGGCAAACCGCACCTGCCGGCCTTGCGGTTGGCGTGTCTTCGGCCGCCAGCATGGCGTTGAGGACAGCTTCCTCGATTGCCTCCACCGCAGCCATGTAGACGGGATCGAGCAGATCGTCGTTCAGCGACACCATGGATTTCCACGGCCCGCTGAGCTGCGGCAGATCCATTTCATTGGCCGTGCTGAAAGCAAGGAAAATGTCGCCGGAGCTGTTGCCGCCCGGCGTTCCGCCCCGGCCAATGCCGATGGTCGCGCGGCGGGCCAGACGGTCGAGCTGGGAAGGCAGCAGCGGCAGATCCGTTGCGATGATCACGATGATCGAGCCACGCTCCGCCTTGAAGCCAGGCAACCGGTCTTCCATCATCTTTTCCCCGACGGGCTGTCCCAGCACCTTGAACCATGGCCGAAGACCGTGGTTCGCCTGCACAAGAACCCCGACCGTGTGGGGCTTGCCACCTGCCTCGATACGCCGTGAGGCGGTGCCCGTTCCTCCCTTGAACTCGTAGCAGATCATGCCGGCACCACCACCGACATTGCCTTCGGAAGGTGGATTGGACGTCGCGTTTTCGAGGGCTTTTGCCGCGTGCTCCGGCCGCACATGCAGGCCATTGATGTCGTTCAGGACACCGTCATATGTTTCCGCGACAACCGGCATCGCCCAAAGGTGGTTGTTCTCCCAGGCATCGCGATAGGTATCGACCATCCAGCGTACGGCGGCCTCGTGCGCAGCGCCTACGCTGTGCGTATTGGTGATCAGGATCGGGCCGGTGAAATAGCCCGCGTCCTTGACCCAGTGACTGCCGGTCATTTCACCATTGCCGTTGAGCGCATGCAGCCCTGCCCACACCGGACGCGGTGTCGATGTCCGCCCCCTGGGCAGGATTGCCGTGACGCCTGTCTGCACGGGAAGGCCGTTGCTCGCGAGCGCAGGTGTCAGCCTTGAGGAAAGCGTTTCATAGCCGACAAGCACACCTTCGACATCGGTAATCGCGTTTTGCGGACCCGGAGTGCCCGGCATGGGAAGTCCCAGGTCGCGAGCACGTTTGGAGTTATGTTTCTGCGTCATTTCTTGCGGGACCGCATGTAGAGGCCAACGGATGCGATGATGAACGAAAACACCAGCATGACCGTGGCAATTGCATTGATTTCCGGTTTGATGCCCCTGCGCAACATCCCGTAGATGTGAACAGGCAGGGTCGTGGAATCGACGCCGGAGATGAAATAGGTGATCACCAGATCATCCATCGAGATGATGAAGGCGAGCATCGCACCGCCGATGACACCCGGTGCGATCAACGGCAGGGTCACCCGCCGGAATGTTGTCCAGCCATCGGCCCCCAGATCCGCCGATGCCTCTTCCAGGCTGTCGTCCATATCCGCGATGCGGGCGCTGACCACGATGAACACGTAACTGCTGAGGAACGTGCAGTGGCCGATGATGATCGTGTGCAGGCCAAGACCGAAGCCGAAGGACACGAAGAAGATCAACAGTGCGATGCCGAGGATGATGTCGGGCATGATCATCGGCATGAACAGAAGGGCCCGGTAGAAATTCTTGAGGCGGAACCTGAAGCGGGCGACCGCCAGCGCAACCGACGTTCCGAGCACCGTCGACACCGTCGTCGTGACAAGGGCTACCGTCAGGCTGTTCAGGACCGCGTTATAGAGCTGATCGGTTGATTCCACATAAAGCGTCAGCTCGTTCAGCTCCGTCGGGAAGCCGAAGATCGTGCGGTACCAGTCGAAGGTAAACCCCTGCCAGATCATCATGTTGACCGGGTTGGAGTTGAACGAGAACACCGTGATCAACAGGATCGGCACGTAGATGAAGACCAGAAACAGCCATCCGTAGACCGACAGGAACAGGTTTCGCCAGGAAATCTTGCGCCTCATGCCGCAACCTCCTCTGCCACCTTCGATCCGCCGGAGCGCCGCTCTTCACGGGTAACAATGCGGATGTAGTAAAGAAGCAGGACCAGCACGGCGGCCATGACCATCATTCCGAGCGCCGCTCCGAAGGGCCAGTTGCGCGCCGACAGGAATTGCTGCTCGATCAGATTGCCGATCATGACCACCTTTGCCCCGCCCAGCAGCGAGGGGATAATGAAATTGCCGAGGCTCGGGATGAAGACGATGATCGAGCCACCGACGATGCCCGGTAGGGTCATTGGCAGGATCACGCGAAAGAACGTCTGAAGTCGGTTGGCACCCAGGTCCTGCGAGGCTTCAATCAGGCTGTGGTCCAGCTTTTCGATGCTGGCATAGAGCGGCAGGAACATGAACGGCACGAACACATAGACCATGCCGATGACAACCGCCGTGCCTGTGAAGATGATTTCCAGCGGCTGATCGATCAGTCCGAGGCCCATCAGCGCCTGGTTGAAGAAACCGGTTGGCCTCAGGATCAGGACCCATGCGAACAGACGCACGATCAGGCTGATGAAGAAAGGCAGCGTGATCAGGAAGATGACCAGGTTTTTCATCCTGTCCGACATCCGCGACACCCAGAAAGCGACCGGGTAACAGAGGATGAGGCTGAGCAAAACAGTGGTTGCCGCCAGTTTCACCGACCGCAGAAAGATCTCGATATAAACCGGGTCGAAGCGCTCGTACTTGGTGTCGGCCCAGCCCAGTATGCGGCCGTAGTTCAGGTGAAAGAATTTCCATTCGACGCCGCCATAAAGACCCGGTGTGAGCCAGGAATAGACGATCATGATGGCGAGCGGCCCGAGGAAGAAGACCGCGAGAAAGACGGACGGTGGCAGCAAGAGGCCAAACAGCGTCAGCTTTCGCCTGTTTTCCAGTGTGTTGTGCCCCCTGCTCATGCCGGAACTCCATTTCCCGGAATGAGGTGCACGGCATCATGCGGCACGAACAGCGAGGTCCGTTCGCCGATGGTGTGATGCGACGTGCCAGGTCCCGCCCGAAGCGATGCCCTGACCGGCGGCAGCCCCTGGCAAGAAAGGACAAGACGGTAATCGGTTCCGGCGAAAAAGCTCTCGCTGACCGTGCCCGAGATTTCGTGTCCCGCCCGCTCGCCAGAACCGCTTTGCCCCAGGTCCGCCAGAAGGTTTTCCGGCCGGATCAACACCTTTGCCGGATCGCCCCGCTTCAGGCCGTTTACCGGACAATCGCGTATGACGGTACCATCGGTCAGAACGACGTCGCAACGCGTACCGGCAACCGAAACCACTGTCGCGTCCAGAAGGTTGCTTTCGCCGATGAAGCGGGCAACGAATTCGTTCGCCGGACGTCGGTAGAGCTCTTCAGGCGCATCCAGTTGCTGGATGTTGCCGCCGTTCAGCACCGCGATCCGGTCCGACATAACCAGCGCTTCTTCCTGATCGTGGGTGACGAAGATGAACGAGATGCCAAGTTCGTGCTGCAGGGTCTTCAGCTCCTGCTGCATCTTGTGGCGCAGGTTCTTGTCGAGTGCCGACAGGGGTTCATCCAGCAGAAGAATTTTTGGTCGCGCCACAAGCGAACGGGCAAGGGCCACTCGCTGTTGCTGCCCACCGGAAAGCTGGCCGATCTTGCGCGCGCCCATTCCGGCAAGGCCGACAAGCTCAAGCATGCTGCCGACACGCTGTCTGATTTCTGCTTTCGCGACGCCTCTAACCTCGAGGCTGTAGGCAACGTTCCGTTGCACCGACAGGTGCGGGAACAGCGCATATCTTTGAAAGACGGTGTTGACCGGTCGTTTGTGTGCCGGCTGATCCGAGACCGGTTGGCCGTCTATGTAGATCTCGCCACCGTCGAGATCCTCAAACCCGCTGACCGCCCTCAGCAAGGTGGTCTTGCCGCAGCCCGACGGGCCAAGCAGCGTCAGAAACTCGTTATGAGCCACCGTCAGGGACACGTTGTCCAGTGCCCGGATGACGCCACCTTCCGGAGCCTGAAAGCTCTTGGAGGCGCTTTCGATCCTCAAAATTCCTTGCATTCTACCCCCTCGGAACGTCAGGCGACATGCGCGGCCCGTGGCCGCGCAGTCTGAATGTGACGGTCGTCCGCATCCGCACTCATTGTGCCGTTTTGATGCGCGTCCATTCACTGTTGTAAAGCTGAAGGTCGCGGCCGAGGTCCACGAAGATCTGCAGCTTTTCCATCACGTCCTGAGGCGGGTAGATGCTTTCGTTGTTGGCAATTTCCGGCGGCAGGAGCTCCCGGGCCGGCAGGTTCGGGGTGCCATTCAGCTGCTGCTGTACGTTCAGCGCGGAAATTTCCGGCTGAAGATAGAATTGCAGGAACTTCTTTGCGTTGTCCTTGTTCGGTGCGCTGGCCAGGACGCAGATATCCTCCTGGTACATGGTCGCGCCTTCCTCCGGGATGACGTAGGCGAGCACATCCGGAGCCTGCTGCACGAAAATGTTCGCGCCGACATACCAGTGTGCCGCCGCCACATCGCCAGACTGGACCAGCGGAATGCTGTCGTAGGTAAAGGCGGTGACGTTCTTCTTGCGCTCCAGAATGTAATCTGCCGCGGCCTCGATCTCGGCTTCATCAGTGGAATTGACCGACGTGCCGTTCATGATGTGACCGATGCCGATGGTCTCGCGCAGATCGTCGAGAAGGATGATCTTCTCGCCCTTGTCAGCCAGGGCGAAGAAATCCTTCCATCCGGTCATTTCGGCCACTTTCTGCTTGTTGTAGGCGATGCCGACAGTGCCCCAGGCATACGGCAGACAATATTCCGCGTCCGGATCTGTCTTCGCGCGGATGAACTGCGGGTCGATGTTCTTGAAAGCCGGATCGCTGCCGATGCCGGTCTTTTCCAGCAAACCAAGCTGGAACATGATGTCGTGCATATGGACCGACGGGAACACGATATCGTAACCGGTGGCGCCGGCCTGGATCTTCGCAAGCATTTCCTCGTTGGAGCCATAGGTGTCCAGGTTGACCTTGATCCCTGTCTCCTCGGTAAATCTGGTCAGAACCTGCGGATTTATGTAGTCGCCCCAGTTGTAGAGATTCAGTTCTTCCTCGGCCTGCGCAGCACTGGCAACAGCCACCAGTGCCGCTGCGCCAAGTGTTGCCTTGGCAACTCTCTTCAGCGTGTTGTTAGTCATGGAACCCTCTGGTTTGCTGCCACGTTTCTGGGAGGTGAACGGGCTTGCGTCCAAAAGGAGATTGAATTATGACATTTCTGTCAAATGTTATTTTTCTGTCATTTTGGGAGCTGAAATGGAAGCCGGCTTCTCCTCCTTCCCTCAGGCGAAATTCGATGAATTCATCAAACGCTTGCAGGATGAAACACCCAAACTCCCCAAGCAGGAGGCCCGGCTTGCGCAGTTTGTCAGCCTGAATATTTCATCTCTCGGGCTGGAAACCGGAAAATCTCTCGCGGAAAAGGCGGGGGTTTCAGAGGTCACTGTCGGAAGGTTGCTGCGCCGGCTCGGCTGCGACGGCATGAAAGGGCTGAAGCAGCTTCTGCGCGAACATTATTCGGTCACCACGGCCTCCTTCGTCACCGACGGGGACATCCCTTTGCGGTTCGTCGAGACGCTGGAAGCCGAGGTCCAGGGACTGACCAACGTCTTCAACCAGACGCAAGGCGATAATTGGGAAGAGGTCAGCCGACTGGTTTCGACTTCCGGGACGATTTACGCCACGGGATTTCAGTCGATCCGGGGAACGGTGGAGGATTTCGCCCGCCGGATGGCGCTCGCGCGAAAGAATGTCCATTTCCTGTCCGCCCATGACGGCATGCTGGGCGAGTGGCTTGATCACGGTCCGGAAACGGCCGCCACAACATGCCTTATCCTGGTGGACGTCGTGCCCTATGCATCGGAATCGCTGAAGCTCGCCCGGCTTGCAAAGAGCCAGGGCCGATCAGTGATTGTGGTTTCGGACGAATATTGCCACTGGAGTAGGGAGATCGCCGATGCCGCCGTCTATGCGCCTTCCAGAACGGGCCTCTTCCTGGAATCGACAATCGGGATCGTTGCCGCGCTCAGCCTGATGGTCGACATTGCAGCCAGGGCCAACGAGACGACTTCGAGCCACCGTCTGGTGCAATGGAAGGCGAATTCGAAGAAGCTCGGACTGTTCTAGCGTAGGGTCAGAACGTCGGCGGCGTACAGGCGCTGACAACGACACAGCGACTGTTTCGCAGTGCCTTGAACCTGTGTGGGATCGAGCTCTTGAAGAGGTAGGCATCTCCCGGTCCGAGGACCTTTCTCTGCTCGCCGACGGTAACTTCAAGCCGTCCCTCAATGACGATACCAGCTTCTTCGCCCTCGTGGCTGAGCATGACCCGCCCTGTATCCGCACCCGCTTCATAAACTTCGTAAAGCATCTGCAGCTCGTGGCCGAAGAGGCTGTTGCCGACTTGCCTGTAGGAAATGTTGCCCTTGCCGATTTCGGTCAGCTCATCGGCGCCGAAAAACACCTGCTCCTGCCGCTCCGGCTCATAGGCGAAAAACTCCGAAAGACCGATCGGTATACCGTCCAGAACGCGCTTCAATGCGCTCAGGGAGGTGTTGATCTTGGCCGCTTCCAGCTGGGAAATGAAACCGTTGGTGACACCGGCCCGTTTGGCCAATTCCCGCTGTGAATAGCCATGCGCTTCCCGGATCGCCCGCAGGCGCAATCCGACGTCGCGTGAGAAGTCATTGGTGTTTAGTGTGTTTATCATCCTAAACAGTTTCTCATTCAAAATGCGTCTTTTCAATGCCTTGATGTCTGTAAGAAACAGACTATTCGGCTTGTCAAAATCAGTGCTTTCTAGTGCGACCGACCGAGGAGGCGCACATGAACATCGTCAACAACAACACAGATATTCGATCCAACCAGCCGCTTGACGCTTACTGGATGCCGTTTACCGCGAACCGTCAGTTCAAGCAGTCTCCACGCATGCTGGTCTCGGCCAAGGGCATGCATTACCGCAGCGACGACGGCCGCAGCATTCTCGACGGCACTGCGGGCCTCTGGTGCTGCAATGCCGGACACGGTTATGAAGAGATCACCAATGCGGTCGCCCGGCAGCTGTCCGAACTGGACTACGCGCCCTCCTTCCAGATGGGCCATCCGATTGCCTTCGAATTTGCAGAACGTCTGAAGTCGGTTGCGCCGGAGGGCTTCTACCACGTCTTCTTTACCGGTTCCGGGTCTGAATCCGTCGACACAGCATTGAAGATGGCGCTCGCCTATCACCGCGCCAGGGGGGACGCTTCCCGAACCCGGTTGATCGGGCGGGAACGCGGCTATCACGGTGTGGGCTTCGGCGGCATTTCCGTTGGCGGTATCGTCAACAATCGCCGCCATTTCGGTTCGCTCCTGACCGGTGTCGATCACTTGCCGCACACCCATGCTCCCGAACACAACAGCTTCAGCAAAGGCCAGCCGGAGTGGGGCGCACATCTAGCCGACGACCTGGAACGGATCGTTGCGCTACATGGTGCAGAGACAATCGCGGCCGTTATCGTCGAACCGGTCGCCGGTTCCACCGGTGTCCTGATCCCGCCCAAGGGATATCTGGAACGACTGCGTGCGATCTGCGACCGTCACGGTATCCTGTTGATATTCGATGAGGTCATCACCGGTTTCGGACGCCTTGGCACCCCTTTCGCATCCGATTTCTTCGGCGTGAAACCGGATCTTTTTACCACTGCCAAGGGTCTTACCAACGGCGTCATTCCGATGGGAGCGGTCTTCGCGCAAGACGCGATCTATGAAGCCTTCATGGGCGGTCCGTCCGATACAATCGAACTCTTCCACGGCTATACCTATTCCGGCCACCCGGTTGCCTGCGCCGCCGGCCTTGCCGCGCTCGATATCTACGAAAAACATAAGCTTCTGACCCGTGGCTCGGAGATTTCCGACGCCTGGGAAGACCGTATCCATACGCTCAAGAGCGCCAAACACGTCAGGGACATCCGCACTGTTGGCGTCATTGCCGGCATTGAACTCAACTCCCGCAAGGACGCACCCGGAAAACGTGCTTATGAGGTTTTCGTCAAATGCTTCGAGGCGGGTTTGCTGATCCGCGTGACTGGCGACATCATCGCTCTTTCGCCTCCATTGATTGTAGAAGAAGGCATGATTGACGAGATGGTGGAAAAGCTGGGACAGGTTCTCTCCGAAACGGCCTAGGTTTCCAGTCTTTATCCCAGCCCCTGTCATAATGGCACAAAAAAACCCCGGTCAGGATATCTGCCGGGGTTATGTGTTTGTTTCGGTAGGTGGCTTTGAGCGTTTTTTGGCCTTGGGCGTCGGGCATAGCGCTTTTTGTGGGGGCGCTGGTCAGTTTAAAATCTGTATCCGTTACCAACAAAAAAGGCCGCCCTTTTGGGCGGCCTTTTGTTTATTTGGTTGCGGGAGCAGGATTTGAACCTGCGACCTTCAGGTTATGAGCCTGACGAGCTACCGGGCTGCTCCATCCCGCGTTGTTTTTTTGTTTGTCCTTGGCGCGCTGCGCGTTTGGTCCAAGTGGGTTTGGTCCCTGTTGGGGATACCCTTATGTTTCGGTTTGACCGGAAGACTGCGCTGATATGGGATAAGAGATCCGGAGCGCAGCGGAGGCAAGGCCGAGTGGCCGCCGGCCGGTCAGGCCGCCCGCGCGGAGCGCAGCCCTTTAGGGCGGTGCGCGCGCGAGCGGCAAACAAGTTGAAGAGGTTTCAAATTGCGATTTGCAGGCCTGGCGGCGACCTACTCTCCCACACCTTAAGATGCAGTACCATTGGCGCTGGGGAGTTTCACGGCCGAGTTCGGGATGGGATCGGGTGGGGGCTCCCCGCTAGGGCCACCAGGCCGGCGAAGCGCAATTTGCGTGAACTGGTCTATATATTTTTTTGATGTTTTGGTCGGCCTCGCCTGGGACGAAGGTTCCAGGACGTTGGCCGTATGGATCATTTCAAACGCGCTCAAGCAGCCCGAAGGGCGGTAGCGCACTTAAAATGATCTTTTTGATGCGCCAGGGGCGCATCCAAAAGATGAACATTGACTAATGAGAGGATCAAGCCGAACGAGCTATTAGTAAAGCTAAGCTTCATGCGTTGCCGCACTTCCACACGCTTCCTATCGACGTGGTGGTCTTCCACGGCTCTTCAGGGAGAACTGGTTTTGAGGTGGGTTTCCCGCTTAGATGCTTTCAGCGGTTATCCCTTCCGTACATAGCTACCCTGCAATGCGGCTGGCGCCACAACAGGTCCACCAGAGGTACGTCCATCCCGGTCCTCTCGTACTAGGGACAGATCCTCTCAATTCTCCTACACCCACGGCAGATAGGGACCGAACTGTCTCGCGACGTTCTGAACCCAACTCACGTACCACTTTAATTGGCGAACAGCCAAACCCTTGGGACCTGCTCCAGCCCCAGGATGTGATGAGTCGACATCGAGGTGCCAAACAATGCCGTCGATATGGACTCTTGGGCATCATCAGCCTGTTATCCCCGGCGTACCTTTTATCCGTTGAGCGATGGCCCTTCCACGAGGGACCACCGGATCACTATGGCCGTCTTTCGACTCTGCTCGACTTGTCAGTCTCGCAGTCAGGCAGGCTTATGCCATTGCACTCAACGAGCGATTTCCGACCGCTCTGAGCCCACCTTCGCGCGCCTCCGTTACCATTTGGGAGGCGACCGCCCCAGTCAAACTACCCGCCACACACGGTCCCGGATATTGTTGTACCGCGGTTAGATATCCATGACGACAAGGGTGGTATTTCAAGGGTGACTCCACAAGAGCTGGCGCTCCTGCTTCAACGTCTACCACCTATCCTACACATGTCGTGACGAATACCAGTGTGAAGCTGTAGTAAAGGTGCACGGGGTCTTTCCGTCTGACCGCAGGAACCCCGCATCTTCACGGGGAATTCAATTTCACTGAGTCTATGCTGGAGACAGCGGGGAAGTCGTTACGCCATTCGTGCAGGTCGGAACTTACCCGACAAGGAATTTCGCTACCTTAGGACCGTTATAGTTACGGCCGCCGTTTACTGGGGCTTCAATTCGGTGCTTGCACACCTCCTCTTAACCTTCCAGCACCGGGCAGGCGTCAGACCCTATACGTCGCCTTACGGCTTCGCAGAGCCCTGTGTTTTTGATAAACAGTCGCCACCCCCTGGTCTGTGCCACCCCACAACGGTTGCCCGTCGTGAGGTCTCCCTTCTCGCGAACTTACGGGAGCATTTTGCCGAGTTCCTTCAGCATAGTTCTCTCAAGCGCCTTGGTATTCTCTACCAGTCCACCTGTGTCGGTTTCGGGTACGGTTTATACGGTGGAGCTATTTCCTGGAACACCTTCGCTGCACCCCCAATCCAATAAGGAGATACAACACACGGCATCCGTCACTACCACCAAGCTGCAGAATATTAACTGCATTCCCATCGACTACGCCTTTCGGCCTCGCCTTAGGGGCCGGCTAACCCTGCGCCGATTAGCGTTGCGCAGGAACCCTTGGACTTTCGGCGAGCGGGTCTCTCACCCGCTTTATCGTTACTCATGTCAGCATTCGCACTTCTGATATCTCCAGGAGCCCTCACGGGTCCCCCTTCGCAGACTTACAGAACGCTCCGCTACCGCGCATCATAAGATGCACCCGCAGTTTCGGTGTATGGCTTGAGCCCCGGTACATTTTCGGCGCGGAACCCCTTATTTAGACCAGTGAGCTGTTACGCTTTCTTTAAATGATGGCTGCTTCTAAGCCAACATCCTGGTTGTTTTGGGAGTTCTACATCCTTTCCCACTTAGCCATAACTTAGGGACCTTAACTGGCGGTCAGGGTTGTTTCCCTCTCCACAATGGACGTTAGCACCCACTGTGTGTCTGCCGGATAGTACTTCTCGGTATTCGGAGTTTGGTTAGGATCAGTAAGGCGGTAAGCCCCCATAGCCCATCCAGTGCTCTACCCCCGAGAGTATTCATCCGACGCTCTACCTAAATAGATTTCGCGGAGAA
>NZ_CP045380.1:1105000-1945000 GCF_009363595.1 Labrenzia sp. THAF35
ATCCGGCTTGCCCCCTGGCGTCAGCGGCATCTTTGCCCTGATGTGAATATGCCTCGGCACCTTGCCGGGTGCGAGACGTTCGCGGCAATGGCGCAGCAAGATCTGCTCTGCACCCGCCAAAGACGCACCCAGCTCAACCACCGCCTCCAGCCGGTGACCGCGCACCCGATCCGGTAACCCTGCGACGACTGCAAGGGCGACGGCGGGATGTTCGGCCAATACGGCCTCAACCTCTTCCGGATAAACATTCAGCCCGGAAGTGATGACCATGCGGTTTTCCCGTCCTGTCAGAAACAGGAAGCCCCGCTCATCGAGAAAACCGTGATCGCCGACGGTGAGCCAACCGTCCCGCCAGAGCGTGTCCGGCGATGTGCCGCTTATATAGTGCGAAAACAGCAGTCCGCTCCGCACCCAGATCAGCCCGGCCCGGCCAGGGACAGCGGGGGACGAAGGGTCACCGATCACGATGTCGACCCCTTGCGCGGCACGCCCTACCGAGCCTGCGGGGACATTGTCCTCAGGAGAGGACAGGGTGATGAAGCTGGTTTCCGAAGCCCCGTAGAATTCGAAAAGGCGTGCCTCGGGGAAAACCGACTTCAAGGCCTGCCGGTCGGCTTCACGCCATTTGGCCCCGCTCGCGAGAACTTGTTTCACCGCAGCGATGGGACCGCTGCGCCGGGCAGCCTCGGCCAGAAAGTGCAGCTGGGTCGGCGTTGCATAAAGGACAGAGCCTTCAGGGGCGCTGCCAAGTTCCCTCAGGACGACGCGCGGATCGAACCGCGGCGTGAGCACCACCTGCTGGCCGCATGCGAGGCCGCAGACAGCGCCATAAAGGTGAAGTGAATGCGTGAGCTGCCCGGGCAGGACGACGCGGCTGCCTTTCAAAATACCGAAGGCCTGTGCCGACAGTTTGAAGCTTTCGAGCCACGATCTGTGAGAGCGCACATAGCCCTTGGGGACACCGCTCGATCCGGAGGTGAAGCCTGCATAAAAGAGGTCGTCCTCGTCCGGCAAGATCTCAGGTGGAGTTTCCGGTGACCTTCGCGCTTCAGTGGAACCGGTACCAGCCGTCAGCAACACCGGCAGAGACTGGTCATCGATGACGAGGTCTGGCCCAACCGCTTCCAGAACTGCTGATGCCTGGGCTGAAGGCCAGTCCGGGTCCATGACCGTGGCGACACGCCCGGTGCGGGCGCAGGCAAAGAAGCAGACGACCAGGTCCGCAGGGTCCCGAAGACGCAGGACCACATAGCTTGCATGGTCGGTCCGCTCAAGAAGCACTGCCTCGATCCAGTTGATCCGGGCTGCAAGCTCCTGCCAGGAGAAAGAGTTGGAACCGCATGTGAGTGCGGCCCCAGTGGCTTTCTCACTGGCAAACCGGTCGAGACTGTCGCCGACGAAGGCCATGATGTGGCCTTGCTGGATCTGCGGAATTAAGACCGGGACAACACGGCACCCGGCAGGCCGCGTGCGACGGTCTGAACGATGAGCGCCGTAAGTGCGACCTTGACCAGGTCACCGGGAATATAGATTGCGCTGCCAAGCGCGGCTTTCGGAAGGGAAAGTCCGGCCATGATGGCAACGCCCGGGATGCCGAAAGCGTAGACCACAAGAATGCCGCCGACCGCAGCCGCTATTGCCGAAGACACCAGAATGTTCAGCTCGCGGGTCGACTGCATGATCAAGCCGGCCACGAGAGCTCCGACCGGCCAGCCGATCAGAAAACCGACAGACGGACCCATGAAGACGCCAAGACCACCGCGGCCGCCGGACAGGAACGGCAAGCCCAGCGCGACGAGAAACAGGAAAAGCAGCACGGCAAGCGCACCGCGGATGGGGCCGAGCATGACACCGGCCAGCATGACACCGAGGGTCTGCGCCGTGATCGGCACACCGCCGAGAAAAGCGATCGCCACGGGCGGAACCAACCCCAGGGCGGCAATCAGCGCGGCATAGAAAGCAACGTGCACAAGAGACCTGTCAGCCATGATGAATTCGACCTTCTTCTCGTTAACAAGGGCGCTGCCGTTCAACCTCGCGCGGATCTTACCACATGAGGGTCAGGCAACGTCATCTGTGGGCGGGATATCCCAGTTTTTGGCCGAATGCCAGCCATATGGAGCTTCTTTTCGGTCATCTTGACAAGCCTTCCGAGCCGCCCCGCGCCTTCAATGCCTCGGCAACATGATCCGACATGCTCAGGGACTGAATGGCGAAAGGCGCCAGCAGACGCCACGAATTTCGCGTGCCTGTTCGCGCCTGCCAGGCTTCGCGCAACTGACCGAAAACGACGAGCATATAGGGCGCGAAGCGAAGCACCAGCGCAACGCCCAGCGCCGGTTTGCGGGGAGAGAAACCGAGGAACTCGAGCGGCCTGAACAGCGGCTGGACGGCATTCAACATATCGTCCATGCGGGTGGTCACCGAAACGAAGTTTGCAGCCAGGATCATGATCGCAAGCCGCAGGATGATCGTAACCCCTTCCAGAAGACTTCCGGACACCCAGTGAAGCGCCAGCAGCACGGCAAGCAAAAACGACATTGCCCGCAGGAGCTTCAGTTGCGCCAGTCCCTCGCGCCCGAGGGAGGCATAACACAGGAGAACACCTGCAAGAGCCGGCAGCAGAACCCAAAATGATGTGTATCGCAGCAGCAGCAGGCTGGCGACGGCAACAGCCAGAAGCTTCAGGCCCGCGGGCATCCGGTGGGCCCAGCTGTTGCCCTGGAGATACACCGACATCATAACTCGGCAACCTCCACATCCATGCCCTGCCGCGAGACGACGTCTTCCTGAAACGCCGCCCGAACCGCATCCGGCGCGCCATCCATGCGCAAACGTCCGTCCTCCAGCCAGAGCAGTCTGTCGAAACCGTCGAACTGGC
This sequence comes from Labrenzia sp. THAF35, assembly GCF_009363595.1. Taxonomy (NCBI): domain Bacteria; kingdom Pseudomonadati; phylum Pseudomonadota; class Alphaproteobacteria; order Hyphomicrobiales; family Stappiaceae; genus Labrenzia; species Labrenzia sp. THAF35. The sequence continues at coordinate 1,107,882 of NZ_CP045380.1, forward strand.
TGAGATCGTGACTGACGAGAACGATCTTTTGCGGCAGTGACAGGATTTTCTGGCGGATGCGCACTGTCGTCAGTGCATCGAGGCTGGCCATCGGCTCGTCCAGCACCAAGAGCCGCGGCTCCATGACCAGAACCGCCAGGATGCAGACGAGCTGTTTCTGACCGCCGGAAAGTTCCGTGATCGGTTTGCCGGCCAGCCCCTCACAGCCATGCAGGGCGAGGAACGCCCGCGCGCGACTGCGGCTTTCTTCCTTGCCGGCCCCGAGTTGGGTGAGGCCAAAGGCGATCTCTTCTTCCACCGTGGGAAAAATGGCCTGATGATCCGGGTTCTGGAACACGAAGCCGACATGACGCGGCAACTCCAGTTCCGCCTCGGCGGAGGGGGCTCCAAAAAGCGTGAGGTTGCCGCTCGTCGGTGTACGCAACCCGTTCAACAGGCGTACAAGAGAGCTCTTGCCGGACCCGTTCAGGCCGATAATGCCGATCCGGTCTTCGGCGAGCTGCAAGGTGAGATCCTGCAGGATATGCTCTTTGCCGACACTCAGGCCAACCCGATCGAAGACCGCGTAGGGACTGGCGTCGGGATTACAGACACTGGGCCTGTCCTTGAGTTTCCTGCTTTTGGGCCAGAATGCCATGTCACCTCGTCGCGGACGGCACTCCTTGCAAGGGCCGGTCCTGTTTTGCGCGCAGCTTATCGGTCGGATCTGCCGGCTTGTCAAAGACTGACAGGTGCCTGGCAAAATCACACATTACCGCAAGGCCTTACCCTACCGGGCGGGTGAGATCGGGCAATTCGGCCAATTGGCCGATGGTGGATCTGATGCGCTGGAGGGCCCAGCGGAAGCGGTCGTCGGACTGTTCGGATCCGAAGGTCAGGCGCAGATAGGGCGCCGGCTGGTGGTCCTTCGCCTGAAAATACCGGGATGACAAAACCGAAATGCCCTGGTGTCCGAGCGCGTTCTGAAGCGCGTCGGGATCGACGGTTTCCGGCAGGCGCAGCCAGCCGAACACCTTGTTGACGTCGCTCTGCAGGAAATGCGGCGCGAGCAGTTCACGCGCCGCCAGGAACCTCGTGCGGTTTGCCTTGCGCTTAAGGCGCAGCGTCTTGAACAGATGTCCCTCGCGTACCCAGCCGGCAATCAGTTCTGCCGTGATGGGGGACGCCATCCAGGTGCTTTCACCGATCTTGTTGCGAATGCTGTCACCGAAAGGCCTGGGCACATGGACGAAGCCAATCCGGCTTCCGGGTGAACAGACCTTGGAGATACTGGCGATTGAGGCCGTGCGCTCCGGCGCCAGCGCACCGAAGGCGGGCAGGGCGTCCGGCAGAAAAGGCGTATAGGGATCGTCCTCGACGATCTTCAGGTCGAATTGCCGGGCAACCGCCACCAGATCCTGCCGTTCTTCGACAGACATTGTGTGGGTGGTCGGGTTCTGCATGTTCGGCATCAGGAACACGCCTTTGACACCATGCGTCTTCGCGGCCTGGGCAAGCGCTGCCGGATCCATGGCGCCGAAGCCGCCATCGGCCCGTATCAATGCGGGCAAAGGCACCGGCTTCAGGCCGATGCTGGCAAAGGAACTGAAGATCGACGGGTAGGTGAACCGGTCGACGGCAACCGCATCGCCCGGGCGGAACAGGGCCTGGCAGGTGACCTGAATTCCGTGCTGCGCGCCACAGGTAACCGCGACCCGGTCCGGGTCGGCTTCCAGACCGTAGTCCTTGAAGACGAGAGCCCCGGTTTCGCGATGCGCCTTGAGCCCTTCAGACGGTACGAACCCGTTCAACCGGTCTATCCCCACCGTGCGCGCCATCCGCGTCAGCCCGTCGGAAAGACTCGGGTTTAGATGCGGATAGGCAAAGTTTCGCGCCAGATCGCAGGTTTCCGGCTCGTCTTCCTTCGGGGCAAGGGGCGAAACCTTCTGGGTTTCAGAGGCAATATAGGTGCCCCGTCCGGTTTCTCCCTTCACCAGCCTGCGCCGCTCGGCTTCGCCGTAGGCACGGGTAATGGTGCCGAGCGTCACGCCAAGCTGATAGGCAAGTTCACGCTGCGGCGGCAGCCTGTCGCCCTGGGCAAGCGCCCCGGTCTTGATGTCGGCTTCCAACGCGTCCGCGATCGCCAGATAGATCGGGCCACCGGCCGCTTCGATGTTCGGGATCCACATTGTCATGAGAACAATGTTATCATTGACTGATACAATACCTCAAGACAATTAGTATCTCCGCTATTTTGTATCGATTGTATCGAAACACTCGATGCTGTGTCTGGAGATACCCATGGATTACGCCACGTTTCTCGCCTTCGCGGTGTTCGTCATCGTCATGACCGGGACGCCCGGTCCGGGCAACCTGACCTTTCTGGCCATCGGCGCATCCGCAGGGTACCGCACCGCCTTTCCCGTGATTGTCGCCTCGCAGATCGGATCTTTGCCGCTCAAGCTCAGCGTTGCCTATGGCCTGGGCCATGTGATGGCCGGAGGCGGCACGGTGGTGACTGTCTTCAAGGTGCTGAGCATGGCCTATATGAGCTATCTTGCCTGGCGGATCGTTTGCCTCAGCGTCAAGCCGAAGGGCGAGGTCGCGCTGCCCAGTTTCTGGGAAGGGTTGCTGATACACCCGCTCAGCCCGAAAACCTGGGCCATGAACCTGGTCGCCTTTTCAACCTTCCTGGCCGGCAATGGGCTCGGAATCCACGAAAACGCGATGATCCTGGCGGCGGGCTTTACCCTTGGCGGGATGGTGTTTCATTCCCTTTGGGCCCTGGTTGGCGTGTCGATCCTCGCCCTGATCGGCGAAGGCCCGCTCATGCGAGCCATCACGGTGACCATGGCAATCGCCATGTTGGCGGCGACTGTTTGGGCATTGCTGATCTGAGGCTGCGTGTCAGTCAGTAAACAAACGGGATGAACTTGTGCGTGCGGGCTGCATAGGCGTCGAATTGCGGGCCATATCTCCGCGAAAGATAGGCATCGAGCGCCGGGATATGAAAGACCACAAAGGAAACCGCCATGAATGCCGGCACGGCAAGCGCCGCAAGATTGTGGGTGAGCAGAGCCCAGCCCGTGAACAGCACCGTGTCGCCGAAATAGTTGATATGCATCGCTGAGGCGAAGAGGCCCCCGGTGTAGCATTGGCCGTGATGGGCGGGATCACGTTTCCACCACTTGCGCTGCAGTTCCGACCAGCTGTTGAGAAACGAACCGCCGACCACCATTGCAAGCGCCACACCATCGAGAACCGAGAAGGGTACGGCGGCCTGCCGAAAGGCACCGCTGCCGAGCAACAAAAAGCCGATTTCGAAGAAGGCGATGAAGGCTCCCAGTCCAAAGACCTCCGGAAAAGCAACCTTCCGGGCAAGCAGGTAGAACAGGGTCAACAGATGGCGGGCAAAATAGAGCAGAGTGCAGGCAAGCAGGAGCAGACCACGCTGCGGATCGGCGAGGGTGAGTTCCAGCCCGAACCAGGCACCGACCCGTACCCATCCACCGCCCAGAAGAAGCCAGATGCTTAAGAGCACACAGATGAGGTGAAGTGCTGCGAAGACACATTTTTGCAGCAGGGACCTTTCGTGCTTGCGACTCACGCCTCCAGGTTGCGCCATGAATACTCCTTCGATCCGACAGCTCGATTTTTGGAGCTTGTGGACCGTCAATTTATTTTCGTCCAACTGGACTAAAAAGAGATCTAGACGACGCACCATCAGGTGGTCAATATGTTTATCGACCAACTGGACGAAATAATGCCGAAACAGATCGATCACGAGGCCTACCGGCTGGAACTTGCGCGCAAGGCTGCGCCGCTTTTTTCCGAACTCGGCTACTCCGGCCTTGGCATGCGCCGCGTTGCAGAAGCCCTGGGATTGTCGAAAAGCGCGCTCTATCACTACTTTCCAAACAAGAAGAGCCTGTTCCTGGCCTGCACCGAAACAGTCATGGCGCAGATGACGTCAGAGGCCGGCGCGAATGATGCTTCACGGGTGCCCGCGTCAGCACTGGTTGACTTTGCCCGGAGCCTGGAGCCTGGATTTGCAGCCGAAATCTCGCTGCTGTTCGACTACCTGCGCGGCAAGACGGGGGAAGAAATCGCCAGTGATCCGGCAATGAAGCTCGCCAATGACCAGCTGCGCGGGCACGTTCGAAGCCTTGCGGGGAGCGAGGCCGCCGACAGCGTGCTGTGCCTTTTGATGGGCACCTTGCTGATGCGCCATTTCACCGGCGGCACACTGGATTATGAGACCATTCTGCCGGCGCTCAAGAAACTGACCTGACCGGAGGCACTGCGTGAAGCGAGACAGATCCGGCAGCATGCGCCTGCCGGATCTGCCCGACCGGCCACAGGGGAGACCGCGGCCGGGTGAAGGTCAGGCAACGGGTAAACTCTACCGCTGCAGGTCCTTCAGTTCCTTTTGCCAACGCGCCTCGAACGACGTTTCATGCAGGTTGGGGCCAAGCCCGATATCCCGGCGCAGCTCGTCCGGCAGATGAGCCACGTTCACACGCTTGCGGCCTCGGGTTGCCATCCTTGCGAACAGAGAACCGATAAGCGACCTGAATGAAAAGCCCAAGTCTTGCTGATGGGTCGCGCAGCCCGATTTCGTCTGGGAGAGCCTGAACACGTCTATAACTCCTGTTTCTTGTGAGTTACATATCGGCGGGTTTCGGTTGTCTTACCAACGAAAATTCGATAGATATGCATAAGGGAGACTTATGCATGTCAGTGAATTTGCCACCACTTTCCGCGATCCGGGCCTTTGAAGCTGCAAGTCGGCACCTGAGTTTTACCAAAGCCGGCGACGAGTTGGGCATGACCCAGGCGGCTGTCAGCTACCAGATCAAGATCCTGGAAGATCGTCTCGGCTTTCAACTGTTCACCCGCAAGGCCCGCAAGATCGAGCTGACCGACAATGGCGGGCAACTGGCGGCGCGAGTGGTGGATGCGTTCTCCTCGCTTCGCAGTGCCTTCGAGGATATTTCCGAAAAGAACGCCGGCCAGCTTGTCGTCTCCAGCAACACCACGTTTGCGGTCAACTGGCTGTCAAACCGTCTGTTCGAGTTCCAGATGCAGAACCCGGACGTGGGCGTGCGCATCGTTCCCTATGGCCCGCATGCTGAACCGGAGTTCAACGAATCCGACGTCGTGATTTCCGCCTGCAAGGCCCCTCCGAAAAACTGGCTCGCCCATGAAATCGTGCGCGCGGACTTTACGCCGATGCTGAGCCCGAAGCTTGCGGACACGATCGGCGGCGTCAAAAAGCCCGAGGACATTCTGAAATTGCCGCTGGTCGATCCGCAGGACCCGTGGTGGCAGATGTGGTTCGAGGCAGCGGGACTGCCGAATGTCGACCTGAGCGGTCACCCTAGCTCGCGCATGGGGTCACAGGCGCTCGAGGCCAACCGGGCGATCGCAGGACAGGGCGTCGCAATCCTGACCCCTTATTTCTGCAAGACCGCCCTTGAAAACGGCCAGCTGATCCAGCCGTTCAAGCTGACCTGCCATGCCGATGACGAAAGCTGGTACATGAGTTACCCGCCCGCCCTGCGCAGCAGCCGCAAGGTCCGCCTGTTCCGCGACTGGGTTCATGCGGAACTGAAGCGCGACGGCATGCCCGTCACCGCGCCGATGGCAGTGGTAGCCTGAGGACACCCGGCCCCCAACCCAAGCTTCCGGATCATGAAAAAGCCCCGGCCATCCATCGGACGACCGGGGCCAATTGCTTTTCGGGCACCAAGGCCTGCCTTACGGCGTGAACACAATGGTCTTGTTGCCGACGATCATCACCCGATTTTCCAGGTGGTATTTGACGGCACGGGCCAGCACGCGGGATTCGATGTCACGGCCACGGGCGACGAAATCGTCAGCGGAGAGCGCATGGCTTACCCGTTCGGCGTCCTGCTCGATGATCGGGCCTTCATCGAGATCCGGCGTCACATAGTGAGCGGTGGCCCCGATCATCTTGACGCCGCGAGCATGCGCCTGGTGATAGGGCTTAGCGCCCTTGAAGCTCGGCAGGAAGGAGTGGTGGATGTTGATGATCTTGCCGAACAGACGCTTGGAAAGGCTGTCGGAAAGCACCTGCATGTAGCGGGCGAGAACCACCAGATCGGCTCCGGTTTCCTTGACCAGCTTCAGCAGTTTCTCTTCCTGCTCGGCCTTGTTTTCCTTGTTCACCGGCCAATGGTGGTACGGAATGCCTTCGTGCTCGGCCGTGCGCTGGCTGTCGGTGTGGTTGGAAACGATCGCGACCACTTCGGCATCCATCCAGCCGACGCGGATCTGGTAGAGAAGGTGCAACATGGCATGGTCGAATTTGGACACCATGACGATGACCTTCGGCCGTTTGGCCGTGTCGACCAGTTTGGCCTTCATGTCGAAACGGCTGATGACCGGGTCAAGCGCCCTCTGAACGCTTTCCAGGGTCACGCCTTCCGGAGCCAGAATGGCAATACGCAGGAAGAACTGGTTGGTTACCCGGTCCCAGAACTGGTCACTTTCGGCAATATTGGCGCCAAAATCCGCCAGTTCCGTCGTGACTGCCGCCACAATGCCAGGCTTGTCCGCGCAGGACAGCGTCAGAACGTAAAGGCTATCCGCCATGATTTTCCAGTCTCCAACCTTGAGGGCCGCAGCCCGCTGATTTTGCTTCGTGCCGGATGCCGGCCCGAACGATCAGGCAGGCATCAGACTGTGTTCCTTCAGGGCCGATACCAGATCGCTGACCCGGTCGGCATTGTCTATCGCGCGTTCTCCGGTCCTGTTCCACAGGCCGTTTTCAAAACCGATCCTGGTCTTGCCGCCCCGCCGGACCGCCTCCACCAGACACTCCGTCTCGCGGTGTCCGAAAGCGCAGACCGCCCAGTCCAGCGACTGCCCCTTGCCGCGTTCCGCGAGCTTTTCCAGAAACGACACCAGATCTTCCGGTGCGCTTTCCTGGTCTGCCGCATAGCGCCCCAGAACGAACAGCAGCTGATGGCTTTCCCCTGCCAGGGTGCCGGCTGCCGCTAGGTCGAAAAACCGGTCCAGATCATCCGCGCTGTAGACGATATGCTGGACCGCACATTCATGGTCGAACGCCCAGTGGTAAAAGGCTTTTGCCTGGTCTTCCCCGCCTTCCGGAACCATCTCCCGGATCGCGACGGAGACCGCATCCGGCTTGACCTTGTAGACCAGTTCGCGTTGCTCTTCCGGAGTGTATTTTCCAACAGCTTCCGTGGTGATTTGAACCTGCATTTGCGGCACCGCAACACGCATTTCCGACAAGAGCTCACGATAAAGCCCGGCGTCAAGCACATGGGCACCGGTAAGGTCGCGTACGTGGGCATGAAGCGCACCGGCTCCAGCCTCAAGACACGCCTTTGCCGCTACCACCGTTTCAGCGATGGTCATCGGCAGGGCGGAATGATCCGCCTTGGTCCGGCGGGCACCGTTGGGAGCCACCATGATCAATGATAAAGGCGGCGGAACAAAAAGCGCACTCATGTTCAGAAGACCGCCTTGAACGCCTGGTTGAGCTTGTCGGTAATCTCTCCGACATGGCTGTCCTCGAGAATGAAAGGCGGCGCCAGCAGGATATGGTCGCCCCGCACCCCATCGATCGTCCCGCCCATCGGGTAGCAGATTAGACCGGCCTCGAATGCTGCCTTCTTGAGCGCCTTGTTGATGCCCCTCTTCGGATCAAACGGCGCCTTGCTGGCCCGGTCCTCGACGATTTCGATGCCTCGGAAAAGTCCGCGGCCGCGAATATCACCAACATGCGGGTGCTGACCGAAAGCATCGTTAAGTGCCGTCGTCAGTTTCTCGCCCATCGGCATCACCCGGTCGGCAACGCCGCCGGTCAGTTTCCTGAACACGGCGAGCGCGGCGGCGCAGGCGGTCGGATGGCCGATGTATGTGTGGCCATGCTGGAAAAAGCCCGATCCGGTCTCGATGGCTTCGTAAATGGCAGCGGTGCACAGCATGGCACCGACTGGCTGATAGCCGGCTCCGAGCCCTTTCGCGATGCATAGAATATCCGGTGCGACACCATCCTGCTCACAGGCGAACAGGGTGCCGGTGCGGCCCATGCCGCACATGACCTCGTCCAGGATCAGAAGCACGCCGTAATTATCGCAGATCTCCCGGATCCGCTTGAAATAACCTTCGACCGGCGGCAGGGCACCCGCCGTCGCACCGACAACCGGTTCGGCAACGAAAGCCATGACGTTTTCCGGCCCGAGCCGAAGGATTTCCGCTTCCAGTTCGTTGGCGATCCGCTGACCGTAGTCGAAGGCGGTTTCCCCCTCGCGGCGGTCCCGATACTCGTAACAGGGGGCAATATGGGTGGTATCGATCATCAACGGTGCAAAAGGCTCCCGCCGCCACTGGTTGCCGCCGGTTGCCAGCGCACCAAGCGTATTGCCATGGTAGCTCTGCCTGCGGGCAATTACCCGGTGCCGTGACGCTTCACCCTTCTCCAGAAAGTACTGACGCGCCAGCTTCAGCGCCGCCTCCATGGCTTCCGATCCACCGGAGACGAAATAGACACGGTCCAGATTGCCTGGTGCTTTTCGGATCAGGAGATCCGCCAGTTCCTCTGCAGGTTCGCTGGTGAAAAAGCCTGTATGGGCGAAGGCGATCCGGTCCACCTGGGCCTTGATGGCAGCGATCACATCCGGATCGCTGTGCCCGAGACAGGAGACCGCGGCGCCGCCGGATCCATCGAAATATTTCTTTCCGGACCGATCGAGAATGTAGCAACCGTCCCCTGTTACTGCGACGGGAAGATCGGCTTTGGTGTGGCGGGGAAAAACATGAGACATGGCAAACGCATCCGACAACTGACGGGACAGCCCACATTGGGTTGACGCATTTGTATCAGAAAACGTTAGCTCCTGAAACATTTGTTTCGAAGGCGCGTTAACCACGTTTTTCATTAGAATTTTAATAAAATTCAATCAGCCTGCGCGCGGGGGACGAGATTGTAATCAGTAACCGAAGGCCGCCCGTCATGCGTCAGCGCCTCACCGCCTGGATCGTATTCCTAGGATTGACTGTCACACTTGCCGGCTGCGGAACCGTCGCCGGTGTTACCGGCATGGGCTGGATGACCGCATCCCACAATTCCATCGACTATAACGACAGTTCCTGGTGCGTGCCGCGCAAGCTGAAGAAGGTTCTAAACCGGGTTGCATCCCGCTATGGCAAAGTGACTGTCAGCTCGACCAAGCGCTGGTGGCTTGAGAACTGGTGGAAGGGTGGCGCCAAGGATTCCTATCACCTCAACTGCCGGGCGGTCGATTTTTCGGTCCGTGGCAACCCGTCGTCCGTCATTGCCTTCTTGAAATCACAGCCGGAAGTTGGCGGATACAAGCACTATTCTTCCGGCCACTACCACATTGACACCGGCCCGCGCCGGACCTGGTAGCCGCCTGGCAGGCAATAGCCCGGCCCGGTATGTACCGGGCCTGATTGGCCAGTGACGGCAAACGCTACTTCAGTTCGCCCAGTTCCAGTGCCATTTCCCATGCGACAGGGTCAAAGCCGACGAAATTCTTGGTTTCGCCTGCCACGATCGGCCTTTTGATAACGGACGGGTTCTCGATCATCACGTCGAGCGCGCTCTTGGCGTCGACAACGCTGTCCTGCGTTGCTTCGTCCAGGCGCCGCCAGGTGGTGCCGCGCTTGTTCAGGATAGACTCCCATCCGAATTCACCGACAAAGCCGGCCAGTCGATCGGCATCGACGCCATCCTTCTTGTAGTCGTGGAACTCATAAGGCACGCCGGCCTCTTCCAGAAACTTCCGCGCCTTCTTGACGGTGTCGCAGTTCTTGATGCCGTAGACCTTCATCGCCTCTTCCCGATTGTTGGATGTCCGGCCCGGAATGTGCCGACTGACGCCCGGGATGCAAGGTCATAGCCGAAGAAAACCCGAAATTTTGCGAAATTTGACCTGACAGTGCCTGCATACCGAGGAGTTTTCCCCGTTTCGCGTGCCTTCACGGGCAGTTCACCGCATTTCCTTTTTGCCTCCTTGACCTCGGCTGCCCCCCGCGCTTCAAGTGGCAATTGACAGGGCAGACCGGCAGAAGGCCGGAACGGCCAGACCGGAGACTGAAAATACATGCAGGAAGAGGCCCCCGGCACAAGCCGGCCGAACAGGCCCGCGACGGCCGCCAAATCTTCTGAAAAGTCCGCTTCGGCGGCAAGACCGGGCAAGAAGTCCGACAGTGTCATGGTCGCCGGAGGGAACTGGCGTCAGCGGCTCCGACTGTGGAGCGGCCTGATCCTGTTCACATTCTGCCTCAGCCATTTTTCAAATCACGCCCTCGGCATCATTTCCTTCCAGGCCATGGACCAGGCCTCGGTCTGGCACTACTGGGTCTGGAGAAGCCCGCTTGGCGAAACTGTCCTCATCCTCGCCGCGCTGACCCATGTGCTGCTCGCCTTGTGGCGGACAAGCAAACGGCGAACGTTGAAGATGTCCCGTTGGGAGCTTCTGCAGCTCGCCCTCGGTCTTTACATTCCCTGGCTCCTGATACCGCATGTCACCACGACCATGGGCGTTGCCAAGGAGTTCGGCTTCCTGCCGCTCTACGAGCAGATGCTGACGCTGCTGTGGCCGAATGCGGCGGTCAATCAGTCTATTCTGCTGCTCATGGTGTGGACCCACGCCATGATCGGCCTGCACTTCTTCCTGCGCCTTTATCCGGCTTACCAGAAGCTGAAGCCACTGGCGGCCGGGTTTGCCTTTGCGATGCCGGTTCTTGCCATCTGGGGCTGGATTGAAGGCGCCCGCCGACTGGCCCTCAGCCGTGACGTAACCCTCCGAATCACTCCGGACCAGCAATTGTGGGCCAGCGAGGTCGTCGTTCAGTTCCGGGCAGTCGTGTTCGGCCTGATTGCCGTCAGCCTGTTGGCCATCCTGATCCGTTACCTTCTCAGCCTGAAAGCGCGCAGCCTGACCGTGGTCTACCCAGGCGGACTGACGGTGAAGGCGCAACCGGGCGCAACGCTGCTGGAAATCAGCCGTATGAACGACATACCGATCGCATCGGTGTGCGGCGGGCGGGCCAGATGCTCCACCTGCCGGGTGAAAATTCTGGAGGGCGGCGAAACCTTGCCGAAACCGAGTGTTGCCGAAGCTGCGGTGCTGACACGGATCGGCGCGGGAAGCGACATTCGGCTGGCCTGCCAGGCGCGCCCGGAAAGCAACGTGGAAGTGCAGCCCCTTGTACCGGTCAAGGCCAGTGCAATTATCGGCGAACACCTGAAGGACGCCTATTACTGGGGCGTCGAGCAGGATGTGGTGGTCATGTTCGTGGACCTGCGCAATTTCACCGGCATCACCGAAAGCCAGCTCGCCTATGACGTGGTTTATCTGCTCAACAGCTACCTGGACCAGGCCTCTGCCGCGATCCGGGAGGAGGGCGGCTATGTCGACAAGTTCATTGGTGACGGCATCATGGCCATCTTCGGCATGGACAGCAACGCGGAAACCGGCGCCCGGCAGGCTCTTGCCGCCTGCCGCCGTATCGAGAAGGTCATGAAATCGCTCGACAAGGAGAAGGGTCCGCAGTTTCGCGATCCGATCCGGCTCGGCATCGGCCTGCACCTGGGGCCGGCCATTCTCGGTCGCATCGGCGCCGCCGGAACGGCAGGCAAACGCGGCGGGCTGACTGCGCTTGGCGACGTGGTCAACACCGCAAGCCGGCTGGAAACGGAGAACAAGAACCACGGCAGCTTCATGGTTGTTTCCAAAGCTGTTGTCGATGCGGCAGGCGCCCGGATCGACGGTGCCGAAGAGGCCGAGATCAAGGTGCGCGGCAAGGAAATCCCCTTGCAAATCCTTGCGGTGAAAAGCTTAGATGGTCTCCATCTCGCTGACGCCGTTCCCGCCTGAGACCTATCCTCCCTGTCACAAAACCACTGGAGACCACGTGAGCCGGACCTACACGCCTCGGGAAATGCTGGAGAAACTGATCTCCTTCAACACCGTTTCGGATCGAAGCAACCTCGATCTGATCACCTTTGTCGAAGACTATCTCAGCCAATGGGGTGTCGCTTCAGGGCGGGCGCTGGATGAAACGGGTCAAAAGGCCGCTCTTTATGCCCGCATCGGTCCGGATATCAACGGCGGAACGGTCCTGTCCGCCCACACCGATGTCGTTCCGGTGGCGGGCCAGAACTGGTCTCACGATCCTTTTTCCGCCTGGGAGGAAAACGGCCGCCTCTACGGCCGTGGCGCGGCGGACATGAAAGGCTTCGCGGCAACTGTGCTTGCCAAGGTTCCGGATTTTCTGAATGCACCGCTCAGACGGCCCATCCATATCGCGCTGTCCTATGACGAGGAAACCGGCTGCGACGGGGCCAGGGTGCTGATCCCTGAAATGCTGGCAAACGGCCCGCGCCCTTCGGTGGTGATTGTGGGCGAACCGACCAGCATGAAGGTCGTTACGGGCCACAAGGGCATTACGGTACTGAAGACGCGCATCCAGGGGCATCCGGTCCATTCCAGCCAGTTGCACCGGGGTGTTTCGGCGATTTCGGTGGCGGCCAGGCTGATCGGATGGCTGGATGCCAGAACCGCGGAGAACCGGGCCAAGGCCGATCCTGACTGCCCGTTCGAACCGCCCTACACCACCTTGCATTGCGGCACCATTTCCGGCGGCCAGGCACACAACATCACGGCCCAGCACTGCGAATTCGTGACTGATATCCGTCTGCTGCCGGGTGAACACGCGAAGGACTGGGTCGCCGCCTACCGGGCGTTCATCGAAAATGAGGTTCTGCCGGGAATGAAAGCGATCTCGCCGGACTGCGCCATCGAGGTGAGAGAACTTGCCTATGTGCCCGGGCTGGGAGAGGAACCGGACGGGCTGGCGGAAACGACCGCCAGGCGTCTGACCGGCGACAACAGCCGCAACGTCGTGGTCTATGCCACCGAAGGCGGGATCTTCCAGGATCACGGACTTTCGACCGTGGTTTGCGGTCCCGGATCCATCGATCAGGCCCATCAGCCCGACGAATTTATCGAGCTTTCCGAACTCGACCGCTGCGCTGCCTTCCTCGACAAGCTGATTGACAGAATGTCGCAATTTGACAGCTAAACGGGTTTGAACACAGAGATTTGCGATGTCATAGTCGTTTTTGACAACATGGCCGCATGGTCCTGGCAGGGGGGTGCGGCCGTGGAGCAAAGCCGAAACCGGAAAACGAGGGGACTATGAACAAAAGAAAAATTGTCATCGCCGCAGCGCTGTTTGCGGCGGGAACGGGGACTGCTGTTCATGCTGAAACGCTGAAATTTGCCTTTCAGGGTGCACTGAACGCGCTTGATCCCTACAGTCTCAACGAGACCTTCACCCTGTCGTCGCTCGGCAATACCTATGAAGGCCTGACGCGCCGTGGTCCGGATCTGGCCATTGAACCGGCCCTGGCCGAGAGCTGGGAAATCGTCGATCCGAACCGCTGGCGTTTCCACCTGCGCAAGGGCGTAAAGTTTCACAACGGTAGCGATTTCACTGCCGAAGACGTTGCCTTTTCCGTCGACCGCGTGCGCTCGGAAGGGTCTGACCTGACCACCCGCGTCCCGGCTGATGCCAAGGTCGAGATTGTTGACGACTACACGGTCGATTTCGTTCTCACCGGTCCGAACCCGATCCTGCATTACGAGTGGGACACGTTCTACATCATGGACAAGGAGTGGACGACGGAGAACGACGCGGTGAAAGTCACCTCGGCGTCCGACACTTCTGCGAACCATGCCGCGCTCAATGCAAATGGCACCGGACCGTTCAAGATCGTCAGCCATGAAGCCGGCGTGAAGACCGTCTACGAAAAATACGACGGCTGGTGGGACGAAGCCAAACACAACATCGACACGGTGGAATTCACGCCGATCGGTTCCGATGCAACGCGCGTTGCCGCGCTGCTGTCCGGCGAGATGGACATGGTCTACCCGATCCCGGTGCAGGACATCAAACGCATCAACGATAATGCGGGAACCAAGGCGCTGACCGGCCCGGAACTGCGCACGATCTTCCTTGGCATGGACCAGATGCGCGACGAGCTGCTCTATTCCGACGTCAAGGGCAAGAACCCGCTCAAGGATGCCCGGGTGCGCAAGGCCTTCTACCAGGCGATCGACATCGAGGGGATCAAGAAGAAGGTCATGCGGGACCTGTCCAACCCGTCTGCCCTGATGGTTTCGCCGCTGCTGTTCTCCAAGTCCGCCGATTTCGAGCGTTATCCCTATGACCCGGAAGCCGCCAAGGCACTGCTGGCCGAAGCCGGCTATGCAGACGGCTTTTCCATCGGCATGGACTGCCCGAATGACCGCTACGTCAACGACGAGGCGATCTGCCAGGCGGTTGCCGCCATGCTGGCCCGTATCGGCGTGAAGGTGAACCTCAACGCCCAGCCAAAGGCGAAATACTTCGCCAAGATCCTTGCTTCCGGTGGTTACGATACGTCGTTCTACCTGCTTGGCTGGACCCCCGGATCCTTCGACAGCTGGAACGTTCTGGACAACCTGATGAACTGCCGCGACGAATCCGGCAAAGGCTCGCCCTTCAACAACGGTGGCTTCTGCGACGAGAAGATCGACCAGCTGACCGATGAAATCCTGGTCGAGATCGATCCGGAAAAGCGTGATGCCATGATTGCTGAAGCTTTCCGCATCAGCCACGAGAACGCCTACTACCTCCCGCTGCATCAGCAGAGCCTGGCATGGGGCGTTTCCGACAAGCTGGACCTTGTTCAGCGTGCCGACAACCAGTTCCAGTTCCGCTTCGTGACCAAGAACTGATCCTGAAGCACAGCCAATGACGCTCCCGGCAACTCCGCCGGGGGCGTATTTTCATGACTAAAGCATTCAAAGAGCCGAAATGATTGGATTTGCAACGCGCCGCATCGTGCAGGCGATGATTGTCATGCTGGTGGTCGCCCTTCTCGCGTTCACCATGTTCCGCTTTGTCGGCGATCCCATCAACCAGATGGTCGGCATCGAAACCTCGATCGAAGAACGGGAGGCCCTGCGCGAGCGCCTGGGTCTGAACGACCCGGTTCCGGTCCAGTTCTTCCGTTTCGTCACCAAGGCCGCGCAATTCGATTTCGGCACGTCCTACCAGTTCCGTCAGCCGGTTTCCGAGCTTTTCGCCAAGCGCATACCCGCCACGCTCGAACTCAGCTTCGCGTCTGCGGTGTTTGCGCTCGTTGTCGGCATTCCCATGGGCATCTACGCCGGGCTCAATCGGGAATCGCCCGTTTCCAAGCTGTTTCTGTCAGTTTCACTGATCGGCATCTCGCTGCCGACGTTCTTCATCGGGATCCTGCTGATCTTCCTGTTTTCCGTTACGCTGCAGTGGCTGCCGAGCTTCGGACGCGGCGAGACCGTGCAGATCGGATCCTGGTGGACGACCGGCTTTCTGACCATCTCCGGCCTGAAGGCGCTGATCCTGCCCTCCATCACGCTCGGCCTCTACCAGATGACCCTGATCATGCGGTTGATCCGAGCCGAGATGCTGGAAGTCATCCGGACCGATTACATCAAGTTCGCCCGGGCGCGCGGTCTGCCGGACAGGCTGGTGAACTTCCGGCATGCCCTCAAGAACACGCTCGTTCCGGTCATCACCATCACCGGGCTGCAGCTTGGCGCGATCATCGCTTTCGCGACCATCACCGAGACCGTTTTCCAGTGGCCCGGCATGGGCCTGATGTTCCTGCAGGCCGTGCAGAACGTCGATATTCCGATCATGTCCGCTTATCTGCTGCTGACTGCCTTCCTGTTCGTGACGATCAATTTCATCGTCGACATCCTTTACTTCTTCATCGATCCGCGTCTGCGGGTCGGTCGGCCATAAGGGAGACCGACGCCATGCCTTTCGTCACCAACGAAGAAGCAAAATCCAGTGTTCAGGACAGGGCGACACCGGTCAAGGAACCGGGGCGGATGGCTCGCGCTCTCGACAGCGACCTCTTTCATTCGTTCCTGAAATCGAAGGTCACCGTTGTCGCTGCCACCGGCACGGCAATCCTGTTTCTCCTTGCGTTCCTGGCGCCGTGGATTGCTCCACATGATCCGTTCGACCTGGCGTCGATTTCCATCATGGACGCCCGCGTTCCGCCGGTCTGGATGGAATATGCCGATCCCCGCTTCCTCCTGGGAACGGACGATCAGGGCCGCGATATGCTCTCCGGCATCTTCTACGGCATGCGAATTTCGCTGATCGTTGGCTTCTGCTCTGTTGTCGTCGCCGCCTTCATCGGCATCTCGCTGGGGCTGGTCGCGGGCTACATGGGTGGTCGGGTGGATGCGATCATCATGCGGATTGCCGACGTTCAGCTGACGTTTCCGGCCATTCTGATCGCCCTTCTGATCGACGGTGTCGCGCATGGCATTTTCGGCGCGATCGACCGGGAGGTCTTCGCCTTCTACATTCTGATCGTGTCGCTGGCGCTGTCCTTCTGGGTGCAATATGCGCGCACGGTTCGCGGTTCCACCATGGTGGAGAAGAACAAGGAATATGTTCAGGCCGCCCGCGTGATCGGCATTCCCTCGGTCATCATCATGGTGCGCCATATCCTGCCGAACGTCACCGGACCGGTGCTGGTGATCGCGACCATCAACCTGGCACTTGCCATCGTGACCGAAGCGACGCTCTCGTTCCTGGGTGTCGGCATGCCGCCTACCCAGCCGTCCCTCGGCACATTGATCGCCATCGGCAACGATTTCCTCTATTCGGGGGAGTGGTGGATCGCGATCTTCCCGGGCCTTGCACTGGCCCTGCTGGTGTTGAACGTCAACCTTCTGGGCGACTGGCTGCGCGACGCCCTCAACCCGAAACTCAGGTGAGGCCGGTATGAGCGTTCTCGATATCAAGGACCTGAGGGTTGAGTTTCCGGGCCGAAAATCCGTCTTCGTCGCCGTCGATGACGTTACTTTGAGCGTCGATGCCGGCAAGGTTCTCGGCGTCGTCGGAGAATCGGGTGCAGGCAAGTCGACAGTCGGCAACGCGGTGATCGGGCTGCTGCAGGAACCCGGACACATAGCCGGCGGTGAAGTCTATCTTCACGGCAAGCGCATCGACCAATTGCCCTACAAGGAAAAGCGTCGTTTGCGCGGCCGAAAGATCGGCATGATTTTCCAGGATCCACTGACGTCTCTCGATCCGCTGCAGACGGTGGAAAGCCAGCTTGTGGAGACGATCCGCACCCATTTGCCGCTCTCCGGATCGCAGGCCCGCCAGCGCGCGATCGAACTGATCGAGGCCGTGGGCATTCCAGATGCGCCCGAACGCATCAAGCAGTATCCGCATCAGTTTTCCGGCGGCATGCGCCAAAGGGTGGTCATCGCGCTTGCGCTGTGTGCGGAACCTGAACTGGTGATCGCGGACGAGCCGACAACCGCGCTCGACGTTTCCATCCAGGCGCAGATCCTTGAACTGATGAGGAAGCTGTGCCGGGAGCGTAACGTCGCCATGCTGGTGATCACTCATGACATGGGCGTGATTGCCGACATCACGGACCATGTGGCGGTGATGTACCACGGTGAACTGGTGGAATACGGCGAGACGACCCAGGTGCTGGGCGCTCCGGAACACCCCTACACCCAGAGCCTGATTTCCGCCGTGCCACGCCCTGATATCAAGGTCGAGCGGTTTCCGGTGGTCAACTACATCGAAAAGGCCGGCACGCCACAGAAGCAGATCGACATCGCCACACACTGGCTCGGCAAGGCACGCGACTATGAAAAAGTGTCCGGTGCGCTGGTCAAGGCAACGGACCTCGACATGCGGTTCGAGACCCGTGGCTCGATCTTCCCGTCCAAACGCAAATACTTCCAGGCGGTCAAGAAGGTCAGTTTCGACATCAACGAAGGCGAGACCTTCGGCCTCGTCGGCGAGAGCGGGTCGGGCAAATCGACCATCGCGCGCCTGATCACCGGCCTCTACCAGCCGACCGGAGGGTCGATCCTGTTCGGCAAGACCGAACTGACGTCGCTCAAGAATCGCAAGGACGTTCTGGCGATGCGCCGCCAGATGCAGATGATCTTTCAGGATCCCTATTCCTCGCTGAACGCCCGCATGCGCGTCAGCGACATCATCGCGGAACCGATCAAGTTCCACCGTCTGGCGTCAAGCAATGCGGAAGTGCGCCAGATCGTTGATGACCTGCTCGATCATGTCGGCCTGGGCGCGGCGGCCGGAAGGAAATTTCCGCACGAGTTTTCCGGCGGTCAGCGCCAGCGCATCTCCATCGCACGGGCGCTCGCGACGCGGCCCAGGTTCCTGATCTGTGACGAGCCCACCTCGGCACTCGACGTGTCGATCCAGGCGCAGATCCTGAACCTATTGAAGGATCTTCAGGAAGAACTTGGGCTGACCATGCTGTTCATCAGCCACGATCTGGCCGTGATCCGGCAGATGTGCAACCGCATCGGCGTCATGCGCCATGGCGAGTTGTGCGAGGTGGCAGACTGCGACCAGCTCTTCGAAGCGCCGCAACACCCCTATACCCGCGAACTCCTGAACCTGATGCCGTCACTGGAGTTGCTGTCGCGGGCAAACCTCGCAACGGCCTGAAGGAACCGGCGGCGTTGTCGCCGGCCTTCCCAAGTCTTTGAAGATGAGTCTTTTTTCGGATTCGGCCGAGTCGCTGACTTGACTCCAAGCCCCACCCCGATTCTCCGGTGACCGCAAAACGTTAGTCACAATCCAGTCCGAACCGGGCAGTTTTTGCCGCCCAGGGCGCCACTACGATCTGCACCCAAATAGATTCATTCTGATTTTTAGTCCGGACTCGATTGTTAACAGACGTTAACCATGTTTTTCCGGCGCGCCCAAACGTAAAAGGGAGAGCCTTTCGGCTCTCCCATTAATATACCACACCCCGAAATAATCTTCGTCCAGAGGACTATTAAATACAGGCCCTCAATACTTGCAGGCCGTTTAAAAAATTACCCTTTTATACTACCCGCAATTCAGTTTCGCTCAAGTTCCACGCTGCACAAATGGTCAGCACCCATTCCGATGCACTGCGACTGGGACAGGCAACATGCTTACCGAACTGACTCTGCGGCATTGCCTGTCTCCGGCCGCTCCCGCATTTTCAGACGGTCCCCAGGGCGTGCCGTTTGTATCTCCAGTTGGCCCACGACCCGGTTCCAGCAGAAGAATTCCAGATACGAGAGCCGACCGGCTATGCCGAAAACATCATTGATTTCAGTTCTTTGGGCGTTTTTTCTTATCATTGCCGTAGTGTGCCTTGTTCTGGCTCTGGCAACAGCAGGCGGAGAACCCTCTGACGCCGCAACGTCAGTTTTGGTTTTCGGTTCCTACAGCGCCTTAATTTTCAGCATGTTTTCCGCGATTTTTTCGCTTCTCGGCCTCTCTTTTTCGCTCAACACCTCTGTCGGCCGGCCCTTGACGCTTTTCACGGCGGTGGTCAGCACCGGATTGCTTGCCGTTTCGACCGGCCTCCACCTGTCCGGTCCGACATCGCCCCAGACCAATGCACCCGCCCTTGCCGCAGCCTTCCTGATGGTGCTGCGGGCGTTCGGTGTGGTTCTGCTGCCACCAAGGGGTGACCTCAGCGGAGTGCCACAAGCGGCATGGTCTGTCCTGTTGGCGCTGCTGGCTGCCGGTACCTGGTGGTGGGTCCTCGACAGGACCGAGGCCCCGGCCGCTCTTGCCGCCGCTCTGCTTCTTTCCTGGCCGCAACTGATCGACGGAATCAACGCATTCGCGGACAAGGTCTTTCACAAGGCAGCACTGGCGGCAGGCGCCCGTGACATTGCCCCCGGCGCCTTCACCAAGGTCGCTCATGCCCGCGATATCCTCATCGACAAGGCTGCCGTGATGTCTGGACCCAACCTGATGGTCACCAATGTCATGGCCTTCAACAACGAGCCGAAAACGCTCCTGGCCGTTGCCGCCTCCGCGGAAGCCGGATCAACCCACCCAGTCGCCCAGGCCCTGCGCGAACTGGCAAGCCAGTGGCAAGTCGCCCTCAAGATGCCGGACCGGTTCGAACCGACACCTGGTCTGGGTGTTGTTGCGCTGCTCGGCGGACAGACCGTGGTGATCGGCACGACGGACCTCCTGAAGCGCCTCAAGATCGACAGTTTTACCGCCGACGCCATTGCCCGGTCGCTGGAAGCAGACGGCAAGACGGTGCTGCGTGTCGCTGTCGGGGGACGCGTCGTGGGTGTTTTAGGACTGGAAGGCACATTGCGTCAGGATGCCGGCGTTGCGGGGATGGCCCTGCGCAAAGAGGGCCTCGTGCCGTGGCTGTTCAGTGGTGACAGCCCCAACACACGCAGCGCGCTGGCTGGCATGCTTGGCCTAGAGCTGACCGATGATCCGAAGCCGGGAGAAACCGCGCCCGAGGCCGCCTCACGCTGCTTTCCGGACACGCCTCCCCTGGTCCTGACCCTGTCGCAGGACCGTATGGCGCTGGAACTGCGCGAAGGCGCCACGCCCGGAAAGGACGGGACGGATGCAAGGCATTCCCCCCTTGCTGTCAGCGACACCGACGACATTGGTGCCTTCTCTGCCCTGAAGGCGCTGGCCATGCGCCGCAATCTGCTGGCCGTGCACGCCCGCCGGCTGCTGTCAGGTCTCTGGCTTTTCGCCGGCCTGTGCGGTGCCTTGACCCTCCTTCCGCTCTCGGCCGCACCCGTTCTTTTTGCTGTCTGTCTTGCCGTCCTTTGGACATTTGCCCGATTTTCCATTGCAGATACGCTGCACCGGAATACATGACGGGCGCATTCTCAGATTGTGGAACCGAAATCGGGTTTCAGCGCCTTTACAGCCTCATGGAGCTGGTGTTTATCGGCTTTTGACACTTTGTGAGTGCATTGAGGGATGAGGCGACATGAGCGACACCAAAACACCGAAACTGCGGTCCGCCGCCTGGTTCGACAATCCCGACAATCCGGGCATGACCGCGCTCTATATCGAGCGATACCTGAATTTCGGCATCACGCGTGAAGAGCTGCAGTCGGGCAAACCGATTATCGGCATCGCCCAGACCGGCTCTGACCTTTCACCCTGCAACCGCCACCATCTGGAGCTGGCCAAGCGTGTGCGCGAAGGTATTCGCGACGCCGGTGGTATTGCCTTCGAATTTCCGGTTCACCCGATCCAGGAGACCGGCAAGCGCCCGACCGCAACACTGGACCGGAACCTGGCCTATCTTGGTCTCGTCGAACTGCTGTATGGCTACCCCATCGACGGCGTGGTGCTGACAATCGGCTGCGACAAGACCACACCTGCCTGCCTGATGGCCGCCGCGACGGTGAATATTCCGGCCATCGCGCTGTCCGTCGGTCCGATGCTGAACGGCTGGTACAAGGGCGAGCGCACGGGCTCCGGCACCATCGTCTGGAAAGCCCGCCAGATGCTTGCCGCAGGCGAGATCGACTACAAGGGCTTCATGGACCTCGTCGCCTCCTCCGCGCCGTCCGTCGGCTTCTGCAACACCATGGGCACGGCAACGACCATGAACTCGCTGGCCGAAGCCCTGGGCATGCAGCTTCCGGGGGCGGCCGCCATTCCGGCGCCTTACCGTGAGCGCGGTGCAATTTCCTACGAGACCGGCAAACGCATTGTCGACATGGTGCGCGAGGATCTGAAACCCTCCGACATCATGACCCGCGAAGCGTTTGAGAACGCCATTGTCGTCAACTCGGCCATCGGCGGTTCGACCAATGCACCGATCCACCTGAACGGCATTGCCCGCCATCTGGGTGTGGAACTGGACAACGACGACTGGCAGGAGATCGGCCATGACGTGCCGCTGCTGGTCAATCTGCAGCCAGCCGGCGAATATCTGGGCGAGGATTACTTCCACGCAGGCGGCGTGCCTGCTGTCGTCGCGGAGCTGATGCGAAACGGCAAGCTGCCGCATCCGGGCGCGCTTACCGTCAACGGCAAGGGCATCGGCGACAATTGCGACGGTGTCGTCACAGACCTGCCGGACGTCATCAAGCCGTTCAACAATCCGATGAAAGACAAGGCTGGTTTCATCAACCTGAAGGGCAACCTGTTCGACAGCGCCATCATGAAGACCAGCGTGATCTCGGAAGAGTTCCGCGACCGCTATCTCTCCAATCCGGACGATCCGGAAGCGTTCGAGGGCCGTGCCGTTGTGTTCGAAGGGCCGGAGGATTACCACGACAACATCGACAATCCGGACCTTGAGATCGATGAGCACTGCATGCTGTTCATCCGGGGCACCGGCCCGATCGGTTATCCGGGCGGTGCCGAGGTGGTCAACATGCAGCCACCCGCAGCCCTGATCAAACGCGGGATTACATCCCTGCCCTGCATCGGCGACGGCCGTCAGTCGGGCACATCCGGTTCGCCGTCGATCCTGAACGCATCACCGGAAGCTGCCGCCATGGGTGGACTCGCGCTTCTGAAAAGCGGGGACCGTGTGCGCATCGATCTGAGGAAAGGCACTGCCGACATCCTGATTTCCGATGAGGAACTTGCGCAACGACGCACGGACCTGGAAGCGGCGGGCGGCTTCAAGATTGCGGAGAGCCAGACACCCTGGCAGGAGATCCAGCGCGCCATGATCGGGCAGTTCGACAAGGGCATGGTTCTGGAGCCGGCGGTTAAATACCAGGACGTCGCGCATACCAAGGGGCTGCCACGGGACAATCATTGATCTGACGATCCTGTCAGGTGCATTGCCTCTGGCACCGCGAAATGTTGAAATTCTCGGTCATTGCCGGACTTGATCCGGCAATCCATGCGATGATCACGGCGGCCGCGCTGCCGGTGAAACGACATGGATCCCATGGTCAAGCCATGGGGTGACGGCGCGTGTAGCGAAACGCTGCCGGCGGCGCATCTCTTTCGACACAGATTTCTACTTGACGATTACGTAAACGTCATGCTTCAAGAGGGCAAAGACGGGCTCCGGCCCAATTCAAACGGGAGAAAACGACATGTCCTTGGAACAGCTTACCGAAGGTGTCCGCGCGAAGGTTGCCGATGGCGGCATTGAAGAATCCGTCAAGTTCGATCTTGGGGAAACGGGTGTCATTTTCCTGCAGGGCTCCAGCGTTTCCAACGAAGATGACGAGGCAGACTGCACCATAAAGATGTCCGCCGAAGACCTCGGTGACCTTCTCTCGGGTGATCTGAACCCGACGGCTGCCTTCATGGGCGGCAAGATGCAGGTGGAAGGTGACATGAGCGTTGCCATGAAACTCGGCAGCATCGTCTAAGCAAGCCTTTGCAGCAGACCTTTTCAAGCCGGTCCCAACAGGGCCGGCTTTTTTTGTTCCACAATCTCCACTCCCACTCCCCCATTCCCATCAGCCTCATCCTGAGGAGCCCGGTACAGCCGGGCGTCTCGAAGGATGGGCCGCTTGTTTCGGAGTGTGCCGCCCATCCTTCGAGACAGGTCTTTGGCCTTCCTCAGGATGAGGTGGCGGGGATGAGGCCCGGTGAACGACGTGAAGGCTCCCTCCCGGGCACGGCAAACAAAAAAACGGCGGGCAGGGCCCGCCGTTCGAGTTTCTGGATGGTCCGGGTCGTTACCGGTTTGTGATGATTTCCGGTCCCATCAGGCTGTAGGGCAGCCAAGTGGACAGGGCCGGGACATAGGTCACCAGGATGAGGAACAGGAGCAGGATGAGCACGAACGGCGCTGCCGCCTTGACCACCTGCACCAGACTCATCCCCGTTATCCCCGATGTGACGAACAGATTGAGCCCGATTGGCGGCGTGATCATGCCGATTTCCATGTTCACGACCATGATGATGCCGAGGTGAACCGGATCGACGCCAAGTTCCATGCCGATCGGGAAGACCACCGGCGCCACGATCAGAAGCAGGCCCGACGGTTCCATGAACTGACCACCAAGCAGCAACAGCAGGTTGACCGCGATCAGGAAGGTGAACCAGTTGAAACCGGCTCCGACCATCCAGTCGGTGATTGCCTGTGGAATCCGCTCCGATGTCAGCACGTGGGCAAACAGCAGGGCGTTGACGATGATGAACATCAGCATGATGGTCGTCTTCGCCGCATCCACCATCACCTTCTTGGTGTCCTTGTGGAACATGGCCGGAAGAAACTTCCAGACGATCAGTCCGATATTCCGACCCCAGATCTTTGCGCCGATACCATAGATGGACGGCAGCTCGGCAGGGCTGACACGGCCGCGCAGAAGCGGATAGCCAATCAGCGCAGCCAGCAGGACAATGGCACTGTCGATGCCGTAGAAACCCTGTCTGTCCGTGACCATGCCGGCGATGCTCGACCAGGCGAACATTGCAGCAAACCCGTAGGTGATGGTCTTGAAACCGGCCAGCCCCAGAGGGCCGTCCTGTTCCTGCACCCAGCGAATGCCACTGAGCGGGCCCATGTCGCGATAGACGAAGAGTGCCACCAGACAGGCGTAAACGGCCGCCACCGCCGCAGCTTCGGTCGGGGTGAAGATACCGCCGTAGATACCGCCCAGGATGATGACCATCAGGAACAGGCCGACGGCCGCTTCCATCATGGCATGCCAGATTTCCTTGAAGCCCGGCCACGGCTGGGCCGGCAGGTTCTTGACGCGTGCCATGACATAGATGGCGATCATCAGCATCAGACCGGCGATCAGCCCTGGAACCACACCGGCAAGGAACATGCGGCCAACGGAAACGTTGGTTGCAGCCGCATAGACCACCAT
This sequence comes from Labrenzia sp. THAF35, assembly GCF_009363595.1. NCBI lineage: Bacteria > Pseudomonadati > Pseudomonadota > Alphaproteobacteria > Hyphomicrobiales > Stappiaceae > Labrenzia > Labrenzia sp. THAF35. Next base: position 1,132,553 of record NZ_CP045380.1, read on the forward strand.
GACGATGGAAGGCGGGATCAGGATGCCGAGCGTACCGGCATTGGCGATGACACCCGCGGCAAACTCCTTCGTGTAGCCTGCCTGCCGCATGCCGGCGATGGCGATGGTACCGATGGCAACGACGGTTGCGGGCGAGGAGCCTGACAGAGCTGCAAACAGCATGCAGGCGAAGACGCCGGCGATGGCCAGACCGCCCCGGATCGCACCGACGGACGCGATCGAGAAGCGGATGATGCGCTTGGCAACACCGCCCGTCGACATGAAGGCCGATGCCAGAATGAAGAAGGGAATCGCCAGGAGTGTGTAGTTCTGCGACGCCGTGAACAGCTGCAGCGCCACCGACGAGATGGAATCGTTGGAGAAGATGGCAATCGCCAGAACGCTGGACAAGCCGAGCGAAATGGAGATCGGAACGCCCAGGAACAAGAAGCCGAGGACGAGAATGAAGAGAATTGCTGCTTCCATTGCCCCGGCCTCAGTCCTTCAAGACGTCTTTGTTTTCAGCGACGAGGTCTTCCGCCTCATGCGCGGCGATCATCATCTCGCGCTCGCCGGTAATGATCTGCCAGGCCGCCTGGATGCAGCGAAACATGAACAGGAACAGGCCGATGGGCAGGATCAGATAGGCGATCCAGCGTTGAACACGCTCTTTCGTGCCGAAGGTTTCAATGATCGCGTCGGGATAGCGCAGGTCGTCGAGACCGATGCCGATCTTGTACATCTTGGACCAGTAGTCGATCGCGCCGCCTCTGGTATCGAGACCGAAGATGTGCAGCCATTCCGACCAGAGCAGCGTCAGCGCATAGACAACGCCGCAGAGTGCACCGAACACGGCAACAGCCCGGAACACCGGCTTGGGAAACAGGCGGATGACCGCATCGACGCCCAGATGCGAGCCGATTTTAACGCCATAGCTCATGCCGAACAGGATCAGCCAGGCGAACAGGATACGTGTGAATTCCAGGGCACCGGTCCAGCCGGAATTAAAGCCGTATCGCGCCACCACCTGGGTGAAGGATACGATGGTCATGGCGGCCAGGAGAAAGGCAAGTACACCTTCCTCGAAGCGCGTGACCCAATTGTCGACGCGTTGCATGCGTTTCCCCCGAATTGGCCTCTTGGTTATCAGCGTGTCCGCCGGCATGGTTGCGCGGGCGACCGCGGGACCTTGGCAGAAGGGCCGGACGATCCGGCCCTTCCAGGAGTTGTTTCAGGTCAGCCTTAGCTGGCGTTGTTGGAAGCGACGGCGGAGTCGATCAGGTCCTTACCGATATCGCCTTCAAACTTGTCCCAAACCGGCTTCATGGCGCCAACCCATGCCTTGCGCTGCTCCGGGGTCAGTTCACGAATGGTGGAACCGGCATCCAGAACGTTCTGGCGGTTCTGGGCTTCAGCAGCTGCCACGTTACCGTTTGCGGTTGCAGTGACTTCTTCCACGATGGTCAGGAACTGGTCACGAACTTCCGGGTCCAGGCTGTCCAGCCACTCGTCGGAAGTGACGAGCAAGTAAGCAAGCAGCTGGTGGTTGGTTTCGGTGATGCCGTCCTGCACTTCGAAGAACTTCTGGGTGTAGATGTTGGACCAGGAGTTTTCCTGACCGTCCACAACACCGGTCTGCAGTGCACCGTAGACTTCCTTGAAGGCCAGCTTCTGAGCGTTGGCGCCCATGGCTTCGATCATGGCAACAGCCACGTCAGAGGTCTGCACGCGGAACTTCAGGCCTTTTGCATCGTCCGGAACCAGCAGCGGCTTGTTGGCGGAGAACTGCTTCAGGCCGGAGCTCCAGTAGCCAAGGCCCTGGAAACCGTAGTCGGTCATGGAGTTCAGGAGTTCCTTGCCGTTTTCACCGGTGGTGAAGCGCTCGACGGCGTCCAGATCCTGGAACAGGAACGGCAGGTCGAACAGGCGGAACTTCAGCGTGTAGGCTTCGAACTTGGAAAGCGACGGCGCAGCAAGCTGGACATCGCCGAGCAGAAGAGCTTCCATTACCTTGTCGTCGTCGAAAAGCTGAGAGTTCGGGAACACCTGCATGCAGGCCTTGCCGTTCATCTCGTCGTTGACGCGTTCCGCCAGCAGCGTGGCAGCGTCGCCTTTCGGGTGGCCGGTTGCGGCAACCACGTGGCTGAACTTGATGACGATTTCACCGTCATTGCAATCGTCAGCCGCATAAGCGTTCGCAGACAGGGCCAGAGACGCCGCGGTAGCTGCGGCGAGAGCGAATTTTTTCATCGGATGTCCTCCCAGACATTTCAGTATGACGGCCATTCGGGCCGGACAGCGTGGTGGCTGGTCGGCACCCTATTGGCAAAGTCCGTGCCAAGTGCCGGAAGAGCAACAAAAAGCGCAGATTTCTGCAGGTTAACAAAAAGTTTCAAATGAACCTGGTCGGGAGAGACTTTCGTTTATGGGTCGAGTCAGACACATGGCATCAAACCGGATGTGTCGAAACCGACACATCTCAGGCCTGCTACATCATATTTTAAGCCGTAAAGCGCCGAATTATCAGTGCCAGATAGCGCCTGAAGACCGGTCATGGCGCAGCTTGACCTTCAGGCGTGCCAGCTTGTCCGGATTGCGCATGTTGTAGATACGCTCCAGTCGTCCATCGGCGTCATAGGCGAACATCACGGCTGTCACGATCTCGTCGCCGTAGAACATGACGAGGCCACGTGTGCCGTTCAGATCCAGTATCTTGATCTGGCAGGGCTCCCAGAGGCGGCCAAGAATAAGAACCGCGTAGCGAGCGACCTCGTCCGCGCCTTCCAGGATCCGGCTCATGGCCGTTGCCTTGCCGCCACCATCGGACTGGAGTTGTACGGTTTCGGCGAGAAGGCCCGTCAGGTGGTCCGTGGACCCTGTTTCAATAGCAGTGAGAAAGGCAGACAGGATCCGGTCCTGATGATCGGCCGGAGGAACAAAACGGGAGGTCGGACCCTGCACATGTCTGCTTGCGCGGGACACCAACTGGCGGCAGGCCTGTTCGGTAACCCCCAGAGTTTCGGCAACTTCGTCATAGGGCTTTGCGAAGATTTCGCGCAGCAGGTAGGCGGCGCGCTCCTTCGGGCTGAGGCGCTCCAGCAGCAGGAGGAACGCTGTCGTCAGGGACTGTGCCCTGTCCAGATCGGTCTCCGGGTCCGAGCCACTTTCGAACTGAAGCGGTTCGGGGATCCACGGGCCGACATAGTCGACCCGTTTCCTGTGAGCGGCCTTGAGAGTGTCCAGGCAGCAATTGGTGCAGACCGTGGTGAGGAATGCTTCCGGATTCAGGATGCCGGCACGATCCGTGGATTGCCACTTCAGGTATGTGTCCTGCACCGCATCCTCGGCATCCGCCATGGAGCTGAGCATGCGATAGGCCAGCCCCATCAGCTTCGGGCGTACCGTCTCGAAAACATCGATGCCTGGAGCGTCACTCATGTCAGTGGTTCGATACCTGGACCCGGTTCCACAGATTGATCATCGCGACCGCGGCGGTGATCGCACTGATCTCGGCGTCATCGAAGTGGCGGCGCAATTCACCGCGCAACGCCTCATAGTTCGTATCGACCTGAAGACTGGTCAAGGCTTCCGTCCAGGCAAAGGCAGCCTTCTCCGCCGGCGTGTAGTCATCAACGTGCCGCCAGACCGTCAGGCGCTGCAAACGCTCCTGGGTCTCGCCCGCGTCGAGTGCTTCCTGGGTGTGCATCTTCACGCAATAGGCACACTGGTTGATCTGCGATGCACGCAGATCGATCAGGTGCCGCAGTTTCGGCTCCAGTCCTGCCTTGCCGATCTCACCACTGGCAGCGACGAAACGCTTCACGATATCGGGGACATTTTCGTAGTGATTGATGGCATTAGAGGTCGTCATTGGCGTGTCTTCCATTCAGGTTTCAGGGTGTGACACAGGGTTGACGACCGGGGGCAGCGATTTGTGACACCGGCCCGAAACTTTTTTCGGCCATTCGTTTTGCCGACCCGCCTAGCAAGCCGGGACGGCAAGGAAATCAGGTCATTGTCAGACGGAAAGCGCTTCGTCCTTGCCGAGACCGTATTTGCGCATTTTCTCGTAAAGCGCCTTTCGCGAGAGCCCAAGGTTCTCGTAAGTGGGCTTGATGGCACCGTCGTTGCGCTTGAGTTCGGCGACGATCAACGCCCGTTCATATGTCGCAACCTGTTCGAACAAGGTGGATCCGGCACCGCTGCTGGGCGCGTTGACCAGCTCGACACCGAGCACGAAACGGTCGGCGACATTGCGCAACTCGCGGACGTTGCCCGGCCAGTCCCGCGCCATCAGCTCGGCGAGATATTCCTCGTTGATGTCCGGGATCTCGCGCCGGTAGCGTGCCCGGGCTTCCACCGCCAGATGCCGGAACAGGAGGGGGATATCCTCCAGCCGGTCGCGCAACGGTGGAATGGCAACGTTGACGACATTGAGCCGGTAGAACAGGTCCAGTCGGAACCGGCCTTCCTTGCCGGCGGCCTCAAGGTCTTCCTTGGTGGCCGCAATGAAGCGCACATCCAGTTCGATCGCCTTGTTGGAACCGAGCCGTTCGATTGTCCGGGTCTCGATCACGCGCAGCAGCTTGACCTGCAGTTCCAGCGGCATGGATTCGATTTCGTCCAGAAATACGGTGCCCCCATGGGCATGTTCCAGCTTGCCGATGCGCTGTCCGCTGGCACCGGTAAAGGCGCCCTTCTCGTGGCCGAAGAGTTCAGATTCGATGATTTCGGCGGGAAGCGCCCCGCAATTGAGGGCGACGAAAGGCTTTTCCTTGCGAGGACCTTCGTCATGCAGTGCCCGGGCGACCACCTCCTTGCCGGAGCCGGTCTCCCCCAGGATCAGCACATCGGCATCGGTTGCCGCCAGGGCCGTGACATTGCGGCGAAGCAGTTCCATGGCGGCGGTGCGCCCCACGAGACGGCTTTCCAGGCCCGTTCGGTCTGCCAGCTCCTCGCGCAGCTTTCGGTTTTCCAGCACCAGCCGGCGCTTGTCGAGCGCGCGTTCCACCACGGAGGCAAGGCGCGAAACGGAAAAGGGCTTTTCCATGAAATCGTAGGCACCGGCGCGCATGGCCTCGACCGCCAGTGGCACATCGCCATGGCCGGTGATCAGCACCACGGGCAGGGCGGGATCGATCTCGAAGGCCCGCTTCATGACCTGGAACCCGTCCGTTCCGGGCATGCGAATATCTGTAACAAGCACGCCGTAGAACCCGCGGTTGACCCGCTCCAGGGCTTCTTCCGGTTCACCGGTTGCAAACACCGCCTGGCCGGACAACTCCAGCCCCTGGCTCAAGGAGCCACGCAGGTCCGCTTCATCGTCAATCAGTAGGACGGTCGCCTGATCCATTAACGCCTATCTCATTTCATTCCGCTGCAAGGACATGTTCATCGGCCACCGGCAGACGCATGGTGAACACCGCACCGCCACCGTCGCGATTCGCCGCCTTCAGCGATCCGGAAAAGTCATGAACGATCTTGTAGGCAATCGACAAGCCCAGCCCGAGCCCGGCGCCGACATCCTTGGTGGTGAAAAACGGGTCGAAGATCTGTGGCAGCACATCGGCATCAATGCCTGTGCCATTGTCACTGACGGTCAGAACCGCTTCGCTGCCTTCCTGCCTCAGTTCCAGGCGCACTTCGGGCATGGCAAGCGATGCGGCGTTGCCGCTGACGGCATCCAGTGCGTTGGACAGGAGATTGATGACCACCTGCTCCAGGCGGATGCGCCCGCCCTTGACGATGATATCTTCTGTCGGCAGCGCCAGATCGAGGCGCACCTTGCTCTGCTTGATGTGTGGCTGCAGCAGCAACGTTGCCTCGTCGATCACCTGACGCAGGGACACCGGCTTGATGTCGGTGCCCGACTTGCGGGTGAAGCCTTTCAGCGTCTTGGCGATTTCGGCCATGCGGCTGACCATGCCTTCGATTCGCGAGAGATTGCCGAGGGCCTCTCCCGCACGCCCCCGCTCGATCAGCATGCCTGCCACTTCGGCATCGGAACGGATAGCTGCCAGTGGCTGGTTGTACTCGTGGCTGAGAGCCGCAGACATCCGGCCGAGCGTTGCGAGCTTGGCTGCCTGCACGAGTTCGGCCTGGGCCAGACGCAAATCGGCTTCAGCCTGTTCGCGCTCGCGCACTTCCTGTTCCAGAAGGACGTTGGTGCGGCGAAGATCCGCTGTCCGTGATTGCACACGGCGCTCCAGGCGCAGTGCGCTCGCCCGGTTGCGCCGTTCCTGGCGCACGAATTCTTCCCGCCTGACGATCAGGATGGCGATACCTCCGGCGGCGATCACACAGACCAGAAGCGCGACCAGCATGGCCCAGCCGGATCGCTGGCGGGCATCCTCGATCGTCACAAGCGTTCTGACCTGCCAACCGAGAACGGCCAAGTTCTCCGTCAATTGCAGGTAATAGTAGGGCGACGGCGTTGCCGGCAGCAGGACCTCGATGCGCTCCGCCACCGACATGTCGGCGATATCCCGGCCGACAGAAAGCTCGTCCATCCGTTTGCCGCGCCATGCGGGCACATTGGTGACCACAATCCGGCCACTGCCATCCAGCGCGACCAGCGGTTCCTTGCTGAGTGCCCAGGCCTGCTCGACGTCTTCCAGACTGACCCGGACGGCAATCACGCCGACAATGGAGCTGCCCCGGCGCAGAGGCGAGGCGAAGACATAGTTCGATGCGGCCTCTGGCGTACCGGGGATGAGCTGCCGGCCGAGCTGGCCCTGAAGGGCCTGTTCGAAGGCATGTCCGATGCGTTCCGCCCCGCCGAAGGAGCCCGTTGGCACACCATCCTGGCTGGAGACCACGACATTGCCTTGCCTGTCCATCAGCCAGATCTCTTCCGCGCCCGACATACCGGCAGCGATCGCGGCGATGCCAGGGTCTCCAGATCTGCCCGTGCTCATCAGCAACTGACCGATATCCGGACCACGTGCCAACAGCGGCGACAGCAGGCGGAACTTGTCGAGAAGTCTTTCGAGAACGGCGGTCTGAACCGCAAGATTGGCCCGCGCACCGGTTTCCACCTCCGCAAGCGTGATCCGCAAGCTGGCAAGCCCGGTCAGCCACATCAGTGCGACCGTCGACAGGATCGCCGCCGCTCCGATACCGATCTTCAGCCTGCGCCAGGTCCGGCGCTTGGTCTTGCGCAACATCGCGTCAGTATAAACAAGCCGCGCGCCGCGTGAAGCGGGAGCCTTATCCAGCGAAATCCTCCCCGGTAGCCGTGTCCGACAGGGCCGGCGCACGCTGGCGCCGGTCAATGGCAACGCTCTTGATCAGAACCGTGACGTCCTTGCCTGTGTGGAGATCGAGGTCGGCGACGGACGCGCGGGTGATGCGGGCACGCAGCACCTGTCCGCTGACGGAGCAAAGGATTTCCGCATAGGGACCGCTTTCACTCGAAATACTGCGGATTGTCGCCGCGAAGGCATTGCGGATGGACAGGCCCTCCGGCGGTTTGACTGCCAGGGCAACGTCCCTGGCCCGGATGCGCAGGCGCACCGCATCGCCCGGCACGGCTGCCATATCCGGTATCTGCAGTGTGGCTCCGCCGATATCGACATCGGTCAGGCCCCAGTCCGGGTCACATCTGGTGACGGTACCTTCCAGCAGCGCACTGGCCTCGTGACGGCCGGTTGCCCGGCCCAGATCCGTCCGCGCGAGCATGTCGGCCACCGGTCCAAAGGCGGGTGTGCGTCCATCCGACAGGATCACGAGCGTGTTGGACAGGCGCGCCACTTCCTCGATGGAATGGCTGACATAGAGGATCGGAATTCCCGCTTCCACGCACAGACGGTCCAGATACGGAAGAATGTCGTTTCGCCGCGCCTGATCGAGATTGGCCAGCGGCTCGTCCATGATCAGGAGCCGCGGGTCCGACAGAAGCGCCCGCCCGATGGCCACCCGTTGCCTCTCGCCGCCGGAAAGAGTTCCGGGCTTTCGCTCCAGGAGCCCGCCCAACCCCAACAGATCGACCACTTCGGGCATGTCCCGGGTCCCAGGCCTGCGACCCGCCCAGCGCGCATAGGTGAGGTTCGAGGCAACGCTGAGATGCGGAAACAGCCGGGCATCCTGAAAGACGTGACCGATCCTGCGTGCCTGCACCGAGAGGTTGATATTCTTGTTCGCGTCGAAAAGGGTCGTGCCGTTGACGGTGATATGTCCGCTGAGCGGCTTGATCAGCCCGGCGATCATGTTGGTCAGCGTTGTCTTGCCGGCCCCCGACTGGCCGAAAAGCGATGTCACCCCGCCACGGCTGTTGAACCGGGCTTCAAGATCGAGTTGACCGACACGGCCGGTGATGTCGACATCAAGCATGACCGCCCCCCATGCGCGCGCGCAATCGGCGCGCCAGTGCTTCCGAGGCGATCAGCGCCGCGAAGGCGACAAAGGCCGCAATCAGCGTCAGGCGGAAGGCAGCCAGTTCTCCACCAGGGGTCTGGGTGGCGGTATAGAGCGCCAGAGACAGGGTTCTTGTCTCCCCCGGAATGTTGGAGACGAAGGTTATGGTCGCACCGAATTCGCCCATGGCCTTTGCAAAGCCCAGGATCGCGCCACCGAGAATGCCCGGCAGGGCAAGAGGCAGGGTGACCGTTAGAAAGGCGGTCAGGCGATGGGCACCGAGAGACTTGGCCGCTTCTTCCAGTTTCGGGTCCACGGCTTCGAAGGAAATACGGATCGGCCTGACCATCAACGGAAAAGCCATCACACCGGCAGCAAGCGCTGCACCGGTCCAATTGAAAGCGAAGGTGACACCGAAGACACTGTCCAGAAACGATCCGACCGGACCCTTGCGGCCAAAGGTCAGCAGTAGCACGTAGCCCGTGACCACCGGTGGCAAGACGAGCGGCAGATGCACAAGAGCATTGACGGCGCCATGGCCGGTGAACCGGTAGCGGGCAAGTACGAAGGCCATCAGAACGGCAAGCGGCAGCGCGACAGCGAGGGCGGCAGAAGCGACCTTGAGGGTCAAGAGAAGGGCCTGCCATTCCCCGGGCTGGAGATTGAAAAAATCCACGTCTGCTCAGTCTTCTCGTTCCGGTACGCGGCCGAATTTTCTCAGCCACCTGCCGTTATCGGTTAGAACACCGCAGGAACGCAAGATGTCGTTTGTCTTGAGCCTTCGATGCAAAGCAGCGTGCCTGGGGTCAAAAGCCCCTGTCCGGCTAGAGCATGTCTATTCCGATGGCCAGCGCCGGTGCGATCGGCTAGGCTCGCGTTCCCTCCTTGTTGCAGCCGATTCCAGGACACTGCATGACAATCTCGCTGAAGACCCAGGTCCCCGACATCGATACCTATTTGCGCCTGCGGGTCGATTCCGGGCTGAGCGGCTACGGCAGGGACGCGGCGGAAATCGGGCTGAAGAACAGCCTGTTTTGCGTGATGCTATATGACGGTGATGAAGCGATCGGCATGGGGCGTCTCATCGGTGACGGCGGCTGTTTTGTCCAGGTGACGGATATCGCGGTTTTGCCCGCCTACCAGGGGCAGGGCCTTGGCAAGCGCATCATGGCAGCCCTGACTGCCCATATCGAAAGCGCATTCCCGCCCTCGACCTATGTCAGCCTGATCGCCGATGTTCCGGCCAATGCGCTTTATGCCCAATTCGGCTTTGAAGAAACCGCGCCGGTTTCCCTGGGTATGGCACGCCGGGCAGGTGTCAAAAACCCGGCCTGAAAGACCGGTAGCGGGAAAATATTTTCCCGCTCGCAAATCGGGTCGTTTGGGCGTTTTGAGCCGCCTAGGGTCTTCTCACAACCATTGAGGAGACAACACCATGTTTCAGATCGAGCCTCTTCCCGCCACCGAGTTTGCACATTTGAGCAGCCTGAGTGATACGGAACTCGCGCAGAAGGGCATTCAGGTGCACATTTCGGACGGCGCGTTTCCCTGCCGTGTGTCACTTGCCGATGCAGCCCCGGGTACCCGGGTTTACTTGCTCAATTTCGAACATCAACCTGGCGAAACGCCCTACCGCTCCCGGCATGCGATCTTTGTCGCCGATGGCGCGAAGGAAAGCCATCCGGACCCGGACACGATCCCGGAAGTCGTGGCAAAGCGCCTGCTGTCGGCACGAGCCTTCAACCGGGCCCACGAGATGATCGACGCGGAAGTCGTTGAAGGCCGCGAGCTGGAAGGTGTCATCCGGACGTTCTTCGACAATCCGCAAGTCGACTACATTCACCTGCATTTTGCTCGCCGCGGCTGCTACGCGGCAAGGGTTTCACGCACCGCATGGACCTGATCAATAAAGCCTGAGCAAGCCTTCGGAGGTGGCTTCTTCCAGAAGCGCCTCCGGGGTCTGTTTCAGCTTGCCATGCCGGATCATCGCATCGCCGATGTCGCCCAGGTCATCAGCATTGCGCCAGCTTTCCGGTTGCCAGATCTTCGAGCGGACCATGGCCTTCGGGCAATGCATGAATGCCCGGGTGATCTCCACTGCCAGCGCCATCGCCGGCTGTTTGCCCTCCACCTGCATCCGCTCCAGCAACCAGGCATCCCGGACGATGCGGGCTCTGCCCGACACCCTCAAGGTCTCGCCCTTGCCCGGGATCAGGAAAATAAGTCCGACGCGCGGGTCCTTCAGCAGATTGTGGTAGCTGTCGAGGCGGCGGTTTCCGGGGCGGTCGGGGATCGCCAGCACTGTGTCGCTCAAGACGGTGACAAAACCGGCCGGGTCCCCCTTGGGACTCACATCGATCACACCCTCCGGATCAACCGTCGCGATCAGGCAGAAGGGGGATCGTGCAATGAACTGCCTGCACAGGTCGTCCAGTGCCTTGATCTCCTTTACCCTCACCTTTTCGGGCGCGGTTCCGGCATGGGCTTCGAGCTGGTCAACCGTTGTTATCGGGTCGTTGAAATCTGAAAGTGTCGTGGGATCTTCCGGCATGGCAACCTCCCTGGATCTGCCTGCTGGCGCTTTCACCATCAAACGGCGCTGCGAACGCAAAGACAAGGCGTTTCGCTGGAATCACGGTTTTTCCAAACTGGCGCCCCGATTATGGCTAAACTGGATCTTACCAGATCAACATCGCACCCATCATAAAGGGATCGCATTGCCGATTTAAACTTTAACGGTAATCTTTGCGAAATACACCTCAAGGGAGATCCGGCCATGCCGACCGCAGCCAAACGCCGTGCCGCCTTCAAAGCTCTTCACGAAAAAGGGCGTGCTTTCCTGATGCCGAATCCCTTCGATATCGGCACAGCCCGCATTCTGGACGGGTTGCGGTTTGACGCGATGGCCACGTCCAGCGCCGGATATGCCTGGACGCAAGGCGTGAAGGATGCCGAAGGGCTGATCACACGTGACGATGCGCTCGGACATGCCGCCGACATCATTGCCGCGACCAGCGTGCCGGTGAACGGTGACCTGGAGAACGGGTTCGGCGACAGCCCGGACGATGTGGTGGCAACGGTCAAGGGGGCGATCGAGGTTGGCCTCGCCGGCTGCTCCATCGAGGATTACACGACCGATCCGAAACATCCCTACTACGATCTGGAGCTGGCGGTGGAGCGGATCAAGGCGGCGGTGGATGCCAAGAACCGGCTGTCGCCGGATTTCGTTCTGACTGCCCGCAGTGAAGGGCCCGTCCAGACGCAGCATGAACTTGACGAGACCATCAAGCGGCTGAACGCCTTTGCAGAGGCGGGTGCTGATTGCGTCTATGCACCGGAGCTGAAGGACAAGGAACAGATTGCCGCCGTTCTGGCCGCCGTGAAAGCGCCGATGAACGTCCTGGCCGGGCGCAAGAACTTCCACCTGACCCGCAAGGAACTGGGCGACATGGGCGTTACGCGTGTCTCCATCGGGGCAGGTCTGGCACGGCTTGCCTACCGCGCCTTCATTGCTGCTGCCGAAGACATGAAAGACGGTGGCACGTTCGGCTGTTTCGACAGGACCGAAACCATGCCGGAAGGAATTCCCGATTTCGAATCCTTCATGAAAACAAGGCCCTGATTCGTAATGGACGCCCAACAGGTTTCCGAAGGCTTTGACCTGGCGAACCCGGGTGATGCAGTCGCAATGACCGAACTCGCCCGGCGGGCCTATGCGCATTATATCCCGGTCATCAACGCCGTGCCCGTGCCAATGACCGCCGATTATGCCGCGCATATCCGGCGGGACGATGTCTGGGTGCTCCGCTCCGGCACCTCTCTTGCCGCCAGCATCGTTCTGATCCGGCATCCGGACCATCTCCTGATCGAAAGCATTGCCGTTGATCCGGAAGAGCAGGGCAAGGGCCGTGGCAGGCAGCTGCTCGACTGGGCGCGGCGGCGGGCAGCGGACCTCGGGCTGAGCGAAATCCGGCTCTATACCAACGTGCTCATGACCGAAAACCGGGCCTGGTACCAGCGTGCGGGTTTCGCGGAAACCCTTGAGGAACAGCGCGGCGACAAGCGGATCGTCCACATGCGGCTGACACTGTGACCAAGCTGCTTGCCAACTCCGGGTGCGCTGGAAAGCATTGATCCGGGGCCGGGCAGAGCCCGGCCCCGGATGTCAGCAGCTACGTAAGCCTTGGCCTTCCAGACCCGCTACGCCGGACCCCAGGTTTTCTGCTTCTTCTGTTTCATGACGCTTCGGACCATCTTGCCGAATGCCCGGTCCTTGGACCTGCGCTCCGCCAGACTTGCAGAGTTGAAGGCTTCTTCCGCCTTCAGCTTTCGCCACCTGTTCAGCCGGCCAGGTTCCAGGGTGCCGTCCGCCAGCGCGGCCTGAACGGCGCAACCGGGCTCCGTCTCGTGCCGGCAGTCATTGAAACGGCAACGGGATGCCAGCTCGTTCAGATCCGAGAACAGATCATCGATCCCGGCTGCCACATCCGTCAGCTGCAGTTCCCGCATGCCCGGTGTATCCAGCACCAGACAGCCGCCTGGAACCACGTGAAGTTGCCGGTGGGTCGTCGTGTGACGGCCCTTGGCATCGTCTTCACGAATAGCCTGAGTGGCTATGTCCTCGGTGCCTGAAAGCGCGTTGGTAAGCGTCGACTTGCCGACGCCCGAAGAGCCAAGGAAGGCAACTGTTTTGCCCGGCTTGCACCAGGCCGCGAGTTTCAGGCCCGGCTCATCGCCGCGCGCGTCCAGCGTCACGACCGGAACCGAGTTCGAAATCGTTCGAGCCAGATCGACATAGTTTTCCGGATCGCTCGCCAGATCCGACTTGGTCAGGACGATCACCGGATCGATACCGGCTTCGAAAGCAAGGGCGATGTACCGCTCCAGCCGGGCAATATTGAAGTCCTGATTGCAGGAAGACACCACGAACACCGTGTCGATGTTGGCTGCGATCAGCTGGATCTGTCGATCGGTTCCAGGTGCACGGCGTTTGAGCAGGCTCTGTCGCTCCAGCACCCGGCTTGACGGCGGATGAGCGCGGTCCAGCAGCAACCAGTCGCCTACCGTGGCGTTCCTGACAGGCAGGATCGCTTCGTCAAGCCCTTCGCCGACCACGTGAAACGCGTTTCGATGGACCTCGACAACACGGACGGGCGGTGTTGCCGTCAGCTCGTCGGAGCTGATCTGTTGTGCAAAATAGGGCCGCCAGCCAAGTGAAAGAAGCCGTGAAGTGTTTTTGTCCGGCCCATCGTTTTTAGGGCGTGCGGGAAAGAAGTCGGAATAGTTCCGTACCATTGGATTGTCTCGTGAATTAAACACACGTCATCAGGCGCCCGCCAAGGCACCGGTTCATGTATTCAAGGCTCTCTGATCTTCAGAGAGCCTGCTCACGCAATCTCTGACATCCAATCTCCATGGGACGCACCTCGAAGGTGCCCGTTTTAAGTAGTCGCAAAGACGCCCCGATACAAGCATCCCGCAAATGTGACCAGGCTTATTCCGGCCGCTCGCCGACATAGGCAGCCCGAGGCCGGATCTGTTCCGGCGCCGCGTATTGCTCCAGTGCATGAGCGATCCATCCGGTCATGCGGGCAGCGCAGAAGATGATCTTGCCGGCGTCCTTCGGCAGGTCATAGGTCTTTTGTGTTGCCGCCAGGGCAAGATCGATGTTCGGCGCCTCGCCGAACAGGTCACGCGCGACCGTAATCAAACCCGGCAGACGCTGAACGAAGGGGTGTGCGGGCTCGCTGCGGTATAGCACGTCGAGCAGGCAAGCGGCGCGCGGATCCGGACCCCGGTAGATTGTGTGACCGAAGCCGGGCAGGGGCTCGCCCCGGCTCAACCGGTCCGAAAGCAGGGTTTCTATATCGGTGTCCGGCCCGACATCGGACAGCCACGCCGTTGTCCTGTCGGATGCAGCACCGTGGCGCGGACCGGCAAAGGCTCCCAGACCGGAAATGAGGGCTGCGTGGAGGGGCGCCCGGGTGGAGGCAGCGCAGCGCGTCGCGAAGGCACTGGTGTTGAGTTCGTGATCGGCACACAGGATCAGCGCCGCCCGGATCACGTTCTTCGCCGAAGACGACACGCCGAAAGCGTTGGCAATCTGCGTGTGGATCGGCACGTCGACCGGATCTGCGTTGAGGAGAGCTGCAACCGCGTAGCGCAGCAGGGCAGCGCCTTTCACCTGCAGAAGCTTGGGTGCCTGCGTGTAGGCCGCCTTGTCCTGCAGCGGCCAGGCGGCAAGGGCGACCATCAGCCGGTCCAGAGGCGCAAGTCCCTCCGGCAGGTTGGGCGGGGGCAATGGAGCGCTTTCGGCAAACGGGTCTTCCTGCGACGCCCAGAGCAGTGTGGCCACGGTTTCAAGCGTGGAGGTTTGCGCCAGATCGACCGCCGGTCGGCCACGATAGACCGGACCGGCTTCCGAAATCAGCGTCAGTTCGGTTTCCAGCACCGGGTCGCCGGTCAAGGGCCGAGCACCGGAGTAGTCGTCGGCAGCCTTGCGGCCTTTCATGCGGCGCACATCCACCGCGTCGTAGCGGCGCTGCTTGCCCGGGCCGGCAACGGAATTGATCAGCCCCCGGCTGACATAGGCGTAGAGAGTCGCGGGCTGAACACCAAGTTCGGCGGCGGCTTCACGGGCGGACAGGTAGATCGGCTTGCTCATACATTGATTTTAATTATCAACATTGATCAATGCAATCTTCTCTTTCTATCTGACCGGGAAAGAAAAGGAGATAGCCATGACCGAAGCGCCGAACCCCGCCCGGATGACGCCGGACCCGATTGCCGGTTTGGAGGGCGTTGTTGCCGCCACCACCATGCTCAGCCATGTCGACGGCCAAAAGGGTGTCCTCATCCTCTATGGCCGCCATATCGAAGATCTGGCCGGCAAGCTGAGCTTCGAGGAGGCCGTCCGGCATCTGTGGCAGGATTTCCAGATGCCTGAGGCCTCGTCCCTGCGTGAGGCTTTCGGTGAAGCCCGGAGGGCCGCCTTTGCCGTCATGCCGGTTCTTGAAGCTGCCCCTTCCAGCCTCGGCGTTTATGAACGCATGCAGCTGGGCCTGGCTGCCTTGCCGATGTCCACCGGCCTGCCCGACGCGATTGCGATCAGCGGCGCATTGCCCGTCTTTCTGGCTGCGTCTCACCGGATTGCCAGGGGACAGACGCCGATCGCACCGGACAGCACCCTGGAAACCGCAACCGATCTTCTGCGCATGCTGACGGGCGAGCTGCCGCCTGCCGACCATGCCGCCGCGCTCAATCGCTATCTGGTGACAATCCTGGATCACGGGCTGAACGCTTCCACCTTCACGGCGCGCGTGATTGGCTCGACCCAGGCGAACCTGAAACAGGCCGTTCTTGGTGCAATGGGCGCCCTCAGCGGACCGCTGCATGGCGGCGCGCCGGGCCCTGTGCTGGACATGATCGATGCTATCGGCAGTCCGGAAAACGCAGCTGCCTGGATCGGCGAAGCCTTGGCACGCAAGGAGAGGTTGATGGGATTCGGTCACCGGATCTACAGAACAAGGGATCCGCGCGCGGACGTCCTGAAGGCAGGGCTGCGCCTGCTTGGGCCTGACAACCCGAAAGTGCGTCTGGCGGAGGAGATCGAACAGGCAGCGCTTGCCGCACTGAAAACTGCCAAGCCCGACCGCCCGCTGGAAACCAACGTGGAGTTCTATACCGCCGTCCTGCTGGACGCGATCGGCATCGACCGGACCCTGTTCACGCCGCTGTTTGCCGTCGGCCGGACACCGGGCTGGTGCGCCCATGTCCTGGAACAGCAGGAAACCGGCAAGTTGATCCGGCCTTCGTCGCATTATGTCGGGCCGAGCCCCGCGTGACGGAGACCAGCTGAAAGCTTGTTACCGCGAGATACCCAGCCCGGAAGGCGGATCATCCGCCTTCCGGGCGCGTGTGTTCAACCGGTAGACCATGTCGCGCACCCACATATGCAGCGGTGCGCGGTGGTTGAGCGTGGTCCACACGAGGCTGATCGTCACCGACGTTTCCACCGGGCAGGGAACCACATGAAGTCCATCCGCAACTGATCTGGACAGCCGTTCCGGCACCGTGGCGACGAGGTTCGATCCGGCGACCAGACGCTCCAGCCCGGCCGGGCTCGGCACGCGCAAGGCGACTTTCAAGTCCTTGTTCATGCGCTCAAGCTCGATGATGTAGCGCGACCGCCATTGACCGCCGTAGGTGACGAGCACGTGGTCGAGATCCAGATAATCGTCCAGGCTCAGTGCCGCTCCGGCTTTCGGATGCTCCGGATCGAGCAGGCAGACGTAGCGATCCTGATAGAGGTCGCGCCTGTAGAAATGCGGGTCCGACCGTTCGAACGGACCAAGCAGGAGATCCGCCTCATTGCGCAGCAGGCGCTCGTGGCCGATCCCCGACGCATCGATGATCTCCAGGTCCAGGTTGGGCGCTTCGCGCTTCAGAAAATGAACGATTTCCGGAATGATCAGGACGCGTTCATAGAAGTTGCAGGCGATGGTGAAGGTCTGCGCCGCCGTCTTCGGATCGAAGTCCGGCGGAGCGACCAGTTGCCGGAACTCGGCCGTCAACCGTTTGGCCTGATGAACGATATCTTCGCAGCGTTGTGTCGGGTGGAGCCGACGAGCCTGGCGGACGAACAGCGGATCCTGAAACACGTCCCGCAGCTTGTTGATCGTGTAGCTGACCGCTGACTGATTGACGCCGAGTTCTTCCGCCGCACGCGTGAACGAACGGAGCTGGTGCACCCAGACCAGAACCTGCAGCGCCCGAAAATCGACTTCCAACGGATCGCCCGACATCGGCAATTTCCTCCCGGATCCGGCAAGAACACTCGCCACGATTCGTAAAATCAAAAAATTCGATGACAACTATAAAGTCAATCGTATTGCCTGATTTTATTCTGCCCGCTTAACCTGCCATCAGTGCCGGATTTGGGAGGAGAAGGCAGATGGCGGTCGCACCTGTCGACGAAACGCTGACGCTTGCGGACCTGACGCGCGACCCCTATCCGATCTACAAGCGGATGCGGGCCGAAACGCCGATCGTTCAGGTTCCGGCGGCAAACCGTATCTTTCTGACCAAGGCGAAACACACCAAGATGGTGAAGGACGATCCCGAGCTTTACAGTTCGGACGATCCTGTCACACCGATGCGGCGCGCCTTTCTGGCCCACACGCTGATGCGCAAGGACGGCGAGGAACACCGGCGCGAGCGCATGGCCATGCAGCCGGCATTCTCGCCCAAGGTCATCAAGACAGACTGGGCCGATCTCTACCGCAAGATTGCCGCGGAGTATCTCGACCGGCTGCCACGAGGCGAAACGGTTGACCTTTTCACCGACCTGTGCGGACCGGTGGCGGCACGGATCCTCGCGCACATCCTGGGTCTCGACGAAGTCGGCGACGCCGACATGCAGCGCTGGTCGCAGGTGCTGATCGACGGCGCCGGCAATTTCGGCTTCGCGGATGAACCGTTTGCCCGGTCCGATGCAGCCAATGCCGAAATGGATGCCGTGTTCGACAGCCTGATTGCCCGGCATCTGGCAGAGCCCAACAACTCCGCGTTCTCCGTCATGCTGAATGCCCGCGACCCGATCCCCAGAAGCCAGATCTACGCTAACATCAAGATTGCCATCGGCGGCGGCATCAACGAGCCGCGCGATGCGCTGGCAACCATCGTCTATGGCCTGCTGACAAATCCGGACCAGCTTGAGGAAGTGAAGCGGCAGGACGCCTGGGCGGATGCATTCGAGGAAGGTGTCCGCTGGGTCGCGCCGATCCAGGCGTCGTCTCGCCGGGCGACGCGGGATCTGGAAATCGACGGCATCGACATTCCCGAAGGCGTGACGCTGATGACCATCCAGGCATCGGCGAATCGCGACGAGGATCTCTACGAGGACGGCGAATCCTTCAACGTCTTTCGAAAGAAAGCGCCGCATCAAGCCTTCGGCAGCGGCCCGCACCATTGTGCCGGCGCCCATATCTCGCGGCGGACTGTCGGGGAAATCATGCTGCCGATGCTGTTCGAACGGTTCCCCGGCATGACGCTGGACAAGCCCGAAGACGTTGTCTGGAGCGGTTTCGGTTTTCGTGGCCCCCTGAACCTGCCCGTCAAACTGAGCTGACAAAAAGAAACCAACCGGGCCGGGTTAGAGCAGGCTGAAAGGAAAACCGCATGGTGCAGATCACCTTCGTCCAGCCGAACGGCAGCCGGAAGACCATAGAAGCGAGCGAAGGGGCGAGCGTCATGGAAACGGCTGTCAGCCACGGGGTCGATGGCATCTTTGCCGAATGCGGCGGGGCCATGATGTGCGCCACCTGCCATTGCTACGTGGACGAGGCGTGGAGCGACAAGACCGGCGCGCGCACGGACGGCGAGGAAATCATGCTGGAATGCGCGGCCGCCGACTTGCGCGAAACATCCCGCCTGTCCTGCCAGATCAGGCTGACCGGTGCGCTCGACGGACTGGTGGTGCATCTGCCGGACGAGCAGGCGTGAGGAAACGATTTCGAACAAGGGAGGAAACCATGTCGAAGTACCGGATGATGAGATCGGTGGCCGCAGGTGCGCTCACCGTGGGAGCGGTTACCGTAGCCGCGCTTTCGCTAAGCCTTACGGCGGGCCAGGCCGTGGCAGCGGAGGTCACGCTGCGGCTGCACCAGATGCTGCCGGCGCAAGCCAGTGTGCCGAAGAACATCCTTGAACCGTGGATGGCCAGGATCGAGGAAGAATCGGGCGGGCGGATCGAGTTCCAGCATTTCCCGGCCATGCAGCTTGGCGGCAAGCCGCCGGAACTGGTCGACCAGGCCATCGACGGCATCGCCGACATCGTCTGGACCTTGCCTGGCTATACGCCCGGCCGCTTTCCAAGGACGGAAGTCTTCGAACTGCCCTTCGTCATGACCAATGCCGAGGCCGTGTCGCGTGCCTTCTGGCAGTTGGCGGAAGAAACCATGCTGGACCAGGACTTCAAGGACATGAAGGTTCTGGGGCTCTGGGTGCATGGACCCGGGCTGATCCACTCCAAGGACCCGATCGACTCGCTCGACGACCTGAACGGCGTGAAGCTGCGGGCGCCGACGCGGGTGACCAACGACATGTTCAGTTCACTCGGGGCAACACCTGTCGGCATGCCTGTGCCGGCGGTTCCGGAAGCCCTGTCCAAGGGCGTTATCGATGCCACCGTTGTGCCGTGGGAGGTGACCGGCGCACTCAAGATCAACGAACTCGTCAGCAACCACACGGACTTCGGTGACGATGCTCTTTACACGGCAACCTTCGTGCTGGGCATGAACCGGGCGGCCTATGACGGACTGCCCGACGACCTGAAGGCGATCATCGACAAGAACTCCGGTCTTGAACTGTCCGGATTCGCAGGTGGCCAGATGCAGCGGGACGATGCCAAGCCTCGCGACGAAGCGATCGAGAAGGGCGCGACGATGATTGTCCTTCCACCGGAAGAAGTTGCCCGCTGGAAGGAAGCCTCGGCACCGACGATTGAAAAATGGGTAGCCGAAATGGACGAAAAAGGCATGGACGGCACAGGGCTTTACAAGCGCGCCATCGAGCTGATCGAGGAGAACACCGGGAAATAGCCGGCAGTGGTGGTGTGCGGCTCCCCCACAGGGCTGCGTGCCTTTAGGCTCGCTTCGCGGCTTGCCTTTTCGACGGCCGCGCGGCATGTGCCGGTTATTCAGGGCGTCCCGTGATCTGTGGTCACGGGACGCCCGATTTTCTTCACGCCGTTTTGCCGGTCATCCCGCCATCTGCGCTTCGCGAACGGCGTATTCGATCTCCTGAACGAGGCCGTCCTCCAGACCAAGCCGGGCAGCGAGCATCTGCAGGTAAGCCTTTTCCGCCGGATGATCTGGATCGATGGCAAGACGCGACGCGGCGTAGATTTCGGCCGCAGTCTCCTCACAGGTTGCACTGGCCACGACCTTGTCCAGATCAAGCGGCGAGCGCAATTCGTCCATCAGGAACGCCTTCGCCTCGCTGTCCAGTCCGGCCTCGTCGATCTTGTCGAAAATCCGGTCCTGTTCGTCGCGATCAATATGACCGTCGGCCTTTGCGGCGGAGATCATTGCCGTCAGCAAAGCGATTGCGGCCTGATGTTCGCCGCCCGGATGCTCGCACGGATCGAAGGCGGTGCCGCGCGGTGCTTCCAGCGGGATCGGATCATCGGCCGGATACTGTGGGCGCGGCGCGTTCTGCTGATTGGCCTTGTGGCCCTGGTAGGCCTTGTAGGCAAGGCCGGCAACCAGTGCGAGGCCGCCGTAGGTGACTGCCTTCTTGCCGAGCTTGCGTCCGCTCTTGCTGCCAAGCATGAGACCGGCCAGGCTGCCGAGTGCCAGACCGCCACCCTGGGACGACAGAAAATCCTTGCCCTGGGACAGGAGATCTCCGGATCCACCCTTGCGGGCAGTCCCGCGCTGGCCGGATTGACCACCGCCCTGGGTCCCCAGAAACTGATCCAGCAAGGATTTTGCGTCGAACATATTCGGCTCCTTAAAATTGCCGCGTGAAGCGGCTTAAATCACGGTTGCACTATCAAATGGGATTTTCTGCAAGGGACGCAAGTTTGCGTTACACTCGGTCACACTTCTCCAATCCACAATGCTTGTCTTCCAGGCAACAACGAGAACAATCTTGAACTTCCTCGCCTCAGTCCGCAGTCTTTCCCTACGATGCTGCCTCATCGCCGGGACTTTGGGGAGCGGGAGTGCGCATGCCCTGTCGCTGAACGACGAGGCCGATACCTACCGCAAGATCTGGCAGGAGGATCTGCTGAGCGCCTATTCGCGCACGCTTGCCGATGCAGGCGTAAGCACGACCGGCAATCTTTATGCCTTCAACATCAAGGGCTGCTCGCGTGAAGACGCGCCCGGAAGCCTGCTGTACATCCATGCGATCCAGGACCGTGGCCAGCCGCGCGGCAGCGAGTTTCCGACCTATGTCTTCACCTCGGGAACAAGGCAGGACAAACCGGAACTCGCATTCAAGACCTTTGCGGGAAAACGGATCTATCTCTCCGACACGATCACCTGTGAACCGGAGCGATGTCTTCTCTCCGGCAAGACCGGGTTTTCCGATGTCTGCCTGGCGGACCCATACGGCAACCCGGCACCGGATCTCAAAGGCCTGCGCAAGGATTTCTGGACCGATCTCATGGGCTGGCTGGGGCTTTGAGCGGTCATTTCAGCGGCAGCAGATTGTCGTCCTTCAAGGTTTCCATGGCAATGGAAGAGCGCACATGATGGACCGCCTCCTGAGGCAGTAGCTCGTCGTTGATGATGTGGCTGAGCGCCTTCAGGTCCGGCACCACGATCTTCAGCATGTAATCGACATCGCCGGTCAGCGTGTGGGCCTCCTGCACTTCCGGCATGGCGGTCACCATGTTGCGGAACTTGCGGGCGTTTTCTCTGGAATGCGCGCCAAGCGTCACGCCGACATAGGCCGTCACCATCAGACCCAGGGCTTCCGGATCCAGTGCCGCCCGATACCGGCGGATGATACCCGCTTCTTCCAGTTTCTGCCGCCGCCTGGAAACCTGGCTTGCGGACAGGCCGATCACGTCACCCAACTCGGCATTGGTGAGGGCGGCATTGTTCTGCAAGGCGGCGAGCAGCTTCACATCAAAGCCATCCAGCGCAATGGTCATGCGTTACTCCGAAATTTCCTGCATGTTTCGTGCATCATCTTACGCGAAAACACGTGGATTGCACACACACTGCGCGTCCTTCGCGGCATTCTGGCTGCAATGACCCGTTTTACCGAGGAGGACTTTCATGGGACCGTTCCCGCACGACGCGCCGCCGGCACAGATCACGTCTGAAAATCCGGCAGGGACCGATGGCTTCGAATTTGTCGAATTCGCCCATCCGGAACCGGAAAAGCTGGACGAACTGTTCCGCAAGATGGGCTACCTCCCCGTTGCAAAGCACAAGAGCAAGAACATCACGCTCTATCGCCAGGGTGACGTCACATACGTGCTGAATGCCGAACCGGGCAGCTTCGGCATGAAGTTCGTCGACACGCACGGCCCGTGCGCGCCTGCCATGGCCTGGCGCGTCGTCGATGCGCAAAAGGCGTTCGAGCATGCAGTTGCCAAAGGCGCGACGCCTTATAAAGGCGACGACAAGACCCTGGACGTTCCGGCAATTGTCGGCATCGGCGGCTCGCTGCTTTATTTCGTGGATACCTACGGCGCCAAAGGCTCGGCCTATTCCAGGGAATTCAACTGGCTGGGCGAGTTCGACCCCAAGCCGCAGGGCGTCGGCTTCTACTATCTCGACCACCTCACCCACAACGTCTATCGCGGCAACATGGACAAGTGGTGGGACTTCTATCGCGACCTGTTCAACTTCAAACAGATCCATTTCTTCGACATCGACGGGCGGATCACCGGTCTCGTCAGCCGTGCGATCACCAGCCCTTGCGGCAAGATCCGTATTCCGCTGAACGAATCCAAGGACGATACCAGCCAGATCGAGGAATACCTGAAGAAGTACAACGGCGAAGGCATCCAGCACATTGCTGTCGGCACGGACAACATCTACCAGAGCACGGACCTTCTGGCGGACAACGGTCTGAAATTCATGCCCGGCCCGCCGGAAACCTATTACGAGATGTCACATGCCCGGGTGAACGGCCACGACGAGCCCATCGAGCGGATGAAGCGCCACGGCATCCTGATCGATGGTGAGGGTGTGATCGACGGCGGCATGACCAAGATCCTGCTGCAGATCTTCTCCAAGACCGTGATCGGCCCGATCTTCTTCGAGTTCATCCAGCGCAAGGGTGACGAAGGATTTGGCGAAGGCAATTTCCGCGCCCTGTTCGAATCGATCGAGGAAGACCAGATCCGCCGCGGCGTCATCAAGACTGAAGCAGCCGAATAATCCCACTTGCAGGTTGCTTCTGAAAGGCCGCTGTCCTCCGGGAAAGCGGCCTTTGTTTTGCCCTGCAGTCCAGATTTTTCTTTTTCCGATGCAGCAAAGCCCGGACCCGGCTCAGGACTTGATCTTGTTTGCCCGGCCCGAAGGAGTGGCCGCCCTGCCAAGCGACATGCCCCGGGGGAACACGAAAAGTCACGCCATTTCCGGGTGTTGCGCCTCGCTGACAGCGCGATCCGGGGTTTCAGCGGGTATCAATGGAAAAAAATCTTGAGCGTCCTTGGCCGGATTAATCCCGTATTTTCAATACGATAACGACAGCCTGAAGTAGAAACTTGAAAAATTTCACGTGAATCACGTTTTTCCAAGGAACGATTCCATGTGGAACGGGTTTTACATACAGAGGCTGCCGAGTAGGCCCTCTGTTGCATTGTCTAAGCACAAACTCTTTATACCTCCGCACCCCCATGCGGAGGTTTTTTTTGCCTTGGCGCGGGCTGTGCGCGCGACCTCCGCATGCGGGTATTCCCGTTCGAACCGACAGACATCAGACAGCGTTCATGTTCGCCATGACCGCCTTTGCACCGATTTGCTTCAGGAAGGCCTGCGGGTCGAACGCGACCTTGCGGTATTCATCGGCAATTCGGGCCTTCGCCTCCAGAAAGACCTCTTCGTTCTGCCATTCGACAAAGGTGACGAATTTTGCCATCCCCTCGCCGGAAGGCTGCTCAAGCACGAGGTTCTGGCGACACCCTTCGATGCTCTGAAGCAGGCCGCGAATGACATTGAGCCGTTCCAGCAGAACGTCTCGCGCCTCGAGCGGCACTTCAAAGCGGTCTACGCGGTAGATAGGCCGGGATTCCGTATCCGATTTCATGCTTTTCTCCTTGGGATTTGAAAGGAGAGAAAGCTCTACAACCTCAACTTAAATTGAGGTCAAGCGGATATTCGAACTGGCTGGCGGGAAGGGCTGATCAGCCCTTCACCTTCGCTTCCAGCACGTCCCAGACCATGCCAGCCACATCCGGTCCGCCGAGATTGCGGATGGCGCGGATGCCTGTGGGGGCGGTGACGTTGATTTCTGTCAGGTTGCCGTCGATGACATCGATCCCCACCAGGATCAGGCCCTTCTCCTTCAGCGAAGGCCCGAGGCGCGCACAGATCTCGCGTTCGCGCTCGGTCAGCTCACTGTCGGTCGGCGCACCGCCCCGCACCATGTTGGAGCGCAGGTCGCCCGCGGCCGGAACGCGGTTGACCGCACCGGCGAACTGGCCATCGACCAGCAGGATGCGCTTGTCGCCGTGCTTCACATTGGGCAGAAACTGCTGGATGACCCAGGGCTCGCGGAAGGTCGCGGCAAAGAAGTCGTAGAGCGAACCGTAGTTGAGGTCGTCCTGGGTGATGCGGAAGACGGCCGCGCCACCATGGCCGAACAGCGGCTTCATGACGATGTCGCCGTATTCCTTCCGGAACAGATCGATTTCCGACTTGTCCTTGGTGATCAGGGTCGGCGGCATCAGGTCGGCGAATTCGGTCACGAACAGCTTTTCCGGCGCGTTGCGAACGGCTGCAGGATCGTTGACCACCAGAGTGTCCGGATGGATCTTTTCCAGAATGTGGGTCGCGGCGATGTAGGACAGGTCAAACGGCGGGTCCTGGCGCATCAGCACCACGTCCATCTCGCGCATGTTGAACCGGCTCTTTTCACCCAACGTGAAGTGATCACCCTTCACATCGCGCACTTCGATCGGCTCCAGCGCGCAGAACACTTCGTCACCGCGCATCGCCAGACGGTCCGGCGTGTAGTGATAAAGTTCGTGTCCGCGAGACTGTGCTTCCAGCATCATTGCGAAGGCGCTGTCGCCGGCAATGTTGATGGACGAAACATGGTCCATCTGGACCGCAACTTTCAAAGCCATGAGGCAACTCCCGGCGGGCGGCGCCGCTTGAGCGCCTTTGGGATTTTCAGAACGATTGGTCCAGATATGCGGTGCGCAGTCGGCTTTGTCCAGAGGGGGAGGTCAGAAGGATCCGAGTTCGGTTCCCGTCATTCCAGAGACCGGCAAATGAGGTGAAGTCTCTCGGCCATAGTCAGCGTCAACCCGGCGACCGACAGGAGACCCGAGGCCTGTTCGTTTCAAGAGCGCTCCCAAGGTGACGCAAACATCCGGGACATTGAGACCACTGTGAGCGAGCAGGTCAGCGAGCAAGCCCCGGATCCGCGCTGCGCTTGTCCGGCGTGACGCCGAAGGTGAATATCTCGGCAGCCGAAAAATTGCGCCCCGAACTACTCCCAGGCCTGAAACCCATTCACGATCCGCTCGGGCAACGCGCGGGGTCGGACGACGATAATATCGAAGCGCAGGGTGAAGAACCCGGCCTTCGGGTGTTCCGTGACGAAGATCTTCGCGGCACGCGAGATGCGCTTCTGGCTGGCAGGCGTGACGGCTTCCAGCGCCGCCTGCCGCGATTTGCGGGCCTTGACCTCGATGAAGGCGACTGTCTTGCGCCGCTTGGCGATGAGATCGATCTCGCCAGCCTTTGTCTTGTAGCGGCGCTTGAGAATGCGCCAGCCGGTGAGGCGCAGGTACCAGGCGGCAAGGGTTTCGGCAGAAAGGCCCAGGGCATGTGCCCGGCGGCGGCGATCGGTTTCTGCCGGTTGCCTTCCGGCTCCGCCGGGACGACGTGCCATCAGGCGTCGTCCGCCTTCAGTTCCAGCGCGCGTTTATAGACCTCGTTGCGGTCAAGCCCCGTCGCTTTCGAGATTTTCTTGGCCGCGGCACTGACCGGCATTTCGGTAAGCGCCTCACTCAGCAAGGCATCCAGATCGTCCACCTCGGCTTCCGGCTTGTCTTCCGGCGGACCGACAAGAATGACGATTTCACCCTTGACCTGCTGGCCCTCGAACCGGGTGCTCAGGTCT
The DNA here is from genome assembly GCF_009363595.1 of Labrenzia sp. THAF35. Taxonomy (NCBI): domain Bacteria; kingdom Pseudomonadati; phylum Pseudomonadota; class Alphaproteobacteria; order Hyphomicrobiales; family Stappiaceae; genus Labrenzia; species Labrenzia sp. THAF35. Next base: position 1,158,710 of record NZ_CP045380.1, read on the forward strand.
TCCAGGGTGCCACGCTCGAAGGTTTCGAACCGCTTGGTCAGCTCGCGCGCGACGACGGCTTCGCGGCCAGGGCCGAGCAGTTCCGCCATCAGCGCCAGGGTCGCGGCGGTGCGGTGGGGCGATTCAAAAAAAATCAGCGTCGAAGGGACCTTGGCCAGCTCTTCCAGCCGCCGGGTCTTCGGGCCTCCCTTTTGAGGCAGGAAGCCGGCGAAAAGCACCGTATCGCTCGGCAGACCCGCGGCGACAAGGCCAGCCAGCGGGGCCGACGCACCGGGGATCGGGATGACTTTATGCCCTTCTGCGACCACATCACGCACCAGCCGGTAGCCCGGGTCGGAAACCAGAGGCGTGCCAGCATCGGACACCAGCGCCACGGCGCGGCCTTCCGCCAGAGTTTCCAGGATCTTCGGCCGCTGCTTGTCGGCATTGTGTTCGTGATAGGGGAGAAGTGGCGTCTTCAGCGAAAACCGCTGGGTGAGCGTTGCCGTGACCCGCGTATCCTCGCAAGCGATTACGCTTGCTGCAGCAAGCGTTTCCAGGGCCCTGACGGTGATATCGCCGAGGTTGCCGATCGGCGTGGAGACGATGTAGAGCGCGGGTTCCAGATTGGGTGCAGTGAAGACATGTTCGGAGAGGCTGTAGCGGTTCTTGTCCGCAGCCGGCCCGGCTGTTTCCTTGACCATGTCGCCTTTCCTCTTGTCCGCCGCGAATTGCAGCATCGGCCCCGTTTGCGCCCTTGCGCTAGCCTTTCAATACAACTGATGCAAGGCAAATCCACCGTTGATCGGGCCGATATGCCATTGAAAGGCCACTAAATCTTTACAGGCCTGTAGCGAATACGTAAGTCTTTCCCAAAGGGTGAACCAACAAATATGGCAAGTGCAAGACGGGGCGACATCGTGCAACAGCACAGACGTGTTTTCTTGAAAACGGCGCTGGCTGGAGCCAGCACGATGTTGCTGGGTGGCTGCATGGGGTCCACGCTCGGCTCTCTGCCGGGTGACCAGATCCAGCCAAGTGCCCAGCCGCAACCGACTGGTGAAATCATCGGCACGGGCGGGGTGCGCATCGGATTGCTGCTGCCATTGGCAAGTTCCGACGGCAATGCCTCCATCGGTACGGTTTTCAAGAACGCCGCCTCACTGGCGCTGCAGAACTTCCCGAGCGCGGATGTGCAGTTGCTGGTGAAAGATACCGGCGGCACGTCCGAAGGCGGACGCGCGGCAGCGCAGGCTGCGATTTCGGAAGGCGCGGAACTGATCCTTGGCCCGGTGTTCTCACCTGCGGTATCCGGCGCTGCGCAGGCTGCGCGGGCAACCGGCGTTCCGGTCATTGCCTTCTCTACCGACACCTCCGTCGCATCCCGGGGCGTCTATCTGCTCAGCTTCCTGCCGGAAAGCGACGTGAAACGGGTCGTCGGCTATGCCAACAGCCAGAAGAGACATTCCTATACCGCCCTGATCCCCGAAGGCTCCTATGGTGCCATCGTCGAGGCGGCGTTTCGCCAGGAAGTCGGCCGCGGAGCAGGCAGGATCGCATCGATCCAGCGCTATTCCATGAACGGATCGGACACATCCGATCTTGTTGCCAAGACCACGGCGCTGAAATCGGTTCTGAACAATGCAGACGCCCTGTTCGTACCGGCCGGGGGCGGTGTGCCGGCAGTTGTCGTGCAGACCCTGGTCAGCCAGGGCGCCAATCTGGGCAATGTGAAATTGCTCGGGACCGGACAGTGGGACTCTCCCCAGGTCAAGAACAACCCGGTGCTTGCAGGTGCCTGGTTCGCCGGGCCGGAGGACAAGGGTTTCCTGGCCTTTGCCCAACGCTACCAGAGCATCTATGGCTCCGCGCCGCCGCGCAATGCCAGCCTGGTCTATGACGGTGTCACGCTGGCCGCAGGCCTGATCCGCTCAGCCGGACAGCAGCGCTTCCAGCAGAACATCATCACAAACCGCGATGGCTTCATCGGCATTGACGGATTGTTCCGCTTCCAATCCAATGGCCTCAACCAGCGGGGCCTTGCCGTCTACCAGATCACCGGGCAGGGCACACAGGTGATTTCTCCGGCACCACGGGATTTCCGCACCGGATTCTGATCTTATCCGCCGACACCCTAGGAGTGCTGAGTTAAGATGCTGAGCGGCAAACAGATCGTCCTGATCATCAGCGGCGGCATCGCCGCCTACAAGTCCCTTGACCTGATCCGCAGGCTGAAGGAACGCGGCGCCCGGGTGATCCCGGTGATGACGAAAGGCGCGCAAGAGTTCATCACGCCTCTGGCTGCCGGGGCTCTGGCCGCGGAAACCGTCTTCACCGACCTGTTCGATCGGCAGGCCGAGCACGACGTCGGCCACATCCGCCTGGCCCGCGACCATGACCTGATCCTGATAGCGCCTGCCACCGCCGATCTGATGGCCAAGATGGCCCACGGGATTGCCGACGATCTGGCGACAGCGGTTCTGCTGGCAACCGACAAGCCTGTTCTGGTTGCCCCTGCCATGAACCCGAAGATGTGGCAGCATGAGGCGACCAAGCGTAACCGGACGATACTCAAGGCGCGTGGCATTGCCTTTTGCGGCCCAGCATCCGGCGAAATGGCGGAAAGGGGCGAAGCCGGCACCGGCCGGATGAGCGAGCCGCTGGAGATCGTGGCAGCTGCCGAGGCCGTACTGCGGGAAGAAGCGATCCGGGCCGGCAGTCTGCCGCTTGCCGGAAAACATGTTCTGATTACCTCAGGCCCGACCCATGAGCCAATCGACCCCGTCCGCTACATTGCCAACCGGTCTTCCGGCAAGCAGGGCCATGCGCTAGCCCGCGCCGCCTATGAAGCGGGCGCTCGGGTAACGCTGGTATCCGGCCCGGTAACACTGCCGGATCCGGCCAATATCCATGTCATCCACGTGGAGTCCGCTTCCGCGATGCTAAAGGCGGTGGAAGGCAATCTGCCGGCGGATATCGCCATCATGGCCGCCGCCGTCGCCGACTGGCGTGTCGCGAGCGAGGGTGCCCAGAAGATCAAGAAGGATGGGACCGGCAAACCGCCCGCGCTGGAGCTGACGGAAAACCCGGACATTCTGGCGACTGTCGGTCATCATCCGGACCTGAGACCAAAGTTGCTGATCGGCTTTGCCGCCGAGACGCAAAACCTGATCGACAATGCCCGTGGCAAGCTGGAACGCAAGAAGGCCGACTGGATCATCGCGAACGACGTCAGTCCGCAGACAGGCATCATGGGCGGCGACGCCAACACCATTCGCGTCGTCAGCCGTGACGGCGTCGAAGACTGGCCGGAAATGGACAAGGGTGAGGTAGCCCGCAGGATCATCGCCCGCGCAGCCGAGGCGCTCGGCTCGGACTGAGCCGAGCCAAACAGTTTCACAAACGTACGCGATGAAGGGCTCGAGCTTCTGACCGGCAGCTTTCTGCCTTTTTTCACCGAAACCGTTCTGCAAGCCTGCGCCCCTGCCGGAGCAGGGGCGGTCGATGGGGCTGGTCAGGCTGCGAAGCGGAAGTAGCTCATGCTGATGGAGCCGTACTCGTAGCTTCTATGGAGAAGCTGGGCCTTTGCATCCGTTCCGCCTGCGCCAAAGGCGAAGAACAGCGGCAGAAGGTGCTCGTCCGTCGGGTGGTTGCGGCGAAAGTTCGGAGCGCTCTGGATATCGTCGAAATATCCGATCGATCCGGACTTGAGGCCATCGTCCAGCCAGCGGTCGAAATCAGACGCCCACACAGGCGTTGGCGAGCCTTGCGGCCCGAATTCACGCAGGTTGTGCGTGGTGCTGCCGGACCCTGCCAGCAACACGCCCTTGTCCTTGAGAGGTGCCAGCGCCTGGCCAAGGGCATAGACGGATGCAGGCGTGCTGCCGTGCGGCAGAGACATCGCCACGACCGGAATGTCGGCATCCGGATAGGCAAGCGACAGCGGCACCCAGGCCCCGTGATCAAGCCCCCAGTGACTGTCGAGTTCCACATCGTGGCCGGCAGCTTCCAGGAGGCGTGCCGCTTCGTCGACGTGATCCACATCGGCCTTTGCGGGATAGGAGATCTCGTAGAGCGGGCGCGGGAAACCGCGGAAGTCATGATAGGTCCGCAGCGGTCCCGGTGCCGACAGTTTCAAACCGTCTGTTTCCCAATGCGCGGACAGGATCAGGATTGCCTTGGGGCGTGGCTGGCTTGCGGCAAAACTCTTCAGGAACCGGCTGGCAGCGGTGTCTTCAAGTGCCAGGGTTGGCGCACCGTGAGCAAAAAAGACGGGCGAAATACGGTTTGGTGTAGCCGACATGGGACCACTCCTCGGGAGAATTGTTTCTACCCGAGAAGATAAGCTATTCGGCCGGAAGGATTAGACCAGAAAGGGAAGAAGGCTCGTTCGACACATGTGAACAATCCCTGCCTTCGATTTCCACTGTTCAGTCATACCGCTTCCGTTTACGGGAGCGGTATGTGTCCTTGCTTGCCGGTATCAGGCGGGCTTCAGAACGCCTGGCCCAAACCCGCCCGAGCGGCCGTTACCTGTAACCCAGGTTGATCAGCTGAACGCGCCGGTTGATGGCGGCATCCGGCTTGGACGGATCGCGCAGCTGTTCCTCACCCAGGCCCACAGCGAAGAGATAGTCGCCCGGTACACGGAATGTGGTCACCAGTGCTTCACGCACCGCCTGCGCCCGTTTCAGCGAAAGTTCCAGGTTATATTCGCGTGCACCCTTTGCATCCGTGTGACCGACGATGAAGAAAGTCTGCCCCTGCAGATAAGGCGTGTGCAGGGCATCCGCGATCAGGCCAACGGTTTCATAGGATTCCGGGCGAATGCGCGCGCTGTCGAAATCGAACGTGATTTCCACGTTGAACTGGCGCAGAGAGGCCAGCTTGTCGGCAAGCGGCAAGGTGTTGGGAGCATTTGCACCCGGATATTTCTGGATATTTTCCAGCGCTGCCTTCTGCAGTTCATCGGCCGTAAGATCGACCTTTTGCTGGGCCCCCTGCAGGGAGTTGATGATCTCGTTGCGGCTCAGCTTGGTCTGGGCTGCAAGGCCCGAAGCGGACACGGCGAGAAAGGCGGCCGACAAACCGGCCAGAAGTATCTTGTTCATGAAAAATCTCCCGGTGCCGAGTTAGCGGTAGCCGGCCAGGTCAATGGCCGTGTTGCATTTTTCGCTGACGGAAGGCTGGGCCTTCAGCAGGCAGCGCAGAAGATGGCCCGCACCGGCCTTGACGCCCTTGCAATATTGCGCGGCATCGCGCTGGCACAGTTTGGGCGCTTCCGCCTGGGCCGCCAGCCGTGCCTGAATGAGCGAAGTCACGACCAGACGGTCGGCGTTGCACTTTTCCGAAACCTTGGACTGATTCTGTTCAAGACACTGAGTGATGCCGTTGTTGGCCAGTGTCGCGGACTTGCAATAGGATTCGATGTCCTTGCCACAGCTGGCGGCCAGGATCTTGATGGCGTCGGCATAGCCGACGGTCTGGGCGAAGGCAGCCGGTGCAGCGACCAGCATCAACCCGGTGGTAAATGCAAAAATCAATCGTCTCATGTTGCCAATCTCCCAATCGCTGGCACGTTACGATGCGTCAGAGTGTTTCAGGTGAAGATTACGACTTCAAGTAGATATCTGATTTTCATGCGAAGTTTCGTGAATGTCCGCCAGCCTTGACACGGACCGGCGAATATCGTCACTCGCCAGCAACGCTCACTGCCGGACACTTTGAATGCCTGTTACCCTGGAACTGAAGCGACTGGAACACGGTCGCGATCTGCCACTGCCCGCCTATCAGTCGGTGCTGGCCGCCGGACTTGACCTTCTGGCAGCCGTTGACGGCAAGATAACCCTTGCACCTGGTGCCCGCGCCCTGGTGCCAACTGGTCTTGCAATGGCTCTACCCGCGGGTTTCGAGGCTCAGGTTCGCCCCCGGTCAGGCCTTGCCGCCAAACATGGCGTCACCGTCTTGAACACGCCGGGCACCATTGATGCCGACTACCGCGGCGAGGTGAAGGTGATCCTGATCAATCTCGGTGACGACCCCTTCGAGATTTCACGGGGAGACCGGATCGCCCAGATGGTGATTGCACCTGTTCTGCAGGCGGACATTGTCGAAGTCGAGGTCCTCTCGGAGACCGAGCGCGGGTCCGGCGGTTTCGGTTCGACTGGCCGCGCGTGATGTCCGAGCTGATCATATTCGATTGCGACGGCGTTCTGGTCGATACGGAACGCATGGCCAACGCCAACATGGCCGCGATCATCAGCGAGCTTGGCGTTCCGATGACCGGGCCGGATTGTCAGCGCAGGTTCATGGGACGGACACTGGAAGACGTCCAGTCCATGATCGAAGAGCTGACAGGTCAGGTACTGCCCGCCGACTGGCCGGACCAGGTTCGGCTGCGCGATCTGGAGAGCTTCAAGGCGGGTGTTCCGGCGATCGAAGGCGTGGCCGGCGTGCTGGACGAACTCGACCGGCGCGACGTCGCTTATTGCGTCGGGTCTTCCGGCAAATATGAAAAGATGCGCACAACGCTCGGCAGTTCCGGTCTGCTGCCCCGGCTGGAAGGCCGGCTGTTTTCCGCACAGGACTGTGAGCGTGGCAAGCCCGCGCCGGATGTGTTCCTGCTGGCAGCACGTACCATGGGCCATGCCCCGGAAAACTGTACGGTAATCGAGGACAGCCTGCCCGGCGTTCTGGCAGCCCGGGCAGCGGGCATGGGCGTCTATGCCTTTGTCGAGGATCCCGCTTGCGACCGCGAGGCCATGCAGGGCGCCGGGGCCGTCCTGTTCGAGGCAATGGCGGATCTGCCGGACCTGCTCTTTTCCAAGACCTGAAGCTTTTCTGGAAAAAGGTTTTACCCGCAGGATCGCAAAGGTGCTTTCGGCCCCTTATAACTTGCCGAAACCCGTACTATCTTATCGCTCCGATAGTCGAACGATGCCGGCGGAAGAAGATCCGGCCAACTTGGGAGACCTGCCATGACGATCAAGACCAGTGGTCGCGGAAAAATCTATTCCTCCATCACCGAGACCATCGGCGATACACCGATCGTCCGGCTGGACCGGCTGGCCAAGGCGCACGGTGTCAAGGGCAACCTCCTGGCAAAGCTTGAGTTCTTCAACCCGATTTCCAGTGTCAAGGACCGGATCGGCGTTGCGATGATCGAGGCGATGGAGCAGGCCGGCCAGATCGTTCCGGGCAAGACCACACTCGTCGAGCCGACCTCCGGCAACACAGGCATCGCGCTGGCATTTGTCGCTGCCGCCAAGGGCTACCGGCTTATACTTGTAATGCCGGAGACCATGTCGGTGGAACGCCGCAAGATGTTCAAGATCCTGGGCGCCGAGCTGGAATTGACCGAAGGGCCAAAAGGCATGAAGGGCGCAATCGCCCGTGCCGAGGAACTGATCAGCGAAATCGACGGTGCGGTGATGCCGCAGCAGTTCGAAAACGCCGCCAACCCTGAAGTCCACCGCAACACCACCGCGGAAGAAATCTGGAACGATACCGAAGGCGGCGTTGACGTGTTCGTCTCCGGCATCGGCACCGGCGGCACCATCACCGGCGTTTCCCAGGTGCTGAAGGATCGCAAACCGGGCCTTCATGTCGTTGCCGTCGAACCGGCCGACAGCCCCGTGCTTTCCGGCGGCCAGCCCGGTCCGCACAAGATCCAGGGCATTGGTGCCGGTTTCGTGCCGGGCGTGCTCGACACCTCCGTCTACGATGAAGTCCAGACCGTCGCCAACGAAGATGCCTTCGCCATGGCCCGGGAAGTGGCAAAGACCGAAGGCCTGCCGGTGGGCATTTCTTCCGGCGCCGCGCTCACCGCTGCCATCCGCGTCGGTCAGCGCGAAGGCATGGAAGGCAAGAACATCGTGGTGATCATTCCGTCCTTCGCAGAACGGTATCTTTCCACCGCTCTGTTCGACGGCCTCTGAGCATCCAGTCGCGAAATTTCACCCCGTCGGCCGGTTCACTCCGGCCGGCGGGGTTTTTCATGTCTTGCGGTGATGCAGAACCCTGCCGATGGTGTTCATGAGAACCTGTGCCGCAAGGGTGCTTGTGGAACCGGTCGGGTCATAGTCCGGCGCAACTTCCACCAGATCGATGCCGACGATGTCGCCCTGTCTTGCCAGACCGTCGAGCAGCTCCAGCACTTCATAATAAAGAAATCCGCCGTGGCTCGGCGTGCCCGTGCCCGGTGCGATGGACGGATCGAAAGCATCGATATCGAGCGTCAGGTAATAGCGCTTGCCGGCCGGTATCCGGGCCAGAAGCGCCTCGGTGCCGAGCTTGCGGGCCTGCCGCACGGACAGGATGTCGGAGCCCATCCTGCGGGCGTCCTCGTAGCCATCGCGCGAGGTGGAGGAGACGTTGCGAATGCCGATCTGCGTCAGGCCGGTGACATAAGGCTTTTCCGCCGCGCGGCGCATCGGGTTGCCATGGCCGTAGCGAACGCCATGACGTTCGTCGACGAAATCCAGATGCGCATCGATCTGGACGACGTGGATCGGGTCTTCGCCATCAAAGGCGTTGATGCAGGGAATGTTGACCGAATGATCGCCGCCCAGCACCACCGGCAAGGCACCGGCCTTAAGGATCTTGCGTACGCCGAATTCGATGCGTCTGTGGCTTTCAATCGTGTCCGTATGGACGATATCGGCATCACCCAGATCGACAATGCGGGTGGTTTCCGCCGGCAGGTAGGTGATGTCGTCCTCGAAATCATAAGCGCCCGCATGGCCGAAGGAAAACAGCGTCGAGGCCTCCCGGATCGCACGCGGCCCCATACGCGCGCCCGAACGCCACTGGGTGCCGAAGTCGAACGGCGCCCCCATGACGGCAACATCCGCATCAATGGCGTCCCAATCCGGCTGATAGGGAAACTTGCCGAAGGTGCAGATGCCGACAAAGGGCAGGTTCAACCGCCCGCTTTCATAACCGTGTGAGGACATTCAAAGGCTCCTGTTGGGGACGGGCCAACTAGAGCATCATTGCGGAAGAGGGGAAAGGGCGGGGTTGAGGCAACCAAAAAAACTACTGGCTCTGAACCTGGCTGAACTCCCTAAACCTGCTTTTCCATACGTGTCGCGGAGGAAAAGCCGAACAGAAGCTCGAGAAACCCGGTCTTTTCTTCCCCCACGGCCTTGAACCCCGAGCGCTCGTAAAGAGCTTTTGCCCTTGGGTTCGTGTCGATCACATCCAGCCGCACACGGGTGAGCGAGCGCTGGCGTGCTTCTTCGCCAATGGCTTTCAGCAAGGTGCCGCCGATGCCGCGGCCGCGGGCGCTTTCGGCTACAAAGATGCCATCCATCAGCAGGCAGTCCGGCTCGATCCTGCGTTCCAGAACTTCCAGTAGAAGTCCGCGCCAGAGGCCGCCGAACGCGCCGTAAACCGCCGTCATGTCGGCGAGGCTGCCGCCGACAAGAGCTCCGTCCCGGGTCTTGTAACCGGCAAGGCCTAGCAGCCGTCCCTCCCGGTCGATAGCGCTGATGGCAAAATCCGGGTTGAGGATGCGCTCGACAAGTCGAAGCGCTTTTTCTTCCGGGGCCAGTACCTTGCCGAGCTTGCCGGAAAAGGCCTGCCAGAACAGGCGGGCGGCAACCAGCCGCTGGTCTTCCGGGAAGCCGGGAGAAATGAAAAGGTCGGATGACATGGCAGGATCAGCGGATGAAGACCGCGGTCCCTGTGGCGCTGACCATCAGCATGGAGCCGTTCTGGCCTACGGTTTCGTAATCGAGATCGACGCCGATCACCGCATTGGCGCCCATTGCCTGGGCCTGCTGGCACATTTCGTCGATGGCGATCTTGCGCGCCTTGCCAAGCTCTTCCTCGTACGCACCGGAGCGGCCGCCGACAATGTCACGGATGCCGGCAAAGAAATCCTTGAAGATATTCGCGCCAAGGATCGCCTCGCCCGTCACAAGACCCTTGTAGTCCAGATCCTTGCCCTGAATGGTGTTGGTGGTGGTGACCAGCATGCATTGTCTCCCTTTTGAACCGATGTTCGAGACATGGGTTCGTCCTCGTGGTTTTGCAAGAAACGGCGAGAATGGAAGAGGTTAGCCAGCGACAAGTCCTGCCATCACCTTCAGCAAGGCCTCGCCCTCCTCTTCCGTTCCAATGGAAATGCGCAGCCAGTTGTCGATGCGATCCTTGTTGAAGTGGCGCACCAGAATGCCTTCATCCCTGAGGCCTGTCAGAAGATCCCGTGCTGCCCTTGTTTCATGCGAGACGAACAGGAAATTGGCTGCCGACGGCAGCACGTTGAACCCGAGAGAGCGCAGGCCTTCCGCCATCCGATGCCGTTCCGTGATCACAAGTCGCCGGGTCTCCTCGAACCAGGCGGTGTCCTGCCAGGAGGCTTCTGCTCCCGCGAGTGCCAGGCGGTCGAGAGGGTAGGAATTAAAACTGTCCTTGATCCGCTGCAGCCCCTCGATCAGGTGCGGCTGACCAAGAGCAAATCCGACACGCAGGCCCGCCAGGCCGCGCGACTTGGAAAAGGTCTGTACCACCAGAAGATTGTCGAACTCGGGAACCAGACGAGCGGCGCTCTCCGCGCCGAAATCGACATAGGCTTCGTCGACCAGCACCACCACATCCGGGTTTTGCTCAAGAACGCTTCGCACCGCCGCAAGATCAAGCGCAATGCCGGTCGGGGCGTTCGGATTGGCAAGCACGATGCCACCACACGGCCCACCAAGACTGGCCGGATCAATCCGGAAATCATCATCGAGTGGCACAGAACGGTGCGAAATGCCGTAAAGCTCGCAATAGGTCTTGTAGAAGCTGTAGGTGATATCGGGGAACAGCAGCTTGTCCTTGCCACTGAAAAAGCCGTGAAAGGCATGGGCCAGGATTTCGTCCGAGCCGTTGCCCGCAAAAACGTGATCCACACCCAGACCGAAGCTTGCCCCGATCGTTGCCCGCAACGCACCGGCTGCCGGATCGGGGTAGAGCCTCAGGCTGTCTTCGGTAGCTGCGCGGATTGCCCCGAGCGCGATGGGCGACGGGCCATAGGGATGCTCGTTCGTGTTCAGCTTGATGAAGCTGCGGTCCTTTGGCTGCTCACCCGGCGTATAGGGCACCAGCTTGCTGACTATGGGGCTCCAGAACCTGCTCATGGACCGTATCCTGACGGGAATTGCTGTGGTTTTTTCGCACAATAGGCGCCAAACCGGTGCGGTAAAAGTGATTTTGACGTTGTTCTTTTGCGGCGTTGCCGTAGCTCTGATACGCGCTGAGACCGGTTCGTCTCGGGGCGGGAAAGGTTCAAGCCTTCGGTGGGGTAGGGAGACGCTGTTCCAGGGCCTCTCCGCACTCGTGAAATGGTAGGCCGCTTTCCAAGCAATTCTGTCACCAACCTCACGTCGTCTTCCCGGCCAAGCGAAGCGCGAGCCGGGATCGGGGAGGCACGAACGTTTCGATATGGACGCTAACCTGTTGCAGCCACGCGTTGGTGGTTCCCCGGTCCCGGATCTTCGCTGCGCTACGTCCGGGATGACGATGGTGAGGGTGTGGGTGAAGGTGTCGTGAAAAAGGAAAGAGCCGGCGGACATTTCCCCCGGCTCTTCCATTTGGTCAGGTCCTGTCCGCGTTTCCGGTTAGGACAGGTGATGCACCTGCTGAAGGCCGTAGACCGGGGTCGGCAGGCCTTCCATCCGCGCTTTCAGCTGTAGCGCCAGATACTGGGAGTAATGGCGCGACTGGTGCAGGTTGCCACCATGGAACCAGAGCGCTTCCTGCTGGGTCGGTTTCCACATGTTCCGCTGTTCGCCTTCCCAGGGACCCGGGTCCTTGGTGGTGTCGGAACCAAGGCCCCAGACCTTACCAACCCTGTCGGCCATGTCCTGGCCCATCAGGTCGGCAACCCAGCCGTTCATGGAACCGTAGCCGGTGGCATAGACGATCACGTCCGCTTCCAGCTTCGCGCCATCGTCCAGGATGACACCGTCTTCCACGATCTCGGTGACCTGGCCACGCTTCAGCTTGATCTCGCCGTCGATGATGAGCTGGCTGGCGCCGATATCAATGTAGTAGCCGGAGCCCCTGCGCAGGTATTTCAGGAAAAGGCCGCTTTCGTCGTCGCCCCAGTCCAGCCAGAATCCGGCTTTCTCCAGCCCTTCGTAGAAGTCCGCGTCCCGCTTCTTCATCTCCGCATAGGCGGGGATCTGGAACTCGTGCAGGATCCGGTAGGGCAGTGAGGCGAAGATCAGGTCCGCCTTTTCCGTCGTCACGCCGGACCGGACCGCCTCTTCCGAGTAAAGCGCGCCGAGGCCTACGTCCATCAGGGTGTCGGAGCGCACGATATGGGTGGAGGACCGCTGCACCATGGTCACATCGACATCATTTTCCCAAAGCGCCGCGCAGATATCGTGCGCCGAATTGTTGGAGCCGACCACGACCGCCTTCTTGCCGCGATACTGATCCGGCCCCGGATGTCTGGACGAATGATGCTGGTCGCCCTTGAAGGTATCCATGCCGGGAAATTTCGGAACGTTCGCCTTGCCCGACATGCCGGTTGCCATGACCAGTTGTTTCGGTTTCAGAACCACTTCCTCGCCGTCACGATCCACGACGACTGTCCATTCCTTCTTTGCTTCGTCGTAAGTTGCGGATTTGGCAACGGTCCGGGTCCAGTAGTTCAGTTCCATGACCTTGGTGTACATTTCCAGCCAGTCGCCAATCTTGTCCTTGGGGCTGAAGATGGGCCAGTTTTCCGGAAACTTGATGTAGGGCAGGTGGTCGTACCAGACGGGATCGTGCAGGCAGAGGGACTTGTAGCGGTTGCGCCAGCTGTCGCCGGGCCGGTCATTCTTTTCCACGATGATGGTGGGCACACCAAGCTGCCTCAGGCGCGCGCCGAGCGCGATGCCGCCCTGGCCGCCACCGATGATCAGGCAATAGGGCTGGGTCTTGTAACCGAGGTCCGCCAGTTCACGCTCGCGCTCCTCCTTCCAGCTGGTGCGGTGCTTGCTGGCGCCGTGCTTGGCCCCCAGCGGCCGGTTGAAGCCCTTCGGCTCCTCATGGCCCTTCAGCTCGGCCATGGTTGTCAGCAGGGTCCAGATCTTGCCGCCTTTCAGCCGGATCAGGCCGAAGCAGCGGGCCCGTTCGGTATCGAACTGAATCCAGGCCGTGACGACATCGCCCTCTTTCGTCGGTATTTCGCCTTCCGCGATGCGCCAGTTGCTCGGTCCGGTGGAGGCCAGTTGCTTTTCCAGCATGTCGCGGACCTGGTCCTTGCCCTCGACGGTCTTGATGTTCCAGGTAAAGGCAATCAGGTCCCGCCAGTAGCAATCGTCCAGGAACATGTCCGTTGCAGCGTCGATCTTGCCGTCTTCCAGCGCCTTGCCGAAAGTGTTGAGAAAAGTCTCGGTCTCGTGAACCAATGGTTTGTCGAGCATTCCAGTTCCTCCCTGTTTATGGAGGAAACAATGCAGAGCGCCCCTGCATTTTTCCATGGAACGCCCGTCAATTGATGACGTTAAGGGGCAGAAACTCCGTTTGCTGTTGCGCACGCAACAGGACGCAACAGATAGTCATGCACGCGGCTTGGGGTGTGGCTCCAGGCCGAGAGAGCGCATCCGCCGGAGCACCGTCGACCGATTGACGCCAAGCCTTCGGGCGACCTGGGACATGTTCCAGCCACAGGCGTCCAGAAGTGCTTCCAGATCCTGTTTCGGGTCGGTTTCGACGCGTCTGGACAGAGAGGCCTGCGGCAGATCGGTAAGGTCGATCACATCGGTTTCTGCAAGCGCTGTCGCGACATCCAGCAAGGTCGCGAGTTCACGGATGTTGCCCGGCCAATGCCGGCCGCTGAGTTCGGCGCGTGCCGAAGGTGACAGGCGCAGGTCCCGCGGAGAGCGTCGCAACAGGCGATCGACCAGCCAGTCGAAATCCTGGCGATGCCGGAGCGGCGGGATCCGGATGAGAGACCCGGCAAGCCTGAAATAGAGTTCCGGTCGCAATGCGCGGATGCTTGTGGAACCTGCCGGATCCTGCCGCGTGGTGGCGACCACGCGAAGATCACTTCGGTGTTCCAGCAAGGCAAGCAAGGCAGCCTGGCCCACCATGTCAAGATCTTCGATCCCGCGCAGGAACAGCGTTCCGGCTGCAGCGTCAGACAAGGCGCCAACCTTTTCCGGTTTCAGAGCGGAACAGCAGAGCGTATGGAACGACCGGTCGGCAGGACCCAGAACATGGATGGCTCTTGCCAGATATTCCTTGCCCGTTCCGGTTTCGCCAGACAGCAGGATCGGAACCTGCGTTGGTGCAAGCCGGGCAACTTTCGACACCACCTGCGACAGCGTCGCATCCTGCCCGCAGATGCCGCGTAGCGGCGTGGGCAAGGTCCCGGAAACGGGGCTGCGTGCCATGCGAGCGGCTTGCGGAGCGATGGCATGACCGTATAACCCACCACCGTCGCGCCGGCGCAGAACCCGATCTTCCGCCGGGCGGCCTCGCATCAGGGACGGCAGATCGTCGACATCCAGGTCCAGGTACATGTCGATCCGGCTTCCCATGAGGTCTGTGGAGCCGGTCGGGGCCAGACACGCGAGCGCGCCGTGCGTCATTCCCGTTATCCGCCCGCTGTCGTCCAGGGCGATGGCGGCTTCCGGATCGACTTCCAGAAACTCCGGCGATGTCGAGAAGCGCAAGACCCATTCCTTGCGCGTGGTCGCCATCAGGTTGGCCATCTCGACCCGGCGAGTGGAAGCCTTCACCAGGTTCATCGCGAGGTTCTGGCTCGATTTCGGGCTTGGGGAGCGCAGGAGGGAAATATCCAGAACCGCCGCCAGCTTGCCGCAGGTGTCGTAGATGGGGGCCGCCGTACAGGACAGCGGTGTATGCGACAGCCCGAAGTGATCGCTCTGGTGGATCGTGACGGCTTCCCCCGTCACGATGCAGGAGCCGACACCGCAGGTTCCCGCAAGATCCTCGGACCAGTCGGACCCGAGATAAAGGCCCGCCTGCCTGAGATCGTCCTCGAACCGCGGATCGCCGAAGAAGTCGACGCACACACCCTTGGCATCGGCCAGCAGCAGCACGTAGTTGTGCCCGGCCACCTGCTTGAACAGGGTGCGCAGGCCGGAACGAGCCGTCGCGATCAACCGCTCGGACTGCTCCTGATGTTCGCGCAGTTGCTGCTCGGTGACGATATGTGCCGGTTCCGGACGCGCCGGATCCATGCCGTACGTCTGGACACAGCGCCGCCAGCTTTCCGACACCAGCCCATCCCTGCCGGTCTCGTACCCCTTCAATACGCGGTCGATTTCACTCACATGTTCAAGGTCGCGCATGTCATCCTCCCTTGACACAGCACTTCACGATAGCCTTTCGGGCAGGCTTTGCAAATTTTGCCGGCGCAATTCTGCGTTCGTAAAGCCTGTGCAGCGGGGAAGCCCGGCCAGGAATATCAGCCTGGCCAGGTCAGAAGCGTGTCCTTGTTGATGGTGAAATTCGCATTCGGCCTTCTGGCGTTGGCGGCAACGTTGAGATCGACAATGTTTTGGAAGGTGGACGTCGCCTCGATTTCCGTCATGCCATACTCGGTGAAGACCTCCGGACCGAAGATATTCTTTGCCAGAAGCGGGTTGGTGAGTGCCTGGGAGAAGGCGTCGGACCCGACCATGGCCAGAAGCAGGGGCGGCAGGGGGCGCGCCCGCATCTGGTCTTCTGCCAGCAGTCCGATGGGAAGATCGACCCGGTCGATGCCGCGCACGCCGTTCCAGTCGGGATAGAGTGCTTCCAGCTCTCCCGCCAGACCGGCGTCGCCTCCGGTCAGTTCCAGGAAACTGTCGTACGGACGCAGCTTCCAGGAGGCGCGGTAGGCGTTGAAGGGGGCGAGCCGGAACCTGCGGGCAAACGCCAGCGTGCGCTCTTCCGCGCCTTGCAGGAAGAACGGGGTGTTGTGAAGGGTCAGCTTGCCTGCCCGCTGGCTCGCCGCCGCATCGATGACCGCCTCGACGCCGTGTTTTTCGATGATCGTGTTGTTGAAACGGAAATTCTCGTTTTCCAGTACCTCGCCCTGGAACAGGAACCGATCCGGAACCATGGCATGCCAGCGGTAAAGCAGATCGAATTCCAGCGAGATCCGGTTGGTGCGGTACCACAGGCGCTTGTCCGCATCGCCAGGCTCCACGAAGATCTTGAACGGCGAATTGGCAAGGTGGTTGATATAGTCCTCGATGATGACCTTGAGCAGCTTGACGATGTTGATGTTGCGGGCCGTTTCGAAGACGCGGTCGGGACCGAAGTGCGGGTTCCGTTTGCCGATCTCACGCGCGAGACGATTGTGCTCGCGCAGGAAGATCGTGTTGAGCGCGCTGTAGAGGATCGTGGAATTGGCCCGTTCCAGGCCGGCCGCATAGTGGCATTTCCAGCGCTCCGGCGTGACGGCCCAATCCCCGATACCGGCCAGGAGTTCCCGAAGTTTTTTCGCCGCGCCCCATTCCGGATCGGCCCCCAGGAAGGTCGTTGCCCACATGGGCATGAAATGAATGCCGGCAAACTCGGCTTTGACTGCCAGATCCGGGCCCGCGAGCAGCGGCGGCAGCTCGCCGACGGACGTCTGCCGGGACTTCAGAAAAGCGCCTTCCCGTAAAAACGAGGTGGTTTCCTCGCCAAGACCATAGATCTGGCAAAGATCGATTTCGTGGTTCGAGGTGTTCAGCCGCTTGTTCAGCGGATGAGTGCGCAGGAAACTGTCGGTGAACCACTGGGCAAAGAAGCAGAACAGCGTGCTGGTGTCGCTCTCGACCATCGCCTTGCGCCGGTAAAGTTCCGCCACCCTCGGCACTTCCGGCAGGGCATCGACAAAATCCTGATCGACGGGTGGCAGGTGCCGGCCGGTGTAGCGGCGGTCAACCAGACCCGGCCAGCTGGCGAAGGTGCTGGTGGTCTTTTCCGGATCCTTTGGGCCCGCAACCATTTCCAGATGCGTTTCCGGGTCATGCGGCGTCCAGAGGGAGAGCGGAAGCGGACGGCCGGGAGGCGCGTTCGAGATGCCGTTGATGACAAGACGGTTGATCACCCGGCTGAGCGGACCGCAACGTTTGACCAGCCGGACGAGGGCGGGAAAGGCCTCGGCCAGTTTCAGTGCCTGGCCGCCGATGAAACCGAGGATCCGCTTGTGCACCGGCGGATCCCGCAGAACGTCCCTCTCGGAACGGACGCCGAGCTGATCCAGAAACGGCACGAACACCAGGGCATAGAGGATATGCGGCCAGACGTGGTGGTGCCAGACATCCTGCAGCACGAATATGAACACAAAGGCGACGACCACATTGCCGCCGATGAAGATCCAGTAACCGATGCGCAGCCGCCGGAACATGAGCCAGTTGGCATAGGCGCCGGCCCCCAGCGCCAGCCCGAGGACCATGTGTATCGGATCGAAATCGTAGCGGAAGAATTCCTCGACGCCGCGATAGGCCATGATCGTCCCGACAAGCAGACAGATGATGTCGAGAAACGTTCCCTTGAAGGATGCGCTAAGCCTCATGACCGCCCCGCATATTGCTTGGATTTGAGATATTCGATCAGTGCGGATTTCTCGCCGTCCGGAAGACCGGTGCCGTAAAGATGTCCACCATTGCCGTTGCCGGTCAGCTGCGTGTCGAACAGGAAGCCACTTTCGCAGGCAAAGCCGACGTCCACCGGATCGAAATCCGTGCAGCCGCGATAGAAGGTCGCCGGACGGTCTTCCGGCAGTGACAAAAGCGCCCGAAGCGTCGGCACGGAACCATTGTGGAGATAGGGCCCGCGTGCCCAGATGGCGTCCAGCGGCGTGTTGGCATAGCCGTCCGTTGCCCGGTAGTGCGAGAACCGCCAGGTGTACCCCTTGCCGACATCGCCGAAGCGGCTGACGAAGGCTTCGTCGAAGAGGTCAGATCGTGCCGGGTCTGTCTGAAGGTCCGAAAGCGGCGTGACCTGCCCGAAGCTCTCGCCTCCTGGGTCATGACACGTGCCGCAGCCTTCCCTTTCGTATATCGCAGCGCCGTCTGCTGCCATGTCAGCATTGACTGGCAAGGGGTAGGCGGGCGGCGGCAGGTCCCGCAGCCATTCCGCCTGGGCATCGATCAGCCCGCGTTGCAGCAGCCATTCCTTGGCGCCGCCGGCAAGGGCGGCGGAATAGTTGCGCTCGATCAGCGAATTGTTGTTGCCGTCCCAGTGGAACCAGCCCCCCTCGCGGATGCCCTGGTTCCAGACCGAGGGAAAGTCGACCGTTCCGACAGCCTCGTCCTTTTCCGGGCCATAGCCCCAGCGCGCGCGCCAGTTGTTGCCCGCGTCCGTGCGCCCGGGGCCATGCTGCGGTTTCACCTTCATCCAGCTGAAAGCGGTCGCCAGTCCATCGGCCTGGTCCTTGATGCCGGGTACAAGAATGGTGCGCACCAGCAGACGGTCGATTGGCCCCAGAGGTCTGCCGGCCTGCGCGGCGCTTTCGATCACCGCATCCGCCGTCAGCTTGTCACTTGCGGCAACGTAGCCAAGGAACAGGATGTAGGACTGGATATCGAGCGTTTCGGCAGGTGCACCCAGCAACAACATGGTGTTGCCGCCTGCGGTGACTTCCGCGCTGTGGCAGGTGGCGCAATTGAAGCCGACCCTCGGCACACCGACGCGCCGGATGCTGAAGCCGATCGGAAGTTCCTGTCCCGGTTCCTCGATGAAGCCGAATGTGCGCCAGCCTTCGGGCAGCTCGTCCTTGAAAATTGCCGGCAATTCGCGCCAGACCATATAGGGGAAACCGTCCCATTCGGCGCCGATGGAACCGTATTTGAATTCGGCGACCGGATTGTCAAAGGTTTGTGGCGGACCCGGCTTGATGGTGAGGCGCTTGCCTTCCAGGACCAGGCAGGCGATCAGCAGCAGCACGGCGACAATCGCCAACCAAAGCGGCATGCCGTCGTTTCTGGGCGATACGGAGGGTTGTTGCATCTTGTAGCTTTCCGGAATGCCGGCAAAGACGGGTGGAACAACGCCATTGACTTCATGCCGCTTGCAAGCGGCACTCTCGTAGGCTTGTCGCCGGGCAAGGTTGATGGCGCCGACGGGCTCGTGCGCCGGCAGGCTGTTCCAGGGTGAAAAAGCGATGTTCTCCGCCAGTGGGGCGTGTTGATCGACGTCCTGCTGAAAGATTTCCAGCGTCGCCAGCTTTTCGTGACGCGCGCCCGGCACCGTCGACCAGGTAATCGACGGATCATCTATCGGCTGCGCGGCCGGATCTATCTGCACATCGACGCCGAATTCAAAAGTGACCGGGCAACGGATCAGGGTTTCCCTCAGCGCGACGGCCAGTTGATCGCGTGCGGACCGGACCTCAGGTGGATCCACCGGCACCGGTCTTGGCGTCGCGGTATATTTCACCAGAAGATCGCCAAGCCGATAAGGCGTGGTGCTGAAGTATCGGCTTGCAAGCGGAGACACGGGACGATGAGAGACAAAGGCCCGGATCCTGCCGAAGAGATAGAAGCCCGTGAACAGAAGCCGGGACAAGGGCTTCAAGCGGGCAAGACCGCGTTTCAGCAGCAGGGTGTTGATGTCGTCGTAGTCGCCGAGGTCACCGGTGAAAAAGGTTTCATGGTCGACGAGAATGAAGTCCTGCACCCTGCCGTCCGGGTTTTCAGCCGACAGCCACTCCCTGTCGATGCCCAGCACCTTGATGGCCATGCCGTGGGCGTCCCGCTTCCGGTCATCCAGTTGGCGGCCGTTGGAAAAACGGACAAGGGCGTCATATGTGCCCGGCAACGCGAAGAGACCGTGACGCAAGTCCTCCGGCACTTCGCCGATAATGAAGCGGGCGCGGACACAGCCGTGATGTTTCGGGTGCTGTGGGCGTCGCGCCAGACCGGGAACCGTGCAAATGGCCTCGGCATTGGTACGGGCGATGCTGTCGATCAGCCCCGCGTCTCCACCGGTTTCCGATTTGCCCGGCCGTGCCGGTTCTCTCGAGGCCATTCAGCCCGCCCTTTCGCGTTGGTGGGTCAAACGCATGGTCCGGCTCTTCAACTGCCGATGCGTTTAATTACCTTACGTAAGGCTAGCTTTTATTTTCAGGGAAGGGAAGGTTTCCGGCCGTTGTCCGTCACGGTGGTGTGACGGCATCCTTTTGAAATACAACCTGATTTGGTCACCGGGTTGTATTTCTTCGTTCCGGCAATCATTTCTGCACCGTGCCAGACGCTCGGGATGGCAAGGTGGCCCGGGTCAAAACTTTTGATCCGGGCCCTGTTGCCTCACAGGAGTTCAGTTGGAACTGAGGTCGACATCCGTCCCGTAGATCCGGGCGATGTCCCGAAGCATTGCGCGGGCTGCAAGAATGCCCTGCGACGTTGCCCAGACACCGTCATCGACCTTGTGGGCGTTTCCCGCCTTGACGACTTCCAGATTGGCCCAGAGAGGGTCTTTCAGCGTCTCGCCCTCCAGGGCCGTGCCCTCTCCATTGCCTGTGTCATATGTCAGGTAGAACATCCGGTCGGCTTCCATGTTCGGGATGCTTTCCTTGCCGACGGCAAGAGCCAGACCGTCCTGCGCCTGTACCTCGGGCCGCTTGAAACCGATGTCGTTCAGCACAACACCGGAGAAACTGTCATGGCGATAAACGTAAAGCTGGCCGGGCACGAAACGGACGACGGAAACCGTGTCGCCGGCATTCTCGCCGAGGGCGGCGCGCAACCGGGCAACGTCGGCCTCATAGGCACTGACGAGCGCTTCGCCTTCCGCTTCCATGCCGACCGAGCTGGCATAGAGCTTCATGTTGTCCTTGAAATCCGTGGCATTGACCACGAACACCGTGGGCGCAATGGCGGAGAGCTGAGGATAGATTTCCTCGTGCCGCTTCTTGCTGCCGAGGATCAGATCCGGTTCGAGCATGGCCAGCCGTTCCAGGTTGACCGCAAGCTCCGTCCCGACAACTTCAACTCCGGCCATCCGGTCGCCCAGATGCGGGTACCAGGGATCGCCATACCAGGATGACGCAGCCCCAACAGGCGTCTTGCCCAGCATGAGCATTGCCTCGGTGCCTTCGTTGGTGAGAACGACAATCTTCTGCGGAGTGTCCGGCACCTCGGTGGTGCCCATGGCATGGGTAATCTCGGCAGCGGACAAGGCGCCGGGCAACAAGGTTGGCAACAGGGCTGCGCAAAAACAAAGGCTGGACAGAAAACGCAAGGGGTATCTCCGGCATTACAGGTTATCTGGCTTGCCGAACCCCGACTGGCTTGAGGAATTTTTTCCTGGAAATTGCCGTCTTTGTCAAATGAAGAAGCTCAGGCCTGCAGGAACCGTCCGGGTGCAAGCTGGTCCTGAGTGATACCGCAGGCGGACAGATCACCCGGCAAGTCCCGGCCGGCAACGAGGGCCGCCAGTGCCCTGCCCATCGCCGGGGATGTCAGAACCCCGCATCCGCCCTGGCCTGCGCTGACAAAATAACCCGGATGATCGGGAAATCCGCCGCAGACTGGGTTTCGGTCAGGCGCAAACGTGCGCAGTCCCGCCCAGCTTGCGGATGGACGCGGCACGGCCAGCTCGGTGTCGATGCCGATATGATGGATCGCCTCCGCAAGGCGAAGATCATCTGCATAAACCTCTCCCGGAGAAACCGGATCAGCCTCTGCCGGTGACGCCGTGAAGCCGTGCGGCTGCGGATGGACGTACCAGGTGTAATCAGCCGTCGTGACATGTGGCCAGACACCGGCGTCCTTACGGTGAAGCGGAAACGTGAAGGCCGAACGGCGAAAGGCCTTGAGGCCAAGCGTCTGGACACCGGCAAGATCCGCAATCCGGTCCGCCCAGGCCCCGGCCGCATTGACCAGAACGGGCGCCGACACCGTCCGGTCTCCGACCGTCACCTGCCATGTGTCGGCAATCCGCCGGATGGAAGTGACTTCCGCCTTGCAGACGAAGCGAGCGCCATTGGCAGCCGCCGCCTTGCGATAGGATTGCAGCAGCAGATCGACATCGATATCCATCGCATCCGCTTCGAAAACTCCCGCATGAACCCGTTCCGGCCGGAGGGCCGGAAACAGGGCCAAAGCCTCTTGTCTGTCAACAAACCGGCAGTCCGACCCGGCCTCCTGCAGCCTTGCCATCAGCTTCTCCAGAACAGGCCGATGCTCCTCACGCCCAACCGTCAGGCAGCCGCGGGGCGCGACAAGCGTCTGCTCGCAAAATCCCGGCGGCGGCGCCTGAAAGAACGCACGGCTTGCCGCGGCCAGTGCGCGCATTATGTTGGCGGAGATGCCGGCCGTGAATTGCCCTGCCGTGCGGGCAGAAGACTGCGTTGCCAGCGCCGGCTCGCGCTCCAGAAGCGTCACTTGCGCAAACTCGGACAGAAAACAGGCCGCGCTCAGCCCGGCAACACCGCCGCCGATGATGATGACGTCTGCTGTCATTGCGTCAGACAATCCCTCGCGGTGTCACGATCAACGCTTTCACGCCGCCTTGCGGGACATGTCTTCGCCGCGGTAACTCAAGGCCTCCGCCAGGTGAATGCGGCCAACCTGATCCGCACCGTCCAGATCGGCCAGCGTGCGGGCGAGTTTGAGGACGCGGTGATATCCGCGTGCGCTCAGGGCAAGACGCTCGGCAACATCGCGCAGGAAAGCGAGCCCCTTGTCATCTGGCCGTGTCATGGTTTCGACAATCGATGCCGGTGCCTGGGCATTTGTGCGGCAGGCAAGGCCAAGTTCCAGGAAGCGTTCTGCCTGGATGCTGCGCGCTTCAGCGACCCGAGCGGCCACGACGGCGGACGGTTCGCTGGCCGCAGGGCCGATCAGGTCGGCCGCCGTAACGGCCGGAACATCGATCCTGACGTCGATCCGGTCAAGCAGCGGTCCAGACACCCGGGCCTGATAGTCGGTGACGCAGCGCTCGCCCCGGCGGCACTGGTGGCCCGGCTCGCCCGCATGGCCGCAGCGGCAGGGGTTCATGGCCGCCACAAGCTGGATGCGGGCCGGATAGGTGACCCGGTGGTTCGCGCGGGCAATTACCGCTTCACCCGATTCCAGTGGCTGGCGCAGACTGTCGAGAACCTGCGGATTGAACTCGGGAAGCTCGTCGAGGAATAACACTCCGTTATGGGCGAGCGAGACCTCACCGGGCCGGGCGCGCATCCCGCCACCGACAAGGGCGGCCATGGAGGCGGAGTGATGCGGCGCGCGGAAGGGACGTCGATCGGTCAATTTGCCTTCGGCCAACTCGCCCGCGAGCGAGGCGATCATGGACACTTCCAGAAGCTCGCGCGGGGTCAGGGCCGGCAGGATGGACGGCAGGCGCTGCGCCAGCATGGATTTGCCGGAGCCGGGAGGACCGGTCATCAGCAGGTTGTGCCCGCCGGCAGCGGCGATCTCCAGCGCCCGTCTGGCGCTTTCCTGTCCCTTGACCTCGGCAAGGTCCGGCAGCACACCGGCATTGCCGCGCAGCCGGGCCACCGGCCGGGAGAGCACCTGAGTTCCCTTGAAGTGATTGGCGAGCTGGATCAGCGAGCGAGGTGCGAGAATGTCCATGTCTGCGTCGGCCCAGGCGGCCTCGCCGCCGCTGGCTTCCGGGCAGATGAGGCCCTTGCCGATGCCGTTGGCGCCCATGGCGGCCGGCAGGACACCGGCAACAGGCGCAAGCGTGCCGTCGAGACCAAGCTCGCCGAGAACAACGTATCTTTCCAGAAATTCAGCCGGTATGGCGCCGATGGCGGCCATAACGCCCAGCGCGATCGGCAGATCGTAATGCGAGCCTTCCTTGGGCAGGTCGGCAGGGGCGAGATTGACTGTGACGCGTTTGGCCGGCAGGGCCAGGCCTGAAGCGGCAAGCGCCGCGCGAACTCGTTCCCGACTTTCTGCAACGGCCTTGTCCGGGAGGCCGACGATGGTGAAGGCAACCATGCCCGGCCCGACATGTACCTGCACGTCTACCGGAACTGCCTCGATGCCCCGAAACGCGACCGTCGTGATCCGGCTGACCATATTCACCTCTACTTACAGATGCAGGTCAACGAAGCATATGTCGATAAAAGACGCAAGAACAAATATGGAACAGACGGGGTCTGCCTAGTCAGGATACCAGCACGCGCAGCTTGCTTCCGCTGGCAACAGTGAAGTTGGCACGGGTCAGAACTGCATCGAGATAAGCGGGCACCTTAAAGTCTTCACTCGGCTGCAAACCGTTGGTTTCCAGCCAGTCGGACACAAGCTCAAGGAGTCGGTCGGGGTCTTTTTCATAGAGGGCCCGACACAGCTCCATGTCGAGCTTGGCCCCGGCGGTGTTGGCGGCGGTGAGTATCATCGATCCAATCGCATTCTGTTCATCAATCATAGCGTGCTGCCAACATGCTTGCAATTTCCGGGAAAGGCCAGCACATAGCGGTTATGTGGGCGTTGGCCACCATAACCCGCTGTTATGGTCTGACCCCTTCGGCCTGCCTTCCGGCCGCAAAGCCCGCCAGGCCGCAGCACAGAAGCCCGGCTGCGAAGAAAAGCGCCGAATGGCCGACAACCGGAATGAGAAAGCCGCTCAGCACGGGCCCGACCCCCTGCCCCAGGGAAATCAGGAAGAAGGTAAAGCCGAACCCGATGGACGGTGCCTGCCGGAACAGCCTCATGCTCCACATGCCGAAAAGGGCGGTCATCACGATGAAACCGACGCCGAAACAGGCCGCTGACACGTAGATCCCGAGTCTTGTTTCCACCAGCAGGGGCAGAGTGCCGATTGCGGTCCCGACCAGAACCGCCAGGACACGATAGGCAGCCTGCAAACCCCAGCGATCGACAAGACCACCGGCGAAGCAGCCGGTAACGCCTGAAATGCCCAACACGATCCAGAACAGGATTGCGTCTCGTGGATTGCCCGTCAGCATGGTCAGGAGTTCGACGGCATAGGTCCAGTAGACGGCGGTGACGATGCCGAAAAGAAATGCCGCGACAAACAGTCCGCGCGCTGTCCGATCCATAAGGATCCAGACGGACACCCTGGGCCGGGCATGTTCCAGATGCACACTGCGCCTAGGCAAGGTGGCTGCGTTCCAGATCGTTACACTGAAGGCGATAACCGCGAAAACCAGCCAGGCGAGCCGCCAGTCACCACCGGCGAAGAGAGCCAGCGGCCCGGCAAAGGCAACGCCGAAACCGGTGCCGGAGTTGATCCAGGCATAGACGCTGTTCTGCCGGCTGAGTTCCGTATGACGCACGATGACATCGGAAAAGGGCGGATAGGAAAGGCCCGGGCTTGCTCCTGCAACGAAGACGCCAAGCGCCAGTATGAACGGTGTCTGTGCCAAGGCGATCATGGCCATGCCTGTTGTGGCGGCGAGGCCGCCGAGCAGGATCGGCAAGCGCGGTTCGAACACCGTCGACAACCAGGAACCGACGAAAGTCGCCGCCAGATAGCCCAGATAGGACAGACCGGCGATCAGGCCGACCGTTTCCGGCGACAGCGCGAATTCCTGACGGATTTCCGGCAGGAACAGGCCAAAACAATAGCGTGCCAGTCCGTAGGTGACAGCGACGATGGCCAGGCCCGCGGCAGTAAGACCGCGGGTCTGTGCCAAGGTCATCTCAAACCCGGCGGGAGAGCTGGAAGTGAAGTGTTTGGTCATCCGTGTAGCTCTCGCCGAATATTTCGAAATGGCCACCCTCCTGCCGGTACGAGCGATACTGATCGCGCGTGAGTTTCAGGCAGAAGTTGGAAACATGCAAGTTTCTTCCGCTGATTGAATGCGCGAATTCCTCGGCCAGAATGGCCACTTGCGCACTCTGGCCATCCTCGAACACGACAGGCAGCAAAAAGAAGCGATTCAGCGTCGGCAAACTGCGGTCCACCGCTCGTTCGAACGCGATGCGCGAAAACCGCTGCATGGCCGGGTGGGCGTAAAAACCGGAGATCTTGTCGGTCTGTTCGATGGTGTAGAGCTGGCTTTCGGACAGCAGCAGGTCTCCTGGCCGGGTAATGTCCCGCAGCCAGCCGTTGACCACTGCCGGATCGTCATTGCCTTCCTGAAAACCGAGCATTGTCACGAGTGCGGGCGGCGCACCGTCTTCGATCATGTCTTCCAGGCGGCAGGCCTCGAAAGGCGCGGTGACAAACTCAAGTGGCGTGTCCGGCAGGATCGCCGCGAGGGCTGCCCGCATCGGCGCAGCCGACATCGGGTTGATGTCGACGGCGATATAACGATCTATGATGACGCCCAGGCCCTGCAGTGTCTTGAGAATGAACCCGGTCTTGACCGGCTCCGGCCCCAGCTCGACATACACCAGCCGCTCGCCTGCAAGCTCGGTTGCAATCCGCCCGCAGCTTTCTTCCAGCGCCGCCCGAAAAGACCTGCCGTCTTCATGAATTCGGCCAAGCGTGTCCGATGCGATGCCGGTCTCGTTCAGCTGGCGCATCAGCTGAAACACCTCGTCCAGAGGACCGGTTGCGGTCTCCGAACTGCCTTCGTTTGTGTATTTCACCCGGTTGTCCTGGGTCAGGATCGTATCGAGACTGAATTCCGTGTGGCAGGCAATTGCCCTGTGAACTCTTTGTTGCAGCGAAAGGGGGCCGGTCGTCTGGTGATCTGGCCCATGCTCCGGCTGGCCATAGGAAAGCGCTAAAGTCATGGCGGATACCTGTTTTGACAAAAGAGACTCTCGGATTACGGGATTTTTTACCGACCCTTAAATTTATAATTGAAGCGCCCCATAATGGAACGTTATGCTTGTGTGGCGCTGGACCGGCGGAAAACCGCATAGGTCGTCTTGCGCTAAAACGGAGGCAGGGACATGACCATAGGCCGTTTTAATATCGAGTTGCTGGAAGCCTTTGTGGCTGTTGCAGAAGCAGGCAACGTCACACATGCGGGATCTCGGTTGAACCGCACACAACCCTGCGTCAGCACTCAGCTGCGGCGTCTGGAGGAACGGGTCGGCAAACCGCTGATCGAGCGCAGCGCGCGCACAATGAACCTCACGCCCGCCGGGCGTATCCTTTATCAACACGCCACGGAAATCCTGCGCTCACACGAGGAAGCCAGGTTGCGCCTGTCTGCGCCGGAACTGACCGGCACGGTGCATGTCGGCCTGCCAGAATGGTATGCGACCGGCCAGCTGCAATCGATCTTCTGCAATTTCGTGCGCATTCACCCCAACGTGAAACTTGAGATGACGGTCGCCGACAGCGCCACACTGCACGAAATGCTGTCCAACAACGAAATCAACCTCGCAATAGCCCTCGTCTCGTCAACCAAGCAGATGCCGGTCGAGATTTTCGAGGAACCGCTGCACTGGGCGGTTGGCGACAACTGCCCGCTAACCGATCCGCTGCCATTGATCATGTTTCCCGAGCCCTGCCCGTTCCGGGAAATCTCCTTCGGTTCGCTCGCCCGCGCAGGACGGCAGTGGTACGAGCGCATCACCACCACCAGCGTTGCCGCCGCCCAGGTGGCCGTTCTGTCGGGCGCAGGCCTTTGCTGCCTGCCGTCGGGAGCCATTCTGGAAGGCTTCAAGATCCTGAAGGAGCAGGATGGTTTTCCGAAGCTTCCGGCAACACAGCTCGCGATCTACACCCAGTCGACAACGCAATCGCCCATCGTCGACTACCTGGAAGAACATCTCAACGACCTCCTGCAGAACGCCATCGCGCCGCGCTCGGCGCTGGCGGGCAAGATACAGCCAGATTTGCGGGTGGTCTGACGGCCTGAAGCCTCAGGCCCGTTCTGCCAGGATTTCCAGCAGCTTCCTGTGCGCCTCGACCGGTTTGCGGTCGACGCGCCAGACAAGATAGGTGACGGTTTCGCCAAAAGGCGGCGGGAGCGGGGTCGTCGTCAACCGGTCGGCATTGCGAAAGCCCAGGACAGCGCTTTCCGGAGCAACCGTGAACCCGAGACCGGCCTCCACACAGCCCAGAATTCCTTCCAGCGTGCCCATTTCCGTTACTTCCCTGTCGCTCTGGCCGATACTGCCGAGCCACGCCTGCGCCGCCGCCCTGTAGCTGCAACCATGGCGAAAGGCCAACAGCGGGCCCTGCTCCGAAGTGGCGGGACCACTGGCGCAGACAAGCTGTTCACTGAAGGCGCGAACCGCCTGAAACCTGGCCTTGTCGACAGGCCCGGCGACAAAGGCGGCATCGATCTTCTGATCCCACACCTTTGACAGCAGGTCTGCGGTCGGGCCGGTCGTCAGGGAAAGCGGTGCTGTGCTTTTGTCCCTCAGACGTTTGAGAAGAGCGGGCAGGCGAACGGCTGCCGTTGTTTCCATGGAGCCGAGCCTGAGCGGCGCACCTGCCCCGGCAGCTTCCAGAAGATCGCGCTCGGCCGCCGCAAATTGTTGCAGAAGCACGATCGCGCGCGCATGAACCTGTTCACCGAATTCCGTCAGCCGGGCCCCGGCCTTGCTGCGCTGGAAGACCTTCTGGCCGAATTGTTCCTCAAGACGCCGAATACGGGAGGTGACGTTCGACTGCACGCAGTTCAGCGCCTGGGCAGCCCCCGAAAAGGAGCCTGTCTCGGCGACTGCCATCAGTGTTTTCAAAAGCACGATGTCCATACTATCCAAATTAGAGATATCAAATTCCTTCTTCAATCATTTTTCCTGAAATGACTTTCATGGCAGCGTGTCTGCATGAAACCCCTGCTCGACACGCCCTTTACCCGCCGCTTTGCCGTTTCCCATCCGGTCGTGCTGGCGCCGATGGACAGGATTTCGGACGGCCATCTGGCCGCTGAAGTCAGCCGCGCCGGTGGCTTCGGTATTATCGGCGCCGGTTACGGCGACCCGGACTGGATCGACGCTGCCTTCGATGCGGCCGGCGACCAGCGGGTCGGTCTTGGTGTCATCACCTGGAGTCTTCTGAAAAAACCGGCCCTCGTGGATCGGATCCTCGACCGCAATCCGGCGGCCCTGTTCGTTTCCTTCGGTGACGCGGAACCGATCGTAAAGGCCGCCAGGGAGCGCGGTATTCCCACAATCTGGCAGGTGCAACGACTGGACCAGGCCGAACAGGCCCTGAAGGCCGGAACGGACGTCCTCGTCGCCCAAGGCCAGGAAGGTGGCGGTCACGGCATGGACCGGGGTCTGTCCGCCCTTCTTCCCGCGGTTCGCGATGCCGCCGGCAAGGAGACAATCGTGTTGGCTGCCGGCGGGCTTGCGGACGGGCGCGGACTGGCAGCAGCTCTCATGCTGGGCGCGGACGGTGTCATGATGGGAACCCGTTTCTGGGCAAGCGTCGAGGCGAACGGATCGGAACAGGCCAAGGTTGCCCTGACCAAGGCGCACGGGGACGACACGGCCCGGTCCAGTGTTTTCGACGTTGCTCGCGGTCTTGACTGGCCGTCGCAATTCACAGGACGGGTTGTCCAAAATGCGTTTTCCCGCCCCTGGCTGGAAGATCCGGCAGGTTTGTCCGGCGCGGCTCACAAGATCCAGAAAACCTATGAGGCTGCCGATCCGGACGACTATTCCGTTCGCGCCCTGATTGCCGGAGAATCCCTCGATCTTGTGAAAACCGTTCAACCGGCAGCAAGGATTGTCGAGAACACTGTTCGAGAGGCGGCAGCGCTTCTTGCTCGCGCCCCGGATTTCGTCATCGGGTGAATTCGCACCGCTTCCTCAAGACCTCCCTGTCACCCACTCCCGTCACTATCGAAGCCTTTTCCGTCCAGCCGGTGGTGCGGCAAATTGTATGCGGCTTGGGACACTCCTGAGGGTTTTGGCACCGGGACCTGATGTGGCCCCCCGGAAACCCTGGGCTTTTGAGCTGCTGACGGAAATCACCAAGTGCCCGGTTCTTCGCGGTGGCGACAACTGGTTACAAATTCTCGGCCAAATACCCTGCTGTTGCCTTTGACGCAGCGAGATCTTCGGCTTAGGCCTGTTGAAGCCGGTGGAAGAGGACCCGGCAACCGTCAAATCCGGTCTGAAACGGGCAGCAGCACCATGTCTTTCAAACGCATCATTTTCTGGGCGCATCTCGTCGTCGGGGTCGCCTTCGGTCTCGTTATCCTCCTGATGTCAGCCACCGGCGTGGTCCTGACCTACGAGCGCCAGATCATCTCCTACATGGAAAGCCGCGCGGTCGAAAAACCGGCCGATGCGCAGCTCCTCTCTGTCGACGAACTGGCAACTGCCGTTCTGGCCAACGGCGGCCAACCCGGCAATTCGCTGGTCCTGCCAAGGCAGGACGGCGCCCCGGCCACACTTTCGGTCAGCCGCCGCGAGAACCATTTGCTCAACCCTTATACCGGGGAGCGGATCGACAATGCCGCGGAGGGCACAAAATCCTTCTTTGGCACGGTGACCGCGCTGCACCGCTGGTTTGCCCTTACAGGTGAAAACCGCAGCCTTGGGCGGGCCGTGACCGGTGCTGCCAATCTCGGCTTCCTGTTCATTCTGGTGTCCGGAATTTATCTCTGGTGGCCGAAGAAATGGACCTGGCGGATCGTCAAACTGAACCTTCTCTTCCGCAGAAACCTGCCGACCGCGAAGGCACGCGACTACAACTGGCACCATGTGTTCGGCATCTGGTCGCTCGTACCGCTGTTTGCCGTTGTGGTCTCCGGCGTCGTCATTTCCTATCCCTGGGCCAGCAACATGGTGGCCGCCGTCTTCGGGCCGGTTTCGCCCGCAGCAACCGGTCAGGCTGCCGGTGAAGAACGCCAGGGTCAGAACCGCGCTCAGGGTGAAGCCGTCAGCCTGCAGGCCATTGCCGACACGCTGAAACAAGCCGAACCGGACTGGCAGACACTTTCGGTCAAATTGCCCAACGGACAGGCTGCACGTGTGGTGATGACCGTCGATACAGGCAACGGCACTCAGCTTTCCCGCCAGACGACCTATACGGTCTCCAGGGTTTCAGGCAAGGTTCTGGGCGTCAGCGGCGCTGAAGACCAGCCGGCAGGCCGGCGCGCCAGGGTCTTCCTGAGATTTCTGCACACCGGCGAGGTCTATGGCTTCATCGGCCAAACGCTCGCGGGGCTTGCCTCGCTGGCGTCGGTGTTTCTCTTCTACACAGGCTTTGCGCTTGCCTATCGCCGGCTGATCCAGCCGCTTTTCCGGCGCCGCGCTCAGCAGGCCTGAGGCCTGCTCTCTTGTCGGGACTGAGGCACCCAGAGCAAATCGCATTTTATCGGCATCGCTTCTCGCTTTCTGAAATCAGAGATTTCAACGCAAAAAGCGATGCAGGATTTTTCAGGTTAAACGCGACGTGCTCTAGGGTGTGGACCCATAAATGAAGATGAAATGGTTTGAGGTGGATTGGTCTTCCTCAAGGCGCGGAAGCGCAGGAAATGTGGCTCATTTTCAAGCTTTCGCAACGCTGAGGAGGACCAATCCAGTCAAATCCGAAGGACATGAAAATGGCTTCACCTCGTGTCGTCAGTGTGCTTGACCGGGCAGAAAGCCCGCCCAGCGCACACTTCCTAACGCGATTTTGCCATTTCTCATGCCATTTCGTCTTCATTTATGGGTCCACACCCTAATGCGCTTCGTCCCAATTGTCGGCGGCGCGGGCATCGACCTGAAGCGGCACGGAAAGTTTCAGCGCCGGATCGCAGGCATTTTCCATCACGTCCCTGATCACCGGAATGGTTGCTTCCACCTGCGCGTCCGGCACTTCGAAGATCAGTTCGTCATGCACCTGCAGCAGCATCTGCGCATCCAGCTTTGAGCCTTCCAGCCGGTTTTCCATACGCACCATTGCCCGGCGCAGGATATCCGCGGCAGACCCCTGGATCGGGGCGTTGATGGCGGCGCGTTCATAGAAGGCGCGCATGTTCGGGTTCTTGGTGTTCACTTCCGGATAATGCGCCTTGCGGCCGAAGATCGTGGTCACGTAGCCGTTCGCATGAACCTGCTTCTTGGTCGCTTCCATGTAGTCCTTGATGCCCGGGAAACGCTCGAAATAGGTCTTGATATAGTCGCCCGCTTCGCCGCGCGAGATGCCGAGCTGGTTTGCGAGGCCGAATGCGGAAATGCCGTAGATGATGCCGAAGTTGATCGCCTTCGCCCGGCGACGGACCATCGGATCCATGCCTTCGATCGGCGTTCCGAACATTTCGCTTGCCGTCATGGCGTGAATGTCCAGCCCGTCGTCGAACGCCTTCTTCAACTGAGGAATATCGGCCATATGCGCCAGGACGCGCAGCTCGATCTGGCTGTAGTCGGCCGAGATCAGCTTGTGACCCTTTTCGGCAATGAAGGCCTTGCGGATCTTGCGGCCTTCCTCGGTCCGGACCGGAATGTTCTGCAGGTTCGGTTCCGACGAGGACAGGCGCCCGGTGGTGGTTGCCGCCAGCGCGTAGGATGTGTGCACACGCCCCGTTTCCGGATTGATGTAACCGGGCAGGGCGTCGGTGTAGGTGGATTTCAGCTTGGAGAGCTGGCGCCAGGAGACGATCCGCGACGGCAGTTCGTGCCCTTCCGCGGCCAGATCTTCCAGAACCTGCGCCGAGGTCGACCAGGCGCCGGTCTTTGTCTTCTTGCCGCCGGGAAGACCCATCTTGCCGAACAGGATATCACCAAGCTGCTTGGGCGAACCGATGTTGAAGCTTTCACCGGCCAGCTCGTAAATCTCGGCTTCCTTGCCCGCCATGCCTTGCGCGAATTCACCCGAAAGACGCGACAGCATCTGCCGGTCAACGGAGATGCCCCGCTTTTCCATGCGCGCAAGCACCGGCACCATCGGCCGTTCCAGCGTCTCGTAGGCGGTTGCCATACGCTCGGAAGCGAGCCTCGGCTTCAGGATCAGCCAGAGACGAAGCGTCACATCGGCGTCTTCCGCCGCATAGGCGGTTGCCTTGTCGATGGCGACCTTGTCGAAGGTGATCATCGACTTGCCGGAGCCGCAGATTTCCTTGAACGGGATCGGCTTGTGATCGAGCCAGCGCTCGGACAGTTCGTCCATGCCGTTGCCGCCCTTGCCGGCATCGACCGTGTAGGACAGCAGCATCGTGTCGTCGTATGGCGTGATGTCGACACCGTACCGTGTCATCACCAGCCAGTCGTACTTGAGGTTCTGTGCGATCTTGAGAACCGAACGGTCCTCCAGCATCGGCTTCAGCACTTCCAGCGCGTCTTTCAGCGGGATCTGGCCTTCGACAAGACCGCCACCGCCAAGAAGATCACCCTCGCCGTCGACGTGGCCAAGCGGCACATAACAGGCCTTGCCGGGCTCGGTGGACAGCGAAACACCGACAAGCTCTGCCTGCATGGCGTCCAGCGATGTCGTTTCGGTGTCGAAGGCGACGTAGCCCTTTTCAAAGGCCGCGTCGCACCATTCCTTCAAGCGGTCGAGGCTGGTGACGGTTTCATAGGCGCTGCTGTCGACCGGAATCGCCCGGATCGTCTGGGCGCGTGCATCGGCAACCGTCTGCGGCACCAGCAGGCCGGAATTGTCCGGGTCGGCGTCGCCCGGGGTTTTTGCAGCTTCCGAACCCGCGCTGTCACTGCCGGCTGCGCGCTCCATCATCCGGCCCTTGTGGTCCGGAACATCCCATCCCGGAACCTTGAGGTCCGATGCATCGACCGTATCCAGATCGGCACCGGTCACATCCGCAACGCGCCGGGTGAGGGTGGTGAACCCCATCGCCTTCAGGAAGCCGAGCGCCTTGGGTCCGTCAACATCGGTTACCGACAATTCGCCCACCGGCACCTTGACCGGCACATCCTGCTTGAGAGTGACGAGCTGCCTGGAAATTCGCGCCTGATCGGCAAATTCGATCAGGTTTTCCCGGCGCTTGTTCTGTTTGATCGTGTCGGCCTTGGCGAGCAGCGTTTCCAGATCGCCGAATTCGTTGATCAAAAGGGCCGCGGTCTTCAGGCCGATACCCGGCACGCCGGGCACGTTATCGACGCTGTCGCCCGCCAGCGATTGCACCTCGATGACCTTGTCCGGACCGACGCCGAATTTCTCGAACACCTCGGCTTCGCCGAAGGTCTTGTTCTTCATGGTGTCGATCATGCCCACCTTCGGGCCGATCAGCTGCATCAGGTCCTTGTCGCCTGAAACGATGGTGACGCGCGCGCCCTGTTCGGCAGCCTCACGGGCATAGGTTGCGATCAGGTCGTCCGCCTCGAAGCCTTCCTGCTCGATGCAGTGAACCGAAAAGGCGCGTGTCGCTTCGCGGATAAGGCCGAACTGCGGCACCAGATCTTCCGGCGGGTCCGGCCGGTGGGCCTTGTATTCCGGATAAATCTCGTTCCGGAACGTCTGCGCGGAATGGTCGAAAATCACCGCGAAATGGGTGGGCTCGTCGCCTTCCTCCGGTGTCAGACCTTCCTGCAGCAGCTTCCACAGCATGTTGCAGAAGCCAGAAACCGCCCCGACAGGAAGCCCGTCCGGCTTGCGCGTCAGCGGCGGCAGCGCGTGATAGGCGCGAAAAATGAACGTGGACCCGTCGACCAGGATAAGATGGTCATCGGCGGTGAGGGCGGAGGAGGTGCTTTGCGTCGACATGGCGCGGATCATGCCCGCAGCCTGTTCTGGAGAAAAGTCCTAAAGTTAAAAATTCCAAGCTTGCCGATCACTCAGCTGCCTGTGCCTGACGTTTCCCGCCAAAGGTTCCGCTGAGATAGGCCCAGGCGGGCCTGCGGAACAGGAACCAGCCGACGTTCGTGCGGCGGATCAGCCAGAACAGGATCATCGGACTGACCGACGCCACCAGCGTCACGATCAACGACGTTGTGCCGATATCAAGGATGCCCAGCTTCAGCAAAATCACCCGCGTTACGCCCATGGGGAAGAAGAAGGCGAGATAGATGACGATCGAGTTTTCGCCGAAATGCTGCAGGAAACCGAGCCGGCCCCATTTCACGATCAACGCGCTGGTGAGGATGATGGCACCCGCACCGGCCGCGCCAAGAACAAGGGCAATGACCGGCAGATGCGCCCAGCCGGCATGGACCAGAGTGCCGTTCACCAGGCCCCAGACCAGCAGACACGCGAGACTGATCCCGATCCGTTCGCGCGCCCAGTCGGCCAGAGCGAAGATCTGCGGAGCAAAAACGAAGCCGGCATAGAAGAAAACGAAACGGGCCGCGAATTCATCGACCAGCAGCCAGCCGGTGTGGATCGGCGCGATCTGCAGAAGTGCGCCGACGGCCAGAACCAGTTGCCACGGCACACCCTTGTCGTGGGCGACCTTCGACACGACGAAGAAGACCGGCAGCATATAGATGAACCACAAGGTACCGAAGGGCTCGATGAAACTCAGGAAATAGAGTTCCACCGTTGCGCGAACGCTGGTTTCCTCGATGAAGACGGGCGCCTTCACCAGAAACTGGATCGTCATCCACAGCACATAAAAGTAGGCAAAGTGGACGACCTTGCGATCAAGATAGAGTTTCCAGTCGCGGGTAATGACGTTCGACAGGAACAGGCCGGAGATCAGGAAAAAATCCGGCATGCGGAAGGGCGCTGCAAAGGCGACGACCACATGCATCCAGCCTGTCTGGCCAGCGGCGGCTTCCACGCCGAGCACCGAATGCATCATCACGACGAAGATGATGCAGATGCCCTTGGCGGTATCCACCCAATCTACACGCCTGGCGCTCATTCTGCCGCTGCCTGCTCCGCTTCAGTCCGGTTTCGGGTCCAATTCAGGGCAGACATAACCTTGACTGGTAAATTATACGCATACACCAGCAGTCACGTTTTAGTGAGCGTTTGGGAAATCAGGGCTTCGCGTTATCAGAGCCATCCTGCCAGGGGCTGAGCTTCGGCTGGCCGGAGCCACCACCCGTGCCGCTGTTTTTTTCGCTCCAGTCGCCTTCGTCCAGATCCACGACGCCGTCATCCGGCCGGCGCATACCACCGCCTCCATCGACGATAACGACGTTCGATCGGGCAATGATGAACCGTGCCAGCGCTTCGCGCACCGGCGGTATGAACAGGAGCAGGCCGATGGCATCCGTGACGAAACCCGGGATCAGCAGCAGAATGCTGGCAAGAACGATCATTGCACCCTGCATCACCTCGTTTCCGGGTGTGCGGCCGGCATCCAGCTCCGTTTGCATGCGCATCAGCAGTGACAGGCCCTGCTGGCGCAGCATCACTGTCCCGGCCAACGCGGTGATCACCGTCAGCAGGATTGTCGGGAACACACCGATCAAGCCTCCCACCCAGATGAACATCGCAATCTCGATCAGGGGCAGAAGAAGAATTGCGGCAATGATATAAAGTCCCACGGGAGCTCCATCGTCTGATAAGCTATTCGGACCTAAGGTAGACATTCACTCGCAAAAATGCGAGCAGGCAGTCACGAAATGGCTATGAATGCAAAGATTCAGTCTTGCTCTTGGGTCTGGATGCTGGTTCAAGGACCCCCTAAATAGGAAGCAGACAGGCCTTGCGTACGAGGCTGCGCTCACCTGGCAGTTAGAGCAGGCGGCTCTAGGGCCTCAAAAAGGGTAACCGGAAGTTACGATGAACGAGATTTTTGACCCGTTGAACCTCCTCCTGATGGGACTTGCGGTTTTCATTCTGTTCAGACTGCGATCGGTGCTGGGCAAACGCACCGGCAATGAGCGCCCGCCATTCGACCCCTATTCCAAGCCCGATCAGCCGCGCGAACGCAAAAACGGCAACGATCAGGACAATGTCATCCCGATGCCGAACCAGACCACGCTGGAGGCCGAGCCGGTCGAGGAGAGCGGTCGTGGTGGCGACGTCGTGATCGACAAGGTTGCCCCGGCGGGCTCCGCATTGAACAGCGCCCTGAAGCAGATCCTGTCCGTCGACCGCAGCTTCGAGCCGGAACCTTTCCTGGAAGGCGCACGCGCCGCCTACGAGATGATCGTGATGGCTTTTGCGGACGGCGACAAGAAAGCGCTGAAGAACCTTCTGTCCCGCGAAGTCTATGAAGGCTTCGTCACGGCAATCGACGATCGTGAAAAGCGTGGCGAGACCATCGAATCGACCTTTGTCGGCATCGACAAGGCAGAAATCGTCGAAGCTGCACTGAAGAATTCGACCGCCCAGGTAACCGTGAAGATCCACAGCCAGCTGATTTCCGCCACCCGCGACAAGGCCGGTGAAGTGGTCGACGGCGATCCGGCCAAGGTAAGCGAAGTGATCGACATCTGGACCTTCGCCCGGGACACCACGTCCCGCGATCCGAACTGGAAGCTGGTCGCGACCGAATCCGCAGAGTAATCACGATGCAGGGCAAGCGGAACACGCGGCCCCGGCCGGGCTTCCGGCTTGTCCCACTGCTAAAAGGCGCGGTTCTGGCCGCGCCGCTTTTCTTTTCAGGAGCTGCCTCAGCCATGGTACCAGGCCAACGGATCCCGGACCGGTTCGAGGCAATCTCCTTCTCCAGTCTGCCGGGCTGGCAGAACGACGATCATGCCGCCGCCCTTGCCGGTTTTCTGCGCCTGTGCCGCAAACCGGAAATCCTGAGCCAGGACACCGTTTTTCCCTCCATCGCCACAGCAGACCTGCAAAAGCTCTGTAACGACGCCGAAAAGGCCGCAAAGTCCGGTGATGAAGCACCCCGAGACTTTTTCGAAAGCCGGTTCACGCCGCATCGAATTGCACAGAGCGGATTTGTGACGGGCTATTTCGAGCCGGAACTGGCCGCCTCGCGGGTCAGAACCGACATATTCCGGTATCCCTTGCTCAAAAAACCGGAAGGCCTGGAGGCGATCACGCCGGAAAACCGGCCACAGGACTGGCCCGAAACGCTCAGCCATGGACGGCGGGTTGAGGGACGCGTCACCGAAATGCCGGATCGGAGCGCCATCATGGATGGCAAGCTCGACCCGGAAAATCTCGAACTCGTCTGGCTTGCCGATCCGATCGACGCCTATTTCGTGCATGTTCAGGGCTCGGCAAGGCTGCGTCTTGCGGACGGAAGCGCGATGCGGGTCGGTTATGCGGGCAAGACAGGCCACCCCTACACCGGCATTGCCCGGTTGCTGGTGACGCGCGGGGAAGGCACGCCGGAGGACTTCAC
This sequence comes from Labrenzia sp. THAF35, assembly GCF_009363595.1. Taxonomy (NCBI): domain Bacteria; kingdom Pseudomonadati; phylum Pseudomonadota; class Alphaproteobacteria; order Hyphomicrobiales; family Stappiaceae; genus Labrenzia; species Labrenzia sp. THAF35. The sequence continues at coordinate 1,196,601 of NZ_CP045380.1, forward strand.
GGCTGCCGGACTTCGTTCCTGGCTGGAAGCGCATCCGGAGGAGCGCGATCAGCTGTTCCGGCAAAACCGGTCTTTCATCTTCTTTCGGGAAGTCGACGAAATCGGCGTGAACGACGGGCCCGTCGGGGCCGCGGGTCTTCCCCTCGTGGCAGGCCGCAGCCTTGCGGTCGATCCGAGTTTCATTCCCTATGGGTCCCTGGTTTTCGTCGCCTCCGCGCTGAAGGATCACGACAGCGACAACGGCGTTTTCCAGCGGCTGATGGTGGCAGATGACACCGGATCGGCAATCAAGGGCCCGGCGCGGGGCGATATCTTCGTCGGATCCGGGCAGACGGCAGGCGCTATTGCCGGAGAAATCCGCCACAAGGCCGACTTCACGATCCTGGTGCCGAACATCCGTCTTGGTCCCGCTGGTGTGGCGGCGGACTGAGAGATGGCAAGACGTGGCAAAAAAGGGACACTGTCGCCGGAAGACAGGGAACTGTGGGGCAAGGTTGCCAAAACCCTGACGCCGCTGCATCCGGACAGGGCTCAGGAGCTCAAGGCCGAGCTTGAGAAAATCACCGAAACCGAACCGGCGGTACCCGCAAAGGCGCTGAAAACCGCGACCGCGATCCAGGCTCCCGCTGCGGCCAAGGCGCCGCCAACACCGCTGCCGCTGCATCAGCTGGAACACCGCTACCGCCGCAAGCTGGTGCGCGGCGTGAAGGCCATCGATGCGCGGATAGACCTGCACGGCCTGACCCAGCATCAGGCGCATGACCGGCTGCGCGGCTTTCTCTATCAGGCGCAGGCGAGAAGTCATAAGGTTGTGCTGGTAATCACGGGCAAGGGCAGCGGTGACGCGCGCGCCTATATGGACGAGCGCGGCGTTTTGCGCAGAATGGTGCCCCAGTGGCTGTCGATGCCCGACTTGCGATCCGTGGTACTTGGCTACGAGGAAGCCCACGCGAACCACGGCGGCGGCGGCGCACTGTACGTTCGCATTCGAAAAAGAAGGTAGGGCCGTGACCCCACTTGGCGCAAAAATCCGGGAACTCAGGATAAAACGGGATGTGTCGCTGAAGGAAATGGCAGCGGCCTTGTCGGTATCCAGTGCCTATCTGTCCGCGCTGGAACATGGCAAGCGCGGCAAGCCAACCTGGTTTCTGGTGCAGCGAATCATCACCTATTTCAACGTCATCTGGGATGAAGCGGAAGAAATCCAGCGCCTGGCCGAACTGTCCGATCCGCGCGTCACCATCGACACGGCCGGCATGGACCCGAAGGCCACCGAACTTGCCAACCAGCTTGCGCTGAAGATAGGAGGCCTGTCCGAAGAGTCTCTTGCAGCCCTCCTGCACCAGCTCCGGGTTGCCGCCGTGAAGGACGGTGTGTGACGACACATGCCCTCGCCAGGTTCAAACCATGGCATGGCGGTGCATTGCTGTTTCTGTACCGCTTGGAACGCAGCCTGTTTCAGGTCAGCTCAGGATTTACGTGTCCTTCAACCCCATCCTCTATATAACCTCCAGCAAACCTGCGCCTGCTGAACGGAACACTGGACCAGTATGAAACTCTCCCAGGAAGACCTTGCCGGACTGATCAATGCCGATGACCTGAGAAATCGCCTCACCGCGCTGACCGCCGGCAATGACGGCGACGGTTCGGACATGAAGACCCGCTCGGCTGTTCTTGCGATGCTGAAGCAGGTGGTGAAAGACGCTCGCGGCAAGGCCCAGGCGATGCTGGACGAGGACGGCGGCGGACTGCTGTGCGCCGGGCGGCTGTCCTATATTCAGGACGAGCTGATCCGCGTGATCTACGATTTCGCCCTGCACCACGTCTACCGGATCAAGAACCCGTCCGCCGCGGAGCGCATGGCCATTGCCGCCGTTGGCGGTTACGGCCGCGGCACACTGGCACCTGGTTCCGACATCGATCTTCTGTTCGTGCTGCCGTACAAGCAGACCCCCTGGGGTGAGCAGGTGGTGGAATACATCCTCTACATGCTCTGGGACCTGGGCTTCAAGGTAGGCCACGCGACCCGCAATATCGATGAATGCATCCGCCTGTCCAAGGCGGACATGACCATCCGCACCGCCATTCTGGAAGCCCGCTACATCTGGGGCGACGAGGCCCTTTTCGAGGAACTCGTCCAGCGCTTCGACAAGGAAGTGGTCGAAGGCACCAGCTCGGAATTCATCGCCGCCAAGCTGCTGGAACGCGATGACCGCCACAAGCGCCAGGGCGCCTCGCGCTACCTGGTCGAGCCGAACATCAAGGAAGGCAAGGGCGGTCTGCGCGATCTCAATACCCTGTTCTGGATCGCCAAGTACCATTACCGGGTCAACAGACAGTCGGAACTGGTCAAGAAAGGCGTTCTGACCCGTTCGGAATATGCGCGGTTCAAGAAGTCTGACGACTTCCTGTGGGCGGTCCGCTGCCACCTGCATTTCCTGACGGGACGGCCGGAAGAGCGCCTGTCCTTCGATGTCCAGCGCGAGATCGCGATCCGGCTCGGCTACACCCAGCACCCGGGCATGAAGGATGTCGAGCGTTTCATGAAGCACTACTTCCTGGTGGCCAAGGATGTCGGCGATCTGACCCGCATCATCTGCGCCGCGCTGGAGGAAGAGCACGTCAAGGAACCGCGCGGCAAGGGCCTGACCGGCATGATGCGCCGCCTGCGCGCAGGCCGCGTTTCGGCAACGGCCAAGCCCGTTGAAGGGGCGACCGGCTTCGTGGTGGAAAACAACCGCCTGAATGCGGTATCCGACACCGTGTTCGAAACCGATCCGACCAACCTGTTGCGGGTGTTCCAGATCGCGGACAAGCACGACTACAACATGCATCCGCAGCTGACCCGCCTGATGCGGCATTCGCTGAAGCTGGTCGATGGAAGCCTGCGCGCCGACCCTGAAGCGAACCGGCTTTTCCTGTCGATCCTGACCTCCCGGCACGCGCCGGAAAAGACCTTGCGCAAGATGAACGAAACCGGCGTGCTCGGCCGCTTCGTGCCCGAGTTCGGCAAGGTCGTGGCGATGATGCAGTTCAACATGTATCACCACTACACGGTCGACGAGCACCTGATCCGCTCTATCGGTGTGCTGGCCGATATCGAGCGCGGCAATTCCGGCGACGACCATCCGCTGGCAACCGACCTGATCCTGACGTTGCAGAACCGCAAGGTGCTGTTTGTCGCCATGTTCCTGCACGACATCGCCAAGGGCAGGCCGGAAGATCATTCGATCGCCGGCGCCCGGGTCGCGCGCAAGCTGTGCCCGCGTTTCGGACTGAACGACGCGGAAACCGAGACGGTTGCCTGGCTGATCGAGCATCACCTGGACATGAGCACCATTGCCCAGTCGCGCGACCTGTCGGACCGCAAGACGATCACGGATTTCGCCAACACGGTGCAGTCGCTCGAGCGGCTGAAACTGCTCCTGATCCTGACCGTGGCCGACATTCGCGCCGTCGGGCCCGGCGTCTTCAACGGCTGGAAAGGCCAGCTGCTGCGCACGCTCTACTATGCCACCGAACCGCATCTGTCCGGCGGACACACGAAGATGTCGCATCGCCAGACCATCGACAAGGCCAAGGAAGAGCTCGGCAGCAAGCTGGAGCACTGGTCCGCCAAGGACCGCAATGCCTATCTGAACCGGCATTATCCGGCCTACTGGCTGCGTACGGAGCCGGAGCGGCTGGTCTCCCATGCCGAACTTCTGCACAAGGCCGACAAGGACAAGAGGCAGCTTGCCTTCCAGGTCATCCCGCGCGCCTTCGAGGGTGTGACCGAGCTGACGATCATGGCGCCAGACCATCCGCGCCTGCTGTCGATCATTGCCGGGGCCTGCTACACGACCGGTGCCAATATCGTTGACGCACAGATCGACACCACCACAGACGGCTATGCTCTGGACACGATCTTCATCGGTCGGGAACTGCCGGACGACGAAGACGAAAAGCGCCGCGGCGAACGGATTGCCAAGCTGATCGAGACCACACTGCGCGGCGAAGAGCGGCTTCCGGAGCCCGTTTCCAAGAAGACCGGCGTCAAGGGCCGCATGAAGGCCTTCAAGGTGGCGAGCGAAGTGTTGGTCAACAACGCGCTGTCTGACGATTACACGGTGCTGGAGATTTCCGGTCTCGACCGGCCAGGCCTGCTCTACGACCTGACGCGCTCCATCGCGACGCTCAATCTGAACATCGGTTCGGCCCATATCTCGACCTTCGGCGAGAAAGTGGTCGACGTTTTCTACGTCACCGATCTCACCGGACAGAAAATTGCCAACATCGGGCGTCAGGAAATCATCCGTGAGCGCCTTGCCAATGCGGTCGACGGCCATGTGGAACTCGATCCGGCAGCTCCGGCAACCCGCAAGGTTCAGCGGCAGGCTTCATAAGTGCATACCTTCCTCTTCGGAGTCCTTCCGGCATGAGTCTCGTCCGCAATTTCGCAACCGTCGGCAGCGCGACCCTGCTGAGCCGCCTGCTCGGCTTCGTTCGCGACGTGCTTCTGGCCGCCGTCGTCGGGGCCGGTCCGGTTGCCGATGCCTTTGTGGTGGCCTTCCGTCTGCCCAACCTGTTCCGCCGGCTGTTTGCCGAAGGCGCCTTCAACTCCGCCTTCATCCCGCTGTTCGGGCGAACGGTCGAGGAAGAGGGCGATGCGGGCGCCAAGCGGTTCGCCGGGGAAATCGGCGCAGCGCTGCTGTTCTGCCTGCTGGTGCTGACTGCTTTTGCACAAATCTTCATGCCGCTGGTGGTGTGGGCACTGGCACCGGGTTTCGTGGAAGACCCCACCAAGTACGACCTGACAGTTCTGATGTCGCGGATCGCGTTTCCCTATCTGATCTTCATGTCGATGCTTGCCTTCATCGGCGGCATTCTCAACACCTATCAGCGCTTTGCCGCCGCTGCCTTCGCACCGGTGATGCTGAACGTGGTGATGAGCGCCGTTCTGGGTGCCGTGCTTTATCTCGGTATCAAGGACGACACGGCGCTCGGGGTTATTCTGGCCATCGGCGTCACCGTTGGCGGGATCGTGCAGTTGATCGTCGTCCTGATTGACCTGAAGCGCCTCGGCTTCAAGATCCCCGTCTTCCGCCCGCGCTATACCAAATCGGCCAAACGCCTGCTGATGCTTGGCATTCCGGGCGTCGTTGCCGGCGGCGTCACCCAGATCAACATTGCCGTCGGCCAGATCATCGCCTCCATGCAGGAAGGCGCCAATGCGCTGCTCTATTTCGCCGACCGGCTCTACCAGTTGCCGCTCGGGGTGATCGGTATCGCCATCGGCGTGGTGCTTTTACCCAGCCTGACGCGGCAACTGCGCGCCGGGCAGATGGGCGCTTACCAGCACAGCCTCAACCGCGCACTGGAGTTCTCACTGGTGCTGACCCTGCCGGCCGCGGTTGCCCTGGCGGTCATACCGCAGGAAATCGTCTCGGTGCTGTTCCAGCGGGTGCGCTTCGATGCCGCCGCCGTGGAAGGCACGGCTGCAGCCCTGACGGCATTTGCCTTTGGCCTGCCCGCCTTTGTGCTCAACAAGGTGTTTTCGCCCGGCTATTTCGCGCGGGAAGACACCAAGACGCCGATGATCTTTGCCGTTGTCGGCATGGTCGTGAACGTCGGCCTCTCGATCGCGCTGTTTCCCATGCTCCAGCATGTGGGCATCGCGCTGGCCACAACGCTGGCTGGCTGGGTGAACACCGGCCTCCTGATCATCGTTCTGTGGCGACGGGGCCATTTCCAGCCCGATTTCAAGCTGCTCCGGCGGCTGTCGCTGGTGGTGCTCGCCAGCCTGCTGATGGGGGTCGCGGTGCATTTTGCTGCCATCTACATGGCCTCCTGGCTATCGGCGCCGTGGCTGGCGGTGCGTGCGGGCAGTCTCGTTCTGCTGGTGCTCGTCGGCATGGTCACCTTTGCCATCTTCACCCAGCTCAGCGGCGGATCCGACCTTGTCGGCATGCTGAAAGCGTTGAGACGGCGCAACACCTGACCGCGAAACGCCGGCGCACGCCGTTTCCAGCTTGCATGCATAACGGACCGGGCTTAAACCCGGCCCGCCCAAACATTCATAGCGCCCTTCCAACCGGCCGCACCATCAAAGGGATTTGAAATGGCGGAGTTCCAGCCCCGTGTCTTTTCCGGCGTCCAGCCGACAGGCAACCTGCATCTTGGCAACTACCTGGGCGCCGTTTCGCGCTGGGTTCCGTTGCAGGATCAGATGCCGACGATCTTCTGCGTCGTCGACAGCCATGCCATCACGGCAGGGTTTCCGGATCCGCACGAGCTTGCCCAGGCAACCCGTGAAGTGACCGCTGCCTATATGGCGGCCGGCATCGATCCGAAGAAATCGATCATCTTCAACCAGAGCCAGGTTCGCGAACACACCGAACTTGCCTGGATCTTCAACTGCGTGGCGCGCATGGGCTGGCTCAACCGCATGACCCAGTTCAAGGAAAAGGCCGGCAAGAACAAGGAAAACGCTTCCGTTGGCCTGTTCGCCTATCCGAACCTGATGGCTGCCGACATTCTGGCCTACCGCGCGACCCATGTTCCGGTCGGCGACGACCAGAAGCAGCACCTGGAACTGACCCGCGACATCGCCGCCAAGTTCAACAACGACTTTGCGGACCGGATCAAGGAACTGGATATCGGCATCGAGAACCCGACGCCGTCTCCGGAACTGCCGGAATATCTCTATTTCCCGATGACCGAGCCGATGATCGCCGGCCCGGCTACCCGGATCATGTCGCTGCGCGACGGCACCAAGAAGATGTCGAAGTCCGATCCGTCGGACCTGTCGCGCATCAACCTGACGGACGACGCGGACTCGATCTCCAAGAAGATCAAGAAAGCCAAGACCGATCCGGACGCCCTGCCGAGCGAAACCGGCGGCCTGGAAGGCCGTCCGGAAGCAGACAACCTTGTCGGCATCTATGCCGCCCTGAGCGGCGCGACCAAGGCCGACGTCCTGAAGGAATACGGTGGTCAGCAGTTCTCGGCCTTCAAGCCGGCCCTGTCCGACCTGGCGGTGGCGAAACTCTCGCCGATGACCGACGAAATGCGCCGCCTGATGGACGACAAGGCACAGATTGACGCCATCCTGAAGGAAGGCGCCGAAAAGGCCTCCGCCATCGCCGAACCGGTGCTGAAGGACGTTCGCAAGATCATCGGTTTCCTCGACGTCCGGTAAACCGACGCGACAACAACCTGATCCTGAAAGCCCGGCAGGTTTCTGCCGGGTTTTTTGTTTGGGTGGATGCCGCGCGAACAGGATACCTGGACGGTGAGCCCAGACCTGGCCTCAACTCCGTCATCCCATGGCTCGACCATGGGATCCATGCCATTATGCCGCAAAGAGAAAAGTCCTTGCCGTGAGCAAAGGTTACGGCAAGGCGACTTGTCATCCACGCACAGGCACGGATCCAGTATCCAGCTGATTTGCGATTATTCACCTCGGACGACACGGCGTACTGGATCCCGGTCTTGCCGCGTTGCGTCAAACCGGGATGACAAATCACGGCAGCGCGTGGGAGCCGGTCCTGACGACAGCAAATGCTGAAGCCCGCGCTTCGCTACACATTGCCCGGGATGAAAAGGCAGGCCTTTTTCCCCTTCCTCAATTCCGTCATCCCATGGCTCGACCATGGGATCTATGCCGATACGCTCCAAATCGGCGAAGTTTTGCGGTGGACGAAGGTCAGGGGATGGATTGCAGGGTCGAGCCCTGCAATGACCGGGTGGGGTGAGAGGTTGGGACTTTCATCCGGCCGACGGGGCTCTCCAGCCGGTTTGTGCATTGCCACTGCAGCCGCTCCCTGGGTTGCCCTGTGATCTACACTGTCAAACGCTATGCTTGCGCTCGATCACGAGCACTCTTGCCTCTCCAACGGGATGGGCCACATGGGCATCGCCGTCGTTCGCGAAGAAGATCTGTCCTTCGGTCAGGCGTTGAACCTTCTCGGTTCCGGCCTCGCGGTAGTGCATGTCGACCGTGCCCGACAGAACCACGAAGACTTCCGGACCGTCGTTGACGTGCCATTTGTAGGGCTTGTCCGTCCAGTGCAGGCGGACCGTGATGCCGTCCAGTTCACCGATCAGACGTGACCCCCAGGCTCTTTCCGCCGTAAAGCTGCTTGTATCGAGATGGAAATCCATGAAACTCTCCCGCTGCAAAATCACTCAAGGGTGCTATCGCGGACAGGCTCTCGTTTCTTCCGGCATTTTGACCGGTTCGGCCGGTCAATTGCCGGTGAACGCAGGCAGTTCGACACACAGGACAATGACAGAAGACCCATGGATTCAATCGACCGGACCTTGCTGCAACTGCTGGAAGCCGACAGCCGGACACCTGTGAAAACGCTGGCTGCCCATGTCAGCCTGGCCCGGTCGAGCGTTCAGGCCCGGATCCGGAAGCTGGAAGAAACCGGCGTCATTCGCGCTTACACGATTCGGATCAGCGATCCGGAGCCGGCCGAAATCGAAGCCTATCTGTGGATCCGGACGGGTTCGGCGACCTGTGCGGCGATTGCGCCGGTGGTTTCGAAATTCGAGGAGGTTCTCCAGTGCCGCTCGATTTCCGGCGACAGGGACATGGTTCTGCTGGTGCGCGCCCGGACGCTGGAGAGCCTCGCCGAGCTTCGCAACCGTATTGCTGCCCTTGATGGAATTGCCAATGTCGAGACCCATCCGGTGCTGAAAGACTGGATATGAACGCGGCGCGAAATTCCCGATTTACTTTTTTTGTCAGGCAATGAAACGGTTTCTCAAAGTTTACAACGCACTCTCAAGGCAACAGGATCTTGTAGAGAGTAGTTATCTTGGTCAGTCAAAACAGCGAACGCGCCGTCAATGCCGCGCCAGAAGCCGATGACACGCAGGACAAATTCTTTGCCGAAGAGCAAAAGCTTTCCTCTGCGGACACCGTAACTACAGACGAATATTCTTCCAGCGTCACGAAACCCCTCGACGAGGAGGACGTCGGTCCCGAAGTCGGCCCAGGCCGCCGGGCCACCGACGCGCCCGTCTCCGCGCCTGCCAAATCGCTGCAGCATCTTGCCCTGGCGGGCATGATCATCGGCCTTGCCGCCGGTTTCATCATGGTTTCCAGCGACAGCCTGAACCGGTTTCTCGGTCTCGGCCTGACCTTCTTTGCCGGTGGGCTGGCTGTCTGGCGGCTGTTTGCCGACGACATACAGCGCTCGGTGCAGGCGTTACAGGTGAAGGATGACAAGATCCGCCGCCTGATGGCACGCTGCGAGGAACTGGAAGACCGCGCCTGGGAACTTGGCGAATCCGACGAACGTCACGCCAGCATCCTGGCAACGCTTGGCGATGTCGTCGTCCGGCGCGACCAGGACGGCACCATCACCTATGTGAACTCGGCTGCAGACGATGTGTTCGGGCTCGGACATGCCTTGCAGCCGGGTGCAACCCTGCATCTGCCGCTGCTTGAGGAAGTGGGCTTTGAAAGCGCCGTCACGCAGGCCCTGGACAAGACGACCCCGGGCATGGGCTTTCAGGATCTCCACATCGACACCGCACAGGGCCCGCGCTGGTTCTCACGTATCGACATTCCGGTGCGCGACACCACGACGGACCGCCAGCTGGTGCAGACCGTTCTGCGCGACGTGACCGAGCGGCGCCTGATCGAAGAAGAACTGCTGGCTGCCCGTCATTCCGCCGAAAGCTCCAACGAGGCGAAATCCCGCTTTCTCGCAACTGTCAGCCACGAGATCCGCACGCCGCTCAACGGCGTGCTCGGCATGGCCGCGCTCCTGCGCGACACCCGCCTGACCAAGGAACAGAGCGCCTATATCGAGGCGCTGGAAACCTCCGGCGAAACATTGCTGCTCCTGATCGATGAAGTGCTCGACTTTTCCAAGGTGGAGGCCGGCAAGCTCGACATTCAGGCTGCCCCGGTTCGGGTTGGCGCCCTGGTGGAAAGCGTCGTTGAACTGCTTGCCCCGAAGGCCCACGCCAAGTCGCTTGAAATCGGCTCAATGCTTGACCCGAACCTGCCGGAAGAGGTGACGCTGGACGCCACCCGTGTCCGCCAGATCCTCTACAATCTCATCGGCAACGGCATCAAGTTCACCGATGAGGGTGGCGTTGCCGTGGAACTGACAGGGCGCCCCAATCCGGACGGTGGCGGTTTTCTGGATATCGACGTGCGCGACAGTGGCATCGGCTTTGACGAACAGGAGGCCGAGCGGCTGTTTCAGGAATTCGAGCAGGTCGACCATGGCCCGGCGCGCAAGTTCGGCGGCACCGGCCTCGGTCTGGCCATCGCCCAGCGGCTTGCCGGCCTGATGGGTGGCGAAATTGCCGCGCAGCCCTCCGAAGACGGCGGCGCGCAGTTCCGCGTGTCCTTGCCGATCCCCGAATCCCTTGTTGCCGACACGGATCCACGCCTGGCCAAGCTTGAGGGCCGCAGGATCGTGTTCGTCAGCACCAGCCAGATCGAATGCCCGCTGCTGGCCAGACGGCTGCAATATCATGCAGCCAATGTGTCCGTGCATGCGCCGGGCAGTTCGGATCTTGATGCCGCGCTGGCCGAGGCCGATCTACTGGTGGTCGACAACGGTGCCCTGTCCGACAGCGGCGGCTGGCTGGCCTCTGCCCGCCTGACCGGATGCAAGGCTCCTGCCGTCGTTATGATCGCCCCGCCGGAGCGCGAGCGCCTGGAACATCTGCGCGAAGCCGGCTATGCCGCCTATCTGATCCGCCCGGTGCGGATCGAGACCCTGGTCCAGATCTTTTCCGGCCTGCTGGACGACGACGGCATGGAACACGCCTGGGACGCAAGCGCGGAGCCCGTCAGCAACGGCTTCCTGCCGAACCGCTACAAGGTTCCGGCCCGGCCGCTGCGCCTGCTTGTGGCGGAAGACAACGACATCAACCGCCTTTTGAGCGAAGCCATGCTGCGCAAGCTCGGCCATGTGCCGGTGATGGTGATCGACGGCGAAAAGGCCGTCGAGGAAGCCGCCAGCGGCGCTTATGACGCAATCCTGATGGACTTGCACATGCCAGGCCTCGACGGGTTCCAGGCCATTCGCCAGATCCGGTCCGACGAACAGGCCGCCGGCCGGGCCAATGTCCCGGTGCTGATCGTGACCGCCGATGTCATGAAGGATGCAAGGGACAAGGCGACCGAAGTGGGCGCTGCCGGCTATCTGACGAAACCGCTTTCCGTGGAAGCGATTTCCGACGCATTGGCCGAAATCAGCCGCGCCTGACGCAGCGAACTTTCCCTGTCGCGACAGCCGGAAGTGGAAACGCTTCCACCGGCGCTCGTAGAAATTCACAAAGCCGCCAGAGTGGGCTAAGCTTGCACGTGGAAAACACGGCGCAAAAAACCGAGTGTCATCCAGCTGTCGGAATAGTATGTTCTACGGCAGGCTTGAAGCACACTGACCGGGTTCGGACGTAATGTTCCGGCGAAGGTAATTCGGCAAGTGAAACAGACGAGAACCTGTGAAACCTGTCAGTGCGCCATAAGGAATACACGAGGGTGGAATGTCCATAATGCGCCAAGGGCTTTTTTCTCCCAGGAAACTGGTCAGGAAATTCACACCGGCAATGCGTCCGGACGCCAACCTCCCCAACGCGCAGCGCATCGGGCCAGCGCTGCAGACCCCGGTCAAGACCGGCGAAACGCTCGGCCGGATCGGATCCCTGGAAGTGCGGATGGCCCGCAACTTCAAGGAAGTTAAAAAGGCACAGCGCCTGCGCTATGACGTTTTCTACGAGGAAATGTCGGCCATTGCCGATGCGCATACGCTGGCAACCCGCCGTGATGCCGACCCCTTCGACGCCTATTGCGATCACCTGCTCGTGGTCGACCACGACTTGCAGAAGCGCAACAAGCTGGGCCGCCTGAAGCCTGAAATCGTCGGTACCTACCGGATCCTGCGCCAGGAAATCGCCGATCAGCATGCCGGTTTCTATACCGCCGCCGAATACGACATCCAGTCGCTGATCGACGCAAACCCGGGCAAACGCTTCATGGAACTCGGCCGGTCCTGCGTTCTGAAGCCTTACCGCAACAAGAAGACCGTCGAGCTCCTGTGGCATGGCATCTGGTCCTATGTTCTGCGCCACAACATCGATGTCATGCTCGGCTGTGCCTCGATCGAAGGCACCAATCCGGATGCCATCGCCGGCCAGCTCGCCTTCCTGCATCACAATGCCCGTGCCCCGGAAGAATGGCGCGTGCGCGCGGTGGAAGACAGATATGTCGAAATGAACCGCATGCCGGCCGAGGAACTCAATTCCAAGGAAGCGCTGCGGGCCCTGCCACCGCTTGTGAAGGGCTATCTGCGCCTCGGTGCGTTCATCGGCGACGGGGCGGTGATCGATCACCAGTTCGGCACGACGGATGTGCTGATCATCATGCCGGTGTCCGAACTGAACACGCGCTATGTCAATTATTACGGCGCTGACGCAAGCCGCTATTCCAGCTAGATCCGGCGCTGCTGCCAGGCTTTCCTTCGTCCTCCCGGCCAGGCTTGACCCTTAGCCGGGGTCGCGGAGGCACAAGCCTTTGCATTTTTTCTGCGTTTGAGCGGCTATCGGTTCCCGGTGCTGCGGGTTTGCTGCCTTTTGTGCGGGATGGATATCGAGCTAGAACGCGCCGCCTGTAGCTGAACATCCCGTCGTCTTGCCCGTGCAAAAGACCGTAGCCTTAACGCCCCCTTAAATCGCCGCAATTTAAGCTCATCTCCGGGGAAACCGGCGTTTGCCGGATAACGCCAACCCTGGTTGGTACGGAGTTAGGGGACGAAGGATCAATGGCGCCTCGGGCGAAACGCCAGCCGCGTGTTGAACCGACATTCGGAAATTCAGGCAGCAGCCTGCTCGACCTGCGTTTAAGCCCGCAGGACCGTCCAGCTGCGCCTTCTTCCAAGTCGTCCGGCAAGGGCAAGACCCGCAAGGCTCCGTCCAAGAAAAAACCCGCTTCCTCCACCCGCAAGACGTCCAAGAACGGCAACGGCAATGGCCGAGGCAACGGAAGGGGCGGTGGCCGGTCCGGCGCCAAGCGGCGCAAGGCCAAACGCAAGAACAGGTTTCAGGCACCGACTGCCTTCGGCCGCCTTCTCAAGCGCGGCTTCTACTGGAGCATGGTGCTCGGCATCTGGGGCACCATCGCCGTTGTCTGCCTGGTCGGCTATTACGCCGCCTTTCTGCCGCCGACCTCCGAATGGCAGGTTCCGGCGCGACCGCCCAATGTCAAGATTGTCGCCGCCAATGGCGAATTGCTGGCAAACCGCGGAGACACCGGCGGCGAGGCCGTGCGCCTGGAGCAATTGCCGCCTTATCTGCCCAATGCCGTCATCGCCATCGAGGACCGGCGCTTCCGCTCCCATTTTGGTGTCGACCCGGTCGGTCTTGCCCGCGCCGTCTACACCAACTTCACCTCCGGCCGCCTGCAGCAGGGTGGCTCGACGCTGACCCAGCAGCTTGCCAAGAACCTGTTCCTGGAACAGGATCGGACGATCAAGCGCAAGATTCAGGAACTGGTGCTCGCCTTCTGGCTGGAGGCCGAATATTCCAAGGACGAGATCCTGGAGATGTACCTGAACCGGGTCTATCTCGGCTCCGGCGCCTATGGCGTGGATGCAGCTGCCCGCAGGTACTTCGGCAAATCGGCACGGCTTCTGACCATTCCGGAAGCTGCCACCATCGCAGGCCTGCTCAAGGCGCCATCGCGCTATTCGCCCGCCCGCAACCCGGACCTTGCAGAAGACCGCGCCCAGCTTGTGCTCGCTGCCATGAACGAGGAAGGCTACATCACGGGCGATGAAGCCAAGAACGCCCTGGCCGCGCCCGCCAAGGTGGTGCGCCGCTACACCACCGCCAGCGAGAACTATGCCGCCGACTGGGTGATGGACGTGCTGCCGCATTTCATCGGCTCGATCGAAACCGACATCGTGGTCGACACCACCATCGACCCGAAGATGCAGCGGGCTGCCGAACAGGCGCTGCGCAGCGCCCTGAAGGAAAACCGAGAGAAATACGGCGTTTCCCAGGGAGCTGTCGTGACGCTGGACACCGCGGGCGCCGTGAAGGCGCTGGTTGGCGGGGCCGATTATTCCAAGAGCCAGTTCAACCGCGCAGCCTATGCCAAGCGGCAGCCGGGCTCGTCCTTCAAGCCGTTCGTCTATCTGGCCGCGCTTGAAAACGGCCTTTCACCCCAGACGATCCGCCAAGACCAGCCGGTCCGGTTCGGCAACTGGTCGCCCCAGAACTATTCCAAGGACTACTACGGCCCGGTGACGCTGACACGAGCGCTCAGCCTGTCGCTGAACACAGTGGCCGCGCAGCTGACTTACGAGGTTGGCGCGGGAACCGTTGCCGACACGGCCAAACGGCTGGGTGTCACCTCGGAAATGAAGAACAACCTGTCGATCGCGCTCGGCACCTCCGAAGTCACGCCGCTGGAAATCGCCGGTGCCTATGTGCCGTTCTCCAACGGAGGCTATGGCGTGCTCCCCCATGTGATCCGGCGGATCAAGACCGTGGACGGCAAGACGCTCTATTCCCGCTCCGGCGATGGCCGCGGCCGCGTCATTGACCGCCGTCTGGTCGGCGAAATGAACATGATGATGTCGGAAACCCTGGTAACCGGCACGGGCCGCAAGGCACGGCTGGAAAGCGGGCGTCCCGCCGGAGGCAAGACCGGTACCAGCCAGGATTTCCGCGACGCCTGGTTCATCGGCTATACGGGCAATCTGACCACCGCCGTCTGGTTCGGCAATGACGACAATTCACCGACGCGCAAGGCGTCCGGCGGCGGGCTGCCCGCCACTGTCTGGAAAGAGGTGATGGATGCCTCCCACGAGGGCCTGCCCGTGGCAGACCTGCCCGGCGTGCCGGATGTACCGGCAACCGTCTCCGCCCCGCGCAAGCCCGGCCCGGTGGAGACCGTCGGCTCCGGCAGCGAACCGATACCGCCAGCCTCCATTGGTGGCGGCGGCGAAGGCAACGGCGAACGCCGCGGCCCGCTGAACCTGCTGCGCAATCTGTTTGGTGGCGGCTGATCCGGGCACTGTTGTTCACAGCTCACAAGGCCTTGTTTGAGGCTTCAGCCGGTGGAACTGCGCGTTCCGATCGTGTGTGTGCAGCCCATCCTTCGAGACAGGCTTTCAGCCTTCCTCAGGATGAGGTTCACTATGTTGATCTTCCCTGGCCTTCAACACACATCTTCCTCATCCTGAGGAAGGCCAGAGGCCTGTCTCGAAGGATGGGCCACTTGCTCCATTTCTCAGAAATACCTGCGACACATATCCGTTAATTCCACCTCAGCACTGATGGCTGTAGGTGAACACCAGCGTGTCGGTGGTGTAGCGGCCGGTAGGGCGGCACTGGTTGAAGACTTCACGGGTGCCGGTGACAGTGACCTGAAGCTGGTCGCCGCGCACCGGGCCTTCGACGAAATATTCCAGCGGTGAACCCGGACAGTATTTGGAGAACACCCGGGCGGTGCCGGAATACCAGTTGCCGTTCTTGGCGCCGTTGAAGAGCAACGTGCCGCGCTGGACGCCGGCGTTGCGCAGGACGGGTTTTGGCACTTCATAGGACAGCCATCGCTGATTGCCCTGCGCCTGCAGCCGCATGAGCGAGCCATTGTGGTTCCAGCAGCTGTCGGCCATGGCCTGACCGGAGAATGTCAGTCCCGGCAGGGTAAGGCCCAGCAAGGCCAGCGCCACGACTTTGATCGGATATCTCAAGCTTTTCATGTTGCATCTCCCAGCTTCCCCTGGGGAATCGAAGCAGATTCTCCCGTGTTTGCAACTGGTTTTGCCCGGCCGCCGCTTATCCTTTTGCCTCCAGAAGCTCCTGCAGGCCTTCGCGCACATAAGGCAGGTATGTTTCCCCCACCGGCGTTCCGGCGACGATGCGAAGTTCCAGGTGTGGCAGGGCAGGCAGCGAGGTGACTGTGGGCAGGTCGGCGGCATGGAACCCGGCGAGGGCCGGAGCCACGGCGATGCCGGCACGGACAGCCGCCTCGATGACGACAAGGCCGGACACGGTGGCCTTGGTCGTCCATTTCACGGCGCTCGTGTCCAGCGCGGCAATGGCGGCATCGCGCATGGCGCATCTGTCGGCATAGACCGCAAGCGGCAAGGCATTTTTCGATGTTGAAAGCGGTGCGCTGCCGAGCCAGACGAGCGGCACGCTGGCAACAAGGTCACCGGTCCGGCCCCGCTGGGGCGACACCACGATGACAAGATCGTACCGGGAGCCGAGACTTGCCAGAAGCATCTGCGAGGAGTGAGTTTCCAGATCGAGAGAGCAGGGCTCCGGGCCGTCTTCCAGCGCTCTCAAGACAGGTACGAGGCCATAGGCGGCGATGTCGTCCGTTGCGCCAATGCGCAGGTACGGCAGCACCGAAGCCCCGCGCGCGGCGGATACCGCCTCGCGGTGCCGGCTGAGCAGGCTGCAGGCATGGCTGTAGAAGGTCTGTCCTGCCGGCGTCATCTCGACCGAACGGGTGGAGCGGTTGAACAATTGAACACCGAGTTCGGCTTCCAGGCCCTTTATCTGCTGGCTGACGGCAGACTGGGTGCGCCCGACATCCTCGCCGGCGGCACGGAAACTCTGCCGGTCACAGACGGCGACGAAGGTACGCAGGACATGTTCATCCATTGAGTAATTTTTCTTTTCAATAAGTCCAGAACAATTAATTTCACAATAGGACCAATGGTTGGCTATGTCCATTTGAGGAGACAAGCCATGACACACATCCAGACAAATGACGAAAAACGGGTCTGCTTCGATTTCGAGATCGATTTCTCGAACGGTGGCGGCATTCAGGGGCAGGGCTTCCGGCTCGATATCCCCGGAGAGACCATCTCGGACGACGAACTTGCAGACTACATTGTGCGCGACATGCGCCTGTTGATGGTCGGCGAGGTGCGTATCCTCAACAAGACGATCATTACCGAAGCGCACAAGCGCCAAGCGGCGGCGAAAGGCCGGACGGAGACCCGGCCTTGAAGGGAAGAGACATTTTGCTCGCGCTTCTTGTGGTGTCGGTCTGGGGGTTCAATTTCGTGGTGATCAAGATCGGTCTGCAGGAACTGCCGCCAATCCTGTTTGCCGCATTGCGCTTTGCCCTGGCAGCTTTTCCGGCCATCCTTTTCCTGAAGCGGCCGCGCACGTCGATGAAGCTGGTCGTCCTGTTCGGCCTGTTCATGTTCGCGCTGCAGTTCGGACTTCTGTTTGCCGGCATGCACCTTGGAATACCGGCAGGACTGGCCTCGCTTGTGCTGCAGGTTCATGTGTTCATCACGATAGCACTGGCCGTTGCCTTTCTGGGTGAAACGGCCAGTCCGGCGCAGATTGCCGGAGCCACGCTGGCGACCGCGGGCCTTGGCCTTGTGGCATTCAACCTGACGGGCAGCACGACACTGACCGGGCTTGGTCTGGTCGTTCTGGCCGCCTGTTCCTGGGCCATCGCCAATCTCTTTACCAAGCGCATCGGCACCGTTGATCTGCTGTCGCTGGTTGCCTGGGGCAGCCTTGTGGCTCCGCTGCCGCTGTTGCTGCTATCGGCCTTCGTCGAGGGTCTCGACGTCTACCGGCAGGTCTATGAAACCGTTTCGTGGCGGGGGCTGTTTGCTCTGTTCTACATCGTCTACCCGACGACCTTGCTGGGCTTTTCGGTGTGGAGCGGCCTTCTGGCAAGATATCCGGCGGCGACCGTGGCGCCCTTCACCCTACTGGTACCGATCGTAGGCATGCTCTCAGCCGCCCTTGTTCTGGGCGAACCCCTGGAGCCGTGGAAACTGGGCGCAGCAGCGTTGGTGGTATCGGGTCTTTGCGTCAACCTGTTCAGTTGGCCGTCTTCAGCGCGCCTGCGCCGGACGGGCGGCTAGGAAGGCAATTTCAGCCGTACCCGTGCAGGCGAACCCCGTTCTGCTTCAGCCAGACGCGAGCCTTCGGTGTTTGCGGGGCAAGCTGTTCGCACAGGCGCCAGAAGCGCGCCGAATGGTTCATTTCCTTTAGGTGCGCCACCTCGTGGGCCGCGACATAATCGAGGATTTCCGTTGGTGCCAGAATGAGCCGCCAGGAAAAGGAAAGTCGTCCGTTGGAGGCGCAAGACCCCCAGCGACTGGTGGTGTCGCGAATGCTGATGGCCGCGACCTTCTTGCCGATGGTTGTGGCGTGGAGTGTTGTGCGGGCCGAGAGGTCCGCCCGGGCCTGTTCCTTCAGCCAGGTGGTGACCTTGCGCGGGATGTGGTCTTCAGCCCCCGGCACGAACAGCGCCGGCAAACCGGCGTCGTTCCGGCCAAGGGTAATCAACCCGCGCAGCTTGCCGGTTGGCACGATGACGTGATCCTCGCCGCGCAGGGGCACGATTTCCCCGGGCAGAAACGTGACGTGGTCCGCCCTGTCCTGCAGACGCTCTATCAGCCAGTCGATGTGCTGGCGCGCAAACCGCTCGGCACGGGCAAGATCGCCGCCCTTGGGGACGGTCAGCACCGGGCCCGACCTGTCGGCCGGCAGACGCAGAAGATACCGCTGCGCGCGCGGATTGGCCTTGAGGCGGATGCGCACGGCACTGGCACCGGTCTGGATCTCGATATGGTCGGGCAGCGTTTTCTTGCCGGCGCGGAGAAACATCAAGGGCGAAGGTCCATCGAATCAGTTGTTCCGATTTTAGCGAATTTGCGAGCGATTTCGCGGCAATTCTAAAGGGGGCAAATTGAATGAGATTCCGGCTTTCTGAAGGCCGGCTGCAATTCTGGCTGTTCTGAAACGGACAAGAGCGGCGCCTTTTCAGGCGCCGCTCTTGGTCTGGCCGTCGGGGAACGGGTCCGGGAGGAGGAGACTTTACAGCGGTGCGGCTTCGTCGCCAGTGCTGCGGCCCCGATTGGCCATGAAGCGGTCGAATTCTTCCTGATCGCGCGCGCGGCGCAATTCACGGAGGAAATCATCGAACTCGGCGCGCATGGTGTCGAGCTTGGCACGCTCTTCTTCCAGTCGCTTCAGTTCGCGCTCGCGATAGTCGTCAAATGCGACGTTGCCCGTGCGGGCATAGGCAGTCGTATTCATCTGCTCGAAGGCTCCCTTCAGCGGGCTGCCCCGCCACTGATCTTTCGCATCGCGGAGCATGCCTTCAAAGCGGTCGCCCCACAAAATGTAGGCAAGCATGGCAAGGCCAAGCGGCCAGAATGCCACGAAACCCAGCACCATCAGGCCGATAGTTACCGGCGTCCAGGCAGGTTTGATCATGCAACTTTTGGCTGTTGTCATCGTCCTATCCATTTCAGACATCCACGACTTTCCAAGTGGGGACGATTGCAGGCTCCTTCAAGGATTCGTGACAGGGATCACAGAATTCCCGCAACGAAAAACCCGGTCTGCAAAGTTGCGGACCGGGCCTACTTCATTGATTTATATGTAAAATGCGAAACGGATCAGTCGAATGGGCCGTCGATCACATGTTGCGCCGAATAGTTCGCCAGGA
Organism: Labrenzia sp. THAF35; assembly: GCF_009363595.1. NCBI lineage: Bacteria > Pseudomonadati > Pseudomonadota > Alphaproteobacteria > Hyphomicrobiales > Stappiaceae > Labrenzia > Labrenzia sp. THAF35. The sequence goes on from NZ_CP045380.1 coordinate 1,216,066, forward strand.
GCTTTTCGCGGTGCCATTCAGCCGCCATCGGCGCGTTGGCGTATTCGTGGAAGCAGGGCGTGCCGAGCGTGAAGTGAAGAAGTTTCGCGTCGGGGTTGGGGCCGAATTCATCCGGCAGCCAGTTCCATTCCTTTGGCAGTTCGCCAACGAGCTCGTCGTCCAGCCAGGTGAACCGGTGCAGCTGCGCGCCGGTGGCATTCATCACGAAGTCGGGCGTTACCACCTTGTTGGCCGGGTGACCGCAGTTCCACAACACCACGCTGGACCAGTTCTTGCGCGGGTAGTTCTCGTTCTTCGAGCCGAGATACTTGGTGGTCTGCCGGGTCTGGTAGTCGTGGTGGACACACATGACCGCCTTGCTCTCGTCGCGCATGGCGAACAGCTTGGCAATGTCGTCCCGCACGATCATGTCGCCATCCATGAACAGCGCCCAGCCGTTGTAGTTCATCAGGCTCGGGATCAGGAAGCGGGTGTAGATGAAGTGATTGGACCCGTCGGTATGGGTCTCGTTGTAGGTCTTCAAATTGTGCAGCGACAGCGGCGTAATCGCCAGCACGTCGCTCGAAAGCCGGGTCAGGCTGTTGGCGCAAACATGATAGGCAATCGCTTCACGCGGATCGAAACCAATAAAAATATTGAGCACTACTGAAACCTCCGGCCTCGCTGTCTGACCGGCACTTGTATTGGGCCGAAAGGCCAGAATCAATAGCAGCAGGCAGGCTGCCGCCAGAAACCGGACTTTTTGGGACAAGTTAAAGGCACGCAGCCAAAGGCACCCATGGCGGGTGCCTTCACCGATGCTTGTTTCAGCTCACCGTTTCGGAAAGCTGGCGGGCCTGTTCGATCCAGTTGTCCCGGGCGATACGGCCACGGAAATCCAGCTTGGTGTCCAGGGCCTCGATCTGCTCTTCCGTCAGGCCGGCGATTTGCCAGAAGTGGAAGATACCGGCTTCGTTGAGAGCCGATTCCAGTTTCGGGCCGACACCGCTGATCGATTTCAGATCATCCGCGGCACCGTCCGGCTTGGTCAGCAGGATGCTCTCCAGCGAATTGCCGCTGCTCTTTGCAGCCGGTTTGGCCTTGGCAGGCGCTGCCTTCACGGCCGGTTCGGCAGCTGCTTTCGCAGCCGGTGCGGCAGCAGGCGCAGGGGCCGGTGCAGCGGCCTTGGCGACCGGTGCCTTAGGGGCAGGCTTGCGCAGGTCGGTGCGGTTGGAGCGGATGAAATCCATGACCCGCGGCGCGATCTCGGACCGCCAGCGCGATCCGTTGAAAACGCCGTAGTGGCCGACATTCGGCTGCTCGTAATGCGCTTTCATGTCGTCGTCCAGACTGGTGCAGAGCTTATGCGCCGCCTTGGTCTGGCCCCGGCCGGTGATGTCGTCCTTCTCGCCTTCAACGGTCAGAAGGGCCGTACGGGTAATCTTGCCGCAATCCACCAGACGGCCATTGTGCATCATGGTGCCGTTCGGCAGCGCGTGCTCGATGAACACCGTTTCGACGGTCTGCAGATAGAATTCGGCCGTCAGGTCCATGACGGCGAGATATTCGTCATAGAAGTCGCGGTGTTTTTCGGCGTTGTCGCCGTCGCCTTCCACCAGATGCTGGAAGAAGTCCCGATGCGCGGTCACGTGACGGTCGAGGTTCATGCTCATGAACCCGGAAAGCTGCAGGAAGCCCGGATAAACGTCCCGCATGAAACCCGGATGCGGGAAGGGAACCTTCATGACGACGTTGTTCTTGAACCAATCGATGCCCTTGGAAACCGCCAGGTCGTTGACCGCCGTCGGCGCCACGCGGGTGTCGATCGGTCCGCCCATCAGCGTCATCGTGGAGGGTACATAGGGGTCTTCGCGGTCTTCCATGACAGCGACGGCTGCCAGCACCGGCACGGACGGCTGGCACACGCCCAGAATGTGTGTGTCCGGCCCGAGGAAGTGCAGCATCGAGATGATATAATCGATATAATCATCAAGATCGAACTTGCCTTCCTGCACGGGAACCATGCGGGCATCGATCCAGTCGGTGATGTAGACATCCGCATTCGGCATCAGCGCTTCCACCGTGCCGCGCAGCAGCGTGGCGTAGTGGCCGGACATCGGCGCGACGATCAGGATCTTCGGATCGTTGCGGTGCGTCGTGACCCCGCGTTCGAAGTGGATCAGGTCGCAGAATGGACGGCTCCAGACGCTGACTTCACGTACAGGAACACGCACACCGCTTACGGTGGTTTCCTTGAGACCGAACTCCGGCTTGCCGTAGCGGCGCGTCGTGCGTTCAAGCACCTCGCAGCCAGCAGCGATCGAACGGCCATAGCTGGTATGAGTCAGCGGATTCAGCGGGTTCTGGAAGTAGAGCCGGGTCATGTCGGCCAAAGCTCTGAAGGGCGCCATCGCGGCGTGGTTCAGTTCGTAAAGGTGGTAAAACGGCAAAGACGTCTCTCCTTTGCTGAACCAATTGGTGCCGGCCCCATTGGCATTGTTCGTAAACATTTTTTTCGGCCCGTCTCTTCTTACACCATCTATTGCATTGCAACAGGATAGCTATGCCTGTTGCAGCCCGCAATACTTCTAATTGGTATGTGAATACGCGCCTAAGTGCTCAGGATCGCGGCGAAAGACATTTTCGCACCAAATCACTGTGCAATGCAAAAGACCCAATAGAACATTTAAATCAATTTGGTAGCATTATATTAACGGCGTTCCAGAACGGCTCAGGCGGCCAGATCTGCGACCACCGCATCGAGCACGAAAAAACCTTCACGGGTTGCGCGAATGCGGTTTTCCCCGATTTCTTCCACCATGCCATGCTCGATCAAGGCTGCCAGACGAAGCGGATCGATGGAGCGGCTCGCATAACGCTCGTAGCGTTTCAGGTCGATACCCTCGGTCAGCCGTAGTCCCATGAGCAGGAATTCGTCGCCCTGCTCCTCTTCGGAAAGACCGGCGTTTTCGGTCAATGCATGACCGTGGCTTTCGACATTTTCCAGCCAGGTTTCCGGATGGCGCTCGGTCGCGGTTGCAAGCTTGCTGGCACCCACCGTGATGCGGCCATGCGCGCCGGGCCCGACGCCGACATAATCGCCGTAGCGCCAGTAGACGAGGTTATGCCGGCATTCGGCGCCCGGACGGGCGTGGTTGGAGACTTCATAGGCGGGCAGACCGGCAGCAGCGGTCACATCCTGCGTCAGTTCATAGAATTCGGCACCGAGATCCTGATCCGGCATCTTCAGCTTGCCGGCGTGAAACAGCGTGTGGAAGGGCGTGCCTTCCTCGATCGTGAGCTGGTAGAGCGACAGGTGATCGGCGGCGAGCGCGATGGCCTCGTTCAGTTCCTGTTCCCAACCGGCCAGTGTCTGGCCCGGCCGGGCATAGATAAGGTCGAACGACAGGCGCGGGAAGGTTGCCCGCGCGGTTTCGATGGCGGTGCGGGCCGTGCGCGCATCATGCAGGCGGCCAAGCAGTCTCAGATCCGTATCGATGAGCGACTGCACACCCAGCGAGACCCGGTTGACACCTGCTGCCCGATAACCGCGAAAGCGCTCGGCCTCGACCGACGAAGGATTGGCCTCCAGCGAAATCTCAACATTTTCGTCCATCGACCAGCGATCGGAAACCGCCTTCAGGATACGGTCCACCGTCGCCGGTTCCATGAGCGAAGGCGTGCCGCCACCCAGGAACACGGACTGAACCGTCCTACCCTTCGTCAAATCGGCAAAATGAGAGAGTTCCCGTTCGAAAGCGGCCGCGAAACGGGCCTGGTCGACCGGCTGGTGACGGACATGGGAGTTGAAGTCGCAATAAGGGCATTTGGCTGCGCAGAACGGCCAATGAATATAAATGCCGAAGCCTCCTTCGGCTGCCCCCACACCTGTCACGTCTTTTTATCCTTCCAGGCAGCCGGCAGAAAAGAGCTGGAATGCCCGCGCCCTGTGTGAAAGGGCGGATCCGTCCTTCGACCAGCCGTGTTTTTCTTCCGAGGTCATTTCGCCGAAGGTCCGCTCATGGCCATCCGGCTGGAAAACCGGGTCGTAGCCGAAGCCCTGCGTACCGCGCGGCGGCCAGACGATCTGTCCCTCGACCTCGCCGCGGAAGAACTCTTCGCTGCCGTCCGGCCAGGCCAGGCACAACACGGCAACAAAAGATCCCCGGCGCTTGTCGTCCGTCGTTGCGCCCAGGGTCTGAAGCTTTTCCTCGATCGTGCGCATGGCCATCGCGAAGTCCTTGTCCGGACCTGCCCAGCGCGCGGAATAGATGCCCGGATCGCCGTTCAGTGCCGCAACGCAAAAGCCGCTGTCATCAGCCAGGGCCGGCAAGCGGGAAGCCTTGGCCGCCGCATGGGCCTTGATGGCTGCGTTTTCCTCGAACGTGACACCTGTCTCGTCCGGTTCCGGCAGGTCCAGCTCTCCGGCGGAGATCACTTCGAAGCCATAAGGCTGAAGCAGTTCGTTGATCTCGCGGATCTTGCCCTTGTTGTGGCTTGCGACAACCAGTTTGCCCGGTTCCAGCTTGCGATGGCTCATGGTTTGCGCCCTTAGAGAATGGCCATTTTCTGAAGATCAACCAGCTTGCCGATGCCCAGCTTGGCCAGGCCCATGAGCTTGCCGAATTCCTCTTCGGAGAACGGTGCACCTTCGGCCGTTCCCTGGATTTCGACGATGCCGCCGGACCCGGTCAGAACGAAGTTGGCGTCGGTCTCGGCGGTGCTGTCCTCGGCGTAGTCGAGGTCGAGCACCGGAGCACCTTCGTAGATGCCGCAGGAAATGGCGGCAATGTGATCCTTCAGGACCTCGCCGGAGACCATGTCACGGGCCTTCATCCACTCGATGCAGTCGCGCAGGGCAACCCAGGCACCGGTAATGGACGCCGTGCGGGTGCCGCCATCGGCCTGGATGACGTCGCAGTCCACAGTGATCTGGTTTTCGCCGAGGGCTTCCAGATTGACGACGGCGCGCAGCGACCGGCCGATGAGACGCTGGATTTCCTGCGTCCGGCCGGATTGCTTGCCGGCACTGGCTTCGCGGCGCATGCGGTCGCCCGTGGCGCGCGGCAGCATGCCGTATTCAGCCGTTACCCAGCCGCGGTTCTGTCCGCGCAACCAGGGCGGAACCCGCTCTTCCAGGCTGGCGGTGCACAAAACGTGGGTGTCGCCGAACTTGACGAGGCAGGACCCCTCGGCATGTTTGGAGACCCCGCGCTCCAGTGTGACCGCACGGAGTTCATCGGCTGCGCGTTTGGACGGACGCATGCATATCCCTTTCGACTTTCGTTCCGGAAAAACCGCCGTTTCTCCAGTGTATTCGTTGGGGCCTTGTAGACCCCAACTTCCTTCGCCGTAAAGGCCTTGCGTTGTGATACTTCACGCAAGCCCCCTTTTGCGCCTATATCTTTTTGATGAAAGCCCGGTCGACCCCGGTGAGTGGTCACATTCGGAGAACAAGCCTTGAGCCTCAGCGACCTCGACAAGAGATCCCGTGAAATCTTCCGTTCGATCGTGGAAACCTATCTGGAGACCGGCGAACCCGTCGGGTCCCGGAACGTTTCGCGCAAGCTCGGCATTTCGCTGTCCCCTGCCTCGATCCGCAACGTGATGTCTGATCTGGAGCATATGGGCCTGCTGCATTCGCCTCATACCAGCGCAGGCCGGCTGCCGACCGAAATCGGGCTTCGGTTCTTCGTCGATGCCCTTCTGGAAGTGGGCGACCTGACCCAGGACGAGCGCCGCGCGATCGATGCCCAGGTGCGGGCGTCGCAAAAGGCGAATTCGGCCGAACAGGTACTGACGGAAGCCAGCCAGATGCTGTCCGGCCTGTCCATGGGCGCCGGCGTTGTCTTGACCCACAAGTCGGACATGCGGCTGAAACACATCGAGTTCGTGCGCATCGAACCGCTGAAGGCCCTGGCGATCCTCGTCAGTGAAGACGGGTCCGTCGAGAACCGCGTTGTCGATCTGCCGGGTGACCTGCCGTCCTCGGCTCTGGTGGAGGCCAGCAACTACCTGAATGCCCAGATCAAGGGCCGGACCCTGTCGGAAATCCGCTCCGAACTGGAAAAGGTCCGCGATGCGGACCAGGCCGAACTGGATCTCTTGAGCCAGAAGGTCATTGATGCGGGTCTTGCGGTCTGGGGCGGCGAAAGCGCCACCGATCCGGGCACGCTGATCGTGCGGGGCCGGTCCAATCTCCTGACCGATCTGGACGCCGTCGAGGATCTGGAGCGCATTCGCCTGCTGTTCGACGATCTTGAAAGCAAGAAGGATCTTATCCAGTTGCTGGGTCTTGCCGAACAGGGCGACGGGGTGCGCATTTTCATCGGCTCGGAGAACAACCTGTTCTCGCTGTCCGGATCCTCCCTGGTGGTGTCGCCCTACAGGGACAGCAACCAGCGTATCGTCGGTGTTCTCGGTGTCATCGGACCGACCCGGCTGAATTATGCAAGGGTGATCCCGATGGTCGACTACACCGCCCGGCTGGTGAGCCGGATACTCGGATAAACCTGCCGGAGACCGGATTTCCCGAGCGGGCACGGGCTTGACCTGCCGCCGCCACCACCCCCATGTGTACCCGAGACCAGCCAGACAGGACCTGACATGCTTTCGCCCGCCGAACTGGAACGCTACGCCCGCCACATCGTGCTGCAGGAGATCGGCGGTGCCGGCCAGCAGAAGCTGAAAAATGCACGCGTGCTGGTGATCGGTGCCGGCGGCCTCGGCGCGCCGGTGCTACAGTATCTGGCAGCCGCCGGTGTCGGCACGCTCGGCATTGCCGACGACGACACGGTGTCTCTTTCCAACCTGCAGCGGCAGGTGATCCACGATACCGACCAGCTGGGTGAGCCCAAGGTTGCCAGTGCGGCAGAAGCGATCGCTCGGCTGAACCCCAATGTGAAGGTCGAGCCGCACCCCACCCGCCTTGCTGGCCACAATGCCATGCAGCTCGTTTCCCGATACGATCTGGTGGTGGACGGATCGGACAATTTCGACACCCGCTACCTGGTGTCCGATGCCTGTTTCTTTGCGCAGAAACCGCTGGTGACGGCCGCCGTCGGCCAGTTCGACGGCTCGTTGACCACCTTGAAGCCCTTTGAAACCGGCCCGGACGGCACAGCCAACCCGACCTATCGGTGCCTGTTCCCGCAAAAGCCGCGCGACGGCCTGCTGCCGACCTGCGCCCAGGCCGGCATTCTGGGTGCGCTGACGGGCATCATTGGCGCCATGCAGGCCATGGAAGTTCTGAAGGAACTGACCGGAACGGGCGAGGGGCTGGTCGGCCGGATGATCCTCTTCGACGCCAGAACCGTGCGCATGGAAACCATTCGCTACAAGCGTTCGCCGAAGAACCCCCTCAACGGCAACAATCCGAAAACCTGGGCGGAGCTGCTGGAGGAGGCGTGACACGAGATCGCCCTCCCGCAGGGAGTGAGAAACCTGCTGTTGGCCGCTTCCCTCAAGTCTGACCGGACAGTCTTTCGGGCAAACAAAAACCCGCCCCGGTTGCCCGGGACGGGTTCTGTAAAACTGTGGTCTGACTGACCTTAGTTCGGCTTCTGCTCGCCTGCCTGCTGGGCAGCGGCCTGCTGGGCCATGTTCTGGCGGTAGAGCTGAGCGAAATCGATCGGGTCGAGCATCAGCGGCGGGAAACCGCCGTTGCGGGTCGCTTCGGAGAGGATGTTGCGGGCGAACGGGAAGATCATGCGCGGGCACTCGATCATCACGAACGGATGCATGTGCTCTTTCGGCACGCCGGTGATCTTGAACAGGCCTGCGTAGACCAGCTCGACGTTGAACATCACCATGTCCGGGCGTTCTGCCTTGGCGGTCAGGGTCAGGACGACTTCAAACTGGTCGTCACCGATCTGCTGGGCACCGACGTTGACGTTGATGTCGAGCTTCGGCTGGTCGCCCTGTGCCAGGGAGCGCGGCGCATTCGGGTTTTCGAAAGACAGGTCCTTGATGTACTGGCCAAGGATGTGCATGCCCGGCGCTGCTGCGCTCTCCGCCTGCGGCTGCGCGCCGCCGTCATTGGTGTCGGTCATCATCTCATTCCGTTGCGCGGTGCTGATCTGAAATGAAGAGCTATTAAATCCCTCCGGCTGGCCGCCGGCCCGCGTGATCCGGACAGCCGTGTTAGCGGGTGGCTACCACTTACGCCTTGTCGGCACAAGAGCCCCGGCCTTGCCAGCCGCCGGAATCCGCTTCAAAAGAGGGAAGTTGCCGTTCTCCAAGAAGTCCAGATGCACGAACAACCGACATCCAATATCACCCTGCCGCACCGGCGCCTGAAACTCGACACGCTGGTGCGCCTGCGCTGGCTTGCCGTGGGCGGCCAGTCCGCAGCGCTCCTGGTCGTGCATGTCGGTCTGGGCTATCCGACGCCGGCCGGACCTGCCTTTGCCATGGTGGCCCTGTCCGCCTGGCTCAACATCTTCCTGAAGATCCGCTGGCCCTCGGCCATGCGCCTGTCGGAACGCGCCGCAGCCCTGCAGCTTGCCTATGACATCCTGCAGATGAGCGGGCTTCTGTTCCTGACCGGCGGTCTGGGCAATCCATTCGCGTTCCTGCTGATGGCACCGGTGATGGTGTCCGCGACGGGCCTGTCGGCCCGTTACACGGTGATCCTCGGTATTCTGGCCACGGTTTGCGCCAGCCTGGTTGCGGTTTTCCACCTGCCTCTGCCATGGCCGGTGGGCGACGACTTCTCGCTTCCGATCGTCTATTCCGTCGGCATCTGGACCGCGCTGGTCTCCACGCTCGGCTTCATGGCGATCTATGCGTTCCGGGTGGCCGAAGAGGCCCGCCAGATGGCGGACGCGCTTGCGGCAACCGAACTCGTGCTTGCCCGTGAGCAGCATCTCAACGCGCTTGACGGGCTGGCAACCGCGGCCGCGCATGAGCTCGGCACACCGCTTGCCACCATCTATCTGGTGGCCAAGGAACTGACGGACGAATTCGAGGCGAGCGACCCCAGGGCCGAGGACGTGGACCTGATCCGCTCACAGGCCGAGCGCTGCCGGTCGATCCTGCGTCAGCTCACGAGCCTGTCGAGCGAGGAAGACCGGACCTACCAGCGCATGCCGGTGTCGCAACTGCTGGAAGATGTGGTCGACCCGCACCGGGGCACGGGCGTTGCGATCCACTCCACCGGGTCCGGTACCGGCGCCGAGCCGGTGGGTACACGAAACGCTGCAATCCGTTACGGACTTGGCAACCTGCTGGAAAATGCCGTCGACTTCGCCAAGACCCGCGTCGATGTGTCCGCCAGTTGGGACGAAACGACACTCTCGATTTCCATCAAGGACGACGGTCCCGGATTTTCGGTCGAAATTCTGGGCAAGATCGGCGACCCCTACGTTTCCGTGCGCGGCGGAAAGTCGCCGCAACGCGGCACCGGCGGAGGGCTTGGTCTTGGCATCTTCATTGCCAAAACCCTGCTGGAACGCACGGGTGCCAAGCTGCATCTGGAAAATTCGGCCCCACCCCAGACAGGGGCTCACATCCGCGTAAGCTGGCCGCGCAAGGTGTTTGAACAGGACGGCAGAGTGGACGAAACGGCTTTTTCACCCCATAACGGCAATAAAGCGCAAACAATGCATGCTGTGCCCGTGAATCCATCCGGGGTGCAGGAGAAGACGCAAGAATAAGACCGGTAGAGCCAAATGACGGACCAGACACCTGCCCTGAACAGTTCGGAGGACATGACCCTCCTGATCGTTGACGACGACAAGCCGTTTCAGCAGCGCCTCGCACGCGCGATGGAAAAACGCGGCTTTACGACGGAAACAGCCGACAGTGTTCAGGACGCAGCCGGCAAGATTGCCCAGAATGCCCCGGCCTTCGCTATTGTTGACATGCGGCTTGAAGACGGCAACGGTCTTGATGTCATCGAACAGCTTCGCCAGCGCCGTCCGGATGCCCGCGCCATCGTGCTGACCGGATACGGCAACATTGCCACTGCGGTCACGGCGGTCAAACTGGGGGCTATCGACTATCTCGCAAAGCCCGCCGATCCGGACGATATCGTTGCAGCGCTTGCGCGCAAGCCCGAAGACAAGGCGCAACCGCCGGAAAATCCGATGTCGGCCGACCGGGTCCGCTGGGAGCATATCCAGCGGGTATACGAGCTTTGCGACCGCAATGTTTCGGAGACCGCACGCCGGCTGAACATGCACCGCCGAACCCTGCAAAGGATCCTGGCAAAGCGCGCGCCGCGCTGAGAAAGCCGGGGCTTCCCGCCATTGCGGGCTTGCCCTTAGACTGCCACTTTGCCTAAGTATTCCCAAACGGTGCTAACCTGCGCTCCCACGGAGATCGCTTATGCGGCTTGATGCTGCCCATGTTCTTGTTACCCCCGCGCTGAAATCCGGCCTGCTGGCCGCGTGCAGTGTGGTTCTTATGATGTCGGCTTTGCCTGCACAGGCTCAATCGGTTCCCGAAACCGTGCGCATCAACGTGGAACCGCCGCAACCCGGCATCCGGTCCATCACCGTGAACAAGAAATACCGGCCGATCATCAGCCGCGACGACAAGGGCGTCGTCATCGACACGATGGGCAGCGACAACAAGTTGCCGCCCTGTGACGTCAAGCTTGAGGTCACTCTGGAAAACAGCCGCGTCCTGCATCGGGATGCCAGCTTCTGCTCCGGCGGCACGCTTGTGGTCGACGTCTCGAACGACGGCAAGCCGGGCGCGGTCGCCCGCATCGTCGGCACAACTTCCGGAACGGCCGCCGGCCCGGTTTCCAATGCTCCGGCTGCAACACAGTCTTCCCAGCAGGATCGACCTGCCGAAGGACAGCAGACCGCTTCCAACTCCAACGGATCATCGACCCCATCCGTTGAGGAAATCAAACCGCCTGCCGAAGAGGGCGGACTGAAGCCTCTCGACCAGGTCGATACCCCGATTTCCGCACCCGGCACCGAAACGGCCTCCCTGCCTGATGACATCGACACGGTAACCGGTGACGGTTATCCGGGTGCCGCCAATTCCGAACCGGTTCTAGTAAGCCCGAACGAGGCGCGCGAGTGGCTGGCCGAACCGGGTACGCAGCCCGGAACACCATCGCTGCTTCAGCACGCCGTAGCGCAAACCGACGACCGGGATTTCCGGGCTGATTGCACCACCCAGTCCGGATTTGCCAAGATCACGTTCCAGCAGGCTCCCGCCGGACTTCTGGAAGGCATGCCGCAGGCCGTGCGCATTTCCGCGGGCGAATTCGACAGCGTCTACAATGCTTTCGGTTCTTCCAGCGCCAATGAAGCCGGCACGTCGCTGCCCGAAGTCAACATTGAAATGACCGACCCGCTGTGGGAGGCCATGATCAAGCAGTCTGCCCTGTCGATCGCGGTCGAAGGCCTGCCTGCACACGAAGTTTCCCTGAAAGGCAGCGCCAACCCGGTGCGCCTGTTCGTTGCCACCTGCGCCCAGCCTCAGCAGATCGTTTCAGACGATGCCTACGGCAGCGGTGCGGAAGAAGCGAACTCGGATCTTTCCTGCTCCGAGGCAGGTCGGGTGCGGTCGGTCGAAGCCGTCCGGCCTGGTCAGATCGTGTTCCGCAACGCCAGCCGTCAGCCCATCGAGGTGAGCTGGGTGGATTACCGCGGTGGCGAGCGGCCCTACGCGCGCCTTGAACCTGGGCAGATCCTGGAACAGCAAACCTATGTTTCCCACGCCTGGACCGTGCGCGGCTCCAGTGGCGAATGCCGGGGTATTTACGTCACCAAGACCCCGTACCGGGAAGTCGTTATCAACGGACCGGCGAACTTCGGTGCCCCCGGTAACAACGGCTTTGGTAACAACGGGTTCGGCAATAACGGCTTCGACAACAATGGCGGCACCTGGGGTGCCCCCAACGGTGGCGGTTTCGACGGTCAGCCCGGCAACGATTTCCCGTCCGGCCCTGTCCCCCCGGGATCCATCGAAGGCTCAAACCAGCCGAATTTCCAGCAACAGCAGACGGCTCGCGCCAATGTGGCCGACTACCTGTGCACCGCCGGCATAGACCTGAATGTCGTGTTCTCGCCGGACATGCAGTCCGCAACCGTTGCCGAAATGGGCTATGGCGCAGTCACCCTGCAAAGACAGGGCAGCGCCAACACGTTCTATTACGAATCCCAGGGGCATGTGCTGAAGGGCCAGGTTCAGAATGCCACCTGGTCCCGTCCCGGATTGCGGGATGTGTTCTGCGCCCGCAGATAAATTTCAGACACACTTGTAAAAAACGACAGGTTTAATACTTGGTAGAAATCCGGACTGTCTGACAGTTTTCAGGGCCCTAATCGTTTTAACGGCATAAATCTTCTGTCTTCTTAAGCATTTGGTCAATTATTGAGAGGAAATCTTGTCGGACAGAGTTCGATAGGAATCACTTAACCATGTCCTTCGCCCGTTGGCCCATTACCTGGAAGATCAGCCTCCCGATCGCGACCATTCTGCTGTTCACAGCCGCGATCTGTGTGGTCAGTCTCAACAGTCTTTATTCGGCGATGTTCGCGGAACGCCTCAAAAAGATTGAAGAAATCACCGAAGGCGCGGTTTCGATCGCCGCCTATTACCATGGCCAGGAAGCAAGCGGGAAAATGACCCGCGAAGAGGCCCAGGCCTCAGCCCGGGAAGCCATTGGCGCCATCCGGTTCGAAGGCGACAACTATGTCTTCGCCTATGACTACCAGGGCATGAACCTGGTTCATCCGAACGCAAAGCTCGTCGGCACCAACATGATCGGCTTCTCCGACAAGACGGGGGTGAAGATCGTTGCCGAACTGATCAAGGATGCCAAGGCCGGCGGCGGTTCGCTGCTCTATTACTGGCCGCGCACAGCCGGCGAAGAACCGATTGAAAAATATAGCTGGGGTTCCGGTTTCGAGCCCTGGGGCTGGATGATCGGCACCGGGGTTTACGTTGACGATCTCGAAGCTGCCTACTGGAGCGCTGCCACTTCGATCATCGCTCTGGCGCTTGTTGGTGCCCTGATTGCGATCGGCATTGCCTTTGTCGCCGTCCGAAACACGGTTCGTCCGCTGCGCGCGCTGACCGACAACATGAGCCTGCTGGCCGATGGCAACACCAGCATCACCATTGACGGCACCGACCGCGGCGACGAAATCGGCCAGATGGCGAGCGCCATGGAAGTTTTCGTCCGGAACGAAGCTGCACGGCGCGAACTTGAAGAGCAGCAGAATTCCAGCCAGGAAGACGCTGCCCGCAAGGGAGCTGAAATCCAGCAGCTCAGCGGCGACTTCGATCGTCAGATCATGGAAATGCTCAACATCATCGACAGCTCCGTGCAGAACCTGCAGGCTGCTTCCGCCGACATGACCGGCGTCGCGGCACAGACCACGGAACAGAGCGGTCGCGTTTCCAACGCCTCCTCCCAGGCAGCCCACAACGTTGAAACCGTTGCGGCGGCGGCGGAAGAACTGTCGGCCTCGGTCAACGAAATCCGCCGTCAGGTGCAGTCTTCCAGCGAGATTGCGGCCCGCGCTGCCGGAGAAGCCCAGGCAACCAACCAGCGCATGCATGGCCTTTCCGAAAGCGCCAGCCGCATCGGCGAGGTCGTGAACCTGATCCAGGCGATCGCCGAACAGACCAACCTCCTGGCGCTTAACGCGACCATCGAGGCGGCACGCGCAGGCGAAGCCGGCAGGGGATTTGCGGTCGTTGCGGCGGAAGTCAAGGAACTGGCCACCCAGACTTCCAAGGCGACCGAGGAAATCTCCAGCCAGATCACGGCGATCCAGGATGAGACCGGTCATGCGGCCAGCGCCATCTCCTCGGTTACAGAGATCATCAACAACATGAACGAAATCGCCTCGTCCATCGCTTCTTCCGTGGAAGAGCAAGGCGTTGCGACGCAGGAAATCGCCAGCAACGCGACCGAAGCTTCGCGTAGCACGGTTGAAGTGACCACGAACATCGAGACCGTTGCAGCGGCTGCCGAAAACACCCGCGATACCGCGGAAAAGGTCGACAGCTCGGCCCAGCAGCTGAAGGAAAATGCTTCGATGCTGCGCAATCAGGTCGGCACCTTCCTGCAGGAAGTCCGCAAGCGCTCCGTGGCCTAAGGTCCGGACACCAGACGCAAAAAGCCCGCAGTCCCTCAAAGGCTGCGGGTTTTTCGTGTCTGCTTCCAAGTGGTATGTCAGCCCGGCGGGGTCGTCAGAAGGCCTTCTCCAAGAACCTTGAAAGCGTCGATCGCCTTCTTCAGGTCCGCTTGCGGGTCATCGCTTGCCGCAATCCAGAGTGCGGCATTGAAGGCAGCGCCGTTCAGAAGCCGCGCAGCGGCTTCCGCGTCAACGGGTTTTACCAGGCCTTCGGCGATCAGACGTTCAAGCGCACTGGTCGTTGTCTGCAGGCAAACATTCTGGCTCGGCCACTGTGACGGATCGCCAAGTACGGATGGTCCGTCCAGCAGCACGATACGCTGCACTTCCGGTTTCAGAGCCATCTCGATATAGGCGATGCCTTCTGCCATGAGCGACTCCCATTCGCTCCCGCCAAGCCGGCTGGCGGCTTCCTTGGCTTCGGCTGCAATTTCGCCATCGAGCTGATTGACCACCGCCTGCAGAAGACCCTTCTTGTCTCCAAAATTGTGATAAAGCGCGCCGCGCGTCAGGCCGACAGAAGCGGTCAGTTCATCCATGGACGCAGCCGCGTAGCCCTGTTCGGCAAAGGCTTTTCGCCCTGCCGCTATCAGCTTTGCCCGCGTTTCCTCCATCATTTCGGCTCGTTTTCCAGGCGCCATCCTTACCTCGCAAATTCGCATACGTCGCGTATGCCAATTGACATACGGCGCGTATGTGAGTTATTCACATACGCAGCGTATCTCAATAAGCGCTCCCCGTTAAGCCCGGTTTCACACCGAAGCTCCAACCTTGAAAGGACTGAACATGACCAAGAGCCAACCTGTTTTCCCGGAGGGCCGTCACGCCCTTTATGACACGCATAAATATTCGGCCGCTCTTCGCTCCGGCGACCTTCTTTTTGTATCCGGTCAGGTCGGCAGCCGCGCAGATGGCACGCCTGAACCAAACTACGAAGATCAGGTGCGCCTGGCCTTTGAAAACCTGCAAGCCGTACTCAAAGCGGCCGGCTGCGGACTGGACGATATCGTCGACGTCACGACCTTCCACACGGACCCGGAAAACCAGTTCGAGAGCCTGATGAAAGTGAAGGACGAGGTTTTCGAAGAAGCGCCTTATCCGAACTGGACGGCCGTCGGCGTCAACTGGCTGGCCGGTTTCGATTTTGAAATCAAGGTTATCGCACGAATTCCCGACGGCGCCTGACGCCTTTTCGGCAGACCTGCCTTCCGGTTTCATCGAGCCTGAAGGCAGGCCGGACCGAAACCAACTCTTCAACGGTTGCAAGCAGCGACGTGGCACACCACGTGCGGATGGCGCTGGGAGACGGACACTGACCTTCTCCAGCGCATGTCTGCCGATGCATGTTCAATGGAGACCAGGTTATGGACGACACCACGAATTGGCACCTTTCCGAAGAAATCCGGACATCTGCCGGTGTCGTCATGGCGGGCCGGGCGGGTGAAGGGCCGTCGCTGGTGCTCGCACACGGCTGGCCGTGGTCGTCCTGGTCCTGGCATCGGCTCATTCCGGAACTCTCCCGGAAGTTCCGCGTCCACTGGTACGACATGCCTGGATACGGCCAGTCGGCAAAGTCAGCTGACCAACGCACGTCCCTCGACATTCAGGGCAAGGTCTTTGCCGAAATGCTCGATCATTGGCAACTCGAACGGCCATCGGTCGTGGCCCATGACTTTGGCGGGGCAACAACGTTGCGGGCGCATCTTCTGCACGGCTGCGATTTCGACAAATACGTCTTGATGAACGTCGTTGCCCTCAGCCCCTGGGGGTCGGAGTTCTTCGATCACGTCGGCCGCCATGTGGAAGCCTTTGTCGGGCTCCCGCCGCATATCCACCGCGCGGTTGTCGATGCCTATATCGGCGGCGCCCTTGTCAACGAAATCGGGGCCGAGGCCCGCGCGGCACTGGCAAAGCCCTGGCTGACCGAAGAAGGCCGCGGCAGCTTCTATCGCCAGTTCGCCCAGGCAGACGAAGCCTATACCAACGAGATCGAACCGCTTTACGGCGACATCCGGTGCCCGGTGAAGATCCTTTGGGGAGAGGACGATCCGTGGATCCCGATCGACCGGGGCCAGGCTCTGCACGCCGCCATTCCGCAGTCGTCATTCGAAGCGCTGCCGAACGCCGGCCACCTGCCGCAACTCGAGGTGCCGGATCTTGTTCTGGCCAAGCTGGGTGCCTTCCTCTGAGGGACAGGCGTCAGCTGCAGCTCAGATCTTGCGCAGGGCGACCTTGGCAATCTTGTGACTGGAATCCTTGGTCAGGATCAGGTCGGCGCGAGGCCGCGTCGGCAGGATGTTTTCGCGCAGGTTGACCAGGTTGATGTCGTTCCAGATGCGATTGGCGGTCGTGACGGCTTCCTGATCGGTAATCCGCGAATACTTATGGAAATAGGATCCCGGATCGCGGAAGGCTGTCTCGCGCAGGCGCATGAAGCGGTCGACATACCAGTTCAGCAACAGGGTTTCATCGGCGTCGATATAGACCGAGAAGTCGAAGAAATCCGAAACGAACGGCACCGCGCGCCCGTCCTTGGGCAATTCGCGCGTCTGCAGCACGTTGAGGCCTTCGACAATCAGAATATCGGGCCGGTCGACCGTCACCGTGTGGCCGGGCATGACATCGTAGTAGAAGTGCGAATAGACCGGTGCCCGAACGAACCGCTTGCCTGCCTTGATGTCGGACAGGAATTTCAGCAGACGTGGCCTGTCGAAACTTTCCGGAAAGCCCTTCTTGGACATCAGCCCTTCGGCTTCCAGCACCGCGTTTGGATACAGGAACCCGTCGGTTGTGATCAGGTCGACCTTGGGGCTGGCCGGCCAGCGGGCCAGAAGCTCACGCAGCACGCGCGAGGTGGTCGACTTGCCGACCGACACCGACCCGGCAACACCGATGATGAACGGGGTCTTGCCGTCACGGGTGCCGAGGAAGTTCTGCGTTGCCTGAAAGATGCTGATGGTTGCTTCGGCATAGAAGGCAAGCAGACGGGAGAGCGGCAGGTAGATTGTCTCGACCTGCTCGATCGAGACCGGCGCATTGAGGCCCTGCAACTGGGCCACCTCATGCGCATCCAGCGTCATGGGCGTGTCCGCACGCAGTCTTGCCCACTCGCGCTCGGTGAACACCTGGTAGGGGGACAGATCCATGTCCAGGGCCGTGGCGACTTTCTGATCCATTACTTCGCAGTTCCTGCTGCGCGGCTGAACGCCGGATCCGGTACAGAGCCTGCAGGCCCTGGATTATTCTTGAGGCCGGGACGCCTTTTCTTCCAGTCCGGTCTGTCCCGTACGGCTCGCAAGCTCCTTCATAACATCCCCGAGGGGGACATTGGAGACATTGAGAACCACCAACAAGTGATAAAGCACATCGGCGGCCTCGGCCGTCAATTCCTGCCGGTCCTTCTGAACGGCGGCAATCGCCGCTTCAACCGCTTCTTCCCCCAGCTTCTGGGCGCATTTGGCAACGCCCTTGTTGACGAGCTTGCTCGTATAGGACTTGTCGTCCGCGCTATTCGCACGTGCAGCAATAATGGCGTCCAGATCTTCCAAAGTGAAGTCGGTCATTCGGCTAGTTCCCTTGAGGCCGTTTCAGGCGTCGAGGCGCATCGGTACGCCGGCGTCGTTCATGTAGTGCTTGGCTTCCTGAATGGTGTATTCGCCAAAGTGGAAGATCGAGGCGGCCAGCACCGCAGTGGCATGGCCATCACGGATGCCTTCCACCATGTGGTCCAGGTTGCCGACACCGCCCGAGGCGATCACCGGCACCGGCACCGCATCGGCAATCGCCCGGGTGAGGGCGATGTTGTAGCCGGATTTTGTACCATCCCGGTCCATCGAGGTGACCAGCAGTTCACCGGCGCCAAGATCAACCACCTTTCTGGCGAATTCGACCGCATCGATGCCGGTGGCATTACGGCCGCCATGGGTGAAGATCTCGAATTTTTCCGGTTCGCCCGGCGCGTTGACCTGCTTGGCATCGATGGAGACGACGATGCACTGCGCCCCGAATTTTTCCGCCGCTTCGCGCACAAAATCCGGATTGGTGACAGCTGCCGTGTTGATCGACACCTTGTCGGCCCCGGCGATCAGCAGCTTGCGGATATCTTCCACCGTGCGTACGCCGCCACCGACGGTCACCGGCATGAAACAGGCTTCGGCCGTGCGCCGGACAACGTCGTAGATCGTGTCCCGGCCCTCGTGGCTGGCCGTGATGTCCAGAAAGCACAGTTCGTCCGCACCGGCCGCGTCATAGGCCTTGGCGGCTTCCACCGGATCACCGGCATCGACCAGATCCACGAAGTTGACGCCCTTGACGACACGGCCGTCCTTGACGTCGAGACAGGGAATGACACGGGCTTTCAAGGTCATGATGCTTTGCTCCGCGCGGCCAGGATCAATTCCATGGCTTCTTTCGGATCGAGACGGCCGTCGTAGAGCGCACGGCCCGAGATTGCCCCTTCCAGGATGGCGCAATCCGGCTCCAGCAGGCGGTGAATGTCGTCGATCGACGCAAGGCCGCCCGAGGCGATGACCGGAATGGAGACGGCACGGGCGAGATCCAGCGTCGAGGGAATATTGAGACCCTTCAGGACGCCGTCGCGATCGATATCGGTATAGATGATCGCCGCAACGCCTGCATCCTCGAACTGCCGGGCAAGATCGACTGCGGTAAGTTCGGACGTTTCCGCCCAGCCCTCGACGGCGACATAGCCGCCCTTGGCATCAATGCCGACGGCAACCTTGCCGGGGAACTTGCGGCAGGCTTCCTTCACCAGGTCCGGATCGCGCACGGCAACAGTGCCCAGGATGACGCGGCTGATGCCCTTGTCCAGCCAGGTTTCGATATGTTCCAGCGTCCTGATCCCGCCACCCAGCTGCACCGGGTTCTTCGTTGCCCCCAGAATGGCATCGACAGCCGCGCCGTTGACGCTCTCGCCGGCAAAGGCGCCGTTGAGATCGACCACATGGAGCCATTCGAAGCCCTGATCCTCGAACGCCCGGGCTTGCGCGCCCGGGTTGTCGTTGAACACGGTTGCCTGGTCCATGTCGCCCAGTTTCAGGCGAACGCACTGGCCATCCTTCAGATCGATGGCGGGAAAGAGGATCATGTCGCTTTAAATTCCTTCAACGATGACGATTTCGCCATCGGCTACTTTCTGGCGGATTTTCACCGCTTCCTGATATTCCGGCGAATTATAGCAATCAACCGCGTGCTGGAAGCTCGGAAATTCGATGATGACGTTGCGCGCCCGGCCCGGGCCTTCAATGGCATCGGTCTTGCCGCCGCGGGCAAGGAAATTGGCGCCGAACCGCTCGAAGGCGGGCTTTGCCGTTTCCACGTATGCCGGATATCCGTCGGCGTCATGCACGTCGACACGGGCGATCCAGTAACCTTTGCTCATGTTGGCCTCCCAGGCGCTTAGAGATTAAGGGGTCCAGTCCAGGAAATTGGCGATCAGCTCCAGACCGAGCCGTTGGCTTTTTTCCGGGTGGAACTGGGTGCCGATCATGTTGTCCTTCGCCACCATGGCAGTGAAGGTGCCGGCATAGTCGAACGTTGCCAGGCGGTCTTCCGCCCTGGCACAGGCAAAGTGGAACGAATGCACGAAATAGGCGTGCAGGCCATCCGCTCCCGTTTCCAGCCCCTTGAAAACCGGGTGGCTTTCCGGACGGACCTCAATGGTGTTCCAGCCCATGTGGGGGATTTTCAGCGTCTTGTCTGCCGGTTCCATGGCTGTAACGTCGCCTTCGACCCAGCCAAGACCTTCAACGGTCTCGAATTCCAGGCCGCGGCTTGCCATCAGCTGCATGCCGACGCAAATGCCGAAGAACGGCTTGCCGTCCTTGCGAACGACCTGTTCCAGCGCCTCGGGCATGCCTTCGACAGCCCACAGGCCGCGCTTGCAGTCGGCAAAGGCGCCGACACCCGGCAGCACGACACGGTCGGCCTTCAGTACCCTTTCGGGGTCGGACGTCACGATAACGTCGGGCGTGTGGGCGTGGGCGCGGGCCGCGCGCTCAAACGCCTTTTCGGCCGAGCGCAGGTTGCCCGAGCCGTAGTCGATAATCGCAATTGTCATTGACGGGTCTCCGGACCGAGGGTCAGGCCCACCACCTGCTCGCTACCGATCCTCGGGATGATCGGTTGGGAGGCGGGGCGCTGTTGCCGGTCGATTTGAGGTCTGGGCGGCGACACTCGGTCAGCCGCCTTGTGGAGAAATCGGAATTCGGCTTCGCTCTTGTTGTGCGCGTCGACGATGCCGACAACGCGCCAACCCTTGCCCTCCAGCGACCAGCGGCGCAGCGCCTGGGCCTCGAGGCCGAACAGGATGGAGGTGAAGAGGGCAACGACGGCCATGGCTTCCTGACTGACGGACAGCGCCAGCAACTCGATCACCAGTGTCGCGGCGAGATAGCCAAGCAGCACCAGCCACATGCGGTTGACCAGCAGCCAGATGACGGCAAACAGGAACGCAAGTGTCGAGAAGCCGTCCGGAACGAAGGCGAGCCTGTCGGTCTGGCGAGGATCGCCAGCCACGTCTTCGAATTCTGGCGGAGCCATCACAACATATGTGCTCATGCGCCGTTTCCTGC
The DNA here is from genome assembly GCF_009363595.1 of Labrenzia sp. THAF35. Taxonomy (NCBI): domain Bacteria; kingdom Pseudomonadati; phylum Pseudomonadota; class Alphaproteobacteria; order Hyphomicrobiales; family Stappiaceae; genus Labrenzia; species Labrenzia sp. THAF35. The sequence continues at coordinate 1,236,752 of NZ_CP045380.1, forward strand.
CCTAGCTGCCGAGCTGGCCCTTGGTGGTCGGAATGCGGTCTGCCTGCCGCGGATCGATCTCCACCGCCTTGCGCAAGGAGCGCGCAACCGCCTTGAAGCAGGTTTCGGCGATGTGATGGCAATTGGAGCCATAAAGGTTGGCAATATGAAGGGTAATCCCGGAATTCATCGCGAATGCCCGGAAAAACTCCTCGAACAGCTCCGTGTCGAATTCACCGATCTTGTCCCGGTCGAAGGTGACGTCCCAGACCAGGAAGGGACGGCCGGACACATCCAGCGCGCAGCGGGTCAGCGCTTCATCCATGGCAAGATGGGTATCGGCATAACGGGTGATGCCCGCCATGTCGCCCAGCGCTTCGGAAATTGCCTGGCCCAGCGCAATGCCGGTATCCTCGACCGTGTGGTGAAAGTCGATATGAGTGTCGCCATCGGCACGGGCCTTGATGTCGATCAGCGAATGTCGCGACAATTGCTCCAGCATATGGTCGAAGAACCCGACGCCGGTCTGGACGTCGTATGCGCCCGTGCCGTCCAGGTTGATCTCGACCGCGATGCGGGTTTCCTTGGTGTCGCGCGATACACTCGCTGTGCGCATGTGCTGATGCCCCGTGGGTAATGGGAAAGAAGAACCGCGGTGTTGTAGCAGCCTGAACCGTCTAAGAAAATAGCGGTTTCATAGTGAAAGGGTTCTGTGGCCGGACTATCTTGCAGACAGGCAAATCGGCATTCGTCTGTCGCCGCGTTCCTGAAATCCATTTTGGGGGAAATCCATCATGTACAAAAAAGCCATTTCAGAAGGCGGGATTGCCGTCGTTACCGGTGCTGCCAGCGGCGTCGGACTGGCCGCTGCCACCCGCTTCGCCCAGGCAGGACTGGGCGTCATTCTTGCCGATCTGCCCGGTCCGGCCCTTGAAGAGGCAACGGAAAAGGTGCGTGCCGCCGGTACGGTCGGTGTCGATATTTTCGCGGTTCCGACCGATGTCGGTGACATGGCGCAGGTGGAAGCCCTGGCCGAGAAGGCTTTTCAGACCGGGCCCGTCGCGGTCCTGATGAACAACGCCGGCATCAGCCTGCCGACCTCTGCCTGGGAGGACTTCGACAATTGGGTCCGCCTGATGGACATCAATTTCTACGGCGTCCTGCGCGGTGTCCATGCCTTCACGCCGCGCCTGATCGAGGCTGCCCGCCCGGCGGTCATCGTCAACACCGGATCGAAGCAGGGCATCACGACACCTCCGGGAAACCCCGGCTACAACACCACCAAGGCAGCCGTGAAAGTGCTCAGCGAACAGCTTGCCCATGAACTGCGGCAGGCCGGTGCGCCCATTTCGGTGCATCTGTTCGTGCCGGGGTTCACCTACACGGGCATGACCGCAAGCCACTTTCCGGAGAAGCCGGACGCGGCCTGGACCAGCGAGCAGACCGTCGATCACTTCATCGAGCGGATGTCAGCGGGCGATTTCTACATCCTGTGCCCGGACAATGATGTCGACAGCACCAGGGACAATCGCCGGGCAGAATGGGCCATCGGCGATATCATTGAAAACCGGCCGCCGCTGTCGCGCTGGCATGACGACTACAAGGATGCCTTCGCGGAATTCGAGCGCACAGGCAAGGCGTAGTTCTGGGTAGTTCTGGCGCTGGGCGATCCTTGGTGCTATGCACTGGCACCTGCCCCAAAATCCGAGGATCTGCCCATGCCGACCAGCCCTTTCTCCCCGAAAACCGCTCTGGACCGCCTGATGCTGCCTGTCGACGTGCCGACGGTTGCCGAGGCCGAGAAGCTGGTAAAGCAGACTGAAGGCAAGGTCGGTGTCTACAAGATCGGCATGGAACTTCAGTTTGCCGGCGGGCTGGAATTCGCCCGTGACCTTGCGCGTGACGGCAAGAAGATCTTTCTGGACGTCAAGCTGCACGATATCGACAACACCATCGAAAAGGCCGTACGCAATGTCGCCAAGATGGGCATGACCTTCATGACCCTGCACGGCTACCCGAAAACCATGCGTGCTGCCGTGAAAGGCCTGCGGGAAGAGGGTAATCCCGATCTGTGCCTGCTCGGGGTGACGGTGCTGACCTCCATGGACGAGCAGGACCTGGTCGCTGCAGGGTATCGCGGCCCGATTGCCGATGTGGTGGAAGCGCGGGCGAAGGACGCCCGTGTGGCTGGCATGGGCGGCATCGTCTGCGCCGCCACCGAAGCCACAAAAATGCGCGCCATCCTTGGAGACGAGCTTGTGATCGTCACCCCCGGCATCCGCCCTGCCGGCAGCGACGCCGGAGACCAGCGCCGGGTGATGACCCCGGCGGACGCGATTCAGGCTGGTAGTGACTACCTGGTGGTTGGCCGCCCGATCAGCCGGGCCGAAGATCCGGGTGCGGCGGCCGATGCCGTGGTTGCCGAAATAGAAGAGGCGCTGAACCTGCCGCCGCTAGTCGATAACTCCGGTAACCGGAAAGCCGCATCCTTCGGCAACTTTTCGATATGACGCGGTAAATCCGCTCAGGGAAGCGGTATAGATGAGGCCGCTCGGTCCGACGATATCGATCTGCCCGTTCCGTTGCATCGCCTGCAGGACGCGCTGAGCGTCCTCGATCGGGAAATAGGTCTGGGCGACTGCGAAACCGTCTTCATCGAAATAGGCTTGGACCGTTGCCTGCGCGCTGTCGCCGTCATCAAAGACGAAATTGACCTTCTGATCATTCTGAAGAACCGTCGCATGGCCGCGGACGGCACGTTCCGTCAGCTGGACACCGGGGAAGAAGTCCGGCGGCAATGCATCGCTGTTGGACATCGCAAAGCCTACTGTGGGCAGGCCGTCGCCGCCGGTCCACATGGTGCAGTTGATACGAAAGTCTTCGCCCGTATCAAACGACTGAATCTCTACATTCCAGTCCTTGTAGGAAAAATACTGTTCCTTGGCCTGAACAGCGGAAGCGGCAAGCAGGCCGAGTCCGAGGCCGGTCAAAATTCTGAATGTCATCAAAAGGTCCCCGAAAAGGTAGGATGACGCCAACTCAACACCGAAAACCTTAAAATAAGTGACTGATGTCAGGCGTTTTTTGGCATTACCCTTGTCGAGTCCCACGTCCTCCCCTGAACCACGCGAACCGGGTTCCGCCATGCTTTCCCGGGATGACACAAGTACTTTCCGGAACCGTTTCTTTCCCTGGAAAGCAGGGGTAGCGGCCGGTTGACCAAGGCCAAAAAAACCACCGCCGAAGCGGTGGTCCAGTTTGCTACAATCACGTGATCTCAGGTCACGCTGCCTGGTTGTCTCCATTGGCCGCAGACCGGAGAACCATGCCGTAGAGGTCACGCGGGTCGTCCGGATCAGCCAGCAGGTCGAGCTTCTCGAAGTGACCGGTTCTGGGCAGAAGATCGCGGACATAGCGCAGGGCGGCAAAGTCCTCGATGGCAAAGCCGACGCTGTCGAACAGCGTAATCTGGTCCTGCGAAGTGCGGCCTTCGGCCTTGCCGGCGTAGACCTGCCAGAGTTCGGTAACCGGATGATCGCGGTCGAGCTGCTGGAATTCACCCTCGATATGAGTCTGGTCCGGGAACTCGACAAAGATATCGGACCGCAGCAGGATATCGCGATGCAGCTCGGTCTTACCCGGGCAGTCGCCGCCGACCGCGTTGATGTGAACGCCGGTGCCGACCATGTTGTCGGTCAGGATCGTCGCCGATTTCTTGTCCGCGGTTACGGTGGTGATGATCTGCGCGCCTTCGATCGCATCTTCCGGCGTCTTGCAAATGGTCACGTTCAGGCCGGAATTGGCGAGGTTGCGGGCAAGGCGCAAGCTGGCGGCGCTATCAATGTCGTAGGCGCGGATGTCGGTGATCCCGAGCATGTCCTTGAACGCCAGGCACTGGAAGTCGGACTGAGCGCCATTGCCGATGATCGCCATCGTGGTGGACCCCTTGGGTGCCAGGTATTTGGCGGCAAGCGCCGAGTTGGCTGCCGTGCGCAAGGCCGTCAGGATGGTCATCTCGGTGAACAGCACCGGATAGCCGGTCGTCAGGTTCGACAGAACACCGAAGCCGGTAACAGTCTGCAGACCATCACGGGTGTTGCCGGGATGACCGTTGACATACTTGAAGCCGAAGGTCTTGCCGTCACTGGTCGGCATCAGCTCGATGACACCCTGAGGCGCATGCGCCGGAATACGCGGTTTCTTGTCGAAGCTTTCCCATCGCAGGAAATCCTGCTCGATATATTCGGCGATACCACGCATGAAGGTTTCGACGCCAATCGCGCGGACATTGCGCATCATGTTGTCGACGCTGACGAAGGGCACATAGGCCAGATCCGACGGCAGGAGATTGATGGGGCTGTTTGACATTGTTCGGTCCTCTAGAAGCTTCTTGTCGGCCGGTCGAAGACCCGGCGGCCAAACAGGCTGCCGGTCAGTTCGACCATCAGACGCGCGGTTTTTCCGCGTTCGTCCAGGAAGGGATTGAGCTCGACCAGGTCGAGAGAGGTGACGAGACCACTGTCATGCAGCATCTCCATCACCAGATGGGCTTCGCGGAAGGTCGCGCCGCCCGGAACGGTGGTGCCGACGGCCGGGGCGATTGACGGATCCAGAAAATCGACATCCAGGCTGACATGCAGAAGGCCGTTTTCGGCCCTTACGCGCTCCAGAAACGGCTTCAGAAGAGTGCCGATGCCTTCCTCGTCGATCCGGCGCATGTCGCTGACACCGACGCCGTGGCTGACCAGCAGGTTGCGCTCGGCATCATCGATCGAGCGAACACCGAGGATCTCGACATTCTGCGGTTTCAGGGTGTGTTCCGGCGGGCTGCCAAGCAGATCGTCAAATCCGGGCAGGCCGCACAGAAACGCGAGCGGCGTGCCGTGAAGGTTGCCGCTGGCGGTGCTGTCCAGCGTGTGAAAATCCGAATGCGCATCGAGCCAAAGCACGAACAACGGGCGCCCGAGTGCGGCTGCCGCCCTTGCCTGACCCGAAACGGTGCCCGCCGCCATGGCGTGATCGCCGCCAAGATAGATCGGAAAACCCGGTCCTTCGCCAAGTTCCGCCGCCTTCTGGTGGAGCGCCCGGGTCCAGGCAACATAGGCGCGGTAATTCCGCAGTATCCTGTTGGGAGGGGTGAGGCTGCCAACCTCCGCCGGGCTCAGATTTCCGTGGTCGACGACCGAATGGCCGAGTTCCTGTAGCGTCTCCTGCAGGCCGGCGGTTCGATAGGCGTCCGGTCCCATGAGGCAGCCGCGCTGACCGGCGCCTTCATCCACCGGAGCTCCAACCAGCACAATCTGTTTCTCAACGACGTTCACGTCCTGCTCCGCCCCAAAATTCAACTGTCAAAAGTGTGCTGAAACGCCGCGGCGGAGTAAATCCGGACACTTGATCAAAAGAGCAGCTAGATTTATCATTTTGATAAGCTCAATTTATCGGAATGGAAAAATGGACGATCTGGATCTTCGATTGATCTCGCTTCTGCGCCATGACGGGCGACGGTCAGTGTCCGAATTGGCAGGTGATCTGAAGGTCTCGCGCGCCACCGTGCGCTCTCGCATGGAGAAGCTGGTCGACACGGGAGAAATCCTGGGATTTACCGCCGTCCTGCGCGACGACTGGCGCGATCTTCCGATCCGCGCGGTGACGCTGGTGGTCGTAGACGGCCACAACACCGAACCGGTGATCCGCTCGCTCAGCGCCATGACGGAGGTTCGCGCGATCCATTCCACAAACGGCAAGTGGGATCTGGTACTGGACGTCGCCACGCGCGATCTTGCTGCCTTTGACGATGCACTCAATCGCATTCGCCTGATCGAGGGTATTACCGGCACGGAGACGAGCCTGCTTCTGACCACCCGCAAGGGACCGGCGGTTTCGGCCAGCGAGTTCAAGGATGTTCTGGGGTAGGAACGCCAGTCCCGGTTTCTGTGCAGTCATTCCGGCCGAGTGAAGCGGAAACTGGTACCAAAGCGCCAAGGATCATGAGACGGATCGCAAATCGGGTCGATCCCCTGTTGTTCGCCGACTAAGATCGGAGCAGACTTCAAGTTCAGCATGAAGAAACCGCCATGACCAAAGCGCTCGACCTTACCAGCCTGACGTCCGAACCGACCCCGATCTCCATCGGAGAGGAGGCTGCGCAGCACTACGACGTCGTTCGCCGCACCTTGAAGCGGATCACCGAAGACTGGCGCGAGCAGCCCACGCTGGACCAGCTGGCCAGGGAAGCCGGTCTTCAACCCATCCAGCTGCAACGTGTGTTTTCGCGCTGGGCGGGGCTGACGCCGAAGCAGTTCCTGCAGGCAATCACGCTGGATCACGCCAAGGCGCTGCTGCGTGAGTCCGCCAGTGTTCTCGACGCCACCTACGAGGTGGGCTTGTCCGGATCCGGCCGGCTGCACGACCTTTTCGTCACGCATGAAGCCATGACGCCTGGCGACTACCGCAATCGTGGCGCGGGTCTTTCAATTGCCTACGGCTTTCATCCTTCCCCTTTCGGCCAGGTTCTGGTGATGGCCACCGACAAGGGTTTGGCCGGTCTGGGATTTGCCGATCCGGGCGAGGAAACCTCTGCCCTGGAAGACATGTGCGAGCGCTGGCCCGCAGCCGTTTTCGTCCAGGATCAGGATGCGACGGCGCAATTTGCCCGGCGCGTCTTCGATCCGAAAAAGTGGCAAGAGGATCAACCGCTCAACATCGTTATGATTGGTACCGATTTTGAAATCAGGGTCTGGCAAACCCTGCTGAAGATCCCGATGGGCAAGGCCACCACCTATTCCGACATTGCCGCCTGCCTCGGCAACCCGAAGGCATCCCGCGCTGTCGGCACCGCAGTCGGCCGCAACCCGCTCTCCTTCGTCGTACCCTGCCACAGGGTGCTCGCAAAAGGCGGCAAACTCGGCGGCTACCACTGGGGCCTCACCCGCAAACGCGCCATCCTCGGCTGGGAAAGCGGCTTGTCCGGGCCGGTTCTGGAGTGTCTTTGAGGGGGCAAATTACTCCGCCCAGTGAACAATGAACCTCACATTCACCCGAATGACATCAAGCAGAACCCCCACCCCTAACCCCTCCCCACAAGGGGGAGGGGGATACCGCTGACGACGTTGCAATTTCCGAACTATCCCAGCCGAAATTATTTGGAATTTCCTCAAATGATAGCCTGGTTCCCTTCCCCCTTGTGGGGAAGGGTTAGGGATGGGGGTAAACGGCGAAGCCGTAATCTCACTTCTCAGTCCAGACCCAACCACTTCCGGATGTCGAGTACTACTCCTTCCAGATTTTCATCAACTTCCAAGGACGAATAGCGCAGGATCTGAAATCCTTCCGCGTCCAGCCAAGCGGCGCGTCGTTGATCATGTTGCAATTGGTCTGGCTGATCGTGAATATCGCCATCAATCTCGATCACGACCTTGCGTGAGAAAATGACAAAGTCTGCCACATACGGCCCGATCGGCGCCTGGCGCCGGATGTGGATGTTGTCGGCCTTCAGTTCCCGTAATACACGCCACAATGCTTTTTCGCCCTTCGTCTGATCAAGACGAAGCTTCCTGGCAAGCTTTCTCGTGCTTGCGTCAATCTGTGTCGGTGCCAAGTTAGCCGACCCTAAAACACCGGCCCTTTCGGCATCGGATAATTGCCGGTGATTTCCCAGCCGAATGCGGCGATGCGTTCGGCGGCCATGGGTGTGACGTCGCCGGTGATCAGGAAGTCGACGCCCGTTGGCGGGAAGGGCAAGGTGCCGAGGCCTTCGTGCATGGCGGAGAAGGTCTGCGCCACGGTCTGCGTCCAGGCCACATGATCGAAAGGCATGACGATGGCGGCGATGCCGTCACGGCGCAGGGCGACGGGGATGCCGGACACCAGCTTGATGTCTCCCAGCGGCGAAACTGTGCTGTTGTAGGTTTCCATGAGAACGACACGACGAAGCTGGAAATAGGCAAGATCCCGGCTGTCGGCATCAGCCGCCTTTTCGGCAATCAGGTAAAGGTCCTTCACACCGGGCATTGCCTGCATCTGATAGGCGATCGCGGCCTTTTCCGAAGCCGTGTAGAACGGATTGCCCATGAGCTTGGCGTTCGTCACCTCCGGCACGCCTACGGCGCGCAGAACGCTGGAGGTGCGTTCCTGCAGCTCGGTCGGCGTGCTGTCGACGATGAGATTGCGGAAATTGTCTGCCTGCCGCGCGGCATTTACGATGATACCGCCGGGCAGGAGGCTGGTAATTGCGCTCACCGTCCAGTTGCCTGCCGTGGTCACGCTGGCAGTTTCGTCGAGCTTTTCCGATAGCGGCCGGTAGAACGTATAGGGGTCGACACCCACATCGACCGCAAGTTCGCGCCGGGCCTTGGCCTGGCCGGTGATCGACTTGGCAAGTTCTGCCGGAGATCCGCCCTTGCCGCTGACAGCGGCCTCGACGCCCTTGGTGAGGCGGCCGAACATGCGGCCGACACCGGAAACGGTGTTCTTTGCGGTTCCCACTGGGTCGGTCACCGTGCTTTCGACAAACTCGACCGGCTTCATGGCCGCCTGCTTGAGGCCGTCAACGAAGCTTGCGTCGTTTTTCAGACTGTCGAGGGCAATCAGCACCTGGATTTCGTGCAGGCGCAGCTTGAGCATGCCGTCGCCTTCGATCTGCTCGACGCCGAGATCGGTCTGAACCTGATAAATCCGCAGGAAACCGTCGCCGCGCACCGGCGAGAGTACCGCATAGCCGGGGCCGAGTTCCTTGCCGTCGAGAAGTGTGGCCGGATCCTGCTCCGGTGGCGTCTCATATTGTTCGGTGAGCGCGTTTGCAGGCACGCTCAAGAGCAGAGCGCCCAGGAAAGCGCCTGCAAGCTTTGGGCGACAGGTTTCAAAACCGAACATTCAGGGCCTCCTCGGGCAGAGGCCGGTGACGCCTCAGACCGGCGCCAGACCGCTGCGCGCCAGAACTTCACCAGCCAGATAGAGCGACCCGCAAATCAGAATCCGGGGCGGCTCGCCATCTTTTGCCGCACAAGCTGCCACATCTGCCAGCGCTGCGTCCAGTGATTGAAACGGCGTCGCTTCAAGTCCCGCACAGCGGGCAAGATCGGCCAGGTCTTCCGGCTCCCTTGCGGTGGGTGTCGTGGTGATCGGCACGGTGCCGACATGGCGTGCCAGTCCGTGGAACGGACGGAAGAATCCGACGGGATCCTTTGTCGTCAGCATGCCGGACACGAGGTAAAGCGGCCGGGGTGAGCGCTCTTCCTGTTCGCCCATGAACTGGGCGATCGAAATGCCCGCGCCGGGATTGTGGCCACCATCGACCCAGACTTCCGACCCTTCCGGGCACAGGTCATGCAACGGTCCGCTGGTGATCGGCTGCAGCCGTCCGGGCCAGTTGACCGTTTTCAGGCCGTGGGCAATCGTATCGCCATCCGGCAACATGCCCGCCGCCTTCAACGCCGCAATGGCGACAGCCGCATTGGAGAACTGGTGACGGCCACCAAGCACGGGCACAGGCAGGTCGATCAATTCGTCCTCGTCCTGAAAAGCCATGCGGCCCTGGTCTTCCTGGGCTGCGAAATCCTGCCCGAACACTTCGATCGGCGCCTTGTTGCGCGCTGCCTGACGCGCAATCGTTGCCATGGCGCTGTCTTCCTGCGCAGCGCAGATGACCGGCACGCCCGGCTTTATGATACCGGCCTTTTCGGCTGCAATCACCGACAGGTCGTCACCCAGAAACTTCTCGTGGTCCATCGAAACCTGGGTAATCACCGTGGCAAGCGGCCGGTCGATCACGTTGGTCGCGTCAAGACGGCCTCCGAGACCGACTTCAAGCAGCAGCACATCTGCGGGATTTTCCGCAAACAGGAGCAAGGCAGCAGCGGTGGTGATCTCGAAAAAGGTGATTTCCTCACCGCCATTGGCTTCTTCGCAGCGGTGCAGGGCCTCATAGAGGACCGGATCGGAGACGAATTTGCCATCCGAGCCGAGCCGAATGCGCTCGTTGAAGGAAACCAGGTGCGGCGAGGTGTAGACGTGGCAGCGTTTTCCGGAAGCTTCCAGGATCGCCCGCATGGTGGCGGTAACCGAGCCCTTGCCGTTGGTACCGGCGACGTGAATCACCGGCGGCAGGCGCTGTTCGGGATGCCCGAGCGCTTCCAGCAGGCGGTACATGCGACCGAGCGAGAGATCTATCTCCTTCGGATGCAGCGCCAGCAAACGGTCCAGAATTTTCGTGATTTGATCCAAGGCGCCCTCCGCAGGGTCCCTTTTTCCCGGTTGCGTTTGACTAACGCCTTTACGGGAAGGCCGCCCGCGAGACAAGCGGACAGCCCGGAAATGTCGTGTCAGGCCGCTTTCGCGACGTATTCGTGTAACGAAGCCACCTAGCTGGCAGCTTCCGCGCCCTTGGCAGGCTCCGCAGCCGTTTCGGCAGGCTTGGCTTCGGCTTCCGGTGCCGGCTCCTTCGGCGCTTCAAGCTTCGGCAGTTCGACTTCCCGCTTCATCAGGATACCGCAGATGCGTGCCAGTGTTTCCTTCATCTTCTGGCGCGGCACCACCATGTCGATCATGCCGTGGTCGAGAAGATATTCGGCAGTCTGGAAATCGTCCGGCAACTTTTCGCGCACGGTCTGTTCGATCACGCGGCGGCCTGCGAAGCCGATCTGGGCGCCCGGTTCGGCAATGTGCACGTCGCCAAGCATGGCGTAGGAGGCCGAGACGCCGCCTGTGGTCGGGTTGGTCAAGACGACGATATAGGGCAGTCCCGCTTCGCGCAGCATCTGCACACCGACCGTGGTGCGCGGCATCTGCATCAGCGACAGAATGCCTTCCTGCATGCGTGCACCGCCGGAAGCGGCAAACATGACGAAAGGCGTCTTGTCCTCGACCGCTTTCAGCATGCCGGCAAGGATCGCTTCACCCGCGGCCATGCCGAGCGAGCCGGCGATGAAATCGAAGTTCTGCACGGCAATGGTCAGCGGCATGCCGTTGACCTGGCCCTGGGCCACGATCACAGCTTCGTCTTCGCCGGATTTGGTGCGGGCTTCCTTCAGGCGGTCGGTGTAGCGCTTGCTGTCGCGGAACTTGTGCGGATCGGCATGCACTTCCGGGGTATCGACCTCGGTGTATTTGCCGCCGTCAAACAAAGCCTCAACGCGTTTGCGCGCCGGGATGCGCATGTGATGACCGGAATTCGGAATCACCCAGAGATTGGCTTCCAGATCCCGGTGAAACACCATTTCACCGGTTTCCGGACACTTGATCCAAAGGTTTTCCGGAACTTCGCGCTTTTTCCAAAGATCACGGATCTTGGGGCGTACGATAGAATTGATCCAGTTCACGTCAAACGCGTCCCGCTACTCGAGTTACCATTGGACGGAGATATGGGGTCCGTCCGAAATCCTTCAATTCAGACCAGCCGATGGCTGACCAGTCAGGCTGTTCTTGACCGGGCGCATCCGGAGGCCAGGTCGGATACCAGGTCGACGACGGTCTGAACGGTTTTGTCAGTCGCCTTGCCGGCCTCATCGAGGCTGTCACGGATGGCATTGACCAGAACCGACCCGACCACGACACCGTCGGCATCCTTGCCGATTTCCGCTGCCTGGTCTGCGGTCTTCACGCCGAAACCGACGGCAACCGGCAGGTCCGTGTGGCCCTTGATCCGCTTGACCGCGGTGGTCACCCGACCGGTATCGGCGATATTGGCGCCGGTGATGCCGGTCACGGAGACGTAATAAACGAAACCGGAGGTGTTGGCCAGAACGGCAGGCAGACGCTTGTCGTCAGTGGTGGGTGTTGCCAGGCGAATGAAATTGAGACCTGCTTCCAGGGCCGGAATGCAGAGTTCGTCATCTGCTTCTGCCGGAATATCGACAATGATGAAGCCGTCGACACCAGCGTCCTTGGCTACTTGCACGAAAACCTTCGGGTCCCGCACGTAGATCGGATTGTAATACCCCATCAGGATGATCGGCGTATCCTGGTCCTGCTTGCGGAACTCACGAACCATGTCCAGGGTCTTGTCCATGGTGTGCCCCGCAGCCAGCGCACGCTGGTTGCCAAGCTGAATCGGGATGCCTTCGGCCATCGGGTCGGAAAACGGCATGCCGAGTTCGATAACGTCGGCACCTGCTGCTGGAAGGGCGTTCAGGAGGGCTTGCGAGGTCTGCAGATCCGGATCGCCTGCGGTGATAAAGGTGACCAAGGCCGGCCGGCCGGCATCCGCACAGGCTTTAAAACGGCGGTCGATACGCGTATCCGTCATTCACTGCTACCCTTTTTCGCGCCATCCGGGACCCTCCGGGGCGTTTCCGTTTCAGCGATGTACGGGGGCAGTGCGTGCAATGTCAATTGTCTCATGCAGATTCGGAGCGTTGAAACAGGCTCCGAACCCAGACCGGTCAGCGGCTTGGATAGTCGATCAGGCCGATAGCGCGCAGGGCGGCATCCGCCCGGTAGACATGTTCGCTGCCCATGGGCTTCGCCCGGCCGGAGCGCGTGAACGGGTTTCCGGCACCGCGAAACACGGTGGCGAGGGGCGCTGCCGATGGCGCGCTGATATGGAGGGCCTGCAAGGTGCTCATCTCAAAAACCAAAAAAGATTGATGCCGCGATCCGGAATCGCAACCGGGCCGCACCTTATGGCTTTTTTGCAGTGCAGCAAGCTGTGGAAGCGCAGGTCAGACCCGCGAAAAATGCATGGCTGATAGGCGAAATGTGCACAAATTGCGCCTAGAAAAATGCACTGCGTGCACCTATTGTAAAACGAACCACTGAGCCACCAAACAAATAAGGAGCTGAAAATGGCCCATTCCCTGTTCGAACCCGCTCCTCAGCCTTTCACTGAAAAGCTGTGGCGCCGGATGAGGGATTTTCACCTGGGTTTTGCCCAGCGCAAGGATGTTGCCGAAGTTTCTTCCGAGCAATCAGACCCGGCGCTGGCACAACAGGCGACCGGTCTGGACGCCCGGGGCCGCCAGCAGTTGCTGGAAGCCATGTTGACGGCAAAACCCATAGCCGTGCCACCGCGCGCTGCTTACAAACGCAGCGCCTGACCGGCTGCAGCCTTAGCGCCGTTTGAAATGACGGGCGAAGGCGCGGCTGGTGATTTCGCTGCGTTCCAGGCCGAGATCGGCAAGCTGGGCGTCGTTCAGGTGGTTCATGCGTGCGATTTCGCCGGCAACCTTGCGGGAAGCGCGAAAGTCGCGGACGAAGCCGGTCAGAAGATCGAAAGCCATTTCGGGGTTTCCTCAAGCGGCCGGCAATAGCGCCGACCCTGTTTCATTCGCGGCTGATTTAGTCTTTCCCGGCGGATTCACAACGCACAAGTTTGCATTGCAGCATTTCCAAACTGGCGGAGCTGGTTAACGGAGGGAAACGCTTTCGCAGCATTTCCGAAAAAGTTTGCTTCTAATTCTCTTTTAAAGCCCAAGCGGCCATAAAGATGCCAAACCCAAAAATTGCGACCACACCTAATACTACTGAAAAGAAATGAATGTATTCGTCGTCAGATACATAACTACCATATGGCTCACCAACCAATAAATAGAATGCACTTGAGACCAGCCAAAGTGTAGATCCGGCTACCCAAATTCTAGTGAGTTTATTTGCCAGTCGTTGTTCGATTTGAATTCGACCTAAAACGCTCTCAATACCCACTTGGGTACCAAATTTCCAACCAAACCAACCGCCCAAGACTGGGACAACAAACCAGCCAAGGCCGCGAGGAACGAAGCGTGAATTAAATAATTCAGACACGATAACCAGGAGCGCAATAAGCGCTCCAGAGGTAATTGCAAAGCAAATCAGGAATCCAAGTATGCCTTGGATAACCCAAAACTGCGGTCTCATAAATCGAAGCCCAGCATCTGGCCGACGGCAAAGACGTCCTTGTCGCCCCGGCCGCACAGGTTCATGACGATGATCTGGTCCTTGTCCATTTGCGGGGCCAGTTTCACGACATGAGCCAGCGCGTGGGCCGGCTCCAGCGCCGGGATGATGCCTTCAACGCGTGTGAGCATCTGGAAAGCTTCCAAGGCCTCGTCGTCCATGACCGGTACATAGTCCACACGGCCGATTTCCTTCAGCCAGGAATGCTCCGGCCCAATGCCCGGATAATCGAGACCGGCGGAAATCGAGTGACCTTCCAGGATCTGGCCGTCGTCGTCCTGCAGCAGGTAGGTACGGTTGCCGTGCAGAACGCCCGGCTTGCCTGCGGTCAGGGATGCGCAGTGTTCTTCCCCCTGCAGGCCACGGCCACCAGCTTCGACGCCGTAAATCTTCACGTCCTTGTCGTCCAGGAACGGATGGAACAGGCCAATGGCATTGGATCCACCACCGACGGCGGCAACCAGCGCATCCGGCAGCCGGCCTTCGGCTTCCATCATCTGTTCGCGCAGCTCCTTGCCGATCACCGACTGGAAGTCGCGCACCATTTCCGGATAGGGATGCGGGCCCGCGGCGGTACCGATCAGGTAGTAGGTGTCCTCGACGTTGGTCACCCAGTCGCGCAGCGCCTCGTTCATGGCGTCCTTCAAGGTGCCGGCACCGGCGGTCACCGGCACGATTTCCGCACCCAGAAGTTTCATGCGGAAGACGTTCGGCTTCTGCCGTTCCACGTCGGTCTTGCCCATGTAGACAACGCAGGGCAGGCCGAAGCGGGCACAGACTGTCGCTGTCGCGACACCGTGCTGACCGGCGCCGGTTTCCGCGATGATGCGGGTCTTGCCCATGCGCTTGGCGAGCAGGATCTGACCGACGCAGTTGTTGATCTTGTGCGACCCGGTGTGGTTCAGCTCATCACGCTTGAAGTAGACCTTGGCACCGCCGAGTTCCTTCGTCAGACGCTCGGCAAAATAAAGCGGCGACGGACGGCCGGTGTAGTGCTTGTTCAACGTCTCGATCTCGGCCTTGAAAGCCGGATCGTTCTTGGCGTCCTTGTAGTGCTGTTCCAGGTCCAGGATCAGCGGCATCAGCGTTTCGGCAACATAGCGGCCGCCAAAAATACCGAAATGCCCGCGATCGTCCGGACCGGTCCGGATGCTGTTAGCCATATCGTTCACGCGTTTACTCCTTCACCCGGGGTTCAGCCCGGAACCTTGACGCCCTTGGCCGCCGCCAAGAATGCGCGAATGAGACCACTGTCCTTGACGCCCTTTTCCCGCTCGACGCCGGAGGAAACATCCACCTCGCTGACGCCGCTCAAACGGATCGCCTCGGCGACGTTCTCCGGATCAAGTCCTCCGGAAAGCATGAAGGGCTTCTTCAGGTCAAGGTCTTTCAGGATCGTCCAGTCGTAGGAAACGCCGTTACCGCCAGGCAGTTCGGACCCTTTCGGCGGCTTGGCATCGAACAGGAGACGATCTGCCACAACAGCATAATAGTGCGCCTGCTCCAGATCTGAACGGTCGGAAATCGAAATCGCCTTCATGACCTTGGTGCCCTGCATCACCTTGGCCGCTGCCAGGGCTTCCGGAGCTTCCTCGCCATGAAACTGGAACGTATCGGGCTTCACCAGCTCGTTGATACGGGACAGGCCGTCGAGATCCATGTTGACGGTTACCGCCACGATCTCCGCCCGGCCGCGCGCCATATCGGCCAGCCGGCAGGCCTGGCTGAGCGACACATGACGCGGGCTCTTCGGGAAGAACATCAACCCGACCATATCCGCACCGGCATCCAGCGCCGCCGCCATGGTGTCCTCGGTCGAAAGACCGCAGATTTTGACTTTAATATCCGACATGGTTTCGAGGTATCGCCGTTGGGGCAGGGTTTGTCAAAAAAGATTAGCTGTCGCGACGCGAAAAGGCGCAAGACTGCTTTTTCGCCATCCCCAGGGAACGAGTTGCAAGCTGGGGACGATGAGGGACCGAATTTTGATTATTCATGCGCGTTGCGGCAACAATTTAGGCTCCCCGATCCCGGATCTTCGCTGCGCTATGTCCGGGATGACGACGATAGGTGTCCGGACAATGATTACCGATTGAGCTCCAGATAGAGATCCTGCCAGCCCGGATTCATCTCCTCGATCAGATCGAATTTCCATTGCCGGCGCCAACGCTTGATCTGTTTTTCGCGAGCAATCGCAGCCCCGGTCTCTTCGTGCTGTTCGTACCAGACAAGGGATTTCGTTCCGTATCGGTTGGAAAAACCCTCAATCAGACCTTCGCGGTGCTCGTAAATCCGGCGGGTCAAGTCCGTCGTCACGCCCGTGTAAAGAGTTTCGAACGGTCGCGAGGCAAGGATGTAGACCCAAGCTGTCAAACGATGGTCACTCCGGGTTTCGAGAGGTTTGGGGTGGCTCCCCGATCCCGGATCTTCGCTGCGCTGCGTCCGGGATGACGACGATAGGTCTGCTAAAAACCTTTCAGTCGTCATCCCGGGCAAGCAAAGCGCGACCCGGGATCGGGGAGCCCCTAGTCCAACCAAGTAACAAACGACCTCACGTCACATTGAACGCCGCGATGGCGGCCATGTTGACGATGTCGCTGTCCTTCGCCCCCAGGGGAACGATCTGGATCGACTTGTCGAAGCCGACGAGCAGCGGGCCGATGACCGTGGCGCCGCCCAGTTCCTGCAACATCTTGGTGGAGATGGATGCCGAGTGGAACGCCGGCATGACCAGAACGTTGGCCGGACCCGACAGGCGGCAGAACGGATAGGCGGCCATTCGGTCCATGTTGAGCGCGATGTCCGCGGCCATTTCTCCGTCGAATTCGAAATCGACCCGGCGGCGTTCGAGGATCTTGACCGCCTCGATGACTTTCTCGGACCGTTCGCCCTTTGGATGGCCGAAGGTGGAATAGGCCAGCATGGCAACACGCGGTTCGTAGCCGAACTTGCGTGCGACATGCGCCGCTTCCTCGGCGATGTCCGCCAGTTCTTCCGATGTCGGCATGTCGATCACCGCCGTATCGGCGATCAGCACGGTACGGCCGCGGGCAAGTGCCAGCGACACGCCGATGACCCGGTGACCGGGCTTCGGATCGATGGTGGCCTTCACCGTATCGAGGGCGACGGAATAGTTCCGGGTCAGACCGGTCACCATGGCATCGGCGTCGCCGCGTGCGACCATGATCGCACCCCAGTAGTTGCGGTCGTTGTTGACCATGCGCTGGCAGTCGCGCAGCAGGTAGCCCCGGCGCTGCAGGCGGCCGTAGAGATACTGCGCGTAGTCGCTGTTGCGGTTGGAAAGCCGCGCGTTCTGGATGGAAATTCCCGGCCGGTCGATGTCGATGCCGGCGCGTTCGGCCATGGATTTGATCTCGTCCTCGCGGCCGATCAGGATGGCCTCACCCAGGCCCTGCGACACGAAGCTTGTCGCTGCGCGGATGACCGGTTCTTCCTCGCCCTCGGCGAAGACGACCCGCTTGGGCTGCTGGCGCACCTTGGAGAAGATCCGCTGCAAGGTGCCGGCGACAGGATCGCGGCGGGCGGAGAGCTGGTGCTTGTAGGCCTCCATATCGACAATCGGCTTGCGGGCGACGCCGGACTCCATCGCAGCCTGGGCGACCGCGGGCGGAATGGTGTGGATCAGGCGCGGATCGAAGGGCACCGGAATGATGTATTCCGGACCGAACTTCGGCCGGTTGCCCCGATAGGCCGCGGCAACTTCGTCCGGCACTTCCTCACGCGCCAGTTCCGCCAGTGCGTGAGCGCAGGCAACTTTCATGGCGTCGTTGATCGTGGTGGCTTGAACATCAAGCGCGCCGCGGAAAATATAGGGAAAGCCGAGCACGTTGTTGACCTGGTTCGGATAGTCCGAACGCCCGGTCGCGACAATTGCATCGTCGCGCACTTCCGCCGCCTCTTCCGGCGTGATTTCCGGGTCCGGGTTGGCCATGGCGAAAATGATCGGGTTCGGTGCCATGACCCGCAGCATGTCGGGCGTCAACGCGCCCTTTGCAGAAACGCCGAAGAAGACGTCAGCGCCCTTAAGGGCGTCATAGAGCGAGCGTGCCTTGGTTTCGACCGCATGGGCGGACTTCCATTGGTTCATGCCCTCTTCGCGGCCCTTGTAGATGACACCCTTGGTGTCGCACAAAGTGACGTTCTCGTTCGGAATGCCCATTGCCTTCACGAGTTCGATGCAGGCAATGCCGGCCGCGCCCGCGCCATTGCAGACCACCTTGGTGTCCTTCATGTCGCGACCGGTCAGGTGTAGGGCGTTGATGAGACCCGCCGCCGCGATGATGGCCGTGCCATGCTGGTCGTCATGGAAGACGGGAATGTTCATCAGTTCGCGCAGGCGCTGTTCGATGATGAAACAGTCCGGCGCCTTGATGTCCTCCAGGTTGATCCCGCCGAAGGAAGGACCGAGATAGCGGACCGCATTGATGAATTCATCAACCTCTTCGGTATCGACTTCCAGATCGATGGAATCGACGTCGGCAAAGCGCTTGAACAGGACGGACTTGCCTTCCATCACCGGCTTTGAGGCAAGCGCGCCCAGATTGCCGAGGCCCAGAATGGCCGTGCCGTTGGAAATCACCGCAACCATGTTGCCCTTGGTGGTGTAGTCGTAGGCACGGCTGGGGTCTTCCGCGATCGACCGCACCGGCACCGCCACGCCGGGCGAATAGGCCAGCGACAGGTCGCGCTGGGTCGCCATCGGTTTGGTGGGCGCAATTTCCAGCTTCCCGGGGCGGCCTTCCTGATGGAATTGCAGCGCTTCCTGGTCGGTGAAGCTGACATTGGTCTTGGTCGGTTTCTTGTCGGCGGACATGGTTTGGGCGTTTCCTCTTGCGCGCTCTCTTTACGGGGCGGGAGCCCGACCTTATCCCCTGGAAAATGAAGCCTCAAGCCAAGATGGAATAGGCCCTTGGTGGAATGGTTCGCTCAGTTTGCTAGGTATCAGGCATGAGTGGACAGAGCGCGCAAGAAATCACCCCGGCGGACAGCAAGGTCACGCCAATGATGGCCCAGTTCCTGGAGATCAAGGCTGCCAATCCGGACAGCCTTCTGTTCTACCGGATGGGCGATTTCTACGAACTGTTTTTTGAAGACGCCGAGGTTGCCTCCGCCGCGCTCGGCATCACGCTGACCAAGCGTGGCAAGCACCAGGGTGCCGACATACCGATGTGCGGCGTGCCGGTGCATGCAGCCGACGACTATCTCAACAAGCTGATTGCCAAGGGGCACCGGGTATCGGTCTGCGAACAGACGGAAGATCCGGCCGAGGCCAAGAAACGCGGCTCCAAATCCGTCGTCCGGCGCGATGTCGTGCGTCTTGTCACCCCCGGAACGCTGACGGAAGAGCGCCTGCTGGATGCCGGTGCCAACAACTACCTGATGGCGCTGACCCGGTTGAAGGGCGGCTCGCTGGACGGCAGCGCGGTCTATGGCCTTGCCTGGATCGACATGTCCACCGGCTCCTTCCAGGTGTCGGAAACCGATCATCAGCGCCTTGCCGCCGACCTTGCCCAGGTTTCCCCGCGCGAATTGATCCTGTCGGACAATCTGCTGCAGGAAAGCGAGTTGCGCCTGACAGCCGAACAGGCGGGCGGTGCGCTGTCACCGGTGCCACGTGCCTTTTTCGACAGTTCCACCGCCACGGACCGGCTTGCGCATTACTTTGGTGTGAAGACCCTCGACGGCTTCGGCACCTTCAGCCGGGCGGAGCTTTCCGCCGCCGCCGGCATTCTTGCCTACATCGAGAAGACCCAGCTCGGCGAACGCCCTCCGCTGGATCCGCCCGTGCGCGAGGCCGGCGCCGGGCGCATGCTGATCGATCCGGCAACCCGGGCCAATCTCGAGCTGTCCCGCACGCTTTCGGGCGAAAAGCAGGGCTCGCTGCTGGCGACGATCGACCGGACAGTGACAGGCGGCGGCTCGCGCCTGCTCGCCAGCCGCCTGGCCGGACCGCTGGTCAATGTCGATGCGATCCAGCACAGGCTCGACGGCGTTGCCTTCTTTCTTGAAAACGAAATCATGCGCGAAGGCCTGCGCCAGACACTGAAAGGCGCCCCGGACATGGCCCGGGCCCTGTCGCGGATTGCGCTCAACCGCGGCGGGCCGCGCGATATCCTGTCGGTTGCCCAGGGGCTTGAGGCCGCGCGGGCAGTGCTCGACCAGACCAGTGCGACGGCGGGAACGATTCCGGCGGAAATCGCTGCTGCGCGCGCCAGTCTGGAACAGGCCCCGCACGATCTCGGCAGCGAATTGACGATGGCACTGAAAGAAGAGCCGCCACTTCTGAAACGCGACGGCGGTTTCATCGCCACCGGTTACAACGCCGATCTGGACGAACTGCGCTCCCTGCGCGACGAAAGCCGAAAGGTCATCGCGAAACTTCAGGCCGACTATTCGGAAGAACTCGGCCTGAGGTCGCTGAAGATCAAGCACAACAATGTGCTCGGCTGGTTCATCGAGGCGCCTTCCGCGCAGACGGAAAAGCTGACCGCAGATCCCGGTCGGTTCATCCACCGCCAGACCATGGCCGGCGCCATGCGCTTCACCACCACGGAGCTGGCGGATCTGGAATCGAAGATCGCCAGTGCCGGCGAACGCTCACTTGCCATCGAGCTGGAAATCTTCGACCGGCTTGCCAAGGCGATCATCGACGCAGGGGAAGCAATCAAGGCCGCCGCCCACGGCCTCAGCATTCTGGATGTTTCGGCGGCGCTTGCGAAGCTTGCCCAGGAAGAAAGCTATGTCCGGCCCGTGGTCGATGACAGCCGCGCCTTCGACATCAAGGGTGGACGTCATCCGGTGGTCGAAAAGGCGCTGAAGAAATCCGGCGGCGACAGTTTTGTTGCCAATGATGCCAATCTCGGTCCGGAAGCGGACGAGGATATCGGCCATATCTGGCTGATTACCGGTCCGAACATGGCCGGTAAATCGACTTTCCTGCGCCAGAACGCACTGATTGCCGTGATGGCCCAGATGGGTGGATATGTGCCGGCAGCAGCAGCCCATATCGGCGTGGTCGACAGGTTGTTCTCCCGCGTCGGCGCGGCAGACGATCTTGCGCGCGGCCGATCCACCTTCATGGTGGAGATGGTCGAGACCGCTGCAATCCTCAATCAGGCCGGTGACCGCTCACTCGTGATCCTGGACGAAATCGGCCGTGGCACAGCCACGTTCGACGGCCTGTCCATTGCCTGGGCGACGATCGAACATCTTCATGAGGTCAACAGGTCCCGTGCCCTGTTTGCGACCCACTACCACGAACTGACTGCCCTTTCCGCCAAGCTGGCCCGGCTTTCAAATGCCACCGTCTCGGTGAAGGAATGGAAGGGCGACGTTATCTTCCTGCACGAGATCGTTCCCGGTGCAGCCGACCGGTCCTACGGCATTCAGGTGGCCAAGCTGGCGGGTCTGCCGGTATCCGTCGTCGAACGCTCCAAGCAGGTGCTTAGCCAGCTGGAAGAGCAGGACCGCCGCTCGCCGGCTGAGAGCCTGATCGACGAACTGCCGCTTTTCGCCAGCCTGACCGCGCTTGCGCCCAGCGCTCCGGCAGGGTTTGCGGAACCCGATCCCGTCTCGGTTGCGCTTGAGGCAATCAATCCGGATGACATGACCCCGCGCGAAGCGCTGGAAGCGCTGTACCGGCTGAAGACATTGCGATTGACCCCGAACGACTAGTTGTCAGGTTCAAATTGTGCCGCTGATTTGAGTGATGATAGCGTTCGGGATTGTCTGGTTTTCGAAACTTTCCGAAACCGGCTGCGCAATCGGCAGACGCGCGTTCGGCAAAAAAAGCGGTGACGGGGCGATACAACCCAGTTAGGTTGTAATTCTTGCTTATTTCACTTTTCCGGCGATCGTCATGTTGTCCCTCCTGCAACTGCCCCGACAGGCATTGCTGATTCTGCTTCTTCAATTCACCAACAGCCTCGGCGTTTCAGCGCTGGTGCCGCTGATGAGTTTTTTCATTGTGGAAGGGCTGGGCGCCGAACCCTGGCAGGTGGGGCTTTACTCCGGTCTGGTGATGCCGCTGACGCTGGCCGTCAATCGATGGGCAGGCGAACGGCTGGACAACCGTTTTCCGGTCAAGAGCCTGCTGGTCGTCTCTGTTGTCGCCTATATCACGCTCGCCGCACTGCTGACCCAGATCAGCAGTCTGGTGATGCTGCTCGTCCTGATCGCCCCCCTTATGAGCCTTTCCAACATGGGCGCGGGCGTCGTCTTTACCTTCGGCCGCCTTTTTGCCGAACAGGAGGGCATGGAAGTTGCCAGGGTCAATTCCTGGCTGCGCATGATGGTTTCACTTGCGTGGATGATCGGGCCGGCAGTCTCCTTTTCGGTGGTTGCAGCCTTCGGCTTCGCCGCCGCCTTCCTGTGCGCCTTTGCGATCGGCATTGTCTACCTGATGCTCTGGTACATTGTCGTTCCGGCGGACTTCAGGTCAACACGAGAGCGTTCCAAGACCAACGGCAAGGCGCCGATCAACTGGGGCCTTCAGATTGCCGGGCTGACCTGCCTTGGCTTTGTCATCACCAATTCGCTGTTCGTCTCGGCGATGCCGCTGTTCTTCGTGCAGGAAACACATCTGCCCGGTGCAACGCCAGGCCTGGCACTGTCGGTCAAATGCCTGCTGGAAGTCTTTGTCATCTTCGGCTCGGTTCGCCTTGCCGAGCGCATCGGCATTCGCCAGGTGCTGATGCTGGCAGCATGCCTTGCCGCGGTCAGCATGGTGCTGTTTGCCCAGGTGACCGCACTCTGGCAGGTACTGGCCATCGCGGTACTGGAAGGGACTTATTATGGCCTGTTTGCCGGTGTCGCGATCAGCTTCGTACAGAGCTTCGCACCGGACCGGCCGGGCCGGGCAACGGCGGTTTACATGAACAGCCTGTTCCTCGGCGGCATGATCGGCAGCATTTCGATGGGTTTCATCGCCAGTGCGGCCAGCTTTCAAACCGTGCTTTACACCGCGGCGCTTTCTGCAACCGCGGCCCTGGCGGTTCTGCTTGCAACGCTCAAGGTGCAGCCCAAAGTCATTGAAGAAGGAGCCTAGACACCGCCTGACTTGGCGACGGACAACGCATTGGCCATGGCACCGGCAAAACTCGTTCTGTCATCGGGATTCAGGAAATTGCCGAGATCGACCTGTTCACCCCGGCTGAGGAGGGTCACCTTGACGACCCCTTCGTCCTCGATCCGGTCCACCGTCAGGCGGACCCAGAAGGGATTGAAACGGTATTCCTGGTATTTCTTGCCCGGGCCAACCTTGCGGATCGCGATCTCGTGCCGCGAGACAACCACTTCCTCGAAAGTTCGTGCGGAGTGGTAGTTCATCCGAAAGGCAAACCAGAGCAGCGCGATATCAAGTCCGAAGAACCCGAAAACCGGCCAGGCGCCGATACGCAGAAACAGAATACCGGCGATGAAACTGACACCGCCGAAGAAGCACATGAGAACCAGGAATCCGTTTGGCCCCAGAGACCGGTGAGGGGTCAGAACGGCAGTGAAAAACGGCCGGTCCTGATCCGGCAATTCGCCATCCTGCAGGGGTTTCGGATTGTTCTCGCTCATGAGGCATGATTATAGAGAGAAGATGACGCAAGCAAAGAGCCCTTCCAAGACTGCGGCAGCACGCCGGCCCGCAAAATCCAAACAGACCCGGAGAAAAGCACCCTCCGTGGACAACCCCGGCAAGGTGTTGAAACGGTCCCGCTATACGAAGGCGGAAACCTTTGCGATCTTCCAGCGCTTCCATGCCGACAACCCGGAACCGAAGGGCGAACTGGATTATGTCAATGCTTTCACGCTTCTGGTTGCCGTGGTGCTGTCGGCACAGGCAACCGACGTTGGCGTGAACCGGGCAACAAGACACCTATTCCAGATTGCCGACACACCGGAAAAGATGGTGGCGCTCGGGGAGGACCGGGTGCGGGAGGAAATAAAGACGATCGGCCTTTACAAGAACAAGGCCAAGAACGTCATCCTGTTGTCCGAGCAGCTGATCCGCGACCATGGCGGCGAGGTTCCGGAAGACCGCGAAGCGCTGGAAGCGCTGCCCGGTGTCGGCCGGAAGACCGCGAATGTGGTTCTGAACATCTTCTTCGGCCACCCGACCATTGCCGTCGATACGCATCTGTTTCGCCTGGGCAACCGCATAGGCATTGCCCCCGGCAAGACGCCTCTCGACGTGGAAAAAGCCATGGAGAAGGTCGTGCCGGTGGAATTTGCGCTCCATGCCCACCACTGGCTGATCCTGCATGGCCGGTACATCTGCAAGGCGCGCAAACCGGAGTGCCGGCGCTGTGTGATTTACGATCTGTGCCGGAGCACGGAGAAAGAACTTTTTGATGCGGTGCCGGATATTGCCCTGCGCACCAAAGCCCTTATTGAAAAGGAAACAGTTGCGTGAGTTTCCCGCTTGGACCATTTCCCGTGAGCGAGAGGCTTCGCTTCCGCTTGCCTTCCAGCAATGATGCCGCTTTTTACCACCAGCTCATGAATGAGCCGGATTACATCCGATTTATCGCCGACCACGGTATCAAGACCGAGGAAGACGCGGCCAACTACATCAAGAACAAGACGCTGGCGCGCTTTGCCGCCCATGGGGTCGGGCTTTGGATCCTGGATCTGAAACCATCGCTGACACCGGTTGGTGTGTGCGGTCTGGTGGTGCGCAAGGAACTGAAGTACCCGGACCTTGGTTTTGCCTTTCTGGAAGACCACCGCGGAAAGGGGTTCGGCCGCGAGGCCGGGCAGAGCGTGCTGGACTTCGTTACCCGGGAACTGAAGCTGCGCACGCTGTGCGCGATCACGCATCCGGAAAACGTCCGCTCTGCCAACCTCCTGAAGAAACTTGGCTTCGAGCCGGATGGCCAGCGGCATCTGGCGGAGATCGGGACGACCTCCAACTATTACGAATGGAAATTGCGTTATGTGGAAAGCGGTCTGGCCTGAGGGCCGCCGCAATCAATCGCGACGATCAGCGTTTCTCGCGAACGCGTACGACCACGTCTACACGAACGATTTCCATGCCTTCGGGTGCTTTCGGCAGAGCGCCGATGCCCACACCTTCGCCCGGAATGTCGATCACCCGGTTTTCGCCTTCGATGAAGAAGTGATGGTGGTCGGACACATTGGTGTCGAAGTAGGTCTTGTTGCCGTCGATCGCGACTTCGCGCAGCAGACCGGCTTCGGTGAACTGGTGCAGCGTGTTGTAGACCGTGGCGAGAGAGACCGGCACATCGGCGTCGACCGCCTCTTCATGAAGCAGCTCGGCCGAGATGTGGCGATCGCCCCGGGAGTACAGAATTTCTGCAAGCGAGACACGCTGGCGCGTCGGCCGAAGGCCTGCAGACCGCAGCATGTCGGTCACATTCTTCTTGTCGCCGGTTTCATGCACCACAAGTGTTGTCATTCCGATCCGATCCAGGTCCAGGGTCGCTTCTTGAAACGGCGCAAATATATACCGCGCAAACGTTGCGCCGGGCCGTTTTCACTAACATTGGCCTATATCTGCCATTTCTTGTACCCAAGATGCAAGTTTTAAACGTAAAGGGCAACCTGAGCGGAAATCAGGGCGCAACTGCGGCGCGTTCGGAAGGTTCGTGCAAGCGCTGACCAAACAGCCGCAAGCCGGTGTCCCGGAGCCGGATGCGCAGATTAGGTCGAATACGCACAAAACTTGGCGAAACGCCCGAAAAAACCGAGTAACTTCGCGCAAGTGACATCTTTCGGTCATGGTTCCCCTGTGTTAGGAAGGCGCCTCAAACGAACCGAAAACAAACCGAACCTGCCTTGGGAATTTCCCTGGCAGGAGACAAAACACGGATCCCGAATGACCGATCGCCGCTCCAGCTACGATTATGAAGCACTTCTCGCCTGCGGCCGCGGCGAGCTGTTTGGCCCGGGCAATGCCCAGCTGCCTCTTCCCCCGATGCTGATGTTCGACCGGATCACGGAACTTTCCGAAACCGGCGGTGAATTCGACAAGGGGTTCGCTCGCGCCGAGTTCGACATCAAGCCGGATCTCTGGTTCTTCCCGTGCCATTTCCAGGGAAATCCGGTGATGCCGGGCTGCCTTGGTCTCGACGCCCTGTGGCAGCTGACCGGTTTCTTCCTTGGCTGGCTGGGCCTTGAAGGCAAGGGCATGGCCCTGTCGACCGGTGAAGTGAAGTTCAAGGGCATGGTTACGCCGGACGTGAAGCTGGTGGAATACGGTGTCGACTTCAAGCGGGTCATGAAGGGTCGCCTGGTTCTCGGCATTGCCGACGGCTGGTTGAAGGCGGACGGTGAACAGATTTACAAGGCGACCGATTTGCGCGTCGGCCTGGCAAAGACCTGACACCCGTTCGCAGGATCAATTGATGGCACCGGCGCTTCTTTTTCATTGGGGGCGCCGGTTTGCATATTATGTATGTGCCTGCAGGCTCTCGACACACCCCCTGAGAGCTGTGGTGCAGTCAAGACAATAGGAGACCGCAATGAGACGCGTTGTCGTCACCGGCATGGGTATCGTGTCGTCCATCGGAGCAAACACCGAAGAAGTGCTGTCCAGCCTTCGAGAAGGCAAGTCCGGCATCAGCTTCGCTCCGGATTACGCGGAACACGGCTTCAGAAGCCAGGTACACGGCATGCCGAATGTCGATATCGCTTCGCTCATCGACAAGCGCCAGCTGCGCTTCATGGGCGACGGTGCCGCCTATAACTACATCTCCATGCAGCAGGCGATTGCCGACAGCGGTCTGGAAGAATCCGACATCTCCAACCCGCGCACCGGCCTGATCATGGGTTCCGGTGGTCCGTCGACCAAGAACCTGTTCCAGGCGCACCAGATCGTGCTGGAAAAAGGGTCGCCCAAGCGCATGGGCCCGTTCATGGTGACCCGCGGCATGAGCTCCACCAACTCTGCCTGCCTGGCGACGCCGTTCAAGATCAAGGGCATCAACTATTCCATCACGTCGGCCTGCTCCACTTCGGCGCATTGCATCGGTGCAGCTACCGAACAGATCCAGTTCGGCAAGCAGGACGTGATGTTTGCCGGTGGCGGTGAGGAACTCGACTGGACCCTGTCCTGCCTGTTCGATGCCATGGGCGCCATGTCCTCCAAGTACAACGACACCCCTCAGACCGCATCGCGGGCCTATGACGCGACCCGCGACGGCTTCGTGATTGCCGGTGGTGGCGGTGTGGTGGTTCTGGAAGAACTGGAACACGCCAAGGCGCGCGGCGCGAAAATCTATGCCGAGGTTACCGGCTACGCAGCCAACTCCGACGGCTACGACATGGTGGCGCCTTCCGGTGAAGGCGGCGAGCGCTGCATGCGCCTTGCCACCTCGACCCTGGGCGACCGCAAGGTCAACTACATCAACAGCCACGGCACTTCGACACCCGTCGGCGATATCGGCGAAATCGAAGCGATCCGCCGCGTGTTCGGTGAAAACCAGCCGCCCGTGTCTTCGACCAAATCGCTCACCGGCCACAGCCTGGGTGCGACCGGCGTTCAGGAAGCCATTTACTGCCTGCTGATGCTGCAGAACGACTTCATGACCGCGTCTGCCAACATCAACGAGCTGGATCCGGCCCTGAAGCCGGGCGAGATCGTGACCGAGCGCGTGGACAATGCAGGCCTCGACACGGTTCTTTCCAACAGCTTCGGCTTTGGCGGCACCAACGCGTCGCTCGCGCTGTCGCGCTTTCACGGCTGAGGAGTTTTGAATGTCTGATCTGATGAAGGGCAAACGCGGCCTGATCATGGGCGTTGCCAACGACCACTCCATTGCCTGGGGTATTGCCAAGACGCTCGCCGATCACGGTGCCGAACTTGCCTTCACCTATCAGGGAGAGGCTTTCGGCCGCCGTACCAAGCCGCTGGCGGATTCCGTCGGTTCCAAGATCCTTGTGCCGTGCGACGTGGAAGACATTGCATCGGTCGACAGCGTGTTCGACACGCTGAAGGAAGAGTGGGGCAGCATTGACTTCCTGGTGCATGCGATCGCCTTTTCCGACAAGACGGAACTGCGCGGGAAATACGCCGACACCACGCGGGAGAATTTCTCCCGCACCATGCTGATCTCCTGCTTCTCCTTCACCGAAATCGCCAAGCGGGCAGCCGCTCTGATGACCAATGGCGGTTCCATGGTGACGCTGACCTATGGTGGTTCCACCAAGGTCATGCCGAACTACAACGTGATGGGCGTTGCCAAGGCTGCTCTGGAATCTTCCGTCCGTTACCTGGCGGTGGACTACGGTGAGCAGAACATCCGCGTGAACGCGATTTCCGCAGGCCCGGTTCGGACCCTTGCAGGATCCGGCGTTTCCGATGCCCGCCTGATGTTCAACTTCCAGAAGCGCAATTCTCCGCTCTGCCGGACCGTTTCCCTGGACGAAATCGGCGGAACCGGTCTCTATCTCCTGTCGGATCTTTCCGGTGGCGTGACCGGCGAAGTGCACTTTGTCGACAGTGGCTACAACATCATGTCGATGCCGCGTCTGGAAGAGCTCAAGGTTCAGGAAGTTCAGGCCGACTGAGGCCCGTCCAACAATCCAGACATGCAAAAGGCGGCCTGATGGCCGCCTTTTTTGTTTCAGAAATTCCGCGCCGTATTCCTCAGGATGAGGGATCAGGAAACCCAGGCAATCGAGGGAGGAGGACGTCAGTCTCCGATCAGCTCGTCCGGATAGACACCGAACAGGCGGGTCTGATCCAGCCAGCCGTCATAATTCTCGCCGTTGACCCGGCACCAGCCTCCGGCACATTCGGAAACCGTCGTCAGCACGAAGGGATCCAGTTCGGCAACGATATCGGCGTCGGAGCGGGAGCGGGAGCGCAGCGGTGTGCGGTCGCTTTTTTCCCATGGGGTGACGAGAGCCGTGCGGCGGCTGGACAACAGCGAGCGGAACACCCAGCCCTGCTTGCCTTCCCAATCGCGAATGCGGCGCCAGTTCTCGAATTCACCGACGATTTCCACGGGCAAACCGGACTGCACGAAGGTCCAAGCGATATCATGTTCGCGCGAAGGCCCGATGCGCACATTGACCCGGTCGGACTTCAGACTGACAAATCTCGGCACCGGCAGGCCGCTGGCGCCGGTCGTGGTGCCCTGGGCCTGCGAAGCGACCGAAGTTGCGAGCAGACCGCACAGCAATGTCATCACAGTGAGGAAGATCCGGGTAGCCTGGAACGAGCGAGCCATATTGTCCGGTTGTCCAATTGTTATTGATCTTTGATTTGAGGCAAATCTCTACCGAAAAATTTGCGCGAAAACCAGCTTGGTCGTTTTGGCCGGTTGGCGATCCGCAGCGATTGAAACCGATCCCTTGTTTCTGCCGGACCATCTGGTAAGGAAAAGGGGTGGTCTCATCCGCTCGCGCAACGCGCAGCGTCAAAGTGGTACCGTTGAGGTTAACAAGTCCTCAACGAAGCGCGAAAGGCAATTGGTATGGCGAAAAAGAAGCCTGTCGTTGTGGTGACCCGGAAGCTTCCGGACGTGGTGGAAACACGGATGCGTGAGCTTTTCGAGACGCGTCTCAATGATAATGACAGGCCCTTCAGCCAGGCGGAACTGGTGGAAGCGGTGCGAACCGCCGATGTTCTGGTGCCGACCGTTACCGACCGGATCGACTCATCTGTCCTCTCGCAGGCTGGTGAAAACCTGAAGCTCATCGCAAACTTCGGTAATGGTGTCGACAACATCGATGTCGTGAGTGCCAACAACCGGGGAATCAATGTCACCAACACGCCGGGCGTGCTGACCGAAGACACCGCGGACATGACCATGGCGCTGATCCTGGCCGTGCCGCGTCGACTTGCCACAGGCATCAAGGCGCTGGAAGCCGGCGACTGGGCCGGCTGGTCGCCGACCTGGATGCTTGGCCACCGGATCTGGGGAAAACGCCTGGGTATCATCGGCATGGGCCGCATTGGCCAGGCCGTCGCACGCCGTGCCAAGGCCTTCGGCATGTCGATCCACTATCACAACCGCCGCCGCCTTGCCGAAAGTGTCGAGGAAGAGCTTGAGGCAACCTACTGGGACAGCCTTGACCAGATGCTGGCGCGCATGGATGTCGTCTCCATCCACTGCCCGCACACGCCGGGAACGTTCCACCTTCTGTCCGCCCGCCGCCTGAAGCTTCTGAAAAAGGATGCCTACGTCGTGAACACCGCCCGTGGCGAGGTGATCGACGAAAACGCCCTGATCCGGATGCTCGAGAGCGGTGAGCTTGCCGGCGCCGGTCTGGACGTGTTCGAGCACGAACCCGCGGTCAATCCGAAGCTGGCCAAGCTGGAAAGCGTTCTGCTGCTGCCGCACATGGGGTCGGCCACCATCGAGGGCCGTATCGAAATGGGCGAGAAGGTCATCATCAACATCAAGACCTTCATGGACGGGCACCGCCCGCCGGATCGTGTTCTGCCATCGATGCTTTGACCCGTTTGCGAGTCTCATGTCTTGGCTGATCGTTTCATCGGCAGCGCGGTTGCCGTGCCGGCCAGTCTCGACTGGCTGAGGGCGACCGAAACCGGCCGTATCTGGCTCGACAAGCTGCCGGTGCTGCTTGAAACCGCGTGCGAACACTTCGGACTTTCAGAAATTGGGAGCCCGTTTTCTGGCGGTAATGTATCTCTCGTCGTTCCGGCAAGGCACGACGGTGAGGATGTTGTCCTCAAACTGCAGTTTCCCGATCACGAATGCCGCCACGAAGCCGAGGCACTGTGGCGCTGGAACGGCAAGGGTGCCGTTCGGCTTTTGAAGCATGCGCCGGAACTCGGCGCACTGCTGCTGGAGCGCTGCAGGCCGGGACAGTTTCTGGCCGACGACACCGAAACGGACCGGATTGGCGTTGTTGCAGGATTGCTGCGTCTCCTGACGATCCCCGCCGGTGATCCGTTTACCCGCCTCAACGATGAAGCCGCACGGTGGCGGGATAGCCTCGACCATAACTGGATGGCTGCCGGGAAGCCTTGCGAGCAATATCTCGTGGACGCTGCGCGCAAGGCCTTGCAGGACCTTTGTCTCGAGAAAGAGGCGGAAGAGGTCCTGCTTCACCAGGACCTGCACGGACACAACATTCTGTCCTCTGAAAGAGATACCTGGCTTGCCATCGATCCGAAGCCTCTCGCCGGCGATCCTGCCTTTGCGCTAAGCCCGATCGTCAGGAGCTTCGAATTCGGACATTCGAAAGCCGAAGCGCGTTACCGCCTAGACCGACTGTCGGAAGAACTGGAGCTTGACCGGGAGCGGGCAAGATATTGGACCATCGGCCAGACCATGGCCTGGGCATTCAGCAGCAGCTATGCCGAGCGGCACTTTGAAACAGTTCGCTGGTTGCTGGTGGACGATTGATCCACCAAATCCGTTTAAGAGGTCTTTCGAGCCTCAGCCGTTGTATTTTGACCAGATCGCACTGTCGCCCATGCCTTCGATGAAGGCCTTGTGGGCTTCAAATTCGCTTTCCTGCAGCAGGCGCTGCAACGGCGAGGGACGCTGGCGGGCGTTAAAGGTGCCGAGTTCGCCAGGTTCGAAGCTGGAGCCTGCAGAAGAGGTTTCTTCCTCGTCCGTCAGCAGGCCAAGGGCCGTCTGGCGGCCGCCGATAAGCTCCAGATAGACTTCGGCCAGGATTTCCGCATCCAGAAGAGCGCCGTGCTTGATGCGCTTGGAGTTGTCGATGCCATAGCGAGAGCAAAGTGCATCCAGCGAATTCGGCCCCGATGGGTGCTTGCGGCGGGCAAGATCCAGCGTATCGAGCACCTGGGTATTCGGAATTGTGCGCCGTCCGGCCCGTTCCAGCTCCATGTTGATGAAGCCCATGTCGAAAGCCGCGTTGTGGATCACCAGCGTCGCATCGCCAACGAACTCCAGAAACTCATCCGCAACGTGCTCGAACAAGGGCTTGTCGGACAGGAACTCCGCCGACAGGCCATGAACCCGGAAAGCTTCTTCCGGCATGTCGCGCAGCGGGTTGATGTAGACATGATAGGAATTGCCCGTCGCGATGTGGTTGATCAACTCCACACCGCCGATTTCCACCAGCCGATCGCCTCCGCGCGGGTTCAGGCCTGTTGTTTCCGTATCGAACGAGATCTCGCGCATTTTTCCGCCTTTTGCCTATGGATTCACTGTGCAGCTTGCAGGGTGAGTGGCAAGAGTTGCGCGCGGTTTTCCCCGGTGTTCTGGGGTTCTGGCGTTTGATCCCAGTGCCCCCGTGCCTGTTCCGTCCAACACTTCATTCAAAGGAGCTCGGCATTGCCGGGTGTCTCGAAGGATGGGTCACTGGTTTCGGAGTATGCCGCCCATCCTTCGAGACGGGCCTTGCAGGCCCTCCTCAGGATGAGGGAGAAGTTGAAAAGACCTTCAGTGCAAGAGGAGATCAGAGAGACGTCACCCTGCCGCGGCCAATGCCTTCAGGATCGCTCTCACCTGCCGCTTCGCCGCTTCCATGCCACGGCCGGTATCGACCAGGAAATGCGCGCGGCGGCGTTTTTCGGCGTCTGGCATCTGCTTGGCGAGGATCGCCTCGAACCTGTCTTCGCTCATGCCAGGCCGGGCAAGGACACGGTCTCGCTGAACCTGTGCATCGGCGGTGACAACAACGACGACATACACGCGGGCCTCACCGCCGGTTTCGAACAGCAGCGGAATATCCAGCATGACGATACGTCGATGGTCCGCGCGGGCACGCTTCAGAAAGAGCTGCTCTTCCTCACGCACCAGGGGGTGAACGATGGCTTCGAGCTTCTTCATGGCCTCGGGCTTGCCGAGCACATGCGGAGAGAGCAGCGTTCGGTCGACCTTGCCGTCTGACACCGTGCCGGGAAACGCCGCCTCGATCAGCGGCGCGGCCCGGCCCGAATAGAGCGCGTGGACCGTGGCATCGGCATCGTGCACGGGAACACCTTCTGCGGCGAACATTTTTGCCGTTGTCGATTTGCCCATGCCGATGGAGCCGGTAAGGCCGATCCGGATCACGCAGTTACTCCAAGGTCTGCGAGTATAAGGTTGCGCAGGGTGTCGTCCACTTCCGGCCGAACCCCGAACCAGCGTTCGAAAGCGGGTACGGCCTGATGCAGCAGCATGCCAAGGCCGTCCACAGTCTGGTTGCCCCGCGCCTTCGCGCTGCGCAGCAGGTCGGTTTCCAGTGGGGCATAGACTGCGTCAGTGACGATTGCCGTCGTCGGCAAGGGTGACAGGTCGATTTCCAGCGGCGCCTTGCCGGCCATGCCGAGCGAAGTGGTGTTCACCAGAAGATCAGCTTCTTCAAGCACTGTCCCCAGGTTGTCCCATTCATGGGCAATTGTTCCGGAACCAAACATATCCGTAATGGCTTTTGCTTTTTCGAAGGTCCGGTTGACGATATGCACTCTTGTGAATTTCCGTGAGAGCAATGCCCACACTACGGCACGTGCGGCTCCGCCTGCCCCCAGGACCACGGCAGATTCACGTGAAACGTCCCACCCGGGGGCGAGCTGATCAAGATTGCCGAGAAAGCCGAGACCATCCGTATTGGCCCCGCACAGCCGGCCGCTGTCGTCCAGCCAGATCGTGTTGGCAGCCCCCATGGATTTTGCCGCATCGTCCAGCCAGTCGCAGGCTGCGGCAGCCACTTCCTTATTCGGAACAGTGACATTGGCGCCGGACAGACCCGCATCGGCAAAGTTCCGGTAGAAGTCCTCGGCAGTTTCCGGCGGAACATCGACCCGGCCATATTCTCCGGCGATGCCGTGCTTCTTCAACCAGTATCCATGCACCAGCGGAGAGCGGGAATGTGTCACCGGATGGCCTGTGATGGCCGCTTTTTTCACGGATCCGCTCATGTTTCGATCACCTTCAGGCTACGCAACTCTGCCAGAAGAGGCAAAAGTGGCAGGCCAAGAATGGTGAAATAGTCGCCATCTATCTTTTCAAAAAGCTGTACGCCGAGACTTTCCAACTGATAGGCGCCGACGCTGGAAAGCACGTCCTCACCGGCCGCAGCCAGATAATGGCCAATGAAGGCCGGGCTCAGTTCGCGCATGGTCAGGCGTGCCGTGGAAACGTGGCGCCAGATTGCTTCGCCATCCTTCGAAATCACGACAGCGGAATGCAGTTCGTGGGTCTTGCCGGAAAAGGCGAGCAGTTGCCGGCGCGCAGCTTCCATGTCCTCGGGTTTTGTGCGTCTTTCACCTTCGAACGCCAGAATCTGATCGGCACCGATGACAAGATCACCGGCGCGTCGGTCACTGACATCATTCGCCTTGGCTTCCGCCAGAACGCTTGCCAGGTCTTCCGGAGGAAAGCCTGCTTCCAGGAGCGGGGCTTCGACAACACGCTCGTCGACATCGGCCGGGTCGACCTCAATGTCGAGCCCGGCGTTTTTCAGAAGATCAGCGCGGATTCTGCTTCCGCTTGCCAAGACAAGTGCCATTTCCATCCCTTTTGCTGGTTATCCGGCGCGCCCGGTTTCTCCTCCGCCTTCCTGCCCTGATTTGAATTCCTTGAAAAGGGTCAGGATCTCCGCAGCTGTCTCCTCGACAGAACGACGCGTAACGTCAATCAGCGGCCAGCCATGTTCCGTGCAGAGCCTGCGGGTCATGTTGATCTCCTGGGAGATCTCCTTCCGGTCGACATACGTGTCGTTATAGCCTTCCGAATTCAATGACAGCACACGGTTGCGGCGGATTTGCTGAATGCGTTCGGCAGAAGCGATCAGACCGACAATCATCGGCTGCTTGAGTTTCTTCACATGTTCGGGCAGGGCAATGCCCGGGACCAGCGGCACGTTTGCAGCCTTGATGCCCCGGTTGGCCAGATAGATGCAGGTTGGCGTCTTGGATGTGCGCGAAATACCGATCAGCACGATATCGGCGGATTCCAGATCGTCCCAGATCTGACCGTCATCATGCAACATGGTGTAGTTGAGCGCTTCCATCCGGCGAAAATATTCCGCATCCAGTTCATGCTGTCCGCCGACCCTGTGGGTTTGGGTGACATTGAGATAGGACTGGAAGACCGCGAAGACCGGATCCAGGATATTGACGAAGGGCACACCCAGCTCGCGACACTTCAGTTCCAGCCGGCCGGCGATTTCTACATCGACCAGGGTATAGAGGACGATGCCGGGTGCCTTTTCGATTTCAGTGATTACCCGGTCGAGCTGCTTCTGGGAGCGCACAAGCGGATAGACATGCTCGATTTCCTGCACGTTCTCGTACTGAACCGTTGCCGCACGGGCCACTGTCATCAGCGTTTCGCCGGTGGAGTCGGACACGAGATGGAGATGGAAGTAGTGTCTCGACTTGTTCACGTTGTCATCCCCAGGCCTGTTGATGATTTGGGTAAGATGTCTGCCACCCAGTGCCTAGCACGAAGTTTATGCCCGCTCAGCCGAATTTATTAACAATGCTTAAACGAGCGGAAACTGATGCCGAAACGGTTGTGCATGGATGTGGATTCACAAAGGCGCTGTGACATATCGACAGATTGTCCACTGCCGCCCAATTCCTTAACGAAACGTAAACAAGCGGACAAGTGATTGTAATTCAATTCGTAATCCTGTTATCGACTCCTGGGGAGGAAATCTGCTTAACAAGTAGCGGATTTTTTCCCGCCGAGAAAATCAGGCTGATGGATTGTGGATAGAAAATGATCCCGGTAATCCACGCACAAATAGAAAAAACAGATTCAAAATAAGAATCTTTATTGATTTGAAATGTGGGAAAGGCGACCTCATGAAATCCCAAGACAGGTCCGTGATGCGGGTACTCTCCGGAGAAAAGCTCTGGCCGCCTCCCATCTGGATGATGCGTCAGGCCGGACGCTATCTTCCCGAATATCGCGAAGTGCGTTCGAAGGCGGCAAACTTTCTGGAGTTCTGCTATTCGCCGGACCTTGCAACAGAGGTCACGCTCCAGCCGATCCGCCGGTATGGTTTTGATGCAAGCATTCTGTTTTCAGACATCTTCGTCGTACCGGACGCCATCGGGTACCCGGTTCGTTTTGAAGAAGGACGTGGTCCCGTTCTGGAACCGCTGTCTTCCGATCTTCTGGATCGTCTGGAACAGGATCGTGCCGAGGATCATC
The DNA here is from genome assembly GCF_009363595.1 of Labrenzia sp. THAF35. Lineage (NCBI taxonomy): Bacteria > Pseudomonadati > Pseudomonadota > Alphaproteobacteria > Hyphomicrobiales > Stappiaceae > Labrenzia > Labrenzia sp. THAF35. Next base: position 1,272,664 of record NZ_CP045380.1, read on the forward strand.
TCAAACCGGTCATAGAGACGGTTTCCCGCCTGCGGGCGGAGCTGCCAGAGGAAACGACGCTGCTGGGCTTCTGTGGCGCTCCGTGGACGGTTGCCTGCTATTCCGTTGCAGGTCATACCACCCAGGATCAGGTTGCCGCCCGTGTGGGCGCCTATCGCGATCCTGACCTGATGCAGCGTTTCGTCGATCAGCTCGTCACGGCCTCGATCCGCTATCTCATCCGACAGCTGGATGCGGGCGCGGATGCGGTCCAGATTTTCGATACCTGGGCGGGTGTTCTGGATGAAGCCGGTTTCAAGCGCTGGTCGATCGAACCGACACGCCGGATCGTTGACGGTGTTCGGGCCGTGCGGCCGGATGCAAAGATCATCGGTTTCCCGAAAGCTTCCTCGGCTCGGATGATGGCATTCGTGGAAGGTACGGGTGTGGATGCGGTCGGTTTCGACTGGACGGCTCCGGACCAGGTTGCTCTCGATATTCAGAAGAAAGTCCCGATCCAGGGCAATCTCGATCCGATGCGGCTGGTGGCTGGCGGCAAGGCGCTGGAAGAGGGCGTGGCCCATATCCTGAACACCTTCGACAAGGGTCCACTGGTCTTCAACCTGGGGCATGGTGTGACGCCGGACGCGGATCCGGAAAACGTTGCCCGCATGGTCGAGCTGGTCAGGAAGGGATAAGCGCATGGATCTCTTTCTCTGGATCAAGGCGCTCCACGTCATCTCGATCATCGCGTGGATGGCCGGCATGCTCTATCTGCCGCGGCTGTTCGTCTACCATGCGGCCACGGAAATCGGATCGGAACAGTCCGAGACCTTCAAGATCATGGAACGGCGGCTGCTCAAGGCCATCATCAATCCGGCCATGATCGCCTCCTGGGGGTTTGGCCTGTGGCTCGCCTGGGAACTTCAGGCCTGGCAGGACGGGTGGTTCCACGCCAAGTTCACGTTTGTCCTGATCATGTCCGGTGTTCACGGCCATCTCAGTAGCTGTGTGAAGAAATTCGCCCGCGACGAGAACAAAAGGTCGCAGCGTTACTACCGGATACTCAACGAAGTTCCGACTGTCCTGATGATCGGGATCGTCATCTTCGTCATCGTCAAACCGTTTTAAGCGGCACGAAACAGGCAATAGAGACAGCCGCAGACATGCGGCCGTCATTTTCACCTTTCGAATTCTAAGTGTGGCCTAAAAAACCGGCAGAATTCCGGGCTTGCGCTTTATTGCAAATCAACGTATCTTTCGCGCATCTTCATACGGCACAGTGTTCGTTTTCAATCGCTCCGCAGTCGCCGTACAATCTGGACACGCCTAAAAGTCTCTCAGATATCTTCTGGCCGACCCATCCATCCGGCGCAGAACGACCTTTCCAAACCTAAATCCATAACAACACAAAAAAAGACCCCAACTCGATGCGGGAAATGAAACTCAAAGACCTAAAAGAAAAAACACCGACAGAGCTGCTCCAGACTGCTGAGGAGCTTGAAGTCGAAAACGCCAGCACCATGCGCAAGCAGGAGCTGATGTTCGCCATCCTGAAGAACCTAGCTGCTCAGGATGTGGAGATTATCGGCGAAGGCGTCGTTGAAGTCCTTCAGGACGGCTTCGGCTTTCTCCGGTCTCCGGATGCGAACTATCTGCCGGGCCCGGACGACATTTACGTCTCGCCCTCGCAGATCCGCCGCTTTTCGCTGCGGACAGGGGACACCGTTGAAGGCCAGATCCGCAGCCCCAAAGAGGGCGAACGGTATTTTGCCCTTCTCAAAGTCAACACCATCAATTTCGAGGATCCGGAAAAGGCCCGGCACAAGGTTCACTTCGACAACCTGACGCCGCTTTATCCGGATGAACGTTTCCGGATGGAAATCGAAGATCCGACGATCAAGGATCTCTCCTCCCGCGTTATCGATCTGGTAGCGCCCCTCGGTAAAGGCCAGCGTGCGCTGATCACCGCGCCGCCGCGCACAGGTAAAACGGTGTTCCTGCAGAACATCGCGAAGTCCATCACCACCAATCATCCGGAATGCTATCTGATCGTTCTTCTGATCGACGAACGTCCGGAAGAAGTGACCGACATGCAGCGTACGGTCGACGGCGAAGTGGTTTCCTCCACGTTCGACGAACCGGCCGCCCGCCACGTGCAGGTTGCCGAAATGGTGATCGAGAAGGCCAAGCGCCTGACCGAACATGGCCGCGACGTCGTCATCCTGCTGGACTCCATCACGCGTCTGGGACGTGCGTACAACACCGTCGTTCCGTCTTCAGGCAAGGTGCTGACCGGTGGTGTGGATGCCAACGCCCTGCAGCGGCCGAAGCGCTTCTTCGGTGCGGCCCGTAACATTGAAGAGGGTGGCTCGCTGACGATCATCGCGACCGCACTGATCGATACCGGCAGCCGCATGGACGAAGTCATCTTCGAAGAGTTCAAGGGCACGGGTAACTCCGAAATCATCCTGGACCGCAAGATCTCCGACAAGCGTGTTTACCCGGCCATCGATATCCAGCGCTCCGGTACGCGTAAGGAAGAGCTTCTGGTACCGGCCGAACGTCTCAAGAAGACCTTCGTGCTGCGCCGGATCCTCAACCCGATGGGGACGGTGGATGCGATCGAGTTCCTGCTCGACAAGCTCAAGCAGACCAAGTCGAACGACGATTTCTTCGACAGCATGAACACTTGATCCCAAACGGATCGGGTTCTATTCAAAGGCGCGGCCCGCGAGGGTTCGCGCCTTTACTTTTTGTTAAGAAATAAACACCCCGCCACCGTGTTTCACGTGAATCCTGCCTTTTGTTGAATCGGACCCGTTCTGATGCCTGAAGCTTCGTTCCTGCTAGAGACTGACCGGCTCCTGCTTCGTCCATGGAAGGATGAAGACCTGGACCCATTTGCCAGGCTCTGTGCCGACCCCGAGGTGATGAGATTTTTCCCTGAGGTGCTCACGCGGGAGAAGTCAGACTTGCTGGTTGCGCGGTGCCGGGAAAAGACGGTGAAGGACGGTTTCAGCATGGCGCCGATTGAAATAAAGGAGACGGGAGAATTTCTCGGCTTTGTCGGTTTGAACGTTCCGTCCTATGCGGCGCCCCTGCCATTCGAGCCATGTGTCGAAATCGGCTGGCGCCTGAAGCGGACTGCCTGGGGGAAGGGCTATGCAGGCGAGGCTGCGCGGGAGTGGCTTCGATTCGGTTTTGAAACCATCGGTCTTGAAGAGATTGTGGCTTTCACCATCCCGGACAATCTGCCGTCGCAAAGGGTCATGGAAAAGATCGGCATGACACGTGACAGGGATGGGGACTTTCTTCATCCCAGTCTTCCGGCAGATCATCCGATCGCAAAGCATGTGCTCTATCGCCTAAAGAAGACGGATTGGATGTCCGGCCTGAAGCAAATCTGACTTCTGTTCCGGTGTGTTGATCAGATTCACGTGAAACAGACCTGCATCGCCTAAAGTTCAGACAATGAGAAACACCTTCAAGATTGAAACCGAACGGTTGGTGCTGCGCTGTTGGGCGGAAGCGCATATTGACCCCTGTGTGCAACTTTGCGCGGACCCGGTGGTGATGCAGTACTTTCCCGATGTGCTGACCCGTGATCGGACCTTGAAGCTGATTGGGATGTTTAGGGACTGTTTTGAAAAGCACGGTGTTTTTTACGCACCGATTGAACTGAAGGCGTCAGGCGAGTTCATCGGCTTTGCCGGACTTGATGTGCACGATGAAGAGGCGCTGCCGATTGGTGGCTGTGTCGATATTGGTTGGAGGCTCAAGCGGTCAGCGTGGGGCCGGGGGTTTGCTAGCGAAGCTGCTCGCGCCTGGCTTCGATTCGGCTTTGAAACCATTGGTTACGAAGAGATTGTTGCCTTCACTGTTCCCGGCAATATTCCCTCGCAGAAGGTCATGACACGAATTGGCATGACGCAGGATGAGAGGGGTGACTTCGAGCACCCGAAGCTTCCAGAGGGACACGCGTTCAAGCGGCACCTGCTCTACAGGATGACGAATGACGATTGGCAGATGCGGACTGGGTAAGGGTTTATCCGAGCCGAGCAAAGACTCACGTGAAACAGAAACAGGTTCATGCCGGGGTCAGAATTTGTTTCACGTGAATCCGTCACCTTGAATCGGCTCCGATCCGACAACCGGAATTGTCACCTGAGGCGGGTGTTTCTTTCTCACATTTCTTGCAGGCCAAATTCGAAACCGACCTCATGCCTGATTGCAGTGGCTGGACCAGAGGACGACGGCGAAATCCCGGACGCGGTGTTTCACGTGAATCCCCTGTTTTGAATCGGCTCCGAACTCATCGCCTACTGTTGTGTTTAGGAGCTTAACCGCCTCCACTTACATCGTGTGACGACATAGGTGAAAGAACTCGATGTTCAGCTTACGGACAGATTGTGAGGCTGTGACGTAGTTTCGCCAAACGAAATGCAATTCCCTCATCCCGTGTGTTTCCGTCCTGGACCCGATTTGAAGGGGAAACAGGAACTGCCGGCGGCTGGGTACTCTCTGGCCGAAGCTGCGCGTGTGAGGCACAAGAACCGCGCCTGAGAGGAAAGCCGCTCCTGTCCAAGCCAGGTACTTTCTGACAATTGATTCACGTGAAACAGATTGCCGTATCGCCAGCAACTTCGATTCGGCGGCGGAATGGCGAGGCTTGTTCTTTTCCGCGGTGACGAGAGTTGATAAAGAGGCGGTCCACGACCCGACCACGAACCGGAAGACACCATGGCTGACACGATCTTTGCGCTCTCTAGCGGAGCTGTGCCTTCGGGCGTTGCGATGATCCGTGTGTCTGGTCCAGGTACCAGGGAGATCGTTGAGACACTGGCTGGCAAGGTGCCACAGCCGCGGAAGACGATGCTGGCCAAGCTCCGGGATCCGGAAACGAAGGACGTTCTCGACGAGGCCCTGGTACTCTACTTTGAAGGGCCTTCCAGCTTCACGGGAGAGGACGTTGCCGAGTTCCAATGCCATGGTGGACGTGCCGTGGTCTCAAGCCTCCTGTCCGTACTTTCCCGGTTTTCCAATTGCCGTCCGGCCGAGGCAGGGGAGTTCACGCGCCGCGCTTTCGATCGTGGCCGCATGGACCTCACGGAAGTTGAGGGCCTGGCAGATCTTATCGCCGCAGAGACCGAGAGCCAGCGCAAGCAGGCAGTCCGTCAGATGGGTGGAGCCCTCGGCAAGCTCTATGACGACTGGAGAAAGCGTCTCATCCATATGCGGGCAATGATCGAGGCAGACTTCGATTTTGCCGATGAAGAGGATGTTCCTGGCAGCGTGGCCGATGAAGTCTGGGCGGAAGCAACCCAGCTCCATGGCGAGATTGCAGAGCACCTTGAGAAATCCCGCAGCGGCGAGCGTCTACGGTCCGGCTTGCAGGTGGTGCTGATGGGGGCGCCCAATGCCGGCAAGTCCAGTCTCCTGAATGCCATCGCAGGACGGGAGGTCGCCATCGTCACCGAAGAAGCCGGAACGACCCGGGACGTGATCGAGGTTCATCTGGATCTTTCAGGGTATCCCGTGACGCTTGTCGATACCGCCGGCCTCCGGAAGACGGAGGGTGTGGTTGAGAAGGAAGGCATACGCCGGGCAGAGGAACGGGGCAGAGGAGCTGACCTCATCCTGTGGGCGGTGGAGCCTGGTGGGGTGGAACAGGACGATGTCGTCGCCGGCCTTCCGTTCGACCTTCGCCGTAGCGTGCCTGTCTGGACCGTTCGAACGAAGGCTGATCTTGAGACTCCTCCGGAACAAGACTCTTCCGGAACGATCCAGGAAATTGCTTGTTCCAGCAAAAGCGCTGAAGGTATGAACCCGCTTTTTTCCCGGCTTACCCGTTTTGCCGAGGAAACGATATCTGTCGGCGAAGCACCACTGGCCACCCGGGCACGGCACCGTCACTATCTCAAGGATTGTCTGTCCGGCCTGAGAGCTGCCGTGGATATGGTGCACCTGCCGGCGGAGTTGCGCGCGGAAGACCTTCGCCGGGCTGCGGATGCCCTCGGGCGGATCACCGGGAGGATCGATGTCGAGGATTTGCTCGATGTGATCTTCCGGGATTTCTGTATCGGCAAGTGACCTGTTTCACGTGAATCATCTCAGGCGAACTGCGGATCGATTCTCTACCGGAACATGTTTCACGTGAATCATTTTCTCTGCTGTAGGTGCAAAATGACCTACGCCACCAGACGATTTGCCTGCTGACCGGAATTCCGCTTTGACCTTCAGCTGCGTCACACGTATAAGTCTCGGCGAACAAGTGCCGGTTTGCGCGGCCTGTGATAGTCTGGCCTAGGCCGGAGAAAGATCCCGAAAACCGAACCGGAAAAACCCGGACCCGAGGCTCTGCTGTCGGGTTTCGTGAGCGGTAGAGACTATGAACGAACTGGACCTGACATTCGATGTGGTGGTGATTGGTGGCGGTCATGCCGGCTGTGAAGCTGCGGCGGCATCGGCACGTGCTGGCGCCGCGACTGCTCTGGTCACCCATCGCTTCGATACAATCGGTGTGATGTCCTGTAACCCTGCCATCGGTGGTCTGGGGAAGGGGCACCTCGTTCGCGAGATCGATGCGCTTGATGGATTGATGGGGCGTGTTGTCGACAAGGGCGGGATCCAGTTCCGCATGCTTAACCGGCGCAAGGGACCAGCGGTGCGGGGTCCGCGTGCGCAGGCAGATCGCAAGCTCTACCGGGAAGCAATGCAGCGTGAGATTGCCGCTGTGAAAGGTCTGAGCGTCGTTGAAGGCGAAGCCCACAAGATCCGGTTTGCGGGTGACAGCGAGAAACGTTCTGTTTCGGGTATCGAACTTGCCGATGGCCGGGTGATCAACTGCCGCGCCATCGTGCTGACGAGCGGTACGTTTCTCCGAGGCCTCATTCATATCGGCGACAAGAAGATACCCGCGGGACGCTCCGGCGAAGCACCGGCACTCGGGCTGTCTGAATCACTGGAGGAAATCGGCTTCGATCTTGGGCGTCTCAAGACAGGTACGCCCGCACGGCTGGACGGCCGGACGATCCACTGGGACAGGCTGGAAGAGCAGCCAGGCGATGACGACCCGATTCCGTTTTCCACCCTGACAGACAGGATCGAGACACCTCAGATCCCGTGCCACATCACACGCACGACGCCAGAGACCCATCGCATCATTCGTGAGAACCTTTCTCGCTCTGCTATGTATTCAGGCGAGATCAAGGGGCGGGGGCCACGCTATTGTCCATCCATCGAAGACAAGATCGTTCGCTTCGGCGACAGGGACGGGCACCAGATTTTCCTGGAGCCGGAAGGACTGGACGATCACACCGTCTATCCGAACGGCATTTCTACATCGTTGCCGGAAGATGCGCAGATAGCGTTTCTGAAGACCATTCCGGGTCTGGAAGATGTGGTGGTGCTGCAGCCGGGTTACGCGATCGAATATGACCATGTCGACCCGCGCGAGCTGCGTCCGACACTGGAAGCCAAGCGGTGCTCGGGTCTTTACCTGGCCGGCCAGATCAACGGTACGACCGGGTATGAGGAAGCTGGGGCACAGGGTCTTGTGGCCGGGCTCAACGCCGCTCTGAAGGCTGCCGGCAAGGCGCCGTTCGTGGTTGACCGGTCCGAGGGATATATCGGTGTCATGATCGATGACCTGATCACCAGGGGCATCACCGAACCCTATCGGATGTTCACGTCGCGAGCAGAGTACCGGTTGTCCCTGCGGGCGGATAATGCCGACCAGCGCCTGACTCCTTTGGGTATCGCTATTGGGTGCGTATCCACCACACGTAGAGAAGCCTTTGAAGACAAGATGGCCAGGATCGCCACCGCGCGGGGACTTCTGACGAGACTGACCGTGACGCCTTCCGAAGCTCAGAAGAAGGGCCTGCCTGTAAACCAGGACGGCATTCGCCGGTCTGCCTTCGATCTGCTGTCCTATCCCAATGTCACCTTCGAGGGCCTGACGGACATCTGGCCCGAACTGAAGGATATTGATCCGGCGATCGCGGAGCAGGTTGCGACAGATGCGCTTTATGCCGTTTACCTCGATCGTCAGATGGCAGATATCGAAGCCTTGAAACGCGATGAAGCCTTGTCGATCCCGGATGGTTTCGACTACGAAGCGATCATTGGTCTTTCCAATGAAGTGCGCCAGAAACTGATCGACGTTCGCCCGGCCACTCTTGGCCAGGCTTCTCGCATGGATGGCATGACACCCGCCGCGCTCACGCTGATCCTGTCGCATCTGAAGCGCCAGAGCCAGAAAGGGGCTGCCTGATGGGCCGCCCGGTGATGTTGAATACCTCTGGACAGGTTGTGCATAAGTTTGGGGATGTTTCACGTGAAACGTTGGATAGACTCCAGATCTACGTCGACCTCGTTCTGAAATGGCAGCCTGCGCAAAACCTCATTGCACCGTCGACCATCCCGGATATCTGGACCCGTCACGTGGCGGATAGCCTGCAAACCCAATGGTGTAATCCGGAAGCAAGGACCTGGGTTGATATCGGCAGCGGCGGTGGGTTTCCCGGTGTGGTGACCGCAATCCTGCTCGCCGATGAGACGGGCGCGCATGTGCACATGATCGAGAGCAACCAGCGCAAGGTGGCATTTCTCAGAACGGCCTTGAGGGAGACAGGGTCCAAGGGGACAGTGCATCCTGGCCGGATCGAATCGGTTGCGAAAGATTGGAAGCATGGTCAGGTGGACGCTGTTTCTGCGCGCGCTTTGGCGTCGCTGGATCTGCTTTTTCAGCTTTCAGAGCCGTTTACAGCAGCCGGCGCAAAGGCTGTTTTCCACAAAGGTCAGGATTTTCAGCGAGAAGTTAACGAAGCTACTGCCCGTTGGCAGTTCGACATGATAGAAAAAGACAGTCTTGTTGATCCAATGAGCCGGATGCTTCTTTTCTCGAATATTTCAGCCCGGCCGGAGTAGCCAGGAAGGTGTTGTAGCAATGAGCATGCTTCCCGAAATGCCGCGCGTTCTCGCGCTAGCGAATCAGAAGGGTGGGGTGGGCAAAACCACGACCGCCATTAACCTCGGCACGGCGCTTGCGGCGATTGGCGAAAAAGTTCTGGTGATTGACCTCGACCCGCAGGGTAACGCTTCAACGGGTCTGGGTATCGAGCATCGTGACCGCGGTCTGTCGACGTATGAAGTTCTAAGCGGTGACTGCTCCCTTGCAGAGGCCGTTCGCGAAACGGCGGTGCAGCGTCTTTGGGTGGCGCCGTCCACAATGGATCTGCTGGGCCTCGAACTGGAAATCGCCTCCACGGGTGACCGGGCGTTCCGCCTGCGCAGTGCCATCGAGAACCTGACCCATTCGCGTCTGTTCCAGGAGATCGGCTTTACCTACGTGCTGGTCGACTGCCCGCCGTCACTGAACCTGCTGACGATCAATGCCTTGTCTGCGTCGCACTCCATCCTGGTGCCGCTGCAATGCGAGTTCTTCGCGCTTGAAGGTCTCAGCCAGCTGCTCAGCACGGTTGAGCAGGTAAAGAACGCGCTTAATCCTGAACTCAGCATCCATGGCATCGTTCTGACCATGTATGACAGCCGCAACAACCTCTCCAGCCAGGTGGTCGCCGATGTGCGCGAAACCATGGGTGATGCGGTTTACGAAACGATCATTCCGCGCAACGTTCGCATTTCGGAAGCTCCGTCCTATGGCAAGCCGGCGCTGCTTTACGATTTGAAATGCGCCGGCAGCCAGGCCTATCTGCGGCTTGCGTCTGAAATCATCCAGCGTGAGCGCGAACTGCGACGCGTCGCGGCATAAAGCCCGATCGATTCGGCTCCGTTTGGGCGAGCCCTGATGCATGGCGGCGAAGAGGCACAGTCGCTATGCTATATCCTATTGAAATATAAGAAGAAAAAGGTGCGGTATGGCGGAAAGAGACGTCAAAAACAAGCGTTTGGGCCGTGGTTTGGCGGCGCTGATCGGGGATTCGGCTCCCGAAGCGGCCGCACCGCCGGAAAAGATCATTCGCGACTCCCGCAGGGTGCCGATCGAACATCTGGAGCCCAACCCGCGCAACCCGCGCAAGACCTTTACCGAGAAAGACCTGGCGGATCTTTCCGAGTCCCTGAAGGCAAAAGGCATCGTCCAGCCGATCCTGGTACGTCCGGCAGCAGGGAAGGCCAATCGTTTCGAGATCATCGCCGGCGAGCGCCGCTGGCGGGCCGCACAGCGGGCCGGGCTGCATGAAGCACCAATCATCATTCGGGACGTGACCGATCAGGAAGCGCTTGAGCTCGCCATTATCGAGAACGTCCAGCGTGCCGATCTCAATCCGATCGAAGAAGCGATGGGCTATGAGCAACTTACCGCCGAGTTCAGCTACAGCCAGGGCGAACTCGCCAAGGTGATCGGCAAGAGCCGTAGCCACGTGGCCAACACCATGCGCCTGCTGAAACTGCCGAATTCGGTAAAGGACTATCTGCACGAAGGCCTGCTCACGGCCGGCCACGCCCGGGCGCTGATCACCATCGAGGACCCGAGCGCACTTGCCGATCTGATCGTCGAAAAAGGCCTCAGCGTCCGCGAGACCGAAAAGATCGCCCAGGACCCGGATGCTCTCGCCAAACTGATGGGCCAGAAGACCCCGACCGAGAAGGCCCCGAAGGACGCCGACACCAAGGCTCTGGAAAAGCGCCTCACCGACACGCTCGGTCTGAAAGTCACCGTCGGCCACAAGCCGGGCAAGGAATCGGGCGACCTGAAAATCAAGTACACGTCGCTGGAACAGCTCGACGAGATCTGCAAGAAGCTGGGCGTTGAGACGCGCTAAGATATTGAATTTATTTTAAATTTTACAGCCGGAGCGATTATTGCTCCGGCTTTTTTGTTTTGATTTTGCCAGCCTGTAATCCCAACATCCCTCATCCTGAGGACTGTCATCAGGCCCGATTCGCAGAATGGCCCACATGTCCCGGTGGTTGCCGCCCATCCTTCGAGACAGCGCTTGCGCGCTTCCTCAGGATGAGGGAGGCGTGTGAGCGAACGCCAAGAATGCAGGGAGACTCAGGGAGAGGAGAAGGTAACTCGTTAGCGCCGCTGTTGCCGCGCTCTGGCGGCTCTGCCGAGCTTCAGGAGAGCTTCGGAGAGGACGGGTACACCAAGGGCATCGTTGAGGCGGGAAATGCGTGTAGCCTCGCTCAAAATGTCCATGGCGCGTTCCAGATCCGTCAGGGACCAGATCCGCAGCTGCTGGGTGAATTTCGGCTTGCGGGAGAAGAAGATAGGCGGTCGCTGTCCATCGACGACGGCCTGGGCGTTTTTGCCCTGTTCGATATCGATTCGCATCCGGTGCAAATGTTGAAAATGCTTCAATGTCTGGTTGGCGATCACCGAGGCCTTGGAGCCGGCTTCCGCAAGCCGTTCCAGCCCGTGGTCCAGCAAGGCAAGGTCTCCCGATGCTGCAGCATCAATCAGCTCTGACATTTCGAAGGCGGATGCATCGCCGATGATAGCCTCGACATCCTCGCTGTCGATCTGGCCCTTGTTGAGGGTATAGAGGCAGAGTTTTTTCAGCTCACCGCGGCTGGCCATGCGATCACCGCCCAGCAGGCTGTGCAGTGCTGCCCGGGCTTCCCGGGTAACCGAAAGACCGGCCTCGCGGGTTTCCTCGTCGATCAACTGGTCGATGCCCCGGTCATTGTCGGCATAACAAGGCAGCGCAACGGCGCGTTTGTGCGGTTCGATCAGCTTTCTGAGGCCGACGCCCTTCTTGATGTCGCCGCCCTCAAGGACCACCAGCGTTTGCCAGTCGTCCAGCTTCAGAACGGGTTCGACTGCAGGATTGAGATTGCGGGAGGAAGCATCCTTCACCCAGACGATCCTGCGGCCACCAAAAAGCGGAACGGTCAGAACTTCGTCGATCAGCCGATTCGGATCCGAACCGAGATCAGATGCATCAAGCTTGACCAGATTGAACGGATCGCTTTCGCCTTCGGAGGCCTTGTTGACGAGGCGGGTGGCGCGTTCCGATACAAGTCCGGTATCCGGACCGAAGATCAGGACAACGCCGCCAGCCTCCGGGGGATTGGCGACGAAACGGTCAATCTCCGCGGCTTTGAGGACGGTCACGGCCGTTTGCCTCCGGGGTCAGTGTTACGACTGGCTGGCGAAATAGCCGGCAATCCGGGCTGCGATGTCGTCAGCAACTGCCTTGGCAACACGTTCCTGCGCATCACGATAGGCACGGGTGTTGGCAAAACGCTGGTTGGAGAAGTCGTAGGAAGCGGATTTGAACGCCCGGCCGGTCATCAGGGTCTCGTCGGTCGCCAGATCGCTCAGGACGAAGGTCGAGTTCATCGTGGTCGTGTAGGCGGAAGGCACGTCGGAGAACTGTTCAACACCGACTTCCGAGCTGCCGATGTCCATCAATACCTTGAGACGATATTTCTTGGCACCAGAGCCTGCCCCACGTTCGAACCGGTAGGTCAGCTCATTGTAGAGAACACGCGATGCATCGTCGTTGGCGTACTGGCTGGAGATGGATTCCAGGTCGATCGCCGCGAGTTCCGCCGCTACGGGAGAGGGCTGGGAACCGAAGTCGCCCGTGCTGCTGCCGTAAAGCGGGCGGACCTGACATCCGCCCAGAGCCATGGCAGCTGCCAGTCCGGCGCAAAGGGCAGCGCGCCGCAACGCGCCGCTGCTCTGGAAGAGGTTGTTAAACAACGACATTCACGATCCTTTGCGGTACCACGATAATCTTCTTCGGCGCCTTGCCTTCAAGAGCCTTCTTGACTGCGTCGAGGGCTAAGGTAGCCGCTTCGACCTCGTCTTTGGAAGCCTCTTTTGCAATCGTCAGTTCACCGCGTTTCTTTCCGTTGATCTGGATCGGGTAGGTAACGGTGTCGTCGGACAGCAGGGCCTCGTCGGCCTGCGGCCAGCTTGCTTCCGAAATCAGATTGTCGTGGCCGAGTGCAGACCAGCATTCTTCTGCCAGGTGCGGCATCATCGGAGCCATCATCTGCACGAGGTAGTCGGCTGCTTCACGTACGGCATATTCGGTGCCGGCATCGGCGTCGCCTTCGTTGAAGACCTTGCTGATGGTGTTGACCAGCTCATAGAGGCGGGCCACGGCCCGGTTGAAGCCGAGGCCTTCCAGATCGGCGGAAACGGCCGCCAGGGTCTTGTGGCTGGCCCGGCGCAGATCAAGCGCCTTGCCGTCGACTTCCGGTGCCTTGCCGCCACGAGGTTCGATTTTCTCGGCAATGTCGCCAATCAGGCGCCAGACGCGCTGGACAAAACGCCAGGCACCTTGCACGCCGTCCTCGGTCCAGATCACGTCCCGCTCCGGCGGGCTGTCGGACAGCATGAACCAGCGGGCAGTATCGGCGCCGTAGGTGTCGATGATGTCGGTCGGATCGACAGTGTTCTTCTTCGACTTCGACATCTTCTCGATGGAGCCGATGGCCACATCCTCACCGGTTTCGACAAGAACCGCGCGGCGCTTGCCGTCGGCATCCTCGATACGGATCTCGGACGGGGCAATCCAGCGCCCGTTCGCACCTTCGCCGACGCGATAGGTCTCGTGGGTGACCATGCCCTGTGTAAACAGGCCCTTGAACGGCTCCTTCAGATCAAGCGCACCGACCTTCTGCATCGCCCGCGTGAAGAAACGGGAATAGAGCAGGTGCAGGATGGCATGCTCGATACCGCCGATATACTGGTCCACCGGCAGCCAGCCGTTGGCGGCTTCCGGGTCGGTCGGCTGATCGCAGTCCGGCGCCGTGAAGCGGGCGAAGTACCAGGAACTGTCCACGAAGGTGTCCATGGTGTCGGATTCGCGGCGGGCAGGCTTGCCGCATTTCGGGCAGGACGTGTTGCGCCAGGTCGGGTGTCGGTCGAGCGGATTGCCGGGCTTGTCGAAGTTGATGTCGTCCGGCAGCTGGACCGGCAGGTTCTCGTCCTTCTCCGGTACCACACCGCAATCGTCGCAATGAATGACCGGGATCGGGCAGCCCCAGTAGCGCTGACGCGAAATGCCCCAGTCGCGCAGGCGGTAATTCACCTGGCGTTCTGCCTGGGATGCGCCGTCGACGGTGATCTCTTCCAGCTTCTTCGCCACTGCTTCCTTGGCGTCCGGAATGGAAAGGCCGTTCAGGAAGTCGGAGTTGAAGATGGTGCCATCGTCGGTGAAAGCCTCGTCGGCTACATCAAAGGTTGCCGGATCGGCATCCTTCGGCAGCACGACGGGCGTGACAGGCAGGCCGTATTTGCGGGCGAAGTCCAGGTCGCGCTGGTCATGCGCCGGGCAGGCAAAGATGGCGCCGGTGCCATAGTCCATCAGGATGAAGTTGGCGACATATACCGGCAGCTCGATGGAGGCATCCAGCGGGTGCTTGACGCGCAGACCAGTGTCGAGGCCTTTTTTCTCTGCCTTTTCAATTGCTTCTTCGGATGTACCGACCCGGCGGCACTCTTCGATGAAGGCTTTCAGCTCCGGATTGCTTTCCGCCAGCTTGGTCGAGATCGGATGATCCGGCGACAGGCCCATGAAGGACGCACCGAACAGCGTGTCCGGACGGGTGGTGAAGATTTCCAGCGTCTTGTCGCCGGTGGGCGCAGCCTCGGTGAACTCGAAGCGCACACGCAGGCCTTCGGAGCGGCCGATCCAGTTCTTCTGCATCAGGCGCACCTTGTCCGGCCAGCGGTCGAGCGTGTCGATCGCCTCCAGCAGGTCTTCCGAGTAATCGGAAATCTTGAAGAACCATTGGGTCAACTCGCGCTGCTCAACCAGAGCGCCGGAGCGCCAGCCGCGACCGTCGATCACCTGTTCGTTGGCCAGAACCGTCATGTCGACCGGGTCCCAGTTGACCTTGGCGTTCTTGCGGTAGACGAGGCCGGCCTCCAGGAACTTCAGGAACAGCCGCTGCTGCTGCGTGTAATAGGCGACGTCGCAAGTCGCGAATTCCCGGCTCCAGTCCAGCGACAGGCCCATGATCTTGAGCTGGTCGCGCATGGTGGCGATGTTTTCGTAGGTCCAGTCCTTGGGATGAACCTTGTTCTGCATGGCCGCGTTTTCCGCCGGCATGCCGAAAGCGTCCCAGCCCATCGGGTGCAGGACGTTGAAGCCCTTGGCGCGCTTGTAACGGGCAACAACATCGCCCATGGCGTAGTTGCGCACATGGCCCATGTGGATGCGGCCGGACGGATAGGGGAACATTTCAAGGACATAGTATTTGTCGCGGGGATCGTCGTTGTGGGTGACGAAGACGTCCTTGTCGTTCCAGACCTTTTGCCAGCGCGCTTCGACTTCGCGCGCATTGTACCGTTCCGTTGCCATCAAATGTGCCGTTTGTTCTTGCCGCCGGATCCGGCGGATTTCCTGAAAGATTGACTGCCGGACTGTCACCAGAAATCGCGTCCGGGGTCAACATGTGAGAAGAGATTGATCTTGCAGATGCCTGTTTATTTCGCAACGCCGCATTCGTAAAGCTATCGGATGGCCGCTTCCGGCGTTGTTTCGGGATCAGGCGGGCTTGAAGCTTCCCAGATTTCCAACAGGCGCCGCCCGTCCGGGTGTTTCCTGCTGAACATGGGATACATGGGCACTTCCAGGAAGGTGGGGGAGTGAACGAGCAGGCTTGCTTCGTCACCCAGGAACACGGCCTTCCGGATCATGCCGACTTCCGTGCTCTCCATATAGACATCGGCCCGTTCGTGCAGAAGCATCGACCAGGCAAGCTGTTCCGTCGACACATATTCAACAGTGACACCGGCAGCCTCCAGCATGTCTTCATACCAGTAGTTTCTGACCGCAACCACGGAGAGCCCTTCCTTGCGAAGATCATCGAAGCTCAGTGGCCCGATGCCGTCCGGAAACCGGTCTTTCTTGTAAAAATGTACGTAGGTTGCCAGTCCGACGGGTCGTTCGGGAAAATAGAATTCCTCGCTTCGTTCATCCGTGTAGGACCAGGAAAAGGTTGCGGCGTAAGTCCCGTTCCTGACCATCTGGTACGATCGCTGCCAGGGCAGAAAGTCGAATTTCGCCTGATGCCCGGCTTGTTCGATTACCCGCCTGACGATCTGGGTGTGGCTTCCGAAGCCCGGTGACTTCGCGCCAATAAAAGGCGGCCATTCGCCAACCGCGAACGTGAAGGTTTCACTCCGCGATGCAGGAACGTACAGAAAGCAGAACAACATCAGTATGCAGATAAATGAACCGAGTTGCCTCACACCGGGCCCTCCATCTTCATTTGATGCAAGCGGCGAGACACTATCGGCAAACCTCTAGGAAAAGGTGAACCTGATTGAATACCTGGCGTGAAAATTCACCGGCTGTGCAGTCACGCCAGGTTGCTTGGGTCTTTGCAAAGACCACTTGAGATCGAGGGGCGACCGGGCCTATGAGAAGGAACGCGCGATCCGGCAGAGCACCTGACAATTTGAAGGACCAACTGATGACCTCCGCAGCAGACCGACTGGCAAACGTCCAGGCAGATATCAGAAGTGCCGAAGCCGAGTTCGGCAGGCCGGAAGGGTCGGTAACGTTGATTGCGGTTTCCAAGACCTTCGAAGCGGACGAGATCCGCCCGGTGCTTGAGGCAGGTCAGCAGGTTTTCGGCGAAAACAGGGTGCAGGAAGCCATGCACAAGTGGCCGGGGCTTCGCGAGGACTTTGATGGCATCGAATTGCATCTGATCGGTCCGCTGCAATCCAACAAGGCCAAGGAAGCGGTCGCGACCTTTGATGTCGTCCATACGGTTGACCGGCCGAAAATCGCAAGGGCACTGAAAGCCGAGATGGAAAAGCAGGGCAGGGATCTGCCGTGTTTCATTCAGGTAAACACGGGTGAAGAGCCCCAGAAGGCAGGCATCGCACCGAAGGATGTCGATGCCTTCGTGAAAGAGTGCAAGGAAGATGTCGGGCTCAACATTGTCGGCCTGATGTGCATTCCGCCGGTCGACGAAGCACCGGGCGAACATTTCGCGCTTCTGGAAAAAATCGCCGCCCGCAATGGTCTTGAGCAGCTTTCCATGGGCATGTCTTCCGACTATCCGGTCGCGGTCGGCTTTGGGGCCACGCATGTGCGTGTCGGATCCGCCATCTTCGGCTCGCGCGACTACACCTGATCAAAGCCTGCCGTTTCACGGAACGGCAATCAGGCCGGTATTGGCATTGCTTCGGTTTGCAGGACTGGTCGCGAACCGAAGCATGGATAGCCATTTCAACCAGTTTGTTTCGAATTTATAAATAAAATCAAATAGATATTCAGACTGGTTTTTCCAGCAAAAGCCCCAGAACTGCCCAAAATCGTTAAAAATGACGGTAGTTTGACCGACCTGTGGCTGATCCCTATGGCGGAACACAACATTGCCGCGAAGGTTTCAAAGAGCTGCCCTTTGCCGGTCGCGATCGGCCCGCAGTGTTTGTCTCGTTCCGGTTCGACGGGTCGCAGGGGCCTGGCGAACGGACGGAACGACAGGTGAGCCCAAAGCCGAATGGCACACGGGACACCTGACAAGACCCAAACCATTGGAGGTCATATCATGTCCAAACGTCTTACTGCTGCTCTTCTGATCGGTGCCTTTACCGCGTCTTCCGCAGCTCTTGCCCAGGGCATGTCGTTCGAGGCGGTGGATCTCGATCAGGACGGTTATGTCAGCTTCGAGGAAATCGCGGCAGCCGTCCCGACCCTTTCCGAAGATGCATTCAACGCGGCTGACAGCAATCAGGACAGCCTTCTGGATCCGGAAGAGTTCTCCTCCGTCCAGCCGTAATCGGGCTTCGGGCAATCAAACCCCCCGTCGGCTGCGTCAGCAGCCAGATTGCCCGAACAAGACCACCGTCGGTAAGGTCACGCCGGCGGTGGTTTTCCGTTTTGAAGGGGACTTTCGAACTTTACTCGAACAATTGAGCCAATCCGGTCGGGCCAGGCTTCAGTCCAGCCAGAAATCCGGTGTCAGGAGCAGGATACCTGCCAGGATTTCCAGTCGACCGAGGATCATCTGAACCGCCAGAAACCATTTGGCGAGATCCGGCAGGGACTGGAACGTACCGGACGGACCAATGGTATCGCCAACGCCGGGACCAACATTCGCAAGGGCTGTGATGGAGGCGCTGAGCGCCGTCTCGAGATCAAGACCGAGCATCATGTAGACCAGCGAGAACGCCGCAAAAGCGCCTGCATAAAGAACGGCGAAGACAAGCACACCTTCCAGAACCGGATTTGACACGGCCCGGCCCTGGTATTTCGGCTCGACCACCCGGTGTGGCCGGATCATCCGTCGGAACAGGCCCTGGATGTAACTGCCCAGAATTGCGATCCGGAACATCTTGAAGCCTCCGGACGTGGATCCGCTGCAGCCGCCGAAGAACGTCAGCACGAAGAAAATCGCGATCACGGGCGGACCGAACTGCAGGTAGTCGTTGGCGGCATAGCCGGTGGTGGTGATAACCGAAACCACGTTGAAGACCGCGAATGTGAACATCTGGAACGGCGTGTCATGTCCGATGAACCGCTCGAACAGGAACACGCTGATCGAAGCTGCGGCGACAATGGCAAGCAGCAGCATGATCTGGACGTCTTTTACCCAATGCCGTCGCTCGATACTCCGGATCAGATAGAGGAACGGCACGGCGGATCCCAGCATGAACACCGAGGCGACCCAGTAAACGGCGAGGCCGTCGAATTGGCCGAAGGACTGGTCGGACGTGGAGAAGCCTCCTGTCGAGACGGTGGTCATGGAATGGATCACCGCTTCGAAAAAGGTCATTCCACACAGCAGGTAGAGCGTGGCGCAGGCAATCGACAGTCCGGCATAAAGGGCCAGCAGCCGGTAGACGAATGGGCCGACATGACCATAGGGCTTGCTGGTATTTTCAGACGATTCCAGCGCGAAGAGCTGGCTGCCACCAACGCGCAAACCCGGCAGAAGCCAGATCCCGATGGCAACCACGCCAATGCCGCCAACCCATTGCAGCAGCGCCCGCCACAGCAAAATGCCCGGCGGCAGAGTGTCGAGACCCGTCAGGATTGTCGAACCGGTTGTGGTCAGGCCGGAGGCGGTCTCGAAGAAGGCGTCTGTGAAGCTGATGCCGAGGCCGCTGAAGTAGAAGGGTACGGCACCGGCGAAGGAGAAGGTGAACCAGGCGGCGTTGACGAACAGGATCGCTTCGCGAAAGTGGCTCGGCGGCTGTTCTCCCTGGAAAGCCATGGTCATGAGCAAGCCCGCGGTTCCAAGAACCAGGGCCGATACCAGAAAGACCTGCCAGTCCGAGTTTCTGGAGAACACATCCGCGATACCCGGAACGATCATCAGAACTGAAATCAGGATGAGCAATCGTCCGATTGGCAAAGCAATGGCGCGATAATTCATAGACTGGACGTCCGCAACGGTCGGCTGTCAGGACAGCAGGCGTGTGTGTCAAAAGACTGTCGTTATCTGCCTGTGCACCGCAAAAAGCAAGGCCAACGGAATTTGAGCCTGCCAATCGCCTGGAATGACCGGCAGGCTGGTTGGTCTGCGGGCGATCGGCAAAACTGCTTCTAAAACACACCTATACGCCAGTTCATGTTGACCGGACCGGGAGGCTTTGCCAGAGTGATTTCATAAATTTGGGAGGAAAACATGAAAGTACTTTCCTGGGCGCTTGGCGCGGCAATGGCGCTTGGCCTGGCAGCCGGTTCGGCACAAGCAGCAGACACAACCTTGCGCATTTCGCTGCAATTGCCTCTGACGAGCCACCTCGGCCAGAATCTGCAGCTCTTCAAGGAAGAAGTAGAGAAAAACTCCAACGGCGACATTGCCGTGGAGATCTACGATTCCGCTCAGCTCTACAAGGACAACGAAGTTCCGGCAGCCGTCGGCAGCGGCTCCATTGAAATGGGCGTTGCGTCGCTGACGCGTTATGTCGGCGACATTCCTGCCGTCGACGTCTTCTATCAGCCGTTCCTGTTCGACACGGAAGAAAAGGTTCGTGCGGCCGTAGCCAAGGGATCTCCCGTGCGCGGACCGCTGGATGAGGCAATCGCGGAAACCGGTTCCACCGTTCTGTGGTGGCAGGCTTATGGCGGCTCCATCATGCTGTCCAATGGCGGACCGCTGAAAACCCCGGAAGATCTGAAAGGCAAGAAGGTTCGCGTCTTCGGCAAGACGCTTGGCGATTTTGTCACGGTTGCCGGCGGTGCGCCGACGCTGATTTCCGGTTCCGAACAGTATCTGGCCTACCAGCGCGGCACCGTGGACATCGGCATGACCGGCGTTTCCGGAGTGAAATCCCGCAAGCTCTGGGAAGTCATGGACACGATCACCGTGACCAACAATGCGGATATCGAGTTCATCGTCGTGGTGAACACCGATTTCTGGAACGGCCTGCCGGATGAGCACAAGAAGATCATCGAGGCTGCTGCCCTCAAGGCGGAAGCCGATGTGCGGGATCGGATGTCCCAGATCGAAGCTGAAGCTTACGAGATTTCGGAGCAGAACGGCATGACCATCTACACGCCGACCGCAGAAGAAATGACCGCCTGGAAAAGCGTAAGCCAGCCGGTCTACGACAACTTCGTCGAAAAAGCGGGCCCCCTCGGCAAGCAGGTTCTCGAAGCCGCTCAGAAATTCTGACGGTCCGCGGATCCTGAACGACGGAAGCGGCCGCGGCGATGCTGGCCGCTTCCAGTCACGGATGCCGGAGTTCCGGTGTCTTTTCGCGGCCGGGTTTCACCGGCCGTCTTTTCCCGGCCTTGCCGATTGCTCGATCGACAGATGGTTTCATGAAAGCCTTCTATTTTCTTCTTCAGGCCTTTGCCTGGATCGCCGCGCTGCTGTTCGTCGCCGTGGGCTGCATGCTCACCTATGAAGTTCTGGCCCGGTATCTTTTCGTTGCACCGACCATCTGGGCGTCGGAGTTGTCTCAGCTGTGCCTGATCTGGGGCACCATGCTTGCCATGCCATGGCTGTTGAAAGCCGGTCGGCACATTGCGGTTGATGCGCTGACAGACCAGCTAAGCCCGGGCTGGCGCCGCGCCTGCCATGTGGTTGCCATGGGCTTTGTTGCGGTGTTCAGCATCCTGGTCGCCTGGAAGGGTGGCGGGATCTTCTACGATTCCTTCGAGCGAGGCCGCACCTCGGGCTCCATGCTGGACCTTCCCATGTGGATCTCCGAACTGTCCGTTCCGGTCGGGTTTGCGCTTCTGTTCGTGCAGGCCCTCATTGAGCTGGGCCAAAAGCCCAAGTCGGGCGATCATGAAGCGGTGGTGATGGAATGACGACGGTTCTCATTCTCGCTTCGCTGTTCACCTTGTTGCTGATCCGCGTGCCGGTGGCGTTCGCGCTGGGCGGTCTCGGCCTTGGAATGCTCATTCTCGGTGGTTTCTCGCCGCTGATGGCGCCCCAAGCGATCCTGTCGACGCTGGATGGCTTCATTCTTCTGGCGGTACCGCTGTTCCTGCTGATGTCCAACATCCTGCTGAAAGGCGGGGTCGGGCGGGATCTCTTTGCCGCCGTTCATGCCTGGGTCGGTCACTGGCCGGGTGGACTGGCCGTCGCGACCATCCTGTCCTGCGCCATTTTCGCAGCCATTTCCGGATCGTCGGTGGCAACGGCCGCCACCATCGGAACAGTTGCGATCCCGGAAATGATCCAGCGCGGCTACGAGCGGAAATTCGTCTACGGCCTGCTTGCCGCAGGTGGCACGCTCGGCATTCTGATCCCGCCGTCGATCCCGATGATCGTCTATGGCTTCGTTACCGAACAATCGGTGATCGCGCTGTTCCTGGCAGGTGTTGGCCCGGGCCTTATGCTTGTGGTGTTCTTCATCGTTTTTTCCATGGTCTATGCCCGCTGGTTCGGCGGCTACACGCCGGAGCCGGCGTCAAGCTGGGACGAGCGCATGCGGGCAACTGTGCGGGCATTTCCCTCGATCCTGTTGGCGCTTGTTGTTATCGGCGCCATCTACAGCGGCGCGGCGACACCGACGGAAGCTGCAGCTATCGGCTTTGCCGTGGCGCTTCTGATTACCGGGCCCATCCTGCGTACGCTTACCTGGCAGGGTCTGAAGGAAGCGGCGTTCGATGCCATGGTGACGACCGTTGCCATCGTCTTGATCATTGCCGGGGCCAAGGTGTTCGGCAAGGCGATCACGCTTTACCGGATTCCGCAGGATATCTCGGTCTTCATCGGCCAGACCATCGATACGCCGCTCGCATTCATCATCGTGGTCTCGATCGTGCTTCTGATCATGGGGCTGGTGTTCGAGGCGCTGTCCATGGTGTTGATCATGACGCCCGTACTGCTGCCGGCAGCCATGGCATTGGGCTTCGATCCGATCTGGTTCGGCGTCTACATGGTCGTCATGGTGGAATGCGCCCTGATCACACCGCCGGTCGGGCTCAATCTCTATGTCATCCAATCGGTCGCGCGATCGAAGCTGTCCGACGTCTCCCGTGGCGTGCTGCCGTTCCTGGTGATCATGTTGATTTCGGTCGCGATCCTGTATGTCTGGACCGATCTCGCGCTCTATCTGCCATTCAAGTTCTGAGGTTTTTGTCATGCCGTCACCGGCAGCTACCCTTCGCGCGCTGCTGGAGCAGCCGAAACTTCACGTCATGCCTTGCTGTTATGATGCCTTGTCCGCCAAGCTGATCGAGCAGGCAGGGTTCGATCTCACCTTCATGTCCGGCTTTGCCGCCTCCGCATCGCGGATCGGGCAGCCGGATCTGGGGCTGATGTCCTATGGCGAAGTGCTCGATCAGGCGCGTAACATCACCGATGCGGTCCGGATTCCGCTGCTGGCGGATGGCGACACAGGTTACGGAAATGCCATGAACGTGCGCCGGACCGTGACCGGCATGGCCAAGGCAGGCGCTGCGGCGGTGATGATCGAGGACCAGGTGGCTCCGAAACGCTGCGGTCACACGCCTGGCAAGGCGGTCGTTTCCCGCGAGGAAGCCTTTGACCGGATCCGGGCGGCGCAGGATGCCAAGGAGGCAGGGGCCGATATCCTGATCCTTGCCCGGACCGATGCCCGTCATGAGCACGGCCTTGCCGAGGCAATTGCCCGGGCGGCAAAGTTCAAGGAACTCGGCGCTGATATCCTGTTTGTCGAGGCGCCCAAGACGGTTGCCGAAATGCAGGAAATCTGCCGGGAACTGCCGGGTCCGAAGATGGCCAACATCGTGGAAGGCGGCGAAACTCCCGACCTCTCGCATGAAGAGCTTCGGGACATCGGTTACGCCATTGCCGCCTATCCGCTGACCCTGATGGCCAGCGCCATGAAGGCAATGGTGGCGACGCTGCGGCAGCTGAAGAGCGACCAGGATCGAAAACCGGATCTCATGGACTTCAAGGAGCTGCGGGACCGGATCGGCTTCAACGACTATTATGAGGTTTCGGCGAAATACGAGACGTCCAAGCGGGATTGATGCCGCCGGACTGTCCGGAACCCGGTCGCTCTGCCGAACTGCAAAATACGCCAACCCGTGCTACTCGGCGTTGGATTTATTGCAGATGGAATGTTAGACCCTGCGCGACTCAGAAGCTGTAACGGAAATCTTGAATGCAGGGCGAAAGACGCCGAAGACCTTCGCTGTCGCTGCCGATCCTGCGGACATCGCGCGACCAGCACCGGGACGGCACACTGACGCTCGGCAATTTGCTGTTGGCGCTGGGCGAGACGTCGTTCGGCTGGGCGATCGTGCTGTTTTCCCTGCTGACGCTTCTGCCGTTGCCTCCCGGCTCCTCGCTCGTCACCGGTCTGCCGGTGCTCGTCACCACGTTCCAGATGGTGCTCGGTTTTCCGCACGTGAAACTGCCCAGGCCGCTTGCGCGCCTGTCGCTCAATCACAACAAGCTGCGGCGAACGATGGTGCGCCTGCGTCCCGTCACAATGCGGCTGGAGCGCGTGCTGGCCCACCGGTACGAAGGTCTGTTTGCACGAAAACATGAGCGCTTGCTCGGGCTTGCGTTGTTCGTCATTGCTTTCACGTTGTTTCTGCCAGTGCCGCTCAGCGGCTGGTTTCCGGCGGTCGCGCTGTTCATCGCCGGCGTCGGCATTGTCGAGCGCGACGGTCTGGTCGTCATCTTCGGTCTGCTACTGGGTCTGGCCGCGGTGCTCCTCACCATCGCCATCCTGACGTCGATTGCGATCAGCACCCAAGCGTTCATGGCCTGAACCGAAAACCAGGTGTCCGATAAGGCGAAACGGCATGGATCCCGTGGTCAAGCCACGGGATGACGGGGTAGAGACAGAAATCCGGATCAAGAAAACGGGAATCTCCGCCGCTTCCTTGACTCTTGCCCGGGTTTCGGGCATATCCCCGCGAACTCCATATGAGTGATTGAAATTTCGATCCGCCGACCGGGACCCGCAAAGGTGTAAAGAGTTCCCGGAGGTTAACATCCGACAGCGCGTTGCGCCCTCGGGTGTCAAACTGCTTTGCGCGGATTGATCCGGTTGGAAATGACCGGCGGTTGCCCATATGGTTCGGGAGACTTCCCGAAACCGAGACTATTCAAGGACTACTGATGTTTGAAAGCCTGTCCGATCGATTAAGCGGTATTTTCGACAAGCTCACCGGCCGCGGTGCGCTGTCGGAAAACGACGTCAACGAGGCGCTGCGCGAAATCCGCCGCGCGCTGATCGAGGCCGACGTTGCGCTGCCGATCGTACGTTCCTTCACCGACAAGGTGCGCAATCGCGCCGTCGGTGCCGAGGTGGTCAAGTCCGTGACCCCGGGCCAGATGGTCGTGAAGATCGTTCATGACCAGCTGGTCGAGATGCTCGGTGAAGAAGCTCATCCGATCGACCTGAACGCTCCGGCACCGGTGGCGATCATGATGGTCGGTCTGCAGGGCTCCGGTAAAACCACCACCACGGCCAAGATTGCCCGTCGCCTGACCCAGCGCGACAAGCGCAAGGTGCTGATGGCATCGCTCGACACCCGCCGTCCGGCTGCCCAGGAGCAGCTGAAGGTTCTGGGTGAGCAGAACGACATCGACACGCTGCCGATCGTTGCCGGCCAGGGCCCGGTCGAAATCGCCAAGCGGGCCATGTCCGCCGCCAAGCTCGGCGGTTATGACGTGGTCATGCTCGACACCGCCGGCCGTATTCACATCGACGAGCCGCTGATGGTTGAAATGGCAGAGGTGAAAGCCGCTGCCCAGCCGCATGAAATCCTGCTGGTGGCGGATAGCCTGACCGGTCAGGACGCCGTCAACCTGGCGCAGAGTTTCGATGAGCGCGTCGGCATCACCGGTATCGCCCTGACCCGTATGGACGGCGACGGCCGCGGCGGTGCGGCGCTCTCCATGCAGGCGGTTACCGGCAAGCCGGTCAAGCTGATCGGTACCGGCGAAAAATCAGACGCACTTGAAGACTTCCACCCGCGCCGGATCGCAGACCGCATCCTCGGCATGGGCGACATCGTCTCGCTGGTGGAAAAGGCTGCAGAAGCCATCGACGCGGAACAGGCCGCGAAAATGGCGAAGAAGATGCAGAAGGGTCACTTCGACCTGGAAGATCTCGCCGAGCAGCTGCGCCAGATGGAAAAGCTGGGCGGCATGTCCGGCATGATGGGAATGTTGCCGGGCATCGGCAAGATGAAGAAGCAGATCGAGGCTTCGAACATCGACGACAAGATGTTCAAGCGTCAGGTCGCCATCATCGAATCGATGACACCGGCCGAGCGTCAGAAGCCCGAACTGCTCAAGGCCAGCCGCAAGAAGCGTATTGCAGCCGGGTCGGGCATGGATGTGGCCGACGTCAACAAGCTTCTGAAAATGCACCGCCAGATGGCGGACATGATGAAGAAGATGGGCAAGGGCAAAGGCATGCTGGGCAAGCTGATGGGCGGCCTTGGCGGCGGCGGAATGCCGGATGTCGATCCCAAGCAGCTTGAGGAAATGGCCAAGTCCGGCCAGTTGCCGGGTGGCATGGAAATGCCGAAAGGCCTGCCCGGCGGGTTGGGCGGCGGTCTGCCGCCAGGCATGGGCATGCCGGGTCTTCCAGGCCTTGGCGGTCCGAAACTCCCCGGGTTTCCGGGTATGGGCAAGGGCAAGAAACGATGAGCGAAGCGGAGAACAAGCTGGGTGAAAGCCCCGCCTTGAGCGAACTGAAGGCTCTTCGGGCGTCCATCGACAACATTGATGCGGCTCTTGTTCACATGCTCGCCGAACGGTTCAAGTGCACCCAGAAAGTGGGTGTGCTGAAAGCCACCAACGACCTGCCGCCGGCTGATCCGGCGCGGGAGAAAATTCAGATCGAACGGCTGCGCCAGCTTGCGGGCGACGCCAATCTCGATCCTGACTTTGCCGAGAAATTCCTGAACTTCATCGTCAAGGAAGTGATCCGGCACCACGAAGCCATTGCCGCTGAAGCCGGCAACTGAACAAACTGGAGACATAAAAATGGCTACGAAAATTCGCCTGGCACGTGGCGGTTCCAAGAAGCGCCCGTATTACCGCATCGTTGTTGCTGACATCCGCTCCCCGCGCGATGGCCGTTTCATCGAAAAGGTCGGTTCCTACGACCCGATGCTGCCGAAGGATTCCGAAAACCGCGTGACCCTGAACGTCGAGCGTATTCAGCATTGGCTGGACAGCGGCGCAAAGCCGACCGACCGCGTTCACCGTTTCCTGGATGCTGCCGGCCTCTTGAAGCGTGAGCCGCGCAACAACCCGAAGAAAGCCGAGCTGGGCGCAAAGGCGAAGGAACGCGTTGAAGCCAAGCGTCAGGCTGAAGAAGAAGCAGCTGCTGCTGCCGCTGAAGCTGCTGCCGCTCCGGCAGAAGAAGCAGCTGCCGAATAAGCAGATGCGCCAAGCCGCACGGGAAGACATTGGCCAGGGAGCCTTTTGAGATGACGTCCAAGGACGATCAGAAGGTACTGATGGCCAAGATCGGTGCGGCGCATGGCATTCGCGGGGAAGTGCGGGTCAAACCTTACGGCGATGACCCGCTTTCCTTTGCCGACTACGGCATTCTGACCACCCGGAACGGCAAACGTTCCTTCGAGGTGGAACGGGCGCGGGTGCAGAAGACGGTGGTGATCACCAAGTTCAAGGGGATCGCGGACCGCAACCAGGCGGAAGAGTTGAACGGTGTCGATCTCTTTATCGACCGTGACCAGCTGCCCGAACCTGAAGAAGACGAATTCTATTATTCCGACCTGACCGGCCTCGATGTGCTCGACCAGACTGGCGAGACACTCGGGAAGATCATTGCGGTGCAGGATTTCGGAGCCGGCGATCTGCTGGAAGTCCGGCCAAAACGCGGCCGCAGCTTCTATGTTCCGTTCACGAAGGAATTCGTGCCCGAGATCGACCTGGAGAACGGCCGGGTCAGCGCTTCACTGCCGGAGGATTACTTCTCCGAAGGAGCTCCTGAGCCTTCGGAAGACGAGCCGGACAGGTAACGCGTTGGCACGGGCTGCAAGCCCATCTTGCGTAGGTTGAGCTCTTCGCGCTCCTCCGCGGGAACGTCCTGGCGGACAGCCTGGCGAACCTCGGAACGCTTCAGCGCAATCAGTGCGACGACCAATGCAACCCCGATCCCGTTGGCAAAGGCATCCTGCAACGACATTTCGTGGTGGGGAATGAAGCCCTGCACCACTTCACCCGCGAGACCCATGCCGAAGGCGACGACGGCGGAAATGCGCAGCCGACAGCAGAACAGCGCATGGATCGACAGGGTCAGAAGGGCGAAAAAGCCGATATGGATGACCTTGTCATAGGGGTGGCCGACGCCGGTGTTGAACACAAGGCCGGCCAGCACGCCGAAGGTCATCAAGGCGAACAGGGGCAGCACGCGGCTCAGGGAAATGTCGAGATAGTGGCGGTCGACATGCACCTGAATGAAACGGGGAAGCTTGAAACGCAGGACTGGAAATTTTGCCACGGCAATAAACCCGATTGAAACGCTCTTGCCACTTTATACTGCGAGCCTTAATCAGAGCTTTCTTTCCGGCGGCTACCCTGAAGAATTCGACAGGTTTTTAGGAAAGCGGTAAACGGCTCGTTAACCAATGAGCGGTTTTGGACCCGGGCATACCGGCCAATCAGCAGAACTGACAGGCGTAATGACGTTCAAGGCAACCATTCTGACGCTCTACCCGGACATGTTTCCAGGGCCCCTGGGCCACAGCCTTTCGGGCCGGGCGCTGGACAAGGGGCTTTGGCAGCTGGAAACCAGCCAGATCCGCGACTTTGCGACGGACAAGCACCGCTCCGTTGACGATACGCCGGCCGGTGGCGGTGCCGGTATGGTGCTCAGGGCCGATATCCTGGCCAGGGCCATTGATGCGGCGGCCCCCGCTGACGACCCGCGCCCGCGGCTCCTGATGAGCCCGCGCGGGGCGCCCTTTACCCAGGACCGTGCGCATGAACTTGCCGAAGGCCCTGGCGCAGTCATCGTCTGCGGCCGGTTCGAGGGGGTCGACCAGCGGGTGATCGACGCGCGCGGTCTGGAGGAAGTCTCCGTCGGCGACTACATCCTGTCCGGCGGCGAAATCGGCGCGCTGACCATGCTGGACGCTGTTGTCCGGCTCATCCCTGGCGTCATGGGCAACATGGACAGTGCGGAAACCGAAAGTTTCGAAGGTGGCCTGCTGGAACACCCGCAATACACGCGGCCGGCCGAGTTCGAAGGCCTGACCATTCCCGAGGTTCTGACCTCGGGCAATCACCGGAAGATCCACGAATGGCGCATGGCCGAAGCCGAGCGCCTGACACGCGAGCGGCGGCCGGATCTCTGGGATGCCTATATGGCGGATGAAGACGACGTGGATTGAAGAATCCGCATGACAGTGGCGCAAATTTCCTGTATACGCGCGCCGAAGCTGGGTGAAGTTGTGTCTTTTCCTTGGAAAGACCTGCGTCCTGAACCGGACCAAAAGGACCGGAAAATCAGGAAAGTCCAGCCGACAAGCAACATGGCCCAAAGTCGGTGAACCCGTTTCCGGCCAAAACCGGAAAACGCTCTGACCGCTTTGTAATTCAAAAGGGAAATATGCCATGAACATCATCGAGCAGCTCAATGCTGAGGAAATGGCGAAAATCGAAGAGCAGCGCAAGCTGCCGGAATTTTCTCCTGGTGATACCGTTCGCGTCAACGTGAAGGTCACCGAAGGTACGCGTACCCGTACCCAGGCTTACGAAGGCGTCTGCATCGCCCGTTCCGGCGGCGGCATCAACGAGAGCTTCACGGTTCGCAAGATTTCTTACGGTGAAGGCGTCGAGCGCGTTTTCCCGGTCTACTCCCCGATGCTGGAAGGCGTTGAAGTGGTTCGCCGCGGTAAGGTCCGTCGCGCGAAGCTCTACTACCTGCGCGACCGTCGCGGCAAGTCTGCCCGTATCGTCGAAAACACCAATGCTCGTTCCAAGCGCCTCAACGAAGAAGTGCGTGCGGAAGTGGCTGCTGCCAAGGCAGCTGCTGCAGAAGCCAAGGCCGCTGCCAAGGAAGCTGCAGAGAACGCAGCCGAATAAGCCGGCCCGGCAAAACGTTTCGAAAAGGCGGTCCTTCGGGCCGCCTTTTTTGCATTTGCGCCAAACCCCGGCGCAGTCCGATGCAAATCCGGGGTTTTGCGCCCCGTTCTTCCTGCGCCGGTCAATCTGAGTTGAATTCAGCTCAACTCGGAACGCTTGACCTTCAGGCGGCGCTGCGTCATTCACTAGCTACGATAAACGAGGATAGACCCTTGCGGCTGGACGCGCCGCGACGGGCATCACCGGGCATTTCGCAAACTTTAGACCGTTTGACCGTTTGCTCGGATGGACCGAGGAGAGACCCATGGCCAAGGCACGGACGCTTTACGACAAGATCTGGGACGACCACGTGGTCGACATGCAGCCGGACGGAACCGGGCTGCTCTACATCGATCGCCACCTGGTGCATGAAGTTACCAGCCCGCAGGCATTCGAAGGCCTGCGCATGGCCGGCCGCCAGGTGCGCCAGCCGGAGAAGACGCTTGCCGTGGTCGACCACAACGTTCCGACCACCGACCGCCGTCACGGCATCGATGATCCGGAATCGGCCCTGCAGGTCGACACATTGGCCAAGAACGCGGCGGAATTCGGCATCGAATATTATTCCGAACTCGACATGCGTCAGGGCGTCGTTCACATCGTGGGTCCCGAGCAAGGCTTCACCCTGCCCGGCATGACCATTGTGTGCGGCGACAGCCACACCTCCACCCATGGCGCTTTCGGCTCCCTCGCCCACGGTATCGGCACATCCGAAGTGGAACACGTTCTGGCCACCCAGACGCTGATCCAGAAGAAAGCCAAGAACATGCTGGTGAAGGTCGACGGCAAGATCCCTGCTGGCGTCACCGCGAAAGACATCGTTCTGGCCATCATCGGCAAGATCGGCACCGCAGGCGGCACCGGCTACGTGATCGAGTATGCCGGCGAAGCAATCCGTGCCCTGTCGATGGAAGGCCGCATGACGGTCTGCAACATGTCCATCGAGGCTGGTGCACGTGCAGGCCTGATTGCACCGGACGAAATCACCTACAAGTACATCGAAGGCCGCCCCAAGGCGCCCAAGGGCGAAGCCTGGGACATGGCTCTCGGCTACTGGAAGACCCTGCATTCGGATGCGGACGCCTATTTCGACAAGGTCATCGAACTGGACGCCGCCAACCTGCCGCCGATCGTTTCCTGGGGCTCGTCTCCGGAAGACGTCATCTCGGTGGAAGGTGTCGTGCCGGATCCGGCCGAAATCGCTGATGAAAACCGCCGCGAGTCCAAGAAGCGCGCCCTGGAATACATGGGCCTGCAGCCGGGCACCAAGATCACCGACATCAAGATCGACCGCGCCTTCATCGGTTCGTGCACCAACGGCCGCATTGAAGACCTGCGTGCTGCGGCGGCCGTCATCGGCAATCACAAGGTGGCAGCAGGCGTCAGCGCCATGGTTGTCCCGGGGTCTGGTCTGGTGAAGGAACAGGCCGAGGAAGAAGGTCTGGACATCATCTTCAAGGAAGCAGGCTTTGAATGGCGTGAGCCGGGCTGCTCCATGTGCCTTGCCATGAATGCGGACAAGCTGAAGCCGGGCGAGCGCTGTGCGTCGACGTCCAACCGCAACTTCGAAGGCCGTCAGGGCCACAAGGGCCGGACTCATCTGGTTTCGCCGGCCATGGCGGCAGCGGCGGCAATCGCCGGCCATTTTGTCGATATCCGCGAGTGGACGACGAATTGATTCGACCGCATTTCGGTTCGTGAGAAAGGGCGCCGCAAGGCGCCCTTTTTGCTTCTCCCCGTAAAACAGGCACAATGACGCAGGGGATTTTGCTTTTGCGTAAATAATTCATGTAGTTAAGAAAAATCCTTTGCCGGGTCTGATCTGGCGACAACTGCACTCAGAAATGATTTTCCCGGGCTTCACAAGACTGTCACCTCGGCACTACAATACTCCCGTCACAAAAGGACTGTTCCGCTGTCCGATTGACCGGATAACGGACATTCCGACAGGTCAACGCGCTGTCAGTTGGCACCTGATTGCTGGAAGTTGATCCAACGTAAGTCGTTAGAGCAACGCATCCGCGTGTGGATTCGGCATGCTCTGGGAATGAGGAGCGGAAGGTGACGATAGCGGTTTCGTCGGGCGCCCATCCGGCGTTGGTGCTCAATGCGGATTACCGGCCTTTGAGCTACTACCCCCTGTCGCTGTGGAGTTGGCAGGATACCATCAAGGCTGTGTTCCTGGACCGGGTGAACATTGTTGCCGAATACGATGCGGCGGTTCGAAGTCCGAGCTTCGAGTTCCGATTACCCAGTGTGGTCTCTCTCAAGACCTTCGTGAAACCCAGCCGATACCCTGCCTTTACCCGATTTAACGTCTTTCTCCGCGACAAATTCCAGTGTCAGTACTGCGGCTCCAAGGATGAGCTGACCTTCGACCACCTTGTGCCGCGTTCCAAGGGTGGTCTGACGACCTGGGACAATGTCATCACCGCCTGTTCCCCCTGCAATCTGCGCAAGTCCAACAAGTCGTGCCAGCAACTGAACATGTGGCCGATGCACATGCCGTTCCAGCCGACCATCCAGGACCTGCACAACAACGGCCGCGGTTTCCCGCCCAACTATCTGCACGATAGCTGGCTGGATTTCCTCTACTGGGATACCGAGCTGGAACCGTAGTCTCCGTTTCGTATTGCGAGCCTTCAGGCGGGGTCATCAAATGCCCTTGTGACGGCGCTAACGCGTCTGCGTCGGAGCGCCTATTCCACGTTGCAGGCAACTGGCAGTTGACATCCAGTGGATGTATTTATGCCGTTGAATATTTGATTTTAACGAGGCTTTAACCTCGTTCCCAAAGTTCATTCACTGTTTTTTCTTAAAGTGTGTAGTAGCTGTCTTTATCTCCCTTGAGGCGGCGCCATACATGTCTCTTCTTTTCTGGAATTTCAAAATAAACAGACGATTTCTCACGCAACGTGAAGGGGCCGTGCTGCCCATCTTTGCGTTGATGGTGATTTTTCTGATCGTCGTCATGGGCGCAGCCGTGGACGTTTCGCGCACGGTCAACGCCCGCGAGAAGCTGTCTTATGCGATCGATGCGGCCGCACTGTCCGTGGCGGCGGATCTGTCGACATCGCTCATGACGGATGAACAGATCAAGCAGGCGCTGACGGATTCCTTCAAGTCCAACCTGGACGGCGCCGAGTTTCTGGCCGAAGCCATCAAGAACCTGACCTTTGTGGTCGATGCGGAAAACGGAACCATCAAGGTCTCCTCGACGGCCAGCCTGCAGAATTACTTCATCGATTTCGGTGGCTACATGATGAAGAACCTGGGTCCGGAGACCTTTGCCTTCGGAACCAGTTCACAGGTCTCCTATTCCAAGTTCAATGTGGAGCTGGCCCTTGTGGTGGACGTCACCGGCTCGATGTCCTCAAGCGACATGAACACGCTGCGCGATGCCTCGACGGCGGTGGTCAACATCCTGCTGCCCGAGGACGTGGAAGAAGACGATGCCAAGGTGCGCATTTCGCTGGTTCCCTACAGCCAGGGCGTCAACCTCGGCACCTATGCAAAAAAGGTGAAGGGCGGCGATTTCTACAGCGTCAGCGGCAACTGCGTCACGGAACGTCAGGATTATTCCACCTATGAGGTCATGCTCACGGACGATCCCTATAACTACTACAAGAAGTCCAGCCCTCCTCCGGCACAGACCTTTTTTGGCGGGGGCAGCAGCAGTTGCTCCTCCACGTCCAAGCTGGTGCCGTTGACCAAGAGCCGCACCACGTTGCTGCCGGCGATTTCCGCTCTTAACAACACCGGCGGTACGGCAGGTCAGACCGGGGTTGCCTGGGGCTGGTACAGCCTGTCGCCGAACTACGCCAACGTATGGCCTGTAGACAGCGCGCCTGCGGCCTATTCAGACGGCGATACGCTCAAGTTCGCGATCATCATGACTGACGGCGACAACAACCGGTATTACCAATATATCGAACAGGAGGAGCAGTGCGGCTGGGTCAAGAAAAACGGCAAGTCGACCTGGCAATGCAGCACAGTGGCCGTGAACGCCTGGCGGGAAACAGGTGAAAGCGAAAGCTACAACAACACCTCTTCCGTCCGCTCACGAGACATCTGTGCAGCCATGAAAGCTGCCAACATCCAGGTTTTCGGAGTTTACTTCGGAACCAGCAATACATCCGCAGGGGCAAAAAACATGCAGTCCTGCGCAAGCCAGGGAAACTACTATCAGGCTGCATCGTCCGATGAACTCATAGGAGCGTTCGCAAACATCGCGCGGAAGATCCAGTCGATCTACCTGTCCAAATAAGACCTGCCGGACGACCGGCCAGCGAAAAGCGTCAGTCTCGATTCTTTCCGATTGGTTTACCAAACGGAAACAACCCCCTATTTTCTACATTCCGTTTAAGGAATTAGGTACTTTTCTAGAGTAACTGTCTCACAAAATGACGAGGCAGTAATGCAGTATTTGAAGCGTCTCATTTGCCGACCCCTGCTTGCAGAGTTTACCGGCGACCGCAAAGCATCCATTTTGCCCATTTTCGGTATGCTGGTGATCCTGATCGTCGTGATCGCGGGGATTACCATCGACGTGTCCCGAACGGTGAATGCGCGCGAAAAACTGTCCTTTGCGATTGATGCCGCGGCACTTTCGGTCGCGGCGGACCTGTCGACCAGCGTCATGAGCGACGACCAGATCAAACAGGCACTGGCGGATTCCTTCAAGGCCAACCTGGCCGACGTCGAATTCCTGGACGAGGCAATCGACAATCTCGATTTCGTCGTCGATCCGGACAACGGCACCATCAAGGTAACGTCCACGGCCTCTCTCAAGAACTACTTCATCGACATGGGCGGATACGGCAAGAGTGCCCTCGGCCCGGAAACATTCAGCTTCGGAACGAGCTCACAGGTCACCTACTCACGCTTTGACGTCGAACTGGCCCTCGTCGTCGACGTTACCGGGTCCATGCGCAACGACATGGATACGCTGCGGGATGCCTCCGAAGGCCTGGTGAACATCTTGATCCCGGATGGAACCGAAGAATCCGAAAGCAAGGTCCGTATTTCGCTGGTGCCATACAGCCAGGGGGTCAACCTGGGAGCTTACGCTTCCAAGGTGAAGGGCGGCCTCTTCGGCTATGCCGACAGCAGCAAATGCGTGACGGAACGCCAGGATTACGACGACGGCGAAGATCTCTACGAAGTTCGCTACACCGACAAGACCTACAATTACTACGACAAGACCGATCCGCCGCCGAAGGCCGTGTTTTATGGCGGTGGCAGCAACAATTGTTCCAGCACGTCGAAGATGATCCCGCTGACATCCGACCGGGACGAGTTGCTCGATGCGATCGCCGACCTGGATGATAACGGCGGTACGGCAGGCCAGACCGGCGTGGTCTGGGGCTGGAACAGCATCTCGCCGAACTATTCGGACGTATGGCCCCTTGCAAGCAAGCCGGAGCCTTATGACAACGAGGATGTTCTCAAGTTCGCGATCATCATGACCGACGGGGACAACAACCGGTACTACGAATACATCGGCGAACGGGAAGAATGCGACTGGGTTTATTCCAGACGCCATGGCTGGCAGTACAAGTGTGAGACGGTTACGGTCAATCAGTGGCAGGAACGCAGCGAAAGCGAAAGCTACAGCAACAATTCCTCAACGGCTCAGCGCGCGCTCTGCCAGGCCATGAAGGACGAAGGAATTTCGATCTTCGGCGTCTACTTCGGCACCAGCAACACCTCGGCCGGGTCGAGAAACATGCAGTCCTGCGCCAGCACGGGCAATTTCTACAAGGCGACGAGTTCGGACGAGCTGATCAACGCCTTTGCCAATATCGCCAAGAAGATCCAGCAGATCTACGTTTCGAGGTAATCGAAGCTTTTCGAGACGGGCCGACCAAACTGAAAAGGCTCGCCGGGTGGCGAGCCTTTTTGCGTTTCACAGTCCGGAGTGTGCCGGTCAGCCGCGGTTCTGGCGGTTGTCGATCAGGTCGTCGACGACGGTCGGATCGGCCAGGGTCGAGGTGTCGCCCAGGCTGTCGAAGCTGTCTTCGGCGATCTTGCGCAGGATACGGCGCATGATCTTGCCCGACCGGGTCTTCGGCAGGCCGGGTGCGAACTGGATCAGGTCCGGAGAGGCAATCGGCCCGATTTCCGAGCGGACATGCTTGACCAGTTCCTTCTTCAGGTCGTCGCTCGGCTCTTCGCCTTCCATCAGCGTGACATAGGCATAGATGCCCTGTCCCTTGATGTCGTGCGGATAGCCGACCACAGCGGCCTCGGAAACCTTCGGATGCGCCACCAGTGCGCTCTCGACTTCCGCCGTGCCCATGCGGTGACCGGAAACGTTGATGACGTCATCAACGCGGCCGGTGATCCAGTAGTAGCCGTCCTCGTCACGACGGCATCCGTCACCAGTGAAATAGAGACCCTTGTAGGTGGCAAAATAGGTCTGGACGAAGCGCTCATGGTCGCCATAGACCGTGCGCATCTGGCCCGGCCAGCTGTCCTTGATGACAAGGTTGCCTTCCGTTGCCCCCTCCAGGAACTTGCCTTCCGCGTCGACGATCGCCGGCTGGACGCCGAAGAACGGACGGGTGGCGGAACCTGGCTTCAGGTCGGTTGCGCCCGGCAGCGGCGTGATCAGGATGCCGCCGGTTTCGGTCTGCCACCAGGTGTCGACAATCGGGCAGCGCTTGTCGCCAACCACATTGTAGTACCAGGTCCAGGCTTCCGGATTGATCGGCTCGCCCACGGACCCCAGAAGACGCAGGGACTTGCGCGAGGTTTTGGTGACGTGTTCGTCGCCGGCGCCCATCAGGGCGCGGATCGCGGTGGGTGCCGTGTAGAAGATGTTGACGTTGTGCTTGTCGCACACTTCCCAGAAGCGGCCCGGACCGGGATAGGTCGGAACACCTTCGAACATCAGCGTGGTGGCGCCGTTGGCAAGCGGGCCGTAGACGATGTAGCTGTGACCGGTGACCCAGCCCACATCGGCCGTGCACCAGTAGACGTCGCCTTCGTGATAATCGAAGACATATTCATGGGTCATGGAAGCGTAAACCAGGTAGCCGCCGGTGGTGTGCATCACACCCTTGGGCTTGCCGGTCGACCCGGAGGTGTAGAGGATGAAGAGCGGATCTTCCGCGTTCATTTCCGCCGGTGCGCAATGGTCGGACACACGGTCCGCCTCGTCGTGGTACCAGACGTCTCGTCCGGCCTGCATGGCAATGTCGCCGCCGGTACGCTTGACCACGATGACGCTCTTTACCGGCGCTTTTTCAGCAGCCTTGTCGACATTGGCCTTCAACGGCACCTTGCGACCACCGCGCAAGCCCTCGTCTGCCGTGATCACGCATTCAGAGGCGCAATCCTCGATACGCTGGGCAAGGCTGTCCGGTGAAAATCCGCCGAAGACGATGGAATGCACAGCACCGATGCGGGCGCAGGCGAGCATTGCATAAGCTGCTTCCGGAATCATCGGCAGATAGATGGTGACGCGGTCGCCCTTTTTGACGCCCTGGCCGTGCAGCACGTTGGCGAACTTGTTCACCTCGCGGTGCAGTTCCTTGTAGGTGATGACCTTGTGCTCGTTGGGGTCGTCGCCTTCCCAGATGATCGCGGGCTGGTCGCCGCGCTTTTCCAGGTGGCGGTCAACGCAGTTGGCCGAAACGTTGAGCGTGCCGTCCTCGAACCATTTGATCGAAACGTTGTGATAGTCGTAGGAAGTGTTCTTCACCTTGGTGAAAGGCTTGATCCAGTCCACCCGTTTGCCGTGCTCACCCCAGAAGCCATCGGGGTCTTCCACGGAACGCTGATACATTTCCTGATATTTGGCATTGTCGACATGCGCCCGCGCGGCAACCTCCGCGGGAACGGGAAATACGGACTCAGTCATGTGAAACCTCCCAGAAACCACAATTGGACCTGCGGTAAGCGAGTTCTCCCTTCCGCGGCCTTGTTTTGCCGGGGCCATTATGCGTATGGCCCCTCAAAGCGTCCAGAACCTAGACTTGGTACTTTAGTCGGCGAGTCTTTGGTCTATGGCAAGGCCTAAGACCTTCAATCTCGTACGGATTTACGCGTATTTCCCGGCGATCACGTCAGCTCAGCCATCCGATCACGATACCCTGGACAAGCAGTACCCCGAGCCAGTGACCGCCGTCGATCAGCGTCAGGTTCCAGGACAGCCCTTGAAAGCGGTGGTTGACGATCTGCGTGGTCATGACGATGCCGACCCAGATCATCAGCGCGGAGATGATGCCGTTCCTGATATCGGTTCCACCGGTGTGATAGATCACGCCCGCGAAGACGAATGCCATGATGATCTGGCAGAAAAAGGCCGTTGCAAAGACAACCGGGTTTGGCCTCGTCTGCTCCTTGGTCAGACCGGCGGCGTTCATCCAGGCCTTGCCGAGGATGCCGTACCAGAGCGCGCCGAACAGGAAAGACACAATGGCGGCCGCAGCAACTGCAATCAGGTTGATACCGTCGAACATCATTGCAGGTCTCCCAACGTCATTTTTTCCTTGGCAATTCTGTCTACTTGCGACTTTTATCACACTTCGGGATTGCAAGTGTCTCTAAATTCGGCCCGTCTCGCCTATCTCCTTTCCGGATAAGGCTTTTTCGAAAATTCATTACAGGAGCCCAAGGTTTCATGCTCTTTTCAAAGCGACCTGTGTTTCGACTTATGGGAGCCGCCCTCATCGGCGGCACGATGTTCATGTCCCCCGCAGGGGCACAGACGGACACACCTTCTGATCTTTTGTTCGTCCTGGATTCTTCCAATTCCATGTGGGGCCAGATCGACGGTACCGCGAAAGCGGAAATTGCCCGGTCTGCCTTCGAAGGCTTTGTTGCCGGTCTTCCGGATGGAACCAGGGCTGGTGTGATGGCCTATGGTCACCGCCGCAAGGCGGATTGCGGCGATGTGGAAACGCTGGTGCCGGTGAGTGAGCTGGACAGCTCCAAACTGGTGCAAAGCGTCAAGGCGCTCACGCCGCGCGGCAAGACGCCGATTACCGAAACACTTCGGCAGGCCGCGGAACTTCTGGCGCAGAACGACCGCCCGGGACGGCTGATCCTGATCTCAGATGGTATCGAGACCTGCGGCGGGGATCCTTGCGCCCTCGCCGAGGCACTTGCCAAGTCCGGTGTCGATTTCAAGGCCCATGTCATCGGTTTCGACATCGCTTCCAAGGCGGATCAGGCCAAGATTGCCTGTATTGCGCATCTGACAGGCGGCACTTACTGGAACGCCAAGGACGCCGATGGCCTGACCGAAGCGCTGAAGGAAAGCGTCGCCGCGGTTGAGGAAAAAGCGCCGCTGCCTGTGACAGTCCTGACGGCGGCCGACAAGGAAAGCGGCCAGCCTGTTTCAGGCCCCGTGCAATGGACAGTGGCAACCGTCGACGACGAGACCGTGGTGGCGTCCGGCATGACAGGTGGCAGCGTCGAGGTCGAGCTCGAGCCGGGATCCTACGTCGTCAGTGCAGAACTTGGTGAAAAGGCAGGCGGTGCATCGCTTGAGGTGTCCGACAAGGGCGGACAGCAGACTGTTCTTCTCGACGGCAATCTTCCCGAGGCGCGTGTCACGCCCGCCTCCCCTGAAGCACCTGCAACCTCGCTGCTGGAAGTTGCCTTTGAAGGCCCGGGCCTGGATGGTGATTTCCTGCGTGTCGTCACCCCGGACGGAAACAGGCTCGAACGGGATCTCTGGGTGTATGTGCGCGACGGTAATCCCGCCAAACTGGCCCTGCCAACCCAGCCGGGCGACTATGAAATCGTCTATGTCTGGGCCGATAGCGGTGAACGTGTTCTGGCAAAGGCACCGATCAAGGTGACCGAAGTCCAGGCAATCCTGACCTACGCCCCCGAAGTTGCCGCCGGTCAGCCGGTGGAGATTGTCTTCGAAGGTCCGAACGGGCCGGAGGACTGGATCGGGATCGTTCCGAAGGACGGCACGGTTGACGATTACCAGGGCCGCTGGACAGGCACTGCCGACGGGTCTCCCGTCACCCTTCAGGCACCGAGCGAAGCCGGCACTTATGATGTCATCTATGTCACCGGTATCGACCAGACGATCCTGACGCGCCAACCGCTAACCGTTGGCGAAAGCGCAGCAACGCTTCAGGCCGACAGCACGGTAGAGGCGGCCGGCAGACTGAACGTGACCTGGAGCGGCCCGAAGGCGCCCGACGACTGGATCGGCATCGCGCCGGTCGGCTCCGACCCTTCGGCCTATGTGACCTACGAACGTCCCGATGGGGACAGCGTCTCGATCATCGCGCCGTTGGCTCGGGGCGATTACGAGCTGCGTTACATTCTCTCGACGTCCGACGGATCGAAGATCCTGGCCAGCCAACCGTTGAAGATCACGGATCCGAAGGTGACGCTGGAGGGCCCGTCCGAAGTTCCGGCCGCCAGCTATGTCAGCGTAAAGGCGAGCGGCCCTGCCAACAGCAGCAACTTCATCGGTTTTGCCGAACCGTCTCAGGATGCCTGGAGTACGGCACCGGGCACCTGGGAGATTGCGGACAACATCTCCAACGGCGTTGTGGAGGTGCGGACACCGGAAGAGCCGGGCACTTACGAGCTGCGGTTCGTGCTGTCCGCAGGTGACGCGGAAATCGTTGCGCGGCAGACCGTGACGGTGAAATAGCGCGACCGGTCATCAACGAAAATCGGAGCCCGCAGCTGTAAAGTTGCGGGCTTCGCCCTGTCCGGAGCTACTGTTTCAGCCAGACGGAAAGCTGTCCGCAAGGCTCGAAACCGAGTTGTCGATAGACCGGTAGCACGCTTGCGTCATTTTCGTAGGTGCAAATCGACCGGTTCGGAAACGGTTCCAGAAGATCATGCAGAGCACTGTAGAGCCAGGTCTTGCGGCAGAAGACGTTTGAAAGGCCAAGGATATCCTTGCCGTCAAGCTTCGGACCGGTGTTGAAGACCGCCCCTGCCTTCACCTTGCCGTCCTTGATGATGGCGGCGAAATCAATGGTTTTGCGTTCCAGCAGCCTGGACGGGAAAACGGCATGGAGGCTTTCGTTCTCGTTCCAGCCGGCCAGCCACTTCTTCAGGCTTTCCGATGTCGCCACCTTGTGCCAATCGGAGCTGATCGGGGCACGTTTGGCACTTGGCGGCGGACGAAACAGCCAGGTGCCGGTAAAAAGCCTCTGAAAGCCGTAAGGTGCCAGATCCAGACTGTCGAAACTGTCCTTTACCCCGGCCCCCTTCGGCAAATCGGGCAGCGCGGCATAAAAATCCGCTCCCTGGTTCGGCGACAGGGTGACGATGTTCGGATAGAGCGGCAGGGCCTTGTCCCGAGCGCACCAGAACCCTGCATGAAATTCGGTTTTCGCGCCTGCGGTTTTCAGGACCGCATCGCACCAGAGCGCATTGTTATGCGCGCAGGCATCCTGTCTGCCAGCGATCATTCGGCCATCAACATCGAAGATTTAAGCGTTCAGCCCACCCTTTTGGACGATGAAGTCTACCACGGATTCGACGCCCTCTCCCGCCTTTGTATTGGCGAAAACAAAGGGTCGTTCCTTGCGCATCTTCTTTGCATCCCGGTCCATGACCTCCAGATTGACGCCGACATAGGGCGCAAGGTCGGTCTTGTTTATGATCAGGAGATCGGAGCGCGTGATACCCGGCCCGCCCTTGCGCGGAATTTCCTCGCCGGCGGCAACATCGATCACGTAGATCGTCAGGTCGGCGAGCTCTGGTGAAAAGGTTGCGGCCAGGTTGTCACCGCCGGATTCGATCAGGATCAGGTCGAGATCCGGGATGCTTTTGGTCAGGTCCGCCACCGCTGCCAGATTGATGGAGGCGTCTTCACGGATTGCCGTATGCGGGCAGCCGCCGGTCTCGACACCGCGAATGCGGTCACTGGTCAAGGCCTGCGAGCGCATCAGGGCTTCGGCGTCCTCGCTTGTGTAGATGTCATTGGTGATGACGGCGAGCGAGTAGCGGTCGCGCATGGCCTTGCACAGCTTGTCGGTCAGCGTGGTCTTGCCGGAACCGACGGGACCGCCGATGCCGACGCGCAAGGGACCATTTTGGGAAGTCATGAACGGAACAACCTCGAATACTGGGTTTCATGTGCCATGGAGGCGATATCTGCAAGGAAGGTGGAGGTGCCTAGATCGTCAAGACCTGCCGCCTCGGCCTCTTCTGCGATTTCGAAGATCACCGGTTCCAGACCAGCCAGTACCTTCTGGCCGTCGCTCTGGCCAAGCGGTACCACCCGCACGGCGACGGAAATCAGATTGGCCGCGAAAGCATGCAGGAAACAGTGAAGTGCGGCATCCACCGGCAAGCCGTGAGCCGCAGCTGCCAGTCCCAGCACTACCGGGTAAGGCCAGGAGGTGTTTTCCTCGCCCGCGAATTCGTGAAACAGGCGTGCGGCCTCGGTGCCCGCTTCCGGCATCCAGCTGTTGCACACGGCTCTGAAAAAGGCGCTGCCCTGGGCACTGGATTCCAGATGCCGCTCCCTGGAGGGTTGCAGGGCCAGCCCCAGGTCACGCAGCTCGTCAACGGTCGCTCGATCTCCCGCAAGAGCGGCCCTGTAGGTTTCCTTCAGCAGGATGGCGTCGCTTCGTCCAGCGCCGAAGCGGAGGATTTCACGCAGCCAGACGCCAAGTTCCGCCGCACTTGCCACCCCGCCCTGCTCGATCACCTGTTCCAGCCCGTGGCTGTAAGTAAAGGCGCCGATCGGAAAGGCCGGTGAGAGAAAGGCCTGTAGCCGGTAGAGCGCCTGCGGTGACAGGGGCAGTCGCGGAGCTGAGGGCTCAGTCATGGGAATGTCCGAAATCGTGGTCGTGCCCGTGCCCGTGATGATGGTCGTGGGAATGCCCGTGCCCATGATCGTGGCCGTGGGTGCGACCATGGCCGTAGGCGCCGCCTTCCGGATCGAAGGGTGCGGATAGCCTGGTCAGCCGGCCGCCGAGCTTTTCCACCATGTCTTCAATCACGTGGTCCCGCCGGATCCGCAGGGTATTGCCCATGAGTTGCGTCGGCAGGTGCCTGTTGCCCAGGTGCCAGGCGATCTTCACCAGGTGGGCGGTGTCGTCGGCGTGAATTTCGACTACTTCCTCAGGTTCTGCGAGAACTTCGACGATCCGACCGTCTTCAAGTTCCAGTCCGTCGCCATGGCGCAAATGGATCGCCATCGGTTCATCCAGCAGGAAGGTCAACCCGGCTGCGCCGGTCAGGACTGCCCTGCGCCGATACCGGTCTTCCCGGTCAAGCGTGATCCGGTCGGTGACATCGCCGGTCCAAGTTTCGGCCTTGTGGATTTTCGCGACGCGGATCATGCGGCTTCCATCACCTTTGCCATCATGGCCTGGAAAGCGGGACGCTCCCTGAGGCGTTTGAAATAATCGTAGACCGGACCTTCTTTGGGCAGCTCGAACTTGGCGGCCAGTGCCCAGCCGGAGCAGTGCCCGACGATGATGTCGGCAATGGTGAAGATTTCGCCCATGGCATAGGGGCCGTCACCGATCAGCGTTTCCAGCGTTTTCAGGCCTTGCTCGAATTCGAGCCGGCAGACGTCCTTGACCGCCGGAACACGGACATCTTCGGGATGGATGAAGGTGTTCTTCGCAGCGGTCCAGAGCGCGCCTTCCAGCACATCGACACCGAACTGGGTGATGCTGTCCTGACGGGCGCGATCAAGAGTTCCGGCAGGAAAGGTAAACCGGCCGTGCTTGTCGGCCAGATAGGTACAGATTGCGACGGAATCGGTGATGACGGCGTCACCGTCGACCAGCACGGGCACCTTGCCGCTTGGATTGAGCGCCTTGACGGTATCCGACTGCGGCAGAGCCGGGTCAACCTCGTAGGGTTCGCCCAGTTCCTCAAGCAGCCACATTACCCGCATGGCGCGGGTCCGCGGAAATCCGACGATCTTATACATGCCTTTCCTCTCCCGAACGCGTTCTTGCGGAGCTTAGAACAGGAAGTAGCGCTGGGCCATCGGCAACACTTCGGCAGGTTCGCAGGTCAGCAGTTCGCCGTCGGCGCGCACCTCGTAGGTTTCCGGATGCACTTCGATCTTTGGCATCATGTTGTTGTGAATCATCGACTTTTTGGAGATTCCACCACGGGTGTTCTTGACCGGAAGTACCAGGCTGTCGAGACCTGCCTTGTGCTTGACGCCGGTGTCATAGGCCGCCTGGGACACGAAGGTGACACGGCTGTGCGTCAGCATCTTGCCGTAGGAGGCGAACATCGGCCGGTAATGTACCGGCTGCGGTGTCGGGATGGACCCGTTCGGATCGCCCATCGGAGCGGTCGCGATAGAGCCGAGCTTCAGCACCAGCGCCGGCTTGATACCGAAGAATTTCGGGTCCCAGAGCACGAGGTCGGCCAGCTTGCCGACTTCAACCGAGCCGATGTACTCGTCCAGGCCATGAGCGATGGCCGGGTTGATGGTGGTCTTGGCCATGTAGCGCTTGACCCGGAAGTTGTCGTTCTCGCCGGTTTCATCCGAAAGGCGGCCGCGTTGCACCTTCATCTTGTGTGCGGTCTGCATGGTGCGGATGATGATTTCGCCGACGCGGCCCATGGCCTGGCTGTCGGAGGAGATGATCGAGAACGCGCCCATGTCATGAAGAATGTCTTCCGCCGCAATGGTTTCCTTGCGGATGCGGCTCTCGGCAAAAGCAACGTCCTCCGGAATGTCCTTGTGCAGGTGGTGACAGACCATGAGCATGTCGAGATGCTCTTCCAGCGTGTTGACCGTGTAAGGCCGTGTCGGGTTGGTGGACGACGGAATGACGTTGGGTTCGCCAACCACCTTGATGATGTCCGGTGCGTGGCCGCCGCCGGCCCCTTCGGTGTGGAAGGCGTGGATGGTGCGATTCTTGAACGCAGCGGTGGTGTTCTCGACAAAACCGGACTCGTTCAAGGTGTCGGTGTGGATCATCACCTGGACGTCGTATTCATCGGCAACCGACAGGCAGTTGTCGATAGTCGCCGGTGTCGAGCCCCAGTCTTCGTGGATCTTGAGGGCTGCGGCCCCCGCCATCACCTGCTCTTCCAGCGCGGCAGGCAGGGAGGCGTTGCCCTTGCCGGCGAAGATGAGGTTCATCGGGAAGCTGTCGGCAGCCTGAAGCATCCGGGTGATGTGCCACGGGCCGGGCGTACAGGTGGTCGCGTTGGTGCCCGTTGCCGGACCGGTGCCGCCGCCGATCATGGTGGTCACGCCGGAGCACAGGGCTTCATCGATCTGCTGCGGGCAGATGTAGTGGATATGAGCATCGATCGAACCTGCGGTGAGGATCTTGCCCTCCCCGGCGATCGCTTCCGTGCCGGGACCGACGATGATGTCGACACCGTTCTGGACATCCGGGTTGCCGGCCTTGCCGATGCCGACGATCCGGCCGTCCTTCAGCCCGACATCGGCCTTGACGATACCCCAGTGGTCGATGATCAGCACA
Organism: Labrenzia sp. THAF35; assembly: GCF_009363595.1. Taxonomy (NCBI): domain Bacteria; kingdom Pseudomonadati; phylum Pseudomonadota; class Alphaproteobacteria; order Hyphomicrobiales; family Stappiaceae; genus Labrenzia; species Labrenzia sp. THAF35. Next base: position 1,317,528 of record NZ_CP045380.1, read on the forward strand.
TTGGTGATGACCGTGTCGACGGCGCCGGCGGAACGGGGTGCCTGGGACTGGCCCATGCCGTCACGGATAACCTTGCCGCCACCGAACTTCACCTCGTCGCCATAGGTGGTGAAATCCTTTTCCACCTCGATGATGAGATCGGTATCCGCAAGGCGCAGCCTGTCGCCGGTTGTCGGTCCGAACATGTCCGCATAAGCGGCGCGGGGCATCTTGTAGGCCATATCTAGTCTCCAATCGGCGATCAGAAATCGGTGTGTTTAATTCGCGTAGTCCTCAACCGTCGCATCCAGATCCTCTGTGCGTTTCATGGTGAGGACGATCAGGCAGTTCCGGTACAGTTCGTTGCCGCGTGTGCCGCCCCTGAAGGGGAAGCTGTAGGCGGTGCAATCCTTGTCGGCGTAGGTTTTCCAGGCGGCCTGGGCATCATCGAGGCTGGCGGGGGCGCCCTTCAGGTGCTCCGGCAATTCCGCATCGATCTCGACCAGCCGTGCACGCAGCCGGTCGAAGGCCTCCTTCATGCGCGTGTCAGCGTCTTCCAAGGCCTTGTCGGCACAAAAGCTGCGTTCGGCTTCGGTCAGCGGATAGCCGCAGTCGATGTTGTCGTTGACCTTCTCTTCCTCAGCAACCGCCGTGCCGGCGGTGGCCAGAAACAGGGCTAAAGCAGGAAGGGTCACACCGCGCACAGGCATCAATTCCCCAGACCTTCACTGAGTTGTCTCAGCTCGTCGATGCGGTTGCGGGTCAGATCTGCGCGGCAGCCGTAGACCAGCATGGGTTCCATGGTTCCGCCGCGGGCCAGAAAGCCGTAGGCGTCGCAGGCCTTGTCACGATAGGGGATCCAGGCACGCTGGGCTTCGCGCAATGTTTCGACCGCCCCTTTCAGCCCTTCCGGCAAATAAGCGTCGGTTTCGGTCATCTTTTCCATTGCGGATCTGTAGACCGCGTTCAGCTCCGCATCCGCCTTCAGCCAGTCGATGTTGGCACACTGGGTCATCTCCGACTGCGTCATGGCATTTTCGCAGTTGGGTGTTTCCTGCGCGGCGACAGGTCCGGCTAGCAGAAGACCGAGCCCGATCAGCGAAAACGAAAGAGATGATGCGGATCTGATCACAATTCGCCCATGACCTTCTGGTTGAAGCCGTAGACCGTGCGGCTGCCGCGATAAGGCACCAGTGTCACGGATCTGGACTGGCCGGGTTCGAAGCGCACGGCTGTGCCTGCGGGAATATCCAGGCGCATGCCGCGGGTCTTTTCCCGGTCGAAAGACAGGCCTTCATTGGTTTCGAAGAAGTGATAGTGGCTGCCGACCTGGATCGGCCGGTCACCCGTGTTGGCGACTTCCACCGTCACGGTCTCAAGGCCTGTGTTCAGTTCGATCTCGCCTTCGGCGGGAAACAGTTCTCCGGGGATCATGCTCGTCTCCTTGGAAATTGCGGTCAGCGGATCGGTTCGTGCACGGTCACGAGCTTGGTGCCGTCAGGAAAGGTGGCCTCGACCTGAACATCGTGAATCATCTCGGACACGCCTTCCATCACCTGGTCGCGTGTCAGTACCTTGGCGCCCGCGGACATCAGGTCGGCAACGGTGCGCCCGTCACGGGCCCCCTCGACAACGAAATCGGTGATCAGGGCGACGGCTTCCGGATGGTTCAGCTTCACGCCCCGTTCCAGGCGGCGGCGGGCAACCATCGCGGCCATGGAAATGAGCAACTTGTCCTTTTCGCGGGGCGTCAGGTTCATGAAAGAAAGTCCTCCAAATCAGCAATACCAGACGCGCGGCAGCGCCGTCATTCGGTATCCGGTGAGAAACGACATCAGGGCCGTGCGCAAGCCGCGGCCATCATTGGACACAAACCGGGTTATCAGCAAGCCGTTCCAGGCGCTGGCGGCCGCCTGGGCGGTTCCTTCCGGCAATGTTTCTATCAGCTCTCTTGCCCTGGCGAGCCTGTCTTCGGCATCGGCGGAGCAATCGACAAAGGTTGCCGCGGCCAGGGCGCCGGCAGCCGTAGCCGGGCCGGTCAGCGCGTCGGCCGGGTCGCCATCCAGCCGGATGTCGTCGGCAAACACCAGCTTCCCGTCCCGGCGGATGCGCCAGCTGTCGCGGTAGAATACGGACTTGACCTGCTCGCCCATCGCCTTTCGGCCAAGGACGAAGGATTCGACCATCATCAGCCTTGCGTCACCTTCCAGGTCCGCCTGCAGCGTGCGGCGAAGGCGCGAGGCGTTGAAAAGGATGGTTTCCTGGGGCAGCCATTCCAGGGTCGCACCGGGTCCGACCGTGAAATGGCCGCTCACCTGGGCGGTGCCGCCCGGGCTGCGGTAGGCACGTTCGGCCGTCTGGCTGGTCACAATTACGTGTACACCGGCGTCAGCGCCGACTTCATAGTCGAGCTGGTCACCTCCGGTGAGACCACCGGCGGTGTTGATGAGAACGGCTGTTGCAGGGGTATCATAGACCTTCGGCAGGCGAACCTTGGCCGACCCGCTCTGATACAGATCGATCAGACGGGTTTTGCCATCCGGCGCCGAAAAACGCACCTTGCCGATGCCTTTCACGCGCTGCAGAACTACGGCTTTCCCGCCCGTTTCTGATGCCAGACCAGCATCATACATTGCTTGACCGCCCCCCCTGCGGGCTCATTCAGTCATTGTTATTTTTCACATCTGTTCAAATTGGTCCAGACCGTCGCCGGGCCGCAATGGGCAATATGCCCTCGGCAATCTTAGCAAGAGCCGGGCCAAGGCCGGCAAGTAGAAAGGCAAGACGACACCGGCGAAAAAAGTCCCTGTTTCCCGCAGCTTATCAATGCCTGCTCGCAAAAGTTGCTCAAAAATAAGGCAATTGCAAGAAAGATTGGCGTGGAGTGGATTTGAGGAAGGGGTTGCTCTCGCGCCGATGTTCCGGTTTTTTAAGAAGACAGCAGCTATTCATACTGCCATTGCCCAATTGCGACGTGTCATCCGCTGGATGACGAGCGAGGGAAACCGTGTTTTTGAGCCCGATTGGCCGCCTGACTTCCGTTTGTCTGACCGTAACCGCTCTTGTGATGAGTCTGGCCATGAGCCAGGCACGGGCGGATATAGGTGCCTATGTCCTGATCGACGCGAGTTCCGGCGCGGTGATCGAGCAGGAAAACGCCACGCGCAAGTGGTACCCGGCCTCACTCACCAAGCTCATGACGGCCTATGTTACCTTCAAGGCGATCCGCGACGGCCGCGCCTCGCTCGACAGCGCGGTCGTGCAGTCCAAGAACTCCGCGGCCGAACCACCCAGCAAGATGGGGTTCAAGGTCGGGACGCGGTTCACTGTCGACACGGCGCTGAAGATCATTCTGATCAAGTCGGCCAACGATGTTGCGGTAGCGCTCGGCGAGTCGATCGCGGGATCTGAAGCCGGCTTCATCGCCATGATGAATGCGGAAGCTCAGCGCCTGGGAATGTCCAATACCCGGTTCTACAATCCGCATGGTCTGCCAGACAACCGGCAGGTGACCACGGCGCGGGACCTTGCCATTCTGGCCCTGGCGCTGCGCCGGGACTTTCCGGAATCCCGAAACTACTATGACCACCCGGGGATCCGCTTCGGCAAGAAGACCCTGCGGTCGGCCAATCGGGAATTCCTGCTGCGCGTGCCCGGCGCCAACGGCATGAAGACCGGCTACATCTGCAATTCCGGGTACAATGTTGCCGCCTCCGCGACGCGCGGCAACAAGACCTTGATCGCGATTATTCTTGGCGCGGGTTCCGGTCTGGAGCGCACCGCCTTTGCACGCCAGCTTTTTGACGAAGGGTTCCGCAAGCGCGGCGGCCGTAGCATCACGAGCCTTTCGGGCACCAGCGGCAATCCGCCGGCCGACGGTTACTGCCGGCGCAACAAGAGCCCGGGTCCCAAGGGCTACATGGCCCGGTTTGACATGGAAAAGGAAAAGCAGGGCGGGTTCCTGTTCTTCGCCAAGGCCAACAAGTCCGATGAGGACAAGCTCGACGACAGCGGTTTCAAGCTGTCCAACGGCAAACCGGACTGGGCAAAGATCCTTGACCGTACGCTCGGCCCCCGCCGGATTGCCTACCGTCCGCTGGATGTCGGCCTCGGCAACCCGAAAGGGTCGCCTTCCGTCAGCCCGGGCACCGTTCCTGCCGGTGCCGCCAGCGAAGCGGTCGCAGCCATCGCGGGCGAGGATATTGCCGCGGAAGACGTACCGTTGCCGGTCGCCAATCCCGTGCGGCGGGCAGAAAACGAAATCCGGGCGAAGATGCAGCTGACGGCCAATGCCAAAACCGCAGGCGCAATTCCGCAGGGTGGCGATACCGTGTCACGCCCGGGAGCCGCGGTTGAACTTTCGAAATCTTCACCCGGATCGATCTTCCGCAAGGGTTTGGATTTCACCGTTCCGGTTCCTTCCCCAAGTCCTCGCAAGTAATTCGATTTCCAGATCTTTGACGGTGCCGATGATGTAGCGTTGCGGTAAACGGAGTTAACCTTTTATTTACGCTACTCCTTAACACTGCAGTAAGCATTTTTCTGGCAAAGGCGTGCTCCCTGCCGGACCTCGAAATGCCACTGCGGCACAGAATATGCCGGTACAACAGGTCGAGAGATCGCATGATGATTGAACCGAGATCCACCGCCACCATCAAGGCTCTGGCCAGCCTTGCGGAACTTTCCGCCAATCAACTGGAGGAAGGGGTTTCGGTCGACCATGTGATCGCCACCTTGCGAAAGGCGGCGGAGGCTGTCCGGCTCGTGGTTGATGTCGAGGCGGAAGAGGAACTCGACGACTTCGAGTTCGAAGCCGACAGCGACACAGACGTGGAAGCCGAACTGGAAGCGTCTGAAGCGGACATCGTCCAGGATCTGACCCCGATGGATCTGTCCGAGGACGAGGCCGACAGGAAAATTGTCGCCCTCGACAAGAAGGACGCCGAAGCGGCCTCCGAAGAAGAAGACATCATCCTCAACGCGGGGTGATTCGGCGTCAGCCGGACGTTTTTCCAACTGAACAAGCCGACGTGGCGGGACCAGCATTTGCGCTGACCCGCCTTTCTGCCTATGTGTCTGCGGAAAGTCCGCCGGGTCCGATCAAGGACCGGCGAATGCATCTGGAGAGATACCATGGCCTCGCCGACATCGGTTGCCGAAGGACAAAAACCCAAGGGTCCGAAGCCCCCCATTCCCCTGTCAGTCCTGACCGGGTTTCTGGGGTCAGGCAAGACAACGCTCCTCAATCGGATCCTGAAGGACCCGTCGATGGCGGACACAGCGGTCATCATCAATGAATTCGGCGAGATCGGGCTCGATCATCTGTTTGTCGATCAGGCCGGCGACGGCATCGTCGAGCTTGCCTCCGGTTGCCTGTGCTGCACCATTCGCGGCGATCTTGTCACGACGCTCGAAAACCTGTTGCGCCGACTGGATAACGGCCGCATGGACAGGCTCAACCGGGTGATCATCGAGACGACGGGTCTGGCGGATCCGGCGCCCATCCTGCACACGGTCATGCTGCATCCCTATCTGGTGATGCGCTACCGGCTCGACAGCGTGATCACGCTTGTGGACGCGGTCAACGGTCTGTCGACCCTCGACAATCACGAAGAAGCGCGCAAGCAGGCCGCTGTTGCCGACCGACTGGTCTTCACCAAGACCGATCTCGTTCAAGGCGAAGAGGCGCGGGCCTCTTTCGACGCCCTCAAGCAGCGTTTGCAGCAGCTCAATCCCGGCGCCCGCCGGCTGGACGCCCAGGCGGATGATGCAACGGTGGAAAATCTTTTCAACGCCGGTCTTTATGATCCCAAGAGCAAGATCCCGGACGTGGCTGCCTGGCTGAATGCGGAAGCCTACGAAGACCAGCAGCATGGCCACCATCACGGTCACGGCCACGATCATGCACATGGCCATTCGCACGGGCATCACCACGGCCACGACCATGCCCATGCTCATGACGTGAACCGGCATAGCGATGCCATCCGGGCCTTTACCTTGTCGACTGATCGACCGGTTCCGGCGTCCGCGCTGGAAATGTTCCTCGATCTGCTGCGTTCGGCGCACGGACCGAAACTGCTTCGGGTGAAGGGTATCGTGCAGCTGGCCGAGGATCCGGAAAGACCGGTTGTCATCCACGGTGTCCAGCATGTCTTCCATCCGCCCGCGACACTGGAGGCCTGGCCGGACGCGGATCACAGAACCCGCATGGTGTTCATCACCAAGGACCTGCCGGAAGGGTTTGTCAGGCGCATGTTCGAGGCCTTTTCGGGCGCCTTGCTGCCCGATACGCCGGATCACCAGGCCCTGATCGACAATCCGTTGGCGGTGTCGGGTTTTACCAGTCCAGTGAGGTAGGCGGCAGGTCTGCAATACCCCGGCGCTCTCCAATGGGATCCCTCATCCTGAGGAGCCGCGAAGCGGCGTCTCGAAGGATGGGCGGCACCCACAGGAACAAGTGGCCCATCCTTCGAGACGGGCCTTAAGGCCCTCCTCAGGATGAGGCTCTGGGGTTTTGAGTAGCAGCCAGCGGTGACAGCACCATCGTCTCGGAAAGTTAGTCCTTCTTGCGCAGGCGGATCAGTCCTTCCTGGGCGGTTGAGGCGATCAGGACCCCGTCCCTGGTGAACAGAGATCCGCGGTTTATCCCGCGTGAGCCGGAAGATGAGGTGCTGTCGGTGGCGTAAAGCAGCCAGTCGTCGGCGCGGAAAGGACGGTGAAACCACATGGCATGGTCCAGGCTGGCGGCCTGGATCTTCGGGCTGAAGACGGACGTGCCATGGGGAAACAGCGAGGTGTCCAGCAACGTCATGTCGGAAGCATAGGCGAGGACACACTGGTGCATGCGTTCGTCGTCCGGCAGTGGGCCCGTCGCCCGGACCCAGACATACTGCTGCGGTGGCAGGGGCTTCTTGCTGAAATAATGGGTCATGTCGACCGGGCGCATCTCGATCGGCCGCTCGCGTTCCCAGTAGCGGCGGATGTTTTCCGGGGCCATCGACAGGAATTTTTCCTTCAGTTCCTGTTCGCTGGGCAGATCTTCAGGTGTCGGAACGTCCGGCATGTCGATCTGGTGCTCCAGCCCCTCTTCATGCACCTGGAAGGAGGCGGACATGGAAAAGATCGCTTCGCCGTGCTGGATCGCGACAACGCGCCGGGTGGTGAAACTGCCACCGTCGCGGATGCGGTCGACTTCGTAGATGATGGGGACTGACGGATCGCCGGGCCTCAGGAAGTAGCCATGTAGGGAATGGACGTGACGGTCTTCCACCACGGTGCGCGAGGCGGCAACCAGCGCCTGGCCGATCACCTGCCCGCCAAATACGCGTTGCCAGCCGACCTGCGGGCTGCGACCACGGAACAGGTTGCGTTCCAGCGGTTCCAGGTCGAGAATCTGGAGAAGATTATCAATGGCCGTGTTCATCGGCGCGATCCCTGTTAGATAGACGGCAGGTGATTTGGTTCGAGGCTTGGAGCCCCGGCACCGCACTCTTGGACGGCAGTTGACGTTAAAGTCAAGATGCCTTTAGGGAAACCGAAGGCAAGGAGAAGAAGACGATGGCGAGGAAAAAAAGCGTCCCGGACATGTTCGATGTCGTGATCGCAGGCGGCGGCTATGTCGGCCTGTCTCTGGCGGTGGCGTTGAAGCAGGGCGATGCCGGCCTCACCTGTGCCGTGGTCGATCCCAAGCCGATGGAAGACCTCCACAAGGATCCACGCGCCTCAGCCATCGCGGCAGCTGCCTCACGCATGCTGTCGCAACTCGGCATCTGGCAGAAGATTGCGGGCGAGGCCCAGCCGATCAACGAAATGATCGTCACCGACAGCAAGCTTCGCGATGCGGTTCGCCCGGTGTTCCTGACGTTCGGCGGCGAGGCGACGGAGGGTGAACCCTTTGCCCACATGATGCCGAACGGCGTGATGATGCCTGCGCTCTACAAGGCGGCCAAGGCGCTTGGCGTGAGTTTTTTCGCACCGGGAACCGCGGAAACCTTTCGCACTCATCCAGACCACGTCGAACTGGTGCTGGAAGACGAGACCCTTTTGAAAAGCCGGCTGCTCGTTGCAGCCGACGGCGTGCGCTCCCGCCTGCGCGACCTTGCCGGTATCCGGACGGTCAACTGGGACTACGGCCAGTCCGGCATCGTCACAACAGTCAAGCATGAACGACCTCACAACGGCCGGGCGGAAGAACATTTCCTGCCTGCCGGGCCATTTGCGATCCTGCCCTTGCCGGGCAACCGGTCGTCGCTGGTCTGGACGGAAAAGACAGCGGACGCCGACCGGCTTGTGCGGTCTGACGACTTTACTTTCGAACTGGAACTGGAACGCCGTTTCGGGCATCACCTCGGCACACTGGAGCTGGACGGTCCGCGCCGGGCCTATCCGCTCGGGCTGAAGCTGGCGCGTGATTTCGTCAAGCCGCGCTTCGCCCTGATCGGCGATGCCGCCCATGGCATTCATCCGATTGCGGGCCAGGGGCTCAATCTGGGCTTCAAGGATGTCGCGGCACTGGCCGAAGTGCTGGTGGATGCCCGCCGTCTGGGGCAGGATCTCGGCGGATTCGACGTTCTGGAACGCTACCAGCGCTGGCGCCGGTTCGACACGTTCCAGATGGGCGTTGTCACCGACGTACTGAACCGCCTGTTTTCCAATGACAATGACGTGTTGCGCGCCATGCGCGATTTCGGACTTGGTATTGTGGACAGGATGCCGGGCCTGAAAACGCAGTTCATCAAGGAAGCTGCCGGTTTTGCGGGGCCGGTGCCGAAATTGCTTTCCGGCGAACCTATCTGATAGGAGTTGGATCGGACCGTCTTCCACTCCGCAGGATTTCCATTTGATGATTGCCAATCCGGAGAGTTTTTCCGCGCACCGGTCGATCCTGATTACGGGCTGTTCCTCCGGCATCGGCCTTTCGGCAGCCCACATCATGCGCGGGCGCAACTGGCGTGTTTTTCCGACTGCGCGGAGCCAGGCGGATGTTGACGGGTTGAGCGATCTTGGTTTCGAAGCCTTCCGCCTGGATTATGAGGATCCGGACAGCATCGAGGCGACGGCAAGCGAAGTTCTGCAGCGGACCGATGGTGCGTTGAGCGCGGTGTTCAACAATGGCGCCTATGCGGTTCCTGGTGCGCTGGAAGACCTGCCGACGGAAGCCCTGCGGTCGCTTTTCGAGGCGAACTTCATCGGCTGGCATGATCTTACCCGCCGGTTGGTGCCTTCAATGCGCGCCAACGGTTCCGGGCGGATCGTGCAGTGTTCCTCCGTACTGGGGTTTGTGGCACTGAAGTACCGCGGAGCCTACACCGCTTCCAAATTCGCGCTTGAAGCCTATTCGGACACGCTTCGCCAGGAACTGAAAGGTACCGGCATTCACGTCAGCCTGATCGAACCCGGTCCTATCGATACCCGGTTCACGCAAAACGCACTGGCGAATTTTCAGCGCTGGATCGGCGAGGATGGTCTGCAGGCGTCACGGCATCGTAAGACCTACGAAAAGCGCCGCATCCGGATGGAGGCGGGAGAGCCCGGGCCGTTCAAGCTGCCGCCGGAGGCCGTGGTCAAACGGCTGGTGCATGCGGTGGAAGCAAATCGGCCGAAAGCGCGCTATCATGTAACAATTCCGACCACCGTCATGGCGGTGGCCAAACGGGTGCTGCCGACCAGTCTGCTCGACCGGTTCTGCATCTGGGCTGCCGACGGCGAGGAATAGCTGCCTGCCGACAGGTGGCTGCGCCGGAGAGTGGTGAAACAAGGAAAACGAAATGGCAGATCTGATCAACTTTCTCATTCCCGTCGGCCTCGCCGCGGTTGCACTCGTGTTGCTGCTCGGCATCTGGAACATGTTCCGTCACGGGCCGGCTAACCGCTCGCAGCTCCTGATGCGCTGGCGTGTCGGCCTTCAGTTTCTGGTGATTGTCCTGGTCATGGGCGGTCTCTACTTTTTCGGAACCGGCCACTAAGACAAGATAACCGGACACTACTGGAGGAACTGGGGGCACAATGGTTGTTCTGAACAAGATCTACACGAAGACGGGTGACGACGGCACGACTGCGCTGGGTTCCGGAGAACGGCGCCGAAAGAGCGACCTCAGGATCGAGGCATACGGGACCGTCGACGAGACCAACTCCGTGGTTGGTCTGATTCGCCTTCAGACCGGGCAGTCTGCGCCGGAGGTCGACCAGTCGCTCGGCAGGATCCAGAACGACCTGTTCGACCTGGGGGCCGATCTTGCAACACCGGAAACGGGTGAGGACCTTGGGTACGAGCCGCTTCGGATCACCGACGCCCAGGTCACGGCGATCGAACAGGCGATTGACGTCCTCAATGCGGAGCTCAAGCCGCTGCGTTCCTTCGTGCTGCCGGGTGGCAGTCCTGCCGCTGCCTACCTGCATCTGGCCCGCACTGTCTCGCGCCGGGCAGAACGTCTGATGGTGGAACTGGCAGCCCGCGAGCAGATCAATCCCGCTGCCGTGCGCTACATGAACCGCCTGTCGGACTATTTCTTCGTTGCCTCGCGGTACCTGAATGAAAAGGGTGAGCAGGACGTTCTTTGGGTGCCTGGACAGAACCGTTAGGTCAGTTCCCCTTGCCGGAGGCCTGGCGCTGAATGTTCATTCCCCTTCACGATCACAATCGGCTGGTCCATGTTCCCCGCCCCTTTGTGAACCTTTTCCTGATTGCCGCCAACATCCTGATCTTTCTTCTGTATCAGGGTGCAGGGTCCCAGCAGGCGGTGGCCGCGTCCTCCTATTCCTTCGGCCTTATCCCGGTTGTCCTGTTCGATATCCGGGATCTGTCGCCGGAGCTGCAGATGCTGCCCGACTGGATGTCAGTGGTCACCTATGCCTTCCTCCATGGCGGCTACATGCACCTGATCGGCAACATGCTGTTCCTGTGGGTGTTCGGCGATAATGTCGAGGATGCCATGGGGCACCTGCGTTACCTGGTCTTCTATCTGCTGTGTGCGATAGCCGGCGGGTTGGCCTATGCCTCCATCGACGTCAATTCAGATGTGCCGTTGATCGGGGCGTCCGGCGCCGTTTCAGGCGTTGTTGCCGCCTATCTGATGCTGCACCCGCGGGTGAAGGTGTGGGTGCTGGCACTGGGCCGGATACCCTTGCGCCTTTCCGCGGGATGGTTGCTCGGCGGCTGGATCCTATACCAGATCGTCAATGCCGTGATTGCGTCCGACAGCGATGTCGCCTGGATCGCGCATATCGGCGGCATGGCGGCGGGGGCCGTGCTGATCTTGTTTTTCCGGCGCAGAGGTGTGCCCCTGTTCGACCGAAACATCGCCTAGGCACAGTTTTCAAAAAGAATGCGGACCGGTCAGGAAACTAGGCTGCTTTCCAGACAGCATCGGCGGTGCGGCAGGCGACTCCCCGGCGGCTGATCATTCGACCGTCAGCCAGCTTGATCCGTTCGCGGTAGGAGCGGCAGAAGTCGCCGGACGTATTTTTCCAGGTTTTCAGGGGCGTAATTGTGCCGCTCGCCCCACTCGAGGGGTTTCTCCAGCTCCGGTCTTTGCCGGAAACAGACTTCTCCAGCGCAGCTTGAAGCGTGCTTTCAGCCCGGTATTTATCCGATGCTTGCAGCTTTGAAGCCGGTTTGCGGGTTTCCGCCGCGGCGGGTTCCTGCAGGGAGACAAGCGTGTCCTGCACTGACACTACGGAACAGCCTGTTAGGATATTTGCCAAAAAAAACAGAAAAAACGTCCCTTTCGGAACGTGAAACCCACGAAAAATCAATTCCGATCCCGCCTCTTGGATCTATTGCCAGCCGTTGGAGATAGCCTCCCGTTCTTCCCGCGCGCTGAGGGACCCACCAGAAGGCTCGCTGTCACCATTAAACTGACGCCCGCCAAAGATGCGATCTAAAAAACCGCCTGAACCGGACTTTTGTGTGGCAGAGCTAAAAGAAGTTCGTTCTGACGAACCGCCAGACGACGAACCGCCGGATGACGATCCACCCGACGAAGAGCGGGAAGAGGAAGGAGAAGAGGAGCCTCCGCTGCGACCGGAGTTGCCTTTGCTTTCCGAGCTTCTTCCGGCCGATTTGTTTCCTGCCGAACTGTTACCGGTGGAGCTTTTACTGCTCGAACTGTTACCAGTTGAGTCGCCGCCGCCCGAACGGCTGCCACCTGTGTCGCCGCCACCGGAACCGCTGCCACCGGTGCTATCACCGCCGGAACTCTTGCTACCGCTGTCACCACCGGAGCTCTTGCTTCCGCTGTCGCCGCCGCGGTCTCCACGTTCGCTGCGGCCTCCACGGTCACCGCGTTCGCTGCGACTGCCGCGATCACCATGCGAATCTGCGGCCGCGGCAATGCTGTCCTTCATGTCGAACAAGGGGCTGAAGTAGACAAGAGAGAACATCATTGCCGCAGCTGCAACACCCGGCAGTATGCGAAACATCGCAGAGAGGCGGTCTTGCAATGTAATCTGGCGGGCGCGTTTCATCTGATGCGATTCAATTCGTAATAAGGGGTTTTTGGCGGTCGACGAGAGCGGTTTTACGACCTTCGCACGCATAACACCTGGGCAATCTTTGTTCTTCCCGAAGATAGTCTAAAAAAAGTCGGGATCAAAAGGTCTCCTTACGTGTTGTCTCGCTGAGAGCGGTTTTGCGGAGAACTCCTTGCCTGAAGATACGTTAAAGACGGAGATGATCCGTCTGCTCCCGAAGCTGAGGAGTTTTGCTTTAAGGCTGTGCCGGAATCCGGATCAGGCAGACGATCTGGTGCAGATGACATGCGAACGTGCAATCCGATCGCTCGACCAGTTCGATCCGGCCACCCGGCTCGACAGCTGGATGTTCCGGATTTTGCAGAATCTGTACTTCAATTCGGTTCGCGACACCGCAAACCGGGCCAGGCTTTTCGACCTTGCCATGCTGGATTTCGAGGAAAGCTACGACGGCGCGAAAGCCGCCGCCGACAGCCTGGAACTCCAGAAAGTGCAGGATTTCATTGGCGAGCTGGAAGAAGACAACCGCGAGGTCCTTCTGAAGATCGCCGTTGAGGGCAGAAGCTACAAGGATGTGGCGGATGAACTCGGTGTTCCGATTGGAACGGTAACCAGCCGGCTTGCCCGCGCAAGATTGAAACTGCGCGAGTGGCTGGACACGAACGATGCCCCGCAGGGCGTCAGGCTGCGCAGCATGCCAGGGGGTATGTGATGACATTTGATGAAAAGCGCGAACAGATCGTGCTTGCAAAGGATATCGGCAAGATCCTGGACGAGGAAGGTTCGGAAGAGGAGCGTGCAGCTCTGCTTCGCCGGATCGAGGCGACAGGTGGCGGACATGATCTGCTGGAGCAGATGTCCAAGGACAATACCATTCTGCAAAAAGCGGTTGCCGCGCCGGTGCCTGACGAATCAATGGCACGGTTCGAAGCACTCATCGAAAAGGAATTCGCCAAGCGCGAAGGTCCTGCGCCCCGTCACGCGCATGCGTCCTGGACAGGCGTGCTGATCCAGATCGCCGCCGCACTTGTGATGGTTGCCGGCACATTCGGCTTTACCACCTACTGGATGCAGACGCGGATGGACAGTGCCGTGTCTTCTCTTGCAGCACATATGGAAACTGAGCGGATGCTCCTGGCACAGACCGTCCAGGAAGCGCTGGAAACGAAAGTCAGCGGCGAGCCCGTGTTCGTTGGGCAGGAAGGCGACTGGCGCGAGATCCTGACACCGATCAAGACCTACCGCAGCAAGAGCGGGCACTGGTGCCGCGAGTACCTTCGCGAGACCACCTTCAGCAGGCTGGACCTTTCCATTCGTGGCACGGCCTGCCGGGACGAGAACGGCACCTGGGTGACCGTGTTCGCCGAACCGGTGTCCGACAAGTTCTCGCCGCAGACCCCCGGCATCTGACCGGGGACCGGCACCAGGAAAACAGAGAAGTCGCCGCGTGTTGCCGTAACAGGTGTGCGCGGTTTCTTTTTTGTACTGAGCCCCGGTTTTCCACGCATTGTTGCGTTGCCGAACTATCATCATTGCGACGCATGTTTTTCCAAGCCCGGCAAATTGCCGCCTTAGACCTTTTACCGCAATTGACAGGTGCCGTGTCGGTCAGTACCGTCCCCCGCCATGCGCCACGATTGGCTCAATTCTGCCGTTTGTAACCTAGCGTCATGAGGGCAGAGAGCCGGATAATGCGGTGCGGTGAAAGCCGGCCCAGCAAGAGGTTGAGACCAAATGAAGATCCTCGTACCCGTAAAACGGGTCATCGACTACAACGTGAAGGTCCGTGTGAAGGCGGATGGTTCTGGCGTCGATCTTGCCAACGTCAAGATGTCCATGAACCCGTTTGACGAAATCTCCGTCGAAGAAGCCCTTCGGCTGAAGGAAGCGGGGAAGGCGAGTGAAGTGATCGTCGTGTCCGTCGGGCCGCAACAGGCCACCGAAACGCTGCGCACCGGCCTTGCCATGGGCGCCGACCGCGGCATTCTGGTGAAGACCGACGACACCACCGAGCCGCTGGCAGTCGCGAAGATCCTGAAAGCGATCGTCGAAGCCGAAGAGCCGGGTCTCGTGATCCTCGGCAAGCAGGCGATTGACGACGACTGCAACCAGACCGGCCAGATGCTGGCAGCCCTCCTTGGTTGGAGCCAGGGCACGTTTGCCTCCAAGGTTGATCTGGGCGACGGCACTGTCGATGTCACCCGTGAAGTGGATGGCGGCCTGCAGACCGTGAAGCTGAAGCTGCCGGCCATCGTGACCACGGACCTGCGCCTCAACGAGCCGCGCTATGCGTCCCTGCCGAACATCATGAAAGCGAAGAAGAAGCCGATCGACGAAAAGTCTCCGGCCGATTTTGGTGTCGACACCACGCCGCGCCTCACCGTTGTCACCACCACCGAGCCGGCATCGCGCCAGGCCGGTATCAAGGTCGGTTCCGTTTCCGAGCTGGTCGACAAACTCAAGAACGAAGCCGGCGTCCTTTAAGACCCGTCGCAGGAGGATAAAACATGACAACACTTCTTGTGGCCGAATACGCCGGTGGCGAACTGAGCGATGCCACGGCAAAGGCCCTGACGGCTGCCGTCGCTCTTGGTGCCGACGTTCACGTGCTGGTCGCCGGCAAGGGCGTTCAAGGCGTTGCGGATGCCGCGTCCAAGCTTTCCGGCGTCGCCAAGGTTCTGCTTGCTGAAAGCGATGCGCTGGAGCACCAGCTGGCCGAGCCGACCGCCGATCTGATCGTCGGCCTTGCAGGCGATTATGACGCGATCGTTGCCCCGGCAACCGCCAACGGCAAGAACACCCTGCCGCGCGTCGCAGCCCTTCTGGACGTGATGCAGATCTCCGACGTGACGGCTGTTGTCGACGCGGATACTTTCGAGCGTCCGATCTACGCTGGCAACGCGATCCAGACCGTGAAATCCGGCGATCCCAAGAAGGTGATCACCGTGCGGACCTCCACGTTCGCGGCAGCGGAAGCAGGCGGTTCTGCCGCTGTTGAAACCGTTGCGGGAACGGACGGTTCGGGTCTTTCGGAATTCGTCGGCGAGGAGCTTTCCAAGTCCGACCGCCCGGAACTGACGTCTGCCAAGATCATCATCTCCGGCGGCCGCGCGCTCGGTTCTTCCGAGAAGTTCCAGGAAGTCATCATGCCGGTGGCCGATGCTCTCGGCGCGGCGGTTGGCGCATCGCGCGCCGCCGTCGATGCGGGCTACGCCCCGAACGACTGGCAGGTCGGCCAAACCGGCAAGGTGGTTGCTCCGGATCTCTACATTGCCTGCGGCATTTCCGGTGCCATCCAGCACCTTGCCGGCATGAAGGATTCCAAGGTGATCGTTGCGATCAACAAGGACGAGGAAGCTCCGATCTTCCAGGTCGCGGACTATGGCCTCGTGGCGGATCTCTTCGACGTGCTGCCGGAATTGAAGGCTGCCGTCGAGTAAGACCTGCGGCAAATTGATCACGGACCCCGGAGCGAATGACAGTTTTCGCTCCGGGGTTCTTGCTGTTCGGCGCAAGACTTGCCAAAAATAGCCGCAACCCGTCCAATCGGGATGTTTTCTAAAGATCGGATTTTCAGGATGGCAGTCGAAATCAAGAAAGTCGGCGTAATCGGCGCTGGTCAGATGGGCAGCGGCATTGCGCATGTGTGTGCACTTGCGGGCTTCGACGTGGGATTGAGCGATCTCTCCATGGAACGGATCGAATCCGGCCTGGCTTCGATCAACGGCAACCTGGCGCGCCAGGTGTCCAAGTCCATGATCACCGAGGAAGAGCGCAATGCTGCGCTGGATCGCATCAAGGCAGCCGAAGATCTCGATCTTCTGCGTGATGCAGACCTGGTGATTGAATCCGCCGTCGAGAACGAGCAGGTCAAACGCAAGATCTTTTCGCAGCTTTGCCCGATCCTGAAGCCCGAAGCGATCCTGGCGACCAACACTTCGTCGATCTCGATCACGCGTCTTGCCGCTTCGACCGATCGTCCGGAGCGCTTTATCGGCATCCACTTCATGAACCCGGTTCCGGTCATGGAACTGGTCGAACTGGTGCGCGGGATAGCCACTGAAGACGAGACTTTCGAAGCCTCGAAAGGGTTCTGCGTCCGTCTCGGCAAGCAGATTGCCGTCGCAGAGGATTTCCCGGCCTTCATGGTCAACCGTATCCTTCTGCCGATGATCAACGAAGCAATCTACACGCTCTATGAAGGCGTCGGTTCTGTTGATTCCATCGACAAGGCCATGCGTCTCGGGGCCAACCATCCGATGGGGCCGCTGCAGCTTGCGGATTTCATCGGTCTCGATACCTGCCTGTCGATCATGCAGGTGCTTTACGAAGGTCTGGCGGACACCAAATATCGTCCGTGCCCGCTGCTCGTGAAATATGTTGAAGCAGGCTGGCTCGGCCGCAAGACCCAACGCGGTTTCTATGATTACCGCGGCGAGCACCCGGTTCCGACCCGGTAATCGGTTCGCCAGCCACCGCAGAAGCCCCGGTAACGATGAACCTAGCCCGCTATTGCCTGACCAGCGCCACCCCGGACCCGGGCAAGACGGCGCTGGAACTGGTGGGGGCCAGTGGCGCCCTTCTGGAAACATGGAGCTATGGCTCGCTGACGCGGGTCGTTCTTTCGGTTGCCGCGGGTTTGCGCGCCACGGATCTTTCGCCCGGTGACCGTATCCTTCTCAGGATCGGTCACTCCAGTGATTTTCCGCTGGCGTTCTTCGGGGCGATTGCGGGTGGTTTCGTGCCGATCCCGACGTCTTCCCAACTTACTGCATCCGAAGCTGACGCGATCCTGGCCGATAGCGGGGCCCGGATGGTGCTGCACGACGGGCATACTGTGCTGCCGAACGCGGGCAGCGCGACGTTGCTGGGTCCAGAGGCCTTGGTCGAACTGAAGCAGGCAGAGCCGGGAGACTTTGCGGAGACCCACGCTGACGACCCGGCTTTTCTTGTCTATACGTCCGGTACCAGCGGCACGCCGAAGGGCGTCTTGCATGCGCAGCGCGCCGCCAGTGCGCGCCGGCCCATGTATTCCGGCTGGTATGGCATCGGCGCTTCCGACCGGCTGCTTCATGCCGGAGCATTCAACTGGACCTATACGCTGGGTGCCGGCTTGATGGACCCCTGGGCCAATGGTGCGACCAGTGTTGTTTATGACGGGCCTCGAGACCCGGACCTCTGGCCGGAACTGATGACAGACACAAGGGCGACGCTGTTTGCGGCCGTGCCCAGTCTCTTCCGGCGTATCCTGAAGTATGGCGCTGTTACGCCCGCCTCCTTTCCCGATCTTCGCCACGGCCTGACGGCCGGAGAAGCGCTTCCGGCAAGTCTTTATCGGGAGTGGAGGGAACGCACCGGCCGCGAACTTTATGAAGCGCTCGGCATGAGCGAGATCTCCACCTATCTCTCCAGCAGCCCCAGCGTTCCGGTAAAGCCGGGTTCCCCGGGCAAACCCCAGGAAGGCCGGAAGGTTTCCATTCTCAGCGAGTTGGATGACACGCCGGTGCCGGTGTCCGGAACGGAGACAGGGCTTCTGGCTGTTCACAGGGATGAACCGGGACTGATGCTGGGATACTGGAACCGTGCCGAGGAAACGGCGGCCGCATTCAGGGGCGACTGGTTCCTGACCGGCGACAGGGCGCGTACGGATGAAGACGGCTATTTCTGGTACGAAGGCCGTGCTGACGATCTGATGAACGCTTTCGGCTACAGGGTCGCTCCCGAAGAAGTGGAGCGGGTGCTGGCAGCTGACCCGCAGGTGCAGGAAGTGGCCGTGACGGCGGTGCCTGCGCGCGAAGGTGTCAGCCTGATAACGGCCTTCGTGGTGCCGGCCCTCCCCGGACAACTGGATGCCGACCGTCTTGCCGCTCATGCGGCAGAAAACCTGGCGGAATACAAGCGTCCCAAGGTCTACAAGGTGCTGGAACAGTTGCCACGCACACCGTCCGGCAAGGTCCGGCGCAGTGTCTTGCGGGAGGGGCACCGACATTCGTTAACACCTGATTAAGGGTAGGGGGTTAGGGTGGCCACAACCTCAGGAGTTAATGATGGACAGCGTTGGCATTGCCACGACATTCGTTGCGCAGACCCAGGCACAGACAGCCCAGACGCTTCAGACAGAGATGATGAAGATGGCCGCCCAGCAGGACGCCAATCTGGTGGCGCTGCTGCAGCAAGGGGCTGACAATCTTCAGGCTCAACAGGCCACACCACCTCCAGGTCTCGGCGGACGGGTAGACGTCAGCGCCTGATCCCGTTCCTTTGCGGTTTTGTTAACGGCCCGTGCGGATTTGCCCCGCACGGGCCGTTTTCGTTGCTCCGCCGGGTGTCTTTTTTCGGGTGAAGCCTGAAAAACACTTCTCGAAAGATGCTTCTGAAAGTTCCTGTCTTTCAAATGCTTATCCATAATTACGTAAAGTTTTAAGAAAAACATCCTGACCAATTCAGTAATTGAGTCAGCAACTCTGAGAGTTGTTTTGGAAATTTACCTTTGAATTCAGGTATTTCATAGAAGATGAAGTTTGAAATCGTATCCAAGGATTGGAACGACCATGCCTGAAGCAATAGGATATGGAGCATCCCAGGCGTATCAGCCGAACCAGGCCAACACGCGTGCGGGCCAGGTTGCAGAACAAGCCGAAGCGTTCAAGACCAAACGCTCTGAAGCTGCAGCCGTGATTGCGCAACGCCAGGCGAGTTTCAGCACGAACCGGGCAGAATTCCTGAGCCGGCAAGCTGAGCAACTGGAAGATCGCGCGGAAACGCGTCGGCTGGAAGATGGTGTCGGATTACAGGTCAACATCCTGGCCTGATGTGGCGCATCTTCCGGACAAGCCGACTGGAAGCATAAGACGAACGAACAAAAGCCGAGTTGCCCGATTGCAAGGATGACGGGTGACCAACGGCTGCGGACAAGCCTCATCACCACGGCGAAGGAGTAACCCATCATGCCGAGTGCTATCGACAGTTCCTCTTCCTCGGCCGCCTACAGCGCTGCAAGTGTTCGCAGCGAACTTGCTGCCAATGCGGTAAAGGACCAGAACCAGCAGGAACGCCAGGTTGCCGAGCGGTTGGAACAGGCCCAGGCAACCCAGGAAGAAGACCGGCGCGAGTCGCGCCGCATTCCAGGTCTGGGCAACGCGGTCGACATCAGCGTCTGATCCGGCGGAGGGTCACCTCCACCGGCTTCGAAAGGGCTGATGATCTTGATATTTCTGGCGGCAGCCGGACGTCAGGCGTCCGGGGCCGCCATTGCGTTTTTAATAAGCGCCTTGGCCTCGCCGGAGGCCCATTCGGCGGGGCCGTACATGGTGCCGATCTCGCAGCCCTTCGGGCTAACCAGAATGGTTGTCGGCAAACCGGTTGCCCGCGCAACCTTGCGAAGGTCCTTCAGAAGATCGTTCGAACTGTCCTGATAGAAGGTGAGATTGCCGACGCCGATCTCGTTCAAAAAGTCTTTCGGCTTTTCCGGTCCGCCCCGGTCGAGATTGACCGCAACCACCTCGAAATTGTCGTCTCCCATCTCCGCCTGCAGCTCGTCCAGGGCCGGCATTTCCTTGCGGCACGGGGCGCACCATGTTGCCCAGAGATTGAGGAGCACTGTCTTGCCGCCGAAGTCCGACAGCGCCATCTGCTGGTCGTCAGGCCCCTTGAAGGTCAGGTGCTGAAGGTCCAGCGGCGCGCTTGCCGGAAGGAAGGCGGCTACTTCTCCAGTGGCAAATGGCTTGGCCGCCGCCGCAAAATCGAGCGCAGCCGAACAGCTTTGCGCACCGGCGATGTTGCCATTCGGTCCAGCGATCACGTATAGAGCCGCTACGGCGGCCACTGCACCCGCAAGCCCGGCGGCAACAATGCCGCGTCTGTTGGTTTTCGCTGGTTCGGTTGGCTTTGTCATTCGTTCACACCCCGCAAGGGGGCGCCTTCTAAGGGACAGGACATGAGCAATCGCATGTGGGGAGGCCGGTTCGCTGAGGGACCGGACGCCATCATGGAGGAGATCAACGCCTCCATCGACTTCGACCGGAAGCTATATAAGCAGGACATCGACGGCTCGAAAGCCCATGTGCGCATGCTCGCGGAAAAAGACATTGTGACGCGGGACGATGCCGACAAGATCGTTCAAGGTCTAGACACAATCCTGTCAGAGATCGAAAGCGGCAAATTCAAGTTTTCCCGCGCGCTTGAAGACATCCACATGAACATCGAGGCGCGCCTCGCCGAGCTGATCGGCCCGGCTGCCGGACGCCTGCACACGGCGCGCTCACGCAATGACCAGGTGGCGACCGATTTCCGCCTGTGGGTGCGCGACACGCTCGATACACTCGACGACCAGCTGGGTGAGCTGATGCAGGCCCTGGCGGAAAAGGCGGAAACCCATGCTGCCGACGTCATGCCCGGGTTCACGCACCTGCAGTCGGCCCAGCCGGTGACCTTCGGACACCACATGCTGGCCTACGTTGAAATGTTCGGCCGCGACCGGGGCCGTGTACGCGATGCGCGCAAGCGCATGAACGAATGCCCGCTTGGTGCCGCGGCGCTAGCCGGCACGTCCTTCCCGATCGACCGGCACATGACCGCCAAGGCACTCGGTTTCGACCGTCCGTCTGCCAATTCGCTCGATGCCGTTTCCGACCGTGATTTCGTCATCGAGGCGCTGGCGACGGCATCTCTCACCGCCATGCACCTGTCGCGCCTTGCCGAGGAAATCGTCATCTGGTGCTCGGCGCAGTTCGGCTTCGTGAAACTGTCGGACAAGTTTTCGACCGGTTCGTCGATCATGCCGCAGAAGAAGAACCCGGATGCGGCGGAACTGGTGCGTGCCAAGTCGGGCCGCATCTACGGTTCCCTGCAAGCGCTTCTGGTGATGATGAAGGGGCTGCCGCTCGCCTATTCCAAGGATATGCAGGAAGACAAGGAGCAGGCTTTCGACGGCCTGGCCAGCGTTTCCCTGGCTCTTGCGGCCATGACCGGCATGATCCGCGATCTGGAGCCTGTCACCAAGGCGCTGAAGAAGGCCGCAGGCTCTGGCTATTCGACTGCAACGGACCTCGCCGACTGGCTGGTTCGCGTTCTCGGTCTGCCGTTCCGCGACGCCCACCACGTGACCGGGCGCATCGTGGCGATTGCCGTCGAGAAGGGCATCGAACTGCACAAGGTTTCGCTGGAAGAGATGCAGGCGGTGGAGCCGAAGATCACCAACGAGATCTTCCAGGTGCTGTCCGTCGACAAATCCGTACGCAGCCGAACCAGCTATGGCGGCACGTCGCCGGTAAACGTACGCAAGCAGGCACGCCGCTGGCTGAAAGAGCTGGCAAAGGCCTGATGGCCCATTGAAGGTCGGCTTTCCCCGCAACACACGGCGCGAACTGGTCTTGCCGAACGCGCCGTGTCATGCGAGGAGAAGGACCGGTATGTGACTTTGTAAGAACTCCCGTGTCTGCCCGGACGCGGGGCAGTCGATCCAAAAAGGCATGATGGTGATGACAATGCGGTTCAAAACCCTGGCTCTGGTCGGTCTTTGCCTGAGCGTGACCCTGGCAGGGTGTGGCCGCAAGGGCGGGCTGGAAAACCCGGGAGCGCCTGTGCAGCAGGCGGACGCCGCGGTTGATCCCGCTGTGGCAGCACCGGTTCAGCCGGAAGCGCCGCAAAGCGACAAGCCCTTTTTCCTGGATTTCATGATCCGATAAACCATGCGCGCAGCGGCAGAGCCGGCTGCGCATCGGAGCAAGCCGGCTCTGCCGAGGCAACCGATACGCTCCATCGTTTCAATGCCGATCAGCTTACGAACGGTCTGGTAACACCGACCGGCCCTGAACCTGATCCAGCCGCATGAGGGCCGTCCCTTGCATCACTTCGATTACAAGAATGGCGAGCTGTTTGCCGAAGACGTGGCGATCGAGACGATCGCGCGCGAAGTCGGAACGCCGTTCTACTGCTATTCCACGGCAACGCTCACCCGTCACTACCAGGTGTTTGCCGCCGCATTCAGCGATATCCCGTCGCTGGTCTGCTATGCAATGAAGGCAAATTCCAACCAGGCGGTCCTGAAGACGCTTGCACAGCTGGGCGCCGGCATGGACGTTGTGTCGGAAGGCGAATTGCGCCGTGCACGGGCAGCGGGCGTTCCCGCGTCGAAGATCGTCTTTTCCGGGGTCGGCAAGACCGAGGCCGAACAAGCCTACGCGCTGCAGGAAGACATCTTGTGCTTCAACGTGGAGTCCGAGCCCGAGTTGCGCCAGCTGTCACGGGTTGCCACTGCAATGGGCAAGACCGCACGGGTGTCCATGCGCATCAACCCGGATGTCGATGCCAAGACCCATGCCAAGATTGCGACCGGCAAGGCCGAGAACAAGTTTGGTATTCCCTGGCAGCGTGCACGTGACGTTTATGCCGAGGCAGCGGCTCTGCCCGGTATCAAGGTCACCGGCATCGACATGCACATCGGATCGCAGATCACGGAGCTGGAGCCTTTCGACAACGCATTTGCGCGTCTGGGCGAGCTGATCACGGATCTGCGCTCGCAAGGCCACACGATCGACCATGTCGATCTCGGTGGCGGACTGGGCATCCCCTATATCACCGATAACAATCCGCCGCCGCATCCGGACGCTTATGCCCAGGTGGTCAAGAAGCATGTGCGCGAACTGGACTGCATGGTCATGTTCGAGCCGGGCCGCATGATTGCCGGCAACGCCGGCATCCTGGTTACCGAAGTCGTCTATGTGAAGGAAGGCGCCGACAAGAATTTCGTCATTGTCGATGCCGCCATGAACGACCTGATCCGTCCGACGCTTTACGAGGCCTATCACGAGGTGCGCCCGGTGCGCGAACCGGGGGAAGAAACAGACCGAATCAAGGCCGATATCGTCGGTCCGGTGTGCGAAACCGGTGATTTTCTGGCCCAGAACCGGGATATGCCCAGGGTAGAGGCCGGGGAAATGCTGGCGGTCTACTCGGCCGGCGCCTATGGCGCAGTCCAGTCCTGCACGTATAATTCGCGGCTTCTGGTGCCAGAAGTGCTCGTAAATGCAGACCAATTTGCCGTTATCCGACCCCGGACCAGCTACGAAGACCTGCTCGGTCTGGACCGGATTCCGGACTGGCTCAAGGGTTCGTGAACAGATCAGCTGACAATTAGTTGAACCGACAGGTTGCCGGACAGCCCGCTATGCCTCACCTTATTGTATGGTGGGCAGGTCCAGCGGGCTGCGTTTCCGGAGAAACGGGCAGTTCGGGGGGCAAAACCGGAGGTGCCATTGAGCCCGAGCGACAGCGATCCCGATCAAGAACGGCAGATTTCTTCCGAGACCTACGGCTGGCGGGCCTTGATCCGATCCCGGCTGGACAGGCTGGTGCGCCAAAGCCGCCGTGCCTTGTTCATCGAACGCCTGTGGCGTGCTCTGCTTCCGGTGCTGGTGGTACTCGGTTTGTTTGTCGGGCTGTCCTGGCTTGGTCTGTGGCTGGTTCTTCCCGCCTGGGCAGGCCCGCTCGGGCTTCTCGTATTCGCTGCCGCCACCGTTTGGGCGGCGCGGGATCTCTTCCACCTTGCCTGGCCGACGCGCGAGGATGCGCTTTCCCGGGTCGAGAAATCCTCAGGCCGTACCCATCGTCCCCTGACAACGCTTGAAGACGAATTGTCGGTCGGTGCGAGCGATCGCGAAAGCCAGGCCATCTGGGCGTTGCACCAACGTCGCACAGCCGAAGCAGTTGCCGCGATCCGTTCGAAAGCGCCGGATCCGCAAGCGTTCCGCCGTGATCCCTGGGCCTTTCGTGTCCTGGCCGCCAGTGTACTCCTGATCGGCTTTTCGACAGCAAGTGGCGATCATTTCGGCCGGCTGGTCTCGGCCTTTCAGAATCCGTTCAAGACAGTGGAACCGCCCAGCCGTCTCGATGCCTGGGTCACGCCACCGCTTTATACCAGCGAACCGCCGATTTACCTGACGGGCGAAAGCGCCCAGTTGCGCGACCCGGGTGCGCCGATCTCCGTCCCGGAAGGGTCGATACTTGTGGTTCGCACGCAAGGCGCACGTGATCTCAAGATGACCTACGCCCGTGCGGAAGACGCCGAGCCTCAGGTGATCGAACCTGAACTTGGGACAGAGACGGAAGACCCGGATCTGAAAACGCTTTTGCCGGTTGAACGCCGGCTCGAGCTGGAAACCACCGGTATCGTCGAGCTGCTCAACGGCGAAGAGCCGATGCTGAGCTATGTCTTTGCGGTGAAGCCGGACGATGCGCCGGACATCCGATTGACGGACGATCCTGAAGAACAGCTCAGCGGTGCGCTCAAGTTTTCCTATCTAGTGAATGACGACTATGGCGTTGTCGCCGCCGAGGCTCGCATCGCGCCCCTGCCTAATCCGGACAACAACAACCGGGCTCCGCGCCCGCTTGTGGAAGCACCCCAGTTCCCACTTTCACTGCCGCCGCGCGCCGGCACAGCCAAGACGGCGGAAACCATCCGGGACCTGACGTCGCATCCCTGGGCCGGTTCTGAAGTCAATCTGTCGCTGCTGGCACGTGACCAGGCCGGTCAGGAAGGGCAGTCGCCCGCGTACCGCATTACCCTGCCCCAGAGACGCTTCGGCAAGCCCTTGGCCCGCGCTGTCGTCGAACAGCGCCGTAATCTTGCGCTTGATGCCGAGAGCCAGGGCGAGGTCATCATCGCGTTCGACGCCCTGATGCTGGCGCCGGAAATGTTCGACTTCAAGCCGCGCAACTATCTGGGCATGCGCTTTGCCTATGGCTCTCTAGTTAACGCAAAGACAGACGAAGACCTGAAGGCCCTGTTGCCGCTCTTGTGGGACCTGGCCCTGTCGATCGAGGACGGTGACCTTTCCGCAGCCGAACGCAAGCTGCGTGATGCCCAGGAGGCCCTGCGCAAGGCGCTGGAAGAAGGGGCGAGCGACGAGGAAATCGCCAAGCTGACCCAGCAGTTGCGGGAAGCCCTGAACGAATACATGCAGGCACTGGCCGAGCAGATGCGCCAGAACCCGCAGGCCATGCAGCCTTTCGACGGCAATCAGCAGACGCTCAGCGAACAGGACCTGAGCGAAATGCTGGACCGGATCGAGGAACTGGCGCGTACCGGCTCCCGTGATGCCGCGCGCGAGCTGCTGGCACAGATGCAGCAGATGCTGGAAAACCTGCAAGCAGGTCGGCCGCAGATGATGCCCAACAGCATGTCCAGCGAAATGATGGAGATGCTCAACCAGCTGGGTGAAATGATCCAGCGGCAACAGCAGCTGATGGATGAAACCCACAAGTTCAACCAGGATCAGCAGCAGCAGCGCCGCGGTCAACAGCAGCAACCCGGTCAGCAACAGCAGGGCCAGGGACAACAGCTGACCCAGGAGCAACTGGAACAGATGCTTCAGCAGCTTCAGGAGGGCCAGGGTGACCTGGCACAGCGGCTGCAGGAACTCATGGACCAGCTTAGCCAGAACGGCATGGGCCAGAACCAGGCGCTGGGCGAAGCCGGCGAGTCCATGGGCGAGGCTCAGCAGTCCCTGGGTGATGGACAGGGTCAGCAGGCGCTCGGCGAGCAGGGCGACGCCCTGGATGCCCTTCGGCGCGGCGCTCAAGGCCTGACGGAGCAGATGATGGGTCAGGGCGAAGGCCCGGGATCGCCCAACGGTGCGTCGCCGATGGACGAAGACCCTCTTGGCCGTCCGCGGCGCACCGAGGGCCCGGACTTCAACAACAGGGTGCGCATCCCCGACGAGATCGATGTTCAGCGGGCGCGCAGGATCCTGGAAGAGCTCCGCCGCCGCTTCTCCGATCCTTCCCGGCCGCAGCTGGAGCTCGATTATCTGGAACGGCTCCTGAAGCGGTACTAGGCCCGTTTCTGACAAAGGTTCACGACCCCGCTTCGGCGGGGTCAGTTGTTTTTGACGGTTATGTATGTGTTTGTGCCCATCCTTCGAGACGCGCGCACGTGCGCTCCTCAGGATGAGGTTGTCTTTTGGGGTGAGGCCTTTTGTAAGCCCCGCGGAGAGCCCAGCCACATTCAGATATCTCTTTGCCGCAAGATCACCCTCATCCTGAGGAAGCGCGAAGCGCTGTCTCGAAGGATGGCCGCTTGCTCAATTCTCTGTGTTCTGAAGGAATACGGTGACTACCGGCGTGATCAGCCCAAACAAAAACCCCGCCGAAGCGGGGTCTTGGGTTTCGGAATTGCGGCGGCAGGCCTTACGCGTAGCGGCGGGTCTCGCTCGGCAGATCGCCGGAAATGGCGTTGCGCACGGCCTTGCGGATATCGGCCAGCGAAAACGGCTTGGTGACCACGTCATGGACCAGGGATTCCAGGCCATTGGCCCGTTCACGCTGGTCGGCAAAGCCGGTCATGAGGAGGATCGGCAGCCGTGGATAGTCGCGCGCCGTATGCAGAGCCAGGGCGATGCCGTCCATGACGGGCATCTTGATGTCGGACAGCAGCAGGTCGAAGCTGCCCTTCTCGCGGGTCAGAACTTCGACGGCTTCGCCGCCATCCTCGGCCGCTTCAACGGAATGACCGTCAAGCTCCAGGGCACGCTTTACGAAGCTGCGGACAGCTTCATCGTCTTCAGTAAGAAGAATGCGAGCCATGCTCACTCTCCTGTGTTGCCGTCAGCCGCTCCGTCGTCCGGGGCGACAACGTATCCAATATAGGGCAACTGCCGCCAAGCGTGGCCCATATCCATACCATATCCGACGACAAACTTATCAGGACAGGCAAAACCGACATAATCGGCAGATATGGCAGCTTTACGGCGCTCGGGTTTATCCAGCAGAGCTGCGATCTTCACCGAGTGTGCGCCCCTGTTCAGCAGTCGCTCCCGCGCGAAGGCGAGCGTGCGACCGGATTCCAGGATATCATCCACTAAAATAATATCGCGCTCGTTAACGTCACTTTCAACATCGCGCAAAATCCGGATGGTGTCGGAGCCTTCAGTCCCGGCGCCATAAGAGGACAGGTGCATGAACTCCATTTCCGGCTGCAGCCCTGCCCGGTGCATTGCCCGCACAAGGTCGGCCGCAAAAATGAAGCTGCCTTTCAGAACCGCGACAACCAAAAGATTTTGCGGTTTGCCTTCGGCGATTTCCTCTGCGAGCGCGCCAACACGTTGGGCAATGGCGTCTTCATCGAACAGAGTATGGATATCTGATGTCATGGTCACTCTAGAACTACCTGGCGTTGGCCGCGTTCAACAAACCGGACCTGGATATCGGACGCGGTTTTCGGAGGGTCGGCTAATATCGTCCTGAACCGGGTTTCGTCCAGTGCGTTTAGCGATTTTGTTCTGGGCTCGACAGTCCAGGCATAAACTTCCTGCATGTCCGCACCGCGGATCGACAGGCGCACGGCCGGCACCGAGTTCAGTTCATCAAGCAGGTTGCGGATCGATCCCTCGACCACGAGAACCTTCTTGCCGTCCTCGACCTCGGTGAAGGTGCGCAGGTTGCGGAATTCAAGTCCGCGCAGATTGACTTCAAACCCGATCATCCGGAACAGACTTGCCAGGTCAGGAGACTGTTTGACGAGCGAGTCTCGCATGAGGACAAACAAAACACAGGCCGCAACCGCGACGCCGAACAGGGCAACGCCGCCAATGCGCCGATAATTTCGCCGCAGGATCCAGTTGAGGATCGCACCGATCTGGTCTCGCCGGAACTTGTTCGGATTGACGATGATCTTCGGCCGCTTGGCCATGGATTCGATGTCGGCCTTGTTTTCAGGCTCACCGGTCCTGGCGTCTTCCTTCAGATCCGCAGCGAATTTTGCCTCGTCGCTTGCCGTACGGGCGGCTGCGGGTTCGGGAGCGACGGCGGCTTCGGGTTCGTCGTCCTCGTCATCCGCTTCCGCGTCGAACGTTTCTTCTTCCGCGTCGGCTGCCCAATCGGCTTCGTCCTTTGCGGGATCTTCTTCAACGGAAGGAGGTGCAATTTCGTCGTCGTCGTTCTTTGCGCTGAACGCAACATCGCCTTCTTCGTCATCGTCGGGCGAAACGAACCAGCGGTTGCCGCACTTGGCGCATTTGACGCTACGCCCTTCCGGGCCAAGCGCCTCTACCTTAATCTCGTAGGACGTACTGCAGTCCGGACATTTGATCTTCATGTGCGAAGACCTTTCGCCATGGCATGCTCTAGCGGTTCACTTTGGAACCGGGGGGTCGAAATCCGGCACGAAATATTGGACAAGGGCCAAGCAAATCCTATGACGGGCTTTCAGGTCCTTAATGGACCTTTATATGATTAATGCACCGTTAACGGCCAGGCTATAGCGTTCGGGCCATCAACAGGAGTAATTTTGTGATCCGCTTCGAAAATGTCGGATTGAGATACGGAATGGGATCGGAAATCCTGCGCGACCTGACTTTTCAGATCGAGCCGCAGTCGTTTCAGTTCCTGACCGGTCCCTCGGGGGCAGGCAAGACCAGCCTGATCCGACTCCTGTTCATGTCCCTGCGCCCGACCCGAGGCCTGATAAAGGTTTTCAACCGCGACCTGAGCGTGATCGACAAGCAGGAATTGCCGAAGCTCCGGCGCAAGATCGGCGTGGTGTTTCAGGATTTTCGCCTGCTGGACCATCTGACAACCTATGAAAACGTGGCGCTGCCACTGCGCGTGGTGGGAAAGGACGAATCCGAATACCGCTCCGATGTGATTGATCTGTTGAAATGGGTCGGACTGGGGGACCGCATGCATGTGCTGCCACCGGTGCTGTCGGGTGGGGAAAAGCAGCGTGCGGCCATTGCGCGGGCGCTGATCACCCGGCCGGAGGTGCTGCTCGCGGACGAGCCGACCGGTAACGTGGATCCGCCACTTGCACGTCGTCTGTTGCGCCTTTTCATCGAATTGAACAAACTCGGCACCTCTGTCGTCATCGCGACCCACGATATCGCGCTGCTGGAACAGGTGGACGCCCGGCGCATGGTGCTTGCCGACGGGCGCCTCTCAATTTTCGATTAGGCGGCATGATGGCTCAGTCCGACGACACAGACAAAAAACAGGCAAGCGCCGCCAGTGTTCGCCCGCCCAAGCGAGCCGAACGACCGAAGCGTGGCCGAAAGCCGGCGCGCAAGGCCGCACCCAGGCCGAAGAACGAAGCACCGCAGGGGGACGATGCCAAGTTGCGGCCCTCCGCGGCGATCGTTCCGCCGCAGGCAGTCGCCGGGCGGGCTCTTACGCTGGTGGTGGCCATCATGAGTTTTCTGGCCTGTCTGACGGTCGGTGCGGTGTCGGTTGTATGGGACGCGGCCGATGCGTGGCAGAACGATCTGGTGCGTGAGATCACCATTCAGATCCGCCCGGCCGAAGGCGTCGACATGCTGCGGGAGATCGACAAGGCCGTTGCGCTTGCGCAGGAGTTTCCGGGCATCGATTCCGTACGGGCCCTGTCAGATGCCGAAACCAAGTCACTGCTGGAGCCCTGGCTGGGCGAAGGCCTTCAGCTTGACGGCCTGCCGGTGCCGCGGCTCATTCAGATCACGGTCGGGGATCCGGAACTTCTGAACCTGTCGCAGTTGCGCTCGATGGTCTCGCAGAGCGTGACGGGCGCGAGTGTCGACGATCATTCCGTCTGGACATCTCGTCTGTCAGCCATGGCAGGCGCGGTGGTGCTGGGCGGCTTTGCGATCATGGTGCTTGTGCTCGGCTCGATGGTCTTGAGCGTCGTCTTTGCGACCCAGGCAGCCATGGCCGGCAACAAGGACGTCGTCTCCGTTCTGCATTTCGTTGGAGCGGAGGACGGTTTCATCGCTCGTGAATTCCAGCGCCACTTCCTGATGCTGGGCCTGAAGGGCGGTGTTTCCGGCGGTGTTGCGGCCATCCTGGCCTTTCTGACGGTTGACATGCTGACCCGGCAGAGCTCCGGCCAGGCGGGGTCGGACCAGATGTCGGCTCTCTTCGGCGGCATCTCCGTCAGCCTGCCCGGCTACCTCGGTGTATTCGGTGTGGTGTTCCTCGTCGCGATCCTGACAGCCCTGACTTCTGGCCTCGCCGTCAAGGCCCATCTGGCAAAAGTGGATTGATTTTATCGCACAATGCCGTGAAATTGGCCGAATCACTTATCATAGTCGCGCCATGACCCATGCTGACACAGTGTTAGACCCCGTTCTGGACGACGGTTCTTCCGTCGTTGGCGATCGGCGTGTGTCCGTATCAAAGGACAAGGGCACAGCACGCAGGAACGCCACAAGCGGCGATGCGCGCAAGAAACGCTTCGGTCTCAGGATCCTTTTCGTTGCCGTCATCACGGCTCTTGTTGCGGGAACGGTCGGACAGTTCGCCATGTTCGCGCAGAAGGTTGCCAATGCCAGAGTGCCGGCTTCCGCAAATGCGGATGCCATTGTCGTGCTGACAGGCGGGCATGCCCGCGTCAACGAGGCAATCCGCCTCCTGGAAGAAGGCCGTGCCAACCGGTTGCTGATTTCAGGCGTTCATCCCGGCACCACGCGTGAACAGCTTGCCGCCGTTACAGCGTCCAGCATGCCGCTGGAAAAAAACAGTGTCGATCTTGACCGGGTCGCGCTCAATACAGCGGGCAATGCGGTGGAAACCGCCAACTGGGTCAAGAAGAACGGGTTCTCGTCCCTGCTGGTCGTGACCAGTGCCTACCATCTGCCGCGTGCCAAGGTGGAACTTGCCGGCGCCCTGCCGAATGTCGCCCTGATTGCTTATCCGGTCTTTTCCAAGGACCTGAAGCTGGACAGCTGGTACAGGGAACCGGCAACGATGCGGCTTCTCATGCGCGAATATGTGAAGTATATCCTCGCCCGACTCCGGATTACCGTGCAGGGTGTGCGCTGACAGCTGTCGGACCACGGCCGAGCGGTGGCTTCACCCACGACCAGTCTTTATGGTGCCATGGTTTTTCTGCGCTCTACCCTTTTCCAGATCCTGTTCTATCTCGTCACGTTCGTGCTTATGATCCTGTTCGCGCCAGTCATGCTGCTGCCGCGGCGCTGGGGCTGGTGGGTGGTGCCGACCTGGTCACGGGTGTTGCAGCTGCTCATGCGTGTCTTTGCGGGCATCAAGGTGGAAGTCCGGGGACGGGAAAACCTGCCTGACGGTGGTTTCATCGCCGCCATGAAGCACCAGTCCGCCTGGGAGACAGTGGCACTGATCCCCCTCTTTAGAAGCCCGACCTTCATCCTGAAGCGCGAACTGCGCTGGATACCGATTTTCGGCTGGTACACAGCCAAGTTCAAACAGATCCCTATCAACCGGGGCAAGCGATCCGAAGCGCTGGCGGCAATGATGCTGGCCGCCAAGGAGGCGATTGCCGAAAAGCGCCAGATCCTGATCTTTCCGGAAGGCACCCGCCGGCCGGCCGGGGCAGAGCCGAAATACAAGTTCGGTATCGCGCATCTCTACCGCGACCTGAAGTGCCCGGTTGTCCCGATCGCTCACAACGCCGGCCTCTACTGGCCTCGCGCCTCGTGGAAGGTCTATCCGGGCACGGTGATTGTCGAGATTCTGCCGCCGATCGAGCCAGGCCTGGCGCCCAATGCCTTTTACGAAAGAATGGTCACGGATATCGAGACGGCCAGCGATCGGCTGATCGAGGAAGCCCGCACGGCCCGCAAGCCCTCGCCGGTGCTTGAAGAAGTCGACACGCGCCGCAAGGCACAGCCGGTCTGAAAAAAAGACCGCCCCAATGCGTTGAGACGGTCTTTCAGTTTGAAGGGGTCCAGGCGAGATGATCGCCTGAACCTGACTCGGGCTGCCTTATTGTGCTGCCTTGCCGGCTTCAGCCGTCTGCAGGCGCATCAGGCCCAGATGCAGCACACCACCCAGAACCGCGCCGATGACCCAGCCGTAGCCGGAGAGTTCCGACAGCGCCGGAACCCACACCGTTGCCACCGAGAACAGCGCGGCGATGGCAAAGGCGAAGATCGCCTTCATGTTCCAGCCGTTGTTGTAGTGGTAGCGGGCGTCCGGATCGGAGGAAAACAGTGCCTCGACATCGATGTTCTGCTTGCGAACCAGGTAGTAGTCCGCGACCAGAATGCCGTAGAGCGGTGCCAGGAAGGCGCCAAGGGTATCGACGAAAGCGGCAATGCCAATGTTCGAGATGACCGACACCCATAGCGCGCCGATGAAGAAGGCAATGACAGCGGTGATGATGCCGCCGGTCCTGGCCGAGATCTTTTCCGGGTTGAGGTTGGCAATGTCATAGGCCGGCGGAATGAAGTTTGCCACCAGGTTGATGCCGACCGTTGCCGCAAAGAAGGTGACGGCAGCGATCAGCGTCAGCAGGACGTTGTCGACACGGTCGACAATATCAGCAGGGTTCACCAGTTTTTCTCCGAACAGCACCACGGTGCCTGCCGTCACGAACAGGGCGATGAAGGAGAAGAAGGCCATGGAAACCGGCAGGCCCCAGAAGTTGCCGCGCTTCATGGCGCGTTCATCCGACACGAAGCGGGAAAAGTCGCCGAAGTTGATCACGACGGCGGCGAAATAGGCGATCATCGTGCCGACCACCGCGACAAAGGCCGCAACAGGACCGCGCGGGTCGGTTGCTTCGCTGCCTTCGAAGATGGTGCCGAGAGCCGAGAAGATGCCGTTGCCGGCCTTCCACCAGATCACCAGGCACAGCGCGATCATGACGATGTAGACGAACGGACCTGCCCAGTTCAGGAATTTGCCGACCCAGTCGATGCCTTTCATGAACAGGGCAACCTGGAAGACGCAGACGATGAGATAGGAAATCCAGCCGACCGTTGTCATGCCGAGGAATTCCGCGCCGCCCTCAGTGCCGAGCAGCGTGTTGAACAGCAAGGCAACTGCCGTGGAGGCGAAGTAGGTCTGCACGCCATACCAGAAAATGGCGACGATACCTCGCACGAGCGCCGGGAAACGGGCGCCGTAGACGCCCATCGAGGCGCGTGCGATCACCGGATAGGGCACGCCGTGCTTTACCGACGGGCGGCCGGTGAGATTGACCAGCACCATGACGAAGAAACCGGCCAGCACGATTGCCGCGAAAACCATCCAACCGTTGAGGCCATAGGTGATGAACAGCGATGCGGCCAGCGTGTAGCCGAACAGGCTCTGGATATCGTTGTTCCAGACGTTGAAGATTTCGAAGGCGCCCCACTTGCGCTCCGAAGCCGGGATCGGCGCCAGGTCCTCGTTGTAGAGGCCTCCGTCTCGCGGACCCGATTTGCCAGATAAATTCGCCATAGTCTCCTCCATGTGGCCGCATCCCCGGCGGCTTCGGTGTTTTTCCGGACATTCGCAGGTCTTCTTGCGTTCTCCCGGACGCAGGAAGCTCTTGGCTGTGCATTGCAAAAAGTTTGTGCTTGCATCTAACATTTTACAAAGCATGTTAGGTAACAGACTATACGGAATTTCAAGCAGGTCCTTTCGGCTTTGCTTGGAAATGCCAGTGGCGACAACCTGCGATCATCCGGACCGGATCGACGGAGCTGCAATGAAGGACGCAAACAAGGGTGAATTGCTGAACGACAAGGCTTTTCAGGCGCTTGTCGAAGCCTTGCGCAGCGGTTCGCTGCGCAATGGCCAGTTCCTGTCGATGTCCCAGCTTGTCGACCAGCTGGACTATCCGATCGCGCCTGTGCGCGAAGCCGTCAAATACGCCAGCTCGCAGGGGTTCCTGACGACAGTGCCCAAACGCGGCCTGCAGGTGATGGAAGCTAGCCCGGACAACATTCGCGAATGTCTGGACGTGCGTCTGGTGCTGGACCAGGAAGGTGCGCGCCGGCGGATATCACAGGGAAATCTGGAGGGCCTCGACGCCTTGCGCCGGCGTCACGAGATCATGCGCGACGAGGTGCGGACGGGGCCTGCGGCCAGCCTGCCGCCCAAGGCGATCGAGGTGGACCTGTCCCTGCACACGTACCTTGGTGAAGGACTTGGAAATTCGCTGCTGTCGGCTGCCTATGCCGCAAACCGTATCCGGATCGCCGTCATCCAGCATGCGCGGCCGTTTCTTGCGGATCGGATCGCCTCGGCGATGGACGAGCATCTGGCGGTCATCGAGGCGCTGGAAACCCGGAACGAGGCCGCTGCGGTGCAAGCCTTGAAATATCATTGCGAGCAGACATTGCGCTGGTGGGGTGTTCCCTGAGCGTTAGCATCCTGCAAGACCTGTACTGCCGTCCCTGAGCCTGGCTCAGGTTTTCAGGCGCTCGGCCAGCCAGGCAAGACCCGTATCGGGAATGCCCATTTCCTGGAGGTGGGCGGCGGTGTTGATGACATAGTCCGGATTGGCGCCGGACTTGCCGACAGCGCCTCTTACGATTTCCAGCTGCTCTTCAAGCGGCAAGGAACCCGCATATTGGGCATGGCCATGATCGACCATGTAGACCAGCGCTTCCACCTTCTCGCCGCTGTCGAGCTCGACGTGATGATGGTGCTCCTTGTAGACCATCGTCGTCTGTTCCCGGGCGCGCAGATATTCCAGCACCTGCGGCCAGATATCCCCGGAGACCTGATAGGCGATGCCCCGGCATGCGCCGCCGTTGTCGAGGCCGAACACGAGACCTGGTCTCTGCTGCGTACCCCGATGTACCCAGGAATAGACGCAAAGCGAGCGATGTGCACCGCGCAGCAGCGCCGGTTCGGCGCGCTGGTGATCAAATCCTGGGTTCCACATCAAAGAACCGTAGCCAAAGACCCAAAAATCGCTCATATCGACCTGTCTTGTGTTACCGCAGCTGCGGAGATAGCAAGCTGCACCGGTCGTTTCAATGGCACTCTGGCAGCGCCTGTCTTGCAGGTGGCTCTTGTCGGCAGTGTGACCGGTCCGGAAATCGCCCGAACCAGAAGAGAGTGTCTCCCAGTGTCCGATATCAAGACCAAGCCGCCGAAACCCACCAGACGCGGGTATATCCTGCTGGCAGGAGCTGTCGTTCTGGTGATTGCTGGCTGGTCGGCCGCCTGGTTCTATGGGCAATCCGTGCTGCGGGAACAACTCGACCGGCAAATTGTCCGCATGGCGGACCAGGGCCTGGATGTGAGCTGCGCGGATCTTGCCATTGCCGGCTATCCGTTCCGCTATGAGGTCTCCTGCGCGGACATGCGTTCGGCCGACCGCTGGGGAACAGCCGCATCGCTCGGCGGGCTGAATGCCGTCGCCTTGATCTATAATCCGTGGCACGTGATCTTCGAGGCAAAGTCGCCTGCGGCCATGTCGGTGCCGGTGAACGGCCTCGAGGGTGGCCTGACGTGGCAGACGGCCCGCGCCAGCGTGAAGTTCAGCGACAATGCGCTCGGATCGTTCGATGCGGTGATCGACAAACCGGAAGCAGCGTTCGACACCGCCCTCGCCCGGGGGCTGTTTGCGGCTGAAAAGTCCGAAGTCCATCTGCGCAAGCAACCCGAAAGCGCGGCGACACTGGAAAGTTTCGTCACGGTTCAGGACCTCAGCCTCAAATCTCTGCCGGAACTTCAGCAGACGATTTCCCTGCGCAGCCATGCCCGTATCGAAGGCGGCACGGCCCTGCTTGCAGGGGCAGAC
This sequence comes from Labrenzia sp. THAF35, assembly GCF_009363595.1. Taxonomy (NCBI): domain Bacteria; kingdom Pseudomonadati; phylum Pseudomonadota; class Alphaproteobacteria; order Hyphomicrobiales; family Stappiaceae; genus Labrenzia; species Labrenzia sp. THAF35. The sequence goes on from NZ_CP045380.1 coordinate 1,353,448, forward strand.
CTCGTTTCGCTTGTGCGGGCGCAGGGCGGAGAATTGCCGGTCGAACTGGTGCTTACCGAGATACTGCTCGGAGCTGGCAAGGCAACGGCAAGCGGCAATCTTGTGCTTTCGGGTGACGGCACCTTGAGCGGATCACTGGAGTTGAACCTCGGCAATCCGGACGCGCTTCTGGACAGCGTGAAGCCGTTGTTCCCGCCTGAAGATCAGACTTTTTCACTGCTGCAGAATGTGGTGAAGAGCCTGGAGCCTGCCGCCAGGGAAGTCGACGGTGTGCGGACCATCACGCTGCCGGTCTCGGTCGACCGCGGCGTGGTTCGTATCGGTTTTCTGCCGCTTGGCCAGATCCCGCCGTTGTTTCCCGTGGGATCCTGATCACTTGATGGCCTCAGTCCGCACCCTGAACAGCGGTATGCGGACTGAAACCTGCCTGAAGGCGAAGCCCGGTCAGTCGCCGGCGATGCGGTCGATCGGGATCAGGTAGCTCTTGCGATGATCGGGTTCAGCGATCTTTTCGTAGAGCGCAACCGCCGGGGTGTTCTTGCCCGGTACGAGCCAGCGCAAATGCAGCCATCCGCGGCTCTGGCCTTCGCTGACCAGGGTTTCGATCATCTTGCGGCCGGTGCCCTTGTTGCGGTGATCGGGATGGACATAGATGTCATCCATCTGGCCGATCCTGAGACCCGTAATGAGTTCCGGCAGGTCGAAGAAAACTGCGAAGCCGACCAGCTTGTCGCCTTCGAAAGCTCCCAGAACCTCGGCCGTCTTGTCCGACAGAATGCGTTCGGCGTAATAGGCGTCGGGACGACGCGGTGCACCGCGCCGCAGCGCCTGAGCATTTTCGGCAATAAGCGGCGCAAGCTTATGAGCATCATCCAGCCGAAGGGCCCTGATTTGCGTTGTCGTCATGATTTCCCCGGAAAGCAAATCGATTAAGAGTGTGACTTTGGCCCACCATGTCCCGAAACGGGTTCGCTGATCAAGAACTTCGATCAATTAATGGCTGCGGCACTGCTGACGGTCGGCTACGCAGGCCCTGTCCGGGGTCTGCGGCCTTTCGCTTGCGGCGATTTCGTGCCATGAGCGATGCACGGAAGAGACGGGAACAGGAAATGGCGGACAAGCAAAAGTTGAGGGCGACGCTGATCGGACTTACAGCTGTGCTGATGTGGGCAACCCTCGGCCTGTTTGGTGCCGGTTCCGGCAATGTGCCTCCGTTCCTGTTGAACACGCTCTGTTTCGGCTTCTCCGGCATCATGGCGTTGATCTGGCTGATCGCGACAGGCAGAACCCGGTTGCTCAGGCAGCCGCTTGGCGTTTGGGCATTCGGCACGTTCGGCCTGTTCGGCTTTCATTTTTTCTATTTCACTGCCATCCGCAACGCGCCGCCTGTGGAAGCAAATCTGATCAACTACACCTGGCCGCTCCTGATCGTGCTGTTTTCCGCCCTGTTACCGGGGGAACGGCTGCGTCTGCATCATGTCATTGGAACGGTTCTGGGCCTGGCCGGTGCAGTGCTTCTGATCACCGGCGGGGAAGGTGTCGGTTTTTCCTCCGGCTCGATGCTCGGTTATGGGGCGGCGGTGGCCTCGTGTCTGTTCTGGTCCAGCTATTCCGTGCTGTCGCGCAGACTGGGTGCGGTGCCGACCGAAGCCGTTGCAGGGTTCTGTCTGATGACCGCAATCCTTTCGGGTATCTGCCATCTGGCGCTGGAGGAAACGATCCTGCCTGCATCGTCGCTGGAATGGGCATCGGTGCTGGCTCTTGCCGCCTTTCCGGTCGGACTTGCATTTTTCACCTGGGATGTCGGCGTCAAGCATGGCGACATCCAGGTGCTGGGCGCAGCGGCCTATTCGGCGCCGCTCCTGTCCACCCTGTTGCTGATTGCCTTTGGCTTCGGGGCGCTGACACCTGCCGTTGGCATCGCCTGTGTGGCGATTACGCTGGGGGCGGTGATTGCCGCAAAGGACATGATCTTCAAACGCCGACAGAAAGCGTCGGTGAGCATGTAGGCAGACGAACTCCCGTGATCGGCGGCAGCGACTGCGTTTGGCGGTACCCCGGTGCACGAACGCGGCCGTTCCCCCTTCGGCGAATTCCCCTGGCCGCCGCGATCCACTAGGGTGTGGACTCAAAAATGAAGATGAAATGGTTTGAGGCGGATTGGTCTTCCTCAAGGCGCGGAGGCGCAGGAAATGTGGTTCATTTTCAAGCTTTCGCAACGCTGAGGAGGACCAATCCGGTCAAATCCGAAGGACATGAAAATGGCTTCACCGCGTGTCGTCAGCGTGCTTGACCGGGCAGAAAGCCCGCTCCGCGCACCCTTCCTAACGCGGTTTCGCCATTTCTCATGCCATTTCGTCTTCATTTTTGAGTCCACACCCTAGGTTAACCGGAAATCCGTTTTCCCGACTTGCAGGATCGACCCATGACAACACAGCCAAGACCCCGCCGTTCCGCTCTCTATATGCCCGGCTCCAACGCCCGGGCGCTGGAAAAGGCGGCAACGCTGGATGTGGACTGCCTGCTGCTGGACCTTGAAGACGCGGTTGCTCCCGATGCCAAGGACATGGCGCGCACCCAGATCGTCGAAGCCGTTTCGGCTCGTCCCTATGGAAATCGCGAGGTGGTGATCCGCATCAACGGGCTGGAGACGCCTTGGGGCGAAGACGATCTGGCGGCAGCGGTGAAGGCCAATCCGGATGCCATTCTGGTGCCCAAGGTCAACGGCCCGGCCGACCTGCAGATGGTTGCTCACAAGCTATCGCTTCTGGGGGCGTCCGCGGACCTGAAACTCTGGGCCATGATGGAAACGCCGCTCGCCATGCTGAATGCCGCCGCCATCGGCGCCTGTGGTCAGGATCCGGCTGTGCGGCTGTCCTGTTTCGTGATGGGCACCAATGATCTGGCCAAGGAAACAAGGGCACGCCTCACACCCGGCCGGGCTGCCATGACGCCCTGGCTGATGACCTGCGTTGCGGCAGCGCGCGCCGGCGGCATCGACATTCTGGACGGTGTCTACAATGCGTTTCAGGACGAGGAAGGTTTCGCCGCCGAATGCGCCCAGGGTGTCGACATGGGCATGGACGGCAAGACGCTGATCCACCCGAAACAGATCGCCCCCTGCCACGCAGCCTTCAGTCCGTCGGAAGAGGAAGTTGCCTGGGCACGCAAGATCAATTCTCTGTTCGATGAGCCTGAAAATGCGGGCAAGGGCGCAATCCAGGTGGACGGCAAGATGGTTGAAAGGCTACATGCGGACATGGGCAAGCGGGTGATCGCCATCGCCGACGCCATCGCTGCCCGGACCTGACACACAAGAGAGCTCTCATGAAACTCTACCGCTTCATCACCGGCATCGACGACAGCGAATTCTGCCACCGGGTTACCCAGGCTCTCAACAAGGGCTGGCAGCTGTCCGGTTCTCCTTCGCTTACCTACGACGCAACGCGTGGCGCGACCATTTGCGGCCAGGCAGTGACAAAGGAAGTCGAAGGCGTTGAATACTCCCGGGACATCAAGCTCGGCGACTACTGATCGCAGTCGGTTCCATTATTCAGGTTGCTCTGAGCGAGCGCTGAAAATTCAACGGCCCCGGAAAGTTCCGGGGCCGTTTCGCATTGTCGGATCAAGAAGTTCGGTTCGCTACTGCATCCCCTTCGACAGGAAGTCCTCGACGATGTTCGACATGTTGAACGACGCCCCGCCCTGGACCGGGGGATAGTCTGCAAGGCTCTGCAGATGCTGACCCATGAGCACGCCCATCGGTTGGATAAGCCACGATACCTTCTGCATCAGATGCCCGTAGCCATCGGTTGAATCGTAGCTCTCGAATGGATCCGCACGGATGTTGAACACCAGTGGGACGGTCCGCGGAACCAGGTTGGCGTAATAATCTTCCTTGGTTGAGAAGTGGAATTTCCAGGGTCCCATCCTGATCGCCGTCAGCACGCTTTCGTAATAGTGAAAGATGTGAGTGCGATTGGAATTGGCCTGTTCGCCCTTCCAGTAGGCCAGATTGTTGATCCCGTCGATGAACTGCTGCTTCTCGGCCATCACTTCGGCGTTCACGTCTTCAATGCCGGCAGCTGCGGCAAGGGTGGTGAACATGTCCTGGTGCGCCTGAATTCCGTTCATGACCTGGCCGGGTGCCAGCACATTCGGCCAGCGCACCATGGAAATGACACGCACACCGCCCTCATAGGTGGTCATCTTTTCGCCCCGGAACGGGGTGGTAGCGCCATGAGGCCAGGAGGCATGCTCCGGGCCGTTGTCGGTCGAATACCAGACAATGGTGTTTTCCGTCAGGCCCTGTTGGTCGAGCCAGTCCAGCACCAGGCCGATATCATGATCGTGCTGCAGCATGCCCGAGCCGTGGTAGTCGGCTTCGGTCGTATAGGCTTCTGCGGCGTAGCGCCACTCGTCGTTCAGCCGCGTATAGAGATGCATGCGGCTGGTGTTCAGCCAGACGAAGAACGGTTCGCCTGCTTCCTGGGCGTTTTTCATGAAGTCCTTGGCCAGAGGGATGACTTCTCCCTCGTCGAAGTTCTTCATCCGCTCCTGGGTGAGCGGACCGGTGTCCTCGACCGTCTGCTTGCCTATGACACCAAACCTGGGCTGTTCGGTATCGTCGAAGGTTTCCGATGCAAAGCTGTGTATGACGCCCCGTGTTCCGAACTGCTTCTCGTATTCCTCTAGGCTGCCGGAAAAGGCTTCGCCGAACCGCTGGTAGTCGCGCTGTTCGGCTTCTTCCTGCGTATTGAGATGATAGAGATTGCCGAAGAATTCGTCGAAGCCATGGACGGTGGGCAGGTGCTCGTTCCGGTCACCCAGATGGTTCTTGCCGAAATGTCCCGTGCGGTAGCCGATCTGTTTCAGCTCTTCCGCAAGCGTTGGCGATTCTGCTTTCAGACCGAGCGACGACCCGGGCTGACCCACGGTGGTCATGCCGGACCTGATCGGGTACTGGCCGGTCAGAAAGGCCGCACGGCCTGCGGTGCAGCTCGGCTGGGCGTAGTGATCGGTGAAGCGGAGGCCTTCATTCGCCAGGCGGTCGATGTTGGGTGTGGTGTAACCCATGGTGCCCATGCCGTAGGCGGAAACATTCTGCCAACCGACATCGTCGCCCCAAATGACCAATATGTTTGGTGGTTTTGACTCTTGCGCCATGGACGTTGTGCACGTCATGAGAAGTGCGATGGGCAAGCCTGCAAGCAGATGTCGAAAAGACATGATCCCCGTCTCCCTTGAACACGCTCGGTGAGTTCCTCTGGCAGAGTAGGCGCAACACGGCCATGAGCCAAGCTGTGATAGTACTTACGCCTAATGCACGGAGTGGTCGTATTCGGGATTTATCCGGGATTTGCCCGGGATATGTTCGGGTTCTGGTGTCGCCAAACAGTTTCAGGCCTCAGCGGATACCGTGGCCCTATCCGCAATGCCGTCCTGAAGCAGGTCCTCAACGAACCAGGCCGCGAACTGGTGACGGCCCGAAACACCGGCCTTTGCGTAGATCCTGGTCAATTGGGCGCGCACGGTTCCCTGTGCCGCGCCCCGCAGCTGGGCGATTTCGGAAAGATCCAGGCCTTTCAGGGCCAGGAGGCCGACATCGCTTTCGGCAGGCGTCAGGCCCCATTCGGCAAACTGGGCGTCAATGATCCGGGCAAGATCGCCACGGGCGGCTCCAAGGGCGCGCTCCTGATTGCGCAGTCTTTCCAGGGTGAGCCGCAACTGCCAGCCGGCCAGAAAAATGCCGACGATCAACACGAAGGCGACAAAGAATTCGAAAATGGAATGCGGGCTGCCGACGTCGGTCACAAGATCGGTAAAGGCATCGCCGACAAAGAAGATCGCGGCAACGGACTGCAACAGCATGAACGCGGCAAGGGCGGTCGTCTCCCGCCGCCCCTGTCGAAGGTTGATCCCTGTAAAAGTCATTTGTCCTTGATCCGGCCAACCAGCATGGGTCGGACCAGATTACGCCTCGTCGCGCGACTTTCAACTGCGACACCTGCGACATGGATCAGGGCCAGCACCAGCATCAGGTTGGCTGCGATTTCATGAACTTCCTTTGCAGCTTCCCCCAGCACCTTGCTGTCTTCGCCCTTTTCATCATCGTCGTCCTTGACGAGCACCGACCAGTCTCCAGCAGCAACTGCCGCCTTTTCCTCGGCAATCGTGATGGGGCTCTTGGCGCCGGTCATGTAAAGGCCGGTTCCGGTTACCACCACAAGGCAGGCCCAGAGCGCATAGACCATGATCGCTCCGGCGGGATTATGGGAGCGGTAGTGGCGCGGGCTACCGCGAACGAGATCGATCAGGTGAGACACCGCAGCGCGCGGATCAGGTGGAAAGGCGGAGAACCTGGCTTCCGCCGGTCCGAGAAATCCCCAGACAAAACGGAGCGCAAGCAGGGCAAGAACACCCCAGCCAATCCAGATGTGAATGGTGCCGCCCGCCTTGTTGAGGAGGCCGTTGGCAATCACCGCGACTGCGATCAGCCAATGGCTGATACGCACCAGCGGATCCCACAATTCGGGGGGGCTTTGCGCCCCCTCGTTCGATTGCGGGGTGTTTGAGGCACCCATGATCAGTCTTCGTTCTTGACGTTGGTGACCTTGCCGGATTTCGGGTCGATGTAGACTTCCCAAAGCTTGTTTTGCGCATCGGTGCATTTCGCTTCGATCTTGCCGTCCTCAGCTTCGAATTCCTTGACGGTGCAACCGGCCTTGGCCAGTGCCGCGGTGGCCTCCTCGGGATTGGTGCCGACCATGTCACCAACGGCGGGCATGGCCTGCGCGGCGACCGGAGCAAGGCAGAGGCAAAGTACGGCGAGAGATTTCTTCAGCATGATTGTGTCCTTCATCAGGTTTCTGCGACCGTTGCGGTCTTCGTCCTGATTGGCCGCAAACTCGGCTTCGGTCGATTGACGGACTGCTGACGCCGGGCATCATAAGCAGATGCTTACGCGCGGATTTCGATCCTTCGACAGCCGTCCAGAAGGTCAAACCAGGCAAATGGTCTTGTCAGGGTTGAAACGGCTGAAATGAATTGCGAAGTCAGGGGAACAGGAATTGCTCCGGCACATTTGCGAGCCGGTATTTTCAATTTGCATCAAGGAAACAGGCCGTTGCGCATCTTTTCCCTTCTGGCGCACCCCAGGGACAACAGCTTCTGCCATGCGCTGTCGAAACAGGCGCGTGATGCTCTGGAGGCCGAGGGGCACCAGATAGATCACCACGATCTTTACGCCGAAGAGTTCGATCCCTGTCTGACAGCAGAGGAAGCCTACTCGATCGGCGATACCCTGGAAGAAGTGCTGTCCCGTTCAGAGGATGCCGTTGTTGCGCGGCACAGGGAAGGTATTTCGAACGCCGATGGTCTGCTGGTCGTCCATCCGAACTGGTGGGGCAAACCGCCGGCGATCCTTGCAGGCTGGATGGACCGTGTGCTGGTGCCGGGCGTTGCCTATCGGCTGCAGACTGCCGACGGTCTGCCGGAAGGACTGCTGTCGATCCGCAAGGCCGTCATCTTCAACACGTCCGACACCGAGGCGGAGCGAGAGCGACTTGATCTTGGAGACCCGCTGGAGCTGATCTGGGGCCGGTGCGTGCTGCCGTATTGTGGCGCTCTGGATTACGAGCGCCACGTCTTCAGGCCCGTTGTGGGCAGCTCCTATCCCCAGCGGCAAGACTGGCTGGAAGAAACCGCCCAGATTTGTCGAAGCGCCTTTGATGGTTGACTAAGCTGTTACGAGATCCTTCAGGACGTCGGCCGCGAGCTGGAAGGATTTCACGCGGGCGCCGTGATCATGGATCATGCCGGTGATCATCAGTTCGTCGGGCTGGTAGCGGGTGATGATTGCCGATAGTTGGTCGCGGATCGTCGCCGGAGATCCCGTTGCCGAGCAGGACAGGGCGTGTTCGACCTGCGCCAGAACGGCGGGCGGAATTTCGGCGGGGACATTTTCCACCGGCAGGGGCAGTTTACCGGGGTTGCCCATGCGCAACCGGGCGAAAGCGAGCAACTGGGAAGAGCGCAGGTAATCTGCGTCTTCGTCGGTGTCGGCAGCAAATACGCCAGCTGCCACCATCACATGCGGTCTGGCGAGCTGCGGTGACGGCTGGAAGGTTGCCCGGTAGATCTCCAGCGCTTCTTCCAGCATGTCCGGTGCGAAATGAGAGGCAAAGGCATAGGGCAGCCCGAAGGCCGCCGCGAGTTGCGCCCCGTAAAGGCTCGAGCCAAGGATCCAGATCGGTACCTGCGTGCCTTCGCCCGGGATCGCGCGCACCCTGCTGGTTTCAGAAGCGGGTCTGAAATAGCTCATCAGCTCCTGGACATCCTGCGGAAAACTGTCCTCACCGGCCATGTGGCGACGCAGGGCCCTGGCCGTCGCCATGTCCGTGCCCGGTGCGCGGCCCAGGCCCAGGTCGATCCGGCCCGGGTAAAGCGTTGCCAGCGTGCCGAATTGCTCGGCGATGATCAGCGGCGAGTGGTTGGGCAGCATGATACCGCCCGCGCCGACGCGCATGGTGGAGGTTGCTGCCGCCACCTGGCCGATGACAAGCGATGTTGCGGCGCTGGCGATGCCCGGCATGTTGTGATGCTCGGCCAGCCAGTAGCGATGGTAGCCTGCCTGTTCCGCGGACCGCGCCAGATCGACCGTGTTTGCCAGAGCCGCGGCCGCTGTCTGGCCTTCCGGCACAGGGGACAGATCGAGAAGGGAAAAATGCTGCATGGATATCTCCGTTGGAGCTCCATGTAGGATCTGAAAACCCACCCGCCAAGGTCAAGTTTTGTCGGCAGCCTGCTTTGGCGCAGCCTTCCCAGGCGATTAGACGCGCAGGGCTCCCGAGGTCAGCGGGATCTATTCGGCGAATGTCGCTTCGAACACACGCTCGTAGATATGCTTCACCACTGCGGTCTCTTCAGACCCCTGCCGGGCGAGGTTGCCGAGACCTGGCGCGGCGTTGACTTCCAGAACAACAGGTTCTGCGTTGGCCGCAGTTGGCAAGATCAGGTCAACGGCGGCATAACGCAGAGACAGGGTCTGTGCGGCCTCGCGGGCAAGGGCTGCAAGGTCCGGGGCGAGCGAGCCGGTGACAATTCTGGCCGTGCCGCCCGCGGACAGATTGACCACGGGCAGAAGCGTGACCGTCTGGCCCGGCGCGGGGACCGTTTCCGGCATCAGCCCTTGTTGCTGCAGTTCGAGGACGAGGCGGGGGTCGGCAGCGTCGAAGCGCGGATCGGCGCCGATGATCTCGGCAATGCTGCGATGACCGTCGCCCGTGATCTGAGGCGGATGGCGTTCGATGGCGCACAGCACATCGTCGTCCAGAACGATAATTCTCAGTTCCTGTCCGCGGATTTCCGGTTGCACCAGCAGCTGGTCGTTGCTCTTGGCGAGGGTTTGCAGGGCCGTTTGAAGGGTGTGACTGGTGTCGACCCGCACTACGTCCCGCCCTTCCCGGCCACAGTTCGGTTTGACGTAAAGCGGGAACCCCTGGTTCCCGGCAAAATCCAGAAGGTCTTGCGGCGCAGTTCGGCTCGTGCGGATGTCGTGTGCGAAAACCAGAAGTCCGTCCGGCACTGTCAGGTCCGCGGCCTTCAGAAAGGACGCGGCATAGGCCTTGTCGGTGGCGATTTCCGCTGCGCCGAGCGTGTTGAGGTCGAACCTTGTGCCCTTGAAGAACCAGCGCTTGCCGGACGGGCTTTCGACCATGCCGGCATGGCCATGGCCGTCGCCCGCCGTCAGGCGGTAGCCTTTGCGGGCGCAATAGGCCTCAAGCAGGTCAAAGACGAGTGCGCGCCGGCCGGCCGTTTCCGTCATGCTGGGGCCAGCCGGGCTGTCAGTTGTTTTTCTGGCGGGCGTTGGCCAGATAATCGATCTTGAAAAGGTCCGGATTGGTCGGGCCGTTGGACACAACATTATAGACCGCAACGGAGGTGTCGTAGCCCTGCTGGTCGGTAACGGTCCACTGCTTCAATGCGTAGTCCTTGGCATCGAAGATCAGCGTCAGCGTACCGGAGTTGAACTTGGTCTTGTCCAGGATCGTGACGGTGATCAGGTCTTCTTCCACCAGAACGTTGGTGACGTTGGTGTCCTTCTGCAGGTCGATGTCATCGGACAGCAGGAAGCGCAGCGGCGTCTGGCCAAGAGGCCAGATGTCCTGGGTGTTCAGCTTGCGGTCGCGCACGGACACCGACTTGCCGTCGGCCACAATGTCGAGCACGGAAGGCTTGTTGTAGTAGAAGCGCACCTTGCCCGGGCGGGCCATGTAGAACTTGCCGTCGGACTGGTTTCCGTCAGGACCGAACTGGATGAAGTCGCCATGCATGGTCTTCACCGAGTTGAAATAGGAGTTGAGATCCCTGAGGGCATTTTGTTCCTGCTCGGTCAGCGCCGCGGCGGGCAGCAGTGCCGACAGGGACAGAGCCGCAGCAATGCCAGCTGCCAGCATAGGTTTGATCAGGCGGGAAGCGAAGCGTTTCAGCATGATGCAATGTCCTAAATCGTTCTCTGTGTGACACGTTTCCCCCTAGCTAGGGAGCGTGTGTGGCAAAGCTTTGGCAGTTTACCATCAAAAATCTTCTTCCACGCCGTTCTGCACGAGAATTTCGCGTTTTCCGGCATGGTTGGCGGCGCTGATCAGACCTTCGTTTTCCATCCGCTCAATCAGCGAAGCAGCACGGTTGTAGCCGATCGAAAGGCGCCGCTGCACATAGGAGGTCGACGCCTTCTTGTCGCGCAGCACGATGGCGACCGCCTTGTCGTACAGATCGTTGCCCTCGTCGCCGCCGGCAAGTCCGCCGCCACCGTCGTAGGGGCTTTCGGCCTCGTCATCTTCCTCGGTCACGGCTTCCAGATATTGCGGCGTGCCCTGAACCTTCAGGTGCTTGACGATATCCTCGACCTCGTCGTCGGAGACGAACGGCCCGTGCACACGCTGGATGCGCCCGCCGCCGGCCATGTAGAGCATGTCGCCCATGCCCAGAAGCTGTTCGGCGCCCATTTCACCCAGGATGGTGCGGCTGTCGATCTTCGACGTCACCTGGAAGGAGATACGGGTCGGGAAGTTGGCCTTGATGGTGCCGGTAATGACATCCACCGACGGCCGCTGCGTGGCCATGATCAGGTGAATGCCGGCGGCACGGGCCATCTGAGCCAGCCGCTGGATAGCACCTTCGATGTCCTTGCCGGCCACCATCATCAGGTCGGCCATCTCGTCGACGATGACGACGATATACGGCATCGCCTCGAGCGGCAGCTGCTCTTCTTCGTAGATCGGCTGGCCGGTGTCGCGGTCGAAGCCGGTTTGAACGGTGCGGGTGAATGTTTCGTTCTTTTCCAGCGCCTGCTTGATGCGGGTGTTGTAGCCGTCGATGTTGCGGACGCCCATCTTGGACATCTTCTTGTAGCGGTCTTCCATCTCGCGGACGGTCCACTTCAAGGCGACGACGGCTTTCTTCGGATCGGTCACAACCGGTGTCAGCAGATGCGGAATGCCGTCGTAGATCGACAGTTCCAGCATCTTGGGGTCGATCATGATCATCTTGCACTGCTCGGGCATCAGCCGGTAGAGCAGCGACAGGATCATGGTGTTGATCGAGACCGACTTGCCCGAGCCGGTGGTACCGGCCACAAGCAGGTGAGGCATGCGGGCCAGATCCGCGACAACGCTTTCGCCGTTGATGGTCTTGCCCAGGGCCAGCGCCAGCTTGGCCTTGGACTTTTCGAAGTCCTGGGCGGCCAGCAGTTCACGCAGGTAAACCGTCTCGCGACGGGCATTCGGCAGTTCGATACCGATGGCATTCTTGCCCGGGATCACCGCCACACGGGCGGAAATCGCGCTCATCGAGCGGGCGATGTCGTCCGCAAGACCGATGACACGCGAGGACTTGATGCCAGGTGCCGGTTCCAGTTCGTACAGGGTCACGACCGGACCGGGTCGAACCTCGATGATTTCGCCGCGAACGCCGAAATCCTCAAGCACGCCTTCCAGGATGCGGGCATTCTGTTCCAGCGCATCGGCGGACAGGCCCGGCACCTTGCCGGCCACTTTCGGCTCGGCCAGCAGCCGCAGCGGAGGCAATTCGTACTCTTCCGGGGCTCCGAGGAAGGATGGCTGGGCTTCCTCGATCGCACGCTTGCTTTGCTTTGGACGCGGTGCCTGCGGGATGACACGGCCGTTCGTTGCCGGTTGCGCAGGTGCCTGCTGAGCCTCCGGCGCGGCAATGCCGACCGGGACCGCAGGACGACCGTTGACGGGGCCCTTGTCGATCATCAGATCGTCCGGCTCGAAGGTGTCGCCTTCCTCGTCGTAGTATTCTTCCGCGTAGGGTTCGTCTCCGTCGTCCGCATGACGGCCACGCTGGTAGAAGTCGTCCAGGCCGTCGTCATCTTGCGGCATCAGCCGGCCGGCGAGGGCCTTGCGGAATGCCTTCAGGCGGCTACCCTGGCGGGTGTCTTCCGGTTCGTAGTCGGTGTCGTCCTCATCCTCGTCCCAGTATTCTTCTTCGTCCTGGGCCTGGCTCCGCTTCAGCCCGGTCAACCGGCGCACCTGTGCGGCAGCCTGAAGACCGAAATGCTCCATCTGGCCGACGAAGGCACTCATGAAGATACCGATGCGGGACTCGCCATCGTCGTCGTCAAAGTCGAGTTCATGCTCGGCGGCCTTGCCGTGACCGACAGGGCCGGCCACAGGCTCGATCCGTTCGGACGGAGCGCCGATGCTGCCCAGCCAACCGGCAGCTGCCAGCAGGCACAGGATAGCCGGTACGCCAAGACCAAGCACGCCGACGATCGTGGCGGCGCCGCTTGTCATGTTGTCGGTAACGAGCGCAGGCAAATGGTGAACGGTGTCGCCGAAAAAGCCGCCGAGACCGGTCGGCAGCGGCCAGCTTTCGGGAACCGGCAGCGACGCCAGGGCTCCTGCGGCAAGGCTTGTGCCGATCAGCCAGTAGACCAGGCGCTTGCGGCCGATGCCAAGCGCGTGGCCGGTCAGAAGCCGCCAGCCCCACAGAACCAGAGGAATCAGGAAGACGGCCGTCGCCAGGCCGATGGTCTGCATCAGAATGTCTGCAAGAACAGCGCCCGGTGTTCCCAGGGCGTTGCGCACCTGGCCACCGGTGGCATGATTGAAGCTCGGGTCGCTGACGGACCAGGTGGCAAGGCTTGCCGCGAGCATTGCCGCCAGCGCAATGATACCGAGGCCCGCGGCCCCGACAAGATTGCGCCGGATGAACCGCTTCAGTGGGCTCTCGGTGTCCAGAAGGTCAACCGAAGATCTGCGGCCGTTGCCGCGAACTGCGCTGGCCCGCCTCATGCCTTGTCCCCCAACCATTTTGCCAGACGCTCCAGAGCGATCTCTGTCTGCTCAAGAGGAGCCGTCAGGCTGATGCGAATATAGTTCCGCCCCGGATTGCTGCCGTCCGACTGGTCCGAGGCAAGGTAGCTGCCCGGCAGCACCTTGAGCCCGATTTCGGTCCAGAGTGCCTTCGTGACCGCAACGGCGTCGCCCCAGCGGCTGATATCCAGCCACAGGAAGAACCCGGCGTCAGGCGTGACCGGCCCAAGGATCGGGCCGAGGTGTTTTTCGGCAGCTTCGAATTTTTCGTTGTAGAGCCTGCGGTTTTCAATGACGTGGGATTCGTCCTGATAGGCCCGGACGGCAACTGCCTGTGCCGGCAGCGGCACCTGCGGTGCGGCAAGGCCTCTGAACTTCGCCCATTTTTTCAGGAACTCGGGATCGCCTGCCGCAAAGCCGCAGCGCAGACCCGCCAGGTTGGAGCGTTTGGACAGAGAATTGAGGACGATGATGTTGGCAAAGCCGCCGCCCTGCTCTTCATTCAGATCCCTGGCCGCTTCCAGAATGCCGATTGGCGGCGTCTCGCGATAGATTTCCGAGTAGCATTCATCTGCAAAAATATAGAAGCGATGCTTGCGGGCGAGACCGATCAGGCGCTGCCAATAGGCGGTATCGGCCACAAACCCTTCCGGATTTGTGGGCGAGGCAACATAAAAGGCGACGGTCCTTTCCAGCAGCTCCGCATCGAGGCTGTCGAGATCCGGCAGAAAATTGTTTCCCGCAACCGCGTCGAGCAGCACGGCCTCCGCATCGGCGACATGCGCTGCGGCAGCATAGGTCTGGTAGAACGGGTTGGGCAGAATCACCACAGGGTGGTCCAGGCCCTTGTTCAGCTGATCACGCGCGGCAATGGCGCCGAAGGAAAGTCCTTCGCGGGACCCGTTCAGCGGCAGCACACCATGGTCGGCGTCGATCAACCCACCCAGATTGTATCGGCGATCCAGCCAGGATGCGACGGCCGAACGGAATTCAGGCGAGCCGTCGATCGGTGGATAACGGCGGAAACCGGCCATATTTTCAGCCAGAACTTCCGCGGTAAAATCAGGAATGGCGTGTTGCGGTTCGCCAATCGTCATGACAATCGGGTCGAGCCCCGGCGTCTCGCCGCTCAGGAGTTCGGCAAGGCGTTGAAACGGATTGGAGCTCGGCAGGGACACACCGCGCTGATAGGCTTTTTTGCTGGCAAGCATGAATGATCCGGCACTCGTTACGCATAACTTTGCTCAGACCCTATAGCCGGTGTGGTAAATCCCTTATTAACCAAGCGGGGCAGGGCACAGGAAATGCTGCAAATGGTTGCGGATTTTCCCGCACTGCCTGCCCGGGCATCTGACCTGTCCATAGGGACAATTTCACCCCTCCGTCCTTGGTTGGCGGGAATTGCCCGGAAGTCCTTGATCGTCAACGAAGACTCTGTAGAAATTGAAGGCATCGGCGCGGTCGGCAGAAATGAAATATGCCTGACCTTTTTCAAAGTGCGCCTACCTGGACAGGTTCTACGATGTCGAAAACAACAAAAAATCCGATAAGTGTCGTTTGCTTCGGCGATTCTCTCACCTGGGGATTCAATCCGGTCGACAAATCCAGGTACGGCCACGACATCCGCTGGACCCGGCTTCTGCAGAAAGAACTGGGTGACGGGTTTTATGTGGCCGAAGAAGGCGTCAACGGCCGAACAACCGTGTTCGAGGATCCGGTCAAGGGCGACAAGAACGGTCTTGCGCATCTGGCCACCGTTCGCAAGACGCATATGCCGATCGACATTCTGATCATCATGCTCGGCACCAACGACCTTCAGGCCCGTTTCGGCATGAACGCGGAAACGATCGCGATTGCCATGGGACGCCTCCTGGATTTTGCCCGCAGGCCAACCGACGATGTCGAAGGCCGGGCGCCAAAGGTGCTGCTGATGTCACCGCCACCACTGGCACCGCTGGCAGGCACACCCTTCGTGGCACAGTTCAGCGAACAGAGCGTCACGGAATCCCATCGCCTGGCCGCCTGCTACCGGGAGAAAGCTGCTGAATATGGTGCAGCTTTCTTCGATACAGGAACGGTGATTTCCGCCAGCCCGGTTGATGCCGTCCATTTCGATGCGGAGCCGCAGGCCGATCTCGCCAGGGCAGTGGCAGCGGAAGTGCGCAAGTTGGCAAACTGAGTTGGCAGACTGGATTGCCTGCCGCGGTTAGAGCTGTCTCCGACAGGCCGGCCGGCTGAACATTGCCTCAGAAATCCGAGGTCAGTCCCTTGATCTCCCAGTCGTCGTAGCGGGTGGGTTCCAGGCCGCCACGTCCGTTGACTTCTTCGGCCATGTTCTGCTGTCTTGCGTCGATTTCCTTGCGCCGTTCTTCGGCTTCCTTCAGGGCGCGCTGTGCTGCCGGTGGCAAGTCCTCGAATTTCCGCTTCGGAGCTTCCTCGACATTGGTTTTCAGGGAAGGAGCCTCGTTCTGGCTGTAGCGGCTCGTCGGGTTGTCCGGTGTTTCTGTCATGGCTCTTCGGGTCGTTCAGATTGCAGTCTTGTCTGGCGTATATAAGGTAATCTTGCCAAGAATGGCAGCACTCCCCATCTGTTGGACGGATACAAAGGCCATTATGCGCCTTCTTGCAAGCAGTCGAAAACAGGACAGAAACGGAAACAAGCGGCGATGAACTACATTCGCACGGCAATGCTTCTGGCGGGGATGACCGCCTTGTTCATGGGGATCGGTTTCATGATCGGCGGTCAGTCGGGCATGCTGATCGCGCTGCTTATTGCAGCCGCCATGAACCTGTTCAGTTACTGGAACGCGGACAAGATGGTCCTGCGCATGCATCATGCCAGGGAAGTGGGTGAGCGCGAAGCGCCGGAGTTCTACCGGATGATACGGCAGCTGGCGCAGAATGCCGAGTTGCCGATGCCCAAGGTCTACATCATCGACAATCCGCAGCCGAATGCCTTTGCGACCGGCCGCAACCCGCAAAACGCTGCCGTGGCGGCAACGACGGGCCTGCTCGACATGCTGACGCCCGAGGAGATTGCCGGTGTGATGGCCCATGAGCTGGCCCATGTGAAGAACCACGACACGCTGATCATGACGATCACGGCGACAATCGCCGGTGCGATTTCCATGCTGGCCAACTTTGCCTTCTTCTTCGGTGGCAACCGCAACAATCCGCTGGGCATCGTCGGGGTTATCCTGATGATGGTCGTGGCACCGCTGGCGGCAATGGTCGTGCAGATGGCGATCTCCCGGACGCGCGAATATGCGGCCGACCGGATGGGCGCCCAGATCTGCGGCGAACCCATGTGGCTGGCTTCAGCACTTGCGAAGATCTCGCGCGGGGTGGAGCACATCCATAACCCGGACGCGGAAGCGAACCCGGCAACCGCACATATGTTCATCATGAACCCGCTGTCAGGCGAGCGGATGGACAATCTGTTTTCCACTCACCCGAACACCCAGAACCGGATTGACGAACTGCGTAAGCTGTCGGATGCAGGTCTGGGCACCGGTGGCAGGGGCGGCAGAAGCGGTCCCATGTCGTTTACCCGCCAGGCTCCACAGCAGGCCGGCCCGTGGAGCGGCGCCGGTCCGACGGGGCCGTCCTCCGCGCCTCGCCGTCCAAAAGGGCCGTGGGGATAGGCCACAGTCCCCCGGAACGTCAGCTTCTTTGACAAAAACAACTTTGCCGGATGACCACCCGGCTTTAGTATGACCAGATGCGCCGCGACCGGCAGACCGGTCTGCGGCGCTTGATTTTGATACCGGCCGTAACAGCAGGGCCGGGCGCGTGAATGGATTGATCCTTGACCAAACGGCCGAACAACAAACAGAAGCCTTCAGGCAAACCGGCACCCGAACAGGCAGAAAAGCCGGGGTTTGCCGCACGCAAGGTGGCTGCCGATATTCTTGGCAATGTCGTTCACAAGAAACGGCCTCTCGATGGCGAATTGGATATCACGTCCGGCCACTCCGGATTTCGCGCGCTGGCCGGCAACGATCGTTCGCTGGTTCGCGCAATCATTGGCGCAGCCTTGCGCCACCGGGGTGAAATCGCTGAAATCCTGGATCGGTTGCTTGATCGGCCGATCCCGGAAAAGACAGGCCGGATCCTGGATATCCTGCATGTGGCCATTGCCCAGATGCTGTTTCTCGACATTCCGGACCGTGCTGCCGTCTCTCTTGCTGTAGATCATGCCGGTCTCGACCGCCGGGCTCGTCCCTACAAGGGCCTGGTCAACGGCGTGTTGCGCCGGCTCGGGCGCGAGCGGGACGAAGTGACCGGTGATCTCGATCCGGCGGTGCTGAACACGCCGGACTGGCTGATGGAAAGCTGGCAGGCAGCCTATGGCGTGGAGACAGCGCGCGAGATCGCGCGGGCTCACGAAAGCGAAGCGGCACTGGATCTGTCGGTGAAAGCGGATCCGGAAGAATGGGCCCGGAAGCTGGACGGCCAGATTGTGGGTGCGGGCAGCATCCGTCTCGTGCGCAAGGGCGCTGTCGATGCACTTGAGGGCTATGGCGACGGCCAGTGGTGGGTGCAGGATGCCGCCGCGGCGCTTCCCGCCCGGCTTCTTGGTGACGTCAAGGGTTTGCGTGTTGCCGATCTTTGCGCTGCACCGGGCGGCAAGACCGCACAATTGGCGGCCGTGGGTGCAAGCGTAACCGCGGTCGATATTTCAAAGGCGCGCCTGAAACGTCTTGAAGAAAACATGACGCGGCTTGGCCTGAGTGTTGAAACGGTTGCGGCGGATTTGCGGGCCTTTGAGCCGGAAGAGCTCTTTGATGCAATCCTGCTCGATGCGCCCTGCAGCGCGACAGGCACGATCCGCCGGCACCCCGATGTGCCCTGGATCAAGAAGCCTTACGACATTGAAAAGCTGACGGAAATCCAGAGCGAGTTGCTGGACAGGGTGATGGGCTGGGTCAAGCCGGGTGGGTTGGTCGTCTATTGTACCTGTTCGCTGGAAGCGGCGGAAGGCGAAGCCCAGGTGGCCGGTTTTCTGGAGCGCCAGGCCGGAAAAATCGAACTGGTTCCGGTCGAGGCCTCAGAGGTGGGCGGCCTTGCCGAATGTGTCACAAATGAAGGCTATCTTCGCTGTCTGCCCTGCCATAGCGCTGCCGTGGATCCGGTAAGCAAGGGCATGGACGGCTTTTTTGCCGCAAGGTTCCGCCGGTTTTAACGCGGAATAAACTGTTCACTTGCAATGATTCTTTAAATGAAATGCTAACCTTAATGGTTCGTTTCCTGAATTAGACACCGGAGATTCCCCATAAACGCGCAGAAACCATCAGTTTTGGAGATGGTTTGGTGAATACTGCAAGCCTGAGTGAAAGAAGCCGCATCTGGCGGCTTGTGGCCCTGCATATTTGGCAACGCTCCTTGAAATGGATGCATGGCGGGCCATTGTTCCGCATGCAGCCGTTTTCGGCTGTGCCTGCGCGCCTGCTCATCGCGCCGCAGGATCTGCGCACTGCCGACGCGACCAATGCTGCCGATATCTACGGCGGCCGGTTCCTGTTCTCCGGCCATCTGGTGGAGACGCAAGGCAGATCTCCGTTCGAGCTTCAGGCCGTTCACGAAGACTGGCAGCGTGAGCTTCACAGCTTCGGCTGGATGCGGGACCTCCGCGCCGCCGACAGCCAGATTTCCCGGCAAAATGCCCGGGCGCTGGTGGAGGACTGGATCAAGTTCTGTGGTCGTTGGCACGACATCGGCTGGGAAGCGTCGGTCGTGACCCGCCGCATTCTGTCCTGGCTGGCGCATTCGCCCTTCATTCTTCAGGACGGCGATCACGAGTTCTACCGCAGTTTCGTGCGGTCGCTGGCCCGCCAGGTGCGTTACCTGCGCCAGACCATCAATGAAACGGAAGACGGCGTCGAGCGCCTGCATGCCGCCCTCGCCATGGCATCCGCCTGTATTTCCATGGCCGGACAGGGCCGCTTTGCACGCCAGAGCATCCGGCGTCTCGATCAGGAGCTGACACGCCAGATCCTGCCCGATGGCGGCCATATCTCGCGCAACCCGAAAGCGCTGATCGACATTCTCGCGGACCTGCTGCCGGTTCGTCAGGCCTTCGTAGCGCAAGGGCTGGAGGTTCCGCCGGCGATGGTGCAGTCGGTGGACCGGATGATGCCACTGCTGCGCTTCTTCCGTCATGGCGACGGGGCCCTCGCCCATTTCAACGGCATGGGCTCGACGCCGAGCGACCTTGTCGCCACCATCCTTGCCTATGACGATGCACGGGGCGCCCCACCGCAGAATGCGCCGCATTCCGGCTATCAGCGCTTAACCGGTGGTAATTCCGTTGTCCTGATCGACACCGGCCCTGCCCCGGCCATCGGCGTTTCCGGCGATGCTCATGCAGGCTGTCTTTCGTTCGAATTCTCCTCCGGCAACAACCGGATCGTGGTCAATTGCGGCGTCTCGCCCAAGTCCAATCCGGCCTGGCGCCGGGTCAGCCGCTCGACGCCTGCCCACTCCACGGCGGTGATCGAGGATACGTCCTCCTGCCGGTTCCTGTCGAACCGGCCGTTCGGGCATATTCTGGGCGCACCCATCCTGTCCGGTCCGGTCAGGGTGCCGGTTGAACGGGAAGACGATGCCGCCGGCAGCCGGATCACGGCCTCGCATGATGGTTATGCCAGCGAGTTCCATGTCCTGCATGAGCGTGACATTCGCCTTGCAGGCGACGGCACGGTGCTGGACGGCATCGACACGTTTTCGGCAATCGGCCCTGTGGACAGCGAAAACCGCTACGCAATCCGCTTTCACCTGCATCCGGGCCTGCGCAGCTCGCTCATCCGCGGCGGATCAGCGGTGCTCCTGGTGTGCCGGGACGGCGAAGCCTGGGAATTCGAAGCGCCCGGGACCGAGGTCATGCTGGAAGAAAGCATCTATCTTTCGGATGTCTACGGCCACCGCAAGACCGAGCAGATCGTGATCTCCGGTGCCGTGCTCGAGGCCCCCTCCGTGGGGTGGCAGTTCCGCAAGACGGCGACGGCCAAACTCAGCCGGCGCGGCACCAGCGATTTTGACGAGCCGGACGAACTCCCGCTGGAAGAATAGAGACCTTCCGCTTTTGCTGAAGACGTGATAGGGCGACGGCAACTCCCGGACCGTCCCCAATTGCGAGGCAAATTCATGGCCATTGTGTCCAAAGCCGTACCCGTTCCCGAGCTGGTTCCCGTCAAGCGCGCCCTTCTGTCCGTCTTCGACAAGACCGGTCTTGTCGACTTTGCAAAAGCGCTGTCCGAGCGCGGTGTCGAGCTGGTCTCCACCGGCGGTTCCTACAAGGCGTTGAAGGAAGCCGGGCTTGCGGTTCTGGACATTTCGGAAGTTACGGGCTTTCCGGAAATCATGGACGGCCGCGTGAAGACGCTGCATCCGAAGGTGCACGGCGGTCTGCTGTCGATCCGCGATGATGCCGACCACCAGAAGGCGATGAGCGAGCATGACATCGTCGGCATCGATCTCTTCTGCGGCAATCTCTATCCGTTCGAGGACGTTGTCGCCTCCGGCGCCGACTACGCCACCGGCATCGAGAACATCGACATTGGTGGACCGGCAATGACCCGTGCGGCCGCCAAGAACCATGCCTATGTTACCGTGGTCACCGACCCGGCCGACTACGATGCAGTGATTTCCGAGCTTGATGCCAACGGCGGCAAGGCCCCGCTGGCCCTGCGCAAGAAGCTGGCGCAAAAGGCCTTTGCCCGCACGGCTGCCTATGATGCCGCCGTCTCCAACTGGATGGCGGATCAGCTGGACGAAGCAACGCCCGCCCATCGTGCGGTTGGCGGTTCGCTTGCCGAAGTCATGCGCTATGGCGAAAACCCGCATCAGACGGCCGGTTTCTACACCACCGGTGAGCAGCGCCCGGGTGTTGCCACGGCCAGGCAGCTTCAGGGCAAGACCCTGTCCTACAACAACATCAACGACACCGATGCCGCGTTTGAGCTGGTGAGCGAGTTCGATCCGGCCCGCACCAGTGCTGTTGCCATCATCAAGCACGCAAACCCGTGCGGTGTGGCCGAAGGCGCAAGCCTGAAGGAAGCCTACGAGCTGGCCCTGCGCTGCGATCCGGTTTCAGCCTTCGGCGGCATCGTCGCCCTGAACCAGACACTGGATGCCGCTGCGGCCGAGGAAATCGTCAAGATCTTCACGGAAGTGATCATCGCGCCGGATGCGGACGACGCGGCACGCGAAATCATCGCGGCGAAGAAGAACCTGCGCCTTCTGGTCACCGGCGGCCTCGCCGATGCACGCGCCAAGGGTCTCTTCGTCAAGTCCGTTGCCGGCGGTCTCCTGGTCCAGTCACGCGACAACGGTGTGGTCGACGACCTTGACCTCAAGGTCGTTACCAAGCGCGCGCCGAGCGAGCAGGAACTGGCCGATCTGAAATTCGCCTTCCGGGTTGCCAAGCACGTGAAGTCCAATGCCATCGTCTATGCCAAGGACGGTGCGACCGTTGGTGTCGGGGCCGGTCAGATGAGCCGGGTGGATTCCGCACGCATCGCTGCCCGCAAGGCTCTGGACGCGACCGAGGCCGCCGGTCTTTCCGAACCGCTGACGAAGGGATGCGTGGTCGCCTCCGATGCGTTCTTCCCGTTTGCCGATGGTCTTCTGTCTGCCGCCGAAGCCGGAGCAACCGCCGTTATCCAGCCGGGTGGCTCCATGCGCGATGACGACGTGATTGCGGCAGCCGACGACGCTGGTCTTGCCATGGTCATGACCGGCATGCGTCATTTCCGGCACTGATTTCGGGTATTCGCCGATGAATTGAAGTGCCGGTTTTTATTCGAACCGGCACTTCATCTGAGCTTGTAAAACATTAGCAAGCTAACGATCCAAAATTACTGTCAAAAATGACAGGGATCATTAAGAAAAACCCTCCCACTGAAGACCTTGTTAACGCCCAATGGGTAGTCTGCAGCAAGCTTTGGCAGGTATTCGCCTGCCGTTTTCTTGCGATTCGCGGAGATTGCCGGTGTTTAGAAGAGCGAAGGTCACAACAAAGCTCATTGGGGCCAGTGCGGCGACCCTGACGGTTGCCCTTGTGGTCGGCATCAGTTTTATCGGATGGGAAGCGTCCCGCATTACGGGAGATCTTGCCCGGTCCGAAGCCGAGACAGTGGCACGCGAGCAGGCGCAATTCGTCCAGCGCGGCCTTGAAAACGGCCTGAAATCCGCACAGACCTTGGCAAGTTCCCTCGGCGGCATGAAGAAGGCCGGATCGGTCGACCGTGAAGCCTGGAACGCCGTCGTTGAAAACCTGACGCTGACCAACAAGGACCTTTCGGGCACCTGGGGCGTGGTTGCCGGAGACGAGCTCGACGGCAAGGATGCCGAGTTCAAGGGCGACGAGAAATGGGCCGAAGACGGCGAATGGCAGCCCTATTACTTCCGCAAGGCGGATGGGACGCTGGCCTACCGGCCCATCGAGAAGATCGCCGTCGGTGATCTGAGTGCAACCAGCGACCTCTGGTTCAATGGTGCCTATGTGTCCGGCAAGGACTACATGACGGAACCCTACAGCTGGGAAGCCGATGGCAAGACCGTAACCGGTGTGTCGTTCTCCTCGCCGATCCGAGACGGGTCCAAGGTGATTGGTGCTGCCGGTGGCGACATCCTTCTGACCCCGCTGTCCGAAGTGCTTGGCCAGCAACGGCCACTGGACACGGGATCGGTTCACCTCCTGTCGCAAAACGGCGTCTGGATTGCCCACGCCGACCCGGCCGTTCTCGGCAAGCCATGGATGGAAGGCCAGTCCGAAGCCGACCTTGCCGTGCAGGACAAGCTTCTGGCGGCGGTCAAGAACGGCGAACCATTTGCCTATGACGGATATTCCAACACGCTCGGCACGGAAGTGCACCGCATCGTCATGCCGGTGCATGTGACCGGTACCGATGCCAAGCTTGCCGTGGTGGTCAACGTGCCGCTGGCGACCCTCAATGCGGCTTCGTCTTCGATCACGACCATGATCGTCGGCGTGGGTGTCGTGTTGCTCATCGTCGTGGCTCTTTCCATCTATCTTGTCGGTAACACGATTGTTCGCCGTCCGCTGGAGCGCGCCGTGCGCAGCATCCAGGCGCTCATCGATCGCCGTTACGACGAGCCGATCCACGATACCGACCGCCAGGACGAAATCGGCGAGATCAGCAAGGCGCTGGAAGTCTTCCGCGACAAGGCCCAGCAGGCCGAGGCACTGGCCGCCGAGCAGGAAGAAGCGCAGCGTCAGCAGCTGGAGCGTGCAGGCCGGATCAGCGAGCTGTCGCAGGATTTCGACCGCCAGATCTCAGAGCTGACCCAGACGGTGATGCACCAGGTGCAGGACCTCAACGCGGCATCGATGACGCTGACGGCGGGAGCCGACGACACCAGCGAGAAGAGCACGGCAGTGGCTGCCGCTTCCGAGGAAGCGTCGTCGAACGTGGAAACGGTTGCGTCCGCAGCTGAAGAACTGATGGCATCGGTCGGTGAAATTTCCCGCCAGATGACCCAGTCCACCGAGATTGCCTCCCACGCCGTGGAACAGGCCCAGTCGACGAACCGCAAGATCGAGGGGCTCGCGGAAGCTGCCAACCGGATCAGCGAAGTGGTCAAGCTGATCACCGACATTGCCGAACAGACCAACCTCCTGGCGCTGAACGCCACCATCGAGGCGGCACGTGCCGGCGAAGCGGGCAAGGGCTTTGCCGTTGTTGCCGCCGAGGTGAAGGAGCTGGCCAACCAGACCGCCAAGGCGACCGAGGAAATCTCCCTGCAGATCCAGTCGGTGCAGACGGAAACCGCCGGATCGGTCGATGCCATCAAGGGCATTTCCGAAACCATCGAAAAGATGAACGAGATCTCTTCGTCCATCCAGGCGTCGGTCGAACAGCAGGGCCTTGCCACCGACGAGATCGCCCGCAACATCCAGGAAGCCTCCAACGGCACCCAGGAAGTGGCGCAGAACATCGTCAAGGTGGCAGCCTCTGCAGACGACACCGGCAATGCCGCCCGCCAGGTCTCGGCCTCCGCCAACGTCCTGCAGACTGAAGCCGACCGGCTCAAGCAGGAAGTCGAAGGTTTCCTTGCCAGCGTTCGTCAGGTCGCCTGAGGCAAGACTGGCAACATCTGAACATGAAGCGCGCCGGATTTTCCGGTGCGTTTTTGTTTGAGCAATGCCCGCACCGTTTCCTGGCAAAGGCGTCTGTTAGCGCTCCCGCACCCGCAACAACAACAGGAGGCCAACTCCGAAAAAGACCAGGATGACCGACATGCCGGCGGGTTGGCTGGCAGTCAGGGCGGTTACCACGCCGACGGTGAGCGGGGCCAGGAAGCTGGTGACCTTTCCGGAGAGCGCCAGAAGGCCGAAATACTGGGTCACGTGCTGCGGCGGGGCTATGCGGACCAGAAGACTGCGGCAGGAGGCCTGCAACGGGCCGGACACCGCGCCGATGACACCGCCGAGTGCAATGAACACCTGTTCCGGCAGCGATGCGAAGAGGGCACCCTCGGGGGCAGCGGCGGTCTTGATGACAAAGAACACGGTTGTCCGGTCGATGGAGATCATGCCGAGGCCGCAGATCATCAGAACGATGAGCGAGAAGACAATCACCGGCTTGGCCCCGAAACGATCATCCATCGGCCCGCCCAGCAACAGGCCCAGTGTTCCGGTGATGGTCAGGATGATGCCGAAAGTGCCGATTTCGATGGATCCCCAGCCAAGCTGGCCGGCGGCATAAATGCCGCCGAACGCGAAGAGGGCGACAAGACCGTCCTTGAAGATCATGTTGGCGAGAAGGAACAGGAAGATATTCCTGTTGGTGCGTGCCTGGGCCAGGCTCATGCGCAAGTTTGCAAGGCCGGCACGGATGGCCGGACCGATCTTTGCCTGGTGCGGCACGTCCGGCACGAAGAGGAACATCGGCAACACGAAAACGAGATACCAGAGCGCGGAGAACGGCCCGACGGCGCGATCGCCTTCCTGGGTCGCCGCATCAAGACCCAGAACCGGCTCGAAACCCAGCAGGGTCTTGCCTGACTCGGGGCTGGCGGAGAAAAATCCGAGGGCGATCACCAGCGTGACCAGTCCACTGGCGTAGCCGAGTGCCCAGCCGAAACTGGACAGGCGTCCGATGCGTTCCGGCGGCACCAGCGAAGGCATCATGGCGTTGTTGAAGACGGTCGCGATTTCGATGGACAAAGTGCCGATGGCAAAGGCGATGAGCGCGATGGCGATGCCGTTCGAGCTTCCCGGAGCGGCGTACCAGAATGCCCAGCAACAGATGACAAACGGCAACGAGAAGAGAAGGATCCAGCGTTTTCGCCGGCCTGTTGCGTCCGCGATCGAGCCCAGTACCGGTGCTGCAAAGGCAATGCACAGTCCGGCGGCCGCAGTTGCGTATCCCCAAAGCGATTGGCCTTCGGCCGGGGTCGCGGCCAGTGTCGAGGCAAAGTAAGGCGCGAAGACGAACGTGGTGATCAGCGTGAAAAAGGGCTGTGCCGCCCAGTCGAACAGCGCCCAGGAGAGAACGGCGCGCCTGTCGGTAGATTGCAACGGGATGTCTGAAACGGTTGTCATGGCAAAGGGCAACTCGCTGCCTGGGGGATCAAGACCGGGACGAGCCCAACTCATTCATGCATATCGCTTCCCGCTCCTGAAGCCCACAGGTGTTTGCGAATATCCGGTGTCTGTTGCAGGAGAGAGTTTCGGTTGGCGTATGCGGCCCATCCTTTAAGACGTCGCTTGCGCGGCTCCTCAGGATGAGGGTGTGGGAAGGTTGGCCTCTCACCAGCCTGGCAACACATATCACCTCATCCCGGACACCGCGCAGCGAATATCCGGGATCGGTGAGCCAAAGACCATCTTGGGAAGGTACGCTTTGCCTTGGGTGCCGCTGGCTCTCCATTCCCCGCTCGCGCATAGTGTTGCCGGGGCGACGGCAATACCGCTGAAAAGCCAAGGCCGGCAGAGGTATTGCCGGCCCCAGAACGCGATTTCCGCTGGCTTACGCGGTGCCGCAGATTTCCGCGAGCAGGCTTGCCGCCACGGAGAATTTCGACACGCTGAGACCGCCATCGAGGATTTCGGAAACCGAGCGTTTGCGCCGGCCCACTTCCGCCTCGTGCTCCTCCAGCCAGCTTGTAAAACCGCCGGCGCGAACCGCCGCGATGGCCAGGGCGCGCTGCGCGGAGACCAGCATGGCCCGTGCCCGGTCGAGTGCGAGGCCGTCGTAGTAGTCCCGGACGTCGAGATCGTTGGCGAGCTCGAGCATCGCACCGAGCTGGAAGTGGTGAGCAACTTCGAAATAGGCCCTTGCAGCCGTATCCAGATCTGCCCCGGTTTCTTCCGACACGATGACGATATCGGGAATGGCCCGCTCGGCCGGCAGCCAGGCAATCCGCCGGGCGAGGCTTCCCGGAACACCCTGCTCCACGAAGGCTGCGGTGCGCTCCGCCAGGACCGCGGCGGGTTCTTCCGGCAAGACCGCTTCCAGGCGGTCGCGCAGCGCGGCGATACCGGCACGGAACCGCTCGACAACGGCAAACAGGCCCTTGTCAAAGGACACGTTGCGCTTGAACCAGACGACCCGTTCCAGAAGCAGCGACTGGATTTCCGAATAGAGCTCCAGCTGCAGAGCGCCGTCGATCTTCGTGTCGAGCTGGTCGATCTCCGTGTTGAGATCGGTCAGGTCGTAGCTGTTGCGCACAGCAACGAAGCCCTGAGCGATTTCGGTCGCGGTTGCGTCGGTCTGGTCACGCAGACGGGTGATGAAGGTCGCTCCGCCCCGGTTGATCATTGAGTTGGCCAGCATCGTGGCGATGATTTCACGCCGCAGGCGGTGGCCGCTGATCTCGTCCTTGTAGGTGTCGGCCATCTGGTCCGGGAAATAGCGGAACAGTTCGCGCGCCAGATAATCGTCGTCCGGAACCGAGCTTTCCAGCAGCGCGTCGTAAAGCGTGATCTTGGCATAGGCCAGCAGCACGCCCAGTTCGGCGCGGGTCAGCAGCAGCCCGGCCTTGCGCATCTCGTCGAGTGTTGCCTCGTCCGGCAGCTGTTCGACCACCCGGTCCAGAAGGCCTGCCTGTTCCAGCTGGCGCATCATGCGCACCTGGTAGCCGAAGTCTTCCATGCCGCGCAGTTCGGTCATGGAGATGGCCAGGGTCTGCAGATAGTTGTTCCGCAACACGAGTTCGGCGACCTCGTCGGTCATTTCGGCCAGAAGTTCGTTGCGCTGCTCGATGGTCAGCTTGCCGGATTTCACCGCGGCGCCGAGGGCGATCTTGATGTTGACCTCCATGTCCGAGGAGTTCACCCCGGCGGAATTGTCGATCGCATCGGAGTTGCAGCGCCCACCCTTCTTGTTGAACTCGATACGGGCGAGCTGGGTCAGGCCGAGGTTGGCACCTTCGCCGATCACCTTTGCGCCGATTTCCGATGCGGTGATGCGGATCGGGTCATTGGCACGATCGCCCACATCGGCGTCCGTCTCGGACTTGGCGCGAATATAAGTGCCGATACCGCCGAACCACAGCAGGTCGACTTCCATCTTCAAGATGGCGGTCATCACTTCCTGCGGCGTTGCGCTGCCCTTGTTCAGGTTGAGCAGGGACTGCATTTCCGGTGAAAGCGGAATGGACTTCAGCTGGCGCGAGAAGATGCCGCCACCCTTGGAAATCAGGTCGGTGTTGTAGTCCTTCCAGGACGAGCGGCCGAGGTCGAACATCCGCTTGCGCTCTTCCCAGGTCTTTGCCGGGTCCGGATCCGGATCAATGAAGATGTCGCGGTGATCGAAGGCCGCGATCAGTCTGGTTGCCTTCGACAGCAACATGCCGTTGCCGAAGACGTCGCCGGACATGTCGCCGACACCGGCCGCCGTGAAGGGCTGGGTCTGGATATCCCGGTTCATCTCGCGGAAGTGCCGCTTGACCGCTTCCCAGGCGCCGCGTGCGGTGATGCCCATCTTCTTGTGATCGTAGCCGGCGGACCCGCCGGAGGCGAAAGCGTCGCCCAGCCAGAAGTGCCTTCCTTCCGAAATGCCGTTGGCCGTATCGGAGAAAGTGGCCGTGCCCTTGTCGGCTGCCACCACCAGGTAAGGGTCGTCACCGTCGTAGCGCTGCACGCGCTCCGGCGGCAGGATGTTGTCCTCGCCGAGGTTGTCGGTCACGTCCAGAAGGGCGTTGATGAAGATCTTGTAGCTTTCGGTGCCTTCCTTGAACCAGGCATCGCGATCGCTCATCGGCGGCAGGTTCTTGGGTACGAAACCGCCCTTGGCACCGACCGGGACGATCACTGCGTTCTTCACCTGCTGTGCCTTCACCAGACCCAGCACTTCGGTGCGGAAGTCCTGCGGCCGGTCAGACCAGCGCAGGCCGCCACGGGCAACCATGCCGAAACGAAGGTGCACGCCTTCCACGCGGGGGCTGTAGACGAAGATTTCCCGGAACGGACGCGGTTGGGGCAGGTCGTCGATCTGGCGGCTGTCGATCTTGAAGGCAAAGGTCGGCTTGGGCTGACCCTTCTTGTCGAGCTGGTAGAAGTTCGTGCGCAGGATCGATTCAATCGTGTTCTGGAACCGGCGCAGGATGCGGTCGTCGTCAAGGCTGGCGACGTCCTCCAGATCGGCGGTCAGTTCGCTTTCCAGCCGCTCCGTGCCGAGGTCCCTGTCCTTTTCGGTGACATCCGGGTTGAAGCGCAGGTGGAACAGTTCCACCAGTTTGGCCGCGATCTTCGGGTAGTTGTTGAGCGTGGACCACATGTAGTCTTCGGAGAAGCGGATACCGGCCTGGCGCAGGTATCTCGACAGCGCGCGGATCACCGCCACGTCGCGCCAGGCAAGCTCCGCCGTCAGCACCAGGCGGTTATAGCCGTCGTCTTCCGCCAGCCCGGTCCAGACTGCCATGAACATGCTTTCCAGCCGGGATTGCAGCTGATCGGAAAAGACGATGTCTTCGCCGCTGCGCGATTCCAGCGTCATTTCGTGCAGGTAGGACAAGGGGGCATCGGCCGGCGTGACGCGGTAGGTCCGCTCGTTGATCACGCGGAAGCCCATGTTTTCCAGGAGCGGCACGCGCGCGGACAGCGGGATCGGCGAACCGCGGTGATAGACCTTCAGCGACAGGCGGCTGTCCCTGGTGCCGGCCTGGCGGTGGAACGTGATGGTGGTGTCGTTCTTGTCGGACAGGGTTTCCAGCTTGACGATGTCGAACAGCGCGGACTGGGCGTTGTAGACTTCCTTGTAGCCGCCATGAAACGAAAGCGCGTAGCGGTCGGCCAGCTTGCGGGCCTGTGAGGGCGCGAATTCGTCTTTGAGCGCATCGCGCACGCTGTCGGACCAGGTGCGCACCATGTCGGCAACGGCGGCTTCCAGCTCTTCCTGCTGGGGCGTCGGCGTTTCCCCGCGATCGCGGCCGATGATGTAGTGAACCCGCGCCAGCGGACCTTCTGGATAGGTAACGTACCAGGCCGACACGCGTCCTTCATAGACCGAGGCCAGATAGGTGCCGACGTTGAGGCGAACTTCGGTGGAATAGCGGTCACGCGGGACGAAGACCAGAATGGAGACATAGCGGTCGAACTTGTCCGGGCGGGACAGCACGCGAATGCGCGGGCGCTCGTCCAGCTGCAGGATGGCGATGGAAAAGTCGAACAGGCGTTCCCGTTCGATCTGAAACAGCTCGTCACGCGGGAAAGCTTCCAGAACGTTGCGCAGGGCACGGCCGGAATGGCTTTCCGACCCGTAGCCGGCGCGGGCCAGAACGCTGGCAACCTTGCGGCGCAGGAACGGGATGGTGCTGGTCGGTTCGGTATAGGCGGTCGAGGCGAACAGGCCGACAATGCGCAGCTCACCGTTCATGTTGCCTTCGTCGTCATAAAGCTTGGCACCGACGTAATCCATGTGCACGCGTCGGTGCACGGTGCTCTTCACGTTGGCCTTGGCGATGATCAGCGGTTCGGGTTTCTTCAGGAACTCGCGAATTTCCGGCGTGATCTGCACGAACTCCGTGCCGCGGCGGAGAACGCGCACGTCCGGGTCGGACAAGAGGCCGAGGCCCGTGCCCTCATGGGGGGAAAGCTCGCCCTCCTCGACGCCGCCTTCGAACATGTATTCGCGCATGCCGAGGAAAATGAAGTTGTCGTTCTCCATCCACTCCAGGAAGTGGATAGCCTCCCACAACTCGTCGCTGCTGCCGGGAATTTGCGTCGTCTTGTAGGTGTCGATGGCCTCCGCCAGGCGTTCCTGCATCGGCTTGAAGTCCGACACGACGGCGCGGACATCGGACAGAACCTTGTCGAGCCGCGCCTTGAGGGCCGCGCGGGCTTCGGGCGAATCAATCCGTGTCACGTGGATATGGATGAGGCTTTCCTGCCGGTCGGTCCGTTTCGGTGGTTTCTTGCGAGCCGTGGCGCTTGTCAGTTTGCCGTTGTCATCCCGTTCCACGATGAAGATCGGGTGCAGGACCAGATGCACTTCGATCTTGCTTTCCTGCAGCTCGTCCATGACGGAATCGACCAGGAAGGGCATGTTGTCGTTGACGATCTCGATAATCGAGACGCCCTTGACCTTGCTGCCCTGGGCCTTGAACGCCGGATCGGCGATGCTGACACGATGCGTGCCGAGTTCGTGGTTCTGGAAATCCTGCCAGGCGTCCCGGGCAAAGCCGGTCAGCTCTTCCGCGGTATAGGCCACGAGGTCTTCCGCTGCGCCCCGGTCATAAAAGGCGCGGGAAAACTCGGCGAGAGCCGGATCTTCCTGATTCAAGGTTGCTTGGACCGCGTCGATGAGTTTGAGTTTCTCGACGTCGTGTTTGTCCGGCATTTTCCATCCCCTTAGGCGATCGTATGGTTTGGCTCTGTCGCTCGCTCGTTCTAAGACTTAAGTTCATATTTCAGCGACATAAACGGTTTCATGACGGGAGGAGCAAATTGTCAAGTAAAGTCACGGCCTTGCAAATCGATTCAAATGTAACATTGAGTGAAAAGACACAGGCTTATTTCGACTTGTGCCAGGAGAAGCTGGGTCTCGTTCCCAACGTCCTCAAGGCATATGCGTTCGACGAAACGAAGCTGCGCGCCTTCACCGACATGTACAACGACCTCATGCTGGGCGAATGTACACTCTCCAAGCTCGAGAGAGAGATGATTGCCGTTGCGGTATCAGCGGTCAACCGCTGTTTTTATTGTCTGACGGCTCATGGTGCTGCGGTGCGCGAGCTTTCCGGGGACCCCGTGCTGGGGGAACTGATGGTGATGAACTACCGCGTTGCGGACCTTTCGCCAAAGCAGCGGGCGATGCTCGACTTCGCCGTCAAGTTGACGGAGAAGCCGGCGGAAATCGTGGAAAGCGACCGGCAAGCCCTGCGCGATGTCGGGTTTACGGATCGCGACATCTGGGACATCGCCTCGGTAACGGGCTTCTTCAACATGTCCAACAGGGTGGCAGCGGCGTCCGACATGCGCCCGAATGATGAGTATCACTCAAGGGCCCGTTGAGATAACGGAGCGTCGCGCGGCGGTGACAAGCCGCGCGATTGGGTGTATGACGCTTGCGATTTTGCACCGATCTGCCTGACGGCTTTCGGGCCCTGGGGTTCGAAACTGGCGGCGATCATGAGAGGGAGAGGAACGGGCGATGGTTGCGCGCGTGTTTATTGATGGTGAAGCCGGTACGACGGGTCTGCAGATCCGCGAGCGCCTTGCCATGCGCCGCGACCTTGAGCTGATCTCCATTCCGGACGAAAGCCGTAAGGATCCGGCAGCCCGGGCCGACTACCTCAACAAGGCCGATATTGCCATTCTTTGCCTGCCGGATGCGGCGGCCAAGGAAAGCGTTGCCCTGATCGAGAACGACACCACCCGTGTGATTGATGCTTCCAGTGCCCACCGGGTTGCCGAGGGCTGGGCCTATGGTTTTGCCGAAATGGACCTCGACCAGGCCGACATCATCGCCGCAGCCATGCGCGTTGCCAATCCGGGCTGCTGGCCGCAAGGCCTGATCGCGGCGGTTCGTCCGCTGATCACCGCAGAGCTGCTGCCGTCGGACTTCAACCTGACCTATTTCGGCATCTCCGGGTATTCCGGTGGTGGCAAGGGCATGATTGCCGATTACGAAGCCGCCGGAACCAGCGCAAATTCGTTTGCGCCGTACGCGCTCGGGTTCAATCACAAGCACCTTCCGGAAATGACGGAATACGGCCTGCTCGACGCAGCTCCACTGTTCACTCCGACTGTTGGCGATTTCTACAAGGGCATGCTGACGGTGGTTCCGTTGAACCTGG
Organism: Labrenzia sp. THAF35; assembly: GCF_009363595.1. NCBI lineage: Bacteria > Pseudomonadati > Pseudomonadota > Alphaproteobacteria > Hyphomicrobiales > Stappiaceae > Labrenzia > Labrenzia sp. THAF35. Next base: position 1,386,060 of record NZ_CP045380.1, read on the forward strand.
CAGGCCTGGCCAAGGTGCCGACGGGCGAGCAGCTGCATGCGGTGATCGCCGATCATTTCGCTTCGGCACCCGGCGGTTTTGTCGAGGTCGCGCCGCTGGAAGCGCTCGAGAAATCCGATAGCCTCAACCCGCAGGCGCTCAACGACACCAACAAGCTGCATCTGCATGTCTTTGCAAATGACGCCAGGGCGCAGGCCGCGATCGTTGCCGTCTACGACAACCTGGGCAAGGGCGCGTCCGGCGCTGCCGTCCAGAACCTCAATCTGATGCTCGGTGTCGATCAGACAACCAGCCTTGCCGCGTAAGCGGCATCCGTTTTCAGGCCTTTCAGGAGAGAAGAAGAATGGAAAAATTTGAGACCCTGACCGGTGTCGCAGCGCCGTTGCCGATCGTGAACATCGACACGGACATGATCATTCCGAAGCAGTTCCTGAAGACGATCAAGCGCACCGGCCTCGGCACCGCGCTGTTCCACGAAATGCGCACCAACGACGACGGATCGGAGAACGAGAGCTTCGTTCTCAACAAGGCCGCCTACCGCAATGCCAAGATCCTGATCGCCGGCGACAACTTCGGCTGCGGTTCCTCGCGGGAGCATGCGCCCTGGGCGCTGCTTGATTTCGGCATTCGTTGCGTGATCTCCACCTCGTTCGCCGACATCTTCTACAACAACTGCTTCAAGAACGGCATTCTGCCGATCCAGGTCTCCGAAGACGAGCTGGAAACCCTGATGCATGCGGCAGAGCGCGGCGCCAACTTCACGCTGACGATCGATCTGGAAAGCCAGGAAATCAAAGGTCTTGAAAGCGGCGATATCGCCTTCAAGATCGACAGTTTCCGCAAGCATTGCCTGATCAACGGCCTCGACGACATCGGCCTGACCATGGCAAAGGCCGGTGAAATCGACACCTTTGAAAGCAAGATGGGCAACGACCGCCCCTGGGTCTGAGCCGGACTACAATGACTTTTGAAAAGCCGGGTTTCACGACCCGGCTTTTTTGTTTTGGTTGCCTCAGGTTCTTTAAGGCGCGCGACGCGTCGCCAAGACCTGATCCTCCACTCACAGGGTCAATCCTCCAGAGTTCGATCACGGCAACCGCATTCAGCCGTCTTGTCCTGACGCCCATCAACCTTGTCATCCCTGCGAAGGCAGGGATCCAGTATTCACTGGGTTCGCAAGGTTTTCGAAGTCTGTTCCCATGGCGTACTGGATCCCGGTCTTGCCGCTGACGCGTCAAACCGGGATGACAAATCACCTGGGCATCCCTGGTTTCTGTCGGATTGAATACAAAGGGGCGGCGCCGAAAGGCGCTTGCCGGTGAAGCGGGACATGGAAAGCTGGATAACCGCCTCTCATCTTCTTCACGCAGGCTTGAAAAGCTTTTCAGTGTCCTTGAACGTTTCGTGCGATAGTCCGAACGCATGGATATGATGACCTTGGCACCATACGCTCCCTGGACCGACCGACGCGGCAACCTTTCCGGTCTGCGATTGGCTGTATTCATTGCCGTGCTTCTTCCGGCGTTGCAGATCTTCTACAGCCTCGCCTTCGGGCCAGTGCTGCCGGAGCCCTTCGAGATGGAGCTTCATGCCAGTGGCGACTGGGCGGTGCGCTTCCTGCTTGTGACCCTGGCGGTAACGCCGCTCCGGAGGATCTTCTCCTGGAACCGGATCGTCGGTGTCAGGCGCATGTTGGGTGTGACAGTGCTTGCCTATGCGCTCTTGCACCTGGGGCTTTACGCTGCGCAGGAAAGCTGGAACCTCGGCAAGGTCGTGTCTGAAATCGTTCTGCGTTTCTATCTGACCATCGGCTTTGTCGCGCTGTTCGGGCTGGCGGTTCTGGGGGCGACCTCGTTTGACAGTGCCATCCGCAAACTCGGGCGGAACTGGCAGCGGCTGCACACCCTGATCTATCCGATCGGCGTTCTCATGCTGTTCCACTTCTTCCTGCAGTCCAAGTCGGACGTCACGCAGGCCACCTTGATGGCAGGCCTGTTCGTGCTGCTGATGATCTACAGACTTGCGGTCAAGGCAGGCTTCAGCCTTGCAAACCCGCTGGTTCTGGCGGTTTGCGCGCTGCTGGCAGCTGCAGGGACTGCCGGGATCGAATTTGCCTGGTACGCACTTGCCACCGGCATTCCTGCCGACCGGGTGTTTCAAGCCAACTTCGCCCTTTCCGTTGCAATCCGTCCGGCTATCTGGGTCGGGATCATCGGGCTCGGGGTTGGTTTGGCGGCAATAGTTCAATGGATCGGCGGATTGCTCGGCCCCAAGCTGGGGCTGAAACGGGCGTAAAATATCGCCGAGCCTTCACCACCCACTACCATCATCCCGTGGCTTTGCCCTCGGACCCAAGTCGAGTGCCTTCCATCCCGGTCGGGTGTTTCATGCGGAAAGGTCACGGCATGGATTGCCTGGTCTGGCCCGGCAATGACGGAAAGAGGGTGTGGTCTCAGGAATTGGACCCGGTCTGGTTGGGGAGCCACCCCATGATGGGAGAAGCCGAGTTTCCAGGTTTCCCAGTCCCGTCATCCCATGGCTTGACCATGGGATCCATGCCGATCCCCTTATCTTCTGATGAGCTTGGATGTGTGGAACGGCCAGGATTACCGGATCACGTCCGGCAAAGACGGCGACACGTGAAGATTATCTCCAGGGAATGCGAAGACCCGCCGAGACTCAGACCCTGCCGCTGTTTGAATTGCGAGACAATCAGCGTCGGGACTTTTGCCCTACGACTGTTTCTCGTCGTCGCGCACGCGGCGTTCGGCGTTGATCTGCTCCAGTTCGGCCATCTTTTCGCCGATGGGGCGCAGGGCTGAAACCGTTTGGCGGAACTGGTTGGCGCGCTGGTCGAGCATGCGCTGTGCAAGTTCCGGGAATTCCTGGATCATGCGTTTGAAGAGCGCGCGGCGAATGCGGATGATGCGTACGCCGTCAACGGCTTCTGCCCGGCAAGGGCGCTTGTTTTCCGCAAGAAGAGCCGTCTCGCCCAGCAGTGTGCCCTGACCGACGCGCTCGATTTCCTCAAAGCCGTCCCTGGTCCTCGTCTGCAGGCTGACCGTGCCGCTGGTAATTACCAAACCGCCATCGGCGCGGTCGCCCTGATCGAACAGGCGCTGGCCGCGGTTGTAATCCATGCTTTCGGCGCTGAAGGCGAGCAGACGCAGCTGATCGTCCTGAAAGTCCGAAAGCATCGGGATTTGTTTGAGAATCGCAATGTCTTGGGCAAGGCTCATGCCCAAGAAATACGCCGATTACCGGTTACGGCACAAGCTTATATCCACCGGCTTCTGTGACAAGAAGCTCCGCATTGGACGGGTCACGCTCGATTTTCTGCCTGAGGCGGTAGATGTGGGTTTCCAGCGTGTGGGTGGTCACCCCGGAATTGTAGCCCCAGACCTCGTGCAGCAGCACGTCGCGGGTTACGGGCTTTTCGCCGGCGCGGTAGAGGAATTTCAGGATGGAGGTTTCTTTCTCCGTCAGGCGAACCTTGGAACCGCTGTCGTCCTGCATCACCTTGGCGGCGGGCCGGAACGAATAGCGGCCGATGGCGAAGGTGGCGTCTTCGCTTTGTTCGTGCTGGCGCAAATGTGCCCGGACACGGGCCAGAAGCACGGCGAACTTGAACGGCTTGGTGACATAGTCGTTGGCACCGGCCTCAAGCCCCAGGATCGTGTCGCTGTCGCCGTCATGACCGGTCAGCATGATGATCGGTGCCTTGAAACCGCCCTTGCGCAGCAGCTTGACCGCTTCGCGCCCATCTATGTCCGGCAGGCCGACGTCCATCAGCAGCAGATCGACGTGCTCTTCCTTGGCCATGGCGATGCCGGACGTGGCCGAATCCGCCTGGATCGTCTCAAATTCATCGTAAAGCGACAGCTGCTCCACCAGTGCTTCGCGCAGTTCGGTATCATCATCGACAATCAAAATCGTGCGGGCGGTCATCGTCGCGTCCCTCGCCAGAATCCAAAATCTCTTCACGACGACTTGTGCAAAGGACACAAGCGCGTTCCTGCTTCTATGTGCGTGGGAAATTGTTCCCGCACAAGCGGTGTCCCGTCAATTCTTCTTCACGCGGGGTTTAGGGGTGGTTTATCAAGAAGACCGGCGGAGCGGACAGGCGGAACGGACAGGATCATGAAAACCTTGAAAAAATCGGCGGGAATGCTGGAAGTTCGTGCGTCGCCTCTGAACCGGACACGCGGCGTGCTCAGTCTTGGGCGGATCACGGTCCCGTGTGCGCTCGGCCGGTCAGGCATTGTCATGCGCAAGCGCGAAGGCGATGGCGGCACGCCGGTGGGCCGGTTCGAATTGCTGCACGTCTACTATCGCCCAGACCGGGGCTTGCCGCCGGCAACGCTGCTGCCGACCGAGCCGCTGACACCGGCGTCGGGCTGGTGTGACGATCCTGGCCACCGCCTGTACAACAGGCCGGTGCAACTGCCTTTTTCGGCCAGCCATGAGAAGATGTGGCGCGACGACAGGCTCTACGACATCGTCGTCGTGCTGGATTGCAACCTGAACCCGGCCGTGAAGGGCCAAGGTAGCGCGATCTTCTTTCACGTCGCGCGGCCGGGCTATTCGCCGACGGAAGGCTGCGTTGCCGTTTCGCCGGAACACATGCGCCTGATTCTTCAGAACATCGGCCTTGGCGCGGAGATGGTGATCCACGCCTGAGCCGGCCCGAACAGTCTTAAGGATTGGCACTGACTTGTGGCCGGTAGATGGTGAAGCTGCCACTGACCGTGGTCGAGGTCCTGACGCCTGCGTCATCGGTCGTCGTTGCCGTGCGAATTCCGAAACCGTTGCGCTTGACGGTCTGGTCGTCGGTGACGTTGCTTTCCAGAAAGGTTGCCCTGTTGCCGTTGACGCTTTCCAGGATCGCGGTGTGCCGCGGTTCGCCGCGGGACATCGTCTGTTCCTCCCAGCTGCCGTCGGGCTGGGTTACACGAACCGTGACTTCGAAGCGGGTGAACTGGAACACGTCACCCGGCCGGGCATCCGACAGGTTGTTGATCACCCGCCCCCAGACATAGGTGGAGGCCGGCTTGTTGAAGCCGACGTGCCGGAAAGCGTTGTCGACCAGCGTCCAGCACTGGCCATCGCCTTCCACCCGGCCAAGTCTTTCGGTGGCGAAATTGATCAGGCGTTGCGCCTGTTGAGCGTTTACGTCGGGCATGATCGTTATCCTTCATAACTGCCCCATGGACGCAATATTAGGTCGGCATGACTGCCAACTCTGTAACCCGCATCACGATTCCGTTGGCAATGAGGGCAACCGAACGCGCCTTGCCGCGTTTTTTGAAAAGTGTCTCACAGGCAGAGACGGCAGCCAACCGCATAGGTTTCCGCGGTCTTGTCTGGTATGACGAAGTTCGGGTTCACGGAGATAATCAGGACATGCGCTGGAAAGGCCGCCGCGGCAGCAGCAACGTTGAAGACAGGCGTTCCATGGGCGGGAGACCACGCATGCGCGTCGGTGGCCGCCGGGTGAGAGGTGGCGGCCTCGGGTTGACGGGCCTCCTGATTATCGTCGGCATTGCCTGGCTGACCGGCATCAACCCGCTGACACTTCTCGGCCAGCTGGATGGCGGGGGCGGTTACGATACGCAGTCCTATCAGACGCAGGCCCCTCGCAGTGCGGCCGACCAGGAAACCGCGCAATTTGTCTCCGTCGTACTGGCCGACACGGAAAACACCTGGGGCCAGATCTTCGAAAACGGTGGTGCGACGTACCCCGAGCCGACGCTGGTGCTGTTTTCAGGGTCGGTATCATCAGCCTGCGGATATGCCAGCGCGGCAACCGGCCCGTTCTACTGCGGCGCCGACAGCAAGCTTTACATCGACCTGTCCTTCTATCAGGAACTGGCAAACCAGCTGAATGCGCCGGGTGATTTCGCACAGGCCTATGTGCTGGCGCATGAAGTCGGTCACCACATCCAGAACGTGCTTGGCGTGCTGCCGGAATTCCAAAAGGCCCGGCGTACGCTCAGCAAGGCGGAAGGCAACGCTCTATCGGTACGTGTAGAATTGCAGGCCGATTGTTATGCTGGCATCTGGGCGCATTATGCCGCCCGGCAGAAAGGGTTTGTCGAAGAAGGCGATATCGACGAGGCACTGAACGCGGCCAGCCGGATCGGTGACGATACGTTGCAGCGCCAGGCTCAGGGCTATGTCGTGCCGGAAAGCTTCAACCACGGCACCTCTGCGCAGCGGGCAAGCTGGTTCAAGAAGGGTTTCCAGTCCGGCGACCTCAATGCCTGCGATACGTTCAGCGCGGCGAGCCTGTAAGGGCACGAACACATCGCGTCATGCCATGGCACGTCCATGGCATCCATGCCGCTTGATCGGTTCTTTTCCGTACGCTTCCGGCTTTGAAAGCCCACGGATGGATTGCAGGGGCAAGACCTGCAATGACGACCAAGTGATAGCGGGCTGGCGCGTTTACGCATATCTGCGATGACTGCCTGCCCCACTGGTAATTTGCGGTATTTTCCGCCATATAGGGGCAAATGTCCGCAAGATGGCGGACGCTTTTCCTTGAAGCTTTGAAGAAGTGCGACCGGTATGGCGTCTGAAACCAGACCCTTTTTGAAGATGAACGGCCTTGGCAATGATTTCGTGGTCTGGGATGCGCGTGAAAAACCGCTGCGCCTGACACCCGAAGCCATTGCCGCATTGGGCGACCGCGAGACGGGCATCGGTTTCGACCAGATGATCACCGTTGAGCGGTCCTCGCTGGGTGTCGATGCCTTCATGCGCATTCACAACCGCGATGGCAGTGAAGTATCTGCCTGCGGCAACGCCACGCGCTGCATCGGCCGTCTGTTGATGGAAGAAGCCGGCAAGGAGCTTGTTACCATCGAGACCGGTGCCGGGCTGCTGCACGCGTTCGATGCCGACGGCCCGCGCAGCGTGACTGTCGACATGGGCGTACCGCGGCTTGCCTGGAACGAAATCCCGCTTGCGGAAGAGTTTGCCGACACCCGTGCGATCGAACTTCAGATCGGACCTATCGATGATCCGATCCTGCACACGCCGGCCGTCGTCAACATGGGCAATCCGCACGCGATCTTCTGGGTCGACGACGTGGAAGCCTATGAGCTTGAGCGGGTCGGTCCCTTGCTGGAACACCATCCGATCTTTCCGGAATACGCCAACATTTCGCTGGCCCATGTGTTTGATACCGACCAGATCCGGGTAAAGGTTTGGGAGCGCGGCGTCGGTCTGACGCTGGCCTGTGGGACCGCTGCCTGTGCGGTTGGGGTTGCTGCCGCGCGTGATGGCCGAACCAGCCGCAAGATCACCATCCATCTGCCGGGCGGTCCCATCGGGATCGAATGGCGCGAGAGCGACAACCACGTGCTGATGACCGGTCTGACGGAAGTGGAATTCGAAGGCGAGGTCGATCTCGATACCCTGGCCTGGCGCAAGACCGCCACGGGCGACGCCCCGCTGGCGGCTGGAGCCGCGTCATGAGCATCGATGTCGTGACCTTCGGCTGCCGGCTGAATGCATATGAGTCGGAAGTGATGAAGCGCGAGGCGGAGGCTGCCGGCCTCAAGGACGCCATCCTCATCAACACCTGTGCCGTTACCGGCGAGGCGGTTCGTCAGGCCCGCCAGGCCGTGCGCAAGGCCAAGCGTGACAACCCGAACGCCAGGGTGATCGTCACCGGCTGCGCCGCGCAGACGGAAAGCGAGACCTTCTCCTCCATGGAGGAAGTGGATCTGGTGCTCGGCAACACGGAAAAGCTTGAGCGCAAGTCCTATCAGGACGTTGCCGCCTTCGGCGTTTCCGAAACCGAGAAAGTGCGCGTCAACGACATCATGAGTGTCGAGGAGACCGCAGGCCATCTGATCGACGGGCTGACGGGCCGTGCGCGTGCATTCGTGCAGGTCCAGAACGGTTGCGATCACCGCTGCACCTTCTGCATCATTCCCTATGGCCGGGGCAATTCCCGCTCCGTGCCGATGGGCGTGGTCATCGACCAGATCAAGCGCCTCGTCGACAATGGCTATAACGAGATCGTGCTGACCGGTGTCGACATCACGTCCTATGGCGCGGACCTTCCGGGAACCCCCAAGCTGGGCTCGCTGTCGGCGAAGATCCTGAAAATGGTTCCTGACCTGAAGCGCCTGCGGCTGTCTTCCATCGATTCCATCGAGGCGGACGACGACCTGATGCGGGTGATTGCCGAAGACGAACGGCTGATGCCGCATCTGCATCTGTCGCTCCAGGCCGGTGACGACATGATCCTGAAGCGGATGAAGCGGCGCCACCTGAGGGCCGACACGATCCGCTTCTGCGAAGAGGTTCGCCGCCTGCGGCCGGACATGGTTTTCGGTGCGGACATCATCGCCGGCTTCCCGACGGAAACCGAGGACATGTTCCAGAACTCGCTCCGGATCGTCGACGAATGCGGCCTGACGCATCTGCATGTCTTTCCATTCTCGCCGCGCAAGGGTACGCCGGCAGCGCGCATGCCGCAGCTGCCGCGCAATGTCGTGAAGGAACGCGGCGCGCGCCTCAGGGCCAAGGGCGAGGAAGCGCTGGTCAGGCACCTTCAGGCCGAGGTCGGCAAGACCCGCCCCGTGCTGATCGAGAAGGAAGGCCTTGGCCGGACTGAACAATTCACGCAGGTCGAGCTGGGCAGCGGCAATGCCGGTGAGATTGTCGAAACCAGAATTATCGGACATACCGGCCGCCATCTTCTGGGCGAAGCCCTTTCCAGGGCTGCCTGAGGAAAGGTTCAGGGTTCGGGTGGTGACGAGCTGGCCTGTGGTGTGTGTCAGATTGGATTGCAGCCGGACAAACAGCCTCATCCTGAGGAAGCGCGCAGCGCTGTCTCGAAGGATGGGCCGCTTGCTCCGTGTATGCTGCCCATCCTTCGAGACGGTCCTGTCGGACCTCCTCAGGATGAGGCGGAATGTGTGGTCACTTCAGTTGCGACAGTTTAAGAACGCAGTAACGGGCAGATTTTTTAAGGCAGGTTCATGAGCGAGAAAAAGCGCGGCTTTCTTGGACGCCTCTTCGGCGGCAAAAGCAAACCGGAAGACGAGGCTGCTCCGGCCGCAGAGGATGCGGCACAGAAAGCAACGTCCGCAGAACCGCAGGAAGATGACCCGGCACTCGACGTCGAGATGGACGTTCGGCCTGTCGCGGCGCTGAACGAGCCGTTCCAGCCGATCGCAATGGATGTCAGCCCTGGTATCGTTCCGGAACTTTCGCCAATGAAGCCGGCGGTGGAGCCGGAAGACATTCTGCCAACCGATACGGGACCCGACGTCGAGCCCGAGCAGGCAGAAACTCGGGAACCTGAAGCGCCCCGGCCGGAAGAGCCCGAAAGCCAAGAACCCGCAACGCCAGAACCTGCAACACCAGAACCTGCAACACAGGCGCCAGAAACCCAGGCACCAGAACCGCAGGCACCGGAAATACCTACGCCTGAAACGGCCAGCGCACCGGAACCGGTTGTCGAGCCGGCCCCCGCAGAAGCGCCTGTTGCCGCGCCAGTGCCCGCCGTACCGGTGGAACCTGTTGCCGAAGAGCCGAAACTGTCCTGGTTCCAGCGATTGAAGAACGGCCTGTCGCGGTCTTCCGCATCGCTGACCGAAGGCATCAGCTCGATCTTCACCAAGCGCAAGCTGGACGCCTCCATGCTGGAGGAGCTGGAGGATATCCTGATCCAGGCAGACCTTGGTGTCGACACGGCGATGGCGATTACCGACCGTCTGTCCGACGGGCGTTACAACAAGGAAATTTCGCCAGAGGAAGTCCGGGCGATCCTGTCCGAAGAAGTTGAGAAGGTGCTGGTTCCCGTCGCCAAGCCGCTCGATCTCGATACCGGCAAGAAGCCGCATGTGGTGCTGATGGTCGGGGTCAACGGTACGGGCAAGACCACCACCATCGGCAAGCTGTCACAGAAGCTGCGTTCCGAAGGCAAGACCGTCATGCTTGCAGCTGGCGATACCTTCCGTGCGGCCGCGGTGGAACAGCTGAAGATCTGGGGTGAGCGCACCGGGGCTGAAGTGATTGCGCGCGATACCGGTGCGGATGCCGCCGGCCTTGCCTATGATGCGATGAAGGAAGCGCAGGCGAAGGGCGTCGATGTCCTTCTGGTCGATACCGCCGGCCGGCTTCAGAACAAGGCCGAGCTGATGGATGAGCTGGAGAAGGTCATCCGCGTGATCAAGAAGCACGACCCGGAAGCTCCGCACACGGTCCTGCTGACGCTCGATGCGACGACAGGCCAGAATGCGCTCAACCAGGTCGAGATCTTTGGCAAGGTTGCCGGCGTGACCGGACTGGTGATGACGAAGCTCGACGGAACCGCCCGGGGCGGGATCCTGGTCGCGATTGCCGCCAAGCACGCAATGCCGGTGCATTTCATTGGTGTTGGGGAAGGTGTTGCCGATCTCGAGCCCTTCTCGGCCAAGGATTTTGCCAGCGCGATTGCAGGCATGGCTTAACGCGAGCGTCCCGCAAGGTGCTGGACCCGTTCGTTTGGGCGCCTTGCGACATTTGCAAAGCAGTGCCGGGGAACCTCGCAGCCCGACGTGCGTTTAGTTAGCGTCGAAGTCTGGCGCGCGCGGAAACCCTTCTACTGACGGCAGCCGGGCACAAGCGTGGAAAGGCCGTCATGATTTCCAGATTGTTGCACTCGTTTCTTGTTGCTCTGGTGCTGTTTCTGCCCGGAGCACTGCCTGCATCTTCACAATCGGAAAGCCCCGCCGGAGCCATCACCGCCATGCCCGGCGCCGGCGACGATCAGGCCATCGAGCAGCGTATCAACGGTATCTATGACCAGCTCGACGGGCTTTCCGGAATTTCGGTCGTCGTAAGATCAGGTGTGGTCAACCTGAACGGAACCGTGACCGAGGCAAGCCTTGCCACAAAGGCCGAAGAGCTTGCCGGCCGTGTCGACGGCGTCGTCGCAGTCCAGAACAATCTCACCGAGGAAACCGCGCTGGAGGAACGTCTCGTTCCGGTTTACGAGCGCCTGCAGGCGCGCCTGTCCCAAGGGGTGAACTATCTGCCGCTTGCCCTGGTTGCCCTGCTCGTCTGGATGCTGGCCAGTGCGGCCGGACTGCTGATCGCGCGGTTTGAATGGCCCTGGAACAGACTCACGCCCAATGCCTTCATTGCGGATCTTGTCAGGCAGCTGATCAGGATCCTGTTCTTCACGATCGGGATCGTGCTTGCGCTGGATGTGCTGGGCGCCACTGCTGTCATCGGCACCTTGCTTGGAGCAGCCGGCATTGTGGGGCTGGCGGTCGGCTTTGCTGTCCGGGACACGGTCGAAAACTACATTGCCAGTATCATGCTCAGCATCCGGCAGCCGTTCAACCCGAAGGACTTCGTCCGGATTGAAGGCTACGAGGGCTTTGTCATCAGTCTCACGTCGCGTGCTACGATCCTGATGGAAAAGGACGGGAACCATATCCGCATCCCCAACGCCATGGTCTTCAAGAGCACCCTCGTCAACTTTTCCACCAATCCACGGCGCCGCTTCGTCTTCGAATTGGGCGTCGATGCGGAAAGCAACCTCGACAAGGCGCTGGACGTTGGCCTGATGACGCTTCGCCGCCAGGAGTTCATTCTTCAGGATCCCTCTCCCGACGCCTGGATCGAAGCTTTGGGAGATTCCAACGTTGTTTTGAGTTTTGTGGGCTGGATTGACCAGACGCGGACCGATTTCCAGAAGGCCCGTTCCGAGGCGATGCGCCTCGTCAAGCTGGCGCTTGAATCAAACGGCTTCTCCCTGCCGGAGCCCATCTACCGGCTGAGGTTCGACGATGCGCCTGCGCTGGAAAACCTCCTGCCGGACAGGCACCAGGGGGATCGGGAACGCGGGAAGATCGCCCGTAAGGAGGCAGCGTTTCCGCAATCGGCAGAAATGCCGAACGATACGGAAGCCGACCGGGATCTTGAAAAGCAAGTTGAACTGGAACGTAAAGCCGCCCAGTCGGACGACCTTCTCGATGAGCATGCGCCGAAGGAATTCGGGGCTAAATCAGCAAGGTAATCCTGACAGACAGGCGATTAATGAAGCAAATCCTGAGCAGCGTGTCAGGAAAGGCTGACCCTGCGCCACCGGGATTCGACAAAGGAGTAGATGGCAAAAACCATCAGACCAACCGCCAGCGCGAACAGCATGACCTGCCCATAAGGCAAACCCTGAATGTATTTCAGAGCATCCAGTGTGCTCGGCAGATCGCCGCCGGAGGTTGAGGCGCCCTCGATGCCAAGCCAGATCATTGCCGACAGAAGGGCGAACACGATCCCGCGTGCACCGAGGCCAAGAACCGACACGACGTGAACAATCCGCATCGGGGCTTCGTTTTCATCGAAGTGCTTGCTGTATCTGCCTGAACAGGCCTTCCACCAATGCGCAACCGCTATTCCAAGAAAGACAAGGGACAAGCCAGTCACGAATATCCGCTGGCCAAGAGCTTGCGAGATAGCGTTCATCAGGCCCGGCAGCAGTTTGCCATCATCCGTGCCCGTAATTCCGAGCAGGCCAATGGCGTAGAGGGCGAGCGCGCTATAGGTGGCGGCGCTTGCCAGAAGGGCCAGGCGCACGACGATCCCCTGCAGGTCCCGTCCATGGTTGTCCGCGTCCAGAACGGCCTGAACCAGCCGCCAGACGACAAAACCGAACAGGCCTGTCACAAGGACAGCCACCAGAACAGAGCCGAAGGGTTGGGACAAGAGAGTGACAAGGGCACCTTTCGTGCCCTTGCTGCTGCCTGCGCCGATGGACGCGAGAATGGCAAAGAAGGATATGATGCCATAGACGATGCCGCGTGAAAGATATCCGGCACGTGCGGCAGCTTGTAACCAGTGCGAGTACTTCATTCCCCTGGTCTTTCCGCCTTCCCGGCATTTTCACAATCGGTAAAGCGCTGTGCGCCGGCTCCGCCAGGACGATTGGCGGGCCGACCAGCGGGCGGCGCCAGAGGGCGTGGTTGTTAAACCTGCAATATTGGGGAGGTTACCCCCGCTCAGCCGAGGCCGAGAAACGACAGGATGGCAACAACCACGACGACAAGTCCGACGAGATAGATAATGTTGTGCATGTTCAATTCCTTGCCAGAAACGGAAAAGGGCCGGACGCTGGGTGAACGGCAGGGGGCAGCCGTTCGTGGCGGGGGCTTGCGTCCGGCCCAAACTGTTGGAGATCGTCTGCCGGGGGCGCGGCAGGGTTACCGGGGCTAGGTTAGACCAATCCGATGAAGGACAGGATCGCGCCGACAACGACGACGAGACCGACCAGATAGATGATACCGTTCATGCCTCTCTCCTTTCGTTGGAGAGAGAACTCGTCAAACAGGAAATGGTTCCGAGGAATCGAACAGGGAGCGAAAAATCAGCTTCCCGGTTCCCAGTCTTCCGGTGCCATGAGGAAGCCTTCGAACTGAAATCCGGGGGCAACCGTGCAGCCGACCAGGGTCCATGCACCGAGCGAGCGGGCCTGCTGCCAGCCGTCACGGGGAACGATGCCTTGCGGGCGCTCGCCGGCCAGAAGGTCGTTGCCCAGGGTAAGCACCTCCCGGGTGATGCCGTCGGGGCTGATGGAAAGTTCCAGCGGGCTGCCGGCGTACCAATGCCAGGTCTCGACCGCGTCAACCTTGTGCCAGCGGGAGAGGACGCCTTCGGGAAGCAGGAAATAGATCAGGGTAGATGCAGCCCGGCCGCCATCATCGGTGACGCTGTCGCGGAAGGTTTCGGCATAAAAGCCACCTTCCGGGTGCGGCTGCATGTCGAGAAGGTCGACGATCTTTTCGGCGGTCAGGCTGGCGGTAGAAGTCATGAAAAGTCCCGGCTGGATCAACTGGATTTCCGGGACGGGATCGCTCAGGAGGATTTCGACCCGGTGCAGAAAGCCAGATCATCAATGGTTTCGCGCAGGGCCGCAACCACTTCCTCGTAAAGGAGCTGCATGTCCAGCCTGTGTCCGCCGCCCTGATGACCCGGTATCGGTTCGGCCTGGCCGACGATGCGGCTGACCACGTCCCGTGCGCGCTGCTCCGCGGAGCGTGTCAAGTGGTCTTCGGAACTCGCAGGTGTCATGGTGTGTGCCCCTTCATGATCACGATGGCGTGCATATGGGGGCAACCAGTCGTTGTTTTAAGCCTTCCGGCCAAGAAAAACCGGAAGGCGGTGCAAGAATTCTGCTGCGGGACCTATAGGTATGATCAAGCGTTGTCCTTGCGCATGCGGATCTCGGAAAAGACTTCGGCAGCACTTTTGCCTTCCATGCCGAGTGCAGCGGCGACAGAAGCTTCACCTGCACGGAGGAACGGGTTCGTTGCTTTCTCTTTCGCCATGGTTGTCGGCAGTGTCGCGGCGCCTTTCTCGCGCAGCGCGGCAACTTCGTCTGCCCGCGCCTTCAGATCGGCGTTGTCCGGGTCGATGGTCAGGGCGAAGCGCGCGTTGGCCTGCGTGTATTCATGGCCGCAGTAGATGGTGGTGTCATCGGGAAGCTGGCGCATCAGTTTGGCAAGCGACGACCACATCATGTCCCTGTCACCCTCGAACACACGGCCGCACCCGAGCGAAAACAGAGTGTCGCCGGTGTGGGCCACCTTGATGGAGGCGATGTACCAGGAGATCTGATCCAGCGTGTGGCCCGGGGTCGAGATCGCCTTGATCTCGTAAGGTCCGCACCGGACGTCGTCGCCGTCTTCCACGGTGCGGTCGAACTCGGCAATCTTCAGGCGTGAACGCTCGGGACCGATGACGGTCGCGCCAGTTTTCCGCTTGAGTGTGCCGAGACCCTGGACATGGTCCCAATGGTGATGGGTGATCAGAATATGCGTCAACGACCAGCCGGTCTGCTCCAGCGCCTTTTCGTAGGCATCGGCGTCTGGCACGTCGACGGCAATGGTCGTTCCGCTGTCGGTGTCGTGAATCAGCACGCCGAAATTGTCGTCGAGACAGGTAAACTGGTGAATTTCGGTGGTGTCGCTCAAGGCCATGAAACGGCTCCCTGCTGAGATCTGTCGGTTGAGATGCAGACTGGCAAAGTCAGGCGCCAAGGGCAAGGCAAGAGATCTTGCGCTCTCCCGCCGTTCCATGTTCAATCGCCGCGACCCTTCTTGACCGAGCAAGGCTGAATGTATCTCGACGTCGTTCATTTGCGCGCTTTTTACGATTTGCCACTCGGCAGGCTGCTTCGCAGCCTGATCGGCGCCCCTATCCGCAAGATGTGGCCGGACCTTACCGGCCAGGCTCTGCTCGGTATCGGTTACGCGGGCCCGTTCATGCGGCCCTACCTCGACACGGTCGACCGGGCGATCGCCGCCATGCCCGCTCCCCAGGGCGCCGTTCACTGGCCGCGCGAGCGGGACAGCGCCTGTGCGCTGGTGGAAGACCAGGACCTGCCGTTTCCCGATGCCTATTTCGACCGGGTGATGCTGGTACACGCTCTCGACCATTGTTCGGACCCTGCGGCGGTTCTCAGGGAAGCCTGGCGGGTGCTGGTGCCGGGCGGGCGACTGATTGCCGTCGTGCCGAACCGGCGCGGCCTGTGGGCACAGTCGGAACTTTCCCCCTTCGGCTATGGCCGGCCTTATTCGGGCAGCCAGCTCAAGGATCTTCTGAAGAGCTGCCAGTTCAACGTGACCGAGGACAAGGAAGCCCTCTTCATGCCGCCCTCGCGCGCCCGCACCATCCTGCGCGCGGCCCGCACCTGGGAAGGCATCGGCCGCCGCATCTGGCCCGCCTTTGGCGGTGTTCTGATCATGGAGGCGGAAAAGGTCGTGTTCCAGAGCCTGCCCGTCGACGGCAAGAAAAGCCGCTTCCGCGTGCTGCGGCCTGTCTTCATTCCCGAAGGCGTCGCGACAGGGCTGAAGCCTGTCAGGTCCGTGCATCGTCAGGTGAAGGCGGATTAGGTGAGTGGTTTGGCTTGCGGGCTGCTATTGCGCTGCGGCTGAATGTGAAGGGCAAGCGCTTGAGCTATAGGCAATTTATTTAAGGCGAACCAGTATTTCAAACGTACGCCCGTGTAGCTTTGATTACCATTTCGATGCCGAAAAGACCTTTGAAACTCTTGTAGATTCTGGAGATTCGTCCTATATTTGTGGTAACCTCGTTGGCCGAACAGATAGGTTCAACCTGTCACCCGCCTGAATTATTCAGGCTAGGCCTACGAGGGCCGGAATTTCCAGATCTTAAAGTGTCTCATATGCTCTGGTGTCTCTTGTGTAAGAGACGGCAAATTCGCGGAAATGCGGATGCGTTCGGCGATTTGTTCCTTTGCGGAGCCTTGGTTCAAAAGGTTGTTATAGGAAGCGCCAATTGCGCCAATAAGGATGTCGGCAATCCAAAACATCCGGTCCTTTCTGTAGTCAACATGGTCAACGGCTAGGCAAGGGGCACAACTAATGCCGAAGCGCTTGCGCGCCATGCCGTCAATGTAACTTTCGAATTTGGTTAGATCATGCGGGCTTGTGCGCGCCGCATACATATGCCGAATGCGAGCATGTTTTCCGAGCTTACGTTTGAACCCATAGAGGTGCTGAACAACGAACTTGTTAAAACCAAGCTCGCTGTCGCCATTGTTGAAAGTGTCATGATCCTCATCGGATTTCGCCACAACAAGGGAATGAAAATCCATTCGATGGGAAGTTATAGCCTCAAACGCCGCATCGACTACTTTTTCGTACCGATGCTTGTTAGCTGCTCGGATTTTGGACCATTTCAAGGTATCGCGAGAACCTGTTTGCGCTTCAATGATTACCTGTCGAAGTTGCCGGGCAACGACGTCCTTACACAAAATGCCGCCGATCACTGTGTAGTGGTGTTGTGTACTACTCTCATCACTAAATGAAGCGTATCTGCCAAGCATTGGGTGAAATGAAACTCAACGGAATCTTAGAAGCAAATCGACAAATTCAAAGAAACTGCCAAAGAACTCGATTGCAACGAGTCCGAAGAAGCCTTTGATGCGATCCTAAAGCGTATCGCGAAAAGTCCACCTCCTAAAGGTGAAAAAATGAAAGACAAGCCCGGCCACTAAGCCGGGCTTTTTGTTGCTTCAACGTTTGGGGTCGTAATCCGACAAGAATGAATCACCTTGACCATGCAGAAAATCAAAGCCTGTAAGAAGGGAACGCGTCCATGAAAACAGCGTCAGCTCCTTATCAACACTCCCTTCAGTGTCATCGCGAAACTCACGATATGCGGCGGCCAGTCTCTCTAAAAACCGTTCTTGAAAAGATGGATCGGATTCAGCAAGAGTTTGAACGATGCAAGCGGCAAGGACTGCCGTACCCCTCATGGAATGGTCTATCTCGGACTTAGACATTATTTCCTCCCTGGTTGCAGGTAGGATCATCACGCACTTATAAGGCGTGGTGCGTCAAATATAATATGACCCATGTGGAGAGGGGTTAGAGCTGGTGGCCAGTCCCCAAATCTCATCTGAACGTGTAGAGCCAGGACGTATCACCGATTGATCCAGCTCGCTCACCGCTTCAGCAGAAAAACAGCCTGTTCGGCGACGATGTTCCACACCCACCACGGGGCATTGACCGGGATCTTGTTGCCCCGGCCGCTGAGGGCGATGGCCTTTTCGACATTCGCGTCCAGTTCCCGGCAAAGCTCGACGAAATCGCGCAGGGAACAGAAGTGGATGTTCGGCGTGTCGTACCATTCGTAAGGCAGGTACTTGGTCACCGGCATGCGGCCGCGGAACAGAAGCTGGGCCCGGTTGCGCCAGTGGGCGAAGTTCGGGATCGAGATCACGACCTGATTGCCGATGCGCAGGAGCTCGCTGACGACCTTTTTCGGTTCGCGGGTTGCCTGCAGGGTCTGGCTCAGGATGACGACGTCGAACGCCCCGTCCGGATAGTCGGACAGGTCCTGGTCAGCATCGCCCTGGATCACCGACAGGCCGCGGGCTACGCAGCGGTTGACGCCTTCCTGGGACAGTTCGATGCCGCGTCCGTCCACCTGGCGTTCACGCACCAGAAGGTCGAGCAGCTCACCGTCGGCGGACCCGATGTCGAGCACGCGGGCATTGTGCGGTACCAGCGAGGCGACAACCTTGTGGTCGCCGCGCACGTCTCCGCTCTTGGTCTGTCTTGGAGCCAGGTTCACGGGATCAGGCCTCCTCGCCCGGTGCGGGCAGGCCGCGGGCGTGTGCTGCGCCGGTGACGAAGCCGGAAATCGTCTGGAACATCTCCGGCACGTCCAGCAGGAACGAGTCGTGACCCCGGTCGCTTTCGATCTCGACGAAGGAGACGTTGGCCGCCGCCGCATTGAGCGCCTTGACCACGCGCCGGCTTTCGGAGGTTGGGAACAGCCAGTCGGATGTGAACGACATGACGCAGAAACGTGTTTTCGTTCCCTTGAAGGCGTTCGCCAGAGAGCCGCCGAACTGATGCGCCAGGTCGAAATAGTCCATCGCCCGGGTGACATAGAGATAGGAATTGGCGTCGAACCGGTCGACGAAGGTCATGCCCTGGTGGCGCAGGTAGCTCTCGATCTGGAAATCCGCGTCGAAACCGAAGGTGACATTGTCCCGGTCCTGCAGGTTGCGGCCGAATTTCTGGTGCAGGGACTCGTCGGACATATAGGTGACATGCGCCGCCATGCGGGCAACCGCCAGGCCCTTTGTCGGCCTTTGTCCTTCCTGCAGGTAACTGCCGGCGCACCAGTTCGGGTCGGCCATGATCGCCTGCCGGCCGACTTCGTGGAAGGCGATGTTCTGGGACGTGTGCCGCGCGGCCGCGGCAATCGGTACGGCCGAGAACACGCGCTCGGGATAGCTGGCCGCCCACTGCAGCACCTGCATGCCGCCCATGGAGCCGCCGATGACTGCAAACAGCGTGTCGATGCCAAGATGATCGACAAGGCGCGCCTGTGCCCGGACCATGTCGCGAATGGTGATGACAGGCAGTGCAAGGCCGTAAGGCTGCCCTGTCTCCGGGTTGATGGAGGCCGGTCCTGTGGTGCCGAGGCAGCCGCCGAGAACGTTGGAACAGATAACGAAATAATGATTGGTGTCGACCGGCTTGCCGGGGCCGACCATCTGGCTCCACCAGCCGGGCTTGCCGGTCACAGGATTGGTGGAGGCTACATACTGGTCGCCCGTCAGGGCGTGGCACACGATGACGGCGTTGGACTTGTCCGCGTTGAGCTCGCCATAGGTTTCATACGCAATCTGCCAGGGGCCAAGCTTTACGCCGGCATCGAGCTCCAGCGGTTCTTCCGCGGGAAAGCGCGCAAGTTTGCTCGAGGGCGAAACCGCTTCGCTTGCCTTCAGATCCTCCGGGGTGGCTGGACGTGATGTGTCTGCGGACATGGCTCTAAAGAATTATCTGTTGTCCCGGGCGGGAATATTTCAGGCCGGTTGAGCGGGCCACGGTCCGCCACCGGGAAACGGCAGGCACCCGGCAGAACGGCCAGACTGGCGACCTAGCCGTGCCGGAACGCCTGAGTCAATGTTTTCTTTTGCCTTTGGGCAATCACATGCCTATGACTATGCGCCGCTGAACCCAAACGAAGGCCGGAGCCACCTCATGTCTCACTTGCCGGACAGCGGGCTGTCGCTGGACGACCTCAGGACACGGGTCGACGAGATCGATGCACGCATCCACACCGCCCTGATGGAACGCGCCCAGGCCGAAGCCGGTATCCAGGCTGCCGGCCGCGCCGCGGGAGCTGCACCCGCCCTGTTTCAACCCGAACGTGATGCCGACCTGATGCGCCAGATGGTGGAGCGCCACCAGGGTGACCTGCCGCTGGCAACCGTCGAACACATCTGGCGGGATCTCATCTGTGCCTGCACCAGCCTGCAGGCAGATACCGCCGTCCATCTGGACGGCAGCGCCGATCTGATCGAGATGCTCGACCTGGCGCGTTTCTACTTCGGTTTTTCCGTGGAGCTGGTGCCGGGAAGCGATGCGGCCGACGTGGTCGGCGCCGTGACGGCGTCAGCCGGTGACCTGGGCCTTGTGGCGCTGATCGACCGGGCGGAGCTGCCCTGGTGGCGGGGCCTCAGCGAATCCGGCGCACTGGTGCGGGCGCGGCTGCCCTTCGTCATTCTGGACGAGCGTCCCGCCGACCTGCCGGCGCTGGTGCTGGCCAAGGCCGACAGCATGATCGACAACGCCGATATTGCGGTTTATGACGCCCGCTGGTCGGATCTTCTGCCGGGCAACCTGATGGACGAAGGCATTGAAGTGCTCAGTTTCTTCCGGTCCGCCGCCGGTGTCGACGCGCTGCTTGCGATTTCCGGCGAGCTGACGGAAGAGGATGTGCGCGCAGCCTGCCTTGCCGCAGGCGCCGCCCCGGAAGTTTTGAGACGTGTCGGCGGCTATGCCGCGCCGATCGACGGGAATGGCGATCCGGATGACACATTTGCTGCCGAGGACGAGGAGCCTCAGGGATGAACGAGATGACGACAGTGACTGAAGCCGGCAAGGCAACCGCAAACCGTCCGCAGCCGCGGCCGGGCGTTCTGGATATTGCGCCTTATGTTCCTGGCAAGTCCAAGGGCAGCCACGGCAAGACCGTTCACAAGCTTTCGTCCAACGAAACGCCGCTCGGCACCAGCGATGCTGCCCGCGCGGCCATTGAAGCCGTGGCGCGAAACCTGGAACTCTATCCGGACGGGTCCTCTGCAGAGCTGCGTGCGGCCATCGGCGAAGTCTACGGCCTCAATCCGGACCGCATCATCTGCGGCGCCGGGTCCGACGAGGTTCTCAGCCTGATCGCCTACGGTTATCTCGGCCAGGGCGACGAGGCGATCTATTCCGAACACGGCTTCCTGGTCTACGACATTGCCATTCGCGCCGCCGGGGCAACGCCGGTGATCGCACCTGAAAAGGACCTGACGACGGATGTCGATGCGATCCTGGCAAGGGTCACCGACAAGACCCGCATGGTCTTCATTGCTAACCCGAACAATCCGACCGGCACCTATCTGCCGTTCGAGGAGGTCAAGCGGCTGCATGAGGGCCTGCCGGCCAACGTCCTGCTGGTTCTGGATGCCGCCTATGCGGAATATGTTCGCCGCAACGACTATGAAAGCGGTCTCGAGCTGGCAGCGACGTCCGACAACGTCATCATGACGCGGACCTTCTCCAAGATTTACGGCCTCGCCAATCTGCGTCTCGGCTGGGGCTTCGGTCCGGCCCATGTGATCGATGCGCTCAACCGCATCCGGGGTCCGTTCAACGTCAACGGCATGGCGATTGCCGCCGGTATGGCCGCTGTTCGTGACCGTGATTTCGTCACGCGCTCGATCGAGCACAATGACACCTGGCTGCCCTGGGTGACGGCGGAGCTGGAAAAGCTCGGCCTGAAGGTGACGCCGAGCGTCGGCAACTTCGTGCTGGTTCACTTTCCCGACGAGGACGGCAAGCGTGCGGCGGATGCCGATGCCTATCTGCTGGAGCGCGGCTGCGTGCTGCGCATGGTCGGCAATTACGGGCTGCCGAACTCGATCCGCATGACCATCGGTTCGGAAGACGCCAACCGGGCCATCATTGGCCACCTGAAGGACTTTCTGGAACAGAAATAAGAACACATGACTGTTGCCCCCATTTTCGAGCGCATGGCCCTGATCGGCATCGGCCTGATCGGTTCCTCGCTCGCACAGGTCGCCCGTGAACGCGGCCTGGTCAAGGAAATCGCGATTTCCACCCGGTCTGCGGATACCCTGCAAAGGGCGGAGGAGCTGGGCCTGGGCGACAGTTATGCGCTCGACGCCGCCGTGGCGGTGGAGGGGGCCGACCTGGTGATCCTCTGCGCGCCGGTGGGGGCCAATGAGGCCATTGCCAAGTGGATTGCGCCTGCGCTGAAAAAAGGCGCGATCCTGACCGATGTCGGTTCCACCAAGGGGTCCGTCGTCGATCAGGTCAGCCCCCATGTGCCCGAGGGTGTGCATTTCATTCCGGGTCACCCGATTGCCGGGACCGAACAGTCCGGACCCGATGCCGGGTTTCCGACGCTGTTCGACCAGCGCTGGTGCATCCTGACACCGGCAGAGGACACGGATCCCGAGGCCCTCGAAAAACTCAGCGCCTTCTGGCGCGCCTGTGGTTCCGACGTCGACACGATGGACGCCAGACACCACGATCTGGTGCTGGCCATCGTTTCGCATCTGCCGCATCTGATTGCCTACAACATCGTCGGCACCGCGGACGATCTGGAGACGGTCACCAAGTCGGAAGTCATCAAGTATTCGGCGTCCGGTTTCCGCGATTTCACGCGTCTGGCGGCGTCCGATCCGACCATGTGGCGGGACGTCTGCCTGCACAACAAGGACGCGATCCTGGAAATGCTGGCGCGGTTTTCCGAAGATCTTTCCGCGCTTCAGCGGGCAATCCGCTGGGGCGATGGCCAGATGCTGTTCGACCTCTTCACCCGCACCCGGGGTATCCGCCGCTCGATCATCGAGGCCGGTCAGGAAACCGACGCCCCCGACTTCGGCCGTCATGCCAAGGACAAGGCCGGCACACCGGCGGAGTGACCGCTTCCATCAGGAACCGGTCTTGCCAAGGGAATTTCCCGGGCGTTGAGCCCCCATTGCATTCTAGCCCCTGAGGATCGCTCGACCCTCAAGGGCTTTTTTGTCTCGTCAGTTGGTCCGGTTGACGATGAAACGGGCAAGGGCGCTCAGGATCGCCGCACGGCTGCCGTAGGGCGCGAGAAGCGTTTCGGCTTCCTCCACCAGCCGGCCGAGCTCGTTGCGCGTCCTGTCGGTGCCCCAGAGGCCTACAAGCGTCGCCTTGCCGGCCTCCGCATCCTTGCCGGTGGCCTTGCCCATTGTTTCCGCGCTGGCTTCCACGTCCAGAAGGTCGTCCGCGAGCTGGAAGGCAAGGCCGATCACTTCACCGAAGCGGGTCAGCCGGTCGACATCCGATTCCGCTGCATCCGCCAGAATGGCGCCTGCCCGGCAGGCGTAGCGCAGCAGCGCGCCGGTCTTCATGGATTGAAGCTGGCGGATCTCCGCTTCGGAGCGCTCGCGGTGTTCGGACTCCAGGTCAAGCATCTGCCCGCCCGCCATGCCGCCGATGCCCGACGCGCGGGCCAGTTCACGCGATAGCCGCAGGCGCACCGCTGCATCCGCATGCACCGCCTCGCCCGTGATCACGTCAAAGGCGAGCGTCAGCAACGCATCGCCGGCCAGGATGGCGGTCGCCTCGTCATAGGCCTTGTGCACGGTTGGCTGGCCCCGGCGAAGATCGTCGTCGTCCATAGCAGGCAGGTCGTCATGGACCAGCGAATAACAATGGATCAGTTCCAGCGCGCAGGCAGCCTGCAGAACGCCGTCATCCGCCCGCCCGAACAGATTGGCAGCCTCCATCACCAGAACCGGCCGCAGTCGCTTGCCGCCGTTGAGCGCGCCGTGGCGCATGGCTGCAAGCAGCCTTGGGGGGCGCACGGTTTCATCCGGCAGCGCCTGGGTGGCCAGAAGCGTTTCCAGCGTGGCCTCCACAAACTTGGCCTGGAATGTCAGATGCTGGTTTGGGTCAAGGGTCACGATTGGCTCCGGGACGGATCGGCAACATTTTCAAAGTCCGGGTTTCCCTGAAACCAATTCTCTGTATCGTCAAGGCTCGAATTTCAAAAAAATGCGGGAGCTACCTGCCCGATCTTTTCAAACTGACCCATTTGGAGATTTTTCCATGAAACTGCTGTCGAGCCTTCTGCGATCCTTCATCAAGCGCGGGCGCATGCGTGTGATCGACGTCGCGGGTGCCGTGCACGAATTCGGGTCGGGCGAGGACGGTCCGACAGTGACCATCCGGCTGCATGACAAAAAGCTTTACCGATCGCTTTTTCTCAATCCGGAGCTGGCCGCGGGCGAAGCCTATATGGATGGAACCCTGACGATGGAGGAAGGGTCGACCTGCTACGACTTCATGTTCCTGTTTTCCATCAACAGGGCGCCGCTTGGGGCCAATCCCGTACAGGGCCTGTTGCGGAAGGGCTGGAAGCTCTTGCGGCGGCGCCAGCAGCAGAACAGCGTCGAACGGGCAAAGTCGCAGGCGCGGCATCACTATGACCTCTCAACCGACCTCTATCGGCTGTTCATGGATGAGGGCCTCAACTACAGCTGTGCCTATTACACCTCGCCTGACGACACGCTGGAACAAGCCCAGGCGGCCAAGCTGGCCCATCTGGTCGCCAAGCTGGACCTGAAGCCTGGGATGGAAGTGCTTGAAATCGGCGGCGGCTGGGGCTCGCTCGCCATCCGCATGGCTCAGGCCGGTGCAAAGGTTACCTCGCTCAACGTCTCGCCAGAGCAAGTGAAGATCGCCGAAGAACGCGTGCGCGCTGCGGGTCTTGAGGACCAGGTGACATTCGTTCTGAAGGATTACCGGGAATTCGAAGGGCAATTCGACCGGATCATCTCGGTCGGCATGATGGAACATGTCGGCATCGGCCATCTCGAGGAGTATTTCGGCCAGATCCGCAGATGCCTGACCGAAAAAGGCTATGCCGTCGTGCATTCCATCGGTCGCATGACGCCTCCGGGCACGACGGGGCCTTTTATTCGCAAGTATATTTTCCCCGGGGGTTACGTTCCGGCGCTGTCGGAAGTCTTTGCGTCTACCGAACGGCTTGGGTTATGGGTCTGCGATGCGGAAATCCTGCGGCTGCACTACTACTACACCATTCGCGACTGGCGCATTCGCTTTGAAGACAAGAGGGCGATTGCCGCTGATCTTTATGACGAAACTTTCTGCCGTATGTGGGAGTTTTATCTGTGTGCGGTCGAGCTGGGCTTCCTGCACGGATCCAACATGGTCTTCCAGCTCCTCCTGTCGAAGGAGCGGGATGCCGTGCCGATTGTCCGCGACTTCATCGTCGATAACGAACGGGAACTGAATGGTTAGGGTCAAACCTGCAACGGGTGGAAAGTCAGGCTCCGGGGGCGCGCCGGGGCGCCGCCGTGGCATGATCGGCCTTATCCGCAAGCGCTTGTTGCAGCTGTTGTTGGTCCTGGTCCTGCTTCCGCCCGTTCTTACCGTCATCTATTCCGTCGTGCCGCCCATAAGCACGCTGATGATCGGGCGCTATGTCCAGTTTCTATGGGTCGACCGGCAGTGGGTACCGCTTGAGCAGATTTCGCCAAACCTCGTCCGGTCGGTCATCACTTCGGAAGACAGCGGCTTTTGCGAAAACGACGGCGTCGAGTGGGACGCGCTTCAGGATCAGGTCGAAGCACTGAGCGAAGGCGAGAAGCCTCGCGGCGCAAGCACCATCACGATGCAGACCGCCAAGAACCTGTTCCTGTGGGGCGAGCGGTCCTACATCCGCAAGGGGCTGGAACTGCCGCTGGCCCTGATGCTGGATGCGATGCTGACCAAGAAGCGGATCCTGGAAATCTACCTCAATATTGCCGAGTGGGGCGAGGGTATCTTCGGCGCCGAAGCCGCCGCGCAGGCCTGGTTCGGCAAGAGCGCCAAGGACCTGACGCGGACCGAAGCTGCCAGATTGGCGACAGCCTTGCCAAATCCACGTGGCCGGAACCCCGCCAAACCAGGTTCCGGACACCGGAAACTGGCCGGCACGAACCTGGCCCGTGTGAAGGGCGCGGGGCCGATTTTCGGCTGTGTTCTGGGGAAATAGACGGAGGTGGATAGCGCTTCGCCACCGCCTGTTCTATCCAGACCAAGAATTTTTTCTCTATGGGGTGGCAAAACGTTGGCGTTGCCTGTATAACGCCGCGCATTCCAACACGCTGCGTGACGCCACGCCCCGGGCTAACCCGGTCCGGGCCGCGCGGTTATGGACCACGGAGAAAAACAAAATGGCCGTTCCAAAGAGAAAAACCTCGCGCTCCAAGCGCGGTTTTCGCCGTTCCGCGGACGCCCTCAAGCAGCCGACTTACGTCGAGGACAAGGATTCGGGCGAACTGCGCCGTCCGCATCACGTTGACCTGAAGACCGGCATGTACCGGGGCCGTCAGATCCTTTCCGCAAAAGACGACGCATAACACCCGTATTCTTCGTGAATGCAGGTAGCGTCCGGACCGGATCGCCGCATGGCAAATCAAGATTGAGGCTGGCCTTGTTTCGACGGGCCGGCCTTTTTCTTTTCAGCGCCTTGAATTGGCTATCAAGATCGTGTCAGCTCGCTCCGATTTCTGCCCGCTTCGGGTGTCCTTGAATTCGGGAGCCGTTCATGCGCCTTTTTTCAGCCGTTCCTTTCACGCTTTTCTCGCTGCTGATCTATAACGCCCTTGCTTTCACGGTGGGCGCGGGAGAGCCCGGCTTCTGGGCGCAGCCGATGATCACCATACAGATGGTTTCCGGCGCAACCTTCGAGCTTCTGGCGAGCGATCTGCTCATCACGGTCGGGCTGTTCTTCCTGTTCATCGAAATTCTGAAGGCGACCCGCATCGGCACGACGGCCCTGCTGGACCACATGTTCTCGGTGCTGGTGTTCGTCGCCTACCTGGTGGAGTTCCTGGTGCTGCAGCCCGCGGCGACGTCGCTGTTCTTCATCCTCATGGCGATCTCGCTGATCGACGTGATCGCCGGGTTCTCGATTTCCATCACCGGCGCACGGCGGGATGTTTCCTTCGGCCATGGGGACGTGCACTAAGACTGCTTGCGGGCCGACTGCCGCTATTCCGGACAAGTGTGACGCGGCCGAGCGCAGCACCGGCACGCGGAATTCCTTTGCGTTTTAGCGCGGTCCGCATTTGAAGAGAATGGGTTCGCTTGGCTCGCGCCGATACCCGGTTTCCGGATCGGCGTGCAGCGTTTCGCTGCATTCGTCAGGAATGACGGGCGCGGAGCAAGACCGGAACGGCTAGGCGTCCTTGCCGTCTTCGACGATCGCGTGTTTCTGGATCAGCGGCAGCTGGGTCAGGGTGAAGACAAGGGTGATCGGCATGATGCCGAAGACCTTGAAGCTGACCCAGAAATCGGTCGAGAAGCTGCGCCAGACGATCTCGTTGATCGCGGCAAGCACGAAGAAGAAAACGCCCCAGCGGAATGTCAGCTTACGCCAGCCTTCGTCCGTCAGCCGGAAGGCGCTGTCGAAGACGTAGCCGAGCAGTGCCTTGCCGAACAGCAATCCGCCCAGCAGAACCGTGCCGAACAGGCAGTTGACGATGGTCGGCTTCAGCTTGATGAACAGTTCGTCGTGGAGCCACAGCGTCAGGGCGCCGAAAACCAGAACCACCGCGCCGGACACCAGCGGCATGATCGGCAGGCGCTTCGTCAGCCACAGCGACACGACCAGCGAGATGCTGATGGCCACCATGAAGGCGGCGGTTGCCAGGAAGATTGGCTTGCCGACCTGTTGCAGCACGGGAAAGGCCGCCGCGATCTGTTCGCCGCGGGCATTGAACAGGAAGAACACGCCGAGCGGTCCCAATTCCAGCGCCAGCTTCAGGAGCGGGGAAAGTTCCTTGCGGGTGGGGTCGTTCGGGGCGTGTTCGAGTTCCATGTTTTTCCGTTATCCTGTTCAGGAAGTCTGCTTCCGGACATAGGTGATGGAGGGTGCCAGGGTCAAGGACCCCGGTCCGATTCGGAAAATAGAGCCGGAAAATTTCAGGGCCAGTAGAGAGGCACCGGGAAGCGTGAAGATGAAACGTTGGATGCTGTGCCTCGCGGCCACCTTGCTGTTTACGGTCTCTGCCTTCGCGGCGATGCCTGTTCGTTGGGACCAACTCAAGGATCCGGAGGCCGCAGCCTATGAGGACCCCTTTGCCGCGCTCAGCGGCACAGAGCTGCGGTCGCTGGGCACGGTGCTGCGGCTTCGCCAGCAGTTGGACGAGACGGTTGAGACTGACGCGGACCGTTCAACGCTGAAACGTCGTCTTCAGCAGGAAGAAGCCCAGCTTGCAGCAGCTGGCGTGCCGACGGACAAATTGCTGTCGCAACGCTTCGAGGTTGCGAAGAAACGGGCTGCTGCGTCGCTTGCCGGCAACAAGGCTCTGGCCGGGAGGGACATCGAGATTACCGGGTATGTGATCCCCGTGCAGGAACCCGGCAGCGATGAGGTAATCGCCGGCTATCTGGTTCCCGAACAGGGCATGTGCAGCCACATGCCGGCGCCCGATCCCAACCAGATGATCCGTTACCGGCTGTCGACAGGCTGGCGGGCGGAGTATGTCTATGAACCGGTCCGGCTCACCGGGCGCCTGTCCTTGAAAACAACCCGACAGGAAATCACGCTTCTGGACGGTCAGGTCGACATGATCGCGGCGTTCGAGATGGAAGTCACAGGCGCCCAAAGCCTGGGTGAGGAGACCGCCCCGGATCCGATGAGCCGGATCTGGAAATTCTTCAAGGGGCCGGTGCCTGAGAACTCCTGGAAGCACCCATAAAAAAGGCGCTGCAACGGGCGCTTTTTGGAATAGCCGCGTGATCGCTGAAATTCGTTTGTCTGAGGTGCCAGGCTAAGATACGCGATGGATAGGTAGAAACTAAAAAAGTCGGAAACCTGCTCGCCGGTGCAATTTTTGCGCAAATTCCGAGATGATTTTGCGCAGTAGATTGAAAACCGGAGCATTCATCAAGATCTGATCCATAGCAGAAACCGTTTCAACTCTTGCAGAGGTTCCTTTCGTTTCAGCTCTGGTGCCTTTGTGATGATTAAGATTTTTTCTTTTCTTGGGTTTCTCGGGATCGTAGGGTTTATTATCACATTTCCGATTTTCATGGTCAGGTTGAAAACTGCCATGAAGATTGCCCTCGCGATTTTTTCAGGACTGCTGCTTTGGTGGCGTTTTACCGGCCCCTCTGACCGGGAGGGTGTTTTGTTTGTCGTTGTCTTCGCCAGTATTGCAATAGGTATGAGCGTGTCGCTACGCTTGCTGTGCGTGCTGTTTCTCCATTTCGCAGACAAGAAACGTTGTTTTGAAGATGTTGAAACCGCATCGCCTTACTGGCTGGACTTAGTCGTGGGGTTTGGTGCGTCAGGCATTTTGACGCTGATCTTTTTTTGCAACCTGGCCTGGGCAACCAGTGACCTGTCCCACGCCATGCTACTGCATGTTAGCCTTGCTCTTTTCTGTATCTGGCTATTTGCCAAGACCACTGAGTCTTGGCTGAAACGACCAGCATCAAGGCTTTTTCTTCATCCATTCGGCATTGGAACCGCCACGGTCCTGCTGGCTCTCACGGCTTATAGCTGGTTCTGGTATCCGACCCTGGTACGCTCTGAAGCGTATGCTGCTGTCAATGGCAGCGACCACTGCATCTACTTTCCCACCACTCAAAAGATCGCGCAGGTCGGCGACCGTCTGACTCTCCTGACTTTGGCCAAACGCAGAAGAGGTGGCAATTTTTTCCTGGTTTCGCGAGAGAAGGCCTGGGCGTGGAGCTACCATGAACGTGGCTTTGTTCCCGATCAGAAGGCTAATCGCGGCTGGCTTCAGCGCGTCTGTTTCGGCCAGGATCAACGAGAGTAACGTTCTAAAAAACAGAAAAAAGAAAGACGCCCGAGAGCGCCTTTCCGTAGTTCTGGTTTTACTGAAGCCTCAGCCGTTGGCGATGTACTGACCGCCGTTGATGGTCATCACAGCACCGGTCATGAAGGCGGCGGCGTCGGACGCCAGGTAGACCACCGTCTGGGCGATTTCTTCCGGATGGCCGAGGCGGCCGACCGGGATGCCGGAGATGATCGACTGCAGCACTTTTTCCGGCATGGCGGCAACCATGTCGGTGTTGATGTAGCCCGGGCAGACGCAGTTGACGGTGATGCCCTTGAAGGCGTTTTCCTGCGCCAGTGCCTTGGTGAAGCCAATCACGCCGGCCTTTGCCGCGGAATAGTTCGCCTGGCCCATCTGGCCCTTCTGGCCATTGATGGAAGAGATGTTGATGATGCGGCCCGAAGACCGTTCCCGCATGCCGTTGATCACCGGCTTGGTCATGGTGAACATGGAATCGAGGTTCGTCGACAGGACTTCGCGCCACTGCTCGAAGCTCATCTTGTGGAACATGCCGTCGCGGGTGATACCCGCATTGTTGACCAGCACTTCCACCGGACCCAGTTCGCTTTCCACCTGGGCAATGCCTGCCGCGCAGGCGTCAGGATCGGAAACGTCCCACTTGAAGACGTGGATACCGGTCTCGGCCTTGAAGGCTTCGGCCTTTTCGGTGTTGCCGGCATATGTGGCCGCCACGGTGTAGCCTGCGTCTTTCAGACCCCGCGAAATTGCTTCGCCGATACCGCGCGTACCACCCGTGACCAATGCGACCTTGCTCATTCCCCTTCCTCCTGACTTCCAGTTCCGGGCCCTTTGGGCTCTCTGACATCAATTCAGTCTTGTTTGCTGTTCCCGATCATGGCCGGAGGCCCGGCCATGATCCTTCTTTCCCTTTGCGGCTTAGCGCTCCAGGCACATGGCGACACCCATGCCGCCGCCGATGCACAGTGTTGCAAGGCCTTTCTTGGCGTCGCGGCGGTTCATTTCGTGCAGCAGGGTGGTCAGGATGCGAGCCCCGGACGCACCGATCGGGTGGCCGATGGCAATCGCGCCGCCGTTGACGTTGACGATGTCCGGGTTCCAGCCCATGTCCTTGTTGACCGCGCAAGCCTGAGCGGCGAAGGCTTCGTTGGCTTCCACGAGATCGAGGTCGGCAGCGGACCAGCCGGCTTTCTCAAGCGCCTTGCGCGATGCCGGGATCGGGCCGGAGCCCATGATTGCCGGATCGACACCCGCAGTGGCCCAGGAGGCGATGCGGGCGAGCGGCTTCAGGCCGCGCTTTTCGGCTTCGGCGGCGCTCATCACCAGAATGGCGGCTGCACCGTCGTTGATGCCGGAGGCGTTGGCGGCAGTCACGGAACCGTCCTTGGTGAAGGCCGGGCGCAGCTTGGCGACGCTTTCCAGCGTGGCGCCGTGACGGATATATTCGTCATCGGCAACGACGCGCTCACCCTTGCGTTCCTGCAGGGTTACCGCGGTGATCTCGTCCTTGAACTTGCCGGCCTTCTGGGCAGCTTCCGCCTTGTTCTGGGAAGCAACTGCGAACTCGTCCTGCTGGTCGCGGTTGATCTGCCACTTTTCGGCGACGTTCTCGGCGGTCTGGCCCATGTGGTAGCCGTTGAAGGCATCCCAAAGGCCGTCCTTGATCATGGTGTCGATCATCTTGTAGTCGCCCATCTTGTAGCCGGCGCGCATGTGGGCGCAGTGCGGCGACAGCGACATGTTTTCCTGGCCGCCTGCCATCATGATGGTGGCGTCGCCTGAAATGATCTGCTGCGCTGCAATGGCAACGGTGCGAAGACCGGAACCGCAGACCTGGTTGAGCGTCCAGGCCGTCGCACTATCGGCAATGCCTGCCTTGATGGCAGCCTGACGCGCCGGGTTCTGGCCCTGACCGGCCGTCAGAACCTGACCAAACACGACTTCGTCGATGTCGCCGCCTTCGACGCCGGCCTGTTCCATGGCCGCCTTCATGACAATGGCACCGAGGTCATGCGCCGGGGTGTTGGCAAAGGCGCCATTGAACGACCCCACGGGCGTGCGGGTCGCACTGACAATGACGATATCGGTGAAAGCGCTCATCATACTCTCCAGACTTGAGGCCAATTGACCGTAGTGGACTGGTGCCGCAGGGGCACCTGTCGATGCTTATTATGCATGGACTAGAAACTGCGCTGAGATTTGTGTCAACCGTAACACTCCGTATCGAAGGCTTGTTTTCGCATTTGCGGTATAATCCTTTCGTCAGCGCACATAAAAAGGCTGGCACGATCCGATACGATTGGCTTAGTCTCTTACACGGAGGAGATGACAGGCCTGCGAAAGCCTTGTCGTCAAATGGGAAACTAGCCACAAGGCTGATAGGCGGAATTCACGGATGGCCAAGACCAACGAGCCGACAATCATCAAGAAATACGCCAACCGGCGCCTGTACAACACGGGCACCAGCACCTACGTCACGCTTGAGGACCTGGCGGTGATGGTGAAGGGGGAGGAGGACTTTGTCGTCTATGACGCGAAGTCCGGTGAGGATATTACCCGGTCGGTCCTGACCCAGATTATTTTCGAACAGGAAGGCAAGGGGCAGAATCTTCTGCCGGTCACGTTCCTGCGCCAGCTGATCCGCTTTTACGGCGACAGCATGCAGGGCCTCGTGCCGAGCTTCCTGGAATATTCCATGACCTCGCTCACCAAGGAGCAGGAAAAGCTGCGTTCGCAAATGAGCGAAGCTTTCGGCGCAACGGCGTTCGAGGCCATCGAGGACCAGGTCAAGCGCAACACGGAGATGTTCGAGCGGGCCATGAAGATGTTCATGCCCTTTCCGGCCGCGGGGGGAGATCCAACTGCGACTGCCAACCCGGCGAGCCAGGCCAAGCCTGTAAAGTCCGGCGGGAACGATCTCGACGACATGAAGCGCCAGCTGGAAGACATGCAGAAAAAGATCAACCAGCTCAGCGAGAAGTCCTGAGGCGTTTACGCGACCTGTAATGAGCCGTGATCTGGACCGCATGAACATCGCCATCATTGCGCTTGGCGATGATCCAGTGTTGCTGAAAATCCTCGAGACGTGGTTTGTCGAGGAGTGGGCCGACTGGTATGGCCCGGGGCAACCCGGCGATGCGCGGGAAGATCTGGAAAAGTGCCTTCTGCCAAATGCTCGCCTGCCGCGCTGTCTGGTTGCGCTGGACGGAGATGGCAGGCCGTTGGGAACGGTCTCCCTGCGTGATACCTCGCCGGGGTCGGACCTTTATCCCGGCGCCTGGCTGACCGCATTGCTTGTGCATTGCGATTTCCGGAAAGCAGGTATCGGCATCAAGCTGATCGCTGCCGCAGAACGGGAAGCCACCAGGATCGGATTTCCGAAAATTCTGACTGCAACGGCAACGGCCGGGTCGCTCGTCCTCAGACGGGATTGGCAGCAGGTCAAAACACTTCAGTCGGCTTCGGGGCCGTTGGATATCTATCGCAAAGCCCTGGGGCCGGTCTGAACGGGCGTCAGCCCGGACCGCCGTCAAAATAAAGCCTCATCCCGAAGAGCGAGCTCACTCGAGTCTCGAAGGATGGGCCGCTTGCTCTTGTGTTTGCAGCCCATCCTTCGAGACGTGCCTATCGGCCCTCCTCAGGATGAGGTGAAGGGTAGGTGAGGCTTCTTGAAAGAAGGCAGATCCGGTCCTTTCCTTAGCCGCAGTCGGCAACCAGGCTTGCAGCGGCAATGCCGGCGACTGCGCAGGCTTCGTCATTGTCGGACGTGTCGCCGGTAATGCCGACAGCGCCAAGGGTTTCGCCTTCGTCGTTCTTCACCAGAACGCCGCCGGGCACCGGTACGATGGCCCCGCCGGAAACGCCGTTCAGAGCGTTGACGAAATGCGGACGGGACTCTGCATTGGCGTTCAGCCATCTGGTGCCGGTGCCGACAGCGAGTGCACCTATCGCTTTGCCCGTGGCGATCTGCGGACGCATGATCGAGGATCCGTCCTGCCGCTTGAGCAGGATGGCATGACCACCCGCATCGAGGACAGCAACGGTAAGCGGTTTCAGATTCAGCTCGGCTGCTTTTTCAAAAGCGGCAGAAATGATGGTCTCTGCCGTTGATAATGTCAGTTTGCGCATTTTCCCACTTCTCCTTAAGGTGCTGACCGCGATACCGATTTGCTAACAGAACATGGCATTGGCGAATAGGCGGCTTTCCCGAGAAGCTATTGCTGCGATTCGGAAAGAAAGACACTTCGGCCAGGAGGAATTCAGTGAAGCGTGATTTTCAGGCCCCGGGCCGGTCCCCGGTTTTTGCACGCGAAGCAGCGGCTGCGACCTCTCATCCGCTGGCAACGAGCGCGGCTCTGGAAGTGCTTCAGGCAGGTGGCAATGCGGTTGACGCCGCGATCGCGGCAGTTGCCGTTCAATGTGTTGTCGAACCGCATATGACCGGTATCGGCGGCGACTGTTTTGCCATTGTCATGGAGCCGGATGGACGTCTGACGGGTTTCAATGGCTCAGGTGCAGCCCCGCGGGCCGCGACACCGCAAAAGCTTGCAGAGCTTGGCGTCAAGGACATCACCGACACGTCGCCGCATGCCGTGACCGTACCCGGTGCCATTCGGGCCTGGGAAACGTTGCTGAAGGCGCATGGTACCAAGAGTTTCAAGTCCCTGTTCAAGCGGGCAATTCAATATGCCCGCGACGGATTTCCGGTTGCCCCGCGTGTTGCGCGCGACTGGGCCGGGGATGTCGACAAGCTGCGCGCCGACGAGGTTTCGGCCGCGCGCTACCTGATCAAGGGCGAAGCACCCAAAACCGGCACGGTTCTGAAATACCCGCGTCTGGCAGACACTCTCGCGGCAATTGCCGAGGGCGGGGCGGATGCCTTCTATTCTGGCCCGGTTGCCGACGACATTGTGAGCGCGCTGCAGTCGCGCGGCGGGCTGATGACCCAGGACGATCTGGCCGCTTGCCACACGACAGCGGTGTCACCGGTCTTGAGGGACTACAAGGGTCACACGGTGGCCGAATTGCCGCCAAACGGGCAGGGGATCGTTGCCCTGATCATGCTCGGTATTCTGGAACAGTTCGACCTGGAAAGCCTTGATCCGCTCGGTCCGGAACGTTTTCACCTGGAAATGGAAGCCGCGCGTCTGGCCTATGGCGTCCGGGAGCAATTCATCACCGACCCGGGATACATGGATGTCTGCCACACACGGTTGATCGGCGCGGATTATATCGACCAGCTTGCCCGGCAGGTGTCGCTGACCAAGCGGATGGACTCGGTCCCGGCAAGTGCGCTGGCTCCGCAGACGGACACGGTTTACCTGACGATCGTCGACAGGGACGGACTTGCGGTTTCCTTCATCAATTCCCTGTTCAGCGGGTTCGGCAGTGGCATTGTCGCTCCGGAAACCGGTGTGCTGCTGCATTGCCGTGGCAGTTCGTTCCGGGCCGAGCCGGGACATGCCAATTCCATCGACGGCGGCAAGCGGCCGATGCATACGATCATTCCGGCAATGGTGCTGAAAGAGGGGGCGCCGTTCCTGTCCTTCGGCGTGATGGGTGGCCACTACCAGGCCTGCGGCCATGCACATGTGCTGACCAACATCATCGACTATGGCATGGATGTTCAGGCCGCCATCGACTTCCCGCGGATGTTCTTCGACATCGCCAGCCACGAACTGCAGGCGGAACGACTGGTGCCACCGTCCACGCTCGACGGACTTCGTGCGCTGGGCCATTCCGTCGTTCCGGCGTCCGGCCCAATTGGCGGGTCCCAGGCCATCATGATCGACAAGACCCGGCACTTGCTGACAGCAGGCTCCGATCCACGCAAGGACGGGCATGCCGGAGGCTACTGACCAGGCTTCGGCCGGCCACCTGACCGCGTCAATTTGAACCTTGTGATCGCCGCCTCACGGGTGTTTGGTGCGGTTGGACGCGCCGATAATCATATGAGGTTTTCAATATGCCCGGATTTTCGAGGCGGGAGATCCTGCTTGGCGGCGCCGGGGCGCTGACGGCGTTTGCGGCCGGTGGACTTGGTGCCAGGCAGGCACTGGCCGCTGAGCACAGCCTGACCCTTTCGAGGCTCAATCATTCGGTGCTGCCGGAAACGGTCACGGCTGACATGATGAGCTTCAGCCCCAGTGGTCCGCCGCCGGTGCTGCGGTTCCGCAAGGGACAGACCACCACGATCGACGTGAAGAACGCGCTTGATGAAGCGTCGGTGGTGCATTGGCACGGCCTCAGGATCGCCAACAACATGGATGGCGTACCCTATCTGACGCAGTATCCGATCGAGGCGGGAAACGCGTTCCGCTACGAGTTCACGCCGCCTGACGCCGGCACCTTCTGGTACCACCCGCATTGCAACACGCTGGAACAGATCGCCCGGGGAATGACCGGGGTGATCGTGGTGGAAGACGAGGAAGATGCCGGCTTCGACAGCGACCTGCCACTGAATATTCGTGATTTCCGGCTTGGGGGCGACGGCCAGTTCATTGCCTTCTACAAGCCTCGCAATGCCGCGCGAGGCGGCACGCTCGGAACCGTTTCGACAGTCAACTGGCAACCACAGCCCGTTTATGAACTTGCCGCGGGCTCTCTCGTGCGTCTGCGTCTGGCTGTTACCGATCTCACAAGGGTCGGCAGATATACAGTTTCCGGTGCCGAGGCACTGATAATCGCGATCGACAGCAACCCGTTGCCGCAGCCGGTGGCGATGGACGAAATCGTGCTTGCGCCCGGACAGCGGGCTGATGTTGCCCTGCGTGTACCGGACAGTGAAGACGAGGTCGCCAAGCTTGTTCTGAAAAAGCCGAATGGCGACAAGGTGCTGGCGACATTCCAGCCCAGGGGCGCGTCAGCCGGCAGGGACCTGCGAGAACTGAAGCCACTCAAGCCGAACCCTGTGCCACAGGCAGACCTTGCCAATGCCGAGGTTCTGGATTTCGTGTTCGGCTGGTCTCCGGGCGGGGATGCGCCGCAGGCCAGCATCTGTGGTTCGCTCGGCTATACCTTCTGGTCGATCAATCGGGTGGCCTGGGGCGGGGATGTGCCGGGGCCATTCGATCCGCTGGCGACCTTGCGGCACGGCAAGTCCTACATCCTGCGCTTCCGAAACGAATCACCGAACGATCATCCGATCCATCTGCACGGCATGTCGTTCCAGTTGCTGCGGTCGAACAAGCGCAAGCTGCCGCCGTTGGTGACGGATACCGCGCTGCTTCTGGAAGAAGAAACCATGGAAGTGGCCCTGGTTGCCGACAATCCGGGCGACTGGGCATTCCATTGTCATGTGATCGAACACCAGAAAACCGGCCTGGCCGGTTTCCTGCGTGTAGAAGCCTGAGCGCTTTCCGACAGGTCAGGCAGACAGGGAGATCGTGTAGGAGCGTTCGTCGCCGTCTTCGGCGGCGGATGCATATTGCGCGACATGCTGCCGGCGCTCCAGCCAGGTCTGCTCGTCAAACGAGTCTCCGGCCAGAAGCTGGGTGGCATATTCGGCATGGGCGCCGTAATAGGCGTCACGCTGAGAAGCCTGTGCGGCGAGATGTGCGGGGACGGCATCCAGAGCGCCAAACTGACCATTTGAGGTCGAACTGAAGCCGGTTCTTTCAGTCGGAGCGGTTACCGGCTTCTGCCGGATGCGCATGGGATGGATGGCCGATACGGGTCTTACTTGCATTTCAGTCTCCGGGGTGGGCCAGTCCGTGGCCAGTCTTTCGGAGGTCCGGGGAGTCCGGATCTGTTTTTCAATATAGGGTCTCTGACAACAGAAAAATGTGACGCGCGTCACACTTTGACGGGAGAGGGGGGTGCCCGCTGCTGTCTAGAGATAACGGTTGTCAGCAGAATTTGTTCCCGGTGCCGTCATTTGCTGCGGTGCTTCTGCCTCCAGCCTCTGCAGTTCGGGTGATATGCCCCTCCTTGATCCTCACCTGAAGCATGTTCGGGCAAACCAAAAAAAGACCCGGAGCAATGCCCCGGGTTGAAGGTCTCCAGTGGTACTTCTGGAACTTTAAAACAGGTTGGCCTAGCGCTCGGTCTTGAGCAGTCGGCCGGCAGGGCGCTGGCGTGGCAGGGCAGCAGTTGCCCGATACGAGTTCACGCCGGTGAGTGGTTCTGTTTGCCTGCGGAACCTTGTCTGGGGCTCTCCATCTCGCGTCGCGATCAGATGGGCGAGGAAAATAGAGTTCGGGCGGTAGCGCGCGCTGAAGGCAATCTGCTCGCGCTCAAGCTCCGGTTCCACGGGAACGGGGAGATACGTGTCAAAGGTCGCCTGCCGCTCGGATTCCGTCTCTCCCACGGAGGGACGCTTCCGCCTCACATTGGCACGACCTGCAGAAGAAACCGGGTTAACTCGCACGATTTAACGCCTCATTGTTTCAGAATGGCACGCCCAAGGCTGCCTCACCTGAAACGTCGCAATCACCGTGCCACGTTAACCTCTTGTTAACTTTTTGTCCGCAGAAAACCGCCGATCTGCATTAACAATCGTTAATGCGGTGGCGCAAAATCGGACACTTTTCAGTGGGAAGCGGGGATAGCGGTGGTAACCGGAACCGGCCCGTTGCAGGCAGGGGCAAGTCCTGACGGCAAAGGGAATCAGGTTTGACCTGCGGGGGGAGGACTCAGGCTGAACGGTGTTCCGACAGTTCTGGCAGCCGAACCGCGAGTGGCAGAGCGAAGTCCTCGGCGGTCAGTTTCTCATTCCTCAGAAGATGCTGCAGGCTCACGGCAACCGACATGGCATCGTCGAGAGCGTCGTGTTGCCGCCCGTCCGACGTCTCGAGGCCAAAATACTCCGCCAGACGACCGCTCGTCATTTTGCCCATATCCTCAACGGGGGTGCCCGCATTCAAGATCAGGCCGATGGCGTTGCCGAAGCGGTGGGCGGGGATGGGTGGTGTCAGGCCTTCGATATAGGAACTGATCGCCAGAAGGGTGAGTTCGTCCTTGCCCCAGGACCAGAAATTCGCCCCCTCTGCGAAGGCTGCGAATTTTTCCAGTGCGTCGGCGTGGGCAATGCCTTCGCGGTCGATGTCCGCCTGGGTAATGCCGGTCAGCTCGGTGAAGAAAGGATCTACATTCGGGTGCCTGCCGAACCTGTCCCTCGGCTTGATCAGGACATTGAATGTATCGAGAATGTCATAACCGCCCCCGAGCGAGAGTTTCACCGCGCCAATCTGGGCGACATTCGGATCCGGATCCAGCGGACCGCACCATTGCCGGCTCATGGCGCCGGGCGCGGTCAGATATTCGCAGTCGTAAATGATCACGTGATGCATGAAAAAGAGGTCCGTCCGATCAAAAGAAGGAAAAAGCGAGGGCGGCCAGAAACAGAAGAACGGTTGAATAGAACGTCAGGGCAAAGCCGAAGGCCCTGGCGGCCGCGCCTTTTTCATAACCGTTCCAGAACAGAGCGCGTCCGCACCAGAACAGGAGCGCGGCGGCAGGCAAAGCGCCGAGATACCCGGCCGGGGCAAGTGCTGCGAATGCGATGTAAGTAAGGGCGGCCAGCGTGGTCTGTTCCAGCGTGTTCTGGAGCACGGCCTGCAACAGCTTGGCCTTTTCGGTGCCTGAGGTCAGTCCGCTGCCGTCGATATCCTCCGGTGTGAAAAAGCGATGCCGGGCCAGAAGGCCTATCGACAAAAGCAGCCAGAAAGCGCCGGCCAGCAGACATTGGGCTGCCAGCGTAAGGCGGGCTTGCGGCGAGCCGTCCGGCAGCCAGTCCTGCGGATACTGACCGGCGCCAAAGCCAAGCCCGGTGGCCGCGACGATTACCGCCGCGATCATGCCCTTCATCACACCATGTTGTTTCACTGTCAGGGGCAATCTGCTGCCTCGCTTTCGCTGACGGAACCGACACGGGAACAGGACCACACCGGGCTTCAAAAGAAAAGCGTTGGCAGGCCCCGGCGCAGACAGACTGGCGCGACCAGGAGGCCGCGCCAGTGCAAGAGATCGTCTTTGAGCCCGTCAGTCCGGTGCCTTGCCGGTCCAGGCGCTGCGGTCGATGTCGAGATCCGCGAAGTTGTCAGGGTTCAGCACCGGTCGGGCGACACCTTCCCGAAGCTGGCTCTTGAAGTCGTCCAGGATCCGCTTGGCTGTCGGGAACAGCATCATCAGAGCGAGTAGGTTGACGACCGCCAGGACGCCCATCAGCGGATCGGAGAAGAAGAACACCGAGGTTGCATTCGGTGCCGTCGCCCCCAGGAACACGACGCCCATCACGGCGACCCTGAGAACGTGCAGGGCCATGGTGCTGGATGTCATCGAACTGAGGGCGTTTTCGCCGAGGTAGTAGTTGTAGATGATGGAGCTGAACGCGAAGAGCAGCACTGCGCCGGTCAGGAAATAGCTCGTCCAGCCACCGAGGTGGGAAGCAAGCGATTGCTGGGTCAGGACGACGCCGTCAACGCCTTCTGCACCCGGCGCATAGACATCGCCGAGCAGGATGATCAGCGCCGTGCAGGTGCAGATGATCATCGTGTCGATGAAGACCGAAAAGGACTGGGTGATGCCCTGGCTGATCGGGTGGCGGACTTCCGCCGTCGCGGCAACGTTGGGAGCCGAGCCGAGGCCGGCCTCGTTGGAGAACAGCCCGCGGCGCAGGCCTTGCGCAAGGGCTGCGCCCATGCCGCCGCCGACCACTTCTTCCAGCCCGAAGGCGTTGAGAACGATGGAATAGATGACGCCGGGCACCTCGGTGATGTTGAGAAGGATGATCACCAGTGCCATGCCGATATAGCCGACGGCCATGATCGGCACGATGACATCCGCTGCCTTGGCAATGCGGTGGATGCCGCCAAAGACGATCAGGCCGGTCAGCACAGTCAGGCCAATGCCCGTCCACAGCCGACCGATGCCGAGGCTTTCTTCCGCGGCGCCCGCCACGGTGTTGCCCTGGAAGGCGTTGAAGCCGAAGGCGAAGGAGGCCATGAGGCAGAGTGCATAAAGCACCGCAAGCCAGCGGTAATCGGCGCCAAGGCCATGGATGATGGTGCGGGCGGGTCCGCCACGATAGGTGCCGTCACCCGTGGAGCGCTTGTAGAGCTGGGCGAGCGAACACTCGATCAGGCTGGTTGCCATGCCGACAAGGGCAACGGCCCACATCCAGAAGACCGCACCGGGTCCACCGAGCGTGATCGCCACGGCGACACCGGCGATGTTGCCGCCGCCAACCCGGCCGCCGACAGACAGAAGCAGGGCTTCGCGGGCAGAGATGGCGTTGGGATCACCCGACTGGTTCTTGGAAGACAATACGCGGAACATACGCAGGAAGAAGCGTAGCTGAACGAAACCGGTAACGACCGTGAAGAAGATGCCAATGACGACGAGAAACGGGATGAGTGCCCACCCCCAGGTCAGGTCGCCGATTAGGGCGAAGAACGCCTCGACAAGCTGCATGGATCCAACCCTCCTTGTTTTCCGCAAGGCTGACGAAGGGTCAGCCTCATCGGAACCGGAAGGGTAGGCTTCAATTTCCGGGGTTTGCAATAAAAAAGAGAGGTGCTTGAAAATGCAGCTCTGAATTGCCGGGTTGATAGGCAGCCACCAGGCAACAAAAAACGCGGCTCGAATGAACCGCGTTTTTCAAATCGGATAGGGAAGCCTGCCTTAAGCGGCCAGGGCGCCCTGAGCCTGATCAACCAGGGCCTTGAAGGCATCCGGCTGGTTGATGG
This sequence comes from Labrenzia sp. THAF35, assembly GCF_009363595.1. Classification (NCBI taxonomy): domain Bacteria; kingdom Pseudomonadati; phylum Pseudomonadota; class Alphaproteobacteria; order Hyphomicrobiales; family Stappiaceae; genus Labrenzia; species Labrenzia sp. THAF35. The sequence continues at coordinate 1,427,148 of NZ_CP045380.1, forward strand.
CGAGGTCGGACAGAACCTTGCGGTCGACTTCGATGCCGGCCTTGTTCAGACCGTCGATGAAGCGGCCATAGGTCATGCCGTGCTGGCGGGTTGCCGCATTAATGCGCTGGATCCAGAGCGAACGGAAGTTCCGCTTCTTGGCCTTGCGGTCGCGATAAGCGTACTGGCCGGCTTTCTCGACGGCCTGCTTGGCAACGCGGATGGTATTCTTGCGGCGGCCGTAATAGCCTTTTGCTGCCTTGATTACTTTTTTGTGGCGAGCGTGGGCGGTAACGCCCCGTTTGACGCGTGACATTTAGGTGATCTCCTTCGGGGCTGGCTTTATGCGTAGGGCAGGAACTGCTTCACGATCTTTGCATCCTGGTCGCTCAGCGTGGTGGTGCCACGGGCGTTGCGGATGAACTTGTTCGTGCGCTTGATCATGCCATGACGCTTGCCGGCCTGCGCGGTCTTCACCTTGCCGGTCGCGGTCACTTTAAAGCGCTTCTTGGCGCCGGACTTCGTTTTCAGCTTGGGCATTTTGCATCCTTTCCTTGGTGCATCCGTTCAGAACGGATACTCTTTTGTTGGTGCATTCAGAGCCGACACGGCATGCCCTCGGTTGTCGAAAACGGTCTGCGCAAGAACACAGAAAACCAGTCCACGACGAGCCGGACGACTCTGGACCGGGCGCTTATATGGGAGCTTTCCTTGGAATGCAACCGGTTTGCGCGCCTTTTTTGGCGGTTTCGGCCAGATCTGCGGCACGGTCCTCCGCGGCAAAAGCAGTGGCCGCGGAGACCGGTGTGCGCCAGCAAGGCCGATCAGGCAGCCAGATCGCATTCCTGCCGGGCGGCCAGAAGGCTGGCAGAGACCTTTTCAGGATCGGCGACGGTGCCTTGCACGGCAATGAAGCGGATATCCTCAACGCCCAGGAACGACAACAGGAACTTGAGGTAAGGCTGCACGAAGTTGGCCGCGGCAAAGGGCTGGCCGTCAAGATAGCCTTCGGCCCCATAGGCGGAAATCACCACCGCGCGCCGGGTTTTTGCAAGTCCCTGAAAGCTGTTGCCGTCAAATGAAAATGTGTGCCCGACACGAACGATCTGGTCGATCCAGGCCTTGAGCGCCGCGGGGACTGCGAAATTGTAGATCGGCGCGGCAATCAGCAGGGTGTCGGCTTCCTGAAGCTCGGCGATCAATTTATCGGAAAGGGCTGTCGCTTCCTTCAGGTCTGCGGTCATGGAGGCGGGCTCGGTATAGAAACCTTCGATGGTCTTCTGGCCGATGATCGGGATGGAGCCATCGGCAACATTTCGCGTGATGACGCGGCAGTCGGGATGTTTGCGGCGGTAGCTTGCCTCGAAATGATCGGCAATGGCGGTGGAGTGCGAGCCGGTCTGGCGGGAACTGGAATTGATGCGCAGAAGCAGTGTCATGCGGGTATCTCCTGGTTGGATGATGCCCGGAGGTTATTTCTGCGTATGTGGAGGAAAAACACTGTGGCTCGCAGGATATTCGTGCTTATTCTGCATGAATGGATCTGCAAGCCCTCAAGACAATCCTGCTCGTCCGCGACCTTGGCAGCCTGGCAGCTGCCGCGCGGGCGCTGGATCTCGATGCCTCGAATGTGTCCCGGACGGTTTCTGCAATCGAGCGGGAGCTTGGTCAGAGGCTTTTCCAGCGCAGCACGCGCAAGCTGTCGCTGACGGAGGCGGGCGAAGCCTATCTCCAGCGGGTTGCGCCGCTTGTGGAGGAGATCGAGGCGGCGAACGAGGACATTGCCGCCAGAAGCCAGCAGCCACGGGGAACCTTGCGCATGACGGCGTCGGTTGCTTTCGTGCTGGAAGGAATCGTCCCGCTTTTGCCGGTGTTTCACGACCGGTACCCGGATATCTCGGTCGAACTTTTTCCCTCCGACAGCAATCTCGATCTACTGGCGGAAGGACTGGACCTTGCTGTCCGCCTGGCTGCGGCGCCGAAAGGCGATCTCATTTCCACAAAGCTGCTGCAAACCCATTACCGGGTGGTGGCCTCGCAGGACTATCTTGAAAGGGAAGGGCATCCGGAGGCGCCGGGTGGCCTGTCTGCCCGAAATTGCCTGTGTTTTGCATTGCCGGATTTTCGCAATGCCTGGCGCTTCAGGCTTGGGGATGACACGCCCTTCGATGTGGAAGTGTCGGGCAGAACGACAATTTCAAGCGCGCTTGCGCTACGCGAAGCAGCCAGGCTTGGCCTTGGTCCGGCATTGCTGGCCGACTGGCTGATTGCGAGCGACCTGAAGGACGGCAGGCTGGTCGACCTCTTTCCCGACCACACGTGTGCTCCGGCGAACTTCGAAACCGCCGCATGGATCCTTTATCCGAGCAGGGCCTATCTGCCGCTCAAGGTGCGGGTGATGATCGATTTTCTGAAGACAGAGTTCGGACGTTCCGGGAACTGATTATACATCAGAGGATTTGTTCTTTTGAGATAATTTGTCCAATTTATTGAACTGAAGAAGATTTTTTACCTCAAAGAATATTTATGAATTCAAATATTCATGATTTTTGATCGTTTTTCTGAATCTATAAACTGATGTATACGATTAAATTTATTCATTTATGGCAATTTCACTAAGAAAGGCGCCATATTCAATCTTTACGTGTTATTTAGTGTAAAACTTTGTCCCATAATACATTTCTTTGTTGAGAATCAGGTCGTGAATATGTTGTTTTAAAGCTACGGAACAATAATTCGGACAACCTTGGATATGAATCCCAACATATGCCACGATCGAAAGATTGTTTTTGTACACAATCCCAAAGTAGCTGGTACGAGCCTGAGAGATTGGCTTGGCTTTGACGAAGTCTGGAATCACGGATTCCCGACGACAAATACGCCTGTAGAATGCTGGAATGACTACAGGGTTATTGTTGCTATACGAGATCCGATCGACCGGGCCTTGTCCGGGTACAGGTTCATGACCCGGGAAAAATATGTCGGAAGCTTCCGCAGCCGGTATCCGGACCTGCCAACCTGGGACCCGCTGACCTTCTTCCGGAAAATGTTCAACGAACAGATCTTCGTGGTGCCGCCGCAGTTCAAGTACACGATGCACATGCATTCCAACAAGGCGCCGGACTATCTGATCCGGTTCGAGAACATGGATCTTTCCCAGCTCGCGCAGGATCTCGATATCCAGAAGCCGTTGCCACGGGAAAACGCGAACCCGCAAACTGAAGTGGTCGATATTGCGGAAGATCTCTATGTGGCCCTGATCGACCACTACAAGGTCGATTACCTGCTTTTTGGCTACAGGCCGGTGCCTTATCGCGACTTCATGCGCTCACAGGAAATAGCTGCGGCTGCCTGAAGATCTGCATTCATTTCCGTGACGAAATTCGCCCGGGCAGACCCATTGTCCACCCGGGCAAGGAATTGTCTCAGGCATTCACGTCGACGACGACACGGCCCTTGACCTGGCCTTTCAGGATGTCGGCGCCAAGCGCCGGCAGGTCTTCAAGGGTTGCCGGGTGGATCATCGCTTCCAGCTTGTCCATCGGCAGGTCTTTCGCCAGCCGTTCCCAGGCTTTCAGGCGGCCGTCATAAGGCTTCATGACGCTGTCGATGCCCAGCAGGTTGACGCCGCGCAGCAGGAACGGGATGACGGTTGCCGGCAGATTGGCGCCGCCTGCAAGGCCGACGGCTGCAACGGATGCGCCGTATTTCATCTGGCCGAGAACACGTGCAAGCATCGGACCGCCGACAGCATCGATGCAGCCCGCCCAGGTTTCGCTTTCGAGGGGGCGCTTGACCGTTTCGGCAACGTCATCGCGTGGCACCACGCGGGCGGCGCCAAGAGACTTCAGGTAATCCCAGGTGCTCTCGCGTCCGGTGACGGCGGCAACCTCGTAGCCGAGATTGGCCAGAATGGCGGTTGCAACGGAGCCGACGCCGCCAGCGGCACCGGTGACCAGCACCGGCCCGTTTTCCGGCTTCAACCCGTGCTCCTCAAGCGCCATGACCGCAAGCATGGCCGTGAAGCCGGCTGTGCCGATCGCCATGGCGTTGCGCGTGGTCAGACCTTCCGGCAATGGGACGAGCCACTCGCCCTTTACCCGTGCCTTCTGGGCGTAGCCGCCCCACCACGCTTCGCCGACGCGCCAGCCGGTCAGTACCACCTTGTCGCCCGGCTTGTACCAGTCGTCGGAGCTTTCCTCGACGGTTCCGGCAAAGTCGATGCCGGGCACATGCGGATAGTTTCGAACCAGTCCCCCTCCCGGGCCAAGGCACAGGCCGTCCTTGTAGTTGAGCGTGGAGTATTCCACGGCAACGGTGACATCGGCTTCCGGCAACCGGCTCACGTCGATGTTCTCAATCGAGGCGTGGGTTTTGCCGTCTTCGTCCTTGTCGACAATCAGTGCCTTGAAGGTCATGAGCTGTTCCCTTTTCTCTTCGGTTTCAGGCGGCGGCTTCCGCCGCCGGGCCGGACCAGTCGATCTGGCAGATTTCAGCACTTCTGCCGTCAAAATCCCAGACCCTGCCGTAAGCGCGCACGCGGCCTTGCGTGGCGGTGGCGACCGTGATGTCCGAACCCATCCAGTATTCGGTGTTCTTGACGACGATATCCTCGTCCGGATTGGCGCCGCGCACAGGCTCCACCTCGCCCTTGATCGCCTTGCCGACGATCAGGCGGCGTTTCTTGCCTTCGTTGGTGTAGGAGACAGGAGCGCGTTCGGCGCCCAGAAACTCGCTGACCAGAACCCGGAACAGGCCGGTGGTGCCCTTGGCCTGGCCGGAGAAGATCTTGATCAATCCGTCATAGGCCGCTTCGCTGGCGCGCTCGTCGATATAGGCGGCGGCCTTCCAGTTGCCGCGGGCCATCAGGCCCGGAATTTCCAGGACGAGGCCGACATTGAGGCCGGAGAGGTCCTCGCCCTCATAGTGGCCTTCGTCAATGCGCACACCCGCCCAGGCCTGGCAGTAACCCTCTGTGGGCGGGTGCTTGCCAAGCGATACCACGCAGGGGCAGAAGACGGTGCAATTGCAGTTGAGGATCAGTTCTCCTCTGATGGCCCAGCCGGACATGATTTTCTCCCTATATGGTTATTGGTAATAACGGCAGAACCAGAACGACCAGTCCGGCCAGAATGAGGAAAACGCCGACCGGCACGGTAAGTTTCGCGCCGATGTCGGGAAGTTTTTCCAGTGTCATCAGCACCATGGCGCCCCCCATGAAGGCGAGATTCATGGTGCCGGCGACAAACGCGAGCAGCATCAAGGCCCAGCAGCAGCCAAGGCAGACGGCGCCAAGCCTGAGACCGAGCATCAGCCCGCCCCGGGCCCCCGGCTGCCAATGACTGAAGAAAAAGGTCAGCGGGTTCCGGCAGGAGCTGAGGCAGGCCTGCTTGAAGTGGCTGAACTGATAAGCCCCCGCCAGCAGCAACAGGGCCGCGTTCAACGGGTTGGAAACGGATTTGCCGAATGGATCGAGCAGGCTTTGTTCCGCCAGCCAGACCTGAAGAGAACCGGCCAGAAGCGAAAATCCGAGCCAGACAGCAAGATACCCACCCACAAGCGCGGCCAGCGGCAAGATGCCTGCGGCGGCAGTCTGTGTCAGCTGCGCATAGGTGCGAAACGCGGGAAAGGCTGTTGGTGCCATCATCGCCAGGGCCATCAGGGCCCACATCAGGGTGGCGACCCCGAAGCCGGCATTGGCGGCTGTTGCCGAGCACAGGGACAGGAATGCCTCCAGCGGCTGCCCCATGGGTAGCCCGGTAAGCTGCCAGTCCGTGGTTTCCCTCAGGCCGCCTGCCTGCATGGCGAACAGGGCGATCCAGGCCACCAGAATGGCGGCATAAAAGGTCAGCCAGAACGCTCTGTGGCCAGGCATGAGCCGCGCAACGGTGTCCACCCGATCCTCCCGACAAATTTTCTCCTAGGCTGCGGGGGCAGTCTCTAAAAGTCAAACATTTAATTGTCAGACATTTAAACAATTTGTTTGACCGTGTCGGGCCGTCTCTTTAGGTTTGCCGGGGTTCAGGCGAAAATTCGGAGGTTCTTTTGGCGATTGAATTCAACACGATTCAAAAAGAGGGCCTTTCGGTCCAGATCGCCAATGCCATCCGCAATGCCATTCTCGAAGGCCGCCTTGCCGGTGAGGAGCGCCTGCCGAGCGAAGCCGATCTGGCGGAGCGCTTCGGTGTGTCGCGGTCGACTGTTCGCGAGGCCTTGAAACGGCTTGCCGCCCAGAACCTTATCCGCAGCGAGCGGGGTTCTTCCGGTGGGGCTTTCGTCAATCGCATGACCTGGGCCGAAGCTCAGGACAACCTGATGACGACCACGCGGCTCCTGATCGGCATGAACGACATTCCGCTGGAAGACGCCATCGAGGCCCGCTTTGCGCTGGAAGCTGCCGCGCTGCCCCTGGCGGCGGAAAAACGCACCGACGACCAGCTGGCCGAACTTGCACGCGAAATTTCCCGGCAGAGAAACCGTGACACAAGCGACGAGGACTTTTGCGCGTCGGACGTCGCCTTTCATTCGGCCGTGGCGCGGGCAACGGACAACCCGATCCTGGTTTTCCAGTTGTCGGCCGCGTTCGAGGCGATGCAGCCACTCATGAACATGCTGGTCTACCGCCTGCGCGACCGCGAACGGATCGCCGATCTGCATCAGGCCCTGGCCGATGCGCTGGCCGCGCGCGACAGCGCCGCTGCCGCGCAGCATCTGGACGCCCTGTCGGCCTATACGCGGGAACTGGCGGCGCAAAGGCGCAAGCCGCGCAGCGCATAACGCCCCTTTTCAGGGATGGCTGTCCTTATCCATGCGAAGCTGGAAGGCGATTTCCGCCGCGCCTAAGCCTGAAAGCCAAGCCATGTCAGAGACTTGCCGAATAAGTAACTCTACGGCATTGTTCAATCTCATCCTAAAGTCTAATATAGACGAAAGTCGAAGTTCGAATCGTGGCGAATTTGCCTCCCACGTCTGCCGAGACGGTCACCGGATGCGCCATCTGTTTGAAAAGGTCGGCTTTTGTACGCCCGGTCACCCCTGGCCGGGCGTACAGGTCTGAACAGAGCTTGCGCCTGCGCGGCAGGAGCGCTCTTCACCATAGGGAGCAGTGCCATGAAATTCTGGAGCATCGCCGTCGTCGCCATGATCCTCGCCGGTGTCGCCGCCACCAAGGCCGCCAACCCCAGCCATGCCCTGACCGACGGCTCCGTCGCCACCGGCATACCGGTCACGACGCTGCACACGCCGGTCACGCCGTAAGGCCACCGACAAACGTCCGGCGCAGGCGCCCTTTGCCTGCGCGCCAAGACTTGTTTTATGAAACCTGCTTCGGCTGCATATCCTGCGCGTAGCCTTTTATCCGGCCTTGAGCGAGCGTTGTTCGGCCGTGTCACATTTGCCAGCCTGCAATCCCGCCATTGTCATGAAAAAGTCAGGCCATGCCTGCTTTCAGAATGGAACGATTGCCCTCAGGTAACCGCCATTGCTCCGGCTCACGCTTCCGAAACTGCCGGTGTACGCGAGCTTGAAGGAAGTGCCGGAGGCCTTCTGCAGTTCGAGTGCGGCGGAAAGGTTCATGACCGTAGTATCAAGTTTGGTCGTGGTTACGAAACTCGGAACACCCGAAGGGGCTTCAGTGAAGCGTGAATGGATGCGGTAGTCGTTGTTGGAAAAGAAGCTGACACCCGTCTTCATGGAGCCATTTATCCTGTAACCGGGGCTTTCATGTAACGTGCCCATGACACCAACAGCAGGTGTTGCTGTCAGAATCCAGTCGTTGCTGCCAGATATGGTGAGGTTGGCGGATCCGGCTCCCGTTTCCCGAACATCGCCGAAGCCTACCCGGGTCGCAGCGACGTCGACCATCGGCACGACGCGGAATGTACCGGTATCGAACGCATAGGACAGCCGGGAGACGATCCCGGCAAACGAGATGGTCTGATCACTGCTGGCGGTACCAAAGCCGAGACCGACCTGGCGGTCGGTGTCGTATTGCGCCAGGCCGCCATAGCCACCCAGACTTGCCTCCAGCGCGCCCCAGGTCTTTTCAAACTTCGCGCCGATTGTGTAGCGCATGCCGTCGGATGTGCCTGAATTGTTGGTGGAAAGCTCGCTGGTTTCTACCGTGCCGGCGACACCGACCCGCATGCCGTCGCCGAGTGGCACTTCAAGGCCGCCGGAAAAGCCGTAACTGGTCTCTCCGCCGCCGATCGTTGACGTGGTTTGGCGAATATCGACCCTCTGGCCCTGGACCCGGCCCCAAAGGCAATAGTCGTCGGCGGCTGCAACCGCGACGCCATCGAGCCGGGAAGGGCATGACAACAGGGATTCACGGAAATTGTGAAGGCTGCCAATCGCCGCCCCGACCTGAACCAGATAATGTTCGCCGTGCAGCCGGTCCAAGGCTTTCTGGTAGGCCTCGATGCTCTCGATCTTCATCAGTTCCAACTGCAGGTCGTGCATGGCGCCGCCGCCGTCAGAGTAGATTGCGTTCATGTTGGCGCCAACATTGCGCTCGTTTTGGGTCCTGAGCTGCGATGTGCCGTCGGGAGCAACGGGTGTGAAGTCGATATACTGGTTGCCGATGGCCACGTCCGTCGCATTGGGAAAGACAAGCGTGTAGTCCACCACAACGGTGTCTCTGGCGGTCAACCCGTTGTTGGTGACACCGCCTGCCGCGGACAGGATAGTCAGGGTTTTGGTCGGATCGACCAGGTTTAGCGGGTTAACCTTCACGTTGCCTGAGAGCGTCGCCGTTCCGGAAATGTTGATCCGGTCGACCGTCGAGGCTTCCGAGTTCATGTCTACGGAAAAAGTCCCGCTGCTGGTCTGGACGAAATTGCCGGTCAGTGCCGTTGTCTGGATCGCTCCGGTGCCGCCGGGTGAGAGGTCGCCCTCATTGGTCAGCGTGTTGCCGGCGCCAAGATTGACGGTCGAAGCACTCTTGAAGAGGCCACCTGATCTGTTGTCGAAGGAATTGGTGCCACCGCCCAGGTCGACGTCGCCGGTGACCGTTCCATAGTTGACAACAGTGTCGTCGCTGACAGGCGTATTCACCGTCGTGTTGATTGCTTTGTCGCCGCCGCTGAGAGCTCCGGTCCCGGTGATGGTGATCGTGTTGAGGCCGGCCACGCCCAGGCCGACGCCATTCCGTCCGCCATAGACCGAACCGGTAATGGTGATGTCGGCGCTTGTGCTTGCGCCGAGTACATAGATACCGTCGTTATTTGTTCCGAAGACGTCATGTGCAGTGACGGAGGTGGTTCCCGTGCCGTCGTTTTGGGCCCTGATGCCGTTGGTGGCTCCGGAGATTCGGCCGGTCGAGGTTACGGTCAGGTCCGTGCCGGTAAAACTGTTGAGGGCATAGATACCCTCGGTGGTGCCTCCGGTGGCGTTCACCGCGCTGATCGTTGCGGAACCGGTTCCCATGTTCCTGGCGGCAATACCGCTCCTGGTGCCGCTCACGGTACCCGAGCTGGTGATGGTAAGGCCCGTACCATGGGCCTCCGCATTGATGCCGTTGGCCGTGTTTTCTGCGTGATCACCGTCGAAACCTTCAACGTCATAGGTCGTGATCCTGAGCGCGCCGGTGCCGAAGTTTCTGGCATAGAGACCTGATGAGGCACCGGAAACCGCACCTGTTGCAGTGATCGTCAGGTCCCCAGCGGAATTGAAGTTCTTGGCCAGAATGCCGGAATTCTTCACCCCAGCAGCAGTGGTGACCGTGAGAGTTGTATTTCCGGTGCCGTCGTTGCGGGCGTAGACGCCTCTTTCCTCGCCAGTAACGGGACCATTCGCGGTGATCGTAATATCCGTCCCGCTGGTCGAATTTCGAACGTATATGCCGTCCTTGGCCCCGCCCGTCACCGTTGCGGTGGTCACTGTCACCACGCCGCTGCCTTCGTTCTTGGCGAATACTCCGTATCGTCCGCCCGACACTCCACCGGTGGCGGTGATCCACATGTTGGTGCCAGTGCTCTCAATCAGGCCATAGATGCCATCGTTTTTGCTGCCCCGGACATCTGCGGCGGTAATGGAGAGGCTGCCGCTCCCTCGGTTCGTCGCAGTGATACCGTTGTTTTCAGCAGTGACGGCTCCCGTGGCGGTGATGGACAGGTCCGTGCCAAACGCGTTGTCAGCGAAGATGCCATCGACTTCGCTGCCGCCGCTTGCCGAAACATCGACAGTTTCGATTGTCAGGGATCCGGAACCGTAATTGCGGGCAACGACTCCTGCTCTCGTGTCGTGCCCTGAGCCGGTACCTGTGACGGTAACTGCGCCTGTCGCACGCACGCTGAGGTCTGTCCCTTCGTTCCATGCCAAAATGCCGCTTCCCGACTCGCCGGCAACGTCGGCGGTTGTGACGGTCAGTCGGCCAGTGCCGTCGTTTCGTGCATTTATGCCGTTCTTTTTGCCGGAGACCGTACCGGTCGTCGTGATCGTCAAGTCGCGGCCAGCCGTTGTACGGTTGCGCGCATAAATGCCGTCTTTTGTCGCGCTGGTGACGCTGGCTGCGGTGACGGTGATCGACCCGCTCGACCCTGACTCGTTGAGAGCATTGATGCCGTAGCCTTTCACGGCACTGACGTCCCCGGTGACATTGATGGTCACCGCCCCCCTGATTGCGCCATCGTCACCTGTCGACCTGACATCGATGGCGTTTTCTTCGCCCTGGATGAGGCCTCCGGTCGTATTGATGAAGCTGAGGGCGCCGTTTCCGGTCACGGTGATGGCGTTACCGGTGCCGCCGGTTGTGTCGATGGAGGCACCTGAAGCCATGGTGACGTCGGCATTGTCTGCGTTGATGGTTTGCGTGGTCCTCAGCGTGCCCGAGCACAGATAGGTGCCACCGCCTAGTGCGCTGCAGGCGGCATAGGCCTGGCGCCCCGCATAGCCGAAGACGACAGGGACGGCGAGCGCCGAGGTCAGCATAAGCTGTCTTTGTACTGCGGACTTGGGGAAGGAACGCATGAAACGGGTCTTTCCGGTGACTGCCGACCTTTGCCGGTCGACAAATCGCGAGTAATCGAAACAGGACAAAACGAATTACTGCTATTCTTGCTCCCGGATTGGTTAATGCTTTGATTCGACATATTCAAAAACAGATGCCTTCAGACAAAAACTGTGCTGCGAAAAGAGCATGATAGATGGTTAATGCTATGCCTGTGGCGAGCTCGGCCCGAATGGAAGCGGGATGCTGATGCCGACTGAAGACAGGAACCTGCCGGTCGGTATTCGCGAGACCCGGGCTGATGAACCAACAGGCGTCACCTATTCGATGTCAGGCGGCCTCGTTGGGCTTCTCGCCTCGCTCAAGATCTCGGTTGCCTTTTCGTCCTACCAATCCGGCAAGTTCTATCTGCTTGGCCGCAATCCGGACGGCGGACTGATGGTCAATGAGCAGTTCTTCAGCAAAGCCATGGGAATTCATGTCAGTGGCGGAACCATTCACCTGGCCACGTTGTCGGAAATCGTGCGGCTGGTAAACGTGCTTGAACCGAACCAGCGGATCAACGACACGTTCGATGCCTGCTTCGTGCCGCGCGCTGCTCATGTCACCGGTGCCCTCGATGCACATGATCTGGGCATCGACCGTGACGGACGCATCCTGTTCGTAAATACGAGGTTCAACTGTCTGTCGACAATATCCGAGCGACACAGCTTCAGACCGGTCTGGACGCCGCCCTTCGTAAGCCGGATCGTCGACGAAGATCGCTGCCATCTGAATGGTATGGCGATGAGGGATGGGAGGCCGGCCTTTGTCACGGCGGTGAGCCGGTCCGACACGATTGACGGCTGGCGAGACCGGCGCGCCGACGGCGGCGTTGTGGTGGAGGTGGAAACCGGCCGGATCGTTTGCCAGGGGCTTTCCATGCCGCATTCCCCACGCTGGTACCGCGGCCGGTTGTGGCTCTTGAATTCAGGCACCGGTGAACTCGGGTCAATAGTCCCCGCTGACGGCGACAGCGAGGGACGGTTCGAACCGCTCACCTTCTGCCCCGGTTTCCTGCGCGGCCTATCCTTCCACGGTCGTTATGCGTTCGTAGGGCTCTCCAAACCACGTTACCAGCGTTTCGAGGGCCTGGCGCTCGATGAACGGCTGAGGGTTGCCGATTCAGAGCCCTGGTGCGGTGTTCAGGTCATCGACCTCGACACCGGCGCCTGTGTGGAATGGTTCCGTATCGACGGTGCCGTCGCCGAGCTCTATGACATCGGCGTCCTCCCCGGTGTCACTTGCCCAATGTCACTTGGGTTCGGAAGCGAGGAATTGATGAACCTTGTTACCGTCGATGTCGAAGACAAGGAGAGGCCAGTCAGCCCTTAGCTGAACTTTCGCATCAGAGCGCGATCGGTTGGGGGATGCAGCACAAGCGTATCATGGCGCGGCAACCTCAAAAACCTATTCGCTAAATCAGGAAAACTGGTGACCCCGGCGCGATTCGAACGCGCGACCCTCAGATTAGGAATTTAAAGCGAGCCGTACGCCGCCTTATCCGTTAGCTCTATTAACCTCAGAAGTCATCAATTTCCTCTTGATATTCAATTAATTATCGTATAGCGTGCGGTTGTTGCCAATTGCAACCGTTAAACACTTCGTTGCGCCAAAACCGTTTCAAAAACCGTTTCAAAAATCTCAGGTATCATGACATGGCCGATATGCGTATCCTATTGAACGATAAAGCAATTGAACGTCTTATGCCGCCCGATAAGGGACGCTACATTGTCCGGGATACCGAGCTAAAAGGGTTCTTCCTTATGGTCGGAGCCCGAAAAAAGACCTTCATGGTACAGGCGGATCTCCGAAAACTAGGCAAGCGCGCCTCCACGGTTCGTCTCGCCATTGGCGACACGAGGGAGCTCTCCACGCGTGCGGCGAGGTCTGTTGCGAAGGAGTATCTGTCCCAGCTCAGCCGGGGTATTCATCCCAGGAACGGTGAGAAAGCTGCCAAGGCTTCAAACGCTTCTGAGATAACGAACGGCGAAAATAACGAGGCATCCGGCATCACGCTCAAGCAAGCCTGGGCTCGCTACAAGATTGCCATGCAGCGTAAGAACCGGAGCGAGCGCACGATCGAGAGTTATAGGGATCACGTCGAGCGGATCTTTAAGGATTGGCAGGAGATGCCCCTGAAGCAGTTTGGCGATGATCCTGGCCGGGTTGCCGCCAAACATGACGAGATTGGTGAGAAGCACGGTCCCTACATAGCCAATGGCAGCATGCGCACTTTCAGGGCGATCTACAATCACGCTCGAAAGACCAATCGGGAACTGCCTGCAGACAACCCGGTCGACAGCGTGGACTGGAACCATGAGAAACGCCGCGATAGCGGCATGGGTCTCATTGACCTGAAGGAATGGTTTATCGAGGCTGCCCAGCTTGAAAATCCCGTCCGACGCGAGTTTCACCTGTTTACACTGCTGTCCGCGTGCCGGCCGGCCGCGTTAAGAGAAGCGAAACCAGCCCATCTGGATTTTCGCCGCAGGGTGCTTCACATCCCCCGTCCGAAAGGAGGTGCGGATCGTGCCTTTGATATCCCGCTGTCGAGGGAGATGGTCTGTTGCCTCCTGCGATGCATTCGATTTGGTCGGCAGATGCACCCGTATGAGGCCAATGACTGGCTGTTTCCCGCAGACAGTGCCACTGGTCATCTGGTTGAGCACAAGGAAGATCGCGCGACATTGTCGAAATGGGGCAATGAACTGCGCCAGACCTATCGCACCGTGGCGACGCCGGCGGGTGTCTCGGAACTGGACGCAAGGATGTTGATGAATCATTCGGTTCCTGGCGTGAACTCCGGGTACATTACACGGCATAAGCTGCTTGAGGATCATCTACGAGCGCAGCAGCAGTCAATCAGCGATACGATGTTTTCAGTGTTTCGCAACACGTTAAATGAGAACCGTGAAATTCAAGATTGGCTTGGGATCGGTGCGGCACGTCGTCAGCTCCTTCGTGCAAAAGAATATTCTAGACACTCTGAACAGAATGAAATCGTGCGAATGCGCGTTTGGGCCGCTTAGCCAAATAAGTCTAACTGTATTGCATTTTGCGATACAATTCTCTATATATGCAACAAAGGAGACCTGCCATGGCTACCGTTGCCGACCGCAAGGAGCATCCGATATCGATGCGTCTGCCTGAATCGGATGTCGCAATGATCGACCGGGCCGCCAGCCTGCGCGGCCGCTCGCGCACAGACTTCGTGCGCGAGGCTGCCGTGCGCGCTGCCGAAGAGGTGGTTATGGAGTCAGGTCTCATTCGAATGAGCGCGGAGGGTTTCGCCGCTTTCATGGATGTCGTTTCCGCCGATACGGCGCCTATTCCTGAGATGGTGGATCTGGTCCGGCGAGCCGCGCCTTGGGAGACCAGCGGCACTTCGAAGCCGTAATCCACTGTGCTCTCCGCACCGGAGCCGTTGAATGCGGCGCATGTTCTTACCGATTTCTCCTGTGGCAAGCCCGCTCTCGATCATTGGCTGAAGACCCGGGCGCTCTCCAACCAGCAGAAGGGTTTTACGGCTGTCATGGTTGTGCATGATGATGGCCGAGTGGTGGGGTACTATGGGCTCGCGCCGACATCGATCGTGCCCACCGTCATGCCGAGATCGATCCGCACCGGTCAACCGCCTGATCCCGTTCCCTGCCTTCTCCTCGGACAACTCGCAACCGATTTGGCCTGGGCAGGGCAGGGGATCGGCACCGGCCTCGTCAAGCATGCATTGGAGCGCAGCGTTCAGGCGGCTGCTCTCATCGGTGGGCGGGCATTGGTGGTGAACGCTGTCGATAACGAGGCGGCGCAGTTCTGGCAGCGCCGCGGTTTTGTACCTTCCCGCGGCGATCCGTTTGTTCTCTTCCGCTCCACTGCCGCCATTGCGGCGTCACTCGAGGCTGCAAGAGCTTAGTCACCAAGGGGAGTGAAGGTGCACACGGGGCGTGCCAATAGGTACTAAGGCGAGCGAATGGCTCTTAGTGACCGTCGCAGAGAATCGCGATACCCCGAAATAGGCGTACACAGAACGCCCGCACAAGCCGGACGAAAACTTACGACCAAATCTCTAGCGAGATCATCACTGAGATGGAAGCTGGCCGCGTGCGTGAATCGGCGTCACGGATTGACCCCGGTGGTACGTACAATTTCAATAACTTACGACGCCGATCGGCAACGGGGCCTCTTGCCGATTCACAACATTCGCTTAAGGCGGCTATATGATAGGACGAGCGCCGCAGGATAGGCGGGCAGAACTACCTCACTATCATTCGATCGACTTCTCGACAAAGCCGAGCGTATTGGCATTTTCGACCAGCGTCCGCACCTTTGCGCGATCGAGTCCGCCGGGCACTTCTGCTTCGATCTCGAGCCTTAGCCTCACTTCGTTACCTGGTAGCGTCGTGAGCTGTTCGACGATCGCCTCGACAATTTGGTGGATATCCCTTGCCGGCCGTTCCGGCGAGATCATTACGGTGCCGGTAAACCGCGTTGGCTTCCGCTCTGAATGAGGCGAACCGGGAGCCCCGTCCGTTGCTTGCTCTTCGAATTTTTGCGACTTCTCACCAGGCGCCTCCGAACCGCCGGTCAGGCCAGGCTCTGCGGGGGCCGGCCTGTGTGCCTCAGCAACGTCAGACTTCACGATGATGCTATCGCTGTCGATGACCACAACCGCATTGTCGGTTCGTTCGATTGCAAGCCCCAGATAGGCACCTGCATTCTCATCCCATCGCTCGGCGTAGGCGAAGGGTCCGGGCAGCATGCCGCTGACGGCTGCCTGTACGGCCTTAATCAAGACGTCCCGGTTCTTCAGTCGCGGTAGATAGATGTGGCGGTTAAGATACTCCAGCAAATCCTTCAATGACAGGTGTGGTTTGCCGTTCCAGATGTATTTCTGGAGATCGCGATCGAGGCGCGATGGTCCCAGTTCGGTGAGCAGCCCTTCCTCGGCCACGAGCTTTTTGCTCACCCGCGCCAATAGCCCGTCCTGTGCCGGAATCTTGCCCGACATCCACTCGACATCGGCCTGGGCACTCTCCTGCGTCGGATAATGCAGATAGCACCACGCCTCCTTGAGACGCGTCTTTATCGTCTCGGTTGCTTCGGCCAGCTTGGCCTTAGCGAGCGCACTGTCACTCTGGGTGAGGTTGAGCCGATCAGTGTCGCGGACGATCTCGCCCCACGCTAGGGAGGTGCGCACGGCGTCTTTCAGGTTGTCGAGCTGGCGGGCGTCCGCAGCGATAAACACCAGGGTGTTGCGATACACGCGCGGTGCGCTGCCACGCTGCATCAGGATGTCCTTCGCTTCGATCAACGCTTCCGAGGTGTCGCGTCCGTTGTGCGAATGCGCGACCCCCAATACCACGGCCCGCACGCCGCCGGCTTCATCGGGCACCTCGGCCGAGGAGGCTGGCGCGACCTGCCGGGCGTCGAAATGCCCACGATCCGCGAGGCCATTCACATATTTGCCGAGTTCCGCGTCGATCGTCACGTCAACCAACGCCGCTTCGATCTGCGCTGCCTTATCCGCGGCAATTCGGTTGAGGCTGGCCGACATGGAGTACCAGTAGCGGCCAAGATCGGCGTGCATGAACTTGGCCTGGTTGGTCAGCCGCCGAAGTGCGTCTCCAAAAATTGCCGGGCGCTCTCCCGGCTGCACGACTCCAAGATTGATCTGCTTGTCGTCCAAACCGGTATTCTGCTGCTGGTGCGTCGGCGCGGTTCCCATGAAGATCGTTCGGGCGACCCGCCTGGTCGCCGAGTAGCGGTTCAGGTTCGGCGCCGATTGATCGATCTTATAGGGCGTGGACGTTGTGCCATCGACATCACCGGCGATGATCGACTGCCAGCTTACGTCGAGATAGTGCAGCAACTCCGGCTCAATGCGCGGCGAGCTAACCGCGACGCTTCCTGGCATGATCATCACCGACGGGTCGCCGCTCATCCAAAGCTCGTGGACGGCCTGCGCCATCAGACGGAGTACGCCTCGCGTACGTTGGAATTTTTCGAGTGAACCCCAACTCGTGTAGAGTTGATCGAACAACTCGGGATGGATCGGATAAGCCTTCTCCAGCTTGCGGCGGTAGTCTTCGTCCGCGCAGCCCTGCGGGAAATCGTTGGCGTTCTCTCGATAGAGCTTGGCGAACTGCTTCAGCGTGTTGTCACGGTGATGGAATTTGTCGCCGGGGATGTCCTTGAACAGCCGCCGCCGGACGATTTCATAGCTCTCTTCCTGGCTCGCCGGCCGCCACGAGGATTCCACACGGCTGAAGGTCTGCTTGAGGCGCGCTAGCGCTTCCTGGCCCCCTTCGCCACCCACCTCGATCTGCGAGGCGGGTAAGGAGGCGACGAGCAGTGTGCCGGGGCTAGCCTTCACCGCCTCCGTCAGCGACTGAACGAAGGACAAATTCGCATCGAACGACCCCGACGGCAGCCCCTCGACCTTGTAGATCTGCCGGAGGTAGGCGACCCATTCATCGATCAGGATTAGGCTCGGCGCATATTTCTTGAAGAGCGCCTCCAAGAGGTTCGAGCCCGGTGCGATGCCGCTGGCGTCGTTTCCCGCCACCATGGCATAGGCGTCAGCGCCGCCAAGCTGCCAGGCGAGTTCACCCCAGGTCGTTCGGATTTTCCGATCACCCTCGGCGTGGAGCACGTCCTGCGGTCCTCGCGATGTGCCGACGAGCACAGCGCGATTGACGCCCTTCGGCACGCTAAGGCCCTGCTTTTCGAGCAACTGGTCCAGGCCGGAGAGATCCTGGACCGGAGTCGGGCCGCCCATGTGATAGAGGGCCAGCATCGAGTGTGTCTTGCCGCCGCCGAAGTTAGTTTGCAGTTCAACGACGGGATCGCCGCCGCTGCCGGACAGCCGCTTCGCTGCCCCGATCAGCAGCGCGCTCAAACCTTCCGTCAGATAGGTGCGGCTGAAGAACTGGCGCGGGTCGCGATATTCCGGCGGAGCGCTGCCCGAATGCACCTTGGCGAGATCGGCTGCGAATTCGGCCTGCTGGAACTCGCCGGTGGCAACATCCTGGTGCGGCTCGACCACCTCGCGCCACGGCAATAGGCCGGCCACGGTCTCGACCGAGATTTCGAGACGCTGGGTTTTCCGTCGCTCCTCGTTGCGCCGAAGCTCGGTGAACTTCGTGCGCAGAATAGTGTCGCGCATCTTGCCGAGCTGCTCGGCCGTCTCGCCGGCGCTGATCGCCTCCATCAACCGACGCATGGAATCGAGCGCGCGCTCGGCGTCGTCGTAGGTGAAGGTCGCGTTGTGCGATAGCTTGTTCCGAACGTCGCCCAGCTCATTGACCAGCGAGCGTTCGGCACGGCCGAGCACCGCTTTGAACGCCTCGCTCCAGAAGCGATCCATGACGTTGAACAGCGCGGCCTGGTCCCAACCGACCGCGCCGCTGCTGTTAGGACGCAAGTTCGGCAGCTTTTCCAGCACCTGGACTTGCCAGTGCCCCTTTAGCGAGGTTTCGAGCCGCTTTTCGACGAAAGGAATCAGCGCCACCGGCAGCAGTTCCATTCCTTCAAATACATATTGGCGCGTGCTTTTTGCCACGTTCCGTTCCCCCTCAAATATCCAACCGGATCTGACGATCGCCGCGTGCGTCGTGGATGGACGCCGCGGCCTTTGTCAGCTCAGTCCAATCGGCGATCAGGGCGTTGTAGGCCGTGGCCTCCTTCGCATCCTTCCGCTTGTTTGCGCTGATGTCGTAGAGGCAGTAGGCGAGATCCTTCACCGCCACGGCCTGGGTGCTGATCTTCTTCAAAAGGACGGCGGTATCGTGGGAGATACCGTCCTTCTCGTGCAGGCGGATCAAATGCTGGAGACACTCCCACACCGTCAGGTGTCTGTCCTCTTCCGGATCCCAATCCTTGTCGAGTTCGTCACGGGCGAGGATGCGGACCTTGCCGGCGGCGCTATCTATGATCCCGGCGTGCTTGACGCTTTCGACCGCGATACCGCGCGCACGGGCAAGGTTGTCAGCCACACCATAGTCCCCCTTGCCTTTCCCGTGCTGCTCGAACCAGGTGATGGCGAACCGGGTGTCCGCGTCGAACTCACCCTGGATGCCCCCTAGGTACTCGTCGAGTTCTTTGTTGATGAGCTGAAGCGCGGTTTTCACGCTCATCGGATTGTCGTCTGACTCCAGCACAGTCTTGTAGCGCGAGAACACGCCCATGCCGGGGCCGATGGCTGATTGTGGCATATCCGCCGGCGCGATGTTGGCGGCCTGAAGCTCGGAGATCGATGGCGGCAGCTCGCGCTTCAATGCACGGATGAACTCAGCGCGTGTAATGCTTTCTGCCGTGGTTTCCTTCTTTCGACAAACGAGGACGACGGAGTTGGCAAGAGCATTGGTCCCCGAGGCGATCATGCGGTTCGCCATTTCGGTACGCATCGGCCAAGTACCAACGACAGCGTAGCCGGCTTCGACTACTGCTTGCAGAAAGGTGGCCCAACCTGTCGAGCTGATGCCCTCTTGATCAATCTCGCTCTGCTTGAATGCGTAATAAATCGTCGCCGGAAACGCATCCGATGATTGGGCCGCCATATTCGCGATTGCACGGCTCATCCCATCAAGGAAAAAGCGTTCGGCAGACTCGCGCCCCCCATGCCGATACGGCGTTGCTACCAGCTCCTCGGCCTTGGGCGTGGCGAGAACGGAAAAGACCTCTGGATATACCTTCTGGATATTTGGCTTCATCCAGCAGTAGAAAAAGTCCGACAAATCCGCATAGCCAATATTGTCATAATAGGGCGGATCGCACGAAATAACGGTCCCCGCTGGGTATTCGGCGGTCTGCGCGTCCTGATTACACTCGATACCCGGTGAAAATGGTAGAAACCGGTCCAAAACCTTGGAAACCGTTGTCGCGCTCACGAGAAAATCGCCAGCAGCACTTGCAAATGGATTGGCCTCGAAAAAATCCCACGACATGGGAATAGCCTGCCGACTGAACATATTCTTTAGCTGCGTCTTGTCCGCTGCCCACCGGCAGATCGTGTTGCAGCTGTCGGCAAGTCTGCTACCCGCCAATCCAAGATAGACGCTTACTGCCTCAGCATAGGCTTGGGCTCCGCTACCGCCATCGCGCAAAGGTACGCCATCGTTCTGGAGTCCGACGGCCAAACCATCGACCTCAATTTGTTCCCGTGCTTCCTGTACCAGATCGCTGAAAGTGTTCAGAGCCACCAACTGGCGATCAGTGAACAAGTCGCCGAAAGTCGCTAGGCCGTAGTCCACCGTCCAGAAATTGCGAGGATCGTTCGGGAGTTTGGTTACCGGTTCCCATACAGGCTTTGCCGACAGGGCGATTGTTTCGTGCATCTCCGTAGGCGCGACATAGGCTCTGCTGCGATTACCTTCCGCAACAATGGCGATCAGCGTTTGGCCCATTTTGCCGGCACGCCCATTACTCTTCACATAGTCAGGAGTGATTGCAGCATCTGACATAAGGCAGCGGAAATTCGCGCCGCGACCTGCCTTGGTCCCCTCCTTGGCCGCCGCGATCTCGGCTTTGGTTCCGCCATGCCTGACCCGATAGGAAATGGACTTCGCCTGCTTATCGACGATGGGCTCGACCCACGCCTCCTTGCCGGTCTTAGTGCTGAGCAGGAAGCTCGATGCGATTGGTACCGCAACATTCGAGAACGCTGGATCGGGACTTGGCACCGTGCGCGCCCAGATCCAACCAATCACTGTCGCCCTGGCCCCCCCATATCCCTTCGTCAGTTCAATCTGCGGATAGAGATGCCCGATGCGTTCCCATGCCTTCTTGCGCATCCACTCGCCGTAATATTTGACGTCCTCCGCTAGACCCTCGGCGTTACGATAGAACTGCCGGTCCTTCGCGCCCCGATGGACCGGCTCCTTGTCCTTGAACTTCGGCGGGATCTCGATCATCGCCTTGCCGATCATCACCGCGACCGGGTTCAGATCAGACCCATAGGCGGGCAGACCGAGACGCTGCGCCTCCAGCGGGATTGACCCGCCGCCCGAAAACGGGTCATAGACTGGCGGCAACTCGCCGCCGCAGCTCTTGCGGATTTCGACACGGGCCCGTTTCAGCACCTTCTCGTTAGTCGAGTTCTCCCACTTCACCAGGTCCTCGATGATGGCGAAGAGCCGCTTGCGCTCAATCTCGACCGCTACGTCCTCCAGCGTCGGCTCTGGTGAAACCGCCGCCGTCCCCTGCGCCGAAGCCTTGCTCTTCTCCCAAGCAGCAAGGCGCTCCGGTAGTTCCGCTTCCGCCTGAGCACGGAGTGAGGAGTTGGCGAGCAGTTCTTCGGCGTGAGACGAAGGGTCATCAACCAGCTGGGCAAAAAGAACAGCTCGACACGCAGCTAACGGCCGCCGCGCCCACCACAGATGCAGCGTTGACGGATGGCCATGCCTGATCGACTTCTCGCGCGCAGAGGCCGCATTGATCGCTTCGAGCGGAATGGCGACTTCGATGAGTTTCTTTTTGTAAGCTGTCACAGTTCCACCTCGATCCAATCGAAATCAGGAAACGGCTCGCCCGGATGCCGAAGCCTTAGCTCGCCCATCAAGGAACCGTCCGAAAAAACACTGCCGTAAAATGTCCCGCCATCCAGATCGGCGGGCGTGTCTCGCCGCTCCGATGGTTCCAGCGCCATCAACTCTGAAGCACCAGCCGGCTGTACCGCCGAACTCAGAGCGCGCAGGACTTTCAGATCAAGGCCGACAAGTTCGATGTCGATGCCATCCCGGAACCAGGGGAAAGGCCAAAACGGCCAGTCTCGGAATTCACGCCAGAATTTGCGGCTAGACAGGTCGGGATACCTCGGCGCCACAGACGCGATGCTGACAGCATATTGGCGTCCACCCACGGATAGAAGAGGAAACTCGTATCGCCGCGGCTCCTCTTCGTCTTCCCGAAGCCGAGTAGCCGCGTCGTCCAATCCCATCAGCGATAGCCACGAGGAATAATTAGCCCGGCGAACCGCGTCGCGGGGGAATTCGACAGGATTTTCAGAGATCTCCGGTTCAGGGTCGACGAAAGCGATAAGCGATGTCTCGCCGGAAGTATCTCCGGTTTCACGTAGGAAGGTGCCGATCGCAAAGCTCTTGATTGGCTGGGGGGTGATATATTTGTCCCAACCGTCGAGCTGGGTCAGTCCCTCCCTCAGGGCGCCTTTGATTGGCGGTTTCCGTCCAGGAGTCGAGAACCCACCCTTGCACTCGGCGAGCACCCATTCCTGTCGTGCGTTTTCGGCGATGAAGTCTGGTGCCTTCGTCTTGTCTGCTGGCCATTGCCTATTTTGCGTGGTGGCGCGTTTCCTCCATTCGGTTTCAAAGCGACCGACATAGGCGTAGCCGGTGTCCTCCAGGAACAGTAGAGCCATACCTTGTGCAATCCGACCGGCTAAGCCAGTGCCGGCGAAGTCAGCATAGAAATTTGACATGCCCTCGTTCAGGCACCATTCGCTCGCGTCCCAATCGAACAGGTGACCGTTTTCGAGAAGAAACCCGGTAGCCCCTACCCACCGAATTGGCGCGGACGGCCACCGCAAGCAATCAGCCTTCTTGACCGCGTGGGCGAGACGCCAAGCACTGAAATTCACGGTGCCCGATGCTTTCGGTAGCGGTCGTGTACGACCGTGGGGCTTCTCCACCTTGGCCTTCGCCAATTCATGGACGGGGAGGTTGCTGTGCCCGTTAAACGCCTGAAGGACCCGTTTGGAAACGCCACCCCAACGAGCCATGTGGTCGAGCGG
Organism: Labrenzia sp. THAF35; assembly: GCF_009363595.1. Lineage (NCBI taxonomy): Bacteria > Pseudomonadati > Pseudomonadota > Alphaproteobacteria > Hyphomicrobiales > Stappiaceae > Labrenzia > Labrenzia sp. THAF35. Next base: position 1,449,860 of record NZ_CP045380.1, read on the forward strand.
CAACGCCATAGCGCTAGTCGTTGAGGTCATAAACGAGCCTGTATGTTGCGGGATGAATGGTGATCTCGCCGTTGTCGCGCAGCGCGCGTAGGTGAGTCCCCGTCATCTCGACGGGCTCGCCCTCCGGGTTGACGAGAATGAATGAGTACACGTCGGGCTTCAGATCGAGCAGGCCCCAGATGTCAGCTTCGATCTGAAGCGCGTCGCGCTCCAGACAGTGTTCCTTCGGATAGTAGTGGCACAACACCTCGCCGCTTGCCGAGCGGCGCTCCCACGGAAATCTCGCACCATTGGCGCGGCCGATCCAGCTTCCATCCGAATTGAAAAAGCGGTCGTTGCCGTCGGCCTTGTAACCGTGGGCGAGCGCGAAACGCGCCATGACGCTGGGACGTGGAGGCTTGGGGGCAACACGGGGCTTGGTGGCGATTTCAGCGTCAATCAAGTCATGATCCAGCTCTTTGGGCTGCGGCTCGGGTTCGGGCGGTGCGGTGGATTCATCGTCCTCCGACAGATGGACATCGTCCTTCGCGATCGACGCAGCATCCTCATCAGCGCCCGCGGAAGGCTCCCCTACTACACCGTCCTCAATCGGTGCGGCTTCGGGCGGGAGCTCGACAGCCGACGCAACGGTTTCTTGCTCAGGGCCAAGCGTGAAGTTCTCCTCGAGGTAGTCCTTTATGTCCTCAGGCGATCGATCGAACGCATAGGCTAGGGCTGCGCGAATATCGGTAGTCAGGTTCCTTCCGATCTCCTCGGGCACGCGCTTGGCGAGCTTCGCCTTCGGTAGAGGGCCAACGAACAGTTGACGGTCCAGCCAAAGGACGTCGGTAAGCCGCGCGGTGCCAGCGGGCATACCATCGAGGTAGGGAATGACCTCCAGTTTGGGCGCCTGGACCCAGCTTGTCTCCGCAATCGCTTCCGCTAGTGCTCTCACACGCTCGGTGTCGGCGGAATCGGCAAACTCGATCCGCCCGAGCTGAACTCCGAACGCTGTCAACCAGGCGCGCCGGTCTTCAAGACCCGTAAGCGACGAAGGCTGGTTGAAGCGCTCTTCGACGAGGTCCGATAGCGCAGCCATTGACGCAAACGGGACAGCCTGAACCGTGTCGGCCGAGAGCTGACGGAGATCCGCAGTCCTGCGTTTTACCCAATTGTGAAGGTGCCCGTAAGTGAACAGGCTTTGCATGCTGAGCATATACGCGAGCGTGTCCACCGGAACCCATTCGCCCAGCAGGTTCACCCAATGGCCGCACTCTTCCCAGATTCGCGTCGGGTAGCGTCCCAGCAGGGTGCGAACGCGACGCGCATCGTCGGGCGACAGCACCTTTTCTGATTCCAGAGTGCCCAGCCATTGTAGCGCCAGGTCCGCTGACGGACGATCAGCGACACCGATGCGCCGCCATAAGCTGAGATCGACCACCGAGACCCGGACTGTCGCAGCGCCAGGAACATCCTCTTCATCCCCGGCTAGGAACACTCCTCCCGACGTGACCCACGTGCCGTCGTGGGCAAGTATGAGTTTCTCGGTCCTGAAGGCATCCCTGATGCTCTGCGCGTCCGTGGTCGAGCTTCCGTCAAACATCTGATCGAGACGGCGATACCATTTCTCGACTTCGTGGCTAGGAGCCCTGTCCGACTTTGCCAATGCGCGCAGCCGGTCGAGCAAGCGCTCCGGGCCGCTCGGTGTATTCCGGACGCCGAGCAAGTCCAGCAGCGGGCGGGTCGTTTCCCGGTCGAGCAGCCCCTGCACAAAAGGCTCGACATCGATCAGTGCTTCCGTCTCCGGGGTGCGCCGCAGAAGATCGCCGGGTTTATGCAGGAAACCGCGCACATCGCGAAGGCACGGCAGCTCCCGAAGCCGCGATGCCCACGTCGGAAGTAGCCCGCGGCGCAATACGGTTCGTCGATGGCCGTTGGAAGCTTCCTCAACGATTGTCGCAGATGCCTTCTGTGACCAGAAATCGCTCTTCTCCGCAATCAGTCTCTCCGCGACGGCAGCCCATATGCCGTCGTCCGTCTTTGCTGCGCGCTGCCAATGCGTCCAAAGCTCAGCTGGAAAGTCCCAATCGTTAATATAGAACCACGGGTCCTTGTACCGATACTCAACCCGTCCCGAGAATGCTCGCTTCTTGAGCTCGACATTCAGCGAAGACTCGCGTCCCGAGAACGTCCGCGTCTCTGCAAGGGGTGGGAATGTCCGCAGCCCCGATCTGCCCGACGAGATCCATTGGAGCCACTCGTCGCGGGTACAGGACTTGAAGCTCGCAACATAATCGGGATGTAGAAGCCGAGTTTTCTGGATTGCCTCTGGCAACAGCTGTTCCAGCGTGCCGTGCTCATCGAACAGCACGGCCTTTTCGATAGCGCGAAGCTTCAGGTCAGCACAGGCATACCGAAAGGATCCGCCGATGGTGACCCCCAGCTTAGCTGCGATTTGGGCAAGCTGGACGCACTCGACCAGCTTTGGCTGATCAGAACTGAAGTAATCGACGGCGACGCGTTCGATCACGGCATTGACGTCGCTGGTCCCGTCAAGGCCGATCTCCTCTAGCACCGCGAAGGCTGCCTCGACAGCGTCGCCTCGCCCAGTGTCCTTGGCACTCCTGCCGCGACGCTGTTCAGCGAGGAAGCGCGTCCAGTTCTGGTTGAGTACTATCAGATGGTCGGCCAGGAACTCCCAGTCCTCGTCCGACTGTAGCAACTTCTTCTCGCCGAGTCGTACGACCTCCGAGGCTGAGTAGAGCACTTCCTTGCCTTGGACCGGAACGACGCGTAGTTGATCGGCGTTGCGGCATTGCCAGCCAGTCACCTCGGGCGCGATATACGACCACAAATTCAGCAGGTGTCGCCACGTGGACGGTCGGGGGAGATGCTTGTTACGCAGTTGCTCAAGCAGATCGGCTTTCGAAAATTCCTCGACTAGGTTCCAATGAACCAGCTTGGTTCGGTCTCTCGACGACACATGCTGGCAGAGCGCCGGTCGCGACTGTTTATCGAGCAAGGCCATCGCCTGGTCGGCGGGCCAGATATCAAATATCGGCTGTGGGACAGCGATCGCCCCGTTGGCTGCGGCGACATGGCCTTCTTCGGTGAGCAGGACCGGCCGATCTCCGATCGCTTCATCAAACGCCAGCTCGACAATGGCAGCACAAGTCCCTTCTAGCGTGCTCGCCTCTCGGTCGACGTCTGGGAGAAACCCGTAGGCATCCGCCCTCTCTCGCGGACTGGCTTTGGCTTGTTCGAGCCAATCTGCCATCGCATTGGCGGCGAGCTCGCCGGTGCGCTTCAGCAGCCAGCGATTGGTCGGCGACGTCTCTGGATCTTTGATCTTAAGTCGCGCAGGATCCTGGATGAAGGGAGCGTTGCAGGCGAAGGGAAGCGGGGTCTCAACACCGGTCGGCAGGACAACATAGAGTCGTCCTTTCGCTCCCAGGACGATCTCCACCCGGCAGGGTGGAAAGTCGCCGCCGTCCTCGGCGCCAATCATACGCTCCTTACGGATCTCGTCGAGCGCATCGACCGGAAACTCCTCTTCGGCCGAGCGCACCAGCAGGAAGGGATCATCCGCTTTATCGTCAAGGGCCATCCATTCGCTGTTGGCGATGGGACCCGGGCCGAGGCTTTGCCAATGCACTGCCTCATCGCCGATTTGAAGGCGGCGAATTGTCTTGAAGAAGAGCAGCGACACCGGGCTTTTCAGCCATTCGTCGAGGTTCTTTTCGACCTCACGGCGCAGCAAGGGGTTGGAGATCGCCACCTCGACACGCGTCGTTCCCGACGTGGTGCTCGCGCCGTCGATCCAGCGCGGTTCGGTGAACCGGGTGCGTTCGAAGGCGATAGCGAGAGTCGGCGTGAAAAGCTCGACCCGATCACCCAGGCTGAATGTGCTCTTGAAGCCGATTCCCCGAAAACCGATCGTATGGAGGGCGCGCTTGTTCGAGTAGCCGAAGCGGCAGATCGACGCGAAATGAGCTTCGATGAAATCCTCGCCATCATGCTCGAACACGAAGCGATCATTCTCGATCGATACCCGCGCTTCCTTGGCGCCAGCATCGTCGGCGTTCTGAAGCAGCTCCGAGAGAATGTGTCGCGGGCTTTGCACCTGTTTGAAGAGCTGGTGCCAAGGACCTGCGAGCTCCGGGTCCGCTTCGAGCTGGTCCCAACGTCTCGACGCGCTTTCCCGTATCCGATGGAAATAGCCGGGGGGAGCGGCGGCGCTGGCCGCTATTTGACGCCCCGCGCTCATAGCGGCCACTCAAGTGTAGAGGGAGTGGCTACCAGTTCTGGTCCGCGCGGTGGGGAGCTTTTGCGCCAGCCACCCTTGACCGTTTGGATCGCGGAAATCGCCAAGCGTTGCGCGGCAGCCAGCTCGCACAGTTCGGACACGTGCCAAAATACCGCCCAGTGCCCTTGATTATCCGACGAATATTGCCCCGTAGTCGGGGGGCGATGCAACATGCCATTCGAATGCTTGCCGTTTCCGCTTTCCTCACAACCGACATACCATCCCACCCAGGACACGATAAAACTGTCCTTCGCCGGTACGTCCTCATGCGACGGATATATGAGGACAGGAACACGCTGATCGGCGCGCAGTTCGTCGACTTTGCGGAACAGCTCCCACTTGCGCGAGCCAAATGCAACGAAGCCGGTATTGCCGGAGATTTCGGCTCCCGATTGAAGGTGCTCCAGCGGAACAGGGGCGAGGATGGAGAAGTCCTGGATATCAATCACGACAACCCCCTAAGCTGGCTCTTGCGCCCGCTCCAGCAGGCGACGAAGGTCGAATTGAATTGCTGTTTCAAGGAACGAGGGCTCCCGCTCGACGAGCGGGCCACGCACGTAGCGCGGTTCATGGGCGAAGCCGTCGGCGACCGCTACGATCGCCAGAATGAATTTCTCCGGCTCGTGCAAGGACGTGATGACTTCCTGGCGCGTGATCATCACGGAATTTGCACCATCGATGCGACCTTTGACTTCTATGAACCGAAGATGCCCCGATTTCGGATCATGTGAAGCAATGTCGTAGCCAACCTTCTGGCCGGAGACATCGACAGGAGCGTGTCCCAGAGCGCGTTCCGCCGCCATCACCGCTTGCATCGCGGCAATCTCGATTTTCTTGCGGGCGGCGGGATCTTCCGCGAAATGGTCTGGAACTCGGGGGGCATCCCGCGCAGCCAGAAGGCCATGCGGAATGACCACCATGCCACCGCGCACACGTGGCGGTTGGGATGAAATAAACCGCTCCTGCTCAAGCTGGTCCATTCGGCGCTTCTGCCGCTCCGCGAGGTCCTCGGCACGACGCTGCGCGTTCTGCCAGTTTAGCCGGGTTCGCTTACCGGCCTTTTCTTCTTCTTTCAGTTCGAAGGCACGCGAGTCCCAGTAATTGATCTCTTTTTTCAGTCGGGCCCGGACTTCCTGCTCGACCTTCTCGACTTCAGGCAACCGGCGGGCCTTGACCTCTGAGACATGTTCCTGGGCCAGTTCCACCGTGGCAAACCTGATCGCAGACTTCTCCAGTTCGCTGGTCAGCCATTGCTCGTCGAGCAGGTCACGCACAGCGTCGATCTCTTCTGTCTTTGCCGGTCGCAGGTTGAGATGAGGCGCGATTCCGGCGTTGACAGTCGTGCCGGCTCGGTCGATTGCGGCGAACTGGAGGCGCTGCGAGATTACATGCGGCTTCCCTGCGCTTGTGGTTCGGCCGTCCTGTACTGTGTGCTCCAGAAGGAAGATTGCCGAAATCGCGTCGCCCGGATCGGTCTCATCGACCATGATTGCACCTTGGCGCATGATCTGCTCATATTGCTCGCGGATCAGGCTGATTACGGCCTCCAGAAGCGGGTGACCGGGGCAGATAAAGGAAGCGACTGGCTGCTGGTTGATGTGGGCCTTGTCGAAACAAATCCGCTCATATTGTTTCTGAACAGGCGCTCCGGTGCCAATCTGCCGATCGCGCTCGCGGATGCGTACCGGAACGTGCGTGATCTCCCAGCGCCCATCTTCGCGACGCTTGAGACGGCCACCGAGATGCTGGAATGCCTCAATGAAGAAACTCTGGATGTGATGAGGCTGGAGCCGCTGTGCTTCGGCACGCTCCATTTCGAGTCGCAGCTCATCGACCTTGGCCGCGGGCATAGTGTCGTTGGTCAGCGCCCGCCGCCGAAGTAACTCCAGCAGATGGGATTGATCGACTGCTCCATCTACCTGGCGGAAGAGATATGCTTTCACATCCTCCTGCTCGCTGTACTGCACTGCCTGGAGGAGCAGCTCCTTGAGCGACGTACCTTCAAAAAGCTCACCCAGCACATCGTAGACGCGACCGCCCAATGCCTCCCGTGCCGTCTCCAGCTTTTCTAGGAGCCGCGCATAGACTTCACCTTCGCGCGTGTCAGCCGCCACGAGATTCCACAAGTGACATACCTCGGACTGCCCGATTCTATGGATGCGACCGAACCTCTGCTCGATCTTGTTGGGATTCCATGGAAGGTCGTAGTTGACCATCAGATGCCCGCGCTGAAGGTTCACACCCTCGCCGGCTGCGTCGTTTGCGATAAGGACAAGCAAGTCCTTGTCCTGCATGAATCGCTCGATAACTTTTCGACGTTCCTCGCGCGATACCCCGCCATGAATCACGTCGACTGCCTCGGGATTGCCAAGGCGCGCACGTACCTTGTCGAGAAGATAGTGAAGCGTGTCTTTGGGCTCTGTGAAGATGATCAACTTACGGCGATTCCCCGCCGCGTCAGTCATGAGATCATCGTCGAGAATACGATTGAGTTCGGTCCACTTCGTGTCCACGCCGGAACGCAGGACGCCCATGGCTTTGGACTCGAGGTCTTTCAGCGTCTCGACTTCCAACGCAAGCTGTTCGATCGTCTCAGCCGTCGTCGCGCCAGTTGAAATCAGATCCTCAAGTTCGTCGATCTCCTCCTGGCCGTATTCCTCGATGTTGCCCAGCATATCAGCGTTGAGCGCCGGCTCAGCGACTCCGGCACGGCGCCCTTTGGCCGCCAGCCGCGCTTCGCCCAACTCTGTCTCCAAACGCTCGCGACGGCGTTTCAGCGACTGGTAGATTGCTGCCGGAGATGAAGCGAGGCGCCGTTGCAGGATCTGTAATGCGAAACCAACATTGTTGCGCTTCTTGTTATCCCCTTCGGCGAACCGCTGCACACGGTTCATTTCGGTACGCACATATTCGGTGACGGCAGTATAAAGGGCGGCCTCGCCTTCGGAGAGCTCGTACTTGACTGTGCGGGCACGGCGCGGCGGGAAAAGCGGCCGGCCGTCGAACTTGAGCAATTCCTCCTTCGTCAGCCTCCGCATCATGTCTTCGGTGTCAGCGTAATGTACGCCGTCCCGGAATCGGCCTTCGAAACGATCGCCGTCGAGCAGTGCCATGAAGAGTTGGAAGTCCTCCTCCTTACCATTGTGTGGGGTCGCCGACATGAGCAGGAGATGGCGACAGACTTGCCCAAGCTTCTGCCCGACTTGATAGCGGCGTGTATATTTCACCTCGCCGCCAAAATACGTCGCTGACATACGATGTGCTTCGTCACAGACGATCAGGTCCCATTCGCGGGCGCTCATGAGCTTCTCCTGAAGCTCCTCGTTGCGCGCCAACACATCGAGCCTGACAATTAACCGGTCTCGATCGCTGAACGGGTTGCCCGACCGCGAGGTTTCGATCATGTCACGTGTGAGGATGTCGAATTCCAGATCAAATTTTTGCCCGAGTTCGTCTTGCCACTGCTCAACAAGACTGCCAGGCGCGACGATCAGGCATCGTTCGAGATCACTTCGTGCGATCAACTCCTTGAGGAGCAGGCCGGCCATGATCGTCTTACCGGCACCAGGGTCGTCTGCGAGGAGGAAACGCAACGGCTGGCGCGGCAGCATCTCGCCGTATACTGCTGAGATCTGGTGCGGCAACGGATCGACCAGGCTCGTGTGAATGGCGAGGTAGGGGTCGAAATAGTGTGCCAGCTTGATGCGGTTGGCCTCGGTCACGAGACGCAAAAGCGCGCCATCGGCATCGAACGACCAGGCTCGACCGCTCTGCTCCACCTCAAGGCGATGCTCATCGTCGCGATAGAGGACCGACTCCGCCACCGTTCCGTTATGGTCGCGGTAGACGACGTTAATCGCCTGGTCGCCAATCCAGTCGACCGAAACGACATGCGCCGGCCTCGCCGAGGCAATACCGCAGATCGACGCGCCGTTCTTTACATCCTCGAGTTTTGCACCCATCAGTCGACGCTTCCCCCCGAAATCTTCATAGCTGAAGCTCCGCCTTTTCCAGCGCCGCCTCAGTCTCCTTGCGGTTTAATGCAACGATATGCTGCGTACGAGGGCTTTGCTTTGCCGCATCCACAAGCAAGCCAAGTCGCTTGAGAACATAGAACAGCATTGCATAGCGAACCGAAAGAACGCCGCTCCCGTGGTCGAACCCGTAGTCTTTGGCGACAACCTTTTTCTGGCTCTCCGTGAGATCGGGATGCGGACCGATGACCACGTCGAAAAAGTTGTTCCAGAGCCAGTCCTGCTCGCCAGTTGCCCCGGGGTCGCCTTTGCCGCCGACTTCAAGCGTCCGTGGCAACAGGAAGTCCTTGAACTTGTGCTCAAGGTGACAATAGGCGCGAACATGCCAACGGAACCCGTCATAGCCAAACGCATGCGGCGTGATCCTTCTCCAAATCGGATCCGGGCGAACTTTGTTCATAGACTGATAGAAGACATCCACCGAGACGCCTTCGCGCACGGCATCGAGAATCTTGCGCAGAACCTCGATGTCGACATCCCGCTTGGGCGTTAGCGCAACATCGGTCTTGGGGAGTTCCGCAATCCAGGAATCACTTGATGGGACGGAGCCTTCGGCAACTGAACGAAGCTGGGCGAGATAGACATAAGGGTCGGGATCCAGGAAGCGCAGGACAAACTTCTTGGCAGCAACATAGCGCTTGCCGCGCTTGTCATACTCCATGTTTCCGGGCGCCCTCTCCTGATAAAGCGCCAGATCTTTCGAAGCCTGCGGAACCGACACGCCAAAAAACTCAACGATGTCGGCGCGGTTGATCGAGCCCTCCCAGAACAGGCGAAACTCAATAAATTCAAGCCTTTGCTCAACACCCCAGCGCACTCACGGCTCCCTGACTGCGAGAAACTATACGATTGGCCACCTTGGTCAGACTATAAACTATATGGACAAGACGGAAAGTCCGTGTAATTATTATTCCCATTATAGCCGTTCGTCAACGGCAGAACATCGCTAATTGCCGAAGGAGAGGGTGATGCCGAAGCGCAGTGCAAACCGTGAGGTAACCAGCAAGAAGGCGGCGAGCGCAGCCGCGAAGGTCTTACGGAACCCGAATAGCAGCAAGGCAGCCAAGAGCGCGGCTGCGTCGGCGCTGACCCAGCGTCCGAACAAGAAGTAACCCGGAAAGGGGGCAGCGATGACGGCCGCGAAGCGATCCACCCTTGTCGTGTATGGTCGCCTGGCAATGCGGGAGGCCCGCCTCGCGGCGGCTCGTGGCGGTCAACATGGCCTCCAGATCATGTCATTCGAACAAGCCGCGGTGCGGCTCGCGGGCGGCTTCACCCGCGCGATCGACGAAGAAAGCCTGCGCGCGGCGATCCAGACGGTCCTCCCTGAAACACCGATGGGCGAACTGGAAGATATCAAGATGCTGCCGGGCATGATCGGCGCGGCCGCCGACACACTGCACAAGGCGTGGCGGGCAGGTATCGATCTTGCCTCCCGGTCAGCTGATCATCCAAGGCTTGAAGCCATCGCTCGCCTGGAGGCCGCTGTTCTCACCGAACTTCCGGGCGGAATGATGTGTTCGGTCGATATTGTCGCCACAGCCATCAGCCGGATCACCCATGCGCCCGCCATATTCGGCTCGATGGAAATCGTCGGACTGACCGAACTGTCTCCCTGCTGGCGGCCTCTGCTGAAGGCGCTCGCCGAGCACATCCCCATGCAATGGACGTCAGGTCCTCGCCCTGTCCCAGCCTGGCTCAAGGAAAGCGGAGTTGCTGTCTCTCGAGGCGATGCTGAGGCGCCGACCATTCGATCCGTCAGTGCCGCGACCGCTTACCATGAGGCAGTCGAGACACTGCGTTGGGTTCGGTCACTGCTCGCGTCGGGCGTATCGCCCGCCGACATTGCCATCGCCACCGCGTCGCCGGCCGACTACGACGATCATTTTCTCGCGCTGCGAGCCGATGCCAATATTGATCTGCATTTCGTTCATGGCGTCCCTGCCGTCACGACACGTGACGGACAAGCGGCAGCGGCACTCGCCGACATCGTCGTGCGCGGACTTTCGCAGTCGCGCTTGCGCCGTCTCGCCGCCCTGTGCCGCGATTCTGCACCTCTGGCTTCCCTTCCCGATGGCTGGATGCGCGTCCTTCCAAGCGATGCACCCTTGTCAACGCCGTCCGCCTGGAACCAACTGCTGGCGCGCCTCGCGCCAGACGACTGGCCTGACGGCATGGATCACGCCCCGGTGTTGCGTGCTGCGGTCGATCTGCTGGCAAAGGGACCGGACGCGGTACAGGAGATCGGCGAAGCCTTCCTCAAGGGCCGGGCATTGTCCATCTGGCGCAAAGCCCTTCTGGCAGGGCCCGCCGGCGCGATCGACAGCACGCTGGAATCATTGAAACAGGATGACGGGCTCGAGGCCTCCGTCTCCGTGGCCTGGATGCCGGCCAGCGCCCTCGCCGCGTCGCCGCGACGCTTCGCTCGGCTGATCGGTCTCAATTCCTCCCGCTGGCCACGCGGGATCGCCGAAGATCGGCTGATCCCGGACCACATCATTCCAACGGGCGAGCTCGACCCGCTTCCCGTCAATCTGGCAGATCGCCGTGACTTTGATACGATCCTCGCCACTACGGGCAGCGACGTCGTCCTCACCCGCGCCCGACGCGACAGCGACGGCCGGCTGCTGGGTCGCAGCCCTCTCCTCGCCACCTATGACGAGGAAGCCTATCTGCGGCGCAACGCCGTTCCCGCCCATGCCTTCAGTGAAACCGACCGGCTGATGGCGCGGCCACAGGAATTCGCCGCCGATCCCCAGGCATTGAGTGCGCGTTCCTGCTGGCGCGATTGGCGCATGGCCGATGTGACAGCTCATGATGGAATGGTCAGGTCTGATCATCCTTTGGTTCTCGCGATCCTCGCGCGGACCCAGTCGGCGAGCTCGCTCAAGACACTGCTGCGCAGCCCCATCAACTTCCTCTGGCGCTATGCTCTCGGTTGGAAATCCCCGCAAGGCAGTGCCGAGCCGCTCGTGCTTGACGCCCTGCAAACCGGCGACCTCATCCATCTGGTGCTCGACGGCGCCCTGCGAAACCTCGAGGCGACAGGCGGTATCGCGTCCGCCGACGTGGCTGCCGTTCGGGCTGCGGTGGACGAAGCTGCTGGTGCGGTGGCGGCCGAATGGGAAAGCGAACGGCCCGTTCCGCCCGCTGTTATCTGGGGCCGCACGCTTGGGGACGCGCGCGCTCTTGCCGGACAGGCGCTTGCCTATGGCAATGATCATTTGCCGGGCAGCCGATCCTTTGGCGAAGTCCCGTTCGGCGGGTCCGAGCCCAAGTCGGAGGCGGCATTGCCCTGGGACGCCAGTGTGCCGGTGATCATCCCCGACACCGGATTTCAGATTGCCGGCTATATCGATCGGCTCGACATCGCTGATGACGGCAGTTGGGCGCTCGTACGCGACTACAAGACCGGTAAGTCGCCCAAAGGCAACATCCGCATGAACGGCGGCCGCGAGCTTCAGCGTTGCCTCTATGCCTTCGCCGTCAAGGCGCTCCTGGGCGACCACATCGCGATCAGTGCCTCGCTGCTCTATCCGCGTGAACCGCTTGACCTCCGGCTTGACGAGCCGGACATCGTCCTGGCGGAGATCAAGGCATATCTGCAGGCGGCGAGAACCGCATTGGCCAGCGGCGCTGCACTGCCCGGGCCGGATACCGGAGGCGACTATGACGATCTCGCTTTTGCCCTGCCGGCAAACGCAGGCGCCACCTACTGCAAACGCAAGCAAGCCGCTGCAATCGAGCGGTTGAGCGAAGTCGCGCCGATCTGGGAGGCGGAATGATGAGCAGCGTGGAAGTCCTCAAGGATGATGGTGCCCGGCGTGACGCTATCAGCCGCCACGACCGGTCCATCCTGGTGGAGGCCGGCGCGGGGTCGGGCAAGACCGCCGTCATGGCCGGCAGGATCGCTGTCATGCTGGCGCAGGGTGTCGCGCCAAGTTCCATCGCCGCGGTTACGTTTACAGAACTGGCGGCCAGCGAGCTCCTCTTGCGCGTCCGCGATTTCGTCGAAGATCTCGCCGCCGGCCATGTCGCACCGGAGCTCCGCGCCGGCCTGCCGGAGGGACTGTCTGCGGCGCAGCGCGACAATCTGATTTCGGCCAGCACGGCGATCGACGAAATCACCTGCTCGACCATCCACGGCTTCTGTCAGCGATTGATCAAGCCCTACCCGGCGGAAGCTGATATCGATCCGGGCGCAGCGGTCATCGATCGCAACCAGGCCGATCTCAACTTCCTCGAAATCGTCGATGGCTGGCTGCGCGAGCGATTGTCTGGCGATCAGGGCGGTGTCCTGGCCGAGATGGTGCTGCATAGCCCGGGAGAGACCGTCGCTCTGATGCATAAGATCGCCGAAGCCCTCCGGCGTTCGAGGAATCTGGTCGCACCGGACGCGATGCTCTTTGCAAGCCACCTGCAAGCCTTCCAGCAGGCGGCCGACGAACTATCGGCCTTTGTGCAAGGTGCCGGCGTCGATGAGCCGGAAACGGAGGTCTTCGCCGCGCGCTTTTCTGAAATGGTGGCTGCCCTTCCATCCGTTGCAGATGGTTCCACGCCCGCCGCACTCGTCGGGCTGCTGGTTGCACGTCCGCATCCCGACCTTACGACCGGGGCAGGCAGTTTTTACGCCTACCGCAAGAAGGGCAAATGGGCGGCGGCGGCCAAGCAGGCCGGGCTTTCCAAGGCAGACGGTGACAGGCTGAACGATACGGCCAGCGGTTTGTACGAGGCGTGCTGTGGCGCGTGGACCGCACTGCTCCAGGCGGTTTCCGGCCAGGTCCTGACGACATTGATAGATGAAGCACGCACAATCCTGGCACGCTATCGCGAGCACAAGCGCGCCAGCGCCCAGCTTGATTTCGACGATCTTATCTACGCCGCGCGCGATCTGTTGCGTGACCATGAAATTGTGCGACAGGCGCTCGGTCAGCGGTATTCAAAGGTCTTGGTCGACGAGTTTCAGGACACCGACCCGCTCCAGGCCGAAATCTTTTGGCGTCTATGCGGTGATCCCGGCGATGACCCGAAGGACTGGACGAACTTCCGGATTAGGCCGGGCGCACTCTTCTTGGTCGGTGACCCCAAGCAGGCAATCTACCGCTTCCGCAGCGCGGATGTCGGTGCTTATGTCCAGGCCCGCACGGCCTTCTCGAATCAGGACGTGGACGGACTCGTTTCGATCTCGACCAATTTCCGTTCCTGTGCCTCGATCCTCACTTTCGTCAACGAACGGTTCGAGGCTGTTCTATCGGCTGATGGCCAGCCCGGCTTCACAGCGCTCGATCCCTTCCACAGCGATCCGGATGATGGCGTCTGCGTCGCGGCGATCGATATCGCGGTTGCTGACGAGAACGGCAAGGCCAGCGCCGAGCAGCGACGCGACGCCGAAGCCGAATCGGTGGCTGAACTTTGCGCGCGGTTGATCGGCAGTCATCCGGTCCGGGATCGCAAAGCCGGTGCACAACGCCCCTGCCAGCCAGGCGACATCGCCCTGCTCGCCCCGACCGGCGCGGAACTCTGGCGTTATGAAGAAGCCCTTGAACGCCGTGGCATCCCGGTCGCAACCCAGGCCGGTAAAGGTCTGTTTCGTCGGCAGGAAGTTCAGGACCTCATCGCGATCACGCGGGTTCTCGCCGATCGTCGTGATACGCTGGCGCTCGGCGCACTGCTGCGCGGCCCGATTGTCGGGCTCAGCGAAGAGGAACTCCTGGACATCGTCTGGGCGCTTCCGCGTTCGGAACAAGAACCCGACCGGATCCCGTGGCTCGACCTCGGTGTCGACCCGGCGACAATAATGCATCCGCTGGCGCGCGATGTGATCGAGCGGCTGCAGGCGCTCCAGAAACGCGCCAACAGCACGACACCGCACGATCTTCTTTCGCAGGCCGTTGATGTCCTTCGGGTACGCCCTGTTCTTCTGGAACGGCATCGCGGTCAGGCAGAACGAGCGCTTGCCAATGTCGATCTCTATCTCAGCCTCGCCGTCAGCTATGCAGTACGCGGCCTGCGGGCCTTTTCCGAGACAATAACGGCGGCATGGATGGATGAGGCCCGTGCCGTGGAAGGCCGGCCTGATGCGCAGGAAGAAGCCGTCGCCCTCTACACGATGCATGCCGCGAAAGGTCTCGAATGGCCGGTCGTCATCCCCATTAACACCATGACAGGTGTGATGGCGCCTGATAGCGCCGTGACCGATCGCCAGACTGATACCTTCTACTGCCCGGTTCTGGGTGTCCCTCCGTCCGGTTACGACGCGGCGCGGCAGGCTGAGAAGGATGAACTGGACCGCGAGCGGGTTCGGCTCTGGTATGTCGCGGCAACCCGCGCCCGGGAGCTCTTGGTCTTGCCGCGGCTCGACGCCACGCCTTCAGCGTCGGCCTGGATCGGCCTGGTGGACCTGTCCCTGACAGAACTCCCTCCCCTTGACGTGTCGCATCTGCCGATCGATCCGATCGTGGTGACAGGCGATGCCGCAAACGACCAGACACGGGAGAGCTTTGACACTGAGGCTGATTTGATTGCTGAAAGGCAGATGCACCTGACCTGGCTTGCGCCGAGCCGCGACGAGACGGCGACCGGTTCGGTGCTTCAGGAAGAAGAGCCGGATATATGGATCGGCTCCGCTGATACTTCGGCACCAGACGCAGAAGCGGCCGCCTCCCTCCAGGGCGGGCGCGCGCGTGGACTTATCCTTCACAAGCTCATGGAAGAAATTCTGACAGGGGAATGCGACGAGGCCGGCGCGGCTCTCATCGCGCGTGCCGCTGACCTCATCCGTGCGCTCGGCGAGGAGCCCGCCTCCGAGCCGGCGAACGGGCTTTCGCCTGAGGAACTGGTCGGTTGCGTTACGCGAACGCTGGCCTTGTCGGAGGTGGCGGCCTTGCGTCCCTCATTGCTCGCTGAATTTCCGGTCTATGCCCTTCAGCAAGAGGATGCCGAGCTGGTTGCGACTGCCGGCATCGCGGACGCGCTTACAATTGATCCGGAAGGTCGGCCAACCGTCGTGATCGACTGGAAGAGCGACGTGAATCCCGCCCAGGAGACA
Source organism: Labrenzia sp. THAF35 (assembly GCF_009363595.1). Lineage (NCBI taxonomy): Bacteria > Pseudomonadati > Pseudomonadota > Alphaproteobacteria > Hyphomicrobiales > Stappiaceae > Labrenzia > Labrenzia sp. THAF35. Next base: position 1,465,227 of record NZ_CP045380.1, read on the forward strand.
CTCGATCACTATCGGGCCCAAGTGCTTGCCTATCTCGACATGACCGGTGCTGAACGGGGCCTGATCGTTCTGATGACGAGCGGAACGGTGATCACCGTCCCGCCTTCGCCCCAGACGATTGCGGCTTAGTCTGGGACGCGACCATGGCCTCCCGCAAACGCCCCGAACCCGCCCAGGACGATCTCTTCAATCCCGAGGTCGAACTGCTGCTGCCGGCTCGGCTTGCGATCGAGGGCAAGGTCCTGGGAAGTCCGATACGCCAGTTGGCGGTTCCGCCGCTGCGCGTGCGCTGCCGGCTGCGACCCTTTTCGATCCGCCGTGCGACGGGTCATGAAACCACGCTGCCGACCGGCGAGGCACTGAAGATTCTCAATGCGAAGACTGCCACCTCGCTGGAGGCGGATCTCATTCTTCTGGTCCCCGGTGCAAGTGAACCTGCGCAGATCGCCAAAGCACTCGATGCCGGCAAAGGCCGGTGGATGACTGCGTTGCCCATCCGCATCGACACGTTGAAGCGCCAAGCGCGGGTCGAACGGCTGGCAGCGGTTTCGGCATCCTGGTCAGGCGCCTTTCATCTCCGGGAGGGACGAGCAGCCGAAAGTGAGCAGCCAGCCCAGCCCGGTCTGCGACGTCCTCAAATCGGCGCGTTGCACGCGGCTTTGGCCCATGCGACGCGATCGAGCGATCCGGCCACCATCGTCATGCCGACGGGCACCGGCAAGACGGAAACCATGCTCGCGCTCAACGCCCACCAGCGCTTCGAGAGACTACTGGTCGTGGTGCCGACGGACGCCCTGCGAGAGCAGATCGCGGGCAAATTCGAGACCTTCGGCGTGCTGAGGCAACAGCAATGCCTGGAAGACAAGGCAGTATTTCCCGTGGTGATGCGCCTTTCGCACATTCCGACGACGGTAGCCGAGGTGGATGAGATCTTCGACAGCGCCAATGTCATCGTCACGACGATGCAGATCGCCGGCCGGGCCGAAGCAGCGGTCCAGGAGCGGATGGCAGCACGTGCCTCTGCGCTGTTTATCGACGAGGCTCATCACATCGGTGCCCCGACCTGGGCCCGCTTTCGGGGTCTCTTCGCCGATCGCGAGCCGCCGCTTCCGATCGTCCAGTTCACCGCCACACCGTTCCGTGAGGACGGCCGGCGCGTCGACGGCGAGTTCATCTACACCTATCCGCTCAAGAAGGCGCAGGCCGAAGGCTATTTCAAACCGATCCGCTTCGAGGCTGTTTTCGGGCTCGATCAGGCGGACGCCGATCTCGCGGTCGCGGAGAAGCTCGGTGAAGTCCTCCAGGGTGATCTGGCCGCCGGCCTCAACCATCTCGCCATGGCGCGCTGTCAGACCATCGACCGTGCCAGAACCCTCCACCAGCTTTACAGCGAGATGTACCCGGAACTTCGTCCGGTCATCGTTCATAGCCAGCAGTCGATCCGTGAACGTCGTGCAAACCTTGCCGCTCTGCGGCGCTTCGAGAGCCGGATCATCGTTTGCGTGGACATGCTTGGCGAAGGTTTCGATCTGCCGGAACTGAAGATCGCCGCCCTGCACGATCCGCACAAGAGCATAGCCGTCACCATCCAGTTTGTCGGCCGCTTCACCCGCCAGGATCCGCGCCTCGGCGACGCCACCGTCATCGCCAACACCGGCATTGACGACATTGATCGTTCACTGGCCAAGCTCTATGCGGAGGATGCCGACTGGAACGCACTGGTTGAGGCACTCAGCACCGCGAAGATCGACCGGCAGGTCCGCCGTTCCGAGATGTTCAAGGGCTTTGTAGGCGACTTGAGCGACATTCCGCTGCAGACGCTTGAACCGAAGATGAACGCCGTCGTCTATCGCACCAATTGCAATGGTTGGGAGCCTTTGCGGGCCGAGGACTTGTATAGTCCCGGCGTCTATCTCGGCATGAAGGTTAACCCACACCAGCGTGTCGCCATCTTCGTCACCCGCTCCGAAGAGCAGGCCGGCTGGACCACGGCCCAGCACGCGACCAATGTCACCTGGGACCTGCACATGATGCATTGGGATCCCGATAGTCAGCTCCTCTATATCAGCAGCTCAATCAAGGGACCGTATGACCGATTGGCCAAGGCGGTCTGCGGTGAGGCCACACGCCGGGTCGAGGGCGAGGAGGTGTTCCGCAGCCTGCACGGGTTCAATCGCCTGATCCTGCGCAATCTTGGCCTGACGCACCATCAGGGACGCGGTGTCCGCTACTCCATGTATATGGGTGTCGATGTCGCCGACGGACTCGACACGGCGAAGTCCCAGTCGCGCATCAAGAACAACGTGTTCGCAACCGGGTTCCTCGACGGCGTTCCCGCCTCTCGTGGCTGTTCAGCCAAAGGCAAGTTCTGGTCGATTTCGCGGGTTCGTGATCTGACTGACTGGGTCGAATGGTGCGCGGATATCGGCAAGGCCGTCAACGATCCAGGGATCACCACCGATGGCGTCTTCAAGAGCGCGATGCGACCTCGCCAGATCAGCGAACGCCCAAATGTGCCGCCGGTCGCGATCCACTGGCCTGAATCGCTGCTGACGCAAATCGAGGACCGGATAGAAATCAGTTTCGGCGCCGAGCCCGTAGCCTTCGCCGAATGCGACATCGAGCTGCTGGATCATGAACGCACGGGTCCGTTGCGCTTCGCTGTGCGCAGCGACACCCATATCGCCGAATTCGAAATCGTGTTTGCCGAAGGTGTCGCCCGCTATCCGCAGCGCTCTGGTCCGAAAACAACCATAAAGGTCAGCGGCAAGGTGAAACCGCTGTCGGAATCCTTCGGCGAGGATTCCCCGCAGATCGACTTTGGAGATGGCTCACTGCTGATCTACAGCCACCTCTATGCCCTGCCTGAAGGCGTCGTGGTCGAACCCTATCCCAACGACCGGATCGAGGCCTGGGATTGGTCGAAAACCAATATCCGCGCCGAGGCGCAGGGACCTGAGAAGCGTGCCGACTCGGTGCAGCGACGCGTCATCGAGACATTGCTCGCAGAGCGTGACGCATATGACCTCATTTTCGACGATGACGGCGCCGGCGAGATCGCGGATGTGGTCACTCTTCGAATAACTGAAGGTCTGGTGCAGGTGACGCTTCACCATTGCAAATATTCCAGTTCCGACACGCCTGGTGCACGGGTGAAAGATCTCTATGAAGTGTGCGGGCAGGCCCAAAAATCCGCCCGCTGGCGTGATCGTCCCAATCGAATGTTCATTCATATGCTGAAGCGGGAGAAGTTGCGCCTCGAGAAGGGCCAGACTTCCCGCTTCGAACATGGAACGGCCGCCTTCCTCAAGAAGCTGAAAGCGAGCTGGCAGGACTATCGCTACGAATTCGATGTGCGCATTGTTCAGCCTGGACTGTCGCGAGCGGCCGTCACAGAGGAAGGGCTGCATCTACTAGCCAGCGTGGAAACCTATCTCCTTGAGACGCGTGCCATGCGGCTGAAGGTAATCGCAAGTAGCTGACCGCTCGAAGAAGATGGAGGGGAAAGCCTTCCCCTGCGACCGAGCCTGTAGTCTTGGCCGACCCCTTCGAGCGGGGGAATCCCCCGCAACGCCCCCTTTGAGAGTGAGAGTGCGGACGGGTTTGCCGTGACGGGATGAGGACCGGAGGAGAAACCTCCAGCGCCCGTCGCGGAGACCCGCGATGTCCAAACAGAACCGTAAATCCGGCGCCCGGAGCAACCGGACCAACCTTTACTCCGAAATCACCGACAAAATCATCGCCGAGCCGGAGGCCAGCCGGGCAGCCGACTGGATCGAGTCCTTCCTTTCGGATGAGACTGGTTCCGCCGACGCCGGCACTGGCGACAAGAGGGCGGCATGATCCTCCTGACTCCCGATCTCCGTGAACGCCTGCTTGCCAACGGCCGTGAGCGCGACGCCGACCACGTGCCGGTCGTCAAATTCTTCAATCCTTTCGGCCAAGGCGTCTGGCTAGCAACCGAGCTCGATCCTGACGGCGACATTCTGTTCGGCCTTGCTGATCTCGGCTATCCGGAACTTGGGCATTTCTCGCTGGGGGACCTGGAATCCATCCGGCTGCCCTTCGGCATGGGGATCGAGCGCGACATCCTGTTTCAGACCGACGTGCCGGTCTCGGTCTGGGCGGAAGCGGCCCGTCAAGCCGGCAGCATCCGCGCGGCCGAGCGCATGCTTTATGCCCGGCATCGAAGCGATGATGTGCGCAACAGGAATTCCGTGGATGCGGAAAACCGGAACGCCTGAATTCTGGCTGCAGTGCTTTACGGGTCTGCGCCGCTCTCAGAGGAAGAGGGCGGCGCGGTTCCTCGTGACGGGTTGTGAGCATTGGCAAGGGGCCTGCTGCCCGTCGGGAGACCAGACCATGACCCGGCATCAGAAGACATTTGCCATGGAAACGCAGCACGCACCAATCTCGGCTGAGGAGCGGGTGGTTATTTACGAAGCGCGCCAGATTCTGCTGCGCCACCTCAACCAGAACCCGGTCCTGTCGTCCTGGCAGGCGGTGCTCGACTATTGCGCCCTTACCATCCGCGGCGAGGTCGAGCGGTTTCATGTGCTTTATCTGGACAAGAAGAACAGGCTCATTTCGGATGAGTGTCTGGCGACCGGAACCGTCGATCACGTGCCGGTCTATCCAAGGGAGGTCCTGAAGCGCGGTCTCGAACTCAACGCCACCGCGCTGATCCTGGTCCACAATCATCCGTCCGGCGATCCCGAGCCCTCGCGCGCCGACATCACGATGACGAAGGAAATCAGAAAGGGCTGCCAGGTTCTGGGCTTGACGCTGCATGACCATATCATCGTCGGCATCGGCCGGGAGGTCAGTCTGCGCGCCCGCGGCGAGATCTGATGGATTGCAGAATGCGCTGACGGAACCCGGCTGCATTCGACCTTCGGTCCCGAAGCGGTGGCTTCCGATCGCAGGGGGCAGGCCACGCTCCATCGAGAGGGAGAGGAGGGCTGGGGCTTTCGCGACGGGTTGAGTGCAGAGAGAGAGGCTCTCGGCGCCCGTCGCGGAGAATATCCCAATGGCACCTGCCAATCAGAAACTCACCCTGTCGCCCTCGCGTGACATCCCCTTCAACAAGCTCGTCCTCAGCCAGTCGAACGTCCGGCGTATCAAGGCCGGCATCTCGGTCGAGGAACTGGCCGAGGACATCGCCCGCCGCGGCACACTCCTCCAGAGCCTCAATGTCCGCCCCGTGCTCGATGAGGGCGGCAACGAGACCGGCATGTTCGAGGTGCCGGCCGGCGGACGCCGCTATCAGGCCCTGGCAATCCTCGTAAAACAGAAGCGTCTCGCCAAGACCGCACCCGTGCCCTGCGTTGTCCGCGATCCGGCGACCAGCATCCTCGCCGAGGATGACAGTCTCGCCGAAAACACCCAGCGCGTCGCGCTGCATCCCCTCGACCAGTTCCGTGCCTTCTTGGCATTGCGGAACAAGGGCATGAGCGAGGAGGAGATCGCGGCGGCCTTCTTCACCACGGTCCAGGTCGTCAGGCAGCGGTTGCGCCTTGCCACTGTGTCTCCCGTGCTGCTCGAAGTCTATGCCGCAGACGGCATGACGCTGGAGATGTTGATGGCCTTCACCGTCAATCCGGACCATGCCCGTCAGGAACAGGTTTTGGAAAGCATTCGCAACTCCTGGCAGAAGGAGCCGTGGCAGATCCGGCGCATGCTCACCGAAACCACGGTGCCGGCATCCGATAAGCGCGCCCGTTTCATCGGCCTTGAAGCTTATGAGGCGGCGGGCGGCGCAATCCTGCGCGATCTCTTCTCCCACGACAATGACGGCTGGCTGCAGGACGTCTCCCTGCTCGATAGCCTGGTTGACCAGAAGCTAAAAGGTATGGCGGACGAGATTGCCGACCAGGGCTGGAAATGGATCGACGCTTCGGTCGAACTCCCCTACGGCCACGCCAACGGTCTGCGCAAACTGACCGGTGCGATGCAGGACCTTACCGAAGAGGAACGGGCGGTCCGAGAAGCACTCCGCAAGGAGCATGACGACCTCGAGGCGGAATACACGGAGGCCAGCGATCTGCCCGACGAGGTCGATCTGCGTCTGGCGGAGATCGAGGCCGCGCTTGAGGCCTTCGAAAACCGTCCCGTCAGCTTCGATCCGGAAGAGATTGCCCGCGCCGGTGTCTTCCTCAGCATCGGCCGGGATGGCGAATTCGTCGTCGATCATGGCTATGTCCGTCCCGAGGATGAGCTTGACGCCGCCGTCGAGGGCAGTGGCTCTGGAAACGGAGGTGACGCCAGCATCGATCACGATGATGCTGGTGTCGGTTCTTCGGCGCGGCGCGCTGTCATCACCATCGGCAGCCAGCCGATGGATGCAGATGACGACGAAGGCGACGTCATCAAGCCGCTTCCGGAACGCCTTGTTACAGAGCTGACGGCCGAACGGACGTTGGCGCTGCGCGACAGGCTGGCGAACAATCCGTCCGTCGCGTTCCTGGCTGTGTTGCACAAGTTCTGCCGGGACGTCTTCTCTCGCTACATGACCTATAGCCCGGCCATGGAAGTCTCGGTGCGCAACACCGGCTTCTCCCTGCAAGCGCCCGGCCTGAAGGAAATTCCGGCGGCACAGGCCATCGAGGAACGCCACAAGGCCTGGGAGGCGCGTATGCCGGACGACGAGGCCGCCCTCTGGGATTGGCTCGCCTCGCTCGAAGGCACCGAGCAGGCGGAGCTCTTCGCTCATTGCGCGGCGTTCGGCGTCAACGCTCTCTACGAGAAGGCCGATCGCTACGGCGGCGGCACCGTCACCGTGCACGGCATCCAGCAGCGTCTCGCCGAGGCCGATCGTCTCGCCCGCGCTGTCGGTCTCGACATGGTGGAAGCAGGCTGGCGGCCAACGGCCGAAAACTACCTCGGCCGCGTCACCAAGCCTCGCATCCTCGAAGCCGTACGCGAAGGGGCGGGCGAGCGCGCCGCCGAGTTGATCAACCATCTCAAGAAGGGCGATATGGCCAAGGAGGCCGAACGGCTGCTGGCTGACACAAGCTGGCTGCCGGAGCCGCTGCGCATGACGGACGCTGGCGATGCCTCGCCGGTCGAGGCGGAAAACGAGGAGGGCGGAGCAGATGAGACTCTTCCGGCGTTCCTCACCGATGATGACGGCGACGATGAGAACGCGGAAGCTAACGAGGATGACGCCGCCCTTGTAGCTGCCGAGTAACGCGATCCCGCCCCGGAGCTGCAAGGCTCCGGGCTTTTTTCATGGTGGCCTTGGTCGGGCAGCAATTACAGGGCTGTTCAAAGGACCCAACACCATCAAGTCAATTGTGCTCCGATGGAGATCCGCCGGTTGCCTGACCTATGGCTTCGCTTCTGCCCATCGTTGCATTCCCTCTCGATCGGCTGGCAGAGGACAGAGGTGGTCGTGCAAACGCATTTCCGGGTTTCCGGCTTCTGACGGACACGGAAACCATCCCCCGCTTCCATTCGCTGACCTTGGTCTGAACGAGGCTTTGTCATTCAACCCGCATGGGGTCGGCTTACGCGCGCGTGCCGCCTCGCGGATTCGGGACGAGCCCGAACGCGCGCGGTGATTGCCGTTCTCGATCAGACACTACGGGCGCCTGTCGCGCGGGGGATGGTCCCCTGCCTCCAACGACAGGAGCCGGAACAATGACCCTTCAAGACGCCACCGCCTTCGCTTCCAGCCTCGCCGCCACACTGATGGTTTCCATCGTCGTTTTCCGGGCTGGCGACGGATCCTTCGGTGCTGTAACCGCCGACGAAATCGACGGCGACGAGGTGGCTGTGATGTTTGAGATCGATCCTTTCTCGTGAGGCGATCGCCTCACGGTCGGCCGAGGTCGTTGAGCCCCGGTTCCCGAAATCACTTGCCGCATTTGACCGTGGCGGGCTCAAGGGCGCTCGAGGAGCCAAGCTCGCTTCCTGCTTCCCACCGACCTTTGACCTTCTTCCAGCTTGATCGCGCCCGCCTTCCTGCGTGGCGCGATTTCTTTTGCCCTGAGAGGGAGAGGGCTGCCGGGACGTGGTGAGCCCGGGCGGTCGAGAGAGCGCTGGCCGGGCTTTCCCGTTGCTGCTCTCGAGGATCTCCTCTCATGAACATGACCGCACCCGTGACCGCCCCGGCCACGCCGATCGCTCCTGCGCCCGCCATCCTGGCCGTCGCCCATGATCTTCTTGAGCATCTTGAACAAGGCCGGCGCGTGGACGCTGCCATGTTGCGCGCCGCAATGGAAATTGCGTTCGGCGCGTCTGATACATCCGGCGCCTGGAACTGGAAGGACGCCTATGACGCTTGCGAGGTGGCAACAGTTCTGTTCCTGCGCAAATACGGCAAGGCGGTTTTCCGTAAAGCCGCCATTCCAGCTGCACGGCTTTCCGTGCTGGAGAAGATCGTGGCGCTGCTACCAACGCAGACGCGCCGGTCCGAAGAGAGCCAGACGCTCCAGCAGTTCAGCACGCCTGTTCCCCTTGGCCTTGCCGCGCTGACGGCGGCTCATGTTGCCGAAAACGATCGTGTGCTGGAACCCTCGGCCGGTACCGGCCTGATGGCGGTTCTGGCCGAGATCGCCCGTGGATCGCTGATCCTAAACGAGCTTGCGGAAACTCGCGCCGACCTGCTCGCTTCTCTCTTTCCGGCAAAAGACGTTACCCGGTTCGACGCCGCGCAGATCGACGATCACCTCGATCCGGGGCTGGTGCCTTCCGTCGTCATCATGAACCCGCCCTTCACGGCGCTCGCGAATGTTTCTGGGCGCATTGCCGATGCCGGTTTCCGGCACATCGCCTCGGCGCTGAACCGCCTCGCCCCGGGCGGGCGGCTGGTGACGATCACCGGGGCAAATGTCGGTCCGGAACTACCGGGCTGGCGCGAAGCCTTTGTCCGCCTGCAGGAGCGCGGCACCGTCGTGTTCTCCGCAGCGATCACCGGATCGGCTTACGCGAAACACGGAACGACCTTCCCGACGCGGCTCACCGTGATCGACAAGGTACCCGCAGTGGAACCGACCCTGTTCCCGTCCTCGCCTGGTATGGCACCGGACGTCGCCACGCTTCTCGGTTGGATCGAAAACGCGGTTCCACCTCGGCTGCCGGTTTCGCTTCCCGAGGGTCCGCGATCACCGGTCCCCTCTGCTGGCCGAGCGGCGCGAGGCGGTCCGGCGTGCCCGGCAAAATCTCGTCCGGCCAGGCCCGCCGTTGCCGATCCCGAGGCCGTTGAGCTATCCTACGAAACCGTCGATTGGACACCGCCTGAGGGCGCCGGGTTTACCGACGCAATCTATGAGGCTTACGGATTGCAGTCGATCCGTATTCCCGGATGTCAGGATCATCCCACAAAACTGGTGCAGTCGGCGGCGATGGCGTCGGTCGCCCCGCCCAAGCCAGGCTACCGACCGTTTCTGCCGGCGAACGTCGTCACCGAGGGAGTGCTGTCGGACGCGCAGCTCGAGACGGTGATCTACGCGGGCGAGGCTCATTCTGGTCATCTTGCCGGCAGTTGGACAGTCGACGAGACCTTCGATCTCGTCCAGGCAGCGCCCGAAGGGGTTGCCGGCGCTTTCCGCTTCCGCCGGGGCTTCATGCTCGGCGACGGCACCGGTGCGGGCAAGGGCCGCCAGTCGGCCGCGATCATCCTTGAAAATTGGCTGCGCGGCCGCCGCAAAGCGGTCTGGATCTCCAAATCCGGCAAGCTGATCGAGGACGCGCAGCGCGACTGGTCTGCCCTCGGTATGGAGCGGCTGCTGGTCACGCCTCTGTCGCGCTTTCCTCAAGGCAAGCCGATCACGCTCATCGAAGGCATCCTTTTTACCACCTACGCCACGCTGCGCTCCGACGACCGTGGCGACAAGGTTTCCAGGGTGAAGCAGATCGTCGAATGGTTGAAGTCCGGTCCCGGCGCCGAGGCCGAGAAGGATTTCAATGGAGTGATCATTTTCGACGAAAGCCATGCCATGCAGAACGCCGGTGGCGGCAAGGGCGAGCGCGGGGATGTTGCGCCGTCGCAGCAGGGTCGCGCGGGACTGCGCCTTCAGCACGCGCTGCCCGATGCCCGCGTCGTCTATGTCTCGGCGACCGGTGCCACCAGTGTGCACAATCTTGCCTATGCGCAGCGGCTCGGTCTCTGGGGAAGCGACGATTTTCCGTTTGTGACAAGGGCCGAGTTTGTCGAGGCGATCGAGGAGGGCGGCGTCGCGGCGATGGAGGTGCTGGCCCGCGACCTCAGGTCACTCGGGCTCTACACCGCCCGTTCGCTCTCCTATGACGGCGTCGAATACGAACTTGTCGAACATCAGCTGACGGCCGAGCAGCGCCGCATCTACGACGCGTATGCCGGGGCCTTCACTGTCATTCACAACCATCTCGACGCGGCGATGGAGGCTGCAAACATCACCGGAAGTGAGGGTACGCTCAACCGGCAGGCCAAATCCGCTGCGCGATCCGCTTTCGAGAGCGCCAAGCAACGCTTCTTCGGTCATCTGCTGACATCGATGAAGACACCGACGCTGATCCGGTCGATCGAGCGCGATCTGGAGGCGGGGCATGCTGCTGTCATTCAGATCGTCTCGACGGGCGAGGCGCTGATGGAGCGCCGGCTCGCCGAGATCCCCACAGAGGAGTGGAATGACGTCCGGGTGGACATCACCCCACGCGAATATGTTCTCGACTATCTCGCCCATTCCTTCCCGGTGCAGCTCTATGAGCCCTTCACCGACAGCGAGGGCAATCTTTCCTCGCGCCCGGTAACCCGGGACGGTCAACCGGTGGAATGCCGCGAGGCGGTCGCCCGGCGGGACGAGTTGATCGAGCGGCTCGCTGCGCTGCCGCCGGTTCCCGGTGCGCTCGATCAGATCGTCCAACGCTTCGGCACAGACACGGTTGCCGAGGTGACGGGCCGTTCGCGGCGCATCGTGAGAAAGGGTGATCGTCTCTCTGTCGAGAGCCGCGCGGCCTCTGCCAATCTCTCCGAGACGTCCGCCTTCATGGATGACCTCAAACGCATCCTCATCTTCTCCGATGCCGGCGGCACCGGGCGCAGCTATCATGCGGATCTCTCGGCAAAGAACCAACGCTTGCGGGTCCACTACCTGCTCGAGCCCGGCTGGAAGGCGGATGCCGCGATCCAGGGCCTCGGGCGGACGAATCGCACCAATCAGGCGCAGCCGCCGCTCTTCCGGCCCATCTCCACGGATGTGAAGGCGGAAAAGCGGTTCCTGTCGACCATCGCCCGCCGCCTCGACACGCTCGGCGCTATCACTCGCGGCCAGCGCCAGACCGGCGGGCAGGGGCTCTTTCGCCCCGAGGACAATCTGGAAAGTTTTTATGCCCGCGATGCGCTGCGCCAGCTCTATCTTATGATCGTGCGCGGCAAGGTCGAGGGCTGCCCGCTCGAACGGTTCGAGACCGCCACCGGCCTGAAGCTGACAGATGCGAACGGCATCAGGGACGATCTGCCGCCGATTACCACCTTCCTCAACCGGCTTCTGGCGCTGACGATCGAGCTTCAAGCCATCCTCTTTGCCGCCTTCGAGCGACTGCTGGACGCCAGGATCGAGGGGGCGATCGCCAGCGGCACTTATGATCTCGGGTTGGAGACACTGACGGCCGAGAGCTTTGTGGTCACCGATCGCCGGACGATCCACACCCATCCGGCGACCGGTGCGGGGACCCGGCTGCTCACCATCTCCGAGAAGCGTCGCAACAGGCCCATGCCGCTTGAGGATGCAATTGCCCGTGCTGAAACGGAGCCCGGTGCCAGGCTGCTGGTCAACGGCAAGTCGGGGCGGGCGGCCGTTCAGGTGCAGGCGCCGTCGATGATGATCGACGATGGCGAGATTGAGCGCCGTGTCCGGCTGATCCGGCCGATGGAGCACAGCCACCTCTCGCTCAAGGTGCTGGCCGACAGCCATTGGCAAGTGGCGGATCGAGATGCGTTCGCTTCGGCCTGGGACCACGAACGGTCCGAGATTCCGGAATTCACCGAGAGCACGTTGCAAATGGTCTGCGGTCTGCTCCTGCCGGTCTGGAAGCGTCTGCCGAACGAGTCAACACGGGTCTATCGGCTGCAGACCGACGAGGGTGAGCGCATCATCGGCCGCCGCGTCTCGCCCGCCTGGGCGGCCAATGCAACCGCGACGGGATCGGTGACGCTGTCTCCCGATGAAGCCTATGCTGCACTGATCGATGGCCAGACGATCCTGGATCTGGCCGAAGGTCTGCTGCTCCGGCGGGGCCGCGTCATGGGGGCAAACCGGATCGAGCTCACCGGGTTCTCGGAAGGTATGCGCGATCGGCTCAAGGCCTTCGGGCTCTTTTCGGAGATCATCTCCTGGAAGCTGCGCTTCTTCGTGCCCGCCGATGAACGTGGGGCGGAGGTGCTCGGCAGAGTGATGGAAGCCTGGCCGATCGAGCGCGTCCTGGACCGTGGGGCGGCCTGATGTCCCGTGTTGAGGCTTCCGATCTGGCGGTGCGTCTTGCGAGAGCGGCCGAAGCGGTGTGCCGCCACTACCTGCCAGCCGGCCAAAAATCCGGCCGCTACTGGCTGGTGGGGGATGTACACGGTTCGCCGGGCCGGTCGATGTTTGTCCGGCTCAAGGGACCGGATCGTGGCAAGGGCGCTACTGGAAAATGGACAGATGCCGCGACGGGCGAACATGGCGATCTGCTCGATGTCATCCGCGAAAGCTGTGGGTTCTCCGACTTTCGCGATGTCGCCGAGGAAGCGCGGCGGTTTCTGAGCCTGCCTCGTCCTGAGCCCGAGAAACGGTCCAGACAACTGTCGTCGGTTCCATCCGGTTCTGCCGCGGCCGCAAGGCGGCTCTTTGCCATGTCGCAGCCGATCGCCGGAACACTCGTGGAAACGTATCTCCGTAATCGCGGCATTACGGCTTTGCACGCAACCGCAAGCCTGCGCTTCCATCCAACATGCTACTACCGGCTGGAAGGCGGCGGCTCGACCAGACAGCTTCCGGCGATGGTTGCCACCGTCACCGATCTCGGCGGGCGTCAGACCGGCGCGCATCGCACCTGGCTCGCGGCGGACGGCTCTTGCAAGGCGGACATCGAGACACCGAGGCGGGCGATGGGAGACTTGCTCGGTCACGGGGTGCGGTTTGGAGTGGCGCAAGATGTTCTCGCCGCCGGCGAGGGGATCGAGACTGTGCTGTCGGCTCGCTCCGCCGGTGTCGAACTGCCGGTGCTGGCGGCGCTCTCGGCGGCCCATCTCGCCGCCATCCTGTTCCCCAAGAGTCTCCGGCGGCTCTATGTCCTGCGTGACCGCGATCCGGCAGGTGAGGGCGCGCGGAAGGTTCTTTTGGCCAGAGCCGCCGAGGCCGGGATCGAGGCACTGGCGCTGACGCCGCGGCTAGGCGACTTCAATGACGATTTGAGGCGCGACGGCATTGACACCCTCCGGGAACGGTTGCGGCTTCAGCTCCATCCCGAGGACGTGGCACGCTTTCTGGCGGCGTGAGGGAGCGGCAGATGAGGACTGTGGCACACCGGTTGCCGTCCTCCTGTCATATCCGGTCCTCCCGGTCTTCCTCGTCGGACACGTCGCCGCCCACGGCCTTCTTGAGAGGGCAGGCGGCCCACAAACGGGACGGCCGGGCAATGGCCACGCCCGGCTATTTTCCGCCGCGCCTCCAGGGAGGCGCTTTGCATCGCGAGGCAAAATAGCCGGACTTGGCCATCGGGACCCTCGCTTCTCTCGGGCTGCCCGGCCGTCCCGTCCGTGGGCTGGTCGCTGCCACGAAGGCCGCGATGGGCGCGGCTCACCCGACGAGGAACCCCGAAATGACCTTTTCAAACGATACGGCAGCCAATGAGCCGGTCCACAGCTCCTCTCAGACCGGTCACGCCCTCACCGAACTCCAGCTTTACGGCTGGCGTCCGTTCGAAGACGAACCCGATCCGAGGCCGCTTCCTGAGGACAGTATGGTCTCCAGCGCGGTCACCGACATCTTCGACGCCCTGATCGCGACACTCGGCGATACACGTCTTGAACCCGAACTCGACGAATTGCTCTGGGGCACGGTCAATCTCTTCCACCGCGCCACGACGCGCACCGAACGGGCACTCGATGACAACGAGCAGGCGCAGCGCCGGCTGCAGCGGGAACAGGACGGCTCGGAGGTGAAGTCCGTCGAGCTGGAGCGCCTGACGGCCGAGGGGCAGAGCCTGATCGAGCGCAGGAACGCGTTGGAGCTCTTCCGGGACCTCGCCGTCGAAGGCTTCGAGCGCCATCAGGGCAAGCCCTGGCAGCCCCGCAATGGTTCGCGTGTCAGTCATCGCAACCTCACCTCGGCGATGATCGACAGCCGGGATTTCCTGGCCGCGAAACGCCGGGCCGAAGCCGAGATGCTCCTGCCGCAGGGGCCGAAGGTCGCCATCACCGGCGGTGTTGACTTCAACGACCACCGCCTGATCTGGGCAAGGCTCGATCAGGTCCACGCCAAGCACCCTGACATGGTGCTGCTGCATGGCGGATCGCCGAAAGGCGCTGAGCTCATTGCCTCCTGTTGGGCGGACCATCGCAAGGTGCCGCAGGTGGCCTTCCGCCCCGACTGGGCCAAACATGCTAAGGCAGCACCCTTCAAGCGCAACGACGCAATGCTGGACGCGCTTCCGATCGGAGTCCTGGTCTTCCCCGGCACGGGCATCCAGGAAAACCTCGCCGACAAGGCCCGCAAGCTCGGTATCCCGGTCCTGAAATACGAGGGTGGCGCGTAAGCGCCTCCTTTTCTTGCATGACAGACTTGACCCAGGAAGTCGTCTCGGGGTCAAATATCCAGACTTGCAGAACCGGCGAAGCTATATAGTCGCAGGCGGAGCGTATCCATCGGCAGCCTGTCGTGATCCCTTAATAATCACCGACGCCGGAGGCTGTCATGACGCTCATTCTGCTCGCCATCTCCCTTTCCGTTACGCTCTGCGTGCTCGCCTTCAACTTTGCGATCTATGCGCTGCCGGTCATGGCCGGGATCTCGGCGTTCCAATTTGTCCACGCCGCTGGCGCTGGTTTCGGCCCGTCGGCGCTCGCGGCGCTTGGTGGCGCGGCATTCTCTGTCGGTCTGGTGATCGCGATCCTGGGGTTTGCGAGGAACCCGTTTCTGCGTCTCGTGGCGCTGGGGGTGTTCGCGGCACCGGCGGCGGTTGCCGGTTATGCGCTTGCTCATGGGCTCGCGAAAAACGCTCTCGAGTCCGAGATTGCGCTCAACCTTCTCTGCGGCACTTGCGGGTTGATCGTGGCGGTCGCTGCAATGACCAATCTCAGCGCGCTCGGCGAGGATGTGTTGTCACGGTGAACGGGCACAGGGAGAGGCCTGGTCAGGCATCTGCTGCTTCGCACGGCAGAGACGTCGGACACCTAGCCGGAACCTTTGGACCTGCCGTTCCAATACGGCTTCAACCGGTCTGTGTCCCACCACCTTGTTCTGGCGGGTCCTGGTCGACTGTGGAATTCGATGAGGCGATAGTCGCTGCGGCGACCCGCGGGTGTCGCGCACAGGAACGGGTTGGTGGGTACTGCCTCAGCGCCGGACCGAACCTTCACGCATACCCCCGACCCGTTTTCCGACCGTTTCCGCAACATGAGCAGAGCCTGGTACCCAAGTCCGAAACCGTCCTCGCCATAGCTCCTGACCGCGGATGTCATGGCGCGGGTGGCAGATAATGAAGTCGTCCGTCAGTGCAATTGGCACTGGGGTGGCCGAGGCTGCCGATGATTTTCTGCCCGCCAGAATGATGTTTCCGCACCGCGTCTCCGAAGACGCTTTCCCGAAAAACCTGTCCCTCCTCTTCTGTGATCCCCTAAGCCCGTTCGGTCTCGGCCGGCAACCCCCGCGGCCGGACCCGTGTTGGCGCCTGCCGCGCCTGCCCGCACCACGTCCCGCCTTGGGGGTCGGGCGGATGCCGAAGCATCCGTGCAGGCCGCTCCCGACGGTCTTGGCCGGGCATCATCGGAGGGACGGTCCCTCCGGTTGAAGCAACGGAGACTAAACATGCAGAACATCGTCATCCTCGCCGGCAACATCGGTCAGGCCCCGGAAACCCGCACCACCCAGAGCGGCACCTCCATCACCCATTTCACCCTTGCCACCTCGCGCCCGCGCTACTCCGAAGGCAAGGTGATCCGCGACGCAGAAGGGCATCGCGTCCAGGACACCGAATGGCACCGCATCACCTGCTTCAACGGCCTCGGCAAGACGGTTCAGGAGTATTGCGAGAAGGGCATGAAGGTCCTGGTTCGGGGCCGCATCCACTACACCAAGTGGACCGATCAGGCGGGTGTCGACCGCTACGGCTGCGAGATCATCGCCGAGACGGTCGATTTCCTGAGCCGCGCCAAGCAGACCGAGACCGAGGACGGCACACCTGATGACCAGGACGAGATCCCGTTTTGAGGCGGGTATCTTCGGCCCGGCGGAGCAATCCGCCGGGCATCTCTTGAACTCCGGAGTTCAGTCAGAAAACGACCGCTAATTCCCTCTTCTTTGTGCATCCACAGTGGCGCGTCGTCGTCCAACTCAATGTGCAAATAAGTGAAAGAGTCACCTTTCGCAGTTCCCACAAAGAACGACAAGAAAGGGGCCGACTGTTGATTGGCGCCTTCTGACATTCGGAATAGCAATAGCGGTCATGATGAAAGACTTGCTGAGCGACGCTTGGGCGCTCGACGAGAGAGCGTATTTATGAATATACCAGCTCTTCATCAGAGCTTAGAACAAACGATGTCTGCAGCTGCCTTCAGGTCGTTAATTATCTGAGTCCCAGATATGCGTAGAGAAGTTATGTCGAGAGCTGCAAGCTGCTCGTCGATTTTCTTATCTTTCTCGCGTTGCCTTCTTCGAGAATGATGCGTCCCGTCACAAAATACAGCGAGACGCTGATCGGGAAAAAAGATATCTATTTCGGTAACCAACTGAAGATCATGTCGAAGCTCGATATCCGCATACGCGTCGTAGAGAGACGGGTATGTTCGCCCATCAGGAAATACAAGCCGCTGCAATTCTGGTCGAAGCCCGCGGTAGAGGAGTTCCTGATACAGGAATAGTTCAATTGGAGTTTGAGCGCCCCAAATTCTTCGCGTTTCAACCTTTTTGAATGGTTGATAAATTGTCTTTAATCTATTTCGAAGAAACCGAATCCGCGAGCGCTCATCAGGCAGAAATCCGTCGAACTCAGATACTTCACTTCGATCAAAGTCTGTATGGAGGTAGTACATTCCGACTACCAGTCCAAGTTCGTCAACGTATCCCTTGCCGCCTTTCAGACCGAGGATGGTGGAAATCTCTGAAAAGGCTTCCCATTGTCCAACGAACGGATCAAAACCTGCATAGGCCCAATCTGTCTCTTGAAAAGCAGCCCCACCCCGATGCGCTTTGATCGAATGAATGTTGACAGTGGTGACTGTTCCACGCTTTGACATCGGAAGATTTGAGATCGCGTAAGGCACCCCGGTTGAAGTGCCATCATCATCCGAGAACAGCGCTAAACTCAGTACGAGTAGAATTGGCTGAAATGTAGCATTGAGAGTAGAGAAATATTCGACCTCAGCGTCCGACGGCTCATCATGCAATATGCCATTAGTTAAATCAGCCATTTTACCTGTGATTGGCTGAATACCCCCAAGTGGCATTAGCGATACATTTATCGGTTCTGGTACCCATTCCCAAGAGACAGCGAAAGGAGATTTTGGGAGCAAAAAGTATTCAGGACGATCTTGCAATGCCTTAGGTCTATCATTTATCATCGGATTTTACCTTCTAATTCCCAATACTTTTGCTTCATTAATTTTCCGCGAGCTAAATATGATGGTGTGACAAGGCGATTATTAAAAAAAATACTCAAAAGGTGAACCAATGGGCGATGGATATAACTTTGCACAATTGAAAAAAGCGATCTTAGCTATGAGCCGTGCGACCGATTGGGAAGTCGCCAAAAAAGAATGGAAGTTGGTAGGCATTTCGGAGGCAAGTGAACCCGAAACATGTCTATGCGGCCATTTTCCTATCGTTGAGCTTTGCACAATTTCAAATAACACCACTGAAAGAACTGTGGATGTTGGAAACGTTTGTGTGAAAAGGTTCCTCGGTTTTCGTTCTGATCTTATCTTTGCTTCTTTGAAGCGCATACGAAAAGATATTACAAAGAGCGTTGGAAGTGATGCGACGGCATTCTTTTATCAAAGCGGTATTATTAATGATTGGGAATATGGCTTTCAGCAAAATACGATGCGGAAACGAAACCTAAGCCCTGCGCAGTTAGCCACTAGACGGAAAATCAACGAGAAGATTATCGCATCGATTGGTCGACGTGGTATTAGCTGACATGCTCCCAGTAAAACCTCCGATTTGATACAAACTTGTTCTGGTAATGTCTGGTCCTAAGAAGCGCGTCCGACGACGCGACCGACTGAAATGGGGACGCTTTGCTGCCCTGTCTGAGGTTGGTTGGTCCCCGTCAACTGCCCGCATCAATTCCAGGTGGCATACGCCCATCGCCAGAGCTAGTTCGTAAATCGTAATGGCCGTCGGATTAGGTTTTCCGCGTTCGATGCCGCTTAAAAATTGCTGAAAAAGTCCCGAACGCGCTTCAAGCCGCTCCTATGTCCGGCTTTATTTCCAACGCAGGCAGGCAAGGTTCCGGCCGACGAGCTGGTGCATACCAATGCGCCGATCAATCACAGTTTGCGTACTTCTCTAGATATCAAAGTCGGGTTTCGATTCTTCCAGGTCGGCAGAGGGTCGTTTCAGCAATTGCGCGGCTTCTACACCGAGCACTTGCGCCAATCTGTCAACGACATCAATGCTGGCGTTATACACGTTGCGTTCCAAGGCGCTGATGTAGGTCCGATCAATTCCTGCTTCATGCGCAAGTTCCTCCTGTGACAGGCCTCTAGCCTGCCGCAATGCTCTCAGGTTTTGCGCGAACACCTCTCGGATTTCCATAAAATCGAGAGCAACGCCTTGAAGAGTATTTCACCACGGAGTATTCTCTACAAACGAGCTGTGCCGGGACTGATCCTCGGGTTGCACTCGTACGCCTGCGCAGAAAACTCTGTGTAATCGGTGGTTATCGCGGGCCGAATTTGTTGTTTTTCACCCGTTCCAATGCGCTGCATGCATCACGCGATGCGTTGGGCGAACCTTACAACCGATCTCAATAATTGTTAAAAAGACTTGGGCACCACTGCTTTCACGGCGGCACGAATTTAAGAGGGGACGCGCGATGACTGAGCCGGGATTTCTCGATCAGGCGCCGGACAAAAATCAACTCACCGACTACGATCGAAAGCACTTCAAGCTTTATATGCGTCTTCTGGACGCCAAGGCGGACGGCGCGGATTGGACAGAAGCCGTCCAGGTCTTGTTCGGTCTCGATCCGGATAGGGACCCCGAGCGGGCACGGCGTATGCACGACAGCCATCTGGCGCGCGCGCAATGGATGACAGAACACGGCTACCGGCTCATGCTGGCGGAAGGCGAGAGGAAATGACCGTGTTTGGCGATGCGTTCCGCGCATCATGTTCTCCCAACCCAAGGGGTTCCCATACTCACTACAACTTATGATGGTTCCGGCCTCCAATTGCATTTTTCCTGCATTTCAGGAGGTTGCCGATGGTGCCGGATGTCTCGCAGTGGCGATCAGACGCTGCGTACGATTACTTTGACGATTCGAGTGTCCCCGATCTTTGCTGGGAAGGCCTAAGACGAAGTCCCAACTATCAGCGAGAGTACGCAGACCTGAAAGCCGAAGGGAGGTCTCCTGACGAGATGGACGCATTGCTCCGCGCTCGCTGGGGGATTTCGTTTCGCAACAAGTCCGGAATTGACGGCTCTGGATGAACCCATTCACTGGGAGCCGGCTGCCGATAAGTCGAAGGTCATCCTGAGAAAAGCGGAATCCGGCTTTGGATCGGACGAACCCAGCCTTCTCACAATTCAAACCCTCCGCAGCGGGATCACCCGCCAGGGCCCTGATGGGATGCATGCCATCCTCGGAAAAGGGCTGAAATCCGTCCATCTTCTGCTTCAGGACGCTCGCTTTACCGAATATCCGCTCTGTATTATATCCCGATTGGACGATGGTGCTCGCGCCCGTCACAGGGCAATTGGGAGGTTGTTGGATTTCCTCGAAGGCAAAGAGATTGGCGCGGACAGCCGGCTCACCCCACAGAAACGCCTTCGGTTCAAATCCATGCTGCGGGCGGTCGATGGCCGCACAAACGGTGCGTCCTACAGGGAGATTGCCGAAAGTCTCTTCGGGGCCAGGCGGGTGGCGTCAGAGCCATGGAAAACCTCTCCCCTTCGCGACACGACCATAAGGCTTGTGCGGGACGGCCTCGCTATGGTTGCCGGCGGCTATCTGGACCTGCTCCGCCGCTAGAAAGCCCGAAAGTTCGAAGGGGTGCGATTTTCGTCTCCTCATCTTCGCACTCCCTCTTCGCCGCGCCACTCCGCCATCGTGACCTCCATCGGCCGCTGCTGACCAGCGGTGCTCACTACTTCCTGGAGGTTCGACCATGCCCGATCCGCTCGCCGGAATGCCGCCGCGCTATCTGCGCACCCCCGAAGCTGCCCGTTTTCTCGGCCTTTCCGGGCGCACGCTCGAAAAGCATCGCACCTATGGAACGGGACCTGCATACCGCAAGCTTGGTGGCCGCGTCGTCTATTCGCTCGAGGACCTGCAGGCCTGGGCCAACCGGGGTGCTGTTACCTCCACGTCTGATCCGAGCGGGCAGGTGCTTCCGGCAAAGCGTCATAATGCGCAGCAGGCAAGCGGTTCGGGCCGCGCTGTGCGATGAGGAGTGCTTTGGTGAACCACAAGGCGCATTCGCCTCACGATCAGCTCGACTTTTTTCGGGCACTGCCCGGAGATCTTGCTCCGCGCGACGCGCAGGATCTGATGGCCTACCCCTTCTTTTCGCTCGCCAAGTCCAGGCGCTTGAAACCGATAGATTTCAAGGCGGGGCCGATCGTCATCTGCGTCGAGGCCGTCGCCGAGCATGGCATGGCGACAATTTGGGATGCGGATATCCTGATCTGGGCCGCCTCACAGATCGTCGAGGCACGAGAC
This sequence comes from Labrenzia sp. THAF35, assembly GCF_009363595.1. Taxonomy (NCBI): domain Bacteria; kingdom Pseudomonadati; phylum Pseudomonadota; class Alphaproteobacteria; order Hyphomicrobiales; family Stappiaceae; genus Labrenzia; species Labrenzia sp. THAF35. The sequence continues at coordinate 1,486,293 of NZ_CP045380.1, forward strand.
GCCGGTCTTCGGACCTCACGTCTGATGTCGGCCACTCCTTACGAGATCCTGACCTTCATCGGCCGGGGTGTCAGCCGGAGGGATTACGACCGGCTCAAGTCCGCTCTCGACCGGCTGCAATCCACCACCGTTGCGACTTCCATCCGTCAGCCGACCGAACGGCGCATGCATCGATTTTCGTGGATCAACGAGTGGAAGGAGAGGGCCGACCATCGCGGGCGCCCTCTTGGCCTCGAACTGATCCTGCCAGACTGGTTCTACTCCACGGTCCTCGAAGATGCGCTCGTGCTGACCATCGACCGCGCCTATTTCAGCCTGACCGGCGGTCTTGAGCGCTGGCTTTACCGGCTCGTGCGCAAACATGGCGGCCGCCAGGAGCATGGCTGGAGTTTCTCGCTCAAGCACCTCCACGCCAAGTCAGGCAGCCTCTCGCCGCTCAAGCATTTCACCTACGACCTGCGCGACATTGTCCACCGCCAGCCCTTGCCTGGCTATCGCCTGGAACTGGACAGATCGCCCGATGCGCCACCGCGCCTGTCTTTCGCTCCGACCGGTGAGGCGTCTGTCTCCCGCGCGCCCCATCAACGCCGCGCCAACACTCGCTCTGGGGGAAAGCTGTGAATTCACTCGTGCTATCAGGGACCCGAACTATCGTGCCATCGGGGACCCGAACCTCGTGCTATCGGGGACCGAAAACGCTTAATTTCGATGCCAGGCCAACAGCTTACGCGTCCCGTAACTTTCCTAACCAGAATTCCTTCGGAATTCTTCTAACGCCTGCGCGATTTTCAAGCCCTGCGGATAAGTTCCTGTACCGCCGTGGAGTCGCGTCATGATCGTCGCGCTGCTCAACCAGAAGGGCGGTGTCGGCAAGACGACGTTGGCGCTTAATCTCGCGGGAGAATGGGCGCGGTGCGGCAAGCGTGTGACGCTCATTGACGCCGATCCGCAAGGTTCGGCTTTGGACTGGTCGGAAGCCCGCAGCCGGGAAGGCCTGCCGAGATTGTTCGGAGTGGTCGGGCTTGCCCGCGACACCCTTCACCGGGAAGCACCGGATCTCGCCAAGAACGCCGACCATATCGTCATCGACGGACCGCCCCGCGTTGCCGGGTTGATGCGCTCGGCGCTGCTGGCTGCCGATCTGGTTCTGATCCCCGTGCAGCCATCGCCGCTCGACGGTTGGGCGTCGGCGGAGATGCTTGCCCTCGTCAACGAAGCGCGCATCTACCGGCCACAGCTGATGGCGCGCTTCGTTCTCAATCGTTGCGCTGCCCGTACTCTGATCGCCCGGGATACGGCTGAAGCTCTTTCGGACAACGATCCTCCAGTTCTTTTCCAAACCGTCGGTCAGCGTGTTGCCTTTGCGAGCGCTGCGCAGTCCGGACGCCTCGTCAGCGAACTGGACAAGGAGACGCCGGGTGCCAGGGAAATCGCAGCCTTGGTCTCAGAGATTGACAGGCTCGGGATTGAAAGGTCCGGCTCATGAGCAAACAGTCCACCCGCAAAGGCTTTGCATCACGGCCAGCCGATCCGGAGCGTTGGGTAAAGGCTGCTGAACGGAAAACAGACGCCGCCGATGCGAGCGTATTTACCGCGCGCCTCACCATCGACGTGACACCCGATCAGCGCGCGCGGATCAAGATCGTGGCCTTCCAGCGCGGGGTCACAGTTGCCGACATGCTGCGCGAGTTGCTCTCGCGTGAATTTCCAATCACCGACGGAGATATGCCATGAGCGAGAAACCGCGCTGTAGTTGGATGGGCCATCCGCTCCCCGACGAGGTCACCGCGGAGATGACCTTGGTCGAACTCACCTGGAAAAAAGGCAAGATCGAGCACTGGATCCGTTTCGGCTGCCAGTCCTATGAGCACATTCTCAACGGCAGCTCCCGCATCGTCGGTTTCTCGCCCGGGTCGATATTCTGTTTTGTCCGGTGGGCGGCGAACGGCTACGGCACGGTGGTCTCCCGCATCGATATCCTGAGTGCAGTCGGACGCGGCGCCCCTTACCAGACATTGCCCTTCGTGCGCCCCGGTGGGGAATTGCTTTTGAAGATCCATGGCTGGCCGAAGGTCGAGCGGGTGCTGCAGGCGATCGATGCGATCGAGGCGCTCGCCATCGATCCCGCGGATGCCTCACCGGACTATTGGCGTCATCTTCACAACCGCCTGACCGTCGGCGAGGAAGCCCATCCCTATACGCGGCCCGAGCATCATGCCTGGCTCAAACGGCGGCGGGTACAGTGATGCGCAGACGCTGGCTCATCTTCGCGGCGACTGCCCTGTCCGCGGCACTCCCCCTGGCACCGGTGGTCTTCGATTGGCAACCACGCCTGATCTGGAATGCGTCGGCCAGTGTGCCGGTCGGGCTCTATTTTGCGCAACCCGTAGGTCAGTTGAAGGTCGGCGACCTGGTTGCCGTTACGCCGCCCACGGCACTCACCGACTTCCTCGCTGAGCGGGAATACCTTCCGCGCGGTATCCCTTTGATCAAGTACGTGCTCGTGCTGCCCGGAACCGGTGTCTGTCGCAACGGGGCGACGATCTTCGTCGGGGGCAAGCCGTATGGGCAGGCGCGGGAACGTGACCGGTTGGGCCGTTCTCTGCCGCGCTGGCAGGGCTGCCGCGGGCTGGGTGAGGGCGAAATCTTTCTCATGAACCCGGACGCGCCGGACAGTTTTGACGGCCGATATTTCGGGCCGCTTCCGGTCACCGTGATTTCCGCAAAGCTCACGCCGGTCTGGACTGAGGAGTCTGCTCGCCTCACGCAATTCCAGAACCGTCGCAGTACTTCTCGATCGAGCGGGTAGGAGTAATGCCATGCGTCACGCTGCCTTCCTTCTCCTTACCGGCCTGTTCTTCGATTGCATTTCGGCAGATGTGGTGTCGGCGGGAACCGCAACGTCCGGGCAACCGATACCAGGCGATCCATATACCGCTCACTTCGCAGAAGCTTCGCAGCGTTTTGGCGTTCCGGCGCATTGGATCCGAGCGGTCCTGGACATGGAAAGCGACGGCAATCCGAATGCCGTCTCCGCCGCCGGCGCCATGGGACTGATGCAGCTGATGCACGGAACCTGGGAGGAGATGCGCGGTCGATACGGTCTTGGCGCCGATCCGTATGAACCGCGCGACAACATCCTCGCGGGCACGGCGTATCTCCACGAGATGTTCGATAGGTACGGCGATATCACTGGCATGCTGGCTGCTTACAATGCCGGCCCAACGCGCTACGACGCCTATCTGAAAGCCTGTCGAGCGTTGCCATCCGAAACGCGGACCTATGTCGCGCTGCTCGCCCCGACACTCGGCGACCAACCCCTCCCGGACGCTGACGGAGCATCCGTGTGTTCCCAGGATTGGCGTGACGCACCGCTCTTTGCGGGTCTCAAGATCGCCAACACATCTGCAAATCGGCAGCAACTCGATGGCAGGTCCAGTGCTGCGCCGAATGCAGCTGAAACAGGCCGCAGGTACCCGCGCTCCGGGACGGCTGGAACGCTGTTTGTCTCCAGATCTTCCAGAGAGGGTCTTCGATGAGCGCAGTCGACGGAGCCCGCACTCTGGAGTGCTCCCGCGCAGGACAGAGCGGATTAGGGCCGGCGGCGTGTGACGCGGCCGGTGGATGGCGAGATAAAAGGGCGCAAGGTGCGCTTGGGCCGGTCGGTTGTTTTTGCTGGTCTTTTTGCTTCGTGGCGCAATGTGCCGTGAAAATCCGCAATGTGTGCCAACTGCTTATCTCCCTGACTTTGCTTGGATCTTTACACATTGCGGAGATGTCACATGTCCGATGAGCACGATTTCCGCATCCGGCCCGGGCGCGTCCGATCATCGCGCGCGCAGCGGGCCCGCCCGTTCATTGCCCAGGCACTGGCGGCTGCCCAGAAGGCTGGTGGACATGTGTCGCGCTCGGGCCGGATCAGCACCGGCAGGCACTCGCATTTCGGACGTGGCCGGAGGGCAAGTGTTCTGGCCAATCGCTTGCTGACCGGAAGATCCCGTGTCGTCGTCATCAAAACCCGGGTGGTTCGCCATTCGGCACGATCCGCACCGCTTGCCGCACACCTCAAATATCTCGGCCGGGAAGGGGTGACGCGGGACGGGGAAAAGGCTCGGGTGTTCGGTCCCGGCGACGATGCTGTCGATCCGAAGGAGTTTGCCGAGCGTTGCCAGGATGACCGGCATCATTTCCGTTTCATTGTCTCGCCGGAAGACGCCTCAGACCTCGCCGATCTGAAATCCTTCAGCCGGGACTTGATGCGACAGATGGAAAAGGACCTCGGCATAGACCTCGACTGGGTCGGCGTCGATCACTGGAATACGGACAATCCCCATGTCCATATCATCCTGCGCGGAAAGCTTGATGACGGCCAGGACCTGGTGATTTCCCGCGACTATATCAAGGAAGGCATGCGCGCCCGCGCCCAGGATCTGGCGACACTGGAGCTTGGACCGCGCACCGACCTCGAAATCCGAAACCATCTGCAGTGCCAGGTCGAGGCCGAGCGCTGGACCCAGCTTGACCGTCAGCTTCTTCGAGACGGCCGCAGGACCGGTATCATTGATATGGCGCCCGACCCGGACCGGGCGCCGGATGAATACCACGCCCTGAAGGGCGGACGTTTGCGCAAGCTGGAAACGCTTGGCCTGGCCGATCAGGTTGGTCCCGGTCAATGGGTGATTGGCGAGGGCGCAGAGGCGACGTTGCGTGAACTCGGCGAACGTGGAGACGTCATCAAGCGGATGCACTGGGCCCTGACTGGTCGGGGTATCGAGCGTGGATCAGCAGGCTACGTTCTCGCCGCCGAAAATCTGGACACGCCCGTCATCGGCCGCCTGGTCGAGCGCGGTCTCGACGATGAACTGAAAGGGTCCGCTTATGCCGTCGTCGACGGTGTCGACGGGCGGACCCACCACATCAGACTTCTCGACATTGACGCTGCCGGCGACAGCGCGCCGGGGTCTATCGCTGAACTCCGACAATTCACCGATGCGCGCGGGCAGCGGCGCGTTGCACTTGCGGTCCGCTCCGATCTCGACATCGAGCGGCAGGTCACCGCCTCGGGAGCCACTTGGCTCGATCGTCAGAACATTGCCCGCGAACCTGTTGCGCTCTCGGAGGGTGGTTTCGGTGCCGAGGTCAGAGACGCTCTCGAGCGCCGGGCAGAGAATCTGATCGAGGAGGGCCTTGCTGAGCGCAAGGGACAGCGTGTCACCTATGCGCAAAATCTTATCGAGACGCTACGTCGCCGCGAGCTTGATGCCCTTGGGACGAAACTCGCAAGTAATGCCGGACTGCCGATTACTCGTGTGAGCACCGGCGAGTATGTCGCCGGCACTTATCGTCAACGCTTTGACCTCGCCTCGGGACGTTTCGCAATGATCGATGACGGTCTTGGTTTCCAGCTCGTGCCGTGGACGCCTTCGCTCGAAAAACAACGCGGCCTTCATGTCTCGGGTGTTGCCCGCTCGGATGGTGGTGTGGACTGGGGCTTCGGGCGCAAGCGAGGGCTTGGGCTCTAAAAACCAATCAATCAGGACGGCCACAATGTCTGCGACAAAAATCCTCTGGGGCCAACTTTTGGCGGTCTCTCTCATTGTGGTGTTCACCACCTGGGGCGCAACGCAATACGTTGCCTGGAAACTGGGCTTTCAGGGGCAGCTCGGAACTCCCTGGTTCGAAGTGGCCGGTTGGCCAATCTACTATCCTCCGGCCTTCTTCTGGTGGTGGTACTTCTATGATGCGTATGCGCCGAACGTCTTTCTGCACGGCGCCGTCATCGCTGCTTCCGGCGGATTTCTGTCTATTGCCGTTGCCATAGGCATGTCGGTCTGGCGGGCGCGCGAAGCAAAACGCGTTGAGACCTACGGGTCTGCTCGTTGGGCCGAAAGGCAAGAGGTGCGAGCGGCAAACCTTTTCAACCCTGACGGCGTCATTCTAGGCTGCTACGAAGAGAACTATCTCCGTCATGATGGTCCGGAACATGTGCTCTGCTTCGCCCCTACCCGATCCGGCAAGGGCGTCGGACTGGTTGTGCCTTCGCTGCTGACATGGCCGGGCTCGGCCATCGTCCACGATATCAAGGGAGAAAACTGGCAGCTCACCGCCGGTTTCCGCGCGAAGCACGGTCGGGTGCTGCTGTTCGACCCCACCAACTCGAAATCGGCCGCCTACAATCCGTTGCTCGAAGTCCGCCGCGGCGAATGGGAAGTGCGGGACGTTCAGAACATCGCGGACATCCTGGTGGATCCGGAAGGGTCGCTCGAAAAGCGGAACCACTGGGAGAAGACGTCCCATGCGCTTCTCGTCGGCGCGATCCTGCATGTCCTCTATGCCGAGAAGGACAAGACACTGGCGGGTGTCGCGGCTTTCCTGTCCGACCCTAAACGTCCGATCGAGTCGACCTTGTCCGCGATGATGAAGACCGCCCATCTGGGGGAAGCCGGACCGCATCCGGTGATTGCCAGTGCGGCGCGCGAGTTGCTGAATAAATCTGAGAACGAGCGCTCCGGGGTATTGTCAACAGCCATGTCGTTCCTTGGACTTTATCGGGATCCCGTTGTGGCTGAGGTGACACGCTGTTGCGACTGGCGGATCAAGGACTTGGTGAATGGCAATCTGCCCACAACGCTCTACCTTGTGGTGCCGCCATCGGACATCAATCGCACCAAGCCGCTGATCCGTCTGATCCTCAATCAGATCGGCCGCCGTCTGACGGAAGACCTGCGGGCAAACTCCGACCGTCACCGTCTGCTTTTGATGCTCGATGAGTTTCCGGCTCTGGGCCGACTGGATTTCTTCGAGTCGGCCCTTGCCTTCATGGCCGGCTATGGCCTCAAGAGCTTCCTGATCGCGCAATCTCTGAATCAGATCGAGAAGGCTTACGGACCCAACAATTCGATCCTCGACAATTGCCACGTTCGCGTCAGCTTCGCCACGAATGACGAGCGGACGGCCAAACGCGTTTCGGATGCTTTGGGCACTGCTACAGAGATGAAGGCGATGAAGAACTATGCCGGTCACAGGCTGAGCCCCTGGCTCGGTCATCTCATGGTCTCCCGGTCCGAGACCGCACGCCAGTTGTTGACCCCAGGCGAAATCATGCAGCTTCCGCCAACTGATGAGATTGTCATGGTTGCGGGCACGCTGCCGATCCGGGCGAAAAAGGCGCGCTATTACGAAGACAAGCGGCTCATCGAACGTATCCTGCCGCCGCCTGAACCGGCTTCGCCTGTCCAACGACAGACCGATGATTGGAGCGACCTGCCGGTTTCTGCCAGCTCCGAAGCCAGCCAACAAACGTCGGAAAAGATGGGAGAGGACGAGGATCCAACCGGATCCGAACGCCGACACCAACCGGAACTTAACAGAGCTGAGGCTGTCGAACAGAAGGAGCCGGTCAAAAATGAATTCGAGGTCGATCTGACTGACGACTATGAGGATGACACCGCCCGGACCAGCCGGATGATCCGGGTCATGCAAGGTGTGGCACGGCAAGTCTCGCTTGATCCCGGCGATGGCATGGAGCTTTGACGGCAATGGCAGCTCGCAAGAAGAAGGCCCAGATTTCTGCCTATCTCGACCAGGACGTCATGAAGATGCTGTCCGATTACGCTGCGCGCCGGGACCTCTCGCAGTCATTGGTCGTCGAGGCTGCCATTGCGTCCTTTTTGTCGCCGGACGCAGATGAGCGACGCGAGGCGGCTATCACCAAACGCCTCGACCAGATCGACCGGCGGTTGACCAGGTTGGAGCGCGATCTCGGGATTTCTGTCGAGACACTCGCCATATTCGTTCGCTTCTGGCTTGCGACAACACCTGCGCTACCGAAACCGACCGCACAGGCCGCGCGCGCCAAGGCTGGAGAACGGTACGATACCTTCGTCACTGCGCTTGGGAGACGATTGGCCAAGGGGCCTAAGCTCAGGCAAGAGATTGCAGAGGATGCTCCAGGCGAGTCAGATTAGGGCTGTCCAACAAGGGTAGCCGCGCCCGGGTTTGAAAGGGTGTTGCGTTTCGATCTCGACGCGTCCTCGCAGCATGCTCTTGTACCATTTGACAACGGGGAAATATGCTTAAGATGACAGGCAGAAAAGCGTCCCCGTTTCTGTCGTTCGCCTATTCTTAGCTTAGCCCTGAAAGCAGCCGTTCGTTGCGGGGTGATCGAATGGCGGGTTCGCGAAAGAGGTCCGTCCAATCGTCGCAAAAGTATCTATTTTGCGGCGTCGCAAATATCAGGCGCGCAATCGCTACAAAACTCGGGACTTTCGCGACAGAAGATCGCCGAGAGCTACTAGAGTGTGGTTCTTGACAATCTCACGTGAATTTTGCGATAGTGATATTGCGCGCTACGTAGGGTGCACCGGCTCCGGGCCGACTGGGCAATGCCCGCCTGCGAACTTCAAAGGTAGCGCCTATGCCAAACCTCGAAAACTTTAAGAAGCAAGCCAAGCAGTATTTGCGCTGGCATCGCGAGCGATACTATCCGGTGGCGGCCCAAATCAGGGCTGCTTTGCCACGATTTCAGCACCTCAACGATACTCAGATACTTGAATCCAGCTTCAAGCTAATGGACGCGCAAGAACTTGTCGCACGTCAATTGGGATTCGAGGGATGGCAGGCGCTCAAGTCCGGAGCCCATGCCATGACCACTCAAAGCAAACAGACTGCACCTCGCCCCGTTCTGAGTTCCACCTCCGCGCAACTGTTCGTCTCCGACATCAATGCGTCGTGTGACTTTTTCGCGGACAAACTCGGCTTTGCAATCGACTTCGTTTATGGGGACCCACCGTTCTACGGACAGGTTAAACGTAACAAAGCGCAGCTCGCGCTTCGGCTGGTCTGCGAACCTGTGTTTGTTGATGATATACGAGAACGCGAACATCTGCTCTCCGCCTCAATTACGGTCGATACCGCAAGCGAGATCAAGCAACTCTTTCTGGATTTCCAAGCCTCCGGAGTGGATTTTCACCAGACGCTTAAGAAAGAACCTTGGGGTGCTCGAAATTTCATTGTTCTGGACCCAGACGGAAATCTCATACTGTTTGCTGGTCCGGCCGACTGAATATCCTCGAATCTCCGCCCACCACCCTGGATTGTCGCAGAACTCCTGGTTTTTGCAGTAGAACCGGACCGATTGAAAAGCCTTCGGTATTTTTGTCGCAAAAGTCGGGCGCAAAAGTCGATATTTTGTGCCCGACTTTTGCGACAGGTTTCTGATGCAAATTCTGGAAAGCTGACTTTCATTGGTCACGTCACAAATGACAGCAATGGGCCGATTGCTACTATGCGCCTCCCAAGCGCGAATGTCCGCTTCGTTTATTGGCGAGGCCAAACCTACCTGTCGCCTCCCGGCCCCGAGACGGTCGTTTACAAGAACTCTAAAAGGACTTGTCAGCGATAGCCCCGCCGCCATTTTCCTGTCTTTGCACGCCACACTACTCCTCCGTTAAACAGCTATTGAACCTCTCCAAAATCAGGTTCTTTTAATCATCCCCGTCTGGGGGCATTCCTGCCATCCCCGGCATCAACGGGGATCCCATGGCACCATCACATCAAAATCCGGAAGGCCAGGCACGCGGCGCACGTATGCTCCGCACGGCGCTCGGGTCCGCGATCACCCGTCTTCTGGAAGATCCTGCCGTAATCGAGGTGATGCTGAACCCGGACGGGCGTGTCTGGATTGACCGCCTCTCCGAAGGTCTCACCGGAACCGAAGAGTGGTTGTCACCGGCCGACGGCGAACGCATCGTGCGCCTGGTCGCGCACCATGTCGGCGTTGAGGTGCACCACGCTGCGCCGCGTGTTTCGGCCGAACTCCCCGAGACGGGAGAACGGTTCGAGGGCCTTCTTCCTCCTGTCGTTGCCGCACCCACCTTCGCCATCCGCAAGCCCGCCGTCGCTGTTTTTACCCTTGAGGACTACGTTGCCGCCAGGATCATGACGCCGGCACAGGCCGAGACACTCCGCTCGGGCGTCGCGACACGCGCAAACATTCTCGTCGCCGGCGGAACCAGCACCGGCAAGACCACGCTGACCAACGCGCTTCTGGCCGAAGTCGCCAAAACTTCCGACCGTGTGATCCTCATCGAGGACACCTGCGAGCTTCAGTGTGCGGCCCCTAATCTCGTTGCCATGCGCACCAAGGACGGCATCGCCTCGCTGTCCGATCTCGTCAGATCGTCCCTCCGCCTCCGCCCTGATCGCATCCCGATCGGCGAGGTGCGCGGACCTGAGGCCCTGGACCTCCTGAAGGCCTGGGGAACCGGACATCCCGGCGGCATCGGCACGATCCACGCCGGTTCCGCCATCGGGGCCCTGCTCCGGCTCGAGCAACTCATCCAGGAAGCCGTCGTCACCGTTCCACGTGCCCTGATCGCGGAGACGATCGACCTCATTGCCGTCCTAGCAGGCCGCGGTTCGCAGCGGCGTCTCGTGGAGCTCGCCCGCGTCGAGGGCTTTGGTCCCGACGGCGACTACCGCGTTTCCCCGGCCGTTCCCACAACTTCCTCCCATTCAGGAGATCATCCATGATCCGGACCATCCTTCGTACACGTCGTCCTATCGCGACTGCCGTCGCTGTGCTTCATATCAGCCTGCTCGCGGTTCCTGCCGCCCACGCTGCCGGATCCTCCATGCCCTGGGAAGCGCCACTGCAGTCGATCCTGGAATCCATAGAGGGCCCGGTCGCCAAGATCGTCGCGGTGATCGTCATCATCGTGACGGGCCTGTCGCTGGCCTTCGGCGATACGTCCGGCGGCTTCCGCCGCCTGATCCAGATCGTCTTCGGCCTGTCGATTGCCTTCGCCGCCAGTTCCTTCTTCCTGTCGTTCTTCTCCTTCGGTGGCGGGGCGCTTGTCTGATGGCGGAGACCTTCGAACATCGTGATCAGGTGCCGGGTTTCACGGTGGCGGTGCACCGGTCCTTGAGCGAGCCGATCCTGCTCGGAGGCGCGCCTCGGGCAATCGCGATCCTGAACGGCACTTTGGCAGGGGCCGTCGGTCTCGGTCTGCGCCTCTGGCTCGTTGGGCTTGCCATCTGGCTGATTGGGCATCTGGCCGCGGTCTGGGCCGCAAAGCACGATCCGCTCTTCGCCGAGGTCGGTCGCCGGCATCTGCGCTTTCCCGCACATCTGAGCGTGTGAGCGGAGGCCCTGCCGATGATGAACCTCGCCGAATACCGCACGCGTAACTGCCGCCTTGCCGACTATCTGCCCTGGACAGCGCTGGTCGAGAAGGGCGTGGTGCTTAACAAGGACGGCAGCTTCCAGCGAACAACCCGTTTCCGTGGACCGGATCTCGACAGCGCCGTTCCTGCCGAACTCGTCGCGGTTACCGGCCGTCTCAACAATGCCTTCCGCCGTCTCGGGTCCGGATGGGCCATCTTTGTCGAGGCACAGCGTCATGCTGCCAATCACTACCCTGACAGCAGCTTTCCGGATGTGGCCTCCGCACTGGTCGACGCGGAGCGCAAGGCAAGTTTTGAAGAAGCCGGTGCGCATTTCGAGTCGAGCTATTTTCTGACCTTCACCTATCTGCCGCCAGCCGAAGAGGCCGCTCGCACGGAACGTTGGTTGTTCGAAGGCAGGGAGACGAATGACATCAACCCGCAGGAGGTGCTTACCGGTTTCATCGACCGTACCGACCGGATCCTTCAGCTGATCGACGCTTTCATGCCCGAATGCGTCTGGCTCGATGACGCCGGGACGCTGACCTATTTGCATTCGGCGGTCTCGACCAACCGGCACACTGTTCGCGTGCCGGAGACACCGGTCTATCTGGATGCACTGCTTGCGGATCAGCCGCTTGCCGGCGGCCTGGAGCCAAGGCTCGGAGACAAGCATCTGCGGGTCCTGACGATTTCCGGGTTTCCGACGGCGACCACGCCCGGTCTGCTTGACGACCTCAACCGGCTGGCCTTTCCCTATCGCTGGTCAACCCGCGCGATTTTGTTGGACAAGACGGACGCAACAAAACTCCTGACCCGGATCCGGCGCCAGTGGTTTGCCAAGCGCAAATCCATCGCCGCGATCCTGAAGGAGGTGATGACCAACGAGCAGTCGGCACTCGTCGACACCGACGCCGCGAACAAGGCGGCTGATGCCGACCTGGCACTGCAGGAACTCGGCGCGGACCATGCCGGCATCGCTTATGTCACGGCGACCGTCACGGTCTGGGATACGGACAGCAAAATCGCCGACGAGAAGCTGCGGCTCGTGGATAAGGTCATGCAGGGCCGAGATTTCACGTGTCTGCCGGAGACTATCAACGCAGTCGACGCTTGGCTGGGCAGCCTGCCGGGGCACGTCTATGCCAATGTCCGCCAGCCACCGATCTCAACTCTCAATCTCGCCCACATGATCCCCTCAAGTGCGGTGTGGGCGGGGCCGGAGCGGGACGAGCATCTTTCGTCTCCTCCCTTGCTCTACGGCAAGACGGAAGGCTCGACCCCGTTCCGGTTTTCCCTTCATGTCGGCGATGTCGGCCATACGCTGGTCGTCGGCCCGACAGGGGCGGGCAAGTCCGTCCTCTTGGCGCTGATGGCACTGCAGTTCCGGCGTTATAGGAACTCCCGGGTATTCGCCTTCGATTTCGGGGGATCGATCCGTGCAGCGAGCCTCGCCATGGGCGGTGACTGGCATGATCTCGGCGGCGGCCTCACCGAAGGCCGAGACGTATCGCTGCAGCCTCTTGCCCGGATCGATGCCGCCGCCGAGCGCTCCTGGTCCGCCGACTGGATCGCTGCCATCCTCATGCGCGAAGGCGTCACCGTCAACCCGGACGTCAAGGAGCATATCTGGACGGCGCTGACGTCGCTTGCCTCCGCGCCGGTAGGCGAGCGAACGCTCACCGGACTTTCCGTACTGCTCCAGTCCAACGATCTCAAACAGGCCATGCGTCCCTATTGCATCGGCGGGGCCCATGGCCGGCTGCTCGATGCGGAAGGCGAGAACCTGGGCTCAAGCAGCGTTCAGGCCTTCGAGACCGAGGGGCTGATCGGGACCGGTGCGGCACCCGCCGTGCTCGCCTATCTGTTCCACCGGATCGAGGATCGGCTAGACGGATCGCCCACCCTGATCATCATCGATGAAGGCTGGCTGGCGCTCGACGACCAGGGTTTTGCGGGTCAGCTCCGGGAATGGCTGAAGACCCTTCGCAAGAAGAACGCCTCCGTCGTCTTTGCCACGCAGTCTCTGTCCGACATCGACGGCTCTGCTATTGCGCCAGCCATTATCGAGAGCTGCCCGACACGGCTCCTGCTGCCGAACGAACGCGCAATCGAGCCGCAGATTGCCGGAACCTATCGCCGTTTCGGTCTCAACGACCGCCAGATTGAGATCCTCGCGCGGGCGACACCCAAGCGCGACTATTACTGTCAGTCCCGGCGCGGCAACCGGCTCTTTGAACTGGGCTTGTCCGAAGTCGCGCTGGCCCTTTGCGCGACCGCCTCGAAGACCGATCAGACAGTCATTGCCGGCATTCTCGCGGCTAACAGCCGTGAAGGTTTCCTCGATGCCTGGCTGCGGCACCGCGGTCTTCCGTGGGCGGCCGATCTGATCCCCGACCTCACCAACCTGGAGACCTCCTCATGACGTTCCGCCGATCCCGTGCCGTTGTCGCTGCTGCCGCAATTCTGAGTGCGCCATTTCTCAGCTCTGTCACGTTCGCCCCGCCGGCTTTTGCCTGGCGTGTCGTGTTCGATCCGTCGAACTATGCCCAGAATGTGCTGACGGCGGCACGGACGCTGGAGCAGATCAACAACCAGATCGTCCAGCTTCAGAACGAAGCGCAGATGCTGATCAACCAGGCTCGCAATCTGGCCAGCCTTCCTTATTCGGCTTTGCAGCAGCTCCAGCAATCCGTGCAGAGGACGCAGCAGCTTCTTGAGGAGGCTCAGAACATCGCTTTCGACGTCCAGCAGATCGATCAGCTGTTCCAGCAGCAATACGGCAATATCGATCTGAGCGCGAGCGAACAGCAGCTGGTCGCCGGTGCGCGTAGCCGCTGGCAGAACACGGTCGGCGGCCTTCAGGACGCCCTGCGCGTGCAGGCCGGCGTCGTCGGCAATATCGAGACCAACCGCGCGCAGATGTCCGCGCTGATCGGACAGAGCCAGGGGGCGACCGGAGCACTTCAGACAGCCCAGGCCGGCAACCAGCTCCTCGCGCTCCAGGCGCAGCAGCTTTCCGACCTCACCGCAGTCGTCGCTGCCAATGGCCGGGCGATCGCCTTGAGTGAAGCGGAACGAACGGCCGCGGCCGAACAAGGCCGCATCCAACGCCAGCGCTTCCTGTCGCCGGGCTCCGGCTACCAGCCCGGCAACGCGCGCATGTTCAATAACTGATCTTTCGGGAGGAATTTTCCATGGACGGCAGGATGCTGGCCCGGTTGGCAGCAATCGTTTTTGTTGCAATCGCCATCACCGCGAGCCTGATCGAGATGTCCCGCAAGGACGATCCGGCGCCCAAGCTGACTGCGCCGGCTACACAGCCTTCCGACGATACTGTGCGTGCCGATCTGCGCCGCTGTCAGCAGATGGGCAGAGCTGCGGTCGATGACCAAGACTGTCTGGCAACCTGGCAGCAGAGCCGGGACCGGTTTCTCGGTCGGGGTCCTCGAACCGGCGAGGGACGTTGATCCATGGGCGGCACGGGTGTCATCGACAACTTCCTCGGGGTCTTCACCAGCTACATCGACAGCGGCTTCGGTCTGCTCGGTGGTGAGGTCGCCTTTATCGCGACAACGCTCATCGTCATCGATGTGACGCTGGCCGCGCTCTTCTGGTCCTGGGGCGCCGAGGACGACATCATTGCCCGTCTTGTGAAGAAGACGCTGTTTGTCGGCATCTTCGCTTATCTGATCGGCAACTGGAACAATCTCGCACGGATCGTCTTCGAGAGCTTTGCCGGGCTCGGCCTGATGGCCTCCGGCACCGGATTTTCCGCCGCCGATCTGGTGCGCCCGGGCAAGGTGGCGCAGGTGGGTCTCGATGCCGGAAGGCCGCTGCTGGAGTCGATTTCCGACCTGATGGGCTGGGTCGCCTTTTTCGAGAACTTCATTCAGATCGCCTGCCTGCTCTTCGCCTGGGCGCTCGTCATCCTGGCCTTCTTCATCCTTTCCATCCAGCTCTTCGTCACCCTGATCGAGTTCAAGCTGACGACCCTGGCAGGTTTTGTGCTCATTCCCTTTGGGCTGTTCGGCAAGACAGCCTTTCTGGCCGAACGCGTGCTCGGCAATGTCATCTCTTCCGGCATCAAGGTGCTGGTGCTGGCCGTCATCATCGGCATTGGCTCGACGCTGTTCGCGCAATTCACTGCCGGTTTCGGCAGTATCACGCCGACCATCGACGAGGCGATGGCCGTGGTGCTTGCGGCTTTGTCCCTGCTCGGCCTCGGGATCTTCGGTCCAGGCATCGCGAACGGTCTCGTCTCCGGCGGACCGCAGCTGGGTGCAGGATCCGCTGTCGGCACCGGCCTTGCGGTTGGCGGTGCTGCTGTCGCCGGAGTAGGGGCTGCTGGATTGGCAGCTCGTGGAGGCGCGCTCGCCTTGTCCAGGACCGCGGCGGCCGCACGCGGCGGTGCTGCCATCGCGGGTGGAGCGTCAACAGCCTACGGACTCGGATCGGCCGGGCAATCAGGCACAAGTGGTGTCGCCTCCGGCATCAGTGCTGTGGCAAGTGCTGGAGCGCGAGCCGCAGCATCGCCGCTCAAAAGACTGCAGTCAAAGGCAGCGGAAAGTTTTCAGGCGAGCCATCAATCCGGAGCCCGGACGGCCTTCGAGGCAACGGGCGGCACGGTTGGCAACACAGATAGTTCAGACGCCTCGTCTGCGTCTCCAGCACCCGCAGTACCTGCCGCCGCCGATGGCCCGCCGGCCTGGGCAAAACGCATGAAGCGTTCCCAGCAACTTTCCCACGGTGTTTCCGCAGCCGCTCATGCCGTCCGTTCGGGCGATAGTCACGGGGGCGGTGCTTCCATCAATCTTCAGACAGGCGACCGCTCATGAGCCTCTTCAAACGATCTACCGTTCACTACGGCAAATCCCCAGAGCCCGTAACGCCCTACCAGAAGGCCGCCCAGGTCTGGGACGAGCGCATCGGCTCGGCTCGCGTTCAGGCAAAGAACTGGCGGCTGATGGCCTTCGGCTCTCTCATCCTCTCCGGTGGTTTTGCCGCGGCACTCATCTGGCAGACCGTCGACGGCTCCGTCGTGCCCTGGGTGGTGCAGGTGGACAAGCTTGGTGAGGCGCAAGTTGTAGCGGCCGCCACCGCCGATTATGAACCGTCCGATCCACAGATCGCGTTTCATCTGGCGCGGTTCATCGAGAAGGTCCGCAGCATTCCGGCCGATGCCATCATCGTCCGGCAGAACTGGCTCCGGGCCTATGAGTTCACCACCGACCGCGGGGCGCTCGCGCTCAACGACTATGCGCGGTCAAACGATCCCTTCGCCCGGGTCGGCAGGCAGCAGATCGCGGTCGAGGTTTCCAGTGTCATCCGGGCCTCGCCGGGAAGCTTCCGCGTCGCCTGGACAGAGCGGCACTATGAGAACGGACAGTTATCCGCGACAGAGCGCTGGACCGCGATCCTGACCATCGTCATCCAGCCGCCCCGCGATGCAGCACGGCTGCGGGCCAATCCGCTCGGCATCTATGTCAACGCCATCAACTGGTCGCGGGAGATGGGGCAATGAAGACGGCTTTGCGTAAACCCGCGCTTCCGGCATTCCGGTTCTCCGCAAGTGCGGCAGTCCTTCTTTGTGCAACCGCGTTGGCGAGCTGTGCCACCTACAAGCCTCCGCAGATCAGCTACGATGCCAGCGTGCCGCCCCTGCCGGCGGTACCAAAAACTGCGAGCGACGATCGGCCCAAGCCTCTTCATGTGCCTCCGGCCTGGACCCCGGCAAAAGGAGGCGACGCGGCAACAACGTCAGCCGGCAGGATCGAGAATGCCAATGCGGCTGCGCGCATCGAGCCGCGCCGCGAAGGCTACTACAATGCCATCCAGATCTATCCCTGGTCGGAAGGGGCGCTCTATCAGGTCTATACGACTCCCGGAAAGATCACTGACATTGCGCTGGAACCGGGCGAAGCCCTGACTGGCGCCGGCCCGGTCGCGGCCGGCGATACGGCCCGCTGGATCATCGGCGATACCACCAGCGGCTCCGGCGAAGAGCCGCAGGTCCACATCCTCGTCAAACCGGCGCGCCCGGACATAGAGACCAATCTAGTCGTCACCACCGACCGGCGGGTTTACAGGATCGAGCTGCGCTCAGGCGAGGGTTTCTATATGCCCGCGGTCGCCTGGAACTATCCGCAGTCTTCGTTTTCACAGCGTCCCGTCGTCCCGACAACGCCTCGCATTCCGGCGCTCGCGGCACGGAACTATCGATATGCGCTCACCGGCGACACTCCGCCCTGGCGCCCGGTCTCCATCTATGACGATGGCAGGCGGGTCTATGTCGAATTTCCGGGTGGAATCGTCCAGGGGGAGATGCCGCCGGTCTTCGTTCTCGGGCCCGACGGAAACCCGGAAATCGTCAACAGCCGCGTTTACAGGAATATCCTGATCGTCGACCGGATATTTGGGGCTGCGGAACTCCGGTTTGGCAGCGGCAAGCACCAGCAGACGGTCAGGATTGTTCGGACCGATGGAAAACGCCATGACCTGACAAAGGGACATGGTGCTGGTGAGCCTTCAGAGCAACCAACGATCGGCGATGGAGGTGAGGGGGCATGAGCAGTCCGCAGCAGAATAGGGAAGACGACGATCCTCACCCGAACGCTGACGTCAGGGCGGCAATGCGTTTGCGAGTGGATCCGCCGCGGGTGACGCGTCTCTCGCGCAAGGTGCTGGCAGGGGTCGGGTTCGTTGCCTTGCTCGGCATCGGAGGGGCTTTGATCTACGCGCTCCAGGCACCGGACAGGAGGGGCGGCAGCGAGGAACTGTTTTCGACGGAAAACCGCAACACCGCTGACGGATTGAGTACCCTGCCGAGCGACTATGCCGGCCCGGTTCTAGGACCGCCCTTGCCGGGAGATCTAGGCCGGCCGATCCTCAAGGCGCAGGAACGCGGTCAGCCGGTCGTGCCTCCAGCGATCCAAACGCCCACGCTCGATGAACAGGAACAGCGCCGTCTTGCCGAGGTAGAGGCTGCCCGCACCAGCCGGGTCTTCTTCCAGACGGGACAGGCGGCATCGGGCGGAGCAAGGCTGGGTACAGTGCCGTCGATCGGCGGCAGTGTTTCAGGTGGAGTTTCGGCACAAGACAGCAATCTTGCGTTTTTGAATGCGTCCGTGGACCGACGGACCACGGCATCCGATCGCGTTACGGCACCGGCATCGCCCTATGTGCTGCAGGCCGGGTCCGTCATTCCCGCTGCACTCATCACCGGGATCCGCTCCGACCTGCCCGGGCAGATCACCGCCCAAGTCACGCAGCATGTCTATGACAGTCCAACCGGAAGACTGCTCCTGGTCCCTCAAGGCACGCGCATCGTCGGCGAATATTCCAACGATGTCGGGTTCGGTCAGCGCCGTGTGCTGCTCGTCTGGAACCGGCTGATCCTCCCGAACGGCCGCTCCATCGTGCTCGAACGCCAGCCGGGAGCGGACCCAAGTGGCTATGCCGGTCTGGAAGACGGTGTGGATTACCACTGGTGGGATCTCGCCAAGGCGGCCGGGCTGTCGACGCTGCTTAGCGTCGGTGCGGAACTCGCAGCAAGTGACGACGACCGCCTGGTTCAGGCGGTCCGTGAAGGTGCCCAGGACACGATCGATGATGCCGGGCAGCAGATCGTTCAGCGCCAGTTGCAGGTCGCGCCCACGCTGACGATCCGGCCGGGGTTCCCGGTGAGGGTGATCGTCACCCGTGATTTGGTGCTCGAACCTTACGGAGGATGACCATGGTGAGACTGAAGCTGGGGCCGTTACCGGACGACAAGCCGGTCAAGGTGAGTGTGGAACTGCCGGCGAAGCTGCATCGGGATCTGGTGGACTATGCCGAGATTCTCGGTCGGCAGAGCGGGCAGACCGTCGAGGATCCTTCTAGGCTGATCGTTCCGATGCTGGAACGGTTTATTGCGACGGATCGTGGGTTTGCGAAGGCGCGTCGGATTCTTAGTCACGGCCGGCAGGTGAGGGATAGCGTTCTTCCAGGAGAGCAATGAAGTTGCTCAAAGCCGGATTGTTGTTGTCGCTACGCCAACGCGCGGAAAAGCTGATGCGGTTTGCGCCAGTCCCGTCACGGACTTCGAGAAACGAAACGCCGGGAAAACTGGACCCCAGGCTTGCTTCGAGAATGAGGCTTATGCCGAAACCGGCTGAGACCAGACCTTTGATATTTTCCTGGCTGACATTGTGGGCAACCAACTTTGGTTGTCCGCCGAGCAGCGCAAGCTTGGAAACAAGGACATCTCGCAATTCAGGACCTGGATCATGATCGCTAATAAGGAAAGTTTCGTCTTTCAGGTCGGTCCAATGGAGGACTTTGTTTTGAGCTAGCGGATGCGTGCTGGGCATGAGGACCATAATACGTTCTGTCCAAAGAGACTTTGCGCCAACTTCTCCAGGAGAAGGATCGCCAGTGACTATGGCTATATCCAGGAAACCGCCAGCAAGATCAGACAAAAGACGCGAGCGCGAAGCTTCAATCGTGAGGATCTCCATATTGGGGAACCTTGTTGCAAATTCTGTGAGCCTTGCGCGTAATTTGCCCATCGAGAGGGACGTATAAAATCCAAGACGAAACTGTCCCGTATTGCCTCGGCTTAGCTCCTGGGCGTTTAGTGTCATTTGGTCCAATGACTGGATGAGATAGCGGGAAGTCTTCACGATCTCGGCACCCGCCTCTGTTAAGCGCGCACCGCCACTCGTTCGTTCGAAAAGGATCAGACCCAGACGAGCTTCCATCTGAGAAATGGTCCGACTGAGTGTCGATTGCTTCACTCTGAGCGCGAGTGCGGCTTTTCTGAAACTTCCATGACTTTCGACCGCCACAGCGTGGCGCAGGTGTCTTATTTCTATCGGCCCTGCGAGGCGTCTTTTGTGTTTCAAAGAATCAACCGACTTCAATTTCTTGCCCAGTTTTCCATGTCGCTCCTGTTAATTGTGAATGCTCTGGAACATCGTTAGCTCAATCGGGGATTTGGAAGATTAGAGTCGGCGACTGCGTGAAATCGAGAACACACCCTGCTCAGGGTTCTCGCAACATCCTCTCCCCGATCACTTGGCCGTGGATCAAGCCCCGGCACATAGCGAGAGAACGTATCGAACACGGTCAAAACGCGGATTTTCGATCAGTTGCGTGCTGGTCATGCATGAAGTCCATAGCCCAACGTCATTCGGCCCGACGGCCGATTGGCGATCTTCCTGAAGCGTTGCTTTCATCCGGCGCTCCAGAAACTTGTTCCTCATTGGAGGCCCAACTCGTTGTAGATCTGACGGGTTTTCTTCTGACTGATCATCCAGCACTCTCGGCACAGCAATACATCCAAGCATTGCTATCCGAACCGGATATGCCTCTGACAAATCTCTCTGATCCGCTGTTCCAAAGCGGCCTGACCGGGCCGACGGGATCTGTAACGTTTGTTCGTTGGGTCAAGCCGGTTCACCGCGTAAGTTCGGCAAACGGAAACCTACCACCCGAACGCAACTCATCGACTACGTTCTCTTCCGAGTAGGTCTATGATGCTCAAAAAGCCATGTTGATGTCCCTTTCATGTGACCTCCTCTCAGGCTCAATTGTTTTGGCGGACCGGCACATGATGCCGATGCAATTCGAGAGCTGAGTATAGTCTTGGGTGCTTTTCCAAAACATACCTCATGTGCCCCATCGCCGACGTAAATAAACTTTCTCCATATGCCTCCAGAAATGATAGATGTAGTGGAAAAGGTCAAAAATATACCTGCACCTTTCAATATGATATCAGATCGACCTTGGATCAATTTTAATAAATCCATCATCTAGTCTTGGTTCGTGTTTTGAAAGACGTGCAGCTCAGGTTCACGAAACTAGTTGCAAGCTCCCAGTGCAATTGCAATTCCTTGGCCAACTCCGATGCACATGGTCGAGAGGGCATAACGGCCGTTTTTCTCCGACAGTTCCAGAGCCGCCGTGCCGGTGATCCGGGCGCCGGACATGCCGAGCGGGTGGCCGAGGGCGATGGCGCCGCCATTGGGGTTCACCCGCGGATCGTCGTCGGCGATGCCGAGATCGCGCAAGGTGGCAAGCCCTTGGGAAGCGAAAGCCTCGTTCAGTTCGATCACGTCGAAGTCCGCCTGCGCCAGGCCGAGCCGCGCCATGAGCTTTTTGGAGGCGATCGCCGGACCGAAGCCCATGATCCGGGGCGCCACGCCGGCGGTCGCGCCGCCGAGCACCTGGACAATCGGCTTGAGGCCGTATTTTGCTGCCGCTTCGCCGGAGGCCACGATCAGGGCCGCCGCGCCGTCATTGACGCCGGAGGCATTGCCGGCCGTAACCGAGCCGCCGTCCCGGAAGGGTGCGCGCAGCTTGGCGAAACCTTCGAGCGTCGTTTCCGGGCGCGGGTGCTCGTCGATATCGATGATGACGGGGTCGCCCTTGCGCCTCGGGATCGAGACGGGCGTGATTTCGCGGGCGAGCCTGCCATTGTCCATCGCGGCCTTGGCTTTCTGCTGGGAGCGAAAGGCGAAGGCGTCCTGATCGGTCCGGGAAACGTTGAAATCCTCGGCGACGTTTTCGCCGGTTTCCGGCATGCTGTCGACGCCGTATTGGGCTTTCATCAGCGGGTTGACGAAGCGCCAGCCGATGGTGGTGTCGTGGATTTCGCTGGTGCGGGAAAAGGCACTTTCGGCCTTGGGCATGACAAACGGCGCGCGCGACATGCTCTCGACGCCTCCGGCGACGATCAGTTCGGCCTCGCCGGCCTTGATCGCACGGGCGGCGGTGATGACGGCATCCATGCCCGAGCCGCACAGGCGGTTCATCGTGGTGCCCGGCACCGTTTCCGGGTAGCCGGCGAGCAGAAGAGACATGCGCGCCACGTTGCGGTTGTCTTCGCCCGCCTGGTTGGCACAGCCGAAGATCACCTCGTCGATCGCCGCGAGATCCAGGCCCGGGTTGCGGGCCGCGAGCGCCTTGAGGGGGATCGCGCCGAGGTCGTCGGTGCGCACCGGGGCGAGGGCACCGCCGAAGCGGCCGATGGGTGTGCGGATGTAGTCGCAGATAAATACGTCTTGCACAGGTCTTTCCTCAGTCCAGAGCGGGTACGGTCAGGTCGGCGGGGTCGCCCTCGAGATGCAGCGGTGCTCCGGTCACGTCCTGCAATTCCTCCAGTGTCATTCCGGGAAGCTTTTCGCGCAGGACGAAATGACCGTCGACGATGTCGACCACGGCAAGGGAGGTGTAGACGCGGGTGACGCAGCCGACGCCGGTGAGCGGGAAGGTGCAGGTTTCGACCAGCTTCGGCTTGCCGTCCTTGGTGACGTGGTCGGTGACGACCGCGACCCGCTTGGCGCCGTGGACGAGGTCCATCGCGCCGCCGACGGCGGGCACGCCCTTCGAGCCGACACGCCAGTTCGCCAGATCGCCGTTCTGGGCCACCTGGTAAGCGCCGAGGACCGCAAGGTCGAGATGGCCGCCGCGCACCATGGAGAAGCTGTCGGCATGGTGAAAGAAGGAGGCACCCGGTTTCAGCGTGATCGCCTTCTTGCCGGCATTGATCAGGTCCCAGTCCTCTTCGCCCTCTTTCGGAGCTCCGCCGAACCCGAGCACGCCGTTTTCGGTGTGATAGATCACGTCCCGGCCTTCGGGCTGGAACTTGGCGATCATTTCGGGAAAGCCGATGCCGAGGTTGACATAGGCGCCGTCCTCGATGTCCTGGGCGGCGCGCCAGGCGATCTGGGCGTTGGTGAGTTTCGTATAGGCCATCAGTAAACCACTCCCGCGCGGACGAGCACTTCTTCCTGTTCAGGTTCCGGAACTGCGACCAGTCCGTCGACGAAGATGCCGGGCGTGACGACGGTTTCGGGGTCGATGCCGCCGGGTGCGACCAGATGGCTGACCTGGACGATGGTGCGGTCCGCGGCCATGGCCATCAAAGGGCTGAAGTTGCGGCCCGCACACCGGTAGGTGAGGTTGCCGAGCGTGTCGCCGACCTGCGCCTTGATGATCGCAAAGTCGGCTTTCAGCCAGCGTTCGCGCACATACATCTTGCCGTCGAATTCTTCCGTGGGCTTGCCTTCCGCCAGCTCGGTGCCGAAGGAGCTCGGCGTGTAGAAGGCGGGGATGCCGGCACCGGCTGCGCGGATGCGTTCCGCGAGTGTGCCTTGGGGAACGAGCTCCAGCTCGATTTCACCGGCCAGATATTTTTCGTTGAAGGCTTCCGCATTCGACGAGCGCGGGAAGGAGCAGATCATCTTGCGGACCATGCCGGCCTTGATCATCGCGGCGATGCCGATGCCGCCGTTGCCCGCATTGTTATTGATCACCGTCAGGTCCCTGGGGCTGCCGGTTTCGCGGAAACGGTCGATCAGGGCGTGGATCAACTCGATCGGCGCGCCGGAGCCGCCGAAGCCGCCGATCATCAGTCGGGAACCGTCCTTTATGTCCGCGACCGCAGCCGTAAGGGACGTTATTGTCTTATCCATGGAAACCTCCTCGGTTGAGGATTGTCTAGGCCCGCTGCTTCGGTTCGGCCAGTCAATTTGTTCGCATGTTGACATTTGTTCAAATAGAACTGAATTTTGTGCGCATGTTGAACAAACCGACGGATCACATCGCTTCGCTCGCCAAGGGACTGAGGGTGATCGAGTGTTTCGGGGCCGACACCCCCCGTCTGTCGATATCCGATGTCGCCGACGCCACGGGGCTGGACCGGGCGACCGCGCGCCGCTGCCTGCTCACCCTTCATCACGAGGGGTATGCGGACTACGACGGCAAGTTCTTCACGTTGACGCCACGCGCGCTCCGGCTGGGTCTCGGGGCGCTCGCCTCGCTGCCGCTGCCGCAGGTGGTGCAGCCGTGGCTCGACCAGCTTACCGAGCAGATCTGCCAGTCCTGCTCGGTATCGATCCTCGACGGCACGGAAATCGTCTATCTGGCGCGGGCCGCGCAGAAACGGGTGATGTCCATCGGACTGACGCCCGGCTCACGGCTGCCCGCGCATTGCACGTCGATGGGCCGCGTGCTGCTGGCGGCGCTGCCGGAAGAAGAGGCCCGGGCACTCGTGGAGCGCTCGGACCTGACCCCGCGCACGGCGCTGAGCCTGACCGATCCGGACGAGATCATGAACCGTATCGGTGAAACGCGCACGCAAGGCTTTGCCGTCATCGATCAGGAAGTGGAGATCGGCCTCAGGTCGCTCGCCGTGCCGGTCTACGATAGCCGCGACCGGGTGGTGGCGGCGCTCAACACGGGCATGGCCGCCGCGCAGGCGAGCCTGGACGACCTCGTCGCCATCTACCTGCCGGCGCTCCTCAAGGTGCAGTCGGGCGTGCGGCGGGTGCTGCACTAGGTCTTTCAGTCCTTGTCGTCCGGTTCCTGTTTGAGCATTACGCTTTCCGGCGAGAGTTCGGGGCGGGCCGGCCAGCGAGTTCGACAGCAGCGTTGATGCGGATGCCCGTTATGCACAGCAGTTCGGCGATGATCTGCTGCTTGCTACTTTCAGGAAAGCCACCGCTGGTAATATCCATATTGGCTCCGATTAGCGCATGAGTGTTGATCAGAGCTCGGAGTTCAACCCACTGAAGCTGGATTTTTGATCCTACCAAGGGGATCGCACTGGACTTCTCTAGACCTGAGAAACCGATGGATAATGCCTGCATATAGGCGGTAAATGGATGGTTCGAACAGAGTTCCTGGACTTGTATTGGTTCTGACCCTTGCGGACTCCCGCGAAAATTTGGAGGTTTGGCGTAGACATTACTATGAGGATCAGCCTCGCTTTGCGATCAGAATCAATGTTCCGAATGCGCTGTATTATCCCAGTCATCTCCAGCCCGGAACCGTGATACTAGATGGAGAACTCCATGATCCTGTGGTTCCTACTTGGGGATTGGAGCACTGGTCAGGTAAGAACCTATTCATCGCGTCTCTAGTTGAGTGCTTCCGTTAATTCAATTCTATCTTAAGCGTAATGCACAAACTTCCCTCTCACCTCCCAGTTGATCGTAGCTTATTGCTAAAAACATCTCATTCCAGAGAGCGAAGAATAGATGGAGAGATTTTTTTAAATTTGGTGCAGCAAGTTAGGCTAACCATACCACGTCCCGTAATTCCAGAAGGAAACGCTTATGGTGGCGTCCTTACGGCTTACACTGTGAACGTCGTCACAACTGCTTCAGATTCCAGTTAAGTTGATGGTTCGGCGCTGGAGCCGGTTGCTGAGTGCGTGCTCAGGGGCACTATAGATTTAGTTAGTTCTCTGATCGTTGACGACGCTAATATCTTTGAAAGGCTCTATGTGGCTATGATTCCAGGTAAGAGACATATTGCGGTGCAGCATCCAGATCGCATTCCGCAGCTTATTATATTTGATTGCGATGGTGTGCTTGTGGATTCCGAAACGATCTCCAATCGGCATCTTCATAGATTTCTGCTTTCACGCGGCGCTGACATATCCTTTTCCGAATGTTGCGACAGGTTCATAGGAAAAAGCAGGCATGATGTCGAAAGGTATTTATCGGAACAAGGCTTGAAAGTGCCCGAAAATTGGTTGGTTCCGTTCTCGAAGGAATTGATAGCTTCGTTGAAGAGCGAAATAAAGCCAATTAAAGGTGCAAAAAAGGCGCTGAAAGTACTAAAGAATCATGAAGTAAAATTTTGCGTTGCTTCAAATGGATTGATGGAAAAGATGTGCGCAACGTTGGAGACAACGGGTATGCTTCCTTGGTTTGAAGGCAATATGTTCTCGGCGCATGAAGTTGGAGCAAGCAAGCCTGCCCCGGACGTGTTTCTCCACGCTGCGCAAGCAAATCGTATCCTGCCTGAGCATTGCCTGGTTGTAGAAGACAGCTCCAGTGGTTTTGAAGCCGCCGCAAGAGCGGGCATGTCGTGTCTCGCTTATGTGCCGAAAGAAACGAAGTCGACCCCAGATCTTTTCGGTGCACGGCAATTTGGCGACATGGCACTGTTGCCGTCCGAATTAGGGATCGCCTAAGTAATAAATTAGATTTGTTCATAATTTTATTTCTTTGTCGCCAGTAAGCCTTTTTTTGATAAAGTATTAATGTCCTGCTTGTGAGATCGTCTTGCGGTTGAGAAAATTCGACATCAGTGGAAAAGCAAAAAGAGATATCGCCATCTTCATCTGAAGGGTCGGCATCCTCCTCAATCCGCTTGCCTCCAAGCCCGGTGCGCACGGCGCGTGCCACTGGCTCCGGATGGCCGAATTCCACTACGCTTCGTGTCTGAACGAAACCGGGAGATGTCAAGCTTGTGCCCTGTCAGACTTCTTAGGCGAAGGTACCTGTCGGATAATTCATTCAACAAAGTCCCGGTGTCGTAATTACGCTTTTCAGTTATGATTCTGGCTGTTTCCCGCGAACGGGTTGGCATCGACCCACCATCGAGTGGAGTTTTCGTCCGATGCTCCAATTTCCGGAAAATCCCTAAAATCTCCGTGCAAACCCAGGAAATCCGGGGGTCCGGACATAATTTAATACCGGCCTACACACCGGCCGCCTGCTCTTTTCATAAGGATAAGGTTATATATTTCTCGTTTCTCAATATTGGACAAACGCAGATCGCTTCGCCAGCGTGAGGCTGCCTTCAGTGCATAATGGAACACGCACCAGGCGGCGGGCCTGTGTCGGATCGCTGGGACCAACCCCGGGGAATTCGGCTTGGGTCATGGGGAGGAAAATACATTGAAGTTTGACCGGAATGCCGTTCTGTCGCTGAATCAGGAACAGATGGTTATGGCCATCTCGGCGGTTCTGTTCGTCCTGTTTTCGATTTTTCTCGATGGGTTTTTCCGGATATCGAACTTGCTCTCTCTTTTGCAGAGCGTCTCGATCCTGGGAATTCTGGCGATCGGAATGGCGGTCGTCGTGATCGGTCGCGGCATCGACCTTACGATGGTCGCGGTGATGGTGTTCTCGACTGGCTGGAGCTTCACGCTTTTCTCCGGAGGAATGCAGGTGGAGACGGCCCTTCTTTTGGGTCTGCTGCTGGCGGTGGCCTTCGGCGCGGTCAACGGATTCCTGATCGCCTATGTCGAGATTCCGGCCATCTTCGCCACGCTTGCGATGGCGACCGTGATTTCCGGGCTGGGACGCTTTGCCCTTGTGTCGAGCGAGAACATCTTCATCAGCGGCGATGTGGGCTGGTTTGCGTCTCTCGGAACCGGTGCGCTCGCGGCGGTTCCCATGCCGGTTCTGCTGTTCCTCATCATCTCCTGTCTCGCGTTCGTGGCCTTGCGCCTGACGCGTTATGGCGCCTTCGTCTACGCGATCGGTGACAATCCGCTCGCTTCGCGCAACAGCGGAATGTCTATCCGGCCCATGACGGTCCTGATGTACAGCTTCGCATCCCTCGTCGCTTTCTGCGCGGGCCTGATCATGGCGATGACCGTGTCATCGGTAAACACCAAGCTGGCCAGCTCGACGATGATCTACGACATCATCCTGGTCGTGGTGATCGGAGGGATCGGTCTGGCGGGCGGCAAGGGCAGTATCCGGAATGTCATTTCGGGCACGGTTCTCATCGGACTGCTGTTGAACGGTCTGACGATCATGAACGTGGATTATTCGGCTCAAAATATCATCAAGAGTCTGATCTTGCTGCTGGCCATCATCGTGGACTCGCTGCTCAACCCCCGCGACGAACAGACATCGCAGCAAGGCGACATCTAGAATTCCGGGTGGTCCAGACGGGCGATCCGGAAAAAGAACCACATTTCTAGGGAGGAAGACATGAAACTTTCTATGTTCAAGAGGATAGGTGCGGTCGCAGCCGTAATGCTGGGTGTCCTAGGTCAGGTCGCGCCGGCCTCGGCGGAGCGCCCGGATGACGGCCTGATCCTGAAGTACCAGAAGGCGTTTGAGGGCAAGACCGTCGCTTTCGTTCCGGTCACGATGGGATGGGACCTGACACAAGGCTGGATGGCCGCAGTGCAGCGGGATGCCGATAGGCTTGGCTACGAGCTGACGATCAGGGATGCCAACTATAGCGTCGATGCAGGCGCACAGGCTATCTCGCAACTTATCAACGAGAAGCCGGACATAATAATAATTCAGAACGCAGACATGCAGGCCTACGTCAAGCTTATCCGACGCGCAATGGACGCCGGCATCAACGTCATCCAGATGAACATGAAGACACCGGTCAACTCGGATGCTTTCGTCGGAGGAGACTGGTATGGCGTGGGCGTGGAAACCGCGAAAGAAGCGGCCCGTCTTTGTGGTTCTGGAACATCCGGAAAAATTGCCCTGATTCAGGGCCCGGTGACCGCACCGCCCAACCAGCTCGGCGTTGCCGGGGTCGAAGATACCTTGGTGGATTACCCGGATGCGACACTTGTGGCCACTCAGGCCGCGGATTGGGATGCCTCGAAAGCGCATTCCATCGCCTCCACGATCATCAAGCAGCACGACGATTTGTGCGGCTTTATCGGGCTGTGGGACAACATGGACGTGGGAATTGCCGCGGCCATCCGGGAATCCGGCAAGCAGGACCAAATCAAACTTGTCTCGACTGGCGGCGGAAACAAGGATCTCGGCTGCACCAATGTCGAAAGCGGGGCGTTCTCGTCGTATGTGAAGGTCGATACGCGCGATCAGGCCAAGGTGCTTGCCTCCGCGATCCAGATGTTGTTGCAGACGCAGCCGGAACCCGGCACGCAGCCCTTTGCCGTCTATACAGAGAACCAGATCCTGACACCGGATACGGTAGCTCCGACGTCCTGCTGGACCGTTGACCAGATCAAACTCGGCAACTGATCTCCAGGCACGGGCGATCGACCTATCTGGCGACGATCGTCCGAAGCCAAAACCCCCGGAGTATACGTATGAGTGCGCGCGAAGCCTATTTGCGCTGGCGATATCGCTTGTTTCCCGACCACGTCATGGGCGAGATCCTGTCGAAGAACTGGATCGACAATGCGATCCCGTTCATGTTCCTTGCCATCGCCGTCGCCGTCTTTTCCTTCATCATCCCGAACTTCCTGGCGATAGGAAGCCTCGGCACGATGGGCGAACTCCTGGCGGAATATCTGTTCGTCGCCATCGGTATGACGCTGGTTCTGAAAGCCGGCGGCATCGATCTCAGCGTCGGATCGGTCTTCGCCCTGTGCAATTTCTGCGCGCTTTATCTGGTCAATGCCCTGGGAATGCCGCTGATCGTCGTCATCCCGGCCGTTCTGGCACTTGGCGGTCTCGTCGGGGCGTTGAACGGAGTCCTCGTCGGATTCCTCGGGCTTCGCGCGTTTCTGACCACCTTGGTCACGCTCATCCTCGTACGCGCCATAGTGGAGCTGCTGTCCCTGAACTACGGTGTCGATGCCTCTTACTCGGAAACGCCGGTGCCAATGTGGGACTATCTGGGCTCAGCCCGGATCCTGGGAATGCCGCTCTCGCTGTTCGTTGCCGTCATTGTGGCGATCCTGACCCATATATTGATGACTCGCATGCGGTTCGGCTGGCATCTGAGCGCTGTCGGCGGGTCGCGCCGTTCCGCCTACAATATCGGCCTGCCGGTCAAGTGGATCGTGGCCCAGACCTACATCCTGTCGGGGGTCTTCACAGCGGCAGCCGCCTTGTTCTATGCCTCGCGACTCGGCAGCATAGGCGGCTCCGTCGGCGTCGGGCTGGAGATTGTTATCCTGACTGCCGCGGTCCTCGGAGGTAACAGTCTGGGCGGCGGGCGCGGGTCGGTCGCGAAGGCGATTATCGGAACCGTCATAGTGGTCATGGTCACCAATGCCTTGGTGCGCATGGGCTTGCGCACCGGCGCCGGCGACCTCGTGTTGGGTCTCATTCTGCTCGTGGCCGTGGCCATAGACGTGAAGTGGATGAAGAACCGCCTCAAGATCCTCAATCGCGCTTATGTCTCACCCACCTATTTTGCCCTGCCGCCGTGCCCGCCCACCGCCGAAGGGTCCGGTTCGCCCTATGAGGTCAACAACAAGCTCGCCTCTGCGCAACCGATCGGCAAGGGGGAGCTCGACGGGCCCGAGGACATCATCCTCGACGAGGACGACAATCTTTACTGCGGCAGCCGGCATGGCGACATCATCCGGTTCTTTGCGCCCGACTACCAACGACATGAGGTCTACGTACATATCGGCGGCCATCCGTTGGGAATGGCGTTCAACCGGGACCGGGAACTTGTCGTCTGTGTCGGCGGGATGGGGCTCTACAAGGTTACGAAGGATCGCAAGCCCGTAAAGCTCTCGGACGAGACGAACCGGTCCATGTTTTCGATCATCGACGACTCGCGCATGCGGCTCGCCGACGATCTCGACATCGCGCCGGACGGCCGGATCTTCTTTTCGGAAGCCACGATCCGCTACGAGATTCACGACTGGGTGCTCGACGCACTGGAATCGCGGGGCAATGGCCGCATCATTTGCTACGACCCGCGTGACGGGTCATCGCGCACTATTTTGCCCAAGCTGCAGTTTCCAAACGGAATCACGATGGCGGGTGACGGCGAATCCTTCCTCTTCGCGGAGACCTGGGGCTGTCGGATCAGCCGATACTGGTTCGACGGCCCCCGCAAGGGACAAAGAGAAGTCGTGATACCGGATCTTCCAGGTTACCCCGACAATATCAACAAGGCCTCCGACGGCACCTTCTGGTGCGCCATCATCGGCATGAGATCGCCCACCTTCGACCTCGCCCAGCGAATGCCGCAGCTCCGCCGGCGCATGGTCTACCGCGTGGCAAGCGACGAATGGATGTATCCGAACATGAATTCAGGATGCGTCTTCAAATTCGATCTGACCGGTCAGGTGCTCGACGTGCTCTGGGATCGCGACGGCATCAAGCATCCTTCGATCACGTCGATCCGGGAGCACAAGGGACGTCTGTTCCTGGGAGGGCTCTTCAACGACCGGATCGGTGTCTACGACATTCCCGGAGCCGACATGGAATGGACAGGCATCAGCCATTACTGGGGAGGCAAGTCCGGTGAGTAACCTCTTTGCCCGTATGTTCGACCGCTTCCGCGGCAGCGGCAGCGCCGCCATCACCCTGCCACCGATGGACGGGGCATTGCGTCCCAACACCCGCATCGATGAAGCCGAGGAAATGGCCGCCGTGACGGCTCCGGACAATATCGCGTTAGGAACGGATGGCATCCTGCTGTCGTCCGGCGCCCGGTTGCTGGGCCTGAGCCCATCGAAAACCATCGATACTCTCTGGACGGCGTCAAGCGACATCGTGTGTCTGGCGGCTCATCCGTCGGGCATGCTGGCCCTGGGGCTTGACGAGGGGCGTCTCGTCATCCGGGGCGGAGCGCATGACGGACGCGAGTTCACCAAACTGGGAGATCTGCCCATCGTGTCCCCTTCCGCCCTTGCCTTTGCCGATGACAATACCCTGTTCGTCTGTCTGGGCAGCCAGGATCACGGAATGAGCGACTGGAAGGTCGATCTGATGACACACAGCGCCAGCGGGTCTGTCTGGAAAATCGACCTTGGCAGTGGCGCAGCGGCCTGTATGGCGCAAGAACTCGCTTTCCCATATGGCGTCCACGTGACCGAAAACGGCAATATCGTCGTTTCGGAAAGCTGGCGTCATCGCCTGCTGCGGATCTCGCCGGATGGGAAAATCGGGGTCGTTGTCGATGAACTGCCGGGGTATCCGGCACGCATGGCACACGAGCGCGAGGGCGGAGACTTTTGGCTTTCAATCTTTGCTCCGCGCACGCAACTTATCGAATTCGTCCTGCGCGAAGACGAATACCGTCGTCGCATGGTGGATACGATCGACCCTGAATACTGGATCGCGCCCTCCCTGCATCACCCGCAGTCCTATCTCGAGCCCATGCAGGGCGGCAGCCTCAAGCAGCTCGGGGAACTCAAGCCCTGGGCGCCATCGCGATCGCTGGGGATTGCGGTGCGTCTGGATGGCAACGGGCATCCCGTCGAGAGCCTGCACTCCCGAGCGGACGGAGTGCGTCACGGCGTCACCAGTTGCCTCCCCACCGGCGATGGCCTGCTGATGACGTGCAGGGGTGGCGATATCGTCGTGCGAGCGAAGATATAGGGAGAGGATCATGGAGACATCCAAACTGATCGAAATGCGGTCCGTGACCAAGGAGTATCGCGGGGTTGCAGCGGTCCGAAACGTCGATTTCACGCTCATGCCCGGTGAGGTTCACGCCCTCTTGGGCGAGAACGGGGCGGGCAAGTCCACATTGACGAAGATGATGGCGGGGGTCACCCAACTGACCGAGGGCATGATGCTGCTCGACGGCCGGCCGGTTACCTTTATGACGCCCGGCGAAGCCTTGTCGCATGGTGTGGCCATGGTGTTTCAGGAAACCAGCCTCGTTCCCAGCATGACGGTCGCCCAGAACCTCTTCCTGGGCGAGGAGAAACTCTTCAACCGTCTTCGCGGCATCTACATCAGCGCCCAGCAGTTCATGCAATCGCTGAACTTCCAGGTGAACCCCTGGGCCGATGTCGGGACGCTCGGCGCCGCCCAGAAGCAGATGGTGGAGATCGCAAGGGCGGTGCGGCAGAACGCCCGGGTGATCATTTTCGACGAGCCCACGGCCACGCTCACGCCCGAGGAAAAGCGGCATTTCTTTGCGCTGGTCAAGGACCTCAGGCAGCGGGGTGTCGCGGTGATCTTTATCAGTCACGCCCTCGAGGAGGCGCTGAGCATCGCCGATCGGATCACCGTTCTCAGGGATGGTGAACTGGTGGTGAGCGATACCGTCGACAAGTTCGACCGGGAAAAGATCGTTCAGGCCATGGTGGGCCGCACCTTGTCGGACGATCTTTATCACAGCCACGGGGAAGACAAGATCCGCCGGCCGGGCCGGAAAATCCTGTCGGTGCAGAACCTCTCCATGTCGCGGGTCGTCAAGAACACGTCGTTTTCGATCTATGGCGGCCAGGTGACCGGCATATTCGGCCTGATCGGCTCCGGGCGCACCGAAGCCGCCAAGGTGATCTCCGGCATCTACAAGCGCGACTTCTTTCATGGCGGCGAGGTCAGGCTCGAGAACAAGCCCATTCGCTACCGGACCCCGCGCCCGGCCGTACAGGATGGAATCGTCTATGTGACCGAAGATCGAAAGGTCGAGGGGTTCTATGAAAGCATGTCGATCGCCGACAACATTCATCGTGCTGCACAGGCTGCCAATGTCAGTTCGAGCCTCTTCCTCAACTATTCCGAGATCAAGGAGATGGCCGCCGAATGGACGCGGAAACTCAACATCAGGGCCATCAATTCCAATGCGCGCGTCATCGAGCTGTCTGGGGGTAATCAGCAGAAGGTCGTGATCGCGCGGTCGCTGGTTCAGAAGCCGAAGGTGATCTTCTTCGATGAGCCGACGCGCGGCGTCGACGTGGGGGCGATCTCGGAAATCCACCATCTGATCAATACGCTGGCAGAAGAAGGAATCGCCGTCGTGGTAATCTCGTCTTACCTACCTGAAATCATGAATATATCCGACCGCATCCTCGTTTGCCGGGCCGGGCGTATCGTCGAAGAATTCACACCCGAAGATGCCACAGAGGAACGCATCATGTATGCGGCGGTGCACTGATGGCCGGGAGGATTGCTTCTGCGCCGCCTTCGGGTGGTCGCGTCTGCGTTGTCGGTGCGGGTTTCATGGGGTGCGTGATCGCAACGCTTTATGCGCGCCACGGCTATGACGTGGTCATCTGCGACAGTCAGGCAGCCATGCTCGAAAGTTATGCCGAACGTGCGCGGCCCATCGCTGCAAGCTTTTCCGATGACAGCACCGAAGTCGAGGCGATGGTGAACCGCGTCGCCACCGTGTCGTCCCTGAAGGATGCGGTTGCCGGCGCCTTCATGGTGCATGAGGCGGTGCAGGAGGTGCTTGAGACGAAGCAGGCTGTCTTCGAGGAACTGGATCGGCTGTGTCCGCCGGATGTTGTCCTGGCCTCGAACACCTCCTCGTTTCTCATTTCCGACATCGCCGAAGGTGTCTCCAGTCGTGAGCGTGTTCTCGGAATTCACTATATCACGCCGGGCCACATCATCCCGGTGATTGAGATCATCCACAGCAGCTTCACTCCGCCCGAGCTGATCGACTGGGCGCGCGCGTTTATCCATTCCATCGATCATGTGGGGGTGGCCTGTCCCGAACGGCCCGGCTTTCTGATTAACAAGATCCAGTTCGCGATGCTGACCGAAGTCTACCGGCTAGTCGACGAGGGTCTTGCCAGCCGCGATGATATCGACGCTGCCGTGCGCCTGAGCCTCGGGCCCCGGCTTGCCCTTTGGGGACCGCTATTGACGGAGGATCTGATCGTTTCGAAGAAAACCGCCCTGGCGGTGACGGATTCTCTTTACGAGCAGACGGGTGACGAAAACTACAAGGGGCGAAAGGCGCTTCGGGACTTGGTGGAGCGGGGCGATCTCGGCCTCATGACGGGGCAGGGTTGGTATGCATTCGAGGGTGATCGGAGCGAGACCATCATGGAACGCGACCGGCAGCTTACGGCACTTTTCGACTGGCTGCGCGAAGCCAACGCCGTCGACCGCCTCAAGGTAGAGTAGCGCATGTTTCCTGCTCCTCCCATGAGCTGGAGACGCAGATCATGGTGCAGATAACTCTGCACCATTTGACCGGATCTCCTTTTGTCCGCCGACGAGGCGGATTGCGCTTGTCGGGGTGGTGTATCGGGCAAGCGGCGCAACGTTGCCGAAGGGCTGCCTGCCAACATCAAATGATTAATTCCTGACCGAGACCTAGCGCATGACGAATGGATTGCTAATCTCAGTACTATAGGAAAGCCAAACCGATTTGGTTTCAAGATAGGGATCGATGGCCTCAATCCCGTTCTCGCGGCCAAGACCCGACGTTTTTAAGCCGCCAAACGGCATGAGGAAACTGGCGGCACGATATGTATTTACCCAAACAGTTCCCGCCTGCAGACGTTTGGGCGCAACGGTCGCGCGTTTAATACTGCTTGTCCAAACGCCGGCTGCCAGACCATAGGCGGTGTCATTTGCCAATTGATAAGCTTCGTCGTCATTCTTGAATGGGATGACCGACACCACAGGACCAAATACTTCCTCCTGTGCAATACGCATCTTGTTGTCCACATCGGCGAAAACCGTCGGCTCGACGAACCAACCGTTCCCGCATTCCGGACGCTCGGCTGGAGCACCGCCCAAGGCGCATCTCGCACCTTCGGATTTGGCAATATCGATATAAGAGAGAATCCGTTCGTATTGTGGCCTTGTCGTCACCGGACCGACTTGGGTTGTCAGGTCCATTGGATCACCCATCCTCGTTTTTTTTGCGAGCCCTACAAATCTTTCCAGATAATCGTCATAGATGCTTTCATGTACGAGCAGGCGAGAACCCGCGATGCAGGTTTGTCCCGTGGCCGCGAAAATTCCCGCGATTCCACCCGCGACAGCCGCCTCCAGATCCGTATCGGGAAAGACAATCTGCGCTGATTTTCCGCCCAGTTCCAACGTTAATCTTTTGAAGGTCGGAGCGGCATTCTGCATTATCTTCTGGCCTGCCAGTTCGCCACCCGTGAACGCGACCTTTGAAATTTTCGGATGCGAGGTCAACGGATCTCCGACATCCTGCCCAAACCCCGTAATGATATTGATCACCCCCTCCGGGAATCCCGCCTCTTTAACCAGGGCGGCGAATTCAAGCGCTGAAGCCGACGTGTGCTCTGATGGTTTGATCACTAGCGTGCAGCCTGCGGCCAAAGCCGGAGCCAGCTTCCACATCATCAGCATGAGCGGCGAATTCCACGGTACGATTGCCGCAACGACGCCCACCGGCTCGCGAAGCGTGTATGCAAACATATCCGGCTTATCGATCGGAACCACCGCCCCGTTGATCTTGTCGGCCAGCCCGCCATAAAAATACAGCCACTGGGGAATATAGCGGATCTGACCACCTACCTCTGCCAAAAGCTTTCCGTTGTCGCGAACTTCCACCGCTGAAAGATGATCGGCGTCGCGTTCAACAAGACCGGCGAGTTTTCTCATCAATGCTCCGCGCTCGGTCGGAGACATCTTACCCCAGACCCCGGCGTAAAGTGCACAATGCGCAGCTTCGATGGCATCGTTGACATCGCGTTCGTCACAACGCGGAATTTCCGCCCACGGTTCTCCGGAATACGGATTATAGCTCAGAAAGGTTTCCTTTGACGCGCTGTCACGCCAGCTGTTACCAATAAACATTCGATATTTCTTGAGTTCATCTTTCATTTCTGTCTCCCGGCATACCCGTCATGTTTCGCAAGAAAGCTCAAACCGGGCGTGACGATTTCACCGTCATCTCAACCGGTTGTCATGCCGTGGTTTAAATCTCGGCATTCGTTCCGGATCGGATCAGAGCATTGATGGCAAAAAAGTCGTCAACCCTGGAACCAACGCAAGAATCACCATGCCAATCACGAACAACCCGACAAAAGGCCAGGCCGCAGCAAACACCGATGACAGGGATCCTTCGTTCCAGGCGCTCTTTAGGGCGAAAAGGGTGTAACCGAATGGCGGGGTTATGCCGCCGACGGTGATGTTCACCAAAAACAGGAGCCAGAACCAGATCGGATCATATTCGAACCTGTCGATGATCGGCAGGTAGATCGGGATCACGATAAGCATCAGCGCGATCTGGTCGATAAACATGCACAGTATAAATGGCAGGAGCATCAGCATGAAGAGCATGAACCATGACGATACCTGCAATTCGACGATCCACTGCGTCAGGGCCGAAGCCCCTCCCGAAAATGCAAGCAGTTGGCTGAACAGCTTGGAACTTGCCATGATGATGAGGATCATGGCCGAGATCTTGGCTGACTCTCCTACCGCCTCCACGACCATTCGAATGCTGAGGTTCCGGTAAATGGCAGCGGTCATCAGCGAGCCCAACACCCCCATTGCTCCCGCTTCGGTCGGTGTGGCGACGCCCATCAGGATCAGCCCCATCACCAGTGCGATAATAATTGTGAACGGCAGAAGTTTTATAAGCGCCGTCGCCGCCTCAAGGAGACTGGGTCGGCTTTTAGCATCCTCATCCACAGGGGCGAGTGCCGGATTGCGCCAAATTCTGATGAACACGTAGGCCGCAAATAGCAAAGAGAAAACCAGCCCCGGAATAATCCCGGCAATAAGGAGACCTGCGATGGACACACCGGCCAGGGTGCCGATTATGATGACCAGCACACTGGGCGGTATCAGCGGCGCGAGGCTGGCTCCCGCGAGGATCGTGCCGATAGAAAGACGCGCGTCATACCCCCTGGAAACCATGCCCGGCAACAAAGAACGACCGAGCATTGCCGCAACGCCCATGGCGGCCCCTGACAATGTGCTGAAGACTGTGGCGAGCACTATGGACAAAATAAACTGCCGGCCGCGGACGCGCCCAACCAGCGTATCGATCGACTGGAAAAGAACCTCGACGGCTCTGCTCCTGAAAAGCAACTCGCCCATAAGAATGAATAACGGGATCGTCACCAGGGAGGAACTGGTCGCCGTTTCGAAGAAACTACCCGAGAACATGCCGAAACCTGCCGGTCCCAACAGCAGCATCGAAGCCCCGAGATTGACAACGAGAAAAGCCACGAAGACCGGCATGCCGCTGCCCATCGCCAGCAATAGCAGTCCCACGCCAACCAGAACAGCTGGAATTCCCTCGATCATTGGAACTGCCCCTTTGAGCCTTGAAAGCTTTGCCCGAACGCCATGCGCAGAAAACTCAGGCCGGTATTCAACATGCCCAGGAAAACAAATGAGAATAAGATCCATTTTGGAAACTGGATTGTTGTGAGCGTGACGGTCCCCCGCATGTACAATCGTTGGGTTTCACCAAAGAAAATATACGCTGTCCAAAGACAAACCCCGGCACCGACGAGAAAACCGAACCTTCGCAATATCCTGGCTTTGCGTTCGTCGAGCACGTCAAGAAATATAGAAACCGAAACGTTCCCATGGATTCGGGTGACATGGGGAATGACAAGAAAAACGGAAATCAGCAGAAGAAAAGAGACTGAATCGCTTGCCCATTTTGTCGGTGCGCCCAGGAAATATCGCATCACGACTTCATAGGCAAAAATCGCAACGATAACAGCGAGTGCCATAGATCCGAGTTGGTAGCCGATACTGATAGTAACGTCGTGAAGGCGCAAAAGCGTCCTGAACGAACGGTGGAACAAAGCCCTCATCCCTGACTCCGTTGTTAGCGTGAAAGATGGTTGCCCCAGAGGGGCAACCATCTGCATCTGCGGTCAGTCTGAGATATTGGCTTTGTTTGCCATGGTCCGAATTTCGGCAATCGCTTCGGGGTTGACGGTACTCGCCAACTCCGTCACGCCGTTGAACCAGGCGCTTTTGAGCGTGGCCGCAAATTCGGGCTGGAAATCGGTGGCTTCCATTCCTTCGGCGATCAGCATCTCCATTTCGGTCGTCGCAAGACCATCGAAAATTGTCGAGCTTTCTTTCTCATAAGCCAGTGCCGCAGCCTCGATCTCAGCTTTGGTTGTTTCATCGAGGCTGTTCCATGTATCGAGATTCATCAAAAGCATATGGCTGACTTGGCCAAAGGTCGGCCGCACGAAGTAATCGGCAACCTCGAACCAGCGATAGTTCACCGCGCCGACGGTCGGCCATGCGGCACCATCGACTACCCCACGTTCGAGTGCGGGGTAGATTTCCGGCCCAGGCAGAACAACCGGAGAGCCGCCGAGTTTCTCGATCACGGGATGATAAAGTGGAGTTCCCCGGATGCGACGGCCATTCAGTGCGTCTTCACCCAGAGGCTCTTTCAGGAGCATGTGGAAGCCGTTGCGATCATAGAACACGGCGATCAGTTTCAGTCCGACTTTCTGGTATTCTTGGTCGGCGAAATCCCAAATGCCGGAGTCATGAAGTTCTTCGCTGGAACCGC
Source organism: Labrenzia sp. THAF35 (assembly GCF_009363595.1). Lineage (NCBI taxonomy): Bacteria > Pseudomonadati > Pseudomonadota > Alphaproteobacteria > Hyphomicrobiales > Stappiaceae > Labrenzia > Labrenzia sp. THAF35. Next base: position 1,525,332 of record NZ_CP045380.1, read on the forward strand.
TTAATGCGTCTAAAGACATACCAACGGCAATATCGTTGTAGTGATATCCTCCATTTGTATAGAGCATATTGAATACGCCTTGCGCGACCGGATTGAACTGTTCGAAAGGCGGTACCGTTTCGGGACCAAACCTGGATAAGTTCAGATTTTCGGTGGTCTCGTTTTCGAGATACTCCATAAATGGCATCAAAACCTCACCGACGGCGGCATAGCTCTGATCCCAGCTTGAAAGGATTTTCAAATCGGCCGCCATCGCATGGTTCGTCGCGACATGTGGCAGTACAATTGACGCGACAAGGCCGTATATTATGTTTTTCATCTGCGTTCCTCCTGTTTTATTTTAAGCACATGGCTGATGGATACTTTGCCCCCAAAGAACCGACCGAATACAACTCCCGAATTCGGTTTGGTTCTCGTCTCGATCCATTCGGTTCCCTAGAAAACGATCACTCCTTTTCCAGACGCTTGTTTGTCCAAAAGCTCATAAGCTTTTCCGGCCTGATCGAGCGTCCAGCGATTGGAGAAAATTGCCTCGACGTCGACGCCGCGATCCACCGAGAACGTTCCGCATTCCTCCATGATGTTCGTTGAGAAGGTGAAAGACCCGACCACATTGATCTGCCTGAAAATCACGTCGGCGGAAAAATCGACTGACGCCGGCCTGCCCAGTCCGACAAACACAGCGGTTCCCCACAGCCGAAGGCACTTTATTGCATCGGTTATCGCCTGCTGCGCCCCCGATGTTTCGATCGAGAAATGTGCGCCTTTGCCGTGTGTCAGATCCCTGATCGCCTCGACCGCATTTGTATCCGCAGGGTTAATCGTTTCGGCGGCGCCGAAGCGATTGGCCATCTCGAGACGTTCTGCGTTAACGTCGAGTGCGATAACCCGTGCGCCCATTGCGGCAGCGAACTGGGTGCCGGATAACCCGACCGGACCCTGGCCGAATATTGCAACCGTATGGCTCGAATTCGGCTGGACCTTGCGAAGAGCTGAGTAAGAAGTGCCTGAGCCGCATGCGATCGCCGCACCGGCTTCGAACGAAAGGCTGTCCGGGAGCGTAACCAGCGTATGAGCTGCGCATTTCATGTATTTGGCATGCGCGCCATGTGCGGTCCAACCATAGATATCGGGAACCATGGTCTCGCAAATTTGAGGCCATCCCGTCCGGCATTGGTCGCATATGTGACAGCCGGAATAGTGATGTATCATGACGCGTTGGCCGATGCGGGCGACACGCTCGCTCACTCCCGGACCGACCGCAACCACAACACCGGAAGGTTCATGGCCTCCGATCATTGGCCCGTTGTCGCGCATGGTCTCGTAAGGTTTTCCCTTGGCCAGCTCACGAAATGCCTGATCGTCTGACGGTGCCCGATAGGCGTGCAGATCGCTCCCGCACAGACCTGACGCCTTAACTTCGATCACGACCTCTCCCGGCCCTGGAGTCGGATCATCGAATGTCATGATTTCAACCTTGCGATCCCCGGGAAACGTTACGCCTCGCATGTAATTCTCCCCTTTGCGCCATGCTTGAATTGGCAATTCCGCAGACGTGCGCATCCACTTGGCGCGTCGTTTTCCTGCATTTTCTAGCGAGTATTCATTTGGCCGGTCGGCCTGGTCTCCGCGAGCCAGTCACACAGCTCTTGAAGTCACGCCAGCTGCGCAAATGCTTCAGCCTGCCGGGAATTTTCTTCCAAAGCCATGCATGGTCACCTTGGGTCTCTCCTCCATGTCCAACCCCTTTAACTGGTAAGGCTCAAAGTCAGTCGCCTGAGCCGAAAAGCGGATCTCTTTGCTTTTTTTCTCGATATGACGTGCCTGGCGGCGCGCCTTGATCTGCGAAATCGTGGTGTACTGCGACGATGATTGTCCAATATGAATTTGGCGATGATTTATATTGTTCAGGTTATGTATTGAGTGATAAGAATAAGCTGTTGTCCGGCGTCGGCCTGCTTTCAGATAAAGCGTTTTCGAAGCGTCGATTTCGATAGCGTGCAGGTTGAGGGGAAGAGCAGGTATGTCTAAGTCGCTTTTGCAAAACGTAGATTTGCAGCTGCCAAACAGCTTTCTGCGTTCAAGGAATTTGACACTCCACAAACTCAATGTTTTCTGCAAGGTCGCTCAACTCAACAGTGTAACGCGCGCAGCGGAGCAACTTAATATTGCTCAACCTGCGGTGACGGCGCATCTGCGCGGTCTGGAGGAAAGTGTTGGCGCTCAGTTGGTGCAGAAAGTCGGTCGTAACATAGAGCTGACCCATGCCGGAAAACGGATATATACTTGGGCATCCGAGATCTTGCATCGCAGTTCTGAGATGTTTCTCGACCTTGTGGACATCAACAATGGCGGTCTGGAGAGAACGAAGATCGCAGCGTCGATGGTCGTGGGGACTTATAAGCTACCGGATATAATACTCGAAAATCATAGATCAAACCCATCGCACAAGGTTTCTGTGTCGGTCCTGACACCCTATTTGGCGACTGAGGCGGTCTTGAACGGCGAATGCGATTTTGGGGTGACGCTGATCAACCCAAACAAGGACACGTCCAAGCTTGAAATTGAATTGCTTTGGAGAGAGCCTCTCTACCTGGTCGCGGCTATCGAAAGCGACCTGGTCCAAGACGTGGCCGGGCTTCAAGAGCTTTCGTCCTTACCTCTCGTAACACCTCCCCGAGGTCAGATTGCCCGAGAACTAATCGATGAAGCGCTTCGGACAGTGGGATTGTTCAGAACGAATAGCGTAATGGCATTCGGTCATCCGGAACCGATTCTGAAGGCTATCCGAGCTGACGTAGGAGTGGGTTTCGTTTTCGAGAGCGCGCTCCCGCCTGACATGAACCAATACGGGCTGCGTTTCGTGAAAACTCCCGAAATCAGTTTATCAATGCCACTCTATCTCGTTTACAACAGCCAGGCCGTATTCACTGAAGCGCAAAAACAATTGATGGAGCGGATCAGAGCTGCGTTTGCCAGGAACTCGAGCGCCGCGTTGCAAAATCCCGCTGAGGCAACCAGCCCGTCATCGTGATCGAAGTCGGAAAAACGCCGGCTTCCAGCGCTCCAGACTTCGGTCTCAGCGCATCGACCAAAGGACTCCGCGCTAATGCGGAGGAAAAGGGATCTCAGATCAACTTGTCTGACAGTCCCGATGCTGGCTGAGCCGTAAACGTCTCATTCAATCGAGAAAACCTCGGAAACTCAACTTAGCTTTGCATGGATCCAATATGCTCAATACTTTTGCAGATGGTATGGGCAACAGCAATGGCCCTTGCGGTTGCCATCAGCATCTGCGGCAACACCATCCACTCAAGCGTCCAGGCCTTGCCCGATCGTTCCTGCTCATGCACCACCGAATGGTGCATGGCTGAGACCTGCACAGCGTTGAACTGAGCCAACGTCACCAGCAACTCTGCGCCGATAGGGTTTTTCTTATGCGGCATTGCCGAGGAGCCTCCTCCTCCAGACAGCGTTATTTCTTCGATGCCCTGCTGCTTCATCAATGCCACGTCCTGGCCGAATTTACCGAGCGTACCGGAGACAAGCGACAGGTAGCCTGCATATTCCGCCACTCCGTCGCGTGTCGCGTGCCATGCTTTATCAGTCGGGGCTAGCCTGAGTGCGGCGGCAATCTCCACAACTACTCTATCGGCTTTTTGACCCAGTGCTTTCCGATCGCCGGAAGCGCCTCCGATCTGAACCTTTTCCACGCGGGGCCGCAATTCGGACAGCCGCGCCAAGTGGTCGTTCAACGGCAATCTCCACGTTTGAACCCGATCGCGTACCTTGATCTTGGTGGCCGACTGCATCCTGGTACGTCCCATAAGAGGCTCATCGCCAAAACGTTTCTCTACGTCCTCGAAACTGCGATAAAGCGCTACCAGGCGCTGAGATAATAGGTCGGATGCTTCGCGCAACGTCAGTGCCAGCGCGGTGTCCATCACATCTTGTGAGGTTGCACCCTTGTGCACCACGTTATCCGGGGAAACGGCTTTCAACTGATCTACAAGCCGCGGAACCGGAACCCCGTCTTGACTCATGCCCCTGGCAATGTCGTCCAGGTCAATTTCCGCTGTTTCGATTGCCTCCGCCGCTGTCTCGGCCGTATCCGCATCAAACAACCCGACCTTTGCGCAAGCGCGCGACCACGCTGCCTCGAAGGCCAGCATATGTCTAATCTGGCGTTCCGGCGACAATATCCTGGCCATCTCCGCATCGCCAAAAAGACCGGAGAGCCAAGGGTGGTCGAAAACAGATAAGCTCACAAAAAAGGCCCTGAATTAAAGGGGCGACCCATGCCGCCCCCTTGGCAAAACAAACCGGAAATATCGCACGATGCTCTAGATATCGAGAAAGACGGTTTCTCCCTCGCCCTGGAGACGAATGTCGAAGCGGTATTTGCCCTCGCCGGTTTTCTTTGCGACGAGCGTTTCCACGCGATGGCGCTGTTCTATCCGGTTTAGCAGCGGGTCTTTCGAATTGTCCTCATCCTCGAAGTAAAGCCGAGTGTTGAGGCCGATGTTGATCCCGCGGGACACCACCCAAAGAGAGATATGCGGCGCACTTTCGACACCGCCACGGCCTTTGTAACGGCCGGGTTTGACCGTGCGCAGCGTGAACTCACCAGAGTCCGCATCCGCGGCAAAACGACAATGGCCGGTAAAGGCGGGATCGGCTCCTTCGGTGCCCGGGAAAATACCTCCCGCGTCACACTGCCAGCTTTCGATCAGTGCGTCCCGCATTGCCCAACCCGTGCCGTCGTAGACCGAGCCTACGATCTCAATGATATCGCCCTTCACGTCGCCCTGTATGGGGGTGGTGCCGATCTCTTCGTGATAATAGCCGGCATTGCCCGCATAGGTCGGCATCAAGCCGATATGAACATAAGGTCCAGCCGTTTGGGACGGAGTTTCGATCAAGTTGTCGAGTTTCTGTACCATTATCACATGCCCTCCAGTTTATTCTCAAACATGGTTTGGCGGCGACCGCGCAACACGATGTCAAATTTATAGGCGAGGAAATCGAGCGGCCGGGATTTCGAGAAGTCGAGCGGTGCGACGAGACGGTCAAGCTGACTGCGATCCTTGATCGTAGCGGCAATCGGACAATGATTGATGAGCGGATCGCCCTCGAAATACATCTGGGTGATCAGGCGTTGGCCGAAGCTGTTGCCATAAATAGATATGTGGATATGCATCGGACGCCAGTCATTGCCGCCGTTCGGCCAAGGGTAAGCTCCTGGACGCACAGTGAGGAATTCGTAATAGCCGTTTTCGTCTGTGATGGTCCGGCCGCAGCCACCGAAATTTGGATCGAGCGGAGCAAAGTAAGTGTCTTTCTTGTGGCGGTAACGCCCGCCCGCGTTGGCCTGCCAAATCTCGATTAGCGTATTGCGTACGGGTCGGCCCATCTCGTCCAGCACGCGACCATGCATCAGAATACGTTCCCCCACAGCCGGAGCTGCGCCCTTGGTCCAGTTTAGAACCAGATTGTTGTCCAACGGACCGAGCTTGCTGTGACCGAAGGTCGGGCCCGTCTCTTCCGACGGGGAACTTTCCATCGACAGAAGCGGCAGGTTGGGCGAGCGTGTTACGCTCGTTTTGTAACCGACATCGTAAGGGTTGGGATGGATTGCACGATTGCGCGGGATTAGTGGTCCTTGATCCCGGTTCGATAGGCCAGTCATTCTCTCTCCTCCATTTCAGCAAAGGTTTCCTTGGCAAGTTTCAGGGCATGGTTTGCTTTTGGAACTCCCGCATAGATAGCCACATGCTGCAGCGCTTCCGCGACATCGTCTTTTGACGCGCCCGTGCGCGCGGTGGCCCGGATATGCATCGGAATTTCATCGAAATTGCCTGTCGCCGCCAGAAGCGCGATGGTCAGCATGGACCGCTCTCTGCGCGAGATTTTGTCCGAGGACCACACTACACCCCAAGCCCCCTCGGTGATGAGGGTTTGAAACGGCAGGTCGAATTCAGTCTTCTTTGCCTCGGCACGATCCACGTGGGCATCGCCCAAAACCTCGCGCCGGGTCTTCATGCCCTGATCGAATCTGTTGTTCATTCGCTAATCCTTTCTACAAACTGCGTCAGCGCTTCGGTAAAAGCATCAGGCGCTTCAATCGCAGGCAAATGCCCGGTGTCTCCGAACATCACCAAACAGGCGAATGGAAGGTTGACGGCAAGCGCTTCGATCACTTCAGGTGGGGTTGCCAGATCGTACTTGCCGCCGAGTACCAGCGTGGGCTGTGTGATTTCACCCAGACGATCAGAAATGTCCGTGCCGGCAATCGCGGCACAGGTGGCGATGTACCCTTCTTGACATGTGCGTGCCAAAAGTGTGTGCCACAAAAACGCTTTGTTGTCCGCGAGCATCTTTGGTCCAAACCACCGTGGCAGAATTCCCTCGGCCATCGCTGCCATGCCGTGTTCGCGCACATCCGCGATACGCGTGTGCCAGCCCTCGGCGGCACCCAGCGTCGATGCGGTGTTGGACAAGACCAGGCCGTCAACGCGTTCTGGAGCCATTAAAGCGATGTGTTGCGCGATCAGCCCCCCGACAGAGCAACCGACGATGACTGCGCGATCCATGGCCGCCTGATCCATCGCGGCCAAAACATCGCTGGCCAGTTCCGGAATGCCATAGCCGGGAGGGGCGGTTTCGGACAGGCCGTGACCGCGCTTGTCCATGCGCAAACAGGCCCAGTCGGTCGGCAGGGCTGCTACCACCGCGTCCCACATCCGCAGATCCGTACCGAGTGAATTGACGAAAACCAGCTGGCTGCCCTCACCGGAACGGTGATTGGTGTGCATTATTCCCCAGTCGCGTGTTAGTGCTTGCATCGGTCCCTCCCGAGCAATCCTTCACATAATTTTTAGGTTTCGAAAAATACAAAAACGTGCCAAAAATATAACCAAATGAATATACCACCTGGTTTGAAACTGCGCCATATCGAGGCGTTTCTAGCGGTCGCGCGGAGTGGCACGATTTCAGCTGCTGCGCGGGTGCGCAATGTCTCGCAGCCCGCATTGTCCAAAACGGTCAATGAGCTCGAAACCATTTTAGGGACAGCGCTATTCGAACGGACCGGAAGGCGCGCAATCCTTACGCCGGCAGGAGAGGGCTTTCGCGCGCATGCATTGGCCGCGCTACAGAGTCTTGAGGCGGGGGTGCGCGATCTTTCGGGAAAAGTTCCGGTCGGATTGGTCAAAGTCGGGGTGTTGCCCACGGTTGCGGGGGGATTTTTTCCAACGGTTGCACTGGATTATCATCGCACGCATCGGGATGCGCGGGTTGGAATCATCACCGGGCCTAACCGCTATTTGTTGGAGATGCTGCGATCGGGGGGGATTGACTTCATGGTTGGGCGAATGCCGTCAGCCAAGAACATGCCGGGCCTGACCTTCGAACATCTTTATGACGAGCCGGTACTCCTCGTGGCGCGGGCCGATCATCCCGCGCTGGCAATGCCCGCGCCAAAGGCGCTGACCACTTTTCCGCTGATAGCCCCGAACCCCGGAGCGATCATCCGACAGATCGTGGATCAGTATCTGGTCGCGCAGGGACTGAGCGGGCTTGTTCCGGCCTTCGAGACGGTGGCCCTTCCCTTGGCGCTGTCTCTGGTCGAACAATCCGACATGCTGTGGTTTATCTCGCGCGGGGTCGTTGAGCGCGAATTGCGGCGGGGCACGCTAGCGGCAATCGAACTCAGGTCGGACTATATGGCTGGTTCGGTAGGGATTACGCGCAGGTTCACCTTCAACGAAGACAGCCCCGCCGATTTATTGGCGAGGCTGTTGCACAAGCGTGCGGAGGAAATGGTCGGCTGAGGGGTCTCGGGCCACTTTGGGAGCGATTTCGTTCCCTGGTCAAATCGGGTGCCAATTTCGAGGGGTCCTTCTCTCCGAGTTTCAGGTCGAACATGGTGCTGCTCGTGGCGCGCGCCGGACATTTCCGGCAAATGCCCCGGAGCGATGGCGCCGCCATGCCTGGCCCTTGGAAACAGAACTCGGCCAGGATCGGCTGCGTCCAGCTGATCGGTCGGTGCGGTACCGCCGGTGCGGTGTTCGGCATCGGATTGGCAGCGGCAGACGAGCCCCAGACGCAAAGGCCATGGAACATTTGTCCCATCTGCGGCGCCTCCGGTTGGCGACGGATGCGTTCTCCGATTGACAGTAATTAGAACTCTAAGATAACAGGTGTGCATGCAGGAGGACAAATCTGATGGACACCTTGAACCTTGACGCGAACCTGAAGCTCTCGAAACAGGCCGATCTTTATTACGGTGGCGCATGGGTTCCACCGGTCGAAGGCAGCTACGAACAAACGCTGAATCCGGGAACCGGCCAGCCGATTGGCATGGTCGCCACCGCGAGTCGTGCCGATGTCGATAGAGCGGTGGCGGAAGCGCTCAAAGGGTTCCATGAATGGCGTGATGTTTTGCCCCTGGAGCGGGCACGGATCCTGAAGGAAATTGCTACCCTTCTCCGTAAGCATGGAGACGAACTCGCACTGATCGACGCCGCGAATTGCGGGAATCCCTATACGGAAATGCGCGGGGATGCCGCGATTGCGGCGGCTCAAATGGACTTTTTTGCAGGCCTCGTGACCGAGATGAAAGGCGACACGATTCCGATGGGGCCGGACCGCGTCAACATGACATCGCGCCAGCCGCTCGGCGTGGTCGCACGTATCCTTGCCTTCAATCATCCTTTCATGTTCTGCGGCGGTAAGATGGCTGCGCCCCTTGCGGCGGGCAATGCCGTTATCATCAAGCCGCCGGTGCAAGCGCCTCTCTCGGCTCTTCGCCTCGCCGAAATCGTTGAAGGGTTGTTGCCGAAGGGCACCTTCAGCGTTTTGCCTGGCGGTGTTGAAGCCGGTGCGGGTTTGGCCGAGCATCCAGGCGTGGCCAAGGTAACGCTGATTGGTTCGGTGCCGGCCGGGCGCGCGGTGATGCGCAGTGCGAGCGCCACAGTTAAACCTGTCCTGCTGGAATTGGGCGGCAAGAATGCCTTGATCGCCTATCCGGACAGCGATCCCAAGAAGATCGCCGATGCGATCGTTGCCGGAATGAACTTTGGCTGGTGCGGACAGTCATGCGGTTCGACCAGCAGAGCCTTTGTTCATGAAGACATTCACGACGAGGTCGTTTCTCTCCTGGCTAAAGCAGTCGAGCGTTACAAGCCGGGCGTCCCGACCGATCCGACGACAACCATGGGAGCTATTGTCAGCCGAACTCAATTCGATCGCGTGCTGAGCTTCATCGAGTCGGCCGTGAACGAGGGCGCGCGTACGGTGACGGGCGGGCACGCGGTGACCGATGGCGCTTTGGCCGAGGGTTGTTTCATCGCGCCGACGATCTTCGCCGATGTGACACCGGACATGAGGATCGCTCGCGAAGAAATATTTGGTCCTGTACTGGCTATTCGGAAGTGGAGCGACGAAGTCGAAATGCTGAGAGAGGTCAATGCGCTCGAGCTTGGCCTGACCTGCGCAATATGGACACGCGATCTCGCTACCGCGCATCGAACGGCTGCACGCGTCGAGGCAGGCTTTGTCTGGGTCAACGAGGTCGGCCGCCATTTCCTGGGGGCTCCCTTCGGTGGGGTGAAGCAATCCGGTATCGGACGGGAAGAAGGGATCGGAGAGCTGATTTCCTTCACTCACGAAAAGAACATCCACATCAATTTGCTGGGCCAATAAGTTTGCGGTCGGGTGGCGTCCCGGCACGGCGCCACTCCATGGGTTTGCCGTCGATTGTATTCATTTGACAGCAGCCGACGAGGGCATCCGCGATCCTGCAGGCAGGCGCCCCTCGTTGTGAGACCGGCGAGTGCGCGGTGACAACCGAGAAGGAGCAAACACAGTGAACAGCTTTGCTAGGGTTCCGGACATCATATTGGAGCCTATGGTCCGAAACGCCATCATGGAGGATCTAGGAGGCGCCGGCGACGTTACGACGCGTGCCGTTCTTCCGGAAACCACGCGTTATCGGGCCGAACTGAAAGCCAGGCAGGCCGCGGTTGTTTCCGGTATGCAAGTTGCAGCCCTGACGTTTCGTCTGATCGATCCCACCCTGAAGATTGAAACGGTCGTTGCGGACGGTTCCGCTTGCAAAGCCGGCGATACGCTTTTGAAAGTCGAGGGACTGGCGTCGTCGATCCTCGCTGCCGAGCGTGTGGCGCTGAACTTCGCGGGCCGACTTTCAGGGACGGCAACGCTTACAGCTGCATACGGGCAGGCTCTCGAAGGGACCGGAGCCAGAATAACGTGCACCCGAAAAACGACGCCAGGCATGAAGCTTGTCGAGAAGCTCGCTGTTCTTCACGGTGGAGGCCATAATCACCGGTTCTCATTATCGGACGCCATCCTGATCAAGGATAATCACATCGCCGCGGCCGGAGGAATCAGGCCGGTTCTGGAAGCGGTCAAGCGTTCTGCGGGGCATATGGTCGTTGTCGAGATCGAAATCGACGGGCTTGGGCAATTGGATGAAGTGTTAGAGGCAGGAGGCGCCGATGTCATTCTGTTTGACAACATGTCGACCCAGGACATGGCAGAGGCCGTGCGCCGGATAGACGACGGTCGGATGAAGACCGAAGCGAGCGGCAATGTACGCATCGACCGGCTGCAAGAGATCGCTGCAACGGGAGTTGATTACATATCATCGGGAGCGTTGACCCATTCGGCTGGCACGGTCGATTTCGGACTGGATTTCTGATCTCACAGACAAAAAAGCGCGCGGCGGCGAAAATTCGCCGCTTTTTTTCGTCCAGCGCCCGGACCGTCAGTTGACTTGATTTACGTAATATGTGATTGAGTTATTTAATAAGTAATTCGCCTGAGTTTGGGAGGACGATGTGAGCGAAGACTGTTTCCAGCTCGGAATCGATATCGGTGGCACCTTTACGGACCTCAGCCTGTTGTCTCATGACGGCAGCGCATCGCACGCTCACAAGGTCGCAAGCACGCCGAGTTCTCCGTCGAAAGCCGTGGCACGCGGCATCAGCGAATTGATGGCTTCGATCGGCCGGCCGGCGGATGCGATCACCTATTTCGTGCACGGCCAGACGATCGCGCTGAACGCGGTCCTGGAGCGGCGCGGCGCGCGAGGTGCGCTGATCGTCAGCCAGGGAAATCGAGATATCCTGGAAATTGCCAGGCTGCGAAAGCCTGACATCTTTAATCTGAAGGCCGCGCTGCCGGATGCCATAGTCGCGCGGCAGGACGTGTTTGAGATCCCGGCGCGTGGGGATGACGAGGACTTCTCGGTTGCCGATGACGCGATAGAGGCGACGATCTCGAGCCTGCCCGCCGAGATAGAAAGTGTCGCGATCTGCCTTTTGGGGTCTTACAGAGGCCCGGCGGTCGAAAAGAAGATCGCCGATCGGCTACGTGAGGTGCGGCCTGAGCTTTACATTTCGTGCTCATCCGACCTTTGGCCGGAAATCCGTGAATACGAGCGGGCAAGTGTAGCCTCGCTGAATGCATACGTTCAGCCGATCATGAGCCGCTATGTTGATGACCTGTCTATCGACACGCAGCGGGTGGGGCTCGATACCGCCTTGCAGATCACTCAGTCGAATGGCGGCATTCTCAGCGCGTCCAGCGCCAAGGTAAAACCCGTGAACACCATGCTGTCCGGACCTGCGTCAGGCGTGGTCGGCGCAGCCTATGTCGCGGCGCTGAGCGGCATTTGCGACGCGGTGACGCTGGACATCGGCGGCACCAGCGCCGATTTTTCAATCATTCGAGACCGGGAGCCGGTCTACTCCACCGATGCGGCGGTCGGCGATTTTCCAATCGTCATGCCAACGGTCGATGTTTTCGCAGTGGGAGCCGGGGGCGGCTCCATCGCATGGTTCGATCCGTTTGGAATCCTTAAATTGGGTCCGCAAAGTGCAGGCGCCGATCCGGGGCCAGCCTGTTACGACCGTGGCGGCACCGAGACGACAGTCACCGACGCTTACTTGGTTGCCGGCTACATTGACCCCGACAAATTCGCTGCGGGGAACCTGCCATTGAAGCGTGAGAACGCTTTGGCGGCGGTGGGTCGCATTGCCAGCCGACTGGACTGCTCTGTCGAAGCTGCGTCCGAGGCCATTCTGCGTCTGGCTACCGCCACGATGACCAGCGCAATTCTTCCGATGATGACCAAGCGGGGTTTGGATCCACGCGATTTCACGTTGATCTCTTTTGGCGGTGCCGGGCCGACGCATGCCTGCCTTTTGGCCGAAGAGGTCGGCATAAAACAAATTCTCGTGCCGCGATCGCCAGGCACCATGTGCGCTCTGGGAGCGACTATTGCTGACTATCAATATAACTTCATCCGAAGTTTGAGGCGTCCGCTGGCGTAACTGGATTCCGGGGTCTTGCGCGAGGTTTATCGCCAGCTAGAGCAGGAGGGACGCAACAGCCTCGCTTCGGAAAGCCCGATAATCGAACGTGTCGAAGTCTTGCGTTCTGCAAACATGCGGTATCGCGGCCAATCTTTCGATGTCGACGTCACGTTGCCGGCAACGCTGGAGGTGGACGCCCTGACGCCAGAGCTGCTGGCGCAGAATTTTCACGATACCTACGAGACGCTGTATCACAACAGCGATCCCGGGTCGGCGGTTGAACTTGTGTCATTGCGGGTCAAGGTCGTCGGGCGGAGGCGGAAACCCATGCTGCCACCGGCAAGAGAACGGACCAACTCCGCCAAACTGGAGCCCACCGGCCAACGACCGATCTTTCATAGCGGGCGGCCTCATGTCGCTTCCGTTTTCAGTCGCGACGACATACGCGATGGAGACCGTGTCGAAGGACCTGCCGTAATCGAGCAGGCTGACACGACCACCATTGTCACGCCGGGTTTTGCGGCGCGCTGCGATGGCGCCGGCAACCTTCTCATCCATGCTACGTAGAGGATAACACAATGAAAGAAAAAACGTTTTCTCTGCGCACCGATTCAGCCCAACTTGATATCTTCGTCCAGCGGTTCCGATCAATCGCCGAAGAAATGGGATATTCGCTTCAACGGACCGGGCACACGGCGTTTGTAAATGAAACCGCTGATCTAGGTGTTGCTCTGGTAACCCGCGATGGCGAGATTTTCGGTTATCCTCACAGCATTGGCATCACGATGTTTGCCAATCTGAACTTCAAGAAGACGATCGACAGCATCGGCAGTTTCGAACCGGGCGATATCGTCGTCTGCAACGATCCATACGCGAGCGGCGGCCTGTCTTCACATCTGCCCGACATCAGCGTTTTGGCTCCAATCTATGCTGGCACAAAGCTGATCTGCTTTGCCTACGCCTACGTCCATTCGACCGATGTGGGAGGGCGTGTTGCCGGGAGCCTTTCGCCGTCGAGTTACGAGATCTATCAGGAAGGGATCCGGATCCCTCCATCCCATCTCTACAAGGCAGGCAAGCTGAACGAAGAACTCTTGCACCTGATCCTGTGCAATTGCCGGGTTCCGAACGACAACTGGGGCGATCTGAAGGCGATGGTTACCGCGCTTCGTGTCGCCCAGCACCGGATGACTGAATGCTTCGAGAAATACAGCGTCGACGGCGTTGTGCTCGCGATGGAAGATGTGCTGAATTACAGTGAAATGCGAGCCCGTGCGGTAATTGAAGGTATTCCCGACGGTACGTACCGTTTTTCAGACTATCTGGATGACGATGTCATCTCAGAAATTCCGATCAAATTCTGTGTCGCGTTAACCGTAGCCGGCGACGAGATCACAATAGATTTTACCGGCAGCGATACCCAGTTAAGAACCGCCTTCAATATCTATTCGGACGGGAAGGCGCATCCTTGGTTGGTGTATACGATAATGTTCGTATTGCTGACGATCGATCGCGACATTCCCGTCAACGCAGGTCTGATGCGATCGGTGAACGTGATTGCTCAACCCGGGTCGGTTGTGAACTGTCAGGCACCTGCAGCGGTCGGGCTGCGAACGACAACCGGGGTGCGGGTGCAGGACGCCATTCGCGGCGCGCTGGCGCAGGCCTTGCCGAAAGTCATTCCGGCGGCGGGTGCGGGCTACATCGCGCCGATCGTCTTCACCGAGCCGAATTTGGCCGAAGGCGGCCTGAAGGTGAATGTGCTGGAGCCGCTGGTTGGTGGCACAGGCGCACACGAGGATGGCGATGGGTTGAACGCGCGCGATGTGGTGGACATCGCAAATTTGCGCAACAGTCCCCTCGAGGTGGTCGAAAGCACTTCGGGCGTTCGTATTCTGAACTATGCGCTGCGGCCGGATTCAGGCGGCGCGGGCAAATATCGCGGCGGCCTGGGCATCATCTTTGATTTCGAGGTTCTCCAGCATGACTGTCTCGTAACCGCTCGCGGGCAGGAGCGGCATCGGTTCAGCCCATGGGGTTTATTGGGCGGCTGCTGCGGCGAAATGGCCGGCGTATTCATCCGGCGAGCTGGAACAAAGGATTTCCAGCCTCTCGCCAAGATCGACTCGCTCAACGTGAATTGCGGTGACGTTATTCGGGTCCTTACGCCGGGCGGCGGCGGGTACGGGTCTCCGCAAGACCGCGATCCGGCCAAGGTTTTACATGACGTAGGGAACGGGCTGGTCTCCGAGAAGGCGGCCAGGGAAACATACAAGGTCGTTATCGAGGACGGGGCGCTCGACCTGGCTGGGACTGAACGGCTGAGGAACGAGCTGGGTTCTCGGGAGGCTCCAGCCATTTTCAGTTTCGGGCCGGAACGCGAGGCGTATGAAGCTGTCTGGAGCGAAGAAGCATGGTCGCGCCTGATAACCAACATCTTCACCCTTCCGATCCCTCTGCGCGCTTCTATTCGTGGCCGTGTCTGGGCAGCCGCGCGTCGGCGTGCAGAAGAGACCGGCAAATCGCTGAGCGCAGCCGATATCGACGATTGCTGGTTGGAAACCGTCCCGGCAGGTCTGCTCAACGAGCGCGCCGCAGCTGCCGGTTTCAGCAATTGTGAAGTAAAGGTGCCGGCAGAGTGACTGGGACAAATTCTCAATCGTTGTTCGGACGCGCCCTGCAATGTGTGAGCTGGCTTAGCGAGCTCGCAGTCATGATTTCCGGTGTCGTAATGGCGCTGATGGTGGCGCATGTCGTTCTAGACGTAAGCTTGCGCTATGTAATCGGCGTTCCGCTGGCGGGCACGACCGAGATTGTGTCGCGCTATTACATGGTTACGCTGATCTTTTTGCCGATCGCTTTTGTTCAGATCACTGACCAGCACATCAGCGCAAGCCTGATCAGCGATATGTTGTCAACAAGATCGCGCTTTTTGCTCGACTGTCTGACTTCGCTATTGATGGCGGTCTTCGCGATGTTGCTTGCTTGGTGCGCGGGGGCCGAAGCATTGCGCGCAACCGAAATCACCGAACAGATCCAGACACCATCCTATTTTTTGCCGACTTGGCCCGCGCGCTGGATTCCGGTTCTGGCGTTATCGCTGGTCGTTATCGTCTCGGTCCTGAACCTTGTGATGCAGATGGTTCGGTTCATCACCTACGGATCCGCGAAGGCGACCGTTTCTGGAGCCGACAAAGCGAAAGTACTGTCCCAATGACTCCACTGGCCATCGGATTTTGGGGTATGGGGATTGCGCTTGTGCTTGTTGCGCTGCGGGTGCCGATCGGGCTGGCTTTGGGGATTGTGGCATTCGTCGGAATAGCCGCTGTGTCGAGCTGGAGCGCGGCTTTCAGCATTCTGAGCCTGATACCTTACGAAACGGCCGCCAGTTGGGAACTTTCGGCAATCCCGATGTTTCTTCTCATGGGAGCGCTTGCCTTCCGGTCGGGCCTGACAAGCGCTCTTTTCGACGCGGCCAGACTTTGGCTGGGCTGGTTACCCGGCGGGCTTGCCGTGGCCACGAACTTCGCCTGTGCGGGGTTCGCCGCCGCCTCGGGCTCCAGCCTGGCGACGACCCTTACCATGGGCCGAATTGCCTTACCCGAGATGAAGAAAGCCGGATATGACATGGGTCTTGCGACCGGCGTTGTCGCCTCTGCAGGGACCTTAGGATCATTGATCCCGCCCAGCGTCATGATGATCCTGATTGGGGTTTTTGCGCAGACTTCGATACTCAAGCTCTTTGCAGCCGGTATTGCGCCGGGTCTTCTGTCCGCGCTCGCCTTTGCCCTGATGGTTATTCTGCGGGCCAAGCTTCAACCTGATACGGCGCCGCGTATGGTCGAAAAACCGACTCTGCGCGAAAAACTAACCGTCACCGCAGCGATTTGGCCGCTTCCGGTACTGGTCCTCGGCGTGATCGGTGGCATCTACAGCGGCGTCGTCACGGCGACCGAAGCGGGAGCGTTCGGCGCCGCACTGACATTTGTCATTGCGCTACTGAACGGCGCGCTGTCTTGGCCGGTTGTTAAATCCAGTTTCTGGGATGCGCTGGTTGGGACCGCCACCTTGTTCTTCATTGTGCTTGGAGCCGTGCTTCTAACCCGGTTTTTGGCATTTTCCGGGTTGCCGATGTTTCTGGCGCAAATCATGACCGACGCGAATGTCTCGCCGCTCGGGATCATTCTGATCGCCGGCGCCTGTTATCTCGTGCTCGGCATGTTCCTGGACCCACTGGGCCTGCTGTTTCTCACGCTCCCGATAATGCTGCCGATGTTCAAGTCTGTTGGTCTCGACATGACCTTGATGGGCATCTTGATCGTTAAATTTGTAGAGATCGGGCTGATGTCGCCACCGGTCGGGTTGAACGTCTTTGCGGTCAAATCGCTGGTGGGGCCGGATGTGCCGCTGAGTATGATTTATCGCGGAGTTCTGTGGTTCTTGGTCGTTGACCTTCTGGTCATAGGCCTGCTGATCGCATTTCCGGACATAACGCTTTTGTTGCCGAGGCTGATGGGGCTTTGAAAACAGTCGAACAGTAAGTCCAAAATGGGAGGAGGAAGTATGAAGAATAGAGTGATAAAAACTGCCGCAGTCGCAGCTTTTCTAGGGTTGACCTGCAGCGCAAATGCAGATGAACTCAGGTACAACACATTCATGCCGCCGCTGGCCATTGAAGCCGTGCAGGCGCAAGAATTCTTCGATGAACTCGCGGCTGCCACGGACGGTGCCCTCGAAACGCAGGTTTTCGTCGGAGGCCAGATGTTGGGTGGCCAAGCTAGCCTGGGCGGAATTCGCGCCGGCGTCATGGACGCCGGATTTATCGTGCCTACGCTGAATTCCAGCGAAATCCCACATGTTGCAATGCTGCCGGAGCTTCTGCCGTTTGCGGCCAACTTCTGGGCTGCCGCAGGCGCGACCAACGAAACGATGTTGCTGAACTGCGACGAATGCATCGCCGATCTTGAAAAGCAAAACGCGGTCTGGTTGGGAGGGCATGCAGCTTCGCCATGGTATCTGATGTGCGCGCAACCGATTTCTAGCTCGGACGATATTGCCGGGAAGAAAATTCGTGTGACGGGTGGATTTGCTGTGCGCCTCATCAATGCCCTGGGAGCTGTACCTGTGTCGCTGCCGGCGAGTGAAGTCGGGCCTGCTTTGCAGCAGGGCCAGGTCGACTGCGCGGTAGGTAATCTCGCCTGGCTTCAAACGCTGGGTTTGATCGACTCCGTGCGCGGTATCGTCGATCAACCGATCGGAAGCTATCACGGCCTGGGTGAATTCATCTTCAACCGTGATGCTGTTGCAAATCTGGACGAAGCGAACCGCTCGGCGCTGATTTCGGCAATCCCCGGACGGATTGCGAAGATCAGCAAGACCTACGCCGACCAGGAGGCTGCTGCGCGCATGGCGGCCGACGAAAAGGGCGTGGTCTTCTGGAAACCTGATGACGCGTTCAACGAAGCGATGGAAGATTTTCGCGCCAGCGAGCTTGAGGCGGTAGCGAACGACATCGTCAAATTGGGTGGGTCGTCTGACGCCAAGGCGATTGTTCAGCAACATATCGAGACATTGCAGCGCTGGGACGGCCTCGTTCAGGGCGTCGAGGGCGATGTCGATGCATTCACCGCACTGCTGGAAAGAGAAGTCTTCTCCAAGGTCAAGCAATAAATGGCATTGGGTTCGGTGACATCCGTCGTGTCACCGAGCCCGGACAACCCTTGAACCATCTGTACAAATGATGAGCGATAATCGCGATCTCGTAGCGCCGCCCCGGTTGAACAGTCTTGCGTGTGGGTTCCGTTTTGGCGGGCGCGCGCGTTTCGGAGTGATCTTGCCGTCCGGCAACATTGTGGCTGAGGGAGATTTGGCCGCATTGTTACCGCGGGATATCACTTTGCATGTGACGCGCCTGCGACTGACCGGCAGTTCGCGCGAACAACTAAACGCCATGGCAGAAGATGTCGAAACTGCGGCTTCGCTTGTGGGCGATGTCGATCCTGCGGTCGTCGGATTTCATTGTACTGCTGTTTCCACGCTGAGCGAGCAACTGGAGAGAGATATTCTGGCGCGCGCGTGTTCAGCCTCCGGCAGACGGGTCGTCGCTACGTCTGAAGCGATCGTAAGCGCTCTAAATGCACTGACGGCGCGAACGCTGGTCTTGATTACCCCCTATGTCGACCACATCGTCAAAAGCGAAGTCGCATTTCTCAATCGGCATGGATTTGACGTCATCGATGCCCATGGTCTCGGAATAGACCATCCAAGGGATATGGCCGCCTTGCCGCCGGAAGACTGGCTTGCGTTAACGAAAGAACATTACGCCCAAAAAGCCGATGCATATTTTGTCAGCTGCACGGCGATCCGTTCGCTCGAGGTCGTCAGCCTCCTCGAGGAGCAGCTTGGCAAACCCGTGATCACAAGCAATCAGGTCATGGCTTGGCATCTGCTGAGAACAGCCGGGTTCAACGATCAACCACATGGTTTCGGCCATCTGCTGAGCCACCACTGAAACCTCAATAACATGGACTTATCGCATGACTGATCAAAGACCTTCGGGAGTTGAACGGCCGGTTGCCTCTGACAGCGACGGAGTTTGGGGGAGCGACGTTTTTGCGGAGATGCTTAGGGGTCTTCGCGTTAAATACGTCACCCTTAATCCAGGATCGAGCTTTCGTGGGCTACATGACAGCCTGGTGAACCACCTGGGCAACGAAGACCCACAGATGTTGCTTTGCCTGCATGAGGAACATGCAGTGGCAATCGCGCACGGATATGCCAAGGTTACAGGTGAACCTCTTGCTGTGATCCTGCACAGCAATGTCGGGCTGATGCATGGAACGATGGCAATTTTCAACGCCTGGTGCGACCGCGTGCCTGTGTTGATCTACGGTGCGACCGGACCTGTGGATGCGGCGTTGCGCCGTCCATGGATCGACTGGTTGCATACCTGCCGCGACCAGGCTTCAATGATACGCAACTATGTGAAATGGGATGACCAGCCTGCTTCGATGGAGGCAGCGATCGAATCCATGCTGAGGGCAAATCTGATTGCCCGGGCGGAACCGCACGGCCCGACTTATGTAAATTTTGATGTGTCGATCCAGGAAAAACAGCATGCCGAAGCGCCGGCATTGCCCGACTTTTCGCGTTACCGGTCGCCACTGCCGGCGGACCCTTCCGCTGAGGGGGTGGCGCGTGCCGCCGAGTTGCTGAAAAACGCCAAAAATCCGGTTGTCCTGGCGGGGCGGGTGTCGCGCGATCCGGCTGACTGGGCGCGGCGTGTGGCATTGGTCGAAGCTTTGGGAGCGAAGGTTCTGACCGACATCCGGATCGGCGCTTCTTTCCCGACGAACCATTCTCTGCACCGTGGCAAACCTGCATTCTTTATCGACGATGCGGCGGGCGAAGTTCTGCGGGAAGCCGATGTGATCCTCAGCCTCGACTGGCTTGACGTTGCCGGAACGCTCAAGCTGGCAGGCAAGGTTGAAGCCAAGATTATCCAGGCCTCTCTCGATTATCAGTTGCACAATGGCTGGGGCATGGAGCATCAGGGGCTGTCGGCACTCGATCTCCACCTGGCCAGTTCGCCGGACCGCGCGATGCATGCCATTGCGGATTTGCTGGGTGTTGGCGCTGGCGACGAGCCCGAAAACCTGCCGGTGAAACCCGCCCTGAATGCTCCCGCTCCGGAAGCGCCGCTGGATATCATGACGCTGGCCGGGGCACTTGGCGAAGGGCTGGACGGGATTTGCGCCAGCATGGTGCGCTTGCCGCTCGGTTGGGCGGGCGAGGCGTGGCATTTCCGCCACCCACTCGATTTCCTTGGCTCCGATGGCGGTGCCGGGATCGGCTCCGGTCCGGGTATGCTGATCGGTGCCGCGCTGGCATTGAAAGGCAGCGAGCGTATGCCGGTCGCGGTTCTCGGGGATGGCGACTTCATGATGGCGGCCTCGGCGTTCTGGACCGCAGCGCACTATGGAGCACCGTTTCTGGCGGTGGTGTCGAACAACCGCTCTTTCTACAATGACGAGGTTCACCAGGAGCGTGTTGCTGTCGCTCGCAACCGTCCGGTGGAGAACAAGTGGATCGGTCAGCGTATCGGCGATCCGGACATCGACATCGCAGGCGTTGCTCGTGCACAGGGATGCGAGGGGATCGGGCCTGTCTTTACCGCGGGCGAACTGGTCGAAGCGGTCAAGAAAGGCATCGAGTTGGTTCGTGAAGGCAAGAGCGTTGTGATCGATGCGCGCGTTCAGCCTGGTTACAACCCCAACATGGTTGCTGGCCTGACCCGGAGCGAATGAAGATGAAACCCAAGATCTATATAGCACAGGATCCTGTGCTCGCGGACGTACTCGAAAGCGCTTCGACCAAGCTTTCCGATCTTGGCTGGGATGTGGTGCGGGGGCCGGCAATAGTTCCAGGCGTGCCTTTACGCCTGTCTGCAGAGCAGCGGCAGACACTATTGTCGGACGTGGATATCATCGTGGCCAGCTCCCGCTCTCGGCTCAGCGAAGAAGATCTCGACGCGTCTTCGCGCTTGCGGGCGCTGGTGTTTCCCACGATCGGGGTCGACGCGGTCGATCTCGAGGCCTGCGGAATGCGCGGGCTAATCGTGGGGAACGGAGCGACCCCCGAGAATTTTCTCGCGATGTCCGAGGCAACCGTGATGCTGATGCTCGTGCTTCTCTACAAGCTGCACACATCTGAGCGTCTCTTGCATGAAAACGCCAAACGTCCGCAGCAGATGTATGCCCGTATGCTGCGCGGCAGGACTGTCGGGTTAATTGGTTCGGGCCGGATCGGCGGCGGGGTGATCGACCGCCTCCGGGCATTCGAACCGGCTGAGATCTTGGTTCACGATCCCTTCCTGACGCCGGAGACCGCACCTGAAGGCGTATGTCTGGTCGATCGCGACGCGTTACTGGTGCAGTCCGACGTGATCAGCCTGCATGTGCCTCTCAATGCACAAACTCGCGGAATGATCGGGGAGGCCGAACTGCGGAAAATGAAACGTGACGCGATCCTGGTGAACACATCCCGTGGCGGACTGATCGACGAAGACGCTTTGGTCGAGGTCATGTCCGAAGGTCATCTTTCGGGAGTTGGCCTCGATGTGACTGAGACCGAACCGCTACCGGCGGATCACCCGCTGCGCGGGCTTGATCGTGTCGTCCTTACGCCGCACATCCTGGGTCATACGATCGATCTTTATTCGATCATGCCGGAGGTTCTGGTGGAAAACGCCACCCGCCTCATGGATGGCGATCTGCCGAAATACACCCGCAATCTCGAAGTCGAACCTGCTTGGAGAGAGCGGTTGGCGAACATGCAGGAGGGTTGACGTGAACTGGCCGGACTTCGCTTGATGCTTGATGAGAGTCCGCTCCATGTAAACTGCAAACCCCGAGGCGATCTCCCTGCGAAAAAGAGCACCCGGCTGTGCAGCAATGCAGTTTGTTGTGCTGTAAGTGGCTGCGGTGCTTTTCAGGGACTTGGCAATAGCTCGTCGTGCTGATCTTATGAGGCCATGAGCGAGCAAATTGAGTATAGCGCGGCAGATGAGGCGGGCGTTGAACGTATAGCGAGGCTGGTGCGCCTGGCTGCGCGCGGTTTCAACCGTTCTCTTCAGATCCGCCTTCAAACCCAAAATGTTACCTTCGGGCAGTGGATATTCCTCCGCATTCTCTGGCAAGAGGACGGGCTGTCTCAACGCGAACTGAGCGATAGAGCGCACCTCACGGAACCGACCGCACATACCGCACTCATTCGCATGGAGGAACTGGGCTACATTGTTCGGCGCAATGTCGAGGGCAATAAACGTCGTCTGCATGCGTTCCTGACCGCGAAAGGTTGGGAACTTCGTGAACTGCTTGAACCGCTTGCGCTCGAAGCCAATGATATCGCCCTTTCCAGCCTCACGAAGGACGAGCAAACCACGTTGCGAAAAGCGCTGACTGTCATGATCCGAAATCTTGAGGAAGATGAACGACGTGCCGCATCGCGTGGGGTTCGGGTGCCGCCAACCAAGGGCCACGCTTCCTCTTAGCCATCGTAGGCCAGTGAGCCGACAGCATTGTCGAACGGGCGGTTCATACGGTCGAGCGGGTTTGGCGCGGACTTGTCCGGAAACGTCGTTTTGAGCCGCTTGCCCCGAATGTTCCCCTGAAGCCCCATGACCCTCATAAGCCTGGCCACGTGAAACGGGCGATATCGAAGCCCTCCCGCTGCAATTGCCGCCGGATCTTGCGCGTACCATAGACGCGGAAGTTTTCCTCGAAGACACGGCGCCTCGATCTTCAGAGCGATACCGCGGCGGGGGCGGACCGAAAGCCGCTCCGCGCCCTGTCGCTTGGCGACATTCTCGTGACGAGCCGATGGGGCAATCGGCAGAACTCTGCAAATCGGCTCCACCCAAAAACCCTGATCTTAGTTGACTAAGATCAGGCAATCCATTATGCCTATATAACATAGATATCTAACATTAGATGTCTATGAGGATGGAGAGGGAGGAACCTGTGAAAAAGAGTTTTAAAGCCGTTATTGCGGCCATCGGAATGTGTGCAATTGCAGGCAGCGCAGTTGCGGAAAGCGTCACCGTCACACTTTCGGGAGGAAACCCGTCCGGTCTTTGGTCTCTGCTTGGTGCTGGCATTGACCGAGCAGTTAAGGCTGACGATCCCAGTGGTGTCGTTACATACCAAGCAACCGGAGGCGGGTTTGCAAACATTGCTTTGCTGGGCGCAGGTCGGACGGACTTAGGTTTGGCCCACGACGCCGAGATCAAGTTGGCGCTCGCCGGGGAAGAGCCGTTCAAGGCACCCATCAACAATATTCAGGCCATCGGGTATATGTACAATTGGGCGCCGATGCATTTTTTTCTTAGAAAATCCATTGCCGATGAATACGGGATCGACAGTATTGACGATCTGGCGAAATCAGGTGCGGCTATACGCGTCGCGAACAACAATGCGGGCAACATCGTGGCCAATATCACGACGTTCATGCTCGAAGAAGCCGGCTATGATGAGGCTACTATCGAAGCGAACGGCGGAGTTCTGGTTCGGGGCGGCTCTGCACAGCAAGCGGACCTGATAACCGACGGTCGGACCGACATGGTTATTAACGGCATCTTTGTGGGACATTCGTCGTTCCGGAAAGTTGACAAAAGTAATGAAGTTGTACTTCTGAGTGTTCCCCAGGAAATCATTGAGAAGACGAACGCAAAATTTGGAACGGGAACCTATACAATTCCCGGCGAAAGTTACGCCAACCAATCTGATGACGTTGTTACGGTCGCGCTGGGTGCAATGGTGATCACGACCGAGAGCCTGCCCGAAGAAACCGGCTATATGCTCGCAAAAGATATCGCAGAAAACATCGATGAAATTCGCGGTGTGCACAACGCGATGAAGCAGTTGACGCCAGAACTGCTTGTTTCTCAGACCACACTTCCGTTCCATGCCGGTGCAAAGCGCGCTTACATGGAATTGGGTCTTATTAAGTAACACCTTTCAGACAATGCAGCCGGCCCGCAAAAGCAACAGCGCGCTGGCTGCATACTGCTGCCAAGTGCATTGCTGCGGACTTTGCATGTGTAAACACAGGCAAGGCACGTTCAGTGCAGGCAATTTACTTTCAAACAACAAACGTGAAACGGTGTAGGCATGGACTTCCCTTCGCTGACTGAAACAGGCCGCCGTAGAAAACTCGCGCCTACCATGAGTACCGTTGTCAAGGTACTGTCGGCGGCCTTCGCCATATGGGTAGTTCATTCAAATCTGTTCATTATCGCTGACCCGCTTATTCAGGGTATTCTCTTTATTTCGGGGATATTCACCATTCTTTTTCTGGCGATTGGAGCGACCTCCAGAGCGCCGGACCGGATTCCTTTCTACGACTGGATTCTAGCGGCTCTCAGTCTTGCTTGCGGCGTCTATTTCTTCATGACTTCGGGAGCGATAGCGAACCGGATAAGCATTCTGGATGAGTTCACGATTGATCAGTTGTTCTTCGGTTCCTCGCTCCTGTTTCTGACGCTCGAAGCGACCCGGCGTACTACCGGCTTGGGGCTCACCGGGGTTGTCTTGCTCTTTCTGTTCTACAATCTTTTTGGCTATCTGCTGCCACCTCCGTTCGGTCATCGGGTTAGTGAGTTTACATATCTGCTCGATATCCTCGTTTTTACGACCGACGGCTTGTTTGGCGTTCCGATTCAGGTGGTGGCGAGCTACGTTTTCCTTTTCGTGATGTTCGGAACATTTCTGTCAAAGGCAGGAGGCGGCGATTTCTTCTTTAACCTTGCGGCTCTGGTCACCGGGCGCGCAAGAGGAGGACCTGCCAAGATCGCGATCATCTCGTCTGGATTATATGGAACGATGTCCGGCAGCCCCACTTCCGATGTCGTCGCAACCGGTTCGATCACTATCCCTGTGATGAAACGGCTTGGATATCGCGCCCGATTTGCAGGAGCGGTGGAGGTCGCAGCATCCACCGGTGGTAGCGCGATGCCCCCGATCATGGGGTCAGCGGCGTTCATCATGGCCGAATACTCGGGGATTTCCTATAACTCGATTGTGCTCGCGGCCCTGATACCAGCTTTGCTTTATTATACCGGCGTTTTCGCCCAGGTGCACTTGCGCTCGGTCAAATACGACCTGCGGCCGTCGGAAGACGAGGTTCCGACCGCTACGGAAACGTTCAAAACCGGCTGGGTCTTTTTGCTGCCTATCATCGGTATTATCGTTGCGCTGATACTCGGTTATTCACCGACGTTTACGGCTGGTGTCGGCGTCCTTGTCACGATTGTCGCTTCATTGATCCTGAAAGAAACGCGGCTTTCGCCTTGGCAAATCGTGGAAGGTCTTGGAACAACCACTCTGCAGATCTTGCCGGTTGCCGGTGCATGTGCTGCTGCGGGCCTGGTTATTGGCGGATTGTCCATGACCGGCCTTGGGATGAAATCAGCGAATGTGATTCTAACCGTTAGCGATGCGCAGCCAATACTGACGCTCGTGATTGCCGCAACCGTCACGATCGTTCTCGGTCTGGGGATGCCGACCCCGAGCGCCTATATTCTGGCGGCCGTGCTCGTGGGACCGGCGCTATCCAAGCTCGGCTTCCCGATCCTTCCGAGCCAAATGTTCTTGCTCTACTATGCGATCTTGTCTGCACTAACTCCTCCGATCGCTGTTGCAGCCATTGCCGCGTCTGCGATCGCCGACGAGGATCCCTTCAAAATTGCCTTCTCGGCCGTAAGGCTTGCAATCGTTGGATTTTTGTTACCTTTCGCCTTCGTCTGGAATCCGGGAATACTTCTGGAGCTCGGGCCTTTGGCAAACACTCTCGCAGTGGTCGGGGCGTTCTTCGGCGCGTTCGCCATCGCAGCCTCGATAGAGGGATTGATCAAGACCGAACTGCTCACCTGGGAAAGAGTCCTTCTAACGGTTGCGGCGGTGGGGGCTGTAAGCCCTTATCCCGTCGTATCCGGCTTGTGCATCTTGCTGATTGCCGGGTTGATCGTACGACAGTTCGTGTTTTCTGCGAGGGTGAGAAACGTCGAAAATCCTTAGTCCCGGTCGACGTGCGAATGGAATATGGAAAACATTCACTCGACCGGACGGCACCTGCGTTTTGAAGAATTACGATCAGTTCGACCGCTTGATTGGACTTGCTGATACCAACGGGTGGTCTACACATGTCAAAAATTCAGGCAGGTCAACCGGCACCGGTAGGCAACGGGTCGGGCTTGATACTTACAATTACAGCTCTGCCGGAAGATCTGACGCGCGTAACGCAAGCTATTCATGATTTAACCGTCGATATCGTTTCTGCGGACAGGAACGCGGAGAGCAGCGGGCAAATGCGAAGCGCCCATGGTGGCGAAGTTTTATTTTCCTTGAGTTTCGACGTCAGCCAGCTCAAATCAGATGGTCGGGATTTGCCCGGCTACATCGGTCGAGAACTCCGACACCAACTGAGCAATTCTTCCGCAAAGATTCGCTGCGACGCTGTCGTCAACGAGCCGATTGAGGATGTGCAAAAGCAACCGCTTTTTTGGAAACGCTGGGTGGTCAGTATGCTAGGTGTCTATCCGTTGCTGATCATAATATACCACGCGTTAAAGCCGCTAACCGAAAACGTATCTGCACCGATTTCTTTGTTTTTGGTGGCATTCGTTCTGACAGGTTTGAATACGCGTTACGTAATGCCGTTGCTCATGAGAAAAATGCATTCGTGGTTGGAACTCTAGCAAGATTTTTCTCAAAAGGCGCAAATAGATCGTGCATCGGCCATGAACCTTTCACGCTTAGGTCAGTTGCCGGAACCTCCCATAAAAGCATCGCACGATGCTCTGAATTCATAGAGTTTTCATCTCCAACAACAGCCGTTGTGCGGCCTTCGCGTTGGACGAGGGGAGGCCGGATTTCACGGCAGCGGGAAACTCCGAAGTCAGGGTTTCGGGATCCTGCAATAGCAGGCGAAAAAATTCTGCCCTCCAGTTGACAGCTTAAACTTAGAAAGCTAAGAATACTGGAGAAGCCATAAGCCGCCCGATGGTGTTTTTTAACGTGGCGGTCCGTGGAGGAGGGAGATCAAATGCTTACACCCGAAGAGAATGAACTGCTGACCCGTGTGACCGGCGACGCCCCGATGGCGCGGCTGATGCGTCAGCATTGGACTCCTGTTTGCCTGATCGAAGAGGTGGAAGAGCCGGACGGCAAGCCGCTTCGCGTTGAAGTTCTCGGCGAAAGCTATGTGGCATTTCGCGATTCAAAGGGGCGCTTGGGCCTGTTGGATGAGCTTTGCCCGCACCGCAAGGCTTCGCTGGTCTTTGGCCGAAATGAGGAATGCGGGCTTCGCTGCCTCTATCATGGCTGGAAAATGGACGTTGACGGCAACGTTGTCGCTATGTCGTCGGAGCCGGAAGGCAGTCCTCTGATGGACAAGGTGAAGCACCGTTCCTACCCCGTTCGCGAGTGGGGCGGTTTCGTCTGGGCTTGGCTTGGCGACAAAGACGAAATGCCGGAGTTTCAACCGCCGGCATTTGCACCGCGCGCGGATTCTCCGATCGCAATCCTAAAGATCCGAATCCCCGCGAATTGGGCGCAGATCCACGAAGGCCAGATCGACAGCGCGCACTCGTCTTCGCTGCATTCATCTGACATGGTTCCAGCCAAAGTCGAAGGTGCGGCGGCGGACGAAAAGTCATGGTATCGGCCCTCGACCGACAAATCGCCTCGCATGCAAACGGAAACGACAAGTTATGGGTTTCACTATGCCGCGATCCGTACTCCCATCAAGAACGCGGCTACGCACAATTACATTCGGGTTACCGAATTCGTTGCGCCCTACTACTCGCTGATACCGCCCAACAACAATTACAGGGTGGCCGCGGTGATTGTGCCAATCAATGATGAGGAAACCGCTTTCCACTTCATTGCTTGGGATGGGCCGAACGTCCCGACAACGGACGAGTGGCGCCGGTTCACGCATGCGGTGCCGGGTGTGGATGTCGATGACAAATGGCGTTGCCTGCGCACCTTGGACAACGATTTCCTTCAGGATCGTGATGCGATGAAGGAAGGCAATTTTACTGGTATCAAGGGCATTCCCAACCAGGATATTGCGATGTGGGTGTCGATGGGCGCGCGCGTCCAGCGCCACACCGATGTCCTCGGTGCGTCAGACCTGGCCATTGTCGAATTCCGCCGCCTGATGGCGGATGCGGCTAAAAAAGTAGCCGAAGGTGGTCAGGCAATCGGAACGGATTCCGAGATCCCGCAGGTTTTGATCAACTCCCACGAGGGGGTTTACCCGAAAGAAACCGACTGGCGAACACTTCTCAACACTTCGGGAAAAACAGTCGCTGCAGAATAGGTTCTGCTGAAATTTCCTCCCGGATCCGCCTGAGGCCGCACGCGGTCTTGGGTGGTTCTTTCGTGAGCGGAGGGGGCGATGTGTCGTCGCTGCAAGGGTGTAATCTTGGGGTGTCGCGGGCTGTGGCAAAGCAAATCGGCAAGTAAGATGAGCCAACCCATCAACATTGACGACTTGCGACGATTGGCCCGCATTCGCTTGCCACGGGTGGTGTTCGATTTTCTTGACGGCGGGGCTGAAGACGAAGTTACTCTGCAGAGAAACAGGCAGGCATATGAGGATATTCAGTTAAGACCCAAAATTCTTAACGGTGGCATGGTCGATCTTTCGGTCAATCTATTTGGCCAAAAATTCTCTGCACCTTTCATTATTGGCCCGACGGGTTTGAACGGGATCTATTGGCCGAAAGGGGATTTGCATCTGGCAAGTGCCGCCCAAGGTGCGGGTGTCGGTTTCGCGGTTTCCACGGCGTCCAACACATCAATGGAAGCGATTGCACAACAAACGGATAGTCCTCTTTGGTTCCAGCTTTATCCGTGGGGAAAACCGGGCTTTTCCGAGGCGCTCATAGAGCGTGCCGCCAATGCCGGCTATGCGGCGCTGATTGTCACGGTCGACTCTTTGGTTGGGGGAAAACGCGAGCGTGATTTACGGCACGGTTTCTCACATGAAATCAAAATGAGCGCTCCCGTAATCCTGGACGGGCTGATGCATCCTAGATGGCTGGGTTCGGTTTGGCTTGGCAGAAACAGGCCACGATTACAGAATCTTGTGGCGTTCCTGGGGGAGGGGGTAAGCGACGCAGCGCTGGCGGATTTCACCCGTTCCCAACGGAATCCTCATTTTTCCTGGGACGATGTTCGGCGTATTCGCAAACAATGGAACGGACCGCTGCTGATCAAAGGCATAATGTGCGGGGAGGACGCGTTACGCGCCTGCAAGGAGGGCGCTGATGGAGTCATCGTGTCAAATCACGGGGGTCGCCAACTCGATGGTGCGCCCGCGACCATCGAAGTCATTGAGGACATTGCCGGACAACTAGACCGCGATGCAACCGTTCTGCTGGACGGCGGCATTCGGCGGGGCAGCGATATCGTAAAGGCGCTTGCTTTGGGGGCACACGGCGTACTTCTCGGCCGGGCGACATTATACGGCCTGGCGGCCGGTGGCCGCGATGGGGCGGCGCAAGCCCTGTCGATACTGGAGGACGAAGTGCGCAGAACACTGATTTTCATTGGCTGCAAATCGGTTCAACAGCTCGGACAGCATCATATCGCGGGTAGAAGAAACGCCGCGGCACTGCCTGGACGGAATACTTAAGCAACTCGTTAGGCCACGGAAAATACGTAACGTTTCAGCAGATTGCCAAGCGGTTGACTTCAATAACTTAGCTATCTAATAAATTCTATCGCGATCCGACTGGGAGGAATTCATGCAGCAAATGAGAATGCGAGTCGCAAGTAGAATCGTTTTGACACCGAGCATCGTGGAATTCACGTTGGTTCCGGTCGGCGACTGTAAGCTTCCCAGTTTCGATCCAGGTGCGCATATCACAGTCGAAACGCCGTCAGGTGCCATGCGCCGTTACTCGCTCGTGAACGACGGTTTCGAGCCGACTGAATACGTCGTTGCCATCAAACGTGAGCCGCAATCTCGAGGCGGATCCGCGTCGATGCATGACGATGCGCATGTTGGTTCCGAGCTGAATATTGAGCCGCCGGAGAACGATTTCCCCCTGACGGATGTTCAGAAGTATCTACTGATAGCAGGCGGCATTGGTATTACGCCGATTTATTCCATGGCGCGATATCTCGACAAAAAAGGCAAAGCGCTACGCATCATATACGTCACTCGAAGCGCAGAAGAGGCTGCCTATCTTGCGGAGCTGAACGAAGCCTTCGAGGGCAGGATCATAGTTCATCATGACAACGGCGATCCTGACGCGGTTTATGATTTCTGGGACGATCTAGTCACGCCAAGAGCAACACATGTCTTTTGCTGTGGACCAAAGCCTTTAATGGACGAGATCAAGGCAGTTTCCGGCCATTGGCCGGAGGGGCGGATCCATTTTGAGGACTTTAAACCGGTCGATGTGGTGCGTCAGGACGACGTCGCCTTCGAAGTGGAACTGAAAAAGAGCGGGGAAACAGTCACCGTTCCTAAAGATCGCTCAATCTTGGAAGCGCTTCGGGATGCCGGTTTTGCGACGAGCAGTTCATGTGAAAGCGGAACATGTGGAACGTGCAAGACCCGTCTCCTGGTGGGGGAAGCCGATCATCGCGACATGGTTTTGATGGACGAGGAAAAAGGCGATTACATCATGATCTGCGTGTCGCGGGCGAAATCGGGGAGGCTGGTTCTTGACCTGTGATCCGGTTCGCCTCGGCGTCGCTGGCCTTGGGCGTGCGTTCATGCTCATGGTGCCGACGTTCGATGTCGATTCCCGTGTAAAGCTCATCGCTGCCGCCGCTCCCAGAGAGCAAAGCCGTGCCGCCTTCGAAACAGAATATGGCGGCAAGAGTTATGAGACCGTTGAAGCGTTATGCGCCGATCCGTCTGTCGAAGCGATTTACATCGCCACCCCTCATCAGATGCATGTGGACCATGTCCTGGCGGCGGCGAGTGCCGGTAAGCATGTTCTTGTCGAAAAACCGTTGGCGATCTCCATGGCAGATGCCGAAAAAATGATAACCGCCACGCGCAAGGCAGGTGTGCATTTGATCGTTGGTCCCAGTCACAGTTTCGACCCTCCTGTTGAGCTTGCCGCGCAGCTGATTGAAAGCGGTGAATTTGGTCGACTGCGTATGATCCAGGCGCTGAACTATACCGATTTTCTCTATCGGCCGCGACGACCTGAAGAACTGCGCACGGAAGAGGGGGGAGGCGTTCTCTTCAGTCAGGCAATTCACCAAATCGATGTCGTCCGGAGACTGGCTGGCGGGATAGCCGAAAAGATCTATGCAATGACCGGAGCTTGGGATTCCAAGCGACCGACCGAAGGCGCGTTCAGCGCGCTCATGACCTTCGAGACAGGTTGCATCGCCAATTTGACCTATTCAGGTTATGCCCATTTCGACAGCGATATCTGGATGAATAATGTCGGTGAGTTGGGGCAACCCAAGACCCCCGGATCATATGGAGGGGCGCGCCGAGCCCTGATGGACCTTACGCCAGAAGACGAGGTTCGCCTTAAGACGACCCGAACTTTTGGCAATGGAACGACGATCCAAGCCAAACACAACGAACATTTCGGTCCGGTGATCGCCCTTTGCGATCGAGCGGATCTTAAACTGATGCCGGACGGTATCGAGGTCTTTGGCGATACCAGGCGTAGCTTCATTGAAGCGCAATTCGGTCCTGCTCCGCGCAGAACGGTCATTGATGCGCTGGTCGCGGCAGTTCGAGAGGATGCCCCCCCCGTCCAGAGCGGGGAGTGGGGATTGGCGAGCCTTGAGGTTTGCCATGCAATTCTACGCTCTGCCAGATCCGGCCAGCCGGTCGAACTTCAGCATCAACGCA
The DNA here is from genome assembly GCF_009363595.1 of Labrenzia sp. THAF35. Taxonomy (NCBI): domain Bacteria; kingdom Pseudomonadati; phylum Pseudomonadota; class Alphaproteobacteria; order Hyphomicrobiales; family Stappiaceae; genus Labrenzia; species Labrenzia sp. THAF35. Next base: position 1,557,074 of record NZ_CP045380.1, read on the forward strand.
ACACAAAACATCGAAAGCCGACAGGATGAGCAATCTGAAACTTTCTCTTGCAATGGGAAACTATGACCGGACGCGTGCGATCGTGGATGGCCGAGTGCAAATCGACGGGGTCGACCCCATTCCGATGCTGCTGTCGCCGGAGGAGATGTTCTTCCGTGCCTTCCGGCATCATGCGTTCGATATCAGCGAGCTTTCGCTGTCGTCCTATTCGATCTCCGTTGCCAGGGGCGATCCGCATTATGTTGCGATCCCTGTTTTCCTGAGCCGTGCCTTCCGGCACACGTCGGTTTATATCCGGACGGACAAGGGTATAGAAAAGCCCGGTGACCTGAAGGGGAAGCGCATTGGCATTGCCGAATACCAGCTTTCCGCCAATGTGTGGGTGCGTGGTATTCTCGAAGAAGAACACGGCGTGAAGCCGTCCGATATCATCTGGGTGCGAGGCGGGATGGACACGCCCGGCCGGCCTGAGAAGATCAAGGTTCAGTTGCCGGACGATATCGTGATGGAGGAGGCGCCGGAGGGCAGCACCTTGAACGGCATGCTCGCGGCGGGCGAGATCGACGGTTTCGTCGGGCCGCGATGGCCTCGTTGCTTCTCCGAAGGTCATCCACATGTCGGGCGCTTGTTTTCCGACAGTATCTCCGCGGCTGAAGCCTATTTCCAACGTACTCGGATCTTCCCGATCATGCATGTTCTGGGAGTACGGCGAAGCTTGGCGGAGGAATATCCATTCCTGCCGGCTGCCTTGCTCAAGGCTTTCACCCAGTCAAAGCGGCTGGCGGAAGACGCGCTTTCGGACACCTCCGCGACCAAAGTTACGATGCCGTTCGTCGAGGATAACCTGAACCGCGTTCACACCCTGATGGGGAACGATCCCTGGAGTTACGGCGTTGCCGAGAACTCCCATGTCCTGAACCGGTTTCTCGATTATCACGCAAGCCAAGGGCTTTCGCCACGCCGGGTCGAGATCGAGGAGCTGTTTCATCCTTCGACGTTGGAAGCTTACAGCCTTTAGCGGGAGTTTCAAAATGGAAGAGTATTTGCCTGGAGATATCGTTGAGGTCGAAACGCCCAATGGTTTGGCCTACATTCAGCTAACGCACATCCATCCAAGCTATCCTCCGGTGGTCAAGTTTCTCAAGGGTCCGTACGAGAGCCGGCCCGAGAATGTCGCCGTTCTGACAGCCGAAAATGCACCCTTGGCGATGGTTCCATTGTCGGCGGTTCTGAAGAAGCTTGAGTTGAAACATTCTCGCGTGGGCAATGCCGAAATCCCGCATAGCGAACGTAAATTTCCGATCTTTAGAATGCCCATTCGAGGAAAGAAGGGTGAAATCATCTACTGGTGGTTCTGGGATGGACGGGGTTTGACGTTTTCATCGGATCTCATGGAAGCTCAGGAGAACCTGCCGTTGCGTGAGATCATGTCGTCCGAGCGTTTCATGGAGCAACTTGTCACAAATGCCAGGTAACTCCGAAACCCGGTCCGACTATAGCCGATGACGGCTGGTTTCGGCGGCTTGCTGGCCGCGTTCGGGGCGTTTTGTTATGCGCTAAGTTCCGTTGCCATCGCCAAGAGCTCACAGTCCGTTCAGGGCCGGGGAAACGACGTGTTTCTGTCGGTTCTGATGACGGCCCTGGTTTCAGGCCTGCTTTGGCTGGCGATAGGGTCGCCGTTTCCAGCCTATGGAGAAGCGGCGCTCATCGGGGTTGGCTATTTTGTTCTTGCCGGCTTGCTGGGAAATGTGCTGGGCCGGCTAACTCTTTTCCGGTCGGTTGAGCTGGCCGGGGCGGTTGAGACAGGGTTCATTCGGAGACTGATCCCTGTGTTCGCTGCGATCTTTGCGTTTCTGCTGCTCGGCGAAATCATCACATCGACAATCGTGATTGCCTTTCTCCTTGTCACAGGAGGCGTTCTGATCATGATGGCGAACACTCCTTCAAGACCGACTGCCGTCAGGTCCGTACCAGAGCGCACGACCAAGGAAAAAACCGAAGGGCGTGTAATGGCGTTTAGCTCTGCAGCAGGTTACGGAGGATCATTCGTCGCTCGAAAACTGGCAATGCAGACGCTTCCGGACCCGCTTGCAGGCGTTTTTATCGGAGCGGTGACCGGATTGGTTTGCTTTGGCGCCTCCGCGGGCTTTCGTTTCCGCAATTGGTCCACATTCATGTTGCGCATACATAAGCCAACCGGCTGGCAATTGCTTGCGGGCAGCTCGATGACACTGGGTCAGGTGGCATTGTTCTTTTCGTTGATGTTCACCAATGTAACGGTGGTCGCGATAATTTCTTCGGTCGAGATGTTCTTCGCAGCCTGGCTGGCCGGTCACGTTTTCAAAACCGAGAACCGGCCGGGTTCCAGATTCTACTTTGCTTCGATACTGGCCGGAGCCGGCGTGATAATATTGGCTGTCGCCCCGTAATATATTTTGCGTTCCTGAATTGCCTGTGGATCGGGGCAACGACAATCACGAGGAGAGGTTGTCGATCAGTTTGTCCATTGCTTTGAAAAGCTGGGCAAGCTCCTCTTCTTCGAAGCCCTTCGATGCGTGATCGGCCGCAACCCTTGCGGATTTCATGACCTGGTCGATTTTCTCCCGGCCTTGATCCGAAAGGCGAACGACAACGACACGTCTATCTTTCGCACTTCGTTCGCGCAGCAAGAGATCTCTCTTGTCAAGTTCATCCAGAACGCGCGTCGAAGAAGCCTTTTCGATGCCCAGGATCGCAGAAAGCTCGGATTGGGTAAGGCAAGTTTCTTCCCGCAGAACTCTGAGATGAATGTACTGCGCCATGCTCAGTTTCGAATCGATCAGCTGCTTCTGCAACAGCTTGCCATAGAGATGATAGGCCAAACGAAGCGATGCTCCGAGGCCGCGTTTGCGGGAGGGGGACTGAACCTGGTCGATGTCGCGGAGCCTTAACTTAGAGTTCTTATATTATTGACAATGGTAGCATGCGTCTTATAGTAAGGCAATCTTACTATTTTTGGTGAGGCAGCCTGGCAATAAACGGAGGAGCTCTTAATGCCGGAAAAACTGTTGTGTGCATCGTCGGACCTCAACGACACGACCGCCAAGATCTGCGAGATCGAAGGTGTCGAGATCGGCGTTATCCGCCACAAAGGAAATGTCGTCGCATATAAAAACGTGTGCCCGCATCAGGGTGGCCCCGTCTGCGAAGGGCTCAAAATGCCCAAGGTATGTGTCGAGTTTGACGACCAGCAACGCGCTCTCAGGCAGAACTTCGACGATAGCGAGATGCACTTCGTATGCCCCTGGCACGGCTGGGAGTTCAAAATGGAAACAGGGGAAGCGGTAGGCGATCCGAAAATTCGCCTTAAGCGCTACAAAGTGACCGAACGGGATGGAGGTATCTATGTCGAGATTTGAAAAAGTAACACCGGAAACCCCGGCGCTGAACGTATCGGTCAACGAAGTCCTGGGCGCGCTTCGCGCGCTTGAAACCAGTCAACTGAGCTCCGCGCAGTTGCAGGCGCTATTTGCGGAAATCGTGACCGCGTTTGCGAAAATGCGGGAAAATGACAAGGAATTCTCTGCGTTCCCGGAAAACAACGACGTTTCGGCGACGGATGTTGCGGTTGCCGCGACAGGAATTCTCGAGGCTGCCGATGTGGCGGTATTCGAGCTGGGTATGTGGCAGACGCTGAAACAATAAATTTTATGGGAGTGAGATAATATGTCTCTTACATCGAATACCATGAGCTTCGGTTCGGATAGCGACCCCGCGATCAAGGAGTTCAATACAACCAAACTTTTGAAAAATGCGAGAAAGCAAGCAGAGGACCGGAATTACAAAGATTTTTTCATTTGTGACGTGGATAGCCACCACTATGAAACGGAAGCTCTTCCCGAGATCCTGCAGTACATGGACGACCCTGTCATGCGGCACCTTGGTCTGTCCGCGGGAAATGTGGGGCGTGCAGGCCTGATCCCGCAAGCGATCGGCTCTCAGGACATGGCGGGGCGCGTGACACGCTATGCCGGGCGTAACAAGGAAATTGTTCCCGAGAAGCCGCATCGCGACATTACCCTCGCGCGACGTTGGATGGATGCGATGGGGGTCGATATGGCCTGCCTGTTTCCAACACCGATGTTGCTGCTTGCGACCCACCCGCAGGTCGAAGTCGAGGTTGCGATGGCCCGCGCCTATAACCGCTGGCTTTGTGAGCGTATCCTGGAGGAAGATAAACGCATCGTCTCGATGGTCTACCTTCCAATGAACGAACCGCATGAAGCTGAAAAGATCATTGACGAGTTCACCGAGCGGAAAGGAGTCGTAGGATTTCTGTCAACCGGTTATTTGAAACGCCCGGTGCATGACAACGCGAATATGCGTATCTATGCCAAGCTGGAAGAGCACGGTATGCCGCTCGGTTTTCATGCGGCCTATCATTGGGCGGATACATCTCTCGCTCAGCTCAACAAGTTCATCTCGGTTCATGCTCTTGGGTTCAGTTTTTGTAATATTATTCACATGACGAACTGGGTGTTGAATGGTATGCCTGAGCGCTTCCCTAAGCTGAACACCATGTGGATTGAGAGCGGGCTTGCATGGATTCCTTTCCTTATGCAGAGATTGGACAATGAATACATGATGCGCACATCGGATGCGCCGCTCCTCAAGAAGAAGCCAAGCGATTACATGCGTGAGATGTTCTATTCCTCACAACCCATCGAACTCGTGGACAACAAAGAGGCCCTCGAGGTCACATTCAAGATGATGAATGCGGAAACACAATTGCTGTATTCCTCTGACTATCCGCATTGGGATATGGATTTGCCCAGCACCATCTATGACATTCCCTTTCTGGATGAGGCGGCAAAACGCAATATTCTGGGTGGAAACGCGCAAAAGTTGTTTAACCTGGATCCGGTCATGTCCGAGTGGAAGCAAAACGCGTAAAAGAACAAGCGTATCCTGCGTTCGAAGAAACGCAGACAAGATGCTCTTACATATTAGGATCGACGGACGTTCAACCGAGTCCGGTCGGATGTCCGTCGATCTGGTAAGAACGCTGTGTGGTTTCGAATGCTGCGGAACAGCACCGATGAACCGCGCGGAAACCTAGGCCTGTGACCTGTCTCCTTGAATGGCCGTTTGCCAGGGCTAAAGGGGCAGGTTACGATCAGGGACCCTTGCGGAAAGAGGTCGGGCTCCGATGTGGCCGTTCTATCGGCGCGCAAGCCTAAAAAATCAGCTCTCTAACTTGGCGCCAAGTTTCTTTGATACCGTAGCAGCGGTCTTGCGCAATTTTGCGGCGACGGAACTGTCGGTTTCGGTAGAGATCGTTTTGGTGACGCCGACTACCGTCAGGGCAGCGGTAATCGAGTTTTCCCGATCAAAAACAGGACAACTCAGCGAGGAAATTGACGGAACGACTAAACCGACAGCCTCGGAAATGCCTCGCTCGCGCGTTTTTTTCAGCAATTCGTCAATTTTTTTCCGCGTCCCAAGGCCTGCTTTCTCCAGGGAAACCATGTTTTGACGAAGCTCGGCTTCAATCATGGGTTCGATCTTTTCAGGCTCGGAGTATGCGGCAAATATTCGACCGTTGGAGGAGGTCAGGAGCGGCAGCACAGAGCCTACATTTACAGATATACTGACAGGTGCGTTACTGGGCACCCATCGTACGAGAGTCGGCCCGAAATTGCCCCATACGGACAAAGAGGTGGTTTCACCCGTTTCGTCTCTAAGTTCGATCATGTGAGGATGGGCGATCTCCAACACGTTCAGGCGTCGGATCGATGCCAGGCCAAGATCGAGCGCCAAAGGGCCAAGATCGTACAGTCCCGTGTTTTCATCCTGGACGATCAGACCGGTTGCGACATAGCTGGCGAGATAGCGATGCGCTTTTGCCGGCACCATTTCAGCGGCCTTGGACAATGCTGTTAAAGATATAGCATCGTTTCTTTGAATTAAAACTTCCAGAAGTCTTGATCCAACGACTACAGACTCGATTCTCTGTCGACCCGCTATCTTCTGCACCAAATACTTCTCCTTTTCACACCGATGCCACAAGTCGAACATGTACAGATATAAGCTACTGGCCGAGGCCGGGAAAATTTACGATATGATTTAAGCAACTTTTCCCTTCCGGCGGGATTCGATTTGGTTGAAGTAAACCACGGTAGGCAGCTGACCGCCATGGTGCAGGGTTATCGCACGATGCTCTAAGCGTATGCCAGTTCATAAGAGTGAACAAAGCTGGAGCCTGCCGCGCACCGGCAAATCAAGTAAAGCCGGGCGCCGGATTTCCATGGGCCTTCGAAACACCGAGCCCATCCAGCCGATCAAACCTTCTGCCCTGGGGCTTGGGAGTGCCGGCGTTCGGCCGTTGGCAGCTTGACATCTGGCTCATAAGACACATCGGCTACTGCTGGCTGCAGGATGAGCATCGTTTTAATATGCTAAATGAGGTTACTGGACAAAAGAGCCCGAAGTGTCGCGTATTTCCGGGATATCAAATACATGGTGTCTGGGTTGTCGGGCTTTGGTCCCACCGGCATCGTGGTGCAGACTGCGAGACGGATCTGGCACATGCCTGCGAAATCAATCGGGTTAGTGCGACATGAATACCGGTACCTTGGTTGACCGTATCAGTTCATGGGTCACGCCGCCAAACAGATCTTGTGAGAACTTGCTGTGCTCATAGGCACCCATCACAACCAATTTAGCGCCAATTTCGGCGGCTGTTTTTTGGATCGTTTTTGCAACGCTGTTGGTAGGTTTGGGGCACGCTATTTTTTCAACGTTAACGCCGTGCCGTTCCAAGTGGGTAAAAATGTCCGTTCCTTCAGGAAAGCTCGGCAATATGTCACCCACCGTCAGCAATGAGACCTTTCGGGGCCTTTCTTCAAGGATATTCATTGCGTCATTCAATGCTCTGGCGGCGGCTCGCTTGCCATCCCAGGCGACAAGCGTATGACTGCCCAACTGTTCTGCTTCGAATTGATCGGGAACAACAAGAACAGGCCTGCCGCTCTGCAGCGCCAACAGATCCGGGCTAACGGCGCGAAATTCGTCTGTCGGCAACTTGGGTTGACACCCTGTTACGACAAAGTCGAAGTTTCGGGCAATTTCAGGCAACGAGAGATTGCCAACTGTTTCGGGCATGAGGAATTGAGCCCGATCTGTCAGGCCTAACGAATTGGTAACGTCTTCGAATAGCTCGTGTGACGATTCAATTTTGGCATTTCTCACCACGCCTAGTTTCTTGACCAGATCTTCTGTCAGTCCCAATACCTGATCGAAAAAAGAAATATCGCTTCCGTACACTCCAGTTAACCATGCATTGTGCTTGGCGGCGATTTTTGAGGCGTGACGAAGACTGCTTGGGAAGCCGGAGGTGCCTGAATGTACAAGCAAGATATTCTTGATAGTCATGTTTGCCTCACGATTTCAGAACGCTTAAGGCGCAGTAGCAGAGAATAACATAGATGTCTATGATTATTGAATTGATATGAGCGATCGCAACCGGGAGGGAATATATCTCACCTGCTGATCTGGCATGCTTCGATGCGCCCGGTATGCGATTGGGTTCAACGGGTTCAGCCCTACCTGTTTTGACAATTACTCTTCAAGCTCGCCACAGTCGGCCGCATGGCTCGGATCCCATGTTGGCGATGCGTCACGCCCGGAGCGTGAGAGGGAGAGTGCGACCGGACGGATATGAGTCGGTGCGGTTGAGAGAATACTGCACGGCTCGATCCCGTCCCGCTCTCCCAAGGTCTTCCCAATGAACATAACTTTCCCTTCCGCAGTGGCGCCTTCTGCCGCTCCGTTTCCGTCGTTCCGCGATCTTCGTGGCGGCGCAGTTCCTTCCATCGCATATCGACCGAGGCGAACGCATCGACACCGCCCCGCTCCGTTCTGCGATGGAAATCGCCTTCGATGCCTCCGACGCCAGCGGCGCCTGGGACTGGAAGATGGCCTACGAGACTTGCGAGGGGGCAACCGTTCTCTTCCTGCGCAAATACGGAAAGGCGCTTTTCCGTAAAGCCGGGTCTCAGGATTTACGGCTTTCCACCCTCACCAGGATTGCGGATCTCCTGCCAACGCAAACGGGTGGATCGGAGGAAAGCCAGACCTTTCAGCAATTCTCGACGCCTATTCCGCTTGGCCTTGCGGTTCTGACGGCAGCGGCGGTCGGGCCGGACGATCTGGTGCTCGAACCTTCGGCAGGCACCGGCCTTCTCGCCATCCTTGCCGAGATCGACGGTGGATCCATGGTCCTGAACGAACTTGCCGAGACACGCGCAAACCTGCTCGCTCGACAAGAACGCGGGGCGCCCTTACCGTCAACGCGCGGCGCACGAGCTGGCCGCCTACAACCGCCTCAGGCTGCTTGATGCCCTGCGCGAATTACTGGAGCTCGGCGGAACCATCCTCCGGCCAGTTGGCGCATAGATGATGGGGGCCGATGATGAGCGTACCATGCACTGTGCGACATAGACCTTGAAACCCTCGCCTGTCTCACCGACAATTCCGCACCGCGGGCCGCCTGCCGTTGTGGCCCGATCAGCCTCAGATATCTCCGGAAGTTGGTAATCTAACGCGGCTTGCTGGGACATTGTACATTCTCACCATTGTCGACCATCGCAATTGACCGTCCGCACTCAGAAACGGGATGCTGTCACCCGTTGAGTTTGAACGGCAGCAGGAAATGAACTCCGAAGGCGTCTAGAAAACGCGGGGCTATTCAGATATCGCTTCATCGTCTGTTTCCTTCAATTGGGAACAGACTAACCTCAAAACGAGGATTTTTCAGGGGAGCATGTATGAACTGCCTTCCCCTGCAAGCGATTTGTCGATGCACCGTTGACCCTGCTTCTATGTATTCGGTCTGTTTGTGAGGCCATTCGATTTGCCTCTGACCAAGATGGGAAGTCGCGCGTCCTGTGTCTCGTTAGCTCATCGGCACTCGAGAGCCATGCTCCCCGTCAGACTTACAGAACGCCGATTGGTCGTTGGTCCATCTCCTTCTCGCCCGCAGTTTCCTTTGTCTTTTCGTCTCGCCCGGATTTACGAACCAACCAACGCAGTGGCTCGGTATCGCTCACCTTTCGTCAAAACGGCCCAGGCAATCCGCGCCATCTTGTTGGCCATAGCCACCGCGGCGACGTTCACATGCGTTCGCTCTTTCAGACCATCCGCCCATCGCGTTATCGGCGACGTCCTGTTCTGCACGAGGTGAAGCACCGTTCGTGCTCCATGGATGAAGAGCTTGCGCAAGTAGCGATTTCCATGCTTCGAAATGCCGATCAGCTTTGCCTTTCCACCCGTTGTGATTTGTCGTGGAACGAGCCCGAGCCAAGCTGCAAGATCGCGGCCTTTGCTAAAGCTGCTTCCCGTGCCGACGGCCGCGACGAGAGCTGAGGCGATCGTCGGACCAACGCCGGGGATCTCCATCAGTCGCTGCATGTCGGCGTCGGTTTTGGCCAGCGATTTGATCTCGGCATCCATGGCAGCAACCCGCCGGTTGATCTCGCCCAGCTCAGATGCCATGTCTGAGAGCATCAAGACGATCCGGGGAGATAGATCGACGGTGCCCTGCGTCGTCAACTTTGTCAGCTCTTTCTGGAATACGTGACGGCCTGTGCCGACACGGATGCCGCGTTCCATCAGAAAGCCACGCCCCTGATTGATCAGTCGAGTTCTGTCTGACACCAGACGTTCCCGCGCGCGGTGTAATGCCTGGAGGTCGAGCTGTTCTTCGGATTTGATTGCGACGAATGACATGGTCGGTCGGGTGGCGGCTTCGGCGATCGCCTCCGCATCGCGGTCGTCATTCTTGTGAACCTTCACATAAGGTCGGACATACAGCGGCGACATCAATCGGGGCTCATGCCCATGTTCGAGGCAGAAGCGCCCGATGTGATGTGCGCCCCCGCAGGCTTCCATTGCGACAATACAGCTTGGCAACTCCGCCAAGAAATCCAGCAACCGGAATCGTTGGAGGCGTTTGCGAAAAACTACAGCGCCGCTGGCATCAAGCCCCGCAAGGCTACAAACCGACTTGCCCAGATCAATCCCAAGAACCGTGATGTCCATCAGAATGCTCCTTCTTCTCCACCAATACGCGCAACAATAGCTGCGTCTCGGTGGGAAGGCAGTTCATCCCATTAGGTCAAGAGCTACGTGTCATTGATCAGCATGTGACCGTCGAATCGGTTGATCATGCCTCGACCGGAGCTTTCGTTTAGCGAAAACCGTTTCAAAAACCGTTTCAAATCTTCCAATTGAAACGGTGCAGTGTACGTAACTCATTGAAAAGATTGGTGACCCCGACAGGATTCGAACCTGTGACCCTCAGATTAGGAATCTGATGCTCTATCCTGCTGAGCTACGGGGCCTTGATGCGGTCGATTAGCATGATTTGACGTCCGTGGCGACCCCTGGCTGCAACAGACTGTAGCTGCCGATGGGGATTGTTTGTCGAGGACGCCGGTGCGCGGCGAGGGGGATGCTGACGCGCCTTGGGCTGCTCCCGCGTTGTCCTGATTTTTACTGCCGTTTTACTGGCGTGTCTTGGACTTGCCTTATTCGCTGCTTAGCAGTTTGGATCATCGTGACCGCTTTCTCAGCCTTGCCCGATGCCATGCATGTTGTCGGGTGATGTGTGCCTTGCGCTGCCTGCCTGCAGGAAGCGTTCCGGAAAAGGGTCGGGTAACAAGGTGAAGGAAGCGGACGTGCCACAACGGCGACAGAAAACGGGATGGAAAAAAGCCGGGCGGGTGACAACCCTGCGCACGGCTGCCGCGCCGTTGCTTGCCGGCTGTGCTGCCGTTCTGCTGACCCAGGCCGTTGCCGCTGACGAGCGCGCGCCGATGAAGCGCCCGGAAATACCCGTGGCCGCCGATGTTTGTGCCGGGGTGCGGGAACAACCCGTTCAGGTGACCTTCGACAGCAGTGAAGCCTTGTTCGTGTCCGCCGCCGGAGACCGTTTCCTTGCGAGCGATATCCAGATGCCGATGCAGGCGTCAGGACAGGCGGGCGGCGAAGATGCTCGCCGGAACACCTTGCAAGCCTATCTGGAAAGTCGGCCTGATCTGGAGCTGGCCGCAGTCGCGGCTGGACCGGAAAACCGCTGGGGGCTAACGCCCGGCTGGGTGTTCGTTTCGGATGATGGCCATTCCGCACTTCTGCAGGAACAACTTTTGAAGGCAGGCGTTGCCATTTTTGCTCCGGGTCATGCCGGAGCTGAGTGTGCAGACGCCTTGCGGGCCGCGGAAACGCAGGCAAGCCTGGCACGAGCGGGCCTTTGGGGCGAGACATCGCCGCGTCTTGTCTATTCCGCAGCCGCGCCAAAGTCTTTCAGCGACGCTTCCGGGCACTATGTTATTGCAAGAGGACGTATTGTTTCCCTTGGAAAAACGCGCAGCACCCGTTATCTGAACTTCGGAAAATACTGGAAAACAGATTTCACGGTCACGCTGAAGGCTTCAGCTGAGGACGACGTCAACACGGCCCTCGGGCGATCCGGCTGGACGCTGGATGCCCTGGAAGGGCAGGTTGTCGAAATACGCGGCTCCGTTCAGGAAAGGGACGGACCGTCTATGGTGCTCCGCCATCCGGAGCAACTGGTGGTACTGAATGACAAAAGGGCAGGACGTGACGGCCAAAGCAGCAACTGATTTCCGTCAGCCGGCATGTTTGCCCGCACGGCGCGGCCTGCGCCGGACCTGGCTGCGCAACCTTGTTGCAGGCGGTTCCGCGCTTCTGGTGGCTTCCTGCCAGCTGCTTGGCGATGGACCGACCGTCGGCACGGTAACGCCCGGTACACTGCGCCCCAACCTTGCGGCCGATATCGGTGAGCGCGAGCACCCGCGCGTGGTGGCCACCTATGGCGGTGTCTACAAGGACGCCGGCGCGGAGCGGGCTGTTGCGAGCGTTGTCGGCCGGCTGGTGGCGGCATCGGAAGACCCCTCGCAGAGCTACAAGATTACCATTTTGAATTCGCCGGCCATCAACGCCTTCGCCTTGCCGGGCGGCTATCTTTATGTCACGCGCGGTCTGCTCGCCCTTGCCAACGACACGTCGGAAGTTGCCGCCGTGCTGGCGCACGAGATGGCGCATGTGACGGCGAACCACGCAATCAAGCGCCAGCAACGCGCTGAAGCCAAGCAGCTTGCCAACAAGATCCTGACCGACGTGGTGCAGGACAGCGAGGAAGCCCGCAAGGCGATCATCTCGTCGCAGCTTTCCTTTGCCCGCTTCAGCCAGGTGCAGGAGTTGGAAGCCGACGATATCGGTGTGAAGACCCTCGCAAGGGCCGGTTTCGACCCCTATGCCGCTGCACGGTTCCTGCGGTCCATGGCAGCCTTCGCCCGCTACCAGTCCGCCGACAAGTCGGGCTCGACCGCGCCAGACTTTCTGTCTTCCCACCCCTCCACGCCGGAGCGCTTGCAGATTGCCATCCGCGCGGCCCGTCAGATCGGTGCACCGGGCATCGGCGAACGTGACCGCACCCGCTATCTCAGCCAGATCGACGGCATGCTGTTCGGCGACGACCCGCTTGAAGGCTTCGTCCGTGGACGTTCCTTCCTGCACAAGGCGCTCGGCATCAGCTACACCGTGCCTTCCGGCTACATTCTGGAAAACACACCCGAAGCGGTTCTGGCCAGCAATGGCGACGGCACGGCGATCCGGTTCGACGGGGCAGATGTCAGCAGCTATTCCGGCCTGCGTGATTACATGAACTCCGGCTGGATCAACGGCCTGCTGCCCGAAAGCGTCCGCGAAACGACGATCAACGGTCTTCCGGCGGTCACCGGGGCGGCCATCACCCAGGGCTGGTCCTTCCGCATCGCAGTGATCCGGATCGGCAAGACAGGCTATCGCTTCATCTTTGCCAGCCGCTCGCCCAATGAAACGTTCGACCGGGATTTCCACCAGACGGTGGAAAGCTTCCAGCAGCTGTCGCCGACCGAGCGTGCCCGCCTGCGCTCGCTCCGGATCAAGGTCGTCACCTCCAAGCCGGGCGACACACCGCGGAAACTGGCGATCGGCATGAGCGGTGTCGAGCCTTCACGGCGGCTGGAATTCTTCTCCATCCTGAACGATCTGAACGCCGATCAGGCGATCCCGACAGGCACGGCGATCAAGCTGATCGTCGACTGACGGTTTTTCTCCCGGTTCGGCTCCGGCATTTGTCTGGCTGAAAACTGACGGAGCTCAAAAAAGGCGGACTGGAAGGTCCGCCCGTCAGAGTTACTTGGAGGAGATAGAGGTCAGGTGCTGTAGGCGGCCCTGTCCGGCTGTGCTGCCAGCAGGGCAGATTTCAGTTTTTCCATGGCCCGGCTTTCAATCTGCCGCACGCGTTCCTTGGAAATGCCGAGTTTCACGCCAAGCGATTCAAGCGTGGCACCCTCTTCCGACAGGCGTCTTTCACGCACGATCTTCAATTCGCGCTCGCTGAGAACCTCCAGGGCAGAGGACAGCCAGCGACGCCGGCGTTCGGCATCGATGTTGACGGTCACGATCTCGTCCGGCAACGGGGCATCGGACACCAGGAAGTCCTGACGGTCCGCGCTGGAGCCTTCGCTGTCGGTCACAGGAGCGTTCAGGGACGTATCAGGGCCGGACAGACGCGCATTCATGAGGGCGACATCGGACTGCTTGACGCCGATTGCGTCGGCGATCTTCTGGTGAAGCTCGCTGTCGGTCAGAGGAGTCTGATTGCCGGAGAGCTTGGCACGCAGGCGCCGAAGGTTGAAGAACAGGGCTTTCTGGGAAGAAGAGGTGCCACCGCGAACGATCGACCAGTTGCGCAGGATATAGTCCTGGATGGAAGCGCGGATCCACCACGTGGCATAGGTGGAAAAGCGCACTTCCCGTTCCGGTTCGAACCGGGCGGCAGCCTCCAGAAGACCGACATGGCCCTCCTGGATCAGATCGCCAAGAGACAGCCCGAAGTTGCGGAAGCGTGAGGCAACGGCAATGACCAGGCGCATGTGCGAGAGCGACAATTTCTCAAGCGCTTTCTCATCCCGGTTATGTCGCCAGCGGATCGCAAGCTCCAGTTCCTCTTCGCGCGTGAGGTAGGGGGCTTTCATCGCGGCCCTTACCAGTTGACGTTTCTCGCTCTGGGACATGATCGACGCTCCGATATGTTATCGGGGGAAATACGTACCGAAGCGTAGGTTAGATCACTTATCGCTACCGTTGGGGCAGTTTTTGTGCACTTTCGCGTGAACAGCGCGCGAGGTGTTGGTGCCAAAACGAATAAGGGCCCGGATTTCTCCAGGCCCTCGTCGATTTTCGCGTTCGGAAAATCCGCTTGGATCAAGCGGCTTCTTCCTTGTCCTCGTCGTCTTCCGCTGCAGCTTCCTCAGCGGCTTTGATGCGGCTCGGAGATTTTGCCAGGTTCTGTTCGATCTGCTTGACCGCTTCGGTTTCGGAACATTTGTTCACTGCCGCGATTTCGCGGGCCATACGGTCGAGCGCAGCTTCGTAGAGCTGGCGTTCAGAGTAGGACTGTTCCGGCTGGTTTTCAGAGCGGAATAGATCGCGAACCACTTCAGAGATCGCGATCAGGTCGCCGGAGTTGATCTTGGCTTCATATTCCTGAGCGCGGCGGCTCCACATCGTCCGCTTAACGCGCGGGCGGCCACGAACGGTCTCGAGAGCCTTCTTGACGGCCGCAGGGTCGCCAAGCTTGCGCATGCCGACGGAGGCAATCTTTGCCACCGGGACACGAAGGGTCATCTTGTCCTGTTCAAAAACGATAACGAGCAACTCCAAAGAGTGACCTGCAACGTTCTGCTCTTCAATGGCGGTAATCTGGCCGACGCCATGCGCCGGATAAACAATGTACTCGCCCGTCTTGAAACCTTGGCGCTGCGCGGTCTTTTTGGTGTTCGTTGCCATACTCGTATTCTCTCCTGCGCAGTTGGCGGTCCGGGTTCGGACCGATGACGGACCGCGGTGCGGTCCCCTGTTCTTGTGCGACACGAACCCCGCAGAGCGATCCGTAATGGAACGCCTGTTGATATGCGGCGTGTCAGGGCTGGTCAGTCGACGTTTTCCACTTTAGAACCTTGATCAGTCATATGAGCTGCCGGGAGCTTGATCTGTCCGGTTGTTGATACCCGGGACAGTTTTCAAAGACTCCGTTTTGGGGGTTGTTCTCGTGGTTGGCGACTATCTTCCATGTGTACCACACTTTTGTGGAAAATTAAAGTACTGAGCTTTAATGGTGCCAAAACACCACAAGGGCCCCGCCCGGTCGCCACGGGCAGGTACCTGAAAAAGATGGAAGAATCGCCGTTTTAAGCAGTTCTTGTTTGTCTTGCGGCAGTCTGCCGCACAAGCAGTTTTCGCGAATCAGGACGCAGGATTCGGCGAAAAATACTTTTCGAACTTGTTTTCCTTGCCGTCAAACTCTTCAGCGTCCGGCAACGGTTCTTTTTTCTCAGTGATGTTCGGCCACTTCTCAGAGTATTCGGCATTGACCTCGATCCATTTCTCGAGGCCGGGCTCCGTGTCAGGCAAAATCGCCTCCGCCGGGCATTCCGGCTCGCAGACGCCGCAGTCGATACATTCGTCCGGATTGATGACGAGGAAATTCTCACCCTCGTAGAAACAGTCCACCGGGCAGACTTCAACACAGTCGGTGTATTTGCATTTGATGCAATTGTCCGTGACGACGTAGGTCATCGCTATCCTCATTCGGCGCCGGGCAGCCTGCAGCCGATTTGCGCAAGGCCCTGGCGGTCAGTTTCGTGCCGCTCTCGCAAAGAAGGCGCACGTATAACGTCTGGTGCAGATGTTGGGTATCGTTTTTGTCAAACGGGCGCAAGCGCTCTGGATGACGCAGTCCGGGCCTGAAAGAGAAAGTTTTTCTGTTTTCCGGGCTTTGTCAGGAAACAGCGTCAATCGCCGCCGCGGAACGCGTCGATTTTCCGCCGCTCGCGCTTGGTCGGGCGACCGGCACCGGCTTCGCGCTGTGCAGGCGCAGGTGGCGGCGGGGCATCCTTCGGCGGGGGAGGCGGCGACAGATCCTCGTAAAGCTTGCGGGCCTCTTCATAGGGACCGCGCCTGGTGCCGAGAGCAAGGATCTTGAGGACGAGGATACGGCGATCCAGTCCGATGGTCAGAACGTCGCCGGTTCGGACAGTCTTGCTGGCGGAATCGATCTTGTCCTTGTTCACCCGGACATGACCGGATGTCGCCAGCTTCTGGGCAAGAGAGCGGGATTTGGTGACCCTGGCGTACCAGAGCCACTTGTCGATGCGCAGGCTGCCGGCGGCAGCATTGTTTTCAGGCGCAGGAATTACTTCTTGTCCTTGCTGTCCATATTCGCCTTCAAGGCCATCAGGGCCGCGAAGGGCGAGTTCGGATCGATCGGCTTGTCCCTTGGGGCCTTGTCGCGGCGGTTGCCACCGTCAAAGCCCTTCTGGCCGCCATGACCACCACGGCCACGGCCTTCGCCTTTCGGTCCGCCCTTGCCGTGACGCTTCTCGCCCTGACCACCTTTGGCACCCTGACCTTGGCCCTGGCCCCGGCGGTTGTCGCCGCCACGGCGCTGGTCCTGACGGCCGCGTGGACGGCGGTCGTGCCGGCCCGGACGCCAGATCTCGATGGTCACTGTTTCCAGTTCGGTTTCACCCGCAGTGGCCTCAGCAGTAGCGGTTTCGCCTTCCGTCTGTGCATCCGGCGTTGCTTCCGCCGGTTCGGACACCGCTTCAGCTTCGGCAGTGGCCGGTTCAGCAGCGGCTTCGGCGGCCACGGCTTCGGTCGTCTCTTCCGTAGCCGGTGCTTCCGTTGCGGTTGCTTCGGCGGGAGTGTCCGCTTCGGTCGCAGCAGTTTCCGCCGCCGGCGCCTCTGCAGTTGCTTCCGTTGCCGGTTTGGCTGCTACTGGGCGCTGCACTTCCTTGGTCTCGGACCGGTAGCCGAGGGATTTCAGCACGGCGGAGAAGTCCTCACCGGCGCAGCCGAGCAGCGATGTCATGGCAACGGTAACGGTGAAGCCGCCTCCGGTTGCGACCGCGCCTTCCGGCGGGCTGACTTCCGCATCAAGCGGCTTCCAGGCGATCAGCGGACGGATCAGGTCAGCCAGGCGTTCCAGAATGTCGACGCGAACAGCACGCGGGCCACAGACGCGGAAACCGACAACCTTGTAAAGCGCCTTGTCGATGGTTTCATCAACCGGGATGGACGTGCGGCCGGATGCAGACAGCTGTGGCAGCTCGGCCATGCCGTTCATGTCCAGCGAACCGTGCTTCAAGGCCCAGAGCTGTGCCAGCAGCTGGCTCGGCGCAGGCTTCAGCAGGGCGGGCACGAACACGGTGTAAGCACCAAAGCGGATGCCGTGCTTGCGCAGGCTGGCGCGCATGTCCTGGTCGAGCTGACGGATCTCGTCGGCCGCTTCCTGGCGTTCCAGAATGCCGAGGCCTTCAACGATGCGGAACGCGATGCCGCGGGCAAGACCTTCCAGGCCTTCGCCGGCCTTCAGGTCGACAAGCGGTTTCAGCAGGGTATCGATCTGTGCCTTGACCCACAGATCAAGCCGCGCCTGTACATTGTCGCGTGCCGGGCCGGTCAGATGTTCATCGGCCAGCAGCAGCACGACCGGCGTCAGCACCTCTTCTCCGGAGACGAGCTTGGCCACGGGTTCTCCGCGCCAGCGGATCACGGCTTCGGACGTCAGCACGAAATCGGAGTTCTCGGACTTGCCGAGCTTGTCCGCACGGGATTCGATTTCGGTGGTCAGGGCCTTTTGGGCTGCGGCACGCACGGTCTTGCCGTCCGGTCCTTCAGCTGCCGCGTCAGGGGCAAACCGGAAGCCAAGCAGATTCCCGATGTGCTGACCTTCCACGAGCACATCGCCGCTCGATGTAATTTCCGCTTCCAGCATTGCGTTCTCTCTCAAACGTCGCATCAATACACTTGTACGCCGATCCACGAACCGCTGCGTCAGCCGCTCGTGAAGGGCGTCAGATAGTTTGTCTTCTATGTCGCGCGTCTCGCCCTGCCAGTGGGCCGGATCGGCCAGCCAGTCGGGACGGTTGGCGACATAGGTCCAGGTCCGGATATGTGCAATCCGGTTTGCGAGAGTGTCGATATCACCATCTGTCCGGTCTGCGAAGGCCAATTGACGCGAGAACCAGTCATCGGCAATCGCATTGTCCTGCATCAGGTGGGTGTAAATGGTGTTGAGCAACTCTGCGTGGTTCGCCGGGGCGATCTTACGATAGTCGGGGACCTGACACACGTCCCATAACAATTCGACCGCATTTCCGCCCTTTGCCATGCCGGATATTGCGGGATCGCGCAATAAATGTTCAAGAGCGGTGATGTCGTCGCCAATGGGTGCCCTTGCGAGACCCTCTTCACGCGGCACCATGTCGAGGCTTGAGCGCAAGGCGTTTGCCGACGAAAAATCCAGCGCACTGTTGCGCCATTGCAGCACTTTCAGGCTGTCGAAGTGGTGGCTTTCGATCTGTTCGACCAGGTCGTCGTCCAGCGGATCGACCCGTCCGGTCACCCCGAAGGTGCCATCCTTAGTGTGGCGGCCGGCCCGTCCAGCGATCTGACCCATCTCCGAGGCGGTCAGCTGGCGGTACTGATAGCCGTCGTATTTGCGGTTGCCGGCAAAGGCGATGTGATGGACGTCGAGGTTCAGCCCCATGCCGATGGCATCGGTCGCCACCAGATGGTCGACATCGCCGTTCTGGAACAGTTCCACTTGTGCATTGCGCGTGCGCGGACTCAGCGAGCCGAGCACCACGGCCGCCCCGCCGCGTTGGCGACGGATGAGCTCTGCAATGGAATAGACTTCGTCTGACGAGAAGGCGACGATGGCCGAACGGGCCGGCAGGCGCGAGACCTTCTTGGAGCCCGCATATTCCAGCACGGACATGCGCGGCCGCGTGACCACATTGATGCCCGGCAGCAGTTTTTCCAGCAGCGGGCGTGCGGTCGCCGCACCCAGCAGGAGCGTTTCGGATTGACCGCGGACATTCAGGATGCGGTCGGTGAAGACATGACCGCGATCGAGGTTGCCCGCCAGCTGCACTTCGTCGATAGCGACGAAATCCGTCTTCAGGTCCAGCGGCATGGCCTCAACCGTCGAGACCCAGAACCGCGGGTTCTTCGGGACGATCTTTTCTTCGCCGGTGACCAGCGCCACCGCTTCCGGACCCGCGCGGTCGGCAACACGGTTATAGACTTCACGCGCGAGCAGGCGCAGCGGCAGCCCTATCAGCCCTGAAGGCTGGGCCAGCATGCGTTCAATGGCGAGGTGGGTCTTGCCGGTATTGGTCGGTCCGAGCACGGCCGTCACAGTGCGGGACCGGGCAGACGGCGGCAGCGGCAGGGTCTGGGGACGGGGCATGGGGAGGCTTGTGATCGGCTTTCTTCGGATCGGCGCAAACGGATGGCGCCTATATCTGGTGTCGCGTGTCTAGCACAGCCGGGGCGGGCATGTCCTTATTCTTTTGGCCAGCCGGTCAGGTTTTTGACGGTTGAAATATATTGTGGAGAACGACTCTGGAACAAACCGAAACCGAATCGGCGACTCCGGACGATTCAGGATTTGTTCCCTACGACATGTGGCTTGCAAGGTAGGTAGAGCCACAAAATCCTGAATCTGGTCAAGAGGTTGAGTCGTTTTGCGCGGTTGTGGCTGATTTGCTCCGAATCTCTGTCAATGATTAATTTTCCATAAACGCGTATCATCGCCGGAGGGAGAATGCCGTTTACCCGGGGACACAGGGTGAACGAATCTTGGACGAATCGCTGATTCATAAAGGTTGCGGATTTGTTCTCACAAGATCTAGTGGGTTTCCGGTGGAGCGGTGTCTACGCAGTTGGGCCGTCCGGAGGGTGAATTTGTCTTGCCGACAGGAATGTGTCCCGAAATGGTCAGCAGCCACGCAAGCCGGTTTTTGCGGTTTCGGCGCCTGTCCCGATCTGAAAATTGCTGCGCTGCACCTTTTTCAAAAAGTCCGGGAGGATCTGGGGTTCAATCGAATTAGTGTTCGTTTTCCTACAGTTACGGGCGCAGACGCAAAATTATTTTCCAAGTTAAAAAAAGGACATAGCTTCTGCCCCTTTTCAAGCGCCTCCGACCAAAGTAGAAATCTTGCCGAAACTGGCTTTTCGTTTTGCGTAAAATTAGGGGGAGAAGGCGTTTGGCGATAACAAAAATTCTCGTTGCTAACCGATCTGAAATCGCGATCCGGGTGTTCCGTGCCGCCAACGAGCTGGGCATGAAGACCGTTGCGATCTATGCCGAGCAGGACAAACTGGCATTGCACCGGTTCAAGTCCGACGAAGCGTATCAGGTCGGCAAGGGGCTCGGGCCGATCGAGGCGTACCTCTCCATCGACGAGATTATCCGCGTTGCCAAACTCTCCGGTGCAGACGCCATTCACCCCGGTTACGGCCTTCTGTCCGAAAGCCCGGAATTCGTGGATGCCTGCGAACAAGCCGGCATCACCTTCATTGGGCCGAAGTCCGAAACCATGCGCCGCCTGGGCAACAAGGTGGCCGCGCGCAATCTGGCCATCGAGGCGGGTGTGCCGGTGATGCCGGCAACGGATCCGCTGCCAGACGACATGGACGAAATCAAGCGCCAGGCCGCCGAGATCGGCTACCCGGTCATGCTGAAGGCCTCCTGGGGCGGTGGTGGCCGCGGCATGCGCGTCATTCCGGACGAAGCGACCCTGGCCAAGGAAGTTCTGGCGGCCAAGCGCGAAGCCATGGCGGCATTCGGCAAGGACGAGATCTATCTGGAGAAACTGGTCCAGCGGGCGCGCCACGTCGAAGTTCAGATCCTGGGCGACGGCGAGAACGTGGTTCATCTGTTCGAGCGCGACTGTTCCATCCAGCGCCGCCACCAGAAGGTGGTCGAGCGCGCTCCGGCGCCGTATCTTTCGGCCGAAAAGCGGGCCGAGCTCTGTGAATATGGTCTGAAGATCGGCCGGGCCGTGAATTACCGCGGCGCCGGCACGGTCGAGTTCCTGATGGATGCCGACACCGGTGCCATCTACTTCATTGAAGTGAACCCGCGCGTTCAGGTGGAACACACGGTGACGGAAGAGGTCACCGGCATCGACATCGTCCAGGCACAGATCAAGATCTGCGAAGGCGAGAAGATCGGTACGCCGGAAAGCGGCGTTCCCTCCCAGGACAAGATCCGTCTCAACGGCCATGCCCTGCAGTGCCGCATCACGACGGAAGATCCGGAGCAGAACTTCATTCCGGATTACGGGCGCATCACCGCCTATCGCGGGGCGACGGGCTTCGGCATCCGTCTGGACGGCGGCACGGCGTATTCCGGTGCGGTCATCACCCGTTTCTACGATCCGCTTCTTGAAAAGGTCACGGCCTGGGCCCCGACGGCGGAAGACGCCCGCAAGCGCATGGACCGCGCCCTGCGCGAATTCCGTATCCGCGGTGTGGCGACAAACCTGGTGTTCCTGGAGAACATCATCAGCCATGCCGACTTCAAGGCCAACAACTACACGACCCGGTTCATCGACGAGACGCCGGCCCTGTTCGAGCAGACCAAGCGTCAGGACCGCGCAACCAAGCTCTTGACCTATATCGCCGACGTTTCGGTGAACGGTCATCCGGAAACCAAGAGCCGCGCACGTCCGCCGAAGGATGTGGCCGCGCCCGTTATCCCGAACTTTGGCGATGCCAAGCCCTCCGGCACACGCCAGTTGCTGGACGAATTGGGTCCGAAGGGTTTTGCCGACTGGATGAAGGACCAGAAGCGGACGCTGGTGACCGACACGACCATGCGCGATGCGCACCAGTCGTTGCTGGCAACCCGCATGCGGACCCACGATATCGTCAACATCGCGGATGCCTATGCAGCCGGTCTGCCGAGCCTGTTCTCGCTGGAATGCTGGGGTGGCGCGACCTTCGACGTTGCCATGCGTTTCCTGACCGAAAGCCCGTGGGAACGCCTGCACAAGATCCGCGAAAAGGCGCCGAATATCATGTTGCAGATGCTGCTGCGCGGCTCCAACGGTGTCGGTTACACCAATTATCCGGACAATGTGGTCAAGTATTTCGTGGCGGAAGCCGCTGAAAACGGCATTGACCTCTTCCGCGTGTTCGACTGCCTCAACTGGGTGGAGAACATGCGTGTGTCCATGGATGCGGTCCAGGAAGCAGGCAAGCTGTGCGAAGGCGTGCTCTGCTATACCGGCGACATGCTGGACAGTGCCCGGCCGAAATACGACCTGAAATACTATGTCGGCCTTGCCAAGGAACTGGAAGCAGCCGGCGCACACATCCTGGGTCTCAAGGACATGGCCGGCCTGTTGAAGCCGGAAGCAGCCAAGGTCCTGATCCGGACGCTGAAACAGGAAGTCGGCCTGCCGATCCATTTCCACACGCACGATACGTCCGGCATCGCCGCGGCCACTGTTCTGGCAGCGGTCGAAGCGGGCGCCGACGCGGTGGATGCAGCCATGGACGCGCTGTCCGGCCTGACCTCCCAGCCGTGCCTTGGCTCCATCGTGGAAGCTCTGCGCGGTTCCGACCGTGATACCGACCTCGATGCCAAGACGATCCGCCAGATCTCGTTCTACTGGGAAGCTGTGCGGACCCAATACCGTGCCTTCGAAAGCGACCTGCGCTTCGGGGCATCGGAAGTCTACCTGCACGAAATGCCGGGCGGCCAGTTCACCAACCTCAAGGAACAGGCCCGTTCGCTTGGCCTGGAAACCCGCTGGCACGAAGTGGCGCAGGCCTATGCCGACGTCAACATGATGTTTGGTGACATCGTCAAGGTGACCCCGTCTTCCAAGGTCGTCGGCGACATGGCGCTGATGATGGTCAGCCAGGGGCTGAGCGTGGCGGAGGTCGAGGATCCGGCGAAGGACGTCGCGTTCCCGGACAGCGTCGTCAAGATGCTGCACGGCGACCTCGGCCAGTCTCCGGGCGGATGGCCGGAAGCGCTTCAGAAGAAGGTTCTGAAGGGCGAAACCCCGATCACCGTGCGGCCGGGGTCGCTCCTGAAGGATGCTGATCTGGACGCGGAGCGAAAGACTGTTTCCGACAAGACCGGCCACGGCATCAGCAACACCGAGCTTGCCTCCTATCTGATGTACCCGAAGGTGTTCACCGACTTCGACAAGGCCCAGCAGCAATATGGTCCGACGTCCGTCCTGCCGACTCCGGTCTATTTCTACGGCCTGGAACCGGGTGACGAGATCTCCGTCGATCTGGAGGCCGGCAAGACGCTGGTGATCCGCTGCCAGGCGATCGGCGAGACCGACGAGAAGGGCGAGAAGAAGGTCTTCTTCGAGCTCAACGGCCAGCCGCGCAATGTCAAGGTTCCGGACCGCGCCCATGGCGCCACCGGAGCTGCCGCAATGCGCAAGGCCGAGGACGGCAACGCGGCGCATGTCGGAGCACCGATGCCGGGCGTCATTTCCACGGTGGCGATCACCGCCGGTCAGGATGTCACCGCCGGTGATGTGCTGGTCTCCATCGAAGCCATGAAAATGGAAACCGCGCTCCACGCCGAACGCGACGGCAAGGTCAAGGAAGTCCTGGTCTCACCGGGTTCGCAGATCGACGCCAAGGACCTTCTGGTGGTCTTCGAAAGTTAAGATGCTGGCGACAGCACCAAACAAAGGCCGTCCGGGTCCATTCCGGGCGGCCTTTTTGTGTCCACCTCGCCCGTCATTCCGGACCAGCGCGGCGGAGCGCACGCAGATCCGGAAGCCGGATTTCATTCGCGCTTCAAGCGCGTCTTTCTTCCAGCTTGAGTGTTCGCTGCGCTCACGCTGACATCTGGTTTCCAGATCGGCGTGCTGCCTCGCTGCACTTGTCCGGAATGACGGTGGAGGAGAGCCGGATTGTCTTCCTGGTCAGCCCCGTTCCCGAGCCATTTCCAGCAGCTTGCGGACAGTGTTGAGGTTTCTGGCGGTGCCGGGCTTCAAGGCCGGGAACTTCAATTTGGAGGGACCAGAGCCGTCAGGGTAACGGACGACGATTTCACGTCCAAGGACGACGGCCTCTTCGCCATCGGGTGCTACCATCGCCTCGAGGGCATCGGAGGGAGCAGCCTCCGGCAGAAAGGTCACCAGTACGCGGTTTGGCGGGGCGTCCGGAAACGGCATTTGCGCGCAAAGAGTTTCGAGTTCCGGGATGGTCCGAAGCATGACGCCCGGCGTCTTGCCGAAATAAGCCGTGAGGGCTTCGGTGAGCCGGCACAGAACGTCCTCGGCTTCCAGATCTGACGTGAAGACAAGATTTCCGCTCTGTATATAGGTGGCAACAGCTTGAAGGCCGATGTCCTCAGCCATGGACCGAAGATCCGCCATCGGCAGCTTTCCGGTTCCGCCGACATTCACGGCGCGGAGCAGGGCGACAAAGACAGTCATCGTGGTGTCCCGGTGGTTTCTGTTTCGCCGCATAGACAGCCTTATTCGCAAGCGTTGCGCAATCGGCGTCATTAAAAGATTGGGTGCTTGCGACACTCATTTCAAAAGCCGTTCGGGATTATCTGGGGCGACTTTTGTTTTTCTTTCGTCTGTCACCGGAGGTGAGACGCGCAAGGGGAGCCCGGTGACAATTGTTGCAGAATGCGAGGCGCCTGAGCCCCAGCCACTGTCGTTCCGGATCTGCGCACGGCTTCGCCTTGCTTGTCCGGAATGACGGTGGAGGCAGTTCAGGGCCACGTTAAAGCAATGTCTTGCCGGGGTATCGGGTCTGATACGCCGGTTATTCCGCTGCCTTCAACATGCCGTGGCAAACCGGGGCGGCGGCCGTGCCGATCCAGAGGTCCAGAAAACGGTCAAGCCATTTCCGAACAGCGGGATCGTAAACGAAGCGTCCGGCAAAATGGTCGCGGCGTTGCTGGGCACCGGGCAGCTCCATGCGCGGGGCGCCCTTGGTCGTCCAGCGGACCATCATCTGGTGGGTCAGTTCCGGGTGAAACTGGATGCCGTAGGCGCAAGACCCGACGCGGATCGCCTGGTTCGGATAAGTCGGTCCGGAGGCCAGCAGATCGGCGCCGCGGGGCAGGTCGAACCCTTCCCGATGCCATTGATAGACCTTTTTCGGCCAGTCCATCAGGGATTTGCCTGCCTCGGTCGGCTGCAGCGGATAATAGCCGATCTCAACCAGGCTCTCATGATGGCCCGTGACTGTGCCGCCCATATGCTTGACCATCATCTGCGCACCAAGGCAGATGCCGAGAAAGGGTTTTTCCTCGGCAAGCGGAACACCGATCCAGTCGATTTCCTTTTGAATGAAGGCATCGGGATCGTTGGCGCTCATCGGGCCGCCGAAAATAACGGCGCCGGCATGGTTTTCCATGGTGTCGGGGAGAAGGTCGCCGAACCGAGGCTTGCGGATGTCCAGCGCGAAGCCGCGCTTTACAAGCTCAAGGCCCACTCGTCCGGGCGAGGAATGCTCCTGATGCAGGACAATCAGGACTTTCGGTCGGTTCTTCACGGGATCGGACTGAAAAAGCATGGACTTAATATGAGGGAGGTCGGCACGAAAATCGAGTCCCGTTGCCACTTCATCCTGCATAAATACGCGTCCCGGCTGATTATCGCGTGGGCGATCAGTCCAGTTCGTCGGTCTCCGGGGCAGTTTGGGCAACCTTGTGGCGCAGGGTCATGCGATCACGTGTGGAGACACCGAGAAGCTCGGCAACCCGCCAGATTGTGTTGTCCTCAAACTCGTGCACGTGGCCGTCGGCATAGACGATTTCCCACATCATCTCGACGATCGCGAGGCGCTCTTCCTCGTCGGTTGTGCGCTTCAGCACCGATGTGAAGCCGTACAGATCGACCGCTTCCTCGTCGCGCTGCTTGGCGGCGGCGATCAGTTCGGTGGTTTCCTTGTCCGTCAGGTCATAGTGCTTGCGCAGGATTTCCCGCAGCTTCGAGCTTTCGCTTTCCTCGATCACGCCGTCGATATCGATCAGGTGAAACAAGAGAGCCGCCGCAGCCAGGCGCTTGTCGTCTTCGGCGAAGGTCTTTTCTCCGCTGTCACCAAAGGTCAGCTCCCGAACAAAACTTTTCAGCGCATTGAGCATGTCTGTCGTTCCTGTTGCCTGGCCCCCCAAACAGGCCGGCTTTTATTGCTATACCATTCCCTCTTTACCATCAAAGGGTTGATGTCGGCTTTAAGACTTTGAGATGGGAATCAAATCCGGCATTTATAAGTCAACTTTTTGGAACTGTTCTAAACTATTGATTTTTTTGGAATTATAACTTGACTTCCTGCCTCATGAAATGGTTTCCCTCTCCCTGCGGCGCGTGTTTCCGCGCCACAAAATCATTCAGGTTTCGCCCAGAGACGGTCCACGCGCACTGCGGGCGACACATATTACGGGATGGATCAATGAATACTTTCAAGCTTGGCCTTCTGGCCGCTTCTGCCCTTTTCGTCACACCGGCCCTGGCTGCAGCACCTTCCGACGTTCTGTCGACCTACGGCGACATCGCCCAGGCGAAATATGCGGACTCGCTCGCAACGGCCAAGACGCTCAAGTCCGCGATCGACAAGCTCGTAGCTGAGCCGACCGAAGCAAACCTGGAAGCCGCGCGCACCGCCTGGAAGGAAGCACGCGACCCTTACCAGCAGACAGAGGCGTACCGTTTCGGCAACGCCATTGTCGACGATTGGGAAGGCAAGGTGAATGCCTGGCCGCTCGACGAAGGCCTGATCGACTATGTCGACGCGTCCTACGGTGATGAATCGGAAGAAAACGATCTCTACGTCGCCAACGTGATTGCAAATCCGACACTCAAGGTCGGTGGTGAAACCATCGATGCCACCGAAATCACGCCGACCCTGCTTGCTGAATCCTTGCAGGAAGCCGGCGAAGTGGAAACGAACGTTGCGACCGGCTACCACGCCATCGAATTCCTGCTGTGGGGTCAGGACCTCAACGGCACCGAAGCTGGTGCCGGCAACCGCCCTGCCACCGACTTTGATCCGGCCAACTGCACCGGTGGCAATTGCGAGCGCCGCATTCAGTATCTGCAGGCCGCAACCGATCTTCTGATTTCGGATCTTGAAGAAATGGCCAATGCTTGGGCTCCTGACGGGGCTGCGCGCGAAGAGCTGGCCGGCAAGGGCGAGGCCGGTGGTCTTGCTACCATTCTGACCGGCATGGGATCTCTGTCCTATGGCGAACTGGCCGGTGAGCGCATCAAGCTTGGCCTTATGCTGCATGATCCGGAAGAAGAGCATGACTGCTTCTCCGACAACACCCACATGTCGCACTACAACGACGTGGTCGGTATCCGGAACGTCTATTTCGGGTCGTACAAGAGCCCGGTCGGCAACGATGTTTCCGGTGCTTCCCTAGCCGATCTGGTGGCGGAAAAGGATCCGGCGCTGGCAGAAGAAATGAAGACGAAGCTCGACGCCACGCTGGCGGCTTTCGAAGCCATGAAGGCCCGGGCCGAAGGCGGCGAAGCCTATGACCAGATGATCGGCGAAGGCAATGACGAGGGCAACGCCGTCGTGCAGGCCGCTGTCGATGCACTGGTTGACCAGACAGCTTCCATCGAGCGGGTCGTCAAGGTGCTTGAACTCGACGATATCGCGTTTGAAGGTTCCGACAGCCTGGACAACCCGGGCGCCGTTTTCGAATAATCGAACAGATCGTCAGGCGGCATCGGCCGCCTGACGGCTTGTCCGCGAATTGGGGCTCGCGGATTACAGTCAGGATGCGAATATGAGACTGGTCCCCAGACCGGGCGCCATGACGGGCGTCTTTTTGTGTTTCTGCCTGGCGGCAGGAACCGCTCTTTCAGATGATACGCTGTCTCACCGGGATGATCTGTCGGCCAAGGACAGGATCAAGGCCGCGAAGGTTCTGCAGCCGCCGGCCGATTTCGAAGCCGCTGAAGCCTTTGAAATCATGCAGGGCGGGGCCGGTACGTCCCGAAAGCGGATCAACCGGGATGCCTATTCCCACTCCAATGCCAATCTGACCTTCGAAGAACAGGCCACCTTCAAGGTGGGCAACGGGCTGTTCAAGAAGCTCTGGGCGTCTTCTCCCTCGTCGACACAGGCATCGGATGGCCTGGGACCGCTCTATAACGCGCGCTCCTGCCAGGGGTGTCACTTGAAGGATGGCCGGGGCCGACCGCCGCGGGCGGGTGAAGACGCGGTTTCCATGTTCCTTCGCCTGTCCATCCCGCCTCAGTCCGAGGCGCAGCGTCAGGCACTTGCCGACAAGGATATCCTGCTGGTGCCGGAGCCGACCTACGGCGGTCAGTTCCAGACCTTTGCGGTGCCAGGCCTGCCCGGTGAAGGACGCTTCGATATAGAGGTGGAGGAGATTGAAGTTCCGCTGGCCGGTGGGGAAAAGGCTGTGTTGCAGAAGCCCGTCTATAAGATCCGGGATCTTGGATATGGCGACATGCACCCCGACACCATGATTTCTGCCCGCGCGGCCCCGCCCATGATCGGCCTCGGTCTGGTGCAGGCCATTCACCCCGGCGACATTGAAGCGCTTGCGGACCCCGACGACATCGACAGTGATGGAATTTCCGGCAAGGTCAGCCGGGTTCGTGACCCCGCGACGGGTGCGTTAACGCTTGGCCGTTTCGGCTGGAAGGCTTCCAAACCCTCGATCCGTGCCCAGTCCGCGGCAGCGTTTGCCGGTGATATCGGCATTTCGACGCCCGAGACGCCGGACAATTACGGCGACTGCACCAAGGCGCAGACAGCTTGCCGCGCCTTGCCTCATGGCGAACAGGCAAACCTCGGTGTCTCGGAAGCTCCGGACCCGGTCATGGATCTCGTCACTTTCTACTCGGAAAACCTGGCGGTGCCGATGCGCCGCGATGTGGATGATCCCGAGGTGCTGAAAGGCAAGCAGGTTTTCTACCAGTCGGGCTGTCCGGCCTGCCACCAATCGAAATTCGTGACCAGTCGAAAGGCGGAAAATCCGGCGCACAGGTTCCAGTTGATCTGGCCTTATTCGGATTTCCTGTTACATGACATGGGCGAAGCCCTTGCCGACAATCGCCCGGTGGGTGACGCCAGTGGACAGGAGTGGCGTACGCCGCCGCTATGGGGCATTGGCCTGACCGAGACTGTCAACAATCACACCCGGTTCCTGCACGACGGCCGCGCCCGCAATCTGCTGGAAGCGGTCCTGTGGCACGACGGCGAAGCCCGACAGGCGCGCGACGCTGTGGTTGCGCTTCCGCCCGCCGACCGACAATCGCTTTTACGTTTTCTGGAGTCCCTTTGATGCGCTGTTTGCTATTTGCCGCTCTCGTTTCCGGAGCCGTTATCGCCCAGCCCGCGTTCGCCACGGACTACGAGCCGAAACTCGACAATCTGATCAAGGCCTATATCCAACCGGCAACCGGTGCGTTTGCCGAAACCTCTGCAAATCTGCCGGACGCTGTTCGAGCGGTCTGCGCAAATGCGGACGAAGCATCGGTCGAGGGGTTCAGGACGGCCTTTTCAGACACTGTGCGGGACTTCTCCCATGTGCATTTCTTGCGGTTTGGTCCGTTGATCGACAACGATCGCCTCAGTCGGCTGGCTTTCCTGCCTGACCCGCGTGGCATCACGCAACGCCAGATCCGCAAACTTCTCGCTTCTGAAGACAAGGGCGCCTTGTCTGCGGCGACGCTTAAGGACAAGAGCGTCGCGGTTCAGGGACTGACAGCATTGGAATTGCTCGCTTTCGACAAGGACAGTGCGGTTCGGCTTGGGCAGGCGGACGACGGCAAGGACTTCAGCTGCGGCTATGCACTGGCAATTTCGGAAAACCTTGCGGCCATGGCCAGCGAAATCGCTGCCGGCTGGCAGGATCCCGGCGGATACAGCGAGGTGCTCTTGACAGCCGAAGGTGGCAACGAGCGGTTCCATACGTCGAAGGAAGCGCTGGAAAGCGTGTTCAACGCGCTGGTCACGGGGCTGATCATCGCGCGGGATCAGGATGTGCTTCCGGCATTGGGAACCGGCAAGGACAAGGCCAGGGCGACGCGCTTTCCGTTCTCGCGCTCCGGCAACAGCGTGGTCTATCTCAACGGCGAGCTGCTCGGCATTCAGAAGGCCATTGCTTCCCTGGACCTGAAGGACCTGACGCCGGACGATTTCACCTGGATTTACGACACGCTCAACTTCGAGTTTGGCAATGCTGTCACTCTTCTGGGGACCCTAGATCCGCCCTTGCGCCAGTCCTTTGAAGAAGGCGATGCCTACGACAAGATGGTTGTCCTGGCGATCACGCTGAAATCGCTTCGCGACACGATTGCCCTTGAACTTGCAGGTGCCCTGGAACTTGCTGGAGGTTTCAATGCGCTCGATGGTGACTAAGCCCCTTTCCCGGCGTGGTTTTCTGGCAGCACTCGGCGGCCTTGCCGCCTTGCCGGCATTTTCCGGCTCGACGCTGGCGGCAAGCCTTCTGAACCGGGAAGCTTCCGACGGCGTGCCGCTGTTCGTGAGCGCCTACAAGCTTGAAAACGGCGATTATGGGGTTGGTGTTGTCGACGACCTTGGACAGGTTCTGGCCAGGATCGGTCTGCCGGGACGGGGCCACGGCGTCGCGGTTTCTCCCGACAGGACCAGGTTTGTGGCCTTTGCCCGCCGGCCCGGCACTTTCGCGGTCGTGGTTCGGCCATATCAGGATGTGGAGCCGGAGGTTCTCACGGCGGAACCTGGCCGCCATTACTATGGACATGGCTGTTTTTCCGCTGATGGCAGACTGCTCTATGCGGTCGAAAACGACTATGCCGCAGCCCGTGGCGTGATTGGCGTTTACGACATGAGTGGCCGTCAGGTTCAGCGGATCGGCGAGATCGAGACCCATGGCATCGGTCCGCACGACCTCCTGCTCGCGCCGGACGGGCGCACGCTTGTCGTTGCCAATGGCGGCATCATGACCCATCCGGACAAGGGGCGTGAAAAGCTCAATCTCGACACCATGGCGCCGACCGTGGTGTTCCTGGATCGCGAAACCGGTGATCTTCATGCCAGCCACGCTCTGGACGCTTCCCTGCACCAGCTGTCGCTCCGGCATATGGCGCTGGACGGACAAGGGCGGGCTTGGGTCGGCGGTCAGTTCGAGGGACCGGAAACAGACCTGCCGCCTCTGGTTGGCGTGTTTTCGCGGGACGAAGCACCCCTCCTGACGGAAATTCCGACAGGTATCGCGTCAGGCCTTCAGAACTACATCGGCTCGGTGACTGCAAACGCAAGCGGTGAGGTCATTGCAACGTCCGCTCCAAGGGGTGGGCAGACGTTGTTCTGGAAGGCCGATACCGGCGCATTCCTGGGTGCCGAGGCCATTGCCGACGGATGCGGCGTTGCGCCGATCGATCAGGGCAGCTTTCTGATATCTGACGGCAACGGGGCATTGTCTCTTGTTGAGGATCCTGCCCAGCCGGCGGAAATTCTGGCTCGCCCACCGGGCATTTCCTGGGACAATCACATGTTTGCCCTGTCCTGAGACAGAGCATCGGACGGCCGGATCCTGCACCATTCAGGCTGTTTTCAGCCTGAAAGGTGCCAACCGGGGGCAAATTCGGCAGACTTCCTGCTTTTGTCAAAATCGACTGGCACAGTGATCGCGATCGTATGCCGGTCCCAGGGGCGGTATGCGGTGTTGTAGACCGATTTGCCGGTATTTGATCGTTCTGTCTCCTTTCCTGCGCAAGCGTTTGCTTCTGCTTGGGGACGTTCCGGCCCGATTGGTCTACATTGGGGACCGATTCGCGACGGGGAGACACTAAATGCGTCGGCTTTTGATCGGACTGGGCAGTCTGCTGTTCATGCTGGTAACCATCATTCTGGTGGTGCCGCTGTTCCTGCCCAAGGACGAAATCAAGCGTCAGGTAGTTGAGCAGGTGGACAAGCGCTTTGGCTGGCGCGTGCGCCTGGACGGACCTGTGTCCTTGTCGCTGTTTCCCGGATTTTCGCTGGTTGCGGAAGATATCGGCCTGGCCGGCGAGGCCGGTGCCGACGGGATCGAGTTTGCCAAGGCCGAGCGTGTCGAATTTGGTCTCGCCTGGGGTGGTCTGGTTTCCGGCAATATCCAGGTGACCGGAATTGCCCTGGACAAGCCGGACATCTATCTGGAAATCGGCCCGAACGGCACCACGAGCTGGGAGCCCCGCCGCGACATCAGCGACATTGGCGACTTGATCGAGGCTGAAACCGGCGACGCTGAAGCCGATGCGGTGGCGGAAGCCACGCCTGCGCCTGCGTCTGAAGCAGAGCCGGCAGAAACAGCCGCAGCTCCCGAGGGCTATCTCAAGAGCATTGGTGTCGACAGCCTGCAGATCACCGGTGGCACGGTGACCTACAAGGCGCCGGATGCTGCCGAGCCGGTTCGTATCTCCAACCTTGATCTCAGCCTGCAGGCGCCCAGCCTGTCGGGTGAGGTGGACCTGACATCCAGCTTCACGTTCCGCGAAATGCCGGTCGCCGTCGCAGGATCCCTGACCAACCCGCTCGCTCTCATGGGCGGGGAGCAGGTTCCGGTAGACCTGAAAATTTCCAGTGGTGAAAACAGCGTCTCGGTCACCGGTCAATCCGGCCTGGATCCGATGCGCGCTGAGCTGGCTCTCACAGCCGCCGGGCCATCCCTGAAGGCTCTCGCGGCGTTGGCCGGGCAGGACCTTGCCGCCGATCCGGGTGCTTTTGCCGTGTCGGCCAAGGTTGCAGGCACCGAGGCCATGCTGTCGCTGGCTGATCTCGACATCACGCTTGGCCAACTGTCTCTTGGCGGTGCGGCGGACGCGGATCTGTCGGGGAGCGTTCCTGAAGTCTCCGGCCGGCTGGTGCTGAAAGACGGTTCGATTGCCGATCTCCTGCAGCTGGCGGGCAGGGATTTGCCTGCAAGCGGCAAACTCAGCCTCGACCTTGCCTTTGCAACCGTGGGGCAGACAGGGGAGGAACTGCTTGCCGGTCTTGATATCACGGGGTCCGTACGTATCGCCGAGGGCGAGATTGGCGGACTTGGGCTTGCTTCGGCGGTCGGCGGCGATCCGGAAGCGGACCGCCTGACGAACCTTGCCATGGATATCGATCTGCAGGGACTGGAAAACCCGATATCGCTCAGCGGTGCCTTGTCCTGGCGCGGCGAAGCGTTCAGCCTGACCGGCGAAGGCGACACCGCTCGCCTGCTGGCGGGGGGAGCTGCGCCGGTTTCCGTGAGCGTGAAAGGCAATCGCGTGAGCGCCGGTTTCAATGGTCGGGCTTCGCGCGACGGTGCGCTTGATGGTGCGGTCAGCGTCGATACTGCCGACCTGCGCGGGCTCATGGCGTGGCTCGGCAAACCGCTTGGCAGCGGTGGCGGTCTGAAGCGCTTCAAGGCTTCGGGTATCTTCGGCGTTGCAGGCGAGACGATTTCATTCGAGGAAACACGGTTCACGCTGGACGATACGTCGGGTGAAGCCAACGGACGGATCGTCCTTGGTGGCAAGCCAAGCGTTACGGCGCGGCTGGATCTGCGGGAACTTGTGCTCGACCCCTATCTCGGCGGCGCATCGTCTTCGGGTACAGGCAGCGGCGGTGGCGGCGGTTCTGGCGGTTCTGGCCAGGCGTCCGGAAATTCGTCGGCTGGCGGCGGCAAACGCGGTGGGGCAGGTGGCTGGAGTACAGAGCCGATAGATTTCTCCGGTCTCAATGCGATCGACGCGGACTTCAAGCTGACCACCAGCGAAATCCGCTGGGACAAGATCAAGATCGACCAGAGCGCCCTGTCGACCACCATCAAGAACGGTGTGCTGACTGCGAACCTGGAAAAGCTGGCACTTTACGGCGGCTCCGGCACCGGTACGGTTACGCTCAACGGGGCGTCCGCAACACCTCAAGTTGCCGCGAAATTTGCTCTCGCCAACCTCAATGCCTATCCGTTGCTGCGCGATGCAGCCGATTTCAGCTGGATCGAAGGCAAGGCCAACATCAACCTGGATGTTACCTCCAAAGGCGGCAGCGAACAGGCATTGGTGCAGGCCCTGAACGGGACAGCCAACTACACGTTCGCCGACGGCGCGATCAAGGGTATCAACGTGCCGCAGATGGTGCGTGGCCTGTCGGTGGAGACGTTGCTCGGGTGGCAGGCCAATCCGTCGGCCAAGACCGATTTCAGCTCGCTCGGGTCAACGTTCCAGATCCAGAACGGCATTGCCAAGACCGACGATCTGTCGCTGATCGGGCCGCTGGTTCGCATGACCGGCAAGGGCACGACGGACATGCCGGCGCAGCGACTTTCCTGGCGTGTAGAGCCGAAGATCGTGCCGACGCTGGAAGGCCAGGCCCCGCAGCCTCGGCGGAAGGGCGAAGACAAGAAGTTGGCCGGCCTAGGTGTGCCCATAGTGATCGAAGGTCCGTGGAACGATCCGCGGATCTATCCGGACATCAAGGGTATTCTGGAAAACCCGGAGGCAGCCTACAAGCAACTGCAGCAGACAGGTGGTGAGCTGATCTCCATTCTTCAGGGAAAGAAGGAACCGTCCCAGGAGCTGGTTGACCAGGCCAACAAGGTCATCAACCAGGCGACCGGCGGCAAGACCCAGATCGACGTTCAGAAGGTTCTGGACGGCGAGGTCGATGACGAGGAAGTTCTGAAAGCGGTAGAAGAAGGTTTCGGTCTGCCTTCCGGCCTTTTGGGCAACGTTTTCGGGAACAAGAAGAAAAACAAGAACTGACGGCACATTGGCGCAAAGGTGCTGCGTTCGGGGGCTGCACCTTTGCTTTTGCCGTGGGACTGAGCGGGCGGGTTTCGTTCAGGTGTGCGAGTGGCCTGGCAGCGGACCTGTTGTCCGGTCAGAACTGCCGCGCCCGATGGGCCAGTTCGACACCGGGGCTGACCCGCATCAGCCGCATTTCTCCAAAGCTGCGGATCTCGCGTTTGCCAAGGTCTTCCAGGTGAAACTCGTCTACCAGGAATTCCTTCATGGCATCCGGCGCAACGACGCACATGGGATTGGCGAATTCCTGCAGTCGTGCAGCAAGGTTCACTGCCGAGCCGAAGACGTCATAAACGTACTTCTGGATTCCGACGACGGAACCGACTGCCGATCCCGTACCCAGTCCGACACGCGCCCGCCACTTGTGTTGATGGCTCTGGTTCCGACGCTCCAGGTAACGAATGAAGCGCACGGCGCAGTTGACAACAGCGCGCATGTGATCCGGTGAGGGCTCGGGCATGCCTGAAACGGCAAGATAGGCATCGCCGATGGTCTTGATGCGCTCACAGCCGAATTGCTCGGCGATACGGTCGAATGCGGTAAAGATGTCGTTCAGCTCTCCAAGCGTCACCGTCGGGTCGTGCTCTGCGGAGAATTTCGTGAAGTCCACGAAGTCGAGCATGACCACGGAAACGCTCTCGTAAAGCTGCGGCGTGACGACGCCGAAGGTCTTGAACTCCTCGTAGACCGAACGCGGCATCAGGTTGAGCAGCAGGCGCTCGACACGTTCCTTCTCGCGTTCCAGTTCCCGCGTATTCCGCTCTACCATGGAGGAATAACTGTCGATCATCGACTCCAGTTCGCGGATCCGCGTGATGTTCTGGCACTCAACGACGAGGAAGTCCTGCTCTTCAGCTGGCGAAACGGTCAGGGCGATGACCAGGGTCCGGCGCTTGAGCTTGACGGAGACTTCTCCGGAAAAGCGTCCCTGGTCTTTGATTGTTTCGCGAAGCTGTTCGATGTCGATATCCGGCAGCAGATCGGCAAGCGTGGTGACGGCTTCCGGCTTGCCGAACCAATCGGAAAACGGAGCGTTCTGGAACAGGAACTGGAGGTCCTTGCTGTTGACGACGGCAATGCCAACCCCGATCGCGCGCAAGAGCTGCTGGTTGATGGCGGTGATGCTCATGTCGCACCGGTCGAAAGAATGGCGGAACGTCGCGCTTCGATTGCCGACATCACGGACTTGATGTCTGCAGGGTCGAACTTGTGTTCCACCAGCGTCTCGCGCAGGAGACGTGCAACTTCGTCAAAGTCCTCGTTTTTCAGGTCAAGGGTGGCATGGGTTCGTCTCAGCCGCTCTTCCGAATAGCTGACCGGCCCGCCCAACAGATAGGAGATAAACTTGGTCTGATGATCGATCAGGCGGGTCATGTCGACGTCGTCGAAAAAGTCACCGATCTCGTCGGAATCGAGAACCTTGTCGTAAAAGGTCATTACGATGCGGCTCACCGACCCGAAGCCGCCGTACTTTTCAAACAATGTCGCAGGCATGCCGCAGAACTCGATTTTCAGAATGAGATCAAGAATAAGAGAGTAGTCGACTATTCTGGCAATGCAAAGATTTTGTGTCGACTATTCCTTTGCGTCATTCTCCTGCTTCCTCTGGGAAGCATGACGTATTTCTGTCGCCTGCTGCCTGTCAGATCGTAAATTCGTGCCTTGGATGTTTGCGAAACCCGCTGCAGACAGTATCCGGTCGGTCGTCCGACCGGATGTGCCGATGTTCTTCGGGGGGCTGTTCCTTGTGAGCCGCCTATTTGGACAGGTCCTGAGCAAGCATGAGGGCGTTGCCATCGGGATCGTAGAAGGTTGCGGTGCTGACCATGCCTTCGATGGTCTCCGTCGCTCCGTCGAATTTGACACCGGCCTCTTCCAGCGCACTGCGGGCACCTGCGATATCGGCCACGCCGAAGACGGGAACCGTGTTTCCGGGCGTCGGTTCGGATTGTTCGCCCAGTCCCAGGGTTACGCCTTCGGTTCGGGTTGTCAGCTCGCTCCAGCCAGCTTCGTCCATATGATAGAGCAACTCGAATCCGAGTTTTTGCGCGTACCAGTCGGCACTTGCATGCCTGTCGCGAACGGAGAGGGCGAGAGTGATCGTATTATCCAGAGAAACGACAGGCATGAGACTTTCCTATGTATCAAAAGTATAGTAGCTATAAAATATGAATATGCAGCTTCTTGTCAACCTCACATCCAAAGCCTGGTCGCTGAAAATTCTGGCTCAGTTGCATGCAGGTGTTTCCGGTCGGCAAGCCCCGTTGATCGCGGCGACAGGGGCGAGTCGCAGTTCTTTTGCAGCAAGCCTTGAACATCTGTTCCAGCTTGGACTGCTGGAGCGGAACCCCGGCCACGGCCATCCCCTGCGGCCCGAGTTTCGGCTGACGGACAAAAGCAAGGTTGTTGCTGCCATGGCGAGCCGGATCGAGGAGATCGTTCCGAACGAGGATGCCTTTTCGGTACTGCGACGCAGCTGGACGGTGCCTATCCTGGCAGTAACCGGGGCGCCAAGCCGGTTTTCGGCGATCAAGTCAGACCTCGGTCCGGTGACGGACCGGGCCCTGTCGAAGTCCCTTGGTGTTCTGGAAGAGCAGGCGTGGCTGAGGCGGGACATTGACCTGTCACAGCGCACACCTTTCCCGATCTATCACGCCGTTAATGCGGGTTTGAAAATCAACCAGGCGATCGCTGCGGATGCCCGTTGACCCGGATGTGAACCAAAGTTCTACCCTATGGTTGTATTTTCTGGCCTCGAAATGAAGTTTTTCCGGCCGCAGTCCACCGCACAAGTCTTTGTCCAAGAACAATAATTTCGAAATCAATGAATCTGGGCGTGTAATGACGCATCATGACTCTTCTGGTTCATTGCAGTTTCCGGGTGTAGCGCTACGCTTGAGTGGTCGAGGCGAATCTTGCGAGGCAAGCATGTCCCGGTCAGACGAAGAGAAATGCGGTCGCCTGATGCGCACCGCTTGCAGGAATGTCATCGGATTCTGGCAGCTTTTGCAGGAACCGGATGTTCACAGGCTCGATCATGTCAAACGCCTGCAGTATCGGGCCTACATGATCGGTTCCGCCCTCCATCTGGCAGACCTTGTGGTCAGGCACGAACACGCCCTGATCCATCTCCGCCGGGCGGTCGGGGAGCCCGAACTGGGCGAAGAAGCAAAACAGTTCCGCACCATGGTTCACGCGTTCGACGGTGATCATCAGGACGCACTGGATGCCAGGGCCCTGATTTTCAGTCAGGCCGTTCAGAGCGCGTTTGCGGATTAGAGACGGGTACGGTTGAGGTCAAAGGCCGAGTGCGGCGACCATCCTGTCGACCGCATCCTCCACCGTGCCGGTGTTTTCAATGCGGATCAGATTGGCGACGTTTTCCGGTTCAAGGTCGGCACGGCGCAGCCGTTCCTCTATTTCCTGTCTGCTTTCGCGGCCACGTGCGGCGAGGCGTTCGGCAAGGACTTCGACTGGCGCGGTGATCAGCAGAACGCTGGCGTTTCGGTACTTGTCCTCTGCGTGCTTCAACACCTTGCGCGAGCCATTGGCAATCACGGTTGCGCCCGCTTCGATTGCCCGGTCGTAGCTTTGCGGGATGACGTAGCCGAGCCCGTGGGCCTCCCAGCACAGGGCAATCTTTCCGGCAGCTTTCAGCTGATCGAATTCGGCGCGCGAAAGCGTGTCGTGATCCTCGGCCTCGACATCGGCCTGTCGGGTGATCGCTCTCCGGGCGAAGCTGACGTCCGTCCGGCCCGCCAGACGGGCCTTGAGTGCGGCCATCAATGTGTCCTTGCCGGCTCCGCTCGGCCCAACCACGAGCACCATGCGGCCGGGGCCGAGTTTTTCTGTCATGTCTGACGCAGCCTCAGGCAACCCGTTTGCCCTCGCGCCAGACACCGCGCACGATCGGGATGTCACCAACCATTTTCACCTGGATGAGATCGGCCCTGAGGCCGGGTTCCAGGGTGCCGCGGTCTTGCAGGCCAATGGCCTTCGCGGGCGTCGCCGTGACCATGGCGACTGCCTGTGGCAGGGCAATCGCCTCGACCTCCGCAGCCAGCTGGAACGCAGCCTGCAGCAGCGAAATCGGCACATAGTCCGAGGAGAGCACATCCAGAACGCCCGCTTCGGCAAGCGCCTTCGCCGAGATATTACCGGAATGGGATCCGCCGCGCACGACGTTCGGCGCCCCCATCAGAACAGCCATACCGGCTTCGTGCGAAGCCTTGGCGGCTTCCAGCGTGGTTGGAAACTCGGCGATTTTCGTCTGCAGTGAAATCGCCTCGTCCACATGGGCAGTGGTGGCGTCGTCGTGGCTGGCGATGGCGATGCCGCGCGATTGGGCGATGGCCGAGAGATGCTTGCGGTTTTCAGGGGCAAGACTGCTGGCGCGCGCCTGGCGCTTGCGGATGAAGTCGTCCATCTGGGCGTCGGTGAAGCCCTTCTTGCCCTGATAGTAGATCTTGTAGGCATCCATCGACACGAACTGGCGCTGGCCGGGTGTGTGGTCCATCAGCGAGATCAGGCGGATGCTGTCGTCGTCCTCGAACACCTTGAAGGCGCTGAGCACGTCGGGTGCAGACACTTCGCAGCGCAGGTGGATGAAATGGTCGGCGCGCAGGCGGTTTTCCCGCTGACCGGTTTCAATGGCATCCGCAAGCGCGCGCATATCCGAATAGCCAAGGTCCGCGTCTTCATCCATGCCGACGCGCAGCGCATCGAACACGGTGGTGATGCCGGAACATGCGATCTGGGCGTCGTGGGCCTGCACGGCGGAAACCGGGCTCCAGCGCACCTTGGGACGCGGCGCATAGTGGGTTTCGAGGTGGTCGGTATGCAGTTCGACCAGGCCTGGCAGCAGGTAGTCGCCTTCGCAATCATGCCCGTCGACCTCGGTCGGTGACCCGATGCCGGAAATCAGACCAGCATCATCGACCGTCAGGGAACCGTCGAACACTTCGCCTGCGAGAACCAGACTGGCATTCTTGAAGACTTTGGGATGCTTGCTCATGCAGATTCCTCTTGGGAAAGACGCTCGGCCTGGCTGAGCGCGTCGGCGGGAGCGACGCTGCCGGTCAGCTGAAAGACGGTATGGACCTGGAAAGGCGCGCCGCGTTCGGCTTCGGTGTAGAGCGCAACGTGGCGGCACAGCCGCTTCTTGCCGATGACATCCGCAAAGTGGTCCTGGGCGGCATTTGCCATCCGCTCCATATCGGTGTCGTCTTCCAGTTTGTTGGAAAGGGTCAGGTGGAAGCGGAATTCATCGAAGATATAGGGATAGCCCCACCTGACGAGATAGGTGTCATGCCTTTCCGACAGTCCGCTCTTGCGGCGGCGCTCAAGATCCGCCTCGGACAGTGGTGCGCGGAACGGCTCGAAGCGACGCACGCACAGGCCGGCGAAGGCGCGCAGGGCCGGCTCTTCTGCCTCAGGGGTCAGTGCCAGAAAACGGCCAAGCCTGTTCACGCCGAGCGCTTCTATCTCATAAGGGGCGATTTCTGCAGCAAATGCTGCGCAGGCGTCCAGCAGGTCTGCCTCGGTCTGATCGGCTGCAAGGGAAAACGGGGCTTTCAAAGTCCCGTGAAATCCATAGCGCCGGGGGTCGGTCGTCAACTCCTGGAAACGTGCCGATGTCATGCCGGGCAGCTCCGGTTGCGGAAGGGCCGTGCCGGAAAAGGGATCGCGCCCGAGCCAGGAATTTCCGAGCTGCATCAGGCGGTCGTCGGCATCGGCGGCGAAATAGAGGGCGTAGCGCATGAAGAAAATCGCGATTTTGAAATGTGGTTTGGCCGGGATGTGGCAGGGCCACATCCTTCAACTTTCTGAGGGAGTGACCTAAAGGCGGGCGGTGACTTTTCTGTGACAGTTTCCGCCCGTCTGCAAGCCTTTCCTCATCTCGTGGCTCAGGCGGCTGCCTCCGCGCTGAAACCGGTCACGTCGATGATACGGTCGGCGATCTGTTCCCGGACGTCCTGGTCGTGAAGAATGCCCACCATTGCAACGCCCTGGGTTTTCTTTTCTTCCACCAGACGCACGACCACGGCCCGGTTGGCAGCGTCGAGAGAGGCGGTAGGCTCATCCAGCAGCAGGATCGGATAATGGGCAATGAATCCCCTCGCGATGTTCACGCGCTGCTGCTCGCCGCCGGAGAACGTGGCGGGTGGCAGGGTCCAGAGGCGCTCGGGCACATTCAGCCGCGACAGCAGGGAGCGGGCCTTGTCGACGCCCTCTGCCTCGCTGGTGCCCTGGGCGATAAGCGGCTCGGCGACGACGTCTTCGGCCGAAACACGCGGGATGGTGCGCAGGAACT
This sequence comes from Labrenzia sp. THAF35, assembly GCF_009363595.1. NCBI lineage: Bacteria > Pseudomonadati > Pseudomonadota > Alphaproteobacteria > Hyphomicrobiales > Stappiaceae > Labrenzia > Labrenzia sp. THAF35. The sequence continues at coordinate 1,598,078 of NZ_CP045380.1, forward strand.
GGCTGACATAGCCGATCGTGTCTTCACGCAGGCGCAGGACCTTGCGCGGCTCGGCCCCGGCAATGTTGACGATTTCATCGCCAACCGTCACCAGGATCTGACCCTCGTCACAGCGGTAGTTGCCGTAGATCATCTTGAGGATCGAGCTCTTGCCAGCACCGGAGGGGCCGCCAAGGACGACACATTCGCCGGAATTTACCGAGAATTCGACCTTCTCGACCACGGGAATGACGGTTCCGCCCTGCAGGTGCATGGTGAAGGACTTGCCGACGTTGTTGAGATAGAGGCGTACGGGCATTTCGGTCCTCATACCTGGAGAATGGAAGAAACAAGCAGCTGGGTATAGGGCTCGCGCGGATCGTCGAGAACCTGGTCCGTCAAGCCGCTTTCGATGACGTTGCCGTGGCGCATCACCATGATCCGGTGCGACAGCAGCCGGGCGACCGCAAGGTCGTGGGTGACGATGACCACGGAAAGTCCGAGATCGGCCACAAGACGGCGCAAGAGGTCGAGAAGACGTGCCTGCACGGAGACGTCCAGACCGCCGGTCGGCTCGTCCATGAAGACCAGCCGTGGTCTCGTGACGAGGTTGCGAGCGATCTGCAGGCGCTGGCGCATGCCGCCGGAGAAGGAGCGCGGATCGTCATCGATCCGGTCGCTGTCGATTTCCACCCGTCCCAGCCAGTCGTCGGCGGTGGAGCGGATGTTGCCGTAGTGGCGCTCGCCAACCGCCATCAGCCTTTCGCCGACGTTGGCGCCTGCGGAAACGTTCATGCGCAGCCCGTCCGCAGCATTCTGGTGCACGAACCCCCAGTCGGTGCGCATCAGCAGGCGGCGCTCGGCCTCGGTCAGCTGATAGAGGTTGCGCATGGTGCCGTCGCGCATGCGGTATTCGATGGCTCCCGCCGTCGGCGCGAGACGTGTCGACAGGCAGTTGAGCAACGTGGTCTTGCCGGATCCGCTTTCGCCGACGATGGCAAGCACCTCACCGGGCCAGAGATCGAAGGAGACATCGGCGCAGCCGATGCGGTCGCCATAATAGCGGGTGACGTTATGAACCTGCAGCAGCGGGTCGGCGGAGGGAAAGGCGTTCATCGGGCGGTCTCCTCTGCCTGGGTGGCGCCGAACTGGTGTGCCGCCGGATCGGCCGCCATCGGACCGAGATGGCCGTCCGCGCGCCGTTCCTCGCAATAGTCGCTGTCGGAGCAGACGAACATGCGCCCGCCCTTGTCATCCAGGATCACCTCGTCGAGATAGACATTCTCCGCACCGCACAGGCCGCAGGGCTTGTCGAACTTCTGCACCTCGAAAGGATAGTCCTCGAAGTCGAGGCTCTTCACCTTGGTGTAGGGCGGAATGGCGTAGATGCGTTTCTCACGTCCGGCACCGTAAAGCTGAAGCGCTGCCATCTGGTCGATCTTCGGGTTGTCGAACTTCGGCGTCGGCGACGGATCCATCACGTAGCGGTCGTTGACCTTCACCGGATAGGCGTAGGTAGTGGCGATATGGCCGTTCTTGGCGATGTCCTCGTAAAGCTTCACATGCATGAGGCCGTAATCCTCGAGCGCATGCATCTTCCGGGTCTCGGTTTCGCGTGGCTCCAGGAAACGCAGGGGCTCGGGAATCGGGACCTGGAAGACGATGATCTGGTCTTCGCGCAGGGCCTTTTCCGGAATCCGGTGGCGGGTCTGGATGACGCTTGCCTCCGACGTCTCGTAGGTCGTGCGCACGCCGGCGGTCTTTTCAAAGAAACCGCGCAGGGAAACCGCATTGGTGGTGTCGTCGGAGCCCTGGTCGATCATCTTCAGGCAATCGTCCTTGCCCAGAATTGCCGCTGTGACCTGCACCCCGCCGGTGCCCCAGCCATAGGGCATCGGCATTTCGCGCGAGGCGAAAGGCACCTGGTAACCCGGTATCGCGATGCCCTTCAGGATTGCCCGGCGGATCATGCGCTTGGTCTGCTCGTCCAGATAGGCGAAGTTGTATTCGCCCTGTTCGAAAATCTGAGCCGTGTCGTTCATTGCGCAGCACTCCGTTCCCTGAGTATCCGGCGATAGTGGTCGAGGCGCATGTCCAGCGTTCCGGTGTGCAGCTCGAACAGGTGATTGTCGTTGTCGTAGAAGTAGATGGACCTGCCTTCACCTTCGACGCGGGCGCGCGGTGGTTTGACTTCCAGGCCAAGGCGCTCGACGGCTGCCAGCTTCGTGTCGAAGTCTTCCTCTTCGATCTTGAAAGCCACGTGATTGTAGGTGCGTTCGTTCAGGGCATCGCCCTGCATGATCGCGATCCAGACGTCGCCGACCAGAAAGAACTTTTCCTGGGAGAGGGAAAAGGTAGCCTCTTCACTGGAGTAGACTTCCCGAGCTTCGAGCACCGTCGTCAGCAGGTTCGTCATCCTGTCGAGATCACTGACGATGAACGTCATATGACTGAGTCCGCTGCTCATTCCGCCGCCTCCTGGGCGGTGTTGCCCTCTTCTTCTTCCTGGCGTCGTTTCTCGAACCATTCGCCGCGCATCCGGCGCACCAGATCGAGTTCGGCCTGGAAATCGACGTAATGCGGCAGCTTCAGGTGTTCGACGAAACCGGTCGCCTGGATGTTGTCTGAATGGGACAGGACGAATTCGACATCCTGAGCCGGGGCGGACTGTTCCTCGCCCAGTTCCTGCCACCGCATGGAACGGTCGACCATGGCCATGGACATGGCCTTTCTCTCCACTTGCCCGAACACGAGGCCGTACCCCCGGGTGAAGGTCGGGGCGGTCTTTGCCGAACCCTTGAACTGGTTGACCATCTGGCACTCGGTTACCTTGATGGCGCCGAGCGTCACGGCAAAGCCGAGTTCCTCAGCGAAGAATTCCACCTCGACCTCGCCGTAGCGGATTTCGCCGGCGAAAGGGTGTGTGCGGCCATAGCCGCGCTGGGTGGAATAGGCCAATGCCAGCAGGAAGCCTTCGTCGCCACGGGCAAGGTTCTGCAGGCGCAAGTCCCGGTCGGCCGGGAAGGACAGGGGCTCGCGGGTCAGGTCGCCGACGGGCGCGTCCTCGTCGGTTACCGGGTCCGGCTCCATCAGGCCTTCGTCGCCAAGCAGGTCGGTGACGCGCGGCATGCTGCCTTCTTCAGCGGCAGCTGTTTCGACAGGCTTTTCGAGACCGTCCTCTTCGGCGGCCAACGCGAAATCCAGAAGGCGGTGGCTGTAGTCGAAGGTCGGGCCCAGCACCTGGCCGCCCGGCAGGTCCTTGTAAGTGGCTGAAACGCGCCGTTCCACCAGCATCTTCGCGGTGTCAATCGGCTGGCTGTAGCCGAACCGTGGCAGGGTCGTGCGGTAGGCACGCATCAGAAACGCGGCTTCGATCAGGTCTCCGCGCGCCTGCTTGATGGCAAGTGCGGCCAGCATCTCGTCATAGAGCGAGCCTTCGCCCATGACACGGGCGACAGCATGGGACAGCTGCTGGGCGATCTGCTCCAGCGTCAGCGAGGGAACGGAGGTGTCGCCCCGGCGGCGCTTGGCCATGAGCTTGTGGGCGTTGCGGATGGCCTTTTCACCACCCTTTACGGCTACATACATGGATCAGACCTCCGCTTTGAGGATGCGGGTGGAACGGGGCAGGGCAGACAGCGCTTCCTGTCCGGCAAAAACCAGATCGATACCCCGTGGAAACTGGCGGTTGTTGGCAACCACCTGGTCCCAGAACACTGGCGGAACCGGACCGGTGCCAAAGGAAACGGTGTCCTTGATGCCCGGGCCGCTAAAGGAGACGGCCGGATGGGACCCGAAGTCCTGACCGGTCAGGATCACCGTTGTCGATCGGTCCGGATATTCGGCGGATCCCTGGTTGAAACTTGCCAGCGGGATCATGCTCACCGGTGCACTGACCAGCGCAAAGGCCGCTTCCACCGGTTCGGTGACGATCGGGCAGCCGGTGTGGAAGCGCAGAAAGGTCTTCACGGCGTCCGACGTCATCAGAGGCTTGTCGAGCCAGATCGGCGTGTCGTAGTCGAACAGGGTCAGGGCAATGGCGGCGGCCACCTGCGTCAGCGGTGCGGGCGGCTTCAGATTGCCGGCGGAAATCGCCTGCCGCGTACCCGGCCGGGCCATGGCATTCATGATCGCGCGAAAGCAGCCCTGCGCATCGTGAACCGGGTCCTGAAATCCTGCGGCCAGCGGGGCGGCGGCGGTCTGTTGTGCTGCGGTCATCAGTTGTCTCCCCGCACCATGGTGAAGAAGTTGACCTTGGTGGCCTCGGTTTCCTCGCGAACGGTTTCCTGCGTTCCTGCCTGGGCTTCGGCCAGCGGCGCGATGATGTCCGTCTCGATGCGCTCCTGCATTGCAGGGCGTTGCCACAGGGCGTCGATCACGGCGGACTGCAGCGCTTTCTGCTTATTGCGGCCAAGGCTGTAGGCATTGCCGGTTTCACCGGTTTCCAGGCGAACCACGCAGCGGGTGACGGTGACCTCACCCAGGTTGAACGGACTGCCGGTGCCGCCCATGCGGCCGCGCACCATCACAAGGCCGGTTTCGGGCTGGCGCACCAGCTCGTAGCTTTGCGGCGGGAGTGCGCTGAATTTTTCCGCGACGGCCTCGGCGGAGGCTGCGGCCAGTGTCGCGATCACCTTCTGGCGGGCGCTCACGGCTGCGCCGGGTTGGGTGTCTGGGGAGGCGGAAGAGGTAATGTCTGTCATGAAGCGCGCCTTTTGGGTTGGGCGGTTCTTCGGAAGGCGTTCGAAAACGCCCTTGTCCTAGACTTGATTTGTCTATTTGTCTAGACAAATAATCCGGTTGACTCTTTGGTACCGAAATTTGATGACGGGCTCATGACGACGAACAGCACTCTCGACCGCAGCGCCGGAATTGCGGTGTGGCGCCAGATCATGGAAACGCTGAAGGCGGAAATCGTGAGCGGGGCCTTTGAAAAAGGCAGCCGCCTGCCTCCGGAATCCGAGCTTGCAAGCCGGTTCGGCGTCAACCGCCACACGGTGCGCCGGGCAATCGCCGCGCTGACGTCGGATGGTATTCTGCGGGCCGACCAGGGCCGTGGCACCTTTGTTGCCTCAGCCCCGCTCAGCTATCCCATCGGGCCACGCACGCGCTTTTCGGAAATCGTTTCCGGCCAACTTCGGGCACCGTCCGGCCGGTTGATCGGCTCGGCTGTCGAGGAAGCCGACGCCCTTCTGGCGCATCAGCTTGGCGTGCCGCTCGGAACGCTGCTCATTCGCGTGGAAACCCTGCGCGTTGCCGACGGTGTGCCGATGATCGCGGCCACAAGCTGGTTCGAACAGTCCCGCGTGCCCAATTTCGTCGCTGATTATGCCGACACCGGATCAATCACCGCGGCTTTGCAACGCGCCGGCATTTCCGACTACCGTCGCAAGGAAACGCGCATCACGGCCGAGCTGGTGGAAAACCGCGATGCCCAGCAGCTTGGTCTGGCGCTGGGCCAGCCGGTGATGGTGATGGAAAGCGTCAACCTGGACATGACCGGCAAGCCCCTGCAATACACCCGCGCCCGCGTGGCGGCCGACCGCATGCAGCTGGTGGTCAGCGGCGAGGTTTAGACGCTCGCTTTGATGCGAGGTTGGTTCGCCTTATTCGCCCGGTGAGCCATGTCCGCAGGATCAGCCAATCCGCCGCCAGGCTCCGGGTGACATGCCCGCCATCTTCTTGAACGCACGGGAAAACGCCGCTTCCGACCGGTAGCCCACGCTCCAGGCGATTTCCGCAATTGTAGACCTGCTGTCCCGCAATTGGCGCGCCGCGAGCTGCAGGCGCCACGACGTCACATATTGCATCGGTCCCTGGCCCATTTTTCCGGCAAACCGTTCGGTCAGCACCGTACGGGAGGTGTTGATCTGCCGGGCAAGGCGTTCCAGCGTCCAGTCCGATGCCGGGTCGGCGTGTATGGCGGTAATCGCGGCACCGGCGACCGGGTCGGTGAGGGCGCCGAGCCAGCCTTCGCTCGCCGGGGCCTGCGACAGCACATGGCGGCGAAGCGTTTCGATGAAGATCAGTTCGCACAGATGCAGGCGTACACTGCGGCTGCCAGGCTGGTCTGACTGTATTTCTGTCCGGGCTATGTCGATCAGCCTTTGCAGACTGTCATCAGTCCTTTCGGATGGCGAGACAAGAAGTCGGCGTTCGAGCCTTGCAAGCAGCGGGTTGAAGGGTCTTGCGTCGCAGGAGAGGAACCCGCACAGGAACAAGGCCCGCGGGTCTCCGCCACCGCCTTCCGGAACGATGCTCGGCAAGCGTCCGGCGGCAAGGTTTTCGAAAAAGTCGACAACCTCGTCCGCACTGAACTCGGGAGGCGTTCCAGCTGCGCTTTCCATCCGGTACCCATCGCCCTGCGGGAAGACGAGAACGTCACCCCGGTTGAACCGGATGGGCGCCTCGCCCGGTATGGAGGCCAGGCCTGAGCCTTCCAGGACGACATGATAGGACAGCACGTGCTGCCCGGGATCTGCAAGGATCGCGCGGTAGGCATTCGTGTGGGGAATATCGACGCACCAGGGGTCGCTGGCATCCACCAGGAACATCAGCGCACCGGTCAGGCGCACGAGGTTCAGAACGTCGGCGAGTGGATCCTGTGCCGGTCCAGACCCGGCAGGGGTTGCCGTTTCCCGCGCGGATGCGGGGGCAGAACTTGCGGACGGTGGAGCATGGAGCCGGGACATGTCCGAGTTTAGCATTTCCAGCCGCAGGTAAGAAATCAACGGAAGGACACTTCGCCATGACAGCATTCGTGTTTTTCGACGTAAGGGAAATCCACGATCCGGAACGCCTGGGTGCCTATCGCGCCAAGGTCTTTGAAACCGTGGAACACTTTGGCGGGCGCTACCGTGTTCTCGGCGACATGGATAGCGTTCTGGAAGGTGACTGGACGCCAAATATCCCGGTGCTGATCGAGTTTCCCGACAGCCAGACTGCCCGAGCCTGGTATGAGTCCGATCTTTATGCCCCGCTTAAGAAAGACAGGATTGCCGCAGCCCGGTGTGACGGCGTTCTGTTGGGCGGGTTCGAGCATGGTCCGGGCACTTGAGGAAACAAGCGCCCGTGACGGGTGCGTGGCCGACGCTTGATCAGGATTCCGGCAAATTGGCCGGGTCGAAGTCGCACATCTCGGCAGCCTTGGCGAGGCTCTCGCTGAAGCCGGCCGGCGAGAAGCGGCCGTAGAGCCATGTTTCGCCTAGGCTTTCGCGCTCGACGGAAATGTCGATCGTTGTCTGCGCATCTGCCACCGCGGCGGCCATGTCCTTCACGAAGCCGGACGTCATCGAGATCTGGTAAGGGTCCTGCAATCCGACGGGAAACATCTCACCTCCCAGCCAGGAATCTTCTCCGTCGATGGTGATTTCAACCAGGTCGGTCTCGGCCCAGGGGTCCTCTTCGTTTTCGGTGTAGGGCGCATATTCGTATGTGAAATCCGCGTTGTAGCCTTTGACGTCGAAGCTGAACTGCAATGAGCCGGAGGTGTCGCGCGCCGGGGCGTTGTTATAGACAAGGCAGGTGCTGCCGATCCTGGCGGCTTCCCAATCGCCGTTGCTGAACGGCGCGGCAGCCGCACCTGTTGCCGGCAGCAAGGCCAGCACCGAGACAAAAGCTCTGAAATTCATTTCAAAATACCTCAAATGCATATTGATATGCGGACACCGGCCCCTCGCGCGGCGGTAAGCTCTGCGCACGCTCGAACCTTTGCCGTTTCCGGCAACGCGGCGCATGCACATTGCCGACTAGACGCGAATTTGCTTAAGGACAGGTTCAGTAAACTGCATGTCCGGCTTCTGAGCACGCGGGAGGCAGTGATCGGCTCGCTGTCTCTTGCAGGCAGGAGGAAAAGGCTCCTCCGGTTTTGCCTGCCTGCCGTATCAAGACGATGTGTCGGAACGCCTGTTGACCCGCAAATCCAGGCGGCCCAAGCTTGCGGTTGCAAACATTTCTCCCGGGCGAGGTACCTTTGTGACAGCCCCACACCGCCTTGCGTGCGACACGATCGTATTTGCGTCCACCCAGAGAACGGGCAGCACGGCGCTGGCAACGACGCTGAGTGCGTCGAAGGTGACCCGGCAAAGCTACGAGTGGTTCGGGCAGGGGCATTTCGACAAGAAGATCCGGCACTTCCTGCCGGAGTTTCACGATCTGCCCGCAACGGCAGAAGAGCTGAAGCGCTATGTGCGGGCGATCCGGGATTTTGACGCCGGTTCCGGTCTGCCGGTCTCGCTGATGCTGCACAATTATCAGTTCGACCTGTTGCGGGAGCTCGGCGTGAGGAGGCTGGAGGAGCTCTTCGGCGACTGCCTCTACGTCTACAATCTCCGGGGCGACATCTACTATCAGGCCGTATCGCTTCACATTGCCATCCAGACCCAGCAATGGGTTTCCGCGCAGGAGCGTATCGCCGAGCCCAGCTACGATTTTGAAAGCATCGACAGGCTTGTGAACTGGATTTCGCAGGACTGCGAAAGCTGGCTGGCCTATTTCAGACAGAACGGCATCGTGCCGTTCCATGCCGCCTATGAGCGCTTCGCCCGGGATCCCCGTGCGGCAACACAGCTCCTGCTGGACTGGATGGGCATGCCCGGCCAGGCTATCGAAACGACTTCACTGCAACGCCAGGCGAGCGACCTGAACACGGATTTCTATCATCGATATCTTGCCGAATGCGGCACCCGCAGAGCTTTGCAGGATCCTTGAGCGAACTTGCTTGGGCGTCGTTCCGGCGGTCGATTTGCCCCTTCGCACCGCCCCATAGGCGGGTTGGCTGGCGATGCTTCAGTCAACAGCCACTTGCCTGAAGTGTGGTGCCCCTCAGGCGCTTGCACTGTGTTTCGGGCGGATGCTCCAGGAGATCCCAAGCACACTCAGGAGCAGGAAGACCGGGAGGATCGCCAGCGGGCTTGCCGCCGCGACGAGGGCCGTGCCGGCCGCGCAGGCAATGGATGCGGCGGCCTCCGCAAGCGTGGAGGCCTTGGAAGCGACCTGACGGCGCCGGAAGGTTGTGCGCTTTACCTGCGCCCGGAACCAGAGTTGAACAAGCACTGCGCTTGCTGCCGCGGTCATGGCGCCGGCGGCGGTGATGGCAGCGCCCCAGAGCGATATGAGCGCCAGACCCAGGGAGATCGGCAGCACGATTGCTGCGATAATCGTCAGCACCGACAGCACTTTCGCCCACAGGCGTGTGAACGCAGAGATGGGGGCTGTCGCAATCAGGTCGGGCGCGTCCTCACCGGAGATGGTCAGCCAGGCGAGGCCGCCGGCAAGCTGCCCAACTGCCATGACGACAACCGGCGCGACGATCACGGAAATCTCGGTTTTCTCGCCAAAGCTGACCCAGAGCATGACCGCCGGCGGGATGAGATAGAGAACCTGCATCAGCGTCTGGGAAATCAGCCAGGGATCGCGTGCGATGAGCTTGAGTTCCTTCAGGACGAGCGCGCCGAGCGGCGAATAACTGCGAAAGGTCCGCTCGGAAACGCGGCCGCGCGGGGTCTTTTCCGTGACGCCAAGTGCGAGCACGACAATGCTGCGAAACTGGACCGCGCCGCGCCAGGCTCCGACCGAAAAAAACGCGACGGAAAGCGCCAGGAACAGGAACACGGCATTGGTCTGTCCGGCCACCGTGTGGGCGAGGAACCACCACGGCGAGCCCTCACCCGGCGCATGGCTTGCCAGAAAGGCAGGGTCGAACAGCGTAAACCGCGACATCGACCCGAAGGACAGGATCGCCACCACCTGCATCCCGATGAGGAAGGCCGCGCCAACGACCGCTGCCAGAATTTGTGCGTAGAAGCGCGTGCGCTGCGCGCCCACCGTTCGGAACAGCGCGAGCGTGATCAAAACGCCTGCCCCGGTCGCGTTCAGCGATACCGCCAGAAGAACCACATATCCCGCCAGCCAGTGCTTCCCACCAAGCACCACCGCAACGTTGAGGAACGGTGAGATGACCAGCGCCGACATGGCCCAGCTCGTCAAGGCCATCATGACGATGCGCACGAGAAACAGGTCACGCGAGGGGGCGGGGGAAGACAGGATCAGGTCCAGGTCATCCCTTGCGTAGAACGCACGTGTTACCGACTCCATCGCCTGTGACAGCATCATGGTGAAGCTGAGCAGCACCGTGACCGAAAGCGCTGCCTGTGCTGTCTGGTCGAGAACAAACCCGGTGGCAAAGCGGGGAGAAAGCACCGCATAGGCGATCAGGTGCATGACCGCGTAGAAGAGGCTCATGCCGATCAGGGCGCGCCGCAGGCTCGTGCTGCGCCAGCCTGAAAACATCCAGGCCCAGTCGCGCCATGCCAGCCGCAGTTCATGGCGGGAGAAGCGCAACAGGGCGGAAGGGGCCGCCAACGCTCTCATGCCACCTTCTCATCAAGGAGTTCGGCCGTGTTCGCATGTGCGCCGGCATCGCCGCCCACGATTTCCAGGAAAATATCCTCCAGGGAATGGCCGCCGGCGCTTGCCCGTTGGCGCAGCTCTTCCAGCGTTCCTTCGGCAACAAGCTGTCCGCGGGCGATAATGCCGATCCGGTCGGCCATGCGCTCCGCCACCTCCAGGATATGGGTCGTCATGATGATCGACACGCCCTGCGCGACAAGCCCGGTCAGCACCTTCTTCACCTGGCGGGCAGAGCCTGCATCAAGGCCGGTGAGCGGTTCGTCGAGGATGATCAGGCGCGGTTCATGGATCAGGGCACCGGCAAGCGCCACCTTCTGGCGCATGCCTTTCGAGAACCCGCCGCAGCGCTCATTGGCATGGGGGGCAAGCCCGAAGGCGTCCAGAAGGCTGTCGGCCTTGAACCTTGCAAGGTCCGGCTGCATGCTCCAGAGGCCTGCCACGAACTCGAGATATTCAAGCGGCGTCAGCTTGTCGTAGACCATGGGTTCGTCCGGAATCCAGGCCAGAACCTGCTTGGCGGCAATCGGATCCGCAAACGCATCGATGCCGCAGACCCTGACCGCCCCCGCATCGGCCTGAAGCAGGCCGGCGACCATGCGCAGCGTGGTGGTTTTGCCCGCACCATTGGGGCCCAGCAAGGCGTAGAATTCGCCTTCCCGCACCTTCAACGAGAGATCGTTGACCGCAGGTTCGCTGAAACGCTTGTGAAGATTGAGAATTTCGAGAGCGGCGTTACTGGAAGACGGCATCACTTTCTCGTCTCTGGAAGGTTTTCTCCAGTTTACCGATGGGACCTTTCGTTAATGTAAAATCCGGTCATTTGTCCTGGGCTGAAGTATCAGGGGCAAAAAAGAAAGTTGGAAGACCGGTTTGTCTAGTTCGGGATGGAGCCCGTGATGAGCCTTTCAACTTCGGCCCGTTGGTCTGCAGTGTAGATGGCACCCGGCGTCACCTTGAAGCCAGGGCTGAGGTTCAGGCGCGCGACAAACGCCTCGACCGCGACGTCGGCCACCTCCCGGGCGGGTTCCGCTCCGCTTGGCAGACCGTCTGCGACGGGGGCGTCTGAGGAAAGGGTGGTTGCGGCCAGGGCATGCAGAACTTCGGGCGCATCAATCAGGGGCAAGGCCTTCAGCATGAAGACGAGACTGTCCGGCTCGGCCTCGGGGATTTGCCTCAGGAGGCTGGTTCGCGCTTCATCGTCCCCCAAGGCCGAAAGCGCCAGCCGGGCTGCCAGGGCTGCGGGGGCCGTGGGCTCCTGTGGTTGTGCCTTGACCAGGCGTGTGCCGGAGAGGTGAGTTTCAAGCGCGTCTTCCGCTCCGGGTGCCAGTGCCCCCAGCAGCAACACGCCGCCTTCCGCGTCCGGCGCTTCCAGCGCGGCTGTTACTTCGGTCTGAAGCTGCTCGGCGACGGGGCCTGACGGTGGGCCATTGGCCAGCACGACTTTCAGCGCTGCGGCGCTGGCGCGTGCGCGCAGGTCCGGGTCGGCATCACCGATGTAGGGCAAGACGGGCGCCAGGGCGTCTGCACCACCGACGGCTGACAGCAGATCCACCAGGGCCGATTTTTCCCCGGTGGTCTTCGCCGCGGCGAGGCGCGCGGCCAGGGGGGCGACGGCGGCCGGGCCTGCCTCCACCACAGCCTCCGGCGAGCCTCCGGCCAGCGCGGTGTCGATCTCTGCCTCAAGGTTCATGTCGTCTGCCATAGTGCTTCCTGCAAGCCAGGTGACCAGAAACGCCCCTGCGATGCATCCGGCCAGGTTGCGGTGTCGAACCATCATGTGCCCGACGGATTGATGATGTTGGCCTGGGCGCGCGAAATCAGCTGCCCCGTCCGCACCGCGCCACTGGCGATCAGGTGCGTTGCGGTTCCGCTGTGCGGGCCGATGCCACGCAGGTGTATGGTCTCGTGTGCCAGGGTTTCGGCATGGGTCGAGCCGGTGATCGTATCTTGCATCAGGCAGTTCTTCTCGGCGGCCAGAGTTCCGGCCCGGGTGTTGTTGACCGCAGGCGTCGCATCCTGCTCATACTGCCACACGAAGAAGACATTGAAATCCGCGGCAGCATCGGCAAAGGCCGTGACATCATCCCATTCATGTTCGGCGGCCGCAACGCCTGCCAGGTGGCTGGAAAATCGTACCGTGGCGCCCAGGTTCTGTGGAACCGTTATCGTGCGTGCGCTCTTTCTGTACATCCGCACGTTGGCCTGGGTGTCCAGCAACCGGTTGACGCCCCGTATCAGGGCGTTGAGGTCACCCATGTTGCGGTTGGTCTTGTGGCCTGCGTTGTCCTTCACATAGTGAAACGCCGTGTTGATCTTGACCTCGGTCTTGACCGAGATTTCCAGAATGTCGCTGTTGGGAACAGGCCCCGCAAACCCGGCATTCGGCACAAAGCGGACAAACCCCTTGCCGGCCTTGAGGCCCTTGAGCGTCAGATGGTGTTCGGCGCCGACACGGCGATAGGTGACCCTGGCAATGTCGTTGGGGGTCAATTCGGGAATAAGGGCACCTGCCCCCCGCACCACAATCGTGCGCTCCCACCCCCTGGGCACCATTTGCCATTTGGGCGAGGCCGTGGCGTCAAAGCCGAACATGGCGATACGAGGTGCGAAGGTAATTGGCATACGTCAGGTTCCAGATCGACTGTCGCGCCTTGAATGCCTTCCGCAGGCACATCTTTCTTTTGCTTTGAAACGCACAAGAAATGGCGCGTCACAGGGCTTTGTATGACAAGTAACTGCTCTGGATAGTGAGCCCATGTGTGCGGCAATGCAAGAATTAACGTAAGGGAAGATGGGGAAATTTTATTAGGCGGTTCCAGTAAAAGGGTAAACCGACGGACGCATTGCCGACTGGCAGATTTGGGGGTAGGAGCGGACGGTCGGCTTACGTGCCTCGAACGGGTTTAGCTGACATTCGTTGGTCCGGCATGCGTTGGCAATTTCGGCCCTTTGCCGTCATTCACCCGCTTGTAGAATGCTGCGACGCAACCCGTTGAAGCCGCCATTCGGTGCCTCTGCAAAGACTATTGTCTGCCAGATTCTGCGAATCCGGCTTAGAATCAGCACACGCCATCTACCGCTTACTTGCCCCCCTCAAAGCCCAATCATTTGCGCGAGCTCGCGCACCGACAGGAGCAGGATCAAAGCACCGACCATCAGCATCATCGGGCGATCGGGCATGTGCTTGATGACAAGCGCCGCCAGGGGCGCGGCGAGCACACCGCCGACGATCAGACCCAGGATGATCGGCCAAAGCTCCAGCCCGACCGTCAGCACAAAGGTGCCGGAGATTGCGAGCGTAACCAGAAACTCGCTCGCGTTCGTCGAGCCGATCGCCGTGCGCGCGGCGCCGCCCTGACCGATCAGGCTCGAGGTTACGATGGGTCCCCACCCTCCTCCACCGATCGAGTCAAGGAATCCGCCGGCAAGACCGAGCGCCGGCAGCATACGTGGCTCAGCGGGTGGCCGTTGTTTGCGGAACGCGGCTTTGGCCACGATCCATAAACCCATGATCGCGAGGTAAATGGCGATGACCGGTCTCACCTTGTCGCCGTCAGTGAAGGAAAGGACCATGGCGCCGCAAAAGCCGCCAATCGCACCAGGGATGGCGAGCCGGGCGACCATGTTCCATCGCACGTTTCCAAACCGCCAATGCGAAAGCGCTGAAGCCCCGGTCGTGAACACTTCTGCCGCGTGCACGCTAGCACTGGCCGTCACCGGTGGAAATCCGAGTCCGAGGAGCACGGCCGTGCTCGCCAGGCCGTAGGCCATGCCGATGGCGCCATCGATGAGCTGCGCGGCGAAACCAACGGCCACGAAGAGAAGAAAGTCTGACATCTCGGGAATTGACCTCTTTATCGCCGATCACGAACGCCGCGGCACCTTCGGAACAGTCCGGCAAATTGAGATGCCGGTTGTGGGATGAGGTGGCAGGTCGATCACAGTCGGCTGCGGCGTGCTCGCTCGCGGTACAAACAGGGATATCAACATGCCCCCGCAGATGAGGAGGAGTGTGATTGCAAGTGACAGAGACGGCGGGAATTTCTCCCAGTCGAAGAGATCGGCAACAAAAATCTTGCTGCCGATAAAGACCAACACCAGGGACAGCGCGTATTTCAGATAGGTAAACCGGTCCATCATGACGGCCAGAACGAAATAGAGAGCCCGAAGACCAAGGATCGCGAAGATGTTGGATGTGTAGACGATATAGGGGTCCGTGGTGATCGAGAAGATGGCGGGGATTGAGTCGACCGCGAAAATCAGATCGGTGAATTCAACGGTCACCAGAGCCAGGAGCAGAGGTGTCGCCAGGAACCGAGAACCGGACCGCACAAAGAACCGGTCTCCATGAAGGCTTGCGGTCAGAGGAAGCCATTTGCGCAGCATTCGCTGGACCGGGTTTGCGGCCACGTCATATTCGCGCTCGCAATTGAACAGCATTTTCACGCCGGTAAAGACGAGGAATGCCGCAAACAGGTAGAGGACCCATTCGAACCTGGAAACGATTGCCGTGCCTGCGCCAATCATCAGCCCTCGCAGCACGATGACACCCAGGATCCCGTAAATGAGGACCCTGTGCTGGTACTGCTTCGGGATCGCGAAGAAGGAAAAGATGACGGCGATGACGAAGACGTTGTCGAGAGAAAGGCTCTTTTCGACGACGAAACCCGTTAGATACATGGCGGCTTCACGCGCACCGAGCATCAGCCAGATCCATAGGCTGAAGAGCAATCCGAGGCTTATGTAGAACGCTGAAAGGAGGAGGCTTTCCCGTGTGCCTATCTCGTGGGGGCGGCGATGGAGCACGCCCAAGTCGAAGGCCAGCAAAGCGAGCACGAGCGTGAGGAAGACTCCCCACATCCATACCGCTTCACCCATCACCTCGCTCAGCAACAGGTTCATGATTTGTGTTCCGCCAGCGCCAATGTCTGACACCGAGCACGGAACAAGGCTGGTTTGCCGTGCAGCGTGCGCCTGGATCGCGCGGAAGCGCAGATAAGGCGCGAATTTTGACATTACAAGTAGACCTCAAGCACGGCCTAATTTTTTTTATCCGAAAATCATACTTTTTCTAATATGTGGGTGCGAATTGCTTGTCTTCTTATCAAGATCGCTCCGATACATAAGATAATTTAAGAACATTTCCTCCATTTTCTGATGGTCAGAGAAGCAAACGCGGCGCTTTTGAGGCGAAGGCGGTCGCCGAATAAATATTTTTAGTCTAGTTGCCAGCGGTTGTGGAACGCATACGATCAGCAGCGATCCGAACAGCGTCCGCTCTGGTGCTTCAGCTCGCTCCAGGCGATCGCCACGGTGTCTTTCCGGCCAGCCGAGGCGCGCGGCCGGATCTGGATTGAAGATCATGTCCCTGAAATTCGAAGATGAAGATTTCGTCGACCGCCACCGGGTAATCACCGCGAGCAGTCTTTTCAGCGTGGCGTGCGCCACCATACTCATTGACACTCTGATCCTCGTATTCGCCTTCCTGATGGTGTGGGCAATAGGTGGGTACCTGATGCTGTCAGGCCCGCTCCTGCTGGTCTTGGTGGCGTTGATTTCGGGGCCTACGGCGTGGCTCTGCGTGAAAGTTGGCTTCGTCGCCTTCGAAGCCGAAACCAACCCTGAAAACAACCAACCATGAACGGCCAGATTTTAGGCAAAACGTTCGCTTTGGGAGGCCTGGCATTCGCCAAAGCATCGTCAAGTCCTGTCGGCGATCTGACGACCGACATTGCCCGTACCGGACAGGAAGTCGAACAACCTGGATGCGACGACTGGAGAAGCCTTGTCTTCCCCGAAGGCTATCAGACATGGGTGCTCGTAGGTGCCAGGAAGATGGACCATCAAAGGTTTTAACCTGTACCGGGCTTCGTCAGCATCCCTAATACGCAGAAAATACCGCCGTTCTCTAGTTTGGACGCTTAGCAGGCAACGGGTGCGCTCATATCAGAATTTGGAAACTATAATTCTACAAGCCACGCCTTATGCAAATCGGCCCCTGAGTGGTCATTCAACAGCTATAAATTCAATGGCGGATTTGCGCCCCCATTTTGGTCGTTTGATTTACCGCAGAGTTTTCCTAAAAGCGGCCGATCACCAACCGAGTTTGTGAAGTCTGCGTAGATGCCGTGATCGAATCGGGATGGATTTTGCGTATCCTGTTGGTGTCTCTTGGGAGCTAACGTACGATGCCAATCACAAGGGGCAGCAAATGGATGCTCATCAGTTAAAGATTGACATTGCTAGGGCGCAGCTCGGGGCGGCGACCGATCTGTTTCTCCGGGACAGAGATCCAATATCAGTTCACGCTCTAGCATGCGGTGCCTGTGAACTCCTGGAAGGTGTCGGCCAAGTTGAGAATGTTGAAGTGCTCTCAGCGCTGGTATTGAAACTTAATCCAGATATGCAACCCGGGAAAATCGTTCGCTTGCGTAATCAATACTGGAACGCAATTAAGCACTTTTACGCGCAGGACAAAAAGACTGTTCGCGAAGATGCAGAGCTCCTAGCTCACTTTAGTGATGTGCAGAACGACACAGTCATCTGGCAAGGGTGGCATGACTATCAGGCGTTGGCCGGTATGCTTCCGATTGAGGCGCAAGTCTTGCAAGTCTGGTACTTTGCGATTAACGAGGACAAGCTTGCACCTGAAGTCGACAAAGGTCCCTATCGAAAGTTTTTCCCAAACATTCAGTCAGATCAGAGGACTGAGCAGAAGCGGCGACTGAAGCGGGCCTGCGAGAAGTTCCGAAAAAACCGGCAAATCATGGCAGACCGAAAAACAGAAAATAGACCCTTGCTATATCGGCGACCGGAATAACACCGCGAACAGTTGCCGGCAATTTGATCACTCTCGACGAAAGCTGCCATTCCGCATCCGGCCCAATCCGGTCATTCGTTCCGTCCGCAGCAAAAGTCCACTTCCCGCCCTCTATGAACCTTCGTGTGTAGCGTAACGATCGGCGGCTTTGCAGATCGGACCGAAAACCAGTGATAGTCCGCCTTGGCGACGCAAAGCCGCCCTTCCCGCGCCCTACCGCCCCAGAAACCGGAACGGTTCTGCTTCCTGGAAGTGCGCGTTGGCCATGCCGGAGTAGATGTTGGTCTGGTTGGGGCCAAGGTCGAGTTTCATGACCTTGCCGCTTTCCGGCGAGAAGTCGGCCTGGCTGAAATCGATCCAGAAGATGTTCGGGGTCACCACGGATTCGAAGAAGTAGAGATTGCGCTTCTGGTCGGCGACGGTGCGCCAGCGGGTGGAGGAGATGTTTGGCTGGTCGGGCGTGGTGATGCCGAGCGGCACGGAGACATTGCGGATGACGCCGAAGACGCTGGCAATCGTCTCGACCGGGCTTTCGGTTCTCGGGATGGCGTCGACATAGAACGATGCGCGGGCAAAGCGGTCCGCCGCACGGTTGGTGCCCGGCAGCATGACGGTGCCGCCGATTTCCTTCCAGTACTGGTTCAGGGCCAACTGCTCTTCGAAGGTCGGCGAGTTGGTCATCACCTGGTAGGCGCGGCTGTGGTGGATCACCTGCTTGCCGTCGATATATTCCACGATGGCGCTGTCGCCGCTTGCATCCGACAGGGACAGGTGCAGGGTGGCGAGGCGTTCTTCGCCTGGAACATTGTCGCTGAAGAGGGTGAAGGGTTCGGCCTCCAGCGCGCGGACGGCCTCTTCAACGGTCGCGAAATTGTCGAGCACATATTGCGCCCAGGCGGCGATCGTCAGGCCGGGTTTGGAGCTGTCGTATTCTGGATACTCGGATTCCACCAGCCACAGCACATTGGCGACAAGCCCGGCTTCGTTCATGCCGTCGGTCGTTGAAATGTCGTAGCCGGAGGCAATGACACTGCCGTATTTCGAGGTCCATTCCAGGGAGTTTTCACCGGCCTCGCCGTTGCGCTTCATGCCGCGCGGGAACAGCCAGAGGTTCGTGCCGACATCGGTTTTCCAGTCCATCGAGCGGGCGGTGATCACCTGCTCGCTGGCACCGAGATAGACCACCCGGGTGCAGGCATCCGCAAGGCGTGGCGCCAGCAGGCCAGACGAGGCGATGGCCAATGCGCAGGCTGCCGTTACCGTGGTCTTGCCGATCTTCATGCGCCGTCTCCTTGCGGTTTGCCGATGGGGTGCCGAGTCGTCCCCGGCACAACTGGTGATATAGGGGCGGCCAGGTGTGACGCTGTCAAGACAGGCCGGCGATTGTGTGCCGGTTCGTCGGCAAACGGAAATGGCCCGCAATGTTGCCACTGCGGGCCCCGGACACGGAACTTGGGCGAGTTGGGTGAAACCCGTCCGGTCAAAGCGTCCGGAACAGGTTGACCGTGAAAAAGGCAAGCCCGGCGGTGACCGCGATCGCACCAACCGCGATGACGGGTTCCATCGCCGTATGGCCAAGCGCATAGGCGGCCAGCGCCGCCATCATCACCGGCAGTCCAAGCGCATGAAGCCAGAAGTGCAGGCGGGCAAACCTGTTGTCCGCCATGGCCGGGATTACCGTGTAGAGGAGCCCGGTCAGGGCCAGGGTTGCCCAGCCGAGAAGGTTGGCGTGCACATGAACCGGCGAGAGCGCGTGGTCATGGCTTGCCGCCATGACGATGCCGAGCACCAGTCCGATCAGCATCCAGAGAGCAGCAAGCCGGAACAGCCAGGCGGCCAGGGTTGGGATGCGGGTAGTCAAGTCTTTCGTCCTTTCTAGGAAGGTTGCGCCTTTGGGCACAAGCGGGGTGATGAAACCGGTGCGGACCGGGGGTAGAACGTGAGGGTGGAAGAAAGCCCGGGCAGGGCTTTCCTGAGGTGTCGAGGCTGGCGCGGTGCCGTCAGACCTGCCAGGCGAGGCGCAACCGCTCGCGGATATCGCCGAGCCTTTCTACCGGCTCGTTGGCGAAGACGAAACGCAGGTAGCGTCCGGCGATGTCCGCGCTGCCCCAGCCGGTCATCGGTGTTGCCGCGATCCGCCCCTTTTCGAACAGCAACCGGGAGGCTTCCACCGGGGAGTAGCCGAGCCCGGCGGTGTCGATCAGCAGCGACCAGCCGCCATCCGGGCGCACGACGGGCAGGTCCGACAGTGCCTGCAGGATGATGTCCCGGCGGGCTTTCCAGGTTGCCGTTGCAGTGGCGATGCCGTCGTCTTTCGCGGTGATGGCGGCCGCGGCACCCGGCATTGCGATGCCGACCTGGCAGACGACGTTGGTAAGGCTGACAAGGCCGATGTCCGCCATGATCGGGGCGGGGCCGACCGTCCAGCCGACCCGCCAGCCGATCATCCGGTATTCCTTGGAAACGCAGCCCACCGTTATCGTGCGCTCCGCCATGCCATCCAGGCTGGCCGGGTGGATCACCGGCTTGCCGGCGTAGAGAATCCGCTCCATGGCGGCGTCGTGCAGCAGGAACGCGCCGGTGTGCATCACGACTTCTGCAATGGCGTTCCATTCTTCCGCCGTGTGGACGATGCCAGTCGGCATGGACGGGCTCATGGTCAAAACGGCCCGGGTTCTGGCGCTGGCTGCGCGGCGCAGTTCTTCCAGATCAAGACGCCAGCCGCCGTCGACCACCCTCAGCGGAACCAGCTTCGGAACGCCGCCGGCCAGGCGGATGCGGTTGAGCAGGCCCGCATAGGCGGGATCGGTGATGATGACCTCGTCGCCCGGCTCCAGAATTGCCAGCAGGGCATTGAGGATGCCGGACAGGCCGCCCGCCGAAATGACGCATTGGGTATTCCAGTCGTAGGGCTGGCCGGTGGTGGCCGATATGCGGCTGGTTGCGGCCCTGCGGACGTCATTCGTCCCCAGGAACGGCAGATAGCTGTTGGCGTCATCCCGGCCGATGGCAGCCAGCGTTGCTTCCAGCGCCTCCTCCGGCGGGCGAAGGTCCGTATCCAGATTCTCCAACCGAAGCATGTCGGAATTTCCGACGTCATCGGCGGCCTGTCCCATCTTGTCCACGCCAATTCCCGGAATGTCCTTCAATCGCGAGACGGTCATCTGCAATATCCTTTTTGTATCCAAATTTAGAAACTGGATACATATTTGCCGGATTGCAGTCAAGTCGCTGATTGTCTACGAAGGCGGAAGGACCCAGCCGGACGGACAGATGACAGAGCGGACAAGCGCAAAAAGAACCGGAGATCAGGCCATTCGGGTGGCCGATGCCCTGCGGGAAAAGATCGTCTCGGGCGAGCTGAAACCGGGCGAGGCGCTGCGCCAGGAACGGCTGGCGGTGTTGTTCGAGACCAGCCGGATGCCTGTTCGCGATGCGCTGCGCCTGCTGGAGGCCGAAGGACTGGTGCAGATGCCGCCGAACAAGGGCGCCATCGTTGCTCCGCTTGATCCGGAGGAATTCAGGGAAGTTTACGAAATGCGGGCGGCGCTGGAGACACTGGCCTTGCGCCTTGCCATTCCGGAGCTGACCAACAGCCAGATCGACCGGGCCGCAGCCATTCAGGACAAGGCCGAAGCGTCGGACCTGGAAAACTTCGGAGCCTTGAACAAGGCGTTTCATTTCGCGCTGTATGAGCCCTGCGCAAGGCCGCGACTGCTGGCACAGATTGCCGCGCTCAATGAGGCCGGCGACCGGTACTTGAGGCTTGCGGCGGCGCAGCTCGACTACACCCGGCGCTCTCATCAGGAACACCGGGCCCTGCTTGAAGCCTGCCGCCGCCGGGACGGCGCGGAAGCCTGCGACATCCTGAGGCGACATGTCGAGGCTGCCGGAGAAGCACTGGTCGAGCGCCTGTCTGCAAGATTGCCCGCGCCGTGAAGGTGATCAGATGCGGCAGGTTGCGTCTGTCTCCCGCTGGCGAGGAAATGAATGTCTCGAAAAATCTACCGGATTGAAGCGGCAGTTGAGGCCGATGCGGAAAGGCTTGCCGACATTCGCGTCGAGGCAATGCGGCCGAGTCTCGAAGCCGTCGGGCGGTTTGACCCTCTCCGGGCCAGGGACCGATTCCTGGGCAGCTTTGTTGCCACAGACACAAGGATCATCCAGGTGGAAGAAGACATTGCCGGCTTTTTTGTCGTGCGCAGGCGCGCCGACCATTTCTATCTCGACCATCTCTATGTCAGCCCGGCCTTTCAGGGCCTTGGTCTTGGCAGAGATATCGTCGAGGGCCTGAAGGCTGAGGCAGAAGCGGCGGGACTGCCGATCCGGCTGATGGCCCTCAACGGCAGTCCCGCCAATGATTTTTACCTCGCCTGCGGGTTCCGATCCGTCTCGCAGGACGCACTGGACACCGTCTACGCCTGGATGCCCGGCACTTGAAGCCTGCCGGCCTGGAATCCGGCCGAATGGGCCGGGGATATTGCCCGGCCCGGTGTTGTGATGTCAGCTCGTCGCCGGGCTGCGCAGCTTGTCCGCCACGAATTCTCCGAACGCCTGCGTTGCGGCCGAGGGATTTGGCGACGCATAAGCCAGCGTGACGCCGATGCCGGGAAGCGGCGGCAGGCCGGCCTCCACGATGTGGAGATCATGCGGCACCGCGGAGCGGGTCACCACACTGATGGCCTGGCCGGACCGGGCAATCGCCAGCAGGCCCGCGAGGCCATTGCTGGCAAAGGCGATGCGATAGGGCTTGCCTGCCTGGTCCATGGCGGTGCGGGCGGCGCGATGGTCCAATGTGTCCGGCGCCGAAAGCGCAAGCGGAACAACATCCTTTCGCAGGACCTCCGGATCGGGACGATTGGCCACCCAGACAAAGCTTTCCGGCCTCAGGATGCGGGCGGACGCGTCTTCGCCGGGAACGGAAATCAGGGCAAGATCGATCCGTCTGCGCTGCAGCTGAAGGTGCAATTCCGTTGTCGGGGCACAGACCACCTCGATCTCGACATCGCCATGACGCGCGCCAAACCCTTTCAGAAGATCGGGAAAGAAGGCGGTCAGATAGTCTTCCGGGCAGCCGAAACTGATCAGACCATGCAGGCCTGCCCCCGGCAGGGTGGCAAGTGCTTCGTCGTGGACGGCAAGAATGCGTTCCGCCTGGACCAGAAACCTGTCACCTGCTGCCGTCAGTTCCACACCCCCGCGTGTGCGGCGCAGGATCTGCTGACCGACAATCGCCTCCAGCCGGTTCATCTGCATGCTGACGGCGGATTGTGTCCGCCCGACCTGCCGCGCTGCGGTGCTGATCGAGCCGCTGCGGGCGACTTCCATGAAACTGCGCAGCAAGGCGATTTCCAGAACAGGCATGAGATATCAATCCAATTGAATATCATAATCTAAATTATGAATTTTATTGAATGCAAGGCTTCTCCTAAACTTGCTGCAGTCAATTCAGCCGGCCGGATCAGGAGACGCATCATGGCATTGGAAAACGCCAGCAACAGCACGGATACCGGGTTCTGGTCCGACGTGTCGGATCACGTCCTGCGGTATGGCCCTGTGTTCGAACAACGTGTCATCGAACGTGCCGAAGGCAGTTATGTCTACGACAGCTCAGGCGCACCAATCCTCGATTTCACGTCCGGTCAGATGAGTTCCATCCTGGGGCATTCCCATCCGGATATCGTGCGCACCGTGCGTGAGCAGATCGGCCAGCTCGACCACCTGTTCAGCGGCATGCTGTCCCGCCCGGTCGTCGACTTGTCGAAGCGCCTCGGATCTCTTGTGCCCGGTCTGGAAAAGGTGTTGCTCCTGTCCACCGGGGCGGAATCCAACGAGGCCGCCATCCGTCTGGCAAAGCTGGTTACCGGCAAGCACGAGATCGTGGCCTTTACCAAGAGCTGGCACGGCATGACCGGGGCAGCCGCTTCCGCCACCTACAGTCACAACCGGCGGGGCTACGGGCCGGTCAATCCGGGGTCTTTTGCAATCCCCGCCCCCAATGCCTACCGGCCGCGGTTTACCGATGCGAACGGCAATCTGGCCTGGAAGACCGAGCTGGA
Organism: Labrenzia sp. THAF35; assembly: GCF_009363595.1. Lineage (NCBI taxonomy): Bacteria > Pseudomonadati > Pseudomonadota > Alphaproteobacteria > Hyphomicrobiales > Stappiaceae > Labrenzia > Labrenzia sp. THAF35. The sequence goes on from NZ_CP045380.1 coordinate 1,621,346, forward strand.
CGATGCCTTCGCGCTGGTCGACAGTCAGTCCACCGGCAATCTTGCTGCCTTCATTGCCGAGCCGATCCTGTCGTCAGGCGGCATCATCGAATTGCCGGAGGGCTATCTCGCGGCACTGCGCCAGAAGTGCGACGAGCGCGGGATGCTGCTGATCCTGGACGAGGCCCAGACCGGTATCGGCCGGACGGGGCATATGTTTGCCTTCCAGCGCGACGGGGTGACACCGGACATCCTGACTTTGTCCAAGACCCTGGGGGCCGGATTGCCGCTTTCCGCCGTGCTGACGAGCCGTGCCATCGAGGAAGAAGCGCACCGGAAAGGGTTCGTGTTCCTGACCACCCACGTGTCCGATCCTCTGCCCGCTGCTGTCGGACTGGCGGTGATGGATGTGGTGGAACGGGATGGACTGATCGGCCGTGCTGTTTCGGCGGGTCAGCGCCTGCAAGCCGGACTGGAAGGCTTGAAGCAGCGTTTTGAGTGTGTTGGCGATGTGCGCGGCCGTGGGCTGCTGCTCGGGCTGGAGATCGTGACCGACCGGGCCAGCCGCCATCCGGATCTCGCGATGGCAGACCGGATCGGCGCCGAGGCAATGGCACGCGGGCTCAGCATGAACATCGTCAAACTGCCGGCCATGGGCGCGGTCTTCCGCATCGCCCCGCCATTGACGATCTCGGATGACGAGATCGATCAGGGGCTGGACATCATGGCGTCGGCGATTGAAGCGGCTCGGGCCTGAGATGGCCCCTTAGGGTATGAGGCGATGCAAGGGAGCGTCAGCGCTCCTCTGCGGTCTGTCTTCTGCCGGTGAAATCGCTGCTCGGGATCCGCTCAATAAAGCGTTTTCCGGTAGGTCTCCTCCAGCGCAGCATCCAGCTTCTGCATTTCCTTTTCATCAGGCGCGCCGGTCGTCTGGTCCAGAATGATCTTGGAAAGCGAAGGCATTTCGCTGCGGTCCTGCTGGTGTTCGGGGTCCCAGAGGTGTGAGCGCCGGAACGCCTTGGCGCAGTGCAGGAAGACCTCGCTCACATTCACGACAATGGCGAGCCTGGGCGCACGGTCCTTCACGCTCATGGTTTGAAGAAGATCCGGATCGGTTACAAGCGTTGCCCTGCCGTTGACGCGCAAGGTCTCGTCAAATCCGGGAACAAGGAACAGAAGCCCGACATTCGGGTTGGCGACAATATTTGCCAGACTGTCGAGGCGGTTGTTTCCCGGACGGTCCGGAATGGCAAGCGTTTGCGGGTCGAGAACCTTGACGAAGCCGACCGGATCGCCACGCGGGCTGACATCCGCCTTGCCGTCCTTGTTCTGCGTGCCGAGGCACAGAAACGGCGAGCGGGCAATGAAGTCCCGAGCATGTTTGTCCAGTGCGCTCAGGCACTTTTTTGCTGCCAGCGGCGATAGCTCGGAATAGTGGCTCCGGAGCGTTTCCTCATCCGAAATGACGAACTCCGGGTTGATCTTGTAGGCTTCCATCACGCTATCCCTCGACCTTGATCCCTGTATGACCCTGCTTTGGCGGTCTTCGCCCGGCGGCTGATCCAGCGTTCGACTTGCCGAACACTGGGCCAATCTGCGTGGAAGGTAGCATAAACTGAGGTGCGTACATCAGAAATTGATAGGCCAAACATCGTAAGGTGGTAAGGGGCGGGTTGGGCATGTGATGCCCAACCCGTTTTTGCCGTCTGACCCGTGCGATGAAGCGTTTGCAGGGTCTGGTGCTAGTCCAGTCTGACTGCCTCGATCCTGCCTTCCAGCATATGCGGCAGGTAAAGGACGTCATCGTGGGTGGAAATATCGGCAAGGCCGGCGGGTTCGCTCATGATCTCGTTCGGTGTACCGTCAGAACCAATCTCGAAGACCTTGCCGTTGATCCAGTCGTTTAGGACGAGCTTGCCGTTCAGCCGTGCGATGCCATCGATGTTGCCGATATCCCGCGCCACGACGCTGATAGCCTTGGAGGCAGGATCAATGGCAAGCAGGCTGCCGGGTGCTTCAGTGGTGAAATCGGTCTTGAGGCCCTTGCCCCAGGCCCCGACAAGCAGGCGGCCGTTGTCCCAGTAAAGGCCGTTGGGGTGATTGAGCTCAGGGCTTTCCAGCCATTTTTCAAAAGTGCCATCTGCGTAACGCCAGATGGTGTTCGTCATCATGTCGGAAACGAAGATTTCGTCGCCGCTGGTGGTCACATCGTTCAGGAAAACCGAGCCTTCTGCAGGCAATGACTGCAGCAATTTGCCGGTTTGGGCGTCGACAACACGCAAACTGGTGAGATCGGCCGCGAAGACCTTGCCGTTCATCAGCGCCAGTCCCTTGGGAGCGTCCATTCCGGTTGCCCATTTGGCATCTATGATTTTCCCGTCCGTGGACAGAAGCGCCAGATGGCCGTTGCCGTCGACCGCATTCGGCGCGCCTTCCATGACACTGACGATGAGCCGGTTGCCCCCAGCGTCAAAGGCTACGGATTCAGGCATGTCGAAGCCGTCCGTTGACCAGAGTGAACCGGCTGATGAGGGGAGCGTTGAAAGGCCGAGCAGCAGCGCTGCGGCCAGGGGTTTGAAGGTCTGCATGGGACGTCCTTTCGCAGAGTTGAACTGGATCTCTCCTGCAGAAGACGAACTTTTCTTGCAATTGATGATGATTTGGTATCAAAAAACGATACTCAAACTGTTGAGTTCGGGATCAGGAATATGCGCGGTGATACCTTCAAGATCTTGCAGGGCGTGCTGAAGGCACGTGGCATGACCTATGCGGATCTCGCAAGCCGGATGGAAATATCGGAGCCGACGGTCAAGCGGATCTTCGCGGGGCACGATTGCAAGCTAAGCCGGTTGCTGGAGATCTGCGAAATTCTGGAGGTGCCGCTGGCGGACGTATTGCATCGGGCAGAGCGGAATTCGGAAGAGGCAAGCGTCCTGCCGGTGGCAACGGAAGCGCGGCTCGCTGCGGATCCGTCGCTGTTCTATCTCTTCATCCTGCTGCGTGAGCCGATCCCGCAACAGGAAATCGAGCGCCGTTTTGATCTCTCGGGAGGGGACATGTTCCGACTGGGCCGGGTGCTGGAGGCGCTGGGGCTGGCAGAAGTGCATCCAGGCAACCGCATCAAGATCACGCGCAAGGAGCCCTTCAGGTTCCGTCCGGACGGGCCGCTGATCCCGCTGCTGAAGGAAATCAACATGCGCTTTCTGGGGCAGGTGATAGCCAATCCGGGTGGCAACCAGTCCCTGTTCTTCACACTCTCCCGCCGCATGCTGCCGGACACGGGGGCGTTCATCCTGCGCGAGATCGAAACTCTGAAGGAGACCATCGCCGAGCTGGCCCGTCAGGACCAGCTGGTCTCGCGCGAGGAAGACCTGACCACCTTCAAGCTGACCGGAGCCTTCGCCCCCGTTTCCTTTCCGGACATTCTGACGATCGAACCGGGCCGGTGATAAGCGTCAGGTCCAGAATTTCGGTGTTTTCCGGGTTGCTTCCCAATACCCCTTGGCGTGCTGCCACATGGCCTGGCATTGGGCCTCGTGCCAGCCGATGACAAAACCGATGGCCTGGTTGGTTGCCAAGGCATTTGCCCCGCTGACCTTGCATTTCACCGGCAGTTGTTCGGCCATGGCGACATCGTTGAGATAGCCGAAGATATCCTGCAGCTTCTTCATCCGCTTCAGGAAGGGCTTCACGGTATCTTTCGGATAGAGGCAGCCGAAAAATTCGATGCCGTAGCGCATCTTCTTCATCGCCTTGCGCATTTCGTGGCGTTCGGGAACGGTAAGTTCTTCCAGTCGCTTGCCGTATTTCAGAACCTTCTTCCACTGCTTGGCAAGAGCTTCGCCGGCGTGAGTCTCGACAGGTTGGGCCAGAAGCTGCGTCTGGCCGAAGTTTTCCGGGTCCAGCCAGCCGCGCCCTTCCGTGTAGGCTGCAAGGTCGAGCAGGAAACCGTTGACCTCTTCCGATTGCAGGTGATCCGTCAGCGTGGTGCGGGTGCTTTCGTCCCGGAGTGCATTGAGATTTTTCAGAAGAGCGTCAAAGGAGAGGGTTCCGGGCGCCCTGTCGACCAGGGGCATAACGATCTCGTCGACCAGGACGTCGAGATCCCGCAGGGAACCGGCTTCGGTGGCAATGACCTTCGCGGTCCTGTCGAGCGGTGCCATGGTCGCCGGGTTCAGGATTGGCCGGAACAGGCGAAACGCACTGCGCAGGCGGCGCAGGCCTACCCGTAGCTGATGCGGGCCTTCCGGATCGTCCGACGACAGGACTGCAAGCCGGTTTTCGGAAATCTGGGTCAGGCAGGAACGCAGCACGTCGCGAAAGGCGTGCTCGGTGGTGATGCCGCTGTCGAAGGAAACATTCTCGGCAAAATACGGTGTCCGTTCCGCAGGCGCGGTACCCTCGGCAAAACGGTACCCGCGCTCGGCCTTGCTATAGGGCGAAAAGCGGAAGGGGATGTCCTTCAAAAGAGCCTTGGCCGCCTCGAAAAGGGCAAGGCTCGGGCCGGACTTCAATTCCATTTCGAGTTCGGTCAGCGGCTGGCTGCCGCTGCCGGCCAGAATATTGCCGCTGTCGAAGGCGAGTTCGATGAAGGTGCCGTCACTGTCCCGGGTCAGATTGCGTACGGTGCGCTTCATCACCGTTTCAAAGCACTCCGACAGGGGGGCATCGCCGATGATTTCCAGAAGACGGTCGTGGACGGCGGGGTCTTCGATGACGGAAAAGTCGAGCGCACGGCCCTTGACCGGATGTTCGGCTTCCACCGGCGAGGACAGGCCGCCCATGACGCCCGTGCCGAGCTTGACGGTCTGAACCCAGCTGTTGCCGGACTTGCGCACGCGAAGGGAAATCCTGGCCTTGCGAAGCGCCTGGTCCGGCGTGTCGAAATAGATCGACTGCAACGTCTTGTTCACGGCGCGGCTGGCAGTGAATCCGTCTATGGAACCGGCACGTTTCAAAGCGTCCTGTGCCGTCGTTTCCAGCTCGAGCTTAAGCTCAATTTCGCGTCCTGATTTGCTCATGCTGAATTTCTAGCCAAGCCATTTCTGCTTGTCCAGAAAAAGCGCACAATTTGCGCCTTTGTTTGCAGGCTAACAAATTCGCCCGCCGAAAGGCGCAGGGCGCCTTTCTTTCAAGACCTCATTCGGGAATGCGAGCCCGATATTTTAGCCGAAAAGTTTCTTCCCGACGCCTTTCAATCTCTCGAGGATGCGGGACTGATAATGCAGATACCAGGGAACCGGCTTCTGATTGAACGCAAGCTTGCGGATGTAGGTCGGCACTTCCCAAACGGCGGAAGTGCCTGCCGGGAAGAACAGGGTCACGCCGGGTTTGCCTTCATAGACATGGCCGGCCTCGTCGGTGATCCGGACTCCGCCTTCCAGAAACATGACCGACTCATCCCAGCCGTAGTGCCAGCGGAACTTGCCGGCAGTGCACGACCAGTGGCAGGCATCGCCCCAGCCGAACTTGTGCCTGGCCAGCACGGCGCACATGGCTTTCGGGTCGCCTTCAAGCACCCATTCGGGTCGGATCGGCGCTGGCATCAACTGTGATTTGTCAACGAAGGACTGTGTGAAAGCCTGCCCGTGCCGAGCGGCTTCGTTCACAGCAGAAGTTTTCGTGCGTTTCGCCTCTTGAAGGCCGCCAGCCAGTGTCATCCGTTTCTCCCAAACTTGTCTGACTGTCCACTTGCGCGAGCAGCAGTTGCAAACAGCTTAAATATGCGCCGGATTTCACCTTCTGAGGCTGTGTGGCAGGCGAATTCGCAGCCCAGGGTTAAGGGAGCGTAAAGAGAGAAGCTCAAATTCGATCAAATACGGCGCCCGCCGTACTTGCTGGCGGAAAGCCGCGGCGCGCTGGAACCGCTTGCATCGGACAAGGCCCCATGATAGGCACCCAATCCGATACCGGATTGCCCCCCTGGCGGAACTGGTAGACGCGCCGGATTCAAAATCCGGTTCCTTCGGGAGTGCCGGTTCGATTCCGGCGGGGGGCACCATCTCCAGCGGTTTGAATTGCTGCAGGAATGCGCCGGAGTGGTTCGAGGCTTGCCTCCCACCCGCACAGGTAACCAGCTACTTCAGCGTCACCGTGTCGAAGGCCAGGGAAGCGCTGGTCTGGTAGATGTCTTCCACTTTCTTGATGCGGCCCTGACGCGGGTGGCCGATTGCAATGCCGACGATGCCTCTCTGGCTGTCGGGCTTTGCCAGCGCGACCAACCGCACGAGGAGCTGGTCGCCATCCTTGTTGATGAAGTTGCCGACGATTTCGGATGCAGGCAGATCGCCCAGTGTAATCTGGCGGCGGATATTCAGGCGTGTATCGTCTGTGGTGCCGAGCTGTTTCAAGAGCTCGATGGCAACATAGTCGCCCACCTCGAGGCGCTTTTGCGGATCATCGGTCTTCATGGTGTAGGTGACGATCTGCAGGGACGAATAGATGCGTTTGGTTTCGTCGTCGGTGGTGAAGAAGATCTTGATCGGACCGCCGCCGGCCGGTTTCGCCTGGGCCAGAATTTGCTGTGCCTCGCGCCGGGGTGCGGCAAGGCTGAACGGGACGGGGACCTCCACATCGTGTTTTGCGCCGAACGCCGCATCCACCGTGTAGATCGTCGACAGGGTTACGCCCTGTGCTTCAAAAGGCGTCAGCTTGACCGATCCTTCCAGCTCGACCTGCTGGGCAACTGCCGCAGCTGGCGCGCTCATCGCGAGAACCAATGCCAGTTTGGCGATGCTTGAGGCCGTTCCGTTCATGTCCCCCTCCCAACGTCGTGTGAAACCTGGCGAGGTTTCAATGCTACCAGATACGGGCGAAAAGTCTGCCTAGTGTCTTGATGCGCGTTTTTGAGGTGGCTTCACATCAGGCTGGGATCGTATGTGCCGGTGGCTACGCGACAACGTGCTGCTCGCGGTGCGCATTTCCCTAGGTGACTTTTTGCAGCGCAGCGGCTAAGGGAAGCGCCATGATCAGACGCCTCTACGACTGGACCTTGTCCCTTGCCGCCGGACCGCGTGCGCCTGCCGCACTCGGCACCGTATCCTTTGTCGAAAGCTCGGTGTTTCCGATCCCGCCGGACATCCTGCTGATCCCGATGGTGATCGCCCGGCGTGAGAAAGCCTGGTGGTACGCGCTGCTGTGCACGCTGACGTCGGTCGCCGGTGGTATCCTGGGATATCTGATCGGCCTCTTCCTGTTCGAACAGGTGGCGGTGCCGATCCTGACTTTCTACGGCAAGATGGGGTTCGTCGACGAGTTCAAAGACATCTATCATCAGTACGGCTGGTGGTTCGTCTTTATCGCCGGGCTGACGCCGTTTCCCTACAAGGTGATCACCATTGCCTCCGGTGCGCTGGGGCTCAGCCTGCCGGTGTTCATTGCCGCGAGTATTGTTTCTCGGGGGATCCGGTTCTTTGTCGTCGCCGGATTGCTCTATCTGTTCGGCCCGCCGATCCGCGATTTCATCGAAAAGCGGCTTGGTCTCATGTTCACCATATTTGTGGTGCTGCTGGTCGGCGGATTTGTTGTGCTTAGGTATATCTGACAATAAGAGGGTGAGATGACAGCCGACCGGATTTCGCGCAATCTGACGGGGCTCTTGCTGGTGGGCGGCCTGGCGGCAATCGCGACCGCCTGGGGCTTTCAGCTGATTGGCGGCTATGTGCCCTGCAAGTTGTGCCTCGAGCAGCGCATTCCCTATTACGTCGGCCTTCCCCTGGCGTTGCTAGCGCTTTTCCTGATGCAGGCCAGGCGGACCGGGTTGGCGTTGGCTCTGCTTCTGGTCGTTGCGGCCGTGTTTGCCTATGGTTCCGGCCTCGGCATCTACCAGTCCGGCGCCGAGTGGCAGTTCTGGGACGGCCCGAGCGATTGCGGTGGCGGCACCTCGACACCAACGTCTGCGGCCAACATGCTGCAGGCGTTGAAATCGACGCGCGTCGTCAGCTGCACCGAGGCTAGCTGGCGTATGTTCGGCCTGTCCTTTGCCGGCTGGAACGCGGTTGCGTCCGGCGGGCTTGCCCTTCTGGCGCTTTTGGCCGCTTTCGGGTTGAAACGCCGTGGCAACACGGCCAGTGTAGGTGCATGAGCGAGAACAAGCACCCGAAGGAAAAACTGCGCGATGAAGCGCTCCGTACACTCGACCGGGTGAATGCGGAGAGCGAGACCGTTGCCGGTTCAACCTTCGTCCGCATGGCCGATCGGGCAAAGGATCACCTGAGCGCCGCCGACAAGGACGAAGACGACCGGATCGAGGTTTGGGGCAGCCGGATCGGCCGAGGTCTCGGGCTTGTGTTCGCAATCGGACTGGCGATTTATCTACTGGTCACCTACGTACTGCCCAACACCTGAATGAACCGATCCGTCAAAGGAACCGATATGGCATCCGTCCGGCCGGTCAGCCACAGCAGCTGGACCGAACGCAAAGCACCTGACCTGGAAGACTTCGAGGCGATGGCGAGCGAGATCCTCTCCGGGCTTCCGGATGATCTTCTGCTGCGCTGTGGTCATCTGCAGATCAGCCTTGCGGACTATGCGCCCGACGACGTTCTGGATGAACTTCGCATCGAGGATCCGCACGACCTTCTGGGCCTGTTCGAAGGCCAGGGGCTGAGCGAAGGCGAAGAGACCGTGATGACCGGCCAGATGCCCAACCGCATCTGGCTCTTCCGCCGGCCGATCCTCGACTACTGGGCCGCGATGGACGAGACTCTGGGCGATGTGGTTGCCCATGTGCTGATCCACGAGATCGGGCATCATTTCGGCCTGTCCGACCAGGATATGGAGCGCATCGAGGCGGCAGCGGAACGCTAATTCTGACCCTTGCAATGAAAAAGGCCTCCCGCGTCTTGCGACACTCGGGAGGCCTTTTTGATTTCGTCCGTTCGGAAGCGCTTATTCAGCGGCTTCCTTCTGGGCGCGTGCGATCGATTCGACGATCAGCCGCTTTGCGGATTCGACACCTTCAACACCGGTGATCTTCACCCACTTGCCCGGCTCCAGATCCTTGTAGTGTTCAAAGAAATGCTTCACCTGGGCAACGGTGATTTCCGGAAGGTCGGTCACGTCGTTGATGTTGTCGTAGCGCTTGCTGAGCTTGTGGGACGGAACCGCGAGGATCTTTTCATCCTGGCCGGATTCGTCTTCCATCAGCAGAACACCGATCGGACGGCAGCTCATGATGGCGCCCGGAACGATCGGGCGCTGGTTGACCACGATCACGTCGATCGGGTCGCCATCGCCACACAGGGTGTGGGGAACGAAGCCGTAGTTGCCCGGGTACCGCATCGGAGTGTACAGGAAGCGGTCGACGTACATCGCACCGGCTTCTTTATCCATCTCGTATTTGATCGGCTCGCCGCCAACGGAGACCTCGATAATGACGTTGATGTCTTCCGGCGGATTCTTGCCAATCGGCACAGCGTCGATACGCATTTAGGAAACTCCTGTTATTCGTTGCTGCGTCTATCGCAATCCCGCCGAAGAAGTTCAAGTCCTTTATTTTTGCATTGCACCTAATTGATTAACATGCGTCTATTCGCGCGGCAGGCTCTGGAGGAGATAGATTTATGAAACGGCTTACTGTTTCCCTTTTGATGCTCGGCGGATTGCTTGTGTCTCTGCAGGCTGCAGGGGCAGCGTCGGTCGACAGTGCCTATACCAAGATCCTGCTGGACAGCTGCCGGCTGATCGAAGCCGGGGACGAGGAAGAAGGCACCTTCGGCGGTGCCTGGCAGTGCCCCGGCTACAACGGAGAGGGTGTCTATGTTGCCGAGGGCGACCTGCGCATGTTCGTCTCCTTCGGTCCCGACGCCGCCAACGAGCCCGCGGCAGGCCAGACCCTGCCCAATTTCAACACGGTCAACGAAACGCTGGAATGGCGCCTCAGGGGCGGTGTTCCGTTTGCGACCATCCTGCGCTGGTTTCCGAGCCTCGACGAGGGGGCCAAGACCGGCAGCGTGCTGATCGTGACCCAATTGCAGCCCGGTGGCGGCACCTGTCAGATTGCCCGGATCGATGCCCAGGCCAACAAGAACGCCAACGATTTGGCGCGCCAGGCCGCTGATACCATGGCCGGTTCTTTCGACTGCACGCAGCCCCCGCAGATCATCGGCAATCCCGGAATTCTCTATTAGGCAAGTGCCCTGTGGCTCAGGTGCTGATTTGCGGCCAGGCGTAGATGCTGAGCTCCAGCCTGCGGCCGCCGATCCTGTACCAGGACTTTGCCGCAAGTTTGCCACCGACGGCCTTGTAGAATGAGCGCGCGGGCTCGTTGGCGCTCAATACCTGCACGGCGACACCGGGCATGCTCTTCGCCGACAGCGTTTCCCGCACATTCTGGAAAAGGGCCCGGCCGAAACCGAGGCCCTGATATTCCGGCTTCAGGTAAAGCTCGTAGATTTCGCCATCCATGCCGGTATCCCGCAGTCGGCACGGCCCATAGGTCGCGTAACCGGCGGGAATTTCGGCGATGCTGAGGATCTTGATGTCGACGCCCCTCGCAAGGGCACCGCGCCACCAGCTGCTGCCTCGGCGCGAAATCATCTTCTGAAGATCGACACCGTGCAAGACGCCGCGATAGGCGCCCAGCCAGGCTTCGCTATGGATGCCGGCGAGTGCCTCACAATCGGCGGTCCGGGCCGCGCGCAGATCTATCAGGTCGGTTGTCATGCTTTTAGAAAGATACAACAAGCAATCCGACGGAAAAGAGGCAATCGCGTCGTAGAAACGCCAATTATGCCGATTTCATTGCGTTCGGCATCCGGGAGTTGATCGGCCGGAGGGGCAACACGGTAATAGTGCCGAGACCCCTCCGGTCGAACCTTGTCAAAAGGCCTCAGGCGTTGGCGCCTTGCCGCAGCCGGGCGAGAATTTCCTCGGCCAGATCCTGCCGCACCTTGCCAAGCGATTTCAGCTCATTGGCCACCAGGTCGATTTCCTCGCCGGTCGCGCCCACCATCAGGGCAACGTTCTGGGCGTGCAGGGCCATGTGGCCTTTCTGGATGCCGGTGGTGGCAAGCGCGCGCAATGCGCCGAAATTCTGCGCCAGGCCGACGGCAACGATGATCCGGGCCAGTTCGTCTGCCGTGGTCACGCCGAGAATTTTCAGGTTGGCCTGCGCGGTGGGGTGGATCTTGGTTGCGCCACCGACCAGTCCGACAGCCATCGGCAGCTCCAGGATGCCGACAAGATTGCCGTCGCCGTCCTTTTCCCAGCGGGACATCGAGCGGTAGCGGCCGTCTTTCGACGCGAAGGCATGGGCACCTGCCTCCACGGCTCTGGTATCGTTGCCGGTTGCCAGAACCACCGCGCTGATGCCGTTCATGATGCCCTTGTTATGGGTGGCTGCCCGATAGGGGTCGGCATCGGCAAAGTGATAGGCCGACAACATGTCGTCCCGAACCTTTTCGCCTCCGATTTCCTCCAGCGGCCAGACAGCCCGCACGCGTGCGACGCGGCGGTCGGCGAGGTTGGTCAGGATCCGCAGGAGACTGCGGGCACCGGTCCATTCCTCTAGCTTGGGTGCAAGGGCCTCGGCCATGCTGTTGACGGCGTTGGCGCCCATCGCGTCGCGCGTATCGACGATGATGTGAACGATGGTCATCGGTCCTTCGGCAGTGTCGATGACCCTTATGTCGAGGTCACGGAAGCCGCCGCCAAGCTTCACCAGAAGCGGATCGATCTCTTCGCAGATGGTTCGGATGTCATCGATGCGTTCAAAAACCTGCAGGCGGACGTTTTCAGGGTCGCTGGCGCCCAGAAGCTGGATCTGGGCTGCCATCAGCGGGCCGCTTGTGGAGGTCTTGAAGCCACCGGTCGGCCGGCAGCGCTTGGCCGAGTTGCACACGGCGGCGATGACGGAGGATTCCTCGCTGGCCATCGGCACCAGAACGTCCCGTCCGTCCACGGTCATGTTGGTCGCGATACCGACAGGAATGGACATGGAAGAAATGGCGTTTTCGACAAGGCGGTCGGCCAGTTCGATGTTTCCGGATGCCGCTTCCACAAGGTCGGAGACGGACTTGTTGTCGAGATTCGCCTGGCGCTGGACCGCCTGGAGCCGGCCGGCCGGGTCCAGCTTGTGAAAACCTTCAATACGGGACGAAGTGACGTCACTCATCGGGGGAAACCTGTCTGTCAATTGATCATGGATTGCGGCAGCCACAACACCAGCTCCGGAAACAGGGCGCAGATGAAGATACCGATGGCTTGCAGCAGGATGAAGGGAACGATGGCACGGTAGACCGTGCCCATGCCGATGCCGGCGGGCAGGACGCCCTTCATGTAGAAGAGCGTATAGCCGAAGGGCGGGGAGATGTAGGCCATCTGCGCCGAAACGAGGAACAGGATGCCGAACCAGAGCCGGTCGAACTCGAGGAAATCGATCACCGGCAGGAAAACTGGCACGCACAAGAGGATGATGCCCATTTCGTCCAGGAACATGCCGAGGAAAAACAGAATGCCCAGCATGATGGCGAGAACGATCCAGCGGTTGGCATCGAGATCCTGAATGAAGGACAGGAGGAAGTCCGCGCCGCCGGTGCCGGTGAAGATTGCCACAAAGGCCCGCGCACCGATGGTGATCCAGAGGATCATGGCGGTCACCTTGACCACGTCGAGGGCGACACCGGATATGAGCTCCCAGCCGAACCGGCGCTCGATGAGCGAAGACAGGAACGCCAGGAAGACGCCGACGGCGGCTGCTTCCGTGGGTGTTGCGATACCCATGTAGATCGTGCCCAGGACGCCGACGATGATCAGCAGCGGCAGGATGAGGGATTTCAGCGAGGCAATGCGCTCTTCCCAGCTGGCCGGGGCGTCGTTGTCCGGACGCGGGGCGATGGATGGGTTGAGCGCGGACCGCAGAACGATATAGCCGATATAGAGCGAGGCGAGCAGCAGGCCCGGCACCACGCCGGCGATGAACATCTGGCCGATAGAGGCCTGTGCGGTCACGGCATAGACGATGGTGATCACCGAGGGCGGGATCAGGATGCCGAGCGTTCCGCCGGCACAGATCGTCCCGATCGCGAGCTCCGGACTATACTTGCGCTTCAGCATGGAGGGCAGGGCCAGCATGCCCATGGCGGCAACCGCGGCACCGACGATGCCCGTCATGGCGGCGATGATCGTGCAGATGGCGATGGTGCCCACCGCAAGGCCACCCGGTAAACGCCGCGACCAGAGCTCCATGGCCCGGTAAAGGCTTTCGATGACGCCGGAACGCTGAAGAATACTGGCCATCATCACATAAAGCGGGATCGCGAGGAGCGATTCCGACGTCATGGTGGAATAGAGGTTGAGGACGGTAACGGAGAGGGCGGCGGGGCCCCACAGCGTTAGCGTGAAAACGAGCGCAAGTGCGCCAAGCGTGAAGGCAAGCGGCAGGCCGGTGAGCAGCAGGCCCACCAGGCTGGCGAACATGATGGCAAGAACGAATTCGGAGCTCATGCGCTTGCTCCCGTCTGTTCCTGCGCCGGGCGCGTTGCGCTGTAGGCTTCAACAAGGGCTTGCAAAAACAGGAGCGCAAAGGACAGCGGCACGACGAATTTCAGCCACCAGACGGGTGGGTTCCAGGCGGAAAAGCTGGTTTCGCCGAGGGAGTAGGCGTTGATTGCAAGCGGCCAGCTGACCCAGGCAAAAACGCCTGCAAACACAGCAATGACGGCATAGGAGAACACGTCGAGAACCACTTTTGGCAATCCCGTCAGTTTTTCGCTGAAGATGTCGACGGCGACGTGGCCCTTCAGGTGCAGAAGGTAAGGTCCGGCCAGCATGAAATGCGGGCCGAAGATCAACGTGCTGGCTTCCATGGCCCACACCGTCGGCGCATCGAACAGGTATCTTGCGACCACTTCGAAAAGCAGGATCGGCACCACCGCGAAGATGAGCGCCGCCGCAAGGAGGAAGAACAACCGGTTGACGCCGGTGACGATGGAACTGACGGATTTCATGAAGCTGAGCATTTGCCGATCGAAAGGACGACCGGACGGTAGACGGCAGGGAGGTGCCGTCTGCCGTCCGGTGGGAGGAAGGGTCAGATCAGCCCGAGGGCTGTCATGAACTCAATCTGGCTCGCGAGCACGCGATTCGCCAGATCGTCTTCCTTGGTAGCCTTTTTCCAGGACTCGACAGCCTTGGACCGGTTGGCCGCGACATCGGCCGGGTCGAGCTGGATGATCTCGACGCCTTGTTCGCCGTATTTCTTCAGGACATCGACATTCTGCACCATGATGTGCTGGCGCAGCGATCCGGAGATCTCCCGAGCCGCAACGGCAAGCGCTGCCTTGTAGTCGTCCGGCAGCGCGTCATAGGCGCCCTGGTTGGCGACATAGCTCGTGGCGGTGGTCGGCTGGTGCACGCCCGGCAGGATGATGAACTTGGCGACTTCGCCAAGGCCTGCTTCGTAGTTGGCGGTGAGATCGCCGCGGTCGGCAAAATCGATCAGGCCTTTTTCCAGCGCCGTATAGACTTCCGCCGTCGGCAGCGGGGTCACGGAAACGCCCTGGTCGGCCATGACCGCGGAAGCGAGCCCGACAAAGCGGCCCTTCTTGCCGGCCATGTCGGCGATGGTTTCCATCTTGACGGTCGAGTGGATCGGCTCTTCGCCATAGACGGTGGGGGCAATGTAGAAGAGACCGGCCCTTGCATAGGCTTCGCGGGCGAGATCCAGACCACCCTTTTCGTAGAACCAGGCTTCATACTGGTCGGACTCGGGGAAGCCGAACGGGATGGTGGACGTGAAGGCAAATGCCGGGATCTTGCCGGCTTCGTAGCCGTCGAAGGTCTTCATCAGCTGGAAGGCGCCGGCGCGAACGGCATCGAATGCCTGGTTGGCAGGCACGAGCTGGCCGGCGGAGAACAGCGTGATCTTGAAGTTGCCGTCGGTCAGTTCGCTGACGCGCTCGACAAACTTCTTCTCGAATTCGAAAGGTGTGGTGCCGGCGTCCCAGAGAGCCTGCATGCGCCACTCAACCGCATCCTGTGCCTTGGCCGCAATCGGTGCTGCGAGGGCGGTGCCGCCAACGGCTGCACCTGCAAGAAGGCTGCGTCTACTTACTTTGGTCATTTTTCCCTCCCAAGGAAATTGCCATTTGCTGGCGTAATGGGGCAAACTGTCATAAAAATGATTGGGACAATCAAGGGACAGTTGTCGGATTTATGGGCAGCACTGTCCCAGTAAATTTTGAGGGACAATGAGGGTTACGGGTAGCGGTCGGAAACTGTCTCGCGTCGATCAGATCGTCGAGAAAGTCGCGCTGATGCTGGAGGCAGGGGCGTACAAGACGTTTGAGCGGTTGCCTTCCATTCGTCAGGCCGCGCGGGAGAACGGCGTTTCGAAAAACACGATGGCGGAAGCTTACGACCGGCTGGTCGCCCGAGGGCTACTGGAAGCGCGGGCCGGCTCCGGATACTACATGTCACAGGTCGGACCGGCTTCCAAGACCCCGCCTGCGCCACATGTCACGGCTGCTGTCGACGGCATGTCGTTGCTGCGGGAGCAGCTGGAACAGCATTATGAAGTGCGTCCGGGAGATGGGCGCCCGCCGCCGTCGTGGATGGAGGGGGCGGAGCTGCGCCGCCATTTCGCCAACGCCAAGACGCCTTTTCCCGAAGCGATCGAATTCGGCTACGGCAGTTCGTGGGGATATGGTCCGCTGAGGGACCGGCTGCGGATGCAATTGCTGGAACGATCGATCCCGGCCGATCCGCAGGGGCTTCTTTTGACCCATGGCGTCAACCATGGACTGGATCTGATCATCCGGCATCTGACGGAGCCTGGCGATACGGTTTTTGTCGATGAGCCGGGCTATTATCCGCTCTTTTCCAAGCTGACCTTCGCCAAGGTGCAGATTGTCGGTATCCGGCGGGACAGGGACGGTCCGGACCTGGAAGACCTGACCGCCAAACTCGCTCTTTACCGGCCGAAGATGTTTGTCACCCAGTCCCACGGCCACAATCCGACCGGCGGTTCCCTGTCACCTTCGCGGTCATTCGGGTTGATGCAGCTTGCCGAGCGCTGGGGGTTTCTCCTGGTTGAAAACGATGCGCTTGCCGACATTCTTCCGGCCACGCTGCCAAGGCTGGCGGCGCTGGACCAGCTGGAGCGGGTGCTTTATCTCGGTACTTTTTCCAAGACACTGTCGGCCAGTCTCAGATGCGGTTACGTGGCTGGAAATCCGGACATCATCCGCCAGCTTGCCGATATCAAGATGCTGACGGTGGTCAATTCATCCGACCACGTCGAACGCTTCGTGTTCAATCTGATGCAGGCCGGCCATTATCTGAGACATCTGCGACGTCTCAGGAGCCGGGTGGAAGATGCCTACAAGGCATCCTTCGGGACACTGGAGGCGATCGGGTTGTCCGTGCGGGAGTGCTCCATACCCGGGTTCTATCTCTGGGTGGAGTTTCCCGATGATGTGGATGAAAGGGAACTGTGCGCCGCAGCCAGCAAGCAAAGCATTTTCATTGCACCGGGCGCCGTCTTTTATCCGAACCGGGAGACCCGGCAGAAGCCGGCAATGCGGGTCAACGTCGCCTATGGAACCGATGCGCGGTTCCTGTCGTTCCTCAGGGATTTTCTGAAGTAGTTTGAAAGCAGAAAAACAGGCAGGGCCACAAATGAAAAGGGCCGGCATAATGCCGGCCCTTCAGTTGCCCTGATGTTTGACTCACTAAATCTGGTTGGCCAGTAAAAACCCCGGGGGGCTGGGGGGCTAATGCATTCCGCGGATTCTACGGGCCATACCCATCAGGGTATGATCCTAATATGGGTGTCTAAAATGGCTGGCCAAGGGCTGGAATGCGGCAAAATCAAGGAAATTTATGCATTCTTTCTTGGCAAAGTGCCGTTGCGTTCGTTTTTGCTCTTCTTCCCGTAAAACTTATTGGCAAAATTACTCTGGTTTCGGACCTCTGTCTGTCAATATGACGTTGCGGGCTTGCCAGAATGGCTAAAGAAGACGCATCATGACAGCCAGGTGACAGGCGTCTCCCGACGATTCTCTTGTCGGTTACCTGTCAGCAGCGAAACCGCGAACGGAATGGAGGCGGAATGAGCGAAGCCGACGACAGCGCGTTTCAGCGTGGTGCGGGTGCAAGCCCGTCGCCACAACATCAACCGGCTCCCCCTCCCAAACCCATTGTTGCATTCAACAGGCGCGAACTCGATGTCATTCTGAGGCTCTACGGGCGCATGGTCGCCGACGGCGAGTGGCGGGACTATGCCATCGACCTCCTGAAGGACCGGGCAATCTTCTCCGTGTTTCGCAGATCTTCCGAAATGCCGCTTTACAGGATCGAGAAGGACCCGAAGCTTGCCCGCCGCCAGGGCGCTTATTCGGTCGTGGCGACCGGGGGCATGATCCTGAAGCGTGGCCACGATCTGGCGCAGGTGCTGAGGGTTCTGGAGAAGAAAAAACATCTTCGGGTGGTCGACGCCTGACCAGGCATCCGGTCAGTCAGCTGATGGCCGGGTGAGGTTCATTCCCCCTGCGTTTATCCGGTCACAGGTATTTCCTTGATGGTGGCGTCAATGACCGGCCAATGCTGGTCGGTTACCCGCTGGCCGCGGACCAGACGGTTGGTTCGGCCAAACCTGGCAGCGCAGTGTTCTGCCGCTTCATTCCATTGATTTGCGCAAGGCTGGCGTTGACGCCCATTGGCGCAAGTGTCGGCGTGCGATGTGTCGGACAGTCGTTCGGCCACAAAAAAGCCCGGCACACGGCCGGGCTTTTCCGTTTGTTCAGTTTGGCTGCGCTTAGTCGCGGTTGCCGAACAGCTGCAGCAGCATGATGAACAGGTTGATGAAGTCGAGGTACAGACGCAGCGCGCCCATGACGGACTTCTTCGTGGCGACTTCACCGCTGTCGCCTTCGTAGTACATTTCCTTGATCTGCTGGGTGTCGTAGGCGGTCAGGCCGGCGAACACCAGAACACCGATCACGGAGATGGCGAACTGCAGGGCGGAAGATGCCATGAAGATGTTGACCAGCGACGCGATCACGATACCGATCAGGCCGATGAACAGGAACGAGCCCCAGCCGGAGAGGTCCTTCTTCGTGGTGTAACCGAACAGGCTCAGCGCGCCGAAGGTACCGGCGGTGATGAAGAAGACCTGAGCGATCGAACCCGGGGTGTAAACCAGGAAGATCGAGGACAGGGAGATACCCATTACGGATGCGTAGACCAGGAAAAGGGTCCGCGCTGCGCCGGCACTCATGGACTGAATGCGGAAGGACAGCCAGAACACCATTCCGAGCGGTGCGAGCATGACAACCCATTTCAGCGGGCTGCCGTAGATGGCAACACCCAGCTGGGTGAGCATGCGGCCGTTGCCAAGGCTGGCGACAGCAGAGTTCGGATCGGTGGTCGTTGCAAGCATGACCGTTGCCAGCGCAAGAAAGCCGGTCAGCGCAAGGCCGATGGTCATGTAATTATAGACGCCCAGCATGTAGGAGCGCAGGCCCTGATCGATGCCGGCCTCGGCGCGTGCGCCGGCGACGGTATACGCGCCTTGAGATTGACGGTCATAGGTCGACATGGTCGTAAAAATCCCCTTCTAGATAGACGTGCGCATGCAATCGCGCATGCAACACAACTCCCTCAACATATGGGAAAAGCCTATCCCGAGCACAAGTCGAATTCGATGAAAAATTCGTAATCTTTGCGCTCAGGACGTATTATTTGAACCTATCCTTAAAAACAGGCTCAGATTCAGTCGTATTATTTCATGGCTTTCAGTCGGGATTCGATCTGCCGGTCGCAGGTGCCGCCGGGGTTGCGAACGATTTCTTCCGACGCGAAATCGAGGATTTCCTTTTCCGGATCCTGCATCTGCTCGACAGTCACACCGGGCTTGAACCACTGCAGAACCGCATAGTCGCCACCAGCATCGGTGAGGAAAGCGATCGGCTTGCCATTTTCGGTAATGCCCATGCGGCCGACGCGGACTTCCGCAATCGATACCTTGCGCGCTTCGCCGTCGATGGTCAGCCGGTTTTTCGACACGTTCAGTTTCTTCAGCTTGGAGCCTTCAGTGCCGACCCAGTTACCGTAGAAGCGCTTGCCTTTTTTCTCGACGGAAAGGCAGGAGTTCTCGAAATTCGGGATGGAAAGACGAACGGCGGAAACCTCGATCGGATCCTCGCCCTTGGGCGCCAGCGTGTATTTCATTGCGTTGTCGCCGGTGCGGTACACCCGGATGCCGACCGGCGTATAGCCGGAATCGTTCATCGAACGGGTGAAGAAATCGAACTGGTTGGCGTCGTTGGTGCCGGCCCGGCGATAGAGCCAGCGCTTCGGCAAACCGTTTTCGAAGACCAGCCAGTCACTGACGACGAGGCCGCGCGGGCCTTCCGGCGTGTTCAACTGCCAGACCCCGGTATGAAACGGGCTTTCCGCCGACGCGGCAGGGGCGAAAGCCATAGCGGCAACTGCGGACAGGGCTGCAGCCCCGGCAATGGTCTTCAAACGAATTTTCGGGAGAAACTTGAACATGGAATGGCCCCTTCTTAACAAACTGCCCGGAGCTGAACCGGATAGCCAAGATCAATTCAGTATGCAAGTTGTGTGGAGCTGAAGTTTGTCGCGATTTGGTTGTATTTCAGGATTTTTTCCTGAACGAAGTTTGCCAAGAGCTGTGGGCGCCGGATCGAAATAGATCAGCGCCTGCCAAGAATTCGTTCGATCTTGTTTTCGGAAGTCTACCGGTTCACCGGAAATAGCCTTGCTGATCAAAGGAGGCACGACCGAAGCCGGCAAACGTCCTTTGATCAGCTATTTCCTGTGCGCACGTTGGCCGCTACAGCAGCTGACCGCATTTTGCGCTAGAGATTTCGCAGGACAGGTGCGGGCTTTTCACCCAGCACTCGCCATGTGCCGATGAGGCCGAAACCCACCGTCAGCACCAGCGCGATCAGCGCGGCACCTGCTGCGGTCACCGGCATCATCACGAACGACCCGTCCATGATCTGCGTTATCACGTACCAGGCGGCGACCCCTCCGGCCAGCAGGGCGAACACCGCCGTTGCAAGGCCCAGAATGGCGTATTCGAGTGCATAGGCGAAGATCAGGCGAGCCCGTGTCGCACCAATGGTTTTCAGAATGACCGCATCGTAGATCCGGCTGCGATGACCGGCGGCAAGTGCACCTGCCAGAACCAGAACACTGGCGATCAGCGTGATCGAGCTTGCGCCGCGGATGGCCCAGGCAAGCTGTGCCACCAGATCGTTGACCTGAGAGATCGCGTCCTTCACCCGGATTGCCGTCACTGTCGGAAAGGCGTTCGAGACCGTCTTCAACAAGGCAAGTTCCGTCTCTTCCGGCACATCATCGTCCCAGCCAAGGGTCATCAGATGGGCATGCGGGGCACCGGCAAAAGTATTCGGCGAAAACACCATCACGAAATTGATCGCAAGGGACTGCCATTCCACCGTACGCGTGTTGGCAATTTCCGCCGTGATTTCCCTGCCGAGCACATTGACCGTGATCCGGTCTCCGATCTTGAGGCCGAGATCGGTGGCGGCCTCTTCATCGAAGGACACCAGCGGAATGCCGGTGTAGTCCTCCGGCCACCAGGAGCCTTCTTCCAGCTTCGAGTTCTTGGGAAGACTTACATCATAGGTAATGCCGCGGTCACCGCGCAGCACCCAGCCGGAGCCTTCCTGGGCAGGGACGAACTTGTCGGCTGCAATACCGTTCAGCGAGACAATGCGTCCGCGCAGCATCGGGACGCTTTGCAGGTTGGCGTCGGATGCTTCAGCATTCAGCAAGGCCTCGAAGGCATCGCGTTCATGGCTCTGGATATCGATGAAGAAGAAGCTCGGAGCCTTGTCGGCAATGGTTGCGGTCAGCTCGCGCCGCAGGTTTCCGTCGATGAGGGCAAGCGCGACCAGCAGCGACAGGCCAAGTCCCAGCGACAACACGACTGACGGGGTCAGCGCTCCGGGGCGGTGAATGTTTGCAATCGCCAGCCTGAGCTCGGTCGAGCGGACACTGGGCAGGCGCCTGGCTATGGCCATGATCCCGCGTGCGACCAGCACCAGCAAAACGAACGCACCGGCGGATGCGGCGATGTAGGTGCCGGCCATGCGCTGGTCGTGGGCAAGCAGAATGGCGATGGCGGCAAGGGCAAGCACTGTTGCCGCGGTGGCAAACAGATAGCGTTTGCGCGGCAGCTTGGCGCCACCGGTCACGATATCCCGGAACAGGGCCGTCGGCGGTATGTCATGAGCCCGCCCCAACGGCCAGATTGCAAAGGCGAGAGCGGTCAGGAGGCCGTAGACGAGGCCAAGGGCAAGCTCGGTCGGATAGATGCTGGCCGCGAGCTTGACCGGCAGAACCGGCGCCAGTGCGGCATCGGCGGCAAAGGGGATCAGGGCACCCAGCACAAGGCCGACGACGATGCCGAGCAGCGCAAGCACCAGCATCTGAACCAGATAAATCTTGAAGACGAACCCGCCTGTCGAGCCCAGGCACTTGAAGCTGGCGATAACCTCGCGCTTGGTTTCCAGATAGGCGCGGATGGCATTGGCCACGCCAACACCGCCAACCACCAGCGCGGTGAGGCCGACCAGTGTCAGGAATTGTGCGAAGCGATCAATGCTGCGTTGAAGGCCTGGGGACGCATTGGCGCGGGAGCGGATACGCCATCCCGCGTCCGGCTGGGCGGATTTGGCCTCCTCAACGATCCCTTCCATTGCTTCCAGGTTGGGAGCCGGGGCCATTCGAACGCGGTAATGCCAGCGGACCAGGCTGCCGGGCTGGATCAGGCCGGTTTCAGGCAGGGCGGCATCGGAAATCAGAAGGCGCGGACCGAATTCCATGCCCCCGGCCAGTTTGTCCGGTTCATTGGCAATGGTGTCGGCAATTCGGATGGTGGCTCGCCCTAGGGACAGCGTATCGCCAACATTCGCACCAAGCCGCGCCAGAAGAGAAGGGTCCACAACGGCGCCCCAGGTCCCGTCTTTCCGGGCCAGAGCCGTTTCCAGGGCCTCTCCGGAGGCAAGTTCAAATGTACCGTAAAGGGGATAGGGACCGTCGACGGCTTTCAGCTCTACCAATGCCTGATCGCCGGTCTCAGGTCTTCTTGCCATTGCCCGCGTGGTCGCAACGCGGGACAGGTCACCAAGGCCGTTCAGATAGGCAAGTTGATCAGCGTCGGCCTGCCGGTGGATCAGGGAAAAATCGAGATCACCGCCCAGGATGGACTGACCTTCGCGCGAAATCCCTTCTGTAAGAGCCCGTGAGACAGACGTGACGCCTGCGATTGCCGCTACGCCGAGCGCGATACAGGCAATGAAAATGTAAAAGCCCTTGAGGCCGCCGCGCAGTTCACGAAAGGCAAACCGGGCAGCAAGGCGCATCGTCTGGTGGTTTGCCGGTGTGCTGCCCGGGACAAACGCGCTCATGCAGACACCTCGCGGCGGGCGCGGTCAGACGTTTCTTCTTCGATTTCTCCGGAGCGAACGCGGATCATGCGGTCGCAGCGGGCGGCAAGGCTCGGGTCGTGGGTGACCAGAACCAGCGTCGTGCCCCGGTTCTTCTGGGCGGTGAACATCAGGTCGACAATCTGTGCGCCGGTGCTTTCATCGAGGTTGCCAGTCGGTTCGTCTGCGATCAGGATCGCGGGTTCGACGACCAGCGCCCTTGCCACGGCGACACGCTGCTGTTCGCCGCCGGACAGTTGCGCCGGGTAGTGGTGCATGCGGTGGCCGAGCCCGACGGCATCCAGTTCCGCCTTGGCCTTGTCGAATGCGGCGGTATCCCCAGCAAGTTCCAGCGGCACGGCCACGTTTTCCAGCGCGGTCATGTTGGGAACAAGGTGAAACGACTGGAAAATGATCCCGACATTGCGGCCGCGAAACCGGGCCAGCTGGTCTTCGGACAGGGGGCCGAGTTCGGATCCGGCCACGTTGACCGAGCCTTCATCGGCGCGTTCCAGCCCCGCCATGACCATCAGCAATGTCGATTTTCCGGACCCTGACGGGCCGACAAGGCCGACGGAGGCCCCCTTCTCGATCTGAAGGTCGATCCCCTTCAGGATATGCACCCGCCCGGCGCCTTCGCCGAGGGTCAGGTGGACGTCTTTCAGGGCGATCGCGGGCGAATTTGTCATTCTCTGGCCTTTACAATGGGCGTGTGATCGTCTTCCTGACAGTCACAAGCCCTCGACAATTGGACGCTCTGCGACCATATGGGCCTGTTGAAGAGCGTCTTCCAGTCCCAAAAGAGTGTTCACGTGAACCGGTTTATTGCCTGCCTGACGATAATCATCCTGTCTTTCCTGCCAATGGCCGCCCAGTCGGCCGATCTGAAACTGGTGGTGCTGGGGGACAGTCTGTCCGCCGGCTATCAGCTGTCGGCAGGAGAGGGCTTCACGGATCAGCTCCAGAAAGCGCTTGATGCGAAGGGGCAATCGGTCGAGGTCGTCAATGCCGGCGTGTCTGGCGACACGTCAAGCGGCGGGCTGTCGCGGCTGGACTGGTCGGTGGGACCGGACACCAGTGCCGTCATCGTGGAGCTCGGGGCAAACGACGCGTTGCGGGGGATCTCTCCGGAGCTGACGCGCAAGAATATCGACGAAATCGTCCGGCGCCTGACGGAACGCGGGGTTGCCGTGCTTGTCGCGGGCATGCTGGCTCCGCGCAATCTTGGGCCGGAATATGCCGAGGCATTCGATCCGATCTACTCCGATGTTGCCAAGGCGCACGATGCGTTGTTTTATCCCTTCTTCCTCGAGGGTGCCGCCCTCAATCCCGATCTCAACCTTTCCGACGGTATGCATCCCAACGCCAAAGGGGTGGAAGTCATCGTCGAAAACATTCTGCCGAAAGTGGAAGAGCTTTTGGCCAAAGCCCGATCCTAGGGGCTTTGCTCTGGACCTGGGGTGGAAGCCGATCCGGCTTCCGGGACGCCCCGTTTTCAAAATTTGAAGGATAGTCTTATGGAAAAGCGCCGTCTTGGCCGCACGGATATACAGGTCAGCGCCCTTTGCCTCGGTACCATGACCTTCGGGGAGCAGAACTCCGAGGCGGAAGGTCACGCCCAGATGGACCACGCCGTGGAAAAGGGCATCAATTTCTTTGACGCGGCAGAACTTTATCCGATCCCGCCGAAGAAAGAGACCCAGGGCCGGACCGAGCGCATCGTCGGCACGTGGTTCAAGAAAACCGGCATGCGGGACAAGATCGTCATGGCCACCAAGGTGGTCGGGCGGACCGACATGGACTGGTTCCGTGAAAACGGTGCGAAGGCGAAACTGGTTCGCGAAGAGATCGAATTTGCGGTCGACCGCAGCCTGAAGAACCTGGAAACAGACTATATCGACCTCTACCAGATCCACTGGCCGGACCGGAACGTCGGCGGTTTCGGTTCAAACCCGACGCGCTGGGCGGATGTCGAACCGGCTCCGGACGAAAACAGCATCCAGTCGACGCTGGAAATCCTTGGGGATCTGGTCAAGGCCGGCAAAATCCGTCACGTCGGTGTCTCCAACGAAAGTGCCTGGGGCACGATGCGCTACGTCGCCGCGTCCGAGATGTATGACGTGCCGCGGATCGTCTCGATCCAGAACGCCTATTCCCTGGTCAACCGGACCTTCGAAACCGGCCTTGCGGAAGTTACCCGCCGGGAAGATGTCGGTCTTCTGGGATATTCGGCACTGGCCCAGGGATATCTGACGGGCAAATACCGCAATGGCGCCCTTCCGGCAGGTGCCCGCAAGACGCTGTTCAACCGTTTGCAGCGCTATGAGCACCCGCGCGCCATCGAGGCGGTCGATGCCTATCTGGACCTGGCGCAGGAGGCGGGACTTGATCCGTCGCAGATGGCACTTGCCTTTGCCATGTCGCGGTCTTTCATGACCTCGGTCATCCTGGGTGCGACGACCATTGAGCAGCTGGATACCGACATCGGAGCTGCGGACGTTGCGCTGAGTGCCGATGTTCTGGAGAAAATCGATGCGCTGCATCAGGAATTCGGCAATCCGGCGCCGTAACGGGTGTAACTTCCTGATCGATAAATCTTTTTAGAGAATCATCTGCAGATCGGAGGCCGGGCTGGTTATGAACCAGCCCGGTTTTCATTTGAGTGCGGCGCCGAATTTTTGAACGCGCTCAAAAACTTAGCTTTTTGTCTTGCGATTTTCATGAAGTTGATTCCTCATGGGATTCATCAGCGACAGCGGAGGGAACACCCATGCCGCGCCTATTTACAGGCCTTGAGATTCCGTCCCAGACGGCACTCATGCTTTCGATGCTCCGGGGAGGCCTTCGGGGCGCCCGCTGGATTGATCCGGAGAACTACCACATCACCTTGCGCTTCATTGGCGACATCGACGACCGTACGGCCGACGAGATCGCCGCCGCGCTTGATCGTGTCCGCAGGGATCCGGTGGAAATCCGCCTCAACGGACTTGGTTCTTTCGGCAACGGCAAGCCGCATGCGGTCTGGGCCCGGGTTGAGCCGACCGCTCAACTTGCCGAATTGCAGGCCGAGCAGGAACGCATCATCCAGCGTCTGCATCTGCCGGCCGAGCGGCGCAAGTATGTTCCGCACGTCACCCTTGCCCGTTGCAGGACCTCGACCAACGAGGACGTGGCCAAGTGGCTAAGCGAGCGCGGCAACTTCCAGGCGCAGCCCTTCATTGCCGGACGTTTTGTGCTGTTCTCGGCGAAATCAAGTGTCGGTGGCGGCCCCTATCTGGTGGAAGAGGCCTATCCGCTGGCCGCGTGACGCCCGCATTCTGGTGGCGTGCAGCGAGACCACAGGATTTGCGTATCGGCAGAATGAACCCAAGCCTCTGCCGGTTTTCGGGTCGCTTTTGGCTGAAACCCTGAAAAAGATTGCACCGACCCGACGCGAAAAAATGACGCACGCTGGCGTCCGCGCTCCTTTTGTGATGGTCAAAAGTGACAGGAGGGGGCCGAGAAACTGTGCGGTTTTTGGGCAGGCCGGAATTCCAGGGCAGTGAAAAAGGCTGTTTTGCCTAAATAATAAGTTGAATGAATTCTCTGAATGATTGAGTGGGTAGAAGTATAAACCTATGGTTTAGAAGATTAGTCGGCTCAGTATTCAAGTTGCGTAAAGGAAAATTAATGGCTTGAGCGTTTTCTGGACACACTGTGCAAGGCTCGACAAGAGCTGCCCCAAAAAAACGAGACCATTATGAAGTTCTTTGCAGATCTGCCCATCGCGGTGCGTGTCGGAGCGCTGTCCGCAATCGCCGTGGTTGCCATTGGCGTATTGCTTGGCACGGCGCTTTACAGCCAGCAAATCGTGTCGCACGAAATCGACAATCTGGCTGAATATTCGCAAATGGACTTCAAGGTGTCGCAGGTTCAGGCTCATGCCCAGAACATGCAGCGCAGCCAGAAGGACTTTCTTTTGAACAAGGACATGGCCTTTGTCGAGGAATACAAGGCCGAGTTCGAGAAAGCCCAGAGCAACCTGAACGATGTCGATACGAAGCCGCAATCGGCTTCCATCAAGGATAACATCGCCAAGCTTCGCGATGTTCTTGACCAGCACAAGGCAAAGTTCGACGCTCTGACCAGTGAGCTTACCCGAATGGGGCTTGATGAAAGCACCGGGCTGCAGGGGTCTCTGCGCACTGCCGTGCATGACGTGGAAAGCAAGCTGGATGCCGCCAATCTGGATGCCTTGACCGTCAAGATGCTGATGATGCGCCGTCATGAAAAAGATTTCATGCTGCGCGGTGACGAGAAATATATCGGCAGGATCAGCGAACGGCGGGCTGAATTCGCAGATCTGCTGCCGAAAAGCGGGTTGCCCGACGCCAAACAGGCTGAAATCGGCAAGCTGCTGGATACCTACCAGGCCTCCTTCCAGGCTTATGCCGAATTGTCCCTGAAGATTGCTGCCGACCTGGCCGAGATCGAGGCAATCTACGCCCAGGTTGCTCCGGAATGGGCGGTGATGTCAGAAGCGGCCTATGCGGGCAAGCTGGCCGCCGGGGAAACGCTGGACACTGCCCAGGCCTTCTCCAAAACAACATTCCTGACCGTCTCCGCCATCGCGCTGGTGCTGTCCATCGGGCTTGGCTGGCTGATCGGCCGCAGCATTACCAGGCCGGTGAAAACGCTTACCGGAACCATGGGAACGCTCGCTGGCGGATCCATCGACATCGACGTCCAGTACACCGACCGCAAGAGCGAGATCGGCAGCATGGCCCGCGCCGTGGAAGTTTTCCGCGCCAATGCCGTCCGGACCCGCGAACTGGAAGCGGAGCAGAAGGAACAGGCAGCAAGAACCGCCGCCGAGCAGAAGCGGATGATGATGGAGCTTGCCGATAGTTTCGAAAGCTCCGTTGGTGAAATCGTCCAGGCGGTATCGTCCTCGTCGTCCCAGCTGGAATCGAGCGCAAGTTCCATGAGCGCCACCGCCGAGCAGACCCAGCAACAATCCTCGAACGTTGCCGCGGCAGCCGAGCAGGCATCTGCCAACGTTCAGACCGTTGCCTCCGCAGCCGAAGAGCTGTCGTCGACGGTTTCGGAAATTTCCCGACAGGTCGCCCAGTCTTCAAATGTTGCTGCCACGGCAACGGCGGAAGCCAAGAAGACCAACGACCAGGTTCAGGGGCTCGCCGAAGCCGCTTCGCGCATCGGTGAAGTGGTGAAGCTTATTTCCGATATCGCCGAGCAGACCAATCTTCTGGCGCTCAATGCCACCATTGAAGCGGCCCGTGCGGGCGAGGCCGGCAAGGGATTTGCCGTCGTTGCGTCGGAAGTGAAGGAACTGGCCAGCCAGACGACCAAGGCGACCGAGGAAATCTCCCAACAGATTTCCGGTGTCCAGTCGGCGACCCGTGACGCTGTCTCTGCCATCGACGGCATCACCAAGACGATCTTCGAGATCAACGAGATTGCCGGCGGGATCGCGGCGGCTGTCGAAGAGCAGGGCGCGGCAACCACCGAGATCGCGCGCAATGTGCACGAAGCTTCCACCGGTACACGCGATGTGACCCGCAACATCAGCAGCGTCAGCGAAGCAGCCACCCAGTCGGGGCATGCGGCGGAAGAGCTGCAGGCGGCGTCCGGCACTCTTGCAAGCAATGCCCGGGCGCTTCAGGCCGAGGTCGACGGCTTCCTGGCACGCGTACGCGCCGGCTGAGATCAGGTGCCCAGCAGGCCGGCATAAACACCGAGCGTGCGGGCGCACATGGTTTCGACCGAGAAATTCTGGCGGACATGGGCGAGAGCCCGGTCCGCCATTTTGTTTTTCTCATCCACGTCCTGGCCCAACACACGGACAATGGCATCCGCCAGAGCCTGAGGGTCGCCCGGTGCCACCCGCCAGCCGGTGCGTTCGCTTTCGGCCGCATCGGGCGGGGAAAGGACGGTTTCAGGTACCGCCCCGAGGTTGGAGACGATTACAGGCACCCTTGCGGCCTGTGCTTCAACTGCCGCCCGGCCGAAGGCTTCCGGTTCGACAGAAGCAACAATCGCAATATCGGCCAATGCCATCGCAGCGGGAACGTCGGCACAGTGACCGACGATCCGGACCTTGTCCTGCAGGCCGTTGTCGGCAATCAGCTTTTTCAACTCCGCCAGATATCCGTCACGACCCTGGGCATCGCCCGCCAGAATGGCGATCGGGTCGGAAGGTAGCCTGTCTTGCAGAAGCGCCATCGCCTCGATCACGACACGCTGTCCCTTCCAGGCGGTCAGCCGTGCCATGTTGAGAAGTATCGGCCGTCCCGTCGGGATGCCCCACTGGTCCTTCAATGCCTGCAGCCGCAGGGCGCTGACATTGTCGGGTAGCAAGCCTTTCAGATCGGATCCGCGCTGGATGACGGTGATCTTGCCTTTTGCGAACGGGTGCCGGTCTTCGATCAGCCCGCATATGAAATGCGAATTGGCAATCACCGCATCCCCCCGCGCCATGACCGAATTGTACCAGCTCTTCAGTGCATTCGACTGGTTATATGTGCCGTGGTAGGTGGTCACGAAAGGGGTTCTGGTGCGCCGTGCGGCCCAAAGGCACGACCATGCCGGGGCCCGGCTGCGAGCGTGAAGCAGGCTGACCTTGCGTGTGGTCACGATGTCCGCCAGCCTGGCTGCATTCTTCCAGAGGGTTGCCGGGTTCTTCGACTTGACGGGCAGGACAATGTGTTCCGCGCCAAGGGCTTCCAGTTCCGGCACCATCTGGCCGCCCTGGCTTGCAACGAGAGCCTTTCCACCGGCTTCCACCACAGCTTTGGCAACGTCCAGCGTCGTGCGCTCGGCGCCACCGGAGTTGAGATCCGGGATCACTTGCAAAATCGTGGTCTCAGAAGGCAGATGAACCAAATCGGATCTCCGGTGAACTGGTCAAGGCGGGGCGTCTGTGCCAAATGGCATAAACAGAAAACATCTATCAGAACGAGAGCCTTAATATGGGTGATTCCGAACCGCAATTCATCCAGATCGGAAAAAACGACGCGAAACGCCGGATTGCCGTGCGGAATGCGCCGGGTTCCGGGGCAAGTTCGTTACCCGGCATCTTGTGGTTGTCCGGGTTCAAGTCGGACATGTCCGGCAAAAAAGCCGAGGCATTGGCCGAGGAGGGGGCACGAAACGGGCAGGGTGTGGTGCGGTTCGACTATTCCGGCCATGGCCTGTCGGAGGGTGATTTCGAAGATGCCTGTGTTTCCGACTGGCTGGAGGAAGCGCTTGCCGTTTTCGATGCTTGTTGCCCGGGCGAAACCGTATTGGTCGGCTCCTCCATGGGCGGCTGGCTCGCATTGTTGCTGGCGCTCGCCCGCAAAGACAGTGGCCGCATCAAGGGGCTGGTTCTGATTGCTCCCGCGGTTGATTTTACCGAAGAGCTGATGTGGAAGCAGCGCTTCAGCGATGAGATCCGTGCCGCTATTCTTGCCGATGGCCGCTGGGAACAGCCTTCAGCCTATAGCGGCGCGCCCTATGTGATCACGCGCAAGCTGATCGAAGATGGCCGCAATCACCTTCTTTTCGGGGCGCCGCTTCATCTCGGTGCTCCCGTTACGATCCTGCAGGGCGCGCAGGACCCGGATGTGCCGGAAAGTCATGCACGCCGCCTGGTTGAGGCCTTGCCGCTGGACGATGTCACCTTTTCGCTGGTGCCGGATGGCGATCATCGTCTGTCCCGGCCGGAGGACATCGATCTTCTGTTGCGGGCCGTTGCGGACATGTCGGCCCGATAAGGACCACACCCTAGACCGGCAGGGTTTCCCGGCCCTGTTTTTTCACCTTGTACCAAGCCCAGAAGAGACGGGCGGCGACAGCTCGGTGCGGTGTCCAGGCCTCGGCGATGACGTCGAGCTCTTTTGGTGCCGGACGTTCTGCCAAGCCGAGGGACTCCTGAACCGCAACTTGCAAGGCCAGGTCACCGCTCGGGAAGACATCAGGATGACCCGCGCAGAACAGCAGGAAGATATCCGCGGTCCAGCGGCCGATGCCCTTTATCTCGCATAATGCGCGGTGGGCTTCATCCGCCGGCGCCTGTGCCAGATGAGCAAGGTCGAGACCATTGCCGCATGCTTGCGTCAGCGCGCGCAAGGTCCGGATTTTCGGTCGGGACAGGCCGGCGCCTGCCAGTTGCTCGTCGGTGAAGGTTGCCAGGTTTTCTGCCGTCAGCGGCGCAATCAGCACCTGAAGGCGTGCGAAGATGGCAGCCGCGCTGGCAACCGACACCTGCTGTCCGGTGACAATCTGTGCAAGACCTTCAAAATTGGCCGCGCGACGGCGCAATGGGATCGGGCCTGCTGTTCCTGCAATTTCCTGCAGGCGCGGGTCGAGACGGATCAGCGCCTTGAGACCGGCTTCGATGTCTTCTTCGGTGGTAATCGGGGTCATGTCGGCGGGGCTTGTCCGGAGATGTCTTGAACTGCCGGGCGATACTGTCTCTTGCGCGGCGGCTGGGGAATGATAGGTAGGACTTCACTCATCAGCCCGCTCCGCGTCAACAGCCTTTGCCGATCTCATGACCCAGCCCGTGTTCCGCTTTGCTCCTTCGCCCAATGGGCACTTGCATCTGGGGCATGCGCTTTCGGCTCTCCTGAATGCGCGTGCAGCTGTTGCGCTCAGTGGCCGGTTTCTCGTGCGGGTGGAAGATATCGACCAGACCCGGTGCACACCGGACCTGGAACGGGAGATGTTCGAGGATCTCGCCTGGTTGGGCGTGCCGCTCGATGAGCCCGTGTTGCGCCAATCGGAAAATTTTCCGCAATACCGGGCAGCCCTGGAAAAGTTGCAGGACATGGGCCTGGTTTATCCTGCCTATCTGACCCGTGCTGAAATCAAGGCGTTCGTTTCAGCCAAGGAAGCCGATGGAGAAAGCTGGCCGCGAGATCCTGACGGTGCGCCGCTTTATCCTGGCGATGCCGCGGTTCTTTCGCCGGAAGAGCTCAGGAGCCGGGCGGCCAGCGATGCGCCGTTCTCACTGCGTCTCGACATGCAGCGCGCCCTCGCGCAGATCGGAAAGGCGCTGTCGTGGCAGGAAACGGGGGCGGAAGGCGAAAGCCTGTTTGCCGAACCTGTCGCGGTGCCTGTCGAGGCGGCAGCGTGGGGTGATTTTATCCTTGCCCGCAAGGACACGCCGACGAGCTATCATCTGTCGGTGGTGGTCGATGATGCCAGGCAGGGCATCACCGATGTGCTGCGCGGACAGGACCTTTATCACGCAACCAGCGTGCACAGGGTCCTGCAGGAACTGCTCGGCCTGCCGTCACCGGTCTACCGGCATCACAGGCTCGTTCTGGGGGCCGACGGGCGCAAGCTCTCGAAGTCGAGCAAGGACACCAGTCTCCGGTCGTTGCGTGAGGCCGGCATGACCCATGCCGAATTGCGCAAGAGGATCGGGCTCTAGCGCGTTCAGGGATTAGCGCAGGCTCATGCCGAACCAATGATCCAGGAACCAGATCCACAAGCTGGCTGTAACGATGGCACAGAGCGTGGTCATGGTAATCGCATTTGCGGACATGGAATGGCCGGTGCCGTAGCGGTTGGCGAAAATATAGGCGTTGACACCTGTCGGGCAGCTGGCCGTCAAGGTCGCAACGGCTGTCCACAGAGGCGGCAGATGGAACACGAAGGCCCCGAAACTAAAAACGACGATCGGCATCAGCAGCATCTTGATGATGCTGAGGATCAGTCCTGGCACAATATTGCCGCGCATGCCGTATTGCACGAGGCTCATGCCCAGTGACAGCAGTGACAGAGGCAGTGCCGTGGCGGCGATGCGGCTGATAACGTCGAGACCGATCTCCGGCAGCTCCAGGCCTGTCTGCCGCCAGACAAAGGCGGCGACGATGGTGACGACGAGGGGGTTCTTCACCAGGCTTTTTCCGGCTCCCATCAACAGTTGGGAAATGGGAGGGGAGGCCGTGCCGTTGTCGATCGCAGCTGCCCGCTCCATCATCACCGCCATCAGCACTGTCATTGTGGCCAGATGGATCGAGATGATCAGTAGCAGCGGGGCCAGACCTTCGTCGCCGTATACCGAGGCGACCAGCGGCAGTCCGACCAGAATCGTGTTGGCGAAGGCGGCGGATATCCCGCCGATCGCGCTTGCCCGGGCATCGCGGCCGAAACCCTTGCGAATGATCAGCGATCCGAGCAGCCAAGCAAAGCCGACGCCGATAAAGTAGGTTGCCCAGAGCGCCAGCGGAACACCCGCGCTGAGGTCAGCGCCGATCAGCGATCGGAAGATCAGCACCGGGATCGCCACGATATAGACGAACTGCCCGAGTGCTTCGCTGATGCTCTGGTTCAGAATGCGGGTTTTGGCAAGGCAGTAGCCAATGCCGATCAGCAGGAAAACCGGGGCGACGATCGTAAGTGTTTGAGCAAGCATCTATGCGGCAACCCAAAGGCTGTTTCCGGTTGATTTGGGACTGGGTGCAGGTGGATGCCGGTCTGGATGGACAGCGGCCACACGGCAAGGTAAGCAGAATTTCGACCAACTTGGCTTTTTGGCGCGTGTCTGGCAAGCCCGGTTGAGACCCATTCAGGCGAAGGATCTCCGGCCGCATGGCAAATCATGACGAGGACAGCGTCAAACTTGCGCTTCTGGCCCACGATCTCAGAACGCCGCTTGCCGCCATGCGCCTGACGGCGGAGCTGATCGGCACCGGTCCGCTGAACGGGACACAAAAAGATCAACTGTCGATCCTCATTCGCTCCATCGATGCACTTACGCAGATGACGGGCGAGCTTGTCACGGCTGCCGAACCGGGATCGCAAGCGGAAACAAGACCCAGTCGGATCGCAGATGTCGTTTCGGAAATCGCCGACCTTTTCCAGGTCGCGGCCGAAGCAAAAAACCTGACCTTGACGCTGAAAATAGACGACGAGGCCCGCGAGGCGGTTACATCAAGTGGTGGGACACTGCGCCGGGTGATCACGACATTGCTGGACAATGCCGTCAAATACACTGCTGAGGGCGGGGTCACGGTCGAGGTTCGCGCAGCCGGCCACAAATCGGAGGATGCATCCGGTCAGGGCAATCCTTCCTCCATCCTGATTTCCGTTGCAGACAGCGGCCCTGGCATCGAGCCTGAAGAAGGTGCACGGCTGTTCCGGCCCTTCGTCCGGGGCCGGCACGGCCGGGAAACCGCGCCTGGAACGGGTCTTGGTCTTTGGGGGACGGCGCAGTTCGTCCGGGACATGAATGGCCGGTTGACACTGGCGCGTTCCGAGACCGGCGGCAGCCGGTTCAATGTGGAAATTCCGCTCGGCGAGGGCGATGACGGCCTGTTGCAGGCCGAGGCAGACCAGCATGGAACGTCGGAATCATCCGAAGATGCGTCTGTCACCGGGCCCTTGTCGGCGCATGTGCTTATTGTTGATGACAACGAGACCAATTGCCGTCTGCTGGCAGCGCTGCTGGAATCCTTCGGTATTTCGTCGGAGGCCGCCAGATCGGGCGAGCAGGCTGTCGGTCTCGTTCAAAAGAGCGACTTCGATGCCGCGTTGCTCGATCTGCACATGCCCGGCATGAGCGGTGTCGAAACGGCCGAGGCGCTCGGATCTCTGCGCCCGGACCTGCCGCTGATCGCCGTGACGGCGGCTCTGGAGTCTGTTGGCGACACGCGTTTGCGGGATGCAGGGTTCCGGGAAATCCTGACAAAACCCCTGTCACCTGCCGCCCTTTTCGAGGCGATGAAACTGGCGAGCGGACGCAAAGCGGGCTGAGGGCCACACCTTACGGCCTCTATGCTGTCAGGGCTGTTTCATCTCGGCGCAGGGTCAGAACCTCGACGCCATCGGCGGTAACGGCGACCGTGTGTTCGAACTGCGCTGACAGCTTGCCGTCTTTGGTCACAACCTTCCAGCCGTCCTCTTCGGTTGAAACTCGGCTGGTGCCCTGGTTGATCATCGGCTCGACGGTGAAGACCATGCCTTCGCGCAATCTCATGCCCGTTCCGCGCCGTCCGAAATTCAGCACGTTGGGCTCCTCGTGCATTTCACGGCCGATGCCGTGTCCGCAATAGTCGCGCACCACCGAGTAACCGTTCTTCTTGGCGTGTTTTTCGATTGCATGGCCGATATCGCCCAGATAGGCGCCCGGCTTTACCTGCTCGATCCCTTTCCACATCGCTTTCTGGGCAACGCGCACCAGCCGCCTTGCGGCCGCACTGGCGTTTCCGACGACATAGGTCTTGCTGGAATCGGCAATGAAGCCGTCCTTTTCGAGCGTGATATCCAGATTGATGATGTCGCCGTCGCGGATGATCTCGTTCCGGTCCGGAATGCCGTGGCAGACGACCTGGTTGATCGAGCAATTCAGCACAAATTCAAAGCCGTATTGACCCTTGCTGGCCGGACGGGCAGCAAGGTCCTCGGTTATGAAACGCTCCACCATGTCGTTGACAGCGAGTGTCGACATTCCGGCAAGGTCAACGCCATCGAGCATCTCGAAGACGGAGGCGAGCAACCTGCCCGAGTTGCGCATGAGTTCCAGTTCTTCGGGGGTCTTGACCATGTCAGGCAACCGCCGCATCTGCCGAGGGTGCCTGCGCTGCGTCGAGCTGCATCTTGATGATGTCGCTGAAGGACAGGGTCGGGTTGGCCTCGGCCAGCATGCCGATCTTCATCCAGAATTCGGCCTGCGCATTGATGGAGCGGCACATGACGGTGCTGGCTCGGCGGATTTCCTCGTGCAGACCCTCGTCGATCTTGACGATGCCCATGACTGTCTCCCGAAATGGCTGGTTATATGAAACGTATATGTTTCGTATATAGCCTTCGATCTCGGGTCCCGCAAGCCGGGTTTTGTGTTGGGCTATCGGATGAATGCGAGGCGGTCTTCAGGCGTCTGTTTCAACCAGGTTTCCGGCTGCCTCGAGGGCCTGTTCCAGCCGATCGTCGCCCCAGTAGAGGTCTCCACCTGGAATGACGAAACTCGGTGCGCCGAAGATGCCGAGTTTCTCGGCTTCGGTAACGGCTGCGCGCAGACTTATCTTGTTTTCCCGGCTGTGGGCGGTTGCCAGGGCCGTCCGGGCCGGAGCGCCGATTTCCAGCAGCAGTTCGGCCATCAGGCTTTCGTCGGCGATGTTCAGCCCCTGTCCGAATTCAGCGATGAAGACTGCACGGGTAAAGGCCCCTATCCAGGGCTGGTTCTGTGCTGCGTGTGCGATCCTGGCGGCCAGCAGCGCGTCCTGGGGAAAGGGAGACGGCAATGTGAACGGCAGGCCGTATTGTCTGCAAAGCCTTTCCATGTCGCGCCACATGTAGTGGCCCTTGGCGGGATAAAGGTTGAAGGGAGAGGTTGGCCAGCCCTGCTTCTTGAAGATCGGACCGAGCAAAAATGGCCGCCAGGCGATCTCAACGCCATAGTCGCTTGCAAGCGTTTCGATCCGCATGGCCGAGAGATAGCTGTAGGTGGATGCAAACTCGTACCAGAATTCCACCACCGGTTTCCGGTCCTGCCGCAATGACACTATATTCGTGCCGGTAGGGGCCGCAGGCGGCTGACTGTTTTTCACATTCCGCATCTCCGCAAAATCTGAACCGGCCGGTTTCAGGAAGGGATTGGATCGGGCAATTGGATGCGTTAAAGAGCAGCCATGACGCAAACCCAGCCCCAGCAGCATAATCCCAAGACCGGACTGAGCAAACTATCCATCTGGTGCATTAACCATTCGATGGTGTGCGTTGGGCTCTATATCTGCCTTGTGTCCCTGTTCTTTCTGGCCTTTCCCGGCGTCGATCTCTGGGCGAGCGGGCTTTTCCATTTTGGCGATGAGGGCTTCAAGGCCGAGAACGTCGCGTTCTTGCGCGATGTCCGTCACTTGGGACCGTTTCTTGTCCGGGTGATCGCCATCGTCTGCGTGGCGGTTCTGCTCATCAAGCTGCTGGTGCCCGGCCGTCAGCCGCTGATGCCACTGCGTCAGCCGGTGTTCCTGCTGTCGACGCTGATCCTTGGACCGGGGGTTCTGGTCAATCTGATCCTGAAAGACAACTGGGGCCGCCCGCGGCCCCGCAATGTCGAGATCTTCGGTGGGGATCTGCCGTACCAGCCGGTCTGGAAAATCTCGAACTATTGCGACAGCAACTGTTCGTTCGTGTCCGGGGAAGGGTCGGCTGCCATGTGGCTGGTGGCGGCAATTACCTTGCTTGTGCCAGCAACCTGGCGCAAGGGCGCACTCGTCTTTCTGATCCCGCTCGGCCTGATCCTGTCAGCCAACCGGGTGGCTTTCGGCGGGCACTTCCTGTCCGATACGCTGTTGTCCTGGGGCGTGACGCTGCTCCTGATCCTGGCGATCCACCATCTGCTTTATCGCAAGACCCCACCGCTGGTGAGCGATCGCCAGCTTGACGAGTGGTTCACCGTGAAGGGGCGGCGCTTGCAGCGGGTGTTGCAACGGCTGGCGGTTCGGGGCCGACGGGCACTTCGCGGCATCGGTCGCGTTTTTGCCGAACGCTGACGAACACTCTACTTCTTGCGTGGTCTCGTGCGTTTCAGGATGCGGGCAAAGCGCAAGGGCGAGCGGTCTTCCACCCAGGTAATTGCATCATTGAGCGGCGGCGTCTTGCGTCTTCGGCTGCGCAGCATGCGTGCCGCGCTCCGGTTCGTGCCGACAATGACAATCATGCCGAGCGCAAGCAGGGGGACGCCGGTCGGGATCGGCAGCCAGACCGTTACCAGCCCGGCCAGGATCAGCGCAGCCGCAAGAGACCACCACAGAATTTTCATTTTGGTGCCAAGGAAGTCGTGCAGATCAGACACCCATACACCGGTGTCTGAGACGGATTTATGAACCCGTGCCCGGCAATCCCCGGCTTGTCGTGTGGTCAAGCAGCGTGCCTGGCTTTGTCAGGCGCTCGTCATCAGGTCCTGAAAGAGACGTTGACCACCAGTGCGCACGAGCTGGTACACCTGTTCAAAGCCGTCCGGGCCGCCGTAATAGGGATCGGGAACATCCTGCGGCGGTCTGTTCAAAAGCAATCGTAGCCGGGGGCTGCTCGCTCCGCCCATGCGCTTGAGGGCCGCGAGATTGTCCCTGTCCATGGCGACGATAGTGTCGAAGCGGCGGAAATCATCTGCCCGCACCTGCCGTGCCCTTTGGGCGGAGATATCGACCTCATGCCGCGCGGCTATGTCGATGGAGCGTGGGTCCGGTGGATTGCCGATGTGCCAGGCACCGGTTCCCGCGCTATCGACCACGAAACTGTCTGCCAGCCCTGCCTCCTGCACGATGTCGCGGAAAACGCCTTCCGCAAGTGGCGACCGGCAGATGTTGCCAAGGCAAACGAAGAGGACGGCGTGGGGCAAGCGGGTTATCCTTGAAACAGGCGCTAAGCGGATGCTGGCAGCCCGCCATTGGGCTGACACAGAACTGGATTAGGTGCACGGCAGGCAGGCGGCTCGTTTTCGAGCCGGGCCGTTACACAAAACAGGAGGACCAGATGGTTGAACGACTGAAGCCGGAAGACCGCGCCGCCGGATTGAACGATCTGCCGGGCTGGCACATGTGCGAAGACCGGGAGGCGATATCGAAATCCTTCAAGTTTCACAATTTCCGCGAAGCCTTTGCCTTCATGACCCAGATCGCGCTGGTGGCGGAAAAGATGAACCACCATCCCGAATGGTTCAATGTCTATCGCAGTGTCGATATCACCCTGTCGACCCATGACGTTGGCGGTCTCAGCAAACTGGACCTCCAGCTTGCGGCGGACATCGACAAGATTGCCGGCAAGATGCAGTGACACTTCAAGCCGGGTACTGATCGTTTGTTGATCTAGCCGCCCTTGGTCAGCACGAACCGGTGGCCGCCCTCTATGCGCTCTGCTTCCAGCAGGGTATGGCCCTGCTCGTTGCAGAAATGGGGAATGTCGATTTCCGCCATCGGGTCCGTGGTCAAAACCGTCAGTTGCTCGCCGCTGGATAACCGGGTGAGGGCCTTGCGGGTCTTTAGCACGGGCAGCGGGCATTTTAGGCCCTTCAGATCGAGTGTCGTTCCGGTCGTCAACAAAGTCTCCGTTTCAGGGGCGCCGGTGGCGGGTCGAAATTTCTTCCCTTGGTTGGCCATTCATACAAGATTAGGAAGTCAAAACTAGCCTGATTTACCGGTGTCATCGGGGTACAGGGATGAAAACCGTCCCAGACTTGAGGCCAGGTAGGTCCGGTTCCGGATTGACGGCTGTCGCAAAAGCGCACCCGCAATCCGCCGGCAGGGTTTAACTGCGAGAAACGGCTTTTTCAAAGGTGCGGGACGATTGTATGGTGCAGGAATGAAAGCAGGACTCCGGAGCGCAATCATGCTTGCGGCCGCGGCCCTTTCGCTTGTTTCCGGCCCGGCAAAGGCAGACCCCGCCGAAATCCAGATCGTCACCCAGAGTTTCGCACCGCTGCAATGGGACAACGCGGGCAAGCCGGACGGTTATGTCACGGCCTATATGCTCGAAGTTGCCAGGCGGGTCGGGGAAACAATCCCACTGAAGATCGGCGCTTACGAATTCCTGCCTTGGAAGCGGGCAA
This sequence comes from Labrenzia sp. THAF35, assembly GCF_009363595.1. Classification (NCBI taxonomy): domain Bacteria; kingdom Pseudomonadati; phylum Pseudomonadota; class Alphaproteobacteria; order Hyphomicrobiales; family Stappiaceae; genus Labrenzia; species Labrenzia sp. THAF35. Next base: position 1,660,286 of record NZ_CP045380.1, read on the forward strand.
TGCTCCTGGCCGAAACCGTGCCGAATGTGCTTTTTTTCTCGCTGTCGCGAACGCCGGAGCGAGAAGATAAATTCATCTGGCTGGGCGAAGTCTCGCCCTATGGGCAGAATTTCTACCAGCTCTCGACCAGACCGAAGATCGAAGCCGACACGGTCGAGGACCTGCGTGATCAGAAGGTGCGGATCGGTGTTCAGGACGGCTCCAATCTTCTGTCCCACCTCAAACAGCTCGGGTTCGAGAAAACCGGGAACCTGGTGCCGATCACCGATTTTCACCAAGGTATCGAGATGCTTTACCTGGAGCGGATCGATGTGCTGCCGCTGACCGGGTTCCTGGCAGAGGCCAGCGCCTGCAAGCAGGGATATGACGGCGGCCTGCTGCAGCCGGTGGTCTTTGTCGAAGCACTTGCCAACCCGCTGTGGGCCGTGTTCAGCCAGGGAACGGATCCCGCGCTGGTCGAGGCGTTCAGGCAGGAAATGACCGCCCTGAAGGACAGTGGCTTTCTGAACGCCCAGATGCGGCAACACCAGGTCAACTGGCAGACATTGGCCTGCGGCGCGTTGACAGCGGGCAAGTGAAGCTGGCAGGAACGGATCGCACCCGTTCCACTCCTTCATCTCCGGAAATTGCCGCCATGACAGACCAGCCGATCACCTCCCTCGACGTTCTCGATTTCTGGTGGAGCGCCGGGCCGGCGAAATGGTTCGCAAAGGACGACAAGTTCGACAAGTTGTGCCGGGACAGGTTCCTGGCCGCTATCGAGGATGCGGCAGAGGGCAAGCTCGATGGCTGGGCGGATACGGCCGATGGTGCGCTCGCGCTCCTGATCCTGCTTGACCAGTTCCCGCGCAATGTCTTCCGCGGCAGCCCCAAGGCTTTCCGGGCGGACCCGAAGGCCGTAGAGGTCGCCGAAAAAGCGCTTGATCGTGGTTTTGACAGGGCGTTTCCCAAGGAGGCGCGCGGCTTTTTCTACCTGCCGTTCGAGCACGCAGAAGACATGGCGCATCAGGAAAGGTCTGTTGACCTGTGCCGCGTCCTTGGTGACACGGAACTCTATCACTACGCGCTGATCCACCTCGACGTCATCCGCCGCTTCGGCCGCTTTCCGCATCGCAATGCCGTTCTCGGCCGGCAATCGACACCGGAAGAAATCGCCTATCTGGAAAGCGGCGGCTTCTCAGCCTGAGGATCTGCCCGGGAGCTGCTTCTGCGGTTGAGGCATTGACCGAGTTGCCCTGTCTTCAGGACGGCCTTCGGAGGCCGTCCCGACGCAGCATGCGGTCTGCTTACTGATTGGAAGCGCCGCTCAAGCCGTCATACATTGCATGCATCAGATGATGCGCTGCTTCCGGATTGCCGAAGACCGGAAATTGCGGGGAGAGGTCGCCCCGACGGCTGTCTTTCTGTGCGTCATAGACCAGATTGCCGCCTTTCACTGTCCCTTCGATCTTTATCCCGGCCAGCTTCTCCGGGTCGATCGCCGTCGGGTCTTCGGACAGCAGAACGAAATCGGCCAGCTTGCCGACTTCGATCGACCCCTTGTCAACTGTCGCAGCGTTCTTCTCCGACCAGGCTTTCAGCGTTGCCTGCAAGCTGGCGATATCCGTGACGTCGCCGTCCGGCGGCGCAAGCAAGTTCGCCGAAAGGGCCTGAATTCCGCCCATGACCACGTGTCCGTGGCTATCTACGAACCCCGGTAGCATCGTCCGGCCGTTCAAATCGAACGCCTCCGTCGTTTCGCCCTTAAAGGTCGAAATATCGGCCAACGTTCCTGCCGCCAGTATTCGCCCGTCTTTCACCGCGACGGCTTCAACCTTGGGCTGGCCGTCATTGATGGTCAGGATGGGACCGCCGGAATAGATGGTGTCGGCCACGTCCTGCGCGTTCGCAAGACCCGGCAAGAACGAAAGGGCGATGGCCGCTAGCTTGGCACTGTGTCTCATTTCAGCCTCTGCCGGTTGGTCCGTTGGGATGGGGTCATTGAAAATGGCAAAGCAACTAATGGCTGCATCTGTCAGGGTTACGTCTGAAAAGTATACTCCAGGATCCCGAACAAGCTCGAACTTATTCGATGTGGCGGCTCTTACTCTGGAGGGGTGGGACACAGGCGTGCAGCGCCAATCCTCCATCTGGAACTTGAGATACGGATTGTGCCTCCGCACTGAGACGGTAGCTGCTTTCGCGGCGGGCTGCCGCCGCAGTGGCGAAGCACGGCCATTTGCACTGCCGTAACTTTGTTGACCGGGTCAGGTGCCGCATTTTTATGCGAGGAGCGATTGCTGGTCTTTTATGCACAATTTTTAACCCTCAAAGTGCGCTCTGTGCAAAAAATAGGCAGAAAAACTGCCTGAAAAGCCGCCATCCCATTTATGCCACAAAGTTGGCTCCGGCGTTTTTTGCACTGCAAAACCGCGGGATTCCGCGAAAGACTCTCCGAAAAAGCCAAGTTGGCACGGTCCTTGATTAGTAAGAGCCGACACCGGCCCGGGGCCACGACACGTGGTGAAGCCGAAGACCTGAGAAGATCCTTCCAGAGGGGGACAGAACCAGGCGCAGTTTCCGGGGTGGTAGGCCGAGCTTCTTCGACGGGAAGGGGCGCTAAGAAGGGGAATGGAACGAGCAATGAAAATAGTGATGGCCATCATCAAGCCGTTCAAGCTCGACGAAGTGCGCGATGCCTTGACCAGCATCGGCATCCAGGGGCTGACGGTGACTGAAGTGAAGGGCTATGGCCGCCAGAAGGGGCACACCGAAATCTATCGCGGCACCGAGTATGCCGTCAGCTTCCTGCCGAAGCTGAAGATTGAAGTCGCTGTGGATGCCGCCTCCGTCGACAAGGTCGTCGAAGTGATTTCCGGCGCTGCCAAGACCGGCCAGATCGGGGATGGGAAGATCTTCGTCCATTCGATCGATCAGGTCGTGCGCATCCGTACCGGCGAAACCGACGCCGAAGCTCTGTGATTTAGGTAAGGAAACGTATCATGAAAAAACTAGTCGCTAAGGGCGCGACGGCGCTGGCTCTGCTGAGCCTTACGGCTCTGCCGGTGCTTGCGCAGGATACCGAGGCTGCCGCTGCAGCTCCAGCCGCAGTCTCTCCCGAGGTTGCCTATATCTTCAATACGCTGCTGTTCCTCATCGGTGGTTTCCTGGTCATGTGGATGGCCGCCGGTTTCGCAATGCTTGAAGCTGGTCTCGTCCGCTCCAAGAACGTTTCGATGCAGTGCTTGAAGAACATTACGCTCTACGCCATCGCTGGCCTGATGTTCTGGATCACCGGCTACAACCTGATGTACACCGGCGTTGACGGCGGTTTCATGGGTTCCTTCGGCCCTTACGCGTTTGACGCCGTCGGCGGCGACGCACTCGACACCGGTTACTCCACGGCGTCCGACTGGTTCTTCCAGATGGTCTTCTGTGCGACCACCGCGTCGATCGTGTCCGGCACGCTCGCCGAGCGCATCAAGCTTTGGCCTTTCCTGGCATTCACCGTTGTCCTGACGGGCATCATCTACCCGATCACCGGTTCCTGGGAATGGGGCGGCGGCTGGCTCAACGGCGAAGCCGTGAAGGCTATCGGCGGCGCTGAGTTCTCCGACTTTGCCGGTTCCACTCTGGTTCACTCCGTCGGTGGCTGGGCTGCTCTGGCCGGTGCGGTTATCCTCGGTGCCCGTAAAGGCAAGTATGGTGCGGATGGCTCCGTGCACCCGTTCCCGGGTTCCTCCATGCCGCTCGCAACCCTCGGCACGTTCATCCTGTGGCTGGGTTGGTTCGGCTTCAACGGTGCCTCCCAGCTCGCTATGGGTTCCATCGGTGACGTCTCCGACATCTCCCGCATCTTCGCCAACACCAACATGGCTGCTGCTGCCGGTGTCGTCGTCGCGGTTGTTCTCACCCAGATCCTCTACAAGAAGGTCGACGTGACCATGGCTCTGAACGGCGCTCTGGCAGGTCTGGTTGCCATCACCGCAGAACCGCTTGCACCGAGTGTGTGGGTTTCCGTCTTCGTCGGCGGTGTCGGTGGCGTGATCGTGGTCTTCGCGGTTCCGATGCTCGACAAGCTGAAAATCGACGACGTCGTTGGCGCCATCCCGGTTCACCTGCTGGCAGGTATCTGGGGCACGCTCATCGTACCGCTGTCCAACTCCGACGCTTCCTACGTCACCCAGCTGATCGGTATCGTTTCCATCGGTGCGTTCACCCTGGTCGTAAGCTCGGTGATCTGGTTCGTCCTCAAGGCCACCATGGGTATCCGGGTGTCCGAGGAAGAAGAGGCCCTTGGTCTCGACAAGGTCGAAATCGGTGTGGAAGCCTATCCGGAATTCGGAACCGGCTCCGGCCGCCTCTAAGGCGGCACCGACAAAAATCTCCCAGGCGGTCTATTGGCTCAGACCGCAAACTTGGAAAGCCCGGGGGCAACCCGGGCTCTTTTTTTGGTTGGTTGCCCTGAGTTTCTGTTTTTGCCTAAAAAACTTGCGAATGATTACAAAATAATCGATCCCCACACTTCCGCCGGTGGGGTCTCCAAAGGTTTCGATTAAAAAATCGGCTGATTTCCGGGTCTTTTTTGAGCTTTTGCCCGTTTGGCATGCAGTTTGAATGCTGTGCGCTCCGAAACGCAAAAACAAACGGCAAATTGCCTATCTGGGGGTCAAAATGAATGAAACCGGGGTCGGGGCGGACGTCTTTTTCGTCCTTGTGGGAGCTATTCTCGTTTTCGCCATGCACGGCGGCTTCGCTTTTCTTGAAGTCGGCACCGTCCGTCAAAAGAACCAGGTCAACGCGCTAGTAAAAATACTTGTCGACTTTGCCCTGTCGACAGTGGCGTATTTCTTCGTCGGATATGCGGTTGCCTACGGCACCACGTTCCTGGTGAACGCGGCGACCTTGTCAGGTGGTGGTGAAGGCTTCGAACTTCAGGGCCTGAGTCTGGTGAAGTTCTTCTTCCTCACAACATTTGCCGCCGCAATTCCGGCGATCATCTCCGGCGGTATCGCGGAACGCATGAAGTTCTGGCCGCAATGCCTGGCCACCGTTGCGCTGGTCGGTATCGTCTATCCGTTGTTCGAGGGTTTGGTCTGGAACGGCAATTTCGGTTTCCAGGGCTGGCTGGAAGCGACCTTCGGCGCGCCGTTCCATGACTTTGCAGGCTCTGTGGTGGTGCATGCGGTCGGCGGCTGGATCGCGCTCGGCGCCGTTCTGCTGCTGGGTGCCCGGATGGGCCGTTACGACCGCAACGGCCGTCCCATCGGTATTCCGCCCTCATCGCTGCCCTGGCTCGCCATGGGATCGTGGATGCTTTGTGTCGGCTGGTTCGGTTTCAACGTGATGACGGCTGCCTCTCTTGAGAGCATTTCCGGTCTTGTGGCGATCAACTCGTTGATGGCCATGGTTGGCGGCATTCTTGTGGCGCTGGTCGTCGGCCGGAATGATCCGGGCTTCGTGCACAACGGTGCGCTGGCCGGTCTCGTTGCCGTCTGTGCCGGTTCGGACGTCATGCACCCGATCGGCAGCCTGATCGTTGGGGGTGTCGCCGGCGGCGTCTTCGTAATCGGTTTCGAGATCTGCCAGAACAAGCTGAAAATCGACGACGTTCTGGGTGTCTGGCCGCTGCATGGCATCTGCGGAGCGTGGGGTGGTATCGCCGCTGGTTTCTTCGGGCTCGAGGCCCTGGGCGGCCTTGGCGGTGTGTCTCCCGTTTCGCAGGTTATCGGTACGGTTCTGGGGGCGGTCTACGCCCTTGGGGCGGGTCTTGCCGTCTACGGTATCCTGAAAACGACGATGGGTCTAAGGCTGTCTCAGGAAGACGAGCACCGCGGAGCGGATCTTTCGATCCACAAGATCAGCGCAAATCCGGAACACGATCTCGGGCGCTAGAATGGCCTGCCGCGTGCCGGGTAACGGCGCGCGGATCTCTCAGGAGCATTCGGGTTCTGTCAGATTTTTTGGATCGGCCCAAAACAGCCTCAGGCTGCTGTGCTTTCACTGATCAGCAGAGCGGCCAGGTTGTCGTGGCTGTCGACGACCCGATGTGCACCGGCGGCAAGCAGCTGTTCCGCGTGGCCATCGTGACAATGACCGCCGCCGACAAAACCCCAAACCGTCATGCCGGCGGCAAGGCCCGCCTTCACGCCGTTGACACTGTCTTCCACGACAAGCGCGGCTTTCGGGTCTACACCCAGCTTATCCGCCGCGAACAAAAACAGATCGGGCGCGGGTTTGCCGTTGGTTACCTGCTCGCCTGAATAGATATGCGGCTCGAAATAAGGGAAGAGCCCCGTGTGCTGAAGCTTGTGGGTCAGCCGGTGCAGGCGGGAGGAGGAGGCGACGGCACGTGGGCCGTCATGGGCTGCCAGCAGCTGTTTGATGCCCTTGATTTCCGCCAGTTCGCGGTCGATCCGCGCCTGGGTGGCAGCGTCCAGATCCGGTCCGAATGTTGCTGGCAGCGGTCCCTTGCCAAGGGTCTGGTAATCCGCGTCGAGCGCCGCCCAGAAATCCGTGCTGCCCAGGCCCTGGAACCGGTCCATATACTCATGAAGCTCGTACTTCAGGCCGATCCGGGCCAGATGTTCGCGTTCGACATCGACATAGATGATTTCCGAATCCACCAGAACGCCGTCACAGTCGAACAGGATCGCTTCAAATGCCATGGATGAGGTGCCTTTCGGGTCGTTCTGGAAAAATTGGGGCAGGGACCGCCGGTTTCAATGCCGGATGTCGTCAGTGTGAGCCGTCGAACAGGCCTTTAACGACTTGTCGTTGAAACAATATGACAAGCAGGGCCGGAGGCACGAACGCGAGTACCGCCAGCATCAGTCCGCGCAGGCTGGAATTGCCGAAAAACTGCATGCCGCGCACCAAGGTGTAGGTGCTTTCCTCCGAGGTGACCATTACCGGCCACAGATACTGGTTCCAGCCGTTGACAAACATGACCAGGAACAGCGCGGCCGCTGTCGGCGCCGACAGGGGAACCAGAATGTCCTTGAAGAACTTCAGCGGACCAGCGCCGTCGATCCTGGCCGATTCCAGCAGCGCATCCGGAACCGTCATGAGGAACTGGCGGAAGAACAGCGTCCCAAGGCCGGAGGCGACCAGCGGCAGGATGAGGCCCGCACGCGTGTTGACGAGGCCAAGTTCGACGGTCACGGCATAGGTCGGCAGGAACCGGGATTCCAGAGGCAACAACAGGGTCAGCAGAAGCACGGCGAAGATGGCGCTGGCAAAGCGAACCCGAAAATAGATCAGCGCATAGGCTGTCATGAGGGACAGAACGACCTTCAGGGTCGCAAATCCGGCGCCCAGCAGGAAGGAATTCCACATCATCGACAATGCTGTGACGTCACCGGAAAAGCCCGCGCCGGTCTGCAGAAAGTGTCCGTAGTTTTCCAGCGTGCTGTCGCCAAGGTCGAGCCGCGGCCGGACCCTTCCGCCCTCATGGGTGGTTGCGGCGAAGATCGAATAGACAGGCAGCGTCATCAGAAGGGCACCGCCGATCAGGATCAGATGATCAAGAAGCTGGGCCTGCCAGCGCCGCCAGTTGGGCATATGAGACTGGTTCCTCAAATCGTTCCGAAGTAACCGGGGCGTGCTGCGGGGGCGGAGCGGGGAAATCTCGACGTTGCCGGGGCAGGCGCCAAGACAGTTCCGCAGTGAGCATTTGCCCGGTGCTGACCCGTCAGTGAGACGGCGGCGAGGATCGCCGGGTGCAGAGTATTATGGATTGTGACGGGCGAGGGCAAGACGCAATTCGGTCTGCCTGCAGGTGCCGCCGGCGGGAGACAGGCTGGTTGGCCGGGCCGGAAAAGACCTCGTCCGATGACGTAGCGTTCCGAAAGTGCTGCCATTTTAAGGGGGGCGTTCTGGAAGTAGATTTTACCCCGATCCTGTCCCTTGAGTGACAGGGAGCAGTTCTTCAGGCAATATTTCTCGGTATTACGAGACTTTCTTCATCCTGAAAGCCATGTTGCACATTTGGTGCCGGGGGGCGCGATATGACACGGATACTTCTTTATAATGGTGAGCTTGATTTTTTGACGCGGGGATATATGGCCGCGCATTCCGGTTACAGCTATTCCTCGACCGATGAAATTCTGGGTCATCTGGTTCAAAACGCGCCATCAGGTGGCTTCGGCGTGGTCGAGCTGGTCTTTCACAGCGGCGTTCCCGGTCAGGTGACCCTTCTGGATGCAGACTGCGTAGGCGGATTCACGGCGGCCAGTCCGGTCGGGATGGTGTCTCACAGTTCCGGGATGGAGAACTTCTGGAGAACGCTGGGCCAGTATATCCGCCCTGGCGGCGTTCTTTCCCTCAACGCCTGTTCGATCGCGGAGGGGCGCGCCGGCGGGCACCTGCTTCGGCATCTCTGCCGCGCCATCGGTGGTGGCAAGCGGGTTTGCGGTGGGCTGGGCGACCAGACCTCCGGTGTCTTCGAGTATAACAACGCCTCGCTCATGCGCGGTTATCCCTACTATTTTTAAGACAAGAGGGTTCGGGCCACCGCCTAGAGCACCACAATGCCAGAATGCTTGGCCTTGTGTTCCGGTTCGACGTGAATGGTGATCCGGGCTCCGGGGACATCTTCGACAATGGCAATCTCGATCCGGTCGCAGATCTCATGTGCCTTGTCGACGGACATTTCGCCCGGCACCACCAGGTGAAAGTCGATGAAGGTGGATTTGCCGGCAATGCGAGTGCGCAGGTCGTGTGCCTCCAGGGCGCCTTCGCCATGTTCGGAAATCAGAACACGGATCTTGTCCAATGTGTCGTGCGAGGCGGCTTCGTCCATCAGTCCGCCGACGGATTCCTTGACGAGACCCCAGCCGGACCAGAGAACGGTGAGGCCGACAAGAACCGCAAGCGCGGGATCCATGACTTTCCAGCCGGTGAGCATCACCAGCACAACACCGCCCAGAACCCCGACGGAGCTGACCACATCGGTCATCAGATGCTTGCCGTCCGCAACAAGGGCAGGTGATCTTGCGTGTTTGCCATATCTCATCAGGTACCGCGCCCAGGCGCCGTTGATGACGGCGGCAAGCAGGTTCATGCCGATACCGGCTGGCGAATATTCCGGACTGTCGCCACTGATGAAGCCGAGCCAAGCCGCGCGGAAAATCGACAGGGCGGCAAGCACGATCATCACACCGACGAGAACCGCCGCGAAATACTCAACCTTGTCGTGGCCGTAGGGGTGGTTGCTGTCGGCGGGTTTGGCGGCGAACCAGACGGCTGCAAGCGTAGCGATAGCGGACGCGATATTGACCGTCGTTTCCAACGCGTCTGAATAAAGCGCTATGGAGCCGGTCAACAGGTAGGCGCCGATCTTGAGACCGAGAACGACCACGCCGAAAACGATGCTCAAAAAGGCTATCTGAAGCCTGCGCTTCAACTTCATGCGTTCCCCCAGGACCGATTTGCTTCACCAGACGCCGGCAAAGCAGAGAACCTGACCGGCCACTGCGTTTCGCAAATTGCCCTTGCTTTGGGCGTTTACGATCCCGAGGCGGGTCGAACGGGGCAAGGGGTAGCAGTTTTCTCGGGGGTTACAACCCGGCTTCGAGGCCGGTGGGCTCGTTTTTCAGAGGGAATTGATATTTGGCCACACCACAGCGGCGGTTCACAGACCGCCGCTCTTGTTCATGGTTGCCGCGCCGATGATCCGGCCGGGGCCGTCGGGATTCTCAAGCTGCACGACAACTGCGCAGCGGGCGTCGCCTTTCAGCATCAGTTTGGACTTCGGCATGCGGAATGTCTCCTGGCCGCCGGACCACATTCCCATCGGCAGCAGATTGCGCACCACGTTGACGTAACGCACCTTGCGGCCCGCGTTTTCGCCGCGGCCGATATCAACGAGGGCTTCATCCTGCATGCGCAGGAAATAGACGGTCGCCATGTTGAAGCCCTTGGGCAGGGAGCCTTTCACCGTTGCCTGGACGACCATGTCGGTAATCTTCAGGTCGATTGTCGCGGTAAAGGGGTCGGTACGTGCCAGCGCGGCCCTTACATCGCCTTCGCGGCTGCCGACGACGTGTTCCTCGCCGTTGATCACCATTTGCGGGGTGTAGACCGACCGGTCGCCGCGCCGCGCGGCATAGGCTCGCTGACGCTGCGAGTTGACGGGACTTGCCAGCGTGTCCTTCCAGCCGAGATAATCCCAGTAGTCGACGGGCATCACCATGGTCAGGACGTTGTTATCTTCCTGCACCAGCTTTTCCGCCAGCCGATCGGCCGGCGGGCACGAGGAGCAGCCCTGGCTGGTAAACAGTTCGATGACTTTTTCGGGTTGCGCCTGAGCGCCGTTGATTGGCGCGGCCAGGGCAACTATTCCGCCGGTTACAATAAGCGCGGTGCGGAGGGCCTTGCCGGCCTTCCGGGAAAACGATCCCACCATTTGGCTCAATTCCTTGTTCGATTGCCCCTAAAATATGCAATGGAGCACTCAACCGAAAGTCACGAGCGGGTGACTTTCGTCTTAGACGGCCTCATTCGCGCGTTTGTGACAAGGCCTCACCATTTGGCGTGTCAGGCGTCTTGTGGAAAATACAGGTCGAAACGGGCGTTAGCGTTCTGGCCTGTCTGGCTTTCCGGACCTGCGATGGTGGATTGTCTCGGGCGGAGAATCATGTGTTCTGGTGTCTCGCGCCAGCCGGCCGCCACCTTCGCTTCAGGGCGCTGGCCGATCGTTGCCCGTGGTTCTGGCTGTTGAAACTGGAGACAAGTGCCCCTGTCTGGCGAACGTACCAAAGGTCAAGAGATCCATGACTTTGCGGTTCTGACGAGTGCCGCCCTGCCGTGGATGACCGGACCGTCCTTCATCTCGCTGTGGCACGCCTGCGGGTTGGCAACACTTGGCTATCGGGTTGTCTATGTTCTTCCCTGGCTGGATGAGGTTTCACAGCAACGGCTGTGGGGCGAGGCCCGTTTCGTCGATTTTGACGAGCAGGTCGACTGGCTCCGGACGGAACTTGAAGCCTTCGGACCCTACAAATTTCCGGAATGCCGGCCTTATCGGGCAAGGTTTGTGGCAGGCATGGGGTCGATCGTGCCGATGGAAGACGTCTACCGCGCCGCGCCGCCGGCCCGGTGCCTGATCGCGAGCGAGCCGGAGCATCTGTGCTGGTATCCGGTAACGACCGGGCGCAGAGGCATCCGGGCGGACAAGACGATCGGCCTCAGCATGACGGATTATGAAACCTACATCCGCATGTCCGGGCTACCGTTTCCAAACAGCCTCGCCCGGCTGGTGTCCTTTCTTCACGGCCGCGCCTTGCGCCTGCGCATCGATCTGCCCCTCAGCCTGTCGCCCGCCCTCACCCTGCCGGGCATCACGATGCCTGTGGAACGGGTGACCGGTGTCATGCCCGGTTACGCGCAGGTGCCTCTCGTTACGCAGGAAACCGAAGGGATCTATTTTCTCGGAGCTTTCCTTTGGGAGAAGGGCCTGGACGACCTCGCCCGCATCGCTGCCCGTGCAAAACGGCCCATCGATGTCATTGGCGGGGGGCGGGATGAAGCAGAGTTTCGCGCCTTCGCACGAGAGGAAGGCGCGGATTTACGGTTCTTCGGACCGAACCGGCGGTTCTGGTCCGATATCGGACGATACCGGGTCATGGTGAACCCTTCGCGCAGCGAAATCCTGTGCACGGCAACCGCCGATGCGCTGGTTGCCGGCCGACATGTCATCCTGCCGGACTGTCCGGGCAACCTTCCCTACAAGGCCTATCCCAACGCCCATTTCTACACGGAACTGGAAGGGGTTCTCGAGGCGCTGGAGTATGCGTTGACGACTGTGCCGGAGCCGCCCATTGCCGCGCGCGAAGACTTCGACTGGATGAGCGCATGCCGCCGGCTGGTCCATCTTGCCGGGCTGGAAAGCGAAGATTGATCTTCCAGGCTCGTGTTATCGCCGGGACATCGGGACGCACAGGCGTATCGGCTGCTCGCAAACCGAGATCTGCGCAGGGGCATGCGCGACGATATCGCCGTCGGCCTGTATCGGGTCGCCCAGGGGATGCAGGATTTCGACTGTTCTGGCCGGCTGTTGGGCAACGAGACCAAGCCGCAGGAGCAGGCCTGCCGGTATCAGCAGAAAGCGTCCGAAGACAGACAGAGCGCTGCCTGGAGGAAATATCGTTGCGCAAAAAGACGGGTTGGCGAGGTCGCAATTCGGTGCGAGGACAAATGTCCCGCCATACCGTTTGCCACGGCTGACGATCAGCGTCGCTGCCTTTTCGGGCTCACCGTCCAGTTGGACGTCCACCGGCGGGCAGGACCATCGCCGCAGTGTCCGGAAAACTTCGATCAGATAGGCGGCCTTGCCGAAGCGGGTCTTGGTGGCGCGGCTGAGATCCGAAACCACCTGGGCGTCCAGCCCGATGCCGGCCATCATCATGAAGCGGTGCCCGTTGACCTGGCCCGGCCGGATCTTAAGGATGCGCGCTTCCATAAGGCAGTTCGCAATCCGGTGTGGATCCGTGCCGACGCCGAGCTCATGTGCCAGCACATTCGCCGTGCCGAGCGGTATGAGCCCCAGGGGCGGCGTCTGCGGGCCGGCTCCCTGGATTGCATCGTTGATCGTGCCATCGCCGCCGGCGATTGCCAGGATATCGGCGTCGTCTGATGTGGTTTCCCGAACGAAACCGGCGGCATCGCCCGCCTTCGTCGTGATCAGGATTTCGCACGTGTGACCGCGTGCCTCAAGCAGCGCCAATACCGCCTTGAAACGCTTCTCGCGCTTGCGGCCTGTGCGGGGATTGTAGACGACCCTGATCTTCAGGGTGTGCTCTTGAGGGCGGCTGCCGCCCGTCGCGGGGCCCTGGTCGTCCTCAGGCATCGCTCAGGCTCTGGACACGTGCCGGGCGTGCGGCAATTCACCGGCCGGCTGCAAGGAGCCTGCTGCCGGAACACGGGAAGCGGCGATGCGGTCCATGATCTCAAGAATGTCGGCGGGCGATGTGTTGGCGGCAACCGGTTGCCGCGCCTGGCCGCACTCGATGGCGGACATGGCCGCCTTGAAGCTCTCGCTGAAATCGGAGGACGTCGAAAAGGCCAGTCCGGCTCCCGTCTTCGTCACGTGGCGCAGGACCGCAGCTTCCTGCGGCAGCGCCAGGCTCTTGTCGAGCAGCATGGATACGCCAAGTGCCATGGCTTCGCTGGTGCTGCCCGGACCCGGCTTGCCGATGAAGAGATCGCTGGCGGAAAGATACTGGGCGACCCTGTCGGTAAACCCGAGAACCTGGACCGGAAAAGGCAGGTCCATAGCGCGCAGCTGATCGGCAAGCGCTTCGTTCCGGCCGCAAAGAAACACCACCTGGGCGTTATGCGGAATGTCGCGCATCGCGGTTGCCAGTTCGATCATGCGCATGCTGCCCTGGGCACCATAGAGTACGGTCACGACGGGCCTTGCAGGATCAAGGTTCAGCGTTTCCCGGCTGGAGCGTTGGGCGGGGTCGGTGAATTCCGGCCGGATCAGCAAGCCGCCCATCGCATGGATCTTGCCGGCAAGCTTTGGAAGCTTTTCGGCATTCCGCAGGGCGTCCCGCGTGCCGCAAATTGCGTGGTAGTCGGCCCGATTGGGAAACCAGACACCTTTCGCCAGCTCTGCCCAGTCCGTGATCATGACGGCGCCTTCCGGCAGCGGGCCTTCCGTTATGCCAGCGCGGTAGCGTTTCAGCGCCTCCAGCATCACCCGGTTGCCGAGCGGCATGACCGACAGCACGATGTCCGGGCGAATTTCTTCGAAATGCCGGGAAAGAATGCTGATGGCCGGCGGTTCGCAGAAGACGTAGTTCAGGCGCAGGGCAGCATAAAACAGCCAGCAGGTGAGGCCGGTACGTCCCTGACGCAAGATGACCTCGTTGTAGATATTCTCGCCTGTGCGTGATCCGAAGCGGCTGAAGAGGTCGAGATGCGGGATCAGCGAGATATAGGGATTTATCAGGCTGACCCGGTATCTGCCGGACCCTTCGAGGCATGCTTTCAGGGCGAAGGCGCTGGCCCTGTGGCCACCGCCTGCGTCCGTATAGATCACTGCCACATGGACGGGTTCCGTCATGCACCACCTTCTGAAGATGTACCGGCCGGGGAAGTGCCGGACTTCGGCAGGACCAGATGCTCCCGGGTCATCGGGACATCGTTTTTCAGGCCCCTGGTCATCAGCAGATGGTACAGCCGGTTGTCGCCCCAGCTGAAGGAGGAACTTGCGACTTCCAGATACAGCCGGAAGCTTCTGACGAAGGTGTCGTCATACATTTCGCGGATACGGTCGATATTGGCGTCGAAATTGGCGAGCCAGTATTTGACCGTCGGCGGATAGTGCAGCCGGATATTCTCAAGGTCGATCATGTAGAGATCATTGTTGCCGGCAGCCTCGACCATGGTCGTCAGCGGCGATGCCTGCGTTCCCGGGAAGATGTATTTGTCGATCCAGGGGTCGATCGGCCGGGGGATTTCGTTGCCGATCGTGTGGACGAAAGCAAGGCCCTGCGGCTTGAGAATGTGTGCGATCCGTTCGAAGACCGGTGCGATCTGGGCATTGCCCATGTGTTCGACCATGCCGATCGAGGCAACCTTGTCGTAAAGGCCGTCCGCTTCGCGTGCGTCCTGCAGGCGGATCTCGATCTTGTCGGAGAGGCCGCGCTCGGCGATCTTCTGAATCGCATAGTCGCGCTGTTCTGCCGAAATGGTGAAGCCTACGCCCGTGATGCCGTAGTTTTCGGCGGCATACATCAGGAAGCCGCCCCAGCCGCAACCGAGATCGGCAACATGTTCACCCGGCTTCAGGCACAGCTTGCGGCATACCAGTTCGAGCTTGTTGTTCTGTGCTTCATCCAGCGTGTTGTCGGGCGAGGTGAAATAGGCACAGGTGTAGATCATGCCCTTTCCGAGCAGGATCTCGTAAAAATCGTTGCCGATGTCGTAGCTGAAGGAAATGTTCTCGCGCGAGCGGGCAATGGTGTTGCGTGCGCGCAGGAAGTGGAAGGCCAGTTTGATCCGCAGCATCAACGACATGGGCCGTTCCGCGAAATCGATGGCAAAGCCCAGGTAGAAGAGCTTCTTGATGTCGCCTTCCACCTCGATGTCGCCCAGCATGTAGCTCTCGCCAAAGCCCATGAAGGCATCCGAAAGCACCCTGGAGAGAGCCCGCTCGTTCTTGAAATGCAGAATGAACTCTGGCTCGGTCCCGATGGAGAAGCCGGTTCCGTCCCAGTAGCGGACCTCGAACTGCGCATCGGGAGAGGCCGCAGACATGGCTTCTGCGAGCTGGCGAATAACGTCTTTCATCGGCGGGCTTTCTAAATCAATGAAGAGAATTTGCAGGACGGCGTTTGGGTCCGCTGATCGCGGTCCAGAGCGAAATGATGCTGTCCCGGTACTCGGGAATGGTGCGCTTCAGCTCCTCGTGGAGCGCGGGCAGATTGTGATAGGGCACCCCGGGATACATGTGATGCGCCGTATGAAAGCGAAAGCCGACCGGCTGCACGATCAGGGCCAGCGGAGACTCGATCGTGAAGCTGTCGATCATCTGGTCTTCCCGTCCGGAGGTTTCGGCCAGGCGTTCCAGTTCATGTTCCAGCGGGATACGCGCGGTCAAAAGCGCCCAGCCCAGAACCAGGACGGCATAATAGAAAGGCAGCGCCGCGGGGAAGAAGATGATTGCCGCAATGAAGAGCGCGAGCGTAACCCGGGCGTGCCGGGTCACTTCGGCCTGCTGTTCCGGTGTCAGGGCGGAGCTGAGCGAAAAGCCGAGCTTCTCCGTCGCCCAGCGATCGAGCGCAGCTTCGACCCGGAACGCACCGAGCGCGGCGGTCACCGTCATCAGAAGGTTGGTAAAGGGCACCACAAAGGGGATCACGAGCAGAACCATGGCCATGGCAAAAGCATTGCCGCGCACGAGCGGGTATTGCGGATCCTCGGGCGTTCCGAAAATGCCGAGCCGATGATGGGCCAGATGCGGCAGTTGAAACCGCAGCGGCGGAACCATCACGATGAGCGCCACGGTCCAGGTGTAGAGCGCCCGGAAACCGCGCAGCTTGTCGTCCTTGATGTGAACGATTTCGTGGCAGAAAAGTCCTGCGCGGTGCAGGCCGAATGTCGCGAGCAGCCAGGGCAGGATAACCATCGGCCAGGAGGCGTTCAGACCCCACGCAAACCCAACGACAAAAAGCGCCAGATAAAAGCAGAAATCGCGATAGTAGATGGCTGGTCGCGGTATGAAATAGTCACGGGCAATCATGTCGTTCCAACCTGCAGCGATAGGGTCGAGCAAGCAGCACTAGCTTAGGCTTGCGTCTCAGATCAAGCCTGTATTGAAGGCAGCGACACCCATCATGTAGTGAATCAGGATCACACCGGCGATGTTCTGATGCCTGATGTAGATCCAGCCGAAGATAAATCCGGTGCCGATTGTCATCAGCACGGCCGGAATGCCGAAATGGAGATGGAACATTCCGAACAGCACCGAGGCGAGAAGGACCGATCGCCATTTGCCCTGATCTCCCAGGAAACGCTGGAAGGAAGACTGCAGAAAGCCCCTGGCGATGATTTCCTGCAAGGCGCTGTGAAGAAAGTAGCTCAGCGTGCCCAGCAGGTTGAAGGGCAGTGGCTTGCCGGGCAGCGCGTCGAAATATTTGAGCACTGCCGCCAGTCCCCAGGCAAAGATGCAGAGCCCGACCGAAATGATCGCGCCCTCGATCAGGGATTTCTTCAGGCCGACGGTTGTCAGTCCGAGCGCCGAAATCGAAATGCCCATGTGCCGGATGACAAAGAGGCTTGGCACCATCAGGATGGCGAGATACTGCCAGGCGAAGACTTCGGTGTAGACGTCGACGTTGACGATCGTCCGCGCCAACACGTTGTTCACCAGCGTGCCGATGGACATCATGATCAGCGAATAGACGAAAAACTTGCCGAACTGCTGCTGTTCGTTCCGAAGGTCCAGTTCACGCTGCAGGGCTGCGACATGCTCCTGCGTGGAGGCGCGCATGCGCCGTGTCACGAAGGATGCCAGAGCCCCCTTGAATTCTGCAAGTCTGGCTTCGCCATCGGCCAGTTCGAGGATCCGCTCCGGCTCGATTTCAAGCACGGCACCGGCTGTTTCAGCACGCACGGTTGCCGAGCGTGGTTCACCGTCGAGAAGCGCCATTTCGCCGAAAGGCTGTCCCGGCCCAATTTCCGCAACACGGTGGTCCGAGGCCGTGCCGTCACCCTTGCGATAGATGCCGAAGGTGCCTTCGAGAACGATGTAGAGCCCGTCGCTTGTCTCGCCCTCGACGATGACGTCCTGATGCGCTGCGACCGGCACCCTGCGCGAGGCCGCCCGTACCGCATCGGCGACCCGCTGCGGCATGAACTCCGTCATCCGATGAAAGATCGTTTCAAGATCTTCCGTTTCCTGGACCTTTTCTTCAACGGGGATGGAAGCCGTGCGCATGGGGTTACCCTACCTCGTGGTCCTGAACCAGCGGCCGCCGAAATACAGAAGCACGACGATCGGCATCAGCAGGACGTGATAGCTTCCATAGAGGCCAAGACCCCAGAACCCCGGGCTCTGCATCGGGATCATCGCTGATACACCCAGCGTGAGAAGAATGCCGGCGATCATCGGCAGCGTTCCCTTGTTCTGGCGGAACCGGACAACGCTCAGCACCAGCAGGAATATCAGGCCGACGGAATAATAGAGGATCACGGACAGAAAATCGTCGGAAGTCAGGATCATGAAGACCGGCCAGAGTGCGCCCAGCACGCCGGCAGCCACAAATCCCTGGCGCAGCGGCGAGGACAGATACTGAAAGCTGGCCGCGACGATCATGCTGAGACTGCCCAGAACGATGACGATGCGCGTTGCGATCACAAGCGGACGGTGCGCTTCGTGACCGATTGTTTCGAAGAACCCGTGGTCAATGGCACCCAGCATCGAGGCAAGCCCGATCAATGCAAGTGTCAGGCTCCAGATCCAGGCAGGTGAGAAGGTCTGAATGCCCGGACGCAGGCTCAGGCCGGCGAGAAAAAACAGCTCGCAGGCAAGGATCACATCAGTCAGGGCTGAAAGGACGAGTTCGGAAAGCAACAAGAATACTCATGGTTGGCGCCAATCTGACCGGTGGCGGCTGGCAGTGTCCGGCCTGATATTGGCCGGTTCGCCGCAATAATCCGCCGTCAGCATTGAGATTATGTTAAGCGGCTCGCCGCAGCGAGACGCGGAATTCGACGCGTCAGGATGTTGCCTCGTTCGGTGTTTGTGCGGACCGCTTTCCCTTGACCCATGATTTCAGCGCCCGCTCCGCCGGCATCTCATAAATGCGGTAGAGGAAGATCGAAAACGCTGCCGTGATGCACAGCGATACCGGAAAGAAAACGATATCCGCCGGGATGGACGGCCTGAGGAAGATGTTCATCAGGTGAAGCGACGGCTGGTGCACAAGATAGAAGGCGAAAGAGGCATTGCCGAGAAGCACGAGCGGGCGGGTTCCAAACACCCGTGTGAGTGCGGCGCCTTCCGTTAGATGTGCATAGAAGAACAGCGTGATGACCGGCAGGTAGAACAGGGAATAGCGGAAGGGATCCGGTACATCCGGTGCCAGCCACATCGCCAGGAACAGAAGAAGATAGCTGAATGGCTGCATTGCGCCGGGCAGCCGGACGCCGCGACGCCAGACCTCATGCAGAACCATGCCGACCAGAAACTCCAGAATGCGGAAGCCGGGAAAGACATAGAACAGCCAATGCGAGAACGGGTATTTGCCGAAGAAGATCACATCGCCCAGGAATACCTGAACCAGCAGGGCGGAAACGAACACCACCACACCGAGCCCCAGTGTGACCGCCACAAGCTTTCGCGGTGAAAACGCGACCAGGCCGAAGAAGCACACATAGAAGAACATTTCATCCGACAGCGACCAGGACGGTGCGTTGAGAGAGAAATAGATCGAGGAAACCGGAATCCAGCTCTGCAGGTAGGTCAGGTTCAGAACCGTCTTTATGACGCTGAATTCTTCCGAGTAGATCGCCTCGACCTGCATGATCGAGAAATAGAGAAACGGCAATCCGGTGAGGAAATGCAGCGGTGTCAGACGGGCAATGCGCAGCAGGAAGTAGTCGCGAAAGGACATCGTGCCGGCAAGGATCCTCGTCTTGTAGGACTGCGTCAGCACGAAGCCGGACAGGATGAAGAAGAAAGAGACGCCGACATAGCCCTGTTCGGCGATTGTCTTGACGAAGTCGCCGCTGGTATCCCAGCGGAAATGAACGCCAAACACCAGCAAGGCTGCGAAGAAGCGCAGTCCGGTCAGTTGTTCCAGTCGAACCTTTGCCGCGCTGTCGGTCACGTTCATGCGCAAATCATCCCCTCGATTGACCCAGGGACACTAATGCCCGCAGGCTTCCGGGAAATCTATGCCAGCGTCGGTTTTATTATGGGTAAATGAACTGATGCGGCGGGTCCGATTCAGTCAGTCGAAGATTTTCTGCAGGTTCCCGCGCCAACGGCACATCAAGGTGCGCTGTGCTGCTTCACCCATTCCCACGTTTCTCCGATGCCGCGCCGCAGGGGAACGGCAGGCTGCCAGCCGAATGTCGCTCGTGCCCTGGCAATATCCAGCACCACCCGTGGCACATCGAAGTTGCGGCCCGGCTTGTAGACCGGTTCCAGGGTGCGACCTGTGGTCTGGCCGATGATGTCGACGATCTGCGAGATGGACGTGCCTTCGCCGCTTCCGGCGTTGAAGCAGCCGGACGCGCCGGAGATCAGGGCGCGATGACACAGGTCGGCAATGTCTTCGACGTGAACGAAGTCGCGCACGACGCTGCCGTCCCCCCAGATTTCGATGGGGGCGTCCTCCGCCACCTTGCGCAGATAGGTTCCGATCACGCCCAGAAGGCCGACCTGTGCCTGGCGCGGTCCATAGATGTTCGCCGGACGTAGGGCGACGAACTCGAGCCCGTGGAGCTGTTGTTCCATGCGCAGGTACTGTTCGATCGCCAGCTTGACGATGCCGTAGGATGAGATCGGGTTCAGCGGATGATCTTCCGGCACCGGATCCTTTGTCGGGATGCCATAGACTGTGCCACCGGAGGAAAAGAAGACGAGTTTCCTCGTTCCGCTTGCCCGCATGGCTTCCAGAAGACGAACCGTGGGAACGAGGTTGCCGGAGATGTCGGCGGCCGGATCGAGGTTCGAGGTCGAGGGAACGGTTGTGCTGGCCAGATGCACCACCGCATCCACACCGGACAGGGTGTCGGCGAGCCGGTGATGATCGGACAGGCTGTGGAAGACGTAGTCGACACCGGGAAGCGGCGGCCGATACAGTTCCGGCCGGGTGTCCATGACCCGCACCGACAGGCCTTGCTGAAGGCACTTGTCCACGACATGAGACCCGATGAACCCGCAGCCACCGATCACAAGTACTTTCAAGACGGGCCTCTCCGGAATCGGCTGAAAAAGATGATCCGGACTTTAGAACGGCCCCGTGGCGATTTGTAAATGGGGCTTTGCCGGTTCGCCGTTGTCACCGCAGATAATCAGCGGGGACAATGGCCTGCGCAGGTGACAGGCAGGCACCACAAGGTTGGCAAGATCAGGATTTGTTGCCGTCCATGATCTTCTGCAGTTCCGGCAGGAAGACGTCGTAATAGCTTTCGGGGCTCAGCGGACCGATGAACTTGTACCGGATCGTGCCTTCGCCATCGACGACGAAGGTTTCCGGCACGCCGTAGACACCCCATTCGATCGCAGTGCGGCCACCGGTATCAGCGCCGACGCGCTGATACGGATTGCCAAGACTGCCCAGGAAGCGGCGCGCGTTTTCCGGCTTGTCCTTGTAGTTGATACCGAGAAGCTGGATACCCTCGACCTTTGCCAGCTCTTCCAGAAGCGGGTGCTCCTGGCGGCAGGGCACGCACCAGGATGCAAACACATTGACGACGGAAACCTTGCCGATGAGATCCTGACGGGAAAACCCGGCAACGGCGGTGTCACCATCGGTGAGGCCTTCAACCGGCGGCAGGTCGAATTCCGGCGCCGGCTTGTTGATCAGCGCAGAGGGAATTTTCTGCGGATCGCCGCCGAGGGTCAGCTGAAACAGGAACAGGGCGGCGAGCGCTGCGAACACCACCAAGGGCAGCAGCACCAGAACCGGGAAACCGCGTTTGGCAGTCTGCTGCCCGTGTCGGCCGGCGCCGGTATCGTGGGACGTCATGAGCTTGCTTTTCCTTCACCGGCTGGCCGGGCGCGGGAAATGCCCCGGGCTGCCAGGTCCTTGAGGGCTTTTTCCTGTTGGGCCTTGTCGATGCGCACCCAGGCGATCAGTCCGATGACCGTGAAGAGGCAAAGGCCATAGGACGCCCAGATGAAGCCAGCGTGTGGGCCTAGATCCATGAGAATTACTCCGCAGGCTGAGCCGTGGCTGCCGCTGTGCCCGGTTGGGCAGAGCTGGCTGCGCGCAGGCGCAGGGCACGCACGCGGCGGCGCAGGATCTCGTTACGCATTGCCATCAGATGCAACACGAAGAACAGCAGCGTAAAGGCGATCGCCATGACCAGCAGTGGCCAGAGAATGTCCGGATGAATGGTCGGGCCGTCCATGCGCATGACGCTGGCCGGCTGGTGAAGCGTATTCCACCAGTCGACCGAAAACTTGATGATCGGCAGGTTCAGCGCGCCGACGAGCGTCAGCACGGCTGCCGCCTTGCCGGCCTTGATCGGATCTTCCATCGTGCGCCACAGCGTCATCAGGCCAAGATACATGATCAGAAGGACCAGGACCGACGTCAGTCGCGCGTCCCAGACCCAGTAGGTGCCCCACATGGGCTTGCCCCAGAGCGACCCGGTCACGAGTGCCATGAAGGTGAAGGCCGCGCCGATGGGGGCCGCGCTCTTGGCGGAAACATCCGCCAGCGGGTGTTTCCAAACAAGGGTGCCAAGTGAGGACAGCGCCATGACGGAATAGCACATCATGCTGAGCCAGGCGGCCGGCACGTGAATATACATGATCCGCACGGTGTCGCCCTGCTGATAGTCTTCAGGCGCAACGAAGAAGCTCATGTAGAGCCCGGCGGCGAACGCAATGACGCACAAGCCGATAAGCCAGGGCAGAACCACCTGGACCAGCCTCAAAAATCGCGTCGGATTTGCATAATCCCAAATTGCCATGGAACCGTTCTAATCTAGAGCGTTGTCCGCTTCAATGGACGAGTATGCCGCAGGGTGCATTGCGGGGTGTCAAATTGCCGTCAATCTCCTGCAAACCGGAGCGCCGCGGCAGCGGCAAGCGGGCCGATCACCGCCGCAATCAACGACAGCGAACACAGGATCAGGAACGGCGTCAGAAACGGCACGGGATCATGAATAGCGGCATCCGCGGCACTGACGCCGAAAATCAGCACGGGAATGGCCAGCGGTATCACCAGCACGGCCAGCAGCAGTCCACCGCGGCGCAACGAGACGGTGAGGGCCGCGCCGATGGCGCCGATCAGCGTCAGGGCCGGTGTGCCGACCAGCAGCGTGAGCGTGACGGCTCCCGTGGCGACGGGGTCGAGATTGAGAAAGATGCCCAGCAGAGGGGCGGCGATCACCAGCGGCAGGCCCGTTGCGACCCAGTGCGCCAGGCACTTGATCAGCACAAGCAGTTCCAGCGACCGTCCGGCCATCAGCATCAGGTCCAGCGTGCCGTCCTCCCGATCAGCCTGAAACAGCCTGTCCAGTCCGAGGAGCGTCGCCAGCAGCGCGCCAATCCACAAGATGGCAGGACCGATGCGGGAAAGCAGGTTCAGATCCGGACCGACGCCGAAGGGAATGACGGTGACAACGGCCAGGAAGAACAGCACACCGACAAGCGCGCTGCCGCCGACGCGCACAGACAGCCGAAGATCCCGCCGAAACAGCACAACAGCCCAGGAACTCATGCGGGCAGATCCTCCTCGTGCAGCGAAACGGGTTCAGCGGTGCGCAGATGCAGGATCTTGGTATTGGCAAGGGCCAGATCGGTGTGGGTAGCAGTTATGATCATGCCGCCGGCGGTCAGATGTCCGTTCATCAGGTCCAGAAGCTGGCCTTCCGATGCCTTGTCCAGCGCCGACGTCGGCTCATCCATCAGCCAGATCGGCCGGGGCGTGACCAGAAGCCGGGCAAGGGCCAGGCGCCTCGTCTGACCGGCGGAGAGAAATCCTGCCGGCAGGTCTGTCGTGTGGCCTATGCCGAGGAGATCAAGCGCTTCCTCGGGAGACATTGCCGTTGCGCCAAAGACAGATGCCGAAACCGGTGAGGTGAAGCCTTGCCAGAACGTCAGGTTTTCCAGCACGGAAAGCGCCGCCTTGACTGCGTTCTGATGGCCGAAATAATGGGCGTGTTCAGCCGGTGACCGGTCGGCTTCTCCCTGTTCCAGCCGAAGCGTGCCGCCAGCCAGCGCGACAAGACCTGCCAGCGTACGCAGCAGCGACGACTTGCCGATGCCGTTCGCGCCCGTCACGACCAGCGCCGTGCCGGAGGGAAGATCAAAGGACAGGTCCTGAAACACCCGGCGTCCGCCGCGATCGATGGTCAGGTTTTCGGCAATCAGTCTCAGGGGAATGCTCCGGCGGCAGGTTGGGTTGAACCTTGTTAGTTGGCCGCACTGTTATGATGCAAGGAAAATTCCCCGCCTTGTCTTTGCTCAAAGACAAAACACCCGGGGCTTGCCCCGGGTGCTCTGGAGTCCGGACCCGCTTGCCGGACAATTTCAAAAAGCAGCGCGGGTTGCCCGCGTTGTAGGGCAATCAGTCGAAGACAGATGCGATCTGGTCGACGCTGACGCCTTCCTTGATTTCACGCAGGCGCGCGTAAATCAGTGCGACGAGGATACTCAGGAAACCTGCGCCGACTGTGGAAATGGCAGCGAACAGGATGATGCCGATTACCATGCCGATGCTGCCGGCCGAGGCCACGAGGCCGACGACGAACAGAGCGACGATGTTGATGATGGTGGCACAGATGATGGCCAGTACCAGCGCACCCAGGATCGGCCAGCGGTATTCCTTGGTGAGATACTTGCTGCGACCAAGACCGCCGAAGCCGGCGCGTTCGATGACGACGGCCGGTGCCATGACGGCGAATACCGCATAGACCCAGAGGCCGGGAACGACCAGCAGGACCAGGCCGATACCAACCAGGATCGAGACGACGATCGAGAGGATCGCCAGCGGCACGACAGCGCTCAGGGCCGGACCGAAGTAACGGCCAAGCTGTACCGGGCGCGACAGCTTCGCGTCATAGGCAAGCTGCACCAGAAGTGCGGTGGTGATGGAATAGACCACCATGCTGACGAGGATCGACAGCACGTTGGCAACAGCGCTGCCGGGGCCGGTGAACTCCTGCGGCTGGATGCCGAGTGCGGCGCCGAAGCCGACCAGCAGGCCGGAAATCAGGAAGCCGATCAGGTTCGGCACGAAGCCGACGATGACGACCTGAATGAAATGCTTGAGGAGGATCGAGAAGCTCTCGCCGATGATGGAGCCAACGCCAAGGGAGGCCGTTGGCTGGCTTAGGGTCGTGTCGGTCATTCAATTGCTCCGTAAAACTTCCAATAGTTTTTTCAAAAGTGGTTATCTAATTCCAGCCCACATGCCAACGAACGCTGCCCGCCAAACGGGAGGAGCGACGATCATCCGCCTGAAGCCGTGGACTGTCCGAAAACCGGTAGATCCCGATCGCATGAGCATCTTGCCCGCCCTCTGCTGAAGACAGTCACTCTTGCGATTTTTCACCATAAATCCTTCTGCAGCAGGTCACAAGCGGGGCCTTGCGCGGAAGTTCAACCCTCCTGACACTCAGTCGAAGACATCGGCGACCTGGTCAACGCTGATACCTTCCTTGATTTCGCGCAGTCGCGCGTAGACCAACGTGGCAAGGATTGCCAACGGTCCGCTTGCCAGCGCGTTGGTTGCGGCAAAGACGGGCAGGGCCCAGACGTAACTTCCCTCACGGGCGAGAAGCTCCACTGGAAAGGCGCCGGCAATCGTGACGGCCAGCGAGCAAAGCCAGACCGGCAGCAGTGCGCCGGCAATCTGCCAACGATAGGTTTTCGTCAGCGCCCAGCTGCGGCTCATGCCGCTGAAGCCAACCCGTTCAATGACGACAGCGGGGGCCAAAACCGAGAAGACCGAACATCCCCACAGGGCGACAAAAGGAAGAACCGCAAGCGCCGTGATGGAAATCAGGGTCGTATTCACGAAGATCGCAATGAAGACCAGCGGCAGCGCAATGCACACGAAGATGACGACCAACAGCCCGTTTTGCAGGCAGATCGGTGCGCTGGCCTTGAGGGCCGGCAGCAAATAGCGGGCAATCGAGACCGGGCGGTTCAACCGGGCGTCATAGGTCAGCTGGGCGAGAAAGGCCGCAGTTACGGCAAAAACGATCACATCGACAAAGGCCGTCGCAAGGTCGACGAGGCCGGCCAGGTCGCTGGTGTCGTCCGTTTCCAGATTGAGCGCGGCATCGACTCCGACAAGCGATCCAGCCAGCAGAGCGCCCATGAGGCTGACTACAAAACCGATCGCAAGGACCGGCACAAGATTCCGGATCGTGATGGAAAAACTGGTTCCTATCAGCGCGCCGATCCCAAGTGACTGCCGGACATGGCGCCCCTGCGACCCCTCGGACTGGCCAACCCGATCAAGGAAATAGGCTCTGAGGCTATGATTGTCCTGTTTCTGCAATCTGGCTGATCCACTTGATGATTGGAGCCGGAGAGGGCGAAAGGTCTATTTTTCCTCGCCGGATTGGGCATAGTGCTTGTTTTCCCGCTTGTCGCCGAACAGCTGGCGTTGCTCGAGATGTTCCCGCTGGGCGTTGTAGAACGCCTGCAGGAACGGCAAACGATCCACCGGAGGAACCGGAGCGGCATAGCCGATCTTCTTGCGGATCTTTTCCACGATGGCTTCCAGGGTGGCGTTCCGCTGGTGGGCAGCTTCGGCTCCGGACGGTGTATTCTGGCCACGCAGCAGCGTTTCCAGTGTCTGCAGTTCGAAGGCGCCGTAGTGGTCGAGCTGATGGGACAGGAAGACGAATTTCTTGCGTGCTGTCCCGGTCGCGACCGTCTCGCTGGCCAGATCCTTCAAAAGCACCGGCACCGGCAGGTGGATGACATGGGTGCCTGCCATCATGTCGCCAAGCCGGCGCCGGTAGCGGTTGAACAGGGGGATCATCAGCGACATGGCAACCCAGGCAAAAGCGGCGAGCGAGGCAAGCGGCGTTGCCGAATCCAGCGTCAGCAGAAGCGTCCCGGGCAGGAAGATCTCCGCCTCCTTCATCAGGTTGCGCAGGACAAGCGCGCGAGCGGTCAGTGGTCCGCCGTCATGGGAAACCACCTTGATCTTCATCAGCCGTTTGCCGAGGGTCTGGCCGTTCCAGGCCAGTTCGGCCAGCACATAGTAGGGAACCCGGATCAGGAAGAACAGCAGGGCGGCGATGGCCATCAGTGTCTGCGGTGTCGTAAGGTTGATCAGAGCGAGCAGGATCACCAGGCAGGTCGCGGCAATCGCGGTCAGGATGATATCGATGAGCTGGGCAGAAAAGCGCACCCCAACACCCGCGATGGGCAGCGTCAGTGCAACGCCCTCCGGCGGCACAAGCGTTGAAGCCGGTGGCCGGTCGGTCTTGGTTCGTTTCCAGAAACGCATTCTCATCGCCGGCTCCGGCCTCCCAACAGGAACCAGGACAGCCAGAGCGCACCGATCCCCCAACCGATGATCAACCGGGCGTCAAGACTTTGCACCAGTTGCCGGCCGAAGCCTTCCAGAAGTGCGGCTGCCACCAGCATGATGGCTGCGACAATCGCCAGTTTCACGGCATCGCGACCGGCTTCGCGCAAGGCAACGCTGCGCGATCTGTCACCCGGAAAAAGCACTGCGGCCCCCAATTGCAACCCGCCGCCGCAGGCAATGCAGATGGCAGAGATCTCGGTGACGCCATGGATCGACAGCCAGCCGACGAGATCGAGACCCAGGCCCCGGTCGACGTGAAGGGCGAGGAAGGCACCGAGCGACAGGCCGTTGTAGAATGTCAGCAAGACGGCAGGGGCGCAGGCGAAGACACCAAGACCGAAAACGAAGATCGCGATGCGGGTGTTGTGGGAAAACAGATAGGTCGCGAAGGCACCGAGCCCGCTTGCCTGGTCGGTGCCGTAGATGACCGAGCGCAGGGATTCCGTAGTCGCGTCCGGCCCACGGTTGCCGGCAAGTTCGGCCGGCATCATCACGTAGAACCAGTCGTTGTTCTCGAAATAGAGCAGATAACCCGTGAGGGCGCCAAGCGCCATGCACAGGAATCCGATCAGAATGTAGAACCAGGACCGGCGCATCGCCCGTGGCGCACCCTCCCTCAGGAAGTGCTCCAGCAGGCCTCCAAGTCGTTCCTGCGGGGCGTAGACGCACAGATATGCACGGGCCGTGAGCGCTTCCAGATAGCCGAGCAGAGCCTTGTCGAGCGAGATTTCGCGGGCAATTGCGAGCGAGGTCGTCGCCTGCCGGTAGAGAGAGGCAAGATCTCGGGTCTCCGCGAATTCCATATGCTGAAGGCCCTGGCCTTCGGCCTTGCGAACCAGGGTTTCCAGCCTCTGCCAGTCGGCTTCCCGTTCCTTCCGGAACCGGGCGGAGCGCATCAGATCCTGTGTGTCCATCAGATCAGCTCCCGTGCCTTGATTTCAAGATAGGCGGAAATCAGCCGCGCGGTCACGGCATTCGGTTTGGCGTCGACGATGGTGACGCCCATTCGGGACAGTTTTTCGAACACCAGGCGGCGTTCATTGAGTGCCTGGTTGGCGGCAACAAGCGTGGCCGCGCCATCGAGATCTCCCGGTGCCGTTTCCACCAGCTTCTCAAGGTCGGGATCGCGGATTGCGACGAAAATCAGCAGGTGCCGCTTGGCCAGGATGCCGATGTTCTCCACCAATAATTCGGCCGATGTGGTGTCGACGAAATCAGTGAAGATGATCAGCAGGCTGCGTTTGGGCGTCCGGGCGTTCAACTCGGTGAGCGCGAGGGTGTGGTTGGTTTCGCGGCTGACATAGGAAAGCTCCGCCGTCCAGCTGCGCAGCCGTGCAAACGCCGTCCTGCCCGGAGCGGGTGCGGAAAAGGTGCGCGGTTTGACGTCGTAGGAATAATAGCCGACCAGGTCGCCGCCAATGGCAGCCGCCCAGGCGGTTGCCAGCGCTGCGGTCACGGCGTGGTCGATCTTCGGCAGGCCGCCGATCTCCTCGCGCATCAGATAGCCGTTGTCGAGTGCGACAATGACATGGTGATTTCGCTCGGCGCGCAATTCCTTGGCGACAAGGGAACGCCGCCGGGCCGACCGCTTCCAGTCGATCGTCTTGATGTCCATGCCCTGGACGAAATCCCGCAGTTGCTGGAATTCCGATCCTTCACCGACAGCGCGGTTTTCCTTCACGCCGTAAAGCGTCGACAGAACGGTGGTGGTGATCTGCCCGGACTGCACCATGCGGATGTTCGGGACCACACGGATTTCTGCCCCGACGGCCAGTTTCGGCACGAACTCCAGCAATTTGAGGCGCGAGTGCCAGGATAGCCAGAGATGGTCCACGCGCCAGACGCCGCGCCGGATCGCCCGGCAGGCAACCTCCGCCCGAGCGGTGCCGTCCGCTGCCGGGGCAAACGCGAACTCCGCGTCGCCGCCGAGGCCTTCCGGCCAGTCCAATTTCGCTCGCAGGGCCAAGGGCGCCTGGGCAAGTTCCAGTTGAAGCTTTGCCGTCTCACCGACAAATACCTCCGCCGGAGCCTCGAACGTCAGGTTCTGCGGTCGCCGGAGTGACATAGCCATGTCGATGACGACCAGAAGCACGAGCACGATCCAGGGAACCGCGCCGATTTCACGCGCAGCGCCCCCGGTGACAACCGTGATCACCGAGATGGCCAGAGCCAATGCGCCAAAGGCGAGCAGTCGTTTGGACGGCCGGATCAGCGGGGAGCCTCGATCTGGTTGAGGATGTTTTCCAGGACCTGCGCCGGGCTGCGGCCTTCGATTTCCGCCGCCGGGCCGAGAACGATCCTGTGGCGAAGGGCCGGCACGAACAAACGTTTGACGTCGTCGGGAATGGCGTAATCGCGTCCGTTGAGCGCCGCCGTTGCCCGTGCCGCACTTGCCAGCGCGTCGGCCGCGCGGGTCGAGGCACCGAAGGCGATTTCGGAACTTTGGCGGGTCGCGCGGATCAGGCGCAGGATATAGGCGAGGATGTCATCCTTCAGGATGATGCTGTCGACCAGCGCTCTTGTTTCCTCAAGTGTGGTGGAATCGAGCACCTTGGACAGCGTGGCGGTTTCCATGCCGGCTTCCAGCGGCTTGTCCGCGTGCTGGCGCAGGATCGCCATCTCGATGTCTTCGGGCGGGAAGTCGATCACCAGCTTGAACAGGAACCGGTCGAGCTGGGCTTCCGGCAGGGGATAGGTGCCCTGCTGCTCGATGGGGTTCTGCGTTGCCACGACAATGAATTCCCGTCCGAGGGAATGATCCGTGCCGTCGATGCTGACCATGCGTTCGCTCATGGCCTGCAGCAGGGCGGCCTGGGTCTTGGGCGGGGCGCGGTTGATTTCGTCGGCCAGCAGCACCTGCGAGAACACGGGTCCCTTGGTCAGCACGAAGGCGTTGGTGCGGAAATCGAAGATCGATGTGCCGAGCACGTCGCCGGGCATCAGGTCCGGCGTGAACTGGATACGGCCGAAATCGAGTGCCAGAGCCGCCGAGAAACTGCGGGCAAGCAGCGTCTTGGCGGTGCCGGGAGGGCCTTCCAGCAGCACGTGGCCGCGGGCAAACAAGGCGATCAGCAACAGGTCGATGATGTCGTCCTGACCGAGTACGGTCCGGCCGATCTCCGTCCGCAAGGCATCGGTCCGTTCGCGCAGCGCTTCAAGCGTCATGGGTTATTTGCTCCAATACCTGTTCCAATTGGTCGATTTGCTGGATGGCTTCCGTGGCCGGAAGCCGGGCAGGCAGTTTTCGTATGTCGGCCAGGATCGCGCGCAGGCGCGGTGCAAGGGCCGGATGCCGGCGTTCGGTGTAGGTCAGGAAGGCGTCTTCCCCGGCATAGTGGCGGGCATGGGCCGGACCGAACAGGGCAGAGGCCGTCGCCGAAATACGGGCGGTCGCATATTCGCGAATGAGAGCGCCATCCTGCCCGGATAGCCGCATAAGCCTTGCGCGCGCCTGGACCGCCAGATCCTTGCCGGCGCCAGGTCCCGCCTCTTCGTCGCGGATGGGGCCGTAGCGGATGAAGCTGCGCCAGAGCGCCAGCCCCAGCAACAGTGCCGTGCCGAGCCACAGGGTGAGGAAGGGCGGTCCGAAGAAACGGAGCAGATCTTCCCAGGTGCGCTCGCGCTTGGGTTCGTTCACGGGATCGCGCAGCCAAGAGGAGCGGCTGTAGTCGATGACGATATTCCGGTTGCCGGCCTTTTCAGTCAGAACATCAAGGGCAATGCCGGCATTGTCGCCCAATCGCAGGCCATGGTTGTTGATCAGGTCCGGATCGGACAGCACCAGAATACGATCCTGTTCGCCGTCACCGGCATCGGCGAGCGGGCAATCGGCCAGCAGCATTGCGCCGGTGTCACCGACGATCGGGCGGCAGGCCTCGTTGGCGAAGGTCTGGGCGGCGTAGATCTCCGCCCGCAAGGGCTCGCCTTGCTGTGACTGGTACCGGAAGTCGGAGAAGGGCCGAGTTGCGGCGGTAATTTTCGTGCCGCTGGTGCCGGTCACCTTGTTGACGATTGTCTGAAGACGGTCCGCCTCAACCTTCAGGAAAGGGTGGGCAAGGCCGGTCAGGCGCATGCCGCTGCGCCATTTCGGCAGCACAAGCAGGGTTGAAACACGCTCGGCCTTTTCCAGGACGACCGCGGTCGCCAGATCGTATTCATCCTGCTGCAGCAGCAGTTCTTCCTTGGTACGAGGGCTGCTGCGTTCGCTGTCCGGCAGCGTATCGTAAAGCGGTACCACCAGCAGGCCGACCGCTGTCTGGTCCATCAGCCAACCGCCAGCAAAATTCTGCGCACTGGCCCCATTTGTCGCCAGCCAGACCTGCAGGCCGTCCAGCCCGGCGGGCGAGCGGCGCAAGACCTGCTGGCGCTGGGACAGGATGTACCAGCCGGCAATCAGAACCGCGACGCAGATCAGTGCGATGACGGCGGTTTCCAGGCTCGGGCCCTTGGGCCGCGTATTTGCAGCGCTCTCGCTCATGCCGCCTCCGGACCCAGCAGGTAGCGGCAGTTCGCAACGTGGTCGTTGAATTCGTCTTCGCTGACGTGCCTGCCGCCGAATTGCACTCGTTCGGCCATGGTCACAAGCTTGCGCAGCAGCTCCCTCGCCTGGCTTTCGGGCAACTGGCGCAAGGCGTCGCGTGCCGTCCAGCTGCGCTGCATCAGGATGCCGTTGGCTGCAATGGCGGTGGCCAGCACCTTTTGCGTCAGCAGCACAAGGGCTCTCTGCCGATCTTCCATGCGCAGGATCTCGTCAAGCGGAGCGAGTTTTTCCGCCCAGACCGGGGCCTGTCCGCGGATGCGGGGGCGGGTGCTGTCGGGGTTGCTTGCCTCCCGGCCTAGCGACACCGTGAACCGTCCACCGAAGCGCAGGAAGAAATAGGCAACGGCAACAAGGATGCCACCTACGATCAGGCCCGGAATCCAGCGGTTGTCGATGGTCGGGTCTGCCTGATCCGCCGCAGGTTTCGGCGGCTCCTGGGTGGTGTCCAGTTTGGGTGGCGGTGCGGAGGGGTCGAAATAGGCCACGTCCGTATCGATCCCGCGCAGACGGATTGCACGCAGGTACTCCGTGCCCGAGTCGCCGATTTCAAGCGGTTCCTGAACGGCTTCCTGTGCATATGAGGGGAGCAAAGTCCCTGAAAGGATCAATAAAAAACAGACGATCAAAAATCGGCGCATGACGGGTTTATTAGCGGCTCGTTCTGAGCTTCGCAACCGACAGCTGCTGCCAGGGTTCCGTTAGGATCTCGCTCCCCGTTTTTACCCAGGGCATTCACTGCCCGATCCGCTCCAGATGCTCGCCGAAATAGAGCATGTTCCCGTCCGGGTCCCTTGCGCCGAATTCGCGCATGTCCCAGGGCCGGTCGGTGATCGCCTCGGCGATATCGGCGCCCGCTTCTGTCACCGAGGTGTAATAGCCGTCGATCCCAGCCACGAAGCAATAGGCCGTCGCCGGATGCCGTCCGGCCCCGGCCGACAGATGCAATTCGACATGGTCCCGGCACAAAATGGCATAGCGGACGGGCTCGGCCTCCGTATCCGCCCATTCGAACCGGCTCTCGAACAGGAGCCTGTTCCGGTAATAGGCGACGGCGGCCTTCAGGTCGGAAACCGGAAAGACCGGAGCGATATGGGAGAGATGCGGTGGTTTGGTATCTGGCATGAGGAAACCTCCGGAACTGCCTGAGGTTGAGCCTGACGGACTTTTCCACCAGTGGCAAATAACAAAAGCGCCCTGCAGCGCGAAGCATGCGCTGGGTTCCGGATCAGCGCGCAACGTCGCTGCACTTGTCCGGAATGAGCCACCGGAGGGGTTGTTATCCAAAAAAACGGGCCCCGCAGGGCCCGCTTCGATCTCATCTGACTTGAAAAGCCGACCCTCAGCTCGTCACGAGGTTCCTGAGTACGTAGTGCAGGATGCCGCCGGCCTTGATGTATTCCAGCTCGTCCAGCGTATCGACGCGGCACAGGCACTCGATGGTCTTGGTGGTGCCGTCCTCATAGGTGACTTCGACGTCCATCATCTGGCGCGGCTGGATGTCGGCGATGCCCTTGATGGTCACGCGTTCCTTGCCGGTGATGTTGTGCGACTGCCAGCTTTCGCCTTCCTTGAAGGTGAGCGGGATGACGCCCATGCCGACCAGGTTGGAACGGTGGATACGCTCGAAGGACTGCGCGATGACCGCACGCACGCCGAGGAGGTTGGTGCCCTTCGCGGCCCAGTCACGGGACGAGCCCGTGCCGTATTCCTTGCCGGCGAAGATAACCAGCGGAACACCTGCTTCCTTGTATTCCATGCAGGCGTCGTAGATCCATTCCTTCTTGCCGTCCTTCATGGTGACGCCGCCTTCGACACCCGGAACCATCTGGTTCTTGATGCGGATGTTGGCGAAGGTGCCGCGCATCATGACTTCATGGTTGCCGCGGCGCGAGCCGTAGGAGTTGAAGTCCTTCTGGGCGACCTGGTGCTCGGACAGGTATTTGCCGGCCGGGCTGTCCAGCTTGATCGAGCCGGCCGGAGAAATGTGGTCGGTGGTGATCGAATCCAGGAACAGGCCCATGACCGCCGCATTCTCGATGTCCTGAAGCGGCTTTGGCTCCATGGTCATGCCTTCGAAGTAGGGCGGGTTCTGGACGTAGGTCGAGGACACCGGCCAGGAGTAAGTCAGGCCGCCTTCCACCTTGATGCCCTGCCAGTGCTCGTCGCCCTTGAAGACGTCGGAATAGCGGGTGCGGAACATCTCCTCGTTGATCGAGGCGCGGATGAGGTCGGTGATCTCTTCCGTGGTTGGCCAGATGTCCTTCAGGTAGACCGGGTTGCCGTTCTGATCCTCGCCGAGGGGATCCTCGGTGATGTTGATGTTCAGGTTGCCGGCAAGGGCATAGGCGACCACCAGCGGCGGCGAGGCCAGGTAGTTGGCGCGCACGTCTGGATTGACGCGACCTTCGAAGTTGCGGTTGCCGGACAGCACCGAGCAGGCAATCAGGTCGTTGTCGTTGACCGCCTTGGAGATCGCCGGGTCCAGCGGACCGGAGTTGCCGATACAGGTGGTGCAGCCGTAACCGGCCAGCGTGAAGCCGAGCGCGTCGAGGTCGTCCTGAACGCCGGCCTTTTCGAGGTAGTCGGTCACGACCTGGGATCCGGGCGCCAGGGAGGTTTTCACCCATGGCTTCACCTTCAGGCCCTTCTTCAGCGCGTTGCGAGCCACGAGGCCGGCGCCGATCAGAACGGACGGGTTGGAGGTGTTGGTGCAGGACGTGATGGCGGCGATCACAACGTCGCCGTTGCCGATGTCGTAGTCCTTGCCTTCAACGGCAACGCGCTTGGACAGCTCGCCCGCCTTCTTGAACTCGTCCGTCATGGTCTTGGCGAAACCGGCTGCGGCATCGGCAAGATTGATACGATCCTGCGGGCGCTTCGGTCCGGAAATCGACGGAACGACGGTGGAAATGTCGAGTTCCAGCGTGTCGGTGAAGACCGGCTCCTCGCCGCCGGAGCGGTACATGCCCTGCGCCTTGGAGTATTCGGCAACCAGGGCGACGCGGTCCTTGTCGCGGCCGGTGGCTTCCAGGTACTTCAGGGTTTCCTTGTCGACCGGGAAGAAGCCGCAGGTCGCGCCGTATTCCGGCGCCATGTTGGCGATGGTGGCCGCATCTTCCAGCGACAGGTTGTCGAGGCCGGGGCCATAGAATTCGACGAATTTGCCGACGACGCCCTTCTGGCGCAGCATTTCCACGACGCGCAGCACGAGGTCGGTCGCGGTGATGCCCTCGTTCAGCTTGCCGGTCAGCTTGAAGCCGACGACTTCCGGGATCAGCATGGAGATCGGCTGGCCGAGCATGGCGGCTTCCGCCTCGATGCCGCCGACGCCCCAGCCCAGAACCGCCAGGCCGTTGACCATGGTGGTGTGGCTGTCGGTGCCGACCAGCGTGTCGGGATAGGCGACGGTTTCACCGTCCTCGTCCCTGGTCCAGACGGTCTGGGCCAGATACTCCAGGTTCACCTGGTGGCAGATGCCGGTTCCCGGGGGGACGGCACGGAAATTGTTGAAGGCGGACTGGCCCCAGCGCAGGAACTCGTAGCGCTCGCGGTTGCGCTCGTATTCCAGTTCGACGTTCTGCCTGAAGGCGTCCTTGGTGCCGAAATAATCGATCATCACCGAGTGGTCGATGACAAGGTCGACCGGAACCAGCGGGTTGACCTTCTCCGGATCGCCGCCGAGCTTCACGGCAGCATCGCGCATGGCGGCAAGGTCGACCACGGCCGGAACACCGGTGAAGTCCTGCATCAGCACGCGGGCCGGGCGATAGGAGATCTCGTGATCGGACTTGCGGGTCTTCAGCCATTCGGCGCAGGCAAGGATATCTGCCTTGGTCACCGTGCGGCCGTCTTCGAAGCGCAGCAGGTTCTCAAGCACCACCTTCAGCGAGAACGGCAGCCTGGAAACACCTTCGAGGCCGTTCTTCTCCGCTTCGGGAATGGAAAAATAGGTGTAGGTCTTGCCGCCGGCGGTCAGTGTTTTCTTACACTTGAAGCTGTCGAGGGACTGGGTCACGACGTGCGATCTCCTTTATTGTCCAAAAGGCCCGGGCCGTGTGTGCGCCGGTGCCTGGCATACTCTCTCAAGGCTCCGGAAACGGAGCTGCAGCGCTCTGTCATCCGGCATCCTTCCGCGCGGATACGATGAGAGCCTCTCCCTCAGTCGCCGCCGCAAATTGATGCGCCGCACCTATAGCAATCTTTGGCTACGACCACCAGACACGACGCCGTCGCCGTTGTCGAGACTTCGGTTGAAGTTTCAGCCTCTTGAAACGGCATCGTCCGGAAATCGAAGCCAGAAAACACCTTCGGAAATTCGAAAATGCGATCTTGGGTGCATGCAGATGCGCCAACCGGTATATAGACATCATTTATTGGATGGGAAGATATTGCATACCATTGTATACTGAATTAAAACGCCGCTCAGCTAGCCTGTCCCGGCCCGCCAGACCTCACGGCGATCCGGAAGCCAGGCTTCAAACAACACCAGGACGCCGGGATCATCATGAGCTTGTATGAAGACTACCTGAAAGAGATCGAAACGCGCAAAGGCCAGGGTCTGCATCCCAAGCCCATCGAAGACGCTGCTCTCGTTGAAGAGATCGTCGCGCAGATCAAGGATACCGGCAACCAGCACCGGCAAGAGTCGCTCAAGTTCTTCATCTACAACACGCTGCCGGGCACCACGAGCGCTGCCGGCGCGAAGGCGAAGTTCCTGAAGGAAATCATCCTCGGCACGTCTGTTGTTGATGAGATCACCCCGGCGTTTGCCTTCGAACTCCTGTCCCACATGAAGGGCGGTCCTTCCGTCGAGGTTCTGCTGGACCTGGCTCTTGGCGACGATGCCCAGATCGCCAGGGATGCTGCTGAAGTCCTGAAGACACAGGTTTTCCTCTACGATGCCGACACGGACCGGCTGAAGGCCGCCTATGAGGCCGGCAACGAAATCGCCAAGGACGTTCTGGAAAGCTACGCTCAGGCCGAGTTCTTCACCAAGCTTCCGGACATCGACGAGGAAATAAAGGTCGTCACCTATGTCGCCGCCGAAGGTGACATTTCCACCGACCTTCTGTCCCCCGGCAACCAGGCGCATTCGCGTTCCGACCGCGAGCTGCACGGCAAGTGCATGATCTCCGAAGCGGCCCAGAAGGAAATCGAGGCGCTCAAGCTGCAGCATCCGGGCAAGCGCGTCATGCTGATTGCCGAAAAGGGCACCATGGGTGTGGGTTCGTCCCGCATGTCCGGCGTCAACAACGTCGCCCTGTGGACCGGCAAGCAGGCCAGCCCCTATGTTCCGTTCGTGAACATTGCCCCGGTCGTTGCCGGCACCAACGGCATTTCACCGATCTTCCTGACCACCGTCGGCGTGACCGGCGGCATCGGCATTGACCTGAAGAACTGGGTCAAGAAGCTGGACGAAAACGGCAAGCCGATCCTGAACAATGACGACAGCCCGGTTCTGGAACAGAAGTATTCCGTCGAGACCGGCACGGTGCTGACCATCAACACCAAGACCAAGAAGCTCTACAACGATGCCGGTGACGAAGAACTGGCCGATGTCGCTTCCGCGCTGACCCCGCAGAAGGTCGAGTTCATGAAGGCCGGTGGTTCCTACGCCATCGTCTTCGGCAAGAAGCTGCAGAGCTTTGCCGCAGAAACCCTCGGCATCGAGATGCCGCCGGTGTTCGCACCCAACAAGGAAGTGTCGCACGAAGGCCAGGGCCTGACGGCGGTCGAGAAGATCTTCAACCGGAACGCTGTCGGCGTTGCGGAAGGCAAGGTGCTGCATGCCGGTTCCGACGTTCGTGTGAAGGTCAACATCGTCGGCTCGCAGGACACGACCGGCCTGATGACTTCCCAGGAACTGGAAGCCATGGCGGCAACGGTGATCGCACCGACCGTCGACGGCGCCTACCAGTCCGGCTGTCACACGGCTTCGGTCTGGGATCTGAAGGCACAGGCCAACATTCCGAAGCTGATGAGCTTCATGAACAAGTTCGGCCTCATCACCGCACGCGATCCCAAGGACGTCTATCACCCGCTGACGGACGTGATCCACAAGGTGCTGAACGACATTACAGTCGACGACTGGGCAATCATCATCGGCGGCGACAGCCACACCCGCATGTCCAAGGGCGTTGCCTTCGGTGCGGATTCGGGCACGGTCGCGCTGGCACTGGCCACGGGCGAAGCAACCATGCCGATCCCGGAATCGGTGAAAGTGACCTTCAAGGGCACCATGAAGGATCACATGGACTTCCGTGACGTCGTTCATGCCACCCAGGCACAGATGCTGAAGCAGTTCGGCGACAACGTCTTCCAGGGCCGCATCATCGAAGTGCACATCGGCACGCTGCTCGCCGACCAGGCGTTCACCTTCACCGACTGGACCGCGGAGATGAAGGCCAAGGCCTCCATCTGCATCTCCAACGACGATACCCTGATTGAATCCCTGGAAATCGCCAAGAGCCGTATCCAGATCATGATCGACAAGGGCATGGACAACGCCAACAAGGTTCTGCAGGGCCTGATCGACAAGGCCGACAAGCGCATTGCCGAAATCCGCTCCGGCGAAAAGCCGGCTCTGACGCCGGACGAAAGCGCGAAGTATTTCGCGGAAGTCGTGGTGGATCTGGACCTGATCGACGAGCCGATGATCGCGGACCCGGACGTGAACAACGAGGATGTTTCCAAGCGTTACACCCACGACACGATCCGCCCGGTTTCCTATTACCGCGGCGAGAAGAAGGTCGATCTGGGTTTCGTCGGTTCGTGCATGGTGCACAAGGGTGACATGAAGATCGTCGCCCAGATGCTCAAGAACCTCGAAAAAACCAACGAGAAAGTCGAGTTCAAGGCA
This sequence comes from Labrenzia sp. THAF35, assembly GCF_009363595.1. Classification (NCBI taxonomy): domain Bacteria; kingdom Pseudomonadati; phylum Pseudomonadota; class Alphaproteobacteria; order Hyphomicrobiales; family Stappiaceae; genus Labrenzia; species Labrenzia sp. THAF35. The sequence continues at coordinate 1,698,417 of NZ_CP045380.1, forward strand.
CCGCTCGTGGTGGCTGCGCCGACCTACAACATCATCGACGAGCTGAAGGAAGAAGGCGACTGGAGCATTCTGCAGAAATACTCCGGTTTCGAATTCGACGACAACTCGCCGAAGAACACCGCCCGCACCGAATACGAGAACATTCTCTACCTTGAGCGTCCGGGCTGTAACCTTTGCATGGGCAACCAGGAAAAGGCCGCCAAGGGCGACACGGTTCTGGCAACCTCCACGCGTCTTTTCAAGGGTCGTGTCGTGGAAGATTCTTCCGACAAGAAGGGTGAGTCCCTGCTGGCCTCGACGCCGGTCGTGGTTCTGTCGGCCATCCTTGGCCGGACGCCGAGCCTCGACGAATACAAGGCAGCTGTGGAAGGGATCGATCTGACCAAGTTCGCTCCGCCGAACCAGAAGCCGCTCGACGCACGTTCGGTTCATTTCTAAGAGCAAGCTGCGTTCATTCAGAACACAGACGCAATCTGGGGCCGCCCGATCGATACCGATCGGGCGGCCCTGCTGCATTTGCGGGTCAGGATGGGACGTTGAAGCCAACGAGGTGATTGTTTGGCGGCAGGAAAAAGTGTTCCATGGGAATGGCCGGTGATTTCGGCCGATTTCTTAAATTCATTTCCATGGGGGCTTTCATGAAATACCGCGTGCCCGCAGTTCTTTTTCTTCTTGCCGGCTCTATGCAGAGCGCACTGGCTGACCCGTGTCAGGATCGTTTCACGGAACTCTATCTGCAACTCGATCAGACGACGCCGACCAAGACCCAGGTGACCACCGCCTTCAAGGGCGCGCCGCCAACCACCAATGACTTTTTCTACCTGTCGCAGGATCACTATCTGACCGTGCCGACGACGCCGGAAGGCCCCTGGGTGCTTGGCTACGGCAACGTGCTCTACCAATCCGCGGACCAGGGTTCGACCTGGGAAAAGATCCGCGAGATGGATACCGGCCAGAACGCGGATCAGGCACGTGTCGACAAGGAAACGAACGCAGACACCATCCGCAACGCGGCCTGCAGCGAGGAAGAGCTGGAGGGTGAGGCCGTGGAGGTGGTGGCCGCGGATATCACCGTCAGTCAGGGCATGGTCACGGAAAACCGCTACACCTACTTTGTCCGCCGCAGTGACGATTTCATCGTCAAGGCGATCTACGACAGCAAGGCCCCGTCGTTCGAGATGGTGACCACCCAGGTGATCGAAAAGGCGCCTGGCCTGAACCTGCCCGTGCCGGAGTAAGGCAGCCAGCCAGGCGGAAGGATCGCGGGGCGGACGGCGGGTGTACCGATTGCGCGGTCTCTTGCGCGGAACAACAGGTGTTTCTGGTAAGCGGATGGCAAGCAAGGCTCGCCCCACCCTCAGATGTCATCCCGGGCTTGACCCGGGATCCAATCCCCATCACGGCGAGCTCGGAAATCTCTATTGCGTTCAGGCAGTCGCTTTGAGCCTTGGGCAAGTCTTGAGGCTCTGGAAATGAGTGGGCCCCGGGTCTCGCGATGCTCGCCCGGGGTGACACTTCCGGGTGGGGTGCGGCCTGGCGTTGATCGATAGTGCCGAATTCCTGCCCGAACCTTGGGGTCGTCATATCCGCGCAGGCTGCCCGTTTGCCTTAGCCGCGCCCGCGATAGGGGGCAACACCCTGGTCGGGGATCCAGACGCCGTCCGGAGCTGGGCCGGTCTGGTAGAAGACGTCGATCGGGATGCCGCCGCGCGGATACCAGTAGCCGCCGATGCGAAGCCACTCCGGATCGAGCAGGTCGACCAGGCGCTTGCCGATGGAAACCGTGCAGTCCTCGTGGAAGGCGCCGTGATTGCGGAAGGAGCCGAGGAATAGTTTCAGCGACTTGCTCTCGACCAGGAAATCGCGTGGCACGTAATCGATCACCAGATGAGCGAAGTCCGGCGCACCGGTGATCGGGCACAGCGAGGTGAATTCCGGGGCAACGAAGCGGACCATGTAGCCCGTGCCAGCCTGCGGGTTCGGCACTTTTTCCAGAACCGCCTTGTCGGGATCGTCGGGAAGTTCGGTGGAAGACCCGAGCTGGGTCAGGTTCTCGTAGATGCTCTTGTCGGACATGACTGTCTCCTGATTTTGAGCCCGTTCCGGGGACACGCTTTTGCGCTGTCGGTGGGTGGGATTCGTGTTCTTGAATGAACTCGCAAAGACCCAAAATTGGGCTTTCGCTTCCCTGTGCCCTGATCCTGAGGAGGACCGTCAGGTCCGTCTCGAAGGATGGGTCGCTCGTTCTGTGCGTGCCGCCCCTCCTTCAAGACGCCGCTGGAGCGGCTCCTCAGGATGAGGGAGCAGTTTTGAAAAGCTTCCTCTCCGTTGTCATCCCGGACGAAGATCCGGGATCGGGGAGGCGAAGGCCTGTCGATTCTGCTCGCGACACCGTTGGCTTCCCGGTCCCGGCTCGCGCTACGCTTGGCCGGGATGACACCGGAGAGGCCGGTTCCTAAACCCCGCGCAAATTGCCCCAGATCATCGTGTGAAGCTGCGGCAGGACGGTGGCTGCGTACCATCTGTCGGAGGTAACCCGGTCCACAAGCCAGCGCATGCGCTCCATGATGCCGGCCATGTCGATGGTGGCATCGGTGTCGGCTGCCGCCGGCGGGGTGTGGTTGCCCGGCTGCAGGAAGCAGCTGAGGTGCGGGTAGCGGTCTGAGACGTCTCGCGCGAAGGCATAGTCCGCCTCGTCGAAGACGACGACCTTCAGCACTGTCTGCGTCTCCGGCCCTGCGGCCTCGACGCATTCCGCCAGGCGCTGCCAGTCGGTGGTCATGCCCGAGGAAGGCGGTTTCGGGCTCAGCGTCAGGACGTCGAGTTCGGCAAACCAGTCCTTGGCGAGGCTGCCCTGCGTTTCCAGCGCGAAACAGTAGCCCTCTTTCCGGCCGAGCTCGATCAGGCCACCAAGCGGCTGGATCGCCGGATTGCCACCGGAAAGCGACACTGTCAGCGGATTGCCGCCGGACAGGATCTCCACCTGCATCAGGATGGCTTCCGGGGTCATCGGGCACCATTCGTCCCGATGAGCGCTGTCGACCGCATGCAGCGTGTCGCACCAGGAGCAGCGGTAATCGCAGCCGCCGGTGCGCACGAACACGGTGGGTTGGCCAATCAGGGCGCCTTCACCCTGAATGGTGGGACCAAATATTTCGCTGACCCGGATCTGTTCGATACTCATGCCGCACGCGCCCCCGGATAGACGAGGGGACGGAATTCGGCGCAGGTCTTCGGCGTTTCCTTCACGCGAACGGCCGAGGTTTCCGGCCAGCGCTGGCGGCACCAGTTGTAGAAATAGCGCGCCATGGTCTCGGCAGTCACGCAATCATTGCCGAGCACATCATTCAGGTGCCTGTGGTCGAGCGTGTCGTCGATGAAGCGCTTGAATTCGGATAGTTCGCGGTAATCGCGCACGAAGCCGATGCCGTTCAGCTCTTCCGACATCAGCTCCACCTCGACCACATAGTTGTGGCCATGCAGGCGGGCGCAGGGGTGGTCTTCTCCCAGGCCAAGGATCTGGTGGCTGGCGGAGAAGTGGAATTCCTTGGTGATCCTAAACATTGCACGCCTCCTTCCAGAACGCTTCGTCTGCGTAGACCGTCGGGTCGATGCCACCGGCCAGGTGAAAGGCTTCGCGCCGTTCCACGCAGGTGCCGCAGCGCCCGCATTGAACCTCGCCGCCCTTGTAGCAGGACCATGTCTTGCGATAGTCGACGCCAAGCCTCAGTCCCTCGGCGGCGATGTCCGCCTTGGAGGTGTGGACGTAAGGCGTGAAGAGGCTGATCTCGCCCATGCCTTCCAGCGCGTGGCGCTGCATGGTCTCGAAGCTTTCGGTGAAGGCCGGACGGCAGTCCGGATAGATGAAGTGGTCGCCGCCGTGGACAGCGGTCGCGACCGCTTCGGCACCGCGCGCGCTGGCAATGCCGAAGGCAATGGAAAGCATGATCGCGTTGCGGTTCGGCACAACGGTGATCTTCATGGTTTCCTCGGCATAATGCCCATCCGGCACGTCCACGTTGTCGGTCAGCGCCGAGCCGGTCAGCTGGCGGCCGATATTGGAAATGTCGATCAGGATATGCTCGGTGTTCAGCTCATCGGCACAGGCCTTCGCGTAGTCCAGCTCCTTCTTGTGGCGCTGGCCATAGTCGAAAGAAACGAGGCCGATCAGCTCGTGTTCCCGCGCAACCTTGTGCGCAAGGGTGACGGAATCCATTCCGCCGGAACAGATGACAAGTGTTTTCAACGATGTGGTCCCTTGTTTTCGCTGGCACCGGGTAGGCTGCGACCGGTGGTTCCCTTTTGGGGAACGGCGCGCGTTTTAGCAGGTTTTGGCGAAAAGGGAAGGGTGGGGCATGCCTTGAAGGATTTTCAGGAAAAGCAGGAAAATGGACAACGCGAGCGCATTACGCCCAGATCGCCATCCTCAGGCCGCGCTCATCGCGGCGGAAGTCCTTCGGAAACGGTTCCGCGTCTCCCCGAAAAATCCGCTCGGCAATCAGGCTGTTGGCGGCGGCATCCAGAAGGTCGTCGCGGCCGCAGCCGCGCGGGGGCTTCTGGTCGAGAAACTCTCCGGGCAACCCCTTGGAGACGAGAAGGTCCCGCCGCTGGTCGAGGCCTGCCGGGTTGGCGCGGCTCTTGACCTTCTTGGGCAGGTCCATTTCCGCGTCGTCGTTGAGGCGCCAGAAGGCAAGCTCCGGGTGAACCTCGTGGACGCGTGTCTCCAGCTCCGGTGTCATCAGGGCGTCGATTTCCCGCATTTTCGGGAACAGGAAGAAACACTGCTTGGAGACTTTTTTCGGCGGGTCGGACGTGGCGAGTGCCGTGTTGCAGGCCTTCAGGTAATCGTCTTCATAAACCGCGGGGCGGGCGGGCACGGAAAACACCGAGGATTGGCGCATGCCAAGGTGCTTGCGAGCAGCCTTTTCCGGGCCGCGACCGCCAGGGCCGATGCGGTCCGGCAAGCCGATGGGCATGTCGACAGCGACAATGGCAAGATGCGGGGTGTGTCCGACAATATCCGCGAAGGTCGGAAAGACGATCAGATCCAGATCGGCGGGGTCTTCCAGATTGCGGATGACCGCAACCCAGCCGGCCTTGCAGCCGTCGATACCGGCAACCCTTGTGCCTGCCCCGTCAGGCACGGGCCTTTGCTTCCAGAACCCGGCGCGAGGTGACGAGAGCCATTGCCTTCACCACGGAGTTCTGTTCCTCGGCGAACAGCAATTCGTCCGCGCCCTTGCGCACGCTGCGGGCAACCAGTTCAAAAACAGAGGCCGACGCACGTTTCAGGGCTTCCTCGTCGTTTTGACCGGCCAGAAGATTGGCCAGGAACAGGCCTGCGATCAGGTCTCCGGTGCCGTGCGGCGGATTGGCGATCGAAGCATGTTCGGCTGCAACGGCGCCACGCGGGCCTGCCAGAAGGTTGGCAATGGCATTGCGGCGCAGGGCTGGCGAAGAGGTCACCATCACGCGCTCGTTGCCGAGAACCCGGGCGGCGGCGAGAGCCTGCATTTCGCTGTCGATCTCGCGGCCCGTCAGCCAGCCGAGTTCAAAGGCGTTGGGCGTGACGACATCGGCCAGGGGCACCAGCTGGTCTCGGATTGCCTCGGCCGTTGCCGTGGGCACATAAAGGTTGCCGCTGCCGTCGTGCTGGTCGCCCATGACCGGATCGCACAGGTATGGCGCATCCGGAGTGTGGGTCTTGACCGTCTTCACAAGTGACGCGATGGCAGCCGCCTGTTCCGGATTGCCGAGATAGCCGGAAATCACCGCGCCGACTTCTGCCAGTTTCGGGGATGCGGCAAGATCCTCAACAATGGCGGTGAAGTCTGCTGCTGGGGCGACGATGCGAGTGCCCTTGCCCTGTCCGGGATGCCAGGGCAGCAGGATGGTCGGCAGAAACCAGACATCGTGGCCGATCCGTTCCAGTGCGAAGGTCAGACCGCGACCGCTGATACCGCCACGGACCACCTGGGAGGTGATCACCAGAACCGGCTTTTTCTGTGGCTCGGGGGCGCCCGGCTGCATCATGGGGTCGTGTTCCTTCCGGGGTCAGGCAGCGTCGGAAGACGACTTGCTGCCGGTGCCGTAGCGCTTTTCGATATAGTCCAGAACCATCTGCTTGAACTCGTCGGCAATGCCGGGCCCGCGCAGGGTCATGACCTTCTCGCCGTCGATGAAGACAGGCGCCGAGGGGGTTTCGCCGGTGCCGGGCAGGGAAATGCCGATGTCGGCATGCTTGGATTCGCCCGGGCCGTTGACGATGCAGCCCATCACGGCCACGTTGAGGCTTTCGACACCCGGATATTGTTCACGCCACTTGGGCATGGAAACACGGATGTGGTCCTGAATGTCCTGGGCCAGTTCCTGGAAGACCGTGGACGTTGTGCGGCCACAGCCCGGGCAGGCGGCCACCACCGGCACAAAGGCGCGGAAGCCCATCACCTGCAAAAGCTCCTGAGCCACCTGCACCTCGCGTGTGCGGTCGCCGCCCGGTTCCGGCGTCAGCGACACGCGGATGGTGTCGCCAATGCCCTGCTGCAGGAGAATGCCCATGGAAGCGGCGGACGATACGATGCCCTTGGTGCCCATGCCGGCTTCGGTGAGGCCGAGATGCAGGGCATAGTCGCAGCGACGGGCGAGATCGGCATAAACGGCGATCAGGTCCTGCACCTGGCTGACCTTGGCCGAGAGGATGATCTTGTCGCGGCCCATGCCGAGGCCTTCGGCGCGCTCGGCGGACAGAAGTCCGGACTGGATAATCGCTTCCCGCATGACAGCCGCTGCTGAAACCGGATTTGCACTTTCGGCATTCTCGTCCATCAGTTTCGTCAGAAGCTCCTGGTCGAGAGAACCCCAGTTGACGCCGATGCGGACGGCCTTGTCGTATTTCTGCGCGATGTCGATGATCTGCGAGAATTGCGTGTCGCGCTTGGCCTTGAAGCCGACGTTGCCCGGGTTGATGCGGTACTTGTCGAGCGCGGCGGCGCAGTCGGGATAGTCGGTCAGCAGCTTGTGGCCGATGTAGTGGAAGTCGCCGACGAGCGGCACTGTAATGCCGATCCGCTCCAGCCGTTCCTTGATCCGCGGCACCTGGGCGGCCGCTTCCGCACGGTCCACGGTGATGCGGACGATTTCAGAGCCGGCGCGGGCGAGCGCGGCCACCTGCGCGACGGTCGCATCTGCATCTGCCGTGTCGGTGTTGGTCATGGATTGCACCACGATAGGCGCATCACCGCCAACCATCACATTGCCGACCTTCACACCGACGGAGGAGCGGCGGGGCAGGGCTTTCGCGAAATCATCGATCATCACAGGAACCAACGGGTTTTGAGCGTTTGCCCCTCATATGAGGGAACTGGGGCCGACTTTCCAGCGCATGATTAGGGCGTGCGGCAAAAAAGGGCAATGGCAGAGCCGCGGCAAAGGCAGGTCGATCTTCAGGCTCGCGGACGTTGCCACATGGTTTTCAGCCCGCTATGAGCTTGCATGGGCCGGCCCAAACCGTCGGCCGTCTTGTTGTGGAGGGTGCTGCATGTTGAAACGGTTGCTGTCGGACTCTGTTTCCATTGTCTTTGGCAATCTGGAAACCGTGTTCAAGGTTTGTGGTGGCTGGTTTCTCCTGCAGTTTGTGCTGTCTCTCTTCATTCTGGCGAATGGCGCGCAGATCGATGAGGCGACCGCGCCTGAAGATATTTCCGGAACGACGGTCCTGCTGCTGGTAACGACCATGGTGATTGCGCTGCTGTCGTCCGCATCCATTTCGGTCGCCTGGCACCGGTTCGGTTTGTTGAACGAGCGGCCCGGACCGCTGCACTTTCGCGTTGGCGCTGTCGAGTTCCGTTTCATCGGGCAAATGCTTTTGTTGTCGCTGGCCGCGGTCGTTGTCGTGCTGCCTGCAGGGCTGGTGATTGGTGTGCTGTCGAGCCTGTTCAACAGCACCGCCATGACGGTGGTTTTGTGGATCGTCGCGTTATTCATTCTCGCCCCGTTCCTGTTCCGTCTGAACCTCAGCCTGCCGGCCGTTGCCGTTGAGCGACCGCTCGGCTTCAGTCAGATGCTTCAGTTCGGAAAAGGCCTCGGCATGCCGATGTTCCTGGCTGCGCTCATCCTGATCCTGCCTTTTGTCGCCGTTGGCGAGGGGCTGCAGTATCTTCTTGGTCTTCTGTCCGGCGGCCTGCCGGCAGCCCTCATCCAGATGAAGATCCTCGTGCTCAACGTGCTGGTGCAGATCATCGTCACGGTGCTGGGAATCTCGATCCTGACGGCAGGGTACCGGATCGCGATGGAACGGCCGGAGGGGGCTGGTGCGCCGGCCTGAATCGCGTATCCTGCGGCCGTTGCAAGCAACCGGAGCAGACCATGTTTTTCACCGTTCTGGAACGTTCGCTGTCGTTGGCGCAGCACAATTTCGGGACGCTTCTGAAAACCGGCTGGGCCTATATCCTGCTTCTGGTTGCCCTGAATTTCGCCATCGGCGGGTCGCTGATGCCGGAAAGCGGCTTCAAGACCGTTTCCTACATGACCGAGCCGGTGGCCGCTGCCGATGAAGGCGCGCTCAGGGCGCTGGCCGCCATTGCCAACCTGCTGGTCGGCTTTTCCATCGCCATTGCCTATGTCCGGCGCATTCTGATCGACGCGCGGGATTTTCCGGTTACCTTCGGGGCGCGCAACATACGCGTCATTCTTAACCAGATCGTCCTCAGCCTGATCGGCGCCCTGTCACTGATACCGCTGGTGATTGTTTCCCTGCTGCTGGCCGCGGTCACGGCGGGCATCGGACTGCTGCTCCTGTTTCTGGCACCGTTCGTTGCACTGATGGTGGTGCAACGCTTTTCCGTCGTGCTGCCGGCATCGGCGGTGGATGATCCGCTGACGCTCAAGGAAAGCTGGCGGGCAACGTCCGGGCTTGGCTGGGCCATGGCCTTTGCGGCGCTGGTGATGAGCCTGCTTGCAGGTTTCCTGGTCGGCATCTGGGCGGTCGTTCTTGGCGTCTCCGATGGATTGATGCCTGCCAGCGTCTTGTGGCAGCAGATCCGTTCGGCGGTCTTTCCGATGGGCACCATGCTGATCCTGGTCTGGGCGTTTGCAAGCCTGCACGCGACCTTCTACGGCCTGATCCGCGAACGCTTTGCCGCGCAACTCGGGCTTCGACAGGAAGATCTTTCCAAAGTGGAGGAAACGCGGGACGCAGCCAGGGCCCGTGCACGCAAGGCGCTTGAAGGGGCGCAGCGCATGAACCGGCGTTGATGAAGGCAACATGGATCAAATTTCATCATTCCGATGTTGCAGTGCGGCGATAACTGGTCGAATGTGTGCCTGAAATTTTCTGTTCTGACGCCTTGTTGCCTTCCGTGGAAGGCAGAACGAGGCCAAGCCTTTCAACGATCCGTTTCCGGATGGCCGGACACTCCCGGCCGATGATCCGCCGATCAAGGGAGATCCCAAATGCTTGCCAACAAAACCGCCGTCATCACCGGATCCACTTCGGGCATCGGGCTCGGCTGCGCCCGCGCCTTCGCGGAAAAAGGCGCCAATGTCGTGATCAACGGGCTGGGTGATGCCGAAGAGATCGAAAAGACCCGGGCCGCCATCGAGGCGGATTTCGGGGTGCGCTGCACCTATTCGCCGGCGAACATGCTGAAGGGCGACGAGATCGCCGGCATGATCGCCGATGCGGAAAAGGAATTCGGCGGTGTCGATATCCTGGTCAACAATGCCGGCATCCAGTTCGTGTCGCCGGTCGACGAATTCCCGGTCGACAAGTGGGATGCCATCATCGCCATCAACCTGACGTCCGCCTTCCATGCGATCCGTGCCGCGCTGCCCGGCATGAAGTCCAAGGGCTGGGGACGGATCATCAACACGGCTTCCGCCCACGCGCTGGTCGCCTCGCCCTACAAGTCCGCCTATGTGGCCGCCAAGCACGGCATTGCGGGGCTCACCAAGACCGTGGCGCTGGAAGTCGCCCAGCAGGGCATCACCGTCAACGCCATCTGCCCAGGCTATGTCTGGACACCGCTGGTGGAAGCGCAGATCCCCGACACAATGAAGGCGCGCAACATGACCGAAGAGCAGGTCAAGAACGACGTCATGCTGGCCGCACAGCCGACGAAGCAGTTCGTGACCATCGAACAGGTGGCGGGCTATGCGGTTTTCCTGTGCTCCGATACGGCATCATCGATCACCGGCTCGATCCTGCCCATCGATGGCGGCTGGACCGCACACTGATCCACGCTGCTCGCGGTGCGGGCTGATGCCCGCCCGCGACCATCGCCGAACCACCGGAACAAGGGAGCCGTCATGGCCGCGCCTAAGAAGATCAACCTTGCCCTTCAAGGTGGCGGCGCACACGGCGCCTTCACCTGGGGCGTTCTGGACTGGTTCCTGGAAGACAAGCGGCTGAAGATCGACGCCATCAGCGGCACGTCGGCCGGTGCCATGAATGCGGTGGTGCTTGCCGGCGGCATGCAGGACGGCGGCGAAGACGGTGCGAGAGAGCGCCTTGAAGCTTTCTGGTACGAGGTCAGCCGACAGGCCAAATACAGCCCGATCCAGCGTTCGCCGCTGGACGTGTTCCTGGGGGAGTGGAGCCTTGATCATTCCCCCAGCTATCTGTTTTTCGATGTGCTGACGCGGTTTGCGTCGCCTTACGAATTCAATCCGCTCAACGCCAATCCGCTGCGCGATGTTCTGGAAAAAACCGTCGATTTCGACCGTGTTCACCAATGCGAACACATGAAGATCTTCGTTTCGGCAACCAACGTCTTCACCGGCAAGATCCGGGTGTTCAGCGAAAAGGAAGTCACGCTGGATGCGGTGATGGCATCTGCGTGTCTGCCGCAGGTGTTCCAGGCGGTGGAAATCGAGGGCGAGCCCTATTGGGATGGCGGCTACATGGGCAATCCGCCGCTTTATCCGCTGTTCTACGACACCGACACGCCGGATGTGATGCTCATCCAGATCAACCCGATCGAACGGCGCAAGGTGCCGAAGACCGCGCGGGAGATCGTCAACAGGCTCAACGAGATTACCTTCAATTCCACGCTCCTTCGCGAACTCCGGGCCATCGACTTCGTCACGCGCCTGATCGAGGAAGGCAAGCTGTCGAGCGAGGAATACATGAAGGTCAACATGCACAGGATCTCCGCCGGGGAGCTGAAGCCGTTGCAAGCCTCATCGAAACTCAACGCCGAATGGGCGTTTCTCACCGATCTCAAGGACCTTGGGCGCAAGACCGCGCAGGAATGGCTCGAGCGGCACTATGACGACATCGGCAAGCGCTCGACCATCGACGTCAAGGAAGAGATTTCCTGACGGGCGTCCGGCTCAATTTCTTAACCTTTTGTTAGCCGTGTTTGCAGGTGGCGTTGCAATTTGCAATGCAGCAGATGTGAAGAAAGTCTAAACGGAATCAGCATCTTGTGTCAGGCGATTTTAGCTGAACCAGATCTGGTTTGAATGGCTTTGAAAACAAATTGGCAAGGCTTTTGCGTTTTGATTGGCACGCTGATTGTCAGGTAGTGCGTCGTCAGCGCTTAGATGGACGGAAGGAGTGGGCACTCGCGACCCCGCCTGCTTCTTCCCTCCCTCCCTTGCTTCCCGGCGATGATGCCCGCCCTGCGGCAAAGGATCGCCACGATGTGAAGCGGATCTGCCTCATTTTCTCACTTTTTCAATCTTCTGATCGGATACAGTCCTTCAACCGCCACAAGTGCGACCTATCTTTAGGTGGAGATTGGCAAAGGGATTCGCGATGAAAAACAGGGTGACCCGAGTTCTTGCAGGCTGCGTTGGCGCCATGGCCCTGCTGGTGGCAGCCGGTGGAGCACAGGCTGGCAGTGACCAAGAGCGCATGGCCGAGATCAAGGAAAAGGGCGGTTGCCCCGGTTGCGATCTTCGGCTGGCGGAACTTCGTGGTCTGGTTCTTGAGAACGGCGATTTCGGCCGTGCCAATCTGCGGGAAGTCGACCTCAAGGAAGCCTTGTTGAAAGACGCGAACTTCAAGGGCTCCGATTTCCGGCGAACGGAAGCCGAGCGGGCGGATTTCTCCGGCAGCGATTTTTCCGGTGCGAACATGCGCTCCGTCGATCTTGAAAAAGCCAATCTGAACAAATCGAATTTCCAGGATGCGGACCTTCGGGACGCGGACCTGAACACGGTTGAGGCAAATGGAGCCGTTTTCGACGGCGCGGACATGCGCAATGTCCTGTTGACCCGGTCGATTGCGGATGCAGCTTCCTTCAAGGGAGCCAAGATGGATGATGCCAACCTGGAGCGCGTGGACCTGAATGGCGCCAACTTCCAGGATGCCCGCATGCGCCAGGCCAAGCTCGACAGGGTCAAGGCTCATAACGCCAATTTTTCCGGGGCGGATTTCACCGGAGTGCGGCTGGTCAGTTCGGACCTGACGGGCGCAAATCTGAAGGGTGTTGATTTCGATGGCGCTCTTCTGCGCCGTACGCGTCTCGCCGGGGCGGATCTGTCGGGTGCCTATAATCTCGACCCCAGCCGCATCCTCGGTGCCTGCGGCGACGAGAACACCAAGCTGCCGAACGGCATCAAGCTCGTCCCCTGCGCCTACTAGGTGCGTCCGAGCGGTCCTCCGTCCATATCCGACTTGCCACTTCGCAAAGTGAGCGTTTCGGCTTTGCCGAAACGCGTGCACGGGTTGCGCAATGATCACGCCTGCAGGACAGGTCAAGCCGGCTTGATCTGAACAACTTTCATGCGTTCCCGGGATGTATGTCCCGAACAGGCGGTTCTTCCGGCGTGTCGATCGACCGGAAACAAAAAAAAATGCTGCCACACGTGGTGCGGCAGCATCTTGAACATTGCGGAAACGGGTTTCCTAGAACAGGTCGAAGGCGAAACGGTAGGTGACGCCGGCACCGATGCTGAACTGGTTTTCGCTGCCGTTCTTGGCGATCGGGCTGTCCGCCGCGTCGCCAACCAGCCGGTCATAGCCACCTTGCAGGTGCAGACGGACGTCGTCGTTGAAATCATAGCTGGCGCGGGCTGCGAGGCCGACGCTCTTGAAGCCGGCGCTCGGGTTGAACTTCGTCAGGCGGCCACCACTGTTGGCTGCTTCGGTCGAGCTCACGCCGAAATAGGTGTCCATGTATTCGTCAGAGGCAAAGCCCGCACGCGGACCGAAGCTGACTTCCCACTTTTCAGCGGGATAGACGATGCCGTCGAGGCCGAGCTGACCAACCTGGCCCGTGTGCCCGTTGATGCCCTGACGCAGTTCGGCGAAAGCGCGGAAATGCTCGGTGCGGAAACCACCGCCGAGACCGAGTTCAAGCGCCCAGTCGATGGTGTTGGTGCCGGTCAGATCGGTGCTGTCGCTGGCCTTGCGCTCGCCGATGAAGTTGAACGACGGGTAGAAGAACACACCGGACTTGCGGCGGCCGTCGACAACCTGGCCAAGGCCGGGGAAGTAGAAGCGGCCGACCGAAACGATCGGGAAGGGGTAGACCAGATAGGAGTCTGCAGCCTCGTAACGCGGCTGGACAATGGCGCCGACACCGAGGTCAACCACGAACTGGCGGTTCGCATCCTGCTCAGACAGGTCTCCACTCTGCGCCAGAGCGGCTCCAGACACAGCGCTTAGAGCAAGCGCCAGCGCGGCGCGCGTCATCAACTTGAACATTCAACCCCATCCGACAAGGAATTCCGTTGGCAGGAAGATAGCACGAGAAGGGCTTACACAAACCCTAAGCTGAGAGGGTTTTGCCGGACTGTTGCATTTCCGCACCGCCCTGTTGCTGGTGCGAAGCTTAAGCACAATCAAATGTCGGTGACGCTGCCGTCTTGCAGCAGGGCTGTCAGGAAGCTACATGAGGGCAAGACCAGATTTCGAACGGCAACGGACCGGACCATGACCGCACTCTTCAACGTGATACTGCTCGCCCTGGAACTCTACACGTATGTGATCATCGCCAGCGCGATCTTCTCCTGGCTCTATGCCTTCAACATCGTCAATTCGAGCAATCAGATCATCAATTCCATTGGCCGGGTTCTCTACAATCTGACGGAGCCCGCGCTCCGGCCGATCCGGCGGTTCCTGCCCGATCTCGGCGGTGTCGACATTTCTCCGGTGATCCTGCTGCTGGCGATCATCTTTGTCCGCCAGCTGATCATCCTGAACATCCTGCCGATGTTCCGAGGCTACTGACGCCCTCACCATGAAGGGCCCGGCCGATTTGCCGGGCTTCAATCGGTTGCTCCAGCCTCTTCGTCCCAAATGCTTCAAGCGCATTTGGATCGGAAGGGCGGATCGCAACAGGATTTTAAGAAAGCCCGGGTCAAACGCCCGGCCTCTAAGCCTAAGTTTGGTTGCAAGCAAAACGGCTCCAGCGTTTAGTGAAGCAGACATTCGAGCCAGCTAGGCTCGCAGGCGCTTCCCGGCCCAACGGGACGTTCGATCAGTTTACGGCGAAGGTCTGCCTGGAGCCCGTTCAAGACCTTCGGTGCTTTGCACTCAACGACTTTTAAGGGCGGCAAGCGGAAGTATGCTGCGGTCGGAACGAATGACCGGAATGGGGCCGTATTCAGACTGTCCGCTCCCAGAATTTAGCGCACCTTAGCCGACGTTCGATAAGACAATTTCTGCCGTAGCTTTCTCCGCCTTGAAGACATTGAATGCCCATGTCCCAATGTCGGCTTTCAGGGCATGATAGGGTGTCCCGATAAGCATCTCGTCGACCGAAAGCTTGCCAGTGACTTCAGGACAGTAGAGAACCTTCCTACCGGCTGCCGAGCCCAGTGGCGCCACGAACAGGCCCGCATCGTCCAGTAACCAAAGCCAGTCCGGCGCCCATCCGGTGGCTACGCGTGCCATACCGGGCCCGCAGGAATAGGCTTCAGGGGTGAGCAGGTACCGGGCCGCGACCAGATCAAACGGGTAGAAGCCGTCGAGCCCGACGTCTTCCTCCCAGAAATCCAGCCACTGCGACGCTCCCTGCGCAACCCATTCGCCGGCCGGTCCCGCTTCGGCAATGTCGTCCAGGTCGCGCGAAGTCAGCGTGACGTCGCGCGCGGCCTCGTAGGGGATCAGCGTGATTGGCACTCCGGTCGACAGCAAATATCGAACTGCCGACGGATCCTTGCGGAAATTGAGGTCTCTGAAGACAGGGCCGTGCCCGAAAAGGATGCCGTTGCCGCGCCCTTCGCTGGGATGGAACAGGTGTCCCGAATGCTGGCCCATGACCGCGATGACGCGATCGACATTTGCCACGAGGGAAGGATCGGAGCGAAGGGCCGTCGCGACGTTGGTCAGTGGTCCCAGGGCGAGGATCGTCAATCTCTTCGTGCGCAAGGCCTGGGATAGGGCGGCGGAAGCCGCGCTCGCGCTTTCTCCTTCCAGCGGCGAAGCGGCTCCGCGGGAAATGTCGGGCAGCCGGTGGCCGGAAGCCGACAGCCTGGCCGCCAGTTCGCGGGCGGTGCGATCGGTGACCTCGATCGCGGCGTTTCCAAACACCGTCGACACACCGACGATGTCGATAACGTCCGATCGCGCCAAGGCAAGGATCGCCAGGCAATCGTCCGGATCGCTTTGCCGGCCGTTCCCGCAAGCCGGATCAGTGTCGATCCACAACCGGTCAGGCGTATCGGCCGGGGACCGGCTCGTCGGGAAATCGGCTTGCGCAATCTCGCCGGTCCGCCACGTCCGGACCGGCAGGGCAAAGGTCGCCAGCGCGACGAAGACGACACCCGCCAGCACGAAGACCGCCTGCACAAGTCGTTTCCCGACCCGCGTGCTCATGGGCGCTCACCCGGCCACACAGCCTCAGAGAATCGATGTGATCGCAGGCTCATTCCACCAATTGTCATTGCGGCCGTCGGCATGGCGAACCGGCGCGTCGGCCAGTTGCTGCGGAGCGGCGTCGTCGAGACAGTTGACCCGGACCGAGACGAAATCTCCACCGATCGCTTCCAGGTATCCCAGACTGAAGACGTGGACGCCGCAATTGGGGCAGAATTTGTATGTCACCGCATCGCTGCCGAAACGGTACTCCGACAATTGGTCAGCTCCCTTCTGCAGGCGGAACTGGTCGGGCGACACGATCGCGTTCCAGTTGCGCGTCTTCATGCAGATAGAGCAGTTGCACTTGCCCGTGCCCTTCGCGAGGTCGATGTCGGCCTCGAAGGCAACGGCGCCACAATGGCAGCTTCCGTGGTATGTTTCCGTCATATTTTTTCCTTTCCCAGGATTTCCGTGTTTCGGCTAGGCTGGCCTGAGGCTGCTTGACGACGTCAAACGGCGGAGCCCCGTCACGATCGGATATGCGAGAGAACGTTGACGATCTTGCTGGTCGGGTCGGTAACGAAGAAGCGCCTCACGCCCCAGGGTTCGTTCCGACTATCGGGGACTATCGTACAGTTCATTTCCCTTGCACGCGCATACACTTCATCGACATCAGACACCTCTATGGAAAGGTGCGGAACCGGCGCACCCGAGCCTCCCTCCCGGAGAATGCTCAACTGGGTTGTCGCTTTATCGGCGGTTCCCAGGGTGACGATCCACCCAAGGTCCATTAGAACATCGAGGCTGAAGAGCTCGGCGTAAAATTCCCTTACTTTCGGGACTGAGTCCGCCGCGATATTGGCAATGATGCGCTTGACGACGGTCATTTTCGCCCGTGTCTTGGACGAATGCCGTATCCGGCAGCCAAGAATCCAAGCGCAAGTGCAACGACGCCGGCGACGATCCAGGCCGGCGCAAGCCCTTCGACCGGCGCGCAGTCGGCAAGACACAGAATAGGCTCGATCGTTACCAGACCGACAACCTGGAGCAGTCGCAGCGCTCCCAGCAGGCACAGGACGGTCCCGAATATCAGCGCGGCCAGTCTCATGATCTGCTGCCAATCGATGCGAGACTAGTCGCGACGAAGGCGACTAAGACGATCACCGCGTTGGAGGCGTGGCCGTATTCCCAGTTACGCCTCAGCAATTCCCAGTTTTCCGGCTGGCTGGTCCAATTGGCGGTCTGCTGGTTTCCGGGAAATACCCAGATGAAGAATACCACCAGGCTGCTTGCAATCAGCACGGCAGAGAGTAGAGAAAACATCGAACGGCGGTCGCCCATTCTCCACTGGGCACCTGAAAGCACCAAATTGGCAAGGATGGCGGCAAAGATCGGCACGGCGAATAGGGACCACCCCGCATAGATCGCCTGCACCGTGAAATATGCATCACGCTCCAGGCTGATTTTTCCCGGCATCTCGAAAAGATGAGCCGCACTCGGGACGAGGACTACGGCCGTGAAAACAAGTGCCAACAGCTTCAAAATTGCCATAGTCACCCTCCAATCCGGTCAGGCAGCCGCAGCAGCAGTGACGATGAATGTCGCAACCGCGGAGAAGCAGCCAGCCATCGCCGCGTAGCCCAATCGCTGTCCGGGCGTCATCACCCTCAGCACGGACCACAGGATGAAGAGTCCGCCGAAGACCGCGGCGAAGTTGGCAAGGGCATCGAAAAGGATCCTGGTCATGATCTGTCCTGCTCCGTTGTCTGCCCCGCGACGGCGCGTGGCCCATGGCGGTTACCTAGTCATCCAAAGTGACGAAAAGCTGACATCGGAATATTCAGTTTGTGATTCTGATCTCGCACTTCGTCCTGCTGAGCGACGGCTTAGCCCGGACCGTAGTGATTTAGAACTGAGTCCCGGCCGCATCGGCGAAAACCGAGTAAAGTCAAAAGGTGACCGGTCGCCATCACGCCGCGTTTCTGGAGGGAGTTCGTAAAAATAGGGCGATAACTACATCGTTTTATTAGACTCCAATCCATCGCCCAACACTTCTGTGGCTAGATCGATCGGGCATCCAGAACGCTCAGGTTTCGCTTCGGGCATAACGCAGTAATACACCTCCCGATTTGAACGGCCGCGCCTCGAGCAATCTGAAGCCCTTGCGAATGCCATCGTCCCTGAAGAGAGGATTCCCGCCGCCAAGGACAATCGGGACGAGGCACAGCCGGATTTCATCCACGGCCTCTCGCTTCAGAAGCGTTGCGGTCAGATCCGCGCTGCCAAACACGAAAATATCTTTCTTGTCGTCCGCAGCTTTCAGCTCCGCTACATGTTCGGATATGTCGCCGTGCAGAATTCGGGAGTTTGACCATTCTGCTGCCCTTCCTTCACGCGTTGCCACAAATTTTTCGACGGCGTTCATCCGATCCGCGATTGCGCCTGTCTCGTTCGACCAATGCTCCGCCATTCCGTTAAAGGTTCGACGGCCAAAGAGCAGCGTTCCGACTTCATCCAACTGCTCCAACGAGTAAGCTTCGAGTTCTTCGCCCCAAACCACGGTGTGGAAATCAAGCGACCAGGGCGACGCTCCCTCGAAATAGCCGTCGAGCGTCATCAAATCCCAGGTTACGATCCTCCGCATGAGTCAATTCCTCTATGCTTGCGTTGCAATTGGGCATCGTGGAGGAAGAAATTGCAGATTCTGTGTTACTCAAAACGCGGGTCGGTAACAGAGTTGGTCACCGGAAAGCGTTGGTGCTCCAGAGAAATATGAATGCTGGTTGTTGTCCACTTCGGGTCCTTTATTTCCCCGGGCGTCCCGTTACAGATGTTCCTCATGCGACCCAAGCGATGCGGGCCCCAAACAACATCGCCTGAATGTCTGCTTAGTGGACGTCCGAGATCGTTCCCGAAAGACCGACATGGGCGCGAATCGGCCACTGATAGAGACCACGGTCTATGGCAGCAATGGGCCGTAAGCGGCGCCAGTGAAGTCGATTGTTCCGCCCCGCGGCATGGCCGGTTTGAGCCCAACGCGGTCTTTGTGATTTTGCGCTGCGCGCGCACGCAGCGAAGAAATCGCTGCAAACGCTCTCTAAATGCTTCGGCTTTGCGGTAGTAAAAACTGCCATTCATAGACGGTGCAAAAACCGACGTTTGTGAGACTGCCTTTAGTTTCCGTCTCCCCCAAGAGATCACATAGACTACCCTCTGGCTCCCATGCTACTAAACCTCATGCACAAATCGGTCCGACATCAAACCATACTGCCCGGAATAGATGCAGTCTCGATCAAGTCAGACCGTACCTTTCCGCGCCATTCACATGACGAGTTTGGGTTTGGATACGTTGTTGCGGGTGGCCAGGAGAGTTGGAGCGGGCGGGGGCTCGTTGAGGCAAGAGCGGGCGATACGATCACAGTCAATCCTGCCGAACTGCACGACGGTATCGGGCAAAAAGGGCAACCTCGGCACTGGCGCATGCTGTACCTTTCTCCCGCAGCGCTTTCGGAATTCAGCGAAGCTGCAGCGCAGAACGCTGAGTTCTCGCGCCCAGTCAACAAATCCAGACGGGCTGTAAGGCTGACCATTAATGCCATCAACGAAGTGACGCTCGACCAGCCCGACCGAGACCACGCCGAGCAGTTGGTGATGCTAGCTTTGGCGGCGCAGCTTGATCGGAGGATTAATGGCGACGTCCGAAAGGCACCATCTTACTCGAAGGATGTTGCAATTGCGCTCGACATGATCCGACAGAATTGGGATGCGCCCTTGTCGCTCGCTGACTTTGCTGCGGCCACGGGCACCAGTAAGTTTGGCCTACTTCGAAGGTTTTCGCGCGAACTCGGGGCAACCCCCCATGCATATCTCACGCAACATCGCATAAAGCGGGCGAAAGACATGATCGTTACGGGGTCTTCGCTCGCCGATACGGCGGTCGCTTGCGGATTTGCGGATCAGAGCCATCTGACACGCACTTTTTCCCGCCAGTTTGGCCTGACACCAGGATGCTTTGTCCAGCCAGCCACCCACTGATCCGCAATATTGTTCAATACCCAAGAACTCCGGATGCCTACTGTCCTCCCAAAAAAGGGGACACTATGCGATTTTTGTATTCTCGACACATGCAGCACACGTTTCCCGAGCGGGTGACGGGCATCATCGAAGTGGACGGTATCCAACCGAGTGTCGCAGTTGCGCCCTATGTTGCAGAGCTGACCGCGCGGGCGCTTGCACGTCTGGAAAGAGAGACCGAAGGCAACTTGCCCGAAATACAAGCATGGCGGCGGGCCTATTCCACCATGGGATTGAAACCGACGCAGTACCGATGTGCGGCAGAGGCTCTGTTGAGGCGGTTGCGCAAGGAAGGGTCGCTCCCGCAGCTGCATCCGCTGATTGACCTTTGCAATGCTGCATCTGTTGCCTACGCTGTACCCGTCGCAGTGTTCGATCTCAATCACGTTGCTGGTGATCTTGAGGTCAGACAGGCCCAAGGAGACGAAACGTACATCGCGTTCTCCGGCGACACAGAAACGCCCGACCCTGATGAAGTCATCTTCGCTGACGAAGACAGCTACGCCCACGCACGCAGATGGGCGAACCGACAAAGCCGGAAGTCCGCCGTGTCTGCGGAAACGACCCGTGCCCTGATCATCACTGAGGCGCTGCATGAGGGCGGCGCAGAGGATGTTGCGAAGCTTATGGATAAGCTTTCAGGAATGATCGTGGGCACCTTCGGGATCGCAGGCCGAACCGAACTGCTTCTGACGCCGGATGCAATCTACCATTCGGAGAATGCGGGGACCTATAACCGTGTGGGTTGAATTCCTGATCACGTCGCTGATCGTCGTCATCGCGCCGGGCACCGGGGTGATCTATACTGTCGGTGTGGGTTTGGCTCGAGGTGCGGGTGCGAGTTTCGCGGCCGCGGCAGGCTGCACTTGCGGGATCATACCGCATATGACCGGGGCCATTGCCGGACTTGCTGCACTTTTGCATACCAGCGCAGTTTTATTCCAAACCTTCAAATGGGCGGGCATTCTTTATCTGCTCTATCTGGCCTGGTCGATACTGAAGGACGACGGCCCGATTCAATTCAAAGCAGAAGGGAACACCGGCCCGCTGCGCAACGTCGCCGCAGCGGGCTTCCTAATCAACATTCTGAACCCAAAGCTATCGATCTTCTTTTTGGCGTTCTTGCCGCAATTCGTTCCTACTGACACCACTTCGCCATTGGCACAGATGTTTGTCTTGAGCGGGATATTCATGGCGATGACCTTTGCCGTCTTCATCTGCTACGGAGCGTTCGCCTCCCGCGTCCGGCTATATGTCCAGCGGACACCATCCGTCATTGCATGGCTGAAGCGGGGTTTTTCAGCTGCATTCCTGTTGCTGGCCATGCGGCTGGCCATTCAAAGTAACTAACTTGAGGTTTGAAGATGAGAAAGACACCAGAACAATGCGACACGATGGCAGAGCTTCGCATCGAAATCGATACCATCGATAGTAAGCTGATCTTACTTCTCGCAGAACGGTGCCAGTACGTCGACCGAGCTACAGTACTCAAAGTCTTGGAGCGCTTACCGCCAAGGACAGAAGACAGAATTTCTGAGGTCTTGGAGGCAGTTCGTCGGCGAGCATCTCAAGCTGGATTGGATGAAACGCTCGCGTCACAGATTTGGTCAATGCTGATTGACTGGGGCGTCGCATATGAAGCCAAACGCATGAGTATCGATGAGCACACGGTCCCTACCAACCGCTAAGAACGTGGGGGGGCGCTCTTCCGTCATGCAGCGCCATCGCGTGTGACGATTGTTGCACAAAGCAGGGTTTTTTCATAAGCAGCAACGACCGGTTTGACGCTGAGGCCGGATAAAAGGTGAAATGCGTGCTGCGCTTGCGATAGCATTCTGCGTCAGCGAAGGCTGAAAAAACAAGGTCGGGTTTGTCCGCTCACTCGCCATTCAAGGCCCTCGGCTTTTATTAGTCCACGGCTCCCTGCATGCTGAAACCATTCCGTACGGCAATTGGGGGACCAAGATCGGCAGCGCAGTCTGCGCGGTACTGCAGACCGATATGAAAATCGACTGCAGCGATGACGGTTATGGCATTCACCGCAGTTCCCTTGACCGCAGGATGCTCTAGCTTTTTGGCTTGGGGTATCGCTTGACTCCCTTCGGGAACCCCGCGTTCACGCCGGGAATTTTCAGCGTGCTGGTGTCCCACCCGTTGGCTTTCAGCGCGCCCGGCAGCCAGAACCCAACCGAGTTTGACAGCAGCTGGTCACCGTTGATCAGCGAATACTTGAGCCGCATCATGAAGGCATCGATGTCATCCGCCGAGGTCAACGGGTAATCTCCGGGGATTTGCTTCGATAACACGGTTTCAATGTCGTCGACATTGTAGAACGCATTCCGCGCGATCTGGGTGCGATTGTAGACACCCAGCCAAGCGGTCTGCGAATAAAAACCGTAAGTCGCGGCATCGAGATCACTGGTAAACACTTCAAGCGGGCACTGTGTGATCACCGAAACCTTCGTGCAGGGGGCCACTGCATAGGGCATGATCAGGATGTTCTCTGACCCGATCTTGCCGTCGCTCAAGACAGGCAGGGCCGCCGCAAGCTGGTTGGTCGACAAGGTCAGCCCCGCCCCATAATTGGTGCCGATGGGCATGTGCACCACAACACGGGCGTCAGCCCAGTTGATTGTATCGGTGTTGTTGGCGATCATCATTTGCAACTCTTGGACACTGTTGAGTGCCGCCAGCATGAAGGTGCCGATCATCACGTTGTTGAACGGCACTTCATAGCGCTTGTCACCGCCATTGTAGAAATCTTCCGCGACCGACCTGGCGTCAAAATTCTTCACCTTCCCGGCGCGGACACGTTGGACATAATCCAACGCCATCCACATCCCATAGGTCATCATGGCGTTGATCTCGTCCGGACGTTCCTTCCAGGAGGGCGCCTCCAGCTTGCTGATCCAGTCAGGGTTAAGCTTCAGCTGCGATGCGGCATGGGCGATGCGGGTCTCGAGGTCCGACAATAGCTTGTCAAAGAGCGGAGAGTTGTCCGCCTTCAGCGCCGCAAGATAGGCCAGGGCGGGGCCAATGTGCGACAGCGCCGTCGCCTGCACGAAACCTGTGGCCGGGTCGTTGCGGGTGAGCACATGGTCCAGCAGCTTGCCAGCGGAGGCCTGTTTGCCGTCATAAACAAATACACCGTAGCCATTCACGATGACCAAGGGACCATCGGAGGCAATAGGGCCTGACCCGCCGTTCTTGGCCACCACTTGCGCCAACGCCCAGCCGATGCTGGGGTTGTCTTCACTGCCTTGGCTGCGAGGGAAGATGTTGAAAAGGCAGGTGAACGTGGAATCCACGCTTGGCGGAGCGGCACAAGGATCGGTGCTTTGCGCCCTGAGCGGCAGGGCCAGGCCAAGGATCAAAACGAGAGCGAGCACGGGAACCGAATACAGACGCATATCAAAACCCCTTTGGCTGACTATGCGCGCAATCATACACACTCAAGATTGAGTTGGCATGGGAAGACCACACAAAGTTGTCTCCGGAGTATGGTAAACCCAGTCGTTCCCTTATGTTGACTTCACATCAGGCTTGCTTGCGTTCTGACCCCAGGTCCGCTTTGTCCAGCTCTGCTGCCGTTCGTGCACGTCGCGACGAATGTCCGGTTCCCGTGCAACGAATGGCGGTTTTCAGGGCCGGGGACGTCGCGGATTGTTACTTGTTTCAGATTTTAAAAGCTTGTTCGAACCCCGAAGGCTCTGCTGGACCAAGGGGTTCGGCTTAAGCTTTTACGCTACGCCCTCAATTAGGTGTGGGACTGGGGTCAATCGCCCGGGTTTTTTGCTGGCCGGTGGCTTCAGCCTTCCAGCTTGCGCGCCTCATCGGGCAGCATGATCGGGATGCCGTTGCGGATCGGGTAGGCAAGCTTGGCGGTGCGCGAAATCAGCTCCTTGGCATCCGCGTCATATTCCAGCGTGGTCTTGGTCACGGGGCAGACCAGCAGTTCCAGCAGCTTGCGGTCAACCGGGCGTTCGGTCGGTTCTGTCATCTGGGAGTGTCTTTCAGGTTGGAGCGCCATGTTCGGAGCACTCACTGCAAGGTGGTGCCGCCGTCATTCTGCGAGCGGGCAATGTCCATTTCGGTGATGGCAATCAGGGTTTCGGCACGGGTCTTCAGGTCGCGGGCTTCCAGAAGGGCCTGCTTTTCCTGCGGGCCGTAGGGGCACATCATGCACAGGGCGTTGACCAGCACCTCGGTTTCGGCTTCCGACACGCTTTGCCAGTCGGCTTCCAGGTTGTTGGCGTCCAGATAGTCGCGCAAGGTTCTCAGAAGGCTCGTCCGGTCGACTTCCTCCTCGCCTTGGCCGCACTTGAGGTCATGTGCAAAGGCGGAGAAATCGCACTCGATCTGGCGGAACCTGCTGTAGTCCTCAAGTTCGCGCCCAACGGCAAACCTGGTGATGCCCTGCAGCGTGATCAGGTATCGACCGTCGCCGGTTTCCTGAAAGCTGGTGAGCCTTCCGACGCAGCCGACGCTGGCAAGAGCCGGATTGTCCGGATCGTCCGAATGACGGTCGGGAGAAGGTTGCACCATGCCGATCAGGCGGTTGCCGGCCAATGCGGCATCCACCATGTCGATATAGCGCTGCTCGAAGATGTTCAGCGGCAGCTGTGTGCGGGGCAACAGCAACGCACCGGCAAGCGGAAACACGGGCAGGACCGGCGGCAGATCCGCGATGGTCTCGTAAATGGCATTTCCCGCCTGCATTCCAATGCCTTCTTTGTTTTCGTTATCGCAGCATGACTGCCAGCTTCGTGCTGTTTCCTAAATGTGTGTCAGTTGCGGCGGTCGTCAAGAAAACAGCACGGAGGAAAGCTTGCGACGGCCGTAGGCGCTGGCCGGATCCTTGAAGCCCCAGGCTTCGAAGAACTGCAGCAACTGCTTGCGCGCGCCGTCCTCGTTCCACTCGCGGTCGCGGCGAACGATCTCGATCAGTTCGTCGACTGCGCCTTCCTTGTTGCCCTTGCCGTTGAGGCCAAGAGCCAGGTCGAAGCGGGCCTGCAGATCAAGCGGATCCTTGGCAATGCGATCCTGAAGCTCGGCAAGGTCGCCAAGGGATGCTGCCTGTTCGGCCAGCTCCACCGCGGCCTTGGCGGCCACATAGGCTTCGTCGGAGTGTTTTTCTTCCGGAACCAGTTCCAATGCCTGCTTGGCCCGTTCCAGATCGTCAGCACCGATATAGCACTGTGCCAGGCCGGCAATCGCTGTCACGTTGTCCGGTTCCATCTGCATCACGGCGCCGAAAAGCTGGGCAGCCTGACCATAATCCTTGGCCAGCAGAAGCTCTGCGCCCTGCTCCAGGAAGGTGTCGGTCTGACTGACCGGGGCAGGGCCGGCAACGCGCTCGATAAATGCCTGGATCTGGCTTTCCGGCTGTGCGCCCATGAACCCGTCCACCGGCTGGCCATCCTTGAAGGCCACCACGGCCGGGATCGACTGGATACCCATCTGGCCGGCAATTTCCGGATGGTCGTCAATGTTCATCTTGGCCAGCTTTACGCGGCCGCCGGCGGCTTTCACCGCAGCTTCGATGATCGGTGTCAGCTGCTTGCACGGACCGCACCAGGGCGCCCAGAAATCAACCAGAACCGGTTGCTGGCGGGAAGCTTCCATGACATCGGCCATGAAGGTCTGCGTCGTCACGTCGAAGATGAGGTCGCCTGCAGGGGTGTCGCCACCACCGTTGCCGCCGCCCATGCTGCCACCGCCCATTTGGCCGCCATAACCGCCACCCATGCTGGCGCCAAAGCCGCCGCCGACCTGGCCGCCGATGCTGTAATTGCCGTTGCTCATGTGCCGCCTCGAATTTTCCTGCCGGTGCCTGGGGCCTGCCGGCTCAAAGTGAATGCCGTTGAAGGGTTGATTTGGCCCATAACATGGAGCCACTGCGCGCGAAATACAAACGCCTTCGCCTGCCGAAAGTGGGTGACCGTTACAGGCCGGCTGCCTTGGCCTCTTCGCTGACCGCCAGAACCTGCGCCGTGTGGCCGCAAGCCGAGGCGAATTTCAGAAGGTCGGCTGCGGAGATCGCCGTCGTCGCGTTGTTCTTCAACGGGTGATAATTCAGCACTTCATGTTGCATCATGGCTGCGTCGAACACGGGCGTGACCCTTTGGGCTTCGCGGTCGTTGATCAGCGAGAAGGGGGTCACCGAACCCGGTTCCACGCCCAGCACCTCCATCAGAAGATCGGCATTGCCGAAAGATACGCGCCCTTGAGCGCCGATGATCTGGTGCACTTTCTTCAGGTCGATTTCCGCGTCGTGCAGGGCAACGATCAGAAACAGCCGTCCCTTCTTGTCCTTCACGAACAGGTTCTTGGTGTGGCCACCGGGAATGCGGTCATGCAGGTCGCCGGACTCGGCAACTGTAAAGACGGGCTCGTGATCCACCGTCGTGACAGGGATCCCGAGTTCCTCGAAATAGGCCAGTAGGTCGTCGCGTGTCGCCGGCATGGGTTTTCCTGAGAATTTTGAGAGCTTTTGCGCTGTCTAACGCGATTTGGCTGCCGGCCACAAGAGGTGAAGGGTAGAAAAAGCGGCAGAAATCTGCGATTTTCCGGCTTTGATTTCACAGGAAATCCACAAATCGACGGCTAAAAAAATTTCTTCAATTTCGGTGTTGCAATCCGTCTCAGCATAGTTCATATACTGCGCCACCGACGCCGAGGCGGTCACCGCCACGGACCAGGGACGCTATGCGGGCGTAGCTCAGGGGTAGAGCACAACCTTGCCAAGGTTGGGGTCGTGGGTTCGAATCCCATCGCCCGCTCCAATTCGACCGAAGGGTCCAGAAAACCAGCATTTGAAAGAATGCTGGTTTTTTTGTTTTTGCTCCGGGATTGGCGGCTTGCTGCGCGCTATCGGCAGTATTTCAAGGTTCGTCTAAACATTGATACAAACCCGGCTCCCAACCTGAACGAAGTTGCAGGGGCCAGGGCGTAATGTCAGCGAGCATTATGCGGAGAAGCCGGATACCGGTTGTCTCCGTCTTTTGCTTTGCCTCAAGTACCCAACTTGGCTGCAGTGGAACCATTCGGTTCCGCTGCAGTTCCAGTGCCTGCCAGCGCTTGGCGTCTCGTGCCGATCCATCCAGATCCTGCCTGGCACACCCGAAGCTTTTCAGGCCCAACGAGACACGCCCGGAACCGGCTGTCCGGCACGTCTGGTCGCGTTTCAAAAAAATGATCGCACCGCGGTCAATAGTTCCGCGCCTTCTGCCGGGCCGTGTTACCGTGCCCGCGTGCCGCTTGCAGTCGGGGGGAAGGCATTGAACGCATTGAAGGAACATCCGGTTTTCGGTTTTGTCGACTGGTGCCTGCGTGGCATCGGGCAGGTCGTGTTTCAGAACAATCCGGTCTCGGGTCTGATCATCCTGGGTGCGCTTTTCTTCAATTCGCCGATCTATGGCGCCATTGCCGTTTTCGGAGTGGTCATCTCCACCGCGACGGCGGTTCTGCTGCAGGCGGACAAGGGGCTGATCCGTGACGGGCTGTTCGGCTTCAACGGAGCGCTTGTTGCGCTGGCCTTGATTGCCTTCACGAGCGAGGATTTTCACTACGGCGCTGTTCCGTCCGTCTATCTGACGGTCTATATCGCGTTCGGTTCCGCCATGACGGCCATGGTCTTCACCAGTCTTGCAAACCTGCTTGGCCCGCATAGGGTCGCGCCGCTGACAATGCCTTTCGTGCTGGTCGGCTGGCTGTTCCTGTTTGCCGTCCTGAAGTTCCACAGCATCGATGCCGGCCCGCTCGCCAAGCCTGTCTCGCCCACCCAGTATGACGGCACGGTCCAGTACACTCTGGCGACCTGGTACAAGGGCATCGGCAATGCCATCGGTCAGATCTTCTTTCAGGACAACTGGATCAGCGGTTACCTGATCGTGCTCGGGATTGCGGTGAATTCGCGTGTCAGTGCGATCATGGCACTGCTCGGGGCCAATGTGGCAGCCTTTGTCGCCGTTGTTTACGGCGCGCCGGAAGGGGCGATCAGTGACGGTCTCTTCGGGTATAATTCCGCCCTGACGGCGATCGCGCTCGGGGGCTTCTTTCTGGTGCTGACGCCTGCCTCTGCCCTCTACACGCTGTTTGGCGTTGTTGTGTCGACCTGGCTCTGGGCGTCCGTCGCGATCTTTCTGGAGCCCATCGGCATGCCGGTGCTCACCTCGACCTTCGTGATCGTGACCTGGCTGATGCTAATCGGCGTCAACGGATTTGCAGCCCTTGTTCCGGTTGCACCGGCTGACGCCGTCACGCCAGAGGCCAACCGCAGGCGTTATCTTAAGGCGTTGCGGGAAGGTTGAGCCGGCAGACAGGTCAAGCTCCATGCAGGCCGAGAAGGCCTGGGCCTTGGATAACCCGTACCTCCGACCAGCCTGTCGTCCTTCTCCAGTCTCTCCATCGTCGTCCCCGCCAAGCGTAGCGCGAGCCGGGACCGGGGAGGCAAGAACCTTTCTGTTCCTCGATACTGCCAGATCAAGGGCTCTCCGATCCCGGATCTTCGCGTCGCTGCGTCCGGAAGGATGATCGAGAGGGAGGTGTGTGAGCGGGGCTTTATTGAGCGGCTCCGCTCACATTTCTCATGACGTCAGCCTCAGACTTTCAGAAAACAGCCGTTTTCAGTGTGCGAGCGTTCGGCCAGGTCGAGGGCGACCTGAAGCCGGGCGCCGTGGTGGAAATCCGGGTCGGCCGGAGCCCCGGTCAGGATCGCGGCGGCAAACCGCTGGTAGACTGTCGGAACAGCGCCAACTTCGATGTCAGTCCAGGTCGCAGAAGAAAGATCTTCGCCCTGGCAGATGCGCAGGCCTTCGATGCCCTTCTCGAAACGCACTTCCAGGCCGCCCTTGTCGCCATAAAGGCGCAGGCGCAGGTCGTTCAGGTGGCCGGAGGCAAACCTGGTGGCGCTGATCGTGCCGAGCGCGCCGTTTTCAAGCTCGGCCTGCAGGGTGGCGCTGTCGTTGGCGTCGAGCGTGTATTCGCCGATCCTGCCGCCCTCTGCCTTGTCGAAGGTCTTCAGCCGGCAGGAAAGTTCGCTCACCGGGCTGCCGGCGGCGAAGATGACGAAGTCGAGGATATGGATGCCGACATCGCCGAGAACGCCCTTGGAACCGTGCGCGGTCGACAGGCGCCAGAGCCACTGGCTCTCGGTCTTCCAGTTGCCCCACGCCGGCTGCGTCAGCCAGCTTTGCAGGTAGGAAGCCTCGAAGTGACGAAGCGCACCGATGGCACCACCTGCAACCAGCTCGGCGGCCTTTTGCAGCACGGCAACATTGCGATAGCTCAGGTTGACCATGCCGATCAGCTTCTTCGCGCGGGCGAGATCCGCCATCTCCCGGGCGTCGGCAGCGTTGGTCGCCAGCGGCTTTTCACACAAAACGTGCTTGCCCGCGGTCATCAGGGCCATCGTGGTCGGATGGTGCGCCGCGTCCGGCGTCACGTTGGCCGCAGCGTCAAATTCGCCCCAGGCAATTGCCTCTTCCAGCGTTGCGAAGCGGTTCGGAATGGCGAAGGTGTCGCAGAACTGGGTGAGCACGTCCGGGCGCTGGTCGACGCCGCCGACGATTTCAACGCCGTCGATCCTTGAAAAGGCATCCGCGTGGGTACGCGCCATATTGCCGGTGCCGACTATCAGGATCCGGAGAGGGTGTGCAGCAGAGGTCACGGGGATCTTCCTCAGCGTTTGAGGGCAGGACGGACCGGCGAAAGTCTGCCGGTCCGGAAGGGAAAGTGGATCAGCGGAAACCTTCTTCGCCGTCGGCGTGCAGCTTCGGGCCGCGTTCCTCGATCTTTTCGGGAGCCGCTTCCACCGGCACATTGGGCGCAATGTTCGGATCGGCGATCCGGGCCATCGGGTTGAACGCCCATTTGACGCCGTTCTTCAGCACCGTCTGCACATGGGTACTGTGATAGGTCGGATAGGTTTCGTGTCCCGGGCGGAAGTAGAAGACGTTGCCCGCGCCGCGCTTGTAGGTGAGGCCCGAGCGGAAAACCTCGCCGCCCTGGAACCAGCTGATGAAGACCGTCTCCAGCGGTTCCGGCACACCGAAGGGCTCACCGTACATTTCTTCCATCTCCAGCTCGAAGCTGTCGGGAAGACCGGTGGTGATCGGATGGTTGCGGCTGGTCACCCACAGGCGCTCGCGCTCCCCGGCCTCGCGCCAGGTGAGATTGCACGGGCTGCCCATCAGGCGTTTGAACGGCTTGGCGAAATGGGCCGAATGCAGAAACACCATGCCCATGCCGGACCAGACGGCGTCGCAGACGCGCTCCACCACTTCGTCGGAAACGTCGCCATGGGCGGCGTGACCCCACCACAACAGCACATCCGTTTCGGCAAGGCGTTCCGTCGTCAAGCCGTGTTCGGGTTCCTGCAAGGTGGCGGTGGTGGCGGTGATTTCGGGATCGGTGTTCAGCGTATCGGCAATGCACTGATGCATGCCGTCCGGATAGACACCCGCGACGATCTTGTTGTGCTGTTCATGGACGTTTTCGCCCCAGACCACGGCTCTGATCGGCATTTCAGCCTCTCCCGTTCTTCAGATGTTGGCAGAATTGTTGGCGAGCTAAGGATAGAAAGCGCTTTCTTTTGAAAAGTTCCTCCAAAGCGCTTTGGATAGCGCTAGCACCGAGGTTTTGTGCTGTCAATCGGAGGGGCTGTAATATTCGATCACAGTTCTCGCCGGTTGCTCCCCGGCCGGTACGCTCAATGTCGTCGACAGATGTCCGTCGTTCAGGGCGGCGCCTCAGGGGCGGACACTGCCGAGGCAAAGAAGGAGCCGATCGGAACGAGAAGCCTGGGGCTGTGACCCACCGCCGCATTTCCAGTCAGGTCAGTTCATGAGAACGTACCATATGTTATGGTTTGTTTTGGAGGAGTGGTGAAATGAATGGACTATTGCTTGCAGCCGCGGGTCTTTCGGCTGCCGTCTGTCTGCTGCATACATTCGCAGGGGGGCGGACGATCGCCGTACCGCTGCTGAAAGCGTCGGATCTCCACCCGGTGCCGAAATATGTCGCCTATTACTGCTGGCATATCGTGACAATCGTTCTGGCAATGATTGCCGTCATGTTTGCCGTCGCAGGTGTGCGGGCTGAAAGCCTCGATCTCGGCTTGGTAGCGACCGTGTTGACAGCTTCTTTCTGTCTGCTGGGCCTTGCGGTGCCACCGCTGAAGAAGCAGAAATACAGCCAGATGCCGCAGGGCTGGCTGTTTCTGCCGATTGTCCTGCTGGGTGGTCTTGGTATTCTGGGCGGAGTGAGTTGATCTGAGGAAGCGTTTCGGAAAATCGGACTGGCTTGATCTCGGTCTGACACAGCTTGCAAAGGATGGGCCGGCGGGAATGACCATCGAGGCTCTCTGCACCGCAGCAGACCGCACGCGCGGCTCGTTCTATCACCATTTTCAGGATCACGGGGCTTTCGTCGAAGCCCTGATGCTTGCCTGGAAACAGCGGCACACGCTCGACATTGCCGAACAGGCGCTGGCCGAAAAAGGGGATCTGCGGGCGCGGAAGCTGTCGGATCTCGCCAATCGTCTGGACCACCGACTGGAGCAGGCCGTGCGCCAATTCGCGCAATCAGACCTTCGGGCGCAGGAGATCGTTCGGGACGTTGATGATTTGCGAACCGGGTTTGTCGCGCGGCTCTACGAAGCTGGAGGGATGGAGCCTGCGCTTGCAGCAGATGTTGCTAAAATCGAATACGCGGCTTTTGTCGGCAGCCAGATTGTCTGGCCGGATATGCGCGCAGATGAGCGTGTTGCCCTCGATCGGCGCTTTGCGCAGCTGGTTGCAATGGCGACAGAAACAGGGTCGAGAAAGTAATCCTCGACCGGAGAGCCATAAAAAAATCCGGGCGCTCCTAGCGCGCCCGGGGTAATGCGGAGGCTGTTGGTGCCTCAGTAGCCGGCGGAAAGCGCGCCGGGGCGCCGCGGGTCGGAAGCTCCCGCCAGAACACCGTCAACGAGCATGATCGACTGGGTCGACCCCATGGCGTTCTTGACTTCCACCTTGTGCCCACGGGCTTCCAGCAAGCGGATCGTGTCCGGAGAAAGACCTTCCTCGATGCGGATTTCATCCGGCAGCCACTGATTGTGGATGCGCGGAGCAGCTGTCGCCTCGGCGATGTTCATGCCGTGATCGACGACGTTGAGGATGATCTGCAGCGTGGTGGTGATGATACGGCTGCCGCCGGGCGAACCGGTGGCAAGGAACAGCTTGCCGTCCTTGAACACCAACGTCGGGCTCATGGACGAAAGTGGCCGCTTGCCGCCCTCGACAGCGTTGGCCGTTCCGCCGATGAGTCCATAGGCATTGGGCACGCCGGGCTTTGCGGAAAAGTCGTCCAGTTCATTGTTGAGCAAGACCCCCGTACCGTCGGCGGTCAGGCCGACGCCGTAGGAGAAGTTCAGCGTGTAGGTGTTGGAGACCGCATTGCCTTCCTTGTCGACAACGGAATAATGCGTGGTCTGGTTGCTTTCATAGGGGAAAGGATCGCCGGGCTTCACCTCTTCGGAAGGCGTTGCCACATCCATCTTGATGGATTTCACCAGTTCAGCGGCATAAGCCGGGTCGGTCAAACCTTTTACCGGAACATCGACAAAATCCGGGTCGCCCAGATACTTGGAGCGGTCCGCGTAGGCACGCCGCATGGTTTCGGCCATCACGTGGATGCTGTCTGCAGAGTTCGGACCATATTCGGAAAGCGGATAGCCCTGCAGCATGTTGAGGATCTGCACGATGTGCACGCCGCCGGAAGACGGTGGGGGCATCGATGCGATTTCATAGCCGTGGTAGCTGCCCACGATGGGGTCCCGCCAGACCGGTTTGTATCCGGCCAGGTCTTCCGTGGTCATGCCGCCTCCGGAGGCAGTTACTTTCTGTGCGATCTTTTCGGCAACTTCACCGGTGTAGAACCCGGCTGCCCCCTTGTCGGCAATCAGTTTCAGCGTTGCGGCAAGATCCGTCTGCTTGAGTGTCTCGCCCGGTACGAACGGCAGGCCGCCGGTCTTGTAGAAGATCGCGGCGGTGGCCGGGTCCTGAAGAAGGCGTTTTGCGGATGCGGTCAGCGATGCCGCGAGATCCGGTGTCACTTCGATGCCGTTTTCTGCAAGGCCAATGGCAGGTGCGACCAGCTCTGCCCAGGTCAGCTTGCCGCTGCCGTGTTTTTCAAAGGCCTCGGCAAAGCCGGCGACCGTGCCCGGCACACCGACAGCAAGACCGGAAAAGCGGGATTTCTGGTTATCGGGTTCGCCGTCTTCGCCCAGGAACATATCCTTGAAAGCTGCGGCAGGTGCCATTTCCCGATAGTCGAGCGCCTTGGTGTCGCCGCTGTCCGCCAGGTGGATCATCATGAAACCACCGCCCCCCAGGTTGCCGGCGCGCGGCAGCGTGACGGCAAGCGCGAAGCCGGTGGCAATGGCGGCATCGACTGCGTTGCCACCTTTCTTCAGGATGTCGACACCGACGCGGCTTGCGACTGCTTCCTGGCTGGCAACCATGCCGTTCTGCGCCGTTTCAGGCTGGAAGCGGTCTTTCAGCGAATAGATCGGCGAATCCTGCGCGGCGAGAGGTGCCGCGATGCCGACAACAAGGGCGGTCGCCAGGGAAACCGCGGCAAAGCTGGATTTGAGAAGATGTTTCATGTGTCTCTCCGGTCGCCTGGAGGGCGGGAGTTGGCAAGTGGAGGGCAGGACGCGCAACGGGCGTGGCGCTCTGACCGACAACTTTAAGTCGTTCTTGATTCAGCGCAAGGCTAGATGATCAGATAGGCTGCAGTCTTGAAGGGACAAGCTGCACGTGGGCCAGAACGCGACTGGTTGAAGGAGGATTCATGAGCAAGGCAATTGCCGTTTCGAAACCGCGTCACCATTCGGGTGTGCGATCATTCCTGGGTGGGGTCACCCTGATGGCCGTCGCCGCCCTCTTCGGTACGAGTGCAGCCGAGGCGGGCGATGCTGCCGCCGGCAAAGCGCTGGCGCTGCAATGGTGCTCAGCCTGCCACCTCGTGTCCGAAGACCAGGATCGCGCCTCCAGCGCGTCGCTGCCAAGCTTTTACGACATTGCGAAGGATCCCGGCTGGACGGAAGAAAAACTTGCGACCTTCCTTGCCGATCCCCATCCGCAAATGCCGAACATGACCCTCGGCAACATCGAAATCGCCAATCTCGCCAGCTACATCGAATCCCTGGCACCCTGAGGTTCTTCGCTACACCAGACCTCGTTGCAAGGAGGGGCTGAAGCCCGTCCTTCGAGACTGCGCACTCGTGCCTCGTCAGGACGTGGTCTAAGGGCACCGCAAGATTTGCCATTGGTCCCTTAAAACTCGAACTCGGCCAGCATCGCGGCGTGGAAGGATCCGGCATAGGCGTCTTCATCCGCGTCGAAGACTTCATCCGGAAGACCGACATTGAACACCTTGAAGTCAACCGTTCGGTGGGCGACGGATGCGCTGGCCAGAATGTGGTCCAGAGCCTGTCCCTTGCCCTTGTGAATGACGGTCTGGCGCTTTTCCGGCGGCAATGAAGCGTCAAGCTGGTAGAGGCGGCGCGCGGCAAGTTGCGGCGAACAGGTGTCGTCCGGGTCGGCGCGCAGCAGCCTCAAGGTTCCGGTTTCCCCGGTCGCGTTGAAATCACCCGCCAGGACGATCTGGCTATCCTCGTTTGCATCGAAAAGGTCTTCCACCGCAAGGCGCAGTTCGAGTGCCTGGGCGGTCTGTTTCAACACTGATAGCTGATACCCTTCCGCCCACGCGGAAACGGATGTCCACGTCCGGTCCTCTGCCTTGCCGCCGCGTATCATCGCGGCGATTGGCGCCCGCAAATGAACGCAGAAGACGTGCAGGGGGCGGCCGGTGCCGATGTCGATTTCCACCTGCAGAACGGGCCGGTCGAACAGGATCGTCTGCGGGCTGCGATAGGCCGGTACAGCGGTTTTGGGCTGCCAGTGAGGCGGGTGGGCATGTGCCTGGTAAAGACTTAAGCACCTGGTTATCGGAAAGCGCGAGAGAACCGCCAGGTTATGGCGGTCGCCCGGCCCCTTTCCAGAAGGTCGTTCGCTGGTTGCCCGGTGAAATTTCTCGTACGGCGTTCCCTCCAGAAGAAGTTCCAGCGCCTGGAACTGCCGTGCTGAGACACCTTTCCGTTTCTGCGCGTTGACTTCCTGCAGACAAAGAATGTCGGCCTCAAGCTCCAGAATCTTTGGCCGAAGCGCGTCCAGCCGGGGTGTCAGTGCGTCCGGATCATGCCGGTCCGCACCAAAGGATTCCATGTTGAAGGTGGCAAGTCTCATTCAGCAGGCCCGAAGCTGGAAAGCGTACCTGAAACCATAGCCGCGCATCGGGCCAAGTGGTAGAGAGCGCTGATGCAGGAATAAGCCGACCAAAGACGGGGAGAGGCAAATGAGCGGAGAGGGATGCCCCTGTGGCAGTGGCAAGGGATTCGATCTGTGCTGTGAACCTTATCTTGCCGGAAAGGCCCTGCCCGAAACCGCAGAGGCCTTGATGCGCTCGCGTTACAGTGCTTACGTCCGGCAACTCATTCCGTATCTGAAGGAAACGCTCTGGCCGAAGTATCAGCCGAGTTTCGATGCACAAGGCACCGCGCGCTGGGCGGAGGAAAGCCACTGGACGGGCCTCAGTGTGTTGGCCACCGACAAGGGCGGGCCTGCTGACAGGGACGGCACCGTTCTTTTCGAGGCAAAATACCTGTCCGCCGGCAAGCTTCACGTACACCGCGAACTGAGCCGTTTTCGCAAGAAAAGCGGTCGTTGGTATTACGTGGAAGCCGTGCCGGAATAGGTCGGCCGGTTGTCTTCATTTTTGACTTTGAAAAAAATCGTCCGGTCCCTGCGATTGGCGGCGGGAGCAGGGACCGGACCAATTTGCAGATAGAAGGGGAGGCAGCCCTCAACATCCGCAACAAGGAGATCGGGAAAGCCCGCGGCAGGGTCAGCCGAGGGTGGTCGACAGGGTCGAATCGAATCTCGTTCTCTATTTGTTCTCATTAGCATGATTCCCGGTGCCGGTGTCAAGCAGGGAAGCTGTCTTCATGGATGTCCGAACGCTGAGAACGGAATTGGCAGGATAGAAGGTAAAATCAACGTCTTGACCAACTTTCCATCGTCCTCACACATCTGTGAAACGTTGCTGGCTGCGTTTGACTGATCGCCATAGAATATTAAGTCACTCATGTCACAAATACGGAAGAGTACTCATAAGGGACCCCTACGTGCGTTTTTCCGCCAACTCCTGGACCAAGCGTTTGCAAGGCATCGCCTCGCCTCTGGGATTGGGGAAAGGTGCTGATCAGATCCTGGAGTTCCTGAAGGGAAGTGGAAGCGAACGGCACGCGGCGGGCCGGATGGCGGTATCGACCTTTGCGGTGCGGATCGCCGGTGCAGCGCTCGCCTATCTGTCGCAAATCGTGCTCGCGCGCCTGTTGGGGGCGCATGACTATGGGCTCTATTCGGTTGCCTGGACTTTCGTGATCGTTCTGGGTGTCATGGCCTGCGGCGGCTTTTCCACCTCTGCCAGCAGGTTTATCCCGCAGTATCTGCAGAACCGGGATATGGCGCGCCTGCGCGGGTTCTTGCGCACAAGCCGGCAAATGGCGTTTTTTCTCGGGGGTGCTGCGGCGGTCATAGGCATCGGCTGTCTCGCCCTGTTTCGCCCGCTTATTGATACGTCCTATTTCCAGCCCTTGTCGGTCGTCCTGCTGGCGCTGCCCTTCTTTGCCTTCGGATTGGTGCAGGACGGTATCGCACGCAGCTACGACTGGTCGTCGCTGGCAATGCTGCCAACCTATATCTGGCGGCCGCTGGCGATCCTGTTCCTGCTGGTCGGTGCCGTTCTGGCCGGGTTTCGGCCCGATGCACTGACAGCTGCCATCGTGGCCGTGGTGGCAACGGCGCTGGTCGCGCTTTACCAGTTTGTGCATCTTCGCAGGCGGCTGGACCCACGCGTTCCGAAGGGGCCGTACAAGGTCGAGTTCAGATCCTGGCTGGCGGTGTCCATGCCGATGCTGATGGTCGACGGTTTCCTGCAGCTGATCACCAGTGCTGACGTGATCATGGTGAGTTTCTTTCAGGATCCGGACGAGGTTGCAGTCTATTTCGCTGCATCCAGAACCCTGGCGCTGGTGCATTTTGTCTATTTCGCCGTAAGGGCCGCCTCGGCGCATCGCTTCTCCAGCTACACACACAATCAGGATCTTTCAGGGCTTGCCGGTTACATGCGGCAGGCAACTCTCTGGACCTTCTGGCCGTCTGTGGCCGCGGGCGTTGGGTTGCTTCTGATCGCGCCGCTTCTGCTTGCTCTTTTCGGCAGCGACTTTGAAAGCGGCTACGAACTGATCGCCCTCCTGATGATCGGCGTGCTTGCGCGCGCATCCGTCGGTCCGGCCGACGCGCTTCTGACGATGACAGGGCACCAGAACACCTGCGCCGGCATTTATGCCGGGACGTTTGTTCTCAATGTCGTCCTCAATCTTATTCTGATCCCGCTGCTCGGCCTTGCCGGAGCGGCCATTGCCACAAGTCTTGCGATCCTTTTTGAGGCCACTGCCCTTGCGGTTGTGGCAAAACGGAAGCTCAATATCACGACGTTCGTTTTGCCCTTGCTTTTCGCCAGGAACCGTCCGGTTGACCAATGATACGCTCTCTTCCGTGCAGCTCGAGGTCTTGTCCCTCGATCCGTTGAGCGTCGCCATACCGCTTGAGGACTGGCAGACGCTTTGTGCGGCTGCCCTCAGTCCGAACCCTTTCTTTGGTCCGGATTTCCTTCGTCCGTTTCTGGAAAAGATGAGCAAACAGGCGGTACGACTTGTCGTGGTCCGGGAGCGGCCGGGTGGCCGCTGGCTGGTGGCGGCCCCCGTCGGCCGACGTCGTTTCGGATTGGCCGTTGCGGTCAACACCACCTGGGCAAGCGAATACGCGCCGCTCGGAACACCGCTGATCCACCCGGACGCAAGTGCCGAGGCAATCGCCGCTTTCATCAATGCCGCCAGAGAGCCCGGGAATGCGCTCGCCATCCCCTATCTGCCGCTTCATTCCCAGTCGGCAACGCGCTTGAGGGCGGTGGGCGCGGGAAAGAAGTCGGTTCTGGCGAAGTCCTTCCGGGCGAGCCACGGCGCAGGAGCCACAGGCAAGTCACAACTTGCCGAGGCTGACAGCGGCAAGAGGCGCAAGGAAATGCGCCGGCTGATGCGCCGGCTGGGTGACCATGGCAAGACCACCTTCCGCAGTCTGTCCGGATCTGATGCCGTTACCGGGTTCGAAGCCTTTCTGGAGCTCGAGGCCTCCGGCTGGAAGGGCCGGTCCGGAACCGCGCTGGGCAGTCAGTCCGGGACGGCGGACTTTGCCCGCACGGCCGTCGCCAATCTGGCAAGTCGCAACGGGGTCCGGATCGACCAGCTCTGGTCGGGACAGACACTGGTTGCCGCCCTGGTGCTGTTTCAGCAGTCCGGCAAGGTGTATTCCTGGAAGATCGCCTTTGACGAGGAGTTTGCCCGCTATTCTCCCGGAGCCCAGATCGCGCTGCAGGCCTTGAAGATCAATCTTGCCATTCCTGGCTTCAGGGGAGCGGATTCCCTGGCCATTCCTGGGCATTCGATGATCGAGCCCTTGTGGCGAGGCCGGCTGGAAACCGGCACGATGCTTTTTGCCGATGGCCTGAAGCGGTCGATGTGCAAGACGGACCTGAAGCTTGAACAAGCCCTGCGCCGAGCCGCACGGACGCTGAGAAAGCGCCTGCGCGCCTGAAACAGGCGAAGCTAGCCTTCAACGCTCTCCAGGTCCCGCAATTTCCTGCGAATGATCTTGCCGGTGGTGGTCATGGGCAACGAGGTGACGAATTCGATTTCCCGCGGATATTCATGCGCCGACAGACGTTCGCGGACGAAAGTGCGGATATCGTTTTCCAGAGCCGCGCTTTTTTCCGTGCCCGGCTTCAGGACGATGAAGGCCTTGACGATTTCCGTGCGCAACGGATCCGGTTTGCCGACAGCCGCGGCAAGCGCGATCGACGGATGCTTCAGCAGGCAATCCTCGATCTCGCCTGGGCCGATCCGGTAGCTTGCCGAGGTGATGATGTCGTCGTCGCGGCCAACGAAATGGACGTAGCCGTCCTCGTCCATCAGGCCCTGGTCGCCGGTGATCATCCAGTCTCCGATGAACTTCTCCCGCGTCGCCTCCGGCTTGTTCCAGTATTCCAGGAACATTACCGGGTCCGGCCGGCGGATGGCGATCTGGCCGAGGGTTTCTGTCGGCAGCTCATTGCCTTCATCGTCGATGATCGCAACCTGATGGCCAGGCGTTGCCTTGCCGATGGCGCCAGAGCGGCTGACGCCAAGTGCGGCCGCAGAACCGAGCACCGCGTTACATTCCGTCTGGCCATAGAATTCATTGACGTTGAAGCCGAATTCCGCAGCGAACCAGTCATAGGTTTCCCTGCCGAGAGATTCTCCGGCAGAGCCGACGCTGCGCCAGGTGAGGTCGAAGCGCTCGGCCGGACGCTCCACAGCACGCAGCATCTTCAAAGCCGTCGGCGGAATGAAGGCATTGCGGATCTTCTGTCTTTCAAGCAGATGGAAGGCGAATTCCGGGTCGAACTTGCGAGACGCGTGGCAGACCACCGGCACACCGAGAGACAGAGCCGGAAACAGCGCATTCAGCAAGCCGCCTGCCCAGGCCCAGTCTGCGGGCGTCCAGAGCAAGTCGCCTTCACGGCCGAGGAAATTCTGCGAAAGCTCGATGCCGGGCATATGGCCGAGCAGCACCCGGTGGCCATGCAACACGCCCTTGGGCTGCCCCGTGGTGCCGGATGTGTAGATCATCAAAGCCGGATCGTCGGGTGTGGTCGCAAGGGTCTGGTAGGTGTCGGACGCCTTGTCCAGCAGATCGTCAAATCCGAACACGCCGGTTTCCGGTCCGTCGACCGAGATCACCAGATCGAGGCCGGGCAGGTCGGATCGGATTTCCGCAAGCTTTGCCAGGCCGGCCGTGTCAGTCACCAGAACGCGGGCGCCGGAATCTGAGAGCCGGTAGCGCAGCGCCTCCAGTCCGAACAGGGCTGCCAGAGGCACTGCAATTGCGCCGGTCTTGTAGGCTGCCAGATGTGCGATGGCGGTTTGTGGGATCTGCGGCAGAAGCAGGGCAACCCGGTCGCCGCGATTTAGCCCGAGGCCTTCAAGGGCGTTGGCAAGGCGATTGGCCGCCCGGTTCAGCGCAAGATGGCTCCAGTCCCGGCAGGAACCGTTCTCGAGAACCTGACGGATCGCGAGGCGCTCCGGGTCTGTTGCAGCCCATTCATCGCTGACGGCTGCGGCCATGTTGTAGGTTGCGGGCCGAGGCCAGCGGAATGTCTCTCTCAGCGCGTCGTAGTTGCCAGTAGGCTGCAGCATTTCAGAGCGTCCGGTGCTTCAATTTTGAGCAGCGGAGTGTAGGGCGGTCATTGCTGCAGCGCAATAGAGCCGAAATCCATCCTTTGAAAGCAGCGATGAAATCCTTAACCGGACTTCTGAAGCACGCCGGCAAGTGTGGCTGGAATAAAATCTTATACTGTCATTATTCCTTATAAACTATCGGTTGTCCGAGTGGGTCAGCCATGCGCGATGGTCCTGAAATCGTTAACGCCCGCCTGCGTGAAACAGGAGCATAACGCCACCATTCCGGTTGGTCTTTGACTGCGATTTTGTGGTGAGAAAATCAGCATCCGGTAGCAACGTATTCACTAATAAATGCGAGATTTCCTTAACTTATGAGGATCAAAATCCCGCCAGGATAAAAAATAGTCCGGCTGGGGACCTGTAGATCCATGAAGATGTTTGGGCAGTCCGCGCTCGCTCGTGTCGGCGCGCTTTCCGTGAAATTGAAAATCCTTTCTCTAAGCCTTCTGACCGCAATCGGCATGTTGACGATCGGCGGGGTGTTCTGGTGGAGCCAGAACGAGGTGGCTGGAGCCTTCAACAAGCTTGATCAAAGCGCGGGACTGGCGCGCAGCGTCGCTGATCTTTCAGATATTGCGAACGGCATGCGCAACATCGGCAAGGGCTACCTGGCGCGGCCGGAGGAAAAGGATCACGAACTTTTCGAGGCCAAGCTCAGTGAGGCCCATGGGGTTCTGGATGACATCTCCGCCAAGCCTGTTGCCGCAGCCTTCAATGCGGAGATCGCAGACGTTCGTGACACGCTTGACGGGGCGTCGGGCGCCTTTTCGTCGCTCAATACCGTTCAGCGGGAAATCGGCTTCAATTCCGAAACAGGCCTTCGAGCAACTCTCAGCGAAAACGCCGACGAGGTGCTGAAGCGCCTGAAGAAGGAAATGCGCTTCGGTGGCGGTCCGGACTTCGAGAAGATGGTCACCACCATGCTCGATGTTCAGTTGTCGGAAAAGAAATTCATTCTCGACCGCAACGACGTTGCCCTCGGCAACTTCGAGGTGGCTTTCGGTCGGTATGAGCGCCTGTTGAAGAAGGCTTATCTGCCGAACGAGATCAAGGAAGACGTCGGCACCAAGATGGCGATCTACCGGGAAGCGTTTGATGCCTATACGGCGGCTGTCGCCGAAAAGGACAAGTCGATCGAACTTCTGGAAACGCTGTTCGATCTGGTGCCGCCACGCCTGGAAGCGCTCAACAACGCCGCGCGCGAAGCCGAACTGGCAGCCGAGCAGGATCTTGAAACCGTCCGGGCCTACTCGACCCTCGCCGTTGTCAGCGTGATTGCCGCTTTCCTGGTATCCGGCGTCCTGGCCGGAATGCTCATCGGCCGGTCGATCGCCAATCCGCTTTCGCGTCTCCAGAACGCCATGGAAGAACTGGCGTCCGGGCATGTGGACGTCAACCTGCCTGCCGCCAAAGGCAGTGTCGAAATCGCCGCCATGGCGCGCACCGTTTCCGTTTTCCAGGAAAACGCTGTCGAACGGCAGCGCCTCGCGGCCGCATCGGAAGAAGAAAACGCGCAGCGCGACGCCCGTGTGGCCCGTCTTGAATCACTGATCGCCAATTTCGAGGCAACGGTCGGGCAGGCTCTCGAAAGTCTCGACCGGTCTACCTCTGACCTGACGCAGACCTCTGCCGCCGTCGAAGCCGCAGCGGACGATGTTGCCCAGCAGGCGGACCGGGCTGGCAACGCCGTGCGCGTGGCAGCTGAAAACGTCAACTCGGCCGCATCTGCCAGCGAGGAACTGGCAGCGTCTATCAACGAGATCTCCAACCAGGCGTCAAACTCCACGACGGTGGCCAAGAAGGCGGTTGCCAGCGCGGAAGGCACGTCCCAGACCATGGGGCAACTGTCCCGCGCGGCCGACCGGATCGGCGAAGTCATGGGGCTGATCCGCGATATCGCCAATCAGACCAACCTCCTGGCGCTCAACGCTACCATCGAGGCTGCACGGGCAGGCGAGGCCGGCAAGGGCTTTGCGGTCGTGGCCGCCGAAGTGAAGCAGCTTGCGGACCAGACCTCGCGTGCGACGGAAGATATCGCCAGCCAGGTGGAAGCAATCCAGATGTCGTCCAGCCATGCGCTTGAAGCGATCGACGAGGTGACCGGTATCATCTCCGAAATGGAAGGCCTGGCCTCGGCCGTGGCATCGGCCGTCATCCAGCAGGATGCCGCGGTTCAGTCCATCGCCAAGAACGTGGTCGATGCCTCGACCCGCTCGCATGAAGGGGCCGAATGCATGACCGCGGTCGGTTCTGCCACCGAACACGCCCGGGCAACCGGCGGCGAGGTCGAGCAGCTGGCAACGTCGCTGTCCGAACAGGCAGCCCTTATCCGAAGCGAGATCTCCAACTTCCTTTCCGGTGTTCGCGCGGCCTGACCGCGCGACATCACGACGAACAAGGCCAGCCTTCCCTCAGGAAGGCTGGTTTTTTGTCTTTCGCGAGGTTGTGGCTACGGAAAGAATTACTTCTTCGCAAGGGGATGTGCACTTTCCACCAGTTCGCGCAGGCGCTCGTCCAGGACGTGGGTGTAGATCTGCGTCGTGGAAATGTCCGCATGGCCCAGCAACTGCTGCACCACTCTGAGGTCGGCACCGTTCTGCAACAGGTGGGAAGCGAATGCGTGGCGCAGCACGTGCGGGGAAATCTTGCCGGCATCGAGACCGGCGGCGACGGCAAGGTCCTTCAGGTCTCGTGCAAAATGCTGGCGTGTCAGATGTCCGCTGTCGCCATGGGAGGGAAACAGCCACGGGCTTTTTTCGTATGCCCCTTCGGCGGCACGCAGACCGACGTAGTCCTTCATGGCAGCCTGGGCAGCGCGGGACAGCGGCACCAGTCGCTCCTTGCCGCCCTTGCCCCTGATTTCGAT
The DNA here is from genome assembly GCF_009363595.1 of Labrenzia sp. THAF35. Taxonomy (NCBI): domain Bacteria; kingdom Pseudomonadati; phylum Pseudomonadota; class Alphaproteobacteria; order Hyphomicrobiales; family Stappiaceae; genus Labrenzia; species Labrenzia sp. THAF35. The sequence goes on from NZ_CP045380.1 coordinate 1,741,557, forward strand.
CAGGCGGGCGTCCCGGAGCGCAGCGGTAACCGGCAGGGCAACCAGTTCCGAAACGCGCAGGCCGGTCGCGTAAAGCACTTCGATAAGTGTGTACATGCGCTGCGTACGCAAGCGCACCGCCGCGCTTTTCTGGGGCTTTTCGGTTTCCGCCCTGGCGGTTTCGATCAACCTGTCGACGTCTTCCATCGACAGCACCTTGGGCAGGCTCGCGCGTTTTTTCGGGGCGGACAGTGTGCGGGTCGGATCGTCTTCCCGGGAGCCTTCCGCGTAAAGGAACTTGTAGAACTGCTTCAGCGCGGACAAGCGTCTTGCCTGCGAGGTCTCGGCAAATCCGCGCCGGTTGAGATCGCCCAGGTAAGCCGAAATGTCTTCGGATTGCGCTGATGCAAGGGTCTTTCGGCCGAGGAAGCCTGAAAAATCCTCCAGGTCGCGGCGGTATCCGGCCAGCGTGTTTTCTGCCGCGCCGCGTTCGGCGGCCAGCATTTCGAGGAAGTTTTCAAGATCGAAACCGGTTGCCATTGCGTATGCCTTCGCAAAGGACCTGAAACTTGTCCCGTTGATGACCCGCCATTTGAAAGCGTCTACTAGCGGCCGAAGCCGTCTTTCTTCACCCTAACCTCGATTTCCCGTTCACGCGGATCGACAAGGTTGGCCAGGGAGTAGATCGCGCCATAACCGAGCGCGCCGAGCAGCAGCAGCACGAGCAACAGGCGGGTCAGGGTCGGCACTTCGGCTGTCTCCAGGTCAGGGCGTCGGTCCGCTCACGGGCAAGCGAATCGGATAGGCGAATGTTTCAACAAGGCGGGGGCGCATGCAAGGCAAAGCAGCAGTCCGGCAGGCGGAGTTCCCCCGTGTCTTTTTTGACGAATATGCTAAAACGCCGCCATGACAGAACACGACAAGGCGCGGTCTTCCGAAGGAGGATCCGCGGAGACAGACGTAAAACCCGTTGATCTGGCCCGCCTGGTAGCTGCCCTGGGGCATCGGTCCATCGTTCTGGTGGGAATCATGGGCTGTGGCAAGTCGACCGTCGGCAAGCGGCTGGCGCACCGGCTGGGCCTTGAATTTGTCGACGCCGATACCGAAATCGAGCGCGCGGCCAACATGAGCGTGGCGGAAATTTTCGCTGAACACGGCGAGCCTTATTTTCGCAGCGGTGAAGAACGGGTGATCGCCCGTCTTCTGCGTGAAGGACCGCAGGTGCTGGCAACGGGCGGCGGCGCTTTCATGAGCGAGGCAACTCGGGCGGAAATCGCTGAGCTTGGACTGTCCATCTGGTTGAAAGTCGATTTCGACACGGTCATGGCACGGGTCCGGCGCAGATCCACGCGTCCGCTGCTGCAGAACCCCGATCCCGAGGGAACGATGCGCAAGCTGATGGCTGACCGCGAGCCCGTCTATGCCAAGGCGGCGCTGACGGTCACCTCCAAGGACGTTCCGCATGAGGCGGTGGTCGATCAGATCGTCGCCACCCTTGCGGATCACCTGTTCGAACGCGAGGCCACCAGCGCCGCGCAAACATCAATGACCTGAATTTAGAAGCGTGACGGCATGGTAGACACGGTAGTGGCAAAAGCATTGTTGGGCCGGGACGAGAAGATCGTCCGGGTCGATCTTGGCGCGCGCAGTTACGACATCAGGATCGGTCGGGGGCTGCTTGAGGGAGCGGGAGCGGAAATCGCCGCCGTTATGCCCGGTGCGCGTCTTGCGGTCGTTGCCGATGAAACCGTTGCGGGCCTTCATCTGAAGGCTTTTTCGCAGAGCCTCAAGGCTGCCGGTCTGGAGCACACCGCCATCACGGTGCCGGCAGGCGAAAGCACCAAATGCTTCCGCGAATTCGAGCGCCTGTGCGACGAGGTTCTGGCCGCCCGGCTGGAGCGCGGCGATGCGGTCGTCGCCCTTGGCGGCGGTGTCGTCGGTGACCTGACGGGCTTTGTCGCCTCGGCCGTGCGCCGTGGCATGGCCTTCATTCAGGTGCCGACCACGCTTCTTGCCCAGGTCGACAGTTCCGTCGGCGGCAAGACCGGCATCAATTCACGTCATGGCAAGAACCTGATCGGCGCTTTCCACCAGCCCGCCCTGGTGTTGGCCGATACCGCCATTCTGGATACGCTGCCGCTGCGCGACTTCCGCGCCGGTTATGCGGAAGTCGCCAAATACGGGCTCCTGGGTGATGCGGATTTCTTCGCCTGGCTGGAGACCAACTGGCAGGCGGTTTTTGCAGGTGGCGCGGAGCGGGACGAGGCCGTCGCAAGGTCCTGTCAGGCAAAGGCGGATGTGGTTGCTGCCGACGAGTTGGAATCCGGCCGCAGGGCGCTCCTCAATCTGGGTCACACGTTCGGCCACGCCCTGGAATCGGCGGTCGCCTACGAGACCGAGCGTCTGGTCCATGGCGAAGGCGTTTCCATCGGCATGATGCTGGCACATGAATTCTCTCAGCGCCTCGGCCTGATCGGCGAGGACACCGTCGAACGTGTCCACAAGCATCTGAGCGATGTCGGCCTGCCAGTGCGGGTGCAGGACATCCCCGGTCAGCTGCCGCCGGCTGAAACGCTCATGGATATCATCGCGCAGGACAAGAAGGTCAGCCGGGGGGCGCTGACCTTCATTCTGACGCGCGGTATCGGCGAAGCCTTTGTCGAAAAAGGCGTCGATCCCGCACTGGTCTCTGACTTCCTGAAGGAGAAACTCGAGGCATGACGGAAACGGCTCTCTGGCTGGCGATTGTCGCCATCTTCGTTCTCCTGTTCCTGTCCGGCTTCTTTTCCGGTTCGGAAACGGCACTCACCGCCGCATCGCGCGCGCGCATGCACCAGATGGAAAAAACCGGCGACTGGCGCGCCCGGGTGGTCAGCCTGCTGATCGCCAACCGGGAACGTCTGATCGGCGCGCTGCTCCTGGGTAACAACCTGGTCAACATTCTGGCGTCTGCGCTGGCAACCAGTGTGTTCCTGTCCCTGTTCGGCGACGCTGGCGTTGCGCTTGCCACCCTGGTGATGACCGCCCTCGTTCTGGTTTTTGCCGAAGTGCTGCCGAAGACCTGGGCCATTTCGAATCCGGAGCGGTTTGCGCTGGCGGTGGCGCCGATCGTGCGCTTCGTGGTGGCCGTGTTCGGTCCGATCGTGGTCGGGGTGGAGTGGATTGTCCGCAACATCCTGAAGCTGGTTGGCGTCAATATCGGCGACGACACCTCGATCCTGTCGCCGCATGAGGAACTGCGCGGCGCCGTCGATCTGCAGCATATCGAAGGTGGCCTGGAAAAGGGTGAGCGCGACCGCCTCGGCGGTTTGCTCGACCTGGCGGAACTGGAAGTCTCGGACGTGATGGTTCACCGCACCAACATGGTGGCGCTGAATGCGGACGATGCGCCGGACAAGCTGGTGAACGCGGCTCTGGCATCGCCCTATACCCGCCTGCCGCTCTGGCGCGGGGAGAGCGACAATTTCGTCGGCGTGCTGCATGCCAAGGATCTGCTGCGTGCGTTGCAGGCTGCCGGTGGCGATGCTGCGAAGATCAACGTTCTGGATATCGCTGCCCCGGCCTGGTTCGTTCCCGACACGACCTCGCTTCAGGATCAGCTCAATGCATTCCTGCGGCACAAGTCCCATTTCGCGCTCGTGGTTGACGAGTATGGCGAGGTGATGGGCCTGGTCACGCTGGAAGACATTCTGGAAGAAATCGTCGGCGAGATCGCCGATGAGCACGACGTGGAGCTGGAAGGCCTGCGGCCGCAAGCTGATGGCTCGGTGATTGTCGACGGCTCGGTGCCGATTCGCGACCTCAACCGCGCTGCCGACTGGAGCCTGCCGGACGACGAGGCGACCACGATCGCCGGTTTGGTCATTCACGAAGCGCGGATGATTCCGGACGAGCGCCAGATCTTCACCTTCCACGGTTTCCGCTTCACGGTGCTGCGGCGGGAGAAGAACCGCATCACGCGGCTGCGCATCATGCCGCTTGGCCAGATTCCCGGCGTCAAGATGCCGGCCGGAGCTGCCCAGGCCGTTGCGGGCGCGGCTGCGAAAGCAGGCACCTGAGCCAAGAATCCACTCGGCTTCAATGCCGGGTGGAGTTACCCAGGCTGATTTGTGGCTGGTCTGAAGATCAGTAAAAAGGCGAGCCTGTCAGCCGCCCGAAACACGGGCCGCGCGGGGATCCGGTTCGCTGTCAGCGCGGATTTCCAGCGCCAGGGCGTGCACTCCGCCGGCAATTTCGTCTGCAAGCAGGTCGTTGATCGCCCGGTGCCTCGCCACGCGGTTCATGCCTTCGAAAGCGGCTGCGGCGATCTGTACCCGGAAGTGGGTTTCGCCGCCCTCGCGCCAGCCACCGTGGCCCCTGTGCTTTTCCGACTCGTCGATGACGTTCAGAAAAGACGGCGAGAAGGCTGCGGAGAGTTTGTCGGTGATCGTCTGCTTTGTGCTCATGTGTCTCACTTGGCGTAGCTGTTTTCGAAGTTCAAGTCTTTCGTGGTCCGGCCCTGCCTGATACAGTGCCGGGCTCTTCGACTTTCGAAATCCGGTGCGGGGAAATTAACTTTGGATACCGGGACAATGCAACGGCCTGCGGCTTGCCCGTCGGCCCTCACACTTCAATATTTCGGCGCATGAAACTGGACTCAAAACTCTTCGACAGCATCCGTGTGAAACCGGACAAGGAACGGGTGGAACAGGACCGCCATCCTTCGTGCGACCATCCGGGTTGCAAGCGGCCAGGTACGCACCGGGCGCCGAAAGGGCGTGACCGGGAGGGGCAGTATTTCAATTTCTGCGTCGACCATGTGCGCGAATACAACAAGTCCTACAACTATTTTACAGGTATGGGCGACGACGACGTGCGCACCTACCAGAAGGACAGTCTGACGGGGCACCGGCCGACCTGGAAAATGGGCGTAAACCGGCAGGCAGCCGAGGGGCCGGACGGGTTCGACGCCCGCTCCAGCATGCGCTCCAATGCGCAGCGGCGCACCGAGCAAGTTCGGCGCCCGCGCGAAAGAAAGCTACTAACGCTTGAAAAACGTTCCCTGGATGTGCTCAATCTGCCTTACACAGCCCGTGGCGCCGAAATCAAAGCGCGCTATAAGGAGCTTGTTAAATTGAACCATCCGGATGCCAATGGCGGTGACAGGTCTTCCGAAGACCGCCTGCGGGAAATCATTCAGGCGTATAACGTTCTGAAAAAAGCCGGTTTCCTTTAGAGCCTGCAGGGTCCTGCCGGCTTTTCCCAAACGACCCTTCCCGAACTTCCGGGACTGCGGAGGACTGATGACTGAGACGACGACTGCGGCCATGGCCATGCCGGACACTGAAATTTCCGTAGAAGAGGTTTTCGGTTTCAAGTCCGACCTCAAGGTACCTGCATTTTCCGCGCCGTCAGAACATGTGCCCGAGCGTGACGAAGACTACCTGTTCGACCGCGCGACCACGTTGGCGATCCTGGCGGGTTTTGCTCATAACCGGCGCGTGATGGTGACCGGGTATCACGGTACCGGTAAATCGACCCACATCGAGCAGGTGGCGTCGCGTCTCAACTGGCCGTGTATTCGCGTCAACCTGGACAGCCATATTTCCCGTATCGATCTGGTCGGCAAGGACGCGATCGTGATCAAGGACGGCAAGCAGGTTACCGAGTTTCGCGACGGGATCCTGCCCTGGGCCTATCAGCACAATGTCGCGCTGGTCTTCGACGAATACGACGCCGGCCGTCCGGACGTAATGTTCGTGATCCAGCGTATTCTGGAATCTTCCGGCCGCCTGACGCTGCTCGACCAGAGCCGGGTTATCCGTCCGCATGCCGCCTTCCGGCTGTTCGCCACCGCCAACACGGTCGGTCTCGGCGATACCTCCGGTCTTTATCACGGCACGCAGCAGATCAACCAGGCGCAGATGGACCGTTGGTCGATCGTCACCACGCTGAACTACCTGCCGCATGACAACGAGGTGGATATCGTTCTGTCGAAGGCCAAGCACTTCCAGTCGGACGAAGGCCGCAACACCGTTTCCAAGATGGTGCGCCTGGCGGACATGACCCGGAACGCCTTCATCAACGGCGACCTGTCCACGGTCATGAGCCCGCGTACGGTCATTACCTGGGCGGAAAATGCCCAGATTTTCGGCGATGTCGGCTTTTCCTTCCGTCTGACCTTCCTCAACAAGTGCGACGACATGGAACAGTCCCTGGTGGCCGAGTTCTATCAGCGCTGCTTCGGTGAAGATCTGCCGGAATCCTCCGTCAACGTAGTCATGAGCTGAGGTCCCGATGGCACCGCGGCCGGGTCACAATTCCCTTCCGGGCAACAAGCCCGCACCGAGCACCGAGCCATTCAAGCAGTCGGTGTCCGGTACCATGCGGGCGATTTCCGGAGAGCCGGAACTGGAAGTCATCTTTTCCGGTGACCGGCCCGGTCTCAGCGGCATGTCCGCGCGCTTGCCCGAGCCTTCGCGCAAGATCAACGCGCGCGAGATCGCGATCACCCGTGGCCTGTCGGACAGCATCGCCCTGCGCATTGCCTGCCACGACAAGGCTGTTCATTCCAAGAACATGCCGCAGGGCCCGGACGCGCGGGCGATCTTCGAAGCGGTCGAACAGGCCCGCTGCGAAGCCGTTGGCGCACGCCGGATGCAAGGGGTTGCCGATAACCTGTCGGTGATGCTTGACGACCGGTTCCGCAAATCCGGTGCGCCGGATATCTCCAGCCGGGAAGAAGCGCCGCTGCAGGATGCCCTGTCCCTGCTGGTGCGTGAACGCCTGACCGGTGCGAAGCCGCCGGAAAGCGCGACCAAGCTCGTCGACATGTGGCGTGGCTGGATCGAGGACAAGGCCGGTGCCGACCTCGACAGGCTGGAGGCCGAAGTCGAGGACCAGAATTCCTTCGCCGCCCGTCTTCGCGACGTCCTGAAATCGCTCGACATGGGTGATGAGCTTGGCGATCACGACCAGGACATGGACCCGGAAGAAAACGAGGACCAGGGCAACAACGACGAAGCTGAATCGGGCGACGACAGCGAAGAAGATTCCGGCGAACAGGAAGCCTCTCCGCAGGAGATGGAACTTTCCGGCGAAGAGCAGGAAAGCGGCGATACGGAAGCCGCCGAAGCCGATATGGAAGACTTCGCCGATCAGGACATGTCGGAGGATACCGAGGAGCCGGGCGAAAGCGACCGACCCGATACGCCGTTTTCCAACCGGCCGGAATCCGACTATCGCGTGTTCACCACCCAGTTTGACGAGACGATTACCGCTGAAGAACTTTGCGACATGGCGGAGCTTGATCGTCTGCGCGGGTTCCTGGACAAGCAGTTGACCCACCTGCAAGGGGCCGTGGCGCGCCTTGCCAACCGGTTGCAGCGCAAGCTGATGGCGCAGCAGAACCGGGCCTGGGACTTCGACCTTGAAGAAGGGCTTCTGGACACCGCCAGACTGACCCGTGCCGTAACCGATCCGATGGCCCCGCTTGCCTTCAAGCAGGAGCGGGACACCAATTTCCGCGACACGGTCGTGACGCTGCTTCTGGACAACTCGGGATCCATGCGCGGGCGTCCTATCACCGTTGCCGCCACTTGTGCCGACATTCTGGCGCGCACGCTGGAGCGCTGCGGCGTGAAGGTCGAGATCCTCGGCTTCACCACCAAGGCCTGGAAAGGCGGCCAGTCGCGGGAGAGCTGGATCGGTGCCGGCAAGCCGCCGACACCTGGCCGGCTCAACGACCTGCGCCACATCATCTACAAGTCCGCGGATGCGCCCTGGCGCCGGGCCCGACGCAATCTCGGCCTGATGATGCGCGAAGGCCTTTTGAAGGAAAACATCGACGGCGAAGCCCTGCTGTGGGCCCATGACCGGCTGATGGCACGGCCCGAACAGCGTCGCATCCTGATGATGATTTCCGACGGCGCGCCGGTGGACGACACCACGCTTTCGGTCAACCCGGGCAACTATCTGGAGCGTCACCTGCGCTATGTCATCGAGGAAATCGAGACCCGGTCGCCGGTCGAGCTGATCGCCATCGGTATCGGACATGACGTCACGCGCTACTACAGGCGGGCCGTCACCATTGTCGATGCCGAAGAACTGGCGGGTGCCATGACCGACCAGCTTGCCAACCTTTTCGACGACGAGGTGGACACTTCCTTCAACACGCGTGGCCGCCGTCGCCGCGCGGGTCATCGTTAGTCGGCAGGATCTGGAAAATATGGGAGCAGAAAGGCGTCTTTCGGCAGGCAGCTTCGCGCTGGCTGCCGTCTTTCTCTCCACTTTCTGGTTTGCTGCGCCTGCCGCCGCCGGGGCGCCGGAGCTGCTTTCGGACGGACAGCCGGTCAAGGCCCGTACCCGGTCCATCGACACATTCCGCATAGGACTTGCCGATACGACCTTCGGCAAGCTGACTTTTCTTGGCGGTCTGGAGCTGATAGCCGCGGACCGCAAGGTCGGCGGGCTTTCCGGTCTGATCAGTCTGGACGGGGGAAGCGCGTTTCTGGCGGTCACCGACAACGGACATTGGGTCAGCGGCCGAATCGTGCAGACAGCGGATGGCAAGCCGACGGAGATCGAAGACTTGCGGTTCGCGCCACTTTTGGGGGCCGATGGCAAAACGCTCGATGCACGCTGGGGTCATGATACCGAGGCGCTGACGCTGTCGGGCTCCGGTCTTTATGTCACTGCTGAAACCCGCAACGCCATCTACCGATATCCGTGGCCGATTTCGACCGGCAAGGAAAGGATGATCGGTGAAGTCGCGCTGCCGCAGGATATTCGCGATCTGCCGCGTAACACCGGTCTGGAAGCTCTGGCGGCCGGGCCGGAAGACGGCCCGTTGGCCGGCAAGCTCGTGGCTGTCGCGGAATCAGCGCCAAGCGACCTGCATGATCTGTCTGGCTTCATCATTGGTCCGGACGGCACGGAACGCTTCACCATCCGCCGGTATGAGCGCTTCGATGCGACGGATGCGGCGTTTCTGCCCGGTGGCGACATGGTTCTGGTGGAGCGCCGCTTCAGCCTGCGTGATCTGATCGGCCTGCGGCTGCGGCGGTTCAAAGGAGCCGACATTGCTGCCGGAGCCGTTCTGGAAGGCGAGTTGCTGCTGGAGGCCGACTTCAACTCCCAGATCGACAACATGGAAGCTCTGGGTATTCACACCAATGAAAACGGTGAAACAATCCTGACGCTTGTCTCCGACAACAACCGTTCGATCCTGCAAAGGACCTTGTTCCTGAGGTTTCGACTGGAAGATTGAGGCGCGGGAGCACTTCTGCCCGGCAAGTCGATCCCTGGACGACCAACCTCGCCTTTTTCGCGCCTGGTGCCTAGGCGGCAGTTCCCTTCGGCATGGCCTGAAACAGGCCGAGCACGATGCGGTAAGGGGCGAGCAGGGCGACGGCAACCAGCATCTTGACCAGGAAGTCTCCCACCGCCAGCGACACCCACAGCAGCGCCTGGGTGTCGTCGCTGATGCCCAGGAAGGGCACCGGGAAGGCGAGCGAGCTGTCGTCCATCCCGAACAGGCCGTCGATGAAGGCGAAGCTGGCGGAAAAGGCGATGCCGAAGAACAGGAGCGTGTCGATTACCGAGCCGATGAAGGAAGAGGTGATCGGCGCTTTCCACCAGGCCAGCTTTCGCATGCGGTCGAATATCGTCACGTCCAGCAATTGCGCGACCAGGAACGCCGTGCCGGAGGCGATGGCAATGCGGGGCGTCGCCAGCCAGATCGACAGGACCACGGCAATCAGGAAGCCGGCAATCACAACCTTGCGAGCGGCGGTCGGGCCGAAGCGGCGGTTGGTGAGATCGGTCACCAGGAAGGCGACGGGGTAGGTGAACGCACCCCACGTGAGCGTATCGGCAAGATTGACACCGCCGATGAAATGCTCGACCGGGAACTGGACCAGAAAGTTGGATGCAACGACAACGGCCGCCATCGCCAGAATGGCGACTACGTGATGGCTCGCGGAGAAGGTCCGGGTTTCGGTCATGTGTTCACCTCATAACGACAGACGCCCAACCGATATCGATTGGGCGTCCTGAAAAGGTTCTTTGCAAGTATGCGAGCTGCCTGCTGCCGGAACGAGCCGTGCAGGCGCTTCAGGCCTTAAGCGGCAGCGGCTTCAGCCTGCTTGCGCTTGATGTCGACCTTGATCTTGCGAGCAGCATCGGACAGGTCCGCGTCGCTTGCCTTCATCAGGTATGCGTCCAGACCACCGCGGTGTTCGACGGAGCGCAGTGCGTGTGCGCAGACCTTCAGCTTGAAGGTTTCGCCGAGCGTGTCGCTGATGAGGGACACGTTGCACAGGTTCGGCAGGAACCGGCGGCGGGACTTGTTGTTAGCGTGGGAGACGTTGTTGCCCGTCATCACATCTTTGCCGGAGAGTTCGCAACGGCGTGCCATGATATCACCTTTTGTTTTCGTGGCTGGGCCGTTACTTTGAACCCAGCAAGTCCAACCGGAACCGGCGCGGACCTGAGGCCCGGCGACATCGTCTCCGGCATTTCTCGGAAAAAGTTGCCCCGCTATAATGGGAGTGAAGGCCAACGTCAAGACATCTCCGCCGCTTTGCGGAGATTCACTGCTTTTATTTGCAGGGCACCCGGCTGTTAACCACTGAGTTACCATAATTTAGAATGATTGGGGTCGTTCATCGAGCGGGATTTATGGTATCTTTCCGTTGCGGAACACTCATGGCGCGGGGGCGCAATTCGCTGCCAGACGGCAGTCCGGAGGTTTTGAAGTGTTTGGTTTGATGTCTCTCGGGCGGCTGGTCGCCCTGCCAATGCTTGCTGCGGCGCTGCTGACGACACCGGCGGAAGCCAAGAAAAACAGCGTCGGCGGCCTTTACAATATTTCGATTGCCGGCTTCAAGGTCGGGCGCGGAACGCTGTCGCTCGTCATGCAGGGCAATGCCTATTCGGCCAAGGTCAGCCTGGAGCCGGCAGGGATCGGCACGCTGTTCACCACCGGCAAGGGTGGGGCGGAAGCATCCGGCTGGATGGTCGGATCGCGCGTCGTGCCGTCGAAATACAGGATGGCGTCGCACGCCTCCAATCTCGATTTCTACGTCAACCTGAGCCAGGGCTCCGGGTCCATCCGTTCAATGGAAGTCGCGCCGCAGTTCAAGCCCAATCCGGAGCGGATCAAGGTGACGGATCGGCATACGCGCAATGCGATCGATCCGCTGAGCGCCGCTCTGATGCCGGTGGGCCGTGCCAAGGACAGTCTCGGGCCGAAGGCCTGTTCGCGTCGTCTGCCGGTGTTCGACGGCTGGACACGGTTCGATATCAAGCTGAGCTATTCCGGCACGAAGGAAGTCTCGGGCCACGGCTATGACGGCCAGGTCGTTGTTTGCAAGGCCCGCTGGGTACCTGTCGCCGGGCACCGTCCGTCCAAGGATTCGGTCAAATACATGGCTCAGGCCAACATGGAAGTGTGGGTTGCGCCGATGGGCCGTGACAACGTGCTCGTCCCCTACCGGATTTCCATAGACACCAAGAACGGCCGCCTGATCGTGGAAGCAGACAAGCTCAAGATCGACGGTGCCGGCAGCGATCAGGCATCCGTCGACTGATCACCGACCCTTCTTCGGCCCTTTCCGGCAAAAATCCGGGAAGGGTTTCCCAGGCGCGAGAGGCTTTCAATCCCTGTTTGCTGGCACACCGAGACTTGCGCCCACTTGCGTCTCTTGATACAGCCCTCCAACTATGCGTTCAGGCACGCTTGCGTTGCCTGGAGCATCTTGCGTTGTTCAGACGCGGCAAAGATGCTTGAACGTCTTTGAAATGATCGACATTCGGGTGGCTGGTCTCTTTCGGCTGGTAATCCTTCGATCTTGTGACAGAATTTCCGGAGCGGCCGCCGGACGTAAGGCGGTGCCGGCTTGTTTCAGGTAACCGAGTAAATGCACAGCTATTTGGAATTCGAAAAGCCCGTTGCAGACATTGAAGGCAAGATCCAGGAGCTGCGCGCTCTGGCCGGGGAAGATGGCGAAGCCGTCAATGTCGACAGTGAAATCGACCGGCTGAAAACGAAATCCTCGCAAACGCTGCAGGACCTCTACGCCAAACTGACGCCCTGGCAGAAAACGCTCGTTGCCCGCCATCCCGATCGCCCGCATGCCGTTGCCTATATCGCCGGTCTGATCGAGGATTTCACACCGCTTGCCGGTGACAGGAAGTTTGCCGAAGATGCAGCGCTGATCGCCGGTATCGGTCGTTTTCGCGGTCAGTCGGTGGCTGTTCTGGCTCAGGAAAAAGGCCACGACACCGAAACGCGTCTGAAGCACAACTTCGGCATGGTCCGTCCGGAAGGTTACCGCAAGGCGGTCCGCGTCATGGAAATGGCCGAACGTTTCGGCCTGCCGCTGATCACCTTTGTCGACACCTCCGGCGCCTATCCGGGACGCGGGGCTGAAGAGCGCGGCCAGTCCGAAGCCATCGCCCGCTCGACGGATGTCGGCCTCGGCCTTGGAACGCCGTCCGTTTCCGTCGTCATTGGCGAAGGCGGCTCCGGTGGCGCGATCGCGATCGCAACCGCCAACAAGGTTCTCATGATGGAACACGCGATCTATTCGGTGATTTCACCGGAAGGCGCCGCCTCCATCCTGTGGCGCGACAGCGCCAAGGCGCAGGACGCTGCGACCGCACTGAAGATCACCGCACAGGATCTCAAGCAGCTCGGTGTCATCGATGACATCATCAAGGAGCCTGTCGGCGGTGCGCACCGTGCACGCGAGATCGTTATCGACAACGCGGGCAAGGCGATCGAATCTGCGCTGAAAGAGCTGGCAGGCCTGTCGCCGGATGAAATACGCAAGCAGCGGCGCGAAAAATTCATCTCTATCGGCAGAACCCTGAGCTAGATCTTCCTGCTCGACCTGGTGTCTTCCGGTTGCCGGCTTCGGCGATATCGCCGCGCTGGTAACCGCGCTTTGCACCAAACTGCTGTATTTCGGAAAAAACGATGCAAGGCCGCCGTAAAAGCGGCCTTTTTGCCATCCTGTGGCCAGAATTTGCCGTCATTCAGGCGAAGTTGGGACGCACAAGATGACGCTTGGGCAAGTTTTTGTTCCTATCACCATAATTTTGGTCGCAGGCACAATCCGGTTTCAGTAACTTATCGTCAACCATCATTCCCTAGCCTTTGCGCGGGGGCGAGGACGCAGGAAGTGCGGCAAGGCAGTTCGTTCGCCTTTGTCGGTTTCCGCTTAGTTTGGGACAGTATCATGGTCTTTCGGCGCCTTATGAACACGCCAGCCGGCCTTCTTCTTGACAACAGCGGCCTGAGCGGCCGCAAGGCAGCCCGTCTTGGTGCGGCGCTGATGCTTGCCGGTGTGCTGGCGGCTTGCCAGGCAGACGAATTCACTGCAGGCCCCAACAAGGCGCAGCAGCCCGTCAGCGCGTCGATCAAGCGCAAGATGAACGATCTCAACATGAGCTCGACCTCGCCGATCATGATCCGGATCTTCAAGGAAGAAAGTGCTCTGGAAGTCTGGAAACAGACCCGCACGGGCAAATACCAGCTTCTGGACGAGTTCGAGATCTGCAAATGGTCCGGCAAGCTCGGTCCGAAGTTCAAGGAAGGCGACCGTCAGGCCCCGGAAGGCTTCTACGAGATCACGCCTGCCCTGATGAACCCGAATTCCAGTTATCACCTGGCTTTCAACCTCGGCTACCCGAATTCCTATGACCGCTCCCACGGCCGCACCGGCTCGCATCTGATGGTGCATGGAGCCTGTTCGTCCCGTGGCTGCTACGCGATGACGGACGAGCAGGTCCAGGACATCTACGCGCTTGCCCGCGACAGCTTCAAGGGTGGTCAGCGCTCCTTCCAGGTTCAGGCCTTTCCCTTCCGCATGACGCCGGAAAACATGGCTCGCCACCGCGACAGCGAGCACATGGAATTCTGGAAAATGCTGAAGACCGGCTACGACCATTTCGAGATCACGCAGACCCCGCCGCAGATTTCCGTCTGCGAGAAGAAATACGTGTTCGATGCCACCACACTGGTGGAAGGCGTGCCCTTCCGGGCCAGCGCCAAATGCCCCGACTATCAGGTGAGCCCGAGCATCGCGACGGCAGTTGCCTCCAAGCAGCGCCGCGACAACGAGAAATACCAGCAGCTTGCTGCCCGCTTCGATGCTCGTGACGAGCGCCAGAAGCGCTGGGAAGAGCGCTCCAACCGGCTTGCCGAAGCGCTCGGCGGTGGTGAGGACGACACCAACCCGGCTGTTGCCACGGCCGAGACGGCTGCGCCTGACGTACAGCCCGCCGCCGAAACGGCGACGGCTGCAGTTCCTGCAGAAGCGGCTCCGGCGGCACAGCGGCGGCCGGGTTCGGCGGTCGAGACCGCCTTTGCCCCGCAGGACCAGTCTGGCGGCAGCTCTGTCGGAAGCTTCTTCAAGCGCTGGGTACCCTTCGGTCCGAAAGCCTCGGAAGAAGGCGCTGGTGTTGGCCCGATCGAAACCGAAGTGGTTCCGGATACCAAGCCGAACTGATCGGTCCCGGCTTCAGCCTCATACCCGGTCTTCAGCCCCATGGAGATTTCGCCCCCCGGATGATGTCCACATCCAGAGGACAGAAAAGTCCTCAGGATGTGGAGGGGATGCGATCCGAACTGCGTGACGGTGGATTGAGCAGATCTTGCGTGATGTAGGAAGCTCGCGGCGCAAGCCCGCCGGCACAGCCTGCCTCAACGGACGTTATTTGATCGCGGTGATGGCGGCCCATTGGGTTGGTTTGCGGTCGTAACCACTTCCCAACCAGGTTTCTGTTTCCAGGATGCGCCAGGTTGCCGCTTCTCGCCAGATCGCAGTCAGTTCGTCCTGAGGCAGAAGATTGTAGTAGCGACCAAACGCGTCTGTGCCTTCGTTGGTGCCAACCTTGAAACTGGCCCAAACGACCCCGTTGTCGTGCAGCGCCCGATGAATTCTCTCAACCACATCGCCGAGGTCGGCTCTTGGAGCGTGTGTCAGTGCGGCGCAGGCATAGACGCCGTCATAAAGCTCAACCGCATCGAGCTCGGTAAACAACATGGTCCGAACCGGCTGGCCTAACCGTTGCGCAGCTATCGCAGCGAGTTCGGACGAGCCATCCGTCGCATCCAGGACGAAGCCGGACTTGAGTATGGCCTCGGCGTCCACACCGCCTCCGGTTCCCAGTTCCAGAATTCTGCCCTTTGCTTTGCATCGCTCCAGGAATGAAGGCAATCTGGGATTAGGCGTCTCCTTGTCGGCAACATATTCCTTGGCAGTGGTGTTGTAAAAATTCACTGTTTCGCTGGTCATTGATGACGCTCGCCCCTCCCCATCAGGTTCGATTTCAAATTCGCATAACTTGAAGTTGTGGTGGCTGTTTGCGGCGCAAAGTTGACCTGAAAGGGCTGTCGTTGAAGAAGGAACCTATCGTGCCGGGATTTGAGCGGAGCATTCCTGGCGGGAGCGCTTGCTCTGGTAGAGAAGGTGGGCAGATCTCGGGATCCTCGACACCTGTCAGGACGGCAGCAGGCCCTTTGCTTCAAGCGTCATTCTTGTGGCTTCGTTGAGATCATATTTGCCGAGATCTTCGGGAAGAACCCATGCGAAGTCCTCGAACTCTTCGTTGATGGAAACGTTGCGGTTCGCGGCCTTGCAGTCAAATATGAGATAAATCATGTAAATCTGCTCGGAGGTGCCGTCCGGGTAGGTCTTTGTCCGGACATCGTCGCGAAACGTCCAGGGTTGGACGGCTTCAATCGTCAGGTCGGATCCCAGTTCTTCCGAGCTTTCTCGAAGCAGTCCCTCTGTCATCTGCTCACCCTGTTCCAGACCGCCCCCCGAAAGTGCCCATTGTCCAGGAAAGACACCCCGGTCGCTTGGCATCTTGCACAGAAGGTACGCGCCTTCGTTTTCGATCAAAGGGCAAACAATAATTCTCTGACGCATGTCTTTCTCGATCTAACTGATTTTACAAGGAAACTTTCGGTTACGATCCGCGGCAACGGCGGCGTTCGTCGCAACAAGGGGGCAGTCTCCCGAACCCTTGAAAGGTTCAGGGGGGCGATGGACGGCTTGTTTGCGATGGAGTGTCGATCGGTGTTTTGAAAGACAAAAGCTACCGCGTCGATCACGTGCTTGTCTTTTACTGCAGCGGCGGCAATCCCCTTGAAACGCCTTCCTGCAGCACGGCCGGGTCGTAGGCCTTTCGCGCGAAAACTTCGCGCACCAGAGGTTCGAAGCTTTCCAGCGTGTCCATTTCATAATCGGGATCGAAGGAGGACTGGTCCCAGCGTTCGCAGAAGTCGGCGCAGGCCTGGAAGTGCATGTGATCCTTGAACTGGTCGCGGGCGTTTTCGTCCCAGCCATAGTGACGGCCGTAATAGAGCATCTGGAAGATGCCGTGATGTTCCACCACCCAGGCAACCTCGTCCCGCACGAAGGGGCGGATGACCTCGGCAGAGAATCGGTCGTGGTTCTGCGGGGCCAGCCCGTCGCCGATATCATGAAGAAGCGCGCCGACGATCCAGTCGATGTCCGCCCCTTCCCGACGCGCCCTTGTGGCCGCCTGCAGGCCATGCTGCATGCGGGTGATCTTGTAGCCGGACAGCGTGTCCTCGTTCTGGCGCTTCAGTTCAGACAGGATCCGTTCCGGTGTCAGGGCGTGATAGGGCCGCTCCGCTTCCGCCAGCAGATCGTAGTCTTCCTTGGTGCCATCTTTCATCTGGGTGAAGGACACTGTTTTCATGGCGCACACTCCTGTTTTGCGGGAGTGTGCGCCAGGACTTCCGATAAAGTCCAGACAGGAAACACCCTGCTTCTGTGAAGGCCCTCTGCCTAGTTTGACACTGGCGCCGGAAGGTGCGGCAGAACCGCTTCGACAGCCAGGCCGAGCGACAGCAGATGCCGGTCGGAATAGGCGGGGCCATCAAGCTCCAGGCCGACGGGCAGGCCGTCCGATGTCAGCCCCGCGGGCAAGGACAGGCCCGGAATTCCGGCGACGGAACCCGGATCGGTGTTGCGGATGAACGTGGGGAAGGTCGGTACGTCTTCTCCGTTCAGCGACACGGTTTCATCGGAACCGGTGATGGGCTGTGCCGGCAGCGGGGTTGTCGGGAAAACCAGTGCGTCCAGCTTGTTGGCTGCAAAGACTTCAGCATATCCGGCCTGGATCAATGGCCGCATGTCGTCCATTGCCTCCCGGTAAACTGCATCCGGGATCGCCTGGTTGCCCAGCACCAGATTGTCGAAGACGAATTTGACGTCGGGGCTGGCGACTTCATCGGCTATGTCCTGCAGCCCGAGCCCGGTTTCATGCGTCTCCAGAAAGGCGGCAAGATCCCGTTTCACTTCCCACAGGGCGATCGGGAAACCGGCTTTTCCGGCAAGTTCAAGCTCTGTGCTGATATCGACGGGAACAAGGGTCACGCCGGCGGCCTGCAGCTTGTCCAGGGCTTCCTTGAAGAGACGATCCGTTTCCGGTGAGAGGTTGTCCGTCAGCACGCCTGGAACACCCAGACGGACGGTGCCGAGGTCTGCAGGGTCGAGTGTCGCACTGCTACCAGTGATCACCGCATCGAGGAGGACCAGGTCGGAAACCGTTCTTGCAATCGGACCGGGCGTGTCGCGTGTCGCGGAAATCGGCACGATACCTTCCGCCGGGTAGCGGCCTGTGGTCGGGCGCAGACCGGAAACACCGTTGAGTGCCGAGGGAATGCGCACCGAGCCGCCCGTATCGGTTCCAAGGCCGGCGGGCGCCAGCCTGGCGCCGATTGCAGCGCCGGTGCCGCCGCTCGAGCCGCCGGCAAAGCGGTCCGGATCATAGGCGTTGGCAACCGCGCCGAAGGCGGCGTTGTTCGAGGTGATGCCGAAAGCAAGTTCGTGAAGATTGGTCTTGCCGAGCAGGATCGCACCCGCATCGCGCAGTTTCTTCAAGACAGGCGCGTCTTCTGCGGGCACCCATCCTTTCAGGGCAGGTGTCCCACCGGTGGTCGGCAGGCCAGCGGAGGCAATGTTGTCCTTCACGACAATCGGCACGCCGTGCAGCGGTCCGAGGGGTTCACCTGCCATCACGCTTTCATCGGCGGCTGCAGCGGCTGCAAGCGCGCCTTCGCTGTCGAACGTTATGTAGACATTGCCCGGGTCATCGCCGGTTCTGGCGATGAGGGCGTTGACGAGATCCGTGGCTGTCAGCGTCTGTCCGGCTATGGCGCTCGCCGTTTCCGCCGCACTCATGGTGGTGATGTCGTCGGCGGCAAACGCCGGACCGGCAAAGACGGCTGCGATCGCAGTCAGTCCTGCTGTGAGATGCACTTTCATGTTTGTTCCCCTTCTTGTGCATGAGGGAAACAGCAAACGCCTGTGTCTTTTCCGGCGCATCCTCGAAAATGAGGAGGCGCTTCGTTTATTGGAGAGAAAGTCGCGTGTTGACGCTGGCGAGCAGTTCCGCCCGGCTGGTCACCCCCGATTTTTGAAACATCGCCTTGAGGTGGGTGCGAACGGTCGTGACGGAGATTTCAAGTTCCGCCGCAATCTCGCGGTCGCGCTTGCCTGCACTCACCAGGCAAAGCACGTCCTGTTCCCGGCTGGTGAGCCCGTGGTGGCCCGCCCAGGCCGTCAAGCGCAATCGGGGGTCGGCATCGCGCTGTTTGCGTTCGTGTGCCTGCATGTTCGCAAGGGCATGTCCGAAGGACGTGCCGATCGCATTCAGTATTTCCAGATCGCGCTGCTGGAAGGTTTCCTTGCCGGCGCCACGCCAGATGCGCAGGTCGCCCAGATGGCCGGTCGCCGCATAGGCATGGAAGTTCATGCCCTGATGCAGGCCGTCCCGTGCCAGAAAGTCGTTGTAGAATTCGGTGCGCAGGAAGTCTTCCCGGGAAATGACCTGGTCGAGGTGGGTGGCGCGCCGGCACATGCGGAACCTGGGTGTAATCGGATCGCAGTGCTGGAAATGCTGCTGGTAGGCGGCGAGATTGTTCTCGTCCATGTTCAGGAACACGCCGTCCGTGTCGCCGTCGGTCCTTGTCCAGACGTAGGAGGCAAAGTAGTCCGCCTCCAGAAGGTCCAGCAAGCGGGTGCCAAGCTGCAGCCTGAGTTGCCGTGCGTCCTGGATGGCGATCATGTCCTGCATGATCGCGAAGATCAGATTTGTTTCCCGGCCCGAAAGCGTTGTCAGCATGCCAGACCTCCTCTTGCGTCATGGTAGCGAGGAAGAGGAGATCCGTCATCCAAAAGGATCGGGCCGGATGTCATGCCTATTTCGGCATCAGGGCCCAGTAGTCGAAATCGAGAACCACTTCGGGCAGGTAGTTGTCCTCATGGTCCTGTCCGGGGAAGTCATGGCAGGTCCGGTTCTTGGTGGCGACAAGCCGCAGACGCAGCGCGCCGACGTCCGAGCGGCCGTCGATGTCCGCCTTGTCCAGAACTTCCGACCAGGCATAAACCGTGTCGCCTGCCGCCAGCGGGCCGACGTGGCGGCCGCCGTTGATGCCGGCAATATGAAACGCGTTGGCCAGCCCGTTGAACGACAGCGCACGGGCAATGGAGATCACGTGGCCGCCATAGACCAGGCGGTGGCCGAAACGATTGTGAGCTTCCGTGTGCTGGTTGAAATGCACCTTGGCGGTGTTCTGGTAAAGACGGGTTGCCAGCTGATGCTCGGCTTCCTCCACCGTCATGCCGTCGACATGGTCGATCTTCTCGCCAATCTCGTAATCGTCGAAACGGTACTCGGATCCGGCCAGGTCATTGTCCCAATTGGCGGTGTCGAGCAATGGCACAGCGGTGCCGAGTGACTGCGGGTCGAGCGCTGAAGGAAGTTCCGGCACCACCGGTTCCGGCGCCGGATTGGCGGCAACACGCTTGTTGACCATCACCCAGCGGACATAATCCAGCACCTCGGTGCCGTTTTCGGTGTAGCCGGTCGAGCGCACATAGACGACGCCGGTCTTGCCGTTGGAGTTCTCTTTCTTGCCGATCACCTCGGAGACGGTGGAAATGGTATCACCCGGGAAAACCGGTGCCAGGAACCGGCCGCCCGCATAACCCAGATTGGCGACGGCATTCAGCGAAATGTCCGGCACTGTCTTGCCGAAGACGATGTGAAAGGTCAGCAGGTCGTCGACCGGGGCGTGGGAATAGCCCAGGGATTTTGCGAAAGCGTCTGACGACTGAACCGCAAAGCGAGAGCCGTAAAGCGCGGTGTAAAGCGCCTGGTCACCGCTGGTGACGGTGCGCGGCGTTGCGTGGCGGATGACCTGTCCCACCTTGAAGTCTTCGAAGAAATTGCCGCGATTGGTCTTGCTCACCTGTGCCTCCCGGTTCTGATTTGTCGGAGAGGATTAAGCCCGCTGCGGTGCACACAAGCAAGTCAGACGTTTTGCCGATGACCTTGTGAAAGCAAGTCGAGGCTTTGGCATCCCGTGGCAACGCAGGAGCGGTTGCCGGTTGGCAGGGGTCGCTCGGCTATTTGCCGGCCGGGTCGGGCAGCGCACCGCAAAAGCCGCCGCTCGGGGCGGTGCCGGAGCCCAGAGCCAGAAGTTTCGGAGCCTTGTAGGGATTGGGCGGTGTCGCAGATGCATCGAGAGCAATCATTGCGGCAAGTCCGGCAAGGGCTACGGAAGCTGTTACCAGCCGGGTCATGATCTTGCCTCCAGCTTCAGGAGCGGGCGCAGTTTCACGCCGTAGATCGATCCGGCAAAGGCTGCCGCGAACCAGACCCAGCCGTGCAGGCTGCCGGTCGAGATGCCGGAAAAGAACGCACCGACGTTGCAGCCGAAGGCAAGGCGTGAGGAATAGCCCAGCAGAAAGCCCGCGACCATTGCGGCGAGCCAGGCCTGTGCCGGCAGTGACTGGATTTTCTGCGACAGGCCGCCGGTGCGCCAGCTGGCGACCAGAAAGGCACCCAGGATGATGCCGATATTGGTGAGGGATGTGTAATCCGTCAGCAGGCTATGGGTCAGGCGCTCGACGGAGGCAGGTGCACTCCAGAAAACGGATCCGGAAAGATCCGCCCCTGCTGCAGATGCCGCCTTTGCAGCCCAAAGGCCAAGGCCATAGACAACGCCCCAGGGTTGGCCGGCCACGATCAGGTTCAGGATGGCAAGGGCGGCCAGCAGCACGGCTGCAACTATCAGCCGGCGAGGCAGGCGCCGGTTTTCGGGAGCTGCCAGTTTCCAGAGCACTGCGGCGATTGCCGAAAGTCCGAGGAGGGTAATCGCTGCGCCTTGCCAGCCGGACAGGGTCAGAACGGGCAATGCCCCAAGATCTGTCCACCAGATCAGGTGATAGGCCCCGGCAAAGCTGCCGATGGCAAAGAAGGGCAGGGCGACAAGGGAAACCACGTTGCCGGACCCGGCATTGACCAGGGTGCCGGACCCGCATCCGAGCACGACCTGCATGGCAGCGCCGAAGACGAAGGCTCCCGCGATCATGGCAAAGCCGATCGGGCCCTGTGCGCCGCTCAGCTCGCCCTGGTTTGCGGCAAGCAGGGGAAAGGCCACCAGTGAGACAAGGGCGATCGACAGAAGCTGCGCCCAAAGGCCGCCCGGGTCCCGGCGCAGGATCATCGCACGCCAGGGGCCGGCAAAACCGAAGCGCAGGCCTTCCAGCACGATGCCGAAGCCAAGGCCGACGGCAAGCAACAGGCCATACCGGCCACCAACCAGAAGGGCGGTGGCCAGAACGGCTGCAAGGGCGGCCAAAACAAGACCGCCGCGGCGCCAGATTGGCGTCGCAGCGGCGGTATGAATGTCTGCGGCTGTGGTCACGTCAGTTCAGTATCTGGTTTATCAGGTTCTGTACGAGACCCGGTGTGTTGGCCATCTCGTTTCCGGACTGGGAATATTCGACCATGGAGCCCGCGTAAAGCTTTGCGTTTTCCACTCCGGCGACTTCGGACACCGCAAACCAGTGAGCCGCGGCCCAGTGGCCGGTGTTGCAGAAGGAAACCGTATCCTTGCCGTCTTCGACACCAAGCGATGCTTTCAGCGCGGCAGGATCGATGGCGGTGGACATTGCCGGCGAGCCTTCCTTGAAGAACGCTGTGTAGGTGTGGTTGATGGCGGTCGGCAGGGTTCCCGGACGCGAGGCAGCTTCATGCGCCTTCTTGCCGTTGAAGAAATCCGCCGGGCGAGCATCTACCAGAAGCGCATTCGACTCGCCTGCAGCGACGGCGGAAACGTCTGCCGTGGTGGCCAGCCAGGTGTCGTCAAAGGTCAGTTCCAGCTCGCTCGGAAAAGCGGATTCGGCCGTGGCGTTGACCGGAAGGCCGGCGGCTTTCCAGGACTCCAGGCCACCGTTCAGGATCGACAGGTCGGTGAAGCCGGTGGATTTCAAGGTCCAGTAGACACGCGCGGCGGAACCGAAGTCCGTATCGGTCTTGCCTTCGGACAGGATCACGATCGGCGTATCCTGTTCCAGGCCGAGTTCTTCCAGTTCGGCTTCCAGCTTTTCAACATCCACAAGACCGCCGGGGTTTTCCGCCGGTCCGCGGAACATGCGGTAGGGCGCAAACAAAGCGCCGTCTGCATGGCCTTTCTCGTATCCCTCGTTGCGGATGTCCAGAAGCACCGGCTCCACGGTGTCCAGCGACGCGGACAGCTCGGCAGCCTCCACCAGCGGGCCGAAGCTTGCGGCGGTGGCGGATGTGGCGAGGCTTGCGGTCATCGCCAGTGCGAGAGCGAAATGTTTCATTGGTTCAGCCTTCCTTGTGCGCGGTTGACCTGAGGCCAGGCGCTTCAATTCTCAGGCGGAATTGTAAGGAGTTCCCGGTCGGGAGGCGTGGGATGGCGTTTCAAATTCAGTCTCGCGACTGACATTTTAAACCAAAGCGGACGTTGGGCGTGGCAACTGGTTGCGGTGTGGTTTGCGGGCTGCCGCAAGTCTTCTGGTCTGCCGGCGAAACAAGTGGGCCCTAGATACCGGAGAAGGGAACCCAAAACCTCATTGTGAGGAAGCGCGAAGCGCTGTCTCGAAGAATGGGCGGCAGTTTTCGGAGCAAGCAGCCCATCCTTCGAGACGCCGCTAACGCGGCTCCTCAGGATGAGGTGCGATGGAAACTGGTGTTGAAAAAGCAAAAAAGCCCGGGACAGTGCCCGGGCTTTTTCTGGTTCTTCAAATCAGGCTTATGCCGATTCCTTGTTCGCCGCACGTTCCGCGCGCTTGCGCTCATGCGGGTCGAGGACGGCCTTGCGCAGGCGGATGGAGTCTGGCGTGACTTCCACCAGTTCGTCGTCTGCGATGTAGGAAAGCGCTGCTTCCAGCGTCAGCTTCTTCGGCGTGGTCAGCTTGACAGCGTCGTCCTTGCCGGCGGAGCGGATGTTGGTGAGCTGCTTGCCCTTCAGCACGTTCACTTCCAGGTCGTTGCCGCGGGTGTGTTCGCCGATGATCATGCCCGGATAAACCTTGGTGCCCGGATCGATCATCATCGGGCCGCGGTCTTCCAGGTTGAACAGTGCATAGGCAACTGCCTCGCCGGTGCCGTTGGACAGGAGCACGCCGGTGTGACGGCCCTGGATCGGGCCCCGGTGCGGCTCATAGCCATGGAACAGACGGTTGAAGATCGCCGTGCCGCGGGTGTCGGACAGCAGTTCGGACTGGTAACCGATGAGGCCGCGGGTCGGAGCGTGGAACACCAGACGGGTGCGGCCACCGCCGGACGGTTTCATTTCCAGAAGGTCGGCCTTGCGTTCCTGCAGCTTCTGAACCACGACGCCGGAATGTTCTTCATCAACGTCGATGATGACTTCCTCGATCGGCTCCAGGCGGTTGCCGGCATCGTCATACTGATAGACGACGCGCGGACGGCCAACGCCAAGCTCGAAGCCTTCACGGCGCATGTTCTCGATCAGGATCGCCAGAAGAAGTTCGCCGCGACCGGAGACGACAAATGCGTCCGGCTCGTCGGTGTCTTCCACCTTCAGGGCGACGTTGCCTTCTGCTTCCTTCTTCAGGCGGTCGCGAATGACGCGGGACTGAACCTTGGAGCCTTCGGTGCCGGCCAGCGGGCTGTCGTTGACGCGGAAGGTCATGGACAGCGTCGGCGGATCGATCGGCTGAGCCTGCAGGGATTCATTGACCGACGGGGCGCACAGCGTGTCGGCAACGGTTGCCTTGGTCAGGCCCGCGATGGCGACGATGTCGCCCGCTTCACCCTTTTCGATCGGCTGACGTTCCAGGCCACGGAAAGCAAGGATCTTGGAGATACGGCCGTTTTCAACCACGCTGCCGTCACGGGAGAGCGCCTTGATCGGCATGTTCGGCAGAGCGGTGCCCGACACGATACGGCCGGTCAGGATACGGCCCAGGAACGGGTCGGATTCGATGGTGGTTGCCAGGATGCGGAAATCGCCCGGCTGGGCTTCCGGCGGCGACACCTTGTCGAGGACCATGTCGAAGAGCGGGTCCATGCTGTCCTGCGGGCCGTTCGGCTCCAGAGCCATCCATTCCTGCTTGGCCGAACCGTAGAGCACCGGGAAGTCGAGCTGGTCTTCATTGGCGTCGAGGGCTGCGAACAGGTCGAAGACCTCGTCCAGCACTTCATCGGCACGCTGTTCCGGCTTGTCGATCTTGTTGATGGCGACGATCGGCTTCAGGCCGAGCTTGAGGGCCTTGCCGAGCACGAACTTGGTCTGCGGCATCGGGCCTTCGGCAGCGTCCACCAGAAGGATCACGCCGTCGACCATGTGCAGGATACGCTCGACTTCGCCGCCGAAGTCGGCGTGGCCCGGTGTGTCCACGATGTTGATGCGGGTGTCTTTCCAGACCAGCGAGGTGACCTTGGCCAGAATGGTGATGCCGCGCTCACGCTCGATATCGTTGGAGTCCATCATCCGTTCTTCGGTGCGCTGGTTGTCGCGGAAGGCACCGGATTGCTTCAGAAGAACGTCGATGAGTGTGGTTTTGCCATGGTCAACGTGCGCGATGATGGCAATATTACGAAGGTTCATGAGTGGCTCCAAAAGACAGAACGGGCCCTTGGGGACCCGCAGCTTGTCTGGAAGTTGATTATGCTATGGATCGGCATCCGCGCCGAATTTGGCGCCTTTATACGTGGCGCGAGGGAATTGTGCAACGCAATGTCACATCTACGCATTGACAGTGCTTCCTGAAGCGCCGTATTCGTAAGGTAACCTTACTAAAATGGGGTGGCGATGGGAGTTCCAACTCCGAATGTCGGTGTCACCATGCTGGTCGTTGATCTGGCACGGTTGCTGCGGCGAAACTTCGAGGCGGAGTTATCCAAGGTCGACACTGGTCTGACTGCCGGAGAAGCGCGTACGCTGTTTTATGTCTGGCGACTTCCGGGTCAACGGCAGGCCGTTCTGGCAGATGCGATGTATGTCGAGCCTATGACCCTGGTCGGGTACCTCGACACGCTCGAAAAGGCCGGATTGATCCGCCGCTGCCAGGACCCGAACGACCGCCGGGCCAAGATAATCGAGCTGACGCCGTTGGCCGATCCATTGCTTGAGAAAATTGGGACTGCCCTGCAAGAGGTGCGCTCCAGGGCGCTTGAGGACATTCCCGCCGACCAACGGCAGATACTGGAATCGCTTCTGCAGACCATGAAGGACAGCCTGCTGCAGGAGGTTTCCAAAGGGAAACAGAAATGACCGCCGACAGCTCAATCATGAGCGCAAGACGTACATCGCTTCTCGGGGCCGGGCTTGTCGCTATCGGCCCCATTTCGATGGCGCTTTATACCCCGGCCATGCCGGCCCTGGTCGAAGCCTTCGGGACCACCGATTCAGCGGTCAAGCTTACCCTCACGGCGTATTTCGCCGGTTTTGCCGTCACGCAGCTGGTTTGCGGCCCTCTGACGGACGCCTTTGGGCGCAAGCCGGTCACGATCGCCTTCCTGGTCCTCTATCTCGTCTCAAGCGTGCTGGCGACCTTCGCACCGACTGTCGAGTTCATGGTTTTTGCCCGAGCCCTTCAAGGTGTGGGGGCCGCGGTCGGCATCGCGGTGTCGCGCGCCATCGTCCGTGACCAGTTTACCGGCCAGGCCTCTGCCAGGATCATGAATACGATCGCGATGATGCTGGCCCTTGGCCCGGCGATCTCACCCACCATCGGCGGAATCGTGCTGGAACTGTTCGGCTGGCAGGAAGTGTTCTGGTGCATGGTGATCTACGGTGCGTTGCTGATGGTTGCGGTGCTCGTGTTTCAGGTTGAAACCAACCCGCAGCCGGGCAAGCATCACCTCAATCCACGGCAACTTGCGATCAACTACGGCACCTTGCTGAAGGACCCGAGGTTTCTGGCGCCAAGCCTTCTCATCGGTTTCGGGCTCGGCAACCTTTATGCCCTGGCGACCGTCCTGCCTTTCATCCTGATCTATGAAGTCGGTCTGACGCCGTCCGCCTTCGGGCTGACCATGATCATCCAGTCGGGCTCCTTCATTTCGGGAACCATCCTGACCGGGCGTCTGCTTCGCTTCTTCGAAGCCCGCAAGCTGGTGCCCTACGGGCTTAGCCTCTGGGTCGTTGCGTCAACTCTGATGTGCTATGTCACGCTCACCCATGAACCGACGATCCTGACGGTGATGGGGCCGGTGGCGCTGTTCACCTTCGCGCTGGCGCTGGTTCTGCCGGCAAGCTTCACCGAATCCATGGCACCGTTCCCGCATATCGCCGGTTCGGCATCTTCCATGCTTGGCTTTCTGCAGTTCGGCGGCGGCATCGTCGCCAGCCTCGCGATCGCTGCACTCGGAGAGCCGATCCTCGGTCTCGCTTTCATTCTGCCGGGTATGCCCATCGCCGGCATTATTCTGTTCCTGATCCTGCGCAGCCAGATCCGTCAGCCGGCGGCGGCGGAGTAGGCGCACATTGTCCGCCTCTCCGTCGTCATCCCGGCCAAGCGCAGCGCGAGCCGGGACCGGGGAGGCACAGCGCCGAATGATAAGTCTCCATCGGAAACACCTCGGCTCTCCGGTCCCGGATCTCCGCTTCGCTGCGTCCGGGATGACGAAGGTAGGTTTTTTTAAAACAAACGGGCCGGTTTCCCGGCCCGCTCTTTTTTCTGGAAACTTTGATCAGGCCTTGCGAACCGGGTCCAGCGTGACGGTGTGCAGTTCGACGTCGTCACGGTCCATCAGGCGGACGGTGAGCTGTTCGCTCTGGCCGTCGATGTCGACCAGGCCGAAGAACTGCAGCCCCATGGACGGGGGCAGGTTGGCACCCTGTTCGGCGGTCGGGGCCTTGATGTACTTGAGCTCCGGGCCGAAGGTCATGTCGAGATCGTTCGGGCCGAAGGTGCCGGCATGGATCGGGCCGGAGACGAATTCCCAGAACGGCTTGAAGTCCTGGAACTGGGCCTTGTCCGGATTGTAGTAATGCGCGGCGGTGTAGTGCACATCGGCGGTCAGCCAGACGATGTTGTCGATGTCTGCCGTCTTGATGAAGCGCAGCAGATCGGCAAATTCCAGTTCTCGGCCTTTCGGTGCGCCGTGATCGCCGTTGGCAACCGCTTCGGCGCCGGCCTGGTCTTTCCAGTTGTCCCAGACGATCAGGCCGATCGGCATGTCGCAGGCGATGACCTTCCAGGTGGCGTTGGAATTCAGAAGTTCACGCTTCAGCCAGGCAAGCTGCTCGGCGCCGAGGATGCGCGAAGCCGGTGTCATGGTGTCTTCCATCGAGGCGCCGTTCGGCCCGCGATAGGAGCGCAGGTCCAGGAAGAATACGTCCAGCAGCGGACCATAGGCGATCTTGCGGTAGACGCGGCCTGGCTCGGCCGGGGTGTAGCGGATGGGAGCCAGCTCGTGGAAAGCCCGGCCGGCGCGAGCGGCCAGAAGGTGGATGTTCTTCTCGCTGTAGCGGTCGTCGGACAGGAGATCCTTGGAGGACGACCAGTTGTTGACGACTTCATGATCGTCCCACTGGAAGAAGGTCGGGACTTCCGCGTTGAACGCCTTGAGGTTCTCGTCCATGAGGTTGTATTTCCACTGGCCGCGGTATTCGTCCAGCGTTTCGGCAACCTTGGATTTTTCTTCCGTGACGATGTTCTTCCAAACGGTGCCGTCCTTCAGCTCGACGGTTTCCTTCATCGGGCCATCGGCATAAATCGTGTCGCCGGAGTGGATGAAGAAGTCCGGCTGATGTTTTGCCATGGTGGCGTAGGTCTTCATGCCGCCACGGTCGGTATCGATCCCCCAGCCCTGGCCGGCGGTATCGCCCGACCAGGCGAAACGAATGTTGCGGCGGGACGCCGGGGCGGTGCGGAAGCGGCCGGTCATCGGCTCGGATACGGCATTGACGTCGTTCAGGTCGGCAAAGGCGACGCGATAGAAGACATCCTGATCGGACGGCAGGTTCTCAAGCAGTCGCTTGACGGCAAAATCCGAGTCGGGAAGCGCATTGATCGGGGCAAGGCGCCGTGGCGTTTCGAACGTGCCGGTGGTGTCGACTTCCACCAGCATTTGCGCCGGGCGGTCCGAGCGGGCCCAGATCATGCCGGAATTGGCATCAACGTCGCCGGACTGAAGGCCGTGCGTGATCTGCGGGCGCGAGGCCGCACGCGACAGGCCCGGCATGGCCAGCGGTGAGGCCAGTACCAGACCGGTAGCAACCGATGATTTCAGAAAATTGCGTCGAGAAACGTTTGAAGACATTTTCAAGCTCCGTGGCTGGGGACCGCAGGGGCGAGTCCCTTGGCAAAAACATCAGGTGCTGAAGCTCCGTGACAGACGGATGTCTGTTCCAAGACCGTTTCCCGAATTTTTGATGACGACGTGTACGGATTGCCGGAAAACCGCCGCGGAACGATTGAACCTCCAAATTGCTTCCAAATCGTGATCGTCCACAGCCTTGGAGCGGGGTCAAGCAGGGCGAAGTCGCATTGGTGCCGCTTGACCGTCGGTGTCAGACGGGCCAAACACGTGCCTGACCGTCAAAAGGACGCAATGATGCCGACCCCGACAGCCTACGAGCCGCCGCGTTTCGACGCCGGACACCAACGCCCCCACGTGATGGGGATCCTGAACGTGACCCCGGATTCCTTTTCCGATGGCGGGCGCCACGCCAATGCGGATGCCGCCTTGCGGCGTGCACAGGAAATGATTCTGGAAGGGGCCGATATTCTGGATGTCGGCGGCGAAAGCACGCGGCCGGGGTCCGAACCGGTGCCGCTGGACCTGGAATGGTCGCGGCTCGATCCGATCCTCGATCAGGTGATCGACATGGGAACGCCCGTATCGATCGATACCTACAAGGCGGAGATCGCGCGCCGCGCGTGTGCGGCAGGTGCGGTCATCGTCAATGATGTGTGGGGTCTGCAAAAGGACCCGGCCATGGCTGAGGTTGTTGCCGAGGCCGGCGTGCATGTAGTTATGATGCATAACCGTCTTGCCGCCGATGCCGGACTGGACATTCTTTCGGACATCGACCAGTTCTTCGAAATCTCGATGGACCTGGCGGAAAAGGCAGGGATCGCCAGGGAAAAGCAGATCCTTGATCCGGGCTTTGGCTTCGGCAAGACCATCAACCAGAATTTCATCGTTCTGAACCGTTTCGAAACGCTGAAGAAACACGGCCTTCCGCTGTTGGCGGGTGCGTCGCGCAAGCGCATGATCGGTGACGTGCTGGAAGCGGAAACGGAAGACCGGCTGTTCGGATCCGTTGCCGTTCACATGACGGCCATGCTGAAAGGGGCTGCGATTGTGCGGGCGCATGACGTAAGTCCACATGCCGATTGCGTGCGTATGATCGAGGCAACCCGCCTGGAACGGAACCCTGTCGAATGAATGCCGAAAATGCGATGGCTGACGCCCCGACCCGCTGTGCGCTCGGGCTCGGATCCAACCTTGGTGACCCGAAGGCCAATCTGGATGAGGCGATCCGCCGGCTGGAGGAAACGCCCGGCGTCATGCTGGTGTCCCGGTCCTCCGATTACCGGACGCCGCCCTGGGGGCCGGTGCCGCAGGACGATTTCCGCAATTGCTGCGTGGTGATCGATACCACCATGAGCCCGCAGGCGCTGCTGAAGCGCTGTCTTGAAATCGAGACCGAACTCGGACGTGTGCGCGACGTGCGCTGGGGCCCAAGGACGCTGGACATCGACGTTCTGATCTACGGCCTGCAAAAGGTTGCTGAAAACGACCTCGAAATCCCGCACCCGCGCATGGGCGACCGCGCCTTCGTTCTGATCCCGCTTGCCGAAATCTGGCCCGACGCCCCGCTGGGCGACGGCCGCACCGCGATGGAAGCATTGGAAACCTGCCCGGACCAGGATGGCGTGGTGAAGCTGGACGGGTGACAGAACAACTGAAAGAAACCTGATCTTAAGCCTATCAGCTATAGAAAAACAGCAACCTGTAAATGCGTTGCGCGGGGTGCTGCGGACATGTCTTCCGCCCTGGGATTGAAAAATGAAGGCGATTTTGACCCGCCTGCTCAAGCGCAGACAGCCTCTCTTGAAGAGGCTGCGCCCTTTCAAACACAAAGTCTGCCTTTTCCAGGAGTTCTCAACGTTGTTCTCATGAGTGTTGTCGTCGGCACAACGCTCGTTCTTCAAACGCTTGTTACGGCGCGCGTCGATCCCAAGTCACTAATACTATTCGGTGGGATCATCACGGTCTGCGCGCTGCTGAGTTGCTACATCAAACTCCGGGGGACATTTCCAGACGTTTTCCGGGAACGGATGCAGCTGTTACTCAAAGGCATTGTTTTCATATTCGTCGCCCTGGCGACGTTGCGCATCTTCAACCACTTGACCATGAGCGTAGTGTTTCCTCTTGCGGATCCTCTACTTGATAACTGGGACAAGGTGCTCGGGCTCGACTGGATGGCCTATTTCACGTTCGTCCAGCATAACTTTCTGCTGAACAAGATTTTGCATATTGCCTATATCGGGTTCGACGGTGCCAGTCTGTTTGGTTTTCTCGCACTGATTCTGATGGGAAGGCCTGCTCGAGCGCGTTATTTTTGCGAAATATTTTTGATCACCGCAACGGTGTCGGTTTCAATAGCGATGTTTTTCCCCGCGGTCGCCACCGTCGCCTACTATTTCGGCGATGTCGCCCATATCGACGGTTTCAGCAGCGTTCCCGGTATCGCTCATGTGGAACAACTTCTTGCCTTGCGGGAACCATCCGGCGCTACGGTCAATCTTCTCGACGCAGAAGGGCTTGCTGCCTTTCCATCGTTCCATACTGCTGGGGGCATCTTGCTAGTCGCCGGCTTCTACAAGACACGCTGGTTCTGGTTGGTGACATTGTTCGCGGTGACCATGATAGCTGCAACCCCGGTGTTCGGCGGTCATTACTTTGTCGACCTCTTTGCTGGCGGTGCTTTGGCCGTGGCCGTCTCGGTTCTGAATGCCCGGCGTCCCTGTTATCGGGGCCTCTTTGGCACTGAGCAATGTAGGCATTGAGGAAGCCACCACTTAACGTCACTACTTCAAAACTAGCAATTAAAGCCCCAGGAAACTCTCCATGTGAAACCCGGCTGTTGCCTGGCTTTGCCGGTGCTCCCGGCCAAAGGGGCAGGCCCGTCTTGCCAGGCAGCCGGACCAGCAATCGAGGTTGCGGCTGGTCGCCAGATGGTTTCGGCAGTCAGTGACCTTGTAGCCTTCGTGCACCGTAACGGCACCGACCGGGCAAACCGTTAGGCAAGGTGTGTCGGTGCAGGTCGGGCAGGGGCCGTCCATCGTGACCGGCGTCGGTCCGTCAAAGGGTACCGCACTCAGAAACGCTGCGCGGAAGCCGGCCCAGGGGCCGAAGGTCCGGTGGGCGAGAACGCCGAGCGGGCTTTGGGAGAAGCCGCCGCATTTCATCGCCCATTGCTGGAACGGGTGATAGGGCGGGCCTTCGAAGGGAAACACCGGTTCGTAGCCGGATGTCTCGGCAAGGTCCAAAAGGCTGCGCCGCGTATATCGGTCGAGAGGATCCGGGTGGCCATTTTTGTATTCCGGACTTGCCGTCAGGTGCGGCCAGATCGACGGACCTGTGCTGCCGATCAGGAGAAGGCTTCGGGCCTGCTTGCCGCTGGCAAGAGGTGGAACGGCAACGGTGCCATCAGGAGCAAAGCCGCCGAGCAACAAAAAACCGGCGGCAGCAAGGTTCTGTTCGAGCTTTGCTGCCGCCGGTGTTGTCATGTCAGAGATCTCAGCCGATCCGGTCGCGCTTGGCGAGGGTGCGCAGGCGCAGGGCGTTCAGCTTGATGAAGCCGGCGGCGTCCTTCTGGTCGTAAGCACCCTGGTCGTCCTCGAAGGTGACCAGCTCTTCGGAATAGAGCGAATAGGGCGAGGACCGGCCGACGAGGATGACGTTGCCCTTGTAGAGCTTCAGCTTGACGGAGCCGGTGACATGCTCCTGGCTCTTGTCGATGAGGGCCTGCAACATCTCGCGCTCCGGCGAGAACCAGAACCCGTTGTAGATCAGCTCGGCGTAACGCGGCATCAGTTCGTCCTTCAGGTGCGAGGCACCGCGGTCGAGCGTGATGGATTCCATGGCGCGGTGCGCCGTCAGGAGGATGGTGCCGCCCGGCGTTTCGTAGATGCCGCGGCTCTTCATGCCGACGAAGCGGTTCTCGACCATGTCGAGACGGCCGATGCCGTTGTCGCGGCCATAGTCGTTGAGTTTGGCAAAGAGCGTTGCCGGCGACATCTTCTCGCCATTGAGGGAGACGGCGTCGCCCTTTTCGAAGCCGATTTCGATATAGGTGACTTCGTCCGGTGCCTCGGTCGGGTCAACCGTGCGCTGGAACACGTAGTTCGGTGCTTCCTCGGCCGGGTCTTCCAGCACTTTGCCTTCCGATGAGGAGTGCAGCATGTTGGCGTCGACGGAGAACGGAGCTTCGCCGCGCTTGTCCTTCGGAACCGGGATCTGGTGCTGTTCGGCGAACTCCAGAAGGTCGGTCCGGGACTTGAACGTCCAGTCGCGCCACGGCGCGATCACCTTGATGTCCGGGTTGAGCGCGTAGGCGGACAGTTCGAAACGCACCTGGTCGTTGCCCTTGCCGGTTGCGCCGTGGGCAATCGCGTCGGCGCCGGTTTCCTCGGCAATCTCGATCAGGCGCTTGGAAATCAGCGGCCGGGCGATGGAAGTGCCGAGCAGGTAGACGCCTTCATAGACAGCGTTGGCGCGGAACATCGGGAAGACGAAATCGCGGATGAACTCCTCGCGCAGGTCGTCGATGTAGATTTCCTTGATGCCGAGCATTTCGGCTTTCTTGCGCGCCGGCTCCAGTTCCTCGCCCTGGCCGAGATCGGCGGTGAAGGTCACCACTTCGCAGCCCAGTTCGGTCTGCAGCCATTTCAGGATGATGGAGGTGTCGAGGCCGCCGGAATAGGCCAGCACGACTTTTTTGATGTCACCATGCGCCATTTTGGGAAAAATCCAGTTCGATGTTCCTGGCGGTTTCCCGCCGATGAAAATTTGCGGCAATTTAGCCGGTTCTATGCATGGCGCAAGCCCCGCGATGCACTCATTTCGTCGCGTTTCGCTCTACACGGGTCGATCTGCCATGTCGGGAAATTTTGGCGGGCGCCCGTTACTGCGCCGCCACCGTTTGCGCGGTCGCCCTGGCGCCGTATCGGGCCAGGAACATGTCGACGCTTTCCTCGATGATCCGTTCCATCTCGGGGCGGGTTGTCACGCGGCCGCTGTGGATGTTCGGGTAGAAGGATCGGGCCTTGATAAGGCCGAGAAATTGCGTGGCCGCGAGGGACGGGTCGTCGGCCGTGAGCTTGCCTTCACGCGTGGCGCGATCCATGAACTCGGTGAAGACGGAGATCTTGGTCATGCGGCTGTCCATATCGGCTGCAAGGGCCGGGTCGCGGATCGTTTCGCTCATGACCATGCGGGCCAAGCTCATGAAGCACGGGTTGATCATGAGCTCGCCTTCGGCCCAGCCGAGACGCACCAGGGCATCGCGAATGGGCGCCGCCGGGTCGTAAGCGACTTCAAGCGCCGAGTTGATCTGATCGGCAAGGCACTGGTTGATCTCCTTGAAAAGCACGTCCTTGCTTTCAAAGTGATTGTAGACCGTGCGCTTGGAAACCTGGGCTCGCTCGGAAATCCGGTCCATGCTGGCTCCGGCATAACCCTTTTCCTGAAACTCGGCGATTGCAGCCTCGACGATCTGCTTCTTTTTCTGATCCGATACGGACATTACCTACTCATATGTACCCCGTTGCATTATCTGTCAGACGACAGGACCCCCGCCTCTTTAATCCCAAAAATCGCGCCCTATGTAAACTCTGGCGTTTACAGATGTGCAGTTACGAACTAAACTGCACGGTGTAGTTTACATCCTTTAGCCAGAATTGGCCAGCCAAAGGAGACGCCTCCTCATGTCAGTGACATTAAAAATCAACGGGGAAACGCGTACGCTCGACGCGGATCCCGAGAGCCCCCTGCTGTGGGCTCTGCGCGACGAGCTGGGAATGACGGGGACAAAGTTCGGTTGCGGCATCGCTTCCTGCGGTGCCTGCACGGTTCACATGGACGGTATTCCGGTCCGGTCCTGCCAGACGTTCGTCGGCGACCTTGAAGGTGCTGAAATCACAACGATCGAAGGTATCGACGGCAAGGCGGCTGCTGCTGTCCAGGCCGCCTGGAACGAGCTGGACGT
The DNA here is from genome assembly GCF_009363595.1 of Labrenzia sp. THAF35. Lineage (NCBI taxonomy): Bacteria > Pseudomonadati > Pseudomonadota > Alphaproteobacteria > Hyphomicrobiales > Stappiaceae > Labrenzia > Labrenzia sp. THAF35. The sequence continues at coordinate 1,776,079 of NZ_CP045380.1, forward strand.
GCCACAATGCGGGTATTGCCAGTCAGGCCAGATCATGGCCGCGACTGCCTTGCTTGCCGAAACGCCCAAGCCGACCGACGAGGACATCGACGCAGCCATGGACGGCAATGTCTGCCGCTGCGCCACCTATGCCCGGATCCGCAAGGCCATCCACCTTGCTTCAGACAAGATGGAGGCCTGAGCCATGCTGCATCTCCTGAAACAACCGCTGGCAGCCGCAATGCCGACGCGGCGCACCTTCCTGAAGATGTCCGCCGGTACCGTTGGTGGCCTGGTGCTTGCCATGAACCTGCCGCGCTCGACTGCCTCGGCCGCCGAAGGCGAGTTCATCCAGCCCTTCGTTCACATCCGTCCGGACAACACGGTCGTGGTGCTGTCCAAGCACTTCGACATGGGACAGGGCACGGCCAGTGGTCTGTGCAGTCTGGTCGCCGACGAGCTCGACGCTTCCTGGGAGCAGGTCACTGTCGAATTCGCACCGTCCAATCCGCAGGTCTATGCCAACTCGCTGTTCGGCGTGCAGGGCACCGGCGGGTCCACGGCCATGGCGAACTCCTTCATGCAGTACCGTCAGGCCGGTGCCGCGGCAAAGGCAATGATTATTGCCGCCGCGGCAAAGGAATGGGGCGTGCCGGCGGGTGAAATCACCGTGTCGGGTGGCGTCGTTTCTCATGGTGCGGACAAGTCTGCGACCCTGGGTGAGCTTGCCGGTCTTGCCGCCAACGAGGACGTTCCGGCAGAGCCGACACTGAAGACACCGGATCAGTGGGTCTACATCGGCAAGTCCTTCCCGCGTCTCGACGTCAAGAACAAGACCGTCGGCGCGCCCAGAACCTACACGATGGACTTCCAGCGCGACGATCTGCTGGTTGCCGTCGTTGCCCGCTCTCCCCGTTTTGGCGGCAAGGTGAAGTCGTTTGACGCCACCGAAGCCAAGAAGGTGCCGGGCGTCGTCAACGTGCTGCAGATCCCGAACGGGGTTGCGGTGATCGCCAAGTCCACCTGGCCGGCAATCAACGGCCGGTCCCTGCTCGAAATCGAGTGGGATGATGCCGAGGCCGAAACCCGGTCAAGCGATGCGATGATCGCCGAACTGAAGGACATGACCACCAAGCCGGGTGTGAAGGTTCGCGAAGACGGTGATGTCGACGCGGCGCTGGAAGCTTCAGCGAAGGTCATCGAAGCCGACTATGACTTCCCGTTCCTGGCCCATGGCGCCATGGAACCGCTGGACATCGCCATGATGTTCGACGGTGAAACAGCGGAATTCTGGTTCGCTTCCCAGATCCCGACCATCGATCACAACGTGGCGGCCACCGTACTCGGCATTCCGTTCGAGAACGTCAAGATCAACACCTTGTGGGCCGGCGGGTCCTTCGGGCGCCGCGCCCAGGCCGATGCGCATCCGGTCGTGGAAATCACCACGCTGGCCAAGGCGATGCAGGCCGCCGGCATGGCGCCGGCTCCGGTGAAGATCGTCTGGACCCGTGAGGATGACATGGCCGGTGGGTACTACCGTCCGATGTCGGCTCACCGGCTGCGGGTCGGTCTTGATGACCAGGGCAACGTGACGGCGTTCAAGTACAACATCGCCGCCAAGTCCATCGTCAAGGGCACGCCTTTCGAAGCCATGCTGATGAAGGACGGTGTCGACCACAACATGACCGAAGGCGCGCATGACACCACCTATGCGTTTCCGCTGATGAACATGGACCAGTCCTTCCAGGAAACGAAGGTCCCGGTTCTGTGGTGGCGTTCGGTCGGTCACACCCACACGGCCTACGTCATGGAAACCATGATCGATCGTCTGGCCAAGGAAGCCGGCAAGGATCCGGTTGCCTATCGCCTCGAGATGATCAAGGACGATCCGCGCAAGGTGGGCGTGTTGAAGCTGGCGGCTGAAAAGGCGGGCTGGGACACGCCCTTGCCTGAAGGGCGCCACCGCGGTGTCGCCGTGCACAAGTCTTTCGGTTCCTTTGTGGCGGAAGTGGCGGAAATCTCCTTCCGCGACGACGGCACTGTGAAGGTGGAAAAGGTGACGGCAGCGGTCGACTGCGGCACGCCGATCAACCCGGACAATATCCGGGCACAGGTCGAAGGCGGCATCGGCTACGGCCTTGGTGCGATCCTGCGGAACCAGGTGACGCTCGCCGACGGTGTTGTCGAGGAAACCAACTTCGACACCTATGAGCCGATCCGGATGTCCGACATGCCGGAAATCGAGGTGCATATCGTTCCCTCGAACGAAGCACCGACCGGTATCGGTGAGCCCGGTACTCCGCCAATCGGCCCGGCTGTCGCCAACGCGATTGCCGCTGCCAAGGGCGAGTGGTCAACCAGCCTGCCGCTGGCAAAGTCCGGTCTTGTCTGAGCCTCGCCGAAGAATACAAAAAGGCCGCCTCCGGGCGGCCTTTTTCCAGATTGGTTTGACGTTTTCTGCTCAGATAAAAACGGCGGCTCCAGTGAGCCGCCGTTTTTCGTTCAGCAGATGATGTTGCCTCAGGAGGCTGCCAGGGCCTCACGGTCCTTCTTTCGCATGCGCTCGGACGCGGATTTCAGCTGTCCGCAGGCGGCGAAGATGTCGCGGCCGCGTGGTGTGCGGATCGGAGAGGCATAGCCGGCCCGGTTGACGATGTCGGCAAATTCCTCGATCCGCTCCCAGTCGGAGCATTCGTAATCGGTACCCGGCCACGGGTTGAAAGGAATCAGGTTGATCTTGGCCGGAATGCCCTTCAGCAGGCGGACCAGTTCAAGCGCGTCCTGATTGCTGTCGTTGACGCCCTTCAGCATCACATATTCAAAGGTGATGCGCTTGGCGTTGGACAGGCCCGGATACTGCCGGCAAGCGTCCAGCAGTTCCTTGATGTTCCATTTCTTGTTGATCGGCACCAGCACATCGCGCAGCTCGTCACGAACCGCGTGAAGCGAAATGGCCAGCATGCAGCCGATTTCTTCACCGGTGCGGAAGATTTCCGGCACGACACCGGAGGTCGACAGGGTGATGCGGCGCTTGGAGAGCGACAGGCCGTCACCATCGGACGCGATCAGCAGCGCCTTCTTGACGTTATCGAAATTGTAGAGAGGCTCACCCATGCCCATCATGACGATGTTGGTCACCAGACGGCCTTCGGACGGGACGATGGCGCCCTGCGGGGTGTCCGCATGCGGGAAATCGCCCAGCCGGTCGCGCGCAATCAGGATCTGCGACAGAATTTCTTCGGCCGTCAGATTGCGGACCATCTTCTGGGTGCCCGTGTGGCAGAAAGTGCAGGTGAGGGTGCAGCCGACCTGGGAAGAAACGCAGAGCGTGCCGCGGCCTTCTTCAGGAATATAGACGGTTTCAACCTCGACCGGGCGGCCGGCGCCGCGCGCGGGAAAGCGGAACAGCCACTTGCGGGTACCGTCGACGGAGATCTGCTCGGAAACAATTTCCGGACGGGCGATCGTGAAGGCTTCGTCCAGCTTCTGGCGCAAGTCCTTGGCGATATTCGTCATCTGCGCAAAGTCGGACACGCCGCGCACATAAAGCCAGTGCCAGAGCTGGGAGGCACGCATGCGCCACTGCTTTTGCGGCACACCGATGGTGCCGAGCGCTTCACCCAGCTCTTCGCGCGACAGGCCGATCAGCGTCGGCTTGTCTTCGCCGGGCAGGACGGCTTCGGCTGAAACGGTGTGCGCGTTCGGATTGTCCCGCGCGATGTCGAGCGTAATTGCCATGTCGTGATCCGTAATCTCTTCCGGCAGGGTCTTCAGGCGTCTTGGAACAAGACTACGCGGTCGCCGGGCACCTGACTTGCAGGTCTGATTTCAAGCGCTCCCAAAACCACAAAAAGCGCCGAAAATCAAGTTTGCTGACGTGGAGGGGAGCTATGCAGAGCTGTTTTTACGCAACGACAACGGCCCGGATAGGCCGTTTGGCCCGTCCAGGGTGACGTCGAGACTGAAAGGAAACCACCGGCCGACTTCGGCTTTTCACCCTGCGGATGCAGGGGAAAGCCGGAGAAGCTGCTACCTGAACGCGTTAGCGGCAGGCAGCGTTGGAGTCGTCGATCGCGGCTGTGACGCCGGACAGCGAGAACTTGTAGGTGGTGCGGGTGCCGCGGCTGGATTCGCCGGTCACCGTCATTTCCCGGCCTGCCCTCATGGCAGAAACGAGTTGCGCTTCGGTTGCAGCATTTTCGACCCAGGCACCGTCATTGTTGGTGAAGAGCGTGAAGCCCTTGCCGTCAATGTCTACGCTGACCGAGGATTTGTCCTTGAAAGGATAACCGACCAGCAGGCTCGGCTCGGACGAGACGCCTTCCGCCGGGCGGGTGGTCACGAAAAAGAATACGTCCCCGTGATTTCGATCTCCCGGAAGCAACGTCGTCGGTTTGGTAAGCGCGTAGCAAACCTTGCCGCCGCCACTGGTCAGCGCATAGGCCGCCCAGTCCTTGTGCTGCTTCAGAAGTGTCGGGGTTTGTGCGAAAGCCGCTGCACTCGAAACGGCAAGACCTGCTATGGCCAGAACCAGCGATTTTGCTTTCATCATCTCCACACCGTTGGATTTGAGTTTCCGTCAAATTTAGTTCAACTGCCGTCTGACATATAAACCTTGCTTTAATGATAACTTAAAGCGGGTTACGAAAGGGTTGAAGCCCGACAATTGTATTTTCTGTTTTTCGGTGCGTGCACCAACCTAATCGCTTTGCGGTTAAACGCGGCAACAGTGTGGCAGACCTGCTTGACCCCCCTTTCGAATTATGCCGAACCTGATAAAGAAGATGGATCGGCAGGGGGATTGATTGTCTTTGACGCAGGTGCAGTATTTTTCCGATCTCATTGTCAAAGTGGCGGAAGACCGGGACAAGGCGGCTTTCATCGAGCTGTTCGATCACTTTGCGCCGCGCCTGAAGGGCTACCTGATGAAGCAGGGCGCCGATGAGGCCCTTGCCGAAGAAGTCGCCCAGGACGTCATGATGACGCTGTGGCGCAAGGCCGATCTGTTCGATCCGAAAAAATCCAATGCCAGCACCTGGCTGTTCCGGGTTGCCCGGAACCGGCGTATCGACAGGATCCGCCGCCAGAAGTCTGCGGCGCTCGATCCCGAAGATCCGTCCCTGCACCCGACGCCGCTGCCGGACATTGCCGAAGAGATGGATGCGAAGCTGCGGGAAAAACGCGTGCGTGCTGCTTTGTCGCAGTTGCCTGAAGAGCAGCGGAATGTGGTTCGGCTGGCTTTTTTTGCAGGACAGTCGCACAGCGAGATCGCCGAACACACGGGCTTGCCGCTTGGCACGGTCAAATCCCGTATCCGGCTTGCCTTCGGACGGTTGCGCCAGCTTCTGGAAACCGACACATCCGTGGATGTGGACTAATTGGGGCCCCCGGGCAAGAGACACCCAAAATTCTGGCGGCCTGAAGTTCAGGCGCAACTCATTCAGGTTCCCGGCACTTTGCGTCCCGTGCGCATCACCGGACCGCCGCTGACATGTTTCGGACGTTCGATCCTGGGAGCGCCGGCCGTGGTTGAGCGGTCCGCGTAGCGACCCAACGCTCTGTGACGATCGTACATGACGATCGCGCCGGCCATGGCCACATTGATGCAGAACTTAGTCGGGATCTTCACCACGTGGTCGCAGCGCGCCAGCATCTGCGGTGAAAGCGAGCCTCTTTCAGGACCAAGAACGTAGGCCGCCTGAAGGGGATGTCCGAAGCTTGGCAGCTCGATCGATTCGTCCGTGAGTTCGATGCCCACAAGCTGGCAGCCTCTGGGCAGGTCCATCGTGTCTACGCTGTCCCAGGTGAAGACAGGCAGGTGGCCGGGGCTCTTGGAGGTGTCGGAGGGGGGCGCCTTGCGCAGCTTCTGGTCGGCATCCACCGTGAAGAAGAAGTTGGCGCCGAAGGCATGGGCAGAGCGCATCAAGGTGCCCAGGTTCATCCGTTTCGAGAGGCCTTCGGCCCCGATTGCAAAATATCCGCGCATCAGTTTGTCCGTTTTCGATTTGGCTGCCTCATAGCCGACTTTCGCCATGGCCGAAAGTTTTCAGCTTATCCGGAAAGCCAATTCCCGCCTCGAACAGGGCTTGCTAACGTCTCACCCCGCGCTGCGCGAGCGGCGCTTTACCCGTAGAATGTCATGAGGATGCCGTGAAAGCCTGTCTCTGCAAAACCTTCGGTCCGCCTTCCAGCCTGGTTGTCGAGGAGATTGCCGATCCGGTTGCCGGGCCGGGGGAGGTCGTGGTGCGGGTGAAGGCCTGTGCGCTCAATTTTTTCGATACGCTGATCATCAGGGGCAAGTACCAGTACAAGCCGGAAATGCCGTTTTCGCCGAGTGCCGAATTCGCCGGTGTGGTCGATCAGGTGGGCTCCGGCGTCGAAGGGGTTTCGCCCGGTGACAGGGTCATGGGCTACATGCGCTGGGGTGCTGCGCGGGAAAAAGTGGTGGTCGCAGCAGGCGATCTTGTCTCGCTGCCGGACGATATTCCCTTTGAAGTCGCGGCAGGTTTGACCGTGACCTACGGCACCACGCTGCATGCCTATCGCGACCGGGCCGGGTTGAAGCCTGGCGAGACTGTTGCCGTTCTGGGCGCATCGGGCGGCGTCGGCCAGGCTGCAGTGGAAATTGCCGCGATCATGGGAGCAAAGGTGATTGCCTGCGCCTCATCTGAGGAAAAGCTCGCTTTTGCCCGCTCGCTCGGCGCTGACATGACGGTCGATTATTCGGTTGAGCCGCTCAAGGAAACCCTGAAGGAGCTGACCGGTGGAAAGGGTGTGGATGTGGTCTACGACCCGGTTGGCGGAGAGCTGTCGGAACAGGCCATCCGGGCAACGGCCTGGGAGGGGCGGTTCCTGGTGATCGGGTTTGCCGCGGGCGACATTCCGAAAATTCCGCTGAATATCGTGATGCTGAAAGGTTGCGACATTCGCGGTGTCTTCTGGGGCGCAGCACTCGACCGGGATCCGGAAGGCCATCGCTGCAACATGAAGGAACTTTTGTCCTGGGTGTCTGAAGGCAAGCTGAAGCCGCACATCCACGGCGTTTACAAGTTGGCAGAAACGGCAACCGCGCTTGAGGAAATCGCTGCGCGCCGGGTGCAGGGCAAGGTGATTGTGACGCCTTGAGTGCTGCGGAAGTATGCGCGGCGCGGCCTTCCGGGGGTGTGGCCCATCCTTCGAGACAGCGCTTTGCGCTTCCTCAGGATGAGGTCGTCCCTGTTGCACCTTTCCGGGCTGTCCAAATTACAGCCTCATCCTGAGGAGGACCGGAAGGTCCGTCTCGAAGGATGGGCCGCTTGTTCGAATTGACCTCAGATCGCGAATTCGGCGATCACCGGGGCGTGGTCGGACGGTTTTTCCCAGCCGCGTGCGTCGCGCAGGACCGTGGTGCCCTTCACATACGGGGCGAGCGGCTGAGACACCCAGACGTGGTCAAGACGGCGGCCCTTGTCGGCGGCAGACCAGTCTTTGGCGCGGTAGCTCCACCAGGTGTAGAGCTTTTCATCCAGCGGGGTGAACTGGCGCATGGCGTCCAGCCAGCCGCCTGCCTCGCGGACCTGCTCGAACAGTTCCGTTTCGACCGGGGTATGTGAGACCACTTTCAGGAGCTTCTTGTGGGACCAGACGTCGTGCTCGTAAGGCGCGACGTTGAGGTCGCCGACCAGAATGGCGGGTTTCGAGGTTTCCTCGCCTTTCAGCCATCCCAGCATCTCTGCCATGAAGTCGAGCTTGTGGCCGAATTTCGGGTTGATGGTGCGATCCGGCTCGTCACCACCTGCCGGCACATAGAAATTGTGCAGCCGAATGCTGGAGCCGTTGAAAGGCACGTCCGCCGCCACGTGACGGCTGTCCCCCACCTGGCAGAAGTCGCGTTTCTCGATGTTGCTCAGCGGCAGCTTGGAAAGCGTTGCGACGCCGTGGTAGCCCTTCTGGCCGTGGATGGCCATGTGTTCGTATCCCGCCTTGCGGAAGGCGTTTTCCGGGAAATTGGCGTCCGGGCACTTGGTTTCCTGCAGGCAGATCACGTCCGGTGCGACTTCCTCGATCAACTGTTCCACAATCGGCATGCGCAGGCGCACGGAATTGATGTTCCAGGTGACGAGTTTGATCCGGTCTGTCATGGGAAATTTGCCAAGGCTTGTTGCGGGAATAGCCAAGTCATACGGATTCGGCCACCGAGTGCAAACGAATTCAGGTCTCGGGATCGTCTTCCCCGGCCTTGCCGGTTTCGTCGACCCGTTTCAGGGCGAGCTGAGTGGCCGCGGGGCCGAGCAGTTCGAAGACGATGGTTGATCCGATGGCGACGGTCAGAATTTCGTCCCGGAACTGCGGCAGCACTTCGGCAGCAACCAGGGCCATGCCAAGCGCGACGCCCGCCTGGGGCAGTAGCGAGAGGCCGAAGAGATAGCTTCGGTCGGTTCCGGCCCCGCCGCTGAGCTTGCCGCCCAGCCAGCCTCCTGCCAGACGCCCGGCGAGCCGCAGCAGAACATATGCCGCGCCAAGGAGACCAAGCTTCAAAAGCAGGTCCGGCTGCAGCGCTGCGCCGGCCAGCACGAAAAAGAAGATCATGAACGGCCATTCGATATGTTCGATCTCATAGAACGGCCGGGTATGGTGACGCCCGGTGTTGACCACCATGGCCCCGCAGGCAATGCCGGCAAGCAGGAACGAGAGGTCGAGCCAGAGGGCCAGACCCGCCGTCAGGAACACGATGCCAAGCGCCTCGGCAAGGGTCGGGTCGCCGGGTTGGAGGCGGCCTGACAGGTAGCCTGCCGGGAGGCCGACAATCGCGCCAAGCAGGAGCGATCCGGCAATTTCCCAAACCGCATGCAGCAGGGCGCCCGAACCATCGCCGCCCATGAGCGCCTGTGCTCCCATGAGACAGAACGCAAAGACCAGAATGCCCCAGATATCGTCCAGCGCAACGATGCCGGACAGAATGGTTGTGAAGGGCCCCTTGGCGCGGTACTGGCGGATGACATCGCTGGTGGCTGCCGGGTCGGTGGCGGTCGCCAGGGCTGCCAGAATCAGTGCCAGTTCCAGCGGAAAGCCGAGCAGGGCGAGACCTGCAAAGACGACGATCGCTGTTGACACGACCGCTGAAGCCGAAACGACTGTTACGGCCTTGCCGCTGTTCTGCAGATGGACCCTGGAGAGTTTGCCGCCCAGAACGAAGGCGACCATCGACAGGGCCAGAACGGCGAGGGTTTCGTAAAGCTGGGTCAGGTTTTCAGGCAGAAGATCCAGAAAGGCGGGGCCCGCGGCCAGTCCGCACAGGATCAGCAGCGTCACGCGGGGCATCTGCGTCCTGTGGCCGATTTCGTCGGCCAGCATGCCGAGCAGTAGCAGGGCGCCAATGGCGATCAGGGTGGTCGCGATTTCCATGCTCATACATTGAGGGAAAGAGACCAGACGTCTTTGATCCGCCGCAATCCCGCCCTATTCGATTGCCCGCACGATAACAGATACGTGTTTATGCGGAGAAATCGTGATTTCGTCTACGCTCCGTTAGGAAATCCCGCGCATTTTGTGCGGTGAGTGAAAGCCTTTCTTAACCCTGCCGAGGACGCTGTGCTGGCAATCGTAAAATCGTTTTGTTCCATTTTCGGGTTCATCTTTTTAAGCTCGTGCGCGGCTTACGACTTTCCGGATCCAACGCCAGAAGACTACGCGGTACACGGCATCGACGTGTCCCGATGGCAGGGCGATATCGATTGGGCGGCCGCAAAACAGGGCGGTGTCGCCTTTGCCTGGATCAAGGCGACCGAAGGCGGCGACCACGTCGACCCGCGCTTTGTCGAGAACTGGGTGGCAGCGCGCCAGGCGGGCATGCCGCGCGGGGCCTATCACTTCTATTATTTCTGCCGTCCGGTTGAAGAACAGATTTCGTGGGTGAAGGAAATCGTTCCCGTCGACCCGCAAGCCCTGCCGCTTGTTCTCGACATGGAATGGAATGCGCATTCCAAGACCTGCCGGGAACGGCCGGAACGACCGCAGATCCTGCGGGACATGAAGATCTTCCTCGACGAAATGGAAAAGCACTACGGCAAGCGCCCGGTGATCTATTCCTCGGTCGATTTTCACCGAGACAGGCTGGTCGGTGCGCTCAAGAACGAGCAATTCTGGCTGCGCTCGGTCGCCAGCTTCCCGAACAACATCTATGAGCAGCGCGACGACTGGGTGTTCTGGCAGTATACGGCCGAGGGGCGGGTGCCGGGCGTCAAAGGCGACGTCGACCGGAATGCGTTCTTCGGAACCAAGTCCCAGTACCGCGACTGGCTGAACGGCAAGCTGAGGCGCTGACCGTTCCCAGGGCCAATACCGCTAGCGCACCTTGATCTGGTGCGTGACGTCTTTGCCGTTGCTGACTGTGACCTGGGTGAAGCCGATCATCTTGCAAAGATCGAGAAAGTTCAGGTCCTGCGGCTGGTTTGACCGCGCGAAGAGTTCCGTCGTGCGGGCCATCGAGGTCAGCGAGGCAAGCAGGGCCCGCAGCCGGAACAGCGTGTCATAGCGCCCGTCGCCGGTTGCCACCACAATCAGTTTTTCCAGTTCGGTGCCCTTGGCGAAGAGGTGATATCCGGGCGGATACCCCAGTTTTGCGTTCTGGGATGCAAGGCCGCTGACGAAGGCTGCCCGCGACCGCTTGCCCGTGTCAGGTGCAAGGTCCAGTTCTGAGACATAAACCTCCTGGGTCTGCACCTCCGGGTAATAATAGCCCGCATGCGCATCGAAGGCCGACACCGGTGCAATGGATGCAGCAAACCAGAGCGCCGCCAGCGCCATGGTAGACGCAACAGATTGAATTCGTTTCACTTCACAAAGCCCCCCGGCTGTTCGTGCGCCTATCAAGCCCGAAATGCAGGCCGAACGCAAATCGGACGCAAGCTGGGCGCAAGCTGGGGCGGGCAGCATTTGGCGTGAGAAGGAATAGAGACGCCTGCAGCGCTATACTTTTGCCATGATGCTAGCCGCTTCTTGAAAGCGTCAGGGCGCAGAACTTTGGAGTTTTGAACATGTTGATCCGCTTTTCGCTGGCATTTGCCGCGATCGTGATGATGGTGCTGCCAGCAAGCGCACAATCACGGCCGGCCATTGCCTTCACGACGGCCAATCTCAACATGCGCGCCGGACCGGGAACCAATTATCCCGTGATGGCCACCGTGCCGCGCGGGGGTGGGGTAACCATTTTCGGGTGTACGGCCGACTTCGGCTGGTGCGATGCCGCCTTCACCAATGTGAAGGGATGGGTTTCCGGCCAATATCTCAGCTATGGCGGTGAAGGCATCTATTATGGCCGGCCGATCCCCAGCGCGGGCATCAACCTGGGTGTGCAGCGCTACTACCGGGATTACCCGATCTATGCGGAGGCGCCTGCGCCTGCCTATCGCGGCGGGCCGGTCTACAAGGGCGATCCTCCCTATGATCCGCCGCCGGTTGAGCCAGGCCCAGTCTATGCACCGGAACCGCTTTACGAAGCGCCGCCTGTCGTGGTCGCGCCGCCGCAGCCGATCATTATCCGGCCCTATTGGGATTCATTTCCCGGCTATCCGCAAAGGTATTTCGAGCCGCGTATCTATTGACGCGGGCTGTTACCGGGCCGGTTTCGGTCCGGCCATGACCAGCGACCAGAAAACCTTGTGCTTGGCATTGGGCGCGTAAGCCGTCGCGATGCCAAGCCGGGTGGCGTCTTTCGTCAGCAACACCTGGTTATGCTTCGGGCTTTCCCGCCAGCCTGAAAAAGCTTCGGCAAAGGTTCTGTATCCGGCGCTGACGTTTTCGGCGGCAGCCGTCTTCGGCTCGCCGATGGAGGCCATGCGGGTTGCCAGCTGCTGGTTCGGGGCGAGCGATGCCTGAACGTTTCCGGCCGCGGCCATTGCGTCGGCCTGCGATTTTGCAATGGATGTCAGCTGCGGATCGGCAATCACGGGCGACAGTCCGTTGTTGATCCGGTATTGCGAGATCATCTGAGCGGCCGTTGCAGCATCCACCACACCGTCGACACGCGCCATGTCCTCGTAGAAGGGCGGTGTCTGCATGCGGTCGCCCATGCAGGCGGCAACCGAGAGCAGCAGCGCTCCGGCGAGGGCGAGTTTCAGGGATCGATGGACCATCGGATTGTCAGCCACGCTGTTGAAGCTCCCACTCAGGATCAATGAGATTTAGTGAGGCACATGATTCGCCTCACTTTGGAAGGTGATGGGACGACAGTTGAGCAGAATTGCGGCGCAAGGCTCCTGAAACCGGTGCACAAGCCTTTCAGCTGGGTTGTGCGCGCAATGGGTTGGAAAAAATGGAGCAGGTTTCTTGAATGGCAATTTTCAAGTTACATATAAAGTAACATGATGGTGCCGAGCGTCTTGGTATGGATCGGAGCACCAGGCCACGCATTGCTTGAGGACCTTTTCCATGTCCCTGTTTTCCGGAGCCGCATCAACCGCCGGATATGCGGAAAGAACGGCGAGGCTCGTTCCCGGGCTTGCAGACATGCACAAGATGTCAGGCCTGCTGCTGGCGGAGCGGGCGCCATCGGACGGGACAATCCTGGTGCTTGGTGCCGGTGGCGGTGTTGAACTGAAGGCCTTTGCCCGCATGCAGCCGGACTGGCGTTTCCTTGGTGTCGACCCGTCCGCAGACATGCTGGAAAAGGCGCAAGAGCACCTTGGTCCCCTCGGGGCAAGAGTGAGCCTGCTGGAGGGATACATCCATGATGCCCCCGAGAGACAATTTGATGGCGCCGCTTGCCTGCTGACGCTTCATTTTCTGGATCGGGAGGAGAGGTTGAAGACGCTTTCCGGACTGCGGCAACGGTTGAAGCCTGGAGCGGCCTTCGTTTCGGTTCATCACAGCTTTCCGACCGACCGTGCAGGCAAGGACAGGTGGCTGGCAAGATATGCGGCGTTTTCCACCCTATCCGGTACTTCCCGCTCGCTTACCGAAAACGGCATGGCCGCGATGAAGGAGCGATTGCCGGTGCTGACGCCCGAACAGGATGCGGATCTGTTGAGGCAGGCCGGATTTGTCGACGTCGAGACCTTCTACACGGCCTTCACCTTCAGAGGCTGGGTCGCCACCGCCGGGTAAACAATAAGAAAAGACCAGCCCGTGAGACACGGGCTGGTCAGGCTGCATGAGGCTAACGGGGCTTGAGGCCCCCAGCCTTTCAGGGAGCTTGTTGAGCCCGCCGCCTGCAGGTGGTTGCCCTGAAGGCGGCGTGCCGGATCAGCGGGTGGAGGCTTCCAGAACGTCCTCATAGGTCCGAAGACCGGTGGTCGGCGCGCAGACCAGGACGGACATGTTTCCCGGTGCGTGCTGGTTCTTCCACATTTTGGTATGGGCCTTCGGGATCTGATCCCAGGGGAAGACCTCGGACATGTAAGGGTCGATGCGCCGTTCGATCATCAGCTTGTTGGCGGCCGAGGCCTGCTTCAGATGGGCGAAGTGTGACCCTTGAAGGCGCTTCTGGTGCATCCACATGTAGCGGACGTCGAAGGTGCAGTTGAAGCCTGACGTGCCTGCGCAAATGACGACCATGCCGCCCTTCTTGCAGACCAGTGTGGAGACCGGGAAGGTTGCCTCGCCCGGGTGTTCGAAGACGATATCGACGTTGTTGCCCTTGCCGGTGATGTCCCAGATCGCCTTGCCGAACTTGCGCGCTTCCGCGAACCATTCCGCATATTCGGGCGAGCCGACCGTCGGCAATTGACCCCAGCACTTGAAGTCCTTGCGGTTGATCACACCCTTGGCACCGAGATCCAGCACGAATTGGCGCTTGTCCTCGTCAGAGATGACGCCAATGGCATTGGCGCCTGCTGCCGTAATCAACTGGATGGCGTAGGAGCCAAGGCCACCCGAGGCGCCCCAGACAAGCACGTTCTGACCCGGCTTCAGCTCATGCGGGTGATGGCCGAACAACATGCGATAGGCGGTTGCGAGCGTCAGCGTGTAGCAGGCGCTTTCTTCCCAGGTCAGGTGGCGCGGCCGGGGCATAAGCTGCTGGGCCTGCACGCGGGTGAACTGCGAGAACGACCCGTCCGGTGTCTCGTAGCCCCAGATCCGCTGGGAGGTGGAGAACATCGGATCGCCGCCGTTGCACTCCTCGTCGTCGCCGTCGTCCTGGTTACAATGAACCACGACCTCGTCGCCCACTTTCCAGCGCTTGACCTTGTCACCGACGGCCCAGACGATGCCCGAGGCATCGGAGCCGGCAATGTGATAGGCGGCGCCGTGACCGTCGAACGGGCTGATCGGCTGGCCGAGGCCTGCCCAGATGCCGTTGTAGTTGACGCCGGCGGCCATCACCAGAACCAGAACCTCGTGGCTGTCGAGTTCCCAGGTCGGCACGACTTCCAGTTTCATGGCGTCTTCCGGCGGTCCGTGGCGTTCACGGCGGATGGTCCAGGCATACATGTTTTTGGGAACGTGTCCGAGCGGCGGGATCTCTCCGATTTCATAAAGATCTTTCACCGGCGCGCCCTCTCGCGTTTGGTTGTCATTGGCTTCCGCGGTCGCTGTCATTCTCCCCTCCCAGGGCTTCTTTTGGGCCTCAGAATTTCGCATTTGCACAAGTCGTAATCGGGCAAATACCCAATTTTGCGCAACTATTGTTCAAAAACGATCACCGTTCTATACGACTATTGCTTAACTTGCGTTTTGATGCCAACCATATTTTGCATTGCACATTGGGGTTTCGCAGTCGCGTAAACTCCGGCACACTGCTGACTGTTCGGGAGAAACAGGCTGACGCGGTGCTGCCAAATCAAGAAAAAACAGGCAGCAGAACGCCTTAGGAGGATGAGTGGCATGAGTGCATCGGGTGAGAGCCGGCCGGAGAAAGATCGTCCATGGATTTTCCGGACCTACGCGGGCCACTCGACGGCGGCCGAATCGAACAAGCTCTACCGTGGCAATCTTGCCAAGGGTCAGACCGGCCTGTCCGTTGCGTTCGATCTGCCGACTCAGACCGGCTATGATCCGGATGACGCCCTGGCGCGCGGCGAAGTGGGCAAGGTCGGTGTTCCGGTGGCTCATCTCGGCGACATGCGCACCCTGTTCCAGGATATTCCGCTGGAGCGGATGAACACCTCCATGACGATCAATGCGACCGCACCCTGGCTGCTGTCGCTCTATATAGCGGCTGCCGACGAACAGGGCGCCGACCGCAAACTGCTGTCTGGTACGACCCAGAACGACATCATCAAGGAATATCTGTCCCGGGGCACCTATGTGTTTCCGCCGGCGCCTTCGCTCAGGCTGACGACCGATGTCATCGCCTGGACCTATTCCAACATGCCCAAATGGAATCCGATGAACGTCTGCTCCTATCATTTGCAGGAAGCAGGCGCGACACCGGTTCAGGAGTTGTCCTTCGCGCTGGCAACGGCTGTGGCCATTCTGGATTCCATCAAGGCGAGCGGTGCCATTCCCGAGGACGATTTCCCGAAGGCTGTCGGCCGGATTTCCTTCTTCGTCAATGCGGGCATGCGGTTCATTACCGAGATGTGCAAGATGCGCGCCTTCACCGAATTGTGGGACGAGATCTGCCTGGAGCGCTATGGCGTTGAGGACGAGCGCTATCGCCGCTTCCGCTATGGGGTTCAGGTGAACAGCCTCGGGCTGACCGAGCCGCAGCCGGAAAACAACGTCTACCGTATCCTCATCGAGATGCTGGCGGTGGTCTTGTCCAAGAATGCGCGCGCCCGCGCTGTGCAGCTGCCGGCATGGAACGAAGCGCTGGGCCTGCCGCGACCGTTCGACCAGCAGTGGTCGCTGCGTATGCAGCAGATCGTCGCCTATGAAACCGACCTTCTGGACTATGCGGACATTTTTGACGGCTCCGCCGAAATTACCCGCAAGGTGGAAGAGCTGAAGGCGCAAGCCCGCGAGGAACTTGCCCGGATCGATGCCATGGGTGGTGCGGTCGCCGCGGTCGATAGCAGCTACATGAAGCGTCAGCTTGTGGAAGCCAATTCCGCACGCCTTGCCGCGATCGAAGGCGGCGACCAGGTGGTGGTCGGCGTCAACCGCTGGACAGACAGCGAGCCTTCACCTCTGGCCGCCGGGGAAGACGGCGGCATTCTCACCGTTTCCGAGCATGTCGAGGAAGAAGCGGTTGAGAAGGTCAAGGCCTGGCGCGATGCACGCGATCAAGCCGCGGTCGAAACCGCGCTGGCGGACCTGAAAGCCGCCGCCCAGGAAGGCCGCAACATCATGGAGCCCTCGATTGCCGCGGCCAAGGCCGGAGCGACCACAGGCGAATGGGGCCGGACACTGCGCGAGGTCTTTGGCGAGTACCGTGCACCGACCGGTGTCGGTCAGGCCGTGCGGGACAATGTCGGCACTTTGGCAGACATCCGCTCTGACGTGGAGGCGGTATCAAAGAAACTTGGCCGCCGGCTGAAGTTCCTGGTCGGCAAACCGGGTCTCGACGGGCATTCGAACGGAGCGGAACAGATTGCCGTCAGGGCGCGCGACTGCGGCATGGAAGTGGTCTATGAGGGAATCCGCCTGACGCCGGCGCAGATCGTCAACGCCGCGGTGGAAGAAGACGTTCACGTGATCGGTCTGTCGATCCTGTCCGGCTCGCACCTGGCCCTGGTGCGTGACGTGATGGACCGCCTGCGAGCAGCCGGTGCGGACGATATTCCGGTCGTGGTCGGTGGGATTATCCCTGACGAAGATGCCGCACAGCTCAAGGCGCAAGGCATTGCGGCGGTCTATACGCCCAAGGATTTCCAGCTCACCGATATCATGGCCGATGTGGTGAAGATTGTCGGCAACCGTGCAGAACAGGCTGCTTGAACCGGCCTTCGTCGAAAGTGACAATAATGCCGATTGAAGTATTTATTGGCGAAAATTAGTCGCTCTTCTAGTCTCGGATAAACTTTCAGTTGCAACTGGCGCAGTCGTGGCTGCGTCGGTTTCGCTGGCGGGTTCAAGATTTATTTATACTTGGCCATTAGTAGTTTCCCTTAGCGCGGGTCTAAGCAGGAAACGATCCGATGATACGTAAGCCAATTTCCAGAATAACTTCAGTCCTCATCGGATTGCGGGACGGGACCAGTCTGCGCCAGCAGATTGCCCTTCTGGCGGCTTCGCTTTGCATCCTTTCGATTGCGGTGGCGGCATTCGGTGCGGCCCTGATTGCACGCGGCGAAGCCATCCGGGAAAACCGGTGGGACCTGACGCTGATTGCACGCAGCATGGCGCAGCGGCTGGACCAGACGATGTTCGACCGTTACCGCGAAGTGCGCAACGTTGCAGACATGGAACTGCTGAAGCCCGTCTGGACCCGCAATCCCGACATCATCCGTGAAACGCTTGACCAGCTGCAGCGCAGCCTGCCGCAATATGCCTGGATCGGCTTTGCATCTGTCGACGGCACGGTCGTGGCGGCAACCAAGGGCATGCTGGAGGGCGCATCCGTCGCCGAGCGACCCTGGTTCATCAGTGGCCTGAAAGGGCCCGCGGTCGAGGATGTGCATCTTGCCAAGTTGCTTGACCACCTGTTGCGGACAAGCCCCGACGAAGCGCCGTTTCGTTTCGTCGACGTGGCAATGCCGGTAAAAGACGAAAACGGAAAACTGGCCGGCGTACTCGGCGCGCACATGAGCTGGAGCTGGGCGGAAGAAACCCGGCGCGATGTTCTGGAAAACAATCTCGGCAAGGAAGGGCTCGACCTCTTCGTGCTTGCGCGCGACGGCTCGGTGCTTGTCGGGGAAGACGCCGAGGGCACAAACCTCTCCCGGGAAAATGCTGCCTACGATCCCGGCAATCCCGACATGGTGGTCGCGGAGGTCGAAACCTCGGGCCTTGGCGATTATCCGGGGCTGGGCTGGAAAGTTGCCGTGCAGCAGCCGGTCAGCGTCGTGTCGGCTCGGGTGGCGGCTCTGGTTCGCAATATCTTTCTGATCGGATTTGCCGTTGCCTGTCTTTCCGCGCTGCTGGCATGGCTTGCGTCTCGCACCATCTCGCAGCCGCTTCTCGGCCTGGTCTCTGCGCTGGACAGGATCGGGCGTGACGAAAAGGAAACGACAGTTCCGCGCCTGCACGGGTTCCGGGAGCTTTCGCAGGTGTCTGCCTCCGTCAGGTCGCTGTTGCGCCGGCTCGGTACGGTGGAAGAAAGCGCCAGGACAGCCCGGGACATGCTGGCGGTTCTGAAGGACGAATATAGCCGCAACATACGGTCCAGTGAGGAACGGAACCGGCAACTGGGAGCCGACATACGCTCCTTGAGAACGCTGGCGGAACACGATTCCCTGTCGGGCCTCCTGAACCGGCGTGCGTTCCAGCCATTTGCGGAAGATGCCTTTGCGACCTTCCAGCGTCACGACCGGCTGTTCAGTGTTCTGATGATCGATGCGGACCACTTCAAGACCGTCAATGACCAATTCGGGCACCGGGCCGGTGACGACGTCATCCGGGCCATCGGGGATGCCATCGTTGAAGAAATTCGCTCGACCGACAAGGCGGCCCGGTTCGGCGGGGAAGAATTCGTTCTCCTGTTGAGGGAAAACGACGCAAACGGGGCCTGGGTCCTGGCTGAACGCATCAGGTTGAGAATTGCAGCCCTCACCGTGGATGCCGGCGTTGGCAATATCTCTGTCACCGTCAGCATTGGTCTGGCGGAAGTCACGGCTGATGATCGTGATGTCGAAGACACGATCGCCCGGGCGGATCAGGCGCTTTACGTCGCCAAATCATCGGGCCGCAACAGGGTCTGTGTCGACTATCCGACCCCTCGGTCCCAGTCGGCCTGACGCCGTTGCTTTTGATGAAACCGAAGGTTAACTTAACGTAAAGTTTTGTTAACCCTTTGTTGAAACAATTGGCGGGTTCCGCCAGAAGGCGGCAATTCTCTGAGGGCCAGGAGGCCGGAATGGCGACGATCGAAAGGCCGCAATCGGCCCAGGTCGTGGCGCATGCGACAGAGTACCCCGCGGACCGTGATGGTGACGGCACCGGTTACGACCGCAGAAAGAAGCGTGACACCGCAGAGCGCCATGAAAATGAAACCGGGATGTCCGAGGACACTCCGGCAGTTCTTGTTGACGATCACCACACCGTAAATCATGTGCTGGATGGCGTTGCCGCCTATCGGGCTGTCGCGTTGCAGGTCATGGAACCGGGCATCGATCACGGGCCGGTACACCCCTTGCGGGGACCTGTGGACAGGATGCCCGCGGACAACGTCCGTCATGCCTATGAGGATCACGAGGACGGTGAGCCGCCCCATGAGGTGAATGTCGCGACCTGAGGGACGAAGTCGTCCAAAAGGTTGAAGCCACTTGGCTCGTTACGTATTAACCCGTATCTATGGCCGGCAGGGGAGATCCCCTATCGTTCGTGCACAGGTGCGCGTCCTTCGGGATGCAGTACCAGGTGCCGCCATTCCGGTTGGCAGGCCTGCCCATATCTGGCGCAGGTGGCTGATCCCGGGTGACAAGAGCTGGAGACTTGAGTTTGACTTTCCCCGCACATCTTCTCGAAGGCTACGGCCGTTACCTCAACAAGGGGTTCGTCAGGTACAAGGAAACCCATGAACGCCTGGCGGTCTATGGTCAGACGCCGGATGTGATGGTGATTTCCTGCTGCGACAGCCGCGTCACGCCGGAAGGCATCTTCAATGTCGGTCCGGGCGAATTGTTCGTGGTGCGCAACGTTGCCAACCTGGTGCCGCCTTACGAGGATACGGAAGGCCAGCACGGCACCAGCGCCGCGATCGAATTCGCGGTCAACGGGCTCAAGGTCAAGCACATTGTGATCATGGGACACGGCCAGTGCGGCGGCGTGAAGGCGTTCCGGGAAAACGCGAATGCGCCGATGGCGACAGGTCAGTTCATCGGCCGGTGGATCAAGCTGCTGGAGCCGGCGGCAATCGCGATGGCCTGCATGCCGGTGGACAAGGCCGACGATCCTCAGCTTGCCATGGAATATGCCGGTATCCGCCAGTCGCTGAAGAACCTGATGACCTTCCCGTTCATCGAGGCGGCCGTTTCGGCGGGTTCGCTCAGCCTGCACGGGTCCTGGTTCGACATCGGGTCCGGCGAATTGCGGGTCATGGACGCCGAAACACAGAGATTCTCCACGACAGCCCCTGAGGCTCTCGCCACGGCGGGATAAGCGCTGCAAGGAAAGGGACGTCATGCTCGTCGATCCGGTGCTCTATCGCCGAATGGCCAAATACAACAGCTGGATGACCGAAAAGGTCTATGCGGCAGCGGATCTCATGAGCGATGAAGACCGCAAGGCCGACCGGGGCGCCTTCTTCCGGTCCGTGCATTCCACGCTTAACCACATCCTGTTTGCCGACAGGGCCTGGATGAGCCGCTTTACCGGCCGCAAATACGAAATCAAGGGCATGGGCGTTGATCTCTTCGAGAATTTCGATGAGTTGAAAGCCGCCCATTTCGACATGTGCCTGCAGATCTCCGACTTTGCCGAGTGGCTGACCATCGACTGGCTGGCGGAGGATCTGGAATGGACAAGCGGCCAGGATGGTATTCCCCGGTCCCGGCCGCGCTGGATGCTTGTCACTCACATGTTCAATCACCAGACCCATCATCGCGGCCAGGTGTCGACACTGCTGACACAGGCCGGGCATGACATCGGCGTCACCGATCTGCCGTTCATGCCCGATCTGGTGTAACGGGGAAGCCTGTTCAGACTTCCGTCTTCATTCCGTAGTTCTTCACCGCGCCAAGCACCGCGTCGATCTCGGATTTCGAGAGAATGTGCGGCGAGCCGATCGTCCGGCTGAGGATATAGGCCTTGGCCAGGACTTCCAGTTCCTCAAGACGCCAGAGGCCCTTTTCAAGGGTCTCGCCGACAACCACGGCACCGTGGTTGGCCATCAGGCAGCCTTGCCGGTCTTTCATGACGTCTGTCACTTCCCGCGCAAGTTCGTCGCTGCCGAAAAGGGCGTAGCCTGCCAGAGGAACCGTGTCACCACCGAAGAGTGCGATCATGTAGTGGCAAGAGGGGATCTCCATCCGGTTGATCGCCAGCGCGGTGCAGTGGACCGGGTGGGCGTGCACGACTGCGTGCATGTCCGGCTTTGCCCGCAGCAGCGCAAGGTGGAACTGCCATTCGGTTGAAGGTGGCAGGGGCCCTTCGAAAGCGCTGTCACCGTCCAGCGGGATGGAGGCCAGCATCTCCGGGGTCATGCGGTCATAGGGCACGCCGGAGGGCGTGATGATCATCCGGTCGCCTGCGCGCGCGGAAATATTGCCCGATGTGCCCTGGTTGATACCGCGGCTGTTCATCTCCTTGCAGGAAGCGATGATGGCCTGGCGAAGTTCGGGAGTGTCCTGATAAGGCGTCTTAAGCATTGTTTTCCGTCAGATTGAGCATTTCCGTCGCCGTTTCCGAGCAGGTGGCGATGTGGGTGGCGTAGCCGCCGCGCAGGGCGGCCAGCATCGGTCTGGCACGGTCCGGGCCGGAGCCGACCAGCAGGCCCATGTCCTTGCCGCGCATCTGGTCCAGCGTCACGGCAATCATCCGGTCCTCGATTTCCCGGTTGAGACCGTTGCCGTCGTGGTCGATCAGGCGGCCGCAGATCACGCCGATGGCACCACGTTCCGCGCATGGGTCAACGTCGGCGGGGTCAAGCAGGCCGGTATGGACGACGTGGCTGTCTGCCGTGCAGGTGCCGCAGGCGAAGATGGTCTTGTTGCAGTCGGCCACCGCATCAAGCTGCATGCGGATCACCGGCTCCCGCTTCAGTTCTTCCACCAGCGCCCGGTTGGACAAGAGCAGCGGCACATGAAGGTTGACGCAGTGCGCGCCATAGCGGCGGGCGAGCGTTGCCGAGCAGGTTTCCGCGGCAAAGCCAAGGGCTGCCGGACGCGAGCCGACCAGCTGAACCACGGTAAGGTCCGGCACCGTCACCCGCGGCGCGGCCTCCGCCACCCGGTAGACCGTTTCGCCCCAGGCAACGCCAAGCCGGTCGCCCGGTTCCAGCAGGCCTGGCAGCCAGTCGGCAACCACCCGGGTGACCCGGTCAAGGGACTGGTCTGCCCCGGCGGGGGATGTCGGAACCACAATGGCGTCCTGCAGACCGAACCGGTCGACAAGACGGCGCGCCAGATCGTGGTCGCGGAAAATGTCCGTGTCCAGTGTAATGCGGACATAGTCCCGTTTTCGCGCTTCGGACAGATAGTTGACGACCGTCGCCCGCGAGATGCCGAGGCGTTCGGCGATCTCGTTCTGGTTCATGCCTTCCTGGTAGTAGCACCAGGTGACCTCGATGATGGCATCGTCCTGGCTGCGCGCCCTGGTGGCCGCGGAGGGTGCCGCGGCCTTGGTGCCGGTTGGCCGGGAACTGGTCGGGCCAGGGCTCATGCGCTCTTGGCGATCCTGCTGAGATCCGGGAAGAGGGCGGCAAGGCCTTCGGCGCTGGCCTCGCAGATACCGCGTTCGGTAATCAGGCCGGTGACGAGGTGGTTCGGCGTGACATCGAAGGCAGGATTGCCGCCGGGCGTGCCGACCGGTGTCACCTGCACGACGCCGATCTTGCCGTCGTCCGTCAGGCCCTGGATGTGCGTGACTTCGCGTTCCTGGCGTTCCTCGATCGGAATTTCGGCAACGCCGTCATCTACCGTCCAGTCGATGGTCGGTGAAGGCAGGGCAACGTAGAACGGCACGTTGTTGGCCTTGGCGGCGAGTGCCTTCAGATAGGTGCCGATCTTGTTGCAGACGTCGCCGCGGCGTGTGGTGCGGTCGGTTCCGACGATGACCATGTCGACAAGGCCGTGCTGCATCAGGTGGCCGCCGGCATTGTCGGTGATGTAGGTGTGCGGAATGCCGTGGCTACCCAGTTCCCAGGAGGTGAGGGCGCCCTGGTTGCGCGGGCGGGTTTCATCCACCCAGACATGGATCGGAATGCCGGCGTCATGGGCCTGGTACATCGGGCTCGTCGCCGTGCCCCAGTCCACGGTCGCAATCCAGCCGGCGTTGCAATGGGTCAGGATGCGGACAGGCTCTCCGTCCTTCTTGCCGGCTGCGATCTTGCGGATGATCTCAAGACCATTCTGGCCGATGCTGTGGTTGATGCCGACATCCTCGTCGGAAATCTCGTGCGCGAGCTTCAGCGCTGCGGCGGGACGGTCGGCTTCCGGCAGCGGGAGCAGGTGCGCACGGCAGCGGTTAAGCGCCCAACGCAGGTTGATGGCCGTCGGCCGGGTCTTGTCGAGAAACTCCCAGGCCGTGTCCAGATGCGCATTGGACGGGTCGATCTTTGCGGCCAGTGCCATGCCGTAGGCAGCGGTTGCACCAATGAGCGGCGCGCCGCGCACGCGCATCTCAACGATGGCGTCGGCGAAGTCCTGAAGTGTGTCGACCTGCTGGATGCGGAATTCGTGCGGCAGCCAGCGCTGGTCGATGATCTGCAGGGCAGCCTTGTCGTCATCCCACCAGAGCGAGCGGTAATGAGTGCCGTTGACCTTCATGGGATGTCCTTCTTGTTGAATTGGCGCGCAAGCTTCACGAGCGCATCGGTCGAGCCGTAACTTTCTGGCGACAGGATGAGGTCGGCCCCCATCAGCAGGTTGCGCGTTTCCAGACGGCGCTTCAGCTGCTTGTCCTCGATTTCCTCGAAGTCGGCATTGTGGGCGAGCGACAGGGTACGGCGGTGCATCTCGATACCGCAATAGCCCATGGCTTCGTTGCGGATTTCCTGCAGGAGGCCCGCACATGCGAAGTCCGATACCTGCCCCTGATCCTCGAACAGGGAAGCCGGATAAAGCATGCCGGTGCGCTCGGTGTTCCAGAGGCGGGTGAACTCGGCCTCGAAGGATGAGAAGGTTTCGGCGATGACCGACAGGACCCATTCCTGGAAATCGTCGAGTGTTTCCGCGCTGCGATGGGCCGGCTGGCTGAAATAGGCCATCAGGAAGTTGGCAGTCAGCATGCCGATGTCGAAGCCGAGCGGGCCGTATTGCACGAATTCGGGATCGATGACGCGGCTGTCGCTGTCCGTGGACATGATCGAGCCGCTGTGCAGGTCGCCGTGCACCATGGTTTCGGTGTTGGAAGCAAATTTCATCAGGAACCGCTGCACCTTTGCCTTCAGTTCGGCATTGGTGCGCAGGTCTGCCACAACGGGGTCGAGACCTTCCGTGTGGTGGTTCATTTCAGCAGCATAATAAGGATCAGTGAAAACCAGCGCTTCGGTGATTGCGGGGATTTCCACGTTGCCGGCGAACAGGCTGACATCGGCCTTCTTGTCCGCGCTCTTCATGGAAAGTTCCGAGCCGCGAAACGCGGTGCGGGCGCAGAAGGTGCCAAGGAAAGCACCAAGTCCGGCAACCTTTTCACCATCGATCAGCTTGCGCCGCAGGATCTTGTGCGGCGAGAGGAATTCCATGACGATCAGCGCCTGGTCCTCATCGAAGTGGTAGACCTCCGGCACTGCGCCCGGATCACGGGCGGCCTGTCGCACAAGCGCATGGTTCTCATAAAGCGCACGATAAAGCGGCAGCGGCCAACTGTCGCCCACCAGGCGCACATAGGGCAGCGCCTGCTTGACGATGATCGTGCCTTTGGGGCCCTCGACAATGAAGACGAGGTTCAGGTTGCCGTCGCCAACTTCGCGAACGGTCCAGTCAGAAGGGTCTGCTCCGATCCTGTCCGCAACGGCGGAAATGCCGGAAAGTCTTTCGCCGAGCGTTTCCGGCGTGAGGGGCCGATAGAGGTCTGGCGTGTCCATCTTGGGTCTTGTTCCTCCCTATTTTGCCCCGATAATGGTCAAGATTATTCAAAAGTCAACACAGTTGACAAATGCCTATTTAGCGTGTTGTAACGATGAGAAGCGGGGGAGGAACTCGCAAAAATATCGGGAGGAAAGGTGCCAGACGTCACCTGTAAATTGAGCGGCTTGGAAAAGTCCTTCGGGCGCAACCACGTGCTTCGGGGGATTGATCTGGAGCTGCGCGCCGGCGAAGTCACGGCGCTGATGGGAGCCAACGGTGCCGGCAAGTCGACGCTGGTGAAGGTCCTGTGCGGCTATCATTTTGCCGATGCCGGCGAGATCGAGCTGGCCGGTGCGCCCTTCAAGCCGCTTGATGCGGCCGATGCCATCTCAAAGGGTGTCGTGACCGTTCACCAGTCCATTGATGACGGTGTCATTCCGGATCTCGATGTTGCCACCAACCTGACGCTGGACCTCCTGACCGAACCGGGCGCCGATTTCTTCGTCAACGACAGGAAACTTCGCCGGCAGGCCCGCAAGGTTGCCGAAAGCATGGGGCTGACGATGGACGTGCGCACCCGTGTTGCGGATCTGGAGGTTGCCGACCGCCAGATGATCGCGATCGCACGTGCCATGGCCCGCGCGCCGAAGCTGCTCATTCTGGACGAGCCGACCTCATCACTGTCCGCTTCCGAAGCCGACCGCCTGTTCGCGCTGATTGACCGGCTGCGTGCGGAAGGTGTCGCCATTCTCTATATTTCCCACCGCATGTCGGACATCCGCCGCGTGGCCGACCGGATCGTTTCCATGCGAGACGGGGCGATTTCCGGCCTGTTCGAGACAGAGCCTCTGGATTATGTCGGCGCGGTCAACGCCATGCTTGGCCACCAGATGACCGAGGTCGATATCGATCCGGTTGCCGACGGCGATCCGATCCTGGAAGTCGATGGTGTGCGCCTACACGAAAATGGCCCGCAGATCGATCTGACTGCTCGCGAAGGCGAAGTGGTTGCCCTGACGGGTCTGCTCGGCAGCGGCACCACGGAACTGGCGGAAGTGCTGTTTGGCCTTGCGAAACCGGCCGGCGGCACCTTGCGCCTGGACGGCAAGGCCTACACTCCGAAGAGTGCGGAAGACGCCGTCGCCAAGGGTGTATTCATGTCGCCAAAGGACCGCAGCGTGAACGCCGTGGTGCCGGACTTCGACATCGCCAACAACATGACACTGCCGTTCCTGGGGGCATTCAGCCGGTTCTCTTTCCTGAGCGAACGCGGTCAACGCCGGGCTGCTGACGACATGATCGGCAAGATCGGGATCGTCTGTCAGGGCAACGGCGACGGCATCAACACCCTGTCGGGTGGCAACCAGCAGAAGGTCATGATCGGCCGCTGGCTGTTGCAGGCAAGCCGCGTGCTGTTGCTGGACGAACCTTTCCAGGGGGTCGACATCGGCGCCCGGCGAGACATCGGTCACTACATCCGGCAGACCGCAAAAGGGCGCACGACGCTCGTCTTCGTGGCGGAAATCGACGAGGCCCTGGAAATCGCCGACCGCATCGTCGTCATGCACGAGGCCGCCATCGTCGGCGAATACATCAACAAGAACGTCGACCTGAACCGTCTGGTCGCGGATGTCTCGGGGCCCGCAGGCGGGCAGGGGCAGAGCGAGCCAGCAACGCAGGCAATGGCAGGATGAATACCGGAACAATGAACAAGAACCCGCTCGAACTTGCCATCCGCTACGGCTTCCTCGTCCTACTCGGCGGACTGGCCCTTTTCTTCAGCCTCTATGCCAGCGGCTTTGCCAGCCCGCGTTCGGCAGTCTTCATCCTGCAGTCGGTGGCCATTACCGGCATTCTCGCACTCGGTGTCACCTGTACGCTGGTGGTGGGCGGTTTCGACCTGTCCATCGGCTCGGTCGCAACCTCGGCGCTGATGCTGTCCGCCTATTCCATGGTGGTGCTGGAGCAATCCGCCTTTGTCGCGGTTGCACTCTGCCTGGTGATGGGTGCGGTCGTCGGGCTGATCAACGGATTCCTGATCGTGAAGATGCGGGTGCCGGACCTTTTGGCGACGCTCGGCATGATGTTCCTTCTCATCGGTTTGCAGCGCATTCCGACCCAGGGCAATTCGATTGCGACCGGGATGAGCCTGGGCGAGGGCGTCGTTGCGGAGGGAACGTTCTCCGCGGCCTTCCTGTGGCTCGGTCGGCACCGGTTCGACCTGTTCCTGGACCGGTTGCTGCCGGTGCCGGTGGTGGTGTTCCTTTTGATCGCACTGCTGATCTGGCTGTTCCTGGGGTACACCCGCCATGGCCGCCTGATGTATGCCATCGGCTCCAACGAACGGGCTGCCGAACTGGTCGGCACAAACGTGCAGCGCTACAAGATCGTGGCCTACATGATTTCCGGCATGCTGGCATCGGTTGGCGGCATTCTGCTGGCTGCCCGCCTTGGCCGCGGTGACATCGCCTCCGGCAACAACCTTCTGCTCGACAGCGTGGCCGCAGCCCTCATCGGCTTCGCGGTACTGGGCGCTGCCCGCCCGAACGCCTTCGGCACGGCGGCAGGGGCACTGTTTGTCGGCATTCTTCTTCAGGGGCTGACGATGATGAACGCTCCTTACTACATGCAGGATTTCGTCAAGGGGGCCGTGTTGGTTGCCGCCCTTGTCTTCACATTCTACCTGTCCTCGCGACGTGGGGGCCGGAGAACAGCGTGACGCCCTGAATGGCGCCGTTTCCATTGGGAGGAAAACAAATGCTGAGACGTGAATTCATGAAGCTGGCGGTTGCCGCCGGGATCGGGCTTTCCGGCGGAGCGGCTTTTGCAGCCGACATGCCGGCGCCGTTCGACAAGCCGGAAGAGGTCAAGATCGCGCTGGTGCGTTATCTGTCCACCGGTGACTTCTTCCAGTCCTATCTTTCGGGTGTTGAAAAGCAGTCAGCTGCCCTTGGCGTTGATCTGCGTGTTCTCGACAGCCGTCAGGATGCCGCCCTTCAGGCCGACATGGTCGACCAGGCCATCGCGCTTGGTGTCGACGGCATCATCATCCAGCACGGCCTGACCGAATCCATGAAGGCCGCCGCACAGCGCGCCGTCGATGCGGGCATCAAGGTTGTCGCCTTCGACGTCAACGTTGAAAACGATGCGATCCCCCAGATCGAACAGTCCGACTACCTGCTCGGCAAGCTGGCTCTGGAGCAGGCGATCAAGGACAATGGCGACAGCTTTACCGCCGGCTATGTCTATGTGCCGGGCATCGCGCCGCTGGACCGCCGCGACGTCGCCTGGAAGGAAGTCAAGGAAGCCAATCCGGGGATCACGGAAGCGGCCATGTTCGGCACGCTTGATAACCCGATTGCCAACTCCGTTGCCAACCAGGCCCGTTCGGTGTTGCAGGCCAACCCGAACATCAATGTCGTCTTTGCCCCTTACGATGAATTTGCCAAAGGCGTGAAGATCGCGGTCGATGAAGCCGGTCTCAACCAGGACATCGCCATTTATTCCGCGGACGTTTCCACGGCCGATATCTCCGCCATGCGCGAGCCGGATTCCGCGTGGGCGGCAACGGTCGCGACCAACCCGGCGGTTGTCGGTGAAGTCAGTGTGCGCACGCTGGCGCTGATGCTGGCAGGTGAAGACCCGGGCAAGCAGGTTGTCGTGCCGCCGACCCTGATCACCCAGGACTTCCTGAACGAGCAGGACGTCAAGAACATGGAAGAGCTGGGCCAGAAGATGCCGCAGTTCCAGCATGCCGATGTTTCTGTTGCCGAGTGGATCCCGCTTCCGGCGCGCTAAGGCCAGGTTCAATAACCCGTCAAAAGAAAACCCGGTGCCTTGGCACCGGGTTTTTTTGTCTGGCAGGGACTGGGCGTGATGTCAGATTACGCGTCCCTTGTTCACATCAGGGATTGCGAGGCCTGCTTAACGTTCTTGGTCGCGGCGTCTATCTGGGCAGTTGCCGAGGAGATCGACTGCATGTTGGAGGTGATCCGTTCCACGCCCTGGGCGGCCGAATGCATGTTGGAGGATATGTCATTCGTAACCGCCGACTGCTCCTCGACCGAGGATGCGATGCTGGCGGCGATGTCTCCGACATTCTTGATGACAGCAAGGATCGACTCGATTGCGGCGACTGCCTGACCGGTCGTCTCCTGCATGGAGCCGATCTGGTTGGAGATCTCTTCGGTTGCCTTGCTTGTCTGCGCGGCGAGGCTCTTCACTTCGGAGGCAACAACGGCAAAGCCCTTGCCGGCTTCGCCAGCTCTTGCGGCCTCGATGGTCGCGTTCAGGGCCAGGAGATTGGTCTGGTCGGCAATGCCGTCGATCAGTTCGATTACCGAACCGATC
Organism: Labrenzia sp. THAF35; assembly: GCF_009363595.1. Lineage (NCBI taxonomy): Bacteria > Pseudomonadati > Pseudomonadota > Alphaproteobacteria > Hyphomicrobiales > Stappiaceae > Labrenzia > Labrenzia sp. THAF35. The sequence goes on from NZ_CP045380.1 coordinate 1,805,097, forward strand.
GTCTTTGCATCCTCAGACAGCCCGCTCATGATGTCACTGGACCGCTCGGCCTCGGTCGCAGCGCTTTGCGAAACTTCAAGCGCGGTCTGGACCTGGCGGCTGATTTCCTGAATCGAGGCAACGAGTTCTTCTGCCGCTGCGGCAACTGTCTGCACGCTGGAATAGGTCTGTTCGGACGCTGATGCGGAAGTTGTTGCCTGTTCCGTCGTGTTGGAAATGGCCGTGGCGATTTCGGAAAGATCCTGGTCGATGCCCTGTTGAACGGTCGCGCGGCGACGTCTTTCGACGACTTGCGGAGTGCGGTCAGTCGCGAACTTCACGACCTTGAAGGGACGACCGGCGGAATCGAATATCGGATTGTAGGTTGCCTGGATCCAGACTTCGCGCCCACCCTTGCCGATGCGCTTGAACTCACCCGCCTGAAATTTGCCTTCGGCGAGATTCTTCCAGAACTGCCGGTACTCCGTGCTCGCCGCATGGTCCTTTTCGACGAACATGCTGTGTTTACGGCCCTTGATTTCATCGAGGGAGTAACCCATCGCGGACAGGAAATTTTCGTTTGCGTCGAGGATCGTGCCGTCGAGGTCGAAATGGATCACGGCCTGCGACCGGTTCATCGCTTCAACCTGACCTTCAAAATCGGCGCTCTTCTGCTTGCGCTCGGTGATGTCCGAGGCGATCTTGACTACCTTGACCACCTTGCCGGCGGTGTTGAGGATCGGGTTGTACGAAGCCTGGATCCAGACTTCTCGGCCACCCTTGCCGTAGCGCAGATATTCGGCGGTCTGAAATTCGCCTTGCGCCAGCTTTTTCCAGAAGGCCTTGTATTCTGCCGATGCCGCGTAGGCGGGGTCGACAAACATGCTGTGAGGTTTTCCCTGAACTTCATTGAGGGCGTAGCCCATCGCTTTCAGGAAATTGGGATTGGCAGTCAGGATCGTGCCTTCGGGGGTAAACTCGATGATGGCCTGCGAACGATTGAGCGCATCGAAGGCGGCTTTCCACATGTTCGACCCTGAAAACAGCACCTTGTTTACTCCCGGTTTTTGCCTCTGTAGGGGGAGATGTTGTCGTAGGGGAAACTGAAGAAAGAGTTTCAATGACCCTTTCTAGTCGGACGATATAGCTATTTTTGACAACACAAATAGGTGATCGCGCAATCCTGGGGCGGTGTCGAATTTAGCGCTGCAGCCTTGGGGTGTTTTCCCAGGTCTCAGGCCCTGGCCTGCCGCCGGACACGGCCGAATTCCGAGCTCAGCACCTGGGTTCTAAATTTTCGCAACAGGTCCATGTCGAGCTTGCCCTTCATCTCGAACATGATCGCAAAGGCCTGGCGCGGACTGAGGCTGTCCTTGTAGGCTCGTTTTTCGGTGAGGGCGGAATAGATGTCGCTGATCGTCAGAAGCCTGACCCTTTGCGAGATCTGATTGCCCTTGAGGCCATCCGGATACCCGGTTCCGTCCAGAAACTCATGGTGACACAGCGCCATCTCGACAACCTGCTTTGGAACTTCCTGGCGCGTTGCCAGCATCTCCCGGCTAAAGAGCGGATGTTTGTTGACAAGCTCACGTTCTTCCAGGGTCAGCCTGCCAGGCTTGTCCAGGATGGAAAGCGGGATCTTGACCTTGCCCAGGTCGTGCACCAGTGCACCCAGGCCGAGAATTGTCTGCTCCGCTTCGGAATGGCCGAGTGCACGCGAAAACGAAACGGTGTGCCCGGCGACCATCATCGTGTGGCAGAAGGTGTGGCTGTGGTGGCATTGAACCGCACTCAACCAACTGTCGAGACCGTCCGTCATGATGACCGAGGTGATGTCCTGGGCGTTGGTAGCCAGGAATTGCATGGGCAGGGGAGCGCCGGAAAGGGCTGCGGCCGACATCAGGTTCAAGCCCATGCTGGTGGTTTCAACCGACTTGACGATTTTCTCCGAGTACCGGCTGGGCAGCGTCGGTTTGGAATAGTCGCCCACCACTTCGCGTATTTTTTCGAACAGTGTCGCGAATTTTTCCTCGCGATCTATCAGATTGTAGAAGCCAAGCTCGCGCGCCTGCAGCACGCTCTGTCTGCTTTTTGTGTCAACGATGCCGAGCGCCGGCACGGATTGGCCGCTTCTCGAAAAATCTCGAAGTATTTTGATGTGGTCAGTGCCAAGGTCCAGAAAGTCGACAAGAAGCAGCGAGCGGGGCTTGATGTCCCTCAGGTTGGGGCGGGAGAAGGCAATTCGTTTTGTCGGGTAGAGGGTCGCGATTCTGGCGAAACGCGATGGAAAATTTCCGAAATCCACTGCCGCAACTAAAATTTGAACCATGATCAATTGGCATCTGAAACAATTTTGGTTGAAATCAAGGATTGTAGAAAAAACCTAAAAAAGGTTTAGTAAATCTGCCAAGTAAAAATACGCAGGATGCTGAGTAATTTTTGCTTCGGACACTTCCCTTTAACCGCCTGTGTGAATTGGCCTGCCTGTAAACGTTAAAGGCACTTGGTGAATAATCGAGTGCAGTGCAGCAAAGTTTTGGCTACGCGAAAAGTGCTGCGTGACGGTTGCAGGGCTGAAAGTCTCGCCTTTTCAGGTGCTCGACGTTTCCTGCGCTCACCAACGTGCCGGGCGAGCTGGCCTGTGCGGTCTCTGGATGAACGTGGTTGGAGGCTGATTGCCGCGACGCAGGGCTCTGATGTCGGGAGAGTTCTGAGCGAATACAGGATGCCGAAAACGAAAAAGGCGCGGACGATGTCCGCGCCTTCCTGACAAGATAAATTGTCGATGGTTGGTTGCCTCAGGCGGCTGCCACACCGTTCAGGAATGTTTCCACTTCCTGTTTCAGCTCTTCCGTGCGCGAGGACAGCATTTCCGATGCGTCCAGAACCGATTGGGAAGCCTGTGACGTCTGATTGACCGCACTGGAAAGGTCGGACATGCAGGACGACACGAAGGTGGTGCCTTCGGCGGCATTCTGGGCGTTCTGCGAAATCTCGCCGGTGGCCGAGCCCTGCTGGCTCACGGCTGCCGCGATGGTGCTGGTGTAGGAATTCACCTCTTCCATGATCTTGGTGATTTCCGCGATCGCACCGACCGAGTCCTTGGTCGCATCCTGAATGGCGGTGATCTGGGCGCTGATTTCCTCGGTCGCCTTGGAGGTCTGGGTGGCCAGTTCCTTCACTTCCGCTGCGACGACCGCGAAGCCCTTGCCGGCTTCCCCGGCGCGTGCCGCTTCGATGGTGGCGTTGAGGGCCAGCAGGTTGGTCTGCTCGGCAATCGCCTGGATGAGCGTTACCACTTCGCCGATCTTGGAGGCGGAGGCTGCAAGGCCTTCCACCTTTTCGTTGGTCATGCGGGTGCCTTCGGTTGCCCGGCCAACAACTTCCGTCGTCTGGGCCACCTGGCGGGAAATTTCGCTGATGGACGCAGAGAGTTCTTCCGCGGCACTGGCCACGGTTTGAACGCTCGATGTTGCTTCATCGGCAGAGTTCAGGGTTTCCGTCGCGCTTGAGGCGCTCTGGCCGGACAGGTCGGAGAGGTGTCCCGCAGTGCCTTCCAGGCCATGAACGGTTTCGTTGACCGAGTTGAGCACGTTGGAGACATTGGTCCGGAAGGTTTCGATCAGACCCTGAACACGGTTCTGGCGGTCGATCGCAGCGGCTTCGGACGTGCGCTGGTGCTCGGTCAGTTCGATCCGCTCGACGGCCCTGTCACGCAGGGTGCTGACGGCCTGGGCAAGCGTGCCGATCTGGTCGGAGCGTTCCTTGAAGGGGACTTCGTCTGCGAGATTGTCCTGCGCAATCTGGTCCGTGATTGCCGCAAGGCGTGTAATCGGACGCAGCTGGCGGCGAATTGCGAGGATCAGAAGGACCACCGAAACGGCGACGACCGGCAGCACCAGCATCGCGTAGCGGCTGGTCAGTTCCCATGCGTTGGCTTCGACTGCGGCCTTTTCCACGCCGGCATAAAGGATGCCGAGAATATCGCCCTTGGATGAGAAGATCGGCTGGTAAACAGTGAAGTAGTCCTTGCCGAGAATGGTGGCCTGCCCGTGAAAGGTCTTGCCCTGGGTAACGACAGGATAAACCGCGCCGTTCTGGCCGAGTTGGGTTCCGACGGCACGCTTGCCGTCACCCTTGATGATGTTGGTGGTCTTGCGCCAGAAATCCTTCGTTTCCGGATCCCAGGCAAAAACAGTCGCGGTTTCACCTGTCATGCGCCCGACGGCGTCAATCATGTCATGATTTTCGAACACTGGCATTTCGGCCAGTTCGATCCGCTTGACGTTGCTGTTCGCGTCCCAGGTGACCTTTGCACCGTCGATGCGGTCCTGAAACAGCGTCGCGGCCACGCGAAGGTTGATTTCCTGTTTGACCTGGGCACGGTCCTGCGCCTGACCAAGAGCGACCTGATACAGGATAAAGCCCACAACAATCATCGATATTCCAAGCACGCTGGCAGAAATAATTGCGAGCGTCGAAGTCACGCTTAATCGGGACAAGAACTTCTTCATCATTTCCCCCAAGGTCATAATTGGGATCATCTTTGTCGATTTGCGTAAATTAAGAATGAAAGAAAATTCGCGTAAAAATAGCAGTGATAATCACAGTTTAGTGAGCGTTTCATAGATCCGTGAAAGAGCTGCAGTTTATGTTGTTTTTGTGTATTTTCTCCGCATGATCCATCTCTGTACCGATGGAGTTTCTGTCTTGTCGCTTTCCTGAAGCTGAACTGAAATGAAAAGAAACCCCCGGTCAGTTACAAGAATGCTGGAGGAAACATGACGCGCCTGGCCGCCATTTGCCTTTTCCTGCTTTGCATTTCGGGGACGTCCGTCCTGGCGCGAAGCGTTACCGATTCCGCGGGTCGTACGGTCGAGATCCCGGATACAGTGACCCGGGTGTTTGCTGCCGGGCCTCCGGCGTCCATTCTCGTCTACGCGCTCAAACCGGAAGCGCTGCTCGGCTGGCCGAGAGCGCTGCGGGACTACGAGAAGCCATTTATCGCCGAAGCCTTTCGGGACCTGCCCGAGACCGGCCGGCTGACCGGACGCGGCGGGGAGGCAAACCTGGAGCGGGTTCTTGCCCTGAAACCCGATCTGATCATCGATTTCGGGTCCGTCCGCGATACCTATATCGATCTTGCCGACCGTGTGCAGGAACAGACGGGGATTCCCTATCTTCTGGTCAACGGCCGGTTCGATGAAACCGCCGGCGCGTTGCGTCTTGTGGGCGAGGCGCTTGGCGTTCCGGAGCGTGGAGATCTTCTGGCTGCAGATGTCGAGGCAACCTTCACCGCACTGACGTCGGCACTCGGTGCCGTACCCGAGGCGGACAGGCCGCGTGTCTACCTCGCCCGTGGGGCGGATGGACTTGAAACAGGCCTGAAAGGCTCGATCAACACCGAAATCATCGAAAAGGCCGGTGGACGCAACGTTGCCGATGTGCCCGGGCAATACGGACTGGTGCAGGCAAGTCCCGAGCAGATTATCGTTGCCAACCCGGACACAATCGTGACGTGGGACCGTAGCTTCTATGAAGCTGTCTGGCAGGATCCCCTGTGGCAAGGCATTGCCGCGGTACGTGACGGCCGGGTTTTCCTGTCGCCAACGGCCCCTTTCGGCTGGATCGACAGGCCGCCGTCCGTCAATCGGATGATGGGTTTGAAATGGCTTGCAGGCCTATTCTATCCCGAACTCTGGGATGGGGAGCTGCGTCAGGAAACCGCCGACTTCTATAAGTTGTGGTATCATGTGGACCTGAGTGAAGCAGAGCTCGACACTCTGCTGGAATGGGCAAAGGGGCGGGCTCCCTGACCGGCAAATCTACTTCTTTCGCGCGTTCCGGCTTGTTCGTATGGCTCGGCCTCGCGCTTGTTCTTGGCAGTTTCGCGGCTCTTCTGATCGGTCCGTTTCCGCTTACGCCGTCCGAGGCCGTCGGTGTGCTGGCGCGCGTCGTATCCGGCGCACAGCCTTCGGGAACGCAGGACACGGTGCTGCTGTCGATCCGTCTGCCAAGGGTGGTTGCCGCGCTGCTGGTCGGCGCTTCGCTTGCTGCCGCCGGTGCATGTTACCAGACCCTTTTCCGCAATCCGCTGGTGTCACCGGATATTCTCGGTGTTTCTGCCGGCGCGGGGCTCGGGGCCGTGCTTGGCATCTTCCTGTCGCTTCCTGTCGCGGCAATCCAGCTGATGGGTTTTGCTGGCGGTCTTGCCGCTGTTGCTCTCGTCGGTTTTGTTGCCGCGACGGTGCGCGGTGGAGACAGCACGCTTGTCCTTGTGCTTGCAGGCGTCGTCGTCGGTGCTCTGGCGGGGGCGGCGACATCCTTGCTGAAAGTGCTGGCAGATCCTTATGACCAGCTTCCGGCGATCACCTTCTGGCTGCTGGGCAGTCTGGCAGGGGTGAAGGCCGGCGATATCCTGCCGGCGGTACCTGCAGTTCTGTTCGGGCTTGTCCCGCTGTTCCTGTTGCGCTGGCGGATCAACGTCCTGTCTCTGGGGGATGAAGAAGCGAAGGCGCTTGGAGTGGAGGCCGGTCGACTGCGGCTTGTTGTCATTTTCTGCGCGACCTTGATCACCGCAAGCGTCGTCGCCATTGCCGGTGTCGTGGGCTGGGTGGGGCTGGTGATTCCGCATATCGCCCGAATGATTGTTGGCCCTGGTTTCGGGCGCCTGTTGCCGGCAGCAGCCTTGCTTGGTGCGGGATACCTTCTTGCAGTCGACACGCTGGCACGCACGCTCTCGGGAACAGAAGTCCCGCTCGGTATTCTGACCGCCGTTGTCGGTGCGCCATTTTTCCTGTGGCTGCTTGCCAGAGGGAGGCGGGCATGGGCGTGAAGCTCAGGGCTGAAAACCTGTCCATCGGCTATCCGGGCCACGATGTCGGGAGCGAGTTGAACCTGACCGCTTCCTCTGGCGACGTCTATTGCCTGCTTGGGCCCAACGGGTCCGGCAAGACCACTCTTTTCAAGACGCTTCTGGGGCTGCTGCCGGCGCGTGGCGGCACGGTGCTGGTGGAAGGACGGCCGCTGAAGTCGCTGTCCCGTGCGGATATCGCGACGCGGATCGCCTACGTTCCACAGGCACACGCCGCGCCCTTTGCTTTTCCGGTTCTGGAAGTCGTGTTGATGGGCCGAACCGCAAAACTGCGTGCCTTTCAGCAGCCCGGCCCGCGTGACAGGGACGTCGCGTTGGCGGCGCTGGAAAGGCTCGGTATCGGGGAACTCGCCGGTGCAGACTATACGCGGCTTTCCGGTGGACAGAGGCAACTGGTGCTGATCGCCAGGGCACTTGCGCAGGAAACACGTGTCCTCGTGATGGATGAGCCGACAGCCAGTCTCGATTTCGGGAATCAGGCACTGGTGCTTTCCGAAGTTGCGGGTCTTGCGGCGGACGGCCTGACTGTTGTCCTGTCGACCCACGACCCTGATCACGCCTTTGCAATCGGAACCAGGGTGGCCTTGCTTCACGATGGTCGCATCAAGACGGATGGCCCTCCAAAGGAAGTGCTGACAAGCGCTGCTCTTTGCAAAGTCTATGGTGTCGATGTGCGGATCGAACAGTTCGCCGATGGCCGCACCGTCTGCCTGCCGTCACTTGCGCGCAAGCGGGAAGCGGTGCAGGTCTGAATTGTGCCTTGACTCATTCATAACTTCGAGGTTATCAATCAAATCAATAACCGTGGAGTTATGAATTTGAGTGAGCCAACACCTGACCTTCTGTTTCGGACGCTGGCAGACCCGACCCGGCGGGCGTTGTTCGAGCGGCTTTGCCGAGAGGGCGAGCTGACGGTGCGGGTGTTGACCGACCAGGCCGGTGTCTCCCAGCCCGCAGTTTCCAAACATCTTGGCGTCCTGAAGGAGGCCGGGCTTGTCACGGACCGCCAGGAGGGCAGGCAGTCGCACTATAGCGCCAGGCCCGGAGCGCTCGCACCACTGGTCGACTGGACTCAGCGCATGAACGTGTTCTGGGAACGCCGGTTCGACGATCTGGAAGACCTTTTGAGAAGAATGGACCAATGAGTTTCTCGGACGAAGATACCCTTGCTGTTGTCGTGGAACGGGAAATTCCCTTTCCCGCGGAAAAGATCTGGCGCGCGTTGACCCAGCCCCACCTGATCGAGGAATGGCTCATGAAAAATGCCTTCAAACCGGTTGTCGGCCACCGCTTCGACCTGAGTGCCGACTGGGGAATGGTCGATTGCGAAGTCCAGTCGATCGAGCCGCATAAAGCGCTGGCCTACAGCTGGAACACCAAGGATCTTCGAAGCACCGTGACCTGGACATTGACCCCGACGGATAACGGCACCCTTCTGCGTATGGAGCAAATCGGCTTCACGCAGGAACAGCTGCCCTACTATCGCGGTGCAAGCGCCGCCTGGCCCCGCTTCATGGAAGCGCTGGAAAGCGTTGTTGCGCGGCTGGACGATGCCGGCAAAGACGCCTGATAACCGCAAGGAAGACGACCATGGACAATCAAATGTCCCCCGCGCAGCAGATTGACGCCAGGATCGCAGAACTTGACGACTGGCGTGGACGCACACTGGCGCGGATGCGCGCCCTCATTCACGATGCGGTTCCCGAAGTCGAGGAAGCCTGGAAATGGCGCGGTGTTCCCGTCTGGGAAAAGGACGGCATCATCTGCACCGGCGAGACTTACAAGAAAGCCGTGAAGCTGACGTTCGCAAAAGGCGCGTCACTTGATGATCCGGCTGGTCTCTTCAATTCCAGCCTGGACGGCAACGTGCGCCGGGCAATCGACCTGTTCGAGGATGCAGACATCGATGAAGCGGCGCTGAAAGCCCTCGTTTGTGCAGCCGCCGAGCAGAATGCCGCTGCCTCGGCCGCCAGGAAATCGCGCAGGAAATCAGCCAAAGTCTGACAGTCCGCCGCGCGGCGGCCTGAGCGCACACCTCCAACTCTCAAGAACCCTTTGCTGACGGATCTTTCCGGCAGACGGGATCTTGCGTCGTGATCACCAGGAGCAAACCATGAATTGGAACAAGATCATCCGTCAGCTGCACCGCTGGCTGTCCATAGCCTTTACGCTGGCCGTGGTTGTCAATCTGGCTGCCATGGGGCAGTCCGAGCCGGCACTCTGGATCGGTTTACTGGCGTTGGTGCCATTGATCTTCTTGCTGGTATCGGGACTTTACCTTTTTGCCCTGCCTTATGCCGAAAGGTGGCGTCGGCAGGCACGTTAACGGGCAGTCGATTGGAGGATAGCCCGAATTCGGCTTCCAGGCGCCGTTGGCCGTCAGGCCAACGGCATCGTCGTGCCCTATCCTGGAAACTTTATCGTGAAATAGGGGGCAGGGGCGTTTTCCCCCGGCGCAATCAACCCTGGAACGGGATTGTCATCCGGTGTCAGGGACTGCAGGTAGCTCGCAAGAGCTTCGGCGTCCTGTGTGGTCAGTCCGGCGTAGGCAGGCCAGGGCATAACGGGAATGAGCAACCGTCCGTCTGGTCGAACGCCGGTCGTCAGGGCCGTTACGATTTCTTCCGTACTCCAGGATCCCGCACCGCCATTGGCGGGCGTGAGGTTCGGGCCCCAGACAATACCTGCCTGCGGAATTTCAAAGCCGACATTGCCGCCGATGAGCCCGGCTTCGGGCATCGGCGCGCCGTTCGGTCCGCGCGGGCTGTGACAATCGGCGCAAGCCATGATCCGGGCAAGATAGGCTCCACGTGAAGCCTTGTTCTCATCCGCGGACGCGGATCCTGAAAAGGCCGCGAGCACGGCAAAAGCCAGAATGGTTCTCTGGAAGACCAAGCAGATCATTGCCGCCTCCTAAGCCGCAGCCTGACCTGGAAGCATTTCCAGGCCGTAGTCGGGAGCAAGTTCCATGAAACGTTCTGCACCTTCAGTGCCGGCTTCGGCAGCGCGTGCGAACATTGTTTCGAACCCGCCGGGCGTAACGGTCACATCGAGCCAGCCCTCGACATCGCCGACATTGCGAAACGCATGCGGGACACCGCGCGGCAGGACGACGACATCACCTGGATGGACGTCGAAGACTTCATCGGCGCACCAGATGCGGAAATGACCTTCGCGGACATTGAACATCTCGTCTTCCTTGTGATGGATGTGCAGGGGGACACCTTCTCCGGGCGGAACGATTTCCTCAAAAAATCCAAGCCGTCCGCCGGTATCGGCACTCCGCACCCTTAAGCGGCGGAAGCCGAGTATTTCGTTTTCGCAAGCGTCCCGGTGCGCCGCGATTGCGGCTGCATTAAAAATTGCTGTCATAATGGGTCTCCTCAAGCCGCAAACTGCGGCGAGGGCAAAAAATACGACTTTCCCGAAATTGCGGAAGTGGCGATACTCCGGACAGATTGTCCGGTTTCACAGGACGTTCGCATGGCACTCTTTGATGCAATCGAGATCTTCGCCCGGGTGGTTGAAGCCGGAAACATTACCCGGGCTGCCGAGCAGCTCGGCTTGTCCAAATCCCGTGTCAGCGAATGTGTCATTGCCCTGGAAAAACGTCTGGGGGTACGCCTTCTCGACCGGACCACCCGTCACGTTTCACCAACCGAAGCCGGTGTGATCTTCTACCAGCGCTGTACCCGTGCACTGGAAGAGGCACACGCAGGCGTAACTGAAGTGATGGCGTATCAGGAAACTCCAGTTGGCCATATGCGGATCGGTGCGCCTGAAGCTTTTGCTGACCGATTTATCATTCCGGCACTCGGGTCTTTTCTTGCAGAGAATCCGCAAGTGACAGCAGAAATCGTCGAAGACATGCGCATGGTCAACCTCGTTGAGCAGCGTCTCGACCTGTCGATAAGGATCGTGCGTGAACCGGAGCCTGCGACAATTGTCCGTAAACTCGGCATGTCGGAGATCCTCGTCTGTGCCGCACCGGACTACATCGCAAGGCATGGGGTGCCGCAACATCCCGTCGACATTCCGGACCACAAGTGCATCGGGTTCGCTGCGCTCTACTGGGCACGGGACTGGCCGTTCTTGTCGCCACAGAAGCACACCGTTTCACTGTCTCCCGTGATGATTTGCAACAGCACGGCATCGCTACGGGCAGCGGTCGTGTCGGGTATCGGCCTGGCGGCACTCCCCCGTTGGGCGGTTGCCACTGAGCTGAATGAGGGGGTCCTGGTCAGGGTGATGCGGGACTGGACGCTACCTGAAAGCGGCATTTATGCCGTCTATCCTTCAAACCGACTGGTGACGGCGAAGGTGCGCCGCTTTGTCGATCACCTGGCGCCGATCCTGCGCCAAAGTCTAAGCGACATGCCGGACATGGACGTAGCGCAAGATGGATGTCCCGCAGATGGCATAAATGTGATTTCGGATGGTTCGCGCCCCGACGAACAGGCAGCCAGTTTGCGTTGATTTGCGCTCATTACCGTTCGGTTTTGGCGGCCGAATGGCGCTGCTTGGCTGTAAATCGATGCTGACGCCTGTTCCTGTCATTGAGGTGTTTGTTGCAAAAATACACCCAGTAGTAGTAATTCAGGCGAGGTTGAGAAACGGGTTTAAGTAAATTTTTCGAAAAAAGTACCGATATATTCCCCAGATGGGGAATAGGAGATATGCCGTAGGGGCATAAGATCTTCCTGGCTGCGTCGGGGCGGTATGGCTGTTTAAGCTGGAACGTCTTGTTTGGTGTCAGCTGTGTTTTTGCCGGTTGCTTACTCGAGGGGCGGTCGGTCCTCGAAATTCGTTTCGGGTGTTTTTTAAACTATCGATACTGGCGTTAGGGAGCCGGGTGAGGTCGGAACTACCCGCTTGCAGCCCGCTGCAAAGTACCGGTTCGAATCCGGCTCCCATATTCCTCTCACACTTGTAGATCCATTGTTCCGATCTGCCAACTTCCTTTTGCCTAGCTGGCAAAGAGCAGCGCACTGCCTGCCACAACGCCTGCCGCGCCTACCCAGGCGCCGAGTGCCGGTGCTTCCCCGGTTCGCCACCACATCATCGGTAGCATGAGGACGGGTGTCGTTGCCGACAGGGTTGCGATGATACCGACTTCTCCGCCGGACAGCGCGAACAGGATCAGCGTCATGCCGAGACCCATGCCGAGCAAGCCGGAAATGGCGATCAGGCCGACGACAGGAAGCGTAAAGTTTCCTGCCGGCTTGACCCAGCTGACCGGAAGGCGTGTCAGAAGCAGCAGCCCCACAGCTGCAACGCCGACGCGTATGCTGGAGGCTGCGACCGGGTCAGCGCCGGTTTCCATGATCGGACGGGCAATGAGGGAGCCGACTGACTGGGACAGTGCCGCGGCAAGGCCGAGAAGCACGCCAATCCACACCGGACCCTTGATGTTTTCCCATTTGTGAAGCTGGGATTTGCGCTTGCCGAAACGGATGGCCAGCAGGACCCCCAGAAAGGTAAGGCCGATACCGACCATCTGCGTGGGGCTGAGGTCTTCGTTCAAGAGCAGCCAGCCGAGGATCGCCGACATGGGGGCATTCAGAGAGAACAGCATTGCGGTCCGGCGTGGACCCATGCGGTTCAACGTCAGGAAAAGCGCGGTGTCGCCAAGAAAGATGCCGACGAAACCGGACAGGACAAGAGGCAGCATCTGCGCGTCGCCGATGGAGCTCCACCCCGTGGTCAGGAACACCCAGGCACACAGCATCAATGCCACAAGCACCATGCGGGTACAGTTGAAGGCAATCGCGCCGAGATGCTGAGCGGGGCCGGTGGACAGCAGGCCCGTCAGTGCCCACAGGGCAGCCGCGCCGAGGGCTGCGGCTTCATAGAGAAACATCGGGTCAGGTCCGTAACAGATCGTCCTCCGGACCGGGCACTTTGCCGGTCCAGGCGGCTTCGAAGAAGGCGACTTCCAGTTTGCTCATCTGGCGGAAAAGGCCCGCAACGCGGGCTTGCTCGGGTTCCGGCAGAGTGGGGCCGATCCGGTCCATTTCCGCCCGGATCCAGGTCACGAAGGCCTCGAAGCCAGGCACGGCATGCAGGTCAATCCATTCGGCGAGATAAAACGCATCCGGGCGCGGTTTTCCCGCTTCGCGCTGGCCCCAGGTGAGATAACACCATTCCGCGCAGAGAAGGCATGCAAGCCCTTCGGCGTAACTGCCTTGTCCGGACGATTTTAGCAGGAGCTGCGAGAAAGCGCGGGTCACAGGGCCCTGTGCTGCGGTCTCGTAAACTTGCGGTTCCACGCCGAGCGCCTCGAATGAACGCAGAAAGTAGTCGTTTTCCTCCGAGGTCAGCAGAGCTAGGAAACCGGAGAGCCGCGACTTGGCAGGCATTCCGGGGGCTTTGGCGACGAGATATCCCAGAGTGGAAGCGAGATCCGTGACGAAGGTGTAATCCTCGATCAGATAACGCGCATAGGCTTCCTCCGGCATGGTGCCGTCGCCGATCGCAACAGTGAAGGGGTGGCTGGTCGCATCGCTCCAGTAGGGCTCTGCGCAAGCTGCCAGCCAGTCGGTGAAGCGTCCGCCGGGGGTGCTTTCAAGGAAGTCGGTGAACGACCCGTCAAATTCAGAGGGCATGGGAGAAAACTCGTTGGCGGCCTTTGCGAACGCCGGGAATAGGGGATGACAGAGGTGATGCTGTTTTCGCAGCCTGTCAACATCAAAACCTGTCGGTCGCCGGCAATGTTCGGGTTTGTGGCGCTGAGCTGGGTGTTGTCGCTTCAACGCTCGACATAGCGCATCGAGCTTCCCCGCACAGAGGAAATCCGGGGCCTGGATCGATGGCTCGGGGGGCTGCTTGGTACGTGTCGGGAACGCGGTTCCCGCTTCAGGACCTTCGCAGTGCCGTCGACCGGATAGCAGCCGGCAGGCCACAAGAAAACGGGCGCCAGAGGCGCCCGTTTGAACTGTCGATCAGGCTGCTGCCTTTTTCGGCGTGATCAGGCCGCGGTTCACGAGAACCTCGGCGATCTGGACGGCGTTGAGCGCCGCGCCCTTGCGCAGGTTGTCGGAAACGACCCAGATGTTGAGGCCGTTTTCAACGGTCGCGTCCTCGCGGATGCGGGAGATGTAGGTCGCATCTTCGCCGGCACTTTCGTATGGCGTGATGTAGCCGCCATCTTCCTGCTTGTCGATGACGAGGCATCCCGGAGCTTCGCGCAGGATGTTGCGGGCTTCTTCAGCGGTGATCTCGTTTTCGAACTCGATGTTGACGCTTTCCGAATGGCCGATGAACACCGGTACGCGAACGGCGGTGCAGGTCACCTTGATGGCCGGATCGAGCATCTTCTTGGTTTCCGCCAACACCTTCCATTCTTCCTTGGTGTAGCCGTCTTCCATGAAGCTGTCGATGTGCGGGATCACGTTGAAGGCGATGCGCTTGGTGAACTTGCTCGGCTCTATCGGATCGTTCACGAAAACCGCACGGGTCTGGTTGAACAGCTCTTCCATCGCTTCCTTGCCGCCGCCGGAAACCGACTGGTAGGTGGAAACGACGACGCGCTTGATCTTTGCGTGATCATGCAGCGGCTTCAGCGCCACGACCAGCTGGGCGGTGGAGCAGTTCGGATTGGCAATGATGTTCTTTTTCGTGAAACCGGCAACGGCAACGGCATTCACTTCCGGCACGATCAGCGGCACATCCGCGTCGTAGCGCCATGCGGAAGAGTTATCGATGACAATGCAGCCCTTGGCAGCGATCTTCGGCGACCATTCCTTGGAAACGGTGCCACCGGCGGACATCAGGCAGATGTCGGTGTCGGAGAAATCGTAGTTCTCCATGGCCTGAACCTTCAGCGTCTTGTCGCCGAAGGAGACTTCGGTGCCCTGGGAACGGCGGGAAGCGAGGGCGACGACTTCGTCTGCCGGAAAGCCGCGCTCAGCGAGAATGTCCAGCATCTCGCGTCCGACATTGCCGGTAGCGCCTGCAATTGCGATCTTGAAACCCATCTTTGACTAGTCCTTGTCCGTCTCCCCGCTTCGCCAGCCGCCCGGTTCTGGATGGGCGTGGCCGGCTCCCGGCGCCTCCCATCCCCGGGGAGGCGGGATGAGCGGCACCGTCAAGCGGTGGTCTTGGTGGTCTTGGTAGTGCGTTTAAGAGCGGTTGCGGCAGCCGTCCGGGGCTCGCCGCGCATGAAGGTAGCGCTGGCAAGGGCCTGGGACATCATATCCAGAATGTCGGCTTTCAGCCGGGTCATCGGGGCTCGCAATCGTCAAAACTTGAGACGGCGGTGTTTTTGCCCGGAAATCCCCGCGAGTCAACAAGGAATAGACAGGTGTTGCCAGCTAAGTGAACGAATTGATGCCGTTCGGGAACAGTCGAATAGCAGCAGCCTCGGCAATTTCACCGAAAGAAGACCTTCGCCAGCCTTGTGTACTGGCGTGGATGTGTTCGTTTTTTGCAGGTCAGGTGGCAAAGAGCCGTCCCGGTCCACGGTCCGCCGTCGGCAGGTCCGCCAGATGCATCATGTGCCATGCGAGCGCCAGGTTGGAGCTGATGACGGGTTTGGAAAGACGTTTCTCGCAGGCTTCAATGACAGGCATCGTGCGCAAGTTGGTGCAGGAGGCAAAGACGGCTTCTATCTCCGGATCCTTGCCAACCTCGCAGATTGCCTCTTCCACGGACTGCAGGCTGATCCTTGCAACCACGGCTTCTTCCGCTTGCCCGAAAGAGCCGACACTCAAGGGCGTTATGCCGTTTTCTTCCAGGAGACGGCAGAGTGCGTCGGAGACTTCCTCCACATAGGGCGAGACGATGGCGATCCGTGAGACACCAAGGTGTGCCAGGGCTGCAACGACTGCGCGGGCGGGGTCGGTCACGCGTGCGCCAGGATGAGTTGCCTGGATCGCACTGGCGACCTGATCCGATCCGATCACCGTTGCGCCGGACGTGCAGGCATAGGCAATGACGTCGAGTGGTCGCGTTCCCGGCAAGAGGGCTGCGGTGTGCGTCAGCCGGGCCTTCATCTGCATGAGTTTTTCGGAGGTGACTTCGGAAGCGCTCTCGATTCTGGCGTGAAGCAGCGAGACGCCTTCCTGATCAAAGAGGGGCCGAAACTCGCTCTCGATGGTTTCGTCAACCGACAGCAAGATCAGGCCGAAAGCCGCTTTGGTTGCCGATCCCCTGTCGCAGTCGAAGGAAAGTTTCATGCCGCGGTTCCAGGTGTTCTAGCAGGTGATAACAGGAATGTCAGGCCCTGCCGGCACGGTCAGGAATTCGGGCGACCCGTCTCTAATGACGATGTTTTCCTCGTGAACCATCATCCTGCCGGGGCCGAGAGCAAGGCTCGGCTCCAGTGTCAGCACCATGTTTTCTCGAAGTGGGGTCTCGTCGAAGCCGGTCAGGCTGGGTGCTTCGGTAAGCTGCATGCCAAGTCCGTGGCCGAGCCGGCCGACGTCACCTTCGCCCTGGTCCAGCACCTTGGCCATGGCCTGGAATAGATCGGCACAGGTACGGCCCGGGCGGGCAATTTCGGCAGCTGCCTCAACGGCCCGGACAAGTGTTTCATGGGCGGATCTGACGGCATCACTCGCCTGGCCGATCGCAAAGTTGCGGTCAAAATCGCAGAAATATCCGCTTTTGGTGGCACCCGTATCAAGCATCAGGACGTCCCCTTCCTGTAGGGGCCGGGCCGAGGGGGGAGAAATGACATCGCCGTAGCCGTCCTGTCCGGCTCCGCCGACCAGATAAGGCACATCGTCCGCACCTTGCTTCAGAAGCTCGATCCGGAAGGACCGGAAAACCTCGTTGAGCGGTTGGCCGGAGTGGAAAAGCTCCGGTGCCCTGGCAAATGCTTCCGAACCGATACCGCAAATCTCGCGCAGGAGAGCAATTTCACGTTCAGATTTCACCATCCTGAGGCTCTGGATCACACCGGTTCCGTCCAGATATTCAGCGTGGTTGGTGAGATCTCGAAGGCGCTGAAAGTCGCGAAGCGGCATGCGAAGCACGCTTTCGCGCCCCATCGGCATGGCGATTTTCGTGAAGCCCTTGAGGGTGTCCGCGAGCAGGGCGATGCCGTCATCGACGGGGTGCGGGGCGGAAAATACCCGGATATCGTCAATCCAGGTGCTCGCCATCAGGTGCGCGCCGATCTGCGGAATGACCGCAATCGGCTTGCCGTTTACCGGCACCACGAGGAACCAGGGCCGCGTGGGACTCTGCCAGAACAGGGTCCGGAACCCGGTGAAATAGCGCATTTCGGCTTCGGTCGTGAAAAACAGCGCCTCGATGCCCTGGGAATGCATGGCTTTTTGAGCTGCTTGCGTGCGCGCGGCAAATTCGTCTTCAGGAAAATCCTGTTCAGACATCTTCCGGTCCTTCGGAAAGATAGCAGAGCACCCGGGCTTCCGGTCCGAGGCCGAGGGTCGATGCCCCGCGACCTGCATGTCGAACGGCTGTGATACCGCCCGCACCGGATGGCGTCGTCGCAATGCCGTTGTTGCCCAGCCAGTCGACCGTTTCCGCCGCCTCGCTGTCGGAAACGGTCACGAAGAAATCGGCTTCGCTGGCCAGGTGCTTCAGCGCCAGATGCGAGGGTTCCTTGCAGTCTAACCGGCCCATGTTCGACACCGGGCCGGGCGCCGTGACGGGTTTTCCGGCTTCGATGCTGGCCATGAGGGCGGGTGCGTATTCCGGCTCCACCACGACGATGGTTACATCGCGGCCCCAAGTCAGGCGAGCGCCGACGGCACAGGCGGCGGCAAGTCCGCCGACACCCGCCTGCAGGAAGACATGCGTGGGCGGTGTCTTGATCTGCCGGGTAATTTCCGCGGCCATCACAAGATAGCCCTCCATGACGTCGTGTCCGGCGGCGGTCATGCCCGGCCAGGTGCTGTCCGGCAGCAAGGTCCAGCCTTCGGCGTCGGCGCGTCTCTGGGCTTCCGCCATGCTGTCTTCATAGGTGGCTCCGGCCCGGGCAACATCAGCGCCCCGGGCCTTGAGTCGGGCCTCAAAGGCGCTTGGAACAGTTTCGGCAACGAAGACGACAGCCTTGGCCCCAAACAGCGGAGCGCCTGCCGCAAGGGACATGCCGTGGTTCCCGGCGCTCGCACAGACAAAGGTCCTGCCGGTCAGCGCGGAAGCGTGAGACTGGGCAAGTCCGCCCCGAACGCGGCTGTCCGCCAGTTTGGCAATCGCATAGGCCGCGCCAAGTGCCTTGAAGCTGCCAAGGCCCATGCGCTGCCGTTCGTCCTTGAGGGCAAGGTTGCCGATAGCAAGACCGGCCGCGAGGTCATTCGCAATCAGCAGCGGGGTTTCATCCGCACGCGGGCATTTCCGAAAAAGGTTCTCTGCTCCGGCGACGTCCTGCGACACGGATCCATCCGCAAGCCCGCTTTGCTCGGGAAGGCCTTTGCCGAGGAAAGGATTTTTCAGTGTTTTCATTATCTGCCCCGCGCGGTTTCCCAGGCAGGTCAGCAGCTCTGAAGGCCGGTTGCAAGCGACTTGCTGAAAATGACGGTTACGAGCCAGATCGGGCCGTGTCCGAGATGTTGCGCCTGGTTGCGAAAAAGACTTGCCTGTTTCTGACAAATCGAAATATCATGAATTATGGATATGAAAGATGCGCTGAGCGCCTTTGGGGCGCTCAGCCAGAAAACCAGACTGGAAGTCTTCCGGTTGCTGATCCGGGCTGGTGACGCAGGAATGACTGCCGGAGAGATCGGCGAGGCTCTGGACGTTCGGCAGAACACCATGTCGGCGAACCTTGCTGTTCTGCTTCAGTCCGGGTTGGTCCGAAATGAACGCGAGGGGCGGTCGATCCGCTACTTCGCCGATCTTGACGGCATAAGCGAGTTGCTGACGTTTCTGATGGCCGATTGCTGTGGTGGTCATCCGGAACTTTGTGCGCAGGTCATCGAGACGATCGCCTGCGGAGAGACCTGTTGAGGTTGAGGGGGATCAAATGTCCGGCGATGTCTACAACGTGCTTTTCCTGTGCACTGGCAATTCCGCCCGGTCGATCATGGCGGAGGCGATCCTGAGCCGGGAGGGACAGGGCCGCTTCAGGGCGTTTTCTGCCGGGTCACAACCGGCTGGAGCGGTGCGTCCGGAAGCACTTGCCTTGCTCAGCAAACTCAATTTCAAGACGGATGAGCTGCGCTCGAAGGACTGGGCCGAATTCGCTGCGCCGGATGCCCCGGTCATGGATTTCGTCTTTACCGTTTGTGACAATGCGGCGAAGGAAACCTGCCCTGTCTGGACTGGCCAGCCGATGTCAGCCCATTGGGGCCTGCCGGATCCCGCAGCCGTTTCCGGAAGCGATAGCGAAAGGGCTGTCGCATTCAACGATGCCTTCCGGATGCTCAGCAACCGGATCTCGGTTTTCGTGAGTCTGCCGATGTCTTCGCTTGACCGTTTGTCCCTGCAGAAGAAACTCGATCAAATCGGGCAGTCCGCCGAAGAGCGCGTGTAACGTTTCTCCGGCGGACTGGTTTCAAGGTTGTCGCGTCAGGCGACTGCCTGGCCTTCGCGCGACGTGCGCAGGGTCAGCAGTGCGATGACCAGGGCGATGAGCGCACAGGCGGCAACCGCGCCAACCAATGGCAAAGCTGTCCGGTCGAAGAACGGGCTGCAGACGAGGATCATCACGCCACCGGCAACCATCTGGAAGGTGCCCCCAAGGGAGGATGCCATGCCGGCATGTTCGCCATGTTCTTCCAGCGCCATGACCATCACCGGAGCAATGACCTGGCCGAGGCAGGTGTTGCCGATGAAGAAGAGCGCCATCAGAACCGGCAGGTCGTCGATGCCGCTCCACACAAGAATGACCAGCAGGACGTTGGCTGCCGCAAATCCGCTGACGGCCCTCAATGCCACTCTGCCCATGCCGAAGCGCTCACCAAGCGAGGCGGCAAACTGGGAAGACGCAAAGAAGCCGATCGCGTTCAGCGCGAAAACAAGGCTGAAGGCTGTCGGCGTCAACTGGTACTGGGTCATGTAGACCAGCGGCGCTGCGGCGATGAAGACGAAGAAACTCGCCAGCGAGAAGCCACCGATCAGCGTCAGACCCATGAACCTGCTGTCACGCATCAGGTAGATGGCGCTGCGCAGCATTGCTGTCGGGTCGATCTTGCCTCGGCGCTCGGCCGGTAGCGTTTCGGGCAGCAGGAAGGCCATTTGCAGCATGGCGAGAAGGGAAATCACGCCCAGGGCCACAAAGATCAGGCGCCAACTGCCGAACTGGATGATCAGGCTGCCGGCGAGCGGTGCCAGCATCGGCGAAACGCTGAAGACCAGCATCACCAGAGCCATCAGCCTGGTCGCTTTTGGTCCGGTGTGGAGGTCGCGGACCACGGCCCGCACGATGACCATCGGCGCGCCGGCACCAAGGGCCTGCACGAAACGGCCGAATGTCAGGGCTGAAACGTCGACCGCGGTCGCGCACATGACCGATCCGATGAGGAAGACGATCAGGCCCAGGAAGGCGGGCAGCTTGCGTCCAAACCGGTCTGCCAGCGGACCGTAGATCAACTGGGCTAACCCGAAAGCGATGAAATAGACCGTGAAGGTCATATGAACCGCAGCGTCGTCCGTCTGCAATGCCTGCACGATTTCCGGCATGGCGGGCAGATAGAGGTCGATGGCAAATGGACCGACAGCAGCGAGAAGCCCCAGCACAATGGCGGAGCGGACAAAACCGATCTGCATTGGAAAATCCGATGAAAAATGCGCCGGAGGCACAAATGCGGGAAAGTTTGGAAGATGGAGGTGGCGGAGATCACCGCCCAGCCTTGATATGATGTAAGTGTTCGAAATGCAAATTCAAGGCTTGCTGGGTGTTGTCATGAAAGCTTCATGCAACTGTCACCGATATTGTAATCAGGGCCACTAGCTTGCGCGCACCATCAACCCGATATTTTGTGGGAGCGAGTGCAATGGCGGACCTTCGTGGGCGCTTTTTAAAAGGTGTCAGCCTTTCAGTCCTGTTCGGCCTTGGCGCCGTGTCGGCAGCACAGGCAGAGTATTTCGAGCGTATCAACACATTCCCGGTCTACAAGACCCTGCCGGAAGGCGTGGATCAGGCCACCGAAACCGTTGCCGAAATCATCTACGCCACGAAGGACGGCCGCACGTTCGTCTTCACCGACAGCCCGGGCGAAGCCATTGTTTTCGTCAATGCGGCAAACCCGCTGAACCTGCAGCCGATGGGCCGCACCGCGCTTGGTGGTGAGCCGACTTCGGTCGCCGTCGGCGAAACATTCGCCTATGCCGGCGTCAACACGTCCGAAGACTACGTCAATGCGTCCGGCCATCTGGCCGTGATCGCTCTCGACGGTCTTGGTATCACCGCGAAGTGCGACGCCAAGGGTCAGCCGGACAGCGTTGCCATCTCTCCGGACGGCAAATTCGTTGCAATCGCCATCGAGAACGAGCGCGATGAAGATCTGAACGACGGCGTGATCCCGCAGATGCCGGCCGGCCATCTCGCGATCTTCGATCTGGACGAAACCGGCACGCCGACCAACTGCGACGCGGTCCGCATTGTCGACCTGACGGGTCTTGCAGAAGTCGCGCCGACCGATCCGGAACCGGAGTTCGTTTCGATCAACTCCCAGAACCAGGTTGTCGTCACGCTGCAGGAAAACAACCATATCGCCGTGGTCGATCTGGCCTCCGGTGAAGTTGTCAGCCATTTCTCCGCCGGTACGGCTTCGGCTGAAAATATTCCGGTTTCCAAGGCGCGCATGAGCGATGCCTCCGGTTCGACCGAAAACGTCAAGCGTGAGCCGGATGCGGTTGCCTGGATCGACGACGAGCGTTTCGTGACCGCCAACGAAGGCGACTACGAAGGCGGTTCGCGCGGCTTCACCATCTGGAACACCAAGGGCGAGGTCCTGTTCGACAGCGGCAACCAGATGGAACACCTTGGCATGGCCAACGGCCACTATCCGGCCAAGCGCGCGTCCAAGAAGGGCACCGAGCCGGAAGGTGTGACGGTTGGTGAATTCGGCGGTGAAAAGCTGATCTTCGTCAATTCCGAACGCGGCAACTTCGTCGCTGTCTACAAGGACACCGGCGCCGAGCCGGAATTCGTCCAGTTCCTGCCGACACACGTCGGTCCGGAAGGCTCACTTGCGATCCCGAGCCGTGACCTGTTTGTGGTTGCCAACGAGGTCGACAGTGCGGAAGACAACGTTCGCGCGCAGGTCTCCCTCTACAAGTTCGGTGCGGAAGCTCCGTCCTACCCGATGGTCGTGTCCGAAACCGACCCGGAAAAAGGCGCGCCGATCGGCTGGGGCGCCCTGTCCGCACTGGCTGCAGACCCGGAAGACGGCAACAAGCTCTACGCCGTCAGCGACAGCTTCTATGATGACGCCCGCATCTACACGCTGGACATCTCTTCCAAACCGGCAAAAATCGTTGCCTATGCAACCGTTCAGGGTGGCAAGCAGGCAAAACTGGACCTGGAAGGCATCTCCGTTGCCAAGGATGGCGGCTTCTGGCTGGCTTCCGAAGGCAATCCGGACAAGGAACTGCAGCACCTGCTGCTGAAAGTCGGCACCGACGGTCAGGTTCAGGAAGAAATCACGCTTCCGGAAGAGCTGAACGCCCAGTCCGCGCGTTTCTCCTTTGAAGGCGTTGCCGAGTTCGAAATGGACGGCAAGACGCTGGTGGCCGTCGCCGTTCAGCGTGAGTGGAAAGACGACCCGAAGGGCATGGTGAAGCTGGCCATATACAACCCGGCCGACAAGTCCTGGGGCTTCGTTCACTATCCGCTCGACAAGCCGAAGAGCGCAGCCGGCGGCTGGGTCGGCCTGTCGGAAATCGTCTCCATGGGCGACGGCAAATTCGCCATTCTGGAGCGCGACAACAAAGGTGGTGAAGACGCAGCCATCAAGCAGATCACCACGATCTCCCTGGAAGGTGTGACCCCGGCTGCCTACGGATCTGAGCTCCCGGTGGTTCAGAAGCGTTACGCCATGGATATCCTGCCGGCTCTGGCCGAAGGCAAGGGCTGGGTTCTCGACAAGCCGGAAGGCCTGACGATCACGGCCGATGGCCGCCTGATCCTGGTCACCGACAATGACGGTGTCGATGATGCACCGGGTGAAACCCGACTGATCGACCTCGGCCCGGCAAGCCGCCTGAACTAAGGCACTTCAGACAAAGGTCTTCCCAAGACCTGAGCGAAGGTCCGGCCGCTTTATGCAGCCGGGCCTTTCCTTTTCTGCATTGCCATTTTCAAGCCGTGAAACTTCGTCTTTGCCAGTGCCGCAGGGCGGCAAAACTGTGCAGTCCGATAAGTGCTGCAAGCAAAAGCGCTGCGGCATGGTGCAGGCCTGCCGGTGGCAATCCGGCGAAAGCCGCAAGTCCCGGCAATGTTCCATTCGCAATCTTTTCCAGGCTACCGGATATGACGATCATGCCGATACCGCTGACCAGGAGCAGAAGCGGTACGAGGCGCAAGGCGGCGTGGACGCCCTTGCCGATAGCTTGCTGCAACCCGGAATGAACGGCGAAGACCGGTTGAGGGGCCCCCTTTGCCAGCCAAAAGATTGTGCGGACAAGAGCGAGCAGGCCCGCAGACAAGCCAAGTCCCAGATGGGTCCTCAGAAGGTTGGGCGAAAACGGTTCGTTGTTCGTCAGGGCATAGCCGGTAGCCAGCGCGCTGATGGTTAGAGCGGCAATCGTCCAGTGCAGCAGCCTGTTTCCGGTTACGGGCAAGGCCGCCATCATTCATCCTCCCGAATGACGGTGTAGAGTGCGGCATGAAAGCTGATGCCCTTGAATTCGGCGACGATGCCGCTTTTGCCAAGCTTCTGAATGGCGGCCTGATACGCATCTGGACTTTCCCAAAGCGCGATGTTGACCAACTGGAACTTTGCCTGCGGAGACAGGGACTGGTGCAGGCGCGTGGTGATGTAGCCGGGCTGCTCTTTCAGGAAGTCGCGCGCCTGTTCCCAACTGCGAACTGCGTCGGCAAGACGGTCTTCGGGAACTTCGAAGGAATTGATCAGCGTTACCGGGGCGTTGGTGTTGATTTCACTCGCCATGGCGGAGACTCCTAGGTTGGCGGTCAGGAAGGAAAGTGCTGCCAGTTGAATGGCACGACGTGTCCAGAGTGATGTCATTTCGAACTCCTAATTATATAGCAAGCTATGTTTATTTATATAGGGTGCTATCTATCGTATATGCAAGGGATGACCTTCGAAAAAGATTCCTCCGCCGGGTATCTGGCAAACCACATGGCACGGCTGTTTGCCGCCGGTCTCCATCGCCGCATCCGGCCGCTAGGCCTTTCACCGGGCCAATTTCCGGCACTGGTCGCCCTTTGGGCAAAGGAAGGACGCACGCAAAAGGAACTCGTGCAGTTGCTTGATATCGAACAGGCAACGCTGGCAAACACCCTGGCCCGGATGGAGCGGGACGGCTTGATCACCCGCCGGGCGAGTGAAGAAGACGGCCGGGTTCAGGAAATATTCCTGACCGACAAGGCCAAGGTTTTGGAAAAGGAAGCCATCGCGTCTGCGATTGCCCAGAACGGAGAGGCGCTGGAGGGGTTTTCGGAACAGGAAAAGGCGCAGTTCCTGGATTTCATGCACAGAGCCATTTCAGCCATGCAGAAAGCCCAGACCGGCAGTTCCCGATGAGTGCCAGCTTGCTGGGCCTGTTCGGCGTCTCCTTTCTGGCTGCCACCCTGCTGCCCGCCCAATCCGAACTTGGTCTTTCCGGCCTGATTGCGCTTGGAACGGAACCCGTCGTTCTGCTGGTTGCGGCGGCAAGCCTTGGCAACACGCTCGGATCAATGGTCAACTGGGGTCTCGGCAGGGCCGCAACCGCCTGGTCGACCGCTTCCTGGTTTCCGGTCAAGCCTGACAAGCTCGCCAAGGCAACGGGCTGGTATCACCGCTACGGACGATGGAGCCTGCTGCTCAGCTGGGTGCCGATTATCGGCGATCCCCTGACATTGGCGGCAGGTGTGCTCAAGGAGCCCTTCTGGAGCTTCACCCTGCTGGTCGCAATTGCAAAGACAGCACGCTATGTCGCTGTCGCGTTGATCACGTTGCAGGTTATCTGAGACTGCGGGCCAGATGACGGAAAGTGCCCGGCTGGTTCCAGCCGGGCAGGTGACGTTGCTTCTGATCAGTCCCCGGCGCGATACTCGGGCGGTATCGTGAAGACTTCGTCGGCGCGGCCATAGCCGCCGTCCTTGACCTCTTCCACCAGAACCATGGTGTTGGGGCGCACGATCTCACCGAAAAAGGAAACGAGCAGGTCGGTGGTCTTGTGGATCAGCTCTTCCTTTTGCGCTGTGCTCAACGCAGCTTCGGGCAGTTTGTAATTTGCAAAGGGCATTACGGTTCTCCTTGGGGTTTTGGTGTCCGTGTCTAGATGATGCCGCCGTTGGCACGCAGAACCTGGCCATTCATCCAGTCCCCGTCTGGACCGGCCAGAAAGGCAATGGTTGCAGCGATGTCCTCGGGGGTGCCGAGACGGCCGAGCGGGTTTGATTTCCGGATCGTTTCCACAAGCTCCGCCGGCTTGCCGGCAAGGAAAAAGTCGGTCTCGACCGGTCCGGGGGCGATCGCGTTGACCCGGATGCCACGCGGGCCAAGCTCCTTCGCCAGAACCCGGGTCATGGCTTCAACGGCGGCCTTGGTCGCGGCGTAGAGGCCGTAGTGGGGCTGATAGAGGCCGACCACACTGGAGGAAATGGAGATGATGCGGCCACCGTCCGCGAGCCGGCTCGACGCGAGCCGCATGGCGCGAAAAACACCACCGAGATTGACCGCGCATTGTCTGTCGAAATCTTCGTCGCTTGCTTCGGCAATGGCGGCATTGCGCATGGTGCCGGCATTGTTGACGAGTACACCCACCGGGCCAAAGGCCTTTTCTGCAGCTTCGAAGAGACGCTCGTGGGTCGCTGTTTCGGCAACGTCTCCCTGGATCGCGATTGCCTTGCCGCCCTGGTCTTCCAGGCTTCGGACAAGAGCGAGAGCCGCAGCTTCATCCTTGCCGTAATTGACCACCACCTGAAACCCGTCATGTGACAGCCTGCGGGCTATGGCTGCGCCTATGCCTTTGCTGGCGCCGGTGACGATGGCGGTATCGAGATCTGGTGTCATCTAAGTCTCCTTCTCGTTGATCCTGAACATAGCGAGGCGGAAACTCCGGATAATGATGCTTTAAATGAAAAGATAATTCGGCTAACAGGAGCAAATGTACGGCAAGTTCGACGCAATGCAGCTCTTTGTCCGGGTGGTCGAACGAGGCAGCTTCACTGCTGCCGCGGCAGATCTGAACTTGCCACGGTCCACCGCCACGGATGTGATCCAGCGTCTTGAGCGTGATCTCGCCTGCCGGTTGCTGGAGCGAACCACACGCCATGTGACGCCGACCCCGGATGGTGAAGCCTATTACCGGCGATGTGTGTCGATCCTGGCGGAAGTGGAAGAAGCCGAGGGCGCGCTGCGCGGGCACGAGCCTGCCGGACAGTTGCGGGTCGATGTGCCGGGACGGCTGACCCGCACTTTCCTGTTGCCGCACCTGCCGGACTTCATGGCGCGTTATCCGAAGATCGACCTGCAGCTCGGCCAGGGAGAGCGCTTGGTGGATCTGGTGCGGGAGGGAGTTGACTGCGTGCTCCGTGCCGGCGTGCCGGACGACAGTGGTATGATAATGCGAAAGTTGACGGAGATCGCGGAGATCACCTGTGCCAGCCCGAACTATCTGGCCACGCACGGTACGCCGACAAATCTTGAGGATCTGGAAGGGCACCTGATGGTCGGCTTTCTGTCGTCACGGACGAGTGCCGTCATGCCGCTTGACTTTCGGACGTCCGCAGGCGTGCGCGAAATAATGCTGCCCAGCCGGATCGTCGCCAACGATGCAGAAACGGTACACCAACTCGGGTGTCTTGGATTCGGGCTGATCCAGGCACCTCGGTACCGGCTTGCCGAAGATCTGGAAAGCGGTGCGTTGGTGCAGATCCTGCCGGAATTTCCACCGACCTCGTTGCCACTGGCTGCGTTCTACCCCCAGAACCGCCAACTTTCACCACGCGTTCGTGTCTTTGTCGAATGGGTGGCCGGTATCTTTGCCGCGGTGGAAATATAGACCTCAGAACCTCTGGATCAGATCCCACTTGTTGCCGAAGGGGTCCTGGAAGACGGCAACCTTGCCATAAGCCTCATGGCGTGGTGTCTCCAGAAAGGTGACGCCGGCCGTGAGCATCGCCTGATGATCGCGATCGAAGTTGTCGGTGTGCAGGAACAGGAACACACGGCCGCCGGTCTGGTTGCCGATGGCGGCGTGCTGATCGTCACCGTCGGCTTGCGCCAGCAGGAGATGTGTCTCGGAGCTGCCCTTGGGCGCGACCAGTACCCAGCGCTTGCCGTCGCCAAGGTGAGTGTCTTCGACCAGGTCGAAGCCAAGCTTGCCGACATAAAAGTCGATACCCTGGTCATACTCGGGCACGATGAGGGCGATCGCTCCAATCATCTGTTTCATGGCAGGCCGTTTCCTACTGCGCGCGCCGGTAGACGGATACGTTCGTGTAGCTTGCAACGTCCACCAGGTGGACGGTTTGCGTCACGGTCAGCGTTCTGCCGTCGTCAGACAGTTCCCGGTCGGCTTTCATGATCGTCAGCCCTCCGCGGCGGGCTTCCGAAATGAGGTTGCGATCTCCCTGGAACACGAGACGCATGGCGTCGACCAAACCGCTTTTGCCAAGACGCACTTCCGGACCGTCCGGCATTGCCTCGAAAGTGTCGTTGGTGACTTCGCCGTCGGATGCCACCTGGTTCATCGTGAAGACGGCAACGCCAAAGTTCTCGTCAATCTTGAGCGTGGCGCTGCGTGGCGGTTCGCCTTGTTCGAAGTCGCTTTCCTCCGTGTCGAGGATCCAGGTGCCGAGAAAAGGGGCGAGTTTGTCTTCGATCATGGGACCAGCGGTATCTTGAAAAGGGAAAGCCGCCACCGGGATAACCGGTGACGGCTCTGCTTGCAAATGGCGATTGCCTATCAGGCGCTCAAGGCGTCCAGTTCGGCAATGATGGCGTCGCCCATTTCCACGGTGGAAACGGTGGCCTGGCCAGGCGCTGCGATATCTTTCGTCCGCAAGCCCTTGTCGAGAGCGTTGGCGATGGCCTTGTCCAGTTTGTCGGCGGCTGCAACTTCCTCGAAGGAGTAACGCAGCGCCATGCCGAAGCTGGCAATCATGGCGATCGGGTTGGCCGCACCCGTGCCGGCAATGTCCGGAGCCGAGCCGTGGACGGGCTCATACAGCGCCTTGCGCTTGCCGGTAACACCATCCGGTGCACCGAGCGATGCGGACGGGAGCATGCCGAGCGAACCGGTCAGCATGGCGGCAACGTCGGACAGCATGTCGCCGAAGAGGTTGTCCGTCACGATGACGTCGAACTGCTTGGGCCAGCGCACAAGCTGCATGCCGCCGGCGTCAGCCAGCATGTGCTCCAGCTGAACATCCTCATAGCCGTTCTTGTGCGTCTGGGTAACGACTTCGTTCCACAGTACGCCGGACTTCATCACGTTCCGCTTTTCCATGGACGTGACCTTGTTGCCGCGCGTGCGCGCCAGCTCAAAGGCGACGCCGGAAATGCGCTCGATCTCGTAGGTGTCGTAGACCTGCGTGTCGATACCGCGTTTCTGGCCGTTGCCGAGGTCGATGATTTCCTTCGGTTCGCCGAAGTAGACGCCGCCGGTCAGCTCGCGCACGATCAGGATGTCGAGACCTTCGATCACGTCCTTCTTCAGCGAGGATGCATCGGCAAGCGCCGGGTAGCAGATGGCCGGGCGCAGGTTGGCGAACAGCTGCATGTCCTTGCGCAGACGCAAAAGGCCGGCTTCCGGGCGAACTTCGTAGGGAACGTCGTCCCACTTGGGCCCGCCGACGGCGCCGAAGATGACCGCGTCGGCAGCCATGGCCTTGGCCATGTCTTCTTCGGAGATCGACTGGCCATGCGCGTCATAGGCGGAACCACCCACCAGGCCTTCGTCGGTTTCAAAGGACATGCCGCCCTTTTCATTGAACCAGGCAATGACCTTTTTCACTTCCTGCATGATTTCCGGGCCAATGCCGTCACCCGGCAGAAGCAGAAGGTTTTGTGAAGCCATGGATGTTCCATCCCGCATTTTGAGAAATCTGATGGCGATGGGTTAGCGCGTCGGCCGTTGTCTTTCAAGATGAAGCCAGTTGCGAAGAACTCAAGCAAGCCGTGGGGAAAGGTCAAGAACGGCTGAAAGGCCCGGAGAGCAGCGGGATTGAAGCCGGTATCAGGACAGCTCCTGCAAGGATCAGCCGAGCCAGCCCCGCACTGCCTGGAACAGGAGGTTCAGCGCCAGCGCGGTCATCACCCATCTGAAGCCGGTCTTGAAGCTCTTCTCGTCCATTCGGCCGAGCAGGCGGCTGCCGGCGAGTGTGCCGAGAAAGCCGCTGGCGATCATCAGAACAATCAGTCCCAGCCAGGGCGCAAAGGCAAAGCCGAGCGCGCCGAACGCAATGATCTTGAAGACGTGCATGATCAGCGCGGTGATTGCCTGGTTGGCGACGAACCCGTGGCGCGGCAGGCCGAGGGTCGACAAAACGGCACCGCCGATGGGGCCGGCCGCACCGAAGAACATGGACAGGAACGTGGAGGCAAAACCCGCTGCTGCCATGACCCGTTTCGGCGCCTTGCCGAAATGCGGTGCCTTGCCCCAGACGACCCACAGCACGAACAGGCCGATGCCCGCCTTCAGAACCGCCGGTGGCAATTCCACCGCGATGGCGCCGCCGACGGCCGCGCCAATTGCCGCCCCGACTGCGAACCAAAGCGCAATCAGCCAGTCGACATGTTTCAGTTGTACAAGCGCACGCCCGGCGTTCGATCCGAGCTGAACGACACCGTGGACCGGCACCAGGGCACTGGCGGGCATGACGGTTGCCATGATCGCGATCAGCGCGACCCCGCCGCCAAGGCCGACGGCCGCCGTCAGGGCCGAGGTGAAGAAACTCGTGACGATCAGTGTCAGCGATGCAGCAAGGTGCAGCTGATCGGGAAAGAAGAAGCCGGCGATGCCCGACATGTCACGACCATCTCTTGTTGGCGTAGTTGACCGCTTCGCGGACATCCAGTGCGCGGGTGGAATTGCCGCTGCGCAGATAGAAGACCGAGGCCTTGTTTTCTTCCAGATAGACGGCGCGGGGTGCCGGGCTGACGATGACCATCGCCACGTCCTTGCCGTCCACCCTGGAAAAGACCGTGTGGATGTAAGGACAGAGATCTCCGCCGAGTGTCTTGGAAACGATGTCGTTGACGGTGCGCTCGAACGAATCGAGGTCCGGGCTTTTCAGCGTTGCCAGGTCCTTGTCGAGACCAAGCGGTGTGCCGTTGTCATCAACACCGATCAGAAGATGGCCGCCATCGGCATTGAAGAAGCCGGCAAGGGTCTTGGCGATGACCTTTTCCAGGGACCGGTTGGTCCGGTTTTCCTTCAGGTCCCAGCGCAGCGACGACTTGAACTCCACGCGCCGGTTTTCGCCCTGTTTCAGAAGATCGGGAATGAGCGCGGTCTGCTCTTCGCGCAGTGACCGGTAGGCTTCGGACGTTCGCATGTAGTTGCGGGTGAAGATGCCGAAGGCGAGGCCGACAACTGCGCCGAGACCGGTATAGGCAACCGCAACATCCAGATGCCGGGGAAGCAGCACCAGCCAAAGGCGCGCTGTCAGAAATTCAAGGAGGTTCGGAGCCGTTTCCGAAAAACGTGCCAGTTCCCACCAGACCACCACAAGGTTCAGCGGGTGGATCACCAGCACACCGACAATGGCCCCGACCACGACATAGGCTGCCAGAAAGGGAAGCTTGAACGGGGAAAGAGCCATATTTGAAAATCCAAATGAAAACGCCGGTCGGAACCGGCGTCACTCTTAATCCAAAACCTTCCCGCCGTCATCCCGGCCCGTCATCCTGGGTCGGCATCGTGCGAGCCGGGATGACGATGACGGATTTCACAGGCGGTCAGGCCGCCGCGGGCAGGGCCGTTTCGACCAGTTTCACCCAGTAGGAACAGCCGACCGGGATCAGGTCGTCGTTGAAGTCATAGGCCGGATGGTGCAGGCCCGCGCTGTCGCCGTTGCCGGCGAAGATGAACGCGCCCGGGCGTTCTTCCAGCATGTAGGAGAAATCCTCACCGCCCATCATCGGCTCGATCTCGCGATTGACCTTGCCGACCCCGGCAATGCCTTCGGCGACGGCTGCCGCGAAATCCGTCTGTTCGTCGTGGTTCGCCGTGACCGGATACCCGCGCGTGAACTGCAGAACTGCCTTTGCACCGAACGCATCGCCAACAGAGCTGACGATGGATTCCATCCGTGCCTGGGCGAGATCCCGCATTTCCGGGCTGAGCGTGCGCACAGTGCCGCGCAGCAGCACTTCCTGCGGAATGACGTTGAAGGCGTTGCCACCCTGGAAAACGGTCACCGACACAACAACCGAATCGAGCGGATTGGCATTGCGGCTGGCGATGGTCTGCAGCGCGGACACCAGTTGCGAGCCGATCACGATCGGGTCGATGGTCTCATGCGGCTTGGCGGCATGGCCGCCCCGGCCGGTGATGGTGATGCGGAATTCGTCGGTCGCGGCCATGATCGGGCCCTTGCGGATGGCGAATTCGCCCACCGGCATGCCCGGGAAGTTGTGCATGCCGTAGACTTCCTCGATCGGCCAGCGTGTCAGAAGACCATCGTCGATCATCGCCTTCGCGCCAGCGCCACCTTCTTCGGCCGGCTGGAAGATGACGACGACCGTGCCGTCGAAGTTGCGGGTCTCCGCGAGGTATTTTGCAGCGCCCAGCAACATGGCGGTGTGGCCGTCATGGCCGCAGGCGTGCATCTTGCCCGGGATCTTGGAGGCATAGTCCTTGCCGGTGATTTCCTCGATCGGCAGCGCGTCCATGTCGGCGCGCAGGCCGATGGTCTTGCCGGCACCGCCATTGCGGCCCTTGATCACGCCGACGACGCCCGTCTTGCCGACGCCCGTTGCGATTTCATCGACACCGAAGCTCTGCAGCAGCTCGGACACCTTCTCGGCAGTCCGCACCGTTTCGTAGAGAATTTCGGGATTTTCGTGAATGTCGCGGCGCCAGGCGGTGATCTCGTCGGCCAGATCCGCGAGGCGATTAACGATGGGCATGAAGGACTCCTAGAAACACATGGGAACAGGAAAGCGCTTTAAGCTTGAACGGCTAACCTATCGCAAGCTGCAAAAAGAGGAAGTGGGATTGCGGAAAAAGTTATGTGCACGGCGATGGTCTGCAAGACTGATCCGCCTCCAGGTCATTCTCCGGATGATTTTTCCTGCAAACGGAAAACGCGCGTGCGTTTGATCTCGTTGTCTTCCAGCGCACCGACCACCGGAACGCTGTAGGCCGCCAGTTCAATCAGGCGTGACGAGGGCAGATAGGACCGGCCAGGGTCGCCGACATAGACCTCGATGTTGTTCGTCAGCAACCTGTCGAGAAATGCCAGCACCTTGTCGGCCATGGGCTTGTCGTAGAAAACGTCACCACAGAAGACAAGGTCCGCTTGCGGCGGTTCTCCGGTGGTGATGTCCGCGGTCTCGGTGGTGATCTCCACCTCGTTGAGCGCAGCGTTGAGGCGTGTTGCGGTCAGGGCGTAGGGGTCGATGTCGACCGCGTGGCAGGACGCTGCGCCGGCCTTCATGGCGGCTATACCGACCAGACCGGAGCCGCAGGCAAAGTCGACAACGCGTTTTCCCGCGACCAGTTCCGGCGTGTCGAGCACGTAGCGGGCAAGTCCCTGGCCGCCTGCCCAGGCAAAGGCCCAGAATGGCGGCGGCAGGCCTAGCTCGCCCAGTTCGTCTTCGGTCTTTTGCCACAGATCCATGGCCTCGTCGGCCACATGCAGAAGGATTTCCTCCGCATGCGGCACAGGTTTGACCTTGGTCTCCTTCCGGATGAAGGCTGCCGGATCCTTGATAAGGGCCATTCAGGGCGGATCTCTCAGGAGAGGACGTTAGGCAGGCTCTTTCAGGCCGCCCATTTCACAGACGATTTTCCATTCCTCTTCCGTGACCGGCTGAACCGACAGGCGCATGGAAGTGACCAGCGACATCTTGGCAAGGCGCGGTTCGGCCTTGACGTCGGCCAGGGTCACCGGCTTGGGCATGTCACGGACGGCCTTGAAGTCCACGCATTCCCAGCGGGGATCATCGATAGTGGTGTCCGGATGGATGTCGCTGCAGACTTCAACGATGCCGACGACTTCCTTGCCGATGTTGGAATGGTAGAAGAACGCCTTGTCGCCGATTTCCATGGCCCGCATGTTGTTGCGTGCCTGGTAGTTCCGGATACCGTCCCACTGCTCACCCTTGTCGCCACGGGCCTTCTGCTGTTCCCAGGACCATTTGTCGGGCTCGGACTTGATCAGCCAGTACTGCACTCAGTTTGCCTCCGGATTCTTGATTGCCCAGTTCCAGGGGCGGATCTCGACGCTTTCGAACAAACCGGCACGGGCGTAGGGATCTTCCTGGGAGATCGCCAGGATCTCGTCGCGGTTGGAGGCTTCGATCACAACCAGCGAGCCGGTCATGTTGCCGTCGTCGTCAAGGAACGGACCGGCTGCCTTGAGGCTGTCGCCGAGGCCTTTCAGGAAGTCGAGATGGGCGGCGCGGTTGTCGAGGCGCGTCTGCAGGGCACCGGGCTTGTCGGTGCAGATCAGGGCATAAAGCATGAAGAATTCCCCGGGTTGGTCGAATCTGCGTCGAACCTAGGGCCGGGGCGGGGGAAACTCAATGGGGGAAAGAAAGGAGAGGTGCATCACACCCTGTGCAAGCGGCCCATCCTTCGAGACGCCTGGCGTTGCCCGGCTCCTCAGGATGAGGGGGTGGGGGAGCTGTTCTCCCCTTCGTGGCAGGGCAACTGACTTTGGACTAAAGACAGGCAGCAAGCACAAGTGTCACCCCGGGCGAGCAACGCGAGACCCGGGGGCTACTCGTTTCCAGGGAGCTGGAATGGGTTGTGCCTCTTCAGGGTACCTTGTCTGCTTCGGCAAGCGGCGCTGCGAGTGGGCCCCGGATCTGCGCTTCGCTTGTCCGGGGTGACGCCGAGGGGATGAGGATATCGCTCATATGCCAATCCCCTATCACAAGCGGAAAGAGAACCAGGTGCCGGATTGTTCCTATGCCAAACGCCGGTTTCCTTGCGAGAGGCTTAAAGCCCTGCCGTTTCCGATTTCAGCGGGCGTGCCATCAGGGTGTTGAGGGCGTCGTCGATGGTCAGGTCCTCGTCGATCATTCTGGCGACGGTCTCGCAGATAGGCACTTCGACATCGTATTTGCGGGCCAGCTTGACTGCGACGCGGGCGGAATAGGCGCCTTCCGCGAGCTTGCCGCCTGCCGAAATCAGCTCGGAAGCCATGAAGCCTTCCCCGAGCCGCAGCCCGAAGGAAAAGTTGCGCGACTGGCTGGACGAACAGGTGAGCACAAGGTCTCCCAGACCGGAAAGGCCTGTCAGGGTTTCACCCTGTGCGCCCATGGCAGTGCCGAGGCGAGACAGTTCGGCAAAGCCGCGGGCGGTCAGCGCTGCCTGGGCACTGGCGCCGAGCTTGCGGCCGACCACGGCCCCGCAGGCGATCGCGAGCACGTTCTTGAGGGCGCCGCCGATCTGGGCACCGAGAATGTCGATCGAGGCATAGGGCCGGAAACAGGGCGATTGCATCGCTTCGCACAGGCTGAGCGCGGTCTTGGCCGAATTGGCGGCAACGGTGACGGCAGTCGGCAGGCCCTTGGCGACGTCGTCGGCAAAGCTCGGGCCGGACAGGACGCCGGGTTCGACGCCGGGCAGTTCCTCGCTCATGACCTTCGACAAGAGCTTGCCGGAGGATTGTTCGATGCCCTTGGCGCACAGCACGACGGGGCCGCGTACCTTGCCCGTCTGTTTGAGGGCAGCCAGCATCGCACGGGTTGTCTGGGCGGGTGTCACCAGCAAGATGGCATCGGCGTCGGCAACCTCTTCCAGCGAAGATGTCGCTTCCAGTTCCTCGTCAAAGGTGATTCCCGGCAGATACCTCGGGTTCTGCCGACGGGACCTGATATCGGAGACCGTGCCGGGATCACGCGCCCAAAGGCGCACTTCCCGTCCGGCACGGGCTGCGGTCAGGGCCAGGGCCGTGCCCCAGGCGCCGCCGCCAACGACGCCGATAGACCTAATGGCGCCCATTGCTCTGCCTTTCCACGCGCGTCCGTAATGTTTCAAGTTGCGCTCCAAACCCTTCAAAAAAGCGGGCCTCGGTCGGCGCATCCATGGTGAACAGGTCAATCCAGAACAGGCGGAACCTTATCGGGGGACCGCCTGCGTTCGGTGACATTTCGAAATGTTCCCATTCTGTCGCGGGCTTTTCACGAATTCGGCCGTGAAAATGCCGCCGGCGATGCAAGCCGTCGAGACAACGGGGAACATCTTTGAAGATATGGTCCTGGTCGGCGAACGATTCGAGCGCGATATCCAACGAAAGTCCGGTCTCCTCGGCAAATTCTCTCCTGGCAGCCTGCAGATAGCTTTCGCCGGGGTCGACCGTGCCTCCGGGAACCTGGAGGCCGGCGTTCGGGAAATCGGGTTCCACAAACACGAGAAGCTCTGTTCCACAGGTCAGGTAGACATAGGCCTTTTGGTAGATCAGCACGGGCAGGTCCTTGAAAGAACTGTTGTTTATGCCGCGTTGGCGAGGCGTGTCACACGTTTGCGCAGGGCATCGAGGGGCGCGCCGAAGGCTGCGAAGAAGTTTTCCTCGTCGCTTGCCCGTTCGCCAAAGAGGTCAACCCAGAAGAAACGGTAGCGAATCGGATCGCCGCCGCTGCTGGGATGCATTTCGTAATGTTCCCACTCGCTCTTCGGCCGGGCACCAAGGCGGACATGGTAGTTGCGACGGATGTGTCGGCCGAGCAGTGGACGGTTGGGTGCGGGCCGGTACTGTCCGACGGGAGGGATCGTTTCGAACGGGATATCCTGACTGGAAAAATGATCAAAGGCCACGTCCAGTTCGAGGCCGGTTTCCTCGGCAAATTCCCGCATGGCGCCATGCAGAAAGCTTTCGCCCGGATCGATGGTGCCACCCGGAACCTGCAGGCCCAGATGAGGCGTGTCCGGTTCGTCGAAGACCAGAAGGTCCGTGCCGCAGGTCAGGTAGACATAGGCCTTGTGGTAGACGCGCATTTCTCAGAACAGTCCTTGTTGGAAGGCTGAAGTTTCCTAACAGGGTCTTTGGTCGCGCAAAAGGGTCGGTGGGAAATTGAGCGATGATTTACAGGTCCACATCCTAGACCTTGGCGCCCTTTTTACCCGCGCCGAGCACACCGGCATTGGCTGAATCCAGCGGCCAGCGAGGCCTGGGTGACAGGCTCATGTCGTCCACGGGGCCAATTCGAAGCCGCTCGATACCGGCCCAGGCGATCATTGCTGCATTGTCGGTGCAAAGGCGCATGGGCGGCGCGATGAAACGGGCATCTGCCTCTTCTGCCGCAGCCAGAAGACTGTTGCGGATTTCCTGGTTCGCCGCGACACCGCCAGCCACAACGATTGCCGGTTTGACACCCGGGTGACGTGTCCGGAAGAGATCGAGTGCGGAGCGGGTGCGGGCTGCCAAAACGTCGGACACAGATCGCTGAAACGCCGCGCAGAGGTCGGCAATCGTCTGTTCATCGACAGGTTCAAGCTTTTTCGCCTGGGTGCGAAGGGCCGTCTTCAGTCCGGCGAAGGACATGTCGAGGCCCGGGCGATCCAGAAGCGGACGCGGCAGGCGGAAGCGGGTGACGTCGCCCTTGGCAGCCATTTTTTCTACATGCGGGCCGCCGGGATAGGGCAGGCCCAGCAGTTTGGCTGTCTTGTCGAAAGCTTCGCCAATGGCATCGTCGATGGTCGTGCCGAGACGTTCATAGTCCCCGACGCCGCGCACCAGCAGGAACTGGCTGTGGCCGCCGGAGACGAGCAGCAAGAGGAACGGAAACTCGAGATCGTCGGTCAGGCGCGCGGTCAGGGCGTGGCCTTCCAGGTGATTGACGCCGACGATCGGCTTTCCCGCTGCCATCGAGATGGCCTTGGCGGTCATGAAGCCGACGATGACACCACCGATGAGGCCGGGACCGGCAGTTGCGGCAATCGCGTCGATATCGTCCCAGCCGCAACCGGCCTCGTTCATGGCTTCGGCAACGATCCGGTCGAGGATCTCGATGTGGGCACGGGCGGCAATTTCCGGCACCACGCCACCGAATTCTGTATGCTCGTCGATCTGCGAACGGATCGTATTGGAGAGGATCTTCTTGTGCGCAGGGCCGCACACAACCGCTGCTGCGGTTTCGTCGCAGCTGGTTTCAATGCCCAGGACCGTCAGATTGGTCGCATTGTCATCTGTTTTGACTGAGGTCATTGGTCTAAGTGCGGTGGCCTGTGTTAGGACATCCGAAAAGACATAAATCGGTGCCCGTCATTTCTGCCGGGCGTAGCATCTGGACGGTAAACCTTGCAATCAAATCCTTTGCGTATCGGAACAAGGGGCAGCGCGCTGGCGCTGGCACAGGCCCACGAAACCCGCGACAGGCTGATGGCGGCCCATGATCTGGCCGAAGACGCGTTCGAGATCGTGGTCATCAAGACCTCCGGCGACAGGATCCAGGACAGGCCGCTGTCGGAAGTCGGTGGCAAGGGGCTGTTCACGAAGGAAATCGAGGAAGCGCTTCTGGACGGACGGATCGATCTTGCCGTTCATTCGTCCAAGGACATGCCGACGGTCCTGCCGGATGGTCTGGCTTTGACGGCCTTCCTGCCGCGGGAAGATGTGCGCGATGCGTTCCTGTCGCCCAAGGCAAAGACCCTGACCGATCTGCCGCAGGGCGCCGTCGTCGGGTCCAGTTCGCTGCGCCGCCAGGCAATGATCAAGCGGCTGCGCCCGGATATCGAAGTGGTGATGTACCGCGGCAACCTGCAGACACGCCTGCGCAAGCTGGCAGAGGGAGAGGTGGACGCAACACTTCTGGCGGCTGCCGGTCTGCGCCGGTTGGGCCTGGAAGCGGAAATCACCAGCCTTCTGGAAACCGACCAGTTTCTGCCGGCTGTCGGCCAAGGTGCGATCTGCATCGAAAGCCGGGCGGACGACAAAGCTACCCTTGAAATGCTGGCGGCGATTCACGACGCGGCAACGCAGATCCGCCTTGATGCGGAGCGCGCCTTCCTTGCTGTTCTGGACGGGTCTTGCCGCACGCCCATCGGCGGTCTAGCAACACTCGAAGGCGATACGATGCACTTCCGAGGGATTGTGCTGAAGCCGGACGGATCGGCCGCGCATGAGGCATCGGGCAGTGGGCCTGCGGCAGAGGCCGCGCGGATCGGCCGGTCTGTCGGGGACGATCTGAAAACCCGGATGGGACCGGACTTTCTGGCAGGAGCCTGACCAGGTCATGCGCTTTCTGGTGACACGCCCCCAGCCGGATTGCCGGCGAACCGCTGAAAAACTGCGGGCGTTGGGGCATGTTGCCGATGAAGCTCCCGTTCTGAAAACCGTTGAGGTGCGGTCGGCACAATTCGGGCCGGAGGGCGTGTCGGCGCTGGCGTTTTCAAGCCGGCGGTCGGTCGCCGTCCTGTCGGCACAGGGCCGGATCGATGCCTTGCGGAGCTTGCCGGTTTTCACGGTGGGCGACGCGACCGCACTCGCCTGCCGGGAAGCGGGCTTTTCAAACATACTTTCGGCCAGCGGGGATATTGCTGCGCTGGCTCAGCTGATTCTCGATAATCGGAGCGGATTGTCCTCAGGGGCCGTCCTTTATCCTGCTGCCGAGGATCGGGCGGGGGATCTGGAGGGACTTCTCGCCGCAGGGGGCATTTCCTGTCGCACCGTCGTGCTTTACCGCATGGAGCCGGCGGAAAGCCTGCCTTCTGCCGTGGTTGACGGCCTTCGCCAGAATGCCTTTGATGGTGTCTTCATTTATTCCAAACGCACGGCCGAAGCTTTTCTGGCGCTGGTTCGCAGGCACGGTCTTGACCATATTTTTTCCAGGTTGCCTGTCTATGCCCTTTCGCGGCAGTCGGCCGAGCCCCTATTTGAGGTAAGCCAGGTGCGTATTGCAGCTGCGCCGAACGAAAGCGCCTTGATGGATCTGGCTTTAACACAGTGTTAACCAGATCCGGGGGAGTCGTTCTTTTGCAGCGCGCAAAAGTCTTTGCTGCGGCGGTACCGCTTCGCAAAGAGGTGTGTATAGTGAAGGTCTTGGGACCGGCAGGGTTCAGGAGGAGATGAGATGACGACGGACAAGAAATCCCCGGGCGGGACATCTTCATCGGGCGGCAGCGGCACTGGCGGCAAGGACAAGCCGGGCAGCAGCACTGCGTCTTCCTCCGGCAGCAGCAAGCGGCCGGTAACGATTGATCTGACCGCAGAGAAGGTCGGTGCCAAGCCGACAGACACGAAGCCAGCCTCTGGTACGAGCTCAACGACGAGCGCCACGACGGGGTCTGGCGGCACGACTGCCGGTGCAACCAAGACAGGCGGTATCGGCAGCACGACTGCGTCCGGCAGCTCAACGTCAGCCGGAAATACAACGTCATCCAGCAGCACCGGCAGTTCGGGCAGCACATCGTCGCCCTCTTCGTCTGCATCGACCTCGTCCTCGACCGGATCAGGCTATTCTTCTTCGTCGTCTACCACTGCCGGGTCTTCCACAGCCGGAAAGCCCGCAGGAGCCAGCACAACCGGGTCGTCATCTGCGACCGGCAAACCGGCGTCTCCGGCAGGCTCATCGACGTCTGCCACCAGCCAGCCTGGAACCTCCTCGACAAGCAGCAGCTCCCGTCCTGCGGGATCAACCAGCTTTTCCAATCCGCCGGCCGCTGAAGACCGCGGCGGTGTCGGGGCATTCGGCGTTCTGATTGCGGCCGTTATCGGCGGTATCCTGGTGCTTGGCGGCGGCTTCGGCCTTTACCAGGCCGGGCTCGTCAAACTGTCGCCCGAGCCGAACCAGCAGCTCACCAGCGCGCTCAGTGCCGCCGAACGCAAGATCTCTGATCTGGAGAAAAAACTCGGCGACGTGACGTCTTCGGTCTCCAGCCAGGGCAGCTCCGGTGCTGTTTCTGCTCTGGAAAGCAAGGTCAGCGCGCTTGAAGCCAAACTGCAGGATGCGTCGTCGTCCGATCTGGGCGCCGCAGTCGATGCCCTGAAGCAGGATGTAGAAGGACTGCGCAGCACCGTTGCTTCGGCAGGGGCCGGCACCGGCGAAGGAACCCCAGCCGATCTCCAGCCGCTTGAAAGCCGCCTGGCCAAGCTGGAAACCGACACCACGTCGACATCTTCCGAAGCCGACAAGCTTTCCGGTTCCGTAACCGGGCTCGAGGGCCAGCTTTCGGACCTGAAGACGACCCTTTCCGAGGTGGAAACCAGACTTTCCAATACCGAAGCGACCGCGAAAGCAGCGCAGACAGCCGTATCGACGTCGGACGTTTCCCTGAAGACCCTTGCCGACAGCCAGGCACGGGCAACCGAGACCCTGTCTTCGCTGGCTGCCGACATCAAGTCTGTCGGCGCGGCCAACACGGCAGCGCTGGAAGGTTTGCGCTCTGAACTGGACGCGCTTTCAACGCGCCTTGCCGCGGTTGAGGCAACGATGGGCGATGCGACAGCGCGTGAAGTTGCTGCAAGGGCTCTGTCCGTTTCCGCGCTGAAGTCGGCCGTCGATTCCGGCCGCCCTTATGAAACCGAGCTGGCCGCCGTCAAGGCGGGGCTTCCGGGCGGGCTCGACCTGTCTGCACTGGAGGCCAACGCCAAGACCGGTGTCGAGCCGGTGCCCGTGCTGATCGCCCAGTTCCCGCCGGTTGCGCGCTCTGTCTACCAGACGTTTTCCGAACCGGACCGGTCCGGTGATGTACTCGACAGCCTGATGACCAGTGCACAGTCGCTGTTCACCGTTCGTCGTTCGGGCTCAGGTGAAGGCGACGGGCCGGCCGCTGCCCTGCAGCGCATGGAAAACGCCGTCCGGAAGGGAGACCTCAAGTCGGCACTTGCCGCCTACAAGGATCTGCCAGAACAGGGACAGGCTGCTGCTGCCGACTGGGCAACGCGCGCCGAAGCCCGGGTCGAGGTTGATGACCTGACGGACAAGGCCTCGCAGGAAGTGCTCAACGCGCTTGCTGCGAAGGATAGCTGAATGCAGGCCGGCCACTCGCCCGCCCGTCAATGGAACTATGTGCCGGCAGGGGCCGGCCGTCGCAGGGAGCGAACTGAATGATCCGCGTTCTGTTCTTTTTCGCGCTGTTGTTTGCCGTTGCCATGGGCTTTGCCTGGATGGCGGACCTGCCGGGAACGATCCAGATTTCCTGGCCGGTTTATGAAGGTGGCCAGCAGGTCGGGACGGATATCTGGGAGCAGTCGCCTGCGATTGTTGCCCTTGCCGCAGCCATTTTCCTGGCGATCTTCCTGGCGATTGTCTGGGTGATCCGCGTCGTCTTGAAATCACCGCAGATTGCCAGCCGCTTCTTTCGGCGCCGCCGGAAAGACAAGGGCTACAATGCGCTGTCACAGGGCTTGATCGCTCTGGGCACGGGCAACGCCAAACTGGCGCGCCGCTACGCGCTGGACGCCGACAAGCTGCTGGATGATGAACCCGCGGCAAAGCTGTTGCTTGCACAGACGGCCCAGCTTGCCGGCAAGGACGACGAAGCGCGTCAGCGTTTCGAGGCGATGCTGGAAGATCCGGCCACCAAGGCGCTTGGTCTGCACGGTCTCTTCATCGAGGCCGAGCGGCACAGGGAACCGGTGGCAGCACGCCACTACGCGGAGGAAGCCGCCAAGACATCGCCGGGTCTGGAGTGGGCCGGCAAGGCCGTGCTCGGCTACCAGGCGGTTGCCCACCATTGGGACGAAGCGCTCAAGACCCTGGAGCGCAACTACGCCGCAAAGATGCTGGACAAGAAAACCTATCGGCGTCAGCGCGCCGTCATCCTGACGGCCCTTGCGACAAAGCTGGAGGACGGCGAGCCGGAACGGGCCTATTCGCTGGCCAAGGAAGCTCATGGCCTGGCACTCGACCTTGTACCGGCCGCCGTGCTGACGTCTCGTCTGGCAACGCGCCGGGGCGACATCCGCAAGGCCTCCAAAGTGTTGGAAGCGACCTGGCGTTTGTTTCCGCATCCGGAGTTGGCTGAAACCTATGCCCATGTGCGTACCGGCGATTCGGCTGTCGATCGTTTGAAGCGGGTGAAATCGCTTTCCGCACAACGGGCAAACACTCCCGAAGGTGCGCTGGCTATCGCCCGCGCAGCCATGGAGGCGCGCGAGTTCGAAGAAGCGCGCAAGCAGCTGAAAAAGGTCCTGCAGTCCGAACCTACCCGTCAGGCGTTTCTGCTGATGGCGGAAGTGGAGGAAGCCGAACACGGTGACCGGGGCCGCACACGCGACTGGCTGGCCCGTGCCGTCAGTGCGCCGCTCGACAAGGTCTGGATGGCCGACGGCATCATTTCCGCCGAATGGCAGCCGGTATCACCGGTCACCGGCAAGCTCGATGCGTTCCAGTGGGCAACGCCGGGCAGTCTGTCCGACGAGGACGGTCCTCTGCTTGAGGACAGCCTGTTCGAGGCGCCGGCCCTGCCGTCCGCCACTCCAGCCGAGCCGGTTCGGCCGGTTGCAGATGTGGATGACGACGCGATGGTGCTGGAAGCCGAACCCGTCACCAGGCCTGCCACTGCCAAGCCTGCGGGATCCGAGACGGGTGACGCTAAATCCGGCAGCGCCAAGTCAGCCGCCGCGGAACCTTCCGCTGCCTCTGCAGCACTGGAAAAGCAGGGCTACGAAGGGACGACGGACGATGTCAAATACAGCCCTGCGCTGAAGGACCTGCCCGACGCCGAGGCTACCAAGGCACCTTCGGACAAGGCTGCGACCGTTGAGAAGACGGCAGCCAAGGAAAGCGCGGTAAAAGCCGAAGCCGGGGCAGACGATAAACCTGCCGTGGTGACAGGCAAAGACGCCGGGACAGCGAAAGCTGGTGTGACCGGCAAGACCGACACCCGGAACGGTTCCGAGACGCCTTCCAAGCCAGAGGCAACATCTGAGGCCAAGGTTGAGGAAACTCCGAAATCGGCGGATACAAAGCCATCGGCTGCCAAAGCCGGGGAGGCCAAGACAGGCGAAACAAAATCCGGCAGTTCCAAAGAGGATCTCAACCGGCCAATCGAATTTCCCCTGTCGCGGATGCCGGACGATCCGGGCCCGGATGAGGACGACGAGGACGAGACCGCCAAGACGCCACGCCCGCGCTTTTTCAACTGAAGCGCTGCTGCGGCGATAGTCGGAATGTGCTGACGAGCATGTGTTTGCCTGGCTTCCGGAAAAGGGAAGATGTGATCTTCCTGAAAGAACCGGTTTTAGGCTCTTGCATCTGACGCCAAGCTCCGGTAATTAGCGGCGCACTCGGGCTTGACCTGAGTGTCCGCGCCAAATCGCGCGATGCCCGGCATCTGCCGGAGAACGCCGCTGTAGCTCAGATGGTAGAGCACGTCATTCGTAATGATGGGGTCGGGGGTTCGAGTCCCTTCAGCGGCACCACTTTCCAGGCCCAGGTTCCTTTCTTCAGGTGCGCCCGATAGGGCTATCCCTTCTCTGATGCTTTCCTCTGAATTGAGCAAGCTGTCACGAGACTTCAGAAACAGCTGTGCGATCGTTGGCCCTGCCACCAGTCCATGGGCTGCACAGGTCGCAGTGACAGCTTTGATGCTGGCGAAC
This sequence comes from Labrenzia sp. THAF35, assembly GCF_009363595.1. Lineage (NCBI taxonomy): Bacteria > Pseudomonadati > Pseudomonadota > Alphaproteobacteria > Hyphomicrobiales > Stappiaceae > Labrenzia > Labrenzia sp. THAF35. The sequence goes on from NZ_CP045380.1 coordinate 1,848,698, forward strand.
TTGTTGCCCTGCTGCTGATCCGGTTTCTGTTTGTCGGACGGGAAGTGCCGCATTGATGGCTCGTCGGCAGTCCTTGCAAGAGGCGGGTGATTGTCCAATTCTGACGCTACAAATTGACGTAGAGTTGGTTTGGCAGGTTGTGGGCGCCCTTGTCCTCACGAGACAATCGTATCGGCCGACAGATCCTTGTTTGGGTCTCGTCTTATTTTCAGAAACAGGCTGGTTGGATCCCGTGTTCTGAAAAATCTGGCCGCAGGTTGCTTCAATTCGACGGAAGTCACTGAACCATAATGCGACTGCGGGAATCCTGTGACGCCGGCTTGCGCCTGTTTCCTCGTATTTTGTGGGATTTTCCCAGATGTGGTTTCGGTCTTTACATCCTATTTGTAAGAACTTTGGAATCCGGTGAATGAATATTCATGTAAATCTATGTATATCAAAGGTTGTAAAATGTCTGGCCAGCTTCAGTAACAGAAAATATACAATTGTTTCCTTATTGTACTTGTTAATTTAGACATGGCCTCAAGTGACGATGCGAGAGCCGCACACAAGGTGATGAGAATTGCTGCATAAAATGATCCGCATTCTTGTCGCTGACGACAGCGGCATCGCTCGTGAAGTCATCAACAACGGCATCGCCGTTCATCGTTCCAAGCGGTACATCGAGGTTGATAACGTCGATAACGGTCGTTCTGCTGTCGAGGTTTTGAAGAAGAAACAGATCGACATCGCCTTCATCGACATCAACATGCCGGGGCTGAATGGTCCGGACGTAATCGCCGCGATGAGCGAGACGAAGTCTGCAGATTGTCTGACAGTCGCGATTTCAAGCGGCCTTGATGAGCGCAATGCCAACATGCTTCAGCAGCTGGGGGCCTATCATTTCCTGAAAAAGCCTTTCACTCAGGAGGATGTGTCGGAGATCGTCGCCACTTACATGACGATGACGACGACCTATCCGATCCTGATCGTCGACGACAGCGGTACGATGCGCAAACTGACGCGCAAGGTTCTGGAGGCCAGCCGGTTCGACTTCGAAATCTCGGAAGCCGACAGCGCGCAGGCGGCACTTCGTACACTGGCATCGGGCAAGTTCCGGATGGTGCTGACGGATTTTCACATGCCGGATGTCGACGGTATCGAGCTTGCCGGTTCGATCCGGGACCTGTCGAGCAAGATCGGCATCTACATGATGTCCACCAACGACACGAGCTATCTGGAGCGGTCCGCGGCCTTCGTCGGGATATCCGGTTTCCTGAAAAAGCCGTTCACGCCTCAGGACATAGATACGCTCATGCATCAGTTCCTGGAGCTGGATACGCCAAAATTCGGCAAGGTGCGCAACATGTTCAGCTTCATGGAACGAGAACGCAAGGCATCGTGAGGCTCGCCGGACTGGCGAGTGCTGATCGTTCCTCTTGGTTCTTCTGGGCATTTCGGGGGAACCATTTGCCGAACGCTTACATTGTTTCTGGATTGTTTGTCAGCATTCTTGATTTAAAACGCTTCAGTTGATTCAATGCAAGAATCAGAAGTCTCCCCCTAGTTCGTATCGGTTCCACTGTCTGAATGCATGGAGAGCGGTGTGGGCAAAACAGCAAAACTTGAATTACTTCGCCGGATATTGCCTCTCGGCCTCTGCGTGCTGGGTATAGTCGGCGGATATTTTTTCATGTCGGTGCTCAGCAGCCTGCTCTGCATTATCGCCGCCGCCGGGATCTATGCCGCCTTGCCGCGGCCGAACGTACCGTCCGGTGCCGTAAAGCCGGTATGTCATCCGCCGGTTCTGGTACTCGACATAATCGGGTTTGTGATTGGTGCCGCTTTCTTTTCCATTGCATTCATCGGGATGGCAGACTGGAGCGGAGGCGCAGCCCTGATGGCGCTGCTTTGCCTGGGGCCTGCCTCGATTGCACCGGTGCTGTTCACCGTGTCCGCGCGACAGGAGACATCCTGGGTTCGTTTCTTCAGCAACGGTTTCGAATTCACCCAGTTCGGCCGGCGCGTCCGGGTGATGTATGAGGATCTGAAAAAGATCGACATCCGCCTATGGCACGCTTCCGGCTGGGCTGCCTGGTTCCAGTCGACGATCGGCTCGCTTGGGCCGAGATCAGCGGTTCTGCTGAATGGGGCTGAAACCACCACGACTCTGGTCTTTAAGCGCCCGGACGGAGCAACCTTCACCATTTCCTCCGAACTTGTGCCGGACCTGCAGCGGGTGCTGATCAACATCGACAGGGCCGGTATGGAGCTTCCTGACGGGATCAGTGAATATCAGCGCAAGAAGATCCGCCAGCGGCGCGAGCGCATGTACGGCGGCCCGCCGCAGGAACCGCCGCAGTCGGAACAGAAGGAAGTGGCGCGTATCGCGGCCCTTATCGAACACGCCAGGCGCAGCGCCGGCCATTGAGGGCGGTTTTTCTGTTTCCAGCGCTTTGTTGAAGCTCACCACAAATTCATCCTCATGCTGAGGAGGACTGCCAGGTCCGTCTCGAAGCATGGGCTGCTTGTTCTGTGTGGCCCATCCTTCGAGACGCGCGCCAGCGCGCTCCTCAGGATGAGGGAGTGGGGAGTTTGATTGTCTGAAGACCCGGTGCTGGCATCAGCCGCTGCAAACTATGAACCGACCCAGTTCGCCTTTCGCTTTTCGAAGAATGCGGAGATGCCTTCCCGGGCTTCGGGGGTTTCCCAGGTCTCGGCGAGACGGCGGATGGTGTCGTCGATGATTTCTTCGGTGATTTCCGGGCCAAGGCTGCGGGCCAGCGCCTTGGAGGCGGCTACGGCAGCGGGGGCAGCGGAGAGATACGGTTTGATTTCCTTTTCGATCGCCGCATCGAGGTCCGCTTCGCTCACGACCTTCGCCACAAGATCTAGATCCCGAGCCTCTTCCGCGCCGAACAGGCGGGCGGACATGAATACCCGGCGTGCCTTGCCTTCTCCCATGCGGGCCAGCACATAGGGGCTGATGGTTGCCGGGATGAGGCCGAGACGTACTTCCGTCAGGCCGAATTTGGCGCTGTCGACGGCTATCACGGTGTCGCAGACGCTCATCATGCCGATGCCGCCGCCAAAGGCCTGGCCTTGTACGCGGCCTATCAGTGGCTTCGGCAATTCGTTGAGGCTCTGCAGCATCATGGCAAGCTTGCGCGCTTCAGTCATGCGGGTTTCGCGGTCAGCTTCGAACTGCTCGCGCATCCATCCAAGGTCGCCACCCGCGCAGAAGCTGGCGCCAGCACCCGTCAGGACAACGACACGGACAGTGTCGTCCTCTGCCAATTGTGCGGCAACTTCCGTCAGTTCGGAGATCATCGTGGCGGAAAGCGAATTGTGCTTTTCCGGGCGGTTGAGTGTCAGCGTTGCGACGCCCCGGTCGTCAACGGCAAGGGAGATTGTCTCGAAGCTCATGCGTCAACACTCCTGAGGGTGCGGGCAAAGTCGGCGATTTCAGCAAGCTTTGCCCGGTCGATGCCGGTCTCGAAGCCCTTGCGGGTCATCAGGTCTAGCACGGCTTCGGTTGCGACATTGCCTTTGGCACCCGGTGCATAGGGGCAACCGCCCAGACCGCCGACCGCACTGTCGAAGGTGCGCAAGCCTTTTTCGAGGCTGACCTCGATGTTCTCGATCGCCCGGCCCTTTGTGTCATGAAAATGGCCGGCAAGCTTGTCCGCAGGGATCGCGGTCAGCACGGCGTCCAGCATCCGGCCGATGGTCTCCGGCGTTCCGGCGCCGATGGTATCGCCGAGGGAAATCTCGTAGCAGCCGAGATCGAACAGCGTTTTGGCGACCTCCGCAACCTTCTCCGGTGGTGTTGCACCGTCGTAGGGGCAGTCGGTTACGCAAGAGACATAGCCGCGAACCGGGATGCCGTCCTCATGTGCCTTTTCCAGAAGCGGCTTGAAGCGTTCGATGCTTTCGGCAACCGAGCAATTGATGTTCTTTCTGGAAAAGCCTTCCGAGGCCGAACCGAAAATGGCGACTTCATCCGCCGACACCTTCTTGGCGGCCGTATAACCCTTCACATTGGGTGTCAGCACCGCATAGGTCACGGACGGATGCCGGTAGATGCCTTCCATCACCTCCTGGGCGTCGGCCATCTGCGGTACCCATTTCGGACTGACGAAACTGGTCACCTCGATCTTGCGGAAGCCGCAGGCAGAAAGCCGGTCCACGAGGTCGATCTTCTGGGCCGTCGGCACAAAGGTTTTCTCGTTCTGCAGACCGTCGCGCGGGCCCATTTCAAACAGGGTGACGAATTCAGACATGTTTTCTTCTCTAGCTTCTCGTGAGGCCTAAAGGTGAGGCCGGTTCTTCGCTGCGCTTCGTCCGGGGACGGCACCAGGCAAATCGCGGATGCATTCGTTAAACGGTGTTTGACACGATCACTCTTCCTGCTCGGCACGGGCGCGCAGTTCACGGCGGATGACCTTGCCGGTAGTGGTCAGGGGCAGGGCGTCGACAAAAGCGACTTCGCGCGGATACTCGTGGGCTGCAAGGCGCGTCTTGACGAAGTCGGCGATTTCCCCGGCAAGTTTGTCCGTCGGATCAATGCCGCTTTTCAAGACGATGTACGCCTTGACGATCTCCGTACGCTGGCTGTCGGGTTTGCCGACGACACCGGCCATGGCGACCGCCGGGTGCTTGATCAGGCAATCCTCGATCTCTCCCGGGCCGATGCGGTATCCTGATGACGTGATGACGTCGTCATCCCGTCCGACGAAGCGGATCCACCCGGTGTCGTCCTTGATGCCCGTGTCGCCGGTCAAAAGCCAGTCGCCCGCAAATTTCTTTTCCGTCGCTTCCATGTTGTTCCAGTAGTTCAGGAACATCACAGGATCAGGACGTTTGACGGCGATGTTGCCGAGTGATCCGGCAGGCAGTTCCTCGCCCGTGTCGCTGACGACGCTGACATCATGACCCGGAACCGGGCGGCCCATGATGCCGGGGCGCGCTTCCATCAGTCTGGCGCAACTGGAAACGATCATGTTGCACTCGGTCTGGCCGTAGAATTCATTGATCGTCAGGCCGAATGTGCGGCGGCCCCAGTCGATCAGCTCCGCGCCGAGTGTCTCGCCACCGGAGGCAACGGACCGCAGGGTGAATTGCCAGCGGTTTTCCGGGGCTTCCACCTGACGCATCATCTTCAGCGCGGTTGGCGGCAGGAAGGTGTTGCGGATCTTCTGGTCCTGCAGCAGCTGGAAGGCTGCTTCCGCGGTGAACTTTCTGAACCGGCACGCTACCACGGGCACACCCAGGAAGAGCGCGGGCATCAGAACGTCGAGCAGGCCGCCGATCCAGGCCCAGTCCGCCGGGGTCCAGATCCTGTCACCCGGCTGGCCCAGAAGATCATGGCTCATCTCGACGCCCGGCAGATGGCCGAGCAGCACCCGGTGGCCGTGCAGGGCACCCTTGGGCTGTCCGGTGGTGCCGGAAGTGTAGATGATGATTGCCGGGTCATCGGGTCCTGTGTCGAAGGGGTGGAATGTGCCTTCGTGTCCGGCCATGTGATGATGGAGGCTTTCTGCCCCCGGGACGTCTTCATCTGCACAAAGGACAGTCGTCAGTTCCGGCAACCGGTCACGGATGGTCGCGAGTTTGGCAGCGCCACTTGCATCCGTGATCACCGCCTTTGCGCCGGAATCCTTCAGCCGATACTCAAGTGCTTCTTCACCGAACAGGGTGAAAAGCGGAATGGTGATCGCGCCGAGTTTCAGGGCCGCAATATGGGCAAAGGCGGTTTCGGGCCTTTGCGGCATCAGGACGCCGATCCGGTCTCCGGGCTGGACGCCTCGGGCAGTCAGCAGGTTAGCAAGCTGATTGGAAAGCCGCCGAAGGTCGCCATAGGTGTAGCTGGTGGCGCTGCCGTCCTCGTCGGTATAGACCAGCGCCTCCCGGTTCGGCTCGCGTGCCGCCCAGTCGTCACATATGGCAACGCCGATGTTGAACCGGTCTGGGATCTCCCATCGGAACCTGCCGGACAGGTCGTCATAACTCGTGGCGTCATGCGGCAGCATCGGCTTCCTCCGCGAGCGCCAGAAGAACGGTGCCGTCGGTTACCTGCTCGCCTTCGGCAACAAGAACCTCGCCAATGACACCGTCCCGCGGGGCTTTCAGCGTGTGTTCCATCTTCATGGCTTCCAGGATCACAAGAGGCTGGTCCTTCGTCACGGCTTCGCCTGCCTTGGCGTTCAGAACCTTCACGAGGCCGGGCATCGGTGCGATCAGCTGATCGCCCGCGCCGCCGGCTTCCTCGTCTGCGCTGAGCGTGTCCGGCAAGGCAACCGGGAAAGCATGGCCGCCGAGGAAGACCGTCAGTCCCTTGCGGTCCTCCACCACGACCGCGCGGGCACGGTGGCCGTCACAGTCGTAGGTGATCGCACCGCCTTCCACCTTCACCAGAGCATATTTGCGTGAGCCTTCCTCCAGCTGGACCGCGAACCGCTGATGGCCGAGGGCATGGACCTCGACATCCCGGCGCTCGCCTGCAATTTCAAGCAGTGCGTACTGGCGCGATGCACTCCAGATCCGCCATCCGGCCAGCGTGTCGAACGGATCGTTGCCACTTGCCGGCCTGGTCAGGCCGAGCGCCGTGAGAGCGGCAAGGGCAATCGCGTCCACCGGAATGGAGGGTTCTTCTATGAGCTGGGTCAGATCCCGGTCGATAAGGCCGGTGTCGACATCGCCCGCGGCAAAACCTTCATGGCGGCACAGGGCCGCCAGAAAGCCGGCGTTGGTGACGCAGCCGGCAACTTCCGTTGCCTCAAGGCTTGCCAGCAGCTTGCCGAGTGCCGCCTGGCGGGTCGGGCCGTGGACGATCACCTTGGCGATCATCGGATCGTAATAGGGGGTGATTTCATCTCCGGAACGCACGCCGCTGTCGACCCGGGCGCTGTCTTCCGGAAGGGCCAGATGCTCCAGCGTGCCGATGGCGGGCAGGAAGCCCTTCGGCGCATCTTCCGCATACAGCCGGGCTTCGAAGGCCCAGCCGTTGAAGGAAAGATCTTCCTGGCGCTTTGGCAAGGTTTCGCCGGAGGCCACGCGAAGCTGCCACTCGACCAGGTCTTCGCCGGTGATGAGCTCGGTAACCGGGTGCTCGACCTGCAGCCGGGTATTCATTTCCATGAAATAGAACCGGTCGGGCCTGAGGCCTTCGGAAACGTCGGCGATGAACTCGATAGTGCCGGCGCCGGAATAGTCGATGGCCTTGGCCGCGGTCACGGCGGCTTCCCCCATGGCGCGGCGCATTTCCTCCGGCATGCCGGGGGCAGGGGCTTCCTCGATCACCTTCTGGTGGCGGCGTTGCAGCGAGCAGTCGCGCTCGAACAGATGCACGGCATTGCCGTGGCTGTCGCCGAAAACCTGAATCTCGATATGGCGTGGCTTGGTCAGGTATTTCTCGATCAGCACGCGGCCATCGCCAAAACTGGCTTCGCCTTCGCGCTGCGCGCCTTTCAGGGCGTCTGCAAAATCCTTCGGGTCATCGACCCGGCGCATGCCTTTGCCACCACCGCCGGCACGCGCCTTGATCAGCACCGGATAGCCGATCCGGTCGGCCTGCTCCTTCAGGAAGTCCGCGTCCTGGTTTTTGCCGTGATATCCGGGCACCACCGGCACGCCGGCCTTTTCCATCAGCGCCTTGGCGGCATCCTTCAGGCCCATGGCGCGGATGGACGAGGCGCTCGGGCCGATGAAGGCTATGCCGGCCCTGTCGAGGGCGTCGACGAAATCCGGATTTTCCGATAGGAAGCCGTAGCCCGGATGTACGGCTTCGGCGCCACTCAGCTTGCAGGCTTCGATGATCTTGTCAGCCTTCAGATAGCTTTCCGAGACCGGTGCCGGTCCGATGCGGAAAGCCTCGTCAGCCATGGCAACGTGCTTGGCCCTGGCGTCCGCATCGGAATAGACCGCAACGGTCTTGATGCCGAGCTTCTTGGCCGTTGCCATCACCCGGCAGGCAATCTCGCCGCGGTTGGCAATGAGGATCTTCTTGAACATTTCTCAGTTCTCCTCCCAGGGAGTGACTAGTGCGCCGGGGGTATCGGCAGTTCGGTCCGGAGCAAGATCCGGCATATGTTGTATGGGCAGCTCGCTGAACACCGTGATGGAGTTCCGGCTCCCGTCGGCAAGGAGCGCGCTTCGTCCGGTTGCCAGCACGTTCACCCGCAGGCCGCCGACGGAGAGGGTGTCGCCCTTGTCGATATTGCCTTCGTCGAGCGCAACCAGGATGGCCGTCAGGGGCTGCGTCAGCTGTATGTCGGGATGCTGGTCACGGAACGCCGCTTCGATATCCGGGCCGCATTCCACCATCGAGCGGACTTCACCCTTCATGAGGTTTCCTCCCGAGTGCTGCCAGAAGATGGGCATGGCTTGCCTCGTCGAAGGCAACCAGTGTGACGGTTTCGATTTCCGGCAGGTCCTCCAGAAACCGTTTGACAGTTTCCACCGCGACCGACGCGGCGCTGCCGGCCGGATAGCCGTAAATGCCGGTGGAAATGGCCGGGAAAGCTATGCTTCTGCAGCCGGTTTCTGCCGCAAGACGCAGGCTGGTTTCATAACAGGAGGCAAGAAGGTCCGCTTCGCCCGACGTGCCGCCTTTCCAGACGGGGCCGACCGTGTGGATGACGTGACGGGCGGGCAGGCGGTAGCCACTGGTGATCTTTGCCTTGCCTGTTTCACAGCCGTTAAGCGTCCTGCATTCGGCCAGGAGCTCCGGACCTGCCGCACGGTGGATCGCCCCGTCGACACCACCGCCGCCGAGCAGCGATGAGTTGGCCGCGTTGACGATGGCATCCACGTCGAGCCGGGTGATGTCGCCGATGTGTGTCTCGATCCTGCTCACGGCTTGAGCTCCGGCTGCAGATCTTCAACAACCTTGAAGCGTTCGCAGACAAGGTCCATTTCCGGGTCAAATCCGCCGTTGCGTTCAAAGAAGACCTGATGGTCCCTGCGCCAGCCGGCGAGGTCATCATTCTCGCCTTCCGCCAGGGCGAAGTCTTCCCCGACATCGCAGAAGCGCACGACGGACACTTCCAGTGTTTCGATCACCAGCGCGGGGGTGTCGTCCCAGTTCAGTGCAATGTCCCGCCGTCCATGAACGGGCAGGACCTCACCACCGTCCTCATAGCTCTGCAAGGCGCCGCATGTGGCGGTTTTCCTGCCGGCGCGCACAAGGGCGATGAGCTGGGCACACAGGTCCGCATTGTCGCCGAACTTGAAGGTTTCGGCGCCGGGGTATCTTTCTTTCAGCTCGTCGATGGACATCGGATCACATCCTGAAGAGACCGAAGCGCGTGTCTTCGATCGGGGCGTTGAGGGCTGCCGACAGGGAAAGGCCCAGAATGTCCCGGGTCTTGCGCGGGTCGACAATGCCATCGTCCCAGAGCCGGGCAGTCGCGTAAAGCGGGTGACCCTGCTGTTCGAACTGATCGATGATCGGTTGCTTGAAGGTTTTTTCCTCATCCGCCGACCAGCTGCCACCCTTGCGCTCGATACCGTCGCGGCGGACGGTGGCAAGCACGCCGGCGGCCTGTTCGCCGCCCATGACCGAAATGCGGGAATTGGGCCAGGTCCAGAGGAAGCGCGGCGAATAGGCCCGGCCGCACATGCCGTAGTTGCCGGCGCCGAAGGAGCCCCCCACCAGCATGGTGATCTTCGGGACCGAGGTGGTGGCGACCGCCGTCACCAGCTTGGCACCGTCCTTGGCAATGCCGCCGCTTTCATATTTGCGGCCGACCATGAAGCCGGTGATGTTCTGCAGGAACACCAGTGGAACCTTGCGCTGGGAGCAGAGCTCGACGAAGTGGGCCCCTTTCACCGCGCTTTCGGAAAACAGAACGCCGTTGTTGGCGATAATGCCGACCGGCATGCCATGGATATGGGCGAAGCCGCAGACCAGTGTGGTGCCGTAGCGGGCCTTGAATTCATCGAAGCGTGATCCGTCGACGGTGCGGGCGATCACTTCGCGGATGTCGTAGGGCGTTTTCAGATCGGCCGGAACGACACCGAGGATTTCGTCCGGATCGTAGAGCGGGTCTTCCGGGGCCTGCAGCGCGACGGATGGCGTCTTTGTGCGGTTGAGGCTGGCGATGGCGCGGCGGGCAAGCGCCAGTGCGTGGGCATCGTCGCGGGCCAGATGATCGGCAACGCCGGACAGGCGCGTGTGAACATCGCCGCCGCCGAGATCTTCCGCAGATACTTCCTCGCCGGTGGCGGCCTTCACCAGAGGCGGGCCGGCCAGGAAGATGGTGCCCTGGTTCTTGACGATGATGGTCTCGTCCGACATGGCCGGCACATAAGCGCCGCCCGCTGTGCAGGAGCCCATGACGACCGCGATCTGGGCGATGCCTTTTGCCGACATGTTGGCCTGGTTGAAGAAGATGCGGCCAAAGTGGTCGCGGTCCGGGAAGACCTCGTCCTGGTTGGGCAGGTTGGCGCCGCCGCTGTCGACCAGATAGATACAGGGCAGATTGTTTTCCGAGGCAATTTCCTGAGCGCGCAGGTGTTTCTTGACCGACATCGGATAATAGGTGCCGCCTTTGACGGTCGCGTCATTGGCGAGGATCATCACCTCGCGGCCTTCAACCCGGCCGATGCCTGCGATCATACCGGCGGCGGGAGCCGCGCCCTCGTACATCTCGTGGGCGGCCAGCATGCCGACTTCCAGGAAGGGTGAGCCGGGATCGAGCAGGCGGGAGACGCGTTCGCGCGGCAGGATCTTGCCGCGGGACACATGACGCTGTCGGGCGGTCTCGCCACCACCGTCCAGTGCTGTCTGGGCTGCTGCCTTGACGGTGTCCATGGCCGCTTCGTGGGCGGCGCGGTTTGCTGCAAACTGTTCGCTTCTCGGCGATAGGCTCGATTTCAGGATGCTCATGTCACCCGGTCTCCCTTGGATCAACCTTGTGGACGGTCGATTGAGTTCAGTTGCTTGCTCCCCACGCGTCCGGTTTCACGCCTGAGGGGCCGGAATGTCTCGGTTCTCCGGCGCAACGGCCTTGCGCGCCAGGTCCAGGTAAATCTCTTCGATATCCAGTTTCGACAGGCGACCGCCTTGGCGGTACCAGCTCGGAATGCCAGTCAGCATGGCAATGATCGCGCGGGTGGCGACCCTCGGTTCGCGGACGCTGTAGCGGCCTTCAGCGGAGCCGGTTTCCAGAATACCCGTCAGGATGCCCTCGTAGCGACGGCGCTCCGCTTCGACGATGTCGAAGTTGTCCGGTTCGAGATTGCGCAGTTCCATGTAGGAAATGAACACCTCGTCCGCCCGTTCCAGGTGATAGCGGATGTGAAAGCGGACAAAACGCTCCAGCGGGTCCATGTCAGCCGGAAAAGCCGCTTCGTCCCAGGCAGCAAGGAGTTCGCCCATGTGGGCGAGCATCAGGTCCTTCAGGATGTCCTGCTTGGTCGGAAAATGGTTGTAGAGCGCGCCTGGCTGAACGCCGACATCGGCGGCGATTTCGCGCATGGAGACAGCGGCATAACCGTTGGCGGCAAAGCGTTTCAGGGCTGCCTTGCGCACACGTGCGGCAGTCTCCTGGCCTTTCGCTCCCGTTCTGGATCGGCTTTGCGGTCTTGCGGCTGCACTTGCCATCTTGTTTCTCCCTATTGCAAAAAATAAATGAACGTTCGTTCATTTGCAAGGGTAATTTGAGTGCGAAAGCGTTGCTGCTAGAAAGAATGACAGGGGAACAGGCGCGACTGTCAAAAAACTTTCATGGATAACCTGTTCACAGTCCTTGGGCATTCTGCGTCCGGTTGAATGCGCTGACGAACCTGGGTGTACCTCCGGGATGTATTTCAAAGGAACCGATTGATGACCGAAGAAAGTGCAAAAACCTGGGTTGAAGCGGAATGGGCAGACAGCCTGGACGAAGAGCTGGAAATGGAGATCGACGATTTTCTCGTCGCCAAGGATCTCGCCTTCATCTCCGCGAAGAAGCACAAGTCGACCATCGACCGGAACACCTATTTCCACGAGTTGCTGCGTCTGCAGGCCGAACTGGTGAAGCTGCAGGACTGGGTGCAGCATACCGGTGAGAAGATCGTGATCATCTTCGAGGGGCGCGACGCTGCCGGCAAGGGCGGGGTCATCAAGCGCATCGCGCAAAGGCTCAATCCGCGTGTCGCCCGTGTGGTGGCGCTGCCGGCACCAACCGACCGTGAAAAGACCCAGTGGTACTTCCAGCGCTACGTGCCGCATCTGCCGGCCGCCGGCGAAATGGTGCTGTTCGACCGCTCCTGGTACAACCGCTCCGGCGTCGAGCGCGTCATGGGCTTTGCCAGTGATAGCCAGGTGGAGGAGTTCTTCCACGATGTGCCGGAATTCGAGCGCATGATCGTGCGCTCCGGCGTGCGGCTGATCAAATACTGGTTCTCCATCACGGATGAAGAACAGCAGCTGCGCTTCCTGATGCGCATCCACGATCCGCTGAAGCAGTGGAAACTGTCGCCGATGGACCTGGAATCCCGCGTGCGCTGGGAGGATTACACCAAGGCCAAGGAAGAAACCTTCGAGCGGACCAATATTCCCGAAGCACCCTGGTTCATCGTGGAAGGCAACGACAAGAAGCAGGCGCGCCTCAACTGCATCAGTCACCTCCTGTCGATGATCCCTTACGAAGATATCCCGCACGACCCGATCAAGCTGCCGGAACGGGTCTACAATTCCGACTATGAGCGCAAGGTCCTGCCGGAACATCTCTACGTGCCGGAGAAATTCTGAGCCGCGACAGTGCTCCCTTCACGGGCGCGGCGCTGCTATGTGAAATCGCGGCGAAAGACCTTCGATGTCTCCCCGGATCACCGCTACGCTTGTCCGGGGGGGCGCGGTTGGTGTGAATGCTGCCCGCGTCCAACCGATGAGGCCGGTTTCAAATCAGCTTTTCACCAGCGAGCAGGCCTTTCTCCGGCCTTTCTGCCCTTGCGGAGTTAAATCGTTTTATGTCATCTGGCGTGCGTACCTCAAAATCATGGGAAGGATGCCGGCATGACGGAAAAGACTATCAGGTGGGGGATCGTTTCGACCGCGAAAATCGGTCTTGATAAGGTCATTCCGGGCATCCAGCGGTCGAAGACCGGCACCGCCTATGCGATTGCTTCGCGAGATCTCGACCGGGCAAAGGAAGCTGCGAAGGGTCTCGGCATCGAGAAGGCCTATGGATCATACGAGGAGCTGCTCGCAGATCCGGAGATCGACGCGATCTACAATCCGCTGCCCAACCACATGCATGTGCCCGTGACGATCCAGGCGGTGAATGCGGGCAAGCACGTGCTTTGCGAAAAGCCGGTCGCGCTGAATGCCGACGAGGCAAAGCAGCTTCTGGACCTGCCGAAGGACAAGCTGGTTGCCGAAGGCTTCATGGTTCGGGCCCACCCGCAGTGGATCAAGGCGCGCGAGATCGTGCGGTCCGGCGATCTGGGGGAGCTGAAAGCGATCCAGACCTTCTTCAGCTACTACAACGATGACCCGGGCAACATCCGCAACAAGGCGGATATCGGCGGGGGTGCGCTGCTCGACATCGGTTGCTACACGATGCTGGCCGGTCGGTATTTCTTCGATGCCGAACCGCAGCGGGTCGTTTCGCTGATCGACCGGGATCCCGCATTCGGCACCGACCGCATGACCAGTGCCCTGCTCGACTTCGGCAATAACCGGCACCTCAACTTCACCGTCTCGACCCAGCTGACGCCTTATCAGCGCATTCATCTGGTCGGTACGAAGAAGCGGCTGGAAATCGTCATTCCGTTCAACGCGCCGCAGGGCGAAGCTGTTCAGATCCGGCTTGACGACGGTTCGCTGCTCGGCGATGCAGCGATGCAGTCGGATATCATCGCGCCTTGCGATCAATATGCCGAACTGGCGGACGTGTTTGGCCGGGCGATCACCGGTGAAGCGCCACTTCCTTATGGCGCGGAAGATGCCGTCCAGAACATGAAGATCCTCGACGCTATCTTCGCGTCGGCCGAAAAGGATGGCTGGGTCAACATCGGTTAAGCCGTTCGCACACCCTGCCTCCCGCAAAGCCAAGTCCCGGCCTCGAGCCGGGACTTGTTTTTTGAGGAGACCGCGGGGCAAAAGCCTGCGCAACCACGAAAGGACTTGGCGTGGTTGAAAAGTCGCCTTGTGTTCAAATCTCCACAAAAGCGAACCCGTTGTCGCGTGTTTCCAGACATCCGAACCTGTCGGTAGACAGGTGCGTCGCGGCGAAGGGGATCCTGTCTGCCGACAGCCTGTCGAACAGAGCCCTTCTTGTTTTAACGGCCAGATCCGGGTCACTGTCGAGCGCATAGCGGACATCCGGATTGGCAAATTGCAGCACATCGGACACCACGACATCCGCGAGCAGAATGGCTTCCTTGTTGCCTGAAGAAAGGTGCAAGGCCTGATGACCAGGGGTGTGGCCGGGCGCTGAAAGCAGGGTGATGCCATCGCCGATGTCGGCGTCGCCACGATGAAGCCGCAGCTGATTGCCGACCGGTTTCGCAAGCGCCTGAATGAGACCCACCAGCGGCCGTTTGTCTTCCGGTACTGAGGTCAGCAGGGCTTCGTCGGTCCAGAAGTCCCACTCGGCGGCCTGAACATGGATCTCTGCATTCGGGAAGAGACTGCTGCCGTTCAGCGACAGTCCGCCGATATGGTCGGCATGCATGTGGGTAATGACGATATCGGTCACCGCTGCGCGCTCTTCGGTCTTTTCCGGAGCTTGCCAGGTCAGCGTGCCACTGGTTGGAAATCGTTCCTTCAGATATTCGCCCGAACCGGCGTCGACCAGGATCTTGCGGTTGCCGGTCTCAATCAACCAGGTATTGGCGCCAAAGCGTGTGCTCGGGCTGACGGCGTCCTGTTCGGTCTGTGTCACGTTGGAAAAATAGGCTGCGGGAATGTCGAGATAGCCGTCCGACAGGGCCGTGACGGTCAGGTTGCCTCGTGCAAGACGGGATGCAGATTTATCGAGAGTGCCGAGCATAGGGGTCTCCATGTGTTTGTGCTTTGGAGAAACTTAGCTTCGAGCATCTTTCGGGGCGATTGGCGCAAATGACAAAGAATGTGCTAAACCAGCCAAATGGGCCAATCGCTGTCGATCGCCATTCTCGCTTATCCGGGATCCCTGAAATCCGCTGTCTACGGGCTCCAGGATATTCTGGGCCATGCGGCGCGGATCAGCGATACCGAGGTGAAACTGGATCTGTTGGAGGATTTTTCTGCGGCAGTGGACCGATATGACGCGGTAGTCCTGCCGCCCTCGGCAGGGACTGTCCGTCTGGAAGATGTTCCGGCTCTTCCTGGTTTTCTCCAGCATTTGCACGGTCGCGGCGCTGTTGTCTGTTCGGCTTGTACCGGGCTGACATTCGTTGCGGCGGCCGGTCTGGCGGAGGGGCGCAAGGTTACGACCCATTGGGGACTGGAACAGCGTTTGTCAGCAACCTATCCGGACCTCAGGCTCGATACGGACAGGCTGCTGATCGAATATTCCGATCTGATCACGGCCGGAGGCCTCATGGCCTGGGTCGATCTTGCGCTGGCGCTCATCGAGCGGTTTCTGGGGTACCCGGTGGCCGTTGCCACGGCGCGGCATTTCATTGTCGACTTTCGCCGCCGCGACCAGCGCCGGTTCAGGCGCTTCCTGCCTGAACTTCGGCACGGCGATGCTTCCATCCTGAAAGTGCAGCATTTCCTGGAAACCCGGTCGGGTGACGACGTGAGCGTTGCCGATATGGTGCGCACCAGCGGGCTGCCGGCGCGAACCTTTCAAAGGCGCTTCAAGCTGGCAACGGGACTTGCCCCGAAACAGTATCTCCAGGAGCTTCGCATTGAACGTGCGAGGGATCTCCTGATCGAAACGGATCGGCCCGTCTCGGATATCTGCTTTGCCGTCG
The DNA here is from genome assembly GCF_009363595.1 of Labrenzia sp. THAF35. Taxonomy (NCBI): domain Bacteria; kingdom Pseudomonadati; phylum Pseudomonadota; class Alphaproteobacteria; order Hyphomicrobiales; family Stappiaceae; genus Labrenzia; species Labrenzia sp. THAF35. The sequence continues at coordinate 1,864,571 of NZ_CP045380.1, forward strand.
GCTACAACGACCCGCCATCCTTCGTTCGCCTGTTTTCACGCCTTTCCGGCCTGACACCGGGCGCGTTCCGCGAGCAGTATCGACGGCAGTCAGATATGGCAGGGTAACCGGCTTGATCGACCCTCTTGTTGGTGCGACCTTTGCCGCTGCCGGCGAGCGCATACGAATATGAGAGAGGGACAGGCGATAGGTATCTTCGCAAGAACTATGGGACTTCTGGCCGTTGTGGGCCCCTGCCTTCTCGCGGGCGGCGGCGCTGCGGACACGTTGCCTTCTCCCGTCACGGGTGCGGTCGAGTTCGGCGGTCTCCAGATGAAGCTGTCAGAGGACGGCGGTCAAAGACGTTTGATCTTGGCAAACGGCGACCGTCTGCCTTTTCCGAAAGGTGGCAACATCGTTCTGGCTGTCGATCGGGTCCTGGTCTTTGATGCAGAGGGAAACACCGCCGGGAGTTTTCTTCATGACGGTCGGATTTCTTCTGAATTGCTGCAGCGGATGGCCATTCTGGAGAGCTTTTCCGCAATAGGTGCAAACCAGACACGTGAAGACGCCGCACAGCATCTTGCTGCCTTTGGTCTGCCTCGGACGTCTGCAGAACTGCTGGCGGCAATAAACCGGGATGTGCCGGAGTTTGCCCGCGCCAGTGGAGAAGAGTGTGGCGGCAATTGCGATTGGGCCGCGCTCAACGCCATCGAGCGTATTTCAGAGGATCTGGAACGCAAGGATGTCCGTATCTTCGAAAACGCCACTCGCTATCTTGTCGGCTTCGGGCCGCCGGAAGTAGAGGCGAAGCCTGATTACATGATAGCGGCAAACCCCGCTGCGCCGCTGTACCTTTCTGCGGACAAGACGGCTGCGGCGACTAATGCACTCGGCCTGAAGTTCTTGCTGCTGAATGCGGACGAGCAAACGGACAGCCCCGGGCGCCGGGCCGTCTGCGTTCCGCTTTCAGGCTGTGGTTGGGCGGAAATCGATGTTCTGACAGAGGTTCGCCCGGAATGGCTCGAGTTTGAAAAATCGACCGGAAAATTGCTGCGCGTGATGTTTTGAGGTCGTTCAAAAGGTCCTGAATGAAAAGAAGGCGTACCTCTTCCGAGACACGCCTTTGGAGATGTTTGCAGGATTTCCCTGAAACGTCAGCTTTTCAGGAAACGCTCGCACTCCGTTGCCAGAGCCGACAGATCGTCAAATGTTCCCGGACCGGCCGCGAGAACCGGACCACCGTCCAGGATGGCATCCCCCGCCACCGGGAAGGGGCGGTAGCTGCCGCCGGCTTCGGCGACCAGGCAATAGCCGGCAAGGCAATCCCAGGCATGCATGGACGGTTCGTAGAAACCGGCGAGCCTGCCTGCGGCCACGGAGGCCAGCATCTGCGCGCCCGAACCGGTGCGGATGTAGTTGCCGCCACGCGCCATCAGACCGGCGATAAGCGCGCCGATCATTTCCGCTGGCACGGCGTGGTTGGCGCCGATCCCGGTCAGGCTGTTTTGCAGGGTCCTGGATGAATCAAGCCGGAGGGGTTCGCCGTTAAGTGTTGCGCCGCCGCCCTTGACGGCTGCGAAGCTCTCGTCGTCGCAAGGCACGCGGATAACACCCATGACCAGATCCGTACCGTTGAGAAGGGCGATCGAAACACACCAGCTCGGCAGACCGTGAACGAAGGCGGAGGTGCCGTCGATCGGGTCAACCACCCAGGTGAACCCGCTGCTGCCCTGTTCGATCCCGTGTTCCTCACCCAGGATGCCATCTTCGGGAAACGAGGTGTGCAGCCTGTCGCGGATGAGGGTTTCAACGTTCTTGTCGGCGATCGAAACGACATCCTGCAGGCCGCCCTTGATCTCTATGGTGAGGTCCTTGCGCCGTCGAAAATAGTCGAGTGCCAGGGAACCGGCTTCCTCGGCGATTTCCCGAGCTGCGGCGAACCTTGCTGTCAGCGCATCGGTCGATGGGGACATGTCTTCAGTAACCAGTGTCATCTCATGCCTCGATCAGGGCGAGCCCGCGGTTGCGGAAGCCGAGGGAAACGGCTGTGTGGGGGGCAAACGACCTTTCGACCGAATGATCGATGACGAAGAAGTTTCCGACCTGGGTCTCGATCTCGTATTCGACGTGATCGCCGAGATAGGCCGCGGTCAGGATCTCTCCGCCAAGTCCGGAAGCACCTTCCGGGTTCAGCACGACCGAGCCGGGCCGTACCGCCAGCTTGGCCTTGCCATTGGCGGTCTGGCGGGCGCGCAGTCGGTGCTGCAGGCCACCGACATCGATCAGTGTTTCGTCGCCTTCACGCCCGACGACTTCGCAGGTGACGACATTCGCCTCGCCCATGAAGTCTGCGATGAACTCTGAAACGGGTTCTTCGTAGAGTTCGCGCGGAGCGCCCTCCTGGGCGATCTTGCCGTCTTTCATGACCACGATCCTGTCGGACACCGCAAGTGCTTCGTCCTGGTCGTGGGTGACGTAGACGGCGGTGAAACCGAGCCGCTGCTGCAACTCGCGGATTTCCGTCCTGACGCGCCGGCGCAGCCGGGCATCAAGGTTGGACAGGGGTTCGTCCAGCAGAAGCACCTGTGGGTTCAGCACCAGAGCACGAGCGACCGCGACGCGCTGCTGCTGACCACCGGAAAGCTCTGCCGGCAGGCGGTGACCCATGCCGCCAAGACCGACCTGGGCAAGGCCTTCTTCCGCCCGCTCGCGCGCTTCGCGTTTTTTGTATCCGGAGGATTCCAGGCCGTAGGCAACATTGTCGAGCGCGTTCATGTGCGGGAAGAGCGCATAGGACTGGAACACCATGGAGACGTCGCGTTCATGTGCCGGAACCATGGTGACGTCCCGTCCGCCGATCAGGATCCTGCCCGCGCTCGGGTGTTCGAGACCTGCCAGCATGCGCAAGGTGGTCGTCTTGCCGCAGCCGGAGGGGCCGAGCAGGGTCACCAGAGTGCCGGGTTCGATGGTGATCGACAGGTCCGGAATGGCGGTGAAGGTGCCGAAGTCCTTGCGGACGTTTTCAAAAACGACGGAGCCGGGTTTGAGGTCAGTCATGCAGTTTTCTCCTGCGCGATACGGATTTTATTGGATTTGGCCATGCCGGAGACGCGGTTTTCCCGGCGCAGGCGGCGTTCGCCGACCAGCAGCTGGAAGCCCGCAATGACCGTGATCATCACGAAGATCAGCATGGAGGAATAGGCGATGGCGATGCCGTATTCGCCGTTTTCGACGAGGCCGACGATGTAGGAGGTCGCCATGTTGTATTCCGCGCTGACCAGGAAGATGACCGCACTGATGGATGTGATTGCCCGGACGAAGGAATAGACCAGCGCAGCGGTGATGGCCGGCCGCAACAGCGGCAGGATCACTTTGCGCAGGGTCCGGGCGCTGTTGGCCCGAAGCGTCAGCGAAGCTTCGTCCAGGCTTTTGTCGAGCTGGCTCATGGCGGCAATGCCGCCGCGCACGCCAACGGGCATGTTCCGGAAGACGAAGCAGGCAACCAGGATCAGGGCCGAGCCGGTCATCTCGATGGGCGGCAGGTTGAAGGCCATGATGTAGCTGATGCCAATGACGGTGCCGGGAATGGCGAAGCTCATCATGAGGGCAAATTCGAAGGCGTTCTTGCCGGCGAATTTCTGCCGCACGATGATATAGGCCGTCAGCAGGCCGACTGCCGCCGTCAGGGGGGCGGAGATCAGCGCGATTTCCATGGTCGTCCAGAAGGAGTTCCAGGCAACGCCGGTCCACACGAGAGCACCGTCCTGGAAGGTGACCGAGAACGCCCTGGCGTAGTGTTCCAGCGTCAGGGAATTGTCGAGACCCCAGGTCTTCACGAAGCCGCCGAACAGGATCATGCCATAGACGACGATGGTGAAGCCCATCCAGGGAAGAACGATGCCATAGACGGTGACGGAGAGGCTCTTCGGCAGGCCTGCGTGGGCACCGCTGTCGCCCTTGCCGGTGACGGTTGCGAAGTTCTTGCCCGACAGCCACAGACGCTGCGCAAGGAAGGCGGTCAGTGTGAAGCTGAGCAGGATGATCGCGAGTACGGCGGCGCGGGACGGGTCGACCTGCGAGCCGACGACGGCAAAGAAGATTTCGGTCGAGAGCACGCCATGGCTGCCGCCAAGCACCAGCGGATTGCCGAAATCGGCCATGCTTTCGATGAAGCCGATCAGAAAAGCGTTGGCAAGGCCGGGTTTCATCAACGGCAACGAGACGCGCCAGAAAGTGCGCCAGCGGTCGGCCCGCAGCGTTTGCGAGGCTTCTTCCATCGATGGGCTGACACCTTCGACAACACCGATCAGGACGAGGAAGGAAATTGGCGTGAAGGACAGGACCTGCGCAATCCAGATGCCCGTCAGCCCGTAGAGCCAACGGCTTGGTTCGATGCCGAACAGCGTGTCGAGCGCTTCGGTAACGACGCCGGAGCGGCCGAACAACAAGGTGAGTGCCAGGCCGATCACGAAGGGCGGGGTGATGATCGGCAGGACGGTCAGAAGCCGCAGGCCCTTCTTGAAGGGAAAGCGCGTGCGTGTGGCAACCAGTGCGAAGGCGAGACCGAGGATGGTCGAGCCGAGGCCGGTCATCACCGCAAGGAACAGCGTGCGCCATGCGACGCCGCAGCGATTGCCGCCGATGACACAGTCAAGGCTCCAGATCGCAGGATCCTGCATGTTGCGGATGAAGCCGTCCGGCTTGAAGGAGCCGTCGAAATCCTGCACCGAGCCGGCGAACATCGAGCCAATGGGATAGAAGATGAATACCGTCACCAGGAAGATCAGGATGGAGATCGATCCGACGACAAAGGCATCGCCCTTCATGAAGCCCCGCTCGGCAAGACCGAAGGCGATGAAAAGGACGAAGATCAGCGAGGTGAGGATGGCACCTGCCCCCATGGCGGGCTGGCCAAGCGGCAAGGCTCCGAAGGCGGTTTCGGGAAAGGTCCAGGCCCAGCCGGTGAAGCTGATCGCAAGGCCCTGAAGTGCCATGTACAGAATGCCGATGGTACCGGTGACGACGAGCAATCGGCCGCGCTTGTTGGCGTCCGCCATGAAGCGCGCGCTGCCGCCGATCAGGAAGAGAGCCAGTGCCAGTACAAGCCACACGCGACCTTCTGCGAAGATCTGCAGAAGACCGGGCGCGAGATCGGATGAGAACGGAAAGTCCGATGGCCACTCAAAGGAAAAGAAGCCGCGTTCGACCCTGTACCAGGGTACGATCAGAAAGGCGCCGATCCCCAGCCCGAGTAGAGCGTTCAGCCGTTTGTTGCCATTCAGCATGGCCACCCCTGTATTTATGGTTTTTCAATAACGGTCGTACCCCGCCGCATGGCTATTGCGATGCGCTGGCGAAGCCGGCCGGAAGTGCGGACGTGCCGCGGCACTGCCATCGACGTGTCAGATGCTTGTGGCGGCAGCTTTCAGCGAACGTACGTCCGCCTTGCTGCGCAGTCTGTCCGGGCGAAGCCCGCACCCGGCTTTTAGGCAGCCGTGTGCGGACTTCTTCGGGTGTTGGGGTCAGTTGGCGATAGCGCCAATCTCACGGTCCCAACGCTCCAGGAGGCTCTTGCGGGTATCCGGGTTGCCGTAGGTGGTGAAGTCGTAGTCGATCAGCTTGATGTCTTCGAACTTCGGTGCTTCCGGCGGAACTTCGGCAGCCTTGTTGGACGGCAGCTGGAAGGACTTTGCCTCTTTCATGCGGGACTGAACTTCCGGGGACAGGGCCCAGTCGTACCAGACCTTCGCATTGTCGAGGTTGCGGGCACCCTTGACGATGGACATGGAGCCGATTTCATACCCGGTACCTTCGCACGGTGCGATTGCCTTGACCGGGAAGCCGGAAGCAGCCTGTGCAATGGCGTCATGCATGAAGACGATCCCGAGGCCGGTTTCGCCGCGGGCAGCGGCCTTCACCGGTGCAGAACCCGACTTGGTGTACTGGGACACGTTGTTGTTGAGTTCCTTCAGATAGTCGAAGGCCTCGTCTTCGCCCATGATCTGAACCAGGGAAGCAAGCGCTGTATAGGCGGTGCCGGAAGAATTCGGGTTGGCGACCTGGATTTCAGCTTTCAGCTCAGGTTTCAGGAGGTCTGCCCAGCAGGCGGGTTCGGCAAGACCCTTGTCCTTGAAGATTTCGGTGTTGTAACCCCAGCCGAGAGCGCCGGCATAAACGCCAACGGTCTTGAAGCCGGAGCTTTCCGCCTGTTTCTGAGCCCACTCATGAAGGTCTGCGAGCTTTTCCGACTTGTATTCCTGGGTCAGGTTTTCAGAAGCTGCCTGAAGATGCGGGTCGCCGGTGCCGCCCCACCAGATATCGGTCTTCGGATTGCGGGATTCGGCGCGAATCTTTGCGTAGCTTTCGCCTGACGACAGGCGCACCATGTTGACCTTGATGTCATGCTTGGCTTCGAAGTCGCCCTGCAGCTGTTCACAGATCACGACATCCGCCGAACAGATGACATTGAGGTCGCCCGCTGCCATGGCCGGAGCAACCGAGTAGGTTGCTGCCGTTGCAAGCAGTGCGACGGAAAGTGATTTCAAAGACATGGTTTCCTCCACTTTTGGCTTTCAGCCTGTTACCTGCCCGGACGGGCAGGCGTTTGTTTCAGCCCGGGGGCTGATGTGTTGACCGGCATGAGGCAAAGCTTGCCCGTTCGGATCCGCCTCCACGGGTCCGTTGCCGGTCGAATTTCAAATGACGAACTCCGGATTTTTCCTTCGCTGGCGAAGGGTCAATCTCGTCCTTTACTGGGTGGCTACAGGGGTTGCCGTCTGCAGCACCTCCTTGTCGAAACGGTCAAGCAGTCTTCGCCTCTGGTCAGGTGAACCGAAGGTGGCGAAGTCGTAGTCGACCATGCGAATGAGTGAAATATCGGGGGCTGCCGGTGGCAGCGACGCTTTCGCGTTTGCGGGTATCTGATTCTGTCCTGAGGCCGCGCAGGTTTCCTGTCCTTCCGGGCTCAGCGCAAAATCGACGAACAGGCGGGCAGCCTCGGGGTTCCTGGCGCCCTTGACGATGCTGACGGCGCCGATCTCGTAGCCGGTGCCTTCGCAAGGAGCGACGATGACCATGGGCGCGCCGGCAAGTTTCTGCGTCACCGCGTCGTGGATGAAGGAGATGCCGATGCCTGTCTCACCACGGGCGGCTGCCTGAACCGGTGCTGCGCCCGAAGTGGTGAACCGGTCGATGTTTATCGCAAGCGCCGCCAGATATTCGAAAGCCTCGTCTTCCCCCAGCAGCTGAACGAGCGTTGCCAGCATCGTGTAGGCGGTTCCCGAGGAATTCGGATTGGGCATCTGAACAAGGCCCTTGTACCGCGGTGCGGTCAGGTCTTTCCAGCAGGACGGAGCGGCAACGCCATACTCAGCCAGAAAGTCGGAATTGTAGCCAAACCCGAGTGCGCCCGCATAAATGCCTGCCGCCTTGCCGCCTGACATCAGAAAGAAATTCTGCGCCCAGGGCAGCGTGTCCTCGAAGTTTTTCGGCTGGTAGGGTTCAAGCAGGTCTTCGCCTGCTGCTTGCAAGTGGGTGTCACCGGTGCCGCCCCACCAAACGTCGATCTTTGGTGCGGCGCGCTCGGCCCGGACCCTGTCGAGGATCTCGCCGGTGCTTCTGCGTTCCATGGAAACATCAAGGCCGGTCTTTTCCTCGAAGACAGCCTCCATCATCTGGCACCACTCGACCTGCACGGCACACAGGACATTCAGGTCCTGCGCCGAAGCAGCGTTGAGCGACAGCGACAGCCATACGGCCGCACCCGCTCCGAGTGACGCGATGAATTTCATGTTTCCTCCCAGTCCGGAACCAGGCCCCGGACAGCTATTACCATGGCAGAAGAGGCAGTGTTCGCAACAGGAGATTGGTTACTGTTGTTTCGCTGGCAAAAGAAAAGAGTTACAAATATTACAAGCCTTACAAATGTGACAAGCAATTGAAAAACCAAGGCTTTGCATAACACGGCTCTATGCCTATGATGTCACTCGGGAGGACATAGGTTTGCTGAACGAAGGCATCAAGATCCTGATCGTGGAGGACGATCAGGATATGGCGGAACTGATATCGGATCTTCTGGAAGCCGAAGGCTGGTCGCCGGTTGCCGCGCGCTCGGCGGAAGAAGCTGCGCGGATCCTGCCGGAGCATGCCTTTCATCTGGTTCTGGTCGATCATAACCTGCCGGGCATGTCCGGCCGGGTGTTTGCGCAGAAGCTGCGGTCGCAGACCGATATCGGCATTGTCATGGTGACGGCCGCCGGTAGCGCCGCAGAGCGGGTGCTTGGCCTTGAAACCGCCGCCGACGATTATGTGGTCAAGCCGTTCGAGCCGATTGAACTCACCGCCCGGATCAAGGCGGTGCTCCGGCGGATGCATCCGTCCCTGCGCGGCAGCGACAAGGACACCATCAGCGTTCAGCACGAGCCGACCGCGCTGCTTCTGGGCGACTGGGTGATCGATCTCGTCAATCGCAAGGCCGTCTGCACGTCTCACCCGACCCGGACGCTGACGTCGTCGGAATTTTCCCTGCTGGAGATCCTGGCATCGACGCCGAACGAACCGGTGAGCCGGACCAAGATCCTGGAACAGCTGGGCGCGGAAACAGACCGGCTGATCGATCGCAACGTCGATGTTCTGGTCCTGCGGCTTCGCCGCAAGATCGAGCGAAACCCGGACCTGCCGCAACATATCAAGACCCGCCGGGGGAAGGGCTACATCCTGCATCAGGATCCAGCCCATGCACCTTAAATGATCAGCCGGCCGGTTCTTTCTTCCATTGCCTTCAGGCTGCCTGCCGCCATCGCGCTGATCTGCGCCGTCGCCTTCACGCTGTCGGCCATCGCGATCTACGGGCTTTTGAAGGCGCGTGAGGAAACCGCCGCTTACGGGCTGCAGGCCTTCACCAGTCTGGCTGATGCCGCGCTGGTCTCGCGGCAGGTGTCTGACCTCGTCTCCAGTGCGCCTTTCCTGATGAATGCGACCTCGCCCTACACCGTCTCTGGCAAGAGCCGGCTGCTGGTGGAGCAGGTCGACCAGTTGTTGAGTTCGCTCCCTGACTATCCGCCGGGCAAGGAGACCTATAGGGCCGCCAACACGCGGATCTTCGAACTGCTCGGGCAGATCCGTGCGCAGACGCTCGCGCTGTCTGCCAAGGCCGAAACCGCCCAGCACTACAAGGAAGAAGTCTCCTCCGCGCTCGGCATGATCGCCGTTGCCGACACCGCCAGCCAGAAGGAACCTCGCCAGCGCCTCAATGCCATCGTGCATTCCGTGTCGAGTGCGGGCAGCCTGTTTCAGCTGGGTGAATTGAAGCGGCGCTATGTGGCGGAGCCGGCCGCGGCCTCATTGCCGCCGTCAGACCTCAGGCCCTATGAGCGGGTTTTCGAGGCGCAGACCAGCTATCTCCTGGAAATGTTCGCCGTGCGCAGCGCAATTGCCAGACTGCACACGGTGGCGCGGGAGCTGTCCCTTGCGACGGAAACCCAGTCGGGCATCGTGACGGAAACCCTCAACCGGGATTTCCAGTCGACTTCGGCCACCCTGCAGCAGCTTCTGGTGATCGTTGCCGTGGCGTCACTGCTGGTGCTGACCATGGCGGTGATGTCGATCCGTTCGGTCATCCGGGTATCGAAAGGCATCGTTTCGCTGTCCAGCGGCATGAACGCCCTTGCCAAGGGGCAGAAGGATGTCGGTCCGCCGGTCTATCAGGGCGATGAAACCGAGCTCCTGAACCTGCAACAGGCCTTTCTCGCCTTCAAGGAAAGCGTTGACCGGGTCACACGTCTGCGGCGCACGGCGGAGGCCGCTGCCAGGACAATCCGTTCCACCTTCCGCAGCATGAATGAGGGCATTGCCATCTTCGATGCTGCCGGCAAACCGGTCACCATGAACCGGCGGGTCATCGAATTGCTGGGTCACAAGGGTGCTGCCCGCAAGCTGCCGCTTGTCCAGTTTCTGGAGCCGGTCCCGGAAATCCGGACCGAACTGCTTCCGGGTGCGCCCGACGGCAGACCCTTGAGCGCCCCCTTTTCCGTACGTCATCGTTCCGAGAACGGGTCGGTGACGGAAATCTCGCTGTCGCGGCAAAGCGATGACGGTGTCGTGCTGCTCGCCCGGGATGTGACCTTGCTGGACCGGCAGGAAGCGGAGGCGGCCAAGGCCCAAAGGCTTGACGGCATCATGCGCCTGACGCATCAGCTCAGCCACGAGGTCGGCAACACCATCGGCATCATTACCGGAAGCCTCGGACTGCTGGAGCGGGACGGCGGCTTCAGTGACCGTCAGGCCCGCAACATTGCCCGCATTCGCAAGGCGGCGGATCGAGGTCGGTCGCTTGCCAGCAGCATGTTGACAATCGGCCGTCAGCAACCTGCCAACCTCAGCCGCATCGGTATGTCCTCGTTGCTGCGCGGCATGGCGGACATCCTGGAAATCGCCATTGGCGAGAAATGCAGTCTGAAACTGGATCTGGACGACAGCTTGCCACCGCTGGTGCTGGATCCGGAACTGTTCGAGCAATCGGTACTCAATCTCTGCCTGAATTCGGCAGCGGCGATGCCCGACGGCGGCGAAGTGCAGGTTGCCACATTTTCAAACGGGGACGCGGTCGTGGTTGCCGTCCGGGACACGGGCATCGGCATGAGCCGGGAAGAGGTCGACAAGGCCTTCGAGCCCTATTTCACCACCAAGACCAGCGAGGGCGGCGCGGGGCTGGGCCTCGCTGTCGTCTATGGCTTCGTTCGCCAAAGCGGCGGCACGGCAAATATCTTCTCCGAGCCGGGCAAGGGCACGACCGTCGAATTGCGGTTTCCGCAAGACGTGGAAGAAGCCGGGGAAGTCACTCCACGCATCGAGGTCGTTTCCTGAGGTGCTGACCATCCACCTGGGGAACGTTTCCAAGTTCACCGTATTCGGAACCACCTCACCACCTGAGTCACCCCGGACAAGCGAAGCGCAGATCCGGGGCCTACTCGCGAAGCCGCTTGCTGAAGCCGATGTCATCGTCTTGATGGTTGCTGCACCTTGCGAACGCTCTGGAAATGAGTGGGCCCCGGGTCTCGCGATGCTCGCCCGGGGTGACGCAGGGGGGGGAAGTGGGGGCAATTTCTGATGCAGTGCTGAGCCGGCGACAGCCTAGCTGCCTTAAGCCGTTGATAAGGCGGAGATGTCTGGAGACTTTGAGCAATGCGAACGTGTTGCTGATTGTTGTCTAACTCGATCATCGATCTCGTCTGTCTCTCCAATTTCACGTCCTTGCAAAATTCCACTCTTGACTCATTTGGAACGTTCCAGTAATTGTTCCGATCAAGAAATTGGAACGTTCCAAAATTAAGAGTTATTCGGGAGGAATGGATGCGTTGGGCCCTTATCGGTGCAAGCCGAATTGCGTCGAGTTACATGATCGATGCCATCCGCTCGCAGAATGCCGACATTCAGTCCGTCCTGAGTTCGGATGCGGCCCGCGGCGAGGCGTATGCCCGTGAGCATGGTATTGCCGACAGCTTCACGGATCTGGATGCGCTCCTTGCGGATGACAGTGTCGACGCGGTCTATATTTCCACCACCAACGAAAAGCACCATGCGCAGGCGCTGGCCGCGATCGCTGCCGGCAAGCATGTGCTGTGCGAAAAACCGCTGGCCATGACCCTGGATGAGGCCGGTGAAATGGTTCGCACTGCCGCCGGCAAGGGTGTGGTCTTTGCGACCAATCATCATTTGCGCAATGCCGGGTCTCATCTGGCCATCCGCGAGCTGATCGCTTCCGGCCGCATCGGCAAGGTGTTGAGCGCGCGCGTCTTCCACGCGGTCAACCTGCCGGACGCGTTGCGCGGCTGGCGCATCAACGATGCGGCTGCCGGTGGCGGCGTCATTCCCGATATCACCGTGCATGACGCGGACACCATGCGCTTCCACCTGGGTGAAGATCCGCAGGAAGTCGTTGCCAAGGCAGCAGCCTCAGGCCTCGGAGAAGGGGTCGAGGACAGCGTGATGTCCGTCTGGTCGATGCCGTCGGGTGCCATGGTGCAGTCGCATGAAAGCTTCACGCATAAATTTGCGGGAACCGGCATCGAGTTTCATGGCACGGATGGGTCGATCTTCGCCCGCAACGTCATGACCCAGGAACCTGTCGGAGCGGTTCGTCTGGTCGATGCGGATGGCGAACACGAGATCTCCTACGACAAGCATAACCTCTACCACCGCGCGCTCGGTCTCTTTGCCGATGCGGTCAACGGCAAGGGGCGTCCTTCTGCCGATGGTGTCGACGGGGTCAAGTCGCTGGCGGTCGCCCTTGCCGTGCGTGAGGCCGCGCAGTCCGGCAAGGCCGTTGCCGTCAACTATGGAGGCTTCTGAACATGACCTCCAAGATCGTTTCCATGGCGGATGCCGCCGCCCGCATTCAGGACGGCGCGGTCATCACCGTTTCCTCTTCCTCCGGTCTCGGGTGCCCGGACAAGATCCTTGAGGCCATTGGCACAAGGTTCGATAGTGAAGGGCACCCGAGAAACCTCACGACGCTCCATCCCATTGCCGCCGGCGACATGTACGGCATCAAGGGGATCGACCACCTTGCCAAGGACGGTCTGCTGTCGACCATCATTGCAGGGTCCTACCCCTCCGGTCCGTCCAACCTGCCGATGCCGGCGATCTGGCAGATGCTGGTGGAGAACCGGGTAGCTGCCTACAACGTGCCTTCCGGCATCCTGTTCGACATGCACAGGGATGTTGCGGCCCGCCGCCCGGGCGTCATGACCAAGGTCGGGCTGGACACCTTCGTCGACCCGATCCGTCAGGGCTGTGCCATGAACGATGTTGCGGCAGACCGGCCCATCGTGTCCCGGCTGGAGCTTGGCGGCGAAACCTGGCTGCATTTTCCGAATATCGTGCCGGATGTCGCCATCATTCGGGCAACGACTGCGGATGAACGCGGCAACCTCACCTACGAACACGAAGGCGCCTATCTCGGCGGCCTGGAGCAGGCGATTGCCGTGCGCAATCACGGCGGCCTGGTGATCGCGCAGGTGAAGCGTGTGACGGCCTCGGGCTCGCTGCGTCCGCACGATGTCCGTGTGCCCGGTCATCTGGTCGATCTCATCGTTGTCGATCCGGACCAGCGCCAGACCACGGAAACCGGTTACGACCCGGCGATCTCGGGCGAGATCATGCGGCCATGGTCCAGCTTCTCGCTTGCCGAGCACGGCATCGAGAAGGTTGTCGCCCGCCGGGCAGCAATGGAACTCAAGTCCGGCCAGACGGCAAACCTCGGCTTCGGCATTTCGGCGATGGTGCCACGCGTGCTGCTGGAAGCCGGTCAGGAACAGGCCGTCACCTGGGCGATCGAGCAAGGTGCGACCGGCGGCATGCCGCTGACGGGTTTTGCTTTCGGCTGCGCCTCCAACGCCGATGCTTACATGCCGTCGCCGCAGCAGTTTACCTACTTCCAGGGGGGCGGTTTCGATGTCTCCTTCCTGTCCTTCCTGGAGATCGACCTGGATGGCAACGTCAATGTCTCCAAGCTTGGCAAGAAGCCCTATCTGACCGCAGGTTGTGGCGGGTTTGTCGACATCACGGCGAACGCGCGCAAGATCGTGTTCTCGGGTCTTTTCGAGGCGGGTGCCGATCTCGAACTGACGGAGGATGCGCTGAAGGTGCGGACGCCGGGCAAGTTCACCAAGATGGTGGACGAGGTCGAGCATGTCACTTTCTCCGGCCGCAGGGCGAAGGAACTCGGCCAGGACGTCATCTATGTGACCGAGCGCTGCGTTATCCACCTGACCGATGCAGGCCTGGTGGCGACCGAGATCATGCCGGGCATCGATCCGGCACGTGACATCGTCGATGCTTCCAAGGGCCGGGTGCGGCTCGCAAACGATCTGGTCGAGATGCCGAAAGCGCTTCTGTCCAGAGGGGCGATGGAGCTGAGCCTGTGAGCGCGCTGCATTTCATCCGTCATGGGGCAATTGCCGAGCTGAAGCTGGACAATCCGGCCAAGCTGAATGCGTTCACGCTCGACATGCTGAAGGCGGTTGAGACCTTTTGCGATGAGCTGGAGCGCGATGCGTCGATCCTTGCGGTGGTGATTACAGCGGAGGAGAGCAAGGCCTTTTGTGCCGGCGCGGACATTCTCGAATGGTCCGAGCTGTCGCCTTACGACTTTGCCCGTCACTGGGTGCGCGAAGGGCACCGGGTTTTTGACCGGCTGGCGCGGCTTTCCAAGCCGACGGTGGCTGCACTTGGCGCGCACGCCTTTGGTGGCGGACTGGAGTTTGCAGCGACCGCCGATATCCGCGTGATGGCGCCAAGGGCGACGCTGGCGCTGCCGGAAGCATCCGTCGGCATCGTACCGGGCTGGTCCGGCACGCAGCGGTTGATCCGTTTGCTGGGTGAGCCGATGGTGAAGGAAATGGCCCTGTTCGGCCGGCGCATTTCCGCAGAACGTGCCTATGCGGCGGGCTTTGCAGCCGAGATATCCGACGATCCGGCTTCAGCTGCGTTCGAGATGGCCGAGAAGCTGGCCGACAAATCGTCCCGGGCCGTGGAAGTGGCCAAATACATGATCCATGCCGCCGTGGGTGAAGATCGCAGTGCCATGATCGAGGCGCTCGGCTCCGGCATGATCAGTCCGACAGAAGATCGCAACGAGGGCGTTACCGCCTTCCGTGAAAAGCGCAAACCGAAGTTCCTGGAAGTTAAGTCATGAGTGACCTGAACGTCGTTTCCATCAGCGAAGCAAAACTCCCGGCCGAACCCTTCGTCGCCCGTCACCTGATCGATGGCGACTGGCGTCAGAGTGCTGACGGGTCCACCTTCGATCGTGTGTCTCCGTCCCATGGCAGCGTTGTCACGAAGGCGGCGAAGGGCGGTGCCCGTGATGTTGATGCGGCGGTTTCCGCCGCGCGGCTTGCTTTCGACAAGGGACGCTGGTCGCGCACCAGCGGCAAGGAGCGGGCAACGCTTCTCTTGAAGATCGCCGATCTGATCGACCGGGAACGGGAGCGGATCGCTTATTGGGAAACGCTGGAATCCGGCAAGCCGATCAGCCAGGCCATGGCGGAAATCGAAGGCGCGTCCGATATCTGGCGCTTTGCCGCTTCGCTGGCGCGCACCATGCACGGCGAAAGCTACAATTCACTCGGCAGCGACATGCTCGGCCTGGTTCTCAAGGAGCCGGTCGGTGTCGTCTCCATCATTACACCGTGGAACTTTCCGTTCCTGATCGTGTCGCAAAAACTGCCTTTCGCGCTTGCTGCCGGCTGCACCGCGGTTATCAAACCTTCCGAAATGACCCCGGCAACGACGGTCATTCTGGGTGAACTGTGCATCGAAGCCGGTATTCCGGCCGGGGTCGTCAACATCGTCCTTGGCTATGGCGATCCGGTTGGCACGGCGATGACCGCCGACAAGCGTGTCGACATGGTCACCTTCACCGGCTCGACCGGCGTCGGCAAGGCCATCGTCAAGGCGGCGGCCGGAACCTTGAAGAAGGTCTCGCTGGAACTTGGTGGCAAGAACCCGCAGGTCATCTTTCCGGATGCCGACCTCGAAAGCGCCGTCGACGCGGTTGTCTTCGGCGTCTATTTCAATGCCGGCGAATGCTGCAACTCCGGATCCCGGATCATTGTGCACGAAGACATCGCCGAGGCGTTCCTGAAGGCGACAGTGGATCTGTCGCGGAAGGTGCCCTTCGGCGATCCTCTGGACCCATCGACCAAGGTCGGCGCGATCATCACGCCCGACCACCAGAGCAAAATCGACAAATATGTGCGCGATGCCGCGGACGCCGGAGCGACTGTCCACCTGGGTGGGGAAGCCCTGACGGTTCCCGGCCTTGCCGGACAGTTCTACCAGCCGACGATCGTTGCGGATGTAAAAAGCGATATGCCGATCGCCCGCGAAGAAGTATTCGGGCCGGTGCTTTCGGTGCTGACTTTCAAGACGCTGGATGAGGCGATCGATCTCGTCAACGATGCCGACTACGGTCTGTCCGCCGGTGTGTGGAGCGAGAATGTTCACACCTGTCTGGAATTCGCCCGCCGGGCGCATGCGGGCACGGTGTGGACCAACACCTGGATGGATGGTTTTGCGGAATTGCCCTTCGGCGGCGTGAAGGAAAGCGGCCAGGGCAGGGAACTTGGCAAATACGGACTGGACGAGTTCCTGGAAGCCAAGACCGTGACCATGCGCATCGGCAAGACCCGGGCACCCTGGGTGGCGTGATGAGCAGGCTAGTCCGAAATCGAGAAGGCGCCTTCGGGCTTCAGGAGGATCTGCATATCCTCCATGGGAGCGCCGTCGATCCTCGCGAGAAGAACCTTGGCCATGGCTCTGCCAGTGGCGCGCAGGTCCTCGTCGATGGTCTCGATTCTCGGGCGGAAATGATTGGAAATGGGCGAGGCGCGCTTGGCGACGACGTCGATTTCCATACCGGGTGTCAGACCGATGTCGTTGAGATAGGCCAGGGTGACCAGGGCCATGACCTCACCGACGCAGACATAACCGTCGGGCGCGTTGGGGCCGGCATGGAGGGAGCGCAGGGTCGCTGCGATCTCGTCGGGCTCGCTGTCGAGGTCAACGCGATCGGGAACCGTCAATTGAACGCCATGGGAAATGGCTGCCTGGCGGGCGCCGAACCGAAGGTGCTGACCGAAGGTGTAGCGTTCGTTCGGCATGACCATGCAAATGTGTTTGCGCCCCTTTGCAACCAGTCGCTCCACGGCCATGCGAGCGAAAACCTCGTTGTCGAAGTCGACGTAAGGGTGGGGCGTGGTGAAGTCCGTCCGGCCATGGGTGGCAAAGGGGAAGTCGTGCTCCAGCAGGTAGCGGACCCGCTCGTCAAAGCACTCGGTGCGGGTAAAGACAATGGCATCTGCCAGCGAGTGCCTGCGGATGTTGCGGATTGCCTCAAGCCGGTCGTCGGCAAGACCGTCTGCTGTAATGGTGATCGCGTAGCCGGTTCCGGCAAGGCCTTCGGACATGCCGCCGAGAAACTCGGATGTGAAGCTGAGAAACTCGTGCCGTGTGTTCAGGAGAAGGCTGATAACCTTGGTGCGGCCGGTGCGCAGGCGCTGTGCCGCGCGATTGGGAACGTAGCCGAGACGCCGGGCAACTTCGGAAACGCGTTCGCGCGTCGTCTCCGCGATCCTGGGGTCTCCGGCAAGGGCGCGGGAAACCGTGGTCACCGCGAAGCCTGCCTCCTGCGCCACCGTGCGCAAGGTGGGACGCGGCAGCTTTTCGGCGGCGCGACCGCTGTTGGGTTCAAAGGTTTTTCGCGTCATGCCCGTTCACTTCAGCCGAAGCCTTCTAGCTCAAAAAGCAAGCCAAGTCTAATCAGGGCTTTTGTAACGTTACAACACTATAATGTGCTGCACTGCAGCACCGAAACATCCGCCTTAATAGTATGTAAGACAAACGAAACTCTTTGTTTTTCGGGAGTGATGAAAATCGTTGACACCACTCCGGTTTGCAACGTTACAATAAACGTTGCGTGACACTCGAATGCCGGGCTCCGGCACTCGAAACGCCTTTAGGCACCTTATGGGAGGAATATCGATGTCTTTGAAATCTCTGAAGCTGGGCCTCGCCGCCCTTGCAATGAGCACAAGCCTGGCGTCCGCCGCCGATGTTGAAGTTCTGCACTGGTGGACTTCCGGCGGTGAAGCTGCTGCTCTGAACGTTCTGAAGCAGGACCTGGAAAGCCAGGGCATCGGCTGGCAGGACATGCCGGTTGCAGGTGGCGGCGGTACCCAGGCCATGACCGTGCTGCGCGCACGCGTTACCTCCGGCAACCCGCCCACCGCCGTACAGATGCTCGGCTTCGACATCACCGACTGGGCCAAGGAAGGCGCACTTGCCGACCTGAACATCCTGGCCGGCATGGAAGGCTGGGACGACGTGGTTCCGGAAGCCCTGCAGAAATTCTCCAAGTATGACGGCAAGTGGGTCTCCGCTCCGGTGAACGTCCACTCCACCAACTGGGTCTGGGCGAACAAGGCCATCCTCGACGAGCTTGGTATCGAGCCGCCGCAGAACTGGGACGAATTCGTTGCCGCTCTGGAAAAGGT
This sequence comes from Labrenzia sp. THAF35, assembly GCF_009363595.1. Taxonomy (NCBI): domain Bacteria; kingdom Pseudomonadati; phylum Pseudomonadota; class Alphaproteobacteria; order Hyphomicrobiales; family Stappiaceae; genus Labrenzia; species Labrenzia sp. THAF35. The sequence goes on from NZ_CP045380.1 coordinate 1,882,609, forward strand.
CAAGGCATCCGGCAAGACCGCGATCGCGCACGGCGGTCAGGCCTGGCAGGACGCGACCATCTTCGACGCAGTCGTGATGGCGACCGGTGGTCCCGAGTTCTACCAGAAGGCCTTCATCGACCTGGACGAGGAAGCGCTCGGCTCCGACACCATGAAGGAATCGTTCGACCGCATGGCCGTGATCCGCTCCTATGTGGATGACAACTTCTCCGGTCGTGACTGGAACCTTGCGACCGCCATGGTCATCAATGGCGATGCAGCCTTCCAGATGATGGGCGACTGGGCGAAGGGTGAATTCCTGAATGCCGGCAAGAAGCCGGATGAAGACTTCCTCTGCTTCCGCTTCCCGGGCACCCAGGACCAGGTGACCTTCAACGCCGACCAGTTCGCGATGTTCGCGCAGGGTCCGGAAGTCGGCAAGGAGCAGGCTGCCCTGGCAACCGCCATCCTGTCACCGAGCTTCCAGTCCGCGTTCAACGTCGTCAAAGGCTCCGTTCCGGCCCGGACCGACGTGCCGAACGATGACTTTGACGCCTGCGGCAAGAAGGGCATGGTGGATCTGAAAAAGGCTGCCGACAGCGGCAACCTCTACGGCTCCATGGCGCATGGTCACGCCAACCCGGCTGCCGTCAAGAACGCCATGTATGACGTGATCACGGCGCATTTCAACGGGGAATACGACAGCGAAACCGCTGTTGCAGAACTCGTTACCGCCGTTCAGATCAACAAGTAACGACCGCGCGGAGAGCGGTGATCCGTCACCGCTCTCCCACCGGTTCGGCGGACCGTCTCGCGGTTGCAAGCAACCGCCTGGAGCCGGCCGGAACCAAAGTCTCAGAGCTGCCGCGCGCGTTCGCTGGAACGCCGGCAAAAGTGCTCTAGGTCGGGGAACTCAAGATGTCTCTCTCTGAAACGGCGAACCCGCGCGGTTCCGTTGTTGACAGACTGCGTGATGCTTTGCCCAAACTCGTGCTCAGCCCGACGATCGCCATCGTGGCAATCTTCGTTTACGGCTTCATCGCCTTCACGCTTTACCTGTCTTTCACGGACAGCCGTATTCTGCCCACCTTCGGCTGGGTCGGCTGGCAGAATTATGAAAATCTCTTCAAGATCCGTGCGTGGGATACGGCCGTTTGGAACCTTGTGGTTTTCGGCGTTCTCTACATCACCATCTGCTGCGTCCTGGGTCTGCTGCTGGCGATCCTTCTCGATCAGAAGATCCGCGCAGAAGGCTTCATCCGCACGATCTACCTCTATCCGATGGCGCTCAGCTTCATCGTGACCGGAATTGCCTGGAAATGGTTCCTCGACCCGGGCATCGGTATCGAGGCCGTCGTGCGCGGCTGGGGCTGGGAAACCTTTACCTTCAACTGGATCAAGGACCGGGATTTCGCGATCTACACCATCGTGATCGCGGCGGTCTGGCAGACCTCGGGCTTCGTCATGGCGATGTTCCTTGCGGGCCTGCGCGGTATCGACAGCGAGATGATGAAAGCTGCCCAGATCGACGGTGCTTCCACGTTCGCGCTTTATCGCCGGATCGTGATCCCGCAGCTTCGTCCTGCCTTCATGTCGGCCTTCGTGGTGCTCGCCCATATGGCGATCAAGTCCTACGACCTGGTGATCGCCCTGACAGGCGGCGGACCGGGCACCGCAACCGAAGTGCCGGCAACCTTCATGTATTCCTACACATTCACCCGTAACCAGATGGGCATCGGTGCGTCTTCCGCCGTGATCATGCTGATGACGATCGCCGCGATCATCGTGCCCTACCTCTGGTCAGAGCTCAGGGAGAAAAAGTGATGTCGACGATGTCCAAGTCTTCCTCCCTGCGTCCGGCCCGGGTGATCCTGTATCTGCTGCTCGCGCTGTTCTGCATCTACTACCTGCTGCCGCTGTACGTGATGGTGGTCAACTCGCTGAAGCCGCTGACCGAAATCACTTCGGGCGGGATGATGGCGCTGCCGCAGGAGTGGACCATCGCTCCCTGGCAAAGCGCCTGGTCGAGTGCCCAGGTGGGCGTTGAGGCAACGGGTCTGCGGCCCTATTTCCTCAACTCCATCATCATGGTCGTTCCGGCGGTCGCCCTGTCGACGCTGGTCGGCGCGCTGAATGGGTACGTGCTCACCAAGTGGACGTTCCGCGGTGCGACCATCCTGTTCGGCCTGCTGTTGTTCGGTTGCTTCATTCCGTTCCAGATGGTGCTGATCCCGATGGCTCGCATGCTGGGTCTGATGGGCATCGCCGGCACGGTGCCGGGTCTGATCTTCGTACACTTCGTCTACGGGATCGGCTTCTCGACGCTCTATTTCCGCAACTACTATGCGGCCTTTCCGACAGAGCTTGTCCGGGCGGCGCAGATCGACGGTGCCGGTTTCTTCCGGATCTTCTGGCGCATCCTGCTGCCGTCGTCCGGTCCGATCGCGGTGGTCTGCATCATCTGGCAGTTCACCAACATCTGGAACGACTTCTTGTTCGGCGCGTCCTTCTCCGATTTCGACAGCCAGCCGATGACCGTTGCCCTCAACAACCTGGTGCAATCCTCCACCGGGGTGAAGGAATACAACGTGCATTTCGCCGGCGCGATCATGGCCGCGCTGCCAACCCTTCTCGTCTACATCGTCGCGGGCCGCTACTTCGTGCGTGGTCTGATGGCAGGCTCAGTAAAAGGATAAGACAATGGGCTTTCTCGACATCAAGCAGGCGACCAAGTCTTATGGATCCTTGCGGGTCCTGCATGAAACCGACATCTCCATCGAAGAGGGCGAGTTCCTCGTGCTCGTCGGCCCGTCCGGCTGCGGCAAGTCCACCCTGCTCAACATGATTGCCGGCCTGGAGGACATCACCTCCGGCGAGATCGCGATCAAAGGCAAGAGCATGAACGGCGTCAAGCCGGCGGACCGCAACATTGCGATGGTGTTCCAGTCCTACGCACTTTACCCGAACATGACCGTTGCCGGGAACATCTCCTTCGGCATGGAAATGCACGGCATTGCGAAGCCGGAACGCGAAAAGCGGATCGGCCAGGTGGCCGATCTCCTTCAGATCAGCCATCTGCTCGACCGCAAGCCGGGCCAGCTTTCCGGTGGTCAGCGCCAGCGTGTCGCCATGGGGCGTGCACTGGTGCGCGAGCCGGACGTGTTCCTGTTCGACGAGCCGCTGTCCAACCTGGATGCAAAGCTGCGCGTCGACATGCGCACGGAAATCAAGAAGCTGCACCAGAAGCTCGGCACGACAATTGTCTATGTGACCCATGACCAGATCGAGGCACTGACGCTGTCGACCCGGATCGCTGTCATGTTCGGTGGCTATGTCCAGCAGCTGGGCACGCCGAAAGAGATCTACGACAATCCGGCCAACATGTTCGTGGCGGGCTTCATGGGATCGCCTTCCATGAACCTGTTCCCGGCCAAGGTGGTCTCGGCGGACGGCAGGCCGGCTGCGGAAGTCTCGCTGGCAGACGGCAAGACGGCGGCCATTCCGTTTGCCTCCGACGCGCTCTCTTCCAGCATCGGCAAGGACATCATCCTCGGCATTCGGCCGGAAGCCATTACCGACAAGGATGGTGCCGACCGCAATTCCAAGGCGGTTCACATCGTCGATGCTCCGGTGGAAGTCACCGAGCCGGCAGGTTCCGACACGTTCGTCGTCAGCCAGATCGGCGGCAAGGACGTGACCGGCCGCTTCCGTGCCGACGTTGCCGTGAAGGCGGGAGAAGTGTTCCCGTTTGCCTTCAACATGGAAAAGGCGGTCGCTTTCGACCCGAAGACCGAAAAGCGGATCGCCTGACCCATGAATACGGCGCCCGACATTGTGATCATTGGCAGCGGAATGGGGGGAGCTTCTCTTGCCGCGGGCCTTGCTCCGACCGGGGCCAAGATCACGATTCTGGAACGGGGATACCGGATACCGGACGATGCTCCGGCCCGGGACCCCTGGCGCATCTATACCAACAGCGCCTTCCGGGCACCGGAAACCTGGCTCGACGGACAGGGTAATCCGTTCGAGCCCGGCAACTACTACAATGTCGGTGGCAACTCGAAGCTCTACGGCGCGGTGCTGATCCGTTACCGGGAAGAGGACTTCAGCGCGCTGGAGCATTATGACGGTGTTTCACCTGCCTGGCCGATTGCCTATGACGAGCTGTCGCCCTGGTATGACGCCGCCGAACAGCTTTTCCAGGTTCGAGGCGATACCGCCTCCGATCCGACTGAACCGCCGCATGGCAGGCCTTATCCGTTTCCGCCCATCCCGGACGAGGAAGCCATCCGGATTGCCCGGCGGCGCCTTGAGCAGGCGGGCGTTCGCCCGTTCAGCCTGCCGCTGGGGGTTGATATCGACCGCTGGCTGGATGCCGGGCACACCGGCTGGGATGGTTACCCCGACCTCAGATGCGGCAAGATGGATGCGGAAACCTGTGCGCTGGAAGCCGCAATGGCTCATGACAACGTCACCCTTGTCACCGGTGCCGAAGTCACCGCGCTCCGGACGGGCTACAAGTCCGGCCGTATCGATGAAGTCCACTACAGCAAGGACGGTGAAGAGATCTGCCTGACACCGGGGGTCGTTGCCCTGTGTGCGGGTGCTGTCCAGTCCGCGGCGCTCTTGTTGCGGTCCGGCGTAGCCAACCTCTCGGACTATGTCGGCCGTTGTTTCATGAACCACAATGCGACGGCGATGATCGCCATTGATCCGCGGTTCCGGAATACTTCCGTCTATCAGAAGACCTTCGGCCTGAATGACTGGTATCTCGATGACGGCGAAGACGGCAAGCCATTGGGCAACGTCCAGCTGCTGGGGCGGGTAACGCCGGATATCCTGAAGATCCAGGTGCCGCAGTTGCCGAAATTCGCTGCGCGCTGGATTTCCGGGCATGCCCTTGATCTCTATCTGATTTCCGAGGATCTGCCCGATCCTGAAAGCCGGGTTGTCCTGAAGGACGGCAAGATCCAGCTCATCTGGCAGCGGTCCAACATGACGGCGCACAGGAAGCTGGTCGAGAAGACCCGCAAGACCCTGCGCGAGGCCGGTTTCCCGCTGGTGCTGTCGCGGCTGTTCGACGGCAGGGTGCCCTCGCATCAGTGCGGCACGGTGCGCATGGGCGATGATCCGGCTAACTCCGTGCTCAATCCGGACTGCCGGTCCTGGGATCATCCGAATCTGTTTGTGGCCGATGCGGGAGCGCTGCCTACCTCGGCTGCCGTCAATCCGGCCCTCACGGTCGCGGCATTGGCACTGCGCGCCGCCGAAACGATCAAGAAGGACCTGGCGGCATGAACAGGATCGCACTTGTTACCGGCGGCCAGCGCGGCATCGGTCTCGGCATTTCGAAGGCTCTTGCGGAGGCCGGTTACACGGTTGCCATCGCCGCTCAGGAAGAAGCGTACGCACCGGAGGTGGTCGAAGCCCTGAACAGCCTGGGTGGCAAGGGCCGCTATTTCCGGCATGACCTTCTGGACATCGACCATTGCAAGACGCTGCTCGACCGGGTGGAGGCGGATCTCGGGCCGGTGACGGCTTTTGTTTCCAACGCGGGCGTTCCGGCCAGGATCCGGGGCGACATGCTGGATCTGGCGCCCGACAGTTTCGACTTCGTCATGGGTGTCAACCTGCGCGGGGCCTTCTTCCTGGCGCAGGAAGTGGCGAGACGCATGCTGAATCAGCCGTCAGACAGCTATCGCTCGATGAGTTTCATCACCTCCGTAAGTGCGGAGATGGTGTCGATCGAAAGGGCGGAATACTGCCTGTCGAAAGCAGGCGCCGCCATGATGGCGGAGCTTTTCGCCGTCCGGCTTGCGCCGTATGGCATCGGTGTCTTCGAGCTAAGGCCAGGCATTATCGAAACCGGCATGACCGCCGGAGTGAAAGACAAATACACGGCCCGGATCGAAGGCGGTCTGGTGCCTGCTGCCAGGTGGGGGCAGCCCGCCGATATCGGCTCAATCATCGTGCCGATTGCCGATGGCCAAATGGCCTTTGCAACCGGTTCGACTTTCGCGGTGGACGGCGGACTGTCGATCCCCCGGCTTTAGAGCGAGTTGTTCTGAGAGACTTCAGATGAATACAAGCTACGACTTCATCATCATCGGTGGTGGCAGCGCCGGCTCGGTTGTTGCCGCGCGTTTAACCGAGAACCCGGACGTTTCCGTGCTGCTGCTGGAAGCAGGCGGGCGCGACTGGCATCCGTTCTATCACCTGCCTGCCGGCTTTGCGAAAATGACCAAGGGGATCGGCTCCTGGGGCTGGCACACGGTGCCGCAAAAACACATGCAGAATCGGGTGTTCCGCTATACCCAGGCCAAGGTGATTGGCGGCGGTTCGGCCATCAATGCGCAGATCTATACCCGCGGCAATGCGCTCGATTATGACGAGTGGCGTCAGATGGGCTGCGAGGGCTGGGGCTATGAAGATGTTCTGCCCTACTACCGCAAGGCCGAGGACAACGACACCTACGACAACCGCTACCACGGCAAGGGCGGCCCGCTCGGCGTTTCCAGGCCCTGTGCCCCGCTGCCGATCTGCGAAGCCTATTTCGAAGCTGCTGCTGCGCTCGGCATTCCGAAAAACGAGGACGTGACCGGCGAGAAGCAGGACGGTGTTGCCTACTACCAGCTGACACAGCGCAATGCCCGCCGGTCTTCCTCCGCGATGGCGTATCTGGCGCCCAACAAGGGCAGGCCCAATCTCCACATCAAGACCGGTGCCCAGGTGCGCCGTATCGTGGTGGAAGGCGGCAAGGCGACCGGTGTCGAACTTATCGACGGCACCCGGCTGACGGCGGGCTCTGAAGTCATTCTGTCGTCCGGCTCCATCGGCTCGCCCCGTCTGCTTCAGCTTTCCGGCATCGGTCCCGCGGACGAACTCAGAAAGCTCGGCATCGATATCGCCTATGACCAGCCTGAGGTCGGTTCCAACCTGCAGGACCATCTAGACCTTTACTGCATTTGCGAAGTCAGTGGCCCGCATACCTACGACCGCTATGCCAAGCCGCATCTCTCTGTGCTGGCCGGCCTTCAATATCTGCTCACCCGGCGCGGGCCGGTGTCCTCCAGCCTGTTCGAGACGGGCGGGTTCTGGTACGCGAACCCCGATGCGCGTTCGCCGGACCTTCAGTTCCATCTGGGTCTGGGGACGGGGATCGAATCCGGCGTTGCCGCCATGCCGGACGGCGGCGTGACGCTCAACTCCTGTTATCTTCGTCCGCGCTCAAGGGGCAGCGTGCGCCTGAAGAGCTCCAATCCCGCAGATGCTCCGTTAATCGACCCGAATTACCTGCAGGACAGCCAGGACCGGGAAATGTCGATCCGGGGTCTGAAGCTGACGCAGGAAATTCTGGCGCAGGCACCGCTGAAGCCCTTCATCAAGGCCGAGCACTTGCCGGGGCCAGGAGTGAAGACCGACGAAGACTACTTCCGCTTCATCTGCGAACACTCCAAGACCTCCCATCACCCGGCAGGTACCTGCCGCATGGGCTCCGACGACAAGGCCGTGGTCGATCCGCGCCTGAGGTTCAACGGTATCGAGGGGTTACGTGTGGTCGATGCCTCGATCATGCCGACGGTCATCTCATCCAACACCAATGCCGCGGCCATCATGATCGGCGAGAAAGCCTCCGACATGATCCGCCAAGATCACGGGGCGCTGTCATGATCCGCCATATCGTTCTCATCAAGTTTCAGCCGGACGTTGCCGAAGAGCTGATCGAAAGCCTGTTTCAGGAACTCAGAAGCATCCGCGATCAGGTGTCCGGCATCGGCGAGATCGTTTCGGGCCGCAGCGAAAGCCCGGAACAGATCGAACGGGGCTACATGCACGGTTTCACCGTCGATTTCGAAAGCTGGGAGGCACTGGAAGCCTACCAGACCCATCCGGACCACAAGGCGCTCGGCGCCAAGTTGGTCGCCAATGTCATCGGCGGGATCGACGGCATTCTCGTCCTCGATATTCCCGTCTCGGCCTGACTGGCCGCCAAGTTTCCGGAGCGTATCATGCTGACCCTGCCCACCTACGAAAATCGTCTGGAACCCTACAGCCTCATCGGAGAAGCCCTGACCCCACGTGCCCCGCGGGTGCCGCTAACCCGCACCGCTTTTGCCGCGGCGCATGTGGTGTCCGATCCGCTGCGCGAGCGCGATCCCTGGGTTGGTTCTCCGGCTGTCGATTGGGAAAATACGCTGAAATTCCGGCACTGGCTGTGGGATCAGGGACTGGGACTGGCCGAGGCGATGGACACTGCGCAGCGCGGCATGGGCGTTGACTGGGCAACGGCGAAGGAACTGATCGAACGCACCATGAAAGAGGCGAAGGCGCATCCGCTGAAGCCGCGTGTTGCCTGCGGGGCAGGCACCGATCAGGTGCCGCTGGAAAATCTCAAGACGAAGGACGACATCGTTGCGGCCTATACGGTCCAGCTGGAGGCCATCGAGGCGGCAGGCGGTCAGGCGATCCTGATGGCTTCGCGGGCACTTCCCGCCATCGGGGCCGGGCCGGATGATTACGCCGACGTCTATGGCCGGCTGATCCGTCAGGCGCGGGAGCCGATCATCCTGCACTGGCTGGGCGACATGTTCGATCCGGAATTGACCGGCTATTGGGGGTCTAAGGATGTCTCGGCGGCGTCCGACGCCGTCCTCGCCATCATCGAAAGCCATGCGGCAAAGGTCGACGGCATCAAGATCTCCTTGCTCGATCAGGCACACGAAGAAGCCTTCCGTGCACGCTTGCCCGACGGTGTGCGGCTTTATACGGGCGATGACTTCAACTATGCAGATCTGATCGCCGGCGATGGCAAGCACTATTCGCATGCTCTGCTGGGGGCCTTTGCGGCGATTGCCCCTGTGGCGAGCCAGGCGCTTGAGGCATTGGCGGAACGGGATATGGATACCTATCACCAGCTCTTCGCGCCAACCGTTCCGCTGAGCCGGGAAATCTTCAAGGCGCCGACCCGCTTCTACAAGGCCGGAATCGCGTTTCTTGCCTGGCTGAACGATGCCCAGAGCCACTTCATCATGCCAGCCGGTTTTCAGTCTTCGCGTGAGATTGCCCATTATGCAGAGGTCTTCCGGCTTGCGGATCAGGCGCGTTTGTTGTCAAAGCCGGAGATCGCCGAGGAGCGCATGGGGCTGCTCCTGAAACTGCACGGGATCGGATAGACCTTTCATGAAGAAGCGGCCGACAATTCTGGATGTTGCAAGGCAGGCGGGCGTTTCCAAATCGACCGTCTCGCTGGTGCTCCAGAATTCGTCGCTGGTGAAACAGTCAACCCGGGAAGAGGTGGCCAGGGCAATTGATGAGCTTGGTTATGTCTACAACCGGTCGGCTGCCGGCTTGCGGGGCGCTGCATCCGGCCTCATCGGCCTGATCATCAACGACCTGCGCAACCCCTTCTTCACCGAATTTGCCGCCAGTGCGCAGATGACCTTTGCCAGCAAGGGATACTCGACCGTCATCGCCAATACGGATGAGGACCCGGAAATCCAGGCCCAGGTGATCGACAGCATGATCGAGCATGGCGTGTCGGCCTTCGTCATCTCGCCGACCTATGGCGGCGACGAAAGCCCGTTCGAGCGGATCGAGCGGGCCGGAATTCCCACCATGCAGGTGCTGCGCCAGCTGGACGAGCGCACGGACCTGTTTCCCTTCGCTTCGCATGACTACGCCTTTGGAGGCGAAGCTGCGACACGGCACCTGATCGATACGGGATGTCAGAAGATCGCCTTTGCCGGCGGTCTGGCGGATCGTCCGATCACCTTGGAGCGCATGTCCGGCTATCGAAGCGTGATGCAGGCGAACGGCCTTGCGCCGACCATTTTTCACGGACGGCCATCGAGGCAGTTCGGCCGTGAAATCGCACTGAAGATCCTGCAGGAACACGAAGGCCTGGAAGCGGCGATCTGTTTCAGCGACCTGGTTGCGCTTGGCATGCTGAGCGGCTTTGCCGAGCTTGGCATCAAGGTTGGTCAGGATTTCAGGATCATTGGCTTCGATGATATCGAGGAATGCTCACTGGCCTTTCCCAGGCTCAGCTCGGTGCGCTGCGATACCGCGCTGTTCGGCCGAAATGCTGCCGAAGCGATGCTGGCCTGGATTGTCGATGGCGTCAGGCCACCCGACACGAAACATTATCCGGTCGAGCTGATCAAACGGCAATCGACCCTGGGACTCGATGCATGACAGATTGTTCGCGTGAGGCCCTGTTGCGGCGTCTGTTCGAGACGGCCGTTGCAGCGGCCGACCCGATGAAGTGCGTTCCCGCATTCCTGCCGGAACGGATTAAGGGCCGGACGGTCGTGATCGGTGCCGGCAAGGCGTCGGCACGCATGGCCGAAGCGGTTGAAGCAGCCTGGGGGGCTTCAGAGGGACTGGTCATCACCCGTGACGGCTACTCCAGGCCTTGCCGGGGGATCGAAATTGTCGAGGCATCGCATCCGGTGCCGGACGGTCGAGGGCTTCAGGCAACACAGCGCCTTCTCGGTCTGTTGTCCTCGCTTGAAGAAGCGGATCACGTGATTGCGCTGATTTCAGGAGGGGCGTCGGCGTTGCTGGAGGCACCGGCCGGAGATATTTCGCTGGCTGACCTGCAGGCCTTGAATGAAGCCCTGCTGGCATCAGGCGCGCCAATCACCGACATGAACACGGTCCGCAAGCATGTCAGCCTGGTCAAGGGCGGCCAGCTTGCAGCAGCAGCCTTTCCTGCCCGGATGACGGCGTTGATCATTTCCGATGTTGCCGGTGACGATCCGGCCTTCATTGCCTCAGGCCCGACGGTCGGCGATCGGACGACACCAGCGGACGCGCGTGCGGTTATCGAACGCTTTGGCATGTCTGTGCCGGCATCTGTTCTCGCTGTGCTGGACGGCGCCACCGGAGTGCTGCCGCCGGAAGATGAAAGAGTGTCGAGGGTGGAAAACCGCATCATTGCGGCACCATCGCTTTCGCTGGAAGCAGCGGCAAGCCTGGCTGCCGACGAAGGTATGGAAGTCGAGATCCTGGGCGACGCCATTGAAGGCGAGGCGCGCGAAGTGGCTGCGCAGCAGGCGAGACTCGCGATCGAACGCCAGCAGGCGATGAAACCGGGTGGGCGGCCCATCCTGCTTCTGTCTGGCGGTGAATGCACGGTGACGCGGCGCGGCAAGGGCTGTGGTGGTCCGAATGCGGAATTTGCCCTTGCGCTCGCGATCGCTCTCAAGGGGGCAAACGGTCTTTACGGGATTGCCTGTGACACAGACGGTGTCGACGGGGCGGCGGATGTTGCAGGGGCGGTTATTGGCCCAAGCACTCTTGAGAGTGCAGAGGCGCTTGGCCTCGACCCGGTCACCAAGCTCGGCGACAACGACAGCCACAGTTTCTTCGCGGCTCTTGGCGATCAGGTGGTGCCGGGGCCAACCCTCACCAACGTCAACGACTTCCGTGCAATTCTCATCGAAAGCCCAATGACATGACTGAAATGGAGACGCTTCTCCAACGGGCGCAAGCCCTGATTTTCGATTGTGATGGCACGCTGGTGCAAACACCAACGCTCTATGCCGGTGCCTGGCAGGACGCGTTCAGGGCTGCCGGTCATCATATGGAACCGGACTGGTACCACGCCCGGGCGGGAATGTCGGAACATGTGCTGCTTGATGACTATGAAGCCGAGCACGGCGTTACGGTGGATCGCCCACTGGCCGTTCGGGAGATGCGTACGGCAGTATTGGCCCGGATCGGTGAAGTCAGCGAGATCGAGGTAATAAGCGCCATTGCACGCAGGTTTCACGGCAAGTTGCCGATGGCGGTCGCCTCTGGTGGACCGCAGGAAGTGGTGCTGGCGTCGTTGAAGGAGACGGGACTGCTGTCGTTGTTCGATACGGTTGTCACGATTGATGACGTTGCCCATGCCAAACCGGCGCCGGATCTCTTCCTGGAAGCCGCTTCCCGGCTCGGTGTCGCAGCCGCACAATGCCTCGTGTTCGAGGACAGTCATCAGGGGCTTGAGGCAGCGCACAACGCAGGAATGCCGGTTGTTGATGTGAACCGGCTGATCGGATAACGCCGCGAAGCTGAATTCCACTCGTGCTGATCAGTTCAGGTCAATTGGCGGACGTATCGTGTCCTCCTGCTCTGCGCCAAGATGCCTGAGCTTTTCCGGGTTGCGGGTCACATAGACGGCGATGATCCTGCCGTCCCGGATCTGCAATGCTGTGGTCTGGACAATGCCGCGATCTTCCTCGGTTACAAAACCGGGCAGTCCGTCAATGTCAGCAAACCGGATCAGGCGTGACGGAGCCTTTCTGAAATAGCGGGCGAGTGCCGCAAAGAGGATCATGGATCGTTCGTGCCCGAATGTCGGAGCTGACGTGGCAGGCACCTTGCCGCCGCCGTCGGCGTAGACGACGATGTCTTCGGCTAGCAGGGATTGGAGTTTCTCCATGTCGCCGCTGCGCGATGCTTCGTAGAAGGCGGTCGCCAGCTTTCGGCCCTGTTCCGGCGTGGCGGAAAAGCGTGGTCTTGCTTCCTGCAGCCTTGCCCTGGCCCGACTGGCGAGCTTGCGGCAGGCTGCCGGTTCCCGGTTGATGGCGGTCGAAATTTCCTCGAAACCCATGCTGAAAACGTCATGCAGCAGAAAGGCGGCCCTTTCGAGCGGTGACAGCCGCTCCAGAGCCACCATCACGGGCAACGTGATGTCGTCGGCGACTTCGGCATCTGATGTCGTCAGCAGGGGCTCTGGAAGCCAGGGGCCAACATAAGACATGCGGCGACGGCGTGCGGATTTCAATTCATTGAGGCAAAGCCGCGTGACGATGGTCTTCAGGAAGGCGACAGGCTCGCGCACCTTTTCCCGGTCGGCGGCAAGCCAGCGTAGCCAGGCTTCCTGAACCACGTCTTCCGCGTCGGAGACTGATCCCAGCATGCGGTAGGCGATGCGGGTCAATCGCCTGCGCAAAGCGGTGTCTTCTTCAAGGGCCGGTGTGTCCGTCATGATCACGACAACCTATCACGTCAACGCCGGTTCGGGCCGCGCTTGCGCCCGTCCGGCTGCAAACTGCAAGGCCGTTTTCGCCACGCGCCTGCCAAGATGGCGGGCGGTTGCCAGATCCGCGGCCGGGGGAGCTGTCTGCGGCCCTTCGTCGGTGTTCGACTGTGCCGCGGCCCCGAGCCAGAAGCCGAGCCGGTTGAGATCGTCTTCCGATCCGTGCGAGGAACAATTGGCTGGCGGCAGGTCCAGGCTGACCCAGTGCATGCCGTGCTGGGCTGCAAACAGGGCCAACTGGATGAGCACCGCCAGCTTGTCGCCGGAACGCGAACCGGAATTGGTGAAGCCGGCCGCAATCTTGTCCCGCCAGAGATAGCCCTTCGACATGATTTCCTGCGAGCTGGCTTCCTGAAAGGTCTTGAAGGCGGCGGAGGCTGCGCCGACGTAGGTTGGCGTGCCGAAGATAATTGCGCTGGCCGCATTGAGTTCGTTCCAGCGGGTGCTGGCTTCATCGGCCGTCAGAAGCAGTGCGCGTGCACCGTCGACATCCTCTATGCCCTGCCTGACAGCCGCTGCCTGACGTTCTGTGTGACCGTACCCGCTGTGAAAAACGACGGCGACGTCAATCAGTTGCCGGTCATTCGCAAGCTTGGTCTGAAACCCTGCTGCTGCATTCCCATTGTCCATCTTCATTTTCGTCTCCTGCACACACCTGGTGTTCGCAGGTAATGACAAGACAGCGGCGCTGGATGTGACATGCCGGACGGGATTTTTGAGGAAATGAGTTGTTCTGCCGCCTGAAAACGAGAAAACCCCGCCGGAGCGGGGTTTTCGGACATTCAAACGCGATGAAGCTTACTTGATCGGAGCCAGAACCATAACCATCTGGCGGCCTTCAAGCTTCGGCGCGGATTCAACCTTGGCGATTTCGTTGGTTTCCTCACGGACCTTGTTGAGCAAGTTCATGCCCAGGTCCTGGTGGGCCATTTCGCGGCCCCGGAAACGGAGTGTGACCTTCACCTTGTCGCCTTCGCCAAAGAACCGCAACATGCTCTTCATCTTCACCTCGTAGTCGTGGGTGTCGATGTTCGGACGCATCTTGATCTCCTTGATCTCGACGGTCTTCTGTTTCTTGCGGGCTTCTGCTGCTTTCTTCTGAGCCTGGTACTTGTACCGGCCATAGTCCAGGATCTTGCAGACAGGCGGATTTGCGTTCGGCTGGATTTCAACAAGATCCAACCCGGCATCCATGGCGATGCCCATCGCCTCTTCTGTCGGGATGACGCCACGGTTGGCGCCTTCATGATCAATCAACTGGACTTCGCGAACGCGAATTTCGTGGTTTGTGCGCGGGCCTTCCTTCGTAGGAGGCGGGGCGCGGAACGGACGGCGAATGGTCGCAAACTCCTCTTTCGTTTCAACGTGGCGCTAGGGCTTTGATATGCTCCATGCACAAAAATCCTCGGAACGCTGGTACCAAGGTGCTGAGATGGATATGGCCTAACGCCATCCCCCAACGTCTTGCGAAACCGGCAAAAAGTCAAGCGAAAACACCGTTTTCGACATGCCGGGTCACATTTTCAGGGGCTAAGGCTCCGGCTGGCCTGATCATGGCCAGTCGGGCAACTGCCGGTTCTGGATGGTTGCAATCCGACCGGCAGATGGTCAAGTAAGCAGTCAGCTCGCGCATATCAAGGAAGGACAGCGGTTTGGACGGCGGGAAATTCATGTTGCAGCTTCTCAGGATCGCGTTCGGTTTCATCTTCGCGGTGCTGGCGTGCGGCCTGTTCCTTGCCTGGGGCTTTTTCCGGGCCGGGCATCCCGAAGCCGATCCGATTGCCTTTGCAACCATGGTCGGAAGCGGTCTCGTGGGTGCAAGTGTGGTCGGTGCCACGGCCCTGACCCCGGCTGCCGTTGCAATCGTTCTGGCCGAAGCTGCACGGCTGCGCAGTTTCCTGTTTCACGTCGGTGCCGCCGGGGTGATCGCCTTTGCAGTCTGGACACTTGGAGCCGAAGCCGCGGACAGTGCCTTCCGGCCGGGAAGTGCGGTTGCGCTGGCGGCCGGATTTATCGGCGGTGGAATTTACTGGCTGATTGCCGGGAGAACGTCAGGCTGCTGGCACGGAACCAAAGCGGCCGGTCATGTGATGCACAAGCCGGCACAAGACGATCAGCCCGGACGCGACCATCCCTAGAAAAGCGGTCATATTTCACCGTCCTTCAAGGCATCCTTTGCAGCCTGGTAGTGATCCGGCCGCATGTGGCTGCGGATCATCGCGAGGGCAGCCAGAAGCACGGTCGCGTCATCGCCGAAGCCGATGCCGATCAGAAAATC
The DNA here is from genome assembly GCF_009363595.1 of Labrenzia sp. THAF35. NCBI lineage: Bacteria > Pseudomonadati > Pseudomonadota > Alphaproteobacteria > Hyphomicrobiales > Stappiaceae > Labrenzia > Labrenzia sp. THAF35. Next base: position 1,897,896 of record NZ_CP045380.1, read on the forward strand.
TGGAATTACATCCAAAGGCAGCACGAAATACGCCAGCGATGCGAGGACGGTGGCCCGCACCTTGCTGGGGGTCGCGGGATCGAGCGCGCAGAAATAGCCGGCGACGACATCTTCCATGAACGGCACCTGACGCGCGGCCTTGCGGACCGTCGTCATCAATTTCTGACGGATCGTCTTCTTCTGCTCTTCCTCCGGACCGAGGATCTCGGGGTCAAAGCCAAGGTCTTCAAAGGTGGTGTTCATGGGTCCGCCTGTGCTTGTGTTCGCCCTTAGAGATAGGTTTTCTTGCCGGCAGCTTCAACGTTTCGCCCTTCCAGGCCGGGCTGGAAGGGCCGCGCAGGGTCGACGGTCAAAGGGTTGCCGCGCTGTTTTCCTCAGCCTCGGCAAGGTCGCTATGGCCGAGGCGCTCCAATGCCCTGTCGATGTCCCGAAGGCCCGACGAATCCGGGGTTTCGTTACCCATCGGGCTTTCCGTCGCCGCCCGTTGCAGGGCACGTGCGTCCTCGCGCATCCTCAGAAGCTCGTCTACGCGATCAGCCTTGCTGCGCGTGTTGTCTTTCAGAATACGGGCGATCTCGTCCCTGGTCCTGTCAGTCATGTCGGATCCTCCTGTAAATGGCAGCCGGGAAATCCTCCGCTGGATCGCCGGCTGCCCGATACCGGGCAAACGTTCGAGGGTGACAGAAGTTCCTCCGCACGACGGATCTCTGCGTTGGTCTTGGCGGCAGTTTCCCATCTTTTTCTGGAACATTTCCGCTGCTCTCCCGTTCTGCCTAATGCAACACGAAGGGAGTTGATCATGTGGAAAATCATGCTGGTTGCGGTCGCTTTGACTGGTCTGACCGCTTGCAACAACACGCAAAAAGGCGCGGTGATCGGTGGTGCCTCAGGCGCGGCGATCGGTGCTGCAACGACCGGTAAGGCAGGCGGAGCGCTTGTTGGTGGCGCTGTCGGCGCAGCTGCCGGTGCGCTTGTCGGAAGGGCAACGGAACCGGGCAAGTGTATCTACCGCGATTCCTATGGCCGCGAATATGTGGCGGCTTGCCGTTAATCGGTCTGCCCGGCGATCTGCCGGGTCACCTTCTGTGAGCGGGAGTTGAACCTCTCGTCTGAAAAACAAAAGGGACGACCTTTTCAAGGTTCGTCCCTTTTGTTTGGTCCTTCGAAGGGCTTTACCCTTCCGGACTGGTAAACTCAAAGCAGGATGTAACCGACAACCGCCAGTGCGATTACCGCGCCTGCGGTGCCGATCGCCAGGACGTAACGCATCTCGTGAAGTTCGAGGCCCTGCTTGGCTTCCTTTTCTCCCAGAACGACTTCTTTGTCCTGTGCGTTGGTCTGCCTTTGATAAGTCATCTCTACCTCGCTGGATTGTGCGTCGTTGCAAGCGCTGAGGGCGGTTTGGCCTCATCACTCTTCAGAACAACGTTTGAGCGGCAGTAGTGTTCCTGAAAACGTCCAGGCTGGCCTGGGCGTGCGGTCAATAGCTGAGCAGGAATATCAGGGCGATCAGCGAAAAAATGATGCCGCTGAATCCGAAGCCAAGAGCAAGGTGCTTCCAGCTGGAGGCTTCCTTGTCTCTGATCCTTTCGCGCAGGATGGCAAGGTGCCGGTCCGCATCGTCGTTAAAGCCGTGATAGATCATCTTCACTACCTCGCGATGTTGCCACTTGGCAGCCAGGCTCGACTGCTCTTCAGCGGATAACGCGCAAGACCCTTATTCGTTCCCCTCCGGGGGGTTTCAAGGGAGAACCTTCAGGTGGGAACTTCCTGATGGGGTGGCCGTTTTCCCTTTGAAGTCCGGACAACTTCCGCAAATGCCAAGAGGGGACAAGGTCACTATGGGTTTCGACAGCCTGCCGCTGTGGGTCTTGCTTGCGCTTTTTGCAGGTGCCGGTGGAGTTATACTGGTTTGCGGCGTTCATCTGACCGGTCAGGCTGACCGTATCGCCGACCGGACAGGGCTGGGCGAGGCCTTGGTTGGCGGTGTCCTGCTGGGGGCGGCCACGTCGCTCTCGGGCACTGTGGTGTCCGTAACTGCTGCGCTGGACGGCCGCGCGTCGCTGGCCTTTTCAAATGGCGTTGGTGGTATCGCTGCGCAGACTGCCTTTCTGGCCATCGCTGACATCGTTTACCGGCGCGGCAACCTGGAGCATGTGGCCGCTGACGTTTCCAGCCTTTTTCAATGTGCCCTGCTGATGCTTTTGCTGGCCATTCCCCTGGTCGCCTACACCACCCCGGAAATCACGTTGCTGGGCGTTCATCCAGCCTCCTACGCCCTGGTTATCGTTTATGGCAGCGGTTTGCTGGCTCAGCGGCACGTGCGGGAGCAGCCCATGTGGCGTGTCGTGAATACGTCCGAAACCCACGAGGACAGCCCGGATGAGGAACAGCACGACCTGCGCGGTAACTTGCGGCTTATCGCAGGGTTTTCAGCGCTGATGCTTATCCTCGCCTCGATGGGCTGGGTGCTGGCGGAGGTGGCTGGCGCGCTGACGGACCGTTTCGATCTCAACGCCTCGCTTGTCGGTGCGCTGATGACAGCCGTTGTCACCTCGCTGCCCGAACTGGTGACGACGCTGGCAGCCGTGCATCGTGGTGCCCTGCAGCTCGCCATCGGCGGCATTGTTGGCGGCAACACCTTCGACACTCTGTTCCTGACGCTTTCCGATGTCGCCTATCGCGACGGCTCGCTGTATCAAGCCGTCTCCCCTCAGGACTATTTCTGGCTGGCGATCGGGCTGGTGATGACAGCGGTTCTGCTTCTGGGGTTGCTGGTACGGCAGAAGTCAGGCCCCGGCGGGATCGGTTTTGAGAGTGTCAGTCTGCTTGGCATCTATGGCGGTGCCATCGCGCTTCAGGCGCTCGGTTGATCCTGCGAACCTGTTCGGGAGGCCTTCTTCAGAACAAGGCCGTCAGTGCCCAGACAACGATGGCCAAAGGTAAAAGCGCGGCTAGGGCAAAGAGACCGTCCCGGGTGAGGAGAGAGAAGGCAATCAGGCAAACAGATGCGCCAAGAAGCGATGACGAGAATGGCACCAGTTCGAGAAAGGGCATCAAGGCGCCGAACAGGAGGCATGAGAGCGGCAACAAGGCCCGAAGAGGTTGCCGAAACAGGAACCGTGCTCTCGCGCGGGAATGTTTGTCCAGCCAGCGTGCGGCGGGCCGCAGCTTGTTCATCGCCACCCGCACCTTGTCGCCCTCAAGACTTTGCTGACCCAGCCAGTGGGGAAGCCAGACCCGGTCGCGTTTCATCAGCCATTGTGCCGCGATCAGGCAAATGGTCACTCCACAAAGGCTTGAAAACAGGGGAATGCCGCTCAGCGGTGTCACGACGGCGGCCGCGGGCACGATCAGCATCGTCGCAAATCCGGTTTTCTCGAAAGCGCCGACCACGCGGTCAAGCGAGACCTGTCCTTCTTTCGTGATGTCTCCGACCCTGTCGACAATGGACGTCAGGGGCCGGTCCAAGTCCGGATCAACGGTCATGGTCCTGCCTGTTTCAGCGGCCGCAATTGGCGGCCACTGTGTTCTAGGGTGAAAAAATTCCGAGCCTGCTCTTGCAAGGCACATCGTGGCAGGGGTATTCGGACGGTGGCGGCCGAATGCCCTCAGCGTCTGCGCAAGAAGATGATTATCTTCCGAAGACAAGTTTCTCGATGCGATCGACAGGATGATTGGTGAGATCCTTGTCGATCTCCGCGACGACACGGTCACTGACTTCCTTGTGCAGGCGCTTGCGGACCTGGCCGAGAACCGACGGGGCTGCGACCAGTACGATCTCGTCGAACTTGCCCTTGTGGGCGCGCTTGTAGAGCATCTGGGCAAGGTCCGCGGCGAAATCGTCTTCAGCCAGCGCATGCCAGTCGGCTTCCTGAACTGCACTTCGATGCCCCTGCGGACCGTCACTCAAACGACCGGGACGGTCAGCGGTCTGCTCGCGGTTGGGAGGGTTGTCCTGGGTTTCTTTCCGAAAGACCTTGAGGTCCGGCACGTGTTCCGTGCCCGCGTTGGTCAGGAACAAAGCCTTGGTTCCGTCGGCAACGACTACCCAACCATCATGTTTCAGTCGGATCGCATCCTTCATGTCGCACTCCTGCAGTTTTGGGTCCGTCTGGAGTGAACGCCGGACCACCGGAAGCGTTCCTGAGGATATCTGTGACAATTTCGACAGTTCGCAAGCCTACCAGTACGGGAAACGGATTGCAGGGCCTACCGGAAGAGAGCGCGGCGCCCTAAGTGAAGAGTGGTCGTGAGGAACAATGCAGAATTCCGTCCTTGAAAGGGAGAAGATCATGAAGAGACTTGCAATCGGGCTCGGTGCTGCCGTGCTTGCCCTCACAGGTACCGTCGCCCAGGCTGGAGAAACTCCGGCACCGGACGGCGTGAAGCTCTACTTCGTAAACCTGAAGGATGGCGACACCGTCAAAAGTCCGGTGACCATCCAGTTCGGCCTCTCCGGAATGGGCGTTGCCCCCGCCGGTACGGAAAAGGAAAACACCGGACACCATCACCTGATCATCGATGAGAGTATCGAGGGCGAGGAGCTGAACGAAGCTATTCCGGCGGATGACAATCACAAGCATTTCGGTGGTGGGCAAACCGAAACCACGATCGAATTGCCAGCCGGTTCACACACGTTGCAACTGGTGCTGGGTGACTGGTCGCACATTCCGCACAATCCGCCGGTCATGTCGGAAAAGATCACGGTTACCGTGGAGTAGGCGGCAGCCAGCACCGGTCACCTTCCGGAACGAAAGACTTGTTGCGGCGTTGCTCTGTTATGCTGACCGACCCGCAACAAGGAACGACCATGGTAGACCGGCTTGCCGCAGAGATGGACCTCGGCTTCGGTGCGGTTCCGCTGGACGTTCTGGTTCTGCGGATGATTGCGGCCATCGTTCTGGGCGGTATCATCGGGTTCGAGCGGGAAGAGCGTGGCAAGGATGCCGGGCTCAGGACGCATATGCTTATCGCATTTGCCTCGTGTCTGTTCCTCCTGATCAGCCAGGCGCTTGCCGATCTTCCCTTTTCCGGGGCGAGCAACGTCAATGTGGATCCGCTCCGTCTGGTCGAAGCCGTCACAGCGGGCGTGGCGTTCCTCTCCGCCGGTCTGATCTTCTCCCGCAACGGCTCGGTGCAGAACGTCACCACAGGTGCATCAATGTGGCTGGCAGGTGCCATCGGCACGGCCTGCGGCGTCGGTCAGATCGGATTGGCGGGTCTTGCAACACTCATGGTGGTGATTGTCCTGGCCGTCATCGGCCGCCTGCAAAGCAAGCTCGGTCCCCGGGCCCGGGACAGCGCCCCGGACGAGGGAATGAGCGAGAGATCTGACAAGCTTCGCCACGCGCAGGCACACGGCCATCGCGACAAAGGGGCGATCTGATGACGATCAGGCGTTGCCGCGCGTCTCGAGCAAGCGGCGCGCGATGACCTGAGCCTGAATTTCCGCCGCACCTTCGAAGATGTTCAGGATGCGGGCGTCGCACAGGACACGGGAAATTGCATATTCCAGAGCAAAGCCATTGCCGCCGTGGATCTGCAACGCATTGTCCGCCGCGGCCCATGCAACGCGGGCACCAAGCAGTTTCGCCATGCCTGCTTCCAGATCGCAGCGTTTGCCGGAATCCTTCTGCCAGGACGAGAAATAGGTCAGCTGGCGGGCGATCATCAGTTCGGCAGTCATCATGGCCAGCTTGTCGGCAACACGCGGGAAGTTGACCAGTTCCTTGCCGAACTGGACGCGTTCTTCGGCGTATCTCAGGCCCAGATCCAGTGCAGACTGGGCGACGCCCAATGCGCGGGCAGCGGTTTGGATGCGGGCGCCTTCAAAGGTCTGCATCAGTTGCTTGAAACCTTCGCCCTCGACCTGGCCGAGAAGGTTCTCGCCCTTCACCTCGAAGCCGTCGAAAGCGATTTCATATTCCTTCATGCCCCGGTAGCCGAGAACTTCGATCTCGCCGCCGCTCATGCCGTCTGCCGGGAAGGGCTCCTCATCGGTGCCGCGCGGCTTTTCCGCGATAAACATGGACAAGCCCTTGTAGCCGGGTTCATCCGGGTTGGTGCGGGCCAGCAAGGTCATGATATCGGCACGGACCGGATGGGTAATCCAGGTCTTGTTGCCGGACACCTTCCAGACGTCGCCGTCCTTCACGGCGCGGGTCTTCAGCGAGGCAAGGTCCGAGCCGGTATTGGGTTCGGTGAAGACGGCAGTCGGCAGGATCTCGCCGGATGCGATTTTCGGTAGCCAGTGCTGCTTCTGCTCTTCCGTTCCGCCGCACAGAATGAGTTCCGCCGCGATTTCGGACCGGGTGCCGAGCGAGCCGACACCGATATAGGCGCGGGACAGTTCTTCGGAGACGACGCACATGGCCTCCTTGCCAAGTCCGAGGCCACCATATTCTTCCGGTATGGTGAGGCCAAAGACGCCGAGCTCGGACATCTGCTCGATAATCTCAAGCGGAATATATTCGTTTTTCAGATGCCACTCGTGCGCGTTGGGCACGACGTTGTCTTCCGCAAAGCGGCGCATCTCGTTGCGGATCTGCTCCATGGTCTCGTCCAGACCTGGGTCGCCGAAGGTGGAATGGCCCGCCTGGTCGCGGATCAGGCGGGTGATCTCGCTGCGGATTTCCGGACGGCTTCCGGTATCGATCAGCGACAGGATTTCGGCTGTCTGGAAGACAAGAGCTTCTTCGGAAGAGACGCCAAGATCCGCCAGGCGAACGATTTCACCCTGGTTCATCGGAATGCCACCAAAGATCTGTGCAAGGTACTCCGCAAATCCGAGCTGGACGATGTAGTCCTCAAGAGCGCCGTAGCGGCCTTCCGCGGTCAGACGTTTCGCGTAGGCATCCAATTGGCGCAGAGACTCCACATAGGTTGCAAACCAGGCCAGTCCGTGGGTTGCCCTTTGCTCTTCTTCCATCAGGCGGGAGGAGATGCGCCCATCTTCGCTCACGCGGTCGCGCACCCGCTGCGCTGCAAGATTGAGCAGATGATCGAGCGTGGCGACGGCAGCTTCCGTTCGCTCGGTAAGGCTTGCGGGTGTTTCTGCGGCCGGCAGGGCTGCGGTGGACATGGCGATCTCCGTTTTCATTTGTTGCGCAGCAGCGCTTCTTGTTGAAGCTATGTTGCGTTGCACACCCTCATTTGTCGAGCGTGAATTTATAGACCTTTTGGCGGATGCGGTTTTCACTACCCAGGCTTGACGAATTGTGTCAGCGCAGGCCACATCTTGGGTCATGAGCGCCAGACAGACAGTTCTCGTGATCTACGCCGTCCTGAAAGACGCCATCGGTCACTTCGCCCGGGATGACGGCTTTGCAATGGCCAGTCACGTGGCACTGTCGGGGTTGCTGGCGATATTTCCCCTGCTGATCTTCATCGCCTCGCTCGCGGCCTTTCTCGGCATGACCGGTGCTGCCGACACGGTGTCGGAACTGCTGTTCGATGCCTGGCCGGCAAGCGTTGCATCGCCTGTCGTGCGGGAAATCCAGAATGTCCTGACCATTCGCCGCGGCGACCTTGTGACCTTCGGCGCCGTTGCCGCTCTGTGGTTTTCCTCCAACGGTGTGGAGGCGCTGCGTACCGCGCTCAACCGGGCCTACCGGCAGCATGAAAACCGCTCCATCGTGCTGTTGCGGCTGCAATCGATCGGGCTTGTGCTGCTGGGTGCCGGCATTCTGCTTGCCTACACGTTTCTGGTGGTTCTGGCGCCGCTCGCCCTCGAGGGGCTGAAGGTCTTCGTGCCGCAGGTCGAGACTTTCCTGCTGTCAATCAACGTTGCCCGATACACACTGGCCGGATCGCTGCTGATCATCGGCCTTTTCATCACCCACTGGCTGCTGCCCGCGGGGCATCGCACTTTCCGCGACCTGTGGCCCGGAGTGCTCGCCACACTGTTCATGTGGATCATCGCCGGCAGTGCCTTCGGCGCCTATCTCGCCAGCTTCGCCAATTACGTCTCCACTTATGGCGGTCTGGCCGGGATCATGACCGCGCTGATCTTTCTTTATATCTGCGCGCTCGTGTTCATTCTGGGCGGTGAACTCAACGCGGCAATCTCCCGTCAACGGCGCTACTGGCGCCGCCGTCAGGAACAGCTTGCGCTGGCGCTGGATACAGAAGCCTGACCGGATTTTCCGCAAGACGGCTTCCGGGGACCACCCCTAGCTCCTTGCTGGCTTCTTGCGGATGGTCAAGACGGCGCTGATGACCAGCACCATGCCACCGATCTGAACCGGCGTCAGGGATTCACCGAACAGGAAATAGCTTTCCACCGCTGTTGCCACCGGCACCAGATAAAATAGGCTGGCGACCTGGGAGACCGCGCCCTCGCGGATCAGCAGCATCAGGAGCAGGATCGCGCCGACGGACAAGACCAGCACGAGCCAGGCCATCGCAAAGATCAGCTCACCTGACCAGGTGATCTGCCAGCTTTCGGTCAGGCTCAGCGGAATTGTGACAAGCAAAGCGCCGACGTACTGCCAGACAGTTGCCGCCATGAGGTCGGTCTGCTGTACGAAACGCTTCTGGTAGACTGTTCCCAGGCTGATGGCCGCAACGGAGATGAGGACCACGAATATCGTCACCGGTGTGATGCCCGATCCGGCAAGGTCGAGTTTCGGACCAAGAACGAATGCAAGACCAATCGCTCCGATGGCCATGGCGAGCCAGTGTCTGCGGGAAATGGTTTCGCCAAGCAAAGCCACCGCGATGAGCGCGGTCAGCACGGGCTGAAGACCGACAATGATCGAGGACGCTCCAGCCGGCATGCCCTGTTTGATTGCCCAGAACACACCACCGAGATAGATGCCGTGAACCAGCATGCCGGTGAAGATGCAATGGGCAATGGCAGCGGGATCTTTCGGCCAGGACTTCGATAAGAACATCGCCAGCAGAATCAGCACCGGCAAAACCGCAACGAAGCGGACCGTCAAAAACACCATCGGATCGATGTAGGGCGCGCCGAGTTTAGAACCGACGAAGCCCGTAGACCACAGCAAAACAAAAATGGCCGGTGCGGCTCTGGCGAGGAGATTCAATTGCAGCCTCAATGACAAAGTCGAAGATGACGCAAGGTTAGATTGCGTCGAGTCGGTGGGGTTACACGCATGTTAACCGTAAGTTGGCATTTATAGTCAAATATACGGCGCAAACATGAGTGTTCGAACGTTCTGTCGTGAAAGAAACGCAGGCCAGAAGCACGAACACTTCCAGATCGATCAACTCATGGATGTAAACATCGACCCCGATGGCACATCCGTTGATCCAGGGGACATACGCTGGTGGCCTTCAGATCTCAATCACCTTTTCGGATCTTCGCGAATTTGTCAGTCAAAGCCAGAATTCTGGCCTTGAGCCTTTTCACCATTGTGGGGCTCCTTGCGATCGGCGGTGTCTTCTTCTGGAGCCAGGGTGAACTCAATTCGGCCTTCGCGCGCATGAGCAGCAGTTCGACACTGGCCGGACAGGTCAGCACACTGTCGGAAAGCGCCGCGGCGCTACGCTCGATTGAAGAGCGTTACCACAGCACGCCATCCGTCGAGACGTTCCAAAGTTTCAACGCCAAGCTTGAAGAAGCCAGCGCAGTTCTGGAGACGATCGCAACCAACCCGGCCGCAGCGGCCTACGCTTCGGAAATCGCCGACGTCAAGGATACGCTGGAAGGCACAAGAGGTGCCTTCGAGATGCTGGACACTGCCCAGCAGAAGATCGGGTATGACACTACGCAGGGATATCTGGCGGGGCTCAATGAATATGCAGGGGCGGTCAAGCATCGCCTGTCGGAAGAGATGAAATTCGGCGGCGGGCCGGATTTCGAAAAGCTGGCCCGCGCGATCCTGGCCGTTCAGCTGGCGGAACGGGAGTTCACGCTCAACAATACCGAGGCGGCGCTGGAGGTTTTCCAGGGCGAGTTCAACGATTTCGAAAAGCTCTTGAAGAAAGTCTATATCTCCGACGCCATCAAGGCGGAGCTGGCCGACAACATGGCCAAATACAAGACGACTTTCGACGATTACACAGTCGCCAAGACAGAGCGGGGCGAGCATTCGGAACTGCTGGAAAACCTGTTTGAACTTGTTCCACCGCACATCGCGTCCCTCAGCGAAGCCGCCAACACCACTCAAGGTGAAGCCGCCGGTCAGCTTGAGATGGCCCGGTCGATCGCAACCTATGCAATCGGCGGGGCTATCGTGGTTCTGCTTCTGCTGCTTCCGGCCATCGCGCTTGTGATCGGCCAATCGGTGGCGCGCCCGCTGGCACGTCTGCAGTCGGCCATGGAAGCTCTTGCCAGCGGCCAGACCGACCTCGACCTGCCGGACGACAGTGGCAGCACCGAGCTTGCTTCCATGAGCCGCACGGTTCAGGTCTTCCGTGACAATGCGGTCGAGCGGGCTGAACTTGCGGCCTCGCAGGATCAGGAAAACCGGCGGCGCGAAGAACGCGTTGCCCGTCTCGATACTCTGATCGGCCGGTTCGAGGGGACCGTGTCCGCGGCACTCGACAGTCTTGACCGAGCCAATGGCGAACTGCGGCAGACGTCCCAGTCTATGGAACAGTCGGCCGACGATGTCGCCAACCAGTCCGGGGAAGCAGCCGAAGCGGTGCGCACGGCGGCGGAAAACGTCACTTCCGCAGCTCATTCCGCGGAAGAGCTTGCCGCGTCCATCGCCGAGATCGCCGGCCAGGCCAACAAGTCGACGGAAGTGGCCCAGCAGGCGGTGCGGAGTGCGTCTTCAACGGTTGCCACCATGCAGGAACTTTCCAGTGCGGCAGACCGGATCGGCGAAGTCATGGGGCTGATCCGCGACATTGCCAACCAGACCAATCTGCTGGCGCTGAACGCGACCATCGAGGCTGCCCGCGCGGGCGAAGCAGGCAAGGGGTTTGCGGTGGTTGCTGCCGAAGTGAAGCAGCTTGCCGACCAGACCTCGAAAGCCACCGAGGATATCGCGACCCAGATCGAGGCCATCCAGGGGTCTTCCGGTCAGGCGGTCCAGGCGATCGAGGACGTCAACCGGATCATCTCCGACATGGAAGGCCTTGCCTCGGCTGTGGCATCGGCTGTGCAGCAGCAGGACGAAGCCGTTCAGGCGATCTCGCACAACGTTTCCAGTGCCTCGGCGCGGTCCGAACAAGGGGTGTCGAGCATGGAGGCCGTCGGTTCGGCTGCCGAGCTTGCACGGTCCAACGGTTCCGAAGTGGAGCACCTCGCAGAATCGCTTGGCGAGCAGGGCGCGTTGATCCGGCAGGAAGTTGCCGAATTCCTGCAAGGCGTGCGCAGCGCCTGATCTCGAACCGGAACGCTTGAAACAAAGAAAATCGAAAAAACGCCGTGTCCGCACCGACGCGGCGTTTCGCCATTCTGGCGGCCTGCGTTTCTTCGTGCTAGCCATGCACTCAAACGATCGGCCGGCACACCATCCGCCGGACCGGCCAAGCGCAAAGAGGGCGAAGCGGAATGCAGGAAGACATCGTCATCATCGGAGCAGGACAAGCCGGAGCCCAGGTCGCCCAATCCCTGCGGCAGGGCGGATTTGAAGGCCCGCTGCGGCTGATCGGCGACGAACCGCATCCGCCTTATCAAAGACCGCCGCTTTCCAAGAAGTTCCTGGCCGGCGAGATCGGCGCCGAAGGCTTGTGGCTGCGCCCGCCGGCTTTCTTCACCACCAACAATATCGACCACATTCCCAATACCAGAGTGGTTGCGATCGACCGTGGCGCGAAACGCCTGACACTGGCAAACGGCGATACGCTGCCGTATGGCAAGCTGGTTCTGGCAACGGGCACCAATGCCCGGCTGCTGACGCTGGAGGGTGCGGACAAGAAGGGCGTGGTCACGCTGCGCTCGATTGCCGATGTCAACGTGATCCGGGACATTCTGCAAAAAAGCAGCAATGTCGCCATCATCGGAGCCGGGTACATCGGTCTTGAAGTCGCTGCCGTCGCCAAAAGCCTGGGCAAGTCGGTCACCGTTATCGAGGCGCAGGATCGTCCGATGAAGCGCGTGGTCAGTCAGGCGGTCTCCGACTATTTCTCCGGCCTGCACAAGGCCCGCGGCATCGAATTGCGCCTGAATACGGGCATCGAGGCAATCGAGGGTGGTGACAGTGTCACCGGCGTCCGGTTGTCGACAGGCGAGACGGTTCCGGCGGAGCTGGTTCTGGTTGCCGTCGGTGCAGAGCCCAATGATCACCTGGCCGCAGAGGCGGGCCTGGAGGTCGACAACGGGATCCTGGTGGATGGATGCGGCCAGACCAGCGATCCTGACATCTTCGCTGCGGGTGACTGTACGCGTTTCTATTCCAACCGCTACCAGCGGTCCGTGCGCATGGAAAGCGTCCAGAACGCCATCGACCAGGCAAAGGCGGTTGCCCAGGCGCTGCTGGGTCAGGAAGTCGATTACGACCCGTTGCCGTGGTTCTGGTCCGATCAGTACGACATCAAGCTGCAGATCGCCGGTCTGTCGGAGGGGTATGACGACACAAAGGTCGTGGGTTCGACCGAGGACAACAAGTTCTATGTCGCCTACCTGCACGATGGCCGGCTTATTGCCGTCGACAGCATCAATTCACCGCGCTCGCACATGATGGCCCGCCGGGTGATCGGTGAGCCGTGGCGTGATGATCTGCTGCCGGAAGCCTGAACAACAGGTTCCGATAGGATAGGTGCAGGCGGGCAACAGGAGGGCGAAGCGCTTCCATTGTCCGCGGTTCGCGCCTGCTGTTATTCGACCTTGCCGAATTTCTCCATGAAATAGGCGGTCATTTCCTTGTTGCGGTCGTACTGGTGCACGATGGCGTAGGGCTGCTTGTCGAAGGTTTTGACCAGCCCGTCCTCGAACACCGGCACGGTTTCCCGAGGCATGCAGAACCCCGGTGCGTCCGGACCGACATTCGCACTGACCGCGTGCAGCAGCCAGGGAACCTGCCAGTTCACCTTCTCGGCCTTTTCCTTCCAGCCGCAAAAGGTCAGCAGCTGGTTGAAGGCGGCCTGATCACCGCTGCGTTTGGTCTGGTCGAAGTAATAGACCGCCAGCATGAAATCCATCATCGCCTCATAGCGGCCGGCGAAATAGCCAGCGCAGCACACGGGAACCTTGGCCACACGGTCATAGGCATGGCGGCCGTAGGTTTTCAGGACGTTCCGGCGGTTCCAGGGGTCTTCATGGGTGATGCTTTCCTCACCGATGAGGAGATCCTTGCCCGGAGCAAGGTTCTCTTCCATCCAGGCGAACGGGTCAGACTGGAAGATGACGTCCCGGGCATCCGAGAACGCGACGAAGCGCACAGGTTCGCCAAGCGCATCGAGATGCTGTTTCACCAGGTGACTGGCATGGAAGAAGCGCCGGTCGTAGATTTTGTCCTTGAAACGCAGGACGCGCTTGTTCCAGGTCCAGCGCCTGTCGGTGTAAAGTTTGCCGCCATCGGTATGGTCGGCGATTTCTTCCCGAAGCTGCGAGTAGGAGTAGCGCTTCTTGCCGGCGTCATGATCGAAGGTGATGACGAGCGAGCCCATATGCTTCATGTAGTCAACAAGGGCTTCGCTGACATTGTAAGCCACCGCGACTGTCCGGCCGCGATACCCCGTTGCCTTCAGGGAATTGTACCAGGCCGCCATGTGTTTCGGCTCATAGCCCGACACCGCCGTGACGATGACATCGTTGGCTGCTGACATTTCGGCTGACATGCGCGCTCCGGCTCGGTTCATACAGGCCCCGCCGTCCGATCGGCCAGGTTTCGGCCTGCTACCTATCCCAAACCGCGCCGGGGGGCCAGATCACGGGGAAACTTTCTGGAGTTCCAGATGTTGGTCCGCGTTAGCAGCCAGCGTTCTGAAGGATGAGCCGGGTCACTTCCTTGGGCAGTTCCAGATGCAGCATGTGGCCGGTTCGTTCGAAAATGTGCGTGGCAACGACACCCGGCAGCTTGTGGGCCTGGCGCGTCGGCAGGACACGATCCTGTGTGCCCCAGAGGACCTTGATCGGCATGGGCAGGGCTGCCAGTTCGTCGCGCGGCAGGGTCTTTTGAACGCTGCCGTCGATGATCTCGTCCGCGATTGCCTCCAGTGTCGCGGCCGCGCCCGGGCGCGCACGACTTTCGGCGGCCGTTCTGGCGAGGAATTTCGGCAGTTTGAACTCCCAGCCGAAGAACTGCTCCAGCAGGGTTTCCATGGCGTCGGCATCCGTTGCAGCCGCATAGCGACGCAACAGGCGGTGATTGATTTCGGAGCCGAAGCCGCCCGGCGCCAGCAGGGTGAGGCTGGCCACCAGATCAGGATTGCGCAGGGCAATCAGCGCGGCCACTGCGCCGCCCATGGAATGGCCGACCAGATGGACCCTCGTCAGCTCGAGCGCCTCCAGAGACTGCCCGACAGCTTTTGCGGAAACCCCCGCATTGCCGATCCGCGGCCAGTCCAGCGCCTCGCCGTGCCCCGGCAGATCGAACGCTATGGAGCGTTTCTTCGAAGCCAGTGCCGTCTGTATGTTGAGCCAGGTTTGCCGGTCGCCGCCGAAGCCGTGCAGCAGCACGACCGGAGCACCGTTGTCAGGGCCGGTGGATTCCTGGTCTCTGAAAGGCAGATGGGAAGGGGCGTCGGGACGTAGATCGGTCATGTCGGTCTTTGCTTGTCGGTGGGATGAGGAAATACCTGCCGGACGGGCGGCTTTCAGAAAAGCCGGTCCAGGGTAAACAGGGGCTGGGGGTCGGTGAAGCCGTTCAGTTCGAACGACCCGGCCGGTTTTGATCGTTCGCTGGCGAAGCGGGCGACGTCTTCGGTCATCAGAACGTCGGCGCCGACGGTCTTGGTGAGGCTTTCGATCCGTGCAGCCGCATGGACCGTCTGGCCGATCACCGAAAAGGTGAGCCGGTGCGGGACGCCAATATTGCCGAACATTACGGAGCCGACGGACAGGGCGATGCCCGCCTTGAGAACGTGTGGCAGCGCCGGGTCGGCGTTGATCGCTTTCAGACGCTTCCGGCTTTCATCCGCGGCCGACAGTGCCTGTGCGACCGCCTTGTCCAGGCTTTGCGCGCCTATGGGAAAGACGCCCAGAACGGCATCGCCGATAAAATCGAGCACTTCGCCGCCTTTTGCCAGAATCGCACCGGCTGTCGCGTCGAAATAGGTGTTCAGAAACGACAGGTAGGCATCGGGACCAAGCAGTTCCGCAATCGCGGTCGAATTGCGCATGTCGCTGAAATAGATCACCGCATCGACGGTCTGGCCGTCGCCATGGCGGATCTGGCCGCTGAGCACCTTGTTGCCGGCGATCTTGCCGAGATACGTCTCTGCGATCGTCTGGTTGATCTGCCCCTGAATGGTGGCGCGCGCGGCCAGGGCAAAGCGTTTTTGAATGTAGCGGATTGCGGTTAGGGCATCGTCGGAAAATCCGTCGCTTTCCCGCGTTGCCCAGCTGATCACGATGCCGGAGGTAGCAATCTGGTCCTTGATGGTCGGCAGGTCGAATTCGGTCGCGATGACGATGTAATCGGAGTACCCGCTATCCTTCAGCCGAACGAGCAAGGGAAACTCGAGCGGGGCATTGGCGTTCGTGAGGCGCCGTCGCAGGACGGATTCCTGGTTGACCAGCACGGCACGGACGGGACTTTGCAGCCACTCGTCTGTTTCTTCGGCATTGTGGGCAATCTGCTCGCGCTGGATTTCGGTGCCGTTTTCCCAGATGGCGGCTTCCGCCTCGATCAGGGGATGAAGGGTCGACCAGCCGATCATGGCGCGGTCCACAGGAACCTCGCATGCGCGCAGGCGCTCGCACATCTCTCCGAACATCGACCCCAGATCGGGTGAGCCAAGAGACTGGTCGATCAACCAGTCTTCCACGCCGTCGATTTCCGCCATACTGATCATGGCGCCAAGTTAGTGTTGTTTTCGTCCGGTTTCCAGACGGCTTGTGCCAGCGTTTGCGATTAATTCGCTGGTTCGAAAACCACCTTGCCAGGCGGGACGATGACCCAGTTGACCGTGACGTCGGGAATGCTGCCGGAGGTCAGGTAGGCGAACGTTCGTGACCCTTCGCGGACAGCATCCGGATAATAGCGGCGGATTTCCTCAATCGGTGTTTCCCGGTCGCCTCGCCAGACGATCATCAGACCCTTCTCCTGGACATCCTTCGGGTCGATCCAGGGGCTGAGGGTCCGGTCATGCAGATAGAACATCGACGGGCGGCTGGCGGCCTGTGTGGTGACGTTGGCTGCCGACCACATATCGCCAGCCACATAGGCAAGATCGGTGCCCATGTGCTCCTTCCAGACGCGTGCCATGTCTTCGGCGATCGCCTTGCCGGGATAGTGGAGCCGGGTCTGCTTATGTTTCCAGTGCGGCTCCAGAACCGCCTGCCCGAACAGGATGCCCAGGAAAATCGCCTGGATGGCAACGGTGGCAACGAGGGCGCGGGCGGGAAAGGGCCAGAGTTGCGGCAGTGCCAGAAACCGCACCGCCAGGATGCCGGACAGCACGAACATGGGCGTGCCCCACATGTGTTCGAACTCGTTGCCGGTAACGGCTGATGCAATCAGAACAACTGCAAGCGGCAGAACGGCAAACCAGAGCAGAAAGCGGTCGGAAGGTGTGGCCAGGGGTGTGACCGCTTCGCGCCTGCGCAGTCGAACCTGTTTCAGGCCGTGCCAGCCAAGACCGGCCAGAAGCACAAGGAACAGGCCGGCGTGATTGCCGATCTGAGCTGCCAGGAAGTTCAGCGGATTGAACAGATGGTCGACAAAACCGTCAGCCGGATTGCTGCGGCTGGCGGCGTAGCGCAACGTCAGGAAGTCCGTTTCCCGAAGCCATGCCGCGTGTGGCACCAGCAGGGCAAGGCAGACGGCTATCGTCACCCAGGGCCCCGGGCGCAGGATATGCCGCCGGGCATCGGCGAAGACCAGCGCGTAAAGTCCGATTGCACCGATCAGGAGCAGCACGAAATATTTCGTGTAAAGGCCGAAGGCGGCGAGGGTGCCAAGCAGGACCCAGTCGAGCAGGCGGCCTTTGTCCACTGCCCGGTGAAACAGCAGCATCATGCCTGCCCAGATGGGGATCTGCAGTATGTTCGGGTTGAATTCCGGCAGGGGCATCGTGAAGTAGAAGGTGACGCTGGTCAGCACGAGAGACCAGAAGGCCTGCTGGCCGGAAAGACCGAGACGGCGAGCGAGCCGCCAGATGAACAGATAGCCAAGGGCAACCGAAAGCGCGCTCAGCCAGTACCCGCCACTGACGCCCCCCGTGAGACGATAGGTGAGCTCCAGAAGCCAGGCCTGCATCGGCGGATGTTTGGTATAGCCGAGCTGAAGTTCCCGGCCCCAGGCAAAGCCTTCAACCACGTCAAGTGGCGGGTTGGGAAAGGTCAGGGCCGGTATCAGGGCATAAAGCAGGCAGAGGCCGCCAGCGTAATAAAGGGCCGCCCTTGAAGGAGCGTTTTCGATCAGACGTATCAAGGGTCAGGTCTCGGCTGGATGGTGCGAGAAAGCCCAGAGCCGGGCTCCGGCAAAGGAAAGGGCTGGCACGATCGCGATGGAAAACAGGAGGCCGATGAGATCAGGCCAGGGGGTCAGCGTCAGCCACAGGGCCAGAACGGTGGAGTTCAGCAGGAAGCCGGAGACGGCAATCACCAGGAACCGCACCATGCTTCTGATTGCGGTGCCCTTCCGGCGCAGGTGCGAGAAGCTCCAGAAATAGTGACCGGTGAAAGAGACACAGAAGGCGACCAGGAAGCCGCAGATATTGGCCGGATAGGCCGGAAGCATTCCAGATTGCAGCAGGCTGCCCGCCACAATGGCATGGGTCAGCGTCGCCAGCACGCCGATCACGGCGAATTTTCCGGCGGCAGCGGTTTCCGTCTTCAGCTTGCCATGGCGAATTTCAGGCGCCATTGGCGGCGTCGTCCGTTTGCTTTGCGGATGGAGGTGTGTTGCCGCCTTCGATGACATCCTGAACGATGAAGACCGGCCGCTGTTTCGCTTCGTTGAAAAGCCGCGCCACATATTCGCCGATCATGCCGATCGACAGCAGTTGCACACCCGAGAAGAACAGAAGCGCGACCATCAGCGATGCGTAGCCCGGGAGATCGATGCCTTCGATGAGGACGCGTAACGTCAGATAAAGCGCATAGGTGAAGGCGCCGACAGAGATCAGAGCGCCGCCATAGAACCAGACCCGTAGCGGGAGCGTTGTGAAGCCCGTGAGGCCGTCCAGCGCAAAGTTCCAGAGCTTCCAGTAATTGAACTTGCCAGCCCCCGCCAGGCGAGGAGGGCGCTCATAGGGCAGTGCCATGGCCGGAAACCCGACCCAGGCAAACAACCCCTTCATGAAGCGATTGCGTTCCGGCAGGCGCAGCAATGCATCGATAACGCAGCGGTCGATCAGACGGAAGTCACCGGCGTTCGCGGGCATGTCGATATTGGCCAGGCGGTTGAACAGGCTGTAGAACATGCCCGCCGTGGACCGCTTCATGAGCGTGTCGGAAGACCGGTCGACCCTGAGGCCGTAGACGACATCATAGCCCGCGCGCCATCCGTCCAGCATCTGCAGAATGAGCTCCGGCGGGTCCTGCAGGTCAGCATCGATGATGACACCGATGTCTCCTTTCGCCGCCTCGAGCCCTGCGGAAAGAGCAGCTTCCTTGCCGAAATTGCGGGAAAGGCCCAGAAGCCGTCCCGGCAGGCCGTTTGCAAGCTCCTCCGACAGCATGTCCGCGGTCCGGTCCCGGCTGCCGTCATCAATGAAAACATATTCGTAACGAAGGCCGCTTCGCTCGAGCACCGGCCGGGTTGCCCGCAGGAAGTGGAGGATGACTTCCTCTTCGTTAAAGACCGGTACGATGACGCTGAGCAGCGGTGCCTGCGGGCGGGCGTTTTCCCGCCGGGTGACATAGACAGTGTTAGCCGCTTTGGTGTGCATGAACATTCGTTAGCCGGTTGAAGTCGGCGGCAACCTGCCGGAATTTCACGAAAAAGGCCAGCCCTTTGACGAGGCTGGCCTTCGCGATGGTCAATTGTTCCGACTGCCGTCAGACGAGCACGCCGTGGCAGTGCTTGAACTTCTTGCCGGAGCCGCAAGGGCAGGCCTCGTTGCGGCCGACCTTGCCCCAGGTCGCAGGGTCTTCCGGATCACGCTGCGCCGGAGGTACTGGGAGCTGGGCGTCCGCCATGGCCATCTCGTCTTCCCCGGTCAAGGGATTGATGTGATGAGCATGCATTTCCGGCTCGGCCGGCATCTGCGGTGCCTGTTCCGTTACCAGTTCGACCCGCATCAACTGCGCGGTCGTCATCTGGCGCAGCTGGGTCAGCATGGATTCAAACAGCGTGAACGCTTCGGTCTTGTATTCCTGCAGCGGGTCGCGCTGGGCGTAACCACGGAAGCCGACGACAGACCGCAGGTGATCGAGATTGGCCAGGTGCTCGCGCCACAGGTTGTCGAGCGTCTGCAGCAGCACGGCCTTTTCGACCTGACGCATGATGTCCGGGCTGTATTTGGCAACCTTTTGCGCCATGCCGGCGTCGGCCGCCTTGCGCAGGCGGTCCTTGACCTCTTCGTCGGCAATACCTTCCTCGGCCGCCCAATCCTTGATCGGCAGATCCAGGTTCAGATACTTGCGGACTTCTTCCTGAAGGCCCTCGGTATCCCACTGCTCCGGGTAGGCGCGCTCGGGAATGTGCGCGGATACAAGATCGTCGATCACGTCGTGACGCATGTCGGAAACCGCGTCCTGGATCGCTTCGCTGTCCATCAGCTCGATACGCTGATCGAAGACCACCTTGCGCTGGTCGTTCATCACGTCATCGAATTTCAGCAGGTTCTTACGGATGTCGAAGTTGCGTGCCTCGACCTTCTGCTGAGCTTTTTCAAGCGCCTTGTTGATCCATGGGTGGATGATGGCTTCGCCTTCTTCCAGTCCGAGTTTCTGCAGCATGGAATCCATGCGCTCGGACCCGAAGATGCGCATCAGGTCATCCTGCAGGGACAGGAAAAACTTGGAATGGCCCGGGTCGCCCTGGCGGCCGGAACGGCCACGCAGCTGGTTGTCGATGCGGCGGCTCTCGTGACGCTCGGTGCCGATGACATAAAGACCGCCGGCCGCAAGCGCCTTCTGCTTCATGTCCTCGACTTCGGCGCGGATCTGCGCTTCCCTGGCGCTGCGCTCTTCACCTTCCGGCATATCGCCCAGTTCCATGGCGATCTGCATGTCGGCGTTGCCGCCGAGCTGAATGTCCGTACCGCGGCCGGCCATGTTTGTGGCAATGGTCACGGCGCCCGGCAGACCAGCCTGGGCAACGATGAAAGCTTCCTGCTCGTGGTAGCGCGCGTTGAGAACCGCGAAGACCTTGGTCTTGCCGCCTTCGTTCTTCTGCGCGGCGGCAAAAGCAGCCGGATCGCTGAGATCGATCTGCTTGTAGCCATGCTTCTTGAGCATCTCGGCAAGATATTCGGACTTCTCGATCGACGTGGTGCCGACCAGGATCGGCTGGGCGCGCTGCTTGCAGTCGTCGATCAGCTTGACGATGGCCTGGAATTTTTCCTGAACGGTCCGGTAGACCTCGTCGTCATCATCGATACGCTTGACGGAAACGTTGGTCGGAATCTCGACCACTTCCAGCTTGTAGATGTCGGCGAATTCGTCGGCTTCGGTGGACGCGGTACCGGTCATGCCGGCCAGCTTGCCATACATGCGGAAGTAGTTCTGGAACGTGATGGAGGCCAGCGTCTGGTTTTCCGGCTGGATGCGCACTTTCTCGCGGGCTTCCAGCGCCTGATGCAGGCCTTCGGAGAAACGGCGGCCCGGCATCATGCGGCCGGTGAACTCGTCGATGATGACCACTTCGTCGTTGCGGACGATGTAATCCTTGTCGCGCTGGAACAGCTTGTGCGCCTTCAGCGCCTGCTGCAGATGGTGCACGATGGCGACGTTCTCGACGTCATAGAGCGAATCGCCTTTCAGCAGGCCGGCTTCGCCGAGCAGCTTTTCCAGCTTCTCGTTACCGGCTTCGGTGAAGGTGGTCGAACGCTGTTTTTCGTCGAGCTCGTAATCTTCTTCAGTCAGGTGCGGAATGAAGGCGTCGACCGAATTGTAGAATTCGGAACGGTCTTCAAGCGGACCGGAAATGATCAGAGGCGTACGGGCTTCGTCGATCAGGATCGAATCCACTTCATCGACGATGGCATAGGCATGTCCGCGCTGAACCATGGACTGACGGTCATGCTTCATGTTGTCGCGGAGATAATCGAAGCCGAATTCGTTGTTCGTACCGTAGGTGACGTCAGCGGCGTAGGCTGCCCGGCGTTCTTCGTCGCTCAGGCCGTGGGTGATACAGCCGACGCTGAGGCCGAGGAATTTGTAGACCTGACCCATCCAGTCGCTGTCGCGCTGTGCCAGGTAGTCGTTGACGGTAACGACGTGAACGCCGTTTCCGGTCAGGGCGTTGAGATAGACCGGGGCGGTTGCCACAAGTGTCTTGCCCTCACCGGTGCGCATTTCTGCAATCTGTCCGGAATTGAGGACCATGCCGCCGATGAGCTGCACGTCGTAGTGTCGCTGACCGAGTGCTCTGCGGGCCGCTTCGCGGACGGTGGCGAACGCGGGAACCAAGAGATCATCGACGCTTGCGCCGTTTTTCAGCTGGTTTCGGAACTCGTCGGTCTTGGCTCTGAGAGCGTCGTCCGAAAGAGCCTGGATCTCAGACTCCAGGGCGTTGATCTGTTCGACCTTTGCCCGAAATGTCTTCACCTTCCGGTCGTTCGCCGAACCGAAAATCTTACGTGCTAAAGCGCCAAGGCCAGCCATGTGGCGGTCCTTCCCTACCGGGCGGCGCCAACTGGCAAAGAGGCGCCTGCCCATGAAATCGTCTCAATTGCTGTCCACGTTGCCGCCTGGCGCAGAGCGCTGGCCGGCATTCGCGGCCGAAAAGATGCCTTCCCGGCGCTACGGCCAGGACGCCCGACAGATAAGAGGGGGCTGAATGCTTGTCAACGCCGCAGGAATGCGCAATGTAGCCACGCCCCTGCAAGACAGGGGAAAGAAAGATTACTGTTCCGATACGTAAAGGACTACTCATGTTCCGAATTTCGATGCGCAGGCCGGCTCAGGCGCTTGCCGTTTCTCTCCTGGCGCTGTCGCTCGGATCCACCGTTCTGTCCGCTGCAGAACCGGACGATGTGGTCGCGAAAGTTGGCGACACGGAAATCACCGAAGCCGATCTCGCCTTTGCTGCGCAGGACCTGGGCAAGGAATTGCAGCGGTTCCCGCCGGCACAGTGGCGCAAGCTTCTTCTGGACGTCATGGTCGACATGGAACTGATGGCGCATGCTGCTCGTGAAGATGGCCTGGACAAGGATCCGGACTTCGAGCGCCAGCTCGACTTCCTGAAACTGCGCGCCTTGCGGAATGCTTACCTTGCCCAGAAAATCGACGGTGCCGTAACCGACGAAGAGGTGCAGGCGGCATACGACAAGGAATTCGCCGACTTCGAAGGTCCGGAAGAAATCAACGCCCGTCACATCCTGGTGAAGGAAAAGGCTGAAGCTGAAGCCCTTATTGCCGAACTGGACGGTGGCGCGGACTTCGCTGAACTGGCTCGCGAAAAATCTACTGGTCCGTCCGGTCCCAATGGCGGCAGCCTGGGCTACTTCGTCAAGGGTCAGATGGTTCCGCCGTTCGAGGCTGCGGCTTTTGCGCTGGAGCCGGGCACCTACACCAAGGAGCCTGTCGAAACCCAGTTCGGCTGGCACGTGATCAAGCTTGAAGACAAGCGTCGTCAGGAAAAGCCGGCGTTCGAGGAAGTCGCAAACGGTCTGCGCCAGCAGCTGATGCGCGAGCGCTATGACGCCCGCATGGCCGAGCTGAAGGATCAGGTTGCAGTCGAAATCCTCGATGAAGCCCTGGCCAAGTCCGAAGAAGAAGGTGCTGCTGCCGAAGACGGTGCGGCCAAGACCGAATAAGGCAAACGCTGCCTGAAACCAGAAAGCCCGGCAGTCAGACTGCCGGGCTTTTTTGCTGCCCTTGTGCACCACGCCCGAAAAGGCTTGAAAAGGCTTGCCTTTGTCCCATGCTTACGGCAAGAGCATCCAGTGTTCAGGCGAGCGCTGACAAGGTGCTCACACGCATTTGAATGGATCAATGTCCGGACGGTCAAACGATCTCGATTGAGCGCCCGTTGATCCGGAACTTTGTATCATCTGACCGGGACCGCCTTGATGTCGACCACCGTATCTCCCCTTGCACCCAAGTCCTATCCCGAGATGCCGGAGATCGAGGGTGTTCAGTTCGCGACCGCCTCTGCCGGGATCAAGTACAAGGGCCGGACCGACGTCCTGCTGGCAACGGTTGCCGAGGGAACGGCCGTCGCAGGGGTCTTCACCCGTTCCAAGTGTTCTTCCGCGCCGGTTGACTGGTGTAAGGCTCGGGTCGGTGGCGGCAAGGCCCGCGCGCTCCTGGTCAATTCCGGCAATGCCAATGCCTTTACCGGCAAGAAGGGCAAGGCAGCTGTTGAACTGTCTGCCGAAATCGTCTCCAGGGAGCTTGGCTGCAGCGAAGGTGAAATCTTCCTTGCATCAACCGGCGTGATCGGCGAACCGCTTCCGGCGGACAAGTTTTCCGGTGTCATCGGAGAATTGAAGGCCAACCAGGGCAGCGCGAGCTGGCTGGATGCCGCCAAGGCGATCATGACCACTGACACCTATCCGAAGGTCTCCACTGCAAGCGTTGAACTGGATGGTGTTACCGTGACGATCAACGGCATTGCCAAGGGCGCAGGGATGATTGCGCCGGACATGGCCACCATGCTGTCGTTCATCTATACCGACGCTCCGATCGCGCCGTCAGTTCTCCAGGCTCTGCTCAGCGGGGAAGTCGACGGCAGCTTTAACGCGGTGACCGTCGACAGCGATACGTCCACCTCCGATACGGTTCTTCTGTTCGCGACCGGTGCAGCCGGCAAAAAGGGCGTGGAGAGCGTTGCCTCGCTCGATGATCCGCGCGTAGATGTGCTGAGGGCCGCTCTTGGCGACGTCATGCTGGACCTTTCCCATCAGATCGTCCGCGATGGTGAAGGCGCACGCAAATTCGTGGAAGTGCGGGTTGAAGGTGCCGAAAGCGATGGGTCCGCAAAGCGGATCGCGCTGTCGATTGCCAATTCGCCGCTGGTCAAGACGGCAATCGCCGGCGAAGACGCCAACTGGGGCCGCGTCGTCATGGCCGTCGGCAAGGCTGGTGAGCCGGCCGACCGCGACAAGCTGGCCATCTGGTTCGGCGATGTGCGGGTGGCCGTGGAAGGTGAGCGCGATCCAGACTACAGCGAAGCGGCGGCTTCTGCCGTCATGGAGCAGGAAGACATTGTCATCCGGGTCGATCTCGGTCTTGGCAGTGGCCAGGCGGCGGTCTGGACCTGTGATCTCACCAAGGAATATGTCGCCATTAATGGCGACTACCGGAGCTGAGTATCCCTAGCAGTTCTGACGGTACTGCCCGCAAACGTGCTTAACTGCGCGTTAATTCAGCGTTTCAGGATTGGACAATCTGCCAATGACCAAGATCGTGCTCGTCGCCGCTTGCGCCCTTGTGGATGCGGATGGCCGCATTCTTCTGGCGCAACGGCCCGAAGGCAAATCCATGGCCGGACTGTGGGAATTCCCCGGCGGCAAGGTCGAGCAAGGCGAGCGACCCGAGGAGTCGCTGATACGCGAGCTGGAGGAAGAGCTCGGCATTGAAGTTAACGAAGCGTGTCTGGCGCCACTTACTTTTGCCAGCCACTCTTACGAAGATTTTCACCTACTTATGCCATTGTTCATTTGCCGCAGGTGGAATGGAACTCCACTCGGCAAGGAAGGCCAGGCGTTGAAATGGGTGCGGGCTGTCAGGCTGAGGGATTATCCGATGCCTGCCGCTGATGAACCTCTGATACCCCATCTCCTGGATGCAGTTTAAGTCAGCTTTCTTGGCGCCGGGGGCCTCATGCAGTTTAGATTTGAATCTGACGCGAACCGCATAGCGACCGTTGCTCGTATAGTCCGAAAACTTGATCGCGATGAACGTGGTGCGACCGTAATCGAATATGGTCTGATTGTCGGATTGATCGGCGTTGTCGTTCTGGTTTCTATGACTGCAATAGGTTCAGCCATGCGCAACGATATTTTCGGTGCGATAACGACTGCCCTTCAAGGAGCGCTCGGTTCCAGCTGATCCGGGCCGTCGGCTACCTCTAGTCGCCTATTTTCCGTTCCTGAACGCCAAGCGCGTCTGCGAGCCGTGTCTTGGCCGAGCCGGGGCGCAATGGTTTCTGCTGGCTTTCATGCGGCGCCCAGCCCGACAGGGTTACCAGTGAAAATGTCGCCCGGATCCTGCCGTCCGCATCGGCGTGGTTCTGCGCATAAAGTTCGGCCGCACGCAGCAGTACCTGTCGAGACAGCGGTTTTCTGCTGCGGTCTTTCAACACGGATGTTGCACCCATGGCCCTGAGATCCGCCAACAGTGCGAACATCGTATCGTAGCGCACCGTCAGAGTGTCCAGATCCGTGACCGGCAGCGCAAAGCCTGCCCTTTGAAGCAGGCTGCCGAGGTCGCGCGTGTCGGCAAATGGCAACACCCTTGCAGCCGCACCGCCTTTTACTTCCAGCTCAGCCCGCGTGAGGCTGTCGCGCAGTTCGCTCAAGGTGCCGGCTCCGGGCAAGGTTGCCAGAAAAAGGCCGTCCGGTTTCAAGGCACGGCGGAGCTGTACCAGTGTTCCCGGCAGGTCGTTGACGAATTGGAGGTTGAGAGCGGAGACGATCAGATCCACCGACTGGTCGCCAAAGGGGATCAGGGCGTCATCGAAGACAAGGTCGGGTGCAGCAAGGCTCGGGTCGGCAGCAAACAGATCTGCGCGCAACACGAGGTCAGCCTTGCCGGACTGCCGGATTGCTTCGCTCACGTGAGCGCAGTGCCCACCGAGATCGACAGCAACCGGAAACCGCCGATTGACCAGCAGAAGGCGGTCCAGCAGATCTTCGCTGACGGCTTTCAGCAGAAAGTCCGCACCCGGTTTTGCAGCCATCAGCGCCCGCAGGCGGCAGGTGCGGAAGAAGGAGCGGTCGAAGAGATCTGGTTGTGCGGTCACGGCAATCCCGGTTGTCATCGAACTTATCGCGGTCACATATGGTATCCGCCCGCCAAGGTCAAAGGCGCAAGGGTCGCGCCAGGCGGCTTGCGGAGCAGGCTTCCAGAAAGTTCAGGCCGGTTCCTGCTTGTTTGGGCTGGCCAGATTTGTGTTTTCAGTGCCAAGGTATTCCTCAGTTTGAAGAATTATTCCTGTCAGGTGCCATTGGGGAGCGGTTTTGCGAAGCCTTGCGATGAACATTGCCGGCCTGCCGGAAGTCGCGGCGCGATTTGCGCTCGATTTCGTGCTGCCGCAGCGCTGCTTCAGCTGCGATGCGCGGGTGTCCGAGCAGACGGGATTGTGCGCGGAATGCTGGTCCTGGATGCCGTTCCTGGAGCGGCCCTGGTGTCAGCGGCTCGGTATTCCTTTCTCCTATGATGTCGGTGACGGTGCCTGGAGTCCGCAGGCGATCGCCTCGCCACCTGTGTTCGACAGGTTGCGGGCGGTGGCCTTTTATGATGGTCCCGCCCGGCAGATGGTGCATGCGCTGAAGTTTTCCGGGCGGCGGGAACTTGCCCGTCCGATGGCACGCTGGATGGCGCGTTCCGGCAGCGAACTTCTGAGCAGCGACAGCCTGCTGGTGCCGGTGCCGCTGCACTGGATGCGACTGCTGCAGCGCCGGTTCAACCAGGCAGCAGATCTGGCGAAGGAAGTTGCCCGCGAATGCGGTGGCCAGTTTGAACCGCAGGTCCTCAGGCGGCAAAAGCGTACACGCCGGCAAGTTGGCCTGTCAGCCAAGGACCGCCACAAGAATGTCCGCTCGGCTTTCAAGGTCGATGGTGGCCGGGCCGATCTGGTTCAGGGGCGTCACGTTGTGTTGATCGATGATGTGCTGACGACCGGTTCAACGGTGTCGGCCTGCTGTAAATGCCTGCTTTCTTCAGGGGCAGCTTCCGTCGACGTGCTCACATTCGCGCAGGTCGACCCTGCTTTGCGCTCGGGCAACCCGACCTGATCGCGACAGTCTTCCTCTTGAGTTTTCGCCGCGCGCTCGCATATAACGCCCGGATTTGGTGTGCGGCGGTGCGGGAAAAAGCGTGCAGCTGCCAAAAAGCAAGGAAAAGACCTGATGGCTGAAGTGGTGATCTATACGCGCCAGCTCTGCGGCTTCTGCACGGCGGCCAAGCGGCTGCTGGACAAGAAAGGCGTTGCCTACACGGAACACGATGCCACGTTCGATCCAGGCCTGCGCAAGGAAATGGTGCAGAAGGCCAATGGTCATTCAACCTTCCCGCAGGTCTTCGTCGGCAAAACCCATGTGGGCGGCTGCGACGATCTTCACGATCTGGAACGTGCAGGTAAACTGGACGCACTGCTCGCGTCCTGATTTACTGAACGAACAACCTTACCTACCAGGACGGAGACAGCGGTCGGATGACCTCATTCACGGCAGCATGCATTCAGCTGCGCAGCGGCAAGACGATTTCGGACAACGCCGATGCTGCGGAAGACCTGATCCGGGCAGCGGCAAAGGATGGCGCGCAATTCGTTCAAACGCCTGAAATGTCCAATGTTCTGGTGCGCAGCCGCGAAGAACTGCTGGAGCGGATTTCCGATGCCGAAGACGACTTGTTCCTGAAAAGAGCACGTGCGCTTGCAGCCGAGCTGGGCATCTATCTGCATCTGGGGTCGCTGGCCGTGCTTGCCGGCAACGGCAAGGTCGCCAACCGTGCCTTTCTGATCGGGCCTGACGGCAAGATCCTTGCGACCTACGACAAGATCCACATGTTCGACGTGGACCTGCCAAATGGCGAAAGCTGGCGCGAGTCCGCAACCTATGAACCTGGAACACAGACGGTCATCGCGGATCTGCCCTTTGCCAAGGTCGGTATGGCTGTCTGTTACGATATAAGATTTCCGGCAATTTTCCGGACCCAGGCCCGTCAGGGTGCGCAGGTTCTGACGGGGCCGGCAGCCTTTACCCGCCAGACCGGGCAGGCGCATTGGCACGTACTGCAGCGCTCCCGCGCCATTGAAAACGGTGCCTACGTGATTTCGGCTGCACAGGGTGGCACGCATGAAGACGGGCGTGAAACCTATGGTCACAGCCTGATTATCGACCCCTGGGGTGCCGTGATCGCCGAGATAGACAATGATGATCCCGGCTACGTTCTCGCCGAGATCGACACCCAGAAGGTTGCCGATGCGCGGGCGCGCATCCCTGCGATCGCCAACGAGCGGGATTTCGTCTGCTGTCACGCGGATGGTCTGAAGGAGATTTCGGCGTGATCAAATACACGCTCGTTTGCGACAGTGCACATTCCTTCGAAGGCTGGTTCCGCAATTCCGATGATTTCGACGCGCAGTGTGCGCGAAAACTGGTTGTCTGCCCGATCTGCGGAGCAACCAGCGTTCAGAAAGGTTTGATGGCGCCTGCAGTTTCAACCGCACGCAAGCGGGAAGCGCTTGTCGGTGCCGCGCAGGCGGAAATGCAGTCGGTGGCCGCAGCCGCTGCCAACAAGGCCGATGCGCCGACGGCAGCTGCCTCGACCGAAATGCGGCCGTCCGCCCTATTGCCGCAGGATGTGCAGCAGAAGGAAATCCTCGAAGCTCTTCGACTGGTGCGTGCGCGTATCGTCGAAAGTTCGGAAAACGTCGGTCAGAATTTTGCGGCGGAAGCCCGCAAGATCCACTATGGCGAAGCTGAAGAACGCAGCATCTATGGCGAGACAACGCCCAAGGATGTCGAGGCATTGCTTGACGAGGGCATCCAGGTGTTCGCACTTCCTGAACTGCCTGACGACAAGAACTGAGTTCAGGCGGCTTTCAGCGTGAAGTTCGAAGCGTACCCAGGAAAGGGGCGGGAGCTTCGCGCCCGGGTTGCCGGCCTCTGCAATTTCCCTGCTGTTGCGATTTCTCAGCCGTTTCGCTGGAAGTTTAGGTTGCCGGGAAAGAGGCGTTTCTCTTTCGGTAGTCTCAGATGAAGATCACGTAAAAGAAGATATATTGCGTTTATGTAGTGGGATTGTTCCAGGAAATTTCTTACGTAGTGTTAATCATTGTTAATTATTTTGGATATTTAAAATTTACATCGACTTGGGAACTTTTTCGGGTTGTCGGTGTTGAATATTGAAACAAACATTTATAATCATGATGCTGTGCCGAGGTTCCCGATGTCGATGACTGAGATGAACATGCCCGATACGATACGTGTAATGGTGGCGGAAGATGAGCCGCTGATCGCCTGGATGCTGGAAGATATCCTGTCTGGCATGGGTTTGCAGGTTGTCGGGCCATTCGCGACCGTTGCCGAGGCACGTTCCTGCGTGTCTTCCGAGCCGCCAGAGTTGGCACTTCTGGATGTCGATCTGGCCGATGGCGTTGTCTATCCGCTGGCCGACACGCTGCATGCTCAGCAAGTGCCGATCATCTTTCATACCGGTAATACGGACAAGGTGGACCTGAAGAATCGCTACGGAGGGGCTGAAGTCATTCCGAAGCCGTCCAACCCCAAGCGGTTGCAGATTGCCGTGGAAACGGCCCGGACGCTGCTCAAGCGGGCGTAAGCGGGCCCTTCAGAACGCGCTTTGCTGATCTGTTTGGGGCGCAGGCGTCTTCCTGGCGTCCGAATTGTGCAGTTTCGCCGCGGCTTCACCGGGTGCCGGTGAAGCCAGTCGACTGGAATTTTCCGTGACAACCAAAACGAAAACCTGCTTCAGCCCGGGCGGATGAAGCAGGTTAAACGGTGTAGGGCCGGTCTGGCGAGGATGTCAGGGTTTCGCTGAAGCCGGCTTGCGCCGCGCCTGCGCCGGTTTCAGCGCAGCCTTGGTTTCTTCCAGGCTTTCTTCTGCAGCCTTGCTCATCTCGTTGACGCTTTCCATCGCCGTTTCATTGAGCTCTTCAACCACGGCGGCGCTTTCTGAAAAGCTGTCGCGGAAGAGGGCGGCCTGCTTCTCGAAATGGTCCTGATACTCGCTCGCCATTCTGGAATAGAAATCCTGCAGGGTTGCCATGGTTTCTTCCGGCGCGGCGCACTGGCTGAGGGACTTGGCGCATTCCATGTCCTGGTGCAGCCGGTGGCTGACGAAATTCATGTGGTCATCAAACGCCTTTTCGGCATGGGACCACATGGTCTTGCCCACTTTCTGAAAACTTGCGATGGCTTTGGCTTCAATGCGGTCTTCGCGCTCGGCAAACGCCCAGTTGGAAAAGGCAGGCATTGGCCATTCGGTCGGTGCCGGCCATTCCGGCAGCTTGGGCCATTCGGCCATCATGGCGCTGAAGTCGAAGGCACCTGTATTGCTTTTCGTCGGCATGAAAGATCCTCCGGTTGTTCGTGTGACGTCCTGCGGCTGGCCATGGCGTTCTTCGCCGGCTTGCCGTCCCCGGACCTGCGCATTCTGTCATTGCCAGCGCAGGGCCCCGCTCCAAAGGTGACGTAACTGTACCTTTGCATCAAGGCCAAGCTTTGACACGGATCAAATCGCATACCGATTCTTACGTAAAAGGCATTTGTGCCGCAGGTTTGTGCAGCCGATTTGCAGGCTTAAGGGCGATTGAGAAAATCGCGCAGTGTCGCCGTTACCTTTTCAGGGGCTTCGAGAGGCGACAGGTGGCCGCTGCCTTGGATCACCGCCAATTCGCTTTGGGGGATGTGGTCGTGGATTTCCTGCGAGATTTCAACCGGTGTGAGC
This sequence comes from Labrenzia sp. THAF35, assembly GCF_009363595.1. Classification (NCBI taxonomy): domain Bacteria; kingdom Pseudomonadati; phylum Pseudomonadota; class Alphaproteobacteria; order Hyphomicrobiales; family Stappiaceae; genus Labrenzia; species Labrenzia sp. THAF35. The sequence continues at coordinate 1,928,674 of NZ_CP045380.1, forward strand.
CGGTCGCCATCACCGACCAGCACAAGCGTGGGGCATGCGATTTCGCCGAGACGGGGGCGGGAATCGATGCGGTTGATAAGCGCGGTCTGCTGGCGGATAAAGGCCTCGGGCCCGGTTTCCTGCGCCATCTCGACGACGATTGCCTTCAGCTCTTCGTCTTCCTCGCGCTTTTCATGAACGAACCCGGGGTAAAGGAGGTGGGGAACCTTGGAAAAGCCCTTCTTGCGGGTCAGGTCGATGAGGAACTGCCGGCGCTCCGACTGGTCGGGCGTATCCGGCCGGGAGTTGGTGTCCAGAAGGGCAAGCTTGCCAACCCGCTCCGGCGCTTCGCGCAGGATTTCCATGGCGACATAGCCGCCCATGGACAGGGCGATAAGGGAAAACCGCTCCGGTGCTTTTTCCAGGATGCTGGCGGCGATCGCCTTGATGCTGTCGTGTTCGCGGTGGTTTGCCACCATGATCGGTCGGTCGGCAAAGGCAACTATCTGCGGGGCGTAGAGCGCTTCGGTGCACAGAAGGCCCGGTACGAACAGGATCGGATCGCTCATCAGCTGTCTTTCGCCCGTTCCGCCAGCAGCATGTAGTTCACGTCCATGTCGCGCGATCTGGCCCAGGTGTCTGTCAGCGGATTGTAGGTGACGCCGCAACGGTCGATCATGGTGAGCCCGGCGGTCTGAAGCGGGCCTTCGATCTCGGAAGGGCGGACCAGCTTTTCGTAGGAATGTGTGCCCTTCGGCAACCAGCGCAGGACGTATTCGGCGCCGACGATGGCAAGTGCATAGGCTTTCATCGTGCGATTGATGGTCGCGACGAACATCAGCCCACCCGGACGGACCATTTGCGCGGTCGCCTCCAGAAACAGAGGTACGTCGGCGACGTGCTCGACCACTTCCATGTTGAACACAACGTCGAAGGTCTCCCCCGCCGCTGCCAATGCTTCCGCTGTTTCTGCCCTGTAGTCGATTTCAAGGTCGGAGGTCTTCATGTGAAGGCGGGCGATCTCGATGTTGGTTTCGGACGGGTCCGCGCCGACCATATCGGCACCGAGACGTGCCATCGGTTCGCTCAACAGGCCGCCGCCACAGCCGATATCGAGGCAGCGCAGCCCCTTGAACGCGTCCGTGGTCTTCGGGTCGCGGCCGAAATGCCGGCAGACATGTTCCTTGATGTAACCCAGCCGCACCGGGCTGAACTTGTGCAAGGGCTTGAACTTGCCCGTCGGGTCCCACCACTCTTCTGCCATGGCGGAAAAGCGCGCGACTTCCTCGCTGTCGATCGTGCTTCTGGTTTCCTGAGCCCTGCCAGTCATCGGACGGTCCTTTCAAGAGCGTGAAGCGGCTTGGCGCTTCGCCTGGTCATTCAACGGTTCGAAGTCGTTCCAAGGTCTGAGACTATTTGTCAAGACACCCAGTTGCAGCAAAGGAACGCAGCCTGTATGCATGTGCGCCGATCCCAGAGGCGCAACAGCGCTTCCAGACACGACTATAAAGAATACGAGTGGTATGGCCCGACTGGTTTTAAAATTTGGCGGGACTTCGGTTGCCGATCTCGATCGCATCCGTAACGTCGCCCGCCATGTCAAACGGGAAGTGGACGCCGGCCATCAGGTCGCGGTGGTAGTTTCGGCCATGGCCGGACAGACCAACAAGCTGGTGGAGTTTTGCCGTGAGGCATCACCGCTCCACGATGCCCGCGAATATGATGCCGTGGTTGCTTCCGGCGAGCAGGTGACGTCCGGTCTCCTGGCCATCGTGCTGCAGGACATGGGCGTCAACGCCCGGTCGTGGCAAGGCTGGCAGGTGCCGATCAAGACCGACGAGAACCACGGTGCGGCCCGCATCCGCGACATCGAGGGCAGCTTCCTGAGCGAGCGTCTCGAGCAGGGCCAGGTGGCCGTGCTCGCGGGCTTCCAGGGTGTGGCGCCGGACAACCGGATCGCGACCCTGGGTCGCGGCGGGTCCGACACCAGCGCCGTTGCCATCGCCGCTGCCATCAAGGCCGACCGCTGTGATATCTATACCGATGTCGACGGCGTCTACACCACCGATCCGCGCATCGTGCCCAAGGCGCAGCGTCTTGACCGGGTGTCTTTCGAGGAAATGCTCGAAATGGCCTCGCTCGGCGCCAAGGTGCTCCAGGTGCGCTCCGTGGAAATGGCCATGGTCCATGGCGTCAGAACATTCGTGCGCTCCAGCTTTGACGATCCGGATGCGCCCCAGGTCGGCGAGAACGGCCTTCCGATTGGAACTCTTATTTGCGACGAGGATGAACTCGTGGAACAGCAGGTTGTCACCGGCATTGCCTATGCCAAGGACGAAGCCCAGATCTCACTTCGTGACGTTGCCGACAAGCCGGGTGTCGCCGAATCCGTGTTCGGTCCGCTGGCGGATGCCAACATCAACGTCGACATGATCGTCCAGAACATCTCGCCGGATGGCAAGACCACCGACATCACCTTCACGGTTCCCGAAGGCGACTTCGAACGCGCCAACAAGGTGCTGGAAGACAATCGCGGCGTCATCGGTTTCCAGAACCTTGAGGGCGCCCGTGACGTGGTGAAAGTCTCCGTCATCGGCATCGGCATGCGCTCGCATGCAGGCATCGCGGCCCAGTGTTTCCGCGGCCTCGCGTCCAAGGGTATCAACATCCGAGCCATCACCACATCCGAGATCAAGATCTCTGTGCTTATTGATTCAGCATATGCAGAACTTGCGGTGCGGACTCTGCATTCGCTATACGGGTTGGACGGATAGTTCATCCGGGAGGCAGGCCCCTGTAGAAAAGGGGCCTGTTTGAAGCGGGATCAACGGGGGCGCTATGCGCAGCAACCTAGCCGGACCGCGCCTTCTGCTCCGCCGGCTTCGCGAAGTCATGGCGGAGCCGATCACGGCGCAGGAGCGACTCGACAAGATCGTGGTGTTGATCGCCTCGAACGTCGTCGCGGAAGTCTGTTCCGTTTATATCCTGCGCGCCGATGGTGTTCTCGAACTCTATGCGACCGAAGGTCTGAAGAGCGAAGCGGTCCACATTGCCTCGCTGCGCGTCGGCCAGGGTCTTGTCGGCCTGATCGCGGCCGAAGCCCGGCCGCTGAACCTGCCCAACGCCAGTGCCCACCCGGGCTTTGCCTATCTGCCGGAAACGGGTGAAGAGGCCTATAACTCCTTCCTCGGTGTGCCGATCCTGCGAGCCGGTCGCACGCTTGGCGTTCTTGTCGTCCAGAACAAGTCTCACCGGACCTATCTGGAAGACGAAGTCGAAGCACTTCAGACGACGGCCATGGTGATCGCCGAAATGGTCGCCGCCGGCGAACTGGAAGCCATTTCCCAGAAAGCCACCGGTCTGGATCTTTCCCGGCCGATCACCTCCAACGGTGTTGGCCTTGCCGAAGGTGTCGGCCTCGGTCATGTAGTGCTGCATGAACCGCGTGTGGTCGTCACGAACCTGATCGCGGAAGATACGGACCGGGAAAAGGGGCGTCTGGAAGCTGCCATCAACCGGCTGCGTCTTTCGATCGACGATCTGCTGGCCAGCGGAGAAATCGCGGCCATCGGCGAGCACCGCGAGGTGCTGGAAGCCTACCGCATGTTCGCTTACGACCGCGGCTGGATCCGGAAGATCGAGGAAGCGATCCGCAACGGCCTGACCGCCGAGGCTGCCGTCGAAAAGGTCCAGAGCGACACGCGCGCCCGGATGCTGCGCCAGACCGATCCGTATCTGCGTGAGCGCCTGCACGACCTCGACGACCTTGCCCACAGGCTTATCCGCGAACTCATGGGCCGCGAACACGGCCCGGGCCTGGATGAATTGCCCCAGGATGCGATCGTCGTTGGCCGCAACATGGGTGCCGCAGAACTGCTGGACTACGGCCGCGACCGCATTCGCGGCCTTGTGCTGGAAGAAGGCGGCCCGACAAGCCACGTGACCATCGTTGCCAGGGCACTCGGCATCCCGACGGTCGGACTCGTGGATGATATCGTCAGCCTGGCCGATGGCGGCGACGCGATCATCGTGGATGGCGACACCGGCGAAGTGCACTTGCGCCCGGCCGCCGATCTGGAAAATGCCTATGCGGAAAAAGTCCGCTTCCGTGCGCGGCGACAGGCCCAGTACCGGCGCCTGCGCAACAAGCCGTCCGTCACGCGGGACGGTGTCGACATCTCGCTTCAGATGAATGCGGGTCTTCTGGTCGATCTGCCGCACCTGGATGAGGCTGGCGCGGCCGGGGTAGGCCTGTTCCGCACCGAACTGCAGTTCATGGTGGCGTCTTCTTTCCCGCGCATGCGGGAGCAGCAGTCCCAGTACAGCCAGGTTCTCGATGCGGCTGCGGGCCGGCCGGTAACGTTCCGGTCGCTCGATATCGGTGGTGACAAGGTGCTGCCGTACCTGCGCTCGATCCAGGAGGAAAACCCGGCGATGGGCTGGCGCGCACTGCGCCTCGGCCTTGATCGGCCGGGCCTGCTCAGAACCCAGATCCGGGCCTTGCTGCATGCGGCCGCCGGCCGGGACCTGAAATTGATGTTCCCGATGGTTGCCGTGGTCGATGAATTCCTGCAGGCCAAATCGCTGGTGGACAAGGAAGTCAAACACCTGCGTCGCCACGGTCACGCCACGCCGGAAAACATCCGTCTGGGCGTGATGGTGGAAGTGCCTTCGCTGCTGTTCCAACTGGAAGAGCTGATGAGCCATGTCGACTTCGTGTCTGTCGGTTCCAACGATCTGTTCCAGTTCTTCTGCGCCGTCGACCGGGGCAACACGCGTGTTGCCGACAGGTTCGACACATTGGGTGTCGGCTTCCTCCGGGCCTTGAAATCCATCGTGGATGCCGCAAATAAGGCTCATGTGCCCGTGACCCTTTGCGGAGAGCTCGCTGGCCGTCCACTTGAAGGCATGGCGTTGATAGGCCTGGGCTTCAGGGACCTTTCCATGTCGCCCGCGTCTCTTGGGCCAGTGAAAGCCATGCTTCGGACCCTTGATGCAGGCCGCCTGTCCGCCAGGTTGCTGCCGCGACTGGAGCCGGGACACGATGACAGCAACATACGGGAAGTGTTGAAGCGCTTTGCCGCCGAAACCGATGTTGCCCTTTAGCGCTAACGGGCGTAACTCACCGTCAAAGCGATAATTTCTGGAGAATCAGCGCGTATGCTGGCGCGTCACAAACTTGATACCCTGCTGGACCGGTTCGCTGAACTCGAACACATGATGTCCGCCAATCCGGATCCGGGCGCTTATGTAAAGCTGTCGCGGGAATATGCCGGACTGGAGCCGTTGGTCGGCAAAATCCGTGCGTTGATCAAGGCGGAACAGGATCTGGCCGGTGCAAAGTCACTGGTGCAGGATCCGTCCTCCGACGCGGAAATGCGCGAACTTGCCGAAATGGAGCGCGACGAGCTGGAAGGGCGCGTCGAAGAACTGGCCCAGGATGTACGCATCGGGCTGTTGCCGAAGGACGAGGCGGACTCCAACGATGCCATCCTGGAAGTGCGGGCGGGGACCGGCGGCGACGAGGCGGCTCTCTTTGCCGGTGATCTCTTCCGCATGTACCAGCGTTATGCCGAACTTCAGGGCTGGAAGGTGGAAATCCTGTCTGCCAGCGAAGGTGAAGTCGGCGGCTACAAGGAAGTGATCGCGTCCGTTTCCGGCGACAACGTTTTTGCCAAGATGAAATTCGAGTCCGGTGTTCACCGGGTGCAACGGGTGCCCGCGACCGAGTCGGGCGGACGTATTCATACGTCGGCGGCAACCGTTGCCGTGCTGCCTCAGGCGGAGGACGTCGATATCGACGTTCAGGAGAGCGACTTGAGGATCGACACCTACCGCGCATCGGGCGCAGGTGGTCAGCACGTCAACACGACCGATTCTGCAGTGCGCATCACGCACTTGCCGACGGGTATCGTCGTTGCCGTTCAGGACGAACGCTCGCAGCACAAGAACAAGGCGCGAGCCATGCAGCTTCTGCGGGCGCGCATCTATGACGAGGAGCGCGAGCGGGCTGCGAGCGAGCGAACCGAGGCTCGGCGCCTACAGGTCGGGTCCGGCGACCGATCGGAGCGTATCCGCACCTACAACTACCCGCAGGGCCGCGTGACAGATCATCGTATTGGTTTGACGCTCTACAAGCTGGAGCAGATCCTTTCCGGGGAAGCGCTTGGCGAAGTCATCGAGCCGTTGATCCTGGACCACCAGGCCAATCTTCTGGCAACCGAAGAGGCCTGAGGTGACCATCGGCCAGCTTTACCGGTCCGTGCGCGACCGGTTTCGGGTGGCCGGTTTGCCGACACCGGAACTGGATGCAAGGCTTCTGGTCAGCGCGGCGCTCGAGCTGCCCCTGTCGGAACTTGTCTTTCGAGAACAGGAAGAGGCTGCACGTGGGGCGGCCGAACTTGCAGAGGCCCATGCGCGGAAACGCCTGGATGGGATGCCCGTCGGCCGGATACTCGGAGAACGGGATTTCTACGGCCGGCGATTTCATTTGAACGAGGCAACGCTGGAGCCCCGGCCGGACACTGAAACCCTGATCGATGCCGTGCTTGAAAGATGTGCTCCTGAAGAAGCGCCGTTTATCTGCGATATCGGCACGGGTACGGGAGCGATCGCCGTCACGTTGCTGGCCGAGTTGCCCCGAAGCCGGATGATCGCGGTGGACCTGTCGGAACAGGCGCTTGAATGTGCTGCAGGCAACGCCTCTCTGCACGGCGTGGAAGACCGGTTTCTTCCCGTGCGGGCGGACTATACCTCCGCGCTGCGGCCGGAAAGCGGCTTCGACTGGGTTGTCAGCAACCCGCCCTATATCCGCAGCGCTGTCCTCGCCGAACTGTCGCGCGAAGTGATTCAGCATGACCCGAAGCTTGCTCTTGATGGCGGTGAGGACGGCCTGACAGCCTATGTTCGTATCGTCGCGGATGCTGTGAAGCTGCTGCGCCCGGGCGGTTGGATCGCTCTCGAAATCGGCTTCGATCAAGGAGAGGATCTGGAAAAACAGCTGCGTCATCATGGCTTTGTAGAGATTGAAATCATTAAAGATCTTTCCGGAAACGACCGTGTTGTGGTGGGGCGCAGGCTCTAATTTTGCGGATTTGATCCAAAGGCGAAAAAGCACTTGGAAATCGCAACGGAAACGGGTACGTTCCTCTTGCCGAGACCGGAAATGTTATCAGCGTTTAGCGGGGCATGCGCATCCGGCAGCTGGGAACCGGCGCAACTTCAGCGTTTTGGAAACCGTTGCAAATCGGACTATCCGGTGTTTCGGACTGTCGAAGAAAAAGACAATCGCGTTGGCCATCGGCCTTTAGCGCGCTGCGTATGTTTTCAATGACAGCCGCTAACCAGCATTGTTGGTTTCGGCAGGTATTTCGTGTCGGTTTTAGGCAATTCCGATGTTGGGTCAGCGTCAAGCTGACCGCCGTTCCTTAAGAGAAAACGGCAGGATGAGACCAGGTAATCAAAGCAATAAGCGTATGCGCGGACGGGGCCGCAAGGGCCCAAATCCGTTAACCCGGACTTACGAATCAAACGGTCCTGATGTGAAAATCCGCGGTACTGCGATGCACGTTGCAGAGAAGTACCAGCAGCTTGCACGGGATGCCCAGGCATCCGGCGACCGGGTGATGTCCGAGAACTATAACCAGCATGCGGAGCACTATCTGCGCATTGTGGCTGCCGCGCAGCCGCAACAGCAGCCGATGGCGCATGCCTCTTCCCGCAACGAAGCCGAAGACGGTTTCGAAACCGCGGCAACGAATGGCTCAGGCCACTCCAATGGCGCAGAACGGTCTTCCCAGGACGTGTCCTCCTCGGACAACGACCTGATGGATGCCGACAGCCCGCAGCCTTTCATCGACGACATGCCTGTCATCGATCAGGAAGGTAAGGTCAACGGCGCTTCCCAGAAGGCAGAGAAAGCCGAAGCCGGCGACGACGAAGCGGACGAAAAGCCGCGCCGCCGCCCCCGGACACCTCGTGCGCGCACGCCGCGCCGGGCCTCCGGTGATCAGGCTGACGCAGGCCAGGCCACGGCGGAAGCCGCGGACGGTGCTGAAGCTTCTGGCGGTTCCGACGAAGAGGATCAGCCGAAACCACGCCGCCGGGTTGCACGCCCGCGCCGTGCCAAGGCGGCTGAAGAGGCTCCGGCCGAGGCTCCTGCCGGAGAATGATCCGGTAGATGGTCAGCCTCGATAAAGCTGAAACAGATAAAACGGCGTCCATGATGGGCGCCGTTTTTTGTTTGGCTTGCAGACATCCGTTCCGGACGGCACAGAATAAGATGCCGCAGGGGCTTTTGTGGTGAATATGCAACACTATATTAGAGGAGCAGCACTGCAAAAGGCTGTGCGGATGCCCGTATCAGGGGTCCGTATTCCAGATCGTTCCCCACGCTTCGGGTGGTGCGGACGGGTAGGAGGTAACTTATGAACTTTGAAAAATACACTGAGCGTGCGCGCGGTTTTGTTCAGTCCGCTCAGACCTTTGCCTTGGGGCGGGGCCATCAGCAATTCGCACCTGAACACATCCTGAAGGTTCTTCTGGATGATCCCGAAGGCATGGCCAGTGGCCTGATCGACCGTGCCGGCGGCAACGCCAAGGCATTGAAGGGCGATCTTGAGGGCCTTCTGGACAAGATGCCGAAAGTTTCCGGTGGGTCCGGACAGCTTTACATGGGCCAGGCAACCGCACGCCTGTTCGAGCAGGCCGAGAAGATCGCCGACAAGGCCGGAGACAGTTTCGTCACCGTGGAGCGGCTTCTGCTCGCCCTTGCCATGGACAGCGACAGCGAGACTGGCAAACTGATGAAGCGGCACGGCATTACGCCAAACGGACTGAACGAGGCAATCAACCAGCTTCGCCAGGGCCGGACGGCCGATACCGCGACTGCCGAAAACCAGTATGACGCGCTGAAGAAATTCGCTCGGGATCTGACCCAGGTTGCCCGGGAAGGCAAACTCGACCCGGTGATCGGCCGTGACGAGGAAATCCGCCGGACCATCCAGGTCCTGTCGCGCCGTACCAAGAACAATCCGGTTTTGATTGGTGAGCCAGGGGTCGGCAAAACTGCGATTGCCGAGGGCCTTGCGCTGCGCATCGTCAATGGCGATGTGCCGGAATCGCTCAAGGACAAGCAGCTTCTTGCGCTCGACATGGGCTCGCTGATTGCTGGCGCGAAATACCGGGGTGAGTTCGAGGAACGCCTGAAGGGTGTTCTGTCCGAAGTCCAGGCGGCCGCGGGCAAGGTAATCCTGTTCATCGATGAGATGCACACGCTGGTTGGCGCCGGCAAGGCGGATGGGGCCATGGATGCCTCCAACCTCTTGAAGCCTGCTCTGGCGCGCGGTGAGCTGCACTGTGTCGGTGCGACCACGCTGGACGAATACCGCAAGCACGTTGAAAAGGACGCCGCTCTGGCACGCCGGTTCCAGCCTGTGTTCGTGAGCGAGCCGACGGTCGAGGACACGGTTTCGATCCTTCGCGGGATCAAGGAGAAATACGAACTCCATCACGGGGTCCGTATCACCGACAGTGCCATCGTCTCGGCAGCGTCTCTTTCCAACCGCTACATCACCGACCGGTTCCTGCCGGACAAGGCGATCGATCTTGTGGACGAAGCCGCCAGCCGGCTGCGGATGCAGGTCGACAGCAAGCCGGAGGAACTGGATGAACTGGATCGCCGGATCATCCAGCTCAAGATCGAGCGCGAGGCGCTGAAGGCAGAAAGCGACGAAGCTTCAAAGGATCGCCTGTCCAGGCTCGAGAAGGAGCTGACGGATCTGGAAGAAAAGTCGCAGGCACTCAGCAACCGCTGGCAGGGCGAGAAGGAAAAGCTGAACCTTGAACAGAAGATCAAGGAACAGCTGGAACAGGCCCGCATCGACCTGGAAATCGCGCAGCGTCGCGGTGATCTGGCCAAGGCTGGTGAGCTTGCCTACGGCGTGGTTCCGGAGCTGGAGCGCAAACTCGCCGAAGCGGAAGCTTCAGAGGATGCCGATGCCATGGTCGATGAGGCCGTGACGCCGGCTCATATTGCCCAGGTCGTTTCGAAGTGGACCGGAATTCCGGTCGACAAGATGCTGGAAGGCGAGCGCGAAAAGCTGCTTCAGATGGAAGACATGCTGGCGAACCGGGTCATTGGCCAGGCAGAAGCCATTCATGCGGTTTCCACTGCGGTGCGCCGGGCGCGTGCCGGTCTGCAGGATCCGAACAGGCCGATTGGCTCGTTCATGTTCCTCGGACCGACCGGTGTCGGCAAGACCGAGCTGACCAAGGCACTTGCGTCGTTCCTCTTCGATGACGACAGCGCAATGGTGCGGATCGACATGTCGGAATACATGGAGAAGCACTCCGTTTCCCGTCTGATCGGCGCGCCTCCCGGCTATGTCGGATACGAGGAAGGTGGTGCGTTGACGGAAGCCGTTCGGCGGCGCCCGTATCAGGTCGTGCTTTTCGACGAAATCGAAAAGGCGCATAGTGACGTGTTCAACGTGCTGTTGCAGGTTCTGGACGACGGTCGGCTGACCGATGGTCAGGGCCGGACGGTCGACTTCCGCAACACGCTGATCATCATGACCTCGAACCTGGGGGCCGAGTATCTGGTCAACCAGCCGGAAGGTCAGGATACGGATGCGGTTCGCGACGAGGTGATGAGCGCCGTGCGGGGTCATTTCCGTCCGGAGTTCCTGAACCGTCTCGATGAGATCGTGCTGTTCCATCGCCTGCAGCGGTCGCAGATGGCCGATATCGTCAAGATCCAGCTGGAGCGCCTGCGGGCTCTCCTCAGCGATCGCAAGATCACGCTGAAACTGGACGACGGCGCTCTCGGTTGGCTGGCCCAGAAGGGCTACGACCCAGCCTATGGAGCGAGGCCGCTGAAACGGGTGATCCAGAAGGACGTTCAGGATCCTCTCGCCGAAAAGCTGCTTGCCGGCGAAATCCTCGACGGCCAGACGGTGGATGTCACGGCTGGGTCAGACCGCCTGATGTTCCAGGTGGAAGGTTCGGAAAGCGCAGCCGCCTGACCTGAGGCAAGCTGAAAGATATGAAAAGGAAACCCGCGGAAGGACACTTCCGCGGGTTTTTCGTTTTGTGGCTCGATTGGCCCGGGCATTTGCGTTTTGTCAAACGGGCCCGCGAAAAGCTGTGGTATTCATATATTCATAAATGTGAAACAAGAGCCGCGCTTCGGTGAAACCCCAGGGCGGCTGATCCGATCAAGGAGACTCAGATGACAGTCGATCGTGCAGTCATGATGTTTGCAGGTGCCATGGTGCTCTTGTCCCTGGCGCTGGGGTTTTACGTTTCGCCCTACTGGTATCTGCTCAACGCCTTTGTCGGCTTGAACCTGATGCAGGCATCCGTCACCGGCTTTTGTCCGGCAGCAATCATTTTCAAAAAGCTCGGCATGAAACCGGGAGTGGCCTTCTCGTAAGGTGGAGGACAAGATGAGACGCGGTATCTTCATTTTCTTTCTTTTGACGCTGGCTGCAGCGTCGGGTGCCGCGCCGGTGGCTCGTGCCGGTGAATTTCTGGCCGAGCCGATCACCGTACCGGAAACCAAGGCGGTATTTGCCGAGGTCAAAAGCCGGACGGTCGTTCCTGCCCGTGCCCGCATTGGCGGAACCATAAAGACAATTTCCGTGCGCGAGGGCGATGTCGTGTCAGCTGATCAGGTCATTGCCCTGGTCGTTGACGAGAAAATTGCACTCGAGCTGGGGGCTGCGGAGGCCCGGATCGAGGTTCTGCGCTCCCAGCTTCACAATGCCCGCACCGAGTTGGAGCGTGTGGAGCAACTGGTTGCCCGTGGCAGCGCGGCACAAAGCCGGCTGGACCAGGTGCGCACACAATTCGATGTGGTCACCAACCAGACCGTCGCGGCGGAATCGGAGATGGCGGTCGTACGCCAGCGTGCCAGCGAAGGCGAGATCCTGGCCCCCAATGCCGGACGCGTTCTGACAGTGCCGGTCACGGAAGGCTCGGTCATTCTGCCGGGAGAGGAAGTCGCCCGGATTGCCAGCGGCCGATACTTCCTGCGTCTCTCCATCCCGGAGCGTCATGCCGCCCAAATAACCTCAGGGGCGAAAGTCCTGCTGGGTGGACGTGGTCTTGACCCCAAGCCCGAGGCTGCGGAGACCGGGAGCACCGCAACCCGGCAAACCTTCGGAACGATCGTGAAGGTCTATCCCGAAATTACCGAAGGCCGGGTGACGGCGGATGTCGATGTCGATGGCCTGGGAGACTATTTCGTCAACGAACGCACCCTTGTTCATGTGCCCGTCGGCGAGCGTCAGGTCATTGCGGTGCCGGAAGCTGCTCTTTCGATCCGGCATGGTGTCGATTATGTGCAGGTCGCCGTTGCGGCTGGCACCCAGGATGTCGCCGTGGTTCCAGGCGCAAATGTTCTTCACGACGGGACGGTTCTGGTCGAAATCCTGACAGGATTGCGTGCCGGTGATCGGGTGTTGGTGCCATGAAACTCGGTCTTGCCGGATGGCTGACCCGATCCTTCATCGGGTCACCGCTCACCCCGCTGGTCCTGATGGCTTCCCTTGCCCTCGGGCTGATTGCTCTTGTTGCCCTGCCACGTGAAGAAGAACCGCAAATCTCCGTGCCGATGGTCGATATTCATGTGGAAGCCAACGGCCTCAATGCGGATGATGCGGTCAAACTGGTGACGGAACCGCTGGAGACGATCGTCAAGGCGATCGATGGTGTCGAGCATATCTATTCCCAGACCCAGGACGACCGTGTGCTGGTAACGGCACGGTTTCTCGTCGGGACCGACGCGGACGCTGCCATCTTGCGCGTGCACGAAAAGATCCGCGCCAACATGGACCGGATCCCTGTCGGCATTCCGGAGCCATTGATTGTTGGCCGGGGTATTGATGATGTCGCCATTGTCGTCGTTACGCTGACACCGACACCGGGGGGCGCCGAACGGTGGACGGCAAACGGTTTGACCCGGATCGCGCGTGAACTTCAGACCGAAATCGCCAAGCTCTCGGACATCGGTCTCACGTTCATCGTCGGGGAGCAGCCGGAAGCCATTCGCGTTGAACCTGACCCGGAAAAACTGTCGCTCTACGGCATCACGCTGCAGCAGCTGGCTGCCAAGATCGAGGGCGCCAACAAGTCCTTCCGCGCAGGCTATGTTCGCGAAGCCGGAGAGCAGCGCGTTCTGGTCGCAGGGGAGACGTTGCAATCGGCCGAAGAGATCGGAAATCTCTTCCTGACTGCCCGTGATGCCCGGCCCGTTTATGTGCGTGATGTCGCCCGCATCGACCTTGCCACTCAACCGGCAGAACACAGGGTCGCCCATATTCGCAAGCAAGATGGAGCATTGACCTTGGCCCCGGCGGTGTCGCTGGCCATTGGCAAACGACCGGGCACCAATGCGGTGGTGATTTCCGATGAAATCGTTTCACGGCTTGAAGCAATTCGCGGAGATCTCTTTCCCGAAGGCGTGGATATGGAGATCACCCGGAACTACGGTGAGACCGCCAATGAAAAAGCCAATGAACTGCTGTTCCATCTTGGGCTTGCGACAGTCTCCATTGTCGTCCTGATCGCACTGGCGATCGGCTGGCGCGAAGCGCTGGTGACGCTGGTGGTGATCCCGACGACGATCCTGCTCACGCTCTTTGCAGCCTATCTGATGGGCTACACCATCAACCGTGTCAGCCTGTTTGCCCTGATCTTTTCCATCGGCATCCTGGTGGACGACGCCATCGTGGTGATCGAGAACATCGCCCGGCACTGGGGCATGTCGGATGATCGCAGCCGGACGCAAGCCGCGGTGGAAGCGGTGGCGGAAGTCGGCAATCCGACCATCATCGCAACGCTGACGGTCATCGTCGCCCTTTTGCCGATGCTGTTCGTTTCAGGCTTGATGGGCCCCTATATGGCGCCGATTCCTGCCAATGCTTCGGCAGCGATGCTGTTTTCGTTCTTTGTTGCCGTGATGCTGACACCCTGGCTGATGATGAAATTCGCTGGCCGCGGCGGAGGCCATTCCCATGCGCCTGCGGCACATGGCGGGGCTCTGGGTCGTATTTACGCGAAGGTCGCCAGACCGTTGATCGGTTCGCGCGTGCGCGCCTGGGGCTTTCTGCTGATCGTCGGCGTCTGCACAATCGGTTCGCTTGCGCTGTTCTATACCACCGACGTTACGGTGAAACTGCTTCCATTCGACAACAAGGCGGAGCTGCAGGTGCTTGCCGATCTGCCGGAAGGGTCTTCGGTCGAGGACACGGACAGGGTTCTTCATGAAATTGTCGCCCGTTTGGGAGAGGTGCCTGAAATCCTGTCGTTCCAGACTTATGCCGGCACTGCATCGCCTTTCAATTTCAACGGACTGGTTCGCCACTACTATCTGCGCGCACTGCCTGAACAGGGTGACGTGCAGATCAATCTCACCGAGAAGGGGGAGCGGGACCGGACAAGTCATGACATCGCGCTGGATATCCGCGAGATGTTGTCAGGTCTCGACCTACCCGCCGGTACTGTGTTGAAGGTGGTGGAGCCGCCCCCAGGGCCGCCGGTTCTGGCGACGCTGCTTGCGGAAATCTATGGGCCCGATGCCGAAACCAGGCGCGCGGTTGCAAGCAAGGTTCGCCAGGCCTTCGAGGACGTGCCGTTCATCGTGGATGTCGACGATTCCTTTGGAACCCAGGCCGACCGGGTGCGCATCGCCATCGATCAGGACCGGCTTGAATATCACCGGGTCGAGCAGGGCGATGTCTTCGACACCGTCCGGCGCCTCTATGGTGGAACGGAGGTCGGTTATTCGCACCGCGGCCGGGCGCGTTATCCGATCCCGATCCGGATCCATCTAGCCAGGGGTGACATGGTGATCGGTGAAGCGGTGCTTGCAACGCCGGTGCCGGCCAATGCATTGCCTGGAGGCCGGGGCGTGATCGAGCTTGGCGACGTGGTGACGGTTCGCAGGGAAAAGACATCCTTTCCGGTGTTCCGCCACAACGGGCGCGCGGTTGAAATGGTAACCGGCGAACTGGCAGGTGCGTTCGAAGCACCGGTTTACGGGATGCTGGCTGTTGGACAAAAGATCCAGGACATGGATTGGGGACCTGACGGGGAACCGGTGATCTCGTTCCATGGTCAGCCCGAAGACGAAACGCGGCCAACCCTGCTCTGGGATGGCGAGTGGGAAGTCACCTGGGTCACTTTCCGGGACATGGGAGGTGCCTTCATGGTGGCGATCCTGGGCATCTACTTCCTGGTGGTGGCCCAGTTCGGTTCCTTCAAACTGCCGCTCGTGATCCTGACGCCAATTCCGCTGACGCTGATCGGCATCATGTTGGGGCACTGGCTGTTTGCTGCGCCATTCACGGCGACATCGATGATCGGCTTCATTGCACTTGCCGGCATCATCGTGCGCAACTCCATATTGCTGGTCGATTTCATCCAGCATTCGCGCACGCCCGACAAACCGCTTCTGGACGTTTTGCTGGAAGCCGGGGCAATCCGCTTCAAGCCGATCCTGTTGACAGCGCTTGCCGCCATGATCGGCGCTGCAGTTATCCTGACCGATCCGATATTTCAGGGGCTGGCGATCTCGCTGCTCTTCGGTCTGGCATCGTCGACGATCCTGACGGTTCTGGTAATCCCGGCGATCTACATGGCTCTGCGCCGCGACCAGGCACGGCAGAAGGAAGTTTCGGAAGCTGGATGAGCGGCAGGTTGATTGTCGCCGGCGTCAAGCTGGTGCCGGTCCCTCAGGCGGGGATTGAATGATCGAAGCCTGTCCGGAGTGCAGACATCAACAAGTTCGGCCGGGGCACGAAGGCCCCGGCCGAACTTTGTTTTTCAGGAGTGTCAGTTGATGGCAGCGATCCGCGACGGCTTGCGGACACGATCCAGCAAGGTGTCGACGCGGTAGCGCTCGGTTTCGAACGCTGTGCGCATTTCACCATCCAGCGTACGGCCCTTCGGCAGCTTGATACGCATCGGATCCATGTAACGGCCGTTGACGAGCACTTCATAGTGCAGGTGCGGGCCTGTCGACAGGCCGGTGGAGCCGACATATCCGATGATCTGGCCCTGGGTGACCTTGGATCCTTCACGGATGCCGCTGCCAAAACCACTCATGTGGTTATAGGTCGTGGTGTAGCCGTTCGTGTGCTGCAGCTCGATACGGCGGCCATAGCCGGAGCTCCAGCCGGCCTTGACGATTGTGCCGTTCCCGGCCGCCATGATCGGCGTTCCGCGCGAAGCAGACCAGTCCACACCGCGGTGCATCTTGGTGTAGCCATGGATCGGGTGGCGGCGCATGCCGAAACCGGAGCGGAACTTGCCGCCATTGAGCGGTTTGCGGATAAGAAACTTC
>NZ_CP045380.1:1950000-2040000 GCF_009363595.1 Labrenzia sp. THAF35
TAGTAGTGGCGAGCGAACGCGGACCAGGCCAGTGGCTTGCATTTAAGAACCGGAACCGTCTGGAAAGTCGGGCATTAGTGGGTGATAGCCCCGTACGGGTAGAAATTATGCAAGTCCTCGAGTAGGGCGGGACACGTGAAATCCTGTCTGAACGTGGGGGGACCACCCTCCAAGCCTAAGTACTCCTTGTCGACCGATAGCGAACAAGTACCGTGAGGGAAAGGTGAAAAGTACCCCGACGAGGGGAGTGAAACAGTTCCTGAAACCGGATGCCTACAAACAGTTGGAGGGCGCAAGCCTGACAGCGTACCTTTTGTATAATGGGTCAGCGACTTAATTTAACGAGCAAGCTTAAGCCGGTAGGTGTAGGCGTAGCGAAAGCGAGTCTGAATAGGGCGCCCTAGTTCGTTGGATTAGACCCGAAACCGAGTGATCTAGCCATGGCCAGGTTGAAGGTGCGGTAACACGCACTGGAGGACCGAACCCACGCCTGTTGAAAAAGTCGGGGATGAGCTGTGGCTAGGGGTGAAAGGCCAATCAAACTCGGAAATAGCTGGTTCTCCGCGAAATCTATTTAGGTAGAGCGTCGGATGAATACTCTCGGGGGTAGAGCACTGGATGGGCTATGGGGGCTTACCGCCTTACTGATCCTAACCAAACTCCGAATACCGAGAAGTACTATCCGGCAGACACACAGTGGGTGCTAACGTCCATTGTGGAGAGGGAAACAACCCTGACCGCCAGTTAAGGTCCCTAAGTTATGGCTAAGTGGGAAAGGATGTAGAACTCCCAAAACAACCAGGATGTTGGCTTAGAAGCAGCCATCATTTAAAGAAAGCGTAACAGCTCACTGGTCTAAATAAGGGGTTCCGCGCCGAAAATGTACCGGGGCTCAAGCCATACACCGAAACTGCGGGTGCATCTTATGATGCGCGGTAGCGGAGCGTTCTGTAAGTCTGCGAAGGGGGACCCGTGAGGGCTCCTGGAGATATCAGAAGTGCGAATGCTGACATGAGTAACGATAAAGCGGGTGAGAGACCCGCTCGCCGAAAGTCCAAGGGTTCCTGCGCAACGCTAATCGGCGCAGGGTTAGCCGGCCCCTAAGGCGAGGCCGAAAGGCGTAGTCGATGGGAATGCAGTTAATATTCTGCAGCTTGGTGGTAGTGACGGATGCCGTGTGTTGTATCTCCTTATTGGATTGGGGGTGCAGCGAAGGTGTTCCAGGAAATAGCTCCACCGTATAAACCGTACCCGAAACCGACACAGGTGGACTGGTAGAGAATACCAAGGCGCTTGAGAGAACTATGCTGAAGGAACTCGGCAAAATGCTCCCGTAAGTTCGCGAGAAGGGAGACCTCACGACGGGCAACCGTTGTGGGGTGGCACAGACCAGGGGGTGGCGACTGTTTATCAAAAACACAGGGCTCTGCGAAGCCGTAAGGCGACGTATAGGGTCTGACGCCTGCCCGGTGCTGGAAGGTTAAGAGGAGGTGTGCAAGCACCGAATTGAAGCCCCAGTAAACGGCGGCCGTAACTATAACGGTCCTAAGGTAGCGAAATTCCTTGTCGGGTAAGTTCCGACCTGCACGAATGGCGTAACGACTTCCCCGCTGTCTCCAGCATAGACTCAGTGAAATTGAATTCCCCGTGAAGATGCGGGGTTCCTGCGGTCAGACGGAAAGACCCCGTGCACCTTTACTACAGCTTCACACTGGTATTCGTCACGACATGTGTAGGATAGGTGGTAGACGTTGAAGCAGGAGCGCCAGCTCTTGTGGAGTCACCCTTGAAATACCACCCTTGTCGTCATGGATATCTAACCGCGGTACAACAATATCCGGGACCGTGTGTGGCGGGTAGTTTGACTGGGGCGGTCGCCTCCCAAATGGTAACGGAGGCGCGCGAAGGTGGGCTCAGAGCGGTCGGAAATCGCTCGTTGAGTGCAATGGCATAAGCCTGCCTGACTGCGAGACTGACAAGTCGAGCAGAGTCGAAAGACGGCCATAGTGATCCGGTGGTCCCTCGTGGAAGGGCCATCGCTCAACGGATAAAAGGTACGCCGGGGATAACAGGCTGATGATGCCCAAGAGTCCATATCGACGGCATTGTTTGGCACCTCGATGTCGACTCATCACATCCTGGGGCTGGAGCAGGTCCCAAGGGTTTGGCTGTTCGCCAATTAAAGTGGTACGTGAGTTGGGTTCAGAACGTCGCGAGACAGTTCGGTCCCTATCTGCCGTGGGTGTAGGAGAATTGAGAGGATCTGTCCCTAGTACGAGAGGACCGGGATGGACGTACCTCTGGTGGACCTGTTGTGGCGCCAGCCGCATTGCAGGGTAGCTATGTACGGAAGGGATAACCGCTGAAAGCATCTAAGCGGGAAACCCACCTCAAAACCAGTTCTCCCTGAAGAGCCGTGGAAGACCACCACGTCGATAGGAAGCGTGTGGAAGTGCGGCAACGCATGAAGCTTAGCTTTACTAATAGCTCGTTCGGCTTGATCCTCTCATTAGTCAATGTTCATCTTTTGGATGCGCCCCTGGCGCATCAAAAAGATCATTTTAAGTGCGCTACCGCCCTTCGGGCTGCTTGAGCGCGTTTGAAATGATCCATACGGCCAACGTCCTGGAACCTTCGTCCCAGGCGAGGCCGACCAAAACATCAAAAAAATATATAGACCAGTTCACGCAAATTGCGCTTCGCCGGCCTGGTGGCCCTAGCGGGGAGCCCCCACCCGATCCCATCCCGAACTCGGCCGTGAAACTCCCCAGCGCCAATGGTACTGCATCTTAAGGTGTGGGAGAGTAGGTCGCCGCCAGGCCTGCAAATCGCAATTTGAAACCTCTTCAACTTGTTTGCCGCTCACGCGCGCACCGCCCTAAAGGGCTGCGCTCCGCGCGGGCGGCCTGACCGGCCGGCGGCCACTCGGCCTTGCCTCCGCTGCGCTCCGGATCTCTTATCCCATATCAGCGCAGTCTTCCGGTCAAACCGAAACATAAGGGTATCCCCAACAGGGACCAAACCCACTTGGACCAAACGCGCAGCGCGCCAAGGACAAACAAAAAAACAACGCGGGATGGAGCAGCCCGGTAGCTCGTCAGGCTCATAACCTGAAGGTCGCAGGTTCAAATCCTGCTCCCGCAACCAACAAATAACCCGGCCGCGCGCCGGGTTTTTTGTTGCTAACGGATACTGATCTTAAACTGACCAGCGCTCCCACAAGAGCCGCTATGCCCGACGCACTGGCACAAAAAAGCTCAAAGCAACCTCCAGAAACAAACAAATAACCCCGGCAGAAAAACTGACCGGGGTTTTTTGTTGCCTAACGCAACTCGACCGGAACGGTTCCAGGGACACCCGAACGGCAAAGCTCAAAAGAAGCGCTGGAAACAAATCTAAACCGCCCCAAAAATCCAAAAGCCCCGCCAACATTACTGGTAGGGGCTCCGGGTATCTCTGATCCAAAAACCAAACCTAAGCCGTCGACAACAAAACACCGCCCAACGTCGACGCCATCTCCTCAATCATACCGTCCTCAAAAACCAAAGGCGGGGAAAGCGCGATGATGTCCCCTGTAACGCGGATCAGCAAGCCTGCTGACAAGGCAAAGAAGCCTTCATGTGTAATGGCGTGCCGCATCCAATTGAAAGAACGCGGCACGCCTTTGAGTTACAGCATCCAGGTCGCGATGCCAGGGAAGAACAGCAAGATTGCGAGAACAAAGAGCTGCAGAACGATAAACGGAAGCAGGGCTCCGTAAATGTTGCCGAGTGTAATGTCCGGTGGTGCCACGCTTTTCAAGTAGAAGGCCGCCGGTCCAAACGGTGGGGTAAGGTAGGAGACCTGCATGTTGACGGCAAACAGGATGCCGAACCAGATCGGATCATATCCCAGCTGAACGACAATCGGCACGAAGATGGGCAAGGTCAAAAGGGCGATCCCGATCCAGTCCAGGAACATGCCCAGCACTAGCAGGATCAGCATCATGATCAGAATGACGGCCACGGGTGACGCGTCGAGACCAAGCATGACCGCGGAGACGAAGCGGTTGCCCCCCATGAGGTTGTAGACACCGACGAGCACGGCTGCGGCGATCCCGATCCAGATGATCATGCCGCAGGTTTCCAGCGTGTGGACCAGACTGTCCTGAAGCATACGGGCGTTAAGTTCCCTGCGAAGCAGTGCGATGATGAGCACTGACGAAACCCCGAGTGCAGCTGCTTCGGTGATAGAGGCGATGCCTCCATATATGGAACCTAGAACCGCTACCACGATGAACACAGGGGCGATCAGGGACCGGATCGCACTTCCTATTGTTTCTTCGGCGCGTTCTTCCGCGGAAATTGGTGGCCCGAGGTCCGGGTTTCGGAAACAGCGTACAAGAACATAAGCGATATAGCAGCCGAGCAGCATCAGGGCAGGTGTGACTGCCGCGACGAAAAGGTCGGCAATGGAAACACTTGCCACCAGCCCATAAATAATCAGGACAATGGAGGGCGGCATCATTGTTCCTAGAGATCCGCCAGCACAGACGACCCCGATTGACAGGTCACGGTCATATCCAAGTCGCAACATCTGGGGCAATGCCAGAATTCCCAGTAGAACGATCTCACCACCGATGACGCCGGACATGGCGGCCATCAGGGTGGCGACGATCAGCGTTTGGACAGCGACACCACCTGGCAACCGTCCGGCAAGAACCCTCATTCCGTTGAAGAGGTCCTTTGCGATGCCTGATCTGTCGAGGAGTGCCGCCATCAGGATGAACATCGGAATGGCGACGAGGGAATATTCCGTAATGAAGCCGAAGATGCGAGCCGTAACCAGCGGCAGCGCATTTCCTCCAAACCAGCCGAACGTGAAAACCAGGGCTACGAGCCCCGTCACCCATGCGAGAGGCTGACCTGTAAGCAGCAACACGAAGATGCTGCCAACGAGCAGAATTGTACCGTATTCAATACCCAGATCGTTGAGGCCCATGTCATTGGCCTCCGCGTTCGCTGTAGGCAGCGTCATCGCCGCGGATCGCCTTGATCAGGTGCATCAGGGTCTGAACGAACATCAGGCAAACGCAGATCAGAATAATGATTTTCAGCAGTGCCGGTGTTGGCGGGTTCCACGCCGTACCCGTGCCCTCCAGATGGATATCGCCGTTGGGGCGGTGGGTAGCCTTCCAGGCCATTGTCGCGCCTGCGTATCCCAGTCCTGCAAAGAAGATCATCGCGATCAAGGAATTGACGATATCCAGCCATCGACGCACACGTGGCGAAACCGAGTCATAAATCATGCGCACGCGAATATGCTTGTCGCGAGCGAGCGCTACGGGGCCGCCGATCAGGAAGATGGCTGCTATGAGGAAGGTCGTGCTCTCGTGAGCCCAATACGTCGGGCTATCAAAAACGTAACGGGCGATAACCTCATATACGCTGATGGCAAACGCCAGAAAGATAGCCCAGGCAAAGAGCTTCGCGGACCCGGCAATGAACCGGTCGAGGCCGGTTCGCAGGTTCGCCTGGCTATTGTCCTCCAGGTCACTCACATCCGGATTGTCCGGCATGGATTCTTCTCCCGTCGCGCAGTTGGTAAGCTGTTATGGAAATAGGGGATGGCCAATCACTCTTGGCTGACGGCCACGCACCGGCGTCTCGTTTCACCCGTTATGGACAGATAGAAACAAGGTCAGGCCGCACCCGAACCTTTCGGTTCGGGTGCGGCTGCGTCAACGGAACGTTGGTCAGATCAGAGCTGGTTCCGGCCCTTCAGATAAGCGACTACCGCATCGTAGTAGCGTTGGGTGAGGTCGTTCTTGCCGGCCCAGTTTTCCCATTCCTGCTGCGCGATCCTGCGGAACTTCGCTCGCTCGTCGCCGGACCAGTTGACAATTTCGATCTCCGGGTTTGCCTTGGCTTCCTCGACTGCGGCCGCATCGAGTTTGCGTACGGAATAAACGTGATCGAAAATGAACTGGTCAACGGAGGCGTTCAGGACGGCCTTCAGGTCGTCCGGAAGTTCATCCCAGATCGATTTGGTCATCGAAATGTCGATCAGCGGCAGGGAATGAAAGCCCGGATACAGCGGATAGTGGGCAACGTCGTTCATGCCCTGCGACTGGTTGGTTGCAAAAACCGTGTAATCGGCCGCCTGGACAACGCCCTTGTCGAGAGCCGTGAAGACCTCTGAACCGGGAAGTGCTACCGGAGAGGCACCTGCCTTGGAGAAGATCTCGTAGACCATGCCTTCCGGCGCGCGCATCTTGACGCCCTTCAGGTCTTCCACTGAGCGGATCGGAACACTGGAGACGAAAGCTTCCGGCTCAGTTGCTGCCGCTCCGATGAAATGGGCGCCATAGGGCTCGACCAATTCGGCGTAAAGCTCGTGACCGCCACCGGATTGCATGAACCCGATCAATTCGAACGGATCGCTCCAGGCACCGACCAGGTTGCCCATCATCGCAAAGGCGGGATCCTTGCCGGCGAAATAGCTCGGATCGGTCAGATGCCCCTGAAGAATGCCGGAGCCAACGGCGTCAAGCGTATCGGTATGCGGGACAACGGCACCAATCGGCAAAATCTCGATCTCGATCCGCCCGCCGGACATTTTCTCGACGTTTTCAGCCCACTTTTGCTTGTTGATGAATCCGGGTTCACCAGCCGTTTCCGAGGTCTGGAAGGTCCAGTTGTAGTCGGCGGCCGTTGCGGCGGTCGGTGCTGAAAAGACCGACAGGGCAAACAAGCTTGTTAGAATTCCGGTCTTCAGCGACGAAAGACGCGCAAAACGTCTTTCCACAGTCACAGATTGTTTGATGCGTGCTGCAAGGTGTTGAAATTGCACGCCGCCGCGCAGCGCTTTCGTGTCTTGGTGATAATTATTCGATTGCATGTTTTCCTCCCACATACATCGCCACAAGTTGGCTAGCCAACGCCAGGCACGTCACGTTACGCGGCCAGAAACCAAATATGACAGGTCAATTCACGCAATCCATTTGCGGGAACCCGCAATTTGGGTGTCGTTGCCGGCATTGCATCTCAGGGATGTGAGGGGTGTTCTGAGTGCGGCGACCTTGCGTGACGGGGGTCTCGAGGGAGGCGTTCAGATCTTAGCTTGATCGCATGGAGCGTGCGTGCGGTCGACACCGATGCCAGCTGGTCGCACTCCCCACGCCGGTGAAAGGCTGCCCAAGTACAAAACGCCCTGGAAACGAATGCTCCCAGGGCGTTTTTCATGTCATTTGGTCCAGGTTCAAGCGGCCGTGTTCTGAGCTTGCGGCTGCTCTGCTGGTTCCTCGTGTTGCGCAAGCGGGCGATTGCCCGAGAGCTTGCGGACCAGCACGTAGAACACCGGCGTCATGAAGATCCCGAAGAAGGTCACGCCGATCATGCCGGAGAAGACCGCGATGCCCATCGCGGCTCGCATTTCCGCACCGGCGCCGGTAGAAAGCACCAGCGGAACCACACCCATGATGAAGGCCATCGAGGTCATCAGGATCGGGCGCAGACGTAACCGGCTGGCTTCGACTGCCGCTTCAACCGGCGTTCGGCCTTCAAATTCCAGTTCCCTTGCGAATTCCACGATCAGGATCGCATTTTTCGCAGAAAGCCCGACCAGCACCACCAACCCGATCTGGGTGAAGATGTTGTTGTCGCCATGGGTCAGCCAGACGCCCGTCAGGGCGGCAAGGACACCCATCGGTACGATCATGACAATCGCCACCGGAAGCATCAGGCTTTCATACTGGGCGGCAAGCACCAGGTAAACCAGAAGCAGGGCCAGAGGGAAGACCAGGAACCCGGAGCTGCCGGCAAGGATCTGCTGGTAGGTCAGGTCCGTCCACTCAAAGGCAATGCCTTTGGGCAGGGTTTCTTCCGCAATCCGCTCGACCGCTGCCTGGGCCTGGCCGGAGGAAAACCCGGGAGCCGGGCCACCATTGATGTCAGCCGCAAGGAAACCGTTGTAGCGGGTTGCCCGTTCCGGCCCGGTGGTGGCCTCCACCTTCAACAGGGCGGAGAGCGGGATCATCTGGCCGGTGGCAGAGCGAACCTTCAACTTGCCGATATCGTCGGCATGCGCCCGGTACTGGGCGTCCGCCTGCACCCGGACACTGTAAGTGCGACCGAAGGCATTGAAGTCGTTGACATAAAGTGAACCCAGATAGATCTGCAGCGTCTCGAATACGTCCGTTACCGATACGCCGAGCTGTTCCGCCTTGGTGCGATCAAGATCCGCATAAAGCTGGGGCACATTGATCTGGAAACTGGAGAACAATCCAGCCAGTTCCGGCGTCTGATAGGCTTTCGCCAGGAAGGCCTTGTTGGCCGCGTCGAGTGCCTGGTAGCCGAGACCTGCCCGGTCCTCGATCTGCAGTTTGAACCCGCCGGTGGTGCCAAGGCCCTGAACAGGCGGCGGCGAGAACATGGCGATAAACGCGTCCTGGATCGTGCCGAACTTCTGGTTCAGCTGCATCGCGATGGCGTCGCCGGACAATTCCGGAGACTTGCGTTCCTCGAAATCCGTCAGGGTGGCGAAGACGATGCCCGCGTTGGAAGAGTTGGTGAAGCCGTTGATCGACAGGCCCGGGAAGGCGATGGCGTGTTCGACACCTTCCTGCTCCATGGCGATCTCGCTCATCCGGCGGATGACGTCTTCGGTCCGGTCCAGCGTGGCAGCGTCGGGAAGCTGGGCAAAGCCGATCAGATACTGTTTGTCCTGTGCCGGCACGAAGCCACCGGGGACTGTTGTGAAGAGACTGTAGGTTGCCCCTGCAAGTGCCATGTAGACCACCATGACGATGGTCTTGCGGGACAACAGGCCGCCGACGCTCTTGCCATAGGCGTTGGAACCGGCGCCGAAGGCCCGGTTGAAGCCCTTGAAGAACCAGCCGAACAGGTAGTCCATCGAACGTGTCAGCCAGTCCTTGGGCGCATGGTGATCCTTCAGGAGAAGGGCGGCCAGGGCCGGGGACAGAGTGAGCGAGTTGATGGCCGAGATGACAGTCGAGATTGCGATCGTCAGTGCGAACTGGCGATAGAACTGACCCGAAAGGCCGGTGATGAAGGCCAGCGGGACAAACACCGCCACAAGCACCAGTGCAATGGCGATGATCGGTCCGGAGACTTCCTTCATGGCCTTGTAGGTTGCCTGGCGCGGGTTCAGTCCGTTTTCGATGTTTCGTTCGACGTTTTCAACGACCACGATCGCGTCATCGACCACGATGCCGATGGCGAGAACCAGCCCGAAGAGGCTGAGAGCGTTGATGGAAAAGCCGAAGACATACATGACTCCGAAGGTGCCGATGATCGACACGGGAACGGCGATCAGCGGAATGATCGATGCGCGCCATGTCTGCAGGAACAGGATCACGACGAGAACCACAAGCACCACGGCTTCCAGCAGCGTGTCGACAACCTTCTCGATGGAGGACCGAACAAACTTTGTGGTGTCGTAGACGATTTCGTATTTGACGCCGTCAGGCATGGCGACCTGAAGGTCGTTCATGGTCTCGACCACTGCATCGGAAATGGCAATTGCGTTGGAGCCGGGTGCCTGGAACACAGGAATGGCGACGGCCGGTTTGCCGTCGAGCAGGGAGCGCAGCGAATAATCGGCTGCACCGAGCTCGATCCGGGCAACGTCGCGCAACCGGGTGACCTCACCGTTTTCACCGGTACGGACAATGATGTTGCCGAACTCTTCCGGTGTCTGAAGACGGCCTTGCGCATTGACGCTGAGCTGAACGTCGACACCCTTCAGGTTTGGCGAAGCGCCGATAATGCCGGCCGCGGCCTGCACGTTCTGTTGGCGGATGGCGTTGGTGATGTCGCTGGCTGCCAGGTTATGGCCGGCCGCCTTTTGAGGGTCGACCCACACACGCATGGAGTAATCGCCGGAACCGAACACCTGCACCTGGCCGACACCCTGCAGGCGGGCCAGCCGGTCCTTGATGTTGAGGACGGCATAGTTGCGCAGGTAGGTGATGTCGTAGCGGTTGTCCGGCGAAGTCAGGTTCACGACCATCATCAGATCGGGTGAACTTTTCACCGTGGTTATGCCAAGGCTTCGTACTTCCGCCGGAAGACGGGGTTCGGCTTGCGAAACGCGGTTCTGGACAAGCTGCTGGGCCTGGTCGGGATCAGTGCCGAGCTCGAACGTGACCGTGAGTGTCATGACGCCGTCAGAGGTCGCCTGGCTGGACATGTAGAGCATGCCCTCGACACCGTTGATCTGTTCTTCCAGCGGTGTTGCCACCGTCTCGGCAATGACCTTCGGGTTCGCCCCCGGATAGGCGGCGCGCACGACGATCGATGGCGGCACCACCTCGGGGTATTCTGAGATCGGCAGCGCCCGCAGACCGATCAGGCCGGCGATGAGGATGAGGACAGACAGCACACCGGCAAAGACCGGGCGGTCGACGAAGAATCTCGAGATATTCATATCCAGGCCCTTTCCGGTCGGAAATCGGGACAACACGTCCCCGGCCGGCGACGGCGCCACCGGCAATCATGACTTGAATTGTTGACGAGGGGAGGTGGAGCGCCTTGCACTCCACCTGTTCACTCAGTTTGCAGCGGCAACGTCGTTTTCGAGCTGAGGATCGACGAGTGCACCAGAGCGGATCCGCTGCAGGCCGTTGACGACGATCCGTTCACCCGGTTCGAGGCCGCTGTCGACGATACGTGCACCTTCCGCGGTCCTGCCAAGGTCGATCGGCCTGTAGGCCACCTTGTTGTCGTCACCGACGACATAGACATATTTCTTGTCCTGGTCGGTGCCGATGGCGCGTTCGCTGATCAGGACCTTCTGTTCCGGCCTTGGCTCACCCATGCGGATACGCACGAACTGGCCCGGGATCAGCCTGCCGCCCGGATTGTCGAAGACTGCCCTGACACCAATGGTGCCGCTGACGGCGTCAACCTGGTTATCGACCAGCTGCAGCTTGCCCTTCACCGGGTGTCCGGCGGTTGACGAGGTTTCGATTTCGACGGGGATCATGTCCAGTGGCGGCACCGCAGCATCTGTTTGCGGCAACTCGGCCAGAACCCGCGAGACCAGGTCTTCACTTGCGTTGAAGCTTGCATAGATCGGATCGACAGAGACAAGGGTTGTCAATGCCGGCGATGCGGAGCCCGCGGCAACGAGATTGCCGACGGTGATCTCGATCTTGCCGACACGACCCGACACGGGTGCCAGCACCTTGGTGTAGCCAAGTTCCAGCTTGGCCGACCTGAGAGCTGCCTTGACGGTTCTGAGGTTGGCCTGTGCTTCGGCGTAGGTGTTGCGGCGCTGGTCGAGGACGCTTTGGGAGATGGTCCGGTTTTCGATCAGCTTGTTGCCACGGTCCAGTTCCAGCTTGGCGAGGTTGAGCTGCGTTTGCGCAAGTTCAACCTGACCTTCCCTTTGAGCGACGGCGGCCTCGTAGGGAGCCGGGTCAATGGTGAAGAGCAGGTCACCTGCTTCCACCAATGCGCCTTCACGGAAATCGACGGATTGAATGGATCCGGCCACACGGGAGCGGATCTGCACCCGGTCAACGGCTTCAAGCCTGCCGGAGAAATCTTCCCACACGGTTATCTCTCGGGATTTGACCTCGGCAACGGTCACCGGCACCGCCGGGATGGCGACTGTACCGCCGGCGGCCGTTGCAGGGCTGCTTGCCGGAAGGTTCATGATGAGGACAGCGGCTGAAACAGAGACAGCAACTGCCAGACTGGCGCCCGTCAGGGCCCAGCGCTTGCTTCTTGATGTCATTGGTCTCTCCTTGGAAACCCTGCTGAAAACACAATTTTCAGAAGGGTTTGGATATCAAATCAGTGGACGCTGACGGACTGCACGAAACCGGAAAATTGCGTGCTTACGGTTTCTTGCCAGGATGGGGTCTCGTCCGTCTTTCCGCCGTAGAGTGATGGCCAGCCTGTCCCGGCGGGGAGAACATGCTGGTGAACTTCAACGCCTGCATTTTTCAGACAGGTCGCAAAGCCGAGTGTTTCGTCCTTGAGCGGATCGTCCTGAGAAGACAGAACAAGCGCGGGGGCAACGCCGGTCAGGCGTGAGCACATGCATGGGGCCGCATAGGGGTGGCACATGCCGGTGCTGAGATAGTGGCTCCAGCCGTCGGCCCAGATGTCCTTCATGCCGAACTCGCCGGCCTTCTGAAACGATGCAGAGCCCATGAAAGGATCAAGCAGAGGTGACAGAAGGATCTGCCCGTCAAGTTCATCGGCGAAATGATCCCGCGCCTTCAGCGCGACCGCTGCGGCGATGTTGCCGCCAGCCTCGACGCCGCCGACAAGAAGCAGGGATTTCCGGTTCCCGAGGCCGGCGCGCTTTTTCGCCAGATAGGAGAAGATCGAAAAACCCGTTTCCAGCGGCTTCGGAAAAACGCTGCCAAGCGGTACATTGTAATCCGGCATCACGACAATGGCGCCGGTTTCGGCAATGAGATGCGCAAACTCGCTTTCCTGCGGGACGGTGCCTTGAAAAGCGCCGCCATGAAAATAGATCAGGACTGGCGGCGACTTGCTGTATTCGGCGCCCTGGTAGACACGTGCCGCCACGGGGCCGATGGCCACCTTGTCGAGTGTCATATCCTTGATCTGCACCGTCATTTTCAGCGCCGTTTCGTGTCTGTTGGTTGAGGGAGAACTGGGTACACCAGCTCTCTTGCATGTCCGATAGGTATTGTTGTTCCAACTCTGGAATAAGGGGTGTATTATTGGTTTCACTATTCGAATTTTCGAATAATAAGCCTATTTTTTGATCAGGACGCCCAGAAATGGATCAACTCTCCGCCATGCGCGCCTTTGTGAGGGTGGTTGAAACAGGAAATTTCACCCGAGCCTCCGATTCCCTTCAGATGCCGAAGGCGACGGTTACCAACCTGATCCAGAATCTCGAGAAACATCTGCAGACCAAATTGCTCAACCGGACAACGCGGCGCGTGATTGTGACGACGGACGGCGCGCTTTATTATGAGCGGGCCGTTCAGATCGTTTCGGAGGTCGACGAACTTGATGCCAGCCTGTCCCAAGCCCAGAGCAATCCGGGTGGGCGGCTGCGCGTTGAAATGTCAGGGGCCTTTGCCGACTGGTTCGTGATACCGGAGCTTGGCGGTTTTTACGAAAAATACCCGGATATCCGTATCGACCTCGGGATCGGCGACAGGACAGTCGATTACCTGGCAGAGAATGTCGATTGTGCCTTGCGCGGTGGTGCACCGGCTGATCAGTCGCTGATTGCGCGGCGGGTGGCGGAGGTCGGCCTGACCACTTGCGCGGCAGCGTCCTACCTGGAGCGGGCGGGTACACCGGAAACCCCGGCAGACGTGAAGGCGAACCACTATTGCGTCAACTATTTCGTTGCCGCCACCGGACGCACACACCCGTTCACCTTCCGCAAGGACGGTGAGGAAATTCTGGTCGACGGACGCTATCATTGCTCGGTCAACGATGCCCGCAGCTATGTGGCGGCGGCCGTTGCCGGTCACGGCATCGCGCAGCTGCCTGACTTCATGGTGCGGGAAGAGCTGAAGCGCGGGGACCTCGTGCCGCTGTTGACGGAATGGTCCGCCGACACCATTCCGCTTTATATCGTCTACCCACCCAACCGGCACCTTTCGAACAAGGTTCGCGTTTTTGTCGACTGGCTGGTGCGCCTGCTTGCCGATGTGCCGGCGCCCGCCCAGTCTTCGGTATGAAATGATGGCAAGGGGGGCAGCGCAAGAAGGCTATCCACCGCGAGGCTGACCCCAATCAGATGCCGAACCTGTCCCGCAGCCGGTAGACCAGCACCGATGGTGCCAGGAACCACGGATTGCCCTGGTACAGCGGCCGGGTCGGGAAGGGGATCTTCTCGAACGCGGAGAGTGATTTTTCACGGCCGGCAGCTTTCTGGCCCATACGCATGCCGAGATAACTCGCCATACCTACCCCGGACCCGCAATAGCCGCCCGCGTGAAACAGGCCGTTGTCTTCGCCAGCATGGGCGAGTGTGTCGAAGGTGTAGCCGACAAACCCCATCCAGGCATGGCTGATCCGCACGGAGCCAAGTTCCGGAAAGAGGGCTGTCATATCGCGGTGGAGCTTGAGTGCGCTGTTGCGCGGGTCCGTTTCGCTCAAGGAGACCCGGCCGCCAAACAGCACGCGCTTCCGGTCGGGGGACAGCCGGTAGTAATAGACCAGTTTTCTGGTGTCGGAGAGGACCCGGTCCGTCGGAAACAGCCGGTCGATCGTTTCACTCGGGATTTCTTCCGTCGCGATCACGTAGGAGCCGATCGGGATCAGCCGTCGCTGAAGCCAGGGCGACAGGGGGCCGGAGTAACCATTGGTCGCCAGAATGACCTTGCCTGCCTTGAGGGAGCCGTCGCTTGTCAGGACCTTGAAACCTGACGTCTCGCGTTCAAGCGACACCACCCGGCACTTGCCGCGCACCATCGCGCCTTCCGCCAGCACCTTGTTCAAAAGTGAAGGATGGTACTTGCTGACATCGATGCTGCAATGATGCGGATTGACGATACCGCCATGATAGGCATCGGTCCCAAGCTCCTGTGCCATGTCGCTTTTCGGCACCATGAAGGCATCGGTCTTCCACACGGGGTGTCCGGCGGCACAGTCTCTGGCAAGGCTCTCGTAAAGATGGGGCTTGTGGGCGCCGTGGAAGCGGCCGGTTTCCCGTAAGCCCATCTCCAGTCCATCTTCCCTTGAAAGTGCGTGCATGTAGTCGAGGGACGCCTGGCCTTCCAGGCAAAGCTGGGTGGCGAGCTCCCCGCCATAGCGGCCTGCCAGGTTGGAAAAGGACGGCTTGAGGCTGGTTGAAAGCTGGCCGCCATTGCGCATGCTGCAGCCCCAACCCGGATCTTCCGCATCGAGAACCAGTGTGCCGAGGCCTTCACGGGCGGTCTGCAGTGCGGCGTTCAGGCCGGTGTACCCACCGCCAACCACCAGCACATCGACCTCTGGGGGCAAACCTGTATCCGGCAGTACGAGTTTGGGGGCGATATCCTGCCAGTATGGTGTCGTCTTGTAGTTGTCCGCAAAAAGAGCCTGAGTCATTACGTGCCTTACGCCGCTCGCGTGTCTTCCAGGATAAGGTCCGCGCCTTTTTCGCCGACCATGATCGCAGGTGCGTTGGTGTTGCCGGACGTGACCGTCGGGAAAATAGAGGCATCGACAACCCGAAGCCCTTCGACCCCGTAAACCCGTAGGCGCGTGTCGACGACGTTTTCGTTCGCGTCCGGTCCCATGCGGCAGGTGCTGACAGGGTGGAAGACTGTGGAACAGCGGCTGCGGACATCCGCCAGCATGTCCTCGTCGGTCTGGACACCCGGGCCGGGTGTGATCTCCTCGTCGATAACCGATTGCATGGCAGGGCTTTCGGCGATCTTGCGCATCAGCTTGCTGCCTTCGATCATCTCCGTGAGATCACGGTTGGTGCTGAGCGAGTTCGGGTGGATCTCCGGCATGTCGAACGGATCGGAGGAGCGCAGGCAGATATGGCCGCGGCTGGTAGGCCGCGTCGGCTGGAAGCCGAGGAGGAAGCCGGGGAACGGGTCCGGGTTCATCAGCGGACGTTTCCCCTTCGGCGCCTTGGTGTAGCTGACTGGCGAGAAATACAGCTGGATGTTCGGCCGTTCACAATCCGGATTGCTTCTGACAAAGCCACCAGCCTGATTGACACTGAGCGACAGTGGACCACTGCGGGTCAGAACATAGCGGATGCCCTGGGCGAGCTTGCCCCACCAGGGATAAAGCTGCTGGTTCAGCGTTGGCACTTTGGACCGGTAGAGATAGTCGAGACCGAGATGGTCCTGAAGGTTCTTGCCGACAGCAGGGCTGTGCAAGGTGGAGGAAATGCCCTTGGCCTGCAGTTCCGCGCCATCACCAATGCCGGACAACATGAGGATTTGCGGCGAGTTGACGGCACCTGCACTGAGGATCACTTCCCGGCGGGCCTTCACGGTCTGCTCGGTGCCGCCTCGGCTGTAGACGACACCGGTCGCCCGTCCGTTCTCAAGGATCAGCCGGGTCGTGTGTGCGTTGGTCAGGATGGAGACATTCTGACGTTTTTTCGCGCGTGAAAGATAGGCGCGGGCCGTCGACATGCGGAACCCGTTTTTCGCGGTTATCTGGTAGAGGCCGACACCTTCCTGGCTTTTGCCATTGAAATCCGGATTACGGCTGAAGCCGGCTTCCTCGCTGGCTGCCAGGAAGTTTTGACACAGCGGGTGGACGTCCTTGTCCATGGAGGAGACATAAAGCGGGCCATCCCCGCCGCGATAGTCGTCGGCACCGTTGCAATTGGTTTCCGAGCGCTTGAAATAGGGCAGAACGTCCTGCCAGCCCCAGCCGGTGTTGCCGAGGGCCTTCCAGTCCTCGAAATCCGCATGCTGACCGCGGATATAGACCATGGCATTGATCGAGCTGGACCCGCCCAGCACCTTGCCGCGCGGCCAGTAGCCGGAGCGGTCGTTGAGCCCCGGATCCGCCTCGGTGTGGTACATCCAGTTGATGTTCCGGTTATAGAAAGCCTTGCCGTAGCCGATCGGCATCCAGATCCAGAAATTGAGATCCGAGCCGCCCGCCTCCAGAAGGCAGACGGTGTATTTGCCGTCTTCCGACAGCCGGTCGGCAAGCACCGAGCCTGCCGAGCCCGCGCCGACGATGACAAAGTCGAACTCCGCCATGAATGCTCCTATTGAGAGGTCTTGTCGCGCTGGATGGCAATCGATAGCAGCGCAAGCAGTCCGGACCCGACCATGAGCACGAAGGAGACGGCATTGAGAACCGGCGTCGAGCCGACCTTTGCCATCCGGTCATACATGGTGATCGTCAGCGGCGCTTCCGAGCCGACAAGAAATAGCGTGGTGTTGAAGTTCTCGAACGAGACCAGGAACGCAACGATGCCGGCCGCGATCATAGCCGGACGCAGGAAGGGCAGCGTGACGGTGCGCAACACGCGGACCCGGCTTGCCCCCAGGTTGAAGGCGGCTTCTTCCATCGTGGCGTCGAATTTCTTCAGCCGGGCTGTGATCACCAGCGAGGTGATGGTGGTGATGAAGGAAAACTGCCCGAACACGACAAGCAGAAGGCCAGGCCTCAGGAACTCAAGCTCCAGATCGAACCTGTTTTCCATGTAGTTCGCGGTGTCGCTGGCCAGGACCAGGATGGAGATGCCGAGGATGACACCCGGGATCACCAGCGGCACCACCATGAGAATGTAGAAGAAGTTCTTGCCCGGAAACTCGCCACGCACGAACAGAAACGCATTGGTCGTGCCGACGAAGACGGAGAGTGCCGCCACGAAGATTGCGATGACGAAGGAATAATAAAGCCCCTGCAGCAACCGCCGGTCATGGAACATGCCGAGTTTTGGCTCGGTGTCGCTGAAGAACCAGTCCAGGGTGAAACCTTGCCAGGGCAGCGCCGGGAACAGGCTGTCGTTGAAGGCAAAGGCTCCAGCCGAAATCAGCGGCGCTGCCAGGAAGATGAAGAAGGCAACGACATAGAGCCGGTAGCCCATCAGGAACGGAGAGGAGTTCTTTTGCGCAAGCATCGTCTGTCCTCCTCAGCTCTTTGCCACGGTGTTGGCGAGGGTCTGACCGGAGAGTTTCAGGCCGAGCCAGATCACGACGGAGGTAAAAATCAGGAGCAGCATGCCGAAGGCCGCGCCTCCCTCCCAGTTGAAGCGGGTGATGAACTGATTGTAGATCTGTTCTGTGAACCAGCTCGAATTCTTGCCGCCGAGCAGGATCGGCGTCAGGTAGGAACCCGCCGTCAGCATGAAGGTGACGATGCAGCCGGCCACGATGCCCGGCATCGCGTAGGGAATGATGATCCGGCGCAGCACGGTGAAGCCGTTGCCGCCCAGATTGTACCCGGCCTCGATCATGGAATTGTCCATGCCGTCCAGCGTCGAGACCAGTGGCACGATCATGAACAGGATCACGGTGTAGACAAGGCCGATGATGACCGCGATGTCGTTGTAGAGAAATTCGACAGGCTGGCCGACCAGTCCGGTCCAGAGCAGGAAATTCGAAATCACACCGGTTTCGCGCAACAGCAAGATCCAGCCGAAGGAACGGATCAGGTCGCTGACCCAGAGCGGGATCAGGCAGAGCAGGAACAGACCACCGCGCGCCCTGGGGCCGGCGATCTTGGCGATGTAGTAGGCAATGGGAAAGCCGATCAGCAGCGCCAGTGCTGTGACCAGCAGGGACATGGACCCGGTTCGAAGTAGGGTGTTCCAGTAGATCGGTTCGTTGATGAAATCCAGATAGTTGGCGAAGCTGTACTCATAGACGCGCGGTGCCACTTTCTCGCGGAAGGACAGGAGCACCATGCCGATGTGCGGCAGAATGATCAGCAGCAGGATCCAGAGCGCGAAAGGCGAAAACAGCAGGATCAGCGACAGCCGTTTGATGTCCTTGTTGTGCATCATGCGCTCTCCGCACGGGCAAAGCACATGGCTTGCCGGGACGACCAGATCAGGCGCACGTCTTCGCCGGGTTTCAGGTCGTTGTTGCCGGTTACCGTCACGTCGGATTCGATAAGCTCGCCGCTGCCGGTCCGTACGAGAACACGGCTGTTGGCACCGTTGAAGAGCAGGCTGTCGATGACACCACTCATCTGGTTGTCACCTTCTGTCACGGCCTGGTCCGCTTCGGATGAGCGAACCGTGCGGATGAATTCCGGCCGCACGAAAATCTCCACCTTGTCGCCATCACGAATGGTCTGACCCGCGCCGGCATTGAAACTCATCGAAAGGCCCTGGTCCGTTTCCACCTTGCCACCTGTGCCATCTGCGGATTTCACCGTGCCGGACCAGCGGTTGCTATCGCCGACAAAACCGGCGACGAAGGCGGTCTTGGGATGATGATAGAGATCCTGCGGCGTGCCGATCTGTTCGAAAATGCCCTGGTTCATGATGGCGACGTTATCGGACATCACCAGTGCTTCCGACTGATCGTGGGTGATGTAGATAAAGGTCGTGTTGAACTGGTGCTGCAACAGCTTCAACTCGATCTTCATCGCTTCGCGCAGCTTCAGATCGAGCGCGCCGAGGGGTTCATCGAGCAGCAGCACATCCGGATCGAGCACCATGCAGCGAGCAATGGCGAT
The DNA here is from genome assembly GCF_009363595.1 of Labrenzia sp. THAF35. Taxonomy (NCBI): domain Bacteria; kingdom Pseudomonadati; phylum Pseudomonadota; class Alphaproteobacteria; order Hyphomicrobiales; family Stappiaceae; genus Labrenzia; species Labrenzia sp. THAF35. Next base: position 1,969,107 of record NZ_CP045380.1, read on the forward strand.
GCGCTGTTTCTGGCCGCCGGACAACTGGTGAATTTCCCGCTCGCCAACGTCGGGCAGGGCAATCCGCTCCAGCACGTCCTGGACCTTGCGCTTTATTTCCGCATTGCCCACGCCTGCGCACCTGAGGCCATAGGCGATGTTCTCGTAGACGTTCATCATCGGGAACAGCGCCAGATGCTGGAACACCATCTTGACGTTGCGCCGGTTGGGCGGCACGCCGAGTACCGACTTGCCCTTGATCTTGATGTCGCCGGAGGTCGGGTCCTCGAAACCCGCGATCATGCGCATCAGGGTCGTCTTGCCACAGCCCGACGGACCGAGAATGGAGAAGAACGAACCGCTCGGGATCTCGAAGGAGACGCCTTTGACGGCGCGAAATCCTCCAAAACTCTTGGCAAGGTCGAGGCATTCAAGATCGTAGGTGGGTGAGGTGTGTTTCATCAATGCGGGCCAACTGGAAGGGATCGGGGTTTGGAGCGCCGGGTTGTGTCCGGTTGCTTCTCTCCGGTGTTTTGATTTTTTCAAAAAAAGGAAAGGGCTGCCGGAATGGTTCCGGCAGCCCTGAACCTGATCAGCCGCCTGTGGCTGCCTTGATCTTCTCGAGAGTCTTGCCTTCCATGTCTTCCACGCCGGGAGGAATGTTGGCAAAGAACTTGAGATTGTCGATGTCGGCTGCGGTGAAGGCCGCATTCACGGCTGCCTTCTTGTCTTCCGGCAGCAGGTCGGTACCACCCTTGACCGCGGCAATCGCGCCGGTGCTGCCGGACATGATGGTCACGTTTTCCGGCCGCAGCACGAAGTTGATCCACTTGTAGGCGGCATCATCCGCCTTGCCCTTGCGCGGCAGGGCGAAGGTGTCGATCCAGGCTAGTGCGCCTTCCTTCGGCGGAACGAAGACAATGTTCTGGTTCTGGTCGTAGAGCTTGTAGGCGGTGGAATCCCAGGTTTCGGATGCCACGATTTCGCCTGACAGCATCATCGCGGAAAGGTCGTCGCCGCCTTTCCAGTAGGCCTTGATGTTGTCCTTGCACTCGATCAGCTTGTCGGCGACCTTGTCCAGGATACCCTGGTATTTCTCAAGATCCGCATAGGCCGCGAACGGGTCTTCGCCCATCGAGAAGGCCGTGCCGAGCAGGATCGTGCGCTTCAGGCGCATCGAGGTCTTGCCCTTGTAGGCCGGGTCGCACAGGTCGGCCCAGCTCGAAAGGTCCGGAGCCTTTGTCTTGTCGGCCATCAGGCCGGATGTGCCCCACTGGTGGGGAACCGCGTAGACTTCACCCTCGATCGTCGTGTTTGCCTTCACGCCGTCAAGCAGCTTGGCTTCCATCGCACCGGTGTCGATCTTTGAGAGATCCAGCGGCTTGTAGATGTCATATTCCAGCTGGGCCGCGTAGATGCGGTCGTGGCTTGGCTGGGCAAGGTCGAAGCCGGCACCACCAGTGGCGCGCAGCTTGGCAATCATTTCCTCGTTGTTGGAGAAGGTGACTTCAACATCAATGTCCGGATATTCTTCTTCAAATTTTTGGACCAGTTCGTCGGGAGCGTAAGACCCCCAGGTCAACAGGCGCAGGGTCTCTGCCTGGGCAGAGCCGGCACCGGCAAGCATGGTTGCGGCCAACAGGCCGGTTAGTGTTGTTTTCAAATGCATGACGTCCTCCTGAATGCACTCAGCGTACTAACCGGAAAAAAGCCTAGGTTGGAATTGGCCTGCCAAATATATCCATTGCAGATAATTTAGCAGTCCAATTGACCGAGGGTGCACCTTAGCTGGTGCAGCAAACAGGCAGGATTTTCTTGAGAACCTTCATGCCTTTGCGGATGTCATCCTGCGCGGAGCTGCCGAAGCCGAGGACAATGCCGCGCTGCGGTATCCGGCCAAGAGCGTAGCGAGACAGGGGGGCGGTGGTGATGCCGTGTTTGGCCGCTTCAGCGACGATCCTGTCTTCGTCGTATCGGTTCGACAAAAGGCCGACAGCGTGAAAGCCGCTGCTGGTTGGCTGCAGGTCAATGTCTCCTGCAAGACTGGCGCTTTCTGCCATCAAGGTGTCGTGACGGTGCTTGTAGAGTTGGCGCATGGTGCGGATGTGTGTTGCGAACATGCCTTCATCCATGAATTCGGCAACGATCGCCTGGGTGACGGTCGGAACACCGGCAAGCCAGGTCAAGCAGACCCGCTCGAAGCTTTCCACCAGGCCTTCCGGCACCAGAACGAAGCCGAGCCTGAGGGCCGGAAACAGGGACTTGGAGAAGGTGCCGACATAGATTACCCGGCCGTGGGTATCGATGCTCTTGAGTGTTGGTGGTGGCTGGTCGCCGAAATAGAACTCGCCGTCGTAGTCGTCCTCCACGATCATGGCGTCGGCTTCATTGGCGGCTGTCAGAAGCGCCAGGCGGCGGGAAAGGCTCATGACGTGGCCAAGCGGCTGCTGGTGCGATGGCGTTACGAAGGCGAGCCGAAAGTAGGGCGCCTTGGCAAGGCCGTCCTCGATGCAAAGGCCTTCCTCGTCAACGGCGACTGGAATTGGCCTTGCGCCAATGGCAACAAAAGCGTTGCGCGCACCAATTGCGCCAGGATTTTCAAACCAGATCGGCTCGCCCGGATTGACCAGCATGCCGCCGACCAGGGAAAATGCGCGCTGGGCGCCGTTGGTGATGAATATCTGTTCGGGGTCGCACTTGATGCCGCGGGAGGCATTGAGCTGACGGGCAATCGCCCGGCGCAGCGGCATGTAGCCGAAGGGTTCGCCATAGCCGGCAATGTGGTCGCGGTCCTTGCGCCAGTGCCGCGCGGAGAGTTTTGCCCATTGCGCCATCGGAAAGGCGTCGAGCGCCGGCAGTGCTGTGACGAAGGCCTGCGATTTGTGCGGCAGGCGCGAGCGCAAGGTGAAATCCGGGATGGCATGCCGGGTCGCGTGGGAAAGGCGCGGCACGACGGGGGTGATGTCGCTGGCCTCCTGTGACGGCTTCGGTGCAAGGCGGGCGTTCAGCGCTTCACTCACGAACGTGCCAGCGCCTACCCTTGCCTCCAGAAGACCCTCGGAAATCAGGCGGTCGGTCGCATCGATTACCGTCGTGCGGGAGACGCCGATCTCCTGCGCCAGGGTGCGTGTGGCCGGCATCCGGTCACCCGGGGTCAATGCCCCCGTCAGCAACAGGTCGCGCAGAGCCATGTAGAGCTGGATCGAAATTTTCTTTTCGGCCGTCTTGTCGATCTTGATCGACGAGAGCACAGCGCCGGCATGCCGTTTCATCGCGTTCTCCCAAATTGGTATGAGAGTTTGCGCAAAACGGACCTTCTATCAAGTCCAATTCTGGATAAGGGTCGGTTCACGAGCCAACCCCTATCCATCGGGACCGTCCGTCCGAGGACCGGATAAGACAATGAAAATACAATCAATAGAAACATTTACCAATGAGTTTGTCTGCTTCGTTCGTGCAACCGCCGAAAACGGTGCGACCGGATGGGGGCAGGTAGCGCCTTACTACGCGGATATCACCGCGGAGGTCGTCCACCGTCAGGTTGCACCTTATGCGCTGGGCGAGGACGCTTTCGACATTGAACACCTGATGGAGATCATCCCGGAACGTGAGCACAAGTTTCCCGGATCCTATCTGCGCCGGGCGATGGGGGGACTGGACACTGCCCTGTTCGACTTGCGCGGCAAGCTGGAAGGCAAGCCGGTGTGCGAACTGCTCGGCGGAACGCCGGGCAAGGTGCGGGCCTACGGGTCGTCGATGAAGCGTGACATCACGGCGAAAGACGAGGCGGATCGCCTCAAGAAGCAGCAGGACCTTTACGGCTTCGACGCCTTCAAGTTCCGGATCGGTGCCGAATGCGGCCGCGACCAGGACGAATGGCCGGGCCGGACGGAAGAAATCGTGCCGACCATGCGCAAGGCCTTTGGTGACGACACCGCACTGCTGGTCGATGCCAACTCCTGCTATTCGCCAGCCAAGGCTATCGAGATCGGCCGATTCCTGGAAGCCAACGGCATTTCCCATTACGAGGAGCCTTGCCCCTACTGGCATTACGACCAGACCAGGCAAGTGACAGATGCTCTCGACATCGATGTGACAGGGGGGGAGCAGGATTGCTCTCTGGTGGACTGGCAGCGGATGATCGATGAACGAGTTGTCGATATCATTCAGCCGGACGTCTGTTATCTCGGTGGTATGGTCCGCACCATGAAGGTGGCACAAATGGCGCATGAGGCAGGCATTCCCTGCACACCGCATGCGGCCAACCTGTCGCTGGTGACGCTGTTCACCATGCATCTGCTGCGGGCGATCCCGAATGCGGGCAAATATCTCGAATTCTCCATCGAGGAAGCCGACTATTATCCCTGGCAATACGGCCTCTTCACCGCGTCGCCATACGAGATTGTCGACGGGCATGCCACGGTGACCGATGCGCCGGGGTGGGGTGTCGAGATCAGTCCGGAGTGGCTGGCGAAATCCACATACAAGATCAGTTCCCTGGAAGGCTAAAGATGTCCGGAGCAAGCGAACTCATCGCGGAATATCAGGCCACGGGCACGCTGAAGGCGTTGCCCCTCGGCCATTTCATCGACGGCAGCTTCACGCAGCCGTCCCATAACCGCACCATGGAAAGTTTTGATCCGGGTCGGGGCGAAGCCTTCGCCCGCTTCACGGCGGGAACCGCCGAGGATGTCGATCAGGCGGTAAAGTCGTCAAAGGTTGCTTTTGAGACGGTCTGGCAAGACATGGCGCCGGTGGAGCGGTCCCGGATCCTTCTGCAAGCGTCACGGCTTATCCTGGAAAATCTCGATCTTCTGGCCGTTGCCGAAACGCTGGACAGCGGCAAGGCACTGCAGGAAGCTCAAGGCGATGTGCGCGGTGCGGCTCGTACGTTCGAGTATTACGCGGGCGCTTGCGACAAGCTGCAGGGAGACAGCTTTCCCCTTGGGCCGAATTATGTCGGTTACGCCATTCACGAGCCGGTCGGGGTCACGGCCCACATCATTCCGTGGAACTTTCCGATCTCCACCGCTGCGCGCGGATTTGCGCCGGCGCTTGCAGCCGGCTGCACGGTTGTGGCAAAGCCTGCCGAACAGACGCCGTTCACCGCACTGCTGCTTGCGAAGATCCTGCATGATGCCGGATTGCCGGCAGGCGTGTGCAATGTCGTGACCGGAACCGGCGCCGAAACCGGTGCTCCACTGACCTCCCATCCGGATGTCGATCACATCACGTTCACCGGTTCGGTCCAGACGGGCAAAGCTGTGATGAAGGCGGCAGCCGACGAGATCACCCGCGTGGTGCTGGAGCTTGGTGGCAAATCGCCCGTGGTGGTGCTTGGCGATTGTGACCGGGAACAGGCGCTATCCGGTGTTCTCGGTGCGATCTACGAGAATGCCGGCCAGATCTGCTCCGCTGGATCTCGTCTCGTGATCGAGAAGAACATTCACGCGGACTTCGTTGCGGAACTGGTGAAACGCACAAAATCGCTGACACTCGGGCACGGTCTTGGCAACCCGGATGTCGGGCCGGTCAATTCTGCGGGACATCTTGCGAAGGTTGCTGGTTTTGTCGACCGCGCAAGGGCGCGGGGAGCTGATATCGTGACGGGTGGCGCCATAGCCGCCGACCCGAAAACCGGCAAGGGCTGGTTCTATGAGCCGACAATCGTCGACAGCGTTTCTGCGAGTGACGAGTTGGCGCAGGAGGAAATCTTCGGGCCGGTGCTGACGGTGCAGGTGGCTGATGATGCCGATCACGCCCTGGCACTTGCCAACGATTGCCAGTACGGCCTGGTCGCAGGCATCTACACGTCGAATTTCGCAAAAGCCCATCAGCTCGCGCGCAAGATCGATGCCGGCCAGATCTACATCAACGAGTATTTCGCCGGCGGGATCGAGGTGCCGTTCGGTGGCAACAAGAAATCCGGTTTCGGCCGCGAAAAAGGTCTCGAAGGTCTCAAAAGCTACTGCAAGACCAAAAGCATTGCCGCCAGGATCGGCTAGAACTTGTCGCGTTTCGTCGGAAACGCTTTTCACTGCCTGAAATCGGGAATTTTGACGCAAAAAGCGATGCAAGATCTTTCCAGTTAGACGCGGCACGCTCCAGGGCAGAGTTCAGTCAGCCGGATCAGAGCGATCCGAACCTGCTCAAACATCCTGTTACCTCCCCTGAAAGGCCGGTTCGGTTTACCGATCCGGCCTCTTTTTTGTTGAGGCTGCGTATAGCGCGGGAGGATCTCACACCGGAAACTTGCGCTGCTTGAAGAACTCCCAGAGCGACTTGTTCAGCGTCTGTGTCTTCTGGATCGTTTCCCTGACGAGCGTGATTTCCCGGGCATTGATCGGGCTGGACTTGCCGTATTCGATCTTGTGTTTCTGGTCGCTGATGCGCATCAGGATGGTTGAGGCATTGCGCCCCTCGTTGTCGAACGAATAGATGCAGTGATTATATTTGTTTTTCAATTTCAATGTCTTGTGCATGTTCCGCGTTAGGCTCAGCACCTCTTCCCTCAAGTCCGGTTTCTGCGCGTCGAGCTTGGCCAACCGTTCGACCAGATCAATTCGGGCACGCGACGTGTTGAGGGTCAGGAAGATCACCGTCGCGACTTCCTTGGTGACGCCGGCGAGGCCCGCGATCATGTGGATCAGCAGGCTCTCCGTGTTGGTCCACGTATAGTTCAGCCGACCCATGAGGGCGAGAAACGTCTGGAATTCGTCCGCCATTGTGGGCGCATCTGCCGCGCTCATCTTCAGGCCTCTAGGTTGGGTGGTCGTTGTTCCGTCTGAATGTAGATCGCGGCTGCTTCCGTTCTGTTTGAAACGCCGAGCTTTGAAATGATGTGATGAATATGGAGCTTGATGGTGTGCTCCGACAGGGACAATTTTTCGGCGATGTTCTTGTTCTGATATCCCTCGGAGATGAGGCATAGAACTTCGGTTTCCCGTTTCGTCAGCTTGCCGAAGCGGTTCCTGGTACGGCTGCGGTGCCTGCGCTGATGCATGGCCGGGGCTGCGCCGTAAGGCCTTTCCATCCCCATGTACTTGATGGCATCAGCCGGCAGATAATGGCCGCCGTTGAGCATGAGACGGATAGCGCCTAGCCAGAGATCGATCCGAAGGTTCATCGGCAGCACGCTCTTGATCAGGCCTTCCTGGAAATAATCGCTGATGATCGAGGGGAACGACAGATCATCATTGATCAGCATGCAGAGGTTTGCTTCAGGGAAGTTTTTCCGCAGGCAGGCAATAGCTTCCTTGCGCTCCGCGCTGAAGCCTTCGTCAATCAGGAAAAGGCGTTTTGAAAATTCCCCACGGCGCTCCGAGCGATAAAGATCGATTTTCTGAGTGATACGGATAAAACGTCCATCTTCTATTTCCCGGTCGATTACTCCTTCCAGTTCCTTCGGAAACTTTTCGGACGCTCCAATATAATAGATTGAACCTTTATTCTCGTAATTTACGCTAGTCATTACTGTCACCCCTACAAACTAAGATAAAATTTAATTTGGACTCTCTTTCACTTGCAATTGCCAGAAACAGGGCCTGGGAGAAGCGTTTTTGTAAATATTCATCCGGCTTATTCTGCCGTCGGCATTAGCCATGCGGTTTTTAAAATAATAAAATTTCTTATCTTGTTTGTTCAGACCAAGGATAGGTGCGGGAAATGGGTGGCTGTCGGAAAATGAACATGCCGTCCAAATCGCAGTATTAACAGGGATTTGTGCAGTGACCCCCTAGTCTGAATTTCTCCTCACCCATAACTTGTATATAACAAACTTACCTTAGGTTATATTAATAATTCGATTTAGTCGCGGATCAGATTTTGCTTCAAGATATTGCAATTAAATACTTTTTTTGACCTCGCGTGATTTACCTATGTCGCTAGATATCCGCGAAACTTGAATGGTAAATGTTTAGTTAAGATTTCCGGCTTATTGCAATCCCCCTGTTCTGTCATTGTTTTCATCGGCTGGGAGATTCTCGTATTTGTGTAAATCCTCAGTTTGTGGATCCCAATCCTCAAATTTGACTTCCAGCCGAAGAGTAAATGGAGCAGCTAAATCTATTTTGATTAGCTGAGGTGGTTGTTTTTGCCATTTTCCATTTGATCTGGGGCGGTAACGCTCCTCTTAACCACGACAGCCCTATGCAAATCGATAGAAGACGATCTGCCGAGCTGTCCGATCTGAGGACAGAACCATGAGCGAATACGTTTGGCATAAAAACGAGCTGAACATCGATAAGTCGTTCAATCCGACTTATTCTAGCGAGTACAACACCAACTATAATCACGAAATAAACATCGACAATTCGAAGAGCTACGAGTGGGAATACTCGGACGACGACAACACCCAGGATGTGAACAACCAGGTGTTCAAGTATGTCGACAGTGACTTCGATCCTGTCATCAATGTGGATTTCGAGAACGGTCCTTCGGACGTCGACAACATTGACCTGGACATCGGCGACCATGCGAGTGTCGAGGACATTCTGATTGCGAAAGGCAATATCGACTTCGACCCGGGCGACGACATCAAGGTCGAAGACGTCCTCAATGATGCGCTGAACGGCCTTGGGAACGATACCGGCATTGCAATCAACAACAGCAACCAGCTGGAAGACAACGACTGGGCAAAAGACACCTTTGTCGCCAATGAAGGGTCCTTCACGCAGAAGCTGACTGCCAACGGCGGTTCGGCGGAAGCTGACGACGGTCTGGCTTTCGGTGGGTCGTCCATGACCGTGGATGCCCTCGATGATGCGACGGTGATTGGTGAAGTGATGGCCGCTGCCAATGCCGCCAACGCAACCGAAGCGTTCGTCAACGAGCTGGTGCAGGGTGCGAACATTCTCAACAACTCGGTCGACACGACGATTGTCGGCGGTGATCTCTACACCGACAGCGTTGGTGAGGACGAGCTCTAAGATGTTCGATCGGCGCTGCGGTTTTCTGTTTCGAACCTGTTTCCGAAACGCCAGCTGCGCCCGTTTCCAAGTCAGAATGCGGTGTGAACGCCGGTCTTGCGAGACCTGGCTCGCCGCGATGAACAAGGACTATTATCATGTCTGGTAAGCGTGGAACTCAATTCAATTACTCCGATTTCGATGCAGTCGATGACTCGAAGATCATCAACAAGGCCGAAGTCGTGATGAACTTCGAAGAAGGTTTTGTTTATGACGACGACGATGTCGTGGACATCGACCTGGAAGAATGCGCTGAAGTCGACGAGATGCTCGTGAGCGTCAACGGCGGCATCGACTACAGCCCGGGCGACGACATCACCGTTGAAGACATTCTGAACGAAGCCCTCAATGGTGGCGGCAATGATGCCGGTGTCGTGCTCAACAACAGCAACCAGCTGGAAGACAACGACTGGGCCAACGGTACGACGGCAACCAACAACGCCGGCTTCAACCAGACCCTGAGTGCCAAGGGTGGCGATGCCGAAACCGATGACGGTATTTCGGCAGGCGGCTCCAGCGGGTCGGCATATGTCGATGCTGACATGCAGGCATTCGGTGGCCATGTCGGCACCTGGTTCGGTCATGCCGGTTTCCATGGCATGTCGGTCGACCTGGAAGGCAATCTGGAAATCGATGACCTCGGTTCCGGCAGTGTCAGCGTCATTGCTGATGACGATGCGCTCGTCCAGGGCATGAATGCGGCTGAAGCATCCGCTTCCAACGATGCATCGGCATTCACCAACACGCTTGTGCAGGGCGAAAACATCCTGAACAACTCTGTCGACATGACCATTGTCGGCGGCAACATGGACAGCCTGATGACCGGTGAAGATCTCGGCTCCCTGAGCTGATCCGGTTTGTTCCTGAATTGATTTTCAATTCCGGAAAACAGCAGCAGGCGCGGAGCTCACTTGCTCCGCGCCTGCTGAACGCGGCCTCTCGTTATTAGATTCGCGCGAGTTTGACCGCGAAAACGACCCTTCATTCAGATTAGGGGGCTGACATGTTTTTTTATGATGACCTTACGCGTGAAGCGATTTCGCATTTTGTAGGAAGCTTTTCCATGTCACTCGAGGAGGCCCGCGCCCGCCTTGAGTATCTTGAATTCCGCGCGGCACAGCTTGCTGCCGAACAGGCAGAGCAAGGTGAGACGATGGAGGCCCTGCCGACAGTCTGGCCGGACTATCAGCTGCTCGACCTCAATCCGAATATCCATTACGAATTCGATGGTTACAGCTACTACGACGACATTCCCGCCGCCCTGAACTTTTATGAGTGGGATGGCATTGGCATGCGGGCACATCTGATGCCGCCGCCGGTTGAGGGGACTTTCAATCCCTACACCATCGCGCTGACAGGCGGTGTCCGCTTCATAACGTTCCAGCACGAAGTGCTGCCCAACAGCTTCGCCGTTGTGTCCCGGTCCGAAAACGTGCTGGAGGACAACGACTATCTGTCCAACACGGGTCTCCACTATCATTTCGATTATGAAGCACCATCACTCCTCTCCTTCCTCGATGCGCTGGAGGCTGCCGGGATCACCGGCAGGTTCAGCTTTACGGAAGCAGACAATCCGGCAGGCAATCTGAGCGCGACCGTCGCCGCCTGGACGGAAACAGCCCAAACCATGCAAACCGGCGCTCCCGGTGTCGGGCAACAGGTTCTGGCAACCGGAGATGACACCGGGCAGCTCTATCAGAACGGTATCGTTGTCGAGGAAGCCGCCCGTCTTGACGAAGTCATCAAGCATTTGAGGGGCCGTGCTCCGGACGATGACGCCGAAGCGAACTCCGATGACGTGGTGCTCGAGGGACCGCAAAGTGTCTCGGGCGAGTTCGCTTCGCTGGTGGACACCGCCGGAACTTCCGCTTCGCTGCAAATCAGTGCCGGCAACAACACACTGATCAATCAGGCCATTCTGGTGGACGTCTGGGGCAAGGCCGCGACCATAGCTGTGGCCGGCGATTATTACGATCTCGACATTATCAGCCAGACAAATGTTCTGGCAGCGCCGCATCTGGCGGGGCTTGGCCAGTGGGCGACGGATCCGAGTACCGGCAGCTACAACATCGCATCGATCATGAACACCGGTTCGGATCTGCCCATGGATGTTGCTCCGGTCGGCAATCATTCACTCTGGGATATCACCTTCCACGACGGTGACATGACCTTCGTGAACTGGCTGACCCAGAAGAACTACCTGGTCGACAACGATACTATCGTCTACCAGGAAGACGGCTCGGGCACGACGATCATGTCCGGTGGCAATATTCTGACAAATGCTCTCAACCTTACGGAACTGAGCACCTTCTTCGATCTGATCCTGATCGGAGGCGACTATTACTCGGCCAATGTGATCAGCCAGACCAACGTCATGGTAAATTTCGATCAGGTCATTGCCGAAGGTACACAAGACGCTTCCATGCCGATGCCTGACGGGCAGATCGACAATCTGCTCTGGAACGAGGCCTATATCGTTTCCAACTACAACAGTTCCGTCGTCGACCTGGATCCGGCAAGCGCGAACCGGCTCGCAACGGCAGGTGAAGAGGATCTCGGCGATGACTTCCTGTCCGGGCTCTTCAGCGGGGAAACCTCGCCTTTCAACCAGCTGAACGTTCTTTATATCTCCGGTGATGTCTACGACATCAATTACCTCGAACAGGTCAATATCCTGGGCGACAGCGACAGCATCGCCACGCTTGGGGTCGATGTCTCAAGCGAAGGCACCAGCATCAACGGCGATTCAAACCTTCTCTACAATGCCGCGGTGATCCAGGAAGCCAGCGTGGACAATGTTGTTCGCGTCGGTGGCGACACCTATTCGGAAGCTTTGCTTTACCAGGCGGAGATCCTGACCGCAGATGTCGAGCAACCTGATCACGGCGGGGCGGGTCTTGCGTCGGAGGCCGTTGTCTTCCTGGCCGACGGCATGCTGACCAATGGTGACAACGATCTTGAAACCGTCAACCTGAACCAGGTGCCGGACGAGGTCTGTGTCGATCCGATGGCGACAATGGTCGCTTAGGGGAGGCAGCTCATGACCATTTCATATGATGTTGCCGATGGGCAGCGGACGAACCGGGCGGGTGAGCCGCAGGTGCTGGGCCCCGATGCGAAAAAGGGTGATGCACGACTTGTCGGCGCAGAGGCAGCAGCCGTTGCGGGCGGACCTACCCTGAAGTCGGGAGACGCAAGAGCGAAACCGGCGGACGGCGGCAAGTCCGCCCGGACAGGCACTGGCACAGGAACAGGCACTGGCAAAGCCAAGGCTGAAAAGCCCGAGTTCCACCGACGGACGACACCGCCCGATCTTTCCAAGGCACTCGAAAACGGCGTCGCCGCCGTTCGGCGCAATCTTCTCATCGTGCTGATGTTTTCCTGCGTCATCAATGTGCTTGTGCTGTCAATTCCGGTCTATCTGTTCCAGATCTCGGACCGGGTCCTGACCAGCCGCTCGCTGGACACGCTGGTCATGCTGACAGGCGTGATCGTCGGGGCGGTCCTGCTGCAGGCAGCCTTCGATGCCATCCGCCGCTTCATTCTTATGCGCACGGCGGTCGAGCTCGCATCGCAACTGGGTTCACCCATCCTCGCAGCCGCCGCACGAGCTTCGCTCAACAGCAACGGCAAGGAGTACCAGATCCTGAACGACCTGCAGCAATTGCGGGGTTTTCTGGTGTCCGGCACCATGATGGCATTTCTGGACGGTCCCTTCGCGCCGCTTTTCCTGGTCGCGATCTACCTCATTCATCCGCACCTCGGGATGATCGTCGGCGGCACCTGTGTGATCCTGCTCGTGATCGCGGTGATCAACCAGAAGATCACGTCCCGGCATTTCAGCGATGCCAACCAGAACCAGAGCAAGGCGAACCTGCATCTGGATGCCATGTCCAGGAATTCGCAGATCATCAACGCCCTGGCCATGATCCCGGAAGCGGTTCACCTGTGGGGGCGCGATACGGCTGCTTCGCTGCGCGCGCAGGTCAGTGCGCAGGACAGAAACATTGTTTCGGCCTCCATCACCAAGGCGGTCCGGCTTCTGACGCAGGTAGCGATGCTCGGGTGGGGATCCTTCCTTGCCATCCAGGGTGAACTGACCGGGGGCATGGTGATTGCCGCCTCCATTATCGGCGGCCGGGCTCTGTCGCCCATCGAGGGCGCGATCGAAGGCTGGAACCAGTATCTGCTGTCGCGCAATTCCTATGGCCGGATCTCGACACTGCTGAAATCCTCGCCGCTCAACTCCGAACGTCTCGTTCTGCCCAAGCCGCAAGGCCGGCTTGATGTCGAACGCCTGCTCTACGTGCCCCAGGGGACCAAGCGGGTCGTGCTCAACAGCATCACCTTCTCGCTGAAAGCCGGGGACTCTCTTGCGATCATCGGCAACTCGGGAGCCGGAAAAACCACACTCGGCAAGATGCTGGTGGGATCCATCCTGCCGACATCGGGCGCGGTGCGTCTGGACCTGATGGACCTGCGCAACTGGAACCAGCGGCAGCTGGGTGAAAACATCGGTTATCTGCCGCAGGACGTTCAGCTCTTTCCGGGCACGATCAAGCAGAACATCGGCCGTATGCGCGAAGATGCTTCGGACGAGCAGATCTACGAAGCTGCCTGTCTGGCCGACGTGCACGCCATGATTTCCGAATTGGCCCACGGCTATGAAACGGTCGTCGCGGCCGACGGTGCACCGCTGTCAGGCGGTCAGAAGCAGCGTATCGCGCTTGCCAGGGCGTTCTTCGGTAACCCACGTTTCGTCGTTCTGGACGAACCCAACTCAAATCTGGACACCAACGGCGACGAGGCACTTGCACGGGCAATGGCACATGCCAAGGCCGAAGGCATCACCGTCGTCGCGATCACGCAAAAGCCGTCCCTGCTGAAATGTGTCGACCGGATCCTTGTTCTGGCCGACGGCTCCATCAGCATGTTCGGTTTCCGCAACGAGGTGCTGGAACTCCTTGCCGACCGGAAGAAACAAAGAGCGGTTCAGCAACAAGGATAAGCGTTGGCAGCCGCCAGGGACGGCTCAAGCCAGGGGGAAAAGATGAGCAACGCTCTGACACATCACGAACCGATGGACTGGTATTCGGCAGTGCCGAGATCGATTTTCTGGCACACGCTGATCGGCGTTTTCATGCTGGTCTTCTTTATAGGAGGCTTTGCCGCCTGGTCCTTTACCGCGCCGTTGGCAGCCGCCGTGATTTCAAGCGGAACCTTTGTCGCAACCGGACAGAACAAGCAGATTCAGCACTACGAAGGCGGGATCGTGAAGGAGATCCTGGTGCAGGAGGGCGAGCGCGTTCAAAAAGGCGATCCGATTGTTCGTCTCGACGAAACCGTCGCATCCGCAAACGAGCGACAGCTGGGACTCAAGCTGGCGCGGCTGGAAGCGATCAACGCCCGTCTGCGCGCCGAATATCTCTGGCTGAAGGAGGTGGAATTCCCGCAAACATTGCTGGACCTGAAGGACGATGAGGAAATTGCCACCATCATCGCCGGCCAGAAGCTGAGTTTCATCGGATCACAGGCCAAGCTGACGAGTGATATCAGGATTCTGGAGAGCACGATCGAATCCCTTCAGCACCGCCGCGACGGCTACCGTGAACAGCATGATGCCATGATCAGGCAGCTTGCGATCCTGCAGGAAGAACACACGGGCAAGAAACTTCTCTTCGAAAAAGGCCTTCTTCTGAAGCCGACCCTGAATGCACTGGAAAGAGCGATCGCAGAAGCGGAAGGGCAGATCGGGAGGCTGGCATCGTCCATGCAGGAGGCCAATGCCCAGGTCCTGCAACACCAGGAACAGGTCAAGCAGACACGGGCTGCCTATAACGAGAAGGTGCTTGATGACCTGCAATCGATCGAGGCCGAGCTGGATGCGGCAAGAGAGCAGTCCCGCAAGGCGCGCAACGTTCTTGAACGTGCCGTCATTCAGGCACCGGTTTCAGGCACCATCGTACGCATGCACTACCACACAGCCGGTGGGGTTATCGAAAGCGGCAAGACGATTGTCGAGATTCTGCCGTCCGACGCACCGCTGATCATCGAGGCACTGATTTCGCGAACCGATATCGACAGCGTTCATATCGGCCAGCAGGCCACTGTTCGCCTGTCCGCCCTCAATCAACGCACCACTCCGGTGCTGGAAGGCGAAGTGCAATATGTGTCTGCAGATGCAATCACCGACAACAGTACGGGCATCATGCGTGAGGTTTACGTCACTCGCATCGATATCTCGCCGGGCGAACTGACAAGGGTGCTTAACTTCGTTCCGACCCCGGGCATGCCCGCGGAAATCATGATCCAGACGGCCGAGCGAACCTTCATGCAGTATCTGACCAAGCCGATCGTCGACAGCATGTCACGTGCTTTCCGCGAGGAGTAGGCAACTGGAAGCATTTTACGGTCGACAGCCGCTTTTCAGCGCAAGATTTGCGGGACTGCGCAAGGTGGCTGATCAACCCGGATTGTCTGATGTGGTCTTCAGGCAATGTCCGCCTTGGCCGGTTCGTTTGTCGCGGACCGGCCGCTTTTTTGGGATTGTACCGGTCGGAGGGGGACAGCTGCAGTCAGGTGACGCTGCGAAAAGAGGGCTTGTTTTCGCAAGGTAATCCGCCAATTATGAAAGCGGTGTTTCCAGGACTTGTCCCAAGCCGGAAACAGGGTTTTCATGTGATTGCGCCAAATGCGAAACCGGGTCGAACTGCTGTTGAAGACTTTTAAAATCAACGGATTGGCTGTCTGGTCTGTTGTGGTGTTTCTGGTGCTGACGGGCCTGTCAGCTCACGCGGCGACGGACCCGTTCGCGGAACGGCGCATGGCGCTTGTGGTCGGCATTGCAGGCTATGAGAACGCTCCCGATCTGAGCAACACCACCAATGACGGCAAGCTGATTTCGGACACCTTGAATGAACTGAATTTCGAAGTGTCCGAGCATTTCAACATCGGACTTGCGGAGTTCCGCGAACTGCTGGACCGTTTCGCCTTCGAGGCGGAAACGGCGGATGTGGCTCTCGTCTATTTTGCCGGACACGGGATTGAAGTCGGCGGACGCAATTTCCTGGTTCCCTCCGACGCCAAGGCCGGCAGCCGGCAGCAGGTTGCCGATACCTCGATTTCTCTCGATGACATTCTGGAAGCGGTCGACAAGGCCCGGCAGCTCAGGATCGTGATCCTGGATTCCTGCCGGAACGACCCGTTTGCCGATGTGGGCGGGCAGGAAACGCTCACCGTAAATCAGGGGGCTTACGGCCGTGGGCTGGCAGCACCTTCTCCCGAACGCGGCACGCTGGTGGCCTACGCCGCCGAAGCAGGAGCCGTTGCACTGGACGGGGCAGGTGAAAACAGTCCGTTTGCATCGGCACTGGCCCAGACCTTGAAGATCAGGGATCTGGAAATAGGCCTTGCCTTCCGGCAGGTGCGCGATTCCGTGCTGAAAGCCACCGCCAACGCGCAGGAGCCGCACACCTACGGCTCACTGTCCGGCAAACCCTACTTCCTTGCGGGCGGCAGCCAGGAGGTCAACGTGCTTGCGGCGGCAGACCGTCTTAACGCCTGGGGGCGCCTTGAAGTCAGCCAGGAAGAGCAGTTGCAGGTGGCGGCAAGGGAGGGCGACAGCAGGGCGCTGAAAGGCCTTGCCTACATGCGCCTCAACCCGAGCGAGGACCGCTACGATCCCTCCCGTGCGGCAGCATTTCTGGAAACCGCATCGGAAGCGGGTGATCCTGAAGCCATGTTCGAGCTTGCCCGCATGTATGAGCGCGGCATTGGCGTCGAACAGGATGTCGAAAAGGCATTGGAACTGTTTCGCAAGTCCGCAGACGAGGGCTTTGCGGATGCCATCAACGATCTCGGGTTCCTTTATTATCAGGGTGGCCTGGGGATCGCGCGTGATCCGAAAAAGGCAATCGAGCTGTTCGGAAAGGCTGCCGATCAGCGGCACCCGGAAGCAATGTTCAATTACGCAGCCCTGATCGATGACGGTGTGGTCGATGGCAAGGAACCGGATGATGCGGCAGAATATCTTTATCGCGCCTTGAGATCCGGCAACGAGGAAGTTTTGAGCCAGCTCTCGGAAAACCCGAAGATGTTCAAGGCCACGACACGGCGCTCCCTTCAACGGAAACTTTCAGAACGCTCTTTCTATACCGGGACCATTGACGGCCAGTTCGGCCCACAGACCCAGAGAGGTCTGCGCAAAGCTTACGGGCTTTCCGAATAGGGGCCAAAGCGTTTTCCGGCTGAGATCGATTTCCGCCTTCCAAAGCCTTTGTTGCGCGTTGCATGACGCAAGGTAATTTTTGACTTGTTCTTTTATTCCAAGGGGTTAAAATTGAAAAAGAACAATCAAAAGAAACATTTCGGGAAATATCAATCCCTGATTTCAATGTAGACAGTGCAGACGTTTTTCTAAGTCTTATTGCAGATTTTTGCTGCTTTTCCGATAGCAGGTGTCGCGCCAATCGTGATTGCTGCCCGGTTCGGTCAGTTGTCTCTGGTGATTTGTTCGATGTGTTTGAATAGTTGATTGGAGGAAGTCATGTTTGGAAACAGGTTTTGCGCAGGTGTGGCCGTTGCCGTGCTCGCCGGACAAGTCGTGACGGCTGCCAGTGTGCCTGCTTATGCGGTCGCCGTGCCGGGTGGCCAGTCGCTTGCGCCTGCAGATCCATTGGGTTCGGTTCTGGAGGAGCTACTGCTTGCCCAGTACAGCTCTTCCATGAGCAGCGAACCGTCTGGCCCTTCCTATGATGTCGATCGGCAGGAACGCGACCCGAAGCTGAGCGCATCCTATGATCTCGACGAAAGGGTCACCCGCGGTGTCATCTGGATAATCCAGAACGGCAGCAACGAGTGTCGCAATTCCATCCGGCCCGAATACCGCTTCGACTGTTTGAGGAATGTTCTGGGGCGCGCCGCCTCGACAATTGAAAACCGGCCAAACTATCGCGACGCGGCGCGGGAATTGCGGAGCCTTTCCCGCAAGCTCGATGGCATTGTCTCAAAATACCAGGACCGGAGCGCTCCGCGCGCCGCCGTGGGTCAGCGTACCTACCGGGCCGTTTCCACGGCCAATCTCGAGCAGGCTCGCCGTGAAGCATCGGAAGCCATCGACGAGAGCGTCACCAAGCTGCTGCGTTCGGCCGGAAACTCGGAAAAGCGCAAGACGCATTATTCCCAGATCGCAACCGCTGTCGGGTCCACCAAGCGTTTGCTGCGGTCTTAAGTATCATCGATCTGGCTGGCGGTCGCCTCAGTCCGCCGGCTGCTGATCCGGGATCTCCTCCGGAGTGATGACCGGCGTTTCACCGACATCGGGGGCAGGTTCGACAAGCTCGCGGTCTCCGACCGGGGCTGGCGTCAAAACACCGTCGCAGTCAGAGAGGCTGGCAGTTTCTTCAGTATCGGTGGGAACCCTGTCTTGCGACTTTGCGCCGGGTTCAACCTTGCAGTCGCCGCTCTTGTCGTCTGCAAGAGCGGTGCCGCACACAAGGGTCAGTGCGGTGGCAAGGGCTGCAATCGTCCGGACATTTTCGTGCGGGCGCATACTATCCTCCAATGGATGTCTCTCCATTGGAAACGCCCGAACCGTCATCGGGTTCAATTCGAGTGGATTTACCGGCTCCGCCCATGGGTGGAACCGGCAAGTTGTCTGGACGTACTCTTCAGTCGATCAGGCGATGGTCTGGCCGGTCTTTGCCCAGTCCGCAAGGAACTGCTCCAGTCCCTTGTCGGTCAACGGGTGCTTGACCAGCGCCTTGATCGTTGCCGGCGGCACGGTTGCCACATCGGCGCCGATCAACGCGGCTTCCTTGACGTGATTGACCGTTCGGATCGAGGCGGCAAGAATTTCGGTCTCAAAGCCGTAATTGTCGTAGATCTGCCGGATCTCGCGGATCAGCTCCATTCCGTCCATGACCATATCGTCCAGTCGGCCAATGAACGGGGAAACGAAGGTTGCTCCGGCCTTGGCGGCCAGCAGCGCCTGATTGGCGGAAAAGCACAAGGTGACGTTGGTCTTGAACCCTTCGGCAGTCAGTGCCCGGCAGGCTCTTAGACCATCCAGCGTCAGCGGCAGCTTGATGCAGATGTTGGGGGCGATCCTTGCAAGGGTCTTGCCTTCCCGCACCATTGCCTCGAACTCGGTCGCCGTGACTTCGGCCGAAACAGGACCTTCGACAATGGAGCAGATCTCGCGGGTCACTTCGGTGATGTCCCGGCCGGACTTGAGGATCAGGGACGGGTTGGTGGTAACACCATCGATAAGGCCGAGTTCTGTGAGGTCGCGGATGTCGCTGACATCCGCCGTGTCGACAAAAAACTTCATGTCTCTCTTTCCGTTTGGAATGGCAGGCAGCGTTATCCGCGGATCTTGCGGGCGGCCTGCTGGAGCAGCTCGAAAGCTTCGTACCGCTTGTTGTGGTAGGATGTGGCCTCGGCGTCGCCGGGTGCATAGGTTTCGCCGGCTGCCGACATGGCGGCCATGGCGGCCGGAATGTCCTTTTGCAGGCCACCAGCGACAGCGCCGAGCATGGCCGAGCCGAGAAGGACCGGTTCCGCGGTTTTGGGAGCGGCGATCACGAGGCCCGTGGCATCCGCCAGAAGCTGGCGCACCAAAGGGCTCTGGCCTGCACCGCCACTGACGACGATGGTGTCCGTCCGGATGCCCTTTGCGGACTGCGCCTCGACAATCTGTCTGAGGCCGTATCCGAGACCGCAGATGCCCGCGACATAGAGCCTGACGAGAGCGGCGACGGATGTGTCCATATCGAGGCCCGCAATGACGGCCTTGGCTTCCGGATCCGCAAACGGTGCACGGTTGCCGAGAAATTCAGGGACCACATGCAGACCGTCTGCCAGCCTTGAAATGTCTGTCCCCTCCGGTGCAAGCCGCTCGGCTTCAGCAGCAAGCCACTGGTTGAGGCCGAGACCTGCTTCCCTTGCCTGCTTGAGGGCCTCAGTGGAGGCCGGGTGGAAACGGACCAGATGGTCGATGGCGGCACCTGCCGCCGACTGGCCCGCCTCGTTCAGCCAGAGGCCTGGAACCATCGCGGAGAAATAAGGTCCCCAGACGCCTGGCACGAAGGCAGGTTCTGTTGTCGAGGTCATGGTGCAGGCGGAGGTGCCGAAGACATAGGCCATCCGGCTTGTCGCCGATCCCGCCTCTGTCTGGTCCTGCCACCCGACCGTGCCGACACCGCCCGCATGTGCATCGATCAGCCCGGCAGCAACGGGTGTCCCTTCACGCAGACCCAGGTCTGCCGCCGCTTCTGCCGTCAGTCCGCTGCCCAGAGCCGTTCCCGCATCGACAATGGTGGTGCCGATGCGGCCAAAATCATTCGCGCAGAGTTCGGCAAGACCGATGGACTGGAAATAATCGGCGTCCCAGCGGCGCTCATGACCAAGGTAGGTCCATTTGCAGGTAACCGTGCAGATGGACCGGGCAAGGCTGCCGGTCGCCCGCCATGTCAGGAAATCGGTCAGGTCGAAAAAATGCTCGGCTTTGCCGAAGATCTCTGGCCGGTTCTCTTTCAGCCAGAGCAGCTTCGGAGTTTCCATTTCCGGTGAAATCTGGCTACCGACATAGCGCAGCACGTCGTGGCCACCGGCGTTGATGCGTTCGGCCTGGTCAAGGGCGCGGTGATCCATCCAGACGATTATGTTGCGCTCCGGATGGTCCGTATCGCCTACCGGCAGCGGGCTGCCTTGCGGGCCGATGACCACCAGCGAACAGGTGGCGTCCATGCCGATCCCGGCCACATCGCCCGGATCGATCCCGGCCGTGCCAACCGCTTCGCGTACGGTGGCGGCCACGGCTTGCCAGATGTCGTTGGATGACTGTTCGTAAAGGTTTGGGCCCCGGTTGAAGAGGGCGATGTCACGTTTTGCCGATGCAACCAGATTGCCGGACTGGTCGAACAGACCAGCCCTGGCACTGCCTGTGCCGACATCAATACCAATCAGAAATTTGCTCATGCCTCAAAGGTCCACACTTTGCGGCAGAATGACAAGGTCCCTGATGGTGACGCCGCGCGGGCGGCTGAGCATGAACAGGACGGCATCAGCGACTTCCCGAGGCTGCATCAGGCTGCCGTTGGCAAGGGCTTCGTCCATCTTTGCCTTGGGCCAGTCATCGAGAAGGGCTGTAACCACAGGTCCCGGCGCGACCGCTCCGACGCGCACCCCGTGTTCGGCGACCTGGCGCCGTACCGTGTGAACGAAGGCCTGCACGGCAAATTTCGAGGCGGTATAGATCGGCTCCCAGACGACCGGCACAAGGCCGGCGATGGAACTGGTGACGATGATATCGCCGGTCTTGCGTTCCACCATATGCGGCAACACGGCGCGAATGGAGCGGAACGCGGCATTGATGTTGAGATTGAGCACCTTGTCCCACTGGTCCGGGTCGCCGTCGACGACGCTGCCGCCGACATAGGCTCCTGCATTGGCGTGGAAGATGTCGAGGTGTCCGGTCTTTTCCACGATCCGGTCCAGCATGCCATCGACAGCGGGCCCGTCCATGAGGTCGACCACCAGTGGAATGGCGTCCGGCCCGAGCTCCTGGCAGATCGCGTTCAGTCTGTCTTCGGCACGGTCGATCAGGACCACCCGGCAGCCGGCTGCGAGCAGGCTCCTGGCGCATTCCAGGCCGATCCCGGACGCGGCACCGGTAATGGCCGCGACCTTGCCTTTGAGTTCATCGGTCATGTTCGAAATCCTTGAATTGAAATCCGGTCAGGCGCGGCCGTGAGAGACGCGGCTCTGGCGGGCGAGACTGTCGACGATGACGGCAATGGCGAGCACGCAGCCGGTGATCATGTAGCGGAGCGAGGACGACATGTTCAAAAGCGTCAGCCCGTTGGAGATTGACTGGATGACGATGATGCCGAGCAGCGCCGACCATGCCGACCCGCGTCCGCCGAACAGGCTGGTTCCACCGATAACGGCGGCTGCGATAGCGTTGAGGTTGACGTCACCGGTGCCTGCCTGCTGACTGGCGGAGGCAAGCCGTGCGGAAGACAGAACACCGCCGAGGGCCGCCAGCAGCGAGCACAGCGCAAAGGACGTGAGGTAGGTGAAGGTGACATTGATGCCGGCTCTGCGCGCAGCCTCCGCGTTGCCGCCAACTGCCTTCACGGACCGCCCCCACTGGGTGCGTGTGAAGACATAGTTCATGACAACGACAAGCAGGGCGAAGAGGCCGAACATCCAGGGCACGCCGCGACCGAGGTTCAGATAGAAGACGGCGGCTTCGAAGGCGATGGTGGTGAACAGCGCCTTGAACACTAGCCCGCCAACAGAGCCAACGGAGAGATTGGCTGCCTGGCGCTGGCGCCGGTTGCGAATTCCCATCACGAGAATGGCGACGCCAGGCAACAGTGCGACTGCGTGAGAGGCCCAGGCCGGCATCATCAGAAGCTGGCCGAAGTTCACCATCCAGGAACCGTAGGGCAGGTTGATGGAGCCGGTGGAGCCGAGCATGTAGAGCTGCAGGCCGAGAAGCGCCAGCAGACCGGCGAGGGTCGAGACGAAGCTGGGCATGCCAAGCTGAGTGCGCAGCAATGCATAGACCGAGCCGATGACCGCGCCGGTGCTGAGCGCCGCCAGGATCGCCAGTGGCAGGGGAACCCCCTGGTTGACCCAGAGCACGCCGATCAGGGCCGAGCCGACACCGCTCATGGAGCCGACCGAAAGGTCGATCTCGCCGAGCATCAGTACGCAGACGATGCCGAGCGCGATGACGCCGACTGTCGAGCAGTCGAACAAGAGGTTCACAAGGTTGTTCGGCGTAACGAACAGCGGATTGAGTATGGTGAAGACCGTCCAGATGACGATGAGGCCGACGATGACGGGCAGGGAGCCGAGGTCGCCTGCCTTCACACGATCGATGAAGGCGCTGACGACGTCGGTCAGGCTGTTGGCATGCTTGACGCGCGTATCGCTGCGGTCGAGCAGCCGGGGTTCGGGAGCGGAGCCGTTCATGGTGGTTTCCTTGTTTATGCCGTGGCGCCTGCGGCCGCCCGTTTGCTGGCGCGGCGGGTGACGGCATTGTCGGTTGCGCCGGTAATGGCTCCGACCAGTTCCTCGTTGGACGATTGCGGCGAGAACACACCGTTGTTGCGGCCAAGCCGCAGCACCACGATGCGGTCTGCGACCGCGCGCACGTCTTCCATGTTGTGGGAAATCATGATGACGCCGAGGCCCTTGTCGCGGACCCGCTCCACCAGGTTGAGCACTTCCGCCGTCTGGGCAACGCCAAGGGCGGCGGTGGGTTCGTCCAGCATGATGATCTTCGGGTTGAGCAGCAGGGATCGGGCAATGGCGACGGTCTGGCGCTGGCCGCCGGACAGCGATGCGATCGGTTCGCGCACGCTTGGAATGCGGGCCGCCAGCTCGTTGAGCAGCTCCCAGGAGCGGACTTCCATGGCCACTTCATCCAGATGCCAGGGACTGCGTTCCTGGCCCAGGAAGATGTTGGCAACGACGTCGAGGTTCTCGCACAGGGCGAGATCCTGGAACACGGTTGCGATGCCAAGGTGCAGGGCGTCGCTCGGCCCGTGCATCGTCACCGGCTTGCCTTCGAAGTGAATGGTGCCGGAAGTCGGCGCGTGAACGCCGGAGAGCACCTTGATGAGGGTCGATTTTCCGGCGCCGTTGTCACCGACAAGGGCAACGACTTCACCTGGATGGACGTCCAGCTCGATATCGGTCAATGCCGACACCGCGCCGAAGTTCTTCGAAATGCCCTTGAGGCTCAGGATCGGCTGCCGATCCGTGGCGGATTGGGGAGAAGTGGCGGTCATCTTGTCCGGCTCATGGTTTTCTGGGTCCTCTGGATGGCCGCCCGGCCTTCCGGGTGTCGACCCTTGGGGTCGGGCGGCCTGCTTGGGAGGAGGAGTTATTGGATGCCGAGTTCCTTGCAGCCTTCGGCATAGCGGCCCGTGCACAGTTCCTCAGCCGTCTGGATGCCCATGTCGATGATCTCTTCCTTCAGGTTCTCGCGCGTGACCACGGCCGGAACGAACAGCTCGGAAGGTGTTTCGTAGAGCGTTGTCTTGGCTTCCGGCGTTTCCCCGTTCAGGAACTGCACGGCAACCTTGGCAGCCGCCGCGGCAACGATTTCAGAAGGCTTGGAGATCGTGTTGTACTGGTCGCCGGCGATGATCAGCTGCAGGGCCGCGATGGTGGCATCGTTGCCGGTTACAGGCGGAAGCGGGTCGACGCCGGCAGCCTTCAGGGCGGCAATGGCGCCGCCGCCGGTGCCGTCATTGGCCGCTACGATGCCGACGATCTGATCGCCGAAGCGGGTGATCTGGCCGCTGGCCCATTCCTGGGCTTTGGGCGGTGCCCAGTCCGGCGTGTCGAATTCGGCCAGCGTCTCGTACTTGCCGGTGGCGATACCTGCATGAATACCGTCCTTGATCAAGCCGGCAGCGGCATCGGTGGGCGAGCCGTTGATCTGCAGCAGGCCGCCTGCCTCCGGTGAGATGCCCTGTTCTTCCAGATGGCGCACCAGGGACTCGGCGATTGCCTTGCCGATGCCTTCATTGTCGAAGGAGACATAGTAGTCGGCGGTCTTGTCCGGGATCGGGCGATCGTAGGCGATCACTTTCACGCCCTGGCTCTGGGCAAGGGCGACGAGTGAGGCGGCCGCGCTGGAATCCACCGGATCAAGCACAATCACCTTGGCGCCCTGTGTCAGAACGGAGTTGAACTGCTGCTGCTGGCGCGCCACGTCTGCATCCGCGTTCTGGTAGATGACGGTGCAATCCTGGCAAAGCTTCTCCATTTCCGCCTTGAAGCCCGGGAAATCATGTTCCTCGTAGCGGGTTGATGCCTGGTCTGGCATCAGGAATGCGACGGTGCCGGATGCAGCCTGGACAGCGGTTCCCTGCAGCAGGGCGGCGGCAACGATGGCCACGCCGGCAAGTTTCTTGTTCATCGGGTTCATTTCAGTTTCCTCCATCAATAAAACGGTCCGTCGGCCCCGTTCTCGGGTGCGCTCAAGACCGGTTGGTTTCCTGAAAGACCACTGCTAATCTTGGCCGAGCATGATCGAGTCCGCGCAGAAACCCTGACGCCTTAGCCGGTGCAACGGCACGGGGCGTCTTTACGGGTTTCGGCGGATGAGAGGATCTACCTGCCGCATCGGTTAGTGGGTATTTCAGGACGATCTTGCCGACGCGCGGGGTTGCTCACCGCACTCCGCGCGTTTCTCGTCCGGATCAACGGGACTGATAGCGTTTGAGTGTCCGTTGATCCTGAAGTCCGATTTTCCTCCTCTTCCTCCCATGTGTCCGTGCGGTCTTTGCCGCCTGTCTGCCGTCGTGCCCTGTTTTGGCGGATGGCATCAGTGGATCTTCTTTTCCTGCCCTTCCGCCGAGGCGCTGTCCCTCGGTGCCGGGGTGTGTGTTTGCGAATGCATGTCTTCGCCTGCTTCGAGATCTCGCACCGAGGCACGGACGATCAGGCTCGCGTTCAGCACTGTCGGTGTAACGGGTGCCTTGCTGTCACCCTCGATCCGCTGCAGCAGCCGGCGCCAGGCGGTTTCCGCGATTTTGTCGACCGGCTGTCGGATGGCCGTCAGTCCGGTGTTGCGGGCGGACATCCAGGCATAGTCGTCAAACGCGACGACAGACGCGCGGCTCGGGATGTCGATCCGGTGTTCGGCGAGGGCCGACAACACGCTGAGTGTCGTGACGTTGGTAAGCGCGATGATTGCTTCCGGCAGGGGATTGCGTTCCATCCAGTCCAGGAGCGTTCTGGTGCCTGCGGTGATATCGGAACCCAGATTGAGAATGGTCGGCCGTTTGCCGGTTTGCGCCTCGATGATGGCGGCAGCCCCTTCCGTTCTTTCCAGAATCGGAGGGTGATCCTGGTCGGAAACGCCGATTGCAATGTTCTGGTGGCCACGCTCCAGCAGATGCCTTGCGGCAATCTCGCCTGCCTCGCGGTTGTCGATGGTCACCGTATCGGCAATTGCCCCTTCTGCAGCAACACGGTCGACCAGAACCATCGGCAAGGTGGATCTTGCTTCCTTCAGTTCCGGCGGCATGGTGCTTGAGCAGGGCACGGCAATCAGCCCTTCCGGCCGCCATGCGAGCAACGCCTTCAGACGTGAGGATTCAACCGCGCGGTCGTTGTGTGAGCTGGCGACGATCACGTCGTAACCTTCCGCTGATGCGGCGGTTTCCAGTCTGGAGACGATGGTGGCAAAAAAGGTGTCGGTGAGGTCGGGGACAATTACCGCGATGATACGGGTTCGGCCCGAGCGCAGCTGGGAAGCGGCCCGGTCGAGCTGGTAACCGAGTTCGCGCGCAGCCTTGTGCACGCTCTCCTTCAGCTCGTCGTTGACCGGTTTGCGCCCGGAAAAGACGTTCGATACCGTCGCGATCGACACGCCCGCAAGAGCGGCGACTTCCTTGATGGACGGTTTTTTCCGGGACATCTGCCAGCGCCTCCCAACGCTGTTAAACGTTTTACAGTTAAACGTTTAACAGTGCGGGTTGAGGTTGGCAAGCGGAAAAATGGGAAAGGTAGGCTCAGCGGGTTTCGGAAAGGCGTTGCATCCCCCTCTGCGCGCCCTGGGAGGCATGGGCGCGGAGGGGGCTTGGCAAAAGGCGAAAGCGCGGTGTTAGCGCTTCCAACCCTCGGTTTTCATCAGGACCGCGGCTTCCGGGGTCTGGAGGAAGTCCAGAAAAGCCTTGGCTTGCGGGTCGGCGTCGGGGGAGAGCACGACGTTGACATCGCGCCAGATACGGCGGTTTTCGTCCAGTTCGACAAGGCTCAGAACGTCCGGGTTGTTGATAGGCCAGTTCGGCCAGGTGATCCAGGCATCGGCCTCAAGGTCCTTGAAGGCCCGGAAACTGGCACCGGAGCCTTTTTCAAATGCGACGATGTTCGATCTGAACGCCGATACGTCACCGAGATTTCCGGTCCTTCCGGCGATGTCTTCCCAGACACCTGTGCCGGATGTGTTGGCGACACCGGCACCCTCGGTCACGACGATCTTGATCCCGTCCTTGAGCAGGTCTTCAAAGCCCTCGATCTTTTTCGGATTGTCTGCGCGCACGGCGATGATGGCGGGCCGGATATAGATTGGCTGAACCTGGGAAGAGTCAAAATTGCCATAGGTTTCCAGAAACGCCGTCATCGATTGTTCGGATGTGCCCCAGAGGATATCGGCATCCGCCTGGGCTTTTGCGGACCAAGTGGTTTCCGGGCCGGCCGTGATTTCGACCTTGTTGCCGGTTTTTTCTTCAAAGGCCTTTGCAACTTTCTGGAACGCCGTGTGCGGGCCGCCCGCACCATAAAGCCTGACAACTCCGTCGGCGGGGCGGTGTTTGATGGATGGATCGGCGAGTGTGCTTTCCTGGGCGAGTGCAGGGCCGGCGCAAACCAGCAGCGCGAGAGCACAAAGGGAGGTTTTCATATCGGAATTCCTGAATTCTGTTGGCTTGTGACGCATGCGCGCCGGAGGCGGTCTTGCGCCGCCCCCGCACCTGACTACGCCGGCCGGCTGCCTGGTCTTCCCAAGGGCGGGGTCACGAAAGCGCGAGGTCTCTTTCAGAATGATCTGGCGACTTTCAGTTCGATTGTTGCGCCGGGTCGAGCTGGGTCTGGATGAGGTGGGCAAGGTTCAAAAGCTGTGAGCGCGGCATGTCGCCTGTCACCGCGTAGGTGAACCCGGTGTCGCTCCAGAAGAACGCCTGTTCAGTGCCGGATTCCGCGAACTGGAATTTCGGTTCACCGTCGACCCCGCGGCGCAGATAGACGGTCACCCGGTTGCCGTCCGCATCGTCATACATGAGCTGTGCTGCCGGATCCGCCCCGCTGGGCAGCAGGCGTCCGCCCATCAGCGTCAGTCCGGCAACCCGCAGATCGGGAATGCGGAACGGATGGTTCAGCCGATTGCCGAGCCAGGTTGCCAGATGCCGCTGGTCGCTGGCTGCCACCTCGACCGGATGGGCAACCTCAACGGTGAATGTTCGGTGAGCCGTCAGGGCATCGGTCAGGAAGGGCTGATGCGCTGGCAGGCTTGCATCCGGTTTCAGGGACCAGCCGGCAAAGACACCAACCAGCAGGGCCGCAGCGATGGAGGCGGCCATGCGAGCGCGCGGCAGCCATCTGCCCCCTGAAGGCGCGGTCAGGCCGGGAGGTTCTGCAGTGACGCGGGAATAGGCTGTCTTCAGGTTTGCCGAGATCCGGCGGTCCGCCTCAACCCGGGCGGCAGCTTCCGGATTGTCTCTGAGATAGGTTTCGACCTCGCGTCTGCGGTCCGCAGGCAGCTCGTCGTCGACGTATCGAACGAGGTCTTCCTCCCGGATGGGAGGCACCGTCTGGGAATTCATGTCACGCTCCTTAGATGGGGACGCTCGGAGGCGCGGGGGTCTTCTCTCAGTCTGGCACGGGCGCGGCTGATGCGCGACATGATGGTTCCTTCGGCAACGTTCAGGATTGCGGCGGCTTCTGCATAGGTAAAGCCTTCCACGCCGACCAGGAACAGTGCTTCGCGCTGGTCTTCGGGCAAGGCCAGCATGCGGTTCAGCAGATGCTTGAGCTCGGCGCTGTCCTGCTGCGAGGCGGGCGCCTGAAGCTGGTTTTCCAGATCGTCCAGGTCGATATGGTTCGAATGGCGCCGCAAGCGCCGCCAGCGACTGACGTGAAGATTGCGCATCATACGGAAGAGCCACGGCCGCAGTGGTACAGACGACCGACGAAGGCTCCATTTGCGCAAGGCCCGTTCCAGGCAGTCCTGCACAAGGTCTTCCGCTTCCGCCTGGTCGCAGGTCAGCGTTACCGCGTATCGATGCAGCGCCGGCGTCTCCCTGAGCAGGTTTTGGGTTTTGTCGGGCAAGAGCTC
Organism: Labrenzia sp. THAF35; assembly: GCF_009363595.1. NCBI lineage: Bacteria > Pseudomonadati > Pseudomonadota > Alphaproteobacteria > Hyphomicrobiales > Stappiaceae > Labrenzia > Labrenzia sp. THAF35. The sequence goes on from NZ_CP045380.1 coordinate 1,997,919, forward strand.
TTCCTCGTGGACACTACTGACACCAACGCCTGTTCTGCGCGAATTATTCCGTCGCCGGCAAAAAAGATATTTCGGCTCCTTCGGGAAGGAAAACACCGCCACCTGCGTGGACAGCACCGGATGCGGCCGATCGCATCTGGAACAGTGAACGAATGGAGATCTGAAATGAAGCCGATCAGTCAATTTGCCGCTACTGCCTTCGCAGGTACGGTTCTGTTTGCATCCGCAGCCCTGGCCGGGCCGGGTGAAGACCTGGCACGTACCCATTTCAACAACATCGCAACCGGCAAGGTCGATGCCCTCAAGGCGTCCTATTCCGAAAAAGCCGTGCTGGAATGGGTCGGTGGCCCGTTGGATGGAGTCTATACCGGTGCTGCAGACATAGGCACGGTCTGGACCAAGTTCACAGGGGCGCAGGGCAAGCTGAAGGTCGATGTCTCGAATGTTCAGGAAAACGCAAATCCAGCTGGCGTGACGGTGACCGCCAATGTGCGCTTTTCCGGCAAGAACACGATCCCGGTCCGCTACGTCCTGACCTATCGGAGCGACAAACTGGCAAGCGAAGTCTGGCAGATCGACCCCAAGCTCGCGAAGTAAGCCGGCATTTCCCTGCCTGCTGTTCCCGCTTGCATGGCAGGGGAAACCGGCGCGCAAGCATCCTGCGTTTGCAAGAACGCAGGATGTCTTTTTGCTCTGGGCAAGGCCAAGGTTCTGCAAAATCTGGCCCAGGTAAGATCACTCCTCTCACCACGGTGACAGGAGGCCTGTGGTTGATAGGCGTTCTCTTGTTTTGGAAGATCGAAAGGACGCCCCATGAACAGAACTCCCGTCAATCCCTGGCCCTGGTCGCTCAGGCTCGGCTACAATCAGGCCGAAATTGTTGAAGGCATGGGCAGGCAGCTGATCTGCGCCGGACAGACCGCTGTCGACGGGGAGGGAAATCCTCAGCATGCCGCGGATATGCGCGGTCAGATCGAGCTTTCACTGAACAACCTGGAAGCCGTACTGGCCGAAGCGCGGATGACCCTGGCCAACGTCATTCAGGTCAAGGTCTACACAACGGATGTGGACGAGGCCCTGAAGAACTTCGACGTCCTGGGAGCGCGGTTCGGCCGTCTTGACGCTGCGCCGCCAATGACACTACTTGGCGTGAGCCGGCTTGCGCTTCCTCCTCTCATGTTCGAGATCGAAGCGACCGCTGCCGACTGAGGCCCGACACCTGAAAGCAGTCTCGAAGCGGCTGCATCCGGTTTTCTGGAGCGTGAGGAAACGGAATGCGACGCGCGGAAAGACTGTTTCGGATCATCAACGAGATGCGGACCCGCGACGTAATCCGGGGCGCAGAACTTGCCGAACGGTTCGAAGTCAGCCTCAGCACAATTTACCGGGACATCGCCCACCTTCAGGCGTCCGGCCTTCCCATCGAAGGGGAGGCCGGCATCGGCTATCTGCTGCGTCCGGGCTTCGATCTGCCCAACATGACGTTTACCCATGATCAGGTCGATGCGCTGGCGATCGGCCTTTCCTTTGTGGAGCGCACGGGCGACCCGGCGCTGGCATCGGCGGCACATGAAGTGCGTGCCATGATCCAGGCCGGCATGCCGGATCCCGATAAACGCAAGCTGGCCGACGCGCCGTATTTCAGCCTGCAGATCAAGAACAGCGCCCCACCGACCGTCAGTCTGATCCGCGAGGCCATCCGGATGCAGCTCGTTGTCGACATCTGTTACGAGGATGTTGATGGAAAGCCGACGGAGCGCAGCGTCCGACCGCTTGTCATCTGGAACATGACAGATGGGTGGATGTTCAGTGCGTGGTGCGAAATGCGGCAGGCCTTCCGCACCTTCCGTTTCGATCGTGTCGTAAGACTGAGTGTCACAAGCACGGTTTTCGAGGACGACGAGACAAGAGGGCTGCGTGCTTTCCTGGCAACCGAGCCTTGCGAGGAAGAGGGATAGCCGGAGCTCCGTACCGGTCCAGCGACCACCGGCCACTGGACCTGCCCTTTCAGGTTCAGGCAGCCTGGCGGTTCATCTCTTCCTCTGCCCAGGAACCATCCGGCTGGTAGCGCGCGGCCATACGTCCGTTCCGAAGCGTGAACAGATGCAGCCAGCCGTTTTCGAAAAGGTTCCGAACATCCGGGTGCGCATCCAGAATGGCAGATATTGCCTCTTCGGGGGCTTCGACCAGAACCGACAACCGGAGAGGGGTATGCATCCCTTTCTCGCCATCATGCAGTGCCTGTGCAGGTAGGCCGGGCCGCAGGCGCCCGCCGTTGCCTTCCACGACGCCAATGCCGCCAACCACATTGTGGATGAGTTTGTTGCCGCCACCGAAGACATCCGGCGCGACTGAAGAGCCATAGTATTGAAGGCTGATCCAGCTCGCCACGACCACCGGGGCGGTGAGGATGAGTTCAAGCGCCTTGAAGTCCTCGTCCGTCTGCCAGTCGTAGCTGTGAAGGAAGGCCCGGCCTTCCAGATTGGCCTTCGATGTCAGATGCCTGGGGGCAGCGATGAACGCGGCACAGTCTGCAAGTCCCCACTCCGGCCTGATTTCGGCCCAGTTGAATGCTCTGGCAGCAATGGAGGCAGCCGTGCCCGGCAAGCGCAAGGCGCGCTCGGCCCGTGCCTCGGCTCCCGCCCGTTTCAACCATTTTTGCAGAAGGTCGAATTCATCCACCGGGCCGGATTGGTCCTTGTCGAACAGGGTGATCTCGTCCGTTGTCGTGTCGTGGAGCGCCGCGACAAACCGGGTGTCGTCAGGAAGGTCGATACCGTGAGCGGCAAGGCCGGAGCGGGTTTCGGCATCGTTCAGCAAGCTTGCAAGCAACCGCGCTGAAACCTCACCTGAATGACCACCGCATGCGCCGCAATGATAGGCGCTTTCATGCGGATTGTTTTTCACATTGGCTCCGTGGCCAACCAGCAGAACCACCTGGGCATGATTGTTCGTGAGGCTCATGGCCTTGAGGACTGCAGCGGCGGTCGCTGATTTCGTCTCGGCATCAAGCGCCGGGTCGAGCCTTGGGGCGGCACTCGTTGAGACCTTTCTTGTAGGGCGGCCGAGAGAATCCTTCACCAGCTTGGTCACATACAGTGGGCCGGCAGCTTCCACATAGGCGAAGGACGAGACAGCGGCCTGGCGGAACCTGTCCAGTGCCCGTATGGCCCGCGCACCGATGCGTGCCGTCTTTTCCTCACCGGGAGAACCGTGGCAAGTTGAGGTCATGGACGGTTTCAGCAAGACCGGCAGGTGATTTTCTTCAACATCGGAGCCGTGGTCTCTGTGAGCAGCAGGAAGACCGAAGAAACCGGCAAACCCGAGTGTTTCGATCGATGGGCTCTGGTTTTCCAGTGCCCGCCGGATGACTTCTGAGCGCACGTCGATGCAAAACGCCGCCTGAAGGGCAGGGCGCTCCCCGGTGTATTTTGTCGGCGCCTTCAGCTGTTGGCCGAGAGATCGCTGGTATGCCCGCTCTGCCGCGTCCTGCAAAATGGCATCGATAACCTGGTCCCGGTCCGGAACAAGAGGTGCGGCATGAAGCTGAAGCGTGGCCTGACATTGGTCGGCGACAGCCGGGAAGCGGTTGAAAAGCGCCTCTTCCCAGATCAACCGGACGGCCAGCAGGTCGCCGAGCGTGCCGTCCGTCGTGCCGTCCTGTTCTGCACGCCACAGCAGCCAGCGTGCATGTTGCGCCCAGCCTCCCAGGTCCATCAGCAGCCGGTGAAACAGGGTTTCGGCAGCCGCAACGCTGATGCCCAGCCGGTCGGTTACCCGCAGGATTGCCTGTTCGGAAGTGTCCGGAGACGTGGTTACATGGGAGCAGAACCCCGTCAGTCCGGCAATTTCGGGTGTCAGGTCACGGCTCGCCCAGGACCGCCAGGCAGCATAAGCGCCCTCACCCGGGGCTGGAGACCAAAGCGCCTGGCCGCGGTCGAAGTAACCGGCGGCCCACAGACCAACGGTTTTTTCGATAACCGACGGCCAGTCGATGCCGGATACAGAAGCTGCGAGTTCGGCAATGGTTGGTACGGCTGCCGGTACCGGTCCATCCATTTGGGCGAATGCCTTGAGCTGCGCGACATCTGCCGGCTTGTTGCCGGCGTTGCTTGCCTCAAGGGCGGCCGTCAGGTCTTCATCCAAGATGTGGCCACAGGCGATCTCGGTGCCGTAGCTGCTTCTGGGCCGGGTCAGGCTGATGCCGCTCGTTCTGGCAAGGCGCGCGGATGCTTCCGCGAGGCCTTCCCCAACCTGGCCGAGGAAGGGATTGACGGCAACGGTTGCGTCCAGCGGAAAAGCGGGCGGGATGGCCCGTATGGCTGACGTGCCTGCCTCGAGGATGCTCGAAACCCGTAGAGAGCTGAATTGGGTGTGCTTGATAAACATCTGAAGTGCCTCGTCTTACTTGGAGTTCGCAACCCGGTATCCGCCGATGAAACGGTCGAGGAGGGCGTTGAGGTAAAGGCCGTTGGCGATGTGAACGCGCAAGCCGGCGGTCGACGGGTGGTGTGACCAGAGCGGAAAAAGCGTCTGCGCAACGGCAACGATGCCGAAGGAAAGCACCGCCAGGACGATCAGTGCCCATTCGAGGGGGCCGGCGACAGGTGCCTGCGGCAGAGCTGCGCCCCACAGAAGGTTGGCAACCTGCTGGAAGCCGAAATAGGCAAAGGCAACGATGACTGCGGCCAGCGAGGTGCGATACGTCAGATCAGCGGGGGCCGCATCTGCAAGACCTTGCGCCACCAGATAGGCCACGCCGAAGATGAGCATTGCTCCGATGGCAAGCGCCTGAGGGGTCTTCGGGCCTGCGATCATCGAGAAGGCGAAGGAGACTATCGCGTAGAGAAACAAGGCGATCGCGAAGGACCGGAGCACGTTGGCAACGCTGGGAATTGCGATCGGGCCGGGGCGCCGCAGCTTGGCCACGGCCAGAACCGCTCCACCCGAGGACAGGAAGGCATGGGCCTTGTAGAGGGAGTGCGCGACCACATGGAGCAGCGCGAGTGGCCAAAGACCGAGACCACACTGCAGCAGCATGAAACCCATCTGGGAAATCGTTGACCAGGCAAGGGCTGTCTTCACCGCGCTTTGGGTCAGCATGACCACTGCCCCGAAGAGAGCGGTCAGGCCACCAAGAGCCACGAGCGTGCCCATGGCACCAGGACTGGCCTGAACCAGATCTGCCGTCCTGATTAGAAGAAACCCGCCGGCGTTGATGATGCCTGCATGAAGCAGGGCGGAAACCGGGGTCGGCGCCTCCATGACTTCCGTCAGCCAACCGTGCAGCGGGAAGGCGGCCGTTTTCAGCACGGCTGCCAACACCAGGAACACCACAGCCAGATGTTCGACGAAGGAGAGATCAGGCCCGACTGTTTCAGAAAGCTGTCCAAGCTGTGCGGTACCGGCGCTTGCCATGAACAGCCCGGCGGCCAGCAGCAGCGAGATGTCACCTGCATGCCAGACAAGCGCGAATTTGGTGGCGGCCCGTTGGGCGGCGGCACGCTGCGGGTAAAACAGCAAAAGCCTGCGCAGGCAGAGGCCGATCCCGGCAAAGCCGAGGACAAGCAGGAACAGGCTGCCCGACTGGACGACCACCAGTACGGCCGCAAGTGCCGTGAGCATCAAGCCGTGGAAGGCCCCTTCTCGCGTTTCGCCGTCGAGGTAGGTCCGGGAGTAACGCATCACCACCCAGCCGATGAAGGCAACCAACAGGGTCATCGTCACGCTGATGGGGTCGAGCCGCACAACAAGCGTAAACGGACCTTCGAACAAGGTTGCTTCCGTTGCTCCCAAGACCAGAAGCTGCACCAGACCGGCAAGGGCAAGCACAAGGGCGATAAATGCACTTGCTTCCGAAGCCTTGGGATAGAGCCCTGGGCGGCGGCCCGGACACATTGTTGAAACGGCCGCTGAAGCCAGCAACAGCACCGGCGCAAGAAGGGGCAGGGGGAACAGGTACGGCATGGGAACCTCACGAACGCTGAAAGACGCCGTGGATATACCGTCTCGTTTTCTTGCAAAAAATTACATATTATAATCGAAATCGTTCTATAATTTGGAAGTATTCTCGTGCTGAACCTTCATCATCTGCGGCTTTTCCGGGCAGTTGCGCGGGATGGAACACTGACGGGGGCTGCCAGGGTGCTTAACCTGTCGCAGTCGGCGCTATCCTCGCAGATCAAGACGCTGGAAGCCTCCCTTGGACACGATCTGTTTGAACGACGCGGACGTGGTCTGGTGCTGACGGAGGCCGGGCGGATCGCCCTTGATCACGCGGAAGCGATCTTTCGGACCGCCGAGGACCTGACGGCGACCCTGCGCAACACGGGCACCGAGCGCAAGGCTTTGCGGGTGGGGGCACTTGCAACGCTTTCGCGAAATTTCCAGATCGGCTTCCTGGAACCCCTGATCGGACGATCGGACGTCGAAGTGGTGCTGCGCTCCGGAGCTCAGGCAGACCTTCTGAGGGCCCTGGAAGCATTGGCGATCGATGTGGTCCTGACGAACCTTGTGCCAGCCCGGGATGCCTCCAGTCCCTATCTCGTACATGGACTTTCCGAACAGCCGGTCAGCCTGATCGGACCCGCAACCGCAGTCGATCTGGCGGGGCTGCCCTTGCCGGAGCTTCTGTATTCGCAGCCGCTGATCCTGCCAACGCCGGAATCGGCCTTGAGGGCATCTTTCGACGCGATGGTCGAGCAACTGGGCGTCGTCACCAAAGTTGCCGCGGAAGCCGACGACATGGCGATGATCCGCTTGCTTGCGCGTGCGCACGCGGGGCTTGCCGTCATTCCGCCGATCGTCGTGAGAGACGAGCTTGCTTCGGGACGGCTGATCGAGCTGGGCAGGCTGGAAGGGCTCAAGGAGGAGTTCTTCGCCGTCACGCTGCACCGGCGCTTCCCGAACCCGCTGGTCGCCGACTTGCTTCAGGCTTTCAAAAACAAGACGGACTGAGCAAGGGTTTCAAGCCTTTGCCCAGTCCGAAACGTGGCGCCGAGGTCGCGTCAGTACGCAACCGACAAATGCGGGCCGGTGTTCTTGTCGACCACTTCCGGCTTGTCGGTTTCAACCTTGCCGGTCCAGCCGCCGCCAAGCGCCTTTTGCAGGGCGATGTAATAGGTGGTCAGGCGGACACGGCTCTGGATGAGCGTGTCTTCGGCGGAGTAGGTCGAGCGTTCAGCGTCGAGGGCATCGAGGAAGCTGGCGGCACCGGTCTGGTAGAGCGATCTGGAAAGCTCGGCGGCCGACTTGTAGCTTTCCGCCGAACGCCGCTGACTAGCGACACGCTTGCGTTCCTGGGTGAAGCCGACAAGAGCGTTCTCAACATCTTCCAGTGCCGTCAGCACCGATGCCTGGTAGGCGAGGAAATACTGATCGCGCTGGGCTTCGGCAATCTCGACGCCTGCCGCCAGTTTGCCTGCATTGAAGATCGGCACGGACAGCGACGGGCCGAAGGCCCAGCTGATCGAGGAATTCTTGCCGAGATCACCAATGTCGGCTGCGGCGGTGCCGATGGAACCTGTCAGGCTGACGGAGGGATAACGCGCTGCCGTTGCCTGACCGATTTTCGCGGTTGCCTCGGCAAGCTGGCGTTCAGCCAGGCGAACGTCCGGGCGGGTCAGCAGGATGCTTGCCGGAATCCCGACAGGGATAGGCAGTTTCGGTGTCGGAATCCGGCTGCTTGCCAGCAACCGGTCGGTAAGGGCTGTCGGCTGTTGACCGGTCAAAACGCTCAGCCGGTGCATGGAAGCGGCAAGAGCTGTCTTCAGGGCCGGAATATTGGCCTCTGTCGACGCCGCCTGACCTTCCGCGTTGGCAACGTCGAGACCGGAGGACGAACCAGCCTGGAACCGCTTGCGGATGAGATCGGCCGAGGACTGCTGCGATTTCGCGGTGTCCTGCGCCAGTTTCAGCCGCTGCTGAAAGCCGCGCGCTTCGACATAGTTGGTGGCAAGGTCACCAATCAGGGTCAGCAAGCTTGCCCGCAGCTCTTCCTCGGCAGCATCAAGACCGTATTTGGCTGCTTCCTTTGCTCGGCGGTTGGCGCCGAAGATGTCGATCTCCCAGGCGGCATCGAAACCACCGTTCCAGAGCGTGCCGACGCTATCGGACCCACTCGATTTGGAGCGGGTCACGCCGGCCGCACCGTCAAGGCTCGGAAAGAGCGATGAGGAGGCCTGTTTGTAACTGGCCCGAGCTTCACGCACCTTGGCCTTGGCTGTGCGGACATCCAGGTTGTTCTGAACCGCGAGCGAGATCAGGCTGTTGAGCTGGGCATCGCCCAGCTGCGTCCACCAGTTGGCAAGTTGCGGCACGGAGGCAGGCGTTTCGCCTGTCGTGTTGCGCCACTTGCCGGGCACGGAGACATCCGGGCGCTGGTAGTCGGGGCCGACGGAACAGGCACCCAGCAGGGTCGCCGCCATCAGGCCCGCACCCAGCCGCAACCAGGTCTTGCGGCGTTGAGAGGGGACGGCGCAGGCAGAGCCGGTCTCAGGTTTGAAAAGGGTCATCGAAACTCTCTCAATGGGCTTTGCTGCCTGAAGTGTCGGGGGCTGCTTCCTTCGTCTGCTTGCGGCTGAAGATGCGCCGCACGGTGACGAACAGAAGCGGCACGAAGAAGATGCCGAGCACGGTGGAGGCGATCATGCCGCCCATGACGCCGATGCCGATGGAGTTCTGCGCACCCGAACCTGCCCCGGTGGCAATCGCCAGTGGCGTCACACCCAGGATGAAGGCGAAGGACGTCATCAGGATCGGCCGGAGCCGCTGGCGAGCAGCGTCCAGTGTCGCCTGCAGCAGGTCCTTGCCCTGTCGTTGTTGTTCGATGGCGAACTCCACGATCAGGATGGCATTCTTCGCCGCCAGGCCGATGGTCGTCAGCAGGCCGACCTTGAAGTAGACGTCGTTGGTTTGCCCGAAAATCAGGGCCGCCGCCAGGGCGCCGAAGACGCCGATTGGGACCGACAGCATCACCGCGAAGGGTATCGACCAGCTTTCATAAAGGGCGGCAAGGCACAGGAACACGATCAGGATCGAGATCGCATACAGCGATGCGGCCTGATCGCCCGAAAGCCGTTCCTGATAGGAAAGGCCGGTCCATTCATGAACGAAGCCTGCCGGAAGCTGGGCCACGAGCGCATCGATTTCCGCCATCGCGTCACCCGAGCTGATGCCGGGAGCCGCCTGGCCCTGCAGTTCCACGGCCGACGCGCCGTTGAAGCGCTCGAGCCGCGGGGAACCATAGGTCCAGCGCGATGAGGCGAAAGCGCTGAAGGGCACCATGTCGCCATTGGAATTGCGCACGTGCCACAGGTCCAGATCGGACGGCTGCATGCGGAACGGGGCATCGGCCTGCACATACACCGGCTTGATGCGGCCACGGTCCATGAAGTCGTTGACGTAGTCGGACCCCCAGGCAATCGACAGGGTGTCGTTGATGTCCGGGATGCCGAGGTCGAGCAGGCGCGCTTTCTGCGTGTCGATGTCGACCTTGAACTGTGGCTGGTCTTCCTGGCCGTTGGGCCGTGTCGCCGCCAGTTTGCCGGATTGTGCCGCCATGCCCAGCAACTGGTTGCGGACTTCCATCAGCCGGTCATGACCGGCGCCATTGATGTCCTGCAGGTAGAACGAAAAGCCGTTGGTGTTGCCCATGCCCTGAATGGCAGGCGGGGCAAGGGCGAACACACGGGCGTCCTTGAACTGCGAGAAGGCTCCCATGGCACGGCCTGCAACTGCCTGGGCGGCAAGCCGCGGGTCTTCGCGCTCGGTGAAGTCCTTCATGCGGATGAAGGCGAGGCCGACATTCTGTCCCTGACCGCCGAAACCGAAGCCGGCGACGGTGAAGACACTGTCGACCGCATCCGGCTCGTTCTCCATGAAGTGGGTGCGTACCTTGTCGAGCACGGTCAGTGTCCGGCCCTGGGTCGCGCCAACGGGCAGGTTGACCATGGCAATCAGAATGCCCTGGTCTTCCTGCGGCAGGAAGGAGCTTGGCAGGCGATTGAACATCCAGCCCATGGCAACGCCGATTGCGATGAACAGCACAAGGAAGCGCTTGCCACGCTTCAGGATGCCACCATTTGCCGCCCTGTAGCCGTTTGCGCTTGCGTCGAAACCCTTGTTGAACCAGGCGAAGGGACCACGCTTATGGCCGTGGTCACCCTGCTTCAGCATGGTGGCGCACAGCGCAGGCGTCAGGATGAGCGCAACGAATACCGACAGCACCATGGCCGAAACGATGGTGATCGAGAACTGGCGGTAAATGATCCCGACGGAGCCGCCGAAAAACGCCATCGGCACGAAGACGGCGGACAGCACCACCGCAATGCCGATCAAGGCACCGGTGATCTCGTTCATGGATTTGCGGGTTGCCTCGCGTGGTGGCAAACCTTCCTCCGCCATCACGCGTTCGACGTTTTCCACCACGACGATGGCGTCATCCACCAATAGCCCGATGGCGAGCACCATGGCGAACATCGTTAGCGTGTTGATCGAATAGCCGAACAGCGCAAGCACCCCGAAGGTGCCGAGCAGAACCACGGGCACGGCAAGTGTCGGAATGATGGTCGCGCGCAGGTTCTGCAGGAAGAGATACATCACCAGGAACACCAGCACGACTGCTTCCAGCAGTGTGTGGACCACCTTCTCGATGGAGAGCTTCACGAAGGGGGTGGTGTCATAGGGATAGACCACATCGACCCCGGCAGGCAGCGTCGAGGAGAGCCGGTCGATGGTGTCGCGTACCCGTTGGGCGGTGTCGATGGCGTTTGCACCGGTCGCAAGCGAGACCGCAAGGCCGGACGCCGGCATGCCGTTGTAGAAGGCAGAGGTGCTGTAGCTTTCGTTGGCAACTTCTACCCGGGCGACATCGTTGAGGCGAACGACAGAGCCGTCTTCGGAGCTCTTCAGAATGATGTCGCGGAACTGCTGTGCAGTCTGCAGGCGGCTGGAGGCGGTGATGGTCGCGTTGAGCTGCTGACCCTCGGCCTGCGGCAGACCGCCAAGCTGGCCGGCGGAAACCTGGGTGTTCTGGGCCTGGATTGCGGAACTGACATCGCTCGGCATCAGGTTGTATTTCAGCAATTTCGTCGGGTCGAGCCAGATGCGCATGGCATAGCCGGAGCCGAACAGCCGGGTTTCACCGACGCCCTCGACGCGTTTCAGCGTGTCGTTGAGCGTGTTGTCGACATAGTCGGCAATGTCGGTGGAAGTCAGGCGTCCGTCCGTCGAAACGAAGCCGAGCACCATCAGAAAGCCGGAAGTCGACTTGGTGACGGTGATGCCCGTGTTCTGGACGATCTGCGGCAGCTGGCTGGAGACGAGCTGCAGCTTGTTCTGCACCTGCATCTGGGCAACGTCCGGATCCGCCTTGGAGGAGAACGTCAGCGAAATCTGGGCTGAACCGGAGTTCGAAGACGTCGCGGTCATGTAGTCCAGGTAATCGATCCCCGACATGCCCTGTTCGATCACCTTGGTAATCGAGTTTTCGACCGTCGCCGCATCGGCGCCCGGATAATTGGCGCTGATGTTGACGGTGGTCGGTGCAATTTGCGGATATTGCGAAACGGAAAGGGTCGTGATGGCCAGTGCGCCTGCCAGCATCGTGACAATGGCAATGACCCAGGCAAAGATCGGCCTGTCGATGAAGAAAGCTGACATCAGTCGGAGGTCTCACTTGTGTTCGACACCGCCTCACCGCGGCTTTCCACCTCCCCCGTCGCTTCGTCGATGGTCACCAGAGTGCCTGTTGCCTCCTGGCCGGCCCGCACGAACAGCGAGCCTTCAACGATGACCCGGTCTCCCTCCGAGATGCCTTCGTTGACCAGCCAGTTATTGCCGATGTCGCCTTCGACCCTCAGGACGCGCTCTTCCACCTTGCCGTCCTGGTCGAGGAACAATGCCGTCGGTTCGCCTCTGGCGTTGCGCGATACGGCGCGCTGCGGCACGAGGAACGAGTTCTGCGCAATGCCTTCCTCGACGATGGCCTGGACGTACATGCCCGGCAGGAGCAAACGATCGGGGTTCGGGAATTCGGCGCGCAGCGTGTAGGTGCCGGTTGTCGGGTCAACGTGGGCTTCCGAAAATTCCAGCTTGCCGGTTTCGGAGTATTCCTCCCCTGTTTCCAGCAGCAGGCGCACCTGCACGTTATCGCCGGACAACTTGATCCGGCCTTCGCGCACGGCCTTTCGCAGCTTCAGCAGGTTGGTGCTCGACTGGGTGACGTCGACATTGATCGGGTCAAGCTGACGGATGATGGTCAGCGGGGCCGACTGGCTGGCGGTCACCAATGCGCCGACGTTCAGCGTCGAGGCTTCGATGCGACCCGAAATCGGTGCCTTGATGACGGTGTTGTCGAGATTGATCCTCGCAGTCTGCACGCTGGCCTTTGCGGAGGCGATGTCCGCCTTTGCCTGGGCGAGCGCCGCCTTGGCGTCGTCCAGCTCCTGCTTGGCCACGGCGTTCTGCGTGATCAGTTCCTCGTAGCGCTCAACCTTGGTCTGGGCGCTCGGCAGGGCGGCTTCGGCTTTCTGGAGAGCTGCCTGGGCGCTGTCGTGTGCTGCCTTGTAGAGATCGTCCTCGATCCGGTAGAGCACGTCTCCGGCGGTGACCTCCGTGCCTTCCTTGAACAGGCGTTCCTTGATGATGCCGCCGACCTCGGGCCGGACTTCCGCATCCAGGGACGCTGCGATCCTGCCCGAAAGCTTGGCCGTGATCGCGACCGACTCGGGCTCAAGTTCGACAACGCCGACTTCCGGTTTGGGCGCGGCGCCTCGCATCTGCTGGGCCTGAGCAATGCCGGACCCCAGGCTGGTGGAAATCAGGAAAGCGATGAGAAAAGCACGGAACGGCTTCTTCGTAGAGCACAGGTACGCAGTGCTCGAACCGAGAGGGGTACACGTCATTTCCGGGAGGAACCTCTTTGGAAGCGAATGCTGTGGAGTATTAGAAAACTCTCGGGTACCATTATTCGCTTCAAGGTTCCCTCGTCAATCGAATTTCGGTATCAGTTCGTAACGGGGAGGAGACAAAATGAGCTCTTCAAGAACAAAAATTGTGCAAATGGGTTCCTGTCCAGGCGGACTTGATGACTGTAACGAGCAGCGGCAACGCGGACGGCAGAAGGTTCATGACGAGGCGACGCTGAAGGCGCGCGTTGTCGAGGTCGCCTTCGGCACGTTCCAGAAGCATTCCTACAACGGCACGACCATGGCACTGGTCGCCAAGAATGCCGGGATTTCCAAGCGGACGCTTTACGAGTTGTTTCCGTCGAAAATCGAGCTCTTCGCGGAACTCGCGATACGCCACCGTGCCAATCTTCTTGATGTGCCGGCAGGCCGAAAGGCCGAAACCCTTGAAGAAGCTCTGAGGGCGGTCTTCAAGGTTGACCAGAGCGATGAAAAACACAATCAGCAGGCTGCCGAAATGCGTCTGTTCTATGTGGAGGCGGTCGCGAACGAAGAGCTGGGCATGCTTTTGAGGAAACACTGCGGCAGCGAACTGCATGATGTGGTGACTGCCTGGGTGGAGGACGAGGTCGCAAAAGGCCGGATCGTGGTCCAGTCTTCGCGCGACACGGCAAAGTATCTTCTGGATGTCCTCATTGCGGCTCGGCTGTTCCGCCCGAAGACACCCGACATGATCACGGGCCTGTCGGATATTCGCACCTACCTCAATCACACGATCCAGCTCATCCTGAACGGCCTGCTGCCACGCTGACCGTTCAGGAGGGATGCATCAGGATGCCTTGGCCTTGCGAAGAGGGGCGGGATCGGCTCTTTGCAGCCAGTGACCGAGATCCAGCGTCGACCGCTGACCAAGTTCTGCACGGTTCTTTTCAAGAAACTCATCGGCAGCAGTGCGGCCTTCCTCGCGCAGTTCCTCCAGGAACGGCCAGGTGGAGTTGAGTTTGGATTGACCGCTGCGGCCATTCATGCCGGCACCTGCAATCCGGTGGATCCGCAGGTTGGCGACCGGATTGGAAACCGGGCTGGCGGCACGATTGGCGTTGAGGCCTGTCAGGCTCGGCAGGAAACCTTGCCGGGGCGACTGTGTGCCAGCGCCAGCTTGATGTTGCAATTCCGCCAGCAACCGCAGTTCCTTGATCAAAGGCGCATTGAAGGAGATCTCCTTTTCGCGCGCGGCGATCTGCTGGGCATCCTGCGGCAGGGCAGCTCGTTCGGTGGGGCTCGTCTGGACCAGCAACAGATCCGCATCACCCGGCTCCAGAACCAGAGGCATCAGGCTGGGGTTGCCGGTATAGCCGCCGTCCCAGTAATGCTCGCCGTCGATTTCGACCGCGTGAAAGAGGGACGGGAGACAGGCGGATGCCAGAAGCACATCGGTGCTGACGGCGCCGTTGGAAAAGATGCGCGCTTCACCCGAACCGACATGGGTCGCAGTCACATGCAGCGGTATGGCCGAGTGGGCAATGGCGTCGATGTCGATCGTTTCGTCTATGATTTCCCGTAAAGGGTTGAAGCCTGCCGGGTTGAGATCGTAGGGCGACAGGAAGTTCATTCCCGCGCCGAAAAGAAACGGCAGGCTTTCGAAATCTATTCCCAATCCACCGAGCACTGCTCTCGATGTCGTCATGTTGAAGGGGGTAAACCGGCTTCGTTTGGAAACCGTTTTCCAGAAGCCCTCCAGTGACGTTCGCGCTTCTTCGCGCCCGCCTTTCATTAGGCCGGTCAGCAGAGCCGCCGCATTCATCGCGCCGGCGGATGTGCCCGAAAGGGCGTTGATCTCGAGTGTCTCTTCCTCCAGGAGACGGTCCAATACGCCCCAGGTGAAGGCGCCATGGGCACCGCCACCCTGGAGCGCCAGGTTCACACGTGTCCTGCGCGCTCCTTTGGCGCTATGTGAAACAGTATGTTTCAAGGTCCGGGTTCCTTTCCACGAAGTAGTGTCCAGCCCCGAAACGTTTCCTCGTGATATTTTTTGCTTGAGTTTCGTGCCCGGCCGCTGGTGAGCGGATTTCGGCGGTAAACCATTTTACGGCCTGCCGGTGCATCGGAAGACTAAGATATGCTGCAATGCAGCATCTTTCAATGCGTGCACGTGTTTCGACAGGCTTTTACGATGAGAAACGGCAGCCTTCCGCGGGAAAAATACTGCTGCGATGCGATGTTTCGAAGTCTGCGTGACAAAAGGGAGGCTTGCGCAAGTTCCTGATTCCATGTCTGAATTCAGATGCCTTCCCGGAATGCGCGGGCAGGTGATGTCGTTTTGGCTGAAACTTTGTGCAGACGATCGGGAGGATGCAGCGCAATGAGCGTGAAACTGACTTTTCTCGGAGGCGTCGGCACTGTTACAGGTTCGAAATATCTGCTGGAGAAAGACGGCACGCGTGTGCTGGTCGATTGCGGCCTGTTCCAGGGTTACAAGCAATTGCGGCTCAAGAACTGGGCGCCTTTGCCTGTCGATCCGAAAACAATCGACGCGGTCATCCTGACACATGCCCATCTGGATCACTCCGGCTATCTGCCCCTCCTGGTTCGCAACGGCTTCAAGGGCCCGGTTGTCTGCACAAGGGCGACGCGGGATCTGTGCGCGATCCTCCTGCCGGACAGTGGGTTCTTGCAGGAGAAGGACGCGGAATTCGCCAACCGTCACGGGTTCTCGAAGCACCGTCCGGCCCTGCCGCTCTACACGAAAAAGGATGCGGAAGTGTCGCTGGACCGGTTCCGGCCAGTGGACTTCGATGACGTGCATGAAATGCTGGGCGCTTTCAGCGTTACCTTCCGCAAGGCCGGGCATATCCTGGGGGCGGCGATTGTGGAGCTGACCTGGGGTGGCACAAGGATCGTCTTTTCCGGAGACCTCGGGCGCTACGGTGATGCGACGATGTTCGATCCGTCGCCGATCCGCGAGGCGGATTACCTGCTGGTCGAATCCACCTATGGCAACCGCCGGCACGAAAACCTTGATGCCGAGGACATCCTGGCCGAAGCCATTACCAAGACCGCACGGCGCGGTGGCACCGTTGTCATCCCCTCCTTTGCGGTCGGCCGGGCGCAATCACTGCTGTTCCATATACAGAGCCTGAAGGAAGAAGGCCGAATTCCCGACCTGCCGATCTTTCTCGACAGTCCCATGGCCGTCAGCGCCTCCAACATCTATGGCAAACACCCGGACGACCACCGGTTGACGGCGGAAGAATGCGACTGGTCCAACGGGGCGGCGCATTATGTGGCCGATGTGGAAGAATCCAAGGATCTCGATCGCAATCGCATGCCCAAGGTCATCGTTTCGGCCAGCGGCATGGCGACCGGCGGCCGGGTGCTGCATCACCTGAAACACTATGCGCCCGACCATCGCAACATGATCCTGTTCGCGGGCTTTCAGGCGGGGGGGACGAGAGGCGCGGCGATCACGTCCGGTGTGGCAAGTGTCCGGATCCATGGCTCCGACGTGCCGATCCGGGCTGAGGTCGGCAACCTGCACATGCTGTCAGCGCATGCGGATGCGGACGAAATCATGCGGTGGCTGGGAAACTTCGAGCGGCCGCCAAAGATGACCTACATCACGCATGGCGAACCGGATGCCGCCGACGCCCTGCGCTACAGGATCGAGAGCGAGCTGGATTGGCCGTGCTGGCTGCCGGACTACCGGGAAGACGTTGAACTGGAATAACGATCGCCAAGCGCTCCTTCTCCCAGCTTCCGTACAGCAGGAATGAATGCCGGTATCGAAACCTGCAAGGCACTGGAAATAATTGTTTCTGCTATTTGCCGTTGCGTCAGAATTGTCGCAGTGTTTAAGGTAGGGGCCAAGGTGTGTAGGGAGTACTGGCTGTGTGGCGTTCTGTTCTCATGTCCTCGATCATGGCGGTCGCCGCCGTCACGTCTGCCAGGGCCGATGCCGTTGTGATCGGCGTGCCCGCCTGGCCCTCGGCTCAGGTCACCGCCTACATCATCGATGATATTCTCAAAGACCGCCTCGGTGTAGAGACGGAACTGCGTGATCGAGGCACCCTGACGATTCTCTCCGATATAGGCCGGGGCGAGGTCCAGGTACATCCGGAAGTCTGGTTCCCCAACCTGTCTGCAATGGCAGGGCGGTTGAGCGAGGAAAAGCATGTTCTGTCGCTCAGCCCCAAGAGCGTCGCCGCGACGCAGAATATCTGCGCGACACGCGCAACGGTTGAACAAACCGGCATCAAGGCGGTCGCCGACCTCGTGAAGCCCGAGATGGCCGCGCAATTCGACAGTGACGGCGACGGCAAGGGCGAGATCTGGATTGGCGCCCCGAGCTGGTCGTCAACGGAGATCGAAAAGATCAGGGCGCATTCCTACGGCTACGACCAGACAATGACGCTGCTGGAAATGCCGGAAGATGTCGCCATGGCCGCCGTTGATGCGGCCGTGTCCTTCGGCAAGCCCGTGGTCTTCTATTGCTACGGGCCGCACCATGTTTTTGAGCTTCATGACATCGTGAAGCTGGAAGAGCCAGCGTACGACCCGGCGCGCTGGACAATCGTCACCCGCGCCCAGGACAACGACTGGCTGGAAAAGTCACACGCCGACACTGCCTGGGACGCTTCCAGTTTCAAGATTGCGTTTGCGACTTCCCTTGAAAGCGGCATGCCCGAAGTGGCTTCGTTCCTGTCAGCCATGGAACTGACACCGGCCGATGTGACCGGGATGAGCTATGCCGTCGTTGTCGAGGGCAAACCGGCAGAAGATGTTGCAAGGGACTGGATTGCCGCGAATGCGGACAGGATCGGGGAGTGGACCAAATGATCAGGCTGCCGAGCGCATTTCGCACTGTCTTGAACTGGGTGCCGGCCATTGCGGTGCTGGCCTTTGCCGGCGTGGCGCTGGCACAATCCTTCCAGACGCAGATCTACGATCCGACGACACGCAAATGGGTGGACTACACCCCGCGCGCGGCGGCGAAATTCTATAACCGGCATGGCCAGTCGCCTGAAGAATTCCGGCGGCAGGTGGTTCCGTTCCGCACGGCTGAAAAGCCCGGCACCATCATCATCGATGGAGACCGGCACTTCCTTTACCTGGTTCAGCCCAACTTTCAGGCGATCCGATACGGGATTGGCGTGGGCCGCGACGGCTTCGGCTGGGCCGGCATCGTCAAGATCGGGCGCATGCAGGAATGGCCGACCTGGACACCGCCACCGGAAATGATTGCCCGTGATCCTGAATCCGCCCAGTGGGCGGGCGGCATGCCAGGCGGGCCCGACAATCCGCTCGGCGCCCGTGCGATGTATCTTTATATCGGCAACAAGGATTCCATCTACCGCATCCATGGCACCAACCAGCCCTGGACGATCGGTCTCAATATCTCATCGGGCTGTATTCGCCTGAACAACGAGGATGTCGCGGACCTTTACAGCCGCGTGGAAGTTGGCGCGAAGGTGATTGTGCTGATGCAGGGGGCTGCGCTTTACAAGGGCGTCTGAGACCTGTCGGTGAAGGGTGGGAGAAACTTGAAATGAACATCAGGGTATCGAACAGGCTTGCTGCGGGACTGGCTGCCGGGCTTTGTCTTTCCGTCGTCGCGGGTTGCAACACCAGCTCCAACCAGACACCGACCGCCGGTGCCGTGCGTTCGTCAGGCGAAACCGCACCAACCGACCTGCAACTGCTTTGTGCCTCGAAGGCCGCCGAAGAGCTGCAGGTTACCGGCGGCAATGTTCTGCCCGTCAGCTCCATGCCTTCGGGCGAAAACGCCTATCAGGTCAACCTGACCTTCGATGGCGGGCAGGCCGTTTGCGTCATTGACGAAGCCGGCACCGTTCAGTCGATCAATCGCGTTTAAGGAAGAGCCGGGCGGCTTCAGGCCTCCGGCAGATGCTTCAAGAGTGAAGCCTTGGCCCCGTGGATGTGTTCCCGGGTGAGGTTGGAGGCGAGGTTCGCGTCGCCTTTTTCGCAGGCTTCCAGGATGGCGAAATGTTCGCGTCCCGCCCGTTCCATGCCGTTGGACATGACCAGCTGGGCCCGGATCTGTCGTTCCACCCGGTCGATGGCGTTGTCGGCAATCTCCTGAAAAAACTTCAGATCGCTGGCGCTGTAGAGTGTTTCGTGAAAATCGCGGTTGAGGTCGCCATAGGCCATCGGATCGGTGGCCGAGGAGAACGCCGCGCATTTTTGCCTTGCGTCTGCCAGCAGCTCCTTCGACATCAGCGGCACGGCATTGCGAATGATTTCCGGTTCGACCAGCGCACGCAGGTCAAAGATTTCCGCCGTTTCCCTGGGTGACAGACCGGCGACGACAGCCCCCTTGTAGCGCTGCGTCTTGACGAGGCCCTGTTCCTCCAGGCGGGAGATCGCTTCGCGCACCGGAATGCGGCTGGTGTTGAACAGGCGGGCGATTTCGTCCTGGCGGAGAGGTTCGCCTTCTTCAAGCTGGCCCTCGATAATGGCTTTCCGCAGCGCGTCGAACACAATCGACGATGCCGAAGCAGTCGCGGAAATATCCATCGTTTTCAGTTTCATAGGACCAATTCTCCCTGAAGCCACCTTTTACGGGATCGCCCTTGATTGGTGAAGTGAAAATGATTTCGAATATTTTATATTGAATATTGGATCCAATCTGGTTTATCAATCTCGAGCCCAAGGGAACGCAGCAGGCAGCAGTTGACGGAACAGCTGGTGCTGCGAGGTCCGGGTGCGGTGCACCGAAGGCTGTAAGGCCCGGCGCACGATGAGCGAAGACCGACGGGAGGCGCATCTGCCGTCCGGCGGCTGAGCCGGAATACCCCGACAGCTCGGGAGGCTGTCGGGCAAGGACCTGGTCCGGATCGAGCGGGAAACCCGCCGACCGGGCAAGAAAAAACCCGGAGCGTGCAAGCACCGGGGCCAGAATGCTTCAGAAGGAAGAGGGGAACTCATGATCAGGAAATTCGTGGCTGCCGCAGCCCTTTCACTTGCCGCCGCGCTGCCGGTCAAAGCCGACACGCTGGACGATGTTGTCGATCGCGGTCAGCTGAAATGCGGCGTCGTGCTGGACTTTCCTCCGATCGGCTATCGGGACGAGAATAACGAGCCGGCCGGTTTCGACGTGGAATATTGCAATGACCTCGCCGCAGCGCTTGAAGTCGAGCCGATCATCTATCCGGTAACCTGGGCCGAGCGCCTGCCGGTGATCGTGACCGGCCGCGCGGATGTGGTGTTCGGCGCAACTTCTGACAGTCTCGCCCGTGCCCGTACCGTTGGTTTCACCATTCCTTACGCGATCTATTACGCGCAGGGCGTCGTCAACACGGAAAGCGGGATCAGCTCTTTTGAAGATATCCGCGGCAAGCGCGTTGCTGCTGCCATCGGCACCGTGCCGGAGCAGGAGTGGCTCAAGATTGCGGCCGAATGGGGCGAAGAGCATCTCTACCAGGGCTATCAGTCCGAAAACGAAGTGTTTCTTGCTGTTGCCCAGGGCAAAGCCGATATCGGCCTAACCACCAACACCGCCGTCAAGCCGGTCACCGACCAGTATGAAACGCTGGAGTCCGGCCCGCGCATGCCTTGGACCACGGATTACACTTCCGTTGTCGCCAAGCGCGAAGACGTGACCTGGCTGAACTTCCTCAACCTCTTCGTTACCCATCAGGTTCGCTCCGGCCGCTATGCCGAGCTGTGGGGCAAATATGTCGGTGGGGAAGCTCCGGAACTGCGTATCCCGGGCGTGATGTACTGAGGGTGAAGCCTTGACGGGTGATCCTATCCTCCTCGGATGAGCGCGGGGTCACCTGCAACTTGCAACAAATACAGTGCCACCCCGGGCGACCTAAGGGAGACCCGGGGCTCACTCACCCCCGGAAAGTTTGAAGCGTGTGCTGATCCTCGGCGAAGAGATCCGCGGCTTCAGCAAGTTTCACCAAGAGTAGCCCTCGGACCTGCGCTGCGCTTGTCCGGGGAGACACCCGGAATACCAACCTCGGCAGTGCTCTTGTCTGACGGGATCTCACGAATGCGTATGCCTTGCCCCGATAAGGCGGGATAGCCGGAGCAATTCGTAACAAATGTTCGACTATAATTTCCATTGGCGGCCGGTGCTGAAAAGCCTGCCCGATCTGCTGGAGGCCGGGTTGCTGACGCTTGAAGTCGCGACCCTGTCGATGGTGATCGGCATCGTGGTCGGTCTTGCGCTGGCGCTGATCCGGCTGAAGCTGAAGGGGCCGCTCTACTGGCTTGCGACAACGTGGGTGGAACTGGCGCGCAATACGCCTGCGCTGTTCCAGCTGTTCTTCTTCGGTTTCGGGCTCGGCGCCTTCGGCATTCACCTGACGCCGTTTTTCATCGTACTTGCCGGGCTCAGCTTCAACTGTGCCGGCTATCTGGCGGAGAACTTTCGCGGCGGCTTTCAGGCTGTGCCCGAGACGCAGCTGCGGGCGGCACGGTCGTTGGGAATGACCTCCTGGCAGGCCTATACCCGCATCGTCATCCCGCAGGTTTTTCGCATCGTCTATCACCCGGTCACCAACCAGATGGTCTGGGCGGTGTTGATGTCTTCACTTGGCATGCTGGTTGGGTTCCGCGAATTGTCAGGCGAGACCCAGTTCTTCGCCAGCCGCACCTTCCGCATCTTCGAATATTTCGCAGTCACGGCCGTCATCTACTACGTGATCGTCAAATTCATCCTGGCGGCGTCCCGGCTCCTTGCCATGCGCCTGTTCCGGTACTGAGAGGGCTGACATGAAAGAATCCATCAGCTTCTTTTCAGGCTTCAACATTCACGATTTCTGGTTCCTCGGTGGAGCTGCACTCCGGACCCTCTGGATCTCGGCTGTGTCGATTACCATCGGGACCGTGCTCGGGGGTCTGTTCGGCTGGATGCTTTACGAGGGCCGGCTGGCGGCGACGCTGCTGCTGGGGCCGGTGCTGGATGTGTTCCGCTCCGTGCCGCTGATTATCCAGCTTGTGCTGTTCTACAATTTTGCGCCCATCGTCGGTCTGGATTTCGATCCGTTTGCGTCGGGCGTGGTGATCCTGACCGCCTACACCGCTTCTCTGGTAGCCAACGTTGCCCGCGGCGGCATCGAGGCTGTCGGCAAGCCGATGCGCCGGGCGGCGCGTTCGCTGGGGCTCAGCTACTGGCAGGACATGCGCTACGTGGTGTTGCCCATCGGCGGGCGGGCCGTCTTTCCGGCCTGGGTCGGTGTTGCGCTCGGCGTCATGAAGGATTCCGCGCTGGTGTCCGTGCTCGGCTATGTCGAGCTGCTCAAGGCCAGCCAGATCCTGATCACGCGGACACAGGAACCCTTCCTGATCCTCTCCCTCGCCGGCGCGTTCTACTTCGCGCTGTCCTTCCCGATCTCGCGCTATGCCGCAAAACTGGAAAAAAGGTGGGCCCAATGATCGAGATACGCGGCCTTGAGAAATATTTCGGCACTCTTCAGGTGCTCAAGGGCATCGACCTTGATGTCGAAAAGGGCGAAGTGCTTTCCGTCATCGGCGCGTCCGGGTCGGGCAAGTCGACACTGCTTTATTGCATCAACGGTCTGGAGCCGATCCAGAAGGGATCGGTGGTGGTCGACGGCACCGACGTTCACGCCAAGGCGACGGACATCAACAAGCTGCGCCAGAAGCTCGGCATGGTGTTCCAGCAATGGAACAGCTTTCCGCATCTGACCGCGTTGGAAAATGTTGCACTGGCGCCGAGGATCGTGAAAGGCAAATCGAAGGCGGAAGCCGAGGCGATTGCGGAGAAGCAGCTTCGTCATGTCGGCCTTGCGGACAAGCTGAAGGTGTATCCGAACAATCTGTCGGGCGGGCAGCAGCAGCGTCTCGCGATTGCGCGGGCACTGGCCATGGAGCCAACCTACATGCTCTTCGACGAGGCGACATCCGCTCTCGATCCGGAGCTGGTCGGCGAAGTGCTGGACACGATGCGCCTGCTGGCCGAGGAAGGCATGACGATGATCTGCGTTACCCACGAAATGGGCTTTGCCCGGGACGTCTCCGACCGGGTCGCCTTCTTCCACAAGGGCGTAATGGAGGAGATCGGCCCGCCGGCCCAGATCTTCGGTCAGCCTGAATCCGAGAACACCCGAAAATTTCTTGCTAACGTGCGCTGACCCGGCGCAACTAGACCTTACCGTCAGGCCTCAAGGCCCGTGCTTCGCACGTGGGAGCCAACCGACAGGCCTGACCCATCCAGGAGTGAATGATGACGTCCAATATCTTTTCCGGCTGCATGCCTGCCCTGATGACCCCGTGCAAGGCCGACCGTTCGCCCGATTTCGACGCCCTCGTGAAGAAGGGCAAGGAACTGATCGAAGCCGGCATGTCCGCCGTCGTCTATTGCGGCTCCATGGGCGACTGGCCTCTCCTGACGGACGAGCAGCGCATGGAAGGCGTCGAGCGTCTGGTGAAGGCGGATGTACCGGTGGTCGTTGGAACCGGTGCGGTCAACACCAAATCTGCCGTTGCCCATGCCGCCCATGCGGCAAAGGTTGGCGCGCATGGTCTCATGGTTATCCCGCGCGTTCTGTCTCGCGGCATTTCCGTGTCAGCGCAGCGCAACCATTTCAGCGATATCCTGAAAGCGGCTCCGAACCTGCCGGCGGTGATCTACAACAGCCCCTATTACGGTTTCGCCACCCGCGCCGACCTGTTCTTCGACCTGCGCCGGGAATTCCCGAACCTGATCGGCTTCAAGGAATTCGGCGGCCTTGCGGACTTGCGCTATGCGGCTGAAAACATCACTTCGCAGGACGACCAGGTGACGCTGATGGTCGGTGTCGACACCGCCGTCTATCACGGCTTCATCAACTGTGGTGCGACCGGCGCGATCACCGGTATCGGCAATGCCATTCCCAAGGAAGTCCTGCATCTGGTGACGCTTTGCAAGAAGGCCGCAGAAGGTCATGCGGAAGCGCGCCTGCGGGCAAAGGAACTGGAAGAGGCGCTGGCTGTTCTGTCCAGTTTCGATGAAGGTCCGGACCTGGTGCTCTACTACAAGCACCTGATGGTGTTGAACGGCGACACCGAATACACGCTGCACTTCAACGAAACCGATGCCCTCAACGATGCGCAGCGCAACTATGTCGAAGCGCAGTACAAGCTGTTCAAGACCTGGTACGCCGACTGGAGCACGCAGGGCGGCGTGATCGCCGAATGCGCGTAATCGACAGCCATACCGCGGGTGAACCGACCCGCGTCGTGCTCGATGGTGGCCCCGATCTCGGATCGGGGACACTGGCGGAACGCGCCGGCCGGCTGGAAGCCGAGCATCTCGATTTCTGCGCTTCGGTCGTTCTGGAACCGCGTGGTCACGATGCCATTATCGGTGCGCTGCTGGTGCCGCCGTCCGATCCGGATTGTGTTGCCGGCGTGATCTACTTCAACAACCTGCAGAACCTTGGCATGTGCGGCCACGCCACCATCGGCCTTGGTGTCACCCTGGCGCACCTCGGCCGGATCGGGCCGGGACGGCACAAGTTCGAAACGCCGGTGGGCGTGGTCGAGATCGATCTGATCGACGCCAACACGGTGTCGGTGGTCAACATCGAGAGCTACCGGCTGGCGAAGGATGTCACGGTCGAGGTCGAAGGCATTGGTCCGGTCACCGGTGATGTCGCCTGGGGCGGCAACTGGTTCTTCCTGGTCAAGAACAGCCCGGTTGCCCTGACGGGTGCCAATATCCGCCCGCTGACCGACCTCACGCTGAAGATCCGCGATGCGCTGGAAAAGGCCGGTGTTACCGGTAAGGACGGTGCCTGGATCGACCATATCGAGCTGTTCGGGCCGGCCGAAGACCCGTCCGCTCAAAGCCGCAACTTCGTGCTGTGCCCGGGTGGTGCGTATGACCGCTCGCCCTGCGGAACAGGCTGTTCGGCCAAGCTGGCCTGCCTTGCCGCCGATGGTGCGCTGGCACCGGGTGAGCACTATCTGCAGGAAAGCGTCATCGGCAGCACCTACAAGATCAGCTACCAGCCCGGCCCGGGCGGCGGCGTTATTCCGACCATCACCGGACAGGCCTTCGTCACGTCCGATGCCAACCTGATTTTCAATCCGGCGGACCCCTACCGCGCAGGGATACGCCTTTAAGCCCCGGATAAGCCAAGTCATGGATTACAGGAATTTTGTCGGCGGGCAGTGGCTCGAAACAACCGACAGCACGCCCAACGTCAACCCGTCCGATATCAGCGATATCCTCGGCTACGCGGCGAAGGCCGGTGTCGATCAGCTGGACCAGGCCATCGATGCAGCGCATCAGGCAGCTCCCGGCTGGGCGGCGTCGACGCCGCAACAGCGTTTTGATGTGCTGGATTTCGTCGGGATGGAACTTCTGGCTCGCAAGGCCGAATTAGGCCGTCTGCTTTCGCGTGAGGAAGGCAAGACACTGCCGGAAGGTATTGGCGAGGTGGCGCGCGCCGGGCAGATTTTCAAATTCTTTGCCGGCGAAGCATTGCGCCTCGCTGGCGACAGACTGGCATCCGTCAGGCCCGGTATCGAAGTTGACGTCTCCCGGTTTCCGATCGGGGTTGTCGGGCTGATTACACCTTGGAACTTCCCGATTGCGATCCCTGCCTGGAAGATCGCTCCGGCACTTTGCTACGGCAACGCAGTCATCTTGAAACCGGCTGAGCTGGTGCCGGGTTGCGCGCATGCGCTCATCGAGATCCTGTCCCGGTCCGGCTTGCCGGAAGGCGTGGTCAACCTCGTGATGGGACGTGGCTCGCAGATCGGTCCGCGCCTGGTGGAAAGTGCGAAGGTGAAGGCGATTTCCTTTACCGGCTCGGTGCCGACGGGGCGGGGAATCGCGGCGGCCTGTGGTCAGCACCTGAAGAAGGTGCAGCTGGAAATGGGCGGCAAGAACCCGATGGTGGTTCTGGACGATGCCGACCTTGCCATCGCCGTCGAGGCTTCGCTCAACGGTGCCTTCTTCTCGACCGGTCAGCGCTGCACGGCAAGCTCGCGGCTGGTCGTGACCGAGGGCATTCACGACCGGTTCGTCGAAGCCCTTGCCGAGCGCATGCAGGCGCTGAAGGTCGGCAACGCCCTGGAAGATGGCGTGCAGATGGGGCCGGTGGTCGATGAGCGGCAACTGCAGCAGAACCTTTCCTATGTCGATATCGCGGCAAAGCAAGGCGGCAAGGTGCAGGGTGGGGAACGGCTTAACCGCGACACGGAAGGTTTCTACATGGCGCCGGCCCTGGTCAGCGAAACCGACAACGCCATGCGGATCAACACCGAAGAGGTCTTCGGCCCGGTCGCATCCGTTATTCGTGTGAAGGATTACGAGGAAGCGCTGGCTGTCGCCAACGATACGGAATTCGGGTTGAGCGCTGGTATCTGTACCACGTCGCTGAAACATGCCAGCCACTTCAAGGCCAATGCCGAGGCCGGCATGGTGATGGTCAATCTGCCGACGGCAGGTGTCGATTATCACGTGCCTTTTGGCGGCACCAAAGGCTCCAGCTTCGGCTCGCGAGAGCAAGGCAGTTACGCCGCTGAATTCTACACATCGGTCAAGACTGCCTACACGCTCCCCTAAAGTGTGGCCAACGGGCAGCAAACTGCCTGCGGGGCACTTCGCCCTGCCTCGCAGGCCTTTTTGAAAGACTTTGAAAATGGCGGACGAGACCGTCCAGGATATCATCGTGATCGGCGCCGGCATCATCGGCATCAGTTCCGCGCTTGCCCTGCAGGCAAGGGGGCGGCAGGTGCTTGTGCTGGATCGGCAGGCGGAAACGGCACGCGCATCGGAGATGAACGCCGGAGCTTTCGCCTTTACCGATATCGTTCCGCTGGCAACGCCCGGCATCATGCGCAAGGCACCGAAATGGTTGCTCGATCCGCTGGGTCCGCTCTCCGTTCCGCCCGCCTATGCCCTCAAGATCGCACCCTGGATGTTGCGGTTCTGGCGGGCAAGCTGGCCGGATCGCTACAAGGCGTCGATGTCGGCACAGGCCGCCTTGATGAAGCTGGCGCAGGAGGCGCTTGCCCGGCAGGTTTCGGACACCGGGGCAGCCTCCCTGATCCAGGCCGAAGGGCAGCTGCAGCTTTATGAAGGCGAAGCGGAATTCCGTGCCAGCCTGCCCGGCTGGGAGCTGCGCAAGCAACATGGCATCCGCTTCGAACTGCTTGAGAGCCCGGATGCAGTAGCCGCCATTCAGCCGGGTCTTGACCGTCGCTTCACTCATGCCGCCTTCACGCCGGACTGGACCAACACTTGTGATCCCGCCCGCTGGCTGGCGCATCTGACGTCTGTCTTCCTGCAGCGGGGCGGACGGATCGAAAGCGCTGACGTATCAGGTCTGAAGCCAAGTGAAGACAGTGTTCAGATCGAAGCTTCCGGTAGAGCCTGGATGGCGAAACAGGTCGTCGTTGCGGCAGGTGCCTGGTCGCACCGCCTTGCAAAGACGATCGGCGACCGCATCCCTCTTGAGACCGAACGCGGCTACAACACGACGCTGCCGGAAGGCTCCTTTGACCTGAAAACCCACCTGACCTTTTCCGGTCACGGCTTCGTCGTTACCAAGATCAATGGCGGCGTCCGTGTCGGTGGGGCCGTCGAACTGGGTGGGCTGACGCTTCCACCGAATTTCAAGCGCGCCGACATCCTGTTGGACAAGGCCCGGCGGTTCCTGCCTGCCCTGAAAACGGACGGCGGCAAGAAATGGATGGGCTTCAGGCCCTCAATGCCCGACAGCCTGCCCGTCATCGACCGCTCACCCGGTGACCGCCGGGTCGTCTATGCCTTCGGGCATGGTCACCTCGGCCTGACGCAGTCCGCGGGGACGGCCGAACTGGTCGCCAATCTCGTATCCGATACACAAAACCCCGTCGATATGGCCGCCTTTTCCGCGCGGCGCTTCTAAACTCTTTTGGAGGAGGAACTTCATGAAAATTACGGCCATCAACGTCTTTCAGGTCGACCTTCCCCTGAAAGAAGGGCGTTACAGCTGGTCCAACGGCAATTTCGTGGAAGTCTTCGACAGCACTGTTGTCGAGATCGAGACCGACGAAGGCCTCAAGGGCTATGCCGAATGCTGCCCGCTCGGGTCTGCCTATCTGCCGAGTTATGCCCTTGGGGTGCGGTCAGGACTTCAGGAACTGGCGCCCCACCTGATCGGGAAGGATCCGCTCAATATCGGTGAAATCAACCGGGTGATGGATGCTGCGCTGCGCGGTCATCCCTATGCCAAGGCGCCGATCGACATCGCCTGCTGGGACCTGCTGGGCAAGGCGACCGGCCAGCCGCTTTATACGTTGCTTGGCGGTGCAGCCCAGGACGACGTGGTGCTTTACCGGGCGATCAGCCAGGAAGCGCCGGAGATCATGGCAAAGAAGATCGAAGGTTATGCCGCCGAAGGCTATACCAAGTTCCAGCTGAAGGTCGGCGGCGATGCCAATGACGATATCGATCGCATCCACGCCACCCGCGAAGTTTTGAAGAAATCGGATCTGCTGGTGGCCGACGCCAACACCGGCTGGACCCGGCATGAAGCCGCGCGCGTCGTCGGGGCAGTGTCCTCGCTTGATGTCTATATCGAGCAGCCCTGCCTCACATATGAGGAAAGCGTCTCCATTCGCCGCCGGACGGCGCTGCCCTTCGTTCTGGACGAGGTGATCGACGGGCCGAACACGCTGGTGCGCGGCATTGCCGAAGACGCGATGGATTGCATCAACCTGAAGATCTCGAAGGTCGGTGGCCTGACCAAGGCCAAGCTGATGCGTGATCTCTGCATTGCCCACGGTATTCCGATGACGATCGAAGACACCTGGGGCGGGGACATCGTTACGGCGGCGATCGCCCATCTGGCGCGCTCGACCCCATCGGATTTCACTTTCTCGGCAACGGACTTCAACAGCTACGGCACGGTCGATATCGCGGAAGGCGCGCCCAAGCGTGTCAATGGCCGCATGACGGCTTCCGAGCGGCCGGGTCTCGGCATCACGCCGATCTTCGATGCTTTGGGCGAACCTGTCGCTCGCTATTCCTGAACCGGCTGACCTCAAGGGCAGAGACATGCGCAGCAGCAAGACCATCCATGTGATTTCCTGCCATGCGGAAGGCGAGGTCGGCGACGTGATCGTCGGCGGCGTCGCCCCTCCGCCGGGCGAAACGCTCTGGGAACAGAGAAGCTTCATTGCGAAGGACCAGACGCTGCGCAATTTCGTGTTGAACGAACCGCGCGGGGGTGTGTTCCGTCATGTGAACCTGCTTGTCCCGCCCAAACATCCGGAGGCGGATGCCGCCTTCATCATCATGGAGCCGGAAGACACGCCGCCGATGTCAGGATCCAACTCGATCTGTGTCTCCACGGTGCTGCTTGACGGCGGTATTGTTCCGATGGTCGAACCGGTCACGGAGATGGTTCTGGAAGCGCCCGGCGGACTGGTGCGGGTGAAGGCCGAATGCCGGAACGGCAAGGCGGAGCGCATCTTCGTCCAGAACGTCACCAGCTTTGCCGACAAGCTGTCAGTGCCGCTGGAAGTGGAAGGCATCGGCACACTGACGGTCGACACCGCCTATGGCGGCGACAGTTTCGTGGTCGTCGACGCCGAGGCGCTCGGGTTCGGGATCGTCGAAGACGAGGCCAAGGACATTGCCCGCCTGGGTGTCCGGATCACCAATGCAGCCAACGAACAGCTCGGCTTTTCCCATCCGGAAAATGCCGACTGGAACCACATCTCCTTCTGCGCCTTCTGCGGCCCGCTGTCGAAGACGCCGACGGGCCTCTCCGGACGGTCCGCTGTTGCCATCCAGCCGGGCAAGGTCGACCGCTCCCCAACGGGTACGGCCGTTTCTGCCCGGATGGCGCTGATGGCGGCGAAGGGGCAAATGAACGTCGGCGACACCTTCGAAGCCGTTTCCATCATCGGGTCCACCTTCACCGGCCGCATCGTTTCACAACAGATGGCGGGCGACCGGGCCGGAATTGTTCCGGAAATTTCCGGGCGTGGCTGGGTCACCGGCATTCACCAACACATGCTCGACCCAAGCGACCCCTGGCCGGGTGGCTACAAGCTCAGCGATACCTGGGGTGCGTGATTGTCGGGCTGAGGTGACGTAGAGAATGACTGGTGTTGTTGGGGTATTTCCCTAGCGGGACTTGTCATAAATATCGATATGGCTCTACTGGCAAGCTTCCTTACGTCATTCGTCTATAAGGAAAAACGTCAAGTAAACTGAAATTCTCAACTCCATTCCTCTAAAGCGAATTTTGGAGGAAAGGAAAAATTACCAGTATCGACCGGTTAAGACTTGTGAGTGGTGCAGGAAAGCATTCTATTAGCGCAAAGACCTGAATATTTGCGAACGCATGATTATGGACAAATTGGCGAAAAGAGGCGTTTGCCTCATTGGTTGCGGTTTCATGGGCAAGGC
The DNA here is from genome assembly GCF_009363595.1 of Labrenzia sp. THAF35. NCBI lineage: Bacteria > Pseudomonadati > Pseudomonadota > Alphaproteobacteria > Hyphomicrobiales > Stappiaceae > Labrenzia > Labrenzia sp. THAF35. Next base: position 2,028,216 of record NZ_CP045380.1, read on the forward strand.
TCTGGTGGAAGCCTGGCTGGCAAAGGGAATGCCTGCCGGTTCCATCTACGTGCGCGATCCCCGACCGTCCGGCTGGCTGCAAAGCCAGGCGGGCGTCAACATCAACGAGCCTTTCCCGGCGTCTCCGGCCGCGATTGTCATCGCCACTCGTCCGCAGATCGTGGAGAAGGTTCTGGCGCCGCTCGGCTCCTTTGGTGGTGGCGAAACGGTGATCCTGTCGATTGCGGCAAGCAAACCGATTTCGGTGCTGGAAAAGCAATTCCCGGATGGAACGCCAATCATTCGCGCGATGCCCAACCTGCCGGCAACGGTCGGCTCTGCTGTCTCTACCTTTGTTGCCAACGAGGCGCTGACTGCCAGCCAGAAGGTGGAAGCCCTCAAGCTGATTGCCGCCTTCGGCTCGGTTGTCGAATTGCCGGACGAAGGCCTGCTGCCGGTGGTCACCGCCTTGTCCGGTGCGGGGCCTGCCTATGTGTTTGCCATGGCCGAGGCCTTTGCCGCGGCAGGGGCACGCCTTGGTCTGCCGGAGGACCTTGCCCACGAATTGGCTGTTCGCACAGTGGCCGGCGCCGGGCGCATGCTTGCGCAGCCGGACGCGGATGCGACCGGGTTCCGCGTCGCCGTGACGTCCAAAGGCGGCACGACCGAAGCAGGCATGCTGGAGTTCATGGCTGACGAGAACGGCATTCAGGATCTTGCCCGCCGCACGGTTGAAGCCGCTGCCGAGCGCTGCAAGGAACTTTCCGGACTGAAAACTGCCGAACAGCCCAGGACCCTGCGGCTCGTCAGGGACTAGCGGCGATTTCCTGCAGAAGCCGCCTGGCTCTTCCGCAGGTCTCTAGGCTTTCAGAACTGCGGCTATATCCGAGGTTTGCAGCCGTTGGTAAGCGGATTTGATTGTGCTGCCAAAGGCCGCTGGCCCTGGCAGGTCGTCGCCGAAAACCTCCGAGAGCGACAGCATCCTGTCGACATACGCATTGCCGTCCGTTTCCTGCACAATGGTGCCAATCCTTGCGGACAGGGGGTCGTTCAACGGCAGCGAGGCGCCCGTTCTTGAAACACCGCGGCAATAGAGCATCCATGCGGCAACGGCGAGTGCCGATAGCGGCCAGGGGCTGTTGTCCTTCAGATGTTGCCGGATCGGTGCCAGCAGCCGTTGTGGCAATTTCTGGCTGCCGTCAGAAGCGATCTGGGTGGTCTTGTGATGAAGCGCGGTGTTTTCAAACCGGGCAATCAGGGCTTCGGCATAAGCCTTGATATCGACACCGTCCGGCACGGCCAGCGTCGGTGCCTGTTCGCTCAGCATCAGGGTGAGGGCTGCCTGCCGGAAGGCCGGATCAGCCATGCAGTCGGCAATCGTTTCCTTGTCTGCCAGCGCCCCAAGATAGGCCAGAAACGAATGGCTGCCGTTCAGCATCCGAAGTTTCATGTCTTCAAACGGCGCCACATCTTCAACGAATTCAGCACCTGCCAGATGCCAGTCCGGACGTGGGCCGGCAAACCGGTCTTCGATTACCCACTGGCGGAAGGTCTCGCAGAGGATACCGTTCCGGTCAGCGTGACCTAGTGCGTTCTCAAGCGTTGCGAACGAACTGTCGGTCATTGCCGGTGTGATGCGATCGACCATGGAGCAGGGGAAAGTGCAATTGCCTTCGATCCATTCTGCCAGAGCCGGGTTGAGCCGTGCAGCGAAATCCAGAACCGCACGGCGGCACAAGCTGCCGTTTGCTGGGAGATTGTCACAAGAAAGGACAGTCAAACCAGGCAGGTCAGCTGCCTGCCGCCGCCGCAGACCTTCCACCAGAACCCCGATCGCGGTGGAAGGGGCATCAGGAGCCGCGAGGTCCCGCCGGATGCCGGGATTGTCTTCATCCAGCCTGCCGTCCTTCAGGCAATACCCCTTCTCGGTGATTGTCAGTGTGATCACGGCGAGATCCGGATCGGCGATCCGGTTCGGCAAGGCATCGACGCCATCACGCTTGGGGTGTACCGTCGCACAGATAGCGCCGACCTGGCGCAAGAAGAGATCGTCACCGGACATCTCGCCGACAGTGAAAAGTCGGTCCGCCTCGTCAAGGCCGGTGAGTTCGTCCGCACCGGAGTTGAGCCGGGCAACTGCGACGCCCCAGTCGCTTTTCGTTCCGCTTAGCATCTCGTCGTGAAACACCAGAACGTGCGCCTTGGCAAAGGCACCAAAACCGATGTGCAGCAGTCGGATGCGCAGCTTTGTCCGGTCGTAGTCGACCGTTTCAACAAAGTGACTGACGCTGCTCATGACTGGCTCACCGTGAAGGCGATTGTTTCGCCCGTTTTCCGCTCGGTCCCGTTGACGGCCAAGGTGCCGGCACCGGCCAGCCAAAGCATGACGTTGTCGAAGGCGGGTTGCCAGTTGCCGGATCTTTGCCAATCCAGATGGACTGTTTTCCCTGTTCGGGAGAGGCAAAGCCGGGTCAAACAGCTCTCGCCAGCCAGTGCGTCCACCGTGTCACCGTCATCGTCATAAAACTGCGAGTGCCTGTCCGGTGTTCCTTCCGGCTGTGGGTAGATACGCCACGTGCGCAAGGTGTCGGAAGACGGTGTTGACCTCAGGCTTTCGGCTGCCATCGGCAGCACTGTACCGCCTCGAACGAACAGCGGAATGGTATCAAGAGCCACCGGAACGTCGATCATCTGGCCGCCTTCATACCAGTTGCTGCCGTCAAAGGCCCACCAGCCTTCTTCGTTGGCAGGCAGCGTGACCCGCCGCGACGTTGCGCCTTCCTCGACCACTGTCGCGACCAGAAGATCCCGGCCCAGCAGGAAGTCGAATTCAGCCTCCCGGCAGGCAGGGTCGTTCGGATAATCCAGGAACAGAGGCCGCAGCATCGGCTCGCCTTCGGTCACGGCACAGTGCAGCAGGCCGTAAAGATAAGGGATCAGCTGCGCCCGGAACTTCAGCGCGTTGCGTACGAGCGGCGTTATTTCCGGATACATCCAGGCTTCGTTGGCGGTGCCGTCGTCGTTCCAGGAATGGATCGTGAAACGCGGATGGAAAATGCCGTTCTGTACCCAGCGCAGGAACAGCTCCGGCTCCGGCCGGGGGCCGGCAAAGCCGCCGACATCGTGGCCGATGTTGTAGAAGCCGGAGAGGCTGAGGCCGAGGCCCATCGGAATGTTCCAGCGCAGCGTGTCCCAGCTGGTGAAATTGTCGCCCGTCCAGGTCTGGGCATAGCGTTGCGTGCCGGGGCAGGCGCAGCGGGAAATCAGGTAGGGCCGCTTTTTCGGCTGGTGGGCAACCTGGGCCTCAAACGAGGCCCGTGTCATCAGCTGGCTGTGCAGCGGACGGATCAGATTGACCGGTATCGGTTTTCCGAAACCGGCGCAGACCGCTTCGTCGTCCCACACCTCATATTCGTTGTTGTCATTCCAGGTGCAGGGTATGCCTCTGGAAAAGAGCTTGTCCTTCAGGTTTTGTTGCCACCAGCGGACGGTGTCCTCGTTGGTGAAATCTAGGTGTGAACCATAGCCGTCCCAGAAAGGTGACTGCTCGGGCTCCCCGGTTTCACTGTCCCGAATGAAGAGCCCGGCCTCGGCTGCTTCCTTGAACAGCGGGTGGTCGTCCAGAAGCACCGGCTTGATATTGGCGATGAGGTTGATGCCGGCCTCGGCATAGGCCCGGGTCATGGTCTCGACATCGGGGAAGCGGTCGGTGTTCCAATGGAACACGTAGCGCTTGCCCTTGATGGCTGTATAGCCCGACGACATCTGGAAACTGTCGCATGGCATGTCTTCTTCCGACAGCTTGCCAAGGAACTCCATCAGCCGTTCCTGTGCATTTTCGGAATCGGTATAGGCCATGGTCGAGCCGGAGTACCCAAGCCCCCACCGCGGCATGAAGGCGGTGCCGCCCGTCAGCCGGTGATGCTGCTTGACGATATCCAGAACGCTCGGTGCCCAGCTGAAGTAATAGTCAAGGTCACCATCGGCGGCGCGGAAGGCGCGGAAAGGCAGGTGGTAGTTGTCTTTCTCGTTGCCGAGGTCGAACCAGCAGGGAGCCAGCGTGTCGTAGTAGAGCCCGACTGCGCCGAGCCGGCCCCTGTCGGTGATGGTGAAGGGAATGTGCTTGTAGAGCGGGTCGGTGGTTTGCGCGTCGTAGCCCATGGCATCGAGATTGCGCATCTCGAACCGCCTGCCGGTGCGCTCCAGACCACCGGCCTTTTCACCGAGACCGTAGTAACGCTCATCCGGGTTTCGCCGCATGAAATGATGATTGCGATGGTCGCGGCGCCCGATCATGTAGGCGTCCTGGGGCCGGTCGCGGGCGATCTCCTGCCAGGGTTCGCCGGCAGCGGGCCGGCTTTCCCAGACGAAGGCAAGCGGGGTATTGATGGTCAGGCGCAGGTTTTCCGTTTCCAGGACAAGCCTGCCGCCCTGCTCTTCCAGCATGAAGTCGGGGCAGGAAAAACCTGCGAGGTCGTCCCGCGTACGGCCGTCGAACGGCACGTCGCCTTCCGGTGCGATGGCCCAGGTCCGGTCCAGACGATAGGTCCCGTCCTTCAGAAGAACAACGCGGATGAGCGCATTTTCGAGAACCTTGACCACCAGGCGGTGCCGGTTCTCGACTTCAAGTGCGATCCCGGCGCTGGAGCGGCCCAGGTAACGCCAGTTTTTGAGGGCTTTCATGACAGATCCTAGTAGCCGAGGAGAACGCGCGGCAGGAACAGGCTGAGGGCAGGCACGTAAGTGACCAGCAGCAGGAGAGCGACCAGCACCGCGTAGAAGCCGAGCATGGGTCTGAGTACCTGGCCGATCTTCACCCCGCCGACCGAGCAGCCGACAAAGAGTGCCGACCCCACCGGCGGTGTACAGATGCCGATACACAGGTTGAAGGTCATGACGACGCCGAAATGCACCGGGTCCATGCCGAGATCTTCCACCACCGGCAGGAAGATGGGGGTGAAGATCAGCAATGCGGGGGTCATGTCCATGAAGGTGCCGACCACAAGCAGCGCCAGGTTGATGATCAGCAGCAGGACGAGCGGATTTTCAGAAAGGCTCAGCAACGTATCGGAGATCGAATAGGGGATATCCGCAAAGGCCATCGCTTTCGACATGGCGATGGAACAGCCGATCATCAGCAGCACGATGGACGTTGTCACCGCGCTTTCCAGGATGATGCCCGGAAGTTCGCGCGGCGAGATTTCCCTGTACCAGATCACGCCCAGGAAGAGCGTATAGACAACAGCAACCGCTGAAGCTTCGGTTGCGGTGAAGATGCCGCCGATGATGCCGCCCATGACGATCACGATCAGGCCAAGCGGCAGCATGGCGTCCAGCGTCTTGGCGATAACTTCCTGGCCACTCGGCCGTTCAGCAACCGGGTATCCCCTGCGCTTGGCAATGATGCCGGCGACGACCATCAGGCTGAGCCCCATCAGGATGCCCGGAATGTATCCGGCAACGAACAGGGCCGCGATGGAGGTGCCGTTGGTAATCAGCGAATAGACGATGAAGGTTGCGCTCGGTGGGATCAAAAGGCCTGTCGGGCAGGAGGCGATGTTCACCGCCGCGCTGAACGCCGGATCGTAGCCTTCCTTCTTCTGAAGCGGAGACATGACGCCGCCGACAGCGGCGGCCGAGGCAACGGCGGAGCCTGAGATGGAGCCGAACATCATGTTGGCGATGACGTTGCAGTGGGCAAGCGCGCCGGGCAGGCGGCCGGCCAGAACCTTGGCGAACTCGATCAGGCGCATGGCGATGCCGCCCCGGTTCATGATGTTGCCCGCCAGAATGAAGAACGGAATGGCCAGCAGGGTGAAGCTGTCGAGACCGGAGGCGACCTGCTGAGCGACGATATAGACCGACTGGTCGAACGACATGAACAGCAGGAAGGTGGCGAAAGCTGCAAGACCGATGGCGAAGGCGATCGGTACGCCCAGGATCATCAGAAAGGCGAATGTCCCGAACAGGACGAGGACAGATTGGATATCCATGAAGTTACTCGTTCCCGGTCAGGTTTCAGTCCAGAGGGCCGCCGACGCTGGCGGTGCCTTCCTGCTCGTTCGGGCCGCGGCCAGTGCGAAAGAGGTCGGCCAGAAATGTCAGGCAGTAGTAGAGAATGCAGAGCCCGGAGAACGGGATCGCGATATAGACGAGGCCCATGGGGAGGCGCAGCGCCGGGGATACCTGCTGGGTTTCCAGCGTCCGGCTGACCAGGTCGAGCCCGCCGTAGACCATCACGACCCCTGCAAAGAGTGCGATGGCGGCAATGATGCCGACATTGACCAGAAGGCGCAGGATGCCGGTCGTGATGACGGGCAGCAGGTCGATGGCAAGGTGTCGTCGCTGGCCGAAGGTGTAAGCCCCGCCCAGCAGAGCAACCCAGATGAACAGGAAGCGGGCCATTTCATCTGTCACCGTGCTCGGGCTTTGCAGCACGTAGCGCGAGACGACCTGCCAGACGACACAGGCAACCAGGACGGCGAAGGCGATGGTGATGACGAGACGCAGGACCATGTCCACGCCTCTGGTGATGACTGTCACGATATTCCTCCCGCGCAGGCCTCGTTCTTGCCGCGGCAACAGGCGCGGCGTGGGCTCCGACACTTTAAGACATGCGTCAGGAAATTAAATTGGTCAACCAATTTTCCAAAAAAGGTTGACTGATTTTGAAAATTGGACGAACAATTCTTCATCCGCGGCGGTCTGGCCTTGCAAGTCCCGCGGCCAACCGATCCGTTCCGGCACGGAACGCAAGTCCTGCGGCCAAGGCTGCAATTGGGAGGAAATCATGTCGAAATTCGTTAAGCTGGCGGCTGTTCTTGCCGCGGGCGTCGTCGCTCTGGGTTCTGCCGCCAGCGCCAAGACGCTGCGCCTCAACCACAACAACCCGGAAGACCATCCGCTGCACAAGTCGATGCAGTTCATGGCCGAGCGCGTTGAAGAGCTGACAGACGGCGATCTGAAAATCCGCATCTATGCCAACGCCCAGCTTGGCACCCAGCGTGAATCCATGGAGCTGATGCAGAACGGTTCCCTGGACATGGCCCGTTCCAACGCATCCGAGCTGGAGGCCTTCGAGGAATCCTACGGTGCGCTCAACCTGCCCTACATCTTCGTCAGTGCCGACCACTACTACGACGTTCTGACCAATGACATCGGTGCGGATATTCTTGCCTCGTCCGAGGACAAGGGCTTCATCGGCCTTGCCTATTACATCGAGGGCGCACGTTCCTTCTACGCCAACAAGGCGATCCATTCCCCGGCCGACCTGAAAGGCATGAAGATCCGCGTTCAGCCGAGCCCGTCCGCCATTCGCATGGTTGAGCTGCTCGGAGCCAACCCTACCCCGATTGCCTGGGGCGAGCTTTACAGCGCACTGCAGCAGGGTGTTGTCGATGGCGCTGAAAACAACCCGATCGCGCTTACGTCCGCCCGTCACGGCGAGGTTTCCAAGTTCTATTCCGACGACGGCCATACCATGATCCCGTCCGTCGTGATGATTTCCACCAGTTCCTGGAACGATCTGACCGACGAGCAGAAGGAAGCCATGCGCACGGCCGCACGTGAATCCATGGATTTCCACCGCGAGCAGTGGGACGCCATGAGTGCGGAAGCGGTCGAGACCGCGAAGAGCGAACTCGGCGTGGAATTCGTCGAAGTGGAAAAGGGCCCGTTCATCGAAGCGGTCCTGCCGATGCATGAGGAAGCAGCGGCCAAGTCTCCGGTCGTTGCCGACCTGATCAAGCGCATCAAGGCAGCTGCGCAATAACATCTGAAAACACCTGAAAGTCCCGCCGGAGACCTGACCGATGCTCGAACGCTCCCATCTCGCCGACAACGCCTTGCAGGCGCTGCATGACGAAGACTATGACGTGCCCTTCAACACGCAGTCCTTGTGTCATGACGGCCTGATCTTCATGGGTGGGCGGGCATCGGAAAGCCTTGATGGCGACTGGACTTTCTGTGTCGATCTGCTCGACACCGGCCTCCGGCAGAAATGGTTCGCCATGCTGCCGGAGGCGCCGGAAAACCGCACTGAACCCTGGGACTATGATCCCTACATGGGGGAAACGGTGCCGGTTCCGTCCAACTGGGCGATGATGAAGGAGAAGTGGTACTTCTTCGAAGGCAGCGCCTGGTACACGCGGGCTCTCGACATGGAGACGGTGGACAGTTCCAAACGCCAGTTTCTGAGGTTCGGTGCCGCGAGCTATGACTGCAAGATCTTCCTGAACGGCGAGTTCCTTGGCAACCACTACGGTGCGTCGACACCTTTCTGCGTCGAGCTGACGGGCAAACTGAAGACCGGCCGCAACTGGATCATGGCCTGCGTCAACAACACCCGGACACGCGACCGGGTGCCGATGCGCAATACCGACTGGTTCAACTACGGTGGTCTCTATCGGGAAGTGGCATTCTTCGAAACACCGAAGACCCTTATCAAGGACTTCTTTCTCTACCTTGTGCCGGACGGCACATACTCCACGCTGCGAGCCGAAGTCACCGTCGATGGTGTGCCGGCTGGTGCTGTGACCCTTTCCATTCCCGGGCTTGGCATCGAAAAAGATATTGTGCTGGATGCGGACGGCAAGGGTACGCTCGACATTTCAGCCCGGCCGCAGTTATGGAGCCCGGAAACGCCCGTCCTTTATGATGTCAGCGTCACCTGCGGCGAAGACCGTGTGTGCGACCGGATTGGCTTTCGCCAGATCGAGCGCCGCGGCACGGATATTCTGCTGAACGGGGCGCCTCTGTTCCTTCGCGGGATTTCCGTCCACGAGGACGATGCACTCCTCGGCAAGGTGACAAATGAGGATGATTTGCGCCGCCGTTTTGCCCATGCGCGCGAACTGGGCTGTAACTATCTGCGTCTTGCACATTATCCGCATCACGAACGGGCGGCTCAGATTGCTGATGAACTCGGCTTTTTGCTGTGGGAGGAAATCCCGGTCTACTGGGCCATCGATTTTGCCAATCCGGCGACCTATCGCGATGCTGAAAACCAGTTGTCGGAACTGATCAAGCGGGATCGCAACCGGGCAAGTGTCGTCATCTGGTCCGTCGGAAACGAGAATCCTGACACGGATGCCCGGCTTACCTTCATGAAAGGCCTGGCCGAAACCTGCAAACGTCTCGACCCGACCCGGCTGACTTCCGCAGCCTGCCTGGTGAACCATGCCCGTAACCGGATCGAGGACAGGCTCGCGGCGCATATCGATATCATCGGCCTCAACGAATATTACGGCTGGTATGAAGAGAATTTCGATGACCTTGCCGCGATCGGGGAGAATTCGGACCCGGACCGTCCGGTGGTGATTTCGGAAACGGGTGCTGACGGCGTTATCGGTGAGAAAGGTCCGAAGTCTGGCCTCTTCAGCGAAGATTACATGGCCGAAGTCTACATCAGGCAGATCGCAACTCTGCGCGAACTTGGATATATCAAAGGCATGTCGCCGTGGATACTTTACGATTTTCGTGTTGAACGGCGCCAAAATATTTTCCAGAACGGCTATAACCACAAGGGGCTGATTGCCGCCGACAAGAAAACCAAGAAAAAAGCATTCCATATCCTGGCCGACTATTATCGCGAGATTGCAGCTGCCGGGGAGGGTGCGAGGAAGGCTTCATGACCAGCGATCCTGCAAAGCGCCGGTACCAGGAAATCGCCGAACTTCTCGCAAGGCGTATCGAGGAGGAGGGCTACAGGCCCGGCGACAAGTTTCCGACCGAGCGACAGATTTCGGTCGAACTCGGTATCAGCCGCTCCCTGGTGCGTGAAGCTTTCATCGTTCTTGAAATCGAGGGCTATCTCGATGTGCGCAAGGGCTCCGGCAGCTATGTGGCCGCCGGGGAGAAGATTTCGCTTCATATTCCGAAAGCAGACTACGGCCCCTTCGAATTGCTGCAGGCCCGCCAACTCCTGGAAAGCAGCATTGCCGGCTTTGCCGCCACCACGATCACCAAAAGCGACATCATTCATCTGCGGGAGACGCTTGATCTGGAGCGCAGGGCGATCGAGCACGGTGAGGAAGATTACACCGCCGACCGGCAGTTCCACCGGCAGATCGCCGAAGCAACCCAGAACAGTGTTCTGGTGGACCAGGTGGAAGACCTCTGGAACAAGCGTGAAAACAGTTCCATGTGGGCTCGGCTGCATGACCGCATCTTCGATCTCAGCTACCGGGCCAAATGGCTGGATGATCACGCCGAAATTCTGGAGGCATTGCGCCACCGTAACTCCGAGAAGGCGCGCCTTGCCATGTGGCAGCACCTGGAAAACGTTCGCCTGACCCTGCTTGAGCTTTCCGACGTCGGCGACCCTGATTTCGACGGTTACCTTTATACCCCGGCCCGGGCCGCGCCCTGAGCGCCGGGCATCATGTGCGCCAGACGCAAGACCCCAAACACAAAACGCTGCAGCGATAACAACAAGAAAGACTTCAGGCGATGATCGAAAGCTGGCGCTGGTTCGGACCGCAGGACCCCATCTCCCTGAGGGATATCCGCCAGACAGGTGCACGCGGCATCGTCACCGCCCTGCATGATATTCCCAACGGCACCTTCTGGCCGGAAGAGGAAATCGCGTCCCGCCGCCGCATGATCGAGGCAGCCGGCCTGGAGTGGGTCGTCACCGAGAGCATCCCGGTGCATGAGGACATCAAGACCGGGGCGCCCGGATGGGAAAAGTGGGCGGTAAACTGGGCGGAGACGGTTCGCGCCCTGGCGCGCCAGGGCATCAGGACGATCTGCTACAATTTCATGCCCGTGCTGGACTGGACCCGGACGGATCTCGACTACGAACTGGAAGACGGTGCAACCGCCCTGCGGTTCGAGTTCGCGGCCTATGCCGCGTTCGATCTGTTCATTCTGCAGCGGGAGGGCGCTGAGGCGGACTATGATGCTGCCGATATTGCGCTTGCCGAGGAACGCTTTGCCCGGATGTCCATCGAGGAGCGGGACAGGCTGACCGCCAATATCATTGCAGGACTGCCCGGTTCGGAAGAAAGCTACACGCTGGAGACATTCCGGGACCGCCTCGCGTCTTATTGTGGTATCGGCCGGGAAGAGCTTTTCCGGAACCTTCAGAACTTCCTTGAAATCGTCGTGCCGGCCGCCGAGGAGGAGGGTGCCGTCCTGGCCATCCATCCGGACGACCCGCCGAGGTCTCTCTTCGGTTTGCCGCGAATTGTCGGATCGCTCGGTGATCTGCAGCGAATTGCCGGCATGAACCCGTCAATGGCAAACGGCTTTACCGTCTGCTCCGGGTCGCTCGGTGTCAGTGCCGGCAACAATATTCCCGAAATCATCGATGCATTGGGTGAGCGGATCCATTTCGCCCATCTGAGGGCAACCAGGCGCGAGCAGGATCCCCGCAGTTTCCGCGAAGATGCGCATCTTGAGGGCGACGTCGATATGGTCGCCATCATTCGCGCACTGCGGCGCATGGAACGACAAACGGGTAAGTGGATCCCGATGCGGCCGGATCATGGGCATCGTATATTGAACGATCTCAGCGGAACCTCGACGCCCGGGTATCCGGCGATCGGCCGGTTGCGGGGACTGGCGGAGCTGCGCGGTGTGACCCGGGCGGTTGATATTCTGGACACAGTCGAAGCGGCGGCTGAATAGGTCATTCGGGCAAGGCAACAACCTTGACCGGGCGCGGTATCCGATTACATCCATCTGCTGAGAAACTTCACGGCAATGGCGATGGCACCGGTCATGCCCGAGATCCCGGAGACCTGAATGGAAAAGAATGTCGATACCCTTGTAGAGGACGGGCACGATGTCATCCTCATCGAAG
>NZ_CP045380.1:2045000-6170751 GCF_009363595.1 Labrenzia sp. THAF35
GTGACCGCATGGCTGTCAGAAAGATCTCGTGAAACTGGTCTTATATTATTGATGATCAGTTTGTTTTGAAGCCAGGTTGGTCTTGAGTGTTAAAGGTACTCATGGCTGGGTCTGGTGGATTTGCAAGCATGAGATGAGCATTGATAATGAGAGTGATCAAGTGTCTTAAGGGCATTCGGTGGATGCCTTGGCGACAAGAGGCGATGAAGGACGTGATACGCTGCGATAAGCCATGGGGAGCTGCGAATAAGCTTTGATCCGTGGATTTCCGAATGGGGAAACCCACTCCGTATGGAGTACCCGCAAGGGAGCAAACCCGGGGAACTGAAACATCTAAGTACCCGGAGGAAAGGACATCAACCGAGACTCCGCTAGTAGTGGCGAGCGAACGCGGACCAGGCCAGTGGCTTGCATTTAAGAACCGGAACCGTCTGGAAAGTCGGGCATTAGTGGGTGATAGCCCCGTACGGGTAGAAATTATGCAAGTCCTCGAGTAGGGCGGGACACGTGAAATCCTGTCTGAACGTGGGGGGACCACCCTCCAAGCCTAAGTACTCCTTGTCGACCGATAGCGAACAAGTACCGTGAGGGAAAGGTGAAAAGTACCCCGACGAGGGGAGTGAAACAGTTCCTGAAACCGGATGCCTACAAACAGTTGGAGGGCGCAAGCCTGACAGCGTACCTTTTGTATAATGGGTCAGCGACTTAATTTAACGAGCAAGCTTAAGCCGGTAGGTGTAGGCGTAGCGAAAGCGAGTCTGAATAGGGCGCCCTAGTTCGTTGGATTAGACCCGAAACCGAGTGATCTAGCCATGGCCAGGTTGAAGGTGCGGTAACACGCACTGGAGGACCGAACCCACGCCTGTTGAAAAAGTCGGGGATGAGCTGTGGCTAGGGGTGAAAGGCCAATCAAACTCGGAAATAGCTGGTTCTCCGCGAAATCTATTTAGGTAGAGCGTCGGATGAATACTCTCGGGGGTAGAGCACTGGATGGGCTATGGGGGCTTACCGCCTTACTGATCCTAACCAAACTCCGAATACCGAGAAGTACTATCCGGCAGACACACAGTGGGTGCTAACGTCCATTGTGGAGAGGGAAACAACCCTGACCGCCAGTTAAGGTCCCTAAGTTATGGCTAAGTGGGAAAGGATGTAGAACTCCCAAAACAACCAGGATGTTGGCTTAGAAGCAGCCATCATTTAAAGAAAGCGTAACAGCTCACTGGTCTAAATAAGGGGTTCCGCGCCGAAAATGTACCGGGGCTCAAGCCATACACCGAAACTGCGGGTGCATCTTATGATGCGCGGTAGCGGAGCGTTCTGTAAGTCTGCGAAGGGGGACCCGTGAGGGCTCCTGGAGATATCAGAAGTGCGAATGCTGACATGAGTAACGATAAAGCGGGTGAGAGACCCGCTCGCCGAAAGTCCAAGGGTTCCTGCGCAACGCTAATCGGCGCAGGGTTAGCCGGCCCCTAAGGCGAGGCCGAAAGGCGTAGTCGATGGGAATGCAGTTAATATTCTGCAGCTTGGTGGTAGTGACGGATGCCGTGTGTTGTATCTCCTTATTGGATTGGGGGTGCAGCGAAGGTGTTCCAGGAAATAGCTCCACCGTATAAACCGTACCCGAAACCGACACAGGTGGACTGGTAGAGAATACCAAGGCGCTTGAGAGAACTATGCTGAAGGAACTCGGCAAAATGCTCCCGTAAGTTCGCGAGAAGGGAGACCTCACGACGGGCAACCGTTGTGGGGTGGCACAGACCAGGGGGTGGCGACTGTTTATCAAAAACACAGGGCTCTGCGAAGCCGTAAGGCGACGTATAGGGTCTGACGCCTGCCCGGTGCTGGAAGGTTAAGAGGAGGTGTGCAAGCACCGAATTGAAGCCCCAGTAAACGGCGGCCGTAACTATAACGGTCCTAAGGTAGCGAAATTCCTTGTCGGGTAAGTTCCGACCTGCACGAATGGCGTAACGACTTCCCCGCTGTCTCCAGCATAGACTCAGTGAAATTGAATTCCCCGTGAAGATGCGGGGTTCCTGCGGTCAGACGGAAAGACCCCGTGCACCTTTACTACAGCTTCACACTGGTATTCGTCACGACATGTGTAGGATAGGTGGTAGACGTTGAAGCAGGAGCGCCAGCTCTTGTGGAGTCACCCTTGAAATACCACCCTTGTCGTCATGGATATCTAACCGCGGTACAACAATATCCGGGACCGTGTGTGGCGGGTAGTTTGACTGGGGCGGTCGCCTCCCAAATGGTAACGGAGGCGCGCGAAGGTGGGCTCAGAGCGGTCGGAAATCGCTCGTTGAGTGCAATGGCATAAGCCTGCCTGACTGCGAGACTGACAAGTCGAGCAGAGTCGAAAGACGGCCATAGTGATCCGGTGGTCCCTCGTGGAAGGGCCATCGCTCAACGGATAAAAGGTACGCCGGGGATAACAGGCTGATGATGCCCAAGAGTCCATATCGACGGCATTGTTTGGCACCTCGATGTCGACTCATCACATCCTGGGGCTGGAGCAGGTCCCAAGGGTTTGGCTGTTCGCCAATTAAAGTGGTACGTGAGTTGGGTTCAGAACGTCGCGAGACAGTTCGGTCCCTATCTGCCGTGGGTGTAGGAGAATTGAGAGGATCTGTCCCTAGTACGAGAGGACCGGGATGGACGTACCTCTGGTGGACCTGTTGTGGCGCCAGCCGCATTGCAGGGTAGCTATGTACGGAAGGGATAACCGCTGAAAGCATCTAAGCGGGAAACCCACCTCAAAACCAGTTCTCCCTGAAGAGCCGTGGAAGACCACCACGTCGATAGGAAGCGTGTGGAAGTGCGGCAACGCATGAAGCTTAGCTTTACTAATAGCTCGTTCGGCTTGATCCTCTCATTAGTCAATGTTCATCTTTTGGATGCGCCCCTGGCGCATCAAAAAGATCATTTTAAGTGCGCTACCGCCCTTCGGGCTGCTTGAGCGCGTTTGAAATGATCCATACGGCCAACGTCCTGGAACCTTCGTCCCAGGCGAGGCCGACCAAAACATCAAAAAAATATATAGACCAGTTCACGCAAATTGCGCTTCGCCGGCCTGGTGGCCCTAGCGGGGAGCCCCCACCCGATCCCATCCCGAACTCGGCCGTGAAACTCCCCAGCGCCAATGGTACTGCATCTTAAGGTGTGGGAGAGTAGGTCGCCGCCAGGCCTGCAAATCGCAATTTGAAACCTCTTCAACTTGTTTGCCGCTCACGCGCGCACCGCCCTAAAGGGCTGCGCTCCGCGCGGGCGGCCTGACCGGCCGGCGGCCACTCGGCCTTGCCTCCGCTGCGCTCCGGATCTCTTATCCCATATCAGCGCAGTCTTCCGGTCAAACCGAAACATAAGGGTATCCCCAACAGGGACCAAACCCACTTGGACCAAACGCGCAGCGCGCCAAGGACAAACAAAAAAACAACGCGGGATGGAGCAGCCCGGTAGCTCGTCAGGCTCATAACCTGAAGGTCGCAGGTTCAAATCCTGCTCCCGCAACCAACAAATAACCCGGCCGCGCGCCGGGTTTTTTGTTGCTAACGGATACTGATCTTAAACTGACCAGCGCTCCCACAAGAGCCGCTATGCCCGACGCACTGGCACAAAAAAGCTCAAAGCAACCTACCGATACAAAATAAAAAAAGGCCGTCCATAAGGGCGGCCTTTTTTGTTGCATCACGCGCGGCATGGATCTTGACTTCAACCGGACCCAGCCAAGGAGCGCTGCGCCCAACGCCAAAGGCCAGAAAACTCTCAAACCCATCTACCGAAACAAAATCAAACTCCGTCAGAAAAAACTGCCGGTGTTTTTTGTAACATTATGACAAGGGGGCAGGGCAAAAGCCCGACGCAGCGGGGCAGAAAACTCTCAAATCCGGCGACGAGCCCAAACAAAAAGCCTGTTCACACAGACTCCAACCTGACAGGCCACTGAAACAAGAGCCACGACCGGTTAACCCAAAGGCCTTCTAGAGACTTTGGGCTGTTTCCTCCATCGCCAGAAGGATGGTGGCCGGTTGGTTTGTCCTGTTTTCGAGAGCTCTTGGTTCATTTGGAGACAGGACGCAGGAATCCAGTGGTCCAAGGGTCACCACTTCATTTCCATTGGTGATGGTGACCTGGCCGGAGATGACCACATAGATCTTCTCTTGTGGGGACGCCTTGAGAGACGTGTGGCCTCCAGGAAGAAGATGGGACAGGCCTACCCACATAGAGTGCGTTGACGTCGCCTCCTTTCCCTGAAGACGAAGGCACGCCATCGCGTAGTGTTCCGGCGCCTCATATTGCTGCGCGCTGTCAATGCGGGTTACCTGCATGTGCGGTTCCTACTAAGGCTTGAGGATAACCCGCTCAGGCGTTGCCCGCAGAACTGAAGAGTAGGCCTTGGCAGCGTCGTCAAATCCGTAGACAGTTTCCGGATTGATCGGGAAGGGCTTCAGCACACCGGCCTCGAACTTCGGCTTGAGCACGTCGAAGATCTTCGCGCCGTACACACTGTCGAGCGCCAATGTATCGATACCGATGAACTTGTGACGCCCGCGGAAAAACGTGAAGATGTCGAAGTCTACCGCCCTGTCGAACGTGGAGATGAAGACCTGACGCCCCTGTTTTGCAAGCGCCTTGTTGGCCATTTCGAAATAGGGGCTTCCGACGGTGTTGAAGACGATATCAGCGCCCCGCCCCCCGGTCTTTTCGCGAACCAGTTCAGCGACGTCTTGAGAAGAGCTGTCGAACATTTCGATGGGTTGCGCACTATGGCCGAGAAATTCCATGGGCTTGTATTCGACACCGAACACTGTTGCACCTGCCATCGTCGCAAGCTGGATTGCAGCCTGTCCGACCTTGCCGTTGGCCCCGCAAACCAGGACATTGTCCCATGGCTGGACGCCGCCAGCTTCCCGCAGACCTTCAAAGGCGGTTATGAAGGGAACACCGATCGAGCCGGCTTCTTCCATGCTGAAGTTGACCGGTTTTTCGCGTACGGCGGCCTGTGGCAAGGCCATATACTTGGCGTGAGAACCGTTTTGAGTGATGCCGAGTTCTCCGCCTCCTCCCCAGATTTCCTTGCCGATCAGATGTGCTGGTCCATCAACTACAACGCCTGCAAAATCGCGACCGGGAACTCTTGGCCAAACCGCATGCGGCATATGGCCGAGAGACGCCTTCACGTCTGAAGGATTTACACCAGCTGCCCTGATTTCAACCAAGACCTGACCCGGCCCGTGCTGGGGTATTGCCGGTTCGATCACGTCGATCAGAAGATTGTCCAGATCCGGCGACTTTTCCGTCACCCAAAGGGCCTTGCCGGTGACTGTCTTGCTTTGAACGTTCATGGCTCTTGTCCCCGTCCTTTTCACTTTGTTGCGGCGCGCTTACTGCTGGAGGCCAAGCATTTGCCTGGCTTCGCCTGCAGTGGCGATTTCGCCTCCCAGTTTCTCAATGAAGTCACGGGCTCTGGCGGTCAGTTCGCCATTGCCCTTTGTCCGTTTGCCCTTGCCGATATAGACGGTGTCCTCCATGCCAATGCGCACGTGGCCACCCAGCAGCCAGGCTTGCACCAGCATCGGAAAAGCCCATCGGCCGACACCGAAGCCGGTCCACACCGTGCCCGGCTGCAACATTTGGGAAGCCATGGACATGGCATCCGGAGTTGAAGGCAGGCCGTATTTCACGCCCGTTACAAGCGAACACATGGCGGGACCTTCGATATGTCCGGCCTTCAGAAAATCGTTGGCCATGACGATGTCGCCGGTGTCGAACAGTTCCAATTCCGGTTTCACACCGCTGTCGCGGATGACTTCAGCCATCACGCGCACATTCCGAGGTGTGTTGATCACCACCTGCGCACCTGAGTTCATGGTATTGAAATCCAGTGTGCAGATGTCCGGACGGATCCTTGCGATATGTTCCACCCGTTTTTCAGGGGGCAGGATCGTCGTTCCCGGGCCGGCGACCGAAGGATCGTCATCGGAGGGGACGAAACGGCCGCCTGGACCTGTCGTCAGGTTGAGGATCAGATCAGTGTTCTTCTGCCGGATCAGCCTGACAACGTCTTCATACAGGCCGATCTCCATCGATGGCTTGGCCGTCTCCGGATCCCGTACGTGAATGTGGGCAATTGCGGCGCCGGCTTCGGCAGCCTCAAGGCATGCATCGGCAATCTCCTGAGGCGTTGCCGGCAGGTCAGGGTGCTGGTCGCGGGTGGTCAGGTTTCCTGTCACGGCGCAGGTGATGATGGTTTTGTGCACCATGGTTCAAAGCCCCCGCCCGGCATCGACAACGATGCGCGTGCCCGTGGAGTGGGTGAGGTAGGCAACGGACGCAAAGATCGCCTTGCCGACATCCTCGGCTTCGACAACCTTTTGCAATGGGGTCGCTGCACCTGCCTTTTCGACCTGTTCCCGTGTTCTGCCTGGAACAAAATCCGTCGCAACCATTCCTGGAGACACTGAGAGGATCCGGACTTCCGGTCCAAGTGCCAGGCCAAGCGTATGGGTCATCGAATCGAGTGCCGCCTTTGCGCCGCAGTAGGCGATGGAAGAACCGAAGCCCTTGAAGGCCGCGATCGAGGACACGTTGATGACGGCACCATCGCCGCTCGCCTTGAGCAGGGAGGCAAAGGCGCGAATGGACGCGAACACCCCCCGGAAATTGGAGGCGAAAACCTCATCGATGATGGTGTCCGTCAGTCCATCCAGATCCTTGTGAGCGACCGGCGTCGTGGTACCCGCCGAATTCACGAGAATGTCGACCCGCCCAAGTCTGCTCGCGATTTCCTCCTTGAAGGCCTCAATGCTTGGCGTGTCGATGACATCGACTTTCAGCGCAAGATGGCCGTCGCCTTCGAGTGCCGTGACGACTGCCTGCGCCTTGTCTTCGCTGGAGCGATATCCGACGACGACACGCGCGCCCGCCTCTGCGAACAGTTTGGCAGATGCCGCGCCTATTCCGCCGGAGCCACCAATGACGACGGCGACTTTCCCTTTCAATGACTGGCTCAAGACACTTTCCCCTTGATCGGCGGTTCGGGGAAACGGGGTTCGCCTGGCTTCAGGATGAAGTCGTAGGTGCAGGTGTAGAAGGGGGCGGCAACGTCGAGATATTCGGCTGAAGGTGTTTCCCGGAGTTCCAGATCACCCGCGATCTGTTCTTTCGCACCGAACACAACGTCGTTCACCATCGCCTCGTCCGTATCGGCGAAAATCTGGGTGATGAGTGTCTTGTGTTCAGGGGCGGACACTATGAAATGGACATGCGCCGGACGCATGGGGGTCCGTTTCTGTGCCCTCAACAGGTCTCCCGTAGTGGTGTGAACGGGGACCGGGTAACCGGCCGGTTTCACCGTGCGGATGAGGTAGTTGCCGTTTTCGTCCGAAATAAATTTGCCACGCAGATTGAAGTCGGCCTGGTCCTTGTCCTGGTTCTCGTAGAGTCCATCCGGGGATGCCTGCCAAACATCAAGCGTTGCCCCGGCAATGGGTTCACCATTCACGTCCAGTACACGGCCCTTCAGAACCAGCGGGTCTCCCGACGTGGTGGACCGTGCGATGGTGTCGCCAAACTCGCAGTCAGGTGCAGATCCCCGATAGAAGGGGCCAAGCAAGGCTGACATCGTCTCGCCCTGCATGCCGTCATTGTTGATGAGATCGATGAGTGTCGAGGCGCCGAGAACGTCGCAGATGAGAACCGCCTCGTTGTGAGCGTTGTCGGTCTGCTGGCCTATGGCATTGAGGATCTGCAGGCCTTTTTCATATTCGGCTTCGGTCGGGCGAACCTCCCGCAGGAAGGCATGCAGGTGCCGGACGAGAGAGGTGATGATTTCCTTGAAACGCGGATCCGATGTCGCCTCCATGGCCGCCAGGACGGCAGGGGTGACATCCTCTTCCTTGCTGATCAGTCTTGTAGTCGTAACGTAGCTGTCCATGACGTTCCCTCAGGCGGACGCCGCTGTCGCATGTAAGGCCTGGTCGACCCTGGCTGCTTTCAGGTGCGGGAATTTTTCGGTGAGCAAGGAGCCATGGTAATAGGTGGCCCCGAAGGCGGGCTCCTTGCGAATGTTATCCAGCCATGCCGCGACCATGGGCTTGTCTGCCCAGGTATCGCCCAGGTTGATGTCGTCCATGCGCACAATGACCGGCATGATGGCGATATCGGCGTAGGTGAGGGTCTGTCCCATGACCCAGGGGCCACCTCCTTCCAGAAGCCACTGGTTCATCCGGTCCAGGCCCCGATCCAGGCGTCCCAGCGCCTCGTCCATGTCAGCCTTCGGAAAACCGGTGCGGCCCATTTTCATGAGAAACTCGCGGCGCAACGGCTTGCTGTCGCAAAGCGCCTGAAATTCTTCTGCGCTCATGGCCTGAAAATGCGGCAGGAAGGCAAGATTATAGGATGGCACGCGGATCGCCGGTGTCGGCACTTCATCGATGAAGCGCAACATCGCCCGCATCCTTGCACTCTCATGAGGAGCAGACGGCCGCATCGGGGCGGTGTCCGGCAATATGTCTTCCAGATACTCCATGATGACGGCGCTATCGGTCACGGGGACCCCGTCATGCACGAGGGTCGGAACCACGCCATTGGGGTTGATCGCCAGATAATCCGGCTTGAGCTGGTCGCCACTGAAGAGGTCCAGCTTTCTTTCTTCAAATGCCTGTCCCTTTGCGTGAAGGGAGAAGCGCACACGCTGCGAGCAGGTGGATTGAGGCGCGTTGTAAAGTACGAAACCCATCGGTTGAGCCCTTTCTCTCAGTCCCAGTTCAGGAAGCGGGGCAGGCGGTGTTTCGCTGCCAGGGTTCCAACGATGCCGAGAGGAAAGAACATCAGCGCCAGCGCCATGATCAGGCCGGTTGCCAGGATGTTGAATTCCGAAGAGCCAAGAGTTGCGACGAAGATCTCGTTGAAGGCGACAATCAGGATTGCGCCGATGACCGGGCCCGCGATCGTGCCCTTGCCGCCGAGAATGCACATCAGAACCATGTTCACGCTGACAAGAATGATCAGGAAGATGTTCGGACGGATGTAGGTGAGATATTCACCCCAGATAGCGCCTGCCATGCCGACAAAGGCTGCCGAGATGGCGAAGGCGAGCGTCTTGTAGGTGCGGGTATCGATCCCTGCGCTCTCGGCCTTGATCTCGTCCTTCGAAATGGCGCGCAGCCCGAGCCCGAATTTCGAATGCTTGATCTTGTAGCTGATGAACACGGTCAGCGCCGCCAGAACGACGAAGGCGTAGTAATACGGCAGCTTGGCCCATTCCACACTGAGGTCGTTTGCAGGCAAGGCGACGCCATTTGCCCCACCGACAAAGTGCCAGTTGTCAAACAGGATGCGGGCAATCATCACCAGCGCCAGCGAGGAAATGATGAAGCTCGGCCCGCGCGTTTTGAGCGTGATGCGACCGATCAGATAGCCGACAGCAGCGCAAACGAGGCCTGCCAGAGGTGCCGTCAAAAGCGTCGAAATGCCGAAGCGTGCCAGCAGCATTCCGGCAAAGTAGCCGCCAATGCAAAAGAAGACGTTGTGTCCCAGCGAGATGTAACCGGTGAAACCGCCAAGAATGTTCCAGCCCGATGCCATGACCGCATAGCAGGCCGTGAACAGGATGAGGTGGATCACATAGTTGAAGTTGCCGACAAATTGCAGTGCCGGAACCGCCAGCAAGAGGGCCAGAAGGACGATCGGAAACCAGGTTGCCCGTGTCCTGTCGGCGCGCCGTGCAAGCTTTTCGTTGTGCTCGGCCCGGGCCTGCAGAACGTTGGACGTCTCGTTGAAAGCAAGGGACATTATGCAAGCTCCGGTTTTTCACCGAACAGCCCCTGGGGCCGAACGAGAAGGATGAGAAACAGGGCGAGAAAGAAGGTCATGGTCGACCATGTCGCTCCGACATAGGTGCCGACGAAGGCGGCAATCACGCTCAACAGGAAGGATGCGACGACCGTGCCGAGCAGCGAGCCCATGCCGCCGAGAACCACCAGGGACATGAGGACCGCGATCCACTCCCAGTGTTTTGCCGGAAAGAACGAGAAGACGAAGGAGACAAGGCAGCCAGCAGCCCCGGCGAGACCAATGCCGATTGCGAAGCTGACCAGGGCAACGCGGTTGACATTCACCCCCAGCAGTTCAGCCGCTTCGCGGTTCTGGGTGGTTGCGCGGATGGCGTAGCCGAAACTGGAATACTTCAGGAAAAGCGCCAGCACGGAAATGATGATCAGCGACAGAATGCCCGCATAAAGCTGGCCGGTCGGAATGAAGACATCACCGATAAAGATCGCATCGGTCGCGTAATCCGGAGACGTCACACGCTGGGTGTTCGAGAAGAACCCTCCCAGTGCCCCTTCGACAATCATCGCGATTGCGAAGGTGAGCAGGACCGTCATTTCCGAATATTTGGCCGAGCGTGCTTCCCGTTCGAAAACCAGCTTGTAAAGCACCACACCTATGGCGGCCAGAATGACGATCGCCACGGGCAGCATCATCAAGGGGTCGATGCCGTAGAGCCGGAAACCCCAGTAGGCGACGTAAGCGCCGGCGATGATCAGCACCGGATGCGCCAGGTTTACGATGCGCATGACACCGAATACGAGACTGAGCCCGGATCCCATGAGGGCGAACACACCACCAAGAGCAAGGCCCAGAATGAGAGTTTGAATAATATCAGCCATGGTTGCCCTCCTCAGGCTGCCTTCTTGCCGCCGAGATAAAGGTCCTGTATCCGCGGGTCGCGCAGGACGTCGTCCGCAGGACCGGAAAACAGGGTGCGTCCCAGGTCCAGAACGACGCCCTGGTCGGAATTCTTCAACCCCATCAAGGCGTTCTGCTCAACAAGAAGGATCGTGATGCCTTCTGCGGCCATCATCTTCATGATTGAAAACATTTCCTGGACGATCTTTGGCGCCAGTCCGAGCGACGGTTCATCCAGCATGACAATGTCCGGCTTCAGGATCATCGTGCGGGCCATGGCCAGGGTCTGTTGCTGACCTCCAGACATCGTGCCTGCGTGCTGGTCGCGGCGTTCCTTCAGGATCGGGAAGAGCTCCTCGATCTCGTCGATGCGTTTTTCCAGACCGGATTTGTCGCTCATGGAAAAGCCGCCCATGCGCATGTTTTCCCGCACGGTCATTTTCGGGAACAGCGCGCGCTCCTGGGGAACGAAACAAATCCCCTTTCGAAGCACCTGGTCCGGACGAAGGCCCTTCAGGCTTTCGCCTTTGTAGAGAACGTCGCCGTTGCGCACCTTGAGCATGCCGCAGATCGCCTTCAGCAAGGTGGACTTGCCGGCGCCGTTCGGACCGATGATGCAGTGGACCTTGCCGGGTTCGACACGAAGCTCGGCTCCGTCCAGAATTGCCGGGCCGTCGCCGTAACCGGCAGTCACATTGGAAACGTGGAGAAGTTCGCTCATCACGCAGCCTCCTCCAGGACGCCACCAAGATAGGCGTCGAGAACAGCAGGATTTTCGCGGACTTCCTCGGGCTTGCCATCAGCAATGACCTTGCCCTGGGCCATCACCACGATCTTGTGGGACAGGCGCATGATGAGGTCCATGTTGTGCTCCACGATGAGCACCGTCAGGCCCTGTTCGTTCAGCTTTTGTATGTGGCCGATGATTTCCTCAAGCAGCGTCGGATTGACCCCGCCAGCAGGTTCATCGAGCAGAATGATCTTGGGATCGCTCATCAGGAGCGCTGCCAGATCCATCAGTTTCTTCTGTCCGTAGGACAGGTTGGAACCGTCCTCGTAGGCGATCCGCGTAATGCCGAGGAAGTCGAGGATTTCCATCGCCTTCTCGACTTCTTCCGCACCAAGGGCGGGTTTGAAAAGATCCCGCCAACCGCCGATCCTGGATTGGCAGATGACGTTTTCCAGAACCGTCATGTCCGCCAGGTTTCGGCTGATCTGGAACGTGCGGCTCAGGCCCATGCGGGTGATCTTGTGCGGCCGCAGATGTTCGATGCGTTGGCCCTCAAGAAGAACCTTGCCGGCCGAGGGTTCGGTTGTCCGGCTTATGCAGTTGAAGGCGGTGGTCTTGCCTGCGCCATTCGGGCCGATCAGGGCCGTGATGCTGCCTTTAGGAACGGTGAACGAACAGCCGTCGACTGCGCGGATCCCGCCAAAATGCTTGGACAGGTTATCTATTTCGAGCATGGGAACTCGCTTTGCGCTTGGAATGTCAGGAGAGCTTCCCGGGCGCCACGCGCCCGGGACCGGTTCGATCCGTCAGAACGAACCCTTCGGGTAGGTGAGGGCACTGACGCCTTCAAACTCGTCCGTCGGATAGACAAACTGCAGTTCGCCATCGTTCCACTGGGTCATCAGGAACGGCTTGTCTGCAGGCAGCCCCAGTTCATCCCAGTTGAACCGACCGAGGATCGTGCGAACCGGCTCGTCCCTGGTGCGTTCCGACAACCATTTGCCCATGGCTTCATTGTCGGTTGAACCGGCACCGAGAATTGCCTGCTCGATGCCCTGGCAGACAGCGAAGGGAATGGCAGCGTCTTCATCGGGAACCGCCCCGAATTTTTCCTGATAGGAGGCGACGAAGTCGCTGTTGGAAAACGGTTCGCCGGCCAGCGTCGACTGAAACGGCGCATCCTTGTGCCAGGAGGTATGAACCAGAACGCCTTCTGCACTTGAGCCGGTGCCTTCCAGGTATTCAGCCTGTGTTCCCTGGCTGAAATAGACGAGTTTCGGCTCCGCCCGGACGGTCTTGAGTGCGCGTGTCAGCTGGACCGCCTCTTCCGCGGAAGCTGTCAGTCCGATGATCAGTTCCGCTCCGGAGCGTTTCACCTGATTGGCAAGGTTGAGCCAGTCGCTGAAACCTTCTTCCGGCCAACGCTCGGAAAAGACGACTTCGATGTTGTTTTCAGCAAGGTATCCCGGTGCGAGGTCGCGCACCAGTGAGCCGTCCGCCGGGTCCATGACCTTCTCGCCCATCAGACCGGACCAGACACCGTTTGCGAAGAAGTCGTCCGCGGATATCACGGCCGCAGTCTTGGGTGTTTCACCCTCGGGGATCAGGTCCTTGATGATGCCTGCGAGGGAAGCGCCGACATATTCGGCGGCATTCGGCTGGAAATAGAAGATGTTCTTGTGACCCTGCGTATAGATGCGCAGGGCGCCACCGGCCGGCAACGGGTGAACCATGTTGTTCTTTGCCAGAATGCTGGCGACAGGGAAGGACAGACGCGAGGAAAAGGTTCCGTACACCGCCTCCACGCCGTCGACATTGATGAAGCGTTCGTACTGGTTGATGGCGGTTGCCGGGTCGGATCTGTTATCGGAAACAAGCAGCTCTACCTGGCGCCCCATGATGCCGCCGCGCTCGTTAATGAGATCGACACACAGTTCATAGCCTTGCTGGTGTTTTTGTCCGGCAATCGAAAAACCACCGGTCAAGGGCAGGCTGGCGCCGATCTTGAGCGGATCAGCCGCCTGAGCCATGCCGGTATAGCCAGATGCAAGCATGCTGGCAGACACAAGAGCTGCCACCGTCCAATTAATGCGTTTCATCTTTTTCCTCCCTGAAGATGAGATCAGATCCTTTTCGGTAGATCTGCGGTGGAGCCCTCCCAAGCCCTTGCACCATACCGTAGCCATTCGTCGTGCCCCTTGCTCACGTTCGAGATCGGGGCGGCATTCACATCACCTCATGCATTTCAGCAATCGAACTTAATCGTGCAATCGATTGCACAGATATTCGCAATAATATGCGCGACGAAAATCGCCACGCTCTGATCCGGATGTGCCGGACAGGAAAAGTCTGACTCCCTCCCAAATCATCGATAGCGCTCGAAACACGTGTCGTGTTTCGGAGCGTTGGGCCGACGCCTCTCCCAAGGCTGACAGTCCCAAATCGAAGCACAG
Organism: Labrenzia sp. THAF35; assembly: GCF_009363595.1. Classification (NCBI taxonomy): domain Bacteria; kingdom Pseudomonadati; phylum Pseudomonadota; class Alphaproteobacteria; order Hyphomicrobiales; family Stappiaceae; genus Labrenzia; species Labrenzia sp. THAF35. The sequence goes on from NZ_CP045380.1 coordinate 2,058,882, forward strand.
ATCTTTCGCTCGTCCAACCCGCTTCGGGTTTGCCCTCGCCACAATGATGGAACCGTACGTACCGGTGCGGTGCCCATTTCAGGCAAGTCGCAGAACGCGAATTCCAAATCTCTGCAATCGATTGCATAATCGGTAACACGATCACAAACGAGGTGTCAACAGTTTTATGCAATCGATTGCGAAGAGGGCTCCATCCCGCTATATGGAGGGTGGGAGGACGCAAAGATGAGCCGACGGCCGACACTGAAGGATATAGCCCGGGAAACAGGTGTTCATGTTTCCACGGTTTCCCGTGCGCTTGATCCGCAAAAGCGCAGTTCGCTGACCGAAGAAATTGTCGTGAAGATCCGTCAAGCGGCCGACAGGCTGGGGTATCGGCCCAACCGGATTGCCTTCAGTTTGCGCAAGCAGAAGTCGATGACGGTCGGGGTGATGATCCCGGATATCACCAACATGATTTTCCCGCCGATCGTTCGCGGTATCGAAAGTGTGATGGAGCCGCTGGGTTATGCTTCCATCATCGTCAACACCGATGGTGACAGTGACCGGGAGCGCCGATTGACCGAGACGCTTCAGGAGCGCGGCGTGGATGGCATAATCCATACGGCTGTGTTGCGCAGCGATCCCAATATCGTGGAAGCGGCGCGCCAGGGACTTCCGGTTGTCACGCTGAACCGAAAGGTCGAAGAAGCCGAGATCCCATATGTGATCAACGACGAGGAAGCCGGGATCCGCATGATTTTTGATCATCTTCATGATCATGGTCACCGGCGAATTGCGCATCTTGCCGGGCCCCGGGACTTGTCGACCGGACTGCTGCGCCGTGAAGCGTTCTGCTCGGTTGCCCGGGACTACGGATTTTCGGCCGATGCACTTGTCATCGAGGAAGCCTGTCGTTTCGAGGAGGAGGAAGGCCGCCGTTGCGCGAAAGAGATATTGAGCCGGTCACCGGAGACAACCGCAATTCTGTGCGCCAATGACAGGCTGGCCCTCGGGGCCATGGATTATTGCGCCAGAAACGGGCATCCGTGCCCCGACAAGATTTCCATCACCGGTTTCAACGACATGCCGTTCCTGGATCTCATTCCGCCCGGCCTCACAACAGTGCGCATAGAGCAGTTTGATGCAGGGGCCACCGCTGCCCGGCTGCTGGTTCAGATGATTGACGGCTGTGACGGCAAGGTTCCAAGGGAAACAGTTCTTCCGGTCAGCCTGAAATGCCGAAACAGCGTCCTTCGGATAGAAACCGACCATTAGAGGTCGCCTGACTTCTGCTGGCCGGGCGATTTTTGCTCTGCAGCCTCAAGTGCGCCGTCATCCGGCCTTGGGGTGAAGAACAGTCACCCCAAAAGACTACCAACCAGGCACACCATTCCCTTGGGACGACACTCGTGACAGCGCCTGTCAGCTTCATTTTGGACGATCGGGGTGCTCTGATCGCGAGCCTGGTTTGCTTGAGCTCGCATTTCACTATTGGCTCCTTGCATTTAGTGTGCCCGATCGACGGGTTCAGAATGTGGTCGCTGAGCCGGATCGTTGATGTTCTTTCGGTTCTTTCGCATTCGTTGCCGGACCGTACAGCCGCGTAAACGTTCAGTGCCCGGCTAGTGGCACTCATTCATTCGTCTTTTCAGATACTTACGAAAGTGACCGATCCGGCAACCCGATGGTTGCTGGATCGTCCTGCTTCTTTCAAACGTCGGTTCGAGCCGTGGTTGGGCAGCCGCAGCTTCTGCTCTCGGCGACAAGGCTTCCCAAAAACACTGTAGTCAAGCGTCCCTTGAACAAATAAGCTCATAATGTGATTGTTATTATTATATTTGTTGAATATATATCCACAATATGAACTTTTTGAATTGGGTGTTTAAGCAGGGGGAGATGCATCAGTGTTAAAAGACAGGAGCCTTCTCTGCGAAAGCGTCCGTATTGGTGAAGGCATCTACGAAGCGGGTGTTGAGGGCCTTACCGTCATGAACCCGGCGACCAGCGCTTGCCTCGGCAATGTTCCCAACCTTGGGGGCACTGAGACAGAGTTGGCCATCAGTCATGCCAGAGAGGCACAGGCCGATTGGGCTGCGCAGCCTGCGAAGGCTCGGGCCGAAGTGCTTCAGCGCTGGTTTGTGTTGATTGTCGAGAACGCTGACGATCTGGCGCGCATCATCACCCTGGAACAGGGCAAGCCATTGAAAGAGGCGAAAGGGGAAGTTCTCTACGGTGCCTCCTATGTCGAATGGTATGCCGAGGAAGCGCGCCGCATATACGGCGAGACGATACCTGCGACGTCCCGGGACAAGCGCCTCCTGGTGATCAGGCAGCCTGTTGGTGTGGTTGCGGCGATCACCCCCTGGAACTTTCCGAATGCGATGATCACAAGAAAGGTTGCACCGGCATTGGCTGCCGGGTGCGCAATCATCGTCAAGCCCGCCGAGCAAACGCCTTTTTCAGCCCTTGCGCTGGCGACGCTCGCCGAGCGTGCAGGTGTTCCGCCTGGTCTCTTCACGGTGATCACGGGGGACGCGCGCAGGATTGGCGCAGCGATGACCTCCAGTCCCGTCGTGCGAAAGCTGTCCTTTACCGGCTCAACGGACGTCGGCAAGTTGCTGATGCGGCAGTGCGCCGACACCGTCAAGAAGATCTCGCTGGAACTCGGCGGCAATGCGCCTTTCATCGTCTTCGATGATGCCGATGTGGAAGCCGCCGTCGAAGGGGCTGTGGTCGCCAAATTCCGCAACAGCGGCCAGACCTGCGTTTGCGCCAATCGCATCTATGTGCAGTCCGGTGTTCACGACGCATTCGTTGCCGCTCTGGTGAAGCGGATGCGGACCATGAAGGTCGGCGATGGGCAGGCTGATGATACGGACCTTGGTCCGCTGATTGACGTTTCAGCCATAGACAAGGTCCAGGCGCATATCTCGGATGCCATTGCCAATGGTGCCAGGATTGAACTGGGCGGAACGCATCATTCCCTTGGTGGCACCTTCTTTCAGCCGACCGTTCTGACCGATGTGCACCATGAGATGCGCATCGCACGTGAAGAGACCTTCGGGCCTGTGGCGCCAGTCTTCCGTTTCGACACGGAAGAAGAAGTGATCGCGCTTGCCAACGACAGCGAGTACGGGCTCGCAGCCTACTTCTTTACTCGCGACCTCGCGCGCAGTTGGCGGGTCGGCGAGCGTCTCGAGTACGGCATGGTCGGCATAAACACGGGCCTGATCTCCACTGCCGAAGCACCGTTCGGCGGCATCAAGCAATCCGGCCTGGGACGGGAGGGATCCCGCCTTGGCCTGGATGAATACCTGGAAGCCAAATACCTGTGTGTTGGCGGAATCGATGAAGGAAATTGACATGACGGCATATGAGCCAGCCATTGCAGCGTTTCGGGCAGAAGGTGCCCTGCGTTATGGTGTCCTGACAGGCGATGATCTGGTGGACGTGACCGACAATCTGGAAGCCCGGTTCAGCAATCTTCTGGACGTTGTTGCCGCCGGCGCCCTTCCGGATCTGGTCAAGGCCGGCGAGAGGCGTCCGGTGAGCTATCGGGCGTCAGATGTCGCCTTCCAGATTCCGATCGCCGCTCCCCAGAAGATCATCTGCGTCGGGGTGAACTACCCGGACAGGAACGCAGAGTATAAGGACGGCCAGGCACAACAGATGCGGCCCTCCCTTTTTCCGCGGTTTGCGAGCGGGTTTACCGGTCATGGCCAGCCACTGATCCGGCCACCGGAAAGCGATCAGCTGGACTATGAAGGCGAGATTGCGATCGTCATCGGAAAAGCCGGCCGTCGCATTCCGCGCGAGACGGCATTCGACCATATTGCCGCGATTACCCTTTGCAACGAGGGAACGATCCGCGACTGGACGCGCCATGCAAAATTCAACGTGACGCAGGGCAAGAACTGGGAAAGGACCGGCAGCATCGGCCCGGCTCTCGTCCCGCTGCATTCCCCGGCCCAATTGCAGGATGTTGCTCTTGTAACCCGCGTCAACGGTGAGGTTCGCCAGCAGGACCGGACGTCGAGAATGATTTTCGACTTCCCCTATATCGTCAATTACGTTTCGACATTTGCGCAGCTGATGCCTGGCGACATTCTGGTCTGTGGCACTCCGACAGGTGCCGGCGCAAGGATGGAGCCCCCTTGCTGGTTGAAGCCGGGGGATATTGTAGAAGTCGAAGCCGAAGGCATCGGTATCCTGCGCAACGGCATTGAGGACGAAAAATGCTGAGTGCCGCGCAGGTGCAGGACGTGGCGGCCGAACTTTTGGAAGCGGAAGCGACCCGGCAACAGACTGGCCTTCTCAGCGTGCGTTACCCGGACATCTCGCTGGATGATGCCTATGCCATACAGGGGGCGCAACTTGCGACCAAACTGGCAGCCGGACGGCGCATTCTGGGGTGGAAAATCGGCCTGACATCCAAGGTCATGCAGAACGCACTCGGTATCGATACGCCGGATTCGGGCGTGCTTTATGACGACATGCTGTTCCCGGATGGCGGTCAGGTGCCACGCGGCCGATTTATCGAACCGCGCGTGGAAGCCGAGATAGCGTTTGTGATGAAGGCGCCAATCGATGGCAACGTGTCCCGTGAAGATGTGATCGCGGCGACGGATTATGTCAGCCCCGCGCTTGAAATCCTGGACACCCGCATCTTGCGTGCTGATCCGGAGACGGGAATGCGCCGGCGCATCTTCGACACCGTGGCGGACAATGCCGCCAATGCGGGCGTGGTTCTGGGAGCCCAACGGCATGACCCCGGCGACGTGGATCTTCGCTGGGTTGGGGCTATCGTCGAACAGGATGGTGAGGTCACGGCCACCGGTCTTGGTGCGGCTGTCTTGAACGACCCCGTTATGGGGCTCGTCTGGCTTGCCCGGCGGATGGCCAGCTACGGCCACCGCATCGAACCCGGCCAGATCGTCCTGACGGGATCGTTTATCGGCCCCATCGAATGTCCACCCGGCACGGCGATCCGGGCCGACTTCGGACCGTTCGGTGCGGTCTCCACCAGATTTGCGTGATCGTCATGACCTTAGCGAAAAACCTCTTCAAGGCGCGGCTTGCAAAGCCGGAGACCCAGATTGGCCTTTGGATGGCGCTGGCACATCCCGGCGCCGCGGAAATTTGCGCCGGAGCCGGGTTCGACTGGCTTGTCATCGATGCCGAACACGGGCCGAACGGGCTTGCCGAAATCATGGCGCAGCTGCGGGTTCTCTCCGGCAGCAGCCATCCGGTGGTTCGCGTCCGCGAGAATGACCGTGCCCTGATCAAGCAGATGCTGGATATCGGGGCGCAGACAATTCTGGTGCCGATGATCGAAACGGCAGCGGAGGCGCAGGAAGCCGTGGGCTCGGTCCGTTATCCGCCGGAGGGGGCGCGCGGTGTCGGCGCGGCCCTGGCAAGGGCATCGGACTATGGTCGCATCACCGACTATCTGCACACGGCAAACAAGCAGGTGTGTCTGCTTGTGCAGGTCGAAAGCTGCAAGGGCATCGATGCGCTGGACGAGATACTGGCGGTTGAAGGTGTCGATGGCGTCTTTGTCGGGCCAGCGGATCTGGCCGCGGACATGGGCTATGTCGGCCAGCCCGAAGCGGCTCCGGTACAGGCGGTCGTGGTTGAGGCCCTTTCGCGGATCAGGGCCGCGGGAAAGCCCGCCGGTATCCTGACGTCCAATCGTGAACTTGCGCATCGTTATGCGCTCATGGGTGTCGAGTTTCTGGCCGTTGGGGCTGATGTCGGTGTCTTTGCCCGCGGTCTTGCGGAGTTGAGGCAGGCGTTTCCCTGATCATTTCCCGGTTACAGCCGGGTGTGTCCATATTATGAACAGGCAGGCTCGTTGCGCGAAAGCGCGGCGGGCCTTTGTTTTTGGCTGTTTTCTGCGGCTGAGGCGGCTCGAAATCATCAGGAAATAACGTATTGACTTTGAAAAAAGCCATAATATGATCTTTATCAAATAAAGACTTCAAAAAATGATCATATTATGGTCAGTCAAAAATGAGAGGTTCATAATGACGACACTTTCGGCAGGCGCACGGTTCCGGCAGGCCTTGAAGGAAGAAAATCCGCTTCAGGTCATGGGGTCGATCAACGCCTACACGGCGATGATGGCAGAGCGCGTGGGCTACAAGGCTCTTTATCTTGCCGGTGCAGGCGTCGCGAACGCATCCTACGGGCTTCCCGATCTCGGCATCACGAACCTGAGTGACGTGCTGACGGATCTCCGCCGCGTTACGGATGCAAGCAGTCTGCCGGTCCTCGTTGATGTCGATACCGGCTTCGGCGGTGCCTTCACCATCGCGCGCCTTGTGCGCGGCCTGATCAAGGACGGCGCCGGTGCCATGCACATGGAAGATCAGGTCCAGCTCAAGCGGTGCGGTCACCGTCCGGGCAAGGAGATCGTTTCCAAGCAGGAGATGGTTGACCGCGTCAAGGCGGCCGTGGATGCAAAGACCGACGATCAGTTCTTCATTGTTGCCCGCACGGATGCGCTGGCCATCGAGGGCCTGAACGGTGCGATCGACCGGGCCTGTGCCTATGTCGAGGCTGGCGCCGACATGATCTTCGCAGAAGCCTGCACGGAGTTGTCGCAGTACAAGGCTTTCGTCGATGCACTCGACACGCCGTATCCGGTTCTCGCCAACATTACCGAGTTTTCCAAGACGCCGAACTTCACTCTGGACGAGCTGCGCAGCGTCGGTGTTTCAGCGGCGCTCTACCCCTTGTCTGCGAATCGCGCAATGAACGCGGCAGCCCTGAAGGTTTACAAGCATATTCGTGAGGTCGGATCGGCGACCGGTGTGCTGGATATCATGCAGAAGCGCGAGGAACTCTACGACTTCCTGAACTACCACGACTACGAAAGGAAGATCGACGAGTTGTTCCAAAGTCGGAAGTAATTGAGCAAAGGGAGGAAAGAATGCTCACCAAGAGAACTTTGTTGTCAATCGCAGCGGGCGCCTTGGCGCTCACAGTGGCGGCTCCGGTTATCGCGCAGGACGCGTTTCCGGAGAAGCCGGTCCGCCTGATTGTGCCGTATTCGCCTGGAGGGGGGACAGACACTACGGCCCGGATTGTTGCCGACAACATGAAGGAGTATCTGGGGCAGCCTGTTGTCGTCGAAAACCGCCCGGGTGCGTCCGGAACGGTCGGCACGCTTCTGGCGAAACAGGCAGAGGCTGACGGGTATACCATTCTGTTCGGTATCCAGGCGACGCTTGCGCTGAACCCGTCGCTTTTCAAGTCGGCAACCTACAACTCGAAAGAAGACTTCTCGGGGATCGCGGTGATCTCCGAGTCGCCCTATGTGGTCACGGTGCCGGGGGATTCCGAAATCTCCGACTATGAAGGCTTTGCCGCGGCCGCCACGGAAAACCTGACCATGGCAAACGGAGGCAGCGCGGCGCTTCTGGCGGCGCGCTTGCTGGCTCGGCAGGCAGATCTCAGCTTCACCAATATTCCCTATTCAGGTTCCGGAGATGCAATTTCCGATATCCTGGCCGGCCGTGTGAATGCGATGATCAGCAGTCCTGTTTCGGTCCTGCCGCATGTTGAGAGCGGTGCCCTGAAGCCGATCCTCGTCACGAGCACGGACCGTTACGCCGCGCTGCCCGACACGCCAACGGCAGACGAACTCGGCTTCGACGGTTTCAACGTGGTTGGGTGGTACAGTGTCGTTGCTCCGGCTGGTGTCCCCCAGGAGCGTCTGGACGTTCTGAGCGATGCCTTCAACAAGACCATTGCCAATCCGGACGTGCAGGCGAAACTCGAAAGCATCGGTGTAACGCCGTCCCGGCGTGGCCTGAACTCTGCGGCGACGACAGAATTCATCGCCTCCGAGGTCGACCTGTGGGGCCAGGAAATCAAGGACGCCGGCATCGAGCCGAAGTGACCTTTCCCTGAACTTCCATTTCGCAACAATTGAACCTACCGGGCGAGCTTCGGCTCGCCCTTTCAAGGATGGAACCATGCCGCACGCCTGGATCGAATATTCCGGTAATATTGCAGATCAGACCGAGGTCGAAACTTTCGGTCGCTGTGTCCACGCCGCCATGACGGAAGCCGGTATCTTCCCGATCGCGGGTATCCGCATCCGCATCAACCGCATTGACGATTGCCTGGTCGGTGACATGAACCCGGACAACGGGTTCGTCCACTTGTCCCTTCGTATCGGTGAAGGCAGGGATGCGCAGACCAAACAGGAGGCGGCAGACTTGATCTTTGATCGGACTTCGTCGCATCTGAAGCCTCTCGCTGACCGTGCCCGGCTTGCATACGCAATGGAAATGCAAGAGATCCCGAGTGCTTACAGTTACAAGATGAACAACCTGCACAAACACTTGAAAGCCAGCTGACGGTTTTCTGGAGGATGGGATGAAGGCTCTCTTCAAGGCACAGGACGGGCTGCTGGTCGCGCTCGTAGGTGCAATTTTCCTCTACGCTTCCCGCGATCTCGACATGGGCGTGCCGCGCAACATGGGGCCGGGAATGTTCCCGGTCGTCCTGAGTGCCTTGACGATTGTCTTCGGATTGCTGATCGCGGTCGTCAACGTCGTTCGTGACGTCACCCTTCCAGGGCAATTCCCCTGGCTCGGCCTCTGCGGGGTCGTTGCCTCCATCGCACTCTACGCTTTGCTGATCGAACGGCTCGGCATCGCACTCACCACCTTGTGTGCGATTTCGGTGCTGGCGCTCGTCATTCCGCGCATGAAATGGCTGGAAACGGTGCTGCTCTCCATCGGCGTTTCTGCCTTCCTGTGGCTCACATTCGTTCTGGGCCTCGGCATGCCTCTCAGGCTTTTCCCCGGGTTCTGATCATGATGGATTTCCTCTCAGGGTTTACGGTCGCACTGCATCCGGTAAATCTCTTTTATTGTTTCGCAGGTGTTCTGCTGGGCAATATCGTCGGTGTTCTTCCAGGTATCGGCGCGATCGCGGCGATCTCGATTCTGCTGCCGGTCACCTTCTATCTGGAGCCGACGACTGCGGTCATCATGCTGGCCGGTGTCTATTACGGAGCCGAATATGGTGGCTCCATCGCATCGATCCTTCTCAATCTGCCGGGCACGGCTTCCAATGCGATCACAACGCTGGACGGTTACCCGATGGCGAAAAGGGGTGAGGCTGGTCTTGCCCTGCTGACAGCGCAGATCTCCTCGCTGAGTGGCGGCACTTTCGGCATTCTGGCCATGGTTTTCCTGTCGCCGTTGATCGTGAAGTTCTCGCTCTCCTTCGGACCGGCTGAGTATTTCGCGACCTTGCTGCTGGGGCTCGTTGCCGGATCGGTTGCAGTGGGCGGCTCGGCGCTCAAGGGCGTTGCGATGGTCTTCATCGGCATGCTGCTGGGCAGCATCGGCCTTGATCTCAACAGCGGCGTTGCCCGGTTCGACATGGGCTATGCAAACCTTCTCGACGGGCTGTCGATCGTCGCCGTTGCCATGGGCCTGTTCGGCATCCCGGAGGTCATCAACAAGCTGAGGGATGACCAGGGCGACAGGAAACCGATCGCCATTTCCGCCCGATCCATGTTTCTCGCTTTCGGCAAACTCAAGAGCATCAAGTTTTCGATCCTTCGCGGAGCCTCCGTTGGTGGCATCCTGGGGCCCTTGCCCGGTGCAGGGCCCACAATTTCCTCTTTCCTGGCCTATTCGCTGGAACGGTCCGTGGGTGGCAAGAAGGAAGAATTCGGCACTGGACGGATCAACGGGATTGCCGCACCCGAGGCAGCCAACAACGCTGCCGCCCAGACGGCCTTCATTCCGACCATGACGCTCGGTATTCCCGGAACGCCGACGATGGCGATCATCCTGGGCGCCTTGATGATCCACGGCATCGCACCCGGACCACAGCTGGTGGTCGATCACCCGGATCTGTTCTGGGGCCTGGTCGCCAGCTTCTGGATCGGCAACGTGTTGCTGCTGGTGTTGAACGTACCGCTGATCGGGGTCTGGGCACGACTGGTTGCCGTGCCGAGACGGTTCCTGTTTCCCGTGATCATTGCACTGATCTGCACTGGCGTCTTCGGCGTGGCGAATTCGACTTTCGACGTCTGGGCCGTGTTGTTGATGGGGGTTATCGGGGCGATCCTGCGATTTTACGACTATTCCCCCGCACCGCTGCTCATCGGGTTCGTTCTGGGGCCGATGCTCGAGGAGCACCTGCGCCGCGCCTTGATGATTTCAGGAGGAGACTTCGGTTATCTTCTCGGATCCAGCACGGCCATCGCGATCCACTGCATCACGATCCTGATCATCGTGCTGCCGCTGCTCAACCTGCTCTGGTCGCGGATCAAGCGTAAAACCGAAAATCCCGTTGCCGATTAACAGCCTCGGTCAAGCGGAAGGCGCGGCCGGATCAGGCTCTTCCTATCGGCCGCATCTTCGACAGCTTGGCGCTGATCTTCGCGACTTCCTCCCCCATGATGGCGAGTACCGACTGCAGGTGCTCGCCGGTCATGCGCGCCATGATGCTGGAAACGCTGATTGACGCAAAGGGTGTGCCGGCACTGTCGCGGATTGCCATGGCGACGGTCCTGACGCCAACGTCCGACACCCTGTCGATGTAGCCGGTCTCTCTTGCCAGTTCGACCATTTCACGGATTTTCGTGACGCCACCGGAGAACTCCTTGAGGTCGCCGGTGTTTCTGTCCAGGATCGCTTCGGCTTTTGCAGGCGGAAGGGCAGCAAGGACAGCCATGCCACCGGCGCCCAGCCCGATCGGGCGATGAACCCCGACGTCCAGAACAAACGCCTTCACGGGAAACGCGCCGCTTTCCCGGGCAATGCAGGTCATCTTGTCACCGACGACACGATTGAGGAAAACTGTGTCGCCCGTTACCTCGACCAGACGTTCGAGTTCCGGCTTGCAAACATCTTGCAGGTCATAGGCTGGGAAGACCAGCAGACCCAGTTCGTAAATTCTGGAGCCGAGGAAAAAGCGGCGGTTTTCCGCATCCTGGTCGACGAAGCCATGTTCGATAAGCGCTTGCAGCACTCGTCGGGCCGTCGGCCGGGTCAGGCCGGACTTTGCGAGTATGTCCGCAAAGGGAACACCGTCGGGATGCCCACCGGCGACAAGATCGAGCAGCATTGCTGCGCGGTCGATGCTTTGTGTTCCTGCAGTCATCCTCGTAAGTCTCTATAATCGTATGTGTTTAAAATCTAATTCGACCGAATGTCCTAGTAGAGTGGTATTGCATGAGGGCACAGGGGTCCATTGAAATGAAGGGCATTCGGGAATTTATTGGCATGGCTAAAGGCCTCGTTTCCGGATCCGATGTTGCCACTGTGTCTCCAAGTCGGAACGGGGTGACCTAGAAGCCTGTTGAACGGCTGGAGATGCAGGCTGAAGTCCTATCCGGACGCGGGTTGGCGGGGTGCTTCTCAGGTCAGTTGACCTGCAATCCGGTCCAGAAGGTCTTGCGCACGTTTTTCGTAAGTCACGGCGTTTTGGGTTCGTGCAACCCTGATTGCACGGCGAAGTGCAGAAGAAGCATTTCGGGTTCGGCCGGTCTGAACCGAGAGCAAGGCCCACAGGCGGTGGAGCTCCGCTTCATGCCAGCGTTCGCCAGTACGCCTGATGATCTTGAACGCCGACGCAAGTGCCTTCAGCCCCTCGACCGGGTTACCGCAGCGGCTGGTCGCTTCTGCGTAGAGTGCCAATCCGTAAGGACGGGTCAGCGTCACGTTCATTGCCGCCTGTGCGTTCAGACCTTCGTGAATTTGCCGAAGGCCGGAAGCGTTCCCAAGCACGACCTGCGCCCAACCGGCCAGCAGGTCGCCATAGGGGCGCCAGAATGGAATTGCGGCTGCTTCGCAGGTTTCGATCAGGCCCGTCGCCCGTTCCAGCACACGCACCGGGTCTTCACGTTCACGAGCGATCAGAGCTCCTGCCCAAAGCATCTGCGCTCGACCGAAAGGCTGCTCCAATGTGTCCGTCAACGTCATGCCTTCGGCATAAAGGCGTTCGGCACGTTCGCCTTGGCCGAGCAACTGATGAACGCAAGCGGCATACTGGCGGCAGACGATGCCGGGGTCCTCGCCGAAGAGAACCGATGCCTCTGCGCCGTGGTTCGTGTCGTAGGCGCTGCAAACAGCGTTGATATGAGGCAGACAGGCGGCAAGATCACCACGGAAGAACCGTGTTTGCCCGACAGCATTGTGGGCCACCATTGCATAAAGCGCTGGTGCATCCTCTGCCAGGTCATCGAGACCCTTGGCAAGTTCGTCGGCGGCTGCAAGGTCTGCCTTGGTCAGGTGGTGGTTCCAGAGCCCCGCAAGTGCGGGCACAATTGTCGTCGGGTCATTGGTTCGGCCTGCAAGTGTCGCGGCGCGTTCGTAAACGTCCCGAAGTTCGTCTGTGGTGAAGTGATCCCCGACGATAAGTGCTGCTCCCAAGCCCAGTAGCGTGCGGCATTCCGCCGTGTGCGTTTCGGGGTCAGGCTCGCAGGCGGCAAAGGAGACAAGCGCCTGCCGGAACTGGGCGGCTGCATCGGTGATTGCGCCGCGTTCCAGCGCGGTCAGGCCCGCAAGCCCTCGATGGACGGCAGCACGTTTCCAATCGGCGGCACGCTCGAAATGATCGGCTAGTGTGGACGCGATTTCGCCAGTGCGGGATTTGAACGCGGTTTCAAGCCGGCTGCCGATGCGTTCGTGAAGTCCTTGCCGATTCGCGGCCGGAATAGCGTCGTAAAGGGCCTCCTGATAAAGCGCGTGCCGGAAGACGTAGCGTGTTGCCTGCGTCCCGTCCGGCCAGGCCATGACACCGGCCCGTTGAATAAAGCGCCTGACGCTTGCAAGGCGGTCGAGAACCGCTTCGCCTTTTTCCACCTCGAGCCGTTCATCGCTCAACATGGCTGCGGAAAATCGAATTCCGGCAACGCTGGCAATGTCGAGTAACTGCCGCTCATATGGGTCCAGCCGGCCGATTTCGCCCGCGATGAATTTTCCGGCTCCGCGTGAGATTGCCGAAACGATTTCAGTGATGTCCTGCTCGGGTGCTTGCCGATTTTCGGAACTCTCCAGGACCCCGTCCCGATGCCACTGGTCGATGATCGCATCGACCAGGATGGCATGCCCTTCCGTTCTTCGCCTCAACTGGCCGGCAAGGGAGGCAGGCAGTCTGTGGTCCGGAAAGCGTCGCTTGAGAAGGTCCGCTACGGCTGTTTCGTCGAGGCCGTCCAGCGTGATCGGGCTAAAGTCCTGAACACGTTGAAGGTAATGCAATGTCGTTTGAAGATCTCCGGACTTGTCCAGTTCATCAAACCTGTAGGTTCCAACCACAAGGGTTCTGGCAGGAGCGCGGCGTTGAGCCCAGGAAAGAAGCCATGCCAGCGTGCTCTGATCGGCCCAGTGCAGGTCTTCCAGAATGATGACACCGGGCTGCTGCTGAGAGAGACGCTCCATGAGTGCGGTCAGCTCCCGCAACATTGAGTCCGGGTGCGTGTCCGTCAATCTTGTGGGCATGGGAGCGGGCTCCCGGCCAGAACGAAGCTGAGGCAGCAGGTCTCGCCAGGACGGTGCGACATCCTCAAGAAGTCGTAGGACCCGTTTTCGTGACGCACCTTCGGCGAGCTGTGTCACGATCTCGATCAGTGGGCCATAGGGTTCCCGGGCACCTGGATGGGGAATGCACTGCCCCCGGGCAGACCAGAAGTCTGCCGTGCGTGGCAGCGTGGCGGCGAATGTCTCCACCAGCCTTGATTTGCCCGATCCGGCTTCCCCGGCGACAAGGCTCACAATGCGCTTGCCAGCGCGCACTGCCGCTGCGCAGTCCGCAAGGGACCGCAGTTCCGTGGTTCGGCCCACGCAAAGAGGGGCTGTTCCGGTGGTCTCCGTTCCGGAGTTCAGAACCGTGATCTTGCCGACAAGGCGGTAGCCCTGCCTGCCGACCGTTTCGATGAACCCGGGTGTTTCGGCGCTGTCCCCCAGCAAGCGTCTAAGCTCGCGGATACACTGCTTTGGACCGGTCTCGCGTCCATGCTGCTGTCCCCAGATCAGGTGTCTCAGTTCTTGCTGGCTGACGACCTCTCCCTCGCGGGCGTGCAGCTCGACCAGCACGGCGAGAGTCTTGGGGCGCAAACGAACGACTTCCCCGTCACGCAGCAGTTCACCGCGAGAAACATCAAGTTCAACTTTTTGCACTGGGACGCAGATTCCGATGTTCCGGTGAGGCACGAGGACCGTGCCCCGATGAAGAATTACACTGATTGACGAACTACTTATACCATTTTTGCACCGTTGCCGACTTTGTTTGCCACCCTGATTTCCCTACCACCAGTCCTCATGGAGACGCGCCCCTGCGGCATGCCCCGCCGCAAGCGCGATCTCCCGTCTGCAACCGGAAAAGAGGACAGCCCAGTTTGACAAGATCGGTCACAACAGGCCCGGTGACAGCACGGGCCGTGCAATTGCTTGCGGTCCTGCTGGTGTCGGTATGCAGCGTTAACCCCGTCGCAGCGACCGTAACATGTGTTGAGGATTTTGACCGGGGTATGACCTCCGCTGCAAGGGACGCCAGGCCCGGCACGCCGCTCTCCGCAGCACTCTCGCAAAAGCTGGATGATGCGGTGCTGGCCGCGCTTCCGCTTGCCGAAACGCCGGGCGTCATTGTTGGTGTCCAAACACCAGAAGGCACATGGAAAAAAGGGTACGGCGTTGCCGACCCGGCAACGGGAGCTCCGATGGAGCCGGGCATGCACACGCGCATCGGGTCCGTGACGAAGACCTTTACCGGAACAATGCTGTTGCAGCTTGCAGAAGCCGGACGGCTTTCTCTCGATGACACGATCGACGCCTATGTCGAGGGAATTCCCAGCGGAGACAGGATCACGCTGCGCCAGCTTGCGGACATGACCAGCGGTGTGGCGAGCTACACCGCTTCCGAGCGGTTTGTGGAGTTGTTTCTCGATCAACCCGGTGTCGCGTTTTCACCCGAGGACCTTTTGACCTTTGCCGTCGAGAATTCCCCGCTCTTCGAGCCGGGAACGCAATACGATTATTCCAACACGAACACGATCCTCCTTGGCATGGTCATTGAAAAGACCACCGGGCAGCCTTTCGAGACGTCTTTGCGGAAGATGATCCTGGAGCCTCTCGGACTGGAAAAAACAGTCTGGCCGGGAAGCAGGACGGAACTACCGGAGCCCTACGCGCAGGGTGTTACCCTTCAGGGGTACGATGCGACGCCTGAGACACCTCTTGTTGCCACACACTGGAACCCGGCTTCACTCTGGACGGCGGGGGAGCTGATTTCCAACCTCGACGATCTGCTCGTCTATGGCCGAGCCCTTGGGTCCGGCCAAGGGCTTCTCGAAACCGAGATGCAGCAAGCGCGACTGCGATCCTTCCGTCCGCCTGATGGGTACGGCCTGGCGCTTCGGTGCAACGGAGAGTGGGTCGGCCACACGGGCGAAGTGCCCGGATACACAACGGTCGTTTTCCATAGCCCGCGGACCGACACGACCCTTGTTGTCCAGGCGAACAGCGACATGCCTTCCGGTGACTGCGAGGAGGCTCAGGACGCCGATGAAGCCTCGGGTCTGTCCTGCTCGCTGCCTGCCATGCGCATTTTTAACGCCGTCGCTCCGTTACTCGGCGAAACGGCTCCCCAGAACACCGCTGAATAAGAACGGAGCCGTCCGTGACAAGACAGGTGCTGCCTCCCCCGGCAACAAGAACCCTGCGCGGTGCTGCCGCTGCTAATCCCAAATCTACCTTTCGGCTTCGGGCTGCTTCGGTTCTGGCCGTCTCTTTCGTGGCCGCGGTGTTTTCTCATTCTGCACCGGCTCAAACGCTTGATCAGGCCGTCGCCGGGCAGACCGTCATTATCGAACGGTTCACGCCGCCTACAAGGCCGGGCACGGTCGACATCACTGTGCAGGATCAGCGCAAGCGTGTTTCAGAACAAGATGCCGAGAGGGTACGCTTCACCCTCCGCTCGGTATCGATTGCCGGCGCTCATTCGGTTTCGAGCACCGATCTGTCGGCCATCTGGCAGGGCAAGATCGGCAAGGACATGTCTCTTGCGGATCTCTACCGGATCGCCGAGGCGGTTGATGCCGCCTATCTGAGAGCCGGCTATTTTTCGATGACCGTCGTTCCGGTGCAGGACTTTGCGTCGGGCGCGGTCTCGCTCCGGGTCTACGAAGGCTATGTTGAAACCGTCGAGATCACCAGTTCCATCCCGCGCATCAGGGAGCGACTGGCGCCCTATATCAATCGTCTGACCTCCATGCGGCCCATTCGGATCAAGGAGGCAGAACGCGTCCTGCTGCTGATGAGCGATCTTGCCGGTCTGCAGATCGAGGGAACAATTGTGCGCCCGGAAACGCCCACAGGTGGCGGTACGCTGAAGCTCGCGGTTGATTTCAGCCGATACAGCGCTGGCGTCGGTCTCGATAACCTTGGAACAGATACGGTCGGTCCGCTGGAACTTTCCGGAAATGCCACGGTCAACGACATCTTCGGGTTGTTCGAAACGACAAGCCTGGTTGGGGTGACCGTTCCGGACGCACCCGAGGAAATGGTGCTGCTGCAGGCTTCGCAGTCGGTTCCAATCGGGTTCAACGGGCTCTCCGCGGGCTATGACCTAACCTATGTGACACAGAAGCCCGGCGCAGACCTGAAAGAGCAGGACATCCACATCGAAACCGTTATCGGTTCGGCTCATCTCCAGTATCCGCTCATTCGCACCATCGACCAGAGCCTTTACGGCAAGGTGGAAATCAATCTTCGGAACGACCGGATCGACGTGATGGGCGCGCGGGCTGCCCGTGAACAGGCGCGTTGGGCGACGGTGTCCCTCCGGTACGACCTTGATGCAGGCCCTACCTCATTTTCCGCTGGAGCCGAACTGGGTCAGAGCCTGAACCACAAAGGTGAAATGGAAATTGACCCGGACGACTATCGCTTTGGCCGGTTCAACTTCGGCGTCTCATACGATCTGGCGTCCATCGCTCGGCTTCAGCTGCGCACGGCCAGCCAGTATTCGCCGACACCGCTGCCCGGTGCGGTCCGGTTCGCTCTTGGCGGCGATCCCTACGGCTGGGCGTTCGATGGCGGCAGCCTCTCCGGTGACAGTGGCTTTGCGTCGGCGTTTGAAGTCAGTCACGACATCGAAACCGGATGGTCTGCGCTTCCCGGTCTCACCCTGACGGCCTTTGCCGATTATGGCGTCGTCTGGAACGTGGATGAAGCCGCCGACTTTGCCCGCGACGAACTCGGTTCAGCCGGTGTCGGTGTCAGTGGCATGGTTGCCGACCGGGTGAATTTTCAGGTTCTCACCGCCACACCCTGGCATCGGCCGGAAAACGCCGAAGATCCGGGGACCCGGGTTTTCTTCAGGCTGGGGCTGGCGCTTTGACGACACAGGAAAGTATCGCCCCGGCCGGATCGGCCGAAACCCATCTGCAATGACCTGCAGGCGCGAACAGCAAGACTGATTGAGAGGTTACACATGTCGTTCTTCCAGCTCACACGGCGCCGGTTCCTGGCGTCCGCGTCTCTCGCGGTTCTGGCAGCACCAGCCCTTGCCGAGGACCTGCCGCCATCCAGAACGGCGGGAACCGATGTTCCGCCTGGCCAGATCGACAAGGCGATCGCCGGGCTTGACGGGATCGTTGAAGACATCAAGGCGCGCAGCAAGGTGCCGGGCCTAGCGGTTGCCGTCGTCCACAAGGGAGAGACTGTCTACGCGAAAGGCTTCGGAACGCGGGGTGGTGAGGGCGATCAACCGATTGACGCCGACACCGTTTTCCAGATGGCTTCCGTGTCCAAGTCGATCGGGGCAACAGTCGTTGCCCGGCAGGTCACGCGCGGCATTGTTTCGTGGGACAGCAGGATGCGCGACCTGCTGCCATGGTTCAGCCTTGCCGATCCCGATATTACCGAACGTTTGACAGTGGGGGATCTCTACAGCCACCGTTCCGGCCTGCCGGACCATGCTGGTGACGATCTGGAAGACATCGGCTTTGACAGGCAGACGATCCTCGAACGTTTGCGCCTGCAGCCCCTGCGCGCCTTCCGCACGAGCTACGCCTACACGAATTTCGGCCTGACTGCCGGCGCCGAGGCGGTTGCCGAAGCATCCGGGGCCGAATGGGCCGACCTTTCTGACGAGGCCCTGTTTCAGCCGCTTGGCATGACCAGGACCAGTGCGCGGTTCGATGATTTCATGGCACGGGAAAACCGCGCGGTGCCGCATGCCAGAAGCGGCGACGGTTTCGAGGCGCTGTACCAGCGGCAGCCGGACGCCCAGTCGCCCGCCGGCGGGGTGAGTTCTTCCATCAACGACATGGCAAGATGGATGAAGATGGTTCTGGCCGATGGTGGAGAGCTTATTTCTCCCGAAGCCTTGCAGCCTGCAATCAGTCCGCAGAGCTTTTCCAGCCGTCCCCATACGCCTGACGAACGCGCCGGGTTCTACGGCTATGGTTTCAATGTCGGCACTGACCCGTCCGGCCGGGTAATCCTCAGCCATTCAGGTGCTTTCATCCTTGGTGCGTCGACCTATTTCCTGATGATCCCCTCGCTCGACATAGGGATCGTGGTCCTGTCGAATGCGGCTCCTGTCGGTGCCGTTGAATCCATCGGCGCATCCTTCTCCGACATGGTTCAGTTCGGGCGTGTGACCCGAGACTGGTTCTCCGGATACGAAGGCCTGTTCGCTTCCTTCTATACGCCTGCCGGTTTCACCGCCGGTGAACCTGCGCCTGCCGCTGCCGCACCTGCTCCTGCGGCTGGCTATTGCACGGGCCGTTACGGCCATCCCTACTTCGGCACGGTCGAGGTGCAAGAGGAGGATGGCGGGCTCGTCCTGCTTGCCGGTCCCCAGCCAGTAAAGCTGCCGCTGCATGCCTGGGACGGGTCGATGATGGTGTTCGACATTGCCAACGAAAATGCCGTGGCTGGTTCGCGCTCGACGGTGACTTTCTCAGGCGATGGCAAGGAAGCAAGCACCCTGGAAATCGAGCTCTTCGTGCTGAACGGGCCTGCGCGGTTCGAAAGGCTTGCGCAATAGAGTGAGCTGATTCTGCGACGCACATTCAAACCCCGCAGGGACATCCTGCGGGGTTTTTACTTTCGCACACCCTCAGCACCTGATCCGCAGCGAGAACAAGCAGAAGACGTCGGGATACTTGAGAGCTCCGGTGCTGAGGCAGCTTCCCGTCTGGGCAATTGGTCGCGCGATTTCAGATAGTTGCAATTGCACGTGCGTCTCCGGAAGACATTGCATACTGGAATATGCAATGCTCCGGGCCGGAGGATGGACCATGACAAAAGAACGGATGAAACTGCCGGGGAGGGGCTATGAAGAGCGGTGTTTCCAAACGTCCTGAAGAGGCAGATTCACAGCCGGAATTCGGTCCCTGGCTGCCGCAGGCGTCGATCCTGATCGTCGACGACGAGCCTGGCATGCGCAATTTTCTGGTCCGCACGCTCGAGCCTTATTGCAAACGCATCGAGCAGGCCGCTGACACGGTCGAGGCCTCGGCGCTTCTTGATACCCACCATTATGACGTGGTGATCCTCGACAATATCATGCCAGGCAAATCCGGCGTGGAATGGCTTGGCGAACAGCGGCGGATCGGGTTTTTCGCCGATGCGATCCTGATGACGGCCTATGCGGATCTGGAAACCGCGATCCAGGCCTTGCGGGCAGGTGCCGTGGATTTCATCCTGAAGCCCTTCCGGTCCAACCAGCTGCTGAACGCGGTTGCCAGGTGTCTCGACCGGGTCACGCTGCTGCGGGAAAACCAGCTGTTGCGCCACCAGTTGCAGGCAACATCCGACCATCTTCTTCTGCGTGACAAGCTGATCGGACATTCGCGCCAGATCGGCGAGATCCGCGAAACGATCTCCCGCGTCGCGCCACTGCCGACATCCGTTCTGATCACGGGGGAATCCGGGACCGGAAAGGAAGTTGCTGCCAGGTCGCTTCACGATCTTTCCGATCGGGTGGACAAGCCCTTCGTTCCGGTCAATTGCGCCGCCATTCCCGGAGACATGATCGAAGCTGAATTGTTCGGGCATCTCAAAGGCGCTTTCACCGGCGCCGGGTCCAGCCGCGACGGCCTGTTCATGCATGCGCATGGCGGTACGCTTTTTCTGGACGAGATCGGCGAACTGCCCATGGCACTGCAGAGCAAGTTGTTGCGGGCAATCGAAGACCGGAAAATTCGGCCGGTCGGGTCCGAGCGTGAAGTGCCTGTCGATCTGCGGTTCGTGTTCGCGACCAACGCAAATCTGGAGCAGGCCGTGGAGGAGGGCCGGTTCCGGGCGGACCTCTACTACCGGGTCAACGTGCTTCAGCTCGAAATGCCGCCGCTGCGCGAGCGTGGTGACGACATCCGTGAACTTGCCTCGCTGTTCATGCAGAAGCTGTCCGTGCAGCTTGGAATGCCGCCGGTACCGTTTACCGATGAAGTCGTCTCCGGACTGCTGGCTTATGAATGGCCGGGCAATGTTCGCGAACTGCGCAACACGATCGAACGAACCTTGATCCTTGGCCGCTTCCCGGCGGAGTTCCACAGTACGCAGAGCCTGTTGCTGCCCGGCGGGGAAACGCTGCAGGACATGGAGAAGCGTCATATCCTGATGGTGCTCGAGGAAGCCGGTGGAAACCGTGCCGAAGCGGCGCGGCGGCTCGGCATTTCACGCAAGACCATCGACAGGAAGCTGATGGACTGGAATGGCTGAGGAGAGACGACGCCGGAAATCGGGAAGCCGCCTGTCCGTCAGGGTCAGACTACTGGCCATCGCCCTGTTGCCGACACTTGTGGTTCTGCCACTCTTTCTCGGCTGGGCGATGGTGCGCTGGAACGCGAAGTTCGATTCCCTGTTGATCACCAAGGTCAATGGCGACCTGACCATTGCCCATCAGTACTTTTCGAGGATCCTGGAAAATTCGGGTGAAAAGATCGATGCGCTGGGCCAGTCGGCCTCCTTTCGCGACGTTGCAGACAGTGGTGATGCCGCACTTCTGGCAGGGCTGCTGGAGCGGCGGCGTGAGGAACTGGGTCTCGATTTTCTGTATGTCGTGCGCAAGGACAGGACAGTTGAGGCGGCCTCTCCGCCAAGTGCCGTTCCGCCGGTCTCCAAGGACTGGCCGGTCATCGAACAGGCCTTTGCAGGATCTGCCGCCACAAGCGTGGATATCTTCGAAGCCGGTGATCTGACGGCGATTTCTCCGGCACTAGCAGATCGGGCCCGGCTGGATCTCGTCCCGACACCCAACGCGGTGCCGACCGAGAGGGCCGCGGAAACACGCGGCATGGTGGTTCACTCCGCAAGCCCGGTCACCGTGCCGGGAGCGCCCGTGGCAGCTCTGGTCGGTGGCATTCTGCTCAACCAGAACCTCGTTTTTATCGACACGATAAACGATCTCGTCTACCGCGAGGCGAGCCTTCCCGAAGGCAGCCAGGGCACCGCGACGCTGTTTCTGGAAGATGTCCGCGTCAGCACCAATGTCCGTCTGTTCGAAGACAAGCGCGCGCTTGGGACGAGGGTGTCCGCCGCCGTTCGCCAGAAGGTGCTGGGCGAGGGGCAGGTCTGGCTGGACAGCGCGTTCGTCGTCAACGACTGGTACATCTCGGCCTATGAACCGATCACCGACAGTTTCGGCGAGCGGGTGGGCATGCTTTATGTCGGCTTTCTGGAAACGCCGTTCCGGGAAGCCAAGCTGGCGACACTGGTCGCGCTGCTGTTGGGCTTTCTTGTCGTGACCGCTGGCAGCGTGCCGCTGTTCCTGAGGTGGGCTCGCGGCGTCTTCAAGCCACTGGAAAAGATGACGGACACCATTGCCAGTGTCGAAAAGGGAAACCTTGGCGCCCGCACGCGGTCCGAAGGCAGCGGTGACGAGATTGCGCGTGTCGCCCAGCATCTCGATCATCTGCTCGACCTGGTTCAGGAAAGCGACCGGCAGCTCAGGTCCTGGAACGAGGAGCTGAACACCCGCGTCGAGGAACGCACGCGCGATCTCAAGATGGCGAACAGGCAGCTGGAAGACACCACCAAGCAACTGATCATGTCGGAGAAGCTTGCCGCCATCGGCGAGATCACCGCCGGTGTTGCCCACGAGATCAACAATCCGATTGCAGTGATCCAGGGCAATCTGGAAGTGCTGCGCATGCTGCTCGGTGATCATGCAAAGGTTGCCAGTACGGAAATCCGCCTGATCGACGAGCAGGTGGACCGGATCAACCAGATCGTCATGAAGCTGCTGCAATTCGCCAAGCCGGACGAATATGCAGGCTATGCCGATCGGCACGCTCCGGACGAGGTGATTTCTGACTGTCTTCCGCTGGTCCGCCATCTCTTGCGCAAGACCGATATCGAGGTTGTCCGCGAGGCCACTGCGTCCCGTCTGGTGCTGATGAACCGGACGGAACTGCAGCAGGTGCTGATCAACCTCATTGTCAATGCCATCCATGCCATGCCCGGCGGCGGCACGCTGACGATGAAAACCTGGGATATGAATAAGGAAGATGTCGCCGGAGTGTCGATCGAGATTTCGGACACCGGTGTCGGCATGAGCGCGGATGTTATCGCGCGTATATTCGACCCCTTCTACACGACGAAAAGCCGGCAGGGCACCGGATTGGGGCTTTCGATTACCCAGACGCTGGTCAGCCGTCAGGGCGGCGATATCAAGGTGGAAAGCATCGAAGGGACCGGGACCGTTTTCACAATCTGGTTGCCTGAAAACGCTTGACGTTGCGGGTGGGCTGCCCCTGAGTTGCTCCCGGCAAAAAGGCCGTTTGGGCGGTCAAGGGCTTCCGGACAGATTGTCCCAAACGGCTGGAAAACAACTTTTGAATGTGGACAAAATGTCCACTCGTCTTTCTTCCTGAAAACCTAACTGTCTGAAATTAAACAGAAAAGAAACTGGCCCCGAACTTGCCATCAGCAAGGAGCTGCCGGAAGGCGCGGGACGGTGCAACCGTTCCTGCGTTGCGGACCTGAAGCGGGAGGCTTCGACAGGTGCGCGTCTGCCGGGAGCGGGGCATCCGGCTTTGTCTTGCCGGACCGGGGGAGACATGACAGGCCGGCCGCAAAGGGACCGGCACCTTCCCGGAGGAATGCCCGACAACCGTGCATGGGAGGAAAATAAGTGCATGTTTGATCGGTTGAAAAAGGAACATATCGTCGCAGAGGACGGATTTAACCGCTGGAAGGTTCCGCCAGCATCCATCGCCATCCATCTTTGTATCGGCTCCGTCTACGCCTGGAGCATCTTCAACCCTCCTCTGATCAAACAGTTCGGGGTGGTTGCCGCAGCGCCGGAAGACTGGAGCCTGTCTTCGGTCGTCTGGATCTTTTCCGTTGCCATCGTGTTTCTCGGGCTTGCGGCCGCCTTTGGTGGCAAGTGGCTTGAGGAAGTCGGCCCTCGCATGGTCGGCGTCGTTGCCGCCATCTGCTGGGGCGGCGGTTTCATCATCGGCGGCTTCGGCATCATGACGCACCAGCTCTGGCTGCTTTACCTCGGTTACGGCGTGATCGGCGGCTGCGGTCTGGGACTTGGGTACGTATCACCCGTTTCCACATTGATCCGGTGGTTCCCGGACCGGCGCGGCATGGCCACCGGCATGGCCATCATGGGCTTTGGCGGTGGAGCGATGATCGCAACGCCGATCAAGGAATATCTTCTCGGTCTATTCTACAAGGCGCCGGAATACCTGGGGCCTGAAGGGTCTGTTGCCCTGATCACCGAAGGCGGCAAGCGCCTTGCGGAAGTCAACGGCCAGATGGTGGAAGTGGTTATCGCAGGCGCCAAGCAGGTGGCAGCAGCGCCCGTTGCGCTTCAGGAGGGGATCTATGTGGTCGGTACCGGTAACACCGGGGCTGCAGGGACCTTCTTCACGCTTGGCATCGTCTATCTGGTCGTGATGATCATCGCGGCCTTCTCCTACCGGGTTCCGCGCGAAGGCTGGCGTCCGGCCGGCTGGACACCGCCAACTGCCGATGCTGCGTCCCGCAAGATGATCACCCACAACAACGTTCACATCGATCAGGCGCTCAAGACGCCGCAGTTCTATCTGCTGTGGATCGTGCTCTGCTTCAACGTGACGGCGGGTATCGGCGTGATCGGCGTTGCCAAGACCATGATGACGGAAATCTTCGGCACCACTTTGCCGCTGATCGTGAATTCGGCCTTTGCGGCAACCTATGTGTTCATGATCTCGGTCTTCAACATGGTCGGACGGTTCTTCTGGGCTTCCACTTCGGACTTCATCGGCCGCAAGAACACCTACCACTGCTTCTTCGTGCTCGGGATCATTCTTTACCTGTCGATCCCCTTTGCAGCAGAACAGGTGAGCGTCAATCCGGCCGTCACCTGGCTCGTGATGTTCTATGCAGCCACCATGATCATCTTCACGATGTATGGCGGCGGCTTTGCGACCATCCCGGCGTATCTCGCCGATATATTCGGCACGAAATATGTCGGTGGTATCCATGGGCGTCTGCTGACGGCGTGGAGTACGGCAGGCGTTCTGGGGCCGCTGGCGATCACCCAGCTGCGGAACATGTCCCTGAACAATGCGATCACGGATCTTGCCGCCAAGGTGGACCCGAGTGCCTTTGCCGAGAAATTCGGTGCGGGTGTCGATCAGCTCGACCAGCTGGTGGCCGCAAAGACGGTGACTGTTGCCCGGCTGATGGAAATCGCTCCGGCCGGCACGGTGGATCCCACACCGAGCCTCTACAACACCACCATGTATGCCATGGCAGGCTTGCTCGTGATCGCGTTGATCGCGAACTCGCTGGTGAAGCCGGTGCACGACAAGCATCACATGGAAGCCGGTGCCGACGGGACCAGCCCGGTTCCGGACGGTGCGGAGCCGGCGAAGGCCTGATCAAGGCTTCTGCCATCACGATCAACCGGCCCGGAAGCATCCGCTTCCGGGCCTTTTTTTGTGTTCATATGCATCACAAAGCTGAGGGGCTGGGGGTCGGATTTCGGCTTCGTCAGGGGCGCTCCGTCAGTTTCCCGCCACGTCCATGGTGAGCGATTTCAAGTGGTCAGGTGCAATGACTGTCACGAAAAGATATTTTCTCTCAATGGCTTGTGTTCTCTTCCGGGTCTTCACTCGGCAAGTTCTCATTTGAGGTGCTGGTTGAAATAAATTTCAGAAAAGGAAATAAATACCAAAACAGTTTGACGGCTTTCGGGGGCTGCCCTTATCCATGGTCTCACTGGGATAAAAACCAGTGTTTGAAATTTCTTGCAGTGAGCAAGTCTCTTTGACAGGCAGACCTGCAAGACCGGGAGGAGCAGCGTCAGGCTCCCTGCGTTGAGAGGAACGCAGACTGGATGTCCTGACAATCTGAAATCGATCACCCATCGGGCATTCGACCGTTCGCGGTTGGCAGCCCGTTGGTCCAGGGAGGAAACCATGGGCACTTCTATCTTCAAGGGAATTCTCGCGTCGACCATGCTGTCGGCTGCAGTTCTGACCGCAGCTCCGGCCGCGGCAGACGGTTTGAAATGCGAGCCGGGCGAAACCTACATCATGAACGTCATGGTTTCCGGCCATCCCTACTGGGTGCCGGTCTATCAGGGCTTCAAGCAGGCTGCGGCCGCATTCGGCTGCGAGACGATCTTCTCCGGCACGCCGGACTATGACATCACCAAGCAGATCGCATCCTTCGAGCAGGACATGGTCAAGCAGCCGGCTGGCGTCTTGCTGCACCCGATGCAGTCCGATCCGTTTATCGAGCCGATCGACCGGGCCGTCGACAACGGCACGCAGGTCGTGACCTTCGCGGCGGATTCTCCGAAGTCCAAGCGCAGTGCCTATATCACCTCAGACAACCTTGCCGAAGCCAAGTTTGCCGCCGAAGAAATCGTCAAGCAGGTTGGCGACAGCGCGGAATATGCGGTTCTCGAAAACCCGGGTCAGTCGAACCACGATCTGCGCGTGACCGCGCTGCTCGACTACATGGGAGAGCACTACCCGAACATGAAACTGGTCGGCCGCCAGGCGACCAACCAGGATAGCAATGCCGCCTACCGGGCAACGGCCTCTATCCTTCAGGCCAACCCGAACCTTGCCGCTCTCTGGATCCCGGAAGCAGGTTCAGCGGAAGGAGCTGTCGCAGCGGTGCTGGAAGCGGAAGCGAAAGTGCTGATCATGCATGCCGATGTAACGCCGACCACACTTGAGCACATCAAGGCCGGCAACATCCACATGGCGCTGAATCCGAACCAGGGCATGCAGGGGTTCATGGGCTTCATGGCCGTGTTCCTGGCCGCACATTCCGACGTGTTCGATCCGTTCAACGACTACAAGGTGTCCGGCTACAACCCGGTTCAGATCCCTTACGTCGACAACGGCTTTGCCGTGATCACCAAGGAAAACGCCGACAGCTTCGACCTCAACGCCTACATGGAAGGCCGCGACCCGAGCTGATGAACAGACCGGGGTTCCTGGAGAACCCCGGGTGATACGGCGGGCTGCCTGCAGTCGATGCAGCAGATCAGGCAGCCCGTTCCTTCTACGGAATTGCGAGCAAATCGGCCCTGTCATGACTGACGATGTGATCCTCAAGATCTCCAACCTCTCGAAATCCTTCGGGCCGGTTCAGGCGCTCAAGGGGGTAAGTTTCGAATTGCGCAAGGGCGAGATCCATGCGCTAGCCGGGGAAAACGGTGCCGGCAAATCGACGCTGATGAATATCATCGACGGCATCCTGCAGCCGGACAGCGGAGATATCCGCTTCGATGGCGAACCGGTGGTCATTTCATCTCCGGCGATAGCGCAGAAGCTCGGCATCGGCTTCGTTCACCAGGAGATTGCCCTTTGTCCCGATGTGACGGTTGCCGAAAACATCTTCATGGCGACGACCAATGTCAGCCGATCGTTCCTGATGAATTATCGTGCGCTTGAAAAGAAGGCCGCTGAAGTTCTGGGCCAGCTTGGCGACATCGATCCGACGACACTCGTGCGGGATCTGTCGATTTCCCACCAGCAGCTCGTCGAGATCGCCAAGGCCCTGACACTCGATTGCCGGGTGCTGATCCTGGATGAGCCGACCGCGGCGCTGACAGAAAAAGAAGCGCAGATCCTCTTCAAGATCATGCGCCGTCTTGCCGACAAGGGCATCTCGATCATCTACATCTCCCATCGCATGGTCGAGATCTTCGACAATTGCGACCGGGTCTCCGTCTTCCGGGACGGCACCTACATCACGACCCGCAATGTTGCGGAAATCCAGCCCGATGACGTGGTCAATGCCATGGTCGGTCGGGTGATCGACGAGCTTTACCCGCGCAAGCAGTCCGAAAGCGAAAAGACGGACGATATCATTCTGGACGTTCAGAACCTGAGTGAACGCACGCGTTTCAAGGATGTCTCGTTCCAGCTCCGCAAGGGCGAGATCCTCGGGATTGCCGGGCTGATCGGTGCCGGGCGCAGCGAGATCGTGAAGGGCATCTGCCGGCTTGAAGGTGACGTGACCGGGGAGGTTTCGCTCAATGGCCGCAAGCTGTCGCTGAAGACCTATCGCGACAGCATCTCCGAGGGCATCGTCTATCTGTCCGAAGACCGCAAGGGTGACGGCATCTTTCTGGATATGTCCATTGCCGCCAATGTTTCCGCCCTGAAGCCGGAACAGGTGGCGAATTCCTTCGGTCTGATTGCCGGAAGCCGGGAGGAGGCGCAGGCAGACACGCTTGGCAAGCGTCTCAATCTCAAATGCGGCTCGCTGTCGGACCCGGTGTCATCGCTTTCCGGAGGCAACCAGCAGAAGGTTGCAATCGCGAAAATGCTGTCGGTCAATCCGAAGCTGATTTTCCTGGATGAGCCGACGCGTGGTGTCGATGTCGGCGCAAAGGCCGAGATCCATCGCATCCTGCGCAATCTCGCCAGCAGCGGGGTCGGCATTCTGGTGATCTCGTCGGAGCTGCCGGAACTGATCGGCGTTTGTGACCGCGTGCTCGTCGTCCGGGAGGGACAGATCAGCGGCGAAGTCACGGGCGATCAGATGACCGAAGAAAACATAATGCACCTGGCGTCCGTGGGCGCCCAGGCAACCATAAACTAATCGTGGGGGAAACCATGGAAGACGCCGTCTCCCTGACAGACGCGCCGAACGGCAAACCGGCAGACGTATCGATGATCCGCAAACTGTTGCGCATGCGTGAAACGGGACTGATCGCGATCATCCTTGTGCTGTTCATCGTGATGTCCTTCGCCTCGCCCTACTTCCTGACCTGGGTGAACATGCGCGCCATGGTCATGGCCTTTGCGGTGGAAGGCATCGTGGTGGTCGGCATGACCATCCTGCTGATTTCCGGCGGGATCGATCTTTCGGTTGGCTCGGTGACAGCGCTCGCCATGGTGATTGCCGGCTGGCTGTTTCTGAACGGGGTCGACCCCTGGGCCGCGTCGGCGATTTCGATTGCCGCCTGCACGGCCATCGGGGCGTTCATGGGGTTCTTTGTCACCCGCGTCGGCCTTCATCATTTCATCGTGTCGCTGGCGATCATGGTGATCGCCCGGGGGGCGTGCCTTCTGGGCACGGGCGGGCGTCCGCTCGGTCTGTTCACGCTGCCACCCGAGTTCAAGTTCATCGGCCAGGGGTCCATCGGACCGATCCCGGTCGTGATCCTGATCTTCCTTGTGGTGGTGATCGGCTTCGACTTCCTGCTGCGCCGCACGACCATGTTCCGCAAGGTGTTCTATACCGGCAGCAACGAGAAGGCCGCAGCCTATTCCGGCATCCGCACCAAGCGCGTGGTGTTCTTCACGACCACCCTTTGCTCGGCTCTGTGTGGTGTGGCCGGCATCATCTACATGGCCCGCTTCGGTTCTGCCCAGCCGACCTTCGGCATCGGCATGGAACTGAACGTGATTGCGGCGGCCGTTATCGGCGGGGCGAGCCTCAAGGGTGGTTCGGGTACCATTTTCGGAGCGATCCTGGGGGCGGTGCTGCTGTCGGTTGTCTCCAGCTCGCTCGCGCTTCTGGATGTCTCGGTCTATTGGCAGGACATCATCCGCGGCTCGATCCTGCTGGCGGCGGTCTCCATCGACCACTATCTCGTCAAGAAACGCGCCTGACCCGGCTCCAGCGAAGAGGCAACCAGATGGCGGACAAGAAAAACGATATCGAGCTGATGCGCCAGATGCACACGGTTCTCGTGCTGCATTTCCTGGAAGGCAAGAAACAGTCGGAAATCGCCGAACTGCTCAACCTGTCGACGTCCAAGGTGAACCGTCTGATCACCCAGGGCCGCAAGATGGGCATGATCAAGATCGATATCGAGAACCCGTTCCAACGGTTGACGGATCTGGAAAACCTGCTGGAACAATCGACACCGCTCTCGAAGGCGCTGGTTACATCGTCCGTCGAAGGCAGCCCGAACACGACGCTGAAGCAGGTCGGGCTTGCCGCTGCCAACCATCTGGTGGAGACCATCCGCGATGGCGACATCATCGCCATCACGGGTGGCAAGGCCGTCGGGGCGGTGGTGCAGAACATCGAGACCGACCGGAAGTTCGACGTCACCGTGGTGCCGCTTACCGGTGGAGTGCAGGGCAAGTACCACACGGATGTCAATCATCAGGCCAGCCTGATGGCCGAGAAGCTGGGCGGCAAGGCACTGCAGCTTCATGCGCCGCTCTTTGCCGAAAGCCGGGAACAGCGCGACATGCTGATGGAAGTCGGCTCCATTCGCGAGGTCCTGGACCTGGCACGGCAGGCAACGATCGCTCTGGTCGGCATCGGATCCATCGCGACGCCCGGGTCGAGTTACTACGACCTGCATCCGATGCCTGAATCGGACCGCAAGATGCTGGTTGGCAGCGGTGTCAGCGCCGAATTCCTGGCCTACCTGATGCGCCAGGACGGGACGGTTGCAGACTACGCCCTCAATTCGCGGCTGGTCGCACTGGCGCCAGAAGAGCTGCGGCGCTTCAAGCGCGTCATCGGGGTGACCTCGGGCGACGAAAAGATCTGGCCGATCCGGGCCGTCCTCAACGGAAACTATCTGAATTCACTCATCTTGGACGAGGACACCGCGGGAGCGGTCCTTGCAACCATGGAAGGCAAACAGAATGTTGCATGAAATGCTGACACGCGAGATCGGACGCTCAAGCATCGAGGCGTCGGCTATCGGGCTCGGCACCTGGGCCATTGGCGGCTGGATGTGGGGCGGCACGGATGAAGCCAAGTCGATTTCCGCAATTCAGGCTTCCATCGATGAAGGCATCAGCCTGATCGACACTGCTCCGGCGTATGGCCAGGGGCTGTCGGAGGAGATTGTCGGCAAGGCGATTGCAGGCCGCCGCGAAAAGGTGGTGCTGGCAACCAAATGCGGTCTCGTCTGGCACACCCAGAAGGGCAATCACTTCTTTGATTATGACGGCAAGCCGGTGCACCGGTATCTCGGCAAGGATGCGATCGTCCATGAGGTGGAGCAGAGCCTGAAGCGGCTCGGGACCGATTACATCGATCACTACATCACCCATTGGCAGGATCCGACCACGCGGATTGCGGAAACCATGGAGGCGCTGGAAACCCTGAAGACCCAGGGCAAGATCCGCTCCATCGGTGCCAGCAACACGACCGCCGACGATGTGAAGGCCTATGTGGCTGCAGGGCAGCTGGACGCGATCCAGGAAGAATATTCGATGATCAAGCGCGACATCGAGGACACCCTGGTGCCGCTCTGCCTCAAGGAAAAGGTTTCGGTGCTGAGCTATTCATCGCTGGCGCTGGGCCTTCTGACGGGCAAGATCGGTCCTGACAGAACCTTCGAAGGTGATGATCAGCGCAAGGACAATCCGCGGTTCTCGGTCGAAAACCGCCGCAAGGTTGCCAGATTGATGGACGCCATCGCACCGATAGCGGAGACCCATGGAGCCACCAAGGCCCAGGTGGTGATCGCCTGGACGCTGCAGCAGCCGGGCATCACCTTCTCCTTGTGCGGAGCCCGTGATCCGGAGCAGGCGCGGGAGAATGCCAAGGCGGGGCGCCTCAGGTTGACCAGTGAAGAAATCGGGCTCATCGGCGATGCCGCCGCGACCCATCTGACCGAACTCGCCGCTTAAGAGACTTCGAAATTGAGATTGGAAAGGGCACCGGGCATCCGTCCGGTGAACGGGGAAGGCATGTCCGAACAACGGCAAGGAAAATGGGACCGTATCGCGCGTGACGGCGCGTTCGACGCCGTTGTCGTCGGCGGCGGTATCAACGGGATCGGGGTCTACCGAGATCTGGCGCTGCAGGGTGTCAGGGTGCTGCTGGTGGAACGGAACGACTTTTGCTCGGGGTGCAGTTCTGCCTTGTCGCGCATGATCCATGGAGGATTGCGCTATCTGGAAAACGGCGAGTTTGACCTGGTGCGCGAATCCTTGCGCGAACGCGACGCACTGCTGGTCAATGCGCCCCATCTGGTCCATCCGCTGCCGACCGTCATTCCGATCGGCTCGCTCTTTTCCGGACTTCTGAACAGCGCGGCAAGTTTCTTCGGCTTTTCAGGTCAGCCTTCCAGCCGGGGAGCGGTTCCGATCAAGCTCGGACTGACGCTTTATGACTGGGTGACACGCAAACGCCGGCTGTTGCCGAAACACCGTTTCCGCGGGGCGAAGGCGACCCGGGATACCTGGCCTGGACTGACCGGTGCCATCC
This sequence comes from Labrenzia sp. THAF35, assembly GCF_009363595.1. Lineage (NCBI taxonomy): Bacteria > Pseudomonadati > Pseudomonadota > Alphaproteobacteria > Hyphomicrobiales > Stappiaceae > Labrenzia > Labrenzia sp. THAF35. The sequence continues at coordinate 2,090,510 of NZ_CP045380.1, forward strand.
GGTGTTCGGCCACTTATCACGATGCCTGGATCAGCCACCCGGAGCGGCTTGGTCTGGAACTGGTCAGGGAAGTGGAAGAGGTGGCTCCGGACTGTGTCGCCCTCAACTATGCCTGTCTTGAGCCGGCCGGGAGCGGTTTTGTTGTGCGAGATCAGGTGAGCGGCCGAACGGAAGAGATCTCGGCGAAGATCCTCGTCAATGCCACTGGCGCCTGGCTGGATGATGCCATTGATGAGCTTGCCGGCAATTCCAGCCACGAACGCCTGGTGTCGGGTACAAAGGGATCGCATCTCATTCTCGACAATCCGGCGCTGGAGAAGGCGCTTGGCGGCCATATGGTCTATTTCGAGAATTCGGATGGCCGGGTCTGCATTGTCTTTCCGTTCTTCGGCAAGGTGCTGGCCGGGTCGACGGATATCCGCGTCAAGACGGCCGAACGTGTGCGCTGTGAGCCGGAAGAAGAAGCCTACATTCTGGGCTCGCTCCGGCTGGTCTTTCCGGAGATCGGCTTCAATGCGGATGATGTCGTTTTCAGTTACAGCGGCATTCGGCCGTTGCCGAAGAGCGATCATGATTTCACCGGCCGGATTTCCAGGGGCCATTTTACCAAGCGTATCGAAGGACCCGTTCCGCAGATCTGCATGATCGGCGGCAAGTGGACAACGTTCCGTGCCTTTGCCGAACAGGCGACGGACGAAGTGCTCAACGAACTTGGCCGGACCAGGCAGGTCGGCACCCTGTCGTGCCCGATCGGCGGCGGAAAGGATTTTCCTGATGCTGCCGTGATCCTGGAGCGCGACCTGATCTCGAACCATGGCATTGGTCCCGCGCGCGCAGCGCACCTGGTGTCGACCTATGGCACCACAGCGACGGAGCTGCTGGCTTTTTGTCAGGGCCGGCCGGACGACGTGGCACTTTCGCCGCAGACGGAAATCACAGTGGCGGAGATCGCGTTCCTCGCCTCCCGCGAAAGCGTGGTGACCCTTGCCGACATCGTGTTGCGCCGGACGACACTCGCCATCCAAGGACTAATGAGTGAAGAGCTGCTCGACAAGCTGGCGGCTGTCGCCGGTGAAGAACTCGGCTGGTCCGACGCAGAGCGCGGGCTTCAGCGTGACCGGCTGATCGAAGACCTTTCCACCTATCACGGCGTTTCGTTTGAAGATCGCCGGAACCAAGACACAAGCAGGAGCAGAATATGCGTTTGAGCCCCAAAGCCCGGATGAACCGGATGTTCACCCACGGCGGCTGCCTGGATGTCGCCGTTGATCATGGCGTGTGCAACGAACCGAGCTTCATGGTTGGCCTGGAAGACATGGCCGGGGTTGTCGACACCCTGGTCAAGGCCGGGCCTGATGCGATCCAGATGGCCTATGGCCAGGCGGATCTGTTGCAGTCGCGTCCGGAGAAGGACAAGCCGGCGCTGGTGATGCGCATTGACATGGGCAACCCCTACAATGACCAGCGCCACCGGGTGATGTGGTCGCTGCTGCAGAATGCCGACGAGCCGATCATCGGGGCTCTGGAAATGGATGCGGCTTGTGTCGTGGTGAACCTGTTCATGTTGCCGGACGAGCCGGAGCTGTTTCGCCAATGCGTGGAGAATATCTCCAGGGTGCGCGCTGCCTGCCACAAGTACGGCATGCCGTTGATGATCGAGCCGCTGGTGATGCTGCCGAACGACATCCGGGGTGGCTATCAGGTTGATGGCGACGCAGACAAGATCGTGACACTGGTTCGGCTGGCAAGCGAGATGGGAGCTGACATCATCAAGGCGGACCCGACCGATAACGCGGAAGATTTCCACCGGGTGGTCGAAGCGGCGCGCGTTCCGGTTCTGGTGCGTGGTGGTGGCAAGGAAGACCTGAAGACCGTTCTCAGGAAATCCGCTGCACTGATGCGCCAGGGTGCCAAGGGCATGGTCTATGGACGCAACATCTATCAGCACGACAACCCGAAAGCGGTGGTTGCGGCACTCATGGCGATGATCCACAACGGTGCCGACGGTGACGAAGCATGGGACATCTATAATCGTGGCTGACGACAGGACTTATCTGCTGGGGCTTGATGCCGGCAACACGGTGATCAAGGCTGTCCTGTTCGATCTGGCGGGCCGCCAGGTGGCGATGAGCGCACTGGACGGCCAATCGTTTTCACCTGCTCCCGGACATGTTGAACGCGATCTCGGAGAGTTGTGGCGCAATGCGCAAACGGTTATCCGCGAGTGCCTTGACAAAGCCGGTGTCGAGCCTTCGCAGATCGCGGCAGTTGGTTGTGCCGGGCACGGCAATGGTCTTTACCTGCTGGACAAGGACCATGAGCCACTGCTGGGCATCCAGTCGCTGGATACGCGCGCCGCGGATCATGCAGGCAAGCTGCGTGAGGCGCATGGCGACAGGCTGCACGCCCTGAGCCTGCAGGAGCCCTGGCCATCCCAGACCCCGACGCTGCTTGCCTGGATCAAGGATAACCGGCCGGATCTTTATGCCCGGACCGGAACCGTGCTCCTGTGCAAGGACTTCATCACCTTCAAGTTGACCGGAGAACGCGTCAGCGAGATTTCCGACATGTCGGGGTGCGGTTTGCTGAGGTTGCCGGACAATCTCTATGACAGGGAGCTGCTGGAACTTTATGGTCTCGGCGAGGCGGAGCCGATGCTGCCGCATCTGGTCGAACCGGCGGATGTGGCCGGGCATGTCACGGCAGAAGCCGCGGCTGCGACCGGACTGAAGGAAGGGACGCCGGTTGTCGGCGGCTATTTTGACGTGATCGCCAGCGCGCTCGGGTCGGGCGTTGTCCATCCCGGCGAAGCCTCGATCATTGCAGGCACCTGGAGCATCAATCAGGTCTTTTCGGAGGCCCCGATCGTCGACAAGGCAATGTTCATGGCCTCGGGTTTTGCCCCCGGCCGGTTCGTCAATATCGAATCGAGCGCAACATCGGCTGCCAACCTGGAATGGTATGTGCGGGAGCTGGTGGAGCGCGGGAAACATCACGACGATCCGTTCGGCTATTGCAACGCGAGGATCGCGGAGGTCGCGCCCGCGGCGGACGACCCGTTCTTTCATCCGTTCCTTTACGGCTCGCGGCTTGGGGCGGACTTCCGCGCCGGGTTCTATGGTCTCGCCGGCTGGCATTCGGAAGGGCACCTGCTGCGGGCCTTGTTCGAAGGGGTTCTCTTTGAACATCGCCGCCATATCGAGGTGCTCGGGAGAACCGGTGTCACGTTCGACCGGGCAGTGCTCTCCGGAGGCGGGTCACGCAGCCCGGTCTGGCCGCAGATGTTCGCCGATTGCCTGGGCGTTCCGATCACCGTTGCGGAAGCCCGTGAGACGGGTGCGCTGGGCGCGGCCATTGGAGGCGGTGTTGGTGTCGGTCTCTTCCCTGATTACGAGACGGCTGTTGCAGCCATGACGAGGGCGCAGAAGGAATACCTGCCGGTGGCTGCGATGAAATCGCACTACGACCGGCGCTACCGGACCTACTGCAAGCTGACAGATGCTCTTCGGTCCTTCTGGGCCGATATGCATGTCATGGACGAATAGTCCTCTTGGAGGAATTGCCGAAACGTCAGGATCTTCTAGTGTGAGGGAAACAGCCGGGCGAATTCGCATCGGCGAGCGCCCACATATGTCTTTTTTCGAGTTTGCGAAGAAACAGAAAACCTGATCAGGATGAGGGTGTTAAAGGGTCTCATCAGTGCCGGCGGAAGATTGCCTGGTCCGGCATGATGCAGATCATCGAAGTTTGGACCGCAGCAGGAAAGACTGCGGACAGGAAATGGGCAGGAAACGGGAAACGACATGAGCGGTCCGACTTCACTCGATGGAACCTACGATTATGTGATCGTTGGGGCCGGAACGGCCGGCTGTGTTCTGGCAAACCGGCTGACCGAGGATCCTTCGATCAAGGTGCTGCTTCTGGAAGCAGGCGGTTCGGACAATTATCACTGGGTGCATATCCCGGTCGGATATCTCTTTTGCATTGGCAATCCGCGCACCGACTGGATGATGAAGACAGCCAGCGAGCCTGGCCTCAACGGACGCAGCCTGGTCTATCCGCGTGGCAAGGTTCTGGGTGGCTGCACGTCCGTCAACGGCATGATCTACATGCGCGGCCAGGCGGCGGATTACGACCATTGGCGTCAGCTTGGCAACGTCGGCTGGTCCTGGGATGATGTGCTGCCCTATTTCCTGAAGTCGGAAGACCATCATGCCGGAAAGTCAGGTTTGCATGGTGGTGGCGGTGAGTGGAAAGTCTCCAAGCAGCGCCTGAAATGGGAAATCCTCGAAGCCGTTCAGAAAGGCGCACGGGAGTTCGGTGTCGAACCGCGTGCGGATTTCAATGACGGCAGCAACGAAGGCAGCGGTTTCTTCGAGGTCAACCAGAATGGCGGCGTTCGCTGGAACACGGCGAAAGGTTTCCTTCGCCCGGCACTGAAACGGCCGAACCTGCGCTTGATCACCCATGCCGAAACCAGGTCGATCCTGCTGGAAGGCAAGCGCGCAGCCGGTGTTACCTTCACCGTGAAGGGGCAGGAACGGACCGCGCGGGCGGAGCGCGAAGTTCTACTGGCTGCGGGGGCGATCAATTCACCCAAGATCCTGGAGCTTTCCGGCATCGGCAATGGCGCGGTGCTGTCGCAGCACGGCATCGAGGTGAAGCATGAACGTGCTGGCGTTGGCGAGAACCTGCAGGATCACCTTCAGATCCGAACGGTCTACAAGGTCAAGAACGCCAAGACCCTGAACACCATGGCCAATAGTCTTTTCGGAAAAGCCTCGATTGCGCTTCAATACGGGTTGATGCGATCCGGGCCCATGTCGATGGCACCCAGCCAGTTCGGCATGTTCACCAAGTCAGATCCGTCACTTGAAACGCCGGATCTCGAATATCACGTCCAGCCGCTCTCGACCGACAAGCTCGGCGACCCGCTGCATCCGTTCCCGGCAATCACGGTTTCGGTGTGCAACCTTCGTCCGGAAAGCGTTGGTGCGTCACATATTCAGAGCGGTGATAGTGGGCAGCAACCCGACATCAAGCTGAATTACCTGTCGGCGGAAAATGACAAGCTCATTGCCCTCAAGTCCGTACGTCAGGCACGGGAGATCATGACGGCCAAGGCCTTGCAGGCCTACCAGCCGGAGGAAATCCTGCCGGGGCCTCAGGTCGACAGCGACGAGGACCTTCTGAAAAAGGTCGGCGATATCGCCACCACGATCTTCCACCCGGTCGGAACCTGCCGGATGGGGCCGGACGAACAGTCGGTCGTCGATCCTCAGCTGAAAGTTCGCGGTCTCGACGGCCTTCGGGTCATCGATGCCTCGATCATGCCGAAGATCGTTTCCGGCAACACGGCTTCGCCCGTGGTGATGATCGCGGAAAAGGCGGCGGACATGATCCGGATGGAGCAACGGGGCTGAGGGGGCACTGGTCGGAGAAATTGGGTGTGGTTGGTCCATTCTGCTGAAATCTGCCCACCCACTGCCTCATCCTGAGGAAGCGCCTTGGCGCTGTCTCGAAGGATGGGCGGCATATTCTGGGCAAGCGGCCCATCCTTCGAGACGGACCTGACGGTCCTCCTCAGGATGAGGGGGAAGTTGGTTAGGCTGAACTGAGTCGCGCTAACTTAAGCTGAACAAACCTGAATTGAGTTGCTTGCGGCGTGTCCGGCAAGCCTCTGAAATTTCACACCTAATCAGCCGCCTTCACCCGATATGGCACAATGCCGCGCTGGCCTGAATCGATGAAAGGTTCCTTGTCGACGGCCGGGAAGGCGCGCTGGTCGCAATTGTCCCTCGGGCAGATGCGGCAGTTGACGCCAATGGGCTCGGGCGAGGAGATCTCGTCGACCGCAAGCCCGTCGGCATAGACGACCGCATCGGCATATTGCACCTCGCAGCCGATACCAAGCGCGTAGCGGCGCTCGCCGCTGCGGTAGTCCGGCTGGTGCTTGGTGATGCTGGTCGCCACGCAAAGATAGCGTACTCCGTCAGGCATCTGGGCGACCTGCGAGGTGAACTTGTTGGAGTTCTGTTCAAAGGCCTGATGGACGTTCCAGCGCGGGCAGGAGCCGCCGAAGCGGGCGAACTGGAACCGGGTTGCGCTGTGGCGTTTGACGACGTTGCCGGCCCGGTCGATCTTCACGAAGTAGAAAGGCAGACCTTTGGCGCCGGGGCGCTGCAGGGTCGACAGACGGTGGCAGACAGTCTCGATACTGGCGTCCAGCCGGTTGGACAGAAGCTGGATGTCGTGCCGGGTTTCCGCAGCGGTTTTCAGGAAGTCGTCATAGGCCAGGATCAAGGCGCCCGCGAAATAGTTCCGCAAGGCCAACCGCGCGATGCTTTCCGCCGACTTGGTCTTGAACCTTGCCTTGGTGACCTCTTCTGAAATGAGGTCCCGGACACACAGTTCGGCGACGACTGACCCAAGCAGGAAGCTCTTGGTCGATTGCGGAATGGCACTGTAGAGCGCGATGGTGCGGGCGAAATCGTCCTGACGGATCAACGTGCCTCGATAGTCCGGAAATTCCGTGACTGATATACCGAAGCGTTCCTGAAGCCAGGTGGTCAGGGCGGTGAACTTCGAAGGGGCTTTTGAAAGTCCGATTTCCAGCGAGAGCTTCTCCGCTGCCCGGTCGATGCTGTCAACGTAATTGTCCATGTAGTGGAAATAGTCGCGGACCTCTTCATAAGCGGATTTCCGAGGTCCGGGACCGCTTTCCGGACTACCGCCGAGCTGGACCAGATCGTCCTCGTTCGCTTCCCGGTCGTGATAGGTCCGCAGCGCGCCGTAAAGATCCATGATCGCCTTGGTGACGCCTGGTGCCCGAGTGACCAGCTCATGCACTTCCTGCCGGCCGACGGAGGCTGTCAGAAACTGGGTGTCGGCGAAAATTTCCTGAAGATCTTGCACCACCCGGTCGAGGTCGTTCTGCTCGAAAGCCGACAGATCGACGCCAAAGATCCTGTTAATCGTTAGCAACACCGAGGCGGTGACCGGGCGGTTGTTGTTTTCGATCTGGTTTACATAGGCGGTGGACAGGCCGATTTTCTTTGCAAACTCCACCTGGGAAAGGCCGAAATCCGAGCGGATTTGCCTCAACGTGTGGCCGGAATAGAGTTTTTTGCTCACGCTTGGCACCCTTCAGGATCAAATTGCAAAACTTTAACATTATGCAGTATGCATTTTAACATTTTACAATAGCCGGATAATCATGAAAAGTCCTGCCACCACGGAGGAATACAAACCCAAGGAACATAGTGATGACCGCTCATTTCGCCTTGCCGACAAGTTCCGCAGTCAATGGTAGCGCCGGCCCGTTCGCCGCAGGCATCCGTTGGCCGATCAACCTCACCGACCTGGTGACGCCGCGCCAGCTGGAAATCATGGTGAAGCTGTGCGAAGGCAAGGTGAACAAGCAGATTGCCTATGAGCTGGACGTGTCGATTGCGACCGTCAAAGCGCATATCCGCAATGCCATCACCCGTCTCGGGGCGAAAAATCGCACCAATGCGGTTGCCATCGTCGCTGCCAACAGCGCGATTTTCCAGAACGCAGCCGCCTGATCTGGTGACAGACCAGCCTTCCGGACATCCCGCCAGAGACCTGTGGGTGTCCGTAGGTGTGTCAAACTGAAATACCGGTGCAGCCAGCTCGACTTTGTTTGATCAGGCGTGCGTCTGACAGATTGTGCAAGCCCCATCGACCGCGGAATATCGCAAGAAAATAACCGCGAACCGCAGATTGTCTGACGGCGGGACCGCCGTCAGTCGCTTGCATTTGGTCGTCGAAAACTGCTTCCCGACACCACTGAACATACGGGCCGGACGTTTCCGGCAAAGGATCAGGCTGTCCGCTTGATCATGGATGTGCGGATGCTTTCCACTTCCGCGGCAAGGAAGTCGCAAAAGTCCTTGGCGACAATGGAAATCGGCCGGTGGGTCGGTGTGAGGATCGACAGGCTGTTCTGTATGCGCGGCCGGAACGGACGAAAGACGATCATGGGTGGGCCCATGCCGAGCCGACCTTTTTCCTGCGCATTGTAGGCCGTGATCATGTCGCACATCAGGGCGCAGAGGCCTGCTTCGACGAAGCGGAGCCCAAGCCAGGCCGTCTGAAGTTCGAAGCGCTGGTTGAAGCGAACTCCGGCATCGCGAAAACGGGCGAGTGTCTGCCGGTGGCTGCGATGTTCTGAATGAAGCAGCGCCAGCGGATATCCATCCAGTTCAGTCGGGGTAATGACTTCCTTTGAGGCCAGGGGGTCGGTCGCGGGGATCGCGCACATGCATTCCAGGTCGAAGTCGATCTGGTCGAAGGAATTTCTGGCTCTCGGTGTTTCTGCAAATCCGATATCGAATTGCTGTGCGGCGATCAGTTCCTCGATTTCGGCTGACGTTCTGCTGGCCAGGGCAACCTTGACGCTTGGCTTGTCGGCAATGAACTTCGACAGGCTGTTGGGCAGAAAATCGGCCGTCGCTTCCGGTATGCCAGCGACCCGCAGTTGGCCGTGTTCCCGGTTGGCGAGACCGCGCAGGGTGCGCTTGGAAATTTCCAGCCGCTTGAGAATGGCTTCCGCTTCTTCCAGGAAGAATTCCGCTTCCGGTGTCGGAACCAGACGGCCTTGCTCGCGAACGAACAGTTTCAATTCCAGTTCGGTTTCAAGACCCGCGATTGTGGAGCTGACTGCAGGTTGCGTCCGGCCAAGCGTACGCGCGGCTTCAGAAATCGAGCCACTTCGCATGACCTCTCGAAAGGTCGCCAGTTGCCGAATAGAAAGATTCATGGTTCTGCGAGAACCGCCCTCTCAAATCTCCACCTTTATTAATGTGTCGCCTAAACAGGTGCAGGTCAACACATGCAGAGAATTGTTGTGTATTCTTGTGGGTTTAGCTGAATAAACGCGAATAATACCTGCTTTAATTCCGTAATATTGCTATATTACGAAATCGAATGCTTCCCTTTGCGTAAGCTCAAGCCGTCCCGGCAAGCTCGGGACGAATTCCGACTGGTCTCAAGGTGCCGGTGACCAGAGCCTTGCAAGATCGAAGTTGTTGACGTCTTCAAGCAGCTCGATAAAGCCGCGTGCTGCGTGATCGAGCGATTGCCGACCCTTTTCAGCCGTGGCCAGCGAGGCGTTGCCGAGCGCGCCCGTTACGTTTAGGTCCTGCGCTTTCCAGCCGTATTGGGCTTTGCCGTGGCCACGCAGATGCTTGAATTCCTGCAGGTAGGTTTGCTGTTCCGACGGAAAATCGGTGGCAAGCTCCATGCGGACAAGATCAGGACGCAGATGTAACATCAGTGATGTTTCGATGTCGCCGCCATGTATGCCGTAGGTGAATTCCGCGTCGGCATACAGCCCGTCGGGCTGACCGAACCGCAGCCAGTTGGTGGCGGTGACGAACATGTCGTGTTTCACGCGTAGCTCCCGCGCCACGATATCCAGAACAGGAACGTTGCCGCCATGGGAGTTGATCAGCACAAGTTTGCGAATTCCGGCACGAGCGACGCTTTCACCCAGCTCTAGCCAGGCGCGTGTGACCGTGTCCCAGGCCAGGGTCAATGTACCGGGTGAAGAGATGTGTTCGTCCGATTTGCCGACGGCCTGTACGGGTAGAAAAGTGACAGGCAGACCAGAGGGCAGAAGCTCGAGTACCCGCTTGACCTGACCTTCTGCAATCGTCGTGTCCGTCGACAATGGCAAATGCGGGCCGTGCTGTTCGATGGCCGCAACGGGAAGAACCGCGATCCAGTCTTCAACTCCTTGCGACTGAAAGTCGAGGGTTGTCATGTCTTGCCAATACGGCTTGGGCAGCATGGATCCGTTCCGCTTTGAAGATACGTCACTTTCTCCTTTGCATAGCGTGTCCGGGCAGGCAAGAGGCGGTAGCAGAACGGCCATTGAGCGAGTGGGTCTTCACGAACTTATGATGCCGGATTCTTAACCGGTGTTTAGAATTTGCTGACGCCTTTTTGGGACAATCCGCGCCATGATCGGCGCAATCCTGTCAAATACGCCGGCAACGATCCTGAGAGGAAGCGGTGTCGCGGCTGAACGCGATCCTGGTTCTGGGGAAAATACCCAGGGCCGGGACCAGGCTTCTGCGCGTGCAAGCCAGGCAAGTGCCCAGGCAATCTCTGCCCGTGCCGGCAACACGCCGATCTTGACCGCACAAGCCGTGATCGCCCTGCAGGAAGCCGACGGGGCTGCCGATGCGCCGGGTAGATCCCGCCAGGCAACTGCACCCGGAACTCCCGAAAGCGAAGAGACCGAGACCGGAACGCCCGCAAATGCGGCGCCTGCTGGCGACAGTGCTGATGCGGAGGCCGAAGCCGCCAGCGGTGGAGCTGGCCAGGCGCAGGATGATGCTGCAAAGGACGAAGATCCTGATGGCGACGGCCTTGACCAGGCCGAGGAAAAGCAGGTCGACAAATTGAAACAGCGTGACCAGGAAGTCCGTGCCCATGAGCAGGCACATGCCCGTGTTGGCGGTGCTTATGCCGGGGCGCCCAGCTACACCTTTCAGCAGGGACCGGACGGCAAGCGGTATGCCATAGGGGGCGAGGTCCAGATCGATACCTCCAAGGAACGCACACCGGAAGCCACGATCCGCAAGATGCAGGTTGTCATTCGCGCTGCGACCGCACCTGCCGATCCGTCTTCTCAGGATCTGAAGGTGGCGCAGCAGGCAAGGGCCCAGATTTCCGAAGCGCAGGCAGAAGTCCGGCAGAAGAAGTCGGAAGAACTGTCCGGGGATGATGACGACGGGAATGTCAATTCCGCCTCCGGTCCCGATCTTGAGACTGTCGGTGCGGACAGCACGACTGGCCGGAACAATTCTGGCGGCTCGGATAGTGCCGAGACTGTTGGCGGAACGAGCGGGGACAGGGCCCGGGCGGAAACCGCTGCAGCCATTTCCGCCTATCAGTCCGCAGTGGAGCGGACCAATGAAATCCAGTCCCGTCTGTCCGGGCTGGCCACTTGAGCCAGCAATCCTGGTCCTGCACAGAATCGAGACCTGGCTGCAGGCATTTTTTCCTATCGCGGAAGCTGGTTTAAGGCGCTGCTTATTTCACCCGGAATGATGCTTGTCAGGCTGGCACTTGCGTGACAGAAAGACGGCTCCCTTTCGGGCGCTCGCCCTCCCAGAAAATGTTAGCTCCATGTCAGTTTCAATTCAGCGCCAAGCCATTGCCGCGCGTCGTGTCGTTTCGGCGATCTTCTTCATGTGCGGAACCAGTATCGGTACGTGGGCATCGCGAATTCCCAATATCAAGTCTGCAACCGGGCTCGATGAAAGCGGCTTCGGCATTCTTCTGCTTGTCATGGCTTGCGGTGCGTTTGTCGCCTTTCCCATTACCGGAATGCTGATCGACCGCCTGGGCGCGGCCCCCATGACAAAGTTGCTGGCCGTCGCCAACATCATCAGTTTCGTTCTGATCGGTCTTTCGCCCAACGTGGCCCTGCTGACAGGGGCATTGTTCCTGGCAGGGCTGAGCATTGGTGCGCTGGATATTTCCATGAACGGCTGGGGTGCTGAAGTGGAAAAGGCGCTGGAGCGTCCGATCATGTCCTCCTATCACGGGCTGTACAGCCTGGGTGCGGGTGTTGCTGCCCTGGCCGGCGGGCTTGCGATCATGGCGGATCTCAGCGTGCTGTCGCATTTTGTCCTGTGGGGCATCGTCGCGGCGCCATTCCTTGTCTGGTATTGGCGCCAATCCTGGCCGCAGACCAAGACGGAAAACGAAGATGGCAGCAAGGCACCGCTTTTCGCGCTGCCCAAGGGGGCTCTGGTGCTGGTCGGGCTGATGGCGCTGGTGGCAGCGCTGGGTGAAGGCGCAGTTACTGATTGGGCCGCGCTCTATCAGATCGAGGATCTTGCCATTGCCGAGTCGATCGCGCCCGCCGCTTTCACGATTTTTTCTATCGCCATGGTGATCATGCGCCTGTCCGGTGACAAGGTGATCGCCCGCTTCGGGCCGGTGCCGACCGCGCGGGTCAGCGGTATCGTCGCGCTGCTCGGGTGCATCCTGCTGGTCTCCGGCGCAGGTCTGTGGTCTGTGTGGGCCGGCTGTTTCGTGATGGGCCTTGGATATGCGGTGCTGTTTCCGCTGGCCATGTCACGGGCAGCCAGTGACCCGCACATGTCGAAAGGGGCTGCCCTTGCGGCCGTTGCGACACTTGGCTATGGAGCTTTTCTGTTCGGTCCGCCGCTGCTGGGCTTTGTTGGCGATTATCTCTCGCTGAGAGCGTCGTTCATCACCGTTGCGGTGCTGACGGTTGCCATTCCGCTGCTTGCGGGGGCGCTCAAGGTCAAGGACTGACGGATACTGTGGAGACGGTTCACCTAACGGGAACGCTGGAAGCGATCACATGACGTCACACAAAAAGGCCCCCGTCGTCGTATCCCTGAACGGTATCGGCAAGGTTTTCGAAAACGGCACGACCGCGCTCGACGATTTCTCCCTGGATGTGCGTGAAGGTGAATTCGTGTCCCTGCTTGGGCCATCCGGGTGCGGCAAGTCGAGTGCGCTCAGGATCATCGCCGGATTGTCAGATCCCAGCACGGGCACCGTTTCCTGGCCGGCGGAGCGAAGCGGGCAGGAGGAACATGAGCTCGGGTTCGTGTTCCAGGAGCCGACCCTGATGCCGTGGGCAACGGTTTTTGCCAATGTCTGGTTGCCACTGCGGTTAAAGGGCGTATCTCGCCAGGCTGCCCGGGACAGGGTGATGGAAGCACTTGCGACCGTCGGACTGGCCGACTTTGCCGAAGACTTTCCCCGTCAGTTATCCGGCGGCATGAAGATGCGGGTCTCGATTGCCCGGGCGCTTGTCACCCGGCCAAAAGTTCTTCTGATGGATGAACCCTTTGCCGCGCTTGATGAAATCACCCGGTTCAAGCTTAACAACGACCTGCTGCACCTGCAGAAGACCTTCGGCTGGACCGTGCTTTTCGTGACGCATTCGGTATTCGAATCCGTCTATCTCTCCAGTCGCATCGTGGTGATGGCCGCCCGGCCAGGCCGGGTGATACGCGAGATGGAAATCGACGCGCCTTACCCGCGAGAAGACAGTTTCCGGACTTCCGCCGAATACAGTCAATATTGCCGCGAGGTTTCCGATGCGCTGCATGGCGCACTGGAGCCGGCTGACGCGCTTTGAAAAGGCGTCGGATGTCCATGGTAATGGTCTGTATCACGGTTTGACAGAGGCACGTCAGCGGTCGGTACCTCAAAAGTTAGCTGGATAACAGGCGCCAAGTCTGCGCAGTCTCAGTAAAATCGACTTTTCCCGGGCGAGTGTCATTTGACGGTTAAATACTCCCGCTAGGGTTCCGCCGCATCATTGATGAACGTGATTCGAGTTGATTGGAAGACGGGGTTGCTGCGATGGCTTTTAATTACAAGAAAAGCATAACGTTTCGGCTGGTTCAGGCGGCGAAGGCGCAGCGGGCCCGGTCCGGGGCGCATCTAATGCGAATCGGGCTGCACCCCGGCCAGGAACTGGTGCTGAAGGTTCTGGCAGATACGGACGGGCGCACAATGAGCCAGCTGGCTCTCGCGCTTGGTGTGCAGCCGCCCACCGTCACCAAGATGGTGACCCGGCTTTCCAGTCAGGGATATGTTCGCCGCCAGGTTTCCGACACGGACGGCCGTCTTGCCCGCGTTTATCTGACCGATGTCGGCCGTGAACTGGTGCTGTCGGTGGACAAGGCCTGGAAGCGTCTGGAACGGGAAGCCATGTCCGGTCTGGAGGACAAGGACCGCAAGAAACTGCGGAAGCTGCTGCGGCAGGTCGAGAAGAACCTGTCGATTTCCGTCGACGACGACCCGGAACACGAGGCCGATTTCGACACAGACGGCGATGAAGTCGCGGAAGCCGAAGCCAAGGAAAAAGACAAGGCCAAGGCGAAGGAACTTTCAGTGGCCTGATCCGCGTCTGGCTCCCGAAATTCCCGCCAGCCGCCAGGTGGCACCATGTGCAGGGCGGCCGGGAAAGATTACAAATCCGTCATTTGAAAAGGGGCGTTGTGCTTCTTACCTCCGTCGCAGCCAGACTGGCACATACGGAGGATGCACACATGCAACTGAGGTATCGGACGATAAACGAGGACCGCGGTGCCCGCCGGGCAGCAGAGCTGCGAGACCGGTTCCGGCACGTGTCGGATGCTTCCATCAACCACCCGCAATTCGGTTTGAGACAGGGTGCGCAAGCCCGCACCTGGAGCGAGGTCAGATCCCGTCAGTCTCAATTTCAGGAGCTCATGGCCTGGAGTGTGCTGGCGGTGGTGATGGTCTTCATCGGATTGATGATACTCTAGACATCGCTGCCATCCTGGCTGAAACCGGCCGGTGACGCTTCGGACAAAGCGGCACCGGCACGAGATGAACACGCGGCGAACGGCTGGACCGTTCGTCGCTTTTTTGTGTCTACCGGCCATGGCCCATCTGGGGGATGCAGGGCTCTGCTCTCCGGCGCTAGAGCATTCGCGTTTCACAAACGGTTGATCCGGCTTATGAAGATTGTCGAGGACGTCGCAAGCAACCGCTGTCGTCAACAGCAACTGGGGGAATGCCATGAGTGCCACGATGACTGGCGGGAGAAAGAATTGGTTCGGGCAATCCACAGCCGTCAGGCGCGGCAAAGCTGCCCGGCCCTCTGCGACGCTGGATCACGGCAAAACCCTACGGCCTTTCCTGGCATTCATTGTTCTCCTTGCCGGAACAAGTTCAGCGGCAACCGCGCAGACGCCTGATCCCGAACCGAAATTGCCGGCGGGTCTTGAAGCCGAGATTGAGTCTTGCAAGGCGGATCCAGCGAACCGGATCGGCGGCGCCGCGATTGGCGAGTGCCTGGAGGACCGGGCAGCGGAACGGCGGGCGGAACTGGACCGCAGACGCGAAAAACTCGCTGAACGGCTCTGCAATCCCGCGCATACGAAACAGCTGTTTGAAGGTGGAAAAACCTGGGAGGCGCTGCGCCAGAGCGAATGCGGATTGCTTGGTAAGCTCCCGGGAAATACCGCGTCCTATATCAACATGGCGTCCTGCGAGATGACGCTGGCATTTCAGCAAAGCGAGGCGCTGGCTTTACTGGAGGATTTTGCCAATCCGTGGTGCCCTTCCTACGAACTGGTCGAAGACGCAAGCCGGAAGGGCGAGCCGGTGCCGGGCGAAGCAGTCGAGATTGTAGGCAGCTCCCTGTCGTGGACATTCGAGCCCACGCCAGACGCCCGGATCGTCGTGTCGGACAGTGTGTCCGGAGAGGTCGTTCCACTTGATATCTCTGGCTGCTCGTTTTGTTCGGGTGATGCGGACAATTGCGAGCAGGACGGTATCTACACCATGCGCGAAGACCCGGAACGTCCGCTTTTTGTCGCGGTTTGCCACAAGGGCGCACATTCCCAGCGTCTGACCCTGTTCGACCCGGTTGTCCGGGGCGCTGAACCCGTCGTCGAGAGTACGGGCGAATATTTCATCGAATGGCAGATTCAAAAGGGACGGCTGGAGTACCGGCCGGACGGGGCAGGGGACGCAGTCTGGCCCGAATACGACTGACCAATCGCTGTCGGCTGGACTGCCTTCATTTGAATGCAGGTTCCAGTTCCTCCAGCAAGGCCTTGATCCGCCGCACCCCCGACCGGCCTTTTGGATAAACAGCCTGTAGCCCGGCGGGGGGCAGCTCGAATTCCCGCAGCAATGGCACGAGTTTGCCCGCTGCCAGGTCTTCAGCAACATCCCACTGGGACTTGCGGGCAATCCCGAACCCGGCGAGACACCAGTCGCGCACCAGTCCGCCGTCATTTGCCGTGCGCCGTCCACTGACCGGACAGCGCACTATCTTGCCGTCGATCAGGAACTGCCAGGCATTGTCGGGCTCGGAGCCAAAACGCATCAGCAGGCAATCGTGCCGGGTAAGGTCCTGGGGATGGTGCGGACGGCCATGGCGTTCCACGTAAGACGGAGCCGCACAGACAATCCGGGCGCTGGCCGCAAGCTTGCGGACGATAAGTGTTGAATCCTTCAACTCACCATACCGGATCGCAAGGTCGTACCCCTGCGAGGCAACGTCCACGAAACCGTCGCTCAGGTGAAGATCGATCGTCACGTCCGGATGAGCTTCCAGAAACCGATCCAGCACTGCCCGAAGGCGTGTTCTGCCGAGGTCAAGCGGTGCTGACAGGCGAATGGGTCCGGCCAGTCTTTCCGCGCCTAACCGGATACGGGCATCCAGCTCTTCGGCCTCGGCGAGCAGGCGACGGGCGCCGTCCAGCAGCAAGCGCCCTTCCTCGGTCAGACTGAGGGCGCGCGTGCTCCGTGTCAGTAACCTGACGCCATAGTGAGCCTCAAGTGCTGCCAGCCGCTCGGACGTCGTAGCGGGGGAATAGCCCATCTCCCTGCCCGCGGAGGCAATGCCTCCCGTTTCTGCAATGCGCACGAACAGTGCGAGATTGTCCATCATTATTCGAAAATTCCGAATTTTGGTTTCGGAATTGTCTCAATTATCTGGCTCTGTCGCAAGCATTAGGTTCGTGGGCAACAACGGCAGTCAGATGATTGCTGCCGGAAAGGAAACGGGATGCTGCTCGATCATATCACCATTAGAACCCACGATCTGGTGACGACACGTGCCTTCTTCCTTCGGGTCTTCGACGGTCTGGAGGAGCGTCCGCGTCCTCGCCGCATCCGCCAAATTCCGGGGCACTGGCTCTACTACGGCAATGAACCTCTCATTCATCTGATCGGAATTCCTCCACACGCAGAAGAGGATCGGCAGGCCGACGGCTGGGACCACATCGGTTTCCGCCTCGAAGGTTACGAGGCCTTCCGGGCAAAGCTGGAACGGCTTGGCATTGCCTATTCCCCCATGGAGCTGCCGGAACTGGGCGAGCGTCGTCTGTTCTTTCGCACGCCCACCGGTCAGCTGATTGAAACCGTCTTCCGGGAAACCGACCAAAGGAGTGCGTGAGATGGCATTTACCCAGGAAACAAGAACCGTGGTCATTGGCGGTACATCCGGCATCGGAAGTGCCGTGGCCGACGTGCTGGAAAGCCGGCCGGGAGAGGTCTTGCGCGCAGGGCGCTCCAATGGACTGGACGTTGAAGACCCGAAAAAGGTTGCTGTCTATTTCGCCGCGATCGGTCCGGTTGACCATGTGGTTTTCACGGCCGGCAGCCAGGCGCCGGGTGGACTTGTGTCCGGTCTTGATCTCGAGGCAGCCAAAACCGCTTTCGACACGAAATTCTGGGGTGCGGTCGCGGTGGCGCAGGCTGCGGCCAAGCATGTTCGACCGGGCGGTACCGTAACATTCACCAGCGGTTTTTTGGCGCGGCGAACGGTTCCCGGAACCTTTGTGAAAACCGCAATGAATGCGGCGCTGGAGGCAGGTGCCAAGGTGCTGGCGAAGGAGCTTGCTCCCGTCCGGGTCAACGTCGTCAGCCCGGGCCTTACCGATACATCCGCTTACGCCGCAATGGATCCGGCCGCCCGGACAGCCATGCTGAACAAGGCTGCAGAGGCCCTTCCCGCCGGGCGTTTCGCAAAACCGGCGGATGTTGCAGCGGCTTATGTCCTCCTGATCGACAACCCTTCCATGACCGGTGCCGTGATCGATGTCGACGGCGGCGCTCTGATCAACTGACGTTTGTGAAAGGACTTTCCATGACCAGTCTGTTCGACCGATATGACCTCGGTTCCCTTGCCCTGCCGTCGCGCATCGTGATGGCTCCTATGACGCGCTCGCGCAGTACGCAGCCGGGCAATGTGCCCAATGACATGATGGCGGATTATTACGACCAACGGGCAAGCGCCGGGATGATTGTCAGCGAGGCCACGCAGATCTCATCGCAGGGCCAAGGTTACAGTTTCACACCCGGCATCCATTCGGCGGAACAGGTCGATGGCTGGCGCAAGGTGACGGACGCCGTTCACCAAAAAGGCGGACGCATGGTGTTGCAGCTCTGGCATGTCGGCCGCATGAGCCATGCCCAGTTCCAGGGTGGAGGTCAGCCGGTTGCTCCCTCGGCCATCGCCCCGGGTGCGTCCATCTGGGCGGTTGATCCGGAGACCGGGCAGGGTGGCATGATCGAATGTCCCGTTCCGCGAGCACTCACGGCCGAGGAAATTTCTGCCATCATCGAGGACTACCGGACAGCTGCAGCCAACGCCAGGGCAGCCGGGTTTGACGGTGTCGAGATCCATGCCGCCAATGGGTATTTGATCGACGAATTCCTGAGATCGACCTCCAATCGGCGGACGGATGCTTATGGCGGCAGTCAGGAAAACCGCATCCGGTTTGCGCGGGAAGTGGCCGAAGCCGTTTCAAAAGTCATCGGGGCGGAGCGGACCGGCATTCGCTTTTCACCCTTCATCACCCAGCGTGGCATGGACGATCCGGCAGCACCTGAGACGATCCTGAAGCTCGCCGGGGAACTGGACAAAATCGGTCTTGCCTATGTTCATCTTGCCGAGGCCGATTGGGACGACGCGCCTGAAACGCCCGAAAGCTTCCGGGCTGCCTTGCGAGAGGTCTACTCCGGTACCGTCATTGTTGCCGGAGGCTATACCAAGGTGAAGGCAGACCGGATCCTTGCAGATGGATATGCGGACCTCGTTGCCTTCGGTCGTCCTTTCATCGCGAACCCGGACTTTCCGCGCCGCCTGGCGGACGGATTGCCGCTTGCCGATTTCGATGGGTCGACGCTCTTCGGTGGAGATGCCGCAGGTTACACAAGCTATCCGGTGGCAGCATGACCAACCCAATGAGCAAGGCAGAGATCGCAATGGCGACCGACAGGGTCGGGACGCATCTGGTGTCGGAAGAAAACGGCGTGAAAGTCTGGCATCTTCGACTGGCGCCGGGAGAGACGCTGCCCGCCCACCGGCACGAGCGGCCTTATTTCTGGAGCGTCCTGACCGATGGCAAGGCGACTTCTCGTCAGGCGGATGGCCGCATTCTGGACGTGACCTACAGGGCGGGTGATACCCGGCATATGTCAGATCTGTCGCCGGATACGGCCTTCGTGCACGATCTCACCAACACGGGCGAAGCGGAACTTGTTTTCGTGACCGTCGAATTCGTTCGGTAAACGGGTTTCGGCGTCAGGACGAGTGTAAGGAGGACGATACCTGTTGCTTTGCTGCGAGCGCAGGATCGTCCTTTTCAGCGTCTGCAGCCGCATCAGGCGGCGTATACTTGTGCGTTTATTTTCAGCTTGAATGACGCTATAATTGTGCCCTTGGGTTCCGAAGCCTGGGAGAACGTGCGGTTGGCCGTATTTTGACCGACAAGACGCATATTCTCATCCGATCGTCGGCGGTTGACTGACGTGTCGGCTCGAAGAGACAGGCTCGATTGATTTAACGATTCTCGATACGGTGTTGGTCATGCCGGTAACCAGTGCAGAGCTGAAGCAGCATCTGGAGCAGAACGAAGCGGCTGTCGACAGGGTGTTGCGCCGGGTTCAGGGGTTCACGGATTCCCTGATGACGCTGGATGCCTTGCGCAGCACGGCGGGCATCACCGGGCAGCCTCTTGAAGAACTGCTGGCTGATTATCTGAACGAGGAAAATCTTGGCTGGGAGTTCATGTTCCACCTCACCCAACCAATCGAGCCGATCAACGCCGCCAATTTCGACCTCGAGGATCTCGGTGATTTCGCGCACAAGATGCTGGGCTTCAAGCTGTATGTTTTCGACGAAATAGGGTTTTGCGGTATCGCGACACTCGTGTCTCACCGGCTCGCGTTGACCGCCTGGCATGTGACAGTCAAGGACAAGCGGAAGGAGCGCCGGTCCGGCCTCACGGTTCGCACGCAAGAAGGGAGCAAGTCGCTGCGCGTGCTTGGTGTGCGTTTCGAGATGCCTTGCCATGACGATCAATGGGATGTCGGTCTGCAGGACGGGGATATCCTGCGTGCCAACCCGGATGTCGCCTTGCTCGCCATCGAGCAACCGATGACAACGTATTACGAATTGCCGGCGAAACCTCCGGCGTGGATCACCGGGCGGAGAAAGCTTTGCCTGAGCCACAGACAGGACGACAACGGCAGGGGCGTCACCTTCGTTACCGGTCGTGCGACGATCGATGATCCGCCTCGTATCCAACTGGAATGGGAGGACGGTGTCACCAGACCCGGGTCGTCAGGCGGGTCGGTTTTCGACACGGATCTTGCATTCGCCGGCTTCCATCAGGGGCAGCTGAACGGCGTTTCCGAGATCGTTCCTTACGCCACCTTCGCCGGCATAGACGAATTTACACAGGCAATTGCGGAGGACCGGGCCCCGCCTTACATCTATTCGCTGACAGGGCGTGTCGATGGTCATCTGATTATCGGACGGCAGCGCTATTGTCATGCCATCCATGACGTGGTGCGGGGAGCCGCCCGTCACTTGCGCGGGATCTGGATCAAGCGGATGGAGATCGACCAGACGACGGGACTGGAATTTTCCTACGATCTCTTGTGTCAGGTTCTGGCGCAGAACGGTCAAACGGCGCAGGTGTTCAGGGTTGAACTGTTTCTGGGAATGGAAGACCTGCTGGAAACGCTGAACGAGAGATTGCACGGCGGAACGCCGCTGCTGGCACGGCCGGGGGCTGCGGACGACGAAACCAGTGAAGGGGCAAGCGACAAGGACCGCGCCAGACAACTGGTGGACCTCCTGGCCAAGACGACCGGCGCAACCGCGGACAAGCCGAGCTGGATTTATTTCGACAATCCGCGCGGAGGCTTGCGCAAGGCGGCACAACAGCAACTGGAACTGCTTCTGGCAATGATCCTGAGCGATACGCGCCTTCGATTTGTCATGGCCGGTGGAGAGACATACAGCGTTCCGGGGCCAAAGGCGGAAAATGCCAGTGCGCTGACCGGGCCGGGAGTGATGGTGGATTACATCGGCCAGTTCGACCGCGAGGATGTCCGTCATACGCTTGAGGCGATCAACCGATCGCTGGGGCTTGGCCTGCCGACGCATGTGGTCGATTTCGTTCTGATGCAGGCCCTTCACGGCGTGCAAGCCCAGGGAACGGTCTATCGCAGTGCGGAAGTGAAAACCGTTTCGGAAAATTTGCAAAGGTCTCTCGCACCGTTGCTTCCGGCCGAAGGAGCATCATCGCCATGAGCAAGGACGGTGACCAGCTCGCGGAAGGCCTGAAGGCGGCCATGCGGTTTGCCGCAACGCGCAAAACCTTCACGCCGCGTGATGCGGTGGAGGCGGCGTCCAAGGTCTTGCAGGACAAGCTGACGCCATTGACGATTGCCCGGCTGCTGACAGAGCTCAACAAGGTCGTCCTGGAAATTTCCTCCGAGCCGGTCTGGTCTCTTCGCAACGGGCCTCGCCATGGTGTGCTCAAGACCATCGAAACACCGGAGGAAGACACACCTGTTGCCAGAGCCCTGCGTGGTGACGAACCGTTCTCGCAGGAGACCATCGAACGACTGATTGCGGAGACTCCGGATCTGCCCGAGCAGGATCAGCTCAAACGGATCGAAGAGATATCCGATGACCTCGACAGGGCCGGACCGAGTGCGCCTGCCTATCCGTTGCTGGTGCGCCTGCGCGGTGTCATGAACCGCGTGGATGCCGCAAGGCGGGCCAATGCCATGCTGAGCCGGGAGTTTTTTGGCCGGGAGAAGGAACTGGCCCGCTTGCTCGACTGGTGCGCGCGGCCCCAGGAAAAAACACCTGTCAGCGCCTTGTTCATCACCGGTCTGCCGGGCATCGGCAAATCCTTTCTGATTGACCGGGCAATGGCGGAACACAGGTCTGTTCAAAAGGCGCCAATCGTTCTGCGCCTGGACTTCGACCGGCGCGGGCTGAACCTGGAAGATCCCGACAAGCTGGTGCATGAGCTCTCCCGCCAGCTGGGCGATATCCTGACGGACGAAGCCCCCAGACTGCGCGACCTGAGGCTCAAGTATTCCGGCAATGCGGAAACGACCGGCACGACGGTGAGCAGTACCCTTTTGCCGACCGAGCTGGTCGATGCCATGGGCGCTGCGGTGCGGTCGCATGGCGGGCAGGTGGTCCTGGTGCTGGATACGCTTGAAGTGTTGCGCGGTCATGGCGAAACCCGGCCCATTCTGCTGTTCGAGGTTCTGGACAATCTGGTGCGGGCCGGGCTGTCGCCGATCTCGATCATTGCGGCCGGACGGGGAGATGCGCTCGATTCCGTCCGTAAACGCATTGAGGGACCGCCTCTGGAGCTGGAAGGCCTGAGCGAGACGGAATCCCGCAATCTTCTGGACAAGTTGGGGGCTCCCCCGGACTTGCATGACAGGATCTTCGAACTTTCGCGTGGCAACCCGCTGATGCTGCGGCTTTCAGCCAAGGTAACGCAGGCGGAGGACTTCGATCCGGGTGAACTGGAATACGGCGAAGCAGGCAGCATCACGGAAGCCTATCTTTACCGGGCTATCCTTTCGCGCATTGACGACCCGCTGCTGGCGAAGCTGGCACATCCTGGTCTTGTCCTGCGCCGGATCAGCGCCGAGGCAATCCAGTTCGTTCTGGCGCCGGCGCTCGGGCTCGGTGAGGATATCGATGAAGCTGCGTCCAGGCGACTTTGGCAGGAACTCAGCAGCCACCATTGGCTGGTGGCCGTTGACGGTCAGGACTGGCTGAAACACCGCAGCGACCTGCGGCGGGAAATCCTGCCCATGCTCTACGTCGAAAAGCCGGAGCTGGCCGCAAGAATAGACCGGGCGGCGGCAAACTGGTTTGCCGGGTTCGACCGTGAGACCGCGCTCTATCATGCCTTCCAGGCGACGCGGGCCGGAGACCCGATGCCCGAATTCACCGCAGCCGATGTTGCGGGCCTCAGCGAAGATGAACTGGACGAGCTTCCACTTCCGGCGACGAATGCCATCCTGCAGGAGCGCGGCGAGCGCTCACGCCGGGCGCGCTATACCAGCAGCGAGCAGGGAACATCCGAACCGGTTCCGACTTCGAAAGCGGAGGAGGTCGAGCCGGAGCTGATCCGCGAACTCGAACTGACCCTTCGGCGGGGCGATGTGTTCGAGGCCGATCATATCTTCACCCTCAACAACGCCTTTCCGCGAAATCCGTCACCTTCCCGTCCCGAAGCTGCTGCCACGCTTGCCTATTTCTGGCTCTCCGGCCAGTGGGCGCGGGCCATGTCCCTTTGGCGGAAGCTGCCGAACTCCTTGCTCGAACGATTGAGCCGGGAAGACCCGGGCCTCTACGGGCTGGTCCTGCTGGAAATCGAGGCGGAAGCGGATTTCGACGGACTTGTCGCCCGGTTGCGGGGTGATGAAAAACTGGCGGCAACAGCCTGGCAGGCGCGTTCCGAGGGTTCCAGGATTGCCCTGAAGGGGGCGCTGGAATTCGCTCTCATGGCCAGCCAGGAAGGGCGGCCGGAGTATGTGGAGATCCTGGATCCGGTTGCCATGTCCGTCTTCAGGTTCGGCGAGAGGGTTTCGGAATACCCGGCAGATGCAATCCGGCAGGGTGCCAACCGCGCCGAGCGGTTTGCGATCATGACTGGACAGCAGCATCCCGACACGGATCAGCACACCATTGCCCGAATGAACCCTGCGATCGCGCCCTTGAGCGTTCTTGCACGCATTCAGCACAGTCCGCGCATGGCGCAATATCTGCGCGGGTTTTACGAGGGGTTGCATGAAACGCTGGAGATGCTGGGAACGCCTGATCTCTTCGACAGTTTCGAACGCTATTCCAGCGACATCGAGATCGAAGGACCGGAAATTCTGGGGGCACTGGGCCTTACTTGCGACTGGGTAGGGGCATTTGCAGTGTTCAATGCTGTTCCGGATGCGCCGACGGTTGCGCGGGCGGCCGAACGCTGGCGTCGCTTCAGTGGCGGTATCTGGTCCTACCCGGGTACGCCGCCGTCTTACTGGGGCAACGGCGAGAGCGATGTCTTGCTGATGGCGCGGGTCAACAGTCTGCTTTCGCGGAAGGATCCGCCGGCAACCGCCCGAGCGCTGTTGCGGCGATTGGCCTATGCGGCCGACTATCCCGACACGGAAGAAGGGGCCCGGCGTGCCCGGAGTGTTTTCGAGCGACGGCTGATGCGGCCTCTGGCAATGGCGATGACCGCGGGCTCTGCCCAGGACATTGCAGCTGCCCTTGCACCCAGGCTCATGGGGCCAGCCCTGGCAGCGGCGTTGGCCGTGATCGGGGCTGATGCTGCGAAAAGAAACGAACCGGTCGACGCGTCGACATTGTTCTAGTCGCGTGCGTTTGCAGGTTCGTCAAACACGAAAGAAAGGAGAGAACCGGGCACTGTTCAGGTTCCGTGTTTCCGGCAAGGCCGCAAGCCTCGTCGATGCCCGAACCTATGGGGAATACCGGACAATAATACAGACATTGATATTGGAGGAATTTCCATGAACACGCGAGCATTATTGGAAAGTCAGGGACGGCTCGAAGCATTGAAATCGGGCGGACGGCTTGAGGCTGCGAAACGCGCCATCGAGGCAGGACACCCCTTTGTTGAGCAACTTGGACTGGACATACCGGATACGCTTGATGCGCTGGATATGTCCCTCGGCCAGCTTGAAGCCGCCGGCACGCCGTTGACGCAACTGGAAGCCATCGTGCGACTGGTTACCCGGCCGCCGATGGTTGTTGAAAACGGCGCGGTCTCGCTGATCCCGCTGCCGGATGAGTTTGGTGCCGACATAGACATCAAGATCAAGCGGAACGAACACTGGATCGGCTCGGTCGGGCGGGTTGAATTCATCAACCACTCGATGACCTGGGGCGGAACCGCCTGGGTGGTTGGAGAAGAAGCCGATGGCCGGCATCTTCTTGTCGTGACCAACCGGCACGTGGCCAAGATTGTCGCACGCCGAAACGCCAGGGGAGAGGGCGTCTTCATGCGCTCGCCCTTCACGATGGTCCGTTACGGTGCGCGCGTGGATTTCAACGAAGAGGTTGGCGCGTTGCCGTCAGACGAGCGCCCGGCCGAGATCCTTCGCTTCACCTATCTTGCAGATGATGCCAGCGCCGACGTCGCGATCGGGCGGATCGAAAAACCTGCCGGCTTCGCCGTGGCGCCCTTGCCTCTGGTGGGTACAGACGCGGAAACGGACGAGATCGTTGCGGTGATCGGCTATCCGGCCTTCGACAGCCGAAACGACCGCACCGAAATGGAGAAGTATTTCAAGGGCCTCTACGATGTGAAGCGGTTTGCTCCGGGCAAGATGATGCCGGTTGCGCCGGGAACCGTGCTCAGCCACGACTGCACCACGCTCGGTGGAAACTCCGGCTCACCGATCCTGAGCCTTGATCGCAACAAGGTGGTGGGGTTGCACTTCGCCGGAGCCTATGGAATTGCCAACAGCGCTGTCAGGGCGAGCACGCTGCGGGACCTTCTGTCAGGCAATCGGCCCACACAGGTTCTGGTCGAGGCTAGCCTTGAACAGGAGGTGGCCGACGGTTTCCACGACCCGAACCATTTTATCGGCCGGAACGGCTACGATCCCAACTTCCTGTCGAAAAAGGTCGACTTTCCGAAGTTGCCGGACGGCATGTTCAATCTGGCCAGCCCGACGGATGCGCTCGCCGGCCGTCAGCATGAGCTGCGCTATACCCACTTCGGGCTTCTCTATGATGTCGATCGCAGAAGCCCCGTGGTCACTGTCGTCAACATCGACGGCGAAAAGGCAATCAAGATCAAACGCAAGAAACCGGACAAGTGGTTTTTCGATCGGCGCATTCCGGTGGAAGCGCAGCTCGGCAAGGGCGACTTCCCGGGAGATCTGGACCGGGGACACATGGTCCGGCGCGAGGACCCGAACTGGGGCGATGACCGCCCGGTGGCGCAACTGGCAAACGACGATACGTTTCACTACACGAACGCCTCGCCGCAGCATTCCTCCCTCAACCAGAACCGGTCCACCTGGCAAGGTCTGGAAAACCATATCCTCGACAGCACAAAGACCCATGCCTTCCGGGCAACGGTCTTCACAGGCCCCCTTTTCGACGACGACGAGGATCCGTTCCTCGATGGAGTCGGCATCAATCTGCCCCTGCAGTACTGGAAAGTGGTGGTGATGGATGCCTTGCAGGACGACGGCAGTCTTCGCCTGCACGCGACCGCCTATCTGTTAAGTCAGGGACAGGCCATTCAGAAATACCTGCAGGACCGCCGCGAGACGGAAGCTGTCGAAGGGTTCGCCTTTGGTGAGTACAAGACGTTCCAGGTGTCCGTTGCCTTTCTGGAAGAACTGTCGGGCTTCGATTTCGGACCGTTGAGGGATGCAGACCCGCTGGCGGCGCTTGCAGACGAGCTTGAGCTGCCCGACAGCCGACCGCAGTTTGTCGAGATCACGGGAGCAGATTCTCTGGTCCTGTGAGGAAATGTGAGCCTGCCGTGCGCGTGATATGACCAATCGGTCAGAGCATGCGTCTCGGCGGGTCCCTGCCGCCGCTCCGGTCTTTGCCTTTATCGACAGGGCCGGAGTGGCAGGTGTTTGACATTGACGACTTGAGTTGCGCTAGACCAGGAACGGGTAGCCACCCTCCAGTTTCAGAAGGGCGATCTTTGTTTCCGTACCGCCCGAGCCGGAATATCCGCCAAGGCCGTTCGCCGACAGGATCCGGTGGCAGGGGATGATGATCGGTATCGGGTTGGCTCCGCAGGCCTGGCCGATCGGCTGCCCATATGTGTCCAGCTCCCTGGCAAGGTCGCCATAGGTGCGGGTTCCGCCATAGGGGATTGCGAGCATCGCCTTGAACACCGCCTGGTGCAGCTCGCCGCCTTTCGGGGCGAGCGGCAGGTCGAAGGTTTTCAGATCACCCGCAAGATAGGCCTGTACCTGGCGTGCTGCTTCCTTGAGCAACGGTGTTTCTTCTTTGCCAGAGGGCCCGTTCCAGTGTAATTGGGTGATTGCGCCGTCAACTTCCGTAATGGAAAGGCGTCCCAGCCATGTTTCAATTTCTGCAACCGGCATAACCGCCCCCGCTTGTCTTTTAAGGTTAGGTAGTGGGTTGGTGCAATTATCTCAACCGGACCGTTCCTGCCGGGACATGTCCGCTACTCTCTTTTTCATCTACGGATGATCGTTTGAAAAGGGCCGCCGCCGATGGCGCATGACAGTCAGCACCGTTCGACCGGCAAAGCCGCCGCTGCCACGGCGCCGCTCGCCGGGATCGGTCTCATCGTGCTGGCTTGCCTCAGTTTTTCCGTTCTGGATGCAACGGCCAAATACATGTCGGCCAGCCTGCCGACGCTGCAGATCGTCTGGATGCGGTTCGTCAGTCATGTGATCCTCTCCCTGGTCCTGTTCCAGGTCTGGAAGAAACCTTCGCTCCTGAAGACGAACCGGCCGGTTCTGCAGATCGTGCGGTCGTTCTGTCTGCTCGGTACCACTATTTTCAACTTCCTGGCGGTTCGTTACCTGCAGCTGGCCGAAACAATGTCGATCATGTTCGCCGCGCCGTTCGTCATCACGGCCCTTGCCGGGCCGCTGCTTGGGGAATGGGCCGGATTACGCCGCTGGATTGCGATCATTGTCGGCTTCATCGGGGTTCTGGTGGTCACCCGGCCAGGACTTGGCGGTATGCACTGGGCGGCGATCTATTCGGTTGCGGCCATGTCCTTTTATGCGGTCTATGCGCTGCTGACACGCCAGCTCACGGCAACGGACAGCTCTGCCGGAATGCTGATCATTTCAGGTATTGTCGCAGCCATTGCCATGGCGCCGGCCGGTATCTCGGTCTGGGTCACGCCTCCGGACCTGTGGACATGGGTTCTGCTGTTCGCGACCGGCGCTTTTGGTGCGGGTGGGCATTTCCTGTTCATCATGGCGCACAGGATCGCGCCTGCACCGGTACTGGCGCCCTTCATCTATACGCAGATTGTCTGGATGATCGCGCTTGGCTTCCTGATCTTCGACGACGTGCCCACGTATACGACCATTCTCGGGGCAGCCATCGTTGTCGCATCCGGCCTCTACATCCTCTACCGGGAACGCGTGAAGGGGATCTGATCAAGGCTGCATCTGCCCGTACGCTGGCCTTAGGCGGTTGACGGGATTGGATAGTTCCCTTCTTAATACCCGCCGGGGTTAAAACAACCGCCGGTCAGGAAGGATCGCCAGCCTTTAAGGGAGGTGTGGGATGGAGCTGAACCGCCGCAGGTTCTTGACAGGGGCAGCAGCCACGGCAGGCTCATTGGCCTTGCCGCAGATGGCGCACGCCAATGCAGCTGCAAACGCTTATTTCAGTGGCTATCAGGAAGATAGCGGGTTTCAATACAGAAGAACCAACTTCAAGAAGATCGATCCCGTCTGGCATCGACAGATGGTGAAGTATTTCAGTGACGAGCCACCCGGCACTGTGGTGGTCGATACCAACAATCACTTCCTGTACTGGGTATGGGAAAACAACACCGCGCTTCGTTATGGAGTTGGCGTCGGGCGTGAAGGCTTCCAGTGGTTCGGCCGCGCCCGGATTGACCGCAAGGCCCTTTGGCCGCGGTGGGTGCCGCCACCGGAGATGCTGAAGCGGCAGCCGGATCTGCCAAGAATGGTCGAAGGCGGAGCTGCCAACAATCCACTAGGGCCACGGGCCTTGTATCTCTATCGGGATGGAAGCGACCTCGGGTACCGGCTGCACGGCACGCTGGAGCCCTGGAGCATCGGCCATGATGTGTCGAGTGGCTGCGTGCGCATGTTCCCGGAAGACATTGTCGACCTTTACCAGCGCTGCCCGAAGGGAACCGGCGTTCTGGTGCTGGAACATCTTGGAGAGAAAGCGGGCTGAGCCCGTTCATCCGGAGCAATTTGCAATCGACCGGCGGAGCTGCAGTCGAAGGGGCTGAGGGCTGCCGGGCGAGGGGGAAACTTAAAGAGGATTTGGGGGCTTTCCTTGGAAAATACATTTGGCCGGATCGGCCGGGGTGCAGTTTTTGCGCTCATGATCGGATTTGGAGTCGCCGGCTGCAACAGCGCGGGTGGATTGTCGTCACCCGATGTGACCAACGCACCGGCCGCCGGTTTCGGAAATATTTCGTCGGGTTCGGAAGAGGAATTCATCATCAATGTCGGTCGCCGGGTCTATTTCGACCAGGGCTCGGCTGTGGTCACCGATGAGGCTCGCATCACAATCGAAAATCAGGCCAAGTGGCTGAAATCGAACAAGAAGTGGCTGGTCAAGATCCAGGGCCACGCCGACGATCCGGGCAGCGAGGCTGCGCAGAAGACATTGTCGACCCAGCGGGCGAACGCGGTCATGGCCGAACTGGTCAAGTTGGGGGTCAACCCCAAGCGCATGTGGGTGAAGGGGTATGGCGTGGAGCGTCCGGTAACGGATTGCGACAAGGTAACCTGTCAGTCTCAGAACCGCAGGGTTGTCGTCAATCTACGTGAGGAATTCGACGATTCCGCTCCCGCTGGACGGCGCTGATCCTTGTGAGGGGCTTCGATCCCAAACTTCGGAAAAACAGAAAAACCTGTTTACCCAGAGGGGAGAGGGCTATAACGGTCTCTCCCAACGCCGCTGCGGTTATTGAGAAATAGGAATGTCTGAAGACAACGGTTCCCCTCCCTCCCAGCCGGAATTTCCGCAAAAGCCTGGTAAAAGGCTCACTCTCGGGCACATTGCCGACCAGCTCGGTATTTCCACGGCAACCGTGTCGCTGGCGCTTCGGGACAGTCCGCTTGTTGCCGAGGAAACCAGGGCGAAGGTCAAGCAGACCGCGGAGGAGATCGGATATATCTACAACCGGTCGGCGGCTTCTCTCAGAACCGCCCGCAGCCAGATTGTGGGCGTTGCCGTTCATGACATCCTGAACCCTTACTTCGCCGAAGTCTTTTCTGCGCTCGAGGACGTTCTGGAAGAGCAGGGGCAGATGATCTTCATCTGCAACCACCGCGACGACGTCAAACGCCAGCGTGCGTTCGTCAACACGCTGTTGCAGCACCGCGCGGACGGGTTGATCCTGTGTCCTTCGGTCGGAACCTCGGCCGAAGAGATCAA
The DNA here is from genome assembly GCF_009363595.1 of Labrenzia sp. THAF35. Lineage (NCBI taxonomy): Bacteria > Pseudomonadati > Pseudomonadota > Alphaproteobacteria > Hyphomicrobiales > Stappiaceae > Labrenzia > Labrenzia sp. THAF35. Next base: position 2,120,481 of record NZ_CP045380.1, read on the forward strand.
CAGGCTGGTGGACCAGGGGATACCCGTGACGCTGGTGGCGCGCGAGGTTCCGGGAGTCTGGGCACCGTGCGTACGCGGTGACGATCTTGCCGGCACCTATCAGATCACCAAGCACTTGATCAAACAGGGACACAAGGACATCGCCATGGTTGGCGGTCGCCGTGGCAGCTCGACCGGCCGCTACCGCAATGCGGGCTGGCGCAAGGCGCTGGAAGAAGCGGGGATCGATCCCGCAAGCCAGCTTGACCTGCCGGAGCTGATGACTCAGGCCGATGGCCGGGCTGCAGTGCCGAAGATCCTGGAAGCCGAACATCGCCCCACAGCCATCGTCGGCTTCAACGATCTCGTCGCCCTTGGAATGATGACCACGTTCCGGCGAGCGGGGATCGAGCCGGGGCCGGACATGGCGATTACCGGTTACGACGATATCGACGGCGCCGATGCGCGTACGCCCGCGCTGACGACGGTGTCAGCCCAGCCGGACAAGATCGGACGGTTGGCTGCACTGACCCTGCTGCGCCAGATCGCGGGTGACCGCGTGCCCAATACGCCCATCGTGATCGAGCCCGATGTGCGGATCCGTGAAAGCTCGCCGCCTCCCGGCGTGCGCCTGGCCCCCAAGCTGGCCGACTAGACAAGTCGGCTGGCGATTGCCGCCTGCTTTTAAGAGGCCGTCGGATCATCCGGTCGACCCTCGCCTCGCGCGGGTCTGGAACAATCCAAAAAATTTCGAGGCGGCGGTTCCCTGATTCCGGCTCGCGCTTCGCCTGTCTGCGATGACTGCAACGTGGCTCGTCATGTTCGGATGCAAAAACGGGCGACCAGAGCCGCCCGTTCCAGGTGTTCCTGCTGTTTCAGGTCAGCGCGGTTCGTCCGCCAGTCCCTTGAAGATGGCGTAGCAGGCCAGCAACAGCACGATCGTGAAGGGGAACCCGGTCGAGACTGCCATTGCCTGCAGGGCTCCCAGACCTCCGCCAAGCAGAAGCGCGATGGCGACCAGACCTTCGAAGGTGCACCAGAACACGCGCTGCGGCACCGGCGCATCGACCTTGCCGCCTGCCGTGATCGTGTCGATCACCAGAGAGCCGGAGTCCGAGGAGGTGACGAAGAACACGATGACCAGAATGATGGCGATGAACGAGGTGATCGATGCCATCGGCAGATCGGCGAGCATGCCGAACAGCGACAGTTCAGGGCTGTAGCTCGCGATCACATATTCATGCACCTGGCTGTCGCTGCTGGCCAGGACCTGTTCGATGGCGGTGCCGCCGAACGCTGTCATCCAGATTACGGAGACGATGGTCGGAATGATCAGGACGCAGACGATGAACTCCCGAACAGTGCGGCCACGGCTGACGCGTGCAATGAACATGCCGACAAACGGCGACCAGGAAATCCACCAGGCCCAGTAGAACGATGTCCAACCCTGGCGGAAGCTGTCGTCCTCGCGGCCGAACGGCATCGACAGCGGTACGATTTCCCTGCCGTAGGCAATAATGTTGGAGAAGAAGTCGGAGACCAGCGTTGCGGTCGGACCAGCGGCAATCACGAAGACCAGCAGCAGAGCCGCAATCAGCATGTTGATTTCCGACAGAACCTTCACGCCGCCGTCGAGACCACGCAGAACCGAGACCAGCGCAACGCCGGTGATGCCGATGATCAACACGACCTGTGCCGTGGTGCTGACAGGAATGCCGAAGACGAAATCGAGACCCGCATTTGCCTGCTGGGCGCCAAAGCCAAGTGAGGTCGCGAGACCGAACAGGGTCGCGAACACGGCCAGGATATCGATGACATGGCCCGGCCAGCCCCAGGTGCGCTCACCGAAGATCGGATAGAATACCGAGCGCATGGTCAGCGGCAGACCCTTGTTGAAGGAGAAGATCGCAAGAGCGAGTGCGACCACGGCGTAGATCGCCCAGGGGTGCAGGCCCCAGTGGAAGATGGTTGCGGCCATGCCCATGGCCTTCGCGGCCGCGACATTTTCCGGAATGATATTGCCGTCGGCGTCGAAGGGCTTTGGCACACCGATCGGCTCGGAAAAGGCCATGTGATAGACCGGTTCCAGAACGCCGAAGAACATCAGGCCAATGCCCATGCCGGCGGCGAACAGCATGGCGAACCAGCCAAAGTAGGTATAGTCGGGCTCGGCGTCCTTGCCGCCGATGCGGACGTTGCCGAGGGGTGTGACGATCAGCGCCAGGCAGACGAGGACGAAGACGTTGCCGGAGATGATGAAGAACCAGTCGAGGTTCGATGTCAGCCACTTGCGCAGATGATCGAACATCGGGCCGACTTCGGTCTGAAAGGCAAGGGTCAGAAAGACGAAGGCAACGATGGTCAGGCCAGAGACCAGGAAAACCGGATTGTGGATGTCGAGGCTGAAAGGGCCGACAGAAGTTTCGATGTTGTCCTGGCCAATCTCGTATTCGGTGTCGATGAGATTGGCGGCGCCTTCCGGATCCGGAATGCCTTGATTGTCGCTCATGGGAGCGCTCCTTTTGTTCGGGAAACGGGTTATCTCACGAGGAAGACGGAAACATCTGCATGGCTCGCGACGCGTCCACCGTTCGACGGCCAGAAGTGATCCGGCACGTGCGGGATGTGCGTTGCCATGACCACGAGATCCGCACCGGTATCGTGAACAGCCTTCAGAATCGCGTTTTCCAGGTCGACAGCCGGATCGTGAGAGAAAACGGCATGACCGGTAGCGGTGATCCCGTGTTTCTGCCCTTCTGCGGCAGCGTAGGCAGCCAGCTTTTCCCGAAACTCGTCCGGAGTGTGGGCAAGGGCGCTTGGGGTGTTTGAAGTTACCGCCGCAAATACCACGGGAATACTATTGGTTTTTGCTATATAAGCACCCGTTGCGATGGCTTTTTCAAGTTTATCCGCATGACTGAGGTCAATCGGAACTAGTATTTTTGTGAACAAATGTCCCTCCAAGATCTGTTCAGGCAAGAATATACAAGATTCAAGCCGTAGAGGTCCTTGCGCGGAGGGTCCGCTTCAGTATTGCATTCTAGTGTAATGTCGTCTTGTCCCGCTCCGCTACGATTACACTACTGTTGCATATACGGAGGGCGGCGTCAAAAGAACGGCAAGAATACGTCCCGATGCGACATATTGGCGCGTTGGGTTTGAATTAGCGCGAAGTTTTGCGCGGGAAACCGGGAAAACGCTACGGCATCGCGTGTCGAACGTGGCCGCGAGCAGGCCAGACGGTCTGGGCCGGTCAGAGGGCCGGAGCGTGTTCCGGATACGAACTCTTGTGGGCAACGCATTTGTTGCGTCCCGTCGCCTTTGCCTCATAAAGCGCCGTGTCGGCCTTTTGCATGAGGGTCGAAAATTCCAGATCTTCGCGGGCGACGGTGGCAAGGCCCATGCTGCAGGTGACCGTCTGTTTGACGATGTCGAGCTGGCATTCCTCGATAATCTTCACCCGCAGGCGTTCACACACCAGCATGGCATCTTCGATTTCTGCGTTGTGCAGGATCATGCAGAACTCTTCGCCGCCGACCCGGCCGAAGATGTCGACGGCACGCAGGGCGCTGCTGACGGTATCGGAAAATTTTTTCAAAACTTCGTCGCCGGTGGCATGGCCGTACAGATCGTTGATCTGCTTGAACTTGTCGATGTCCATCATCACAGCCGTGAAGGGGCGCTTGGTGCGACGGAAGCGTTGCACTTCTGTATTGGCCCGTTCCAGGAAAGCGCGGCGGTTCAGGATCTGGGTCAGGTCGTCGATGCTGGCGACCCGCTCCAGGTTGATCTTGGCGTTCATCAGGGCCTGGTGATCGCGCTGGCGGGCGATCTCATGTCCGACCCAGTCCGCGAACTGACGCACGATCTGAAGATCCGACGGGGAGAATGCCCTTTTGCGCACGTCCGGGGCGGTGAAGTTGATTGTCCCATGAACTTCACCATCCACGAGAATCGGGGCGCCGATATACGTCTCCAACTTGAAGATCTCGTGGCAGGGATGCCTGGCGAACTCCGAGCTTGCGGCGTTTGCGGTCGCGATCGGCTCTTCGGACTTCAGCGTCAACAGACAATAGGTGTCCTGCAACGGGAACGTAGTGCCCGGAACGAGTTCTCCTTCCGGGCTCTGGGCGTGTGTGATCGTGTAGTGGTCGTCAATCACGTGACTGATAATGCCGAAGGGAACCTCAAAATGTTCGGTCCCCAGACGGAGGATTTCGGCAATCTTGTCTTCGTGGCCGAGCTCGCGGGTCGAGGTGATGGCATAAAGCTCGGCCAGCGTACGTTCCGTTTTCTTCCGGTCGGTTATATCGGAAATCAGAACCACGATAGCTTCAACGGCACCATCATCGCCGAAGCGCGGGTTACAGCTCATCAGGCATTCGCGCAAAATGCCGTCGGGAAAATGGAAGCTGACTTCCGATGAAACCTTCTCACCGCTCATCGCTTCCTCGAAGATCGTGCGAACGGCTTCGCGTTCCTTCCAGGGCAAGCGGTCACGAAGCCGGGTGCCGATGAGAGTTTCCGGTTTTTCGTTGAACCAGTCACACGCGGTCTTGTTGATGAAGACGCATCTGCCCTCCAGATCGACCTCGGTGACGCTGGCCACAATGTTGTCGGCCATAAGCGAAAGGTTCTTGTAGGCGTTTTCCGCCTTGGCCTGAGCGTGTTTGAGTTCCGTGATGTCGAATCGGATGCCGGCGATGCCGCCGGCGCGGGTGCGGGTTTCCGAAATGCGCAGCCAGCGGCCGTCACTGAGGTTTTGCTCCAGGATCGAGCCATCGCCGGCCTGATGCCGATCGAGGCGCTCCGCCAACCATTCGTCGTCCGTCTTGCCGCCCGTCTCGTATTGCTTGCGGTTCAGGCCGAACCGCAGGATGTCCTCGAAACGATTGCCGGGGAACATGGCCGGTGCCGAATGGGCATAGATCTCGCGATAATTGTCGTTGCAGATAACCAGCCGGTCATCCTTGTCGTAGAGTGCGAAGCCTTCCGAAATCGCGTCCAGCGCATCTTCAAGCGTCAAGGCGATGTCACTCAGTTTGCTTTCCAGCGCCTTTCGTTCCGCCAGATCCCGCGCGATAAACAGGATGCCGGTCAATGTGTGATCTGTATCGAACAGCGGTGCGCTGACAACCTCGACGGATACGGTCGACCCGTCTTCGAGCGCCAGATCTATTGAATAGGCCTTGCGGTTCCGGTGATCCGTTGGCGATTGGTAGAGTTCCGCCATCTGGGCAAACTGGTTCGGATTGGCGAAGAACCGTTTCGTTGTCGTGCCGACGACCTTTTCGCGATCCACCTTCAGCAGGTTGGACATAGCCTGGTTTATGAAAACGATGGTGCGTTCGGGGTTGGTCACGAGGACACATTCGTTCAAATCGCCGAACGTCTGTTCAAGATCCAAAGTGATGTTCTTGGTCATTTCCGTCCCCATTGTCCGACCTTTGTGCGGGTCGCGGTGTCATTCAAGACAATAAAAGTTTAATAAAAGGGATACGTAACGGAAGACTCCTTGAAGAAAATACGCATGTTAACCTTGGAAAGGTCTGACGATCAGTATTTGTGCCAAGTGTTCAGTTCTTGCGGTTTTCGTTCAGGAATTTTTCTATCCGTCCCAGGGCATCGCGTATGTTGTTCGTGGAATTCGCGTAAGACAATCTGATATAGCCTTCGCCCAATACACCGAAGTCGGGGCCGCCGATGGTCGCAACGCCGGTCTCTTCCAAAAGGGCGGATGCAAGTGCCTTGGCCTTCCAGCCGGTCTGCTTGATATTCGGAAAGGCATAAAAGGCACCAAGCGGAACGCGGCAGGAAATACCCTCAATGGCGTTCAGGCCGTCAACGGTCACCTTGCGCCGGCCATCGAATTCCTGAACCATGTCCGCCACTGCGGTTTGCGGTTCGGTAAGCGCTGCAAGAGCGCCGAACTGGGCGGGGGCGTTGACACAGGACCACGCGTTGACCGCGAGCTTGCGCGCCTTGTCGATCAGGCCTTCGGGCCAGAGGGAGAAACCCATCCGCCAGCCGGTCATGGCATAGGTCTTCGACCAGCCGTCGAGCAGGATGAGCCTGTCGCGCAGCGACGGGAACCCCAGCAGGGAGACGTGTTCCATGCCGTCATAGGTCATCTGCGAATAGATTTCGTCGGACATGACGGCTACATCAGGAAAGCGTTCCAGCTCGGCGACGAGCTTTTCTATTTCAGCACGCGGGGTGACGCCGCCGGTGGGGTTGGCCGGCGAATTGAGGATCAGCAGACGGGTCTTGTCGGTGATCAGCGACAGCGTCTCTTCGGCAGAAAAGGCAAAGTCGTTTTCCTCGCGGATCGGAACCGGCACGGGCCGGGCGCCCGTGAACTCGATCATCGAGCGGTAGATCGGGAAGCCCGGATCGGGATAGAGAATTTCACTTCCCGGTTCGCCGAACATCAAGATGGCCATGAACATGGTGACCTTGCCACCGGGAACAATCAGAACGTTGCCCGGGTCAGTCTCCACTCCGTGACGTTTCAGAAGGTCGGCGGAGACTGCTTCGCGCAACGGGGCAATGCCGGTTGCGGGCGTGTAACCGTGCTGACCGTCGCGCAGGGCCTTGATGGCCGCTTCAACGATGTGATCCGGCGTTTTGAAGTCCGGCTGACCGATGCCCAGGTTGATGATATCGCGGCCTTGTGCGGCAAGTTCCGTTGCCCGTGCCAGCACGGCGAATGCGTTTTCCTCGCCAATCCGGTCAAATCCGCCAATCGTGTGCAGCATTTTGGTCTCCATGCCTTTGCGCGCTTCCTCGAGCCGACGTTAATGCGGTGGACAAGGATTTGAAAAGGCTGAAGAACGGTCAAAGCGTTCGGGCGAGTGTCCACAGGTATGCCGGGAAAAGGGAAATTTCCGTACCGCCCTCCCAATACGGCGGTGAAATGCTTATATTCGCGCCCAAGCGGCCCGCCGATCGGCGGGCGACCCTTTATCTTCTGCCAGGAAAGCGCGCAATGACTGCGACCCAGGACAGCCAGGCACAGATCCCCGTTACCGTGTTGACGGGGTATCTGGGTGCCGGCAAGACCACACTTCTCAACCGGATCCTGACCGAAAACCACGGTCAGCGTTATGCGGTCATCGTCAACGAGTTCGGCGAAGTCGGTATCGATAACGATCTGCTCGTGGAATCCGACGAAGAAATCTTCGAAATGAACAACGGCTGCATCTGCTGCACCGTGCGCGGTGACCTGATCCGCACTGTGCAGAACCTGATGAAGCGCAAGAATGCCTTTGACGCGATCATCGTCGAAACCACCGGTGTTGCCGATCCGGCTCCGGTCGCACAGACCTTCTTCATGGACGACGATGTGCGTGCCGCCGCGAAACTCGATGCGGTTGTGGCCGTTGTCGATGCCCGCCACGTGCTGCAGCGTCTGGAAGACACCGAAGAGGCCGAAGACCAGATCGCCTTTGCCGACGTCATCCTGATCAACAAGACCGATCTCGTCTCGGGCGAAGAGCTTGCCACCGTCGAGGCGCGTATCCGTTCGATCAATCCGTATGCCGTGCTCCACCGGAGCGAGCGTTGCGGTATCGAGATCGCCAAGGTGCTGGATCGGGGTGCGTTCGATCTCGACAGGATCCTGTCGCTCGATCCGCATTTCCTCGAGCATGGTCATCACGCCGACGAATGCGGTCCGGACTGCGATCATGACCACAATCATCACGGCCACGACCATCATCATGACCATGGACACGATCATGGACATGGACATCACCATCATCACCACGATGAGGATCCCCATTCGGTCAAGAGCATTTCCCTGAAGGCAGGCGACCTTGATCCCAACATGTTCTTTCCCTGGATCAACCAGGTCACGCAGGTTCAAGGCCCAAACATTCTGCGCCTGAAGGGCATCATTGCCTTCAAGGGGGATCCGCAGCGCTATGTCATCCAGGGGGTGCACATGATCGTTGAAGGCGATCATCAGCGCGACTGGAAAGAGGATGAGCCGCGAGAAAGCCGCCTGGTCTTCATCGGACGCGATCTCAACTGGGATGTCCTGAGAGACAGTTTCCAGGCCTGCGCCGCGCAATAAGGAAGAAGAGACTTGCCGACAGTTGCTCCCGTGGAGGTGGACGGCTTCGTCGTCCGCGCCGGCTATCTGAAAGACACGACCTTTTTTGCGTCCGGAGAAGGCGACATCGTCCTGTCCGGACAGGGTGAAACGAAACTGAAGCCGCACAAGGCCGGGCTTCTGGCTGCCGAGCCGACAATCGACGGCAAGGGGCTGATCACATCGGGTGACGACGGCTGCATCTTCCTGAGTGCGGCGGACGGATCGAGCGAATGCGTTGCCGAACGGCCGCGCAAGTGGATCGACCTGATCGCTGCCGGACCGTCCGGTGCGCTTGCCTTTGCCAGCGGCCGCACCGCCTGGGTGCGGTTCGCGGACGGGCGCGAAAAGGAATTCGCGCATGAACGGGCCGTCGGCGGTCTTGCCTTCGCGCCCAAGGGCATGCGGCTGGCAGTCGGGCGCTACGACGGAGCGACGCTTTGGTGGGCCGGCACGGACGGCGCACCGGTCGAGCTCAGCTGGAATGGCGCGCATCTGGGCGTGAGCTTTTCGCCCGACGGCAAGTATGTTGTTACCGCCATGCAGGAAAACGCATTGCACGGCTGGCGCCTGTCGGACAGCCAGGACATGCGCATGACCGGCTACCCGGCCAAGGTCAAATCGTTCAGCTGGTCGGTCAAGGGGCGATATCTGGCGACCTCCGGTGCCAATGCCGCGATCCTCTGGCCGTTCTTCGGCAAAACCGGGCCGATGGGGCAGACACCGCTGCAGTTGGGCACAAGGGGTGACAACCTGGTCAGCGCCGTTGCCTGCCACCCGAAGGAGGATGTCGTTGCTGTCGGCTATCAGGACGGCATGATCCTGATGTGCCGGTTCGAGGACAATGCCGAGGTACTGCTGCGGCGCCCGGGCCTAGGGCCGGTGTCTACAATGGCCTGGGATGCCGATGGAGTTCGGCTGGTCTTCGGAACGGAAACCGCGGAAGCCGGGATCATCAGTCTGCAGGACTGACAGGCCGTAACCTGGAAAGGGAGATCCTGACACGCGATGGCACGTATCATGATGCTGATTGTCATGTTGCTGAGTGGAACCGCGACGTCCCAGTTGCCGGAGTTCACACAGCAATATCGCCAGCGACTTGGTGGGGCCATCGACGCTCTGGAGGAAATTCTGGCCGATTTCAATCGTGACGCCGAGCGTTACGGGCTGACGTCGGCAGAAGCCATAGCACGTCAGAAATCCTCCGAAGATCCCTTTATCAGAGCGCGGGGCGACAGCATGCTGAACGCCGAAATCCGCTTGAGCAGGCTGAAACTGCAGCGGGAAGAGCTTGAAACGGCCGGGCCGCTGGATCGCATGATCATCTTTGCGCGCGGCTTCGACCCAACCCTGGCGCAGGCAACGGCCGAAGACTACGAGCCAGCCGTTCCGGTAACGCCGGCCGGCTTTGCCAGTGCAGGTGTCGGTGCGCTTGGCGGGCTGCTTGTCATGCGCCTGCTGATCGGCGCAGCGCGCCTTGGACGCCGCAACAGACCTGCCCGGCACTAAACGCCCCGCCGGGCCGGCCTTTGGCGAAGCCTTTGACCGGCCGCCGGAAAATACGCTAAGCAGGGTTTCTGGAATGGCCCCAACGGGAAGGATGCCGGATGGACGCAATCACGCGGATGCGCTGCTTCATTCAAGTTGTCGATTCAAACGGATTTTCCGCAGCGGCCCGTGAAATGGGGCGTTCCAAGGCGCTGGTCTCGAAATATGTCGGCGAGCTGGAAGACGAACTGGGCGTGCGTCTGTTGAACAGGACCACCCGTCAGGTGTCGCTCACCGAAGTCGGTGAAGCCTATTACAAGGAAGCTGCCGAAATCCTGCAGCGGATCGATGATCTGCAAGCCTCGGTTCAGTCCTCGCACCAGGAAGTCCGTGGGCGTTTGCGTGTTTCGGCTCCCCGTTCGATGGGCGACGACCTGCTGAACCAGGCCATGATGCATTTTCTGGTGAAGTATCCGGAAATCAATCTGGACCTCAGGCTGGAAGACCGCTTCGTCGATCTCGTGGAAGAAGGTTTCGATCTTGCGGTCCGGGTCACCCAACTGGAAGATTCCAGCCTGATCGCCCGCAAGATTGCTCCCTTTCGCACCGTGGTGTGCGCCACGCCTGAGGCGATCGAGACCTATGGGGCGCCGAATGTGCCCGCTGATCTTTCCACACGGCCTTGCATCATCGATACGAACTACCGCTTCAAGCAGAACTGGGCCTTCTACACGAATGGAGAGCGTTCGTCGGTGGCAGTGAAAGGCCCGCTGGAAGTCAACAGCGCTGCCGCGGCGCGCGAAGCGGCGTTATGTAACCTCGGTTTCCTTCGTACGCCGCTGTTTTTTGTGTCCAAAGATATCCGCGACGGCAAACTGGTTACGCTACTGGAGGCCTATGAGGAGCCGATGCGCGGTATTCATGCAGTTTATCCGCACCGCCGGCACTTGAGTGCCAAGGTGCGCGCCTTTGTTGATTTTCTGGTCGAATGGTATTCGTCAGGTCAAAACGACTGCTGATTTTTTTTAGCTGGTTCAGCTATTTCCCATTCCTTTGAGAATACGTTTTCGGATTTTATTCTCCGTTTCGTTTTTCTTGGTTAAATGAATGTAATCTGTAAATTTCTATCTATGGTTATTTAAGGGAAATTACTTACAATAAGTTTCGGTGAAGGTTTTCCTTGAAAAGCCGATGTATAAATCCCAAGGTTTACTCATGGAAAACGCGCAGGAACATATTGCCGCTCGCCTGGAAGAGGTTTTCTGGAGCCGGGGTTTCGCCGAACCGAGCGTTCCCGAACTCAGGGCCGGCGCGGGTGTCAGCATGCGCACGCTTTACCGTCATTTTCCCTCGCGCGAGGCGATGGTGCTGGGCGCCCTTGAATACCGGCATCGACGCTATCTCTTCTATGTTCGCGAAGGTGTGACGTCGCCCGGGCTTGAGGCCGCCGTTCAGCTTTTTGACAAGCTGGGTGGTTGGATGCGCATGACGGCGGGCAAGGAGTGTCTGTTCCGCCAGGCGCTTGCGGCCAATCCCGGCAGCACCGAAATAGCGGCGATGGTCAAGCGCCACAAAGGCGAGCTTCTGCGTTTCTTCGGCGAATTGAGCGGGCAGGAAAGCTTCGCCTCGCGTCTTTACCTCCTGCATGAAGGTGTCACCGCCTGTTATGCGGAAATGGGGGAAAGAGCCGTTGAGGACGCGAAGAACCTCGTGAGGCAGATGTTCAAGGCAGCCAATGAAAGCCAGCTTTCCTGACCTGAGCATTAAATCAGGTGCACTGTTGCAGTGCTTTCTTCTGCCGACCGTATGCAGGCCCGACAACCGGAAACAGGCAAAGCAAAAAACGGCGGCTCAAGGCCGCCGTTTCCGTTTGACGTGAAAGCTTTAATCAGGCCGACTTCGCTTTTGCCAGACGCTCTTCCGCCATTGTGTCGGCCACGCGTTCCGGGGTGCTGCCTTCGCGGGCGGCCCGCTCGAAAATCGTTGCCAGCGTTTCGCCGATGGCGATCGTCTTTTCACGCACCAGCTTGTCGCCGCTGTCCGCTGTTGCCAGGGCAATGGAGATCACGCCACCGGCATTGATCGCGTAGTCGGGAGCGTAGAGGATGCCGCGTTTCTTCAGGGCCTCGCCGTCCGCCGGCGTCTGCAGCTGGTTGTTGGCAGCCCCTGCAACGATCTTCGCCTGGATTTGCGGAACGGTGCGAGCATTGAGGCCTGCCCCGAGAGCGCAGGGAACGAAGATATCCGCCTCCACCATATGAGCTTCGGCCGGATCAACCGCTGTGGCTCCGAACGCATCGATGGCACGCAGCACAGCCGGTGCATGAATGTCGGAAACGATGAGCCTTGCACCGGCTTCGTGAAGCTGGCGGGCAACGTCATGTCCCACGTGGCCCAGTCCCTGCACGGAGACAGTCTTTCCGGAAAGGTCGCTGCTGCCATAGACAAATTTTGCGGACGCCTTGATACCTTCGAAGACACCGAGAGCCGTATAGGGCGACGGGTCTCCGAGGCCGGTTGCCTTGGTGCCGCGCACATGGGCGGTCTGGCGGGCAACGGCTTCCATGTCGTCTGGCGACACGCCGACGTCTTCTGCGGTGATGTAGGTGCCGGACAGGCGCTCCACATGGCGGCCGAACGCTTCCATCAGGGCTTCGGACTTGTCCTTGCGTGGGTCGGCAATGATGACGGCTTTGCCGCCGCCGAGATCAAGGCCTGCCAGAGAGTTCTTGTAGGTCATGCCACGGGACAGGCGCAGGGCATCCGTCAGCGCATCCGCCGGGTTCTCGTAGGGCCAGACGCGGCAGCCGCCAAGTGCCGGGCCGAGCGTGGTGTCGTGGACGGCAATGATTGCCTTCAGGCCGGTGGCCTTGTCCTGGACGAAAACGATGTCTTCGTGATCGCCCATCTCCGGATGATCGAAAACGGCACTGTGGTGGACTGATTTATGCAAGGCGTTCATGGCTGGCTCGGTGCAGTGGTTATTGTTGTGAATATTTTAGGCTGCATCCCGGGAATATTGTCTTTTTTCTCCTAATTTTAGTCGTCGGATGAGTTGAAACATTCCGTATTTGATTACCAAGTGCGAAAATTGTTCCTTGAGCGTTTTGCGCCGCGAAATTGTCGCGGTCATCTTCCTGCCGTCTTCTCTGGTCAAACAACGCACTGCGTGTCATGTAAACATATTACATCTGATCAGTGGGTGATCCCGTTGCGCTTGCTTTCCACCTTTCGAGCCAAGGTTCTTCCTGCGGCCTCTCGCCGTTTCCTGTTGGGTCTGGGTCTTCTGTTGGCTGCTCTTGCCGGAGCCAGTGCGCACCCGCATGTCTTTGTCGAGGCACGAAGCAAGCTGGTTTTCGACGATGCTGGACAGGCGATTGCGCTTCAGCACGTGTTTCGTTTCGATGATGCGTTTTCCGCTTTCGCCATCCAGGGCTTCGACAAGGATGGCGACGGTCACTATTCCCGTGAAGAGCTGAGTGAACTGGCGAAGGTCAACGTGGAGAGTATGGCCGATTACGGCTATTTCACGTTCGGTGACAATAGCCGGGTCGAATTCGATTTCGATGACCCGACGGATTACTGGCTGGAAGTGGTCAAGGTTCCCCTCAAGGACTACTGGGTGATGAAGCCCGAGGACTTCGAGGCCATGGAGGAAGATGTCCGCATGAATGGCGGCTCCATGCCGGAGGATGTGAACCTGCTGGAACTGCATTTCACGTTGCCGTTCAAACAGCCTAGCGATACCAAGAGCCTGATCACGCTCGACGTTTACGACCCGACCTATTACGTCGATTTCCGCTTTGGTGCGGGGGACGATGCGCTGGGAACGGAAAACGCACCGGGCACTTGCCGTGTGAGCCGCAAGGAACCGCCGCCGCTGGATGATGCCGAAGCCTATGCGCTTGCACAGATCGGCGCAGACCAGCGTGACCTGCCGCCTGAGCTTCAGTCCGCTGCCGCCTCGCAGGTCAATCAGATGCTGGTTGCCTGTGGTGATGCAATGGCCGCCGCGAGTTCATCGTCCGGAACTTCGGAAGCCGCAACGCCCGAAACCACGTCTGCTTCCACGTCCACGTCCACGGACACTGCTGCCAGCTCGCCCGTCGATGCTGCGGCCGCAATTACGGCTGCACTCGATACGGCGAAGGCTTCAGAAGAAGCGGTTGCCGCGCCGAAGACGGGTTTCCTCGATACGGTTTTCGGGACAATTGCAGTCAAGCAGAAGGAATTCTACCAGGCGCTGGTCGCCAGTCTCAGGGCCTTCCGCAACAATCCGCATGCGGCCTGGCTGCTGATGGGGCTTTCCTTCGCGTATGGCATCTTCCATGCCGCAGGGCCTGGGCATGGCAAGGCCATCATCACGTCCTATGTGGTTGCCAACAACGAGACCCTTCGCAAGGGTATTTATCTCTCCTTTGCCTCGGCGTTCGCACAGGCGGTGACCGCGATCCTGCTGGTTGGCGGTCTGGCCGTCGTTTTCAATCTCACCAGCATCGCGATACAGGATACGGCGCGGTGGTTCGAGATCGGATCCTATGTGCTGATCACCGGTCTGGGCGGCTGGCTGTTGTGGCAGAAAGCCCTTCGTCCGCTGGCCATGAATGTGGCGTCCCGTCTGTCAGGCTCGCAACTCGCGCTCGCGGGTGCTTCGGCGGCCGGTCATCACGGTCATGGCCACAGTCACGATGGCCACCATCATCATGGTCACGATCATCACCACCATGACCATCATCATCACGAGATCGGTGCAGATGGCGTGTGCACCACATGCGGTCATGCCCATGCCCCGACGCCGGACATGCTTCAGGGCAAGATCACCCTTGCCCGGGCCGTGTCGATCATTTTTGCAGTTGGTCTTCGGCCCTGTACCGGTGCGCTGGTGGTGCTGGTCTTTGCTCTTTCGCAAGGCATGATCGCAGCCGGCATCGCTTCCACCCTGGCGATGGCGGTTGGCACCGGCATAACCGTCTCGCTGCTTGCAGGCATGGCAGTCGGGGCCAAGGAACTTGCCGTGCGGCTTTTTGGCGAAGGCAGTCCGATGGCGGTGAAGGTTCACCGGACGATCGAAATCGTCGGGGCAGCCATCGTCTTCCTGCTGGGTCTCACGTTGCTGATCGCAACGCTCGGCTGGGGTTGATTACAAACCCAGGCGTTTGACGCGATAGGCCCGGACGGCATCACCGAAAGCGGCAAACAGCTTCTTCGACGGGCCGTCCGTCGACACCCAGTATTCGGGGTGCCACTGTGTCGCGAGGACGTAGCCGGCACTATCCTTGACGGAGGCCGCTTCGATGGTCCCGTCTTCGGCTTCCGCTTCCGTGATCATGCCATTGCCCAGCCTGCCGACAGCCTGGCGGTGGAGCGAATTGACTTCGAAAGGCTCGCTGCCGACAACGGTGGCCAGACAGCTGCCTTCGGCGACTTCCACCGGATGGGCAATCCGGAAACGTTCGTCCTGCCGTTCTGATGTCGGCGCGCGGTGATCGGCGCGCCCTTCAAGGGACTGGATCTCAGTCAGCAGCGTACCGCCAAGGGCAACATTCAATTCCTGCATGCCGCGGCAGATGGCAAAGACGGGAATGCCGCGTTCGACGGCGCGCTTGAGCAGCGGCAGTGTCGTGGAATCGCGGGACGGGTCGTATGGACCGTTCTCTTCCGTCGGCACTTCGCCATAAAGTTCCGGATTGACGTTGGACCGGGAGCCGGTCGCCAAAACGCCGTCGACCTGGTCCAGAGCCGCATCCAGATCCAGATCCGCCCCCAGGGACGGCAGGATCATCGGGATGGCATCGGAGCCTTTCAGCACGGCCTGCAGATAGGTTGAGGTCGCGGCGTGCCAGTTGTAGCCCTCGATGGTTTTCACATCGGCGGTTACCAGGACAAGTGGTTTGGTCATTTCATGCCTGTCAGATGGGAGACCCATGTCTCCGGAAGTGTTTGGCCAGGGTGTGGACCCAAACAGATTTAGCCGAGCCGGATCAGTCCAGCAATCCCAGATCCTGCGCGACCTTATAGAGCTGAGCGGCATTCTTGTTGCCGACCTTTTCCCGCAGGTTCAGGCGGTGGGATTCGACAGTGCGTACGCTGATGCCCAGTTCCTTGGCGACTTCCTTGTTGGGCTGGCCTTTGGCAATGGCCGTCAGCACCTGGCGCTCCCGATCGGTCAGCCCGTATGGGTCTTCCACCGGTGCGGATGTGCCGGCACCAACCAGCGTCGGGCCGACCGCGGAGGAGAAATAGTACCCGCCATTGGCAACACTGGTGATCGCAGTAATCATCTCGGCTGCGGAGATATCCTTCAGGATGTAGCCGCGGGCACCTGCCTGGACGACGCCGCGCACATACTCCGGGTTGTCGTAGACCGACAGGATCAGTACAGCGATTTCAGGCAGCGTCTTGCGCATCTGGGTCGCCGCTTCCAGCCCGTTCATGACCGGCATGGAGACATCCATCAGGAGAACGTCGGGGCGCAGGTCTCGGGCGAGTGTCAGAGCATCGCGGCCGTTTGTCGCTTCACCGACCACTTCCAGGTCGGCCACCTTTTGCAGCCGGGCCCGGATACCGTCGCGAACCAGCTCATGGTCGTCTGCCAGAAGAACGCGGATGGGTCTGGTGAACGACCGGGGTGAAGGTGAATGCACTGTCATCTTTGTATCATGCCGCTTTTGCCGCCGCATTGTCGAGCGGCATCTGGACTTTAATACGGGTTCCGCCGGAAGCACGTCTGCTCAGGGTTAACCGGCCACCATAGGTTTCGATCCGCTCACGCATGTTGCGGAAGCCGAGGCCGCCGGATTTCGGCAGCGGGCGGGGGAGGCCGACACCGTTGTCTTCCACCGAGAGCACAAGCTGCTGCATGCCGACCTTGAGGGAAATTGCGACTTCGCTGGCGTGGGAATGGCGCGCTACATTGGTCATGCATTCCTGAACCACACGGTAGAGGGCGGTCTTGGCACCTTCCGACAAGCGGGCGTGGCATTGCTCCGCCTGTACGTTGACGGTGATGCCCGACTGGTTCTGGAACTCCTTGCCAAGACTGCCGAGCGCCGCCGCAAGGCCCATGTCATCGAGGACACTGGGTCTGAGATCTCGCGATATCCGCCGGACCTCGGCAATGGTTCCGTCCAGTGTCTTGAGGCATTTGGCTGCCTGCACCTGAAGATCCGGATCCCGGTTGGCCTCGCTATGGATCATTTCAACGCCATAGCGCACGGACACAAGAAGTTGGGAGATACTGTCATGCAGTTCGGTGGAAACGCGTTTGCGCTCCTGTTCCTGCACCTGGAAGATCCTGTTGGTCAGTTCCTTCAGCTTGGTGTCCGCAAAGCGCTGTTCGGAGAAACGCACACCGGCGATGAGGAAACCCGCAATGACGATGGCCGCAAGCGTGATCATGAAGGTGACGAACAGTGTCTGGCGGATGGAGCGGGCAAAGTCGGTGCGGATCGCGGTGACCTCGCGGGCGATGTCATCGGTGTAAAGGCCGGTGCCAAGCATCCAGCCCCACTTGTCGAGCAGGATCGCGTAGCCGAGCTTTTCCTCGACCGTGCCTGTCGAGGGCTTGTGCCAGACATACTGGTGGAAGCCGCCGCCGTTCTGGGCCGCCTCGATCAGGTTGCGGATGACGTAGTCGCCGTTGTCATCCTGGAGCTGCCACCAGTTTCCCCCCACCAGGTGCGGCAGCTTGGGATGGACCAGGTTGGTACCGTCGAGCGTGTAAACGAAGAAATAGCCGTCGTAGTCGAAGGTCAGATGCTGCAGGATCATCTTGACCTTTTGCTGCGCTGCTTCGCGACCTCCCGGTTCTTCCTTGTAGATCTGCTCGATCGAGGTGAGAGCAAGACTGACGTAGTTCCGGATTTCCTGACGCTTGGAGGACAGGATGCGCTGTTCCACTGCCTGGGTCTGCGTGTTGATCAGTTCCCGAGACTGATAGTACGTGGCCGCACCGATGAGTACGGAGACGGCGATCAATGGCAGGATCGTGATGAGCAGCAATTTGGTCTTGAAGGTCACGAATTTTGCTCTCTTGTTGCGCGAACATGCGGCAAACGATTATCTCTCTTGCGTGGTTCTCGGTAGTATTACTGAGAAGCTGCGCAGAACCACGAATAGCGCTTCAGACACTCGGTCAACTAGACATACCTCGAGATCGGTGCAAGTGTGTACCCGGTCCGAAATCGGGTCCGATTAGGGAGGAAACTAATGGATCGTCGTTCGTTTATCAAAAAGGCTGGTATTGGTGCCGGCGGTGTTGCCGCTGGATCCTTGCTGGCTGCTCCGGCAATTGCGCAGGGCACCAAGGAAATGGTCATCGTGTCCACATGGCCGCGCGACTTTCCGGGTCTCGGTATTCCGGCACAGCGCCTCGCAGCCCGTATTGCAGAGCTGACCGCAGGCCGCCTCAACGTTCAGTATTTCGCCGCTGGCGAACGCGTTGGTGCCTTTGACTCCTTCGACGAAGTCGCTTCCGGTAACGCGCAGGCCTATATCGGCGCCGATTACTACTGGAAAGGCAAGCATCCGGGCTGGGCAGCATTCACTGCCGTGCCGTTCGGTCTGACCCAGGCTGAAATGGACGCCTGGATCAAGTACGGCGGCGGCCAGGAACTGTGGGATGAGCTGGCTGGTGAATTCGGCCTGAAGAACTTCGCCATGGGCAACACCGGTGTCCAGATGGGCGGCTGGTTCAACAAGGAAATCGAAACCGCTGACGACCTGAAGGGTCTGAAGATGCGTATTCCGGGTCAGGGCGGCGACGTCATGGCGAAACTCGGCGCGTCTCCGGTTTCCCTGCCGGGTGGCCAGATCTACGAAAACCTTGTTTCCGGCGCGATCGATGCGACCGAGTGGGTTGGTCCGTTCAACGACTACTTCATGAAGTTCTACGAAGCTGCCAAGTACTACTACTACCCGGGCATGCATGAGCCGGGCGCCATGCTTGCTCTGGGCATGAACAAGGCATTCTGGGATGGCCTCGACAAGGTCGATCAGCAGATCATCGTTGCAGCGTGTGCGGAAGAAAACTCCAACACGATGGCTGAAACCAACGCCAACAACGGTAAGTACCTGACCCGCCTGATCAACGAGCACGGCGTTGAGCTGCGTGAATTCTCCGACGAGATCTACGACAGCTTCGGTGAAGCCGCTCAGGAAGTTCTGGAAGAAGCGATGGATCATTCCCCGCTGTCCAAGAAGATCTTCGAGAGCGTCATCAACGCACGTCAGGAAATCGGCAGCTACATGGCGATCGCCGACATTGCCTACAGCAACAAGCGTAACCGCTACCTCGGCATTCCGAAGTAATCGGTTGAGCAAATAAAAGGGGCGGGAGAAATCCCGTCCCTTCTTCTTAGACAAAGATAAAAAGGCACAGCCACGATGACGGCCTTGGACAATGTTCAAGACGGCTCGCCTGTTATGAATTCCGGTGGTAAAGCCTCGCCGGAGAGCGCCCGCTTCTTCCGCCTGTGCGGCTGGATCGTATTGGCGATCATGACGGCGTTTCTGCTCAATAACTACCTGACCTATTGGCAAGACCTTCCAGGCATTGCGCCCATTTTCGGTGGCGCGGCCAATGGATCCATGCCAATTCTCTGGTCCTGGTTGCAATTGGCGCTCTATGCGGCGTTTGTCCTGTTGGCCTTCGGCTATGTGCGGACGAACGGAAACACGCTGCGTGAAGACAGCGTCCGGATCACCAACATCAACGCCTATCTCATCAGGGCCTGCTTCTTCGCGGTGCTGATCGTCGGGCTGGTCGACAGCGCGATCTCGTTCCTGCGCATCGAGGGCTTTCTGCCCGATGTCGTCGGACAGGCGCTTGCCGACGATCTCGGCAAATCGCAGTTCCGGGGCCCTTATGTGCACATGCCGCTGATCGCGCTTTCATTCGTGATCGCAGCCTTCACCCGCACGCTGGGTTTCACCTGGCTTGCGCTTCTGGTGGTTGCCGCCGAACTGATGATCGTGATCGGCCGTTTCGTCTTCTCCTACGAGCAGGCCTTCCTCGCCGATCTCGTTCGGTTCTGGTACGCGGCGCTGTTCCTGTTCGCCAGTGCCTACACGCTGCTTGAAGAAGGGCATGTTCGGGTCGACATCTTCTATGCGGGTCTGTCCTCGAGAGCAAAGGGCATCGTCAACGCGGTCGGTTCCGTTGTGCTCGGCATCAGCCTTTGTACCGTCATCCTGGTCATCGGCATGGGCGGCAAGCAGAACATCATCAACAGCCCGATCCTGACCTATGAGACCACGCAGGCCGGTTTCGGTCTTTACGTGAAATATCTCATGGCGGGTTTCCTGGGCGTGTTCGCCGTTTCCATGATGATCCAGTTCGTGGCCTATTTCCTGGACGCGGTTGCCGATATTCGCGGCGAACCGGGTGGCCGGGATCATGACAGCCACACTGTTCAATAGAGCCTGACGAGACCGCTTGATATGGAACTTTTCTTCCTTCTTCTCCTGGTCGTCCTGATGGCGATTGCGCTTGGGTCGGGTTTCCCCGTCGCCTTCGCGCTCCCCGGATCGGCCATCCTGACCATCGGCATCGCTGCCGGATCGGGTTATCTGTTTGCCGGCGACCCCGGCGCGTATTTCTCTCACGGTGGCCCAAGCCAGTGGCTCAGCGCGGGGGTGACGAACTTCCGTGGCATCTACTGGGAGGCCGAGCGAGATACGCTCATAGCCATTCCGCTGTTCGTCTTCATGGGCATCATGCTTCAACGATCCAAGATCGCTGAAGACCTGCTGGTGACGATGGCACGGCTGTTCGGCCCGGTGCCGGGTGGTCTCGGTATCTCCGTGGTGTTCGTGGGGGCTCTTCTGGCAGCCACCACGGGCATCGTCGGCGCAACCGTTGTCGCCATGGGCCTGATCTCGCTGCCGGCCATGCTGCGCAACAAGTATTCGGTGCCGCTGGCAACGGGAACGATTGCCGCTTCCGGGACACTGGGACAGATCATTCCGCCGTCGATCGTTCTGATCATCCTGGCCGACCAGCTTGCCAGTGCGGTCGATCAGGCCGGTTCGCTGCGCCAGACACTTTACAAGGCGAGCACCGGCGAGCTGTCGATGCCGTCGGACTACTCTGTCGTGTCGACCAGTGCCGGCGAAATGTTCCTGGGTGCCTTCCTGCCGGGTCTTGTCCTGGTTGGCCTCTACATGCTGTTCATTCTGGGTTTCGCGCTGTTGAATCCGAAGTCGGCACCGGCAGTCCATGAAGAAGGCACCTTCACGCGTGCGTTCGCAGGCAAGGTGGTCCTGACCCTGGTGCCGCCGCTGGCCCTGATCTTCCTGGTGCTTGGTTCGATCATCGCCGGTGTCGCTACCGTGAACCAGGCTGGCGCCATCGGTGCCGTCGGTGCGATGGTCATGGCCGGTTATCGCCTTCGTGACGGTAAGCGCGGAGCCTACAGCCCGGCGATCCTGGCCATTCTGGCCTTGCTGGGGCTGGCCGTGGTTGTCAGTTTCTTCGGCTCGGTCAACATCAAGCTGATCCAGACCAGCGACGATGTTCTCGCCCTGGTGCTGGCTATCATCGCCGTTTCGCTGCTGCTGATCGCGGTCCTTTGGTCCGGTTGGCGTACGCTGAAGTTCGAAGACACCATGCGCGGAGTGATGGTGGAAACCGCCAAGACCACCGCGCTTGTGTTCATCATTCTTCTCGGCGCTGCCATGCTGACTTCTGCCTTCCGTGCCTTCGGCGGGGAAGAGCTGGTCAAGAACTTCCTGCAAGGCCTGCCGGGCGGGTTCTGGGCTCAGTTCCTGATCGTGATGCTCGTGATCTTCATCCTCGGCTTCTTCCTCGATTTCATCGAGATCGCCGTCGTGGTGGTGCCGATCGTTGCACCGATCCTGCTTGCCGATCCTGAAGCAAACGTCACCGCCGTGTGGCTTGGCGTGATGATCGGTCTCAACATCCAGACCTCGTTCCTGACACCGCCCTTCGGCTTCGCGCTGTTCTATCTGCGCGGCGTCGCACCGGCCGTGGTCAAGACGCTGGACATGTACAAGGGCGTGGTTGCTTTCATCTGCCTGCAGTTGCTGGCACTCGGCATCGTCGGGCTCTATCCGCAGCTTGTGAACTATCTGCCGAACCGCTCGTCGCTGCTGTCCGAGACAGCTCCTCCGCCAAAGAATCCGCGTCTGCAGTACTGCATGGAGACCCTCATCTACGAGGACTTCCAGCAGAACGGCGACAAGATCCTGTCGGCAATCCAGTCGGTCGAATCCATCGACATGAGCTATCTGCCGGAAGATCTGCGCGATGATGTCATGGACGGTCTGGAAAAGGCGAAGGAAGCCATGCCGCAGATGGAGGCGATCCATCAGGCTGAAGCTGAAGTAGCAGCAGCGGCAGGGGCCTACAAGCCGGTGCACACACAGGTTCGTGCCATCGAACGCGATGCCCGCCGTCTTGATGACCGGATCGCCGACCTTCAGGTCATCGTTGACCGGTCGGGAGAAACCGGCATCTACACGGCTGCACAAGGTGAGCGTGCTCAGGCTCGCATCGACGAGCTGAAAGCCCGGCATGAAGCCCTGATGGCTCAGGTCCCGTCCGATTGGCAGGATACCTACACAACCTTCGCCAAGATCCAGAAGGCAGAGGATGTAGCCCGGATGACCTATCGTCGGACTGTCGATCAGGCTTACGAGCCGATCGCGGAGCTAAAGGCGATCCTCAACGGTGCTGATCTTGTTGCAAGCTTCAAACCGGAACTCGAAGCCCTGAAGGCCGAAGTGCCGACGCTTGAGCCGGAAGCGGCCGAAGAAGCGATTTCGGCCATGCGTTCACGGGTTGGAGATGCGGAAGGCACGAGCGATATCCGTGATGGCCTGAACGAAGCCCGCAAGATCATGCGCAGCCGTCAGCCGAACGCGGAAGAAGCTGTTGCTGAAATCGACAAGTCGATTGCCGCTCTGGATGCGGATCTTGCCTGGCGCCGCAAAGGGGCCGAGGAAATCCTGCCGCAGCTGGAAACCTTCGATGACACCGTGGCAGCCAATATTGGTGTGAGAGCCCAGAACCGTTTGCCGACGGATATGGCTCTGGACGTTGCCGGATGTCTGTCCGGGCATCGGGATATTTCCCTGAGCTTCTGATCTTCAGAAGCCTTTCAAGATGCAAAAAGGGCTGTCCCGGTGGGCAGCCCTTTTTAATTGTCTGATTGGCCTTGCGGAAGTCAGGCGAAGCGCTGCCAGGCGGACGTGAAAATACCGGCGGCTTCGGGCGCTTCAATAATTCGGCCATGACACATGACGATCCGTTTCACGGGCCAGCTGCCAACGGCTTCCCGAAAGGGGGCGATGCCGGATTTGTCGCGGATCGCGTAGCGGTGATAGAAGGCCACTCCCGGCACGCCGTAGCAACCGATTGCCCTGAAGAACAGTTTTTCTGTGAAATTGTGTTCCGGTTGATAGTTATAGAGCAGGTCAGCCGTTACCAGTGTGCCCGAACGCCGGTGAAAGAGAACCGTTTCGTTCAAGTCGTGCCCGTTCAGTGTTGCATGCTCGATTTCTCCATCAGCCACGATTGTTTTGTCAGTGACAATTTCCGAGTTCGCGATCTTGCCGATCTTCCGTTCAAGCCCTTTGGGAACAAGTACACGGGCATTTGGAAAATGGTCCTGTGCGGCGTGCAAATACATGTGATGGAAAAGGTTCGGCGCAAAGAGCACCGCGATCTCGCCCAGGCTGCGGAGGGCGTTCCTGACATCCTCGTCCAGTGCCACCGGAGAGTGGAGCACCAGTCCGGCGGCGGTTTCCAGAACGGTCATGCGAAGGCTGCCCTTGCAGCCGAGCCTGGTAAAGGTGGTATCGAGCGTCCAGAGCCCTTCGTCGAGTTTTCGGAGTTCCAGTGCGGAGTTGCTCATGACCACTTCACATCACAGGCCAGCATGTAGCCGGAACCGTAGATGGTGCGAATGTGGGCGGGCTCGTTCTTGCGGTTGAGCTTCTTGCGGATGCGCGAAATGCGCACGTCGATGGACCTGTCGAGGCTCTCGTCACGGCCGCCATGTTCAAGCAGGTAGTCTCGCGACAGCACGCGCTTGGGAGCTCTCAGCAGAGCTTCCAGCAACGTGGCCTCTCCAGTGGACAGAAAAGTTTCCTCGCCTTCCGGAGAGGTCAGGCAATGGGAAGCGGGTTGGTAGGTCCAGCCTTCGAACCGGGCGCAGTCGACGCTGGCCTTCACCGGTGCCTGGTCGGACGATCGACGCAGAATGGAGCGGATGCGCGCAACCACTTCGCGCGGGTCAAACGGTTTGACCACGTAATCATCCGCGCCAAGTTCCAGCCCCATGACACGATCGGTGGAATGTCCGCGCGCCGACAAAACGATGATCGGCACTGATGACCGGCGCCTGATCTCGTTGATGAGCGCCATGCCTTCCATATCAGGCAGGCCGAGATCGACGATGCAGGCATCCGGTGTTTCCAGGCCGAGTGCGATCAGCATCTGTGAGGCCGTGGAAAAGACCTTGCCTTCCATCTCGAACTGGAGAAGGGCATCCAGCAGCAAGTTGCCGATTTCCGGTTCGTCGTCGACGATGAAAACCGTGCGTTTGGTTGCCTGGAGGGAGCGTGTCTGCAAGGCGCGTTCCTGTGTCCTAGATCAAGGGTTACTGATTTCGATCCGTCTGTGGGATCGTTTGAGCGGAAAAGCCTGGCAACTGAAACCGGCAAGTTGGATATGGGCGCGGGACCAGAACTGATGGGTCAATCGCAATTCTCTTTGCATAACCTTCAGGCCGGATCTGGTGTGGGGCTGAGAATCTTTCGCAGGGTGTCTGCAAGTTGAGCATCTGCGAAGGGTTTCGCCAAGACCGGAAATTCACAGGCGCATTCCTGTCCTGCAAGGTCGGACCAGTCGGCGTAACCGGACATCAGTGCAATGCCCAGATCTTGACGCTTCTGCTGGATCTCGCGCGCGAGGGCCAGACCATTGATCTGACCCGGCATGATGATGTCACTCAGCACTCCCCGCAATTCGGGTAGGTCCAGCGCCAGGCTTCGGGCGTCTTCCGCGTTTTCGGCTCTCAGCACCGCGTATCCGAGGTTCTGCAACTGGTCCGTCACCGTATTGGCAACATCCGGGTCATCCTCCACCAGAAGCAGAAGTTCACCCTGACCCGGTTTCAAGGGGAGCGTTTCGCCCTCGTCCGTGTCCCGGCCAGTAGTTGGCGTGATACGTTGATAGGGCAGATAAAGGGTCAGATAGGTTCCGACGCCCAGGGCGCTGGAGATGTGGATCGCGCCGCCTGACTGGCGAATGAAACCATAGACCATGGACAGGCCGAGCCCGCTGCCCGTGCCGAAGTTCTTGGTGGTGAAAAAGGGTTCGAAGACACGCAGTTGCGTGTCCGGATCCATGCCGCCGCCAGTGTCGCCTACGGTAATACGCGCAAACCTGCCGGATGGAATGCCCAGGTCTTCGGCTTCGCGGGTGTCCAACTCGCATGCATCCAAAGTGATGGTCAGCGTGCCGCCTTCCGGCATCGCATCGCGTGCGTTGAAGGCCAGGTTGATCAGCGCTGTTTCCATCTGCGTCGGGTCGATGCAGGCGCCGATTTCCTTGTCCTGAGCGGTAATCGTCACGTCGACCGAAGGCGGCAGGGAACCTTCCAGCAATCGGCCGGCACTGGCGATGACCTTGGCAAGCGACACATTCTGGGGATCGATCGCCTTGCCACGGCTGAAGGCAAGCAGGCGCTGGATCAGATCCGAGCCGCGCTTGGTGGCTTCGAGCATTGGTGACAGCTTGCTGTCGAGGGTTTCCCGGTCGAGCGGCGTTTCCATACGCCCGAGAGACAGAAGATTGCCCATCAGGATCGCAAGCAGGTTGTTGAAGTCGTGGGCGAGCCCGCCGGTGAGCTTGCCGACGGCATCCATGCGCTGGGACTGCACAAGCGCTGCTTCTGCCTGCTTCTGGTCCGTGGCATCGAGCGAAAGCACAAAAATGCCCAGGGTCCTGCCGTCCTTGGTCATGTCCGGAATGAGGGTCGAGCGCATGTAGGCGGTGCTGCCGTCCGAACGATTGCGCTGATATTCGTAGCTGACGGCATTGCCTTCAAAGGAGCGGTTGATATGAGGCTCCAGCTCCTTGAACAGCTCCTCGCCAACCACTTCCGGTGCCGGCCGTCCCGCGATCGAGGCAACCGAGTGGCCGAACCAGTCGGCGTAGCGGCGGTTGGCGAAGCGGAAGACGGGGCCGGGAGACAGATAGGCAATCAGGGCCGGGATGTTGTCCGTCACCAGACGGAGCCAGTCTTCCGACTGCTGCAGTGCCCGCGTGCGCTCTTCCACCGTTCGTTCCAGCTTTTCCTGCCGGCGACGATCCTCGGTGACGTCCGAATAGGTTGTGACGAACCCGCCCTTCGGCAGGGGGGTGCCTGAAACGGCGATCACCTGGCCATTTGGACGGATGCGTTCGAAATAATGCGGTTCGAACAGCTTGGCCCGTTCCAGCCGGCGCTGGATCTTGCCTTCGATATCGCCGGGGCCATATTCGCCGCGCTCGGCGTTGACACGCAGGAACGCTTCCAGATGCGTGCCACGACGAGCCAGTTCCTGAGGAAAATCAAGCATTTCCCAAAGGCCTCGATTCCACGCGACAAGTCTGAGATCGGCGTCGAAGGCCGAAAAGCCCTGATTGATGTGGTCAAGCGCGGCCTGCATCAGATCGAGCTGCGTCTTGAGCTGTTGTGTCTCCTCCATGGGGGGAGAGTAAGCCCGAAAAGCAGGTTTGACCATTCATCCGAGAAGAGAATGGCAGTCCTTGCCGACAAGACCCGGCGGGGGGCACGTGCAGGCCGAAAAACTTCGCCTTTCATGATATGCTGGCCAAGTATTTTTGACTTTGTTTTTCCTGCGATGGAGGGATCCATGCAATTAAAGAAACTTGATCCGAGGCTGCGCCGGTATGCGGCCGAGGCAGAACTGAAATCATTTGACGACGAAACCGCCCTCGACACCTTTCCGTCCGCTCCCGCGTCCCTGGAGAGCACTTCTGCCGGGTCGCCGCCGCTTGGGGAGGTCCGGCGCGTTCTGGTCGAACTGCAGGCGGATCAACCGCCTGCGGCCTTTGCTGACTTTCATTGGGTACATGTGGCCGGGAAAATCTATTCCGTCTCGCTTCCGATGAACAGGCTGGTGGAGCTGCATGCGCATCCGTCGGTGGAAACTGTCGAAGCCGGACGGCGCTGGTTTCCGATGCTCGAAACTTCCCTTGCCGAAACCAGGGCGAATACGGTCCATCAGGGCAGTACCGGCGTCCCGGGCCGAACAGGGGCCGGTGTTCTGGTGGGCATCATCGATTACGGAATGGATTTCACGCTCGACGATTTCCGCAAGGCGGACGGCACCACAAGGCTGGCGTTTCTCTGGGACCAGCGCCTCGACGCCCGTCCGGGCGAGAGCGCGCCGGATGATTTCGCCTATGGCGTGGAGTATGGGGCCGACCAGATTGACCAGGCGCTGAATGCGTCTGATCCGTTCAGTGTTGTCCGGCACAGGCCGGATGCGGCTTCGCACGGCACACATGTTGCGGGAATCGCGGCAGGCAACGGCAGATCGCACGATTCCGACTTCGCAGAAGGAGCGCATCTTGGAGCAGCGCCCGACGCCACGCTGATTTTTGTTCAGCCGGATACGCGCGACGGGTCCGGCACATTTACCGATTCCAGCCACGTGGTCGATGCAGTTGCCTACATCATGAACAAGGCGGATGCGCTCGACATGCCCTGTGTCATCAACATGAGCCTCGGGCAAAATGGCGGTAGCCATGATGGGGAGAGCCTTGTCGAAAGGGCGATCGACCGTCTGCTGGAGCCTCTTGGGCGGGCGTTCGTGAGCGCGGCGGGAAATGAACATGTCTGGCATGGGCACGCCGCCGGGAACATCAAGACGGGCGAGAGCCGGGAACTGCGCTGGAAAACGGGTGGTGGCATGCCTTTGCCCGATGGCACCATCACCCAGACCGGAACGGACAGGACGTCGAGCGAGCTGGAGATCTGGTATTCGAGTGTCGACAGGTTTGCGGTGACACTGACAGCACCGGATGGAACACAGTACGGACCGGTGACCCCTGGTAAATCCCTGCTTCAGGACGAGGTCTTTATCGATTCGGAGCGCTTTTCGAGCTTGAACGGACAAGCGCGGATCTACATGCAACTGGAAGCGCCATTCGGGCTCGGGATGCTGAGGTCCGGTGTCTGGACCTTGAAACTGGAGGCACTGGAAGGAGAAAACGGCCGGTTCGACGCCTGGATCGAGCGTGATCTGCGTGACCGGGACAACAATTATGCCGATCAGTCTTTCTTCCAGGGGGGCGATTTCGACCCTGTCCGCACGCTCGGTACTCCGGCAACAACACGCAGGGCAATTGCGGTTGCCAATTACAGCCACTATTCACTTTCGCCGGCGGCTTCCTCCAGCCGCGGGCCCACACGCGACAATCGGAACAAGCCAGAGGTTGCTGCGCCTGGAACAAATATTGTTGCGTCCTGCGCGCAAGGCGGGCGGAACAACGGCAACGGCGGGGTCCACCCGATGCGTGTGCTGAAATCCGGCACCAGCATGGCTGCCCCCCATGTTGCCGGTATCGTTGCCTTGCTGTTTCAGGAAGCGCGCTCCTTGTCGGCGCCCCAGATCGCAAACATCCTGATGGCGACGTCGGACAATCCGGACGGCATACCGGGGTTCGATGTTGCCTGGGGCTTTGGCCGGGTGAACGCGGCGCGTGCCCTGCGGCTGCTGCGCGATCCCGATCAGCCGGGGCGCACCGATGCGGTGATTTGAGCTTTTTGATGTGAAAAACAGGATGCGGCGTCGTTAGCGCCGCATCGCACCGCCGACCTGGATATAGGTGACAGCGGTATCCTCAGCGAGCGAGTTGAGGTTTTCTGCGGTGACGAGCAACGTCATCAGGTGGCTTTGAGGGCTCCAGGACAATAATTCAGGAGTGCCCGCGCTGGTGGTGCGCATAGCCAGGTCGTCCGGGGTCTTGCCCGGTGCAAGTTCGACCATCGCCTTCATTTGCGCCGAGGGATCGTTTCTCATGATCGCCTTGCGCGCCTGCGGGCTGAGTTTCATCTGCCTGAAGTCCATACCTGGAATATAGCACTGCGCTGTCGGTCTTCAAAACCGGGTTAGCGTTTCCGATGCCCCAGTTTTGCGGCCTTGGCCATCTCGGCCCGTTTTTGCGCGTAGTTGGGTGCAACCATCGGGTAATCAGCGCTAAGGCCCCATTTGCGCCGATACTCGGCGGGGGTCAGGTTGAACTTCGTCTTCAGGTGGCGTGTCAGAAACTTGAATTTCTTGCCGTCCTCGAGACAGACGATGAACTCCGGAGTGACCGAGTGCTTTATAGGCACAGCCGGCACGAGGGGAGCCCTGAATACGGTCGGGGTGTTGTTGGTCGCGGTTTCCAGGGCAACGTGGACATCCAGAATCAACTCGATCAGATCCTGCTGCGGGACCGGGTTGTTCGTCACGTAGTTGGAAACAATTCCCGCGGTGAGCGCCATCAGGTTCGGCGAATCGAAGCTCTCGCCTTCTTCTGGTTCAGCCATGGGAGTTCCTTTTCCGAAATTGGGGACTGGAGAGGGCCGTGGGCGGGGCGGTGCCGGGCGTGCAGGCAAACCGTGCCAAATAGATTTGTTTTACGACTTCGCTTTTCAAGTAGCGATCACGTTTTTATCAAATAAAAAAATGTATGAGGAAATTTCGCCGATTTGGGAAACCGGAGAGTTTTCCATTGGCGCAATCTCAACTGTAGTTCTCAAGAAATACTGGACTAAAAATTCTGGTTGTTCCAAAAACCGCTGAAATCTGCAGGAAAAATAGACAAAATCGAAAATGCGATTTCTTCTCTATAGAAAAACTTGCTTTTCAAATCTGTAAACTGAACAGTGTAGTCATGAAGTTCGCATCTGCAGCAAAAGCAAATGTAAGAAAAACAGCATAAATAAACACAAAGTATTTAAAGTAGTGCAAGGGCGGGGGATATGGGGATGCGGTTTCGGGAGTTCAAGGGCAAAAATGAAAAAGTGAAAAATTGTAAAAAATGATGGATTATCAATGTGTTGCAAAAATATGACTCCAAATGCCAATGTGCGCCAGAGAAAAATTCTGGCTTGAATTCCGGCGTCGGAACTGGCTTTTTGATGCGGAGACGGCCAACGGGGTGCAAGTAAACGCTTGTTGTTGGTAGTCTAAAGGTTAGTTTGAAGGGGTCGCGTTAAAGTATTCGAATCCGTTCCTTCAGCCTTCCGACTGAATTTGAAACTGGAGTAATGTAATGAAACTCAAGAGTTTGATGCTCGGCGCGGCCGCAGCTGCTGCTGCAACCACTGCCCAGGCGGCTGACCTTCCGGTCGCTCCGGAGCCGGTCGACTATGTTCGCGTTTGTGATGCATACGGCGCGCGCTTCTACTACATCCCGGGCACCGAAACCTGCCTCCGCGTTGGCGGCCGTGTTCGTACCCAGGTTGTCGTCAACAACGTTCTGGAAGACGGTGCCTTCAGTGACCGTGACTCCGACGGCTACTCCTGGCTGTCTCGCGGCTACCTGTACCTGGACGCTCGCACGGCTACCGAATTCGGTACCCTGCGCACCTACGTGTCCATCTACTCCACCGTGACCAACGGCGAAAACAGCACCACGCTGGAAAACGCCTACATCCAGTGGGGCGGTCTGACAGCTGGTCGTCTGACCTCGAACTTCGACATCTTCACCGGTCAGGCCTTTGTCGGTGTCGTGGATCGTGACTGGTCCGACGTAACGTCCAACCAGATTGCCTACACCGCTGCTTTCGGCAACGGCTTCTCCGCGACCATCGCTCTGGAAGACCGTTCCGATCGTGAATATGGTGATTACGGCGGGACCCGTGCTCCGGACTTCGTTGCCGCTCTCGGCGTTTCCCAGGGCTGGGGTTCTGCACAGCTGTCCGGTGCTCTGCACCAGGTTTACCCGGATGCAGCTGCCAACCGCACCAACAATGGTGGTGAAGACTCCCTGGGTTGGGCAGTCGGTGGTGGTGCTGCCATCAACCTGCCGATGCTCAACTCCGGTTCGAACATCTTCTTCCAGGGCTTCTACGCTGATGGCGCACTGTCCTACATCACCACGTATGACGGCGTAGCCGACTACAACGGCGACGACACCTCCACCGGTTACTCGCTGTCTGCTGGTGCCTACATCCAGGCAACTTCCACGATCGGCCTCGCGCTTGACGGTTCCTATGCCGACATCGACGCCGCAACTGGCCTGAACGACGTAACCCGTTACGCAATCGACGGTTCGGTTCAGTGGGAGCCGGTCTCCGGCTTCGTCATGGGTGCAGACGTTGGTTATGCAAACACCGACATCGACACCCAGGGTGACCAGGACGAACTCCTCTTCGGTGTTCGTATGCAGCGCACCTTCTAATCTTACGGTTAGACTCTGACTGACTAAAAATGACCTCCAGTCAGTCAATCGGCCCGGCAGACTCCAAACTGCCGGGCCTCCCCCGTTTTAGGGCACCCGCAGTCGCCAAGGGGAAAAGCGCCGTGTCTGCTGTGCTGTGGTTTCCGCGGCAACACCGAGCCGGTGCGGCTGAAAATTCTTTGCCTCTCCAATTGAAAAGACGTGCGACGCCAGAATGTTCTCGGCTAACATTCGCGGAATGCCAAAGTCTGAATACAAAAAGAAAAATCCGACGGTTCAGGACGTCGCCCGCGCCGCCAATGTGTCGACGGCAACTGTCAGCCGCGTGTTGACGACACCTGACAGGGTCTCCGCGGAAACCCGGCGCCGTGTGTCGGAAGCGGTCGAAAAGACCGGCTACGTCCTCAATCATGCCGCGCGCAATCTTCGCCGCCGGGACACGGGAACAATCGTTGCGCTCGTTCCGGACATCGGCAATTCCCACTTTTCGAACATTCTCCAGGGCATTGAAACGGTCTGCGCGGAAAGACAGCTGAAAGTGCTGATTGCCGACACGCGCAAGCCGTCCATGTCGCATTCGAGCCTGAGTGACTATTTCAGCAAGAACAATTGCGACGGGATCGTTATCCTGGACGGGCATTTCTCGATTTCCCGAATCAGATCTTCCAATCCCAAATCCCCGCCCATCGTGCTGGCCGGCGAATGGAGCGACGATCCGGCGGTGCCAATTGCCGTTGTCGACAATCTGATGGGGGCGGATCTGGCAGTGTCGCACCTCCTCGAACTGAAACACTCGAATATCGGCCACGTAACGGGCCTCCTGTCGCACAAGCCGGGAAGGGACCGGCTCGACGGATTCCGAGCCACGTTGGGCGGTGCGGGTCTCGATCCGGCCAGTGCCTGGATCTTCGAGGGGGACTACACGCTGGAAGCCGGCGTCAGGGCCGCAAAGGCATGGCTGGACCTGCCGAACCGGCCGACCGCCGTCTTCTGTGCCAGCGACCGGTCCGCCTTCGGCTTCATTTCATTCCTGAGCGAAGCCGGCATCCGTGTGCCGCAAGATGTTTCGGTTGTCGGGTTTGACGACATCGACATTGCCGGCCATTTCGTGCCGCCACTGACAACAATCCACCAGCCTCGCCGGGCAGTTGGCGAGCAGGCAGCGAAACTGTTGCTCAACCTGCTGGGTGGTGCAAAGCCGGACAACGGCAGCGTTCAACTGGAGCCCTGGCTGGTGGTTCGCAAGAGTGCAGTCGAGCTGGTCTAGGCATCAGTCATTCGCACATGCAGCGCAAATGAAACAATTCGACACGATTGAAACATATTGCTGAAAATCCGCCGTCCTAGCCTGATTTTCAACGGGTTGGGACAGCGTCCTTCTTCGCCTTTAACAATTTACCGGTTGAAGGTTCGGTCGGCACGGCGTTTCATAGCCCCACAGGAAACGACCCTGGAAAACCGGGGCGCCTTCTAAAGGGAAGAAACATCTATGGTAGGGTCGGCCAGCGCTACATCGCGCGGGGAGGACACCTTTCCGAAGATTCTCATGCGTAACGCGCAAGTCTTCGGAGACCGGACGGCGTTCCGGGAAAAGGATTTCGGGATCTGGCAAAGCTGGACCTGGTCCGAGGTGTGTGAAGAAATCCGCGCATTCTCCATCGGATTGAAATCTCTGGGCCTGAAGGCTGGAGACAAGATCGCCATCGTCGGTGCGAACCGTCCAAGGCTCTATTGGGCGATGGTTGCCGCCCAGGCACTCGGGGCCGTTCCGGTGCCTGTCTATTCGGACAGTGTTGCCGAGGAAATGGCCTTCGTGCTCGGCCATGCCGAAGTCACCTTCGCGGTGGTCGAGGATCAGGAGCAGGTCGACAAGCTCCTGTCGATGGCGGACGAGGTAAAGTCGCTCACCGAGATCATCTATGATGAAGTGCGTGGCCTGCGCGACTACGATCATACCCACCTGCACGGCTATTCCTCGGTACAGGAAAAGGGACGCGAGCTGCTAGCGGCAACGCCGTCCCTGGCAGCCGAGTGGGAAGCCGGATTTCGCGACGCCAAGGGCTCAGACATTGCGGTGATGCTGTACACTTCCGGCACCACCGGGAGACCGAAGGGCGTGATGCTGTCCTTCGACAATCTGGTCATTTCGGCACGCAACGGCAACAAGTTCGATCATCTGGACGAGACCGAAGAAGTGCTCGCCTACCTGCCGATGGCCTGGATCGGCGACCACGTGTTCTCCCTGGCGCAGGCCTTCACGGCGGCCTATTGCGTCAACTGTCCGGAAAGCATGGACACGATCGACGTGGACCGGCTTGAAATCGCGCCGACCTATTTCTTCGCACCGCCGCGTGTTTTCGAGAACATGCTGACCCGCATCATGGTGCGCATGGAAGATGCGGGTAAAACCAAGCGTGCTATCTTCGACTATTTCATGGAAGTCGCCCGCAAGGTGGGCGAGAAGATCCTGAATGGCGAAACGGTCGGCCTGAAGGACCGCATGCTTTACGCCCTCGGCGAGTTCTGCGTCTACGGACCTCTCAAGAACCGCATGGGTCTCACCCGAATGAAAGTCGGCTACACGGCCGGTGAAGCCATCGGGCCAGAGATCTTCCGCTTCTTCCGCTCGCTCGGCCTCAACCTCAAGCAGCTCTACGGCCAGACCGAGGCCAGCGTCTACATAACGCTGCAGCCGGATGGCGAGATCTACGGCGATACGGTCGGCAAACCTGCTCCCGATGTTGAGCTCAAGATCGCCGACAGCGGTGAAGTGATGTATCGCTCGCCGGGTGTCTTCGTCGGCTATTTCAAGAATGACGAGGCTACTGCCAGCACCAAGACGCCGGATGGCTGGGTGCATACAGGTGATGCCGGCATCATTGCCGAGAACGGCCACCTGAAGATCATCGACCGCGCCAAGGATGTGGGCAAGCTCAACGACGGGGCACTGTTCGCGCCGAAATACATCGAGAACAAGCTGAAGTTCTTCCCGAACATCAAGGAGGCGGTCGCCTTCGGTCATGAGAAGGACATGGTGGGGGTTTTCATCAACATCGATCTGACGGCGGTCGGCTCCTGGGCGGAACGCAACAACGTCAACTATGCCTCCTACCAGGAACTTGCCGCGCATCCGGATGTCTACGGCATGATCGAAAGCCATGTCGATCAGGTGAACCGGGATCTTGCCCGTGAACCGATGATGGCGGGTGCGCAGATCAAGCGGTTCCTGATCCTGCACAAGGAGCTGGACGCGGATGACGGCGAGCTCACTCGCACGCAGAAGGTTCGCCGGAGCTTCATCGCCGAGCGCTATGGTCCACTGATCGACGCGCTTTACGACGGATCCACCTCCAAGCATGTGCGGACGGAAGTAACCTTTGAAGACGGCCGCAAGGGCGCAATCGAAGCCACCGTCGAGATCCGCGACATGTCCACCCATGACGCCGGAGCGGGCGTACAGGAGGCCGCCGAATGAACGCGATCGTTTCCGACAAGACACTGTCGCCGAATGGTGCGCAGGAACCGGCAGAGCGCGAGGTGCTGCTGCGGGTCGATAACGTGTCGCTGTCCTTCGGCGGCGTGAAGGCGATCACCGACATTTCGTTCGACATCCAGAAGGGCGAGATCCGCGCGATCATCGGTCCAAACGGGGCCGGCAAGACGTCGATGCTCAACGTCATCAATGGATTTTATCATCCGCAGGAAGGCACGATCACCTGGCAGGGCCAGGTGCGCCGCAAGATGAAGCCTTACGAGGCTGCCAGCCAGGGGATTGCCCGGACCTTCCAGAACGTGGCGCTGTTCAAGGGCATGACAACGCTGGACAACATCATGTCCGGCAGAACCTTGAAGATGCACAAGAACTTCTTCTGGCAACTTCTGTGGCGCGGCCCCGCGGAGCGCGAGGAAATCGAACATCGGCGCAAGGTCGAGGACATCATCGATTTCCTTGAAATTCAGGCAATCCGCAAGACACCTGTCGGGCGCTTGCCCTACGGGCTGCAAAAGCGGGTCGAGCTTGGCCGCGCGCTGGCGATGGAGCCGGACCTGTTGCTGCTCGATGAGCCGATGGCCGGTATGAACCTTGAAGAAAAAGAAGACATGAGCCGGTTCATCATCGACGTGAACCAGGAATTCGGCACGACGATCGCCCTGATCGAACATGACATGGGCGTCGTCATGGATCTCTCCGACCGGGTGGTCGTGCTCGACTACGGCAAGAAGATCGCCGACGGGCCACCGGAGGAAGTGCAGGCCAGCCAGGCCGTTATCGACGCTTATCTCGGTGTGAGCCACTAGGAGGGACGAACCATGCTCTACGACATTTTTATCGATCCCTTCGTACAGATGTACCAGATGCCGGATTTCTTCCTGCAGGTCCTGTGGGAAGGTTTCGTCGCCGGAATTCTGTATGCGCTGATCGCGCTGGGTTTCGTGCTGATCTTCAAGGCCTCCGGCGTTTTCAACTTCGCCCAGGGCATCATGGTGGTGTTCGCCGGCCTGACGCTGGTGGGCCTCAACGAAAACGGTGTGCCTGCCTATCTGGCACTGATCCTGACCATCGGCGTGATGGGGGTTCTGGCATACGGAGTGGAACGGGTGGTCATGAGACCCCTGGTCAACCAGCCGGAAATCATCCTTCTGATGGCGACCATCGGCCTGACGTATTTCCTCGTCGGTTTCGGTGAATTCGTCTTCGGCGGCGAGCCCAAGCAGATGATTACCGAGCAACTGGGGCTTCCAACCGGCTCGACCGCGTTCGAATTCGGTGACCGGGGTCTTGTGATCCTGCAGCATATCGATATTGCCGCAGCCGTGATCGCGGTGGTGATGGTGACGGCGCTCGGCATCTTCTTCAACAAGACGCGGATCGGCCGGGCCTTGCGGGCCGTTGCTGACGACCACCAGGCCGCCCTTTCCGTCGGTATCTCTCTCAACCAGATCTGGGCGATCGTCTGGTTCGCAGCAGGCCTCGTGGCCCTGGCGACCGGCATCATGTGGGGGGCGCGGTCCGACGTGTCCTTCGCGCTGGAAATCGTAGCGTTCAAGGCGTTGCCGGTGCTGATCCTCGGCGGCTTCACGTCGATCCCGGGTGCCATTGTCGGCGGCCTGATCATCGGCTTCGGCGAGAAGATCGGCGAACTGTACTGGGGTGGTCTAGTCGGGGGCGGGATTGAATCCTGGCTCGCCTATATCATCGCCCTGATCTTCCTTCTGTTCCGGCCACAAGGCCTCTTCGGCGAACGTATCATCGAGCGGATCTAGGGATATCTGACCCATGTTTTATCGCGAAGCTGGCCAATTCAAGACGAGCTACAAGGCGGATCAGGCGCTGTTCCCGATCCTCCAGGACCGCGTCGGCCTGGCCGTCATTCTGATCACGGCGTTTGCAGTCATTCCGGCCCTTGCCAACGACTTCTTCCTGACCTCCATCATGATCCCGTTCCTGGTATTTTCGCTGGCGGCGATCGGGCTGAACATCCTGACCGGGTTCTGCGGACAGTTGTCCCTGGGGACCGGTGCGTTCATGGGCGTCGGTGCCTATGCCGCCTACAAGCTGACGTCGATCTTTCCCGATGCCAATGTCATCGTGATGGTTCTGGTGTCCGGCGTGTTCTCGGCTGCCATCGGCGCGGTCTTCGGACTGCCGAGCCTGCGCATCAAGGGGCTTTACCTTGCGGTGACGACGCTCGCCGCGCAGTTCTTCCTGGAATGGTGCTTCATCCGTATTCCGTGGCTCTACAACTACAACGCCTCCGGCGCGATCGAAGTGCCGCGCCGCGAAGTTTTCGGCATCATCGCCACGGGGGCGGAAGCAACGCCGCTGGCACGCTACTTCATCGTTCTCGGTATCACGGTGCTGATCGCCTTCCTGATGGCGAACGTCCTGCGCGGCCGGATCGGCAGATCCTGGATGATGATCCGCGACATGGACATTGCGGCTGAACTCATAGGCGTTCGCCCGCTGCAGACCAAGCTGATGGCCTTTGCCGTGTCGTCCTACATCTGCGGCGTGGCCGGTGCGATGATGGTGTTCTTCTGGCTGAATGCCGCCGAGCCGTCGTCCTACTCCATCCGGTTGTCCTTCCAGGTGCTGTTCATGGTGATCCTGGGCGGCCTGGGCAGCCTCGGCGGAGCCTTCATGGGAGCCGCCTTCATCTGGATCCTGCCTGTTGTTCTGAAATTCGTACCCGGCCTCCTCGGCATCGACCTTGCCGCGGAGACCGTGGAGCACGCGACCTTCATGATCGTTGGCGCTCTCATCATTTTCTTCCTGATCGTCGAACCGCATGGCTTTGCGCGGCTCTGGCAGATCGCGAAGCAGAAGCTCAGGGTCTGGCCGTTCCCTTACTAGGGGCTGCCAGCCTTTTCGCCCGCCATCCGGACATGGACCGATCCGGTGAGGAATGGCGCAACCGGTCCGGCGGTATTCATTTCGATGCCGCGTGGGAGGAGAATATGAAAAGCATTAAGCAATTTGCGCTGGGAACCGCTGTTGCGCTCGGGGTCGGTCTCTCCGGCGCCATGACGACTGCGGTCCAGGCACAAGATACCAACTATGTGCCGCTCCTGACTTACCGGACCGGGCCTTACGCAGGCTCCGGCATCCATATCGCCAACGGCATGCATGACTACCTGCAGATGCTGAACGAGCGCGATGGCGGCATCGGTGGCGTCAAGCTGGCGCTGGAAGAGTGTGAAACCGGTTACAACGCCCAGAAAGGCGTCGAGTGCTACGAAGCCACCAAGGGCAAGGGCGCGCTGGTCTACAACCCGTATTCCACCGGTATCACGCTTCAGCTGATCCCCAAGGCCGGTGTCGACAAGATCCCGGTTCTTTCGATGGGCTACGGCCTGTCGGCTGCCGCTGTCGGTTCCACGTTCCCGTGGATCTTCAACGTGCCGGACACCTATTGGGACGGCGCTTCCGTGGTCATCAAGTACATCGGTGAGCAGGAAGGCGGTCTTGAGAACCTCAAGGGCAAGAAGATCGGTTACATCTTCCTTGACGCCGGTTACGGCCGCGAGCCCCTGCCGCTTTTGGAGCAGCTGGCCGAAAAATACGGCTTCGAACTGCTGCAGTACCCGGTTCCGGGTGCGGAAATGCAGAACCAGTCTTCACAGTGGCTCAACGTACGCCGCGACCGTCCGGACTACATGATCATGTGGGGCTGGGGTGCGATGAACCCGACCGCCGTCAAGGAAGCCGTCAAGATCCGCTTTCCGATGGACAAGTTCATCGGTGTGTGGTGGTCCGCGGGTGACGACGATGCTGCCGCCGGTGGTGAAGGTGCCAAGGGCTACAAGGCACTGAACTTCTCCGGTGTCGGCGCCGACTTCCCGGCTCTCGATGACATCAAGAAACACGTCATCGATACAGGCAAGTCCTCCACCGATGCGGAGACGATCGGCAGCACGCTCTATAACCGTGGCGTCCTGAACTCGGTCATCATCGCGGAAGGCATCCGCAGCGCCCAGCAACTGACCGGCAAGACGGTCATCACGGGCGAAGACATGCGTCTTGGTCTCGAGGCTCTCAACCTGGACGAGGCTCGTCTGGCTGAGCTCGGTCTGAAGGGCTTTGCCCATCCGATGAAAGTGACCTGCGATGACCATGCCGGCAGCCATCCGGTGTTCATCCAGGAGTGGGACGGCAAGAAGTGGCGTCAGGCT
Source organism: Labrenzia sp. THAF35 (assembly GCF_009363595.1). Lineage (NCBI taxonomy): Bacteria > Pseudomonadati > Pseudomonadota > Alphaproteobacteria > Hyphomicrobiales > Stappiaceae > Labrenzia > Labrenzia sp. THAF35. Next base: position 2,159,150 of record NZ_CP045380.1, read on the forward strand.
TCTGACTGGATCGAGCCGATGACCGATGTGGTCCGTCCGCTGCTGGAAGCAGCCGCTGCGGAATACGCAGAAAAGAATGCGCCGTGGCCGGCGCGCACCGAACCCTGCCCGAACTGATAGGCAGTCCGCTCCGCCGCGCCGCATAACGTGCGGCGGAGCAACCAGGGAGAAGAGGGAATGGCATTGCTGGATGTAGAACAGCCTGGTTCGCAGGGCGCTCGGGATGCTGCCGGGACAATCCTGTCGGTCAACAATATCGAGGTCATTTATGACCACGTGATCCTGGTGCTGAAGGGCGTGTCGCTGACGATTCCCAAAGGCGGGATCGTGGCGCTGCTCGGCGCGAATGGAGCGGGCAAGACGACCACGCTGAAAGCGATTTCGAACCTGCTTGGTGCCGAACGTGGCGAAGTGACAAAGGGCAAGATCCTTTTCGATGGCGAAGAAGTCCAGGCGCTGTCGCCAAACGATCTGGTTCGCCGGGGATGCATCCAGGTGATGGAGGGCCGGCATTGTTTCGGTCACCTGTCCATCGAGGAAAACCTGCTCACGGGCGCCTACACCCGCAAGGACGGGTACAGCGCCGTGAAGGCGGACCTGGAGATGGTCTACAATTATTTTCCGCGTCTGCGCGAGCGGCGTGGCAGTCAGGCGGGTTACACCTCCGGCGGCGAACAGCAGATGTGCGCTATCGGCCGTGCCCTGATGAGCCGACCGAAGATGATCCTGCTGGATGAACCGAGCATGGGGCTGGCGCCTCAGCTTGTGGAGGAAATCTTCGAGATCGTCCGCCAGCTCAACCAAAAGGAAGGCGTGTCCTTCCTGCTTGCCGAACAGAACACCAACGTGGCGCTGAAATACGCGACCTACGGCTACATTCTGGAATCCGGCCGCATTGTGCTCGACGGCGACGCAAAGGCGTTGCGCGAGAACGAGGACGTCAAGGAATTCTATCTGGGCGTTGGCGGCGAGGGCCGTCGGTCGTTCCGGAATGTCAAACATTATAAGCGAAGGAAGCGCTGGCTGGCCTGACGGGGTTTCAGACACAGGGCCGAAACAGGCGGAGACGACCATGAGCGACATTCAGTTTGACGCGCGCGAGCGGCAAGACGCCGCTCAGCGCGAACGGGATCTTTTTGCCCGATTGCCGGATCTTCTGGTCCATGCGACAGGCAAATCCTCCGGGTGGGCCGCACATCTGGACGGATGCGATATTGCTGGCGTTACTGACCGGACAGCGCTTGCGGGACTGCCGGTTCTGCGCAAGTCGGACCTTCTGGAAAAGCAGCGGGCACAGCCGCCCTTCGGCGGATTTCTGGCAGGTGAGCTTTCCGGTGCTGCAAGGGTTTTCATGTCGCCAGGACCTATCTGGGAACCGCAGGCGCCCGGGCTCGATCCCTGGAACGGTGCGCGAACTCTGTTCGCAGCCGGTTTCCGCAAGGGCGATGTGGTTCTCAATGCGTTTTCCTATCACCTGACACCGGGCGGCTTCATTCTGGATCAAGGTGCCATTGCACTTGGATGCACGGTGTTTCCCGCCGGCGTTGGCAATACGGACAGTCAGGTCGAAGCGATCGAGGTGCTCAAACCGTCCGGTTTCGTCGGCACGCCGGACTATCTGAAGATCCTCCTCGATCGTGGCCGGGACCAGGGCCGGGATGTCTCCTCCATCAAGAAGGCCCTGGTCTCGGGTGGTGCATTGTTTCCATCCCTGCGCGAGGAATACGAGGCAGGCGGAATTCGTGTCGGACAGTGCTACGCGACAGCGGACCTCGGCGTCATCGCCTATGAAAGCGAGGCAAGGGAGGGCATGGTCGTCAACGAGGACTATATCGTGGAGATCGTGCGCCCGGGCACCGGCGAGCCGGTGGCAGATGGTGAGGTCGGCGAACTGGTGGTCACCAACTTCAACAGCCTCTATCCGCTGATCCGCTTCGCGACCGGCGATCTGTCCAAGATCATTCCCGGACAGTCGCCCTGCGGACGCACCAACATGCGGCTTGCCGGCTGGATGGGACGGGCAGATCAGCGCACCAAGGTCAAAGGCATGTTCGTCGACCCGGCGCAGATCGCGCAGATCGTTGCCGCCCATCCCGAAATCAGCAAGGCCCGCCTTGCCGTCAGCCGCATTGGCGAGGCCGATGCCATGACACTGACCGTGGAAACCGACGCCTCCGGCAACGGCTTGCCGGAACGGGTTGCGGAAACACTGCGTGAAGTGACCCATCTGAAGGGGGACGTCCTGACCGTTGCTCCGGGCGGTTTGCCGAATGATGGCAAGGTGATTGCGGATGAACGGGAGTACGGTTGAGGCTCGGAGCAACGCGCAGGCATGCCTCCGGAGTTAATGCAAGTTTCAGTCTCATCCTGAAGAAGCGCGCAAGCGCTGTTTCGAAAGATGGCTGCATACTCCGGAGCAAGTTGCCCATCCGACGGGACGAAGCTGGCGGCTCTCCTCAGTTTGAGGTCTTTTGTTGTTGCACTTCCGCCTGAAATTCGGTGATCTGCCTGCTCAAATCTGCGTATGACAAATGCCGCATTGGCCTCGGCATGTGCTTGGCCTATGTATGGCGTCAGACAGACAGATCGTTTTAGGACCAATCCCGCAGATGACCGTTCAACCGACCGCGCCGATCGCAGCCGACCAGGAAGCCGCATTCAGAAAACTCGACCTGCCGAAGGACCATCCTTCGGTCAAGAGCGGCAAGGTGGGCGTGCTTCTGGTCAATCTGGGCACACCGGACGGCACGGACTATTGGCCGATGCGCCGGTATCTGCGCGAATTCCTGTCCGACAAGCGCGTTATCGAGTGGCCCCGGGCAATCTGGTATCCGATCCTCTATGGCATTGTTTTGATGACCCGGCCAGGAAAGTCCGGCAAGGCCTACGAGGAGATCTGGAACAAGGAAAAAGACGAGTCGCCTCTGCGCACGATCACGCGCAGCCAGTCGGACAAACTGTCCGAGATGCTGGGCGATGCGGACGGCAAGCTGAAGATCGACTGGGCGATGCGCTATGGTCAGCCGTCGATCCCGGACAGGTTGAAGGCGCTCAAGGACGAGGGCTGCGACCGGATCCTGATCTTCCCGCTTTATCCGCAGTATTCGGCAACCACCACGGCGACCGTCAATGACGTTGTCTGCAAGACGCTGTTGAAGATGCGCTGGCAACCGGCGATCCGGACCGTGCCGCCCTATCACGACGACCCGGTCTATGTGACCGCCCTCGCAAAATCAGTTGAGCGGCATCTGGAAAGCCTCGATTTCAAGCCGGACGTGGTGCTGACCTCCTATCACGGTATTCCGCAATCCTATTTCAAACGCGGGGATCCCTATCACTGCCACTGCATGAAGACGACCCGTCTCATGCGCGAGGTCCTGGGCTGGGACGCCGAGAAACTGCGCGTGACCTTCCAGTCCCGGTTCGGTCCGGAAGAATGGTTGCAGCCCTACACGGACAAGACCGTCGAACAGCTGGCCAAGGACGGCGTGAAAAACGTTGCGGTGATGAACCCGGGTTTCGTTGCAGACTGTCTTGAGACGCTTGAGGAAATTGCCGGCGAGGCCGGGGAGATCTTCGAAGAGAGCGGCGGCGAGAATTTCAGCCATATCCCCTGTCTGAACGACAGCGATCTTGGCATGGATGTGCTGTCCCATATCGTGCGGCGGGAACTTGGCGGCTGGATCTGACCAGCCGCAAATCCACAGGCGTTTAACCTTGCCGGTGGAAAATACTCGTAAAATTTCGCGATACTGCCCATAAGTCACGGCACTGTTTCACGAGCGCCTTAAGTGTTTGTGCGAACGGGGCTAGCGGACGTGTGTCCGTATAGGCTCAACGCCGCGAATACGCTGGAAACGCTCTGGTATTCGGCGCATAGTGACGGTGCTATTTTAGAAAATTACGGGAGACGTATATGCCAATCGCGGGATTTGACATTTTCCTGATCGGCCTTGTCGTGCTGGTCATTCTGGTCTTTTTCGCCGGCGTAAAGACGGTGCCGCAAGGCTACAATTATACGATCGAACGTTTTGGAAAATACCGGAAGACGCTGACACCGGGCCTGAATTTCATCATTCCGTTCATCGACAGGGTCGGCCACAAGCTCAACATGATGGAGCAGGTGCTGGACGTGCCGACACAGGAAGTGATCACCCGCGACAATGCGACGGTGAGCGCGGACGGCGTAACCTTCTACCAGGTGCTCGATGCTGCCCGTGCTGCCTACGAAGTGCTTGGTCTTCAGAACGCTATTTTGAACCTGACCATGACCAACATCCGCTCGGTGATGGGGTCGATGGATCTCGACAACCTTCTGTCCAACCGCGATGAAATCAATGCCCAGATCCTGCGCGTCGTCGATGCGGCTGCAGAGCCATGGGGCATCAAGATCACCCGTATAGAGATAAAGGATATCAATCCGCCGCGCGATCTGGTGGATGCCATGGCCCGCCAGATGAAGGCGGAACGCGAGAAGCGTGCCTACATTCTCGAGGCCGAAGGCAAGCGCCAATCGGAAATCCTGAAAGCCGAAGGCCAGAAGCAGTCGCTTATCCTGGAGGCCGAAGGCCGCCGCGAATCCGCGTTCCGTGATGCGGAAGCTCGCGAACGCGAGGCGGAAGCGGAAGCCAAGGCAACGCAGCTGGTGAGTGCGGCTATTGCCGCCGGTGACGTTCAGGCGATCAACTACTTCGTCGCCAACAAATACGTCGAAGCCTTCAAGGAACTGGCGACCTCGCGCAATCAGAAGACACTCATCCTCCCGATGGAAGCGACGTCGCTGCTGGGGTCCCTGAGCGGTATCGGTGCCATTGCCAAGGAAGCGTTCGGTGACGACGGCTCTTCAAGCCGGTCTTCTTCCCGCATTCCCAATACCCGCAGCGATGAAGGAGACGAGAACCGGTGAGCCTGATTGAAAGCACGATCGCTGCCCTCGGGGCCTGGAGCTGGTTCGTTCTGGGGCTTCTGCTGCTGGGACTCGAGATCCTGGCGCCCGGCACGATTTTTCTCTGGTTTGGCCTGTCGGCGCTTGTCGTCGGTGTCGTGGCTCTGTTGTTCGATTTCGCCTGGCAGGTGGATGTTGGGCTGTTCCTCGTGCTGTCACTCGTCAGCCTGCTGATCGGACGTCGGCTGATGCAGAAGCTTGCGTCGGAGAAGGGCGATCCGGGGCTCAACCAGCGCGGAAGTCGTTATGTCGGCCGAGAATTCACCCTTGCCGCGCCCTTGAACGAGGGCGCCGGAAACCTGTCCATCGATGACACGATCTGGCGCATTACCGGACCGGACATGCCGGCCGGCACGAAAGTTCGTGTCGAGGCAATTGACGGGGCGCGGCTGGTGGTCTCGCGGGTCAGCTAGATCTCACCGGCATCGTACGCGTTTCCCTTGCAGGGGGGCTCTTGCCGTACGGGACTAAAGTTTGTGGCCGGCCGGCAGCGGCGGTTCTTCAGCCTTGAGCAGAATGCCGATCCTGCGGTTTGCCGCCAAGTAGGGGTCGTTGGGGAACAGCGGTTCGGTGTCGGCCTTGCCAACCACTGAGTAGAACTGATTATCCGGCACGCCGTATTCGGACAGGATCTGCCGGGCGACATTGGCGCGTTCGCTGGACAGCTCCCAGCCGGTATAGCTTGGATCGATGGACTGTCGGCCAGCAGTCGTGTGACCTGTAATCTCGATGCGATTTGGCATCTGCGACAGCACAGGTGCCATCTTGGCGATCAGGCGGCGGGTGGTCTCGTAAGGATACTTCGAGCCTTCCCGGAACATTGAGCGCCCGTCCTGATCGACGAGCATGATGTTCAGTCCGTCCTCGGATTCTTCCAGAATGATGTTGCTGGAAATCTCGGTGATTTCCGGCATCTCCTGCCAGGCCTGGCGCAGCGAGGCGGCAGCCGTCGCAAATTGCCGCGGTTTTTCGATATCGGCTTCCAGCGTGTCGTGCGTGTTGGCTTCCGGACCCTGTTTGCGCCGCTGTTCATGGCGCACCTGGGAGAAGTCGGAATCCATCTCCTGTTCGACCTGGCTGATATCCTTCATGTAGTCGCGGATCGGAATGCCCTCGACCTCGATGATACCGGTCTTGCGGGACGTGTCCTTCACACCGAAGGCTTCGCGCATGGAGCCGGCGACCACCTGAAGCTTTTCCTTGTCCTGAATGGAAAAGGAAATGATCAGAACGAAGAAGCAGACGAGCAGGGACATCAGATCGGCAAAGGTCACCAGCCAGTCCGGTGCGCCGCCGCCGCCTTGAGGTTTCTGTTTCTTTGCCATCGCGCTGTGGTCGCTCTTTTGTCAGTTCCGGATCAGACTTGGTACGATCGATTGCGATTGAGCCCTTACCAATCGCTTCCAGGGTTGGCGAACAATCTGCCCGGGTTCATCTGAACGCTTCCTGCTCTAGGCCGCGTCCGCCAGTTCGGCGCGCAATTTGTCCGGCAGGTATGCAATCAGCATTTCCTTGATCAAGGCCGGGCTCTTGGATTCGCGGATCTGGCAAACACCGTCGATGATCAGCGTCTGGTTGAGATCGTCGACGTCGAATTTCGCATCCAGCTTGTCCACCAGAGGCAGACAAAGGATGTTGGAGATCAACGCGCCGTACAGGGTCGTCAGAAGGGCGACGGCCATGGAAGGCCCGATTGCCGCAGGGTCGTCCATGTTGGCAAGCATCTGCACCAGGCCGACCAGTGTCCCGATCATGCCGAAGGCGGGAGCGGAATCGCCAAGTGCCTTGAAAACGCGCTTGCCTTCCGCGAGCCGGGAAAGCTGCAGGTCGCGCTCGCGTTCCATCGATTCCTTGATGAATTCCAGCTCATAGCCGTCCGCAATATATTGCACACCCTTGGCAAGGACCGGATCGGAGACGTCCACGTTCTCCAGGCCAAGCGGGCCGGACTTGCGGACAATTTCACCCAGGTTGCTGATTTCGGTAATCAGGTCGCGAGGGCTTGCGTTCTTGCCCGCAAGCGCAACCTTGAAGCCCGTAACGAAAGCAGTGGCGATGTCGGTAAGCTGGAAGCGGATCAGTGTGGCGGCGAGACCGCCGCCGACCACGATGAGGACCGACGGCACGTCAATAAACTGACCGAAACTGCCACCAAGAAAAATAGCGGTCGTCACGATGCCAAAGGCACCCACAATGCCGATTAATGTCGCCAGATCCATTCTGTACACACACCAAGGTCTGCGGCGTCAAGCCGATGAAACTTCGGGGCAGTGTAAGAGGCTTATGGCTAATCAAATCCTAATGACGCGCCACTTGCCGGCCGGAAAAGAAACTTTTTCGACCCCGTGAGGCAATATTGCCTGCTTCGGTGAAAGATCAGGCTGCGCCGATGCGAAGAAGATCGTGCAGATGGACAATACCGACGGGGCGACCGTCCTCGATCACGAACACGGAGGTGATCGACAGGCTGTTGGCCAATTCAAGAATTGAAGCCGACAATGTGTCCGGAGAAACGGTCTTTGGAGCACGCGTCATGATTTCACCGGCAGATTTTGCCAGGAGATTTGACGATACATGGCGGCGCAAGTCACCGTCGGTGATGATGCCGATCAACTGTTTCAGTTCGTCGACGACACCCAGCACACCGAAGCCGCGCTGGGTCATCAGGACGATGCCTTCGCTCATCGAGGTGTTTGCGGACACCAGCGGCATGCGTTCGCCGGTGTGCATGATGTCCTTGGCCGTTTTCAGGCTGGCGCCCAGGCGGCCGCCCGGGTGGAACACACGGAAGTCCTGCGCGGTAAACCCACGTCCTTCCAGAAGAGCCACAGCGAGTGCATCACCGACGGCCAGCTGAATGAGGGCGGAGGTTGTCGGGGCGAGGCCATGCGGGCAGGCCTCGGTGACAGCAGGCAGGTTCATGACGATATCAGCTGCACGGCCGAGGGTGCTGTCCTTGCGCGAGGTGATCGCGATCAAGGGCACCTTGAAGCGACGGGTGTAGCTGACGATGCCTGCCAGTTCCTGAGTTTCACCCGACCAGGACAGGGCGATCACGACGTCGTCTTCGGTGATCATGCCCAGGTCGCCGTGACTGGCTTCACTGGCATGAACGAAGAAAGACGGCGTTCCCGTTGACGCAAGGCTTGCTGCGATCTTGGTGCCGATATGACCACTCTTGCCGATGCCGGTGATGACAACGCGTCCCTTGCTCTTTTGAATGAGATCGAAGGTCTTCTGGAACGGGATGGCAAGTCCGTTCTTCAGCGCTGCGCGAACGGCACTCAGGCCGGCAATTTCCGTTTCCAGGGTCCGCTCTGCGGAGACGAGGCACAGGGACGTCATGTCTGTATTTTCTTCGGAAACCGGGTCGCGCAGAACGGTGGTCATGAACATAATTCTTTTTTTATTTAGGATCGCCTAGCTCTATGCCAGTCGCCGACGGGGATCAAGAACCCGTGATCTATTAAATGCATTAGATCAGGTGACTTTATGTAACTTTGTGTAACCTTCCAAATTGCGAAAAAGAAACGAAGGATTAACCATCATTCGTCAGGTTGGACCGGACATTCCACGTCGACTGGTCCCGGAATTCATGCGCAGCTTTCTGCCTCTGATCACTTTTCTTGCCGTTTTGCAGGCCGTTTCCGCGGCTGCACAAACGACGCTCGACGATTTGCGTGGATCGGACGACCCAGGCGGGGCGCAAGAATCAGCAGACCCTTCCGATCAGGCAGCCCAGGCGGCAGACCGCAATCCTACGCAGGCAAATGTCTTTTCCCTTCGTTCGACACTGAATTCGGCAACAGCGGAAACTGGGTCGAGCGGCCTTGGAACCAATGGCAGAGCCACTCCTGTCAGGCCATTTGCCGACAGGATTGCAGCTGTCGACAGGGCGGTTCCTCTATCGGACAGCGGTATCGATGACAGCGTTTTTGGCGGAGATACGACCTTCGATGCAGCAGAGGGGATCCGGCTCGGGTCCTTCACGCTGACGCCCCAACTGACCGTATCGACAGGTTGGACCGATAACCGGTCACAGGCGGCAGACGGAACCTCTGGCAAGTTCTACCGGATTTCTCCCGATGTTTCGCTGAACTCGAACTGGTCACGCCATCAGCTGGACACGTCGCTGCGCGGTTCCTTCACCGGATATCCCGGTGATACCGACGACAACGAGGCGAATGTCTTTGCGGCGGCAAACCTGCGGCTCGACATCAGCGAAGCGACACAGGTCACGACCAGTATATCCTACACGCTCAGCCAGGAGGACGACGGCAGCGCAGAATCGGCTTCCGGGACCGACTACGATCACGAACTTTCGGGAAGCCTTAGTGGTACGCGCGCAGTCGGCATCGTTGCCGCAACAGCTTCGCTCGGCGTCGACCGGAATTTCTATACGTCGGAAAGCGGACCGGAATCCGGACGCAACAACACGCTCTACTCTGCCAGCCTGCGGCTGGACGGCAATACCGGCAGCGTGTTTTCTCCGTTCGTCGAGGGGGCGCTGCTTCTGCGGCGCTATGACGATACCTGTAGCGATGCCTTGTGCGAAAAACGAAATGCCAATGGCTATCAGGTCATGGGTGGTGTCACCATCGCATCCGGCCCCAAACTTACCGGGGAACTCGGTGCGGGGTGGCGGATCGAGGACATTGAGGATGACAGGCTTAAAAACCTGTCAGGCCTGATTGCCGACGCCTCCCTGGTCTGGTCGCCAAGCCGCCTGACGACGGTTACCGCTGGTCTTGGCACCTCCTTCGAGGCGACCGATATCGACGGTGCCAGCGGTTCGATCATCTACTCCGGCGACCTGCGCCTTGCTCATGCCTTCAGTGATCGTCTGGTGGGCGAGACCGGTGTCGGTTACAGTTACCGGACCTATGAAGGTGTTTCGATCGAAGAGCGTACCCTGACAGGGTTTGGTGGTCTGACCTTCGCTGTGACGAAGAACATTGCGGTAACGGCGGATTATACCCATCGTCGTTTCGACAGTTCCCAGCAGGGGAACGACTATTCCGAAAACGCTGTTGAAGCCGGGTTTAGATTGCGGCATTAACGTCACGGTAACCAAATCAACATCATTCATGGGGCGGGGGCAGAAACTTACGGACCTGGGCATCGAGGAGGCCCTGATGCGGAACCTTGCGCAGCTGACTGCGAACGTGAAAACCATATTGCCCTTTTCAGGAAGACTGAGAACCCTCGGGCGCCGGCTGCTTTTGACTGCCGCGGCGACGGGCACTTTGCTGGCCGTTTCGGTGCCGGCACAGGCCGATCAGGGGTTCAGCCAGTTCGTTTCCGGCTTCTGGCCGACGGCCAGGGCAGCCGGCATTTCTTCCCAGACCTACAACGCGGTCTTCACCGGCATGCAGCCGGACGATGACACCTTGCGCCTGATGAGCAAGCAATCCGAGTTCGTGAAACCGATCTGGGATTATCTCGATAGCGCCGTTTCAGACACGCGGGTCGAAAAAGGCCGCGAGATGCTGAAGGAGTACAGCCAGGTTCTTGCGGTCATCGAAAACCGCTACGGCGTCGATCGTGAAGCTGTCCTGGCGATCTGGGGCATGGAAACCAACTATGGCGGCTTCATGGGGCGTCATAACGTAATCCAGGCACTGGCGACGCTGGCCTATGCGGCGCCGCGCCGGAAGAGCTTCTGGGAAAAGGAACTTGTTACCGCGCTGGCGATCGTCCAGGCAGGTCATGTGCGTTTCCAGGACATGGAAGGTTCCTGGGCCGGCGCCATGGGACACACCCAGTTCATGCCCTCCAGCTGGAAGGCCTATGCAGCCGACTATGACGGTGACGGCCGCCGGGATATCTGGACGTCCATACCCGATGCACTCGCCTCAACCGCTGCCTATCTGCAAAAGCACGGCTGGCAGACAGGCAAGACCTGGGGATACGAGGTAGCCTTGCCCAGCGGCTTCGACTATCACATGGCCGATGGCGAAAAGACGCTGACGCTAGGCGAATGGGGGCGATACGGAATTCGCCGGTCAAACGGCAAGGATTTTCCGCGGCCGTCCGACAACGCCATCCTGGTTCTGCCTGCCGGAGCAAGCGGACCGGCGTTTCTGATGCTGAAGAACTTCTACGTGATCAAGCGTTACAACAACGCGACTGCCTATGCGCTTGCCGTCGGCCATCTTGCCGACCGGATCATTGGCGGCGGACCGATCGAGGGCGACTGGTCGCGCGAGCACCTTCCGCTCAATCGCTCTGAAACCGCGGAATTGCAGGCGCTTTTGAACCAGCGTGGATTTTCTGTCGGTACGGCGGACGGCAGGATTGGACCTGCTACCCGAAAGGGTATCCGAGCCTACCAGCGCTCACGTGGCATGGTTCCCGACGGTTATGCATCCATTGTTTTGCTGGCACGCCTGAAGCTGGACGGCTAAACTGGGCGCAGTGCAGCTGCAGCAGGAGCACAGCGTGAGAGTTCAGACACGGCAACGGGAAGGGAAGGGGACACGCGCCGCCTCGCTTCGGGTTGTCGTATGCCTTGGCCTTGCGCTTGTTGCCTGCTCTGCCGGACTCTCTGCCGCACAGAACGCGCAGCGCGGTGAAATCGTGGTTGCGCAGAACGGGCCCTTCCGGGGGTTCAATCCGTTTGCTCCATTGCAGCGGCTGTTTGGCGGTGGGGGCGAGAAGCGCAGAAAGCAGCCGCAAAAGACACAGCAGAAGCCGCGGGTTTCCCGGCCCGCGGGTGCACCGCCCAAATTCGACGTTCTCGAAAAGGACCCCAATGCCGGCCTGATCCTGGTCGTTGGAGACCGCATGGCACGCGGTGTCGCCGACGGGTTGAAATACACACTTGCGCAAAAACCACAGATCCGTGTCGAAGCCATTACCGAGGACAAGGAAGGCTTTGTCGGGGAAGGTTCGCCGGACTGGGCGACGCAGGTGGTTTCCAGGATCCGGGGGGCGGACGTTCAGGCCGTTGTGGTGATGATCGGCCGGCAGGATCTGGGTAAATCCTTTTCCGGTGAACCGCCTGTTGAATTCATGACTGCAGAGTGGCTGGAGAGCTACCGCAGGAAGGTCGACGGGCTTGTGCGTGTGGTGCGACAGGAAAAGAAACCGCTTGTGTGGGCCGGCCTGCCGCCCACGGGCGACGAACTGGTGAACGCGGATTTCACGCAGCTCAACTCGATCTTCCAGGGCGCGTCGGAGGACAGGCGGGTCCGCTATGTCGACATATGGGATATCTTCCTGGCTGAAGACGGCAGCTTTTCCTCTTACGGACCCGATGTCGACGGCAAGAACACGCGTCTGCGGACGAACGACAAGATCGATTTCACATGGGCGGGCTATCGGAAAGTCGCATTCTTCGTGGAACGCGAACTGTCCCGCCTGCTCGGAGGCTATGGCGGGCTGGCTTTCGAAGGCGTGGAGGATGATCCGAACTTCATCGTCCTGACCGGACGTACGACGTCGCCCGAAGCACTGCTTCTGGGTGGTGAGGATGAAGAAGAGATCAATTCGGCCAGCAGGACCTATCGTTTCTTTGTGAAGGGCGAGCCCTTGCCACCCATGCAGGGACGGGTGGACGATCCACGGATGCCTGCCGTTGCAGTGTCTGCGCCGGCTGCCGCTGTTGAGGAAGTGTTTGCCCCTACAAGTGCCGATTTGCGTGAGAGCTTGAGTTCAGCAGCCAGCCAGGATGCGCAAGGCCGCGTTTCTGTGACTGTGCGTCCGGGATCGCAATGACCCTTTGAAATAGGTTCGAAAAACACAAAACCCCGCAGGCGTTTGCCGGCGGGGTTTTTTCATTTCCGGATGTAGAGTTCAGCGCGGCAGGTCGGTAGAGCCGGTCAGGAACTCGTCAACAGCGCGCGCTGCCTGACGGCCTTCGCGGATTGCCCAGACAACCAGGGACTGACCCTTGCGCACGTCGCCGGCAGCATAGACCTTGTCCAGGCTGGTCTTGTAATCGTCGGTGTTGGCCTTGACGTTGGTGCGGCCATCCAGCTCAAGCTTGTCGCCGGCTTCGGCGATGTAGGTTTCCAGCAGCGGGCCGGAAAAGCCTATAGCCGCCAGAACGAGGTCTGCGCGCAGGATGAATTCGGTACCTTCAATCGGGCGGCGCTTTTCATCCACGCGGGCGCATTTGACGCCGGTAACCTTGCCGTCTTCGCCGACAAGGGCAAGCGTTGCGGCAGAAAACTCACGCTCAGCGCCTTCGGCCTGCGACGACGAGGTGCGGAACTTGGTCGGCCAGTACGGCCAGATCGCCAGCTTGTCTTCCTTCAGCGGCGGGATCGGGCGAATGTCGAGCTGCGTCACCGACAGGGCTCCCTGACGGAATGCGGTGCCGACGCAGTCGGACGCGGTGTCGCCGCCGCCGATGACGACGACATGCTTGCCACCGGCCCAGATCGGGGCCTCGTCGCCTTCCGGCTCACCGCCGACCCGGCGGTTCTGCTGGACCAGGTACGGCATCGCCCAATGGCAGCCTTCCAGTTCCATGCCGGAGACACCCGGATCACGCGGACGTTCGGCACCTGCGCACAGGATAACCGCGTCGTGACGCTCGGCCAGTTCTTCCAGGGCAACGGTTACACCGACATTGACGCCGTAATGGAACGTCACGCCTTCAGCTTCCATCTGCTTCACGCGGCGGTCGATGTAGTGCTTTTCCATCTTGAAGTCGGGAATGCCGTAGCGCAGCAGGCCACCGGCCTTCGGCTCACGCTCATAGACATGCACGGTGTGACCAGCGCGGGCGAGCTGCTGGGCGGCCGCCATGCCTGCGGGGCCGGAGCCGATGATCGCCACTGCCTTGCCGGTCTTGGTCGCGGACAGCTCCGGTACGATCCAGCCTTCTTCCCAACCCTTGTCGGCAATCGCCTGTTCCACGCTCTTGATGTTGACCGGAATGTCTTCCAGGTTCAGCGTGCAGGCTTCCTCGCAAGGAGCCGGGCAGATGCGCCCGGTGAACTCGGGAAAGTTGTTGGTGGAATGCAGGTTCTTGAGCGCGTAGTCCCAGTCACCCTGGTAGACCAGATCGTTCCAGTCCGGGATCTGGTTGTTGACCGGACAACCGGTCGGGCCATGGCAGAACGGAATACCGCAATCCATGCAGCGGGCCGCCTGATTGGTGACGTCCTGGTCGTTCAGCGGAATGGTGAACTCGCGGAAATGGCGAATACGGTCAGAGGCAGGCTGATACTTCTGTTCCTGCCGATCGATTTCCATAAAACCGGTTACCTTGCCCAAGGCGACCTCCTCAAAATTTCATGCGTCTGTCCAGGGTGGCTGCAATCGGCCGCGTCATGCGGCCGAGAGCCAGTTCGTGCGTTTGGCCGGATTATTCGGCGGCGACCATGCCGAGGCGCTGTTCTTCCATTTCGCGCAGGGCCCGGCGGTATTCGACCGGCATCACCTTGACGAACTTGGGCCGGTACTGGGTCCAGTTGTCGAGGATTGCCTCGGCCTTTGTCGAGCCGGTCAGTTCCAGATGTTTCGTCAGCATCTGGCGCAGGCGCTCATCGTCATGACGGGTCATGTCGCAGGAAAGGTCCACGCGGCCCTTGTGCTCGATATCGCCACCATGGTGGTGCAGCTTCTCCAGAAGATCGTCTTCTTCGGTCACCGGTTCCAGTTCGACCATGGCCAGGTTGCAGCGGGAGCCGAATGTGCCGTCTTCATCGAGCACATAGGCAATGCCGCCGGACATGCCGGCCGCGAAGTTGCGTCCGGTCTGGCCGATCACGACGACGACGCCGCCGGTCATGTATTCGCAGCCGTGGTCACCCACGCCTTCGACAACGGCAACAGCGCCGGAGTTGCGAACTGCAAAGCGTTCCCCGGCAACACCGCGGAAGTAGCATTCACCTTCGGTTGCGCCGTAGAGCACCGTGTTGCCGACAATGATCGAGTTTTCCGGCACGATCCGGGTGTTCTCCGGCGGGCGGACGATCAGCTTGCCACCGGCAAGACCCTTGCCGACATAGTCGTTGGCATCGCCGACAAGATCAATGGTGACGCCGCGGGCGACGAAGGCGCCGAACGCCTGGCCTGCCGTGCCCTTCAGATTGATCTTCAGGGTGTCGGGGTGTTTAAGGCCCTTGTTGCCGTACCGCTTGGCGATTTCACCGGAGAGCATGGCACCAACCGACCGGTCAACGGAACAGATCGTCTCGTCGACAATTGTCGGTTCCTTGCTGTCCAGGGCCGGCTTGGAAGCGGCAATCAGGCGACGGTCCAGGATGTCGTGGATCGGGTGATCCTGACGCGTGGTCCAGCGGGTCTCTTCCGGTTTTGCTTCCGGCTGGAAGAAAATACGGGAGAAATCGAGACCCTTGGCCTTCCAATGATCGATTGCGGCTTCCTTGTCGAGGAAGTCGGACCGGCCGATCATGTCTTCCATCGTTTTGAAGCCGAGGTTGGCCATCAGCTCGCGCACTTCTTCGGCGACGAAGAAGAAGTAGTTGATGACGTGTTCCGGGGTGCCCTTGAAGCGCTTGCGCAGGACCGGGTCCTGGGTGGCGATGCCGACCGGGCAGGTGTTGAGATGGCACTTGCGCATCATCAGGCAGCCCGCGGCAATCAGCGGAGCGGTCGAGAAGCCGAATTCGTCGGCACCAAGAAGCGCACCGATGATGACGTCCCGGCCTGTGCGGATGCCGCCGTCGACCTGAAGGGCGATGCGCGAGCGCAGTCCGTTCAGCACCAGGGTCTGCTGGGTTTCGGCAAGGCCGATTTCCCAGGGAGAGCCGGCGTGTTTGATCGAGGTCAGCGGTGATGCACCGGTGCCGCCGTCGTAACCGGAAATCGTGATGTGGTCGGCGCGTGCCTTGGCAACGCCGGCAGCAACCGTTCCGACACCCACTTCCGACACCAGCTTGACCGAGATATCGGCTTCCGGGTTGACGTTTTTCAGGTCGTAGATCAGCTGCGCCAGATCTTCGATGGAGTAGATGTCATGGTGCGGCGGGGGCGAAATCAGGCCGACGCCCGGGGTCGAGTGACGCACCTTGGCGATCACCGCATCCACCTTGTGACCCGGCAACTGGCCGCCTTCGCCGGGCTTTGCACCCTGGGCAACCTTAATCTGGATCATGTCGGAGTTGACCAGATATTCCGTGGTCACGCCGAAGCGGCCGGAAGCAACCTGCTTGATGGCAGAGCGCTGCGGGTTGGACGAGCCGTCCGGCAGCGGATTGAAGCGCTCCGGCTCTTCGCCGCCTTCACCGGTGTTCGACTTGCCGCCGATCTGGTTCATGGCGATTGCCAGGGTCGTGTGAGCTTCACGCGAAATCGAGCCGAAGGACATGGCGCCGGTGACGAAGCGCTTGACGATGGCTTCTGCCGGTTCCACCTGGTCGAGCGCGATCGGCGAGCGGCCGATTTCGTCCGCGGACTTGATCCGGAACAGGCCGCGGATCGCGTAGCGTCCGCTCTTTTCGTTCACTTCCTTGGCGAAGGCGCGATAGGTGTCCGGGAGCTTCGCGCGCACTGCATGCTGCAGCAGCGCGACGGAGTCCGGGGTCCACATGTGGCTTTCACCACGGGTCCGGTAAGCGTATTCACCGCCAACTTCCAGCGAGCGGCGCAGGATGGCGACGTCACCGAAGGCCTGCTCGTGGCGCAGAACGGTTTCATCGGCGACTTCGGCAAGGCCGATGCCTTCGATCATGGTTGCCGTGCCGAAGAAGTACTTCTTCACGAAGGACGAGCCGAGGCCGACAGCGTCGAAAATCTGCGCGCCGCAATAGGACTGGTAGGTCGAGATGCCCATCTTGGACATGACCTTGAGGATGCCCTTGTCGATGGACTTGATGTAGCGGTAGACGACTTCGTCCTGATCGACTTCCTCCGGGAAGTCCATTTCCATATGCATGGAAAGCAGCGTTTCAAACGCGAGATAAGGGTTGATCGCTTCCGCGCCATAGCCGGCCAGAACACAGAAATGGTGGACTTCGCGCGCTTCACCGGTTTCCACCACCAGGCCAACAGAGGTTCTCAGACCCTTGCGGATGAGGTGATGATGCACGGCAGCGGTTGCCAGCAGCGCGGGGATCGCGATGCGTGACCGGCTGATCAGACGATCGGACAGGATGATGATGTTGTATCCGTCCAGAACCGCTTTTTCGGCGCGCTCGCACAATTCGTCGAGAGCGCCTTCCATACCGACAGCGCCTTTTTCGGAATTGTAGGTGATGTCCAGTGTCTTGGCGGAGAACTGGTTGTCTGCGATGTCGCCGATCGCGCGGATCTTCTCCAGGTCCTCGTTGGTGAGGATCGGCTGGCGCACTTCCAGCCGCTTGGAGGTCGACAGGCCTTCAAGGTCGAAGATGTTCGGACGCGGGCCGATGAAGGAGACAAGGCTCATCACCAGCTCCTCGCGGATCGGGTCGATCGGCGGGTTGGTGACCTGGGCGAAGTTCTGCTTGAAATAGGTGTAAAGCAGCTTGGACTTGTCGGAGAGCGCTGAAATCGGCGTGTCCGTGCCCATGGAGCCGATGGCTTCCTGGCCGACGGTTGCCATCGGGGTCATCAGAAGCTTGATGTCTTCTTCCGTGTAGCCGAAGGCCTGCTGGCGGTCGAGAAGGCTTTCACCGGCTACCGGCGCGCGCTGGCGCACGCCCGGAAGGTCTTCCAGTACGATCTGGGACCGGTGCAGCCAGTCCTTGTACGGGTTGGCCGTGGAAAGCTGCCGCTTGATTTCGTCGTCGGAAACGATCCGGCCTTCGTCCATGTCGATCAGCAGCATCTTGCCCGGCTGCAGACGCCATTTCTGGACAATGCGCTCTTCTTCGACCGGCAGGACGCCAACTTCGGAAGACATGATGACGAAGTCGTCGTCGGTGACGATGTAGCGGGCAGGACGCAGGCCGTTCCGGTCCAGCGTTGCGCCGATCTGGCGGCCATCGGTGAAGGCAACGGCTGCCGGGCCGTCCCACGGCTCCATCAGGGCAGCATGGTATTCGTAGAAGGCACGACGGTTGTCGTCCATCAGCGGGTTGCCGGCCCAGGCTTCCGGGATCAGCATCATGGCCGCATGGGCGAGCGAATAACCACCCATGACCAGGAACTCGAGGGCGTTGTCGAAGCAGGCGGTGTCCGACTGGCCTTCATAGGAAATCGGCCAGAGCTTGGAGATGTCGTCCCCGAGCAGCGCCGACGATACGGACGCCTGACGCGCCGCCATCCAGTTGACGTTGCCGCGCAGCGTGTTGATCTCACCGTTGTGCGCAACCATACGGTAGGGGTGCGACAGATCCCAGGACGGGAACGTGTTGGTGGAAAAACGCTGGTGGACAAGGGCCAGGGCCGACGAAAAGCGCTCGTCCTTCAGGTCGGCGTAATAGGCCCCGAGCTGATAGGCGAGGAACATGCCTTTGTAGACAATGGTCCGGCTGGACATTGAAACGATATAAAAGCCTTTTGAAACCGCATCGGTTTCGGCACGCACACGGTTCGAGATGACCTTGCGCAGTACATAAAGGCGGCGTTCGAAGGCATCTGCCTCACCGCCGGTCTTGCGGATGAAGACCTGACGGGAAACCGGTTCGGTGGCAGCAATGTCCGGCGCCTTGGAAAGCGATGAATTGTCGACGGGCACGTCACGCCAGCCGATCAGTTCCTTGCCTTCGTCTTCAATGACACGCTCGACGATGGCTTCGCACTTGGCGCGCAGCTCATCGTCCTGCGGCATGAAGATGAAACCGACACCATATTCACCGGCATCGGGAAGCGGTGTGCCGGCGTTCGCCAGTTCTTCTGCAAAGAACGCGTGCGGGATCTGCACCAGCATGCCTGCGCCATCGCCCATCAACGGGTCGGCACCAACCGCGCCGCGGTGCGTGAGGTTTTCAAGAACCTGCAGACCGTCGGCAATAATCTTGTGGGACTTCTCGCCTTTCATGTGGGCGACAAAGCCGACACCGCAGGCGTCGTGTTCGCGCGACGGATTATAGAGCCCTTTGTCGGCGGCCGTGCTCAGTCGTTCCGCAAGTGTAGTGGTTGCGGTGGTCTTCATGTCCACGCTCCCAGCTTGCATGGCTGTGCTCGTCGTCAGCTCTATCTTCGTCATGTGCGCCCTCACTGTTGACCCCAGTGCCGCCGTGGCTGGGAGCGTCCGGTTCCGTTCGGGTCGCATTCCATCAAGAATGCGGTCCGGCGAACCCTGGCTTTCCTGCCCCGGCTCTGTTGTTGTATTAACCACGGCCGTTTATCAAAGCAAACCGCCGCATTGACGCAGCGGTCCTCCGCTGCCGAAACGTTCCGTCTCGCTTCCTTGCGGATCCTCC
Organism: Labrenzia sp. THAF35; assembly: GCF_009363595.1. Taxonomy (NCBI): domain Bacteria; kingdom Pseudomonadati; phylum Pseudomonadota; class Alphaproteobacteria; order Hyphomicrobiales; family Stappiaceae; genus Labrenzia; species Labrenzia sp. THAF35. Next base: position 2,178,362 of record NZ_CP045380.1, read on the forward strand.
CCGGATCCGCCCAGTGGTCAGCCTGGCTATCACCGATGCCTTTTTGTCCTGCGCCCTGTCCGGGCCGTTTTGGGCATGGCGATAATTGGGACAGCATACCTGTCCTATTCCAAGCGGCGCGAACATGACAGATTTCGCCGTCGTGAGCAAGAGTGTTTCTGCGTCGCCGCATTATAATTGTTTCGCGCGAAAAGTGCCAATCGTCCGGAAAGGTCAAAACCGACGATAAATATGTAAGAATCTTGCGTTTGTTAAACTTTGTGCAGTTATGCTCGCAAAACAGTCACATGCGTTTGATTTCCTATTTATCTTCAATAGGGTCATCTACGGTGGGTGACTGGCGGCCCAGCAAAAACGCCGGTACGCAGTGATTTTTCAACGACGAGAGGAGATCGAGATGAAGCATAAGGCCATGTCTGCAGCTATTGTTGCCGGTGCGGTGGCAACCGCGGTTGCGGGTCTGTCGTCAACCGTTCCGGCCCACGCCCAGGCCAAGGAAAAATGCTATGGTGTGTCCTTGAAAGGTCAAAACGACTGCAAGGCGGGTGCAGGTACGACTTGCGCCGGTACATCGACCGTCGACTATCAGGGCAACGCCTGGACCCTCGTCCCGAAGGGCACCTGCGTGACGATGGATGTTCCTGGTGGCCGTCACGGCTCTCTGACCGAACTTACGCGCGACCTGCCGGAAGCCTGATAGGCTTCAAACGGCCGCAACTGCGGCAATCTGGTCAGGCAGGCACCTGCTTATCCCGCACTTGGTGCCGAGGCGGGCAGGGTGCCAGCCCTTTCAAAGTCATGAGCCATGGTGCTTCAGTCATTCCAGTCTGAAGATGTCCTCAGCCAGTGTGCCTGCCTGACAAAACTTTTTCCACCCGGAGGGCTCCATGGTTTCCGATACCCGATCAAACCCGGTACAGCGCTGCGAGGCGGCCATTCCGGCGCGCGCCGGAGCCGGTCTGAAGCCGGAGCATGTCGCGGCTATTCTGGAAACATCCGCGGATATCGGTTTTTTTGAAGTTCATGCCGAAAACTACATGGGGGCCGGCGGTCCGCCGCACCGGCAACTGGAGGCAATCCGCGAGCGGTATCCCCTGTCTCTACATGGTGTCGGTCTTTCGATCGGCGGTGAACAGCCTCTGGACAAGGATCACCTGCGGCGCTTGTCAGACCTGAACAAGCGATATGAACCGGGACTGTTTTCCGAGCATCTGGCCTGGTCGACGCACGACACGACTTATTTCAACGACCTGTTGCCGGTGCCCTATGACGAAGCCACGCTGAACCGTGTGTGCGATCACATAGATGAAGTGCAGGAGACCGTCGGACGGCAGATGCTTCTGGAAAATCCATCGACTTACGTCGCCTTTGCACAGAGCACGATGAGTGAACTGGATTTTCTGAGCGAGATCGCGCGCCGGACCGGCTGCGGCCTGTTGCTCGACATCAACAACGTGCATGTGTCCTGCACAAACCACGAGAGATCCGCGAGAGATTATCTTGCCGCCTTCCCGATGGCTGTGGTCGGCGAAATACATCTTGGCGGTCATGCGCCTGACCGGGACGACGCCGGCCGGCCATTGCTGATCGACGCGCATGACCGGGAGGTGGATCTTGCGGTCTGGCAGCTTTATGAAGATGTCGTTCGTTTACAGGGGCCGCTGCCGACCCTGATCGAGTGGGACAACAATGTTCCTGCCTGGCCGGTTCTGCTTGCCGAGGCACAAGCCGCGGACCGCATTCTGGCGCAGCCTGCAGAGGCTGGCAGAAAGCAAGCGGTCTGACATGCGTGGTCCGCTCGCCCTGCCGCACGTCAATGCCGCCTCGTTTGGGCGTGCGCTGCTCGACCCGCAAATGGCAACGCCCGATGGACTGACTGGTCCGGATGGAGAAACGGCGCCGAAGCGATTCAATGTCTACCGCAACAACGTCATCGTCAGCCTGTGCGAAGCGCTCGGTGAAAGCTTTCCTGCAGTGAAGGCGCTTTTGGGGGAAGAGTATTTCAGGGCGCTTGCCCAGGCCTTCGTGACAGCTCATCCGCCGGTGTCGCCCGTGTTGATCTGGTACGGCGCCGGTTTCGCCGATTTCCTGGACGCGTTTCCGCCTCTCAAGGCATATCCTTATCTCGGCGATGTTGCCCGGCTGGAATGGTCTTGGCTCCAAGCCTATCATGCTGCGGATGCCGCGCCTCTCGATCCGGCAATCCTGGGCAGCGTCGATCCGCAAAGACTCGGGCGCGTTCGCTTCGTACCGCATCCGGCGGCGCACGTCGTGACATCTGCCTGGCCGATCTGGGCGATTGCGCGAGCCAACAGGTTTGAACCCGATGAGGCTGAAGCTGTCGATCTTGACGAGCCGCAATCGGTAATGATTACCCGTCCGGACATGGAGGTGGATGTCTATCTGCTGCGTCCGGGCGGGGCTGTTTTCACGATGGATCTCCTGCAAGGGCAGACGCTTGCAGCAGCGGCAAGCCGGGCTCAGGAGGACAACGACGGTTTTTCCTTGTCCGATTGCCTTTCGGACTGTCTTGCAGCTGGTGCATTTTCCGCCCTGCAACTGGATGACTAACACGCACGCGGCAAATGGATGCCGCTTGATCATGGGGGATTAGATGGGTGTGTTGATTGGGTTTTTTGTCAGGCTCTACACGATGGTGTTCGGAGCTCTGGAACGGCTGACAAATGGCTGGTTCATCGGGCTTGCTGCCCGGTTCATTTTTGCCGCGATCCTGCTGCAGTTCTTCCTGAACTCGGCGATGACGAAAATCGGCGGCAACATCATGAACATCTTCACGCCAACCGCAGGTGCCTATGCGCAGATGCTGCCCAAGATGATGGAACAGGTCAGCTACGACACCAGCCAGATTGCGTTCTTCCCGTATGGTCTCATGGTGCTTCTGGGCACCTGGGGTGAATTTGTTCTGCCGGTGATGGTGGTTGTCGGTCTATTCACCCGCTTCGCCAGCCTCGGCATGATCGTCTTCATCTGCGTCATGACCTATGTCGACATCTATGGCCATGGGGCTGACGCAAAGACGATCGGGGCGCTGTTCGACGGTGAACCCTATGCGATCATCGCCGATGACCGGTTGCTCTGGATCTTCCTGTTGCTGGTGCCGGTGCTCAAGGGGCCGGGTGTCGTCTCGCTGGACTGGCTGCTCGGCCGGTCCTATCGCAAGCGCGAGATGTACTACTGAAAAATCGGTTGCCGGTTGTGATGCCAAGTGATTAAACCGGCACATGAATTTTGCCAGTGACAATTGGGCGGGTGCGGCTCCGGCGGTGATGTCGGCGCTGGCCCGCCATAATGACGGGTTCTCGCCGGCCTACGGCACCGACCCGTTGACCGATTCCGTCTCCGCCACGTTCAACGAAATCTTCGAACGTGAGGTTGCCGTCTTCTTCGTGGCGACCGGTTCAGCGGCGAATTCTTTGGCGCTGGCTTCCTGTGCCAAGCCGGGCGGGGCGATCTTCTGCCATTCCGGTGCGCATATTCAGGTTGATGAATGCAATTGCCCCGAGTTCATGACCGGCGGCAACAAGCTGTTGAGCGTGAAGGGACCAAACGGCCGGTTCTCCGCCGATACCCTTCGCGAAAAGATGGCACAGGTTCCTGACGGTGTTGTCCACCATGGTCAGGTCGCGGCCGTTTCCATCAGCCAGGCAACCGAATGCGGCACAGTCTATACGCTGGATGAAATTGGCGCGATCAAGGATGTCTGCCGGTCCCGTTCGGTGCCGCTTCACATGGACGGTGCACGATTTGCCAATGCGCTTGTGACACTCGGCTGTTCGGCGGCCGACATGACATGGAAAGCGGGTGTGGACCTGCTTTCCTTCGGAGCCACCAAAAACGGCTGCTGGTGCGCGGAGGCCGTGGTTTTCTTTGATCTGGACGCCGCAAAATCCTTTGAGTATTTCCGCAAGCGCGGCGGTCATCTTTTCTCCAAGAGCCGCTTCGTGGCGGCCCAGTTCGAAGGCTATTTCCAGGATGACACCTGGCTGACGACCGCAAGCCACGCCAACGGCATGGCGACCCGTCTTGCTGAAGGGGTCCGGCAGGCCGGAGGGCGTACTGCCTGGGCGGTGGAAGCCAACGAACTGTTCCCGATCCTGAAACGCAGCCAGATGGAAGCGCTTCAGGCGGCCGGTGCCAAGCTCTATGAATGGCCGGCAGAGGGCCTCGCCGAAGGCCACGCCCCGGCGTCGGACGAAGTCTGTCTACGTCTCGTCACCAGTTTCGCAACGACGGATGAAGACGTCGATGCGTTTCTGAAAGTGCTGTCCGGGACGGTCTGAGGGCCGCTTCTCGCGCGGCGAGATGTCTCGTGACGCGCAGGAACATCAAAAAAGGCGCCTGGTTTCCCAGGCGCCCCGATGATGCGATTGCCGCAGTTGAACCAGGCGGTTAGTGAGCCGTGGTTTCGATCTGCTTGGTTTCACCACTGGTGATTTCGATCTTGCGCGGCTTCATGGCTTCCGGGATTTCCCGGACAAGATCAACGTGCAGCAAGCCGTTTTCGAGGCTTGCCCCTTCCACGCGAACATGTTCGGCAATCTGGAAGCGGCGTTCAAAGGTGCGCGAGGCAATGCCGCGGTAGAGAATTTCCCGGCTGGCATCTTCTTCAGCTTTTTCACCCTTGATGGTGAGTGTGTGCTCCTTGGCTTCGACGCTCAGTTCGTCGTCGGAGAAGCCTGCCACGGCCATCGTGATGCGGTAGGCGTTTTCGCCCGTGCGCTCGATGTTATAGGGCGGATAGCTCGGAGCTTCGTTGCCGGCGGCATCGAGCATCGAGAAAAGCCGGTCGAAACCGACGGTGGAGCGGTAAAGCGGAGAAAAGTCGAAGTGACGCATGTGTCTGTCCTCTCTTGAGCAACTGATACTTCACTGATGTTGAGCAGTCCTTCGTCCCCCGGATTGGCAGGACAGGCTGCGGTGCAAACCCGGTCTGGCGCTTGCATGAAGAGATTTGGTAATTCGGATTTTCATTTCAAGAGGCGGGAAATGTGGGGTGTCGTGGAAACATGAACGCCACATGAACAGTGCCTTCCGGTTGCGTTCAAGTGGCCCGGTGCATCTTCAATCCAACGTCAGCACGGCGCTGGCGGAACAAACTGGAGATTTGAAGATGTTTGCCAATGTTTCGAAATTGTCCGCCCCGATCGCCGGTGCCATTCTGCTGGTGTCCGCAGGTTTCATCACCACTGCATCCGCTGCCCCGATGGTCGGAAAGACCCAGATCGAACCGGCAAAAGCCGAGCTGGTGGTCAAGGTCGATCATCGCCGTGGTAACGGGCGTGGCGGCAACTGGAACGGCCGTCACGGTGGCCGCCATTTCGAAATGGGTCCGCGCCAGATCCGCCGCAGCCTGCGTCACCGCGGTTTCGACCATATCAAGATCCTAGACCGCCGTGGCCCGATGTACATCGTACGGGCAAAGGGCTGGCGCGGCATGCCGGTTCGGCTGGTGGTCGATTCCCGCAATGCCAACATTGTCCGCAGCCATCCGATCGGTAACCGTGGTCACTGGCAGCGCCGCTGGTACTAAGCAGCAGCTACAAGCTGTCTGACACTTTCAGGGCCGGCTTCCCAGGGAGCCGGCCTGAAGCTTGTTGTGAGGGGTGCCTGGCACGAGTATCACTTGACGATGCAAGACAAAGCCGGACGGTGCCGGCAGGATCTGCAGGCGTGACGAGTTGTTGACGAAAAACCATTATCTGTTTGAAAAACAAACTCTCAACGAACCCGAGTGATTCGCAGCGCATGACCTTGATCGACCATCCCGACAATCCGGTGCCTGAAGGGGCGCGATCCGGGTTCGTCACGACGCCGGACGACAAGAAGATCCGGTATGCGCATTGGCCCGCCGCCGGTGCCCGGCGAAAGGGTACGGTAACACTGCTTCAGGGGCGGGCGGAGTTCATCGAGAAATACTTCGAAGTGATCGAGGATCTGCGTCAGCGGGGCTTTGCCGTCATCGCCTTCGACTGGCGCGGGCAGGGCGGGTCGCAACGCCTGACCCGCAATCCCAGACGCGGGCATGTTTCAAACTTCAACAAGTACAAGCTGGATTTGCGCACCGTCCTGAAGGAAGTCTCACTGGCGACCTACCCCGGGCCTCACTTTGCGCTTGCACATTCAACCGGAGCGCTCGTTGTCCTGTCCGATACGGACCGTCTGCGGACGATGCTGGACCGCGCAGTGCTGACAGCGCCGCTGCTTGGCCTGCCGACGGGAACATGGTCTCCTGGCCTGGTGTCCGGGTTCCGGTCGATCCTGCGCAAGCTCACTCTGGGGCTCTTTGGCCGCCCGGGCCTGAAGGCAACCTCTCCAAAGACGTCCTGGCTGATCGAAAAGGTTGCTATTCCGGTTGCCCGCCTGTTGTCGATGTTCGGACTTGGCAGGTTGTTTGTGCCCGGGGGCAACGCTGAAATTTCCGTCGCCTACGAAAACAACCGGCAAACGACGGACAAGGCGCGGTTCGAGCGGTTCAACAAGGTGCTGGAACAGGCTCCGGAGCTGGGTGTCGGGTCTCCCACTCTCGGTTGGCTGGGGGCGACCGGTCGCGCCATGCTGGCGCTGCGCCGGCGGGAGGCCGGGCCGAATATCAAATTACCCTGTCTGGTGCTGGCTGCGGGCAACGACCGGATCGTCTCCACACCCATGATCGAGGACTTCGTGGCGCGGGCGAAGGCGGCAGCCTATGTGGAAATCGCAGGCGCCGAACATGAGCTGATGATGGAGCGCGATGCCTTCCGCGACCAGTTCTGGGCGGCGTTCGATGCCTTTGTGCCCGGTCTTGAAGCCGAACAGGCGCTGGAACGGGCCGGAAGCTGATCCCGCGCCCTGATGTGGCCGTGTGGCCGGTCAGGCTGCCTTTGCGAGGTCCCGCAGGAGGATTTCATGCAGACGCGGGTCGCCTGACGCAACGATCTGGCCGCCGTCGGCCGGAGAGCCGCCGGTCCACGTCGTGACAACACCACCTGCGCCTTCAATAATCGGCACAAGTGCAACGATATCATAGGCTTGCAGACCGGATTCGATTACCGCGTCGCCGTGGCCGGCTGCGACCATGCAGTAGGCATAGCAGTCTGTGCCATAGCGGGATAACTGAACGGCCGCTTCGATCTGGTCGAACGCTTGGCGTTCGCCATTCTTGAAAAGTGCCGGTGTGGTGGTGAAAATAGTGGCATCTTCCAGCTTCTGACAGGGCCGGGTCTTGAGCTGCCTGGCACCCAAAGGTCCATCGTACCAGGCCGTCTTGCCGTCGCCACCGAACCGTTCGCCGATATAGGGCTGAACCATCATGCCGAGGCTCGGGACGCCATTGGTCCGCAGGCCGATCAGCGTCCCCCAGGTTGGCAGACCGGTGATGAAGGCACGGGTACCGTCAATCGGGTCCAGCACCCACACATGTTCAGCGTCGAGATTTTCCGGGCCGTGTTCTTCGCCAAGGATTCCGTGGTCCGGATAGGTCTCGTTGATCAGGGCGCGCATCGCCGTTTCACCGTTCTTGTCGGCGATGGTGACCGGGTCGAAGCCGGCTTCCCACTTGTTGTCGATTGCAAAGCCCTGGCGGAAATGCGGCATGATCGCACCGCTGGCTGCTTCCGCCAGCCTGTCCAGAAACGGGGCAAACAAATTGGAACTGGAAACAGGCCCTGCCGACATCATTACCTCCTGGCTGCGGAAACCGCTCAAAACCCAAATCAACGTGAATTGCCGCTTGTATAACCGGTTCTGCAAAAAAATGAATCTGCAAAACCTGAATGACTGCTCATACTTTGATCAGTTTGAAAGGGCTGTCGGGCTTGACCTTTGTGCGGTGCAATGCGATTTTATTGCGGTGCGATACGTTGTGTCGTACCGCCCTCCTTGGGCGTTTCCTCCCTAGACTCGGGCCGCCTCTTTTGAGAGCGGCCTTTTTTTTGGGTCCGGGATTTTATTCCGCTGCGATGGGGTCCGCCGGCAAGGCTGCATCCGGCATGGAGGTCAGTTCGCGGGCAAACTGGCGCAGGTTGTGGAAGAGGTCGCCGAAGCCGGGGGTCGGCTGGTGGGTTGCCTCGTCCATATAGAGCCCGCGATTGATTTCGATCTGCAGGGCATGCAGACCGCTTGTGGGGCGGCCGTAGTGTTCGGTGATGAAGCCGCCCGCATACGGCTTGTTGCGCGAGACGGTGTAGCCCATCTCCTTCAGCACCGAGCAGGCGAACTCCGTCAGGTCGCTGCTGCAGCTGGTGCCATAGCGGTCACCCAGGATGAAATCCGGCCGCGTGTCGGTGGTCTGGCATTTCACGCTTGAAGGCATGGAATGGCAATCGATCAGAACCGCGTAACCGAATGTGACATGGGTCTGGGCCAGAAGCCGGCGCAATGTGGTGTGGTAAGGCTTGTAGATCTCCTCCACCCGGCTGAGGGCTTCGGATACCGGCAGCTTGTGCCTGTAGATCTCGTGGTTCTCGCTGACGATGCGCGCCACGGTGCCAAGCCCGCCGGCCACGCGGATCGAACGGCTGTTGGCATAGGTCGGCAGACGCCCGTCGAACATCTTCGGGTCGAGCTCATAGGGCTCGCGGTTCACATCAAGGTAGGCCCTGGGGAAATGCGCACGCAGGAGCGGCGCGCCGAGCGGCACGACATGGGCAAACAGATCGTCGACATAAGCATCCTCCGACCGCCGGATGGCTGTTTCGTCCAGGCGGGAAGACGCTAGAAAGCTTTTGGAATATTGCCTGCCGGAATGGGGCGAATTGAAAACGAACGGAACCCTTTGGTCCGCAGGACACAAAACTTCAAAAGCTGGAAAGCCGTTAAAGTCCGCCTCGAAGGAGGCTTGTGGGGAAGGCTGCTTGTCGTCCGTCAATGGTGTGTCCTGGTTGCCGCCCGGTGCAGGCCATGGCCCATGGTGCCAAGGAATCGCGGCGCAGTCCACCTTGGTGGGATCAAAAGCCCCGCGGCTGTGGGGAAACATCTGGTGATCGAGGGCAGGAATGGCCAGATGCCACGAATGCCGCAGCAGTACCAATGGCCCGGGATTGCCTGCGCCATGACGATTTTCCCCAACGTGAGAAGCCGACAGGTTCTCACGAGGCAAGTGATGGTTCTTTCTCAACAAGAGCCTATCCACACCGTGGGGACGTGATCCAATTCACCCTATCATTCTGTGGAATTCGAGCTATAACCGGCAGAAAGGGAACCGAACCCACACGAACAAAGGACCTGGTCAATTACGATGCCGCGTATCCTGCTTGCCGAAGATGATAATGACATGCGCCGCTTTCTGGCGAAGGCGCTGGAAAATGCTGGTCATGACGTCGTTTCGTTCGATAACGGCAGAAGCGCCTACGAGCGCCTGCGCGAGGAACCGTTTTCTCTGCTTCTGACGGATATCGTGATGCCGGAGATGGACGGGATCGAGCTGGCGCGCCGGGCTACGGAACTCGATCCGGACCTGAAGGTGATGTTCATTACCGGTTTTGCCGCCGTTGCCCTCAATCCGGAATCGGATGCTCCAAAGGACGCAAAGGTCCTTTCCAAGCCATTCCATCTTAAAGACCTTGTCCAGGAAGTGGAGCGCATGCTGGCCGCCTGACAAGGTGTTGACGCGGCGGAAAACAGGGGTTGCGAACCGGGCTGGGGAAATTTTGACAGTTCGGTGAAAAAGGGGGGTTGCACAGTTTGCGGATCCCCGTTATATCGCACTCCACCACGGCGCTGGGGCGTCGGACTACCGAGAAATTCGGGCGTGTAGCTCAGCGGGAGAGCACTTCGTTGACATCGAAGGGGTCACAGGTTCAATCCCTGTCACGCCCACCATTATTGCGCTGATTGAAGTTTCAAGAGGCGCGGATTGATCAGAAGACAGGCGCAGGACCTGCCGCAGCTTCTAGACCAATCCAGTCAAACGTGAGCGCCTTTGGCGCTCATTTGGTTTAAAGAAGCAGGGCCCTTGTGGGGACAGTGACATGAAGATCAAAAACTCGCTCAAAGCGCTCATGACCCGCCACCGCGACAACCGCATGGTTCGCCGTAAAGGCCGCGTCTACATCATCAACAAGAAAAACCCGCGTTTCAAAGCACGCCAGGGCTAATCTTGTTGCCGCGCATTGCGTGGCGGAAGAACTGAAAATCTCTTCCTGAACAAGGCTTTATCTTGTTGTTGGGAGAGGCGACCAGGTCCCTGCCACCGTAGCGCACGAAGATGTGTCAAATTCCCGGATTGACCGCCGCATCCAACGATCCATAATCGTCGGATGCGGATTTTTGTGTTTTCCCTCCTGTTTCTCGCCGGCGTCAGTCTAGCCAGCGCCCAGCCTGTTCCAGATCTCGGTCCGGAAGCAGAGCCACCTTCTGCCGAAGACTTCAATGCACTGCCCGACGATCTTCCAGAAGACGGCGGGCAGGTGGTCGTCGATGAGAGTGATCCGGAAGACGAGAAGTCGCGTCTGGACGAACTCTTTGCCAATCTCGCCAAATCGGACAATCCGAAGGAAGCCGAGCGTATCAGCCGGGAAATCCAGATGCTCTGGATGGATTCTGGCAGTGATACGGTGGATGTGCTGATGTCGCGGGCCGGCAAGGCGATCCAGGCTGACGATCATGCGTTGGCGCTGGACCTCCTGGACACAGTGGTCATCCTGAAGCCGACTTATGCGGAAGGCTGGAACCGGCGTGCGACAGTCCACTACATGACGGAAGATTTCGGCAAGTCCCTGGTCGATATCGAGCGCACACTGGCGTTGGAACCCCGTCATTGGGGGGCCTTGTCGGGGCTCGCCATCATCCAGCGGCGTCTGGGGTTCGAAAGCGAAGCGCTTGCGACGTTCCGGCGGGCTCTTGAAGTCAACCCGAGCCTGGAAAATGCCACCAAGGCCGTGAACGATCTGGAAAAGGAAGCCGAGGGCGAACCCGCTTGAGGTAAGCCCACCTGAGTAAGCTTGGTCAGTCTGTCTTTATGCCGCCGGGCTTGATTGCTGCGAGCGCGGTGCTATGTCCGGGCTATGATCCCGTTCCTGATTGCTCTTCTTGTCGCCGCCTGTCTGTTTGTCGCCTACTCGCTTTTCAGGGCAAGGCAGATTTCGCGCACCTACACACCTGACGGCAGTCTTGCCGAGGTGAACGGAGCGCAGATGCACTATCACTTCATTCCTGCGTCACAGGCGGCCAGCGAGCGGCCTGTGCTGGTGTTTTTGCATGGGGCCAGTGGCAACGCCTATGACATGAAGTTGGCTTTTGAGGGCGCATTCAAGGGGCGCTATTCGCTTCTTTTTATCGATCGTCCGGGACTTGGGTTCTCGCAACGCTCCAGAACGGGCCGGAACACGCCTGAAAGCCAAGCGGAACTGATTACCGGATTGCTCGCGAAACTCGGCATTGGGACATCAGTGGTGGTGGGGCATTCGCTCGGCGGAGCCGTGACGGCTGCTGTGGGCCTTGCTGCACCGGAGCGGGTAAAGGGGCTGGTCTTCCTGGCTCCTGTCAGCCATGTGTGGCCAGGCGGCGTCAACTGGTACTACAAGGTTGCCACGATGCCTGTCATCGGCTGGCTGTTTGCCTGGACGCTGACGATCCCTGTCGGCGAGCGGCTGGTGCCACAAATGCTGAAGCATGTTTTCCATCCGGATCCGCCACTTGCCGGCTATGCGGCGTCTGTCCGTCTGCCGCTGCTTTTCCGTCCCGAAAGCTTCCGCTCGAACGCGGCGGACATCTGCAGCCTGAAGGAAGCTGTCCGGCAACAGTCCCGGCAGTATGGAAAGCTGGGGCAGCCGTCGCTGATCATCACGGGTACGAAAGATACGGTGGTCTGGCCGTCGATCCATTGTGAAGGCCTTTTGCAGGATCTGCCGGATGCGGAGCTGCTGATGCTGGGCGCGGCCGGTCATATGCCCCAGCATACGCATGCGGATGAAATCGTGTCCGGTATCGACAGACTGGTGGCGCGGATAGAGGCGTCAGAGGACAAGGCGGGAGTGGCTGAAGCCAGGGCCGGGACATTGCGCACGGCATGAAAAAGGCGGCCTTGAAGCCGCCTTTCGTCATCCGGTTTGTTTTAACCGATTAGATCGTCAAATGCCGCCCTGGCCGTCGTTGCCGACGAAGGCAATCCGCAGCATGTTCGTGGAGCCCGGAGTACCGAACGGCACACCTGCGGTCACGATAATGCGCTGACCCGGTTTCGCAAACCCTTCGGAGAAGGAGATGCGGCAGGCGCGGTCGATCATGTCTTCCTCGTTGGCGGCGTCTTCACTGACCACACAGTGCAAGCCCCAGCCGAGCGACAGGCGGCGTGCAGTTGCAAGCACCGGCGACAGAACGATCACCGGGCTGGCCGGACGTTCACGTGAGGCGCGCAGGCCCGTTGCGCCAGACGTCGTGTAGCAGACGACAGCAGCAAGGTTCAGCGTTTCGGCAATCTGCCGGGCCGCTGCCGAAATCGCGTCGGCGCCGGTGGCTTCCGGCTCGGTCCGCTGTGCGTAGATGATCGTGCGGTAGTTGGGATCCTGTTCCACCTGTTGGGCGATCTTGTCCATTGTGGACACTGCCTCGATCGGGAATTCGCCTGCAGCGGATTCGGCCGACAGCATGACGGCGTCTGCGCCTTCGAACACGGCGGTGGCAACGTCGGACACCTCGGCGCGGGTCGGCACCGGTGCGTTGATCATGGATTCCAGCATCTGCGTGGCGATCACAACCGGCTTGCCGGCACGGCGGCAGGCGCGGGTGATGCGCTTTTGAAGGCCGGGAACCTGTTCCAGAGGCAGTTCCACGCCCAGGTCGCCACGGGCAACCATGATGGCGTCGGACAGTTCGATGATCTCGTCCAGCCGGCCGATGGCCTGCGGCTTTTCGATCTTGGCCAGGACGCCGGCGCGGCCACGGGTGATCTTGCGCACTTCGGCAATGTCGTCCGGGCGCTGCACGAAGGACAGGGCCACCCAGTCGACGTTCTGGTCGAGGGCGGCGATCAGGTCCTTGTGGTCCTTCTCGGTCATGGCGCTGGTTGCGATTTCCGAATCGGGAACGCTGACGCCCTTGCGGTCTGACAGCTTGCCGCCGACGACGACTTCCGTCACGGCCCTGGTGCGGTCGGCTTCCAGAACCTTGAGCTGGATCTTGCCGTCATCGAGCAGCAGGCGGTGGCCCGGCTCGAGAGCCTGAAGAATTTCGGGATGCGGCAGGTGTACCCTGTCGACACTGCCGCCGGACTTGTCGGCGTCCAGCGTGAACGTTGCGCCGTTTTCCAGCATGACCGGACCGTCGGCAAACGTTCCCACACGCAGCTTGGGTCCCTGCAGATCGGCCAGAATGCCGATTGGTCGTCCAACCTTCTCCTCAACAGAACGGATGCGTTCAACGAGCATCTTCAGACGATCATGATCGGTATGGCTCATGTTGATGCGGAACACATCCGCACCGGAGCGATACAATTTTTCGATGATGTCTTGTTCTGAGGAGGAGGGTCCGAGAGTTGCAAGAATTTTGACTCGCCGGTTACGCCTCATCGCCCACCTGTCCCCTGTTGCACGGGTTCGGTCAGCTGGACCGTCCAGCTGCTCTGTTCGCCCGTGTCGATTTCAAAAAAGCCTGTCCGCTCGAATCCGCGAGCCACACAGTCCTCAATTCCGCGAATGGTGAATTCCTTTTCCCGGGTGCACATGAACGCCCGGCCACCCCATTCGCCGAATTGGTCATAATCAACTGCGTAGATGTAATAGTATCGTGACACCAGCGCCCCGGGTACCAGGGTCTCGCAGGAATTGGAAGCAAGGTTCCACCAGCCTTCGGTGACCCAGTCGGTCTTGTCCTTGTAGCCGATGGCTACACCAACCTGACTGTCGGTCTTGTTGCAAAGGCGCAGATCAGCTCTGGCTTCGTCACTGGATGCGGAGAAAAACAGCACGGTGAGGAATGCAGCAAAGGCAAATTTCACAGGCACGCTGATACATGCCCGAGACTCGCCCTGGTTCCGTTCCCCAACCTTAAACATATGCAGTCGTTCGCTTTGCTGCTTTACAGACATTCGCTTTTTGCGTCGACAAGGGGGCCTTGTCAACGTCGTTAACGGGATACGGAGCCTTTCGCCCAGACTTGTTTCCCGAACCGTCCGGATTTTTTGTCCAAATGAACAGTCCCACCCCCTATGCCGTCAGAAATGGGGCGGGAACATGGCCGCTCCGCCTCAGATCGGTGTTAGCTGTCAATAAAGCGTATACCGCGTTGTACACACCTTGGCAAAAACACAGGTGCCTTGATTGCAAGGAAGGGTGTGGAAGGTGTGGATGGCCTGCGGCGTTGCCGCCGGAAAGCGGTGTTTTCGGGCTTGGTTCCTTCGCCGGTTTGCCGTAAACCTGACCGCCTGCGCGATAGCGAGCCATAAAAGTTTCCACGAAGCGAGACATGATAGAACCAGCAGCCGAAACCGGCCGGGCCTTTCAGCCGACCGAATACGTAAAGGGCGATTTTACTTCCGGATTGCTGCTCCTGTGCGATCACGCCCGCAACACGGTCCCTGAGCCTTATGGCGATCTCGGCGTTCCGGCCGAACAGTTCGAACGCCATATCGGTTATGACATCGGTGCGCGCGCGGTCACGCTCGAACTGGCGAAGCGACTCAATGCACCAGCTTGTCTGACCACCTATTCCCGGTTGCTGATCGATCCGAACCGAGGCGATGACGACCCTACGCTGATCATGCGCCTGTCGGACGGTGCCGTCGTGCCGGGCAATGCAAAGGTCGACACGAAGGAGCGAGCGATCCGCATCGACCGGTTCCACAAACCTTATCACGACCTCATCGACCAGACGCTGGATGCCATGATGGAAGTGAGCGAGCCGCCGGTGATCGTCTCCATTCACAGTTTCACGCCGGTCTGGCGCGGCGTGCCGCGGCCCTGGCATGTCACCGTTCTGTGGGACAGCGACCCACGAGCCGTTCAGCCCATGCTTGAAGGCTTGAGAGCGCAGGAAGACATCGTCGTCGGTGACAATGAACCCTACGACGGAGCTCTCAAAAACGACACAATGTACCGGCACGCAACCCGCCGGGGAGTGGCACATGCGCTTCTGGAACTGCGGCAGGATCTGATTGCCGACGCGGCTGGAGCGGTTGAATGGGCGGACCGACTCGAGCCGGTTCTGAGAAAAATTGCCGGCATGTCCGACTGCCGGCGGATCCAGCATTTCAAGTCGCGCAGCGACGCTGCTTAAGGCCGGGCTACCGGTCCGGGACAGGGAGACCTTCGGGATGGACGATCAGACGAAACTCGAACTGGAAGCTGCGGTTTTCAGACGCCTTGTGGAACATCTGCGTGGACGGACGGACGTTCAGAACATCGACATGATGAATCTGGCCGGTTTCTGCCGTAACTGCCTGTCCAACTGGTATCAGGACGCGGCGCAGGACAAGGGCGTTTCCCTGGAAAAATCCGAGGCCCGCGAAATCGTCTACGGCATGCCTTACGACGATTGGAAGGCCAAATACCAGACCGAGGCGACTGCGGATCAGCAGGCCGCCTTTGAAAAGAACAAGCCCCAACACTGAGCCGGGGGTTGCGTCGGCTTGCTTGGCTGCTTGACGGCCAATGCGGAGTCTGGCAACGCACGGCCAGGTTATTGACGGCGGCTCATATCAGCCGCGGCCATTGAGACCGCGCACTGCGCGACAAGGAAGTACGAGAAGGAGAAACAGAAAACATGTCCGATCCCGGTGGAGTGGCAGGCGACCAGCTGCGCGCGTTTGTAGAGCGTATCGAGCGTCTTGAAGAAGAAAAGAAAGTCATCTCCGATGACATCAAGGACGTCTATGCCGAAGCCAAGGGCAACGGCTTCGACGTCAAGATCCTGCGGAAGGTCGTTTCCCTGCGCAAGAAGCAGCCGCATGAGCGTGAAGAGGAAGAGGCGGTTCTCGACCTCTACCTGCATGCACTTGGCATGGCTGGTGGTGCTGGCGGCGGCGAAGGCTGACAAGCTGCGGTAACCGCGGTTCACGACAAGAAAAAAGAGCGGCTGAAAAGCCGCTCTTTTTTTATGCTCAATCTTTCACTGGTGGACGCTTCAGCGCGCGAAGCGTACCGGAAGGATGACCACTGCCGGACCGTCGAACCGGTCAGTGCGCAGGTCGCCATATGGATTGTTTTCAAAGCTGGCGGAGACAAAGCGGTTGCCCGGCATCATCACATTCTTCAGCTGGCGCTGGTTGGGATGGCTGAGCCACGCGAAGGTCTGATGACGCGTGGTGCCTGCGCCGGACAGAAGCGTCGGAGCGGATTTGTCCGGCAGGCTTGCAAACCCGGCAAGCGGATCGACAATCTGATCACGCGGGATCCGGCCTGAAACGGACTGCTGACGTGCAGGGGCTGTCTTGGCGGTGGCGCCGGCTGCCGGCCGATTGGCCTGTGCCCGTGCCGGTTCGCTTACCGAAGGACGCAGCGAGCGGCTCAGGCTCGTCGGTGCTGCAGAGGCCGAGGCATAGGCAAGCGTCGTTTCCGAACGCGGTGCAGGCACCGGAGAAGGTACGGAGGTGCCCGTTGCCGCGGCAATGGCTGCGACCGGATCATCGGTCGGAGCAGAGCCCGGAACGGGGACATCGCCGGTCAGGCCGAGATTAGCCGCTGCAACCTTGGCAGCATCGCTAAGACCCTTGCTGGGTTTCTGCTGCGGCGTGCGCGAGGCTACCTGGAACCGCGAGTCGATTGCCTTCTCGGGAACCGGGTTTGCACCTTGTGTCGGCGCGCTCGGTTGCCCCGTCTCGATTGCAAACCGCTGTGCATCAAGCGTGTTCGGTGCGGGCGGAGGCGTCTTGCTTGCCGCCACGGCGGGAATATCCGCAGGCGGTTTCACGATCGGCGCGTTGCTGGCCACGACAATCGGTGCTGCTGCCGGTGCTTCCGGTTCGCTTTCCAGGACCTTCCGGCTGGGAACAGGCGGATTTTCGATCACCACAGCCGGTGCTTCGGCAACCGGTGCCGGCGGCGTGTTGCCGACGGCGCCCGGACGCTTGGATGTGTTGTCACGGTTGTTGCCGCCGCCAAAGAGGCTGGCAAACAGGTTGCCGCCACCGGAGGACGCATTGTCATCCTGCGCGGTTACCGGAATCGGTTTGCCCGGGCGGGTCAGATTCTGGTCGCGCGTGCTCAGGCCATTGGAAGAGCTTGAGCGCGTGTTGGACGCGACGATCGTCGGTTTGGAACTTCTCGACCGGCCGGACTTGCTTTCGGCGAGCGCAACCTTGTAGCCGCTCATAGGTTTGCCGTCAGACGGAAAGTGAAGTGTCTTGCCGTCCGGGAACACGCGAGCCAGTTCGGAACGGCTCATGCGCGGCCAGTGACGGACACTGCCGGTGTCCATGTGCACGAAGGGGGACCCGGATCTCGGATAATAGCCGACGCCGCCCACTTCCTTGCGCAGGCCAGTGGCACGCAGGGTGGCAAGTTTCACGCCGGGAATGAAAAAGTCCATCGCCTTGCCGAGCGTGTGCTGGCTGTTCTTGGCAACGCCAGAGGACCGCTTGCGCAGCATGTTGTTGGTTGCGGGAGACCGGTAACTGGAGACGACGTGGATCGGCTGGCTTGCGCCCACCTTCTGGTATACTTCCCAGACCAGATCCAGCAGTTCCGGATCGATCTTGGTCATTTCGTTACGGCGCCAGTCGCGCAGGAAGCGGTTGGCTTCGCGCAGACCATCGGGCAGATAGCGGCCGTTTTTCTTGAAAGTAATCGACACACGCTCTTTGGTATGCGTGTTGTACAGCTTCAGGGTACGCGTCTCGGCCTGGGCAAAGGTGACCAGGCACGCAGACACGACAGCAAAGGCGCCGGCCGCTTTCGCGGCACGCTTCAGCCAACCGACGGCGTCGAAATCAACTAACCGTGTACGCAATCTCTATCTCGCCGTTTTCAGAGGGCTTTCACCCATCCCGTGCTCCCCAGCAGGATGCATAGCCTAGCTGCCGCAGGTTAAGAAGTTTTTACCCTATTTTCGCTTCGCTGATAATCGTTGCAGAACTGCAACGGCGCAAGCGCGTAGTGCAAAAACGCTCCGGTAGCGGTGGTTACCCGGAGAATGCGTCAAAATATCGTCGAAATCGACAGTTTGCGCTATGATTTGCCTCAATTCAGGCTGCCGCGTCCTTGCCGCTCTCGTCCAATCCGTATTCCTTGAGCTTGCGATAGAGCGTGGATCGGCCGATTCCCAACCGTTTGGCAACTTCTGTCATGCGTCCGGAATAATGATTGATCGCTGCGCGAATCAATTCCTCCTCGATATCGGTCAACTTGCGGACGTGGCCCTCCTGATCGAGGTTGCGCATGAAACCGAAGGGCGCCGCTTGCTCAAAACCTGCCTGAGGGGCGGGAGCCGAGGGGGTGTGGTGCGGTGGAACCGAGGGTTCGCTCGGGCGGACCGGTGCTGCGGCAAGATCGCCTCCGGACAATCGGTCCGGATAGGCCGTCTGTGCCTGCGGCTGGAGCGTTGCGCCCGGAGAGGCCGTCTGTTCCGTTGCCGCGGCAACCTGCGGGAAATCGTTGATCGTCAGTTGCGGGCCGTCGCACAAGACGACAGCGCGGAATACCGCGTTCTCCAGCTGCCTGATATTGCCCGGCCAGTGATACTCCTGGAGCATCGCGAGCGTGTCCGCGGTGACGCCGGCCACTTGAGGCTTGCCTTCCTCTGCCGCGAAACGGGCCAGGAAATGGCGGGTGAGCGCGGGAATGTCCTCTCGCCGGTCGCGCAACGGCGGGATCCAGATCGGGAAAACGTTGAGCCGGTAATAAAGGTCTTCCCGGAAGACACCTTCCTTCACCTGGTCGATCAGGCGGCGGTTGGTTGCGGAGATCAGACGGAAATCCACTTTCACCGGGCGGCGAGCGCCGATCGGGTCGATCTCGCTTTCCTGCAGGGCGCGAAGCAGCTTGACCTGAACTTCCTGAGGCAGCTCGCCAACCTCGTCCAGGAACAGCGTTCCGCCATGAGCTTCCTGAAACTTGCCGACATGCTTGTCGACCGCGCCGGTGAACGCGCCTTTTTCGTGGCCGAAGAGAATCGATTCGACCAGATTGTCGGGAATCGCACCGCAGTTGACCGTGACCAGAGGTTTAGACTTGCGGTCGCTGGATCCCTGAATGGCGCTGGCGATCATTTCCTTGCCGACGCCGCTTTCCCCTTCGATCAGGATCGGAATGTTCGACGCGGCGGCCCTCTTGCCCAGATTGATCACCCGTTCCATGGCCGGCGAGTGGGTGATGATGTCGGCGAAGGTCAGTGTGCCGGAGGCCTGTTTACGGATCCGGGTGATTTCGCCTTCCAGAGCCGATGTCTTCAAGAGATTGCGGATCGAGACATTGAGTCGTTCCGGCGCCACCGGTTTGACCACGAAATCCTGAGCGCCCGCGTTCATGACGTTGACCACGGTATCAATGCCGCCGTGGGCGGTCTGAACGATGACCGGCGTTGCGTTCTTGTCGGAGCGCAGACGTTCCAGAACGCCCAGACCGTCTAGCTCGGGCATCACCATGTCGAGAATGATCAGGTCGATCTCGCTGGCTTCCGGGCTCGACATGATGCGCACCGCTTCGGCACCATTCTCGGCCGTTTTCGACCGGTAGCCGAATTTTTTCACGGCTTCCTGAAGCAACCTGCGCTGGATGGGATCGTCGTCAACAATGAGAATTTTGCCGCTAAGTGCTTGCATTGGCGGTTTCGCTCGTCCCGAATTGTCTCGTTTCGAACCATTCTGGTCGCAATTGGGTAAACAAATCGTCCAAGTGCAGGCAAAAAAGTTTTCACAGTCAGATTGCAGGCGAGCCTTTTCCCGGCCTACTAATTCTAACAACAGAAGATTGCCGGACCCGTTCGTCCGCAGACGCACCGGAGAAAAAAACTTGCCCATCCCACATCCCGTCCATGCCCCCCAGGCCGCCGCTTCAGGAGATCTCGGAGCGCTTCCCGAATGGGACCTCACGGATCTCTATCCCGCGGTCGACGCGCCGGAGGTTGCTGCCGACCTGAAGGAGATCCTGGAGCGGTCGAAAACCTTCGAGACGTCCTACAAGGGCAGGCTGGCCGATATGGCCCAGAGCAATGTTCCCGCGCTGGTCACGGCAATTCGCGCCTATGAGGAACTTGAAGACCTGATGGGCAGGCTGATTTCCTTCGCCGGCCTGGTCTATTCGGAAAACACGATCAAACCCGCGTCGCAGAAATTCTACGGCGATGTGCAGGAGCAGATCACGACGGCAAGTTCGCATCTTCTGTTCTTCACGCTGGAGATGAACAAGATCGATGACGGCGTGATGGAAACTGCGCTTCAGGACAGCCAGTTTGCACATTACCTGCCTTGGATCGAGGATCTGCGCAAAGGCAAGCCCTATCAGCTGGAAGACCGCGTGGAGCAACTGTTCCACGAAAAGTCCGTCACGGGCGCGGGTGCCTGGAACAGGCTCTTCGACGAGACGATGGCCTCGCTGACTTTCGATGTCGACGGTCAGGAACTGTCGATTGAACCGACGCTCAACATGCTGGTGGATCCTTCGCCCGATACCCGCCGCAAGGCGTCGGAAGCTCTGACGGAGACCTTCAAGGAAAACCTGCGCACCTTCACGCTGATCACCAACACGCTGGCCAAGGACAAGGAAATCTCCGATCGCTGGCGGAATTTCACGGACATTGCCGACAGCCGCCATCTTTCCAACCGGGTCGAGCGGGAAGTTGTCGATGCGCTGGTGGCGGCCGTGCGCGATGCCTATCCGCGCCTGTCGCATCGCTACTACAAGCTGAAGGCAAAGTGGCTGGGCATGGACCAGCTCAACACCTGGGACCGCAACGCACCTCTGCCGAATGCCGACACGCGAGTGATCCCCTGGGATGAAGCGAAGGACACGGTGCTGTCCGCCTACAGCGCCTTTTCACCCGACATGGCGGAAATCGCAGGCCGGTTCTTCGACCGGCGTTGGATTGATGCGCCGGCCCGCTCCGGCAAGGCGCCCGGTGCGTTTGCGCATCCGACAGTGCCAAGCGCGCACCCCTATGTGCTGGTCAACTACCAGGGCAAGATCCGCGACGTGATGACCCTTGCCCATGAACTGGGCCACGGCGTTCACCAGGTGCTGGCGGCACCCAACGGACCGCTGATGGCGCCGACACCGCTGACCCTGGCGGAAACGGCCAGTGTCTTCGGCGAGATGCTGACGTTCAAATCCCTGCTTGCCAAGGCGGACAACCCGCAGACCCGCAAGGTGATGCTGGCCTCCAAGGCGGAGGACATGATCAACACCGTGGTGCGCCAGATCGCCTTCTATACCTTTGAGCGCAAGGTGCACACGGAACGGCGCAATGGCGAGCTGACGTCGGACAAGATCGGTGAATTGTGGCTGTCCGTGCAGGGCGAAAGCCTCGGTCCGGCGATCAAGTTGAGCGAAGGCTATGAAACCTTCTGGACCTATATTCCGCACTTCATCCATTCGCCGTTCTATGTCTATGCGTATGCCTTTGGCGATTGCCTGGTGAACTCGCTTTATGCGGTTTACGAGGAAGCGGAGACCGGCTTCCAGGAGAAGTATTTCGATCTTCTGAAGGCTGGTGGTACCAAACACCATTCCGAACTTCTGGCGCCGTTCGGACTAAGCGCGGTCGATCCGGATTTCTGGAAAAAGGGCCTGTCGGTGATCGAGCGGATCATCGACGAACTCGAAGCCCTGGAAGAGGCTTGACGCGGTTTCCGATGACACGGCCAGCGTTGCCACCCTTCCACCACACGCCCTATGACGGCACCAGCCAGCCTTTCACCGTCGGTCTGAAGCCGATCGGTGAAGAGGCCTGGCTGGAACCCGATCCCTTTCTGGTGAAACATCTGGGTGAGAAGAAACGGCTGTTTTCCGATCATCTGGAAACGGTTTTCCGTGCAGAGCCGGACACAGATGCCGCGCAGCAGGAGGTCCTGGACCTCCTCATGGAGAACCTCTCGCGGTTTCATGCAGATACCCACCGGGTCGGGGACGCCGAAGTCGAGATTGTCGCCAACGGCGCGCGTATCCCGCTTGCCGGGGCTCCCGCACTCGTAACGGCTGCAAGTCTTGTGCAGGAAGATCTTGTCTTGATGCGGCCCGGGCAGGACGGCTACAGGCTCGCGGCCGCCGCGCTCTGTTTTCCCTCGTCCTGGTCTCTGGCGGAGAAGTTCGGCCAGTCGATGACGGGCATTCATGACAATGTTCCCGGCTTCAACGGAAGCCGCATGGGAATGATGGTGGCCCGGATATTCGACAATCTGAAAGCCGGACAGTTTCTGGAGCGCTTCAACTGGTCGATCTATCCCGACGGCGACCTTCACCATCCCTTGCCGAAACAGATCCGCGTCAAGATTGACGATGGTGCACTGGCCCAGCTTTTCCTCCGGGTCGAGCGGCAAACCTTGCGGCGTCTGCCCGGGTCCGGCGATATCCTGTTCACCATCAAGATCCATCACGATCCGTTGGCGGCACTGGAAGCGCAGGAAGGGCGTGCAGGGCTGGCGGAAGGGCTTCGCAAGCAGCTTCTTGCGCTTGATCCGGATCAGCTTGCCTACAAGGGCCTTGTGGCAACACGGGACGATCTGGCCCGGGCGCTGGAAAAAATCAGTCTCGGCTAGCGGAAGATCGTGCTGTGTGCTGAGCGTCAATCAGTGCCCTGACCTTTTCCCGGTCTTCAGCGCTCGCCGGGTGGTAGACCATCATCGCAAGGTCCGCACGGCCGTCGACGGCAAAGGTCGAACATTCAAGGCTCATCCAGCCGGCCACAGGGTGTTTCAACCGCTTGGTAAGGTCGTCTGAGGCGAGGACGTCATGGTCCTTCCACAGGCGTTCGAAATCCGGGCTCAGCTGGCACAGTTCCTCTACCAGGGTTGTGGTTTCATATGCGGCGCCGGCGCGTACCACATCGGCCCGAAAAGCACCGACGACGAAACGGGCGACGCTTTCCCAATCCGCCTGAATATTGCGGACCCTCGGGTCGCTGAAGATCAGCCGCAAAATGTTGCGTTCGCCGGGGGGCAAGCTGGCGTAGTCGGTCAGGACGGCCGAAGAAGCGCGGTTCCAGGCAACGACGTCCCAAGTGTGGGTCCTGATCATGGCAGGGGTCTGTTCCAGGGCATCCAGAACGTTCTGAAGCCGGGGCGACACGCCTTGCTGTGGTTGGTAGCGAACGTCAGGGGCACGGCCGAGCCCGATAAGATAAAGATGCTCGCGTTCGACATCCGTCAGCATCAGGGCCTTTGAAACTCGGTCAAGGACGTCGGCCGAAGGCGCACCGCCACGTCCCTGTTCAAGCCATGTGTACCAGGTGACGCTTACATTCGCGCGTTGTGCGACTTCTTCGCGCCTCAGGCCCGGCGTTCGCCGGCGGGTGAGGGGAATGCCGAATGCGGCGGGATCCAGTTTTGCCCTGCGATCCTTCAGAAACCGGCCCAGTCTATTGTCTTCCTGGATATCCGCCATCTTATCCTGTCAGTCATTATACCTGTATAAAGTCACTACTTTAACTGGATAAATATTGCCGCAAGACTGCTCGCCGTTCAACCAACGGAGTGTTTTCATGCGAGTATTCGTTACCGGCGCAACAGGGTTTGTTGGCTCCGCCGTCGTTTCGGAGTTGTTGCAGGCAGGCCATCAGGTGCTTGGCCTCAGCCGATCGGAAAGAGGGGCTGCGCTCCTCCGGTCTCAAGGAGCACAAGTGCAGATCGGGTCACTGGAGGACCTCGACAGCCTTCGTGATGGAGCAAGGGCAAGTGACGCTGTGGTGCACACGGCGTTCAATCATGATTTTTCGCGCTTTGCGGCAAGCTGCGAAGAAGACCGTGCCGCCATTCTGACACTCGGCGAGGGGCTATCCGGAACAGACCGGCCGCTGCTGGTTACCTCGGGTGTTGCCGTTGTCCGGTCCGGACCGGTGGCAACAGAAGCCGATCCGGCGGTTCCAACCTCACAGGCCTATCCCAGAGCTACCGAGGCCGCGACGGCCGAATTGGTGCAGGCCGGGATCAACGCCAGGGTGGTCCGTCTGCCGTTCTCGGTTCATGGACCGGGGGATCATGGTTTTGTCCCGATGCTGATCGGCATCGCCCGGGAGAAGGGGTTTGCCGCCTATGTTGGCGATGGTGAAAACCGCCGGCCGGCGGTGCATCGTCTGGATGCGGCAAGGGCTTATCGTCTGGCACTTGAAACACCGGACACAGATGGTCCGTTTCACGCAATCGGCGAAGAAGGCATTCCTTTCCGCGCAATCGCCGAGGCAATCGGCCAGGGGGTGGACCTTCCCGTGCGCTCGCTCACCCCGGATGACGCAGGATCCTATTTCGGCTTCCTGGGTATCTTTGCCGGAATGGATGGTCCTGCGTCCTGCGACAGGACCCGGGCTGCGCTCGGCTGGCAACCGGCAGAATGCGGTCTGCTGGCGGACATCGGCAGGAGCGGCTATTTCTGAAAATAGCCGGGCGTTGCCGGGCAGTTGGACGCCTGCGTCGGAATAGCGGCTGGTGGAGCTGGATATTGTTGCGGTAGTTCATATGTAGTGCCAGGAGACCGTATCCAACGGTTTGATGCATCGGGCGTTCCAGGAGCGCCAGTTGTTACAAGGGAGCCCGCCACCGCATGGCCGACAGCAAAGACCGTGAAAGCAACCGCCTTAGCGCTCGCATGGGGCGCTACGCCAAAGTCGGCACCAACATGGGTGGCATAGCCGCAAAGGTGGCCGGGGCACGATTGTTCGGCATGGAACTCGACAATGCCAAGAACGCGGCCGAACTGGCCGCGGCCCTTGGCGGGCTGAAAGGCCCCTTGATGAAGGTGGCGCAGCTCTTGTCGACGATCCCGGATGCATTGCCGCCGGAATATACGACCGAACTTGCCAAGCTGCAGGCCAGTGCCCCCCCCATGGGCTGGGCCTTCGTCAAACGCCGGATGCGGGCTGAGCTCGGTGCGGACTGGCAAGGCCGGTTTGCCGAATTCGGCAAGGAGCCGGCCGCAGCGGCTTCCCTTGGACAGGTGCACCGGGCCACCGGCCATGATGGGCGCGTTCTGGCCTGCAAGCTGCAATATCCGGACATGGCTTCTGCAGTCGAGGCGGATCTCAAGCAACTGCAGATGCTGTTTTCATTGCACCGGCGCATGAGCCCGGCCATCGATACGCGCGAGATCGCCAAGGAAATCAGCGCCCGGGTCCGTGAGGAGCTGGACTATGCCAGGGAAGCGGCACATATCGCCGTCTATCAGGGCATCCTGGGAGATTTCGACCGTATCCGCGTACCCGAAGTGATCCCGGAGCTGTCGACCAAACGCCTGCTCACAATGGGGTGGCTCACCGGAAAACCTTTGCTCGACTACAAGGAACACAGCCAGGACGAGCGCAATCTGCTCGCCAGAACCATGTTCCATGCCTGGTGGCATCCGTTCAGTCATTTCGGCGTCATCCACGGTGACCCACATCTGGGCAACTACACCGTGTTCGAGCAGGAAGGCGCTCCGGCGGGCATCAATCTGCTGGACTACGGCTGCATCCGCATCTTCCCCGAGGCGTTTGTCGAGGGCGTTGTCGAACTCTATCGGGGCCTTCTGGAAGAAAATGACGATCGGGTGGTCGCGGCCTATGAGCGTTGGGGCTTCAAGGACCTGAAAAAGGAAGTTATCGAGGTCCTCAACATCTGGGCAAGGTTCATCTACGGTCCCCTGCTCAGTGACCGCGTCCGATCGATCGCGGACGGCGTGTCGGCTGCCGAATACGGACGCAAGGAAGCCTTCCGCGTTCATTCCGCCCTGAAGCAACTGGGGCCGCTGACGGTGCCACAGGAGTTCGTCTTCATGGACCGGGCGGCAATCGGGTTGGGCGGAGTGTTCCTGCACCTGCGGGCGGAACTCAATTTCTTTGAGCTGTTCAACGAGCAGATCGACGGTTTTGAAGCGGCAACCGTGCACAAGCGCCAGAACGATGTACTCGCTTCAGCCGGGCTTGCCGGAGCCTCACATGCTGCCTGATTGTGCGAAGGATTTCAGTGCGAAAAGGGATGCCAAAGCCAAAGCTGTCAAAAAGTCGCGACCTGTGTGACGAAATGTGCACTTCCCGTCATTGCCGAACCGGCAGGCTTTATTGTATGTAGGCTGCCGACTATCGAATTTTCCTGGGGGACTTCATGTCTGACGAAACTGCGCCCGCAATGGACTATGACGCTCACGAGCAGACTTACGAGGGGTTCATCAACTTCTCCAAGATCGGCACGATCGCAGTCCTGACCATTGTCGTCTGCCTGATCATGTTCGCCTTTGGCGGCACCGCTGCTACCGTTTTTGGCTGGCTGCTGCTGATCGCAACCCTCATTGCCACCGCTGTCGGCATGGCTCTGGGTGCATCCGGCTGGATCCCGCCTGCAGCTGTCTTCGTTCTGAGCGGCATCCTGGCGATCCTGACC
Organism: Labrenzia sp. THAF35; assembly: GCF_009363595.1. Taxonomy (NCBI): domain Bacteria; kingdom Pseudomonadati; phylum Pseudomonadota; class Alphaproteobacteria; order Hyphomicrobiales; family Stappiaceae; genus Labrenzia; species Labrenzia sp. THAF35. The sequence goes on from NZ_CP045380.1 coordinate 2,204,790, forward strand.
GTCTGAGCTTGGCCTCCGGCCTTCAGGGTCCGGCCAGCAAAGACGAACACATCTGTTTTTGGAAAGGCGCGGTCAGATCCGCGCCTTTTCCTTTTGTTCTTGGACCCCAAGTGCGATGAGCCAAGCCGCGCCAGCATCCTTTGTCTATGACCCGCCGCTGGAGCCGTTTCTGACGGTGCTGCACGCAGATGACGATCTTCTGGTCATCGACAAGCCGAGCGGGCTCTTGAGCGTCCCAGGCAAGGCTGCCGAACATGGCGACTGCGTCGAAAGCCGCGCGCAGGAGCGCTTCCCAGATGCGCGGATCGTTCACCGGCTCGACATGGATACGTCCGGTGTCATGGTTCTGGCAAGGAACCCCGCAGCACATCGGCATCTGGGGCTTCAGTTTGAACGGCGCAAGACGCTCAAGACCTACATTGCCGATATCTGGGGGAGCCCGTCAGAAGACGAGGGAGAAATTGATCTGCCGCTCGTTTGCGACTGGCCGAACAGGCCCAAGCAGATGGTCAGCTTCGAGTTTGGCAAACCTGCGCTCACCAGGTGGAAGGTACTTGAGCGGAAAGAACTGACGACGCGGGTCCGGCTGTTTCCCCATACGGGACGGTCGCATCAACTGCGTGTCCACATGCTTTCGCTCGGGCATCCAATCACCGGCGACAGGTTCTATTCGGAAGGTGAGGCGCTGACAGCCTCCAGCAGGCTTGCGCTTCACGCCGAAACGCTTGAACTGCACCATCCGGCGCATGGGGAGCGGATCTGTTTCCGGTCCGAAGTACCGTTCTGACGCTCATCGGTAATGGTCATTGGTTTGCCGGTCAGCTCAAGACGGCTGACCAAGATCGCGATCAGGCGTTCGCCAGATATCTTTCCATCTGCAGGTCGGGATAGAGCTCCCGCATGCGGTGACCGCAGATCTTGTCGATGATTTCGCATTCCTGACGGGACAGGTTTTGAGGCGGCGTATAGGAAACTTCTGGCTCGAAGTTCGTTGCAGACGTCGGTTTCCAGGTGTTGATCTTCGTGTCGGCCACTTCGGGCTTGATGCCCGTCAGATTGGTGAAGGCCTCTATCCGGTCGATATTCTCCTGAAGGTTTTCCGTCAGGTCCTCATATTCGATGACGTGCAGCATTGCCGGCAGGTTCTCGAACTGATTGCGCTTCAGCGTGACGATCACTTCCGTGTTTGCGATCCACTCGGTGCAGCCTTCGACAAGCTTCGACAGGTCAGTGATCCAGCCCTTCGACTTCTGCGACCGCAGGACATCGTAGACATTCCGATAGATGTAGATGCATTTGAGGTCGCTGATCAGGTCCGACGTCTTGACGACGCTTTGAAAGGAAACATTGGGAACCTTTACCGCCCAGATATCCTTGTCGATTGCCTGTGTCGCATCGTCGTAGCTCTGTCTGTAGACCTGCACGGCTCCAACCAGCGCATGGGTTGGAAATTCTGCCGGCAGATCCAGGCCAACCATCCAGTAGTCATAGTTCTCTTCGAAGATATTGTTCCACTCGAAGGCTTGCCGTTCCTGGTTGTTCTGGACGTTTACAATCTCCTTGTGGGCAAACTCGCACAAGTTGATGATGCGGCGACCACAGGTTTCCCCGTAGCAAATTCCGTTTTCCGAGCTTGTGATCAGCCGTTGCAGGAGCGTTGTTCCTGAACGCGTGGTCGGCGAAGTTACGAGAATGGGACTGGCTGTCATGGTGCGAAGCTGGCTTTTCTTCGTCTGGAACGGCGGTCTCGTGGCGAATCGCTTTGGAAACGCTAACACGATTGAACGCTGACGTCGAAAAGGGTGCGTTTGCGCAACCTGCGCTCGCAGCGATGTGCGAGCGCGATACTGGATGAAAAGGCTTGCTGGATACCGTGGGCGGATCAGCCGTTGCCGACGCGGCCAAGACCTTCGCGGGCGATCTTGTTGGAGTTGTCCAGCGTGATCGCACGGGTGTAGCTCCGGCGCGCATCCTTCGGATTGTTGAGCATTTCCTGGGCAAGGCCCCGGTTCGCCCAGGCAATAGCGGAATCCCGGTCGAGGTTGACAGCCATCGACAAGTCCGAGAAGGCGGCGTTCGGGTCGTTTACCGCGATGTAGGAGATGCCGCGAGCGATATAGGGAGCGCTTGCCTTCGGGTTCAGGCCGATGGCGGTCGCGAAGTCCTCGATCGCGCGCTGATGCTGGTTCTGCGCCTGGTAGATCAGGCCGCGATTGTAGAACGCACGGGCATCGCTGCTGTCACGGGTGATGACGGAATTGAAGTCGGCAAGGGCAGCGTTGTAGTTGCCCTGTTGGCGATAGATGTTGCCACGCCCGACATAGGCCACGTCATAGTCCGGCTTGATGTTGATCGCGCGGGTGTAGTCGGAGACCGCCTGATCGTTCTGGCCCATTCGGCGATAGACAAGACCGCGGTTGGCATAGGTCTGGTAGGACTGCGGGTTGAGCTGCAGAGCCCGATTGAAGTCCTCGACCGCCTTGTCCAGCTTGCCGGCCTGGCCGTAGGCGATGCCGCGGGTGCTGTAGGCGCTTGCATCGTTCGGATTGGCATCGATCACCGCCGTCAGAGAGGCGATGTTGGTCGAAGATCCGGCCGAAGCATTGGTCGGCACATCGTCGTAGACGCCCGTGGTGCAGGCCGACAGAACGGCAGCAAGGCCAAGCAACGTTGCATAAGGCAGAAACTTGCGCATGCGGCACATACGATCTCTAAGGGTCAAGCGATTAGACATGCCGTTCATCTGCCTCCAATAGGGCGGGAGTATGGCTGCTTCACGCTCTTTGAACCGAGCCGGAAGCATTCCCCGCAAAACGCCAAAAGCCGACCGGAACTTCGGTCGGCCTTAGGGCAGTTTTGAGAAGATTGGCGGCCAAATCCGCCAGAAACGCTCAAGCCGAACTTAGCGGCGAGCGGACTTGCCCGGGAGCAGGCCTTCACGCTGTGCCCGCTTGCGAGCCAGCTTGCGTGCACGGCGAATTGCTTCAGCCTTTTCACGCGCCTTCTTTTCAGACGGTTTTTCAAAGTGACCGCGAAGTTTCATTTCACGGAAGATGCCTTCGCGCTGCATCTTTTTCTTGAGCGCCTTCAGCGCTTGATCGACATTGTTGTCGCGAACCAGAACCTGCACGCGTTTTTTCCCGTTTTCGATGCGCTGCAGAGGATCCGCAGCAAGAATAACCATGATGGAAGCGAGGCTTCGCCAACGAACCTTACGGTGGTTTCAAAAACACATGCGAATGCCCATCGGTTTACCGATCAACCAAGCATCCACTTGTGTACAGAGACCTTATCGCCGCTGACGCGTCGCTCACTTTGGCGCGCTTAATACCAGAGCAAACCCTATGTGTCCACAGGCATTCGCAAAGAAACCCGCCAAAATCGGATTCCGGCACCCGCGCCGGAGCGTGTCCCCAACCCGTAGAACAAGTGTGGACACCGGACAGTATCACGACTAGAGGTGGATGTCTCACCCCGGTCAGAAGAGCCTCGTGCAAGAAGGCGTGACCTTGCCCACATTGTTGGAGGAAACAATGGCGCAGAACGCGTCAAGGGCTCCCGATTCGGACAAGAGCCAGTCCCTTTGGCGGAGCGACATACGGCCTACCCTTTCTCTGGGGTTGCCGCTTGCCGGGGCCCAGTTGGCCCAGATGGCCATCAATACCACGGACGTTCTGATGATCGGACGTCTCGGCGCGCAGGAGCTTGCTGCCTCCGTGCTGGCCTTCAATTTCTACATGCTGGTCTGGTTTTTCGGCATGGGTGTGCTGCAGGCGGTGATTCCGCTTGCCGCCCGTGCCCGCGGCCAGAAAAAGCTGCGCGACCTACGCCGGGCCGTGCGCATGGGTTTCTGGATTTCCGTCCTGTTCTGCATTCCGGTCTGGGGCATCCTGATCTTCATCGAGCCTATTCTGCTGATGCTGGGGCAGGAGCCGGAACTGGCCAGGCTCGCGGGAGTCTACATGGTCTATCTGCAATGGACCATGTTGCCCGCTCTGCTGATCATGGCCGTGCGCGGCTTCCTGACCGTAATGGAGCGGACGCAGGTGGTGCTCTGGGCGACGATTGCCGGTGCCATCGCGAATGCGTTCCTGGATTATGTGCTGATTTTCGGCGAACTCGGTTTCCCGCGCCTGGAACTGGTTGGGGCGGGGATTGCCTCGGTTATCAGTGCGACAACGACATTCCTGTTCCTGCTGGCGTATGCCGTGCTGCACCCCAGGCTGCGGCGCTACAACATTCTTGGCCGTATCTGGCGGTCGGACTGGCCTGTCTTCTTCCAGATCGTCCGGCTGGGAACGCCGATTGCACTGACCATCATTGCAGAGGGCTCCCTGTTCACCGCCTCGTCGGTGATGATCGGCTGGCTGGGCACGCTGCCGCTTGCCGGTCACGGCATCGCCCTGCAGATCGCATCCATCACCTTCATGGTGCCTGTCGGACTGTCCGTGGCCGCCATGACCCGCGTCAGCCTTGCTTCCGGGCGGGACGACCACAAGGGGGTCGGCCGCGCCGGCTGGACCGCGCTGGTCGTGACCATGCTGTTCATGGGCCTATTTGCCATTCTCTTCTGGACGATCCCGGAGCAGCTGGTGGGGGCATATCTCGACCTCAGCGACCCTGAAGCCAGGCAAGTTATGGCCTATGGCGTCTCGTTCCTGACGGTTGCGGCACTGTTCCAGCTTGCCGATGGCGGCCAGATTATCGGCGTCAATAACCTGCGCGGCCTGGGCGACACCACGATACCGCTTTTCTATGCCTTGTTTGGATACTGGGTCGTCGGCATCAGCCTGTCGCTTGGACTTGGTTTCGTGGCCGAATGGGGCGGGGTCGGTGTCTGGTGCGGCCTGGCGGGTGGCCTTGCCTCCGTCGCGGTGCTGGCGAACCTGCGCTTTGCCCGGCGGGAGAAGCTGGGTCTCGTGCCCGGCTGAGCCAGCCCCGTGTCGGCAACGTATCGGCGTCAAAACCAGAAAGCCCCGGCTCGTGTCCGGGGCTTTTTAGTGCTTTTCAGATGGTCCTGTTCAGGACTTTTCCGAGATCCGGTTGACGTGGCCCATCTTGCGGCCTTCGCGGGTTTCGGCCTTGCCGTAAAGATGCAGACGGGCGGCGGGTTCCTTGAGAACCTCGTGCCAGCTGTCGGCGTCGAAACCGATGAGATTTTCCATGACGGCATCCGAATGCCGCTCTGCAGAGCCAAGAGGCCAGCCGGCGACAGCACGAATGTGCTGGTCGAACTGGGACGTCAGGCAGGCGTCCTGCGTCCAGTGGCCGGAATTGTGAACGCGCGGCGCAATCTCGTTGACCAGCAGCCTTTCGCCCGCAGCCTCGCGCACCAGGAACATTTCAACGCCCATGACACCGACATAATCCAGACCGGCAACAATCTTCCCGGCCATCGCACGGGCTGCGTCCAGCGTGGCCTGCGAGACGCCGGCCGGAACGGTCGAGGTCTTCAGGATGTGGTTTTCGTGGTGGTTCCGGGCAACGTCGTAGCAGGCAATGCCGCCGTCCAGGTCGCGTGCGACAATCACGGAGACTTCACACTCGAAGGGGATAAGCGCTTCGAGCACCATCGGTACCGCGCCGAGTTTTTCGAAGGCGCCGTCGGCATCCTCGGGCTTGCGGATCATCTGCTGCCCTTTGCCGTCATAGCCGAAGCGGCGGGTCTTCAGTACGCCCTTACCGCCAAAACGCGCGACGGCTTCATCGAGATCCTGCTGCGAGGCAATGTCGGCGAAGTCGGCAATGGCAACACCGGCACCGGAGAGAAACTGCTTTTCGAACAGCCGATCCTGGGAAACCTCCAGCGCGCGTACACCGGGGCGCACCGGAACCTTGGCGTCGAGATGGGCAGCGGTCGGACCCGGCACGTTTTCGAATTCATAGGTGACGGCGTCGACGGAAGAGGCGAAGCGGTCGAGAGCGTCGATGTCCTCATAGGGCGCAACCGTGAAGGTGGCGCTGACGTCAAAAGCGGGACTGTTCGGATCCGGGCAGAAAATATGTGTCTTCAGACCAAGGCTGGCGGCCGATTGTGCCAGCATCCGGCCGAGCTGGCCTCCACCAAGGATGCCGATGGTGTCGCCTGGGCTCAAACGGGTTTTGGCGTTCATGGTATGGATCCTACCCGCGTCGGGCTATTTCAGTCGTTGGATGGCGTTTCGGCGACGGCGGCAGTGCGCTCGGCGCGGAAGGCGGTAAGGGCGGCGTCGATTGCCGGATCATGCAGGGCCAGGACAGCAGCGGCCAGCAGGGCGGCGTTGGTGGCACCCGCCTTGCCGATGGCAAGCGTGCCGACCGGAATGCCGGCGGGCATCTGCACGATGGACAGGAGACTGTCCTCGCCGGAAAGCGCCTTGCTTTCGACCGGAACACCGAAGACGGGCAGCGGCGTCAGGGCCGCAGTCATGCCTGGAAGATGGGCTGCACCGCCTGCGCCTGCGATGATGATCTTGAAGCCTTCGGCCTTTGCGCTCTTGGCGAAGTCGTACATCCGGTCCGGCGTGCGGTGGGCGGAGACGATGCGTGCCTCGTAGCTGACACCGAGCTGGTCCAGCGTGTCGGCGGCGTGTTTCATTGTCGGCCAGTCCGACTGACTTCCCATGATGATGGCGACATCCGCTTTGGCCATAAAATGCTCCAGTTTCCGGCGGGCTCAGAAGAGCCGCGGAGTATAGGCAGCGCGCCGCGCATCGCAAGCGCGAATCGGCAGATTTCGTGTCGGAAATTCACATTCGGGGTGCATGGTGCCGATGCGGGAAACCCGGTGGCAGGCAAGCTCAGGCGATGATGTCCGGGAACAGCTGATCCTCAAGTGCCGTGATCCGGTCCTTGATCATCAGTTTCTTCTTCTTCAGCCGCTGCAGCTGCAAGGCATCTTGGTTCGAAGTTGAGGCGAGTGCCTCCACGGCCGCATCAAGATCTCTGTGTTCCTGGCGAAGCTGCGCCAGTTGCAAACGCAACGCATCACTATCCATCTGCGCCATCTATGTCCCCCAAACAGGAGATAAGTCCTAATCCATTTTGCCGATGACGGGCAAGATATCATCTTAGGCCAGCCGGTGGCCGGTTTTCAAAAGTCCCTTGCTTTCGTCACGCGAACCGGGGTGCAGGTCACGATTTCGTATGTTGAAAACTTGTGAACTGGCAAATCTTTCAAGGGTAATTTTCGTGAGTTTTAAGTGTCTTAATTGGGGCCGCTTCTTCAGGGTTTCCTAAGGATAGCCGCGAGAATGCATAATTTGACGGCGAAACGCTCAAGCTATGCGCAAAGAACAATCGACAACGTCGGAATTCCTGTGGCACGATGAAAATGTTGAGCCAACAGACAGGAGGTTATCCATGTCAATGCAGTCGCATCTCGCAGAACTTGAGCGCCGTCACGCGGAAATGGAACGCAAGATTGAAGACGCTCAGTTACATCCGAGTACAGACTCCCTGCAATTGGCTGACATGAAGCGTCAAAAGCTCAAGATCAAGGATGAGATTACGCGAATACGGGAAAAGGAAACGCTCCATTAGAGGGCAGTTCCACTGAGATTGAACGCCGCGCATTGCGCGGCGTTTTTGTTTTCAGCCGCTAGAGCGCCTTTGCCTGCTCGCGCAGGGCGAATTTCTGGATTTTACCTGTCGAGGTCTTGGGCAATTCGCAGAAGACAACAGTCTTAGGAGCCTTGAAGCTGGCAAGGTGCTGCCTGCAGAAGGCAATCAGGTCGGCCTCGCTAACCGTTGACCCGTCCTTCAGCTCGACAAAGGCACAAGGGGTTTCGCCCCATTTCTCGTCCGGTTTCGCCACCACAGCCGCGGCCTGCACGTCGGCGTGCTTGTAGAGCACTTCTTCCACTTCGATGGAGGAGATGTTCTCGCCGCCGGAGATGATGATGTCCTTGGACCGGTCCTTCAGCTGGACATAGCCGTCGGGATGCAGGACGCCGAGGTCTCCGGAATGGAACCAGCCGCCCTTGAAGGCCTTCTCTGTCGCTTCCGGGTTTTTCAAATAGCCCTTCATCACGACATTGCCGCGGAACATGACCTCGCCAAGGGTCTCGCCATCGGCGGGCACCGGCTCCAGCGTTTCCGGGTCGAGCACCGTCAGACCTTCCAGCGCGACATAGCGTACGCCCTGGCGTGCCTTTTTCTGTGCCTGTTCGGCAAGCGGCAGGTCGTTCCATTCGACCTTCCAGTCGTTGACGACCGCCGGGCCGTAGACTTCCGTAAGGCCATAGAGATGGGTGACGTTGAAACCGGCGGTCTTCATGGCTGCGAGCACGCTTTCCGGCGGCGGGGCGGCGGCTGTGAAGAATTCCACTTCGCGGTCAAGATCGCGCTTGTGCTCGGGCGCTGCGTTGAGGAGCGTCGACATGATGATCGGCGCGCCGCACAGGTGGGTGACGCCTTCATCGGCAATCAGGTCCCACATGGTTTGCGGGCGGACCCAGCGCAGACAGACATGGGTTCCGGCGACAAGCGACAGGGACCAGGGAAAGCACCAGCCGTTGCAGTGGAACATCGGCAGGGTCCAGAGGTAGACCGGGTGCTTGGCCATGGAGGCGGTAATCACATTCGCCTGGGCCAGCAGATAGGCGCCGCGGTGGTGGTAGACCACGCCCTTCGGATTGCCCGTGGTGCCGGAGGTGTAGTTGAGCGCGATCGCATCCCATTCGTCATCCGGAAGCGACCAGGCAAAGTCCGGGTCGCCCGATTGCACGAATTCCTCATAGTCGAGGCTGCCGAGACGTTCGCCTTCCTGCGGAAATTCGGTGTCGGAAAAGTCGATCACGGTAGGTGTCACCGTCGCAATCGACAGGGCTTCCTTGACGACCGGCGCATATTCACGATCGGTGATCAGCACCTTGCAATCGGCATGGTCGAGCTGGAAGGCAATGATAGCAGCATCGAGGCGTGTGTTCATGGAATGCAGAACCGCACCGGCCATCGGCACCCCGTAGTGGGCTTCCAGCATCGGCGGCACGTTGGACAGCATGACGCTGACCGTGTCGTTCTTGCCGATTCCGAGCCGCGTCAATGCGGATCCAAGCTGGCGCGCCCGCCGGTAAAAGGTCCGGTAGTCGGTCCGCTGACGGCCATGGACGATCGCAACCGTGTCCGGAAACACATCCGCCGCCCTTGCCAGGAAGCTCAGCGGACTGAGCGGTGCATAATTGGCGGTGTTCTTGTCGAGACCCCGGGCGAAGGGGTTGACGCTGGCATCCATGACCATCCTCCCTGAAGCATCCCGCCAGCAGATGGGAACGGGATGCCAAAAACGTCTTGAGACCACTCTGGTGCCCTCCGCCACATGGGGGAACGGCACGGTGACCGGTTGATTTTGGCCGTATCAAAACCGGAAACGGTTTGCCGCGCAATTGGTCATTGGCGGGGGTATCCCCTTAGACGATCCACCCTGCACGCCATGTCAGGCAAGAAGGCCGACAATTCCGTCATAAGTCAGCTTGGCGCCGATCACGCCCATGAAGATATAGATGATGGCGTAGAACATTTCCGCCTTGACGATGCGCACCAGCCAGACGCCGACAAGTGTTGCCACCAGCGCAACTGGAAACAGCGTGACGGAAGTCGACAGGTTGGTGGCGTCGAATTGTCCCAGCAGGAAATAGGGCACCAGCTTGATCGCATTCACGGTGGCGAAAAAGATGACCGCCGTTCCGGCAAACATCATGGGCGCCATGCGCAGCGGCAGCATGTACATCTGAAAGGGTGGGCCGCCGGTGTGGCTGATGAAGCTGGTGAAGCCTGCCATCATGCCCCAGAACGTGCCTTTCGGCAGATTGTGGCCGCTCGCGGTGGTGATCTTGCGCTGCTTGAAGAGATAATCGGCGACGAAGGCCAGGGACATTATGCCGATCAGGAAGATGACGAAGGAGTCGTTGACATAGGCGGCCGTGGCCCAGCCGATGCCAATGCCCATCACGGCCGCGGGCAGCAGAATGCTGAGGGTTTTCCAGTCAGCACGGCCGCGATAGGCAATCAGCGCGACAATGTCCATCACGATCAGGATCGGCAACATGATGCCGGCGGCCTGCAGCGGTGAAATGACGAGCGCCATGATCGGCACTCCAAGCATGGCGAAGGTACCGCCGAACCCGCCCTTGGACAGGCCGACCAGAAAGACCGACGGAATGGCGGCCGCATAGAACCAGGGATCAGTAATTGGGATCATGTGCTGAGAAACGCGAGGAGTAGAACGGACAGGCCCGGCAGACAATCATGCCAGAGTGCTTACGTAAAGTCCCGAAGGCCGAATTGCCTATAAGCGGAGGCTTGCAATTTCGGGTGCCCTTACAGCACTCTAGGCCGCAAAAGCCGGAGCTGTGTCTCCGGGCTTGTGTTTGGGAGGACATTGTCATGGCAAGCCGGTATCACGAGATCTACCAGGGCTGGAAACAGGATCCGCTCGGGTTCTGGAGAGAGGCCGCTGAGGAAATCGACTGGGTCTCGACGGGCGACAAGGTGTTCGATCCCGATCAGGGGCAATATGGCCGCTGGTATCCGGATTGGGAGTGCAACACCTGCTACAACTGCCTGGACCGGCACGTGGAGCGCGGTCGTCCCGGCCAGCCGGCACTTATCTACGACAGCCCGATTACCGGACGGACAGCAAGCTACACCTATGCGGAGCTTCTGGAAGAGGTGGAGGCCATGGCCTGCGTGCTGGCCGACCAGGGCCTCGTCAAGGGCGACCGGGCCATCATCTACATGCCGATGATCCCCCAGGCCGTGATGGCGATGCTGGCTTGTGCGCGTCTTGGTGTCATTCATTCCGTCGTCTTCGGCGGGTTCGCCGCAAACGAACTGGCAACGCGAATCGATGATGCGACCCCGAAGGCAATCATCGCAGCGTCCTGCGGCATCGAGCCGGGCCGCGTCATTGCCTACAAGCCCCTGATCGATCAGGCCATCGATATTGCCAGGCACAAGCCGGAAAGCTGCCTCGTCTTCCAGCGCGAGGAACTGACGGCGGACCTGAAAGCGGGCAGGGACCACGATCTCGGAGTTCTTCAGGCAGATGCTGTCGCGGCCGGGCGCAGGATCGCGCCGGTTCCGGTGAAGGCAACCGACCCGCTCTATATTCTCTACACTTCCGGCACGACCGGTCAGCCGAAGGGTGTCGTTCGCGATAACGGCGGCCACATGGTGGCGCTGAAATGGTCGATGCAGAACCTTTACGACATTCAGCCGGGGGAAGTTTTCTGGGCGGCATCAGACGTCGGCTGGGTGGTTGGCCATTCCTACATCTGCTACGCGCCGCTATTGCACGGCTGCACCACGATCGTGTTCGAGGGCAAGCCTGTGGGGACACCGGATGCGGGAACGTTCTGGCGGGTTATTTCCGACCACAACATCGTATCGCTGTTCACGGCGCCGACTGCCTTCAGGGCGATTCGCAAGGAAGACCCGAAAGGCGAGCTGATCCAGAAATATGATCTGTCCCAGTTCCGGTCCCTGTTTCTGGCGGGGGAGCGTGCGGACCCTGAGACGGTCAACTGGGCCATCGACCAATTGCAGGTGCCGGTGATCGACCACTGGTGGCAGACGGAAACCGGCTGGTGCATCGTCGGCAATCCGGTTGGTCTCGGCCAGTTGCCGGTCAAGCCGGGGTCTCCCACCGTGCCGATGCCCGGCTACGACGTTCAGGTGCTGGACGATGCCGGCCATCCGCTGGGCGCCAATACGCTTGGCAACATCGTGGTGCAACTGCCGCTGCCGCCGGGTTCATTGCCGACTTTGTGGAATGCGGACAAGCGATTCTTCGATGCCTATCTCGCCGAGTTCCCCGGTTACTACAAGACCGCGGATGCCGGGATCATTGATGACGACGGGTATCTGTCGATCATGGCGCGGACCGACGACATCATCAACGTTGCCGGCCACCGACTGTCGACCGGCGGCATGGAAGAGGTGCTGGCCACGCATCCCGATGTTGCCGAATGTGCCGTCATCGGCATTGCAGACAAACTGAAAGGCCAGCTGCCTTGCGGGTTCGTTGTTCTGAAAGCCGGTGTCGACCGGACCCACGACGAGATCGAGAAGGAGCTTATCAAGCTGGTGCGCGACAAGATCGGCCCGGTGGCGGCGTTCAAGATCGCGATCACCGTCGACCGGTTGCCGAAAACGCGTTCCGGCAAGATCCTTCGAGGCACCATGCGCCAGATTGCCGACGGAGAAAGCTGGAAAATGCCGGCCACGATCGACGATCCGGCAATCCTGGACGAGATTACCGAAGCGCTCAAAACACACGGAATTTCCGTCTGAATTGACCAGGTGACGTTGCTGGAGGGCGATAACAGCCATCGACACAGCCGTTTTTGACACTTAATGTCGGGCCGCCGCGAAGCGGCCCGCGCTATTTGCGCATCAGAATTAAACTCAAGCAGCCGTGAGGTTTCCGTGTCTTTGGAGAATAAGGTCGCCATCATTACCGGGGCAGCCCGTGGGATCGGATTTGCAGTCGCCAAGCGCTTTGTCGCCGATGGCGCGAAGGTCGTGATTGCCGATGTGGATGACGAAGCCGGTGAAGCCGCGGCTGAAGATCTGAAATCGCAGGGCGAGGCAATGTACATCCATTGCAACGTCGCTGAACGTCTGGACGTTCGCAATCTGGTTGCCGAAACGCTGAACGCCTATGGCGATATCGATGTGCTGGTCAACAACGCCGGTATCGTGGTCGGCGCGGATTTCCTCGACCTGGAAGAAGAGGATTTCGAGCGCGTCCTGTCGATCAACCTGAAGGGCGCTTTCCTGTGCTCGCAGGCCGTTGCCCGCCACATGGTGGAAAAGGTTCAGAACGGTGGCGAGCCGGGCTGCATCGTCAACATGTCGTCGGTCAACTCGGTGCTCGCGATCCCGAATCAGATCCCCTACTGCGTTTCCAAGGGTGGCATGTCGCAGCTGACCAAGACGACCGCCCTGTCGCTTGCCCAGTACGGTATCCGCGTCAACGCCATCGGGCCGGGCTCGATCATGACCGAGATGCTGGCGTCGGTGAACAGCGATCCGGCGGCGAAGAACCGCATCCTGTCGCGGACGCCGATGCTGCGCGTCGGCGAACCGTCCGAAATCGCCAGCGTTGCCGCGTTCCTGGCGTCCAGCGATGCCAGCTACGTCACCGGTCAGACGATCTTCGCCGACGGTGGCCGCATGCCGCTCAACTACACGGTCGCGGTTCCCGACGACGCGTGATTTGACATCGGCATTCATCAGCCAAGAAGGGCGGCAGTCATGCCGCCCTTTTCACGTATGACGGGCTATGCGGTTTCCGCGTCCAGCTCGGCACCAAACTGCAGCCTAGCAAGCTTGGCATAAAGGCCACCGGCAGCGGTCAGTTCGCCGTGTGTCCCGGTTTCGACAATCCGGCCGTTTTCCATCACCACGATCCTGTCTGCCTTGAGAACCGTCGCCAGCCGGTGCGCGATCACCAGTGTGGTCCTGTTCTCCATCAACCGGTCGAGGGCTTGCTGGACCAGATTTTCGCTTTCCGCATCGAGCGCGCTTGTGGCTTCGTCCAGCAGCAGAACGGGTGCGCGTTTCAGGACGGCACGGGCAATGGCAATGCGCTGGCGCTGGCCGCCGGAAAGGGTTATGCCGCGTTCGCCGACGATGGTGTCGTAGCCGTCCGACATCTTCTCGATGAAGGGGGCCGCAAGCGCTGCTTCCGCGGCGGCGATGACTTCTTCCTGGCTGGCGTCCGGGCGTCCGTAGGCGATGTTCTCCGCAATGCTGGCGCCAAAGATAGCCGTGTCCTGCGGCACCAGTGCGATATGGCGGCGCAGGTCTTCCGGGTCGAGATCCGGCAGGGCAACGCCATTGAGGCGGATGTCACCCGAGACGGGATCGTAGAACCGCATCAGCAGGCTGAAGAGGGTCGACTTGCCTGCGCCGGAAGGTCCGACCACGGCAACTGTTTCGCCCGGCGATATGGTGAGGCTGAGGTCGCGGACGACAGGCATTTTCTCCGCGTTGCGATAGGCGAAGGACACATCCTGGAAGACGATCTCGCCGCGTGGCGTCTCAGGCAGGCTGACCGGGTTTTCAGGTGCGGCGATTTCCGGCTGGATTTCCAGAAGTTCCGACAGGCGCTCTGCCGCGCCGGCTGCCTGTGAGAGTTCGCCCCAGACCTCGGAGAGGGCAGCCAGGGATCCGGCCGCCAGAATGGAATAGAGCAGGAACTGGCTGAGTTCACCGCCGGTAATCCTGCCGGAGAAGACGTCGCTCGCACCGATCCAGAGGACGGCGACGATGCTGGCCCCGATCACCATGATGGCAAAGCCGGTCAGCGCAGCGCGGGCGACGATTGCCTGACGGGCAGCCTGGAAGGCGGCATTGACGGCATCTGCGTAGCGGCCTGCGCTGCGGCTTTCATGGGTAAAGGCCTGAAGCGTGCGGACCGAGCCCAACATCTCGCTTGCATAGGCTGATGCTTCAGCAAGGGTATCCTGGGCAAAGCGGGACCTTCTGCGCACCTGGCGCCCGAAGCCGAGGATTGGAATGAGAATGACCGGGATAGCTGCCAGGACGATGACGGAAAGCCGTGGACTGGTGACGACCATCATCACGGCAGCGCCCAGAAACATGATCAGGTTGCGCATGGCAAGCGACGCGCTGGAGCCGAAGGCAGCCTTGATCTGGGTGGTGTCGGCCGTCAAACGGGAGAGGATTTCCCCGGATTTGGCGCTGTCGTAAAAGACCGGGCTGAGCCTGGTCATATGAGCAAAGACATCGGAGCGCACATCGGCGACGACCCGTTCGCCAATCCACATGACCAGGAAATAGCGGACGGAACTGGCAGTTGCGAGAGCGCACACCACGCCGATCAGCACGGCGAAATAGGAATTGACCAGCGCGGGGTCATCGGCGCCGAAGCCGAAGTCGATCATCCGGCGGACCGCCGCAGGAAGAACAAGCGTTATGACAGCGGCCGAGAACAGGGCTGCGACTGCCGCTGCAACCATGGTCTTGTGCCGGAAGAGATACGGCAGCAGCCGGGTAAGCGGGCGAAGCGATCTGCGGGACTTTCCGGATGGGGATTGGGTTTCGTTGGCAGGGGCGTCGGCCACTGGGGTCTCCTTGTTGTTCCTTCCCGTCTTAGCATGTTCCGCAGTGCGGACAATGACTTTGGACAAAGCCGCCAAGAGCTTTAAAAGGGCTTTGCCGGAGGAAAGCGGGCCGCGTCGGCGAGGGGTTGAAATCCTTTGCCGGAGATAGCTGGAAATTGCCGGAATTTGCCCCTTGTCTTGGCTCCTTCCATGGGGTATATCCCCGCCTCATGTTTCTGAGGGCGGCGTCCGCAACCGGATCGGCGGCCCCTCATTTCGTTTTGCGTTTGCTTGGCGGCTTTCCCGGAAGGTTGTCACAGGGCGCTTGAAAGGACCGGCCATGAAAGCGGATATTCATCCCGACTACCACACCATCAAGGTCGTCATGACCGATGGCACCGAATACACCACCCGCTCCACTTATGGTGCGGAAGGCGACACCCTGACGCTCGACATCGACCCGACGTCCCACCCGGCATGGACCGGTGGCGACCGTCAGCTGATGGACCGCGGCGGCCGCGTGTCCCGCTTCAAGAACAAGTTCGCTGGCTTCCTGGGCTCCTAAGCTTCAGCCACGACAGTTTCAAACGAAAAACCCGGCCTCTGGCCGGGTTTTTTGTGTTTTGAGGTCCGCAGGAAGCACAGCTGGTACAGTGTCACCCAGGGCGAGCGCCGCGAGATCCTGGGTTTACCCGTTTCCTGAGAGCTGGCCAGAGAGCTGACCAGAGACCTGACAAGTGACTTGGCCAGAAAACTGGAGCGTGTTGATCTTCATCAGCAAACCCTGGCGCTTCGGCACTTGGCGTTGAGAGCAGGTTTCGGATCTACGCTTCGCTACTCGGGAGGCGTCCTGGGGCTTTACTGGGATCCGGCGCAGGCTCACCCAAAACAAAAAGCCGCCTTGCGGCGGCTTTTCGAATTCGAAAGAGGTTGATCGGACTTAGCCGAACTTGCCGAATGCGGCGTGCAGCTTGTTGATCTGGGAAGCGACCGGATTGTCGTTCGTGGCTTCCTCGACCTGCTCTGCGTCCTTGCGGTACAGCATCTTGTCGAGGTGGACGACGCGTTCCTGCAGCCGGGAAGAGCGGTCAACCAGCTCGCGCAATGTTTCCGGCAGATCAGTCCAGGTTGGGCCGCCCGCAGCTGTGGACAGCTTGTCGAGGCGAACCTTGTTCTTCTCACTGCCGGCCTGCTCACGGGACATCTCGCCCTCGTTGACCGCACGCTGCAGCAGCAGCCATGAGGCCAGCTGCATGAGCCGGGTGGTCAGACGCATGGACTCCGTCGCGTAGGCGAGGGAGGCAGGACGCGGAAGCTGCTTGGCTTCTTCGCGGCCGTTGCCGTCCAGGTACATTGCGGTTTCCTCGACCAGCGACATGCCTTCCTGAAACAGGCTCTGGAAGCTGTCGGAGCTGGCAAGGTGATGCGCGATATGAACTGCGCTTCCTGTGTCACCGGCTTTTTTGATGTCGTCCGTCATAGGATTGCTAAGCCTCAATTACTCTTCCGGTTATCCTGCCATCTCTTCTTGGTCTGTCCCGGGATATGACATCCCGTTTCAGGTGTTCCTTTTTGGAACGTTGCAGGTCTTCATGGCCTGTATCCAGCAAAGCGCGTGCCAAACGGACAGGTAAACGGCCATTAACCAGAACATTGACAAGATACTATGAGGCGTTGGCAAAAAAAAGAGCCGCTTGGTTGCGGCTCTGAGTCTTTAACAGGGAGGCGTCAAACAGAGTGGACAGGAGCCACTCACATCCAGATGACTGGATAGCTATGTTTATATTTTAGAAAGATTAATAAGAGGTAAACGAGTAAATTTTTACCTATCAGCTTTACTGTAAGTGCGTGTCAAAAAAGGACATAAACTCAATTTCTGTAATAATTTACAGGGTCACTTCTGGAAAATTGAGTTGGCTGCATCGCGAATAGTGCCGCGTTGCTCAAGCTCCTTCTGGGTACGGTTAATTTCACCCTTCAGAGCTTCGATCCGTTCCTGCAGCTCCGCCTCGGAAAGACGAGACAGTTCTTCCCCTACGGTAACTGCGCCAACTGGTGATTTTTTGGGGACATCTTCATCAAACAGGTTCATCGGTTTCCTCCTCTGCGGTCCCAGATCGGGGTCCGGCCGCGTTTCCGACCGTTATTTAACCCGAGCCCGGGCGGGTTGCCTCGCCGGGCTGTTTTCCTGCAAATAGACAGACGCTCGATTTACCATATGCCAGGCACAGTTGGCCTAGCCAGTCCCAAAATGAACCAAAAAGGAAACGCCTCTATGCAGAATCTGCCGGATCGCATGACCGCCGTTGCCATTTCAGAGCCCGGAGGACCAGAGGTTCTGCGCGTTGAAGAACGGTCCATTCCCGAATTGGGACAAGGTGAGATCCTGATCAAGGTGGCGGCTGCCGGTGTCAACCGGCCGGATGTCCTGCAGCGCAAGGGAGCCTATCCGCCGCCGAAGGGCGCGTCCGATCTGCCGGGGCTAGAAGTCTCTGGCGAAGTGGTGGCTCTGGGCGAGGGAGCAGGTCGGCACAAGATCGGTGACAAGGTAACGGCGCTCGCCCCTGGCGGCGGCTATGCGACCTACTGCAAGGTGCCGGAAGGACATGCCCTGCCGGTTCCCAAGGGGCTTTCCATGGTGGAGGCCGCAGCCGTTCCGGAAACTTTCTTCACTGTCTGGACCAATGTGTTCGATCGCTGCGGCCTGAAAAGCGGAGAGCGCTTCCTGGTGCATGGCGGCACCTCGGGTATCGGCACGACGGCAATCCAGCTCGCGAAGGCTTTCGGCGCCGAAGTCTTCACCACTGTCGGGTCGGCGGAAAAGGCCGAGGCGGTGAAAAAGCTCGGCGCGGACCATGCCATCAACTACCGTGAAGCGAAGTTCGAAAAGGTGATCCTGGAGATCACGGGCGGCGAAGGGGTTGACGTGATCCTGGACATGGTCGGTGGTGACTATGTTGAACGGAACTGGAAAGCCGCAGCGGTGGAAGGGCGTATCTGCCAGATCGCGACGCTGAACGGCATTGCGGAGAACGTCAATTTCTCTCGCCTGATGGTCAAGCGCCTGACCCATACGGGGTCGACGCTGCGTCCACGCAGCGATGCGTTCAAGACGGCAATTGCCGAAAGCCTGAAAGAGAAGGTCTGGCCGCTGCTCGAATCGAGCAAAGTCGCGCCCGTGATGGATTCCACCTACCCCTTGGCCGAGGCCGCGGAAGCCCATCGGCGCATGGAAGGCTCTGGCCATATTGGAAAAATCGTCCTGACGGTGGATGTCTGATGCCGGATGGAAACCTGCAACTGCGCGATTGTTACGCGAGTATTTGCGTTTCCGTGTTTTTCGACATATATTCCGGCCACTTTCCAGGAAACTGATCAAGGAACACCGCTTTTTCGCCCTGCCGGGCGAGGGAGCAGACGAGAGGAATTTATCTGATGGCGAACACGCCGCTTATGCCGAAGGCAACCGCCGTCTGGCTCGTGGACAATACCGCGCTGAGTTTCACTCAGATCGCCTCCTTCTGCAAACTGCACCCGCTTGAAGTGAAGGCAATTGCCGATGGCGAAGCCGCACAGGGGATCAAGGGCCTTGATCCGATCCTGACCGGCCAGCTCTCCCGTGAAGAAGTCGAAAAGGCTCAGAGAGATCCGAACTATCAGCTGAAGCTTCAGGGTTCGAAGGTGGTCGTGCCTGAATCCAAGCGCAAGGGACCGCGTTACACGCCGGTGTCCCGTCGTCAGGACCGTCCGAATGCGATCCTGTGGCTGGTGCGCAACCATCCGGAACTGAAGGATGCGCAGATCATGCGCCTTGTCGGCACCACCAAGCCGACCATTGCCGCAATCCGCGACCGGACCCACTGGAACTCTGCCAACCTGACGCCGTCCGACCCGGTTACCCTGGGCCTGTGCAGCCAGCTTGAACTGGACATGGAAGTCGAAAAGGCGGCGAAGAATGCTCCGCTGCCGATGGCGGGCGAAGTGAACGAGACCCTGATGTCCGTCGAAGACAGCACAAGCGAAGACGCTATCGCAGCTGCTTTCTCGCTCGATCCGTCCAAGCCGATCCAGCGCGAGGAAGAAGAGGAAATCGACGCCGATGCCGTGTTCGCCAAACTGAACTCGCTGAAGAGCGAAACTCAGGACGAAGACGAAGAAGACGACGAAAACCGCTGATCGCTTCCCGCTTTCTGCAAATTCTGGAACCGCCGGCTGAGTTCAACCGGCGGTTTTTGTTTGACCTTCCAGACGCATGTTTCCGGCTTGCCCGCCCAGGGTGTGGAATGGCTGAATTTTCGACATGAGCCGTACCCAGATCATATGAAAACGCGTTGCCACGTTGAGGATCACACAATAATCTCCCTGAAAAATTCGGGAGACGCTCATGACCTACAGACTTTTGAAACTTGCTTTTGGCCTGACCCTCGCCTTTGGCTCGTTCCAGGCTCACGCGGAAACGCGGATCACCTATAAATCCGCCAAGACCGGTTCCTCCTATTACCAGATGGGTGTCCAGATCGCGGAAGCCATCAAGGCCGGCAGCAATGGCGACATGATTGTCACCGTGGAAGAAAGTCAGGGCTCCGTTCAGAACGTGATGGAAGCCAAGGCGCGCGGTGGTGACTATGTGTTCACGACGCCGCCAGCGCTCGTTTCCCTTGCCCAGGGCGGCAAGGCCATGTTCGAAGGCAAGGGCGATCCGAAGTTCGATGAAATCCGTGCCCTGTTTCCGATCCCGTCGTTGACCATGCATTTCGTCATGTCGGCCGATAGCGGTGTTTCCGACTTTGCCGGCATGGAAGGCAAGACGATCCTTCTCGGCAAGGGCTCCTTCGGTGCGACGGAAGGCGAGAAATATCTGAAGATGTTCGGTCTCGAAGGCAAGGTGAACATCGCTGACGCGGAACTTTCCAATGCGGTTGCCGCGCTCAAGAACGGCCAGATCGATGGTTTCGTGACCGCCGGTTCCTGGCCCGCGCCGAATGTCATCGAGGCGGCTGCCTCCGCGGACGTGACGGTGCTTTCTCTCAGCGACGACCAGATTGCCGAAACCAAGCGTTCGAAACTGGTCATTCCGGCCGGGACCTATGCCGGTCAGGCCGAGGACATCGTCACCACCTCGCTGCCGGTCGTTGCCTATACGACCAGCGCCATGGACGACGACACAGCCTATACCCTGACCAAGACCTTCTGGGACGAAAAAGCCAAGATGGGCGAAGAAGCCCCGTGGTGGAACGGTGTCGACCAGGCACTGATGGCCAATATCACCGGCAAGATCCACCCGGGTGCCGCACGCTACTATCAGGAAGCCGGCATCGAATTGACCGACGCCCAGAAATAAATCACAAGACCGAACGCGGGGCGCCATGGCAGGATCTGCCGGAAAATGGCGCCCCGTATCGTTCGAGCAGACATAATGGTCCGGCGGAAATCGTCCAACGGGCCCTTCCAGGACTGTCCAAAAGCATCAGTTTCCTGCCTTGCGCGGGAGAGCGCTCTGACAGAATGAAACCGTGCAGCGGCATGTCGCCCCTTCGGCAGATAAGCTGCGCAACCAGATAGAAATACCAGCCCATGATCAGTGGTGACACCGCGACATCGCCCTTCCAGCGAATGGCCATGCTTCTTCTCGCAACGGCGCTTGTCGTATTTCATCTCGGGCTGATCTTCTCCGGTCTGGTGCCGAACCTCGTCAGCCGGCCGCTTCATCTTGCACTTGCCCTGCCATGGATCTTCATCTTTGCCAAAGGCGGTTTTCTCACGCGCGTGAGCGGTGCGGTCCTGTGTGCTGCAGGTGTGGCCGTCTGTCTGTGGATCGTGGCCAACCAGTCCGCGCTTTCGGACCAATACGGCTTTCTGGAAGGTGACTTCCAGTTCTGGATGGCCGGCACCCTGTTGCTGGTTGTGCTTGAGGGCGCGCGTCGCGCAATCGGCTGGCCGCTGCCGGTGGTGGCGGCGTTGGCACTGGCCTATGGCATGTTCGGTCAGCATATTCCGGGTGAATTCGGTCACTCCGGCACGCCGCTTGCGAGTTTTCTCGGCACGCTGACCATTGCTGAAGGCGGGGTCTGGGGAAGCCTGACCGGTGTCTCGGTGGGCGTGGTCGCCATTTTCGTGATTTTCGGCGCTGTTCTGAATGCCGGAGAAGCCGGACAAGGGTTCATGAACGTCGCCGCTGCGGCGGCAGGCCGGCTCAAGGGCGGGGCGGCCAAGGTGTCCGTGTTGTCTTCGGCGCTGTTCGGCTCCATTTCAGGCTCCGCGTCTGCCAATGTGGCTTCCACCGGTGCAATCACTCTTCCGGCCATGACTCGGCTCGGCTACCCGAAAAAACTGGCGGCAGCCGTCGAGGCAGTTGCGTCCTCCGGCGGCCAGATCATGCCGCCTTTGATGGGGGCAGGGGCCTTCGTCATGGTGGAGCTGACACGGGTGCCTTATACCCAGATCATGGCAGCGGCCTTGCTGCCGGCAATTCTTTATTTCTTCGCGGTCTGGGTGGGCATCAATGCCTATGCCAAGCGGTATGACCTTGCTGCCATCGACCAGGGCGATCAGCCGCAAATGCGCCAGGTGGCGATTACCTCAGCCTTCTTCCTGGTGCCGTTCTCCGTGCTGCTGTGGGGCATGTTCGTCGCGCGCTATACACCGCAATACGCCGCCTGCATTGCCATTCTGGCCGGGTTCGCGCTGCTATTCTTTAACGCCCAAGGCACCTTTGCACTCAAGGACATCCTGCTGCGGCTGGAAAGCGCGGCTTTGAACTCGGCCCGTCAGGTATCGGTCATCGCGGCGATCATCGTCTGTGCATCGATCATCATCGGCGTGCTGGCGATCACCGGGCTCGGCGTCAAGATCACGTCGCTCATTCTGTCCGGGTCGGGTGGATACCTGTGGCCGTCCTTGTTCCTGACCGCGCTTGCCTGTCTGATCCTCGGCATGGAAGTGCCGACGACCGCGGCCTATGTCATCTGTGTTTCCGTTGCTGGACCCGCCTTGATGCAGCAGGGGTTGGAACCCTTGCAGGCGCATCTTTTCGTCTTCTGGTTCGCGCTGCTGTCGACCATCACGCCGCCGGTCTGCGGAGCCGTCTTCATCGCCGCCGGGATGATTGGTGAAAACTGGCTGAAGGTCGCTCTTTCCGCCATGGCGCTCGGCATTGGCCTCTACATCATTCCTCTGGCCATGGTCGCCAATCCGGCGGTGCTGGAACTTGCGGCCCGCCCGCTGCCGGCGCTGCTTGCCGCTGCCAAGATCGGCCTCGGGCTGGGCCTTGTTTCCTACGGTGTCATAGGCTTCAGGAAGCCCTTGCAGAGGCTGGCCGCAAGCGGCGCAGGCCTTCTGATTATCTTTGTCGGGGGCAATCTGCTCTAGGCAGTCGCCCTAGGTGCCCTGGCCACAGCCTTCCGGCTTGAAAATCCGTTGTGTCGAAGCTGGGTGGCGCAGCAGGGCTGCTGCCGGCCGAATTGGGCGTTGCTGAAAATTGCCGCCGCAGTTGGGGCACGCGCCATTGAGGACATTTTGGGCGCAGTCCGAACAGAACGTACATTCGAAAGTGCAGATAAAGGCCTCTTCCGATTCCGGTGGAAGGTCCTTGTTGCAGCATTCACAATTGGGGCGCAGATCCAGCATGGCGGTCTCCGGTAAGGATGTGTGCCAAGGGTCATCCTTTGCGGTCGGTCAGGTCAAGCGGCAATCGCTAGCCCTTTTGAACGCGCTTTCCGAAATCGACGTTGCTGCTCTTCCCGAGGCCGTGTCTGAGGCACAGGTAGATGATGGCGAGGCTTGCCAGCAGCCAGAGTGCACCCCAGAAAATCGTGGGGCCGCCAAACTCTTCCGCCAGCATGTAGGCATCGGAACGGGCACCTGAGCGACGGATGGTGTCGTCGAAAATGTCGAAAGGTACGTAGAGGATGCTGGTCAGGCCGATGACGCGCAGGATCAGGTCGTTGACCGTGACACTGAGGAACCGGGCAGCCGCCAGCATGGCCACGCCGGTGCCGATGCAGAAGGCGAGGGCAAAGAGATCGCGGATATAGAGCAGCGCGACCAACAAGGTGAAGGCACCGAGCAGGCCCAGCACGATGCGGTCTGCATTTGTTTTCAGGGCAATCATCAAGAGTGCCATGCCGATGGCAAGTGAGCCGAGATACCCGGCCGTCAGCGTCAGGAACCGGCTGCCACCGCGTGTGATCGCATGGCCACCCTGCCAGGGCGAGAGAGAGATTTCCTCCACGGAACCACCGGTCAGGATGGCCGCCAGCGCGTGGGACAATTCATGCAGATAGACGATCAGGATCTTCAAGGGCACGACCAGGATGGTGTTCCAGAAGAGGAACATCACCGCGGTAATGAGGATGAGCTGCCAATGGCCTTTGAGGATCTGCATGAAGTTGAAAAGTCCGTCTGAGGGCGGAAAAGTCAAGCCGGCATGCCCGGTTCGCCCGACATCACGCGTCCATTCCTGAAGATCCGGTGAGCTGACGTAAGTCTCAGCGTTCCGTCAGTTTCAGTTCGATCCGGCGGTTCTTGGCCAGGGCGTCCGGTGTTTCACCTTCTTCCAGCGGCTGGAATTCGCCGAACCCGGCTGCGACAAGCCGCTTGGGGTCGACGCCGCGTTCGATCAGGTAGCGGACCACGGAAATGGCGCGGGCGGCGGAGAGTTCCCAGTTGTTGCGAAGGCGCCCCGTGCCCGACAGGGGTCGGGCGTCGGTGTGCCCGTCGACACGCAGCACCCAGTTGATCTCGTCCGGAATCTGACCGCTGAGTTCCTGGATGGCGTCTGCAAGCTTGTCGAGCTCCTGCCGGCCTTCCGGATTGATGTCTTCCTGACCGCTGTCGAACAGCACTTCGGACTGGAACACGAAACGGTCGCCAACGACGGAGATGTCGGAACGCTGGGACAGAATTTCGCGCAGGCGGCCGAAGAAGTCCGAGCGGTAGCGCGACAGTTCCTGCACGCGCTGAACCAGTGCGGCGTTCAGCCTCTTGCCGAGGCTGGCGATCTTGGCCTGGCTGTCGGCTTCCTTTGCCTCGGAAGCTTCAAGAGCAGCGTTAGCGGCAGCTATCTGGCGGCGAAGTGCCGCGATCTGCTGATTGAGCAGTTCCACCTGGGCAAGGGCGTCCTGGCTTATCTGACGTTCGTCGTCGAGCAGGTTTTCCAGCTGGGTGGCGCGTCCGCCAGCGGCATCGGCTGCACCGGAACTGTTTTCCAGAAGGCCAAGCAGGCGGGTCTGTTCGCTCTGTGCATCGGAAAGGCTGGCCTGCAGGCCGAGGATCGTGTCTTCCAACTCGCCGGAATTGGCGCGCTCCAGGGCGAGAAGCTCCGTCAGCTCGCTGATCTGGGCATTCAGCCGGTTCAGCACCGTGTCGCGGCCCGAAAGCTGCTGCGACAGGAAGAACTGGGCGATCATGAAGATGGACAGCAGGAAGATGATGACGAGCAGCAGTGTCGCCATGGCATCAACGAAACCGGGCCAGTAGTCGGTCGACTGGGCCCTTCGGCGAGCGCGCAATCCTGCCAGTCCGGCCATCGTCTACTCCTTCGCGCGGTCGAAAGCGGCGGCGATCGAGGACAGAAGCCCTTCGATGCGCTTTTGCTGTTCGCCCTGGGCCTCGGCCCAGTCGCGCATCATCTGCTGTTCGGAGCGAACGTGTTTGACGAGGCCCTGAATGCCTTCGGCCAGATTGGCCATGGCCTGGTTGGCATTCTTGCTGCCGCCTTCCTCAACGCTTTTCTGCAGGGCGGAGATAGAGGCTTGTATCTGTTCGACGCCGGGTGAGTCCGGGGCATTGAACAGGCTTTCTTCCGGATCGATGTCAGTGACCGTGGACAGCCAGTCTTCCAGCTCGTTGTAGAACCGGTTCTGGGCCTGTCCCGCCTGCAGATCCAGGAAGCCGAGCACAAGCGAGCCCGTCAGACCGAAGAGCGAGGACGAGAAGGCCGTGCCCATGCCGGACAGCGGCGCTTCCAGGCCTGCTTTCAGATCTTCGAAGATAACGTTGGCATCACCCGAACCGACGTCGAGCGACTGGATGGTCGCGCCGACCGAACTGACGGTCTGCAGCAGGCCCCAGAACGTGCCGAGCAGGCCGAGGAAAACCAGGAGGCCTGTGAGGTAGCGCGACATCTCGCGGCTTTCCTCAAGACGCATTCCGATGGAATCGAGGATCGAACGGGCGGTGGTTGGCGTCAGGGCCATGTCGCCGGACTTGTTGCCGAGCAGGGCAGCCATCGGCGCCAGCAGCACCGGCGAACGCGTGTCGAGGCCCGGGTCGCCGATCCGGAAACTGTTGACCCAGGAGATTTCCGGGAACAGTCGGATCACGCGGCCGAAGAGCAGCAGCACACCGAACACGCCGACAAGCACGATCAGGCCATTCAGACCCGGGTTGCTCATGAAGGCCGTCGAAATCTGCGGGAACAGGATGAAGGCGATGAAGGCAACGATCACCAGAAAGATGATCATGAAGGTCAGATAGGCCCGCGGACTGGACAGGCTATAAGGGTCAAATTCACGGGCCATATTGCGTTATCAATCACCTGAATTGGACGTAACTGATTGATAGCGTGATTTTTAACGGCTTGGAAACCTCGAATTGCCGAAGAGACCCGAATAAAGTCTGGAAAGCCCGAAAACCGCCGGGTTTATCCAAAGGCCTTCTTATGAAGAGACGGGCCGTGGGGCCCGTCTCCCGGGGTGGGCGGTTTGCGCCGCACCTCTTTCAGGTCAGCGTCATGCGCTTTCGAAGATGAAGGTGTTCGCGTCGCGGTGCTGCCTGGAAGCGCTGGGCGCAATCAGCCCTGAGCCGGGGTTGCCGCCTTTTTCAGGAGCTGCAGCAGGTATTTGTGGGCGTCTTCGTTGCCGACAACCACATCGCCGCTTTCCAGCATCTTGTTCTTGCCCTGAAGATCGCTGACGAAACCACCCGCTTCGCGCACCATCAGGAGGCCGGCCGCAATGTCCCAGCTGTTCAGGTTGCGCTCCCAGAAACCGTCGAGACGGCCGGACGCGGTCCAGGCAAGATCGAGGGCAGCTGCGCCGCAGCGGCGGATGCCAGCGACTTCCGGCATGATGTAGCGCAGCTCGCGCAGTGTCCGGCCATGGTCGCCCGACCCGATGAAGGGCAGGCCGGTGCCGAACACCATCTCATGCAATTCGGTGCGGCCGGCAACCCGCAGGCGACGGTCGTTCAGGAAGGCGCCGCGACCGCGTTCAGCGGTGTAGAGCTCATCCATCACCGGATTGTAGATGACCCCGGCCACGATCTCGCCAGCCCGCTCCAGTGCGATGGAGGTGGCGAAGATCGGAATGCCGTGCAGGAAGTTGGTGGTGCCGTCGAGCGGGTCGACATGCCAGCGATGCTGGCCGTCGGTTCCTTCAACTTCACCGCTTTCTTCCATGACCAGCCCGAAGGTCGGGCGGGCCTTGGTCAGTTCGGCGCGCACAATGTCCTCGGCGCGGCGGTCTGCAGCCGAGACGAAATCGCCGGGTCCCTTGCGGGACACCTGAAGGTTTTCAACTTCACCGAAATCGCGAACCAGAGAACGTCCGGCTTTCGTTGCGGCTTGAACCATCACGTTGAGGAGAGCTGTGCGGGCCATTGTTTGTCACTTGTTGTTGGGCGCCGCCCGGCAAAATCCGGGCGCGCCAATTTGAAGTCTTGCCGGGAGGAGATCAGTCCGCGCGGCGGACGTATTCCAGTGAACCGGTGTCGACGATGATCTTTTCGCCGGCGGTGATGAACGGAGGTACCATCACGCGGACGCCGTTTTCCATGAGCGCGGGCTTGTAGGACGAAGACTGGGTCTGGCCCTTCACCACCGCGTCGGCTTCCCGGATTTCCAGGGTCACGAACTGGGGCAGGGTGATGCCGATCGGGCGCTCTTCATGCAGTTCGACGGTCACCATCATGCCGTCCTGCAGGAAAGCGGCGCGGTCGCCAACGAAATCAGCCTGAAGTTCCAGCTGCTCGTAGGTTTCGGTGTCCATGAAAATCAGCATGTCTTCCTGGGTGAAGAGATACTGGAAGTCTTTTTGCTCCAGACGGACGCGCTCGACCTTGTCTTCGGAGCGGAAACGCTCGTTGAGCTTGCGGCCATCGAGCAGGTTTTTCATTTCAACCTGTGCGAAGGCACCGCCTTTGCCTGGCTTGACGTGTTGGACTTTGACAACCGCCCAAAGCGTGTCCTGGTGCTGAAGCACGTTACCGGGCTTTATTTCGTTTCCGTTGATTTTCATGGAACGACCGACTGTTTGATTTGTTTGGATCTTAGGGTCTGTTGACCATTAGAAATCCGCCGCGTCCGGTGGAAACTCCACCCAAACCACGACAAAACTCCAAAACTCAACAGAACCTTTAGCAGGGCGAGACCGGCGGGCCGCCGATGCGCCTGAAATTTGCTCGCGCCTGTCCACCACAAAAGCCGGTGGAGTTCAAGGAAAAAAGGCAAACATCCTTACGATTCCGCGCTTCCTCGCAAGGTTTACGGAGATTCCTTGCCGGGCTCCTCCGACGGGGCCATCAATGTGGCCGAATATTGTTCGGCCAGCTTGCGCGCTTCATCCATAGTGGTTTCGTCCAGACTTTCGATAATCCGGTCGAGCGAGAAATCGGAAACACCCAAGGTGCGGGCAATCAGGTGCCAGCCCGCTGCGGCGGCAAAATCCTGTTCCCGACCACGGCCGTAGGCATAGGTCCGCGCCAGCCGGTTCATCGCAACCGGATTGCCGGACGTGGCGGCCCGTTCGAACCAGTCGGCGGCTTCCGTCTCGTTCGGATCGACGCCCTTACCCTGGAACCGCAGAATGCCGTAGTAAACCTGCGCGGAGGTGTGTCCGCGGCGGGCTGCACGGCCAAGCCAGAACGCACCCAGGCCGGGGTCGTTCAGCCCGGTCTGGGCTTCCAGATAGGAGAGGCCGAGCGCGTATTGCGCTTCCGGATCGTTTAGCTGGGCGGCTTCTTCCAGCAGTTCTCGCGATTTCTTCTCGTCGAAGGGGCGGCCTTCGCCTTCCTCGTAGAGCAGGGCGAGATTGTAGAGCGCAGACGCATTGCCCGCGTTGGCAGCCTCTTCGAACAGGTCCGCTGCCTTCTTCTTGTCGACTTCGACACCGGTGCCGAGCAGATAGAGCTGGGCCAGCTGCATGGCAGAGCCGGTATCACCCTTGGCAGCGGCCAGGCCGTACCAGTCGGCAGCCTTGGCCTTGTCCTGATGAATACCGAGCCCGGCCTCGTGCAGCACGCCTAGCAGGGCCTGGGCGGCCTTGTCGCCCTGTTCCGCCAACGGGGTCGCAAGACCGAGCGCGGTCAGGAACCAGCCGCGTTGAAAAGCGGTGTACGCGGTATCAGCGTTGGCGACTTCGCCTTCTTCCAGTTTCGGTGGACCCGCGTCGACAATGCTCAGCAGTGTCTTGTCCTTGGTCGTGACGTCGATCAGCACCGGTAACGGTTTGCCATCCGGGCCTACTGGTACGTCCGGCACTGGCGCCGCGTCACCGGCCTCTGTTGTTTCGCTGGTGCCGGTGTTGTCCTGGGCAATGGCCGGAGAAAACGACACGGATGACAGCATTCCAGCTGCCAGCAACCCTGCCGCAAGCAGAAAGGGGGCGTGAAGTTTCCGGCGTAGGCTCGTTTCAGGTGTCGGCATGCATCCAGCTCTCGCTATTCGACTTCAGGAAAGGGATGGGCGTCCAGAATACGATTGGCTTCGGCAATCACGGATGAAATATCCGTGTCCGGTTGCCAGGCAGCATCCTTGAGGGCAACAAAATCTGCTCCGGTCGCGGCAACGTCTCCCAGAGTTTCAAGCGTGTTGCCGGCAAGTGCGACGCAGGGTGTTTCGAACAGTTCTGCCCACCAGGAGGCGCTGGACAGGGTTCTGTCATGGGCCTCGGCTTTTTCAGGCAGGTCCAGCTTGCCGAAGAAGATGTAGTCGACCCCGGTTTCGGCCCATTCCATGGAATCATGCTTCAGCTTGGTGCCGCCGGTGCCGACGATACGATCGGGCTTGAAGCTTTCCACGGCCAGCTTCAGGTCTTCCAGCGAGGTGTCGACGTGGACGCCGTCGGCGCCGCTGCGGCCGGCTGCCTGGGTATCGCGATAGACGATGGCTGCCGCACCACCTTCCTGGATGATCGGAACAAGTTCGCTGGCAGCGGCTTGCAGATCCTTGGTGCTGGCGCCAGGGCGGTAGATCATCACGCAAGCGATGTCACCACCGGTGAAGGCCTGTTTGAGCTTTGCCGCCATGTCGGCGGTGTCAAATTCCGGCGGCGTCACGAGAAAGAGGCGGGGACGGTTCACTTGTGCGGTCCTGATTGATGTCTGATCGGGATTTTGTCCCTAAAGACGGCGAAAGAGGGACGCAAGGCCCCTCTTTCAATAAAGTGAAAGAATTTCTCTGCCGGTCCGGCCGAAAATCAGGCGATCTTCGGATCCAGTTCGCCAGACTGATAGCGTTTCGCCATGTCGGCAAGCGTAACGATCTTCTTGATCTTGGACGCCTGGCCGGCCGTGTTGAAGGCTTCCAGACGCTCGATGCACAGCTTCTGCATGGCATCGCGGGCAGGCTTCAGATATTTGCGCGGATCGAACTCGCCCGGGTTCTCGCTCAGGATCTTGCGGATCTGACCGGTCATCGCCATGCGGTTGTCGGTGTCGATGTTGACCTTGCGCACACCGTTCTTGATGCCGCGCTGGATTTCTTCCACCGGTACACCCCAGGTCTGCGGCATCTGGCCACCATACTGGTTGATGATGTCCTGCAGGTCCTGCGGCACGGAAGACGACCCATGCATGACAAGGTGGGTTTCCGGCAGGCGGCGGTGAATTTCCTCGATCACATGCATGGCAAGGATTTCGCCGTCCGGCTTGCGGGTGAACTTGTAGGCGCCGTGGCTGGTGCCCATGGCGATGGCAAGAGCGTCGACCTTGGTTTCCTGCACGAACTTGACGGCTTCTTCCGGGTCGGTCAGCAGCTGGTCATGGCTGAGCTTGCCTTCCGCGCCGTGGCCGTCTTCCTTGTCGCCCATGCCGGTTTCAAGAGACCCCAGAACACCGAGTTCGCCCTCAACGGAGATGCCGCCCAGATGGGACATGTCGGTCACTGTCTTGGTGACGCCGACGTTGTAGTCCCAGTTTGCCGGGGTCTTGCCGTCGGCTTCAAGGGAACCGTCCATCATCACAGAGGTGAAGCCGGCCTGGATGGCCGTCATGCAGGTTTGCGGAGCATTGCCGTGGTCCAGATGCACGCAGACCGGAATATGCGGATAGATTTCCACGACGGCGTCCATCATGTGCTTCAGCATCACGTCGTGGGCATAGGACCTGGCACCGCGGGAAGCCTGGATGATAACCGGGGCGTCGGTCTGGTCCGCCGCAGCCATGATCGCCAGTGCCTGCTCCATGTTGTTGATATTGAACGCCGGAACGCCGTAGTCGTGTTCAGCAGCATGATCAAGAAGCTGGCGGAGGGTGATACGTGCCATCAAAAATCTCCAGAGGGTCCGGTTCCAATGAGCCGACAAGGTTCGCGAAAAATCACGACACCTATTTTGCGGTGCGTCAAGTCCCGCTGGTTCTAACAATATTTGTGGCCATTTAAAGAGGGCCAGCTTCGCTTAAATCAATTAAAATACAAGGGTCTGCCGGAAATCGTGTTGGCAGATTTAATTTGCGGATCGAATTAAATTGAGGTGGTCAGCACCACCGCTCGGCGAGTTTTAAACCGGCGAACTGATATCGACAAATGTTCCGGCCGGATCTCTGACAATCATCCTCATCTGGCCATAGGGCATTTCGCGAGGTGCCTCGACCACGTTCACACCGAGTGTCAGGGCACGCTCGTATACCGTTGAACAGTCGTCGACGACAAAGGTCAGGATCACTCCTGCGGTGGCGCGCTGGGCACGTGCCGGGACAATCTCGCTGGTCTGATTCAGGATGCCCAGCTCGAGGGCCGGGTTATCGGCATCGGCAAGGTTTACAAACCAGTCGGACACGAATTGCGGCTGCAGGCCCAGGAGGTCCTGATAGAAGGCCGCCGTTGCGGCGACCTCCTCGGTCAGGATGTTGGTGAAACAGCGTTGCATGACAGATTTCACCCCGCTTCGATGTCAGGCTTCGAGTGCCTTCACCCCCGGCAGTTCCTTGCCTTCCAGCCATTCCAGGAAGGCGCCGCCGGCTGTGGAGACATAGGAGAAATCGTCAGCCGCTCCCGCGTGGTTGAGCGCTGCGACGGTGTCGCCGCCACCGGCTACGGAATTCAGCTTGCCCGCCTTGGTGTTGGCAGCGGCATGCTTGGCAGCCGCAACGGTTGCGGTGTCGAACGGGGCGATCTCGAACGCGCCCAGGGGGCCATTCCAGACCAGGGTCTTGGCGGCGTCGATCTTGGTTTTCACCGTTTCGATGGATGCTGCGCCGACATCGAGGATCATGCTGTCTGCCGGGATGGCGTCGAGCGAAACAGTTTCGTTGTCCGCGCCGGCCTTGAATTCCCTGGCAACAACGGCATCGGCAGGCAAGACGATCTCACAACCGGCCTTGTCGGCTGCGGTCATGATGCGTTTTGCGGTTTCGGCCAGATCATGCTCGCACAGCGACTTGCCGACGTCCGTGCCTTGTGCGGCCAGGAAGGTGTTGGCCATGCCGCCGCCGATAACCAGCATGTCGACCTTGGCGACAAGGTTTTCCAGCAGATCGATCTTGGAAGAAACCTTCGCACCGCCGACAACGGCGAGAACCGGACGAACAGGATTGCCGAGCGCGGAGCCCAGGGCTTCCAGTTCCGCCTGCATGGTGCGGCCGGCATAGGCTGGCAGAAGCCGGGCAATGCCCTCGGTGGAACCGTGGGCCCTGTGTGCCGCCGAAAAGGCGTCGTTGACATAGATGTCGCCGTTGGCGGCCAGAGCCTTGGCGAAGTCCGGGTCGTTCTTTTCTTCACCGGCATGGAAGCGGGTGTTTTCCAGCAGCAGGACATCGCCATCGACCATCACGTCGACAGCATCCTTTGCCGCCTGGCCGATGCAGTCGTCTGCAAAGACAACGGGTCTGCCAAGCAGGCCGGCAACCGCCAGGGCGACCGGGCCGAGCGACATGCCGGCAACGCGCGCGCCTTTCGGGCGGCCGAAATGGGCGAGCAGGATGACCTTTGCCTTCTTGTCGGACAATTCCCGGATGGTCGGCAGGACCCGCTCGATACGGGTGGTATCTGAAACCTTGCCGCCGTCCATCGGCACGTTGAGGTCGACGCGGACCAGAACGCGTTTGCCTGCAATGTCAGTCAGATCATCGAGAGTTTTGAAAGCCATTGATTTACCTGTTGGAAATCGCCCGTCTTCAAGGACGGCTGGAGTTGGTGGAAACGGCGATGCCGATGCCGAACAAGGTCAGGAGAATGCCAAAGGACCGTTCCATCCAGAGCTTGGCACGCATGAACTTGAGGCGTACGGCGGGAAGTGTGAAGAAGACGGTCACCAGAACAAACCAAAGGAACACGCCGCCCGCCATGATCACGCCGTAACCGATCTGGGTCCAGAGCGGCGTTTCGGGGGACGTCACCTGCAGAAACACCGAAAGGGCGAACATGGTGGCTTTCGGATTGGTCACGTTGGTGAAGAAGCCCCAGCGAAGCGCGCGGAAGGGCGACATGCCGGACAGGGCACCGTCGGCCGGCATCTCCTTAGATGCCGTGCGGTACATGGTGACGCCCAGGAAAACAAGGTAGGCAGCGCCGATCAGTTTCAGCGCGTTGAAGAGCAGGATCGACTGGGAAACGATCAGGCCGATACCCGCCAGTGCGTAAGTGACGTGTACGCCGAGGGCCAGCGCGATGCCGAGCGCAGTCATGATGCCGGCGAGCCGTCCGCCGATGAGGGCATTGCGCAGGACAACGGCAAAGTCGGGCCCGGGAACGATTGCGACCACGACGGTCAGCGAAATGACGGTGAGCAGTTCGAGCAAGCAGGGAACTCCGGGAAGGATAAGGATCGAACAGGGAGAGTTATCGATCTGGCGGCGATTGAAGGTTGGCCATCGTTTCGGACTTTTGGCCATCAACATCCGGCTGCCAGGTCCGTTTGGTGTTTCTTGCGGAGCGTTCCTTCGACCGTTCCACGAAATAGAAGCCGACGCCGATCAGGACAACAAATACGATCAGAAAAGTCAGCGTGGTCATGGTCAGGATCCTTCAATTGGACTCAGGAATTTCCAGCCGGGGAATCCGGCTTTCGCAAGACATCGGTATTGAGGCTGCCCATGTCAGGCTCATCGTCCTGATCTGAAGGGAACCGTTCGTTGTCCCGCTTCATATCGAGCCAGTAGAACCCGAAACCCACAAGGCAACCAACCGCGAACAACGACCCAAGAATGACCAGTAGAGCGGTCATGACGGCGTCTCCAGGATTGAACTGCAAGTCTGCAGCTCCAGTCTACATGACCTTTGCCCCGGGGCTATGCCTGAATCGAGAAAGTTTTTTGCGGCTTTGCCGGAAAGACATCCATACCGACAAAAAAGACGCCGGATGAACCGGCGTCTTTCGAAGGCAGGGATCAGATGAGCTTTGCCATCGCCACGGCCGTGTCGGCCATGCGGTTGGAGAAACCCCATTCGTTGTCGTACCAGGACAGGATGCGCACGAAAGTGCCGTCCATGACCTTGGTCTGGTCGCAATGGAAGACCGAGGAATGGCTGTCATGGTTGAAGTCCATGGAAACCAACTTGTCTTCGGTGTAGCCGAGCACGCCCTTCAGCTTGCCGTTTGCGGCTGCCTTGATGGCTTCGTTGATTTCCTCAACGGTGGTGTCGCGCTTCGCGATGAAGTTCAGGTCGACCACGGAAACGTTCGGCGTCGGGACACGAATGGCCACACCGTCCATCTTGCCGGCCAGGTCCGGCAGTACCAGGCCGACGGCCTTTGCAGCGCCGGTGGAGGTCGGGATCATGGACATGGCCGCAGCACGGGCGCGGTAGAGATCCTTGTGCATGGTGTCCAGCGTCGGCTGGTCACCGGTGTACGAGTGGATCGTGGTCATGAAACCTTTTTCGATGCCGATGGTTTCGTTCAGCACATAGGCGACCGGGGACAGGCAGTTGGTGGTGCAGGACGCGTTGGATACGACCAGGTCGTTCGCGGTCAGCGCATCGTGGTTGACACCGTAGACGATGGTCTTGTCGGCGCCGTCGGCCGGGGCGGAGACCAGAACGCGCTTGGCGCCGGCTTCCAGATGCATGGAGGCCTTTTCCTTGGCGGTGAAGATGCCGGTGCATTCCATGGCGACTTCAACGCCAAGCTCGCCCCAGGGCAGTTCCTTCGGGTCGCGGATCGCGGTCACCTTGATCGGCTTGCCGCCACCGACGGAAATGGTGTCGCCATCGACCTTGACCTCTGCCGGGAAACGGCCGTGCACGCTGTCGTAACGCAGCAGATGCGCGTTGGTCTCGACCGGGCCGAGATCGTTGATCGCAACGACTTCAATGTCGGTGCGGCCGGATTCGACGATCGCACGCAGCACATTGCGGCCGATGCGTCCAAATCCATTGATTGCTACCTTGGTTACCATAATCCACTCCCGCAATCTTCGGTGTGCCTCAGAAGGGGCTAAACCGATTTAAAAACCACATAGTGTGGTCACTTGAAAAGCACTTGATGTGCCCGTAGGCCCGGCACCATAGGAGGAAGTCTTGGTGCCGGGAATTGATTTCGGTTAAACGCTGAGCTTTGCCTTGGCGGCTGCAACCACGGCGTCCGCCGTGATGCCGAAATGCTCATAAAGTTCCTTGTAAGGCGCGCTCGCGCCAAAGCCGGTCATGCCGACAAAGATACCGTCCGCACCAATAAAGCGGTCCCAGCCCATGCGGATGCCGGCTTCAACGGCGATCTTGACCGGGCTGTTGCCGATGACGGCGGCCTTGTAGTCGTCTGACTGTGCTTCGAAAAGCTCGTACGACGGAACGGAGACCACGCGCACGGCGATGCCGGCCGTGCTCAGGTCCTTTTGCGCGTTGACGGCGATTTCGACTTCCGAACCGGTCGCGAAGATGGTCACGGCCGCGTCTTCGTCGCTGTCGATCAGCACATAGGCACCCTTGGCGCAGAGGTTGTTTTCCTCATAGGTCTTGCGCAGCGACGGCAGGTTCTGACGGGTCAGTGCCAGGACCGACGGTCCGTCGCGGTTTTCCAGCGACAGCTGCCAGCACTCGAGCGTCTCGGTGATGTCGGCCGGACGGAAGAAGGTCAGGTTCGGGATCGCGCGCAGGGCGGCGAAATGTTCCACCGGCTGGTGGGTCGGACCGTCTTCGCCAAGACCGATGGAATCATGGGTCATGACGTGAATGACCCGCTGGCCCATGAGGGCTGCGAGACGGATCGACGGACGGCAGTAATCGGAGAAGATCAGGAAGCCGCCGGAATAGGGGATAAGGCCGCCGTGCAGAGCCATGCCGTTCATGGCTGCCGCCATGCCGTGTTCACGGATGCCGTAGTGGATGTAACGGCCGGAGAAATCGTCCGGGGTGACCGGCGCGGTTTGCGGCGTCTTGGTGTTGTTGGAACCGGTCAGGTCGGCGGAGCCGCCAATGGTTTCCGGAACAATTTCGTTGATGACACCCAGAACAGCTTCGGAAGCCTTGCGGGTCGCCATGGTCGGCTGTTCGTCGGCGAGTTTCTTCTTGTAGTCCAGAACGGCCTGGGTGAAGCCCGCCGGCAGGTCGCCACGATTGCGGCGCTCGAATTCGGCGCGGGTTTCGGCGTCAGCTTCGGCAAAGCGCTTCTGCCAGTCCTTGTGAGCCTGGGCGGAGCGAAGGCCGGCAATGCGCCAGGCGTCCAGAATGTCGCTCGGAACTTCAAACGGCGCGTGCGGCCAGTTGAGCGCGGCACGGGTGCCGGAAATTTCGTCTGCACCAAGCGGCGAGCCGTGAACCTTCGCGGTGCCGGCCTTGGTCGGTGCACCGAAGCCGATGGTGGTCTTGGCGGCGATCAGGGTCGGGCGGTCGCTGGCCTGTGCCTGGCGGATCGCTGCAGAAATGGCGACCGGGTCGTGACCGTCGACGCTGAGCGTGTTCCAGCCGGAGGCGGCAAAACGGGCCTGCTGGTCGGTTGAATCGGTGATTTCGACCTTGCCGTCGATGGAGATGCCGTTGTCGTCCCAGATGACGATCAGCTTGTTGAGCTTCAGGTGACCTGCCAGCGACAGGGCTTCCTGGCTGATGCCTTCCATGAGACAGCCGTCACCGGCCAGCACATAGGTGTAGTGATCGACAAGATCCTCGCCGAAGCGGGTGGACTGCAGGCGCTCGGCGATGGCCATGCCGACTGCGTTGCCGAGACCCTGGCCGAGCGGGCCGGTGGTGGTCTCGATGCCAGCGCCGTGGCCGTATTCCGGGTGCCCGGCAGTGCGTGCGCCGAGCTGGCGGAAATTCTTGATCTCGTCGAGGGAGAAGTCTTCATAGCCCAGCAGATACAGCAGGCTGTAAAGCAGCATCGAGCCGTGACCGGCGGACAGAACGAAGCGGTCGCGGTCGGCCCAGTTCGGGGATGTCGGATCGAATTTCAGGAATTCGGTAAAAAGAACTGTCGCGATATCCGCAGCGCCCATGGGCAGGCCGGGGTGACCGGAATTAGCCTTTTCCACGGCATCGATGGCAAGAAAGCGGATCGCATTTGCCATGCGCTGGTGTTTATCAAGATCGGTCATCGTGGTCCCGTTGCTTGCTTTGGAGCCCCCCTTGGCCGAAGCAGAGAGCCCGGCAAGGTTGTTTTGAGGTGCGTTGCTCAAGAATTAACACTCGTCAATCTCGAACAGGCGCCAGACAAATATCAGGAACGGCACCCGAGTCAATAAAGCTGGTTTGGGTCTTTTGAGGGCATTGCCGGGGAAGAATTTTTTCTTCCACGCGTTATAGAGTTGAGGATTCTGCCAATGGTGGCATTGACTGAGAGAAGTTGCGGTGCCTAAGCTCGACGCTCTAACAAAGATTTGCTTTTTCGCCGTGAAACGTGCTTTGCCGCGCATTCTCTGAAATGCCCGTAATTTGAGCAGCAACTCCAGGGTCGAAAGCGCCAAATCTCCAGTCTGACCTAGGAAGGAATGGGCGGACCGCCGCAGAAGAACGATTGGGACGACGTAATTAATGGCGGATGTCGACTGCATGGAAAAGACCAGCCTGGCCGATGCGGTAAAGCGGCTGGACAAAGCCGTCGGCAATCTCGAAGCGGCTGTCCAGCGCCGTCTTGATGCAGACAGGTCGCTCAATGCCCTGCAGGATGACCTGCAGCGGCTCGGCGAAGACCGTTCCCAACTGGCAGCCTCACTCGATGAAAGCGAAGCACGGGCTTCCCGGCTGGAAGAGGCCAACCGGGATGTCTCCCGGCGGCTTGTCTCGGCAATGGAAACCATCCGCAGCGTGCTCGACGCGCACGGAGGCTAGGCGCATATGGCTCAGATCACGGTTACCATCAACGGCAAGTCCTTCCGCATGGCCTGCGATGACGGCGAGGAAGAGCGCCTGATGGGCCTTGCTGCCCGTTTCGATGGCTGGATCAACGACTTGCGAGGCGCCTTCGGCGAAATCGGCGACCAGCGCCTGACGGTAATGGCCGGCATCATGGCGGCCGACCAGCTTTCGGAACTGGAGCGCAAGGTCGCCCGGCTTGAAGAACAGCTGGCCGATGCCAAGAAACAGCAGGTGGCTGCGCTCGACAACATGAGCCAGAACGAGGAAGAGCTGTCGCGTGCCGTCAATACTGCCGCCGCTCGGATCGAAAGCCTTGCGGACGGTCTTTCCAAGAGCTTGCGGGCCCAGGACAACGCCTGAGGCGACCGCCTTTCCGGCCAGACGGCAACGGAGAGTGCCCGCAACTTCGTTTGTGATGAAATCCATGCCGCACTGGTAATTGCCGTCGCACCGGATTATATGCGGTACTTGCGGCTGCCCGATACGTCAGGAACATTATCCCCGGGGCCTTACGCATTCCCTTGGGAGCTGTCCCTGCGCTGGGCCGTGGTCCGTTGCATACGGCGCCCACCTACATTGTAGGTTTCCCGGGATTGCAAATCCAACGGTCGGGCGGCTGCGCGTTTCCTTTTCAGGACGCGGGCCGATCCATTCTATTCGAGGCCCCATGACCGACCTTTCCTCCATTGCTGCCGAAAAAGACAGTCTCCGCAAGCAGGTGCTTGCCCGCCGCAAGGCAATGCCGGAGGTGGAGCGGATCGAACACAGCCTGATGCTCAGCGATCACGCCGAAGATCTGCCGCTGCCGGCAGGAGCAGTTGTTGCCGGGTTCTGGCCGATCCGGGACGAAATCGACCCGCGCCCGCTGATGGACCGCCTGCGCCAGCTTGGGCACCCCCTGTGCCTGCCCGTGATGACCGGCCCGAGCCTCATCTTCCGCCGCCTGGAGCGGGATACGGAACTGGTTTCCGCCGGTTTCGGCACCTCCGAACCCGGCCCCTCTGCCGAGGAAGTGCGCCCGGATGTTCTTCTGATGCCGCTTGCCGGCTTTGACGGCAAAGGCACGCGCATCGGTTACGGCAAGGCTTTTTACGACATTACAATTGCGCAGCTGCAACACTCCGGGCCCCTTTTGTGCATCGGGCTTGCCTTTTCCGTGCAGGAGGTTGACCGCGTCCCCGCGGAAGCGCATGACAAGCCGTTGAATGGGATTCTGACCGAGCAGGGGTACCGGGCGTTCGGCTGACGGCGAAAGTGATCGCCGAAGCAGGCCGCCCAGTGAGGATATATGCGTATTCTGTTTCTGGGCGATCTTGTCGGCCGCGTGGGCCGTACCGCCGTCATTGAGCAATTGCCGGAGCTGGTGGAAAGCAACCAGCTCGATTTCGTGATCGTCAACGGTGAGAACGCTGCGTCCGGGTTCGGCATTACCGAAACGATCCTGCAGGACGTTCTGGATGCGGGCGCCGACGTCGTGACCACCGGCAACCACGTCTGGGACCAGCGTGACACCCTGGTCTATATCGAGCGACAGGACAGGCTGCTTCGACCGGTCAATTACCCCTCCGGGACACCGGGGCGCGGCGCGCACCTCTTCACGGCCAGAAACGGCGCAAGGGTGATGGTGGCCAATGTGATGGGCCGCGTTTACATGGACGCGCTCGACGATCCCTTTGCCGCCATCGACAACGTCATCAACGGGTGTCCGCTTGGCGATGTGGCCGATGCCATCATCGTTGACATGCATGCCGAAGCCACCAGCGAGAAACAGGCCATGGGCCACTTCCTGGATGGCCGGGTCAGTCTCGTTGTCGGAACGCACACCCATGTGCCGACGGCCGATCACCAGATCCTGGAAAACGGCACGGCCTATATGTCCGACGCGGGCATGTGCGGTGCATATGACAGCGTTCTGGGCATGGACAAGGAAGAGCCGGTCAACCGGTTCCAGCGCAAGATACCGAGCTCCCGGTTCACACCGGCAACAGGCGATCCGACCATCTGCGGTGTCGCCATCGAGACGGACGATCGGACCGGGCTTGCCGAGCGGGTTGCGCCGCTTCGCATAGGCGGCCGGCTGGAGCCTGTGATCCCGCCCTTCTGGCCGAACGGGGCCTGACCACGGCCGAGAATTTCTCTGCGCTGGATTTTCCGGGTCAACTTGCCTATAAGCGGCGCAGTTTTCACTGACATCACCTGTAAAGAACCGAGAAGAGCCATGGCAGGCCATTCAAAATTCAAGAACATCATGCACCGCAAGGGACGCCAGGACGCGGCCCGCTCCAAGATGTTCTCCAAGCTGTCCAAGGAAATTACCGTCGCCGCGAAGATGGGCGACCCGGATCCGGACGCGAACCCGCGCCTGCGCCTTGCCGTCCAGAACGCCAAGGCCCAGTCCATGCCGAAGGAAAACATCCAGCGGGCGATCAACAAGTCCCAGTCCGGCGACGACGACAACTACGAGGAAGTCCGTTACGAGGGCTACGGCCCGGCAGGTGTTGCCGTGGTCGTCGAAGCCCTGACCGACAACCGCAACCGGTCCGCCTCCAACATCCGGTCCTATTTCACCAAATGCGGTGGGTCGCTGGGGGAAACGGGCTCGGTCTCCTTCATGTTCGACCGTGTTGGCGAAATTATCTACAAGCCGGAAGCCGGTGAAGCCGATGCGGTTCTGGAAGCTGCGATCGAAGCTGGCGCGGAAGACGTTCAGTCCGACGAGAGCGGTCACACGATCTACACCGCCTTTGAAGATCTGAACGATGTTTCTGCTGCTCTGGAACAGGCACTGGGCGAAGCGGATTCGACCAAGATCATCTGGAAGCCGCAGAACCTGACGCCGGTCAACGCGGACAAGGCCCAGACCATGATGAAACTCATCGACATGCTGGAAGACGACGACGACGTCCAGAACGTCTACTCCAACTTCGATGTCGACGAAGAAACCATGGCCTCTCTGGCTTCCTGAGTTACACAGGATATGAATCTGAAAACCCCGGCCCTGCCGGGGTTTTTGTTTTGGTGGTCCTGAGGCTCGCGCCTTCCTTGAACCAAGGAGACCGATCGCATGTTCAATATCTTCGACCTGACGCAGAAAGACCCGAAAACCTTGCAGGAGCGTGCGCTGAAGCTGGCGGAGGAAGCCGGAGAGCTGGCGCAGGCCGTTCTTTCGGCAACGAAGGCGCCCGGCAGCGAATACAAGAACCAGACGCTGGCAGATGTCCGTGAAGAAGCCGCCGATGCTGCGATCGTGGCGATGAGCGTTCTGGCGCAGGCTTCTTCAAGCAGGGAAGAGTTCGAGGCAGAACTCATGCGGCTGATGGCGGAAAAATGTGCCAAATGGCAGGAGAAGCTGCAGGAAAAGCCTTTGGCCGAATAGGGTTTGCACCGCGTATTTGGCGCGGTTTTTGCTAACTTGATCGGACGGTCCTGGCCATACTCATCCTCATCCTGAGGAAGCGCAAAGCGCTGTCTCGAAGGATGGGCTACATACTCCGGAACAAGAGGCCCATCTTTCGAGACGCCGCTTCGCGGCTCCTCAGGATGAGGGTGTCTGGGTGTTCCTCCGCACTAACATAACGCCAAGAACCGCCTACCGGAAAAGCGGATCCAGCAGGGGCATGCTGGAGAGGGCGGCGAGGGCGATCAGGCCATAGGCGAGCTTGCGATAGAGTTTCGGGTCGGCGTGCTTGAAGCCGTTGGAGCCGAGATAGATCGCAAGGGCATAGACGGGGATCGCCATGATCAGGAGGTGGAACACTTCCAGCGTGAAGAAGCCGTTGAAGATATAGGCGACGAAGGTTCCGATACTCGCAAGCGCGAAGAACACGATCAGGTTGGCACGGACGATTGCCGGTTCCTTTGCGCTGGAGAGCCAGAAGGCAACCACCGGCGGGCCGGAGACCTGCGAGATGCCGCCGAGGATGCCCGCAACTGCGCCAACCCCAAGCGACACCGGCCTGGAGGGTTTGCGTTCATAGCGCCAGCCGGACACCAGCAGCAGTAGCAGTCCGGTCACGATTGCAAAGATCGTCCAGCGTAGAACCAGCACGTCCGCGTTGGCCAGAAGCCAGGCGCCGACGTGAACAAAAACCACGGCACCAACGACCGCGGGAAGCACTGTCGACCAGTTGCACAGCCTGAGCGCCCTGACCACCAAAGGCAGTGCGACAATGCCGTCGATGAACAGAAAGGTGGCTGCCGCGGTTGACGGCAGCATGACGCTGGCGGCCACCGGCATGAAGATCATTCCCGCACCGAACCCTGCAAACCCGCGCACGCAACCGGCCACAAACAGGACCACGGCGAGGAACACCAGGAGGCCGGGCGGAAAGGAGCTGAAGATGTCGGCCATGGAAACTCGCGGAACGGACTGGATCAAAAAGGGATTTGCCCGGCAGATCGCGGGCCTTGGCGGGGGAGGTGGCCTGCCGGTAGGGGCAAGGCCGGATTAAACACGTTGTGAGGTGTTTTTGACAGGCTTTCCGGTGGTAAGCCGCGCTTTGGCTGGCGTCAACGGGGAAGTTTTGTTACCGATTTGTTCCATGATACACGCGATTCGTTTGCTGGGCATCGACCCGGGGCTGCGGCGTACCGGCTGGGGCATGATCGAGGCGACGGGAAATCGCCTGTCCTTCATCGCTTCCGGAACGGTAACCTCCGACAACAAGAAGAGCCTGGCCGAGCGCCTGGTGCAGCTGCATGACGGCCTCAGCGAAGTCGTGCGCCAGCACGAACCGTCCGAAGCCGCGGTAGAACATACGTTCGTCAACAAGGATGCGGGCGCAACTCTGAAGCTCGGGCAGGCACGCGG
Organism: Labrenzia sp. THAF35; assembly: GCF_009363595.1. NCBI lineage: Bacteria > Pseudomonadati > Pseudomonadota > Alphaproteobacteria > Hyphomicrobiales > Stappiaceae > Labrenzia > Labrenzia sp. THAF35. The sequence continues at coordinate 2,247,100 of NZ_CP045380.1, forward strand.
GATCGCTCTGCTGGTGCCATCGCTCGCCGGACTTCCGGTTGCCGAATATGCGCCGAACCTCGTCAAGAAGACGGTGGTCGGGACCGGTCATGCGGAAAAGGAACAGATCCGGGCCATGGTCAAGGTTCTGATGCCGCGGGCCACTTTCAATTCGGACGATGCCGCCGATGCACTGGCAATTGCCATTTGCCATGCGCAGCACCGGTCCAACAGTACAGCGCGGCTTGCCGCCATGGGGGCAATATGATCGGCAAGCTGAAAGGCACCATCGACAGCTATGGCGAGGACCACGTGATCCTGGATGTGCACGGGGTGGGCTATCAGGTTCATTGTCCCTCGCGCATTCTGCAGGGTCTGCCGCGCGCAGGTGAAGCGGCTGTCCTTTTCATCGAGACAATCGTTCGTGAGGACATGATCCGGCTCTATGGCTTCGGGGTAGAGGCGGAGCGCGAATGGTTCCGTATCCTGATGACCGTTCAGGGTGTCGGTGCCAAGGTTGCGCTGGGCATTCTGGGGATCTTGAAGGCAAGCGAAGTCGCCAACGCAATTGCGCTTGGCGACAAGGCAACGATTTCGCGGGCGCCTGGCGTCGGCAAGCGTGTTGCCGAACGTATCATTGCCGAACTCAAGGACAAGGCACCGGGACTTGCCACGGTGGACCAGGGCACGATTGCGGTTTCCCAGAACGTTGCCGACAACGTGGCTGCTCGGCCGGTGGCCGAGGCGGTTTCGGCGCTCACCAATCTGGGGTATGCACAGGCGCAGGCGAGCGGCGCCGTCGCAAAGGCCTTGCAGTCAGCCGGTGAGGACGCGACCACGGAAACGCTGATCCGCCTTGGCTTGAAGGAATTGGCCGGATGATCGCCGTTACCTATGGCATCATTGCCGTCGTGTTCGTGGTTCTGGGCATCGGCGGTATCATGTACCTTGATCACCGCTTCAGTGCCTCGGTGGGGGATCGTCCGTTTACCGTCAACGGACGCCGTGTGGAGTCGGACGACCCGTTTGTCCTGCGCCAGTTCAAGAAATTCTATGCACTCCGGGTAGCCTATTCGCTGGCTCTTCTGGTGTTGCTGTTTGTGGTCGTAAGCCATGTCGGATGACACTCGCATCGTGACGCCGGAAATCCGGGGGGACGAGATCGATTCAACCATGCGCCCCCAGGTGCTGGATGATTTTGTCGGTCAGGCCCAGGCGCGCGCCAATCTGAAGGTCTTTATCGGTGCGGCGAAGGCGCGGGGTGAGGCGCTGGACCATGTGTTGTTCGTCGGGCCTCCCGGTCTCGGCAAGACGACGCTGGCGCAGATCATGGCGCGCGAACTGGGGGTCAATTTCCGGGCGACCTCCGGTCCTGTCATTGCCAAGGCGGGCGACCTGGCCGCACTTCTGACCAACCTGGAAGAGCGCGACGTCCTCTTCATCGACGAGATCCACCGGCTCAATCCGGCAGTCGAGGAAGTGCTTTATCCGGCGATGGAAGATTTCCAGCTCGACCTGATCATCGGTGAAGGACCGGCTGCGCGATCAGTCAAGATCGACCTGGCGAAGTTCACGCTCGTTGCCGCGACGACGCGGCTGGGCCTCTTGACTACTCCGCTGCGCGATCGCTTCGGCATTCCGGTCAGGCTGCAGTTCTATACGGTTCCGGAGCTGGAGCACATCGTCAAGCGTGGCGCCGCCATTCTCGGCATCGGCATGGTTGAAGACGGTGCCCGCGAGATTGCCAAACGCTCCCGCGGGACACCGCGTATCGCCGGGCGACTGCTGCGGCGGGTAAGGGACTTTGCCATTGTCGCCGGCGTCGAGCGGGTCGACAGGGAACTCGCCGACAGGGCGCTTCTGCAGCTGGAAGTCGATGGTGCCGGGCTCGACAGTCTCGACCGTCGCTACCTGAGCCAGATCGCGGTGAATTTCGGTGGTGGGCCGGTCGGGATCGAGACCATTGCGGCAGCGCTTTCCGAGCCTCGTGACGCCATCGAGGAGATCGTCGAACCCTACCTGATCCAGAACGGGTTTCTGCAGCGGACGCCAAGGGGACGTATCCTGACGCCGATGGCGTTCGAACACCTGGGTCTTGCGGCCCCATCCAGACCGGATGCTCCGCAAATGGGACTGTTCACCGATCCCGAATAGTTTACGTAGTATTTATAAGACAAGGACTTGTCGGTTACATCTAGCTCTGCATAGCGATTAAGCATTTATTCGCGAATCCTGCCGTATCGTCGCGTTAACTATGCGGGGGAAACCATGCGGAAGCGCCTTTCATCTAAACTGGCTCTAATGTTTTTAGCCGGCGCACTCACTATGTGCGTGGCAATTGTCACGGTCACGTCGACCATTTCGCGGGATGTTGCAAACGGTCAGGCTGATGCCGGCCTGCAAAGTGCTACCAAGGCGAAACAGAAGGTTATTGAACTCTCCCTTGGGCAGGTGAAGGACAGCGCTGCGTTCTTCTCCACGCTGGAAGGCGCCAAGGACAGTTTGATGAAGACCATGGTCGGGTGGAAGAACCTGAAAGAAGGGCAGAACGAACTGCTCCGGAAGATCTTCGTGACCGACAATCCGCACCCCGAAGGTGAGCGTCACCTTCTGGTGGAGCCGGAAGAGTCCAACTACTACGTGAACAATCACAAGGTCGTTCATCCGATCTACCAGGAACTTGTCGATCAGGGCCTGTTCTCGGATGCGGCGCTGGCCAATCCGGACGGGTTCATCACCTATACTTTCCGCAAGGGTCCGGAATTCGCCTTCCACGTGGAAGACGCGCAGATCCAGGGCCATCCGGTGCAGATCGCCATGGGCAAGCTGTTCGAGGCCTCGAAAAACGAGACGCTGGCGGCCGGGCAGATCTATTCCTCAGGTTTTGTGACCACCGAAGATGGCACCGTCTCGGAAGTTCTTGCGGTGCCTGTGTTCTATCTGGACCGGTTCTTCGGCGCGATTGCGTTCACGACCAACATGGAGCATCTGGCCGGATTGCTGAACGAGAAGACCGGCCTCGGCGACAGCGAGCGCATCTTCCTTGCCGATTCCGATGGCAAGCTGGTTCAGCTCGACGATATGGGCCGCGCGAGTGCCGTCCACATGATCTCCGATATCAAGGTCAACGACCGGCTGATCCGCCTGGAAGACGGTGACTACCGCTTTGCGGAAGCAAGCAACACGTTTGTCGGTTCGCCCTTTGGTGTTGTCGATGCCGTCAAGCAGACGGAACTGTCGGCTGCCGCCGATCGCATCACCTATGGCGCGATCATTTCCGGTTTCCTCTGTCTGGTTCCGATCGTCGGCCTGATCTGGTGGGTAACCCGGCGCATGTTCGCTCCCATGGAACGCCTTGCGGTCGCGGCTCGCAAGATCGCCGACGGCGACCTGGAAGTGGGTGTCGAAGCGACCGAACGCCAGGACGAGATCGGCCGCATGGCGCGCTGTATCGAAGTGTTCAAGGACAGTTCGATCGAACGCGAGCGTCTGGCATCCGAGCGCAAGGTTGGCCACATTGCCCGCGAACAGCGTGAAAAGACCATCGATGCGCTGATTGCTGCATTCCGGGCCGAGTCGCAGGCGGTTCTGGAGTTGGTGGAAACCAATATTGCCCGTGTGGAAGAAGTCTCTTCCGCCCTCAGTCACCGGTCCACTGCCGCGTCAGACCAGGGGCAGACCGCGGTGTCGACTTCGGAAAACGCTTCCTCCAACGTTCAGGCGGTTGCCTCCGCCACCGAGGAACTCAACGCGTCGATTTCGGAGATCTCCCGTCAGGTCGAAACCACGGCAAGCATCGTGGCCCAGACCACGACCGCCGCGCAGAGCTCCAATTCCAAGATCTCCGGCCTTGCGGAAGCGGCCAACAAGATCGGCGATGTCGTGTCGCTGATTTCAGAGATCGCCGAACAGACCAACCTGCTGGCGCTGAACGCGACGATCGAAGCTGCGCGTGCGGGCGATGCCGGCAAGGGCTTTGCGGTCGTTGCCTCCGAGGTCAAGTCGCTCGCCGGCCAGACCGCCAAGGCAACGGAAGAAATCTCCGCGCAGATCGCGGCTATCCAGGCCTCTACCACCGAAGCGGTGGAAGAGATTGCCCGGGTGTCGGAATCGGTCGAGGAGGTCAACTCCTACACCACCACGATTTCGGACGCCGTGCAGCAGCAGGGCGCTGCCACCGGTGAGATTTCCCGAAACGTTGCAGAAGCCGCGGAAGGTACCCGCAGCGTTGCTGAGACTGTGGCGTCGCTGAACGAAGGCGTTGCCGAAAACTCGGAAGCGGTTGGCGACATGCTGAACGCGACAATCGAGATGAAACAGCAGGCGGAACAGCTTCGTGCGTCCGTCGAGAAATTCCTCTCCGAGGTTGCCGCTGCATAAGATACGGCCTACGTAAGGGCCAGGTACGAGCCTCCCGGTCGGTCGACCGGGAGGCTTTTTCATTCAGCTTTCGAGGGACAAAGCGTGTCGGACTGGCCGGATCTCGCCGGCCGCCTGGAAGATGGCGGTCATGTGCTTCCTGTTCGCGTCTACTACGAGGACACGGATTTCACGGGCATCGTCTATCACGGTGCCTATGTGCGCTTCTTCGAGCGCGCCAGGTCGGATTTCCTCCGTCTCATCGGCATTCACCATCGTGAGATGGCAGAAGGTACCCACGGTGCTTCGCTGGCCTTCGCAGTCAAGACAATGACGCTGGACTTCCAGAAACCGGCCAGGATTGACGATGTGCTGGAAGTTCATACAAGCCTTGCGGAGTACAAAGGCGCCCGAATCCGGCTCGATCAGCTGATTTACCGCGGCGAAGAGCTGCTGATTTCGGCTGCCGTCACCGTTGCGATCATCACCTCGCAAGGACGTCCGACCCGACTGCCGCAGGTCCTTTCGGAAAAACTCGTGCAGCATGCACCTGGAGAAAACACCGACGGTTGAAGGGCTTGGCTCTGAAAGAGCAGGCAAGCTGCTTGGCGGCGGTAAAATACTTTCAAAACCCATTACTGCGTTAATCTTGCAGTAACCTTAATTGATTCCTTTAGAGAGGGACTTTCTTTGATTGGAAAAGTCCCAGTTTTGACAAAATCAAACGTCAGAGAGGCGGCAGGTTACAAGAGCCGGCCGGCTGATTCCGGTTCCTCGCTGTCGTTTTCGAAACCTTGAATGCAAAACAGCGTCAGACGGCCAAGGGGTCATTGAATTTATGGAAACACTTGTCCAATCGACATTGGCGCCAGAGAGCGGCATTTCGTTTTTTGCGCTGTTCTGGCAGGCGCATATCGTCGTCAAGGTCGTAATGCTCGGCCTTTTGGGCGCTTCGGTGTGGTGCTGGGCGATCATCGTCGACAAGATCATGCTGGTCGGCCGGACACGGCGCCAGATGAGCCGGTTCGAAACGGTGTTCTGGTCCGGTCAGTCTCTCGAAGAACTCTATAATACGCTTCACAATCGTGTGAACCATTCCATGGCGGCACTGTTCGTCGCAGCCATGCGTGAATGGAAGCGCAGCCACGAGGGCGCGCGGCCTGCCATCGGCAGCCTGCAGCAGCGTATCGACAGGGTGATGGATGTCACCATCCAGCGCGAAGCCGAGCGGCTTGAAAGCCGGTTGCTGATCCTGGCAACCGTTGGCTCCGCGGCACCGTTCATCGGTCTGTTCGGAACGGTCTGGGGCATCATGACGGCGTTCCAGGCCATCGCGGCATCGGAAAGCACCAACCTTGCCGTCGTGGCGCCCGGTATTGCCGAAGCGCTGTTTGCGACCGCGCTTGGTCTACTGGCCGCCATTCCGGCAGTTATCGCCTACAACAAGTTCTCGGCCGACGTCGGCAAGGCGGTTTCGCGCATGGAAGGCTTTGCGGACGAGTTCTCCGCCATCCTGTCCCGTCAGATCGACGAGAGGGGCTGATCCATGGCCATGCAGGTCGGTTCAGGTCAGGCAGGAAGCGGACGGCGCGGGCGGCGCAGGCGTCGCCACGCACCCATGAGCGAAATCAACGTCACGCCCATGGTCGACGTGATGCTGGTGCTCCTGATCATCTTCATGGTGGCTGCTCCGCTCTTGACGGTCGGTGTGCCGATCGATCTGCCGGAGACCAGCGCCAAGGCCCTGGAAGGCGATACCGAGCCGATAACCATCTCGGTGAACGCGGCTGGTGAAATCTTCATCCAGGATACCCCGATCACGATTGAAGAGATCGTGCCAAAGCTCGAAGCCATTGCCGCCAATGGTTACGAGGAACGTATCTACGTGCGCGGCGATCAGGATGCCGACTACGGCACCATGATGAAGCTGATGGGCCGCATCAGCGCGGCCGGGTTTAAACGCCTCGGTCTTGTCACTCTGGAAGAACGGGACTCGTAACGCGTCATGCGCGCAGGTCTCATCGCGTCTCTGGCCGGTCACTCGGCTTTCCTGCTCTGGGGCTTGATCGCCTTTCCGGACGCTGAGAGCTTTGCGGTTCCGCAGGTGGATTCTCTGCCTGTCGAACTGGTGCCCATCGAGGAAATCACCAGGCTTCGGGTTGGCGAAAAGACCGCCGAAGTCCGGGACGTCGCGGCGGTGAACCCAAGCGATACCCCGGCCGAGGAACCTCCGAAACCGGCCGATAAACCGGGCGAAAGCAAGGTTGAGCAGCCGACGCAGCCCACACCTTCGCCGTCTCCGACGCCTCCTCCGGCACCGGAACCAACGCCCGTTGCGGATCCGGAACCGGCTCCGGCGCCTGCGCCCGAACCAGCGCCGGTGGCCGAACCTGCGCCTGCACCGGATCCTGCCCCGGCGCCGGAGCCTGTGCCGCAGCAGGAGGCCGCGCCTGCGCCCCAGCCGATCGTGACCAAGGTTTCACCGCGCTCCAAGCCGACGCCGCCGAGGAATGCGCCCGAGCCGCCGAAGGATAATTTCGACAGCACCGACATCGCTGCGCTTCTGAACAAGGTCGAACCGGCCAAACAGACCGGCGAAACCAGCCAGAACCCGGCCTCTCTCGGTTCCCGGCGCGGGGAGCAGAACGTGCGTATGAGCCAGTCCGAGCTGGATGCGCTGCGCGGAATGGTGGCGCAATGCTGGAACCCGCCGGTGGGTGCCGTTGGTGCGGAAGACCTGAAGGTTCGTGTCCGTTTCAACCTGTCCCAGGACGGTCAGGTTTCGGGCCAGCCGGAAGTCATGAATTCCAGCGGCAATCCGGCGTTCGGAGCAGCCTCGAGCAGTGCCGTGCGCGCGATCATGCGCTGCCAGCCATACAATCTGCCAATTTCCAAGTATGAAGCTTGGCAGGAAGTCATCATCAATTTCGACCCCAGAGAGATGCTCGGGGGATAGACTGGCCCGGCCAGTTCAAACGTCCATAAGGGAGCTGTTGTGCTCATGCGCGGAATACTGAAAAAACTTTCTGTTTTCACAAGCCGGAAAGCCAGAGGGCTCGCATTTGTTCTCGCTTCTTTTGTGGTGATTGCTCCGCTGCCGGCGGCAGCGCTTGTCGAAATCGATATTACCCAGGGCAACATCGAGCCCTTGCCGATCGCACTGCCGTCGTTTTCCGCCGAAGGCGGAGACGGCAAGCTGGCCGCGGACATGACCAACGTCATTGCCGCCGACCTGAAACGATCCGGCCTGTTCCGGCCGCTTGACCCGGCCAGCTTCATTCAGAAGAACATGAGCGTGAATTCCACGCCGCGTTTCGGCGACTGGCGCCAGATCAGTGCCCAGGCGCTTGTCACTGGTACGGTGATCAAGCAGCCGGACGGGCGTCTGCGGGCGGAGTTTCGTCTGTGGGACGTTTTCGCGTCAGAGCAGATGCTGGGCCAGCAGTTCTACACGACACCCGAAAACTGGCGGCGTCTGGCGCATATCATCGCTGACGCGATCTATGAGCGGCTGACCGGTGAAAAGGGCTACTTCGACACCCGGATCGTCTATGTCGATGAAACCGGCCCGAAGGACAAGCGCGTCAAGCGCCTGGCGATCATGGACCAGGACGGTGCAAACGTGCGTTACCTGACTCGCGGCGACGATCTGGTGCTGACACCGCGGTTCTCGCCGACGAGCCAGGAAGTCACCTACATGTCCTATGGCGGCGCCGATCCGAGTGTCTATCTGCTGAATATTGAAACGGGTCAGCGCGAAATCGTCGGCAACTTCCCGGGCATGACCTTTGCCCCGCGGTTCTCGCCCGATGGCCAGAGCGTGGTGATGAGCCTGCAGCAGGGTGGCAATGCCAACATCTTCAAGATGGACCTGCGCTCTCGCCAGACGACGCGTCTGACGAACGACGCGGCCATCGACACGAGCCCGTCGTTCTCACCGGACGGACGCCAGATCGTGTTCGAATCCGACCGCGGCGGCACACAACAACTTTATGTGATGAGCGCAGGCGGCGGCGGTGCGCAGCGTATTTCCTTCGGGCCTGGCCGGTATTCCACGCCGGTATGGTCGCCGCGTGGAGACCTGATCGCCTTTACCAAGCAGCACCAGGGCCGATTCATGATCGGCGTCATGCGGCCTGACGGAAAGGGTGAGCGTATCCTGACCGAGGGCTATCACAACGAAGGTCCGGCCTGGTCGCCGAACGGCCGTGTGCTGGTGTTTTTCCGGGATACGCCGGGTGCCAATGGCGGGCCGCAGGTCTGGACCGTGGACCTGACAGGATACAACGAACAGCGGGTGGAGACCCCGGCCTTCGCGTCGGATCCCTCCTGGTCGCCGCTGATCGACTGAAGGAGACATGCGGCCTGTGAAGGCAGGCCGTGTTAAGCTTTCGCTAACCATGTTTGAAAAGGCGTTTTTTACCGGTTTTGGCTAGAAAGCGTTTACCAAGAACCGGACGGATGAAATGTCAGGTTGGCGGGCTGGGGTGTAGGAGACAGGAATGTTCAAGAGTTTAAACGCCGGACGGGGCGCGCGCTGGATTGCAGTCTGCTTCGTGGTTCTGTTCGCAGCAGCATGTGCCCAGAACAAACCGGACGGGCTGTCGAGCAATGTGAAGCCGGGCACGGGCCAGGACTTCGTCGTGAACGTGGGTGACCGCGTGTTCTTCGAAGAAGACCAGTCGGTGGTGACATCGCAGGGTCAGGCAACCCTTGCCAATCAGGCCAAGTGGCTGAACCGCTATCCCCAGTACACGATCACGATCGAGGGGCATGCGGATGAACGCGGCACGCGTCAGTACAACATCGCGCTGGGAGCACGCCGTGCCCAGTCCGCACGTGACTATCTGGTGGCGCAGGGCGTGAACGCCTCGCGTGTCCGGACGATTTCCTACGGCAAGGAACGGCCTGTTGCTGTCTGTAACGACAACAGCTGCTGGTCACAGAACCGCCGTGCGGTGACGGTCCTGAACAACGCGACCAACTGATCCGGCAAATGCCGAACAAAAAGGCCGGGCAGCTTGCCCGGCCTTTTTTGTTGGGCCGGCCGGAAATGGCGAAATCACTTCAATGTCAGCCGGTAACGTCAAAATTTGGCCGAAGTCGAAGCGCTCTGTGCACTTGAGTAAGAAGCCGGGCATGGTAAGACATCATGCGCGTGGATCTGCTTGAGTATTGGCGTTTGTCGGACCACGGCCAGACACTGGTACAGCAAATCCAACCGGAGGAGCGAATGCTGAAACTAAAGGGACTGGCAGGTCTCATCATGGCGTTGGTCATCACCTTCGCCACTGCCACACCGTCGCAAGCCCAGCTGTTCGGACGCAAGAATGACGATTCCAGCGTAAGGATCGGTCAGCTTGAGGAACGGATCCGGGTTTTGACCGGTCAGATCGAACAGTTGTCCTATCAGATGCGGGAATTGCAGGATCAGATGCGCCGCATGCAGGAAGACAATGAATACCGCTTCCAGCAGCTGGAAGGCGGCACCCCGGGCAAGCGCTCGGATGTCGCTCCAGGATCGACCGCTCCGGGCCTAGGCCCGGACGGTACTCCGCAGTCGGGCAACCTTATCGCGCCGGGTGGAGGTTTTGCGACCCTCCCTACGGACGGATCTGGAGACGGCAACTGGGATCAGTCCGGCGGCTATGAAAGCGGTTTGCCGAGCGACGGTCCGATCGATCTTTCGCGGCTGGCCAACGGGCTTGAAAACCTGCCTGGCACAGGTCAGGAAATCGCGCCCGATCCCGGTCTTGCCACCGACGATGACCAGATTGCGAGCGTCATCGGCAGCGGCGACCCGAGCTCTGACTACAATCAGGCCTATTCCCTGGCAGTCAATGGCGATTACGCGGGGGCCGAGCGCGGATTCCGGAATTTTCTGGAAACCTATCCCGACGATGCACAGGCGGCGAACGCTCAATACTGGCTGGGCGAAAGCCTGCTGGCACAGCAGAACTACCGCGAGGCAGCCGATGCCTTCCTGAAGACCTACACGGACCATCCCGGCAACGCCAAGAGCCCCGACAGCCTGCTCAAGCTGGGTGTCTCGCTGCGTGGTCTTGGCGAAGCGGATGCGGCCTGCGCAACGTTTTCCGAACTGCTGAACAAATATCCGAATGCCGCTCCAGCCGTTTTGTCCCAGGCGCGGGATGAACGCCGTCGTGCCCAGTGCTCCTGACGGGCCGGTTGAGCCCGAGAGGCTCCCGGCCGATCGCGTCGATGCTCTTTTTTCAAAGCTAAGCTCTTTTTCCAATCTGGCGCTGGCAGTGTCCGGCGGCTCGGATTCCCTTTGTCTTCTTGTCCTTTTCGATGAATGGCGCAAACGCACCGGCTGGCAGGGTGCCGCCGAAGTGCTGTGTGTGGATCATCAACTCCGGCCCGAAAGCGGTCAGGAGGCGGAATTCGTTGCGACGAATGCGCGCGCGTGCGGCCTTGCCTGCACGGTGTTGCGCTGGACTGACACCAAACCGGCTGCAAACCTCCAGGAAGCGGCACGCGTTGCCCGTTACCGGTTGATGGCAGTGCGTATGCGGGACATCGGCGCGGAGGCGCTTGTTCTTGGTCATCACCTTGACGATCAGGCGGAAACTTTTCTGGACCGTCTGACCCGGGGGAGCGGCGTTACCGGCCTCAGCGGGATGGCGGCTGACGAAGGCAGCGGTCCGGAAGGTCTGCGCCTGCTGCGTCCGCTCCTGAGTGTTTCGAAATCCGACCTCGAGGCAACGCTTGAAGAGCGCGGCCGTTCCTGGTGCACGGATCCCTCGAACCGGAACCCGAAATACAAGCGCAGCCGGCTCCGCGCCATCTTGTCGCTGTTGGCCGAGGAGGGATTGAGCGCAGAGCGTCTTGCGCAGACCGCTGCCAATATCCGCCGGGCGCGGGAAGCCCTGGAGCGGACTGCCGATGGCCTGGTCGCTCGGCTGATCACCGAGCACCCGGCAGGACCCGCGCGCCTGGAGCGTGAAGCCTACCGCGAGCAGCCGGAAGAACTCCGTCTCCGGCTGCTCGTCTATCTCATGGCGCGTGTCTCGGGCAAGAATTCCCGACCAAGACTTGCCAGGCTTCAGGCTCTGGACGGGGTTCTGATGTCCGGTGAGGCGAAGCGTCAGACCTTTCAAGGATCGGTTTTCGACGCAGACGCAAGCGTCATCAGAGTGTGGAAAGAACCGGGGCGCGAGCCGCCGGGCATTGTCACGGGTCTTGCTGGATCCGGCTCATGGGATGGCCGCTACCTTTACCGGGTCCCCACTTGTCCTGTTGGCGAAAGTGATGCCCCCTTGTGTCTGGGGCCGCTGATGAACGCGCCTGTAGCGTCCCGGGAAATCGACTGGCCGGCGGGCTGGCCCAAGGCCGCCTTCGACTGCGCGCCGGTCCTGTGGCGGGCAGGGGAGATCCTGACCCCGGCTTCCGCAACGGCTGTTTTGACCATTGGCAATTCCTGCAGCAGCGCAGATTTGAATTTGGAGCGAATGCCGATCCAAGGTAAATTGCCGGATAACTTTATGGACAATGAGGACGCAGACGAGGAAATCTGAGGTTTTCCCCATCTGGAACATCTGTTAGAGGTCCGTGCTTAAGAAAATAGTCAGCGCATCTGCGCAACTATGGCGCACCGCCTTGGCAGCGGGCTTTGGGCGACCTATCTTCGCTCTAAAGAAACGTAACCGCGTGCAGTTAGTCGCGTTGGGCGGTTAAGGAAACGAAATGAACGCACATTTTCGCAACTTCGCTCTCTGGGTGATCATCGCCCTGCTATTGATCGCATTGTTCCAGCTTTTTCAAAGTCCCGCGCAGCATGGCGCAACGAATGACATTGCTTATTCGGACTTCATGAAGCAGGTCGACAACGGCGAGATCCGATCGGTCATCATTCAGGAACAGAAGATCACCGGTACCTACAGCAGTGGCAGTGCCTTCCAGACCTACGCTCCTGACGGCGCGCAATATGTCGATGAGCTGCGCAGCAAGGGCGTCTTGATCAATGCCCGCCCGCCGGCGGAAAGCTCTCCGTTGCTTGGTGCGCTGTTCTCCTGGCTGCCGATGCTGATCATCCTGGGTATCTGGATTTTCGTCATGCGCCAGATGCAGGGTTCCGGCGGCAAGGCCATGGGCTTCGGCAAGTCCAAGGCGAAGCTGCTGACCGAGGCACACGGCCGGGTAACCTTCGAGGACGTGGCCGGTATCGACGAAGCTAAGGAAGACCTTCAGGAAATCGTCGAGTTTCTGCGCGACCCGCAGAAGTTCCAGCGTCTTGGTGGCCGGATCCCGCGCGGTGTTCTGCTGGTTGGCCCTCCGGGTACCGGTAAGACGCTGACCGCGCGTGCGGTTGCCGGTGAAGCCAACGTTCCGTTCTTCACCATTTCCGGTTCCGACTTCGTGGAAATGTTCGTCGGTGTGGGTGCGTCCCGCGTCCGCGACATGTTCGAACAGGCCAAGAAGAATGCTCCGTGCATCATCTTCATCGACGAAATCGACGCGGTCGGCCGTCATCGTGGCGCCGGTCTCGGCGGCGGTAACGACGAGCGCGAACAGACGCTCAACCAGCTGCTGGTCGAGATGGACGGTTTCGAGCCGAACGAAGGCATCATCATCATCGCCGCGACCAACCGGCCGGACGTTCTGGACCCGGCGCTGCTGCGCCCGGGCCGTTTCGACCGCCAGATCGTTGTGCCGAACCCGGATATCACCGGCCGCGAAAAGATCCTGAAAGTGCACATGCGGAAAGTTCCGCTGGCACCGGATGTCGACGTCAAGACGCTGGCACGCGGTACGCCGGGCTTTTCCGGTGCGGACCTGATGAACCTCGTCAACGAAGCCGCGCTTCTGGCTGCCCGCCGCTCCAAGCGCCTGGTGACCATGGCAGAGTTCGAAGACGCCAAGGACAAGGTCATGATGGGTGCGGAACGCCGTACGCTGGTGATGACCGAGGAAGAAAAGAAGCTGACCGCCTATCACGAAGCCGGTCACGCGCTGGTGGCTCTGCACCAGGAAGCTTCCGATCCGATCCACAAGGCAACCATCATTCCGCGTGGACGTGCGCTTGGCATGGTCATGCGCCTGCCGGAGAAGGACCAGGTGTCGCTTACCCGCGCCAAGTGCAAGGCCGACCTTGCCGTTGCCATGGGTGGCCGCGTCGCCGAAGAAATGATCTTCGGCTACGAGAAAGTGACTTCGGGCGCGTCCGGCGACATCCAGATGGCCACCAAGCTGGCCCGCGCGATGGCGACCCAGTTCGGCATGTCCGACAAGCTCGGTCCGCTGCTTTACGGGGAAAACCAGGAAGAAGTGTTCCTGGGACACTCCGTGGCAAAGAACCAGCACGTTTCCGATGAAACCCAGAAGATCGTCGATGCGGAAATCAAGTCCTTCGTCAATCAGGGCTATGAAACCGCCAAGAAGATCCTGGGCGACCACGAAGACCAGTTGCATACGATCGCCAAGGGTCTCCTGGAGTACGAAACCCTGTCGGGTGACGAGATCAAGGGTCTGCTCGATGGCAAGCCGCCAGTGCGCGACACGGACGACGACCAGCCGGTCGGCCGGTCGTCCGCGGTACCGACCGCCGGTGCCAAGCGTGGCGGCGACGAGGCCAGCGGTGGCATGGAGCCGCAGCCGCAGTCCTGATCGGTTCCGATATTCTGAACAACCCAGATGCCCGGCCTGCGCCGGGCATCTTCGTTTGCGGTGAAAGAACAGGGTTGCCAGCCATCAGGGAATGGTAACAATTGCTCACATATTTTGAATCGTGACTTCGGCTGATTGCGTTACAAAGAGCGCAACCAAGACAGATAGATCAGCAAGGCATATTTGATGCGCAAGTTTTTCGGCACCGACGGCATCCGCGGTCAGGCGAACAGCTATCCCATGACCGCCGAGATGGCGCTGAAGGTTGGCATGGCCGCCGGGTTGGCTTTCAAGAACGGCGGACACCGCCACCGGGTGGTTATCGGCAAGGACACCCGCCTTTCCGGCTACATGCTGGAAAACGCCCTCGTGGCAGGCTTCACTTCGGTCGGCATGGATGTGTTCCTGCTGGGCCCGCTGCCGACGCCCGCGGTTGCGATGCTGACACGCTCGCTCAGAACCGATCTCGGTGTGATGATCTCTGCCTCGCACAATCCGTTCCAGGACAACGGCATCAAGTTCTTCGGCCCGGATGGCTTCAAGCTCAGCGACCAGATCGAAAAGACGATCGAAGAGCTGATGGAAAGCGACCTGACATCCCGACTGCCGAGCGCCAGCGAGCTAGGCCGTGCAAAGCGGATCGACGGTGCGCAGCAGCGCTACATTGAATTTGCCAAGCGGACGCTGCCAAGGGAAATGAGCCTGGAAGGTCTGCGCGTCGTGATCGATTGCGCCAACGGGGCAGCCTACAAGGTTGCGCCCGAGGCGTTGTGGGAGCTGGGTGCGGATGTGATCACCATGGGTGTCACCCCGGATGGCTTCAACATCAACAAGGAATGCGGCTCGACGTCGACCGATGCCTTGTCCCGCAAGGTGCATGAAGTACGCGCCGACATCGGCATTGCGCTCGATGGGGATGCGGACCGGGTCATCATCGTCGATGAGAACGGCTCAGTGGTGGATGGCGACCAGCTGATGGCCGTGGTGGCGCAGTCCTGGCAGCAAAGCAACCGCCTGTCCGCGCCCGGGATCGTGGCGACGGTCATGTCCAATCTTGGACTGGAGCGATACCTTCAGAGCCTCGGGCTGGGCCTTGCCCGGACCAAGGTCGGTGACCGCTATGTGGTCGAGCATATGCGTGCCAACGGCTACAATGTCGGCGGCGAGCAGTCCGGCCATATCGTCCTGTCCGACTTTGCCACGACCGGCGACGGCCTGATCGCGGGCCTGCAGGTTCTTGCGTGCGTCAAGGATCAGGACAAGCCCGTGTCGGAAGTCTGCCGCCGGTTCGAGCCCGTACCGCAGATCCTCAAGAATGTGCGCTACAAGGGTGGCAAGCCGCTTGAGCAGGATCTGGTCAAATCCGCGATCGAGGATGGCGAAGCCCGCCTTGGCAATTCCGGCCGCCTCGTGATTCGAGCTTCCGGCACCGAACCGTTGATCCGCGTGATGGCGGAAGGCGACGATGCGGAGCTGGTCAAGCAGGTGGTCAATGATATCGCCGGCGTGGTGGCAACAACCGCGGCCTGATCGGCGAGACAGCAAGTGATAAGAAAAGCCGCCCATGTGAGGCGGCTTTTTTGTTGCGCCTTATCCGCGGAGAACCCCGGATGACACCTGGAATACAGCCTCTGGACAGGGCGACTGGATGCCACTTTCTCGGGAAGTCCTAACAAGTTCATGAAAACGTGGCGACAGGTGGCCTCCCGGATCCGCATCGTGTTTCATTTGACCTGGATGACAACAAGCGGCTCTGGCAGCTATGTCCCCGGCCTGCCTGATAATTTTGCAGGCCAGTTTCTGATCTTTCGACGTTTCTTCGGCTGTTAAGGTTTCCTTAAGGTAAAAAAACGCGGTTAAAGAACAGAGTTAAGTCACAATTAATGAATTCCCGTCAGTATGCTTTCAAGTTTGATGTGTCCGGCATTGGTTAACGCGGACGCTCACTGGAAAAGGACGAGGACATGGACAATTTCTTTAAGCGTTTGTCTTTGACCGGCTTTGCTGTTGCGCTTTCCACTGCTGCATATGCCGCGGATTTGCCAACCCCGGTCATCGAGCACATCCCGGAAGTCCCGGCTGCTGGCGGTTGGTATCTGCGTGGCGATATTGGCTACAAGATCTATCAGGCACCGGATATCAAATACGGCACCTTGGACTTTTACGACGAAGATATGGAAGGCACCTTCATGATGGGTGCTGGTGTTGGCTACAAGTTCAACAACCACTTCCGTACCGACTTCACGATTGACTATGAATTCCCGGCTGAGGCGAAATCAAAGGGTCCCTGTAACCTTTGTGGTTCGCCTGGATATTCCGTCGAGAAGGCAGATATCGATGTCTGGACGTTCATGCTGAACGGCTATGTTGACATTGGTACCTGGAACCGGATCACGCCTTATGTTGGTGCAGGTGTTGGTGCGTCTTACGTAACCACCAGCAACATCAATTTTGTAAATCCGAACGGTGTAGCTGGAACCTACGAAGGGGACAGCAAGTGGAACTTCGCGTGGGCCCTGATGGCTGGTGCTGCCTATGACATCACGCCAAATCTGGCTCTGGATGCAGGTTATCGCTATCTGAATATTGGGGATGCACATTCCGCCAAGTTCTCGACAGCCGGCCAGAACACACGGATCGAATACAAAGATCTGCAAGCTCACGAGTTCCGCCTCGGTGCGCGCTACACCTTCAACACGTTCTCAGCCCCAGCCGGCCCGGTCTACTACGAGCCGCAGGGTCCGATCACCAGCAACTTCTGATCTTCCGATCAGCGAATTTGAAAGGCCGGTCAATCGACCGGCCTTTTCCTGTTTGCGACCACACATTCCCTTGAGTCCTCTTGAGCCAAGCGAAGCAATCCTGATTTCAGGTGCGGTTGGCTTGTCTGAGAGAACACCTCCGGACGGCGATGGGTGTGACCGAATTTATCCGTTCACCCGTGATTTGAATTGACCAAAGGTCAGTAAGGTCCTATCCCCATAGGTGGGCCACCTCTCCCCAACGAGAGGCAACTATCTGCGAGGGTAGACAGATATGACAGACCTCACCGCCAAGCCGGACGTGCGTCCGGCCAATCCCAATTTTTCTTCTGGTCCTTGTGCCAAGCGTCCCGGCTGGTCGCTTGAGGCTTTGGGCGATGCGCCGCTCGGGCGGTCTCACCGCGCCAAGCCCGGCAAGGCCAAACTTGCCGAAGCCATCGAGTTGACCCGCAAGGTGCTGAACGTGCCGGACGGATATCGGATCGG
Organism: Labrenzia sp. THAF35; assembly: GCF_009363595.1. Lineage (NCBI taxonomy): Bacteria > Pseudomonadati > Pseudomonadota > Alphaproteobacteria > Hyphomicrobiales > Stappiaceae > Labrenzia > Labrenzia sp. THAF35. Next base: position 2,264,313 of record NZ_CP045380.1, read on the forward strand.
TATCGTCCCGGCGTCCGACACCGGCGCTGTCGAGATGGCGCTCTGGTCGCTGCTCGGTGCACGTGGCGTCGAAATGCTTGCCTGGGAAAGCTTCGGCTCCGGCTGGGTTACCGACGTCATCAAACAGCTCAAGCTCGATGATGCCCGGGTCCTGGAAGCGCCTTACGGCGAACTGCCGGATCTTGCCTCGGTCGATTTCTCCAAGGACGTTGTTTTCACCTGGAACGGCACCACTTCCGGCGTCCGTGTTCCCAACGGCGACTGGATCCCGGCCGACCGCGAAGGCCTGACCATCTGCGATGCGACCTCCGCCGCATTTGCGCAGGACCTTGCGTTCGAAAAACTCGACGTCGTGACATTCTCCTGGCAGAAAGTGCTGGGCGGGGAAGCTGCACATGGCATGCTTATCCTCAGCCCGCGCGCGGTCGAGCGCCTCGAAAGCTATACGCCGGCCTGGCCGATGCCGAAGATCTTCCGCATGACCAAGGGCGGCAAGCTGATCGAGGGCATCTTCAAGGGCGAGACCATCAACACGCCGTCCATGCTCTGTGTCGAAGACTATATCGACGCCCTCAAGTGGGCCGACGGTCTGGGTGGGCTGTCTGGCCTGCGTGCACGCGCTGATGCGAACCTCAAGGTGCTTGCCGACTGGGCGGAAAAGACCTCCTGGGTCGATTTTCTTGCAGTTGACCCGGCAACGCGGTCGAACACGTCCGTCTGCCTCAAGGTCACGGATCCGGGCATTCTTTCGCTCACTGCAGACCAGCAGGCCGCCTTTGCCAAGGCTCTTGCCGGTACGCTCGACGCTGAAGGCATCGCCTATGACATCGGCGCTTACCGCGATGCACCGTCCGGTCTTCGGATCTGGGCTGGCGCGACCGTCGAGACGAGCGATCTTCAGGCCTTGACCCATTGGCTTGACTGGGCATTCCAGTCGGAAAAAGCGAAGCTGCCCCAGGCCGCCTGAGCCTGTTCATCCTTCAACGACAACAGTCCCGGGCGGTGCGCTGCCCGGATCGTTTCTCGTATTCAAGGAGAGGCTCCAATGGCTCCCAAGGTACTGATTTCCGACAAGCTGTCGGACGCTGCCGTGCAGATCTTCAAGGATCGCGGCATCGACGTGGACTTCCTGCCGGACGTCGGCAAGGACAAGGAAAAACTGCTGGAGATCATCGGCAAATACGATGGTCTGGCAATCCGTTCGGCCACCAAGGTTACGGAAAAAATTATCGCAGCGGCTGAAAATCTGAAGGTGATCGGCCGTGCCGGGATCGGCGTCGACAATGTCGACATTCCCAAGGCGACCGCGCGCGGTATCATCGTCATGAACACGCCCTTCGGCAACGCGATCACCACTGCCGAACATGCCATCTCGATGATGATGGCGGTTGCGCGCCAGATCCCGGCGGCGGATGCCTCGACCCAGGCAGGCAAGTGGGAGAAATCCCGTTTCATGGGCCGTGAACTTACCGGCAAGACGCTCGGGTTGATCGGTTGCGGCAATATCGGCTCTATCGTGGCGGACCGGGCCATCGGCCTGAAGATGAAAGTGATCGCCTTCGATCCCTTCCTGACGCCGGAAAGGGCCGTTGCGCTAGGTGTCGAGAAAGTCGAGCTTGACGGCCTCTTGTGCCGGTCCGACTTCATCACCCTGCACACACCGCTCACCGACAAGACGCGCAACATCATCGATGCCAAGGCCATCGAGAAGATGCGCAAGGGGGCGTATCTGATCAACTGTGCCCGAGGCGGGCTTGCGGATGAGGCGGCAGTGCGGGCGGCCCTGGACGCGGGCAAACTCGGCGGGGCGGCGTTCGACGTCTTTGTCGAGGAACCTGCCAAGGAAAACCTGCTGTTCGGCGCGCCGAACTTCGTCTCGACGCCGCACCTGGGTGCTTCCACCACGGAAGCCCAGGAAAACGTCGCGCTGCAAGTGGCAGAGCAGATGTGCGACTACCTGCTACAGGGCGCAGTCCGCAACGCGCTCAACATGCCGTCCATTACTGCCGAGGAAGCACCCAAGCTGGTGCCGTTCGTGCGGTTGGCCGAACAGTTGGGCTCTTTCGCGGGGCAGCTGACGGAGACCGGCATCGAAGGGGTTCGCCTGGAATATGCCGGTGCCGTTGCCGAGATGAACGTGCAGGCGCTGACTGCAGCTGCGTTGACGGGGTTGCTGACGCCGCTCCTGCAGACGGTCAACATGGTTTCCGCGCCCATCCTTGCCAAGGAACGGGGCATGAAGATCGAGGAAATCCGCCGCGAAAAAGACGGCGCCTACGAGACCTACATGCGCCTTACGGTGATCACCCAGCGTCAGGAACGTTCGGTCGCAGGCACAGTCTTTGCCGACGGAAAACCGCGGATCATCCAGGTGAAGGGCATCAATATGGAGGCCGAGCTCGGCCCGCAGATGCTTTACATCACCAACGAGGACAAGCCGGGCTTCATCGGACACCTCGGGATGGAACTCGGCAACAGCGGCGTCAACATCGCGACCTTCCATCTCGGCCGTCTGGCCCCCGGCGACGATGCGATCTGCCTTGTGGAGGTGGATGGCGACGTGTCTCCGGAGGTTCTGGCACGGCTGGAGGCCGTTTCCCACGTCAAGCAGGTCAAGGCCCTGCATTTCTAGAATGGCTGGCGTTCGACGGAACGCCCGCTGATCCGCTATCCGGTCAAAAAGGGTGCGTGCCCCTAATCGCGCCTTCCGGATGTACGTCAGGTGCAGCCCAAGTTCCTGGCGCTTGAGCCTTCTGCCTTTTGCAGAAGGCTCCTTTTTTCCCGAACCGATCAGACTGCCGGCGCGCGGCGCTTTTTGAGGATGCGTCCGTCAAGAACGACGAGGCCTGCCAGCAGCACGGCAAATCCGCCAAGCTGAAGCACACCCAGATTTTCTCCCAGGATCAGCCAGCCGAAGAAGAGAGCGCTTGCCGGGACAAGGAGCGTGACCAGCGAAGCGTTGGTCGCGCCGGCTTCCGCCAGAATCTGGAAATAGATCAGGTAGGCAAGGGCGGTTGCCAATACGCCGAGCGCAAGCACATTGAGCCAGGCCGTCAGGCTGGGATCGGCCATGGTCCAGTTACCGGCAGTCAGAAGAGCGACCGGCAGCATGAGGGTGGTCGAGCCGAGCAACTGACCCGTTGCCGTCACTTGCGGCGGCAGCGTCTTGAAGCGGCGGGCGAAGGTCGCCGCGCAGGCATAGGAGATCGCGGCGCCCAGGCAGCAAAGTTGTGCCCACAACGGGTCGCTCGCAAGGCCCGACAGGCTGCTCCACAACATGATGGCGACCCCTGCAACACCCAGCACCACACCGGCAATCCTGTTGCCCTGAAGCGTTTCCTGTTTCGTCAACAGACCAGCCACGATCACCGTGAAGACAGGCGTCGTCGCATTCAGGATGGATGCGAGGCCCGCACCGATTTCTGTCTGTCCGAGAAACAGGAGAGAGAAGGGAATGGCGTTGTTCAGCAGTCCCATGACCAGAAACGGCACGGCATATTTTTTCTCCAGCCGGTTCAACATGCCACGATGCCAAAGGATCATCAGCAGGACCGTGCAGGCAATGGAAACACGCAGGAATACGAGAACAAACGGTGGGATTTCGGCAACGGCCACCTTTGCGAACAAAAAGGAACCGCCCCAGATGGCGCCAAGGATGGTCAGCATGATCCAGTTACGAAGTGGCATTGCACGATCTCTGATTGAGTGATGTCTCTCAGGTATCACCCCACCGGAAGGAAGAACACCCGAAACGCGAGTAGAGGACTGGTCGCTTGTGGGGATGGGGCGTGATGCTTTGGGGCGCCCCTTGTTCGTCGGGCCGCCAAAACCGGTGAGGTGAAGGTAGGCATTGTCCGGGCTGCCTTCCTGCTTTCGACGACGAATTGAGGCGGCCTGTCCGTTTTGTCTGTGCAAGCGTCGGTCCTGGGCTTGCGCAGTCGGTTCACTCCGGCAACAGTATCGAAGCCGCGTTTTCTTCGGCTGCTCGGAAGAGTTCTTCATTCATGACCCAGGTTGCCCCCGCAGCGGATTCCAGATCGCTTGCCGGACGTTTGACACCGTTGCTGGTTGCCGCCGCTTGCCTCCTGGGTGCGAACGGACTTTCCGTGACAATGATTTCGGTGCGTGCCAAATCGGAAGGCATGTCCGATGCGCTCATCGGGTTGCTGGGGTCGTGCTATTTCGGCGGCATGATCGTCGGTGTGCTGCTGACACCGTTTCTGATCGCGCGGGCAGGGCACATTCGCGTTTTTTCCACGCTGGCTGCAATCAGCGCCATCGCCATTCTGGCGATTGCCTTCACACCTGCCGGCTGGCTCTGGATGGTCGTGCGTCTGGTGAGCGGGGCTGCTTTTTGCGGCACGACGATGGTTCTGGAAAGCTGGCTCAATTCCATCGCCACCAATTCGTCCCGCGGGCGGATCCTTTCCGTCTACCGGATAGTCGACATGATCGCCGTCATGGGCAGCCAGTTCATGCTGCCCGCGTTCGGTCCGCTTGGTCCGGATATTCTGATCGTTCTGGCCATCCTGTTCTGTTTCGCGCTGGTGCCGATCTCCCTGACAAGTGAGCGCAATCCCGCAGCGCCGCCCGCGCGGTTCTTCGATCCGCTCATGTTGTGGCGCGTGTCTCCGGTCGCCCTTGTCGCCGTCTTCACCATTGGCCTCACAAACGGTGCGTTCCGCATGGTTGGCCCGGTTTATGCGGAAGGAATTGGACTGGGGCTTGAAACGGTTGCCGCGTTCATCGCGATCTGGGTCTTTGCCGGGGCAATCTTCCAGTATCCCGCAGGCTGGCTGTCCGACCGGCTCGACCGGCGTGTCGTGCTCGGTGTCTTTACCGTCGGTGCCGGGCTAGCCTGTCTCTTCATTTCGGGGTCTTCGACCCGGCTGGAGCTTTTTGCAGGCGTCTTCCTGTTTGGCGGATTTGCCCTGCCGCTCTATTCCCTTTGTGCGGCCCACGCCAACGACAATGCCGAGCCGGGGCAATTCATCGATGTGGTGGCGGGGCTCACGCTTGCCTATGGCGTCGGCGCCATGGCGGGGCCGTTCATTGCCTCACTGGTGATGGAGCAATTCGGCCCCTCGGCCTTCTTCCTCTATACCGCCACACTGCACCTGTCGCTCGTTGTGTTCATCTTCGCGCGGATCGTCAGCCGGGACGCTGTTCCCGCAAGCAAGCGGCATCGCTTTGTCTGGCTGCTGCGCACGTCGCCGATGATTTTCAGGCTTGCGCGCAACGACAAGCCGGATGCAGGTGAGCCACCGGCTAAATAATCTGCCGTCGCGACATTGCCGCAAATGCAGTCTAATCCGGGAAAAGTCCGTTCAGGTGCACGTCATGACTGGTCAATTGTCACAGGGGTGACCGGGCCGATCAGGAGAGCTGGCAAAAAAACCTGCTTTTGGCTCTCAATCTCCCTGCGGAGACTCGCATGAGCAGGGAAACCTGTCTATAGTCCGCGCCGTTTGCCCCGGTCCGGTTGCCGGGGCTTGTCGTGTTGGCACCCCGGACAAGTTTTGGATGGTGCGGAAGCTGCTTCAGGAGAGCAAAGTCTAGATGGCGAATGTGGTTGTTGTCGGTTCGCAATGGGGTGACGAAGGCAAAGGCAAGATTGTCGACTGGTTGTCGGAACAAGCCGATGTCATCGTAAGGTTCCAGGGCGGGCACAATGCCGGTCATACCCTTGTCATCGACGGTGTCAGCTACAAGCTGTCTCTCCTGCCGTCCGGGGTTGCACGCGAAGGCAAGCTGTCCGTCATCGGCAACGGCGTCGTGCTGGATCCGCATGCGCTGGCAGAGGAAGTCGAACGCCTCAGCAAGCAGGGCGTCGTGGTGACGCCGGAAAGCCTGCGTGTTGCCGAGAACGCAACGCTGATCCTGTCTCTGCACCGCGAGCTTGATGCGTTGCGCGAGAATTCCAACACCGGAACGCGCATCGGCACCACCAAGCGCGGTATCGGACCGGCGTATGAAGACAAGGTTGGCCGCCGCGCTATCCGTTTGATGGACCTGAAGAATCTTGCCACTCTGCCAGCCAAGATCGACCGCTTGCTGACGCACCACAATGCGCTGCGCCGGGGTCTTGGCCAGGATGAGGTTTCCGCACAGGCGATCTACGACGAACTCGCCAGCGTTGCGGACAAGGTCCTGCCCTACATGGACAAGGTCTGGTACCTGCTGGACGATCTGCGCCGTCAGGGCAAGCGTATCCTTTTCGAAGGTGCACAGGGCGCGTTGCTCGACATCGACCACGGCACCTATCCCTTCGTGACGTCGTCCAACACGGTCGCCGGCCAGGCTGCGGCAGGCAGTGGCCTTGGCCCGAATTCGATCAACTATGTGCTCGGTATTACCAAGGCCTATACGACACGCGTCGGCGAGGGCCCGTTCCCGACCGAACTGAAGGACGAGATCGGCGAGTTCCTCGGTACGCGCGGTCACGAGTTCGGTACGGTTACCGGCCGCCGCCGCCGCTGCGGGTGGTTTGACGCTGTGCTGGTGCGCCAGACCGTCTGCACCTCGGGCATCACCGGCATCGCGCTGACCAAGCTGGATGTTCTGGACGGTCTTGATGAAATCAAGATCTGCATCGGCTACGAACTGGATGGTGAGCGCATCGATTATCTGCCGGCTTCGCAGGGTGCCCAGGAGCGCGTGAAGCCGATTTACGAAAGCCTGCCGGGCTGGAAGGAATCGACCGAAGGTGCTCGCACCTGGGCCGATCTGCCGGCGCAGGCGATCAAATATGTGCGTCACGTCGAAGAACTGATCGGTGCTCCGGTCGCTCTTCTGTCGACAAGTCCGGAACGGGACGACACAATTCTTGTGCAGAATCCCTTCCAGGATTGAGATCTGTGACGTTAGAAGCACATTATTAAGGACTGCGGTTGCGTGCTGCGAATCACCGCACGCAACCACCTTTCGTTTTCGGCGTTCCATGTGTGTGCCGAACAAACAATCTGTGTTAGGAAAAGGGTACTGCGAGGTTCTCTGTCGCGGCGAAGTTATTGAAGAAATAGCACCGGTTTTCGAAAAACTTGCTATAAGCCTGAGAATGAAACGAAATCTCGGGCCCGCAGAACAGATCCTTGCAGTCGGCCGGTAGGCAGGAAGATGGCTGATTACTATTCAATTCTGAAGAAAACGATCGCGTCTTTACCTGAAAACAATGGTGCTGCACGCAGAAGCGTTTACAGCCGTGCGCGCAATGCCATCGTCAATCAGCTGAAAGCCTATGAGCCGCCGCTGGCGCCGTCCGAGATCACGGCCGAGCAGCTGCGTCTGGAAGAAGCCATTCGCAAGGTGGAAGCCGAAGCCGCCCGCGAAAGCCTCGGTCTCAGCCCCACTGTTCCGAAGGTCGAAACGCCGACCCCGGCGCCGCAGGTTTCCGCGCCGCCCGTGACACCGCCTCCGGCTGAGCCGGTGGCAGAGGCTGCGCCGGAAGCGCCTGCGCCTGCACCACAGGAACCTGAAACAACTGCAGCACCGGTGGTGGATACCCCGGCTCCGTCGCCCTTGAAGGAAACCCTGACACAGGCCGAAGCGCTTGGCACCGCGGCCAGCCAGGCTGTTCACCACGCCAAGGAAGCTGCCGACCCGGGCGCTGCGCCTGTGCGCCAGGAGCCCTCTTTCGGCGGACCTGTGCAGCCGGAACAGACAGATGATGGCCTATTCGAGCCTGCGGATACCACCGGTGCGGCCGATCCCGCCGATCAGGCTTATCCAGGCGAGGAAACAGCCAAGCCGAAGGACAAGTCGGCCTCCAAGAAAAGCCGCTCCAAGCGCGCCAAGCCGAGTGCTTCGGATGCGCTGCGTGGTGATTCATCCGGCAGCCGCACCGTTCCGATCGTGATTGCTGCGGGTGTCCTGTTGCTGGTGCTCCTGGGCGCCGGAGCCTATTTCCTGATGCCTGCGGGCGATGAGACAGCCGATAGCGGCAACGTGCCGGTCGCGTCTTCTTCGCAAACGCCTGTCGATACGCAGCCGGACACCACGCCGGAGCCTTCGACCGCTGCCCCTGTCGGAGAAGGTGAAGAGCCTTCGAAAAACACCGACCGCCTGTTGAACGAAGGCGAGACCGATGTGGTTGCCCCGGATGCACGTACGGTAACCACGACGACGATTACCGGACAGTCTGATTCGCCTGCGCCGGCCGATACACCGCAGGTCGATACACCAGCTTCCGCTGCGCCCGAACCTTCCCAGCCGTCCATCGTGACGAGTGGAGAAAACGATCAGTCTTCTGCGACCACCGAAAGCCCGATTGCGGTGCCGGAAGACAATCTCTCGGCCATTTCGCCAGACGAAACTTCACCGGCTCCGTCCGCTACGGATGCGGATTCCTCGGTGCAGCGCTCCATCCTTTACGAAGAAGGGGAAGAGTCCGGTGGTGCCGGAACGGCTGCGCAAGGCGCTGTCGTTTGGGGTGTCGATGAAGAAACGAATCTGGACGGCAAGGCTCTCGCGGTTCTGAGCGCCTCCATTGAAATCCCCGAGCGGGATGTGAAGGTCGACATTCGCATCAAGCCGAATGACGATACTTCCTTGCCCGCCAGCCATCTGGTCGAGATCAAGTACGAGTTCCCGGAAAACTTCGCTCCGGGTGACGTCGTCAACGTGCCAGGCCTGGTCATGAAGCCTACGGAAGAAGCTCGTGGCGATGCGCTGATCGGCGCTTCCGTGAAAGTGTCTCCGGGCTTTTTCTGGATTGCCCTTTCAAGCTTGCCGAACGAGCAGCAACGCAATCTCGCCCTGCTGCGTGAACGCGGCTGGATTGACATTCCGATGCTTTACGAAAACGGCAAGCGCGGCATCTTGACCCTGGAAAAGGGAACCGCCGGTGCAGATGCCGTTGAAAAGGCGATCACGTCTTGGCAAGCCGGCTAAGCGCCAGCCTGCCTCCTTTCAAAATCTGAAGAAGCCGCCTCACGGCGGCTTGCCTTTTTTCGTCACACAAGGCATGGTCCGCCTTGGTCCGAGGGGTGTTCCGGTTACCGGAGCTGAGATGGCGTAATGCCGAACCCTTAGAACCTGATCCGGGTCATGCCGGCGAAGGGACGGAATCCTTAGCCTATTCCCGGATCTCCATTGTCATTTTCGGCTTGTCCGAAGACGGGAGATCCTATGCGTACTTGTCTGCGACCACTGCGGTCGCCGCACATCCGAATGCCGGTATCGGCTTTCATGCGTTCCTGTTGGCCAATGGCGGCGGAGGCTGCGGGATGATGGCGTTTGTGAAAGCTGTTGCCAGGACCATACTCGGCCTCCTGCTGACTGTCGTTATCTGGGCGGCAATCGTCCATGTGTTTGACACCCAGCATTATATCATGCCGGGTCCGGACCGCGTCTTTACGGCCTTTGTCAAACACGCAGGCTTCCTTCTGCATCATGCCGGCATCACCGCCTATGAGACGGTGCTCGGGTTTGTGCTGGGGGCAGCCGCCGGGGCATTGCTTTCCGTTCTTTTGTGGCTGTTTCCGATTGCTGCAAGATTTGCCATGCCGCCCATTCTGGTGACGCAGGCCCTGCCTGTTTTCGCAATCGCGCCGATCCTGGTGCTCTGGCTCGGTTTCGGGCTGGCCTCCAAGATCGTCGTCATCATCCTGGTCATCTTCTTCACGGTCACATCGACGTTTTTCGATGGCCTGCAGCGGCTTGACCCGGGTTTGTGCGATCTCGCCCGGCTTTATCGTCTGTCTCGCCTGAAGGAACTCTGGTTCTTTCGCCTGCCGTCAGGCTTGCCGGCGTTTGCCTCCGGCCTGCGGGTGGCCGCGGTGTTCGCTCCCATGGGGGCGATCATTGGCGAATGGGCCGGGGCAAAAGGAGGCCTGGCCTTCATCATGCTTCAAAGCAGCAACCGGATGCAGGCGGACATGATGTTCGCCGCCCTGATCCTGCTCGCGGCGATGGTGCTGATCATGCGCTTTGCCGTGAACCATCTCACCCGACTTCTTGTTCCCTGGCAGCCGCTCACCTAGCTGCCGCTCTACGGAGGACCTCATGAAAAAACAAATCCTGTCACTCGCATTGGCGGCCGGGCTGCTGGCATCGGGGCCGGTACAGGCCAGTGAGAAACTGACCTTGCTGCTCGACTGGTTCATCAATCCGGATCACGCGCCGCTTGTAACTGCGCAGAACATGGGTTTCTTCGAGGCAGAAGGCCTCGAGGTTGAGATCATCGAACCGGCGGACCCGGCGATGCCGCCGAAACTGGTTGCTGCCGGGCAGGGCGATATCGCGGTGTCCTATCAGCCGACGCTTCATGCGCAAATCGAGGAAGAGCTGCCGCTGAAATGGATCGGTACGCTGGTGGAGACGCCCCTCAATTCGCTCATTGTGCTCAAGGACGGCCCGATACAGGAACTGAAGGACCTCAAGGGGAAGAGTGTCGGTTTTTCCGTGTCCGGCTTCGAGGACGCGATGCTGGGCCAGATGCTGCGTTCGGCCGGTTTGACCATGGATGATGTCGAGCTGGTGAACGTCAATTTCGCGTTGTCAGGCTCTCTGCTTGCCGGTCAGGTGGATGCGGTGATCGGCGCATATCGCAATTTCGAGCTCACCCAGCTCGAAATCGAAGGCAAACCCGGCAAGGCTTTCTTCCCGGAAGAAAACGGTGTGCCGATCTTTGATGAGCTGATCTATGTCGTCAACAAGGACAAGACGGACGATCCACGCTTCGCCAAGTTCCTGGCAGCCGTGGAAGCGGCCACGATCTATCTGAGCAATCACCCGGAAGAAGCCTGGAATGCCTTCATAGAAGCGTATCCGAACCTCAATGACGAGCTGAACAGGCGGGCATGGTTCGATACGTTGCCGCGGTTCGCCAAGCGTCCGGCTGCACTTGATGAAGGCCGCTACCAGCGCTTTGCGGAATTCATGGCCGAAGCCGGTCTGATCAGCAAGGTCGTGCCGGTGGAGAGCTACACAGCCGAAATCCGCTGAGGGGTTGAAGGAACGTTGCCAGGGACAAGACGGCGCTGGAGCCAGTCTCCAGCGCTTCTGACCACCGGCAAAGAGGCTCCCTCTCTCCGTCGTCACCCCGGCCAAGCGTAGCGCGAGCCGGGGCCGGGGAGGCGGAAGTCTCTGTGATTGTCTGTGGTTTTCAGGCGATGGCTTCCGGGCTCTCCGATCCCGGATCTTCGCTGCGTTGCGTCCGGGATGACACCGGGAAGGACTTTCAAGCAAAAAGAAAAGCGCTGGAGCCTGGGCTCCAGCGCTTTTTCTGTTTTTTCCAGGTTCGGCTATCTCAGGCGGCGGGCTGGTCCATTGTCCGGGCGCTGTTGCGCACGGCTTTTTGAACCTTTTCGAAAGCGCGAACCTCGATCTGGCGGACGCGCTCGCGGCTGACACCGAATTCGCCCGAAAGGTCTTCCAGCGTCATCGGGTCTTCGGCCAGGCGACGTGCTTCAAAGATGCGCCGTTCACGCTCGTTGAGCACGTCCATCGCGTCGTTCAGCATCTTGCGACGCATGTCCAGCTCTTCCTGATTGGCAAGCAGGGTTTCCTGACTGTCGCTTTCATCGACAAGCCAGTCCTGCCATTCACCGGCATCAGCTTCCGCGCGCACGGGCGCATTCAGGCTGGCATCGCCGCCCAGACGGCGGTTCATGGACACCACTTCCTCCTCGGACACCCCGAGTTTGGTGGCAATCTCAGAGACCTGATGCGGCTTCAGATCGCCTTCGTCCAGCGCCTGGATCTTGCCCTTGAGGCGACGCAGATTGAAGAACAGGCGTTTCTGGTTGGCCGTGGTCCCCATTTTCACGAGGGACCATGAGCGCAGGATGTATTCCTGGATAGCCGCCTTGATCCACCACATGGCATAGGTCGCGAGCCGGAACCCCTTGTCCGGTTCAAAGCGCTTGACCGCTTGCATCAGGCCGACGTTGCCTTCGGAAACGACTTCTCCGATCGGCAGACCATACCCGCGGTAACCCATGGCAATCTTGGCGACGAGGCGTAGATGGGAATTGACTAGGCGTTCTGCAGCTTCAGGGTCTTCATGCTCTTTGTAGCGCTTGGCGAGCATGTACTCTTCCTGCGGCTGAAGCATTGGAAACTTGCGGATCTCGTCCAGATATCGGCTGAGACCGCCTTCCCCTGCTGTAAGCGTCGGAACGTTCTGGGCCATAACATGCACCCCCTTTCGTCAAGTTTGCGACCCCTTCCTCCCGCTGCCCCGCAGTGATACGCAAGCAAGCCATTTTTGAGGGAAGGCGGACGCACAATAGTGTCCGTACAGGCACACAGAAGCTTCTAATATAGGTCCAAATTGGTCGATTGCATGGTCAGAAAACGAAAACGCATCCTAAAATTTTTGTAATCCGGACAAAAGATTTGCGAAATCATCCGGGTAAGGGCTCTCAAAGCGCAAGGTTTTACCATTTGCCGGGTGTTCGAAAGCCAGCAGGCCGGCATGCAGGGCTTGCCTGTGAAAACCGTTCACGAGGCTTTTGAGCGGCTCATCGAGCCTGTTTGCCTTGGTCTTGAAGCCCGACCCGTAATCGTCGTCACCGATCAGCGGATGACCGATATGAGCCATGTGCACGCGGATCTGGTGTGTGCGTCCGGTTTCAAGGCGGCATTCCAGCAGCGAGGCGAGCGCAGGCTGTTCGGCATTGCCGAAGCGCTCCTTCACCTGCCAGTGGGTGATGGCGTGGCGACCGGAAGTCTTGACGACGGCAATCTTCTGACGGTTTGCCTGTGAGCGGGCCAGATTGGCGTTGATCGTGCCTTTCAGGCCGGAGGGTGCTCCCCAGACCAGAGCCGAATAGGCGCGTTCCAGCGGTCCGGTGCGGCCGTGGTCGGCAAACTGGGCTGCAAGGCCCTTGTGGGCCTGGTCGGTCTTGGCGACGACAAGCAGTCCGGAGGTGTCCTTGTCGATCCGGTGAACGATGCCGGGGCGCTTCACGCCGCCGATGCCGGAAAGGCTGTCACCGCAATGATGGATGAGTGCATTGACGAGGGTGCCGGTCCAGTTGCCGGCGCCAGGATGGACGACAAGCCCCGCCGGTTTGTCGACCACGATGAGGTGTTCGTCCTCAAAGACGACCGAGACGGGGATGTCCTCGCCCTTGGGCTCCGGGTCTTCCGCCTGCGGCAAAGTGAGGGTCAGGGCATCGCCTTCATTGACCCGGTATTTCGGCTCCACTATTTTCGCGCCGCCGACGGTGACGTCCCCGGACTTGATCAGGGACTGGATCCTGTTGCGGCTAAGGGCTTCCAGATGAGCCGCCAGCACCGCATCCAGCCGTTTCCCGGCATCGGCTGCATCAACTGTTAAACTGAAATCCTGGTCCAGACCGGCCGGATACTCGAGGGAATTGTCTGTCATGTCACAACCTGATTATCGGGATGAGGGGCCGGGTGAAAAGCCGCTTGATCCTGCGGCCGAACGCATCCAGGCCAAGCTGAAGCGTTTGTTGCTCGGCTCGTCCCTCGTCATGATCGCCGGCTTTATCGCTGTCTTTGCAGCAATTCTCTACAAGATCAACTCCAATAAGTCTGATGTTTCAGCCGATCAATATGCCGCAACAGTGGCAGTTGGCGCTGACGCGGAAATTTTGCAGGCCGACCTTTCGAACGGTCTCTTGCTGGTTCTGGTGCGCGAAGGCAGCAAGACGGCGCTGCTGCGCTTCGATCCTGTCACGGGCAAGCAACTGGGCCGCACGAATTTTGTCGCGCGCTGACGTAGCGTCGCGCATACGGCGCGCGGTTATGAACAGGCATGTGACAGAAAAATGAAAATTAGGGCTTGCGTCTTTTGTCATGCAGCCGTATACGCACGGTCCTCGGCTTGAGGCACTGAGCTTCTCAAGCCCCGCGCGCCCATCGTCTAGCGGTCTAGGACGCCGCCCTTTCACGGCGGAAACACGGGTTCGAGTCCCGTTGGGCGTGCCATTTTTCCCCAAGGCACAAACAGTATATCCACATCCTGCGCACAGGGTTCTCCACCCGTTTGTGCACCGGTTACACGGAGTGCTGTGTTCGATCAGCTGGCAGTGCTGTCTTCCTGCTGGCCGGTCTCGATCAGCTCGACTTCTGCGTCTTGCGCGATCTGCGCGAAGTCTGGCGAGGGGCAATAATCCGTCACGAAAGTAGTGACCTGTCGCAGGTGTCCGACACGGACCGGTGCAGTGCGCTCGAACTTGGTGCTGTCGGCTGCCAGAATGACGTGCCTGGCGTTGTCCATGATGGTCTTGGTGACTTTCACTTCCCGGTAGTCGTAATCGAGCAGGGAGCCGTCGGGATCGATCGCGGAAGCGCCGATGACGGCAAAATCGACCTTGAACTGGCGCATGAAGTCCACCGCGGCCTCGCCGACAATGCCGCCGTCGGAATGGCGCAACACGCCACCGGCAATCACCACCTCGATCTGGGAATAGCCGCGCATCAGGCTGGCGACGTTGATGTTGTTGGTGATCACCATCAGACCGCGATGCTGGAGCAGCGCCTGTGCGACGGCTTCCGTGGTGGTGCCGATGTTGATGAAGATGGACGCGTTGTCGGGAATGAGCGAGGCAACCTTCTCGCCGATGTCTGCCTTTTCCCTGCTGGAGATGATCCTGCGGGCCTCGTAGCCGACATTTTCGATGCCGGACGACAGCAGGGCCCCGCCATGGGTGCGCGCCAGCAGGCGCCGGTCGCAAAGCTCGTTGAGGTCCTTGCGGATTGTCTGCGGGCTGACATCAAACCGCCGGGCGAGATCGTCGACGCTGACGCGGCCCATCTGCCGTGCGAGTTCGAGAATGGCGTTGTGGCGTTCGATCAACATATACGGCAGACTCATCCTGTGCATGACGGGCTGGCTGCGTTCCTGCATCTGCAAACGGAAATGCGGGCGAAGAGCAACAGCGCGTCAGGTTCGTTCAATATTCGGACGAATGTCCATCGGACTAGATGACCGGAGCGACCTGCTCAGATCAAGCCACATCTTTCTTTTTTTGTTTCGTGGCTTTCGTTTTCCGGTCGCTGTCTTGCGCGGCGCCGGTGCTTGCCGGCGTTGTTTCCGCCTCCGACTTTGGCTTGTTCCGGCTGGAGGCAACGATCCTGCTCACCAGCGCTTCAGCCGCGTTGGCGATATCGCCGGATCTTGATTGAGCTTGTGTCGTGCCCTGGTCCGCGTCTGCCTGCAGATTTTCCTTGGAGGATGCCTCAGGCCGGTTGCGATCTTCCGGCGGGCTGTCCTTGGTCTGAAGAGAAACCGGGACGAAAGGCGGTGCCGGCTTTGCGGGAGCGCCTGCGGCAGAAGCATTGACGGCTGGAGACGCCTGACCGGTCAGCTTTTCGGCAAGGGCGCGGAAATCGCGGCGCAGATCCACGAGAGCAGGAACCGAAGACAGGTCCTTCTGCAGCTTTGCCATCTGGGCGGTGATCCGCTGAAGCGCACGGTCTTTTTCAGCAGCGTCGGCCTGGTAGCGGGCGGCTTCGCCGGAAAGCTTTTCCAGCTCGGCATCAAGATGTTTCTGGCGCTCGTTTTCAGGAAGCCTGGCTGCGTCCAGCATCAGCGACAGACGGGTGACTTCAGCCTGTGCGGACACATAGTTGGATTCCGTGTCGACCAATTGGGCTTCCAGTTCGGCGAGCCTTGTCTTGGCGGTTTCGCTGCGCGCAGCATCCATCTGGCCTGCAACTGTCGGCTCATACCGGGCCAGCTTGGCCTTCAAAGTGGCAACTTCCGCTTCAAGTCCGGTGATTGTGGCAAGTGCCATGGTGCCGGACGCCGGCAGCCAGCCGCTGTCGTCTTCTGCGGGTTCTTCCGGCTTCGCCTCGGCAGGCGTGTCTTCGTGGCCTTTTGTCCAGCTTTCCGCAAGAGCCCGTTCGGCTTCCGACAGCTTCTTTTTCAGGGAGGTCACTTCGGACGACAGCATGTCGACAGCGTGCTGATCACTTGCCTGGGCGGCGACTTTGGCTTCCAGGCCGGAAATCGTTTCCTTGTGAGATTTCGTCAGCGCTTCAACTTCCGCCCGCATCCGCGTGGTTTCGAGCTGAAACTTCGCGGCCTTCTCACGCTCGTTGTCGAGACGCTTCTCGACACGGCGCAATTCTACCGCATGGCGCGCACGTTCCTGGTCCTGTGCAGCGCGGACTTCAGCGTAACTGGTCGGATTGACGGCACGCAGGGCTTCTTCGGTCAGTCGGGCGGCCCGGCGGTAAAATGCGGGCAGGATTGCCAGTCCGATCAGGCCGGCGGTGCAAAACCCCAGCGCCACATACATCGCTGCTTCAATCAAGTCCGGCTCCCGGTTACGTTCTAAAAAACGCCCACAACTCCATCATTAGACGACAGTAGGCCTGCCGCCAAGTGTCCTGCGTGGAACGAATGCAACCCGTCTTCGTCGCCAGGTTGCGACAGCCGCCTTCCTGGTCCGATCAGAACGGGTTCCAGGTCGGCTTGTCGGTGAACTTCAGGTATCCCATGTTCAGCCCGAGACGGGCGCCGACACCGGCGCGCACAGGCACCAGCACGATTTCGTTGTTCAAGAGCACGGTCATGCCGACCCCGCCGACCAGGTAGGCCGATCCGTTGACACCGGCAAAGCGGGTGTAGAGGGAGTTCACGGTGGGCAGGTTATAGACCAGCATCATCACCCGGGCACCATCCGCGCCAAAGTCCCAGCCCACGGACGGGCCTTGCCAGAACAGCTTGTGAGTGCCGGCGTTGCGTGTGTAGAGGTTGCCTTCGCCATAGCGCGCGCCGGCGATAAGCGCTCCGGAGCCTTCTTCCCCGAGCACGTAACCGTTCGGTTCGCCGTAGCTGGAAAAGGCCTTCTCGACGACTGATGCAAGCCCACCCGAAACAGAGCCGAAGAACTGGTGGCCTGCCTGCAGGATTTCGTCCTGGTCGTAGGTTTGTCCAGACGGAATGGGCTCGTTGCCGGAATTCTGGGAGTACGCCGGGTTGGAAAACGCAAATGCACACAAGGCCAGGAACGCAGCCGATATCAGGGATACAACTCGCCGGGAACTTTGTGCCATTCGATATTCTCCCAAAATCTGTTGGCCGCGCCGATTGTTGCCGCTCGGTCAGACCGCAATGTTAAACTGATGCAATATCATGCTGATTCGCATGAGATGGTGCACCTTACATAAGCCGAATCAATGGAAAGCTGGCCTCAAAAAAAGACAAGGTTATGTCTTTGTGCTGTATTGATCCTGCTCTCCTGTCTTTTTGCGGGGAAAGTCTTCGCGCGTCCCCAGGTTTTCGTTCCCGATCCGATCACGGGATACGCGCTCGGCGGACATGATCCGGTGAGCTATTTCGTCGATGGTTACCCGCGCAAGGGAAAGCGGAACCATGTGCACAAATGGGGTGGCACGGAATGGATCTTCGTCAATGAAGGCAATCTTGCCGCCTTCAAGCGGGATCCTGAAGCCTATGCACCGCTTTTTGCCGCCTGCGGCGGGTATGCGCTGTCCGAGGGCTTTGGCACGGCCGGCAATCCGTTCATCTACGCCATTGTCGACGGACGACTGGTCTTTTTCCATTCGGTGGTCAACCGGTTCCTGTTCGTCGTCAACGGCAGCCAGCTGATGACGGCGGCCCAAGACAATGCCGAACGGGTCGGCTGCGTGCCGATGCGGTAGGTGGTTACCCGGTTAAACTGCTCCCGGACGCCGGAAAAGGCGGATTTCGGGGCAAACTTTCATCTGGATGACATGGTTTGCTGCCCGCCGCTGCCTTGGCAGCCGCTGTGCGGATGTGTAACTCTTGCAGCCACTATATCGAATCAGTTTCCGCCGCCTCCTCAAGAAGAGCCTCAAAACGCCATGTCTGCACTAAAAGAGCTTTCCTCTCTTGATCTTGCCGCCCTGGTGGCCAGCCGCGTCTGCCACGACATCATTTCTCCCGTCGGGGCGATAACCAACGGGTTGGAAGTGCTTGACGAGGAGGGGTCGGAGGACATGCGTGAATTCGCCATGGACCTCATTCGCAAGAGCGCGCGCCAGGCGTCTGCAAAACTGCAGTTCGCCCGTCTTGCCTTCGGCGCTGCAGGCTCGGCAGGCGCGGAGATCGACCTGGGGGACGCTCAGGTCGTTGCCACCGGGTTCATGGAAAACGAAAAATCCGATCTAAATTGGCAATTGACCCGGCACCTGATGCCGAAGAACTACGTAAAACTACTTCTCAACTTGATCCTCATCGCGAACCAGTGCGTTCCGCGCGGTGGAGAAATCAAGGTTGAAATGGAAGGCGACCCACAATCTCCGTCCTTCACGCTTCAGGCCAGCGGTCTCAATCCGCGCATTCCGCTCGGAATGAAGGAAACTCTGAGCGGAGAAGAGCCTGAACGGGTCGATGCGCACTCGGTTCAGCCGATCTACACGTTGCTGCTCGCCCGTGAATGCGGCATGGTATTAACGATAGATAAACAAGAAGAGTTGGTAAAAATAACGGCCCTCTTGGCAGAATAAACAAGGCCTTCAAAAGTCTCCATCCGCTTCAGCGTATCTTAACTGTTTGCCGTCAACCTAGCTCTCATGGACTTCTCGGTCCAGACGTCCCTTTTGGGATGCGGAACCAGTAACAAGTCGGGTGAGAGCAGGCCATGGACGACCTCCTCAGGGAATTCATTACCGAGACGAACGAAAGTCTCGATGTTGTTGACGTTGAGCTCGTAAAATTCGAGCAGGAACCGAACAACGCGACTATCCTAGATAATATTTTCCGCCTGGTGCACACGATCAAGGGCACCTGTGGCTTCCTGGGTCTTCCCCGTCTTGAAGGTATCGCGCATGCGGCTGAAACCCTCATGGGCAAGTTCCGCGACGGCGCTCCTGTCACGCAAGAGGCCGTTTCCCTCATTCTGACCTCGATCGACCAGATCAAGGACATTCTGGGTGAACTGGAAGCTGCCGAAGGCGAAGAGCCGCAAGGCGACGACAGTGAGCTGATCGGCCAGCTGGAAGAGATGTCCGCGAAAGCTGATGCTGCCATGAAGGGTGGCGCAGCCGTCAAGGAAGCGCCTGTGGCTGAAGCCGTTGCGGCAGAGCCTGAAGCGCCTGCCGAAGAAGCTGCCGCCGAGCAAGCTCTTGAACGTCCACTCCGTCCTGGCGAAGTGTCGCTGGACGAACTGGAGCGCGCGTTCCGCGAAACCGAAGTTGAAGTCGAAGTCGCCGAGCCGGAAGTTCCGGAACTCGAAGAGATCGTCGACGAAGCCGATGAGCCAGAGCCTGCTCCCGTTGCGGTCAAGGCAGAAGCCAACGCGGCTGCGAAAGCCCCGGCGAAAAAGGCTGGCGGCGAAGGCGGCGAGAAGAAATCCTCCGGTGGCGGTGTGTCCAACCAGAGCATCCGCGTTGCGGTCGACACGCTCGAGCACCTGATGACCATGGTGTCCGAACTGGTGCTGACCCGGAACCAGCTTCTGGAAATCGTACGCCGCCATGAAGACAGCGAATTCAAGGTGCCGCTGCAGCGTCTGTCGAATGTAACTGCCGAACTGCAGGAAGGCGTCATGGCGACGCGCATGCAGCCGATCGGCAATGCCTGGCAGAAACTGCCGCGCATCGTTCGCGATCTCAGCCAGGAACTTGAAAAGCCGATCGAACTGGAAATGATCGGTGCGGATACCGAACTGGACCGCCAGGTTCTCGAGATGATCAAGGACCCGCTCACGCACATGGTCCGCAACTCGGCCGACCATGGTCTTGAGCGCCCGGATGAGCGCCGCTCCGCTGGCAAGCCTGAAAAGGGTACCATTACCCTGGCGGCTTACCATGAAGGCGGCCACATCATCATCGAAGTTCGCGATGACGGTAAGGGCATTGATGTCGACAAGGTGAAGGCGAAGGTCGTGGAACGCGGCCTGGCGTCGGAAGCCGAAGTCGACAAGATGACGGACGCCCAGATCCACAAGTTCATCTTCGCAGCCGGGTTCTCCACGGCGGCAAAGGTCACGAGCGTGTCCGGCCGCGGCGTCGGCATGGATGTCGTTCGCAACAACATCGAACTGATCGGCGGTACTGTCGACCTGCGCTCTACCCAGGGCAAGGGCTCGAGCTTCATCATCAAGATCCCGCTGACGCTTGCCATTGTTTCGACGCTGATCGTCGAGGCCGGCGGCGACCGGTTCGCCATCCCGCAGCTTTCCGTTGTCGAACTGGTCCGTGTGCAGACCAATTCGGAACACCGTATAGAGCGGATCAAGGACACCCCGGTCCTGCGCTTGCGCAACAAGCTGCTGCCGCTGGTGCACCTGTCCCAGCTCCTCGGTATCTATGAGGGCGAAAACGCGGACGAGGCGATTGATGCGGACAACGGATTCATCGTTGTCATGCAGGTCGGTAGCCAGACATTCGGCGTGGTTGTCGACGGTGTCTTCCATACGGAGGAAATCGTGGTCAAGCCGATGTCGACGATGCTGCGCAACCTCGGCATGTTCTCCGGCAACACCATCCTGGGCGACGGTTCCGTGATCATGATCATCGATCCGAACGGCATCGCCGGTGCCATGGCAAGCCATGCATCCAGCGCGGTCACCGAGAACCAGGAAGACGAACGGGAAGACCTGCAGAGCCGCGCGATTTCCGGCCAGAGCTCGATCTCGCTTCTGCTGTTCCGTGCCGGTGCGCCGGAACCCAAGGCCGTGCCGCTGTCTCTGGTCACGCGCCTGGAGGAGTTCGAGGTCTCCAAGATCGAACGGTCGAACGGCCGCGATCTGGTCCAGTACCGCGGTGCGCTCATGCCGCTCGTCTATCTGAACGAAGGCGACAGTCACAAGTCGGAAGGCACGCAGCCGATGCTGGTGTTCTCCGATGCGGGACGCTCGATGGGCCTTGTGGTCGACGAGATCGTCGACATCGTCGAGGACCGCATGAACATCGAAGTCGGTTCGGAACGTCCGGGCATCCTCGGCTCTGCCGTGGTGAAGGAACGTGCGACCGAGATCATCGACCTCGGCTACTATCTGCCGCAGGCCTTTGAAGACTGGTTCATGCGCAAGGAAATGGACATCGAGGCGCTGACGAAGAAGGTTCTCTTCGTGGATGACTCGTCCTTCTTCCGCAACATGCTGACACCGGTTCTGAAGGCGGCCGGCTACGATGTGACCACCTGTACCGGTCCGCATCAGGCGTTCGAACTTCTGGAAAACGGCGACAAGTTCCATGCGATCGTCAGTGACATCGAAATGCCGGAAATCAACGGCTTCGAGTTCTGTGAATCGCTGCGCCGCGATCCCCGGTTCCGCAACATCCCGATCCTGGCCCTGTCGTCCATGGTGACGCCGGCCTCGATCGAACGCGGCCGCCAGGCGGGCTTTGACGACTATGTCGCCAAATTCGACCGTCCGGGCCTGATCGCCGCCCTGAAAGACGTCTTCTCCGGTGAAATGGGAGCTGCAGCATGAGTGTGCTGGAACACAAACTGACCGCGGAGCAAAAAGCCGCAAGTGACATGATCCAGTATGTGACCGTGGTCATCGGCGGCCAGCTGTTCGGCCTGCCCATTTCCCAGGTTCACGACGTGTTCGTGCCGGAAAGCGTAACTCGCGTGCCGATGTCCGCACCCGAGGTTCAGGGTGTCCTGAACCTGCGTGGACGCATCGTCACCGCAATCAACATGCGCCGCCGCCTTCACTTGCCTCCGCTGAAGGAAGGGCAGATGATGGCCGTGGGCATCGAGTACAAGCAGGAAAGCTACGGCCTTGTCATCGACACGGTTGGTGAGGTGCTGACGCTGCCGTCCGCATCTGCAGAGCCCAACCCGTCGAACCTGGATCGCCGTTGGGCCGAGATCTCCGGAGGCGTCCATCGTCTGGACGGCCGCCTGATGGTCATTCTGGATGTCGACCGTCTGCTTGGTGCGATGTTCACCGAACCCATGGCTGCAGCATAACTGGGCCGCAATGGCCATTGAGTGGAGTTACGCCTGATGAAACAGTGCCTCGTAGTAGATGACTCAAGCGTCATCCGGAAGGTGGCTCGCCGCATTCTCGAGGATATGAATTTCGAGATTACGGAAGCGGAAGACGGCCAGAAGGCGCTTGACGAATGCCGCAAGACCATGCCGGACGCGATCCTGCTGGACTGGAACATGCCCGTCATGGACGGACTTGAGTTCCTGACCAGCCTGCGTGCGGAAGAAGGCGGAGAAAACCCGATCGTCGTATTCTGCACGACCGAAAACGATGTTGCTCACATCGCCCGCGCCATCCGCGCCGGTGCAAACGAGTACATCATGAAACCGTTTGACCGCGAAATCGTGGAAGCCAAGTTTCAGGAAGTCGGTCTTATCTAGTTTCGAGTTGGGCAGTCTAAATGGCGTTTGCGCAAAGAAGCATAACTGCGGGCACGAGTCCGGGCAGCGACCCCATCAAAGTCATGGTCGTAGATGACGCTGTCGTCATCCGCGGACTCCTGACACGCTGGCTCGGTGAAGACAAAAGTCTGAAGGTCGTCAGCTCGCATCGCAACGGCAAGCTTGCTGTAGAAGATATCGAAAAAAGCAATCCCGACGTCGTCGTTCTCGACATCGAGATGCCGGAAATGGACGGCATGACGGCCTTGCCGCTCATGCTGGCGAAGAAGCGCGATCTCGTCGTGATCATGGCTTCGACCCTGACCCGCCGCAACGCGGAAATCAGCTTGAAGGCCCTGTCTCTGGGCGCGGCCGACTATGTGCCGAAGCCGGAATCGACTTCCGAGGTCACGACGTCCATCGATTTTCGCCGTGAGCTGATCGAGAAGGTCAAGGCTCTTGGGGCACGTGCACTACGTATGCGCGGTCCTGCGCGCACCATGCGTGCAGAAACCAGCGCAGGCCGCACCGCGCAGCCGGTCAGACCGATTTCTGCGCGTCCGGCAACGGATACACGGGCGACCTTTCGCGGAGCTGCTCAACCGGCGGGAGCTGCTGCCGGTGCAGTGAAGTACCAGACACGTCCGTACTCTTCCGCGCGTCCGCGCATCCTTGCGATCGGTTCCTCGACGGGCGGTCCGCAGGCGCTGCAGGAAGTCATGCGCGAAGTCGGTACGGCCATGAATGATGTGCCGGTGGTCATCACCCAGCATATGCCGCCAACCTTCACTGCCATTCTGGCCGAGCATATGGGCAAGGCTGCCCTGCGTCCGTCCAAGGAAGGTGAAGATGGCGAAGTGCTGAAACCCGGCAATATCTATGTCGCGCCTGGCGGCAAGCACATGATCGTGGAAAAGGACGGCGGTGTCGCCAAGATCCGGCTGACCGACGGTCCTCCCGTGAATTTCTGCAAGCCTGCCGTCGATCCCCTGTTCGACAGCGTTGCGAAGGTATTCGGTTCGGCAAGCCTGGGTGTCATCCTGACCGGTATGGGGCATGACGGCGCTGAAGGCGTCAAGACCATTGCAGCAGGCGGCGGCAGCGTGATCACGCAGGACGAAGCCACAAGCGTGGTCTGGGGCATGCCGGGCGCAGCTGCACAAACGGGCGTCTGCAGCGAAATTCTACCCTTGAAGGAGATCGGCCCGAAGATCTCGCGCGTTCTGAAGGGGAACACGAGATGACCCCGAGCGAGTTCGAGTTTCTGAAAAACTTCCTGAAGACCCGCTCCGGCCTGGTTCTGTCCAACGACAAGCAATACCTGGTCGAAAGCCGTCTTCTGCCGATTGCACGCAGCTCCAAGCTGGAAACGCTCAGTGCGGTGATCCAGCAGCTTCAGCGCGGCACCAACAGAGCGCTGGAAACGGACGTTGTCGAGGCGATGACGACCAACGAGTCGTTCTTCTTTCGCGACAAGACACCGTTCGAGCACTTCAAGGACACGATGTTGCCGACGCTGCTGGAAAGCCGCGCGACACGCAAGCAGATCAAGATCTGGTGTGCCGCTGCCTCGACCGGGCAGGAGCCTTATTCCCTGGGCATCTGCCTGAAGGAAGATGCGGCCAAGATGGCTGGCTGGCGAACCCGGATCCTGGGTACGGACCTCTCCAACGAAGTGCTGGAAAAGGCCAAGACCGGCCTCTACAGCCAGTTCGAGGTTCAGCGTGGTCTGCCGATCCAGATGCTGCTGAAATACTTCGAGCAGAAGGGTGACATGTGGCAGATCAATGCCGGCATGCGCGCCATGATCGAATGGAAGAAGCTGAACCTGCTGGAAAGCTTCACCCATCTGGGCGAGTTCGACATCATCTTCTGCCGCAACGTGCTGATCTACTTCGATCAGGCAACCAAGACGGAAATCCTCGGCCGGTTGGCGAAATCCCTGCCGGATGACGGGTATCTCGTTCTCGGTGCCGCAGAAACCGTGGTCGGTCTGACGGATGCCTTCAAGCCGGTGCCCGGTAAGCGAGGCCTGTTCCAGAAGAAACAGGCTGCACAGGCCGCGACCGGCACGGCAGCAACGCCGCGCCTGGCCGTGGGCGCTGGAGCAGGCCTGGGCCTGCAGCGTTAAAGCCTGCGTCCCTTCTTCAGCACGGTTTGGACATTTCGGATCAAGTTCAAAGGCGGCCTCTGGCCGCCTTTTTCATTCGCTGTAGCGTGAAGGAATCCCGTCAAAAAAGCGGTCTGTTGCGAATGAGCAAGTTTTTGAAATTCATTTCGTTCGTTCGCTCTCGTGAAGTTTATCCGGCTGGCGGCGAACAGCACTTGTCTGCATCTGCATCCATTCCATTTTCACGAACGTAAGCTTTGCGTCCTGCCGGGCACTCGGGGTGTTCGACTGTGGGACTGTTTTTATGGATCGGAATTGCAGGGAGTGGGAATATGACCGAGATAAAAGTTGAACTCACACGTCGCGCGGCGCTTCTGGGAGCAGGTGGTGCGCTTGCCGGGGCGAGTCTTGCCGGAACCACCGTTGTCCATGCGGCTGCAGAGAAGCAGGCCGCTGTGCCGGCACCCGTCGCCCGCTATTCCGTAGGCGGGTTCGAAGTGACCACCCTGCACGACGGTGCGGTCTCCCTGACCGAACCGCAGAAGACCTTCGCCATGAATGTGGACGCGGATACATTTTCTGCGACCAATGCCGATAACTTCCTGCCCAACGACAGTTTCCAGATCAGTTTCACGCCAACGCTGGTGAACACGGGCAGCGAATTGATCCTGTTCGACACCGGCAATGGCGAAGGTGCCAGGCCAGGCCGCGGCAAGATGCGTGCTGCGCTGGAAAATGCGGGATACACGCCGGAGCAGGTTGACGTGGTGGTGCTGACTCACATGCATCCCGACCACGTCAGCGGTCTGATGGAAGGCGGCTCGCCGACCTTTGCCAATGCCCGCTATGTGACCGGGCAGAAGGAATATGACTTCTGGGCGGCAATGGATGCGGAAGCCAATGGGGTGACCAAGCTGATGGCGAGCCACGTCAAACCCTTGGCGGAGAAAATGACTTTCCTTGATGACGGCGGCAGCGTGACGACGGGTGTCACCGCGATGGCTGCTGCAGGTCATACCCCCGGTCACATGATCTACATGCTTGAAAGCGACGGCAAGCAGCTTGCCATAACGGCGGATACGGCCAATCACTACGTCTGGTCGCTGGCGCATCCCGAATGGGAAGTGCGCTTCGACATGGACAAGGAAGGCGCCGCGGCCACCCGCAAGACCGTCTTCGGCATGCTGGCCGCCGACAAGATCCCGTTCGTGGGCTATCACATGCCGTTCCCGGCGGTCGGCTACGTGGAGACCAACGACAGCGGTTTCCGCTATGTCCCTGCGTCATACCAGCTGCAGCTCTGATCCTGCCATCGCAAGTGCGGAAAGGCCGGCGGCAACGCCGGCTTTTTTGTTTTTGCCGGACAGTTACGAGTTTCCGTCTGGTAGTGAAAATGTCATAAACGTGTGAAAGCCTTCTTCTCGTTACTTCAGGTTGAGGCTCGCATGTCAGACCATATCTATCAGGCCATTTGGAACGAAGATGCCGACCGGTTCAGCGTCAGCACGCGCAACGTGGATGGCGACTGGACGGACATGACAGCTGACATTCTGCTGGACGAGCAGGTGAAGGCCAAAGGGTCCCGCCAGATCGACCTGGCAGCAAACCCGCTCTTTGCCCGGGTCGATTTCGACAAGATGGCGGCGAGCGATCTGTACCAGTCCTTCATCCGGCTTCTGGACAACTATGCGGTCCACTTTCGCGACCCGGAAACCATTTCGCCTGCCGAGCGAGACGAGATCGAAGGGTTTCTCGATCTGGTGATTGCAAGCCGGCCGATGCAGATCGCTTTCGAGCATATTTCTGCCGAGCTCGTCAGGGACATGACCGCTGAAACCTTCCGGCAGGATCTGTTCCGGATGTGGTTCGAGGTCTACACCAACTTCTTCCGGGGCAAGTCGACCCACTTCTGCACCGGCTTCGAGCATGTTTTTGTCGGCGAGGGCAAATACAAGAAAGGGGCGAATTCCGCCTCGGAGAAGGGTGAAATCTCCGGTTATCACTCCTGGGTGAAATTCGCGCTCGATGAACTCAACAACCGGGTCGACTACCTTGGTTACAAATACGATCTCGGAGGTCCGGGACCGGAAAATCCCCATGTCGTGACGCTGCAGATGGTCTGGAACCACCAGGACATGACCGGCAATCTTGTCGCTGAGCTCTTCAAGAGCAAGGGAGGGTTTTTTGTCGGCAGCAGTCCTGCGTGCGAATTCGCGCTTGGCACGCTTGCCTATTACGAAGGTCTGCACGGCTTGCTCACCAACCAGAAGAAGCGTGTTCAGCTCGGTGAGGGCAAGTTCGATCTGGTGATGTATCACGAGACCACGGCTGATGGCTCGCTGGGACAGCACATCCGCTCATTCTACCCTGTGTTCCTTGGCGACGGCAGCACCCGCACGGATGATTCTGGCAATGTGGTCGTGCGTCCAAGGACCGTTGAAATGCAGAATGACGGTCCGCTTCGCATTCTTTCGGCTTTGCCGAACCCGCCGGGGGATGACCAGGGCACGGAATGGGTGGAGATCTGGAATGCCGGTGCAGCGGACATCGACCTTACGGGCTACGAACTGCGGGACAAGATGTGCCGGCCGCAGCCGTTGGAGGCGGTCGTTCTGATTGCAGGTGCCGTTTTGAAGGTGTCGGTGACGCGGGCAACGGTCCATCACATGCAGATGTCGAACCGCAAGGGGTTGATTACCCTGCATGACAGTTCCGGCGAGATGCTGGCGTCTGTCAATTACGGGCAGGCGGCGGAAGGGGCTGTGCTGACCTTTGCCGAGCGCGCAGGTGGCCAGGGCTAGATCAGCCTTGTCACATCCAACCCTCAACAACAAAAAGCCCCGGCAGTGCCGGGGCTTTTAAAACGTCAACGTCTGATGCTGGATCAGGCGGCTGCTTCGACGTCCGGCTCGCGCAGAACGTAACCTCGGCCCCACACCGTTTCGATGTAGTTCTTGCCGGAGGTTGCAGCTGCCAGCTTCTTGCGAAGCTTACAGATAAACACGTCGATGATCTTCAGTTCCGGCTCGTCCATGCCGCCATAGAGATGGTTCAGGAACATCTCCTTGGTGAGCGTCGTTCCCTTGCGCAGGGAGAGAAGCTCCAGCATCTGGTATTCCTTGCCGGTCAGATGGACGCGCTGGCCGCCGACTTCGACGGTTTTGGTGTCCAGGTTGACCTTCAGGTCGCCAGTGACGATGACCGACTGTGCGTGCCCCTTGGAGCGGCGGACGATTGCGTGGATACGCGCGACCAGCTCGTCCTTGTGGAACGGCTTGGTCATGTAATCGTCGGCGCCGAAGCCGAGGCCGCGAACCTTGTCTTCGATACCCGCGTTACCGGAAAGGATCAGGATCGGTGTCTTGACCTTGGAAACGCGTAGTGTCCGGAGAACCTCGTAACCGGACATGTCCGGCAGGTTCAAATCCAACATAATGATGTCGTAATCGTACAGTTTGCCGAGGTCGATGCCTTCCTCGCCAAGATCTGTCGTGTAGACGTTGAAGTTCTCGGACTTCAGCATCAGCTCGATGCTCTGCGCCGTGGCGCTGTCATCCTCAATCAACAATACACGCATGCCAATCCCCTTGTTCTGCCTTTCCTGGGCAAGTCGCAACGGCTCTGTCGGTGCCTGCTACGAAGGACTGATGTTAACCCCGACTCAAAGCTATCGGTTAATGGTTAACAAAATATGATTCGTAACGGCAAGCTCTGGAGAGAGGAAACTGTGAACAACACTCAACTTATTGAATCCCCAGAAAAAATTCGGATTCACAAATCTTAATGTTGAACTTTAAGAACCGGCGCTAACCGATTCCGTTCAGATTCCTTTCAACAAAGCCGTTTTGACTTCGAAATGGCTCTCGCTTGTCAGCCTTCCAAAGGTTAAGATTAACCAGAGTCGTAAACGATCGGTTACCAAAACCGTTAACGAGGGAAGGAATCTTACGTGAAGGCGCTTTTCGCCGAGATTGATTCGCTCATGCCGACCGAAATTTATGGCCGGGTGACTGCGGTTCAGGGACTTCTCGTCGAGATTGCGGGCCCTATTCACGAAATGAGTGTCGGCTCGAGATTGTTGATCGACAACGGTGAGGATAACCCGAAAGTGCCCGCAGAGGTTGTGGGTTTTCGTGAAGGACACGCACTTTGCATGCCTTTTTCCGGGCTCGAAGGCGTGCGAATGGGTTGCAAAGCCGTGATTCAATCGCGTGACAGCGTGGTTCATCCGGCAAATGCCTGGCTTGGTCGAGTGATTAACGCACTTGGTGAACCGATTGATGGTAAAGGAAGTCTTGTTCATGGCGGAGTGCCTCGCAAATTGCGAAGTTCGCCTCCGCCGGCCTCCGAACGTAAACGAGTTGGACCGCCCCTGGATCTCGGCGTTCGCGCACTTAATACATTCGTAACCTGTTGCGAGGGGCAGCGAATGGGCATTTTTGCCGGCTCCGGCGTCGGCAAGTCCGTGCTGATGTCCATGCTGGCGCGCAACACAAAGTGTGATGTCGCGGTGATCGGCCTTATCGGCGAACGCGGTCGAGAGGTTCAGGAGTTCATCGAGGACGATCTGGGCGATGCGGGGCTGGAGCGCTCCGTGGTTGTCGTCGCGACCTCAGATGAAAGCGTTCTGATGCGGCGGCAGGCCGCCTATCTGACCATGACTGTTGCCGAACATTTCCGCGATGAAGGCAAGAACGTGCTGTGCATGATGGACTCGGTAACGCGATTCGCCATGGCACAGCGCGAAATCGGCTTGTCGATCGGCGAGCCGCCGACCTCCAAGGGCTATACGCCGACGGTCTTCACCGAATTGCCGCGACTTCTGGAACGGGCCGGCCCCGGCAAGGAGAACAGCGGATCGATCACCGGCCTTTTCACCGTTCTTGTGGAAGGTGACAATCACAACGAGCCCGTGGCCGACGCGGTGCGCGGTATTCTCGATGGCCACGTGGTGATGGAACGCGGCATTGCCGAGCGTGGCCGTTATCCGGCAATCAATGTGCTGAAATCCGTGTCGCGAACCATGCCGCGCTGCGTGCCGCCGGAGCAGCTCCCGGTTCTGCGCAGGGCCCGACAACTTCTGTCGACCTATACGGACATGGAAGAATTGATCCGGCTGGGCGCATACCGGAAGGGGTCGGACCCGACCGTGGACGAAGCCATCTACAGGTTCGACATGATCGACGAATTCCTGAATCAGGGAAAAGACGAAGCGACATCACTTTCTGACGGGTATGAGCAACTTGCCAACCTTTTGGAAATGACTCAGGGGTAGACTGCCCGTGTTAGGGGAGTATTGAGTAATGAAAACCCGAGACAGTTTGATCCGTTTGAAGCGGTTTCAGGTTGACGAGAAACGACGACAGCTTGCTCAGATCGAGAGCATGATCGCCGAGTTCAACCGTATGGCCGATGAACTCGATGACCAGATCCGGTCGGAGCAGGAGCGGGTCGGTATTACGGATGTCACGCATTTTGCCTATCCGACGTTTGCCAAGGCCGCAGCGGACCGTCGCGACAACCTGCGCAATTCCGCGCATGAACTGGACGACCAGCTGCAACGTGCCCAGGACGAGCTCAGCGAGGCGATCGAGGAGCTGAAGAAGTTCGAGCAGCTGGAAGAACGCGACCAGCAGCGCGAGCGCACAGCCCAGGAACTGGCGGAGCAGGACCAGCTCGACGAAGTTGCTGCGCGGGCTCGAGGCCGATAACGGCTTACTGAACTTCCCTAAAAACAGCCGGTCTCCGAATGGGGGCTGGCAGGGCTTGATATACGTTCTTATATTCCTGATCGTTGCTCGCGGCGGTCAGGTTTTGTGCTTTCCGATCCGGGTGATATAGGAATTGGTGCTCCTCCCGGTGTTGCCGGGCGCAGGTGCCGCTACAAGTTTACGCGATAGCCAGGGTACGGCAGTTTCAATGCGATTTTTTCTGGCTTTGCTGCTTCCCGTTTCCACATTCTCGTTCGCCCTCGGACTGACGCAGCCGCTCATGCGGTTCGAGCGCCTCTATTTTCTGGAAGACCGACCGACGCTGATCGAAATGGTGACCAGCCTCTATCACGAGGGCGATGCGGTTCTTGCCGCGATCGTGGCGCTGTTTTCGATCGGGTTTCCTGCGCTGAAGATCCTTCTGATCCATGTGGCCGTGCTTAGTGGTGCCAAGACGCGTTCGCTTGCGCTCCTGTCGATGGTCAGCAAGTGGTCGATGCTGGATGTCATGCTGGTGGCGTTGGTGCTTTTTGCCGCCAAGACAAGTGGACTGGCGGCAGCCGCCATTTTGCCGGGCCTCTGGTTCTACGCGGCCGCGACCCTGTCGACAGCAATCGCCGCGACGCTTTGTTCCAAAAGCTGAACTCTCGAAAAACACGGGCTAGAAAAAGCGCTGACAAGGTTGCTCTTCGATGAGTCGGTTGGCGCGAAGCAACGCTACGCGTTGTCGTTACATTGCCGCGACACGTCCGGGACGATCACCCGTGGGTCTTGGTTTCTTTTCCCGACGGTTCGCCTGGAAATCACCGCATCGGGATTGTTTGGTCTGTGCCGTGCTGTCAAGAAATTTCTTGTAGGTGGCCGTCCATTCGGAGCCCTGCGTTGCCGGGATCTTCAAGTGGTCGCAGCGAACCTTGGCGAAAAGGGCGAAGGTCGGCGTGTCGAGGCCGGCTTTCTCCGCGGTTCTGAGAACCAGATCCTTCTTGCCGTTGAAGACCGCATCCTTGAGCGCCTTCTGGGCCGTTCGGCCGCGCGCGCTGAGCAGTTCGATCGCGTGATTGAAGCGGCCATCCTGCAGCAACAGAATCATAAGCTCGTTGACGGTGATTTCCGCACGCTCCGCTTCCCGCCACAGGAGGGTCATGTCCGGATTGTTGAGGGCATCGCCGAACTCCCGGCGCAGCACTTTCAGTCTTGCGATCTGGTCCAGTTGATCCTGCGACAGGGAGCCTTCGATGATACTGCGCAGGCGCTTCTTGGTTTCATCGTCCACAAGCGGCAGCAAGGCCCGGCACACTGCCGGGGAAAGATCGGAGCGCAGGCACAGGTCCTCGCGCAGGACCACGTCTTCCGTGGCGTATTTGACGAAACTCAGCATGGTTTCGCGGGACAGTTTGATCTCGCGGTTGCCGGCCAGAATGCGGTGCACCGGGCGGTCGCCTTTTTCGGCAATGGCATCTGAGACTTCAGGCGAGAGATCGGTGCGGCGGGCAATCACCTGTAGATGGCTGTTGCTCAGCCGTTCGACAAAGTCGATCAGGTCTTCCTGGGTCAGCGCGGGGCTTTGCGCGAGCAGCGGCATGGCCACATTGACGTCGTCTTCGGCGATCTTGCGGGCAAGCTCCGGCGGCGTGTTGACTTGCGAAGCGAGCTTGTGCGCCAGCCTGGCGCGGTCCCTGGGCGAGCCGACACTGTACAGTTTTATGATTACTTCGGAGAAGATTGCCAGTTCCCGGTCGGTCCGCTCATCGAGGTTCGCGATCACAAGTTCGCTCACCTGCGCGAACAGCCGTCGTCGCGCCTCGTCTGTGCCTTCCTGTGCAAGCTTGATCAAGGACCTGGGCATCCTTCCTCCTCGTCGGGCCAGATTGGCGCCCATATTGTTATTATTACGTTACCCGATAAATGGAGGCTGGCATATTACCTTGCGTAAAGGTGAAATCTTTTTGCGATTTCCAGTGAATCCTTGTTTCTGCTGGTTTTGATGCGATCGTTACTGCACGGGAAACTTGCGTTTTATAATAGTACCTAAAAAATGTCCGAAGACAGCAGTCTGAACCCTTTTCATCCGCGAGCGTTCCTCCATATTGTCCCTGCCATGGCCGGACCCCCGCCGGTCTTTCTGGAATTGACAAGAGTTTGAAATGAAGATTTTGCGCTGCTGCCTCTTTGCCCTGATGACAATGATGCTTGCCGGGTTGGCTCCGGTTCTGGCTCAGGAAAGCGGGGGGCAGGCCCCGGCGCAGGAGCAGGCGCCACCGGCCGATGTCGAACAGGCGAGCCAGGCCCTGATAAAGGTTCTGAACGACCCTGAAAGCCGAGCGGCGTTGATCGATCTCTTGCAGAAAAGCACAGGGGACAGCCAGCCAGCTGAAGGTGACAGGCAGGTTCCCGGGAATGAAGCTGCAATTCCGGTTCAGGGTATCTCCCAACCCCTGCAACAGGAAAACTTCGCCCTGCGGATCGGTGAATACACACGGGTTCTGGTAGATGACGCGGGGTATCTGCTGGAGCAGGCAATGCGCTCGTTGAACGGCCTGGTTCTGGTCGCGCGCGGCGATATCCCGGTGAAATGGGACCGGGTCGAGGATATCGCGATCCAGGTCGGCATCGTGCTTCTTGCGGCTTATCTCGGCTTTTTTGCCAGCCAGCTGATCGCGAAGGCACTCTATCCGCGCATGTCGCTTTATGCGCGTTACGGCGGTGGGCTGACGCGCAGTTTCATTCTTGTTCTGACATCGGTCGTCGATGCAGTGACGGTAGGCGTCGGTTGGGCCGTCGGAAACGCGGCGGCCCTGGCAAGCTTCGGTGGAATAAATGCAGGCGTAACACTTCAGGAAAGTCTCGCGCTGAACGCGTTTTTCATCCTTGGCATGGCCAACGTCTCGCTGCGCTTCATATTTGCGCCGGGGCGGCCGGAACTGCGGTTGCTGCCGTTCACCGATGAAAGTTCGCTCTACTGGTACGGCCGTTTGCGGTTGTTCATGTACTGGATGGTCTTCGGCCTGTTCCTGGCCGTGCCGATCGCCAATGTTGCGGTATCCTTCGTGCTCGGCAACGCCTTGCGGTTCCTCGTCGTGCTTCTCGGGATGATCTATCTTCTGGTGCTGGTGCACCAGAACAGGCACCGGGTAAACGAGGGGGCGCGGGATTACGCCGAGCATCTGCAGAGCGCTCTTGCCAAGCGGGCGCTCGTGCTCGTCGGTCAGCTCTGGCACCTGGCTGCCTACGGCTATATCGCGGCGGTTTTCATCATCTGGGTGACCCGGCCGTTTGACGCGACAACCATTATTCTGCGGGCAACGGGACTGTCGATCCTCACCATCATGGCGGGGATGGCCATTTCGCTGGTCGTGACCAAGGCCATCAAGGGCGGGATACGCCTGCCGGACGACCTGAACCGGACCCTTCCGGCGCTTCAGAGCCGGCTGAACGCCTTTGTGCCGCGCCTTCTGAAGTTCGTCCGGTTCGCCGTTTTCCTGGTGACGGTGTTGCTGCTTCTGGAGATCTGGGGTCTGTTGACGGTTGCCGAGTGGCTGGTTAGCGAAGCCGGGGTGCAACTTCTGAGCAGCTACGGTTCTGCCTTCCTGGTCCTGCTTGTGGCTTTCATGATCTGGCTCGCCGTCATGTCGTGGGTGGACCTCAGGCTGCAGTCACGCTCCGGATACATCGTAACAGCGCGCGAACGCACGCTGTTCCAGTTGTTCCGCAATGCATCGACGGTCGTCATCGTGGTGATGGCACTGCTCTTGTCGCTGTCGGAAGTCGGTGTCGATATCGGTCCGCTGATCGCCGGTGCCGGTGTCGTCGGCCTGGCGATTTCCTTCGGTGCACAGACCCTGGTCAAGGACATCATCACCGGAGCCTTCATCCAGGTCGAGAATGCCATCAACGAGGGCGACGTCGTCACTGTTGCCGGGATAACGGGAACGGTCGAGGGGATCACCGTCCGGTCGGTGCGCATGCGCGACATCGACGGAACAACCCACATCATTCCGTTCTCGTCGGTCGACATGGTGTCCAACTTCATGCGCGGCTTCTCCTATCATGTCGCGCTGATCGGTGTTGCCTACGACACGAATATCACCCATGCCAAGGACGCCATGCTGGAAGCCTTCCGCAGACTGAAGGAAACGGATTTCGGACCCAAGATCATCGGTGATTTCGAAATGCACGGCGTTACCAATTTCGGTGCCAGCTCCATTGATATCCGAGGCCGCATCAAGACCGTCCCGGGAGATCAGTGGGGCGTCGGGCGTGCGTATAACGAATTCGTCAAACAGGTCTTTGACGAACGGAATATCGAAATCCCGTTCCCGCAAGTGACCTATCACGCCGCGACGCCTCCCTTCGTGGAAGACGGGAACAAACCGAAACAGCGCAAGAAGGTTGACGTTTCTTCGACCCAGTTGGAGGACGATGCTCCGGCTGAGGACGGAGAAAACTAGGCAGATCAATGCCTTGTAGTTTCTGAGTGGTCTATTTAACCCCGGCGGAGGCGCGAGCTTCTTGCCGGGGTGTTTCGTCTTGGTGTGCGAAATTGTTGATTGAATTTCGAGAAGTTTCGTTTTATTTTCATTTTCAATCCTGAGACGCAAAAACACAGGCCGGGGACAGTTATGGCTGCGGATTACGATCTTTTGATCATTGGTGGGGGCATCAACGGAACGGGCATCGCCCGCGACGCGGTCGGCCGGGGGGCTTCGGTTCTTCTGGTCGAAATGGGTGACCTTGCCGGCGCCACATCGTCGGCCTCGACCAAGCTCATCCACGGCGGGCTGCGCTATCTGGAATATTACGAGTTCGGTCTGGTGCGCAAAGCGCTGAAAGAGCGTGAAGTGTTGTGGCGCGCAGCGCCGCATATTGCCTGGCCGCTGCGGTTCATTCTGCCGCACCACAAGGACCTGCGTCCGGCATGGCTCCTGCGGCTCGGCCTCTTCATGTATGACCATCTCGGCGGGCGGGAACTGCTGCCGGCCACCAAGACCGTGCGTCTGGATCAGCCTCCGTTCTCGCAAGGGCTCAAGAAGCTCTTCAAGAAGGGGTTCGAATATTCGGACTGCTGGGTGGACGATGCTCGACTGGTGGTTCTGAATGCGCGCGATGCGGCTGATCGCGGTGCCGAAATCCAGACCCGTACCAAATGCATCAGCGCGCGGCGGGACGGCGACGTCTGGCAGGTCGTTCTGAAAGACCTTGCAAGCGGCGAGGAAAAGACCGTCACTGCCAATGTGCTGGTCAATGCCGCCGGGCCCTGGGTTGCGGACATGCTGAGCGGCGTCACCGGGGCGAACAACAGTTCCAGCGTCCGGCTGGTCAAGGGCAGCCACATCATCGTCAAGCGCCAGTTCGAACACGACCGTTGCTTCATCTTCCAGAACGGTGACGGCCGGATCGTGTTCGCCATTCCTTATGAAAACGACTTCACGCTGATTGGTACGACCGATGTCGATTTCCAGGACGACCTGAGCAAGGTCGAGATCTCGAAGGACGAAATCGCCTATTTGTGCAAGGCGGCGAGCGAGTATCTGGAAAACGCGATCACGCCTGAAGAAGTGGTCCATACCTATTCCGGCGTTCGCCCGCTCTACGATGACGGTGCAAAGGATGCCAAGGCGGCGACGCGCGACTATGTGCTTGAGCTGGATGCGGGCGATGCAAAGCCGGCGATCCTGTCCGTCTTCGGTGGCAAGATCACGACCTATCGCAAGCTTGCCGAGCATGTCCTGGAAAAGTTGGAGCCGTATCTGCCTTTCAAGCGCGGGGTATGGACGGCCTATGCGCCGCTGCCGGGCGGTGATTTCAAGGTGAGCGAGTTCGATGCGGAAGTGTCACGCCTCGAGGCTGATTATCCGTTCCTCGACAAGGTCTTCGCTACTCGTCTGACCCGTCTTTACGGCACGGATGCGCGCTTCATACTCGGGGAAGCGAAGACGCTCGAAGATCTCGGCCGCTGCTTTGGCTACAATCTTCATGAAGCGGAAGTGAAATGGCTGGTCCGCCGCGAATGGGCCCGCAGTGCGCAGGACATCCTGTGGCGGCGGACGAAACTGGGTTTGCGGCTCAGCGGGGAGGAAGCTGCCGAGCTGGATACCTATCTGTCGGCTTATCTTGCGGAGCAGGCCGGCGCTGCGGCATAGTTTTATCAAACGGAACCAGATGACCTGCCGGCCTTGCCGGCAGTTTTCATGACAAGAAGAAAACGGGAGGTGCGCCATGGCCGGATGTGTTTTGGCAATAGACCAGGGCACGACGTCGAGCCGGGCAATTGTCTTCGGCGACGATTTCCATCCAATCAGTGTGGGGCAGCAGGAGTTTCCGCAACACTTCCCGAAGTCGGGCTGGGTGGAGCATTCGCCGGCCGATATCTGGACGAGCACGCTGCGCGTGTGTCGGGAAGCGCTGGAAAAGGCACCCTCCGGTGGCGCGGATGTCGCCGCGATCGGGATCACCAACCAGCGGGAAACCACCCTTGTCTGGGACCGATCGACGGGCGAACCGGTCTACAACGCCATTGTCTGGCAGGACCGTCGTACGGCCGATTTCTGTGCGAAATTGCGCTCGGAAGGCCGCGAAGGAGTTTTTTCCGCCAAGACGGGCCTGTTGCTGGATCCCTATTTTTCCGGAACCAAGATCGCCTGGATCCTCGACAATGTGGACGGTGTGCGCGAGCGTGCGGAACGCGGTGAGCTTGCCTTCGGCACCGTCGACACATGGTTGATCTGGCAACTCACGGGCGGCAAGGTGCACGCAACCGATGCCACCAACGCTTCCCGGACGCTGATCTACAACATTCACGAAAACAAGTGGGATGAAGAGCTGTGCAAACTCCTCAACGTCCCGCAGAACCTGCTGCCCGAGGTCAAGGACAGTGCGGATGATTTCGGCGTCACGGATACGGAATTGTTCGGTCGGGCAATACCGATCCTCGGTGTTGCCGGCGACCAGCAGGCCGCGACGGTCGGGCAGGCATGCTTCAAGCCGGGAATGGTCAAGTCAACCTACGGCACGGGTTGCTTTGCACTGATGAACACCGGGTCCAAACCGGTCCGGTCCAACAACCGCATGCTGACGACCATCGCCTACAGGCTGAACGGCGAAACCACATATGCGCTCGAAGGGTCGATCTTCGTTGCCGGTGCTGCCGTCCAGTGGCTGCGCGACGGTCTGGGGCTCATCGAAAGTGCCGGCGACACGCAGTCGCTTGCCGAACAGGCGGATCCCAACCAGGACGTCTACCTTGTTCCTGCCTTCGTTGGTCTTGGCGCTCCCTATTGGGACGCGGAAGCCCGGGGCGCGCTGTTCGGTCTGACGCGAAACACGGGTCCGAAGGAAATTGCCCGTGCGGTGCTGCAAAGCGTCGGTTACCAGACCAGCGACCTGGTTGAAGCCATGCGGGCAGACTGGCCGGAGGCCGAACAACCGGTGCTCCGTGTCGATGGTGGCATGACGGCATCCGACTGGACGATGCAGTTTCTGGCCGACATTCTTGGCGCGCCGGTCGACCGGCCGACTGTCCCGGAAACGACGGCGCTCGGGGCTGCGTGGCTCGCCGGATCGAAGGCAGGTGTCTGGCCTGGCGCCGACGCATTTTCGGCTGAATGGAAGCTGGAAAAGCGTTTCGAGCCGCGTTTACAGGAAAGTGAGCGGGCCAGATTGCTTGCCGGATGGCAGGACGCTGTCAAACGAACCCGTTCTACGCAGGATTGAGAAATTCAGAGGCTCCCGTTGTTGCGGGAGCCTTTTGTTTTCAGGCGGTTAGATGAAGCTTGAAAAACGCTGCCGTTGCGGTATTTGTTTCTCGTGAGTTAACGTTGCCGCATTAAAAATTTACGGCAGCAACTCTTACCTAGCAAAAAAATTTCAAAAACATCCTCAAATTAGAAATATGTTGGCAGTTGATTTTCTGCCAAAAAAACGCCTTAGTTTGCGCTGGCTTGGGCTTAACTCCTTTGCGCGATTCAACGATGCAAGGCCCTTGCTCTTCATCAAGGGGAGAACAGTTTGATGAATTTCCAAAAAACCTTGAAGGCATCCCTTCTTGGCGTAAGCCTTGCTGTGATTGCAGCAACCGGCGCTTCTGCAAAAAACCTGGTTTATTGCTCTGAAGGTTCGCCTGAAGGCTTTGATGCTGCACTTTACACCGCAGGCACGACGTTCGACGCTTCCTCCAAGCCGATCTACAACCGGCTTGTCGAGTTCAAGCGCGGCACGACCGAAGTGCTGCCGGGCCTGGCTGAAAGCTGGGAAGTTTCCGAAGACGGTCTGGAATACACCTTCAAGCTGCGTCAGGGTGTGAAGTTCCACACCACCAGCTTCTTCACGCCGACCCGTGAATTCAATGCAGACGACGTGATCTTCACCTTCGAGCGTCAGCTGAAGAAGGATCATCCGTGGCACGAATACACCGCCGGTACCGCGTGGGAATATTTCGACGGCATGTCCATGCCGGACCTGATCAAGGAAATCGTCAGGGTTGACGACTACACGGTCAAGTTCGTCCTGAACCGTCCGGAAGCACCGATGATCGCCAACCTGGCGATGGACTTCGCTTCCGTCGTGTCCGCCGAATACGCAGCCCAGCTTGAAGCAGCCGGTTCCAAGGAACAGCTGAACCAGCAGCCGGTCGGCACCGGTCCGTTCTCCTTCGTGGGTTACCAGAAGGACGCCGTGATCCGTTATGCGGCAAACCCGGACTACTGGGGTGGCAAGCAGCCGGTCGACAACCTGATCTTCGCGATCACTCCGGATGCAGCCGTGCGTCTTCAGAAGCTGAAGGCCGGTGAATGTCACGTCATGCCGTACCCGGCACCGGCCGACATCGCCGACATCAAGGCTGACGGCAACCTGACCCTGATGGAACAGCAGGGCCTGAACGTCGGTTACCTCGCTTACAACACCAAGCAGGCACCGTTCGACAAGCCGGAAGTCCGCAAGGCGCTGAACCACGCGATCAACAAGCAGGCGATCCTCGACGCAGTTTTCCAGGGCTCCGGCCAGGCTGCCAAGAACCCGATCCCGCCGACCATGTGGTCCTACAACGACGCCGTTGAAGACGACGACTACAATCCGGAACTGGCCAAGGAAATGCTGGCAGCAGCTGGTGTATCCGATCTTTCCATGAAGATCTGGGCGATGCCGGTACAGCGTCCGTACAACCCGAACGCTCGTCGTATGGCTGAAGTCATGCAGGCCGACTTCGCGAACGTCGGCGTTAACGTCGAGATCGTTTCCTACGAATGGGGTGAATACCTGTCCCGTTCCAAGGACGAGAACCGCGACGGTGCCGTGCTTCTCGGCTGGACCGGTGACAACGGCGACCCGGACAACTTCCTGGCCGTTCTGCTCGGCTGTGACGGTGTCGGCGGCTCCAACCGCGCCCAGTGGTGCAACGAAGAGTTCGACGCGCTGATCAAGAAGGCAAAGACCGTGACCAGCAAGGAAGAGCGCACCAAGCTCTACGAAGAGGCACAGGTCGTGTTCAAGGAGCAGGCTCCGTGGGCAACCATCGCGCACTCCGTGGTCTTCATGCCGATGTCCTCCAAGGTCTCTGGCTACGTCATGGACCCGCTCGGCGGCCACTGGTTTGACGGCGTGGACATTGCGGAGTAAATCCGCCTAACTCGAAGAGGGCGCTGGCAGCAATGCCGGCGCCTTCGGACATTCTGGCCGGCGGATGCTTTCCTGACATCAGGTCGTTTCCGCTGGCTCTTCGTATCTGGAACCTGACATGCTTCGCTTTCTTCTAGGTCGTCTCGGCCTGTTGATACCGACATTCTTCGGCGTCACCCTCGTCGCCTTCTCGTTTATCCGCATGCTGCCCGGCGATCCTGCCGAACTGCTCGCAGGCGAGCGCGGTATATCTGATGAGCGGAGGGCTCAGGTCCTTGGCCAGCTTGGCTTCGACAAACCGCTCTGGCAACAGTACCTCGACTACATCGCAGGTATCTTCCAGGGGGATCTGGGCACGTCCTTCGTGTCGAAGAAGCCTGTGCTGGATGAATTTCTGACACTGTTTCCGGCGACTGCCGAACTCGCGCTCTGCGCCATAATCATTGCCGTCTGCCTTGGCATTCCCGCCGGCATCTTCGCGGCCGTGAAGCGCGGATCGGTTGCCGACCAGGCAATCATGGGCACGGCGCTGGTCGGTTACTCGATGCCGATCTTCTGGTGGGGCCTGCTGCTGATCATCCTGTTTTCGGGAACCCTCGGCTGGACACCGGTCTCCGGGCGCATCTCGCTGATGTTCTTTTTCCCGCAGGTCACCGGCTTCATGCTGATCGACAGTCTGTTGTCCGGCGAGAAGGGGGCCTTCCTCTCCGCCGTCCGGCACCTGATCCTGCCGTCCATCGTTCTGGCGACCATTCCGATGGCGGTGATCGCACGCCAGACACGATCCGCCATGCTGGAAGTTCTGGGCGAGGACTATGTGCGCACAGCCCGCGCGAAAGGCCTGCCGCCCCGTGCGGTGATCGGTCTGCATGCGCTGCGCAATGCCCTTATCCCGGTGGTGACCACCATCGGCCTGCAGGTCGGCGTGCTTCTTGCCGGCGCGATCCTGACAGAGACTATCTTCTCCTGGCCGGGCATCGGCAAATGGCTCGTCGACAGCATCTCGCGCCGCGACTACTTCGTGGTCCAGGGTGGTCTGCTGCTGATTGCCGGTATCATCATGATGGTCAACCTGATCGTGGACGTGCTCTACGGGCTGATCAATCCGCGAATTCGCCACAACTGAGCCGGGGACAAGGAAAATGACAAATACCTCGCCGGCTGCGAAAGCCGATCAGACCAAGCTCCAGGCCGAAAGCCGCAACGCCACCAAGGCGCAGCTTGTCGAGTTCTGGTACTACTTTTCACAGAACAAGGGTGCCGTTGTCGGCCTCGTGGTGTTCGCGTTGCTGGTCCTCATGGCCATCTTCGCACCGCTGGTCGCACCGCATAGTCCCGACTTTCAGTATCGCGACAGTTTCCTCGTGCCTCCGGTCTGGGAGGAGGGCGGCAAGGCCGCGTTCCTGCTGGGAACGGATGCCGTTGGCCGTGATATTCTTTCGCGCCTCATCTTCGGCGCGCGCTTCTCGCTGTTCATCGGTGTTGTCGTCGTCACCATCGCCCTTGTCGGCGGTGTCGTGATCGGCCTTGTCGCCGGTTACATGCGCGGTATGACCGACACGCTGATCATGCGCGTGATGGACATCATCCTGGCATTCCCCTCGCTTCTGCTGGCCCTCGTGCTGGTGGCTATCCTGGGGCCCGGGCTGATCAATGCCATGATCGCAATTGCCATCGTGCTGCAGCCGCATTTCGTGCGTCTGACCCGCGCCGCCGTCCTGTCCGAACGCACACGGGACTATGTCGTCGCGGCGAAGGTGGCAGGTGCCGGGCACATGCGGCTGATGTTCAAGACGATCCTGCCGAACTGTCTGGCGCCACTGATCGTTCAGGCAACGCTGTCGTTCTCCAACGCGATCCTGGATGCGGCTGCCCTCGGCTTTCTGGGTATGGGGGCACAGCCGCCAACACCGGAATGGGGCACCATGCTTGCCGAAGCGCGCGAATTCATCCTGCGCGCCTGGTGGGTGGTAACCTTCCCGGGTCTGGCGATCCTGATCACCGTTCTTGCCATCAACCTAGTCGGTGACGGTCTGCGCGATGCACTCGACCCGAAACTGAAGAGGAGCTAAGCCATGTCTCTTCTTGAAATCAGAAACCTGAAGGTCGAGTTCGACACCGCCAAGGGCCCGTTCAAGGCGCTTGACGGTGTTGATTATGCGGTCGATGCGGGCGAGGTCCTGGCGATCGTCGGCGAATCCGGGTCCGGAAAATCCGTCGCCATGCTGGCGACCATGGGTCTGCTGCCGAACACGGCAACGATCACCGCCGACAAGATGGAATTCGAGGGCCTCGACCTGCGCACGCTGTCGGCCAAGGAACGGCGCCGGGTGATCGGGAAAGACATCTCGATGATCTTCCAGGAGCCGATTGCCAGCCTCAACCCGTGTTTCACGGTTGGCTTCCAGCTCAGTGAAACACTGAAGACCCACATGGGATTGAAGGGACGTAAGGCCCGGGACCGGGTGGTCGAGATCCTGACCTCTGTCGGTATTCCGAACCCAGCCGAACGCCTCTCCGCATTTCCGCATCAGATGTCCGGCGGCCAGTGCCAGCGTGTGATGATCGCCATGGCAATTGCCTGTGCGCCGAAACTGCTGATCGCCGACGAGCCGACGACTGCCCTCGACGTGACGATCCAGAAACAGATCCTGGATCTCCTGGTCAAGTTGCAGCAGGACAGCGGCATGGGGCTGATCATGATTACCCATGACATGGGCGTGGTGGCCGAAACCGCCGATCGTGTCATCGTGCAGTACAAGGGCCGCAAGATGGAGGAGGCCGACGTGCTGTCCCTCTTCGAAAACCCCAAGAACCCGTATACGAAGGCATTGCTTTCAGCGCTGCCGGAAAATGCCACGGGCGACCGCTTGCCGACGGTGAGCGACTTTGCCGAAGCGGGAGGTTTCTGAGATGGCTAACGATGTGATCCTCAAGGTCCGCGATCTGTACCGGACCTATGACATCAAGGGCGGCATGTTCAAGAAGGCGTCGACCCTGACCGCCGTCAAGGGCGTGAATCTGGATGTGGAACGCGGCACAACCCTTGCCGTGGTCGGCGAAAGTGGCTGTGGCAAGTCGACCCTTGCGCGCATGCTCACCATGATCGACGCTCAGTCTTCCGGCCTTATCGAGATCGACGGCCTGCCGATCGATATCTCCAAGACCGGTATTTCCCGCGAAATGCGCCAGAAGGTGCAGATCGTTTTCCAGAACCCCTATGGCTCGCTGAACCCGCGCCAGAAGATCGGCCATGTTCTGGAAGAGCCGCTTCTCCTGAACACGGACATGCCGTCGGCAGAGCGCCGTGACCTGGCGCTGCAGATGCTGGAGAAGGTCGGGTTGCAGCCGGAGCACTACGGCCGTTATCCGCACATGTTCTCCGGTGGTCAGCGCCAGCGCATCGCGATTGCGCGGGCAATCATGATGAAGCCGAAGTTGCTGGTGCTCGACGAGCCGGTCTCCGCGCTTGACCTGTCGGTCCAGGCGCAGATTCTGAACCTGCTTGCGGACCTGCAGGAAGAGATGGGCCTCACCTATGTGTTCATCTCTCACGACCTGTCGGTGGTGCGCTACATCGCAGACAAGGTAATGGTGATGTATTTCGGTGAAGTGGTGGAATACGGCACGCGGGACGAGGTTTTCGAGAACCCGCAGCACGATTACACCAAGACACTGTTCGCCGCGACGCCGAATGCGGATGTGGAAAGCATCAGGAAACGACTGGCTGCAAAGGCTGCCTGAACCGGCAGTTCTGTCAGACGCTGAAAACAAGACCCTCGCTCTTTCCGGAGCGGGGGTCTTTTGCTTTCGGTCACGGAAGTACCGGGATTGACCTGCGCTCAGATTCCGGCCCGGTCGCAGCTTCGGTTTGCAACTTCTCGCAACGCAGCAATTTTGGGGTTGCATAGTTCCATATTTCGAGTATTCTCGAAATATGGAAAAAGAAGACGCCCTGAATGCATTGGCAGCTCTTGGTCAGGAAACTCGCCTCGACGTCTTTCGCCTGTTGGTGAAGGCCGGAAAAGAAGGCATGACCGCCGGTGCCATCTCGGATGCACTCGATGTGCGTCCGAATACCCTGTCGACCCACCTGGGCGCCTTGTCCCGATCCGGCCTTGTGCACGCCGAACGGGACGGGCGCTCGATTTGTTATCGGGCGAGCCTGGAGGCGATGCAGGGCCTAGTGACCTACCTGCTGCAGGACTGCTGCGGCGGCAACCCGGAACTCTGCGCGCCGATCGCATCGCTTGTGGCCGGTGGCGGCTGTGAACCAGGTGGGAAGTGCTGACATTCAGGAAACAGATACGCCTGGATGCCGGAAGGTTCCTTTCGGCTGCAAGACAAGCTGCGTGACCGGTTCTGAGCGAATTGAAGTTGAGACACCTCGGGCAGGTTTTCCACGCTGCTCCCTGGTTTGCTGAAATGCCGATGTGAGAGAGAGTTGGAATGACACAGGAAACGTCACCCATGGGGCTCTTCGAGCGCTTCTTGTCGCTCTGGGTTGCCTTGTGCATTGCCGCCGGGGTCGGGCTCGGCGCCCTCTTTCCCGGGGTTTTCGAGGCGATCGCCTCTCTGGAATATGCCAGCGTCAATCTGGTTGTGGCCGTACTCATCTGGGTGATGATCTACCCGATGATGGTCAACGTCGATTTTGCCTCGCTGAAGGATGTCGGCCGCAAGCCCAAGGGGCTTTGCATCACGATCGTCGTCAACTGGCTGGTCAAGCCCTTCACGATGGCGGCACTCGGCATCCTGTTCTTCGAGCACGTATTTGCGGGGCTGGTGGATCCGCAGACTGCGAAAGAGTACATCGCCGGCATGATCCTGCTCGGGGTCGCTCCGTGCACGGCCATGGTCTTCGTCTGGAGCCAGCTGGTGCGCGGCGATGCCAACTACACGCTTGTCCAGGTCTCCATCAACGACATCATCATGGTGTTTGCCTTCGCGCCCATCGCAGCGCTGCTGCTTGGTGTGACTG
This sequence comes from Labrenzia sp. THAF35, assembly GCF_009363595.1. NCBI lineage: Bacteria > Pseudomonadati > Pseudomonadota > Alphaproteobacteria > Hyphomicrobiales > Stappiaceae > Labrenzia > Labrenzia sp. THAF35. The sequence goes on from NZ_CP045380.1 coordinate 2,308,967, forward strand.
ACATTGTCGTGCCGTGGCAGACCTTGCTGCTGTCGGTGATCCTTTATGTGATCATTCCGCTGGTGGCCGGCTATTTTACCCGCAAGGCGCTGGATGGATCGGGGAGCGACGAGCGCATCGCCGAATTCACGGGAAAGGTCAAACCCTTCTCCGTCATGGGTCTTCTGGCAACCGTTGTCCTGCTGTTCGGATTTCAGGCGCAGACCATTCTGGAAAAGCCGCTGGTGATCGTGTTGATTGCCGTGCCCCTGCTGATCCAGAGCTATGGCATTTTCTTCGTCGCCTACGCCTGGGGGTATCTGTGGCGGGTGCCGTTCAACACTGCCGCGCCGGCAGCGCTGATCGGGACGTCCAACTTCTTCGAGCTTGCCGTTGCCGTTGCCATCAGCCTGTTCGGTCTGAACTCGGGCGCTGCCCTTGCGACGGTTGTCGGTGTTCTTGTGGAAGTGCCGGTGATGCTGTCGCTGGTCGCCTTTGCAAACCGGACACGGTCTCACTTTCCGGCGGCTGCCTAACCGGAGCCGCTGACCAGCGTTGTTGCCTGACGGCGCAGGTACAGCATCAGGTTTTCCGCGTGATCCATCGCGGCGGCCTCGTCTCCGGCAGCAACGGCGCGCATGACCTCCATGTGGCTCCAGGCTGCCGGGGTGAGATCTTCCTCACCAAAATGGCGGTACCAGAACCGGCGGCTCTGCGTCTGCAAAGGGGCCAGGGCCTTTGCTGCAAAGGGGTTGCAGGCAGCGGCCGAGACGACTTCGTCGAAGGCTTTGTCCAGGCGCAGATAGTCCGCCACGTCCGGCTTCGCAGCCGCCTCGCGCATGTCTAGCGCAATCGCTTCCAGGGTTCTGCGGTCGTCCTTGCTGGCAAGCCGCGCTGCCAGCCCTGCAACGAGACGTTCCAGGGCGTGGCGGGCCTCAAGGACCTTCAGAAAATCGGACGGGTTCATTTCCGCAACGACAATGCCAAGCCGCGGCCGGATGCTCAAAAGGCCTTCCCAGGACAGCCGCTGAATGGCTTCGCGTATGGGTGTTCTGCCAAAACCCAGTCTCTGTGTAAGCGCGGCTTCCGTTACGGTTGTCCCTGGTTTCAGTTTCAGGGTCACGATTTCTTCTTCCAGCAGGCGATAGGCCTGAGTGGATCGGCTGAAATCTGCGGACATGAAAGTCTGGGCCTTTATATGTTTCAGATGTGCGAGTGATATATCAGAAGGTCAGCCGCTAGACGAGCCTTGCCGGTTCTGGCAGGACGGTGAACCTGAAAGCAGACTGTTGGTCCGGTCGGTGGATCCTTGCGACACCCGCATTGTTTCGCCGAACAGGTCGTTGATCGCGAACGAGAAAAGACACGCCGAATGAGCAAGGGACATGTCCATGTGGTTGGTGCGGGCATCGTCGGGCTGGCAACTGCTGCCAGCCTGGTGCAACGCGGATACGGCGTGACGGTGCTGGACCGCGAAGGCCCTGCGGCAGGCGCAAGCCAGGGCAACGCGGCTGCCATCGCCTGGACAGACGTTGCGCCTCTTGCTTCGCCTGGTCTTTGGAAACAGGCCTTCAAATGGATGCTGGATCCCCTGGGTCCCTTGTCGGTCCGTCCGGCTTATGCGCTCAAGATCCTCCCGTGGATGCTGCGTTTCATGGCGGCTTCAAACCCCGCAAAGGTGGCGCAGAGCACGAAGGCGCTGGCGGATCTGAATGGAGGCGCTCTTCCGGCCTGGGAAGCGCTCTGGCGGACGACGGGAACCCACAACCAGGTGCGCCGGGACGGCTGCCTGGAGCTGTTCGACACGGTGCAGTCGCTTGAAGCCTCTCGCGCGGGCTGGGCCGAGCAGCGCGACTACGGCATCAAGGTTGAGGAGCTGGATGCATCAGCGATCCGGGATCTGGAGCCGGACCTTTCTTCCCGTGTCGTCGGCGGGGCACTCGTGCCGGACTGGGTGCAGGTGGATGAGCCCAAGGTCCTTTGCCTTTCGGTTGCCGAGTGGCTGTCATCTCAGGGTGTCATGTTCGAGGTTGGTGAGGTCAGCCGCTTGCAGCCCAATGACAAGGGCTGTGACGTGATCCTGAAAGATGGCAGCACGATCGCGGCCGAGCGACTGGTGATTGCCTGCGGGGCATGGTCGAAGGCCCTTGCCGCGCAGCTGGGAGATCCGATCCCGCTGGATACGGAGCGCGGTTACAACATCACCATCCCGAACCCCGGCGTTAACGTGAACCGCATGATCATGCTGTCCGGTCACGGGTTCGTCCTGTCGCGTCTGTCCAGCGGCTTGCGCGTCGGCGGAGCGGTGGAATTCGGCGGTCTCGACCTGCCGCCGAACTGGCGCCGCGTGGACGCAATGCTGGCCAAGGCAAAGCTGTTTTTCCCGGAGCTCAAGTCGGAAGGCGGCAAACGCTGGATGGGGTTCCGCCCGTCGATTCCTGACAGCCTGCCGGTCATCTCGCCGGCAACACGGCATAGCAGGATCTTTTATGCCTTTGGGCACGCGCACCACGGTCTGACGCAATCTGCCGTCACAGGGCAGATGATTGCGGACATGATCGAGGGCGCGCGGCCTGATATCGATCCAGCGCCCTTTGCGGCAAGCCGGTTCTGAGCCAGAGTCAGTTGCGGCGGCCCGAAGGCCGCCGCTTTTCTGTCAGGGTTTCATCGTCATTTTAATGCTGATGTGCTGTGCCTGTTCGTGGAAGTATTCTTCGGTCGGCACAAAGCCATAGGCGGTGTAAAAGCGCCGGCTGCGAGCATTCTCCTTGAAGACTTCAACGGTGAGCGGCCCCTTCTGTTTGACCGCGTGATCCACAAGGGCCCTTCCGAGGCCACGTCCATGATATTGCGGGTCCAGAAACAGGCCGCCGATGTAGTTGTCCAGCAGCGAGATGAAACCGACGGCAACACTGTTGATCTCCGTGACGTAGGTTTCCGCCTTCGGCAGATAGATGTCGCGGATGGCGATGGCGGCCATGTCGTGGAAGTCGTCACTCAGAAACGGGTGGGCGAATTCACTGGCCTTGCGCCAGATATGGATGATCCGTTCAGCGTCCTGGCTGACATAGGGTCTGATCATTTGGATAACATTGTCCTTTGCCGATCATGAGGTCACGACCGGGTGGTGTCTCTCTTCAGGTTTGGCAAACGCGGTCCGGAGCAGCCGGAGGCGATTTGCGGATGGGCACCTACAGGTGCCCGAGAGGTCAGGACATAAAATCTCCGAAGTGGACTGAGAGGCCCATACCACACCCTGTTGCCGGAGGAAAAGACACATGCTTCTCGAAGCTGACATCGGCTGTCTCAGATCGACTGCATTGGCGAGCGGCGTTTTTCCCGGTAGAGCTTGTCGAGATGCAAGGTCACGATGGCAAACACCACCCAGCTGGTATGAAAGACAAGACCTGCAAGCATGACGGTCCATCCGGGGATCGGCCCTATCGCCGCCCGTTGGAACACGTCGGCAAGGCTGGTCAGTGGGACAGGGTGTATCGCCAGCTTGCCGTAGTATGCGATAGCCTGGATCGCCAGGATCCAGGAATAGTTGCTGCGCAAGCGCCGTCCTGCCGCCCTGACCAGCGAGATATGATAATGCGGCATTTCATAGTCGTCGGAGAGCATCGTTGCCCAGCTTCCGCGCATGGGCACTTTGCCTCCGGCGAGGATGGGCGCGTAAAAGTCCGTCTCCATCAGCCGAGCCCGCGCCCGAAACATGTTGTAGTAGCGGTAGCGGCGAGCTTCGAAGATCAGGAAAACAGTTACCAGCAGCCCTACCAGCACCATGGGCAAGGGTGAGGCTTCCTTGTTGGAGAATGTCGCGGACAGGGCGATGCCGGTGGTGACGACGGCCCAGTTGGTGGTGTTGTCGAGGCGGGTGCGCCAATGTGTGCTGCGAAACACCTCAGCGCGGTAAAGGTGGGCAAGCGCGGTGAGCGTGCCGGACTCCATGTCCTGCTTGGGCCAGTCCTGTTCCTGATCCTTCTGAGACATATTCCGTTCCTAAACGGACTTCTTGTTAAAACAGAGTAATGCAGTTTCCCGCTATTGCCAGAGGGGCAAAATTGACCATGGCGAAGCCGGGGAAGGGCGCGCGCTGCCTGTCTGACAAAGTGCCGCGCAAGCAACCGCAAATCGAAGTTCCTTTTCCTGTTCGTATGACCTAAAGTTTGTCGTTGAATACAGTAATTTTCTCCGAAGACGCTGCATTTTCTCTTAAGAAACATCAATAGAACAGGCATTTTGATGAACAGGTTTTCGCTTTTTGTCGTGCTGGCAGCACTTGTTTTGCCAGCCAGTTTCGCTTTCGCCTCACCTGACGTCGATTTCCCGCAGAATGGTACATCCTACGGCGGCAAGGTTCGCAGTGGTCCTGGTATGCAATACGGGCAAAGCGGCAGTCTCCGTCAGGGGGATGCCATTTTGATCCTGTCCGGTACCGGGGTCATGATGAATGGATACGAGTGGTTCCAGGTCAGGTATCGCAACGGACAGACGGGCTATCACTGGGGCGGGCTGTTCTGCTCGGAGCGCCCATACCCGGGGATATATGAGGTCTGCGGAGGCCGGCCTCAGGTCCAGAACCCGGTGCCGCAGCAACCTGGCGGCCAACTGTCGGCAGCTCCTGGGGTGAACGGCCAGAATGTTGGTGTTGTCCGGCATTCTGGCGGCAGTTTCACAAACGTTGGAAACGGCCAGTGGCAGGAAGCGGACGTCTACGGCACCGTGAATTTCTATTTTCAGGAATTCGGCCGGGACGACTGGTCGGTGTATCTCCACGATGCTTCAAGAAATGTGACGCTGCAGCTGGATCTGCATCGGCGCATGATCCTTTATGCGCAGGGAAATGGGCCGCGGTCGGACCTTTACCAGATCACCGATGCCTTTCCGGCGCGCAACTATCAACCGGCAGCAGCTGGCAATGTGGCGCAGCCGGCCGCCGGTGACTCAATCACGGTGCATTACACGTGCACCGAAGGATTGCCTTTGACGGCCACCTACGTGCAAAGCGGCAACGGCCACCTGATCTACACCATTGACGGTCACCCACCGAGACGGCTCGAGCAGGTCGTCTCAGGGTCGGGCGCGCGTTATACGGACGGTCAGTACACGGCTCACAGCAAGGGACGTCAGCTCTTGCTCCAGTCGCCTTCGGGCATTGATGACTGTTACGAAAACCAGTAGCAGGTTGATCCAGCGGCGCTGATAACGCCGCTGGATCAGGCCGTCATTTCTTCTTGTTCATCGCTGCGGCGAGTGCCGCGGCCAAGGCGTTGTTGCCGCTGTCTCCGCCGGAGGATTTCGGCGCGCCGCCACCACGGGGGCCATTTCCGCGCGGACCGTTGCCGCCGCCGGGCCCCTTTCCGCCGGGGCCTCGGCCCCCAGGACCGCTTCGGTTCTGGCCGCCCCTGTCCTGACCACCGCGCTCACGCTGGCCCTGATAGTCGGCCTGGGACTTCATGGTCATGGAGATGCGCTTGCGCGGTACATCCACTTCCAGGACCGTCACCTTGACGATGTCACCGGCCTTCACGACCTTGTGCGGATCATCGACGAAACGGTCCGCCAACTGGGAGACATGCACCAGCCCGTCCTGGTGGACGCCGACATCGACGAAGGCGCCGAAGTTTGTAACGTTGGTGACTGTGCCTTCCAGCTTCATGCCTGGTTTCAGGTCGGAAATTTCCTCGACGCCGTCCTGAAGGGTGGCGGTCTTGAATTCCGGGCGCGGGTCACGGCCCGGCTTTTCCAGTTCCGACAGGATGTCCTTCACGGTTGGAAGACCGAATTTCTCGTCGGTGAATTCTGACGGCTCGAGGCCTTTCAGCAGTGAGGCGTCGCCCATGATCTGGCGCACGTCGCGGCCGCAGGCCTTCACGATCCGTTTTGCCAAGGGATAGGCTTCCGGGTGGACGGACGAGGCGTCGAGCGGTTCCTTGCCTTCGTTGATGCGCAGAAAGCCGGCGCAGAGTTCAAAAGCCTTGGCGCCGAGGCGCGGGACTTCCTTGAGCTGTGTGCGACTGTCGAAGCGGCCGATGGCTTCACGGTGTTCGACCACCGCCTTTGCCAGACTGTCCGACAGGCCGGAAATGCGCGACAGCAGGGCGGGAGAGGCGGTGTTGAGATCAACGCCGACGGCATTCACCGCGTCTTCGACAACCGCATCCAGCGCACGGGCCAGCTTGGTCTGGTTGACGTCGTGCTGGTACTGGCCGACGCCGATAGACTTCGGTTCGATCTTGACCAGTTCGGCAAGCGGGTCCTGCAGGCGGCGGGCGATGGAGGCCGCGCCGCGCAGGGAAACGTCGACATCCGGCATTTCCTTCGCCGCCAGTTCGGAGGCCGAATAGACCGAAGCACCGGCCTCGTTGACGATGACCTTCACCGGGCGCTGGGCGGCGGGAATGTCCGCCAGAACGTCGCCCGCCAGCTTGTCTGTTTCGCGGCTGGCCGTGCCGTTGCCGATGGCGATCAGGCCGACCTTGTGTTTCGCGATCAAGGCGAGGAGAGCGGCGCGGGAGCCGGAGACATCATTGCGCGGTTGGAACGGATAGATGGTCGCGGTTTCGACCAGCTTGCCCGTTGCATCGACAACGGCAACCTTCACGCCCGTCCGGATGCCGGGATCGAGGCCGAGCGTGGTTCTGGAACCGGCGGGTGCTGCCAGCAGCAGATCCTTGAGGTTGCGAGCAAAAACCTGGATGGCTTCTTCTTCCGCCTTGTCACGCAGGACACCCATCAGGTCGAGTTCCAGGTGAAGGGCAAGCTTCACCTTCCAGGCAAAACGCGCAGCTTCCATAAGCCACTTGTCGCCAGGACGACCCCGGTCGGCGATGCCATAGGTGTCAGCAACCATCTTTACGGCGGGCAGGACAGGGGAGACGTCGTCAGCATCAACCGTCAGGTCGACAGACAGGATGCCTTCGTTGCGGCCACGGAACAGCGCAAGGGCACGGTGGCTCGGGATCTTCGACCATTGTTCGGAATAGTTGAAATAGTCGGCGAATTTCGCACCTTTTTCTGCCATGCCGTCGATGAGTTTCGATTGAACGACACCACGTTCCTCGACATGGCGGCGCAGGCGGCCGACCAGCTCGGCGTTTTCGGCAAAGCGTTCCATCAGGATCTGGCGGGCACCGTCAAGCGCGGCCTTGGTGTCGGCAACGCCCTTGCCTTCATCCACGTAAGCGGCCGCTTCGGCCTCGGGGTCTCGGGTGGGATCGTCCAGAAGAGTGTCGGCCAGCGGTTCCAGACCGGCTTCGCGGGCAATCTGCGCCTTGGTGCGACGCTTCTTCTTGAACGGCAGATAGATGTCCTCAAGCTGGGACTTTGTATCGGCTGCCTGGATGCTGGCAACAAGATCGTCGGTGAGCTTGCCCTGTTCTTCGATGGATTTGGATATGGCGACGCGGCGGTCTTCCATTTCGCGCAGATAAATCAGCCGCTCTTCGAGCTTGCGCAGCTGGGTGTCGTCAAGCCCGCCGGTGGCTTCCTTCCGGTAGCGGGCGATGAACGGCACCGTCGAACCTTCGTCCAGCATCTGGACGGCCGAATTCACCTGGCCGGCCTTGCAGCCGATTTCATCCGCAATCCTCTGTGCGATGCGCAGGGCGGTCTGGGCGGACAGGTCGGCCTTGGGAGTGGACGTGGTCGGGTCGGTCATCGATACGCTTGCCATTTACGAAAGGTACTTTCCGTCGAGAAAAATCTGAGCCGCAGACGATAAGCCCCCTCAATCGGGCGGAAAAGGGACCGATGAGCTCCGTCCACTGTGAAATACCGAAAGATTGCCGGATCGGGCGCGCCGGATTGAAACAAGCCGAGCCCAATGGCGAACCAATCTTGCGGCAGGCAGTGCAGTGAAATTGTTTTGGTATGCACTTTTAGGTTGAGCTACAGGTAGTTCCTGTACGAATTGCAATAAATTGCGTATTCTGCGTTGAAAACGAGCAGCTATTCTTTCAACAAGATGTCGTGGTCGGTTGGTGGTGCGCATGGGGGCAAGGGCGCACATCCTGCCGAGGTTCAAGGTTCCCGAGCTTTAATAACCGGATCACACGGTTTGTTATGAGGAGTGCAGACCGATGGCGCGCGGACGGCCAAGAAAAATCGATACCAAAGACGCTCTTCATTCCGTGATGATCGCCTTTTGGCAGAACGGCTACACCGGCACATCCATGAGCGATCTTGCCGAGGCGTCAGGCATGGCCAAACCGGGCCTTTACGCGGCGTTCGGCGACAAGGAAGCGCTGTTCGAAAAGGCGCTTCTGCACTATTTCGAAACCTATGGCGGGCCGGTTTTTGCCAGGTTGAAACGGGCAGAAAAACACGTTGTCCAGGACTTCCGGGATTTTCTCGGTGCCGTCGCGGATCTGACGCTGGACAAGGAAACGCCGGCTGGATGTTTTCTCGTCAATGCCCTTGTCGACTGCACATACGGCGCTCAGCGGCACCAGGAAGTCGTGCTGGACCTGAGGGCTGCCCGGTTCAAGGCCATCAGGGATCGCCTCTTAAAGGCGGTTGCCGCGGGGGAGATGTCTGAAGATACGGACGTGGACCGGACGGCAACCTTCATCGACGGACAGTTTTCGGCAATTGCCCTGCTTGGGCGCAGCGGCAGCAGCGAGAACGATCTCAGAACCTTTATTGAGACCGGCCTCCAGGCACTTCCTGCAAGCAATGATCTGCAGGAGATTTCCGAAGCCGCGTTCAACTCGCCTATCTTACGACAGTGATCTGCTCGGCGGCGCGGGTAACTGCGGTATAAAGCCAGCGGCTCTTGTGCTCGCGGAATGCCCAGCTTTCATCGAACAGGACAACGTTGTCCCACTGCGAGCCCTGGGCCTTGTGGACGGTCAGCGCATAGCCGTAGTCGAATTCGTCCGCCTTGCGCCGGATGGCATAGGGAATGCTTTCCGCGCCATCCTCGAACATGGCCGGCAGCACCTTCACCTTGACGGCGTTTCTCGAGAGCTCGTCCTCGGACACGACATCGAAGCGCAACGTGTTGCCACGTGGTGTCCGCAGGCGCTTGACGGTCCAAAGACCGCCGTTCAGAAGCCCCTTGGTCTTGTCGTTCCTGAGGCACACCAGCTTGTCGCCGACCGCTGGCATGGGAGTGGAGAAATCCTTCAACTCGCGAATGCGGGCGTTGTAGAGCCTGCGCGTCTTGTTGGTGCCGACCAGCACCTGATCGGCGGCAAGGATCTGGTCCTTGTCGATGTCGCGCCGGTGGATCACCCGGCTTTCGCCGAATGTGCCGTAGTCGAGCTGGCCACCGTCGCGAATGGTCATCGACATGCGCACGATCGGATTGTCCTGCGCCTGCCGGTGAACCTCGGTCAGCATCACGTCAGGTTCTGCTTCGGTGAAAAAGCCACCGCCCTTGACCGGAGGCAGCTGTGCCGGGTCGCCCAGCACCAGAACGGGCGTGCCAAAGGACAGAAGGTCCTTGCCCAGGTCTTCGTCCACCATGGAGCATTCGTCGATGACGATCAGGCTCGCGGTCGAAGCCTGGCTGTCCCGCTTGATGGCAAACTGCGGGCCGCTGTCGTCATCATCGTCGTCAAGGTCGTCTTCTTCCTTGGCCGAGCGTGGGCGGTAGATCAGCGAATGGATGGTGCCCGCATCCTCGCAGCCTTTCTGGCGCAGCACATGCGCAGCCTTGCCTGTAAAGGCGCCAAAACAGACATCGCCGTCGATGCCTTCCGCCAGATGCCGGGCAAGCGTTGTCTTGCCCGTGCCCGCAAAGCCGAACAGGCGGAACACCTGCCTGTCGCCGCGCTTTAGCCAGGCAGCGGCTTCTTTCAGGGCTTCATCTTGTTGCGGGGACCAGGCCACGGAATGCTCCTTCAGGATCAGAACCGGTTGCTTACCCTGAAACGCGCGATTCGACCACGGCGGAATTGGGGGGCTCGAGGCCGGTATGTTCAGGCGCGCGCACCGGGCGTTCGTCCAGCGAAGCCAGACAGGAGCCGTTTCCAATCCAGACGCCAGCCTCAGACCTTGCCGTAGTTCCAGCCGCAGCCGTAGACCCAGACTCAGCCCCAGCCCAGCCCTAGCCCCAACCTCCCCCTCATCCTGAGGAGGGCCGAAGGCCTGTCTCGAAGGATGGGCAGCACACTCAGGAGCAAGTGGCCCATCCTTCGAGACGCGCACTTTCGTGCGCTCCTCAGGATGTGGGGGAGGGTTGGGGATCGCTCCTACGATTTCGGCTCAGAAGAACAGAAGCTTGAGTGAAATTACCCCAGAACCGAGAACGAGCTTTCCTTGGTCAGCTCGCGCTTGCGGGAGAAGGTCGCCGTGTTGAGCGTGTGGGGGACATGCTCCAGCTTGAATTGCAATGGCTTGGCGTCATGATCGTTGCCAGCTTCGCAGTAACCGATCAGATCCGTCATCAGGCGTCCGGCAACGGTTGCGTTCTTGAACTGGTTGCCGCTGGTTCCGATGGCCAGGTAGTAGCCGTCGACATTGGTGCGGTCGTAAATCGGGAGCCAGTCGTCCGTCGCATCATAGAGCGCTGCCACACCGACAGGGTGTTGGGAAACGCCCAGCTCGGGAACCCGTTGAGAGTAGCGGTAGGCATAGGTGAGACCGCGGTCGGTGAGGTCCATTGCGAAATCGTCGGGATCTTCCACGAGATGCGGGTCGCAGGCAGGGTTCTGGCTGCCGATCATCAACTGGCCGCCACCACCCGGCTTGACGTAGACGGAGATGTCGTTGTCGGAAACGACCAGGCCTTCGCGGGAATAATTCAGACTTTGTGGCGGGGCGATCTGAACCACTTCCTGGCGCAGCGGGCGGTGGCCGATCTTCAGTCCGGTCTCACCTTCCAGGAGCGCGTTCACCTTGCCGGAATGCGGGCCGGCGACATTGATGACGATGGCTGCCGGGATATGTTCGCCGTTTTCAGTGAGAACACCGGTGACACGGTTGTTCTCTACCGGGATCTTGACGATCCTGGTCTTGAAGCGGAACTGTGCCCCAAGCTTGGCTGCCGCATCCTTCAGGTTGCGGGCGGCGATTTGCGGATCGTCGACGTAGCCACCTGCCGGGAAGAACACACCTCCCTGAAGCGCGCCACCGGTCGGCATGCCGAAGTCGTCGTCATCCATGGTTTTCGCCGGGGCGAAACAGTCCAGGTTGTAGCCGGGGAGTTCCTGTGTGATGCGGTCGGCCGACCAGTGTTCATAAGGGATGCCGAGGGCGTCGGCATGTTCCAGAACATGCTTCTGGTAGTTGTCGGATGCGGTCTTCATCACCAGGGTGCCGGTCTCGATGAAATGCGCCAGTTCCCCGGCGTCTTCCGTTTCCAGATAGGCCTGCCAGTTCTTCCAGTCGTGATAGCCTTCAAGGGCCATCGCCGTGCCGTCGCGCGTGGAATAATAGGTGCGGATCACCGCCGCGGAGCTGGAGGTGGAGCCATAGCCGGCTGCCGGCAGGGCGTCGACATTCAGTGTCTTGTAGCCCTTGCGTGTCATGGACAGTGCGATGGCGCAACCGATGATGCCGGCACCGATGATAATCACGTCATGACGGTTCGGCGTTTCGTTTGATGTTGGCATGGCTGTCCTTCCTTCCGGCGTTTCGCACAGAACAGAGGACAGCCCCTTTTTTGTCTAGCGGCAAAACCGCCACTTGATGTTCCGATCCAGTCATATCGTTTGTCGGAAAGGCTGCAGATGCGGCTAAAAATCATCATCTGTTTACAAATAAAACCATCATGATGAGTTTGCTAAATATCGTGGAATTTGTTCTCAAGTCTCAAATTGTCCTGAAGATGGCCTGCGCGCATAGTCAAACCAGTTCATGTCGGTTTGCGCCGATTTTTCAAACATTTGGAGACTTCCTTGCCGCGCGCGAAATTCTGCGAGTGGCCGACACTGGCCTTGATTCTGGCCACCTCGTCGGCTTGGTTTTTGTTGATAGGGTTCTATTCCGAGCTTGGACCTTTCGTGGTCTGCCCTTTGGCGGCGATCCTGGTGACACTGCAATCCTCGCTGCAACACGAGGTGCTTCATGGTCACCCCACGCGCAGTCCCGCACTCAACGAAGCCCTGGTCTACTGCTCGTTCGGCCTGTGCGTGCCGTATCGCCGCTTCAAGTCTCTTCACCTGCGCCATCATAACAACGACCGGCTGACGGATCCCTATGACGACCCGGAAAGCTACTATCTGGCCTGGGCAGACTGGCAGAGCCTTCCTCGTCCGATACAAATGGTCCTGACGATCAACAACACCCTGTTGGGCCGGCTGCTGATCGGGCCGGTGGTCTCGATGGTCGGTTTCGTGGGAGCCGAAATCCGGATGATGCTTGCGGGCGACAAGGTCGTCATGCGCGCCTGGGCACATCATGTTGCCGGTGTGGTGCCAATTGTCCTGTTTGTCACTCTGGTCGGCGGCATGCCGTTCTGGCTGTATGTTCTCGGCGTCGCCTATCCGGGCATGAGCCTGTTGATGCTGCGCACCTATGCGGAGCACCGTGCGCACGAACATGCGGAGGCGCGGTCGATCATCGTCGAGTTCTGCCCGGTGTTCTCGCTCCTGTTTCTGAACAATAATCTCCATGTCGTTCATCACGCCAATCCGCGGGCGCCCTGGTATCATCTTCCGAAGATCTACCGCGCTGCCCGCTCTGAATGGCAGGAACGGAACGGCGGTTATGTCTTTGCGAGCTATTTCCAGTTGGCCAGGCACTATTTTTTCAAGGTGAAGGAGCCCGTTGTGCACCCGATCAAATACAATGAGACCAGCGGATTTCCTGCCGCGGAAAAGGCGGTGTCTTGACCGGTGGATCTTTTCTGGCTGTCCGGCTGCCGATGTACGACTGGCCGGAGGTACGTCATGCCACGCGGGATCTTGAAAGCGCGCTCCAGGGCGCGCTTTGCCGCGTTCTGGGACTGAGTGAAGGCGATATCCGGCCATGGCAGGATGGGCAAGATCTGGTGGAGGCCTGGACGGACCCGGATCTCCTCTTGTCGCAAACCTGCGGATACCCCCTGACCCATGCGCTTGCGGACAAGGTCCGGCTCGTGGGGACGCCTCACTACGATGCCGAAGGGTGCGATGGTCCACGATATTGCAGTCAGCTGATCGTCAAGCATGACAGCTCCCACCAAAACCTGGAGGGCCTGCGCGGTCACCGGGCGGTTTTCAACGGATCGGACAGCCAGTCAGGCATGAATACTTTCCGTCACGCGGTGGCGCAGCTTGATACTGAAGGGGCTTTCTTTTCGGACGTCATTGTGAGCGGGAGTCACCTGGCGTCCGTGAAGGCCGTTGCGGAGGGCAAGGCCGACATCGCTTCCATCGATGCAGTCTGCTGGGCACTGGTCTGCCGGGAAATACCGGACCTGGCGGCGCAAGTCCGGCCACTTGCCCGCACAGCATCTGCGCCCGGGTTGCCGCTGATCACTTCCCGCCGTTTCAGCGAAGCGGAACACGCTCTTATCAGTGAGACCGTTGCCGAGGTGCTTTCAGCACCTGAAACGCAACAAAGCCGTGAACGCCTTGGCATTCACGGCTTTTCGAAACTGTCTTCCGACGATTACGCGGTCATCTTGAAGATGGAAGCCGAGGCGGCAGAGCGTGGGTATCCCGTGCTGGCCTGACGCTGGTTTCAAACCCTCTGGAAAATTGTCAGATTGCCGGCTTCAGGCCGGCAAACGACAGTCCTCCAGGTCGTCAGATCAACGTGTCTTGGACTTCTGAGCTTCGCGCTGGCGCAGGGCCTGGTTCATACGAGCCAGCTCTGCCGTGGTGTGTCCGCTGACGACACCCATGAGATTGGTGCCGAGGGCTTGTGCAAGATAGGTCATGGCGTTGCCAATCCTGAGCGTATTCGATTGTTACAAGAAAGTGCGGTCCACTGCTTAAACGCGAGGCCGCTTGCCTGCTATATGGGCAGAACTTGCAGTTCAGTCAATCGAATAGTATTCATCTATTCGTTCAAAAAAATTGAACTGAACTTCCGGGAAATCTGGACCATGCAAAAGTTGCCCGGCACCGGCATGCCGCTGATCGATCTGGATCTTTACAGGACCTTTTTGGTAATCGCGGAAACCTCAAGTTTTTCAAAAGCTTCCGAACTTGTTGGGCGAACGCCGTCAGCAGTTTCAATGCAGATCAAAAAACTTGAATCGATCCTCGGGGTTTCGGTGTTCGCCCGGGAAGGGCGCACCGTACGTATGACTACGGAAGGCGAAGCTTTGCTTGGATATGCGCGGCGTATCCTGATGCTGAACGAGGAAGCTGTTTCGCTGTTTCTGTCTCCGGAAGTGGAAGGCGAAGTCCGCTTCGGAGCGCCGTCCGATTTCGGTACCAGGTTCCTGCCCAACATCCTGTCACGTTTTGCACGCTCTCATCCTGGTGTGAACGTGGACGTGCATCTCGATGGCAGTCCGATGCTGGACGAGAAGGTGAAGAAGGGGGAGCTGGACCTTGCGCTCTTTACCGCCCGTCCGGGTACCGCACTGGCGCGGGGAGGCACAATCGTCTTCACCGAACCGCTGGTCTGGGTAGGTTTGGAAGGTGGTATCGCCTATGAGCGCGATCCGTTGCCGCTTGCCGTTTCCACGCCCGGGTGCCCCTGGCGCAGAGCTGCGCGGGTTGCGCTGGACGATGCCCAGAAGCCTTACCGCGTTTCCTACACCAGCTTTCACAGTGCCGGCCAGGAAGCTGCGCTATTGGCGGACCTTGCCGTGGCTCCCTTTCCGGCGAGTGTTGTCGAGGCGCCCCTGATGGCCCTGGACGAACGGCATGGCCTGCCGGAGATCGGCGACTATCACATTCTCATGGCCGAGCGGGCCCATGCGGGCAAAGCCACTCATGCGTTCGCCAAGCATGTGGCCGAAAGCTTCAAGGATCTCAGCCACGGTGTCTCGGCCTGAAGTCAGTCTGTCGCGTTAACCATAATTTCCGTTTCACGGGACAAACCCCCAGGACCTCTGGCGCAAAAGTTAACGAGCGGTTACGATTCATGGTAAATGAAGCGTTAACAGCGAGACGTGTCATGAATTCCTTCTGCAAAACCCTGCTGGCCGCAGCCGGCATGAGCATCGCCCTTGGAGCCGCAGCGCAGGCCGAAAGCGGTACGACGCGCATTGTCCACGACGAACCTTATGGTGCCATCGTGACCAAGGAAGCCGGTGTGCTGGTATTCCGCGGCCTTCCGCCGACCCGCAAGGTGATCGTCAATCCGGACGGCAAGACGCCACTGGAACTGAAGCAGACCGAAGTGACCGAGACCAACGTGATGGTTTTCGCCGATCAAAGCGATTACGTGCGCGCCCTCGGGCCGAAGATCATCCGGTTGAAGTAAAGGCCGTGAACCGGTTTGCAGGCGTGTTCTGATAAGCCGACTGGCGTCTGCCATCGGTTTGCTTAGGCCGCATGATAATCTGCCAGTCCCCCCCAAACTCCTCATCCTGAGGAGGGCTGAAAGCCCGTTTCGAAGGATGGTCCACTTGTGTTGGCGTTTGCCGCCCATCCTTCGAGACGGCGCTTCGCACCTCCTCAGGATGAGGGGGGGAGAAGTTCGCGATGAGGGGAGCGGGAGGCGGAGTTCAGCAAAGGCGAAGAATCGGGGTGTTCCGGATGGAGTGACTGCGCAGGTCTCTGAATCGATCTGTCGCTCTGCGCTCTTCGGAACTCGGCAGGTATCCTCAGTGCTGGGACGCTCTTGTCCGCTCAACAGTCCTCGTCTTCCCTGCCTTTTCGTGCCGACCCCACCTCCGGTAAATCCCAATCGTTCCCTACACCAACCCCTCATCCTGAGGAGGGCCGGAGGCCCGTCTCGAAGGATGGGCCGCTTGTTCCCGAGTATGCTGCCCATCCTTCGAGACGGCGCTTTGCGCCTCCTCAGGATGAGGTTGAGGGGAGGGGAGCCCGGGAGGATAGGGGGAGGTGGAGTTCAGGAGGGGGAGGCGGTCGTCGGGGTGTTGGTCCGACGACCGGATGCATTTACATGCGCATGCGTTCGGCTTTCGGGTCGAACAGCGGTTCGCTGATGATGGTGGCCTTGCGGCGCTCGCCGAGGATTTCGATCTCGAAGGCGCCTTCCTGCGTGTTCGTTGCCAGTTCCGAGGGAATATACCCTTGTGCGAGGGATTTCCGCAGGTAGTGGGCGTAGCCGCCGGAAGTCACCCAGCCGATCACCTTGCCATCGTGCCAAACCGGCTCATCGCCCATGACGTCGGCGTCCGACACATCGACCACGAAGCTGACACGCAGGCGCTTCGGTCCTTCATCGAATTCTTTCTGGGCCGCCTCCTTGCCGATGAAGGTGTCCTTGGACAGCTTCACGAACCGGCCAAGATCGGCTTCGAATGCGCCGTAGATCGGGCGGAATTCGCGGAACCAGGTGCCGAAGTTCTTTTCCAGCCGCAGGCAGAGCAGGGCGCGCATGCCGAAGTTGACGATGTTGAACTCGGCTCCGGCCTTCATCAGCGCATCATAGACCTGACGCTGGTACTCCGGCGCCATCCAGATCTCGTAGCCAAGGTCGCCCGTGTAGGTGATGCGGTTGACCTTGCAGGGGGCGTTGGCAACGTCCATTTCGCGGAAGTCCATGAACCGGAAGGCCTCGCCCGAGACATCGTCTCCGGTGATCTTCTCCAGAACCTTGCGCGAATTGGGACCGGCGATGGAGAGGCCAACCCAGCCGAGGTTGATTGCGCGGATCGTCACCGAGCCGTCCTCTGGCAGGTGCTTCTCGAACCAACGCATGTGATAGATCTCAGCCTGGGACGAGCCCCACATGTAGAACTTCTGGTCGCTGGCCCGGGCGATGGTGAAATCGCCGATCAATTTGCCGTTCTCGTTCAGCATCGGCGTCAGGATGATGCGGCCGACCTTCGGCATTGTGTTGGTCATCAATAGCGACAGGAAGCTTTCCGCGCCTGGCCCGGTAATCTCGTATTTGGCGAAGTTGGCCGTCTCCGTCACGCCCACGCTCTCGCGCACAGCCCGGCACTCGGCGCCGATGTGCTCAAAATCGTTGGAGCGGTGGTAAGAAACGATGTCCCTGGCTTCCACGCCTTCCGGAGCGAACCAGAGCGGTGTTTCCAGGCCCCAGCTGTCGCCCATGACGGCGCCTTGCGCCAGCATGCGGTCGTAAAGCGGGGTTGTCTGCTGCGGGCGGGCGGCCGGAAGTTCCTCGTTGGGGAAACGGATCCGGAACCGGCGACGGTAATTTTCCTGTACCTTGGCATTGGTATAGGAGAGCGTTGCCCAGGTGCCGTAGCGGGCAACATCCATGCCCCAGATGTCGTAACCAGGATCGCCGTTGATCATCCAGTTGGCGAGCGTCAGCCCGACACCGCCGCCCTGGCTGAACCCGGCCATGACGCCGCAGGCAACCCAGTAGTTGCGAAGACCGCGAACCGGGCCGACCAGCGGGTTGCCGTCCGGCGCGAAGGTGAAAGGCCCGTTGATGATCTGCTTGATGCCGGCATTCTGCAGGGCGGGGAAATGCTCGAAGCCGACTTCCAGCTCCGGCGCGATCCGGTCGAGATCCGGCGCCAGCAGTTCGTGGCCGAAATCCCAGGGGGTCTGGCGCGGGCTCCACGGGCGGCAGTTCTGCTCGTAGGTGCCGAGCAGCACGCCCTTGCCTTCCTGGCGGGTGTAGATCTCACCACCGAAATCCAGAACGCCGATCAGTTCCTTGCCGGTGGCTTCGTTGTGTGAGGTCACTTCCTCCATCTCGTCGGTCAGGAGGTACATGTGCTCCATGGCGAGCACCGGCAGTTCGATGCCGACCATGCGCCCGCATTCGCGCGCCCACAGGCCACCGGCGTTGACCACGTGTTCGGCGTGGATCGTGCCTTTGTTGGTGATGA
This sequence comes from Labrenzia sp. THAF35, assembly GCF_009363595.1. NCBI lineage: Bacteria > Pseudomonadati > Pseudomonadota > Alphaproteobacteria > Hyphomicrobiales > Stappiaceae > Labrenzia > Labrenzia sp. THAF35. The sequence continues at coordinate 2,326,782 of NZ_CP045380.1, forward strand.
CATCCCAGGTGCCGTCGGGCGTTTGAACCAGTTCTTCCACCTTGGTGTGGCGCAGGACTGTCGCGCCGTTGACGCGGGCCGCCTTGGCATAGGCATGGGTGGTGCCGGAGGGGTCGAGATGGCCTTCAATCGGGTCCCAGAGCGCGCCGATGAAGTGTTTCTCGTCCAGAAGAGGGAACATCTTCTTGGCTTCGGAGACCGAGATCAGCTCCAGGTCCATGCCGAGATAGCGCCCCTTGGCCTGGGCAAGACGCAGGAAATCCATTCGCTCGGGCGTATCGGCCAGCATGACGCCGCCGGTCAGGTGCAGGCTGCAGGACTGACCGGAAATTTCTTCCAGTTCCTTGTAGAGGTCGACGGTGTAACTTTGCAGCTGGGCTACGTTCGGATCACCGTTCAGGGTGTGGAAGCCGCCCGCTGCGTGCCAGGAGGAGCCGGATGTCAGTTCGTCGCGCTCGATCAGCGTGACGTCTTTCCAGCCGAGCTTGGTCAGGTGATACAGAACGCTGCAGCCGACAACGCCACCGCCAATGACAACAACCTGAGTGTGGGTATTCATGCAATCTGCTCCGGAAGCGCCTGCTCTTGCGCGGCAGGCCGTGTTCGAACGTGAAACGTGAAATGATCAGAAGTCGGTCGGGGCGCCGCCCTCGGCCTTTCGCCTCTCGACAAAGGCGGTGATTTCCTCGTCGATGGCCGGATCAAGCGGGGGCTGCTCATAGGCTTCCAGCGCCTTCTTGTAGAGCATGTTCGCCTTGTCGTAGGCGGTCGGGCTGCCTGCTTCCGACCAGCTTTCGTAATTGCGCCAGTCGGAAACGATGGGCGCGTAGAAAGCGTCCTTGTAACGGTCCTGGGTGTGCTGGGTGCCGAAGAAGTGGCCCGCCGGACCGACCTCGCGGATCGCATCGACGGCAAGGGCTGCCTCTGACACATCAAGCGGCGTCAGGTATTCGGCGATCTTCTGGAGCAGATCGATGTCGGTGATGAATTTCTCGAACCCGGCACTCAGTCCGCCTTCCAGCCAACCGGCGGCATGCTTGATGATATGGGCCCCGCCGTTGATCGCGCCCCATTCCGACAACGTCGTTTCCAGCGCTGCCTGATAGTCGACCGTGTTGGCCGCGCAAACGCCTGACGACCTGTAGGGAAGATGATAGCGCCGGGCGAGCTGGCCGCCGACGATTGCTGCCTTCATGTATTCCGGCGTGCCGAAGGCTGGCGCGCCGGATTTCATGTCGACGTTGGACGTGAAGCCGCCATAGACCACCGGCACACCCGGCCGCACAAGCTGGGCGAAGGCGATCCCGGCAAGGGCTTCCGCGTTCTGCAGGGTCAGCGCGCCGGCAACGGTGACCGGAGCCATGGCACCGGCAAGAGTGAAAGGCGTGACAATGGAAACCTGTCCGGCCTTGGCCATTTCGATCAGGCCCTGCAGCATTGGCGTGTCGAGCCTCAGCGGCGAGGACGTGTTGATGACCGTTGCCACGCACGGCGTCTCGACGAATTCTTCCGGGGTGAGGCCGTAGCCGATCCGGGTCAGTTCCAGTCCGTCGAGGTTGCGCTCCTTGCCGAGCGAATAGATGTGATAGACCTTGTCGGTGAGCCGGAGCATGTCTGCAACGCAGTCGAGATGGCGCACGGAAGCGTGGATATCGACCGGTTCGACCGGGTAGCCCATGACGCAGTGAATGATGTTGAAGAACTGCGACAGTTTCAGGAAGTTGCGATAGTCCTCCTGGTTGCCCGGGCGGCGACCGTGGTCGCGGTCGACGGCATTGGGCGCGCTGGCCACACAGGAAAAGGCAAGGGCATTGCCGCCCACCTGCAGATCATGCGCCCGGTTGCGCGCACGGATCGTGAATTCGGCCGGGGCCTTGGCGACAAGCTCTTCCACCATCGCCCGGTCCATGCGTACACGGTCTTCACCCGGCTTGATGTCGGCCCCGGCATCCTTCAGGATCTGCTTTGCTTCCTCGTGCAGGAAGTCGATGCCGATCTCTTCCAGAACGCGCATGGATGCGTCGTGGATCGCTTCAAGTTCGTCAGCGGAAACGGCTTCCAACGGCTTGAAGATATGCCGCGGCTGCTTGAAGGGTTTTTGCGGAAAGAGATCCGGACCGGTCTTCTCGCCGCCCCTGCGCCGCCGTCCGCGCCGCGCGGGAGCCGTCTCGGCAAGCGAGGCCGTTTCGATGTCATGCGTCATGTCGTCCGCCACTATTCCTGAAAGCCGGACCTGATGCCCTGGAAAGGCTTGGGCGCGGCCCGGTCTGCGCCATTTCATCAGACGTTACTTGAGAGGGCACTTTCAGCGGGCAGTCTCAGAACGACGGCCAGTGCTTCAACTCCGACATCCGGCACCGTGTCCTCGATCCAGCCGTGATCTCGCCCATCGGGGGGCTTGACGGAAAGGGACTTCAAAGCGATCAGAACAAGGAGACTTTTCGTGGGGACCCCTGGTGCGCGTGTTGCTGTCGGATTCGGAACTGCTGGCTTTTCTGAAAACGCTCCTGCCGGTGAAGGACTGGTCAGTTGCGCGGCTACGGCCGTTGCCGGTCGCCTATACCGCCCGGTTTTGGCGGCTGGACACGCCGGGCAGAAGCTTTGTCGTTAAGGAATTCTTCCCCGAAAACGAAGACAACCCTTTGTATCCGACCTTGCCGAGGCAGGAGGCGGACGCCCTTGCCGTTCTAGCCCGCCATGGCCTGTCGCCGGAGCTTGAAGCTTTCACCTACAGTCCGGCGAAAACACCGCTGTTGATCTATGGCTATCCGACCCCGGTCGACAACGAGATCGATGTCGGAGAAGCCGCCGAGCTGATCGGTCGGTTTGCCGCCTTGAGCGAACCTGTACCGGGACACCAGACCGTTCCGGCCGGATATCACGAGGTGTTGGCGCGGGGCGATGCCATGCTGGCGCTCATTCCGCATAGCCGCAAGGCGGCGAACCTGAAGCGGTCGCGTCCGGCCGATGGCGCCGTCAAAAGACGCGAGATCAAGCGTTCGCTCGTTCATCGCAGTTTCTGTCTCGGCACGATCCAGGCAACCGGCGATGGTGCCCGGCTGATCGATTGGCAATTCGCCGGGCTTGGTGACCCGGTCGAGGATATCGCCTGTTTCGTCTCGCCCGGTCTTGCAACGCTCTATGGCCTTCATCCGCTTGTCGCCCATGCGGAGGAAATGTTCCTGACGCGCTACCCTGACCAGGAGACGGTCGAGCATTTTCTGAAGGAGCGCGGCGCCTATCACTGGTGCCTTGCAGCCTATTGCCTGTTCCGCCACGAAACACTGATGCATTCCAACGCCCCGGCGGCCAGGGCCTATGGCCGCGCGCTGGAAGAGGAAGTCGACTTGCTGCTGCGTTTGCGGGGCCGATGAGGGGCGTTTGCAGCAGTTGTAATCAATCTGTCATGGGAGAAGGCTAACGGGAGGCATGTCCATCCAGCTTGCTTCCGTTTCCAAGTCCTTCGATGCCCATAAGGCGCTGAACAGCGTGTCCCTTTCGATTGAGGACGGCACGTTTTTCGTGGTGCTCGGCCCGTCCGGTTGCGGCAAGTCGACCTTGTTGCGCGCCATTGCCGGGTTGGAGCCGGTCGATGCGGGAGAGATCAAACTCAGTGGGCAGGCCGTTGCCGGCAAGGGCCTGCACCTGCCGCCCGAGCAGCGCCAGGTGGGAGTGGTGTTTCAGTCCTATGCGCTGTGGCCGCACATGAATGTTGCCGCCAATGTCGCCTTTCCGCTGGAGACGGCGGGTGAAACGCGGAGCGCGGTGACGGCCCGTGTGGCGGAGTGCCTGGAAACGGTGGCCCTGACACCGTTCCGGCAACGCAAGCCGGCCGAACTTTCCGGCGGTCAGCGCCAACGGGTGGCGCTGGCGCGGTGCCTGGCGCAGGGCGCGCGCACCGTGCTTATGGACGAGCCTCTCGCCAATCTCGATCCGCATCTGCGCAGCACGATGGAAGAAGAGCTGGCGGCATTCCACAGGGCGAGCGACGCGACGACGCTTTTCATTACCCACGACCAGCGCGAAGCGATGGCTCTTGCCGACAAGGTGGCGGTGATGTGGGATGGCTCCATCCTGCAGGCGGACGATCCCGACACGCTTTACCGCCGTCCGAATTCGAAGAAGGTCGCCGGTTTCATCGGCCGCAGCACCCTCGTTCCGGTGGATGTGCTGCGAGTTGAAAACGGCGAGGCGCAAGTGCGCTTCGGCAATGTCATCGCGGTCGTCGATTGTCCAGACCAAACAGGTTCGGGCCCAGCAACGTTGTTGCTCAGGCCGGAACATCTGGTGCTCGCAACGGGCACTTCCGGCTTCGAGGCAACGGTCGAACGGACGATCTACCGGGGTGGCTATTGGGAAGTCTTCGTCCGTCTCGAAGGCCTTTCGCAACCGCTTCTCATGGTGCTTCACCGAAAGGCGGAACCTGGCGAGCTCCTGCAGCTCGATATCCTGCGCGGATGGGTGTTGCCGGAGTGAGTTTTGTTCCTTGTTGTCATCCTGCGTAAAGCGCAGCGCAGACCCGGGATGACAAGAGCTTCGACTATCCCTCAATCCTTCCAGGGGATCGTCCCGGCTGGAACCCTGCGGGCCAGTGCATTCATTGTCAGCATGATCAAAATCGTTGCGGCGACGACCACAACCGACATGGCGGCGGCAAGCGTAGTGTAGCCGCCGTCTTCGTAGTTGAAGATTGTCGTGCCGATGGTCTCGTTGCCGGTGGACCAGAGCAGGGCGGAGACCGTGACCTCGTTGTAAGCGGTCAGGAACACCAGAATTGCACCGGAGGCAGCCGCGGGAGCTGCGAGCGGGGTGAAGATCCTTGTCATGCGCCGGTAGAACCCGGCGCCAGCCACCCGAGCCGCATCTTCCAATGAACCATCCATTTGCAGGAAGGCGGCGGCAACCGGTTTCAGGCCCACCGCCAGGAAAACGGAGACATAGGCAATCAGGATTATCCAGAGGGTGCCGTAGAGCGAGATGTTCAAAAGCGGCAGGGGGCGGATGAACGCCAGGATGAAGGCGATCGACATCACCAGGCCGGGCACGGCAAAGGCGATTTCCGACTGTGTGAGCGCAAGGTTCGCCCAGGTTCTGTGAGCCGACTTCCGATGGGCGAGGAAATAGGCCAGGAACAGGCTGATGACAGCAATGACAAGTGCGGCAACGCCGGCAACGAGAGTTGAGTTGGCGAAGGCCCTGAGCGTGACGGACTGGCGCCAGAGCACCTCGGTGAAGTTTTCGAGTGTCAGGGTTTCTGCAGACAGCGGCAGGCCGTAAGTGCGAACCAGCGAGGTCGCCAGCAACGAGCTTGCCGGCAGCAGCAGCACGAAGGCGACGAACAGCCAGAGAGTGGCTTCCACAAAGGGACGCTTGCGGCCAAGAGAGATCGCCAGAGGGTCTTGCGGCAGACCGATGAGGCTGGTGCGCAGGCGCCGCTGCAGCACACCTTGCAGCAGGATCGCCGCAAGGGCGACAACGGCCAGGATAACCGAAATTACCGCCACGTTTGGCAGGACATCCGGACCGAAGCTTGCCAGCCTTCGCCAGACCAGAACGGGCAAGGTGGTGTAGCGTGCCGGAATGCCGATCAGGGCATTGATGCCGAAATTGCCAAGTGCGGCAACGAAGGCGAGCGCAAAACCGGCCAGCAGGGATGGCGCGAGCAACGGCAAGGTGATCCTGCGCAACATCAAGAAGCTTCCGGAGCCGGAAACGCGGGCCGCGTCTGAGAGTTCGCGCGGAAACGATCTCAACGCGGCACGGACCAGCAGGAACACCAGCGGGCTGTGCTGCAGGGTCAGCAGCAGGACGAGGCCTTCACGGGAGTAGAGAGGGTGGGTGGAGCCGAGTTCCGGAGCCAGCCCAAGCCAGCGCAACACCGGACTGCCCGGGCCGAGCGCCTGTATCCAGGCAATAGCCGTTACATGCGGCGGGATCATCATCGGCAGCAGGATCAGGAAGACCAGCAGGCCCTTGGCGCGAATATCGGTGAGGCCGATCAGGAGTGCGAGCAGGGTGCCGAGTGCGGTTGCTGCCAGTGCCGACAAGAAACTGCTCTCAACGGAATGCCAAAGTGCGCTTCGGACCGACCGGCTCTGCACGGCTTCCGTCAACGGGCCAAGGTCGAGACCGCCATCACCCGTCAGTCCGGTCTTGAACAAAAGCAGCAGCGGCAGCCCGCAGATCAGCGTTGCGCCAAGCACAAGCGCGAGGAGGGTGGTCTTTTCGGAAAGCTTCAATAGCTGCACAGGGATTTGCCGTTGCTTCTCGCAGTCATTCCGGACAAGTGAGGCGTAGCCGAGCGATGATCCGGAATCCAGGCATGTTTCGCGCCGGAGGCGCGGCCAAATTCCAAATGGAACAGTATTCGCTTTGCTCATGCTGATGTCTGGATTCCGGATCAGCATGAGCAAAGCTGCATTTGTCCGGAATGACGGGGGAACGGAAAAAAGCAGCGAAGCTTCCGCCACGCTGCCCGTTGTCGAAAGGAGGCGTTGGCCTTACCCGCCGAAGATCTCGGAGAACTTCATCTTGTCGGCCTGGTCCTGTTCCAGGGCCTTGGCCGGATCGAAATCCATGAGCTTGATCTGGTCGCGCGCGGGAAAGCCTTCCGGAGCCGGGACGCCCGGGTGTGCCGGCAGGTAGCCCTGGGATGCGGCAAGCTTCTGACCGTCTTCGGAAATCAGGAAGTCGACAAATGCCTTGGCGGCATCCGGGTTCTGGGCAGTGGAGAGGATCGCAACCGGCTCGGTGACGGCGGAGACGCCTTCTTCCGGGAAGACGAACTCAACCGGTGCGCCTTTTACCTTTTCGCGGATCGGCAGGAAGTCGACGACGAAGCCGTAGAGTTTCTCGCCACCGGCAATCGCCTTGTAGACGCCGCCATTACCGCCCTGCGGGTTGGCGCCCTGGTCTGCGAGGCCTTCGTAATAGGCCCAGCCAAGCTCCGGGTTGGAGGTCAGCGCAGTCATGTGGATGGTCGCGGCGCCGGAGGTCAGCGGCGACGGCATGGCCAGCTTGTCCTTTGCTTCCGGCTTCAGGAGATCCTTGTAGGACGTCGGCTTCATCGGCGCGTTGGTGTTGTACATGATGCCGGTGGTGATCAGCTTGGTGGAGAAGTAGCTCTTGTCCTTGTCCATGATCGCCGGATCGTAGGCGGAAACGTCGGCCGCCTCATGCGCCATAAGACGACCTTCCTGCTTCAGGCTCTCCATGGTCACCATGTCGGCGATCAGCAGTACGTCCGGCTTCGGCGCACCGGCTTCGAATTCGGCCAGCAGCTTCGCCATGATCTTGGTGGTGCCGTCACGGACCCACTCGACCTCAACGCCCGGATGCGCCGCGGTGAAGGCATCGACGGTTGCCTGGGCGTCGGCGTTCGGCTGGGAGGTGTAGAGCACGAGCTTGCCGGTAACATCTTCGGCGTAAGCGGAGGCGGATGCCGCGGCCAGGAGGCCGGCTGCGATCAGAAGCTTTTTCATGTGACAGATCCTTTGCACAGAGCAGCAAAAGGGTTGCGGATGAAAATCGCCTATCAGCTCTACATGACAGTTTTATTCAGGCAGCGGGTATTTTTACGGGTAATTTTGCCGGCTAATTTTATTTTATGGGAGGCGTTTGCGGCAGCCGGCATCTCCTTTGGAGACGCCGGTGCCCGGTTGTTTTCGTGGTCAGACGTAACTTACGCAGGTGCCTTCCGAAACAAGATCCAGTCCTTGCGTCTTGCCGGCAAGCGCAGTCGGCAGGCTGGTGACGGGTTCAAGATAAAGCGCGTAAGTGGAGTGATGGATCGGCAGCACCTTGCCAGGCCGGAGCTTATCCACGAAATCGGCGGCATGATTAGCGCCCATGCTGATCTGCCCGAGAGGTCCTGAAGTGCCGACGCCGCCAAGATGTGGAATGAACACGTCCGGCGATCCGAAATCCTTGAGCGCGTCGAGGACATTTGGCGTCGGGAAGGTATCACCGGTCCAATAGACAGACTTTGCCCAATCGCCCTGGCGGATCTCCAGCCAGTAGCCGTTACCTGGGCCAAGCAGCGAGGCAATCTCCGGGTTTTCCGAGTGTTCGGCAGGTAGTGTGGTCAGCGAGAGCGTGACGTCGCCCTTGGTGATCACGTGAGGTTTCATCCAGTCGGCCACCTGAACCTGCGTGAACCCCTTTGCGGTCAATCGCTCCCGGTCATGAGAGGGAACGAGGAATGGCATGTCCGGGGCAATTGCACTTTCCGCCGTCTGGTCGAAATGATCTTCATGCAGGTGGGACAGCAGGACTTGATCCACCCTGGAAAGATCGACACCGCGAAACGGGGTCAGCCGTTTGTGGGCCACCACGTCGGGTCCCGTGGCGAGATCGAACATCTCGTTGGGGTCACCCATGCGGAAAGCTTCCTCACCTTCGCCGAAGGCCGGATCGGTGAGGAGGGTGAGGTCGCCGCATTCGATCAGCATGGTCGCACCGCCGAGCCAGGTGACGTCGAGCCGGGGAGAACCTGTTGCGGTTCTTGCGGGAGCGGACGAAACACCGGTCAAGATTGCCGGAACAGCCAGCGACATGGTGCCGGCTGACTTCAGAAAACTGCGCCGTTTCATGGGAATACCTCTTGGGACCTTTGATGGTCCGTTGTAGGTAGACCGTAGATATTGTTCGGTGTAGCTGTATAAAAATGAACAGTCTGGCTGAAAATATCGCGCAATGACAACGTTGGCACATCTGGAAACCTTTGTTGAAGTGGCCGGTCTTGGCAGTTTCGCTGCTGCCGCCCGGCAGCTCGACTTGCCGAGGTCGACAGTGACGGCTCGTATCAAGGCACTGGAGGAAGAGCTTGGCGTCGCCCTGTTCCAGCGCACGACCAGGCAGGTGCGCTTGACGATGGAAGGCGAGGCCTACCGGGAAAAGGTGCAGCCGGCCTTGCGGGATCTGGAGGAGGCCGGAGAACAGCTGAAATCGGCGCAGGCACCGCAGGGGATGGTGCGTGTGTCCGTCCCGGTCGACCTGCCGCTGGATGTTCTGGCAGAGGCGATGGCCAGCTTCAATTTGCGATATCCGGAAGTCCGGATCGAAGTGCATGTCAGCGATCGCCCCGTTGATCTGACCGGCGAGCGGTTCGACTTCGCCCTCCGCGGCAACCGGGTTGCATCGGAAAGTGTCATCGTCCGCAAGATCGCCTCCAGTTTCCTTGTTCTTGTCGCCCGGCCGGAGCTCATGGAAAAGGCCTTGTTCGACGAGCTGTTGACGTCAGGACGGGTGATCGATCCCGCCGAAGTGCTGGAGGAAGCGGGGCAAGGAGGAGGCGCCCCTGTTTACAGGACGCGGAACCTGCAGCTTGCGCTGGCCCTGGTGCTGAATGGCGGTGTGGCGGGTATCTTGCCGAAATCGATGTGTGCCGAATTCCTGGCGGATGGACGGTTGGCCGAGGCTGCGTGTCCGGTCGATCTGCCGGAGCTGCCGCTCTTTGCGGTCCTGCCGTCACGACGGTTCATCCCCAAGCGCGTTCGCCTGCTGGTGGATCATCTGGCAAGTGCTTTCGGCTGATCGGATTTTACACGGTCTTGCCCCAACCAGACATTGCCGTTGGGCAGCTTGTCGGCTATCACCGCCCCACCAGACATTAATCGATTTATGAAAGGCATGTTCATGAGCTCAAACGGCGCGGCCGCGGAAATCGGCCTGATCGGTCTCGGTACCATGGGTGGCAACCTTGCGCTCAATATTGCCGAACATGGCTTTCAGATCGCGGTGTTCAACCGGACCACGGAGAAGACCGACCAATTCATGGCGAAGGCCGGGGAACTCGCGCCGAAACTGGTTCCGACCAAGACGCTGGAAGACTTCGTTGCATCCATCAAGACCCCGCGCGCGGTGATCCTGATGGTTCCGGCCGGTGAAGCGGTCGATGCACAGATCGAGGCTCTGCGGCCGCTGCTCGATGCAGGCGATCTCATCATCGATGCGGGCAATGCCAATTACCACGACACGAACCGCCGCGCGGCGGAAGCTGCCGAAAAAGGCCCTCGCTTCATGGGGATCGGTGTTTCCGGTGGCGAGGAAGGCGCACGCTTCGGTCCGTCCATCATGGGCGGTGGTGCGAAGGACGCCTGGGATCAGGTCGGCCATATTCTGGAAGCGATTTCCGCCAAACACGAAGAAACGCCCTGCGCGGCCTTTCTGGGTGAAGCGGGCGCGGGTCATCTGGTCAAGACCGTCCACAACGGCATCGAATATGCCGACATGCAGATGATTGCCGAGGTCTACGGCGTCATGCGCGACGGTTTCGGCATGTCGGCTTCAGAGATCGGGGATGTCTTCGAGAAGTGGAATGGCGGCATCCTGCAGTCCTACCTGATCGAGATTTCCGGCAAGGTTGCCAAGACGGCGGATCCGGACACCGGCAAACCGATGCTCGACATCATCCTGGACAAGGCCGGCCAGAAAGGCACCGGTCGCTGGACGGCCATCGAGGCGCTGATGCTGGGCACCCCGGCAAGCGCCATCGAGGCGGCCGTTGCCGTGCGCAACATGTCCGCGCGGTATGAGGAGCGCAAGGAAGGGGAAGCCGAATTTGGCGCGGCTCCGAGCGGCATGGACCGCGAGGCCGTGACGATCGATGCGCTGGAAGCAGCTCTCGTTGCCGGCAAGATCATCTGTTATGCGCAAGGCTTCGGTCTGATCCTGGAAGCGGCCAAACAATATGGCTGGGCAATGCCCCTGCCGGAAATCGCCAAGATCTGGCGTAACGGCTGCATCATTCGCTCGTCCATGCTGAACGACATGTCGTCCGCACTGTCCGACGACGCCGAACGCAACCTGATGCTGGCGCCGTTCTTCTCGGCAAAGCTGAAGGAAACCGAAGCGATGCTTCGCCAGGTCGTTGCCCAGTCCGCGCTGCATGGTTTGCCGGTACCGGCCCTTTCGGCGGCGCTGTCCTATTTCGACATCATGCGCACAGGGCGTTCCACCGCAAACATGCTTCAGGGCCAGCGCGATTTCTTCGGCGCGCATGGCTTTGAACGCACCGACAAGGACGGCGGCGGCTACCACGGCCCCTGGGCGATGGGCTGAGGCCAAAAAGATCAGACGCTCAGGCTTTCGCCTGGGCGTCATTGCGGCTTGGCGTGCGCCCTGCGAAGCACTTGTCCGCAATGACGGCGCACGGATATGCGCCGCCTAGCAGTGCCGTCCTGGTGGTTACTGCGCCAGTCCAAGTGCCGCCATGTTGGCAATTGACGCCGGCAGGCCGGAATGGTCGCGCAGTTCGATGATCAGACGGGGATCAGTCTCGAGCTTGGAAAGCGCGCCGAACACGGAGTGCCAGTTGATGGTGCCCTGCCCAAGCGTCCAGTGGCGGTCGGCGTATCCATCCGCGTCCTGCAGGTGGATATGGCGCAGACGATTGCCGGCGGCCCTGACGTAGTAATCGACCGGCGGGGCGCCAGTCGTGACATGAGCATAGTGAGCGTGTCCGGTATCGATAGAGACTTTCACCGCCTGTGAACCGAAGCTCTCGGCAAGCTCTATCCGGGCATAAGGGTCCTTGTCTTCGATGTTCTCGATGACGAGTTCGCAGCCGATCTCTTCTGCCCGCTTGACTGCGTCGCTCATGGTCAGGTGACAGAGCTCTATCTTGCGCTGCCGGGCATTTTCATAATTGTCGAGGTTGTTGAAGTCCCAGGTCGTATAGGGGCTGTGCACGACCATGTGGGTGCCGCCCAGTGCCTCGCAGACTTCCAGCCCCTGCAACAGGCGCTTGCGTACGATCTCGCGGACATCCACGTCCATGCTGTCGACGGTGAAGCCGAAGAAGGGGCCGTGAATGCCGACACGGCCCTGATGGCCGTCCAGCAGTTTTTGGGCCTTCTCGACAATCGGTTTCCAGTCACCGTTCAGCACTTCGGCTGGCCAAAAGTCCTGAAGTTCCAGATCCCGCGGTTTGTCCAGCATCAGATTGCGATGGGTTTCCAGCGCGTCGACTGTCAGCGCGGCACCAAGAATTGGGAGGTCGGTCATGAAACACCTTTGAAGGAGACGAAACGGTTGTCGCCTGATTAGAGGCTGATCCTTGACACTATTGCGACGGAAAGCGGATCAAATTTCAGTATCCACGTTCCCGGTCGACGGCTGGAGGAATCGTATCGTCTTCAAAATACCGGCCGATGTTGTCTGCCACGATCCTGGACGCTGTGCTGATGATGGTCGGGGCGGATATGTGCGGCAGCACCGTGACCTTGTCATGATCCCACAGCGGACTTGACGGTGGCAGGGGCTCTTCATCGAAGACGTCGAGAACGGCATGGCCGAGCGGCCCGTTGTCGAGTTTGTTGATGAGAGCGGCAGTGTCGATAATAGGGCCTCGGGCGAAGTTGATGATCGCAGCGCCCTTCTTGCAGGCACTCAATTCGTCCTGGCCGATCAGGCCGCGTGTTTCATCCGTCAGCGGCATCAGCAGGACGATGAAATCCGACTGGCCAAGCACCTCCAGAAGGCCTTCGCGGCCATGCCGGCAGGCTATGCCTTCAATTGATTTTTCGGTACGGCTCCAGCCGAGCACGTTGAAGCCGTTGGCTTTCATCCGCAAGGCGGCCGCTGCGCCGAGCTTGCCAAGACCCAGAACACCAACCGTGCGTTCCTGTGGACGTTCGAGTACATGGTCCTGCCAGACCTTCTGCCGCTGCTGGGCAATGTATCGGGGCATGCCCCTGTGCAGGTAAAGCGTCCAGGCAAGAACCGCTTCCGACATGGTTTCCGCCATTTGCGGATCCGTCAGGCGGACGATCTTCGGACCGTTTGCGGGAAGCTCACCCATCAGGCGCTCCACCCCGGCCCACAGGCTTTGTACCCAGACCAGATTGGGAAGTGCCGCCACATTGGCGGGGTCGGGATTGGCGACAATGGCAACGCGCGCTTCGGATCGTTGGTCCTCCGTCAGGTCTTCGAACGGCTTGACGTCGGCGATGCCGTCGAGAGCTTTCGGCAGTGCCTCGCGCCAGCTCTGGCGCTCATCAGGGCTTGCAGAGGAAACAAAGGGAACGACGGGCCTCATGCGGCGAAAACCCCGGCTTCATCGGCAAAGCCCTTGATTTCGATTGGGTTGCCGGAAGGGTCCTTGAAAAACATGGTGCTCTGCTCGCCGGGTTGGCCCTCGAACCGGACGGTCGGGGCGATGACGAAGGCGAGGTTAGCGTCTGTCAGTTTTTGCGCAAGCGTCTTCCAGGTCTCCATGTCCAGCACCACGCCCAGGTGCGGCATCGGCACCATGTGATCACCGACCTTGCCGGTGTTGGTCGTCTCGAAAGGCTTGCCGAGATGGAGAGACACCTGATGGCCGAAGAAGTTGAAGTCGACCCAGGTCTGCGTGCTGCGGCCCTCCTTGCAGCCAAGCAGGCCGCCGTAGAACGCGCGGGCTTCGTCCAGATTGGTTACGTGATAGGCAAGGTGAAAACAGGGTTGCATCGCTCGGCTCCTTTGAAAACGGATGTTGAGTAGCAGATCCGATTCAAAACATTTAAGATCTTTTTCTGCTTCTGAGCGAAGGGAAATGTTTTGGACACCCGATTTCTTGAAAGCCTGTTGGCCGTTGCCGAAACCGGATCCATTGCTGCGGCTGCGCGGCAGCAGGGGCTCACGGCCGCTGCCGTCAGCCAGCGTATTCGTGTGCTGGAAGCCGAATTGGGGGCAACGCTTCTCAACCGAACGGCACACGCAGCCCTGCCGACCGAAACCTGTTTCCGGCTGTTGCCCGCAGCACGTCGCCTTGTGCGGGACGCGGAGCAGCTGACAAACCGCATAGATGCTGATGGGTTAAGCGGTCCATTTCGGCTTGGGGCGGTATCGACGGCCCTTTCGGACAACGTGCCCGCGGTCATCCAGCAGTTCCGGCAAAAGGCGCCTCAGGCGGTGCTGACCGTTCGGCCCGGCACGTCGGCCGATCTTTACGAAGGATTGCGCAGCGGGGCGTTGGACGCGGCCATTACGGTTGCCGCCCCATTTGAATTGCCCAAGGACATCATCTGCAGAACACTGGAGGCTCAGGCTATCGTTCATGCCTTGCCGCCCGAACGCGATCTATCCAAAACCGAGGCCGGAAAACTGCCCTGGATTGTCTATGACAGGCAATCGTGGGGCGGCCGCAAACTCTGGGCGGATTTTGGCGCGTTGGTTGGCGAAGAACACATCCTGTGTGAGCTCGATGCTCCGGAAACGATCGCGCAGATGGTGTCTCAGGGAGCAGGACAGGCGATTTTGCCCGTCTGGCAAGGGTTGCGGATGCATGGTCCGGAAATGACCTTGAAAGATCTTCAGGGCGGCGCCGGACGCGAAATGGTTTTCTTGCGAAAGCACACTTGTGCCGCACCGGTACTTGCCGACCTCGTGCACAAGGTGTTGCGCGATCAGGTCATCAGTACACATGGTTAAACTCGGCACTTACTGGTTGATCTTATTGAGTTTAAACACCTTTTAAGGGTGAAAAGAATCACTGTCATAGTAAGAAAATTATGTGTCATGACGAATACCGGCACTAAAATGTCGTTTGCAGGCATGTTCACGAAATTTGACGTATGAATGGTATGAGAATTGCGACTATACTGTTGTGCTAGGAGCCTCTTAATGCAATTGTATTGGTCGTTGGGCCTGAGCTCGGTACAAATACCGAGTATGACCTTCTTCTCAAGTAGAGACGGCGGTCAGGCTTATTTCGAGCAAGAACAACGTATATGCGTCAAATGAAGGCTGAATTAATAAGATTTAATCTAGAGGCCTTCACGGCTCAATTCTGTTCTCAACTCGTTATTCTTTTCCATTGGACGCGCAGGGAGGTGATTGCTTTCACGGAAGCTTTCGCGCGCCGCGCCCAATTCAATCTCAAGCAAACAGACTGCACAGGAGCATCCTCATGAAGAAGTTGTTTGTCTCGGTCGCCGCGACCGCTCTTATCGGCATGGCCTCGTCCGCCATGGCAGAAGAGTGCGGCACGGTCACCGTTGCGGAAATGAACTGGGCGTCGGCAGGCGCTATCGCGCAGATCGACAAGATCATTCTGGAAAATGGTTACGGCTGCGACGTCGAACTGGTCACAGGCGACACGATGCCAACCTTCACCTCCATGAGCTCCAAAGGGAAGCCGGACATGGCGCCGGAACTCTGGATCAACGCCGTGCGCGAGCCTCTTGACAAGGAAGTTGCCGAAGGCTCCCTGATCATTGGCGGTGAAATCCTGAACGAAGGCGGTGTCGAAGGCTTCTGGGTTCCGACCTATATCGCCGAAGAGCATAATATTTACACAGTGAAGGACGCTCTTGCGCATCCGGAACTGTTCCCTGGCGCGGAAGACGAAAGCAAGGGTGCCTTCTTCACGTGTCCGACCGGCTGGAACTGCCGCATCACAACCGGAAACCTGTTCCGTGCCTTCGGCTTCGACAAGGGCGGTTTCGAACTGGTTGATCCGGGTTCTGCTGCCGGTCTCGATGGCTCACTCGCAAAAGCCAACGAGCGCAAGGAAGGCTGGCTCGGTTACTATTGGGCACCGACCGCAATCCTCGGCAAGTACGACATGACCCTGCTCGACTTCGAAGTCCCGCATGACAAGGAAGAGTGGGACACCTGCACCGTGATCGAGGACTGCCCGGAGCCTAAGCCGAACTCCTGGGTGAAGTCTGAAGTCTTTACCGTCGTCACCGACGACTTTGCCAACAAGGCAGGCCCGGCCATGGAGTACATCAAAGGCCGCACCTGGGATAACCGGACGGCCGGCAAGGTTCTTGCCTGGATGACCGACAACCAGGCGACCAATGAAGATGGTGCCTACTACTTCCTCGAAAACTTCGAGGATGTCTGGACCAAGTGGGTTAGCCCGGAAACGGCCGAAAAGGTCAAGTCGGCACTCTGAGCCGGCAATAAGTAGAAGGGCCGCCCCAGCAGGTGCGGCCCTTTCCATATGGGGCAAAAAGAATACCATCAGGATTGGTTAGATGGATTGGATTGAATTTCCCTCGTTAAGCAGGGGTACGTTGCGAGACATTCGCGTGACGATCGACGGCACCGTTGACACTTTTCTGGGGGCCTATGGCGAAGCGATCGAACACGCTTTCGATCCCCTGAAAGATTTTCTCATCTGGCTGGAAGACCTACTGATTTCGTCACCTTGGCCAATTGTGCTGGCTGTTCTTCTCAGCATCGTCTTCCTGATGAGCCGGAACTACAAGATCGTTGCCGGATCACTCTTTTCACTCATCCTGATCGGTGTATTCGGTATGTGGGAAGACACCATGCGGACCATCGCCATGGTCACGGTCTGTACCATGTTGGCTATTCTTTTGGGAATCCCGCTTGGCATTTTGATGTCGCGCTCGGAACGGGTTCAAGGCTGGATCAACCCCATTTTGGACCTGATGCAGACGATGCCGAGCTTCGTCTACCTCATTCCGGTCGTGATGATTTTCGGAATTGGTAAAGTTGCCGGCCTGATCGCGATCGTTGTGTATGCTATCCCGCCGACTATCCGATTGACGAACCTTGGAATCCGCCTTGTCGATCAGGATGTCCTTGAGGCTGCCGATGCGTTTGGATCCAGCCCATGGCAAAAGCTAGTCAATGTTCAGTTGCCCTTGGCGCTACCAACCATCATGGCGGGGATCAACCAGACAATCATGATGGCACTGGCCATGGTTGTTGTCGCGGCCCTGATCGGGGTCAAAGGGCTTGGGCAGCCTGTCCTGAACGCTATCGCAAACCAGTATTTCTTCATGGGGGTTCAGAACGGTCTAGCGATTGTCGCGATCGCTATCATATTCGACCGGGCAACACAGGCATATGGAAAACGCCTTCAAAAACATTCGGAGGTGCTTCATGGCTGAGGCAACGGGTATCGAGATCAAGAATCTCTACAAGATCTTCGGATCGAACGGCAAGGAGATGGTCAAGAAGGTCAAGGACGGCATATCCAAGTCCGAGTTGAACGAGAAATTCAACCATGTGCTTGGCCTCAACGACATCAACATCTCCATGCCGGGTGGCAAGATCCAGGTAGTGATGGGCCTTTCCGGCTCGGGCAAATCCACCTTGATCCGCCATATCAACCGGTTGATCGACCCGACCGATGGCGAAGTGCTTTATGGCAACGATGATGTCTGCAAGATGTCTCAGGCAGAGCTTCGGGAATTCCGCCGCCACAAGACGGCGATGGTGTTCCAGAAGTTCGCGCTGCTGCCACACCGCACGGTGATGAAGAACGCCATCTATGGTCTGGAAATCCAGGGTGTGCCGGTCAAGGAAGCTGAAGAGCGTGCGGCCCGCTGGATTGCCCGCGTCGGGCTGGAAGGGTTCGAGAACCACTATCCCAACCAGCTGTCCGGCGGCATGCAGCAGCGTGTGGGGCTTGCGCGCGCACTCACCAACGATGCTGACATTCTGCTGATGGACGAGGCGTTCTCGGCGCTCGATCCGCTTATCCGCATGGACATGCAGACCGTGCTTCTCGACCTTCAGGAAGAGCTGCACAAGACCATCGTCTTCATCACCCACGATCTGGACGAGGCGCTGCGCCTTGGCGACAGGATCGCGATCCTGCGCGACGGGGCAGTGGTGCAGCAGGGGACCGGTCAGGAAATCGTTCTGAAGCCTGCGGACGCCTACATTGCCGACTTCGTCAAGGAAGTGAACCGTGGCCGGGTGATCCTGGTCGATACGGTCATGGATACGTCCCGGACGTTGGAAAACGGACCGACGATTTCCAGCGGCATCCTGCTGGAAGAAGCGGCCCGGACCTTTGCCGACACGGGCGAGGGCGAGGCTAACATCGTCAACAGCGATGGCCGTCCGATCGGCGTGCTCAACGTGCATGACACGATCTATGCGATGGTGACGCCGGCAACCCACTGAGCCAATGAAGTGTGAAAACGTCAAAACCCCGGAGTTCGCTCCGGGGTTTTTTGTATCCTGGGCGGCGACCTCCACTCTTTCTCGGAAGAAGCCTGGGTGTACCTGCAAGAAGAAAAAGCCCCGGAGTGTTTCCGGGGCTTCAGGATTTCCGGAAAACTCGACTTCAGCGCTCTGTGAAGATCGTTCGTGCCGCACGTGTTACAGGGTGCAGCAGGTAAAGGAGGATCGATTTCGATCCGGTGACCACTTGGGCGTTGACCTGCATGCCAGGGCGGATCGGCCGTTCGTGTGAACCGGCGCCGATGACCTGGCCGGGAAAGGCGAGGGTTGCCTTGAAGTAGTATTCGCCGAATTCGTCCTGGAAACTCGAGGCGGAAATGGTCTCCACTTCCGCGGCCACGGTTCCATAGATGTTCGGGTCGTAGCTGGTGATCGTGATGTCGGCCCTGTCGCCGATGTTGATATGGCCGACGTCCTTCGGATTGACCTTCACCTCGGCAACGAGGTTTTCGGACAGGGGGACGATCTCGGCAATCAGATCGCCGGGATTGACGACCGCACCACGACCGGTCGGGCCAAGGCTCTTGACGTAACCTGCCACCGGCGCCTTCACGAACAGGCGGTCCTGCCGGTCTTTCAGTTTGGCGATTTCCTGTTTCAGTTCGTCGCGCTCCTGGGCAATCCTAGCGCGCTCGTCGGCGACATCCCGGTTCACTTCGGCGCCGGCCTGACTGAGGCTGGCCTGGGCTTCGGTCAGCATTTCACGGGCCTGTGCGAGATTGCCGAACAGCTGTTCCAGTGTGACCTGCGACCGCTGAAAATCCCCCTTGGCCTCCAGGAAGCGGCGACGCGACGTGTAGCCGTCTTTCAGCAAACCTTCCTGGATCTGGAATTTTTCCTTTTCCAGTTCGACCTGTGATTTTTGAAGTTCGACCTGTGCCTCCAGGCTGACCACTTCGGCACGCCTCTGGGCGACACGCGCGGTGTAGGCTTCCTGTT
This sequence comes from Labrenzia sp. THAF35, assembly GCF_009363595.1. Taxonomy (NCBI): domain Bacteria; kingdom Pseudomonadati; phylum Pseudomonadota; class Alphaproteobacteria; order Hyphomicrobiales; family Stappiaceae; genus Labrenzia; species Labrenzia sp. THAF35. The sequence continues at coordinate 2,345,655 of NZ_CP045380.1, forward strand.
CGTCGGCAACCGCCTTGCGGTTGGCGGTCAAGGCAGCCCGTTGCTGGGTGCTCAGGCCATCCACCGACGGGTCCAGGCGCAGGCCAACTGTGTTGGCATCGCTGTATTCCTGTGCAAGCAGACGGCGTTCCTCAAGTTCCAGATAGCTGAGACGGCTTTGAATGCGGGCGAGTTCCGTGGTCGTATCCTGTTTTTCCAGGTGGGCGAGTGGGTCTCCCGCCTGTACCAGCTGGCCTTCCTCAACAAGGATCTCCGAGACGATGCCGCCTTCCAGGTGCTCCACTTTCAAAATCTGGCCGGCAGGCGCTATCTCCCCGATCGTGTTGGCCACTTCCCGGATCTGGCCGATGGCAGCCCACAGCAACAGGAAGCCGGTCGCGATGGTCAGTCCCATGAGGAGGCGTGAATAAAAGGCTGGGGGCACGCCGTCTTCCAATTCCAGCGGAAGGCCGACGCGGCCGTAGACCGCCTTGCGGAGTGTGTCGGGATCGTCTTTTGCTGCCATTGGAAAGTCCTCGGCGGTTGTCTTGCGGCGGGCTGGCGATGGCCCCTTACGTTATTTCGATTGCTGCTTGAGCACGTCTTCAAGGATGTCCTTCGGGGCTCCGGCCATCGCCACCATGCCGTTCTGCATGTAGACGAGGTTGTCTGCCATGCGCATGTGGCTGGGGCGGTAGGTCGTGATGACGACGGTCGACTTGCCGCGAACCTGGTCGATCTTCTTCATCAGGAACTTGTCGCCTTCGAAATCCAGATTGCCGGCAGGGTTGTCTAGCAGATAGATCGGGGCAGGGCGCATGAAGGCCCTGGCCAGCAGCAGGCGCTGTTTGACGTTGTCCGGCAGCACTTCGATCAGCTGGCCGGTCAACCGGGTCTCCACACCCTGGGGCAGAAGCTCGCCATAGGCGTTGAGGCCGAATTCCTCGAAGGCCTTGCGAACCTGATCGTTGTCCGCCTGCGGATTGGCCATGCGGAAGTTCTGCGCAATCGTACCGTAGAAGAAATCGTGGTGTTCCGGTGCGTAGCCGATGGAGTTGCGCCATTCGCCCGGGTCGAGCTGGCGGATGTCGAGATCGTCGACAAGGACAGCGCCCATCTGGGGTCGATAAAGCCCGAGCACGGCCCGCACCAGCGAGGTCTTGCCGCAACCGCTCGGGCCGGTGATCGCGGTTACGGATCCCTGCTCCATCTGAAGCGAAAAATTGCGCAAGGCTGGTTCCTGGCGGGAAGGATAGCGCAGCACGACGTTGGAAAAGCGGATCGTGCCCTGGAACTGGCGGTGCAGGCTCGGCAGCCTGCCGGGCTGGCGTTCCATTTCGATTTTCAGAAGGCTGTTGATCCGTTCGATCGTCTGCTGGGCCTGGCCCAGTTGCGATACGCTGAGAAAGGCCTGATGCATCGGGCTGAGCGCACGCCAGGAAAGGGCCATGACGGCAATGAGCGCGCCTTGAGAAAGGTCCTGGTTCATGACCAGAACGGCTCCGAAACCGAGGACACCGATGCCGCACAGGGTCATGAACATCTGCGAGACCACTTGCATGACCTGCGACAGTTGCCTCGTCTTCAGGTTCTTCAGCGCAAAGTCCGCGGAAATCGCCCGGTATTTCTCGACCCAGATGTCGTCGGCAGACAGCTCCCGGATGGCCTTTCGCTTCGACAGGATCTCCACAGTGATGTTCTGCATGCGCGATTTTGCATCGCCGGCCTGATTGATTGCCTGTTTCATGCGCGGAACGATGAGCATGGCCGACAGGACATAGAGCACCAGCAGCCCAGCCGGCAGCAGTGCCAGCGGCCCGCCAATGAAGCCGAGAACCATGACGAAAATTACCGAGAAGGGAAGGTCGATCAACGCATTGGCGAGATTGCCGTGAAAGACGTCCCGCACGCCGTCGAACTGCTTCAGACGGGTGATTTGTGCTCCGATGGGGGCAGACGAAATCAGGGGGAGCGGCAGATGCAGGAAATGGCGGAAGGTGGTGTTGGCGACCACCGCGTCGAGCCTGGCGCCCAGGTAGGCCTGGAGATGCGATTTGGTGCCTCTGACCATCCAGTCCATGATCAGCACAAGCGCAATGCCGATCAGCAGTGTGACCAGCACGGAAACGGATTTGGCGCCGATAGCCTTGTCGTAAACGCTCATGACAAAGAGAGGCAGACCGAGAGCCAGGATGTTCGACAGCAGGCCGACGGTCATGATCGACAGCACCGTGCCCCGGAACTGATGGAACAGGCGGGAGGACCAGTGCTGAAAACCGGCGCTTTCGGTGCTGTCATCCGGCTCGATCACGAAGATCTCGGCATCCTTGAGTTCGCTGAAGGCAATGGCGACCGTGCGATGAGCCTCGCCGCTGTAGGCCTGGAACCGGCCGTCGCTTGTGCGCCCTAGGCCGACCAGCAGATTGTCTCCGTGTTTCACCAGGCAGGGAAACTGTTCCGCGGTCAGCTGCTTTGCGGATCGGCCGGTCGGAGTGACCCGAAAATTCAGCCGGGTCAGCACGGCGCGAAGGTCGAAGATGCCCTTTATGCCTTCAAGGTGAGGCAGGGCTTCGAAGAGATGGCGTTCCATGCCATCCCAGCCGAGGGCTTCCAGCAGGGGCAGCAAACAGGCCTCTGCCGGAGACGCGCGGTCGATCGTACTGCCTGAATGCTGCTGGACACGGGTTTCCAGGTTCATCCGGCTCTCTGCCGGGTTCAGGTTCTGAAAGATCGAATCCGCGTTTTCAAAAGCCGCCAGGGACATGTTCAGCTCCTAAGCCTGCTTTTTGGTGTCGGCAGGCTCGCGCCGCCGCAATTTGTATCGAGGGGTGTTCGGCGTGTCCGGCAAGGCGCTAATCCGGCCGTGCTCCATCAGAAACTGCTTGTCGGCAATGGCGCGGAAAGAAGGGCGGTGGCTGACGATCAACGTCGTCAACTGGCCTTTGAGCCGCTTCAACGCTTCAACGAGCTGGGCTTCGCTCTTGTGGTCGAGAGCGCCGTTGGCATCGTTGAGGATAAGGATCTTCGGTTCGCCCGCGAGTGCGCGCGCAATGGCGATGCGCTGTACCATGCTGTCAGTGAGGTTTTCCTCGATCGCGTTGCCGAGCATTGTGTCGTAGCCCAACGGCAGCAGGTGAATGTCCTTTTCAAGGCCGATCAGGTCCGCCGCCAATCGGGCTTTTTGCGGGCTCGCGCGAGATCCGAAGAGAGTCAGGTTCTGCAGGATTGTGCCGGCGAACATCTGGGCGTCGTTGCTGACGTAGGCGATGTGCCGGCACAGATACCGGTGGTCGACACCGTAAAGATCCTGTCCGTCTATCATGACCTTGCCGGAGGTCGGTTCGATATCACCGGAAATCAGGCGAGCAAGCGTCGTTCGGCCGCTGCCGTCGCTGCCCTCAAAGGCAACGGTTTCTCCGGCATTGATCGTCAGGCTCAGATTCTGGACAGGCACGATCGCATCGCTGCGCGCGGCGAAGCTGGCATTTTGCAGCTTGATGTTGCCGACAATTGTCAGGTTCCTGTTTCCTGATCGCTCTTCCTTTGGCAAATCGAACAGGGCGCGCGCTTCGCGGAAATCATGTTTGACCCGCTGCATGTCCGTCCAGTGGTTGATGCCGCGCAGCAGGGGCTGCACGACCTGACCTGCCAGCAGGGTGCAGGCCGCAACCGCCCCGACACTGATGAACCCGGACATGACCATGAGGGCCCCGGCCGACACCACGCAGACCGTTGTGAGGACGGTGAAGAACCCGGAGGAATTCCGTGCCCGGTTGGTGAGATCGATATAGTCGTAGCCAAGGCGAGAATTTTGCGTCTGCAGGCGTTCAAACCTTCGCAGGATGACGGGCTCGAAGGCCATGGCCTTGATGGTGTTGAGACCGGACAGGACCTCGAAGATGAAATCGTATTTACGCTGATCCTGCTCTGCGCGTTTTTCAATCAGGCTGTCGATCCTTGTATTCAAGGCCGCGGTTCTCAGGGCAAACAAGGCCAGGAGAACAAGCGGCACGAAGCCGATCGGCCCCCCGATAAGAAACAGGACGGCAAGAAAGAGGAGGCTGGCGGGAAGGTCGATTGCCAGGAGGCGGGCCTGACCACCGTAATGGTCGCCCATTGCCTGCAGTGAGCGCAGCGAGTCCAGGTGTTTGGTGACTGTCGCCTCAGAGTTGATGTCCGCTCTGGAGTGCAGAAGACGTCTGGCTGCTTCGACGTTGGCCTGGTGGGTGAAAGAGGCTGCAAGCCAGCCCGTCAGATACGACCGTGTCGTTTTCAGAACGGCATCGATCACCAGAACGAAACCCAGTCCTGCGATCAGGATGACGAGCGTGTCGGTCGACTTGTTCGGCAGAATCCGGTCATAGACCTGCAAGATGGTCAGTGGCATCGCCAGACCGAGGATATTGATCAGGATGGAAGCGGTTACCACTGAGCGCGGGAGTTTCGGTGTTGATACTTTTTCTCCGGTTTCGGAGGAAAAAAACTCCATTTGCGGCAGTTTGATACTGGAAAAAGTATCAGTGATAAAAGATGCCATAGTAAGCGCCTCCTTGAATACATTAAGGCGCGTAATTGTTTCAAAATCGTTTACCAAAAATACCACAAATTCTAAATTTACATCAAGTTATACATGTAATTCGAAGATTGAAGTTGGTTTTTATTAAGGTAACCCTGCGTGTGATGACGTTAGGTTTTAACGGAGCACGTGCAAGTCATGGCCGACACCGATACTTCAGCGAATGCAGGCAAGCCCGGCGTTTCTTCTTCAACGGAGACCGCAGCAAAGTCCAACGGCGGATCAGAACCGTCGCCTGCACGCATGGAGGCTCAAGCAGGCGATCCCTACCGCCCGGCCGGTGGTAATGATTATTCCCTGTCCGTGGAACCGGAAGATACCGGTGAAGCAACCTTGGCGAACCTTTATCAGGCTGTGCCTCTCGAAGATCGAGGATCTGGTGCTTCAACCCAGGATGCCGAGGGACTTGGCGGCGACGGCGGCAGAGACGGCCAGGGTGCGCATGGGGGGCTGGGTCAGGGATTGGGCGGAGCTGGAACCGGTGACACGCTACTGCCGGACGGCGGTACCGAAGTGGCCGAAACCGCCGATGGTGGTCCAAACGATGACGGCGGCCTTGGAGACGGTGCCGTTCCGGAAGCGCGTGGTCTCGACCCGACGTTGTCTCAATTCGATCTGGGCGGCGATGGCATTCAGTCATCGGGCTCCCAGGTTGGTGACGGAACCAGCGGCGGAGGCGGAGGTGCTGGTGAAGGCGGCGATGGTGGGAACACCGAGGTCGGCCCTGTCGAGGACGTCGACAGCACCGACAATTTTGTAACGGAAAACGCCGCAGGGGGTACCGTTGTCGGCGTGGTCGCCTTTGCGAATGATCCGGATGCGACCGACACGGTATCCTACTCGATCACCGATAGTCGGTTCGAAATCGACCCGGATACGGGCCTTATTACCGTTGCCTATGGAGCGGTGATTGATCGCGAGACGACCCCCTATATCGATATTGAAGTGACGGCGACGTCCACGGATGGATCGACTTCTACCGGCACCTTCCGGGTCACGGTTGGCGACGAGAACGAGTTCGATATCGGTCCGGTGACGGACGTTGATGGTGCCGACAACTTCGTCCAGGAGAACTCCGCCGGTGGCACGGTTGTCGGTGTGACGGCGTTTGCTGAAGACCCGGATGCAACGGATACAGTTTCCTATTCCATCACCGATAGTCGGTTCGAGATCGACCCGGACACGGGCGTTATTACCGTTGCCGATGGCGCGGTGATTGACCGCGAGACAACCCCCTATATCGACATCGAAGTGACGGCAACGTCAACGGATGGCTCGACTTCTACCGGCATCTTCCGGGTCACGGTGGGCGACGAGAACGAGTTCGGCATTGGACCGGTGACGGACATTGATGGTGCCGACAACTTCGTCCAGGAGAACTCTGCTGGTGGCGCGGTTGTCGGCGTGACGGCGTTTGCTGAAGACCCGGATGCGACCGACACGGTCACCTATTCCATCACCGATGGTCGGTTCGAAATCGACCCGGACACGGGCGTAATTACTGTCGCTGATGGCGCGGTGATTGATCGCGAGACGACCCCCTATATCGATATTGAAGTGACGGCGACGTCCACGGATGGATCGACTTCGACCGGCACCTTCCGGATCACGGTTGGCGATGAAAACGAGTTCGGCATTGGACCGGTGACGGACGTTGATGGTGCCGACAACTTCGTCCAGGAGAACTCCGCCGGTGGCACGGTTGTCGGTGTGACGGCGTTTGCTGAAGACCCGGATGCAACGGATACAGTTTCCTATTCCATCACCGATAGTCGGTTCGAGATCGACCCGGACACGGGCGTTATTACCGTTGCCGATGGCGCGGTGATTGACCGCGAAACAACCCCCTATATCGACATCGAAGTGACAGCAACGTCAACGGATGGGTCAACCTCGACCGGGACCTTCCGGATCACGGTGGGCGACGAGAACGAGTTCGATATCGGTCCGGTGACGGACGTTGATGGTGCCGACAACTTCGTCCAGGAGAACTCTGCCGGTGGCACGGTTGTCGGCGTGACGGCGTTTGCCGAAGATCCGGATGCGACGGACACGGTCACCTATTCCATCACAGACAGCCGGTTCGAGATCGACCCGGATACGGGCGTGATTACCGTTGCCGATGGCGCGGTGATCGACCGCGAGACGACGCCTTTTATCGATATTGAAGTGACGGCGACGTCCACGGATGGATCGACTTCGACCGGTACCTTCCGGGTCACGGTGGGCGACGAGAACGAGTTCGATATCGGCCCGGTGACGGACGTTGATGGTGCCGACAACTTCGTCCAGGAGAACTCTGCCGGTGGCACGGTTGTCGGTGTGACGGCGTTTGCCGAAGACCCGGATGTAACGGACACGGTCACCTATTCCATTACAGACAGCCGGTTCGAAATCGACCCGGATACGGGCCTTATTACCGTTGCCGATGGCGCGGTGATTGACCGCGAGACGACGCCTTTTATCGATATTGAAGTCACAGCCACGTCAACGGATGGGTCAACCTCGACTGGCACCTTCCGGATTATTGTGGGCGACGAAAACGAATTCGATATCGGGCCGGTGAGCGACATCGACCCGGCAGCCAACAGCATTTCAGAGACCGCCAATGGCGGTGAATATGCCGGGATCACCGCCTTCGCCGAGGATCCTGATCCGGCGGACAGTGTCACCTACCAGCTGACTGGTGACGACAGATTCGAGATCGATCCGGATACAGGTGTCATCACCGTAAAGAATGGCGCGCAGTTCGATGCGGAAACAGAACCTTCCATCGAGATGACTGTCACCGCAACGTCAACGGATGGCTCTTCCTCAACGAAGACCTTCACCGTGGCCGTGACAGATAACAATGAAGCACCGGATCTGATCGTTCATCTGGAAAACGGCTCAGAACAGTTTGTCGTCAACGGCAGCTTCGAAATCTATGACGGGGTTCACGGCGGACCAGCCGGGTCCGGCTGGTACGAAAACCCGATTTCGATCGAGGGTTGGACCTACGACAACGTCGATGTGCATGAGGCGGGGCACAATAGTTACGGCGCGACAGACGGCGGTCATCATCTGGACCTTGCAGCCATGAACAATGGCTGGGCTTCTCAGCAAATAGAGGGGCAGCTTGATGGTCAGGTCTATCATCTGACATTCGACATGAAGTCGCGCGGCGGCGTTGGGGAAAGTGTCGCCGAGGTCTATTGGAACGGCGAGTTGATCGACACGATCGACCCGGCCACTACGGGAACGGGCTGGCAGGCCTATGCCTATGACATCGTTGGCGGATCCGGCGACGGCTCCAATACGCTGACATTCGTTGAGATCGGTTCCGATAACCTGGGTGGTGCGCTGATCGACAGTGTGTCCATTGTTTCCGACAACCGCACTGCGGTCGTCGAGGAATATTACGGCGCTGAGATTGCGCCCTTGTCAGTATTCGATCCGGATGTGGGCGATACGCATACATTCACGGTTTCGGACGACCGGTTTGAGGTGGTCGTATCCGGCGACAGATACCTGCTCAAATTGAAGGACGATCAGGCCTTCGATTACGAAACCGAGACTCAGGTGACCCTTGAGGTGACGGCAACTGACCAGGGCGGTCTTTCCGACACGGAGATCGTGGTGATCGACGTGATCGATATCGACGACACCAATTCTCCCATTGGTCCGCTCGCGGACATTGATGCCAGCGCAAATCAGGTCCTTGAAAACGCAGCTGCAGGTGCCGTCGTGGGTCTGACTGCCTTTGCAAACGATCCGGATGCAGGTGACAGCGTGACGTATCAGCTCAGCGGTGACGCGCGCTTCGAGATCGACCCGGTGTCGGGGGTGATCACCGTTGCCAGTGGGGCAAGTTTCGACAAGGAAACCGAACCGGAAATCGATGTTCTGGTGACGGCTACTTCGACTGACGGATCAGTCTCAACCGAAACCTTCACGATTGCGATTGCCGATGCCAATGAGGCGCCGGACCTCGACTTCGATCCGGAACTTGGGCCGGGCGTTTCCGTGACGCTGACCTTTGTCGAGGAATACGCCGGCCACAGCAATGTGCTGGGTGTCTTCTACGTGGACGGCAACGGCAATCCCGTGGCCGGCGAAATCGTCTGGGTCAACCAGAACCAATTGACACCGGGCGATACGGCGACCCTCTATCTGGAAGGCGTCGAAGCGAGCGAAATCGGTTATTTCCTGATCCCGGATGGTGCAGACACGAACAATGGTCTTCTTGCCGGTGACAAGGTGACGTTCCAGAAGGACGGGCAGGGGAACTGGCAGGCCGTCGGACCTGACGGGACGCTGCTGGTCGGGGCCGAGGTCAATGTTCTTTTCTCCGGTAACGGGTCACTCAATCCGGATGGATACGACTACACGGTGGAAAGCGGCATCAGGATCGGCTTTGAGGACATTGCCGGCGGGGGTGACGAGGATTTCGACGACGTCGTCTTCGACCAGACAACTTTCGAAACCACGGCTCGTGCCGCGGTCTATGAAGAAGATCCGGGGGCGGAAATCGGTGCCTTGTCGGTATTCGATCCCGATGTCGGCGATACGCACAGCTTCACGGTTTCCGATAGTCGCTTCGAGGTCATATCGATCAACGGTGAGAACATTCTCAAACTGAAGGACGGTGTGGCGCTCGATTATGAGACCGAGACCCAGGTGAGCGTTGAGGTTACCGTTACCGATAGCGGCGGGCTGTCGGACACGGAAACCATCGTGATCGACGTCATCGACGTGGAGCCGGAAGGGCCTGCCGACGACAATGAGCCGATCGGGCCTGTCAGGGATGTCGATACGGCCCAGAATCTGGTTGCGGCGACAGCTGCTGCCGGAATGGTGATCGGCCTGACGGCATTCGCGGAAGATGCCGACGCCGGAGACACGGTGACCTATTCCATCGACGACAGCCGGTTTGATATCGACGCAGACACCGGTGTGGTGACCCTCGCCAGTGGTGCAGCGCTGGTTGCAGGCGAGACCATCGACGTGACGATCACCGCCACATCAAGTGACGGATCCCAGTCGAGCGCGGTTTTTCCCGTGACGGTGACTTCGGGTGTGATTGAGAACTCGCCGCCTGATCTGATCGTCGGCAACGCGATCTACCGGCCGGACCAGGGCAACAAGCACTGGGACGATCATCATGATGGCCATTGGGGGCATATCCAGGACGGGGAAACGGGGCACTATCACGAAGATGACGGTGTCCACGGTCAGACCTATCACGGCCACGACGACGACTGTACGGGCAACGAGTATCACGTTCCGGAAAACCAGACAGGTGTCGAACTTATCGAGCTTTCGGTAGTGGACCCCGATATCGGCGACACGCACACCTTCACGGTGTCGGATGACCGGTTTGAAGTCGTGAGCAATGGCGACAGCTATCTGCTGAAGCTGAAGGATGATGCGGCAGTCGACTACGAAACGGAGCAAAGCATCACGATAGACGTTACCGCGACGGACAGCGGAGGCTTGTCGGATACCGAGACAATTACTCTGGATGTGGTCGACTTTGATGATGTGCCCCTGTGCGAGGTCGGGACAAGTAATGCCGATACGATTGTTGGGGGCGATTTCGTGGACAGCATTTCCGGACTTGGCGGAAATGATATCCTGCTGGGTCAGGGGGGCAGCGACCTCATCTATGGCGGGGCTGGTGACGATGTGATCCGGGGTGGCGCGGGCGACGACGTTCTTTCCGGCGGTGACGGGTCGGATCTGTTCGCCTACATGCTCGGCGACGGGCATGACAGCATTTACGGCGGTGCCGGCGGGAGCTGGATCGATATCGTCGATCTGAGCAAGGCCGCCGATGGCACCGATATCGGAACCTATGGTGTCGACTGGTCCATCACCATGACGGAAGGTTCCATCGAGAGCATCGATGCAGTGGCGGGCGAGATCACCCTTTCGCAGGATTCGGGGGGCTACATCGAGTTTGCCGATGGCGGACGCATCGACTTCACGGATCTGGAAGGCGTTCAGTACTGATCAGCAGGAAGGCAAAAAAGCGGGCTTGTTACGCCCGCTTTTTGTGTTGCCGGTTATTGAATTGGAGGCAGTGGTTCTGTCTCGATAAAGACGGTGTCGCTGGTCACGACCTCGACGACGGTCGACTGGAAGACATCGTTTTCCGACGGTCCAAGGCGCAGGTCCCAGGTATTGAACTCAGGCATGAGGCGCGGGACCGGTGCCGGCCGTTCCTCGATGATCCCGAAATGCTGCGGCGCCAGCCGACCAATGTTGGCCAGCAGGAAGAAGTCGGCAATGCGGCTGTCATAGCGTGCCCGGACATGGTCGACCTTGCTGAGCAATAGTTCGCGCTCGCCGTCCAGAACATCGAGCAGGGACCGCTGACCGCTGTCGAATTCCACCTGCAGGCCCTTGACCGCGCGCTGGTTGGCCTCAATCGCGCGCTTTACCGCCTTTACCTTCAGTCTTGAGGCAGCCCGCTGCTTCATGGCACGGACAACGTTCTCGCGGATGATCTGCTGGGTGTCGTCCAGCTCGTATTCCTGTTGGGCTGCCGTGAAGTTTGCGCGTTTGACCGCGGCAATGTTGCGGCCACCGGTGAAGAAAGGGGCCGTGACGCGCACGCCAAAGCGGAAGTCTTCTTCGTCCTGATTGCCAAGGTTGCCCTGGTAACCGGTTTGCCATTCGCTTTCCAGCGAGACACGCGGCAGCATGTCGCCGACTGCGGCGCGTGCGGCGTAACGTGCGGCCCTTGCATCTGCCGTTGCGGCGCGGATGGACGGATTGTTCTGCAGCGCGACGTTGATCGCGTCATCCAGACCGGCGGGCTCGATTGTCTGTGGAATGCCAGGCCAGCCGAGCTTGCCCGGCTTTTGTCCGGTCAGGCGCTCATAGACAGCCTCGGAGGCTTCCAGGTCGCCGACCGCCTGGTCGGAATTCCCCTGCGCTTCACCGAGACGGGCAAGCGCCTGTTCGATATCGGTGCGCGTTGCGTCTCCCGACTTGTAACGGGCGCGGGCGGCGTTCACTTCCCGTTGCACCACGTTGGTATAGGCCCGCAGGTGAGCGAGGATCGCCCGATCGCGAACAACGCGCAGATAGGCATCAGCTGTATTGAACAGCAGCGTCTGTTCGGCGCCAATGAGCTGGTTGCGACCGGAATTCGCTTCCTCATGAGCCTGGTTCAGCCGATTGACACCCGCAAAACCCTGAAACACCGTCTGGGACATGGAAATGCCCAGCTCGTGGAAGAACGACCTGTCGCTGTTGCCGCTGCGCTCGCTGCGGAAGGCGTTCTGTTCTCCCAGGTAAGTGCCGGTAACCGTCGGCAGAAACTCGGACCTAGCGGTCCAGACGTCCTGGTTGGTCGCTTCGTAACGCGACCGTTCCGCCTTGAGGCCCGGGTTGATGGCGTAGGCCGACCCCATGGCTTCTTCGAGCGACTGGGCGGATACGGTTGCGCTGGCGAAGGACAGGCTGATCAGTGACGCGCCTGCCAGCAGACCGGCAAGGCGGGTTTTCAATCCGTGCATCAGTTTGGCAGGGGCAGGGAAGGTCGTCATTGCAGCACCGTGATCGTTGTCTGCCCTTAAGGTAAAATTTTATAGTTAATCAAAAGTAAGTTGAGCTTAGAGAATATGGTCAAGAATTTTCAGTAATTACCTAGGGTAATCTTTGTTTGGCGTTGCTTCTTTTAGGATATTGATATTAATATCAAGGTTTAATTTGATAATAATTTAAGTTGAATTCAGTGATAAGTCAGCTTCCCGTTCTGTCTAAACTCGGGTGAAACTTTTTGATCTGCGAAGGCAGTAGATGTTTCCCGAACAGAAAGCCCTGCACTTGCAGGCATCCGGCTTGTTGCAGGAATTGCAGCTGTCGTTCCGTTTCGACACCTTCGGCGATTACTGGGATCTTGAAACTATGGCCGAGCAGAACGGCAGAGCGCAGGATTGCCCGGGCATGAGGGTTGGTTTCCAGCGACTGGGTGAAGGCTCTGTCGACCTTGATCTTGTCGAAGGGAAAGGCTTGCAGCGTGTTGAGCGAGGAATAGCCCTTGCCGAAGTCGTCCATGGCAACGCGCACGCCCATTTTGCGCAGCGAGAGGATCGTCTCGTGAACCCGTTCGTGATCCTCGATCGGGGTGGATTCGGTGAGTTCCACTTCCAGGCGTTCCGCCGGCAGGCCTGTCTTCATCAGCACGGTGGAAACGAGACCGGCAAAATCGCAACGGGAGAACTGCAGCGGGGAAGCGTTGACCGACAGCGTTACCGGGTTTTCCCAGCAGGCAGCTTCCTTGCAGGCAGCTTCCAGGACCCAGTTGCCGATATCCAGGATAATGCCTGACCGTTCGGCAATCGGAATGAAGTCCTCCGGCGGAATCGGGCCTTTTTCCGCGTGGCGCCACCTGACCAGAGCTTCGTAGCCAATCAGCTCGCCGGTCTTTGTCAGGTTCTGTTTCTGGAAGACCAGATTGAGCTGGTTTTCGAGCGTTGCATTGCGCAAGTCAGCCGCCAGGCCCGCCTCCCAGCGATTGGTTTCCTCCATGCCCGTGACATAGGGCTGGATCAGGTTGCCGCCGATCGATTTTGCTTGCTTGGCAGCAAGGTTAGCCCTTTGCACCAGCTTGTTCAGGTCCTTGCCGTCGCGCGGAAACACGGCAAGGCCAATACTGGAGCGGATGGACAGGCGGTAGGAATTCCACTGAACCGGCCTTCGGGCAAGGGAGCGAACCAGACGGGCGAAGTCCACGGCGTCATCCAAAGTGTCGAGCGACGGATTGATGACCAGAAATTCGTCGCCGTAGAAGCGGGAGATGAAGACCCTGTCGCTCAGGTTGTTTTTCAGCGTATTGGCCAGGGTGCACAGGACAGTGTCGCCGACTTCGTAGCCGTGAAGGTCGTTGATGGCCTTGAACTGGTCCAGGCTGATCAGCACGACGGCGCATGTCTTGCCTTCCAGTTCGGCCTTTTCCAGAAGGTCTGCCGCAGCCTTCTGTACAAAATGCCGGTTTGGAAGTCGTGTCAGAGAATCCTGCAGCGACAGGTGTTTATAGGCTCGCCTGGCCGCGTTTTTCCTGTACCGGTCGAGCAGCGCACCAGTTGCAGCCGCAAAGGTGCATAGGCCGAAGATGACCAGCGACATCACCATCATGTGCCTTTCGGACATGAGCATGATTTCGCGCGGGAAACTGACTTCGCGAAGGGGCGTGGCCGGGGAATGCACCGGCAAGTGTATCGAAACTGCCGACAGGAAAAGGAACAGCGTTGCACTTACATATGCGCGCCTGGACTGCAGCTGCGGAACGAAACTCATTGCAATTGCCCCAAGGCACGTTCCGAACAGAAATGTCCAAAGTCCGAAGGCTTCGCTCGTATCAGGTAAACCGGCGATCTCCCTGGCCGTCGTCAGCGTCAGACCCATTCCTGCAATGGCAAGGCCAAACAGGATGCCGCCAAGTTCCGGTGCGAGCCGGATGTTTCGCCGCACAGCGAGCGCATAACCTGACAGAAGACCGGCAAAGACGACAAGCAGGGCAAGCAGAGCCGTTTGAAGCCGGTACCCTGACTCCGCGGGAAGCTTTACCGAAGAAAAGGCGATGATCTGGGCCGCCCAGATTGCCGAGGCGCCGACGAGTGCAGACCAGATGAGCCAGATGACCCGTGCAGGGCTTGCATCGCGGTCGACCTTCGCAAGAAGCAGGAAGGAGAAGGCGCATCCGAAGAGACACGTTGCGATCGCAAGTGTCAAAAGAGCATGGTCATGCTCAAAAGACAAAACTGTTGCGACGCGTTCCATAAAAGCTCCCACCGACGGTTGATTTCATGAAAGCTTAAAAAACATAACAAACTGTGTTTTTCCGGAGTATTTCAAGTATTGCTCTTTGTTTAATCTGGTATTGTTGTAATTGCGCATGAAGTATCCGTTCAATTGGTGGCTATTATTGTCAGTATTGACCTATTTTTCGAGCGGCTTTGGGGTGCATAGGTGCCGCTGCCGGTTTACCTGCGTGCAATTGGAGCGGAAGAGCTGCTTCTGAAGAGCGTGGCAAAACCTGCCCTTTGTCTGAGCCAGGCAATTCGTAAACATCTGCCGCCAAAAGCGCGGCATTTTCAGGAAGTGGCGCGTTCTGCAGCACTGACTTGACGCTTCGGTAACTGGAGCATGTCCTTAAGTCACCGTAATTTTTGACAATATTTTTGAGCCTCAAGAAAGCCCGAAATTCGTGCAAAATCCAGCAAATGAGCGGATCCGGAAGGTCGCGACACTGCCCGGGTGCCCTCAGGGCATGGGGATGGATAAAATTCTATCGATATAATTAGCAATACGGCATTGATTTGCTTCCAAAACAGGGCGGCCGCGCCGGAGGGCAATGCCTTCAGCGATCAGAAATGCCGCTCCGGCCTCGAGCGAGAGGTGCGGGACAATGCAAACTGTTTAAGACACGTCAGGAGAACGGGTGCATCCCGCAATGCCAACGAAAGCCAGATCCACTCGCGTCGACAACGCTTATGAACGCTTGAAAACCGAGATCCTGAACGGGCAATTGCCGCCCGGATTTCAGGCGCCGGAACCGGACATCGCGACACGGCTGGGCATGAGCCGGACGCCGGTTCGCGAAGCGCTTATCCGGCTGGAGGCTGACGGTCTGGTGGACCTCGTGCCCCGCCGGGGAGCAAAGGTTCTGCCGATTTCGCTGCAGGACATCTGCGAGATCTACCAGATCCTTTCGGCGCTTGAAGCCCTCGCCGCAGGCACCGCTTGCCGCAAGGCGGGCGACGAGACGCTCGCGGAAATCGAAGAAGTGCTCAACGAGTCCGATGATGCGCTGGAACGTCAGGACATCGAAGCCTGGGCCGTACACGATGACAGGTTCCACAGGCTGATGGCCAAGGCGAGCGGCAATCTGCGTCTGGAAGCTGAAATCGAGGGGTTTCTCGATCAGGTCTACCGGGCTAACACCGTGTTGCTGCGCCTGAACAAGGCACCGGCATCAAATGCTGCCGATCATCGCAAGATTGTGCAGGCGATCCGGGACGGCGACACCGACGGCGCCACGGAGACGGCGCGATTACACCGTCTCAACGGAATGCTCAGGATGAAGGATGTGCTGCAGGACTGCGGTCTCAGCCACGTTTGATCATTTTGGCGCAGCTGGGGCCGGGCCGGTGGACTGTCCGATGATCAGCTCCGCGTCCAGATGCAGGGAAGCCGGTTTGCTGGCCGGATTGGAAATCATGTTCAGGAGCAGCTCGGCAGCCTTTTCCCCGGCGTAGCGAACCGAGGAGCGGGTGCAGGTGAAAATCGGCACTTCTCCGCTGTTGGGCAGGAAAGACAGGGCATCGTCATGGGTGATGATGGACACGTCCCTGCCTGTCTTCAATCCGCACTGGCCGACAGCGCGGGCGACACCGATCGCTGATATCATGGACGAAATCAGGAAGGCGGTCGGCGGATTGTCGCTCTTCAGCATCTCCATCGCATTGTCGCAGCCGTAAGGTTCGGTCATGTCCGCACTGCGCATCAAGGCCGGGTCCGGTGTCAGGCCCCGTGCTGCCAGCGCTTCCTCGAAGCCGCGCCGGCGCCGGTTGGCGAAGTCCATATGTTCCAGACCGTTCAACAATGCGATCCGGGTGTGGCCGAGATCGAGCAGCAGGTTGGTCGCCCGTTCGAAGGCGCGCCGGTTGTTCATGTCGATCCAGGAGGTTTCGTCCTCGGCGCCGGGAATGCGCCCGTGCACGACGAAGGGCAGATTGAGTTCTTTCAGAAGCCTGTGCCTGCGCTCGTCATTTGCGGGGCCGTGAATGATCACGCCGTCGGCCTTCTTGCGTGAGGCGATCTGCCGGTAGGCGTCTTCTTCCTTGGCATCGTCGACGACGGAGATGATCATGTCGTAGCCGTGGCGCGAATAGGTCTCCCCGGCGCCGGCTATGAACTCCAGAAAGATCGGGTTCATCATCTCGTGAATTGAGCGCGGTATGACATGGCCGATGGCCATTGCGCGGCCGGTTGCAAGCCGCCGCGCCTGGCTGTTGGGCGCGTAGCCGAGCTTGTCGGCCATCTCGGTCACGCGTTTGCGCGTTTCTTCGCTGACTTCCGGATAGCCGTTGAGTGCGCGGCTTACCGTGGTCTGAGACAGGTTCAGCCGTTGCGACAGTTCTTTCAGGTTTACGCCATTGCTCATTCTGGCCCAAAACGCTTTGAAAGCGCCCTCCCAACAGGCTGTTATTGAAATGCAACATTAATTCGCGAGTTGCGCGCTTGACAAGGCCGAAGCCTGAAGACATGGTTAGGGCCAAATCCAAAGCGGTTTGGATAAAGGGTTCTGGTAGAATTGCCGACCTGGAAAAACGGGTTGGTATTGCTGCAAGGTGGCGAGGTATGCCACCTTGGGTGGAGTGTTCCAGCATAGGGACAATCTGGGAGGACAGATATGAAACTACGTTTGAAAGCCTGCACGGCAGGTCTGGCGCTTGCCATCGGGCTTGGCGCGGGCTCTGCATCCGCGGCTGACCTGAAATTCGCTCCGGGCGAAGGCCCGTTCAACTGGGACAGCTACAACGCATGGGCTGAGAGCGCGCCTGACCTGAAGGGGCAGACCGTGACGATCGCCGGCCCGTGGCTGCAGCCGGAAGACGGCTATTTCCGCAACGTGCTAGCCTATTTCACCGAAGCTACCGGCGCTGAAGTCATTTACACCGGTTCGGATTCCTTCGAACAGCAGATCGTGATTGATGCCGAAGCCGGCGCCGCACCGAATATCGCTGTCTTCCCGCAGCCGGGCCTTGCCGCCGACATGGCTGCGCGCGGCCTGCTGAAGCCGCTCCCGGAAGGCATGGCTGACTGGGTCGCCAACAACTACGGGGCCGGCGAAAGCTGGGTGAACCTCGGCACCTACAAGGATGCCGACGGCCAGGATCAGCTGTTCGGCTTCTTCTACAACGTCAACGTCAAGAGCCTTGTCTGGTACGTGCCGGAAAACTTCGAGGACGCCGGCTATGAAGTGCCGACGACCATGGAAGAGCTGAAGGCGCTGACCGAGCAGATCGTTGCCGATGGCGAAACACCCTGGTGTATCGGTCTGGGTTCAGGTGCTGCCACGGGCTGGCCGGCAACCGACTGGGTCGAGGATCTGATGCTGCGCACGCAGCCGGCTGACGTCTACGACCAGTGGACCACCAACGAGATCCCCTTTGACGACGAGCGTGTCGTTGCCGCGATCGAGGAATTCGGCTGGTTCGCACGCGACGATGCCAAGGTCGCGGGCGGTGCGGGAGCCGTTGCTTCCACCGATTTCCGTGACAGCCCGAAGGGTCTCTTCTCCTCACCGCCGCAGTGCTACCTGCACCGCCAGGCATCCTTCGTGCCGGCCTTCTTCCCGGATGGCGTCGAGTTCGGCACCGATGTCGACTTCTTCTACTTTCCGGCCTACGCGGAAAAGGATCTCGGCAGCCCGGTTCTCGGTGGTGGTACGCTGATGGCGATCACCAATCCGTCCGACGCGACCAACGAACTGATGAAGTTCTTCGAACTGCCGCTCTCGCATGAAGTGATGATGGCCCAGACTGGCTTCCTCACGCCTCACAAGGGTGCCAACCCGGCAGCCTACAAGGACGACACGCTGCGCGGTCAGGGCGAGATCCTGGTCAATGCCAGCACCTTCCGTTTCGATGGCTCCGACCTGATGCCGGGTGCCGTTGGCGCGGGCACGTTCTGGACCGGAATGGTCGACTATACCGGCGGCAAGGACGCAAAAGCCGTCGCCGAAGAAATCCAGAAAAGCTGGGACGCCCTCAAGTAATCCTTCAGGCGGCCGGTCTCCCCAGGGAGGCTGGCCGTTCTTCTGACGGATCGGCGAAAACGTCCAACAAACAAAGTTCCTAAACGCAGGAAGCCCCCGGTCTTCCGGGTGCCTCCCCATAATCAATAATGGGAGGGAACGGCCATGCTATCGGACAATCCGGCACTGTTAGGGCTCTTTACCATCGTCGTTGGCGTTGGAGCCTGCCTTGCCTATTTCTTCTTTTCGAATGTCTTTCTCGACAAGGTCCTGTTTCCGGCGCGCGGCCCCAATGCAGGAAAGAACATCAACCGGGCCAACATGATCCGGCCCTGGCTGTTCCTGTTCCCGGCCTTGTTCGCGCTGACGCTGTATCTTGCCTATCCGGTCTTCGAGACCTTGCGCCTGTCGCTGACAGACCGCTCCCAGGGAGGGGCCTTTGTCGGCCTTGCCAACTATCGCCAGATGATGAACGAGGCGAAGTTCTGGGAAGCGGTGCGCAACAACATGCTGTGGCTGATTGTCGTGCCGGCTGCCTCGACGGCTTTCGGGCTGCTGGTCGCCCAGCTCACGGACCGGATCAGATGGGGCAACTTCGCCAAGTCGCTGATCTTCATGCCGATGGCGATCTCTTTCGTTGGCGCATCGGTCATCTTCAAGCTGATCTACGATACGCGCGCCGCCGATCAGAACCAGATCGGCGTTCTGAACGCGATCTGGCTGAAGTTTGACGGTGGCATCGGCTCCGTTGTCTTTCTTCAGCTTCTGCCGACCCTTCTCCTGCTGGCATTCGCTGTTGTTGTTGCCTATGTGGCCTGGACCTTCGTGCGCGGCATTGTCGCCCGGGGGGAGGACAAGTCGATCTGGCTTCTGCCCCTGCGCCTTCTGGTCGCCGTTGGCGGGATCTGGCTGATCTGGATTTCGCTGAGTTCCGCGCTCGGTGTCTGGATTGCCGAGGTGCCTTACGGCGAACCGCAGACCTGGCTGACCTTGCCGCTGTGGAACAACTTCTTCCTGATGGTGGTGCTGATCTGGATCCAGACCGGCTTTGCCATGGTGATCCTGTCCGCGGCCCTGCGCGGCATTCCGGAGGAAACCGTGGAAGCTGCGATCGTTGACGGGGCCAATCCGTTCCAGATCTTCTTCAAGATCAAGGTGCCGCAGATCATGGGGACCATCGTGGTGGTCTGGACCACGATCACGCTCACTGTGCTCAAGGTGTTCGACATCGTCTTCGCGATGACCAACGGCCAGTGGGAGACCCAGGTTCTGGCCAACTACATGTACGACAAGCTTTTCCGTGCCAACGATTGGGGAGTGGGGTCGGCGAGTGCCATCATCATCATGCTGCTCGTCACGCCGATCCTCGTCTGGAACGTTTACAACGCCCGGAAGGAGATGAAGTGATGGCCAGTATTGCTGGGAAAAAATCCGGCCTGACCTGGGCCGTTCAGATCTCCGTCGCAGCGCTCGTTCTGTTGTGGCTGTTCCCGACCGTCGGGCTGTTCGTCTCGTCCTTCCGGACCGCGGACCAGATCTCCAGCTCCGGCTGGTGGGCGGCGCTGTTTCCGGCCGAACAGAACGAGGTCTACCGGACTTCGGATCCGGACGAGACCCGTGTTGCCGATGGAGACTTTTTCACCGTGTCCGGCAACATCTTCGAAGGTGAGCCGCGCGAGATCCGCTCGTGGGGCGTCTCATCCAGAGACGTGTCTGCTTACCAGCCGGGCGAAACGGCGGATATGGGTGATGGCGAAAGCCTGACGCTCCAGGCCGACGGGTCCTATGTCTGGAAAGGCAATGACAAGCAGATCTCCGGCCGTGGCCAGCGTGTTTTCGTGACCGCGACCGTGCCGCCGGAATTCACGCTGGAAAACTACCAGACCATCCTCTTTTCCGGAACCGGACAGGACAACATGGGCAAGGCGTTTTTCAACACGCTGACGGTCACCATTCCGGCGACGATCATCCCGATCGTCATTGCGGCGTTCGCAGCCTATGCGCTTGCCTGGATGGAATTTCCCGGCCGCGCCCTCTTGATCGCCGCCGTTGTGGCGCTGCTCGTCGTGCCGCTTCAACTGGCGCTCATTCCGCTGCTGCGGCTCCATCTCGCCGTCGGTATCGGCAAGGGCTACATGGGGGTCTGGCTGGCCCATACGGCCTTCGGCATGCCGCTCGCGGTCTATCTGCTCAGGAACTACATGGTCGGATTGCCGCGGGACATCATCGAGAATGCCAAGGTGGACGGGGCGACGGATTTCCAGATCTTCACCCGCATCATCCTGCCGCTCAGCTTTCCGGCCCTGGCGTCCTTCGCCATCTTCCAGTTCCTGTGGACCTGGAACGATCTGCTGGTGGCCAAGGTGTTCCTGATCGATGCCACAGGCTCGACCACGGTGATGACCAACCAGATCGTCGAACTCCTGGGAACGCGCGGCGGCAACTGGGAAATTCTCGCGACGGCGGCCTTTGTGTCCATCGCAGTGCCGCTCTTCGTGTTCTTCGCGATGCAGCGCTACCTCGTGCGCGGCCTGTTGGCCGGGTCGGTGAAATAACATGAACAAAATCAACAATCGGGAGCAGCCGGCATGACATCGTTGTCCTTGAAGAATGTCAGCAAGTCCTATGGATCGGTCGAAGTTCTGCGCAACATCAACATGGAGATCAACGCAGGCGAGCTGATCGTTTTCGTCGGTCCGTCCGGGTGCGGAAAGTCGACATTGCTGCGGATGATCGCAGGACTTGAAAAGATCACCGGCGGAACGCTGGAGATCGACGGTGTGGTCGTCAACGATGTGCCGCCGGCACAGCGCGGCATTGCCATGGTGTTCCAGTCCTATGCGCTTTATCCGCATATGACGGTCTACGACAACATGGCCTTCGCCCTGAAGCTGGCGGGCAAGTCGCGCGACGAAATCGACAAGGCGGTGCGGGCGGCTGCGGACAGGCTGCAGCTCACCGCCTATCTCGACCGTCTGCCCAAAGCACTGTCCGGCGGTCAACGCCAACGCGTTGCCATCGGCCGCTCGATCGTGCGGGATCCCAAGGTGTTCCTGTTCGACGAACCGCTGTCGAACCTCGATGCCGCCTTGCGTGTTGCCACCCGGATCGAGATCGCACAGCTGAAGGAGAGCATGCCGGAAAGCACCATGATCTACGTCACTCACGACCAGGTGGAAGCGATGACCCTCGCGACCCGGATTGTCGTGCTGCATGGTGGGGACGTGGAACAATTCGGTGCGCCGCTGGACCTTTACGAGCGTCCCGCAAACACGTTCGTTGCCCAGTTCATCGGCTCTCCGGCAATGAACCTTGTCGATGCCAAGGTGACGGCGACCGGCCAGATGACATCCGTCCAGATGTCCGATGGCGGTCATGCGGATGTACCGATTGCCTCGCTCGACAGCGACAAGGGTGCGCGCGTCAAGCTTGGCGTGCGTCCGGAAGATCTCAGCGTTACCGAAGGTGACGATTATCTGGTCGCGGCGAATGTCGAAATCGTGGAAGCCCTCGGCGAGACAACAGTGCTCTATTTCGCGCCGAGAGAAGGCCACGATGCTTTCATTGCCAAGATCCCGGGTATCTACAAGGTTGAGAAGGGCACGGAACTGCGCCTGACGGCCCCACCGGAAAAGCTGCATCTGTTCGATGGCGAGGGGCGGTCGTTCCTTTACAGGTGATATTCCCGGCAGGGTAGCGAAGGGGTGCATGGCTGCTGACGCCCACCGCAAACCCTTCCTCTCAAGGGGGAGGGTGACTAATGCTTTACCGCGCTAACATGTAGGTGCGCTGAAACCCGCTATCCCTTTTCAGGTATTCGGGCAGACAAGTGAGATCTTTTCAATCTGCACGGACTGATCTCCCTCCCCCTTGTGGGGAGGGGTTAGGGGTGGGGTATTCATCGACTGAAGCTTGGGATACCAACCCCACTTGATCCCTGCCTCTAATCCCGGCAGATCTAATGCTGATGCCCTGCATGGCTGTGCCGGGTTGCATTGATGGATTCGACCTGGGCCTGCATCTCGATATGGCCGAAATCGAATTCGATCTCGATTTCGAACTCCTCTCCTTCCCGGAAAGGGCGGGTAAGGCCGCCGAGGCGCAGGGCCAGGGCGTTGGGAGCAAGAACGAGGGACTTGCCCGGTTGGATCGGAACGGGCGGCAGGGGATCGTAGCCGGTTTCACCGTCCTTCAGGGCAAAGCCGACCAGTTCGACCTTCGAGGCGATCTCGGTGTGACCGCCAACCAGCTTTACCTGCCGTCCGGAGGTGTTCTCGATGTTGACGAAAAGCAGCGCGGAGTTGCCCGATGTCTCCCGGATCCAGGCGTGGACAGCACGCACGCCTTCAGACGTGCCTTCGTGGCTGTCTTCATCCTCATCGTGATGATGTTCGGCCTCGTCATGCGTTTCGTGTGCTTCTGCATCGCCATGCCCTGTTTCGGAGGCGGTATGTGTGCCGGACGCCAAGGCAGAGTGGGGCAGGCAGAACAGCAGCGGCAACAGGACGGCAAGGGCGCGCATATCGGGAAGATCCTTCAGGCTTCAGGTCAGGCGCGCAAATCAGTAATGATATTACGTGACATTGCCATGAAGGCGGGCAAAAGCGCGAGCAGCACCGTCAGACTGACGAAACCGGCGATGAGGTGAAACTCCGGCCAGTCGAGCGTTGCCGTCACAAGAATGTCCGTTCGGGAGGTGACGATTGAGGAGATGACATCGACCGCGATCCAGCCGACGCCGAGCCCGGTAGCCGAGCCCAGGACAATCAGGGTGGCGGCATAAGACCAGACCACGGCAAAGACGAAGCGTCCCGGTGCCCCGAGAGCCCGCAGGAGTGCCAGACGCCTGGCGAACAGCCGGGCAAGGACTATCAGCCCCGTCAGGACACCCGCAGTCACCAGCACCTGGGTCAGCACCGCCATCACCGACATTATCTGACGGATGTCCCCCATGAGTGCATGAAGTTGCGCAAGCACCGCGCCTGGGAAGAACGCCATGGTGTCGTCGCGGGTGAACTCGGACCGCAGGGCGTAATTCGCCCAGAGCTCGTTGGCATGAACAAGTATCGCCGGTGTTCCCGGGAAATAATCCGCGTCAAACGGCGGGCCGATCTGTGTCTGTCGTTCCGGGCCATGGCCATTGGTCAGCCCGTGCACTTCCCAGACGCTTTCCACCGGAACGAGAATGGCCTTGTCCCACGGGCTGCCGGTGGGCGGCATCCTGCCGACGATGGTGAGCGCGTGGCCGGCGTGGGCATCTTCTTCCGCGCTGTCACCAATCCCGTGCGCGGGTTCGAATGTCTCGCCAAGCTTCAGGTCGACCCGCGAGCCGGCAACCGCTTCCCCGCTGCCGGCAAACAGCCTGCCTTCGGCGAGGTTCCCTGCCAGATGCGTGACGAACTGCGGCGTAGTGCCGACAACGGGTGACGACAGGTAGCTGTCGCCGAAGGCAATCGGGGCGGCAAGGTCGACGTCGTCATGGGTGGCAATCTCGTTGTAGATCTCGCCTCCCAGAAGCGGCACGTCGCTTGGTTGCAGATAGACGGCGGCAAACATCATGGTGATTTCGCTGCCGGGGGCTGCGACGATCAGATCGAACTTTTCCGCTGCCCGTGCCGTTCCCTTTCTGAGGCCGCGTTCCTGGGCTATCAGGCCAACACCGATACCGATGGAAATGGCGATCAGGAAAACGAAGGTCAGATTGGTCCAGCGGAAGCGCCAGAGCAGTGCTCCGATCAGTGCCTGTGGCCGGAAGCCCCAGATCACGATCAGGCCGGTTATCAAGGCGGGTAACAGCAGCAGCACGAGCCACAGCGCGTCCTGGGCAAGCGGCGAAAGGTCCTGCCAGCGGTCTGCGAAAAAGTCAGGCACCGGCGGCCTCCGTCTGCAGGTGGCCGTCCGTCACTTCGATGACCCTATCCATCCGGTCCAGCAGATGCTGGTCGTGGCTGACGGCGATCAGCGTCTTGTTCCGCGCGCGGGTCAGGCTGATCAGGTCTTCGATCAGGGCATCGGCGGTCTTGCGGTCGAGGCTTGCCGTTGGTTCGTCCGCGAGAATGATCTCGGGGTCGTGGGCCAGCGCGCGGGCAATCGCAGTGCGTTGTCGCTCGCCGCCGGAAAAACTGTCTACGGTCCGCGCTTCTGCCGGCACCTTGAGGCTCTTGAGAAAATCCCGTGCGGTGTCGGTGATCGACCGGCGCTTTTCTGCCGGGTTGAACGCCGTTGCAAGGGAGGCGTTGCCAAGGGCGCTCAGTTCCTCAAACAGCAGGAAGTCCTGGAAGATCAGCCCGACATGGCTGCGGCGGAACGCGGCGCGGGCGGCGTCGTTCAGCTGCACCAGATCGGTTGCACCCCAGTGGATATGACCTGTCATGGCCGGGTGCAGTCCGGCGAGCGCGTAGAGAAAGGTCGATTTCCCGGCACCTGACGGGCCACGCAGGCCGATGGCCGCACCTGGTGTTGCATCAAAGTGATCGCAGGACAGTAGCACCTGGCCGCCGGGTGCCCTGACGTGGAGATCGGCGACTTGAAGAGCAAGATTCATGAGACGCTGTCAGCTGCGTTCATAGACAGCATCGACAAGTCTTGCCCGGCTGACGAACCCGGTCTCTGGATCCTTGAAGGTTCCCAGTTCCAGAACGCCCCGTGTCACGATCTTGCTGTTGAAGGCGACCACGTCGACAATGCGCTTGGTGTAGATGGCGAGAATGTCCCGCGGCCATTCCGCCTCGGTTTCACAGAACGGGCAAACTGCCATCGGAATCTTGGTGAGCACGAAGAACTGGCTGTCGGCCTTCAGGGGTGGGGCCATGTAGCCACCGACCGATACCCTGGTGCCTTCCAGTGAATGGGCGAGGTCGGAAAAGCTCCGGTCCTTGTTGTAAAGCGTGCGCAACTTGAGGGGGGCATCTGCCGCACAGGCGGTGTCCGGCAGCAGATTCCCGGCAAACGGAGCGAGGCCGAGCCCGACGATAAGCTGTCTGCGGTTCATGACATCCCTGGTTCTGGCCAATTCATGCTCCTAACTTATCCGGCTAATATGACAAACAGGCAAAGGCCTGCCGGGCGGCAGGCCTTCAGGATCCCTGGCAGGTATTCGACCAGGGATCCCACTGAGCGCTTTTTGAACGCTGACTGAAGGCTTATTGGGCGTTCACAGCGTGGTTCATGACGTGGAAGATCACGTTCTGCTCGATGGTTCCATCGACCAGGTGTGCCCACGGGCCCTTTGCGTAGACGGCAACATCTTCACCCGAATGGGTTTCGGAGGACTTGGGGATCAGCGCCTGCTGGACGTAGTCCAGATCGGTGGCGGTTTCCTGGTCGAGGTCCGGGCGCGAGCCGGTGTAGTCGTTTTCGCCTTCGCCCTTCTTCAGAACCGAACCGGTGCCGTTCAGGTAACCGATCACGGTGTACGGCTTGCCGTCGTCCGCGGTCAGAACCTTGTCGGAATGCTTGATGCCCACCTGGGCAACGTCGTAGCAAAGGCCGAGGATGGCCGAGCCGCGGCCGCAATAGCCGTTGAAGGCGATCGCGTGTTCGTGGTCGGCGGTGACGATGATCAGCGTGTCTTCATCGTTGGTCAGCTCGTCAGCAATGGCAACGGCTTCTGCAAAGGCAACACCGTCGCGCATGGCGCGGGCCGCATTGCCGTCGTGGTTGGCGTGGTCGACGCGGCCGGCTTCGATTTCCAGGTAGTAGCCGCCTTCGTTCTTGGACAGATATTCGATGGCTGCCTTGGTCATGTCGGCCAGGGACGGCTCGTCATTGTCGGCGCGGTCGGCCTCATATTCCATGTGGCTGTTGTTGAACAGGGCCAGGACTGGGCTGGAGCCGTCAAGCTTCAGCGACTGGAAACCGGCGGTGTCGGATGCGAACTGTGCACCCAGTCCGGTTGCACGCTCAACCAGGTCGACATTGTCTTCGCGGCGGCCCTTCAGCCCACCCATTTCCTTGTCCTTCGGCAGGAAGTAACGGCCACCGCCGCCCATTGCCAAATCAACGGTGCCGGCTTCCATGGCGTCGATCAGCTGGGTCGCGATGTCTTTCTGTGCGGTGCAGCCTTCCGGCACGGCGTCTTCCCAGTTGCGGTTGGCGGTCTTGGCGTAGACGGCAGCCGGAGTTGCGTGGGTCAGGCGGGCGGTGGAAACCACGCCGACAGACTTGCCGGCTTCGGTCATCATTTCGGAGAACAGGGCAAGCTGGTTGCCTTCGACGGTGGAGCAATCGTCATGGATGGCTTCTTCGCCGAGGTTGATCAGGTTGAAGCGCTGCTTCACGCCTGTGTTCATCGAGCCGGCGGTCGGAGCGGAGTCTGGCGTCTGGGCGTTGATGTTGTAGGTCTTGACCAGGGCGCTGTAGAACTCCGGAGTTTCGTACGGGAGAACGTTTTCCTCGCCCAGCATGCCTTTCTGCTGACCGTCGAAAAGGCGCGTGGCGTAGTTGGTGCCGACACCGTTGCCGTCAGCGATCAGCAGGATCACGTTCTTGGCGCGGTTGGTGTTCGGCTGACGGTCCAAAATGGCCTGAATGGCGGCTTCGCCATCCTTGTACCACAGGCTGGAGGCTTGCGGCAGGGCGTCCTGAGCAAAGGCGACGGAGCCGGTAAGGGCTAGCGCCAGCGAAGTGCAAACGATCGTTTTCATGATATCTCCCGGAGGTGAGGGTGCATCCCGGGAGCTACTTAAAAACGCTGCATGACATCTGATTGACAATTGGATGACGAAACAGATTTGTTATTTTATTACATAACTTCGACGATTGAATTCAACTCTTCTACTTTTGCGCCGTCTTGTCTCTTCTTCGGCAGCGTCTTGTTATCGAACCGCAGGGTTGGCCCCGGCCGGGTAATCGACCTGGCAGCCTCGTGAAAAGCCCGGGCAATTACAGATAGAAAAATGGAGTCCTGAAATCTGAGGACGCTGTCGCGTCCTGTGTTCCTGGGCTGCCCGCTATCCCCTATTGTCACATCATTTTCATATGAGCGTCGAATAAGGTTCATATGAAAATGTTTTAACGGGCTTCGAAGTCAGGCTTTTTCGAGTCAACATGATGCCTTTGGAGCAACTGGCCTTCTGCATCAGCAGGAGGAGAGGGGACGATGGCGGATCAGAAGAACATGCTTGGGCAAATAGACATTTCAAAGCGTCAGGCCGAAATCGCGGATCTGGTACAAAAGGCAGGATTTGCGTCCGTCGAGGAACTGGCGGACCGGTTCGAGGTGACCACGCAGACAATTCGCAGGGACGTCAACGGTCTTTGCGAACTGGGGATCCTGCGCCGGACCCACGGCGGCGTCGAGCCTCCGGCACCGGCGTCCAACATCCATTATTCCACCCGGCAGATCCTCAATCTTCCGGAAAAGCAGCTGATTGCGAAACTGGTGGCCGGCCACGTCGGCAACAACCAGTCGATCGCGTTTTCCATCGGCACCACCCCGGAGATCGTGATGCAGGCCCTGGTTGGGCACGAGAAACTGGCGGTTTTCACGAACAATCTGAACGTGGCCTTCACGGCTTCGGTCAATCCGTCGTTTCAGGTGACCATCACCGGCGGGCGGTTGCGTCATGGCGACCGCGACGTGCTGGGGTCCGCAGCGCAGGCGTTCTTCTCCAACTACAAGGTCGATATCGGCATTTTTGGTGTTGCCGGTGTCGATGAAGACGGCACGCTGCTGGATTTCCATGAGGACGAAGTGGCGGCCCGCCAGTCGATACTCGCCAATTGCCGCCGGTCCTATCTGGTCCTCGATCACAGCAAGTTCGGCCGGAACGCCCATGTGCGCGGCGGTCAACTCAGCGATGTCGATGCGATCTTCACCGATTGCCCGGTGCCGGATGTTTTCCTGGCATCGCTGGAAGGCACGAAAACGGAAGTGTTCGTGGCCGACGACGGGGATGAGGCGTGACATCAGATCCGCATATCCCGGGTGCGAAACCCTCTGGCGCCGGCAAGCCGATCGTTCTTGAGACGGTGTCGCGTGCCTGGGGTGAGACGGTGGCCGTCGATGGCCTGTCGATCGATATTCCGGCAGGCTCCTTCACGGCACTTCTGGGTCCGTCCGGCTGTGGCAAGTCAACGACATTGCGCATGATTGCGGGTCTCGAGAATGTCAGCAGCGGACGCATCCTGATCGGCGGAGAGGATGTCACCGGCCGTCCGTCGGCCAAGCGTGACCTTGCCATGGTGTTCCAGTCCTATGCGCTGTTTCCGCATCTGAATGTCGGTGAGAACATCATCTTCGGCCTGAAGGTCCGCCGGGTCGGCAGGGCCGAGCGGGACCGGCGTCTTGCACGGGTTGCCGATCTGCTGGGCCTTGGCCAGTTGCTGGAGCGCAAGCCGGGTCAGCTTTCGGGCGGTCAGCAGCAGCGTGTCGCGCTTGGACGGGCAATCATCGGCGAAAAGCCGATCTGCCTGATGGACGAGCCGCTGTCCAATCTCGACGCCAAGCTGCGCCATGAAATGCGGGTGGAGATCCGCGCGCTGCAGCAGCAGCTCGGCTTCACAATGGTCTATGTCACGCATGATCAGGTCGAGGCCATCACCATGGCCGATCAGGTGGTGCTTTTGAACGGTGGCCGGCTGGAGCAGGTGGCGAGCCCGCGGGATCTTTACGAAAAACCGGCGACGCCCTTTGCCGCCCGTTTCATCGGCACCCCGCCAATGAACCTCTTTCCGGCCAATGCCTTCAGGAAGCTGTGCACCGCGCCGGACTTCAAGCTCGGCCTGCGCCCGGAGGCAATGCATCTGGAAGACGGCGGCCCGGTCAACGCGTCTGTTCGTGCCGTCGAGTATCTGGGGGCGGATGTGCTGGCCGATTGCGAAGTTGCCGGCACCGGTTTTCAGGTGCGCCTTCCGGCCAGCCGGGCCTTCACGCCCGGCCAATCCGTGCAGCTCGGCTTTTCGCCGGACGATCTTCATGTTTTCGACGCCGATACCGGCCGCCGCCGGGACGATCTCATTTCCGAGTTCGGAGCCTTGTTGCGCTCCTGACCTGCTGCGCACGCCCGCGTAGACCGACCGCAGACCTGCGGATTTTCGAACCTTAGGAAGTAAACTGATGTTGAAGTCCACTTTCCTGAAAGCCGTTGCGGCAACGGCGCTTTCCTTCAGCACCTGGGCCTCCGCTCAGGCTGTTGATTTGCAATTCTATTTTCCGGTCGCAGTTGGCGGCAAAGCTGCTGACACCATCCAGGAACTGACCGACGCCTATGTTGCGCAGAACCCGGACGTTACAATCGACGCCGTTTATGCCGGCTCCTACCAGGACACCGTCGCCAAGGCGATCACCGCTTCGCGCGGCGGCAACCCGCCCCAGCTTTCGGTGATCCTGTCTGCCGACATGTTCACCCTGATCGATGAAGACCTGATCCAGCCCTTCGACGACTATCTGACCAGCGACGAAGACAAGAAATGGGTCGAAGGTTTTTATCCGGCATTCATGGAAAACAGCCAGACCGGCGGCAAGACCTACGGCATTCCGTTCCAGCGCTCCACGCCGGTGCTCTACTGGAACAAGGAAGCCTTCGAAGCGGCCGGGCTTGACCCGGAGGTCGCTCCGGCAACTTGGGACGAAATGGTCGAATTCGGCAAGAAGCTGACGAAGAAAGACGACAGCGGCAATGTCACCCAGTGGGGCGTGCGTATTCCGTCTTCCGGTTTCCCGTACTGGCTGTTCCAGGGCCTTGCCATCGAAAACGGCGCGATCCTGGCCAATGCCGACGGCAACAAGACCAACTTCGACGATCCCAAGGTGGTCGAGGCGCTGCAGTATCTTGTCGATCTCAGCACCAAGCACGAAGTGATGGCTCCGGGCATCATCGAGTGGGGCGCAACGCCGAAAGCCTTTTTCGAAGGCCAGACGGCCATGATGTGGACCTCCACCGGCAACCTCACCAACGTTCGTGACAATGCTCCGTTCAAGTTCGGCGTTGCCATGCTGCCGGAAAAGGCACAGCGCGGCGCACCGACCGGCGGTGGCAACTTCTACCTGTTCAAGGGAGCTTCCGACGAACAGAACAAGGCTGCCGTCAAGTTCGTTCAGTGGATCACGGCTCCGGAACAGTCCGCGAAGTGGACCATCGCAACAGGTTACGTCGCTCCGCGCGCCGAAACCTGGGAAACCGACACGATGAAAGCCTATGCGGCTGATTTCCCGGCTGTCCTGGTTGCCCGCGACCAGCTGAACTTCGCCAAAGCTGAACTTGCGACCTACCAAAACCAGCGCGTGACCGGCATCTTCAACGATGCGCTTGCTGCTGCCATCACCGGCCAGAAGGATGCCGAAACGGCTCTGAAGGAAGCTCAGGCACAGGCCGACGAGATCCTGAGCGAATACCGCTAACGCCATTCGGGGCGGAGCACCGGGTCCCACTCCGGTGTTCCGTCCCGTTCTCCAGACCTTTCGCCGTCCTAACCGCAATTTGCTTTAGGTCGGGTTTTTCTCCTTATCGGGGCCTAGACCATGAAGCGGGGCATTGCCTTGAAACGCGACTGGATCCACGGCTGGCTGCTGTTGCTGCCGGCGATGGTGTTCCTGTTTGCCTTTACCCACATCCCCGCGGTCACGACGTTCCTGAACAGCTTCTTTTCCACCCCGCGCGGACGCCGCCCGGCCAAGTTCATCGGCCTATCCAATTATGAGCGCATGCTGGATGACCCGGTGTTCTGGAAAGTGCTGTGGAACAACGTCTGGTTCGCCTTTGGCACCATTCCGGTCTCCGTTGGTCTGGCGATCGTCATGGCGCTCTGGGTCAACGACAGGCTGGTTGGCAGAAGCTTCGTGCGCATGGCCTATTTCACGCCAACCGTTCTGCCTCTGATCGCCGTCGCCAACATCTGGATGTTTTTCTACACACCCGGCTTCGGCCTGGTCGACCAGATCACCGGTGCCCTGTTTGGCTGGCCTGCCAGCAACTATCTCGGCAACCCGGACACCGCGCTCAACGCCATCATCGTGGTCACCGTCTGGAAGGAAGCCGGCTTCTTCATGATCTTTTATCTTGCGGCGCTGCAGGCAATCCCGGTCACGC
Source organism: Labrenzia sp. THAF35 (assembly GCF_009363595.1). Taxonomy (NCBI): domain Bacteria; kingdom Pseudomonadati; phylum Pseudomonadota; class Alphaproteobacteria; order Hyphomicrobiales; family Stappiaceae; genus Labrenzia; species Labrenzia sp. THAF35. The sequence continues at coordinate 2,376,997 of NZ_CP045380.1, forward strand.
TGAAGGAGGCCGCGCAGATCGAAGGTGCCGGGCGCTGGACGATCTTCTGGCGGATCACCTTTCCACTCCTGATGCCGACGACCCTGTTCGTCTGCGTCAACGCGGTCATCAATTCCTTCCGCCTGGTGGACCATATCTTCATTTTGACGGACGGTGGGCCGGACAACGCTTCGGCACTGCTGCTGTTCTACATCTACGAGGTCGCCTTCCGCTTCTGGGAAACCGCCTATGGCGCAACGCTCACCGTCGCTCTTCTGGTGCTTCTGTCGCTGCTTGCCATCGGCCAGTTCTTCTTCTTCGACCGCAAGGTGCATTACAAATGACCGGCGCCGGCTTTTCCTTCGACAGGGTGCTCAACACCTTCGCTGCCTGGGCATTGGCACTGTTGTGGGTGCTGCCGCTGGCCTATGCCATCTGGACCGCGTTTCATCCGGCAGCCTATGAGGCACGGTTCGAGCTTCTTGCACCGCTGACACTCGACAATTTCGTAAAGGCCTGGGATGCGGCGCCCTTCGCCCGTTACTTCCTGAACACCTTCCTGCTGGTGTCGATGATCCTTGCCGGGCAGTTTTTCCTCGGCACGCTGGCCGCCTTTGCCTTCGCCCGGTTCCAGTTTCCGGGGCGCAATATCCTCTTTACGCTTGTCTTGCTGCAGCTTCTGGTGATGCCGGACATCCTGATGGTGGAAAACTATCAGACCATGCGCATGCTCAATCTGGTGGACACCATCCCCGCCATCGCGCTGCCCTACATCGCGTCCGGCTTTGGCATCTTCCTGCTGCGGCAAACCTTCATGACCATCCCGAAGGAACTGGACGAGGCAGCGCGCATCGAGGGTGCTTCGGTTCTGGGCGTGTTGTGGCGGGTCTATATTCCGCTCGCAAAGCCGACCTATCTTGCCTATGGCCTCGTTTCCGTCAGTCACCACTGGAACAATTTCCTGTGGCCGCTGATCGTGACCAACTCGGTGGACACCCGCCCGGTTACCGTCGGTCTCAGCATCTTCTCGGCCATCGACAGCGGGGTGGAATGGTCGGTCATCAATGCCGCGACGTTGATGACCTCCGGGCCGCTGCTGATCGCCTTTCTGCTGTTCCAGAGGCAGTTTGTCCAAAGCTTCATGCGCGCCGGCATCAAATAAAATTAATCCGAGAAACAGCAGAAACCGGGGATGAATGACCATCGTCCGGACGGCCAAACCGCTTTGGCAAGGGGCATAGACCTTTGTGCCACTTTTTAAGGCATGGACTTTTATGCTAATGGATTTAAATCCCGGTTTTCTGCGGGGTTTTTGCCTTAAGTTTTTCTGATCCCCGAGCATCGAGGAGCCCCGCCGTGTCACTCAAATTCCTTGCCATTGGCGAATGTATGGTCGAGATGGCACCAACGGGTGAGGGCACCTATGCCATGGGGTTTGCCGGCGATACGCTCAACACCGCCTGGTATGCGCGCAAATGCCTGCCTGCCGACTGGACCGTCGGCTATTACACTGCGGTTGGCCGCGATCAGGTGTCGGAGCAGATGCTTTCTTTCCTGAAAGAATCCGACCTGGAGACGGCTGCCATCCAGAAGCGGGACGACCGGACCGTCGGCCTCTACATGATCCAGCTGAAGGACGGCGAACGCAGCTTCGCATACTGGCGTTCGCAATCGGCAGCCCGGTGTCTTGCCGCGGACGGGCCACATCTTGCATCTGCGCTTAGTGGTGCGGGGTTGATCTATTTCAGCGGGATTACCCTTGCGATCCTTCCATCGGAAGACCGGGTAAAATTTCTGGACGCACTCAGAACCGCGCGAAAAGCCGGTGCCAAAACGGCGTTCGACCCGAACCTGCGTCCGCGTCTTTGGGAAGATGCAGACACCATGCGGGCAAGTGTTACGGAAGCTGCCGGCTGCTGTGATTTCCTGATGCCGTCCTTCGAGGACGAGCTGGCCCATTTCGGTGATGCAACGCCAGACGTCAGTGCTGACCGCTATCTGGCAGCAGGGGCAGGCATGGTCGTGGTCAAGAACGGGCCGGAAGAGGTGATCTGCGCGGATGCCGTTTCCCGGCAGGCTTTCCAGCCAGCGCCGGTTTCCAGCATTGTCGATACGACTGCAGCCGGCGACAGCTTCAACGCGGCGTTTCTGGCGAAGTATCTTTCGGGGGGCGACGTCCCGGCAAGCGTTAATGCGGGTGCACGTCTCGCCGGCAAGGTGATCCAGCATCGTGGTGCCCTCGTTGCCTGTCTCGAAACTGCCTGAGGGTAAGTGCGTATGATTCGGCTGGTGATTGATTGCTTCAAGAAGAGGCGTTCAACCCAAAAGGGAATATATTGCGAATATTGACAGTATGATTTTGGGGCTGCTCCGAATTCTTTCGCGATTATTTGGCTGAAAATAACTTTATGCGATGAAATTAAGCTTTCGTTCGCTCCTTGTCCTTACCCTACGTTCGGTTTTGATCGTTGGCTGAATGGGCCATCTGAGGGGGGGGCGAATGTTCTCAGGCATGCGTTTGTCGAAAAAAATTCCGGCGCTGGTTTTGGGCGCCGCTGCGGTGGTTGGCATCGGGATCGGTGTTTCAAGTTACATGACATCTTCCATCAGCGTGAACAAGCTGACACAGGAGCGCCTCAAGGCAGCTGCCGGCACCGGCAAGCAGGAAACGCTCGCCTACCTGGAGTCGATTGAGCGCGAACTGGTTCTGACAGCAGAACATCCGGGCACAGCTGCTGCCGTTCAGGAGTTCGCCTCCGTCTGGGATTTCTGGAAAATGTACGGCGGCAATCCGCAGGAAGAACTGCAAGCTGCGTATATCACCGGCAACCCGCATCCGACTGGCGAGAAATACAAGCTCGACCGGGCCGAGACCGGGTCGGCTTACGACGAGGTGCACGCCAAGTATCACCCCTGGTTCCGGAAACTGCAGCAGGACCAGGGCTATTACGATGTGTTCCTGTTCGACGCCAAGGGCAACCTCGTCTACACGGTCTTCAAGGAACTGGATTACGCCACGAATTTCGAAAAGGGTGGTGGCCAGTGGGCCGATACCGACCTGGGCGAAGTCTATCGCAAGGCGATGGCGATCACCGCAGAGGACGAAGTCGCCTTTGAGGATTTTGCCGCCTATAAGCCGAGCTTCGACGCCCCCGCCAGCTTCATGGCGCACCCGATTCACGTGAAGGGCGAAACGGTTGGTGTTCTGGCCTTTCAGATGCCGATCGACAAGATCAATTCCCTCATGGCCAGTAGTCTCGGGCTCGGAAAAACCGGTGATTTGGCCTTGATCGGTGAAGATCGCCTGATGCGCAACGATACGCCGCTCACTGCAGACAAGAACGATATTCTGGTTACGGAGCTGAGCGGTCCTGTCATCGACAAGGCCTTTGCGGAAGGCCACGCCTTCGGCATGAATACCTATTTCGGCGACAAGCTGATGGACGTTGAAGCCGAGAAGTTCACCTACCAGGGCAAGAACTTCGCCATCGTCGCCATGCAGACCTACGCTGAAGCGATGGGGCCGGTGACAACGATGCGCAACCGGATGATCCTCGCCGGGCTCGCCTTGCTTGCGATTGCCGCTGCCCTTGGCTTTTTCGCCGCTCGTTCCATCACGAAGCCGATCGGCAAGGTGGTGTCCGCCATGAACCGGCTTGCCGATGGGGACACACGCGTAGAGACGGACGGGTCCGAGCGTGGCGACGAGATTGGCGACATGTTCAAGGCTGTGGCGATTTTCAAGGAAAACGCCATTCAGCGCCGTCATCTTGAAGACCAGGCCCGCAACGAACGTGACAGGGAACGCCAGCGCCAGGCTTTCCTGGAAGGGGTGATCACGGACTTCAAGTCGATCATGACTGATCGCCTGGCAACCGTGTCCGACCAGATGGAACGGATGCGCGGTGCTGCCACAACGCTGGAAGACCTGGCATCAAATGCGAAGTCTGAATCCGATCAGGCAGGCCACGCCTCCATCAGTGCTTCTGAAAACGTCGCCGCCGTTGCCGCCGCAACAGAAGAAATGACGGCCACGGTTCAGGAAATCGCCAACCAGACCGAAGCCACCACCCGCATCGTTCTGGAGACCGTGGAAGCGGCGGAACAGACCAACCGCAACGTTCAGACGCTGTCGGAAGCCGCCGAGCATATCGGCAGCGTGGTCAATCTCATTCGCGATATCGCCGAGCAGACCAATCTTCTGGCGCTCAATGCCACCATTGAGGCAGCCCGTGCGGGTGAAGCCGGTCGCGGTTTTGCGGTCGTGGCGTCGGAAGTCAAACAGCTTGCAGAGCAGACTTCCAAGGCGACGGACGAGATTTCCGGTCGGATTTCAGGCATCCAGTCCTCGGTTCGCGATGCAGCGGGTGCCATCGAGCACATTGCCGAGAAGGTGTCCGACATCAAGAACCTGACCAGTTCCGTGGCAGGGGCTATCGAGGAACAGCGGGCGGCAAACCAGGAAATCGCGCGCTCGGCCCGTTCGGCCAGCGACAGTACAGGCAATGCAGCCAGCAGCATGTCGTCTGTTTCCGGTGCAGTTGAACAAACGTCGACGGAAGCCGGATCGGTCAACACTGCGTCCGACCTGGTTTCGGAGGCAAGCGACAGCCTTGCCCGTGAGGTCGAGAAGTTTCTGGCGGACGTCACGAAGGACGTCGAGGACCGGAGACGTTCGGTGCGCAAGGCGATTTCCGAGGATGTCGCAATTACCTTCGCGGATGGCCGCAAGCGTGCCGCGCAGCTGATCGACGTCAGTGTCACCGGTGCGCAGATCCTGGATATGACCGACCTGCCGATCGGCGAACGGATGACGCTGGAATTCCTGGATGGCACCGTGCTGCAAGGCAAGGTCGTGCGCCAGACAGGAGCAGGCTGCGGCGTGGAATTCGCCGAACAGCTAGCAGAAAGCCACATTCTTATCGCCGCCTAAGACGGCAATCTCAGGAAACGAAAAGGGCGCCTGTCGGCGCCCTTTTTTGTTGACGAAAGCCCTTGCGCCCCGATCCTGGATCTTTGCTTCGCTGCGTCCGGGATGACGGATGAGGGGGAAAGGAACGGTGCAGTTGGCGCCTTTTCCCTGTCCTCATCATGCACGATCCTCATCCTGAGGAGGGCCAAAGGCCCGTCTTGAAGGATGGGCCACTTGCGCAGTCTCAGCTGCTTGAGCCTACCCAGCGTCCCGTTGGGCGATCCAGTCGTGATCCGGATGGTTCTGGAAGCGCCACTTGCGCATCGGGCCGGCCATGACGTTCAGATAGTACATCTCGTAGCCGTAGGGTGCGCCGCAGGGGTGATGGCCCTTGGGGACCAGCACCACGTCGCCATCGGCAACAGCCATCGTCTCGTCCAGCTCGCCGTCCTCGGTGAAAACGCGCTGGAACCCGAAACCCTGTTTCGGGTTCAGGCGGTGGTAGTAGGTCTCTTCCAGATAGGTCATGTCCGGAAAATTGTCTTCGTCGTGCCGGTGCGGCGGGTAGGATGACCAATTGCCCTGGGGTGTGAACACTTCCGTCACCAGCAGGCTGTCGGCGATATCGCTTTCTTCCATCGCAATCGGGTGGATATAGCGGGTGTTCGCTCCCTTGCCGCGTTCCACCTGGCCGATGTCCGTGATCACACGGGCCTTGTAGTTGCCCTTGCCGGGGGCGGTGCAGACCGCCAGAACGCAGTCGGTTGTCGCCGTTGCGGACCAGCTGCTGCCGTTGGGCACATAGACGCAATGCGGCTTCTTGCGCTCGAACACGCTCATCCGGTCGCCCAGCTCGCCAAAGCTTTCATCTCCAGCGGAAATCGACGCCTTGCCTTCCACGAGGACAAGGATGACTTCCTTGTCACCGGTTTCTTCCGATGCCGACTGTCCCGCTTCCAGATGATACAGGCCGAAGCCGACATAGCCCCACCTGGCGCTTTCAGGCGTGATGTCGTGCACCTTGCCGGGGGTGCCGGACGGTTTGACGAGAAGATGGCTCATGTCAAATCCACTTCCTTTGCGAGTTGCTTGAGGGTCTTGAGGCCGAGGCTCTGATACTGGAACGGATTGCGGACTTCCGGGTCCTGCTCTGCCTCGATAACGATCCAGCCTTCGTAGCCGGTGTCCTTCAGGATCTTTAGAAGAGGTTTGAAATCAACGCCGCCGTCCTCGTCACCCGGTACGGTGAAAACGCCGGCACGGACGCCATCCATGAAGGACTTCTTGTCTTCGCGGATATCCTTCATCACGGCCGGACGTACGTTCTTGGCATGGAAATGCTTCACGCGGGCAGCGTGTTTTTCCAGAACCGGCGCCGGATCCTGACCATTGCTGCCGAAATAGCAATGACCGGCATCAAACAGCAACTTGGTCGCCGGGCCGGTGGCATCCATGAAGGCGTCGATTTCCACCGGTGTCTCGACCACAGTGCCCATGTGGTGGTGGTAGACAAGGTCGACGCCCTGGCTTGCACAGAAGGCCGCGAGTTCCTCGATCTTGGCGCCGAAGGCTTTCATCTCTTCGGCGCTCAGAACCGGGCTGGTGTTGATGTCGACCTGAGAGCCCTGAATGGTGTTGGAGGTCTCGCAGGCAATGCAGACCTTGCAGCCATTGTGCTTCAGCTTGTCCAGATGCGGCTGGATCGCCTTCTTTTCGGCCTCGACCGACTGGGCAAGCAGGTTGAGCGAGTACCAGCCGGAAATGAACTTGAGCCCATGGCCGCCCAGAAGCTGTTTCAGCTCTTCCGGATCGTTCGGCCAGCGGTGGCCGTTCTCGATGCCGTCGAAGCCGATTTCGGAAGCTTCCGACAGGATCTGCTCGGTCGGAATATGTGCGCCAAGGGTCTGGTCGTCGTCATTGGCCCAGGCGATCGGGTTGGTGCCGTAAAGGATCATGGCTGTTGTCCTGTAACGCATCGGAGCGTTGGAGTTGATCGTAATTTTCGAACCTCATCCTGAGGAAGCGCTTCAGCGCTGTCTCGAAGGATGGGCCACTTGTTCGGAATTTGCCGCCCATCCTTCGAGACGGACCTGACGGTCCTCCTCAGGATGAGGTGTGACTGGGTGGAAAAGCTGGGCTGGTGTTCTGCATTCCCCTCAATCGACCAGGTTCTGGTGCTTCAAAGCGTCGACATAGCCCTCACGGGCCTTGTTGACTTCGGTCCGCTCAGAAACCTCCGGCACGGCGACGTCCCACCAGTGACCGCCACCATTCTCACCTGGCCCATGCATCGGGTCCGTATCGATGACGATTACGGTCGGAATGGCCCGGTCCTTCGAGGCGAGGATCTGCGCTTCCAGATCGGCGATGTCCTTTGCCTTTACCGCGTGGGCGCCCATGGCGGCCGCGTGGGCGACGAAGTCGATGTCCGGCTGCGCCTCGACATTGCAGTCCTTGTAGAGGTTGTTGAACTGGTTGCCACCGGTGCCCATCTGCAGCCGGTTGATGCAGCCGTAGCCCCGGTTGTCGGTGAGCACGACCGTGAACGGCACCCGCCGCATGACGGCGGTCGCCAGTTCCGAGTTGGCCATCATGTAGGACCCGTCACCGACGAAGCAGACGACATCCCGCACCGGCTGCGCCAGCTTGATGCCCATGGCACCGGCAATCTCGTAGCCCATGCAGGAATAGCCGTATTCCATGTGATAGCCACCCTGCGGCGCCTGCCACAGAAGCTTCAGGGCGCCCGGCATGGTGCCGGCCGCGCACATTGCGATGGTCTTTTCCGAAGATGTCCGCTGCACCGCGCCGATAACTTCGGCGTCGAGCGGCAGGTAGCCTTCGGGCACCTCGGTCCGCGCACTGCAGTGGGCATCGACCTTCGCCAGCCAGTCAAGACGGGACTGCGGATTGAAAGCCGATTTTGTCTCTGAGCCAAGGGCCGCTGAGATCTTCTCCAGAGACACTTTGGCATCGCCGATGACACCGACGGCGCCATGCTTCAGGGCGTCGTAGCCCTGGACGTTGATGGAGACGAGTTTGCGGCCCGGTTCCTTGAAGAGCGCCCAGGAGCCGGTGGTGAAGTCCTGGAAACGGGTGCCGATGCCGATGACGAGGTCTGCGCTTTCGGCGATCTCGTTGGCGCAGGCCGAGCCGTCGACCCCGGCAGTGCCGAAGTTCATCGGATGAGATTGCGCCAGCGCCGACTTACCCGCCTGGGTCTCGATCACCGGAATGCCGTGCCTGGTCGCAAACGCGCCAAGGGTCTCTTCGGCCTGTGAATAGATCACGCCGCCGCCGCAGACCAGAACCGGGTTCTTTGCGGATTTGATGAGGGCGACAACGTCCGTGATGTCCCGGCTGTCCGGTTGCGGCCTGCGAATGCGCCAGATTTTCGGTTCGAAGAAGCTGGCCGGATAGTCGAACGCTTCTGCCTGTGTGTCCTGGCAAAAGGCGAGGGTGACCGGGCCACAATTGACCGGGTCGGTCATCACGCGGAAGGCGCGCGGCAGGGCCGTCAGCAGGTGTTCCGGGCGGCTGATGCGGTCGAAGTAGCGCGATACCGGACGGAAGCAGTCATTGGCCGAAACCGTGCCGTCGTCGAAATCCTCCACCTGCTGCAGCACCGGGTCGGGAGCGCGGTTGGCAAAGACATCGCCGGGGATCAGCAACACCGGCAGGCGGTTGACATGGGCAAGGGCTGCGGCGGTCACCATGTTGGTGGCGCCGGGTCCGATGGACGAGGTGACGGCCATTGCCCGTGTGCGCTTCTTGGCCTTGGCATAGGCGATGGCCGTATGGGCCATGGTCTGTTCGTTCTGGCCGCGCCAGGTTGGCAGCGCGTTGCCGGCCTGCTCCAGCGCTTCGCCCAGACCGGCAACATTGCCATGGCCGAAGATCGCCCAGATGCCGTCGATGAAACGCTCGCCGTCCTCGGTCATCTGCGCGGAGATATACCGCACCATGGCCTGGGCGGCGGTGAGACGGATCGTGCTCATGCGGAAATTCCCTGGAGTTCGTTGACGTGTGCCTCGGTTCCGGCTTCTGCGCGCGCCGTGTCCCAGATGCTGCACAGGCGGGCGAAGCGGCTCACCATGTCGGCGACGGCAGCTTCGTCTGTCAATTCACCTGCCAGCCATTTGCGGGCTGCTTCGGCAAAAATCGTGCGGCCGACCGCAAAGCCCTTGACCAGCGGGAAGCGGGCCGCTTCGGCAAAACTCGCGGCGAGTTCCTCTTCCGGGGCATCGAGGCCGAGCACCACGATGCCGCGGGTGTGAGGGTCGTTTTCGGAAATCGCGTCGCAAGCCTTCGCCCATGCTTCTGCCGAGGTCATGGGTTCCAGCTTCCACCAGTCCGGATAGATGCCGATCTCGTAGAAACGGCGGATGATATCTGCCGTGGTGTCGGCATCAACCGGACCAACCTTGGAGGGGATGATCTCCAGAAGCATTTCAAGCCGATTGCGGCGGCAGGCGGCAAACAGCCGCTTCAGGACATCTTCCTGCTCGGCCTTCATCGCGTCGGTGTCATGCGGATGATAGAAGCACAGCACCTTGACCACATGCTCCGTCGGCCATTCGGCCAGGCCGCCGAAATCCGGACCGATTTCCGGTTCCAGTGTCAGTGGCCGGGAGGTAGGCCACTCCACCGGATGACCGATCCAAAGCCCGGTTCCGGCGGCCCGATAAAGCGCCTCGCGGCCGTGTCGGCTGTCGCACAGAATGCCATAGCCCGGCTGGCCGTCCGCGACCGAAAGGGCCGCGTCGAGGCAGAGTTTCTTGAACGATCCGATCCGCTCGTGACCGGCGTTGGCCGTATCGGCCATCTGTTCGAGCTGAATACGGTGGTCGAAGGCAAAGACACGCATGGTCGACCAGTTGCCGCCGTGCAGCCGATGCCGGTTTGTGGACCAGTGGATCTGTTCCAGTTCCGGGTCCTTGCGCAGGGCCTTGTCCTTCACGCCCCGTTTCAGGAAGAACTGCAGCTCTTCCCAGCTCGGATAGGCCGGTGTGCAGCCGTGCCGGGAGACGGCAAACGCGCCGCATGCGTTGGCATAGGTCAGGGCCGTGACCCAGTTCTCGCCGGTGATCCAGCCTTTCAGCAGACCGGACATGAAGCCGTCGCCGGCCCCCAGAACGTTGAAGACCTCAATCGGGAAGCCGGGACCGGAAATGCCGTCGTCGAGGCTGTCGGGGATCGCGCCTTCGAAGGCGGTTGCCCCCATCGGCCCGCGCTTGCAGACCAGCGTCGCACCCGACACCTTGCGCACGTTGCGCAGTGCCTCGACCGTGTCCGTGGTTCCACCGGCAATGTGGAATTCTTCTTCCGTACCCACGATCAGGTCGAACAGATGCAGGCTCGATTGCAGCTTGGCCGTCACCTTGTCGGAGGCAATGAAGCGGTTCTCGCCGTCGCCGTGCCCTGACAGACCCCAGAGGTTGGGGCGGTAGTCGATGTCGAGCGCGGTACGGCTGCCGTTTTCGCGGGCAAGCCTCAATGCCTTCAGAACGGCAGCTTCCGTCTGCGGATGGCTGAGATGCGTGCCCGTGGCGACTACGGCCTTGGCCGAGGCAATGAACGCAGGATCGATATCATCTTCGCCAAGTGCCATGTCGGCGCAGTTTTCGCGGTAGAAGATCAGCGGGAACTGTTCCTGGTCGCGGATGCCGAGCAGCACAAGCGCAGTGAGCCGCTCCTTGTCGGTGATCACGCCTTGTGTGTCGACACCGTGCCGTTCCAATTCCTCGCGGATGAAACGGCCCATGTGTTCGTCACCGACACGGGTGATCAGCGCGGATTTCAGGCCGAGCCGAGCCGTGCCGCAGGCCATGTTGGTGGGCGAGCCGCCGATATACTTGTTGAAGGACGCCATGTCCTCCAGACGGCCGCCAGCCTGGGCTCCGTAGAGGTCGACCGACGAGCGGCCTATCGTGATGACATCGAGTTTCTTCACGTGCACATTCCGTTTTTGATTCAGCCCGTCAGATGGTGCCGCCGAGGGAACCTTCCAGTTCCGCCAGTTCCTGGCCACCGGCCATCAGGTCCTGAAGTTCTTCCGCTTTTATGTCTCCGCGCTCTGCGGTGCCAAGCGTCTTGCCGCGGTTGAGCACCGTGAACCTGTCGCCCACGGCCATGGCATGGCGCACGTTGTGGGTGATGAAGACAACACCGATGCCTTTTTGGCGGACCTTGTCGATCGTCGCCAGCACGTTGGAGGTCTGGCGCACACCCAGGGCAGATGTCGGTTCGTCGAGGATCAACACCTTGGCCCCGAAGAAGACGGCGCGCGAGATGGCGACCGTCTGGCGTTCACCGCCCGACAATGTGCCGACCGCCTGGTCCGGCGAGCGCAGGTGAATGCCCATCTTGGCCATCTCGGTCATGGTGACTTCGTTGGCTTCGGAAAAATCGAAGAACTTGAACGGACCGAAGCGCCTTTGCGGTTCGCGGCCCATCCAGAAGTTCCGGGTCACCGACATCAGCGGGATCATCGCCAGGTCCTGGTAGACGGTCGCGATGCCGGCTTCCATGGCGTCCCGCGGGCTGTTGAAGCTGACTTCCTTGCCTTCCATCAGGATCTTGCCCTTGGTCGGCTTGTGGACGCCGGACATGGTCTTGATGAAGGTGGACTTGCCCGCGCCGTTGTCGCCCAGAAGGCAGTGGCATTCGCCGGCCTTGACGGACACGGAGACACCATTGAGGGCGATCACCGGGCCGAAGTGTTTTTCGATATCGACGAGTTCGATGAGGTTGTCGGACATCTTAGCGTTCCCCCGTGATCATGCGGCGGATGTAGGTGTTGAGGATCACGGCGAGCAGCAGGATAACGCCGAGGAAAACCCGGAAAAGCGAGCTTTCGACCCCGGCGAAGAAGAGGCCTTGCTGAACGACGCCGAAGATCAGTGCGCCAAGCGCCGCGCCTACCACCGAACCGTAGCCGCCGGTGAGGAGTGCGCCGCCGATCACCACTGAAATGATGGCTTCGAATTCCTTCAAGAGGCCGCGGTCGGCTGCGGCCGAGCCGAATTCCATCACCTGACAGGTGGCGAAAATAGTGGCGCAGAAGGCGGAGAACATGAACATCAGGATCTTGACCCGGTTCACGGGCACGCCGACATAGCGCGCTGCCTGGGCGTCGCCACCGGCGGCGAAGATCCAGTTGCCGAAGCGGGTGCGGGTGAGCAGGACATGGCCGAACACGATCAGGATGATTGCCCAGATCATCAGCATCGGAATGCCTTCGACCACCGGAAGTCCTGCTTTCGGGCCGGCAACGAACTTGCCGACAATGCCGAGATCGGCCAGCCAGACAAAGAGGCCGGAAAAGACCTTGCCGCCGAAAAGCCATGCGATCGGATCACCTTCCGCCGCTTCACGCACGCCGCCGATAATGGTCTTGCGGGTGGTGGCGATGGAAATGAAGATCGTCAGACCGCGCAGAATGTAGAGGAAGGCGAGGGTGACGATGAAGGAGGGCAGGCCGGTCTTGATGACCAGGTATCCGTTGAGCCCGCCAATGGCCAGCGCCATGGCAAATGCGACCAGGATACCGAACCATGCGGGGAACCCCCACTGAACAGTGAAGAGCGCGATGATGACGCCGGAAAAGCCGATCATCGAGCCGACGGAGAGGTCGAACTCTCCCGCGATCATCAAAAGGCAGGCGCCGACGGCGATGATGGCGAACTGGGCAGAGACTGTGCCCCAGTTGATGATGCCTTCCGGGGCAAACATGCCGCTGTCGCTGGCGATGCCGAGGAAGAACATGAATACGAGAATAGTGCCGCAGATCGCGCCCAGCTCCGGGCGGATCAGGGCCTTGCGCATGGGCGACATTTCGCGGATGCGCTCGTCTTTCCGAGGGGCGGCTGCCGATTGTGTCTCAGCCATAGGTCTCCTCCTGCGTGCCGGGGTGGCCGGCCGCGTCCAGTATGCGGCCCGGCCGCAGAACAGTGTTCTGGAATTCAGCGCTTACCCTTAGGGGTGCGCGAGCGTGTCAGTTGCAAGGGAGAGGCGGAAGGCCGCCTCTCCACAGGGCCGCGCCTGGCGGCCCTTCAGCTTAGCGGTATTCGCCGGCGTATTTTTCCACCAGGGCAATGTTGCCCTTGGTCACGAAACCCGGGCCGGAGTTGATGGAGTTGCCCGGAACCACGCCGTAACGAGCCAGGTTCGTCAGGATGACGACCGGCAGGTAGCCCTGCAGGTAAGGCTGCTGGTCGATGGCAAATGCAATCACGTCACCCTTGATGGCTTCAGCGATTTCGCCGGAAAGGTCAAAGGTGCCGAAGTGGATGGTGCCGGACTTGCCCATGTCTTCCAGCGCAGCCAGCGTCGGATGCGCAGAGGTCGGGCCGAGGGTCAGGACGCCATTGGTGTCCGGGTTGCCCTGCAGGTAGGCCATGACCTTGGACTTGATTTCAGCCGGGTCCTGGCCACTGTCGATCATCTGGCCGCCCAGTTCGACGCCCAGTGCATCAGCATAGCCCTGGCAACGTTCAACCGAAGCCGGGTTGGTGATGTAGTGGTTCACACAAAGGAAGCTGGTGACGCCGGCCGCCTTGGCCTTTTCACCTGCACCCTTGCCGGCATCGTATTCCGGCTGGCCGACATGCATCAGAGCGCCGATTTTCTTGGACTGCTCTTCAGTGCCCGAGTTGATGGTGATGACCGGAATGCCCTTGGCGACCGCGTTGGACAGCGGGCCGCTCAGAACGTCGTAGTCGGCGATCGTCGCGATGATGCCGTTCGGGTTGGACGCAGCAGCCTGTTCGATGATGCGAGCCATGTCGGCAAGGTCGCCTGTCGGCGGGTTGCGGTATTCCACTTCAACGCCCATCTGGCCACCGGCAACGGTGATGGCGTTCTTGATCGTGTTCCACCAGCTGTCGCTGTCCGGTGCATGGCTGACCAGAACGAAACGTTCGCCATCAGCGGAGGCCGGAGCGGCAAGGCCGGTAAAGGCAACGGCGGCAGCCGCCATTGCAATAAGTGTCTTCTTCATGGTGTTCCTCCCAGAACGTGGACCGCGGGCCTCGAACAATCCCACCCGCGTCATCAGAAGTCTGTGGCGGCTCGGGATCGCCGTTGCCGCATTTGGAATATAAATTCCATTTTTATCGAAGCGCAACAGATTTTTTCCAGAAAGATCACAGCCTGTTCCGTTGAGCCCCCACGGAAACGGCCAGGGCAATGGCCAGGGAGAGACTTGCGGACAGCGCCCGGAACGCGCCTACGTCCAGTTCCGAGACCAGTAGCTGGATTGCTTTCAGGCGTGCGAGCGGGCTGGTCACGACATCCGTAATCGCGACAATGTCAGCGCCGCTGGCACGGGCCTTGGTGGCCATGTCGATGGTCATTTCCGTGTACGGGGCGAAGGTCACCGCGATGACCGCGTCGTTCGGTCGGATCAGGTGTTCCATGTTGATGTTGGCGATGCCTGAATGGAGAACCGCCGGCACGTCCATCTTTTCGAAGGCATAGGCAAGATACGACGTGACCGGGAAGGCCCTGCGGAAGCCGATCATGTGAATCGTTTCGGCACGGGCCAGCACATCGACTGCCTGTTGAAGCGCGGTCGGGTCGACGGTTGTCAGCAGATTTTCCAGCGAAGAACGGCCAACCTCGACGAATTCGGCCAAGAGCGCAGAAGGGGACTCGGTGCCGTGCTCGCGCAGTTTGGCGAGGCGGGTGGCGTAGTCCGGCCATTTCTGGGAATAGTCCGAGCGGAACAGTTTCTGCATTTGCGAAAAACCGGAAAAGCCCATTTCCTGGCAGAAACGCATCACGGCGGACGGCTGAACGTCGGCGCCTTCGGCAAGTTCGGCAACCGTGGAAACCGCCACCTTGTCCGGATTGGCGGCGATGTAGTTCGCGAATTGTTTCAGGCGCTTGGGCAGTCTTTCGGCGGTGCTGCCGAGCCGGGCAAAAAACGCATCGATCGACTGCGGCGGCGCAAGGATTTCGGCGGTGGCGAGATTGGGTTCATTTTCTGGATCGGGCGAGGCGTCATTCATTGTCTTCTTCTTTTCCGGCTTGACACATTCCGTCGAAAATGATTTTGGAATTTTTATTCTAAATTGGCAAGCGCTGGTTCAAACCGCTCTGCCACATGTCATCCGGGAGGAAGTATCATGGCCGTCAATGTCGCCCTGCTTGGGGCTGGACGTATCGGTAAAGTGCACGCAAAGGCCGTTGGCGCGGCCGCCGGTGCGACGCTCGTCGCTGTTGCGGACGCCTTCCCGGAAGCCGCCGAAACGCTCGCAGCCGCCTATGGCGCCCGTGTCAGCACGATCGACGAGATCGCTGCCGCCGGAGATGTCGACGCGGTGATCATCTGCACGCCGACCGACACCCATGCCGATCTGGTCGAAAAGTTTGCACGCGCAGGCAAGGCGATCTTCTGTGAAAAGCCGGTCGATCTGTCGCTGGACCGGGTAAAAGCCTGCCTGAAGACGGTAGAAGACCTTGGCGCAACCTTGATGCTGGGGTTCAACCGCCGTTTCGATCCGCATTTCCGCGCCGTGCGCGCAGCCATTGACGAAGGGCGGATCGGCGACGTGGAAATGGTGCAGATCACCTCGCGCGATCCGGGTGCACCGCCGCCATCCTACATCACGTCGTCCGGCGGCATCTTCCGTGACATGACCATCCATGATTTCGACATGGCCCGGTTCCTGCTCGGCGATGAAGTCACGACCGTCTACGCGACGGCGTCGGTTCTGGTCGATCCGGAAATCGGCAAGCTCGGCGATTACGACAGCGCGATGGTGGTGCTGACGACGGCGTCCGGCAAGCAATGTTCCATCTCCAATTCCCGCCGGGCAACCTATGGCTACGACCAGCGCATAGAAGTGCATGGCTCCAAGGGTGTGGTGAGTGCGGAAAACCAGCGTCCGGTATCCATCGAAGTGGCAACTGAAGCCGGATACACCCGTCCGCCGCTGCATGATTTCTTCATGACCCGCTACACGGAAGCCTATGCGGCTGAAATCACCGCTTTCGTCGAGGCTATCGAAACCGGTACTGCGCCGTCACCGAGTGGCGAGGACGGATTGAAGGCACTCGCCCTGGCGGAAGCTGCCCTCAAGTCCATCGCCGAACGCCGCGCCGTCGGCATGGACGAAGTCTGAGCGTCAGAACCACTATGACCTCATCCTGAGGAGGACCGTCTGGTCCGTCTCGAAGGATGGGCGGCACACTCATGAGCAAGCAGCCCATCCTTCGAGACAGCGCCAAGGCGCTTCCTCAGGATGAGGTTAAAGGGCGGAACGGTCCGCTTCGTCACCTCCGGGAGGATCGGATTACATGACAAGTCTCGGTATCGGATTGATCGGCACCGGTTTCATGGGCAAGTGCCATGCGCTTGCCTATGGTTCGGTGAAAGCGGTGTTCGGCGATGTGCCGGCGACCCGCCTGGAAGTGTTGTGCGATGTTCCTGCAGAAAAGGCAGAAGCCTTTGCCGACCAGTTCAGCTTTGCAAGGGCAACGAGCGACTGGAAAGATCTGATTGCGGATCCGAAGGTCGATATCGTCTGCATCACCACACCCAACAAGGTGCACAAGGAAATGGCGCTTGCCGCGCTCGAGGCCGGCAAGCATGTGCATCTGGAAAAACCGATGGCGCTCAGCCTGGAGGACGCCAGACAGATGCTGGCTGTTGCCGAAAGAACAGGTGCGAAGACCATCGTCGGCTACAACTACCTGCATAATCCGGCGATTTCGCATGCCCGCAAACTCATCGCGGATGGCGCTATCGGCCGGATCGTGCATTTTCGCGGCATGGTCGATGAAGACTACCAGGCTGATCCGGACCTCGCCTGGACCTGGCGGGCAACCAAGGCCGATGCCGGCCTCGGCACGCTCGGCGATCTTGGCTGCCATCTGATTTCGCTCGCAACCGCGCTCGTCGGACCGGTCGAAAGCCTGGTCGCGGAGACAAGGACGGTTCATGAAACACGGCCCATGGGCAATGGCTCAAGCGAGCGGCGTCCGGTTGAAAACGAAGACATCGCTTCTGCGCTGCTGACCTTCGAAAACGGTGTGCATGGTGTTGTCTCGACCTCGCGCAGTGCCTGGGGCCGCAAGAGCTACATCGGCTTCGAGGTGCATGGAACGGAAGGCATGATCACCTTCGATCAGGAGCGCATGAACGAACTCCGTCTCTATCAGAACCGGGGTGAGCTTGCCGAACAGGGTTTCAAGACGTTGCTCAGCGGGCCAGCTCATCCCCCGTACGGGCAATTCGTTCCGGCCGCCGGCCATCAGCTCGGGTTCAACGATCTGAAGGTGATAGAGGTTCATGAGTTCCTGACGGCGATTTCCGAAGGGCGCAATGCCGTGCCGTCGTTCCGGGAGGCGCTTCATTTTGAAGCGGTCATTCATGCGATTGCCGAAGCCGGAGAGACGGGCTCCCGGGTACGGGTCTCCAGGGCGGACTGACGCCGACAGCATCCCACTGTCTATCGCTCACTTTATTGTTCAATGGGCGCGAACAGGCCGGTTCCTGTTCGCGCCCTTTATCTGTTGCGGATGATCCCTATAAACTCTTGAGAATACAGACCGTTGGTCCGCCGTGCCCGGCAGGCCTTGCCGGCTCTGCGGGCTTACTCAGATCCGGGAGATCCTCTTGGCCAAGGTAATCGTTTTCTTTGCCCACCCACGACCGCACAGGTCGGAGGTGAACCTGCCGCTGTTTGAAACCGCGCGGTCGATCAAGGAGATCACCACCGTTGATCTTTATGCGGACTATCCGGATTTCAGCATCGATATCGACCGGGAACAGGACCGCCTGCGGGCTCATGACGTGGTTGTCTTCCAGCATCCGCTTTACTGGTATTCGGCACCCGCCATCATGAAAGAGTGGCAGGATCTGGTTCTGGAACATGGCTTTGCCTATGGTCATGCCGGCAAGGCGTTGCATGGCAAGGTGTTTCTGAACGCGGTCACGACCGGTGCCAAACCGGATGCCTATTCGCAAACGGGCATGAACCATGCCGAGTTGCGCAGCTTGCTGGGCCCATTCGAAAAAACGGCGGATCTGTGCGGCATGCGCTACCTTGCGCCCTTTGCGCTGTTCGGGGCCGGGCGGGCACTGGAAGAAAACCGCTTTGAGGCCCACCGCCATGCCTATGGAAAGCTTCTGAATGCTTTGGTCCGCGATCAGCTGGATCTTGCAAAGGCGGCCGCAGCGCCGGTCCTGCCGGATGACCTGGATGCGTTCCTACAGGCAGGGGAGACGGTTTGATGGCGCTGCTCAGCGAAGCCTTCGTCTATCTGTGCGCGGCCGTCATCGCGGTGCCGATTGCCAACCGGCTCGGCCTTGGCTCCGTGCTCGGTTATCTGATCGCAGGTGTGGTGATCGGGCCTGTCATCGGCATCGTCGGGTCGGAAGCGGCCGACGTGCAGCATTTTGCAGAATTCGGCGTGGTGATGATGCTGTTCCTGGTCGGGCTGGAACTGCAGCCCGCCATGCTCTGGAAAATGCGCCAGCAGCTTGTCGGGCTTGGCGGCCTGCAGGTTGTCGCGACAGCGCTCGTCTTTGCTGCGGCCGGTCTGGCGTTCGGTCTTCACTGGCAGAGCGCTTTGGCGCTCGGCATGATCCTGTCGCTCTCCTCCACGGCCATCGTCTTGCAGACCCTCAACGAGAAAGGCTGGCTGAAAACGCAAGGTGGGCAGAGTTCCTTCTCGGTATTGCTGACCCAGGATATCGCGGTCATTCCGATGCTGGCGCTTCTTCCGTTGCTTGCCATCAGTGGCCATGGCGGGGAAGGAGCCGCGGATGGGCATGGCGAGAGTGCCGGTCATGGAGGTGAAGCTCTGGCGGCCTTGCCAGGCTGGGCACAGGCTCTTGTCATTCTGGCTGTTATTGCCGCAATCATTCTGGCAGGGCGTCATCTGCTGCGACCTGTCTTCCGGTTCATAGCCGAAGCGCGCCTGCGGGAAATCTTCACGGCAACCGCGCTGCTGCTGGTAATCGGCATCGCCCTAGTCATGGATTTTGTCGGTCTGTCGCCGGCACTCGGAACCTTCCTTGCCGGGGTTGTCCTGTCCGACAGCGACTATCGTCATGAGCTGGAAAGCGATATCGAACCCTTCAAGGGCCTGTTGCTTGGCCTGTTCTTCCTGACGGTCGGGGCGGGGATCGATTTCGACCTGCTGTTCGGTGCCCCTTTATCGATCCTTGGACTCGCGCTCGGCTTGATGGCAGTCAAGTTTCTGGTGCTGTTCCTGCTTGCAGCCCTCTTTCGCCTCACCGGGCCAGATCGGTGGCTGTTCGCGCTCGGGCTGGCACAGGCAGGGGAATTCGCTTTCGTGTTGTTCGGATTTGCCTCGGGCAGCGGAGTGCTGGAACCATCGCTGATCAAGACCATGACCCTGGTGGTGGCGATTTCCATGCTGCTGACACCCGCGTTGTTCATCTTCTACGAAAAAATCGTCGCTCCACGGGCTCTGGCGAAAGCGGATCGGGAACCGGATGTCATCGACAGGCGCGGCCGGGTTGTTGTCGCGGGCATGGGCCGGTTCGGCCAGATCGTCTCGCGACTTCTGCTGACCAGTGGCTACGACGTGATCATTCTCGATCATGACCCGCAGACGATTGAAAACCTGCGCAGGATAGGCATTCGAACCTTCTATGGGGATGCGACCCGGCCGGACCTTCTGCACGGTGCCGGGCTGGACGATGCCGACCTCTTCGTTGCCGCGCTTGATGATCGCGACAAGCAGACCGAACTGGTGGAACACGTTGCCAAGACCTATCCGAATGTCCGGATCCTCGCCCGTGCCCGCGACCGGCATCACGTCTACGAACTGGAAAATGCCGGTGCTCATTGTGCCGAGCGAGAGGTCTTCGAAGGGGCCTTGGCGCTTGGGCGCCAGGCGTTGACCGAGCTGGGGTACCATCCGTTCCGGGCGCGCACCAAGGCGAGGGAATTCCGTCATCACGACATTGCGATGCTCGATGACCTTCGCGAGAATTTCAACGACGGTGGCGTCGACACTTCCTATATCGATGCCATGCGGGCGCATTCCGAAACCCTGTTCGAAATCATGCAAGTCGACAGGGGCGGTGATCGCCCTGAAGGATCGGAGCGTGGCTGGACGCCGCCCCCAAAGGGCGACGCGACGCTCTGACGGGAGGGGGAAAGCAGCGTTCCGACAAAAGAATGAGGTTTCCCGGTGGTAACCACTGCCTTTTCCCGGCTGGCAGCGGCTCCTATATGCGGTGCAAGACAGACAATGGCGCCGGCCAGACATATGGCTGACAGCGCCGGAACAGGAACCAATCATGACTTCGCAAGACACCGACACAACCGGCCTCGATGATGTGTTGCAGATCGACATTGTTTCCGATGTCGTCTGCCCGTGGTGCATCGTCGGCTTCAAGCAGCTCGAACAGGCGATCGCACGGACCGGCGTTACGGCCGCCATCAAATGGCATCCTTTCGAACTCAATCAGGATATGGCTGCCGAGGGAGAGAACCTGCGCGAACACATCATGCGCAAATACGGCTCCAGCGCGGAGCAATCCCAGGCAGCGCGGGACCGGCTGACGGACCTTGGCGCGAGCCTTGGTTTCGAGTTCAACTTCACCGACGACATGCGCATGGTGAACACCTTCAAGGCGCACCAGCTGATCCATTGGGCCGGTGAGAGCCGCAAGGAACACCAGTTGAAGATGGCGCTGTTCCAGGCCTATTTCGGCGACCGGAAGGACCTCAATGACAATCAGGTTCTGGCGGATGTGGCCGAAAGCATTGGTCTCAACCGGGCCGAAGCCCTTGCCGTTCTGGAAGACGGCCGCTTTGCCGAAACCGTTCGCGCGGAAGAAGCCTTCTGGACCGGCAACGGCATTCACGGCGTTCCGGCTGTCATCTTCGAGCGTCAGCACCTGGTATCAGGCGCACAGGGCGTCGACAATTTCGCAGCCATCATCACCGAGCTGACGAAGGGCAAGGCGGCCTGACGGCACAGCCTTGGAGATAACCTGTAGATCGTCCAATTTCTTCGTCATGCCATAGCTACCATGGCATCCACGCCGTTACGTTCCCGCTCCACAGGCCTCAGTTTGAGGCTCTGTCTCGGCATGGATTGCAGGATCAAGTCTTGCAATGACGGGGTGGAGGAAGAGTTCGGTTATCTAACCACTCCCAGGGTAGAAACACTTTTGCCTTACAGCATTTCGAACAACACCCCTGCAGCCTCGATCCGACCGGCAGGTGTGTCGGCAGGCTCGGCGCCGTAATTTGTCCAGATCCTCAGGCCATCGGTCACACGGCAGCGGACGCCGCCGGCAAGGTCGAGCGTGTCGATCCCGGCTTCTTCGCACAGCATGGTGTAGAGGCGCTTCAGCACGGTTTCGTCACCCCAGCCACCGACATAGACGAGATGTTCCTGGCGGTAGGCGGCGGGTTGGCCGTCTTCCAGTTCCAGGATGACTTCGCCAGCACCTTCCAGTTCCTCGCGGTAGCCGGTGAAGGCGCCACCGCCCTTGAGCGGCATCGGCATATCCGGGCGCAGGCTTTCGACCCGCGAGACTGCAAGATCGAGCCCGGGCATGTCTGGTGGCAATGGCACGGGAATGACCATGTCGGCGTTGCGGGCGGCTGTGCGCGGGCCCATCACCACCAGCGCCTCGGTTTCCGCAAGCGCCTGTTTCAGGTCCTGCGGCACGTAGATCAGGCCAGGCAGGGCAACAATCTTGTAGCCGGAAAAGTCGCGGGTCTCGCCGCGCAGGATATCAACCGAAAGCCCGAGCTTGCGCAGCGCCTTGTAGGTGTCGAAAACAAGCTGGAAATAGGAAAGCCCCTTGCCGTGCGGCTGGGTGGTCCAGGCAAAATCCGCGTCATAGTCGAAGATCAGTGCAACAGGTGCCTGTGGGGCCGAGACGTCAGGCGCATCGCGCAATTCGTCGGCGACCTTGCGGGCTTCGAGCAGCGCCGGCGCATCGGCATTGTCCGGGCGCAGCATGCCGGCATGCATCTGTTCCTGCGCGAAAGGCGCCTGTCGCCAACGGAAATAGCACACGGCCTCGGCCCCATGGGCATAAGCCTCCCAAGCCCAAAGCCGCATCATGCCAGGCAGCGGAGCAGGATTGTGGGGGGCCCAGTTCACCGGTCCCGGCTGTTGTTCCATCACCCACCAGCGGCCCTTGCCAACGGCACGGTAGAGATCGTGGTGGAAGGCCTGGAAGTCCGGATCGCCCTGGCGCATGAAGGCCCGCTGATGGGCGTCATCCGCGCCGACACGGTCTTCCAGAAAACCGAGCGGGTAGCTGTCCCATGTCGCGATCTCGAGATCGTCGCCGACCTTGAAGTGGTCGAAATCCGTTACGCGGCCCATGTAGTTGTGGCTGATCGGTGCGCTGGAATGCGCCCGGATGATATCGACTTGTCGCTTGTTGAAGGTAACCACCTGATCGGAGGAGAACCGCCGGAAGGCAAGCGTGTGCGAGGGGTTCGGTTCGGTTACGGTCAGGTTCGGCAGGTCGATCTCGTCAAAGGAGAGATACTCCATAGACCAGAACACGTTGCCCCAGGCGCGGTTGAGCGCTTCAATGGAGCCGTAACGCTGCTTCAGCCAGACCCGGAATGCTTTTCGGGCAGCTTCCGAATAGGAGAGGATGGTGTCATGGCAGCCGTATTCGTTGTCGGTCTGCCAGGCGGCGACATGCGGATTGTTGCCGTAACGCTCGGCGACGAGCTTCACGATCCGGTCGCTCTCCTGACGAAAACCCTCGTGTGAAAAGCAGTAGTGGCGGCGGGAGCCGAACTTGCGGGGATTGCCGTTGGCATCGACGGCGACCATGTCCGGATGCTTGTCGATAACCCAGCGCGGCGGCGTTGCGGTCGGTGTGCCGAGCACGACCTTCAACCCGGCACGGCCCAAGGTCTCGATGGCTCTGTCCAGCCACTCGAAGTGCAAGTCACCGGGACGAGGCTCGAGGCGCGACCAGGCGAATTCACCGATGCGGATCCATGTCAGCCCGGTCTCGGCCATCCGGCGGGCATCTGCTTCCCAGATTTCTTCCGGCCAGTGTTCCGGATAATAGCAGGTGCCGAGAGTGCGTTTCATGATGGATGCTCACTGCTTGATGGGTCGGCAACGCTCATCCGGATGGTGAAGCGTTGCCACATATTCCGTGTCATCCCCGCGAAGGCGGGGTCTGAGGACCCTTCAAAGGTCCACTGAACTAGCATTTGGTCCCGGTGCTCCCAAAACTTTACCCGGGAGAAGAACGGCGGACCTGTTAGAGCAGGACCCTGTGCTCGCTCTGTCCACGAACCTTCACTTGCGCGAAATAGGTCTTGCCTTCGTGCTCGCCTGCAAGACCTTCGGCGGCGGATGTGGCAAAGAGCGTCTGCAGATCCGCCCCGCCGAATGCCGGGCAGGAAATCTGTTTTGCAGGCATGGAAACAGCCTCGGCAAATTTCCCGTCCGAAGTATAGCGCGCGACGTGGTTCGCCCCCCAATGGGCGTTCCACAGGAACCCTTCACTATCGACCACGGCGCCATCCGGATTGAATCCGTCGGCGGACAGATCGACGAACAGGGACGGCGCACCTGCCGGCCAGCCCTCGGCGTCCAGAGCGACCTTCTGAATGGTCAGGGTGTCGGTGTCGGCAAAATAGGCTGTCTTGCCGTCCGGCGAAAAACAGATCGCGTTGGAAATGGTGATGTCGGAGAACAGCTTGCGCAGCTCTCCCTTGTAATATCGGTAGATCGATCCGGCGTTCTTTTCGGCACCAAAGCCCATGGTGCCGATCCAGAAACCTCCCTTGGGATCTGCCCTGCCGTCGTTGGACCGCGTGATTGTGTTGTCGGCCTCCAGATCGCAGATCTTTGCGGAGGCTTCCGTTTCCAGATTGAACAGGAACAGCTTCGAAGAGCTGGCGATCAGGAGTTCGGTCCGGCTGACCCAGCCTGCGGCAGAAACATATTCATCGAACTGCCAGGTCTTTTCCGTGCCGTTGTCACGGCTGAGCAGGCGCTTGTTGAGAATGTCGAACCAGAATAGCTGCTGGCGTTCGGGATGCCACAACGGGCCTTCGCCAAGGGTGCACTGGCGCTCGTCGAAAACTGTGCTCATGACATCACCTGCATGCTGCAACGGCCGCGTCGTAGGCGGCGACGATTTTTTCGGCCCGTTCGCTGACTTCGGCAACACTGAACCCGGGTTTGAACAGAGCCGTTCCGATGCCGAAGCCGGCTGCCCCGGCCTTGATCCAGTCCCCGAAATTGTCCGGGCCGGCACCGCCCACGGCATAGGTCGCAGTGCCCTTCGGCAATACCGCCAGCATCGCCTTCAGTCCGTCCGGGCCGATGAGCGAGGCGGGAAAGAACTTCAGGCCGTCTGCCCCGCTGCGCAGCGCCGTGAAGCACTCGCTTGGCGTCATCACACCGGGAAAGGAAGACATGGCTTCGGCTTTCGTCGTCTTGATGACATCCGGATTGCAGTCGGGTGACACGATCAGCGTGCCGCCGGCGTTCTTGACGTCGCGCACCTGTTCGGGCGCCAGCACGGTGCCTGCGCCGATCTCGGCATTCGAGGAAAAGGCCTTTGCCATGGCGGCAATGCTGACAAGCGGGTCCGGCGAGTTGAGCGGAACCTCGATACGAGTGATGCCGGCGGCAATCAGGCATTCGGTAACGGGCAGAGCCTCGTCCGGGGTCAGGCCGCGCAGGATGGCTATCAGGTTACGGCTCATGAATGCTCCGGTTCGTAGAAGGAATAGGCAAGGGTCAGCCCCTTCAAGGTGATGGTTTCCGCATCGAGCTGCCTTGAGGCATGGCCGAGATGTGTCAAGGCGCTGCGATAGGCACCGGCGATCTTGTCGCTGCCCAGCAGGGCCGTGTTACCAAGGTCGAAATCACGGCTGACAGCGGCCAGTTCGGCTCCGATCAGAAGTCCCGACAATCTGCCGCTTGCCTGTGCCGGGCCAAGGTCCGCGACAAGGCCGGCAGCGCGCACGCCGAAGAGATCGGCAGTCAGCGCTTCGGGCGCGTTGAAACTGTGTTCGGCCGCTTCGGCAAAGGCTGTGCTGTCGAGGTCATCGGCGGAAAGGCCGTGCCGCAGGACGGAGTGTTTGGACAGAAGCGCGAAGGTCTCTCCTGTCATGAAGGTGCGGAACCGCTCAATTCGTCCGTCCTGGAGGGCGACCCACTTGGTGTGCGTTCCAGGCAGGCACAAGGTGCCGGTATATTTCTGATTATCCGCAAGGAACCCCGCGATCTGTGTTTCCTCGCCGCGCATGACATCGGGAGGGGTGAGCTGCTTGATGCCCGGCAGGATGCGCACGTCGAGGCGCGGGTCGGCTGCATCCACCCCGGTAGCGTTCCGGATCGACGGCGGCGCGCAGGGTACGGTCATGTAGGGAGCTTCGGCCCAACCCTGCCGGGACCCGGCCATGCCGCAGACGATCACAGGTGTGACCTCACCGTCCCTCAGAAGGTCAGCGATCAGTTCGATCAGGGCAGGTTCGAAATCCTGTTTCTCCAGTCGGCCCATGCCCTTTTCGGAGCTGCGATGGGCAAGGATGCCGCCGGCTTCGTCAAGCGCCCAGATGCGCAGATTGGTGGTGCCCCAATCCGCCGCGATCCAGGACGCTTTTGGATGTGTGTTCATCCCGTCACCACCACGCCGCCATCCACGACCAGCGCCTGTCCGGTCATCGCCTTGCTGGTTCTGGAGGCAAGGAAGAGCACCGGGTCAACCATGTCGTCCGGCTGCAGTTCAACCTTGAGACACTGCCGGTCGATGTGAGCTGCCAGACCTTCCGGTGTTACCCACATGTCCTTCTGCTTCTGGGTCAGGACCCAGCCGGGCGCAATTGCGTTGACGCGGATGTTTTCCGGGCCGAATTCCCGTGCGAGGCTGCGGGTCATGCCGTTGATGCCGGAATTCGCGGTTGTGTAGACCGGGTAGCCCGCATTGCCCATCATGTAGGAGATGGACGAGAAGTTGACGATGGAGCCACCGCCGGCCGCTCGCATGCCGGCAACCACATGCTGGCAGGCAAAGAAATAGGCCTTCAGGTTGATCGCCACGGACCAGTCCCAGAACGCCTCGTCAACCTCTTCGGTCTTGTGGCGTTTGTCGTTGGCGGCATTGTTGACCAGAACCGTGATCGGGCCATGGGCTTCGGCTGCCTGATCCATGGCCGCCTTGAGGGCAGCCATGTCTGTGATGTCACAGGGCAGGAACAGCGGACGGCGGCCGTATTTCTGTTCCATCTCGTCGCAGAAGGGCGCTGCGTCGGAACGCTGCACAAAGGCGACCTTCGCCCCCTGCCGCAGAAAGCCCTCCGTCAGCGCCGCGCCAATGCCGGAGCCGCCACCGGTGATGAATACCGATGCGTTGTCGAGATCCGGGTATGTTGCGTACATGGCACTTCCTCAATTGTTTTGGCGGCCTAAGCCGAAATCGGTTCGTTTTGAGTAACGTTACTCAAAGACGTTCGCCTTCCACAACCCAGACGGTTTCAGGGAACCGCCAGGGGAGCGTGAGCCCGTGGGACATCAGATATTGTCCACTGGCTTCAAGGTCTTGATGTTTCAGGAGAGGCGCACCGCGGGACAGCCGGGGCGCTTCGTCCCGATTGACGAGAGATAGCCTGTATCTGCCTTGCGGGTCCAGACCGGTCAAGCGTAACGGACGCGGCAGGATCTGGTCACTTGGTCGCGTCAGCGCGGCAAACGCAACGAACCGGCTGCCGTCGCCGGCAAGCTGCTGTTCTGCGATCACGGCCGGATCGGCGCTGTCCAGCCGCAGGATATCGGCCTGCATCATCCAGTCCCGGTTGGCTTTCCACCAGCTCGTGACATTGCGCAGCGTCTCGGCTTCGGCTTCCGTCAGCTCACGCGGGTCCATCTCGAAGCCCATGTGGCGTTGAGCCGCGGTCCAGGCTCGCAGACGAATGTCCAGCGTGCGGCCGGAAGTATGGCAGTGACGCGGCCCGACGTGAGAGCCGGTTACCGAGGCTGGCAGGAACAGGGCGGCATCGTGCTGAATACGCTGGCGTTCCAGCGCATCGTTACTGTCCGAAAGCCAGACCCGGTGCGTGCGTTCCAGGACGCCGAAGTCGATCCGCCCGCCGCCGGACGAGCAGCTCTCGATCTCCACTGCCGGAAAATCGGACCGCAGACGGTCGACCAGCTCGTAAAAGCCTTCGGCCTGTTTGGCATCGACCACGGGCAGGATGCGGTTGTGGTCCCACTTGATGTAGCCGATGTCGTTGTTTTTCAGGACGTCGGCGATGTGGGCATAAAGATAGTCGCGAACCTCCTGGTTGGACATGTCCAGCACCAGTTGCTGGCGTCCGCGGATCTGGTCTGCGTGACCGAGCACCCAGTCGGGATGAGCGCGGCAGAGGTCACTGTCCTCGTTGACCATTTCCGGTTCGAACCAGATGCCGAACTCCATGCCGAGCGCCTTGATATGGTCGATCAGCGGGGTGAGGCCGTCCGGGTACTTGCGTTTGTCGATCACCCAGTCTCCCAGAGACGAGGTGTCGTCATCCCGGCGGCCAAACCAGCCGTCGTCCAGCACAAAGCGCTCGGCGCCCAGGCCCGCCGCTTGGGAGGCGATGGCTTTGAGTTCGTCGAGGTCGTGTTTGAAATAGACCGCTTCCCAGCAATTGTAGTGAACCGGGCGGGGTGTGCGGGCTCCCTGAACCACATGGTCGCGAACATGGCGCTGGAACCGCACGGCGGCACCGTTGAAGCCGGTGGCGGAATAGGTTGCGTAGAGCGGTGCGCTGACGAAGTGGCGTCCGCTGGCAAGGCTGGCAGTGGCGTGGCCGAACTGGACCTGGCGACGCCCATCGGCAAGTTCCTCGGCAACCATCTTGTGGCCCCCGGACCAGCCATAGTGAAACGCGAAAGCTTCACCGGCCGTGTTGGACGTTCCGGCATTGCAGACGACAAGCCCCGGGAAATGGGCGTGGTCCGTGCGGCCCGTGCGGTTGTCGCGGACACGGGAACCGGGCGCAAACGGCAGGCGGCGGGTCAGGAATTCCGCGCACCAGCGGCCGGAAAACTCGATCATCTCGCCAGTGTAAGCCGGGACCGGCAGAACCGGAGCCGCCAGCCAGTCGACCGTGATCTCATCGGCGCTTTCCAGCCGTGTCTGAAGCTTTAACAGGGAGGTTTCCGGTGTCAGGACGAGATCGAAGACGAGGCTGAGATCAAGGCTGTTGTCGGCAAAGACAAGCGTCAGGCCATGCTCCGAAGCGGCTTCGCTTTCGAACCGGAAACTGGGCATGAGCGGCGCGCCGGATGCGTTCCTTGCAGTCAGGCCGGTTTGCCCGGGGAAGCTTTCGGAGGCTTCCGGACACAGGCTCAGACCGGCGTTGCGGTCGACCATGCCACCGGTGACGTCGGCAAGTGCGGCTGCCGAAAGCGTCTCCAGGTTTTCGCCAGTGGGAAGGGCGGGCCCCCAGTAGACGGCTTCCGGCAATCGGTCGTCGAAGCTGGCCAGGACCAGGCTCTGTCTGTCATCTCCAAGATGCCAGCTGCGGATCATTTCACGGCTCCGAGTGTGAGGCCTGCAATAAAGTGGCGCTGCATCAGAAAGAACATGGCGACAGGCGGCAGGGCGGCCACGATGGAACCGGCGCTCATCAGGTGGTAGGCAGCACGATATTGCGCGTTGAAGGACGTGATGCCGGCGGTGACAGGCTGGCTTTCAACGCCCTGGGTCAGCACCACGGCCCAGAAGTAGTCGTTCCAGATAAAGGTGAAGATCAGCACCGACAGCGCGGCGATGGCCGGCTTCATCAGCGGTAGCACCACGTACCAGAAGATCCGCCATTCGGAGACGCCCTCAACGCGCGCGGCCTCTATCAGCTCAAACGGCAGGGCACGGATGAAGTTGCGCATGAAGAGTGTGCAGAAGCCGGTCTGGAAGGCGATGTGGAACAGAACCAGGCCGGTGATGGTGTTGTAGAGGCCCATCTGCAGGGTCAGGTCACGCACCGGCACCATCAGGATCTGGAACGGCACGAAGTTGCCCGCCACGAACATGAAGAAGAGCCAGATATTGGCCTTGAACTTGTAGATGCCGAGGGCGAAGCCGGTCATGCACGAGAGGCCAACCGCGCCGATTACCGTTGGAATGGTGATCTTGAACGAGTTCAGCAAATACTGCGGCATGTCCGAGCCGGTGAAAACCAGCGCGTAGTTGGTGAAGCCTTCGAAGGATGACGGCCAGCCCCAGTAGTTGGCGTTGGCAAAATCCGAATCCGGCTTGACCGAAAAGATGGCGACCGCGATCAGCGGCAGCAGCCACAGGATCAGCGCCAGCGGAAGCAGCGTCTGATAGGTGATCTGCCAGGGGCGGGACGTGCGTTCGATCGGTGTCGGGAACATGTCAGCGCGCCTTTTCTTCTTTGTACATCGACCAGAGGAAGTAGGCGATGAAGGCCAGCATGATCAGGAACAGCACCACGGCAATGGCCGCGCCGTAGCCCATGCGGAAGCCGTATTCGGAGAGTGCGACCTCGAACATGTAGAAGCTGAGCACCCGGCTGGCGCCGAAGGGCCCGCCGTTGGTCATGACCGAAATCAGGTCGAAAGAGCGCAAAGCGCCGATGATGGTGACGACGAAGGCGATGAAGGTGGCCGGGCGAAGCTGCGGCACGATGATGTACCAGAGCATGCGCCAGCCCTTGGCGCCGTCGAGGCGTCCGGCCTCGATCTGCTCCGGATCAACCGCGTTGAGGCCGGTGAGATAGAGGATCATGCAATAGGCCGTCTGGGGCCAGAGGCCCGCGACGATGATGCCCACGGTGACCCAGTTCTCGTCCCCCAGCACGTTGAGCGGCGGCAGGCCGACTGCGCCGAGCAGAACGTTGAGGATGCCGAATGTCGGGTCGTAGAACCAGGTGAACACCAGGCCGACGACGACCTGGGAAATCACGAAGGGAAAGAAGAACAGGGATTTATAGAGCCGGATGCCGGTGACGGTCTGGTTCAGGAACAGCGCGATGAACAGACCGGCCGGAATGGCAAGCAGATAGAGCAGCAGCCAGATGACGTTGTTCTTCAGCGAGGTGTAGAACGCGTCATCCCAGTAGAGTTCCTCGTAATTGTAGAGCCCGACATATTCCGCCTGGCCCAAACCGTCCCACTCGTAGAGCGACAGGTTGAACGACTGGAAAATCGGAAAGATCACATAGAACAGGAAGAACAGGATCCCGGGAGCCAGGAATAGCCAGGGTGTCAACTGCTGCTGGTTGCGATGCCACCAGGAACTCTGGCGGGTCTCGGCGACGGATGCTTGGGCCATTTTCGGAACTCTTCGTGAGTCGTCGGCGTATACCGGAAAAGAGGACAGGGAGCGGTTGCCCCCTGTCCGGTCATGCGAAGGCAGACCTTATTTGTAGATACGCTGTTGGGCGCGGTCCAAACGGTCCAGGATCTTGTCCAGGTTGTCCGGCTTGACCATGAATTCCTGCAGGCCTTCCATGGCAACCTTTGCCATTTCAGCCGGGGCATCGCGGTCGAAGAACTGGGCAACGCCGCCCGGAGAGTTCGTGGACAGCATCTCAAAGCCCTGTTCCAGGAACTTGTCCTGGTCCACGGACGACTTGGCGTTCACCGGGAGCTGGCCGAGGTGCTTGCCGTCGTTGATCCAGGTCTGGACGTCCGGCGAGACCGCGAACTTCAGGAATTCGCGCGCGTTTTCCTTGTTCTCGGCATTGGCCGGAATGTGGAAGGTATCGGTCGGCGCGTCTTCCGCCTTGGCGATGCCCGGCGTGATTTCCACGAACTGGTAGAAATCGATCTGGTCATCGGAAAGACCGGCTTCGCGCAGCGGTGCCACGGCGAAGTTGCCCATCAGGTAAGCGGCTGCATCGCCCTTGACCATGAACGGCAGAGCTTCCTGCCAGGAGTAGGTCTGATGGTTGTCGATGAAGGCGCCCATGTCGATGAGCTCGCGCCAGTTGGCGAAGGTCTTGCGGACTTCGTCGGACTTCCAGGACGCCTTGCCCGTGAGCAGGTCCATGTGGAAGTCGAAGCCGTTGGTGCGCATGTTCAGGTAGTCGAACCAGCCACCTGCGGTCCAGAGGAACTTGGTGCCGATCGTGTAGCACTTCTTGCCGGCATCGATGATCTTCTGGCAGTTCGCCTTTTCCTCTTCCCAGGTAGTGGGTTCGGACAGGCCAAGCTCGTCGAAGATGTCTTTGCGGTAGTAAACACCCCACTGATAGTAGGTGTAGGGCACGCCCCACTGCTTGCCGTCGATGGTCATCGCACCCTTGGTAGAGGCGAGGTTGTCGGCAATTGCCGGTTCCGCCCAAAGGTCGGACACGTCCTCGAAAAGGCCGGCCTCCACGTAAGGCCGCATGCGGTTGGCTGCGTACCAGGTGGCAACGTCCGGCGCATTTGCCGTCAGGAAGTTGCGGATCTGGGTCTTGTAGGCTTCCCGGTCAATCACCGTCGTCTCGATGTTCAGCTCCGGGTTCTTCTCCTGGAACTGAGCGATCATCTCTTCCATGGTCGCACGCGGCGCCGGGTTCGATGTGTCGAGAAAGATTTTCAGATTGCCTGTCAGGCCGTCAGCAGAAGCTGCGCCCATCACGGCTGCCAACATGGCAAATGCCGCTACGGACGTTTTCAGCATGGAACGCATGGTGTCCTCCCTTTTGGTTCCATTATGTGAAACTTAGTTTTGTATATTGATACTTTGATGCGATGGCGATAAGTTGTCAACAGGCTCGACGACAAGAAACGGGCCGAAGGAGGAGCTGATGAACAAACAGGCGGGGTCATCGACAGGTGACGGCACGGTCGGCAAGGCGCTGGAAGTGCTGGACAAGGTTGCGGCTGTGGGCCGGCCTGTGCGCTTTTCCGAACTGCTGTCTGAAAGCACTCATCCCAAGGCGACGCTGTACCGGCTGCTGCAGACGCTGGTGAGCCAGGGCATGCTGGCCTACGACGAGCGCCAGCAGACCTATTCGCTGGGTATCCGCCTGGTGCGGCTGGCACATGCGGCCTGGCGGCAAAGTTCCATCGCGCCGATTGCGCGTCCCTTCGTAGGCGCCTTGTCGGAAGCTGTCGGCGAAACGGTTCACCTGGCACAGCTCGACAGCGGGCAGGTGCTTTATGTCGACAAGCGCAATCCGACCAATGCCATCGACATGTTTTCGCAGGCCGGCAAGGTTGGTCCGGCCTATTGCACCGGGGTCGGCAAGGCCCTGATGGCCTTTCTGGAGCCTGCTGAACTCGATCACGTTTTGAAGAAGCAGTCGTTCTATCGCTACACCCCGGCAACGCTGGCCAGCGAAGCTGAACTGCGTGCGGACCTGGAAAAGATCCGCGAAGAGGGGCTGTCCTACGACCGCGAGGAACACGAGCCCGGCATCATCTGCATTGCAGCGCCGATCCTGTCGTCCAAGGGGCGCCCGGTTGGAGCGCTTTCCGTTACCACGTCCACGCAGCGCAAGAGCCTTGAACAGCTTCTGGAATCACGGCCCGCACTGCTGGATGCGGCCTCGAAGATCGCGGCGGCGGTCGAGGACTGGCAGTTCCCTGCCTAACAAGAATCCCAAGGGAGAGAGAATTACATGTCTGGCGTCACACTGACAAAAGCCGTCAAGAAATATGGCGACCTGGAAGTCATCCACGGAGTGGACCTTCAGATCGAGCATGGCGAATTCTGCGTTTTTGTCGGTCCGTCCGGCTGTGGCAAGTCCACCCTTCTGCGCATGATCGCCGGGCTGGAGGAAACGACCGACGGCAGGATCGAGATCGGTGGCCGTGATGTGACCAAGACAGATCCGGCGGAACGGGGCGTTGCCATGGTGTTTCAGACCTATGCGCTTTACCCGCATATGACGGTTGAGGAGAACATGGGCTTCGGGCTGAAGATGAACGGTCATCCGAAGGCCGAGATCCAGTCCAAGGTTGCCGAGGCCAGTCGCATCCTGAAGCTGGACCCTTATCTGAAGCGCAAGCCGAAGGCGCTTTCCGGCGGGCAGCGCCAGCGCGTCGCCATTGGCCGGGCCATCGTGCGCGGACCGGAGGTGTTTCTGTTCGACGAACCGCTCTCCAACTTGGATGCCGAGCTGCGTGTTGACATGCGCGTTGAAATCGCCCGCCTGCACAAGGATATCGGCGCGACGATGATCTACGTGACGCACGACCAGGTCGAGGCGATGACGCTGGCAGACAAGATCGTGGTTCTGCGCGGTGGCAATATCGAGCAGGTCGGCTCGCCGATGCAGCTCTATTCCGATCCGGACAACAGGTTCGTTGCCGGCTTCATCGGCTCGCCCAGTATGAATTTCGTGGAAGGTATTGCCGGGGAGGGCGAGGTCAGTGTCGCTGCGTTCGGCGGTGTTGCCGTGCCGACATCGGTCGCGCTGCCCGCCAAGGGTGAAAAGGTGCTGGTCGGTCTGCGCCCGCAGCATCTGAAAGTCTCGCCTGCGCAGGAAGGGGCGAAGGTCGATCTGTGCGAGCAACTCGGCGGCGTCGCCTATTCCTATCTCATCTGCCCGACGGGCGAGCGCGTGATCGTGGAAACCAAGGGTGAGGATGCGCCAGTTTCAGATGGCCTTGTCGCCATCGACTTCGATCCGGCTTCGGCGTTGTTCTTCGATGCGAAGACGGAACAGCGGCTGAGGTAGTCTCGCCGAGGCGACTTGTCCAGGCGGCCCACCTTCCGCACGTGGTTTTGGACAAGTGAGACAATGCCGAACCGGAATCAGGCTATCAGCCGTGCCATTGGCGCGTCTCCTCGTACGAAAAAGAGTTCGCTACACTCACGCAGATGCGCTGGATTCCGGATCTGCACGCAGCTTATGCTGCGCTTGTTCGGAATGACGGTGGACAGCCGTAGATGGTGACGTTCCCGAGGGGCTGGCAACCGGATTGCGCAGGGAGCTGAGAACGCCTTTCCACTTATGCCGGGACGCAGGGCATCTGGTCCGCGGGTCGCTTGCATTGCATTCGTCTGGTGGGCGGGTCTGTTTTCTTGCCGATTTTGGCGGCTCTCCTGTCAGGGCCGATCTTTTCCCTCTGTCATCATAATCCTTCAGACAGCCATTATCACATGACTGTCAGGCATTGCGCTGCCGCTCTTGGTGCTGTGTCTTTGCAGGACCGGGTTGCATTCATCTGTCATGAGCTCGTGTTACGCTAACTGACGACCCGCCCGGAAAGGCGGCCACTTCGAACACGTATCTTGCCTTGACATGAATACTGATTCATGTGTCATATATTCCAGCGTCAGGCGATGATGTTACCCTGTGGAGGCCGTGGGAGCGGCCGTGCAGGTTTGCCGGCCTTTCGCGCAACGGGAGGAGAATTCATGACGAAACGCGTTTTCCGCTGGGCCGTGCCGCTTCTGGCTGGCATCAGCGTGGCGGCGGCCGGGATTGCCGGTGCCCAGGCCGACGATATCAAGATCGCCCATGTTTACGGCAAGACCGGTGCCCTGGAGGCCTATGCGAAACAGTCGCATACCGGCCTGATGATGGGTCTCGAATATGCCACCGACGGCACCATGGAAATCGACGGCCGCAAGATCGTGGTCATCGAGAAGGACACTCAGCTGAAGCCGGATATCGGCAAGGCCGCGCTGGCGGAAGCCTATGGTGACGATGAAGTCGATATCGCCGTCGGTCCTGTCTCCTCCGGCGTTGCGCTGGCCATGCTGCCGGTCGCCGAAGAATACGAGAAGGTGCTTCTGGTGGAGCCGGCGGTTGCCGACAGCATCACCGGCGAGAACTGGAACCGCTACATCTTCCGCACCGCGCGGAACTCGTCCCAGGACGCGATCGCCAACGCTGTCGCACTGGGGCAGGAAGGCGTCTCCATCGCGACGCTTGCACAGGACTATGCCTTCGGCCGTGACGGCGTCGCCGCCTTCAAGGAAGCGCTGGAAGGCACGGGTGCCAAATTGGTGTTCGAGGAATATGCGCCGACCGATACCAAGGATTTCACAGCCAACGCGCAGCGCGTCTTTGATGCCCTGAAGGATGAGCCGGGCCGCAAGTTCCTGTTCGTGATCTGGGCCGGTGGCGGCAATCCGATCAGCAAGATCAAGGCAATGGAGCCGGAGCGCTTTGGTGTCGAGATCGCCACGGGCGGCAACATCCTGGCGGCCATGGCGGCCTACAAGGAACTGCCGGGCATGGAAGGCGCGACCTACTACTATTACGAAATCCCGAAGAATCCGGTGAACGACTGGCTGGTGGCCGAACACCAGAAGCGCTTCAATGCGCCGCCGGACTTCTTCACCGCGGGTGGCATGTCTTCCGGCATTGCCATTGTCGAGGCGATCCGCAAGGCCGGGTCCACGGAGACCGAAGACCTGATCACTGCCATGGAAGGCATGGAGTTCGAAACGCCAAAGGGCAAGATGATGTTCCGGGCGGAAGATCACCAGGCTCTGCAGTCGATGTATCACTTCAAGATCAAGGTCGACCCGGATGTCGAATGGGGCATCCCGGAGCTGGTGCGCGAGTTGACAATCGAGGACATGAACATCCCGGTGCGCAACCAGTAAGCCGAATGAAGACGCGGCGGAGCCTTCAGCTTCGCCCGCGTGGCCCCAAGACCCTTAAGTTTGCCCGGCTGGTGTGAAATCCGTCCGGCCGGGCACTCATCCGATACAGTTTTCGCGACAATTCAAGCCTGGGAACGCGCATCGTGGCCAAGGAACACCCGATTCTGGAAACGAGGGACCTGACCATTCGCTTCGGCGGTCATGTGGCGGTCGATCACGTTTCCTGCGCCTTCGAGCGAGGCACCCTGACGGCGATCGTTGGGCCGAACGGTGCGGGCAAGACCACCTATTTCAACCTGATCTCCGGTCAGCTGGCAGCGACCTCCGGGGCTGTGCTGCTCAACGGCGAGACCATCACCAAACTGTCGGTGCCGGAACGCACGGACAGGGGGATCGGCCGGGCGTTCCAGCTGACCAATCTCTTTCCGACCCTGAGCGTGCGCGAAAACGTGCGCCTTGTAGCGCAGGCGAAGGCACGCAAGGGGTTCGATCTCTTCACCGTTGCAGAAAGCCATGTGGAACTTCTGGAGCGGGCAGACCACGTGCTGGCGGAGGTTCGGCTGATCGATCAGGCCGACCAGACCGTTTCCGCTCTGCCCCATGGTGACCAGCGCAAGCTTGAGGTGGCGCTGCTGATCGCGCTTGGGCCCCAGGTGCTCATGTTCGACGAGCCGACCGCCGGAATGAGCGTCGACGAAGTGCCGGTGATCCTGGAGCTGATCCAGAAACTGAAGAGCGACATGGACCGGACGATCCTGCTGGTGGAGCACAAGATGGATGTCATTCGCACCCTGGCCGACCGCATCATCGTTCTGCACAACGGGGCGCTGGTGGCCGATGGAGAACCCTCGGAAGTGATTGCCCTGCCGATCGTGCAGGAGGCTTATCTCGGCAAGGCACCGGCTTCCTCCGGGGAGGCTGCGTGATGGCGGAAAATCTGCTCACCCTTTCCGGAGTGCACACCCATATCGGCCCTTACCACATCCTGCAGGGTGTGGACCTCGCGGTGCCTGAAGGCGGGGTGACCGTTCTGCTCGGCCGTAACGGCGCAGGCAAGACCACAACGTTACGCACCATCATGGGGCTTTGGACGGCCAGCCAGGGCGATATCCGGTTTGGCGATCATGTCATCACCAAACTGTCGACGCCTGAAATTTCCCGCAGGGGAATTGCCTTTGTGCCGGAAGACATGGGCATCTTCACCGATCTGACAGTTGCCGAAAACATGATCCTGGCCGCTGCCAACGGGCCGATGGACCAAAAGCGCCTTGCCTGGATCAAGGAGCTGTTTCCGCCGATCGGCAGCTTCTGGAATTCCTCCGCAGGAACGCTGTCCGGTGGTCAGAAGCAGATGCTGTCCGTGGCGCGGGCGATCATCGAGCCGCGCCGGCTGATCCTGATCGACGAGCCGACGAAAGGCCTCGCGCCGGCGATCATCAAGGCGATGACCGATGCGCTGAAGGAACTGAAGGAAACCGATACCACCATCCTGCTGGTGGAGCAGAATTTCGCCATGGCGTCCGGCATCGGCGACACGGTCGCGGTGATGGATGATGGCCGCATCATTCATTCCGGCCGCATGGACGAACTGGTGGCGGATGTCGCCTTGCAGGAAAAACTCATGGGGCTGAGCCTGGAGGCGCATCAATGAGCGAGACGGCGATCAAACCGCGGATCGAGAAAATCCCGCTGAAGGAACAGCTTGCCCAGAAACTGCCGGTGCTGCTGGTGCCGGTGCTGGCTGCCGTCGGGCTCATTGCCATCGGCAATCCGGCGAGCTGGCTGACACTGACGGTGGCCGGGCTGGCCATGGGCATGATGATCTTCATCATGGCGTCGGGATTGACAGTGGTCTTCGGGCTGATGGACGTGATCAACTTCGGCCATGGCGCCTTTGTTGCCGTCGGCGCCTTCGTCGGCTTCACGGTTTTGGCCTGGCTGGCCGGCTGGACGGCTTCGCCAAGCGTCTTCATGAATCTCTCCGCCGTGCTGATTGCCATCCTTGCGGCCATGCTCGTGACCGGTCTTCTCGGTCTTGCCTTCGAGCGGGTGATCGTGATGCCGGTCTACGGCGAACATCTGAAGCAGATCCTTGTCACCATGGGCGGGCTGATCGTGGCCCAGCAGATGATCTACGTGGTTTGGGGGCCGGACGAGCTGCATATGTCCCGCCCGGAAGCCTTGCAGGGATCGCTGGTGATCGGCGAAGCAGCCATCGAGAAATACCGCCTGGTGGCGGTCGGCATCGGCCTCGCGCTGTTCATCGGCATGCGCCATATCCTGAAGAACACCAAGATCGGTCTGCTGGTGCGCGCCGGGGTGGAGAACGGCGAGATGGTGGAAGCGCTCGGCTACCGCATCCGCCGGCTGTTCCTGATCGTGTTCATGACCGGATCGGCGCTGGCCGGGCTCGGGGGCGTCATGTGGGGCCTCTATCAGGAAACGATTACCGCACACATGGGCTCGGAGATCATGGTTCTGGTGTTCATCGTGGTGATCATCGGCGGCCTTGGCTCGGTCGAGGGCTGTTTCATCGGCGCCATGCTGGTGGGACTGCTTGCAAACTACACAGCTTTTTTGGCGCCGAAGGTGGCGTTGATCTCGACCATCGCGCTGATGGTCGTGGTGCTGATGTGGCGGCCGCAGGGCCTTTATCCGGTGGTCAAGGCGAAGTAGGGACGGAACAAGATAATGTTGACCAGACTTCTTTCCGGCGACACGCCGCGCAGCGGCCTTCTGACTGCGCTGCTGCTGATCGTGTTGATCTCGCTCGCCTTTGCACCGTTTCTCTTTCCCGGCACCAAGTCACTGGAGACGGCCGCACGGATCTGCATCTTCATCGTGCTGGTGGCAAGTTACGACCTGCTGCTGGGCTATGCCGGTATCGTTTCCTTCGCCCACACCATGTTCTTCGGCATTGGCGCTTATGGGACCGCGCTTGCCTTGTCGACCACCGGGCCGAACTACGGTTCGCTGGTCTGGGGCACGGCGGCGGGTGCCGGGGTTGCGGCTCTGTTCGCGCTGGCCATCGGGCTGTTCTCGCTTCGGGTGAAGGCGATCTTCTTCGCCATGGTGACGCTGGCGGTCGCAAGCGCCTTTGCCGTGCTGGTGTCGCAGATGTCCTGGCTGACAGGCGGTGAGGACGGGCTCAACTACAAGATCCCGCGCGAGCTGACACCCGCCTTCAAGCTTATCAAGGCGAAGGTGTTCGACGTCAGCATCAATGGCAAGGTCCTGGCCTATTACCTGGTGTTCTTCGCCGCCGCGATCCTGTTCCTGGTCATGCTGCGCATCGTCAACTCGCCGTTCGGCCGCACGCTGAAGGCGGTTCGCGACAATGCCTTCCGGGCGGAGGCGATCGGTTACCGCGTGGTCTGGTATCGCACCACGGCCACCGTTCTGTCGGCAGTCATGGCAGCGCTTGCAGGCTCGCTCCTGGCCATCTGGCTGCGTTACACCGGCCCGGCAACAACGCTCTCCATGGAGATCATGATCGACATTCTGCTGATGGTCGTGATAGGGGGCATGGGCACGCTTTACGGGGCCGTGCTCGGGGCAACCCTGTTCATTCTGGCGCAGACCTATCTGCAAAACCTGATGGGTGTTGCTGCAGAAGCAACCAGCGCGGTGCCGGTGTTCTCGACGCTGGTGGCGCCGGAACGCTGGCTGTTGTGGCTGGGTGTTCTCTTCATTCTGTCGGTCTATTTTTTCCCGACGGGCATTGTCGGACGGCTACGGGCGGGGCGTGCGTGAGCGGGAATATGTTGCATATCCGCGACGAGGGAACGGGCAGACCGCTGGTGCTGATCCACGGCTGGTCTTGTCCGGGCCGGTTCTTCGAAGGCCAGATCGGGGCTCTGAAAACTGACGCCCGTTGCATTGTTCCGGATCTGCCGGGCCACGGCAAAACAGCGGGCCGGTTGCCATTGACCATCGAGGCAGCAGCCGATGCAGTTCATGCGGCTTTGGCCGAGCGCGAACTAACTGAAGTAATCCTCTGCGGTTGGTCGATGGGTGCGTTGGTTTCCTATGCAATGATTGAGCGGCACGGCGCGGACCGGATCTCGCAGTTCGTTGCCATTGACATGACGCCGAAGGTTCTGAACGACCCCGACTGGCAGAACGGAACGCTGAACGGCCTCAATGCCGAACTCAACGACCATTTCCTGAATGCCATTGTGGCGGATTGGGCCAAACTGCCGGCCCGGATCGCGAGACGACTGTTCGCCGAAGGCCTGCCCGTGCCGGAGTGCGTTGCGGAGCTAGCCCGCAAAGAGATTGCTGCAGCCGATCCTGTGCTCTTGAAGCCGATGTGGTCGTCACTGACCGCGCAGGATTTCCGCCCGCTTTTGAAAGCCTTTCCCGTGCCGTTTCATCTGGTGGCGGGTCTGCGCAGCCAGCTTTACGGCCCGGGTGTCCATCGCTGGCACGCGGACAATGTTCCGGAATTCCATTTCCATGGCTTTGAAGCATCAGGCCACGCGCCGCACATGGAAGAGCCGGACAAGTTCAACAGCCTGCTGCGGAACCTGGTGAAGGGCTGAGGTGCACAAACTTGGCTTTTTGGGACGGCCATCCTGACCGTTTCCTCAGTGTCCGCCGCCCAGCTTCGCCTTCACGAATTCAATGATCCGGTCCAGGATGCTCAAAACCAGGAACACGGCGAGCAGGCCGACGAAGAAGCGGAGGTCGCGCAGCAACGTGCCGGGGGCAAAATTCTGGACGCTGCTGTTGGCGTAGGTCCACACAGCCCAGGCAATCCCGGCGAGGAGTGCTGTCATCACCAGCGAGATCACGATGGTCAGCCAGAGAGGCTTTTGCGGCTGATCGCTCATTTCAGCACCCTTGCGGTCAGAAGGTCTGCCTTGAACACCATCAGGTCGTCCAGCTGTTCGACCTCGCCTTCGACCTCGATGTAAAGCGCCAGCAGCGGATTGATCGCCTCGCCAAGAAGCTGGCCGTCCTTGCCGGCCATGAGAAAGAAATTGCGTCCCTCGACCGGTCCGGACGAGACGAAGACCGGCGGAATGCCGCCGGTCAGGCAGAGGTCCGCGCAGGCCTTGTGCGCAAGGCCCCGGCCCGGGCGCATGGCGCCCGCATAGCACTTGCCGTCGCAGATTTCACCGGTCAGTTTCCAGCGGCCGAGCGAGACGGGTTCGGATGGGGTGAAGCCGGGTGTATCCTCCGTTGCAGGTTCTACCTGTCCCACCTGGATCATTGTCAGATCGCCGCGGTTGACCGGCACTCCACGCAAGGTCACCGGCATCTCGCGATTGGCTTCTGCCTGTTCAAAGACACCGCGTTTGCCCTGGCCTGCCAGCATGTAGGTGCGGGCAGGGGTGTCGCCATCAGCCGGAATGCGGAACACCGGATAGGGCCGGAGTTCAAACAGGCCTGTTTGCTCGAACCTGTTGCCCCACTGAAACGTGCCGCTGCCCGGATCGTTCTGGGTGGTGGACAGGGCGAAGGCTGCAAGGCCCAGTCCCGCGACAAAACACAGGGAGAAGACCCCGAGAAAGGCCACCAGTGGCTTCGGCACCTTGTTGAGATAGCCGACGAAAAACGGAGCCGCATTGGTTTGTTTCCAGCTCATGGCGCACCTCCGATCACCACCGGCTCGACATAGGTGCCGGGTGGCAGAGCGTTGGGATCGAGAAGGACGGTGGAGCCGACCAGCTTCAGCTTGTAGGTGGCGATCTTCTCGGTGAAGGGCGCGGGCGCTCGGCCGTCGGCCAGATTGTATTGATACCCGTGCCAGGGGCAGGTGATGCAGCCCCACAGCACCTTGCCTTCGCCAAGCGGGCCGTTCTGGTGGGCGCAGACATTGGTGACCGCCGACAGCTTGCCGTCATACTTGAAGATGGCGACACGCTCCTCTTCGCTCAGGGTCACGACCTTGGCGCATTTGTCGTCGATTTCGTCCACCTCACCTGCAACGACCCAGCCGGCTTCTTCCAGGGAAGCCTTTGCCGTGGCATCGCCTTTTTCCCGATTGGCCTCCAGGCGTCCGCTTGCAAAGTGAAGACCGCAGACCATGACAACGCTTGCCGCAACCATGCTGGTGAAGATGGGATCGGACGGGCCTTGCAGCGCGCCGAGCGCGACATGCAACACTACGAAGGCGTAGGCGGCATAGATGAACATGTGCAGCGCCTTCCAGATCGGCGCTCCCAGAAAGCTGAGCCAGAAATCATGGCTGGTGGCAGCCAGTGCGAACAGGATCAGGAGAGCAGCGATACCGAAAGCCTCGAAGGGAAAGCCGATCACCTGCCCGTAGCTTGTGTTGGACGACAGTAACGCGACATAGCTGTCGGTCGGGGAGAAGTTGAAATACCAGCCAAGTACATAGTTGGCGTGGACAGCCGCAATACCGGCGGTCATCACGCCGAAATGGCGGCGATTGTAAAGCAATGGCAAAAAGCGCCGGTCGAGCCGGGCCAGCGGCCCGATGCACAGGATCACCGTCAGCATCAGGAAGGCACAACTGCCGAAGGCACGCATCCTCAGGATGGCACCGTCGATTGGCCGGGTAATATCCTCATGGAACGGCCCGACACGAATGAAGACATAAAGATAAAGTGCGACGGCAATCAGCAGGATGGCATCATAGACCATCTTGTTGCGATTCCAGATCACCGGTGTGTATTGCACGCTCATTGGCTTGCCTCCGCGGAGCTTTCCACCGGAGCTTCAATCAGCACAGCCGGTCTGTCTGCGGGGGGCGACTGGCGCATCGCCAGGATGGTGAAGAAGACCAGCGGCAGGAGCAGGCCGAGGACGGTCCAGATACGGGCATGCGCCTTGCGATGTGCACGTTTCACCGGCCAGCCTCCCCATGCTTTTCAAGCACGTACCAGCGATAGAGCACCAGCGGCCAGATCAGGCAGATACCTGGAATGAGCAAGGGCCGGAAGACATGAGACCCGCGTGCGGATGGCTCCACCCGGTCGATGCCGATGACAAGAAAGAGTGCCGCGACCAGCCCGCCGGCCATGAGATAGTATTTTCCGATGTCGATCAGAATGGCTGCTGTTTGCAAGTGGACCCCCGCCAGGTCTGGATGTGATTGGTGTCAGCTTAGCTCATTACGAAGCGTTGCCAACGGTCTCTTCAAGTCTTCCGGTTCGAGTTGGCCTCTCTTCTTTTCTCACCCCGTCATTGCAGGGCTCGACCCTGCAATCCATGCCGTTTCCGTGCCTTGAGCGAGGTCCGTCATGTCGAACCGCAATGGCATGGATCCCATGGTCGAGCCATGGGATGACGGAGGAGGAGGTGTTGCACGAGTGGCCTTGCCGCGTAAAAGGAGCGATTGAGACCTTGTCACGGTTTCCATCACACCAGATCCGCATCCGTGATGATCTCCACCAGTGACGGACCGTCGTGGGCGATCGCGTCGGCGATGGCGTCTTTCAGCTCGGCGGGGTCGGTCACCCGGTGGCCATGACCACCGCACAGGCGCGCGAAAGCGGCGAAGGACGGGTTGGTGAGGTTCGTTTCCCAGACCGGCCATTCGCCCGAGCGCTGCTCCTTGGAGATCTTGCCGAGCTCGGAATTGTTCAAAAGGATATGGGTTATATCCATTCCGTATTTGACGGCCGTGGTGAACTCCATGGCGTATTGTCCAAAACCTCCGTCACCGGAAATCGAGATCACCTTGCGGCCCCGGAATTCCTCGAAGTCCTGGGTCGCGCTCCAGGCGCCCAGGGCCGCGGGCAGGCTGAAGCCGATGGAGCCGAGATAGCCGGACATCAGGATGCGCTGTCCGCAAGGCTCAAAATACCGACCGAAGGAATAGGTGTTGTTGCCGACGTCGACCGGGATGATCGCGTCCGGTGGGCACAGATCGCTCAAAGCCTTGAAAACGGCCGCCGAGTGAATGCCCCTGCCGCCGTCCTCGGAAAGACGAAGGTCCTTTTCCGCACGCCAGATTGTCCAGCGTTCCACCAGCTCGCTCGCCTGGTCGGGGGCATCTGCCGGTTTCAGTACCTGATCGACAATGGCTTCGCAGAAGGTGCCGATCTCGCCCCAGACAGGCAGAGTCACGGGATGAAACTTGCCGAGCTGCATGCGCTCGAAATCCACCTGGATGATGGTCTTGTAGGGGGCGATGCCTGTGTGGTTGGCAAAGGAAGACCCGAGCGAGACGATCAGATCCGCCTCGTTCATGAACCAGCTTGCAATGGGCGTCCCGGAGCGGCCAAGAACACCGGCTGCCAGCGGGTGGGTGTCCGGGATCAGGCCCTTGCCCTTGAAAGTGGTCAGGACCGGTGCGCCGAGCTTTTCGGCAAGCGCGACGACCTTGTCGCGAACATTCTTGGCGCCGTAGCCAAGCACAATGACCGGGCGTTTCGCTGCGTTGATCATCTCAACGGCCTTTGCGAGGTCCTCGCCCGAGGGCGTGATGCCGGTTCCGCCGAGGCGGCCTTCGGGTTTGCCTGCCTCCCTGCTGCTCGGATTGGTCTGGACGTCGTCGGGGAAAATGAGATTGGCGACATCCCGTTCCACCAGCGCGGTTTTCAAGGCCAGCGACATCAGCTCGGCATGGTTGGAGGTGCTGAGTACCGGCTGGGAAAACTTCGAGACGGCTTCGAACGCGGATTTGAGATCAATGTCCTGAAAGGCCCCCGGGCCGAACACCTGGGTCTGCACCTGGCCGGTGAGGGCCAGAACCGGTGACCGGTCGACCTTGGCGTCCCAGAGGCCGGTCAGAAGATTGGTTGCGCCGGGTCCGGCAATGGTGAGGCAGGCCGCCGGTTTGCCGGTCAGCTTGCCATAGGCGGAGGCGGCGAAGGCGGCGGCGCCTTCGTGGCGAATGCCGACATAGCCCAATGTGCCCTTGTCGACCTGACGGCGGATGGCATCGGCAAGGCCGAGGTTGGAATGGCCGACCATGCCGAAGACGCGCTTGACGCCCCAGTTGACCATGGTTTCGGCCATGACGTCTGTCACCGTGCGTTCGTGGGGCGGCTCCGGTTCCAGTCCGATGAAGATCTCGTCGCCGTCGATCCTGAGGGGATAGAGCTTCTGGCCACTGTCCTCGTGACCGCCGGGAGGCGTGCCCGTCAGCGGATCGAAGTCCCAGCCGTGCCAGGGGCAACGGATCCAGCATTTTCCGTCCGACCCCTTCTCGATGGAACCTTCCCCGAGCGGGCCGCGCTGATGCGGGCAATGATTGTCCATCGCCGCCCACTGGCCTTCGAAATGCGACAGGCATATCGAGGTTGTGCGGGCCGTGACCGTTTTCACCCGGCCTTCGGGCAGGTCGTTGACGTGCCCAACCTTGATCCAGTCGAGATTCTGAGCGTCCATTGGTCTTCCTCCCTTAAACGTCGCGATCGGTCA
This sequence comes from Labrenzia sp. THAF35, assembly GCF_009363595.1. Taxonomy (NCBI): domain Bacteria; kingdom Pseudomonadati; phylum Pseudomonadota; class Alphaproteobacteria; order Hyphomicrobiales; family Stappiaceae; genus Labrenzia; species Labrenzia sp. THAF35. The sequence goes on from NZ_CP045380.1 coordinate 2,421,741, forward strand.
CGCGATGCCGCCATAGGCAACGCCGGATAGCTCGGCCATTTCCCGTTTCCAGGTCGTCAGGTCTTCCAGGGTGAACTGGCTCAGGTGCGAATGACCGCAGGCCCTTGCCATCACCTGCATCAGTTCAACCGATGCTTCGAAGAAGTTGGTCAGCTGGCGGGCGGATTTCTCGATTTCCAGTCGATTGACCAGATGCGGTTTCTGGGTGGCGATCCCAACCGGGCAATTGTTGGTGTGGCAGGCTCGCATGGCGATACAGCCGATGGCCTGCATGGCCGAATTGGAAAGCGCCACCGCGTCGGCACCGAGCGCCAGGGCCTTGATGAAATCGGCCGGTTTGCGCAGGCCGCCTGTGATGATCAACGTGATGTCCGGCCGTTCCGACGTGTCGAGGTGCCGCCGGGCGCGGGCAAGCGCGGGAATGGTCGGAACGGAGATGTTGTCGCGGAAGATGATCGGTGCTGCCCCGGTGCCGCCGCCACGGCCATCAAGGATAATGTAGTCGACACCCAGCTCCAGCGCCGCGTCGATATCCTTTTCGACGTGCTGGGCCGACAGCTTGTAACCGATCGGGATGCCGCCGGTGCGGGTGCGGACCTCGTCGGCGAAATCCTTTATCTGAGATCGATCTGTCCAGTCCGGAAAGCGGGGCGGCGAGATCGCGTCTTCGCCTTCCTTCAAGCCGCGGACCTCGGCAATCTTGCCCTTGACCTTGGCACCCGGCAGATGACCACCCGTGCCGGTCTTGGCCCCCTGACCGCCCTTGAAGTGAAACGCCTGAACCTTGTCGAGCTTGTCCCACGCAAAACCGAAACGGGCCGAGGCAAGTTCATAGAAATACCTTGAATTGGCCTGTTGTTCTTCCGGTAGCATGCCGCCTTCGCCAGAGCAGATGCCGGTTCCGGCAAGGTCTGCGCCTCTGGCAAGGGCAATCTTGGCCGGCTCCGAAAGGGCGCCAAAGCTCATGTCGGAGACCAGCAACGGGATCTTCAGTTTCAGCGGTTTCTGCGCGTTCGGCCCGACAACAACGTCCGTGCCGACCGGTTCGTCCTCCAGAAGCGGGAATTTCTGCAGTTGGGCCGTCAGGATCTGGATATCGTCCCAGTCGGGCAGCTGGTTGCGAGGCACGCCCATGGCGTCGACGCGGCCGTGATGACCTGTCTTTTTAAGACCGTCGCGGGCGTATTGCTGGATCAGGCCGTTGTAAGGTTCTTCCTCGGTGCCGTGGCTGGTGTCGGCATAAAGGCCGAGGTAGCTGTTGCGGTTGAACGGCTGCGGATGCTCCCGGGCCCAGGCGGCGACCTCGTCCTCGTCGACCAGGATATCGTCGCCTTCCACCCAGCTCTTGAATTTCGGCAGGGCCTCGGAGTTGTTGTATTCGGAGACGCCGCTGTCGAGCCGGTAATCCCAGTAATGAACACCGCAGATGAGGTTGTTGCCGCTGACATAGCCATCGGACATGAGCGCGCCGCGATGCAGGCAGCGGCCGTAGAAGACGGAGATGTCGTCGTCGAAGCGAACAACCACAAGGTCAACATCTGCGACGAGGGCATAGGTCGGTTTTCTGTCCGGCAATTCGCTGAGTTTGGCAACAACCTGTTTTGTCATGTCTTCCCCCGGCTACTGGCGATATGCGCCCTTGCTATTGGGTTGGTCGAAATTCAGTCGGCAGGCACTTCCGGCCGCATGGGCGGCATGGCCTTGAGTTCCGCTGCCCCGTCCTTGCCGGACATGTGAGCAGCGTACCATTTGGCAAAAGGCACGGCTGTGACACCATGCAGGACCGCGCTGATCCAGACAGCGTTAACGGCCAGGTTCAGGAGCTGTTCGCCGATTGCGTGATCGATCTGGTCAACGACGAGCAGCGCGAAGAGGGCTGTTGCCAGTCCGCGCGGGCCGAACCAGCCGAAAAAGAGCTTGGTCAGCGGGGCGGCATCCGTGCCGGCAAGCGACAGCCAGACCGCCAGTGGCCGCACCACGAACAGGCTCACCAGAATGAGCGCAAGGCTGGCGGCATCAAGATGGGCGATGGCATCGGGCAACAGGGCAAGACCGATCAGGAAAAAGGCACCCCAGGAAAGCATCTGGCCTTCGCTTTCGGTGAATTCGTAGATGAAGGCGCATTGCCCCTTGATGACGTTGCCGAAGAAGAGCCCTGCGACGAACGCTGATATGAAGCCGTTGCCGCCGATTTCGCCGGCGGCTAGATAAGCGCCGCAAGCCATGGCAATGGCGCCGATGCCTTCGATGGTGTCTGTCGTCATGCCCCGGCGTTTGGCAGCCAGAAACAGCACCCCGCCCGCAGCACCGATAGCCGCGCCCGCCAGGGGACCAAGGATCAGTTGCTTGGCGCCGAACATCAGCCAGTCTGTCGCGCCCGGCTGCATCATTTCTCCGGCAAGGCTAGCGAACAGCAAGATGGCCGGCAGGGCCAGTCCGTCATTGAGGCCGCTTTCCAGCGTCAGCGCCCGGCGCACCCGCTCCGGCACCGCCTTGTTGGTGATGACAGCCTGGCCGAGAGCAGCATCGGTCGGGGCGAGCAGCGCGGCAGCAAGAGCGGCGACGATGAGCGGTTCGCCGCTCAAAAACGGTATGGCCGCCATGGTTCCGATAATAATGGCAAGTGGCAGGCCAAGGGCGAGCATGCGCAGGGGCCATTGGTGGCGCTGGCGCAAGGCCTGAAGATTGATCTGGGCAGCGTCCAGGAACAGAAGGACGATGAGAGCCATTTCGGCAACGATATGCAGAAGGCGTTCAGCATCGGTTCCGGGCATCAACCCGGTCTGGGCCATCAGGTAGCCGAAGCCGATGAAGAGGATCGGCGCTGTCAGGACGCCCTTCGACAATGTCCTGGCCAGCAGCGTGTAGCAGACCGTAAACAGCGCCAGAAGCAACAGGCCGGTTGTCATGAAACGGTATCCCCCTCGAACGCTGTGACGTTAGGACAGCGCGAGCTGCCGTCTCAAATCATAATGCGATGACGCGGTTGTGCGACAGCCGTGATTTGCCAAAGGCGAAAATGCGTTTGGAAAGGGCGGGTCAAAGGCCCGTGTGAGGATTACTGCAAGGCCGCCAATTGCTTCAGGATGCGCTGCGCATCGGCGGGTTTGGCGGCGATTTCAAGGATCAGTTTCTTGCGCACTGCTTCGGCAAATGTCGCTGGACTGTCGGCAGTCACCACAAAGGCGGCCGGACCGCCGATGATGCTCTCGTAGAACCGCTTTTCCAGATCGTAGGCAATCGGCCGGCCGGAACAGTGCCGGCACAGAACCGCCAGGCCGTTGATGACAATACCGGAGGAAACCACGATATCTCGGGCTTCGGGAATGGTCGGGCCGTTCCAGTTGTTGGCGCTGTCGGCAGACAGGTCGATCACCCTGCGCAAGCCCGCAAAGGCATTGTCGTCGATCAGCTCCTTGCCTTTCAGAAGCGCTGCGCCAATGGCGTTGCGGCCGTAGGCGCGGCGCGGGGCTGCCATCAGTTCCGTCGCAAAATGCTGGGCGCTCTCCGGACCGTCGATGACTGTCCAGTCCACGACAACATCCTGGGAGTGCATGTCCGCCCATTCGACATAGGTGACGACGATCTTGCCGTAAATGTTGCTGGCGATGGCATTCAGCACTGACGGATCCGTGATCGCGTCGGCATAGCCCTTGCGCTGGAAGCGGATTTCCTCGTCATCGATTGACCCGGTCGCATCGGCCAGGAGCACCAGTTCCAGGTCGAGTTCTTCGGAAAAGGCTGGGGGGATCAGAAAAAGGCACCAGACAACAACAGCAAGGATTATCCGCATCGCAACCGTCTCCCCATGGCAAAGGCATTTGAGAGTAGCTAGGGCGAGGTCGGGAAAAGGGCAGGGTGGATGATGGTCGTGTCGCGAAGTTTGTCGTTGTTTGCACATGTCATTATGCGGCTTGCCCCACTCGTATCCGGGGAAGCGCTCGCCACAGAATATTTGCACTCAAGCACTCGCAACTTGTCATCCCTGCGCAGGCAGGGATCCAGTAACTCACAGACTTTGCGTTTTTCGTCTCATACGACACGGCGTACTGGGTCCCGGTCTTGCTGCTGACGCAACAATCCGGGACGACAAATCATGGAGGTTCGGATGTGCTTAATCCCGCAATCCATGCCAATGCGTTTCCTCGTTCACGCACTTTGTATGGAGGTGCAACGGCTTGGATCCCATGGTCGAGCCTTGGGATGACGACGCTTGGAAATGAACAAACAAAAAAACCCGCCTTCCATCGGAAAGCGGGTTTTGCAGGGTCTGCTTTTTAACCAGAGCTTACGCGACAGCGCGGGCCAGTGCGCATTGCGACCACAGGTCGTTGATCGCGTTGGCGAGGTGTTCGATGTCCTCGGCCGTGTGCAGCGGTGTCGGGGTGAAGCGCAGGCGCTCCGTGCCGACCGGAACCGTCGGATAGTTGATCGGCTGAACGTAGATGCCGTAGGTGTCCAGAAGGATGTCAGAGATCCATTTGCACTTCTTGGCATCACCCACCATCACCGGAACGATGTGGCTCGGGTTTTCCATGTGCGGGATGCCGCGCTTGTCGAGAGCGGCGCGGACCTGGGCGACCCGGTCCTTGTGCGCCTTGCGTTCGAACGGGCTGTCCTTCAGGTGACGGATGGAGACGGCTGCGCCTGCTGCCAGCGCCGGCGGCAGGGCGGTGGTGAAGATAAAGCCGGAGGCGAAGGAGCGGATAAAGTCGACAACCGTCTTCGAACCGGTGATGTAGCCGCCCATCACGCCGAAGGCCTTGCCGAGCGTGCCTTCGATGATGGTCAGACGATCCATCAGGCCTTCGCGTTCGGCAACGCCGCCACCGCGCGGGCCGTACATGCCGACGGCATGCACTTCGTCGAGGTAGGTCAGTGCACCGAACTTGTCGGCAACGTCGCAGATTTCCTTGATCGGCGCGATGTCGCCATCCATGGAATAGACGCTTTCGAATGCTACCAGTTTCGGCGCGTCCGGATCGTCCGCCGCCATCTGGCGTTCCAGGTCTTCATAGTCGTTGTGCTTGAAGATGCGCTTTTCGCAGCGGGCGTGGCGGATGCCTTCAATCATGGAAGCGTGATTGAGCGAGTCCGAATAGACGATCATGCCCGGAACCTGGGAGGCGAGCGTACCCAGCGCTGCCCAGTTGGAAACATAACCGGACGTGAAGATCAGAGCAGCTTCCTTGCCGTGAAGGTCGGCCAGCTCGTTCTCCAGAAGAACATGGTAGTGGTTGGTGCCGGAAATGTTGCGCGTTCCGCCAGCGCCTGCGCCGCATTTGGAGATCACGTCCTGCATCGCGGACACGACCTTTTCGTTCTGGCCCATGCCGAGATAGTCGTTGGAGCACCAGACGGTCACGTCCTGAACGGAACCATCTTCGCGGTAACGGGTTGCGCGCGGAAAAGCACCTGCCTGGCGTTCCAGATCTGCAAACACACGGTAATTGCCGTTGTCATGCAGTTTGCCCAGGCGTTCTTCCAGATACGCGTTCACGTCCATTCTCAGGATCCTCTCATCGCGGGCACCTTTGCCAGCGCCTCTCTCCTGCCCGCGCAACTCGCGTCCCGCGCGGCCAATTTGCTGCCTGGAACCTTTCCGTCCGATTCCAGACTAGCAGCTAACTTATAGCCATTCAAAACTGCTTATCAAAGTTTTGGCCTTGATCAAGGTCAAAAACCCCGGCTGCGTCCAATCGCCATAGTGTCCGTTGCCGTGGTTTGCCAAGGAAAACCGGCCTTGTTCCCTTGTCGGAAAAAGTGCGCAATTCCCGGAGAAACCGAAGAATATCCCAAGGTGATTGCCGGAAAGTTTTCGCGGTTACGGCAAACATGGGTACGGCATCGAAATGTGCACGGGGCCAAATTGCCGCATTCTTCGGCCCGGTTTGAAGAAGTTTCTTGCTTTCAACCCACAAACATGAATACTGATTCATGTTTCATGAATTGGGAGGAAACAGCAGGTGCGCAAACCAGCCGCAGAAGCAGACGCGCCGCAAAAGGCTGCAGGCAACCAGCCGAAAACGGCGCGCGGTGAAGCCACCCGAAAGGCGATCCTGACAGCTGCCGAAAGGGTGATCGGCGAGAAAGGCTACAACGACGCCTCCATCGGCCACATTACCAGTGAGGCAGGCGTCGCCCAAGGCACTTTCTATATCTACTTCACCACCAAGGAGCAGGTGTTCTCGGAGCTCGTCCTGGAAATGGGGCGGCTGGTCCGGCACACGATCGCCGAGGCAACGCAGGGCATCGGCAACCGGCTGGAAGCGGAAAAGGCCGGCTTGCGGGCCTTCCTGGAATTCGTCCAGGCCCATCCGGACCTCTACCGGATCGTACAGGAAGCACTGTTCGTCGATCCTGCAGCCTATGAGGAATATTACAAGACATTCGCTGCCGGTTACCGGTCGGGACTGGTTGCCGCCGAGGCCGCCGGACAGATCTCCAAGGGGGACACGGAAACCCGTGCCTGGGCCCTCATGGGCATCGCCCGGGCCCTTGGCGAGCAGCTGGTCGTGTTCAAGTCGGAAAAACCCATTTCCGAACTGGTTGCCAGTGCCTACGACCTGATTGCCAACGGCATCAAACCCTGAGGCGCATGTCATGGGTCTCGTTGAGGCAGAAACACGCGGCGGCGCGATCTGGATATGGTTGAACCGGCCGGACCGGCACAATGCCCTGGTTCCGACCCTGGTTTCGCAACTGCGGAGCGCCATTGCCGAAGCGGCGATGGCCGAACCGGTGGCGCTGGTTCTGTCGGGCCGCGGATCCAGCTTTTCGACCGGTGGCGATATTGGCGGGTTTTTGGACCATGCCGGATCGCAGGGTACACTCGTGGCCTACTCGGATGAGCTTGTCGGCAGCCTGCACGAGACGATCCTCGACCTGCTGTCCTTTCCGGCGCCGGTGCTGGCGGCGGTCAATGGGCCGGTGACGGGTGGGTCTGCTGGCTTGATGCTGGCGGCAGACATGGTTGCCATGTCCGGGACGGCCTTTGTCCAGCCCTACTACAATCAGGTGGGGTTCGGTCCGGATGGCGGCTGGACAGCCTTGCTGCCGGACCGCATCGGCACTTCGAAGGCACTTGCGATCCAGTATCGCAACACGCGCATCTGTGCTTCGGAGGCCGTGGACCTGGGGCTTGCCGTCTGTCAGGTGCCGGGGGCTGAGCTTGTCGCAACTGTTGACGGCTGGGTCGTGGATCTCGGCAAAGGCTTCGCGCAGACCCACCGCACGACACGGCAGAGTGTTTGGGATGCACGCAGATGCGCGATGGTGCGAGACCGTCTCGACCAGGAAAAAGCCAGGTTCCTGGACCTGGTGAGCCGTCAAAGCACGCTCGACGGCATGAAGGAATTCACCAGGAAACGGGCCTGAGGAGAAGCCCGTCCGAAGGGCCAGGATGGCGACTGCAAGCCGGATCATCTCGACTTGCAGGGCGCTGGCTCCAGGCCCCGCCAGGTGTTGGGAGGACGCATGGAATATTTAACCGACATGGCCGCAAAACGGGCTGAGCTCACGCCCGGGGCGACAGCCTTTGTCGATCATGAAAGCGGCAGATCTTTCAGTTTCTGCGAGATCAACGAACGCGCCACCCGGTTGGGTAACCTTCTGCTCGGTCGCGGTCTTGCCAAGGGCGACCGCATGGCGGTGCTCTGCCATAACCACCCGGATTTCTTCGTGCTGCTGTTTGCGGCTCAGAAAACCGGCATCCTGCTGGTGCCGCTCAACTGGCGGCAGACTGTTGCCGAGCTGCAGCCCATATTGGCGGCCTCCGGTGCGAAGCTGCTGTTTCATGATCTTGCGTTTGTCGAGATTGCCGAAGAACTTGCCGCCACAACCGGCCTGTCCCTTCTGCCTCTGGGCGCCGAGGGTCGGGGCGGCAGCGCTCTTGATCGTCTTCTGACGGGGGCAAGTCCTGCAGCGATCGGATGCGGCAAGGTCAAGGCCTCGGCCCCCTGGTATCTGCTTTACACTTCCGGAACGACGGGCCTGCCCAAGGCGGTCATCCAGACGGCAGGCATGGCCTATGCCAACATGATCAACTACTGCCAGGCAACGGGTCTTTCGATCGGCGAAAAGGGCGTCAATTTCCTGCCGCTCTTCCATACGGCGGGGATCAACCTGCCGACGCTGCCGATCTTCCTGAACGGCGGCATGTCGACTGTCTTGCGCAAGTTCGATCCGGAGACCGTGCTTGATCTCGTTTCCGCCGGAAACGTCACCTGCTTCTTCGGTGTTCCGGCGATCTATCAGGCGCTGGCCCTGTCACCCAGGATCGGCAAGACGAATTTTTCGAAGGTCCGGTCGCTCGGCTGTGGCGGTGCGCCTGTGCCGAAACACCTGTTGTCGGAGTTTCAGGAGCGGGGCGTCACCATCTGCAACGGCATGGGCATGACCGAGACCGGGCCAACCGTGTTCCTGATGGACAAGGGCCATGCGCCCGCCAAGATCGGCTCAGTCGGAAAACCGCAGATCCTGACGGATGTTCGCCTGGTCGACGGCGATGGCGGTATCGTCGAAGGGCCGGGGGAAGGGGAAGTCCAGTTTCGTGGGCCGAACATCACGCCGGGCTACATGGACAACAAGGAAGCGACGGTTGCCACCTTCACGGTCGACGGCTGGCTGAAATCCGGTGACATCGGGCGCCGCGACGAGGACGGCTACTACTACATCGTCGACCGGATCAAGGACATGTACATCTCGGGAGGCGAGAACGTCTATCCGGCCGAAGTCGAGAAGGTTCTTGTCGGTTATCCGGCCGTTCTGGAGGCTGTGGTGATTGGTGTGCCTGATGCTAAGTGGGGCGAGGTCGGTGCGGCCTTCCTGATTGTGCGTCCCGGCGAAGACCTCGATACGACGACGTTGGCCGACTGGTGCCGCAAGCAGCTGGCGCCCTACAAGGTGCCGAAAAGCTTTACCGTCGTTGACGACCTGCCGCGCACCGCGGCGGGCAAGGTGCGCAAGAACATTCTGAAAGAAGACTTCCTTGCCGACAATTCCCTGGAGAAAGCATAACCGATGAGCCTGACCGCTGACGCGCAGCACAGCGCAACGTTTAGCTGGATCCCCCGTCAGGAGGATTTCGATGCCTTTGCCGATCTGTCCGGTGATGACAACCCGATCCACGTCGATCCCGAATTTTCGGCTCGCACACGGTTCGGCCGGACCGTCTCCCACGGAATGCTGCTCTATACGCGGGTCTTTGCGCATCTGAAGGCCCTCCATCCGGGGCGAAGCCATGCCGTGCAGACTTTGATGTTTCCCAATCCGGCCTATGCGGATGAGGAGCTAACGTTTTCATTCACGCCGAGCGAGGACGATGCAGACCTGATCCTGATCGAGGTCGCCCGTGTGGCGGACGGGGCCGTGACCTTGTCCGGTTCCTGTAAACTGGGGGTGCGGACATGAGCCTGGAAGTCGGAGCGCGCGCGGAAGTCAAACGCAGCTACACAGAAGACGACATGCGTGGTTTCGCGCAGCTTGCCGGAAACGGCACGGAAGTACCTGTGTCTGTTCCGGGGCCACTGATCGGCGGGCTCTTTTCCTATCTGCTGGGCGTCGAGCTGCCGGGGAGAGGAACCAACTACCTGAAGCAGAACCTGGAGTTTCTGGCGCCCGCCCCGGTCGGGGAGACGCTGACGGCCTCGGTGACCATCACGCGCCTGCGGCCGGAAAAACACCTGGTCGATCTGGAAACGGTCTGTGAAGCCGAGGACGGCACCCGCATCTGTCAGGGCCGGGCGCTGGTCTATGTCGAGGATGTCGGCAAGGACTGAGCCGTTGTTACAGGTTTTCGGCTGCCGCGTGGCGTTAGGCTGACCGGGTGCGCATTCGAGAGCCTTCTACTCGCCCTCGATGATCCGGACCTTGGATGGCCAGAAGGCGTAGTGCCCGGCAAGTTTCTCCGCCATCGGCACCGGCGATCTGTAGACCCAGCCGATCTCCTCGCCATCATGGGAAATGTAGCTGGCGTCGCCCTTGATGGGGCAATGGGTAGACTTGTCGACATACCCGAACCGGGTCTTGAGATCGGCTTCCGGTACGTAGATCACGGGGTCATAAAAAGACTTGCCGATTTCAAGAACGCGAACCGCATTGATGCTGTCCGCCAGCAGGGCCGCGCCCTGATAGATGCGAATTCGCCGGGGCACGTCCTTAATCACCATCAGGTGGTCGGGGTTTTCCGGGTTGCGGATCGCCGTATCGAAGGCGGGCATTGTCTGCGCAGTCATGAGGTCCTCCGTGGAATTGGCCCTCATGTGTGGATGGTGACGGTGAAACGCAAAACAATTCTATGCTGCAGGGCACACGGTTTCGCTGGGTTTTGGGCGTTCGCAGGTTGAAGGTCATCGTTTCGGCCTTGATAATTCCTGCAGTTCTGCGCTCAAACAGGAGAACATGAATTTAGGAAGAAGTGGTGCCATGGCCGAAAGCGTTCAGGATTTTTTGAAACGGCTGTTCCTGCGGGCCGTCGAAGTGGCGGACCCGATGCAGAGCCTTGGTGCGTTTCTGCCGGAGAAACCAGCGGGCCGCGTCGTGGTGATCGGCGCAGGCAAGGCCTCCGCCCGAATGGCGGAAGCGGTCGAAAAGATCTGGGGGCCGTGCGAGGGCCTGGTGATCACGCGCTATGGCTACGCGCGGCCGTGCGAAGGGATCGAGATCGTGGAGGCCGCGCATCCGGTGCCGGATGAAATGGGGTTTGTCGCGACCAAACGCATGATCGAGCTTGTTTCCGGCCTGGGTGAGAACGACTACGTACTGGCGCTCATGTCCGGTGGTGCCTCGGCCTTGCTGATTGCGCCCGCCGGAGAAATCTCGCTGGCCGAAAAGCAGGCGGTCAACCAGGCGCTTCTGGCTTCCGGTGCACCGATCGGCCAGATGAACGTCGTGCGGAAACATCTGAGCCGGGTGAAAGGCGGGCAATTGGCAGCGGCTGCCTATCCTGCAAAGATGCTGGCTCTGCTTATTTCGGATGTTCCTGGTGACAATCCTGCTGAAATCGGGTCCGGTCCGACGGTTGGCGATACCAGCACGACGGCCAATGCCAAGGCGATCCTGGAGCAGTGGAAGATCGAAGTGCCAGCTTCGGTGCAACAGGTTCTCGCCGCCGGAAGCGGTGTGTTGAAGCCCGATGACGAACAGCTCGGCCGCGTAGCGAATGTCATCTTCGCAGCTCCCTCCCAGTCGCTGGAAGCTGCCCGGACCCTAGCCGAAGCAGAAGGCTGTGATGTCGAGATCCTGGGTGATGCCCTGGAAGGCGAAGCGCGGGAAGTGGCGCGTGCCCATGCAGAGCTTGCCCTCAGCCGCCAGAGCGAGCGCCCCGAAGGCAGTCGGCCCTTGCTGCTCCTGTCCGGCGGTGAGCTGACGGTAACCCGACGCGGCGAGGGCGTTGGCGGACCGAACGCCGAATACGCTCTAGCTCTTGCCTTTGCCTTGCGCGGGGCTCCGGGTATCCACGCGATCGCTTGCGACACGGACGGTGTCGACGGAGCGGCAGAAGTAGCGGGTGCCGTCATTGGCCCGGATACGCTGGCGAGGGCGGACAAGGCGGGTGCCGATGTGGAAGAGGCACTTCTTACCAATGACGCTCACCGCTTTTTCGACACGATCGGAGATCAGGTTGTCACCGGGCCGACACTGACGAATGTCAATGATTTCCGTGCCATATGGATTGGATAGTGCATTGGCCGGGACGAACGCCCGCAAATCCTTTACCCGGCAAATGGCGCCGGAATTCCCAAGGGACCGGACTTGACTGAAATCACCATCACCCGTGTGGCGCGCCTGCCGGATCCGTTTCGGATCGAACGGTTTCTGTCCAATCCCAAGCTTGGCCCGAGGACGTTGTTCTTCAGCGGAGGATCGGCACTCAACGGTGTCGCCCAGTGCCTGAAGCGCTACACGCATAATTCCATCCACCTGGTGACACCGTTCGATTCCGGCGGCAGCTCGCAAGGGCTCAGGATTGCCTTCAACATGCCGGCCATCGGTGATCTCAGAAGCCGGTTGATGGCACTCGCCGACGAGACGGTGCTCGGCCATCCGGACGTTTTTCGCCTGTTCACACATCGGTTTTCGAAAACAGCCTCGCAAGTGGATCTGGCCGCCGAGCTGGAAAGCATGATCGCCGGAACGCATCCGCTTGTGGAGGCGATAGAGCAGCCGATGCGCACGCTCATCCAGAATCAGCTGGGCATGTTTCACGCCGCACGCCCGATAGATTTCGACCTGCGCGGCGCCAGCATCGGCAATCTGATCCTGGCCGGTGGTTACCTCAACCAGAACCAGCAGCTTGAGCCGATCATCTTTCTGGTGGCCAAGCTGGTGGGTGTTCAGGGCACCGTCCGGGCCGTTGCCGACGACAACCTGCACCTGGGGGCAGACCTTGAGGATGGCGAGGTTGTTATTGGCCAGCACCTTCTGACCGGCAAGGAGCATCCGCCACTGGTTTCTCCGATCAGGAACCTGTTCCTCAATCGGGGGCTGACCGGCAAGGACCCTGCGGAAGCAGCGTTTCCGGACCGCAACCGGAGCCTCATCCAGTCTGCTGACCTCATCTGTTATGCGCCGGGCAGTTTCTATACCAGCCTGATCGCAAATCTTCTGCCGAAAGGCGTTGGAAAAGCCATTGCCGCGCGCACCGTTCCGAAGGTCTATGTGCCCGGAACGGGGCAGGATCCGGAAACCGGCACGATGAGTGTTGCCGACAAGGTGCAGACCCTGCTTGCCTACTTGCGGCGGGACGCGGGTGGCGATTGCCCGGTCGACCGTCTGCTCAACTTCGTGATCGTCGACCAAGCGGTTCCGGAGAAGGAAACGGAAGGGCTGCAGGCGCTTGGGCTTTCCGTGCTTCGGCTCGATCTCGTCAGCAAGGCGTCCGCACCCTATTATGCCCCTGTGCCGCTTTGCGAAACTCTGGTCTCGCTGACGTAAGCACCACCGAACATTCAGGACAAGGCCATGAAACGTACGAAGCTTCTAAACCGGCATCTCAGCAAACTGGTAGCATCGCTCGGCCATATGGACGAGATCGTCCTTGCCGATGCAGGCCTGCCGGTTCCTGCCAATGTCGGTGTGATCGACCTGGCAGTCAGCCCCGGTATTCCGGCCTTCTTCGATGTTCTGGAAGCGCTGGCTGATGAAATGATCATCGAGCAGGCGGTCTTTGCAGACGAGGCATCGGAAGATCTCGTCACGCAGATCGAGGTCCGACTGGCCCATTGGGCGGCGGACACCGGCAAGCCGATCGAACATGTCCGCATGTCCCACGAGGACTTCAAGGAGCGTTGCTCGAAGGCACGTGCGGTCATTCGCACCGGTGAATGTACGCCTTATGCAAATCTGATTCTCGTCTCCGGCGTGCCGTTCTGACAATCGCCGCAGACGGTGTCTGCAAGGCCTGTCTCCACGACCATCGATGAGAACTGACCGATGCGAGGGGGGAGCGGAAATGCTCCTCCCATTTTTGTTTTCCGAAACGTTGCGGCGGCATGTTTCGTTGCAACGTCAGTCGCTTCCCGCTCTGCAAAAAATAAAAATTCGATCTCCAAAACCGATTTTGTTGACTTACAAAATCGGTTTTGTAAAAATTTTCCTCAATAAAACAAACTGTTGCCTTTTGAGGCTGCAGGCCGGGAATTGAGCCCTTCGGGCTCGCAGGGAGGATCGATGTCGCGACTTCGCGATTCCGTCACCATTGATGACGTGGCGCGCCATGTGGGCGTTGCGAAAGGAACCGTGTCGCGGGTCCTCAACAATTACACCGATATTTCCGAAGCCACCCGCAAACGTATCCTCAAGGCTGTTCAGGATCTGGGCTATCAGCCGTCGGCCACCGCGCGTAATCTGAAGCGCGGACGTCAGGACACGCTCGGCATCGTCATCCCCGTGGGTCACGGCAGTGGAGCGGATCCGTTCCTGTCCGAATTCATCGACGGCATCGCAAGAGCTCTCGACGAACTGGGGCTGGACCTTCTGGTGACCACTGCCCATTCACGCGAACACATGATCGAGACCGTGAAGCGGCTGATCGCCCGGCGCAAGGTGGACGGTTTCATCGTCACCCGAACGGAAGTGGACGATCCGCGCATCGCCTATCTGCGGGAACAGAATTTTCCATTCGTCGCCCATGGCCGCACGCGCGATCCGGCAGGCTATGCCTGGTTCGATATCGATAACGAGGCGGCCTTTGCTGACGGCGTTCGCCACCTCTACAGCCTCGGGCACGAGCGGATCGGGTTCATCGGCGGTCCGATGAAACTCAACTTCGCGCTTCAGCGCCGCAACGGGTACAGGCAGGGTCTGGAGGCGCTGGGCCTTGTGCATGATCCGGCATTGGAAAATCTTCAGCCGCTCAGCGAGAAAGGCGGCTTTGCAGGCGCCGAGGCGCTGTTGTCGCTGGAGGCGCCGCCGACCGCACTTTTGTGCGTGACTGATGCCCTTGCCATCGGCGCGGTGCAGTACTGCCGCAAGTTCGGTCTGAAGGTCGGCTCCGACGTTACCGTCGTCGGCTATGACGGCCTGCCCGTGGGCGAATACCTGGACCCGCCGCTGACGACCTTTTCGCAAAGCGCCCAGGAAGCAGGCGGCAGGGTTGCCCGCATGCTGATCGATGTTCTGGACGGCAAGAACCCCACGGATCTGCAGGCCCTTGCCAAGGCAAACCTGATCCGGCGCGCCTCGGATGGCGCTCCGGCAAATTCATCGGAGGCGCTTGCAAGCGCGCTCCGCGACCGGCTGAACCAACAGCCACATTCCGGCAGGAAGGGAGAGTAATATGTTTGGGAGGACAACATTCCTGGCCTCGACCATCGCGGGCGTTCTGACGCTCGGTCTGACGGCCGCACAGGCCGAGACGTTGCGGTTCTGGACGACTGAAGAACAACCGGAACGCCTGGCCAAGCAGGAAGAAATGGCCGCCGCGTTCAAGGAAAAGACAGGCATCGAGGTAGACGTCATTCCGGTGACGGAATCCGATCTCGGCACGCGTGCCACGGCAGCCTTTGCCGCCGGCGATTTGCCGGATGTCATCTATCACACACTGCAATACGCGCTGCCCTGGGCCGAAGCAGGCATCCTGGATACGGAAGCTGCGACCGAAGTGTTTGAAAAACTGGGTGCCGGCACATTCGCGCCGGGCGCGGTTGCCATGGCTGCCGTTGAAGACGGTGTCGCCTCCGTGCCTGTGGACGGCTGGACCCAGATGGTGATCTACCGCAAGGACCTCTTTGAGGAAAACGGCCTTGCCGCTCCGGACAGCTATGAAGACATTCTGGCAGCTGTCGAAAAACTGCATAACCCGCCCGAGATGTTCGGTTTCGTTGCCGCGACCAAGGTGGACGAGAACTTCATGAGCCAGGTGCTGGAGCACGTGCTTCTGGCCAATGGTGTCAGCCCTGTCGGCGACGACGGTTTCAAGCCGCTGGACGAGAAGAAGACTGTCGAAGCGCTGGAGTTCTACAAGGCCATCGCCAAGGCATCGCCTCCCGGAGACCTCTTCTGGAAGCAGTCGCGCGAGCTTTATTTTGCCGGCAAAGCGGCCATGATCATCTGGTCGCCGTTCATCCTGGATGAGCTTGCCGGCCTGCGTGACAGCGCTCCGCCGACCATCACAGACGATCCGACCTCCACGGAACTTGCTTCCAAGACCGGTGTTGTCACCACCTTGAGCGGCCCGTCCAATCCTGATGGGGCAGCTTGGGCCGACATCCGTTACTTCGGCATCACCAACGATGCGGACACGGAAGCGGCGATGCAGTTCGTCGAGTTCTCCATGGATGACGGCTACCTGTCGACCCTGTCGATCGCGCCGGAAGGCAAGTTCCCGATCCGTCGTGGTTCAGCCGACAACGCGACCGAATTCGTCGATGGCTGGGCAAAGCTCCCGGTGGGTGTCGACCGCAAGGCGCCGCTGACCGATCTCTACGATGCCGACACCATCAAGACCATCGTCTCCGGTCTCGACACCGCCAGCCGTTGGGGCGTCAAGGAAGGCCAGCTCTCGCTTGCCTCCAAGATGATCAACAGCCAGGTGATGAACCGTCTGGTGCGTGAATACATCGACGACGAACGCGATGCTGCGGCAACAGTTGCCAAGCTCAACGAGGAACTGGCCAAGATCCAGTAACGCCTTTCCACCCCTCAAGACCCCACGAGGGGGGGGGAAGCCCGCACATAACGGCCCGGACCGGGCGTCTATCGGATGCCCGGTCCTTCCCAATCTCCTGCCGCTGCATTGTCGGCAGCCGAGATGGGCTCCAGACAGTTGCCGGTTGGGACTTGTCGGTCGCCAACGGCAGAACGGGATCTAGACCCCGGGCGGAAACATGAACACCAAAACCGAAGCTGACGCTTCCTCAGGGCCGCCGAAAGGCATCGGTCCGATGCAGCGGCGTGAAATGTGGCTGGCGTATCTGATGCTGGCGCCGACATTTGCCATCATCCTGATGATTGTTGCCGGACCGCTGCTTGCCAATTTCTGGATCAGTGTGAAACCGGTTCAGCTTGCCGACCTGCGGCCGCCGACCGTGCTCGTCAACGAACGGGTTCGTGGTCGGCCAAATGCACCAGGCGACGAGGCCCGGCTGGAATACAGGCTGCGCAATTCGTCTCAGGACGAGGAAGTCCGCAACGTGACGCTGAGCGATGTGGTGCCCGATGGGTTCACGGTGACTTCGCATTCCGAAAACTGTTCGCTCAATGGCGCCGCGCTGACGTGCGATCTTGGAACCGTAGCGCCTGGCTGGCGCGGAGATGTCGAACTGGTTGGAACCGTGTCGCAGGGGTTTCTGGATGCAAACCGTCCCGAACGTGCGAGCGAGCCGGTTATTTCGGGCGAAGCCAACAATGTGCTGACCAACTTCGAATTCACGTTCGAGAACTTCAGCCGGATCTTCAGCGCGGACGAGTTCTGGTCAGTGCTGCGCATTACGTTCTACTACACCATCTTCGGGACAGGTGGCGCGTTGGTGCTGGGTCTCTTTGCGGCGCAGCTCCTGAACACGACCTTCCCCGGTCGCGGTGTCCTGCGGGGCCTGTTCCTGTTTCCCTACGTCTCGCCTGTGATCGCGGTTGCCTTCACCTGGGTCGTTCTGTTCGACCCGTTTTCCGGCACGCTCAACGCGCTGCTGACCAAAATGGGCGTTGTCGCCGATCCGATCAATTTCTTCGGCCAGAGGGCGATCGAGTTTTCCGTTCTCGGCATTCCGATGGAGTTTCCGCTGGCGCTGACGACGGTGATTGCCTTCGAGGCCTGGCGTTACTTCCCGCTGTCCTTCCTGTTCATTCTGGCGCGCATGCAGTCGATCAACACGGACATGTATGAAGCTGCCGAAATGGACGGGGCAACGCCGCTGCAGCAGTTCTGGTACCTGTCGCTGCCGCAACTGATGGGGATCCTCTCGGTCCTGTTCCTGCTGCGCTTCATCTGGACCTTCAACAAGTTCGACGACATCTTCCTTCTGACCGGCGGCAACGCGGGCACGCGTACGCTGACCGTCGATGTCTATGAGCAGGGATTTGCCCTGTCCAATCTCGGCGCCGGTGCAGCCGTTGCCGTGGTCGTCTTTGTCGTCCTTGTCACCTTCGCCACTTTGTTCATCCGCTTTTCGCCGAAGGAGGAAGGGCTATGAGACCCGGCAGTATCGTTCTCGCGGCGCTGACCGGCCTGATCTGGGGCGTCACTGCCATGGTGGTTATCGGTGTCACGCTGACACTGGTGACCGGCGATGTGGCGCAGCCGCAGGCAACGGCGGCAGGTCTTGCAGGGCTTGTCAGTGCTCTGGTTCTGGTCTGGAGGCAGTCGACCGGGGGCGCTGGAGCGATGGCGGACAGGGGGCTTTGTGCTGCCGTCCTGTTCGTCGTCCTGATGGTGGCTTCCTTCGCGGCTCCCTTCGGTCTGTCGCTTGGTCAGCACACGCTGTGGCAGGGACTTGGTCTGGTGATGTTTGTCGCCGGTGTTACCGGTGCCAATGCGATCTGCCTCGGTGGGGCCCGGCTTGGTGCCATGTCGCGCTACGAGCGTGAGGTTGTCTATATTCGCATCGCGAAGGGCGTCGGCTTCGTCGTCTTCTCGATCATTGTCGCCTTGCCGTTCTACGTCATGATCATGACCTCGCTCAAAAGTCAGCAGGCACTGCTGGCCAATCCGCTGGACCTGTCGATCGACGTCAGTCAGGGCATCAGCGGGCTGTTCCGGTCCTATGTCGAGCTTTTCACCCAGTTCAACTTCGGCCGTTACCTGATGGTGTCCGCCTTCGTGTCGGTGGCAACCGTCGTGCTGACACTGCTGTTCTCGGTGCCGGGTGCCTATGCCGTGTCGCGGCTGCGGTTTCCGGGACAGGCATTCCTGGCCCGCTCCGTTCTGCTCATCTACATGGTGCCGGCGATCGTGCTGGTGATCCCGCTCTATGCGGTGTTCTCGCAGCTTGGCCTGCGCAACACGCTCACCGGTCTGTTGATTGTCTATCCGGCAACCACCATCCCGGTCGCGCTCTACATGCTGCAGGGCTACTTTCGCGGTCTGCCGTCGGAGCTGGAGGAAGCCGGACTGATGGACGGGCTGTCGCGCATCGGCGTGATCCTCAAGATCACCCTGCCGCTGTCCCTTCCGGCGCTGGCCTCCGTTTCGCTTTACGTCTTCATGATCGCCTGGAACGAGTTCCTGTTCGCGTTCATGTTCCTGGATGATCCGGACATCTTCACGCTGTCGCGCGGAGTGGTGTCCCTCAATTCCTCCGAGGTGCCACGTCAGCATCTCATGGCGGGCGCGGTAATTGCGACCGTGCCCGTCCTTTTCATTTTCCTGTGGTTCGAACGTTTCCTTGTCCAGGGCCTGACGGCCGGCAGCGTCAAGGGTTGAACGATCAAGAGAAGGGGCTCTGAAGAGCCCGAGGGAGTACGCTGTGGCACACGCAGATCTAGACCAGGCGGCAAAGGCCATCCTGACCGAAAACGACCAGGGCGGGTACACGATCCCGACGAAGGGTCTTTATCCGTACCAGTGGAACTGGGATTCCGTCTTTGTCGCCCTGGGGTTTGCGGAATTCGACCAGGACCGGGCTTGGCAGGAAATCGAGATGCTGTTCCAGGGTCAGTGGCGCGACGGAATGGTGCCGCACATCCTGTTTCGCAAGGACGATCCGAGCTATTTTCCCGGACCGGGCGTGTGGGGAACCGACGGCGGTCCGATCCCGAGTTCCGGTCATTCCCAGCCGCCGGTGGCCGCGTCCGTCGTCCATAGCCTGGTGGAGGCTGACCGGACCGGCAAGGCATTGGAGCGGGCGAAGGCCTTGTTGCCGAAACTGATGGCCTGGCATCGCTGGTATCTTGCCTATCGCGACCCGAAAAACCTTGGTGTCATTGCCGTCATTCACCCCTGGGAATCCGGCCGAGACAACCTGCCGGACTGGGACGAGGCGCTGCGGGCGGTCGAGGTCAAGGACATTGGTCCCTATGAGCGGAAGGACACCTCTCATGTCGATCCGGCCATGCGGCCGCACAAGGAGGACTACGACCGCTATCTCAGCATTGTCGCTGCTTGCCGCAAGGTAGGCTGGGATCCGAAAAAAGTTGCCGAAACCTGCCCGTTCTTCGTTGCCGACCCGGGCGTTACCTTCATCTTCCTGCGCGCCAACCGGGATCTTCTCGCGCTGGCCGAAAAACTCGGCATGAGTGCGGAAGCCGACGAGATCCGAGGGTGGATCGCGGCGATGGAAAAAGGCAGCCGGACGCTTTGGAATGATGAGGTCAAGGCACATGTCGCTTTTGACGAGCGTCGCGGCAAGCAGACAGATGGCATCTCCAGTGCTTCCTTCCTGGCGCTCTATGCCGGGCTCCATGATCCGCAGACCCTTGGTGCGCTTCAGGGACATTTCGACAGGATCGCGGAGCGGGTCGAATACCTGATGCCGTCCTATGATCCCGATCACCGCAGTTACGAGCCTTTGCGGTATTGGCGCGGACCGGTGTGGGCGATGATCAATTACATGATCGCGAAAGGCTTTGCCGAAGCAGGCGATGCCGTCCGGGCGGAACGACTGCGCGCCGACACCGCGCGGCTGATCGAAACCGGGGGCTTTGCGGAATATTTCAGTCCGGAAACGGGCGCAGGAGCAGGTGGCGGATCGTTCTCCTGGACGTCGGCCATCTGGCTGACCTGGGCTTCGCCTTCACACGCCGAGCAGGCAGCTTAAGGGGGACGCGATGGGAGCGATCCAGCTCAACAAGGTTGAAAAGTGGTTCGGCAACCTGCAGGTCATCAAGGGCATCGACCTCGACATCAAGGATGGCGAATTTGTCATCTTTGTCGGACCGTCCGGCTGCGGGAAGTCGACACTGTTGCGTCTGATCTCAGGGCTTGAGGAAACCAGCCGTGGTGCTATCGAAATCGATGGCAAGGACGTCACTGCACTGCCACCATCGGGGCGGGGACTGTCGATGGTCTTCCAGTCCTACGCGCTTTACCCGCATATGTCGGTGCGCGAGAATGTCGGTTTCGGTCTGAAGACGGCAGGCTTTCCCAAGGCGGAGATCGACCGCAAGGTGAATGCGGCTGCTGAAGTGCTGAAGCTGGACGAATATCTCGACCGGCGCCCCAAGGCGCTTTCGGGTGGACAGCGCCAGCGGGTGGCCATCGGCCGCGCGATCGTCCGCGAGCCAAGTGCCTTCCTGTTCGATGAACCGTTGTCGAACCTGGACGCAGCGCTTCGCGTTGAAATGCGTTTTGAGGTCGCCCGGCTCCACAAGAGCCTCGGCACCACCATGATCTACGTGACACACGATCAGGTGGAAGCCATGACGCTGGCCGACAAGATCGTGGTGTTGCAGGCCGGCAGGATCGAACAGGTCGGATCGCCGCGCGAACTTTATGAACGGCCGGACAATCTGTTCGTGGCCCAGTTCATCGGTTCGCCGAAGATGAACGTGTTGCCCTGTTCACTCGAAGAAGGACGGTTTTCGCTGCGCGGGCATGGCGGCGGTCCTTATCCGTATGCCGGCAGCGGGCAAACACCGGTTAAACTCGGCATCCGTCCGGAGCACATCAGCCTTGCAACGCCGGGCGAAGGGCATTGCACCGGGACGGTGGAAGTGGCCGAGTATCTGGGTGCAGACACCTTCCTTTACGTGGCGCTCGACGGGCTTGAAACGATCCTGGTGCGCATCAGCGGTGCCGAAGACGTGGAGGAGGGTACTCGTGTTGGTCTGACCTTCGACGAGAGCCGCCTGCATTTCTTCGACGGCGAAGACAAGGCCATCCGCTAAGACTGCCTGTCGGAAAGAACCCGGCCTTTTCGGCGGGTTCAGTTCCGGCAGAGCACCAGCACGGTGTATCGAGAAGCCTCCTCGTCGATCCGGGTCGGGCTCTTGATGTTGGTGATGGTGTTGTAGGAAGGCGCCAGGCCGAGATCTTCCATGAACTCCGCCATCAGCTTGCCCCTGACCGCGAAATTCACGTTTTCCGGCAGGTCACCGGCCAGTTTGAGCGTCTTGAACTTGTCCAGACGAGACACAACGGTGCCGACAACAGCCCCCGTCCTGTCCAGAACCGGGCCACCTGAATTGCCTGGCTGTACCGGTGCTGTCAGCATGAAATGGCGGCTGTCGCCCTTGACGCCTGCCAGCGACGAGATCATGCCGGGAGTGAAGTTCAGGTTGTTGTCCAGGATCTGGGCAAAGGGATAGCCGATCACGAAAATCTCCTCTCCGCGAACGATCGGCTGTTTTGAACGGAACTGCGCAACATGATCCGACTTGCCGCTGTCGAGCTGCAGGATCGCGAGGTCGTTTTCCGTGTCCGCCTTCACCAGCCTCGCGGCACCGTGGCCTGGAATATCCAGCGAGCGGCAGTTGCCGACCACATGCGCATTGGTGCCGATGTGGCCTTCTGTCGTCAGGAAATAGCCGCTGCCGGAGGAGGAGGTCTTGCGGCCGATAATATCCTTGCGTGCTCCCTTGGGAAGCGGATCGCTGCTGTTGTCCTCTTCCAGAACCTGCAGGCCGGGAGCTGATGTGACCGCGTCCAGTTTCTCCTCGTCTGTTCCGTCGTAAAACGTCATGCTGTTCGACATGGCAACTGCCACGCGATCCATGAAGACGGCATGGCGTGCCTGCCAGGCAAGCGAAAAGCCGCGGCTGTCCGAAGAGGTCTTCATCATGCGCAGGTAGAAATCACGTCCATCCTGCCGACCGGAGACGACGAAGTAGTCATTCCGGAATTGCTTGTGCTCCACGGTCCGCCCATCGCTGGTATCGGTCAGACGCTTGTAGAGGGCCGCGTAGTCGGTTTCTTCCGCCGAAACCTGCAGGGTTTCCAGTTCGATGCTGTTGTCGTAGGCCCGCCAGAGGTGTCCGCGCGGCGTCTGGGTGGACGGTTCGAAGAGCTTGCCCGGAACGCCGAGCTGCAATCCGGAAACGGCGTCCTTGTAGGTTTCAAAACCGACCCGTTCGACAAGGTCTAGGCCGTCGCGCTGGAGGATCTGCATCTGCTCGTCGTCGAGCACACCGTTCGGGGTGAAGTCCCGGTGCTTCTGGAAAGTTGTGAGGGCGTTATAGGTGAGCCTGCCGAAGGTTCCGTCCACCTGTGAGGCGTAGTCTCCCGTAAAGACCAGCAGGAACTGGATCCGGACCCGTTCTCGCCAGTCCCTGGCATGGAACCAGTCCTTGGACTGATCGTAACCTGCCTGCACGGTGCCGGCTGATACCAGCAAAAACACGATGGCATGAAGAAACGAACGCATAACCAGCTCCCCTTGGTCGCGTTCCACATTTTAGCAAAACGGCGATGATGGAAACAGGCTCGCCCTGCTCAGCCGGGGATATCTCGCGATAAAACTCCGGAGGCGGTGTTCAGATGGAGCGGCCTGAAAAACCATGTTTCAAAGCGGAACAACATCGACCTTGTGATCGGTGGTTTGAGACCCTGACGTGCGCAACACGCCTTTCACCGGTGCCGCGTCTCCATAGTCGCGGCCATGCGCGACAACGATGTGATCCTGTCCGACCCTGAGAGCATTGGTGGGGTCATATTCGATCCAGCCTATCTCGATGCCGCACCAGGCCCTGACCCAGGCGTGCATGGCATCCGCACCTTCCAGCCGTTCCTGGCCTTCCGGCGGAATGGTCCGGAGAAAGCCGCTGACGTAGCCTGCCGGAATGCCGATGCTTCTGAGGCATGCGATCATGATGTGCGAAAAATCCTGGCAGACGCCATGACGTCGCTCGAACGCCTCGATGGCCGGAGTGTCGACTGTTGTGGCCTCGGCATCGAAACGCATGTCCGTGTTCAAGGCCTTGCCGATGGCTTCGACGGCGGAAATCGTGCTCATGCCCGGGACGACATGGTCCTGCGCATAGACTGCAAATGCGGGGTCGAGGGGCAGGCGCGGCGAGGCTGAAAGAAAATGGACCGGCGCCCTGGGGGCAAGCGACTGAACGCCGGAGAGCTCCCTTGCCAGGGCGTGCAACGGCGGTGAAATGTCGAGTTCTTCCGGTACCGCTGTTCTGTCGATACGGGCCTTCAGCTTGAAACTGAGTTCGCTGTGGCTGCGCCGGTAGGCAACGTCGGTGACAGCATTGCCGAAGAAGTCCGTCCGGTCGTGACGCTCAGAAGGGCCAGGCACGATATGGATCTGCCCCGCCATCAGCTTCTGCTCGCCGGGGATGGTTGCCGGCATCAGCCGGAGCGCATGATGTCCGTAGTTGGCCGGGCTGGCATAGTCGTAAGTGATTTCAAGCGTTACATCGTAATGCACGGGCGCCTCGCGTCGGGCGTGTCGGGTGAAAGCGACCGTCCGTTACCGGATATAGGCATCGGTCAGCTCCACGGAGAGATAGGAGATCTGATCGCGAAGATCGGCAAGAGAAGCCGGTGTCAGTGTCTCCGGGGTGGCGATTGCCAGAAGTGTGTGAACCTGCAGGACGGAGCGGGCCAGCTCCGAAAGATGCCCGTTTTCCGTCGCGTTGGGCAGCACGCCGATATGGTCTTTCATGTCGGTCAGCTGGTAGAGCACCGCGCGCGGGTTCTTGGTGTCCATCGCCAAAAGGTCCAGCACGGTGGCATGGCTGAGAGAGACCGCATAACGCCGGCTCATGGACATGGCACTGTCGCCAACCTCAAGCAGCAGTTCAAGAGAGCCTTCCGGGGCGTCTTCGTCGGTAAAGACCGACAGGAGATCAGCCATCCGGTGGGCGCGTTCCAGTGCACGGCCGATGGACAGGAAACGCCAGCCGATAAACCTGTACATGTTTTCATGCACAAGACCCGAAAAGCCGGTGATCTTGCGCAGCAGCAGGCCCATGGCTCTGGTAACGTCGGCATTGTCGCGCATTGTGCGCTTGGCGCCGTTCGCGGCTTGGGCAAGGTCGTTCAGCGCCAGCCAGCCATCGACAGAAAACCGGTCGCGTACCTTTGCAGCGCTGGCGACGGCCGATTGCAGCATGTCGCACAGGCCATCGGGAACAGGCTCGACAGGCGCCATGCCGATCTTGTCCAGATATTCCGCCGTCAATGCCACAAGCGGGGCTTCCGGGTCCGCCGTTTCCATCAACCGGGCATGATAGGCACGCAGCAGCCGCACCGCGCCTTCCGCACGCTCCACGTAGCGGCCGAGCCAGAACAGGTTGTCGGCTGCGCGCGATGGCAGGGAACCGGTCTGTGATTTGAAGAACGGCGATTCCGTCTGGTGGAGCAAGGTTTCCTTATGCGGCTTCTGACCGCCGACGATCCACACATCGGCCGCCGATCCGCCCGCCTGCATGGCAATCGCACTTGCATCTTCCGTTTGTCCGATCCGGGCAAAGCCGCCAGCCATGACTTCCCAGCCGTTGGTCGTTCGGGCCAGGAAGACGCGCAGGCTCATGGGCCGGGGGACCAGAAGCCCGCTGTCATAAGCAGGCGTCGTCGACAGGGTCACGGCTTCCTGCCCGACCAGCTTGTCGCTCTTGCTGTCGATCCAGGTTTCCAGAATGCCCTTGTGGAACTTGTCGAAATCCTTGCCGATAAAATCGGTATGGGAGGACGTGAAAGGCAGCGCGGTCGACAGCGCGGGGCTGAACATCATGCCTTCCGCATTTTCCTTCACGTAGGCTTTTGTTCCCTCTTCACCGCACCACCAGGTCGCGACGTTCGGCAGCTTCAGCGGCTCGCCGAGCAGGTGTTCGCTGATGCGCGGCAGAAAGGCAAGGAGCGCGCGCGTCTCCAGAATGCCGGTGCCGAGCGCGTTGATCATGGTGACTGCGCCGCTGCGGACCGCCTGAACAAGACCCGGTGTGCCGATGTGAGAGGTTTCGTTCAATTCCACCGGATCGGCCCAGGCGGCATCAAGGCGCCGCCAGAGAACGCTGACGGGCCTCAGTCCGGCGACCGTGCGTACCATCAGCTTGCCGTTTTCAACGGTCAGGTCCTCACCTTCCAGCAGCATGAAGCCGAGATAGCGGGCGATGTAGGCATGCTCGAAATAGGTGTCGTTCAGCGGGCCTGGTGTCAGGATCGAAACGCGGCTTTCGCTTTCTCCACGCAGCTCGACCAGGTGGTCGCGGAACCGCCGGAAAAACCCGGCCAGCCGATGGACATTGGCACGGGCGAAGAACTCGTTGAAGACGCGTCCGGTTGCGACCCGGTTTTCCAGCGCGAAGCCGGCACCGGAAGGCGCCTGTGCCCTGTCGGACAGGACCCACCAGGTTCCGTCCGGCCCGCGGCCGATCTCGAACGACAGGAAATGCAGAAAGTGTCCGGATTTCGGCTTGATGCCCACCAGCGGACGCTGCCACTCCGGGCTTTGCGCAATCAGGCTTGCCGGAAGATAGCCGTTGGACACCAGCCTGTTGTCGCCATAAAGATCGGCGACAACCTGTTCCAGAAGTTCGGCGCGCTGGGTCAGACCGTCTGCAATCACCTGCCAGTCGTCCTGGCTGATGATCACCGGAATATGGCTCAACGGCCATTCCCGCTCATTCGCCCCGTCCTGCCCGTATTGACGGAAATAGACCCCGGCATCGTTCAGATACTGATTGCCGCGCGCGAAACGCTCGGTGATTTCCTCCGGCGTCAGAGCGCTCAGATGCTCCAGAAACGGCCGCCAGACCGGTCTTACCCGGCCATCAGGGAAGAGCAGCTCGTCCGAAACATCCGGAAAGGGACGATAGGCCTTCAAGAGGCCGTAGCGAAGCGCTCCGGGTTCTGCGTTTTCGTCCAAGCTCATGCATCGTTTCCAGTCGGCGGGGCTGCCGGTTCGTCAGACATTCTGCGGTCTGCGCAGGTCCAACGTCAACGGAAACTCCGGATGCGGCCGTTCAAGCCCCGGAAGATAGAGCCCCGGCGTATGGCCGTGCGGCTCGAACCTTGCAAGGCGGCGGGCTTCTGCCTCGTTCCCGTTGACAGGAAACGTGTCATAGTTCCGTCCGCCCGGATGAGCAACATGATAGACGCAGCCACCAAGGGCCCGGCCGCTCCAGCGATCGAAGATATCGAAGGTCAGCGGGGCGTCGACCGGATGCACGGGGTGCAGCGCCATGGCCGGTTGCCAGGCCTTGTAACGGACACCGGCAACCGAAACGCCGTTGGTCTCGGTTTTCCTGAGCGGCAAGGTCCGCCGGTTACAGGTGACGGCGTAGCGGTCCGGATCGCTGGTGGTGAGCTTGACCTGCAGACGTTCAGTGGAACTGTCCGTATAGCGCACGGTGCCACCGATGGCGCCGGTTTCGCCCAGTACGTGCCAGGGTTCCAGCGCCTGTCGAAGTTCAAGGTGAACACCATCGACCTCGAGTTCTCCGCAGAAGGGGAAGCGGAATTCGGCCTGGGCTTCGAACCAGTCCGGACGCATCTGAAAACCGTGATGCTCCAGATCCCCCAGGACGTCGAGAAAATCGGTCCAGACATAATGCGGCAGCATGAACCGGTCGTGCAGGGCCGTGCCCCAACGGGTCAGATTGCCGGACAGTGGCTGCTGCCACAGGCGCGCAATGAGCGCCCTGAGCAACAGCTGCTGGGCAAGGCTCATGCGCGGGTCCGGCGGCATTTCGAAGCCGCGAAACTCGACGAGGCCCAGCCGTCCTGTCGGGCCGTCGGGGGAATAGAGCTTGTCGATGCAGATTTCCGCCCGGTGGGTGTTGCCGGTGACATCCACCAGAAGGTTGCGCAGCAACCGGTCCACCAGCCAGGGGAACGGCGTTGCTCCTTCATGTGGGCGGTGGATCTGTGACAGCGCGACTTCCAACTCGTAAAGGCCGTCATGACGGGCCTCATCGACGCGCGGTGCCTGCGAGGTCGGGCCGATGAAGAGGCCGGAGAACAGGTAGGACAGGCTTGGATGGCGCTGCCAGTGCAGGATCAGGCTGCGCAGGAGATCAGGCCGGCGCAGGAACGGACTGTCGAGCGGCGTCGCGCCGCCAACTACCACGTGGTTGCCGCCGCCGGTGCCGGTGTGCTTGCCGTCAATCATGAACTTGTCGGCACCGAGCCGCGACTGCCGGGCTTCTTCATAGACGCCTTCGGTGATCGCAACACATTCCTGCCAGTTGGACGCCGGATGGATGTTGACCTCGATGACGCCAGGATCCGGTGCAACGCGGATGACATTCATGCGCGGGTCGGGCGGGGGCGGATAACCTTCGATATGAACCGGCAGGTTCAAGTCAGCTGCGGCAGATTCCGCCACCGAGATGAGTTCCAGATAGTCCTCGATCCGTTCCACCGGCGGCATGAAGACGCAAAGACGTCCGTCGCGAGCTTCCACCGACAGCGCTGTTCGGACCGATGCTCCGCCAAATTCGTCGTCCGTCAGGGTTTGTTCCCGCCGGTCCTGCTGGCCTTCGCTGGCGGTGAAATGGGCAACATCCTGCCTGCGGTCAGCGCGCGGGCCCGCAGGAAACTCCGGCAACGGATCGCGGGGGACGGTCGGATCGGCGATGTTGGTGTAGGGGTATTGGGCCGGTGGGACATGGGGCAGGGATTCCAGCGGCAGGCGGTAGCCGACAGGGCTGTCTCCGGGTACGAGGAACAGCGCATCACGGCGCAGCTTCCAGCGTTCGGATCGCCAGCGGTGTCCGCCGGCCTTCGATTGCCAGCGCTGGATCGGCAGCACATGTCCGGCAGGTTCGGTCAGCCCGCGGTCGAAGACACGGGCAATACGATGCCGGGCCTCGGCATCCTCCAGCTTGGAATTTTTCGGGGTGACATTTTCCGGAAGGTTGGCTTCCTTCACCAGCCACACCGCCGGGTCTTCATAGGCGGCCACGACGTGGTCCGGGTCGATTTCCAGCTTCGTGGCGATCTCCTGCAGCAGCGCTGCGGCCTGATCTGCGCTGGCCTTGGTATCGTCGCCTTCTTCCGCGATCAAATCCGGATCATGCCAGATCGGTTTTTCGTCGCGGCGCCAGTAAAGCGAGAAAGTCCAGCGGGGCAGGGTTTCACCCGGGTACCATTTCCCCTGGCCGTAATGCAGGAACCCTCCAGGGGCAAAGCGTTCACGCAGCCGGCGGATCAGAATGTCCGCCTTCTGGCGTTTGGTCGGGCCGACCGCGTCGGTGTTCCATTCTGCGGCTTCGAAATCATCGATCGAGACGAAGGTGGGTTCACCGCCCATGGTCAGGCGGACGTCCTCCTGCGACAGGATCCGGTCGACCTTGGTGCCGAGCTGATTGAGTGCCGACCAGGCATCGTCTGAAAACGGCTTGGTGATGCGCGGATGTTCGGCGACGCGGGCCACCTTCATGTCGAAGGCAAAGTCGACCTCCGCCTTGCTTGCCATGCCGACAATCGGGGCGGCGTTGACGTAATGCGGCGTCGCAGCCAGCGGAATGTGGCTTTCGCCTGCCAGAAGGCCGGAGGTCGGATCGAGCCCGATCCAGCCTGCACCCGGCAGGAAGACCTCGGCCCAGGCATGAAGATCGGTGAAATCGTGATCGGTGCCGGAGGGGCCGTCCAGTGCTTCCAGATCCGGCTTCAATTGTATGAGATATCCGGAGACAAACCTTGCGGCAAAACCGAGATGGCGCAGGGCCTGCACCAGCAGCCAGGTGGAATCGCGACAGGACCCGGTTCCTTTCTCGAAGGTTTCTTCCGGTGTCTGTACGCCAGGCTCCATGCGAATGACATAGTTGACGGTCTGGGAAACCTTGGCGTTCAGCCCGACGATGAAGTCGACGGTTCTCTGGCGATCCTTAGGGACCGTTTCCAGGAACGCGGTCATGTGCGGGCCGGTCGGGTCGAGGCGACGGTAGATCTGAAGATCTTCGCGAAGTTCCGGCGGATAGTCGAAGGGCCATTCCTCCGCGCTCTCCTCGATGAAGAAATCGAAGGGATTGTAGACGGCCATGTCGGCGACCAGATCCACTTCGATCTTGAATTCGCGTACAGGCTCGGGAAACACGAAGCGGGACAGCCAGTTGCCGTAGGGGTCCTGCTGGTGATTGACGAAGTGTCCTTCGGGCGAAACCTTCAACGAGTGAGACAGGACCCGGGTGCGGCTGTGAGGGGCCGGCCGCAAGCGGATAATCTGCGGGCTTAAGGTAACCGGACGGTCGTATCGGTAATGGGTCAGGTGATAAATGCTTGCACGAATTGACATTTACAGGGTCCCGGTATTTGTCCGTTTCAAAGCGCGAGTGTCAGGTTTTCACAAAATCAAACGCATAACCACGTCTTTCTGTAGGCAGTTTCGCCTCACGAATGGGCTGCAAGCATCTTGTGAAAGGAGAAGGCCGGAAACCAGGTGAAATCTCGTGTCGCCGGTCAGGGTTCGTTAAACACGATGCAATCCTTCCGGCGAAGCCGGCTCTGACGAGCGCTTTTCCTGTGCTAATTTCGGATTGATTAACACAATCGGATCAAGGTGCCGGCTGCCAGTGAGCGGCCAGCAGGCATGAGCTCTGTTGCGGCCGGGTTTCAGGCAGGAATGCCTCAGGAGCCGGTTTCTGGCAATCTTTGGATATGCGCCAATAAAATGTGCGTAAGTGGTTGCCACTTCTGCAGAACATATTTGTGGTGGCTAATATGACGCCGGGGGTATGACCAGGCACTGTTTCGGTGCGGTCGGCCGGCCCCATCTCAAGGTTCCGTTCGGCTTTCGAACATTTAACCGGTGCTTCGGTGAATGTCCGTGATCTGAAGCGGGGCCGTTCTTGCGTGAAGTGCTGCAAGACGGGACGGGCAAGGATGAAGAGCGAAGGATAATGATGATCGTCAGACTGCTGTGCATGGTGTGGTTCTGGGTGGCAGCCGGCGTGGTTCAGGCGGCGGACTTCCGCGTGACCTTCATCAATCCGGGTGGTGAGACCGGTTTCTGGGGAGACGTGTCCAGAACCATGATGGCGGCTGCTGCCGATCTGAACGTCGACCTGGAAATCCTCCACGCCGATCGGCGTCCCTACGGCATGGAAGAGCTTCTCAGCCTCCGGCTGGAACAGGGGGAGCTGCCGGACTATTTCATTCTGGTCAACGAGAACCAGGCGGCTGCCCGTCTGATGCAGCTTATGGAGGGCCGGGAGAGCAAGGTTCTGTTCCTGCTCAACAAGCTGACACCGAAGCAACGGGTCGACCTGGAACGCAGGAACATCGATCTTCATGGTATTATCGCCTCGGTCGTTCCGGACAATGAAACGGCCGGTTACGAGATGGCACAGTCGTTGTTTGCCGAAGCGCGGCGGCTCAACCCGGAGGCAGGGGAAATCCGGTTGCTGTCCCTGACTGGCGATTCAACCACGCCTGCCGGATTGCAGCGGGAACTCGGAATGTTGCGGGCTGTCGCAGACAACAGTGACGTCAAACTGGTCCATGCCATTCCGGTCGACTGGAGCGAGGAACTTGCTTTCGCGCGGACGAAAAGCGTTTTGAACCGTACGCGAATTGATGTCGTCTGGGGTGCGAACGATGACATTGCTTTCGGTGCACAACGTGCAGCAACCGATGCCGGGCTGAACATCGGCAAGGATATATTGTTCGCCGGGTTGAACTGGTCGAACCGCGGCATGAACGCGGTACGGTCCAACGAACTGACCATGACTCATGGCGGGCATTTCTTTGCAGGTGCCTGGGCGATCGTGATGCTGAGGGATCATTTCTTCAGAAGCGTTCAGGGGGAAGTTTTCGTCGATGTCGTGTTCAAGATGTCGCCGATCACCGCCCAGAACGTCGAGCTATATCTCAGCAGGCTTGGTGACGGGAATTGGGACAAGATCGACTTTGCCCGTTTCTGCAAATCGTCTTCCAATCATAGCCACTACGATTTTTCAGCTGACGCCATTCTGGAAGCTGCCGGAAGTTGACCGGCGTGCCGGCTGGAAGGGGACGGCTGTTGTTTCTTTTCTCGTAACACTTTGAATTCTCACCTATCCAAGTCTGCTGTCCGGACGGTATAGATGCCTTGGAAGGGCCATTTGAAGAGCCCAGCGGGAGAGAGCCATGAGCGACGAAGCCGAACCGGGCAAAGCCTATAATCCGGAAACGGAAGGCGCCGAGATGCGCTTTGCGGACAAGATGTCCTATGGCGACTATCTGGGGCTGACGCAGATTCTGAATGCACAGGCCCCCTTGTCGGACGCTTCCGACGAACTGCTTTTCATCATTCAGCAC
This sequence comes from Labrenzia sp. THAF35, assembly GCF_009363595.1. Taxonomy (NCBI): domain Bacteria; kingdom Pseudomonadati; phylum Pseudomonadota; class Alphaproteobacteria; order Hyphomicrobiales; family Stappiaceae; genus Labrenzia; species Labrenzia sp. THAF35. Next base: position 2,453,311 of record NZ_CP045380.1, read on the forward strand.
CAGACGTCGGAATTGTGGATGAAGCTCATGCTGCATGAGCTGAACGCCGCTCGCGATGCGATTGCCGATGATCACATGCCGCAGGCGATGAAGCTTCTTGCCCGGGTCAGCCGGATCATGGAGCAACTGAATTCTGCCTGGGACGTGCTGCGGACGATGACGCCGAGCGACTATACCCAGTTCCGGGATGCTCTCGGCATGTCCTCGGGCTTCCAGTCGCTGCAGTACCGGCTGATCGAATATGCGCTGGGCAACCGGAACACGGCAATGATCCGACCGCACGAGCACGATGCGCAAAGCGTTGCTTTTCTGAATGCGGAGCTGGCCCGCCCCAGCCTTTACCAGGTCGTGCTGGCCTTCGCCCGCCGCCAGGGTCTCGACGTACCGGATGACGCCATTGCGGTACCTGCTTCTGCTCCGCATCTTGAAGTTCCCGAGATCATGACGCTCTGGCAGAAGGTTTACCGGGATCCGTCAGCCCATTGGGCCCTTTACGAAGTCGGTGAGAAACTTGTTGATCTGGAAGACTACTTCCGCCGGTGGCGCTTCAATCATGTCACCACCGTGGAACGGGTGATCGGCTTCAAACGTGGAACCGGCGGAACCGGCGGCGTCAGTTACCTGAAGCGCATGCTGGAAGTCGAACTCTTCCCCGAGCTCTGGCATGTGCGCACTGCGCTCTGAAACAGTCTGCGTCTCGTCATTCTTGGACGAATTGCATGTTTGCCATCGGCGTTTGTGCCGATAGAGTGTCGTTTCAAGAGCCCCGCAAGCGGGCTCAAGGGACTGAAGAGGGGATTTCCTATGTTGAAACAATTTGCTGCGGCCGCCAGCCTGGTGGCCCTTCTGGCGGGAGCGGCACAGGCCGAACCCGTCAAGGTCGGCATGATCACGACCCTGTCCGGCGGTGGTGCAGGTCTTGGCATCGATGCACGTGACGGCTTCATGCTGGCGGTCAAACAGGCCGGCAACAAGGACCTGGAAGTGATCATAGAAGACGACCAGCGCAAGCCGGACGTCGCGGTTCAGCTTGCCGACAAGATGATCCAGTCGGACAAGGTCGACGTCCTGACCGGCATTATCTGGTCGAACCTGGCAATGGCCGTCGTGCCGTCTGTCACTGCCCAGGGCAAGTTCTATCTGTCACCGAACGCCGGTCCGTCCGCTCTGGCCGGCAAGGGCTGCCATCCGAACTATTTCAGTGTTGCCTATCAGAATGACAACCTGCATGAGGCGGCAGGTGCCTACGCCAAGGAAGCCGGTTTCAAGAAGAGTTTCATCCTCGCGCCGAACTATCCGGCCGGCAAGGATTCGCTGACCGGATACAAGCGCTACTACGACGGTGAACTGGCGGGTGAGATCTACACCAAGCTGGGCCAGACCGACTATGCGGCCGAGATTGCCCAGATCCGCGCATCGGGCGCCGATAGCGTGTTCTTCTTCCTGCCTGGCGGCATGGGTATTTCCTTCCTGAAGCAATATGCCGACAGCGGCGTCGGCCTTCCGGTCGTTGGTCCGGCCTTTTCCTTTGATCAGGGTATCCTGCAGGCAGTCGGGGATGCTGCGCTGGGCGTGAAGAACACGAGCCAGTGGAGCAAGGATATCGACAACGATGCCAACAAGGCCTTCGTTGAAAGCTTCCAGGCCGAATACGGTCGCCTGCCGTCGCTTTATGCGGCCCAGGGCTTCGACACGGCCAATCTGCTGCTGTCGGCCATGGCGAAAGCGGATGTGACGGACGCCGACGGTTTCCGCGCAGCGCTTGAAGCAGCTGACTTCCCGTCCGTGCGCGGCAAGTTCAGCTTCGGCCCGAACCATCATCCGATCCAGGACATCTATGTTCGCGAGGTGATCAAGGAAGGTGATGTCTACACCAACAAGATCGTCGGAACGGCCCTGACTGATCATGGTGATGCCTATTCAGCCGAGTGCAAGATGTAAGACCCGGCGGGTTCTCCAAGCTTTGCGAAAGGCGCAGTCTCAGGGCTGCGCCTTTTTCTTTTTTGAAATCGTGGGGCTTCCGGGTCCCGGTTCGCAGGAAGTATGGGGCTGGGTTCAATTACCTTTGCCGGCGAAATTACTCCTCACCTGACTTCGGTCTTTCCAGGGCTTGCCCCTGTAATCCGCATCTTGACCATGCCTGCCGGGGCTGTGGTTTGGCGCAAGGGCAACGGCATGGATCCCATGGTCGAGCCACGGGATGACGGGGAGGGAGTGGGAGAATAGAGGGCATGGATACGGCGATACTTTGCCCGGCGTCCGTCATTGCAGGGCTTGACCCTGCAATCCCTGCCGTGATCTCAGCGAACGCAGATGGTGTGGTCTGAAGCGAGCTACTTCCCGAACGCACCTGTATCGATCATCTGCTGGAACATCTCTTCCATGGAGGTTTTCATCGGCCTGTAGGTTACGCCGAGGGCGCGTTTGCTTTTGGAATTGTCGGCGCGCCATTTCACGTCGACGTTGTTGGTGACGAATTTCCGTGAAATACCGCCGACGATCGGCCCGACCAGCCAGACGATCCATTTGGGTAGCGACTGGCGAGGCACCGGATAACGTTCGCCGTATTTCTCGATCAAGGCCTTGCCGAGTTCCAGAATGTTGGTGTCGTGGCCGGAGATGATATGCCGGCCCTCGGCCTCTTCCCGGAAACCCGCCTCCATGTGTGCCCTGGCAAGGTCACGCACATCCACGACACCAAGGCCAAGTTTCGGAGCGCCCCGTTTCATGGTGCCGTCGCCCATCTGGCGGACGATGTTGAAACTTTCGGATGTCGGCCCGGCGTTAAGGGCCGGACCGATCACCAGCGACGGATTGACGGTGACCAGCTTGAAGCGATCCTGAGCCCTGGCGTTCTTCCAGGCTTCCTGTTCCGCAAGCGTCTTGGAATAGCTGTAGGGCTGGTATTCGAGAGAGGCGGTGGTGTTCCAGACCTCCTCCGTCAGTTTGCCACCGGGGGCTTTTAAGCAGTCGATTGCATCCGTGTAGATGGCCGCGCAGGAGCTGGTGACGACCACGCGTTTGACACTTGCAGTCCGCGTGGCGGTTTCCAGAACGCTCCGTGTGCCTTTCACTGCGGGCTCGATCAGTTCCCTCTGCGGGTCCTTGACCGATGTGGTGAAAGGGGAGGCTGTGTGGAAGACGATGGCACAGCCTGCCATCGCCTCGGCGTAGGAACCTTCCTCCAGCAGGTCGGCCCTGAAAAAACGCAAGGTGCCCGGAGATCCGGCCGCAATCTCCTGAAGGTGTGCGACCTTGTCATTGCGGTCCGGGTCACGGACAGCAGCGTGCACCGTAATTCCGGCATCGAGCAATTCCTTCACCAGCCAGCCGGCAACATAGCCCGTGGCACCCGTTACCAAGACCGGTGCATCGGTGGAAAAAGAGGTCATCGGATCGGGTCATCCTTCCTTTGAAGGCCGCTCTTGCGCCGGCAGCTTGTCCAAGCAGTGAGATAGCCGCTGGATGGTGTGCGTCAACACAGGAATTTTTTCTGCCATAGATGCCCGTCCAGCAGCCAATGGGCGACAGACGATCGTGAAGACCTGCCCGGCGGACGTCGTATCCGGGGTGCAGACAGGCTGAGGACATGGGCGAGCAGGTCACGCTGCAGTGCAAAGTCAGTATTCGGATTTCGTTTTGCGATGCAAAACGAACCTCAATAGAAGTATGATGTAGAAAAATATGAAAGACTCGAAACCCGATTTCGTGCTACATCTGATGTCAAAATTGTGCCACACTGACGGTGCTGGTCGATAGGTGACCGGGTTTTCGGGTCGGGTGCAGGGGGCGTTCCTGTTCTTGAAACGCCTTTGAAAACAATGTTTTGCCACTCGTTTGAGTAGGCTTGATTATCTACTAAAAATTTAGTTTGACAACATGGCGATGCTGTGACCATCTATTCGTAGCCGGTTAATGACGGCGTTTAATATCTCACGGGAGGAGATGCAGATGCGTAAGTATCTACTCACCGCAGTCGCAGCTGGTGCTGTGCTTGCGGGGGCAGGGTCCGCTTTTGCCGATGAAGCAGCGGCGCAAAAGTGGATCGACCAGGAATTCCAGCCATCCGTTCTGTCAAAAGATGAGCAGCTTGCAGAAATGCAGTGGTTCATCAATGCGGCTGAACCGTTCAAGGGCATGGAAATCAACGTCTTGTCCGAAGGCATTCCGACGCACTCCTATGAGTCGGAAGTTCTGACCAAGGCCTTCGAAGAAATCACCGGTATCAAGGTCAATCACCAGATCCTCGGCGAAGGGGAAGTGGTGCAGGCCGTGCAGACCCAGATGCAGACCGGCCGGAACCTCTATGACGCCTATGTCAACGACTCCGACCTGATCGGCACCCATTCCCGTCTGCAGCTCGCCTACAACCTGACCGACTGGATGAACGGCGACGCCAAGGATGTCACCAACCCGGGTCTCGACCTGGAAGACTTCATGGGCACCCAGTTCACGACCGGCCCGGACGGCGACCTCTATCAGTTGCCTGACCAGCAGTTTGCGAACCTCTACTGGTTCCGCAAGGACTGGTTCGACCGTGAAGACCTGAAGGCAGCCTTCAAGGAAAAATACGGGTATGAACTCGGCGTGCCGGTCAACTGGTCCGCATATGAGGACATCGCCGAATTCTTCACCAAGGACGTCAAGGAAGTCGACGGCGTCCAGATCTATGGTCACATGGACTACGGCAAGCGCGCACCGGACCTCGGCTGGCGCATGACCGATGCCTGGCTGTCCATGGCGGGTGCAGGCGACAAGGGCGAGCCGAACGGCGTACCGGTTGACGAGTGGGGCATCCGCATGGAAGCCGGCACCTGTAACCCGGTTGGCGCTTCGGTTTCCCGCGGTGGTGCTGCAAACGGCCCAGCGGCCGTCTACGCGATCCGCAAGTGGGACGAATGGCTGCGCAACTATGCGCCTCCGGGTGCTGCCAGCTTCGACTTCTATCAGTCCCTGCCGGCTCTCAGCCAGGGCAACGTTGCCCAGCAGATCTTCTGGTACACCGCGTTCACCGCGGACATGGTGAAGCCGAAGTCCGAAGGCAACAACACGGTTGACGACGAAGGCACGCCGCTGTGGCGCATGGCTCCGAGCCCCCATGGTCCTTACTGGGAAGAAGGCCAGAAGGTCGGCTACCAGGACGTGGGTTCCTGGACCATCCTGAACTCCACTCCGGTGGATCGTGCGAAAGCAGCCTGGCTCTATGCCCAGTTCGTGGTTTCCAAGACGGTTGACGTGAAGAAGAGCCATGTCGGTCTCACCTTCATTCGCGACAGTACCGTGCGTCACGAGTCCTTCACCGAGCGTTCTCCGAAGCTCGGCGGCCTGGTCGAGTTCTATCGCTCGCCGGACCGTGTTGCCTGGTCCCCGACCGGCATCAACGTTCCGGACTATCCGAAGCTGGCCCAGATCTGGTGGCAGCAGATCGGTGACGTGAACTCCGGTGCGTTCACGCCGCAGGAAGCCATGGATCGTCTGGCACAGGAAATGGACATCGTCATGGCCCGCATGCAGCAGGCTGACGAGCGCGCCAACGTCTACGGTGGCTGCGGTCCGCGTCTGAACGAAGAGTCGGATCCGCAAGAATGGCTGAACAAGCCGGGCGCACCGAAGGCAAAGCTCGAAAACGAGAAGCCGCAGGGCCAGACCGTGAACTACGACGAGCTGGTCGCACGCTGGGCTGAAAAGTAAACCTGAGCGCGACGTGCAAGGGCATCGTGTCTGCCAAGCAGAACATGGTGCCCGGGCACCCATCACCCAACAAACCGGACCGGGGCGTCTCCCCGGTCCACCACCGATCCGAAGCGACAGGGCGCGAAATCGATGTTTCGCCACTTGCACCTGTCCGGACGCGGGCGAAAAATAAATGTCTCTAGAACTTAAGAACGTCAGCAAGCGCGTTGCAGGCATCACCCATGTCAAGGAAACGAGCCTGACGCTGCATCCCGGTCACTTCAATGTTCTGCTTGGGGAAACCGGCTCGGGCAAGACCTCGCTGATCAAGCTGATGGCTGGTCTCGACAGCCTGGCGACAGGGCAGATCGTGCTCAATGGCAAGGACGTGTCCCGCCTGTCCGCGCAAAAGCGCAACATCAGCCTGGTGCACCAGTTTTTCGTCAACTACCCGCATATGTCTGTCTTCGACAACATCGCCTCGCCGCTGAAGGTTGCAGGAGTTGCCAGGTCGGAGATCGAAGGCCGGGTGGAAGAAGCGGCCAAGCTGATGAAGCTGAACCCGTATCTCAACCGCAAGCCGCATGAACTGTCGGGTGGCCAGCAGCAGCGCACCGCGCTGGCGCGGGCCATCGTCAAGGAAAGCGATGCGGTCTTCCTCGACGAACCGCTTGCCAACCTCGACTACAAGCTGCGCGAGGAACTGCGCGACCAGCTTCCGGAACTTTTTGCAGGCCGCGGCGCGGTCGTCGTCTACGCAACGTCCGAGCCTGAAGAGGCCCTTCTTCTGGGAGGGCATACGGCCCTCATGACCGACGGCAACGTCGTGCAGTTCGGTCCGACCGCCGACATCTATCGCAAGCCGAAGGATCTGGACGCCGCCAAGGTGTTCTCCAACCCGCCGATCAATGTCGCTCCGGTGACCAAGCGCGGAGATCTAGTGATCCTGAACGAGGTCACGAGCTGGCAGGCCACAGGTGCTGCGTCGGGTCTTCGAGATGGCGCCTACACCCTTGCGATCCGGCCCAATCACGTGATGCCGGTGGCAAGTGCGCATCATACCGTGAAGCTTGACGGACACGTACTGGTGACGGAGCTCAGCGGTTCGGAAAGCAGTGCCCATTTCGACATGGACGGCAACGCCTGGGTCTCTCTGTCACCCGGTGTTCATCCCTATTCCGTCGGCGAGGTCCACACTTTCTACCTGGATCCGAGCCATTGTTTCTTCTTTGCGCCTGACGGCCAGCTGGTCGCCTGAGGAGAGGACATCATGGCACAAATCAAACTCTCCAATCTGCGTCACAGCTACCAGCCCAACCCGGCGAGCGATGCGGATTACGCGCTGAAGAAGATCGACCTGACGTGGGATGACGGCGGCGCCTATGCTCTGCTTGGCCCGTCGGGCTGCGGCAAGTCCACGCTGTTAAACATCATTTCCGGCCTGCTGGTTCCTTCTGAAGGCAAGATCCTGTTCAACGATCAGGACGTCACCTCGCTGCCGCCGGCAAAGCGCAATATCGCGCAAGTGTTCCAGTTTCCGGTCATCTACGACACGATGACCGTCTACGACAATCTGGCCTTTCCGCTCAGAAACCGCGGGCGGGACGAGGACACGGTCAAGCGCCGGGTCGCCGCGATCGCCGAAATGCTGGAAGTCAGCGACATGCTGAAGGTCCGGGCGGCAAATCTTTCGCCGGACAACAAGCAGAAGATCTCCATGGGCCGCGGCCTCATCCGCGAGGACGTCAACGTCGTCATGTTCGACGAGCCGCTGACGGTGATCGACCCGCATCTGAAATGGAAGCTGCGATCCAAGTTGAAAGAGCTTCATCAGCGGGTCAAGGCGACCATGATCTACGTGACGCACGACCAGACCGAAGCGCTGACCTTTGCCGACCAGGTGGTGGTGATGCAGGACGGTGAAGTCGTGCAGATCGGGACGCCAGTGGAGTTGTTCGAACGTCCGGCCCACACTTTCGTCGGTCACTTCATCGGCTCCCCGGGAATGAACGTCCTGCCCTGCGACGTCCAGAACGGCGCCGCGTTCTTCCGCGGTGAAAAGGTCGCGCTGGAAGGCCCGGTGACCGCCGCCGGCGACGGCACGGCGGAGATCGGGGTCCGTCCGGAATTCGTCAAGGTGTCTGCCGACGGTGCAGGCATTGCGGCGAAGGTCCGCAAGGTTGCCGATATCGGCCGCCACAAGGTGGTTGAGGCGATCGCTCATGACATGCGTATCAACGCCATTCTGGAGGGCGAAGCGCCCAATGCCGGAGACGACGTGATGCTCGACTTCAAACAATCCCAGACGCGTCTCTACAAGGACGGCTGGCTGGCGAGCCAGCCTGAGGGAGGGGCCCGATGAAAACGCAAAATCAACGCGCCTGGTTCTTCGTAACCCCGGTGCTCATTCTTGTCGCCTTCAACGCGCTCATCCCGATGATGACCGTGGTGAACTACTCCGTTCAGGAAACCTTCGGCGACAACCTGTTCTTCTGGCAGGGTCTGGACTGGTTCGAGCAGGTGCTTCGCTCGGAGCGCTTTCACAATGCGCTCGGACGGCAGTTCCTGTTCACTTTCCTGATCCTGATTATCGAGGTGCCGCTTGGTGTCGCGATTGCGCTGTCCATGCCCAAGAAAGGGTTCTGGGTGCCGTTCTGCCTCGTCACCATGGCCTTGCCGATGCTGATCCCGTGGAACGTGGTCGGCGCGATGTGGAACATCTTCACCCTGCCGGATATCGGTCTGCTCGGTTACTTCCTGAACCACACCCTGGGCATCTCCTATGACATGACCCAGAACCCGATCGCTGCCTGGGTGACGATCATCGTCATGGATGTCTGGCACTGGACATCGCTGGTGGTGCTCCTGGCCTATGCCGGTCTGGTTTCGATCCCGAACGCCTATTATCAGGCGGCGGAAATCGATGGAGCCTCCCGGTGGGCGGTGTTCCGCTTCATCCAGTTACCGAAGATGAAAACGGTGCTGACCATTGCCGTGCTGCTGCGCTTCATGGACAGCTTCAACATCTATACGGAGCCTTTCGTGCTGACGGGCGGTGGTCCGGGCAACTCCACGACGCTGCTCTCGATCGATCTTGTGAAGATCGCGCTGGGTCAGTTCGACCTTGGACCGGCAGCCGCCATGTCCCTCATCTACTTCGCCATCACGTTGTTCGCCTCCTGGCTGTTCTACACGCTGATGACGATGAACGATAACAAGTCCTGAGGAGAACCGTCATGCGCCTGAAAAGCCTGGTTCCCATCCTGTACATTCTCTTCCTGATGTTGCCGATCTACTGGCTCGTCGCGATGAGCTTCAAGACCACCAACGAGATCCTGTCAGGGTTCACCCTGTTCCCGCAGACCTGGACCTTCGCCAACTACATCGAGATCTTCACCGATCCGACCTGGTACTGGGGCTACATCAACTCGATCATTTACGTGACCATCAACACGGTCATTTCGATCACCGTCGCGCTGCCGGCAGCCTATGCATTCTCCCGCTATTCCTTCGTGGGCGACAAGCACCTGTTCTTCTGGCTGCTGACAAACCGTATGGCACCGGCCGCCGTCTTCGCGCTGCCCTTCTTCCAGCTCTATTCCGCCGTCGGCCTGTTCGACACCCATCTTGCCGTTGCACTGGCACACTGCCTGTTCAACGTGCCGTTGGCGGTCTGGATCCTGGAGGGTTTCATGAGCGGGGTGCCGAAGGAACTGGACGAAACCGCCTATGTGGACGGCTATTCCTTCCCGCGCTTCTTCATGACGATCTTCCTGCCGGCCATCAAGTCCGGCGTCGGGGTGGCCGCCTTCTTCTGCTTCATGTTCTCCTGGGTGGAAATGCTGCTGTCCAAGACACTTACCGCCGTCGAGGCGAAACCCATTGCCGCCGTGATGACCCGAACCGCTTCCTCCGCCGGTTACGAACTGGGTCTGCTGGCGGCCGCCGGGACCCTGACCATCATTCCCGGCGCCATCGTCATCTATTTTGTCCGTAACTACATAGCCAAGGGCTTTGCCCTGGGGAGGGTATGATGCTCGGTTGGATGGCCTGGACCCTGCCGACGGCTCTGCTGTTCGTCGGTATATTCTCCGCAATCGGGGTGCTGACTGCTCTGGAAGTGAAATTTCCCGGTGGCGCTGCCCGGCGCGGTGTCCTGGGACTGGAAACGACCCGCGGCGACCGCCTCTTCATCACCTTGCTCGGAACGGCCTATATCTTTCTGGCCTGGCTTGGCCTGGTGGGCAACCCGCTCTGGTGGCCGCTCGCCCTGAGCATCGGTTGGGGTGTCTTCTGCTTCTGGAAAGTCTGACGTGAATAAAGGCGCGCGGGTTTCCCGCGCGCTTCGTCCATCAGGTGGTCTCGATCAGGGGAGAAACCCGAACACCTTCGTCGACTAAAGACATAGTAATTTCCGATATTCTGGTGCATGAATAGATGCGTAAGCCACATCCATTCCGCAATCGGTGCAGGACTGTAATGAGAAAGCGTAAGAGCAACGAGTTTTTGACCGAAGTCGAACTGGAGTTCATGACCGAACTCTGGAAACTCGGCGAAGGTTCCGTGCGGGACATCCTTGCATGTCTGCCGCCGGAGAGAAAACTCGCCTATACGTCCTGCGCCACCATCATGCGGATCCTGGATGAAAAAGGCTTCGTGGACAGCCGCAAAGAAGGCAAGACATTCATCTATTCCCCTCGGCTGACCAGGGATACCTACCAGTCCCGATCTCTCCGAAACCTTTCAGAAAAACTGTTCGACGGCACGCCGGCGTCCCTCGTGGCCCGACTTGTCGATGAATACGAACTATCGGGAGACGATCTGGAGGAAATCAGAGCGTTGCTGGACAGGAGGAGGACAGATGACGCTACTTAACCAGATTTTCGATATCTATATCGATCTGAACATCACACTGGCCATTACCGCAATGGTGTGGCTGAGCGCCAAACTTCTGCTGGCCCGTTCCGGCAAGAAGGTCGACTTTTCCGTACAGCTTGGGCTGCTGAACGGCTTGTTCGCCCTGATCCTGCTAACACCCTTCGCCGTCATGGGCTACCAGCACATGCTGTCGGCGGAGGTGGTCCCCCGGACCATGTCCGTCAACCTGGCCGATTACGCCGTGTCGCAGTACCTGCGTGGCGGCATCGCCATTTCGGCGGAAGACTTTCAGTCGCTGCTTGGACTGCGCACGCAGATCAGCGAAACGATCCTGACCCTGTCTACAGGTCTGGGTGCCGGGATCGCTTTGGCTTTCGTGGCCGGGTTCAGCTATTTCGCGCTGAAGCTTGTCGTCAGCTTCGTCCGATTGTACCGGGTGCTCGCAACCTGCCATGAATGGCGGAGCAATGGCCGTGTGCTGTTGCTGCTGTCGGATCGCGCAATGGTGCCGTTTTCCGCACGTGGGCTGAGGCGCCACTACGTGGTCATTCCGTCCGACCTGCTGGCCGAGCCGGAAGACCTGAAGCTGGTTCTCAAGCACGAGTTCCAGCATCTGCGCCAGGGCGATGTCACCTGGGAAATCGGGCTTGAACTGCTGCGCCCGCTGTTCTTCTGGAACCCGTTCTTCTACATGTGGAAGTCGGAAGTCGAGCGTCTGCGTGAACTGGCCTGCGATCAGAAGGTCGCCGAAAATGCCCATGTGGACCTGAGGTCCTATTGCATGTGTCTGCTCCGCGCCGCCCAGGCGGGGATCCGCAAGCGCCAGGACAAGGAAGCGCGCAAACGTTCCGTCGGGATCGCAGCCGTTGCCCTTTTGGAGGTGCAGGACAAGCTGCTTCGCCGTTCCCCGGCCGCGAAACTGCGCCGCCGCGTGGAGGCCTTGCTGGAGACCAATCGGGTTCGTCCTCATTGGGGCGTTACCTGCCTGGCCGTGCTGCCCATGGTGGCGGTGGTTTTCCTGTCGGCACTATCGATCCAGAAACCGGCGGACTGGAGCCAGGACCGGCTGATGCTGTCGGCCATCATCAATCTGGAACGCCTGGAAACCAGAAACGGTTCGAACGGGCAGCAAGCCTATAATACCTTTGCGCAGCGCCCGCTGCGCTGAGTGATCCAACACTGCTCCGGGCGGAAAGTCGTCCGGAGCAGGAGCATATCCCCTCTGTTCTACAAAACGTTCGGTCTTGCTCAGGCGAGCGACCATGAGCTCCCGTTCGCGCTGTGCGTGCCTCGATTGCGGGTCATTCAAAAATATCCATCTGGAAATCATTCTCCATTCAGGGGATTACTGAACCGTGCCTGCACAGGGGCGGTGCCTCGTGGCTGGCGAGAAATGAAGGTCATCGTCGGCGGCGGTGTCGGGCAATCCAGAGATCTTGAGCGCGTGCAAGAAACAGGTCCATTGAGGTCAGCCAAATCCATACGGATCAGGGGTCTTGTCCAGGGCGTCGGGTTTCGGCCGTTTGTCTGGCAGCTTGCGAGGGGCCTGGGTCTTGCCGGTCATGTGCTGAACGACGGCGAAGGTGTGCTGATCGAAGCAAGTGGTGACGAGCGCTCGCTTGACCTTTTTCTGGGCCGTCTGCAATCGGACGCGCCACTGCTGGCACGTATCGACCAGATTGTTGTGTCCGATCTGGCAGGTGCGCCCGATGCCAGAGATTTCAGAATTCTGCCGAGTGAAGAAGGCAAGGTCGCCACTGGCGTGGTGCCGGACGCCGCAACATGCCCGGCCTGCCTGGCCGACATCCGCAACCCGGCCGACCGGCGTTACCGCTATGCCTTTGCCAATTGCACACATTGCGGACCGCGCCTGTCCATTCTGCGGCACATTCCTTATGACCGGGCCTCAACAGCCATGGCGGCCTTTGAAATGTGCCGGGCGTGCCGCAACGAATATGAAGACCCGGCTGACCGACGCTTTCATGCCCAACCGATTGCCTGTCCGCAGTGTGGGCCGAGACTCTGGTTTGAAGACAAAGACGGACGAGCTGTTGATGGCGATCCCGTCGTCCTTGCCGCCGAGCGGCTCGGGCGCGGTGCCATTCTGGCGATCAAGGGTCTTGGCGGGTTTCAGATAGCGGTCGATGCAGGCAATCAGAGCGCCGTTGAAAAGCTGAGGTTGCGCAAGCACCGCCCGGTGAAGCCACTCGCCCTTATGGCGCGGGATCTGGACCAGATCCGGGACTTCGCCTTGGCTGATGCAAAAGAGGTGGCGCTGTTGGAAAGCCCGGCGGCACCGATCGTTCTGCTTAAGAAAGCGGGCGCACCACTGGCGCCGGGTATCGCCGGTCCGTTCGACCGCCTGGGTGTCATGCTGCCGAACACCCCCTTGCACCATCTGCTGATGGCCAAACTCAAGGGGCCGATCGTGCTGACCTCCGGAAATCTTTCCGAGAACCCGCAGGAAACACAAAACGAATGTGCCCGGCACAACCTTGCGGGCATTGTCGACGGGTTCCTGATGCACAACCGCGACGTGGTCAACCGGCTGGATGACAGCGTCGTTCGCCAGGATCGATCCGGCGTTTCCATCCTGCGCCGCGCGCGCGGATACGCTCCGTCGCCGATCCGTCTGCCCATTTCTTTCGAGGGGGCGCCGAAGGTTCTTGCTCTTGGGGGAGAGCTGAAGGCGACCTTCTGCCTTCTCGACGGCCGCAATGCAGTTCTGTCGCAGCATATCGGCGATCTTGAAAACGCGCCGACCCTTGCGGACTACAAAAAGATGCTGAAGCTCTATCTGGACCTCTACCAATTCGAACCTGATATTGTCGCCGTCGATGCACATCCGCAATATCTGTCGACGCGGACCGGCGAAGACTTTGCTCAGGAGCGTGGCCTGCCGTTGGTTCGGGTGCAGCATCACCATGCGCATCTCGCGGCCTGTCTGGCTGATCAGGGGCAAGACCAGGCGATGCCCGGGAACGTTCATGCCGTTGTTCTGGACGGGCTGGGCTGGGGTGCGGACGGGACGGTCTGGGGCGGTGAAATCCTGCAGGGAAGCTACGGCGGCTTTGTGCGGCGTGGCCATTTCCGGCAAGTGCCGTTGCCGGGAGGAGAGGCCGCAAACCGTGAGCCGTGGCGCAATCTGGCAGCGCAATTGTTTACTGCCTTTGGAGTGAACTACCGCGTCAACCTGGTGGGAACCGGTCTGGAAACCAGGTTTGCCGGCCATCAGGCAAAGCTGCTTGATCAGATGATGCAGAAAGGTGTCAACGCACCGATGACGTCCTCTGCCGGGCGACTGTTTGATGCGGTGGCTGCCGCGCTTGATATTTGTCCGGACAAGCAAGGCTTCGAAGGTGAGGCTGCAATGCAGCTGGAGGTGCTGGCGCGAGCCTCCGTGGCTGCTGGCAAGGAAGGATATCCGGTGGAGGTGACGACGTCGGAGACCGTATTGCTGTCGTTCGACAAGGTCTGGCCAGCGCTTCTTGGTGATCTCAAATCCGGTGTGAAGCATGAGACTATCTCCGCGCGCTTTCACCAGGGCCTGATCGACGGCCTTGCGTGCGGCCTGTCGGCTGCAGGCGCAAGACCATCCGGCAAGGTCGTTCTTTCCGGCGGCGTTTTCCAGAACGCCTTCCTGCGCGACGGCCTGACCGAGAAGCTGGAAACCGATGGCTACACTGTTCTCAACCACAAAAGTGTGCCCGCCAACGATGGCGGTCTTGCGCTCGGTCAGGCGGCAATCGCGGCAAATTTGCAAGCGCCCTCAACCTTCGATGACTGATTTTTTGCCCTGACTGAAGGTCCTTGAACGCGCCTTGTTCAGCAGGATCGACTGATAGGCCATCGGGTACCATCTGCCCCGATTTTAAGCAGGTTGATCTTCCTCAAAGACGTTTTCCTGCAAGTCTGGAAGCGTGGAACCACTCGAAAATTTCACAGGTGTATTGCGGGTCGTTGCCATCATGTGCTGCAGTCCGGTTTGATCTCAAATCGATTTAGCGGCAGGGCGCAACACCAGACAATCGCGCTGGACGGAACGGTCATCGCCTACGCGGGTGCAATCTGCTTTGGGTATCAGGAGGGAGGGGCCATGGACAACGGGCACAAGACCGGGAACGGGGTCTCCACGGCCATCTGCGGAACCGCGCCTGTTCCTGCCGAAGAGATCGAAGCGATCTGCGCGCAATTTGGCAACGACAAGCACCGAATGCTCGACATCCTGCGCGAGGTGCAGGACCGCTACCGCTGCATTGCCCCGTCCACCATGGACCATGTTGCCGCCGCTACCGGTCTCACCCGGATCGAGGTGGAGGGCGTTGCCAGCTTCTATTCCTTCCTCTCCCTGGCGCCGAAAGGCAGGGTCACCATTCGGCTGTGTGACGATATCGTCGACCGGTTCTCCGGGGTGTCAGAGGTCGCCTGTGTTTTTGAAGAGGAGCTTGGGCTCAAAATCGGCGAAACCAGCAACGACGGTGCGTTTTCGCTGGAATACACTCCTTGCATCGGCATGTGCGATCAGGCGCCGGCCGCGATGGTCAACGACATCGTCCTGACGAAACTGACGCCGGAGACCGCGCGCAGCGCCGCGCAGGCGCTGAAGGCGGGCCGAAGCCCGGAGCAGTTGATCAGCGAAAGGTTCGAGGCGCTGACACCTTCCGAACGCGCCTTGCATATGGTCGACAACAACATCCGCCATGCGGGTGAAGTGCTGTTGGGGCCTGTTCCAGAAGACGCCGGGCTTGCCAAGGCGGCCACGATAACCCCGACGCAGATCATCTCCGCGATCGAGGAAAGCGGGTTGCGCGGCTGTGGCGGTGCAGGCTTTACCACCGGCCGCAAGTGGCGGTTCGCGGCCAGTGAACGTGCCGAGAAGCACTTCGTCATCTGCAATGCCGATGAAGGTGAACCGGGCACCTTCAAGGACCGGGTTCTCCTGACCGAACGGCCGCATCTCCTGATTGAAGGCATGACTATAGCGGCAAGGGCTGTCGGTGCGCGCGAGGGCATCCTTTATCTGCGCGGCGAATATGTCTATCTGCGCGAGCTTCTGCTTCAGGTGCTGGAAGAACGACGCCGGCGCGGTCTTCTCGGCAAGGACATTCTAGGCGTTAAGGGCTTTGATTTCGATATCCGCCTGCAGCTTGGCGCGGGCGCGTACATCTGTGGCGAGGAAGGTGCGCTTATCAGCTCCTGCGAGGGCCTGCCGGGCGAACCCAAGACGCGGCCGCCGTTCCCGGTCAACCGCGGCTATCTCGGGTATCCGACGGTGGTCAACAACGTTGAGACCTTCTGTCATGCCGCGCGCATTCTCGACAAGGGGGCGGCATGGTTCAATGCCATGGGGATGGAAGGCTCGCACGGCACCAAGCTCTTCTCCGTCTGTGGCGATTGCCTGAACCCGGGTATCTATGAACTGCCTTACGGACGCACGGTCCGGGAACTGCTGGCGATGGTCGGCGGCGAGGATGCCGCCGCGGTTCAGGTTGGCGGACCGAGCGGCACGATGATTGCCCGCGACAGCTTTCACCGCAAACTGACGTTCGACGACCTTGCGACCGGCGGGGCGATCATCGTCTTCAACGGAGAGCGCAATGTTCTGGAAATCGTCGAATACTACATGTCCTTCTTCGTGCATGAGAGCTGCGGCTATTGCACGCCCTGCCGGGTCGGCAATGTCTTCCTGCAGAAGGCGATCCAGAAGTTCCGCAAGGGGCTCGCGAACCCGGAGGACATCGACTACCTCAAGGACCTCTCCGGTACGATCATCGAGACCAGCCGCTGCGGTCTCGGCATGACGTCTCCCAACCCGGTTCTCACCACCTTGAAGAACTTTCCGCTGGTCTATTCGGCGGTGATCAAGCCGAGCAAGGACGGCATCCGCGATACGTTCGACATCCAGTCGGCCATCGACGGGGCACGCAAGATCGCCAAGCGCCGCTCCTATATCTTCGACAAGGATTTCACCCAATGAGCGGCACGAAGAGAGAGACCGGCTTCACCTTCACCATCGACGGGGTGGAGATCACCGCCTACGCGGGCCAGACCATCATGGAAGCGGCCGACGAGGCCGGGGTCTATATCCCGCGCCTGTGCGATCACGAAGGCCTGCGCCATCAGGGCAGTTGCCGGGTCTGCACGGTGAAGGCGGGCGGGCGCAGCGTTGCCGCCTGCACCCAGCCGGCGGCACCGGGGCAGGCGGTGGAAAACGAGACACCGCATCTAACCAAGATGCGCCGCGACCTGGTTGAAATGCTGTTTCACGAGGGCAATCACCTTTGCCCGATCTGCGAGGCCAGTGGCAATTGCGAGCTTCAGGCCATGGCCTACAGGCTGGACATGACGGAAGCCACCAGGTTTCCCTATCTGGAACCGTGCCGTGCTTTGGACGCATCCCATCCCGACATCGCGCTGGACACCAACCGCTGCATTTCCTGCGGGCGCTGCATCCGCGCGTCCCAGGACGTCGATGGCAAGGGCATCTTCGGTTATGTCGGCCGCGGCATTCACCGCCGTGTGGCAGTCAACGGCGAGAACCTTGCCGATACCGATGCCGAGGTGACCGATCACGCGATTTCGGCGGAGGTCTGCCCGGTTGGCTGCATCATCCGCAAGCGCGTCGGCTTCGCCGTTCCCATCGGCGAGCGGGAATTCGACCATGGCCTGATCGGTCACGACATTGAGGAGAAGCGCAAATGAGCGAGCTGCCCAAGGCCCGGATCGCGACCGCTTCTCTTGCCGGCTGTTTCGGCTGTCACATGGCGATCCTGGATATCGACGAGCGCCTGATCGAGCTGATGCAGCTTGTCGATGTCGACCGCTCGCCACTTACCGACAAGAAGCGCTTCACCCAGCGGTGCGACATCGGCATCATCGAAGGCGGCTGCTGCAACGAGGAAAACGTGCATGTGCTGCATGACTTCCGGCGCAACTGCGATGTGCTGATCGCGCTCGGCCAATGCGCGATCATGGGTGGGCTGCCGGCCATGCGCAACGCGATCATGCATTCCGATGCGCCGCTGCGCGAGTGTCTGGACGAGGCCTATATCACCGGCAAATACATCCGCAACACGACCCACAACGTGCCCAACGACCCGGCTCTGCCGCTGCTTCTGGACGAGGTTTATCCGTGTTCCCAGGTGGTGGAGATCGACTACCAGATCCCCGGCTGTGCACCCAGTGGGGACATCATCTTCGACACGCTTTCCAAGCTGCTGACCGGCAAGTTCCGGGGCTTCGAGCGTGAAATGATCAAGTTCGACTGAGGGTGATGGCGATGACTGAACCCAGACTGATTGAAATCTCTCCCGTCACCCGCGTGGAAGGCCACGGCAAGGTGACGATCCACCTCAATGCGGAAAACGAGGTGGATGAAGCCCGGCTGCACATTGTCGAATTCCGCGGCTTCGAGCGGTTCATTCGAGGCCGGCTGATGTGGGAAGTGCCGGTGATCGTGCAGCGGCTTTGCGGCATCTGCCCTGTCAGCCACCATCTGGCGGCAGCGAAAGCCATGGACATGATCGCCGGTGTCGACCAGTTGACGCCGACGGCGGAAAAGATGCGCCGGCTGATGCATTACGGCCAGGTGATGCAGTCCCACGTGCTGCACTTCTTCCACCTGGCAGCGCCCGATCTGCTGTTCGGCTTCGGTGCGCCTGCGGAAAAGCGCAACATCTTCGAGGTGATCAAGGAGAAACCGGAACTTGGCAAGCGCGCCGTCCTGATGCGCAAATACGGGCAGGAGATCATCGAGGCGACGGCGGGCAAGAAGGTACACGGCACCGGCGCCATTCCCGGTGGTATCAACCGCAACCTGCCCATCGAACGGCGGGATCATTTTCTTGCCTCGGTGGACCAGATGATCGAATGGTCCCTGGATGCGGTGAAACTCGCCAGGAACTACACGCTGGAGCATGAAGACCTGGTCGCCGAGTTCGGTTCGTTCCCCTCCAACTACATGTCACTGGTGCGCGAGAGCGACGGTGCGCTTGATCTCTATCACGGCAACCTGCGGGCTCTCAGTTCCACCGGAGACATGATCTTCGATCAGGTGCCTTACACGAAATATCACGAGCTGATTGTCGAGGACGTGCGCTCCTGGTCGTACATGAAATTCCCCTTCATCACGACGCTTGGGCCTGACGCCGGCTGGTATCGGGTCGGGCCATTGGCACGCATGAACACGGCTGCCTTCATCGACACGCCACTTGCCGATGCCGCCCTGAAAGACCTCAAGGCCGTGACGTGCGGTACGCCGAACAATTCCACACTGGCCAATCACTGGGCTCGGATGATCGAGGTTCTGCATTGCGTGGAGAAGATCCGGGAGCTTCTGAACGACCAGGATCTGCAAGGGACGGACCTGATTGCCAAGGGGGACCGGCGCGAGGAAGGCATCGGGGTGATCGAGGCTCCGCGTGGCAACCTCATTCACCACTACAAGGTCGATGAACATGACCAGGTGACCTATTGCAACCTGATCGTCTCCACGACCCATAACAACGAGGGCATGAACCGTGCGGTGAAGGATGTCGCGGTCAAGCATCTTTCCGGCAAGGAGCAGATTACCGAGGGCATGCTCAACCATGTCGAAGTCGCGATCCGCGCCTATGATCCATGCCTTTCGTGCGCCACCCACGCTCTCGGCCAGATGCCGCTGCAGGTGGAGCTTTTCAATGCGGATGGTGCGTTGGTCGACAGCCGGACGCAGTGTGTGTGAGCGTGGGGAGGTTCAGCGGAATGAATACCTCTCAGATGGTCATCCCGGACGCAGCAAAGCGGAGATCCGGGATCGGCGAGCCCGATACTCTCTTTCGGGAAATGAATTGCCGAGAAACCTGTACCTCCCCGATCCCGGCTCGCGCTGCGCTTGGCCGGGATGACGCTGGAAAGAGTTTTTGTAGGAACTCTGAAAAGAGGACGTCGTCATGCTTCTGATCGGATATGGCAATCCCGGGCGGGGCGATGACGGACTTGGGCCTGCCTTGTCCGAGGCAATCGCCGCGCGCGGATTGCCGGGGTTGGAGGTCGATACCGATTATCAGCTTGTCGCCGAACATGCGCTGGCGGTCTCAGAGCACGATGTGGTGATCTTCGTTGACGCGGAGATCGGTGCCGAGGGAGCCTATTCGTTCCGGGAAATCGCGCCGGGTGCACCGGAAGTGCTCGGCAGCCACAGCCTGGTTCCGCAGACTGTTCTGGCGCTTAGTGAAACCCTTTATGGCACCCGACCGAAAGCCTTCGTGCTGGGTATCTCCGGCTACGAATTTGGTGAGGTAAAGGAAGGGCTGTCCGACAAGGCAGCTGCCAATCTGGCTGCGGCCGAGGCTTTCTTGCTGGAGTGGCTGCAAAAGGCAGATCAGCAGAGGGAGGCAGCCCATGCATGAAATGTCACTTTGCGAGAGCATACTCGACATTTTGAAGGATCAGGCTGCGAAGGATAGCTTTACCCGGGTGAAGCGGGTCGCGGTCGACATCGGACCGCTGTCTTGCGTCGAACCAGAGGCGCTGAAATTCGGATTCGACGTCGTCATGCGGGGCTCACTCGCCGAAGGCGCCATTCTGGAAATATCCAGGCCTTCAGCCGAGGCTCTGTGTCTTTCCTGTTTCAAGACCGTGCAGGTGAACGCATGGTTCGATTGCTGCCCGGAATGTGGTTCGGAAGCCCTGCAGGTTGTCAGTGGGGAAGAGCTGAAGATCCGGGAACTGGAGGTGGTGTGATGTGTACGGTATGCGGTTGCAGCGGGTCTCACGAACATGACCATGAGCATCACCATGGACACGCCCATTCACATGACGCAGGTCATGTCCATTTCGGCGAAGGGGAAGCCGGCGTTTCCGTTCCGGGCATGAGCCAGGCACGGCTGATCCAGATCGAAACCGATATTCTGGGCAAGAACAATTCCTATGCGGACAACAATCGTGCCTTGCTGGCCGCAAAAGGCGTTCTGGCACTCAATCTTGTTTCAAGCCCCGGCTCCGGCAAGACAACGCTGCTTGTCGAAACCTTGAAGCGGATGGCGGGCAGGACCCCGGCTGCGGTCATCGAAGGTGATCAGCAGACGTCAAACGATGCCGAGCGGATCCGGGAAACGGGAGTACCTGCCATTCAGATAAACACCGGCAAGGGGTGCCATCTGGATGCACATATGGTCGGTCATGCCTTGGAGAAGTTGCCGCTGGACGAAGGCAGCGTGCTTTTCATCGAGAATGTCGGCAACCTGGTCTGCCCTGCGGCGTTCGATCTCGGCGAAGCCTTCAAGGTGGTGATCCTTTCGGTAACGGAAGGTGAGGACAAGCCGCTGAAATACCCCGATATCTTCGCCAACGCCGACCTGATGATCCTCAACAAGACCGACCTTCTGCCGCATGTCGATTTTTGCGTCGGCGCGGCGATCCGGAATGCACGACGGGTCAATCACAAGATCCAGATCCTGCAAGTGTCGGCGCGCACTGGCGGTGGCCTGGAAGGCTGGCTAGTCTGGCTGGACGGTGCCTTGAAGACGCAGGCAGCGCACGCACGCGGCCTTGCTGCGGAATAGGAGTTCTCCGTCATGTGTCTCGCCATTCCCGCAAGGGTGGTTTCCGTCGATAGCGACGACATGGCAACTGTCGCTCTGGAAGGGATCCGGAAACCGGTCTCGACAGCTCTCCTGGAGGAGGTTGCCGTTGGCGACTATGTGCTCGTCCATGTCGGCTATGCCCTGCACAAGCTCAGCGAGGAGGAAGCCGAACGGACCCTTCAGCTTATGGCGGAAGCCGGTGTTCTTGCCGAGGAGCTGGAGGAGATGGCGGGCGAGCCGGTGGTGGGGACGGACGCATGAAATACATCAAGGAATTTCGGGACGGCAAACTGGCGCAAAAGCTTGCCCTTGCAATCCGGCAGGAAGCTGATCCGGACCGGCGTTACCATCTGATGGAGTTTTGCGGTGGGCACACTCACGCCATCTTCCGTTACGGGGTGCAGGCTCTGGTTCCGCAAAATGTCGAGTATGTGCATGGGCCGGGATGCCCGGTCTGTGTCTTGCCGGTACGGCGTCTCGATGATGCGATCGAGCTGGCACTGAAGTCGAATGTGATCCTGACCACCTATGGCGACATGATGCGGGTGCCGGGCACCAAGCAGAAGAGCCTGATCCGGGCCAAGGCCGAAGGCGCCGATATCCGGATGGTCTATTCGACCCAGGATGCTCTGCGGATTGCGCGCGAAAATCCGCAACGGCAGGTGGTCTTTTTCGCCATCGGCTTCGAGACGACGACGCCGCCAACGGCGGTCGCGATCCTGCAGGCAAAGGCGGAAGGCCTGAAGAATTTCTCCGTCTTCTGCAATCACGTTCTGACACCGCCTGCCATCGCCCATATCGTCAACGCTCCTGCGGAGCCAGGGGAGCAGCCGGTTAAGATTGACGGTTTCCTTGGACCTTCTCATGTCAGCTCGGTCATCGGCTGGGCGCCGTACCAACCGGCGGCGCGGGACTTCAGGAAACCCGTCGTCATTGCCGGCTTTGAGCCGCTCGACGTGATGCAGTCGACCCTGATGCTGATCCGCCAGATCAACGAAGGCCGGCATGAAGTGGAAAACCAGTACACCCGGGTCGTCACGAAGGAAGGCAATCGCAAGGCCCAACGGCTGGTTGACGACGTTTTGGAGTTGCGCCGGACCTTTGAATGGCGCGGGCTCGGCTATGTCCCTGACAGTGCCCTGAAAATCCGAGAAGCCTATGTCGACTTCGATGCTGAAGAGCGTTTTGCGCTCAGCCCGAAGGAGTCGCGCGAAGTCAAATCCTGCGAATGTCCGGCGATCCTGCGCGGGGTGAAGAAGCCCACGGAATGCAAGCTGTTCGGCACGGTTTGCACGCCGGACAATCCGATGGGGGCCTGCATGGTTTCCTCTGAAGGTGCCTGCGCCGCATACTGGACCTATGGCCGCAAGCGCGAGGCGATTGCCGCCGCCAAGGGAGCCGCGGCGTGACCAGCATCGATCCGCAGGCAAAATTCCGTACCGGCGCTGTCGATATGACCCATGGCGGCGGCGGCCGGGCCATGGCCGTCCTGATCGAGGACCTGTTTCACCGGCATCTGAAAAATACAATCCTGGACCAGGGCCATGATGCGGCGGTGCTCGAAGTGCCGCCAGGACGGCTCGTCATGTCGACCGATGCCCATGTGATCTCGCCGCTGTTCTTTCCAGGTGGCGATATCGGATCGCTGTCGGTCCATGGCACCTTGAACGATGTGGCCATGGCCGGTGCGAGGCCGGTGTCCCTTACCGCGAGCTTCATACTGGAAGAAGGGTTCCCGCTGGCTGATCTGGAACGGATTGTCATATCCATGGCGCGCGCAGCCCGTGAAGCCGGAGTGCCGGTGGTTTCCGGCGATACCAAGGTGGTTGAAAAGGGGAAGGGCGACGGGGTCTTCATCACAACGACCGGTGTTGGCGTTCTGCCGGAAGGCGTCTCGATTTCTCCTGCTGCGGCCAAGCCAGGTCAGGCGGTTCTCCTGTCCGGTACCATTGGCGATCATGGTGTTGCCATCCTGTCGAAACGGGAAAACCTGACCTTCGAAACCGAAATCCAGTCCGACAGTGCAGCGCTGCATGGCCTCGTCAGTTCGATGGTCGACGCGGTGCCGGGCATTTCGGTTCTGCGGGATCCAACCAGGGGAGGACTGGCAACTGCGCTGAACGAAATCGCTCATGCTTCGAAGGTTGGCGTGATGCTCGACGAGGGTGAGATCCCCGTTCGCCCGGAAGTGGAAGGGGCCTGCGAGCTGCTCGGTCTCGACCCGCTTTACGTTGCCAATGAAGGCAAGCTCATCTGCATTTGCGAGGCGTCTGATGCAGACCGGTTGCTGGAGATCATGAAGGCTCACCCGCTGGGTCAGAACGCTGCGAAGATCGGGGAAATCGTGGAGGACGCAGATTGCATGGTGGTCATGAAGACCGGCTTCGGCGGCTCCCGTGTTGTCGACTGGCTTTCGGGCGAGCAACTGCCGCGCATCTGCTGAGGGCCGCATTGGCCCCAAGGCTTTTTCCCAATCCGATGCTTGTCATCCCGGTTTGGCGCAGCCAGGACGGGATCCGGTACACACCGGCCTTTGTGTTCCTCCAGAAGAGGCTGCTTTGTTTTCTCAGCCAGGGACTTGAGAGGACGCGCTCGCAGCGCGACTCATGACCGGGTTCCGGATCTGCGGGCGGCTGCGCCTTCCTGGTCCGGAATGAGGGGAGGGGGCAACAGGTTTTCGGGGCTTGTCCCTATCCGCCCTTTACCTTCAGCTTGCCATTGTCCTTCTTGTCCTGGCCGTCGTTGGCCCATGTGATGCGCAGGTCCAGGCGGGACTGGTCGTCTTCGGTGGTGGCTGTCACCCTGATGGCCAACAGACCTTTCGGGTGCAGGGTAATCTCGCCGGTGTCGTCACCGAATTGCAGCTCGCCCTTGGCGATGCCACGCTTGACGGCGTCGAGCAGTTTCTGGATCGATTTCCTGTCCTGCAGGGACTGGTGCCGGAAACGGCCCTTGCGTTCCATCATGACGACAATCCGTGTTGCTGGAGAATGTGCGCCGGATTGAACAGCTTGGCGTGGGGATAATCCCGACTGATGCCGACGATGTTGCCATCCGGGCAGATGATCGTGGCGCCGGTGCCAATGCCTTCAAGACCTTCGGAGCTTCTGGAATGCCGGTCGAGCGTGATGTCCGCTTCCAGATGCAAGAGGCCGTGCTTGGACGTCAGCTCCTGTCCGCTGTGCCTGTTGACGTGCCCCTGTACCAGCATCCTGATGCCGGCAAGATGGAGATCGTCTACGCCGGTTTCGGTCAGGGGATGGTCCACATCCCGGTATTTCGTGCGCATCAGATTGGCGATGGTGCCGGAGTAGAACACGAAGGGATCCTTCCGGCTTTCCTTCCGAAAGCGGCGATTGACGTGGGCCACACCTTTTGCCGAAATCTGGGACGCCATGTGATCATCGATACCGGCATGCACGAACAGCAACGATCCGCTCTGATGCACCGCCTTGAGGCTTTGAAAGAACCAGGCGTAGCGTCCGCCGGGTTCAACGAAGAGTTCCCGGCATTTGAGCGCGGCAGCATACAGCTGACGAGTGGTAAGGCCGACTTCGGCGGCGTGTTCCGCGAACTTGTCCGCCTTCTTCTTGAGCCGCTGCATTTCCTTGCGGATGGCCGCGTCACTCAGATAGCGTGAGGCTGCCTTCGGAAATTGTCTGGTCCACTTCTTTCCCGGAACCATCAGCGACAGGCAGGTTTCCTCGTCGGGCAGCATGGCGAGGTTGGCCGAGCTGCCGACATACCGCTCGTGTACTTCCTTCAAGAGCGGCATCACCTTCTTGCCCATGCGAACGAACATATGGGCGTTGAGCGAGCTGCGCTTGACGGTGAGGGCTTCGAGACCGAGGTAAAGCCGCAGGTCGTGGTTGCCGGCGAGGATGACGACATCGGCGCCGGTTTTCAGCAGCGCGCTGAGGCTGTCGAGAAGGTCCAGATTGCTGGGGCCCTTGTCCAGGCAATCGCCGCCGATGATGAACTGGCAGCTTCGGCCGAAGGGCGTCAGGTGAAAGTCGCTCAGACCATTTCCATTGCGCTGGATTGCCCGTGCCGCCGTCAGGGATCTCAACAGGCTTTCCGCATCCGCATGCAGGTCGGAAATGAAGATTACCGGCTTTTCCGGCCAGTCCCAGGGGCCAAGAGCATTTGCCCGGGCAAGGCTGCCGACAACACCGGGAAGGGTGCTTTCGGTGGTGAACTGGCCGAGGGGCAGATTCCCGATGGGCGCCAGCGGCCAGGGGACACAGCTTTCGGGCAGGCCGAGATCAATGGCTTCCGCCTGGTCCATCGGCGGCAGAAGCGGGGTCAGTGGCAGATGGGTCATCATGGCAGCAATCCGGTTCAATCCGTTGCGGTTTCAAGAGGCTGGCGCTGTTTCCAGTCGCCGCCGTGGTGCCTCCAGGTGCCGTTCTCGTCCAGTTTCAGGACGAGGGCACGGGCGTGGTGCATGCTGAGCTGGCGGATCTGGTCGAACGACAGAACGCCGAGGCAGTGGGCGGCATGGCGTATGGAAGCGCCGTGTCCGACGAAGATCCGGGCATTGGGCCCTGCACCGTCGTTGAGGTCCGCCATCTTCTGCTCAAGGAAAGCTGCCACGCGTTCGCCGGCGTCCATCAGGCTTTCCGCGCCCTGGACCGGTAGTCTGTGATGGCTGTTGGACTTCCAGTCTCCCGGCAGCGGGGCGGTGCGCGGGTCGTCTGCAATCACCTGCTCGATCTCGCGAAGGCTCAGGTTGGCAAGGGCCCCGACGCTGCGTTCGGCAAGCGCTTCGTCCTCGGTGATGGTGAAGTCCGAACCAAGTCTTTCGCCTAGCGACTGACCGAGAAGCGCTGCCGTCTGCCAGGCCCTGAGCTGACGGGAGCACAGGACCTCGGGTGCCAGCCGGAAGCCTTCCTGCCGTGCGATGTCCGCAATCTCGCGCCCGGCCTCCTGGGCCTGAACCTTGCCGGCGTCGGTCAGGGCATAGGGTTGCAGGGCGCTCGGCGTGTCCGGCTTTTGATGATAGGCGCCGTGGCGCACCAGAATGGCGAAACAACCCGTCATGGTGTCTGCCCCAGAAGCTCGGCACCTGCCTCGAACAGGGCATCGAAATCAATCAACCCCTTCACTTCCCACACCTGAACGCCGTCAAGTGCATCCAGGTAGGCAGCCGTGTCGAGCGGTGTTTTCATCGGCCAGAACGGGCCTTGCGGGGTCTGGTAGAAAGGGCCGGGGTTTTTCATGATTGCCGACAGGAGATCCGGCCGGTCCTTCAGATCCGTCTTGCTTACCTCGGTCGCGTCGGCGCTGTCGCGGGACCAGTTCAGCACCCAGAAATCGGTCAGCTGCGCATCGTGGGAAATACGCCCGGGGCCGTAGATGTCATCGATGAAGAGGTCGTATTTTTCTTCCAGATGCCAGAGCTCGTCCGGCTCCAGGTTGCGGAGTTCCTCTTCGCGTTCCTCGTCGATGAGACCGGTGAGCCGGGCGTTGGTGACGATGGTGCCCGGGTTGATGCGCGGAAGTTTCGGAATGCCGAGCGCATTGGTGCTGTTGCCGGCACTGCGCACGAGAAGGCGGTCGTTGGTGACATACTGCGTGCCGCTGAGCTCCATCAGGCGCAACATCGAGGTGGACTTGCCGCCGCCGGAAAGGCCCGATATCGCAAGCCCCCTGTTGGGGGTGCGGACAGCCGCTGCATGACAGGCGACCCACCCCTGCCGCTGGAAGTGATTGAGAAACTGGGTGTTGATGAAGTTGATCACCTGGTTTGGGTGATCGTCCGTAGGGCCAAAGGCGATCGCCCAGTCGGGGGATTGCAGGAACTGCAGACCCGTGCGGACCTTCAGGATCAGGCGCCCGTTTTCAAGGTCGCAGACCGCATCCTTGCGACCGGACTTTCCCGTTTCCCGCTCCCAGTCGGTGAACTCCGGGTCGAAGGGCAGTTCCATGGGTCCGAGCACATGGACGATCCTGTCCGGTTTGCTCGGCGCGGAAATCACATGCTGGAAATAGCGCAGCAATTCGGCCAGAAGCGCCGAAGAGGTGCATCTCACCTCGACCACATGGCCGCCGACCGTGAGGCACACCGGATCGCAGTTTCGCGTTTCCCGAGCCGGGGAAAGAGCGTCGACAACGTCCTGGACGGTTATGCCGTTCATCCGCGCACCTTTTCAATTACATGGTTGGCGTAAAGCTTGGCAGCGTCGATGCCGGCGCCTTCCAGAGCTCCCTTGAAACCACCGAAGGCCGAGACCTCAAACACGACCGGTCCGTTGTCCGTCAGGCCGACATCCACGGTGGTGAAGTCGAGATCGAACGGTTCCTGCGCGCGACGCGCCAGTTCGATCAGGTCGGCATCAGGTTCGAACGGTTCGTATTTGCCGCCGTGAAGGATGGTCGTGTTCCAGCTGTTTGTCTGGGCAACGCGGGCATAGGTGCCGAGATAGGACCCGCCGAGGAAAACCATGCCGAGGTCCCTGCCGGAAAGATTGACCTTCTTCTGCAGGTACATCACCGGATTGTCGGCCTTGAACGCGGCAATCTTGTGCCGGAGGGCTGTTTCGCCTTCGGTGGCATCCATCAGCGTCATGCCGCGGGCCTTTGTCGAAAACAGGGGCTTGAACACCGCACTGCCGAACCGCAGGACGGCGGCCAGGGCTTCGTCTTCGCTTTCGCTCACGCAGGTGGCTGGCATGGGAATGCCTGCATTGGCCAGGGTCACGGTGCAGCTTAGCCGGTTGACCAGGCCGAGAATGGACCTTGTGCTGGAAAAGACCCTGGTGCCGCTGGCCTCGGCAAGGCGCAACATCTCCAGCCGGTCCAGCGTTGCGGGGCTGTAGGTCTGGCTGATCTTCTTGACCACGATGCCGTCGAGGCTGCAAAGATCGATCTGCCCAGCCATCAGCGCCCTGGCTTCCAGATCCAGAACGACGTCGGCCATGTCGACCACGCAGCGAAAACCTGTTTGTGCTTCCAGGGCGTCCGCCAGAACTTCCGTCGACCATTTGCCGGGTATGCCGACAACGCCGATCCTGAGGTCAGTCAACGAAGATCTCCTTCATTTGCAGGCGGAACCGGGCCTCGGCGCCAGGCGGGCAGGCAAGGGCCTGTTCGATCAGGTAGCGGGCACGCAGCCACATGCGCCGGGCATGGGACTTGTCCAGAATGAACCGCGTCGACGTGGCAAAGGACCGGGCAAGGCCAAGGGCAAGCCGATATTCGAACGTGTCGTCACCCTGCTTGCGGGCGAAGGCTCTTACGGATTTGTAGAATGCGAGAGAGACATCGCTGATCCGCCGACGTGTTTCCCTGTCGAGCACCTGAAGCCGGTAGTTCGAAACCATGAACACGGACACGTCCTGAACGTAGTCCATGTAGCGGGAGCGATGCAGATCGACGAAGTGGATCCGGTTCTCGCCGGGGTCGTAGATGATGTTGTCGACGTTGAAGTCACCGTGGATATAGACGGAAAAGGGAGCGGTTACCCTTGCCTCGCGGTCGGCTGCCTCGGTGATCAGGGCGTCGAGCGAGGGAAGGGTTTCTCCCGCGAAATGGATGCCGGTTTCCTTGAATTCCGGGTGAACCCTGCGGACGTCTCCAAGGCGTTTGCCAAGTTGCTGCATGCTGCCGAGATCCGCCGGTTCTGCAGTCCGCGTCTGCTTCCAGACGTCTTTCAACGTGTGGGAAAGACTGGCAAGCGCCTGATTGCGCAGGGCGTCGCCTTCGTTCAGGACGATGTGCTCGAAGGTCAGGCCGGGCAAATGTTCGATCAGGAGCGCTGCCGACTGGTCGCGTTTGCGGTAGGAAAGGATTTTCGGGGCAAGGCCTGGATAGATGGAATGCCAGCTTTTCACGCCCTGGCGTTCTTCCTTGACCTTGCTCTTGTCGCCATCCTTGAAGACCGCCGTAACCATTTCGGTCTTCTTGTCCTTGATGGCGGAGATGGAACTCCCCGACCTGGTTTCGGCAATCGTTTCGATGGTGACATCGTCGCTGGCCGTGTCCAGGTCAGACATCAGGCCTTGCAGGGCGAAATAGCGTTCGAAATTGACTGCCTGTCCGATGTTGGCGGAAATCAGCGCTTCGCTTATGGCCCGCAGGGATTCGCCCATGCGCTGGAATTCGCTGGCGACCAGCAGGCTGTTGGCGATGTCGGCCGGCAACCGGTCCGGGTTGCGCATGTCGCGTGTGTAGGCCTTGAAGAGCTTGCGGTAGTCAGCCTCGATCTTGTTCTGGAGCTGGCCGATCTCTATGGCCTTTTCACTGTCCCTGCTGAGAAGGGCGTCCTCGATGCGGGCAACGCCTTGCCGGACACGACTGACAATCGCGGGATAACGTTCAGGCTCAAGCGTGACAAAGGTCTCGATGCGCTCTGCATGGCGCAAGGATTGGCGCACCAGGTTGGCGATGCGCTGAAGATCGGTGGCGACAAACTCCAGGCTGCGCAGGGTAAGATGTTTGCGATCGTTCTTTCTGGCTCCGGCCATCTGCTGGACACAGGCCGCAAGGATCCGGCTCTTCAGGTTATGGGCGTATCCGGCACGGTCCATGATCCGGCGTGCCGTCGCTGCCGTCGGTTCCTTGAAGAAGGCTTCAAGCTGTATGAGCTGACCATCGATTTCCGCGCACAGAAAACGGAGATTTTCCCGAATGGTCTTTGGGGCATTAATCATTATGGGGTCCGAGATAGACTTCGGGCTCCCGCGTACAGCCAAGTGAAAACAGTTTTGTGACATAAAGCGGACGTAGCTGTTGAGCTTCGTCGAAACCTATCCAGCGTGTCCCGACCTGATGCGGGTCCGGGCGTGGTCCCAATACCGGTTGGTAGTCTTCGGCAACGCTGCAGGCGAAAATGAAATCGAGCTGGTGCTGATATTCTCTTGCGGCCTGTTTGCGCCGATGAACTTCCGCCACATGCATCAGGTGCGACACGGTGATTGCGGCACCGATTTCTTCCACGCATTCGCGCTTCAGGCAGGCTTCGAGCGTTTCGCCCGGGTCCTGCTTGCCGCCGGGCAGAGTGAAGTACCGGCCTTTGACGGGGTGTCGCTTGTCTTGCACCAGCAGCCGGTCACCCCGGCGGATAAAGGCTCTTGGTGTTGAGCGGATGACGGGCCGAAACACGGCACCTTTTAGGGGCGCGTCACTTGCGATGGATCTCGCTCCCTGTTCAGGCCTGCCGGTTCGGGACCTGCCAGACCGGCTGGCGCAGCTTCTGTCAGGGGCCCGCTTCGGCTTTCAGCAGGGCCGTGATGGGGCGAGTATAGGTGAGTCGCTCACCGCGAGCGAACCGATCTTCGACTGTTCACGGTTTCAAGTGGTTCCAGTCCGCTCAGATATCCGGCCCCATGGCGCGGCCTTCTGTCGAGGGGTCGATGTCGTTGCGCAATTTCTCCAGTGCGCGCATGCGCTCCTGGGCCCGCTTCTGGTTCTCACGTGTGACGCCGGTGATGAGCACTTCGGCAATCGCCATGAGTGCCAGCGAGGAGTCCCAAGGGGAAGGGACCGCGACGCGGGCAGGCAGAACGAAGGTGGCGATGCGGCCGACCGGTGACATCCAGCTATCGGTGACAAGGGCCACGGTCGCACCCTGTCGGGCGGCGGCTTCGGCAAACTGGATGATTTCAGCCTGGTAGCGCCGGATATCGAAAACGACGACCACGTCCTTCGGACCGATGCCGATGAGCTGGTCCAGCCAGTTGCCCTGCTGGCCGGCGACGTGATTGACGTTGGCCCGCACGATCCGCAGATGCGCCGCCATGTAACGGGCAAGGCCGTCGGTAAAGCGGCCCCCGATCAGGTGCACATGCTTGCGTTCGTCCGACAGCAGCTTGACGAGGCCGGTGAGTTCGCCTTTCGGCAGATGAGCAAAGGTCTCGCGCACATTTTCCAGAAGCTGGCTGACATGGGGGTCGCCGACCGGGTCGTCTTCCATGTTGGCACTGCGGGCGAGTGGCGAATTCAGCTGGCTTTCCAGTTCGCCGCGGAGTTTTCGCTGAAACTCGGCGAAGCCGGGAAACCCCAGGCGGCCGACGAAGCGCAAGATGGTGGGGGAGCTGACCCCCGCGGCCTCTGCGAACTGGGCGACGGTGCCCAGTCCCTGCATCGGGTAATTGGCCAACAACGCATGCGCCGCCTTCTTTTCCGTGGCGGTGAATTCGTCCAGACGGTCGCGAATATCTTCCAGAAGAGGACGTTCCATGGTCGTCGGCCTTTATGACGGTCCGCGGCACTGAATTTCATTTGACAGCCGCTGCAATCTGCGTATCAAATATTACAGAAGTTAGTTAAGTCGGCAATCCTGTAATAAACATTACAAAATGCAGGGCCGATCTTTCAGGGAGTAGGGAATGGGTTCGAATCCCCAGACCGGAGGAATGACTCGGGCTGTCGCCGTTGAAAATGCGGAGGGAGCGGGGCCTTTCGTTTTTGTCTGCGATCACGCTTCCAACTTCTTTCCGCCCCCCTACGATACGTCGCTCGGGATTACCGATGCGGACAAGATTGCGCATATCGCGTGGGACCCGGGAGCGCTCGGCGTTGCCAGGGGGCTGGCCAAGAGCCTTGATGCGCCGCTGGTCCATACCACTGTCTCGCGCCTGATCATCGACTGCAATCGTGAGGAAAACCGGCCTGACCTGATCCCTTGCCTTAGCGAAACCACCAAGATTGCGGGCAACCAGGACCTGTCGGCCGATGAGAAGACCTTCCGTCTGAACCTGGCGCACCGGCCGTTTCACGATGCCATCGACAATGTGATCAGCCAGCGGCTCGAGCGCGGGCTGCCGACAGCGGTGGTCTCCATCCATTCGTTCACGCCGGTTTACAAGGGCCAGTCCCGTCCCTGGGAAATCGGCCTCATCTACGACAAGGACCGGCGTCTTGCGGATCCGGTTCTGGAAGCCTTGAAGGCACATGCCGGCCTGACCGTTGGAGACAACGAGCCGTACGCTCCGTCCGATGGTGTCTATTATACAATCCATCGGCACGGCGAGGATCGCAAGCTGCCTTGCCTGATGATTGAAATCCGCAACGACGAAGTGAAGACCTCGGCAGAAGAAGCGCAGTGGAGCGATCTTCTGGCGCCCCTGCTGGAGCACGCCGCGCAAGCCGTTGGCGGGCAGACGCAGGGAGAAGCCCATGCTTAAGGCGGCCCGCGTCTATATCTGCATCGTCGACGGCTTCAATCGGGGCCTCGGTAAGATAATCATGTGGGGGGTCTTCGTCATGGCGGCGATCCTTCTGTGGTCGTCGATCTCCAAGACATTCTTCAATCCATCGCTCTGGACACTGGAAGTCGCCCAGTTCGCGATGGTTGCCTATTACATTCTGGGCGGGCCCTATTCCATACAGCTCGGCTCCAATGTGCGCATGGATCTGTTCTATGCCGAGTGGAGCGCCAAGAAGAAGGCCTGGTTCGATGCCTTCACGGTGCTGCTGCTGATGTTCTATCTCGGTGTGCTGCTCTATGGCGCGTTGAATTCCACGGCGTACTCGCTTGGCTATTTCGGCAAGGACTCGCTCAGCTTCTGGTGGGACCTGTTCGTTTCCTTCATCACCGGTGGTCCTGACGCGGCGGCTGAAAAGCTCGGCTATATCGAGCGTAGCCCGACTGCCTGGCGGCCCTATCTCTGGCCGGTCAAACTCATAATGATCATTGGATTTGTTTTGATGCTGCTGCAGGCCATCTCGGAATTCATCAAGGATATCGCCCTGATCAAGGGAGAGACGCTCTGATGTCATACGAGATGATCGCTCTCCTGATGTTCTCGTCGATGATGCTGATGCTCCTGACGGGGCAGCGCGTTTTCGGCGCCATCGGTGGCATTGCCGCAATCGCCGCTCTGGCCCTTTGGGGCACTGGCGGTGGCGACATTCCTTTCTCCGCGGCCATGAAGCTGATGAAGTGGTATCCGCTGCTGACGCTGCCGATGTTCATCTTCATGGGCTATGTGCTGTCGGAAACCAAGATCGCCGACGACCTCTACAAGATGTTCCACGTGTGGATGGGTCCGCTCAATGGCGGGCTGGCTATTGGCACGATCCTGCTGATGGTCCTGATTTCCGCCATGAACGGTCTGTCGGTTGCCGGCATGGCCATCGGTGCGACCATCGCGTTGCCGGAACTCCTGAAACGAAAATACGACAAACGGATGGTCACGGGGGTAATCCAGGCCGGGTCGTCGCTTGGCATTCTGGTGCCGCCGTCCGTGGTGCTGGTGCTTTATGCGATGATCGCGCGCGCTCCTGTCGGCCAGCTCTGGCTGGCGGGGGTCGTTCCTGGTCTGATGATGGCAGCCATGTTCGTCGTCTACATCGCGATCCGCTGCAAGATCCAACCTGAACTCGGTCCTGCGCTGACGAAAGAAGAGCGCGACGCCTCCAAGGACGAGAAATATCATCTGCTTCTGGCAGGCATCCTGCCGATCATCATCTTTGCGGTGATGATGGTACCGTTCGTCAAGGGCTACACCAGCCTGGTGGAAAGCTCGGCCATTGGTGCTCTGGCCGCCCTGGTGGCTGCCATCATCCGTCGCCGGATGACCTGGGATATCCTGAAGCTTTGCCTGAAGAACACGCTCGGCATTTCGTGCATGTTCATGTGGATCATCCTTGCCGCCCTCGGGTTCGGCGCGGTGTTCGACGGTCTGGGCGCGGTCAAGGCCATCGAGAGCCTCTTCACCGAACAGCTCGGCCTGTCGCCGTGGATGATCCTGATCCTGATGCAGCTGTCCTTCCTGGTGATGGGCACCTTCCTGGACGATACGGCAATGCTGGTCATCGTGGCACCGCTTTACGTGCCTCTGGTCGCAAGCCTTGATCTGGGCATGCCGGCGGGCGAAGTTCTGATCTGGTACGGGGTGCTCTACACGATCACCACGCAGATCGCCTACATGACACCGCCCTTTGGCTACAATCTATTCTTGATGCGGGCGATGGCGCCCAAGGAAATCAGCATGCGCGACATCTACGGCTCGATTACGCCGTTTGTCGCGGTGATGGTCCTGGCGCTCGTCCTCGTCATGGTTTTCCCGCAAATTGCCCTGTGGTTGCCGGATCTGGTTTACGGCAGGTAGCAAGGAACGGGACAAGAAGACAACGTCCGGAGGAAAAACGGAGTTGGACCGCGGACTTACGAGAGCCGGAAAACGGCCGCACCGCTTTAGCTGAATGTGAAACTTAGGGGAACTTGAGATGACCAACAGACGTGAGTTTCTGAAAAAAGCCGGTATCGGCACTGCCGCCGCCGCCGGAGCGACCACCCTTGCGGCTCCGGCCGTGCATGGCCAGTCGCAGATCAAATGGCGCCTCCAGACCTATGCCGGTCCGGCGCTCGCCGAGCACGTGATCAAGCCGCATATCGATGCCTTCAACAAGGCCGCCAACGGCGAGATGGTGATCGAGCTCTACACCGCCGACCAGCTGGTGCCGACGGGCGAACTGTTCCGCGCCATGCAGCAGGGCACGATCGATGCCGTTCAGTCGGATGACGACAGCATGGCGTCCCCGACCGAAGTCACCGTCTTCGGCGGCTACTTCCCGTTCGCTTCCCGTTATTCCCTCGACGTGCCGGTGCTGTTCAACCAGTACGGCCTGAAGGAAATCTGGGAAGAGGAATATGCCAAGGTTGGCGTGAAGCACATTTCCGCAGGTTCCTGGGATCCGTGCCACTTTGCCACCAAGGACCCGATCCGTTCTCTGAAGGATCTTGAAGGCAAGCGCGTCTTCACCTTCCCGACAGCCGGCCGTTTCATGAGCCAGTTCGGCGTCGTGCCGGTCACCCTGCCGTGGGAAGACATCGAGGTTGCCGTTCAGACCGGCGAACTCGACGGCATTGCCTGGTCGGGCATCACCGAGGATTACACCGTCGGCTGGGCGGATGTGACCAACTACTTCCTCACCAACAACATCTCGGGTGCGTGGGCTGGTTCGTTCTTCGCCAACCAGGAGCGCTGGAACGAGCTTCCCGATCACCTGAAGACCATGCTGCAGCTTGCCATGGATGCGTCGCACTACTATCGCCAGTGGTGGTACTGGGGCGGTGAGGCCAACCTTCGCGTCAACGGCACCAAGATGGAGCTGACCTCCATTCCGGACGCCGAATGGGCAACGGTTGAAGAAGCTGCCATGGCCTTCTGGGACGAGATCGCAGCTGAATCCCCGACCAAGGCAAAGGTCGTGGAGATCTTCAAGAAGTACAATCAGGACATGAAGAAGGCCGGCCGGCCTTACCGCTATTCCTGATAGAAACCCGGACCGTGCCGGCCATCGGCAGGCACGGTCAGATCTGCCGGTCCGGAGCGACCCCTCCGGACCGGGAATTTCCGGAATTAAATTCTCGACCGCTCAACCTGGAACAACCGTAAAATGCCTGGCAACCTGACCTTTGATGCACTGAAGACTCTCGTCTCTTCCGGCGAGATCGACACGGTGCTGACCTGTATCGTCGACATGCAGGGACGGCTGATGGGCAAGCGTTTCCACGCCCAGCATTTCGTCGACAGTGCCTATCACGAGACCCATTGCTGCAACTATCTGCTGGCAACCGACCTAGAGATGTACACGGTCGAAGGCTATGCGGCGACGAGCTGGTCCGGCGGGTACGGCGACTATGTCATGAAACCGGATCTTTCCTCCCTGCGGCGGGTGCCGTGGCTGGAAGGCACGGCCATGGTGATGTGCGATATCCTCGATCACCACACCCACAAGGAAGTGCCGCATTCCCCGCGTGCGATGCTGAAATCGCAAGTCGCGCGTCTGGAGGAACTTGGGCTGACGCCGATCATGGCGACCGAGCTGGAGTTTTTCCTGTTCGAGAAAAGCTTTGAGGACATGCGCAAGGGCGGCTACCGCGATCTGGAGCCAATTTCCGGTTACAACGAAGATTACCACATCCTGCAGACCACCAAGGAAGAGGATGTGATGCGCCCGGTGCGCAATCACCTCTATGCCGCCGGCATCCCGGTCGAGAACACCAAGGGTGAAGCCGAAGCCGGGCAGGAAGAGCTCAACATCAAGTATGCACCGGCACTCGACACGGCCGAATATCACACCATCGCCAAGCATGCGGTGAAGGAAATTGCCTGGGCAAAAGGGCGTTCCGCGTCGTTCCTTGCCAAGTGGCATCATTCCCGCGTCGGGTCTTCGTCCCATGTGCACCAGTCACTGTTCGACAAGGACGGCAACAACGTCTTCGTGGATGCCAAGGGCGAATACGGCATGTCCGAGACCATGCGCCACTACATGGCCGGGCTCATCAAGTATGCGCCGGACTATACCTATTTCCTGGCGCCCTACATCAACAGCTACAAGCGCTTCCAGAAGGGCACCTTCGCGCCGACCAAGACCGTGTGGTCGGTCGACAACCGCACCGCCGGCTTCCGGCTCTGCGGCGAAGGCACCAAGGGCCTTCGCGTCGAGTGCCGCATCGGCGGTTCCGACCTCAATCCCTATCTGGCACTGGCGGTTCAGATTGCTGCCGGCATCAAGGGCATGGAAGAGAAGCTGGAACTCGACGCTCCGACCACCGGCGACGTCTACGACGCCAAGAAGGCGAGGGAAATTCCGCACACTTTGCGCGAGGCCCGCGAGACCCTGCGCAAGTCGAAATTCCTGCGTGAAGCGTTCTCCGACCAGGTGATCGACCACTATTCCCGCGCCGCCGAATGGGAGCTGGAGGAGTTCGACCGCGTGGTCACCGATTACGAGATTGCCCGCGGCTTCGAGCGGGCGTAAGAGGCGATGAAGCACTAGAAGGCAAGCTGCTTGGTTACCCCTCATCCTGAGGAGGACCACTAGGTCCGTCTCGAAGGATGGGCGGCACACCGGACAAGCGGCCCATCCTTCGAGACAGCACTCGCGCGCTTCCTCAGGATGAGGGAGGCGGGTGCTGAAAAACAAGAAATCGGAGCCAACCACTTTCAACAAACCGTCCGTAGAGGCGGTTCTGAGAGGTTCAAAATGTCAGATGTCATCAAGCTGATTTCCCCCATCGACGGTTCGGTCTATGCCGAACGCACGGCGCTGGACGACGCCACGGTCGACCGTGTCGTTTCCACCGCACGGACCGCACAGGCAAGCTGGGCTGCCGTGCCGGTTGCCGAACGCGTTGCCTATTGCCTCAAGGCGCTGGAAGCGCTGAAGGCGATGAACGAAGAAGTCGTGCCCGAACTGGCCTGGCAGATGGGCCGGCCGATCCGTTTCGGTGGCGAACTCGGCGGCACCATCGAGCGCACCGAATATTGCGCGAAGATCGCTGCTGAAGCGCTGGCCGATGTGGAGCGCACCGACAAGGCGGGCTTCAAGCGCTACCTGCGCCGCGTGCCGCTCGGCATCGTCATGGTGATCGCGCCGTGGAACTATCCGTTCATGACGGCGATCAATACCATCATGCCGGCGCTGATGGCAGGCAATGTGGTCGTGCTGAAGCATGCCGCGCAGACCCTTCTGGTCGGTGAACGCCTCGCCAAGGCCTTCGAGATTGCTGGTCTGCCAAAGGGCGTTTTCCAGAACATCGTCCTGACCCACCAGGGCACGGAAAAGCTGCTCGGTTCCGGTCTGATCGACCATGTCAACTTCACAGGTTCCGTCGGCGGCGGACGTGCCATCGAAAAGGCGCTGGCCGGTACCTTCGCGACGCTTGGTCTGGAACTGGGCGGCAAGGACCCGGCATATGTGCGGGCTGATGCAGACCTGAACTATGCGGTTGATAACCTGGTCGATGGTGCATTCTACAACGCCGGCCAGTGCTGCTGCGGCATCGAACGCGTCTATGTGCATGAAAGCCTCTACGACCGCTTCGTCGAAGGCTTTGTCGATCTGACCAGCCAGTACAAGCTTGGCAATCCGCTGGATGAAGCGACCACTCTCGGCCCGATGGCCCAGGCGCGTTTTGCCGCCTGGATCCGCGAGCAGACGCAAGAAGCTCTGCGCAAGGGCGCGAAGGCGCACATCGATACCTCCAAGTTCGAAGCCGACAAGGAAGGCACGCCCTACCTGGCGCCGCAGGTGCTGACGGACGTCAATCACCAGATGTCCGTGATGCGCGAAGAAAGCTTCGGCCCGGTCGTCGGCATCATGAAGGTGAAGGACGACGAGGAAGCGCTGCAGTTCATGAACGACAGCCCCTATGGCCTCACCGCATCGATCTGGACCGAAGACGTTCAGGCCGCTGCCGAGATCGGCGACAAGATCGAGACCGGCACCGTCTTCATGAACCGCTGCGACTATCTCGACCCGGCCCTGGTCTGGACCGGCGTCAAGGACACCGGCAAGGGTGCGGCTCTTTCCGAAATCGGCTTCCACAACCTGACCCGACCGAAGTCGTTCCACTTCCGTCTGGAACATTGAGGCCGGTCTGACAAACGACCGAGCAAGCCCAGTTTCCTAGTCCAAAATCGGGCAGGGTGATTGAGCTTGCTCCCCTCTCCCCCCTTGAGGGGGAGATGTCTCCGCAAGGAGACAGAGGGGGGGTGCCACCCCCTCGGCAAACTAGGCACCGGAATATACGCAGAGCCCAGTCACCCCCCTCTGTCAGCTTCGCTGACATCTCCCCCGCAAGGGGGGAGAGGGGTGCAAGAGGCAATGCCGAGACTTGTAACTGCCTCCCTTGTCGGTGTGGCAGCGACCAGAACCCTGAGTTTCAAGACAACGAGACACCCATGAGCTCACTTCCTTCCGTCAATTGGTCCTATCCGACCTCCGTTCGCTTCGGTGCCGGCCGCATCAAGGAACTTCCCGATGCGGTCAAGGCCACCGGCATGGCCAATCCGCTGCTGGTCACCGACCCGGGCCTTGCCGGCCTGCCGATGGTCGCGGAGGCGATTGCAAGCCTGGAAGCTGCCGGCCTTAAGGCTGCGGTCTTTTCCGACGTCAAGCCGAACCCGGTCGACAGCAACATTGCTGCCGGTGTCGCCGCCTACAAGGCCGGTGGACATGATGGTGTCATCGCTTTTGGTGGCGGTTCGGGCCTCGATGCAGGCAAGCTGATCGCCTTCATGTCCGGCCAGACCCGGCCAATTTGGGACTTTGAAGATATCGGCGACTGGTGGACCCGTGCAGATCCGGCCGGTATTGCGCCGATCGTCGCGGTGCCGACCACTGCCGGAACCGGCTCGGAAGTTGGCCGCGCGGGTGTTGTCACCAACGAAGCGACGCACACCAAGAAGGTTATCTTTCATCCGAAAATGCTGCCGGCCATCGTGATCTGCGATCCGGAACTGACTGTCGGTATGCCGCGCTTCATCACCGTCGGCACCGGTATGGACGCTCTGGCACATTGCCTGGAAGCCTATTCCGCACCGATGTATCACCCGATGTCCGAAGGCATCGCGCTTGAAGGCATGCGGCTGGTGTTTGAAAACCTGCCGAAAGTTGCTGCGGATGCGTCTGATCTTGAAGCACGTGGTCACCTGATGAGCGCCGCCGCCATGGGTGCTGTTGCCTTCCAGAAGGGCCTCGGAGCGATCCACTCGCTGTCTCATCCGGTCGGCGCGCTTTATGACACTCACCACGGCATGACCAACGCGGTCTTCATGCCTTACGTGCTGCAGTTCAACAAACCCGCCATCGAACAGAAATTCGAGCGGCTTGCCGGTTTCCTTGGCATCGCCGGCGGTTATCAGGGTGTGCTCGATGCGATCCTGAAACTGCGTGAAGACCTCGGCGTACCGCACACGCTGGCCGGTCTCAATGTCGATGACAGCAAGCGCGACCTGATTGCCGAAATGGCGATTGTCGACCCGACCGCAGGCGGTAACCCGGTTCCGCTGACCAAGGAAGGCGCATTGGACATCTTCGACAAGGCTCAGCAGGGTACCGTCTGAAGCAAGACCCCTTGACCTCGAAGGCGCACCGGATACCGGTGCGCCTTTTTTTGTTTTTCAGGCCATCTTTCGCAATCACGGCCAAGCGTAGCCAAGCCAGGCCGGTGTGCCGCGAGGCCTGTAGATGGACCAGAACTGTTCGCGGACAGCTTTGACGCTCTCCGATCCCGGGTCTTCGCTTCGCTGCGTCGCGGATCACGCACTCAGAGCCTTTGCACTTCAGGTCGCTCTGAACGTTTCCAGGATGAGGTTGGTGGTGCGTGCATTGCTGGCGCTCAGCGCGCCATTCGGTCTTTCTGTTCGAGATCGCTGCTCTCCGCCTTCCGCCACTGATCCGGCGTCATGCCGGTCACCCGCAGGAATTCGCGGTTGAAGTTCGACTTGGTCGAAAACCCTGCCCGGTACATGGCCTCGGTCACCGTGATGCCGTCCTGGCGCAGCAGCGTGCAGACATCCTTGATCCTGAAATCATTCACATAGCGTGAGACATTCATGTCGCGCACCCGGTTGATCGCCTGCGAGAGCTGACGGGCGGGCAGACCGGCACGGCGAGCCAGCCTTGAGAGGTTGAGCGTGTCGTCGCGATGAAGGTGCTGTGCCGTCATCAGGGCGTCGACCCGCGCGACGATTTCCGCGTCTTCGGACGTGGCGGTCTGGGCCGCGGGTTCCGGCTCGGTGTTTGTCTCCGTCTGGGCATGGCCTGCCGTGCGGGCGGCAAGACCGATCAGCAACAGGCTGACTATATTTGCGTTACTGACCAGAATGGCTGCATGGCTGCCGCCCGAGCGTTCGAAATCGAAAAGGATCACCAGATCGAACAGGGCGGACAGGCACAGGCAGAAGGCGGCCAGCCACAGGGCCCGGTGGGCAGCGGCAGCTTCGTCCAGACGCGCAAGTCCGAGGCCGTCCGGTCCGCGCCAGGCGATCCGTGCCAGGGCCACGGCATAGGCCAGGAACAGCAGCACCAGCGCACTATCCAGCAAGACAGGCGCCGCAAGCATCAGACCCAGAATGACGAGTGCGGCCAGTGGCGCCGCTGCCAGGCGAAACCGTCCGGGCGCGGCCTGATCGACGAGACCGCGAAAGCTCTCATAGGCAAGAGGGGGAAGCAGAGCGGCCAGCAGCGGCTGCACGAAGCGCAAAGCGTCGACGTTATATCCCCAGCGCAGGCCCAGGACGATGGATTGCAGGCAGCACAGGGCAATCAGCATCAGGAAAGCGCGCGTGGCTGTTGCTCCGTTGCTTTTCTTCAGGAACACAAAGACAAGCGCCAGAAGCAACGCGTTGACGAAGGGCAGGGGAACAAACAGCACGGGCAAGGCACCTCGATGGGGCGATGGCGGGGACCTTTATCGCGATCCGGCATGACTGAATCGTGAAAGAGGACGCTTTCCATCACGGCCTTAGCAAGAATTCGGTCATTGCTCCACTGACTGAAAGACCCCTCATGAAAATACAATCTCTTTTCTTGCCG
This sequence comes from Labrenzia sp. THAF35, assembly GCF_009363595.1. Classification (NCBI taxonomy): domain Bacteria; kingdom Pseudomonadati; phylum Pseudomonadota; class Alphaproteobacteria; order Hyphomicrobiales; family Stappiaceae; genus Labrenzia; species Labrenzia sp. THAF35. Next base: position 2,494,707 of record NZ_CP045380.1, read on the forward strand.
CTGGTTCTCACGCTGGCCGTCACCACACCAGCCAAGGCCCAGGAACCGGTGGGTGTTCGCGAGATCTCGGTAAATTCGAAAGCCAGAGGCGAGGATCTCACTGTTCTGGTCTGGTACCCGGCCAAGCCGGGCGGGGAGGCGGTGCTGATCGGCGATGACAGGATCTTCGAAGGCACGCCAGCATTGGCCGATGCCGCAAGGGTGGAAGGGATGTATCCGCTGATCGTGCTCTCGCACGGGTCGGGAGCGTCAGTCGAAAAGATGGCCTGGATCGCGAGCGAACTTGCCGGCGAAGGCTTTATCGTCGCCGGTCCAAATCACCCCGGCACCACCAGCGGCGATTCCACGCCGGAAGATACGCCGAAGCTCTGGCAAAGAACGGACGACCTTTCCGTGGTGATCGATAAGTTGATTGCCGATCCGGACTGGTCGGCGTCAATCGACCGGGGAAATATCGGGGCGCTCGGTTTTTCCCTTGGTGGCGCTGCCGTTCTGGAAAGCGTGGGCGCAACGGCAAGCCTGGAGGCTTACGTCAACTATTGCGACACCAATCCGCAGATGCCGGACTGCCAATGGTTCATGGGCGGCAGAGCCTTTGTCGACAGGGAGGAAATCAAGGTCGAGCCGCTTGATCTGCGGACGGTCGACAAGGTTCTTTTCGAACAAAAGAGCCATGATGCCCGGATCAAGTCTGTTATCGCTGTCGATCCGGCGCTGGCGGCTGCTTTTCAGGAGCAAAGCTTCGCGGGCGTCGGTGTGCCGCTGCATTTCCTCAATCTTGGCGTGGCAGGGCAGATCGATGTCGGTGTGCGTTCTGCGCATCTGGCCGCTGCTGCGCCAGACGCCGATCTGGATCACATCGAGGATGCCGTTCATTTCAGCTTCCTGCCCGTGTGCAAGGAAGACGCGATTGCCTTCATGAAATCTATCGGCGAGACGGACAGCCTGTGCACCGATGGTGGCGGCAGGTCTCGTGCCGAGCTGCACGATCAGATGGCCAAGATGATTGTTGAGGGTTTCCGGGAAGATTTGAAGGCGGCAAACTGACGGCCTGGCCGGGGACACGATCGAGCTTTTTTGCTCATGTGGACTGCAGCCTCCCTTGCTTTCGGGGGGGAGGCTGCCAGTCGTCTCAAGGTGTCAGGATGAAGCGCCCTGGCTGCGTTCGATCAGCTTCAGCACTGCCACAAGCACGATGCCGTAGAGAACATGGCCAACGAGGGCGACCCAGACGATGCCACTGAAGTTCAGGAAGAAAGGCAGGCCGGCGACCGATGTGATGCCGCCAATGGCGAAGACCCAGAGACCGAAACCGTAAATTGCCGACGGCAGGAGCCAGTGGGTGTTGCCGACCACGCGCTGCCACAACGGCGCGAAGATGAACATCCAGCCGACAGGGTAGCCGATCAGTCCGACGGCGTAGAAATGGACGAAATATCCGCCGAAGTCACCGTTCGGAAGACCCAGGCTGCCAAGCAGGCTTTTGGCGAGGCCGTGCGGTGAAAGTGTCGCGAAACCCAAAGCCGGACTGATGATCTGGCCCCAGAGGTCGAACGCGTTGGTCGCAAAGAAGCCCGAGATGAACATCAGACCGAGCGTATGAAAACTCAGGGCGGGCAGGGTGCCGGCAGTCTGGGCCTGGCTGGAAGTCGTATTCATGACGGGATCACTTTCCTGAGATTGTCTCTTCTGCTGGCAGATACTTGGCTCTGAATGCGATCACATGGAAATAAAATGGCGAGGGTCCTGCGTGACGAATTCGTGATGAAAAATTGACGCCTCGCAGCGGCTGTTTCCAATCTTTGGATAACGCGACGGCGCTGTTGCTACACCTCCTCTTGCATGATCGGATGCGCCCTCTTTGCAACGCCGACAATGTGAGAATGCCGAAATGGATAAGTTGCCCGTCCGCCTCTATGCCGCTTTTGCTGCCGATGAGCGAGGCGGCAACATCGGCGGCGTTGTTTTTGAGGATACGCCGCTGTGGCCGGACGCGCGTCAGCGGATCGCTGCGGATATCGGTGCCCCGACGACGGGTTTTGTCCGCCAGAAGTCCGACAAGAGGATCGAGGTCCGCTTTCACTCGACCCGGGCGGAAATGGATATGTGCGGCCATGTTACCGTTGCGATTTTTGCAGCGTTGCTGGCCGACGGGCGGATTGGGCCTGGAAGCTATGTGCAGGAAACACCCGCGGGGGAAATCGGTGTTGATGTCGCCTCGGACGGTGCCATCACCATGCACCAGCCTTTGCCGAAGTTCGGATTGAACGAGGCAATCGCGGACGAGATAGCTCCGCTGCTCGGCATGGAGCCGGCTGGTATTCTCAGCGTTGCGGCGTCCTCGACAGCCCTTCGGCATGTTTTCATCGAAGTGGAAGATACCGATGCTCTGGCAGCCCTTCGTCCGGATGATGACGGGCTGCGCCGTTTCAGCCAGGCACGGTCGATCGACACGATGGGCATCTGGTGCCGGACAGGGCGTGGTCTGGGCAAGGCTAAGGTTCGCCTGCGGGATCTCTGCCACGGTGTCGGCGATCCGGAAGAGGCGGCGAGCGGCACCACCAACGGTGCGCTGGCCTGCCAATTGTTCCGGGCGCAAAAACTTCTGCCTGGTAATGGCGGACAGGCGGTCCTGGTCGCGGAGCAGGGCTTCGAGATGGGTCGTCCAAGCATCGTCAGAACAGTGCTGAACACGTCTGGCGGCGAAGTCACCGGTGTTTCTGTCGGTGGGTATGCGGCCTTGCGGTTGACGGGCGAGTTTCACCTGTGAAACCCGCTGCGCCGGTGTGACGTCAGACCCGTTCGAACAGCGCTGGTCCCGTCTCGCTGAAGAGTTCGATCTCGAGCGACTTGGCCGGACCGGATGATACATCGCCAAAGACGAGCGTCGAACGGGATCCGTCGGGCGCGTTCTCGGTGACGAAATCGAACACCATTACCGGCCCGCTCCAGGGCTTCAGCGGGAAGGGGATCTGTTTCGGTCCTGCCATCAGCACCAGCTTGTCGCCGTCTGCCTTGATTTCGACCTTGCCGAAATACGGGTTGGAATAGGTGCCGGTGAGAAGGTCTTGCGGAGGCGTCGGGCCGGCATCTGCCGGGCGGTCCTGACCGACAGTGCTGCCACGTTTGGTGTAGAAGCCTTCGAACCTGCTCGAATATCCGCCGTACCAGTCCCGGGTGATGTGGCCGAGCTGTGCCAGGTCGGTGAAAGAGGCCGTGATGGCTTCAGCTGCCCCGACAGGGGCTGCATTGGTGAGGACGACTATGCCCAGGCCGAGCGAGGGGATCATCGCAAAGCAGGTGCCCGCGCCCAGCAGGAACGCGCCGGAATGGCCGATCCGGACACGGCCGGACGGATCAGTGCCGACATTGAAACCGTAACCGTAAAAGCCGGACCTGGCATCGGGGCTGTGGGGGCGATCCGAAAAGCTTTGCGGGCTGATGGCCGGCAGAAGCGCCTCGGGTGCGATAAGCGGAGTTCCCGCGTGGGCGCCGTCTGCAAGCAGCATCTTCAGCCAGATGGCCAGATCGTTGGCGGTCGAACTGACGCCACCTGCCGGCGACTGGGCATCGGGCTTGCGCTGGTACAGCGGAGCAAAGCCGTCGCCGTCTCGGCTGTGTGGGATGGCGCGGTTGCTTGCTGCTATGTAGTCGGCAAAGCGTGAGCTGGTCGACGTCATGCCGAGTGGCCTGTAAAGCGCTTCTTCCGAAAGGCTGCTCCAGTCGGTGCCGGCAGCCTCGGCAACGGCCTCCGCGGCGGCAGTCAGGCCGAAGTTAGTATAGGCATAGGAAATCCGGAAAGGTGCCAGCGGCAGAAGCTTCAATCTCTGCAGGATTTCCTTTCGGTCGTAACCCAGGTCTTCCAGATCGTCGCCTGCGTGGTCCGGCAGACCGGAGCGATGGCTGTAGAGGTCACCTATGGTCAGCTTTTCGGTGCGGTCGGGATCGGACAATTCGAACCAGGGCAACAGTTCACGCATCCGGCTGTCCCAGCCGACGACGCCCTTGCTGACCTGGCTCGCAACGACGGTCGCGCCCACCGGTTTGGAGAGGGACGCAAGCTGAAACACGGTGTCCGGTGTGATGGTTTCCGGTCCGTCAAGGCGGCGCACGCCGAAGCCCTTGGAATAGACGGTTTCGCCCCGATGAACGGCGGCAACGGCGAGCCCCGGGATTTTGCTGCGCGTCATCACGTCGGCCACGATTGCGTCAAGCTCCGCGACTGCCTTTGCAATCTGCTCGGGCGAGGCTTCAACGCCTGGTGTCTGGGCAGGAGAAAGCTCCTGCGCAAACCCACGCAGTGGCAGTGCAGTCAGTGCAGCGGTCGCAGTGCCGAGAAACAGACGGCGGGAGAGTGTGTGCCGGGGCATATGCAAATTCCTTGGGGAGATACTGAAATCAAAACAAGCATATGCATGATGCGCGAAACGCACCTGAGAGATCAACTTAACGACGTGTAATGCGGGTTTGTTGAAACTTCTTGGTTAAGCAACCGTGTCTTGAGCAGACAAGCAAGTGGCCGGCACCAGAACGGCATCCGGCCGGCAGGTCGGGTGCTATTCGATGTCGCCGTGGACGGCGACCATATCCAGTTTCGCTTCCGGGGCGGCAATGGTTCTGAAGGCTTCGCGCACACCGTCTTCGGTCAGGTCGCGCTGAACGGCGATCAGCGTGTTTTCCGGATGCTCCTCGCAAAGCTCTGCCATATAGGCCAGCTCCTGACGGGCAACACCAAGCGCCGCCTCTACGGAAGGTGCGCCGTAAATGTCGACAAAATGCTGAGCAAGCCGCTCTGCGAGGGTGGCAAGCTCGGCCTCTTCGATCGGGGTGACGGCAACGAAGGTTGCTCTGCCGAAGGTTTCCAGCCCCAGCCAGCCGTTGGCAAAGGCCTGACGTGCCTTGCCGGTCAGGTCGGCTTCGGTCCAGTCGGAAAACTCGAAGCCGCCGGACAGGCACCATTCGCCGGTACGAGCCGGGGAAAAGAAGACGTTGCGGTCGCTGTCATCCAGGTGAATGGCACGAGCGAGTTTCATCCGGTTATCCCTCAAGACGGCTGGAAAGCGGGATCAAGGTCGTGTCCTCACCCGTTCTCAGCAACATACCAAAATTTTCATCGACACCGACGAAAGTGCCGGAGGTTCCGTCAACCTCCACCGTTTCACCCAGCGTCGGAACAAGACCGCGCCAGTCGGAATGGACGGGGCGCGGGCCGTCGTCCAGCCAGCGATTGAGCCAGTAAAGGCTATGGCGCACCCAGCACTCCAGAAGCTGGTCGGGGGTAATCTCGCCGCAGCCTTCTTCGGACAACCAGGTTCGGTCAGGATCCTTGCCGGGGTTCGATTTCCGGCTTGTCATGCTGAGTTCCAGGCCGAGGATCAGCCAGTCCGGGGTTGCCTCGGGATCCTGCGTAGACGCCTTGACGCGCATGCGCCCGCAGACCGCGCCGTTGACGCGAATCCGGCCATCCCATTCCAGATGGACTGCCACCTCCGGCGGGGCGAGCGTGCCGAGCGCTGCCTGAAAGCCGAGGCCGCACACGGGCAGGATGGCCATGGCCTCCTCCAGCGGGACTTCCGGTGCAAAGATCAGAGCCGCCCGCAGACGTTCCCCGCCAAGGTTATAGATGACTGTTCCGGGATCCGTGCCTGTGATGGCAAGCGCCAATGCACGTTCGAAGGGGTCTGCCTGTCCGGTCAGCGCCTCGCCCTGAAAAAGCGGCGGAAACTGCACTTCGCTCATGCGTTGCCCTCCGCGATCAAAGTTCGAGCGAGCTGACGGAACACGGAAGCTTCCGGCGCTTCAGGTGTCTTGATCGAAATCGGCGTGCCGCCATCGCCGGCAAGGCGGATGTTGAGATGCAGCGGCACTTCGGCCAACAGGGGAACACCGAGCTTTTCCGCTTCCGCAGCAACGCCGCCATGGCCAAAGACGTGTTCCTCATGACCGCAGTTGGAGCAGATGTGGGTCGACATGTTCTCGATCATGCCGATAAGCGGAACCTGCATCTGCTCGAACATGCTGATGCCCTTGCGGGCATCGATCAGGGCAACGTCCTGCGGTGTCGAAACGATGATGGCGCCGTCGACGGCGAACTTCTGGCAAAGTGTCATCTGGACATCGCCGGTGCCGGGCGGCAGATCGACGATCAGCGCATCGAGCGCGCCCCATTGCACCTGGGTCATCATCTGCTGCAGAGCACCCATCAGCATCGGCCCGCGCCAGGCAACTGCCTCGTCGCCAGATGTCATCAGGCCGATGGACATCATGGTGACGCCGTGGTTGCGCAGCGGCAGGATCATCTGGCCATCCGGCGAGGTCGGCCGGCCGGAGATGCCAAGCATCTTGGGCTGCGACGGACCATAGACGTCGGCATCCAGAAGCCCCACCTTGCGACCTTCGGCGGCCAGCGCACAAGCAAGATTGGCAGCCACGGTCGACTTGCCGACGCCGCCCTTGCCCGAGGCAACCGCGATCACCCGGTCGATGCCAGGCACCTTCTGCGGCCCGGTTGCGCCCGGTGCTGCCGGTTTCGCCCGGATCGGCTGCGGTTCGGACGGTTTGGGCGCTGCGGGTTTGGCGGCCTGTGCGGTCGGCTGGTCCGCATGGGACGTCAGGATCACCTGAACGCTTTCGCAGCCTTCCAGCGCTTCGAGCTTCGTTTCCGCTTCGCTTTTCAGAACTTCCATCTCGGCCATGCGCCGCGGGTCGATCTCCAGAACGAAGCGGACCGTACCGCCATTGACTTGCAGTGCCCGCATCATGCCCGAGGCGGCAATGTCCTCGCCGGAGGCCGGATCCTTGATCGTCTTCAGAACCGACAGGGCGGTTTCGCGCGTCAGTGACACGTTAGTCCTGCCCCTCGATTTCGCCGGTGACCACGTGCTCGAGACCGAGTTCCTCGATCGTTACGACAGCTTTCACCTTGAAGGATTTTCCCGCATTCGGGCCTGCTTCGCGCACCGCATTTTCGATGGCCTGCTGCGAGGTCACACCGACCTGCTTCAGGAACTTGCGCATGGACATGTTGAAATCTTCGCTCATCTTATTCTCCTGTTGAATGCGGCGCACATTGACGGCTCGCCCGATTGAAACCTACCCTAGCGGATCTGGCCAGCAACGTGAGGGAGGAGCGCGTGGGCTGCCGTGCCTTGATATTTCTTGCCGTTGCCCTGTCGGCGGGCATCCTGTTCCATAAACCGGGGATCGCGCAATCGCGGTCTTTCCGGATGGGCGTGCCGAACGCGATTGCGGAAACCGGCTTCCTCCAATATCTGCTGCCGCGCTTTTCGCTCAAGACCGGGATCCGCATCGAAATTGTGGGTGACACGGAATCCTCCGAACTCAGTCTTTCGGAAGGCGCTTCCGGGGTTGCCGTGTTTTCCGGACTTGGCAAGACCTGGTTCCTCATGACCCATGAGGAAACAAACGAACACGCGATCCGCTTTCGGGACTGGCTGACCGGGGATATCGGCAGGCGCACGGTTGATGCTTTCGAGGAGGACGGCAAGCAGGTGTTCACCGCAGCGCTCGAACAGGTGGAGGACGACGGTCCGGTCGTCCTGTCCGGCGATGCGATCCGGGGTGAGGAACTGGCCGTTCTCCATTGCGGACGGTGCCATATGGTCAACGAGGCGACGCGCCTTACGACCATCGGTTCATCGCCTTCCTTCGCGGTGATGCGCAGTTTCTCCGACTGGCAAATGCGGTTTGAGGCGTTTTTTGCCCTCAATCCGCATCCCGCTTTCACGGTGATCGACGGCGTTACCGAACCCTTCGACATTAGCCGGCCATCGCCAATCGTGCCGGTGCAGATGACGCTTGAAGAACTCGAAGCGATCCTTGCGTTCGTTTCCCGCATTCCGCCGGCCGACCTCGGAGCCCCCATACAGTACCAGTGATCTTGTCTCATGCGGTTCAATGATCGCGCCGCTTGCTGATGTAGTCGTCCGTCGTGCGAACACGTGGGCGCTCGGCGGAGGCGAACGGGTTGTTTTCCGAATGGTAGACGGCGTTCACGCGGCAGTCGTCGCACATCTGTATGAGCTGTATGGCCTTGTTGTCCTGGAACATGGCGTGTTTGCCGGCGAGCTTTTCCGTCAGTCTCATCACTGTTGACCGGACACCGAATGGCTTGCCGCATTCAACACAGTTGAACGGTTCTTCTTCCTTCAGCACCCTGGCGCGCAATGCGTCGTCCGAAAGATCCAGCCTCGGATCCAGTGTCAGGGCCTTTTCCGGGCAGATTGTCGTGCAGATGCCGCACTGCAGGCAGGCATCCTCCTGAAAGCGCAGCTGCGGCGCATCGGGATTTTCCTTAAGGGCGCCGGACGGGCAGAGCGACACGCAGGACAGGCACAGCGTGCAGGCGTTCTGGTCAAGGACAACCGAGCCATAGGGGGCTCCTTCCGGAAGCGGGATGACCTTGCCCGGCTCGTTGAGCGATTTGGCGGCAAGGCGCGTGATTTGCCGGCGGGAGCCAAGGGGCAGGATCGGCTGCTTCGCGGTCACCGGAGACTGTTCGCGGTAGAGGATTTCTTCCAGCTCGTCCGGATCGGACGGGGTGATGAGGCAGACGCGGTCTTCGCCGGCGATCGCATTGGAGAGTTCTGCCTGGAAGGGCATGCCTTCCTTTTCCGTGGCTGGTGATAGCAACACGGTCACGTCGGCGAAGCCGCAGGCAAGTGCTGCCAGGCTTTCCGTATGGCCGAAACTGGCAATGGCTTCCATCTCCAGCGGAATGACGTCTGCCGGCAAGCCCTTGCCGTAGCGCGCGCCCAGGCGGATCAGTTCTGCGCCGTGGCTGCTGTCGTGAACGAGCAGGCGCGGTGCGTCGGAGCTGAGCTTGCGCCAGGTTGCCGCCAGCGTTTGCAGTCGCTGGAAGGTGTGGCTGACGGGAGGAGCGTCGTAGCTGATGGCGCCGGACGGACAGACCGCCGAACAGCTTCCACAGCCGGCGCAGACCATCGTATCGACCGCAACACTGTCGCCGCCGGGGCTGATGGCACCGGTTGGGCAAAGATCCAAACAGCGCGTGCAGCCTGTTTTGCGGGCCCTGGAGTGAGCGCAGAGCTGCTCGTCCAGACGAACGTAGAGCGGCTTTTCGAAGGTGCCGACAAGTTGTGAGGCATCCAGGAGCACCTTGGTGAACGCGCCCGTATTGCCCGGGTCTGCCCGCAGGTAGCCTTCCCGCTTTTCCGGTGCGGGAAAGAGCGGCTGCCCCCGGCGGAGGTCCAGCACGATGTCGCATTCCGTGCGCCCACCGCTCTTGGGGTCTGTCCAGTTGAACGCGCCCCGCCCGCCGGGAATGCGTTCCTGCAGGGCATCGAAACCGACCTTGAAGTGGCCAAGCGCACCGGTTGCTGTTGTTACCCGGCCGCGCACGATGTCGAACCGCCGGTCGTCGGCAAGAGGCAATTCGTCGGCAGGGTCGAGAATGACTGTAACGCTCAGGAGCTCGCAAAGATGGTCTGCCGCGGTAAGCGCAGCTTCGTTGTCGCCAAGGATGAGGCAGGTGCCCTCCGAGGTAACGTCCACGACCTTTGCACCGGGTGTCGGCAAGATCGATTCGGCGAGCAGCGCGGCCATCTTGGGAGATGTGCTGCGGGTGTCGGCGGTCCAACCGGCTCGGTCGCGCAGATCGACAAAAAGAGGTTCGTCCGCTTCAAGGTCTGCGGCCAGATCCTCGAATGCCTGGCGTTCCTGCTGACACGCAATGATGACATTGCCCGCCTGAAGCGCTTCGGCAGCCTGCGCTGCTTCGCCGCGGCAAAGTTGCGTGTGGATTTTCGAACAGGTCAGTCCCGTTGCCTGTTCGATAAGCCCGGCGTCAATAGCCTGTGTATTCAGGCAATCGCAAAGCAGAAGCCTTGGTTGCGTCATTGTGTGCGCGTCCTCTCCCCCGGATCGTCCGAAACCGATTCTCTTGTGATTTGTCAGACAATACCGAACCCCATAACAAGGGCGCTGAAAGGCGCGCGTCAAGTTCGACTTCTGCGGGGCTTGAAATTTATGTCGCTTGCTACAGCATTTTACGTAACATCAAAACGGAGTCGGATTGAACCGGCGGACGGGGAGGTAGGTGGTTCGTGACTAGGGAAAGAACGCGCGTCATGCCGGTGGGGGTTGTGGTGCGCAGGCTGCCTGGCGTAACGCGCTGGCAGAAGTGGACCTGGTTGCCGGTGTCCCTGCTGCCGGGAGCCGCGCCTGCGGACTGGAAAATGCTGCGGGCCGAAGGCGATGCGATCGAATACCATGCGACGACCTTGAGCCTGGAGCTGCATCACACCCAGACCGAAGCCTATCTGATTGCCCTGTCCGACAAGGTTCCCTCCGTCTACGTTGTGATGCGGGCTGCCCCGGAGCTGGCTCCGGCGATCCCCATTGAGGTGCTGCACATGACAGCGTCTGCCCATGAAGGCCTGGATTACGCGGATTCCGCCGAGGTCTTTGTCGAGAAGGTGCCAATGCCGCCAGGGCTGATTGCCTGGGTCCGGGAATTCATTGACATGCACCACGAAGAGGAAATCTTCTACAAGCGTCAGCGTGACAAGCACCGGATCGACCTGGAGGAAGAAGGCATCGGTGATCCACGCATCCGGCAGCTTGCCGACGTTTACCGGGCGCCCGGCACCCGAAAGAAGGACACACTGCAGTGAACTCCGGTGACGACAAGCCAATGGATTTCTGGTCAAGGCGCAAGGCTGCGGTTCGTGAGGCCGAAGCCGCGGAGGTCGAGCGCCGGGACGCTGAGCTTGAAACCGCGAAACGGGTCGAGCTGGAAGAAAAGACCGATGCGGAAATCCTGGAAAAACTTGGATTGCCTGATCCCGACAGCCTGCAGAAGGACGACGATTTCACGCAGTTCCTGGCCAAGACCGTGCCGGAGCGTCTGCGCCGGAGGGCATTGCGCCGTTTGTGGCTGTCCAACCCCGTTCTCGCCAATCTCGATGGCCTGAACGATTATGACGATGATTTTACCGATGCATCGACCGCCGGTCAGGTGGTGAAGACCGCCTATGAAGTTGGTCGTGGATTCTTGAAAAAAATCTCTGAAACGGAGCCGGACGAAAACTCGGACGCTACGCAGGCCGGAGAAGGTGAAGTACTTTCCGGGCAAAGTGATTCTGCTGCGCCGCAATCGGAACAACTTGTTGCAGCGCAGCATAATTATGTCGAAAATGGAAAAACATCTATTCGATTGACGCAAAGAGACGAGAAGGTGCAAATTAGTGAAATTGGGACTATTGTGTCTGATGAAACAGCACTGGTCGAAACCGAAGAAGAGCGCCTGCCGAAACGGCGCCGAATGCGTTTCGACTTTGATTAATACTAAAGTCTAAGAAGTTTTTGCGCCAGAAAAGCACCGCGCGTGTGGGAGGAAAAGGCTCGAATGGCCGTTGTGGCGAGGGAATTCATTATCGAACCGGAAGATCAGGCCCGGTCCGAATTGTACGACTTTCTGGCACTGGTGCTTGCGCGCCCGGCCGGAGCCGAACTGCTCGAGCAGATTGCGGGCCTGCAGGGTGGTGACACGCCCCTGGGCAATGCTCTGAATGTGCTTGCCAGAATTGCGGCAGTGACGACGCCGGAGACGGCCGAGCGTGAATTCAATGCCCTTTTCGTCGGTCTCGGGCGCGGCGAACTGCTGCCATACGCCAGCTATTACCTGACAGGGTTCCTCAACGAAAAGCCTCTCGCAAAGCTGCGCCAGGACATGGCGGAGCGCGGGATCGAGCGCGCTGAAGACAAGCACGAGCCAGAAGACAACATCGCATCGCTGATGGAGATGATGGCGGGGATGATCCTCGGCCGTTTCGGCAAGGTGACGTCTCTCAGCGAACAGAAGAGTTTCTTCAACGCCCACGTGGAACCTTGGGCGATACATTTCTTCACTGATCTGGAAGCGGCTGGAACATCGGTGTTCTACGGTGCTGTCGGATCGTTGGGGCGCCAGTTCATGGAAATCGAGGCACAGGGCTTCGACATGATCTCGAACTGACGGTTGCATCTGAAATGGGGTGGCTTGGCCATCCATCTGCGAGAGGAGGAATGCGACAATGAAACGACCCGAAACGGCAAGCCCCGAAGAGGGTACAGGCCGCCGGGACTTCCTGAAGCTGGCGGCGATTTCTGCCCCGGTTGCCGTGACCACGGTAACCGCCGGAACCACCGCTGAAGCGGCTGAGCCCGATCTGGCTTCCGACAAGATGCAGGACACGGTTCATACCCGTGCCTACTACGACAGCGCCCGGTTCTAACTGGACCCTGTGAGACTTCCCCGGCCATGGTTGCGTGACGCCCGGACGCCGGTTCACAAATAACCCAGCCGTATCAGGTTCTGATACAAGCAAGGTAGGGCAATATGCTTAGGAAAAAGACCAATGGGGTTGCGCGACGCCCCCAAGGTGCAAGTATCCTGAAAGACGCTGCACACAAGTCGGTAGACCGCCGTACGTTCCTTAAGGGATCCGGTCTTGCCGCAGGCGGCCTGGCCGCCATTACCGTGACCGGAGGAACGGTCACCAAAGCCAAGGCACAATCCACCGGCGATGCCGTGAAGACCGTCAAGTCGATCTGCACGCACTGTTCCGTTGGCTGTACCGTTATCGCCGAAGTTTCCAGCGGAGTCTGGATCGGGCAGGAGCCCGGTTGGGACAGCCCGTTCAACCTGGGTGCCCACTGCGCCAAGGGAGCTTCCGTCCGCGAACACGCTCATGGCGAGCGCCGCCTGAAATATCCGATGAAAAAGGAAGGCGGAGAGTGGAAACGGATCAGCTGGGACGAGGCGATCAACGAGATCGGCGACAAGATGCTGCAGATCCGCGAAGAAAGCGGTCCGGACAGCGTCTACTGGCTCGGCTCGGCCAAGCACAGTAACGAGCAGGCTTATCTCTTCCGCAAGTTTGCAGGCTACTGGGGAACGAACAACGTCGACCACCAGGCCCGCATCTGCCACTCCACGACGGTTGCCGGCGTAGCGAACACATGGGGCTACGGCGCCATGACCAACAGCTACAACGACATCCACAATTCCAAGGCGATCTTCATCATCGGCGGCAATCCGGCGGAGGCACACCCCGTCTCCCTGCTGCACGTGCTGCGCGCCAAGGAACAGAACAACGCTCCGCTGATCGTCTGCGATCCGCGGTTCACCCGCACCGCGGCCCATGCCGACGAATATGTGCGCTTCCGTCCGGGTTCGGACGTTGCCCTCATCTGGGGCATTCTGTGGCACATCTTCGAAAACGGCTGGGAAGACAAGGAGTTCATCCGCACCCGCGTGTGGGGCATGGACCAGATCCGCGAAGAAGTTGCCAAATGGACGCCCGATGAAGTCGAGCGTGTCACCGGTACGCCGGAAAGCCAGCTGAAGCGCGTAGCGCGGACGCTTGCCAACAACCGTCCGGGCACCGTGATCTGGTGCATGGGCGGCACCCAGCACACCAACGGCAACAACAACACCCGTGCCTACTGCATCCTGCAGCTGGCACTTGGTAACATGGGCACCGCCGGTGGCGGCACCAACATCTTCCGTGGCCACGACAACGTGCAGGGAGCGACCGACCTTGGCGTTCTCGCCGACACGCTGCCGGGCTATTACGGCCTGACCGCCGGCTCCTGGGCTCACTGGGCTCGTGTGTGGGAAGAAGATCTTGATTGGCTGAAAGGCCGCTTCGGCACCATCAAGGGTGCGGACGGCAAGGACAAGGCCATGATGAACCTGACCGGTATCCCGGTCAGCCGCTGGATCGATGGTGTCCTTGAAGCCAAGGAAAACCTGGAACAGCCGGACAACACCCGTGCGATGGTTCTGTGGGGCCATGCCCCGAACTCCCAGACCCGTTTGCCGGAAATGAAACAGGCTATGGAAAAGCTCGACCTTCTGGTCGTGGTTGATCCCTATCCGACCGTTTCGGCAATCCTGCACGACCGCACCGACGGCTGTTACCTGCTGCCGGCCTCGACCCAGTTCGAGACCCGTGGTTCGGTGACCGCTTCCAACCGGTCGCTGCAGTGGCGCGAACAGGTGATTGCACCGCTGTTCGAATCCAAGCCCGACCACACGATCATCGCCATGTTCGCCAAGAAGTTCGGTTTCGACGACCGTCTCTTCCGCAACATCGGCATGGACGGGGACGAGCCGAACATCGAGGACCTGACACGCGAGTTCAACCGCGGCATGTGGACGGTGGGCTACACCGGCCAGTCGCCTGAGCGTATCAAGTCGCACATGGAGAACCAGCACACCTTCGACCGTACCACGCTGCGTGCAGTCGGTGGTCCGAACGACGGCGAGTTCTACGGCATGCCGTGGCCGTGCTGGGGCACCGCAGAGATGAAACACCCGGGAACGGCTAATCTCTACGACATGTCCATGCCGGTCGCTGAAGGCGGTCTGTGCTTCCGTGCCCGTTACGGCGTGGAGCGTGATGGCCAGAACCTTCTGGCGGAAGGTGTCTCCAACCCCGGTGCGGACATTCAGGACGGCTATCCCGAGTTCACCATGCAGATGCTGATCGACCTCGGCTGGGATGGTGACCTGACGGCCGAAGAGCGTCAGTCGATCGAGACTGTTGCCGGCGCTGCGGACAAGATCGGCACCGTGAACTGGAAAACCGACCTTTCGGGCGGTATCCAGCGCGTGGCGATCGCCCATGGCTGTGCCCCGTTCGGCAACGCCAAGGCGCGTGCCGTTGTGTGGACCTTCCCGGATCCGGTGCCGCTGCACCGCGAGCCGCTCTACACCAACCGGCGGGATCTGGTCGCGGACTATCCGACCTATGCCGACAAGTCGTTCTGGCGCGTTCCGACACTCTATGCGTCGATCCAGAAGAACGACTTCTCCAAGGACTTCCCGATCATCCTCACATCCGGCCGTCTGGTCGAATACGAGGGCGGCGGGGACGAAACCCGGTCGAACCCCTGGCTGGCGGAACTCCAGCAGAACATGTTCGTCGAAATCAATCCGCGGGATGCCAACAATCTCGGGGTGCGTGACGGCGCACAGGTCTGGGTCGAAGGCCCGGAGGGCGGCAAGGTCAAGGTCATGGCGATGGTTACCGAACGTGTCGGCGAAGGCGTTGCCTTCATGCCGTTCCACTTCGGTGGTCATTACCAGGGCGAGGACCTGAGGTCGAAGTATCCGAAGGGTGCAGACCCCTATGTGCTTGGGGAAAGCTGTAACACCGCTCAGACCTACGGGTATGACTCGGTGACCCAGATGCAAGAGACCAAGGCTACTCTCTGCAAGATCTCGGCAGCGTAAGGAGGACGACAAATGGCAAGATCAAAGTTCCTTTGCGACGCCGAACGCTGCATTGAGTGCAATGCCTGCGTCACGGCCTGCAAGAACGAGCACGAGGTGCCGTGGGGCATCAACCGCCGCCGTGTTGTGACCATCAATGATGGCAAACCGGGCGAACGGTCGATCTCCGTGGCCTGCATGCATTGCTCGGACGCACCCTGCATGGCGGTGTGCCCGGTGGACTGTTTCTACCAGACCGAAGAAGGCGTGGTGCTTCACTCGAAGGACCTGTGCATTGGCTGCGGCTACTGCTTCTACGCCTGTCCGTTCGGCGCACCGCAATTCCCGCAAGCGGGCAATTTCGGATCGCGCGGCAAGATGGACAAATGCACCTTCTGTGCAGGTGGTCCGGAAGAAAACAACTCCACTGCAGAGTTCGCGAAATACGGCCGCAACCGTATCGCGGAAGGCAAGTTGCCGCTCTGCGCGGAAATGTGCTCCACCAAGGCCCTGCTCGCGGGCGATGGCGACGTCGTGTCGGCCATCTACCGCGAACGTGTGGTTGCCCGCGGCTTCGGCTCGGGTGCCTGGGGCTGGGGTACCGCTTACGGCCAGAAAGGCGGCTGATCCCTTGCGGGGTGAGGGCAGACCGGCACGCCGGACTGCCCGTCACGCTTGGGTAGATGCCTGAAAGAAACGTAGGCGGGGCGGCTTTACAGCCGCCCCGCTCGTCTCCGGTTGTAATCGACAATGAGGTTTGCGGTCATGAAACGCGTGACTATGGCTTTGCTTGTTCTTCTGGCCTTTCTTGGTGCGGGTCTGGGGACAGGGTTTGCGCAGGATACGTCCGCCGACCGGTCGGCGACCGGTGGTGCGCAGACGCTTGAAGACATCATGAAGCGCCAGCGTGGCGAGAAGGTCGACTACGACTTCCGCCGCAACAACACCGGTGATCCGGACGACGCGGCGTCGATTTCCTCACAGCTCGGGACACTTGGCGGTGTCTCCGATCCGGAGCTCTGGCGGGCACTGCGGTACGGCTCCGCGGATGTAACAGTCTCTTCCGGTGGATTTGCAGCAACCGTTCTGATGCAGGATGGCGGCATGCGCTGGCTCGAATGGCGCAAGGGTCCACTTGCCACTTACGGCGCCTGGCTGCTCGGCGGGACTATCGTGCTGCTGGCCCTTTTCTATCTCATTCGCGGCCGTATTCGCATCGATGGCGAGAAGACCGGCCGCACCATCACCCGCTTCAAGGCGATCGAGCGCTTCGGGCACTGGCTGCTTGCGGGATCCTTCGTCCTGCTTGGCATTACCGGCCTGCTGACGCTTTTCGGGCGCTTCGTGATCATCCCCATGATCGGCAAGGACGCCTTCGCGCCCGTCGCGCATTTCTCGAAGTGGATCCACAACAATGTCGCCTGGGCCTTCATGCTTGGCCTGATCATGGTGTTCGTGATGTGGGTGGCACACAACATCCCGAACAAGACGGATGTAAAATGGATCGCCGTCGGTGGCGGGCTTTTCAAGAAGGGCGTGCACCCGCCGGCCAAGAAATTCAACTTCGGTCAGAAGCTGGTGTTCTGGGGGGTGATCGTGCTGGGCGCTTCGATTTCCGTTTCCGGGCTGTCGCTGCTGTTCCCGTTCGAAATGCCGATGTTTGCGGTTACCTTCGAAAAGCTCAACGCACTCGGCCTGCCGCAGCTGGTGGGTCTCGGTACATTGCCTACCGCGCTTGCACCGCATGAGGAAATGCAATTTGCGCAGCTGTGGCACGCCATTGTGGCCTTCGTGATGATGGCGCTGATCCTGGCGCATATCTACATCGGTTCCATCGGCATGGAAGGCGCCTATGACGCCATGGGCTCCGGCGAGGTTGAACTGCAGTGGGCGAAGGAGCACCACGGCCTCTGGGTGAAGGAAGTCGAAGAAGCTGAAAAGCGCGAAGCCGCCAAACATTCAGGCGGCGACAGCGCGGTTCCCGCCGAATAGGCCCGGCGTGACATGCCGTTTCAGCCGGATCCCGTATGGTTGCTTGCACGGGTCTTCGGGCCCGCTGCCGGCTTCCTTCTGACGCTGGTCTCCGCAGCCGGTAGCGCCGATTTCCAGACCCTGAAGGGTCACGGCGGCCCGGTCATGGATATCGATGTTTCCCTTGAGACCGGTCAGGTGGCCACTGCCAGCTTCGACAATTCGGTCGGCATCTGGAAAGACCGGGTGCCGCAATGGCTTGAGGGCCATGCGGCGGCGGTCAAGGTGGTTCAGTTTCTGGACGGTAGTCATCTGGTGTCCGGCGGAGACGACAACGAGCTTATTCTCTGGAACACCCGCAATAACTCGAACCGGGTTCTGGAAGGGCACACGGCCAAGATCATGGGGCTTGCGGTTTCCCCCGACAAGACGACGATTGCCAGCGCAAGCTGGGATGCACGTGTGGGGCTGTGGCCGGTTGCCGGCGGCGAGCCGGCTTATCTTGCCGGACATGCAGCCGGGGTGAATGCGGTCGCGTTTTCAAAGGACGGGCGCCAGCTTTATTCAGCGTCGGTCGACGGGTCGATCAAGCTCTGGGATCTGGCAACGCAAAGTGAAAAGCGGGTCGTTGATCGCAACGGTTTCGGCATCAATGTCATTGCCATTGGCGGTGAGGGTGACCGGGAGAGCTGGATTGCCTACGGCTCCCAGGACGGAGTGACGCGGATCGTCGATATCGAAACCGGCGAAAGGCTGCATGACTTCACTTTCGAGCGCCGGCCGATACTGGCCATGGCGGTCAGTCCGGATGGCTCACGTCTGGCGACCGGTGACGGTCATGGATATATCACCGTGTTCGACACGACGTCCTGGGCGCTTGAAACGGATTTCCGGGCAGCACTGAAAGGTCCGATCTGGGCGCTTGCCTTTTCGAAGGACGGCGATGTGTTGCATGCGGGCGGCATCGAGAACATCGTCTATTCATGGCCCCTTGCCGATCTTGCAACATTCGATCCGATGGCAACCGAGACACCGCAATTCCTCAAGAAACCGGAAGAAATGTCCAACGGCGAACGGCAGTTCGCGCGCAAATGCTCGATCTGCCACGCCCTGACCGGCGATACCGCGCGCAAGGCCGGGCCGACGCTTCACAACATCTTCGGCCGGCGTGCGGGCACTATTCCGGACTACCCCTATTCGGCGACCCTGTCAGGATCTGATATTGTCTGGTCGGAAACGACGATCGATCAACTGTTCCTGGACGGTCCGGATCACTATATTCCCGGGTCGAAGATGCCGATGCAGCGGATTGTGGAACAGCAAGACCGTGACGATCTGATCGACTATCTGAAATCGGCGACGGCGCCATCCGAAGGAGATACACAATGAAAACAATGCTCATCGCGTTTGCCGCCATTATCGTGATTGCCATCGGCGCCAACCAGGTTCTGGAGCACCTGCGGTTTTCCAGCGCCGACTTCACGTCCAGCCCGTCCGTGCGCTTGGGGGAATAACAATTACCCGAAATTCGACGGCAACAGGCGGCGCCTGCCGCTAATTCCCTTCGACATGAGCTTTTGATAGCTCATGAGCGGTGCCTGTGTGCGGCGTACTTGCCTTTCGCGCCGGGGTGACCTTGAAGCTCCACGCAAGTCCATTTGGCTTTGATCAGGTCAAAAAAAATCCCCCTCCTCGCGTGAGAAGGGGGAAGGTTTGAGCGGAGCATGCGACACAGATTGCTATCTGGCTCCACTCACTCGGAAAGCGAGAAGACGGTCAGACGGGCTCAGCTTGAGCCCTTGTCCGAATTAGGGAAGAACAGCTGCTGGCCGTCGACCTTGTAGTCGGCGATAGCCTGCTGGCCTTCCTTGGACAGCACCCAGTCAACGAACTGCTGGCCAAGATCGGCCTTCACATGGGCATGAACTTCCGGGTTCACCAGAATGATGCCGTACTGGTTGAACAGGATCGGGTCGCCTTCAACGGCAACCTTGTAGTCGCCCTTGTTGCCGAAGGAGATCCATGTGGCACGATCGGTCATGACGTAAGCGCCCATGCCGGTGCCGGTGTTGAGGGTAGCGCCCATGCCGGAGCCGGTTTCACGGTACCAGTCGCCAGACCCTTCGCTCGGGTCGATGCCGGCGGCCTTCCACAGGCGAAGTTCCGCCTTGTGGGTGCCGCTGTCATCGCCGCGAGAGGCAAATGGGGCCTTCGCATCGGCGATTTTCTTCAGGGACTCAACGACATCTTTCGAGCCGGCGACGCTTGCAGGGTCGTTTGCCGGGCCGACGATGACAAAGTCGTTGTACATGACGTCGGAACGGGAAACGCCGAGACCGTCTGCAACGAATTTTTCTTCGGACGGTTTGGAGTGAACGAACAGGACATCGCCATCGCCATTGGCGGCGTTCTTGATGGCCTGGCCTGTGCCAACGGCAACCACGCGGACCTCAATGCCAGTCTTTTCCTGGAAGATGGGCAGGAGGTAGTCGAACAGGCCCGAATTCTGGGTTGAGGTGGTCGACTGGACGACAATGAACTTGTCTTCCGCAAAACTCGGCTGACCGGCAAATACGGTCGTCAGGACGGCGGCGGCAAGCGCCAGAAATGCTCTTCTGATCAATTTTTCCTCCCGGGGTAATCATTCAGGGATTGGGTGTTGGGTCCAAGGTAAAGCCTGCCTTCCCGCCAGGCGCGAACGGGTTCGCTTCTGGGGTTGGACAGCACTTTTTCGACAGGGCCTGTCTCGACCACGGTGCCGTTCTGCAGAAAAACGAGGTCTTCACCGAGGCGTTTTGCCTGGCCTGCATCATGGGTCACCAGAACAACGGTGACACCGCGGGCGTTGGCTTCCAGTACCAGGGACTCGATCGCGGCAGTGGAGGCCGGGTCGAGATTGGCAGTAGGTTCGTCGAGAAACAGGAGTTCGGGATCGCAGGCAAGAGCACGCACCAGGGACAGGCGCTGCTGCTCGCCGCCGGACAAGACGCGCGCCGGTCGCCGGGCCAGATGACTGAGGCCCGCCGTTTCCAGCGCGGCCCTGACCTTGTCGGCGCGTTCGCTGCCGCGCAGGCCGCGAACGCTCAGTGCGAACTTGAGATTGGCGATAACCGAGCGGCGCAGCAACACGGGACGCTGGAAGACCATAGCCTGCGCGCGTCGGGCGGTGGCGTCCATCCGGCCGCCTTCCCACAGGATAGCGCCTTCCTGCGGCTGAAGCAGACCGTGCATCAATCGCAGCAAGAGGCTCTTGCCGGCTCCGTTCGGGCCCATGATGAGCGTGCGTGAACCGCGGCGGATGGCAACATCGACGTCGTGCAGAAGTTTTTCGCCGCCTGCCGAAAAGCCAAGACTTCTGACATCCAGCAAGGGGTCGTGCACTGCCGGGCTACGGCGCGACATCGTGGAGGCAGTGCCTGGTGTGTCGAAAGCTGCGTCACGCATAGGCGGCCCTCGCGGCTGAGGCACGAAGGGCCATGACACCGGCGTTCACGGCAAAGGCGATCATCAGCAGGATCACGCCGAGCGCCAAGGCAAGCTGGAGATTGCCCTTGGATGTTTCCAAAGCGATGGTCGTTGTCATCACGCGGGTAACATGGTTGATGTTGCCACCGACAATGATAACCGCTCCGACTTCGGCAACCGCACGGCCGAAACCGGCCAATGCGACTGTCAGCAGGCTGTAGCGGGCATCCCAGAGCATGGCTGTCAGACGATCAAATCGGCCGACGCCGAGCGATGCGAACTGCTCGGAATATTCCCTGTTGAGGTCTTCGATTACCTGGCGTGTCAGCGCGGCGACAATGGGCGTCACCAGCACCATCTGCGCGATAATCATGGCAGTCGGCGTGTAGAGCAGGCGCAGCGGCCCGAGCGGTCCGGATGCCGACAGGACGAGATAGACAAGCAGGCCAACCACGACAGGGGGCAGGCCCATCAGCGCGTTCAAGATGACGGCGACGAGCGTTCTTCCGGGGAAATTGAAAGTGCCGACCGCCGCGCCGAGGGGCAGGCCGATGACGCAGGCGAGAACGACAGCCGTAAGCGTGACCCGCATGGACAGGCCGATGATTTCCATCAGATCCGGATCCAGCGCGATGACCAGGCCAAGGGCTCCAGCAAATGCCCCCCAGAAACTGTCCATTCCTGTCATTTCTCCCTCTCTATGGGAAAAAATAACGTAAAATGCCAAAGAATGAAACTCATGTACGACATGGACACGCACAAAAAAGCCACAGCGGAAGGCGCTGTGGCTTTTTTAGGTAGATCGTGAATTTTATCGGCTTGCCGAGAAACTCCTCAATACAGCCAGCGGGGCAGCCAGGTGGCGAACATCGGGAAGGTCCAGAGGATGGCGACGGCGACGATCTGCAGGATGATAAAGGGAACGACGCCGCGGTAGATCTGGCCCGTTGTGATTTCCTTCGGCGCTGCGCCTCTCAGATAGAACAGCGAGAAGCCGAAGGGAGGGGTCAGGAACGAGGTCTGCAGGTTGATCGCGATCAGGACAGTCAGCCAGATCGGGTCGATGCCCATCAGGATCAGGGGCGGGATCAGAACCGGCAGCAGGATTACCGAGATCTCGACGAAGTCGAGGAAGAAGCCCAGCACGAAGACGAACAGCATCGCGAAGATCAGTGCGCCTGTCGGACCGCCCGGCATTTCCTGAAGGATGTCGTGGACCCGGTCTTCCCCCCCAAGGCCGACGAAGACCAGCGAGAAGAAGCTGGCCATCAGGATGGTGGCGAAGATCATCGAGGTGACGGTCAGCGTGGACAGCATGGAAGCTTTCAGGAGCCCGTCCGCGAAAGCCTTCCTCAGGATGTGCAGAACGACCCCCAGGGAAAACAGCGCCAGCCCCGCATAGACAGCGGCGATAACGTAGCCACCGGCCGTGACATCGGAGCGTTGCAGGCGTATCGGCAGGATCGATGCGGCGATTGCAAGTGTCAGGAGCGCAGCTGTTGCCAGCACGATGAGCTTTGAGGACACCCCGAGACGGCGGCCTGCCAGCAGGATCGCGCCCACGGCACCGACGGAAGCTGCCTCGTTGGGCGAGGCGATGCCGCCGAGGATGGAACCGAGCACCGCAACGATCAGCAGGATCGGCGGCACGATGGCGGCAGCAATCTCCCGGCCTGACGGCTGGTCGACATGTTCCGACATCGCTGGCGCGTCGTTCGGGAACAGGTAAGCCCGGCCGACAATGTAGGCGCAGTAGACGGCGACGAGCAGCAGACCGGGGATCATGGCGGCTGCAAAGGTCTGGCCGACCGAGATCGTCTCGATGGTGAACTTGCCCTGCGCGTATTGCGCCTGCTGGAAGGCATTGGACATGACGTCGGCCAGGATGATCAGCAGCGTCGACGGCGGGATGATCTGGCCGAGCGTTCCGGCAGTACAGACCATGCCGGAGGCAAGTTTGGGGTCATAGCCATTGCGCAGCATTGTGGGCAGGGCGATCAGGCCCATGGCAACCACCGTTGCGCCGACAATGCCCGTGGACGCGGCGAGCAGGGCACCGACCAGCATCACCGAAACACCGAGGCCACCTCTCATGCGGCCGAAGAGCCGGCCCATTGTTTCCAGCAGATCCTCTGCGATGCGGCTCTTTTCCAGAATGACGCCCATCAGGACGAACAGCGGGATCGCGGTCAGGACCGGGTTGGTGAGCACGCCGAAGAAACGCTGGCCCATGGCGCCCATGAGCTGAATGTTGAAGTCACCCATCATCCAGCCGAGCAGGGCAAAGCCCGTGGCAACGCCCGCAATGGTGAAGGCAACGGGATAGCCGAGCAGAATGAAGGCGATCAGCGCGCCGAACATGATGAGATCGAGAGGCAGGCTCATGCGCTGACGCCTTTCAGCTTCTGAACATCGCGGATGAAGGCGGCTACGCCCTGAATCAGCAGCAGCACGCAATAGGCGGGAATGAGGGATTTCAGGAGGAAGGAGGCAGGGATGCCGCCAACGGAAATCGGCCCTTCCAGAATGGCCCAGCTGCCGCGCACGGACGGCCAGGAGAACCAGATCAGCACGACGAGAGCCGGTGTCAGCAGGAACAGATGGCCGAAGATATCGACCCACGCCTGCGCGCGCTCGCTGTTCCTGGCATAGAAGATGTCGACACGCACATGGGCATTGACGAGGAACGTGTACCCGGCGCCGAGCATGAAGATCGCCGCGTGGAAATACAGCACGCCTTCATCGAGAAAGATGAAGCTGTAGCCAAAGACATAGCGAAGCAACACGATCGTGAATTGCAGCAGCAACATCAGAAGCGCCGCCCAGCACAGCGTGTTGCCTAATACCGAATTGACACGCTCCAGCGCGCCCGCCAGTTTTTCCATCTGTGGTTCCTGTTTGCTGACTGTTCTGCCTTCTGGATCAGTGGCAGACGTCCCATCATTTGTCATCCCCGCGCAGGCGGGGATCCAGTAACCCCGGCTAACTTGCTTTGGTTTGAAAGGCTGCGGCGTACTGGATCCCGGATCTGCGCTTCGCTCCGTCCGGGATGACAAGTGGAGGGGGGCCATTGAACGGCACCTTCGAACCTCCCGGTCTCTCCGCAGTCTCAAACCTCCAGGCTATTCGTCATTGCAGGGTTGAGCCATGGGGTGACGAAAGCAGGGGCAACGTGATTTGTCCATTTGCCAAGTCACGAGGAATACACTTCCCTGTTCCGAGCATCATCCAGAGGGAGCGCGAAGCGTTGTCTCGAAGGATCGGCCACACATTCCGGAACAAGGGGACGATCCGTCCAGACAGGCCGCCGGTTCCCCTCTGGCGTACTGCAACGACGTTGAAACGCCACCACATCGGGGAAAACAGATTTCCCCGATGTGAGACGTCAACCCGATCAGTCGTAGTTGTAGTCGAGCATACGCGCGTTCATCTGGCCGTTGTCGGCATAGGGCATGTACTCGCGCATCAGCTTGCGGTAGGCGAGGAAGCTTTCGGTGATGCGTTTCACCAGCTCGTCTTCGTCCGCACGCAGTTCGGCGATCACTTCACCGGCGGCATTGCCCATTGCAACGATGACGTCGTCCGGAAGCTTCTTCACCATCACACCGTGATCGTTGACCAGCTGGGTCAGTGCCTGGGCGTGCTTGGTGTTGTATTCCGTCAGAACGTCGTTGTAGAGGCTGGCGCAGGCACGCTGCACGGCTTCCTTCAGGTCGTCCGGCAGGGCGTTGTAGGCTTCCAGGTTGACGGCACATTCTTCAGCGGAAGACGGCTCGCCGACACCCGGCCAGTAGTAGTTCTTGGCGATCTGGTAGTAGCCGAGCGCGCTGTCGGTCCACGGACCGATGAACTCGCCCGCATCAAGTGCGCCGGACTGAAGCGCCTGGAACATGGCCGGGCCGCTCATGGCCTGAACCGCCATGCCGAGCTTGGAACACATTTCGGAGGCAAGACCGGTGGACCGGAACTTCAGGCCTTTCAGGTCGTCGGCGCTGTTGATCTCGTTGCGGAACCAGCCAGCCCACTGCGGTCCGGAGTTGCCACACAGGAACGGCTTCAGGTTGAAGCGGGCATAGATCTCGTCATAGAGAGCCTGGCCGCCGCCGTGGATCATCCAGCCGGCTTGTTCGGGAGCTGTCAGACCGAAAGGCTGCGAACCGAACAGCAGGATGCCCTTGGACTTGGAACCCCAGTAGGCGGGTACAGCATGGTACAGCTCGGCAGTGCCCTGGCCGACGGCATCGAACACACCGTTGCCCGGGACGATTTCGCCGGCGGCAAAGAGCTTCACCTCGATGCGGCCACCGGACAATGCGGTGATGCGGTCCGCCAGCATCTGGGCAGCGACGCCCGGTCCCGGCAGGTTCTTCGGCCATGCGGTGACCATGCGCCACTGGTGCACATCCTGCGCAATGGCAGGTGCGGCCAGGGTGGAGGCCGCAACAGCGGCTGTGCCGGTGGCGCCGGCTTTCAGAAAATCACGTCTTTTCATGGTATTACCCCTCAGTCAAAGGAATGGATCGGAGTGTCCCGCCGTGCTTGATTGTTTCCCCAAGATCAACCTGCTTTCATGTTGGACCATGAAAGCAGAAAGTTGATTGCATTATAGTTGCTGGGTCATCTTTCTGCGTCCATCAGGACGCGGGACGACCCAGAATAGCCGGCAGGTTAAGCCCCTGTTCTTTCGCGCAGTCCAGCGCGATCTCGTAGCCGGCATCCGCGTGACGCATCACGCCCGTTGCCGGATCGTTCCAGAGCACCCGACCGATTCGCCGATCGGCATCTTCCGTGCCGTCGCAGCAGATGACCATACCCGAGTGCTGGGAAAAGCCCATGCCGACGCCGCCGCCATGGTGGAGCGACACCCAGGTCGCGCCGGAAGCGGTGTTGAGCAGGGCATTCAGAAGCGGCCAGTCGGACACGGCATCGGAGCCGTCCTTCATGGCTTCGGTCTCGCGGTTGGGCGATGCAACCGAACCACTGTCGAGGTGGTCGCGGCCGATCACGATCGGCGCTTTCAGTTCGCCGTTGCGGACCATTTCGTTGAAGGCAAGGCCGAGGCGGTGGCGCTGCCCAAGGCCAACCCAGCAGATGCGGGCCGGCAGGCCCTGGAAGGAAATGCGCTCGCGCGCCATGTCCAGCCAGTTGTGCAGGTGCTGGTCGTCCGGGATCAGTTCCTTCACCTTGGCGTCGGTCTTGTAGATGTCTTCCGGATCGCCGGAAAGCGCGCACCAGCGGAACGGGCCGATACCGCGGCAAAACAGCGGACGAATATAGGCGGGCACGAAACCCGGGAAGGCAAAGGCGTTTTCCAGGCCTTCTTCCATGGCAACCTGGCGGATGTTGTTGCCGTAATCGAGTGTCGGCACTCCCATGTTCCAGAAGTCGACCATGGCGGCGACATGCACCTTCATGGACGCGCGAGCTGCTTTTTCCACCGCCTTCGGATCGGTCTCGGCCTTGGCGCGCCATTCGGCGACGGTCCAGCCCTGCGGCAGGTAACCGTTGACCGGATCATGGGCGGAGGTCTGGTCGGTGACGATGTCCGGCTTCACGCCGCGCTTCACCAGTTCGGAGAAGACATCGGCGGCGTTGCCGATCAGCGCCACGGACTTGGCTTCGCCTGCCTTGGTCCAGCGGTCGATCAGTGCCAGCGCCTCGTCGAGGGAGTGGGTCTTTTCATCGACGTAGCGGGTGCGCAGGCGGAAGTCGGCGCTCTTCTCGTCACACTCCACCGCAAGGCAGCAGGCCCCGGCCATGACGGCTGCAAGCGGCTGGGCACCGCCCATGCCGCCGAGACCACCGGTCAGGATCCAGCGGCCCTTCAGGTTGCCTTCGTAGTGCTGGCGTCCGGCTTCCATGAAGGTCTCATAGGTGCCCTGCACGATGCCCTGTGTGCCGATGTAGATCCAGGAACCGGCGGTCATCTGGCCATACATGGCCAGGCCCTTCTTATCCAGCTCGTGGAAGTGGTCCCAGTTGGCCCAGTTTGGCACCAGGTTGGAATTGGCGATCAGAACGCGCGGGGCATCCTTGTGGGTCTTGAAGACACCGACCGGCTTGCCGGACTGCACCAGCAGCGTCTCGTCTTCCTCAAGGGTCTTGAGGCTTGCGACGATGCGGTCGAAATCGTCCCAGGTGCGTGCCGCGCGGCCGATGCCGCCATAGACGACCAGCTCATGCGGGTTTTCCGCCACATCCGGATGAAGGTTGTTCATCAGCATGCGCAGCGGGGCTTCGGTCAGCCAGGACTTGGTGTTGAGCTCGGTGCCGGTGGGCGGGAATACGTCGCGGGCGTTGTGGCGGCGATCAGTCATTGTTCGCTCCCTGGGTGTTGTTCTGGAATAAGGAGGGCGCGAGGTTTTCCAGCGCGCTCAGGATGTCTTTCAGATGGGTCCGAAGCCGGTCGGCCTTGGCCTCGTCATAGGCAAAGGGCGTGTCTTCGGTGGCAAGATGGGTCTTCTGGGCGAGCTCCATCTGAATGGCGTGAAAGCCTTCGGCCGGTCGGCCGTAATGCCGTGTCGTCCAGCCACCCTTGAAGCGGCCGTTGAGGATCGACGTGTAACCTTCCGCTGCTTGGGTGCAGGCGACGACGGCAGCCTCGATGGCGCTGGCGCAGGTCGTGCCGTTGTTGGTGCCCGTGTTGAAATCGGGCAGCGTGCCTTCGAACAGGAACGGCACGACCGAGCGGATCGAGTGGCAATCGTAGAGGATGGCGACGCCATGTTTGGCGCGGACCCGTTCCATTTCCGCCTGAAGGGCAGCGTGATAGGGAGCATGCCAGGCAAGACGCCGGGCCTCGATTTCACCGGTCTGCGGTTCCATGCCGGATTGGTAGATGGGGCGTCCATCGAAATCGGTGGTCGGGCAGAGCGTTGTGGTGTTCTGGCCCGGATAAAGGCTGACGCCTTCCGGATCGCGATTGGCGTCGATCACGTAACGATGGAAGTTCGCCTTCACCATGGTCGCACCGGGCAGGAGATCGGAATAAAGCCGGTCCACATGCCAGTCGGTGTCGGCCAGTTTCAAGCCGGTGTCGTTGAACCTTGCCTTGATGTCGTCCGGAACGAATGTGCCTGCATGAGGCACGCCAAGAACGACCGGGCCATCACCGCGGAAGACGTCAACCGGCTGCATGGGCATCTCCCAGCGTGATCATGTGGCCAGCGGAAATCGCCGAGACCAGCTTGCGGCTGCGGATCAGGCCGGCTGCCGTTTCCAAGTCCGGTGCCATGTAGCGGTCCTTTTCCAGAGAGGGAACGACACCGCGAAGAGTGCCCATCACCGTTTGCAGCGAAGCGCTGGTCTTCAGCGGGGCGCGATGCTCGATGCCTTCGGCGGCACACAGAAGTTCCACACCCAGGATCTGGCTGAGGTTGGCGTTCATGCGGGCAAGACGACGAGCACCGTGGGCGGCCATGGAAACATGGTCTTCCTGGTTGGCACTGGTCGGCGTGGAATCCGTCGAGCACGGATTGGCGAGATGCTTGTTCTCGCTCATCAGGGCGGCGGTCGTCACTTCCGCGATCATCATGCCCGAGTTCAGGCCCGGATCCTTGGCGAGGAACGGCGGCAGGTCGAAGGAAAGCGTCGGGTCGACCATGAGCGCGACACGGCGCTGGGAAATCGCACCGAGTTCGGCAATGGCCAGCGCAATCTGGTCGGCAGCAAAGGCAACCGGTTCTGCGTGGAAGTTGCCGCCGGAAACGATCCGGTCTGCATCGATCAGAACCAGCGGATTGTCGGTTGCCGCATTGGCTTCGATCTCGAGCGTGCGGGCCGCCATGCGGAGCAGATCGACACAGGCACCGGCAACCTGGGGCTGACAGCGGATGCAGTAGGGGTCCTGCACGCGGGTGTCGCCCTCGCGGTGGCTTTCGCGGATTTCCGAGCCGTCCATGATTGCGCGCATGGCCCTTGCCACTTCGATCTGGCCGCGATGGCCGCGCAGCTCATGGATTTCTGGCAGAAGCGGTGCGGTCGAGCCCATGATGGCGTCGGTGGAAAGGCTGGCGGTCATCAGGGTCGCTTCGGCCAGACGCCAGGCGTCGAACAGGCCGGTGAGCGCACAGGCGGTCGAAAACTGCGTGCCATTGATCAGCCCAAGGCCTTCCTTGGGGCCAAGCACGACTGGGGTCAGGCCCGCCTTGGCAAGGGCTTCGCCACCGGGCATGCGCGTGCCGCCGAAATCAGCTTCACCTTCACCGATCAGGACAGCCGTCATATGGGCCAGCGGCGCAAGATCGCCGGATGCACCGACAGACCCTTGCGAGGGAACCATCGGCGTGACGTTTCTTTCCAGGCAATCCTCGATCAGCTTCATCACTTCGAAGCGGACACCGGAGGCACCGCGGCCAAGCGAGAGCAGCTTCAGCACCATCATCAGGCGGGTGGTGGTCTTGTCGAGCGGTTCGCCGACGCCGCAACAATGGGAAAGGATCAGATTCCGCTGCAGGGTTGCAGTGTCCTCGGGGGCGATCTTGACGCTGGCCAGCTTGCCGAAGCCGGTGTTGACGCCGTAAACGGCCTCGCTGCCCCGGGCCGCCTTGGCAACTCGTTCGGACGCAAGGTTGATCGCAGCTTCCGCTGCGCGGTCGATGCGCACTGGCAGCTCTTCCCGGTAGATGCGTTCCAGATCCGCCAGGGTCACGGAGCCCGGTGTCAGGGTAAGGGCGCTCATTCAGAGCCTCCGAAAATGCGTTTGAAGAGGGAATTGAAGCCGATCCGGTAGGAAAGCTCAGCCGGGTGGGTGACGTTCCAGACAGCCAGATCCGCCCGTTTGCCGGGCGCCAGCGTGCCTTGATCGTCCAGACCAAGCGCCTTCGCCGCTTCGCGGGTGACGCCGGCCAGCGCTTCTTCCGGTGTCATGCGGAACAAGGTGCAGCCCATGTTCATGGTTAGGAGCAACGAGGCGAGGGGGGAGGAACCCGGATTGCAGTCCGTTGCCAGCGCGACGGGCACATTGTGCTTGCGCAAAAGATCAAGCGGCGGGAACTGCGTTTCGCGCAAGGTGTAGAAGGCACCCGGCAAAAGCACGGCAACAGACCCGCTTTCGGCCATCGCCTTGACGCCGGCTTCATCCAGGTATTCCAGATGGTCGGCGGAAAGGGCGCCATAGGAAGCGGCCAGGGCCGCGCCGTTCAGGTTGGACAGTTGCTCTGCATGCAGCTTCACCGGCAGGCCGATCTGCTTGGCCTTGTCGAACACCTTGCCGATCTGTTCCGGCGAAAAGGCGATGCCTTCGCAAAAACCGTCCACGGCATCCACCAGTCCCTCGGCATGAGCCGCTTCCAGCGTCGGCAGGCAGACCTTTTCCAGATAGAGGTCGGCCTTGTCCTTGTATTCGGCCGGAATGGCATGGGCGCCCAGGAAGCTGGTCTTGACGGTGATCGGGCGCAGCTTGCCGATCTTGCGGGCGGTGCGCAGCATGCGCAGCTCCGTTTCCCGGTCGAGGCCATAGCCGGACTTTATCTCGATGGCGGTGACGCCCTCGGCGATCAGGGCATCGACACGCGGCAGGGCTGCTTCCAGCAGCTGCTTTTCGCTGGCTGCGCGCGTTGCCTTGACCGTGGAAACGATGCCGCCACCGGCCCGGGCCACTTCCTCGTACGTTGCACCTTGAAGGCGCATTTCGAATTCACGTGCCCGGTCGCCGCCGAAAACAACATGGGTATGACAGTCGATCAGGCCCGGGGTCACCAGCCGTCCGCCGATATCATCCGCGCTGAGCGACGCATAGTGCGACGGCAGGTCTGCGGCCTTGCCGATCCAGGCGATGCGGCCACCTTCGATCACCAGCGCACCGTCCTCAATCAGGCCGTACGGCTCTCCGTTTGCGGTGAGCGTTGCCAGCTTGGCGTTTGTGAGGAGGCGTTTCAGCACGTCCATCTCCGGCTTGATTAGATTGCGATATAAGATAATATGCATGCACATATTAACGTGTCAACGGAGGAAAAGACGGCATGTCGACAGTTTCTGGCGCGACGGTTTTTGCGGAAAAGGCGCTTCTGGCCGACGGCTGGGCGGAAAATGTCGCTGTCTCGATCGGTCCGGACGGCCGGATCGCCTCGGTTGAAAGAGATACGCAGCCAATCGGCGAACGCGTCGACATTCTTCTGCCGGCCCCGGTCAACCTGCACAGCCATGCGTTCCAGCGTGCCATGGCGGGCATGAGCGAGCGGCGCGGTAGCGAAAGCCGCGACAGTTTCTGGACCTGGCGCCAGATCATGTTCCGCTTTCTGGACGCCCTGACGCCGGAAGACGTGGAGGCGATTGCCGCCTTCGTGCAGATGGAAATGCTGGAGGCGGGTTATGCCGCCGTTGGCGAGTTCCACTATCTGCATCACCAGCCGGGCGGGGCGCCCTACGCCAACCTGGCGGAAATGTCGGACCGCATCATGGCGGCCGCTTCCGATACCGGCATCGGCCTCACGCATCTGCCGGTTCATTACCAGTTCGGCGGCTGCGACGGACGCCCATTGGCTGCCGGACAGATCCGCTTTGGCAACGACTTCGATCGTTTCCAGAAACTGCACGAGCTTGCGTCTGAGGCGCTCAAGTCCCTGCCGGATGATGCGGTTATCGGCGTTGCCCCGCATTCACTGAGGGCGGTTGATGCTGACAGTCTGAAGAAGGCCGTTGCCCTTGCCGGCGGCAACCCGCTGCACATGCATCTTGCCGAGCAGATCCCGGAAGTGGACGAGGTTCTGGCGGCCACGGGGCAGCGCCCGGTGGAATGGTTGCTTGCCAACCACGCGGTTTCAGAAAACTGGTGCCTGATCCACTGCACGCAGATGACCTCGCAGGAGACCGCCGGTCTTGCTGCGACCGGGGCCGTCGCGGGGCTTTGTCCGATCACGGAATCCAGCCTCGGCGACGGGATCTTCGATGGCGTCGACTACCTGGCCGCGGGCGGCCGCTTCGGCGTCGGCTCGGATTCCAACATCCGCATCGCGCTCTCCGAAGAGCTGCGCACGCTGGAATATTCCCAGCGCCTGCGCGATACCTGCCGGGCTTCTATTGCAACGAAGGAAAAGTCCACCGGTCGGGTCCTCTTCGACGGCGTCGTGGCCGGTGGTGCGCAGGCGGCGGGGCGTGCGGCGGGCAGGATATCGGAAGGGTCGCTTGCCGATCTCGTCGCACTGGATGGCACCGCCATCGACCTGGAAGGCCGGGAAGGCGACGAAATTCTGGATGCCTGGATCTTTGCCGGTGACGACCGGATGGTTGCGGAGGTCTGGTCCGCCGGCCGGCATGTTGTTTCCGGCGGAAACCATGTAAAAGGCAACGCCATCCGCGCGAAATATCGGGCCACCATGGCCTCGTTGCGCGCCAGACTTTGAAGAACGACTTGAACGGGTAGACGACTTGGCGCTTGCGGACACAAATTCCTGGACGGGCATTCGCGAAGAACTCCTTCGGCGGATCCATGACCGGATCTGGCAGCCGGGGGAGCAGATCCCCCATGAGGCCGATCTTGCGGAAGAGTTCGGCTGCGCCCGCACCACCGTCAACCGTGCTCTCCGGGACCTTGCCGAAAGCGGGCTTGTGGTGCGCAAGCGCCGGGCGGGAACGCGTGTTGCGCTCAACCCGCCTCAGCGCGCGACGCTCACCATTCCGATCCTGCGCGAGGAAGTCGAAGCGCTTGGCCGCACCTACCGGCACAGCCTTCTGGAAAAGGATCTCCGGCCCCTGCCGCCCATGTTGCACGGCGCGTTCCAGGTGACGCTCGGCGCGGATGTCCTGTTTTTAAAGACGCTGCACTTTGCAGACGACCGGCCTTATGCCTTCGAGGAACGCTACATCAACCTGGAAGCAGCTCCTGCGGCGCGAGACATGACGTTCGAGGACGTCAGCGCCAACGAGTGGCTGGTGCACAACGCGCCCTACAGCCACGGCGACATTTCCTTCTTCGCCGTCAATGCCGACAAGACCCTGTCGCGCAAACTTGATGCCTCCACGGGTGCAGCCCTCTTTGCGATGGAACGCATCACCTGGACCGGCTCTCTGCCGATCACCCACGTCCGCCTGATCTTCGCCCCGGGCTACCGGATGCGGACGGAGATCTGAACGGGGTGGGGCGTTTTCCGACGTCTCCAGTAAGGTTGTTCAAATACCGGCCGGGCATGGCCCCGCTCATTGCGATTGCGCCTCTTAGAGTTGTAACTGGGTCGGCAATCAATTAGAGTTGGATTCTGAAAGTTTGTTAACTAGTTGATTTATTTCAATTTTCGGATTGGAAAACAATTTCTGTCCTGACCAGCCCGAGCAATAGAGGGGTTGAAGAAAATCATGACCGTTGTTGGCGATGAGGTCATCAAACTCCTCGAACTGGGAGATGTCTTCCGATGGGTTACCGACGGGGAGCGGGCAAAAGCTCTGGAACTTCTTGAACGTGACACGAGGTTCGATGCAACAATCACGCAATTGCAATCCGGCAAAGTTCTGAGAGAGTTTTTTACAAGGTACTTCAATCAGCAAAGTGCTCCTTCGCTTTACGACGCCGTAATGCTGATGGCAGCGAAAGCCGGGCCCGTCTCAGTTTCCAGTATCGAAAACAACCTGGCTGGTTTCTTCTTTTTCGACCGGGATGCAGCAATCCTCAACGCGCAATTTGGCAATCCGGCAAAGGTGTTCGGGCTTGCAAACGATCTTGCCGACAGCATGCGCAAGTACGGCTTGCTTTCGATCAGCACCAAGAAACCCATCACCAGTGCGACTATTCCCTCAAGTGCATCCGCGTCTTTCTCAGGCAGCGGTGCAACGGGACGCGACATCTTCAATCACCGCGTTTCAGCGTTTGACCAGGCACGCATCCTTTATGAGCAGAAGACAAATCCGCAAGGTGATCCTGGCGCATCCGGTCCTGTGTCGCGCAGCTACTCCAATCCGCTCTGGAATGGTCTGACTGTTCCCAGTTCCGCCAGTGAACGTCTTCGGCAAGCCGCGCGCATTACGAGTTTGCCGATCTCCACGTTGTTTGAGCCGATCTACCTGAACGGTCGCCCGTCCCGGGGAGCCGTGATGAACGCTGCTGCAAAAACCTATAATCTGACGCCGGAAGTCATAGGAGCGATCGTCTTGGCGGAACAGCGTGATCAATCTCAAAACGAAGACATGCTCGACTACACAGCGGCGACGCATTCGGTCTCAAGGCGCACAACCTCTGTAGGCCTTGGTCAGGTGCGTGACGACACTGTCGCGCGCACGGATCTGTTCTCCGGGCTGCTGGAACACAAACGGAGGCAAGGTCTCGACGGCGCGCAGATCGCGACGCTTCTGACGTGCGACGAGTTCAACATCTTCGCTGTCGCGAAATACATCAGGTATGTTGCCAATCTCG
This sequence comes from Labrenzia sp. THAF35, assembly GCF_009363595.1. Taxonomy (NCBI): domain Bacteria; kingdom Pseudomonadati; phylum Pseudomonadota; class Alphaproteobacteria; order Hyphomicrobiales; family Stappiaceae; genus Labrenzia; species Labrenzia sp. THAF35. Next base: position 2,528,729 of record NZ_CP045380.1, read on the forward strand.
TCGGCAAAAAGACAAAGACGGACTTGCCAAGAACCGCCGCGGCGTTTCCCGGTATCAATTTTGCCGTCTATGCGCTGCATGCCAGGAACTGGCCTGCTGACAACGTTGCGGCGCTTGGGTCCGAATACACCTCACGGCCGTGGGACGACAGGGTGACCGGTTGGGGAAGCTTTGTCGGTGAAGCTCATTCCGACATGTCAGGCGCCAAGATATCATGGTGAAGTGGCTGAAAATATTCCCCTTTCTGGTTCCGTTTATTCTGGCGTCCTGCAATGCCGAGCAGCAAAGAGTGATTGAGATGAAGACTGAAGTTGTCGACGGCCTGCAGTTTGGCGTACCCGAAGGACGCAAGGTCGAAACAGGTGCCGATCACATTCTGCTTTTGCCGGAACAGGCTCTGCGCGAAGTCGATGAAATCGCCATTTGGACCACTGCGCCGCAACCGGTCGCCGGAGGGGTCGACACCGAAGGGACCGATCCCGCCCCGCACACCCTGACGACAGTTGAAGGCGGCATGGGCGGCCCGGAATATACCCTCACCATTCCCAAGCAAATTGCAGACCGTCAGGCCTATGTCCGCGCCTATATCCAGTCGGAAGGCGGAACACCGGCGTTCGACGAGGCGTGGCAGGTTTGGCAAAGCCTGGCGGCCGAGAAGTAACCGACAGGGTCTCCGCAGGAAGTGAGGGAGGGGCTCTGCGCACCCCTCAACACGCACAAGATGAATATTTCTGTGCTCACTTTTTGATCGGCGCCGCCTTCTGCACGTCCTGAGCAGTCGCCTAAGGCCAGCAGTAGCCCGTCTCAGAAGGACGGGATACCGACAGCTTCCTTGGCTTTGTCCGTGAGGGTGTCCTTTACTGCATCCACAATGTCTTCCTTGAGCGGTGTCTCGTGGATATTGCGTTCCAGCAAACGGCTGGAAGACAATTCCCGTGCGAGATAGAACGCAACAGCACGTCCGCCAAAACCCTTCGAGAAGTTGGCTTTCTGCTGATATATCGGGTTGCCTCCCCGCAGACCATAACGGCGTGCGCGTTCCATCAGGCCCATCACGAACTGGTAACGTTGCAGACCGCTCATCTGGCGACCATGCTCGAGACCGGCATTGTAGAAGAACCTCTCTCCCGGGACCTTGTCGTGAAGCGCGTAGTCGTGCCCTGGAAAGAGCGCCGCCGCCACCCCGTTTGCGAACCCTTCATAATACTTCTTGCGCAGCTTACGAACCCGCTCGTTTTCCGGATGGAGTTCCTTGAGGGGCTTGAGCAAGGTCTTCAAGAGCGCCTTGTGCGGCGTGAGGAGCCCGCCGCCACCGTCAATCGCCTCACCCACGAGAAATCCCGTCAATTCCTTTTGCAGATCGAAATCCTGCGAGTTCGGGACGTGGTTCTGGACGCGCCGGTAAATCATTTCGCGTGCCTGGACGACGAGTTTTTCACCCTCCGGAATGTCGATATTGCGGTTGTCCCATCGTCGGTCGAGGATGGTGCGGCGCTGACGGCGCTCCTCCTGCCTGTGTGCGCGTTCCACCACATCGCCGATCAGCGCATCCCGGAACGGAGCCAGGATAAGACCAGGCTTGGCGCCATCGAACATGAAGTTGAACCCACGAGGGCCAGGCTTGTGGCAGCCGACATATTCTCTCAGGTACCAGTTGATCTCGGCTGGGTCATAGGTCTCGAAGTTGGCATAGGCCACTTCTTCGGCAGGGATGCCGTCGCAGAACTTGCCGATCGTCTCCCAGCTGTCGCCGGCGCCGACAGGCATAACGACCCCGCACCTCACCCAGACGCCGTCGCGCTTTTGTTCCACACGGTTGTGGGGAAAGTAGTTCTTGGGGATGGGGTTCTTTGGTTTTCTGATTTGAACGTGCATCAGATTTACAACTCTAATTCGGTATCACTTGAGTTCTCGTTGAGAGGCTGGATATCACGCGTCCTGCAGGTCGCACTTGTGCGGCATGTCACTTGACTTGAAGACGACGGTTTTGGGCTTGGGGGAGAGTTTTTGGCCGTTTTTGTGGGCTCAGGGGGGAGGGTATGATGCCCCCTCTACCGGTATTCCGGGTGGGTCACGGCGTGGCTGCGCGGTAAGATCCGGGCCCTGGATAACCTCTTGCCTTGGGCGCGTTGCCGTATTCAAAAACTCAGACTATTGCGCTCTTGTGAAAGCGCCTTTGCTTGCGCTGGCAGTGCTGGATTGCTGATCAGCGCGCAGAAGCCCGCTCTTTCTGGATCCAGTCCAAAAACACCTTGGAGGCAGGCGTTTCCGCGTAAGGTGGCGGGGTCCGGACGAAGTAGGCTTCACTAAGGGGCGCCTGATGTTCAAAGGGACGAACAAGGTCACCGCTTCGGAGGAGATCCCCGACGAGCGTGTCGTGTGCGAGGACGAGGCCCGCACCGTTCAAGGCTGCCGAAATCGCGATCACATAGGTCGACGCCAGATTGACTTCGGCTTCCCTTGCAAAGGACCTGCCTTGCGAGTTCATCCAACCGGACCAGGAGCCGGTGATGCCCGCGCAGTCGAACAGCCTGCCGCTCTCCAGTGAGCGCTCTTCTTCAGGCAGGCCGGGTGAGCAGACCGGATAGCATTTTTCCTCGGCAAGCCGAATGGCGGCGGTCGGCATGTCCTCCGGGCGGGCGAAGCGGATTTCCAGGGAGGCGTCGGCCGCGCGCTTTTCGGTGTCCCAGATCGATGTCACGATATTGAGCGTCAGCCAGGGAAATTCTTCGTAAAGTCGGCGAAGGCGCGGGGCCAGCCAATAGACGGAAAAGGCCAGATTGCACTGAAGCGTCAGGTTGCGCCCCAGGTCACTGCCGGTGACAAGCTGCGTGCTCCTGGTGATCAGGTCGAAGGCTTCACGCAGGCTCGGCAGATAGGTTTCCCCTTCGAGCGTCAGTTCCAGGGCACGCGTCTTGCGCACAAAAAGACTGCAGCCGAGCAGGGTCTCGAGGCTGCGTACATGCTGGCTGACCGCGGACTGGGTCAGGTTCAATTCCTGCGAGGCACGGGTGAAGCTGAGATGGCGCGCGGTTGCCTCGAATGCCCGCAACCAGGCCAGCGGCGGCAATCCAACCGTCTTCATGCGTGCACCTCACTCATTCATCAACTGACATAATGCGTATTAATTTTATTAATGCAACGCCATCGAATATATTGTTTGTCAATGTTGAAAGCGCTCCCTAGCGTCGAAGAGAAAGCGAGGGAGACAGTGCATGCTGCGTGTTGCAGAACATTCGAACATCACCCACTGGGCGGAGCGGATCGACCTGGCGGCAGCATTCCGCTGGACCGAGCGTCTTGGAATGCACGAAGCTGTCGCAAATCATTTCAGCCTCGCCGTCAATGACGAAGGCACGGCTTTTCTGGTAAACCCCCGCCAGCGGCATTTCAGCCGGATCAGGGCATCCGACCTGATTTTGCTGGATGCAAATGACCCGCAAACGCTGGAACATCCAAACGCTCCGGACCCGACTGCCTGGGGATTGCATGGCGCCATCCACCGGCAATGCCCACATGCGCGCTGCGTCATGCATGTGCATTCGGTCCATGCCACGGTTCTGGCCTGCCTTGCCGACAGCACTCTGCCGCCGATCGACCAGAACACCGCGACTTTTTATGGCCGCTTCGCAATTGACGAGAACTATGGCGGACTTGCTTTCGAGGAAGAAGGCGAACGCTGTGCGACGTTGCTTCGCGACCCGAAGATCAAGGTGCTGATCATGGGCAACCACGGCGTTCTGGTCGTCGCCAACACTGTCGCGGAAGCCTTTGACCGCCTTTATCATTTCGAACGTGCTGCAGAGACCTACATCCGGGCACTGCAGACCGGAAAACCATTGCGCGTTCTCAGCCCGGAGATTGCCGAGAAGACCGCGCAGGAAATTGAAAATTATCCGGGCCTTGGGCACGACCACTTCGCTGAATTGAAAGCCATTCTGGACGACGAAGGCTCGAACTACGCCAGCTAGGCACCGGCACGGCCCAGGCTGCGGACACTCGAAACAAAATCATGCATGGCCTGATGATGACATCGCCGGGCCGGGCGGACGGAATTTGCCAAAATTCCGGTTATCGCGACTGGCCGTCTGTACCGGCCAACGAGTTGAACTGAAACCTATCACGCTCATCAAGGAGAACCATGGAATGGGAGAGGCCTTTACGCCGCAAAACCGACTGGCAGTCTCGCGGCGAAGCGTTCTCGGGGGAACTGCTGCGCTCGGCGCCACGGCTCTCGTATCGTCTCTTGGTATCGGGCCGGCCGTTGCCCAGCCCAAAAAAGGCGGAACGATCCGCTTCGGGATTGCCTCGGGCAATACCAACGACACGTACGATCCGGCAGTTTGGGACAACACCTATTCGCAGGTCTTCGCCTTTGCCCGCAACGGCTACCTGGTGGAGATCGCCTCGGACGGGTCCCTCGTCGGGGAAGTGGCGGAAAGCTGGACGTCATCTCCCGATGCAAAGGTCTGGACGTTCAAGATCCGCAGCGGTGTCGAGTTCCACAGCGGCGGTACCGTGACACCTGATGATGTCGTTGCCTCGATCAACTATCACCGCGGCGCGGACAGCAGTTCGGCTGCCAAGCCCTTCCTTGCACCGGTTACCGACATTGCCAGCGACGGCGATACCGTCGTCTTCACGCTGGATGCAGGCAACGCCGATTTCCCTTATGTGGTGAGCGACTACCACATGCCGATCCTGAAGTCTTCGGATGGCAAGATCGATCCCACCAGCGGTGACGGTTGCGGTCCGTACAAAGTCACCAACTTCAAACCCGGCTACATCGCCGAACTCACGCGCAATCCGAATTACTGGAAATCGGACCGTGCCCATTTCGATGCGGTTGTCCTGATGGCCATTGTTGATCCGGCAGCGCGGCAGGCTGCACTGATGACCGGAAATGTCGACGTCGTGGACCAGGTGGATCTGAAGACGGTGCATCTGTTCCAGCGCGCACCGGGCGTCCAGATCGTCTCGGCGACCGGTGGTCAGCACTATACGTTCGCCATGGACACACGGGCAGCGCCCTTCAACGACAACAATGTCCGCATGGCCTTGAAATACGCCATCGACCGGCAGGAACTTGTCGACAAGATCCTCTTTGGCTATGGCTCGGTTGGCAACGACCACCCGATCAGCCCGGCCAACCGCTTTTACGCAGCCGATCTTGAGCAGACCAGTTATGATCCGGACAAGGCGAAATATTATCTGAAACAGGCGGGCCTCAGCTCGCTGGATCTGCAACTCTCCGCCTCCGACGCTGCTTTTGGCGGCGCTGTCGATGCAGCAGTGCTCTATTCAAGCAAGGCAGAGGCGGCCGGTATCAACATTCAGCCGGTGCGCGAGCCCAATGACGGTTACTGGTCCGATGTCTGGATGAAAAAGCCGTTTTGCGCGGTCTACTGGACCGGACGCCCGACTGAGGACGCGACCTTCACGCTCGCTTACGCTGCCGGGGCGCCGTGGAACGATACCTATTGGGACAACGAGCGCTTCAACCGGCTTCTGAGCGAAGCGCGGTCCGAACTCGACGAAGCAAAGCGCGCGGATATGTATCGCGAGATGCAGAACATCGTCAGGACCGATGGCGGCACCATCATCCCCATGTTCGCAAGCTACGTGATGGCACTCAGCGACAAGGTCAGTCATCCGGAAAAAGTCGCCGCAAACTGGCCGCTCGACGGTCTGCGCGCTACGGAGCGCTGGTGGTTTAGCTGAGTTCGTCTTCTCAAATCTGAAGCATTTTTGACTGGCACCTTGCACCTGGTTTCCCGCTGGGTGGCAGCTTCGCTTCGGATAATCGGGAATGACGGCGGTGAGACGTCCGCAAACAAAAAACGCCCTCATCCGGAAGGAGAGGGCGTTTTCGTTTCTTGCGGTGTTGGCAGCGATCAGTCGATGACCGAGCCCTCTTCGTCCTTCTTCATGTGACGCATGCGGGCCTTCAGGACCTTGCCGAAGATGATCGGCAGGACGAAGCCGATGATGGCCATGCTCCACAGGGTCAGCGACAGCGGGCTGTCGATCAGGGTGAACCAGTCGCCGTTGCTGATGGTGATCGCGCGGCGCAGGTTGTTTTCCATGGCGTTGCCGAGCAGCGTTCCGAGGATGATCGGGACCAGCGGCACGTCCAGCTTGCGCAGCACCCAGCCCAGCACACCGAAGCCGACCATGACCAGAAGGTCGAAGGAGGAGCCGGAGATGCCGTAGATGCCGACGAAGCTGACCATGGCGACGATGGGCATGAGGATGCGCGGCGGGATCAACAGGACGCGGGTGAAGAGACCGATCATCGGAATGTTCATGGCCAGCAGCATGAAGTTGGCAATGAACAGGGCCGCGATCAGACCCCAGACCACATCCGGCTGCTGGGTGAACAGCAGCGGGCCCGGTGTGATGTTGAGCGCCAGCAGAACCGCCAGAAGCACGGCCGTGGTCCCGGAACCGGGAACACCGAGGGCGAGCATCGGCACCAGCGCACCGCCCGCGGCGGCGTTGTTGCCGGCTTCAGGCGCGGCGACACCGCGCGGGTCGCCCTTGCCGAAGGTGCCTTCCTTGTCGACCAGTTTCTTCTCGAACGTATAGGAGATGAACGAGCCGAGCGACGCGCCGGCACCAGGCAGAACGCCGGCAATGAAGCCGAGCAGACTGGTGCGCAGCATGGTCGGGGTGCAGGACTTCAGCAGCGAGAAGCTGGGCATCAGCCGGCCGACGGAAACCTTGCTGGAGTTGGCGTCGGCATTGCCGTGACGGTGTTCCAGGAACAGGAAGACCTCGGACAGAGCAAACAGGCCGACGATGGCAACCAGGAAGTCGATCCCGTCGTAGAGGTGCACTTCGCCGAAGGTAAAGCGCGGCACACCTGTCTGGGTGTCGACGCCGACGGTGGCAAGGCCGATGCCGAGCGCGGCTGCGAAGGCGGTCTTGGCCTGGTTGGTCGAGGCAACGCCGCCCAGGGTGGCGAAGGCCAGGGTGAACAGGGCGAAATATTCCGCCGGACCGAACAGAAGCGCGATCTTGACCAGCTGCGGTGCCAGCAGGATCAGGCCCCAGGTGGCCAGGAAGGCACCAACGAAGGAGGCAACGCCCGACAGCGAGAGGGCCTCGCCTGCGCGGCCCTGCTGGGCCATCGGGTAACCGTCGAGACAGGTCATCATCGCCGGTTCGTCACCGGGAATGTTCAAGAGGATTGACGAGATACGCCCGCCGTACATGGCGCCGTAATAGACCGACGTCAGCAGGATCAGCGATGGCGTGGCACCGAGACCGAGCGTGAACGCAAGCGGGATGAGAATGGCGACGCCGTTGGACGGGCCGAGGCCCGGCAGGGCGCCCATGATGGTGCCGAGAAAGCAGCCGAGCAGGGCCAGCATCAGGTTCTGCCAGGTCAGCGCGATTGCGAAGCCGTCGGCCAGTGAAGAGAGAGTTTCCATGGCGATGCTCCGTTAAAAGCCGAACGGGCCCTTGGCCAGGGACAGGCCAAGAACGAGGTGGAAGACCGCATAGATGCCGAGCGAAGTCAGGCAACCTGTAATGAGCGAGCCGATCGGTGAAGAGCCGAGGCGCCAGGTCAGATAGGCAGCGGCAACGGCTGTCGCGATGATGAAGCCGGCTTCCGGCAGAAGTATCGCGTAGAGGATCATCGCCAGCACTGCCATGGCGACTTCAAGCAGACGCGGCAGCGACGGCCATTCCGGCGCGACGTCGGGTTTCAGGAAAATCGCCAGCGACGACAGACCCAACACGGATGCGATGATCAGGGGGAACGCCTTCGGGCCGACGGCGTCGGACAGAAAGCTTTCTTCGATGACAAGAGCGGCCCAGGCATATCCCAGCGCGAGAAGTAGCCCGACCGCGCCAAAGATGCGGTCGCTCATGGATACCTTCCTAATAGCGGCTCCTCCCCAAGTCCGGCGGCCGCCCCTTATGTGTTCTGTTGTTTGTTGGCACCCGAAGTGTGCCACTGTGTCCGCCGACAATCCACTTTGCCCAATCGGGCGGACAATGATCTGGCAGACATACTTCCGGCGTTACGCTGTCAGTCTCAAAGCTGCGTGCGGAAAACCGGATATTGCCCGCGTTCGGACGCGTCCTGAAAAAGAAGGGGGCACATGGACTGCGCCCCCTCCAGTCGGACTGACGGCATTCTTATTTGATGATGCCGATTTCTTTGGAGATGTTCTGGATCTGCTGAACCGAGTTGGCAACGAATTCCTGGAACTCGGCACCCTGCAGGTCGAGCGGAGCCAGACCGTTTGCAGCCATGATGCCTTTCCATTCTTCACTTGCGTACAGATCGGAGATCTTGGACACCCATGCGTTATAGGCGTCGTCGGACATGTTGCCCGGTGCGTAGAAACCGCGCCAGTTTGCGCCGATCGCGTCGACACCCTGTTCTTTTGCCGTCGGGAAGTCGGCGAATTCGCCGGACAGACGCTCAGGTGCCAGAACAGCGATCACCTTGATGTCGCCACTGTCGACAAAGCCCTTGGCTTCGGAAATGTCACCGGTGAAAGCCTGGACGGAACCGGCCAGAAGCTGGGTCACGGCTTCACCACCACCGTCGAAAGCGATGTATTTCACGGTGCGAACGTCTTCGATGCCGTAAGCGTTTGCAGCGATCAGAACCTTCAGGTGATCCCAGCCACCAACAGCGGAACCGCCGGCAACGGATACGGACGTCGGGTCCGATTTCATCTGGTCGAGAAGTTCCGGCAGGGTGTTGATCGGGCTGTCGGCCGCAACGGCGATCACGCCGTAGTCAGCGCCAACGGAAGCCACCCAGCGAACCTGGTCCATGGTGTTGCCCGGGAAGGCACCCTGGGCAAGGCGGGTTGCGGTTGCCGAGGAAGCTGCAACGATCAGGTCGTTGTCGTCGCCGCGCTTGTTGACGACTTCAGCATAGGCCACGCCGCCGCCGCCACCAGCCAGGTTCACAACCTGCATGGTCTTGTCGAGAAGCTTCAGGTCCTGAAGGGTCTTGCCGACCTGGCGGCAGGTGAAGTCCCAGCCACCACCTGGGTTGGCCGGTGCGATGCACTCCGGGTTTTCCGGCGTGAAATCGGCAGCTGTTGCGCCGAAAGCGGATGCGCCAAGGAATGCGGCCGCCAGCAGAAGGCGGGTCGTTTTGAATGCCATGTTGTGTTTCCTCCACATGTGCAAGGCTTTTGGTGAGCCCCTGGTATCCGTTGTGCCGCGTTAAAGCGGGTCCTCCCAACGGACGTGAGGAGAGCCTAGCGCCAAACCCTGTCATCAACCTGTCACCAGGGGGCACATTGCTTGCAAGCAGCGAAATTGCGGGGCAAGACTGGAGGCGGGAGGAACGAATCTTTGCGCCTTTTGCTCGTTGAAGACACGTTTGACATGGCGGAGGCCATCATGATCCGGCTGGACCGGTCTGGCATTGCCTGCGATCTGGCAAAGTCGCTGGAAGAGGCGAGGGCCTGCGTCAACGTTCAGCATTACGACGTGATCGTTCTTGATATCAATTTGCCGGATGGCCTGGGCACCGAGCTGCTGAAAGAGATCAGGTCTCGGGGCGAGCGCACGCCGGTGCTGATGCTGACGGCGGAATTTTCCGTCGACGATAGGGTATCCTCGCTCAATTCCGGGGCGGATGATTACCTGGTCAAGCCGTTCGACCACCGCGAACTTGAAGCCCGCATCCGCGCACTCTATCGCCGCGAACAGGGCGACAAGGCCGAGGAACTGACACTCGGCAGCCTCACGTTCAATGCTTCCGCGCGGGTCGTGCGTCAGGGCGACAGCCCGATCAATCTGACCAGGCGCGAATTCTCGCTGCTGGAGATCCTGGTCCGCAATCGCGGCAAGACCGTCAGCAAGGAACGTCTGTTCGAAGGGGTATTCAGTTTCCAGGACACCGACGTCAGCATGAACGCGCTGGAGCTTTATGTTGCGCGGCTGCGCAAGAAACTCTCGGGCGGATCTGTGAGGATCGAGACCCAGAGAGGGCTTGGTTACAAGCTGGAAGTCGATGACTGATCTCATCCGCAGGCTGGCGTCGACCTCGCTCACCGCACGTGTTGCCTTCGGGATTGCCTTTCTGCTGATCTTCGGCGGGGTGATCGTTTCCATCGCGGCATTCGCCTATGGCCGGGAAGCGGCCAGAAGCGCCTACGACCGGTTGCTCCTGGGCGCGGCGACAGGCATTGCTTCGTCGATCACCGTTCAGGACGACAGGCCCGTCATCGAGTTGCCGGTTTCGGCGTTCGAGTTGCTGGCGCTCGCCCCCGACGACAGGATCGGCTATCGCATTATCGGCCCGGAGGGCGCGACGCTGACCGGCTATGATGAAATCACCCTGCCGACAGGCCGGCGCGATTTCCGGGAAGGGTTTTTCGACGGTTCGTTCTTTGGAGAGCCAGCCCGTTTTGCCGTGGTCTCGCGCCGGTTTGCCGAGCGTACGCTCAACGGCACGATCAAGGTGGTTGTCGGTCAGACCCTGCGGGCGCGTAACGACATGGCCTATGACATCACCCGCAAGGCGCTCTACGTGCTTGCAGCCTCCGGCCTGGCAATGGTGCTGTTGTCGGTCGTCGTCGTCCGCTCGGTGCTGCAGCCGCTGGAACGGATCGCCGGCGGTCTCTCGGCACGGGACCCCCACGACCTGACACCGCTCGACACGTCGGTGCCGCGGGAAACGGCGGTGATGATCAATGCCCTCAACGGCTTCATGGCCCGGCTCGACCGGCAGATGAATTCCATGCGGCATCTGATCTCCGACACCGCACATCAGCTCAGGACGCCTGTTGCGGCCCTCAGGGCCCAGGCGGATCTCTTCACCGACGAACCGGAACTTTCCCGCAAGGAAAAGATCGTCGAGAGGATACAGACCCGAACGGCAAGCCTCGGCCGTCTGCTCGACCAGCTTCTGAGCCAGGCACTGGTGATCCACCGAGGCGACAGCGCCAGACGGGAGAAGGTGGACTTGCGCGATATTGCCCTCGACGTTTTCGAGGAAGGCGATCATGCTGTTCTCAATCCGGAATTCGACGTGATCCTGGATATCGGCGAAGACCCTGTCGAAGTGCTGGCGGATGTGCAATCGCTGAAGGAAGCCTTGAAGAACCTCCTGAACAACGCGCTCAAATACGGCCGCTCACCGGTACGGATCGGGGCTTCGCTGCAAGGTGGGCAAGCCAGTATCTGGGTGGAAGATGCGGGCGGTGGACCGGTGGATGGGGTTCTTGCCGAACTGGGGTCCCGTTTCAACAAGGGCGCGCTGTCGCGGCAAAGCAGTTCCGGCCTCGGTCTTGCGATCGCGCATTCCGTCGCCCTTTCCTACGATGGCGAATTGCGCCTGGAAAAGACGGGAGGGGCGCGTTTTCGCGCTGCCCTTGTGTTTGCAGCCGTACCGGAGGGGCGGACATGAAGCGGCCCGCCTATCTGCTGAAGTGCCTGGCTGCAGTCGTGATGCTGCTTGCCACCGGCCGGGCCGTGTCGGCCCAGGAGCTGGTGGAAAATTTCGGACCGGAGACCACCAACCGTGTGCTGGTGGTGCGCTCCACGACGGATATTTCGATCTTCGGTCCCGTGGTCGAAAGCTTCCTGCGTACGCGGCCCGGGTTGCAGGTGCGCTACGAGCAATGGGGATCGAACGAACTCTACCGCCTGACCCGCCGGGACTGCCGCGACGGCGTTCCAGGCGCCGACATTGTCATCAGCTCCGGTGTTCACCAGATGGTGCAGCTGGTCAACGAAGCCTGCGCAGCGTCCTACCGCTCACGGTTGACCGAACAGTTGCCGGAGGCCCTTCGCTGGCGCGACGAATTGTGGGGCATCACCCGCGAGCCCGCGGTGATCGTCTATAACCGCGAGCTGGTGCCCGTGGAGGATATTCCGCAGACCCGCTTCGACCTGCTCGATCTCCTTCGGCCTTCCGGCACTCCCTATGCCGGACGGGTCGCGACCTATGACATCGAGCAGTCGGGGCTTGGATATCTGTTTGCTTTTGCCGACGCGCAGGAAGCAACCACCTTTGGCGCGTTGCAGGAATCCTTCGGCCGCTCACAGGCGATTTCCACCTGTTGCTCGGTCGACATCATCAAGGGTGTTGCCGAGGGGCGCTACCTGATCGCCTACAATGTGCTTGGCTCCTACGCCCAGGGCTATCAGCTGAACGACGACCGGATCGGCATCGTGCTGCCGTCTGACTACACACTGGTCCTGTCGCGCACCTTCATGATCCCGAAGCAGGCAAACAACGAAGCCGAGGCCGAGGCGTTCCTGGATTTCCTCTTGTCCTCGGAAGGCACGCTTGCACTTCGGACCGCATTGCTGATCAGCCCGCTTCTGGAAACGGAGGATGGCAATGAAGGCGAGGTCCTGAGTTCGACAGCCCTGCGGCCGATCGTTCTTTCCCCTGCGCTCATGGTCGCACTGGATGCCCTGACCCGGGAAACCTTTTTGCGCCGCTGGCGGTCGACGTTTCCCGGGCCATGAGGCGCCGGCAGGCGCGTTGCATGACGCCCGTTTCAGGTCCTCAGGAAACGCCCAGGAAGGGATAAGGCCCCGGAAAGGTGCCGACCGGAATGAGGTGCGTCAGGAAACCATCGTCTCGCCATTCGTGAAGCAGCATCCCGCCGGGTTCCTTGGTCAGGCTGTTGCCGGCGTTGGTGCGCTGGTCCAGCGTGACCGCATGCGAGGTGCCGGGGCAGACCTGACACAGGCTGCCGGAAAAGAGGCCGGCGATGGAGCGGTGCAGATGGCCGCAGACCAGCCGAACCTGCCCGGAATGAAGGGAGAGGGCGGTGCCCAGGCTGTCTGCGTCGTGCAGGTTCTGCGCGTCCATCGCCTTGATCCCCACGGCAAAGGGGGGGTGATGAAAACCGACTATCGCGGGTTTGTCGCCAAGACCGGAGAGCGCGTCCGTCAGGAAGGACAGGGTTGCCGGCTCTAGCGTGCCATGCGCTGCGCTTTCGGTAAGGCTATCGAGCCCGACAACGGCAAAGTCTTCAAAATCGATCTGCCAGTCCAGGGGGCCGGTGCGGGGCATCCACTGTGCGTCCGCGAAGCTCTCCCGCATCGGCTCGCGCCGGTCGTGGTTGCCCGGCAGCACCCTGTAGGGCAGGTCGAGGTCCGCCATCAGCATCTTGAAGCGGTCGTATTCTTCCGGCGTTCCATGTTCGGTCAGGTCACCGGTAACGATCACGAGGTCGACTGGACCGATCTGCGGCAGCAGACGGTTGATTGTGGCGACCGTTTCGGCAAGGGCCGCGGCCGTGTCGACCTGTCCGTAGGCGAGTGCTCCTTCGGGAACAATGTGGGTGTCTGAAATCTGAATGATCTTGGTCATGAATGGGTCGATGTCTGGTCTGCAAGGAAGATGAGGTCGGAGGGATCAATGGCGAGGCGCACGGTGCTGCCGGTTTCAGGGGCTGTCCTGCCCGGGTGCTGAAGATAGAGAAGGCCGGCATCCGGAAGGACGCCGCCCACGGCGAGACGGAAATGACCGCCGGAGAACGTGACGGTTTCCACCGTTCCCGACAAGGATCCTGTCTGGTCTAGGCGGACGTTTTCCGACCGTATGTAAGCTGTTTTGCCGGCGGCGCCAGCGGGAAGCTTCAACTGTCCGCCGGGCAACTGCAGTACATCGTTTTCCATGTGTCCGGTCAATGGCATGGCGCTGCCGATGAAGCGGGCGACGAAGGCATTGGCCGGAGTGTGGTACAGCTCTTCTGGCCGGCCGACCTGAAGCATGGTTCCGTTCGTCATCACCGCGATCCGGTCCGCGATCGCCATCGCCTCGCTCTGGTCGTGGGTGACGAAAACAGCCGTGATCCGGAACTGCCGCAGCATGGCGGCCAGTTCGTCACGCAGGTTGTCGCGCAAGGCGGCGTCCAGCGCGGACAGGGGTTCGTCCAGCAGCAGGATCCTGGGGCGCGGTGCGACGGCACGGGCCAGGGCCACCCGTTGGCGCTGCCCGCCCGACAGGGCATTTGTCGGGCGGTCGGCGTAGTCGGTAAGGCGGCACAGGCTCAGCACCTCGTCCACACGTTGTCGGCGTTCTTCCGCCGGTACTTTTCTAACCTTCAGGCCGTAGCCGACATTCGCGCGCACGCTCATGTTGGGAAAGAGCGCATAGGACTGAAACACCATGCCGACATTGCGATGTTCCACGGCAAGTCCGGTCACGTCGGTCTCGTCGAACCGGATCCGGCTGCCCGCATCGGGGCGCTCCAGTCCGGCAATGATGCGCAGCAGGGTCGTCTTGCCACAGCCGGAGGGACCGAGCAGCGACAGGATTTCGCCGGGACCAACGGTCAGGTTGGTCGGGCAGAGAGCCCGCGTGCCATCGGCAAAGGTCTTGGCGGCGTTTTCGATTGTCAGGGTCATTGAGCGATCCTTTGCGCTCTGGCGGAGGCCCATTGCATGGCCATCAACAGCGGCACGATCATCGCGAAGAAGACGAGCGTATAGGCGGAGGCGACCTCCAGCCGCATGGAGGCATAGCTGTCGGCAAGGCCGACCGGCAGGGTTTTCAGATAAGGCGTGTGCAACATCCAGGTGAGGTTGAATTCGCCGATGGAGAGCGTCACCACGGTCAGGGCACCAGCCAGGATGCCCGGCATGGCATTGGGGATGATCACCGTTCGAAACCGCGTGAAGGCAGACGCGCCAAGTGTCGCCGCGCTTTCTTCCAGGCTGCGGAAATCCATGGCCATCAGGACGGCCAGGACCGATCGCACCATGAACGGCAGCGTGTAGAGAACATGGCCGACGAGGATGAAGGTCCAGGACGTGCGGAACCCGGACAAGGTTCCGTAGAGCTGCAAGAGCGCGAGCGCCAGTGCGAGGCCGGGGATGGCGAGCGGCAAGGAGATAAACTCTTCCAGCAGGCGCGACAGGCGTCCGGGATTCCTGGCAAGGGCGTAGGCCGCCGGAACGCCGATCACCAGCGTGACGGCAAGGCAGGCTATCGCGAGCCAGAGCGACAGGAAGATGCTGGCGGAATATAATTCCCAGACCCTCCCGATCCATTTCAGGGTCAGGCCAGAGGAAAGTCCGCGGAAGTAGTTGGCTGTTACCCCGGCCAGGATCGACTGGAGGGCCGGGACCAGCAGAAAGGCCGCAATGACAAGCGTGACCGCACATTGCAGCCACCAGGCGAGGGATCTTTTCATGTCAGCCTCCCGCCGCAACTGTCGTTCCCGCAAAACTGCGGGCGATGTAAAGCAGGGCCCAGGTCACAAGGCCAAGCAGAACGGACAGGGCTGACGCCATGGCGATGTTCGCCGACAGGGTGAATTCGGTATAGATCACCATCGGCAGGACATCGATGTTGGTGGCCAGCGTGAAGGCGGTTCCGAAGGCTCCCATGGCGGTGGCAAAGGCGATTGCACCGGCGGCGACGAGGGATGGGGCAAGACCGGGCAGGATCACGTCGATGACAATGCGCCACGGCGATGCGCCGAGGGTGCGGGCGGCTTCTTCCAGTGCTGGGTCGAGTTTTTCAACGGCAGCCATCACCGTCAGCAGGACGCGCGGGATGGAAAAATAGAGATAGCCGAGAAAGAGGCCGATCAGCGAATAGGCGAACACGATGTGCCCGGGCAATAGCTGGTTGAACAGCCCCTGACGTCCCCCCAGGAGGATGATCAGGAAGCCGATGACGACGCCCGGAAAGGCCAGCGGCAGCGTCAGGACGGAAAGCAGCAGGCCGCGTCCGAAGAACCGGTTTCGCGCCAGGAACAGGCCGGCGGTGGTCGCCAGAGCGAGCGCGGCAAGGCTGACCGCCAGCGACACCAGCACCGTGTTGACCAGGGTTTCAAGATATCGAGGCGTTTGCAGGATCTGCAGGTAGATGTGCCAGCCGGCTTCCGATTCAAAGGACGCCTGAACCAGGCGCACAAGCGGCAGAGCCAGAAAAGCGAGGGCGAATACCGCGAGCGGTACAAGACAGGCGGTCACGAATGTTCTGTCGGACATGAAGAATGCCTTCGGAAAAACAGGCCGGAACGCCAATGCGTTCCGGCCCGCCAGGTCAGGATGTTATTTGACTTCGTTCAGGTAACGCTCGCCGAAACCGGCCTGGGCGCGTTCCATGTGGGCATAATCGACGGCAACCGCACGCTCGTAATCGCTTGCAGGCAGGAATTTCGCGGCGACTTGAGCCGGCAGTTCCACCGGGCGGGACGGCTGCAGGTAGGCATTGGTCCAGATGGCCTGGCCTTCGTCGGACAGGATGAAGTCCAGAACCTTCTTGCCGGCTTCTTCATGCGGTGCGCCTGCCACCAGGCTCATCACGTAGGGAACGCGCACGGAACCTTCGCACGGCAGCACGAATTCGAAGTTGCCGTCTTCTTCGTATTTGCCGCGATAGGCGTTGAAGTCATAGTCGAAGAGGATCGGAATTTCGCCGGAAACGACGCGCGCGAAAGAGGTCTGCTTGGGGACGATCGGGTCGTTTTCAGCCAGTTCCTTGAAGTAGCTGATAGCCGGATCGAAGTTCTCCAGATCGCCGCCGAAGGCCAGGTTGACGGCAACCGCACCTGCATAGCCGACAAAGGCGGAAGACGGATCAAGGTAGCCGACCATGCCGCGGTATTCCGGCTTTTTCAGATCGGCGAAGCACTGCGGGACCGGAGCGCCACCGAGCGCGTCGACATTCACGAACATGCCGAGGGTGCCGTAGTGAACGGCAAACCACTTGCCTTCCGGGTCCTTCAGTCCTTCGGGGATGTCATCGAAACCGGCCGGCTTATAGGCGGTTACGACACCTTCGTTGCCGGCCTTGATGCCAGTGGTCACTCCGTAATAGGCAACGTCGGCGACCGGTGCGGCCTTCTCGGCCAGAAGCTGGCTGAGGGTCTGGCCGGAATTCTTGTTGTCATGCGGCATGGCAATGCCGAGCTTCTCATTGATGGCTTCCAGCATCGATGCCCAGTCGGCCCATTGCGGAGGGCAGTTGTAGCAAACGGCATCTTCGGCCTTTGCCGGCACGACGGCCGCCATTGTCATGGCCAATGCGAAAAGTGTACGTTTCATGTCAGTGACTCCTGAAGCGATCTCAAGCAGGTCTCGGGGTTACTCATTGGATGGCAGAGAAGTGGCAGCTTCTCTGCCATCGGCTTTTCCGGGAACGGGAGGGCCAAGGCTGCCTCCCGCGCGGAAACTGAATGTGGCGGCTGCGGACGGCAGGTCGGGGGTGGGCCGGTCCAGCAGCCTTGCCAGCACGGAATTGACGGCGCCCTGACCCATGGTGCGTGGATCGGTTTCGACGGTCGCCAGATGAGGGTCGACCAGCAGCCCGGTGGAAATGCCGTCAAAGCCGACCAGCGACAGATCGTCGGGAATACGCTTGCCGAGTGCGCGTGCGGCCTTCATGGCGGCAAGGGCGAGAAAGTCGTTCGACGCGAAAATTCCGGTCAGGGCCTGATGTTCGGCCAGAAGCGTGCCGAGCAATTCCAGAAGGGTGCCGTCCTGCTCCTCGATTTCCAGAAGAAGCGGGTCTGCCATGCCAAACTCACGGCATGCAGCGGCAAAGCCTTCGTAGCGCTCACGCGAGCGGTCGGAGCGGTGGAACCGCAGGGCCAGAAAACCGGTTTGAACGTGTCCCTGGCTGTGAAAGGCTCTTGCGACTTCACGCGCGGCGGCACGGTTGTCGACGGCCCACGCGGGCAAGCTGAAAGAGGAGCGGTTATAGACGAGGCAGCAGGGGAGGTCCCGGTCCCGGATCAGCTCCAGTGCCTCGCTGTCGGCGGCATTGTTGACCGTCAGGACCAGGCCGTCGACCTGTTTGGCAATCAGGGTGCGTGCGGCCTGAAGCTCCAGCACTTCGTCGTATTCCGAACAGGCCAGAATGAGCTGATAGCCTTCGCGGTGGGCTTCCTGCTGGGCAGCCTGGACGACTTCGGCAAACACGGGATTGGCGAGAGAAGGGACGATGCAGCCGAGTGTCTTTGTCGAGCTGCTTTGCAGGGATCGGCCAAGCGCGCTGAATTCGAAGCCGAGTGCTTTTGCTGCCGAAAGAACCTTCCGGCGGGTGTCGGCGCTGGCAGAGCCGGTGCCGTTGAGGACGCGGCTCACCGTTGCAATGCCGCAACCGGCCTGCTCGGCAACATCCTTGATCGTCGGCGGACGCGATCTCACCCTTGGCTCCTTCAGTCTTGGAAACGTTTCCAACACTGAATACAGGGTGTCGATGTCACTTTGATGAAAGCGTTTTCAGAAGGGAAAGGGAGCGCTTTTCGATGCGCAGTCGTCAGCCGCAACCGGGCTTGAAACCCGCCGCCCGCGGGGACAGGCGGCGGGTCAGGGGTCAGAACTTCTTGGCGAAGCTCAGCTTGAAGCTGCGGCCTGCACCTTCGTCTTCACTCAGGTGGTTCCGGTACGACTTGTCGAACACGTTGTCGACGTTGAACCGGACCTCACTGTCCGCCATGAAACCGTCGGTCGGTTTCCATGCCGCATAAAGGTTATGCAGCACGTAGCCAGCGGTTTCCTGTTCGTCAGCGCCCACACGGTCCTGGGCGGCGTAGAAGTCGCCCTTCCAGCCGAAGTCGAGGTTCCACGGACGGTAGACGTAGCCGATCTTGAGGAAGGCGCTGTCGGCGGGGACGGCATTCATGTAGCCGCCGGTGCTGACGTTGTTGCCCCGGATCAGCGAGGCGCTGAGAGACCCGTAGATGCTTTCGGTCCAGTAGGAGGCTTCCAGCTCAAGCCCTTCGTAACGGGCTTTCGGAATGATTTCCGTCACCACTGTCGAACCGTTCCAGTAGCTGGCGTAGTAGTTGGTGACGTTGTTGCGGAACGCCGTTCCCTTCAGGCGGAAAGCGTCACCGCCCATGATCAGGTCATCGAAAGAAAAGGTGACGCCGGCCTCGAAGTTGTTCGACAGTTCCTTGTCGAGATCGTTGACGACGTAGTTCGAAAACACCTCGTCGAGGGACGGCAGACGCTCGGTGTGTGCGACGGAGCCGAAGACGCCGAGCCATTCGGACATCTTGATCATGGCTGCAAGCTTTGGCGAATAGCCGACGGCGCTCTTTTCCTCGTTCAGGTTGATGGTGTTGCCGCTGCCGTCCACGTAGCTGCCGACAGACACGTTGCTGTAGTCGATCCGCATGCCGGGAATGAGGGTGATGCGGTCGTTCCACACCAGTTCGGCCTGCGCATAGCCGCCGACGTTGACCGTTTCGCCTTCCGGGTGAGACCCTGAACCACTGCGCACATAGGTGCCGAAATCACGCGGATTGCGACGCTCCTGGTACTGGCCGTCGATACCGGTCGTGACATAGGCCATCCAGTCTTCGCCCAGCTGGAACGTTGCGACGTTGTCGGCCTTGCCCTGCCAGGTCTCGTAGGAATATTCGGAATTGAAGCCAAACGGGTAATAGCAGGTCGGCGGCGCGGGCGCAGGGGCGTACTGGGCGCAGATCTGATCCTGGTTTTTCTGCTCGACCCGCGTGTCGGACCAGCTGAACTGGGCCTTCACATCAAGCAGATCGTTTCCTGAAAACCCGTTTGCATATCCGACAATCGCGGTCTGATCCGTCACTGTGCGGTCGACATCGCCAAAGTCCGGACCCCAGGCAATCTGGTCGTAGTTCTGGTCGTCCTCGTCACTCGACCAGTTCTGGTAACTTGCGAAAACGGACTGGTCTTCATTTTCCCCGAAGGTGTAACGGGCCTTGATGAGACCGTTGATGGAGCTGAAATCCGTGTCCGGGACCTCGTTGCCCTGGCCGTCCGTAATGTCCTGAGACTGCCGATAGTTGAGGGCGCCGAGCAACTCGAGGTTCTTGACCGGCTCCGCCGCGACGATCGCACTGCCCAGCCAGCCGTTGCCGTTCGAATCCCAGGAGGTTTTCAGCCGACCGCCGATCAGGTCACCCGGATCGAGGAAATCGCTGGCATCCTTTGTGGTGAAGGTGACCACACCGCCCATCGCACCGGCGCCATAAAGGGTTGATGATGCCGGTCCACGCAGGACCTCGATCTGTTTATAGAGTTCCGGATCGGAGAAGAACGACCCCATCCGGTACTGTTCGAAAAACTTGTTGACCCCGTCTACCTGCATGATGATCCGGGTCTCGTCGCCGGAAAGAGCTTCACCGATACCGCGGATATTGATGCTTTCGCCGAGGATCGAGTTACTGCCGATCGGCGTGACGCCCGGGATCTCCTGGAAGACGTCTCCGATCGAGCGCGGTTGCAGGTCGTCGATGGCTTCCTGGTCCAGCACGGTGACGGCCTGAGGAGTGTCGATCGCGACTTTGGGCACGCCGGCGCTGACCACGATCTGTTGTAGCTGCGACACCGGTTGATCCTGTCCGGCAACGGGTGTCGCCGGTGCTGCATCCGCTACTGCATCCTGTGCAGCCGCCCCGCAATTAAAAGCCAAAACCCAAAGGGCAACACCACCCATCAAGCGGGTGTTACCGGTCTTCTTGAGCCCCATAAAAATTCTCCAAGAGTGCGCGTTGTTCGCGTCCTTTTCGCTGCCTCTCACACAGCGTTTTAAACATGAGTCAGTGACTCAGGTATTGTGTTCCTAATGAAACATGAATATAAGAGTCAAGTATTAGATTGCGGTCACCGAGGAAAAGCGTCTCTTTGGAATGATTCAAAAATTCCTAATAATCTCAGTAATTTACGTTACGGGATGATGAGGCGGGAAACTGAGCGCGGGCTGCAGGAAGACCATAGCGATTGGGGACAGAACTCATGAATGCCGATCAGATCTCCTCTGAAACCAGGCAGAGCGCAGCCGACATCCGGGCGGCACGCGCGGACAATCCGAAGATGCGGGAGCGGGATCTGGCGCAGATACTCGGCATTACGGAAGCGGAGCTGGTCGCCAGCTTCGTAGGGCATGGCGTGCGCCGTATCGCGCCGCGTTTCGAGGATCTGTTTCCGGGGTTGCAGACCGTCGGCACGGTCATGGCACTGACGCGCAACGAGAGCGCAGTGCACGAGAAGATCGGCCCGTTCGAGAAATTCGTGAACGGCAAGCGGGCGGCCCTGATGCTGGGCGAGCAGATCGACACGCGCATGTTTCCGGCCAATTGGGTGCATGGCTTTGCGGTCGAAAAGGCTGACGGCAACGATATCCGCCGGTCACTGCAGTTCTTCGATGCCCATGGGGATGCGGTGATGAAGATCCACACCCGTGCGGAAACGGACCTGAATGCATGGAACACTCTGGTTGAAAAGCTCGTGCTGGACGACCAGACGCCGGATGTGTTGCCGCAAGTGAGCGAAGCAAAACCGTTCAGCCGAAAACAGGCATCCGAAGGAGCTGAAGCGATGCTGCGCGACCGCTGGCAAGCGATGACCGATCCGCATCAGTTCCACGGACTTTTGAAGGATCTGGACCTCGACCGGGTTAGCGCCTTTGAACTGGCGGGCGATGCCTGGGCCTGGCCGCTCGATCGTGGGGCGGTGCCGGCCTTGTTGCGTCTTGCAGCGTCGGAAAACATCCCGATCATGTGTTTTGTCGGCAATCGCGGTTGCATTCAGATCCACTCCGGGGCGGTGGCAACGGTGATGGACCGGGGTCCATGGATCAACGTGATGGACCCGACCTTCCATCTGCATCTGCGGACCGACCACATCCACGAGGTCTGGGCCGTGCGCAAACCGGCGGATGTCGGCCATGTCACGTCGGTGGAAGCTTATGACAGCGACGGACAGCAGATCATCCAGTTCTTCGGTGTGCGTGGTGAGGGCAACCAGGAACGGTCCGATTGGCGCGGCCTTGCCGAAAACCTGCCGAAACTGGATCGGGCGGTAAAGCTGGGAGCAGCGGAATGATTGGGTCTCTTTCGCGTTTTTCCGGCGTCTCGGCGGCTGTCGCGCTGACCGTTGCAGCCCTGGTCCTGCCCGGCAAGCCACTGTTTGCGGAAGGCACGGGCAGTCCGGACAGCAGCAATGTTGTTGCCATCGGCGGTTCGGTGACGGAGATCGTCTACGCCCTGGGTGAAGACAAGAGGCTGATTGCCCGCGACAGCACCAGCATTTTCCCGGCGGAAGCGGCAAGCCTTCCGGATGTCGGGTATATGCGCGCGCTGTCCCCGGAAGGTGTGCTCTCCGTCAACCCGGAGCTGATCCTGATGCTGGAAGGCAGCGGGCCGCAGGAAACGGTCGACGTGTTGCGCAAGTCTGGTGTGGCGATGGCGGATGTGCCGGAGGCATATACCGCCGAAGGCATCATCAAAAAGGTGCGTGTCGTTGGTGACGTGCTTGGCGTCGAGGCGAAGGCCGATGCTCTTGCGGGCAAACTTGAA
This sequence comes from Labrenzia sp. THAF35, assembly GCF_009363595.1. Taxonomy (NCBI): domain Bacteria; kingdom Pseudomonadati; phylum Pseudomonadota; class Alphaproteobacteria; order Hyphomicrobiales; family Stappiaceae; genus Labrenzia; species Labrenzia sp. THAF35. The sequence continues at coordinate 2,550,982 of NZ_CP045380.1, forward strand.
CAGGATCTGGCAGAGGCGCAACGTGCCGCTGAAAGCCGGACGTCAGGCGTTCGTGTCCTCTTCGTCCTGTCGACAAAGGGCGGGCGTATCCTTGCCGCCGGATCGGATACGGCCGCCAACGGCATACTTGCGCTTGCGGGTGCTGAAAACGCGACGTCCGGCTTTTCCGGCTACAAGATCCTCAGCGACGAGGCGATCGTCAGTGCGGCACCGGACGTCGTGCTGATGATGGACCGCCACGGCGACGGCGAAGACGCAGCGAGCGGTGATGCGGTGTTCGATCATCCGGCCGTGGCGCAAACGCCGGCAGGGAAGGACAGGCGACTGGTCCGCATGAACGGGCAGCTCCTGCTGGGGTTCGGTCCGCGCACTGCAGAAGCCGTCCGTGAATTGTCGACCCGTCTGGCGGATACGGCAAGCTGATGGCACTGATGAGCGATACGGTCTTGCCCGCCAGAAGCGGACGGATTTCCTCTCTCCTTGGGCTTGCCGACCTGCAGCGCGGAGACAGGGCTCCGCTCGCCCGGGCCGTCATTGTGCTGCTCGCCGTGCTGACATGTCTCGTCGTTCTGGGAAGCCTTGCCATCGGCCCTATCTCGATCCCGGTTCTGGAGCTCCTGCCGCATGTGCCGTCCTATTTCGCGGGAGCGGGAGAGGGCGCGCCACAGGGCGTTTCGGCAAGGGACTGGATCGTGCTCATGGATATTCGCCTGCCGCGGGTTACGCTGGGAGCGCTCATCGGAGCGGCCCTGGCGGTGTCCGGCGCCGTAATGCAGGGGCTGTTCCGAAATCCGCTTGCAGATCCGGGCATTGTCGGCGTTTCCGCCGGGGCGGGACTTGGCGCAGCCGCGTTCATCGTTCTCGGAAATACCGTACTGGCGCCAGTGATGGCGCTTCTGGGTATCTATGCGGTCCCACTGGCAGCCTTTGCGGGCGGCCTCGTCACGACGCTGCTTCTTTACAGGATCGGCACGCGCGGAGGCATCACGTCAGTTGCGACATTGTTGCTGGCGGGCATTGCCCTCGGCGCGCTCACCGGTGCGATGACAGGGCTATTGGTCTATGTGGCCGATGACCAGGAACTGCGCGACCTGCAGTTCTGGGGACTTGGGTCGCTCGCGGGATCCAACTGGCAGAAGGTCGCTTCCGCCGCGCCAATCATACTCACCATGCTGGTCTGCGTGCCGTTCCTGGCACGCGGTCTCAACGGTCTGACGCTTGGCGAAGCCGCCGCCTCGCACATCGGCATCAAGGTGCAGCGGCTCAAGAACCTCAGCATCCTGCTGGTGGCGGCGGCAACCGGCGCCTCCGTGGCTGTCAGCGGAGGCATCGGTTTTGTCGGCATCGTCGTGCCGCATTTGCTTCGTCTCACAATCGGTCCCGACCATCGCTACATGCTGCCGGCCGCAGCGCTTCTTGGCGCCTGTTTGCTGATAGCCGCCGACACGCTGGCGCGCACCATCGTGGCACCGGCGGAAATGCCCATCGGTATCATCACCGCCTTTGCCGGTGCGCCCTTCTTCCTCTGGATCCTGCTGCGCAAGCGCGGCCTCACAGGTCTTTAGGGTGTAGTCATGTTGCACAGGACAATTGAAAATGGCACGGCGCTGGCACCCGATCTTGTTGTCGAGCAGGTGTCTGTTTCGGCAGACAAGACCCGGATCGTGCAGGACCTCTCCTTTCACGCAAAGGCTGGGGAAGTGCTGGCGATCATCGGGCCAAGCGGTTCCGGCAAGACGACCTTGATGAAGGCAATGACCGGTGAACTGCCTTATTCCGGCGGGATAACGCTGGCAGGGCTGGAGGTTGGTGGCCTGTCACCGGAAGTGCTTGCCGCCATGCGCGGGGTGCTGCCGCAGGCAAGCCAGATTTCCTTTCCGCTGAACGTGGCGGAAGTGGTCGGTCTCGGCCTGACCTCCAGCCGCCGGGAGCGGAGCTTCCGTGCCCGGCGCATTGCCGAAGCCCTTGCGAAAGTCGGCCTGTCGGGGTTCGAAGGGCGAAGTTATCAGGAGCTGTCCGGCGGCGAGCAGCAACGGGTGCAGCTCGCACGGGTGTTGTGTCAGGTCTGGGACCCGCTTCCGCAAGAAGGCCTGCCGCATTGGTTGTTCCTGGACGAACCGGTCTCCAGTCTCGACATCAAGCACCAGGTCCAGATCATGCAGCTTGCAGCCGATTACGCCAAGCGTGGTGGCGGCGTCGTCGCCGTGATGCACGACCTCAACCTGACCGCTGCCTTTGCCGACCGGGTACTGGTCATGCAGGGTGGCCGCCGTCTTGCCTTCGGTACGCGGGACCAGGTCATGCAGGCGGAGTTGTTGTCGAAAGCTTATGACTTTCCGCTGGAAATCCTGACACGTCCGGGTGGTGGGCGGCCTGTGATCGTGCCGATGGACAACGGCTGAGGGTCTTTCGCCCTGGTGATGTTCGACTTGGTCAGGCTCAGGCGGTCTTTAAACTGCGCAGCGCGGAGATCATTTCCTCTGAATCCCACACCCGGTCGCCAATGGCGGCGAGGGCAACCTTGCCGGTGCCATCGAGGACGTAGGTCACCGGCAAACCACGCAGGAACCAGGTGCTCGGCATGGCCTTGTCCGTGTCCATCAGGACGGTGAGGCCATCATGGTCGATCTCGTCCAGAAAACCTTCGATCCGGTCCTGCCGGTCACCTACGTTGACGGCGAGCACTGCAAAGCCTTCGGGGCCGAGTTCCCGGTTGAGACGCGCCAGACCCGGCATTTCTTTTCGGCAGGGCGGACACCATGTCGCCCAGAACGATACAAGCAGGATCTTGCCGGAATAGTCGGCAAGCGTGTGGACGGTGCCATCAAGATCGGGAAGGTTGAGTTTCGGTTCGATTTCGAAGGCCGGTTCGGCCAGACCAAGTCGGAAGAAGTCGTTGCCTGCCGCAAACACCGTTCCCGGCAGCAATGCCATTGCCGCGCTGCCGGCCAGAAGGTCCCGTCTGTTCAATTGTCTCATGCCCGTAATCCCGCCTTACCGCTTTCCGTCGTGCAGGCGAAGGTCAAATCCTCGTCTGTCAGTGACATCAAGGTAAGCGGGACAGGGCAAATTGAAAGGCAAATGGGATCACATTGCGCACACGGTGGCGCGAGTGTGATCCCTCGTTTCCTAGTGGGCGTTCGCCTTGAGGGTGGCGGCGCCTTTGTCGAAGCGGCCGTCGAGGTAGGCCTTCAGCGTTGCGGCCACCCCATCTTCAGCGATCATGCCTGCGGCGTAGCTGAAGGCCTTCAGGAAGGTTTCGTCGGAAGCGAGCCCACCGAATAGCTCCGGCATTTCGATGCGCGCAGGCTTGTCGGCGTAAACGCCTTGTGCCCAAGCCTTCAGGATGTCGGCGTTGTTGTCCTCGATGACATGTGGTTCTCCAGCCTCGTTGTGACCGAGGCAGTAACGGCACCAAAGAGCCGTTTCGAGGGCAAGGCCAGCCACCGGCAACCCCTTGTCGAGGCGGTCCTGGATAGAAGGCAGGATAAACTTCGGCTGGCGGTTGGAGCCGTCAAGGCAGAGACGGGGGATCGTGTCTCCCACTGCCGGATTGGAGAACCGGTCCATCACGGTGGTGAGATAGGTCTCGAAGCTGACCCCCGGAATTTCCGGAACGGTCGGCAGGATCTCGTCTTCTTCCAGCTTTTTCAGGAAAGCGCAGATCAGTGGATCGGCCATGGCGTCATGGACGAAATAATGTCCCAGCAGCGCACCCGGATAGGCGATGGTCGCATGACCGCCGTTGAGGATACGCAATTTCATCAACTCGTATGGAGCGACGTCCTCGACGAATTCGACGCCGACCTTTTCCAGAGCCGGGCGACCGGCCGGGAAATGATCCTCCAGCACCCATTGGCGGAAGGGTTCACAGACGACAGGGGCCGCATCGGTCAGGCCGAAGCGTTCCTGAACCAGGCCGCGTTCGCGGTCGCCGGTCGCGGGGGTGATGCAGTCCACCATGCCGTTTGGAAAGGCGACGTTGTCGGCAATCCAGCTTCCGGCTTCCGGCGACAAGGCCCTGGCGAAACCGGCAACGGCCTGTTTCGCCATATGGCCGTTTTCGGGCAGGTTGTCGCAAGACATCACGGTAAAGGGTTCAAGTCCTTTGTCGCGGCGGACCAGCAAGGCGGCGACAAGCACGCCGAACACGGTCTGTGGCGCATCCGGTGAGGCGAGATCCGCCTGGATTTCCGGATGATTGACGTCGAAGCCACCGGTGTTCGGATCGACGAAATAGCCGCCTTCGGTGATCGTCAGCGAGACAATGCGGATATCGGGTTCGCCAAGGCGAGCGATCAGCGCCTTCGGATCCACGTCGACGAAGTCGATCATGGCGCCACAGACCTGCGCGCTGAGGCCTTCCGGGTCGAGCTCGACCACGGTCGTCAGCCAGTCCTGGGCTTGGAGGCGTTCACGCATGGTCTTGTCGTAGGGCTTGAGGCCCGCGCCGACGATGGCCCAGTCACGGCCTTCGCCGAGATCGAACAGCTTGCTCAGGTAGATGGCCTGATGCGCGCGATGGAAGTTGCCGACGCCGATGTGAAGGATGCCGGGGGTCAGGTCCGACCGGCGATACGCCGGTGCCTTGACGGTTTCGGGAAGAGAAGAGAGCACAGTTTCACTTAGGTTCTGGGTCATTGGTCAGCTCATCCAGTTGCCGCCATCGACGTTGTAAGTCTGCGATACGATGTAATCCGCGTCTTTCGACGCCAGAAAAACAGCCATGCCGGTGAGATCTTCGGCAGTGCCCATGCGGCCGAAAGGCACCGCGGCTCCGACCGCTGCCTTCTTTTCGCCGGGCTGCAGGCCTTCGTATTTCGCGAACATCGAATCCACATGGTCCCAGTGCTCGCCGTCGACGACGCCGGGGGCGATGGCATTCACGTTGATGCCGTGTTCGATCAGGTTGAGACCTGCCGACTGGGTCAGGCTGATGACCGCTGCCTTGGTGGCGCAATAGATGCCCACCAGCGCTTCACCGCGCCGGCCTGCCTGGCTGGCCATGTTTATGATCTTGCCGCCCTGACCACGCCTGATCATCGACTTTGCAGCGGCCTGCATCATGAACAGGGTTCCGGAAACGTTGATGTCGAACAGGCGCTGGTAGCTGTCGCGGGTGATCTCGATAATCGGTGCCAGATCGAACAGAGCCGCGTTGTTGACCAGGATGTCGAGCCCGCCGGTCTTCTGTTCCACGGCGGCGATGGCAGCATCGATCGACGACTGGTCGGTGACGTCCAACTGAACGGCATAGGCATTCGGGCCGATTTCACTGGCCGCCGCTTCTGCGCCGGCCAGGTTGATATCGGCAATCGCCACCCGGGCGCCTTCCTCTGCAAACCGCGCGGCAAAGGCCTTGCCGATGCCCCGGGCCGAACCCGTGATCAGCGCGGATTTTCCTTCAAGTCGGCTCATGCAATCCTCAGGCCCTGGTTGTCGAAGCGGTGGATCTTGTCAGGAGCCGGGGTCAGGTGAACAGTGTCGCCATGGCGGAACCCGATCTCACCGGACGAGCGCACGGTGATCGGTTCGTCGACGCCCTCCATATCGACATAAAGGAAAGTGTCGGAGCCGAGATGTTCCGAGACACCGACCTTTCCGACCCATTTGCCGTCGCCTTGCGAGACGGTCAGATGCTCCGGGCGGATGCCGATCGTGGCGGCATCGTATTCGGTGGCGAAGGACCCCATCAGGAAGTTCATCTTCGGCGAGCCGATGAAACCGGCCACGAACTTGTTGCGCGGTGTGTGATAAAGTTCCAGCGGCGAGCCGACCTGCTCGATCTTGCCTGCCTGCAGCACCACGATCTTGTCGGCCATGGTCATGGCTTCCACCTGGTCGTGGGTCACGTAGATCATGGTCGTCTTGAGGGACTGGTGCAGTTCGGAGATCTCGAGCCGCATGTTGACACGCAGCGCCGCATCCAGGTTCGACAGGGGTTCGTCGAACAGGAAGGCGGCCGGTTCGCGCACGATGGCACGGCCGATGGCAACACGCTGGCGCTGACCGCCGGAAAGCTGACCTGGGCGACGGTCCAGGTAATCCGTCAGGTTCAGCACCTTGGCGGCAGCGGTCACCTTGGCGTCCTGCGCCGCCTTGTCGATGCCGGCCATGCGCAGCGGGAAGGCGATGTTCTTGCGCACCGACATGTGCGGATAGAGCGCGTAGGACTGGAACACCATGGCAAGGCCACGTTTTGCGGGCGGCACTTCGGTGGCGTTCTTGCCGTCGATGGTGATGTCACCGGAAGAGACATCCTCCAGGCCTGCAATGAGACGCAGGAGTGTGGACTTGCCGCAGCCGGACGGACCGACGAACACCACGAACTCGCCGTCGTCGATCTGCAGGTCCAGCGGCGGGATAACCTGAACGTCGCCGAAGCTCTTGGTAATCTGCTTGAGGGTTATCTGACCCATGTTCAGGTCTCCTATTTAACCGCGCCGAAGGTCAGGCCGCGTACGAGCTGCTTCTGGCTGAACCAGCCGATGATGAGGATCGGGGCGATCGCCATCGTCGAGGCAGCGCTCAGTTTTGCGTAGAACAGGCCTTCCGGGCTGGAATAGCTGGCAATGAAAGCGGTGAGGGGGGCGGCGTCGACCGCCGTCAGGTTCAAGGTCCAGAACGCTTCGTTCCAGGACAGGATGATGTTCAGCAGCAGGGTCGAGGCAATGCCGGGAACCGCCATGGGTGTCAGCACGTAGATGATCTCGGACCACAGCTCCGCACCGTCCATCCGCGCGGCTTCCAGGATCTCGCCCGGAATTTCGCGGAAGTAGGTGAACAGCATCCAGACGATGATCGGCAAGTTGATGAGGGTAAGCACCATCACGAGGCCGACACGCGTGTCGAGGAGGCCGGTATCCCGGAACAGGAGATAGATCGGGATCAGCACGCCCACCGGCGGAAGCATCTTGGTGGACAGCATCCACATCAGGACGTCCTTGGTGCGCTTGCCCGGCACGAAGGCCATTGACCAGGCCGCCGGTATCGCGATCAGCAGACCCAGAAGGGTGGAGCCGAAGGAAATGATGACCGAGTTGGAGAAGTGCCGGAAATAGTCCGAACGCTCCTGGACCGTGCTGTAGTTTTCCAGCGTCCAGTCGAAAAACAGGAAGCTAGGAGGAGACGCAATGGCTTCCGCTTCCGTCTTGAAGCTGGTCAGCACGGTCCACAGGATCGGGAAGAAGATGGCGATGCCGACGGCCCACGCACATACGGTGACGAGAGCCTTGCGGCGGTTGGAGACTGCGCGCGCCATGGGTCAGGCCTCCAGGTTCTTGCCGATCATCCGCATCAGGAAGATCGCAACGATGTTGGCGAGGATAATGGCGACCACACCGCCGGCCGATCCGCCGCCGACGTCGAACTGCAGCAGCGACTGGGCGTAGATCAGGTAGGTGAGGTTGGTCGAGGCATAGCCCGGACCGCCATTGGTGGTGACGAGAATTTCCGCGAAGACCGACAGCAGGAAGATCGTCTGGATCAGGATCACGACGGTGATCGAACGGGCCAGGTGCGGCACCATGATGAAGACGAAGCGGTTCAGGAAATTGGCGCCGTCCATTTCGGCCGCTTCCAGCTGTTCGCTGTCCAGCGACTGCAGGGCGGTAAGCAGAATGAGCGTCGCAAATGGCAACCACTGCCAGGCGACGATCAGGATGATCGAGAACAGCGGTGCATGCGAGAGAAAGTCGAACGGTTGCAGCCCCAGAAATTTCGCAAAGTATGCGAACAGGCCGTTGACCGGGTTCATGAACATGTTCTTCCACACCAGCGCGGAGACGGTGGGCATGACGAAGAACGGGGCAATCACCAGAATGCGCACGATCCCCTGGCCCCAGAAGGGCTGGTCGAGCAGCAGGGCCAGCAGCACGCCGCCGACAATGGTGATGAGAAGGACGCCGCCAACGAGCAGCAGGGTGTTCTTCAGCGCTGCAAAGAAAGCCGGATCGGTGAGGAAGAACTCGTAGTTGGTCCAGCCGGTCCACTCTTCCATTCCCGGAATGAGCAGATTGTAGCGCAGGAAAGAGAAATAGAGGGTCATCGAGAGCGGGATGATCATCCAACCCAGCAGCAGCAGAACTGCCGGAGAGATCATCAAACGGGCCGCCGCCCGTGAATGTTGGGTAGCCATGATGCGACCTTTGCTCGGTCAGAGCCAGAGCTCACGCGGAACAGAAAGGAGGAGACCGGCGGGACGGGCAGGCACCCGCCGGTCCGCGAAGGCTTCTACTTGAGGTAACCGGCCTTCTTCATTTCGCGTTCAGCGGTCGCCTGGGCAGCAGCCAGTGCAGCGTCCGCATCCATCGAGCCGGCAAGAGCTGCCGAGAATGCCTGGCCGACAACGGTTGCCATGCCCTGGAATTCCGGAATGGCGACGAACTGCACGCCGACATACGGAACCGGATCCACGGTCGGATTCTGCGGATCAGCGGAGTTGATGCTGTCCAGCGTCATCTTTGCGAACGGAACTTTCTGGTACTCCGGGTTCTCATAGAGAGACGTACGGGTTCCCGGGGGAACGTTCGCCCAGCCTTCTTCGGCTGCAACCAGCTCCAGGTACTCCTTGGAAGTCGCCCACTCGATGAACTTCTTCGCAGCAGCTTCCTTCTGGGTGCCGGCCGGAATGGCCAGCGACCATGCCCAGAGCCAGTTACCGCGTTTGCCGAGACCCTTGTCCGGTGCCAGAGCAAAGCCGACCTTGTCAGCAACCTGGCTGTCCTTCGGGTTGGTCACGAAGGAGGCCGCCACGGTAGCGTCGATCCACATGCCGCACTTGCCGGTCTGGAACAGGGCCAGGTTTTCGTTGAAGCCGTTGGAAGAAGCGCCCGGAGGGCCTGCTTCGTTCATCACGTCGAGATAGGTGGTAAGAGCTTCTTTCCACTGCGGTGTGTCGAACTGCGGCTTCCAGTCCATGTCGAACCAGCGGGCGCCGTAAGAGTTTGCCATGGCCGTCAGGAACGCCATGTTTTCACCCCAGCCGGCCTTGCCGCGCAGGCAGATGCCGTAGACTTCGTTTTCCTTGTCCGTCATTGCCTTGGCGGCTTCGACGATAAAGTCCCAGGTCGGGGCTTCCGGCATTTCCAGGCCGGCTTTTTCCATCAGGTCCTTGCGGTACATGACCATGGAGCTTTCGCCGTAGAACGGTGCTGCATAGAGCTCGCCGTCAACGGTCAGGCCGCCACGGATGGCCGGCAGGATGTCGTCCGCGTCGTAGCTTTCCGGCAGGTCGTTCAGGGAAACGAGCCAGCCCTGCTTGCCCCAGATCGGAACTTCATAGGTGCCGATGGTCATGACGTCGAACTGACCGCCCTTGGTGGCGACGTCAGTGGTGACGCGCTGGCGGAGAACGTTCTCCTCCATGGTCAGCCATTTGACTTCGATGTCAGGGTTCTTGTCGGTGAAGTCCTTCGTCAGACCCTGCATGCGGATCATGTCGCCGTTGTTCACGGTCGCGATGGTGATTGTTTCTGCAGATGCGGATGCGCACAGAGCCGCCATTGCACATGCGCTGAGGAGCGCACGGGTATGAAATGCCATATTTTCCTCCCAAGCGAGATTGGGCATTTGCCATTCTTGCGGGCAAATATTCGCTCCAATTCGCACCCCGAGTCAAGATGTGAATCGCCTAAAACAAAAAAGGCTTCTCGCTGCACTGCGAAAAGCCTTTAAAATTCATATAGTTATTTATATTGAGAAATCGCTCAGAGCTTGAGCAATTGCTCAGCGGTCGTCTCGTTGGTGATCAGGCAATTGACAAATTTGCCGTTCAACGCTCCCAGCATGGCCGGCACCTTGCCGTCGCCCGCCGCAATTCCGTAAACCGGTTTCTCTCCGGCCGGCAGCAGGGGGGCACTGGCTACCAGGTCATTGGTAAGTCCTTCGACCAGCGCGCCTTTTCGGTCGTAGACCCAGCTCGTAATCTCGCCGATGGCACCGGCTTTCTCCAGTGCGCGCATTTCGTCGTGACTGACGAATCCGTCGACCGTCAGTGGTGCAGTCGGTCCCATGTTGCCGATGCCCACGAAAGTAACGTCCGCCTGCCGGATGAGATCGAGGATATTGTGCACCGCTTCCTGGTTATGCAGCAGTTGCAGTTCCTCGCGGGAGCGGGCGAAGACGGGCAGCGGCATCGGGTAGTGCCGGGCATTGATGCGGTCGGCAAGCCGGATGATGACGTTGTAGGCCGAGGCCGAGCCGTCCGACATCATGTTGCCCAGAAGCGAGACGATGCGGTGCTGCGGACAATCCATCATCGGCAATTGATCCACCGAAGCGCGCAAGGTGCGGCCCGTGCCGTAGGCGATGATCTTGGGTTTCTGGGAGCGGAAATGACGTTCCATCTCGGTGGCGGCCGCCTGGGCAATGCCGACCGTGGAGGACGGGGCGTCCGGGTCGCTGGGAACCACTTCGCAGCTCTGCAGTCCGAAGCGTTCCGTCAGGCGGGTGCTCAGTTCCATGCAGTTGGCGATCGGGTGGTCGAGCCGCACCTTGATCAGCCGTTCACTGACAGCAAGCGAAACCAGCCGCTGTGCCGATTGGCGGGATACACCGAGCTTGCGGGCGATCTCGTCTTGGGTGTTGCCGGCAACATAGTATAACCAGCCGGCGCGGGCGGCGTCATCGAGACGGGATGCCTCGGCAGGAATTTTCTGTTTCATCTTAGTTGCCGTTGTTCTTCAGATCCGGCCTAAGCTGAAAGAATTCGCCGAAAGATGCAAACAGTTGCGCGGCACCCGCAGTGGCAGTGGCCGAATTCAGAAGGCCGGAAAGGTGCGAACCGCCAATGAATCGGTAGACTTCCATACCGGCGGCAAGCCCTGCCTTGATGCCGTTTTCGCTGTCCTCGATCACCAGGCAGCGCTCCGGTGCGACGCCATGTTTTTCTGCCGCCAGCAGGAACAGGTCTGGCGCGGGTTTGCCGTGAGCGACTTCGGAAGCCGTGGTGGTCCGGCGGGCAAAGAGATCCGTCAGCCCGGTTATCTCCAGCGATCTGGCGAGCCGCGGCGGGCTGGAACTGGTCGCAAGGCAATAGTCCACGCCAAGGTTCTCGATCACCTCCCGTACGCCGTCGATCGGTCTGAGCTCCGCTTCAAAGGCGCTGAGAAGGCTTGCCCGGTAGGCGGTTTCGAATTCCGGCGGCAGGTCGACACCGAATTCCTTGCGGATCTGCTGCAGGACAACCGGATAGCTTCGACCCAGGAAATGGTGAGCGACGTAGTCCATGGTGATGTGAACGTTCCGCGTCGCGAGTTCTGCCACCAGCATGCGCGCGCTGATGACTTCGCTGTCGATGAGAACACCGTCGCAGTCGAAGATGACTAGGTCGATTGGCTGATTCAAACTCGGGGTTCCTGCCGATTGGAAAGTTAAAACGAGCGACCTCATCCTGAGGAGGCGCGCAAGCGCCGTCTCGAAGGATGGGCCGCTTGCTCAGGAGTATGAAGCCCATCCTTCGAGACGGACCTGGCGGTCCTCCTCAGGATGAGGGCGGTGCAGAGAGCACGGCCGACAGAGAGGCACGCCGTTCCGGTCTCGTCAACCGAACCAGCGCTTCAGCCATCGGCGGAAGCCGCTCGTGGCTTCGCTCGCGCGACGATGGGCGCTGGCGCGGGCCTGCTCGGCGCTATCGCCGACATCGTCCATGAAGTCGTCGATACCGTCGACCACCGGGTCGATCCGGCGTTTCTTGAAGGCGTTGACGGTCTTGATGATCAGATAGGCGAGAGCGACAAGCACCACGACGAACAGGATATTGAACCAGGGGATCAGGAAGACATCCGGCCCGGAGACAACCTCGATGCTGATGGCATTGGGAAAGATCGTGAACAGCTCCACACGCCAGCCATAGTGGGTGACGGCGATCCAGACATCATCGCTTTTCTTGGCCAGATCCTGCGCCTGGGCGGTGATGTTGCTGCTGTCGAACTTGAAATAGGGCGGCCAGCCCCAGTCGGTGTCTTCGTTGCGATAGACCCTTGGCTTGCCGTTCGGCCAGACCGTATTGATGAAGCGGACGTCCCGTGTCCAGTTCTTGTTGGTACCTGCATCGGGGGCGGCCCAGAAGAGCGACGAAGCGCCGATGTCCATGCGCTTGACGTCGGTGCCGACGATCCGAACCACATCACGTCCCGGCAACGTGTAATGGAGGAAGGCGACAAGGATCAGCAGGAGCGGAATGCCGATTATCCATTTGATCCACTTCATTGTGCGCCGTCCTCGCCGTCTTGTTCTCCGGGGATTGCACCCCACGGCCCCATGTTCCTGCCGAAGCCGTAGTCGGCCTGGTCTTCTTCCGCCATGGCGGCCTCCGGTCCGAACAGTTCCAGCCGCGTGCCGACCTTGTCGACCATATATTCTTCCGCAAGGAACTGGACCGCGTAGTTCTTCTTGGCTTCGCTCCAGCTTCGGTAATGACCGTAGAATGCGTCCTTGTGACAAATGAAAAGCTGGCGGAAGTCAAGCGGTGTCAATTCGGCCAGCAGCATGTTGACCAGGTTCTTGTCGCGGTGATTGCGCGAGCGAAGCAGGTAGAAATAGGCCGCGTTTTCCGGTTCGACCCACAGCTTGTCGTCTTTCAGCTCCAGCCTGTGCACGATGTCGTTGAGGGCGTGATATTCCGCGGGGAGCTGCTGGTGATACTTGCGTCTCAAAGCACGCAGGTCGCGCCGCGAGACGTCCGACAGATCCTCGCCCTGGCTGGCGGCCGTGTCGATGACGATGAAGTCCAGTTTCTGTTTCAAAAGGCTCTTGGCGACGCTGCCGCCTGCATCGAGGATAGGCTCCACCAACTGGTTTCGATTGAGGAAATCGGCCACCTCGTAGCGGTCTTCCAGGCTGAAGAGGTGCTTCACGGGCAGGTCGACGACAATGTCCATGCGCCTGGAGGCGATGCATGCGGTTTCCTTCACATCGCGAAAGATGTAGAGGCCGCCGAAATGGGAGGTATGGAAATTTCCCTGCTCATAGCTTTTCGAACTGATCGCCAAGGGGGTGCGGATGATGTCGCCGGTGTGCTTGGAAAGCTCGATCATGTCCGCGATCAGCACATCGTCCCACCAGCCGTCGGGCTCGCTCATGAACGCTTCGATCTTGTCGGCCAGTTCATCACCTGCTTCGGAATGCCCGCCGACGGTGTCGGCCTCCACCTCGATCGCCCTGATATAAAACAGATCCTGCGGCGAGGTGATGGAATAGATCGAGTTGACCAGTTCACCGACGACGCAATCGCGGATCGACAGCGCAAAGAGCTGTTCCTCATTGTCCTCGATGAAGCGTTTCAGGATCGAACGCGACGTGGAGAACCGCGCGTTCAGCAGCGGTGCGGTCTTCTGTTCGATCGACAGCAGAATGAACTGCCGGTTGCAGCCGTGCGGATTGAGGTAGTGGATGTCGTCCAGCTCATCGCCGATCTCCGGGGAAAATCCGGCGATGTCGACGTGAAAGGCTTCGAGCGCCGTTCGCTTGCCGGTCAGGTGTTCCAGCGCGCGGTTGTAGCGGGCCACCATGGACGGTGCGGAGACCTCGTAGAGGTTGCCGAACATCAAGCCATGTTTGACGAGCCTCATCATGTGCGCGTGATTTCCATGTAGCGGCGCTTGGCTTCTTCCATGCGCTGCATCTCGCGCACGGCATTCTCGATGGCAACCTCGTCCGACTTGTCCGCATAGCGGAATTCGCTGTCCGCGTAGCGGTTGATTTCCTGGATGACCATGTCGACGGTGATCGGCTGCGCCAGGTCGGCGATCATCGCCTTCTTGGTCTCGTAGTCCTTGAACAGGAACAGTTCCGGATCTTCCATCCAGGCATCCGGCAATTCGAAGTCCATCGCCCGCACTTTCACGGCATCGGTGATGTTCTTGATCGCCCGGCCGGTGAAACGTTCGTCCGCTTGCTGGATGGCCTTCAGGTAGGTCCCGAGCTTGGCGATCGTGTCCAGGTCACCGATTTCAGCCCGCACGTTGTCGAACACCTTCGTCAGCGCATCTTCCTGTGGCCGGGAGTGACGCTCGTAGGACGCCGCAACGGCCTTCTTCAGAGCCTGGGCCTCGAAAAGATCATGGTCGCCGACTGGAATCGAGTGGTTCTTGCCCATCAGCAGATGCAGGATGTCGATGTAGTCCTCGCGGCTTTGCGGGCCGTCGACCAGGAAGCGGGCGCCGGCGCGCTGACGCAGGGCGTCATCGACGTTCTCCGGATAGTTGGAGAACATGCCGAACGTGCAGTTGCCGCGCACCACAGTGTTGGCACCGGCAAAGCTCTCCATCAGGACCGCTGTAATTTCGAGCTGGCCGGCGGAGGACTGGCGATCGCCGCGCTTGCCGGCAAGCTGGTCTATGTCGTCGATGGTGCCGAAACCGATCACATTCGGGTCGGTGACATTGCGGATGAAGGCCTTGGCATTCTGGGCAGACTTGCCCTGGTAGCTGTCGATGCTTTCCGTGGAGAGGTTCTGATAGCGGAACGGATAGCCGGCGACCTGACAATAGTCGTTGACCATGCCGGCCATCATCTGGATCAGGGTTGTCTTGCCGGTGCCCGGCTTGCCGTCGCCCATGAAGGTGAAGATGAAGCCGCCGAGTTCCGCGAACGGGTTGAGCTTGCGGTCGAAATCGTAGGCCATCAGCATCTTGGCAAGCTTCATTGCCTGGTATTTGGCGATGTGGTTGCCGACGACTTCTTCCGGCTTCTTGAACGCCATGGCGAGCGTGGTCGAGTGCGCGCGTGCGGAAGGCGTGAAGCCGGTGATCTCGAAATTGTCCGCTTCCACGCGGTAACGGCTTTCCGAGAACGCCTGCAGCACGCTGACACCTTCCGCGCGCAGTGTCACCTTTTCCATCAGCTGTTCGCAGAAGGACGTCACCAGGCCGATCAACTGGGCATCGGTTTCAATCGCGGCGGCGGCAATTTCCTGGTCCAGCTCCCAGAGAACACCATGAAGGGCGAGCTGGTCGTTGTCGAAAAGGATTTCCTCGACGTCGCCGCACTGGACTTCGGTTTCACCGGTTTCGGCCGAGAGCCCCGACAGGAGGAAGTCCGTCATGTTGGCAAAGACGTGCAAGGCAATCATGGCCGTTGCCGACAGAAGATCCTGGAAACGCATCTTCTGCGAGGCGTCCAGCGTTCCGGCAAGGTTGGCGCGCTTTAGCTCGGCAAGGCCGGTCTGGTCGGCAAACTGGTCGGACGCCACCTGGGCGACAGCCAGCGCCCGGCGCAGGGACCGCAGAACGCTCGCCTGAAGCGGGGTGGTCAGAGCATCGTCGTCGCATTCCAGAATGCGGTTTGAAAGCTGCACACCTTCGGGACGGGCCGTGGAGCGGGTGACGAGGCCAGGCGTCGTGGAGCGGAACCGCCGGCGGGCGCCAAGGCCGGGCGAACGGTCCTGTGCAACGGGCGCATCCGACTTCTTGGCGATCCGCGGGGTGTGGTCGAAGCCCTGGAGCATTGCTTCCGCAAAGGCGTATTTCTCGCGGATCTTGTCTTCTTTCAGTTCCATGAGGTCGTTGGAAAGGGTCACGCGAAAAACCTATTTGTAACTGAGGATCTTGCCCGAAGGGCTGACGACATACTTGCGGATATTGGCAAAGCCCGGCGGGTTTCGCTCTTCCAGAATTTGATAAGGCCGCTGCGGCAGGATCAGCGATCGCTGCTGGTGTGTATGGCCTGCGACTTCCTGTGATGCCGGATTGTGCGCCGACAGCGGATCGAGTTGGTAGATCTGCCGCTCGACCGACGAAAAGAAGCCTGCGGATTCGAACTCGGAGCCGGAGGCGACCAGGGTTTCGGTCGTCCAGGCCAGAGCCCAGTCTTCTCCAGGACGACCGGCGGCTTCGGCCAGGACGTCGCGCAGCGGACCGGACTGTTGGGTAAACGTGTGGCTGTACATCGGCCCCAGAAAGAACCGGCGCAGGCGCTTGGGATGCAGGTCATCGAAGTCGCGGTCGAAGCCGCGAGCGATTGTCACCAGCTTCAGGGACGCGGAGGATTGCGCGGTCAGATGGCTCTGGACGCGCGGCCAACGGCGCTCGTCCTTGGCCAGAGGCCACTTGCCGCTGTCTTCCAGGTCGAGAATGTAGATCAGCGGAATGTTCTGCTGACTGTCATAGACGGCCCAATGCAGCCTGTAGAGGCGGCGGTTGTCGACGACGTTGCCCATCCAGGCCAGACGTGGGTCATTCCGTGCCCAGAACAGGTCGCCCTTGGCGAGCTCTTCGTAATACTGGCGCTGCGAGGCGGCAAACTGCAGGTTGGTCGGCGAGGACTGTTCACGCAGGATATGGTTGACCATCTCCAGCTTGAGTTCGCGCATTGCCGGCAGCGACCGTAAATGCTTGTCCGCCTGCATGGCGTCGTTCGCCATCTGCAGCAGCTCCTGATAGATCGGGAAGCCGCTGTCCTGACGGTCGATGTTCAAAAGCGAGGGCAGCATGTCCGACACGCGGCCCGCCAGCAGATATTTGTAGGAAAGCGCCGTGAAGGTTCCCGACAGCGCTTCCAGGTACTCTTTCAGAACCGGTATTTCCGAGGCGAGCGCGGTGTTCTCATTGATGACGCTTTCCGCCACCCCTTGCAAATGCGAGATGATCCGCTCGAACTTGGCGAAGTAGCGCCGTGTTTCATGCGCTTCTTCCAGGGTTCTGTGGTCCAGGGTCAGATCCACGGTTCAGACCCTCAGGCCCCGTACGTGTTCTTGTCGTGCTTCTCGACGATCTGCTGGAACCGGCGCGCAAAACGCTCGTCCGACTTGGCCTTTTCCTCCAGCACCTTGCGGGCGAACACCATGTGGTCCTCATGGGCTTCCATCATGTCGGCCATGCGCTGGTTGGTTGCCGAGCCGATGGCGGCCATCGCGGACTGGGCTTCCTTGTCGGTGGCCACGCCGATCTCGTTGATCTTGTGGGCGATATCCTGCTGCTGGGCCGTCTTGAGGGATTTCACAAGCGCATCGTAAAGCACGACGCGCTGCTTTGTGTCCGTCTGCAGCTTGTTGATCAGCACCATCTGGGTGGCCGCCTGGTTCTGAAGGCTGTCGACCCAGGTCTTGCCCTTTTCGATGTAGCGTTCCAGCGTCTGGCTCTCGGCCAGCTTGACCTGCTCTTCCTGGGCCAGGCGGTTGTATTCGGCGTTCATCTCCGCCAGCTGGCTCTCAAGCTTGGTGCGCTCGGAGGCATCGGTCTCCACGGAAATCTTGTTTTCCAGAGCAATCACGTCCGGATCCATGGCCACAAGCTTGGCCTTGATTTCCTCCAGCGTGCCGACAGTCTGTTCGCGCTGGCTCAGTGTTTCGCTGAGGTTGGTTTCCACGCGCTTGGAATGTTCGTTCAGCGTGTTGAGCTGCTCCTGCAGCAGCTGTCCGATGACATTGGACTTGGTGATCAGGTCCTGAAGCTTGTCGTCGATGCTGGCGGAGCGCATGCGTTCCTGGCGGATGCTGTCGGAGCGCTGCTTGGAAAAGATGCCGATGAAGCTTTCCCATCCGGTCTTCGTGCGCATGGCATCGAAGTCCTTGGAAAAGGTCGCGGTGACATCGTCAAGACCCATGATGAGCTCGGCGATGTTGGCGCCCATGAGCTCGGTGTGCTTGTGAACATCGTCCAGGGACGCGTTCTCGATGTCGATGGAAATGTCCTGCCCGGTGTCCAGCTTGGACTTCGCGGTTTCGATCTTCGAGGTCAGCTCGTCGATCTTCTGCCTCGCGGCGGCAACTTCCTTTTTCGACTTTTCAATCTGAGCGCTGAAATCCGCCATGGGCCCCTTCCGGATAAAATTTTTTCAAAGTGATTCTTATTTAGCAAGTCTTCTTGGAAATACAATTACAACGCGCTTGCCGAAACGTCATGGTTCCACATGCTTGCGGCGTGTTTCTTGGACGGCGTGAAGCGGCTCAGTCTTGAAGACGGCCGGGAAAGCCGATGCTGGATGCCCGTTGTACCCGCAGCCAGAGTTGTCCGTCGAAGGCCTTCCGGTCGAGAAAATCCACACGAAGTCCAAGACTGGTGCACTCGGTGTCGATCCAGGACTTGCTGTGGCGAACGATCCCCGGTTCATCGGAAACATGGCTTGTGCCGACCCATGCTGTGCCGTTGTAGTCCTCTTCCGGGGACCTCGCAGGGAGGTAGGAAACGAGGAAAACCGCATTCTCGTTCGAGTTCTGGAGAAAACCCTCCAGCATCGTGCGGATATGAGACTTGCTGCAATGGGTCCAGATGGACCCCGCCAGAACCATGTCGAACTTTTTACCGAACACGGACAGGTCGAATTCGGCATTGTGGTCGAAACGCGGCTGTCTTTGTCGAAGGACCTGATCATCAAACAACAGATCAAGTCCCCAACGCACCCTGTCGCGGTGCGGTTCGATACCGCAGTAGTTTTGCTCTCCAAGAAAGGGAATCAGCCAGTAGGCGGTCCGCAGACAACCGCAGCCGATTTCCAGCACGCTCGTTTCGGGCGACAAGCCTTCGCGCAGGAGTTCTGCGAATTGACGTCTGCCACCTTCATCGAAGGTCTGGGTCGGCACGCCAAGAAATCCGTGGTCGAGCGCCATCTTCTCGCCAAGGTGCTGGACGTTTGTTTTTTGCTGATCCGATGCTGTCTTCATTGCCTTGTCTGTCTGCCCGCAACACGTTCCGTGTGAAGGTGTCAGGTCTCGCGGTTCGTGGTGGTTGTCCTGTCGTAACAGGACGGGAACGGGCATGTGGACTACCGCGAAACAGCATCTGCGGCAAAGGCGTATTTGAAAGCTTTTGACCTTTCACGTCGTCAACGGCTATGCCATTGTTCCGCAGACCTGCTCTTCAAAAACAACAACAACAGCCCCGTCAAATCACATGAGCCAATCCGAAACGCCAGAAGAACGTTTTCCCGACGTGCTTTTTTACAATGCCTCACTCACGGAGGTGCAGGAAAACGTGAAAATAGGACCCGGTACACGTGTCGGTTCCATGACGATAATTCACAAGAATGCAAGCATTGGTTCTGGAACTACTATCGGGTCGCATTGCAATATTTGCGAATGTGTCATTGGCGATAATGTTTCCATTCAGACCGGCTGCCATATTACACGTGGGGTTACTGTTGAAGATGACGTGTTCATCGGCCCGCAAGTCGTCACGCTCAACGACAAGCTGAAAGGTGGACCGATGGTCTATCCCTATATCGAGCGCGGAGCGAAGATCGGTGGTGGCAGCCGCATTCTTCCAGGTGTTCGTGTGGGCGCAAATGCAGTTGTCGGTGCCGGCAGTGTTGTGACCAGGGACGTTCCTCCGGGTGCCCTCGTGGTTGGTAATCCGGCTCGTGTCAGATCCGACGGACAGGACAGGCAAGCTCAGAAATCCCCATGAAGGACCTGATCCTGAACCTTGCACCCACGGGAATGGTGCCGACCCGTGCCATGTCGTCGGCCGTGCCGCTGTCGCCGGACGAGATCATCGCCGACTGCCGCCTGTGTGCGGACCTTGGCGCGACGATCCTGCACATTCATGCAAGAGACGAGGATGGCCGGCCAACATTCCGGAAAGACATATACGCGCGGATCATCGCAGGTATCCGGGAAACGCACCCGGATGTGATCATCTGCGTGTCCCTCAGCGGTCGGAACTTCCCGGCGTTCGAACAACGTTCAGACCCCTTGCTGCTGACAGGGGACCTCAGGCCCGACATGGCCAGCCTCACGCTGTCCTCGCTGAATTTTACCCGCACCGAAAGTATCAACGCACCGGATATGGTTGTCCGTCTTGCAAAGACCATGGAAGACCGCGGCATTCGTCCCGAGCTGGAGGTCTTTGATGCGGGCATGGTGAATTACGCCAGGTATCTTGCAGACCGCGGGATATTGAAGCCTCCCTTCTATTTCAACGTGCTGCTCGGAAATCTCAGTAGTGCACAGGTAACGCCCCTGCATCTGGCGGCGATCACGCAGGATCTGCCTCCAGAATCCGTCTGGTGTGCAGGCGGGATCGGCGAAGGCCAGCTTGCCGCCAACACGCTGGGGCTCTTGTTCGGAAACGGCGTGCGCACCGGTCTGGAGGATTTTCTGTGGCTTGACGCGGACAGAACGCAACCGGCTACAAACGAGAAACTGGTTAGCCGGGTAAGCGAGCTCTGCACGCTCCTTGGCAAGCGGTTTGCCTCTGCCTCGCAGGTTCGCGAAGCGCTCGGGATGACGCCTCATGCAGGCTGACCGTCGTCCGCTCCGGATCCTGATGACCAACAACACGCTGGATCAACCAGCCGGGTCGGAGCTTTATCTCAGGGATCTGGCGCTGTCCCTCATGCGGCGCGGGCACTTCCCGGTTGCTTACAGCCAGAGCCTTGGCCCGGTTGCAGACCGTCTCCGAGCGGCGACGATTCCTGTCGTTGACGACCTGCGGGACCTGTCCGCGGTGCCCGATGTGATCCACGGGCAGCATCATCTGGAAACGATGACGGCCGCGCTTCGTTTTCCGCAAGTGCCGGTCACCTATACCTGTCACGGCTGGATTCCCTGGCAGGAATGGCCACCGGTCTTCCCGAACATTCTGCACTATGTCGCGGTTGATGACCTGTGCCGGGAACGTCTTCTGACCAGTGCGGGCGTACCGGCTGACCAGATCTCGGTCCTGCATAATTTTGTCGATCTCGACCGCTTCAGAAAGGTGCGGGACCTTCCGGACAAGCCGAAGTCCGCGCTTGTCTTCAGCAATTCTGCGGCTCAGGTCCCGAAGGCGATACGTGACGCCTGCACCCGCATGGGCATCGAGCGCGTCGATATCGTTGGACAGAACTCCGGCCGCTCCGCCGCGCACCCGGAGACCATCCTGGCGGACTATGACGTTGTCTTTGCAAAGGCGCGCGCTGCAATCGAGGCAATGGCATCCGGATGTGCCGTTGTCGTCATGGATTACGGTCAACTTGGCGGACTTGTTAGCTCCTCCAATCTGCAAAGCATGCGCGGATTGAATTTCGGCATCCGAACCTTGCAGAGCCAGCTTTTGCATCAGGACAAGATCGAGCGTGAACTGGAGCGTTACGACGCATCGGATGCGCGTGCGGTGACACAGTGGATCAGGGCGAACGCCGGCCTGGAGGCAGCCGTGGATCGATGGCTGGAAATCTACCACAGGACCATTGAACACTGGAATGATGTTGCCGGTACGCTGCACGATAGTGAGAGACTGACCTCCGCATCGCGCTATGTCTGTCAGCTAGCACCGCGGGTGAAGGCAAGGGAACAGGCGGAACATTGCAAAAACCTGGCCCAGGCAGACCTCAGGGCGGCGAAAGCTCAGTTGGAGCGGGATACGGCAGTCGCTGCCAACAATGATGCGCGACACAAGGCGAGGATCGCTGAACTGGAAAGAGAAGTGCAGGGCCTGAGGAGGGAATTGCAGGGTCTGAAGAGGGAACTGGAAAGACACAGATTTCCAGGATTGGCTGTTCGGATGGCCTGGCAGGGGTTTGAGAAGCAGGTTCTCAAGCCGTGCCGCCGGCAGATAGCGTCCTTCAGGAAGCCGAAATCGTGACCCTGCATCTTGCCGAAATTGTCTCCGAGGAACCATTGCGCGTGCTGCTGGTTGGCCTTGGCAAGATGGGCCAGCTCCATATGGAATGCCTGTCCAAGATGCCCGGCGTTTCTCTTGTCGGTATCGTCGATGAAGACGAGGGCAAAGAGATGGCTGCAAACGGGATCCCGTTCGCGCGATCGATCGATGGTCTCGCCAACGACTTTGCAGCTGCCGTTATTGCGGTTCCTGTCGAAAGGCATGCCGAGGCTGCCGTTCCGTTGCTCGCGCGCGGCATCGATTGCCTTGTCGAAAAACCTTTGTCGCTGTGCCCGGGAGAAATAGAGACGATGATTGCCGCGGCCCGCACCGGCGGCGCCAGGCTATCGGTCGCGCAGGTCGAACGTTTCAACCCGGCCATCGAAAGCACGATGGCCGCCTTGCGCAAGCGCTCGGGCAAGGTGCGCGTGCAACGGCTGTCCCGGATGCAAAGCGTTGCCGGCGGCCCGGACGTGATCGCCGACCTGATGGTGCATGATCTGGACTGGATCGTGAAACTCGAGGGAACAAGTGACTGCGAGATAACGGTGCTGGAGAGCCGAAGGACGGCAGGCTGCCTGGATCATGTCTGCTGCCGTCTCGGTTTTGGCGACAGGTCCTATGAGCTGGCTGCGGTCCATGGAGCCAGCGAACGGAGGCGCAGCCTTGACGTCAGGCTGGACAGAGATGAAACGCGCTGTTTCGACCTTCTTGCGTTGTCGCCCGATGGACGGCCGGACCCACTGACGCGGCAGGCCGAAGTTTTTGTCATGAGCAGAGCAGGTGACGCGGCTGAACTGGCGACAGCTGAAGAGGCGCTCGCTGTACTTCGACTGTCGGACGCAATCAGACGATGCGCATTCGAGACCTCCAAGCTACCGGAAGGTGCGGCGTGAAGGTGATTGTTCCCTTCGCCGATGTGGTTGGCGAATGGCAACCTGTCCGGGCCAAGGCTCTGGAAGGTATCGCCAGGGTGTTCTCACATGGGCGTTTTGTCGGCGGTCCGGAAATTGCCGAGCTGGAACAAAAGCTTGCCGGGATAACTGGTGCAAGGTTTGCAGTCGCCTGTGCTTCGGGAACGACGGCCCTGCAAATGGCCATGATGGCTCTCGGCATCGGGCCGGGTGATGAAGTCATTGTTCCGGACTTTACCTTTATCGCGCCGGCGGAAAGCGCTCTTGTGCTCGGTGCGGAGCCAGTTCTAGTGGACGTCCTGCACCCGTCCGGCCTGCTTGACCCGGATGAACTGGAAACAGCGATTTCCAGCCGCACCAAGGCCATCGTCGCGGTCTCGCTTTTTGGACTGCCTGCCAACTTCGAAGCCATCAATTCGATTGCCGCAAGGCATGGAATCCCGGTGATCGAAGACGCTGCCCAGAGCCTGGGGGCGGGGTTGGAAGACAGGCGGAGCGGCAATCTAGCGGGGCTCGGATGCACCAGTTTTTTTCCGACGAAGGTGCTCGGCGGGGCAGGGGACGGCGGAGCGGTCTTCACCAATGATGAGGCGCTCGCCAGCGCGCTTCGCGAGATCCGTGACCATGGACAAGGCGGCAAGTACCATCACCTGCGGCTGGGGATGAACGGCAGGATGAGTTCGATCGCCGCCGCTGCCCTGCTGGCGCGGCTCGACCGTTTCAGCAGGGCATTGGATCGTCGCCGCAGTATAGGTGCGCTATACGACAGGCTCCTCGAACCACTCCGGGAGACTGGTCGTTTGGATTATGTCCGCAGTCCGGACATGGCAGGCAGTGCCCGTTCGCAATATGCCGTCGTTCTGGAGGATCGCGAAGCGCTTGCCAGAGGTTTGCGAGAGGCAGGCATAGAAACGGCAGTTCATTATCCCGCTCCGCTGCACGACCAGCCGGTTCTGCAGCATTGCCGCCGGTCTGGTCGCCTCGAAACAGCGTCCATGCTGGCAAAGAGGATCCTGTGTCTGCCCATACATCCTGGCCTGGCGGATGAACAGGTGAACCTCACCGTGGAACGACTTGGCGCGCTCGTCCAAGCCTGAACACCCCACTCGTTCCCGAGGCTGATGTTGGTCAGGCCCCGGTAAAGTCCAGAAACCGGCGGCTGAACAATGGCCTTGCCTCGTGCCGTGCGATGAGAAGATCGCGCCAGGCGGCGGGATAATCGGCCACAGCCAGCATGTCTGTCGTTTCGTGGTCTATGCCGGTGGCAACTTCGAGCAAGGCGTCCAGATCGCTGAGATCGGGTTTTGGCAGCGTATTGCTGCGGCACGCCTGCCACATTTCAGCATAAAGATCTTCCAGTTTCGAAACCAGAAGCGGCGTGTCGAAGAGGAGGCAGTCGTCCCGGCTCTCGGTCAGGCGTTGACGAAGATCCCGCAGCGCTTGGCGGTCCTTGCCGAGGTCTGCTGCGCGTTTCACGTAATCTTCCGGCGTCGGACAGACGAGCTCCTGAAGACCGGCGGCGGTGACCAGGCTCGCACAGACCCGTGCGGCGAAACATTTTCCGGCAATCGTGAGGACCGGCACGCCCATCCAGAGGACATCGGAGGCGGTGGTATGGGCGCCATAGGGTGTGGTGTCGAGGAAGAGGTCGGCAAGCGGATAACGTGCCAGATGGTCGGGGTTGGCCATCTTCCCGGCAAAAACCAGCCTGTCCGGAGCAATGCCTGCCGCTTCGGCACAAGCCTTGAGACGCTGGTCGGTTTCCGTTCCGCCGGTCAGCAGCCAGAGAACGCTTCCCGGTACCTTCTTCAGGATGGCGAACCAGCGGTCCAGGCAGAACCGCGTGATCTTGTGGCTGCCGTTGAAGCAGCAGAACACCGTGCCGTCTTCCGGCAGTCCGAAATCGGAGCGTTGCCAGATGCGCTCGGAAACGACGCGCTTGCGGTTGTTCGGCTGGTAGCAGGGCAGGCGCAGAACCTCTTCGGAATAATAGATCTCGTGGTCCTGCGGAATGATGATGTCGTCGGCGACGATATAGTGATGGAACGGACTGGCCGTCGTGCCCGGAAAACCGAGCCAGTTGACGATGACGGGAGCCGGACGCAGTGCGACCAGCCGCGTGCGGCCTTCCCGAGTATAGCCGTTTACGTCGATCAGGATCTGGATGCCGTCTTCGGCGATCAACCGCGCGGCAGCTTCGTCGTCGATGCCGGAAATGGTGCGCCAGTTGTCGGTGGTTTCCCGGAAATTCCGGCTGAGCGGATCATCCGCTGCCGGGCCGCAATCATAGGCGAAGACCTCGACCTTGGACCGCTCATGCAGGCCGAACACTTCCGCCATCAGGTGACCGACGGCATGTTCGCGAAGATCGGACGACAGGTAACCGATCCGCAGCGGGCCGTCGTGCTCCATGGCCTTTGGCCATGCCTTCATGGGGGCGGAGGGCGTTCCGACGTCCCGGCGGCTGTAGTCGGCGCAAAGGCCAAGCTGAAACAGCGGGTCGTCGCTGAAGGCCGCGGCCGAAAGGGGCGACATGGCCCGCACCTGCTGTGAAGGCGTTACCCGTTCCAGCGGCTGCACCACCGGCCACTCGCACTGGCGCTGCCGAAGGGCAATGAAATGCTGCGCGACTTCCCGTTGGTGCGGGTCGAGTTCCAGGCTCTGGCGCAGCATGCTTTCGGCTAGAACATCCTGGTTGGCGGCTTCCAGTGTGCGGGCAATCTGGTTGAGGGCCGTCAGTCGAACGGAGAGCGAAGCCGGCGTCACCGCAAGGGTCTGTTCCAGCACTGTGTTCCACTGCCCAACCGCCGCGCCGATATCCCCCTGCTGTTCCAGAACACGGCCGAGGTTGATATGGGCCGCATGAAAGCTCGGATTGAGGTTCAACGCGCGCTCCAGGGTCTCGCGCGCAGCCGTCAGCTTACCGGTTTCGGAAAACAGCACAGACTGGTTGAAAAGCACTGCATACAGCAGTGGGTCATCCGGGTTCTGTGCCACCCAGGTGCCATAGAGAACTTCCGCGGCACCAAAGGAGCCGTTGCCTTTCAGGGCCTCGGCCGCGCCGATGAGTTCAACGATCGACAGGCTGGTTTCATTTGCCATTCGTGGCGGTCCTGGGTGTGTCTGGTGAGTCGGAATGATGGCGCAAAGATCAGGAGACCGCTACAGCCATGGCGGCGATTTGCTCAGGTGTCATGGTCGCGATCTGTGACTCTGTGAAGTGTCCGATCTGGTCAGCGTCGAGCGCTTCGATCGACTGCGGGCCGAGGGCAGCGATCGCCTGCGCGCTGAGCGAACGGATCTGGGTTCCGGTGAGGCCGGACAGCTGGGCGTAAGACATGGCTCCGATGCGTTCCGGTGCCAGGGCACCTAGCTGCGTGACTGTCAGTGCTCCGACCTGGCGCGAGGTCAACGCTCCGAACTGGGTGGACGACAGGATCGAGATTTCACTGCTGGTCAGGTTGGAAACCTGGTTTGCGCTGAGGGAGGCGATCTGGGATGGGGTCAAAGCCGTGAATTGCGCATTTGACAGGGCGCGCAACTGCACACGCACGAGACCGGCAAGTTGTGACGCGCTCATTTCGGCGATTTCATCTGGTGACAGCCCCGCCAGCGCGCTGGTGGAAATGGATCCGACCTGCGCAGCGCTCAGGCCGCTGATCTGGGTCAGGGTCAGCGCTTCGATCTGGTTTTCCGAAAGTCCCGCAATCGTCGACGGCAAAAGGGCGCCGATCATGGTCGAGGTGAAGGCGATGAACTGGTCTGCAGACAAGGCGCCAATCTGGGTTGCCGTCAGGCCGGAGACGGCCTCTCTGGCAAGAGCGAGAAGTTGTGCTGTCGCCAGACCGCCGATCTGGTCCGCGCTCAGACCGGAGATCGCTGACGCCGACAGATATTCCATCTGCGAGGTGGAGAGCGAGCTCAGTTGCGACAGCGTCAGGCCGGCAATGGCGGTGGCGGTCAGGGCCTCCAGTCCGGTCGAACCGAGGGCGCCAAGCTGACCTGAGTTGAACTGGGAGAGCTGCGCTGCCGTCAGTCCCTTGATGCCGCTGGCCGAAAGAGCCGTAATCTGCGCGGGCTTGAGCGCGGCCAACTGGTCGGTGGTCAGGGAGGCGACCTGCGCCCCGGTCAGGCCGCTGGTTGCGGCGGGCGTCAAAAGGCCGATGCGTGTGCTGGAAAGGGAGGCGATCTGGCCGGTGCTCAGTCCGCTGAGCGCGGTGGCCGACAGTGCGCCGAATTGCGGATCTGTGAAGGTGGCAAGCGTCGTTGGCGAAAGCCCGGCAAGCGCTGCTCCGGACAATCCCTCGATCTGACTGGTCGTCAGAGCTGTGAGTTGGTCTTCGGACAGCGCACTGATTTGTGCCGCACTCAGGCCGGAAACCGCATTTTGGGACAGGGCCGAAACCTGTCCTGTTGTCAGCGCGGCCAGTTGAGGGGCGGACAGGGCACCGGCTGCCGAGCTGGAAAGGCCCCCCATCTCGATCAGCGACAATTGAGAGACCCGCAGTGGCGTCAGTGTGCCGATCTGCGTTGCCGTCAAGGCTGCAGCCTGAGTGGCGGTCATGCTCGCCCATTGTCCGCCGGAGAAAGCTGCAAGGCTCGTTGCATCGAGTGCGGCAATCGTGGTTGTCGAAAGCCCGGCAACATGCTTTCCGCTGAACATGGCGAGCTGGCCGGCTGACAGCCAGGAGAATTGATCGGCCCCCAGACCGGACAGGCCGGAAGGTGTCAGCGCCGCAACCTGACGTGTGCCAAGCGCTCCGATCTGATCCTGGGTGAGCGCGCCGACTTGCGCTGCCGACAGCCCCGCAATCTGTGTCGTTGCCAGTCCGGCTATCGTTCCGCTTTCAAGGGACGCGATCTGCGCTGGTTTGAGAGCTGCAAGCTGACCGGCGGTCAATGCGGAAAACTGCTCCGCGGACAATCTGGAAAGCACGGCAGTGCCGCTTCCTGCCAGGGCGCCGGGGGCAAGCGCGGCGACCTGATCCGGATCGAAGCGGGAGATCTGTTCCGGCGAAAGGCTCGAGAGGACCGTGGACGAAAGTCCGCCGATACCGGCTGTCGACATTGCAGCGATCTGATTGCCGGTGAGGGCGGCGGCCTGCTCAGTTGTCAGGGCACCTGTCTGCCTTGCCGTGAGGGCCTTTACCTGATGCGTGCTGAGGCTGGCGATCGTGCCCGGCGCCAGGCTTGAAATGACGCTCGTGGAGAGCCCTGATATCTGCTCGGAGGTCAGCGACAGCAGTTTGTCCGGGCCAAGCTGGTCTGCCTGGGTCGGGGTCAGACCGGCAAGGGCCTTCGAAGACAAGCCGGAGATCTGCTTGTCGGTAAGAGCACCCAGTTGCCCGGCACTCATGGCGCCGAGACCTTCGGCGGAAAGCCGCTGCATCTGCGTTTTCGACAGGCTCTCGATCTGCGTGGTCGATAGCGCTCCGACCTGATCGCCGTTCAGAAGGCCGATGGTGATTGCAGCGAGGCTGGATATCTGGCTGGTCGAGAGTGCGGAAACTGCTGCCGGAGCAAGGCCTTTCCAGGCTGCGGCTGAAAGCGCGTTCAGTTGTGTTGTCGACAGGGAGGCGGAGGTCGCCGGGCTCAGGCCTGCAGCAGCGTCTCCGGATATGGCGCTGACCTGGGTGGTCGTCAGCCCGGCAATCTGGCTGGTCGTGAAAGCGCCGATCTGATCAGCCGCCAGCGATCCGATCTGCGTTCTCGTGAGCGCGCTGATCTGTGATGTGGAGAGGGAGGCGGTCTGTGTGGTGGTTAGTCCGGTCAGCGCCGCGGTGCTCAGACTGCTGATCTGCGACCGTGACAGCGCCGCGATCTGCTCACTCGAAAAGGCTTCAAGGGCTTCATCACCCAGGCCCGCAATTTGTGTGGTGCTCAGGGCTGCAAGCTGTTCGTTAGTGAGGGCGGCTGCCTGAGTGGCCTTGAGCGCGCCGATCGTTCCGGCGCTGAGGCTTTTCACCTGTGTTGCCGACAGGGCGGATATCTGGCCGGTGCTGAAAGACTGGATCTGCGTGGTGGCCAGGCCCGCCATCGCCGTGCCGGTCAAGGCGGCCAGCTGGGCATCGCTCAAGGTTGCAATTGCGGTTCGGGTCAGGCCCTTGATCCCGGTGGCAGAAAGGGCTGCGGTTTGGGTGGTGGTCAGCGCTTCCACCTGTGCCGTTGTCAGGCGGGTCACCTGCGCCGCGTTGAAACTGGCGATCTGGGCTGCTGTCAGCGCCGCGATCTGATCCGGCACCAGGGCTTCGAACTGGGTTGCGTTCAAGGCCTTCAACTGAACCCCTGTCAGGCCGTTCAACTGGGCTGTTGTCAGGCCCGACACGTCGGAGGCGGAAAGACCTGCAAGACCCGTTGCAGACAACGCGCCGATCTGCTTGTCGCTCAGCGCCAGGATCTGCTCGGGCGACAGCGCATCGACCTGTTCGTCGGTCAGGCCTTTCATCTGTGTCGTTGTCAGGGAGCCGAGTTGTGTCGTCGTCAGGGCGGCGATGGTCTCTTCACGCAAGCCGCCGATTGCGGCTGCCGTCAGTTCTCCAAACTGCGCGTTCGACAGAGAGCCGAGTTTGGTCGCCGTCACCGCCGCCATCTGCGTCTGGGTCAGGGCACGCAATTGCACGGAGCTGAACTGGGCCAGCTGGTCCGCGGACAATGCGGCGATCTGGGTTGCGCCGAGAGATGCGGTCTGGGTGGCTGTCAGTCCGGCAATCTGGGTTTTCTCAAGCCCTGCAATAACGTCGCTGTTCAGGCCGGCAAGCCCGGACGTCGACAGCGAGCCGATCTGTTTGGCAGACAGCGCGGCCGCCTGGGTCGAAGACAGCACTTCGGTCTGGGTGCCGTCGAGGGCGCCTAGTGCGGCAGGTGCAAGGCTTGCCACCTGTGTTG
Organism: Labrenzia sp. THAF35; assembly: GCF_009363595.1. Taxonomy (NCBI): domain Bacteria; kingdom Pseudomonadati; phylum Pseudomonadota; class Alphaproteobacteria; order Hyphomicrobiales; family Stappiaceae; genus Labrenzia; species Labrenzia sp. THAF35. The sequence goes on from NZ_CP045380.1 coordinate 2,580,302, forward strand.
TCGACAGGGAGGCAATCTGGTCCCGGGTCAGGCCCTTGGCCTGATTGGCGACAAGGGATGTGATCTGCGTTGTCGTGAACGCGTCGAATTGCGCCGTGCTCAACTGGCCGACGGCGGTGCTGGAAAGAGCTGAAACCTGTGTGTTGCTCAGCGCGGCAATCTGGTCCGGTGTCAGAGCGGCGATCTGGCCGGAGCCGAGGGACGAAATGCCGGCTGCCGAAAGGGCGTTCAGGCGCTCGCCCTGCAGGGCGGAAACCTGAGCATCCGTCAGGCCGGCGGTGTTGCCGGCAAGGGCTGCAATCTGGGTGGTGGACAATGCCTGGAACTGATCGGACGACAGCGATGAAACCGCCGATGCGGTCAGGCTTTTCACCTGTGCGCCGGTGAGAGCCGCCACTTGCGTTATCGACAGCGCTGCAAGCTGGTCCGTTCCAAGGGCGGCGATTGCCTGGCCTGAGAGACCGGCAATCTGGGTCGGGGCAAGCTGACTGAGCTGGCTCGTCGAGAAGAACCCGATCTGGGAGCCGGTCAGGCCCGACAGGGCAGTGGCAGTCAGGCTTTCCAGCCTGTCTGGCGTCAGGGCCGCGATATGGCTTTCACTCAAACCGCGGATCTGCGCCGGGGCAAGATCGGCAAGTTGCGTGTTGCCGAGCGCCGCAAACTGCTCGGCTCTCAGGCTTGCGAAGGCGGTTTCGGTCAGGCTCCGCAACTGGCTGGTCGACAGGTTCGACAGGAAGCTGCTCGACAGCGCTTCCATCTGCTCCGGTCCGAGAGCGGCAATCGTGGTGGTGGAAAAGCCCTTGATGGCGGTGCTGTTGAAGGCGGCGATCTGTTCGCTGCTGAGCTGGCGGATTGTCGTGCCGTTCAGGGCTAGCGCCTGAGCATAGCCCATCGAGCCGATCTGCTCGGTGCTGAAAGTTCGGAGCTGTCCGGCGGAAAAGGCCCGCATCTGGGGAGCAGTCAGCGAGCGGACCTGCAGCGAGCCGAGTGCGCCGATCTGGGTTTCATCCAGTGCGGCGATCATCGTGGTGCCGATGCCGCGCACCTGGTTGACGCTCAAGGCGCCGATCTGGTCAGTCGACAGGGCGTCGAACTGGGTCTCGTTGAACCCTGCTATCACGAAACTGGACAGGGCGCTCAGGCGTGTGCCGGTAAGAAGCGCGATCTGGGTTTCCTTCAGCGCCTTGCCCTGGGTTGCGGTGATCGCGTTCAGCTGGGTCTCTGTCAGCGCCTTGAACTGGTCTTCGGAAAACAGCGACAGGTCGCCGGCGGTCAGTCCCTGGAATTGTGTGGTGGTCAGACTTGCGATGCGGGTCTCGCTGAGGCCGGAAATGACCTCGTTGTTGAGCGAGGTGATCTGCGTTGCCGAGAAAGACGCGAACTGGTCTGCGGTCAGTGAGGCGACCTGCTGAGCCCCGAGGGCAGCCACCGCCGTCCGGGTCAATTGGCCGATCTGGGAAAAGTTCAGCGCGCCGAGCTGGGTCTCGTTCAGGTAGCGCGTCTGGGTCTGGGTGAGGCCCTGGATTTGGGCCTTGCTGAAATTTGCGATCTGGGGAGCCGTCAGCGCGCCGATCTGCGTGGTCGTCATGGCGCCGATGGAGGTTCCGGAAAAAAACCTGATCTGCCCGGGGCTGAAGGTCTGGATCTGGTCCTCGGAGAAGGACTGGACCTGCCTGGTCGACAGCACGGAAACCTGCTGGGCTGTGAGCCCGGCAAGCTGGGAGAACGTCAGTGCGGAAATTTCCGGCAGCGTCAGCCCTTTTACCTGGGTGGTCGACAGCGTGCCGATATGGGTGGCGGTCAGGGCGCCGAACTGGGTCGTCGTCAGTGCGGCGATGCTCTGGCTGCTGAGGGCCCGGAACTGGGTGCTGGCGAGCGACAGCAGCGTGTCGACGCTGATCGCCTTCACCTGCGGCATCGTCAGGCTGCCCATGTGGGTGGTCGTCAGCTGGCCGGATTGTTCCGCCGTCATTGCCGCAACCTGGTCCACGGTCAGATTGCGAAATTGCGACACGCTCAGCATGCCAAGCTGGGTGCTGGCCATGCCGGAAAACTGTTCCAGGCTCAGGCCCGCCACTCTCGCGGGTGAAAGTGCCTTCACCTGCAGGCTGGTCAGTGCTGAAATATCGTCAGAGCCGAAATGCGAAAACTGGCTGTCGGAAAACCCGGCAAGGACGGATGTCGCAAAGCTCTTGACCTGACCTGGCGAAAACGCCTCGATCTGTGTTCCGGAAAGATCCTGAATCTGGGTGGCCGAAAGGGCGGCGATCTGGGGTGCCGTCAGCGCCTGCAACTCGCTCGCGGAAAAGGCGGCAAGGTCCTCCGCCGTCAGTTGCCGGATCTGGGTGGTGGTCAGCGCGCGGATATGGTCTGCGTCGTCCGAGCTGACTTCCTGGTAGGTGATCGCATCGTAACTGGCGAGCGTCTGGGACGAGGTGAGGGTGCTGGTTCCAGATCCTGTTGTCGTCTGTCCGGAAGTTGTATCGGAAGATGGCTCGTCCGTGGCCGGAGACACCGACGTGCTTGCAGGTGAGACGTAGAAGGTTGCCGCGCTGGGCGTGGCGTTGATTGTCGTCACTTAAGGAGGTTCCAGAAAGCCCCATAGCGGGCCGAAGGCTGCTCAGCAACTTCCGTGCCAGTGGCTGTTTTGGCGAAAATCGCTGATTTCTCCTGTTGAATGGATGCTGACTGTTGGTCCCGTCGGACAAAATCTGCCGCTGTCCCCAGGCAAAATTCGCCCGGTGCTGGTGGTGCGCTGGGCAGGAAATGCCATGGCGCGGCCATGCCATGGGCCGGTATTGGCGGAGGGGGCTCCGAGCAAACGCAGCTTGATGGAGAAGCCGTCTGGCGGAATTGGCCGAGAGATTTTGATCCGCAGCAGCTTTGTAATGCTGCCGGGCGTCTTTGGCACGGCGCGTGCTAGGCGCGATTTAACGGCCGAGCGGGTAGGCGGCCGGGCTTTCGCAGCTACCCTGGAACACACCACATCATGTCCCTTCCCATACTGATCACCGGAAGTGCCGGCCTCATCGGGTCCGCCCTTGTGGACACGCTGATGGCGCTGGGCCGCCCTATCCGCACGTTTGATATTGCCGAAGCTGGGCAGGACAGCCGCAACGGCGCTGCTGTTGAAGACGCGGTGCGGGGCTGCGGCGGCGTTATTCACCTTGCAGCGGTGTCCCGGGTGCTTTGGGGCGAGCATAATCCCGTGCTGTGCCGGGACGTGAATGTCGGTGGAACCCGCAACGTCCTTGCAGCTGCTGCAAGTAGCGATAGCCGTCCCTGGGTCCTCTTCGGCAGCAGCCGGGAAGCGTATGGGCCGGTTACGCGGTTTCCGGCAGATGAAGACACTGCGCGCTGCCCGATGAATGTCTACGGACGGTCAAAGCTGGCAGGCGAAAAGTTGGTGGAGGCGGCCCGGGAGGCCGGTGTCAAGGCCGCGATCCTGCGGTTCTCGAACGTCTATGGCCGGATTTCCGATCATGCGGACCGTGTTGTTCCCGCCTTCGCAAGAGCCGCCGCCGAAGGGCGCAGATTGCAGGTCGAGGGCCGCAATCATGTCTTCGACTTCAATTATCTGGATGATGTCGTTGACGGTATTCTGAAGATGGTCACTTTCATCGAGGCGGAACGGAAGGCGCCGCCACCTGTGCAATTCGTCTCCGGGGTCGGCACCAGCCTGACCGAACTTGCCGAAGCCAGCGTACGGCTGGCCGGAACGGCCGCCGAAATCCACCATGTCGGGCCGCGCAGCTTCGACGTCAACGGCTTCGTCGGGTCGGGGGAAAGAGCACGGCAATTGCTCGGCTGGCAAACGAAGACAAGCATAGAGGAAGGGCTTGCGCACATGGTCCGGGCCTTTGCGGATGCAAATGGCGAGGCTCCGCTTGCAGAGCCTGCATGTGCCTACAGTGCAGGTGCTACTGACCCCGGTCTGTCCGCTGTTTGATTGCCTTTCCTTGAGCTGGTGCCGGTTGAAACGACCGGCCTGGCTTGCCCTGTTGCCATGAATCGGATTAGCTGCGGGAAAGCGTGGCCAATGGCGCCGTCTTGCTTCTGCAAGGCTTGCCCGCGATTTGCAATTGCCTGATATCCTTGGGGAAATTTCTTCCGTCAATCGCCGTAAAGCGGATTTTTGATTGACGTATGTCAGAATGCTGCGCGACATTGTCTCCCTGTCGATCAGCGGGTGTCCGGTCGGTCCCGCGGGAGCGCCCAGACGCAGATCGGCGTTGAAGTGGTGGATCATCTTGTCTGCGTTCACGAGAACGCGGGGTGGTCCGGGAGACGTGATGGTCAAGCCTACCGTACACGATATCGCCCGCGAGGCCGGGGTCAGCCTGTCGACCGTCGACCGGGTCTTGAACGGGCGTGCGGATGTGCGCCCGAAGAACGCGGAGCGGGTGAAGGAAGCTGTTCGCAAGCTCGGCTATGTGCGCGATACCAATGCGGCCAATCTCGCCAGGCAGCGCCAGTACAAATTCGTGTTCGTTCTTCCCGAAGGGCCCAATCATTTCGTCGAAACGCTCGTGGCCGCGGTCGAAGAAGCGTCCGGTGCGCAGGTGGCGGACCGGACCGACGTCAGCGTCCTGTTGGTCGACGCCGCCGACCCGCACGCGGTTGTCGACAGGCTGAAGACCCTGGACCTGTCCGAACTGGACGGCGTTGCCATGATGGTTCCGGAAACACCGCAGGTGCGCGATGCCATCGCGCATATCAAGAGTGCAGGTGTTTACGTCGTCGCGCTGGTGTCGGACCTGCCGAACTCGAAATGCCACTATTTTGCAGGTGTCGACAATTTCTCCGCCGGCAAGACCGCAGGGGCGCTGTTGGGCAAGTTTTTGCGCAACGAGACCGGCAGCATCCTGGTGGTGACCAATTCCATGGTGGCGCGTGACAGTATCGAGCGCCGCTTCGGTCTGGACGAAGTGCTGTCGCGGGACTTTCCGCAACTGAAAACCCTGCCGACGATCGAATTCTACGACGATCCGGACCGGATTCATGAAACCCTTGACCACGCGCTCAAGGCACACCCGGAGCTGAAGGCGGTTTATTCCATGGGGTCGGGCAATGCGGCCATGCTGGATGCATTGCGTGAGCACGGCGTTGCCGGGCGGTTTGTGGTGATCGCTCACGATCTGACGCCCGTAACGCGGCAGGCTCTTGCCGATGGCGAACTTGATGCTGTCATCGCCCAGAATGTCGGGCATCTCGTGCGCAGTGCCCTGCGGGTCTTGCGGGCCAAATGCGACGGCACGGACATCTATGAGGCGCAGGAAAAGATCCGGATCGAGATCATCATGCGCGAAAACCTCTATTGAGGCTGGCTGCTCCGGCCACGAGTTCTGTCCCCTAAAAATAAGTAAAATCAATGCCATGCCCTGTGTTATCGGCATGGTTCAGGTCTGATTGATCTCGAAAAGAAAGACGTATGTCAGTTTTTTGATTGACGTGACATACGTATGTCAGATAGCGTGAGCCTGCACTTGGAGGAGTGCTGCGGTCCGGCATGCGCCGGCACGCGACCATTCGGGAGGACTTCACCCATGAAAACTGCGAAACTTCTCGCGGCAACCGCCATTGTTGCGGTTAGCGGACTATCTGTTTCCAATGCGCAGGCCGATGAGCTGACGCTGTGCTGGGCGGCCTGGGATCCGGCCAACGCGCTGGTCGAGCTGTCGAAGGAATTTGAAGCCGAATACGGCCACACCATGAACTTCGAATTCGTGCCCTGGCCGAACTTCGCCGACCGCATGCTGAACGAGCTGAACTCCGGCGGCAAACTGTGCGATCTGCTGATCGGCGACAGCCAGTGGATCGGCGGCGGCGCGGAAAACGGCCATTACGTCAAGCTGAACGACTTCTTCGAGAAGGAAGGCATCAGCATGGACGATTTCGCTCCGGCGACCGTCTATGCCTATTCCACCTGGCCCAAGGGCGAGCCGAACTACTATGCGCTGCCGGCCATGGGCGATGCCAATGGCTGGTTCTATCGCAAGGACTGGTTCGAAATGCCGGACATTCAGGCTGCCTTCAAGGAGAAGCACGGCCGTGACCTGGCTCCGCCCAAGACGCAAGCTGAGCTTCTGGAAGTCGCACAGTTCTTCCAGGGACGCGAGATCGACGGTCAGACCCGGTACGGCGCGTCCATCTTCACCGAGCGCGGCTCGGAAGGCATCACCATGGGCGCGACCAGCGCGCTTTATCCGTTCGGCTTCAAATACGAGATGACGCCGGGCAAATACGACATGGAAGGTGCGGTCAACTCGCCCGAAGCCGTGGCGGGCCTTGAGTTTTACAAGGAACTCTACAAGACCGGCACGCCCCCGGGCTACACCGACAGCTACATGGAACAGTCCCTCGATGCCTTCAAGTCGGGGCAGGTGGCCATGGCCATGAACTGGTTCGCCTTCTTCCCAGGCCTCTATGCCGACCCGGATGTGGGCGGCGACAAGATCGGCTTCTTCGTCAATCCCGGCCAGAACCGGGAAGCCTCGACGCTCGGCGGGCAGGGCATCTCCGTGGTGGCCTATTCCGACAAGCAGGATGCGGCGCTTGAGTACATCAAGTGGTTCGCGCAGCCGAGCGTTCAGAAGAAGTGGTGGGATCTCGGTGGCTATTCCTGCCATGTCAGCGTCCTCAGCGATCCGAGCTTCCCGGACAGTGCGCCGTTTGCGTCCGATTTTCTTCTGGCCATGGATAACGTGATGGATTTCTGGCAGGAGCCGGCTTACGCCGAACTGCTGCTGGCGATGCAAAAACGCCTTCATGACTATGTGGTTGCCGACCAGGGCACCGCACAGGAAGCGCTCGACAAGCTGATCGCCGACTGGACCGAAACCTTCGAGGACGAAGGCAAGCTCTGACGGCTCCAGGCGAACCCTGACGATGCCAATGCGCTTGTCAGGGTTTGACCTGCCCTTGTCTCAGCAGATGGCCGGTCTTCTGGCGGCCATATCCTGATCCTGCCTCTGCGGACGGCCCGCCTTCTGGCGGGCTGTCTCACCCTGAAAGACCGGCCGTCCCGGCCCTTGCTTTCCGGAACCGTTTCTCAAGAAGAGCGTCTCATGTCCGACACCCCGATAGACCGAGTAGCAAAGGCAACGCCGCCCACCGTTGCCGCGAAAATCCGAGGGCTTTCCGACCGTACGATTGCCTGGCTTTTTGTCGCTCCGACAATTTTCCTGCTGCTTGCGGTCAATATCTTCCCGCTGATCTGGACGATCAATCTCAGTTTCACGAATTTTCGGGCCAATCGGCCAAACCGCGATGTCGAATACATCGGCCTGCGCAATTACGAGCGCATCCTGACCGATGGCGACATCTGGCTGACCATGCAGGCGACCGCGCATTTCCTGTTCTGGACCATCGTCCTGCAGGTGCTGATCGGTTTCACCCTGGCCTGGCTGATCAACCGGAAATTCAAGGGCAACGATCTGTGGACCACCCTGATCGTGCTGCCGATGATGTTGTCGCCGGCCGTTGTCGGCAATTTCTGGACCTTTCTCTACCAGCCGCAGATCGGTCTCTTCAATTACGGTGTGTCCTTCTTCACCGGGGTCGATCCGGCATCCTTCCAGATGATCGGCGACGTGGCGCTCGCGCCCTGGGCCATCGTGATCGTCGATACCTGGATGTGGACCCCCTTCGTGATGCTCATCTGTCTGGCAGGCCTGCGATCGATACCGGACTATATCTACGAGGCCGCGGAAATCGATCGGGCCAGCAAGTGGCGCCAGTTCTGGACGATCACTGTGCCCATGGTGCTGCCCTTCCTTATGCTGGCAGTCCTGTTCCGCGGCATCGAGAACTTCAAGATGTTCGATCTTGTGGTGCAGCTCACCGGCGGTGGCCCCGGCTCCGTGACCGAGCTCACCTCCATCAACCTGAAGCGTGAAGCCTTCGAGAAGTGGCGCACCGGCTATGCCTCCGCCTACGCGATCGTCCTGTTCGTGACTGTCTTCGGCCTCGCCTCGATCTACGTCAAAGCCCTGAACAAGGTGAAGGAAAGATGAGCAGCTATTCCATCACAGAACCGTCTTCGCGGCAGAAGTGGGTGGCCGGGTCGCTGGTCATCGCCTACGCGGTCATCACCCTGCTGCCGCTGGTCTGGATCCTGACGACAGGGTTCAAGTCTCCGGTCGATGCCATCGCCTATCCTCCGAAGGTGCTCTTCGAACCGTCTCTGGAAGGCTACGTCAACCTCTTCACCACCCGCACCCGCGTGTCGCCGGAACAGCTTCAGGCGCTGCCGCCGCCCGCTACCTGGTACGAGGAAATCGTTCGCAACCGCGACATGGTGATCGCAGGCCCCTCCCGCTACGGCGAAAGGTTCCTGAATTCGGTCATCATCGGATTTGGCTCCACCTTCCTGTCGGTGTTCCTCGGAACGCTCGCCGCCTATGCCTTTTCAAGGTTCAAGGTGCCGCTGAAGGACGACCTGCTGTTCTTCATCCTGTCGACAAGAATGATGCCGCCGATCGCGGTCGCGATCCCGATCTTCCTGATGTTCCGCACCCTTGGGCTGTCGGATACGCACCTGGGCATGATCCTGCTCTATACGGCGGTCAATATCTCGCTTGCGGTCTGGCTGCTGAAGGGCTTCATCGACGAGATCCCGCGAGAATACGAGGAAGCGGCGCTGATCGACGGCTACACCCGCTTCCAGGCATTCTACAAGGTGGTGTTGCCGCAGGCGGCAACGGGCATCGCCTCGACGGCCATCTTCTGCCTGATCTTCTCGTGGAACGAATATGCCTTCGCGGTGCTGCTGACCTCCGGTACGGCACAGACGGCTCCTCCCTTCATTCCGACCATTATCGGCGTCGGCGGCCAGGACTGGCCGGCGGTCGCGGCAGGGGCAACCCTGTTCCTGGTGCCGGTCATGGTCTTCACCATCCTGCTTCGCAAACATCTCCTGCGCGGCATCACCTTCGGAGCGGTCCGCAAATGATCAGCGATTTCATGAGCGGCCTCGTCCGCCTGCGCCGCGGGTCCTGGGAAATGCTCGCATCCCTTCTGATCGCCATTGGTGTGATCATGCTGATGCAGCCGGTCTTCCTGTGGGCCTACACCTATTCCTTCATCGTCACGCTGACCGGAACAGTCATGTTCATCATCGTCAGCCACTTTCCGGAGTGACTGTCTTGGCAGAGATCGTAATCAGAAACCTTCGGAAGGAATTCGGCGACTTCACTGCCGTGCAGTCGTCTTCCTTCAAGATCGAGGACGGTGAGTTCTTCATGCTGCTCGGCCCGTCCGGCTGCGGCAAGACCACCACCTTGCGCATGATCGCCGGGCTGGAGCTGCCGACGTCGGGCGAGATCTATATCGACGGCGAGGAAGTCGGCCAACGGCCGGCGAGCCAGCGCGATATCGCCTTCGTCTTCCAGATGTTCGCCCTCTACCCACACATGAATGTGCGCAAGAACATCTCCTATCCGCTGGTCAGCCAGGGCATGCCGAAACATCAGGTTGCCGAGAAAGTGGCGGAAGTTGCCCGCATTCTCGGGATCGAGAAGATCCTCGACCGGCCGGTGGGCGGGCTTTCCGGCGGCGATCGCCAGCGCGTCGCTCTCGGCAGGGCCATCGTCCGGGATCCGAAAGCCTTCATGATGGACGAGCCGCTCGGTGCGCTCGACGCGGAGTTCCGCGAGCATATGGCCGAGGAGCTGCGGGCGCTGCATGACCGCATGGGCGCCACCACTGTCTATGTCACCCACGACCAGCTGGAGGCCATGCAGATGGGCGACAAGATCGTGGTCATGAACCATGGCGTCATCGAGCAGTTCGGCACGCCGCAGGATATCTACGACAAGCCGGCAACCATGTTCGTTGCCGACTTCATCGGCTCGCCGCCGATGAACTTCCTGCGCTTTCACGGCGAGGTCCATGCAGGCGCGTCCAAGGTGATGATGCATCACGAGGAACTGGACGTGCCGCGGCTGATGGAACCCTTTGAAGGCGACATGGTCTTCGGCATTCGTCCGGAGCACATCACGCTCAACGACAGCGGATCCTACCGGGGTGAGGTTCTGGCCGCCGAATATCTCGGCACCACGCAGATCGTCACGTTGAAGACCGCCTCCGGTGAGCTGAAGGCCCGCATTCCCTCAGACCAGCCAGTTCGCGCCGGTGAATTTGTCGGCCTCGAATTCAACGGATCAACGGTGACACTGTTCGACAATCAGTCGGGGCGGGCGCTGCGGTCGGAACTGAACGAGGGAGTGCTTGCTCATGGCTGAAGTCAGGCTGTCAGGCCTCACCAAGCGGTTCGGCGATACGCTCGCTGTCGATGAGGTGAGCATGAACATCCCCAACGGCGCCTTCGTGACGCTGCTGGGGCCGACAGGGGCCGGGAAGACCACCATCCTGCGTCTGATCGCGGGACTGGAACAGCCGGACGCGGGCGACGTCGTCATCGCGGGGCGGTCGGTGGTTGGCGACACGCCGGCGCAGCGCAACGTCGCCATGGTGTTCCAGCAGTATTCGCTCTATCCACACATGAGCGTGCGGGAGAACCTGGCATTTCCGCTTCGCTCGCCCTTGCTCAAGACGCCTGCGGACGAGATCGACCGCAAGGTTGCCGAAGTGGCCGAAGTCTTGCGCATTTCGCACAAGCTTGCCAACAAGGCGACCAACCTTTCCGGCGGCGAAATGCAGCGGGTGTCCATCGGCCGGGCACTGGTGCGCGATCCGTCCATCTATCTCATGGACGAACCGCTTTCCTCGCTCGACGCCAAGCTGCGTTCGGACCTGCGCATCGAGTTGAAGCGCATCCAGGAAAGCCTGGGGGCGACGTTGCTTTACGTGACCCATGACCAGATCGAGGCCATGACCATGGCAACGCACGTCGGCGTTCTCGATCATGGCCGCCTGGTGCAATTCGGATCGCCGCGCGAGATCTACGAAAACCCGGTTAATCTCTATGTCGCCGGGCGTCTCGGCCAGCCACGCATCAACGTGCTGCCGGCCGATCTTTTTGCCGGCGCGCCGAGCGGTGCCAAGACCATCGGTCTGCGTCCGGAGCATATCGCGCAAGGCGAAGGCAAGGTATCGGAAGTTCGCCGGGTCGAACATCTGGGTGATCAGACCCGGCTGCATCTATCTCTGGATGGACATTCCGTCGTAACGCTGTCAGACAGCCACACCGCCCTGGAACCGGGCGACACTCTCGCCATTCAACCAAGAAATCCGCTTTTCTTCGACGCCAGCGGCGCTCGCATTTCCTGAGGAGACGGGACATGAAGCAATTCATCAATACCAAGGAAACGCTCGTCACCGAAGCGATTGACGGCATGCTGCGCACGGCCGGCGGACGGCTCGCCCGTCTCGACGGTTATCCGCATATCAAGGTGGTGGTGCGCACCGACTGGGACAAATCCAAGGTGGCGCTTGTCTCCGGAGGCGGCTCTGGTCATGAGCCAAGCCATGCAGGTTTCGTCGGCCAGGGCATGCTCACGGCGGCCGTCTGCGGCGAGGTGTTTGCATCTCCCTCCGTGGATGCCGTGCTGGCGGGAATTCTGGCCGTTACAGGCAAGGCCGGCTGCCTGCTGATCGTCAAGAACTACACCGGCGACCGGCTGAACTTCGGTCTGGCGGCCGAGCGGGCCCGCTCCTTCGGACTGAAGGTCAACATGGTGATTGTCGATGACGACGTTGCCCTGCCGGACCTGCCGCAGGCGCGCGGTGTCGCCGGTACGCTGTTCGTGCACAAGATCGCCGGAGCGCTCGCCGATCAGGGCGCGGATCTTGAAACCATTACCGAGGCGGCGAAGAAAACCATCGGCGGTGCGATCTCGATCGGCATGTCGCTGGACACCTGCACGGTGCCGGGCTCGCCCAAGGAAGACCGGATTGCCCATGGCAAGGCGGAACTCGGGCTTGGTATTCATGGCGAGGCGGGGATCGAGCAGGTTGATTATTCGAATGCCCGCGCCGCCATGGCCATGGTGGTGGACCGGCTTGCACCGAACCTCGCACCTGGACCTCATGTGGCGATCGTGAACAACCTGGGCAGCACGACACCTCTTGAAATGTCGGTGCTTCTGGAAGAGCTCACGGCCTCGCGCATCGGCAGCCAGATCCGCTGGGTCATCGGCCCCGCGGCGATGATGACCTCGCTCGACATGCATGGGTTCTCGGTGTCGCTGCTGCCGGTCGGCAAGACGGAAGAAGCCCTGCTGCAGGCGCCGGTCGCACCCTGGGCATGGCCCGGCTGCCTTGCGCTTGGCGCAGTGTCGGTGCTGCCGCTGCCGGACGGTCTGACGCCGATCCAGCCGCTGCCGTCCAAGAACCCGGAGACGCGGAAGTTCATCGAACGTTGCTGCGACATCCTGATTGCGGCCGAGGACGATCTCAATGCGCTTGATGCCAAGTCGGGCGACGGCGATACCGGCAGCACGCTTGCCACCGCCGCCCGGGCGCTGGTGAAGGCACTCGACCGGTTGCCGCTGGCGGATCTCACCCAGCTCTACCGGGCCATCGGTCTGGAACTCAGCCAGACGATGGGCGGATCTTCCGGTGTCCTGCTGGCGATCTTCTTTGCCGCTGCCGGCGATGCGTCCTCCAGCGGCCGTGGGGCCATTGGGGCGTTGAAGGCCGGTCTTGACCGGATCATGCAGGTGGGCGGCGCCCAGCCGGGTGACCGCACCATGATCGACGCTCTGCTGCCGGCGCTCAACGCTCTGGAAAACGGTGTCGAGGCGGCTGCTGCCGAAGCCCGTCAGGGCGCGGACGCCACGTCGCGGATCACGCGGGCGCGCGCGGGCAGGGCATCCTATGTCTCGGAGGCGAACCTCTCCGGTCACAACGATCCGGGCGCGGAGGCCGTCGCCCGGCTGTTCGAGCAACTGACCCTCTCACCGGCCCTTACCTCCAAGTCCGCGTAGGCCGGCACCTGACCGGCAGGCCGGGCTTCGAGCTCACGGCCTGCCGGTGCTTTCCCTGATTTTCCATTCCATTGAACCAGCCCCTGGTCGAGTGTCCTCGCCAATGGTGTTCCGGCGTTCGGATAGCCCGCAAGGCCCGGGACATTGCGATCTCCGGCAGGCTTTCCACAAATTCCCGTTGGCTTGATGCTACCGCCTTGATGCCCTTGCGTTAGGTAAGGTGCCTGTCGTCATGCCGGCTGGCGGGTCTTCCTTTGCAGGAAGTGGCAGGGTTGATGATAAAGACGTTTTCTGTCCATTCTTCTCACGGAAACCCTTGCCTTCGGGATTGATCCATCACAAACTCCGGCAAATTTTACGGGATCTTGTGATGCTTTTGCGGCTGACCAGAATGTATAACTTTCCGATTGGTCGCCTGCATGCAAAGCTCAAGGCAAAGGGAGTGAACCAGGTCGCCAAATAGAGCTTGAAAAAAGTTATGTAATATAACTATTATAGATCATCATCTGATCGGAGGGAGGAATCCGGTCAGGTTTTGAAGTTGATCGAACAGGGAGGAAACCATGATCAACTTGCATAAGCAGTTTGCCAAACTGGCTGTGGCTGCGACTGTCTCCGCAATCGCACTTGGCGGGAGCATGTCGTCCACACTTGCGCAGGAAGTCACGCTGCGCCTGCACCAGTTTTTGCCGGCTCAGGCCAATGTACCCAAGAACGTTCTCGACCCCTGGGCCGACAAGATCGAAGCGGAATCCGGTGGGCGCATCAAGATCGAGCGTTATCCGGCCATGCAGCTGGGCGGCAAGCCGCCGGAGCTGATCGATCAGGTCGTCGATGGTGTCGTTGATATCGTCTGGACCGTTGCCGGTTACACCCCGGGCCGCTTCCCGCGCGCAGAAGTGTTCGAGCTTCCGTTCACGATGACGGATGCGGAGACCATGTCCCGTGCCTACTGGAAGCTTGCCGAAGAAACGATGATGGATGAGGACTTCGCGCGCTTCAAGCCGCTGGCCCTCTGGGTTCATGGACCCGGTGTCATCCACTCCAGCAAGCCGATCGTTGCACTGTCCGACCTGAACGGCGTCAAGCTGCGCGCACCGACCCGTGTCACCAACAAGCTGTTCTCCAATCTGGGCGCGACGCCGATCGGCATGCCGGTTCCGGCCATACCGGAGGCGCTCAGCAAGGGTGTTGTCGATGCGACGGTTATTCCGTGGGAAGTCGTCGGCGCGCTGAAGGTGAACGAGCTGGTCAAGAACCACACCGAGTTCCCGGGCAAGGCGCTCTACACCACGTCCTTCATCTTCGGGATGAACAAGGACAAGTACGACAGCCTGCCGGACGACCTGAAGGCCATCATCGACGCAAACTCCGGTGAGGAATTCTCTGCCTTCGCCGGCAAGCAGATGCAGGCCGATGATGCCGGCCCGCGGGCCGCAGCCGTGGAGATGGGCAACAACATCATCACGCTGACGGACGAGCAGGCTGCCGAGTGGGAAGCCGCCGCTCAGGGCACCATCGACGAGTGGTACGCCGAAATGGATGCCAAGGGCATCGACGGCAAGGCGCTGCAGGCCCGTGCCGAAGCGCTGATGGCCAACTGACCGTCATGAAGCAGTCCTCCGGAACCAGGTGTTCCGGAGGGCATCCTTCGACAGGATACACGTAAAATGCTGCTCACTCTGGTGGAGCGTCTCGCGCGCTTCATGGCGATCCTTGGCGGTCTGGTTCTGACGGCGCTGATCGGGCTGACCTGTGTCAGCGTGCTTGGCCGCGGGCTGAACACATTCGGTCATTCCGAATTCATGACCTCGCTGTCCGAAAGCGCCGCCAACGCGCTGATCGCGACCGGTGTCGGTCCGGTTTCCGGCGATTTCGAGCTGGTCGAAGCGGGGATCAGCTTCACCATTTTCGCCTTTCTGCCCATCTGCCAGCTTAAGCGGGGACACGCCACCGTGGACGTCTTCGCCGGCAGTTTTCCGCGCTGGATGAACCGGTGGCTGGAAGTCGTGTGGGAGGTTCTCCTCAGCTTGCTGATCTTCCTGATCACCTGGCGGCTGTTCGTCGGCATGGAAGACAAGATGCGCTACAACGAAACCACCTTCCTGCTGCAGTTTCCGATCTGGTGGGCCTTCGCGCTCAGCTTTGCCGCCGCCGCTGTTGCCTCCGTCGTCGCGCTCTACTGCGCCGTCGCCAAGGTGCTTGAACTGATCACCGGCCGGCGTTTCACGCCCGATGCCGAGGGAGGGGTCCATTGAGCCTGCTTGAACTCGGCTATCTGTCGTTTCCCGTTCTTCTGCTGCTTATCTTCCTGCGGGCGCCGATCGGCCTTGCCATGATGATTTGCGGTCTGGGTGGTCTCTATCTTGCGACCGGCAGTTCCAACATCATTCTCGCCAAGCTGAAGTCGGAGACCTATTCCACCTTCTCCAGCTACTCGCTGACGATCATTCCGATGTTCCTGCTGATGGGGCAGTTCGCGACCCACTCCGGCATGTCGTCGTCTCTCTTCAAGGCCGCCGAAAGCTGGCTCGGCCACCGCAAGGGCGGTGTTGCCATGGCTGCGGTCGGGGCCTGCGCGGGCTTTGGCGCCATCTGCGGATCGTCGCTGGCAACCGCCGCCACCATGAGCCGTGTCGCCCTGCCGGAACTGCGCCGCTACGGCTATTCCGGCGGCTTTTCGACGGCAACGCTGGCCGCCGGCGGCACGCTCGGCATTCTCATTCCGCCGTCGGTCATCCTGGTGATCTATGCCATCCTGACCGAACAGAACATCGCCAAGCTGTTCCTGGCTGCCTTCATTCCCGGCATTCTGGCGGCCATCGGCTACATGATCACCATCTCGATCTATGTCCGCCTCAATCCCGGCTCCGCCGGAACGCGTGAGCCGGTGCCTTATGCGGAGCGCATGCGTGCGCTGATGGACGTCTGGCCTGTGCTTCTGGTGTTCGGGCTCGTGGTCGGTGGCATCTATCTGGGCTGGTTTACCCCGACCGAAGGCGCTGCCGTGGGTGCGGCCGGAACGGGCATCATCGCGCTCATTTCCGGTAACCTGACCTGGAAGGTCTTTGTCGACAGCATGATCCAGACGGCCATGAGCACGGCGATGATCTTCTTCATCGTGCTCGGTGCCGGCTTCTACAACAGCTTCCTGGCACTCAGCCAGCTGCCGCAGGAACTCTCCGGCTGGGTCGTTGGCCAGGGCTTCAGTCCGCTTGTCGTTCTGACACTGATCCTGCTGTTCTACCTGGTCTTCGGTTGCCTCATGGACAGCCTGTCGATGATCCTTCTGACCATCCCGATCTTCTTTCCGGTGATCAGCGTGCTCGACTTCGGCATGAGCCCGGAACACGTTGCCATCTGGTTCGGTATCCTGGTGCTGATCGTTGTCGAGGTGGGGCTGATAACACCGCCCGTCGGCATGAACCTTTTCATCATCAACGCGATGGATCGGTCGACGCCGATGAAGGAGACCTACAAGGCGGTTCTCTGGTTCGTGACGTCCGACATAGTCCGCGTGATCCTGTTGGTCCTCTTTCCGTCAATCACCCTGTTCCTTCTGGCTGGCTAACCCAGCCGGAAGGAGTGCGCCCTTTCGGCGTATCAAAATAGGTATGAGATATAACAATGATGACTAAAACCAATTCAGAGGCTGTGCCATGCTGATATCCGGACAAGCGGCTTTCGTGACAGGTGGCGGCAGTGGCCTCGGGGCCGCGACAGCCCGTCATTTTGCGAGCCAGGGCGCGAAAGTTGCGATCCTTGATTTCGATATCGACCGGGCCCGCACTGTGGCGGAAGAAATCGGCGGCTTCGCCGTTCAGGCCGACGTCAGCGACGAGGCAGCCGTAGGCGCTGCACTCGACGAAGCGATCGGGTTGCTCGGTGAAACGCCGCGCGTTGTCGTCAACTGCGCCGGCGTCGGCTTTGCCGCGCGCATCGTCGGCCGGGAAGGCAAGCTCTCCTTCGATACCTTTGAAAAGACGCTGAAGGTCAATCTCTTCGGCACGTTCAATGTCATGAGCCATGCCGCAAGACGCCTCATGGACGTGGAACCGCTGGAAAACGGCGAGCGTGGCGTGATCGTCAATACGGCATCGGTCGCCTTCGAGGACGGCCAGCTGGGCCAGGCTGCCTATTCGGCGTCCAAGGGCGGCATTGCCGCCATGTGTCTGCCGGCAGCGCGGGAGTTTGCCCAGCACGGCATCCGCGTGATGGCCATTGCGCCGGGTCTGTTCAGAACGCCGATGATGGAAGGCCTGCCGGAAGAGGTCTCAGCCAAAATCACGGCCAACATTCCGTTCCCGCCACGTCTTGGCGAGCCGGAGGAATTCGCCCTGCTTGCCGGGCACATCGTGACCAACCCGTTCCTGAACGGCACGACCATCCGCCTGGATGGCGCCGTGCGTCTGCCGCCGCGCTGAGGAGACACCGATGACAGAACCGATCCTGAAAATTGAGATTTCCGACAGCGTCGCGACCCTGACCATGAACCGTCCGGACAAGCGCAATGCCATGTGCGACGAGCTGCTTGGGGCCATCGACGGCTTTTTCCTGTCTCCGCCCGCCGAGGTGAAGGCGGTGGTCATCACCGGCACGGCCGGGCATTTCTGCTCGGGCCTTGATCTGTCTGAGCATGTGGCTCGCGACGCGGAAGGAACCATGCGCCATTCGCGCGGCTGGCACCAGGTGATGGACCGGATCCAGTTCGGCGGGTTGCCGGTGGTTTCCGCAATGTTCGGCGCCGTCATTGGCGGCGGTCTGGAACTGGCCAGTGCCACCCATGTGCGCGTTGCCGAAACCTCCGCGTTCTTCCAGCTGCCGGAAGGCCGCCGGGGCATCTTCGTCGGTGGTGGCGCTTCCGTGCGCGTGGGCCGCATTCTGGGCGCGGACCGGATGACCGAGATGATGCTGACCGGCCGCAAGTACAACGCGGACGAAGGCCTGGCTCTGGGTCTTGCTCATTACACCGTCGGCGAGGGAGAGGCGCTGGCCAAGGCACAGGACCTGGCAGGCCGGATCGCTTCCAACGCGCCGCTGTCCAACTACATCATGATCCAGGCGCTGGCGCGCATTGCGGACATGTCCAAGACGGACGGTCTCTTTACCGAGAGCCTGTGCGCCGCGATTACACAGACCAGCCCGGACGCGCTGGAAGGCCTTGCCGCTTTCCTGGAAAAGCGCAACCCGACCTTCAGGTGATCTCATGAGGAAAACCGCGATGGAACCGGAGACCGAGACCGGAATTGTCAACGTCAGCGACAGGACCCTGCGCGCGCTTTACGGCTATCAGATGAAGCGGACGTTCAACGTCATTCAGTCGGACCTGAGCCGCACCCTGAAGCCGTTCGACCTGCGCATGCTGACCTATACCGCCCTTGTGCTGATCGTCGACAACCCGGGCCTGCGCCAGTCCCAACTGGCCGAGGCCATGGATATCGAACGGCCCAACCTGGTCGTGATTGTCGACGAACTGGAGCGGCGTGACCTGATCATCAGGGACCGGTTGCCGAGTGACCGCAGGGCCTATGCGTTGAAGGCGACACTGGCCGGTCGCCGGCTGTGTGAAAAGGCAATCGCCGCGGTCATGGAGCACGAGAAGATGCTGCTCAACGGTATCAGCAAGGACGCGTTGAGTGTCGCCACCAAGGTGATGCAGATGATTGAAAGCAACCGCCAACGGGAAGACTGACATGAAGTTTCGGGAGGAGACGATCATGAAGCGCACCACGGAATTTCTGCGCCACTCGGTCGAGCGGGAAGACCGCCCGGATGGCAGCATTCTGCTGCGGTCCACCTATCCGCTGAGCCCGGTGGTCGAGCGGACGGGAGACTGGCTGCACCAATGGGCGGGGGAAGCTCCGGACAGGGTGTTTCTGGCCGAACGCAGCGGTGCCGGCTGGCGCGAGGAAAGCTATGCGGGCATCCTGGAAAAGGTTCGGGCGATCGGTGCCGCGCTCCTGGCAAGGGGCATGGGGGCAAATACGCCGATCCTGATCATGTCCGGCAACGGCGTCGATCACGGCATTCTTGCGCTTGCTGCCCAGTATGTCGGAGTGCCGGTGGTGCCGGTGGCCGAGCAGTATTCGCTCATTCACGGTGCCCATGGCCGCCTGCGCGAGGCGATCAACCTCATCAAGCCGAAAATGGCCTATGTGGTCGATGCCGACCAATACGGCGAAGCGTTGAACCTTGAAGATCTTGCGTCGGTCGAGATTGTCGCCAGCCGCCCGGGGAGTCGGAACGTTACCGCCTTCGCCGACCTGCTGAAGGGAGACGGTAGCGTCGACGTCGACAGTGCTTTCGCGGCGGTCACTCCGGATACGGTCGGCAAGATCCTGATGACCTCCGGCTCGACCTCCAGCCCGAAGGGCGTTCTGACCACCCACCGGATGATGTGCGTGAATCAGGCCCAGCTTGCCGACTCCATGCCGTTCCTGCGCAAGCGCCCGCCGGTGATCGTCGACTGGCTGCCCTGGAACCACGTCTTCGGCGGCTCGCATAATTTCAACATGATGCTGGCCAACGGTGGCAGTCTCTACATTGACGACGGCAAGCCGGTGAAGGGCCTGTTCGAACGGACGGTGGAGAACCTGTCGTTGAAGACCGGTACGCTGGTGTTCAACGTGCCGCTTGGCTTCGGCATGCTGCTGAAGGCACTGGAAGCGGACGCGGATCTGCGTCAGCGCTTCTTCGAGGATCTGGATCTGATCTTCTATGCAGGGGCCTCCCTGCCGCAGGAGGTCTGGTCCGGATTTGAGCGCATGGCGATGGAGGTCAAGGGCGAGGTGCCCTTGATGACGTCTTCCTGGGGACTGACCGAAACAGCGCCCTCGGCCCTGATGCAGCAGGAACCTGCCCCCCACTCCGGCATTGTCGGTGTTCCGGTGAGCGGCGTCACCGTCAAGCTGATCCCGGATGCGGACATGCGCTGCGAAGTCCGCGTGAAGGGCCCCAACGTGATGCCCGGCTATCTCAACGATCCTGAAAAGACCGCCGCGGCCTTCGATGAAGAAGGGTTCTTCATCACCGGGGATGCGATGCTGTTTCTTGATCCGGCAGACGCAAACAAGGGCATGCGCTTTGACGGCCGGATATCGGAAGACTTCAAGCTGCAGTCCGGCACCTGGGTGCGGGCGGCGCAGCTGAAGCTGGACATGCTGTCCCGCCTCGCGCCGCTTGCCGCAGACCTGATTATCACCGGCGCCGATCGGAACCAGATCGGGGTGATGATCTTCCCGAATGTCGCGGAGCTGACCCGGGAAGGCTTTGACCTCAACGATGATGACGGTGCTTTCCGCTGCAAGCTGCTGCAGGGCGAAATCCACCGCCGGCTTTCGGCGCGCGCCCGCGAGATCAGCGGCAGCTCGACACTGGTGTCCCGCGCCATCGTGCTGTCTCAGCCAGCTTCCATGCCCGAAGGCGAGATGACCGCCAAGGGCAATCTGAACATCCGAAAGGTTCTGGCGCGCCGCGAGGCCCTGCTGGAACGGCTTTACACCGACGATGACCCTGCTGTGGTCACACTCTGATTGAGGAGCGCTTGAAATGGTCGACATCACCAAGGTTCGCGCCATCGACATCCACACTCACGCCGAAGAGCCCTGCGGCTGTCATTCCGACGATGGCTATGACGACCTGCAGGCCACGATGGCGAAATACTTCCGCGCGCCCTGGAGCCATCCGCCGACCGTACCGGAAACGGCAGCCCATTACCGCGAACAGAACATTGCGGCGGTAATCTTTCCGGTCGATGCCGAGCGCGAGACCGGCTACCGCCGCTACAAGAATGAGGAAGTGGCGGAACTTGCCGCCGAAAACGACGATGTGCTGATCCCCTTCGCCTCCATCGATCCGCACAAGGGCAAGATGGGTGCGCGCGAGGCGCGGCGCCTGATGAGGGATTTCGGCATCAAGGGTTTCAAGTTCCACCCGACGATGCAGGGTTTTTACCCCAACGACCGCATGGCCTACGAGCTCTATGAAGCGATCGCGGAAGAAGGCTCCATTGCGCTGTTCCATACCGGCCAGACAGGCGTCGGCAGCGGCATGCGCGGTGGCAACGGCATGCGGCTGAAATACTCCAACCCGATGTATATGGACGATGTCGCGGTCGATTTTCCCGACATGAAGATCATCCTCGCGCATCCTTCCTTCCCCTGGCAGGAGGAAGCCCTGGCGGTCGCCCAGCACAAGCCCAATGTCTATATCGACCTCTCCGGCTGGTCGCCGAAGTATTTCCCGGAAATCCTGGTGAAATACTGCAATTCGATCCTGAAGAAGAAGGTGCTGTTCGGCTCCGACTGGCCGATGATCACGCCGGAGCGCTGGCTGGCGGATTTCGAGAAGATCGCCATCAAGGACGAGCTTCGGCCGGACATCATCAAGGGCAATGCGGCAAGGCTGCTGGGGCTGGCATGATCACTCCGAAGCTCTCCCATTTCTGCGACCTTGAGGTCGAACTTGGCCCTGTCCGGGAACTAGGCCAGGGCAGGGCGGGTGCGCGGCGGATCATCCCGATTGTCGGTGGCCGGGTGAGCGGACAGGTGTCCGGAACGGTGCTGGACATGGGCGCTGACTGGCAGACGATCCTGGCAGACGGTTCGGCCGACATCGACACCCGTTACGCCTTCGAGACAGACGACGGCGCGGTGATCGAGATCATCAACAAGGGTGTTCGCCATGGTCCGCCGGACGTGCTGAAAGCGCTTGCCCGCGGCGAGGATATCGACCCGACGCTCTATTACTTCCGCACGGCGGCGCGGCTGGAGACCGGAGACCCGCGTTATGACTGGGTCAACAATACTCTCTTCGTCGGCACCGGCCGGCGGCTTGCCTCCGCCGTGCTTGTGTCCTTGTTCCGGGTGGGGTGAGGGCGGGAGTGAAGTTGTGATGTCCGGGCTCTCGAAACATTTCGAAACAAAGTCCACGATCACCGATCTCCTCATCCTGAGGAGGACCTTCGGGTCCGTCTCGAAGGATGGGCCGCTTGCGCCGGAGTTAGCCGCCCATCCTTCGAGACGGGCTGGCGCCCTCCTCAGGATGAGGGGGAAATTGCAGCAACTGCTCGTATTGCCGATCCATTGAAAGCCTGTAGCCATGAAACCCTTCACCGCACCGCTTGACGATATCCTGTTCTGCCTGACCCATGTTGCCGGGGCAGCCGATCTGCCGGACTTCGATGCGGATCTTGCCGCCGAGATCGGCGGTCATTTTGCTGCCTTTGCAGAAGAGCAGTTGGCCCCGTTGAACGAACCGGGCGACAGCCAGGGTTGCCGGCTGGTGGAGGGGCGGGTGCGCATGCCGGACGGGTTCCGCGAAGCCTATGCCGCTTATGCGGAGCAGGGCTGGCCGGGATTGACGATCCCGGAACAGCTTGGCGGGCAGGGGCTCGATGCCGGCGTACTTGCGATCACCTCGGAAATCTTCACCGGCGCCAACCACAGTCTGCAGATGGTGACGAGCCTTGCTGCGGGTGCCGCCCGCACCCTGCTGGCCTTTGGCACGGAAGATCAGCAGGCGCGCGTGATCCCGCAATTTGCCTCCGGCGAGGCCCTTGCCACCATGTGCCTGACCGAACCGGACGCGGGGTCCGATCTTTCCCGCATCCGTTGCCGGGCGGTGCGGGCTGGTGATGGCTGGTCAATCAGCGGCGAGAAGATCTTCATCTCCGGCGGCGATCAGGACATGAGCGAGAAGATCCATCACCTGGTGCTGGCGCGCACGTCAGACGATGGCGTGAAGGGCCTGTCGCTGTTTCTGTGCCCGTGCACCCGCGTGGACGGCAGCCGCAACGCGGTGACCGTGACCCGTATTGAGGAAAAGATGGGTCTGCATGCTTCGCCCACCTGCCAGCTTGCTTTCGACGGCGCCGTCGCCGAACTGGTTGGCCGGGAAGGCGAAGGCCTGAAGGCGATGTTCACGATGATGAACCATGCCCGCGTGGATGTGGCCTTGCAGGGTGTTGCCCATGCCGCCCGCGCTGCGGATATCGCCAGCACCTATGCGGCGGAACGCAAGCAGGGCCGGGATGCTGCGGGCAAGCCGGTGACGCTGGATGGTCATGCCGACGTACGTCGCATGCTGGACGAGATCGATGCCCTTGCCCTTGGCGGACGAGCAATCGCGCACCTTGCGCTCGTCACGGTCGAAGCAGGCGAGAACCGGGCTCTGGCGGAATTCCTGACACCGATCGCCAAGGCTTACTGCACGCAAGCCGGCATGCAGGCAACGGAGCTTGGCATGCAGGTGCTCGGCGGGTACGGCTATCTGAAGGAATACGTCCTGGAACAGTGCTACCGGGATGTGCGGATCACCGCGATTTATGAAGGTGCCAACGCCATTCATGAAAGAGCACTGGTCACGCGTCTGTTGCCGGGCAAGGAAAGCGAGGCATTCGAGGAATTCCTGCGGGCCGAATGTCTGCGGAACGACAAGATTTACCCGCAACTGGGCGAGGTTGTCGCCAACTGGTGCCGCGTGAGGGATCTGGTGTTGCAGAGCGAAGACCCGACAGCCCTTGCCCATGACTTCATGACACTGACGAGCAAGACGCTGTTGAAGGTCCTGTGGGCACGCATGGCGGAAAAGGCTGACTGCCATCCGGACCCTGAGCGGATCAGACGGCTTGCGGGGAAAGTGCTTGCAGGGCCCGAGCTGGCGCTGAGCGCCTGAGCCTGCACAGCAGTGAAATTCTTTTCTTCAAGGGGCAAGGGGCAAGGGGCAAGGGGCACGAGCCCCTTGGGCAGTAACATCTCGCCAAAAAGGCCGGGGATGAGGTTCTCTCTCGTTCTGCTTTTGCACGCCGGTCTGTTCCCGAAACCTTTTCAATGTCCGCAGCTTCGCGCAAAGTAGCCCAAACCGATCACGCCGGGACGTTTCATGCATCCGCTCAATCTCGATCAGCTGAGGGCCTTTCTGGCCGTTGTCCGCCATGGGGGCGTCAACAAGGCCGCAGGAAGTTTGAACCTGACGCAGCCGGCGGTGACGACGCGGATCAAGAGGCTTGAGGAAGCCCTGGGGACCGAGCTGTTTGAACGCTCGCCCGGCAGGCTGAAGCTGACCAAGCGCGGCGAGCTGCTTCAGACATTTGCCGAGCAGTTCGAGCGTCTGTCGGACAAGGTCGAGGAGACGGTGGTCTCCCGTGAGGGGATTGACCGCCATCTGCGCATCGGAGCCTCGGAAACCATTGCACAGTGCTGGCTGCCGGATCTGGTTGCCGCGCTGCGGGCCGACTTTCCCAATCTGATCGTGGAAATCAACGTCGATATCTCGGTGAACCTGCGCGCCGGTTTGCTCGACCGGGAAATCGATCTGGCCCTGTTGCTGGGGCCGATTTCGGAATATTCGGTCGACAATATCGAGCTGCCCGGTTTCGACCTCGGCTGGTACGTGGCGGCGGATAGTCCGGCCGAGGGCGCGCAAGCCGAGGCGCTTTTGCGGGAAAAACCCGTGATTACCTACGCCCGGCACACGCGGCCTTACCGCGAGCTGAAAACGCTGTTGTTCGAACGGGTTGCACCGGACGTGCAGATGTTCCCGTCATCGTCTCTGTCTGCCTGTTTCAGGCTGGTGGAAGCAGGGCTCGGGGTCGCGGCGTTGCCGAAGGCGCTGGCACGGCCCTATGTCGATGGCGGACGCATCGTCGAGTTCGACCCGGGATGGGTGCCGGATGCCCTGAGGTTTTCGGCGAGCTATCTCGGTGACCCGCGCAGCCATATCGTGGCGGCTGCGGCGAAGAAGGCGCTGGAGGTGGCGGTCGCTTACTCAGGATATAAAAATCATTTATAATATCTGCTAAAATCATTCAATTTGAGTTTATAGCCGCAATGCGGGAGCCTTTCTCCAATGGAGGAGAGCCCCAGTGCTGCAATCTTATGAAACCCTTCGACAGGAAAACATCGAGACGCTTCGGGCGCAGATAAGGTCCGGCAGCTATCGCTCGCACACGGCGGGGCTGGGCAAGAACCTGCTTCAGGCAAACCTGGCGATCATTCCGGAAGCCTATGCGCTGGATTTCATGCGCTTCTGCCAGCGCAATCCGAAACCCTGTCCGTTGATCGGTGCTTCGGACACGGGAAATCCCCTCCTGTTCACCCTGGGACACTGCCTCGATATTCGTACCGACGTCCCCGCCTACAACATCTATCGCGATGGTCGGCTGGAAGGCTCGGTGACGGACATAAGCGCCTTGTGGTCAGACGATCTCGTCGCCTTTGCGCTCGGCTGTTCCTTCACTTTCGAACATGCGCTGATCGAGGCGGGGATCGACCTCTGGCACATTTCTAACAATGTCACCGTGCCGATGTACCGCTCGAACATGGAAACGACACCGGCCGGGCCGTTCCGCGGTGCAATGGTGGTTTCCATGCGGATGATCCCGGATGAGCGGGTGCGGGACGCGGTAGCCATTTCGGCCCGCTTTCCGCTGGCGCACGGATCACCGGTCCATATCGGCGATCCGGCGGCCATCGGCATTTCCGATCTCGACAATCCGGACTGGGGCGATGCGGTGCCGGTGGAGGCCGGTTTCACGCCCGTCTTCTGGGCTTGCGGAGTGACGCCGCAAGCCATCATCCAGAACGCTGCCCTGCCGCTGCTGATTACCCATAAACCGGGACACATGCTGATCACGGACATCCCGGATGACGCTGAAATTCCAATCATAACAAAAAAGACGCTGTAAGCTCGAACCTTCACGGAGTGGACACATGAAAAAGATTCTGACTTTCCTCATGGCCGGTGTCGCCATGTCCTCGGCCGCCGCCGCGGAAGATCTGTCTGTCGTCGGCAGCTGGTCCAGCCTGCCTCTGCACCAGGACTATGAGGCGCCGTTCTGGCAGACCGCCTTGCCTGAGGCATCCGGTGGCACCATCAACACAACCGTCACGACCCACAACCAGATGAACCTCGGCGTTGGTGAAGTATTCCGCCTGCTTGGCCAGGGTGTTTTCGACGTCGGCATGACGGTGGGCGATTATGCAGTTGCCGATGCACCGGAACTGGAAGGCCTCGATGTGCCGCTGGTGGCCATGTCTGCCGACAAGGCCCATGCGGCGGTCGATGCTGCCCGGCCGATGGTCGAGGAGATCTTCGAAAAACGCTTCAATTCCAAGGTGCTTGCCATTGCGCCCTATCCGCCGCAGGTGGTGTTCTGCAACGCCGAAGTGGGTTCGCTGGACGACCTGAAGGGCAAGAAGATCCGCGCATCCGGCCGCATGACGGCCAAGTTCCTGGAAGCGCTGGGTGCTGAAGGCATTACGGTTGCCTTTTCCGAGGTGCCGGGCGCGCTGCAGAAGGGCGTCGTCGATTGTGCGGTGACCGGGGCAGGCTCCGGCTACAGCGCCGGTTGGTGGGAAGTCAGCACGCATCTCTTGCCGATCCCGCTTGGCGGCTGGGCCCCGGTGGTAACTGCGATCAATCTCGACAAGTGGAACGCTCTGTCCGGCGAGACCCGGGCTTTGATCGAAAAGGAAATTGCCGAGAAGTTCGAAGCCCCCGCCTGGGCGTCGGCAGAAGGTGCGTTGACCAATGACATCGCCTGCCTGACCGGCAAGGGCGAATGCGCCTCGGGCGACGTGAGGGACATGGTTCTGGTCGAAGCCAGCGACGGTGACATCGAGCGGGCACGCCAGATCCTGGAAACGGATGTTCTGCCGGAATGGGCGGAGCGGGCCGGCGGTGACTGGGCTGCGCGCTGGAACGACAGCGTCGGCACCGTCGTCGGTGTGCAGATCAAGACCAACTAAGCCCGGGAGACATCGAGGTGGCGGAGAAACTCCTGTCAATCCTGTCGAGGATCAACCGGGCGATAGCGATTTCGGTCGGCGTTCTGTTCCTCACCTGTGCAGGTCTTGTTCTGATTGATATCTGTCTCCGCCGTGTCGGTGCCTCCTTCGGCGGCACCGACGAAATCTCCGGCTACGTGATGGCCATCGGAACGGCCTGGGGCATGGCTTTCGGATTGAGCGAACTTTCGCATATCCGGATCGATTTCCTGCGCCGCTCGGTTGGACTGCCAAAATGGCGAGCGGTGCTGGATCTTCTGTCGATCTTTGCCCTGTCCTCGACCGTCTCGATCGTCGCGCTGAAGTGCTGGCCGGTGGTGGAGACGACACTGCGCAATTCCTCAAGGGCGAACACACCCCTGGAAACTCCGCTCGCGCTGGTGCAATTGCCCTGGTTTGCCGGGTGGGTGTGGTTTGCGGTCACCGCATGGCTGACCTTTGTCGCCGGTGTGCTGCTGGTCCTGCGCGGTGAATTTGCAAAATCCGAGCAGGCGATCGGTGCCTTTCCGGAAGGGGAGACAGCCTGATGCTTTCCTTCGTTTCCGTAGGCCTTCTCGGGCTCCTCAGCCTTTCCATTCCCGTCGGCATCGTGCTGTTCCTGCTGGGGTTCGGCATCGACCAGTTCTTCAGCGCCTTTCCGTTGACACGCGGCCTCGGGTCGATGGTCTGGTCGACGTCGGAAAATGCGGCGCTGATCGCCATTCCGTTCTTTGTGCTGCTGGGCGAGATCCTGGTGCGCACCGGCATTGCCGCACGCACCTACTCGGCGCTCGACCGCTGGGTCTCCTGGCTGCCGGGCGGGCTGGTGCATGCCAATGTGGCAACCGCCACCATGTTCTCGGCCACATCCGGATCTTCGGTAGCGACCGCTGCCACGGTGGCGACGGTGGCCATGCCGCAGGCCGACCGGCTGGGCTATGACCAGAAGCTCTTTTCCGGTGCGATCGCCGCCGGGGGTACGCTCGGCATCATGATCCCGCCGTCGATCAACCTGATCGTCTACGGTTTTCTGACACAGACCTCGATCCCGCAGCTTTTTCTGGCAGGGCTTCTGCCTGGCATCCTGCTGGCGATGGCCTTTCTGGCAGTGACTGCGCTGGTCTGTCTGGTCAATCCGAAGCTCGGCGGGGCACGGCGGACGTTCCCCTTGCGGGAAATGGCACTCGGGCTCGCGGATCTGCTGCCGATCATTCTTCTGTTCAGTGCCATCATCGGCTCGATCTACAAGGGCTGGGCAACACCAACCGAAGCCGCCTCTGTCGGGGTTGCCGGTGCGCTGGCGATTGCCGCGCTTTTCGGTGGGCTCAACACGCGCATGATCGGCGAAGCGCTGATCGGCACAGTGCGGGTCACTGCGATGATCATGCTGGTGGTTATCGGGGCGTCGTTTCTCAACTTCACGCTTTCGGCCGCCGGCCTGTCGCAGGAATTGCTCGGCTTTCTGGAGGGGCTCGGCTTCGGTCCCCTGCAGACGCTGCTGGTGATCGTCGCGATGTATATCGTGCTCGGTTTCTTCATCGAGACCTTGTCGCTAATGGTCATCACCATTCCCATCGTTGTGCCGATCGTCATCAGCCTGGGCTATGATCCGGTGTGGTTCGGCATCCTGATGATCGTGCTGATCGAGATGGCGCTGATCACACCGCCGGTGGGGCTCAATCTCTTCGTCGTCCAGAGTGCGCGGCGCGGCGGATCCATAGCCGAGGTGATGCTGGGAGCCATTCCCTACGTGTTGGCGATGCTGGCCATGGTCGCGGCGCTGATCGCCCTGCCGCAGATTGCACTTTATCTGCCGATGGCCATGCGCTGAGGGGACAAGAGCAGAATTATTTTGGAACTGACAGACCGGGCAGACGTTTCCACCGTGATGAAGGCGGACCGGAGCAATCCGGAGGCCACATACACGAAGGAGACATTGATGAAACGGTTTACCAAACTCGCCCTGACCCTGACGGGAGCCACGCTTCTTGCGACCCCTGTGATGGCCCAGGACAAGCCTGCTGGCGTTGAAGTTGGCAAACTGACATGCGTTGTCGAGCAGGAAACCAATTTCATCGTCGGTTCCAAGGCCGTCATGAACTGCACCTTCGACCGGGTCGGTGACGGCCCTGCCAGCTACTACACGGCGACCGTAAGCGAGTACGGGCTTGATATCGGGACCACCGACTCGGCCACGCTGATATGGGGCGTCGTTGCACCGACCGCCGACCTGGAGGTGGGTGCTCTTGAAGGTGAATACGCTGGCGTGACCGCAGGTGCGAGCCTCGGTGCGGGTATCAAGGCCAATGCCCTTATTGGCGGCTTCGACAAGTCGATTGCGCTGAACCCGCTCAGTGTTGAAAGCCAGACGGGCACGAACATCACGGTTGGCGTCAGTCGGATGTCACTGGAAGCGATCAAGTGAACACAGTGACATAACGTCAAGAAGGGTCGGCTTTGCCGGCCCTTTTTGCATTTCCGGACGCGGATTTGGCTGAAAAGAGTGCGGACGTCCGACGATAATTCGAACTGGAGGGATACCTGGATGGCGACAGGTCAGTCGGAGACAATCAAGGAAGTTCTTACAAATTGGGAAGACGAAATTGAAAAGGAAGGCCGCGCCGACGTCGGTTCGCTGTTGAATGCTTCTGGCAGCCGTGCGGCGGGACCTCTTCTGTTTCTGCCGGCCCTTGTGATGATATCTCCCATCGGGGCCATACCAGGCGTCCCGATTGTTCTCACAACATTGACGCTTCTGGTGGCGGGACAGCTTGTGCTTGGCAGAACCTCGATCTGGTTGCCGTCTTTCGTGCGCAATCGCGGTTTTCCCAAGCAGAAGGTGAAGTCGATCATCGACAAGCTCACCCCCTATGCCGAACGCGCCGACCGTTACCTCGGGCAACGCCTGGCCATGTTCGCCGGCGAAACCGCGAGCCGGATCGTCGCGGCGTTTTGCATCTTTCTGTCTCTTCTTGTCTATCCCGCCACCCTGCTGCCCTTTGCTGTCGCCTTGCCCGGCTCGGCAATACTGCTCCTGAGTCTCGGGTTGCTGGTGCGCGACGGCGTCGTGACGCTGGTGGGGCTGATGGTGGCCTTGGCAGCGGTCGCCACCGTCGTTTACTGGCTTGCCTGAGAGCTTCTCGTGACGACCTTGTCCATGAGTTCGTCCCGAAATCGGGAGGCCTCCTCGTGACGGACAACGGGGGAGCGTAGATCAGGACAGGCGTGTGATCCGTCCGTCCACGGCACAAAAGAAGCTCCGATTTGAGCCAGTTTTCCTTTGTTCTTCTGCCTTGAAGCCTGCTCCTCCTCGCAGGGAGAGCCACGACCTCTGGGTACGCAAAAAAACGGGCCGCCGAAGCGACCCGTTTGATTGATGCCTTTCAGACAGCCGTTCAGCCTTTCAGCAGAACCGCATCCGGATTGGCCTTGTAGGTGGCAGGCTCATAGGTCTGCGCGTTCTCAAGCTGTTCCTTGGTGAAGGGGGCGGTGACCAGAAGGTCGCCGTTCTCCGTTTCGAACATCTTCAGGCTGTTGAAGGCAACGGCAACCGGCTTTGCGTTGAAGCCAAGGAAACCGCCGACATCGATGACAACTGCCTGGGCCTTGCCGTCCTTGCCGATCAGGACCTCGGCGACTTCACCGATGTTTGTGTCCTGGTTGGTGTAGACCGTTGAATCGATCAGCTCGTCCGTGGACACGCTGGCTGCATCGACCTCGGTCTTTTCTTCAGTCCAGCTGGTGGACATGGCTTCATCCAGCTGCTGCCTGGCCGGGTCGATGGCCTCCTTGCGCACGGTCTCATAGGTGGACCTGGCGTTTTCGGTAACCTTGTCCATTTGCTCGCGCGCACCTTCCGTCGTCATCCAGTACGGGATGTAATCCGGGCGTTCATAGGCGGTTGCCGCTTCCAGTTCCTGGCGCGAGACGTCACTGACGACGATGAGCCGTTTGTCCTCACCAGCCACGAAGTTGAGGCGGGCGAAATCGAGGGCGACTTCCTTTTCGCCAATGCCGAGGAAACCGCCGACACCGACAATCACCGCATGCACGGAGCCGTCGCGGCCGAAGACCACGTCGTTGATGTCGCCGATTTCTTCCCCTTCAGCATTTCTGCTGGTCACCACAGGCTTGCCGACCATGTTGGTGGCGAGAATGCCGGTGGTCGTTTCCGGTGCAAGGGTGTGGAGTTCGAATTCGTATACGCCGGTGTCATCACTTGCACCGGCCTGACCGCCGTCTTTCATCGCAGCGGTCTCACCGGCAACAGCCGCCGTTGAAATAGCAGCTACGATTGCGGTGGTGGCGAGTAGATGGCGAAGCATTTCAGCATCTCCCTTTCGTGTTCTGAAAAGTTGAAAGTGCAGTAGGTAAATGGTTGAACTTTCGGGAAGTTCCGGGAGAAGGCGTCACGGCTGCGCCTGGGGGGCGTTGAGCCGTGACGCGAAAAATCAGGCGAGTTTGCCTGCGCTTTTCGGACCGGCCAGCAGCCAGACAATGAAGCCGACGACCGGGAAAATCAGGATCCCGAGAACCCAAAGCAACTTTGCCCCGGTGGAGGAGCCGCTTCCGAGGACCTGAATGATCGCGTAGACGTCCAGGATGAGGATCAACAGGCCGACAATTCCATATTCCATGACAGATCTCCGATGCTGGTGACTGTGACGGAAACGGCCGGGCGCGAAGAAGGTTCCCTGCGGTGGTCTTGAAGTTTCCGAGATAATTTTCAAAAATATTTGGAACGATTTCGAAAACGAGACGTTTCATCTCCGTATCTCAAATATCGGAGGTTGCTATGCTTTCCTGGGCATTGTTGTTCTTGGTGGTTGCTATTGTTGCAGCCGTACTTGGTTTTGGCGGTATTGCCGGTACTGCGGTTTCCATTGCCAAACTGATCTTCTTTGTCGCCATTGCGCTGTTCCTGATTTCGGCAGTCGCACATGCCATCAGAGGCCGCAGGGTCTGACACGAGAACAAAACGGGCGCTTCGGCGCCCTTTTTTGTGCCTTCCCCAACAGGCATTCAGGCGACGTCAAACGCCTGACAAGACAACGCTTTCCTCGTTCAATTAATTAGGTGATTCAGTCGCCTGCCGGTATCCGGTGGCTAGCGGGCTTCGGCCTGAATGCGCAGCGTATTGCGGGCAGTCCAGAGCCGGCGGGCGATTTGGTGTCTGTCCGGTCTGCTCTCGATCGAGAAAACGGCATCCTGGGCTATATTGAACAGCTGCCTCGAGACAAGGTGCAGGTGCTCCTTGCGGCAGACCAGGGACGCCTTTTCCAAAGCGCAAATGAGGTGGTCGAGCACCAGGATGTTGCCTCTTGAAGCCTGCCTGAGCGGACTGATCGCCGTGTCCAGGAGATCGTGCACTTCCAGGATCGTCAACCACAGTCGAGGGGTCTCGTCGTCATCGGTAATGAGCGAGCTGGGAGCGCCGCGCTGCAGGATCCGCGCGGCGGAGGCCGACAGGTGATCGATCGCGCTTATCGCGGTGTAGCTGTCGTTGACGCCGGGGGAGAGCGCTCGCAGCGCGATCTCCACCATCAGGTGCACCGA
This sequence comes from Labrenzia sp. THAF35, assembly GCF_009363595.1. Classification (NCBI taxonomy): domain Bacteria; kingdom Pseudomonadati; phylum Pseudomonadota; class Alphaproteobacteria; order Hyphomicrobiales; family Stappiaceae; genus Labrenzia; species Labrenzia sp. THAF35. Next base: position 2,612,514 of record NZ_CP045380.1, read on the forward strand.
AAACTGGATATCCCCTTCGGGAGCCCGGGCCTTTTCGATCTTGAAGGTACCGTTCAAGGGCTTCAGATCAGGGTCTTCGGCCTCCGTGCGCACCTTTGCGATCGGCATGCCTTCGATGACGTAGGTTCCGGGAATGACGGACACTTCGATGAAACCGTCGAGAGACTTCGCGATGTCTATCAGCCGTTCGCTGTCGATGAAGGTGATGTAGCCGCTGCGCGCGGCTTTGAAGGTGCAGACCGGCAGGTCGGGTATCTCCTCGCGGTCATTCGGCTTTTCACGCGGTTCGTGCGCCAGAAGCTCGTCGATCGAGGATCGCAACGCTGCATGAATGCGGCCGATTTCGGCGTCGACCCGGATACGGCCGGCAACGTCGTTGACGAAATAGACCAGCCAGAAAAAGCTGCTGGAGGCGAGGATTATCGAGAGGATGACGGAAAACCGGAGATCCTTGGTGTCGTCGACACCGAAAAGGACAAGCATGGAATAAAGGAAGGTCGCGCCCAGAAGGCCGATGGTAATCTGGGTGGTTCTGTTGCTGGCGAAGGTTTCCAGCAGGCGGGCCGAAATATTGCCCGCGGCGAGTGTGAATACGACCAGCGTCAGGGAATAGACAAGGCTGATGACCGACATCATCGCGCCGGCAATGGTCGACAGAACCGAGCGGGCACCATCGATGCTGATGGAGCTGTAGCCGAAAAAGTCGAAGACACCGGTCAGGAGTTGCAGGTCATCGATCAGGAAGGCTGCGAATGCGAGGACAGCCCCCAGAAGTGTGATGCAGACGGGGATGAACAGAAAGCCCTTGGCCAGACGGACGAGGGCTTGTTCGCGGGCGTTTTCCCGATAGGCCAGATCCATTCCCGTTCCCCCTCAAACCGGCAGGGTTCCATCGACGATGGAACCCTGCCGGTCATTGTTAGCTGTCGTGCGCCAACCGGCTTGCCTGATCACACCGGATGCAGTGCGCCGGCCTGTAACGGACGCAGAAGCGGAAAGGTTCCGGTGTAGATGAGAATGATCAGACGGACAGAGCGTCCCTGATCAGGGAGGCGGATTCGGCGGCGGCGATTTCGGACCGTTCAAATTTCTCGGTCCCGTTCATGAGGTCATCCAGACGAAGGCGTGCACGGGAGACGCGGCTTTTGACCGTGCCGACCTTCACGCCGAGGATGTCGGCTGCTTCTTCATAGGAAAAGCCGCTGGCACCGATCAGGATAAGGGCTTCACGCTGGTCGTCCGGAAGAACCTGAAGGGCGCTCAGGAAATCCTTCAGTTCCAGATGGCCTGCCTGTTGCGGTTTGCTTTCCAGGCTGGCGGCGTGTTCACCGTCAGGGTCGGCGACCTCGCGCTGCATCTTCCGGCCAACGGAGTAATACTGGTTACGGAGAATGGTAATCAGCCAGGCGGTGAGGTTGGTACCTTCGGTGAACTTGTCTTTGTTGGCGATCGCCTTTGCCAGAGTTTCCTGGACCAGATCGTCCGCACGGTCGCGGTCACCACTGATCGATCTGGCAAAGGCGCGCAATCGCGGTATGGCGTCGACCAGATCCTTCTTGAACTTTGCGACGTTCATTCGGCGGCCTCCTCGTCAGAGCCTCTGTCGTCCAAGGCGGACAGCAGGTCCATCATGTCATCCGGTATGTCTTCCGATAGGGCCTCGTCGTAAACCTTCTTGAGCTGGTTGCCGATCCAGTCTTCTTTGGACTTGGCTCCGGCGGCCGGTGTTATTACACCAAATCCGGCGTTGGGCCGACTTGGGTTAAGCTTGCTTGCCATGGCAGATTCCCGATATTTGCGTCTTCGACGATAGGCTGATTTGCGACGTAAACGCGGCGGCAAAAAAAAAGTTCCTCGAGTATGGAACTTTTTTTTGCCGAATGCATTTCCGACTTATGGGTGCGCTTGATGCGGGCCCTTCGACCGCTTTCAGGCGGCAACTATTGAGGAACTAATTTATGTCCGTGAGCCTTTCGGAAGAAATCGCGCCGCTCCTGCCGTATCTGCGTAGATATGCAAGAGCACTGGCGGGAAGTCAGAAAAGTGGCGATGCCTATGTCAGGGCCTGCCTGCAGGCGCTGGTGGCAGATCAGACCATTATCGATACATCTCATGGCGTGAAAATCGGTCTTTACCGGCTTTTCCATGTCCTTTGGAACGCAAGCGTCGTTCCGCCCACCGCGCATGACGGGACGGTTTCCATCTTCGAGCAGACTGCTCAGCAGCGGCTTGCGACCATGGCGGCCGAAAGCCGGCAGACCCTGTTGTTGTCCACACTGGAAGGGTTTTCGCTTCCCGAGACCGCCCTCATCATCGAGCGTAGCGAAGAAGAAGTGACCCAGCTCGTTCAGGATGCGATCGCGGAAATTGACAGGCAGACCAAGACGGATGTGCTTATCATCGAGGACGAGCCGCTTATTTCCATGGATCTGATCCAGATCGTTGAGTCGCTCGGTCATGGCGTTACCAGCGTTGCCCGGACAGCGAGCGATGCCATCGCAGCGGCAAAGGCGCAGACCCCGGGTCTTGTGCTTGCCGATATCCAGCTTGCCGACGGATCGTCCGGCATTGATGCGGTCAAGGATATTCTTGCCGAAATGTCGGTTCCGGTCATCTTCATCACGTCGTTCCCCGAGCGTCTTCTGACAGGCGAACGGCCGGAGCCGACGTTCCTTATCACCAAGCCGTTCAATCCGAATACGGTGAAGGCGGGGATCAGCCAGGCGCTGTTCTTCAAAGGGGCGGAAGAGGTGGCCGCTGCCTGAGGGCAGCGCTGCGTGATGAGCACAGGGGGCGTGTTCCACTGCATTCGTTCCACGAGAGCGAAGCAAGATGCCGTTTTCGGCGTCTGCCCTTCGGTGCGCGATAACGACAGATCCCAAGGCGGGAGGAAGAGGCGGGCACTGCCCGCCTTCTTCCATCAGTGCCGCGAGATCCAAGTATCGATTTCCCGCTCGGCTTCTTCACGGGTCTTGCCGTATTTCTGCTGGATCAGACCTGCGAGTTCGGTCCGTTTGCCGGCAACACGATCCACATCATCGTCGGTCAGCCTGCCCCATTGGGTGATGGCCTTGCCTTTGAATTCTTTCCAGTTTCCTTCAATCCGGTCCCAATTCATCGGTCGTTTTCTCCTTGTCTTTCTGACATCTGGAAAACGGTTCCTGAGGTCAAAGGTTCCGAATGAATTGCGGTTGCTGCCAGCTTCGAGTGTTTGCTGGCTCATCGGCGCGGGAGCGGCTTTTCCGATGCGGGACGGCCGCGAAAGTTTACATGCCCGGATGACGGAGCAAATTCGAAATGTCTGAAATCGTGTCCTATCTGTTTGGTGCGGCCTCCTTCATGCCGCATGGATACTGCCTGCTCTGGCGTCCGGATCTCGTGGCCATTCATGCAATCTCCGATGCCCTGATTGCGTTGGCCTATATTGCCATTCCCCTGATGATCTTCGGGTTTCTGCGCAAGCGTCCGGACATTCAAGGCAATTCCCGCAAGATCGGTTACCTGTTCATCGCCTTCATTCTGGCGTGTGCGCTGACCCATCTGACAGCCCTGGTAACGCTCTGGTGGCCGATCTACGGCGCACAAGGTCTGATCAAGCTGGTAACAGCCCTTGTCTCGGTGGCAACAGCAGTGGTTGTCTGGCGGGTGCGGCCGATGCTGCTGGCCATTCCCTCGCTCAAGGATCTGGAGCGGGCCAATGATGTTCTGAAGGCTGAAAATCTCCAGCTTTCCGACAAGGTCGGCAGATCGCGGCGGGAGATAAGACGGATCAACGAGCGATTCGAGACCGCGTTGACCGGATCCAACATCTCCGTTTTCACCCAGGACAAGGATCTGCGCTACACGTGGATCCATAATCCGCGATTCGGCAAGGAAGCCGATGACGTCATCGGGTGTACAGATCAGGATCTGCTGCCGGAAGAGACCGCGGCGGAACTGGAGCCGGTCAAGCGCCAGGTGCTGGAAACCGGCGAGACGGCATCTACCTTCTTCGCGCTCGACAGTGAAGAAACGGGAACTATTTCGCTGGACCTGATCGTGCATCCGACACGTGACAGCAGTGGTGAAATTGATGGTGTGCTGTGCACGGCCATCGATATGACCGAGAAGAATCTCTATGAGATCCGACTCGCCTCGCTGGCAAGTCAACTCGCGGAGGCAAATCGGCGTTTCGAAAAGGCGCTCGACGGTTCGCTTACAACCGTGTTCGAACAGGACCTGGACCTGAAATATATTCATGTCGTCAATCCGTCGCCCGGTTTCAAACCGGATTTCTTCATCGGCAAAAGCGATGATGAGCTGTTTCCGGAAGAAGATCAGCTGAAACTCATTCCGGTTAAGAAGAAGGTCCTCGAGACAGGCGAAAGCGCCGTCATCGAATTCGACATGGACATGAACGGGGTCAATCGCAGCTACAACATGCGCATGGAGCCTTCGCGCGACAAGGAAGGCCGGATCACCGGCCTGATCGGCATCTCCATCGACCTGACCCACAAGCGGGAAAACGAACGCCAGATGCATCTCGTCATGCGGGAACTGACGCATCGCTCCAAGAACCTGCTTGCAGTCATTCAGGCGATGGCACGCCAGACAGCGGCGCGTTCGGACAACACCGAGGATTTTGTCGAAAGTTTTGCCGCACGGCTCCAGGCGATGGCGGCCAGTCATGATCTTCTGGTGTCGCAGTCCTGGTACGGCGCTGACCTGAAAGAACTTGTGCTGGCGCATCTGGCGCAATCGATCGACCCGGGGAGCCCGCAGATCGAGATCGAAGGCGATCCGCATTCGATTACGGCGGATGCGGCCCAGAACCTTGGCCTTGCCCTGCATGAGCTGACGACCAATGCCGCCAAATATGGCGCCTTGTCAGTGCTCGGGGGGAAACTGTCGGTGTCGTGGACGACCGTAGACGGAAGGATCAGGCTGGTCTGGAAGGAAAGTGGCGGTCCGGAAGTTGTGCCGCCAAGGCGCAACGGTTTCGGGCGAATGCTGCTGGAACGTTTGGTGGGGCCGGCGCTCGACGGCGACGTCACCATCGACTTCGCTCCGGAAGGCGTGAGTTGCGTCATCGAGTTTCCGGTCAGGAAGAGAAGTTCTTAGAGCGCCCGTGCCGTAAACTGCAGGCAGGGCCGGGAGAGGTGCGTTACGTCCTGCGACGAGCGAAGCTTTACGAACCTTTTCCGCGCGCAGCCTTTTCGCGGCGAAGCGCCTTCAGGGCCTCGTCGATTTCTTCGATCAGTTCGGCTGGAGACCGGCCGTCCCGAGAAACCGCCTGGGGGGCCTTGCGCAGGCTGGCCCGCCAGGCTAGCAGGGCTGTCCGCTTTTGCTCTTTCGACAGGTGCCGGTCTTCCAGGACGCTTGCAGGCGTCCGGAACCCGGCAAATCGTTTCGATACGCTGATCATGGTATCACACGGTTGAAACTGAGTTGGTGCATACGCCAAAGGCCGCCTGCCGTCTTGCGGCAGACGGACCTTTGTCGTCTTGCAAGTTACCCGGGATGCGGGTGAGGAACGGTCATTCGGTAATGACGGCCCTCAGCATCCAGGCTGCCTTGTCGTGGAACGTGATGCGCTGGGTCAGAAGATCTTCTGTCACCGGGTCGCTATTGTCGCCGGCGTAGGCTGCCATGTCGCGCATTTCGGCAGCGATCATTTCATGACTGCGAACCAGATCCTCGATCATTTCGAAGGCATTGGGCATGCCGCCGGCCGGCAGGCTGACGGTCAGGTTCAATTTGCCTTCGTCGACATTGACCGGTGCCCTATGTCCAAGGGCACGAATGCGCTCGGCAAGGTCGTCTGTCGCGGCAAAGAGATTTTCATAGTGCTCTTCGGTGAGGTCGTGGATCGACTTGAACAGCGGTCCAACGACGTTCCAGTGGTAAAGGTGCGATTTCACCGTGAGCATGTAGGTTTCGGCCAGGATGACCGAGAGATGCTTCGCCAGTTGTTCGCGCACCTCGGCAGAAACACCCGTCTTGATCGGGTCGACCTTCGGGGTTTCGATGTTCAGAACCTGAGACGTCGACATAGTTCTTCCTTTCGTGCTTTCGATTGGCGATCGATGTGTCCGGGTGTGCTGCTGACAAGAGCGTGGCCCGGACGTTCGATAGGAAAAGTCTTCAGCTCGTCCTCAGTTCCATGTTTTTGAAAATATTTCGATTTTTGACAGTATGGAAAATGTGATCTGAAATTATTTCAAGAATAGCATTTGTATTTTTTATAAGTCTGAGCTTCCGGGCGGCATATTTCATTTTTATCTCGTCGTTATAAAGTTCTCTATCCAGTCCTTTCATTGAAATGATATTGGAACAATCCCGCGCGAGATGGCGTTTTCATTTGAGGTTGTTTTTGAAAACAGCGGAACAGCAAATGAAAGGACACGGCCATGGCTTCCAAAAACAGCTCCAGCATCAAGAACGAAGACACCTACGACGCCCTGCGCGACAAGGGCTACAGCAAGGAAAAGTCGGCGAGAATTGCCAATGCGCAGGCAAACGACCACCAGGCGCCGTCGCGCAAGGGTGGCAAGGCCGCACCTTATGAAGCCTGGACCAGGGATGCGCTTTATGAACGGGCGCAGGAGCTCGACATCAGCGGCAGGTCTTCAATGAACAAATCCGATCTGATCGAGGCCTTGCGCGGCTGACAGGCAGCCGTGAAGACGCCGCTGCAACAATTCATGTTGAGTTGTCTGGAACCAAATGAGCGCAAGGCCGTTTACAAGCCAGACCGCGCAATTTGGTTCAGCGCGGTGTCCAAGTGTCCGAATTCCGGGCTTGATCCCATTCACGCGATGCGTGTCTCCCGTCATCAGGGCTTCACGCAATTGAAAACAGGAGCGACAAGATGGCAACTGCGAAGACTGCCACGGCATCGACCGCCAATCCTGCCAATGACACCGTTAGCGCTCGTGAGATCGAGGAAAACATCGAACGCATTCGCGGCGATATTGCCTCTCTCGCCGGCTCCTTGAAGAAGTACGGCGCGGGCAAGACGGATGAATACAAGACCAGGGCCGCCGAAGCAGGGCAGGATCTGACCAAATTGTCCCAGGACGCCCTGAGCGATCTGTCTGCTGAGCTGCAGAATTACGAACGCGCCTTCGTTGCTGAAGTGCGCCGTCGTCCGCTGCAGTCGATCGGCATTGCTGCCGGTGTCGGCTTCCTGATTGCAGCGCTGGTGCGCCGCTGATGCTCCTGCGCGCCCTACCGCTGGCCTTCGGGGCTGTTTCGCGAGACTTCAATGGCATGGTTCACCGTGCCAAGCGCAATGCCGTTTTGGGCGGCATTGCGGCAGTCTGTTTCGCGACAGCCTATGTGGCCGGCGTGGTGGCAGCCGGCGCCTTTCTGGCGCCGGTGTTCGGCCCTGCGATGGCGGCTTTGCTGATTGCCGTCTTCATGGCCGTAACGGGACTGGTCTTCGTGGCGGTGCTCAGCTTCCTGAAGCACAAGGACCGAAGACGCAAGGCGCATAGTCAGGCCGCGCAGCGCCTGGGCCTGGCTGCTGCCATTTCCGTTCTGCCACAGCTCACAAAATCAAAAGGCCTGATGATCACCGCCGCTTTGGGCGGTCTGGCCTTTCTGGCAGCGCAGGCACGAGGTGACGAAGAGCGCGGCTAACCCATTGCCGCGCCTTCTTGCCGGCCACCGGAGCAAACAGTGATGACAGCGCAGCCAGACCGACCCGCAGTAACAGGACTTGTTCCCCCCGTAACAGTGGGCGAGGCTGTCAGATCGGACCCGGTTGTCCGCTACTCGGCGGCCATCCTGTGTGGCATCGTGGTGATTGCTTCCCTTGATCTTGCCCAAGTGTTTTTCGCACCGGTTTTCCTGTCGGTGGTTGTCGGCACGATCTTCGGACTTCCCATGGAAAGATTGTCTCGCGTGGGCGTGCCGAGCTGGCTCTCCGCAGGGGGGATGGTGCTCGTCTTTATTGCGCTGATCCTGACCGCCGGGGCGGCTTTCGTCGTGCCGCTGTCGGACTGGCTCGACAGGCTTCCGCTCATCTGGTCACGGCTGCAGGCGCAGCTGGTCAGCTGGCAGGGGTTCTTTTCCTCTGTCGCGAGCCTGCAGGAAGACCTTCGCAGTGCCATGGGCCAGAAGGGCGGCATGCAGGTGAGTGTCGACGACAATTCCGCTGTAGAAAGCGTTTTCTATTTCGCACCGGCCTTCATGGCCCAGGTGGTCCTGTTCCTGGCAAGTCTCTATTTCTTTCTGCTGACACGCCCGCATCTGCGCAGGGCGGCGCTCCAGTTGTCTCCCGACAGTGAAGGCAGGCGCTGCATCGTGACAGCGTTTCGGACGATCGAAGCGCGCCTTTCTACCTATCTCATCTCCATCAGCGTTATCAACGCGGGGCTCGGCGTGGCCGTGGCGCTGACCATGTGGCTGCTCGATGTTCCCTCGCCGCTGTTGTGGGGAATGCTGGCCGGCGTCTTGAACTACGTCGTCTATCTGGGGCCGGCGATCATGGTCCTGGTGATGAGCGGCATCGGACTTGCGACGGGATACACGGCGGTGGAGATCCTGACGCCGCCGCTGGCCTATCTGGTTCTCAACCTGATCGAAGCGCAGTTCGTCACACCAACCGTTCTCGGCCGGACGATGACGCTGAACCCCTTTGCGGTTTTCCTGGCAATTGCCTTCTGGATCTGGCTGTGGGGACCGATCGGCGGATTCATAGCCGTGCCGTTGCTGCTGGTTGTGGTCAGTGTGCTGGAGATCATCAACAACACAGCTCAGTCCGAAGAGCCCGGGCGTTCCGAACCTGAGCCCGAGGCCGGCGCATCTCACTGACAATTGCAATCCTGCGAACCCGCGGACATGACAAAGGCCACCCGTGCCGGCGTTCCAATGCCCGCGGGTTCAACGTTGTCGCGAGTTTCTTCTTTCAGGAGCGGATGGAAGGTGGCACCCAGGCTGCAATTGTCCGACGCCGTGGGTGAGGGTGGCACCTGTTCCAGGTTCCATCAGGTGATACGGACAATTTGTCAGTTGCCAAAATGCTTGCCGGGTGGGGCCCTTCCAGCGGGGTCGTGTGTCGTTCGCCACGGATCAAGGCAAAATAAAAGCCGCCTGAAAAAGGCGGCTTTTCAACGATTTTGCGTCATGAACTCTTTACTCGGTATTGAATGCCAGCATGCCGTGGGAAATCGGCCAGCCGGTACAGGTGGTTACGCGCGTGCCAGATACGCAGCGCATCGGGCGGCCATGCACGTCGGCAAGCTCAACCTTCAGGTCGCCTTTGGGAGCGGCCTTCTGTTCAACTTCTACCGGTGCGGGCATGTTGCTGTTGTGAGCGGTTTCCGCGTCGGCTTCGTTGGTGAAAAGGGGTTCTGCCACAATCAGGCTGGAAGCCAGAAGGGCGGCAACGGCGATTGCCGTAGGGGCGTTGGTCGGAATTCGTTTGCGATGCGTGAACATGGTGTCTACCTCCGCCTAGTAAACTCCCGAGTTAAGAAAAGGTTTCACGCCTCTTTTCGATAAAGGAGGAGGTTGAGATCGAAGTGGAAAATTAACTGCAGCGATAACTTATGTTAATGCGGAGCGATTGATTTCGTGTCATCGTGCGGACAGTCAACAAGTCTGACGATGAGAACCCTCGTGACAATGGAACCCACTATTGCCGTGCTGGCAACGCGCGGCGCTGCCTTGGTTGTCGAAGACAACCCGATCATCGCGCTCGATACGCAGATGATGCTGGAAGAGCTCGGGTTCTCGCCGGTACAGACGCTCGCAAATCTTGCGGAAGCGGCGGAAACACTGGCAGCTCAGCTGTTCAGCTTTGCCATTCTGGATGTGAAGATCGGCGACGATACCAGCCTGGCTTTCGCCAGCCAGCTGCTGGAAAAGGGGACGAAGTTCATCTTCGCCAGCGGTTACAGCGATCTCGACCCGCTGCCCGCGGCGTTCGAGGGGCAGGTGGTCCTGAGCAAGCCCTACACAAAAGCCCAGATCGGCGCCCTGATCTGACGCGCTCGTTATCGCTGGAAGATGCCTTTCAAGCAAACGTGAAGATGTCGGCCGCCGCTCAGATGAGCGGGCGGCACTCATCGGCCATGCTCTCGTATGAGGCAAGTTTTTCCAGAGCATCCCTGTCCAGGATCCGGATGCGGTCCTTGGCCCAGCTGATCAGCCCCTTTTCCTGAAGCTTGCGGAGCGTGCGGCTGGTGTGAACCGGTGTGATGCCAAGCGCATCAGACAGGTGGCTTTGGGAAAACGGTGCATCCAGCGCCTGATTGCTCGCATAGCCGATGGTTTCCGCGCGGTCGTATAGATGCAGGATGAGATAGGCGAGCCGTTCCAGGGCAGAACGTTGACCCAGGCTGATGATGTGCCCGTCCAGGATCTGTTCCTCGCGGGCTGCGATCCAGGTCATTGAAAAGGCGAGGCTCGGGTAGTCCTTGAAGATCGACCAGACCCTGTCGCGCTGAAAGACGCACAAGGTGGTGTCGGTAAGGGCAGTGACCGTGTGCTGCATCTCGTTCAGGACGGCAAGCTGAAGGCCGACAAGATCGCCCGGAAGGGCAAAGTTCAGTACCTGCCGTCGGCCGTCCGCCAAAGCCTTGTGACGAAACGCCCACCCATCCAGAATGGTGTAGAGATGCGGGCTCTTGTTCTCTTCCTGAACAATGGTCGCTCCGGCTTCGACCATCAGTTCACCGGTCTTGAAATCCGAAATGAAGTCCAGTTCCTTGTCTTCCAGCGAGCGGAATACGGATTTCCGTCTCAGGGGGCAGGTTTGGCAATTGGTTTGAAACGGGACTGTTTCGGTCATTCAAATGGCATCTCCATTGGCAATCCATCAAAACGCCTAGAACTGCTGCTGGTTCCCATTTGAGGCAGAAGGACAGGGGAAAGCAAGTCCGTCCGATGCCGGACGCGAATGCTTCGTGCAAAAGAAAGATCTGCAACGGCTGACAATTGATTGCGGAAATGCAAAAGCCGGGCGTTCCGGCGGGCTACATGCCGAAAGGGACGAAGCCGTACGGACCTTGCAACTGTCCGCACGGCGGGTCTTGTGACTGTCTAGGGCCGCAGGATGGTGTAGCCGTCTTCGTCCAGCTCCATCAGAGTGACGGCACCAGCGGGAACAACTTCGACACCTTCCAGAAACTCGATGTCCTTGCCTTCCTTCCTGGCCATGGCCTGGCGGGTGTTGTCGCAAGCCTCGAAGGCGACATTCGGCATGCTTTCCACGAAGGATTTCATGCGGTCCGAAACGGGAGACGTATCCGCCCGGAACATGTGCAGGCCCGCATTGAAGGCAACAATCTTGATATCGGCCTCCTCGCCGATTTCAGAGTAGTGGCGCGCCACATTGGACGCGACGTTCAAGACGGTGTTCATCTTCTGCGGATCATTGTCGCTGATCTGCAGGGCAAGTTTGTGAATGCCGTCGCCTGCCAATACGGCAGAGCCAAGCATCAGCAGGGCCGAAGTGGCCACTGCCAGTCTTGAAAACATTCCCATCGTTTCCTCCTCCTAACGCCGCAGGATATCCTGCGGCGGCCTTGCGCGGGCGGCCTTTCTTTCACGGGCCGCTGCCGCAAAACGATGTCAGTCGACGCCTCCCATGCCGGAGGCCTCGTCGTCGTCGACGGATCCCGGGGTCACGTCGAGAATACGGGCGCGCATGGTGATCTCGACCGCGCTGTCCTTGCAGTCGCTCATGCAGGGTTCGGCCTTGGCAGCATAATGCGGCTCTTCGGCGCGATCGTCAGCGATGAAGTTTTCCTCGTTGGGAAGACGGATCTCCAGGAAGTTGTCTTTCGACAATTCGAAGTCCTCGTCCTCGACGATGTCGTTCAGGTAAAGGAGATAGGCCGTCAACGCGTAAACGTCGTCATCCGACAGGGAACGGGCGTTGCCGTAGGGCATGGCGCGGCGGACATAGTCGTAGACCGTGGACAGATACGGCCAGTAGGAGCCGATGGTCTTTTCCGGGCGTTCCTCGGTCAGGGTGTCCTGGCCACCGGCCAGAACCGGCCAGCGGCCGACACCTTCGCCGAAGTCACCATGACAGACGGCGCAGTTGTCCGTGAACAGCACTTCGCCATCGGCCACCGTACCGGAGCCCTCCGGCAAGCCGCTGCCGTCTGGGCGAACGTCGATGTCCCACGCGGCGACCTCGTCGTCCGTCGCCACACGGCCAAGACCGAAGATGCCACCTTCACGGACTTCGGACACTGGTACGGCTGGAGCCTCCGCTGCCGTGTCGGCGTTGGCGGTTTCTGTTTCAGTGGCCAAAGGTTCTGCGGCGCCCTGCTGGTCGGCGGGAGCAGCAGCACTGGAGAAGGTGGCCAGATAGGCAATCACGTTGTCCAGGTCTTCCTGCTTCTTCAGACCGGCAAAGGCCATCTTGGTGCCTTTGACCATGTCCTTGGGCTTGGTCAGATAGGTCGTCAGTGTTGCCTCGTCCCAGACGAGCCCGCCACCACCGGCCTCGATCATCGCCTTGGAATACTTGTAGTCCTCAAGCGATCCTGCGGTACGGCCGAAAATCTCGTTCAGTTCCGGACCGACCTTGTTCTTTGCGCCTTCCCCGACCGCGTGGCAGGCAGTGCATTTCTTGAAGACCTTCTCGCCTTTTCCTGCATCTCCCGCCTGGGCCGTCGCGGCAAGCAGGGGCAGGGTGGCGAGCACGGTTCCTAGGCTGAGGGCTTTAAGAAACTTCGACATTTTCCACCATTCCGTCTGCTTTGACATACCAGGTCTGGATGCCGTTGTTGTGGTAGATCGAGTTTTCGCCGCGGGCGGCACGCAGCTCGTTCTTGGTCGGCTGGAAGAAGCCGTGCTCGTCCATCGCGCGGGACTGGATCAGCATGTCCGAGCCGTCCCAGTCGATGTCCAGGTAGAAGCGATGCATGGCTTTCGACAGGCTCGGGCCGTCGAGGCGGGCGGTTTTCCAGTTCCGGCCGCCATCAAGCGACACATCCACCCGCTTGATCCGTCCGTTGCCGGACCAGGCGACACCGGAGATGACCATCGGTCCCTTGCCGTGGCTGATCGGGGCCTGCGGGCTCGGTGAGGTGATGACGGACTTGGGATCCATCACCCAGGTGAAGCGGCGGGCCTTGCCGTTCTCAAGAAGGTCCGTGTATTTGGATGTTTCCTCGCGCTGGTGCCAGGGTTCGTCGCCGACTTCGATCCGGCGTAGCCATTTCACCCACATGTTGCCTTCCCAGCCGGGCACGACCAGACGCAGCGGATAACCCTGTTCGGGACGCAGAGCCTCGCCGTTCATCTTGAAGGCGACCAGGCAGTCGTCGAGGGCCTTTTCCATCGGGATGGACCGGGTCATGGCCGAGGCATCGGCGCCTTCCGGCATCACCCATTTGGCATTGGTCTTCAGGCCTGCCTCTTCCAGGATCAGTTTCAGCGGCACGCCGGTGTACATCACGCAGTGAACCATGCCGTGGGTGTACTGACAGCCGTTGAGCTGGGAGCCACGCCACTCCATGCCGGAGTTGGCGGCACATTCCAGGAAGTAGACCCGGTTCTCACGCGGGAAGCGCTTCAGGTCTTCCATGGTGAAGACGAGGGGGCTGTCGACCAGACCGTTGATCATCAACCGATGATCTGCAGGATTGATGTCGGCAATGCCGCCGTGGTGGCGCTCGAAACACAGGCCGTTGGGCGTGATGATGCCGTCCAGCTCGTGCAGCGGTGTGAAGTTCACCGAACTCTCGGTGGAGGCCGTCAGCCACTCCACGTCGCGGCGGACCACATTGGCCTCGTATTCCGACGGCGTGCCATAAGGGCGCGCCTGCACACCGTCACCGAGGTATCGGTTCCAGTCCTGTATCTCGGTTATCAATGGATCGCCGGCCGCGCGCGCGGCACCAGCCGTGCCTGCAACGGCGCCTGCGGCGAAGCCTGCTTTCAAGAGGGAGCGCCTGGAAAGACCCGGCGTCTTGGAGTTGGTTTTGTCAGTCATGATCGTGTCCTCAGGATCTCTGAAGAAAAGGCGTCATCCTGCCAGCTTGACGGACTGGTTGTCCGGCAGGCTGACCACGGGATTGCTTGTGAGATAGGCTTCAACGACTTCGGAGATGGGCGGGCCTTCCGTGCCCTCGTTGACCGAAGCCCAGCCGGCAACGACATATTCCCTGGCGGGGTCGATAGCTTCGCCGGTGGCGAGCAGGGTCATGCCCGAGATGCGCTCGCCGATTTCCTTGCCGGGATCGATGGTGTAGCCCATGCCGCCAACGCGGACCATGTCACCACCCTGCTGGTAGTAGGGGTCCTTGTTGAAGAGGTTGTCGCCGACATCCTCCAGAATGTCCTTCAGCATCTGGCCCGTCATCGATGAACGGTAAGCGGCCGGATAGGTCATGGCGCAGGCGTTATGGACATCCTCGAAGGTAATGTCCTGGCCCGGCAGAAGCGATGTCCCCCAGCGGAAGCCGGGTGAGAGGGCAATTTCGGCGTCGCGTTCGGTCAGGAGTGCCTGGCAGATCAGATCGTCGAAGGTGCCGTTGAAGTTGCCGCGCCGATACAGGAGGTTCTCGGTCTTGCCGAGAACGCGGGCGAGGTCCGCTTCGTAAGGCGCGCGAACCTCATCGATGAGCGCAGCCATGTCCGCATCTGGCGTGATGACGTCGGAGAAGATCGGGATCAGGCGATAGGCATACCCGGCCAGCTTGCCGTCCTGAACGTCGAGATCGACCCGGGAGACAAACTTGCCGTTGGAGCCGGAGGCGATCACCAGCGTGTTGTTGACGATGACCGGTTCCGGCAGGGCGTCGTGCGTGTGGCCCGTCAGGATGACATCGATGCCGTCAACGCGCGAGGCGAGCTTCCGGTCGACGTCAAAGCCGTTGTGCGACAGCAGCACAACAATTTCAGCGCCCTCGTCACGAGCCTCGGTCACATGTTTGGCAATGTCTTCCTCGCGGATGCCGAAGGACCAGCCGGGGATCATCCAGCGCGGGTTGGCAATCGGCGTATACGGGAAAGCCTGACCGATGACGGCGACCTTGGACCCGCCACGTTCGAACATCTTCCAGGCCTCGAAGGCGGGCTCGTCCCATTCGTTGTCGTAGATGTTGGAGCCGAGGAAGGCGAAGGGCAGGCTGTCGATGACTTCCTGCACCCGGTCGGTGCCATAGGTGAATTCCCAGTGGCCGGTCATGGCGTCCGGATCCAGCGAGTTCATGATCGTGATCATGTCTTCGCCCTCGGTCACATTCGATGTGTAGCTGCCCTGCCAGGTGTCGCCGCCATCCAGCAGGAGAACGTTGTCGGCACCGCGTTCGGCGCGAATGCGCTTGATCACGGTCGCGACCCGGTCCATGCCGCCCATCTTGCCATAGCTCCTGGCAAGGGAGACGAAGTCTTCCGAGGTCAGCGCATAGGCATCCGGCGACCCGGCCTCGATGTTGTAGAGCTTCAGGAAATCGGCACCGGTCACGTGTGGAGGTTTGCCGTTGACGTCGCCGATGCCCAGGTTGATGGATGGTTCGCGAAAGTAGATCGGCTTCAGCTGGGCGTGGATGTCGGTGATATGCACCAGCGTGAGCTTGCCTTTCGGGTCCATCCCCAGGAGCTGGTCTTCCGTCAGGGCTTGCTGGGCCATCAGCCGCGACCACGATCCTGCCATGCCCGATCCGAGCAAGGCACTTGTCGCGGTTGCCGCCATCAGGAACTCACGTCTTGAGAACATCCTCAGTTACTCCAAACCAACGGCCGATGTCCGGCCGGTTGCACAGTTTTCCCGTTGAGGCACGGCGACGCCGTGCACCCCGGTTATCCCACGTTCGGGACATTGATGTTTTCAGCCCTCTGTTTCCGCCTGCTGGCCGGGCGGGAATTCGCCGGCGACAGGAAAGAAACCGGCGCGGTGGCTGCGACCGCGCCGGAGTTTAAACGGTCAGCCTACTGGCGAACCGCCGGGGTTTCGATGCCGAGCCCCGAGCCACGCCAGGTCACATAGACCTCCAGAGCCATCAGCTCATCGGAGAAGGCGGCCGGGAAGGCTGCCCGCGTATCGCGGATACATCCGCGGAAGCGGTTGTGCAGGGAGACAAGGTCCGCCTGCTTCAGACGATAGGTCGGGAACCCGTTGACGCTGCCCTGGCTGAGGTGGTCAGCCCGGATGTAGTTGCCGTTGTAGTTCTCGTGGCAGGTGGCACAGGACAGGTTCAGCTGACCCGTGCGGGTGTAGTAGAGCTCCTTGCCCTTGTCCCACCAGGTCTGCATTTCGCCTTCGCTCAGATCGACTTTCATCGGCATGCCAAGCGACTGGTGCTTGATGTAGGTCGTCAGAGCCTTCTGATCGGCCGCGTCGAACTTGTAGGGCTCTGCCTGCATGTTCTGTTCACGGCACTGGTTGATCTGAAGCTCGATGTTGAACGGCTTGCCGGCGTCCTCATTCCACTTGGGATAGCTGGCGCCGAGACCCTTGAGGAACTCGTCGGAATCCTCGTGGCAGGAGGCGCAGGACTTGCCAGCAGCACCGTCCACGGTGTTCCAGATTTCCTCGCCGCGCTCCACATAGAGCATACCCGGGTTCTGGAAGCTGTCGGCCTCCAGATCACGCGTTTCTTCCGTGCGGTAGTGCCAGCCCGAGATCAGTTCGTCGAACGGGTGCCCTTCCGGCGCCGGTACGCGGGTCATGATCTCCACTTCCCCGTCGATAACGAGCTTTTCGTCAACCGGCCCCCCGGCCAGGCTTGCGCTTGTGCCGACCATCGTTACTGCGAACATGGTGGCTATGCGTTTCGTTCTATTGGCCAAATCGTCTCCTCCCGATTTGAGCGATCCCTGGAACATCCTGCCTTCAACCGACTGCAGATACGATGTCCCGACACTCTCGATGCACCCTGTCCCGGGCTTTTCAGTCCATGCGGACGTCACAGCCGCGGATGCAGGGCCGCCGCCTATTCAACAGTGATCTTGTTCTCGGATTCGTAGACGCTGCCGTCGTCATCGACCCAGGTGAACTTGAACGTGCCGGTTTCATTCACCTTGGCGCTGAACTCCATGTAGGGGTTCGCCGAGACGGCCGGGTCCATGTCACAGGAAAACACCACCTGTCCGTTGAACTCGCAGGTGAACTTGTTGATGATCTGGCGCGGAACGAGGTTGCCCTCCTTGTCCTTGCGCTGACCGGATTCCATCGGGTGGCTGATAAGCGTCTTGATGGTGATGACTTCGCCCGCAGCTGCCTTCTTGGGCACTTTCACGCGCGGTTTCGGATCTGCCATGATTTGGTTCCTTCGTATCCCTGATCTGCTTGCCGGGCGGCGGTTCGGCTAAAGGCCGGTGCCGGTCCTGCGGACAAGCCGCTTGCGCTGTTGCGGATTAGCCGCCGCAGCCGCCGATGGTGACTTTCACTTCCTTGCGGTCGATGAAGGTGGAGCCATCGTTCATCTTGGCGACCGCGATGACGTTCTGCGTCTTGGCGAGCCGGATGCGGGTCTTGGCTTCGGCAACACCGCTCATGGCAGTGAAGTGGAACGTCGCAACAGCCGGGTTGGGGTTGCCGTCGGCCAGGATCAGGACAGATTCAACGAAGCTGTCTGCCGTCATCGGGCTGTCGACGGATACGCCGACCGGCACCGTGTTGCCGTTCTCGGCAATTTCCGGCGTGTCGAGGGAAACTGTTCCCTCCTTGGGATCTGCTCCGCCGGTGAAGGCCTTGATGGCCTCTTCGGTCTGGTCGGTTGCGGCGAAGGAAACCCGCGATCCGGCGGCCACGAATGCAGCGGCTCCGATCGTGAGACCAAACACCTGGCGTCTTGTAAAGCTCATCTCTTGCTCCTTGAAACCCGAGATCAATTCTCTTTCAGCGTCATGAGATAGGCGACGACGTCCTCTACCTCTTGCGCTGACAGGATGGTTTTGCCGGCGAATTCCTCGTCGACGTTGATGCCCACCTTCAGGGTGTAGAAACCGGGCATGATGGTCTGTTCGCCGAAGACGTCCTTGCTGTTGACCACGATGGCGCGCAGTTGCGCCTCGCTCCAGCGGTCGGCGGCACCGTCGAGGACGGGGCCGACTTCGCCGTGGAACAGCTGGTCGCTGAGATCGGCATTGGCATGGCAAGCCAGGCAGTTGCCCTTCTTGCGGTCGGCGAAGGCTTCGCGTCCGGCCTGCGGGTCTCCCTGAACGCCCGTCAGGGATTCGGACAGTTCCATATCGACGATGGGAACGCTGTCCGGAGCAACCGTTCCGGCGGTCGCTGCGGAAGCGGCCAGGACGGCTAGGCCGGCAAAGGCCGCCGGCAGGCTGAAATGTGTCGCGCCCTTGAACATTGTGTCGGCTTTCCTCCTCAGTGCGGAACGGCCGGCTGTGGTGCCGTTTGCGTTCCTTCGGCAGGTCCGATTCCCCAGCCTGCCTGTCCTCCTCATATTAAAAGATATGATTTTTTGCATATGTTATGCAATAGGCCTTTTGCCGTATCCGGCATAAACCTGTTTTATCCGCTCTTCCTATTCCGCGTCGAGGCGGCCTTTTTCGCGCAACTCGTTGATTATGCGGGCATGATACTTCTGGAAATGCTCGTCGCCTTCGTAGCCTTTTTCCTGAACCCAGCGAAACATGTTCAGGAAGGTCCACTTGCCGAAGGCGCCAGGCATCGTCGCAACGGCCACTTCCGACACGGTTCCCTCGCTCGGAACCTCTTCCGGCAGGAACACGATTGTGGGTGTGAAGACATAGCCCCATTTGCGCGCGGCGGTCTTTTCGGTCAGTTCTTCGCCGTCCAGGTCGATCACTTCCTCGTCGCCGAACATGTTGTATTGCACGACCATGAAGTTCTCTTTGATGTAGTCGGTCACTTCCGGGTCGGAGAGGATCTTTTCGTGCATCTGGCGGCAATAGATGCAGCCACGTTGTTCAAAGATGATTGCAAGGCGCTTGCCTTCTCCTGCCGCGGTTTCAATGTCTTCGCCTATGTCGCGGAAGGTTACGGTGAACCAGGGCTGCTTGTGCAGGCCATCGTCGCCGAGCGTTGCGGCGAGCGCCGTTGTGGTCAGGGCCGCCAAGAGCTCGACTGCCAGCACCAATTGTTTCCAGATACGCATGTCATTGTCCTCCCTGGACCGGAAATGGCCGGTCAGCCGATTTGTGAGAAAACCGGGAAAGTTTCGAGTAGCCAGAAGGCGATTGCCGACATTTGCCCGGTGATGAACAGCAGGCCGGTGAGCACCAGGAGGCCGCCCATGATCTTTTCCACCGTGCCCATGTGTTTGCGGAAACGGCCGGCCAGTTTCAGGAACCGGCTGGCAAATGCTGCCGCCAGGATGAAAGGCAGACCGATGCCGAGTGCATAGACCGCAAGCAGTCCGGCGCCGTGCCAGGTGGTGTCCGACGATCCGGCAACGAACAGGATTGCCGCCAGAACCGGGCCGACGCACGGTGTCCAGCCGAACGCGAACGCCAGGCCCATGACGAAGGCTCCAACCAGACCCGCGGGCTTGCGTTCCACATGAATGCGGGCTTCGCGGAACAGGAGCCCGATGCGAAAGACACCGAGAAAATGCAGGCCCATGACGATGATGATCGCGCCTGCAACATAAGACAGGATATCGTAGTAGCGGGCGATCGACTGGCCGATGACGCTGGCCGTTGCACCGAGGGCGACAAAGACGAGCGAAAAGCCGAGCACGAAGGCGATCGCCGCCAGAATCACCCGGCGACCCGTTTCGGCCGTGGCCGTGTCGCCCTTCAGTTCATCGACGCTGACACCGGCCAGGTAACACAGGTAGGGCGGCACAATCGGCAAGACACAAGGCGAAATGAATGAAAGCAGACCTGCCAGAAAGGCAGCGCCCAGAGAAACATCGAGCATTCATTTCCTCCCAGAGAAACTCGATCTTCGGTTGCTTTAAAATATTCAAAAGTTCCTATATATTGCAATGGAAGAAATGTGGAGACTGCAAAATGTCCGTCGCGACACGTGCGATGATCCTTGCCGGAGTGTTGGTTTCCGGCCTGTTTCAGGCGTTGCCCGCCTGGAGTGCCGAGCTGGTCATGCTTGTGCAGCCGGGGTGTGTCTGGTGCAAACGCTGGAACGAGGAAATCGGCATCGCCTATCCGAAGACGTCGGAAGGCCGGCAAGCGCCGTTGCGCCGCGTCGATATTACCGACGCCTGGCCGCAGGACCTGGCCGGCATACCGAAAGAGCGGATGACGCCAACCTTCATTCTGGTGGCCGACGGCGTTGAAATCGACCGTCTGCGCGGCTATCCGGGAGAGCACTTCTTCTGGCCGCTGCTGACCGATATGTTGGGAAAGCTTCCGGACACGAGCAAGTGATGCTGTTGATCCGGTGCTGAAGTTGAGGCATGAATCTGAAAAGCGGTTTTGTGCGCTGCAATGGCAATGCTGAAAAGGGTGTGGGTTCCGGATGATACTGCCGGCCTTTGACAAGAACCTGGATGCGAAGGACCTCGACCTGCTGATGGAGCAGGCGCGGAAGGCGAGCGATCTGCTCAAGGCCCTTTCGCACGAAGTACGCCTTGTCATCCTGTGTCTGCTGTCTGAAGGCGAAAAGTCGGTTTCCGAGCTCGAAGAGATCCTGACAATGCCGCAGGCCGCGGTTTCCCAGCAGCTTGCACGGCTTCGCCTGGAAGGCCTTGTGCAGTCGCGGCGCGACGGGCGGATGATCTACTACAGCCTCATGAACGATGAGGTGAGTTCGATCATTTCGAGCCTTTACGAGCTGTTCTGCAAGGACGTGCGTGCACCTGAAAAATAATCGCAGGTAACGCAACATACGGGCGTGCGATGCAGCAACGAGATCGATTGCTGCAAATTTCGCTGCCTGCTACGGTTTGAAAAATCGCCGAAAGAGCGAGTACGGGAAACGCGGCCGGAATAACCGGCGGAGGGTAGGACGCGCATGGTCAATCTCGATCCGGCGGTGCTGACACCGCTTCTCGGTGTGCTCGCGGGGTGCGTGCTGGGGTTCGTTGCCAGGTCAAACCACTTCTGCACGCTGTCGGCCTTGGAAAGGCACTGGTACGCGGGCGACAGCAGCGCGCTCAGGACCTGGGTGCTTGCTTCCGTATCCGCACTGATCGGCACACAGCTGCTCGTCGCCTTCGGCATGGCCGACACGGCTGCCTCCTTTTACCTGTCACCGGAATTTGCCTGGACGGGCGCCATTCTCGGCGGCTTCATGTTCGGCATCGGCATGGCGCTTGTCGGCACCTGCGGCTTCGGCGCGGTTCTGCGTCTGGGAGGCGGAAGTCTGCGGGCGCTCGTGGTGCTGACCGTCATCGGCCTGTCGGCACTGGCAGCCCAAAGGGGCATCGTCGGCATCGTGCGGGTGCCGATCGTCGATGATCTTGCCGTTTCCTTCACCGCAAGCGGCAGCCAGTCCATGGGCGACATTGTCTCGACCCTGGTGGGCATGAAGCTGCAGGGTGTGGTTGCCATCGTGCTCGCTTTGGCCGGTCTGTTCTGGATCTTCAAATCGGCGTCCTATCGCCGGCAATGGAGCAAGATCGGAACCGGTGTTGTCATCGGCAGCGTGATCGCCTTCGGCTGGTGGGCGACAACCTTCCTTGCGGGACGCTCCTTCGATCCGATCCAGATCGAGGCCGGATCCTTCGTGGTACCGGTCGGCGACACCATCATGCAGCTGATCACCTATACGGGGACCTTGCCGGACTATGGTGTCGGTCTGATTGCCGGTACACTGGTCGGCGCCGTGGTCGCGGCCATGTGGAAACGGGATATCCGCTGGGAAGCGTGCGACGATGCACGCGAACTCGGCCGCCATCTTCTGGGTGGCACCCTGATGGGGGTCGGCGGCGTGTTTTCCATGGGCTGCACGGTGGGGCAGGGCATTACCGGCTTTTCCACGCTGGCGATTTCCGCGCCCATCGTGATGGTATCCATGGCACTCGGTGCGCGGGTCGGGCTTGCCTGGCTTGTGGAAGGCAACGTCCTTGCCGCCTTCCAGCGCAACCAGGGCAGTGCCCATCACTCGGCGGCGGAGTGATACAGGCACCTTTCATCCAGCAGTTCAGGCTGCGACGAAACTGTAGGCATCGCCGGTGCGTTCCACGTGTCCTCCACCGGGGTGGGGGAAGTGGTAACCGATGACGCGGGAGCCATCTTGCGCCAGTCGGTCGAGCAGCGCCTTGCGGGTGGCAATGCCCATTTCGCGGTCCTGATCGGAGCCGGACGCCCAGCCGGGTTTTTCGAAAGAAATCACTGTGTTGGAAATCGCGTCGCCCACCACCAGCAGGCTCTCGGATCCGCCGTGCAGCATGTAGGACATGTGCCCCGGAGTGTGACCCGCCGTGTCGACCGCCTCAACGCCTGGAAGCACTTCCTGGCCCGGCTTGATCATGTTCACCCGGTCTTCGATCACGTCGAAACGTGCCTGTGCCCCGACCACGAAACTCTTGCGCTCCTCCGGCGTCTTGGCCAGCGTATCGTCGGCGCGCCAGTAGTCCCATTCGGCCTGTGGCATCCAGATCTGCGCTTCCGGGTAAAGCGGATCGTCGAAATCGTCCAGGATGCCCCAAAGATGGTCAGGGTGGGCGTGGGTGAAGACAATGTCGGTGATGTCCGACGGATCGATACCGGCTTCCGCCAGGTGGTCCGGCAACTCACCTGCCGTCGACTGGAAATTGGCACCTGATCCGACGTCGAAGAGGACTATGCGGTCGCCGGTGCGGAGCAATGTGATGTTGCAATCCGGCGTCAGAGTGTCCGTGGCAAGGCCATGGGGTTTCAGCAGCGCCGCGATCTCTTCTTCGCTTTGCTCTGGCAAAATGAAGTTCATCGGCAGGGTCAGATGACCGTCGGAAAAGACGGTGATGTCGTGTGCGCCGAGGGTCAGGTTCGCGGTTGCGAAGGCAGGCGTTATCCGGCTGGCAAAACCCGCGGTCGCAAACGCGAGGCCTCCGGCAAGAACGTTGCGTCTCGTCAGATCTTTCCGAAATTGCCCGGACATGGCATCCTCCACATATTCAAACTTTTGAATTTATCTATGTTTCATTGAGAGAGGTCAATGCCCGTTGAAGCGAAAGGGCACCAAGCTGGTGGCAATCGAGGACGCAGTGTGCCCGGGAGGGGCCCATGGACCTGACATTTCTTCTGGACGAAATTTCCGAGCCCTGGTTGCTGGCAATCGGCGGGCTGGTTGTCGGCGTCCTTTTTGGCGCCTTTGCCCAGCAAAGCCGCTTTTGCCTGCGCGCCGCCAGCCTGGAATTCTCGCGCGGTGCGCCGAAGGACCGGTTGCCTGTCTGGCTCCTGACCTTTTCCGCGGCGGTTCTGTGCACGCAAGTGCTGATCCTCCTGGGCGAAGTGCAGGCAAATGAAGCCCGCCAGTTGGCATCGCCGCAAAGCCTCTCCGGAGCTTTGCTGGGCGGGTTGATGTTCGGCACCGGCATGGTGCTGGCACGCGGATGCGCAAGCCGTCTGCTGGTGCTTTCGGCCACCGGCAATCTGCGGGCATTATTGTCCGGGCTTGTCTTTGCCGTCGTCGCCCAGGCGAGCCTGCGTGGCCTGTTGAAACCGGTGCGCGAATGGTTTGCAGGTCTTTGGACGACAGGGGATATCGGCGGCAACAATCTGACCGAGATGCTGGGGCTGAGCACATCCGTGACGCTTGGTTTCACGGCGCTCTGGCTGGTGGCGGGGCTTGTCTTTGCCTGGCGGTCGAGGGTGAAGGTCTGGCAACTGGTGGCGGCAGCGGGCGCGGGGCTGGCAATTCCCCTGGCCTGGTGGTTCACATCCGCCATGGCCCGGCAGGCTTTCGACCCCGTGCAGGTGGAAGGTGTAACCTTCACCGGACCGTCCGCCGATGCCCTGATGCTGGTTCTGTCACCACCGGGCGATCTGCTTGATTTCGATGTGGGCTTGGTGCCCGGCGTCTTTCTAGGCTCGTTCCTGGCGGCTTTCGTGACGCGGGAACTCGCCCTGCAGGGGTTCGAAGGCGGCAAGTCGATGGCGCGCTACCTCACCGGAGCAACGCTCATGGGGTTCGGCGGCATGCTTGCCGGCGGCTGTGCCGTCGGGGCCGGTATCACGGGAGCTTCCATCTTCGCGCTGACGGCGTGGATCACCCTGACCGCCATCTGGCTGTCTGCCGGTGTTGCCGACCGCCTGCTGACAAGCTATGACGCCCGGCAGCAGACAGTCGGTGGGTCTCCTGCAGCAGAACAGGTGAAAACCGCAGCCTGAAGGCAAAGCAGGAAGAGGCCTTGCCTGCCGGGAGCTGACGGGTTCAAGGCCCTTATCGGCCTATCATGGTTTCTTCTGTTGCCGGACGGGTGAACTGGTCGAATTCGGAAACGAAGCGGGCACTGATCCAGCCGCCGGTGGACAGTTGATACCAGACACCTTGCGGCCCCGAGACGATACGGCAATCGGAAATCTTGACCTTGTCGCCGATCTGCACCCGGCCAACGGCTTCCGCGTCGAGAGAAGGGTTCCGGCGAACGTTGACGTCCCGCGCGATGGTGCGCTCCCACGAATTCCAGTCCGTGAGAGCGGTCGGTGTTTCCTCGCCGATGTCATAGTCGATGACATCGCTCGTCCAGTAGGCGTATTCGGTCGTCAGCGTGCCGCCGTGGCAACTGGCTGCGTCGGCAAGCAGCGCGTTGGTCACTTTCGGCAGGGTATCGTCGAAGGGCCCCGGCATTGCGCACCATGTGGGGGCGTCATACCCGCCCTTCGCACAGGGTAGCGAACCGGAGGTGATGCGCATGCCGACGGTGCCGTCTTCGGAAAGTTCTACGGTGCAATAAGCAACGCCGTTATGGCTGGCGGCGATACGGCGTGACCCCAACTCTTGGATCAGATCTTCCAGCTTGGTTTCCTGCGGGTTCGGGCCAGATCCGTCAATTGCGCCGAATTCATATTCGACTTCAGATTTCCTGATTGAATTGTCGGCCTGGAAAAGCTGGGTGCACATGGCGCCAACCGTGTCCATGTAAAGGGCACTCTTGTTGATCGGGTCGGCAATCGTGCCGGCAGAAACCGGCGTCAGGCCCATCGCGTAGGACCGAATGCCGCCAGCCAGATAAAAGAAGCTGTCGGCAGTACGGTGGGACAGGGCTTCCTGCAGCAGAATTGACGGGGCAATGCCGCCCTTGATCAGCTTGACGTAGGTCTGCGTCACTTCATAGGCCAGGTTCATGGCTTCCTTGACCGCAACAAGCTGGTTGGCCTTTTCGTCCGGCAGGAATGCCATGTGGTACCCGAGTGCCGCGCCAGCTTCCAGAAAGCGGATATCGCCACCATAAACAGCGTTGCGCGGGGTAGCTGCCAGGGTGAAGGCGAGAGCGCAGGCGGACAGGCACTCGTTACCGTTGAGAACGAAGACACCGTTGAGATCCGGGTCCTGCGAGCCGACGTTGTATTGCAGATACTGGCCGATGCGGATGCCTTCCAGAAAGCTGCCGCCGGGGCTGTCGAAGACGATGTATTTGCCCCAGGTGCCGTCGAGAGCAGCCTTCAGCTTTTCCAGATCGCCTTTTTCGATGACGCCGGAAATCAGGAATATCGTTCCCTGCAGTTCATTGACGACGCTGCCGGCAGACCCTTTGCCCGGATACAACGGTTTCAGTTGTGCCAATCGCGGTGCGAGATCGGGACGCTGTGTAATCTCGGCGGCAGAAAGCTGCGAAACCGAGAAAACCAGCGAAAGACAGAAAACGATGGATTTGAGCAACATGGGTACCGTCGACTGCTGAGTGAAGCGGGCGCCGGCCGCCTCGATGATTTTGACCAAACGAGGTCCGGGAAAGTGCTCGTTTGCGATGCCTGAAAGTGAAGTTGGAGGCCTGCATGTGCCAGCCTCCAAGGGATTACTGCCGGATTTCATAATCCTGATAACCGGCCGCCCAACGGGCGCTGCGATTGGCGTTGTCCGCGGTCCAGACCTTGTTGAGGCGGCCGGAAAGTTCCTTCATGAAATCGATCTTGTCACCGATCGGCTCGAATTCACCGTTGGCAGCAAGAAGGTTTTCCAGATCCACCGGATCCTCGGTCACGATCGCCAGCAGCTTGCCCTTGCCCGCCGGTGCCTCTGCCTCGAAGCTGAATCCGTAGGACGGGTCGGGAACCGTGAGCGCGGAGTTGGCACGGATGCGACCGGTCTTGCCGGCGGAGCGATCCTCATCGGTCGGGAACAGAAGCACCAGATCGTCTTCGACGGTCAGGTCGAAAAGGGTCAGGTAGCCATCGACCGCGCTGGTGAGCTGGAATTGCACCTCGTCACCGATCTGGTGTACGGAGCCGGGCAGGATGGAGACCTTGATTTCCTGAGAGGATTGTTCCGGAAGCACGTCGGAAACATCGTCGGCGGTATTTCCGGTTACCGTCTGGACGGGGCCTTCGGCCGAAGCCGGTTGCAGAATGAAGGCTTCGTTGCGCGGTGACATGTTCGGCGTGAACTGCAGATCACGGCAATCCTCCACGCGCTGGCACCATTGCTCGGTGCGCGGACGCAGATAGTTCAGAAGTTCCGCGGTGGTGACACGGCCATTGCCGTTGAGGTCGGCCTCGCGCGTGCGCAGACCCCGGATCAGGTTCTGGGTAAAGATGCCCGAGCCGTTGGTTTCCCAGGCAAGCTGGTGTGGCAGGGCAGCGGACAGGGTCAGATGCACATTGGTTTCGCGTGCCAGAGGCTCTTCGTCACGCACCACCGGCAGGGACCTGGAAACGCCCGAAAACGGCAGGTAACGCGCTTTCGCATCAAGACCCTTGGAAACAAGATCCGGCACGACATCGCGGTTGACCGTACCTGAATGACAGGAATCGGCGATCAGGATCACTTCGCGGCCCTTCAGCGTGGACAGCGCGGAAGCGATCTCGTCGTCGGTGAGCATATCCTCGGCCCTTGCACCCCTGCGGCCGTAATCGGTCGGGACGAAGGTTTCATCGAGGCCGTCCTCTTCGTCGCCGTTGCGATCGGGAACCTGGGAGCCGTGACCGGAATAATAAATGATGACGCGGTCACCCGGCTTCGTTTCACTGGCGAGCCAACCGGTGATGGAACCCAGAATGTTGTTCTTGGCCGCGCCTTCTTCCACCAGGATGCGGACATCGGAGGATGCAAAACCCCAGTCGCCCTTGAGGAAATCCGCCATCTGGCGCACGTCGTTCGCAGGGCCTGAAAGCTGCGCGTCCGGTTCCAGATAAGGGTAGACGCCGGCGCCGATCAGCAATGCCTTTTGCGCGGCGTGAACCGTGCCGGCGGACAGGCACAGGCACATGGTTGCCGCGAAGGCCTTGAGGTATCCTGTTTTCACTGAAGGTCTCCCTTTGCGCGCGTATAAAGCCCGACCCAGTCCAGACCGAAGGACTGGCCGTCGAGCGTGTGGCCGATTTCCTTGGCCAGGGCGGCGAGATCGTTGTTTTGTTGTGCGTCCTGAACCGCATCCACGAGATCGGGCATGGGGGACGGTGTGGTGATGGCGATGAGATGGTCGGCGCCGAAAGGCGGGATCACCGCGGAGCGGAAGCTGTCAGCCCGGCCAGGCCGGAGCTTGCCTGCAGCCAGACCGCGCTTGCCTCTGCGAACGGGGCCGACCAGTTGAACTGCCCCGTTTGAAGCGAGGTTGAACAGGACCACATTTTCGTTGCCGGACGAGCGGATCGAGAATGTCACCTGCTCACCTTCGACATAGGTCCGGCTGCCGTCGGAAAGGTCCAGTTCCGGACCTTCAGTTTCGGCAAAGCCGATCAGGAAGGCAAGGAAGCGCCATTTGTCGACGGTTGCCTGCAGGTCCTCGGTGGAAGGCGGGGCGGGAAACGAGGCAATCACGTCACCGGTCTTGTAGACCAGTGAAGAGCCGTCGCCGTCGTAAATCAGATCGGCCTCCGCCTTGCTGTCGACCTTGCGGATGCCTGACAGGGCGGGAATTGTCTCGCCGGGTGGGGTGTAGAGCGTCAGTTCCGGCAATCCGGCGCTCGGGGCAGGCGTGCCGGCAGCATCATGCAGCAGGATTTCCAGGTCTCTGGATCCGGCATTGACCTCCGGCCGTTGCCGCCGTTCGGTATGGCGCTTGACCGAGCTGTTTACGTAACGCTTCAGCTCGGCCGTGTTCAAAACGCTGTCGCTGTCACCGTCCGCTTCACCCTCAAGAGCGCGGGAAAAGGCATAGGAGAGCGCACCGCGCAGCTCTTCGCCGATCCGCACTTCCTGGGTGACCTTGTTGCGGTCCTGGGCATAAAGCCAGATGACATTTTGAAGTGCATCTTCCTCAACTTCGCCAAGTTGCCTGACCCGCTCGGCGACCCGGTCCGAGGATTTGTCGACCCGAACATCAGCAACGCGCACATTTACTTCGGCGCGGAAATCGGCTGCCCGGGCCATATCGCCTGCAAAACAGCTGTCGGCGACGAAGACGACGGTTGCTTCCCTTTCTTCGGCCAGCAGATGGCCGACCTCGTTGTCGATGATGCGCTCGTTGACACCCGGGCCGGTTTCGTCGAAGCCCGCCAGCAGGAACATGTTGTCGAGTTCTTCGTGCCCGGGAAGGATCGCTTCCTGCCGGGCACCGTGACCTGCATAATGAAACACCAGCGTATCCCCCGGGCCGGCAAGTTCCGTCAGCTCCCGCCACGATGCAAAGACGTTGTCCCGCGTGGCGTCGGCATCGGTCAGCAGGATGACCTTGCTGGCCTCCAGCTTTTCCAGTGTTCCGGCAACATCTCTGGCGTCATTGACGGCGCCCTTGAGGTCGGTGATGTGCTGATAGTCGTCAATGCCGATGACGAGGCCGTAGAGATTGCCTGCAAATGCGGGAAGCGGCGCGGCAAGGCCTGCTGCAAGCACGAGGGCAGGGGCAAATCCCGGCACCCGCTTTTTCAGGAAAGCCGCGGAGGCCGGCAGAATGGATCTGGTCATGCGGGCCGGCCTATTTCTGGACGAATTCAACACGTCGGTGCGCCTGATTGCGCACGTCCTCGGTGTAGAGGGATGGATCGTCGAACTGGAACGGCTGGCTTTCACCCATGCCAAGCACCTCGATGGAGCCGGAGTATCCGGCTGCCAGCAAGGCGCTACGTACGGCCTCGGCACGCTTCATGGACAGTTGCATGTTGTAGGCATCAGAGCCGACCGGATCGGTATGGCCGACGACCTGGATGTCCGGGGAGCCCTGCTTTTCCAGGGCCTCCTGCACGTCTTCAAAGCTGGTCCGACCGGCTTTGGTCATGACATCCTGATCATAGACGAACTGGATCGGAACCAGCGTCTTCTTGCGTTTGTAGCCGCGCGTGGAAAAGCTGTATTGCGAGATCGACTGTCCACTGCGGGTGACCGGGATCTTGATGTCTGCCGGTTCCTCTGAAATCTGGGCCACGACCACTGCCAGTTCATCCAGGCGGTCGCGCAGCCGGGCGATCATGGCATGTGCCGGTTCCGCAGGGGTCAGCTCGGTGTCGTCCACCAGGCCAAGGGCTTCCTGATAAGCGCGGAACGCGGGCAGGGTTTGCTGCTGCTTGCGCAGAATTTCTCCGAGCAGATAGGAAATACGCCAGTGGCTGCCGAATTCCTGAATGTCGGCCAGGTCCTGTTTCAGGGTTTCAAGGTTGCCGGTATAGCCTTCAAGATCCTGAAACGGCGCGATGACGTCGAGCCGGGCATCGATGATTTCCTTGCCGAAGCCTTCCACCACCATGCCGTCGCAATCGCTGTCATTGAAGGCCTGGTCGTAGATCCTGACGCGGTCTTCGTGACCGGCGCTCAGCGGCATCGCAAGCCAGTCCTTCTGAATGCTCTCGCATGAAACGAGTTGGGCGGATGCGTCAGTGGTCAGGAGGGGCAGGGCGATGACGGCGGAGACGGCAAGGCCTGCCAGATGCATAAGGCGGGCGGGTAAAACAGTTCGGGTAAGCGACATGCTGGAAAGTCTCTCCAACTCTTGCATGATAAATTATAAAATAGGTCGGTCTGGCGGGTGTTTGCAGCGAAAGGTTGAGGGGCGGTTGTTTCCAGGCTCGCAGACGTTGCAACTGACGCACCGGTGTAAAATCCCGGTTGCTTCTCCGTTCCTTATTGCGTTTCAATCTGTTCGCAAGACAACATCACGCAGGGTCGCTTGAGTCAATTGTCAGGGCGTCATGAGGTATTTCAAATTGATGATTTCTAAGTATGAGGTTGCAGTCGTGCCGGGCGGTCAAATGTCGAGATGTGTCAGGCTTCTGACGGGGTTCTGCTGTCTTTTTCTGATGGCCGCCGGTCTGGCGCAGGCAGACGAAAACCGCTTTGCGCTCGTTATCGGTAATTCGTCCTACGAGAAGATCGGCCGGCTCGGAAACCCGGGACGGGATGCGGATCTTGTCGCCAAGTCGCTGGAAGCGGTCGGATTCGAAGTTTCGGTTCATTTCGACCTTGATGAGGACGGTCTTGGCAAGGTCCTGGACGATCTTGCCGATCGTGCTCCGGACCTGGATGTGGCGGTGCTCTATTTCGCAGGCCATGGCATTCAGAAGGATGGTGAGAATTTTCTGATCCCTGTCGATGCGCAACTGAAATCTGCGACCTCGATCGAACGGGAAACGGTCAGCCTGCGTTCGTTCATGGAGGTGATGGAAGAGGTGCCGATCAGTCTCCTGTTCCTTGATGCCTGCCGCAACAACCCCTTTGCCGAACATCTGTTGTCGCAGTCCTCCTCCGACGGGCGGTCCGCCGGGATCACCCGCGGGCTTGCCCCCATCCGCACGGTTGGTGACATGCTGGTCACTTTCGCCACCTTGCCGAATTCCGTTGCAAAGGATGGTGCCGGACAGAACTCGCCTTTTGCCAAGGCGCTGGCCCGCCACGTCGCCACACCGGATGCGGAAGTCTCCGTCTTGATGAAGCGGGTGACGCGTGACGTGATGGCAGAAACCGACGGCGAGCAGCGGCCGCAGCAGCTGTCTCAGATGCAGACGGAATTCTATTTCAAGCGCACAAACGCAGCCGCTCCGGAGACAGATGATCAGCAGACCCTGCTGGCGGTCTATCCCGGTTCGGTCAGTGCCGGCGAGGAAGTCTCGGTTCTGGCGGATGTGCCGCAGCAGTGCGCACCGGATTTCTTTAACATAACACCGTCAAACCGGGTGACGCCGATCCCGACTTCGTACTTCAAGACGGTTGAACTCGGCGGCGGCAAGATCCGGTACGAAATCTCGCCCGGCTCGCGCTATGGGCTGGTCGTGGAAGAAGCGGACGAGAAGGGGGCGAACCGCATCGGCTTCTTCTGTTCAATGGGACCGGCTCTTTCCGATCAGCAGAAAAAGGAAGTGCTCAGGCGCATCAACGGACAGCTCGCGCAAAACGAGATGTCCGGGACCATCGGGTCCGACCCGGAACGGGTCGCCTATCATTTTGCCGAGTTCAAGATCAACTGACGCAGGAGAAGAGGCGGGTCGCTTTCAACGAAGATGCGCCCGCGCTCTGAGACCGAAAGGCCTGTGCATCCCAGCCCGCGCTTCGATTGGCCGGGAGGACGTCGGGGAGGCGACTGTGTAGGCAGGTCCTCTTGTGAGGATCAGTTGACCGGCAGCAGGACCAGCTGGACGCGGCGGTTCTGTTCGCCGTAGGGATCGCTCTGGTCCTTCAGCCTGGAGGCGCCCATTCCGCTTGCCAGAACACGCTGCTCTGAAAGCCCACCCCAGGCTGCAACGAAACCTGCTACCGTCTGGGCGCGTTGCTGCGAGAGGGCAAGATTGTACTGTGCGCTGCCCTTTGCATCCGTATGGCCAAGCAGCAGGAAGCGATAGTTCTTGAACTTGTCCTGGCTCAGAATGCGCGAGAGTTCGGTAATCTTCGCGGCCTGGTCCGGACGCAGCGATGCCGAGTTGTAGTCGAACAGGATTTCCATGTCGATCGTCGGCAGTGGAGCCGATGACGCAGTTTCCGAAGAGCCGCCGACTGGTGGCGGGGTGGAGGCAGCACCTTCTCGATCGACAAGCTTGAGGTTCACTACATCGTCCATCGACAGGGCGGTGTTTGACTTGAATTCCGAGTTGCTGCAGGCGGCCTGATCAAGCAGGCATTTTTCCATGTCGGTCTCCGCCGGGGCACTGGCGTCACGCGAGGCGGAAGTTGCAGGTTTGGTGTCGCCGCCAAGATCGAAATCCTCAAGTGTGATAGTGCTTTGCGCCGCGGCAGGCAGAGCCAGGGAAATAAAAATCAAAAGAAATGCAAAAGGCTTCATGGCAATATCCCGAACCGTTACGTGGTCGTTTCACGGATTGATCCGTTTCTACCATACGGCTGGCAAAAAATGAAAGTGGCCACTGCGTCAGTTGGATATTTGACGCTGTCCCATCATCCCTGCCACATTTGCGGCCTTACAAAATCAAATTGCAGACAATTGGATTGAATGAGGGGCTGATCATGTTGCGAAACGCTGTAGCGGCGGTGGCGGGAAAAGGCGTTGCCCGAAGCGTAATACAGACGCTTGCGTCGGTGACTGTATGTATTCCTGCCTTTTCGGCGGCCCATGCCGCGGAAATGCGTCTTCTCGACAGCAATCCTGCAGCTGCTGCCGGCTACCAGCTTCTGGACCTTGGGACGGTGAGCGCAGAAGCCGTCGGTCACGCCAAGGGCCTTGAAGACGGTTTCACATCGAAGAGCGCTGTCAAGGACGGGTCGCTGCCTTATTTCGAAAACGGCATCGCAGGCGATGGCGCGCATACCTATGAGACACTGCATATCGTGCCGGCCTGGGGTGGGCTGAAGACGGGCAAGGTCATATCCATCGAGGGACAGATCCAGAAGGGGGACCTCGATCACCTGAAGGCTCTTGTGGAACGCAGCGGCTTTTCGGACTGCCTGAGGCCCGGCTACTGCCCCTATAACAACGTGATTTCGCTCAACAGTCCGGGCGGCAACCTGCGCGAGGCGCTGGAAATCGGCAAATACATCGCGGAGCAGAACTTCATCACGCTGCTGCCGGAAAATGCCGTCTGCGAGTCCGCCTGTTCCCTGGTCTTTCTGGCGGGTTATACGCGATACGAGGGGTTCTTCTTTCCTCGCCGTTTTGCTCATGAAACCGCCCGTCTCGGCATTCATCAGCCTTATATCCAGCTTCCTGAGGGCAACTACAGCGCGGAGCAGGTCGGGCAGGTTGTTCAGCTGATCAATCGGGGCGTCAACGAGGTTACGGACTATTTCCTCAGCACAGGTATCGGCATCGGCTTCATGCGCAACATGTACGGCACGAAGCCCGGGTCCATGTATCACTTGTCCCTGGCGGAAATGGCTGCTGAAGGGATCTTCGTCGTTGGACGTCCGCAGGATCTGTCAAATCTCAGCCGCAGCCAGATGCTGTCCTATTGTTCCAGCCTGTATCAAGGACGCTTCAACACCGTTTCGCCGGACCTGCTGGCCAATCTGCAATCGAACGAACGCACTTTCCTGACCTATGTCACCGGGCAGAATTTTGTCTGTCTGGGCGTGAAGAGCCCGAATGGCGACAGCTGGCGGTCCTACGTCTGCGATGGCAGTTCGAAATGTCTGCTCGGCGACTTCGGGCAAGTGGCGCTGTTCGAACTGGAAGCCAACGGCAAGCTTTCGGGCTTTCGCGACCGGGATGCGTCGGCCCTGATGAACATTGCCGCAGGGATCGACAATACCGAGGTTGGTCTGGCGCTGAAGGAGTACAATCACCGGGTGGCGCTGCTCTATTTTGTCGAGCTGTTCGCTGAAAACATGGGAACGTTTGAGACATCCTTCAAACGCATTCCGGCAAGCCTTGCCTTTGCCGAGGTCCCTCCGGAGTTCTGCGGTCAGGTCGATGAATATGATGCCGGTCTTGTGCGGCTGGTGCAGGCCGGTCTCAACAACAGCGGCATCGACGTGGGCACTCCGGACGGGTCGCTCGGCCCGAACACGCGCAAGGCAATCGGGCGGGCCAACAAGGATCTGCTGAACCGCTCCGAAACCGTTATCGATCCGTCTCTTCTGAAGGCGCTGGGCGTGCCCGAAGACGAAGTCCGCGGGCACGTCCTTTGTAACGGCTAGGCCTGGAAAGCGCGGCGAGCCGTCAAACCTGCGATAACGCCGCGCAGTTCCGCCAGTCCGCGCATTCGCCCGATCAGGGGATAGCCCGGGTGCGCTCCGCGGTCGGCATCGCTCAGCAGCTCGTGGCCATGATCTGGCCGGAAGACGATTTCGGCATCTTTACGGCCCTCGCGTCGCCGTCCTGCTTCTTCGCCAAGAAGAACGCCGAGCAATGCAGGCATGTCGGTGTCGCCGCCAAGATGTGCTGCTTCCTCGAACGAGCCATCCGGATCTTTCGCGACATTGCGCAGATGGGCGAAATGGATCTTGCCGGCAAAGCGTTCCGCAATTGCAGGGACATCGTTCTTCGGGTTGGCGCCAAGTGAGCCCGAGCACAGCGTCAGGCCATTGGAAGGGCTGTCCACCGCCGACAGGATCCAGGCGATGTCATCCGCATCCGAGACGATCCGCGGAAGACCGAGCAGGTCCCGGGGCGGGTCATCGGGATGCACCGCCAGTTTCAGGCCAAGCTCTTCGGCCGCCGGGATCACTTCCTCCAGGAAACGTTTGTGGTTTTGTCTGAGAGCCGTCCGGTCGAGTCCCTGATAGGGCACCAGAGCCTCACGCAGGCCGTTGGGGTCGTAACGATCATAGGCCCCGGGCAGACCCGCCATGATGGCCTGGGTCAAGCGGTCGAGGTCCGGCTGTTTTGCGGCATCGAACCAGCGTTTTGCCTCGACCAGAACCTGTTCGCAATAATCGTCTTCCGCCTTGGGTCGCTTGACCATGTAGATTTCGAAGGCCGCCATCCTGGCAGCGGAAAACCGCAGGCAGGTACCGCCACGTGCCACGGGCGCGGCGAGGTCTGTCCGGGTCCAGTCGAGCAACGGCATGAAGTTGTAGCAGATGACCTTTATGCCTTCAGCGGCCAGGTTTGCCATCGATTGCCGGTAGTTGGCGAAGAGTTCCGAAAGATCGCCTTCCCCGCGCTTGATGGCTTCGTGAACCGGCAGGCTTTCCACCACGGTCCAGTTGAAACCGGCAGCGTGGAGCCGGGTCCTGGTGTTCGCGATTGTTTCGCGAGGCCAGATCTGGCCGTAGGGAATTTCATGCAGTGCCGTGACGATGCTGACAGCACCGGTCTGGGCGATTTCAGAAAGCGAGATGCGGTCATAGCCGCCATACCAGCGCCAACCTTCGATCATGACAGGGTTCCGATTGATTTGCCGACACCGTCAGCCTTCAAGGCAGCATAGGCGGCGGTGACGGGCGCCAGAATGGCAGCGGCGAGGTCGGGTTCGAAGACTTCGGTGACACCCAGAAGTGCTGCCACCTTGCCGGCGTCGCCATCGCTTTTTCCGACAAGAGACTTGAGGCGATCGCTTAGCGGATCGCGCACGTCAATCGGCTGGCCTTCAAGATCGGTGCCGCCGACATAGATCATCCAGGCGGCAATCGCGAGGCAAAGGCCCGGGCAGTTTCGACCGTTCGTCAGGTTGTCGCGCACGGTGCCGAGAATGCGCTGAGGCAGTTTCTGGCTGCCGTCCATGGCGATCTGCCAGGTGCGGTGCCGGATGCCGGGATTTGCATAGCGTTCGAAAAGCGCATCCGCGTAGGCTTCCAGATCAACACCCGGCGGAGCCTCGAAGGACGGAATGATTTCCTGGCGCCACAGGTTTTTCACGAACCGGGCAAACAGCGGATCTGTAACGGTTTCGGCAATCGTCTCGTGCCCGGCGAGATAGCCGAGGTAAGCCAGCGAGGAATGCGTGCCGTTGAGCATACGCAACTTCATGTGCTCGAACGCGGTGACGTTCTCAACAAGCTCGACACCTACGGCACCGAGGTCCGGCCTGGCATCGGCGCCGTAAGCCGGGACGAAATCATCTTCCACCACCCACTGCCGGAACGGCTCATGAAGCACAGGGGCTGCATCGTAGCGGCCGGTCTTGCGGGCCAGGGCGTCGATATCCTCTGGTTTTGTGGCAGGCACGATGCGGTCGACCATGGTTGCCGGGAAACGGCCTTCGGTTTCAATCCACGCGGCCAGTTCCGGATCGAGCTTCCCTGCAAGATCCAGCACAATCCGGCGGACCAGGCGGCCATTGTCCGGCAGGTTGTCACAGGTGAGCACTGTGAAGGGCGGCAGGCCTGCGGCCTTCCGCCTTGCCAGCGCCCGCACGAGGTAACCCGGAGCGGAGACAGGCAGCGCGGCTTTCAGGTCGTGTGTGATGTCCGGGTGATCGGCATTCAGTCTGCCGGTTGCCGGGTCGTGGCAATAACCCTTTTCCGTCACGGTCAGGGTGACAATCCTGACGTCCGGGTCCGCCATCGCGGCCAGCACGGCTTCCGGGTTTTCCCGTGCGACCAGCACATCCCGGATGATCTCTACCTGGCGAAGGGTTTCGCCTTCCGGGCCAAGTTCCTGCGCTGTGTAGACAAAGTCCTGCGGAGTCAGCTGGTCATGCATGCGCGGGCTTTGCAGGCTGACGCCGATAATGCCCCAGTTGTTCTCGCCGGTGCCGCCTGCAGCCTTCATGGCTTCTTCTATGTAGATCGCTCCAAAGGCCCGGAAAAATGCTCCGAGCCCCAGATGAACGATGCCGGCTTTTGCCGCCGGTGTTGTTCTGGAAAGGCGCGGCAAGTCAGCGTGCAAGCCAGCCTCCATCCACATTGAGGACAGCGCCGTGAATGTATTTTGCAGCCGGTGAAGCGAGAAAGACCGCGGCTTCTCCAATGTCGCTGGCTTCACCCCAGCGGCCGGCCGGAATGCGTTCCAGGATCTGCCGGCTGCGCTCCGGGTCGTCGCGCAGGGCTTCGGTGTTGTTGGTGGCGATGTAACCCGGCGCAATGGCGTTGACATTGATGCCCCGCGCCGCCCATTCGTTCGCCAGCAGTTTGGTGATGCCGGCAACACCGTGTTTGGCCGCGGTGTAGGACGCGACCTTGATACCGCCCTGGAAGGACAGCAGCGAGGCAATGTTGACGATTGCCCCGGTCCGGCCGGCGTTGAAGGCGGCATTGCCGAAAGCCTGGCAGGTGAAGAAGACGGACTTGAGGTTGACGTCCATCACGTCGTCCCAGTCGGCTTCGCTGAAGCTGTCCGCCGTGCCGCGGCGGATGATGCCCGCATTGTTGACCAGGATGTCGATCTGTTCCGCCTCGAACAGGGGCATCGCAGCCATCGGGTCGG
Organism: Labrenzia sp. THAF35; assembly: GCF_009363595.1. Classification (NCBI taxonomy): domain Bacteria; kingdom Pseudomonadati; phylum Pseudomonadota; class Alphaproteobacteria; order Hyphomicrobiales; family Stappiaceae; genus Labrenzia; species Labrenzia sp. THAF35. The sequence goes on from NZ_CP045380.1 coordinate 2,649,626, forward strand.
ACAGATCGAGGTGCACATGGCGGCCCCTGGTTATCTGGGCCAGCGTTTCGTCGCAATCGCGCCGGGCCGCGCACAGAACTTCGGCGCCTGCCTTGCTCATGGCGATGGCAATGGCCTGGCCGATGCCGGTGTTGGCGCCTGTCACCAGGGCGCGTTTGCCTTCCAGGGAAAACGGGCTCATCGCAGGTCTCCCATGGCGACCATGTCCATGTCGGTGAAGTCGACATTATCGCCTGCCATGGCCCAGCAGAACGTGTAGGCTCCCGTGCCGGCGCCGCAATGGATAGACCAGGGCGGAGAGACCACGGCGTCCTCGTTGGCCATCACCAGGTGCCGGGTCTCGTCCGGCTTGCCCATGAAGTGGAACACACGCTGGTCCGGGCCAAGCTCGAAATAGAGATAGGCTTCCATGCGCCGGTCATGGACATGGGCCGGCATGGTGTTCCAGACCGAGCCGGGCGCAAACTGGGTGTAGCCCATCAGCAGCTGGCAGCTTTCGGCGACTTCCGGATGCAGGAATTGCAGGATGACGCGCTCGTTGGAGGTTTCCGCGGAGCCGAGTTCCACCCGGCGCGCATCCTTGACAGTGATCAGTCTGCTTGGGCAGGCCCGGTGTGCGGGCGCCGACAGGATGTAGAAGCGGCCCGGGCCGGAGAAGGTGACGGGTCCGGAGCCCATGCCGATGTAGAGCACATCTCCCTTGCCGACCTGATAGGTCTCCCCACCCGCCTTCACGGTGCCGGCTTCCCCGATATTGAGAATGCCGAGTTCGCGGCGGTCGAGAAGGGACGGGGTGCCGGCTTCCTTCACTTCATCCAGAACGAGTTCGCCAGTTCCGGGGACGGCGCCGCCCAGGATCAGCCGGTCGTAATGGGTGTAGATCAGGTTGATCTTGCCATCCTGGAAAAGGCCGGCGGCGTGGAAATGTTTGCGAAGACCCGTGGTGTCGAGCGTCTTGGCGGTGTCCGGGTCGATGGCGTAGCGGGTTTCAACGGTCAGCATGGCAAAGTCCTTGGGTGCAGGCGGTGTTCAAAGAAAGTCGTCGCGGCGCGGCGTGAAGGTGTCGACCAGTGTTCCCGGTTCCAGGCACACGCAACCGTGCAGGGCGTTGGAGGGGATGACGAAGCTGTCGCCGGGACTGACGTCGAAGGTCTCGCCGTCGATGGTGAAGCGGAAACGGCCGCTTTCGACATAGGTCGACTGTACGTGTGGATGATTGTGCAGCTTGCCTTCGGCGCCTTCCTGCTGGAAGCGGAAGGCGACGACCATCAGGTCGGGACTGTCGGACAACACCTGCCGGCGGATGCCCGGGTCGGCGGTCACTTCGGGAAAGGTTTTCACGAACATTGGTTTTGCCTCAATGGAACAGGGATGGCAGCCACAGCGACAGGGACGGGATGTAGGTCACCAGGAGCAATGTGAAGATGGCGGCACCGTAGAATGGCCAGATCGTCCTGATCGCATCCCAGACCGATATCCGGCCAACGGCGCAGCCGACAAAGAGCACTGTGCCGACCGGGGGCGTGCACAGGCCGATACCGAGGTTGAGGACCAGGATGACACCGAAATGGACCGGGTCGACCCCGAAAGCGGTGGCAACCGGCAGGAAGATCGGCGTGGTGATGACGATCAGCGGCGACATGTCCATGAAGGTGCCGAGGAAGAGCAGCACGATGTTGATCATCAGCAGGATGATCAGCGGGTTCTCGGAAATGCCCTTCATGAATGCCACCAGTTCCGCGGGGATGCGCAGGAAGGCCAGCAGCCAGCCGAAAGAAGCCGCACAGCCGATGACCAGCAGAACCATGGCGGTGGTGCGCACCGCGGCTTTCGTTGCGGCGACGAATTCCGGCCAGTGCATGGTGCGGTAGGCAAGCGTGGTCACCAGTAGCGCGTAGACGGCCGCGATGCAGGAGCTTTCGGAAGCCGTAAATACACCGGAGCGCACGCCGCCGAAGATGATGCCGATCAACAGCAGACCCGGAATGGCGTTGATGAACATTGCACCAAGAGCCGACAGGCCGGGAAAGCGTTCCGTCGGATAACCGGCGCGGCGGGCAACGAACCAGGCAGTGACCATCAGGGAAACTGCAAGCAGGAGGCCCGGCAGGATGCCCGCGGTGAACAGGTCGGCGATGGAAAGGCGCCCGCCAGCCGAGATCGAATAGATGATCATGTTGTGCGAGGGCGGCAGCATCAGTGCAATGATCGAGGAAACCACGGTGACATTGACACCATATTCGACCGAATAGCCCTTTTCCTTCATCTGCGGGATCATCAGGCCGCCGATGGCGGTTGCATCCGCCGCGGCGGAGCCGGAGATGCCGCCGAAGAGCACGGAGGCGGTGATGTTTACCTGACCGAGACCGCCGCGCATATGCCCGACCACGGCCCCGGCGAGCGCCACCAGCCTTCGGGCAATGTCGCCGCGCACCATCAGTTCGCCGGCAAAAATGAAGAAGGGGATCGCCATCAGCGCGAAAACGGAGACACCCGAGTTCAGGCGCTGGAAGACGACGACGGGCGGCAGGCCCATGTAGAGCACGGTGGCGAGCGACGCTGCGCCCAGGCAGAAGGCAACGGGTGTGCCGATCAGGAGCAGAACCGTGAATGTGCCGAAGAGGATAACGGGTTCCATATCAAGCAGCCTCTTCGATGGGATCTTCGCCGAAGCGTGCGGTCGGCAGACCGGCTGCGCGACGCATCAGGCGTTCGATGGAAAAGAGAAAAACCAGGCAACCGCCGCCAACGAGCGGCAGGAAATCAACCGCGCCTGAAACGCCGAGCGACGGCAGTTTTACGTCCCAGGCCGACAGCGCCAGTTCCGCGCCGTACCAGGCCATACCCGCACCAAAGGCGGCAACCACGGCATCGGAGATGCTGTAAAGCACCAGTTTGGCTCCCTGCGGCAGAAAGTAGAGCAGCACGTCGAAGCTGAGATGGTAACCTTCACGGATGCCGACGGCGGCACCCAGGAAGATGAACCAGCCCATCAGGATGACGGAAGCAGGTTCCGACCAGACGAGGCTGTCGTTCATGACGTAGCGCATGAAGACCTGCGCCGTGATGAACACGGTCATGAGAATGAGGCCGCCTCCGGCAAGCCAGAGCGCTGCCGTGGAGACATGGCGCAACATCTGCGCGGTGAACTTGAGATGAGGCTGCACGTCGAGATCCTGAAGCAGGGAACCGGGTCAAGGCGGATCCTGAAAAACGGCCAGCAGCCAGCCGGGCCGTTCCGCGGTCGATGGACCGCGAAACAGCTTTGCCGGCTGCGGGCTTGCGAAGATCAGTCGGTCGCGCGGATGCGGGCGACGAGATCCTTCAGCTTTTCGGAGGTCACGTGCTTCTCGTAGACGCTGTCCATGGCTGCCATGAACGGCTCCTTGTCGATTTCCGTGACGACTTCGACACCGGCAGCGCGGACCTTTTCTTCAGACGCCTTTTCGCGGGCCTGCCACTGTTCGCGCATGAAGGGGACCGAGTCCTTTGCAGCCTGGCGGACGGCTGCCTGGTCTTCCGGAGACAGATTGTCCCAGGACTTCTTCGACATCACCAGCACTTCCGGCACGATCAGGTGTTCGTCCAGAGTGTAGTAGCCGGCAACTTCGAAGTGACCGGAAGATTCGTAGGACGGCCAGTTGTTTTCCGCACCGTCGATAACGCCGGTCTGGATGGACGAATAGACTTCGCCATAGGGCATCGGCGTCGCGTTGGCACCGAGCGCCGACATCATGTCGACGAAGATGTCGGACTGCATGACGCGAACCTTCATGCCTTCAAGATCTTCAATCGATTTGATCGGTTTGACCTTGTTGTAGAAGCTGCGCGACCCGCCGTCGTAAAAGGCAAGGCCGACATAGCCGTGCGGTTCGAACGCCGCCAGGATCTCGTCACCAATCGGACCGTCCATCACTGTGTGCATGTGATCGACGCCCTTGAAGATGTAAGGCAGCGAGACAACCTTGGTTTCCTCGACCAGGTTGTTGAACGGGCCCATGGAGACGCGGTTCAGGTCGATGACGCCGAATTTGGTCTGTTCGATGGTGTCCTTTTCCTCGCCAAGCTGCGCGGAATGGAACACTTCGACACAGATGCGGCCATCAGTGCGCTCTTCCAGCAGCTTGCCCATCTGCTTGACGGCCTCCACCGTCGGATAGCCGTCCGGATGGGTGTCGGACGATTTCAGTGTCACTTCGCATGCAAGCGATGCGGATGTGAGCGCGGCGGTGGCCAGAAGCGATGCCGCAAGGGTCTTCAATACTTTCATAGTCTCCTCCCGAAATTGGCTCGTCAGAGCCGATAGGCCTGCTTGGCAAGCCTGTAAGTGAGGTCGTGAGCGACCTCATATGCCTCGTCCTCGTCCAGCCTCCCGGATGTCACGAGCGATGCGAGGTAAGCGCAATCGACACGGCGGGCCACATCGTGGCGGGCCGGAATCGAGCAGAAGGCGCGGGTGTCGTCGTTGAAACCGACTGTGTTGTAGAAACCCGCGGTTTCCGTTGTCAGTTCCCGGTAGCGGCGCATGCCTTCCGGGCTGTCGTAGAACCACCAGGCCGGACCGAGCTTGAGCGTCGGATAGACGCCGGCAAGCGGGGCCAGTTCACGAGAATAGGCCGTTTCGTCCAGCGTGAAGAGAATGATCGAAAGGTTCTTTTCCAGACCGACCGCGTCCAGCAGCGGCTTGAGCGCCTTGACGTAGCTGGTCTGGGTTGGGATGTCGAAACCCTTGTCCCGGCCATGGGCTGCCATGATGCCGGTCGAATGATTGCGGTAGCTGCCCGGATGAATCTGCAGAACCAGCCCGTCCTCGAGGCTCATTCGTGCCATTTCCGTCAGCATATGGCCGCGGAATGCGTCGGCTTCCTCTGGTGAGCAATTGCCCTTCAGGGCCTTCTGGAACAGGGCTTCAGCATCCGCAGCCGGCAGGTTCTCGGTGCGCGCGGTGGCGTGACCATGATCGGACGACGTTGCACCGAAGGACTTGAAATAGGCCCGGCGCACCCGGTGGGCATTGAGATAGCCCTGCCAGCTTGTGGTGTCTTCACCGGCGAGCTCGCCGAATTTTTCGACGTTGGTGCCAAATCCCTCGAACTCCGGGTCGACAACCGCATCGGGGCGATAAGCCGTGACAACTCGCCCTTTCCAGCCGCTGTCCCGGATCTGTCGGTGCCATTTCAGGTCGTCCAGCGGTGATTCCGTGGTTGCGATCACCTCGATGTTGAAGCGCTCGAACAGCGCACGCGGCCGGAATTCCGGGCGGCTCAGGCAATCGGCAATGTGGTCATAGGCTTCATCCGCGGTTTGGGCGGAGATCCGTTTGGTCCAGCCGAAGACTTCCTGGAAGGAATGCTCCAGCCACATGCGTGAAGGTGTGGCCCGAAAAAGATGGAAGTTTTCGGCAAAGGTGCGCCAGATCTTGCGGCTGTCGGTCTCGCTCAAGCCGCCGTCGATGCGCGGTACACCCAGTTGGCTGAGGTCGATCCCTTGCGAGAACAGCATGCGGAAGACGTAGTGATCGGGAACGATGAACAGTTGCGCCGGATCGGGGAAAGCTTCGTTTTCGGCATACCAGCGCGGATCCGTGTGCCCGTGCGGGCTGACGATCGGCAGATCCTTGACGGTGGCATAAAGCTCCGTCGCGATCTTGCGCGAGGTCGCATCGGCGGGAAACAGGCGGTGCGGGTCAAGGCCCTGTTCCGAAATATCCGGTGCATCCGCTCTTTCCAGTGACATTCGTTTCTCCCGTGGCGCCTTTGGGCAGGCTGATGTTGCTACTAGTAAACTGATATGCTAGTTGAGTAGACGAGTCAACGGAGACAACGCTGATGTCAGAAAGTAGCGCCCTGAAGGTGCTCGAGCCGATCAAGATCCCGACCGTCGCAGATACGGTGTTCGAGGAATTGCACCAGCAGATCCTGTCACTGGACCTGGCGCCGGGCACGCGCATGTCGGAAGCGGAAGTGGCCAAGGCCTTCGGCGTGTCTCGCCAACCCGTGCGCGATGCCTTCTACCGGCTGTCGCAGCTCGGGTTCCTTTTGATCCGGCCCCAACGGGCAACGGTTATCTCCAAGATCTCGGAAGTTGCGGTGCTGAAGGCCAAGTTCGTGCGGACGGCGCTGGAAGTTGCCTGCATGCGAGCCGCCATCGAAGTCATCACGGACGCACAGATCGACGATCTGGAGGAGCTGCTTGCACAGCAGCAGGCGGCGGTGGATGCGAATGAACGTCAGTTGTTTCACACGCTTGACGATACGTTTCACCGGAGGATCTGTGAAATCTCGGGCCACGACTATGTCTGGGCGCTGATCCGCGAGCAGAAAGCGCATATGGACCGGGTGCGGTTCCTGTCGCTGGCGTCCGGCGCGCAAGTCGCACTGGACGACCATTTCCGTATCATGTCGGCCATTCGCAGGCGGGACGGCAAACTGGCCGAATCCATGCTGACCGAACACCTGGGCCGGATTGCCACCATTCTCGGCCGCATCCGCGCCGAGAACCTGAACCATTTCGAGGAATGAGTATGCCGATGCGGTTTCTCGCCATCGGCGAATGCATGGTCGAGTTTTCACCGACACCGTCAGGAACCTACGCCGTCGGCTTTGCCGGCGATACGTTCAACACGGCCTGGTACGCGCGCCAGCTGACGGACACCGAAAAGCTGGATGTCGGGTACCTGAGTGCTGTCGGCGATGACGCACTTTCCGGACAACTGACGGACTTTATCGAAGCTGCAGGAATCAGGCCCTTGATGGCCAGGGTGCCAGGTGCTGCGCCGGGCATGTACATGATCTTCCTGAGCGAAGGCGAACGAAGCTTTCAGTACTGGCGCTCGCAGTCCGCGGCCCGGCATCTTGCCGACGATCTCACAGCACTGGAGACAGCCGGGGAAGGGGACCTGCTCTATTTTTCCGGTATCACAGTGGCCATTCTTGCCGAAGCAGCCCGGGACCGGCTGCTAGCCGCCCTGCAAGCAGCTGCCGGGCGCGGCGCGGAAATCGTCTTCGACCCGAACCTGCGGCCGCGCCTGTGGCCGGCCAGTGACGAAATGTGCCGCTGGACGATGAAGGCGGCCAGTGTCGCCGGCATCGTGCTGCCGTCGTTTGAAGATGAAGCCAGCCATTTCAAGGATACCGACGAAGCGGCGACCGCGGCGCGCTATCTCGCCAATGGGGCGCGGCTGGTCGTGGTCAAGAACGGGGCGGGGCCGATCCTTGTGCGCGGGGCCGATGGCGACAGTTTTCAGTATCAGCCGGAACCGGCAAGCACGGTCGTCGACACGACGGCAGCAGGCGACAGTTTCAATGCGGCGTTCCTGGTCGAATACATGGAACGGGCAAGAACGCGTGAGGCTGTTCGTGCGGGCTGTGCCCTTGCCGCGCATGTGATCGGCAGCCGTGGAGCGCTGGTGCCTGTCACAAGAATGGACCTGATTGTCTGCCGCAACAGGTTGAGCGCCTGATTGTTTGTGTAACCTAACGGCAGAAAAGCCCCAATTTTAATCAACTGTTTACCATAAATATGTTGCTTTCGCTCCTGGATCGCGTGATGTGTCTTTAGAATTTTCTGATCCGGTCAGAACCGTATTATTGCAAGTTTGACGGTTCGAGCACGCCGCTGAAAGGACGCGAATATGGCTTCCACGATGAGCCGACGCACATTTGTTGCTGCAATACCCCTGCTGCTGGCAGCCTGCCAGAGCCAGCAGAGTTCAACCGTGCAGGCGGGATTGACCCCGCTGGCCGACGGGACACCGGATTATGCGACGGCCTATGCCGCCAGAACCGATGGCGGGTTTTCGATACCGGCGATCCAGTATCAGAAGTTCGACCCGAAATATCTGCGCCAGGTGGTGTTCTATCCGAGCAAGTATCCATCCGGCACAATCGTTGTCGATCCCGGTAGCAAGTATCTCTACCTGATCCAGCCCGGTGGTCGTGCCATCCGCTATGGCATCGGTGTCGGTCGCGCCGGCTTTGCCTGGAACGGTGAAGCGGAAATCCGCTTCAAGCGCGAGTGGCCGAAATGGTTTCCGCCGGACGAGATGATCGAACGGGATCCGAAACTTGCAAAATATCGCGACGGGCAGGACGGTGGTCCGAGCAATCCGATCGGCGCGCGGGGGCTTTATCTGTGGCAGGGCAACAAGGATACGCTCTACCGCATCCATAGCACCAACCAGCCCTCCAGCATCGGTACCAATGCTTCCAGCGGCTGTATCCGCATGTGGCATCAGGACATCATCGATCTCTACAACCGCGTCAATGTCGGCGCCAAGGTGGTTGTGCTGGGCTAGGTTTTCGGCACCGTCCACTACGGCCTCATGTTTGAAGAGCCGCCAGGTCCCCTCAGATGGACTGGCGGCTCTTTTTCGTTCACGCGGCCCATCCTTCGAGACAGCGCTTCGCGCTTCCTCAGGATGAGGAGGGTGGTTGGGAGGCTCTTCGGTGAAGGGGCTCCCGGGGGTGGAAAGTCCGACATGGTGACCTGTCTGACGTAGTTACCGGGGTTCTGGCAGGCAGGCGTCTCGGATCCGGTCAGTCAAGGACAGCTCATACTACCGCCCCAAGGCCTCATCCTGAGGAGGGCCTTCAGGCCCGTCTCGAAGGATGGGCACCTTGTTCAAGAGACTGCATCGAGCCTCTGGCCTTTAGCCTTCGACCGACCCAAGTAACTCCTTTGCCTGCCGGGCTGCACCGCGGATGGCCGCGGCATAGAGGGTGACGTCGATCGAGGTGGCGACGAAGGTTGCGCCGAGCTCCAGACAGGTGCGGGCGAAATCCAGATTGGTGGTCAGGATACCCGGTGCCTTCCCGGCAGCCTTGATGCGTTTCATGGCGTCGAGGATCGCGGCAACGACTTCAGGATGCATCGGGTCACCGAGGTGGCCCATATCGGCGGCCAGATCCGAGGGCCCGATGAAGACACCATCAACGCCGTCGACCGACAGGATGCCGTCGAGGTCTGCCAGGCCGGCGCGGTTTTCCACCTGAACCAGCAGGCAGATCTCACCGTCGGCAGTCGTCAGATAGTCGGGAATGGCGGAAAAGCCGGACGCGCGGGCAAGCGCGGATCCAACGCCGCGCACACCTACCGGCGGATAACGTACGGCACTGACGAGCTCTTCTGCCTGCGCCTTGCTTTCCACCATCGGGACCAGCAGCGATTGCGCACCGGCATCCAGGAACTGCTTGATCATCCAGGTCTCGCCGATGGGTACCCGCACGACCGGCTTGCTGGTGGAGGCCTCGACCACTTTCAGCTGCGCCATCATGGATCTGAGGTCGTTGGGCGCGTGTTCGCAATCGATCAACAGCCAGTCGAAGCCGGCACTCGCGGTAATCTCCGCCGTGTAGGCATCGGCAAGCCCTACCCAGCAGCCCATCTGCGGCTGACCGGAATTCAAGGCGGCTTTGAAGGCGTTTTGAGGCGCTGGCATGGTTTTCCCTATTAGGCGAAGGAGCAGGATACAGACCCGAACGGGCCGAAGTCGGCGTGGACCTTCGAACCGGACGGGCATTCGACCGGCCGGATGAAGGATCCGGACAGAATAATCTGTCCGGCTTCGATTGTCTGTCCGTAATCGGCCATGCGCCGTGCCAGCCAAACGACGCTCTCGACCGGATCGTTGAGGACGCCCGCACCAAGACCGGTCTCCTCTACTTCACCGTTCCTGGTGACGATGGCGCCGGCCCAACGCAGGTCGAATGCGCCGGGATCATGCTTTTCGTTGCCCAGAACCAGGCCGGCATTGGCGGCGTTATCGGCAATGGTGTCGAAGATCTTGCGAGCCTGTCCCGTCTCCGGATCGACGCGCTGGATGCGTGTATCGAGAATCTCCAGGCTCGGGCACACGTGATCCGTTGCCGCAAGTACATCCTGGCGCGTGACGTTGGCGCCACCGAGAGAGGCCTTCATGACAAAGGCAATTTCCGCTTCGATGCGCGGCTGGATGAACCGACCCCTGGGGACAGTGGCTCCGGTTTCAAACAGCATGTCGTCGAAGAGGACACCACTGTCCGGAATGTCGATCTTGAGCGCGTCCTGCATGGCTTTCGACGTCAGGCCGATCTTCCAGCCGATGGTCTTGCGGCCTTCGGCAAGCTTCGCCCGGGCAAGTTCTTTCTGGATTGCATAGGCCCCGTCCATGTCGAGGTTCGGATGGCGCAGGGTGAGAAGACCGATCTGCTCGAGCGTCTTTTCCGCGTTCAGGAGATCATTTGCGGCTTTGGAGATGTCTGCTTCGTTCAGGCTCATTTTTCGTCCTCCACCCCGTTCCGCAAGATGCCGATGCCATCGACCTCGATCTCGACCACGTCACCGGGTTTAAGATAGCGGGGAGGGTCGAACCGGGCGCCGGCACCTGTCGGCGTGCCGGTGACGATGATGTCGCCGGGCTGAAGTGTCATGAAAGTCGAGATGTAGGCGATTTCCTCACGGATCGGGAATGTCATGCGCTTCAGGTAATCGTCCTGGCGCAGCTCTCCGTTGACGCGGGTCTGAATGCGGGCCTCATCCAGTTGCTCCGCCTTTTCGAAAGGCACGAGCCAGGGGCCGATAGAACCGGAGTGGTCCCAGTTCTTGCCCTGGGTGACGTTGAATTTCGCGTGCCGAACCCAGTCGCGGATGGTGCCTTCGTTGCACAGGGTCAGGGCGCAGATATGGTCGTAGGCATCTTCCGCCTTGATGCGTCGGCCGGTCTTGCCGATGACGATGGCTACTTCACCCTCGTAATCGAGCGTGTGGTTTTCGGGCGGCCGGATCAGCGGCCGGTCGTGGCCGGTGAACCCGCTGGCAAACCGCGGGAACAAGGACATGTATTTCGGTTGGGTGCTGCCGTCCTTGTACTCCGCATTGCGGTCGGGAAAGTTGACGCCAACACACAGGATCCGCGGCGCGTTCGGCAGCACCATTTCATATGCGAACTCGGAATGCGTAACTGGCTTGTCCTTTGCGGCAGTGACGAGATCCTGCAGACCGCCAGCGCGAATGGCGTCGTAAAGCGTCGGCCACTGCGGAAAGTCCGGCGACAGGGCGATCATGCCGGTATCAGTGACGGCACCGTAAAATTCCTGTCCGTCGGCGCTGTAGGTTGCGAGCCGGGTCATGCGGTCTCCATGTTTCTGGCAATTTCGGTAATGACATCGAAGGCAAAGGCGACGTCTTCCTGTGTGCAGTCGAACTGCCCGACCTGGAAACGGACGACCTTGGCACCGTCCAGCAGGGTCTGGGTCAGGTAGATCCGGCCATCGTCGTTGATGGTATCGACGAGGCGCTGGTTGAGCGTGTCGAGGTCCCTTGCACTTTCAGGGGCAAAGCGAAAACTGAACAGGGAAAGGACGGGCTCGGAGGTGATTTCAAAATCCGGTTCTGCGCGCAATCGCTCGGCCAGAGCAGCCGACCAGTCGACATGGTTGCGCAGACGCCCTCGCAGGCCTTCCAAACCGTAGGAGCGCATCAGGAACCAGAGCTTCAAGGCCCGGAAACGGCGGCCGAGCGGAACGGACCATTCGGAATAGTTGACGATCCCGTCGTGGCCGTGGGATTTCAGATATTCCGGCCGGATCGCCAAAGTGCGCACAAGGTCTTCCGGATCGCGGACGAAATGGGCGGAACAATCGAACTGGGCACCAAGCCATTTGTGCGGATTGAAGACCATGGAATCGACGCCGTCGACGCCTTCCCAGAGCTCGCGGTACTCGGGGACGATCATCGCCGCGCCTGCCCAGGCCGCATCAAGATGCACATAGAGGCCGAAGTCTTTCGCGACCGTGACGACCGCGCCAACATCATCCGACGCGCCAACGCCGGTGCCACCGGTGCAGGCGATGATGCCGGCTGGCCGGAAACCTGCCGCAAGATCGGCTTCGATGGCCGCACGCAGCGCGTCCGGATCCATGGAGCGATGTGGGCCCAGAACGGGGATACGCACCAGATTGTCCTGGCCGATGCCGGAGATCCAGATTGCCCTGTCGATGGAGGTGTGAACCTCATTGGAGGAATAGACCCGCAGGCGCGGTTGCCCGCTGAGGCCGGCCTTGTTGCCATCCCACGAAAGGGCGCGCTCGCGCATGGTCAGGACGGCGGCGAGAGTTGCGGTGGAGGCGCTGTCCTGGATCACTCCGGTAAAGGACCCGGGCAGACCGATGGCCTGGCGCAGCCAGTCCATCATCCTGGTTTCCATCTCGGTTGCCGCCGGAGAGGTCTGCCATAGCATGCACTGCGCCGCCATGGCGGTAACGAGATATTCCGCCAGCATTGACGGTGGAGACGCATTGGCGGGGAAATAGGCAAAGAAGCGCGGGTGCTGCCAATGGGTCATGCCCGGCAGAACGATCTTCTCGAAGTCCGCGAAGATCTTCTCCATCTCCTCGGCAAGTTCGGGAGGTGCCTCGGGGAGGGCGTTGAGGATTTCGCCCGGCTTCACCTGGGCGCGGACAGGCCGCTGCCGCAGGGTCTGGTGATAGTCTGCGGCCCAGTCGGCCACCCTCCGGCCCCAGCCGGCAAAGTCAGTCCAGTTCATCGCATTCTTCCAACCATTGTCTGTTTCACCTATGGCGCAACAATCGGTTGTGCGGCAAGGCTGGGGGCTTGAACTTCGGTTCCTTCGAACAGGGATCCTTCCTCGAACCAGCTCTTGGGAGCCGGCGCGCCCCAAAGGGTCTGCCGCTGCGGATCCTTCAGGTCCCACCTGATCGGTTCCAGATCCGGATCGACCGTCTGGTAATCCGAACAGTAGATCTCGATCCGGTGGCCGTCCGGATCTCGAATGTAGAGAAAGAAGGCGTTGGAAATGCCGTGTCGGCCCGGGCCGCGCTCGATATTGGAAACCCAGCCAGTGGTTGCCATCAGGTCGAGCAGGTCGATGATATTGAGCGGGGTCGGCACCCAGAACGCGGTGTGGTGGAGGCGCGGGCCCTTGCCGTTGGTGAAGGCAATGTCGTGGACGCCGCCCTTGCGGTGGGTCCAGGCGGCCCACAGACGGCCGGTTGCCTCGTCTTCCGTGTATTCGGTCACCCGGAAACCAAGCTCGTTGTAGAAGGCAACGGAAGCATCGACGTCCGGCGAGAAGCAGTTGAAGTGGTCGATGCGGAGCGGCTTCACACCCTTGTAGAGCGCGTATTTCTGATGGATCGGCGGCAGGCGGTCCATCTTGGCGTAGAACTCCAGCGGAATGCCGTGCGGATCGCGGGTCCGGAATGTGCGCGACTGATAGGGCCGCTCGACCCAGTCCACCGGCAACCCCTTGCCCTTGAAGAAGTGCGCGGCCTTGTCGAGGTTTTCCTCGTCGAACACCTTGAAGCCGAGATCACGGGCAGCGGCATCTGCCGATTTGCGCAGGACAAGGCAATGGTGGCCGCGTTCTTCCATGGCGCGCAGATAGATCGCCTCATCGGATTCGTCCGTGACCTGAAGCCCGAGCGTGTCGACATAGAAGGCCCGGCTCTTGGCCAGATCCGTGACGCCCAGTTCCACATGGCTGAGCCGGATGATGTTGAAGGGCGGATAGAGATTGGGGGCCGGAATGGGCATGGAAGGCTCCTGCGATAAACCTATTGGACCGGGAAGATGACGTTGGTCTGTCCGGTGCCGGAACTGGGGAAATAGTCGGTCACGACCTCGCATTCGGCGGTGTAGCTGTCCCAGCCGAGCACGCCGTAGAGCATGGCGGTGTCGTGCATGGAGCCTTCGCCGCAGCAATGGTCGGCATATTCCGGCAGCATCTTCAGGAAGGTGGCATGATCGCCCCTCCGCCACATGTCGAGGACATGCAGATCGACCTGCCGGTTGAACTCGGACGAGATGGTGAAAGTGCCGTTGTTGGCGGCGTAGTCCTTGTTGGCCCAGATCTTGTGAGACAGGGATCCCGAGGCAAGCAGCAGCACCTTCTCGTCACTGGCTTCGACTGCCGCCCGGATCGCTTCGCCGACGATACGGCTCTCGTCATGGCCGTGCACCGTGCACCAGGCGGCGACCGAGACGACCTTCATGTCGTGTTCCCGGCTCATGAACCGCATCGGCACCAGCGTGCCGTATTCAAGTTCCAGGCTGTCGAGATGATGGGCGAGCGTGAAAGCGCCGCGCTCGGTTGCCTCTCTTGCGATGGCGTCGCCCATCGCCGGGTTGCCCTCGTAGGCGTAAGGCAGGTTCTGGATGAAATGCGGAAATTCGTTCGAGGTGAACAGGCCTTCGAACCGATTGTTGGCATTGATGTGAAAGCCTGCGTTGATCACCCAATGCGTGTCGCAGACGATCGCCGTCGTCGCGCCGAGCGCTTTTGCCCGGCGCGCGATTTCGTAATGACCGTTGATAGCCGGCTGACGCTTGCCCTCCACAGGTCCGGGCTGTTCCGACATCAGCATGGTCGGCACATGCGTGACCTTGGCCGCGAGAACGATTTCTCCCATAGTCTCCTCCCGTTACTGCGATCTTATGTCGTTCACATTCCTCACGCACCAAGGCGCGGGATGGCGTGCTGGCCGGTCGCAAAGCCGATGTGTTTCTGCTCCATGTAGAATTCGAACGACCAGTCGCCGCCGTCGCGGCCGATGCCGCTGGCCTTGACGCCGCCGAAGGGGGTGGGCAGGTGGCGGACGTTTTCCGAGTTCACCCAGATCATGCCCGCTTCCAGACTGTTGGTGAACCTCAGCGCCCGCGTCAGGTCGTTGGTCCAGACGTAGCCGGTCAGGCCGTAGGGAATGTCATTGGCGATCTGAAGTGCTTCTTCTTCCGAACTGAAGCGGATGGAGGTCAGGACCGGGCCGAAGATTTCTTCCTGGGCGATTTTCATCGAGTTGTTCGCGCCGGTGAAGAGGGTTGGGCGCACGAAGCAGCCTTCCGTCCCGACGCGGCTGCCGCCAGCGGCTATCGTTGCGCCGTCCTGGCGGGCGGTTTCGAAGTAGCCGGTCACCTTGTCGAAATGGGTCTTGTGGATCAGCGGACCGATTTCGGTCTTTGGGTCGAGGGGATGACCGACCTTGATGTTGTTCACCCGATCGATGAGCCTTGCCTCGAATTCCTCGGCAATCGTGTCCTGCACCAGAAGGCGCGAGGACGAGGTGCAGCGCTCTCCGTTGAGCGAATAGATCATGAAGATTGCCGCATCCAGCGCCCGGTCGAGATCGGCATCGTCGAAAACGATCACGGGGTTCTTGCCGCCGAGCTCGAAATGCACCCGCTTCAGGGTTTCCGCCCCCTGTCGCATGATCATGGACCCGGTGCGGCTCTCGCCGACGAAGGCGATGGCCTTGATGTCAGGATGTTCTGTCAGGGCCTTGCCGGCTTCTTCGCCGAGGCCGTTGACAAGGTTCCAGACACCTTTCGGCAGGCCGGCTTCTTCTGCTATTTCCATCAGGATGCGTGCAGTGACTGGAGAAAACTCCGCCGGCTTGTGGACCACGGTGCAGCCTGCTGCGAGCGCCGGCGCAATCTTCCAGGTCGACAGCATGAAAGGCGTGTTCCAGGGCGTGATCACACCGACCGGTCCGATCGGAAGACGCGTCGTGACGTTCATGAGGGTCGGTGATGGCAGGGCCTGACCGTCGCGGGCACCTGGCGCCTTGTCAGCGAAGAAGCGGAAGTTCTCGGCGCCGCGCAGGGCGGCCTTCGACATGAAACGCAGAGCCTGACCGGTATCCCAGCATTCGCAAAAGGCGATTTCTTCGGAGCGGGCGACAATGCCGTCGGCAATCTTGTGAAGGATTTTCTTGCGCTCCGTCGCGGCCAAATCGCGCCATGCCGGAAAGGCCTCCTTGGCGGCCCTGGCCGCAGCATCGATATCGGCAGCATCCCCTCTGGCAACCTTGCAGATCAGGCTGTCGTCCACCGGGGAGGTGGTTTCGAATGTCGCGCCGGAGGCTGCGGGGCAGGCCTTGCCGCCGATCTGGTTCAGCACGCCGGTCTCCCGGAACCTTGCGAGGTAGGTCTCAAGTTTTTCGATGTTGTTCTGAAGGTCAGACATGGGTCAGACAGTCCCCAAATGGTCGCGAATGGTGCCCGTCTTGGGCGAAAGGTCCGGGTCGATGTCGCGCATCTCAAGCGATAGCGCGAGCGAACTGGTGGCCAGGACCGGTTCCAGAAAAGCCTTTGCGGCCTTGAACAGACGCTCCGCTGCGTCGCGCTTGACGTCGTCCGGCCGTCCGGCGCGAAGGCGTACGGAAATGTCGATGAAGGCATGTTTCGGGTCGCCGTCGGCGATTGCATAGTGGTCGCACCGGATGGCCCGCACCCGCAGACCGGGCATGGGAAGGGCATCGATGGTCGCGGCTTGCGCACGCAGATGCTCGCACAGGGCCTTTATGTCGGCCCGCTGTTCCAGATTGGCGGAATATTCCAGCGATATGTGCGGCATGGGATTTCCTTAACAGTGCAATAGTTGCTATGTTAAATATATGAGATCGAAACTGTCAAACTTTTTGTGTCTAATAATCTGCCAATTCGCTATGGACCTTGCATGATCGACGACACTGAACCCGCTGACGGCCCGGCGCTGCCGTCCACAAGACGCTCCATCCCGATTGCGCTGATCCGGGCGCGCGAGAAGGTGATGGGCCCGATCCGCGAGATGCTCTCCGACTGCGGCATCACCGAACAGCAGTGGCGCATCCTGCGGGTGCTGGAAGAATTCGGTCCACAGGATGCCTCGACCCTGGCAGAGCGGGCCTGTCTGCTGCTCCCCAGCCAGACCAGGATCGTTCAGACGCTTCTGGAAAAGGGGTTGGTGACCCGTCAGGCGGACGAGAAGGATCGGCGCAAGCAAACGGTGGCGATTACGCCGGCCGGACAGGCAATCATCGAGGATAAGCTCGATGACGCCAAGGCAATCGCGGCGCGTATAGAAGAGGTCATCGGCAAGGAGAAACTGGCACAGCTGCTCGACATTCTGGAGGATTTCCAGAAGCTGTAAGAGGTCTGGGACT
Organism: Labrenzia sp. THAF35; assembly: GCF_009363595.1. Lineage (NCBI taxonomy): Bacteria > Pseudomonadati > Pseudomonadota > Alphaproteobacteria > Hyphomicrobiales > Stappiaceae > Labrenzia > Labrenzia sp. THAF35. Next base: position 2,666,545 of record NZ_CP045380.1, read on the forward strand.
AAGTCTGGGGCAGGGCCGGATTTCGGATTGAGGCCGGTTTTCGCGCTGAAGGCCCGGCACCGGATGCCGGCTATGGGCCGGAAACGGCCCGGGCTCCCTTCTGCTTGCGTAGCTGGAAAGGAGCCCGGGCTTCTGGTCTCGTGCGGGAAGAGACCAGTTGTTTTAGTTGTAGCGGTACATCTTCTTTTCGGAGAACCACTTGCCCTGGCGGGTTTCGGTCGTGGATCCCGCCTTGTCGGCTTCCGCGAAGAGCTTGTGCGCCTCTTTCGACCGGCCCGTGTGATACAGCGCCCAGGCCCGAAGCAGTTTTGCCTTGCGGCTTTCGCGTCCGCTCATTGCGTTTCTTTCAAGGTACGGCAGAGCGCCTGCATAATCTCCCGTGCTGATCTCCTGTTCGGCAGAGCGCAGGTAGGAAGACCCGGAGGAGCGCGATCCGCCAGAGGAGCGGCTGCGTTCTTCGGAAGCGGACGCAAGCTGTGCGCCGCCGAGGGTCTTGATCGCCGGGAATTTGGTTGACCATTGCGCGATCAACTGTCGTTCGCGGGCTTTCTGCTTCTTGCGCTGAGCAACCACGATCTGGCCGACGGCCGCGGATTCGTTCGGCTGGAACTCCATCGACTTGGCAAACCAGATTTCAGCTTCATCGAGTTCAAGCATGTTGTAGAAGTGCCAGCCGAACACCTGGGCGGCAATCGGCGATTGCGCATCCTGGACGACGTTCGCAAATCTCGACAGGCGCTTGAAATCCATCTCGGTGCCGTAGCCTTCCAGAAGCTGGATCGAAACGACTTCCAGATATGCCTTGAGGATGAGCGGATCCTTGCGCCGGTTCTTGTAGGCAAGTTCCTCGGCTTCCTCGTATTCGCCATCTTCCTTCATGGAGACGACCATGCCTTCGATGGCCTTTGGCGAGGGGCGAAGCTTGTAGGCTGTCTGGAACCATTTGGTGGCGGTCTTGAATTCTTCGCGGGAATAGTAATACCAGCCAAGAAGTTCGGCATCGTTCGGGTTCTGGAGTTTTGCAGCCGAATTGGCGAGTGCGTCCAGATCCGATTTGTCGACCAGCATGGCGGGATCGGTGGCGCCTTCGCCAACTTCACCACGCAACAGGTCCAGGTAGATTTCGTTGAATTCCGAGCGACCGTCCAATCCGGTTCTGCCGTAGGCGACAAGCTGCTCCACCGCGTTGCGCGGCAGCACTTCGGCAGCCTTTTGCACGGTGGCCTTGCGTTCGTCCTCATTGGCGCAGTTGGCAAGGATGTACTTGTAGGCTTCGAGCGCCTTGACGTCCTGACCGGTCTCGTTGAGAGCCCTGGCTGTCCGCCAGATAATGTCGATTTCCTGGCAGGTCAGAAGATCGGAGTTCTTCACCGCGATCTTGATGACCTCCTGGGCGTTGCCCAGTTCGGACGCCTGGATGAGGGTCTTTCGCGCTTCGGCATTGATGATTTGTCGGCGCAATTCGGCTGAAGGCTCATAGCCCGGGTAGAGATTTATGTATTCCCGGATCTTGGCGTAGAGCTCCTGGGTCCGGCCGGTGGCGAAGAGATCCCAGAGCGGTTGTTCGTTCACCTCGATCCGGTTGCGGTCGTAGATGTTTTCCGGCGGTTGCCAGTCCGGATGAAGAGATTTCAGCCGCTTGATTTCCGCAGACACACGGCCGATCTCGCCATTTTGTGCGTAGTAGCGCAGGGCCGTTTCATCGACCTTTGCAGCCGCGGGGGCTGCGGGGGCGGCGGACTGTGCCGCCCCTGGCTGGGTGACCGAAAGCGCGAAAGGCGAAACATTGGCCTGCTGCACCGGCAAAACACCGGTTTCAGGTTCCTGCAGGACAAACGGAGAGCCGCCGGGCAGCTGTTGTTGCGGCGCGGCTTCCCACGGAGCGGACTGCGCCAGGGAACCGTTGGTCGCAAACGCCAGCGCGAAGGAGGCAATTACCATTCTGGTGAAAGACATTGCGGATACCTCTCTGCAATTGCGAGAATCGTGAAGATCTGAAGTGTTGTGGAGTAATAGTCGTCTGTGCCGATCTGCAGCAGTTCGGACGGGAATGGCTCGGCCTTGTCCATACATCTGGTCAGGGCAGCAATTGCGCGAAAACCGATACCACCCATGACACTCTTCGGCTCGCCCGTGACGATCTGCGTAACCGATGGGCCGCGGGGATCGGCAAAGCCGCGTAGCGTTGAAAAATCCGCCGCCTTTTTCACGCGCAGGGCATTTCTGGACAGCGCGAGATAGAGCGGAACCCGGATGGCATTGTAGCCGAATTCAGGTGTGAACTTTTCGGAAGGCACTAGCTTGAGACCGCCGATATCGACCCAATCCGGTGGCAGGTAGCTTGGAGCCCTCTGGGAAAGGTCCAGGACGTCCTCTCCGACAACCGCAACTTCGCCCCAGTTCGCGGACGTATCGAACTCGGCGATGGTTTCCAGGGCCGGATAGACCCAGTAGGACGGGTTGACCGTGACGGTCTGATGATCGCCGGAGACGAACCCTTCACTGCCGGGAACAAGAACCGGTCCGAGGGCGGTTTGCTGAAGGAGCGTTGCGGCGATATCCGCCAGAACGACCTTTGCCGAGGCAAGGTCTTCAGGGTCTCCCCAGCTCTTGTAGGCCTCGATCAGCGCCCAGGCGATCAGCAGGTCCCCGTCCGTCGCGTTGTTGGTGTCGGCGACATTGGGACCTTCCGGCGTGTGCAGCACCTTCCAGGCAAACAGATGATCCTTGCGCACCTGCAGGATCTCGTAGGTGTAGTTGCGGATCAGCTTGAAGGTCTCGCGGTCATCCACCGCGACGGCCAGAACCATGCCGTAACCCTGGCCTTCGCTGTGACTGATGCCTTCATTGGCATCGTCGATGACGGCTCCTTCCGGGGTCATGTGGCGGCTCGTATAGTCCCGCCACGCCGACCCCAGCCAGAGCGACACGGCTTCCTTGCTGCGCGCGCTGGCGCCGAACACCGGTTCGGCGTGAGCGGGAGCAAGCGACAGGAAAAGTGCCATGCCGGTTGTCATGCAAAGCCTCAGCATGTCAGCGTCCGGACCGTTTGAGGGAGACGTAGTAGCTGAAGCCGAGGATCAGGCAGAACGCCAGCATGAACACGACGAAGTCGAGCATGTTGTGCGAGACCAATCCTGCCACGACGAGTCGGCTGTTCCTGAATTCGGACGGGTTTGCCAGCGAGGCAAAGTAGTTCGGATCGGACAGGCGTTCGGATGCAAACCTGTTGGTGGTCGCGTTATAGAGCGACGTGTCGCCGGTGAGCCAGGCAAGCCTGCCTTCGCGCAGCATCGTTTCCGTGCTGGCCTTGATGTCGTCACTCGTCAGTCCGGTCACGACAGTCCAGGTGTCCTGCTTGACCGGGGCTCCCATGAAGGCAACCCAGCTTTCCTTGGATGTCAGCGTCTTGGTGCGCTGCGCGATCAGGATGCTGTTGCCCTGCAGCGCGAAGCTGCGGTCGGACGGAACTTCGGAATTGAGCTTGAAGCCGACGCTGCGCCAGGCGGATCCGGCGTATCGCTGGATGCTTGCCATCAGGCTGGTGTCGTTTTCGTCAACAGACTTCAGCCCGAAAAAGCGGCCCACCTGACTGCGCGAGCCTTGCGTTCTTTCCGGGTCGAGCGTGTCCAGATAGGCTTCCTTGGCCATGCCCGACAGGCGATTGACCGGGGCAACAATCAGCCCCGGCTGATTGCCGACCGAGGCGGAGGCCGTCGTGATGGCGATCGGCCGGACCTGCTGTGTGATTGCTGCCGTTGCCACGGCAAGCTGAGCAGCGGCTTCCAGGCTTTTCGGGTCGTCGGCAAGCACCTGAATAGTAGTTGGCCGGTTTTCTGCAGGGTTTTTCGGCAGAAGGTCGGAAGGAGACAGGCTCGGTGTCACGCGCATTCTGGCAAGTGCATCGAACTCGATCGTCGAAGTGTCCGCATCAAGCGACAACCGGTCGCCATTGAGGCCGGTCGCGACATCGCAGGTGGCATCATCTTCTGTCAGGGAAGACACTTCGATGCGCAGGTCGTTGAAGCCGGGCGAGAAGCCGCCAAGCGGGATATCGAGTGGATTGCGGGAAGAAATGCCGTCACGCGTCAGTTCCGCAGACGCAAGTGCGGCACCATTGGCGAAGACCTGCAGCCGGTTGGCATTGGACAGGTTTGCCAGCGCATCGATGTTCAGGCTGAGCTTGGCCTTGCCATAGTCTCCGACGAAGTAGTCGTCCGGAAGGCGGATCGAGAAGTCCTGCCGGAGAAGCCGGCCGTCGAAGCGTTTGCTGCTGACGCCGATCTTTGCCAGGGAAACCGTTTCGCCGGGTTCGATCTCGTAACCGAACTTGTTTTCGAATGCGGCAATACCCCGGCGGCTTCCCAGCATCGGCTTGGCCTGCAGGGCCTGTTTGAAGGCCTCGATGGACTTGTCCAGAGCCGGGCGGTTCTCTGCCGCGAGAAACAGGGAAACCCTGCCCGTATCCGGCCGGTGGACGATAGCAAGGCCGGGGATTTCCGAGCCCATGTCGCCAACGGCAAAGCCTGCGTGCGAAAGCTCGGCCCGAGTGCCGACTATGATATCCAGGCCGGCATCGTTGCCCGGCTCGTTCCTGATCTGAATGTCCGGGTTATGGTATTTCCCGAAAGCGGCGACAGTCTGTGCAACTGCCAGGGCCCGGTCCAGATTTCCGGCGCTCGCCGTGCCCAGTTGCAGCAGGCGCATGTTGGTGGCGCCGCTCTTGTCGTTCGGGACCGCGCGCAGCAGTTCAAGGCTGGCCGACACCTTCGGTGAGTTGTCCGGGCCCGGATCGAACACGATACCCGTGTTTGCCGGGTTCAGCACCGTCCACAGTTCATAGGTGGCGGGGATCGTGCAGTCCACGCGGTGCTTGTGTTTCGCGATAAACCGGATTTCGTTGAACCCCTCGACCATCAGTCCGGGAGGGAGATCGAAGCTGCGCATGGAGCTTTGAGCGCCTGCGTTGAGTTCAATGTCGCCAACGGGCTGACCGTTGACCATGATGCTCATGCTGGAATGTTCCGGGGCGGTCGAGACCGCGGTCAGGTAGTCCACCTGAAGCTTGCGATAGAGAAGGACCTCGTCCCGGGGAGCGTAGACGGCCAGCCGGATTTCTGCCTGTTCGCCTTCCATCCGGAGCTGGTCGGCGGTTGCCGTCAGGCGGCGGATTGTGCTGCGGTCTTCAGTCTTGGTGTCGAGCACCGATACGTCGAGCTGCTGGGCAACTGCCGAAACAGGCAGAGCAATCAAGGTTGAGGCGACAAGCGCTGCCTTGAGGCAGGTCGCGGCTTTGAGGTGATACAGAGTTTTCATTGCTTCAATCCTCATTCTGCAGGTGCGAGGACGGATTCGGGCAGGTCCTGCTCGACAGGTGCCGGCTTGCGTTTCAGGCCGGACCGCAGGGCTGTCATGAGGCCGAGGACCGGGACGCGAATGCCGTAGTAAAGTGCCCATCTGGTCAGGCGTATCATGCCCGCGACGACCGAGGATCCCGTCAGCTTCCTGTTGTGCAGGGCTCTCGGTATTGTCAGGTCGGCAAACATCACGTCGCTGGAAACGATCGCTCGCGTTGCGACGGTGTCGAGATAGGCGGCGCCGATCAGAATTCCCTTCGAGCCGGCCCGCTGGGAGGCGACACGAATGTTGATGCCTGTGTCGGCAAGCGCGGCGTCAGGTTCTGGCGTCGCATCGGCGGACCGGTCCAGAGATTGACGGGGATGGAATGTCAGGTGGCCGTTGTCGCCGAGCACGTTCCCCCAAGCTGGTGCTCTTTCAAGCTGAAGGAGCAGGCCGTTGGTGTTGGATTCCACCAGATTGACGGGGATGGTCTCGTCACGAAGGCGGAGCGTCGCCTTGCGATGGACCCGGATACGCGGTGCGGTTCTGACTTCCTTCCGTTCCAGGATGGCGCCAAGGGCTGCACCGGCAATGACCAGGTTGAAGACATGCCAGATGCCGACAACACCAAGCAGGGCAGTCTGGCCGGTGTCGTTCTGCAGCCGCCAGGCCAGCACGCCGGTCGTGAGGAGCATGACCGCGAAGACGATGATGTAGGGCCATGCGATGACCGACAGCTGTTCTTCTTCCAGTGTTTCACCCTTGGTCGTGACGTTGAACTTCGGCGCACGCGGGTTCATCAGCACGGAGAAGATCGCCGGGAACAGGTAGATTGACTGGATGTACTCGTAGAGTTCGGAGATCCAGGGCCACCTGAGCTTGCCATAAAGGCCGGACTGGATCGTCACCACCGCAAGGATGTAGGTCATCGTGTAGGCCAGGAATTCCTGCGGCGAGGCGATGTAGATCTTCATGTTGAAGAGGATGAACATCAGCGGCGCCAGCAGGAACACCAGCCGCGGGAACGGGAACAGCCAGAACATGGCGCTGGACATGTAGGCGACGCGCTGCATGAAGCTCAGGCCCGGCTTGAACATCGGGTTCTTGAGCATCAGGATCTGCAGCATGCCCCGGCACCAGCGGGACCGCTGGCCGATGAACGAGGCGAGAGTGTCAGGCTGCAGGCCGGCGATCATCGGACGATCGACATAGGCGCTCTTCCAGCCGCGCGAATGCAGCTCGAGAGCGGTTTCGCAGTCTTCCGTGATCGAGACGCCCGAGAAACCGCCGACTTCATTGAGGGCTGCACGCCGCAGGACGGCGCCGGAGCCGCAGAAGAAGGTGGCGTCCCATTTGTCGAGGCCCTTCTGGATCATGCCGTAGAACATGTCGTTCTCCGAGGGCATGATGTTGTAGGTGCGCAGATTGCGCTCGATCGGATCCGGATTGAGGAAGAAGTGCGGTGTCTGAACCAGGAACAGTTCGGGGTCCTTGAAGTAGGCGACGGTTTCGCGCAGGAACTCCCGTGACGGTGCGTGATCGGCGTCGAAGACCACCACGAGATCACCTTCCGACCGCGACAGGCCGTAGTTGAGGTTGCCGGCCTTGGCATGTTCGTTGCGCTCACGAGCAAGATATGTCGCACCGAGATCTTCGCAGATCCGCTTGAATTCCTGGCTGCGCTCATAGGCGGCAAGGGCAGCCTTCTGGTCCGTGGAATTCAGCTTCTGAAGCGTTGCGCCATCGTCCAGAAGGAACACACGGAACTTGTCCTTCGGATAGTCCATGTTCTTGGCGGCGGCGATGGTGCAGGCGACGAGGCCCGGATCCTCGTTGTAGCTGGGAATGAACACGTCGACGGTCGGAGCATCGGCGTCTGAGTTCTGCACCTTGCGGGGACGCTCATAACGGTCGGAGACGATGAGCGCCGACAGGAAGAACATCAAGATGCAGAAGAGCTCTGCAACAAGCAGCAGGACGCCGGGAACGAAATCGTAAAAGTTCTCGATCGGCGGAACCGTCTGTGTCACGCGCCAGTAGACGTAACGGCCGACGAGCACCCCTCCGAGGGTCAGAAACGTGACGCGTCCCAGAGTGCCCGGCAAGACCTTCGTGAATTGCATGGCAACCAGAACGAAGAGGCCGAGAAAGAGTTGAACTTCAACCGAAAGCGGCAGCGTGACGATGAAAAATGTAGCGATGGTCGCTATCGTCGCGAATACGTATAAAAGTAAGTTCAGCATAGCCTAAGTTCCTGTACTTTGTACGTTATTGGTCTGGTGCTATTTGAATTGCTTTCGTCACCGAGTTAACGAGCTCTATTTGTGAGCTTGTTGCGGTTCTTTGCTGTGCCATCGCAAGGTGATTTCTTGCGGTGTTGTAGCTGATCCCGATTTCCTCGGCGGCTTGTCTTACGGTTTTGCCGTCTATTATTTTCTTGATGATGCGCGCCTGCTGATGCGTGACCCCGGTCGCGGCTTTGATCGTCTCGGCGCTTACCTCGCTGGAGGTGGTGTCCGCGGTGATCAGGACCTTCTTGCGGAAATAGGATCTGACGGGATCCCGGGTTTCCTCGTCGGACACCTGGGACGGGATGGCCTCCACGAAGTAGCGGGGGCCACCGGCAATGCTCATGACGCGTGCCTGTTCCTGCCGAGTTGATCCGGTGTTTGCCGGGGCGTCGACCGGCAAGTCGCGAGAGGTGCGGGCAAAGAACGGTGCCAGGCTTAGCGGTGTCTGGATCCTGCCGTCGATGAGGCGAAGATCGCCGCCTTTCTGCAGGACCTTTTCCATCGCCGGGTTTTTGACAAGGACTGAGCCATTGCCGAAGAACACAAGCGCTGGCGACTTGATGTGTTTGATCCAGTATTGCGCGCTTGTCAGTTCGGTGCGGTTTCGCCCGTAAACGAGATCCTCGGCATAGGCCTCGAAGCCGCCGAAGATGTCATCCGCGTAAGCAACAACACCTTGGAAAAGACTGTCTGAAAAGCCGACTGGAACGTGGGCGGCAAGATAGAGCTGCAAACCCATTCCCAATTCGACCATGAGAACAGCCGCACGGTTGGTTTCAAGGGTTGTATCGCGCGACAAACCATCGGGTGTTGTTGCGGTGCAATGCAGGATCTCGGTGTCGTGTGTAACGGGGGTGCAGGAGTTGGCTTTTACTTGGGAGAACGTGTCTATTTCGTTCCCAAGAAGATGTTCGGCTTCCCAGGCTTGACGACTGTCATCAATTGTATAGCAAATCTCGATCTTCTTCCTTCTTGCATCCAGAACAAAGATGCTGAAGAGAAGAAATTCAAAGCGTTTGGCCAGTGCATAAGGAAAGTCTAAATTGCTTCGGTTGCGGCGTTCTTTTGTCTGGCCACCGTATAAAACACTTTCGTTAAAGTCCCTTCCTGCAAAATACATTTTTTGCTCCCAGGTAGAAATGGATTTTATTCGTGGTGACGATTTAAGTTCTGGCTCGATTCATTTTCTGAAATTGAATTTTATCTAAATCGATCGATTGGTTTCTTAGAGGGTTAATAAATTATTAAACCTTTTATACCGGAAACTTCATGCCGTTGCTCTAGTGCAATTGCATCAATTTTAAAGCAACTACAGTCTTGGTTAATTTATAACTCTAAGATAATTATAGAATATGCTTCAGTATTAAATGAGATATATCGATGAATACATTAAGATCATCGGGTTGTGTTCAGGAGATGGTTTTCGTTGAATTTGAAAAATGCAAGTCAAGGTGGTGTGCTTGCGTGTATTGCTGCGCTGCAGCATTTGTCGTGTTTTTCGATTTTTACTGTTTGCGTCGAAATGTCCCGAGGCGATGTCGCGAAATTCCTGGTGAAATCTGTTTGAGATAAAATTTTGTCTTGTTTGATTTAACTATTCAGATTGCCGACAAATTAGGCGGACTTGGCTAATTTGAGTTCAGGCTCGAGAATTGAGCGTTTTGCCTGCCCGAATTTGTGATCGAATTTTTCGAAACTTGATACGCGGCGGCCAGAAATGTCGCGCAGCGGTTGAAAACGTTAGGGAAATTCGACCTCAAATTGGGGGGTAGCTTGCTGTTGGGACAAACAAAAGAGCCAGGGCGCGCAAATCCCTTTGGCTGTTTGCGCGCCGCGTGCTGGTTTCTGATGGCAAGTGGCCTTTAGAGGATCCGAAGCCCTCGAGGTCTTGAGAGGGCTTCAGGGCAACGTGGTGGTGCCGGCCGTTGAGGCTTGCGCGTTACGGAGATGCTTCCGAGGGATTAGCCGGAAACGGCTTTCAGTCCGGTCTCGACCGCCGACAGGATTTTCGTCACGTTGTCCGATGTCACGATCAGCGGCGGCGAGAAGATGGCATTGTTTCCGGAGACCCGGATCATGACGCCGTCCTCATAGGCGGCCTGCTGCAGCTTCAGTGGGACATCCTTTGCCGAAGGTTTTTTGCTGGCGCGGTCGGAGACGAGTTCGATGGCGCACATCAGTCCTTCGCCGCGCACGTCGCCGATCACCTCGAAACGTTCCTGGAGCCCTTTCAGGCCACCAAGAAGTTCCTTGCCGCGTGCGGCGGCGTTTTCGTGGACCTTCAAACGTCGGATCTCTGCGAGGGCAGCCAGTGCGGCTGCCGCGCCGACAGGGTGGCCGGAATAGGTGTAGCCGGTATCGATGGACGCGATCCCGCTGGTGTCCTTTTCAAAGACTTCGGCCACATGCCCGGCGATCATCAACGCACCGAACGGGAAATAGCCGTTTGTGATGGCTTTTGCCGTGCACATGAAGTCCGGCTGTACGCCCCAGTGGCGTGCGCCGCTCTCGCTGCCGGTGCGACCGAAGGCGGTGATGACCTCGTCGGAGATCAGCAGGATGCCGTTGCGGTCACAGATCTCGCGCACCATCGGCATGAAGCTCGGATGGGGAGGCATGACACCACCGGCGCCGAGGACGGGCTCCATGATGAAGGCGGCAATGGTGCCGGCTCCCTGGAAGGCGATCTCGTCTTCGAGGGCGGCTGCGCAGAGCTGGGCAAGTTTCGCCGGATCGCTCTCGTTGAACGGATTGCGGTAGGTGTAGGGAGCCGGAATGTGGAAACAGCCCGGCAGCAAGGGCTCGTAAGCGTTGCGGAACTTGCCGTTGCCGTTGACGCTGGCGCCGCCGAAATGGGTACCGTGATAGCCTTTTTTCAGGCTGAGAAACTTGGTGCGGCCAGCTTCGCCGCGAATGCGGTGATACTGGCGGGCGAGCTTGAGGGCGACTTCGACCGAATCCGAGCCGCCGGAGGTGAAGAAGGTGCGCGTCAGCCCCTCCGGGGCGAAGAAATCGGCCAGTTCGTAGGAAAGCTCGATGACCTTGTCGTTCGATGTGCCGCGAAAGATCGAGTAGTAGGGCAGGGCGTTCAGCTGGTCGGAGATTGCCTGTTTCACCGGTTCGCAGGAATAGCCGAGGTTGACGTTCCACAGCCCGCCGACGGCATCAAGAACTTCGTGCCCGTCGACATCGGTGATGAAAACATCGCGACCACCTGTCAGGATCGTCGGCAGATTGGTCTGGCTGTCGGCCGGATGAGCCATCGGATGCCAGACATGGCGGGCGTTGTTTTCCTTCAGGAAGTTGGAATCCTTCATGTCATGTCTCCTTGGAGTAAACTTGGCAGGCCGAGCAACGAAAGTGCCTGGTCATAGGAAGATCGGGGGGAAAGAACGTCGAAGTGAACGGTCTGCAGACCGGCCGTCTCCGCGCCGCGAATGTTGCGCAGCTGATCGTCGACAAAGACGCAGGCGGATGCGGGCAGGCCGAGTTCGTCCAGGCACAGCTGATATGCACGCGGATCCGGCTTCAGGATCCTGGTGTAGGTGGCATCGACGATGACGTCGAAATCATCCAGAAAAGCGAGCTTTTTCCTGAAGTCCGCACCGTAGAAAAGGTCCAGCTCATTGGACAGGATCGCAAGCTTGCAGCCTGCCTGCCGGGCAATGTCGATTGCGGCCAGGGCTTCCGGGCGCATGACGGCATCGGGATCAGCGCCGCGCGCAGCCTTCACGAACTGGGCCATTTCCGTCCAGTCGTTGCCGGTCATTTCGGCAATTTCCTGCGTGCGCAGGTGCCAGTAGTCGCGTTCAGAAATCTCGTCCCGCTGCATTGCCTGCCAAAGACTGTCGGTTGCTGGATCAAACGGGCCGCGCCAGGTCAGGGTGCCGGGGGCGAGCCCGAGGGCCTGTTCGGTCAGGTCGTGGGTCTCGAACATCGTGCGAGTGACGACCCCGCCGAAATCGAGCACCAGAGCCTTCGTGTCATGCGGCATCGCGCCAGATCCTTCTCAAATCAACCGGGACAACGCCGCCGAGTTTTTCAGTGACTTCCGTCGCCGCGATCGGCAGGGAAATTCGGATTTTTGCTTTCAACTCATCGGTCATGCGAACGGTGGGGGCGGCAACGGCTATGGTGCCGACTGCCTCTGGCAAGTCGCCGAAGATCGGCGAGGCAAAGGAAGAGACGTGCTCTTCAAAACCCTGGTCGATAAAGGCAATACCGTCGTTTCGAACCTGTTCGACTGTTTGTTTCAATAGCTCGGTATCGGTGATCGTGTAGCCGGTGGAGGGTTTGAGCTTCGTCTTCAGAAGCTTCGGCAGCAGATCGATCGGACCGAAGGCCAGCATGGCGAGACCGGAGGCAGTTGCGTGCAGCGGCAGCAATTCAGCTTCGTCGAAATAGACCCGCGTGCCGTGAATGAGTGCGTCATGATGATAGAGCGGTGACAGGTGATTGCCTTCCCGCAAGGAGACATGAACCAGCTCTCCGAGTTCTCCAGCCAACTGTTCCACCAGTGGAGCGACAAGCCTTCTTGCCGGGAACAGTCGTTCGCGGACTGCCGCAAGACGCAAGATGGCGGGGCCCAGGCGATAGCCTTTGGTGCCCGGGTTCTGCTCCAGAAAACCGTTGGCTGTCAGTTCGGTCAGATGCCGGTGAACCGTTGCCTTGTCCTGGCCCGAAAGGTTGCGGAACTCGGTCAGGCCGATTTCCGAACGGCTGGCGGAAAAGTGGTTCAGCAGGCTCAGCGCTTTTGTGATCGTGCCCATGCTTCAGCAGTTCCTTTCCCGCAGGCGCCGGATTGAAGCTCCGGCATTCGACGGGACGATGTTGACATGTAGTTTCATTTGAAACAATATATTTTTAAACCGATGGTTTGTTATTTGAACCGTTTTGCGAGGTAAACAAAAGCGTCAGCGCTTCGATTGAAGGTTGACATCTCATTATTTAAGATCACAATAATTAACAAAGCAAATAAAAAATGACCAAGACCGGCGCAAAGTCCGGCTGTCACCTGACCAGAAAAGGGACTGTTGAAATGAAGAAGCAAGTGATCGCCCTGACGGCCGCGACATTGATGTCGGCAACGGCCGCTCTGGCTGAATATCCGGAAAAGCCTGTATCGTTCATCGTTCCGTGGCCTCCGGGCGACCTGGAAGACGTGCTGACCCGTCTGATCGCGGACAAGTTCCAGGAAATGTACGGCGTACCGGCAGCGGTCGTGAACAAGCCGGGTGGCGGCGGTGGTCCGTTCCCTGGTGCAGTGGAAGTCGCGACAGCGCCTGCCGACGGTTATACGGTCGGCTCTTTCGTGACCGACGTGCCGATTGGTGGTCCGCAGATCGGAATTCCCGAACTTTCGCCGAACCCGTTCGAGCCGATCGGCATTTTCATGACCTATCCGTTCGTGATTGCCGCTGGCGCAGACGCGCCCTACGCCACGTGGGCGGAGCTGGCTGATTACGCCAAGGAAAACGAGATCGCTCTCGGCCATTTCGGTTCGTTCCTACCGCCCACCCAGATCACCTTCGCTGCCGCCAAGACCTCCGGCTTCGACTTTGCCAGCGAAGCAGCTTTTGACGAGCTGAACTGCAACACGCTGGCCTCCGGCGATGTCGACGTCATCAACACGACACTGCAGCAGATCCAGCCATGCCTCGGCGAGGTCAAGATCCTGGCCAGCATCGGCAAGGAACGGACGTCCCTGACGCCGAACGTGCAGACCATGCAGGAAATCAACCCGGATCTGTCGGTTGCGCTGTGGAACGGGCTGTTCGTTCACAAGGACGTTCCCGAAGATGCGCGGATCAAGATTTCCGAAGCTGCGCAAGCTGCGCTCAAGTCGCCGCAGGCGCTCGAGCTGATCGGCCAGACCGGCGTCCTGATCTACTGGCAGGACCCGGTTCAGTCCGAACAGCAGATCGAGGCTGATGCGGCGGCGCTTCAGAAAATCTCCGAGCTGATCGAACAATAAGGCGACTATTTCGGCCGGCGCATCTCGCGCCGGCCGGTTGCTTTCGGGTTCCAAGGAGGGTTCGGCTTGGCGCGCATCAAGACGCTGCAGGAACTGTTCAAACGCTATCGCCGGCCCGGCGACATCGTGTTTGCAATCCTGTTCCTGGCATTTTCCCTATTTCTTCTGTCGCAGATCCCGGGTGAGACGGTCTGGGCCAAGCGGACCAAGTGGTTTGCACAGCCAAGGTTCTGGCCCACAGTCGCTATCGGCGGCATGGTGCTGTTCGCCAGCCTGCATTTCATAGGCTCGCTTTGCTCCAAGCGCATTCCGGGTCGATGGCGCGAGGTCGGCTTCTGGCTGAAGTCGTTCGAGTTCGTGGCCTATTTCCTGATCTACGTGCTCCTGGTGCCGCAAATCGGCTACCTGCCGGCGACACTCGCCTTCACCTTGTTTCTGTGTGTCCGGATTGGCGAGGCAACGCCTCTCAACCTGGGTGCCGCGGTTGCCTTCAGCATTTCTGTGGTGGTGATCTTCCGCGCGTTTTTGCAGGTCAAGGTTCCCGCAGGCCACATCTACGAGGCGCTGCCTGACGGCATCCGCGCCTTTGCCCTGACCTATCTGTGAGGCGAGAATGGAACTGATCCTCTCCAGCCTGTCCATGCTTGCCCAATGGGACGTTCTTGCGGCCCTGGTGATCGGCTCCATCGGTGGTGTCATCATCGGCGCAATTCCTGGTGTCGGAGCTGCCGTCGCCATCGCAATCCTGCTGCCGGCAACCTTTTCCTTCGAGCCTATCGTCGGCTTGACGCTGCTGCTCGGCGTCTATGGCTCATCCATGTATGGCGGCGCCATTCCGGCGGTGCTGATCAACACACCGGGTACGGCGGTCAATGCGCTGACCACCTATGACGGCTACCCCATGACCAAGAAGGGGCAAGGGCATCGGGCGCTGTCGCTTGCCTATTCGGCTTCTTTCTTCGGCGGCATGTTCTCGATCCTGTGCCTGATCGTCCTCTCGCCGGTTCTGGCGATGATCGCACCGCATTTCGGCAGCCGCGAGATCTTCCTGGCCGCGTTGATGGGCATCATTCTGGTTGTGGTTGCACACCGCGGACAGGTTTTTGCCGCCGGCATGCTGGCCTGTTTCGGCATCTTCCTCAGCACCATCGGCCTGGAGCCTGCCAAATACACCAAGCGCTTCACCTTCGACCAGAGCTGGCTCACCTCCGGTGTCGATCTCATCGTGGTGGTGCTCGGTCTCTTTGCGATCTCGCAAGCGTTGCTGCTGCTGGTCGACAAGGAACATCAACCCGGATCGGCCAAGGTCGAGGGCAACCTCTTTGCCGGGCTCAAGGAGCTGTTCGCGTTCAAACGGGTGGCGACCGTTTCTTCCGGCTTCGGTGTTCTCATGGGCATGATCCCCGGCGTGGGTGAATTCACTGCCCAGTTCCTGTCCTACACCTATGCCCAGAAATCCTCGAAGGACCCGGACCTTTTCGGCAAGGGATCACCGGAAGGGCTGATCGCTTCGGAAGCTGCCAACAATGCGGTTCCAGGTGCGGCGATGATCCCTTTGCTTGCTCTCGGCATTCCGGGAGAAGCGCTGACGGCAATGATGCTGTCGGTATTCTATGTTCATAACGTCATCCCGGGGCCTCAGCTGTTCCAGGGGCAACTCGACTTTGTGGTCGCGCTCTATCTGGCGCTGATCCTCCTGAATATCATCGTCCTGATCTTCCTCCTGTCCTCCACGGGGCTGCTGCTCAAGATCATTCAGATCCCGACGCGTTTCCTGGGCGTGATGATCATGACGCTGTCCTTTGTCGGCGTGTTCTCGCTGCGCAACTCGGTGACCGACTGCGCGATTGCCGCCGGCTTCGGCGTCTTCGGCCTGGTGCTGAAGCGTCTCAACCTGCCCATTGTGCCGATCATCCTCGGCATGGTGCTTGGCGGGATCATGGAGGTGAAGCTTCGCAGCGCCATGGCGCGGGTGAATTCCCCGCTCGATTTCATCGACAGGCCGATCGCCGCAATCCTCTTCACAGCGATCATTCTCATTCTCGTCCTGCACGTACGTACGGTCATTCGCGAGCAAAAGGCGCGACGGGATCGGGAAGAGGACACTTCCGAAACCTCAACCCAGCAAGGGTAGGAACCAAGATGCTTGACCAGGCCGCAATCGACGTTTTGCGCAACCAGCCCGTTGCCGAGCAGGGGCATTTTGTAAACGGCGCCTTTGCCGCGTCCCGAGAGGGGGCGACGCTGGAGGTGCTTTCCCCCATCGACGGAAAACCGCTGACAAGGATCGCAAGCGGAACGGCCGCCGATGTGGGAGTTGCAGTTGAGGGCGCGCGCAAGGCGTTCGAGGATGGCCGTTGGTCGAAAGCCGCCCCGGCGCACCGCAAGAAGGTATTGTTGAAGCTGGCGGATCTGATCGAGACGAAAGCGCTTGAGCTTGCGGTTCTCGGCGTGCGGGACAACGGCACCGAGATCAACATGGCCTTCAAGGCCGAGGCTTTGTCCGCGGCCGGGACCTTCCGGTACTACGCCGAAGCACTCGACAAGATCTATGGCGAGATCGCGCCGACGGCAGACAATGTGCTGGGGCTTGTCCACCGGGCACCGGTCGGTGTCGTGGGGGCCATCGTTCCCTGGAACTTCCCGCTGATGATCGGCGCCTGGAAGATTGCTCCCGCGCTCGCCATGGGGAACTCCATCGTGCTGAAACCGGCGGAAACAGCCTCGCTCAGCCTGCTCAGGATTGCCGAACTGGCGTCGGAGGCAGGAGTTCCGGACGGTGTCTTCAACGTCGTGACCGGCCCCGGCGCCGTTGTCGGCGAAGCCCTGGCCCTATCCATGGATGTCGACATCCTGGTCTTCACCGGTTCCGGCGCGACGGGGCGGCGGCTTCTTGAATATTCCGCCAGATCCAACCTGAAGCGCTGTTATCTGGAGCTGGGCGGCAAATCCCCCAACATCGTCTTCAATGATGCGGCTGATCTGGCGAAAGCTGCCAAGGTGTCGGCGGCGGGGATCTTCCGCAATTCCGGCCAGGTCTGTGTCGCCGGTTCGCGCCTCCTGGTGCAGGAGGACATTCACGACGATTTCGTTGCCGCGATCTGCCGGGAAGCGGAAGCTTTCAAGGTGGGCGATCCGCTGGATCTTTCCAGCCAGATCGGTGCGGTGCATTCGATGGCCCAGCTGGAGGCCGACCTGAAATTCGTGGAGACCGCGGAAGCCGAAGGTGCCGAGCGCCGTACCGGCGGTGAGCGGATCCTGACCGAGACCGGCGGCTACTACATGGCTCCAACCGTCATGAGCGGGGTCAAGCCGAGCGATACGATTGCCCGGAAGGAAGTGTTCGGGCCCGTACTGGCCGTAACCGCCTTCAAGGATGAGGAAGAGGCCATCCGGATCGCCAACGGCACCGAATATGGTCTCGCCGCCGGTATCTGGACGTCCGATCTCGGCCGGGCGCACCGGATGATTTCCGGTGTCCGCTCCGGTGTCATCCATGTGAACACCTATGGCGGCTCGGACATGACCGTCCCGCTCGGGGGGATGAAACAGTCCGGCAACGGCCACGACAAGTCGCTGCACGCGCTCGACAAGTATGTCGACCTGAAGACAGCCTGGATCCAGCTCTGAGGATATCCATGACCAAGACAATCCTGTCCATCGGGACCTACGACACCAAGAATGCCGAACTGGAATTCATAGAGCAGACCATACGCGATCAGGGCGGCGAGGTGCTGACGATGGATGTCAGCGTACTGGGCGATCCGGCCAGGCCGACCGGCATTTCCAAGCATGAGGTCGCCAGGGCAGGCGGCATGTCCATTGAGGACGTGATTGCGCAAGGCGACGAGAACAAGGCGTTTCAGGTGATGGCGCAGGGGGCGGCAAAGCTTGTCGCCGACCTTTATGCGCAAGGCCGCATCGACGGCATGATCGCGCTTGGCGGAACCATGGGGACGGACCTGGCACTCGATTGTGCCCAGGCGCTGCCGATGGGCGTACCGAAATTCATCGTGTCCACGGTCAGCTTCTCGTCTCTGATCCCGCCGGAACGGCTGGCGCCCGATATCCAGATGATCCTGTGGGCCGGTGGCCTTTATGGCCTCAACGAAATCTGCAAGTCGTCGCTGGCGCAGGCCGCAGGCGCCGTGCTGGGTGCCGCCAGGGCCGCGCAGATGCCGGATCGCTCAAAGCCGCTGGTCGGCATGACATCGCTTGGCTCCAGTTGCCTGTCCTATATGAAGCTTCTGAAACCGGCACTTGAAGACAGGGGGTATGAAGTCGCTGTCTTCCATTCCACCGGCATGGGTGGCATGGCCTTCGAAAGCCTGGCGCGGGAAGGGGCGTTCTGCTGCGTCATGGATTTCTGCCTGCAGGAATTCGGCAATCTCCTGGCAGGGTCGCTGGTCAGCAGCGGGCCGGACCGGCTGCAGAATGCAGGCAGGCTGGGCACGCCGCAGATCGTGGCGCCGGGCGCGCTTGATCTGGTGGATTTTGCCGGCTGGCAGGAAATCCCGGCGCAATATGCCGACAGGCCGTTTCACGAGCACAATCGTCTGATCAAGAGCTCCGTCTTCAACCCGCAGGAGCGCCGTCAGTGGGCCAATGAACTCGCCGACCGGCTGGAGGCGGCCAAGGGGCCGACCCATTTCCTGTTGCCGCTTGGCGGCATCGAGGCCTGGGACAAGGAGGGCGAGGAAGCCCACGATCCGGAGGGGCTGGCGGCCTTCATCGACGAAGTCAGGACAGTCTTCCCGGGCCGTATCGAGACGACCGAGGTTTCGGCGCATATCAACGACAAGGCGTTTGCGGATGCTGCGCTTGGCGTTTTCGACAGATGGGTCGAAGAAGGGATTGTCATGCGGGGTGGCTAAGGCCGCTGCGCGTGCCACGAAAGGAAAAAGCGCCGGCGAGCGGCGCTTTTTGGGGTCGTGAGATGGGGCTTTAGCTTGTTCTTGTGATCTGAGGTCAGCCCGTGGCACGTCGTTGCCTGTCACGGGCCTTGGTCATCAGGACCGTGGTTTCTGGTTTTCCGGATCGTAGAGCGGCTGATAGCCGACACCGGCGACCTCGACCGGGTAGGTTTCCGAGAAATACTCGACATTCAGCTTGCGGCCGACCTGGCAGTACTCCTGCGGCAGGTAGGCAAGAGCGATGTTCTTGCCGATGGTCGGGCCATAGGCGACCGAGGTCGTGTAGGAAATACGGCCCAGGCTGTCGACCAGCGTCTTGCCCGTGTCCGGATCCTGCACCGGCATCGCGCCGACCGGGTAACGTTTGACACCGCTTGCATCTGTGTTTTCAAGCATCACCAGCGTGCAGAGCATGGCCGGCTGCTTGTCGCGCTCCCGGTACTCGACGTGCTTTGCCTTGCCGCGGAAATCCGCTTCCTTGACCTTCGGACGGGCCAGATCAGCCTCCAGGAGGTTGTACTGGGTCAGAAGATCGGCGTTCTGCAGGCGCAGGGATTTTTCCATGCGGCGCGAGTTGGCGTAGGTTTCGACGCCGACCGCGATGACACCTGTGGACCGCAGAGCGTCCCAGACCGCCAGGCCGTCTTCGTACTTCATGTGCAGTTCCCAGCCCTGTTCACCGACATAGGACAGGCGCAGGGCCATGACGGACTTGCCGGCGATCTCGATCTGGCGGATGCCCGCAAACGGGAAGTTTTCCGGATCGAGTGCTGCCGGATCGGCAACCACTTTCTTCAGGTTCTCACGGGCGTTCGGGCCCCAGATGCCGATGGTGGTGTACTGCTCGCTGACGTCGGTCACCGTGACGTCGAAGCCTTTGTCCTCGGCGATGCGCTTCACATAGTGATAGTCGCGCGGGCCGGCGTCTGCACCGTCGACGATGCGGCAGCGGTCTACCATGCGGAAGACCGTGAGGTCGGCACGTACGTTGCCTTCGTCATCGAGGAAGTGGGTGTAGATACCCTTGCCGATGTTGGCATCGCCGCCGATCTTCGCGGCACACAGCCACTCCAGCAGTTCCACATGGTCCGGGCCTTCGACGTCGAACATGTAGAAGTGCGACAGGTTGATGATGCCGCAGTTCTCGCTGAGTTCGAGCTGCTCGGCGTTGGAGACGCGCCAGAAATGGCGGTTGTCCCATTCGTTTTCACGAACCGGAACCCGGTCGCCGTATTTTTCCAGCAGATGCTCGTTGGCGGCATACCCATGCGCGCGTTCCCAGCCGCCCAGTTCCATGAAGTGGCCGCCGAGTTCAACCTCGCGGTCGTAGAACGGGGACCGCTTGACGCTGCGGCTCGTCAGGTAAGGCTCACGCGGGTGGATCGCCGGGAAATAGATCTTCTGCGCAGCTTCGTAGCAGCGGTCCTCGATGTATTTCTCGGTCAGCTGGTGGGAATAGAAGCGCGAATAGTCGATGGACGCATGGTCGATTTCAGTCCGGCCATCGGTGATCCAGTCAGCCAGCAGCTTGCCGTAGCCAGGCCCGTCCTTGACCCAGATCGCAACGCAGTACCACAGGCCGCGGACCTTCTGGCTTTCACCGCAGGAGGGGCCGCCGGCCGCGGAAACCTGCAAGAGGCCGTTGAAGGAATGGCCTTCGTTGTAGCCGATCTCACCCAGGATCGGGGTCAGCTCCATGGCGCGCTCGAGCGGCTCCATGACCTGTTCCATTTCCAGATCGCGCTGGGAGGGGGACAGGCGGGCCTGATCCTTCTCCAGGAGATCGCGCGGGTGGCACATGCGCGGATGGGTCGGTTCGTAGTACCCCCACTCGATCTGGCCGCCTTCGGCCGTCTTGGGATCGCCCGTGTCGCGCATGTAGGCGGAGTTGCCCTGGTCGCGCAGCAGCGGATAGCCGATGTCCTTGCCGGTACCTTCGAATTCGTTGTACGGGCCGAAGAAAGTCAGCGGATGGTCGACCGGCATTACCGGCAGGTCTTCGCCAACCATCTCGGCAATCAGGCGGCCCCACAGACCGGCGCAGACGATGACATGGTCAGCCATGATCGTGCCGCGGTGGGTCTTGACGCCCTTGATGTGGCCGTCCTCGACGATAAGGGACTGGGCCGGGGTATTGGCAAAGGCTTTCAGCTTGCCGGTCTTCTCGCCTTCATCAACGAGCTTGCCTGCAACCGTCTGCGAGCGCGGGATGACGAGACCTGCATCCGGGTCCCACATGCCGCCCTGGACCATGTCCTCTTCGATCAGCGGAAACTTTTCCTTGATCTCGGCCGGGGTCACGAGGCGCACATTGGTGCCGAAGGCCTTGCCCGAGGTCACCTTGCGCTTGATTTCCTCCATCCAGGTGTCGTCGCCGGTGCGCGCGACTTCCAGACCGCCGACGCGGGCGTAGTGACCCATCTTGTCGAAGAAGTCGATGGAGTACTGGGTGGTCCAGACGGACAGGTAGTCGTGGCTGGTGGTGTAGCAGAAGTCGGACGCATGGGCCGTCGAACCGATGTCGGTCGGAATGCCGGACTTGTCGATGCCGACAATGTCGGTCCAGCCGCGTTCGATGAGGTGATGTGCGATCGACGCGCCGACGATACCGCCGAGACCGACGATGACGATCTGTGCCTTGTCAGGAAATGCTGACATGTCTCATTCCTTTTTCATCGACCGGAGCGCAGTCCGCCTGCGTCCGGTCCGTGCGACTGCACCGGATTTCCGTTTCGTGGCGGCAGTATCGCGACTGATCGACAGGCAAAATAGCGTAATTGCGTCATGGCGGCATAAGCTCCACGACACGGTGGTTCAAATCGTCAGGAAAAGCTGGCTTGTGATTGCGACGGGCTGGTCGTGTTTCGATAACGCGGCACGGTACGAAAACGGTCGCGAATTATCAGGGAAATGTCAGGGTTTCGGGTGCGTGGTGAAGTATCCTGCAAGCGCGCCACACCGGAAGGGCGTGGCGGCAAATGATAGGCGTTCGCCGCGTTGCGCTCCGGCCATCATATCCGTCAGGTGAGGATGGTTGCCCCGGGGAAACGCAAGCCGGAAAGCGGCGGCCCGGGGCAACCCGTCAGGTCCAATCAGCGAATGCTGCAGTTGCCTGAAGTCGATGTGCTGTTGATTGTGTAGCGCCACTTGGTCTTGCCGCCGTAGTAGCCAAGGCAGGGTCCGTCACAATAGCCGTTCTTGGCGTTCGAGAACTCCGAGAAACTGATGAAGCGGCAGCTGTTGCCGTCATAGGCGAACTTGTAGGTCCGCTTTGTGGTGCGGTCCTCGGCTGGGTCCTTTTCCTCTTCGGAAATCTCGACGATGCCGTTGCTGTAGGTGTAGCGCGAACAGATATTCCGCTTGTAGCCTTCCTCGATTTCCAGCTTGACGCAGTTGGTCCTGCCCTTGCCGGAGATGCTGCCGGAGGTCTTGACGCTTTTACCGTTCACAAACACGGTTCCCGCCTGGTTGTCCGGATCGGCGACCAGCAGATTGTCGCCGTTCTGGCGGATCAGAACGGCCGTGGTGCCTGTGCGGTTGTTGGTTTCGGTGAACGAACCCTTGTTGGTGTTGGAATAATAGTCCTTCTGCTCGATCTTGATATTCGAGCTCAGGAAAATCTTCTTGCTGCCGAGATCGAAG
The DNA here is from genome assembly GCF_009363595.1 of Labrenzia sp. THAF35. Lineage (NCBI taxonomy): Bacteria > Pseudomonadati > Pseudomonadota > Alphaproteobacteria > Hyphomicrobiales > Stappiaceae > Labrenzia > Labrenzia sp. THAF35. The sequence continues at coordinate 2,688,705 of NZ_CP045380.1, forward strand.
GTCGCGGGAGCTGATTTGGAACTCTGGGCCGGGGAGGCGCCTTCCGGTGCCGTCGACTGGCAACCGGCCATACCCAGCATTGAGGTCGTCAATGCCAGGAACAAAATCTTCTTCACAATAAGTCTCCTTCTGGGAAAATGCCCTCCATCTGGAGGATCTTGAAATTCGATGTTGATGGATTTGTTTGGAGCTGTGGTTGCGGGTTTGCCGGTGCGCTGTCCATGCCGTCACTTTCCATAGACATCGGTTTGCGGACCGTCCTGAACCTTGCAAATGAGCGAGGTCGGCTTTCCATAGGCGTACTTGAGCTGGGTGTTGGAGAAGTGCTCCTGCCTGAACTCCAGGATCCGGCACTCCTTGCCGTTCATTTCCAGCGTGAACGCGTTTTTCCGGATGTATCCGTCTTCAACCATTTCCATGGTGTGGACTGCATGAAGACGGTTTGCCGAGAGCCGCTCAACATCCACGAAATGGACGATGGGGTCGCCAGATTTGGTTTTATTGACCCTCTCACCTGATCCCGTGCCGGTTGGTATCCGGACGCCTTCCGTTTCGAAGTTCGAGTGAAACGAAAAGGAATAGAACAGGTCGTCGTTCCCGGCGAAGAAGATGGCGGCGAGATAGAACCACGCGCTGTGTTCCCAGACGCAGGACTGTGTGCCGTCGGCAAAACCGCAGATCGGCATGGTGATGTCGATCGTTATGGTCTTGCCGGACATGTCGTCCGCGCTTGCGTTTCCTGCAAAGCCGGCCGCAAGAAGCAGGCTGGCTGCCAGAGTTTTTATCAACCCCATCTTGCCCCGATCATCTGAAACTCGAGCACGTGTGCCGCTCTGCCAGGTCAGTCACAATATTGCTGGCCGTTGAACGTGAAGCAGTTGCCTCCGGATGAGGAGGACTGGGGACTGGGTTTCGACTTCGTGTAACACTGCCCTGCTGAAGAGAGCAGTTGTCCGGCCGGGCAGGTTTTCAGAACACACTCGTTGTTCTTCAATACGTAGCGGGCGGAACAGGTCAGCGGACATATCCTGCCGTCGAGCTGCCGAAGTTTCTTCAGGACAGCCGCGTTGGGAGACAAGGACGCAAGCTGAAGCTTGGCTTCGTTCCTCAAGGTGTCGAGCGCGCGGCCACTTTTCGGGCCCCAGACACCGTCTGGCGAACCTGCGTCGCAGCCAAGCCTGTTGAGTTCCACCTGGACGGCCCTCGTCAGTTCCTTCGGGTCGGACGGGACCGGAGCTTCGTTTATCGGTTGCTCGGCTTCGCTCGGTGCAAGACTTGCCTGGACCTGTGGCTTGTCTTCGAGGTCCTTCAGTCGGTTGGCGGCGACACCTGCGAAAAGGCCGTTTGGAAACTGGGCGAGATAGGCGCGCAGTTCCGAGATGGAAGGATTGTCGCGAATGGCGGTCCAGTAGGCGACGTCGAGGCTGCCCTGGCTGCCGGCTTCTCCGGCGGTATCGTCTGGCAGCGGACCGTCTTCATAAAAGTAGAAATCACCGGTGATCGAGCTGACTTCCCAAGGCACCTGCCGGTCGGCGGTTTCGGCCAGAACATCGCGCCTGGCCTGCTTGAAGACGGATTCAATCGGCTCGCCGGGACTGGTCTCAATGGCGCGGCTGAGGGCGGCCGTGTAGGGGGAATTTCCGGCGGAACCGTCCATCGCGACCTGCCCGGGTGACGTCGCATAGGCGATCAGGGTGCCCATGGGTGCATCGATGGGGGCAAGGCCACGGGTGGCCGAGCGGAACGAGCCTTTGAAGGGATTGTTGCGACAGGCATCCAGTACGACGATGTTCACCGGACTGCTGGACGAGTTCATCACCTTGAGGAAGTCGTTGACGTTGATGCCCTCGAGATCGACCTCGTCCTCATCCGCCAGAAGGGCGTTCACCGGGATGAGATAATTCTCCCCGCGTACCTGCACACCGTGCCCGGCGTAGTAGATCAGGCCTGCTTCGATCGACGAATCCCGCAAGGTGCGACCAAACTCGAGAAGTTCCCGCTTCATATCCCTGTAGTTGCCGTCGATGAGTTGCCTCACTTCAAAACCGGCATCGCCCAAGGTTTTTGCCATGAGGAGGGCGTCGTTTTCAGGGTTTTTCAGCGACTGGATATGCTCGTAATTCGAGTTGCCGATGATGAGCGCGACACGCTTACCCGCAAAGGCGGATCCTGTACTTAAAATTATTTGAAGAAATACGATGGTCGCTAAAATGACGCCTAAACGAATAATATGTTCTGGCAGCAAATAGTTCACTTGTAGCCCCCGCTAAGTGAATGAAATAAAGGAGTTCTTGCTGAATACTCTCCTTTGTATAGCTGCAACACCGGTTTCCTGTCCACAGCGTCAATGAACGAAGACCATTGCCAAAGTGACGGGTTCGTCCCGTCTTCCGGTATTGGTCTTGTATTTTTCGCGGGGGAAGGTGCTGGGCGTGCAGAACGGGGGCACGCCCGCAGTCTTTAGCTCCAGACCGTTTCCTGTCCGTTTTCAAGCACATGAACCACGCCCTGCGGTTCCTTGAGGCTGAGGATCCCGGTGTCATCGAGGCCAAGAACAATACCCCGAATAACCTTGCCGATCTGGCCATGGGCCACTGCGATTGTCGGTCCCGTCAGGCCTGCAAGCCAGGCTCCGGCGCGCTCACGCATCTGCTGCAGTGTCTCGCCACCCGGCGCACCAAAATACCAGGTGTTGCCGGGCTTGCCGTTCATGTGTTCGGGATACTTCTCGAACATCTCGGGCCTTGTCAGGCCGCTCAAACCGCCGACATCGATTTCGACGAGCAGGTCGGTTTCAACCGGCGAAAAGTCGAAGTTCTGCTGCAGGTACTGCGAGGTTTCCAGAGTTCGGCCCAAGGGGCTGACCATCTGGTCGTAACCTTCGGCTGATACCAGTTCGCGGGCGAGGATCTTTCCCAAGAGGGTCGCCTGCTCCCGTCCCTTTGCAGTCAAGGGAGAATCCAGCCGGCCTTGCGCACGGCCGATCAGGTTCCATTCTGTTTCGCCGTGGCGCATGAAGATGATTTTCGGATGGGTCATCGGATTGTCTTTTTAAGAGTCATGTTGGCGGTCCGTTCGGGTCGAACCGGTTTTACGGGGGTGAAACTGGGCGGGCAGCAGTCGGTGCTCCCGCCCGGCAGGCGTTTGATCTCAGGCTGCCGCCACTTCGTTGAGGAATGTCGTCACGGTCGACCGAATGCGTGCTGTCTGCTGGTTCAGGTCGTCGGAGGCATTCAGAACATCGCTTGCGGATTTCCGGGTGTCGCCGATCGCGTCCGAAACGCTGGACATGTCTTCGACGACCGCCATGGTTCGATTGGAGGCGAGGGCGGCATTCCGCGCGATTTCGTTTGTCGCGTAGCCCTGCTGCTCGACAGGAGCGGCAATCGCGCTGGTGCACTCCGAGACGTCCTGCATGATCGCGACGATCTCGCCGATGGCCGTAACCGTTTCCGATGCGGACGCCTGCATGGCCGCAATCTGCGAGGCAATTTCGTTTGTCGCTCTTGCGGTCTGGGTTGCCAGCGACTTGACCTCTGCCGCCACAACGGCAAAGCCCTTGCCGGCTTCCCCGGCACGAGCCGCCTCAATGGTGGCGTTGAGCGCCAGCAGGTTGGTTTGTTCGGCAATCTCGGAAATCAGGGAAACAACGCCTTCGATGCTTTGTGCGGTTTCTGCAAGGCCGGTGATCTTGCTGCTGGTCCGGTTGGCGTTGTCCGCGGCGTTGTTGACGATCTGGCTTGACGTTTCCACCTGCCGGGCGATCTCGGCAATCGAGGCAGCCATCTCGTCGGTGGCAGCCGCGACGGCCTGAACGTTGCCGGAGGCTTCGTTCGAGGAACCGGTGGCGTTGCCGGTGAGGGAAGATGCCGTTTCGGCAATCACCGTCATGGACTGGGCAGTGTCCTGCATCTGTCCGGCATTTTCGGACAGGCTCTTCAGGACGTCCTGAATGTCATTGCGGAACCCGGCCACCAGCCTGTCTATATTCTGTTGGCGCTCCTCACTGGCCAACTGGCTTTGCAACCGTTCTTCGCCGAGGCGGCGGTTTTCCAGCAGGCTGTCACGGAAAATCAGGAGTGCCTGACGGAGCTGCCCAACCTCGTCGCGCGTGACCGCACCGTCGATCGTGACATCGACTTCGCCGTCAGCCAGGCGACGGGTTGCAGCTGTCAGAACGGACACGGGGCGGGCAACGGTGAACCAGAGTGCAACTGCCGCCGCAATGCCGAACACCAACCCGACCGCGGACACTGCCAACAGGATGAGTGTCGACCTTGCTTCCGTACTGGCGGCACTGGTTTCCAGCCTTGCGTTGAGCGCGGAAATGCCTTCGGCAAACTTTGTCTCGGCAGTGTCGGCAGCAGCAAGCGCAACCCGGAAATCTGCCATGGCCGAAGACAGTTTCGCAAAGGCGCTGCCCAGGGTTTCGATTGCGGTGCGCGCTGCAACCGCATCGGCTCCCGTCAGCATGGTGGACAACACCTGTTCCTGTTGCATCTGCAGGGCCGCGATACTGTCGAGCACCGCCTTGCGGGTAAGATCCGACCGGTTGACCTGGAACTGCCAGAACGCATCTGACAACACCCGGGCTTCGGCAGCAAAGTCGTCGCCGGCCTTGGCTTCGGCAACAGCGGAGCGGGCAAGTCCCTCGATCGCCAGCATGTCGCCGTGGGCCGTCTTGAAGGCGCGGCCAAGGTCATTGCGCACGGCATCGGTCAGTCCGGCAAGGCTGTCAAAGCCCTTGGTCAGAGCGTCTCTCCTGGACAGGGCCTGAGACGGATCCTTCTGGACGGCGGAGAGCAGGGCGCGCATGGCGTTGGCGCCTTCGGCAAGGTCACGTGCGGGCTGCAGGTTTTCCGACACGGTTGCGGAGGACGTCAGCTTGCGGATCAGGAGATAGTACTTGCCGAAGGATTTGCTGACCGCCTTCATGTGAGCCGCGTCCGGATGTCGAAACAGGGTCTCCAGATCCAGCTTGAGTTGCATGGAGTGGGCGCTGGCAAGTGTTGCTGCCTGCGCGAGTTCACTGGCTGCTTCCCCGCTTGTTCTCAAGGATTGCAGCTCGTCGACCAGTTTCTGTTCGCGTTTTGCTGCCACCTGGGCAACGCTGTGGCCGATCGCCATCAGGTTTTCCAGGGATGTCGTCATCTGCAGGCGTTTGCGTTCGATTTCTTCCTCGGAGGCAACCAGGGTGTCGAAAGCAGTCGAGAATGCCGCAATGTTGCCGGTCGCCGAGGCAACGTCTTCTCCGCCTGCTTGCAGAACGGACAGCGTCGCGGAGATGTCGGTCATGCTGTCCTTCACCACGGAGACGTCATCCGGATCGCCGGATTCGACGTAACGCGCTTTCAGGCGGTTAAGCTGGGCCATGGACATCAGGGCAGAGCCCGTTGTCTGGGAGGTTTGAATTGCCCCGCCCATCTGGCGGGTCGCGACATAGCCGACGACCGCAACGGACATTGTAAGCAGAACGGAAACAGCCATGCAGATGGCGAGTTTCATCGATATCGGAAGATTGCCGGCGGCTCTCATGTTTCCCCCATGAATCGAGTTTCAGTGGTTCACTGAACTCCATGCCGCCACAGGAGTAATTCGGGAAAGCTAGGTGGTAGTTGTTACCAAACTATTTATGACCAGGTCAGTTTTATCGGTGAGGCAAATGCCTAGCCAAAGTTGACTAATATCACCGAGCATCGGAACCTTCTTTGATCCGCCAAATTGCTTGAAAGGCATTGCGATTTTCTTCGCGGTGCGAGACCTGTATCGCGATTCCGATATCAAAAACTTGACCTTGCGTCATATTGGCAAGTGTTACTGCGAAAGATGGCCCGTGAACTGACGCTCACGGGCCCCGGCGCCCGAACCTTGGGCTTTCAGCTCCTCCCGGCCGGCAGTGGCGGCCGCCCGCAGGGAGAAGGGTGAGAGGAGGTTGGGCCGGGCACCGGAACTGAATGGCGTGAAGACACCTGCACCGGGCAGGAGGCCGGCACGATCCCGTGCAGGCCTGATGCAGAAAAACGTCAGAGCAACACGGCGTTCCGGGTGTTGACGCTCATCTTCACTTCCATGCCGGGTTCGTACCAGTCGACACCGCCCACATGTTTCTGATCGATGATCAGCTCACTGCCTGCTGCTTCCACCAGGTAGCGCGTCTGGCTGCCGAGAAATTCCCGGTGCTTGACCTTGCCCGTAATCAGGTCCGGGTGGTTCTGGTCGGTGACGATTTCGATGTTCTGCGGCCGCAGCACGAGCGAAGAACCGTCGGGGCTGCCTGCACCGAGATGAAGCACTTCGCCGGAGGCAATCTTGAAGGTATTTCCGCCGTCGCCACGCTGAAGAGTGCCGTCGATGATGTTTGCGGTTCCCAGGAATTTTGCCACGAACAGATTTGCCGGCGTGTCGTAGAGCTCCTGCGGCGTGCCCATCTGCTGGATGACACCGCCGTCGAGCACGGCCATTCGGTCTGCGGTGGTGTTGGCCTCTTCCTGGTCGTGGGTGACGAAGATGGTCGTCAGGCCCAGCTTCCTTTGAAGGGACAAAAGTTCCCGGCGCATCTGGATGCGCAGGCTGGCGTCAAGGTTCGACAGCGGCTCGTCGAGCAACAGGACATCCGGCTCGACGACGACGGTACGGGCAAGAGCCACGCGCTGCTGCTGGCCGCCGGAAAGCTGGGAAGGCATGCGGTCGGCGAGATGCAGGAGCCCGACGAGTTCCAGCGCCGATTCCACACGGGTACCGATGTCCTTGCGCGCGACTTTCCGCTCCTCAAGGCCGAAGGCGACGTTGGCACGAACCGACATGTGAGGCCAAAGGGCATAGGACTGGAACACCATGCCGACATTGCGTTTCCAGGGCGGAAGCTTGGCAATGTCGCGGCCTCCGATGAGAATGCGTCCTCTGGGCGTCGGACCGAAGCCTGCAATGGCACGCAGGAGGGTGGACTTGCCGGAGCCCGACGGGCCAAGGAAGGCGTAGAATTCACCCGGTTCGATGGTCATGTTGACGCCGCGCAGGACTTCGGTGGTGCCGAAGGAGAGATGCAGGTCCTCGATCCGTATTTCGACTGCTTTTCTGGTCATTGGAAGTGTTTCCTCGAAATTATACGCTCAGTGGGATGCGCGGACTTCGGCCTTGCGAGCCCGGTCCTTCTCGATGATGCGGTTCGACAGGTACGTCCCCAGGCCGACGATCACGACGGCGAGGATGCCGAGTGCCGCTCCGGCACCCCGGCCGGATGGACTTTGCATGTAGAGATAGATCCCGTAGGAGAGCGGAGCGTCGTCGCTGGTGGAGACCAGCATGATGGTTGCCGACAGTTCGACTGCGGCAGTGGCAAAGCTGGTGACGAAGCCGGCGAGGATCCCCCCGGCCATCAGCGGAACGACGATCCTGCGGATGGAGCGGCCCTTGGAAGCGCCGAGGTTTTCCGCTGCTTCCTCAAGCGACAGGCTGACCTGCTGAAGCGCGGCCATGCAGGCCCTGAGCGCATAGGGCAGGCGGCGCACGGTCAGGGCGATCACGATGATGACCCACCAGGACGCCAGCGGCTTGCCGATGACCGGCACCTCGAAGCTGTGGAACAGACGCAGGTAGCCGATGCCGAGCACGACGCCGGGTACGGCAAGCGCGGCGGTCGCCATGTAGTCGAGCATCTTGCGGCCCTTGATGCCGGTTCGCAGCACGATGTAGGCGATTGCCGTTCCCAGGATGATGTCGAAGCCGGCGGCAAGGCCTGCATAGATCAGCGTGTTGACCACATATTGCAGGGACTGTTCGAACACGGTGGCGAAGTTGGCCAGCGTGTAGCCGTCCGGCAGCGGGCTGAACGACCAGATCGTGCCGAACGCAAGCAGCGTCAGACCGAAATGCGGCGACAGAACCAGAAGCAGGATGAAGACGACGACGCCATAGGCAACGATCTTCTCGCCGCGCGACAGGTCGCGCCGCGCAAGGCCGCCACCGCCCTTTTGAACCGTGGCGTAATCCTTGCCCCGCATGAACAGGAAGGATGCCCACAGCGAAAAGACCGAGAAGGCCACCAGGATGAAGGAAATGACGTAGCCCATCGGATCGCTGATGCCGACGGAGGAAATGCGCAGATAGGCCTGGGGGGCCAGCATGTTGTTGACGTTGAGCAGCAACGGGGTGCCGAGATCGTCAAAGACCTTGATGAACACCAGCGCGGCGCCGGCAATGTAACCGGGCATGGCGAGCGGGAATACGATCCGGCGGAACAGGCGCAAGCCCGTGCAGCCGAGGTTCTGCGCCGATTCTTCCATTGCCTTGTCGATGTTGCGGAGCGACGCCGACAGGTTGATCAGGATGAACGGGAAATAGTGCAGGGACTGGACGAAGATGACGCCGTTCAGACCTTCCATGAACGGGATCTTGAAGCCAAGGTATTGCGACAGCAGAAGGTTGACCGTGCCGTTGCGGCCGAACAGGAGCTGCATCGCGATGGCGCCGACGAAGGGCGGCATGATCAGTGGGATGACGCCGATGCTCTGGATCAGCGCGCTTCCACCGAAGTTGAAACGGGTGGTGATATAGGCCAGCGGCAGGGCGATAACCGTTGCCACGACCACGGACATCGCCGAGACGTAGAAGGAGTTCACGAAGGAACTGCGGAACAGCGACGAGCGGAAGAAATCGCCGAAATTCTGGAGCGTCAAGGCTCCTGTATGGGGATCCTGGAAGGCGACATAGGTCACCTTCAAGACGGGAAGGATGAGAAACGCCAGCAGGAAGATGGCGATCGCGACGCCCGCAATTGCGGTGCCGGACAGCTCGGGAAATATGCGCCACTGCCTTGCAGGCGCAGTCGCTGCATTGCTCGTAGTCATCGGCTATGAACTCCGGGGAAGAGGCCGCACCTTCCCTGTTCCGGGCGGTGCGGCAAGTTCGACGTGATGTTGTTTTTGGTTTTCCGTCAGAGGCTGGCGGCTTTTTCCGCCAGAGCCTTGGCCTTTGCGTAGTTCTCGACCACGAAGGCATCCCACTGCTGCTCGACTTCCGCCTGGCGGCCCTCGATGACGTCGCTTTCCTTCTTGCGTTTCTGCTGGAAGACGGCGGCGAAGGAGGGGTCGAGACTTTCTTCCTCGGTGATGGGGGTAGCGTCGATGAGTGCGCGTGCTTCGGCGATCAGTGCCTTGGCTTCCGCATTGTCCTTGTCGGCAAGCGCAATCTCGGCAAGCTGCACGGCCCTGACGGCTTCACGCAGCTCAGTCAGACGGTAGGTGACCATGACGTCGAACAGGGAATTGACGACGTTGTAGCGCTTTTCCGAGCGGTCGGCGTCGAAGTTGACCGATGCCTTCACATCGTCGCCTTCGAACGGGTTCGGAATGCCGTCCGGTGCGGTCGCGTAAGCAGCCGGGTTGACCGGCAGACGCATGATGGCCGGATCGAACAGGACCTGCTGGCCTTCCGGCGACAGCACGAACTCGATGAACGCCTTTGCACCTTCCGGGTTTGGAGCGTTTTTCACGACACCGATGTTGGCAGGTACAACGGCAGTGACCGACGGATAGGCGAAGTCGACCGGGAAGCCGGACGCGCGGGACGAGAAGCCGAAGAAGTCGATAACGACGCCGAGGCCGAAGTTGCCCGAGTTGACGCCATCCGGCACACCGAAGCTGCGCTCGGTGACCGTGTTCATGTTACCGGAAATCCACTTCCAGTCGGCCCAGCCCTTTTCCCAGCCGGCGCCCTGCAGAAGCGTTTCGACCGTCAGGTGCGTGGTGCCGGAGCGGGACGGTGCGGACATGCCGACATGACCGAAATATTCCGGTTTGGCCAGGTCTTCCCATTCCTTTGCCGGTTCCAGCTCGTTGGCCTGCAGATAGCGGGTGTTCCACATGATGCCGTAACCGGATGCGGCAAAACCGTAATAGAAGCCGTCGGGATCATTGATCGGGTACGTGCCGATCTTTTCCGGAATGCCTTCGGCGTTGATTTCGACCTTGGCAAGCAGGTCGTTGCCCTTGAGCACTTCGAACGCATCCGGGGCGGACGCCCACATCAGGTCGGACGTGTTGTTTCCGGCGGTTTCCTGAATGTATTTGACGGCTGCGGATGTTCCCTTGCTCAGGATTTCCAGCTCGTAGTCAAGGTTGGATGCAGCAAAGGCGGCTTCGAATGCATCGGTCAGTTCCTTCGGAAAGGATGTCACGACGACCACCTTGTCGGCAGCATTCGCCACGCCGGCAGACACCAGCAGTCCCAGTGCCGTCAGGCCCAGTAATTTCCTCATTGGATTATGTCTCCTCCATTCTGACGCAAGGGGGTGATCCAGCCCCTTGTTCGTTCAGCGAGGAAACGCTATCACTGGCGAAATTTTCGAGTCAAATTATTGAATTTATTGATATTTTTGTGTCAAAACTGACACGTTCAACGTGTCGATCATGACCCGTCTTCCTCCGCAAGGCCGCAGCTTTTCAGGCGCAGGTAAAGTCTCTTGCGCGGGATGCCGAGCAGTTCGGCGGCTTCTGCCTTGCGGCCACCGGTCTGTAGCAGAGCGTTCTGCAAGAGCTCGGTTTCGAAGGCGGTCATGGCCGCCTCATAGCCTGTGGAGACCTCAATGGGCTGGCCGCTGCCTATCTGCAGGTCAGCCTCCAGGCCGATGACAAGCCGTGCAGCGATGTTGCGAATTTCGCGAACATTGCCGGGCCAGTCATAGGCGAGGAACTGCTTTTTCTGGCGCTGTGACAGTTTCGGAAGCGGCAGGCCGTGGTTTTCCGAGGCCTGATCCAGAAGGTGTTCCATCAGTTCGATGACATCCCCGCCGCGTTCACGCACCGGCGGGAGGGACAGGGTTGCGACATTCATCCGGTGATAGAGATCGCCCCGCAGGCGGCCATCGTGAACGAGGGCGGCAGGATTGGTCTTCACGCCGGCGATGACGCGGATATCGACCGGGACGGCATCGCTGCCGCCCAGCCTTGTGATCTTGCGCTCTTCCAGTACACGCAGAAACCGCGTCTGCAGCGCATTGGGCATGGAATCAAGTTCATCCAGATAAAGTGTTCCGCCCTGCGCCCGTTCGATCCGCCCCGGGAAGGAGCCGTTTTCGGTTTCGAAGCCGAACAGTTCGCGGTCGATGTCCATCTCCGTGACGGCACCGCAGTTGATCGTCACAAGCGGCCCCGGCGCGCGCGGGGACAGTTGATGCAGACAGCGTGCGGTCAGGTCCTTGCCGGTGCCGGTTTCGCCGTGCAAAAGCACATCGACATTCAGCGGGCCGATGCGCGAAATCGTCGACCGCAGGTCAGCCATGACCTGCGAACTGCCGATTAACTCACCCTGAGGATCGCGGATGCGCTGAACCTTGCGCCGCAGCGCCAGGTTTTCGAGTTGCAGCCTGCGCTTTTCAAGTGCCCGGCGTGCCGTGTCGATCAGGTGTTGCGGTTCGGTGGATTTCTCGATGAAGTCATAGGCGTTGTGCTTCATCGCCTGGATCGCGGTCTTCACGTCGCCGTGTGCCGTAATGACGATGAAGGGGACCTGTGGGGCATTTTCCTGGATCAGGCGCAGAAACTCCATGCCGGTTCTGCCGGGCATGCGAATATCGCTGATGACGATGCCGTTCCAGTTGGGCTGGATCTGCTCGGCAATCACATTGGCGTTGGCGTAGCAACGCACGCTGAATCCGGCGAGCTCGAGCGTTTCCTGCATTGCTTCCAGCAGATCCGCATCATCGTCGACCAGAACGATTTCGCCCGTTTCAAACCGAGTGCTCAAGCTGCCCCACCTTGTTCTGTGCCGCGCATGGCAGCCTCAGCTGAACGGTTACGCCACCCTGGTCGTTTTCCGCAAGTTCCAGATGCCCGTCCATGTCCTGCATGATGTTGAAGGAGATGGTCAGTCCAAGACCGAGACCCTTGCCGACTTCCTTGGTGGTCACGAACGGGTCGGTCAGCTGCGTTGCCGATTGCCCCTGAAGGCCAATGCCGTTGTCGGCGATCAGGATGGTCGCGTCACCGCCGGTTTGCTCTGCCTCGATGCGGATTTCACCGCCGCCTGCCGCTTTCATGTCGATGGCGTCGACCGAGTTGCCGATGACGTTGATCAGGACCTGTTCCAGCAACACGGGATCCGCGCGGAGGGTTAGCTTGCCGGCAGCGTCGGAGACCTTGAGCGCGACGTTGCTTTCCTCCAGGCGCCGCTCGAACAGCGAAACGACAGGTTCCAGGGCCTGTTCCAGCGTCAGGTCCTTGACCGCGTAGTCCGAACGGCGGGCTATGCCGTTCAGGTGCTTGATTACGCGCGACATCCGCTCGGCAAGGTTTTCAACGACGTCGACCTTGGCTTCGACCGCTTCGCTCTTGCCCTTGGCAAGCAGCAGTCGAAGATTGTGCAGGTGATGTTTCATGGCCGCGAGCGGCTGGTTCAGTTCGTGACTGATACCAGCAGACATCTGGCCGAGAGCCGCCAGCTTGCCGGCCTGAACAAGTTCGCGCTGGGTCTGCTTCAACTGGTCGAAGGCGCGTTTGCGCTCGACGATTTCCTTTTGCAGGTTTTCGTGGGTTCTGTTCAGTTCGACCACGGAGGATCTGAAGATCTCCGTCGCTGCCCCCATGCGGGCGATCTCGTCGTTGCCGCGGGTGGGGATCGGCGTGGAGAGATTTCCCTGAGCGATCTCGATCAGGGCTTCTGCCAGCCGGTGCAGTCGGGCAACAATCTGGTTGCGGACATAAAACAGCAGAATGCCGGCGCAGATGACGCCGCAGATGACAGTTGCGACGGCCAGCAGAAGAGAGGCAATGCGCAGCCGTTCGGCTGCCTGATTGGTGAAGGTGAGGGCGGCAAGACGGCGTTCCCTGCCCAACTCGACCAGGGCTGCCTGAAGATCTGCGACGGCGGCCTGTGCGGTGCTGAGGTCGCCAAGTGCCTGTTGCTGCAGCTCGATCCGGTCACGCGATCCTGCAAAGACCCCCGTTTCGTCATAGGCGAATGCCTGCAACCGCTCCAGCGAGGACACCAGCGTCTCGGTGTCGGCCTTTTGCGGGACCTCCGCCAGCATGCCCTGGAGGTTTTCAAGCGCGTCGAAATTCAGATCTTCGAGCTGTGCAAGTTTTTCCGCCGTGTCGACATAAAGCGCCTGTAGCAGGAAGGTAATCGCCGTCGCCGTGCTTGACCCGATTGTCTGCATCTGTTCGCGAAGCAGGGTTTCCTGCCGGATGATCGCGGCAGCCGCGACCCGATCGGTGCGCGACTGCGAGCGGACCATTTCGGACGACAGGCTGTCGATGTTGAAGGACAGGTCCTGAATGCGGGCAGCGACCTCGGTCTGGATATCGATCTGCAGCCAGCGCAGTTCCACCTGGTAGTGTTCCAGCGACCTGTTGATCGCCTGCAGATCCCGGGAGACCTGCAGGAAGGACCCGAGCTTGTCGCTCAAGGTTTCCTTCGCCTCGATTATCTTCGCGGTGTTTTTCGTGTCGCTCAGGATGTTTGTTTCCAGAAGGCCCGAGATGCCCTGGCTTGCGGCTTCCACATCCTCGCGCATGGCTTCCGGTTCGCGTTCCCGGGTCTGCGCGGCAATCTCGGTCGCGATGACGGCCAGCCGCGTCGCATATTCGGAAAGTTCGGATGCCAAGGCGATTTCCGGAATGCTCTTTTCGGTGATCTCGCCAAAATCGCTGCGTGCCTGAGTGAAGAAGACCACACCGATGGCCAGGATGATCCAGGTGATCGCGGCAATCGTGAGGATGGACAGCAGCAATCGAAACCATATCGTGCCGCGCCCGCGGTTTGCCGTCTCAGTCATTGACAGCCAGACCATTCCGGATGCTTGCCTCGAGCCCGGTCAGCATGGCATCGACTTCCGCCAGTTGCTCCCTGGCGGCAACGCGCCAGGTGGCAAGGCTCCATTCCTCGCCCGTTCCGACAAGCGAGTTCGCGCCTTCCTCCTGTGCGTCCCGGTAGCGTTCCGAGCGCACGGCATCGATCTCGGACACGGGAAGCTGGTTGAGTTTCTTCTTTATCTTGATCAGCGAAGGAACGAGTTCGGGAGGCGCCTGACGGCTCAGTGTTTCCAGGCGCCGCAACAGGTTTCTGCGCTGAACCAGATTTCTGGTGATGAAGATGTCGAACAGGTCGTTGACGGCCTGATACCGGGTTTCGGCAAGATTGGGGTCATAGGTGGACCAGCTGAATTTCAGCGCAGCCTGCACCTCCCTGGGGAACTGGTTCAGGGATTGTTCGCGAACAGTGGTGTCCACCGGGATCCTGCGGATGTCAGGCTGTGTCAGCAGTTCCTGCGCCGGTTTGCTCAACATGAAATCGATGAACAGGCCCGCCTCCTCATGGGCGGAACCGTGGTTGAGAACGGAAATCCGGGCAGGGGCCATCATGACCGGCTGACCATATTGAAAGCGGACGCCGTCGTCGGCTTCCGTCAGCGCCAGAAAATCGATCGACAGACCAACATCGAAGCGGCCGCGCTTGAGCCCCTCTATGACACTGAAACTACGGGCTGTGATGGTCTTGAGGTTCTGGGACAGGCCGAAGATATACTGCCAGCCTCTATCCCAGCCGCGGTCCTGAAGGATGACTTCCAGCAGCATGTGCGTGGACCCTGACCGGGCAGGGTGGGACATGGCCAGCCTGTCCTGAAAGCGTGCGTCCAGCAGATCGTTCCAGCTTGTGGGCGGCCTGCCTTCAAAGTCTTCCATCCAGCACCAGCCGACACCGGAATAGGCGAAATCGACAAAGGTCTGGCTGCTGTCCTGTGAGCGTTCCCGCAGGCGGCCGAATTTCTCGAGAAGGGAAAAGGCCTCCGGTGACGACGACCAGAACAGGTCGAAGCCGCGCGGGTTGTCCAGCAGGATTTCCTCGACCGAGGCAACCGTGTTCTTGTTCAGGACGGTAACGTTGATCGCCGGATACTTCTTCGAAAACGCATCGACGAAGGGCTTCGTGAAATAGTCCGGAAAGGACGTCAGGACACGAAGATCCCGCGCGTTTGCGGCAGTCAACAGCAGGAGTGTCGCCAGGCAGGACATCGCAATGACGGCCAGCATGACGGATATTTTCTGAAAACTGATTGCGCCTGACATCCCGGATTGCCTCATTTGGAGGCACCTTATATCAGAATTCCGAACGTCGACGGAAATATGCACGGCGAGGGTGCCAGACCCTTCGGGTTCCGCCGCGTGTCCGGCGGCCTGAGCGGGACAAACCGGGCTAGCTGTCCATCTTGCAGGCGGCGCTGAAGGAATACCCGACGCCATAGACAGACTTGATGGGCGATTCCACCCCGGTCTGATCCTGGATCTTGCGCCTGAGGCGGCTGACGACGGCATCCAGATGCCGGTTGTCGAACTGGGTCTGGCGATTGGAAAGAAGCCGGGAAAGATCGTCCCGGGCACAAGGGGCTCCGGAATTGGAGACCAGGGCTTCCAGAAAGATCCTTTCGGTTGCGGTCAACTTTATTGCGTCGCCGTCCGGTGGCAGAAGCTTCCAGGAGACATTGTCCAGCACCCATTCAGCCGTGCTGTTGCCTTCTGATGAAGCGCCGGACAGTCTGCGTATGAGGCTCTGCACCGCAGCCAGTATTTCCCTGAGGCTGGTGTGCTTGACGAGATAGATGTCCGCGCCGCTGTCGAACCCGCGGACACGGCTTTCGCTGTCTCCGTGTGCGGTCAGCATGATGATGCCGCAATTTATTTTCGCCCTCAGGTCACCTGCAAGGTCGAAGCCGTTCCCATCCGGCAGCGAAACATCCAGGATCACGACATCCGGTCGGTCGGCATCATCCAGCGCGGTCCACATTTCAGCTGCGCCGCCCGCGCCGCTGACCTGAAAGCCGTTGAGACGCATATAATCCAACAGGTCGGCGCGAAGAGCACTTTCATCCTCCACGATCAAAATCCTGTTCATGCCGGTTCCTCCTCCTGCATGGTCTCAGAGTCCGCTCGCGCAAATCCGGGAAGCGGCAGGAAAACCCTGGCGAGCGTGCCGCCGCCTTGTCTTGCACTCAAATCCAGATGTCCCTGGTGATAGCCGACGAGTTGCCGGCAGGAATGCAGGCCGAGCCCGCTACCTCCGGTTCCGCCAGTGTTCGAGGCCCTGTAGAAACGGTTGCCGATCTGCGCCAGGTCCCGATCCGGAATGCCGATCCCGCGGTCTTTCACTTCCAGAACGATATCACCGTTGTGGGCCCCTATCGTGATCTCGACCTCAGCGTCCTTTGGTGAGTATTTGAGCGCGTTGTCGACCAGATTGACGATCACCGTGCGGAGCATCTCGGTATCTCCCCGGTATGCCGGCATCGGCGCAACGGGATGAAGTCTGAGGCGTTCGCCAAGGCCGGCATGGTCGAAGTGCCGCTGAACGTCCTCATAAAGCGCCGGGAAATCCACCTGCTCGATCTTAAGCACACCTTCATCCTGCCGCTCGCTTGCAAGAAAACGATCGATCAGCATCGTCATGCGGGAAACGGCCTCGTCGATGCTTTTCAGACGTTGGGCGACAGCCTGCTGCGGTCGTTCCAGCATCAGGGTGAGCATGTCGCTAGCGTAGCGGATTGCGGCCAGGGGGGTGCGAAACTCATGGCTGACCATGCGCATCAACTGGCGCTGGTCCTGGCGGGCGGCCTTCTCCCCTTCCAGACTGGCGGACAGTTCTCCCTCCAGACGCCGCCTCAATGTTACTTCGCGCGCAAGCGCAGCGTTGCGGTCGCGCAAATCCATGGACAGGCGCATGCCCACCATGAAGATCAGACAGAAGAAAAAGCCGACAATGAAGATGTGTCCCTGGAAGAAGTACCATGTGTTGATGTTGGTCATCACCGGATTGGCAACGGTCGATGGCTGAATGTAGACGAGTGCGCTCTGCAGCAGACTTGCGGCGGAATATTCCCCAAGCAGGAAGATCATGATCCAGCGCAGGAAAGGGGGTTGGGAGCGGTCGCGGTAAAGCGTCCGGATCATCAGTGCCATCATCACCACCGTGAAGGCAGTGGAGGCATGAATGCGCAGGCCGAGGTCTGTCGGGTCATAGATAACGGCGAAGATCCAGAACAGGAGCTGTGCCGCGAGACAGAACGCGCTGATACCGACAAAACGGGGTTGTCCCAGGAAGCGCGCCAGGCCGTCGGCCCACAGGACCAGGCCAAACTTGATCACCATGTTGTCCGTTACGACGCGAATGAGCGATGGGTCCGGACCGCGCTGCAAATAGAGAAACAATCCAATCGCGATGGCGAAGAAACCGGCCGCGATGACCTTCAGTTCATAGATCTGGCGCCAGACGAACCAGACGAGAAGCCAGGCAACTGACATGAAAGCGGTTGTCGCGAATTCCAGCAGCAACATGGTCTTGAGATCGAGCATGCGCTTGTGATGACGGAAGCGGCCTGCCTGTTCAAGTAACAGTTTCGAGGCCTTGATTGCGGCAGCTTCGATTTCAGGCAGGTGTCACCCAAAGGAAGCAAGTCTCGTCAGAATCTGTCAGAATTGATTAGTATTGGTAGGTGGAATTCGATCACTCGCCATCTGTATTTACACCAATGTTGACCGTCGTGGGCACAAGACGACGCACCAGCGGGAGTATTAATACAAATGGCGTCCAGGACCCGAAGCACCGGCGTTTCAAGCGCAACGGTTGAGCCTGCCATTCCATCCGGCTCAAACCGGACAGCCTCCCTTGCCGCATTTCTGCTGCTGACGACAGCCCTTGTCCCCACCGCAGCCTTTTCAGGCGATGCCCTGCCGCAAGGGGGCAGTTTCACGCATGGCAACGGAACCATTACGCAAGGTGGTTCAAGGGTTGATGTGAAGCAATCCAGCGATGCCGGTATCGTGAACTGGGGCAGCTTTTCCATCGGCTCCGGCAATCAGGTTCATTTCGACAACGGCGCCGGTGCCACGCTCAATCGGGTCACGGGCAATGTGCCGAGCCGTATCGATGGCAACCTCAGCGCGACGGGCAGCGTATTTCTCGTCAATCCCGCCGGAGTTGCCGTTGGTAGCGGCGGCCTTGTGTCGACGGGTGGTTCGTTTGTCGCTTCGACGCAGGACGTTACCGACAGCGATTTTCTGAATGGCGGCGGCCTGACCTTTTCCGGCACGAGCGGTGCCGAAGTCGTAAATGCGGGCACTATCCGGTCTGCGCAGGGTGACATTGCACTGATTGCGCGCCGCGTTGAAAACCGTGGCACGCTTGAAGCGCCCAACGGAACCGCAGCCCTTGCCGCTGGCTACGAAGTCCTCATGAAAGACGTCGCCGATGCAGACGGCCTGTTGTCGGTCAAGCTTGGCGGAGCCGATACCGAAGCACTCAATTCCGGAACCATCGCGGCGGCCAACGCTGAAATCCGCGCGAATGGCGGCAATGTCTTTGCGCTGGCTGGAAACACGGATGGTGTCGTCAAGGCAACCGGTGTCAGCACTTCCGGTGGCCGGATATTCCTGACGGCGGGCAATACGGGCAAGGTCCAGGTCAGCGGCAAGCTCAAGTCGCGCAGACTGGCGGAGAACGTTCCGGTGCCGGGTGCAAAGCCGGCGACCGAGGGGGGCGCCATCACGGTGACGGGCGGAGAAATCACGATCACCGGTACGCTCGACGCCTCGGCGGAAGAAAGCGGCGTCAAGGGTGGTGAAACCGTGGTGTTTGCCGAGGACACGGCAAGTGTTTCCGGATCGTTGAGCGCCAGGGGTGGCGTGGGCGGTGAAGGCGGCTTTGTCGAAACGTCTGCCCGAAACACGATCGATTTTTCCGGAATTGCGGTCGACACCTCGGCTGAAGGCGGTCAGACCGGTCTCTGGCTGATCGACCCGGTTGACCTGACGGTCGATGCGGCGGCGGCGGCAACGATCTCTTCCAACCTTGCCAGCAACAACGTGAGCCTGCAGACCACCAACTCGTCGGCAAGCGGTCCGGGCAACCAGAGTGCGGGCGACGGCAACATCACCATCAATTCCGGCATCACCTGGACGAGTACAAACACACTCACGCTCAACGCCTATAACGACATCGCGATCAATGCGGCCATCGACGGCCAGAACGGTGGGCTGACCCTGCTGGCTTACGGTAACAGCGGCACGGCTGCCGTCGGCACAATCTCGACGGGAGCGGCCGGCGCGGTCGATGTCGACAATTTCGCTCTCACCAGGGGTGTCTGGGATCAGGTCGGCGCGGGCCTGCCAGACTTTGCCACGAACGCACTGAGTGTTGGCTTCGGGACTTTCATCCGGGCGCAGGGTGGCGATGGCACTTTTTCCAACCCTTATGCGCTATTTGACGTTTATGGCCTGCAAGGGATAACGACCCATGACAGGCGTGGTGGCGGGTCCGGCGATATCAGCCTTTACTATGAGCTTGCGAACGATATCGACGCGTCGACGACATCATCTTGGAATAACGGTGCTGGCTTTGACCCTGTTTCCTTTTCCGGAAGCCTGGATGGCAAGGGACATACGATAGACGGCCTCTATATCAACCGGCCTTCCGAAGGTAATGTCGCACTCATAAGCTATTGGCAAGACAACTATTTCACTTCCGGACGTGACCTTGAGATAAAGGACCTTACACTCACGAACGCGTCTGTTACCGGCGACAACCAGACGGCAATTCTGGTCGGCGACACAGGTGGTGGAAACTATCACGGTCACAACATGTCGAATGTGACTGTCAGTGGAACCGTTCTGACGAATTCCTGGGGCGCAGGCGTCGTGGCCAGGTATTTCGGCAACATCGACCAGTCGACCATGACCAATGTTCATGCGGATGTTTCCGTCACGACGACGGATTGGGGCAGCGCCACCGGCGGCCTCGTCGCGATCATGGGTGAAGGGCTGACAATCTCGAATTCCAGCTCGACAGGATCGATAACCGGAGGGCAGGTCGGTGGTCTTGTCGGCACCACAGACGACAACGACAACAGGATCGAAAATTCCTATTCGACGGCGACAGTCACCTCGTCAGGGAGCTTTCGGGAGGCTGGTGGACTGGTTGGGTACGCAGAAGATCTGACGATCTCGAACTCGTATTTTGCGGGCCAGGTGCTCGGCACAAACGGTGCCGCGGCTGGAGGGCTCATCGGTACGGCCGACAGGAACACGGTTATTCAGAACTCCTTTGTTACGGGTCTTGTAGAGGCTGAAGGGTATGCAGCCGCATTGGTCGCTGAAGTCTCCGACTCAAGCGTTTCGATAACCGACTCGGCCTGGGATACTGAAACGACCGGACAAACCGAGGTGATCGGTTACTCGGCTCCCTATACCGCTACCGTGACCAACACGAGCGGCCTGACGACTTCCCAGATGCAGGGATCCCTGACGCTGGGCAGCTTTACGCTGGACAGCAGCATCTGGGGCACTGGCAGCGGACTTTTTCCTTATTTCAAGTGGGAGTATGCCGCCACACCCGAGGCGGTCTCAGGCATCGTCTACAGTGATGCGGGCACGACAGCCCAATCCGGGGCAAATGTCAGCGCGCTTTCCGGCGGCAATCTTGTCGGCAGTGCTGTGACCGGGGCAAACGGGTATTATTACATCCTGACCACGGCCGGGTCGCTCAATTCCGCCGGGGCACTGGCCTATCTGGACGGTGAAAGCACCAAAGCGGCGACTTTCGCCGACACAGTAACGTCGACCGGCGTCTCCGGAGCCGATATCTGGGGCAATGCCTTCAACGTCAATACCGGTGCAGCGGCCACGACGGACGTGGTCACCGCTCTGGACACGACCATCGGCGCGTTCAGCGACACCGATCTCAACTTCCTGCGCAACACGTCGGCGGTTGTGCGAACCGACCAGAATGGCAACAGTCTCGACTTCAATTTGAATGCGACGTCCAACTTCAATCTCGACAACAATCTTTACGCCGGTGGCAACCTGACTGTTGCAACGAATGGCACATTTTCGGTCGGTGACAGCAACGCCATCCTGTGGGCCCATGACGGTGACCTGACAGTGAACGGCGATGTCGCGTGGTCTAACAGCAACCAGCTTTCTCTCTACGTCGACGCCAGCAACGCCTCCATCAAGATCAACGGCTCCGTCACCGCGGCGAACGGCAAGCTGCGTGTGGACCAGACGAGCAGCGCCACGAATGTCACTTCAACGGCGACGGGTGATATCCATGTCGACGATTTCCAGTCCGATACCGCCTGGCTGCAGGTCGGAAGCAGTTTGCCGGACTTTTATGCCCGGGACTTCGATATCCAGGGCGGTCATTTTGTGCGTGCGCTTGGTGGTGATGGATCGCAGGCCAACCCGTACCAGATCTTCGATGTCTACAGTCTTCAGGGCATACAGTCGGGTTCCGGAACCACGCCGGTAAACTATGTGCTGACCCGGGATATCGACGCTTCGGGAACAACGGCATGGAACGGTGGTTCCGGCTTTGCGTCGACAAGCCTTCGCGGCAATTTCGACGGTGGCGGCCATACGATCGACGGCCTGACCTCGACAGGTAACTTCAACACGATCGGGTTGTTTGGCGTCGTTAGAGCCGATGGTCAGGATATCTCCATTCATGATCTCAAACTGACGAACGTCAACATCGCGGGAGGGATCGGTGTTGGCGGGCTGATCGGCAACGCCGTTGGTGGCAAGGTCTCGGTATCGGATGTTTCGGTTGGCGGCACGGTGACAGGCGCAGGTAATGTCGGCGGCGTCGCCGGTGTTATGGCGTCGGAGTATTCCGTTACCGACACACATTCTTCGGCTGATATCAGCACCACGGCCTATGCTGCAGGTGGCCTTATCGGCAACAGTCAGACTTCTGATGCATCACAGGTTACCCGTTCGTCCGCTTCCGGCAACGTCAGCGGCCGTTATGACATCGGTGGACTGATGGGCCGGGTGTCAAATGTCGACGTTTCCAGATCTCATGCCAGCGGAACTGTCACGCTCCTTGCCGACAACACAGGTGGTACCACCACACCATATGGCGCAGGCGGTCTCATCGGCTCCATTGATTCGGGCTCGGTAGATCTCTCTTATGCGACCGGAACGGTGCAAAGTTCCGACAGCACCGCGACGCGTCTCGGTGGGCTGGTCGCCCACTCCCTCGGAGCGCCTATCACACGGTCCTTTGCGACTGGCGACGTGATCCACACCGGCAGCATGGCCGGCGGGCTCGTTGGCCTGACGGTCAGCAGCATTTCCGACAGCTACGCCACCGGGGACGTGTCTGGCAGCAATGAGATCGGCGGCCTTGTCGGGCGAATGCTTGACGGGTCGTCCGTTACCCGTTCCTACGCAACCGGTGCCGTCTCCGCAAGCGTGAACGGCGGCGGCCTGGTCGGCACAATGGACGCAGGTACGATCACGCTCACCAACAGTGTCTGGGATACACAGACTACCGGGCTGAACAATGCAGTCGGCAATCAGCTTGGCGGTTCGGTCACCAATGCTTCCGGTGTGACCAGCAGTGCCATGCAGCAGCTCGACACGTTCGTTTCAGCCGGTTTTGGAATTGACGACCAGGGTGGCACGGCGAACACCTGGCGCATCTACGAGGGGCAGACAACTCCGCTCCTGCGAGGTTTCCTGACCGCAATTACGGTAACGGGTGACGACAAGTCGAAAGTATATGACGGAACGGTCTATTCCGGCGGGTTCACCTATGCCTTGTCGTCTGCCGGAGCGAGCCTCCTCGGAAGTTTCGATGGCGGTGCCGCCGTCACGGCAACCGCGGCCGGAAGTTATGCCATTGGGAACAGCTTCTATTCGCATCAGTTCGGCTACGACATTGTCAGCGTCGATGGCACGTTGACGATCACAAGCCCTTCCGAAACGTCTGGTTCTTCTGGCAGCGGACAGTCCTCCACCGATCCCCGCCAGCAGGTACTGGAGCGCAACCGGTTGCAGAACCCGGATGCCGACGAGGCACTTGAAAACAACCCCTCTGCCTGCGAGCCGGGCGTCGTCGGCGGCGAAGGTGCCGTTCACCCCTGCAACCGCTCGTTCGGTCGCTGGCTCAGTGCGGCGGCAGAGTAGTCCGGCATGACAACACATACGATAACTGCGGCCCTGGTGGCCGGTCTTGCGCTCGTTTCCGAAGGTTCATTCGCCCAGCAGGCTCTTGAGAGAAACCTGCCTGCTGCCGAACCCGGAGAGCCGGTCTCGCTGGACGTCGCCCCCCAGGACTTCGGTGCCACCGACAGGTCACCACTCGGCGTTGACCTGGCCGGCGTTTATCTGATCGGCCAGTCCGACAATGTGGCAGGCCGGGCTCCAACGGGCATCGGTGGTCCGGCGGCTGCTTTCGATCAGGCCGCACTGGATGCCGTACTGTCGGAGTATCTCGGCAAGCCGCTTTCCCTCGCCCTTGCGGGGGAAATCCAGGCTGCCATAGCCCGCGTTTACAAGGATGCGGGCTATCCGTTCGTATCCGTGACCCTGCCACCGCAGGAAATAACCGGCGGGGTGCTGCAGGTCAGGGTGATCGAGTTCAAGTCGGGCAACGTGACGGTTCAGGGGCTCGACGAGCGCGACGCCGAGGAGATCCGCGCAAGGCTGCGGATCAACCCCGGTGGGCGCATTGATGCGCGCGCACTGGAAGAGGATCTCGGCTGGTTGAACCGCTCCCCCTACAGGCGGGCGAGTGGGGTCTTTCGCCCGGGCGAGGATGCTGCGCTTAGCGACCTCGAAGTCACGATCGATGAAGGCAGGCCCTGGCAGGTGTTTGCGGGGTGGTCCAATTCCGGGTCGCAGGACACAGGGCGCGACCGGTATTTTCTGGGTGGCAATGCGCGTCTTCCCTTTCCGGGCGGCCCCTGGCTTTCCTACCAGATGACCGCCAGCGACGACATCTGGAGCGATCCGGGAATTGTCATTCCGCGTGAAGGCGACTACCCCTCCTATGTGTCCCATGCAGGCAGGCTCACCATTTCGACGTGGGCCCGGCAAAGTCTTGAAATCGCACCGGCATTGGTTGCGTCACGCGAGACGCCGAACCGTTTTTTCGACTTTGAAAACACCACCTATGAATTGCCGATCATCTATAGGTCCGCCGTCTCGAATCTCCTGCCGGGGCGCTATTGGGGGGATATCTACACGGGCGTCGAGCTGAAACGTCTGGAGCGGACAACCTTCTTCAATGGCGTCGCGGTTGCCGACGGTGCCGCGGATCTGTTCCAGATGGTGCTAGGCTGGAGCAATTCGTTCGATGACCGTCTTGGCCGCACGGCAGTGGATGTCAGGGTGAAGGCCAATCCGGGAGGTGTTCTTCAGGGAAATGCGGCAACCACCTGGCAGACCTTTACCAATGGGCGTGTTCAGTCGGTTGACTATGCGTATCTTGCGGCAGACATCAGCCGGACTACCTCTCTTCCGAACAGGTTCTTCTGGGTGAGCGCCCTCTCGGGCACGCTCGCCGGGCAGGTGCTGCCGGATACGGAGCGGATCTCGCTTGGTGGGCGGTATGCTGTGCGCGGGTATAACTACGATGATGCCAGCGTGGACAGCGGTGTCATCTGGCGGAACGAATTGCGTTTGCCGTCCTTCTCGCCGCTTGCCGGCAACTTGCCTGAAAGCTGGCCGCAATCACTGACAAACGACAGTCTGTCGGCCTATCTGTTTGCCGATATCGGCTTCGGGATCGATCACGCCACAGACGACAATGCGACACTGTCCGGTGTCGGCGCCGGCTTCGACTATGCTCTTGGAGACAATCTGACGGCAAACCTGATCGCGGGCGTTGCCCTGCAGGACGCAGGAGAAACGGAAGCCGGGGACCTCAATCTGCAGGCCTCGATCACGGCGCGCTTCTGACGTTTCTCACGAGGCCAGGGCGCTTGCCGGTTCATATTGCGCTTTTGCCGCTTCCCTGGCGATCCAGTTCAGGTAACGGCCGTAGGTCGTGCCTGAAATCTCGCTCGCCAGCGCTTCGAGATCACCTCTCGAGATCCAGCCCTGGTAGAATGCGACCTCTTCAGGACAGGCAATCTTCAGGCGTTGGCGGGATTCCAGAGTTTGGATGAAGCAGGCTGCTTCCAGGAGTGATTCCGGCGTTCCCGCATCCAGCCAGGCATAGCCCCGGCCCAGCATCTGGACGCTGAGGTCACCGCTTTCCAGATAGGCCCTGTTGATGTCGGTGATTTCAAGTTCGCCGCGTGCGGATGGGGTGAGGGTCCGGGCGATGTCGACAACCCTGGCATCGTAGAAATAGAGGCCGGTCACCGCCCAGTCCGATTGCGGGGCAACCGGTTTTTCAACGATTGAGGCAGCCTTGCCAGCGCTGTCGAAGCCGACAACGCCGTATCGTTCGGGATCATGAACCTGATAGGCGAATATGGTTGCGCCGGTCTCGTTTCGCCGGGCCGCCAGCATTTTTTCCGACAGGCCGGTGCCATGGAAAATGTTGTCACCCAGAATGAGGGCCGACGGTTCTCCGCCCAGAAAGTCCTCCGCGATCAGGAATGCCTGGGCGATGCCCGCAGGGTGCTTCTGGACCGCGTAGGACAGGTTCAGGCCCCAGCGGTTTCCCTTGCCGAGGACGCGCTGGAACGCGCTCAGGTCCCGCGGTGTGCAGATGATCAGAATGTCTCGAATGCCGGCAAGCATCAGCGTCGTCAGCGGGTAGTAGATCATCGGTTTGTCGTAGACGGGCAGAAGCTGCTTCGAGCTTGCCAGCGTCATGGGAAACAGGCGGGACCCGGCGCCGCCGGCAAGAACAATGCCTTTCATACCCGGTTCCACTCCGTCACCACGTTGCGCCTTCCGGCGAATGATCCAAGGCGGGGCTGCCGTTGCGCCGAACGGTTCGGCAGCTTGCTCAAGAGCGCCTGCAGGCGCAGGACGCAGGCTGACAATTCGTATCTGGCGACAACGGTCCGGCGCGCTGCCCGGCGCATGGCCTGCCGGTCTGCCGGAGACTGCAACGCCGAACAAACTTCGGCAGCGATTGCCTTCGTATCCCAGAAATCGACGAGCCTGCCGTTGACCCCGTCTCGAACGACTTCCTGAACCGGAGCGGTTTTGGACGCGATGACAGGTGCCTCGCAGGCCATGGCTTCGAGAAATGACCAGGACAGGACGAACGGGTAGGTCAGGTAGACATGGGCTGCAGAGACCTGAAACAGGCTCAGGAGATCCTTGTGCGGGATCTGTCCCAGAAAGTGGATCCGATCAGGTGGAAGGCCGGTTTCCTGAAGAAGCCGGTTGCGCCATGTGTCGCCACGAGACGGTGCACGTCCGTAGCTGACGCCGTCGCCACCGGCAACAACGAACCTGGCTTCCGGATTTTCGCGGGCGACCAGTGCTGCCGCCTGCATGAATTGCGGAAAGCCGCGGTAGGGTTCCAGGTCACGTGCCGCGAAGGTGACCACCGGATCGCCCGCGGTCAGGTGCCTACCGTCCGGCAGGCGAAATCCGGCCATCGGGTCGGGGCGAGCCCGGGTCGTGTCGATACCTTCATGCTGCACGAGGATCTTTGACCGGTATTCTGCGGGATAGCGGCTCTTCTGCCAGGCCGTCGGGCTGATGCCGGCATCGAGCTGGTCCAGAGTGGACAGCTGGATGGCGTTGCGGAGCCTCATGGTCTGGCGCTGCTGCAGCGACATCTCGTCGGAAGGTGCAAACCCGACGTCTCCGCCCTGCGGCTGGAAGTAATATTCGCAGAAACCGATGGCAGGTACATCCGGCAGGGCATCCTTGACGAACATCATGCCGCCCCAACCGATATGTCCCATAACAATGTCGGGCTTGTGGCCGTTCAGGTCCAGCTTGTGCAGGATATCGGCAACCTTGCGGCCTGCCTCGATGTAGGGCACGGAAGGCCGTCCATCTGCGTTGCCTGCCTGCCGGGTGTCACCGGCATAGCGCAGCACACGCAGGCCCGGCACCGGCCGGTCCAGGGATTCGCATATGAGCGTGGCAGTCCAGCCATCGGCGATCAGACGCCGGGCAAGATGAACGAACTGCCCGGGCCCATGCCGGTGCACGAACACGATATGCATGTGCCAAACCTTCGATCAGAAACGGGTGCCGTCCAGACGCAAGGGGGATTGTTGAAGGTCCGTGGCCCAAAGGACTTCAAGCTTGCGCAGCAGTGCGAATGTTTCCTCGAGAGCCTTCAGGTCCTGTTCGGATCGCACGATCTGGTCCTGATTGACCTCGTCGGCTGCCTTCACGGCTCTGCAAAGCATCTTTCCCTTGTCGGTCAGACGGATACGGGCTGAGCGCCGGTCCCGTGCCGAAGCCGTTCGATCGACGTAGCCGGACTGGACAAGTTGCTTGAGGCTGTAGGACGCATTCGATCCGAGATAGTGACCGCGGTCCATCAGATCCCGCACGGACAGGTCGTCGTCACCGATGGTGAAAAGCAACATGGCATGGGCGGGAGAGATGTCGTCCGCGCCTATTCGGATCAGATCGACGCGGAGGCGGTCAAGGTAGCGCCGATACATTCGTTCGATGACTCTTACGAGTTCGAAATGGTTCGCTTGCGACGCCGGAGCCGCGATCCTTTCCCTTTCCCCGTATGCTGAATGATTGATGGATTCTTCAACCATAGGTTCAGTCCGCGAAACGTGCCCATTCATGTCCCTTGTTGCGTCTTCTAAGACTTTGTGCATTTGCCCCAAACTCCCACCTACATTCGAACTAAATTCGAAATAATTTCATCGCTATTCTGCTCCCTGTCTATGCACATTGATGCATTTATTAGTTTTGTTTTTGCATTTCTTCTCTTTGCCAATCGATTGCCATAATTAAAGGCACTAGATACCCCAAGTTAGTCTATATGCTTTCGTCATTCCTATGGAAAAGATGTGTCGTTTTCTGGGCAATCGCTCTTTTTTTCGCACGTGCGAACACACCTATCGGTTGAGGTTTCGGAGAATCTTGAATGGTTGAAAAGACAACACCGGACGCAATCGATCCGTTCCGTCTCATAAGAGAGGCTCGAGTCACCTTTGCAACCGGTCTCGCCGCAGCAGCGCTTCTGAGTGGGTTCATCACGCTGCTGCAGATGATCGTTCCGCTGTTCATGCTGCAGGTTCATGACCGGGTTCTGAACAGTCAGAGCCTCGATACCCTGACAATGTTGCTGATCATCGCCTGTGGCGGGCTGATGCTTTTTGCGATTCTGGAATTTATCCGCAGCCAGATTTTCCAGGTGATGGGGAGCGAACTGGTTCGGCGTCTCAACCTGACGGCAATCGAGGCGGGGGTGAAATCCTCGCTGGAGAAGGGGGGCGGTATGGCCTCCGAAGTGCTGCGGGACCTGAACGATCTCCGCACCTTCATAACCAGCAACGCCATCAGCGCACCGCTGGAAGCCATGTGGGTGCCGCTGTTCCTGATTGTGCTGTTTGCCCTGCATCCGCTTTACGGGCTGCTGGCTGTTGTTTCAGCGATTACGCTGATCGGGCTCAACCTCCTGTCCGACATGACGACACGCTCGCTGTTGAAGGAAGCGAACACCGCCAACTTGCAGAATGTCGCGACGATCGCCTCCACGCTTCGCCACGCAGAGACGATCGAGGCAATGGGGTTGATGCCTGCCCTGACGCGCCGTTGGCGCAAGGGGCAGCTCCATGCCACGGAACTGATGGCAATGGGAAGCCGGCGCGGCAAGGCAATCCACGCGCTGACGCGAAGCCTCCGGTTTGGCATGCAGATCGCGGTTCTGGCGCTTGGCGCGGATCTCGTCATCAAGGGAGAGGTGACTGCCGGCACGATGATCGCCGCAAGTATCCTGATGGGGCGCCTGCTGACCCCTTTCGACAATCTCACGGAAAACTGGCGCCAGTGGGTGTTCGCATCAACCGCCTGGGGCCGGGTGCGCGAGGTTCTGGAGAACCACTCTTCGCTTCGCCAGACCGTGCCGACCCCGCCCAGCCAGGGATCGCTCAAGATCGACAAGCTGGTCTACGCGCCGCCCAACGCACCGGTGCCTGTTATCAAGGGCATTTCGTTCACGCTCGAACCCGGTGACGTTCTTGGCATTGTCGGCCCGTCGGCAGCCGGAAAGTCGACCCTGGCCCGTCTGCTTGTAGGTGTTCTTCAGCCCACGACGGGCGGCGTCTTTCTTGATGGACACAACGCCTATCTCTGGGAGCGGGCGTCCTTTGGCGCGATGGTCGGGTATCTGCCGCAGTCGGTGTCTCTTCTGGATGGAACGGTTCGGGACAACATCTCGCGCATGTATGATGCCGATCCTCAGATGGTGATCGATGCGGCACGTGCCGCCGGCGTTCACGAGATGATCGGCCGGATGCCACTCGGCTACGACACGCCCGTCGGTGACAACCGTTACACCCTGTCTGGCGGACAAAAGCAGCGTGTCGCCCTTGCGCGTGCGCTGTTCGGACGGCCGCGCCTGCTCGTGCTCGACGAACCCAATGCCAACCTGGATACGGAAGGGGAGGTTGCTCTGCTGCGTGCTATTTCGCAGGCAAAGGAGGATAAAGCCATCGTCATCGTCATCGCGCACAGACCGGCGATCATGGAGGCGGCCGACAAGATCCTGGTGCTGGAAGATGGCCGGATCGGCCAGTTCGGTGACCGGACGGATGTCGTCAGCAGTATTTCCAGGCGCCTGCCGGCACCTGCCGCACCCCGTGCCCTGCCGACGAGTGGAGAAGTGGCATGAGCGAGCGTTCCGAGCAGGCAAAGCCGCCGGTTTCCATGCCTTCGTCCGAGGCGGCGACCGGAGCAGGCCAGGCCTATTGGATGGCCGCCCTCAAGGCGGACGATGCGCGCCCGCCAAGCTTGCGCAAACCGCTTCTGGCGGCAGCTCTGGCCGTTTCGATCGGCTTTGGTGGATTTCTGCTTTGGGGATTTACCGCCGATCTCGATAGTGCGGCGGTTGCCACCGGCAAGGTGATTGTCGACAGCAAGCGCAAGACCATCAGTCATCTGGAAGGCGGGATCCTGCGCCGGTTGCTCGTGCAGGAAGGGGATTTCGTGGATGCCGGCCAGCCGTTGGTGGAGCTGGACGACACACGCGCACGTGCCGAGTTGGCGCAGCTCCATGGCAAACGGACCAGTTTGCTGGCGAGACTGGCCCGTCTCAGGGCCGAGCGGGACCTGTCGGAAGAAATCGTATTTCCGGAAGAGCTCAAGAACAGCAGCGAGCCCCTGATCGCCGAAGTGGTGGCGGCCGAACAGGGGGTGTTCGAAAAACGCCGTCAGGTCTACGAGGGCAAGATCGCCTTTCAGCAGAAGGAGATGGAGCAGTATGTGGCGCAGATCGAGGCCAATCAGGCCCAGATCGAAGCCACCGGGCACCGGCGAAAGCTGCTTGAGGAGCGTGTCGACGCCCTCAGCGGCCTGGAGAAGAAAGGTTTCACGTCAAAAGCCATGCTTAGCGAAGTTCAGCTGGAACTGAGCGAGATGATTGGCGACGGCGGTGAGCTGGAGGCCCAGAAGGCGCGTGCGGAAAAGGCGCGCCAGGGTGCGGAAGTTGCCCTGTTGCAGGCCGAACAGGAATGGCAAAGCGACATTGCCGGAAAGATCCTCGAGGCTCAGCTTGAGCTGAACCTCACCAACGAACAGATCATCTCGTCGCAGGATGTCCTCGACCGGCTGGTGGTCCATTCCCCTCAGGCCGGTATTGTCTCCAGCATCGAGATGCGGACACCGGGAGGGGTGGTCGAGCCTGGCAAGGCGATCATGGATATCGTTCCGCGAGACGAGAAGATGCTTGTCGAGGTTCGGATGAACCTGAACGACATCGATACCGTTCGCGTCGGCTCGGAGGCACGCATCAGGCTGACTGCCTATGACCGGCAGAACACCAGCCCGCTGGGAGGGGAGGTGACCTATGTCGCTGCCGACCAGACCGTCGATCCCCAGACGCAAGCGGCCTTCTACATCGTGCGCGCACAGGTTCGTTCCGAAGAGCTGGACGGCAAGCCCGCCTTGACGCTTTACCCGGGCATGCCGGCGGAAGTCCTGATTATCCGGCGTGCTCGCAAGGCAATGGACTATCTGCTCGAGCCGATCACGCAAAGCCTTGATCGAGCTTTCCGGGAAGACTGAGGCGCTTTTTTTGTGCTCCAATAAATTTTTTTAACGACGGGCGGCGTTGACCGCCCGTTGCTTTTTCGGGGTCCCGGTCCATTCCGAGCGTCGGGGTCTTTTCCTAGTGCAGTGCGAAAATTACACCTTTAACGCGATTAGTGCGTTGCAAAACTACCATGTCGTTCATTTTCCCGGCGAGGCGGTTGAGTGCTGTTTCGGCATGAAGTGCGGGCGGTTTCAAGCATCTGAAAAATCGCAGAAATTGGATTTCAATCTATGGGGGATCATGTGGTTTCATTGATTTTGTTTTGAATTTCGAAATAAAATACATGTAAAGGAATTGTATTTTCGATATACTATTAAATGAAAAGTAGAATTAGTTTATCTCCTTCAAAATATTGCCTTATTTTTTTCACTATTCGTCCCTTTGAAGAGATTAGTAATTGTGTATTGTACTTCTCGCGCTGCAAAAATACGGGGTTTGTGCAGTGCGGTGTGCCGCGGTTCGCGGGGCGTCAAATGTAACGAGGCGAACTTCAGGAGTTAGCTACATGGCCACGATTGAAGGCAGTGCTTTTCAGGATTTCCTGCAAGGTACCAATGCTCAGGATTTCATATTCGGATTGGGCTCATCGGATGTTCTGCTCGGCAATGAAGGGGACGACTTCCTCTTCGGCGGCCGAGGTGGAGATCTGATCGTCGGCGGAGAGGGTGCCGACAAGATTTTCGGGCAAGGTGGCGAAGACGTCATTCTTGGTGGTGAAGGCAGCGATACCATCTTCGGCGGAGCGGGCTCCGACTACATCGAAGGCGGTGCCGGCGGCGACATCATTTTCGGTGGCGAAGGAACCGACATCATTGACGGCGGTGCCGGCAACGATCTGATGTTCGGTGGCGGCGACCACGATGTCTTCGTGTTCTCCGGCGGTGGCGGCAACGACATCGTCATGGATTTCCAGGTCGGCGATCTGGTGCAGATCTCTAGCAACATCAACGATACCGACGTTTCCTCTGCTGCCGATGTCGCCGCACGGGCGACCCAGGTCGGCAACAACACGGTCATCGATCTCGGCAACGGCGATACCGTCACGCTCAACAACGTCGATGCCGACGATCTTCAGGACAATCCTGACGGCTACATCGTCGTTTCCTGATGATCCCGCACCCGGGCACGCGGTCGTCCGTGTGCCCGGGTACCGGCCTTTGGCCTGTGGCCGTCCGCAACTCAGGCCTTAGAACAGTGATGGACAAAGATGCTCGAGACCCTGGGCAAATACGCCGAGGCGGACTTTGAGTCCCCGCATTACTTCCAACTTACGCCGGAGGTTCTTCTTCTTGTCTGGGATCCGGCGCATCAGGTAAATGCTGCGCCCCGGCTTGTGGAGCAGGGCGGTCAGTCCTTCGGCTCCATTGCGAGTGTCCGGCTGAACCGGCTTGATGGCCGGTCGCGTGTCGTATGGGCTGTTTCGCTGAAGGAAAAAACCAGGCTCAGTCTGAAGTTGAGCGCCGGCGCGGTCGGGTCCGAGGCGACGCTTTCTGTCGACGCCGCAAAGCCTGGTCCTGCCGCCGATGCCTTCGCCATTACCAATGGCCTCAGTCAGGCCGCCTGCGCCGTTTTCGTCACGACTTTCCTGAGCGCCTGGTCCGGCATGTTCCGGCTGGGGCGCTCCCGCAGTTTCGTCAATTTTGCAAGAGAGCTGCTGCGCTCCGTCAACGATGCGCCGCCGGTTGTGGATGCTGTCGCGAGCATCGGTTCCGTCCGGTTGCTGGAAACTCTCATCAACAGCGACAGCACCGACATCAAAACAGCGGTCGTGATCGGTGATACGGGTGTTCTGCGGCTGGACAGCGGAACGTGCAACACGCCCTACAACGGCGGCAAGAGCAGATTGTTCCTCGGTGCCGTCGACATGCCGCAGCCGCCTGCCAACGGCTTTCTGGTGCTGTCCGGAAGCTGGGGTCTGGCGATCCGGAAACTGGCTACCGACAACGTGAAGCGCACTGTCGGTGCATGGTGGGCTACCAATTCGCGCAAGCTGCTGGAAGTGCGGGACTACCTGGTGTCGGACGTCGGCGCCAAATCCGATGAGGCGCGTGCAGCCATACGGGACCTGCAGGTGAGCGATCCCTTGCCGGCGCGCCGGCATGGCTCGCTGTCAGAGACCGGCTCCTTCTGTGCAGTGGAAACCGCTGTCGCCTGCGAAGCCGGTGTCCTGGTCGGTGGCTGGCTGCGCGATCCCGCCCGTGTCTATCAGGGGCTCGATATTCTTGCCGGTGACGCCGGTCCGGTTGCGCTTGAACTACACACGTTCGATGGCGTTCTGCCGGAAACCCAGGGCGGATACGCGATAAAGCGCTTTGTCGCGTTTGCGCCGGTCGGCAGGGCGCTTCAACACAATCTGCAGCCCCGGTTCGAAGTCCGGTTGGCATCGGGGGAGCGGGAACTGCTGGTGCCGCCACCGCAGCCGGGTGACATCCCCGACACGAGGGCGAAGGCGCTTTCCGTCGTGACACCGCGCCATGCGAGCGATGAGGTTCTGGCGACCTGCCTGTCGAATGTCTTGTCCGATATCCAGTCGCGTTTCCGGCAATCAGTCGGTGAACCGTCCGAAGTTCTGTTCGGCAAACCGCTAACCGATCCGACCGTGTCGATCGTGATCCCGCTTTACAAGGTGTTCGAGTTCATCAAGGCGCAGCTTGCGGCGTTTTCCGCCGACAGCTGGCTGGCGGAAAACGCCGAGGTGATTTTCGTGCTCGACTCTCCCGAGCAGGTAACCCATGTGGAGGACCTGCTCGCCGGGTTCCATCTTCTTTATGGCCTTCCCGTTCGGCTCGTCGTGATGGAACGTAACGGCGGCTATGCGCTTGCCTGCAATGCAGGTGCAAAAGCGGCGCGCGGGCGCTATCTGGCGATGATCAATTCCGATGTCGTGCCGGTCGAGGCCGGCTGGCTCGAACAGCTGTGTGCCAGCCTGATGATGGACGAGCAGGTAGCGGCAGTAGGCGGCAAGCTGCTCTATGCAGACAACGCCATTCAGCATGCCGGGTTGAAGTTCATCCAGGACGACAAGGGCCGCTGGTTCAACCATCACTACTACAAGGGTTTCCCGCGTCAGTTTCCGGAAGCCAGCACCTCCCGCGAGGTGCCGGGGGTAACCGGTGCTTGCCTCGTTCTGTCGAAAGCCGATTTCGAGACGGTGGGAGGGTTCACGACGGACTTTATCGTCGGTGACTACGAAGACAGCGACCTGTGCCTGAAACTCCGCAAGTTGAATCGCAAGATCTACTATCTGGGCGACGTCGAACTCTACCACTTCGAGCGTGTTTCCATTCGCAAGAACGAAGATTACACGCGCGGTGTCGCCTCTCAATACAATCGCTGGCTCCACCAGTCCCGCTGGCAGGACGACATCGTTGCCCTGATGGAAGCTGCGGAGCGGCGTGAAAAAGGGCTGAGTGCATGAATTCGCCGGTTCTCATCAAGGATGCCACCAGTCTGGTCACATCCCCACTCGGCAGTGAGCGGATTGCAGACCTGCAAGGTTACATCGGCCGTAACAGGTTCCTGCCGGTTCCCCCGAGCGAGGACAACTTCGTCGGAGATGGTGACTATCTTGCCATCGGCACGGAGTTTCTGGGTCACTTTATCGACCTTGGGGGCTTGCGCGCGCATGAGCGGGTGCTTGATGTCGGTTGCGGCATTGGCCGGATGGCAGTGCCCCTGACCCAGTATCTGGATCCGGACACCGCCCGGTATGTGGGTATCGATCCGGCATCGGCGGGCATTCAATGGTGCACGCGCAACATCGGGTCGGTCTATCCCAATTTCCGGTTCATGCATCTCGATATCGCCAACGCTCTCTACAATCCCGACGGCTATATCCGCGGCACGGAGATTGCCCTGCCGTTCGCCAACGGCTCGTTCGATTTCGCCATCATGACATCGGTGGTCACCCATCTGCCGTCGGAAGAGATCCTGCCCTATTTCCGCGAAATCTCGCGCCTCATGGAGCTGGGAGGCAGGTTGTTTCTGTCGGCTTTCGTGATTGCGCCGGACCGCGGGGAAGGCTTGATCCCGCGTGTCGTGTTCCGACGCGACGGCGAGGGGCCTGCCTGGTACGGCAACCCGCAAGCGCCGCTCGCAGCGGTCGCCTTCGATGATGGTTTCCTCGACAGGGCGTTGGAGACGGCCGGATTCGAAATCGCCCTGAAGCGGTTCGGGCACTGGCGCGGCGGCAACGGGGCTCCGCATTACCAGGACTTTTTCGTTGCCGTGAAAACGTCGCGGGGGGTGTCCTGATGCGGATCCTTGTCTTCGCGCATAATCATCCGGATCTTCACCCCGGCGGGACGGAAACCGTCGCGCTTGACCTGGCAAGGGCCTATCGCAAGGCCGGGCACCAGTCGCTGTTTGTGGGTGCGACCAACCATCTGCACCGCGAGCCGCATCCGGGTACCAGCTTTCAGGCGATCAGCGACAGCGGTGACGAGTTGCTGATGTGGGCTGGTCATTTCGACCGGTTCAACATGAGCCAGATCGATCTGCAAGCCTTTGTACCGGACATGCGGACACTGCTGGAAAGCTTCCGGCCGGATGTGGTCCATATCCACCATCTGCTGTTGTTCGGTGTCGAACTGCCGGTTCTTATCCGCCGGGTGCTGCCCGACGTGCGCATCGTTATGACGCTGCACGACTATTACGCGATCTGCGCCAACGACGGCGTCCTGATGAAAAGCCCGGACGAAGCCTGTGCCGCGCTTGGGTCGGGAGGACTGTGCAAGTGCCTGCCCGAAGCAAAGCCGAACGACATGCGTCTGCGCGAGCGGTTCATCAAGACGCATCTGGAAGCCGTCGACGAGTTCGTATCTCCAAGCGCGTTTCTGCGTGACGTCTATGTGCGCTGGGGCCTGCCGCCGGAGAAAATCAGGATCATTCGAAATGGCAGGCCGGACGCGGTACCGGCCAAGAGCCGGTCGGCTGACGACACGCCCAAAACCGTGTTCGGCTATTTCGGAAACCTGACCCCCTGGAAGGGTGTCGAGGTTCTGCTGCAGGCGGCAAAGCTGTTGGTGGAAAAGGACATGGAATTCGAGCTGCGGGTCCATGGCGGTGCTCCCTTCCAGAACCAGGAATTCGTCAAACGCATCGAAAAGCTGTTCGAGGAAACCGCACCCAGAGTGCAGCGCCTGGGGGCTTACAAACCTGATGATGTCGCCGGTCTCATGGAACCCGTCGACTGGGTCGTCGTGCCTTCTCTGTGGTGGGAAAACGCGCCGCTGGTCATTGCAGAAGCACAGCAGCACGGACGGCCGGTGATCACCAGCGGTGTCGGCGGCATGGCCGAGGCCGTCAGGGACGGCGTCGATGGCCTGCATGTGCGCAAGAACGATCCGGTCGGCCTGGCAATCGCGATGGCGACAGCTGCCGGAGATGCCGCGCAGTACCGGAAACTTGCTGCCAACATCCGCAAGCCGCCGTCCGTCAGCGCTGTTGCCGAACAATATCTGCGCCTGTTTGCCGACCGGCAAACCGCGGCGCGTGAACCTGCTGCCTGAGGAAAACGAAATGAGTGTAACCCCTCTTGAACAGGTAAAACCCGGATCGGACGCCAAGCCGCCGCAAGCTGTTGCTGAGGCCAGGGAACAAGCCGTTTCCGCGCGGCTTCAGGGGCGTGTCGATGCATTCGAAAACGGCCGGCTGCTTGGCTGGGCCTGGGATGCGTCGAGCCCGAGCGACCGCATGACCATCCACGTCTTCCACGACGGTGAGCGAGTTCTCAGCAAGGTTGCCGAAACCCAGCGCATCGACTTGAAGCGTAACGGCATCGGCGACGGCCATTATGCGTTCGACATCGAGTTGCCCCAGGCCGTTGCCGCAGCACCTGGCGGACTGACTGTTGTGGCGGAAACCCCCAAGGGGGAAGCGCAACTGAAGTTGCCGCGCCCGAGCGCAGAAGAACGCGCCGCGGAAGCTGCCGTCGCCATGCCTCTGGCAGTGGTGATGGAGAAAGTCGACCGGCTGATCGTGGCGCAGCGCCAAAGCGCTGTTGGCCAGCGTGATGCAACGGCGGTCTTGCGCGAGACGGTACAGCGGATCGATGCGCTGGCATCGAACGAGGGCGAACTTGGCGAAGCCATGTCCCTTCTGAAAAACGGCCAGGGAGACCTCTCCCAGAAGGTCAAGGAACTGGAAGTCTTCCTGCTGCGTTTCGATACGACGCTGAAGGGTTTCGATGACCGGTTGAAGGTCCTTGGAGAAAAGAGCCGCAACAACCTCAAGGTTCATATCCTGCTGCTGGCGATCCTTCTCGGGTTTGTCGGGGGCATGCTGTTTGCCGCCGCAGGCGGTCTCTGGAGGTAAGGAACGATGGAGCCTGTCGTCACCCTGGAAGGCGTGAAGAAGCTGCCCGCGAGAGCAGAGCGGCAGACACCTGCGCTGAAGGCGCAGGGGAGCGCAGGGGCGCAGGTTCCACTCGACGGTCATTCGGTTCTTTACGTCAACCTCGACCGCGAAACGCTGTTGATCGCCGGGGTGGGGGAAGCCTTTGCCGGCGGGGTGCCGGCTATCCTCAACGAAGACCCGAAGATGGTCGTACCCTGCACGGTGACGGTCCTGCCAGCCGGAAACGGCCTTTCGGGAAAAAAGCGTCCGTTCATCGCAATCCTGTCTCCGGTGCCAGGTTCTGCCGCCCGGCCAGACCGGGTGACGATCCGCAGCCAGGGGCATGCCTACCCCTATGGCGTCAGGCATCAGGCGGAAGATCTCAAGAGCTTCCTCAACAGTGTCGGTGAGCTGTCACCTCAATCGGTGCCGGACATCGTTGACGGCCTGGTCCAGGCATTGCTTGGCGCGGGAACCACACCTCAGGCAATGCAGACGGCCGCCAGACTTGTCGATGCTGTCGCGGGGCGCGACGGTTTCATCGAGGTGCTGGGTGTCTTCGACGCCGGAGATATCTACCTCCAGGGGTGGGCCAAGGGCATGCCGGTGGGAACCAGCCGGGTGTTTGTTTTCGACGGCGCATTGAAACTCGGTCAGCTGGCCGGAAGTCTTTTCGAGCGCATGGACACCGGTGGCAAGGCACATGGTTTTGCCGGTTTGCTCGAGGTTGAGGGCGGTCTTGATACCGCGCAACTTCGCAAGGTTTTCTTCCGTGGCCGCGCTGGATGGAGCGTGGTTGAGGTTCATGAACACAGGACGATGCCGCCGGCCCGGGCTCTTCCCTCCCACATACGGGCCCTTCTGCCGAAGCTCTCCCCCGCGGGTGACGGCAGGGCCCGGCTGGAGCTGGCGGGCCGGCGGTTCGATGGCCGGGAAACGGTTAGCGAGCTCGACGTCCCGGTTCGTGTCGGTATCGATTTCAGCGCTTCACTGGATCGGGCCGGCGTCCTGTTGTCGGGCTGGCTGCTTAATCCGGAAGACCGTGTCGAGACGGTCTTCCTGCGTTCGGGTTGCATGAGTTGTCGCCTCGACACGCGCTGGACGACGCAGTTGCGGCCCGACGTGACAAGCGCTTTCGAAACATTGTCACCCTTTCTGAACGGGCCGGATGCACTGCAACGGCACGGGTTCCTTGTTCATGTACCTGCCGAGGAAATGTCAGGCACCGAGGGTACGTATCTGGAGGTCGTGCTGAAAGATGGCAGGTCCGCCTTTGCTCCGCTGGCGCTTGGCAGGGCTTCGCCGCGTTCCGCGCTAAGGCGACTTCTTTCCGGGCTGGATCCGGCAACGGCATTCCGTCCTGACTTTCTGGAGCGCCATCTTCTGCCGGTTTTGCAGGCCAATGATGCGCCCGAACCAGTCATCGTCGAGACGATCGACTTCGGGGCAGTGGATGAAAACGCCGCTTTCGCCCTTGTGATCGGTCTCGACGGAAATTTCGAGAAGTCACGTGTCCTGCTGTCGCTGTGTGCGCTCGATCCGCTGTTGCGGCGCGCGCCGGTGGTCCTGGTTGCCTCGCAGGATGAAGCGCTGGAGCAGGTTGAAGACTTCAGGCAACTTGCCGGTTTCTACGGTCTCGCCGTCCGCCTGGTGCTGGCGGACCACGTCGAGGACGCGCTCGATGCGCTTCAGGCGGGCGTCGAGGCCTCACCGGCGGAGACGGTTGTTTGTCTGTCTTCCGGCGTGTTGCCGCGCGGCTCGGGCTGGCTGGAGCCGCTGCTTGCGGCGTTTCAGGCACAGGATGCTACCTGTATTGCAGCCCCCACGCTGCTCTATGAAGACGAAACCATCAGATGGGGCGGCGCCTGGATCGAGCCGGAAGACGGCCGCTATCTGTTGAAGCAACATTATCTCGGTTACCCGCGCCGGACACTTCATGGCGCGGATGTCAGCCCTGTTGCCGCGGCACCGTTCGATTGCTGTGTGCTGCCGAGATCGGCCCTCGCGGAAGCCGGGGGCTTTTCAAGGAAATATCTTGGCACGGACGAGAAAGGGCTCGATGCCGCCCTGCGGCTGAAACTGTCGGGCATCGGTTCGCTCTGGGTGCCTCAGGTGGAGATGATCCACGCCGAGGATGGTCGCCCGGGAGAGCGGTCCTGGAAAAAACTGGTTTCCGAACTCGATCGCCGCAGTTTCGAGCGAACCTGGTCTCCGTTTCTTGCTGACCTGGCAGAGGATATCCGATGACGGCTGCTCACGAGGAAAGAACACCTTCCAAGGCCGCGGCGCTGCGCGTGCTCGTCATTTCTCACGGCCATCCGACACTGTCACTCGGCGGAGCGGAAGTGGCTTCCTACAATCTGCACCAGGGCCTGAAGGCCCTGCCGGGAACACAATCGTTCTTCCTGGCGCGGGTTGGTGACGGCTATCCGCGGCACGGCCAGTCCGCGCTGATGGGGGTCGATGACGCCGATGACGAGCTGCTTTTCCACGCTGACGACTACGACCCGTTCCTGGTGTCCAACCGCAACACCGGAGACCTGCACAGGGACCTGCGGCGGTTTGTGCGCACCCTGCGTCCGGACGTGGTGCATTTCCATCATTTCATCGGCTTCGGGCTAGAGACACTCTACACGGTGCGCGACGCCTTGCCGGACGCCACCATTCTGGTGACTTTCCACGAGTTCCTGTCCATCTGCCATCATCATGGGCAAATGGTCAAAGCAGGCGGCCATAAACTCTGCGAGACGGCCACGCCGATTGCCTGCAACGGTTGCTTTCCGGAGATTTCGCCGGCCAGTTTCCTGCGCCGGCGGCAGTTCATCAAGTCCATGCTCGGGCTTGCCGATGGCTACATCTCGCCCAGCCGTTTCCTGGCGGATCGCTATGTCGCCTGGGGGCTGCCGGCGGACAAGATGACCGTTATCGAAAACGGCCTGAACGTGAGCGAACAGGCGACGCAGCGTTCCGTGGCAGCCGGTGGCCGGCGGAACCGTTTTGCGTTCTTCGGCCAGATGACGCCCTACAAGGGGGTGGATGTACTTCTGGATGCAGTCCAGCGAGTTCCCGAAAGCATCTGGGGGGAAGATGCCACGCTGACCATTCATGGCGGCAATCTTGAACGTCAGCCGGAAGCGTTTCGCAGTCGAATTTCAGAGCTTCTGGAAGCGGCAGGATCACGCGTGCGTTTCGCCGGCAGCTACCAGAACAAGGATATGCCGTCGCTGATCCGGCAAACGGACTGGGTGATGATGCCGTCCGTATGGTGGGAGAACTCACCTGTGATCATCCAGGAAGCGTTCTTCCATGGGCGACCGGTTATCTGCAGCGGCATTGGTGGCATGGCCGAAAAGGTTCGCGACAAGGTCGACGGTCTGCATGCCCGGCCGGCAAGCCCGGAAGACCTGGCAGACCGCATGGCGGAGGCCTTGCGCGATCCGGGTCTGTGGCAACGTCTGCGGACGGGCATCAAGCCACCCAAAACGCATCTCGAAAGTGCCGGCGAGCACGTGACCCTTTATCGCGAGGTTCTAGATGGCGGCCTCGCGTCTCGTCCCGGTGCCCTCAAGCAAAGCGCCTGAGAAGACAAAGGAATATGGAATGACACGCGTTCTGGTGATGATACCGTCCGGCGAAGTCTACGATCACAACAATGTCCGCTGGTACAGCCATCAGGACATTCAGCGCAACCTGAACCACTATCACAATATCGGCGATGCCTTCGTTTTCGATTCCTCGCTGAAACTGCTGAAGTACGACAGGCTCGAAACCCTGACGATCCGCGAATTCAACCCGGCGGAAGTCGACCGGTTGCGGGATGAATTCGACTATGTCGTGTTGCGCGGGTCCAACTACATTCACGGCGAGATGGACTGGGAAATGGCGGAGCAGGTGCTGCGCCGGCTCGGGCTTCCGGTTCTGGCTTTCGGAATTGGTGCCCAGGCGCCGGTGGACGGCAAGCTTGTGCTGTCGGATGCCACGAAGAATGTCCTGCGCCTGATTGCAGGTTCGACGACATCTGTCGGCGTTCGCGGTGCCTACACCGCCGAGGTGCTGGAAGACATCGGAATTTCCAACACGCGGATCATCGGTTGCCCGACGGCATTTCGCCACAACGACCCCGGTCTGAGGATCACGCTGCCCGAGATCGATCGCATCCGGAAAGTCGGCCTGACCGTGCGGCGCGAAGTGTCGCCGGCATACGCCAGGGATATCCGGCAGTATCTCACGTTCCATCGCGACCTGATCAAGTCGGTTGCGGCCCGCTTCGATACCGTTCTGATGGCGCAAGGCGAGCTGGAGGAAAAGAAGCTGGTACTTGGAACGCCTGCGCAAAAAGATCAGGCGATTTCCTCGCTTCGGGAGAATGCCTGGGTTGGCGAGTGGTATCTGGACGACGACATCGAGTGCCTCTACCGCAACTCCATGTTCTATTCCGACGTTGTTGCGGACTATGATGCCTGCGTCAAAGCCTGCGACCTGGTGCTCGGCTATCGCCTCCATGGCAACCTGATGGCTTTGGCCAACGGCGTCCCGGCGCTTTATTTCACCTACGACAGCCGCACGCGCGAATTTGCGGAGACGTTCCGAATCCCGAGCTTCGACGTCTTCAGCGAGAAGGTGTTCCGCCTGAGCGACTATTGGGATCAGGGCCTCTTTGACCGGTTCAACCGGGCCTATGAGGCCACCTATTACGCCATGGGTGACTTCCTGAGCGAAAACAATGTGCCGCATGTCATGCGGGAGCGTGCGCCGGCGCAGCAGAGGAAGGTGGTGGCTCTCATGTAGCTTGATAAGAATATCATTTCGAATTTTGAAGTATTTTATTCGTATTATTTGAGTAATATTGCGATAGAAATGCATCTATATTTTGTGAAAAGCAATAAGTAGATAAATATATTTACATAATTCTATGTTGCGCCGCATTATTGTCACAAACAAACATAAATCTTGTGCATGTATATTAGTTGAGCAAGCGGATCTCCGGCAG
Source organism: Labrenzia sp. THAF35 (assembly GCF_009363595.1). Lineage (NCBI taxonomy): Bacteria > Pseudomonadati > Pseudomonadota > Alphaproteobacteria > Hyphomicrobiales > Stappiaceae > Labrenzia > Labrenzia sp. THAF35. Next base: position 2,731,006 of record NZ_CP045380.1, read on the forward strand.
GGGAACGCTTCACAGTTCAGATGGGGGCTTGCATGACAGTCGTGGCTACACAAGACACGTTTCCCGTTCACAACGCTACGCGTGAGATGCTGCTGCTGAAGGAGCTGACCTTGATCGTCGTGGGCGTATCAAGGCAGGACATTCCCGGGCCGTTGCTCGAGGCGGTCAAGACGGTCTGGTTCGAGGGTGTCGAGGACGACTACGCCCTGTTTTCCGACGAGAGCGCAGGCCGGTACCAGGTGTCGGAAGCGCCGCTTCTGCCACTGGCCGTGATCGTGGATCCGGCTGCAATGGATGCAAAGGACGAACTGCACAAATGGATGCAGCAACGCGGTGTGGTTCAGTTGCCACCGGTTATCGGTTGGGGTCGTGGCGGTGAAGTGGAGGCTGTTTCCTCGATGGTCGGGCTGGTTGCCGATCATGTGAAATCGGGTGCGCGGCGCCTGGTTCTGTCCAGCAAGGAGCTGAAGACACTTCGCAGCCTGAACGACGACCTGCAGAACCGGTTTGCCGCACTTGAAGCGTTCCTCAACCGGCATGGTCTGCAGCCGCTGGATCTCCTGTTCAGCAACGAACCGGCCGAAAACCCGCTCAACCCGAATGTGCTGGCAAGTGCCTCCGTCGATGGTGTCAGTCAGATCCTGCCGGTGCCCAGTTCCGGTGTCAGCGGAGTGGCGGTGCATGTCGAACAGACCGGCAGCCGTCCCGACATCAAGCTGCGTGCCCAGTTGATGACGCTGGAGGACCAGAGGATCGTCGATACCTGGCATTTCTCCAGTGGCGATCTGTCCACGGGCTGGAACATCTTCGGCCTGTCGCGCTCGACTGCGGGCCTGCGCAGAACGCTGGAGTTCCGCATGCAGGTTGAAGAGACCGAGGACGAGGTACCGCTTCTGTCCGTCGGTGGTCTGCAGCCGGTCGAAATGTTCCATGTGCGCGATGCCGCCAACGGCTTGTCGGTCCTCAAGAACAGCCTCGCCCTTCAGGTGTGGGGTGGCATTCCGGGCGTTTCCATGCCGCCGCACGCCAACTACATTCCGGCGCAGTCGCAACAGGTGAACCTGGACGAAGGCTTCCGCGATATGCCGATCGCCCCGGGCATCCTGGAGCACGCAAGCCTTGCCAATTCCGATGAGGTGTCCTTCGATTTCGAAGCGATCATGCCGTTGCCGACGGAACGTGCCATCGGCTGTCACCCGCCTGCGGAAGGCATGACCATCGGACAACTTCCGGCAGCTTGTCCGCCGCAGGTGATCCGCATGTCCGCCAAGGCATTCATCGACAACAGCCGCGCCGCCGATATCGATTTCGCCATTGTGGTTGCCAAGGACCTTGGCGCGGCCAAGGCGCTCTTCAAGGGAGAGCGTGAACAGTCGGTCGGCGAGGCGTTTTCCGGCTGGAAAACCGTCAGCTACGGCGAGACGGCACATCTGAGCGCCTTTGCAGGCGAGCGGATCGGGGTCTGGCAGAATGTCTATTTTGCCACCCGGATGAACGAAGCGACCGGTAACGATTTTGCCTGGGCGAAATTCGCCAACTTCCGCGCTGTCGTGAGCGGGTAGGCCGGCATGCTCCAGCACACTGGATCAAGACCGGGCTTGCCGAATGTGCGTTACGCACAGTTCGGCGGTTCCGGCACGGCTTCGGCCACGGTCGCCATCGTCATTCCGGTCTACAAGCATTCGGTCCTTCTGACCGAGGCCATCGACGCGGCATTGGCCCAGCAGGCGCCGTTCAACATCGCGGTCGTGATCGTTGACGATGGTTGCCCCTTTCCCGAAACGGGGCAAACGGGGCGGGCCTATGCGCTCGCCTACGACAATGTCTATTACCTGCGGAAGGCCAACGGCGGTCTGAGTTCTGCGCGCAACTACGGCATCGACTTTGCCTTGCGCAGCTTCTCCGATCTGGAAGCGGTCTATTTCCTGGATGCCGACAACCGGATCACACCCTCGGCGATCCGCGTTCTTCTCGACTTCATGAAATCCAGTGATGGCGTGGATTGGGTCTATCCCAATATCGACAAGTTCGGGATCGAGTGGAACGGCAACTATACGGCGGAATATTCGCGCCTTCTGCACGTTACCTTCGACAATATCTGCGAGGCCGGCAGCCTGGTCTCCAGATCCCTCCTCGACGCCGGGGTTCGTTTCGACGAGAGCATGAAGTCCGGCTTCGAGGATTGGGATTTCTGGCTGCAGGCGATTTCTCATGGCTTCAAGGGAGCGAACTATCCCTTCTTCGGCTTCGAGTACCGCCAGCGCGCCGAAAGCATGTTGCGCGATTCCAACCGAACCCGTGACAGCATCCTTGGATACATCAAGGACAAGCACAAGAAGCTGTTCTCCACCGAGACGCTGCTTGGCTGGGAGCACGAGGAAGCGCCACGGTTCGTTGCATTCGGAGCAGATACCTACCTGGTCGATCTCTTCACCGATCCTGTCGTTGCGCACAAGAAGCGCAGCATCGAGGAATTCGTGAAGACCTTCTGGGCAGCGCAAGCCGAACCGGAAACCTACGGCGTACCTCCGTTCTGGCTGTGGATGTCGCCGGCACACAGGGACGCGCTGAAAAGCTGCGGTCTGCTGCACAACGTCTTGTGGCTGACCGAGCGCCTGTCGGCGTCCCATCATTTTGTCGCGCTTCGGTTCGAAAGCGACAAGGACCGGTTGGCGATTGAGGTGAACGAGCTGGGCGAAGGCAAGGAACTTGCCAAGAAGCCGCTTGGCTGGATGTGCTCGCTCGACATCATGAAGCAATGTGTCGAGGACAAGTCCGACGACTGGATCCGGACATTGAGAGGTGCCAACCCGGCACCGAAGATAGCCGAAGTCGTCGTGCGTGGGCCGTTCTCGGCGGAAGACATTCAGGGCACCGCCCTGTCTGCCACCAACAGCCTTCTGGCCACGCTGGGGGCCCTGCGCGAGTCCGGCTATCGCCACGGGCCCGGCGAACGCTGGATCTGGCGTTCTGCCTACTTCCCGAACCGCAGCAAGTATTTCGAGCTGCTGCGGCACAGTGCGGGGGCAGCCCCGATCATGCCGCGTCTTGGCCGTGAGGGCGCGCCCCTCAGGGTCGGTCTGTTGTTGCCGATCGCCACGTTCGGCGGTGTCGAGAAGGTTGCCTACGCGGCTGCCCGGGTTCTGAAAAAAGCCGGGTGCGAAGTCCACCTCTATGTGTTCGGAAAGCCGGTCTACAACCACATCTCCGACAACGACGGGGTGTTCGACACCATCAACTTTCTGGCCGACGACTATCCTCTGTGGGGTGGTCCCAACATGTTCTCCGGCCACGAGTTGCTGATGGGGCATGACGAAAACGCGCGGGCCGAACAGGTTCTCGGGTTCCTTTCCGGCCTTGATGTGGTGATCAACAACCAGCTTGCCCCGGCCAATGCCATTTTCGGCGAACTTCGCCGGCGCGGGGTCAAGGTCGTCAACTACGTGCATGTGCTGGACAGTTCCGAACTCGGCCGTCCGGCGGGCCATCCCTATCTGACGCTTGCCTATGAGCACATCTACGACAGTGTGCTGACCTGCTCGCGGGACATGGCGGAGTGGCTGCACGGCATGGGCGTGCCTGTTGCCAAGCTGCTTCATATTCCGAATGCCGCCGGTTACCCAATGGCGCCGGAAGAAGCCAAACGGCTGTCGGACAACCGTCAGCAAGACCGCGATGGCCGCCTGCGGGCTGTGTTCCTGGGACGGCTGGACAGGCAGAAAGGCATCGAGCGGATCTTTGCTGCGGCTCGTGCCCTGAAGCGCAAGGGTGTCGACATCGACTGGCGCATTGTCGGTTCCGACGTCATGGACGCAGGGGCAGGCGGTTCCTGGAAGGAGCGGTTTGCCGAACTCGGTATCCGGGTCGATCCGCCGATCTATGACAGTCGCAGGCTCAGCCGATTGCTGGCCTGGGCCGATGCCTTCGTGTTGCCGTCCAGATGGGAAGGTGCGCCGCTCACGATCATCGAGGCACAACGTCTTGGCTGTGTGCCTGTCGCCACCGATGTGGGGGCCGTAAGCGAGCTGATCGAGAACAAGGTTGATGGCCTGTTGCTGCGCTCCTCTGACGATGGCGTGGTGACCCATGATCTGATCACGGCGCTCGAAACACTGGCAAAGTCGGAAAGGCTGCTTCGAACCCTTTCGACCAACGCGTCGCAGCGCAGTGCAGAGCGCAGTTGGGAAAAGAGCCTGCAGCCGTTCCTGCGGCAATTGCACAACTGGTTCCCGGATCGCCTGCAAAGCATCCGCCGAACCAAGGCGCCGGTGGCGCAGATTTCCAGTTCATCCGAAACGACCGTCCGGGGGAGTGCCGCTGACGGAGCAACGCTCTGGCAGCAACGCGGACGTCAGACGTCCGTCCGGTAATCGAAGGGCCCGAGCCCACATTTTTGAAAGGTGCAGTTCACATGAAGAAGCTCTTCGTTCTCAACGGCGGCGCTGCCGTCAAGCCGGGCAACAAGTCGGCATTTCTGAAAATCGATGATCCCCTGTCGACCTTTGCACGCGGCGGGATCAACACGGGCGACGTTCTCGTCTATGACGCGATGTTGAAGGCGCTTGCCTACGACCAGATCACCAACGTGCAGTTCGCCCATGCGGCCGACGAGAAACTCTGGCCGACCGACGATTATGACGCCACCGTCATTCGCGGATCCAACTACCTCACAGAGACGGTTGATATCGGCAATGTCATTCCGCTCCTGAAGAAGCTCAAGGGACCGATCGTCCCGGTGGGTGTCGGCGCCCAGGCGGCGAAATACAAGAAGCTGGAAATGCCGAAAGGCAGCATCGAGGCATGGAAGATCATCGCCGACAAATGCGAAACGATCGGCGTACGCGGTGTCTACAGCGCCGAGGTCTTCAACGACATCGGCATCAAGAACATCCGGATCATCGGCTGCCCGAGCTTCTACCGCAATCTGAGGCCGTCCATCGAGATCAAGCCGCTGGATCCGGCCAACGCTCGTGTCGGCCTGACGCTGAACAAGTATCTTTCCGCCGACTATGCGTCCAACGCCACCAAGACCAACCGCATGCAACGGGCGCTCATCGAGGCTGTGGCAAAGCGGCCGGCCAATCGTCTCTATTCCCAGGGCGAGCGCGAGGAAACGCTGGCAATCTTCGAGACCGGCGAAGCCAAGCAGAAGCACATCCGTTCGATCCTCGGAAAGTACAATCTGGAGGGCGACAAGGATGTCGAGGCGCTGATGAGCGAGCGGATGCAGGCATTCTTCGACGTTGATGAATGGGCGGCAGATGCGCGGGACAATGTCGACGTTCTGGTCGGCTTCCGCCTGCACGGCAACGTCATCGGCCTGCACCAGGGCATTCCCGCGGTGTTCTTCACCTACGATTCCCGCATTCGCGAATTGTCGACGCTGTTCGCGATCCCTTCCGTCGAGATCGAAGACTACATGCCGATCAACCTGGAAAAGATCTTCGAGAGCGCCGACTTCTCCAAGGTTCAGCATGTCTACCGGCTGAATTATGCCGAGTACCATCGCTTCCTCACCGAGAACGGCCTCAACCACGTGCTCGCAAAACCGGTGGCCTCGCCGCCTGAGCAGCCGCTGGTCAAGCCGAACCTTGTGAAGATCGACCAGACGACCGAGGAAGTAACGGACTGGTTCCGGGGCGAGGTCGATTTCATGACCAGCGAGATCGAGACCTTGCGCAGCCGCGCGTGGAACCTGGAACTGAAGCTTCGCGAGAAGACATCGCCGGACGCCAGCGCGAAACTGGCAAGCTGACCGGTTCGCGGGATCATGACACGACCCGGACCTGTGCTGAGCCGTCGCCGGTTTCTGACCGGCGCGGCAGCCGGTGGCATGGCGGGGGCGGCGCTTCTTGCGTCGCCCCGCAGCTTGCTGGCCCTAACCTCGAACGACCTGCCTGCCCCTCTGCAGCGGATGGACGGCGACTGGCAGCTGACCTTCCAGGATGATTTCGACGACCTCCACCGGTTTCAGCAAACCTGGGACCGCATGCGGATCGGAGGGGACGGTCATCCAACCATGCGCTACCCGAGAAACGTGGTGATGCAGGAAGGCGAACTCGACCTCAAACTCGGCCATCAGGCCGATCCGAAACGGCCTTTCACGGGAGGCTACGTTCGGACCCGGACCTTCCGCCAGACTTACGGCTATTTCGAGTGCGAGATGCGCATCGCGCGCGAGGCCGGTGTCAACAATGCCTTCTGGCTGATATCCGATCGCGAGACGGAGGGCGACACACATTTCGAACTGGATGTGGCCGAAGTCAAATATCCGAACATCGTTCAGGTCTCAGCCCGCCGGTGGCGCCCGGAAAAGAAGGTGCTTGCCGCAAGTTACCGGGCGCATATTCGGCTGGACGACACCTTTCACCGCTATGCGATGCTCTGGACCCGGCAGGGATTTCGTTTCTACGTCGATGACATGGAGGTCTTTGACGCACCCAACGATTTTGCTCACACGCCAGCGCTGCTGCTTCTCAGCAATGCGGTCGCGCCCTTTGCCGGCAAGAACGATGGTGACGTTGCCGGAGCTGCAACCAGTATCCGCACCGTGAGAGTGTTTCAGAACACTTCAGCCTAGAAACGATTGGCTCCGCCAATGAATTGAGCCGGCAAGTCCGCTTGCCGGCTCAAACATGTCAGGCGTCAGACCTGGTCAGGCGACGGTTTCGTAGCCGCGCGGGTTCTTGCAGACCCAGTTCCAGGTGTCGCGGCACATGTCCTCAAGGCCGCGCTCGGCCTTCCAGTTGAGCAGTTTTTCCGCAAATTCCGTGTTTGCGAAACACTGTGCCACATCGCCTTCCCGGCGGGGAGCGATGGAGTAGCGAATCTGTCTGTTGGAGGCCCGCTCGAATGCCTTGACCATCTCCAGCACGCTGTAGCCGTTGCCGGTGCCAAGGTTGACCGCAAAACAATTGGACGGGGCGGAGCCTGATCCGAGCACTTCATGTGCCCTCAGATGGCCTTCGACCAGATCGATGACATGGATGTAGTCGCGGATGCCGGTTCCGTCCGGCGTGTCGTAATCGTTGCCGAAGACCGAAAGCTCCTCCCGGCGACCGTCCGCGACCTGGGTGATGAAGGGCATGAGATTGTTCGGGATGCCTTGCGGATCTTCGCCCACCAGCCCGCTTTCATGCGCGCCGACCGGATTGAAATAGCGCAGGATGCCGAAGCGCCAGGAGGGGTCGCTGGCGGCGACATCGCGCAGCATTTCCTCGATCATCAGCTTGGTGCGGCCGTAGGGATTGACGGCGCTCGTCGGGTGATCTTCGGTCAGGGGCAGGAATTGCGGGTCGCCGTAAACGGTCGCCGAGGACGAGAAGATCATTTGCTTCACGCCGCAATTGGCCATCGCCGACAGCAGGCGATGAGTTCCCACGACGTTGTTGTCGTAATAGGCGAGGGGGATCTTGGTGGATTCACCAACCGCTTTCAGGCCGGCAAAATGCACCACCGCCGTACAGCGGTACTGCTTGAGGATTTCCTCCATCCGCGACTGATCCCGGATATCGGCTGTTTCCAGAGATACCTTCGCACCGGTGATGGCTGCTACCCGCTCGAGACTGACCTGGCTCGCGTTGGACATGTTGTCCACCACAACGATGTCGTGCCCGGCCTGAAGAAAAGCCACGCAGCAATGCGAGCCGATATAACCGGCACCGCCGGTAATGAGTACAGTCATCCAAACCTCTTTTGGCTTCGACGGAGAAAACGGAAAGGAAATTCAGCCCAGAATATCAAACGATTATTGTTGTTCGATGTCATGCATTCATCAGTATTTGTTGGGCTGAAATAAGGCCTCAAGATCGAGGCAAAATGAACATATTTTCGTGGCGTTTTGAAGTGTTTCCGTCCAATTGATCTGAACGTGCTCGGACAGTTGGCGTTCCAGGCGTGCGTCCGACCGTATGATCGGACAATCGAGGCACCTGGAGCTGCCGGCTGTATACCGCGCGGTGGTCCGGCAAGAGCGTGGTTCAGGCAAGGTATTGAAATGAAACGCGCTGTTTTATACCTGTCAGACCATGGTAAACAGGCACATATTCATTGGCGATGTTCATGGAATGAGTGAAGCTCTGGCTGCGCTTATTGAAAAGCTTGCTCCCGATGCCGGTGACAGGGTCGTCTTTCTGGGTGATCTGGTGGACAAGGGCCCCGATGCTGCCGGCGTTGTGCGCATGGTCCGCCAAATGAAGGATGAGGCAGCCTTCGAAACCGTTCTCATCGAGGGCAATCATGAAGATCTGCATGCGCGCTATCGTGTCAATCTGGCTGTCCGCCCCACGGTTGCTGCGGAGCAGGAAGCTGGAAACGGCGAACTGGCGTCCCTGAATGCTCAGCTCGCCCCGGAAGATGTCGCCTTTCTTGAAAGCGCTGTACCGTTTTTTCGTTTGGACGCGCATGACATTCTCGCCGTTCATGGCGGTATTCCCGGAGACATGCTTGCGTTTCCAACCAGTCTGGACGAAGCGCTTGAGCTGAAAGGCAAGGACCGTCGCAGCTTTCGCAAGATACTGCGTACGCGGTTTGTCAGCGCCGACACCGGTGCTTTCCTGGTTCAAGGGCATGAAACGGCTGGTGATCCATTCTGGGCAGACAGTTATGATGGCCGTTTCGGCCACGTCATTTTTGGCCACAATCCCTTCATGCAAGGGCCGGCTATGTTTCCGTTTGCTACAGGTATCGATACGGGAGCAGTTCATGGCGGTGCCTTGACCGCCCTGGTCGTTGACGGAAACGGTCGCCGGACGTTCGTGTCCGTGCCCTGCTAGTTGACCTGCGTGAACCGCTGCCACCAGGAATACACGTTTGGCATCACACCCAAAATCTATGTTGTAAGCCTGGTGATTAGCAGTGAACGATACTGCAAGCAGGTTCCTGCCGTCCCACTCCCATTCCTGAGGAAAAGCTACTTGACGAAGCGTCAGGTTCGATCTTGACTCTGCCTGCACCAAGTGTGGGAGAGTACATGAAGATTGGAATATCCGGCGCCTTCGCGGCCGCATTTATTTTGTTTGGTTCCAATGCCTTTGCGCAACAAGCACCTTCCACTGCTCTCGAATGGGCGAAGTCGCAAAGGCTCCTGCCTTCGAAACGGATAAATGGTGATCTCCGCCAGGGTATTCATACGCTCTATGGCCTCAATTCAGTAGGCTCTAGCTCCTTATCGATGCTGGGCAACAGTGACACGAGCCGCTACGTCACGATCGTTAATCCCAGCACCAACCGCACCACGAACATCGTAGAAGTCGGCCGTCCTCAGGACAGGGAGTATCGCGGCATTACCGGGCCTGCAGAACAAGGAAACTCTGTCTTTACCGGAGCATTCGGACCGATTGACTTTTTCGACCTGGACAAAAAGCGCAAACTACTGACGAGCGAAAGAACCAAGGCAAGTCCGGAGCCAGTTGCCGGAGACAGTGCCGGCGGTTTTTCGGTCACTGTTGCCAAAGCCCCCAATGACGGTGGTGTGCTCTTGCACGTGGTCAAGAACGGCCGGGTTTCCACGCTGCAAACAACACTAGGCGCACGTCTGGACAGCGTCTCCATCGGTCAAGTCAGCGGAAGGGAGGTCTTCTTCGCTGTTCTGGGCGATCACACCGCCACCCATTTCTCAATGGTCGAGGGAGGGGACATTCTCAAGCGCGGTCAAGCAAGCATCTTTTCGCCCAAGTTGGAAGACCCGAACGGGCGTTGGAGGCGAGAGGGAGATAGCGGGCCGGTCAGTCGTGCCCGTCTGATAGATGCCGTCAGCAACGTGTACGGTCTCTGGCCACTGAAGAACTTTTACGGTGTGCATGTCCGGCGTGCCAAGGAAGCTGGAAACGATGCTGTTGTAACCAGTCCAACTACCAGCCGGGCGTTCGTGAGCGCCAAAGGCGGCTCGAGCTACCTGATGGACATGGAGGGAAGTTGCAAGGAACGGACGAACTCTCTCGATCCGGTAAAATGCACGATCGCGGTCTCCGTGGCCTTTCGCGACACAAGCGACGGGGTCGACGCGGGTTACGTCATATTCCTGAATCACAAGCTCGAACCTATTGCCCACTTTGGGGGCGCCAACCTCGTCTATCATGATCTTCTGCGGATGCCTGACGGCCAGCTCGCCGCTGCAGGCACTCTTGTCGACGAGGGAAAACGCATGGGTCTGCTCGATGTTTGGGAGAGGTTCCCCGGACTTTGAAATATCTTCGAAAAGTCAGGAATATCCGGAACCAAAAGATCGGACTTGAACCTCCTGAGGCGTTGATGGATGGGGCTGCTTGATGACTGGGCTGCTGGGCTTCTGGAAAAAAATGCATTCCGCCAAAGCCAGGGATCCCGAAACCGGTGATCCGTTCGATGCAGCGGCTTGGCTGGAAAAGGGCCTTGCGGATTTCGATGAAGCAGTCCGGCCAACATTCGGGCTGGTTCAGGTGCGGCGGGACATGGTTGACCTGCTTGCGCGGGCCGAAGCGGAAAATCGAATGACACCGGCCGAACGGGAAGCAACCTGGGCGGCATTCGATGCAGAGATAGCAAGGCGCTTTGGCGAACTTGGAAACGGTTCTACAACAACGGCAGATGTCACCCCGGCAACGACTGTGACCAAGCCCGTGGACCGTGAAGCTGCGGCAATGGACGCAGCGCTTTCTGTTTTCGATACAACGATTGATGGCAGCCAGGAAAGAGCTGACTTCCTGGCAAACAGGGCCACTGGCATCCTTTCAATGTTTCTGGATGAGCAAGGTATCAAGGGTCCGGAGCGCAAGCAGATCGAGCAAAAGGTTCGTCACGCGATAGCCGAAGAAGCAAGAAACTGCGTCTTTCCAAGTTAAGTGTCGGGTTGATGACGTGGTCCAGACTTTAGGCAGGTACGTGTGCCCTGTTGGAGACACTCCCCAAGATGCAGCACCGGATACGCATTTGTCGTCAATGCAAGTGGTTCTGGAAATTGCAACTTAAGATTTAGCTTCTATTAGCCGGACGGCCGTCGCCGGAATTCTCCACTATCGAATGCCGGGGCGGGGCCGCATGGGGCATGTTTTGCCTGTCCCGGTGCTATCAAAAAAAGTGTTTTCAAGTCCTGGGGGTCATTGTGCAGAAAAGTGTTGGATTGGTGAGATTTGCGTTGGTGTACACAGGGCTGTTGATCGCCCTGGCTATTTTCAGTGTCATTCTGGAAACGCTAACCGGCATCAGCGTGGGCGGTTCGGTGAACCAGATCGGTGCCATAATTGGCGCTGCAACCGACGCAGGGCGACACTTTTACAAAAAGTACGAAATCGTCCCCGAAAGCGGTTTCGCCTGGCGGGCCGCTTTTCAGATGGCGCTTGTTGAACTGGCCATTTCGGTAATTACTACCGGGGTGTTCGTATGGTTTCTTCTTTCGCAAGGCGAACTTGCGAACGGGCTCGGCTCCCTCATGGTCATTGTGGTGCCGCTGTTGATCTTTGTGTTCGCGATTTCCCTGGTTGCGAAACGGTACCTGTTTACGAGCGGCGCTCGATATGCAGAGAAAGCCCACCTGAGAAAACAGGAACAGAGCAGTACTGTTTTCGAGTGAGGTGGAAACCTGTCTGGAGACTTCGCAGGGCGCCGCCGCCTACAGGTGAAAACCAAGGCGGCGGCTCCAGTGGAGATTACCCGGTCGGACGTCCGGAGCATCGATACAGGGTTCAGTGAGGCAGGCAGCCCAACGGCAGTTTCGTGTCAGGCAGCCGCGAAGGTGACCTTCACGCCGCGCTGGCGAAAGTAGGCTTGCAAAAGCTTGCGTCCGGAGCGGTTGTTCTGGACGAGCTTTGCCGGATCAAAAACGGCTTCCTTCTGGCCCTCGCGTTTCAACGCTTCCTTGAGAGCAGCGATATGCAGGTCGATATCTTCGTTGTCGGCCTGCAGGGATTCATAAACGCGGTTCGTTGCGTCCGCTACGGTCAGTTCGCTCAATGGTGCATTCCCGATGTTGTTTGGCTGGCGATTACCACATTTTCCGACCTGATCCAAAGGGAGTTGATCCTCCCCAACCTCCACGGCTTCGGATGGTTGCCGGCAAGGCGGCGCAGGCACCACATTGCCAGGCTGGTAAATCTCAGCGCGCTACACCCACTGCGAAAGGGCGGCACGAACATGGGGATCTCCATCGTCGCGGACCAGGCCGACATCCTCGGCGAGATGCTTGCTGTTGGGCAACAGGGATTGCCAGGCCAGTGCCCGCACCTGCGGCGTGTCATGATGTCTTGCAATGTCGCGCAAGGCCTCATGAAGATCGGTATCGCCCATCGCCGCTGCTGTTTCGAACAACGCGCGCTCCTGCGCCTGTCGATCGACATTCCCGGCGATAAGCTTGCCGAAGACACCTTCCGGCGTTTCTTCCAGGGTCATCTCGTATTGCCGGCGGTGCGCCGGATATGTCTTGGGCAGGAGCAGGTTGATGGACGCGGAGATCGAGGGCGCCGGGAGCTGCGTGTGAATATCGCGGCTGCCGTAATAGTACATCACCTTGCCTGGTGGCAGCCCGGTTTCCTCCTGAAACCTCAAGGGAACAAGTTCTCCCGGGACGCCGCGCACGTTCTCGTATTCGTAGTCGTACAACTGGGTGCGGTACCCGGGACCGAAAGCGCCGACCGTGAAGAAATCGAAGCTGTGATCATGGGTTTCGTAATAGGAAAAGATTTCAGGGGGATGTTGAGGGCTTGGCGGCATCCACAGGACGGCACGCAGGGAATACCCGTCGCCCTTGTGCAGCATCAAGGTTGACGGTTTGAAATCGTTGTCGACCTGGTAGTTCAGAAAATCCGCCAGACCATCGACAAGCAGACCGCGCAGCACATCTGGATCGCGTGCCAATGCAGCCATCCATTCGGCAACGCGCGACATTGCTTCCGGAGTGTAGCGGGAGGCGCGAAGATCCGGAACGATGCCGGATGCCTCCAGCCTTTCAACGAACTGATCAAGCGTCAGGGTCTCGTTCCCTTCGGGAAAATATGTCTCGGTCATGCCGCATCCCCGTCCATCGTTCTTGCAAGGGTTGCTCGCGCCGCTTCGCGAAGCGACGCATCGCGGTCACTGTGCGCCATTTGGTGCAAAGCGGTGAGAGCCTGCTGTGGCGCACAGCGATGAAGCAGCTTCAAGGCATCCCAGCGTGCAAAACCTGCCATGTTCGAATGCACCATTTTGGCCAGCGGTTCTTCAAGTCCATCGATCTGTTGCATGGCCTGAAGCAGTTGGAGAACCATCTGCATGCGCGAGGCATGCAGATCGGTGCTGACCTGCTGCAGTGGCTCCAGTGTCTCGCGGTCGAAGGTCCAGGTGCTGTGGGCCCGTGGCGGGGAATGCACGATCAACAACGGCGCGATCGGCGTGGCGGCGGCAATGTCGATGATGTCGCCGAACGCCGGGGCGTCATAGACGTCATGTGCCTTCAGCACGAGGTCGCTGTCCCGGCGCTTGAGGCTGGGCGGGCGTTGATGAAGGTTGTTGCGATCCAGCCCGCACTCCAGCCGCGGTATGTGCACGTCATTTGGTGACAGGTTCAACACGAAGGCGTCAAACTCGTTTGCGGTGTAGACCGGTTGCCGGCCACCTTGTCCACTGAAGCGCAGCATCAGGCTGAACTGATCGGTCCGGCATAGGTAGACGTTGCCTTCCCGCTGTGCCGGCAAGCTGCCGCGTTCGCGCACAACGTGCAGCAGATCCAGCAACAGGCCGTTTATGCGTTGCGGATCGAGTGACCGCAGAATGCTGCCCAATTCGATGAATGAATCTATTTCGCCAGAAGGTGGGGTAAGGGCCTCGATCAAGTGTTGATATGGATTGTCTGTCTTCATCATCACACCTCCGCGTTGTTTCAAATGACGCTCAGAGGACGGATCTCAGGAAGCCGCCTTCGAGCAAAAGCATAGGATATCAAACCCTTGCCCGCCAAGACCAAACCGGTCACGGCGGCCATGCCGTTGTATGAAAAGAGGTAGGTGGCGATGAACCCGCCCCCGAGCACGATAACGAGACTGACCGTCGAGATGCGGGTCGCGACCTGTTCGTGACCCATGGTCTGCAGGATCACGAGGGACTGCCGCGTCAAGGCCTCAATGAAGGCTCCGACAGCAACCATCGCGAGTGCAGTCGTTGCTTCGGAGAACCCAGGGCCAAAGGCATTCAGAATGAAATGTCCGCCGACTAGCATCCCGGCCAGGAGCAGTGAGCAGATCCCCAGGACGACGGCATTCGACTCGTTGATTGCCTTTTGCAATTTGGGACATTGCGACCGGTCGTCGGCGGCAGCACCGCACAACGGGCGGATCATGAAGGATATGGTGGTCGGGATAAGCTGCATGATGCGAACCACCAGAAGGACTGCCGCATATAAACTTGTGGCGGCTTCGTTCGGCGAGGCGATTTCGACGATGAAGAGGTCGAGGTGCCACAACATCAGTGAATTGACCCGCATGATCAGCATTCGATTGCTGGTCCGTGACCAGGCCCTGTGGTGTTCGGCGGATGCGCCCCGCGCCGGTGTCCACCATGCACCGTATATCTCGGGCTCAACGGTCCGAAAGATGACGGCATGCAGGAGCCCCAGGAACACAAACGATACCACGAGGATACCGATCATGACGCTGCTGCTCGAGACCGACAGCCGCAGCCCGTACACTGCCGCGGCGACACAGAAAAGCAGCACAAGATGAAGGGCCAGCGAGCCCAGGATGCTTCCGGTTCGCGGGTACCCGCTGGCGACGAGATATCGGTCGGTCAGAAGCGAAAGTGCGGCAATCGGGGCAATCCAGATACTGTGAAAAGCCAGATGGTACTCTTCGAAGCGCTTGTAATCGGCCAGATGTGTGGCAAGTGCGATTGCCAGAAACACTGCATAGACTGCCAGGATGATTGAAAAGCCGAAGCGTATCCGGCTGCGGTTCCAGGCACAGTATGCCCGAATACCCTCGAGGTTCACCGTTTTGCGCATGGTGGGCAGGTAGCGCGAAGCCACCATATCCGTTCCGGACAGTGACAGGGAGGCCAGCAGCGACAAGAGGGCGAATGCAACCTGATAGTCTCCGAAGAGCTCTGTCCCGAGCATGTTGGACAGAAGCAGGTTCGTCAGGAGAGCCAACCCGTAGCCGGCTATGCTGATCACGGCCAATTGCACTGGTCTCGATGTCATGCAGAGACCCGCGATATCGGCATCCACGCCAAAACGTGCCGCTTTCGTTGAAATTCGAGCCCGTCAGTTGCCTTCGACACGCAGTCTTCCTGTTGATCGTTTCCGGTTGCAGATTATCAGTCTATCGCCGCCTGACAGCTGAAGTCGCTTTCAGAAAATTCACCACATCGCGAGATCGCTCTGGACAATCTAGTAGGTATGAGTGCAGGATTGAAACTGCAAATTGCAAACAAGGAGCACTAGATATGTCTGAAGCGAAAGCAAATATCGAGCGCAATACCGAAGTTGAAGCCGACATCGAGTTTGTTGATCCGTCGGAAACCGTTGCACTTGCCGGCTCCACGCCGCGCCAGTTGACGGGGCAAGAAGCAGGTCGTGTGGTCGGATTTGGCTGCGACGAGGATAAAACCACAGGTCGCTGATACCGGGTCTGTCGTTTTGGCTTCCCGGTTGAATCAGTACCGATAAACGCATGTCACGGATTTTGCTGACAGGCGCAAGTGGTCGGGTTGGGCGAGCGTTGATCGAACGCCTTGCCAGCCCGGAATTCGAGTTTGCCCTGGTTGGGCGCAGTGCGGAGTCTCTTCGGCAATTGTCGGATGAGATACACGCCAGGGGCGGAACCGCCCACATCATCGAAGCAAATCTCTCTTCAAAAACCACACCCGAAACTGTTGTCCAGCAGGCGGCAACTGCAATGGGCGGGCTCGACGTCCTGATCCATGGTGCGGCTGCATATGGGTTCCAGCCCTTCGCACCGTCTTCCCGGGAACTGCTGCTGCGCGTGCTGGAAACCAGTCTTCAGTCCGCCATCCTTCTTACCCACGCCGCCATTCCGGCGTTGAAGCTTTCAAACAAGGCCGTTGTCGTGCAGATCGCCTCTACCGCCGGTCTTCGGCCCGTTAGTGAAGCCGTTGTCTACAGCGCAGCCAAGGCGGGAATGATCGCATTCGGCCAGGCCCTGCGGCCAGAGGTGGAGGGACTGGGTATTGCCCTGCACACCGTCATACCGGGCCAATTGCAGCTTCAGCCCGGGGGCACCGGGCTTCCGCCCGCACATGTTGCCCAATGCATTCATGAGCTGATCCTGCAGCGGGCAACCGGTTGCGTCGGAACCGATGTCATTCTGGACGAGACGCGTTCCGAATAATCCTATGGATCGTCGCAGCCGTTGTATTTGCCACCTTTTCTGGCCTCGACGAATGTCTTCCAGTCACGCCAGCCCTGGGCACAATGAAAGCCCCATTCCCTCACGCGCGGCCCCGTGATGAAGAGGGTCCAGGCCGGTTCGGTGAGGACGGGAGACAGACGGTGCGCGAAGCGGGAATTACGGAGTACGACATCTCCGGCACGCAGTTTGCGCACCTTCTCGCCTTTACGGGCAGCGAAAGTCTCATCGATCGTGCCGGCAAGCATGATCGACACGCTCGGCCAGGGGTGGTCGTGCAGGGCTGCCTCGTCGTCAGCCCGTACGACATTGTGTAAATACGCGTTGATGAGCGGGTTCTTCGGCCACAAGCGCCAACGGAAAATATACGGGGCGTCCGGATCACCCACTAACTGATCAGGCGGCCTGTCGACAGGCAGGAGCCGCCTTTTTAGCCGGGAGGCTAAAGCAGACATTCGGATCATCTGAAAATCCTCGCCGACCTGACCGTCGGTGTCAATCCAGATCCCTTCCCGGTTGAAATGGTCTGCGTTTCTTTTTCCGGGTTTTGGCCCGGCATCATCAGCCGTCAACAGCGACACGCCGGATGATGCCGGGCAGGACTTACAGGCTGGTTTCGCCGTTGATCAGATTGCTTCGTTTACGGGGAAGATATCTGCCCCGGCCCTTGCCAAGAACGGGCACGCCTTTTTCCATCACCAGGTCGCCGCGCAGAAGAACCTTCACGGGCCATCCGGTCACCTCCATGCCTTCGTAAGGCGTGTAGTCGGCGCCATGGCCGAGGTCGTCGTTGGTGATGGTTTTCCTGAGTTCCGGATCCCACACGGTCAGATCGGCATCCGAACCGACCGCGATGGTGCCTTTCTGCGGATAGAGACCATACAGCTTGGCGTGATTGGTGGACGTCAGCGCAACGAAGCGGTTGAGGTCGATCCGGCCGGTCTTGACGCCTTCGGAGAACAATATCGGCAGTCTGGTCGCAACACCCGGAATGCCGTTCGGGATCCATCTGAAGGACTGCATTCCCTTCTCGGTCTTCTTGCCGCCGGGGTCGTCAAACCGGAACGGGCAGTGGTCGGAAGAGTAAAGGTCGAACACGCCGTTTTCCAGACCGGACCAGCAGGCGTCCTGGCTTTCCTTGTCTCTGGGAGGAGGCGAACAGACGAACTTCGCACCCTCGAAATCCTCAAGATCCAGATCGTCTGCCGTCAGAACGAGGTATTGCGGGCAGGTTTCACCGGCGATCTTCTGGCCTCTCAGCCTTGCGCGCGATATTTCCTCCATCGCTTCGCGGTTCGAAACATGGACGATCACGATCGGGGTATCAACGATTTCGGCCAGAGACAGGGCCCGGTGTGTTGCCTCTCGCTCAGCGGCGATCGGGCGAGACGTGGCGTGGTGGTACGGGGCGGTGTCGCCATCTGCTTCACGCCGTCCGATCAGGTAGCGGATGGCATCTTCGTTTTCGCAATGAACCAGCACGACCTGTCTGGAGCGTTTGGCCGCATCCAGCGTGGCCAGGATTTCGTCGTCGCGCAGGCGCAGGCCTTCGTAGGTCATGAACACCTTGATCGACGTATAGCCTTCTTCCGCAAGTGCCGGCATTTCCTGGCCAAGCACATGGGGCGTCGGGTCGGAGACGATCATGTGAAAACTGATGTCGGTGAAACAGTTGCCCTCTGCGAGAGCATGATATCCCTTCAACGCCTCGCGCAGGGTGTCGCCTTTCTGCTGAAGGCAGAAAGGCATTACCGTCGTGTTCCCGCCAAGAAGCGCCGACCTTGTTCCGCTTTCGAAATCGTCCGCCATGACAATGCCTTCGCCTGACGGCTGCGCGATATGGACGTGACTGTCGATGCCGCCCGGCATCACGAGCAAGCCGGTCGCGTCGATGGTCGTGTCTGCTTCCTGCAGATCACGCCCGATTGCCACGATCTTGCCATCCGTAATGCCGATGTCTGCCTGATAGACATCGGCAGCGGTGACGATGGTGCCACCGCGCACCACTGTGTCGAAGGAGGGTGCCGTCATGCCGATGCTTTCACAGGTGCTGTTCCAGACGCTTCTTGACCGAGGGTTTTATCCAGGGCGTTGGTCAGGCGATCGACTTCTTCAAGCGTGTTGTAATGGACCATGGACAGGCGCACGACGCCTCCGGCTTCGGCCAGCCCGAGGTCTTCGATCAGGCGCCGGGAATGGAAATCACCATGGCGGATCGCAACATGGTATTCGTCGATCTTCCGGCACAGTGCCTCCGGCGCCCAGCCTTTTGCCGTGAAGCTGATGGTTGCGATCCTGTTGCCGTTTCCAACCGTGTCACGCCCGACAATCGTGATGTCCGGGTGTTGCTTCGCCCAGTCGAGAAAGCGCTGGGTCAAGGCAATCTCTTGCGCCGCGATGGCAGAAAAGGCGGTCTCGATCAGGGCGCGCGGCTCGGACGAGGCAGGGGCTCCGCATCGTTTCCCGAGTTCCTGCAGATAGGCAGTGATGGCTGTCAGCGAATAGGCAAGTTCATAATTCGGATTGCCTGCTTCCAGTTTTCCCGGGACTTTGTCCTTGCCGTAAAAATAGTGGTAGAGCGTGTCCAGCTCCAGAAGGTGGTCGTATTTGCCGTACATCATCGCGATGTGCGGACCGAAGGTCTTGTACAGGCTGAAGATGTAGTAATCGACGTTCAGTTCCTGCACGTCGATCGCCCGGTGCGGCGCATAGGCGACCGCGTCGACGCACAGTCTGGCACCTCTGTGATGCACATAATCGGCGATTTCGCGAACGGGATTAACTTCACCCAGGATGTTGGAGACGTGGTGAACCGCAACGAGCCTGGTGCGTTCGTTCATCAGTTTGCCGAGATCATCCAGGTGCAGGGTCAGGCTGTCCTTGTCGAGCTGCCAGAAGATCACCTTGATGCCGAATTCCTCCAGCCGCAGCCAGGGGCCGATATTGGATTCATGGTCCGCGTTGGTCACGATCACCTCGTCCCCCGGCGCCAACTGGCGGCGCATGGATTCGACAAGGTTCTGCATCAGCACGGTGGTGGAATGGCCGAAGACGATCTCTTCAGGACGGGAGGCGTTGACCAGAAGCTGACCGGCCTTGCGCGCTTCCAGGAGGGCTGCCGCGGCGGCCTTCGAAACTTCGTAGCTACCGCCGATCTGAACGTTTTTTTCGAGCAGGAACTGTTTGATCCGCTCGACTGCCTGGTTGAGGATCTGCGATCCGCCGGCATTGTCGAAAAAGACCCAGTCCGATTTCAGTCCCGGAAATTGATCCCGGACCCAGGCGATGTCCAGTTGTGCATTGTTTGGCATGGTTGGCTCCAGCAAAGGCAGTAAATTTCAGTGGTTGAGGACCGCGCTTAGAAAATTGCGGGTTCTTTGTTCTTTCGGGGTGTCGAAAATCTGCGCCGGTGTTCCGGTTTCCACGATCCTGCCGCCATCCATGAAGATCACCCTGTCGGCCACCTGGCGGGCAAAGCCCATTTCATGGGTGACCACGACCATGGTCACGCCGGTTCCGGCAAGCTGGCGCATGACGTCGAGAACTTCGCCCACCATTTCCGGATCGAGCGCCGAGGTCGGTTCATCGAACAGGAGCACCTTGGGTTCCATTGCCAGTGCGCGGGCAATGGCAACACGTTGCTGCTGACCGCCGGACAGTTGGCCGGGAAACTTGTCTGCCTGTTCGGCAATGCCGACGCGGGCCAGGAGTTCGCGAGCCTTCGCGGCAGCCTCCGCAGCCGGTGTCCTGCGCACGCGCATGGGGGCCAGCATCACATTCTTCAGGACACTCATGTGCGGGAAAAGATTGAACGACTGGAACACCATGCCAACCTCGGCGCGGACCTGGCCCAGTGTCGGTCCGGGCTGCACCGGAATGCCGTCGACCCGAATGCTGCCCTTGTCGGAATAGCTCTCCAGAAGGTTGATGCATCGGATCAGCGTGGATTTGCCGGATCCGGACGGGCCGATGACACAGACGACCTCGCCTTCGCCGATCGCCAGGTCTATGTCGCTGAGCGCGGCAAAGGCGCCGTAGTGCTTGGTAACGTTCTCGATTTCGATGATGTTTCGCATCACGCATTCCTCCGCCCGAGCCGGTTTTCAAAGCGCGAGACCAGGGCAACCAAAGGCCACAGGAACGCGAGATAGATGATGGCAGCGCCGATCAGGGGCGTGGGGTTGGCGGCAAGGGCCTGGGCCTGGGTCGCCTGCTTGAGAAGGTCCGGCATGGCAACGACGGAGGCCAATGCGGTGTCTTTCATCACGTTGATGCAGTTGTTCGTCAGTGGCGGGATAACGATCTTGATGGCCTGCGGCAGCACGACGTCGACCATCATGTCCTTGTAGGACAGGCCAAGTGCGCGCGAGGCTTCAAACTGTCCGACGGGGATGGCCTGAATGCCCGCCCGAAAGATTTCTGCGGTATAGGCGCCGGACACGAGCGTCAGCGCGAGCGTGGCGGACAGGAATGGTGACAGTCTGATGCCGACGAATGGAAGGGCGTAGTAGACGACGATCAGGAGTACGAGCAGCGGGATTGACCGGAAGATGTCGATATAGATGGCGGCCGGTACACGTATCCAGGGTGAGCCGTACATGCGCACAAGGGAAAGGCAAAGCCCGAGAACGAGGCCGGCAACGATACTGGTTGCCCCGATTTGCAAGGTTACGACAAGGCCGCTCATGAGGAGCGGAAACGTTCGGATGAAGACCGGAACGTTGAAGAACGTTTCGAAGAGGTCCATGAAAAGTCCGGAAGAATGGCTGGAATCAGGGAAGGCGCGGGCCGTCCCGAAGGCGGCCCGCGCGTGCTTTGCTTACAGCTTGGGCATGTCGAGGATGGTAACCGTCGAGGTGGTTTCTTCGGCGCGAGAACCGAACCATTTCTCGTGCAGGTCAGCCACGACGCCTTCCTTCTTCAGTTCTGACAGGACGTCGTTCACCTGGCTTGCCAGTTCCGCGTCCTTGGCAAACATCATGGAGTACTGTTCGCCGGTGGTGATGCGTTCGACGACCGCAAGGTTCGGCTTGTCCTTGGTGTAATAAAGCAGCGCCGGGATGTCGCTAATGTAGCCGTCGATGCGGCCCGCCGTCAGGTCGAGCATGGCCGGGGCCAGGCCTTCGTAGCGGCGGATTTCACCAAAGCCGTATTTCTCCTGATTTTCGGTGGCCCAGATGTCGCCGGTAGAGCCCGTGTCGACACCGATGACCTTGCCTTGCATGTCGGCAACCGATTTCAGGCCACTGTCGGCGGTAACGGTGAGGGACTGGTCGCTGTCATAGTAAGGCTGGGCGAAAGTGACCGATTCCAGACGCTTCTTGGTGATGGTGATCGAGGACACCGCCATGTCGATCCGGCCCGACTGGACCGCGGAAAACAGCCCGTTGAACGGGATGTTTTCAAACTCGATCGATTTGCCGAGCCTGTTTGCGACCTCGGTTGCAAGATCGATTTCAAAACCGACGGTCTTGCCCGACTCATCCTGGAATTCCCACGGAACGTTGCCGATGTTGGCGCCGACTGTCAGGTCTGCGGCCATGGCGGTGGTCATGGAGGAAAACGTGAGCAAGCCTACGGTTGCAGCCGTTTTGATGAAGGAGTGAAGAGACATTTTATTCCCCTGGTGACTATTCTTGGTCTAACTGGTATGACTGGTCTGACCAGTTAGACCAGTAAACAGATCGATCAAACGGGATGCAAGCGTTAAAATGATGCTGATCGCGTTTCGGCGGGCTAAAAGAAAGGCAGAACGGCACACGCGCCGTACGAACCATGAAAGACACAATGATTACACGTACGCCGGTTCCGCAAAGCATCGCCCGCAAGCTTCAGGAGATGATCCTCAGCGGAGCGCTCAAGAGCGGGGAGAAGATCCCTTCGCAGCGGGAAATGTCGGAAGAGTTCGGTGTCAGCAGGGCCTCATTGCGCGAAGCCCTGCTGACCCTTGAAACCATCGGCCTGATCAAGACCGAAGCGGGCAGGGGCACGTTTGTCGTCGGCACCGGTTCGGGCAAGACCATGTCGGACTGGAAGTTCGCCGAGGAACATTCCCTGCAGGAAGTGTTCGAGACCCGGCTTGTTCTTGAAGGCGAGATTGCGGCTCATGCAGCGGGGCGACTGTCGGAGGAAGATCTCGACCGGCTCTCGCAACTGACCGACCTGATGGAACAGGCCTGGTCCAATCGCGACTTTCTCAGCAACGTGGATGCCGATCTGGAGTTTCACGACCTGATTGCCCGGCGGTGCAGGAACCGCATGATTGCGGGTCTTTACGATCAGGTCCGGAAACTTCTGACGGAAACCCAGCGCCAGCCGATCCCGATCACGGATCCGCTGCGCATGCGGGCCTCGCTGGCTGAGCACCGGGTCATCGTTGACGAACTGCGCAAGGGCGACGCGGAAGCCGCCCGAACCGCAATGCGCAGCCATGTCGCCAACACCGCGCTGTGTGCCGGGTTCGAAATCGCTTGACATGCGAAGCGCCGTCGTCGTTTCCAGCTTGTATCGGAACGCTGGGGGCGGGGGCGGTTGGCGGAGAGGAGCCTGCTACCCCTTTCCACCCACCTACAACTGACCTTCGACGGGAAGCGTTGCGATGATGCCGGAGGTGAAGCGCTGGCCCAGTGTCGATCCCGGGTCCGAGGTGAAGGTGACGATTTCGCCATCTTCTTCGCTCTTCCAGAGGATCTTGCCGTTGTCGTCCAGTTCGAGCCGGTAGCTGTTTTTCAGCGAAACGCCTTCATTCAGGAACACTGTCAGCCTGCGGGCAAGTTCCGGGCTTTCCACGTAGAGGCCGATCTCCGTATTGAGGTTGGCTGATCGTGGATCGAGATTGAAACTGCCGACGAATATCGAGGATCCGTCAAAGACGGCGGCCTTGGTGTGCAGTCCGGCCTTGGAATCTGTCGAAAAGAGCGTTTGCTGGACCCTGGCGGAATCGGCCCTGACCTCATGCAGCTCTATGCCGGCTTCCAGAAGTTCCGCGCGGTATTTCGAATAGCCGGCGTGAACCGCAACCACATCATTTGAACTGAGCGAGTTGGTGAGAACGCGGACCTTCACGCCGCGCGCCGTAAGCTGCTTCAGCTTGTCCGCGCCTGCCTGCGTCGGAACAAAATAGGCGTTTTCCATCAGGAGTTCGCGTTTGAGCCCGTCCACCTTGCCGACAAGTGCCTTGAGGATCTTGCCGCCGCTTTTTCCCGCGATGAAATCGGCCGGATCATCCCAGACGACAAAGGCCGGTGCCCAGACCAGCTGCCTTGTGAGCGACGACATCGACTGACGGACGGCAGTGACCCTCTGGCGGAAAGGATAGGGATATCCTTCGGTGTCGATGGTCTCTTCCAGTTTTACCCGGGCCATTTCCAGGTCGGTTTCGCCAAAGGTCCGGTTGACGCTGGCGGCGACAGGCACCGACCAGTCCCTGTTCCAGAAATAATCAAAGACGCTCGAGGCATCCCGCACCACCGGGCCGACCGCTGCAATGTCCAGGTCGCGATAATTGGATTCCTCGGAGACGTCGAAATAGTGGTCGCCGATATTGCGCCCGCCGAGAAGCGCAACCGCATTGTCGGCGATCATCAGCTTGTTGTGCATGCGGTGGTTCAGGCGGTCGAAGTCACCGATCAGGTTGAAGACCCGCGAGGACCGGCTCACGAAGGGGTTGAACAACCGGATCTCGATATTCGGATGGGCGTCCAGACTGGCGAGGATTTCATCGCGTCCGTTGACATTGATGTCGTCGATGAGAAGACGCACGCGCACACCGCGATCCGCGCTGCGCAAAAGGGCTTGCGCGAGGATGCGCCCGCTCTGGTCCGCATCCCAGATGTAGTATTGCAGATCGAGGCTGTGCTCGGCGAGCTCCGTCATGGCCACGCGGATGGCAAAGGCGTTGCGCCCTGTCGTGACCAGCGAGACACCCGATCTGCCCGGATGGCTTTTTTCCGCGGCCCGGAACAGGCGGCCCAGAGAGGTGCTGCGATAGGCCGTAAAGGCACTCGTCTCGACGCGCGGATAGTCTGTGTTCAGCGTCGAACATGCTGCCAGAAGCAGCGTTGCAAGACAGAGAAGGCAGGCCCAGCTTCGCATCGTTCCCCGCATGACGGACACAGGTTGCCAAGGGCCCCGTTCCCGCCCGGCGTCAAGGATCGACGTTGGTGACTGAGGCGAGGACCGGGGCTATCGGCAAACTCTACCCAGAATTGTTACTTCATGCCTGCACGCCGGTCCATTGTGCAGATTGACAGGCGCGCTCGAGCGCCTGCCGCGCGGTGTTTCTTTTTCCTGTGCCTTCGGGGCGAAGATCGCGTGAACGGCGCACGCCAGACGTGGGTGAGACCTTTAAGGAGCGGATAGCGCTTCGGGCATCCAGTGCGTGGAGTTGCGGCTGGCCTTGAAGAAACACTGCCCGTATTTCTTAAGGGTTTCCTGATTGATCTCGAAGCCGAGGCCAGGTGTCTGCGGCATGGCAAACCAGCCGTTTTCGTGCAGGAACGGCTGCGAGAAGATCTGGTCGCGGCCTTCCGGTGTCCAGCCCGGCGGTGAGATTGGATATTCAAACAGCTCCTCACCGGCAAAGCCGCTGGCGGCAAAGACATGCGCATTTGCTATGAAGCCGAAGCCGTTCGACCAGCAATGCGGCGTGAACCTGATGCCTTCTTGCCTGCACAGCGCGGCAACCTTGAGGCACTGGGTAATCCCGCCGGCCCACATGGCATCGGGCTGGAAGATATTGTAGCAGCCCATCTTCATCATCCGGGCGAGTTCCCTGTAGCCCATGACATGAAGTTCGCCACCGGCAACAGGAACGCGAGAATAGGTGGTCAGTCTGGCGATTTCCTCGTGCCATTCGCCAAACAGCGGTTCTTCCACCCAGGCAAGGCCGACATCCGCAGCGGCATCGACAAAGCGTTTGGCCCGGTCCAGCGACCAGAGCGGCGCATCGCCGTTCTGGGTCAGGCGGAAGGCCTGATTGCAGTCGACCGAAATCCTCATCCGTCCCTGCATGTGACGGGCGATATCGGAAATATGGTCGATATCTACGGCCTCATCGAAGTCATGGACACGAATTTTCATCGTGTCGAACCCTTCGGCAAGCCGGGCTTCGGCTTCCTCGCGCCGCGCGCCCGGGGCCCGAAGCTCGCCGGATGAGGCATAAAGCCTGATGCGGTCATCCGTTCCGCCAAGCAGCTTGTAGAGCGGCAGGCCCGCGCTCTTGGCCTTGATGTCCCAGAAGGCAGGCTCAAGCCACCAGTTGAAATTGCCACCCGCCGCCATGATCTGGATACGCTCGGAAAGCTTTTCGATATCGCCTGCATCCTGGCCGAGAAACAGACCGGCCAAGAGGTCGCCCAGCCCGGCGCGCTCGCGCCCCGCAGCCGGAAACCCGCTCCATCCCTCAACACCGTCATCGGTGATGAACCGGACGATGCACATGGAGACATGGGTCCGGATCGTTCCAGGTATCCACGACGGCGCATGTTGCGCGGGCAGGGGTGTTTTCACAAGGTAGAGTTCAACGCGGTCAAGCACTTGCATGTTCGGTCCATTGAAAAGGGGGCGCTGCTGAAGGATCCAGAAGCATCAGGAGAACAGTCGGCTGTTGCGTGAACGCTAGAAAAGAATTGGTCTGGCCAACATATCCAATTTGACAATTTTCAGAGTCCAATTGGATAGCGGGGGCGGTCTCTATAGAGGCAGTGTTTCGGCCTGAATTGCTGTGCTGCTGTTAGGTACGGATGAGTGTGGGTCTATTGAGGGCGGTGAGCGGATTTGTTCAGCACCACGGATTAAAGTCCGAAACGGAACCACGAGCGGACATCGCTAGACTCCTTCCATCTTAGATTGCATAACTCTCTCGGATAGGTTTCTTAGCAACCCAATAAAATACCGACAATTATTGAAAGGTGATAACTTGCAGGTCTTGCGCGACCACTTCTTGAAAGCAGCTGTCGAAATTGGTCGGAGCGGCGAGAATGACACGCTCCCATATGATATTGATGCTGGATTTATTCGTGATACGGCAGAGGGCTTTGCGGATATATGCTTTGATCTGTTCCAAGAGATCGATCAGAAGAGCTTCAAGGACGCGAAAGATTTTTTGAACGAGCTCACGATTGGAGCTGAGAGACTACTAGCGCCGTCTGGTTCCAATGGATTTAGGATCACGACGAAAATACATCCGTTTTGGAATCTGTACCTGAATGGACTGGGTCTTGCCATCGCTCAAGCGAATGAACCAAACCGCAGTAAGCGGGTTCACTCCTATAGGTTAGGAATCGAAGGGGCTGCCTTCTTTGACCGTAGCCACTCTTGGCGAACCTTCAAGGAAGCTACGCTCAAAGAAGAGGCGCTAAAAGAAGATGGCTGCGTGGTCGTTCAAACTGACATTTCGAGCTTTTATGAGCACATCTACCATCACCGGCTCGAGAACGTCATCAAGGATCTGGGCGCTGCAAACTCGACCGTGGCCTTGCAGATTGATCGCATCCTAAGCAAACTCGCGGCAGGCCGATCTTTCGGACTTCCTGTTGGAGGTCAATGCGCACGCATCCTCGCTGAAACTATGATGACACCGATCGACAGATCACTGTCTGATGCTGGTATCGTCTGGCATCGGTACGTTGACGACTACACGCTTATTTGTGACTCACGGCAGCACGCATA
Organism: Labrenzia sp. THAF35; assembly: GCF_009363595.1. NCBI lineage: Bacteria > Pseudomonadati > Pseudomonadota > Alphaproteobacteria > Hyphomicrobiales > Stappiaceae > Labrenzia > Labrenzia sp. THAF35. The sequence continues at coordinate 2,757,987 of NZ_CP045380.1, forward strand.
CGAGGCGCTGTCAGCGTTGTCCCATGCGCTTGCCGACTATGGTCTTTCGCTAAACCGGACGAAGACTACGACCTTGAGTGCGAAGCATTATGCTGACTATGTAGCGGCACAACTCGGCGAAGGTGAAGATGCAAGTGCCGACCTGAGAGACTTGGATTTGCACTTCGATCCTTATTCCGACACGGCGCAGGCGGAGTACGAGCAACTTAAAGAGTCGTTTAAAAAGATTGATGTCCAATTTCTCATTGATCTTGAAAAGGACAAGTCTCAGCCGGATAGCTTCGTCGTAACGCAAATTAGTCGCGCATTGAAATTTCAGGAACCCAAAATCGCCGCTCAACTATGCGAAACACTTCTAGATGTAGGGAATCTAGACTCGTTTCGTGCGTCTTGGTCTAAGATCATGCGCGGCGTTTATGCAGTCCGGGCAAAAGGCGAGTTTTCAGAATTCCATGCTAAAATAGATCAACTTCTAGATCGAGTAATAGTGGCAGCTCCCCACCTGCTCATGCCAGAAGCCAATCTACTTCATTTCTTGCGCGCCATTCGTTTCGCGCGAACAGACACTCGAGGAGTGTTCGTAAGAAATACCTTCGAGCGCAGCTCGTCAGCAACAATCCGGAGAGCCTGTATTGATTGTTGGCACCATTGGCCAGATCGAACGGGTTTCAATTATGTGCGTAACAGATGGCAAAATTTAACGCCCGATGAGCAACGGATGTTTTGGCTTGCAGCTGGAAATTTCGGAGATGAGGGTAAGCATGCGCGTCAACAGCTCCGCGGTTCACTCGCGCAATCTTGGCGCCTAGGCTTCGAGCATAACGGGTCACAAACATTTGCGGCATGTTACCAAGACTGGGTGAAAAATGGCGCTTAAAAGGCTTCCATTTCGCGATCCCAGGACGGTAGCAAGGGACATTCCCGGTGTCCTAGATGTCCTATTCCCTCGGCTCAGTGGAGGGCTGGTAGCAGCGCTGAACAGGGGTGCGTTTTATTACTCTGGTTTGGCTCCAGTACCCAGTGAACTAGTGGAGCAAAGCCAACTTCAAAAGGCAATGCTTTTTGAATTGTCGATAGCTCGCACTGAACTCATCCTTTCCGGCCAAGCAGAGCCGGAATGGGCCGAATGCATTGCCATTGCACTGAAACGGCAGAGCCAACATTACGATGCTCAGAAGCCCGACAGAGTTGAAGAAAGTGACCAGAAGGCCGCAGAGCATGCGGCTCTCAATCTTGTTGAAATGTTACGCCGAGTTGCGGGGGAAAAGGGTTCTCAGATCGAGCGAAGTCCGGTCATTCCCGGAATGGGATGGATTGCTTCGGGAACCGGAGACTTCTCTATCGGCAAAGTCCTGGTTGAGGTAAAACACACGGACCGGAACTTCGTCGCAGGCGACTTTCGACAAGTCTTGATGTACTGGCTCCTTAAGTACGCGAGTGCGATTGAGCACAATGATGAAATCTGGACTGACTGTCTGCTTTTGAACCCTAGGAGGAATTGCGGCCTCGCGTTCAATTTTGATAAACTGCTTCAGTCAGCTTCTTCTAATTCCAATAGAGTGGAACTGTGCGAGGCATTACGCTCGATTGTGGAGCATGAAATCGTTCGTAGGTAGAGTCTCTACTGAACCGCACCGCGAACGGTGCCTTCGGAACATAGCTTCGTACTATAGAACGTCCCCAAAAGGCCGCATAGCAGTCGTTGAACAAATTGAAAACGAACGGCAGCTCCGGGCCGAAATCGCAAGCGAAGGCGGTACAGGTGAATGACTGCTTCGCTCGGATCAACCGTCACGAACAAACCGTCTCCAGTCGGTCCCTCCCAGGACGTTTGTAGTTCCTGATGGGAAATGGGTTTTGATCAATTCGGTGGTTTTGAAACCAAGCCATTGGCTGCGATGAGTGGACACAAGTAGCTGAGAAATTGCTATTGCGCTTTTGCTGGCCGCGAGCAGAGTAAGTCTGTGATCATGTTGCGATCTCGATACGGGGATTACATAGCGGTTCAATCCATGACACAGGGAATAGAACATTCCGGACTAATGGGTGACACGTTCCGTGCTTCACGAGGTGTTAGTGCCGTGGCAAAGGTTCGATCAACTAGCCGACTCGAGATGTTGTTTGTTTCAATTTCAACTGTAGAAATAGAGGCTTAGGGAATTTAATCTATGGCAAGCTTTTTGGGGGTCGTTAAAGCATTTCTTGTTCTGGGAATACTACTCGGTTTTACATCAACAGGGATTGGGGCGGAAAACAAGAGCGTTTCAATCAGACCAATAAGTGCATCGGGTCATATTGAGGATGAACACGTTCAAAGCTTTATGAAGTCTGTAATACAAGTATATTTGCTCTACGGAGATTACTCGACTGAACTCGATGGGACTCCCAATTTTCTTTTTCTCTCGGGCCCGGATTTTTTGATAGACGGAGCTATTAATCTTGAAAAGGCTCAAGATTTTTTGCCTGGAATGACGCGAGAGGAGGCGGAATATTTTAGGGGTAAGTCTGACAGCTGTTTGGTAATAAGCCTTCCTCTGAAGGAATTTGATGTTGTTTTGGGTGTGAACGACACTGCAAAATCTTCTGAAGACATGAATTTTCGTTGCGTATTGGACGCTGTATCCTTCTTTCTGGATGTAGACAGCCATAAAACCATCGACGGTGACAGCGTTCGAGAATATTTTCGAAACCTGATCAACGCATTGAACGCGCGTTACTCAGAAAAGGCGCTGTGACCACAGTCCACGTAAAATTTGGAATAGTCTTTGAGAAAATTTGGTAGCGGAGGAGGGACTCGAACCCCCGACACGCGGATTATGATTCCGCTGCTCTAACCGGCTGAGCTACTCCGCCATCCCGTGCGATCCGGGCCTGGGTGGCCCGCGCGACGTGGGGTGCTTATAGTGAGGCGGCGGGCGGGCGTCAAGCGTTGAATTGGCGTCCGGCCGCAAAGTTTTTTGTCTGGCCTCAGGCCGCGGAAACCGGGGCTTTGACCTGTGGAAAATCGATCGCCCAGTCGCCCGTGCGTTCGGTCTTGTGGATCCAGCCACCGCCCAGAACACGGGCTGTTTCGTCGTCCGTATCAAAGAAGACGCAGGCCTGGCCCGGGGCGACGCCGGTTTCGCCGTTGGCAAGATCCACGAACGCCTTGCCGTTCAGGATGCGCAAGGTGGCAGGTGCCGGCGGACGGGTGGAGCGGACCTTGGCGAACAGCTCGATCTCGTCGCCTTCGTCCAGCGGCTGATCGCCGATCCAGTTCATTTCGCGCAGCAGGATGGTGCGGGTCGCCAGTGCCTCGCGCGGGCCGACGACGACACGGCGTTCGTCCGGGTCGAGGCGCACCACATAGAGCGGGTCCCCCGTGGCAACACCAAGGCCGCGGCGCTGGCCGATGGTGTAGTGGATGATGCCGTCATGCTCACCCAGCACGCGGCCGTCCATATGGACGATCTCGCCCGGTTCGGCCGCATTGGGGCGCAGCTTGCGGATGACCTCGGCATAATCGCCGTTGGGCACGAAGCAGATATCCTGGCTGTCCGGCTTGTTGGCGACGGTCAGGCCGAATTCGGCTGCAAGTTCACGCACCTTCGACTTGGGCATGCCGCCAAGCGGAAAGCGGATGAAATCGAGCTGGTCCTGCGTGGTGGCGAACAGGAAATAGCTCTGGTCGCGGTCAAGATCGGCCGGGCGGAAAAGCGCGCGCTTGTTGCCCTGCTGGGCGGAGCGGACATAGTGGCCGGTCGCCAGTGCATCGGCGCCAAGATCCTTCGCGGTCTTCAGGAGATCGGTGAACTTGACCGTCTGGTTGCAGGAGACGCAAGGGATCGGGGTTTCGCCGGCGATGTAGCTGTCGGCGAAACGGTCCATGACCTGTTCCTTGAACCGGCTTTCATAATCCAGCACGTAATGGGGAATGCCGATGGTTTCGGCCGCGCGGCGGGCATCATGAATGTCGACGCCCGCGCAACAGGACTTTGCCTTGCTGACGGCGGCGCCGTGATCATAAAGCTGCAGGGTGACGCCGATGACGTCGTAGCCTTCGGCCTTCATCAGGGCGGCCACGACCGAGCTGTCGACCCCGCCGGACATGGCGACGACAACGCGAGTGTCTTCCGGGCGGCCGGGCAGATCCAGACTGTTTCGCATCCAGTGTACTTCCAGAAGTTTTTGGCCGATCGCGCAGGCGGGGCGGTTGTCCGTCCCGAGCCTTCCACGCCCTGCCGGGCGGGCGGCGATCAAGGGCCCTATTCAAAGTTGGCGGCACTATACAGATAAGGAGAGCGGCTGCCAATTGCTTCCCCCGCATGGCAGGCACGCTTTGCCGGACCGGCAAAGCTTGCCGCCCGAAACCCGAGAGAGTTTCGCTTCGTCTATGAAAAAGATGAGTAAAATCAAGGGGTCTGGCTGAATTCAACGTTTGGCCCGATGTTTGCTTTCTATTCCGGTGACGAAATATGCCCGCCGGTGCGGGCCGGGATCTGGGGGCAAGCGTGCTGCCATTTGGACTGACAACGGATGTTTCTGCCGGGGCGCTGGCAGCGGGTGCGGGCAGCGCACTTGCTGGCGGGCAGGCTTCTGCAGGTGCGGCTGCTTCCTCTGTTGGGGGTAAGGCAAACGGATTTGCCGACGAGCTGAGCTCGATCTCGGGGCAGGGCGCCGCGAAGGGCGCAGGGCAAGACAAGGGTCAGGTCAGTGCCGTGGTTTCCGCCAAGGCCGGCCGGGCGGCCGATCCGGTGAAGTCGGGGGCGGTTGCCGCGCAGATCCAGACCTCCGTGGTGACAGGCGAACTTGCACCCGCCGTTGCGGTGGATCCGACGGTCCCGGTTACCGATCCTCTTCTTTCCGGCGATATCGTGGCCGGCACTCCGCCGCTCAACGCGGGGCAACCCGGTGATACGGATCAGGGTCTGCTTCCCTCTGAAGGAGATAAGGCAGCGCAAACCGCCGACGTTGCCCTGGTTGCAGAATTTGCGCCGGTCGCTCCTGTTGCACCTGTTGTTCCGGCTCCTGCTGGCGAAGGCGCGGCTATCACGCCTGCCTCTGTCGATGCGGGCGTGCCCGGTGCAGCTCTTTCGGGAAGCGCAGGTCTTGCAGGCAACGTTCCAGCGGTGCCTTCAGCTGGTGCCGCAAACGGGGCTGCGCCTGTTCCTGCAGCAGATGCCGGAGCTGGTGTGGGTTCCGGAGGTTCTGCACCGGCTACGGCACCGAACTTTGCCGGCGCGTTGAACGGTGTTGAGGCAGGTGCTGTGCAGCCTGAAAGAGCCGGACAGACAACACCTGCTAAAGCGGCGGAGGCGCAGGCGGCAGTTGCCCGGCCAGCGCCTGTCACGACAGAGCGCCGCTGGCAGAGCGAACTGCCGAAAGAATTCCGGGCGTCGGTAACGCCCGCCGCTCAGCCAGCCGGCCAGCAGCCGGCCGTGACGTTGCCTGTCCAGGCAAGCGTGCAGGCCGGCGCGGTGGTTGGCGGTCAGGCGCCGGGGCAGGCGGCTGGTGAAGCGCCTGGTTTCCAGGTTGCCGCGGCAACGCCTGCCGGAACTGTTGCTGCGTCTGTCTCGGCAGTCGCCAAGGCTGCTGCGGCATCTGAAGGCACGCAGGTTCCTGCAGTGCCTGCCGCACCCGTGGTGGATGGCGAGACGTCAGCCCAGCCGGTAACGGCGAACACGCAAACGGGTGATGCGAGCGCACAGGCCGGAACCGCGATGAGCGCGGCCACCACGCAGGTCGCGGCCGCCGTGAATGCGGGTGCCGTTCCTGTCCAACAGCCGGTTCAGGCAACGCCGCAGCCGGTGTCGTCCGAACAGTTGCTGGCTGGTGAGCCTGTTGCCGAGGAAGGTACGGGTCTCGTCAAGCCGGTCACGGGTGAAGCTTCCGGTCCGCAGGGGTCAGGCAATACGCAAGATGCTGCTGCCGGACCTGCTGCCAAGGGTGCGGAGCAAACGGGACCTGAGCCGCGCGGTGCGGCCCTGGCTGGTCCTGTCGCTGCTGCGGCGCTGTCGAATATTGCGGCTGACGAAGCGGATATGCCTGCTGAATTGCAGCACACCAGCATTTCCGGCGAGTTCGGTGCGGCAACGGTACGCGGCGGCGATCTGGCAGGGGCAATGCGGACCGAGAGCCTGCAGGCGCCCAGCCAGAGCCAGTCCGGCCAGGTGGCTACCCAGGTGGCCGCCGAGATTGCGCGCAATCTGAAGGATGGTCAGACCCGTTTCCAGATGCGTTTCGACCCGCCGGAGCTCGGCCGGGTCGAGGTTGAGATGAAGGTTTCTCACGACGGCAAGGTCCAGGCCCATCTGCGTGTCGACCGGCCGGAGACGCTGGACATGTTCCTGCGTGATCAGCGCGGCCTGGAGCGCGCGCTGGAAGCGGCAGGGCTCAACCCGGATTCAGACAACCTGCAATTCTCCCTGAGACAGGACGGCGGCCAGCAGTTCGGCTCCGAACAGGGAGGGGATGGACATCAGCCGGCCTCGAATGGTGGCGGAGGCACGGTTTCCGCGGAAGCCGATCCGATGCTTGAAGACATTGTCAGAATGACCATCGCGGAACAGCGCGGCGGCCTGGACATGAAAGTGTAACGGGGCGAGTTGCTGCCTCAGGAGTGAAAAAATGACAACCGTTTCTCCAACTTCCTCTGCATCGTCGCAGACCGGCTCGGCAACCAGCCAGGCCGGCCTCATCGCCGATTACGAACTGTTCCTGAGCATCCTGACGACGCAGATCCAGAACCAGGATCCGCTGGATCCGCTGGACTCGGCCGAATACACCAATCAGCTGGTTCAGTATTCGAGCGTCGAGCAGGCCATCAAGCAGAACCAGAACCTTGAAGAAATCATTGCCTCGCTGACGAGCAACCAGAGCATGAGTTACGTCAGCTATATCGGCAATGAAGTGACTGCTGATGCTTCCACGACGACCCTGTCGGGCAGTCAGGCCAGCTGGAGCTATAATGTGGCGGAAGATGCGACTGGCACCTTCGAGATCCGCAACACCAGCGGTTCCATCGTCTATAGCGGTGACATCGAGCTGGCAGCAGGCGACGGCACCTTTTACTGGAACGGGCAGACTGATTCCGGCCAGCAGGCCGTGAACGGGCTCTACACCATCTCCTTCGATGTGAAGGACGCCTCCAGCCGGCCGGAAACCGTCAAGACGACCGTATCGGGCATCGTCGACAGCGTGGACTGGTCCAGCGGCGAAGCGGTGCTGAAGGTTGGCAGCCAGGAGTTTCCGGTCAGTTCCGTGGTGTCGGTCGCCCGACCGTCCTGATCAGCCACACATTCACATTTTTTGAAAACCGCTCCGGATACCTCCGGGGCGGTTTTTCGCGTTTTCTCGATGTTTCAAGGGGCTGAGGGTAATCCGCGGGACATTTGCCGGCACAAAAAACAAGAATGAAGTGTGGCCGGAGGAGGGATGCAATTTTCAGGTTAATCGAATTGCCTTGCAAATTGCACGGTCAGGTAAATATGGTTAACGATTTCATATAATACTATTTAGAATTGGACCCTTTATCTTTGCGAAATCCTAAATATCATTCACTAAATTTAGATTTTATAGTTAATAAAAACACAATTTTGCTTTAGGCGTTTGTTAAGCGTCATCTTGTAGTCTCAAATCAGCCTTGGTCATGGTTAGTGTGAGAGTACAATGACCGAACACATTCGTTCGCGTGTAAAATATGTCATCGGACCGGACGGGAGCCCGCTTACCATTGCGGACCTGCCTCCGACTTCGACAAAGCGGTGGGTCATCCGCCGCAAGGCAGAGGTGGTTGCCGCAGTTCGCGGTGGCTTGTTGTCCCTTGAAGAAGCGTGCCAGAGATACACTCTGACAGTTGAGGAGTTCCTCTCCTGGCAAAGCTCGATTGAAAAGCACGGTCTTGCCGGGCTTCGAGCGACCCGGGTTCAGCAATATCGAAATTGACCCGGAACACGGTTTCTGCAATGCGCCGGTGGGGCGCAATCAAAAGGTCGGCACTGCCGGCCTTTTTATTTGTCTTGCTGTCCGTACGGAACTTATCCAAAAATTAATGAGGTAGGCAGTTTTTCCCCACCTCAGTTGCAGTTTGCATTAATCGAAATGGCGGAAACCCGCCGATCCGCCCCTATTGGAAAGGTTTTGTTAACCACTTGTTAACCACCTGGGCGGCAAATTTTGCCCATCGAAGGTGTGGCGTGCCCAGCCGACTCCAATAATAACGGCAGGGGCATGTTTCAAATGCGGGCGGGCATTCGTGAACGGACTTGTAGAATTCATCAGAACCTTGGGGGCGGCACGCATTGCTGCAATGGGGGCAGTTGCCGCCATCCTCGTCGGCGTCTTTGCCTTCATCATCTTTCGGGTGACGGCACCCCAGATGACGACACTCTACAATGAGTTGACCCTTGAGGATTCCGCATCGATCGTTTCCCAGCTGGAAAGCCAGGGCGTGCAATTTGAGATCGCCCGTCAGGGTGCCTCGATTCTCGTTCCGAACGAGCAGGTCGCCCGCCTGCGCATGCAGCTTGCCGCTGAAGGCCTGCCGACCGGCGGCTCTATCGGCTACGAGATCTTCGACCGTTCAGACACTCTTGGCGCCACCAGCTTCGTTCAGAACATCAATCACCTGCGCGCCATGGAAGGCGAGCTGTCACGCACGATCGGCTCCCTCGACCGCATCCGCGCCGCCCGTGTTCACCTGGTTATCCCGGAGCGCCAGCTGTTCCAGAGAGACCGTCGTCCGCCGTCAGCGTCGATCGTGCTGAACGTTCGTGGTGCTCTCGGCCCGGGCGAAATCCGCGCGGTCCAGCATCTGGTTGCCACCGCGGTTGACGGACTTGAGCCGGACCGTGTCTCGATTGTCGACGAAAGCGGCCGTCTGCTGGCTTCCGGCGCGGGCAACGACGAAGACGGCCTGATGACGAATTCGCTGCAGGAGCGGACTGTCGAGGTCGAAGGCCGGCTGCGCAACCAGATCGAGGAAATTCTGAACTCCGTCGTCGGCCCTGGACGGGCACGGGTTCGCGTCAACGCGGAAGTCGACTATAATCGCCTGACGGAGACCACCGAGACCTTCGACCCGGACGGGCAGGTGGTGCGTTCGACCCAGTCCAAGGAAGAAGCTTCTTCCGCCGTGTCCCGGAACGGGCAGGTTACTGTTGCCAACCAGCTTCCGAACGCCGATGCTGGTCAGGGGCAGGCAGAGCGCGACACATCGTCCATTACCGAGGAAATCGTCAACTACGAGATTTCCCACTCGACCCGGACCGAAGTTGTCGAAGCTGGCAAGATCAAGCGTCTGTCCGTTGCGGTGCTGGTTGACGGCACCTACCAGCCGGACGGCAATGGCGGCAGCACCTATACACCGCGCGCCCAGGAAACCCTGGACCGGATCGCTGTTCTGGTGCGCTCCGCAGTCGGTTTCGATGCCGAGCGGGGCGACGTTGTGGAAGTCGTGAACCTGCAGTTCGCCCTGCCGCCGCAGGATGACCTGCTGGCTGAAAGTGACAGCCTGTTCGATTTCACCCGCAACGACATCATTCGTTTTGCCGAGCTGGGTGTTCTGTTCCTGATTGCCGTGATGCTGCTGCTCTTCGTGGTTCGCCCGCTGCTGCGCCGCATCGTGACACCGGAAGAAAAGCAACCTCAGGAGCTGATGATCGGTCCGGATGGGACGCTGGTAGTGGAGACGGAAGTGCCACAGGAAGAATCGGCTGAAGACGAATTCGTGATCGAATGGCTGGAACAGGCCAAGCAGGAAGGAGCCATGCAGGCAAGCTCGATTGCCAAGGTAGGCGACATGATCAAGGACCATCCGACCGAAGCGGTGACCATCGTTCGCGGTTGGCTGGATGAACAGGCGGCCTGACGGTGAGCGATCAACTCCAGAAACAGCTGCAGGTCAGCGCGGACGAAGAAGAGCGCGAGCTGAAGGGAGCGGAACGGGCAGCCGTTCTGCTTCTCGCGCTTGGCGAGTCCCATGGCGCGCCGATCTGGGCAAAGCTTGACGAGATCGAGGTGCGCCAGGTTTCGGCCGCGATGGCCAACCTCGGTCCGGTCACGCCGAACATGCTGGAGAACCTGTTCAAGGATTTCGTGCGCCGCGTCAGTTCCAAGGGATCGCTGACAGGGAACGTCGATGCGACCGAGCGGCTGCTGGCCAGCTTTCTGCCGGGCGAGAAGGTCTCCATCATCATGGAGGAAATCCGCGGTCCGGCCGGGCGTAACATGTGGGAGAAGCTCTCCAACGTGCAGGAGAACGTTCTCGCCAACTATCTGAAGAACGAATATCCGCAGACGGTCGCGGTGGTGCTGTCGAAGATCAATTCCGACCACGCGGCACGGGTGCTGGGCATTCTGCCGGAGGAGCTGGCGCTGGAAGTGGTCAGCCGCATGCTGCGCATGGATGCCGTCCAGAAGGAAGTTCTGGAGAAGGTGGAGCAGACGCTGCGCGTGGAATTCATGTCGAACCTCACCAACACCTCGCGGCGCGACAGCCACGAGATGATGGCGGAGATCTTCAACAATTTCGATCGGCAGACCGAAGCCCGCTTCCTGGCAGCCCTGGAAGAGGACAACCGCGAAGCTGCCGACCGCATCAAGACCCTGATGTTCACCTTCGACGATCTGTTGAAGCTGGACGCAGCCAGTGCACAGACACTGCTCAGGCACGTCGAAAAGGACGCCCTGGCCATTGCGCTCAAGGGCTCCACGGATACGGCAAGGGAATTCTTCTTCGGCAACATGTCGTCGCGTGCCGCAAAACTTCTGCAGGACGACATGGATGCGCTCGGACCCGTGCGGTTGCGTGATGTGGACGAAGCGCAGACCGGCATGGTGAACAAGGCCAAGGACCTGGCAGCCAAGGGCGAGATCATGATCTCCAAGTCCAAGGGCGAGGATGAAATTATCTACTGATGCGGCAAACGGCAGGCACTTACAGCAGAATGGGACGCATGACCAACCCATCGAAATTTCTGTTCAACGTCGACTTTTCCGAGCCTGAAGAGCCGGAAGAGGTCGCTCCCGTCGAGCCGGAGATACCGATGATTCCGGTCGCCCAGCATGAGGAATTGCTGAAGAAGGCAAGGGCCCAGGCTTTCGAGGAAGGCCGGGTGAAGGCGCTTCAGGACCTGCAGACCAAGCAGGAGACGTTGCTTACGGCGGAAGTCAATCATCTGGCCGGGGCGGTTTCGCGCGTGCTGGAGACCCTGGACGGGCAGGTGGCGGAACGCGAGAAAGATGCCATCAGTCTCGCTTTTCTTGTGGCCAGGCGTCTGTGTGCCCATCTGATCGCACGCCAGCCGCTGGCCGAGACGGTGGCTTTGGTGTCAGAATGCCTGGGACCGCTGCGCAAGGCGCCGCATCTCGTCATCCGTATCGCCGAGAAGGATGTCGAGGCGCTGAAGGCCCAGGTGGATCCGATCATTCACGAAAAGGGCTTCGAAGGACGGCTGGTCATCCTCGGCGAGCCGGAAATCGGCCGCGGCGATTGCCATATCGAGTGGGCCGACGGCGGTATCAGACGCGACCGCAAGGCGATCGAAGCCGAAATCGATGCCAGCATTCGTTCCTACCTGCGAGGGCGCAGCGCGGAAAGACGAGGCAAAACCTCCGACACGTCGGCGGAAAAGGAAACTGACGCATGAGCGACGAGCAAGATCACAATATCCCGCTCGACGAGCTCGAGGCGCCGCAGCGCCGGCTCGACGATGGCGAAATGCATGTGCCGCAGTCCGCGGCTGACCTTGAGGCCGTGTTCGATGTTCCTGTGCGCATTTCCGCCGTTCTGGGGCATTCCAGAATGCATGTCTCGGACCTGTTGAAACTGGCATCCGGAACGGTTCTGGAACTCGACCGGAAGGTGGGGGAAGCCATCGATATCTACGTGAACGACCGGCTGGTCGCCCGAGGTGAAGTCGTCCTGGTGGAAGACAAGCTCGGCGTGACCATGACTGAAATCATCAAGACGGATCGATAGGGAAAGTAACGGATGCGGCTGTTAATTGTCGGAACGCTCGGCGGTCAGCTGACGACGGCTTCCAAGATCGCGATGCAGGGCGGGGCCCAGGTCACCCATGCGGACGATATCGAAGGTGCCTTGAGGGTGCTTCGGTCCGGGCGCGGAGCGGACCTCCTGATGGTCGAGGTTCATCTCGACATTGCCGGGCTGATCCAGAAACTCCAGAACGAACGCGTGCATGTGCCGGTGGTGGCCTGCGGCGTGGAAACGGATGCACAGGCCGCTGTGTCTGCCATTCGGGCAGGCGCGAAGGAATATATCCCGCTGCCGCCCGATCCGGAGCTGATCGCAGCCGTTCTGGCGGCAGTTGCCCAGGAACGCGGTGACCTGATCTATCGGGACGATGCCATGGCATCGGTGGTCAAGCTTGCCGAACAGGTCGCACCATCTGATGCCTCGGTGCTGATCACCGGTGAATCCGGCACGGGTAAGGAAGTCATTGCCCGCCATGTGCACAAATGCTCGAACCGGGCCTCGAAGCCGTTTATCTCGATCAACTGCGCGGCCATTCCCGAACATCTTCTGGAATCCGAACTCTTCGGCCACGAGAAGGGCGCTTTCACCGGCGCTGTTGCCCGTCGGATCGGCAAGTTCGAGGAAGCCGATGGCGGCACGCTGCTGCTTGATGAAATTTCGGAAATGGACGTTCGCCTGCAGGCCAAGCTCCTGCGCGCCATCCAGGAGCGAGTGATCGACCGCGTCGGCGGCACACGCCCGGTTCCGGTCAATATCCGCATCCTGGCAACGTCCAACCGGGATCTTGCCGAAAGCGTGCGTCAGGGCCATTTCCGCGAAGATCTTCTGTTCCGCCTCAATGTTGTGAACCTGAAGCTGCCGGCTCTTCGCGAGCGGCCGGCGGACATCATGGAACTCGCCCTGTTCTTCATCAAGCACTACTCGGAAGCCAATGGTGTTCCGGTTCGGCCACTGTCCGTCGAGGCCCGTCAGGCACTGATGTCCAATCCGTGGCCGGGTAACGTGCGCGAACTGGAAAACACCATGCACCGCGCGGTGCTGCTGGCTTCGGGAGGTGAAATCGGCGTCGAGGCGATCCGCATGCCGGACGGCACGCCGCTAAGCGTCTCCAAGGGTGCTGCGGAGCGGGCGGCACAGACGGCCGAAGCCGTGACGCGATCCTTCGTCGGACGCACGGTTGCCGATGTCGAGCGTGATCTCATTCTCGACACGCTGGATCATTGCCTGGGCAACCGGACACATGCTGCAAAAATTCTGGGTATTTCAATCCGGACGCTGCGCAACAAGCTGAATCAATATACCGATGAAGGAATAAGCGTTCCGGGACCGGGCGAAGCCCGGGCCTGATCGCACCGGCAGGAACCATAACGAAGGCCACGTCCGTTGATTGACCCGGGCGGCGGTTACAGGAAACCAGACCACAAATGTCGGACACGGCAGCAGGCGAACAGCGCAGACCGGAAGGCCCCGCAGCGGAGCAGCAGACGGCTGCGCCCGCCGCGGCCACCGGTCTTGCAGGCTTCCCCGTCCTTCAGGAGATTGTAGATACCCTTCGCCGGGGTGACGTCGGTCTGGCGACCGGCATTCTCGTCATCCTGACGCTCCTGATCCTGCCGATGCCGCCGATGATGCTGGATACGTTCCTGGCGGTCTCCATCATCTTTTCCGTCATGATCCTCATGACGGGCCTGTTCATCCAGCGGCCGCTGGAATTCTCGTCCTTCCCGACAGTGCTGCTGATTGCGACCATGCTGCGGCTGGGTCTCAATATTTCCTCCACCCGGCTTATCCTGGCAAACGGGCATGAAGGCACTGCGGCGGCGGGCAACGTCATCCAGTCCTTCGGCAATCTCGTCATGGGCGGGAACTTCGTCATCGGGATCATCGTCTTCGCGATCCTGGTGATCGTGAACTTCGTCGTCATCACCAAGGGTTCCGGCCGTATCGCGGAAGTCGCGGCACGCTTTACCCTGGATGCCATGCCGGGCAAGCAGATGGCGATCGATGCGGATCTGTCCGCAGGCCTCATCGACGAAGCCGAAGCCAAGTCTCGCCGCAAGGCGCTCGAGGACGAAAGCGCCTTCTTCGGGGCCATGGACGGTGCGTCCAAATTCGTGCGCGGCGACGCCATTGCCGGCCTTCTGATCACCTTCATCAACATTCTCGGCGGCATCTTCATCGGTGTTGCACAGATGGAGCTGACCTTTACCGAGGCCGCCAACAACTACACGCTGCTGACCATCGGCGATGGCCTTGTCTCCCAGATTCCGGCACTGATCGTTTCCACGGCAGCCGGCCTTCTTGTTTCCAAGGCAGGTGTGCATGGCGCTGCCGACAAGGCGCTGACCAGCCAGTTCACCGGCTATCCGAAGGCGCTCGGCATGTCGGCCGCGGTTATGGTGATCCTGGCGCTGCTTCCGGGCATGCCCATGGTCCCGTTCTTCGGTCTTGCAGGTCTTGCCGGTTACCTGGCCTTTTCCGTCGGGTCGAAGAAGAAGAAGGCCGCGGCAAAGGCCGAGATGGTCAAGGCCGTGGAAGCTGCGCCGAAGCCGCCGCCAGAGCCGCCGATTACCGACGCCCTGAAGATGGACGAACTGCGGATCGAGCTCGGGTATGCCCTGTTGCCGCTGATCAATGGCAAGGCAACGGGCGACAACGATGTTCTGACCGAGCAGATCAAGGCATTGCGCCGCCAGATCGCGGGCGACATGGGCGTGATCATGCCGCCGGTGCGCATCCTCGACAACATTCAGCTTGGCGCGAACGATTACGTCATCAAGGTGAAGGAAGTCGAAGCCGGCCGCGGCGTGCTTTACCCGAACCACTTCATGGTCATGGATCCGGCAGGTGGGCAGGTCAAGCTGCCGGGCACGCACACCACGGAACCGACGTTCGGCTTGCCGGCAACCTGGGTGGAGGCCCAGTACCGCGAGGATGCGTCCCTGCGCGGCTACACCGTGGTGGATCCGGCAACCGTTCTGTCCACACATCTGACCGAGACGATCAAGGCGAACATCAGCGAACTCCTGACCTATGGCGACGTGCAGAAGCTGCTCAAGGAGCTGAAGGGCGAGCAGGCCAAGCTGGTCGAGGACCTGATCCCGTCGCAGATCACCGTGTCCGGTGTCCAGCGCGTGCTGCAGACCCTCCTGGGCGAGCGGATTTCGGTTCGCGACCTTGGAACCATTCTGGAAGGCGTGTCCGAAGCAACCGGCATGACCCGCAACACGGACACCATTGCCGAGCACGTGCGCACCCGTCTTGGCAGGCAGATCTGCGCCGCCAATCTGGCGCCCGGCGGCTATCTGCCGCTCATCGCGCTATCGCCGCAATGGGAGCAGGCTTTCCTGGAATCCATCATCGGCGAGGGGGACGACCGCCAGCTTGCGATGCAACCCAGCAAGCTGCAGGAATTCGTCGGCAGGGTCCGCGATGCGTTTGAGCAGGCTGCGCAGCAGGGCGAGGTTCCCGTGTTGCTGACATCCCCGCAGACCAGGCCGTTCGTTCGCTCCATCGTCGAGCGTTTCCGTGCCCATACGACGATCATGAGCCAGGCGGAAGTTCACCCGCGGATCAAGCTCAAGACAATCGGTTCGATCTGAGGCGGGGCAATCATCAGTGCGTTCAACAAGGCTCTGTTGAACACCCGCTGATGTCATGCCCGGTGTGCTAGACGACCACGTTAATCCTGGCCATGGCGGCGGTTTGACTGGCGTATGTGCCCAGCCGGCCCTGGTTCTGCAGGACAAACAGCGAATTGGCCTGAGAGGCCTGCGTGTTGATCGATTGCATCACGTAAGCGAGGTTGTTCAGCTGGTCGATACGCTTTGCGGCTGTCTGGCGCCGCTTTGTCCAGGCCTTGTTGTAGTCGGCCAGGGACACCTTGCGACTGGAGCTGAAACGTTTGGAATAATCTCGTTGGAAGTAGTTGCCGACCTTAGCCATGCGATTGCCTTTTCAAAAGACTGAAACAGCATAGCTCCCGAAGGAATGAACAAGCTCTTAACGCGCGTTTCTGCAGAAAACGCTACGTAACTTTTTTCGAGAAAATATCATCTTCCCGGGCCTTTGCCCGGCGGTTCATCCGGGAAAATCTAGACGAGCACGTTGATGCGGGCCATCGCGGCGGTCTGGTTCGCATAACCACCCAGCCGGCCTTGGTTCTGCATGACAAACAACGTGTTCGTCTGAGCTGCCTGCGTATTGATGGTCGCGAAGGTGGATGCCAGGTTCCGAAGCTGCTGCATTTTCTGCGACGACGCCTGACGGCGCCCGTTCCAGGCCTTGTTGTAGTCAGACCAAGTCGACTGCCGCTTCGTGCTGAAAGTTTTGTGGTAGTCCCGCTGGACGTAGTTTCCGACCTTTGCCATGGCAGCTCCTTCCTGGAGATCTGGACAGACTGTGTGCGAAGATGGTTAACAGGCCCTTAAATCCGCGCAATGTGCACAGGGCGGCTTGGCGACAAACGTTCCAGCTGTTAAGCCCGGAAAAACACGCGAGATTCTGGAGTTTTCATGTCGACGCAAGCGCTTAACCTCGATGGCTACACGGATATTCCGGAGGGCAAGGTTGCCTTCGTGGTCACGTTCCTGGAAATGCTTCAGGCACCTGAACAGCCTCTCGCGCCATCACGCAGCGATGTGACATTGCAGCGGTGGCAGACGCCGGATCTCGACAGCTATCGAAAGCTTTTTCGGGAGGTTGGTGAAGACTGGATCTGGTTCGGCCGGCTGGTTCATGACGACAAGACGCTGGAGCAGCTGCTCGCCGAGCCTGCCCGCGAGAACTACCTGCCGATCATCGATGGCAAGCCGGTCGGTACGCTGGAGCTGGATTTTGCCAACCCGGAAGAGCCCGAACTTTCCTATTTCGGCCTGGTCCCCGGCGCGATCGGTGGCGGGCTTGGCCGCTGGCTGATGGCCCAGGCGCTGGACATCGTCTGGTCACGCCCGGAAACGAAACGGCTCTGGGTGCACACCTGCACCGGTGACAGCCCGCAGGCGCTGATCTTTTACCAGGCCTGCGGTTTCAAACCTTACAAGCGCGCTATCGAAGTTGCCAAAGACCCGCGTCTGCAAGGACTTCTCGGGCGCAAGCGCGCCCCGCATGTTCCTGTGATCGAGTGAGGACGCGCTTCAGTGCGATCTCGAAGGAATGGGGCTGCCTGCTCGCAAGCGCGCCCGTCTAGGCACTTGCCCGAACCCGCTCCGGAAAGGCATCTGCAATGGCCTTGCGGTTTGCCTCCAGCACGCCGCGCTCGGTGATGAGGCCGGTCACGAGACGGGCAGGGGTAACGTCGAAGGCCGGATTTCCGACAGGAGATCCGTCCGCAACGATGTCCACCGTCTCGATCTCGCCCGCTCTGGTGCGGCCGGTGATGCGGCTGACTTCTTCGCCGCCGCGTTCCTCGATCGGGATCTGCCGGATACCGTCCGACAGGGAAAAGTCGATGGTCGGTGACGGCAGCGCAACGTAGAAGGGCACACTGTTGTCCTTTGCTGCCAGTGCCTTCAGATAGGTGCCGATCTTGTTGCAGACATCACCAGTGGCCGTGGTGCGGTCCGTTCCGGTGATGACGATATCGACCTCGCCGTGCTGCATCAGGTGTCCGCCGGCATTGTCGACAATCACGGTGTGCGGGACACCATGCTGACCGAGCTCCCAGGCGGTCAGAAAAGCCCCCTGATTGCGCGGTCGGGTTTCGTCGACCCAGACATGAACGGGAATGCCGCCGTCATGCGACATGTAGATCGGCGCCGTCGCGGTGCCCCAGTCGACGGTGGCCAGCCAGCCGGCATTGCAATGGGTGAGGATGTTGACCGGCTCACCGGCGCGTTTCAGCCGCGAGATCGCGGCAATCAGCTCCATCCCGTGCATGCCGATGGCCATGTTGATGGCGATGTCCTCGTCGCAGATGTCATTGGCCAGCTTGAAGGCAGCTTCCTCGCGGATTTCAGGTGCCAGCCGGACCAGTGTCCGACGCGCCTTGTCGAGGGCCCATTGCAGGTTGACCGCTGTCGGCCGGGTTTCCAGCAGGGACGAGCAGGCAGCATGGAGATTGTCGTCTGAGGCGTCGGTCCGCATGGCCAGCGCGACACCGTAGGCGGCTGTTGCTCCAATCAAAGGCGCGCCGCGCACCTGCATGAACCGGATCGCATGGGCGGCGTCTTCCATTGTATGCAGGCGGATGGTCTCGAACGTGTGCGGAAATCTTGTCTGATCGATGATCTCGACCGAGCCGCCATCTTCCGCCAGCCAGATCGTGCGATATTTCTTGCCGTCCACGTTCATGAGCGAAACTCCGCAATCGCAATAGGTTTTTTGCATAACCCATGAACAGGCTTCAGGCCAGTCGCGCGTTACTGGCGTGACTGTCAAAAATACCTTAATCTCCGTTAACCATGTTTGGATCATTGCCAGTGGATAGCTCGCAGGTGGAGGCCATGCGGCTGTTTCACTCGCGATAGAGTCAGTTAAGACTTGATTCACCAACGGCAGTACAACGGAGTCACGTGTACCCCATGTCTGAAATGCAGGATAACGTTGTCCCACATACGCGCATGCGGTCCTTGCGCGATGCGATCCGGAAGGTTCAGCTTGGCGAAGTCGAACGTTCGGACGTGGTTGTTGAGCTTCAGGAGACCGAGCGTGCCCGGCTGGACATGCTTGCAGACGAACTCAAGGACGTTTTCAGGGAAATCCCGGAAGACGACGACCAGTTTTCCCTTCAGATCATCTCCGGTTCCACGCCACGGCTCTGGATCGATGCGACCAGCCACGTGGCCGTTGGTGGTGACAGGCGCACCTATCGGTTCCTGAAGGACACGCGCCTCGGCCGGGTGGTCATTCTGGAAACGGCCAACATCGACGACATGGCAGACTGCCTGACCGAATATATTGCCGAACGCGTGCTGGAGCGGGAAAAGGCGCTGGAAGGCGACTGGCTCAACAACCGGCTGCGGCAGGTCGCGCTCGACAGCAAGGTCGTGCGTGTCAAGGAAAGCCGTACACCGTGGATGGCGGTCGCCGGTGCCTTCGGGATCGGTCTTGCCGCGGGTGTCATCGGCCTCATCGTCTTTGCCTGGTTCGCCAACCCGCTCTAAGGCGGCTTTTGTGAAAGACGCCCAGCACTCTCCAGTCTCGATCCTGCTTACCGCAAGCCTGTGAGTGTCTTTCTGGGCAACTCGTCAGGCCTGCAGGAAGGGCCTCAGGGCCTGCCACCCGGAATGGCGACTTCTCGTTCCGTGAGCAGTTTCACCGGCTCGTCTGGCGCGGCAAAGCCATGCTCTTCCATTTGGCAGGACCAGCCCTCGTTTGTCTTTTCGATCCGGAACAGGTTGTAGCGCGCCGCCGGTTTCTTGCCGCCAGGCGCGCTTGTGGCAGATGGCACCCCAACCACCGGGACAAGCCCGTCCGGTCCCTCGATATGCTCGAAACTGTCGACATGGGTGTGGCCGTGCAGGATCAGCTCGGCACCGGCTCTCTTGACGACGGCGCGCACCCTGGAGGCGTCCGACAGGCGCTTGTGCCAACGGGTGGCATGGGGGAATGGCGGGTGATGCAGCATCACCACGCGGAAGAAACCGTCCCGGCCAAGGTCGTCCAGAATTGCCCGCAGACGCTTGCTCTGCTTGCTGCCGACACGGCCCGTTGCGAACCAGGGGCCGCTGGCACGACCGGTCGTCACGCCGACAAGGGCGATGCCGTCCCGCTTGCGAACATAGGGAAAGGTTGCTTCCGAGTTGGTGCCGTTTGACGGCACATTGCCTGCGCCATCGCCGCGCATGTAGGGCCACCATGCCGCACGAGCCCTGCGCACGGCTCCAGGCACATAGGCGTCGTGGTTGCCCGGAACGACGGAGACATCCTCCGGCGGGCCGATATCTTCAAGCCAGGTTCGCGCACCGGAAATTTCCAGGGGCAGCGCGATATTCACCAGGTCGCCGGTGACGGCAATATGGTCGGGCGCCTGCGCCTGCATGTCATCGACGAGTTGTTCGAGATAACTGCCGCCCATGATCCTCGACCGATTGCGGCGCCAGTTGAGGTAACCAAGGATCCGCTTGGAAAAGAGCTGCAGCAGCTTGGGGTCCGGAAGCGGGCCGAGATGGGGGTCGGAAAGATGAGCGAGCGTGAATGTGGACATGGTCGCGCATCTTCAAAACGAAAAGCGCCGCGTCAAGGGGAAATGACGCGGCGCTTTCAAGTGAGTTCAGGAACTGCCGGGAAACCGGTTACTTGACCGGTTTGACTGCCTTTGCGGCTTTCGGCGCTTTCTCGGTGTTATTGTCTGCGGAGCGCGTGGTTTCGCGCAGCGTCGCGCCAACAACATTCACGAATCCGAACATGGGTCTTCTCCGTACAGGTTCCTTCGACCGACCTTAGTTGGTCGGGAAAGTGGTCAGGGTTGCGACGATGCGCGGGTTGGTCAGGTCGATAGCCGGCTTCCACTGGTAATTGTTGCGGTTGCGGCGGCGTTTTCCAAACAGAGCGTTCAACATTTTATTTTTCCTTCAGGTTCGGGCGGTCAGAAGGGCTGCCCTCGAATTCATCAACTTGCCCGATATATATGCATGCGGTGCACAAAGGAGGAGCGTTATTCTCACGGGTCAGCCCTGCGGGGATTGCATGGGTTAAAAAAGTTTTATTTCCTCTCTGGATCCGGTAACGTCCTGAAAATGTTGAAGATATTATCAGTCTTGCCGAAGTCGGTGACCACACGCCTGATCCAGGGAATTGGACTTGTCCGAAACCCGTTCACGCTTGGGGTGCGCGTGATCGTTGAAGACCGGGACAGCCGGGTCCTTCTGGTGCGGCACAGTTATGTCACGGGCTGGTACCTGCCGGGTGGGGGCGTGGACAAGGGCGAGACGATGGAAGAGGCTGCCTGCCGGGAGGTTCTGGAAGAAGCAGGTGTCGTATCGGTAAGCCGCCCGCAGCTTCTCAATATCTTCCTGAACCAAGAAGCGACAGGCCGGGATCATGTCGGGCTTTATCACATGCCCGAGTGGAGACAGGCGGACACCTTCCTTCAGCCCAATGCGGAAATCGAGGAAGCGGCATTCTTTGAGCTGGAGGCTTTGCCGGAGGGGCTTACGCGGTCCACAGCCCGGCGGCTTGACGAGTTTCGCTCCGGCCGCGAACCGGAAAGCGGCAAGTGGTGAGGCTTGCCACCCCCAGGTCGGTCATGTCGTCTTCCGAGGTAAGCCGTAACCGGCTCACCTGGAAGTTTCCTACATGATCAGGCAGCAGCCTTGAAACGCTCGCGGTCGTGAGGGCGGGTGAAATCCAGCGCAGGCCCGACAGGGACAATCCTGGTCGGATTCACACTCTCATGTGAACCGTAGTAGTGCTGCTTGATCGTTGTCATGTCGACCGTGTCTGCAACACCCGGGACCTGATAAAGCTCCCGCAGGTAGTTCGACAGGTTCGGATAGTCGTCGATCCTGCGGATATTGCATTTGAAATGCCCGACATAGACCGCGTCGAAGCGCACCAGCGTCGTGAACAGTCGCCAGTCGGCTTCCGTCAGCTGGTCTCCGACCAGGTAGCGCTGACGGGACAGGCGATCTTCCAGCTCGTCCAGTGCCTTGAACAGTTCCGTGACGGCTTCTTCATAGGCTTCCTGTGTGGTCGCGAAACCGGACTTGTAAACACCGTTGTTGACTGCGTGATAGACGCGCTCGTTGATACTGTCGATTTCGGTGCGCAAGGCAGTCGGATAGAAATCAAGGTGTGAGCCGGTCAGGTCGTTGAACGCCGAGTTGAACATCCGGATGATCTCGGAGGACTCGTTGCTCACGATCGTGTTCTGGTGCTTGTCCCAGAGGATCGGCACGGTCGCACGGCCGCTGTAGTGCGGGTCGGCCTTGGTGTAGACGTGCCAGGCGTATTTCGCGCCGGTCAGCGGATCTATCTCCGGAAACTCCCAGCCGTTCTCCAGCATGAGCGGCTGTACGGCGGAGACGGAAATCAGGTCTTCCAGTTTCTTGAGCTTTCGGAATACCAGCGTGCGATGCGCCCAGGGGCAGGCATAGGAAACGAACAGATGATAGCGATCCGCTTCAGCCTTGAAGCCACCGTTGCCCGTGGGGCCGGCAGTGCCGTCCGCCGTGATCCAGTTCCGAAACGCCGCGTCCTTGCGGACGAAGCGTCCACCGGTGGATTTCGTGTCGTACCATTTGTCTTTCCAGACGCCGTCGACCAGCAGTCCCATGATGCGCTCCCTTGTTGTGCTTCGTCTGGTTAGGTTGTGCACACAGGCGGAAAATCAATCAATTGAATGCTCTGTTCCGGCTCGGTGAACAATCAGCGGACCGTTGAGAAGGGACAAAAAAGGCTGGACCGAAGCAGCCATTGCGTGGTAACCGCTTCTCCTCTTTCTGGAAATATCGGCTTTCGAACACGCTGATATCGCAACGAGACTGGGATAAATGACCGCAGGTCTTACGCTTCGACGACGAACCAGCCGACGAGATAACTCTCGTCCGCACCGTCGCGGCTGACCTGATCCTGGATCTTCCTTACGTTTTATCCAGGCACTGGCAGGCGCGCATTTCTCCAAAGACTGCATGCTTGCTGGAACCAGCCAAATGAAACAGACCACATGGGTCATCCGGCCCGAAGACGCGACCGACACTTCCGCAATTGACGATCTGCAGGCCGAAGCTTTCGGCCCAGGCCGGTTCGCGCGAACCGCTTTCCGGATCCGCGAAGGCGTCCCGCACCGTCCGGATGTTTCTTTCGTCGGCCTGGCGGGTGAGCAGGTGGCAGGGTCAATCAGACTGACACCGATCAGGATTGGCGAGAGTGACGCCCTGCTGCTCGGTCCATTGACCGTATCTCCCGACTTCAAGAACCGGGGTCTCGGCAAGGCGCTCATGCGTACGGCGATGGAAGCGGCGGCTGCGGCCGGAGACAAGGTCGTGCTGCTGGTCGGCGATGCGCCTTACTACAGCCCCTTCGGCTTTCAGCAGGTTCCGTTCGGACGCATTACGTTGCCCGGGCCCGTCGACCCGGCGCGGCTCCTCGTCGCGCTGTTGAATGACGGCGACATTCCGAGCGGAATGGTGCACGGCGGAGCCTCTGCTGCGGTCGCTTCCTGAGGTTGTTTCTGCCTGACGCGGGGCGGGGTGACGGTGGGTGTGGCCCATCCTTCGAGACGGCCTGAAGGCCTCCTCAGGATGAGGAAGAGAATATTGATAGGCCGGTAGCTTCCCTTCGACCTCATCCTGAGGAAGGCCGAAGGCCTGTCTCGAAGGATGGGCCCCAAATACAACAGATCGGTTCGTACTTAGCTCAAGCGGATTGCCGACCGCCGCGAGGGTGGTCGGCGCAAAAGCTACCGCCCTTCGCGATACCAGGTCAGGGACAGGGCACCCAGCAGAAGCGCAAGACCAAGCAGTCCGATCATCAGCGGATAGCGGTCGATGCCGTTGAGGACGCTCGCCTCAGTGGCCTTCAGCCCCAGCCAGCCATTGCCGGCGTAGCTCGCTGACGGACGCATTGAAACAATGCGCGGGACGGTCAAGTCTCCGCCGACATCCCGCAAGCGCTCAGACGCTCCACCCGTCGCTTCGCTGAGCGGGGCCAATGGCTCGGTGGTGGACAGAACGTCGGTATATTCACGCGGGTTCTGGGGCCCAACGTGGATCAGCGCACTCATGTCGCCTTCGGTGATCGAGAACAACCCGGTTTCACCGGCAGGCATGCCGCCACGCCACAGGCCTGGTTCCTGTTCGGTCAGAACGATCTGCGACCGGTCGCCTGTCGGCGAGACGACCGTGACTTCCCCGACGGTCTCGCCCAGGGTCTGGCGTTCGATGACCAGTTCCGGTCCGCGCATGGATACATTCAGCGCTTCTTCTTCCAGATCCGGCTCCTTCATCAGCCAGTGGGCCAGACGGCGCAGCAGCGGAACATGCGGACCACCGCCTTCATAACCACGTGCCCAGAGCCAGACGTGATCGGACAGCAGCATGGCCACTCGGCCTTCGCCTTCGCGGTTGAGAACCAGTAGCGGCGTGTCGCTCGGGCCGGACATCAGCGTCTGGCCGGCGTCGAGTTCGGTGTCGACGATGCGGAACCAGCGGCTCCATGCGGGCGGGTCCTGTTCGGATCCGGGCAGCCCACGGGTGACCGGGTGGCGCTTGCCGAGGTCGGCGAGGGTGGCGTGGTAGGGTTGTTCGAGAATAGTGCCGGTCGGACGGGCCGGAAGGATCGGCGCCAGTGGCGTGCGGTAAAGGCTGCCACCTTCGGCGTAATCAGGACCGCCAGCCAGCAGCATTGCACCGCCATCGCGCACATAGCGGGCGATATTGTCGAAATACAGCATCGGCAGAACGCCGCGGCGCACGTAGCGGTCGAAGATGATCAGGTCGAATTCGTCAATCTTCACCGAGAAGAGTTCCCGGGTCGGGAAAGCGATCAGCGAAAGCTGGTTGATCGGCGTTCCGTCCTGTTTTTCCGGCGGGCGCAAGATGGTGAAGTGAACCAGATCCACCGAGGCATCGGACTTCAGAAGGTTGCGCCAGGTGCGTTCACCGGCATGCGGTGACCCGGAAACAAGCAACACACGCAGATTCTCGCGGATGCCGTCGATGGTCACAACGGCCCGGTTGTTGAGCGTCGTGAGTTCGTCGGTCAGCGGCTCGGCGTCGAATTCGAAGATATTGTTGCCGCCATGGGCGATCTCAACCGGAATGTCGATCTTCTCGCCTGTCCGGGCCGTGCGTTCGGTGACGACATCGCCATCGCGTTTGACGGTCAGGCGCACCTGGTCGCCAGGTCCCGTGCCACGGCCCTGGTCGACGACAGTCAGGCTGACGATCTGCTCTGAATCGACCAGGCCGAACCGTGGGGCCTTGTCGAGTACGATGCGCCGGTCCCGTTCATCAACCGTACCGGTGATAAGGCCATGAACCGGGGCGTCGAAACCCAGGGCGCCTGCGTTGCCGGGGATGTCGTGGATCTGGCCGTCGGTCACGATGATCGCACCACCAACCCGATCCGGCGGAACGTCTGCAAGACCGTTTGCCAGGGTCTGGAACGCCTCGGTGCCATCGCCCGAACCGGAGTTGCGCGCTTCCAGAACGCGCAGGTCAAAGCCATCAAGGGCACCGATGCGGCGGGTCAGTTCTTCCACGGCCTCATCGGTTGTCGACTGGCGATCGGAGAGGCGTTGGCTCTGGCTCTTGTCGACGACAAGAGCAACGACGCTTGAGAGCGGTTCCCTGTCTTCCCGCTCAACAGCGGGATTGGCCAGCGCCAGCAACAGCAAGGCCATTGTCAGGGTGCGCAGCAACCAGCCACGCAAATTCAGAAAGCCGGAAAAGGCGGTGAGAAGAACAGCGATAACGCCGCCTGCCACAAGGGCCCAGAGCGGAACGAGGGGATCGAAGGCGAGTGACCAGACCATCTAGTCTCCTATTGTCCCAAACGCTCAAGCAGAGCGGGAATGTGCACCTGATCGGCCTTGTAGTTGCCGGTCAGGCTGTACATGACGATGTTGACCCCGGAACGGAACGCGTAGTCCCGCTGCATGGGATTGTTGGGCACCGTCGGATACATGAACTCACCTGCCTCGGTGATTGCCCAGGCAGCGGCAAAATCGTTGCCGGTAATGAGGATCGGTGACACGCCGTCACCCGCCCGCACCGGCCGGTCGCCCCTGGCTGCAACTTCTTCCAGGCTTTCCACCCAGAGCGGGCTGGTCGCATACCGTCCCGGGAACGAATCCAGCAGGTAGAAAGCCTTCGTCAAAACGTGATCGGGCGGCACCGGCTCAAGCGGGGGAACGTCCAGGTCTTCCAGGATTTCACGCAGCTTCAGCGTTGCCGGCGTCGAGGCAAAGCCGTTGGCCGAGGCATTGATGTGATCGCGCGTGTCGAACAGGATCGTTCCGCCGTTGCGCATGAAAGTGTCTATGCGGGCAATTGTCTGATCGTTCGGTTTGTCGGCAGCCGCATCGATTGGCCAGTAGAGCAGGGAATAGAACGCAAGTTCGTCGCGTTCGATGTCGATGGCAATCGGTGCCCCAGGTTCAAGCGCAGTGCGTTCCGACAGGAATTGGGTCAGTCCCGAAAGCCCCGCGGAGCTGGCATCGTCGATCTCTGGATTGCCCGTCAGCACATAGGCCAGGCGGGTTTCCAGGGTCGATTCCAAGGCCAGAAGATCATCCGAGCTTGATTGCGCCCTGGCTTGATCAATGCCGGCAGGGGCAAGGAGGCCTGCACCGAAAGCCAGAACAAGAGCGGTGGCGGCGGTGCGGCTGCGCAAGCCGAGACGGCTCAGGCCACCGGCCAGCAGGAAGACGGCAATTGTATCGAGGATCATCAGCAGGAAAGCCAGCGTGAAGAACAGGGCTCTCAGATCAAAGGGATCGGAGGTCGGGTAGGCAGTTTGCACGGTTCGGTCGCCCAGCGCCGAGAGGTCGAGCGGCAGGAGCTCATCGTCCCGCTGCATCAGATTGAGCGCACGGAAGCCGTCTTCCGTGCCGTAAAGACCGGGAGGTGTTCTGCGGCTTGCTTCCGCATCCCGAAAAACGGACGCATTTACAGGCGTGACTTCTACCGGCGGCGGACCGAAACGGCCATAACCGTCCAGCAGGCGCAAGGGCGGCAACACGCTCGTTGCCGGCGTGCCATCTTCGGCGGTTTCAGAGGCGGCGGCCACGTTCGAGACCGACAGGATCCGCCGCAGCATGTTCAGGAAGACGCCAGACAGCGGCAGGTTCGACCAGGAGGAATCCGCTGTGACGTGGAACAGCACCATCGACCCCGCACCGATCGGAGCCGCCGTCACAAGGGGAGTGCCGTCTTCGAGCATGGCCCAGGTGCGTTCAGGCAGATCCGATGTCGGCTCGGCCAGTACCTGCCGGGTCACAGTAACTTCCTGTGGGACCCGCAAGCCCGCGAAGGGCGATCCTTCCGGAAAGTCTGCCAGATGTTGTGGCTGTTTCCAGCTGAGTGAACCACCAAGGGACCGGTCACCTGCGCGCAAACGCACGGGAATGAGATCGTCACTGCCACCCGCGGTCCGCGGGCCGGCGAAGCGGACAAGCGTGCCGCCGTTTTCAATCCAGTCGCGAAGCGTCTCGGTCGTCGATTCAGGCAACCGGCCGACGTCGGCCAGAACCAGCACGGAAATGCCCTGTTCGATCAGCGAAGGTACAGCGTCGGCAATATCCGCATCGCGCGGGCGGCGTATGTCCGAGAAGGGCGCAAGGGCGCGCTCCAGATAATAAAGGGGCGACAGCAGCGGCTGATCCAGATCGCCCGACTGGCCTGAAATCAGTCCAACCGTGCGTCGGCGCCAGCTGTCATCCACCAGTTGGACGGCGCCCGCGGCGGCCTCACCGGTGACTTCGACCCGGGCAATGTCGTTGCGCAATTCGCTTGGCAGTTCGAAGCGCGCCTGTGTTTCGGTCGCGCCAGCGTCAAAATTTGCTTGCACTTCGCCAAGGACAAGGCCCTTCAGATCGAGAGCCTGAAGTGTTGCGGACCCCAGTCTCTGGTCCGGGTGGCGCACAACGGTCAACGACAGGGCGTCGGCGTCGTTGTTGAGGTCCTTCAATCCCATGGGCGTGTCCAGACCTGTCAGGACCGTTATCGGAGCCGTGCCGGAAATCTGTGCGAGATCGGTTAGAAACGAACCTTTGGTGCTGGTGTTGTCCGATAGCCAGATCACGGCACCGGGCGGTGTCTCCTGGGCTGCCTTGCGCAGGCCGATGCTGAGTTCGGCGCGCTGCGGCGGATAGGGACGCGGTTCAAGTGCGCGCAGTTTTTCCAGAGCCGTTGTTGCTGCCTCCGGTGTGAAACTCTGGCCGGGGCCTTCGGCGGAGGCTGCAAACAGGATTGGCTGACCGCTCTGTTCTGCTTCGCTCAGGATCTGCTCGGCTGCATTGACCTGCGCGGTCCATCCCTTTGCGGATGTCCAGCCGTTGTCAACCAGAACCCAAAGGACACCTTCGCCGGTTTCAAGCGGTTCGCTGGAGCGCCAGATCGGTCCGGCCAGGGCAATGATGAGGATGGCTGCCATCAGCAGGCGGAGCAGTGTCAGCCACCAGGGGCTGCGCTGCGGTGTTTCCTCATGCTGATCGATGCCGATCAGCAGCCGGGTCGGCGGGAACCGGATTTCGCGAGGGCGCGGCGGTGTCAGGCGCAACAGCCACCAGATAACCGGCAGCAATGCCAGCGCGGTCAGGATCCAGGGGGCGGTGAATGTCAGAGGCAATCCTGCGAACACGGGTCAGATGCCTCCTTTTGGCAGTACGTCCAGCGCACCGGACAGGGCACTGTGAAGCACGAGCAAAGGTTCGGATGCCGGACGGTCGGTGTGGTGCAGGACATATGTCCAGCCGGCACGCCTTGCGATGTCACGAATTTCCGCGCGGTGGGCTTCCAGCCGGTTGCGGTAATCCTCGCGCCATTTTTCCGCGCGTCCGGCGGTCAACCGAAACCCCTTTTCCGGATCGGTGAATTCGACCCTGCCGTCAAACGGGAAGGTTTCCTCGATCGGATCGAGGACCTGAACCAGGTGACCACGCGCACCCGTGCTGGCAACACGGGCAACCCATGCCGCGACTTCCTCGATCGGGTCCAGGAAATCGGACACCAGAACCACATCGGCAAACCGTTGCACGGCGGTGGTGTCCGGATAGGCGATCGGTTTGGAAAGATGGGTAAGTGCATCGGCAAGGCGTTCAGCGGCGCGCCGGTCGGAAAAGGCTCTGGTCAGGCCGGGCAGTCCGATCCGTTCACCTGTTTCAGCCAGCATGTCGGCAAGTGCAAGCATCAGCACAATGGCGCGGTCGCGCTTGGCGACGCCTGCAAGGCGGGAGCGGAAGACCATGGAGGGCGAAAGATCTGCCCAGAGCCAGACCGTGTGCGCGGCCTCCCATTCGCGTTCGCGAACATAAAGATGATCATCGCGTGCGGAACGGCGCCAGTCGATGCGCTTTGCCGGTTCACCCATGTTGAACGGGCGGAACTGCCAGAAGCTTTCCCCCGGGCCCGCACGCCGACGGCCATGCCAGCCGGCGATGATGGAACTGGCAACATGGCTTGCCTCGACCAGCAGATCCGGCAGGGCATCGGCGACCGACCGGGCTTCGCCGATGACGTTCGGCCAGGTATCGGCATCAATGCCTGTCTGGTTGCTGCCCTGCGTACTGCTCGAATCCATGCGGTCGGCTTCCTGGCTGGTTAAGGGGGGGGATCAGGAGATCAGTTCCTTGACCCGTCGAATGACGTCGCGAACGGTGTGACCGTCGGCTCTGGCTGCGAACGTCAGCGCCATGCGATGCTGAAGGACCGGTTCGGCTAGAGCCAAGACGTCATCGACGGAAGGTGCGAGACGCCCGTCGACAAGCGCGCGTGCCCTGACGGTCAGCATCAGTGCCTGGCTGGCACGCGGTCCCGGGCCCCAGGCGATCAGGTTGGTGAGATCGGAAGGTGCGGAGCTGTTGTCCGGGCGTGCGGAGCGCACAAGCGTCAGGATTGCTTCAACAACGGATTCGCCTACCGGCATGCGACGAACGAGCTGCTGGTATTCCATCAGTTCTTCCGCTCGCATGGCTACCTGGGCCTTGGCCTGATCGGCACCGGTGGTTTCCAGCAAGATCCGGCGTTCGGCTTCAAGATCCGGGTAATGCACGTCGATCTGCATCAGGAACCGGTCGAGCTGGGCTTCCGGCAGCGGGTAGGTGCCTTCCTGTTCGAGCGGGTTCTGCGTGGCAAGCACGTGGAAGGGGCGCGGCAGGTCATGCGGGTGCCCGGCGACGGTCACATGATACTCCTGCATGGCCTGCAGAAGCGCCGACTGGGTGCGCGGGCTAGCACGGTTGATTTCGTCAGCCATCAGCAACTGAGAAAAAACCGGACCGGGAATAAAGCGGAACGAGCGGCTGCCGTCGGCACCCTGTTCCATCACTTCGGCACCGAGAATGTCGGACGGCATCAGGTCTGGCGTGAACTGGATGCGCCGGGCGTCGAGGCCCAGAACGGTGCCGAGCGTTTCCACCAGCTTGGTCTTGGCAAGGCCGGGCACACCGACAAGAAGGCCGTGGCCGCCAGCCAATATGGTGACGAGCGACTGCTCCACCACATTTTCCTGACCGAAGATGATCCGGGCGATATCGACCTTGGCATCGCTGATCCGGTTGACGGCGCGTTCGGCTTGTTCGGCGACGGCGGCGAGATCTTCTTCGCTTGGGCTGGAGGGAGAAATAACGCTCATGGATCACCTTTCCCGCAATCTGCGTTTCGACTGCCTGTCCGGCCCTGGGGCTAACAACACCCCCGACCTTTGTTGCTGCGACTCAAGCAGTCTGACACCATATAAATCAGTAGATAAGGCGCAATTGTGCGCCATACAGTGGAAAGGTCCAAGAATCTTTCCTCACTTTGGGGAAAAGGTCGGGCCTGCGGGAAGCCGGGAGCAGGCGAAGAAGATCCGGGCGGTAGCGGAATTGTCAAAAATTCCGGTACCTTGATGAAGACGACAAGGGCGAAACATCCATGGCGGAGGCAACCGCAAAAACGGACGGGGCACTGCCCGAAGGTTTAAAGGCACTGATGAGCCGGGCGGACACAGGCGGCAAGGGACCACCTCCGGTCGAGAAGTGGAATCCGCCGTTTTGCGGGGATCTGGACATCCGCATTGCCCGAGATGGCACGTGGTATTATCTCGGTTCGCCGATTGGCCGCATGCCTCTGGTGAAGCTGTTTGCCTCTGTGCTGCGCAAGGACGAGGACGGCCGGCATTATCTGGTCACGCCAGTCGAGAAGATCGGGATCACCGTGGAGGATGCCCCGCTTCTGGCCGTCGAGATGGCGGTGGAAGGCGAGGCGGAAGAGCAGCAGCTCACGCTGCGGACAAATCTCGGTGATCTGGTCGCCGTTGGTGCGGACCATCCTCTTCGATTTGAAAAAGAACCGGACAGCGACGGTTTGAAACCCTATGTTCACGTCAGAGGGCGCCTGGAGGCCTTGTTCACCAGAGCGCTGATGTATCAACTGGCGGATCTTATGGAAGAGCAGGAAACAGATGACGGCACCCGGATGGGGGTCTGGAGCGGTGGCCGGTTCTTTTCGGTAGATCCCGCCTTCCTGAGCGTTCAGGACTGACCGAATGAACTGTTTCGTACGACCGGAAACCCCGATTGCATGACTGCATTCCTGACCAAACCACCTGCGGATTCCGCACACTGGACCTCCCTGTTCAGGACGCGGCTGGATGATGCGGCGCTTCGCGACATCGAACGCGAGACCGGTGACCACATTCTCAATCCGGACCTTGGTCCCTATGCGAAGTGGGACGGTCCACCGCGCGATGCGGCAGTTCTCATCGGTATCGTGGAACGCAGCGACGGGCCCAATGTGGTGTTGACGCAGCGAACCGGTCACCTGAAATCCCATGCCGGACAGGTTGCCCTTCCCGGAGGCAAGATCGATCCGACTGACAATGGACCTGTTGAAGCAGCGCTGCGGGAGGCAGACGAGGAAATCGGCCTTGCTCCGGAGCGCGTCGAGTTGATCGGCAATCTTGCGCCCTATCTCACCGGTTCGGGATACCGGGTTATTCCGGTGGTTGGCACCATTCAAGACGGCGCTGCCTTCCGGCCCAATCCCGGCGAAGTCGAGAGCGTCTTCGAAGTGCCATTGGGCTTTTTGATGGATCCCGCGAACCATCAGAAACTCAGCCGCGAGTGGCAGGGAAAACGCCGCTACTTCTACGCAATGCCCTTCGGAGAACGTTATATCTGGGGCGTCACCGCGGGCATTATCCGCTCCTTGTACGAAACGGTCTACCGCTGATGGTTCGTGTGTTCATACTGCATCTGTTACTTTTCCTTCTTCCTTTCATCACCTACGGACTCTGGCTGTGGCTGAGCAAGCGCAACACCGAGCCTGGCCGCTGGTCTGCCAAGCCGATGGCGTGGCTCACGCTGGTGGGCCTCGTTCTGGTCATTACCGGCCTGGTCGGCATGGCATCCTTCGATCACGCACCGGATGGGGCCAATTGGCGGCCATCGGAAATGCGCGATGGGGTGTTTGTTCCGGGCCGGTACGAATAAAGCGATGACAACGACTGCCGATCAGATCCTGCAACAGGCGGACTGGCTGAAAACACCGGGTATTCAGGCGGTGTTTGCGGCGATCGAGCAAGACGGCGACGAAGCCCGCGTTGTCGGTGGAGCCGTGCGCAATACGTTACTCGGTCACCCTGTTCCAGATGTCGATATCGCGACGACTGCCTCGCCCCAAACAGTGATGGAACGCACGCTGGCCGCGGGCTTGAAGCCGGTTGGAACGGGCATTGATCACGGTACGGTGACGGTGGTCAGCAACGGTTATCCCTACGAGGTCACGACGCTGCGGGAGGACGTGGAAACCTTCGGCCGTCAGGCCCGTGTCGTTTTCGGCAGGAACTGGACGCGCGACGCGGAACGTCGCGACTTCACTCTCAACGCGCTCTATGTCGACTGCGATGGCCGATTGCACGATCCGCTTGGTGGACTGGACGATTGTCTGAACCGGCGTGTGCGTTTCATTGGGGAGCCGGACAAGCGCATACAGGAAGACTACCTGCGCATCCTCCGTTTCTTCCGGATCTACGCGGCCTACGGGGCCGGAGAGATGGATGCGGACGGGCTCGGGGCCTGCCTGCGCCAGCGGGACGGCTTGCGGCATCTGTCCGCAGAACGTATCGGCCACGAGATGCGGCGGCTGCTTCGCGCGCCTCTGGCAGGATCCGCACTGAAAATGATGAACGATTGCGGCCTTTGGGAAATCGCGACGGGCGGCCTTGCCCGCATCGACGATTACCTGGCACTGCGCAGCCTGGAAGCCACCGCAAGTGATGTGACCGATCCGGAGCTCGGGCTGGTGGTGCTTGCCGGTTTCGTGCGCGAGGACGTGGAGCGCGTTAGTGACCGGCTTCGGCTGTCGAATGCCGAAAGGGACCGGATGCGGACCGCCTGGGCGGCGATGAAATGTCTTCGCCAGGCCGATGGTCTGCCCGAAGCCGAGCACTTGGTGTATCAGTTCGGCCGTCAGGGCGCTATCGACGGCCTTTTGGGGCGCTGGGCCGGGTTGCGTGCGCAAGGATCAGATCCAACGGAGATCTTTGGCGGGCTGCTGGAGCGGTTGCGGGAGGTTGCCGTGCCTGAATTCCCGGTCAAAGGCGCAGATCTGATTGCAGCCGGGCACTCACCCGGGCGCGCGTTGGGGGATAGCCTCAAGGCTCTAGAGGCCGATTGGCGCGACAGTGGCTTCTCGCTCTCCAAACAGGATTTGCTGACGCGGGCAGGTGCTGCGACTTAATGAAATCTTATTGAGATTGCGTCACATCGTGATGGTGATTTCCTGTTGGTCGGGTTTTCCGGTTAACTTGTCGTGAGAAGGCGTGTGCGGAATACAATGAGGCGATGAATGGAAATTGTCCTGATCTCAGACGGCCCGCTTCCACTCGATTCTCCGGTCAGAAAACTTCCGTTCTTCTTTCCTGCGCGCCTGATCGACATGTCCAAGGTGTCTGCGAAGACGGTCGGCGATGGCCGTGTCGCTGTCGTGGAGTTGCTGGACGCGACTGATGCGGGGCTGACCGCGCTCAAGAAATCCTGGGCCAGCATTGCGGAAATCCCGGTGATCTGCCTGGTGTCCAAGAAGAACCGGCGTGAAGTGATCCAGGCGGCAGCGCTCGGCAAGACCGACATCATGGAGCGTGACACGCCACTGGCAATTCTGGTGCGCAAACTCAAGGCAATCATTCCCGACGACCCGCTTGCCAACGTTCCAACGGGACTTCCGGCGAAGACACTTGAGGCCTACAGGAAAGGCAACTCCTTCCTGGAAAGCATCGCGCTGTCTGCAACGGAAGGATCCAACATCCAGATCAGCCTGATGAACGAGGGGGCGGCGGAGATCCTGTCGTCGCTGTCACTTGACGGTCTCTCACCCTGGCTGGAAGCCGTGCAATCTCACCACAGTGGAACCTATTGTCATTCCCTGATGGTGGCCGGTCTCGCCGGGGCTTTTGCGAAGCATCTCGGCTGGAGCAAGGCGGATTGCCAGGAAGTGATAGCCGGCGGTCTGCTGCATGACATCGGCAAGATGCGCATCCCTCTGACCATCCTGGACAAGGCCAACAAGCTGACGGACGCCGAGCGCGCCATTATCGACAAACATCCGATGTTCGGTCGCGAGATTCTGAAACCGCGGCTCGAAGTGTCGGTCGACATCAAGAAGATGGCCATCCAGCATCACGAGTTTCTGGATGGATCAGGCTATCCCGATGGGCTGAAGGGAGACAGGATCTCGCCAAAAGTCCGCCTGATGACCATTTGCGACATATTCACAGCGCTTACCGAGACCCGGTCCTACAAGGACGGTATGCCGGTTCGCGCTGCCATTGGCGTCATGCTGGAGATGGGCAAGAAACTCGATCAGGTCATGCTGAAGCAATTCGCCCAGATGGTCCTCGATCGGGATTTCGGTGAAGTCAGCCGGCAGCCTCAGAAGGTGAAAGGCACCTCGGCCTTCTGAGCTAGGGCCATTTTACCACGGGGGGCATGGACGAGAGGATCGAGGCAACGTTGCCGCCGGTCTTCAGTCCGAAAATCGTCCCGCGGTCGTAAAGCAGATTGTACTCCACGTAGCGGCCCCTGCGGACCAGCTGTTCCTCGCGCTCCATGTCGTTCCACGGCTTCTGGAAATTGCGGCGGACGAGTTCCGGATAGATGTTCAAGAAGGCCAGGCCGACATCCCTGGTGAAGGCAAAATCGTCTTCCCAGGTTCCGCTGTTGAGGTAATCGTAGAAGATGCCGCCGATGCCGCGCGCTTCGTTGCGATGTTTCAGGAAGAAATAGTCGTCACACCAGGCCTTGTAGGCGTCATAGTCGGCAACATCATGTGCGTTGCAGGCAGCGCACATGGCTTCGTGAAAGGCAACGGTATCGGGGTCGTCCTGCGTTCGCCGTGCGTCCAGCACCGGCGTCAGATCTGCGCCGCCACCGAACCACTGACGGGTGGTGACCACCATGCGGGTGTTCATGTGAACGGCGGGGACATGCGGGTTCTGCGGGTGAGCGATCAGGCTGATGCCGGAGGCCCAGAAGCGCGGATCCTCGTTGGCACCGGGGATCTGACCGCGAAATTCGGGCGAGAATTCACCGTGTACGGTGGAAATATGGACGCCGACCTTCTCGAAAACGCGGCCATGCATCATGGACATGACACCGCCGCCGCCCTTTGCCCCGGTGCTGTCGGTGCGCTCCCAGGGCGTGCGTTCGAAGCGCCCGGCCGGCTGGTCGGCCAGCGGACCGGCGAGATCGCCGATCTCGTCCTCGAGGTCTTCAAAAGCCTTGCAGATACGGTCTCGCAACTCCTTGAACCAGGCCGGTGCGGTTGCCTTCTTGTCCTCGATGCCGTCCGGGATGGGACCGCCGCGGTTTTCAGGTGTGGGTGCGTTCATGTGACTGCCTGGACTGGTTGGGGCCTGCCGGACCGGCGGGCATGCATGTGATTGCTATCTTTGAGTGTACCCTGGGCTTTTAGGAAATGTGCCTGATTGCCGCAAGGCTTCACCCAGCACCATGCCTGTTGAGACGGCGACGTTGAGCGAGCGCATGCCGTCGGCCATGGGGATCGTCAGCCGGGCATCGGCAAGCGTGTGCACGTCCTCCGGCACGCCCGAACTTTCCCGGCCCATCATCAATATGTCGTCTGGCTGAAACGCGAAATCCGCGTAGGGCACTTCCGATTTTGTCGTCAGCAGGATCAGCCTGCGCTTGTTCGAACGTCGCCAGTCATCGAATGCGGCAAACGAGATGTGGCGGACCATCGCGGCCCTTTCCAGGTAATCCATGCCGGCCCGCTTGAGAGCGCTGTCGGAGATCGGAAATCCCGCAGGTTCGATCAAGTGCACAGTTACGCCCATGCAGGCGGCAAGACGCAGGATCGTGCCGGTATTTTGCGGGATGTCCGGTTGGTAAAGGGCAATGTCTGGCATGGGTATCCGCACTGGTTTCGGGAGACCGGCTCAATAGCAGCAGGCATAACAATTGTCACAGGAAGACCGGTTTCAATGCCCGGTACAAGGCCGGGAGCTGCGGGTTTGGGGCAAATCGTTACATATTTTCATTGGGCCAATTTCGCGCCTGGCGCGTAGGATGACGTGAAGAATCGCTCCAGCCTCCATGGAGACGCCACGTGTCCCCGCTCTTTCGCGCTTTTGAATCCTGGATAGATCCTTTCCGGGAGCCGTCCAAATCCGACATGCCCCATGGCGGGTTTGCCTTCCTGATGTATTTCGTCACGCAGGTGCGCTGGCCGTTCATCGCCATGCTCGCCATCGGCGGTGCGACCGCCTTTGTTGAAGTGGCGATCTTCAATTTTCTTGGCCGCATCGTGGATCTTCTGGAAGAAGGCAATCGGGCGACATTCTTCTCCGATCATTTCTGGACACTCATGACCATGGCCTTCGTGGTGCTGGTCGTGCGCACGCTCACCAATTCGCTGATGGCGCTGGTGGAAGAACAGGCGATCGTGCCCGGGTTCTTCAATCTGGTGCGCTGGCAGTGCCATCAGCGGGTGATGAAGCAGAGCCTTTCCTATTTTCAGGACGATCTCGCCGGGCGCCTGTCGCAGAA
Organism: Labrenzia sp. THAF35; assembly: GCF_009363595.1. NCBI lineage: Bacteria > Pseudomonadati > Pseudomonadota > Alphaproteobacteria > Hyphomicrobiales > Stappiaceae > Labrenzia > Labrenzia sp. THAF35. The sequence continues at coordinate 2,794,616 of NZ_CP045380.1, forward strand.
GGTGATGCAGTCGGGCATGTCGGCGGGTGATTTCATGACCAACCTTTTGCAGGTGGTCTGGTTCATTGTCGTTTATGCCATCACGACGCTTGTGCTGGTTGCGGACCTGGACCTTTGGCTGGGCGCACTCGTGGCGATCTGGCTGCTTTGTTTCACCGCAACCGCCATCATCTTCGTGCCACGGGTTCGTGCTGCGGCAAAGGATTCGGCAAATGCCTATTCGGGCGTGACCGGACGTCTGGTGGATACCTACACCAATATCCAGTCGGTCAAGCTGTTCGGATCATCGGAGGAAGAAAGCCGGGGAGCGCGGGCCTCGGTTGAGACGATGATTGCCAAGATACGCGTCTTCACCAGGCTTTTGACCACAATTCGCATGATCATGACGCTGGTCAACGGGGTGATGATCGTTTCGATTGCGGGCCTGGCACTGTCCATCTGGCAGGACGGCGGCATCAGCGCCGGTCATGTGGCCTTCACGCTCAGCCTGATCCTGCGGCTGAACATCCTTTTGAACCGGCTGTTCAACCAGCTCAACGGCCTGTTCCGCCACTTCGGATCGCTGCAGGACAGCATGGAAACCATCGTCAAGCCAGTGACCCTGACAGACAAACCGGCGGCGCCGGAGCTGAAAGTGACTGAGGGGGAAGTGCGGTTCGATAAAATCCGGTTCCACTACGGCAAGGCGGGCGGCGTCATCGATCATCTCGACCTGACGATCCAGCCGGGTGAGCGCGTCGGTATCGTCGGCCCGTCGGGGGCGGGCAAAACCACGCTGACAAGCTTGCTGCTTCGGTTCTTCGACGTGGAGGCGGGGCGTGTCCTCATCGACGGACAGGACGTGCGCGATGTGAACCAGGAATCGCTGCGCCGGTCGATTGGCATGGTGACCCAGGATCCGTCCTTGCTGCATCGTTCGATCCGCGAGAACATCCTCTATGGCCGTACGTCGGCCAGTGAAGAAGAGTTGCTGGAGGCGACGCGCAAGGCCCACGCGTCCGGTTTCATCCAGAGGCTGGAAGACAGGCGCGGCCGCAAGGGGTTCGACGCCTTTGTCGGCGAGCGTGGTGTCAAACTGTCCGGCGGGCAGCGTCAGCGCATTGCAATCGCGCGTGTGCTCCTGAAAGACGCCCCGATCCTCGTTCTGGACGAAGCGACCTCGGCCCTCGATTCGGAAGTCGAGGCCGCCATCCAGGAGAACCTGCAAGGATTGATGACAGGCAAGACCGTGATCGCGATCGCGCACCGCCTGTCGACCATCGCCGCCATGGACCGACTGATTGTCATGAACAGGGGGCGGATCGTTCAGCAGGGGACACACGAGACACTCCTGGAAGATGCAGACGGCCTTTACGCGCAGCTCTGGCACCGCCAGTCCGGCGGATTTCTGGAACCGGAAAGCGAATTCGCCTGAGTTGAAGTTCGCTGCAGCCGCTTCGGTCAATTCCTGCTGATCCAGTGCTCTTGCCGAGGCGTAGAACCGACGAAACAAGGCAGTGCAAAACCAGGGGGCCGATCTTGAAATACGTCACGGCATACATCGCAACAGTGCTCGTTTTTCTTGCCGTGGACTACGTCTGGCTGACGCAGGTATCCACCCGGTTCTACCTTGACCGTATCGGCCATCTGATGATGGAAAAGCCCAACATCGCCGCCGCAAGTGTTTTCTATCTGGTGTATGTCGTCGGCATAGTGATCTTCGCGGTTGCGCCCGCGCTCAAGGCAGACAGCCTTGTGACCGCCATTGTTTTCGGAGCGCTGTTCGGGTTTTTCACCTACGGCACATACGACGTCACCAACTACGCAACGCTCAGGGAGTGGCCGGTTTCCGTAGTTCTCGTCGACGTTGCCTGGGGGACGGTCCTGTCCGCGGTTTCGGCCGGTGCGGGTTTCACGATCACCCGGCTGATGTCCTGATCCGCTAGACGCGAAACGCAGGGCACAACAGTCTCGTCAAAAATATCAAGACTACGTAGTTCTCCGAGGACTGGCCGTTACTGAATTTTTACGTGCAGAGCGGTAGTGTTTCATCTTGCGATAACGGCGCTGAGCAACAGCGGCCGTAAGCGGGGCTGAAAAATTACTGTCGGAGTTTCCACGTGACGCTTTCAATCAAGGGCCGGTTCGTCGCCATGGTTCTGACGGCTGCCGCCATCATGATGGCCGGTACCGCATTTGCTTTCTATACCTTCCGCCAGGCCTTCATGGAAAAGATCGGCACACCCGCCGGTGCGCAGGACTTTCTGACAGGCAATGTTGCCGGCAAGATTGACGGGCTCATCCTGGATCAGATGATCACCATCGGTCTGGTCGTGCTGCCGGTCGGTCTGGCCTTTCTGGCCTTTGCCGTCATTCTGGCCGTGGGGCTCGCCCGGCCGATGAACCGGTTGCAGACCGGCCTCGACATGCTGTCCGAAGGCAATCTCGACATCCAGATCGACGGTGCCCATCGGAGCGACGAAATCGGAGCCATTGCACGGTCCGTGACCGCTTTCCGGGCCAACCTCGCCGAACGGGCCAAAGAGCAGGCGAGGCAGGAACTTGCCCACCAGGAAGCCCTCAGCGAGGAGCGCAAGGCGCTGATGCAGGATGTCGCCGATGATTTCGAGAAGTCCGTCATCGGTGTGGTGTCTGCCTTGTCGACGGCAGCCAGAAGCGTTGAAGGCAATTCGGCGGATCTGAACAGGGCGGTGAACTCGTCCATGCAGGCCGTCCAGGAAGTACATCAGGCAACATCGGAAGCCAGCAGTTCCGTCGCTTTCGTGACGAGTTCGGCAGACCGGCTGTCCGGTTCGCTGAGCCGTGTGCGCGAGGACGTCGACCAGGCAACGGACATTGCCAGCACCGCGGTGGCGGAAGCCCGGAAAACCGACGAGATTGTCGGTCGGCTTGCGGAAACGGGCCGTGCCATTGGTGAAATCGTCGAGTTGATCAGCCAGATCGCAAGCCAGACCAACCTGCTCGCGCTCAATGCGACCATCGAAGCGGCAAGGGCTGGCGAAGCCGGGCGGGGATTTGCCGTCGTTGCGAATGAGGTGAAGGCCCTTGCCGAGCAGACGACCAGGGCGACCGAAGACATCTCCGCGCAGGTGACAGCGGTGCAGGAAGTCGCGGAGCTTTCCGAAACCGCCATCCGTTCGATCGCGGAAACCATTGGCCGCGTCAGCGAGATTTCCGGAAAAATCCGCGAAGCGGTCGAGGAACAGACTACCGCCACCCACGAGATCAGCAGCAATGCACTGACGGCGCGGACCAGTTCCGATCAAGTGGCCGAAAACGTTGACACCTTGAGCGACGTTATGGAGACCAGCCGGACGGCTACCGATGAAATGAACGGTGCTGCTGCCGAACTGGGGCAATTGTCAAACAGCCTGCAAGAACAGGTTCGGCAATTTCTGCAAAGCGTGCGGGCTGCCTGAGAGGGAGCCGCGGAACGCCTTGTGTATTGGTATAAATGACAGTAACCCAATAAAATAACTTGCGGTTTAGAGATTGGTTCAGTTTTGCTCCCGTAGAGTAAGCGGAACTAATATCTTGGCTGAAGACGGAATATGGCAGAATTCTTAGCGAATGTGCCGGGTCAACATCTCCTGCTCGCATTGGGAGCCGCTCTGGTTCTCATGGCCGTATGCTATTTATGCGGCCGAAAGCAGCGGGACGGCTCGGCTCCTTCCAACGTTTCCAGATTTGGCAATGATGCCGCAATCCTTCAGCTTGTCGTGGAGCATGCCCATGAAGGACTGGTCATGCAGGACATCGACGGGCACATCGAATGGACGAACCCGGCCTATTCCCGCATCACCGGTTTCAGCGCTGAGGAAATTCGCGGCCGGCGGCCTCAGGAATTCATCTTGCCGCCGGAAAACCAGCTCTCCCCGGACGAGATCGAAAACTTCCGCTACGACCTGACGAAGTTCCGGTCGGGAACCGAAGAGCTGATCCTCAACCGGCGCAAGAACGGCGAATTGTTCTGGAACCAGCTGACCTTTGCTGTCGTCGAGGGAAAGACGCTGGAAGAAACCAAGATCATTCTGATTTGCCGGGATGTAACCAGCCAGGTTGAGCATGTGAAGGAGCTGGAGAACGCGCGCATCCGGTTGAAACATCAGGCGGAGCATGACGACCTGACCGGCGTTGCCAACCGGGCCAAGCTGAATGCCTACCTGAAGGAGCGCGTTGCAGAGGGCACGGCCGGCAACGCTCAGATCGGGATCATTCATTTTGATCTGGACCACTTCAAGGACATCAACGACAGCCATGGACACGGAGCAGGCGATGCGGTGCTGCGTCATGTGGCCATGGTGATGAGCCGTGTGCTGGGCAACAAGGGGTTGGTTGCACGTATCGGCGGGGATGAATTCGTCGCGGTGGTCGCGGACCCGTCCGGACCAGGCGAAATGGAAGATCTGGGCAACCGGATCCTTGAGGGACTGGCCAAGCCGGTGAGAGTGGACCGTCACGAGTTGAGGGTTGCCGGCAGTGTCGGGCTAGTGCTGGCGAAAACGGCGACTGCGAGTGCGTCGGAGCTGATCAATTGTGCCGATATTGCTCTTTATGCCGCCAAGCGCTCGGGCCGTAGCCAGATCTCCTGGTACACGGATGCGCTTGGAGCGGCACATCGCCACCGGCGCATGATCCAGGCACAGCTGGACGAGGATCTTGAAAACGGCGGTCTGTCTTTGATGATGATACCGCAGTACGACCTGGAGAGCCGGCGGATCATCGGATACGAAGTTACTGCCTGCTGGCTGCATCCTTCCGAAGGGCTCGTGGACCCGGTCAGCCTACTGTCGACGCACGAAGATGCCAAGAGAATCGCCCAGATCGAGCGTTTCGCGCTGCTGGAGGGGCTTTCCCAGGTCAGGCGACTTCGAGAGCTCTCGAATACGGCGTTCTTCCTGTCGGTGAACCTGAGCGGAGCCAGCCTGAAGGAAAAGGGCTTCGTCGAACAACTTCGCCAGGCTGCCTGTGAGGCCGGTTTCAGGACCGACGACATCGTGGTCGAGCTGGACGAAAAAATCATCCGTTTCGACGAACCGGACGGCCTCGCCGGATCCGTTGACCTTCTGAGGGAAATCGGCTGCAGGGTTGCCCTGGACAAGTTCGGCGGCGGACATGGCGGCGCCGGTCAGCTTATCTATCTGAACGCGGATCAATTGAAGCTGTGCCCGATGCTCATCGCGGGGCTTGAGGACAGCAAGGAAAAACGGCAGCTGGTTCAGTCGGTCATCCGGCTTGCCGGCAATCTGGGGCTGAAGATTTCCGCGGCGGGGGTCGATACGACAAAGCAGGTCGATCTGCTCAAGCAATTCGGCTGCACGACGGTGCAGGGCAAGGTCATTGCGGATCCGCTATCGCCGCATGAAGCGGAAATTCACATGCGCGAGTTCGAGCTGCTGGAGTATCAGTCCTAACCTCTCTGCCGCGGGGAGAGGTTTGGGGGTCTGTGGCCGATGGGCAACAGATCGATATTTCGTGCTGCAATTTGACGCATTTTTGCTTTTCAAGTTCTCCGAAAGCAGGTACCAACATCCCCAGTCAACTCATGGTGGTTGGCTTTGTTTCCCCAGCAGCCGCCCGGCTGCGCAACCAGGAGGGCACTAAATGACAGATCGCTGCATGATCCACCCATATGCCGCTCTCCAGGCTTGCCCAGGTATCACTGTCCGCTTTCGCTAGGAAGCCACAGACCTTCTTCAAATTCCTGACTTTTGCGGTGACCGGCTGAAGCCGTTCCCATTGAGCTGCATGCGTTGCCGCGCGTGTCTGCCGTCACCACGTTTACGATCCCATTTCGGAGATGATCCGATGTCATTCCATTTCACGCCGGACCTGTCCCCAGCGACAGGCCGTCCGGATATTGAAGTGTCTTTACCAGAAGAGCCACGACAGGCTTTCCCCCGCCGTGCGATGCGTGCCGCTGTCGCCGCCGGCGTCTTTCTGGGAACCACTTTTGCGATCGCCGTCGTGTTCTTCATTCCGGTCATCGTCTTCAATCTGAGCCGGATCGAGGCTCTGGAAATCGCCGGCCGACACATACCGGTGACGCAGTTTGCCGATGAACTCGGCGCGCTTTTCTGGGGCACCTTCATCGTGGCTCTCGCCTTTACAAGTTTCATCGCCAGTCTGCTGCTGTTCGCGACTAGCCGCATAATTCGCCCGCATAGAAAACCTGTGCGCACTGACGATGCCCTGGTGCATCTCAATGTGTTACGGTTGAGCGGGGCCGAGAGGTAATCATGTTCGAGCGTTTCGAAAAACTCGTGGACCCCTTCGAGAAGACTGTTCTCGAAGTGCCCCCGAAGGGCTTCTGGGCCTTCTGTTGGTACTACACCAAACCTGTCTGGCCGATCCTGGCCGGTGTGTCGCTTCTCGGCACGCTGGTCGCGATCGTGGAAGTCTATATCTTCACGTTCCTCGGCGACCTGGTCACGTGGCTGGAAAAATCCGATCCGGATACGTTCGTCAGTCAGAACTGGCGCACGCTCCTCTTCATGCTGGTGATCCTGCTGGTGCTGCGCCCGCTGCTGGAGGTTATCTGGCAGCTGCTGTTTCACCAGGGGCTGATGGGCAACTATCCCATGTCCATCCGCTGGCGGGTGCATCGATACCTGCTGCGCCAGAGCGTGTCGTTCTATCAGAACGATTTCGCGGGCCGGATCGCGACGAAACTGATGCAGACAGCGCTTGGCGTGCGTGAAGTTGTCTCGCGCATGGCCGATATCATGGTCTATGTCGCGGTCTACTTCACCGCGGCCGTGATCGTGGTCGCGGGAGCCAATATCTGGCTCAGCCTGCCGTTCCTGGTGTGGATCTGTGCCTATCTGCTCACGATCCGCTTCTTCATTCCGAAGTTGCGGGACGTGTCGAAGGAGCAGGCTGATGCGCGCTCCCTGATGACCGGTCACGTGGTTGATGCCTATACCAACATCACCACGGTGAAGCTGTTCTCCCATGCGGAGCGCGAAGAAGCCTATGCTCGCACGTCGATGCTTGGCTTCCTGAAGACGGTCTTCCTGCAGATGCGGCTGGTGACGGGACTGAATATCGTCCTGGTGTTCATCAACATGCTGCTGCTGACCTCCATCGGTGTTCTTTCGATCATTCTGTGGCAGGCCGGCACTGTGACCATCGGCGAAGTCACCATTGCGGTTGCCTTCGTGCTGCGTCTCCAGGGGATGTCCCACTGGATCCTTTGGGAGCTTGCGGGATTGTTCGAGAACATCGGCACCGTGCAGGATGGCATCTCCACCATTTCGCGGGAACGCGAGGTGATGGACGTCAAGAACGCCAAGGCGCTCGAGGTCGGGCAGGGCGAGATCCGTTTCGATCGCATCCGGTTCCATTATGGCAAGGAAGCCGGCGTGATCGAGGACCTCAGCCTGACGATCCATCCGGGTGAGAAGATCGGCCTGATCGGTCGGTCGGGTGCAGGCAAGTCGACGCTGGTCAACCTGATCCTGCGCTTCTACGACCTGGAAGGCGGCCGGATCCTGATCGATGGCCAGGACATTGCCAATGTCCGTCAGGACGACATCCGGGCCGAGGTTGGTGTGGTGACGCAGGATACATCGCTCCTGCATCGGTCGATCTTCGACAACGTGGCCTATGGCCGTCCGGATGCGACGCGGGAAGAGGTGCTGGCAGCGCTTGAAAAAGCACATGCACTGTCCTTCGTCGACGAGCTGGAGGACATGGAGGGCCGCAAGGGTCTCGATGCCCATGTCGGCGAGCGGGGCGTCAAGCTGTCCGGTGGCCAGCGCCAGCGGGTGGCGATTGCCCGAACCCTGCTGAAGGATGCACCGATCCTGGCTCTCGACGAGGCGACATCCGCTCTCGACAGTGAAGTGGAGTTGGCCATTCAGGAGAGCCTGTTCGATCTGATGCAGGGCAAGACGGTGATTGCGATTGCCCACCGTCTGTCCACGATCGCGGCCATGGACCGGCTGATCGTGATGGACAAGGGTCGAATCATCGAGGAGGGGTCCCATCAGGAACTTCTGGAGCGGGGCGGACTTTACGCACAGCTCTGGGAGCACCAGTCGGGGGGCTTTCTGTCCTCGGTTCAGGCCGCCTAAATCCAAAGACCAATGGCAAGAGCGGGATTCAATCGGATTCCGCTCTTGCACTCATTCCCCAAAAAAGGGCAGAAAAGCGGCGCGGCGGTTGTTTTGCCTGCGACATATGCGTTTCGAGGCGTTTGTTGAACTGGACAAGCGTTTCGAAGGGTGCAAAAAGACAAGCCGCTTGGCCGGTGCGGAATAGCCCGTATCCGGCCCCCGATGAGCCCGGCATGGTTCCGTTCCCTTCTTGGGCAAAGAAGGGGTCCCGGACGTGATGCGGGCTTTCGGTACAGGTTGAACAGGTTTCGAGAGGACGCGACCTTGGCACATACGGATCAGGCGGAACCGACCCGCCGCGATTTCCTCTATATTGCGACCGGCGCCATGGGCGTCGTTGGCGCTGGCGCGCTGGCATGGCCGTTCATCGATCAGATGAACCCGGATGCCTCCGCATTGGCTCTGGCTTCCATCGAGGTGGATATCTCTGCCGTGGAAGAGGGGCAGTCGATTACAGTCAAATGGCGCGGTAAGCCGGTATTCATCCGCAACCGTACCGAAACGGAAGTGGAAGAAGCCAAGGCTGTTCCCCTGGCTGATCTTCCCGACCCGCTTGCACGAAATTCTAACCTGCCGGCGGACGCGGAAGCGTCTGACGCCAACCGTGGCGTCGAAGGCAACGAGAAATGGCTCGTCCAGGTCGGTATCTGTACCCACCTCGGCTGCGTGCCAATCGGCAGCTCCGGCGACTTCGGCGGCTGGTTCTGCCCGTGCCATGGGTCTCACTACGACACCGCCGGCCGTATCCGTAAGGGCCCGGCTCCCGAGAATTTGCTGATTCCGCCGCTCGAGTTCGTCAGCGACTCGACGATCAAGATCGGCTAACGGCATAGATTTTTAGGAGACAGCCATGGCTGGACATTCAAACTATGTACCGCAGAGCGCTCCGGCAAAGTGGCTGGAAAGCCGCCTGCCGGTCATCTCGCTCGTTCGCGGCTCTTTTGTTGATTTCCCGACGCCGAAGAACCTGAACTACTGGTGGACCTTCGGTGGCATCCTGTTCTTCGTGCTGATCGCGCAGATCATCACCGGCATCGTGCTGGTGATGCACTACACGCCAAGCACCGATGCAGCCTTCAACAGCGTCGAGCACATCATGCGCGACGTGAACTTCGGCTGGATGCTGCGTTACCTGCATGCAAACGGCGCGTCGATGTTCTTCATCGCCGTATACATCCACATCTTCCGTGGTCTTTATTACGGTTCCTACAAGGCACCGCGCGAGATCTCCTGGATCCTCGGCGTGATCATCTTCCTGATCATGATGGGCACCGCCTTCATGGGTTACGTGCTGCCGTGGGGCCAGATGTCCTTCTGGGGCGCAACGGTTATCACCAACCTGTTCTCGGCCATTCCGCTGGTCGGCGAAGAAATCCGCACCTGGCTGTGGGGTGGTTTTGCGGTCGACAACCCGACCCTGAACCGCTTCTTCTCGCTGCACTATCTGCTGCCGTTCATGATCTTCGGTGTCGTTATCCTGCACGTGTGGGCGTTCCACACCACGGGTAACAACAACCCGACAGGCGTTCAGCCGAAGACCAAGCAGGACACGGTTCCGTTCCACCCGTACTACACGATCAAGGATCTGTTCGCGATTATCGTGTTCATGATCCTGTTCGCATGGTTCGTCTTCTACGTGCCCAACTACATGGGTCACCCGGACAACTACATCGAAGCAAACCCGCTCGTGACCCCGGCGCACATCGTTCCGGAATGGTACTTCCTGCCGTTCTACGCGATCCTGCGCGCCATCCCGGACAAGCTCGGCGGTGTTGTCGCCATGTTCGGTGCCATTGCAGTTCTGTTCGTTCTGCCCTGGCTTGACACGTCCAAGGTTCGCTCCGGCACCTACCGCCCGCTGTTCAAGCAGTTCTTCTGGATCTTCGCTGCCAACGCCGTTGCGCTTGGCTATCTCGGCGCCATGCCGGCCGAAGGCACCTACGTTCTGCTCGCCCGGGTCTGCACCGCCTACTACTTCGCCCACTTCCTGATCATCCTGCCGATGCTCGGGTTCCTGGAAAAACCGCGGCCCTTGCCGGCCTCGATTTCCGAAGCGGTTCTGAAGGGCGGAGCCGGCAAACCGGCTGGTGCGACTTCAGCACCGGAAACGAAGTAACGCGGCCCGGATCAGGAGTTAATTGAGACAATGAGCACCATGATCAAAATGGTTCGTTCCTTCGCTGCGGTGGCGGCTGTCGCCATCGCGACCCCGGTCTTCGCAGCAGGCAACGCCCCGCACATCGAGCGGGAGCAGTGGTCCTTCTCGGGTCCGTTCGGTTTCTACGACCGTGGCCAGCTGCAGCGTGGCTTCAAGGTCTACCGGGAAGTCTGTGCTTCGTGCCACGGCCTGAAGCAGGTTTCTTTCCGTAACCTTGCTGAAGACGGTGGCCCGAGCTTCACCGAAGACCAGGCCAAGCAGATCGCGTCCGAGTACACCGTCATCGACGGTCCGAACGACGACGGCGACATGTATGAGCGTCCGGGTATTCTGGCGGACAAGTTCCCGTCTCCGTTCCCGAACGAGCAGGCTGCCCGCGCTTCCAACGGCGGCGCTTACCCGCCGGACTTCTCGCTGCTGGCAAAGGCCCGTGCGGCGCACCGCGGTTTCCCGTGGTTCGTCTTCGACGCCTTCACCCAGTATCAGGAGCAGGGCCCGGATTACATCTACGCGCTTCTCACCAGCTATCCGGAAGAAAACCCGGCATGTCTGGGTGAGGACTTCACCGGCAACTACAACCCGGCATTCCTGGGTGGTTCCGTTACCGCTGAAGCTTGTGCGCACGAGCATCTGACAGGTGGTCCGATCGGCATGGCCGCACCGTTGTCCGACGAGCTGGTCGAATACACCGACGGCACACCGATGACGGTCGACCAGTATGCGCATGACGTCGCTGCATTCATGATGTGGGCCGCCGAGCCGCATCTGGAAGAGCGCAAGAAGATCGGCTTCCGGGTCATGATCTTCCTGATCGTCTTCGCCGGCATGCTCTACTTCACGAAGAAGAAACTGTGGCGCAACGTTGAGCATTGATTGATTGCCGCCTAAGTGCATGATGAAAGCCGCCGGACCTTCCGGCGGCTTTTTCTTTGAGGGGTAATGCAATGCGCCGCGCATTGATGTTTCTGGCAATTCTCCTGCTTCCTGTCCCCGCAAATTCGCAATCGGCCGCAACCCACATGGTCGAGGTTCTGGACATGCATCTCGCCATGCGCGCTGCGCTGCGCGCCGTCGAGGTCTGCAACGAGGCAGGTTTTCAGGCCGGAGCTTCCGTGGTGGACCGTTTCGGCGTCGAGCAAGTGACACTGCGCAGCAACATGGGCGGTGCGCATGTTGCCGAAACCGCCCGTCGCAAGGCCTGGACCGCCGCTTCATTCAACCTTCCCAGTTCGGATCTTGGTTCGCTCGCCGGACCGGGCGGAGAGGCCAGTCTTGCAGCTATTCCAGGGGCGTTGCCTCTGGCTGGGGGGCTGCCCATCGTCTCGGCGACCGGAATGCTTCTCGGAGCGATTGGCGTTGCCGGAGGCGGAGGCGGCGAGAACGAGGCGAAATGCGCCAAGGCCGGGCTTGACGCCATCGCGGATCAATTGAAATAAACCATCGCTGATGCGGGCCTGTGTCCCGCAGGAATTGATTTTGAATCTGTTTGGAGTGGTTATGGCAGACGCAGTATTGGGCATTATCGGCGGGTCTGGAATCTACGACCTTCCGGGTCTGGAAAACTCCGAATGGATCGCCGTCAACAGCCCCTGGGGCACGCCGTCCGATGAAGTGCGTATCGGCACCATTGATGGTCTCAAGGTGGTTTTCCTGCCCCGCCATGGGCGCGGACACGTTTATTCGCCGACAACCATCAACTACCGCGCCAACATCGACGTGATGAAGCGCTGCGGTGTCACCGATCTTCTGTCTGTCTCTGCCTGCGGATCGCTCAAGGAAGAACATGCTCCGGGCACCTTCGTGCTGGTGGACCAGTTCATCGACAGGACGTTTGCGCGGGAGAAGAGTTTCTTCGGTACCGGCTGTGTCGCGCATGTGTCCATGGCGACACCGGTCAGCCCGAAGCTGGTCGATGCAGTGGCGGCAGCCGCGAAAGCTGAGGGCCTCGCCTATGCCAAGGGCGGCACCTATCTGGCCATGGAAGGCCCGCAGTTCTCTTCTCTAGCGGAAAGCCAGCTCTACCGGTCCTGGGGCTGCGACGTCATCGGCATGACCAACATGCCGGAAGCAAAGCTTGCCCGCGAGGCCGAGATTTCCTACGCCACCATCGCGATGGTCACCGACTATGACAGCTGGCACCCGGACCACGGCGAAGTCGATATTCAGGCCATCATCAAGGTTCTTCACGAGAACGCGGAAAACGCCCAGAGGCTTGTTGCCCGTGTCGCAAGGGATCTGCCGCGCGAACATCAGTCCTGCCCGGCCGGGTCCGATACTGCGCTGGAGTTTGCCATGATGACCGCACCGGACAAGCGCGACCCGGCGCTGGTGGCGAAGCTCGACGCTGTCGCAGGACGGATCCTGAACCGGACCTGACCGGATTGCCGGCTGAAAGTATGGCCGGCATAACCCCTTGAGACAAAGCGAAATTGCTTCGACCGGCAGGTCAAACTTGTTATAACCACCGGCCGGGGCAGATGCCTGGAACTATTTTAACAGAGAGATATCCCGATGACCGCACAGACCATTCAGGATGAACTTGTCAGTGCAATCCGCACGATCAAGGACTATCCGAAAGAGGGCATCCTGTTCCGGGATATCACGACGCTGCTCGGCGATGCCCGTGCCTTCCGCCGGGCGGTCGATGCCCTGGTGCAGCCCTGGGCCGGCTCCAAGGTCGATCAGATTGCGGGCATCGAGGCGCGCGGTTTCATTCTCGGGGGCGCGGTCGCGCACCAGCTGTCCGCCGGCTTCGTGCCGATCAGGAAGAAAGGCAAGCTCCCGCACGAAACCGTCCGGATCGCCTATTCCCTGGAATATGGCCTGGATGAGATGGAAATGCACAAGGACGCGATCAAACCGGGTGACCGTGTCATCCTGGTTGACGACCTTATTGCTACCGGTGGAACGGCAGAGGCTGCCTGCAAATTGTTGCGGTCGATGGGCGCCAACATCGAGTCGGCGTGCTTCATCGTCGATCTGCCAGATCTCGGCGGGCGCAAGAAACTGGAAGCGATGAACGTTCCAGTGCGCACCCTCGTGGAATTTCCGGGTCACTAGGTCTGTCATGGCGGGAGGAGCCGAGGGCAGGGACGTGATACCGGACTTTTCAGCGAAATTTCAGAAGGATTTCGAGACCCTTCTGAAATGGCGCCGGGACGTGCGCCGTTTCAAGCAGGAGCCGTTGCCGGCAGGCGCTCTCGACCATCTTCTGCAACTGGCAGACCTCGCGCCCTCTGTTGGAAACAGTCAACCCTGGCGAATTGTTGTCGTCGACAGCGCCGAGGCGCGTGGGCGGATCATCGCGAGCTTCGAAGCCGAAAACGAAGAAGCCGCCAGGACCTACAGTGGCGACAAGGCGCTCGCGTATCGCCAGCTCAAGCTGGCGGGACTGAAGGAAGCCCCCGTGCATCTGGCGATTTTCTGCGACGACGACCCGGAACAGGGCCACGGACTGGGCCGGCTGACCATGCCGGAAACGCTGGCCTATTCCACGGTCAGTATGATCCACACATTCTGGCTGGCGGCTCGTGCTGAAGGTGTCGGGGTTGGCTGGGTGTCGATCCTTGATCCGGACGCGGTGACAGAGGCGCTGCAGGTTGACGCCGGTTGGCGCCTCGTGGCTTATCTATGCGTCGGTTATCCGGAAGAAGAGCATATCGACCCGGAGCTGGAGCGAGCGCGTTGGCAGGCGCGCACGCCTCTGGCATCCCGCGTCATTCACCGATAGGGCATCCTGCGGCCAGACGACCGCAGAAAGGATGCTCGCAAATTATGGAAGCGATCGGCAAATGCTTGTTCAATTGGCGACGATTGAAAGGCCGCTGATCTGGAGGCAGGGCAGACCATGAGCGTGATCATCCGACGGATCAACGAGGAAGACAAGGAAGCTGTGTTCCAGCTTCTGGCAGACCGATGGGCAGGCCCCGAAATGCTATTGGACGGCGAGATCGTCGATGCGTCGAGCCTGCCGGGTTATGTTGCCTACGCAGGCGACGATCTTGTGGGGCTCGTCACGCTGATCAAGCGGGAAAGCGAATGGGAAATCCTCACGCTGGACTCACTCAGCCGCTGGGGTGGCACCGGAACACTGCTGCTGAACGCCGTGGTCGACGAAGCTAAGGCGTCCGGCATCAACCGGCTGACCGTCCGTACGTCCAACGACAACCTCGACGCCTTCCGCTTCTATCAACGGCGCGGTTTCCGTCTGGAGCGGATCGCGCAAGGTGTCATCGACGCCGAGCGCGAGAAGAAGCCGGAAATCCCGCTGCGTGGCGACTACGGTATCGAAATCCGCGACGAAGTCCTGTTTGCCCGCAGCCTTTGAGGTGCTGGCGACATCCCCTTTCTTTCCCAGCTTTTCTGCATCGGTCTTGCCAGCCCGAACACCTGTCCGAGCATCCTGTTATTGCCGGACGATCGCGCCGACGGCGTTGACCAATAGTCTTGAGGCGGTCAGCGCGCTGAGGCCATCGATATCGTTTGGCGGGTAGAATTCAACCAGGTCAAACCCAACGATCCTTGCGCGTCTGCCCAGACCCGCAATCAGATCGATCACCTGCGTGTAGGTGAGCCCGCCGGGCGTGCGCGCGGCAACGCCGGGCATGATGGCCGGGTCGAGGCCGTCACAGTCCAGCGTGACGACACAGCGCGCGCCGTGTGGAATATGCTTCAACGCGGCCGAGATGCCTTCTGCGTGGACCTCGCGCGCTGTGACAAAGCGGCTGCCATAGGTTTGTGCAGCCTCGATTTCGTTTTTGCCGGCGCTGCCGACGGCACGCAGGCCAACCTGAACGAGGCCCGCAACATGCGGCATCTCGCTGATGCGGCGCATCGGGCTGGAGTAGCCGTAGCGCTCGCCGTCGACCTCATCGCGCCAGTCGATATGGGCATCTATCTGCAGCACCCATAGGGGCCCCTGATCAGCGAAGGCGGCGAGGAAGGGGATCGGCAGGGAGTCATCACCGCCAAGCAGGATCGGAACGGCTGGCAGTGCCAGGATCGAGCGTGTTTGTGCCTCGATCCGTGCCCGGTTGCCTGCGTTGTCGTGCAGCCGGGTGTCGATATTGCCGATGTCGGTGCAGCATACCGGCTGACCCTCGAATAGCGGTCCGCCGAGATCGAAGTCCCAGTGGCCGACGAGGCCGGCATCTTCCTGACTGGCTGCGCGAATGGCATCGGCTGCTCCGGTGTACCCGCTGCTGTCCTTGCCAGGGTAAGTGCTGCCGTGTCCGGCACCGAAGATCACGGCACGTGGTGTCCGGTTTTCCGGAAGCTGTGCGGGAAAGTCGAGAAAAGGCACTCGGTCGGTCCTGTTCGGTTTCTTGCGGGCGGTATACTGCAGAAAGGCAAATTACCAGGCGTTTGAGAACGCTTTCGATGCCTGGCAGCATCGGCCTCAGCTTAATCGAAGACCGGGGTCTGCCAAAGTTCAAGGACAAAAACCGGCTCCCGCGTCAGCTCTTGCCGGCTGGGGAGCGGAATTTGCATTGCGGCGCACAATAGTTATACTTGCTCATTCCCAAGTTCATTTTTCCTGAACGGAAAAATTCCGCACATTTGTGCTCAGAATTCCTGAGGAGGATAATTTATGCCCGTCGCCAGGTCCTTGGAAACGGCTGAGGAAATTTCAGATATTGCTTTCGGATTTATGGGCTCCAAGGCTCTTTTTTCTGCACTTCATGTAGATTTGTTTTCACTGCTTTCCGAAAAGACCTTGACGCCACAGCAAGTTGCTGAAGAAAGCGAGCTTGATCTTGATCGTGCCACAACACTGTTGACCGCGCTTACGAGCCTCGGGCTGGTGCGCCGGGAGGGAGCAGGCTTCACCAATTCGCCCGCAGCGGAGGCGTTTCTGGTGAAAGGACGGAAGTATGATTTCGGCGACTATCTGCGGTTTCAGATCGACAAGCAGATGTACCCCTTCATGACGCAGCTCAACGACGCCCTGACGGACAGTCTGGAGGACGACCAGGTTGCTTCCTACGAGACGTGGTTCAGCGACCCGGAAGAAGCACGGCTTTATTCCCGGTCCCAGCATGCAGGCTCGCTTGGGCCCGGGCGGGGACTTGCCAAGCTTGTGGATCTGTCCGCTGCCAAGCAGTTGCTGGACGTTGGCGGTGGCACCGGGGCCTTCTCGATTTCGCTTTGCAAGGCGTATCCGGGACTGCGATCAACCGTTCTGGATTTTCCGAATGTCGCCAAGGTGGGCGAAGAGTTCATTGCCGAAGAAGGCCTGCAGGACCGCATCCGCTATGCGCCGGGCAATGCCCTGAAGGACACATGGCCGGACAGCGCGGACGCAGTGCTGATGTCCTATCTCTTTTCCGGCGTCCCGGGCACGGCCATTCCCGGGCTTGTGCGCAAGGCCTTCGAGGTTCTGACGCCGGGCAGTGACTTCATGGTGCATGATTTCATGGTCGACGAAAACCGCGACGGGCCGAAGCTGGCGGCGCTCTGGCAGCTTCAGCACACCGCCTTCAACCCGGAAGCCCGTTCGATCACGAGTTCCTACGTTGCCGGCTTGATGGAAGCCGCCGGCTTCACGGATATCGCAGTTGAAGTGATGATCCCGGGCATGACGATGCTGGTGCACGGCCGCAAACCGGAATAGCATCACGCGGCAAACTGCGGCAAATGGGCATGATGTCCGTTTGCCGCAGTGCCTGGAACAGGCAAACGGATTAGGGACAAACTCTACGTGTTTTCCCTAAGATCCGGAGAAGAGATGTCTGCTTCATCTGCCCCCAAGGAAGTCCTGGTGCTACGGCTGCTTCTGGCCGTGCCCATCTTGAACCTGTTTCTCAAGGAAGCGCTTTATGGCGCGGAAGATGCCAAATACTGGTTCATCGCCAATCTTGCGATGATCTGGGCGGTGTCGATCTATGCCTTCGGATACCCGGCGATCATCCTGCCGGCGCTGACCATGGTGCCGATGGCCTTCTTGTGGATCTTGGACGTCTGCCGCTGAGGCACAGCTCGCAAGCGAGGCATGGCAAGACAGGATTGCCAACCGCAAAGCGTGCTGCCGTCTTGAGGACGCAGCTCGCTTTTGCGTTTTAACAGGGCCGACTGATTGTCCGGTTAGCGCTTGCGGCGTTCGACGAAGACCGTGCCCTTGAAGGAGAACACCAGCGTTCCGTCCTGATTGAAGGCCTGCATGTCGGAATGAACCAGACCCCAGTCCGGGCGGGTCCGGCTTTCGGTCTTGCCGGTGACCACACGCCGGTATCGCAGCGTGTCACCAACAAAGACCGGCCTGATCCACTTGAGATCCTCGAACCCGGGCGAGGGGCCGATATTGGCTGGTGTTTGCCCTGCCGCCAGCGCTTCTTCCTGAAGAGCCTTGTGCCTTGCGACCCAGAGCTTCATGAAAACCGCTGCCGTGTGCCAACCGGAAGCGCACAGGCGACCGAAATGGGTCTGCGCGGCGGCCTCCTCGCTGAGATGAAAAGCCTGCGGATCGTATTTTTCCGCAAAACGCACGATGTCTTCCCGGGTGAAGGTGTGTTCCCCGAGGTCAAGCGTGTCACCCACTTCAATATCTTCGAAAAAGGCACTCACCGGGCGACCTCCCGTCTCGCGAACAGGTTCGGATTTTCCCAGACGAGCACTTCAATGCCCTTCTGGTTCTTGGCAGTCACGCGAATGTTGACGAGCCCAAGGTCCGGTTTCGACCGCAAGTCTCTCGTGTCGAGTATTTCGACCCGGGCCGTTAGGCAGTCACCTGGATGAACGGGACGCTTCCACTGCAGCTTGGTGATACCCGGCGAACCACGGCCGCTTGTCCTGGTCAGGAAATTTTCGGCAAGCAGGCGCATCACCATCGAACCTGTATGCCATCCGGAGGCAGCGAGCCCGCCGAGGATGGATGCCTTGCCGGCCTCTTCGTCGAGGTGGAAAGGCTGCGGATCGAACTCGGCAGCGAAATCGATGATTTCGTCCCTGCTGACGGTGAGGGAGCCCAGCTCGAAGACCTGATCAGGTTCGAAGTCTTCAAAATAAAGGAGATCGGTCATGAATTCCGGTGGTGTTGGCAGTCCGCGGAAACGCGATGGTCCGCGTTTCCGCCTTGAGATTGGAAGAAAAGATCAGTCGTAATAGATCTCGTTATCATCCATGTAGACGTTGCTGGCTTCGCAGATATCGATGTCGATCGGATCGTCGAGAACTTCGGTATCGTCGTCGGCCAGCCAGCCGACCTGGAAGGTCTGCGCGCAATTGCCGGTGTCGGCGGCGAACTCGGCTTTCGCGCTTTCACCCGGCGAAAGCGGTCCGGACAGCCAGTTGTCCGACCAGCCGTCGCCGTCATTGGTGTAGAAGCCGACGACGACGTTGTCTTCGGTGTTGTTGTAGATCTGGAAGTACCCTTGCGAGCCGGTTCCCTGTGCGACGGCTGCAGTCGCAGACGCCAGGAGGGCAAGGCCGAGAGTGGCAGATTTCAGTAGCTTCATGGCACGTTTCCCAGGTGGGCAGCCTTGCTGCCCGACAGTGTTGCGTTCAGAAGCTAGTCCCAGCCGTATCGGAAGTAAAACTAAATCCGCCAGCCTTCGTTCTTGCCTGGATCACCGGTTATACGGTCACGTATTTGCGCCAGTTGTGCTCTTCCTGGAAGCCCAGAACCTCGCGGATCTTGCGGTTCGAAAACAGGGCCTCGTGCTCGCCGAGTTCCCGGCCCAGCGGCACGTTGGGGAAGAAGCGCTTGAGGATTTCCGCATTCGGAATATCGACGGAATTCGTGTCGTTGCCGGCGTTGAAGACCTGGTAGCCGAGCCCGTCCTTTTCAAGGCAGCGGTCGACGATCTGACCGAGGTCGCGCGCATCGATATAGCAGAAGATGTTTCTGCGGCGTTGCGCAGGATTGGCGAAGAAATCCGGGAACCGGTCGTATTCGTGCGGCTCGATGACATTGCCGATCCGCAGCGCATAGATATCGAAGCCGGACCGGCGCTGGAAGGCGCGGGCGGTCTGTTCGTTGACCACCTTGGAAAGCCCGTAACTGTCCATCGGGTCGACGTCATAATCTTCTTCCACGGGTAGCACCTTCGGGTCGACCACGCCATCGGCGAAACAGACGCCGTAGGTGGTTTCCGAAGAGGCGATCACGATCTTGCGGATGCCGAGCTTCACGGCGGCTTCAATGACGTTGTATGTGCCGATCGTATTGACTTCGAAGGTTCTGTTGTCCGGATGAATGAGAATGCGCGGCACGGCCGCGAAATGGACCACCGCATCGAAAGTTGGCACCCCGTTGCCCGGTTCCAGTTCATCGAAATTGGCGTAGCTGGTCATGACGTTGAACATTTCACCCGATGAGGTGATGTCGGCGATGAGGTTGTCGACACCTGGATGATCAAGCGGTTTCAGGTCGACATTGACGACGCGATGTCCCTGCGCCAGCAGATAGGGAATGACGTGCCGTCCGGCCTTGCCGGAACCGCCGGTGAACAGAATGCGTTTCTGGGTGGTCATGGTTCAACTCCCCTGTTTTTGAGTTGCGTACATCATGGCCATTCCGACGCCGGAAGCCAGTGCCTGTTTTGTCTTTCTGGAAGAAAGACCTTGTTCTTCCGGAATGTGCCGGCGTGAGAGGGTGGAAGTCAGCAAGATTTATCAAAAAGCATGGTGCTAGGGTCCCATCAATCGAACGGGGCCAAGTCCATGACCAATCACGAAAAGCTCACACTCTCACCGCGAGACAACGGCTATGTCCGCCGTTTCACAAGGGTGATCGAATATATCTACGCCAACCTCGATGAGGATCCTGATCTGGCGACGCTTGCCGAGGTGGCGGCCCTTTCTCCCTCACACTGGCACAGGGTCTGGCAGTCGACCTATGGCGAATCCATCTTCACGACGGTCAAGCGTCTGCGCCTTCATCGTGCCGCGGGAGACCTTGCCTATACGGATCTGGCCTTGCCCGCCGTCGCAAAACGGGCCGGTTACGGCAGCCTAGAGGCTTTTTCACGCAGCTTCAAACAGGCTTACGGCCAGACCCCCACCGCCTACCGCTCCTCCGTTTCCTCGCGCCGGGTTCAACCGGCCAACGGCGGTGCACCACTTCCCAAACAGAAAGGACCAACTCCAATGCATGACGTTTCCGTCAAAACCCTTCCGTCCGAAACCCTGGCCGTGCTGCCTCACCGAGGCGCCTACATGGAGATCGGCAAGGCGTTTGAGACACTTTTCGGCATTCTGGTGAGCCGTCAGCTGGTCGGCCGGATCGGTGCGATGAAGGCGCTCTATTATTCCGACCCGACCCATGTCGCCGAAGATGATCTGCAGTCGGCTGCCGGAGCGGTCATAAACGATAGCTTCCCGGTCGATGCTCCGCTCGAGAAGCGGGAAACGCGTGCTGGTGACTACGCGGTGCTGCGTTACAAGGGACCCTACGCCGACATGAAATGGGCCTACGAGTGGCTTTACGGCGAGTGGCTGACGCAGTCCGGCCGTGAACCGGACGATGCGCCCTGTCTGGAAGTCTATCTCAACAACCCGCGCGACACGGCGCCGGCGGACCTTCTGACCGACATCTGCCTGCCTCTGAAGCCTGCTGCCTGAGCTCTGTTTCAGAGCGGCCAGAACAGCAGGATGGCCGGGATGCTGACGGCCAGGACGAGGATCTCGAGCGGCAGGCCCATGCGCCAGTAGTCGCCAAAGCGGTAGCCGCCCGGGCCCATGATGATGGTGTTGTTCTTGTGGCCGATCGGCGTCAGGAACGCACAGGACGAAGCAACCGCCACCGCCATCAGGAACGGGTCGGAGTTCACCTGCAGGGAATTGGCGATCTGGACCGAGATAGGCGCTGCGATCAGGCAGGTGGCAACGTTGTTCAGGAAGTCGGAAAGGGTCATCGTCACCACCATCAGGATGGCGAGGGTGACCCAGGCCGGAGCCGTCGAGGTGAGGGCGAGAATACCGTCGGCGATCAGCTGTGCGTTGCCTGCTTCCTCGAAAGCCTGTCCAAGGGGGATCAACGAGCCGAGCAGCACGATCACCTTCCACTCCACGGACTGATAAACCTCCGATCCGCTGATCAGGCCGGCGGCGGCATAAAAAATCACACAGGCAGCCAGGGCAACCGGGAGATAGGCAAGGCCGGCAACGGCTGCTGCAATCGCAACGGCAAAGCCTGCGATCGCCAGCCAGGCCTTGTTGCGCTGCATGACGCCCGTCTTGCGTCCTTCCAGAGGCAGAACACCAAGCCAGGCGCAGGCGCTTTCCAGCCGCTCCGGGGTGCCCAGCAGCAGAAGCACATCACCCGGGCGTATCTCTTCGTGGCGAACGCGTTTCTGTACGCGGCGACCCTGCCTGGAAATGCCGAGCAAGGTAACGCTGTGGCCGTAAAGGAGACGCATGTCGAAACTCGACCGGCCGATGATCCTGGCATTGTCCGGCGCGATTGCCTCGATCAGTGACAGGGCGTCGTTGTTCAGGCCGCCCTTGTGCTGTTCTGAGCCGGCGAATTCCAGCTTGGCGGCGCCCATGAAGGCCTCGATAGCCTTGGGGTCGCCTTCCACGAACAGGTAATCTCCGGACTTGATCGCCTCGCGGCGGGCAAACCCGCGTACACGCCGGCCATTGCGGATGAGGCCGATGATGGCGACATCCTTCTCGTCGGCAACGGGGTAAAGATCGCCGACGGTAAGCGGCTTTTCTTCCGAGATTTCCCCGACCTTCAGTTCGGCCGCATAAAGGCTTTCGGCAAAGCCCTCCTGCTTCGGCTTGTCCCGGAAATGGCGGGGCAGCAGGCGCCAGCCGAACAGGGCAACAAAGGCAATGCCTGTCACTGCGACCACGAGGCCGACAGGGGCAAAATCGAACATGGAAAAGGGCGCACCAAATGCATCCGAACGATACTGCGCGATGACGATGTTTGGCGGTGTTCCGATCAGGGTGATCATGCCGCCAAGGATCGTTGCGAAAGACAGGGGCATCAGGGAGAGGCCAGGCGAACGTTCCGCCTTCTTGGCTGCCTCCATATCGAGCGGCATGAGCAATGCCAGCGCGGCCACGTTATTGATGATTGCCGACAGGCTGGCGCCGACGATGGCCATCAGACCGATATGCCGCGACAGGCCTCTGGAAGCGGAAATCACCACGCCCGCAATCAGTTCCACAGCGCCTGAGTTCATCAGCCCACGCGAAACGATCAGCACGAGGGCAATGATCATGACGGCGGAATGGCCGAAGCCGGAGAAGATTTCCTCGGAAGGGACGAGACCCAGGAACGCACCCAGGATCAACGCGCCAAAGGCAATGAGATCGAAGCGGATACGGCCCCAGACCAGCAGTGCGAAGACAGTGCCGAAGAGGACGAACAGGGCAATCTGGTCAAAGGTCACGAACAGGCTCCGGCAAAGACTTCAAAATCCGGGTTCGACCTGAACATGGCCGACCCGCAATCTCAAGACCACTTAAAGGACTTGGTCCGTCTTCCTTTGCATTTCCGGCCGAACGGAGCTGGACAGCGCCGTTGTCGGAGAAACCGGGACCACGACTTCTAAACACGGATTGCCACCAAAAGGTTCCGCAGCTTTCAAGGGCGAGAGAAGGCCAATAAGACCAGGCCCGGAAAGCGGCTGCTTTCCGGGCCCTTGCAATGCGGCAATACCGGGGATCTCAACGCGAGCGCGCACACGCCCACCCGGGCCTGTCAAATGACCCTGACGGTCAGCTCCGGCAAGCCGTCGATGGTCGCCAGCATGAGATCGCCGCGCTGGACGGAGCCGACACCAGCGGGGGTTCCGGTCAGGATGACGTCGCCCGCACCAAGCTGGAACAGCTCGGACAGCTTGGCGATGATTTCCGGTATTTTCCAGATCAACTGGTTGAGGTCGCCTTCCTGGCGAAGCTCTCCGTTCACACTGAGTGCAATCCGGCCCTGGTCGAGGAAGCCGCTGTCTGCCGCCGGCATGATCCGGCCGATAGGGGCAGAGCGTTCAAAAGCCTTGGCGGCTTCCCACGGGCGCCCCGCCTTCTTGGCCTCCGCCTGCAGGTCGCGGCGGGTCATGTCGAGGGCAACGGCGTAGCCGTAAACATGTTCAAGTGCACTGGCTGCCGGGATGCTGCGCTTGCCGGACTTCAGAACGACCGCGAGTTCGACCTCGTGGTGCACGTCGCTGGACAGGGGCGGATAGGGAAATTCGCCGGAAGGATCGAGGTTGTCCGGGTTCTTCTGGAAGAAGAACGGCGCTTCCCTGTTCGGATCGTGGCCCATTTCCACGGCATGAGCGGCATAGTTTCGACCGACGCAATAGACCCGGCGGACTGGAAAACCCTTCTGGCTTTCGCTGACGGGCAGGATCGTGGGGAAGGGAGCCGGAATGACGGTCGACATCGCAGACACTTTCGAGAATTGACGAAAGCCTGCTTGTACCGGGTTCGGCAGCATCCTGTCGAGCGGGAGTTATGTTCGCCCCGGTGGAGCCAGCCTTTGCCGTGCGATTTGTTGGGCACACCAGAGGCGTTCAGGCCGAAATGCAGGTGGTCCTGTTGCCCTGGACTACGTTGGAGCCGGCTCCGCTTCTTCGTCCTGGCTGATACTACCGTCCTCCGAAGGCATGAACCAGATGACCACGAAGGCCAGCAGGCCGGCAGCGATCATGTAGAACGCCGGCGCAAGCTGCAGGTGGGTCTTGTCGATCAGATAGGTGGCAAACAGCGGTGCCGTGCCGCCAAAGAGCGCCAGCGGGATGTTATATCCGATGGAATAGCCGGTCACGCGCACGGACACAGGGAACTGGCCGACCATGGCGGCCATGAGCGGGGCAAAGAAGGCGGTGAGAATAACGGCCATGCCGAGCTGGCCCAGAATGACCATGACCGGATCCGGATGATGCACCAGCCAGAACATCGGCAGGGCGAAGAGGGCGACACCGCCCGATCCGAACAGCAGTATGGTTCTTCGGTCGATCCTGTCGGCGAGATAGCCGACAATAGGCAACAGCAGCATGAAGACGACCATCACGCTGGTATTGATCGTCAGGGCCCGGCTTTCCGTGAACTTGACGTAGTCGACCAGGTAGGACGTGAGATAGACGAACGTCAGATAGAAGCCGACACCGTTGAGGATGTTGCAAGCTATCGTCCGCAGCAGGGCGGGCCGGTGGTTGCGCAGGACTTCGCCAACCGGAGCACTGACAGGATCGTGCGAGGAGGGCGGTTGGTCCCTTTCCTCTGCCTTGGTGCCGCTTCGGATCATGAAACCGGTCAGGCCGACCAGCAGACCGAAGGCGAAGGGAATGCGCCATCCCCAACTTCCCAGATCGTCCGCCGGCAGGAGGCCGGTTGCCAGAGCCGCCACGCCGGAACCGAGCAGAATGCCGAATGTTGCCCCGACCAGGGCCCAGGAAACCGTGAAACACCGACGCTTGGGCGGGGCGATCTCGTAAAGGTAGACGGTTGAACCGGTGTATTCGCCGCCGACGGAAAGCCCCTGCAGTAACCGCAGCAGCGTCAGCAGCACAGGTGCGGCAATGCCAATCTGGTCGTAGGTCGGCAAGAAGGCGATCAGCGTCGTCGGAATGGCCATCAGGGCGACCGACAACAGAAGAGCCCGGCTGCGGCCGGTCTTGTCGGCAATATGGCCGAGCAGCAGACTGCCGATGGGACGCATGAGGAAGCCTGCCGCAAAGACACCGAAGGTGCTGATCAGGCTGACGGTCGGATCGTCACTCGGGAAAAACTGTTGCGCAAGGATGGGGGCAAGATAGCCGTAGACGGCGAAATCGTACCATTCCAGCGTGTTCCCCACCGTTCCCGCAATGATCTTGCGGATCCTGGTGTCGCTTCGTCCCGCCATATTGGCCCCTCCTGCAGGTCGAATTCCCGTTTGTTCGGGTAACCCTAGAGGGGATGTCTTTATCTTCCGTTTCCGTGCCTTCTGAGGAAGGCGGCTGACCGGGAGGTGGAAGCGGACGGGAAACGCGCAGGCGGCGCCTGGCTGCCTGCGCGGGATTTCGTCAGGTGTTAAACTTGAAGAGCAGGACGTCGCCGTCCTTGACGACATATTCCTTGCCTTCGTCGCGAGCCTTGCCCGCTTCCTTGGCTGCGGTTTCGCCGCCGAGGCCGACGTAATCGTCGTAGGCAATGGTCTGCGCGCGGATGAAACCGCGTTCGAAATCCGTATGGATGACGCCGGCTGCGCCCGGGGCCTTGGTGCCTTCGGTGATAGTCCAGGCGCGGGTTTCCTTCGGGCCTGCCGTGAAATAGGTGATCAGGCCCAGCAGGTCGTAGCCTGCGCGGATCAGCCGGTCGAGGCCCGGCTCTTCAAGCCCGATGGTCTCCAGGAACTCTTCCTGTTCTTCCTTGTCGAGCTGGGAGATTTCCGCTTCGATGGCAGCGGAAATCACGACGGCGGCAGCGCCTTCTGCCTTCGCTTTTTCGGCGACCTTGGCGGAGAGAGCATTGCCTTCGCCTGCGGATGCCTCGTCGACGTTGCAGACGTAGAGAACCGGCTTTGCAGTCAGGAGGTTCAGACCCTTCAGGATCTTCTCTTCATCCGGACCGGAGACTTCCAGAACGCGTGCCGGCTTGCCGTCCTGCAGCAGGGCCAGCGCGGCTTCCATGACGGGCAGCACAGCCTTGGCTTCCTTGTCGCCGCCGGAGGCCTTTTTCTTCAGCGGCGCAATGCGGCGCTCAAGGCTTTCCATGTCGGCGACCATAAGTTCGGTCTCGACCGTTTCGGCATCGGCGATCGGGTCGACAGTGCCTTCCACATGGGTGATGTCGTCGTCTTCAAAACAGCGCAGCACGTGTGCGATTGCGTCGACTTCGCGAATGTTGGCCAGGAACTGGTTGCCGAGGCCTTCGCCCTTGGAAGCGCCGCGCACGAGGCCGGCGATGTCGACAAAGGTGATGCGCGTCGGAATGACTTCCTTGGACCCTGCAACTTGACGGATCGCGTAGAGGCGCGGATCCGGAACGGCAACTTCGCCCGTATTCGGCTCGATGGTGCAGAACGGATAGTTGGCAGCCTGTGCAGCTGCCGTCTTGGTGAGCGCGTTGAAGAGTGTGGACTTGCCGACATTCGGCAGTCCGACAATGCCGCACTGGAAACCCATGGGAGTTCGCTTTCGGTTGGTCTTGAGACTTTGCAGCGCTAAATGCCCGAGCCGGGTCAAGAGGTCAAGGCTTTGGCGGACTGCGGGCGGGTGTTTGTCAAGAGCATGTCAGGAAGAAGCGGCAAAAGGAAAGGCGTCCGGCGATGTGATCCGGCTGAAAGCTTCCCTCCGGTTGTTTATCGGTTATAGTCGTGTGGGTGTTTTGGGCGATTGTTTTGGGAATTGGGACGCGATGATTTTCAGTCGCAAGAAACACGGGTTTCTGTGTGCATTTTCCGGCAGCCTGTTTGCCACCCTGGCTGCCGTCACCACTTGTGCCACTTTCTTCTCGGCAAATCCGGCATCGGCTCAAAGCTTCAATCCACGTGATCTGACAGGCCTTCTGGGCGATGCGCCGATCGATCCTGCGCTGCTGGAAGGCGTCGGACAGGTAAATGTCACGCGGGCCTATATCCCCGACGCGATCGACCTGTCGCCAATGATGCCACCACCCCTGCTGCAGACATACGGCAGCTGTGTTTCCTATGCCATCGGGTATGCCATGCGCGGCTATTACGCTGCGCTTGAAAACAACGTGGAACCCGGCAACCGCACCTTCACGCCAAGTCCGGCGTTTCTCCATTCGCAGATCCGCAACCGGCAGGAGGCGTGTGAAACCGCCGGAAGTCATGCGCTTCTGGCGATGGCCTATTTCAAGGGCAACGGCTCTCCCGACCAGGACGACATTCCTGACGCCGCCATGTGCTCGGAACGGGTGGAAACCGCAACGATGGCCCCCGACAGGTTCCGCATTCGAGACTTCCTGTTCGTGTTCGACAAGGGTCGCCAGCGCCGCAATGCGACGGACCGGGATCTGGATGCGATCAAGCAGCAGCTGGCGGCGGGTAACCCCGTGGCCACCGGGTTCCTGATGGTCGGCGTGGTGCCGTCCTCCCAGACGCCGGACGGGGTGACGCTGCAATATCTGAAATCGGGAGAGATCTACCAGGGATCGCTCGGGCGTCACAGCGGGGCCGCCGGAGGACACCAGATGGTGTTCGTCGGGTACGATGAACGGCGTCAGGCATTCCTTGTCCAGAACTCCTGGGGGCCTTACTGGTCCGGAGACGGGTATGGCTGGATCAGCTACGAAGCAACGAAGGCCGACATGCACAACGCGTCGGTCATGCGCACGTCCATCGTGCCTCCGCGTCCGGTGCCAGGACTGACCAGAACCGACCGGGACAATGAGGTGGCCTTTGCGGGGGATAGCTGCAGCAGCCTTTACGTGAGCGAGGATACGCCGGACGGCATGCCGCTGCTCGCCGGTTTCGTGAGCACACAGGAAGCGCTCCGGAAACTGGAAGCGGAGTTTCCGCCCGAGCAGCTTCAGAAAATCGATGTCAGGCCCTGGCCCGTGTGCGAAGCCCTGAAGACCCTAGCCCGGCCACTGGCGGAACCTTCGCGACCGCGCATTCGGCTCCTGGGAGGCAGCGCGGATCTACGCTACGGAGATTCGCTGGCCTTCGAGGTGACCGCACCGGATTTCGCCTCGTTTCTCTACATCGTCTATCTGCAGGCCGACGGCACTGTGGTGAACCTCTTGCCGCGTCGCGGTCCTGTGCGCCAGCAGGTGCAATTCGGCGACCGTTTCGTCTATGGCGATGGCCGGCAGGGGCGTCAGAAATTCACCGTGCAGCCACCTGCCGGATCGGAAGCCATTATCGTGATTGCAGCTCATAGCCCCGTCATCCAACTGGAAGAACTGGAAAACGGCGGATCCGGGCAATTCTCCATGCCTGTGAGCGCTGAAGGCGGCGCCGGTACCGCGGACGACAGATATTTCCTGACGGCATTGCGGGCAGGGATGGCGGACCGGCCGGACGAAATGAGCCTGCCACGTGAGATTTCTGCAGCCGTCCTTCATTTGACGATCCGGGAAGAGTGACACTCAAAGGTTTCGACATGCGCTTTCTTATCGAATTTGCGACCGCCCGCCTGGCATTGGCACCCGTTCTGGCGCTGCTGGTCCCCATGATGCTGCCAGCCGGCGCCTCCGCCCAGTCCGTCACGCCGGATCAGATCATCAACGCGTTGTTGCCAGACGCCGGCGCGCCGAAATCCCGGTCCATGCGAAAGCAGGAACCGCACCCGTTTCGAGGGATCAGCATCGAGGGCCAGTTGCCGCCGGAAGTGGAGCTGCCGCGCATCAATCTGACGGTCAATTTCGAGTTCGATTCCGCCTCACTGACCAACGACGGCATTCTGACGTTGCAGGCGCTCGGACAGGCCTTGCAGGATCCGCGGCTCAGGAACATGCGTTTCCAGATCGCCGGGCACACGGACCTGCGCGGCACGTCGGCCTATAATCTGGACCTGTCGAAACGAAGGGCCTTCATGGTCGCGGAGTTTCTGGCAGCGTTCTATACGATCCCCCGTGAACGGCTTGTGCCGGTGGGCTACGGCGAAAGCCGTCCAGTCGATCCGGGCGATCCGGCCAGCGGCCGCAACAGGCGTGTGGAGATCATCAACGTTCAGCCGCTGTCCTGACCGCCAATTACAGGCAGCCCGGTTGCGCTGGTGTACTTGGAGGGACCGTCCTCAGTCGCCGCCGCCAAGCAGCTTCTTCAGCATGTCAGCCATGGGCCCTGACTTGGGCAAGTTGACCGACTTGCCTTGCCGGGCCTGGCGGATATGGCTCTGGCCCTTGGGTTTGGCTGGTGCGGGGGTGCCCTGTCCGGGAGCAATGGCCTTGGCGGCTCCGGTCGTGCCATCCTTTACCTTGCCGTCCTGGCTCTTGCCCTTGCGCTGTGCCTTTTCGGGCTCCAGGGCCAGGGTCAACTTGTTGGCAAACTGG
The DNA here is from genome assembly GCF_009363595.1 of Labrenzia sp. THAF35. Taxonomy (NCBI): domain Bacteria; kingdom Pseudomonadati; phylum Pseudomonadota; class Alphaproteobacteria; order Hyphomicrobiales; family Stappiaceae; genus Labrenzia; species Labrenzia sp. THAF35. The sequence continues at coordinate 2,823,794 of NZ_CP045380.1, forward strand.
CTGTCCTTGCCTTCGGCCAGCAACGGAGCCTGATCGGCGACTTCCATCAGGAGCGGCTCCAGCCAGTCCCGATCGGCCTTTGCGAAATCACCCAGGACGTAGTTGGACACCAGCTTCTTGTCGCCCGGATGACCGATGCCGAGGCGCAGCCGGCGGTAGCTTTCGCCGATATGCGCCGTGATTGATCTCAGGCCGTTGTGGCCGCCGTGGCCGCCGCCGATCTTCATGCGGAATTTCGCAGGCGGCAGGTCGAGTTCGTCGTAGATGACGACAATGTCTGCCGGCTCGATCTTGTAGAACCGCATGGCTTCGCCGACAGAGCGGCCGGATTCGTTCATGTAGGTGCTGGGTTTCAGCAGCAGGACCTTTTCCGAGCCGAGGCGGCCTTCGGAAACCTGACCTTGAAAACGGGCTTTCCAGGGCTGGAAGCCGGAGTGGCGGCGATGGATCTCATCAACGGCCATGAAACCGATATTGTGCCGATTGCCTTCGTATTTGGCGCCCGGATTGCCCAGGCCGACGATCAATTTCATGGTGTGCCTTTCAAGGTAGAGCGGCTGCATGTAGCGCAATGCAGACCGGCTGGCTAATCCTGAAACGAAAAAGCAGCCGATGGCGGCTGCTCTGCAAGTTTTCCCGCAAGGAGAAGGGAGGCGGAGGCCGCCTCCCGATTTTTAAAGCAAGGCTGCAGCTTATTCAGCTTCGCCTTCACCTTCTTCTGCTTCAGCTTCGTCGTCGGTCTCTTTCATACCGGCCGGAGCAGCGATCGTGGCGATGGTGAAATCGCGATCGGTGATGGTCGGCTGGCAGCCTTCCGGCAGCTTAACTGCGGAAATGTGCAGGCTGTCGCCCGGCTGTGCCTTGGCCAAGTCGATTTCGAGAGCTTCCGGAATGTTGTCGGCCGGAACGGTCATTTCGACGGTGTGGCGAACAATGTTCAGGACGCCGCCCTTCTTGATGCCCGGGCAGGTTTCTTCGTTCAGGAAGTGAACCGGAACTTCAACCGTCAGCGTGGAGCCCTTGGCAACGCGCAGGAAGTCGACGTGCATGACGTCGTCGCGTACCGGGTGCAGCTGGAAATCCTTGGCAATAACCTGATGCTTTTCGCCGTCCACATCGATGATACCGATGTGTGTAAGGAAACCACCCTTGTGCAGGGTAATGGTGGTTTCTTTCACCGGAATGGTGATCGGCAGTGCCTGTTTCTTGTCGCCGTAGATCACGGCAGGGAGAAGGCCTTCGCGACGCAGTGCCCGTGCGGCCCCCTTGCCCACCCGGTCCCGTGCCGACGCCTTCAGCTCATAGCTGGCAGCCATGGCAAAACTCCTTCGAGTGTATAGGTAACGGACCGGCGAACCACCGTGCCAGAAGACTCATGTTGTCCGGGATCGGTCCAGAAGCGCCTCCTCCAGGGGTGCAGGCGCGAGCGCGGATATACCCAAAGCGCAAGGAAAGTGCAAGTCCGCAGTCGCTCGTTTGTCGCAGGGAACTGCGGAAATTTCAAGCTGGTCACCTGCAAACCGGTCTGTAACACAGATTTGCTGAACCTTCCGGTTGACCGATTGGCTCATCCGGAAGAGGCTGCGGTCCTCTGTGCGGGTGTGTCTCCTGCTGTCCGAACCCGTTTTTCTGACCTTCCCTGTCTGAAAGAATCGACCCAATGGCCATCGATGAAGACCTCAACGACCGCTTGCGCGAGGCGCTTGGAAACAGGGCAGGCATCAGCGAAAAAAGGATGATGGGCGCGATGTGCTTTCTGCTGCATGGCCACATGATCGCGGGTGCCGACCGCACCAGGGAGGGCGAACGGCGTTTCATCTTCCGTCTTGGCAAGTCCAGCCATGCTGCCGGGCTGGCACTGCCGGGTGCTGAACCGATCGTACAGGGCGGGCGCATGTTGAGTGGCATGTTCTTCGTCGGTGAGGACGATTGCACCGACGAAGTTCTGCAAAACTGGCTGGATCTTGCCATCGCCAATGCTTTGACACTGCCGCCGAAAGGTGCCTGACCTATCCGTTGAGCCTTTTCGATGTGTCTTCCTGAAAGGCCGGGTCGGCTTTTTTGGCGAAGGAGACACGCCAGGGTTCAGCCAGCTCTTCAAGTTCTGACAGAGCCTTTGCCACCGCCGGATCCAGCCGAGGGTTGAACCGGGCGTGGATCACCTCGCGCAGGTTCCAGTCAGGGCAGGGGCGTTCAACGACGGTCAACTCGTCGCCTGCCTGAAACGACCCTTCCTGCAGCACCCGGAAATACCAGCCGGTTCGGCCTGTCTTCTGGAAATGGGCTGCCTGCGTAGGGTTGTCTGTATGCATGTTCAGCTTCCAGCAGGGCTGGCGGCCCTGGGAAATCTGCATGCGGACCGTGCCCGCCGACAGGATGTCGCCGATGCACAGGTCTTCCTCGGTAAAGCCTTCTGAAGCGATGTTCTCGCCGAAACCGCCTGGCTGATAGATTTCCGCCTTTTCCGGAAAGGCGTCCCGCCAGTGGGCATAATGCTCCGATGGATAGATATGCAGTGCCTTTTCCGGTCCGCCATGTACGGAAAGATCCGCCTGACGGTCGGTGGTGATGCCGGTGGAGCTGACCTGGAGGATACCATCTGCGCGGGTCTTGCGGATGGCAGACGGCTCCTTGCCCTCCCAACGGTGTTCTGGCTCTCCGGTGAAGAGGGAGACGATACGGGCTTTGGCGGTCATGGCTGATGGCTTTCGGCTGGTGTGTGTTCGTGACAGAGCTGTGCGGCATCGACAGGCGAGAGCGGCACGTTGAGCAGCTTGCAATAGCCCCCCGTTTCCCTTGCCTCGTGATGGCGGCAGGTGCGGCAGAGACCGAACGAGCGGCCACCGCGCTGATGCAGCATCGTCAGGACAAGTGCTTTCAGGGACGAGGCCAGAGACGCGGCGACGTTCGGCGGCAAGGCGTTGATGACATTCTCCAGAGACGAAGGGTCCTGCAGCAGGTCCCGGCCTGCCTGGGTGACGTCATAACGAATGCTGCGCTTGTCTTCCTCCGAACGCGTTTCGGCGATCAGCTCCTTGCGGGAAAGTGCCTTGAGGGTTTGCGAAGCCGTGCCGCGTGTCGTTGCCAGAAAATCGGCGACGTGCGAGGGCGCGCGTGAAAAGCGGTTTGCCCGGGCAAGATAGTTGAGCGCAGCAAATTGTGACGGGTTCAAAGGCCCATTCCACTCCTCGGCAGCGGCAAGACGCGTCAACCGGTCGATCAGGTCGCGAATGGTCTGTGTGTCGGTTGGAGCAAACATGCTCTCTATGTAGCGAGTCGAAATTAAACTTGCAATAGTTTCGACTCGCTACTAATAAGACTGCGTCCTCAATCAAGGAGAAAGCCGATGTACAAATCCATTTCCCTAGCCGTTCTGACTGCCGGAGTGTCGGCAATTGCCCTGCCGACTGTGGCATTTGCAGGCGGTAATCATGCGCTCCACCAGACGGGAGCAATCCTGTCGCCGGAAAACCAGGAGATCGACCCGAACTACGACATCCTGGCCGCCCATGTGCACCGCAAGGGGCGTGTCGTAACCTTCCACATGACACTGAAGGGAACGGCCGGTGCGAGCGTGCCGGAGGCAAACGGTGCGCTCGCAGGGGCGCCGGTGCAGTCCTATGTCTGGCCAACGTCACTGAAACCGGAAACGGTCGGGTTTGAAGGGGGGAACGGCATCCTTGCGCTGGTGGCTACCAGCCATCCGGATTTCGACGACACACCGCTTTTTGATGAAGACGGCGACGGCGACCTTCTGAACGATGGCGCGAATTGGCACTCGCACTGGGTGGTGCTGACACCGAACGAGGCCTGCGGTGCCGGCGCACTCTCCGTGCAGGATATTCCCGCTGACACCAACCCGAAGATGCCGGCCACCTGGCCGGGCCTGCCGATCTACATCGACAGCCCTGGATTTTCACCCGTGTTGGAGGCAGAGGAAATTACCCTCAACGTGGCCTTTGCCGATGAAAGCACTGTTGAGACCCTGTCGTATGACGGCGTCACGTCGGCCCTGCGGGTGAACCAGAACGTCCACGCCCCACTGCTGTGCGTCGTCGACGTCTTCGACGTTGCCTCCGGCGATCTCAGCCTGCCGGGAAAATTGACCGGGAACTGAACCGCATCAGCACCAACCACTCACCGCGTCATTGCCGGGCTCGTCCCGGCAATCCATGCCATGACCGGGCTGGGTTCCTAGGCCGTGACTGGGGCAGGGAAACGGCGTGGATGCCATGGTCGAGCCATGGCATGACGGGGGAAGGGGGCTCTGAGGCGCAGGGGGCGAACTTGGAAAAACGGTCAGCCCTCGTGCGGAGCGTAGGAGGCCGGGTCGACCTGGGCCGGACGTCCGGAGAGGGTGAGTTGCGCCTGCCGGGCCGGGGTTGTTGCGATCACCTTGCCGGACTTGACGACCGCAAGGCGCGTTGCCTTCAGGCGAATGGCCTCGATCGTGTCGCGGGCCTGCAGCAACACGAAATCCGCCTTGCAGCCTTTGTCCAGACCGTACCCGTCCAGGTTCATCGCCTTGGCCGGATGCGCGGTGACGCAGTCGTAGCAGTAACGGATGGCGTCGCGGCTGGTCATCTGGGCAACGTGAAGCCCCATGGAGGCGACCTCCAGCATGTCGCCGGAGCCCATCGAGTACCAGGGGTCCATCACACAGTCGTGGCCGAAGGCGACATTGATGCCGTAGGACCGCATCTCCGGAACACGGGTCTGGCCGCGGCGCTTGGGATACGTGTCGTGCCGGCCCTGCAGCGTGATGTTGATCAGCGGGTTCGCAATGGCATGCACTTCCGCTTCGGCGATCAGCGGCAACAGCTTGGAGACGTAGTAATTGTCCATGGAATGCATGGACGTCAGATGCGATCCGGCAACGCGGCCCTGCAGCCCGAGGTGCTGGGTCTGATAGGCGAGCGTCTCGATGTGACGTGACATCGGATCGTCGGTCTCGTCGCAGTGCATGTCGACCATCAGACCGCGTTCTGCCGCGATTTCGCACAGCCGCGCGACCGACCGGGCACCGTCGTCCATGGTGCGCTCGAAATGCGGAATGCCGCCGACGATGTCGACGCCCATGTCGAGTGCCGTCAGAAGGTTCTTCTCGGCGGTGGCAGAGCGGTAGAGCCCGTCCTGGGGGAAGGCGACCAGTTGCAGGTCGATGTAGTCCTTCACCTTCTCTCGCACTTCCAGCAGGCCTTTGACGCCCGTCAGCCTGTCGTCGCACACATCCACATGGGTGCGGATCGCCAGCAGCCCCTGCGAGACGGCCAGATCGCAATATCTCAGGGCGCGCTCGACAACGGCATCGACGGTCAGGATCTCCTTCAGTTCTCCCCAAAGCGCGATGCCTTCCAGCAGCGTGCCGCTGCGGTTCATGCGCGGCAGGCCGAGCGACAGCGTCGCATCCATGTGGAAGTGGCTGTCAACAAATGGTGGCGACACGAGGTGTTCGCCAGCATCGATCACCTGGCCGGCGTCCGCCGTGATCCCGGCTTCCACAGCCTCGATACGGCCGTTCCGGCAGGCAATGTCGATGCCGTGGCGGCCGTCGGGCAGGTTGGCGTTCTTGACGAGGAGATCGAAACTCATGGGACTGTCTCAGCGTTGACCACGGAAGTAGGGCACAAGAAGGGCCCTTGGATAGTCTGCCCGGCGGGCAACGACAATCAGTGCGGCGATGGAAAGCAGATACGGCATCATCAGGAACACCTGGCCGGGAATGAAACTGCCGACCTCGGTCTGAAGACGCACCTGGAAGGCATCAAAAGCCCCGAAGAGCAGAGCGCCGATCAGGGCCTTGCCGGGTCGCCAGGAGGCGAACACCGTCAGGGCGATGCAGATCCAGCCACGGCCGTTGACCATGCCGAAGAAAAACGCGTCGAAGGCCGACATGGTCAGGAAGGCGCCGCCAAGCGCCATGATCGCGGAGCCCGCAACCACCGTCCCGATGCGGATCGCATAGACCGAGAGGCCTTGCGATTCCACGGCAGCCGGATTGTCGCCGACCGCCTGAATGGCCAGGCCGAGCGGGGTTCGGTAGAGCACATAGGCCGTGACCGCGACCAACAGCAGGCCGAGGAAGGTCAGGGGCGTCTGCTGGAACAGGGCTGGCCCGAGGAACGGCAGGTCACTCAGGCCCGGAATGTCGAGCGGCTTGAAAGCCTCGATCCGGGGCGGTGACGAGACATCCGGCAGGGCCGTCCGGTAGATGAAATAACTGAGCGAAGTGGCAAACAGCGTCACGCCAATGCCCGAGACGTGCTGAGAGAGCCCGAGAGGCACGGTCAGAATGGCATGGATCAGTCCGAAGAAGGCTCCGGCCATCGCCGCGACCAGAACGCCGCCCCACAGGCCTGCGCCGAGCCAGACCGCCATCCAGCCGGCCATGGCACCGGCGGTGAAGATACCTTCGATGCCGAGGTTGAGGACGCCGGCGCGTTCGCAAACAAGCGCTCCGATGACGCCGAAGATCAGCGGGGTCGCGATGCGGAGCGCGGCCGCCCAGAAGTTGGCGGAGATGAGAATGTCGAGGATCTCGGTCATTCTGCCGCCTCCGGGTTTGCCTGGCTGCCGACAAAGCGGATCTTGAAGCGCAGGAACAGACCGGAGACCAGGACGCACAACAGCGCCATGGCGACGATCAGGTCTGCCAGATAGTTGGAGACACCGGTGGCACGGGACATGGAATCGGCCCCTACAAAGATGCTGGCGATGAAGAGAGCTGCCAGAACGACACCGGCCGGGGAGAGCCCGGCAAGCATGGCGACAACGATGCCGGAGTAGCCGAAACCGGGTGATAGGTCAGCGGTCAGATAGCCTTTCAGACCGGCAACTTCACCAACGCCGGCGAGCCCTGCCAGCGCGCCGGACAGAAGACCGACGCGGATGAAGGTTGCGGTGACCGGAATGCCGGCGTGACGGGCGGCAGCGGCGTTCTCGCCAACCGCGCGGATTTCGAAACCCCAGACGGTGCGTTTCAAGAGGAAATAGACGCCGAGCGATGAAACGAGGGCGATGACAAGACCCCAGTGAATGCGCATCCGGTCCATCAGCTTGGGCAAGGCCGCTTCATCGAGGATGGGTTCTGACTGTGGCCAGCCCATGCCCATGGGGTCCTTCATCGGGCCTTCCAGCATCATCTGCACGAAAAGCAGGATGATGAAGTTCAGCAGCAAGGTGGTGACGACTTCATCGACGCCAAGCCGGGTTTTCAAAAGGGTTGGACCAAGCATGACCAGCCCTCCGGCGAGCGCACCGGCAACGATCACCATGGGAATGAGAAGGTAGGGCGGCGCGGAAATGACACCGGTACCGACGGCAACCGCCGCAAGGGCGCCGGCATAAAGCTGGCCTTCCGCGCCGATGTTCCAGAGTTTGGCCCGGAAGGCGACGGCTGCCGCCAGGCCGGTGAGGATCAGCGGTGTCGCCCTTGTCAGCATTTCGGTGAAGGCAAAGAGTGAGCCGAAGGCGCCCTTGGCCATGAGGCTGTAGGCCTCGAACACCGACAAGCCGGCAAAGGCCATGGGGATGGCGGCAAGCACCAGGGCAGCAACAGCCGCGGCAATCGATACACCCAGCATACGGGAAACGGAGGAAGGGCCACGCGGTTCGAAGCGGATCATGCTGCGTCCTCCGCATTGTGTCCGGCCATCCTGAGGCCGAGAGAGCCGCGGTCCAGCGTCTCGCTCGGTTCGGCTTCGGACAGATGCCCGCGGTGGATCACGGCGATCCTGTCGGAAAGGCGCATGAGTTCGTCAAGATCCTCCGAGATCAGGATGACACCGGCCCCGCGGTCGCGAGCCGCCAGCAGGCGCTTGTGAACATCGGACGTGGCGCCGACGTCCAGCCCGCGCGAGGGTTGGGCGGCCAGCACCACCTTTGGAACGGTTTCAAGGGTTCTGGCCAGTACGATCTTCTGGATATTGCCACCCGACAGCAGCCGCGCCGGGCTGTCCTCGCTCTGGCAGCGGATATCGTAAGCCTTGATCAGGTTGCGCGCCCGCTCCCGCATGGCGGAGAACCGCAGCAGACCGAGGCGCTGGTTTTCCGGTTTGCGGATGGCTTCGATGGCAAGGTTTTCCGAAACGCTCATCGCTCCGACAATGCCGTCGTGGTGACGGTCTTCGGGTATGCGGGCAAGGCCGTTGTCGATCATGGTTCGGGCACTTGCGTGGCCGATCACCGTGCCTTCCAGCGTCATGGATCCTTGGGTGAGCGGTTCCAGACCGGAAATGACCCGTGCAAGCGTCGTCTGGCCGTTACCCGAAACCCCTGCAATGCCAAGGATTTCACCGGATTTCAGTGTGAGGTCGACCGCGTGCAAGGCATCGCGGCCATGTCCGGCGGAGGCCTTGTTCAAGACGAAAAGCGGTGCGCCCGGTGTGCCAGGGGACCGCATAGTCTCGACAATGGCATGGCCGACCATCAACTCGGCCAGCTTGCGCCGGTCGCATTCGGCTGTCGGCAGGTCGGCCACCTTGCGGCCACCGCGCAGCACGGCGACCCGGTGCGAAGAGGCAAGGACTTCCGCCAGCTTGTGCGAGATGAAGATGATGCCGAGCCCGTCGTCGGCCAGCTTTTTCAAGGTCGCGAACAGAGTGTCGGATTCCTGGGGTGTCAGCACAGCGGTCGGTTCGTCCAGAACCAGCACGCGGGCATCGCGGTAGAGCGCCTTCAGGATTTCCACCCGCTGTTTTTCGCCGACGGAAAGCTGGGAAATGCGAGCGTCGAGGGAAACCGTCAGGCCGGAGCGGGCCATCAGCTCTTCCAGTTTGCGGCGGGCAGGCGCCCGGGAAGAGGAAAGCGCGGCAAGCCGTTCCGTGCCCAGAAGGATGTTGTCGAGCGCGCTCAGGTTTTCGGCAAGGGTGAAGTGCTGGTGCACCATGCCTATGCCGGCCTGGAGCGCGGCATGCGGCGAGCCTGGTTCCAGTTCGCTCAAGCCGGAGCCGTCCGGCGAAACCATGACCTGGCCTTCGTCGGCCACGTAGTGCCCGAAAAGGATGTTCATCAAGGTGGTCTTGCCAGCGCCGTTCTCGCCGAGAAGGGCAAGGATCTCGCCCTGTTTCAAATCGAGCGATACGTCGCCATTGGCCGTCAGAGCGCCGAAGCGCTTGGTGATGCCGTCCAATCGCAGCACGACACCAGCGTCCTGTGCCGGACCTGCCATATGATCCCCCCGGGAAAAGAATGAATGCCGCGCTTGAACCCCGCGGCCGGGAAACGCCGGCGGTCATTGTGACCGCCGGACGTGGCAGGCGAAAGCCTACATGGTGGATTTCGGTTCGCTGTCGTTCACATTGACGCGGAACAGGCCGTCGAGGATTTCCTGCTCCTTGGCCTTTGCCGCGGAAACCGCGTCGGCAGGAGCAAGGCTTTCGTCCACAACGAAGCTGCCGCCGCCGTAGGACATGAAGCTGTAGGGGCCGAAATCGGCAGGTTCAAAGGTGTCGCTGGCAACAAGGCCGATCGCCTTGTCGATGGTCGGTTCCATGTGCCACAGCGCGGAGGACAGGATGGTGCCCGGATAGTCGCTTGCCGTGTCGATCACGTTGCCGATCGCCAGAATGCCCTTTTCCTTGGCCGCATCGGAAACGCCGAAGCGCTCTGCGTAGAGAATGTCCGCACCCTTGTCGATCATCGCGAAGGCAGCTTCCTTGGCCTTGGGCGGGTCGTACCAGGAGTTGATGAAGGTCACGAGGAACTTCACGTCCGGGTTCACGGAGGTTGCGCCTTCCATGAAGGCGTTCATCAGGCGGTTCACTTCGGGAATGGCGTAGCCGCCAACCATGCCGATGACATTCGACTTGGTGGTAGCGCCGGCGATCATGCCGGAGAGATAGCTCGGCTCATGGATCCAGTTGTCGAAGACGGCAAAGTTCGGCTGAGCCGGTCCAAAGGACGACCCCATCAGGAAAGCCGTGTCCGGATATTCCGCAGCCACCTTGCGTGCGGCGCGCTCGACGGCGAATGCTTCGCCAACCACCAGATCCATGCCCTGTTCGGCGTATTCGCGCATGACACGCTCATAGTCGGTGTTGGCAACGTTTTCGGAGAAGGTGTAGGTGATTTCACCGCGTTCCTGGGCGGCTTTCAGCGCCTTGTCGATGCGGCTGACCCACTGCTGTTCGACCGGAACGGTGTAGATCGCTGCGACCTTGACCGGGTCGGCGGCATTGGCGGAAGGAATGGACAGTCCTGCCGATACTGTGACAGCCAGAGCGGCCGTCAACATGGCCCTGCGGGCCCTGGAAAATGGTTTGGAAGTGAGCATCTGAAATCCCCTGGAAAAGACCTTGTGCAGACTTAGATGACCACAAAATATGCGTGCTCACAAGCTGGGCAGGAGCTTCGGCGGCAAATTTTTTGAACAATTGGGAAAATTTGTGAAGCTTGGCGCGGACTGGTTGTGAGGGGTGGAAACTACCCGTCCGGTGTCGGCGTGAATGCGGCCCGAAGGAGCGGTTACAAGGTCCCGGCTGCAAAACCTGTGGCTGCCGGCATCCGGCTCCGATTCCCTCCCGCCGGCTCGGGCGTGGCCGCAATTTTACGGCGGCGAGCAATGCGGCAATCGTGGAAAAGGCAAGTCTCGCAGAAAAATGTGGGCTGAACGCAAAAACGCCCGGCACGGGCCGGGCGTCTTGAGCAGTCGACGTTTCGGCGATCAGCTGAAGAGGCTGGAAACCGACTTTTCCAGTGCCGTGCGGTTGATTGCTTCGCCGATCAGCGGGGCAATCGAGATTGCACGGATGTTGGCTGCAGCCGTGATGGCGGCAGTCGGTTCGATGGAGTTGGTGATGACCAGCTCCTTCAGCTTGGAAGAGGTCACGCGGGCAACGGCACCACCGGACAGAACGCCGTGAGTGATATAGGCCGTTACCGACTGTGCGCCCTTGGACAACAGGGCTTCGGCAGCGTTGCAGAGCGTGCCGCCACTGTCGACGATGTCGTCGACCAGGATGCAGTCATAGCCTTTGACATCACCGATGATGTTCATGACTTCCGATTCCCCGGGCTTGTCGCGACGCTTGTCGACGATGGAGAGCGGAGCTTCGATGCGCTTGGCAAGTGCACGGGCGCGCACCACGCCGCCGACATCCGGAGACACGACCATGACATTGTCGGTCGCGTAGCGTTCCTTGATGTCGCGCGTCATGACGGGCGCTGCGAACAGGTTGTCTGTCGGGATATCGAAAAAACCCTGGATCTGACCGGCGTGGAGATCCAGGGTTAGAATGCGGTCGGCACCGGCTTCGGTAATGAGATTGGCCACCAGCTTTGCCGAGATCGGGGTTCGGCCGGAGGCGCGGCGATCCTGCCGGGCGTAGCCGAAATACGGAATGACCGCGGTGATGCGGCGGGCAGAGGACCGGCGGAGCGCATCGATGATGATGAGCAGCTCCATAAGGTGGTCGTTTGCCGGATAGCTGGTCGGCTGGACGACGAATACATCTTCGCCGCGTACGTTTTCCTGGATTTCTACGAAGATTTCCTGGTCGGCAAACCGCCGGACCTGGCATTTGGCGAGAGGGGCATCCAGGTATTTGGATATTTCCTCAGCCAGGGCTCGGTTGGAATTGCCCGCGACGATCTTCATGAGCCGCAAGTCCTTCTGGTGCGACGGCGGTTTTGCAGACAGGTTGTGCCTTGCAAACACGCGGAAAGGCCTAGGTCTTAAGTCATGTGCCGGGTGCCGGGAGCCTCGCTCGGAAACCCTCGGCAGGCGGCGGCGTTGTAACAACCAAGCAACCGGACCACAACAGGCGTTCGTGCCTGACGCCCGCTTTTTTTTATTTTTTGTGACGCCACGCCGGAATTACCCGTCAAAGCAATTCATTATCGGTTGAGCCAGGCCTTGATTTCCACCATCGAGCGATTGGCAATGCGCGACAGCGTGCCGGAGCTGACAGCCTGCCATGGGTCGCCCGAGGCTCCGCCGGTATCTTCCGTTCCGGAGATTCGCTTCACGCGGCGACCAGAGCTGTCGACGATGTCGAAAACGTAGAAGACCGTGCCGTTGGAAGGCTGCCCGGTGGCCGACAGATAGCCATTGACCCGGTAGGTGGCGGCCGCGCCGATGCGGCGCACCAGCGTGATGCCCTGTTTGCGGGCTTCGGAGCCGATCATTTCGGAAAGCTCGTCGGCAATGTTGCCCGGTGCGCCGGTAAACGGTTCGAACGCGAAGGTGATGCCTTCTTCCGGGTCGACTTGACCGGCGATCGTCGGCGCGGTGACAGTGGTCGAGATCGGAGTAGGGGGCTGTGGAGCAGCCTGACAGGCTGCAAGCCCTGCTCCAAGCAGTAGAACCGCCAACAGGCGCCGGGAAGAAATGGATTGTTGGGTGGTCTTGTCTGTCATGGAGACGCTTGGCTCTCGCGGTCGATATCGTCGTGGCAGCGGCCCTGCCGGAAACGCGAAACGCGAACCGGGCCGCAAGGTTGAAACTGGTTTAGCCTGACTTGACCGGCAGGTCGAGAGGCAGCTTGGACAAGCACTCTGGCGTTCCGGTCGTGGTCAGATAGGTCTGGCCGAGCGTCATGGCGGTTCCGGAGTTGGAATCCATCAGGATCATATGCATGAAGATGACCATGTCGGGCTTTACCTCGGCCGGATTGGCCCGGTACGCCATCGGCATGTCCATCCAGCTTGGTGTGAACCTGGCACCCAGGGAATAACCGCAGGCGTTCAGCCGGTGCGGCATCAGGCCATGAGCGTCCACCCGTTCCGCATGAGCGTCGAAAACATCGCCGAATGTCTTGCCGGGAACGAGCTGTGTTTCAACAGCGGCCAGTGCTTCGCGTGCGGCGGTGTACATCTCCAGATGCCGGTCCGTCGGCGTGCCGATCACCACCGTGCGCATCAGTGCGGCATGGTAGTGGCGGTAGGCGCCTGCCCATTCCAGTGTCAGCTGGTCCTGTTCGGACAGGTTCCGGCGACCTGCCTTGTAACGGCACAGGAGAGCGTCGCGGTCGGAGCCGATGATGAACTCGTTGCCGGGGTAATCGCCGCCACCTTCAAAAATGGCGCCCTGCATCGCAGCCAGGATGCGGCCCTCGTCGGCTCCGGGGTGGATTTCATCCATTGCCGCATAAAAGGCCTTGTCCGCCAGCTCCGCGGCCTTGCGCACATACACGATTTCCTCGGCGCTTTTCACCGCACGAAGGTCGGGGATCAGGGGCGAGGCATCGCTGACATCGGCGAAACTTGTAAGTTCCTCGTTCAGCTTCAGCGCTATTTTGCCGGTCATGCCCTGTGTGTCGTATTCAACGCCCAGCTTGCAGCCGAGCAGGTCCATGTCGAACAGCAGTTCCTTCAGCTGCAGCACCGGGCTGGCGGATCCGCGGTCGATCCAGATGCGGATGTCCTCGATGTTCGAGGTGTGCTTGGCCTGGCGTTCGTCGGCAGATCGGGTGAGGAGTACCCGGCGTCCTTCCTTCGTCACCACGAGGCACTGGAAGAAGCAGAAACCGAAGGTATCGTAGCCGGTCAGCCAGTACATGCTCTCCTGGGCGAAGAGCAGCATGGCATCCAGCTTCTGCGCCTCCATGGCGGCTTTCAGCTTGTCAAAGCGGCTTTCAAACTCGGCATCGGAAAAATGAAGTGCCATGGTTGGTCCTCACAAAAGTGCAATCGCGCTGATCTGGCGGCCGTAATCCGGTTCCTTGCGATGGGTCGTCCGGCGGTAGGAGAAGAAGCGGTCTTCATCGGCATAGGTGCACAGTGCCAGGTCGGCAACAGCCCCCAGTCCAAGAGCCTGAAGCTTGTCCGTAATGAAGGCGGGCAGGTCGAACATGAAGTGCTCTGCCCGTTCCGAAGGCTTGAAGTAGCGGGTGTTGTCCGGGTGTTCCTGAAGGAAACGTTCCTTGAATTCGGGGCCGACCTCATAGGCGCCCTGCGAAATCGTCGGACCCAGCACGGCCGTGATGTTGGTTCTGGTCGCGCCGAGAGCTTCCATGGCGGCAACCGTATTCTGCAAGATGCCGGTAACGGCGCCTTTCCAGCCTGAATGGGCAGCGCCGATGACACCCGCCTTGGTATCCGCAAACAGAAGCGGGCCGCAATCTGCCGTCGCGATGCCGATGGCAAGGCCCGGTGTGGCCGTGACCAGGGCATCGGCCTTGCGGTCCGCATCCTGTGCGAACGGTGCGCTGACAGTGATCACGTCGGCGGAGTGGATCTGATAGGGGGACACCAGGCGATCGGCACCAATGCCGAGCTGGCCGGCAACCCGGTCGCGGTTTTCAAGAACGCTGCTGCGCTCATCGTCCGAACCGAGACCGATATTGAGGCTGGTGTAGATGCCGCCGGAAACGCCGCCCTGGCGGGTGAAGAAGCCGTGCCGGATGCCATCCAGCTTCAAGACGTCTGCTTCAATTTTCATTCAGGGCTCCTGAGGGGAGGGGATTCGCCACGCCAGCGACTGATCCTTGGGGTGTTCAGGACGCGCTGTCAAACGGGGGAAACGAATTTCCGGAATTCGTCACAGCGAGCACCTTGAAAAGATCCCCCATCTGGTCAGGCGCGGCCAGCCGTTCGACGGCATCGCGGATCGCCTCCTGTTCGCTGTGGGTTTTACCCGCACCAAGGGTACCTGCCCGTTCCAGAAGACCGGTGCGAAGCAGGAATTCGCCCTGGGTCAGCGGCGCAAGAGCGCGGGCGCCCGCCCGCACTGCGGCCGCCGCCAATGCCTCGAAATTCACATGGGCGGTCAGATCCGCTTCTCCCGGATGAGCCAGGACGTCGTCATAGGCGTGCCTGTAAAGTGCTTGCAGCGTGTCGCCAGCAGCAGTCTTCAGATACCCGTAGTCAATGAAGAGTGCTGCACCGCCGCTATCTGCAATCCGCCGGCCGATTTCTTCGGCGATCGCATTGGCTGCAGGCTGGGTTTCGAAGATCGTGCCGTCCGGTGCAGTGGAAAGGCCAGCGGGTACAGCGTCTTCGGGCAGACGGGCGGTGCCGACACCGAAGATCAGCTCTTCGTGCTGCGAAAGCCCGATCTGGCGTTCCTGCCAGCCGTGTTCGGTCTTGACGAACTGATGGATCGGCAGGGCGTCGAAAAACTCGTTGGCAACCAGGATCAGCGGGCCGTCCGGAACGTCCTGGAACCGATCGCGAAATTGCGGTTTCAACGGACCGCGCTTCAGAGCCGCTGACTGCATGTCCCTCAGTCGCTGGCTGGTCTCAACCAGGTTCAGGCGAGCCGCCTTCACAAAGGCAGGACGCAGGGCTGCCATCCGCAAGAGGTCGGACATCAGTGTGCCGCGACCAGGCCCAAGTTCGACCAGCTGAAATTTCGCGGGCTCTCCAAGCGCCTGCCAGGCGGACAGGCAGGTTGCCCCGACGAGTTCGCCGAACATCTGGCTGACTTCGGGTGCTGTGACGAAATCGCCCGCGGTGCCGAACGGTTCGCGCGTCATGTAGTAGCCGGCGTCCGGGTCCCCGAGGCAAACAGACATGTATTGTGCGACCGAAAGCGGGCCCTCGGTTTCGATCCGTGCCTTGATCCTGTCTTTCAGTCCCGTCACGCCGCGGTTGCTCCGGTCCGGCGCCGGGCGGCCCATATCATGGTTGCGAGACCCGCCAGGATCATCGGTACGGACAGCAGTATGCCCATGGTGAGAAAGCCGCTCAGATAGCCGATATGGGCATCCGGAACCCTGTAGAGTTCTGCTATCGACCGGGCGATGCCGTAGCCGAAGGCAAAGGCACCGGCAAGAAAGCCGGGCTTTTGCAAAAGCTTGAAGCGCCGGCTGAGCACCATCAGAACCAGAAACAGCACGATGCCTTCGAGCGCGGCTTCATAGAGCTGGCTTGGATGACGGGGATCCGGTCCGCCGTTCGGAAAAACCACGGCCCAGGGTACATCCGTCGGCCGGCCCCAGAGCTCGGAATTGATGAAATTGGCGATACGGCCGAAGAACAGGCCGATGGGAGCCGCGCAGCCGGCAAGGTCGAACAGGGTCCAGATTGACAGGCCGCGTTTCCAGGCAAACAGGATCATCGCGATGACGGTGCCGGCAAAGCCGCCGTGGAAGGACATGCCACCGGTCCAGATCTCGAGCGCTTCGGCCGGGTGGGCGATATAATAGCCAGGATTGTAGAACAGCACGTAGCCGAGGCGGCCGCCGATGATGATACCTAGCGTTCCCCACAGCACGAAGTCGTCGATCTCGAGCTGTGTGGGGCGGGCAATGCCACCCCACAGCCGGTCGTTGGCCACCAGCAGACGCATGTAGCGCCAGGCCAGCAGAATGCCGACGATATAGGCAAGCGCATACCAGCGCAGGGCAAAGGGCCCGAATTCGACGAGTACAGGATCGATTGCGGGAAAGGGCATAACCAGAACAGGCGGCACGGCAGAACCTTCCGATGGTGCGCGGGCGGGTTTCGGGCTGAACGCTTGCGCGATCTTGTCCGCCTCGTCAAGCCGACACGGGTTTGTCAGGCCGGTGGGGCGCTACCCGCAAGAGGGTTCGGGAGATTGCTCCTGTTGATAGTGAATTCGGCTGCGGCGGAATTGGTCCTTGAAGTTCCCGCCATTCCCTCATACCTCTCTCCCATCGCATGTTTTTCCGATCAAGGAGGGTCCGATGACCCAAGGCCCGAACCGTCTTCTCGATGATTTTGCCAAGCTGATGACCGACGCCGCCGGTGTTGCCCAGGGTGCCCGCCGCGAGGTGGAGACCGCCTTCCGTGCGCAGGCCGAGCGTTTCCTGTCCGACATGGACGTGGTTTCGCGCGAAGAGCATGAAGCGGTCAAAGAGATGGCAGTGCGCGCTCTGGACCGGATCGACGAGCTCGAATCGCGGATCGCCAAACTCGAAAATCCGGAATCCGGTGCTGCTGGAGACGCTTAACCCGATTTGTTGACGTCGATGTGAGCGTTTTCTGTTAATAGTTGATGACAGAATTACGACGCGTGAACATGGCGGGTTTGCGTTGATTTTGGGCAGTGTGATGAAAAATACCGCTGAGTCGTCCACAAGTTTCGGCTTTTTTCGCTCAATTGGTATGTATCGCTTAAATCAATCCTGCTCCTATACTGAAAGATAACAGGGATTCGTCGGAGCAAGACGGAACCGGTTCCCTTCTAAAGGGCCGTAACAGGACGCGTTTTGCTCCTCCGGCATGGGACTTTTCCCGGCGGCCCGCCCGGTTATCGTGATCGGGTTCCAGGCCCCCGGCTCAGAAGGGGAGTAGGCACATGAGCCTCATCGAGCTTGAACTCGAGCGACCTGGTAATCCCGTTGACACCATCGAGACGTTCGCCGCGTTGAACGACTGGACGTTCGAAAGGTCGGACGAAGACGAGATCACCATATCCCTGGAGGGGAGCTGGTGTGATTACCACGTCTCCTTCTCGTGGATGGAGGAAGTCGAAGCCCTTCATCTTGCCTGCGCTTTTGACCTCAAGGTCACCGAATTGCGCAAGACGGAAGTTGTCCGTCTGCTCGCACTGGTCAATGAACAGCTCTGGATGGGCCACTTCGATCTCTGGAACAAGGAGAACGTGGTGATGTTCCGGCAGTCGCTGCTTCTTGCGGGCGGTGCGGAGGCCTCCTCGGCACAGATCGAGGGAATGCTGACAAATGCCCTTGAAAACTGCGAACGTTTCTATCAAGCCTTTCAATTCGTCGTCTGGGCCGGTCATTCGGCAGCCGAGGCGTTGAATACGGCCTTGTTTGAAACCGCAGGAGAAGCATGAGCTTTTCAAAGGAACGGCCTTTCCTTCTTGTCGGAGCCGGCAAGATGGGTGGGGCAATGTTATCAGGCTGGATGGCGGAAGGGATTGATCCCGCCGCCATCGTGGTCAGCGACCCGCGTCTTTCCGAAGAGATGGACGCCCTCCTCAAGAAACACGGCATCCGCCATGTGACTTCGGTCCCGGATGACCTTACGGCTGGCATCGTGCTGGTGGCGATCAAGCCACAGCTCATGGACCAGGTCCTGCCCGGGCTGAAGTCTGCCGTTGCTGCCGACACGCTCGTGCTGTCGATTGCGGCTGGTACTCCGGTTGCCAAATTCGAGGAATACTTCGGCAAGGTGCCGATCTGCCGCTGCATGCCGAACACACCGGCCATGGTCAAGCGCGGCATCACGGCGGTGTATCCGACTGAGGCAGTTTCCGCTTCTTCCCGAGACGATGTCACCAAGCTTCTGTCGGCGGTCGGAAAGGTGGTCTGGCTCGACAGCGAAGACCAGATCGATCTGGTGACCGGTGTCAGTGGATCGGGCCCAGCCTATGTTTTCTTCCTCGCAGAAGCCTTGAGCGAAGCGGGCAAGCAGGCCGGGCTTCCCGAAGAGATAGCTCATGAGCTGGCCGTTGCCACGGTGTGCGGGGCAGGCGAGCTGATGCACCAGTCCGGTGAACATCCCTCCATCCTGCGCCAGAACGTTACCAGCCCGAACGGCACGACGGCTGCTGCGCTTGACGTGCTGATGCACGCCGAAGGATTGCAGCCGGTTATGAGCGAGGCGGTTGCCGCCGCCGTCAAACGCGCGCGGGAGCTGGCCGGCTGAGGTCGTCCCGGCAACACGGGTTTTATCAGACAAAAGGCCGCCGGAACTCCGGCGGCCTTTTGGTTCTCTGACCCGAAAGCCGAAGGGCCTTCGAGCAGCATGGCGCGATTACTGCGCGTTAATGGTCGAAACGGCAAGATTGGTCAGCTTGCTGTTTGCCGCCTTTTCCTGATCGAGAATGCCGGTCAGCAGGTCGTGGGCCTCATCGTGGCCGAGGACCTTCGCCCATTCGCGCAGCGTCCCGTAGCGGGCGATCTCATAATGCTCGACCGCCTGGCAGGCAGCCAGCAATGCTGCGTTCTTGGCCGCGCCGCTCGCCTCGCTAATGATGCCGTCGGTTTCCTTGATCAGGCCTTCAATGGCATCGCACTTCTCGCCTTCCGGCTTCTTTCCGAGCGACTTGAAGACCTGTTCCAGAACCTTGACCTGGGATTTCGTTTCTTCCAGATGCTCACCGATAGCATCCTTCAGTTTCTTGCCGTTTGCAGCTTCCTGCAGTTTCGGCATGGTCTTGGTCATGGTTTTCTCGGCGTAGTAGATGTCCTGAAGCGTATGCTCGAAAGCATCGGCAAGCGTTTTCATGGGGCGTCCTTTCACAAGATGCGCTTGGCCCGGGGCGGGGCTCGGCAAAGGTCTGTCAAAGCCACCCGGAGACGACCGGCGCGATGCTCCGTTTCAACGGGGCTTCGCGTGGGGGAACCGATCGCTCGGGCGGAACAGGCCATGAGAAAGGTGACCGGGAGTCCTTCCGGACACTCCGTAAACGGTCTCAGGCCCGTCAGTTCAGGAAACGCCGTGCCAGTCGGTTTGGTTCCTGTTCGGTGCCTGCATTTGCCTGAGAACCGCGTTCCTGGAGGGGCGTTCCGACAGCCTGCGGCAGCGGGCCGCCCTTTTCTGAAAGCATCTGCGATCCTATGTTGAGGGCAGAAAACACACAGGAGGGCCAGCAATGGCGACCGCGAAGACCAAGCAGAAGATCCTGAAGACCTTTCTCGATCTGTTGTCGGAACATCCTTATGAAGACGTCTCGCTGCCGTTGATCGCCGAGACGGCCAAGGTCAAGCTTTCCGAAATGCGCAGCGCCTATGCCTCCAAGCTGAAGCTGGTTGCCGCCTTCCTGGAACAGATCGACACCGCTGTTCTGGACGAACGCGACGAGGATATGGGCGACCAACCCCCGCGCGATCGTCTGTTCGACATCCTGATGAGCCGCATCGACGCCATGGCCGAACACAAGGAAGCCGTGCGTGCGCTCCACAAGGCGGCGCGAAAG
Source organism: Labrenzia sp. THAF35 (assembly GCF_009363595.1). NCBI lineage: Bacteria > Pseudomonadati > Pseudomonadota > Alphaproteobacteria > Hyphomicrobiales > Stappiaceae > Labrenzia > Labrenzia sp. THAF35. Next base: position 2,843,586 of record NZ_CP045380.1, read on the forward strand.
GATCCCGCCCTTGCGCTTGACTTCAACGCCCTTGAAGTGCGCTCGCAGAAATGGATGCTGATCGCTGCCGGGATCGATGTTTCCGGGGTCAAGGCAACCGTCGTTGCCCAGGGTCTCTCCGTTGCCTTTGCCCGTGTCATCGGCGTTTGGCTGGACGAGGAAGACGAAGGCATGCCGCGCACCATGGCGCGCCTCGACAAGGAACTGGACAAGGGCACGTCCTTCATGAAGCGGCTGAACAAGCTGGACGGCGTTGCAAAAGGCATCCGGTCGTTCTTCCGCAAGGCATCTGAACGCTCTGGCCGCCGCGGTGACAGGGCGGAAAGTGGCCGGGAAGACACAGACCTCGGCGGAGAGGCCCCGGCAGGCGCCTGAGCGCTGCCCGGGCCTTGCGAACAGTCATCTGACCGTCCATGGTCGCTCGCGGAACAAAAGGAATGTTTTCGTGAGCGATCAGATCAGTTTTGACGATTTCCTGAAAGTGGATGTGCGTGTCGGCCGCGTTATCAAGGCCGAGGAATTTCCCGAAGCACGCAAGCCAGCCTACAAGATGCAGATCGATTTCGGTCCGGAAATCGGCATCAAGAAAACCTCTGCACAGATCACCAAACACTACACGCCGGAAACCCTTGTCGGAAAGCTGGTGATGGCGGTGGTCAACTTCCCGCCGCGCCAGATTGGCCCCGTCATGTCCGAAGTGCTGACACTCGGCGTTCCGGATGCCGATGGCGAAGTGGTGCTTTTGTCGCCGACCAAGGACGTTCCGATCGGCGGTCGGCTTTACTGATCCGGCGCGCCTGGCCCCGTCTCCAGGGACAAGCTCGTTTCAGGGTTGCAGATTTCGCGCAAGCCGGTTCTGGCGTTCGATCACCCTCGGCAGGTCGATTGTGGTGATCTGGCCGTCGTTGACGACCTGACGGCCCTCCACGAACAGGTGTTTGACGCGTGTCGGACCGGCGAGCAGCAGGGCCGCCGGATCCCAGCTGCCCGCGCTTTCTATGCCGGAAACATCCCACAGTGCGATATCTGCACGTTTGCCGAGGGCGAGCCGGCCGCAGTCCGGCCGGTTGAGAACATCGGCTCCGCCACGCGTCGCGATTTCCAGGGCTTCGCGGGCAGACATGGCATCCGCACCGTTGGCCACTCGTTGCAGCAGCATCGACTGGCGCGCTTCCAGGACCAGGTTGCCGGCATCGTTGCTGGCCGAACCGTCAACACCAAGGCCAACCTTCACCTGGGCGTCGCGCATTGCGCGAACAGGGGCAATGCCGCTGCCAAGCCGGCAGTTGGAGCAGGGGCAATGGGCAACGCCGGTGCCGCTGCCGGCGAACAACCGGATTTCCCGATCATCCAGTTTGACGCAATGGGCGTGCCAGACATCCGGCCCGGTCCAGCCGAGATCCTCGGCGTATTGACCCGGTCGGCAGCCGAATTTTTCCTGCGAGTAGGAAATGTCCTCATCGTTTTCCGCAAGATGGGTATGAAGCATAACCTTCTTGTCGCGAGCCAACAGAGCCGCATCACGCATCAGGTCCCGGCTGACCGAGAAGGGTGAGCAAGGGGCAAGGCCGACACGAACCATCGCGCCTTCTGACGGGTCGTGAAAGGCGTCTACGACGCGAATGGAATCTTCCAGAATGCTGGCTTCCCGTTCAACAAGGCTGTCGGGCGGAAGGCCGCCGTCGCTCTCGCCAATACTCATGGCGCCACGGGTCGGGTGAAAGCGAAGGCCGATCTCTCTTGCGGCGGCGATGGTGTCATCCAGCCGCGACCCGTTGGGATAGAGGTAGAGATGATCGGAGCTGAGCGTGCATCCGGAAAGTGCCAGTTCGGCAAGTCCGGTTTGCGCGGAAACGAACATTTCCTCCGGGCCGAAGCGGGACCAGATCGGGTAAAGGGTCTGCAGCCAGCCGAAAAGCAGGGCGTCCTGGCCGCCGGGAACGGCTCTGGTCAAGCTCTGGTAAAGATGATGGTGCGTGTTCACAAGGCCGGGTGTCACGACGCAGCCACGAGCGGACAGCGTTTCGCCGGAGGTCTCCAGATCTTTACCGATTTCCGCAATCACGCCATCACGCAGACGAATGTCGACGGCCGACAGTTCCCGGCGGTCATCATCCATCGTGAGGACGGTATCGGCATTTTTCAGCAGAATTTCAGGCATGGTGCATTCCTCAAGTCCCCGTCTCATCGGAATGCGCTCGGCTGGTGGAAAACGGGGGCAAGAACCAGCAAGCCATTTGGTAGAAAATTGATGTTTGCCCAGTCAACCGGAAATTGGGTGGCGATTGTGTTCGCTCACCTTGAAAGACTTTCAAATGAAACAAACTGGTGGCTGAAAAGGCAAGTCTCTCGGCCAGTATGGCGGCGAATTCCTGCCTGGAAAGTAAAGTTTTCCTATGCCGGGATACGCAGCCGTGCCCGCAAGCCGCCCATTGGACTGTCTTCGAGATAAAGATCGCCGCCATGGGCACGGGCAATATCACGGGCGATGGCAAGGCCGAGGCCGCTGCCGGTTTCATCCATGTTGCGGGCAAGATCCAGCCGATGGAAGGCCCTGAAGGCAATCTCGCGCTGGTCTTCGGGAATGCCCGGGCCGTCGTCGTCGACAGTGATGGTGATCCAGCCTCTGTCGACCCGGCCGAGTACTTCCACCCGGTTGCCGTACTTGCAGCCGTTGGTGACCAGGTTGGAGAGGCAGCGCTTCATCGACAGGCGCCGGATCTCGACTTCCGGGTCGCCTTCGAACCGGGTCCTTACATCGTGGCCCGAGATCTCCGCTTCTTCTTCCAGTTCCTCCAGAAGCAGCGACAGGTCGGTCTTCTGGATGTCCTCGTCGCCATCGCCGCTGGCAAAGGCCAGATAATCCTCGAGCATGTGGCTCATCTCGTCGACATCCTTGCGCATCGCCTCGCTTTCCGGCGAGCCACCGAGGAACGCGAGCTGCAATCTGAGACGCGTCAGAATGGTCCTGAGATCGTGGCTGACACCTGCAAGCATGGTGGTGCGCTGCTCGATCTGCCGTTCGATGCGCCGTCGCATGTCGATGAAGGCAAGGCTTGCCTGGCGAACTTCGCGTGCGCCGCTGGCCCGAAAGTTTTCCACCGGACGCCCTCTGCCGAAGGCCTCCGCCGCATTGGCAAGGCGCACGATCGGGCGGATCTGATTGCGCAGGAACAACAGGGCGATGATCACCAGAACCAGCGATGTGGAGAACATCCAGACCAGGAAGATGTGCGAGTTGGAGGCGTAGGTCTGGCTGCGCCTTGTGAAGACGCGCAGGATGGAATCCTTCAACTGGATGCGAATTTCGACGAAGCGGGACCGGCCGACCGTATCGATCCAGAACGGCTTGCCAATGCGCTGCCCGATCGCCTGGCTCAGTTCCTGGTCGATGACGTCGAAGAAAGGTTTGGGCGTGGGAGGGGGCAAGGGCTCAAGCGGTGTCACCGTCATGGACATGCCGAGCGCCCGCGAGGCGAGTTCCTCGATGTTGGCGTAGTCCGGATCCTGCGGATAGTTCTCCAGAACATAGACCACGGCCGCAATTTCGCGCACCACGGCTTCCGACATTCTGCGCGAAACCAACTGGTAGTGCCGCTCCATGAACACGAAGACGAGCACCGACTGCAGGATCACGATGGGGGCGACAATAATCAGGAAGGTCCGGGTGAACAGGCCCTTCGGCATGACCCGGTACATGAGCCTGGCGACCTGACGATAGACCGCCATCAGCGGTTTCAGGGGAACCGTCAGGGGAACGCGCCGGAAGAAGCTGTCGAGTCTCGCCATTTGTTTCCGGCTCAGTCGCACGCGAGCCTGTATCCGATGCCGCGCACCGTCTGCAGGTAGATCGGGTTCCCCGGATCCGTTTCGATCTTGCGGCGCAGCCGGTTGATCTGGACGTCGACCGTCCGTTCGCCCAGGCCGCTGTCATCACCGACGATCTTGTGGCGAGGAACAGTCGCGCCCGGTTGCTCGGCGAAAATTGACAGGATCTGCTTTTCCCTGTCGGTCAGGCGCACCATGGCCTCGCCATTCTTGAGTTCACCCCGGGAAGAATTGAACGAAAACGGGCCGAAGCGGATCTCTTCGCTGACAATGACCGGCTGCTGGTTGCCTCGGCGCAGGATCGCGGCAATGCGCAGCATCAGTTCCCGCGGTTCGAACGGCTTGGAAAGGTAATCATCGACACCGGCTTCCAGTCCGGCGATCCGGTCCGGGGCCTCGGAGCGCGCGGTGAGCATCAGGATCGGGACGGAAGAGTCCTGGCGCAGGGAAACGGCAAGTTCCAGACCGGTCTCACCCGGCATCATGACATCGAGGATGATCAGGTCGAACTCCAGCCCGGACAGGCACGTGCGGGCTTCGGCCGCATGGGCGGCCGCGGTCACACGATAGCCGTACTCCTTGAGCAACCTGGACAGAAGGTCCCTGATGCGCTTGTCGTCGTCGACCAGGAGAATGTGGTTGGCGTTGTCGTCAGGCACCTGGGCATTCATGTCGGCTTTGTCGTCCTTTTGTGACCTTTGCCAGTCAATCCTTCAGATCGTAGAGACTGCGTATCAGCTGCAGGATCTGAGGCCGCGCTTCGGGATCGATCATTCGGAGCAGAAACCTGCGGATAATTTCGTCGCTGCCATCTGGCAATCCAATTAGGGCGCGTTCAAGGCGCTTTTGCTGCAGGCTGGTAAGGTCCACAGCAAGGGCGTGCCCGCGTTCGGTGGTATAGAGCAGTCTCTGCCGCCTGTCGTGATGGCCTTCGCGCTGCTCGATGATGCCGGCGTCCACCAGTTGCTTGAGCACCCGGCCAAGGCTCTGCTTCGTGATCCGGAGAATGCCGAGCAGGTCAGTGACCATGATCCCCGGATTGCGATCCACAAAATGCAGAACACGGTGGTGTGCGCGGCCGAACTCGTACTTGGCCAGTACGTCATCCGGGTCACCGGTGAAGTCGCGATATGCGAAAAAAAGAAGCTCGATAAGGTCGTAGGACAGCGCGTTGGCGCCATCCGTATCGTCCCCTTCGGGCTGCCTGGGCCGAACCTCGTCCGTTTCCCGTCTGAGGGGCGGTTGGTCCGGTTTGAAATTTACGTCAGTCATATTGACTTAATTCTGGTCGATTGTTACTTCTATCCGGTCGCGAACGAAATGATCGGTCTTTTTGATGCATTTTCACGCATCAGATGATAAACGAATCCTATCATCGTCGCCGCGGCCATCAGGATACCGATAGTTGGCGTGCTGTGCAAAAAATACAGCGGTAAAAAAGGCGCAAGTCTTTGGCGTCATTTGCCTCTGTTAAAGAGAAAACAAAACAACGCTCATAGAGCGAGCGGGAGATGAAAAATGGCTGGAACGCCTTTTGATCAGCTCAGTGGTGATATCTGGTACGACGGCACTTTCGTGCCTTGGTCGGAAGCCAAACTGCATGTTCTCAGCCACGGACTGCACTACGGCAGCAGCGTGTTCGAAGGTGAGCGTGCTTATGGTGGCCGGATCTTCAAGTCCGAAGAGCATACGGAGCGCCTGCTTGCATCGGCGCGCATGCTCGGTTTCGAGATCCCGTACACTGCTGAACAGATCAACGCTGCCAAGGAAGAAACCCTGGCGCGCATGAACCTGACCGATGCCTATATCCGCCCCGTCGCCTGGCGCGGCAGCGAGATGATGGGTATTTCGGCTCAGCACAACACCATTCACCTGGCGATCGCCACCTGGGAATGGCCGAGCTACTTCAAGCCGGAGGAGCGCCTGAAGGGCATTCGCCTGGATATGGCCGAATATCGCCGTCCGGCGCCTGCAACGGCACCGTTCAAGGCGAAGGCTGCCGGTCTCTACATGATCTGCACCATCTCCAAGCATGCCGCGGAAGCCAAGGGCTACACCGATGCGCTGATGCTGGACTGGCGCGGCCAGGTGGCCGAGGCGACCGGCGCCAACGTGTTCTTCGTCAAGGACGGCAAGATCCATACGCCGACGCCCGACTGCTTCCTGAACGGCATTACCCGCCAGACGGTGATCGGTCTGGCACGCGACCGCGGTATCGAGGTTGTCGAGCGCGTGATCATGCCGGAAGAGCTGCCGGAATTCGAACAGTGCTTCGTTACCGGAACGGCCGCTGAAGTGACGCCGGTTTCCGAGATTGCCGGAAATACCTATCAGGTCGGCGATATCATCAAGACCCTGATGCAGGACTATGATGCTGCTGTGCGTCCGCAAACTCCGGCCCTGCAGGCCGCAGCAGGCTGATAGAACTGCCGCACGGCAAGGACCAGAAAGGCGGGCATTGGCCCGCCTTTTATTTTGCGGTTATGTCGGAATGCGCCGTCAAAAGGAGCTTGCCGAGTAACTTGGCGCGTTCCACCGACCGGTCGCCATGAAGCGGCCAGGTCTGCGTCAGACCTTCCAGAAGAAGCGAGAGTTCGATTTCACAGCCCGCAAGTCCTGTTGCGCTGGCGGCGCGGTCGGCCACCTGTGTCTTGTGTTCCTTCAGGAGGTCAAACAGCTTCTCGTCATGGGGAGCAGATGCCACAGCGGCATGGAACAGGCAGCCCCTCGTGGTTTCGGTTTCCATCCAGCTGGCGACCCGGTCGAGGATTTCCCCAAGAGCTTGTTCCGGGTTGGCCGGCAAGTCGCCAAACACCAGTTTCAGGTAGCGCCGGTGCCGATGCTCCAGGGCCGCGTAGACCATGTCTTCCCGCGACGGCACGTATTTGTACAGGGTGCGAAGGCTTACGCCCGCCGCATCTCTCAAATCTCCCACGCTTGGTGAGGCAAAGCCGTTTTCGGCAAATGCCCGCTCAAGTCCCGAAGCAATCCTGGTCATGGTGTCGGTCATGCTTGACTATGTAGAATGATCGTTCTACACGTGGCAAGTAGAACGATCATTCTACCAAAGGAAAGCGTATGGCGATCCCCGAAAAGATGAGCGGTGTCGTGCTGACGGGGCACGGCGGACTTGAGAAGCTGGTCTGGCGGACAGACCTGCCGGTTCCCGTGCCCGGAAAGAACGAGGCTCTGATCCGTGTCGGTGCGTCGTCGGTCAACAATACCGATGTGAACACCCGAACGGGGTGGTACTCCAAGACCGTGCGTGGCGACACCGCCTCCGGCGCGGCTGACGGATATTTGGCCGACACCGGAGCGGATGGCAGTTGGTCCGGCAAGCCTTTGACCTTCCCGCATATTCAGGGCGCTGATTGTTGTGGTGAAATCGTTGCGGTTGGCGACGGCGTCCCGGCGAGCCGGATTGGCGAACGAGTTCTGGTGCGGGCGCTTCAATCCGTCGAAGCAGATGGTCCGGAACCTGCAATCTGGACCTTCGGGTCAGAGAGCAACGGTGGATTTGCACAATACGCGACGGCAAGATCTCACGATGCGCTTGCGATAAACTCCCGACTGAGCGACATCGAACTGGCTTCGTTTCCCTGCGCCTTTTCCACGGCTGAAGGAATGATGCAGCGCGCTGGTGTCAAGGCTGAGCGTGTGCTGATCACAGGGGCGTCCGGCGGGGTCGGCTCTGCGGCGATTCAGCTTGCCAAGCGCCGGGGGGCGCATGTCACGGCGGTTACCAGCCGGGAAAAAGCAGCCGACTTGCGGCTTCTTGGAGCCGACGAAACACTGGATCGGGACGCGGTTCCGCCCCAACAGTCCTTTGACGTTGTGCTGGATCTCGTTGGCGGCCCTTCCTGGGGCAAGCTGATCGATGCGCTTTGCAACAGAGGGCGCTACGTCACATCGGGTGCGATAGCCGGGCCGATTGTCGAACTGGATCTTCGGACGCTCTACCTGCGTGATCTGATGCTTCTTGGAAGCACCTATCAGCCGGACAACGTCTTTCAGGACCTGGTGAGCTACATCGAAGCGGGCGAGATCCGGCCGGTGGTTGCTGAAACCTATCCCTTGCGCGAGCTGCGTGTCGCGCAGGAAAAGTTCCTGGAAAAAGCCTTCATCGGAAAAATCGCGATTGATGTCGGCGCGTGAGGCGCCGACATCAACAACTCATTCTCAGTCCTGGGACTGCTTGTCGTGCATGGCGTGGAACATGCGGCCACGCTCGGCGTAGAGAATGCAGCCGATGGCACAAAGTCCATAGACTGTGTAGGCGAGGCCAAGGGGCTGGGTCGTGCCATCAAAAAGCTGCCCCATGATGTACCCCAGGATCGCGCCGCCAAGCGTCGAAATGGTGCCGATGACGGAGGAAGCGGTTCCGGCGATGGCGCCGAGCGGTTTCATGGCCATGGCATTGAAATTCGCGCCCAGGAAGCCGAAGCTGGTCATGATCAGCGTTGCCAGTATCATGAACGCCCAGAAGTTCTCCAAACCTAGAAACGCCAGAAGCCACACGATAAATCCGAGCGCGGTGTAGACGACCGCAGCCCCATGGGAAAGCCGCCGCATGCCGATGGCTTCCACCAGCTGCGCGTTGGTGAAGGACGCACCGGCCATGGTGATGGCAATGGCAGCGAAGACGATCGGGAACAGCGTCCCAAGGCCGAAAATGTCGACAAAGATCTGCTGCGACATGGCCAGGAACGAGAACAGGCCGCCAAAAATGAATGCGGTGCCGACGGTGTATCCAAGGCTCACGCGGGTGGTCAGAGCCGTCATATAGGCACTGACGATGGTGGAGACTTCCATCGGGCGGCGGTTTTCGACCGCCAGGGTTTCCGGCATCCTGAGGGCGGACCAGATCATCATCGCGACGCCGTAAATGAGCAGAAGCGCGAAGATCCAGTGCCAGCCGGCAATCAGGAGAACTGCCTGGCCGATGGACGGCGCGACCACGGGAACGGCCATGAAGACCATCATCACCAGTGACATGACCTTGCCCATGCGCCTGCCGGTGTAGCAATCGCGCACGACGGAAAGCGCCGTGACACGGGCTGCCGCACAGCCGATGCCCTGAAGGACGCGCGCGAGCAAAAGCGTGTCGAGATCCATCGCGAAGATGGCACCGATACTGGCAAGGCTGTAAAGCGCAAGGCCGCCGACCAGGATGCCGCGCCGCCCCAGTGCGTCTGTTACCGGGCCGAAGAAGAGCTGCGCGCCGCCAAAACCCACCAGATAGGACAGGAGCACAAGCTGGCGGTTGTTCTCCTCAACGATGTTGAGTGCATCGCCAATCGCGGGCAGGGCCGGCAGCATGACGTCGATGGCCATGGCATTCAGCGCCATGATCATGGCGATGATGGCGACAAACTCGGCAAAGGGAATGCCTGGCTCGCGCAGAACTTCTGAAGAAGAGCCTGAAGCACCCTTTTCTGCCGCCGGCGTTGCGGCGGCTGTGCCGGAGGGTTCACTGTCGTGTTTCACGGGGTCGGACCAATTCAAATGGGTGGGCTGCCGGGGCAGCCGCAAAGCTTGAGAATGGGAAAGAAGCGGCAGAGCGGCCTTGAATCAATAGCAGACTATTCGCTTGTGCAGCTCAGGTCCAGCGTGCGGCGTCCGTGTCGTCTTCGGTTTTCGCTTCCACCCAGGCTCCGGTGCCGCCTTCCGCAGGGTGTTCCTTCTTCCAGAAGGGGGCGCGGGTCTTCAGGTAGTCCATCAGGAAGTCGGCAGCCTCGAATGCGGCCCGGCGGTGGGAAGAGGCTGCGATCACCAGAACGATGTTATGCCCTGGTGCGATCTTGCCGAAGCGGTGGATCACGGTGAGGCCCGTCAGCGGCCAGCGCTCTGCCGCTTCTCCCGCAATCCGGGTCAATTCGGCTTCGGCCATGCCGGGATAGTGTTCCAGTTCCAGTGCCGCCAGGGTTCCGGCTTCATCCCGGCACAGACCTGTGAAGGTCACCAGCGCACCGACGTCCTTGCGTCCTTCTGTAAGACGACGGCTTTCGGCCTGCAGGTCGAAGTCTTCTGCCTGGACGCGGACAAGCGGGGTTGTGGCCATCGTTCAGCCGCCTGTCATGGGCGGAAAGAAAGCAACTTCCCGGGCATCGCCAAGCGTAGCGTCGGTTTCCACATGCATCTGGTCAAGTGCGACGCGAATGGCGTCTTCTTCCTCGAACGCGGCGGCGTGATTGTCGTCGAGTGTCTTCAGATGCGAGATCAGATCAGCAACTGTCGCAACCGATGCCGGAACCTCGATGGTTTCCTCTTCGACGCCGACCCGTTCACGGACCCAGGCGAAATAGCGGATGTTCATGAAACCTCCAGGTGGTGTGCGGTCAGGGCCGGAATGAAGGCGCCTATTCCGTTATCAGATGGCCGATGCCGGCCCGGAAATAATCGTAACCCGTATATAGGGTAAGCAGGGCGGCGAGCCAAAGTGCCACGAGGCCTGTTTGCGTCGTATAGGCGAACACGGTGTCGCCAGCCGGGCCAGCAAGCAAAAAGGCGACAGCGATCAACTGGACGGTGGTCTTCCACTTGGCAAGCTTGGTAACGGGAACGCTGACCTGCAGTTCGGCCAGAAATTCGCGCAGTCCCGAGACCAGGATTTCCCGGCACAGGATGATGATTGCCGCGATCATGGTCCAGCCGTAGATGGTTCCGTCACCGGCCAGCATCAGGAGGCTGACGGACACCAGCAGCTTGTCGGCAATCGGGTCGAGCATGCGCCCGAGCGCGGACTGCTGTTGCCAGGCACGCGCCAGGTAGCCATCGAAGAAATCGGTGATCGCTGCCAGAACGAACAGCGCAAGCGCAACCCAGCGGGCTGTGTTGCCTTCGAAATAAAAACAGACCGCAACCGCAGGAACCGCCAATATGCGCCCATAGGTGAGGAGATTGGGCAGGCTCAGGACAATATTTCGTTTCATGTCGGCTTTCGGATTTCGGGCTGAACCCGGCGCTTTCGGCCCGGGATACGGGTTCCCGGCAGCGCCATGACTATTCATTTCCGGTGAAGATCCGGTCCTTGCTCAATCGAATATGCTATCGCCGACCTGGTCAATCATCAATTTGGCCTTGCGGATCATCTCGTTGGCCGCAGCTTCCTCGTCCGGCAGCGTGTCTGCACGAATGAAGGTATGCACCTTGGTTGTCTCGCCAACCTGCTTTTCAATCCGACCGCTGACCTGCCATTGGCCGTTCGACAGCTGGGGCTGAGCGACGATCAGGTAACCGTCATAGTCCACCGTCGTTGCCTTCGAGGCGCCTTTGTTGCCGTCTCCGGAAGAGCCGAAAAGGGATTTGAACATCTTGCCGAGCATCTGAGGCCTCAATCCGTTTCATTTGCCCCCTTTTACGAGGGGCGGGGAAGGGCTTCAAGGGGAGAGGCCGGAGAAGCTTGCGGGAATTTGCATTCTTCAGCGCAAGGTGATGGCGCAGAGGCATCTCGTCCGGCCTGCTCACCTGTTCCGCGACTTGAGGTTCCTGCGTTGTCTGGCTTGAAGACCTAGCGATCGAGCACGACGAAACCCTGACGTTCGAAGGCTTCGCGCGCGTCGGGGGCCTGGAGATAGGCTAGAAACTCTTCTTCCGCAGGTGAGTCCCGATTGGCCAGATCCGCCACCGGATACACAATCGGCGGATGGCTTTCTGCCGGAAAGGTTCCAACGACAGTCACATTGTCCTCTGCCACGGCGTCCGTGGCATAGACAATGCCGTAGGGCGCTTCACCCGTTGCCACCAGCGCAAGCGCGGAACGGACATTGTCCGACTGCGCTACACGTGGTTCCGCCTCGTCCCACAGCCCGAGGCTTTGCAGGGCTGCCTTGCCGTAGATGCCTGCGGGCACGGCATCGACCAAAGCCATGGCAAGACGGTTGTCGCCCAGGATTTCGGGGAGGTTCAGATCGGCCGAAATATCGAGCGGCTTTGCTTCACGGCCATGTGCAATCAGGACGAGGGAATTGTTCAACAGGTCGAACCGGGTGCCGACCTCCAGCAGCCCGTCCTTTTCCAGAACATCCATCCAGTCCGGATTCGCCGAGATGAAGATGTCCGCCGGTGCTCCCTGCTGGATCTGCCGCGCCAGCGCCGAAGAGCCCGCAAGTGATATCACCAGATCGTGTCCGGTGGCTGCTTCGAAACGCTGTTCGATCTCTTCCAGGGCGTCCGCCAGGCTTGCTGCGGCAAAAACGGTGACTTCCCCCGCTGCCGCAGTGGTTGGCTGAGCCGCAAGGCCTGCAAGAAAGGCCGCACCAGCCAGAGAGCGCAAGCAGGCGAAGAGACTGGAATTGGACATGCAGCTGGTTCCTCAAAATTGCGATATGTTTCTTCGGGAATATCGCAGGCGAAGCTGTCAAAAGGCAAGCGTTATATTCCGTCGGGAATATCGCTCAGCAGGGTTTTCAGCTTTTCAATGTGCGGGTCTCCGGCGGCACGCGCCTTCAGTTCAATCGCGCGATACTCCTCGAGAACGGCGAGGCCGGTCTCGGTAATCTGCGCCCCACCGCCTTTTGCACCGCCGCGGCTGCGTTCCACGAGGGGGGAGCGGAACATGGCATTGAGGGTTTCCACTAGTTGCCAGGCCCGCTTGTAGCTCATGCCCATCTCACGGCCCGCGGCCGCTATCGATCCGGTGCGCTGAATGCGTTCCAGCAACTCGGCCTTGCCGGGGCCCATCATTTCGTCCGGGCCGAACACGAGGCGGATGCGGAACCGGGGACTGCTGTCTTCGTCTCTCATGCGCCGATATTGACCTTGCCGGCCACGCCTGGACAAGGCGCAAATTTCGGTTCCGCGGGTTTGTCCAAGTGTGCCGGCGAGGTCGTCGCCGACGGATTGGCTCAGCGTACGGTAGACCCGGGCAATCCCGGACCGGTGCGCAGGTACCGCGCACCGGCTCGTTTGGTCTATTCGGCAGCCTCTTCCATTGGGCTCTGCCGCACTGTGGCAAGCTCGTTTTCATCTTCCCAGCCGGGAGCATCGTCGAAGGCGACAACGGGGCGCTGTTTCTTCCGGTTGAGCAACAGTCTGGTGGCGTCCCGCTTGGCATAATGACCCGCCGGATCGGCAGCTGCCTTGGCGAAGGCGATCATGCCGAGGTCGATGTCCGCAAAGACGAGGCCTTCTTCGTCCTGAGCGATCTGAGTGCCGATTTCCTGTCCGTCCGGGGCGTAAATGCGGGTATAGCCGCCGCCGAGCGGGCATAGTGCTTCCTTTTCCGGATCGCCCTGGCAGAGCTCGTCCTGGATGTCCCTGGTGACCAGCGAGCAGGGTGCAAGCACGAAACAACCGCCTTCAACCGCGTAGATCATCGACGCCGCGTTGTTGACTTCGTGGCCAAGGGCGTAGGCCGTGCCCTTGTAGAGGTGGAGATTGGGCCAGGCGGCACAATGGATCTGCTCGTTCTGGGCATACATGGCGTATTTCGACAGCGGTTGCAGGTGTTCCCAGCAGGCCAACTGGCCAATGCGGCCGAGGGAGGTTTCGACCACCGCAAGATCAGAGCCGTCGCCTTCGCCATAGACCGTGCGTTCCACGTGGGTGGGTTTCAGCTTGCGCCGGCGGTTCACGACCGTGCCGGTCTCGTCGAAATGCCATTGGGCTATATAAAGCGAGCCGCCGTCACGTTCCGAGCAGCCCATGGAAAGCTGGATGTTGTTTTTCAGGCAGGCGTCGGCCAGGCGCTTTTCATGGTCCGAACCGGCTACGATGGAATTTTCGAAATAGCGTCCGGCAAACTGCATCTGCCAGGCGACGGGGCCGAGCCAGATGTAGTTTGGATAACCGGGCAGCCAGGTTTCGCTGAAGGCGACCAGTCTGGCTCCGGCTGATGCAGCTTCCTCGATCAGGCGCACGGCCTTGTCGATGCCGGCATCAAGATCGAGAAAACAGGGGGCAGCCTGGACGGCTGCGACTTTGAATTGCTTGGTCATGTGATGTCCTCCTAGGCCTCCCAGCCTGCCGGAGTGAAGAAGAGATTACTTTTGTCCCTGAGCCAAAAAACTTGCGTTTTTGGGCAGACTGCCGAAAATCGATCAGTCGAACACGGAAACGGATATGAGCGGTCAGGCCTCATACAGCACAGTGGACATCGCCCCGCGCGATCGCTTCGCCTATTGGCGGGAAGCAGTCTGTGACTCTTATGTCCAGCTGGGCTGTGAAGCGGGCGAGGGCCCCGGTTTCGTCGGCAGTCTGGATATCGAGCGCCATTCGGCCCTGTCCGTTTCCAGAGTGTCCGGGACAGCCCACAGGGTGGTGCGGCGTCCCAGCGACATCCGGTCGGCGTCGGAAGCCGATTTCCTCGTCAGCCTGCAGACCGCAAACTACTCGCGTCTGACCCAATTCGGAAAAACATCGGTGCTGCGTCCCGGCGACATGGTGGTCTATGACAGCACCCAGCCCTATTGTCTGGATCTGACGGAACCCTTCTCGCAAACGGTCCTGCAGTTTTCGAAGGCAAGTCTGCTCTCCCGATTGCCATTTGCCGAGACGCTCGGCGGAACCTGGATCGACGGGCAAAGCGACATCGGCCGTCTTGTGCGGGAGAGTATCCTGGCGTTTTCAGCTCACCTGAACAGCGGTTCTCCGGTGTTTGCCTCAACACTTCAGGAAACGCTTCTGGACCTTGTGGCGACCGGGCTGGCGGGCAGCCGCAAGAGCGAGCTGGCGCTTTCGTCGTTCGATCGTCAGATCCTGCTCAGGGCACGCAGCTGCATTGCGCGCCGCATTCACGATCCGGAGTTGGACCGGAACCAGGTGGCGTCGGCCACCGGACTGTCGGTACGGCGTCTCAACGCGATCTTCCAGTGCGAAGGGTCTTCGATTGCAGGCGAAATCCGGCAGAAACGACTGGAGGTCGTTGCAGCGGCACTGCATGACCCGAGATTTGCAGCGATGTCGATCAGTGAAATCGCGATGCGCTGCGGGTACAACAATCTGCAGCATTTCTCGACACTGTTTCGCAAGGCTTTTGGCCGTTCGCCCCGGCAGTACCGGGGCGAGGAAGAGTAATCGCGGTAAAGTGTCCCGCGAAGGTGAAATCAGGAAGAGGCCTTGGCTGACTTAAGCTCGTCGCGGATTTCGATCAGGACGTCGATTTCCGACGGGCCGGTCTTGACCTCAGGCTCGACGTTGTCCGGCTTTTCAGCCATGGACTTGATCCGGTTGACCGACTTCACAAGCATGAAGACGACAAACGCGATGATCATGAAGTTGATGCAGGACGTCAGAAAGGCTCCATAGGCGAAAACGGCGGCCCCGCTCTCACGAGCGGCGGCAAGACCGGTGCCGGCAGGAACCTCCCCGGACAGAACGACATACATCGAGGTGAAGTCGATGCCGCCGATGATGAGCCCGATAATCGGGTTGATCAGGTCATTGACCAGGCTGGTGACGATGGCGGTGAAAGCTGCGCCGATGATGATGCCGACGGCAAGGTCCATGACGTTGCCCTTGGCGATAAAGTCGCGAAATTCCTTGATCATATGCATACCCCAAAAGTCTTCGGATCGCTGACCAGAGTGCGCGCGGTAGCACCTTCAACGAATTGGGCTGCGGCGGGGCTTCTTGTCAGAAAAACCGATAATCCTGCTCTGGGGGGCTTTGTCCATCACAAAGTGAGGGCACTGCGACCGGTCCGAGGTGCGGTTCTGAAAGGTTCCGAACGGAAAGTGGCGATCAGCCCAGCTTCCGCTCGCTCCAGTGACGGCGGCAGAGGGAGACATACTTGTCATTGCCACCAATAACGACCTGGTCGCCTTCCTCGACGATCTTGCCGTCCGCATCCAAGCGGGCAACCATGGTCGCCTTGCGTCCGCACCAGCAGATGGTCTTGATTTCCTTCAGATTATCCGCAAGCGCCAGCAAGGCGGCGCTGCCGGGGAAGAGCTTTCCCTGGAAATCCGTTCTGAGTCCGAAGCACATCACCGGAATGCGCAGCGTGTCGGCCACCCGGGCGAGCTGCCAGACCTGGTCTTCCGTCAGAAACTGGGCTTCATCGACGAAGACCGCGTCGACCTTCTTCGCTTCGTCGGCGCGCAGTATGTGATCAAAGACGTTGTCAGCCGAGTTGAAGACATCGGCATCCGCTCCCAACCCGATACGCGATGCGATCCGGCCCTTGCCGCCCCGGTCGTCGAACGCGGCGATCAGGAGCAGCGTGTTCATTCCGCGCTCCTCGTAGTTATAGGCGGCCTGCAACAGGACGGTCGACTTGCCGGCGTTCATCGAGGAGTAGTTGAAATAGAGTTTGGCCATGCGGAACTTTGGGAATCGGTCTTGAAGTTGCGGGCAGTTTTCAGGAAACCACCCGGAGCCTCAAACACTTTCCGGTTGAAGTCACAGGCAATGTCGCAATTTTCAGGTGCCGGGCGCAGGTCGCCGAAGTCAGTTGGTCGGCGTCTGGGCGATCTCCACGATCAGCGGCAAATGATCGGAACCGATATCGGGGCCAAGGGAAACGTTGACGATCTGGATGTCCCTGGAAACGGCGAACTGGTCGACAGGCGCACCGAGGATCCAGTGCAGGCTGTAGTCGAAGAAGAAGCGCGTCGTCTGCGGCCATCCGTCCGGATAGGCCGTCTTCAGCCCGTTTCGTGTCAGTGTCTGCTGGAACCGGGCAGACCAGGGTGAACTGTTCCAGTCGCCGATCGCCAGAATGTTGCTGCCGTTGTCGGCCTTCAAGGTATCGATGACGTTATCGGCCTCGTCGAAATAGCGGCGCTTGTTCTCCCAGCGGATCTTCGAACGCGGGCTGTCCGGATGAATGACCAGGAGATGCAGCGGCGCCGAGCCGGTGTCGACGGAGAGCGACAGCAGTTCCCTGTCGCCATCGTAATAGACATTGGCTCCGGGAGGGACATCGCCAGAGATGACACGGGTTTCTTCCGACGTCAGCGGAAAGCGGGAATAGACCGCCAGGCCCCCCAGGTCTCCGACCTTCAGGTATTCGGGAAATCCGTTCTCGCCGGCACCGCCGGTCGGCAACCCCAAGCGTTGCCAGCGGCGTTCCTGAAGCCACCACAGCACTTCCTGAAACACCACGACATCAGGCTGCTCCTTTTCCAGAAAGGCTTGCAACACCTTGTCCCCCAGAAACAGGTGTTCAAGATTGATGGAGACGATCTTGAGCGGACGGTCTCCCGGCGCCGCGGGACCAAGGGGCTTGGTGTTGGCAAGCGTGCGAGCTCCGGTGAACCCGGCCAGGCTGAGAAAGGCGATCACGGCCACGAACCAGGTCAACCGGTACAGCAGACGAAGGCTGTGGCGAACGAGGAAACCGGCCGCGCCGCCAAGACACCCTGCCAGGCCTGCGGCCAGAAACTGTCTCAGGAAGAAGCTCATGTTGTCCGCAAGCCAGACGTCCGGCGCCAGAAAGGCAAGCAGGCCGAGCACACTGACTGCAATGGCACCAAGGCTGCCGCACCAGCCGATCAGGGATAATACGCTATGGATCAGGGAACGCGGTTTAGCCTGGGGCTTTCGAAACATGGCAGCCTGGGTCCGATTTCATGAGAAGGCGGCTGTGCTTAGCACGGACTGCGCGGAAGGTGCGACCTGTTTTGCCGCAAAGTCAGTTCGCCTTTGCTTCGAGCGCTGCCAGCAGCGGCTGAATATGCGCTTGATAAGCCTTCCAGCGCCCGACGGACGAGCCATAGACAGGTCGGCGTGCCTGCTCGCGGCTAAAGGTGAAGATCTGGGTGGTCTCATCAGGGGGCTTCAGGCAATCGTCGTCCCAGTCCAGGCCGGTATGGGCGAGCAGGGCCCGACTTTCCGTCTCATTGTCGCTGACAAGGCTTTCATAGGACTGATGCCTCAAGGCAACCGGCAGAACCTCTGACCAGTGGGCCATCAGATCACGGTAGAGATTGAAATAGCGGCCGAGTGAAGCCTGGCTCTCATTGTAGGAATGATGCGGCGGTAGCGGCGTCATGTAGATCGAAAGACAGGTGTCTTCCGCGCTCCGCGTCACATGCACGAAACTGGCGTTGGGAAAAAGAAGGGCGAGAAGCCAGAGGTTTTCGTAATTGTGAGGCATCTTGTCGATTACACGGTGCGCTCTCTTGTCGATATCCTCCAGATGGGAGAGATAGCGGCGGCCGATGCGCTGAGCGTCCTGCCGTGTCATCTGACGGGCAGTCTCAAAGAGTTGCGGGCCGTGTGTCTGGCCGGACGCCAGACCATGAATCCGATCGGGGATGAACTGAAGCTCCCCCGCGGCCCGTGCGACGGGGTGCCGGCCGATGATCCGCTCGACGAGGGTCGTGCCGGAGCGAGGCATGCCGAAAACGAAAACCGGCCTGTCACTTGAAAGCGCCCAGTCCTTCCGCTGTTCGAAAAACTCCCGGTCAAAGATGGCCTTGCAGCTTTCCACGAAGGCTTTCTGGATGTCCGGGTCGTGGGCGGGGTAAAGGCCCGTCCGGTATCCGTCGAAAAAGGAAAATGCCTTGCCGGTGTCGCCTGCGGCGTCGCAAATCTTGCCTGCGGCAAACGCAAGACGGGTGACTTCGGCGGTCGCGGCACCTTGAGGCAGGTTCGAAAGATGCCGTTCAATCCCCTCAAGGACACTCGCCTTGAGAGTTTCGTCCTGAGCTTCGGCAGCCGCGGTCAGGATTGCGGGATCGGAAGGCGCCTCGGTGAAGGCGGTGCGAATATGATTTTCAGCAAGCTCCCGATTGCCGAGCGTCATTTCCAGTTCGAAGAGGCCGAGATGAGCACGTGGCGACTGCGGATCAGCCTTCAGAGCCTGCTCGAAGGCCTGCCGGGCAAGTCCGGAGCGCCGGAGATCGGCGTAGACTTCACCGAGGACGCGTTGCGCGTATTCAGACCCCGGGGCGAGCGACGCTCCCTTGCGCGCATGAGGCAGTGCGTCTTCGCTGCGCCTCTCGATGTTGAGCGCACTTGCGAGTGTGGTGTGAACCACTGCTTCCTTTTTCGCGCCTTTTGCGGCCTCTTCCAGATGCGGGATCGCCTGCGCGGTCCGGCCGAAGGAAAGGCAGGCGATGCCCAGGCCATACCTTGCCCGGGCATTGCGCGGATCATTCTGGAGCACTGCCTCCAGAAGCGCCTGAGCGCGGTCGAATTGTCCTGCTTGAAGAAGAGCGAAAGCTTGTTCGGTCGGATCTGGGTGCATCTTTGTCCGGTGGTCTGCACCGCACAAGCGGCTGGTCTCGCGAACACACCCGTTTCCAAAAAAGGCGCGAAAGACGCGCCGGGTGCCGGTTTGTCGCTACAGCTTGTGATAAACCGGCCTGAAGATGCAACCCTCCGGTGTCAGGTTTCGATCCCTGCAAGTCCTTCGAGTAGCGGGCCAATGTGATCCCGGTACTTTTCGAAACGGTTCACGGCCCCAGTATGAATGGGTTGCCTGACCTGGGCCATGGAGAAGGTGAAGACCTGCGCCTCATTGCTTTCGTGATGGCGGCAGGCATCGTCCCATGCCAACCCGGCGTGACTAATCAGTGCGGGGCGCTCCGTATCCGGATCGCTGACAAGGGTCTCGTAGGACTGATTGCGAATCTCAACCGGCAACACCGTGCTCCAGTGCGCCATCAGGTTTCTGTAATGGCCATAATAATGGGCGAGCGATTGCTGGCTTTCACAGTAACCGTGCTTGCCGGGCAGGGGCGTCATGTAGATGGAGACGCAGGTGTCGGCCGGGTTGCGGCTGACATGGCAGAAATGTGCATTTGGGAACAGGAGGGCGATCAGCCAGAGGTGCTCGAAATTCTGCGGCATCTTGTCGATCACGCGGGCACTTTTCTTGCTGAAACCGTCGAGCAGGGTCAGGTACTTGCGGCCGATGCGCTGGGCGCTCTTGCGGTCGAGGGCCAGGGCGGCGTCGAAGAAGGCGTTGTCACCGGTGTGGCCTTCCGTCAGGCCATCAATCTGTTCGTCAAAGAAACTCAATTCACCTGCGGCAGTCGCCTTGGGATGAGCGGACAGGATGGCCTCGACCAGCGAGGTGCCTGATCGCGGCATGCCGAAGACAAAGACGGGCCTGTCGCTGGTGAGGGCATAATCCTTGCGATCTTCGAAAAACTGTTTCGAGAAGACTTCCCGGCAGGTTTCGACATGGCGTTCCTGCCGGTCGGCATCATAGTGGCCGTAAAGGTCGTTTCGATGCTGCCCGAGATAGTGAAAGGCCTTGGGTGTGTCGCCGGTGTCGTCGCAGATCTTGCCGGCTGTGAAGGCAAGCCTTGCCCGCTCGACCTTTGCCATCGGCCGGTCCACATCGTTCAGCAGGGTCTCGATCTTTTCCAGCGCCTCTTTCTTCAGCGAAAGGTCGGAGAGGTCCCTTGCACTGATGAGAACCGAGGGTTCCTCGGGAGCCAGTTCCAGTGCACGCCGGAAATGGGTTTCGGCCTCGTCCATCTTGCCGAGCGAGACTTTCAGCCGTGAGAGCGCCAGATGTGCGATCGCCGAAGCCTCGTTGATAGCAAGCGCGTTTTGAAAGGCATGTTCGGCCATGACGGGCCGCCGCAGCCTTGCGTAGATCTCGCCCAGGGTGCGGTGGGCGAATTCGGACTTGGCGTCGAGGGCGACTGCCTTGCGCGCATATGGCAGGGCCTCCTCGAAACGGTTGTCGAGGGTGAGGGCATCTGCAAGTGTAGCGAAGATGACGGCTTCCTTCTTCGCGACCTTCGCGGCAGCTTGTAGATGTTCGATTGCCCGGGATGCGTGACCATGGGTCAGATAGATGACACCAAGCCAGTGATTGACCTGCGGATCGCGCGGATTGGCAGCATTGAGATCGGTCAGGATCTCCAGCGCCATGCCGTAATCCTTTGCGTCGATGCACCGAAGCGCGGCTTCCAACGGGTTTGACACTCTCAGAATTCCTTGGCTTTGGCAAAATCATTGGCCGGGAGGAGCCGCCGGCCGGACGTCCTATTCATGAAAATGGTCATAGACCAGTTTGGCAATCGCCTCGGAAATGCCGGGCACGGCGGCCAGGTCGTCGACCCCTGCCTTGGAGACGGCCTTGGCCGTGCCGAAGTGGCGCAACAGGGCCTTCTTCCGCGTCGGACCAACACCCGCGATCTCATCCAGCGGGTTCCTGGTGATGTCCTTCTTGCGGCGGGCCCGGTGGCTACCGATGGCAAAGCGGTGCGCTTCGTCGCGCAGGCGCTGGACGAAATAGAGGACGGGGTCGCGCTCGGGCAGCATGAAGGACTGCCGGCCGGGGATGAAGAATTTCTCCCGTCCGGCATCCCGGTCCGGACCCTTGGCGATGCCGACGAGCGGGACATCGGTGATGCCGAGGCTTTCCAGCGTCTCGCGGGCCGCTGTCAGCTGGCCCTGGCCACCGTCGATGAGCACCAGTTCCGGCCAGGCCGGTACGCCGGTATCGGCAGGCGCCGTTTCCAGTTCGCCCTCATCGGTATCCTGGAGGGCTGGGTCGACCGCTTCCGGTTTGCTGTCTTCGCGGGCGTGTTCCTTCAACAAACGGGAGAAGCGCCGCGTCAGCACTTCGCGCATCATGCCGTAGTCGTCGCCCGGGACGAGATCTTCCGACTTGATGTTGAACTTGCGGTACTGACCCTTGGCGAAGCCTTCCAGGCCGGCAACAATCATGCCGCCCACCGCATTGGTGCCCATGATGTGGGAGTTGTCGTAGACCTCGATCCGGCGCGGCGGTTGGGGCAGGTCGAAAGCTTCCGCAACGCCTTTCAGCAAACGGGCCTGGCTGGAGGTTTCCGCAAGTCTGCGGCCGAGCGCCTCGCGTGCATTGGTCAGTGCGTGGTCGACCAGTTCCTTCTTTTCCCCGCGTTTGGGGCAGGCGACGTCGACCTTTCGGCCTGTGCGTTCGGAGAGCGCCTGCGCGAGAAGGTCCTGTTCGCTCAATTCGTGGGAGAGCAGGATCTGACGTGGAGCGGGTTTATCGTCATAGAACTGCGCCAGGAAGCTTTCCAGAATATCGGCTTCCTCGAAGGACTTGTCGGCCTTGGGGAAGTAGGCCCGGTTGCCCCAGTTCTGTCCGGTGCGGAAAAAGAACACCTGCACGCAGGTCTGGCCGCCTTCCTGGTGGATGGCAAAAACGTCGGCTTCCTCGACCGACTGCGGATTGATGCCCTGATGCGCCTGAATGTGCGACAATGCCGACAGGCGGTCGCGGTAGATGGCGGCGCGCTCGAACTCCAGATCGGCGGACGCGGCTTCCATCTGCTTTGCAAGCTGAGTCTTGATCAACTGGCTGCGGCCGGAAAGGAAGGCCTTGGCCTCCGACACCAGACCGGCATAATCCGCCGGATCGATTTCCCGGGTGCAGGGGCCTGCACAGCGCTTGATCTGATACTGCAGGCAGGGCCGGGAGCGGTTTTCGTAATAGCTGTCCGAACAAGTCCGGATCAGAAAGGCTTTCTGGAGCGCATTGATGGTGCGGTCGACCGCGCCTGCCGAGGCAAAGGGGCCGAAGTACTCACCCTTGCGCTTGCGGGCACCGCGATGCTTGACGATCGCGGGGGATTCATGATCGCCGGTCACCAGGATATAGGGAAAGGACTTGTCGTCGCGCAGCAGCACGTTGAACCGTGGCCGCAGGCGCTTGATCAGGTTGGCTTCCAGAAGCAGGGCTTCCGGCTCTGTCTGGGTGACGACGAATTCCATCGACGCCGTCGCCAGGATCATGCGCATGATCCGGTTGGACTGGCCCTGCAGGCGCGTGTAGCTGGTGACCCGTTTCTTGAGGCTGCGGGCCTTGCCGACGTAGAGAACCTCGCCGTTTTCGTCCAGCATCCGGTAGACGCCCGGCCCGTTGGGCAGGCGCTTGACCTCGTCGGCAATGACCTCGACGCCCTTGCGTGCGGGGGCATTGCCGGTCTCCGGCGCGGATTCGGCGCTTTTTTCAGAATCAGTATCGTCCTGCATGCCAGACATTTAAGCCGCACAAGGCAATAGGGAAAGAGGCGGGTGCGGCCAAGCGGTGCTCTGCTGCCAACTGGCGGCAAAAAAGAGCCTTCAGGAGGTGTGACCCAGCACATAGACGGTGGCGATATAGGCGCAATAGGCCGCCGTCATGACAGCGCCGGATATACGGCCGAGACAGATGCGCATTCCAGCCAGGATTGTCAGCAGGATCGCACAGGCCAGCATCACCCAGATATCCAGCTTGAGGACTTCCTGCGGCACGTCGATCGGCACGATGACGGCGGTGATGCCGATGATGGCGAGCAGATTGAAGACGTTGGAGCCGATGACGTTGCCAATGGCGACGGCACCATGCTGGCGAATGGCGGCCATGACCGTTGTGGCAAGTTCCGGCAAGGAGGTGCCGAGGGCGATGACGGTCAGGCCGATGACGGCTTCGCTGACGCCCCAGGAGGTTGCGATCGACGTTGCTCCGCTGATGGTGAAATGCGCACCGAGCGGCAGGCCGACCAGGCCGAGAAGAATATAGGCAAGCGCGATCCAGACGGAATCGGGAACATCCTCAACCTCGTCCAGGCCATCATCGTCTTCCATCGGGATATCTGCAGCGGCGGCGCCCGCGGATGCCGCGGCGATGGCTTTCTGCTCTTTCCTGTGCTTCTGCGCCATCATGGTGGAGGCTGCAAGGAAGACACCGAGCAGTGCCAGAAGAATGAGGCCGGCGGTCAGGCCGATGGGCGTGAAGAAACAGAGCGCCATGAAAACAATGGTGACTGCGACCATGAACAGCGCGTTGCGCGTTGCGCCGGTTTCACCACACGGGGTTGCCGCAATCAGCGCGGGCATGCCCAGAACCAGAAGCACGTTGGCGATGTTGGAACCGACCACATTGCCGATGGCGATGCCGCCGGCGCCTTCCAGCGCGGCTTTCAGGGAAATGACCAGTTCGGGAGCAGAGGTGCCGAAGGCGACGATGGTCAGACCGATGACCAGATTGGGAATGCCCAGACGCTGCGCAATACCGACCGAACCCCTGACCAAGACATCGCCTGCGATAATCAGAACAACAAGTCCGCCTGCGAGGCTGATGTAGTCAAAGAGCATTTACGAATTTCCGGTTCGGGTCAGTTTCAATCTTCGAAGGCGGCTTCAATGTGGCAGCGCCAAAGTTCAACTTGGCGCCTTATACGCAATAGATCGGTGAGGGGAAAGCCGCGGACAAGGATCTTTCTACCGGCCAAATGGGGTTCCTGAATGCAAATTGCAATTGTCTTTACGGGTCTTTCATCCTGTCAGAATGTTGCCTCCATTTGTCATCAAAACTCCCCATTCTCAATCCTGATCCGCCACAAACGATCTCCATATCTTGTCATTGGGGGAGAGTGAGGACGCGGCTTTATACCCGTCCAACTCGCAACTGGCCGGCAATTTCCGGCCAACGCACTAATGGATAAAGTGGATCTGGAGTACTCAAATGAAACGTCTTGCACTTGCTGGCATGGCCCTGACAGCCGCGACGGTCGCATCGGCGCCTGTCCTGGCTGCGGATTTGCCGCAGTCGCCGGCACCGGCCTATGAGGCGGTTCCGGCTCCGCAACAGAGCATCGATTGGACCGGCCTTTATGTCGGTGGCAATCTCGGATGGGCTTTCGGCCAGTTCGACAACAAGGCCGGCAACAACACCGGGCTTGGAGTGGATGCGAACGGCATCGCCGGCGGTCTTTACACCGGTTACAATTTCCAGGTGACGCCGAACATCGTGGTCGGCGCGGAAGCGGACTTCAGCCTGACCGACCTGGAAAAGTCCAAGTCCAACGGTGGCCTGACCCTCCGGTCCAAGTCTGACTGGAACTCCAACTTCCGTGGCCGTGTCGGTTACGCCTTCGACCGTTACATGGTCTATGGTGCCGGCGGTCTGGCGATTGCCGACCTGGAAGTTTCCGGCAATGGCGACACGGACAGCAAGACCGCCCTGGGCTGGACCCTTGGCGCAGGTGGCGAAGCAGCCATCACCAACAACATCAGCGCCAAGCTGGAATACGTCTACCAGGATTTTGGCGAACAGGATTTCAACCTGAACGGAACCGGCGTGAGCTCGGATTTCAACAATTCGCAGGTTCGCATGGGTATTGGCTACAAGTTCTAAGCCAGCCTCCCGGCCGATACGGAAAACCCGGTGCCGCAAGGTGCCGGGTTTTTTCTTGTCTGCTTTCCGGGTGTCTTCGGCCGGCTGCGGCAAAGAGAAGCGGCTGACGGGCGAACAGGCGGCCGGCGTATACAAGACGATACAAGTCGTTACAAGCTTTTCAGAATTTCGCCCCAGTACCGTGTTACTTAAGGGACCTGACGTTAAGTGCCGGTGCCCGGGTGACTTCCTTACACCCCGCTAGTCCGGCCCTTCAGGTGGAGAGGCGAATGCGGTTTCTGATGCGCGGACTTGTCGGTCTGGCATTGATGGCGATCATGATCGGGTTTGCCGGTTTTGGCGGCTACCGTCTGTATACTGCCATGACGGCAGAAGAGACCGCGCAGCGACGTCCTGCCCGCGAACGCAGCTATTCGGTCAATGTCGCGGAGCTGACATCGCAAACGGTCGCGCCTGTCACGACAGCCTACGGTCAGGTGGAAAGCTGGCGGACGCTGGAGCTCAGGGCCAGCTCGGAAGGCAGGCTCGTCGAGGTTGCCTCCAAGTTTCGCGACGGTGCCGCCGTCGCGAAAGGCGAACTCCTGCTGAGGATCGATCCGGCCAATGCGGAATTCCAGGCGCTGGACGCGGAAGCGGCCCTTGCCGATGCCGAGGCCCAGAAGGCGGAAGCCGCGGAAGCCATTGTCGGTGCCGAGCAGGAACTGGAAGCAGCCCGGCGCCAGCTGGACTTGCGCAAGCAGGCGCTGGAGCGTCAGCAGCAGCTGAGGGACAAGGGTTATTCCACGGCCGTACAGGTCGAGACCGAAGAACTGGCCGTCGCCTCCCTCGAACAATCGCTCAGCAATCGCCTGCAATCGGTCATCACTGCACGCAAGCGCATCGAGCGGATGGATCTGACGGTCAAGCGAGCCCGGCTCGCTCTGGACGATGCCAGGCGTACCCTGGAGGAAGTCACGCTGACGGCCCCCTTCACCGGCTACCTGTCTGAGGTCAACGCCACGCTGGGCCGCCGCGTCAGCTCTTCGGAGACGCTGGCCCTGTTGATCGATCCGGCGGCGCTGGAAGTCCGTTTCTCACTGTCGACCGACGAATTTTCCCGGCTGCTGGATACCAGCGGAAGTCTGGTCAAGGCACCCGTCACTGCAGTCCTGCAGCTGGGAGGCCGGTCCATCGAGGTTCCTGGTACCATCGACAGGGCCGCGGCCGTGGTCTCTGAAGGCGAAGCGGGGCGGACACTGTTTGCGACGCTGGATCTGGAGCCGGGTACGGTGCTGCGGCCGGGCGACTTCGTGAAGGTGAATGTGCTTGAACCGGAGCTGACCCGTGTCGCGAAGGTGCCTTCGGCGGCGCTCACGGAAGACGGCCGCATGCTGATCGTTGGCGAAGGGGATCGGATCGAGGAAATCAAGGCGACGATCCTGCGCCGTATGGGCAATGAAGTCATCGTGGCCAATGTCCCCTTTGGCGCTGATTACGTGCGTGAGCGCTTGCCGCAGCTTGGTACCGGTTTGAAGGTTACTCCCCGGCGCAACACCGGTGGGCAGGATGACCCGCAACCTGACGAGCCAGCGACGGCGCAGGCGCTGGAGGCGGGCGAAGCGCGTCTCTCCGGCGACCTGGTGGCGCTGGAACCTGAACGACGCGCGGCGCTGATCGATCAGTTGAACAGGTCCGACATGCCGGAAAACCGCAAGGCCAGGCTGCTTGCCCTTCTGAACAAGCCGATGGTGCCGAAAGAGCTGATCGAACGGCTGGAGCATGGCGGCGGCAACAGCGGCTGAACACCGCTGTAAACCCTGTCACATCCGACCTGATATTCTGATTGGAGTGTCCCCACATGCGTTCTCCTGGCGGATCGCAATTTGCCTCGCTGCTGGACTACATGGTCCGGCACCGCACAGCGGCGAACCTGCTACTGGCCATGATGCTGATCAGCGGGTTCGCGGCCTCGACGCAGATCCGGACGCAGTTCTTTCCCGATTTTGTCCGCGAGGAAGTGGACGTCGTCGTCAACTGGTCAGGCGCCGGGCCTGAGGATCTCGACCGGGCCGTTGTCGAAATCCTGGGACCGCAACTGCTTGCCATCAACGGTGTCGACGAAGCCACATCCGTTGCGCGCGAGGGCCGGGCCAGCATCGAACTGGAGTTCGAGGACGGCTGGGACATGGGCCAGGCAACCGACGAGGTGAAGGCCGCCGTCGATCAGGCCCGCTCCAGTCTTCCCGAAGGCATCGACGAACCGGTGGTCACCCGCAGCGTCTATTCCGACCGGGTGACAGATGTCGTCATGTATGGGCCGGTCGATATCGACCAGCTTGCCCGCTTTGCCGAAGATCTCCAGACCGTCTTTTTCCGCCAGGGCGTCACGCGGGTCACCATTCGAGGACTGGAAGACCCGATCATCCGGGTGAATGTCGGCGAGAACATGCTGGTGCGGCATGGTCTGACGCTTGCCGAAATCGCTGACGTTGTTTCGGCGGAGATGGAAACGACGCCTGCGGGCGATGTCGCCGGCAGTTCCGCCCGGCTGCGTACCGGCCAGACGCGGCGCAGCGAGCAGGAGCTGGGAGAGATCGTTCTGAAAGCGCCCTCCCAAGGGGAAAAGCTTGAGCTGCGGTCCGTTGCCGACATTGTCACCGAAGGGGTGGAAAGCGGCCGGGCCTATTATCACAAGGGCATGCCGGCGGTGGTTCTGAGGGTCAGCCGCAGTGCCCAGGGAGACACCATCGAGATCCAGCGGGCAGTGGAGCGGATCACGGCGGACTTCCAGCACACACTTCCAGAGGGTGTTGTCGTTCAACTGACCAACACCCGCTCGCAGGCGATCATCGACCGGCTGGATATCCTGGTTGAAAACGGCATTTTCGGGCTGGCCCTGGTGCTGTTGTTCCTGTTCCTGTTTCTTTCAGCCAGAACAGCCTTCTGGGTGGCGGCCGGAATTCCGGTGGCGATGGCCGCCACGATCGGCCTGATGTATGTCTTCGGGATCACGCTGAACATGATCTCCGTGTTCGCGCTGATCATCTGTCTCGGCATCGTCGTGGATGACGCCATCGTGGTCGGCGAGCATGCCGACTTCCTGCACAGGCGCGGCTATTCGCCAGCGGAAGCCGCCAGCCTTGCCGCAAGGCGCATGACGGCACCGGTCTTCTGCGCCTCCATAACCACGTTGATTGCCTTTGTCGGGCTGGTTGCCATCGGTGGGCGTTTCGGCAGTCTTGTCGCCGATATTCCCTTTACGGTGTCGGTGGTGCTGATTGCCAGCCTGGTGGAATCCTTTCTCATCCTGCCGGCCCACATGAACCACGCGCTGAAGGCCAGCAAGAAGAAACACTGGTTCGACCTGCCCAACCGCCTGTTCAACCGGGGCTTCGTCTGGTTCCGGGAAAAGCTGTTTCGCCGGTTCGTCGGCTGGGTTCTCGCCGTGCGGTATCCGGCTATCGGCTTTGCGCTGATGGTGCTGGCGCTGTCGCTCACCTTGGTTTTCGACAAGTCGGTTCGCTGGCGGTTCTTCAACGCACCTGAACAGGCGGTGGTTTCCGCGAGCATTGCCATGATGCCCGGGGCAAAACGCGAAGACACCAAGGCGATGATTGCGGAGATGGAACGCGCGCTTGACGTGGTCAACCGGCGATACAGCGAGCAATATGGCGCCGAACCGGTGGTCTTCGCGCTCTCCACCGTCGGTGCGACGGCAGGACGCGGCCTCATGGGGGCAGATACCAAGGACGCCGACCAGCTTGGCGGGATTTCCATAGAACTGCTCGACCCCGACCTTCGGCCCTATTCGGCCTTTCAGTTCATCGGCGACTGGCGCGAGGAGATCATAAATCCGCCACTTCTGGAAACGATGGCCCTGCGCGGCGAGCGCTCAGGTCCGGGGGGCGATGCGATCGACATCAAGCTCTACGGCAACTCCACGGAAAACCTGAAGGCCGCTGCCGAAAGCCTGAAGCAGTCTCTGGCGCCTATGGAAGGCGTCAGCGCGCTGGAAGATACGCTGGCCTACGACAAGCCGGAGCTGAACCTGACGCTGACACCGCGCGGCGAAGCCCTTGGCTTCACCACGGAGGAAATCGCCCGCATTCTGCGCAACCGGCTGGAGGGCATCGAGGTTGCCGAGTTTCCGATCGGCAGGCGAACGGCGACAGTGAAAGTGCTGTTGCCGGATGACGAAACGGATGCCGCGTTTCTCTATTCAACGCGGGTGCGCACCGAAGCGGGCACCTATGTTTCCCTGAGCGAGATTGTCAGCATCGACAGCACCTATGGCTTTGCCTCGGTCCGCCGCAGCGACGGGCTGCGCACGCTGCGGGTCTTCGGCGATGTATCGGAGGACAATCCGGCAGCCGCTGCCCGAGTGACCGACACGCTGCAGAACGAGCTTCTGCCACAGCTTGCCGCCGACTATGACGTCGAAAGCGAGATGAGCGGGCTGGCGGAGCAGGAACGCTCGTTCCTCTCCGATGCACTGATCGGCTTTGCCATGTGTCTGGCCGGCATCTACCTGGTGCTGTGCTGGATCTTCGAATCCTGGACCCGGCCGCTGATGATCATGATCATCATTCCCTTCGGCTGTGTCGGCATGATCTGGGGCCACTATCTGCACGGCATTCCGCTGTCGATGTTCTCCGTGGTCGGTTTCATCGGCATGGCGGGCATTATCATCAACGACAGCATCGTGCTGGTGACCACTATCGACGAATACGCCAAGGACCACCCCTTCCGGCAGGCGGTGGTCAACGGTGTTTGCGACCGGTTGCGGGCGGTCGTGCTGACGACTGCAACGACGGTGTTCGGCCTGGCGCCGCTGCTGTTCGAGACCAGTCGCCAGGCCCAGTTCCTGCTGCCGACAGTCATCACGCTGGCCTACGGGCTGGGCGTCGGGCTGTTCCTTGTCATCCTTCTGGTGCCGGCTCTGCTGGCGGTGCAGAAGGATTTCGGTCAGGCGATCACCAGTGGCAGGCGCCTGCTCAAGCTTCGGGGCAGGGCACCGCTTTCCGGTGGACAGGCGTGACGGCAGGGGGAGGGTGCAGTGATGGACTGGAGCAAAGCCTGAAACCGGATCGGAATACCTGATCCAATCCCGACGTCTTACCAGAAAAGTATCTGATCAAGGTCAGTTCAATCAATCGTGGAAGGAGACACGCATTGGACCGTCGTTGGCTGGGCGATCGTGCCCTGTCTGTGCCCGTTCTCAGCTTGGGGACGGCGAGTTTCACGTCCGGGCCATGGTCCGGCAATGATGCGGGTGCAGCCCGGCGTCTGGTCGACATCTGTCTCGACGAGGGGCTGAACATGTTCGACACCGCGGACGTCTATGCCGGCGGAAATGCCGAAATGGTGCTCGGGCAGGCAATCAACGGGCGCCGGGACAAGGTGATCATCTCCACGAAGGCGGGTCTGCGGACCGGGGCGGGCGAACATGACGTGGGCAGTTCACGCGGCCACCTGCTGACTGCTGTCGAGGGAATGCTGAGCCGTCTGCGCACCGACTATATTGACCTGTTCCAGCTCCATGCGTTTGACGCAATGACACCGGTCGAAGAGACCATGGAGGTGCTGGATGACCTGGTGAAAGCGGGGAAGGTTCGGCACCTGGGTGTCTCGAACTATGCCGGCTGGCAGTTGATGAAGTCTCAGGCTGCGGCACGATACAACGGTTGGCAGTCGCTGGTGGCGCACCAGGTGTATTATTCGCTCATCGGCCGCGATTACGAATTCGAATTGATGCCACTGGGCTTGGACCAGGGCGTTTCAGCCCTGGTGTGGAGCCCGCTTGGGTGGGGGCGCCTGAAGGGGGGCGGGAAGCACGCTTCAGCAGGCCGGCACAAGGACGCAACCCCGGACTATGCACCGCCTCTTTACGACGAAACCCTTCTTGAGCGCGTACTTGCAGCGTTGGGGGAGGTGGCTCGTGACACGGGCAAAAGCGAAGCCCAGGTCGCACTGAACTGGCTTCTGCAGCGGCCGACCGTGGCAAGCCTCATCATCGGCGTTAGCAGCGAAGCTCAGTTGCGCAACAACATGGAGGCCACCGGCTGGGAGCTGGCTGCCGAACATATGCGTCTGCTTGACGAAGCCAGCACCACTCCCGTTCCCTATCCGTATTGGCACCAACGCGCATTCCCGGAACGCAATCCGCAACCGGTCTGATCATCGTTCGATCCCATGCCCAAACGGCGGGGGAGGGAACGTCCTAACTGGATCAGAAGGGTCAGAGTGCGGCCAATGTCACATGCCGGTTTGCGGGAGCATGCCGAGGCCATGCCATACGGCCTGATCCCGCTGCCAAGGGCATGAAACCTGCCGAAGTGCTCGATGAGCTGGATCGGTCTATACACCCTGCAATCAAGGGGTATCTGATGCCCGACACTCAGAACAGGAAACTGGTCGGCGGCAACATCCACAGCGTCTCGGGAATGACCCGCACAGTCCCCAACCTACGTTGCTTCAACGCCTCCTTGCAAGCAGCTCGGTTCGCGGCTTTGTACTTCGCTTGAGCCCTATGGCTCATGCCTCCCAGGTTATCAATCCGGGTTTACGCAGTGGATCCCTCTTTCGATTTGTGCAAAACCGCATCATGTGCTTAATTTTTACGCGAATATTAACTGGGGACTAACCCCGTCGATTTTGATATATATAGTACAGGTTGTTTACCTGTGTGGTTCCAAATGAGTGATCATCAGTTCAATACCTCGGTCAGGATGGGCTCCGAACGGAATTTCGGGCTGGTTTTCGCCGTGGTCTTTTTGCTGATCGGGCTGTGGCCGGTCACTGGTGGCGCCGCGCCGCGATGGATTTTGCTATCCCTTGCGGTTGTTTTTATTGCCCTTGCCATGTTTGCGCCGCAGAGCCTGCGCCTACCCAACAGGTTGTGGTTCAAACTGGGTCTGCTGCTTGGTGCCGTGATGGCGCCGGTGGCGATGGCGGTTGTCTTTCTTTTAATCTTCATTCCCATCGGTCTTGCGATGCGAGCCAGCGGGAAGGATCCGCTTTCAAGGAAAGTGGATCCGAATGAAAAATCTTATTGGATTCCCAGAACCGACCAGCCGAAGTCCATGAAACTGCAATATTAGGACAAAAATACCGGCACGGTTCCCAGACAAAGCAAGGAATTGCCTCTATGTCGATGATCGCCGAATTGTGGGGTTTTCTGCGTGATAGGCGGAAATTCTGGCTTTTGCCAGTTTTCATTGTACTGGCGATTTTCGGAGCGCTGATCGTGCTCAGCCAGGGCTCGGCGGTCGCCCCCTTCATCTATGCGCTGTTCTAGACCAGTGACCGCGATCCTGGGGATCTCGGCGCTGTATCACGACAGCGCCGCTGCACTGCTGGTCGATGGCCGGATCGTGGCCGCCGCGCAGGAGGAGCGCTTTACCCGGCGCAAGCACGATGCGGGCTTTCCCGCCCATGCTATTGCCTATGTGCTGGATGAAGCTGGGCTGGACCTTGCCAGCGTTGATCACGTCGCCTTCTACGACAAGCCCTTCCTGAAGTTCGAGCGCTTGCTGGAGTCCTATCTGGCCTATGCCCCGCGCGGTTTCAATTCGTTTCGGATGGCGATGCCGGTCTGGCTGCGCGAGAAGCTGTTCCTGAAGGACCTGCTGAAGCGAGAACTGAGCCTTTTCGATCCGCGCTTCCCCGTGGACAAGCTGCTGTTCGCCGAACATCACATCAGCCATGCCGCCAGTGCCTTCTACTCGTCCCCCTTAGAAGAAGCGGTGGTGCTGACCATCGACGGTGTGGGGGAATGGGCAACGACCACGGTTGCGATCGGACGCGGCAAGGATCTGGAAATTCAGCGCGAGCTGCATTTCCCGCATTCGCTGGGCCTGCTCTATTCCGCCTTCACCTATTACACCGGCTTCAAGGTGAATTCCGGCGAATACAAGGTGATGGGGCTGGCCCCCTATGGGCAGCCGCGATTTCGCGACCTGATGCTGGATCGGATCGTCGACGTAAAGCCGGACGGCTCGTTCCGGCTGGATCAGCGTTATTTCAACTATGCGGCGGGTCTGACCATGACCAGCAAGGCCATGGAGGACCTGTTCGGCCACCCTGTGCGCCAGCCCGAGACGGAACCGCTGACACAGTTCCACATGGATATCGCCGCCTCGGTCCAGGCCGTGACCGAGGAGATCCTGCTGCGCATGACCCGCGCGCTGGCGCAGGAATACGGGATTCCCTCGCTGTGCCTTGCCGGCGGGGTGGCGCTGAACTGCGTGGCCAATGGCAAGATCTTGCGCGACGGCGCCTTTCGCGACATCTGGGTGCAGCCGGCGGCGGGCGATGCCGGGGGTGCGCTCGGGGCGGCGCAGGCCGCGTGGCATATGGAATTGGGCCAACCCCGACAGGCGCAGCCTGGCGATGCCATGCGGGGTGCCTATCTGGGCCCTGCCTTCGACGACGACCGGATCGCGGCGGATCTGACAGCGGCGGGGGCCAGCTTTACCCGGCTGGACGAGGGCGAGATCCTGGCCCGCAGCGCACAGGCGCTGGCGGATGGCAAGGCCGTGGGCTGGTTTCAGGGACGGATGGAATTCGGGCCGCGCGCCCTTGGTAACCGGTCTATCCTTGGTGACCCGCGCTCGGGTTCCATGCAGAAGTTGCTGAACCTCAAGGTGAAATACCGCGAGAGCTTCCGTCCCTTCGCGCCCTCTGTCCTGCGCGAGCATGTCAGCGAGTGGTTCGATCTGGACGGGGACAGCCCTTACATGCTGCTGGTCGCCGATGTTGCCAAACGTATCCGGCGCCAGATGACCTCCGAGGAGCAGGCTCTTTTCGGCATCGACAAGCTGAACATCCGCCGCTCTGACATTCCCGCCGTGACCCATGTCGATTATTCGGCCCGCGTGCAGACCGTGCATCGCGACACCAACCCGAAATATCACGCGCTGATCTCCGCCTTTCACGACCTGACCGGCTGCCCGCTGCTGGTCAATACCTCGTTCAACGTGCGCGGAGAGCCGATCGTCTGTGCTCCGACCGACGCTTTCCGCTGCTTCATGGGCACCGGGATCGAGATGCTGGTCGCCGGCAATTGCCTGCTGGAGAAGGAGGCGCAGGACGCCTCGCTGCACGAGAATTACGAAAACATGTACGAACTGGACTGACCGGAGGAGCCCTTGCACATCTTCGGCCGCCATCGCCGGATCGCTACCATCTTGTGCCTGATCCCGGCGGGTTACTTCCTGCTGACCGCGATCTTTGCGCTGGTGCATTTTGACGATTTCGCCTCAGACCTGCCCAGGCTGCTGCGTTATGTCCTGGGGCCGCTGGCGATTGCCGCGCTGCTGGTTGGCTGCGCCTGGCTGCTGTCGCCCGACAACGCGCTGACGATGGGGATTACAGCCTGCTCGATCCTGGCCGGGATGTTCATGTTCGAGGGGTACATGCGCTGGCATAACCTGCCGCAGCGGATGGGGCTGGCCGGGATCGTCGATGGCGGAACCGATCTGGAGCGCTATGGCGGCGCCATGCCTCCGGCCTATACGATCAAGGCCCTGAATGCCAAGTTGGGGACTGAAACTCTTGCCGATGCGGTGCTGGCCGGGACGCCTGGAGCCGAGATGCTGCTGTGCAGCCGTATGGGCGTGCCGGTTACGACACGGATCGACAGTTACGGTTTTCGCAATCCGCAGCCGGAAACCGACGCACCGGTCGATCTGATGATCCTCGGCGATTCCTTTGCCGAGGGGATTTGCCTCGACGATGGCCAGCATTTCGTCGACCAGATGCGTGCGGGCGGGGCTTCGATCCTGAACACTGCCAGCCGGGGTGCAGGCCCCTTGTATGAACTGGCGGTCCTTGGCCGCTATGGCCCGCATTTTCGCCCCCGCATCACCGTTCTGGCCTTTTTCGAGGGGAACGACTGGGAAAACCTGTCCGTTGAAACAGAACAGCCGTGGCTGCACGAGGCCCTGGCGCCGGAGGCTGATTTCGGCCCGATCGAGTTGGACGCGGCGCGGCGCGCGGACGCGGCCCGGATCATTGCCGGCTGGTGGCAGGGCACTGCTGCCACTCTGGAGGAATATCTGAGCCGCCGGGCCTATTTACGCAATTTCCTCGCCCTTCAGGAAACCGCCAGCATCCTGGGTCTGCACTACCCCAAGGCGGCCAGCGACAACCCGGTTTTCGAGCAGATCCTGCATCGCATGAAGCAGATCGCAGATGGCTGGCAGGGGCAGGTGGTGGTGGTCTATATCCCCGCTCTCGACCAGTTCGGTGGGGTGTTTCCGCATGGCTTTCTCAGCGCTCCGCTACGCGAGAACGTGGCGCGCGCAGCCGAGAGCGCAGGGCTGGGTCTGATCGACCTGACCCCGACCTTTCGCGACTATCCCTCGCCGCTGGGCCTTTATGCGCCGGATGCGCATCTGAATGCCGAAGGCGCGGCGCTTGCCGCCGGCACGATCATGGCCGATCCGCTGATGACCCTTCCCTGACCCCGCCTTGCCGAGTGGATGCTTGGTGCCGCAATGCCGTCGTTTTCCGCGTCCTGGTTGCCGAACTTTGCACATGGCCGTGCACGATCCCTCCAGCGTCTGATGCCCCGTTTCTGGCAACGGCGTTGACAGGCAGCCTCGTCCTGTCTCCCGGGCTGATGACGCCGGCACGGGCACAGGATCTGAATTGGGACGGCGCAGGAGCGACAGCCCAGGGCACTGTCGAAGGCGGGTCAGGACAAGGCGGCGAGGGCTTGTGCGTGCAGTGTGGCGTTGGCCGCGGCGAGAACCTGACCTTCGGAGTGCAGGCCCAGCCTTTCACCTTTCCAGTCGGTGATCACGCCTCCCGCACCCTCGATAACCGGAATGAGGGCCATGTAATCGTAGGGATGCAAATTCATTTCGAACACCAGATCAATGTGGCCTGAAGCCAGCAGTCCGTATCCGTAGCAGTCGCCCCCGAAGCGGCGCATGGCGACCTTGCTTGAGAGTGCCTCGAACTGCGCGCGTCCCTCGGTGTCGAACGTGTCGGGTGTGGTCGTGTAAAGGATCGCCTCGGCCAGTCGGTGCCTGCCACTGGTGCGGCAAGGTTCACCATTGAATGTTGACGGTTCACCACGCCGCCCCGTCCAGCGTTCGCCGGTCGGCGGTATCGAGATGATGCCGAGTTCAGGTGTCCCGTTGAAAAGGCAGGCAATGAGCGTGCCGAAGGTCGGCATCCCGGAAACAAAACTCTTCGTCCCGTCAATCGGGTCGAGCACCCAGAGGTATTGGGCATCCAGACGTGCGTCCTCGTGCTCTTCGCCAAGAATGCCATGGGCCGGGAACTCTTTGAGGATGCTTTCACGCATCGCGGCCTCGATGGCGCGGTCAGCCTGCGTGACCGGGGAAAGGTCGGCCTTTTGTTCCACGTCCAATGGCTTGCGGAAGTAGGTCATCGCCATGGCGTCAGCCACGTTGGCGAGCCCGTCGGCAAAACGCGCCAGCATCTCCGTTTCGGGCGGCGTCGTGGAGCTTTGCATGGGTTTTCCTTGTCTGCGGGGAAGCTGGCAACGATGGTCAGCCGGCAAATTAACTCTAGACAAAATCCACAAAAATGCAAGACTACACAAATATCCCCAGAACCGCGAACAGAGGACGCGGCAATAACAAAGGGTCTCGGGAGGATCCGATCCGGGGCAGGCACTGGCACACGAACACGTGGATCAACAAGGAGAGACGACAATGAAGACCTGGACGAAATTCACCTTGGCTTCGCTGTTTGCCGTCGGCATGACGGCAACAGCCTCTGCCGACGAAATCACCGTCTACACTGCGCTTGAGGAAGAAGAGATCGCGGCCTATATCGAGGCCGCCCAGAAGGCGATGCCCGATACCGAGATCAATGTGCTGCGCCTGTCCACGGGCAAGCTGGGCGCGCGTCTTCTGGCAGAAGCGGGCAACCCGCAGGCCGACGTGATCTGGGGCTGGGCCGTCAGCGCCATGATGGATCCCCAGATCCTGGAGATGCTGGAACCCTACGCAGCCAAGGGCGTCGATGTTCTGCCTGCCTCCTTCCGTGGTGAAGATGGCAAATGGTTTGCTCCGATCGGCTACATGGGCGCGTTTTGCGTGAACACGGCACGGCTAGAGGAGAAGGGCCTGCCAATGCCGAAGAGCTGGAAGGATCTCGAGAACCCGGACTTCAAGGGCGAGATCCTGATGCCGGACCCGAATTCTTCCGGGACCGGATACCTGCACGTCAATGCGGTTCTGCAAACCATGGGTGACGAGGCTGGCTGGGCACAGCTCGAAGCCGTCGATCCGAACATGGCACAATATACTTCATCCGGTTCCAAACCCTGCAAGTCCGCACGCGTCGGCGAATACACTGTCGGCATTTCACTGGCTTTCACCGCGATGCAGTCCATCGAGGAAGGTTATCCGCTGGCAATGGTCTTCCCCGAGGAAGGCGTTGGATATGAACTGGAAGCATCCGGCCTGATGGAAAGCTCCGACAACAAGGATGCGGCAAAGGCCTTCCTCGACTGGACGATGTCTGACGAGGCAATCGGTCTCTACCAGCAGTACAAGGCGCTGATCACGGTTCCGGGTGTCGATGCTTCGCAAGCAGCTGAAAAAGCGGGCCTGCCGGCTGATATTTCGACCGTCCTGGCGAAAATCGATTTCGTCACCGCGGCCAAGAACCAAACGGCCGTGAAGGAAACCTGGAAAGATAAGCTGGGCCGCTGATCGTGCCCGCGGCAGCTCCGGCTGCCGCCAGAAGCGCGCGGGGCTTCACTGGAGGCCCGTGCACCTTTGACAGGAGACCGATCCGCCGTGTACTTGACCGTCCGTAACGCCACCAAGACCTTCGGGGCCTTCAAAGCGCTCGACAATGTCTCGATCGAGATCGATCGACGGGAATTCGTTTGCCTGCTGGGTCCCTCCGGCTGTGGCAAGACGACACTCCTGCGGCTGATCGCCGGCCTGACGGAGCTGAACAGCGGCGAAATCCTTCTGGAGGGGACTGCGCTTTCGAACCTTCCCGCACGCAAGCGAGGCTTCGGGATCGTCTTCCAGTCCTACTCGCTCTTTCCCAACATGACCGTGGCCGAAAACATCGGTTACGGGCAGAAGATCCGTGGTACCCCGCGGTCTGAGATTTCACGGCGTGTGGCGGAACTTCTGGAGCTGGTGAAGTTGCCGCAGGTCGCCGGCAAGTTTCCCGGTCAGCTGTCCGGCGGGCAGCAGCAGAGGATCGCGTTGGCACGGGCAATCGCCGTCGACCCGCGTGTCTTGCTGCTGGACGAACCGCTTTCGGCGCTGGATGCGAAAGTCCGGGCCGAACTGCGAGACGAAATCCGCCATGTTCAGCGTTCGCTCGGCATTCCAACCTTGATGGTGACACATGACCAGGAAGAGGCACTGGCGCTGGCGGACAAGATCATCTGCATGAACCATGGTGTGGTGGTGCAGGCCGGCACGCCGGAAGACCTCTACCATCGACCGGCGACGCGCTTTGTGGCGGACTTCATGGGGATCAGCAATCTCGTTTCTGCCGCCCCGATCCGGCGTGAATACCCGGATCTGATGGCAAAGTGGCCGGGGGGATCGGGGACGGAGCATGTTGCCTGCATTCGCCCTGAACAGATCAGTCTGACCCCGGCGGCGAACGGCAACGCCACGGTGCGCAGCATCAGTTTCCTTGGCAATCTCAGACGGCTTGAGGTCGACAGCGCAATCGGCCCGCTGGTTGTCGAGACCCACGGGTATAACTCCTGTCACGAGGGCGAACGCGTGAACCTGAGCATTCCACCGGAAGCCTGCACCTGGGTTGCTGACGACATGGCCCACCAGCCTGCCGAGACCGCCGCATGAGCGGTGTGGAAACGATGACCACGCCAGCGCGCAAACAACTGGATGCGGACCGGCTGCTCACACTTGTTTGCGTTGGGCTGCCGCTGATTGGGCTCGTCCTCTTCTTTCTCTACCCGATGGTGATCGTGTTCCTGCGTTCCCTGACGGTTGACGATGGTTACGGGCTTGCCAACTACACGAGGGTTCTGGGGTCGACGGGGTTCTGGCGTGCGACCGA
Source organism: Labrenzia sp. THAF35 (assembly GCF_009363595.1). Taxonomy (NCBI): domain Bacteria; kingdom Pseudomonadati; phylum Pseudomonadota; class Alphaproteobacteria; order Hyphomicrobiales; family Stappiaceae; genus Labrenzia; species Labrenzia sp. THAF35. The sequence goes on from NZ_CP045380.1 coordinate 2,882,455, forward strand.
ACATTCCCTGATCATGGGGGCTGCCACCACAGTTCTCAGCGTCTTCCTTGGTTTCATCATCGCGCATGGGCTCTATCGCTGCGCTTTCCGGGGCAAGTGGCTGATCCGCGGCGTGATCGTCCTGCCGCTGCTCGCCCCTTCTCTTGTGCAGGCGCTCGGGCTGATCTTCCTTCTGGGACGCAACGGCGTCATCAGCCGTGCCCTGGGTGTCGAGATCGAAATCTACGGCTTCTGGGGGCTGTTGATCGCCAACACTCTTTATGCCTTGCCGCAGGCGGTGATGATTATCGGCGCGGCGCTGGTCCTGCTGGACGCGCGTGTTTACGAAGCTGCGGAAGTCATGGGCGCTTCGCCGTCACGCCAGTTTCGCGACCTGACCTTGCCCGCGGCGCGCTTCGGGATCCTCAACGCGGCTTTCGTCTGCTTCACAATCACGATCACCGATTTCGGCAACGCGGCGGTGATCGGCGGGGACTACTCGGTTCTGGCGACCGAAATCTACTCTCAAGTGGTTGGCCAGCGGAATTTCAACATGGGAGCTGTCGTCGGCATCATGCTGTTGTTGCCGACGGTGGTTTCCTATGCCATCGAGCGTCAGGCAATGAAGCGGCAACAGGTCGGACAGATGGCTGGCCAGGTGCCGTATCGGCCCTCCTTCGCACCCGTGCGCGACCCGGTCATGGCGTTCCTGTCGCTTCTGGTCTGCACCGGCATCGTCGCGGTTATCGGCATTGTCGTCTACGCAAGCTTTGTCACCCTGTGGCCCTACAACATGGCGCTGTCGTTCAAGCACTACGACATCACATTGGCCGGGGGGTATTCCTCGCTCTGGATGACCATCGTGATATCGCTCATGGCGGCGTCGGGAGGCACGCTTGCGGTCTTCCTCCTGTGCCTTGGGCTGCGCCGCCTTCCGCGCAGCGTGGCCCAACCCATCCAGATGCTGGCCGCCATGCCGGCCGCAGTGCCCGGGATGGTGCTGGGGCTTGCCTATATCCTGACTTTCAATTCAACCGCGACGCCGCTCTACCTTCTCTATGGGACGGCGGCCCTCATCGCGGTCATCAACTTCTACCACTACCACACGCAGGGTTTTCTGACGGTGATGACCGGTTTTCGCCAGTTGCCCCGGGCGCTCGAGGAAGCTGCAGACAGTCTTGGAGCTGGAATGGCACGGACGGCCGTTGATATCGTCGCGCCGTTCATTGCCCCAATGCTCGTTTCAGTGTTCTTTTTCCTGTTCATGCGGTCCATGGTAACCCTGTCGGCAGTCGTCTTCCTCACCACGCCTGACCTGAGCGTGGCGGCTGTCACCATCATGCGGCTGGACGATGCCGGTCTGACTTCGCAGGCGGCAGCCTTTTCCACCTGCGTGATGGCAGTCGTGTGTATTGCGCTTTTGAGCATGAAGGGAACGCTTGTGCTGATGGGACGAGGCAACCGGAGCAAGGTGCGGACCTGATGTGGGCAAAGGAACGTCACCGGCTTATCCTGTCAATGCTGAGTGCGAGCCAGCAGGTGAGCGCCAACGATCTTGCGCAGATGCTGAACGTCTCTCGCGAGACGGTGCGACGCGATTTGCTGGACCTGGAAGAGTCTGGACAGGTCAGCCGCGTCCATGGCGGCGCGGTCTTGCCCGAGCCGCGTTCCGAGGAGCCCTTCCGCCAACGGATGACGACGCAGATCCGGGCAAAGTCGGAGATTGCCCGCAAGGCTGCCGGACTGATCCAGCCCGGACAGACGATCCTTGTGGACGCGGGCACCACTACAGCCCTGTTTGCCCGTGAACTGGCCAAGCTGTCGGATCTGTCGGTGATCACCAACTCGGTTGATATTGCCACCACGCTGCAAGGGGCTGGCAACGATGTGCTGCTGCTCGGTGGACGGATGGCGGCCGACGTCCCTTCGACGGTCGGCGAACTCACCCTGTCTGAAATCCGCCGTTTCCGTGTCGACCTGTGCTTTTCGGCTCCGGTTGGGGTGCATCCGACCAAGGGTGCGTTCTTCTACGACCTGCAGGAAGCCGAAATCTCCAAAGCCATGGCGGCACAGGCGCAGCAGACAGTTATTCTGGCCGACCAGAGCAAGCTTGGAAAAACCAGCAGGGTTCAGGCCTTGGAGGCCGGAGAGATCGGCAGGCTTGTGACAAACAGGGCAGCAACTGAAGAGCAGGTAGCGGCCTTCCGCCAAGCGGCCATAGACGTAATGGCTTGAGAAGCGAAAACCGCTCGATAGACAGGATCAGATTGCACAACGCGGTACAGATTTTCTGCACTCGCGCCTGGTTGGGCAAACTGAAGCGTCTATTCAATGTCGTCTTTGTTCAGCTCTGGTGGAGGGAACGGCCATGGCGACATGGGTAATCGGCACCCGCATCACGTTGCCGCTCCGCCCCATTCATCCCCAGCCTGCGTTACTCCCGACCAGATATCGGCAGCCTTGATATCGAAAGCCCATGGTTTCAGCTTCCCGGCTCCATCCATTTTCAGGCCCTCAAGGAAGGGGGGTGAAAGTTCCAAATGGGTCAGCCAGGCCGGACAACGGGCAATGTTCCATCCCGGTTTGCGGGCCCTCGGCGCTTGCGACATGATACAATTGATACAAACGGCAAGGCCAAACTGAAAAGAAGCTTACGTAGAAATGAGGTCCGGCCTGCCGCCCTTGCCGAGGCGTTGATACAAAGTGAGATCCAATGTTGCTTCAAGACGGAGCGAGTGCTTCTGAAAGTGAAGCCGATAGAAACCGGATCCAGCTGCTCATGGAAGAAGCTGTCGAGGCGCTGAGCGATGGCTTCGTGCTCTACGACAGTGACAGAAGGCTCGTTTTCGCAAACAAACGCTATGCGGAGATGCTGGGTCCGCACAAGGATCTGCTTGTTCCCGGCGCGCGGCTTAACGACATCGTCGGCAGTGCTGTCGGCAGTGGGCACATTTCCTTCGTTCGCAGCCCTGAAGGCGGTTTGCCTGGTGTCCTGGAAACCCTGGCAGCCAGGGGAAAACTGAAGATCGAGATCAAGGTTGCCGACGGCAGCCAGCACAAGATCTATCTCAAGCATCTGAAAGACGGCAGCATTGTCGTGAAGGTTCGCGACATCACGGAACAGCGGACCGCAGAGGCGCGTGCAAGAGAGATCCTTTACGGCGCGGTTGATGCCGTCGACGTTGGTATCGCGCTCGTCGATGATGATGACCGGCTGGTGTTTGCCAACAAGAAGTTTCGGGAGATTGGTGACCCGGACGGGAGGCTTTTCGTTCCTGGCCGTGCGATGCGCGACATCCACGCCGAGGCCATAGCATGCGGCCTGATCCCGCTCCCGGGGGGCATGAACCCCTCCGAAATGCTCGATGAGCTGGATCGGCTTATACGCCTTGCCATCAAGGGGTATCCGATACCCAACAATCAGAACAGGGAACTGGTTGGCAGCGCCTACGAGACAAATCTGAAAGGACGGCTGCTCACGATTGAAGACGTCACGGATCGCGTCAGGGCGGAGCGGCGCTTTACGACCGCGGTTGAACGGTTGCCGGTTGGCATCGCCTTTGAAGGGCCGGACGGGCAGTTCACGCATTGCAATGATGCGTTTGCAGCGCCCTTTCACCTGACCGCGGCCGAAATTCTAAAGCTGTCGGATATTGACCGGATCGACTTGCTGGCACCGCAGATATCGATGGTTGCCGGTCAGGAAGTAGGTGACCGCGCGGCTGAGCTATTCACCGCTGCGGTGAAGCAGCAGCGCGAGACGCTGGAACCCATGGAGGTTCGCTTCTGGGATGGCCGGCACTACCGTGTCGAGCGAGCCATCTCCGAACACAACAGCCGCGTTGTCGTGGTCACCGACATCACCGCCTTGAAAGAAACCGAGGCCAGAAGCCTGGCCACCCTGAATGATGCCATTCAATCTCTTGATGAGGGGTTGGTGCTCTTCGACAAGAGCCTCAATTTCGTGCTCGGAAACCGGCTCTGGTACGAAATGTACTTCAGTGAACTGGCGCCGCCCGTTGCCGGGGAGAACATTCTCACCATCCTGGCCCGGTTGATCGACAACGGCATCGTTCTTGTTCCCGAGGGCGAAGACAAGACGTCCTATATGTGCGAGCTGACGCTTCTGGTGAAATCCTACCAGAAGAAGCAGGCCATCCATCTTGCCGGTGGACGTATTCTGCTGGCGTCAGCCCACAGAACCGAACTGGACGGGTACCTCGTCTCCTTTATCGACGTGACCGAGCAGCGACGTGCCGAGGAAGAGCAGCGCGAGGCGGATCTGCTTCTGCACAAGATCGTCGAGGCCTGCCCGGCAAACTTTCTCGTCTCCCGCATCGAAGATGGAAAAATTATCTACTGCCCGCCCGCTTCACGAGAGCGGTTCGGCGATATCGACACGACCCTCAATTTCTTCTTGAAGCCGGAGGATCGGGAGCGGTATCTGGAAGCGCTCTTGCCGACGGGAACACTTGATGATTACCGGGTTCAGTTCCGCAGGGCCGATGGCTCAATCATGGAAGGCATCACCGCCGCCCGCGTGACCGACTACAAGGGCGAGAATGTCATCGTGTCCTCCACAAGGGACATTTCGGACCTTCTGGCCATGCAGGAGGAATTGCAGAAACAGCGTGACATTGCCCACCAGAACGAAAAACTGTCCGCTCTGGGTGAGCTGCTTGCCGGTGTCGCACACGAACTCAACAATCCCCTTTCCATCGTTACCGGTTACGCCCAGATGCTTCAGGGAAAGCTCAAGGACCCGGTGCTGGAAAAGCGCATCGACCGCATCGCGGAGGCTGCCGACAGAAGCGCGCGGATCGTCAGGGCTTTCCTGTCCATGGCGCGCCAGCGGCCGGCAAACCTGGAACCTTGTACGCTGAACGAAATCGCCTCGGTTGCCCTTGATCTTGCCGGCTATGGGCTGCGCTCCAACGGAGCCAGGATTGAGACGGAGTTTGATGAGGATCTTCCGTCAATCCTCGGCGATACGGACCAGCTGGTCCAGGTCGTTACGAACCTCATTATCAATGCGGAACATGCCCTTTCGCCGCTTGGCGAAGACGCGGTGCTTATATTGCGGACGTTCCACGACGGAAGAGGCGGCGAAGCAGTCCTAGAAGTCCGGGACAATGGTCCGGGGATGACGAAGGAAATCAGGGACCGCATCTTCGAGCCGTTTTTCACGACAAAAGACGTGGGTGAGGGGACAGGTGTCGGCCTGGCATTCTGTCACCGGGTTGTCGACACCCATGAAGGCACTCTCGAAGTCAGTTCATCCGTTGGCAAGGGGACGAGTTTCTTCGTGCGGCTGCCCGCAATGGAAACTGAGGCTTCAACTGACACCTCGCAGGACCAGCCAGGCGGAACGCATCACCGCAAACGGGTGTTGGTCGTTGATGACGATGTCGCCGTCAGCGAGCTCGTTTGTGACCTGCTGGCAGATCTCGGATGCCAGGCAATACAGGAAACCAGCGCACGCAAGGCTCTTGCGCGCCTGTCCCACACATCCGTCGATCTGATTATCAGCGATTACAAGATGCCGGGCATGGACGGTGCCGCATTTTACAACAGCCTGATCGGGTTATCGCCCGGTTACAAGGATCGTATCGCCTTCATGACGGGCGATGCCATGGGGAAGTCCGTTCAGACATTTCTGATGGAAAGCGAGCGCCCCTACATTGAAAAGCCCATTTCCAAGAAGGATCTGGCTTGTTTGTTAAATCAACTGGACAGCAGGAAAAACACATCATGAGCGGGGCTCCGGGTGCGAAGCAAATTTTGGTCTGTGACGACGAACCTCATCTTCGCGAAATGGTTGCCGAGTATCTCGCCGAGCGCGGCTATGACGTTGTTGAAGCGCCGAACGCCAACGACATGAAACGGCTTCTGGAGAGCCTGGAACCGGCGCTGATCATTCTGGACGTGAACATGCCTGGTACGGATGGTCTGACCGCGTTGCGTGACCTTCGAACCACCTCGACCGTGCCGGTGATCATGCTGACCGCAGCAAGTGACGTGATTGACCGCGTGGTGGGGCTGGAAATGGGAGCCGACGATTATGTCGGCAAACCTGTCGACCTGCGCGAACTGGAGGCCCGGATCAAAGCCGCACTGAGGCGCAGAAGTTTTGACGAGACAAGTGCGCAGCAGAAGGATCGGCAAGCAGGCACAGTTCCCTTTGGCACCTGCCGTCTGGATCTGGACGGGGCGAGGCTGATCGGTGGCGACGGTCAGGAAATTGCGATTACGTCCATGGAGTATCAGCTGCTCAGGGTGTTCGTCGAGAACCGTGGACGCGTGCTCAACCGCGACCAGTTGCTGGAACAGGCACACGACAAGGGCTGGGAACCTTTCGATCGTTCGATCGATCTGCGTATTTCAAGGCTGCGCCGCAAGATAGAACTCAATCCCACAAAACCCGAGACCATCAGAACGGTCCGAGGGTTGGGCTACGTCTTTGATTAAGTGCTCCTCCCGGCGACCCGGGAAACCCCTTAAGCTGTGATACATGCCGCAAATTCCAGTTCGTCGAAGCCGGAATTTGCGTCCTGTTGGTCAGCATCCAGGCTTTTTGGCGCATCAATCCAGCCCCAGATCCGCGCTGTCTCCTTGTGAACGGTAACAATTGTACCTTTGGTGTGTGCAGGGCGGGATTTTTGATACCGGGCGGACATGGGAAAACGCTTTCCCCGGCGCGTGATCCGGTTTTCCAAGTTTTTTCAAAAGATGTTTTTCTTCAGTCGTTTACACAGGTCTTGTCTGGGGGTTTGTCACCCAGTTCAATGCCCGTTCAGACCTCGCATTTGAAACAATGTGTCGGATATTTCAGTGGGGGGAACGCCCGGATACAATTGAAACACCCGGTGAAACGGGGCTGAAAAGAAAGGTTCCCATCTTTGGTGTGTCGGCAAGGTCGCCGACGCCAAAACCAAATGGAGAACTACTATGATGAAAACCACTTCTTTCGCACTGGCCGCTGTCATGTCCACGTTCCTGATCCAGGCAACACCTGCTTCCGCTGGCCAGAGCTGCTGGGGACTTGAAGGTCAGGCGCTTCAGGATTGCATCGACAATCTTGTCGACGAACTTGGCAAGATCGGTCACGAAAGCAATTCCGAAACGCAGACCGTGAAGATCAAGAAATCTTCCCGTCAGAAATCTCGTTGAGGCCTAACCTCGACCGGAACTGACAACCAGAAACCCTCGGCGTGAACAAGACGCCATAAGGGTCACCTCTCCTGCGGTGCAATTCGACTGGCATTGATGTGTTTTGGCTTGCTTGCCAGGGTATACCCATCAATCCGTTGAATTGCCCGCAGACAGGTTTTCAAGAAGACGGCATCTGAAACGGCCGGTTGGCCCCTTCAGGCAAGCTCTCTTCTCCAGGCGTTTTGAAATTTCTACGCCTTTTTTGAATGCCTGGTTTTACCACCTAGCCCAAACTGTTGAGCAACCGATTTCAAGGCATGCCGCTGGCTGACTTGTTCGGTTTTCGGTCCGGCGCTCTGCAACAGCCGGCAGTGATCATCAAACCAGGAAATGGCACCTCTTCCTGAGCATTGATGGGGTAAAAGCGCTTCGCGCAGCTTCACAGCAAAAGTCCATGGAAGGGGCCAAGACATGGCTTGGGCCCCTCCTGTTCGGTAACGGCAGGGTTATGCGGGGACAGACGGGTACTTCATGCCCGCAACTTCCTGCATCAGGCGGATCACCTGTGTGCTGTAGCCCGCCTCGTTGTCATACCAGACGTAAAGGACCAGCCGGTCGCCGTCGACGATGGTTGCCTGGCTGTCGACCACACCTGCATGGGTGGAGCCGACGAGGTCGGAGGAAACCAGTTCGGTCGAGGCTGTGTAGTCGATCTGGTCCTGCATCGGCGACTGCACCGATATCCCGCGCAGGTAATTGTTCATTTCCTCGGCCGTCGTCTCGCGCTTGAGGTTCAGGTTGAGAATGGCCATGGAGACGTTGGGGATCGGCACCCGCACCGCGTTGCCAGTCAGCTTGCCCTTCATTTCCGGCAGGCACTTTGCGACCGCGCTGGCCGCACCCGTGCTCGTCAACACCATGTTCAGGGGAGCGGACCGGCCGCGGCGATCCCCGCTGTGGTAGTTGTCGATAAGGTTCTGGTCGTTGGTGAAGGCGTGGATGGTTTCCACGTGGCCGTTCTCGATCCCGAACTCGTCGTTGATCACCTTCAGCACCGGCGTGATGGCGTTGGTGGTGCAGGAGGCGGCGCTCAGGATCCTGTCATCCGCGGAGATGTCGCCATGGTTCACGCCATAGACGATGTTCTTGATGCTGCCCTTGCCCGGCGCGGTCAGGATCACCTTCGCTGCGCCCGGGCACTTCAGGTGCTGGCCAAGACCATCCTCGTCGCGCCAGATGCCGGTGTTGTCGACCACCAGAGCATTGCGGATGCCGTATTTTGTGTAGTCGACCTCGGCAGGAGAGTTGGCGTAGATCACCTGGATGTAGTTGCCGTTGGCGATGATCGCATTCTGCTCTTCGTCAACGGTGATGGATCCGCTGAAAGCGCCGTGGACGGAGTCCCGTCGCAGCAGGCTGGAGCGTTTCTTCAGGTCGCCAGCCTTGCCGCCGCGCACGACAATCGCGCGCAGGCGCATCTTGTTGCCGGCACCGACGCGTTCGATCAGCATGCGGGCAAGAAGGCGTCCAATACGTCCGAAGCCATAGAGAACGACATCCTGGGGTTCCTGCAGGATGGATGTCTTGCCGGTGTTGATGCTGGCCAGCTGCTTCTCGAGGAAGCTCTTAACGTCACCGCCTTCTTCCATGTAGCCGTGGCACAGCTTGCCGAGGTCGACGCGCGAGGCGGCCAGGTCCATCTCCAGCATTGCCTTGACGATTTCGAGGCTCTTGGTGACGTCCAGTTCCTGTCCGGTGATCTGCAGGGCATATCGGTGTGCCTTGAGGATCTCGATGGCGGAGTTGTTCAGAAGACGCCGGCCGAAAATCCGGATGTTGATGCCGTAGTCACGGTAGAGATGCCCAACCAGCGGGATCATCTGCTCGGCAGCGGACTGTTGTTCCTTCCAGTTGTCGAAGTGGTTATCCATGGCCGCCATACACAAAACTCCCTTATGGTCTTTCCAGCGCGCTGAGTGGCAAGTCTTTGTCCTGCGCACGGTCTTTAGCTCTTGTGGAAACGTAATGTCCATAAGCAGTTTGAAGACTAATCGATTGAAATTTGGGGAGGGTGCTTTTGGTCGCATCCAGGCCGCTGGAAGCGTTACATCTGGAACCTTGCAAGTGCAGATAATCAACTCGCAGAGACTTGGTCTGAACGCAGAAGTGCAGAGCAAAATCTGGTAATTCACGCCCGTCGACGGCATTTGCTGTTGAATTCGGACTGCGGATTCAAGCAGACATCGGGCGTCAGGCAAGTCCTGTGTTGATGACGTATCGGCTTCCCGAAGTCATGGGGTCCCGAAGCCTTTTCACACCCCGAGTTCACGCAGGCCTTTCTCTATCGTTTCGCGAGCGCCGTTTTCGGCAAACGGGAAGGACGCGAAGAAGACTTCCGAACTGATTTCCGGATCTGCCTGTCTCGCCCGGGCCAGCCATTGCCGGGCTTCTGCATTCTTGCCGACCAGGTGTGATGTCAGGGCCGCGATCAGGGAGATATGCTTGTGCGCACCAGGCATCTGCGCTGCTTTCACGGCAAGCTCTGCCGCCCTGTGCCTGTCGCCCAGTTGCAATTGCACCAGCGCACGTGCCGACACCATGCCATAGGCAAGCGGGTCGAGCGGGCTGAGGTCCAGCGCCAGAGCAAGATCTGCATCGGCCTGCGCTGCCTGACCTGCCATCACGCTCACCAGCCCGCGTGTATAGACACCCTGGGCGAAACTGGGACTGAGGCTGGTTGCCCGGTCAAACCAGGCGATTGAATCTTCCAGCCGGCCATCGAGCCAGGAACACCGCCCGGCATTGAAGTGAGCAAAAGGATCGAGCCTGTCGGTTTCCACAGCCTGCTGCGCCAGCGCGCGAGCCTTTTCGACCTCGGCTTCGGGATCTTCCGCAAAGCGCATGAAGGCTGATTGAAAATGCGTGAAGGACAGCCCGCCCATGGCGCCGGAGAAATAGGGATCGCGTTCCAGGGATCGTGTGAACAGTTCTGACGCACGGGCGTTGTCCTGCCGGTTGAACCGGTACATGTGATCCAGCCCCAGGTGAAAACAGGCCCATGCATCCAGTTCTCCCGGAGCTCGTCTGCGTGCGATGCGCACTTCGTTCTGCGGGATCTGAACCGCCAGACTGGCAACCACATGGCTTTCGATTTCCGGTCTGAGCTGCTGCAATTCGGACAGGCTGCCACGATAGTGTTCCGCCCAGATCGTGCCGCTGCTGGTCATGTCGATCAGCGAAACGCCGATCGTGACGCTTTCACCCGCAAGTTCGACCGTGCCGGTGAGCCCATAGCGAACGCCGAGTTGGCGACCGGCGGACAACGGGTCCACATCGGGTCCGCGAAAGCGGAAGCTCGATCCACGTGCGATAACAAACAGCCAGTGCAGGCGCGACAGATCCGCAATGATGTCGGCAGGCAGCGCATCGGCCACGATTTTGTGCTGGCCCGGTTCGCCAAAATACTGGAATGGCAGGACGGCGATGGAGGGCCGCCCGTCGCGCGCGGTCTTCAGCGCTTCCTCAATTGCCGGGGCGGCCTGTTCCTCGGTGATCAGGCCCGAACGCGCCGGGGGTGCCTTTGCCTGGACACTGGAAACTTCGGTTTCCGCGACAAACCGGAACCCCTTGCCATGGATCGTCCGGATGACTTTCTGTGTGCTGCCCTTGTCCCCGACAGCCTTGCGCGCAGCCTTGATCCGCGCTGCCACTGCCGTTTCTGAGACAATCCGTCCGTCCCAGACATGCTCGATCAATTCGTCCTTGCTGACCATCCGGTCGCGGTTTTCGACCAGCAGCAAGAGAAGGGAGAGGACTTGCGGCTCGATCGCCACGCGTTCGCCATCACGGCGCAATTCGAAATGTGTACCGTCCAGTTCAAATCCGTCAAAGGTAAACACCAGGGCGTCGGCTTGCGGCACACGTTCCCCTTTCCCCGAAAGTCTTCATGAAAAGGTCAGTTATATTCATGTCCCCGTCAAGCATTGCTGCTGGGTAAGGCGTATCTCTTGTTCATCGGAAACGTCCGATGTTGCTTGGAAACACTGTTACTTGAACTAGGAGATATGAAATGCCGCTGGTTACGATCGATGTCATCAAGAACGTTTTCACCCCCGAACAGAAGCACCAGCTGATCGAAAAGGTGACCGAAGCCATGGTCGCCGTGGAAGGCGAAGCCATGCGCCCGGTCACCTGGGTCCGCATCATGGAAGTCGAGCAGGGTGATTGGGCCATTGGCGGTCAGCGCCTGGGCGCAGCGGACGTGCATGCCATGTCGGGCAAGAAAGTCGCCTGACGCTGCAAAAAAACTGTTGCAAGAAGGGCCGTGCCTTGTGGCGCGGCCTTTTGCGTTTGAGCGGAAGATGCCATCAGGTACTCATGCGCAATCGCGGGCTTGTTGAGACCCTTGCTTCCATGCTGAACGCATCACCTGCCGTCAAACCTCAAGCGAGGGAAAATCGTCCTGCAGCTTGTCGGAATACCTGCCGTCGAACGTATGAAGCCCCGCATGGCGGATTTCGGTCTGGTAGTCCAGCCAGATGGTGCCGCCGCAACCGCGTACCCAGCGCAGGCTGAAGCTCTGGTCCTCATGCAGGAACAACCGACCGCTTGGCGTCGGAAGGTGGCCGAAGAAGTCGTAATACTCCATGTCGGCATGGGCGGGGATCAGCGACATGTCGGGGTAGTTGGTGACGACACCGCGTTCCACCATCGTTTCCGGCACCTTCCGGCTCAAGAGCGTCAGGCCCTGGCCTCCGGCGGGAATGGAGATGAAACCATCCCGATGGTCGGGGTGCCAGTCGGTGTTGTCATAGTCGCGAAGCTGGTGATTGTAGGTCATGCTGCGGGAAACGAGCTGTTCCATCGGACTTCGCTCGGTTTCCGGCAGGGCGGTTTCCGCTTCAATCAGCTGCCGGAGCAGATCCCAGTTGTAATATTTCTGCGGGTAAGAGGCGCTGACGAAATCGCCGCCGAAGGCGACCAGACGCCACACGGCCTCAGGCGTGAACTCCATGTCGGAGTCGAGCATCAGCATGTGGCTGAACTGCTTATGGGCGAGGAATTTGCTCATAAGGTGGTTGCGGTTGATGACGAGGTTTGCAGCACCATAGGTTTCGAACGCAAACGGCAGTCCGTGGTGCTGAAACTCTTGCGTCAACGCGATGAGGGAGCGAACCGTCGGCAGTTCGACCTGGCCGCGGGTCGGCATCGCAATCATGATGATGAGCGGTGTTGCTCCGTCGGCCTCATTCGCCATTTCCTGTTACCTCTCTGAAGGTGATGCCGGGGCATGGATTCCGGGTGTCTCGGGTCAGGCGTCAGGACCTCGGCAGAGTTTCGCCGGTTTCCTATGGTGCTTTCTTTGGAGTTACGAGTTGCGCTGGTCGCAGCTCTTCTGCTTCCTTGAACAGTGAAAAGGTCTGGTTCACATAGCCGACGACGCCATTGATCTGCTGCAGATAGGCTTGCAGCTCCGGAGTGTGTTCCGCTTCCACCAGCTGGATGGCCCGGGACTGCGGATAGACTTCAAAAAGAACATAAAACAGAGGGTCTCCGCGGCGCAGAATGAGGGGAGCAGAGATATCGTGCCATTCGAACGCCCATGTCAGCGTTCTCGGCCAGACGTTGATCGGGAACCTTCCCGGTATCATCAGGCCGGGAAGCAACGATTTCCCGACATGCTGAAACGGTGGCAACTGCGACATGTAGGTGGGCTCGTCCGCAACAAAGATATACGGCAGGCGCATCTGCAGGATGGGGCGGTCGGGCGAGCGCCATTCTTCGCGCGGATGAAGAATGATCAGGTGAGCGAAGACATCGTCTCGAACCGAGGACATTGGCCCGTCGGCGTTCACGACCACGGGTTCACCGAAGTCGGTTTCGGCCATCTGAAGGGAGAGGTCGCAAGGGCATAGTACTTCGAAAAGCCTGCTTTCGAGCCCCAGGACCGCAGGGCAGGCTGTCACGGATTTGGCATGGGTTCGCCGGCACGGGGCTGAGGACTGTTTCAGCCTTTGCGGTGGCTTGTAGACCAGTTGGGATTCGTCGCCCGCCAGCAGCCAGCCGATCGTTGCCGGCCCGCTGCCTTCAGTGTTTCCGTCGCTTGCATCGACGGTAACGTTGAAACTCAGCACGGGAGCACCGCCCTTGTTATCGCCGGAATTGTGCACTGATCCAGGGCGGAGCTGGGAGCCAGCGATTGAGGCTCTTGTCGAGATAAAGGCCGGTGACGGTATTGTAGGAAACGGTCACGGGCTGGCGGGTAAAGGGATCCGTGACTTGCCGCGTCTGAATTTGAGACACGCCGTAGCCCGGTGAGAAGACGGTATTTGCGTTTGGAACCCGTGACCCCGCGCGGCCCCCGTAGACGGTGTTCATTACCGCGCGCCGTGAGCCGTGATGTCCCGGGTGGATGGTGTTCATTCCCGGTCGGCGGTAGCCTGCGCCACCAGCATAGACGGTCTCCATGGCTGCCCGCCGGAAACCGGGGTGGCCGGCATAGATGGTATCCATCGCAGGTCGGCGATGGCCGGGATGTCCAGCGTAGATGGTATCCATCACCGGTCGGCGATAGCCTGGATGACCTGCATAGATGGTGTCCATCACCGGTCGCCGCGCGCCCGGATGCCCTGCATAGATCGTGTTCATCGCCGGCCGTTTGGAGAAGGGAGCGTATCCAGCCGGACCGGCGGTGAGGGTATCGGAATGCATTTGTCCGGGCCGACTGCCCATGGAGCTGTCGGCTGACGGTCTTCTGCCTGCACCCAGTTTTACGAGATCTTGATCGATCCCCGGTTTCTTTCGGTCAACCAAAGCTTATCCCTCAAGAACCAAATACTATAAAAGATTTAAGTGCTAAACTGACATAAAGTTACAAAATGCCTCTGCTTTCCGCAACTCCTTTCAGAGCTTCGCCTGCGTTCCTGACGACATTGCTCCAATCACGCGGATGCTGTTGCCGGAAAAAACGCATGCCCGGATACCAGTCCGAACGGTCTCCCTCAAAGCAGTGATACCAGTGGGGAAAAGTGTCGAGCAGAAGCCAGACCGGTGTGCCGATCGCCCCGGCAATATGTCCCACAGCACTATCGGTCATCACGATGACGTCCAGCGACTGGATCATGGCGGCGGTTTCGGCAAAATCGAAATCGTCACAATCGATGACAAGATCACCCAACCCGCCTTCGATGAGTTGGCGATGGGGCGGCCCTTTCTGCAGGCTGTAGAGTTGAACGAAGGGCAGTTCGGCAAGCGGCAGAAAATCCGAGAGCTGCGCTGCCCGGTCCGCGTTGCCACCGTAGTCCACGTTTCCCGACCAGAGGATGCCGACACGAAGCGGTGCTCTCGCCCTTGCAAGCAAGGCGTCTCGCCTTCCTGCAAACGCCGGATCGCACTTCAGGCGCGGAGGTGGGTAACGGGACGGATCATCGACACCAAGCAGATAAGGCAGTGACAGAAGCGAGATCTGATACTCGCAGCCATACCCAGGGAGCTCTTCAGCATTCTCGACCCAGATGTCGACACCTTGAAGGTTCTGCAGGAGGTGCGACAGGGCCGGGGGACACAGGAAATGGACGCTTGCGCCGGCAGCCTTCAAGCCTGGCAGAAACCTCGCCGCCCAGATGATGTCGCCGTGCCCACCCTCGGGCAGAACCAGGATTTTCCTCTCCGCTGGCGGAGATCCGTCCAAGAAGGGCAGGTGGTGAACGGCGGCCGGAGTGATGCCGGCGCCGAAGCGATGCTCCCAAAGCGGCCAGCCACGCCGATAGTCCCTTTGCCCCAGAGCCAGCCAGGAGGCTTCGATAGCTGAACCGGCATCGTCCGGATCGTCGCGCAAGAGCCTCCGAAAGATGTTGAATGCCTCGCCGTGCTTGCCTGATCTGGAGCGGGCGACGGCCAGGACATAGTCTATCTCAGGATCGTCGGGCTGCAGGTTTTTCAGCTGTTCTGCCACGGCCAAGGCATTTTCCGGGCGTCCGAGGCGCAGATAGTGCGCAGCAAGGCGGTGCAGGGCGACGATGCTTGGCGGCGTGATGGCAGCAGCCCGGGTAAGACAGGCGAGTGCAGCCGTATCCCGCTCCTCCAGAAGATGAACCTCCGCCTGCAACAGCCAGGCGTCCAAATGATCCGGAGCGAGTTTCAGGCAGGCATCGGCATAGGCAATCGCCGTGGCACATTGCTCCCGGCCGAAGCTTCGCAGCGCCATTTCGTACAAGTCATCTGCCGTCAGTGGGCCGGGGTCTCTGGTCATTTGGCCTGCTGTGCTGTCCCGTTCACGTTGCTCTGTAGACTTCGTCTATGCCGATAAACTCGATCACCTCGTATCCCTTTCCGGCCATGAAGGAGGGGATCTCGGGACTGTCGGTAATGTTCTCGATGGTCCACACTTCGACCGGGATGGTCTCGAAGGGAAACTCTTCCAGGACAGCCATCTCGCCGCCTTCAACGTCGAGAGACACATAATCGATACGCTCAATTGCCGCGTCTGCCAGTATCTCCCTGATCGAGCGAACCGGTATCTTTGCAATGCGCTCGTCGTGCTCGGGGTGCTGCCGGATCCTTTCCAGAAGGTCCGGAGCGATGTTTGCGAGCAGACCGCCGCTTTGGGTGTAGCCGGCTCGGATTTCCAGGAATTCCGCGAAAGGTGTCGGCGAACCGACCGCAGCGTTAAGGCACGCGCAGCCGCGGACGGACGTCGCCTTTGCAAAGTTCGCCGGTGACGGCTCAATCAACAGTCCGGTCCAGCCAAGTTCCTTTTCGAAGAAAAGGCTGTTTGAACCAGTGAGCCCGTCATATCCGCCAAGTTCCAGGAAAACGCCGCCTGTACGGTGTTTCAGAACCTCGTCGTTCAGGAACTTGTCCTGGCCGGATTGGCTGAAATACTGCTGGTGCATGCCCAGGGCCTTTTCCACGGCCCAGATCTCGTGCCGCAAGCCGCCCCGGCTCGGCCCGAAAACATGTTTCAGCTGACCGACAAGCGTTTCCCGGAGGTCTCTCAGGGCTTGCGGGGAATACTCGCTGTAGAATTCCGGCATGGTCATGAGGCAGTGAGGTCCTGACTGATTTGAAATTGCTTTGAATTGAATGGTTCAAATCCATGCGAAAGTTACCTTAGGTTAGTTCAGGGTGCTGCCCAAATTCAAAGTCTTTGATGATCCCGCTGTAAGGGTTCGCAAGGAGCACGCACTGGAGATGGCGAAAGGTGACGGCGCGAATGAAAGACCAGACATCCGCATCCAGCCTGACCGAGGCATTCCTGGAGTGGTACATCGCGAACCGGCACAGTCCGGATCTGGCCGAGCTGAATGACTATCTGCTGAATGCCGCCTTGTCGGCGCGGGGCTACAACAATCTGGAGAGCGGCGAGACCTTCTTCGTGAAAGAGATCCTGGCCGCCACTGCACCGAGGCTCTGTTTCGACATCGGTGCGAATGTCGGCCGATACAGTCTTGATCTGTTGAACTACACGTCCGCCGACGTCATTGCCTTTGAGCCGCTGATCTCAACGCATGGAGAGCTGGTGCGAAACACGCAGGCCTATGGCGACAGGATCGTTTGCGAAAACGTCGGGGTTGGTAACTTCGACGGCGAGGGGCTACTGCATTTCGATGCAACCAACCCTGTTCTTGCCTCCTTCTCGCAGGAGGTGAAGAAGGTGAGTTATGTCACAAACGGGCAAACGGTGAAGGCGCGGGTGACGTCGCTCGATACCTATTGCCGGGTAGCCGGAATAACGGCGGTAGATCTTATCAAGATCGACACGGAAGGCTTTGAGACCGAAGTGTTCGAAGGGGCTGCCAGGGTGTTTTCCGAAATCAGGCCGCGGTTCATCCAGATGGAGTTCAACTGGCACCAGATGTTCCGCAGCAGGACGCTGAACGACTTCGCGGAAATGCTTCCAGAATACGACGTCTATCAGTTGCTGCCGAACGGTTGGACGCGGCGGGAGCCGAGAGATCCATTGACGAATTTCTACCAGTTTTCAAACTTCGTGTTCGTCTTGAACGGACAAGGGGAGTTTCTGCAGACTGCTGACAGCGGCGTATGATTTTATCTCGACAATACGAGACCCGAGTTCCGTATTGATCTCCTGCTTCAGTGCCGCGCGTTTGTCATTCGTCTGGTATATGCGTCGTGCCAGATCCACGAAGCGGTCCTTGCAATCCTGCGATCGGTCGTAGTTGCGGATGTCGTCTTCGAAACTCCACAGACTTTCATTGAGGCTTTTCAACCGGGCCTTCCAGGTGTGGACTTGGCCCGTATCAGGCATGTGCCGGTCGTAAATCTCGCTGAGCGAAGCCAATTCGAAGCGGACGTGTTCCAGTTTCTCCGGAGCGGATATGCGGTCGGCCTTGATTTCAAGGATGGTGATCTTGTCGAGGAGTTCAGCCGGTGAAATTGGTATGTAGATCATCTCGACCAAGACACATGCCTTTATGTTCTTCCCGCTGGTTTCAGAACTGTAGCATCAAGTCGCTGGTCCGTTAATTGGCGTGCTTGCAGAGCAGGGGCACAGAACCAGCCGTCGAACAAAAAAAGCCGGCCCTGCATCACCAGGGCCGGCTGATAGCATGTTGCTGCAGGCAGGCGATTACTGCAGCAGGGCCGGGGCGTTGTCCGGAACGGGGGCAGGCGGCACCTTGGTGTCGGTGAAGGCGGGAACGGCTGCTTCAAAGGCGTCCAGCCAGGCCACAAGTTTCGGATGGGTCTGCCGCCATTCGCCGGCAAAACGGATATCCAGGTAGCCGAGGGCGCAGGCGAGCGTCAGGGAGCCGGCATTGACGTCTGCAGCGGTTGCCGGAACAGGTGGCGTGTTGTCTTCAAAGTGCTTCAGGCCACGATCCATCTTGGCTGCCTGATAGGCGTCCCAGGCCGGGTCGCGGTACTTCGGTTCCTTGAAGCGCTTCTCGTAGACCCGAAGGATGGCCGCATCCATGATGCCGTCCGCCAGTGTCTGGTCGCGCAGGACCGGAAACCGGGCTTCGCCCTCCGGAAACAGCTTGCCGCCGCCCGCCAGGAAGTCGAGGTATTCCAGAATGACGGAGCTGTCGTAGAGAACGTCGCCGTTTTCCAGGACCAGCGCCGGGATCTTGCCGAGCGGGTTCTGGCTGCGCAGGCTGTCAGAGGGGTCGGCGGTATTGGCGTCTTCGATCTCGACCTTGCCCTTGAGGCCGAGAATGGACAGGGCGAGCTTCACCTTGCGGCCGAAAGGCGACGGGGGAGACGAGCGAAGTTTCATCATGGGTCCGAACTCCTGAAAGAAGAAGGCGGTTGGGGTGTATAAGACGGTTAGCGTGCGCCGGGGGGAGGCACGGACAGGCTGCCGGCGCGGCAGCCGGATCTGTCGACCTCGCGGCAGGCACGGAATTCCAGATCCCGCGTGAGGCAGATGCGGACTTCCTCAAGTTCGCCCCGGTCGCAGGTGACGGCAAGCCCGTCCTCCTTTAGGCCCGGATTGGCAAGCCGGAAGGCTTTCTCAACGGTATCGGGGGCGGCCTTGCCGCGCTTGTCGAGTGTGCGGAAGGCCCCGGGGATCGTGATCTTGTCGAAAGCCTCGCGGGTGAGATCGAAGTAGTCTTCCGGCGTCAGGCCGGAGCAGGTGCCGTGCTTGCGCCACTCGTGGAAGACGAGATTGTGGCTCGGCATGATGTCTTCCATCGAAACGGCGATTTGCCGGTCGATACGCTTGGGCGCGCCGGGGCAGCTTTCCGGGAAGCCCCGCTCGTATTGGGGCCACAGGCCATGCACGACGAAGCGAAAGGGCTTGGAGACTTCACATTGATGCGGATTGGCATCCGCGCCCTGTTGCTTGCAGTAGGTCGGCGACCAGGACAGGGCGAGAACATAGAAATCGAATTTTCCGGACTGATCAGCTGAGGCTGGCAGGCTCAGAAGTCCCGCCAGAAGGCAGGCGGACAGTCTTCCGATATGGCCGAGCAGCGCCATGGATCAACCTTCTTGGGGAAGCCGTGGCCTTAGTGCGGGCGCGCCGTGCTGCAATGGTCGCCGTAGACCCGCCACTTGTCCAGAGGAGCGAGGCAGGCCTCCACATTCCAGCTGAGCCCGACGAAACCGGCGTGCTCTTCCACCATGTAGTGGACGGACTGAATGGTGCCGTCCGACAGGCTGGCCGTGCCCTTGCAGTAGCGGCGCTCGATCGGGCTGACGTCATTGCCGCTGTTGTTGACTTCACTGATGCCGTCGATGCTCAAGATCGTGCGGCCGCCGTAATAGTCCTTGCGAGCCCGGGCGACGGTGCCTGCGACGGCACTTTGAACGGATGCGGCCGTGCAATCCGGCAAGCGCTTGTCACTGCCAAACGAGAAGTAGACACGGTCGTCATTCGCGGCAGCCGGTGCAGCCAAGCTTGCGCAAAAGGCCAAGGCTGACAGGGTCAAGCAGACGGATCGGGCAATACTCACGGCATAAACTCCGGAAATCAAACTGTGTAGGAGACGATGGGGGAGCCGGGTCGGAAGGTCAAGGTTCGATCCCGGTAAAAGTGTCACTGTAGGGGCTTTATTCGCCGATCAGCTGCGTTACGTTCCAGCTGGTGCCGGGTCCCTGGTGCAGGACGTCGCACAACCAGGGCAGAATCAGACGCATTTCCTCCGCAAGCGTGAAAGGGGCGTTGATCAGTGTCATGCCCGAACCGAGCATTCTGGTGTCCGGGCCGCTCTTGCCAACGTTGAGGTCGAGGCTCAGTACGTCGCGCAGGCCAGCTTCGTCGAAGTCGCCATGCATGCGCCGGATCGCTCTGACATCCTTCATCGGATACCAAAGTGCATAGGTGCCGCCTGGCCATTTTTTGTAGGCCTTCACCACGGCGTCGGTCATGCGGGAGAATTCGTCCGTCACTTCGAAGGCGGGGTCGATCAGCACAAGGCCGCGTTTTTCCTTGGGGGGCAGAAAGCTTCCCATGGCAAGCCAGCCGTCCAGGTGGATGGTCTTGACCTGATGGTCTCCCGCGAACCGCTCCGCGAGCGTCTTGAAATCCGCCGGGTGCAGTTCCGTCAGCGTCAGGCGGTCCTGCTTGCGCATCAACTGCCGTGCGACCATGGGCGAGCCCGGATAAACCTTCAGCGCGTCGCCGTCGTTGAGCGCGCGTACTGCCGTCAGCCAGGGAGCAAGCAATTCGGCTATCTGAGGCGGAATATCGGCCTCAAGCACCTTGCCGATGCCCAGTTGCCATTCACCTGTCTTCTGCATCTCCTGCGAATTGAGATCGTAAAGACCGATGCCCGCGTGGGTGTCGAGGATGCGGAAGGCCTTGTCCTTGCGCTGGAAATAGGCGATCAGGCGGGCCAGGACGACGTGCTTCAGGACGTCGCCGATGTTTCCCGCATGATAGGCATGGCGGTAGTTCATTCGGACTGGTACCCGGAGGCAGGTTCAGCATCGCGCTTGAAGAAGATAACTGCCTTGTCGCCATGGTCTGCCTTGCCGATTTCCGAGAAACCGAGACGGCTGTGGAACCGTATCGAGCCCGGGTTGGCGGGGCGTTCGTTGACTTCGCAGACGAAAACACGACCACTGCCGGCAAAACGTTCAAACAGGGCGCCGTAAAGGGCGTCGCCGATCTTCTTGCCCCGAAGGCTCTCGTCGACGCAAATCCGGTCGGTGTAGGCAAAATTTGAAACGCGTTCGCTCAGCCATTGATAATTGCGGCTGTCATAGCCGGCGCCGTCACCCAGGCACAGCAGGAAACCGGCAGGCGTGTCGTCCACGACTGCAACAAGACAGACAAGGGCGGAATTGACCAGATCAAGCAGTTCTTCGGCTGTCAGTTCGTTGACGGCCGGAACAGCAGCATTGTTCAGCGGCAGCAACGCGCCGAGGTCGCCCGGCAGGAACGGTCGGATGGTCAGGGTATCGGATGAAACGGCAAGCATGGGGCACCACGGTGGATTTCGGACCCGCCTTATAGGGGCTTCGGCAGGAAGTGGAAAGATGTCCGCTGGATCCGTTGATTGCAGTTACTGCTGAGGATCAAGGGAAACCGGCACGGCTCCAAGTCAGGTCGGGGGAGGCGGTGCCGGCATTGTCGGTAAAAAGAATGTGGGCGCAGCAAGGCTGCGCCCACTTGCTTCATGCTCTCAAGCCTCTGTGTGGCAGGGGCTAGGGGAGCTTATTCTTCGGCAGGTCCGCCGTCGTCTTCCTGCGGTGCGTCGCCTTCTTCAAGCGCCTGCAGGTTGACCGCTTTGGGGCCCTTGCCACGACGATCCGGTTCGGTCTCGAAGGACACCCGCTGTCCGCTGTCCAGGCCGGCAAAACCGGACCGCTCGACCGCGGAAATGTGCACGAACACATCCGCATCGCCTTCGTCCGGAGTGATGAAGCCAAAACCCTTGTCGTTCTTGAAGAACTTTACGGTGCCAGACTGACGCGGGCCACGCTCGACCGGGGGCATGTCGCGCCGCGGGCGCTGCTGACGGAAGCCGTCGCCTTCGCCGCCTTCGCGCGGGCCGCCGCCATATCCGCCGCGTCCGCCACCGCCGTAACCGCCTTCACGGCCACCGCCGCCACCGTATCCGCCACGGCCACCGCCGCCGCCGCCATAACCGCCGCCATCGCGACCACCGCCGCCATAACCGCCGCCTTCGCGTCCGCCGCCGCCATAGCCGCCGCCTTCACGTCCGCCGCCGCCGTAGCCACCACGGCCACCGCCGCCGCCGTAACCGCCACCGCCTTCGCGGTCGCCGCCACCGCCGTAGCCACCACGGCCACCACCGCCGCCGTAACCGCCCCGGCCGCCGCCATAGCCGCCTTCTTTATTGTCGTCGCGGCCGTAGCCGCCACCAAAATCATTGTCGCGTCCGCCGCGGTAGCCGCCATCCCGGCCGCCGCCATAGAAGTCTCCACCGAACTCGCTTCCGCCAAAATCACTGCCGAAGTCTTGCGGACCGCCAAACTCGCGCTTGCCGCCGCGCCGACCACGCGACCGCCGGTCCGAATCACCATCGTGCATTACCGAATCACCTTAATTGTTGCGCCCTTTCGGCACATAACGACCAACCTCACCCGCCTTCACAGTCGAGTCACCACACTCAGGCGCACTCCGTGCGTCTGATCAACATTCTGGGATCGGGTTGAAACAATCTTGCCACATCCCTCTCCAGCCGCTGCGTTATCATCATAAGGGCGGGACAGGGAAAATCGCAAGAAAATCCTTGGTGCAGGCGCTAATTGGAAGCGTTTTTCGGAGGCCAGGTACTTGACCAATTGGACAAGTCAGGTTCCGTACCGTCACATGTTTTCCTGGCCGCTTCTTCCAGCAGCACCAGGCCGGTGCCGTTCCACACCCATCGGTTCCACAGGCCGCATTCGCCAACTCCTGAACCCTTGAAGTAACTTACGAGCTGTTGATCGGCCGGAATCCATCTTGCGTTGTAGATGAGATCTGTTGCGACCGGACCCTTTTCCGACATGCGGGCGACATGCACCTGACGGGCTGCACCGTCCTTGCCGGAAAGGACAGCTACATAGGGGCTGTTGTAAGCGGTTGGAGCCCCGCAGGGGATGATGTAGAGCGCGGCGCTGTCGGCAAGCGGCACCCGAACGGCATTCAGGCTGGCGAAGATGGTCGGGTCGATTTCAGAGCACAGGCGGTTGGCAGACCAGACGGCAGCCACTTCCGGCGGGAGCTGGTCGGCGCTCATCAGCGGAATGGCGTGCGGGGCGTCCCTGGCAGGGTCGGTGCCGGGGGAGACGATGGCTGCAACGGTGCCGGTGCGGTCCTGGCGATTGTCGAGCCACAACAGACTGGATTTGAGGCCGAGGAGGGGGACGGGTACCGCGACCGGGTCGGTTCCGGTGGTCGCAGGTACGCTGATGGTGAGTTCCTTGCCCTTGCGCATGGCGTCAAGCAGCGTCGTTGTCGCCGGGCCTGTCGGATACCAGAAGCCTTCTCCACCGAGCGGACGGAAGCCGGCTGGCGGATTGACAGCCGGCTGCATCTCGCGCAGCTGTTCGATCGGCAGCGCCTCGATCGGAGCGCCGTCGACCTCGAACTTCAAGGTGCCGTCCTTGGGCAGCTCGGTGTTGGTGGTTACACGGACAAGAGGCTGGGCCTCCGCCTGCCAGTCGCGGACGATGCGCACATCGACCCAGACCGACTGGCTGCGGGTGAACGAGGAGGCAAAGCACACGCCGGTATTGCCGCAATCGACCGTCCAGCTTTCGAAGCTGGGCGTCGTCCGGCCAGGCTGCGCCATTGTGCTCGAAGCGCCCAAAAGCGCTGCGGCAACAGTCATCAGCAATGTCAACAGTCGTGGCGTCATCAGCTCCGGCTATCCGAATGTGCTTGGCGTCTTCCAACAGGTCCATACATCTTGTACGAAATGCACGCGGCCAGGTGAAGCCGCGATTGACCAGAAACACGACACCGGATGGTGTTGTCCCGTATTTGTTACAATGGGCCGTGCGAGGCCGCTGTTGAAGGAGGCTACCATGGCGCAGGACACGACGAACTCCGGTGGGGATGAAAATCCGGAAGACGGCATGCCGCCAATCCAGGTGATGGTGATTGCTGTTACGCCGTTTCAGCAGAACTGTTCGCTCATCTGGGACCCTTCATCCATGCGCGGAACGGTGGTTGATCCGGGCGGCGATGTCGACAAGATCCTGGCAGCGGTGAACAAGCAGGGCGTGAATGTCGAAAAGATCGTTCTCACGCACGGTCATATCGATCACGTAGGCGGTGCGGCCGACCTGGCCGAAGCGCTGAAGGTGCCGGTGGAGGGGCCACACGAAGCCGATCAGATGCTGATCGACAGGGTGGCCGACCAGGCGGTGCAATTCGGCGTGGAAGGCGTCAAACCCGTGATGCCGGATCGCTGGATGGTCGAAGGCGACCAGGTGGAAATCGCCGGGCGGATGTTCGATGTTCTGCATTGCCCGGGCCATTCACCCGGCCACCTGGTGTTCTTCGACAAGGAACTGCGTTTCGCGATTTCCGGCGATGTTCTGTTTGCCGGCTCCATCGGTCGCACGGATCTGCCGGGCGGCGATCATGCGACCCTGATCAAGTCGATCCGCGAAAAGCTGCTGCCGCTTGGTGACGATGTCGCCTTTCTTCCTGGTCACGGCCAGGCCTCGACGATTGGCCATGAGCGTGAGACCAATCCGTTCCTGACCTGAGGTGCGGTGATGCCTTGATCCGGCGAGGGATTGCCCGCTTCGGGCAGCCCTCGGCGGGTTGGAAGACTAGAAATCTGATGCTGCCTGAGGTCCTGCTGCGCCGGAAGGGCGAAGGCTGGCGACTTTACCTGTCAGAGCAGGGCTCTCAGATCGTCGATGCGATCATTGACCAGCCAGCCGTAGTAGTTTTCCTGCGGCCAGCTTTGGCCGCTGCGGCGGTATTTCGCGGCTCGGCCCCAGGGATCGCCGAGATTGTAGAGCGTCGCGGTCAGGCCAGGGTTTTTCGAAATATCCACCTTGCCAACGGATTTATAGGCGGCAATGGAGTCCTGGATGATCGCGGCCATGTAGTGCAGCGAGATGTTCGGGTCCATGGTGGCCTTGTAGACCGCCTCTGAATCGGCTGCCGTCAGCTTGCGGAAGTTGCTTTGCTTGGCAACCCGGTCGGTCATCTTGAGGACCGTGAGCGGGCTCAGCTGGCCAAGGCCGAAGCTCTGGCCGGAATAAAGCGGCTGGAAGAACGCTTCGTTGAAGTTCTTTTTTGGGTAACGGACGCCGTCAACCGAACGGCCGCGAAACTTGCCGTTCCAGACGTTCTCGTAACAGGACCAGCGGCGGTCCGAGCTTTTCTGAACATGGTCCTTGCGGCAGCGTTCGAACTCCGGGCGTTCGACGAACTTGTCGACGTGCACTCCGTTCAGCTCGAAGTCGAAGCGGATGCCGGCATAGGCGAGAGCCTTGACGTAGTAGGACTGGGCGCTGTCGAGCGTGTCGTAGTTGTAGGTGTGTTCGCCGACGATGGCGCCGATGATGTGGATCGGGTCGATGCCGTAGCGGGCGGCCACGCGCTTGATGGACCCCATCAGGCGGCGATCACGCTTCAATACGGCCAGAACCTTGTCGAACTTGGCATCGTAGGATGATTTGGAGGCGGCGGTACGGCGCGAAGAGGCGAAGGGGATCTTCGGCTGGCTCTTGAACCGGTTGCCTTCCGGCACCACCCGCACGGATTGGGCTTGCACGGTCGTACTTGTCGCGAGAGGCAGCGCCAAAGGAGCCAAGAGCAGGCCAAACACCAGACATCCAGTCACCAGTTTGGAAATTCGGCCGAGATGACGGGTCTTCCTGCACACCATAATTTTTCTGCGCCTGGCTTTATCTTGTGTTTCTCGCCGACCAAATGCGGTCGTGCCGGCGAGCTCCAGTTGGTTCACATAGCTCGCTGGATGCGACTGTAAATAACTCATCTTGCAAAAAGCCCCCAGAAAAAACCACCGCAGCCGCGAAGATGCAACCGGTTCCTGTCTCTAGGGCAGGGACATCAACAAAGAAGTGATACCGGTCACAGCCCGGTGGATTGTCAGGAGCCGGGTGCCGAACGAAAGGCCGCGGCAGGCCCCATGCGCAGGCGGACAGCCTTTGGAACGTCCAGGAAATCGTAGAAGGCCCGGTGCTGACGCAAGCCGCATAACTCGCGCTGGATGGTGACATGCCAGAGCGCTTCACCGGCATCGGCAAGCCGGTTTTGCAGGGTTTCGCTATCTGTTTCGGAACCGTCTTCCGCCGATTTCAGATCGGTGAGAGCCGTCTCCAGTTTTTTGGTAAGCCGCGAAAGCGTGGATGCCTTCTCGTTGAGAATCTCGTTCTCGAGCGCTGCCGAGAGCGGATCCTTGTCGGCAGGTCTGGTCAGTTGGGGTGGGCGTACGGTCATGACGTCGGAAGCTGTTGCGGCAATCTCACGCAGGGTCACACGACGGCTCCTTTCAAGGCAAGCCTTTTCCGCAACAGCCGACGTCGACTGAATCGCGGTGAGGCTGGGCCTCGGGAGGGGTCGGAAGGTCGATCTGTTTCTCGGGAATTAGTCAATTCAACCGTAACTTTTAGGTGCTACCTACCCGATTGTCTACGCATTTATACGGATCATTCCCGACCATGTTCAATGTGCTTGGCTGCATCTTCTATCAGCACAACATCGCGCTTGTGGGGCTCGCAGCTCTCGTTTGTCTGTTTGGATCGGCCGTTACCCTGCGGCTGTTGCGGCGTTGTGTGCGTGCGCAAGGCACACAGCGTCTCGGGTGGCAGTTTCTGGCGGCCGTTGCCGGTGGCGGCGGTGTCTGGACCACCCATTTCGTTGCAATGCTGGCCTACGAGCCGACCGCTCCGGTCTCGTTTGATCCGGCCCTGACACTCATTTCGCTTGTGATCGCGATTGTCGGGCTGTTTGTCAGTTTCGTGGTCAGCGGCCTCGGTAGCGGAAAGATCCTGACCGGCATGGGTGGGGCTCTCGTCGGAATTTCATTTGCGGCCATGCATTACACCGGGATGTTCGCCTACCGGATCACAGGGCTCGTCGAGTGGGACTTCGGCTACATCGTCGCGTCCGTCCTTTTGTCTGTTGCCCTGTCCGCTGCCGCGATCACCTTGATCTGGCGCACCTACCTGGGCTCTCGTCGGTATTGGGTTGCCGTTGCCCTGATGGTGACCGGGATCGTAAGCCTGCATTTCACCGGCATGACCGCGTTGCGGATCATCCCGATGTCGCAGAATTTCACGGAGGTCGATAACGGTGCTGCCCTTGCCCTTGCGTTGGCAATTGCCGTTGTTGCCCTGCTGGTTGTCGGCACCGGGCTGACGAGCTTCCTGATCGACAACAATGTGCGAGCGATATCCAGGCGGCAACTGCACCATGTTGCCGCTCATGACGCACTCACGGGCTTGCCGAACCGCACGAGCTTCCAGAGACAGCTTGCCGGACATCTCGATGGGTATTTGAACCCCGGCAAGAAGCTGGCGGTGATCGGGATCGATCTGAACCGCTTCAAGGAAATCAACGACACCTTTGGCCACGCTGCGGGTGACGAGGTTCTGCGCATCCTGGCCCGGCGCATGGAGCAGATCCTGCGCGACGATGAATTCATCGCCCGCCTCGGCGGCGACGAATTCGCAGCCATCAAGCCTTTCAGCGACAAGGATGAAATCCTGTCTTTTGCGAAACGGATAGAGAGCGTTTTCACCCGACCGATCGAAATAGGGGCAATGGACGGCATCGTTGGCGCGAGCCTCGGGGCGGCGATCTGGCCTGACGATGCCCAGACGCCGGACGAACTGGTCAACAATGCCGACCTTGCCATGTATCACGCCAAGCATGGGTTTCTCGAAACGATCTGTTTTTACGATGCCAACATCGGTGCGACGGTTCGAAACAGGCGGCAACTGGCAGAAGATTTGAGACGGGCGCTGGAGCGCGGCGAGCTCGAGATCCATTATCAGGTGCAGATGTCGCTGAATTCCAGCCAGGGCATCCGGGGATATGAGGCCCTGCTTCGCTGGACCCATCCCGTAATCGGCCCGATTTCACCGTCCGAGTTCATTCCCGTTGCCGAGGAAAACGGGTTGATCGCTTCCCTTGGAGCTTGGGTGCTCAACAAGGCCTGCGAGGACGCCTCGCGATGGGAACCGGCTTACCGGGTTGCCGTGAACGTTTCCGCCGTACAGTTCATGGACACCAACCTGCCACGGCTGGTGCATGAAGCCCTGGTGACGACCGGACTTTCACCACACCGCCTGGAACTGGAGCTGACGGAAACCGCCCTTGTGAAAGACAAGGCCCGTTCGCTGCACATCATGCGCCAGATCAAGGATCTGGGCGTCGGTCTAGCGCTGGATGACTTCGGTACGGGGTATTCTTCGCTTGAAACCTTGCGGACCTTTCCATTCGACAAGATCAAGCTCGACAGGGCGTTTGTTGGCGAAATGGAGCAGGACCGCCAGTCCAAGGCGATCGTGCGCGCCGTCCTGGCTCTCGGAAAGAGCCTGGACATTCCGGTGCTGGCTGAGGGCATTGAGACTGAAGAACAGATGGAGATCCTGCAACAGGAAGGCTGCGACGAAGGTCAGGGCTTTCTGCTGGGGCGTCCATCGCAGGTCGATCGCCTGATCCAGCACGGCGGCCCCGTGCAAAACGAGGTGCGCAAACAGTCTCAACCATCACGCAAGGCGGCAGCTTCGAAGGGTGAGCCTGTCGACGATAAAGACGATGGCTCGGCTTCCCTTCGTTCGCCTCTTGCCGCACGCAGTTGAGGCAGGGCTGCGGTCTTGTCGTCAGGGCTGCAAGCGGCGTGTCGAGATGCCGGGACGGGTTACCCGGCGGGTTTTTCCTGTGTCAGGTCCTTTTCAAACGCGATCAGGCACAAGAGCGCGCACAGTTTGACGAGGCAGGGCACGCCCGCATAAGTGAGGCTGAGCAAAAAGCCGAGTTGTGCGGTGAGGGCAGTTCCCGGCTGATACCCGAACAGGCCCAACAAAGGCAGCGTGAGGCCGGTGGCAAGGGCGAGACCGGACTTGGACAAGAATGCCATAATCGCAAAAAGGCGCGACGCCTCCCCCTGGCGCCGGTCCGTGTCGATATGGTCCGCCAATATGGCGGGTGGCAAGGCAAGGTCGGCGCCTAGCGCCAGGCCGGACAGGGCGCAGACAAACGCATAGGCTGTCAGATCTCCCTCTCCCAGAAGAGCGGCCCAGCAGAACGTGAAGATGGCGCCGGCCAGTGACATTTGCCACGCCCGCACCTTGCCGAAATGTCGGGCAAGCCGGGTCCAGAGCGGCATCGAGATGACGCCTGACAGGAAATAGACCAGCAGAAAAAGCCCTGTGTAGCTCTCGGCCCCCAGCCTGTCGCGGATGAAGAACAGCACCAGGACGGCGGGGATCGCGCTTGCGAAAATATTGAGAAACAGCAGCCCGAAAAACAGACGCCTCCAGCGGCTCCGCAACAGGGTCCACCAGCCCATTACCGGACCAGCTGTTTGCGGGTTTTCAAGGGGTGCCGACCGCATCCATCGTAACAGGAGCCACAAGGAGACCGCCAAAAGTGGCAGATAGCCAAGCGTCACATAGAGAAATGCCGTTTCGATGCCGGTCCGTGTTGCCAGTGCGGCGGGCAGGACCGACGCAATGAGGAGACCGGCAAGCCCGAACCCTTCCCGTGCCGCCGTTACCGGGGTCCTGTCGGAGGCACTGGTTTTCCAGAGACCGCCCAGTGTCTGGTAGTTGATGGTGACGACCGAATATCCCGTGGTGCAGATGAGCACGGAGGCAGTAAACCAGACAAGCGGTGCCTCCTTCCAGGGATGAAACAGCATCCAGAAGCCCACGCCAAGCAGGATTGCGCCAAGCGCCAGAACAGTCCCGCGCCACTGGTGAAACCGGTCGCTGAGGCTGCCAATGAAAGGATCCTGGATGGCGTCGAACAGGCGCAGGGCAAGAAGAATGGCGCCGAGCGTCGCCACGGGTTGCTGCAAGGTGACGGCATAAAAATCCGGGGCGTGCAGGTAGATCGGCAAACCGGCAAATGCCAGGGGAAACGCCATGACCCCATAGGTCGCAAGGCCGGAAAGCGTCACGCTTCCAGTATTACCGGACTTTTTTGGCAGAGCCGCAGCGTCGTCCGACAATCGTGTTGTCACGAACCGGACCCGACCAGTTGCGCACGCAACTGAGGATCACGCGTGTTGTTGCCCAGCCAGATAGCGAAGAATTTTTTCGTGAATGCCGGGTCGGAGATCGTGCCGAGCTTCTGGTTGCCGAGATAGAACTCGGCCTTGCCGCTGCTGGTGCGTACACCCGTAATCGATTGTCCGGGGGAGACATTTGGAAACAGGGCTTCCATCTGGGTTTGCCACTTGGCAAGCTGAGCATCCGAGACGCCGCCCTGCCGGCGGATTTCCTTGACCGAGCTTTCAGCGATCTGCTTGCCCTTGAAGGTGCGCAGATAGGTGAGCTTCAAGGCAAAAGGGGCGGACGGGCTATAAGTGCCTTGCGGGGCATAGAGTTCCGCGTCAAACACCTTGAAGCCGAGGAAGGTCATCCGGCCCTTGCCAACCAGCTCGGCAGACGGAAGCAGCCTGGCCGCTGAACCCAGGTCGGCGAAGGCCGCGCCGGCAGGTGCTGCAACAGCGAATGCCAGGGTGAGCGCGAAGGCGAACCTGCGCCAACGGAACCCTTGTGTCTTCAAATGAGGAAACATCGAACAACCCTCCGCAGATCCTGTCGTGTACCCAGCCTGAAAGGATCTACGGGGGAACCGCGTTGCCGGATTAGTGGAAGCAACCTTGTTTCGGAAAACCGCCACAAAGAAGACGGCCTGGTTTTCATCTCGCCGCTGTATGGGTCAAAACGACGGCTCTATGTGCGATACGGTCTGATCATGTCTCGCCTGCTGTTTTTTCTCGAAACGGTGGCAAGATTTCCAGCTGTCATGTTTTCTTCGATTTCGCGATGCAGTATAGTGATGGAAAGCATGGGCCTGCTGCGGACGCTGCGTCACTCAAGATGACGGCATCGGGAGCGGATCGGGTCTAGCAGCATGCAGCCGGCGAAATTCTCCGGCACAATTTCCATTTCTCAGGTGAGACCGCATCGTGCGGAACCTTAGGCGTCAGCTTGGACGATTGTCATGAGTGAGATCGATTTCAAACCGAAACTGAAGCAAAAGACGAAGGTGCAGCGGCCAAAACTCTACAAGGTGATGCTGCTGAACGACGACTATACGCCGCGGGAATTTGTCGTCCTGATCCTGAAGGCGGAGTTCCGCCTGGATGAGTCCCAGGCTGAGGTCGTGATGATGACAGCGCACCAGAAGGGGATCTGTGTCGTCTCCGTCTATCCGCGTGACGTCGCCGAAACCAAGGCTACGCGCGCTATCGATGCTGCGGTTCAGCTTGGCTATCCGCTGCAGTTCACCGTTGAACCTGAGTGAAGCTGCTGCCGGCTAAATTCCTTCGTCAATTGTCATCGTCCATGCAGGCTTAGCCGCGCGCGCTCGGCCGGCAGAGACGATGTTCTTGTGTCAGGTAACTGACAAAAAATAGCTATTTGTCTTGGGGAGACTGCCGGGGGCAACTTGTTCTCGCCAAATATCGGCCAGGGACGCTGTGCTGCTGAGACTGCGTTTCACCCTTGCACACCCTCATGCCGGAGGTGATTGGCACGAAATCTGCTGAATATGCAATCAAACGCTGCATATATCAGGATTTGTGCCAATATGGAACATTGTGCAAAGACAGTTGCTCCGAAACAGAACATTTCCTTTCGCAAGATCGTTGTAACCGGTGGCCTGGGTTTTATCGGGTCCAAGGTGTTCAGACGTGTTGCAAGGATGGCGAATGTCTCCGAGACGGTGATCCTGGACCGGGTCTCCTACGCGGCTGATTTTCGCCGCCTGGCACCCATCGGTGAAGCGGGAGATCTTCCCGTCATTCGCGGAGACATCCGCTCGCCGATCGATGTGGCGGCTGCGCTGTATGAATGCGACGCCGTGATCCATCTGGCGGCAGAAACCCATGTGCCGCGGTCGTTCGCCGACCCGGAACTCTTCTTTGACGTCAATGTGACCGGCACTGAAACCCTTCTGAAGGGGGCACAGGACGCCGGCGTGAAGCATTTCATTCATGTCAGCACGGACGAAGTCTACGGTCCTGCAATGGAGGAGGTTCGCGAAACCGCTCCGATGCGGCCGACGACACCCTATGCGACCTCCAAGGCCATGGCTGAGGAGGCTGTCATGATGGCTGCGCAAAATGGCCTCAGGTCAACGATCCTGCGACCGACCAATGCTGTTGGCACCGGACAGAACCCGGAAAAGCTGTTTCCGCGTTTCGTCATGCAGGCACTGAAGGGCCAGAAGCTGACGATTGAAGGCACGGGTGCCCAGGAACGCAGTTTTCTGCCCGTCAGCGATCTTGCCGCCGCCATCGGTCTGGTGCTCAACACACAGGACGAACAGGCGCTCGAGATCTTCAACGTTTCCGGGGAAGAGGACTTGTCTGTGCTTGAGGTGGCGCGGCGGGTTTGTGAAATAACCGGCGTCTCCACCGGTCTTCATTTCATTCGGGATCGTGTAACCAACGATGCGGCTTACCGGATCGACGACAGCCGCCTGCGGTCTCTCGGGTACCGACAGAAGAGCTCAGTCGATCAGGAGCTGCGCGCGATCTACCGCGAAATGCGGGCCCGTGTCCGTCGCTTTGCCGACGAAGAAAGGTTCTGATGCTGAGCCTGCCGACAGAAGCTGCGCTTCCGCCGATCCGCTTTCATGCGCCGCATATTCCACCCGCAACTTACGATGCGGTGGCATCGGCGCTCAGCAGCAAACATCTGCGCTCCGGCGGGAGTTATAGCCGGAAGGCGAAGGCGCTGGTGAGCCAGCATGTTGGCCATGACCGTGTGTTCCTGACCAATTCCTGCACGTCCGCACTTGAAATTTCGGCCCTTGCGCTGGATCTGGGGCCGGAAGACGAGGTCATCGTTCCTTCGTACACCTTCTGCGCAACAGCGACGGCCTTTGCCCGCAAGGGAGCGCGGATCGTGCTGGCCGACATTGATCCGGCAACGATGATGGTAACGCCGGAAACACTGGAGGCACGGCTGACAAGCCGGACCAGAGCTGTCGTCGTTGTGCATTATGGCGGCGCGGCAGCTCCAATGGCGGCAATCAAGGATCTGTGCGATCGGCACGGGGTCGTCATTCTGGAAGATGCGGCCCAGGCATTCGGCGCGAAGCAGGATGGCCGGGCTGTTGGGACGTGCGGTCTGTTTGCCGCCTATTCCTTCCATGAAACCAAGATCATCAGCGCCGGGCACGGCGGCGCGCTGGTGTTGAACAGCGACAATTCCCACCTGCGCGAGCGTGTTGAAGAGCTGTTGGCGCGAGGCACGAACTTTCCCGCCTTCGCAAGGGGCGAAGTCAACCACTATGAATGGACCTCGGTTTCTTCGAGCTTCGAAATGCCGGACCTGAATGCTGCCTTGCTTTACAGCCAGCTGGTGCATTCAAGAGAGATCCTCCTGAAAAGCCGCGCGATCTGGGCGTACTACGAAAAGTCTCTGCGGGATCTGCCGATCGAGATCCTGCGGCCAGGCAAGGGTACAAAGGCGAATGGCTATTCCTTCGCCTTCCTCGCAAGCGACCGGGAAACGACATACCGGATATTGCAGGGGGCTGCCCGAATGGGGCTTGGCCTGCAGTCACACTACAAGCCGCTGCATCTTTCCAGCTTTGCCGGGCGGATTCTGGCTGGCAGCTGCGTTGGTGCGGAAAACACGTGGGGCCGGCTGGTGCGTCTACCGGTGCACATGGACCTGAGCACGGGTGATGCAGCCCGGATCTGCGAGTTCCTGAAAGCTGAACTTGGCTGAAGCGATCAGTTACTCCCGATTTTCAGCCGAAACCGCCCGGTGCAGCAGAGTGGCCAGGGTCTTCATTGCAAGCTGCGTATGGGACATGAAACCGGCCCGTTCGAAATAGGCGGTATCGCGCGCGAGCCGTTCGGGCAGGATTTCGCGTGCATAGACATCTTCGGCGTCGTTCGCGCCTTCGATCCGGTTCAAATTGGTCAGGGCCCACAGGGTGCCTGGGCTGATCAGGCCAGGCAGGAACAACAGCGATCTTCGCATCTCATCGTCATAGTAACGGGCGACAATGCCAGGGTCTTCCGGCCTCGGCCCGAAGAACGCCATGTCACCCCGCAGGATGTTGAACAGCTGAGGCAGCTCGTCGAGCTTGGTGTTCCGCAGGAAGCTGCCGATGGGGGTGATACGGTTGTCCCGCACTTCGGTGATCGCGCTTGCGTCGCTCGTGCCGGGGCGCATGGTCCGGAATTTCACCATCGCAAAGGTACCACCGCCCAGGCCGGTTCGTCTGGCAATGAAAAACGGCGCCTTCCGGTCACCAAGCCAGACGAGAACGGCGATGCCGGCCAGAACCGGCGACAGCAGGATCAACAAAACGGCGGCGAATACCTTGCTCATCAAATCGTCATTGTACGGGAATGTCGCTGAAATACGCCCGGTGTGCCCGGACATTCTGCCGGAAACGCGGCAGGAAAACGGTCTTTGAAAAACGAGGCCCCGGACTTGGATAGCCGGGGCCTGATCTGCTCGTGTTATCTGTGGCCGGTTGACAAATGCCGGACAGAGGGCTGCGTCAGTCGCGCAGCTTGACGATCTTGTCGTCGCCGCCGGTCGGGGTGTTGTCGTCCGGACCGTCGTCGTCGGATCCGTCGCCGTCAATGTCGATCGGCTCGAATTCGTTCGAAAGCGGCTCGGTAATGCCAAGCTCGGCAGCCGGATCGTAGCCTTCGGTCAGTCCGAGTTCTTCGGCCGGACCGCGGCCTTCCATTGCCATCTGATAGTTCACGATGACCGACTTCAGCTGGACGATCTGCTCGTTGGCAGTGTCGACCTGGATCTTGTAACGCTGCAGACGCTTGTTCTCTTCGATCAGGTCTTCCAGATTGTCGGCGTATTTCTGGTTCTGGTTGCGCTGGTGGTTCAGGTCCGTCAGGGCCGAGTTGTAGCGCAGGTTCAGCTCACGCAGCTTGGCGGTGGTCGCCATCAGCTCGTTGCGGTCTTTTTCGTGGTTCTTCTGCGCACTGTCGAGCAGATGTTCGATTTCCTGCATGCGCTTGAGAAGATCGCGGCTGCGTTCCTTCAGCGTGGAGTTCTCGCGCGCCATCTCCTGCAGAGACTGGGCGCCGATGCGGCGCTGGGACGAGAGGTTTTCGATTTCCGCGTTCAGCGCATAGACCTCGTTGTCGTGCTTGCGCTGTTCTTCCTCAAGCCGGCTTTTCGCGTAGGCCAGTTCCTGATTGGCAACATCCAGGTGAGACTTGAGGTCGATGTTGTCGTTGCGGAATTCGCCGACTTCTCGCTTGACCGCTTCCAGCTCGCTGGTGACCTGGTTGTTCTTGCGGATTTCGTCTTCCAGCAGCTTGGCGCTTTCGGACAGGTTCTGCTGCAGTTCCTTTTCGCGGTGACGAACCGCTTCCAGATCCGAACCGAGGCTCTCGGCATGTTTTTCCAGCGTCTCGAACTTGGCCTTGAGGTCGTTGAGCTTGCCGGAGAGATCAGACACCTGGGAATTGGCTTCCACGAGCTTGGCGCTCTGCAGCCGGTATTCCTCGTTGACCTTCTTGTTGTTGTCGCGAATGGAGACGATGTCGTTACGGGCGGTTTCCAGCGCCGTGCGGGTCTCGGTTGCACGCTTGCGCAGGGAATGGACTTCGGCCTGGGCATCTTCCAGCTGGGTGGTGAGCGTCCGGACCTTGTGTTCGGCGTCAAGCAGGTCGGTGGAGATCTTGGCGTTTTCGGATTTCAGCCGGACCTCGGTTTCCACGGTCGTCCGGGAGCCTTCAAGGTATTCGGCCATCAAGCGGATCGACGTCTGGCTTTCCGCAGCAAACGCAGCCATCTGTTCGAAGGTCTGGTTCAGACCGCCGATGCGGGACTTGAGCCCGTCCAGATGGTTCATCTTTTCCTGCATTTTCAGGGCGAACGGGGAAAGATGCTCGATATTGCTCTTTTCAGGAGCCTGCGCGGTTTCCTGAATTTC
Source organism: Labrenzia sp. THAF35 (assembly GCF_009363595.1). Classification (NCBI taxonomy): domain Bacteria; kingdom Pseudomonadati; phylum Pseudomonadota; class Alphaproteobacteria; order Hyphomicrobiales; family Stappiaceae; genus Labrenzia; species Labrenzia sp. THAF35. Next base: position 2,918,114 of record NZ_CP045380.1, read on the forward strand.
GCTTGCCTCTTTCACGGTCTCGACCCGCTGCTCCTGGTCACCGCCGGGGCGCGAGGATTTCGAGAAAATGCCCATTCCTGTCTCCTGACTTTCCCGCCGGCGCCGCCCGGCGAAAGATACGCAAAACTTTAACTCTTTATTAACCCATAAGCGCTGGCGGTTTCAACGACTCAGGGCAAGCTGACCGCAGAATACAGTGTGAAGTGTTACCCTCAAAAGACAGATATCCCCGGCATTTTAACGGATTTGCACCTATGGTTAACAAGTGTGGCGGGTTGCAACGGGCCGCAGATGCCGCAAAGACTGTTTGCGGGCCGTTCCGAAGTGGGAAGGAGAGAGGGCATGACACCCGCTTATCTGATCTTCATGACCTTCATGACGCTGGCATTTCTCCTGATGATTGCCGGCTATGTGAGCGCTCTTCTGTTCATCAAGCGTCTCAACCTTCTGGAGGAGGCTGCGTTTTCGCCGCTGAAGGGCGTTGGCATGTGGAAACGGATGTTCACGCCTGGCGGGTTTGGTGACGAGGCTGAACCCGGACGCCGCCGCATCGCGCGGCTCTATTTTCTGGCGCTGGCGGCTTTCGCGATTGCCATCGTCCTGTTTTTCGTTCTGCCGGCGGTCCCCCGTTAAATCCGGGCCGGGTTGTCTCAATCTTCGCTGATTGCAGTTGACGTCACTTGCCGTATCCGCCGAAATGCCGGGGATTTCTAAAAGTTTCCGCGGAGACAGATATGCGTATTTTCCAAAAGACATTCCTGTTGGGCCTTGCTCTGCTTTCCCTTTCCTGCCTCGCTGCCAGTGCCTATCAGGTCTTTCACACCTACAGGATTGCAGGCAGCGATATTCTGGCCGTTGCTGAAGGAAACCATGTCGATGAAGACCCGCTTGTCCTGTCCCTGAAGCTCGACATCGGCAGTGGGGAAACAACCGATCTGGCGATCGAGACAGACGGCGACATTGAAGAATGCAAGCTCCAGCTTGAAACCATCATGGGATCGCACTCGGCCTATGCGGAAATCGTCGTCGACATGAATGCCCAGACCATGAACGGCGTCCTGATGGTCCAGTGCGCAGTCTTTCATGGGCTGTTTCCGGACAAGCAATAGGTCCGCCCAAAGCATCAATCAGATCGGCTCTCGGCTTGCGCTTCGCTTGTCCGGAATGATGGTCGTTTTCCGGGGCGAAGGCTCTAGTCCCCCATCTCGTCGATCGTCCAGCTCAGGGGCCAGCCCTCGGGCGGGCCGGTGATGCCGTCGCAGTCGGTCTTTTCGAGATATTCCATCAGGGTGTAGTTGCCGCTTTCAGCTTCTACCTCGTGGCGCTCGAAGGTGCCGCAGTCGTAGTTGGGCGAATGGTAGGTGGTGCCCGTCACCTGGCCGCTACCCGGGTCGTAGAACAGGTTGTTGACCAGGGCATGGTTGGGCTGGTTGAAGCCGGGGGGTGTCTCGAACTCCTTCCACTCGTCCAGCGACGGATCGAAGGGAACATGTATCGCCATGTAGTAAGGCACGTTGAGGTCGGCCATCTGACAGGGAACGACCCAGGTCTCCACGTCGCCTTCCGCGTAGTATTGCGCGCCGAAAGCGGGCACCGTTTCCGCAAGCTGACAACCCAGCGTGCGGTAACCCATCATCTGGATCTCGTCCGGAAGCTCGCTTACCGCATAGACCTGACCAATCCCGCCGCGGTTGACGCCGCTGTTGCTGGTCTCCTGAGACGGCATGATCGGTGGCGGCAGATCGTCGACGGGTGCCTCGGCAACCGTGTCGGCTGGTGCCGGAGACGGGGCGGGAGCAGGCTGTGCCGGTGACGGGGATGAAGCGGCGGCTGCGGCAATGCCGGTGGCTTTGGCAGAAGGCAAACCTCCCCAGGCCACGATGGCGTCCTGCCGGCCGATGCGACCCTGCACTTCATCCATTTTCAGGAGTGCATGGGTGATGCCGGAGAGGGAGACTTCGTAGGTGATAGTGCCCGCGCTACCGCCAAATTCGATCTGGATCGAAGCGTCCTGGCCGAGGCGCAGGTTTTCGATCAGGTCCCGGTCGGCGTCACCACCGAAGGTCATCTCATTGCCGGTGTAGACCTTTGCAGCCTTGCCGAAGAAACCGACATTGTCCTCGTCACCTTCGATTTCGATCCGGGCGCGCATGCCGGTTTCGAGTGGCGTTTTCGGCCTGAGGGTTACAAAAACCTGCGCGTCTGCCTTGGCGCTGCGTTCCACCTTAAGCCTGAACGCTTCGTCATTGGAACCGGTGCCTTCGGTTTCGGCAATGCAGTAGGTCTTCTCGTTGCAACGTAGCGACCAGTCGCCGAATTCGGTTTTCGCGAGTTCGGCTGCCGCCGGCCCGGCAAGGACCAGCGCGAGCGATGAAGATGCAAGTATTTGTTTTGTCATGTCAGTCCCCTCTGACAATGCCGGCTGGTCGCCGGACCCCACCCCACCATGACCCTGTGCGACCGCAAGTCAATCGGGCGAAAGACGGATGTACGGAAAGTCGAGGTGACGCTAGGGCACAACCGCATCCGCGAAAATGACGTTGGAACAAAAGCTCCGGTCACTTGTTTTCCTTCGAGTGTTCCAGGCCGTGATCGGTTCGGGAAAGTTCGTTGGGGGGCGAGAGGATGAAAAGAATGACGTCGAGATTGCTTCGAAATTCAACGGCCATGGCGCTTGTCCTGGCGATCGGCCTGCCGCTGCAGCCGGGTCTGCCACGTGCTCAGGAGACGACTGTCGATTGTGCGGCCAATCCGGATCAGGAAGCCTGCAAGAACCAGGAAGCCGCACCTGCGGAAGAAGCGCCAGCCACTGACGCGCCTGCCGAAGAAGCCCCCGCCGCAGAAACACCTGCTACGCAAGCACCTGCTACGGAAGCTCCTGCCGCGGAAGCTCCGGCTGAAGAAGCGCCTGCCGAGCCGGCACCTGAAGAAGGTGCAGTGGAAGATGTTGCCCCCGAAGCTGCTCAGGAAACCCAGGCGGAAGAGCCGGCGCCTGCCGCTACTGAGCCCGTCGCGACAGAAGATGCGCAGCCTGAGGCGAAACCGACAGCCCCCGTGGAAGAGGCAGCTCCCGCCGAAAAACCCGCCGCGCCGGTTGAAGAAACCGCGCCGGTGGAAAAACCCCTGACCGCGGAAGAAACGACCGCGCCGGAGGCAAAGCCGGAAGCTCCTGTCGAAGAAGCGGCGCCTGCGGAAGAGACCGCGGCCGAGCCGGCATCCGAACAGCCGGTGGAAGAGCAACCGGCTGATGCCGAACAGGCGGATGCCGCGGAGAGCACGGAACCGCAGGCGGAAGAACAGCCGGCGGATGCCGTTTCGACTGAAGCGCCTGCGGCCGAGGAACCCACTGCGCAGGAGAGCACCGAGAAGAGTGCCGAGGAAACCGCACCAGCAGAGCCGGCTGCGGAAGAAACCGCTACCGATGAAGCTGGTGCCGATCAGAAAACAGCGGAACAGCCGCAAACTGCCGAAGAGATCGCACCTGCTGTCGCCCCGGTCGAAGCCACCGCGGCAGATGAAACCGTGACCGAGGAGCCGGGTGAGCCGATCGCGGCCCAGGCGGCCGCACCGGCCGAAGAACCGGCGGCCGTCGTCTCGGACGACGCAACGGACGCGCAGCGGGCCGAAATCAAGGCGAAGGAAGAACGCCGCCGTGATGAAGCCCGCGACCGCAGGCTGGAACTGCTTGGTGCCGCGGCTGTTGGTGTCGGCGTCGGCATGCTGATCCCGGCCCTTGGCGGCAAGGTGGTCGAGGATCAGGGTGACCGGATCATCGTCGAGCGGGACGGCGAATATTTCGTGCGCAAGGACGAAAGCAGCCTGCTGCGCTATGGCGATGACGAGTTCCACGCCGAACGCCTGCGTGGCGGCCGCACGCGCGAAACCGTCACCCGCACCAACGGCGTGAAGATCATCACCATCCGTGACGAGGGCGGCTATGTGCTTTACCGCTCACGCCTTCTGCCGGATGGCCGCGAGTATGTGCTGATCGACAATCGCGAATACAATCACCGCCGCCGTAACTACGACCGCGAACTGCCGCCGCTGGAAGTCGGCATCCCGCGCGATCGTTACATCGTTCCGGCAGGCCGGGCGAACTATGACGAGATCTACCAGACCTTCACTGCGCCGCCGGTGGAACAGGTGGAACAGGCCTATTCCCTGCGCGACATTCGTGAAAACGAACGCCTGCGCGACAAGGTGCGCCGGGTGGATCTCGACACGATCACCTTCGACACCGGCAGTGCCGTGGTGCGCCAGAGCCAGGTTCCGCAACTTGAGGACATCGCCCGCGCATCCCAGGCCCTGATCGATCAGGACCCGACGACAGTGCTGTTGATCGAAGGTCACACGGATGCTGTCGGCTCGGATGTTTCCAACCTCGCGCTTTCCGACCGCCGTGCTGAAACCGTCGCCCGTATTCTGGCGGACATTTATGGCGTGTCGCCGGAGAACATGGTCGTTCAGGGTTATGGCGAGGACTATCTGAAGGTCGATACGCAAGGCGCTGAAGAGCGCAACCGCCGCGTGACGATCCGCAACATCACGCCGCTTTTGAGCGCGCGCAGGTAACAGGATAGCGGCGCGGCGCCAAGTTTATTGGCGCCGCGTTTCCTGCCACGAACCGGGCCCGGGACAGGAAGGTCTCGTCAGATGTGGGAAGGCACCATCCTTGCCATAACTGACATTGACAATTCCTGATGGCCCGGCTCATGTGGCCGCACAGATCGGTCCGCGCCGGAATTCTCCGGGTGGTCCGGGATTGATACGATTCGCCTGGCCGACCCTCCGTAGGCGAGCGGCACATACGACAGAACCATTTTCGAAGGTCTTCATGCGACTGACACCCCCTTCCATTATCGTTTTCCTGATTTCTCTGGCCCTTTTCGTTGTCGCGGTGCTCCCCATGCTGGGCGTCGCCGTCCCGAGCATCGGCGTTTCCACCGTCCATCTCCTGATCGGCTCCTGGGCCGTGCTTGCTGCCGGTGTGCTGTTCAAGGGCATCTGAGCGGCTCAGATCTCGTAAGAAGATGAGCGAGCTACGCTCGCGCTGACGCGCTGGATTCCGGATCAGCGTGCAGCCTTGCTGCACTTGTCCGGAATGACGGTGCGTGTGGCCTGACAATGGTAACTCTGACGATAGATCCGTTGGTAAAGCCAGCCCGCCGACCGCCTCAGCCTTAGGGCGCCAGAGGCCTGAGGTGGGACTGGCGTGCCTCTCATCCCCACCCGTTATTCCGGACAAGCGTAGCGCAGCTGCGCGCAGATCCGGAACCCAGACATATTTCATGCCAAAGGCATGACCTTGTTTCTTGCAAGGCTTGGGGATGCACGGAATAGTCGCACCATGCCCGCCGCCGTCTACATTCTCGCCTCGAACCGCAACGGCACGCTCTATATCGGCGTGACTTCCAACCTCCCGCGCCGCCTCTACGAGCACCAGAACGGCCTGATCGACGGCTTCTCCAAGACCTACGGGGTTACCAGGCTCGTTCATGCAGAACTGTATGAACGGATGGATGAGGCAATCCTTCGGGAAAAACAGCTGAAGAAATGGCGGCGCAGCTGGAAGATCGACCTCATTGAACGCAGCAATCCGGAATGGCTGGACCTATCGTCGTCGGCGCTTTTATAAAGCGCCACGCAGACCTCTCGGTTTTCCTGGATACCCCCAGCCTCAGCACCACCCACCGGTCATCCCGGACAAGTGCGGCAACGCCGAACGCAGATCCGGGATCCAGACATCGTCTGCGCCAGAGGCGCGCTCAATTTCTAGGGAGAGAGGACTAAGGAGCGAGCTCCGCTCGCGCTGATGCGCTGGGTTCCGGATCGTCGCGCAGCTTTGCTGCACTTGCCCGGAATTACAGTGGGGAGGAGAGGCTTGCCAGTTCGGCGAAGCCTCGCGAACAGGAGGCGTTAGCGTCGCAGGGCTGGTCTCGCCGCCGAGCTTATCGTCAAAGACACCTGTCCCTAGCTCCACCCACCCGTCCTCCCGGACAAGTGCGGCAACGCCGAACGCAGATCCGGGATCCAGACATAATCTGCGCCGCAGGCGCACTCATTTCCCATGGAGAAGATGACTAAGGAGCGAGCTACGCTCGCGCTGATGCGCTGGGTTCCGGATCGGCGCGCAGCTTCTCTGCGCTTGTCCGGAATGACTGTGAGGAGGAGAGGCTGCGGTCGCCTCGCAGCTTCAGGCTTCCACCGTCATTGCAGGGCTCGACCCTGCAATCCATGCCGTGTCTGTTCGACAATCGAAGCTTCTGTGTTGGGCTCCGTCAGGGAATGGATCCCATGGTCAAGCCATGGGATGACGACAAAGCAGGGCAATGCGATCAATCCAAGCCTCGTCATCCCGGTCCGTCGAGCCTTTGAATACCCTCCAGCGGGGGGATCTCTTTACCGCCCCGGCCGCCCACTCTTCTTCGGCCGCCCGCGATTACGTTTCTCTTCCGCCGGATCCTCGTAGGACCCTGCGCCGATCTTTGCCCGCACCAGCGGTTTGACCGGGTCTGACGAGCCGAGGGGGACTTCCGTGCGGCCGACGGTCATTTCGTCGAGGGTGTTCTTGCGCACCTTGGCGCTGGGGCCGGGCAAGGCGTTTCGGTCCTTGGCGGCCTGGGCCTTGTCGCGGGCGGTCTGTTTCTTTTTGCCGCTCGCGCCTTCCTTGGTGCCGCCGGCGCCGAACTTGCGGTCGCCCTTGTAGCCGCCGGTCTTGCCGTCGACGTCGGACTGGCGGGCCATGGCGTCGTCGGCGACGGCCAGCTCGGTTGCCTGCAGGCGCTTGATCTCGTCGCGCAGGCGGGCGGCCGTCTCGAAGTCGAGATCGGCTGCGGCATCGCGCATCTGCTTTTCCAGATCCTCGATATGGGCCTTGAGGTTGTGGCCGACGAGGTTGCCTTCCTCCGCGAAGCCGGCGTCGATGGTGACGTGGTCCTGCTCGTAGACGCTTTCCAGAATGTCGCCGATGGAGCGGCGGACGCTTTCCGGGGTGATGCCGTTTTCCTCGTTGTAGGCGAGCTGCTTTTCGCGGCGCCGGTTGGTTTCGGCGATCGCCCGTTCCATGGAACCGGTCATGTTGTCGGCGTAGAGGATCACCTTGCCGTCGACGTTACGTGCCGCGCGGCCGATGGTCTGGATCAGGGATGTTTCGGAACGCAGGAAGCCTTCCTTGTCCGCGTCCAGGATCGCGACCAGCGCGCACTCGGGAATGTCGAGGCCTTCGCGCAGCAGGTTGATGCCGACCAGCACATCGAAGGCGCCGAGGCGCAGGTCGCGCAGGATCTCGATGCGTTCCAGCGTGTCGATGTCGGAGTGCATGTAGCGCACGCGCACGCCGTTCTCGTGCAGATATTCCGTCAGATCCTCGGCCATGCGCTTGGTGAGCGTGGTCACCAGCGTGCGGTAGCCTTTCTGGGCCACTTCGCGCACTTCGCCCAGAAGGTCATCGACCTGGCTGGTCGCCGGGCGGATTTCCACTGGCGGATCGATTAGCCCGGTCGGGCGGATGACCTGCTCGGCAAAGACACCGCCGGACTGGTCCATCTCCCAGGAACCGGGAGTTGCCGACACCGCGATGGACTGCGGCCGCATGGCGTTCCATTCCTCGAAGCGCAGCGGACGGTTGTCCATGCACGACGGCAGGCGGAAGCCGTATTCGGCCAGCGTCGCCTTGCGGCGGAAGTCGCCCCGGTACATGGCACCGATCTGCGGAATGGTGACGTGGCTCTCGTCGGCGAAGACGATGGCGTTGTCCGGCAGATATTCGAACAGGGTGGGGGGCGGCTCGCCCGGCTTGCGGCCGGTGAGATAGCGGGAATAGTTCTCGATGCCGGCGCAGGAGCCGGTGGCTTCCAGCATCTCCAGATCGAACATGGTGCGCTGTTCCAGCCGCTGCGCCTCCAGCAGGCGGCCGTGCTGGTTCAGCTCCTCAAGCCGGTGCTTGAGTTCGTCCTTGATCGACTTGATTGCCTGGTTGAGCGTCGGCTTGGGCGTGACATAGTGCGAGTTGGCGTAGATCTTGACGCTTTTCAGCTCGCCCGACTTCTGTCCCGTGAGCGGATCGAACTCGGTGATCGACTCGATCTCGTCACCGAACATGGAAATGCGCCAGGCGGTGTCCTCGTAGTGGGCCGGGAACAGCTCGATGGTGTCGCCGCGCACCCGGAAGGTGCCGCGCTGGAAGGCGGCATCGTTGCGCTTGTATTGAAGGGCCACAAGATCGGCGATCAGCTGGCGCTGGTCCATGCGCTCGCCAACCTCGATGGCAAAGGTCATGGCGGTGTAGGTTTCGACCGAGCCGATACCGTAGATACAGGACACCGAGGCGACGATGATGACGTCGTCGCGCTCCAGCAGCGAGCGGGTGGCGGAGTGGCGCATCCGGTCGATCTGCTCGTTGATCGAGCTTTCCTTCTCGATATAGGTGTCCGTGCGCGGCACATAGGCTTCCGGCTGGTAATAGTCGTAGTAGGAAACGAAATACTCGACCGCGTTGTCCGGGAAGAACGACTTGAATTCGCCGTAGAGCTGGGCCGCCAGCGTCTTGTTGGGGGCCAGGATCAACGCCGGACGCTGGGTACGGGAAATCACCTGCGCCATGGTGTAGGTCTTGCCCGAGCCGGTGACACCGAGCAGAACCTGCGTCTGGTCGCCGTTTTCCATGCCTTCCACCAGGTCGGCAATGGCGGTCGGCTGGTCGCCCTTGGGCTCATAGGCGGATTTCAGAACGATCGGCACACCGCCTTCGGACTTCTCCGGGCGCTCCGGCCGATGCGGCACCCAGAGCTCGCCGTTCTTGTGCAGCGGGTTACCGCTTTCGATCAGCGCGGATAGCGCCTCGACGGTCGCGGTGGCACCCTGGTTGCCGGTCAGCTCGCCGTACTTGCTTTCCTTGTTCTTCTTCTTGTTGTCTTTCTGGTGCTGCTTGAGCTGCTTTTCGAGGTTTTCGGCCTCTTCCAGAGACATGTCGAGACCGGCCACCGGGTTGAGGCCGCCTGCCGCGCGTTCGCGGGCGCTGTCTGCCTTGCCGATGGAGGTGCCGCGCGACGACTTGGTCGGCTTTTCCTTTTTCGCACTCACGGTGGCACCGGCCTTGCGGCCGGACTTCCGTGACGGTGCACCGTCGTTCCGATCCTCTTTTCCCTCACCAGCGCTCCGGGGGGCTGCCTTCCTGGGCTCCGGCTTGTCTGCTTCCTGCGATATTTCCGCTGCCCAATCACTGATCGATCCGGACAGGGGCGTTCCGGAAAGTGACTTCTGGGGAGCTTCGCCGAAGCCGTCAGCAGAGGTCGTGTCGTCGGAGGAGGATTTGGTCGGGCGCTTGCTCATGGCCGCAATATGGTCCGGTTGCGCGCATGAGGAAAGGGGGTGGTTGCGGGTTTGTTCCGCTTTTTGCCACTTCCTGTCAGTCTCCTGACATAAGGCTGTCAGGAAGTCCGCCGACAGGCAGTGGTCGGTGGATGATGATCAGAAAAAAATCGGCCCGCGAAGGGCAGGTGGTGCGGGCCGATGGAAAAGTTGGACATTGGCCGTTTGATGGGGCCTTGGCCAGTATCGGGCTGGCGTTCGCCCTGTCCGGATAGTGAGAATGACAGGGCGAGATGCCGGGCAGTTCAGTTCACGACCTGGAGTGCGGTCACCAGGCGGTCGCCGGACACTGTTGTCGTGAAGGTGATCAGGACTTCCGATCCGATCATCAGATCTTGCGAACTGAGCGTATCGGTCAGAAGAAACCTGGACCCGTCTTCAAGGGAAAACAGGCCTTCGAAGGGATCGATGGACAGGATCGTACCTGCGATTTCATCTGCGAGCGCGGACCGAAGGCTGTGCGGGGGCAAAGTCAGCAACAACGGTGCCGTCGCAATCGCGATGAGCCATTTTGGCATTCACGTCTCCTTGAGCAAAAGGGGCGTCAGGATCCAGTCTCGGGGGCGTCGCGGATCCTGGAAAATGAAGGCGGCGCACCGCCAGGCGTCGTCAGGCCGAGGCAGTTTCGTGGCGCAGTGGCATGACGCTGGCTTAGGGCTGAACCTCTATGGAGAGGATCGAGTCGACGCCGTTTTCCGAGCCATTGTAGTGAATGGTGACGGTCTTTCCTGCAGCCAGGGTGTCCGGCACCGCGACGGAGCTGGAAATTGTCTGGAACTGTGTCTTGTCGCTCAGAACAAGCGTACGAGTTGCCGGGTTCCAGGTCTCTACGGAAGCGGTCACGCTGTCGGCACTTGCGGGCACCAGGCCGGCAGCAAGGAAGGCAGCACCAAGGACAAAGCCGCGAATGGCCATTGCAGATATCCTTTCAAGGACAGAGATGTTTGAAGGTGCAGTGGTTTCGCGGCCATGACGGCTTTTTTGCCAATGTCATGACGGCTTGGGTTCTCTATCCATCTCATGCCTTGGGAAGTCCAAAAGCACTGCCTGGTGAGTGGCTTACGCGGGACGCGCTTGACCCTGCTGACGTGGATTCAGCGCTTGGATTGCGGCGGAAATTTGTTCGAAATCAGGGGTGCAAAAAATATTGTCTGGCCAGGTTTCCGGCAGGGCTTTGAGCGCCTTTTCGGCAGGATTTTCGCCACGTTTGGGCGCGTTGGAAGCCCAGGCACACGCGCCGGAAAATACACCTTCAAAGGGTGATGTGCCCACGTGAGGCTGTTGTTTCTCTTTGTAAATCTTTTGCGTGCTGCGTAGTTTGCTGAATATTCGGGGTTTCAGTCTCGTGCTATAATCGGCTCCATCAGATCACAAGCAGACAAGCTGCATCTTGCGCGGAGGAGGCGAAAGATGAGACTGAGAACTATTGTTGAAATCACGCTGATGACCGGCATGTTTTACGCGGTTACCCCGGCAGGGGCCGATCCGCTGGACCTGACCCATCAGCCGGATCTGACAGCAGCGAAAGTTGTCCTTGCAAGCCTGGATGGCGGGCTTGAAGTGCCGCCGATGCCCAACATGTCGCCGCGCCTGTCCGGCGCCGTGGAACTGCCGGGATCATCGACGGACAAGGGTCCGTTGATGCAGGTTGCCGGCCGTTGCGGTTCATCGGAGTATTACTGCGACTCGCCCGGTTTCCTTTATTGCTGCGGCAATTCCTCGGATGGGTTCTACTGCGCAGCCGATGTCAACGGCTGCACGAAATAACACCCGGTCGCGTCCGCCCGCCCACGGGCGGGCTAGCGGCAGTCGCAAACGGACATGCGTCCCTGCACGGTGGTACGCCACTGGCCGCTCCAGCTGAGACCGTTGCCAAAGCAGATGCCGGGGCATTTGCCCTGCGCATCGGCGTCGTTCCAGATCGGCCCGGCCTGGATTTCACCTCCCGGGCTGGCCTTCTCACACGCACAGACCGACATCTGCCCCTGTACCGTCGTATGCCACTGCCCATTCCAGCGCGTTCCCAGCCCGCCGCAAACACGCGGACATTTCGCCTGCGCGTCACCATTGTTCCAGATCGGCCCGGCCTCGACGTTGTAGGTCTGTGCGCTGGCGGGAAGTGCAATGAGCAGGAAGAAGAGCGCTGTGAGCAGCTTCGGCAATCGCATCGGGACCTCCGTAGATAATCGATCCGCCAGAGCTTCCATTACCTCTCGCCGTGTGTCGACCGGGAAGTTCTGTGTGAACTGGTTTCTCGCATGGTGTGGCCCTGCTTCGGCAGGGCCAGGATCGGGGATCGCGGTGTCCGTGGGGCGGTATCTGGAAAATTTTGAGGTCAGAGGATTACTGGATCCCCGCCTGGGCGGGGATGACAAGGGTAAGCGAGCCGGTCCAGGAATAAAGCGGGTTCACTCTCCTCGCGGATACCTCTGGCTTTCTTCCACGATGTTCAGGTCCATGTGGTTGCGCATGTAGCGTTCGGAGGCTTTTTGCAGGGGCTGGTAGTCCCAGGGGAAATAGGCGCCGTTGCGCAGGGCTTCGTAGACGATCCAGCGGCGGGCCTGGGACTGGCGCACTTCGGCGTCGAAAGCGGCCATGTCCCATTGTTTCCCTGCGATTTCGGCAAAACGCACGGCGGTTGCGGCATGTGCCGGGTCGGCGGCTTGGTTGGTCAGTTCGTGCGGGTCGTCCGTTACGTTGAAGAGCAGCGGCGGGTCGAGTTCGCAATGGATGTATTTCCAGTCGCCCTCCCGGATGCCGACCAGCGGGGCGTAGGAGGCTTCGGCGGCATATTCCATCAGCACCGGTGCGGTGCGGGGCTCGCCTTTCGCCAGCGGAACCAGGCTGGTGCCGTCGGTCCAGGGCATGATCTCGCTCATGTCGATGCCGGCGAGGTCGCAGACGGTCGGCAGAACGTCGAGCGTGCTGACCGGATCGGAAATGTGCTTCGGCGCAAGATCCACGTCGGCAACCATCAGGGGCACGCGGGCCGAGCCTTCGAAGAAGTTCATCTTGAACCACAGGCCGCGCTCGCCCAGCATGTCGCCATGATCTGAAACGAACAGGACGGTGGTGTCCTCGGTCAGGTCCATCGCGTCGAGCGCATGCAGGATTTCGCCAATCTTGTCGTCCAGATAGGTGATGTTGGCGAAATAGGCCTGTCGCGAGCGGCGGATGTCTTCTTCGGTGATGTTGAAGTTGCGCCAGTCGTTGGCATCGAAGATGCGCTTTGCATGCGGGTCGTGGTCGTCGTAGTCCATCGCCGGAACCTGCGGCAGCAGGTGCTCGCAGTCCTCGTAGAGGTCCCAGTACTTCTGGCGGGCGACATACGGATCGTGCGGGTGGGTGAAGCTGACCGTCAGGCAGAACGGGCGGTCGTATTTGCCGCGGCCGTAGTCGTGGATCTTGCGCACGGCCTGGAAGGCGACATCGTCGTCATATTCCATCTGGTTGGAAATCTCGGCAATGCCAGCGCCCGTGACTGACCCCATGTTGTGGTACCACCAGTCGATACGCTCGCCCGGCTTGCGGTAGTCGGGCGTCCAGCCGAAATCGGCAGGGTAGATGTCGGTGGTCAGTCGTTCCTCAAAGCCGTGCATCTGATCCGGACCGACGAAATGCATCTTGCCGGACAGGCAGGTGGTGTAACCGGCGCGGCGCAGATGATGGGCATAGGTCGGGATGTCGGAGGCGAATTCTGCGGCATTGTCGTAGACGCCCGTACGGCGTGGCAGCTGGCCGGACATGAAGCTTGCGCGTGCCGGCGCACAGAGCGGCGAAGCAGTGTAGGTGTTCTCGTAGCGAATCGAACGGGCGGCAAGTTTCTTCAGGTTTGGTGCGTGCAGAAACTCCGCCGGGCCGTCCGGAAACAAGGTTCCGTTCAACTGGTCGACCATCAGGATCAGGATGTTCTTGCGCTTTCCCATGCTGCTTCTCCGCCGCGAGTGAGGACCTTGCCGCAAGTGTTAGCTTTTTTTTAATTGAGCGATCAATCAAAAACGGCATAGTATGAAAAACAGGCGTCTTGGTGGCTGGCAATTCTGTCCGGATCAAGGACGTTCAGGGCAGATTTCTTTCGCGCGGACACGTTCACGCGGCGTCATTTCCATAATGAGGACATCAAAAAGAGGGGACATGAAAATGGGAAATCTTAACAAGCACATCCTGCAGTCCGGGGTCTCCCGGCGCAGCATCCTGCAAGGTGCGGCAGCGATCGGCGGAGCGGCTGTTGCCGGTCAGTTCGCCATCGGTCCGGCAGCCGCGCAACCCAAGAAGGGCGGCACGTTCAGGGTTGGTATCGCCGCCGGTAACACCAGTGAAAACTATGACCCCGGCACCTGGGACAATGTCTTCGTACAGGTGTTCGCCACATCCCGTCATGGCTACCTCATCGAGATCACCGCAGATGGTACCCTGGTGGGCGAAGTGGCGGAAAGCTGGGAGCCGTCTCCCGATGCCACGGTCTGGACTTTCAAGATCCGCCCGGGGATCGAGTATCACAGCGGCGGCACGGTCAAGCCGGAAGACGTGGTGGCCTCGATCAACTATCACCGCGGCGAAAACAGCACCTCGGCGGCGAAGCCTTTCGTCGACCCCATCAAGGACATCAGCGTCGACGGCGACAGTGTCGTGTTCACGCTGGAAGCGGGCAATGCCGACTTCCCGTTCGTGGTCAGCGACTATCACTTGCCGATCATGAAATCCTCCGACGGCAAGATCGATCCGACCAGCAGCGACGGTTGCGGTCCCTACAAGGTCACCAACTACCAGCCGGGTGTCATTGCCGAGCTGACCAGAAACGAGAACTACTGGAAGACCGACCGGGCGCATTTCGACGATGTCAAGCTGCTGACCATCGTTGACCCGGCAGCGCGTCAGTCAGCACTCCTGACCGGCAATGTCGATGTCATCGATCAGGTGGACCTGAAGACCGTCGGCCTGTTCAAACGGTCGCCGAACGTCACGATCCTGTCGACCACGGGCACGCAGCACTACACGTTTGCGATGGATACGCGCACGGCGCCCTTTAGCGACAACAATGTACGTATGGCGCTGAAATATGCTGTCGATCGCCAGGAACTGGTCGACAAGATCCTGTTCGGTTACGGGGCGGTTGGGAACGATCATCCGATCAGCCCGTCAAACCGCTTCTTCGCGGACGACCTGGAGCAGACCACCTACGATCCCGACAAGTCGAAATACTACCTGAAGCAGGCCGGTCTCGATTCCCTCGACGTCAGCCTTTCAGCAGCTGATGCGGCCTTCGGCGGTGCTGTCGATGCGGCCGTGCTTTATTCAAACAGCGCGAGCAAGGCCGGCATCAACATCAAGCCGACGCGCGAGCCGAATGACGGTTACTGGTCCGATGTGTGGATGAAAAAGCCGTTCTGCGCGGTCTACTGGGGCGGGCGTCCGACGGAAGACTGGATGTTCTCCGTGGCCTATGCGTCAGGCGCTCCCTGGAACGATACCTACTGGGAGAACGAGCGTTTCAACCAGTTGCTGAAGACGGCACGTTCCGAGCTTGATGAAACCAAGCGTGCCGATATGTACCGCGAAATGCAGAACCTGGTGCGCACCGACGGTGGTGTGATTATTCCGATGTTCGCCAGCTATGTCATGGCGCACAACGAAAAGGTCCAGCATCCGGAAAAGGTTGCCGCCAACTGGACCCTGGACGGTTTCCGCGCCGTCGAACGCTGGTGGTTCGCTTAACAGAACCAAGACGGCACCTGCAGCCGTTAAGGCGAAGGCGGTGGAAACCGCCTCGCCGGATCGACCTTCAAAGCGCTCCTGTTTGGGGCCTTTCCAACGGCCGGCCGGGCAAGTCCCGCCGGCCGCTTTTTTTCAATTGGACTTTTCCGAAATCAATTGTTGGCGAAAGGCCTCGACGTTGACGATCAGGCCCGGCAGCAACCATTGAAACAGCCGCACCACATCGCCAACCGGCTGCGCGTTGGTGTCGCGGGCAATCGCCGCTTGCAGGATTTTCGGTGTCAGTCCGCCAGGGTTGGGCAGCGTCCGGGCAAGGTTGACCGCGCAGTCGTGAACGCGTTCGCAGGCCTTGTCATAGTCGGTGGTTTCGATCTGAGGACGCAGTGCATTCCAGGCGAGGCGAAAGTAGCTCGGCCAGCGGGCAAGGGCACGATAGTCGGTGTTCACGAACGGCAGGCCGAGCGTGCGCATGATGTCGTCGTAGACATCTCGCGTCTGGCTGTCGACGTGATGCATTTCCATGAGCACCGGTGCCCCCAGTCGCCGCGGCCCGTGTTCGCTGTCGTAGGGTGAAATGGTGCTGTTTTCACCAAGGTCATGGTTCTCGATCAGAAGCCGGGCAGCTGTCGCGATCAGGAGATAGGGCATGTTGCCGTGGGAGAAGACCTCGATCTCGTCTCTTATCCGCTCGAGTTCCTGATCCGCATACCCGCGTTTGCGCAAATCCCTTGTAATTTCCGGAACCGAAAAGGCGGCAACTTCCTGCTCTGCACATGATCTCAGATCCGCGCAGGCTGCAACGAATTCCCTGCTTCCGGCAAGGTCTCGCAGTCCACCCCACAAGGCGGCGTAGAAGTTCGGATATTGTGCAAACGCCATCGTCACCACGCCCATCCATGGCACTTGCAGCACGGCCTTGGTGTCTTCGTAGACAGTGCGCAGCGCTTCGTCGGCACGGATCTCCGGAACCGTGGTCACCTGTGGCAAGGGGGAGGGCTTGCGGCGTTGTAGGGTCTTGCTAGCCTGTTCGGCAACCATCGCCGCCAGTGCCTGAAGTCCCGTTTCATAAATGCCGGCAACCACGGAACGTGCCTCCTCTTCTGAAGCGCCTTCAGCATCGAACCTTCCCGACCATTCCACTTCGCAGCCGTTGCCGGTCGCAAGGACCCGGAAAGTCGAAGTGTAGTCGCGCACGGGAAGGGGGCCAGAGAGGATGCGGTAGCTGTAGGTTCCGGGAACCGTTCCGTCGTCGGTCCGAGCTTCCTGGAGTATCGCGCCGTCCGGCAGTGTCAGGTGGCGCACCGTTCCGGAAGGTGTTTCGCTCGTCTTGCAGTCCGCAACGGCCGGATGCCATGCACCGATCTGGTCAAAACCACCTGCAAGCTGTCGGACCAGGTCCGGATGGACCGGCAGGGCTTTTTTTCGGTGAACGTCGATCATCGTCTTCCTCCCGTTCAAGTTTGGGCAATCGTGAAGTGGCGGCTGTTCATTGGTCGGGTTTGGTCGCGTCATCGGGCTGACGCGACCGGGCCATTTGTTCAGGCGCCCATCTGCTGTGCGTCGTATTGGGTAACCTGCGGGAAATCATGCTCCGGATCCGCCACGTGCCGCACATACTGGATCAGGGTGTAGATCCCGATGATCCCGATGGTTTCCAGAAGGGCCTTGTCGGAAAAACCGGCCTGCCGGACAGCATGAAGCGTCGGGGCGGTCACCTGGCCGCGGTTGCGGACGACTTCATTTGCGTAGTCGAGCAGGGCCTGCGTCCGCGCATCCTCCGCGCGGCCTTCCATTGCGGCCAGCATCTCGGTTTCGCTGCCGCCCTGCATCTGGCCCACTTTCATGTGAACGTTGACACAATAATCGCAGCGATTGAGTGCGGAAACGAGCATGGCGACCTGTTCGATCTCCTTGCCCGTCAGTTCTATGCCGTCGTTGACGCCGGCATTGAGCGCAAGGAAGCCCTTCAGCACATTGGGGGCATTGCCCGTGACCTTGAAGAGGTTGATGACGCCGCCGAATTGCCGCTTGGCCTCATCAAACGCCTCCTTCGTGGCTCCTGTTGCCTGGTTGGGTTCGATTTGAAGCATGTTTGGCATTTGTCGTTTCCTTTCGTGTGTCAACTGACCGACCAGTCAAGTGATGTTTAAACGTGCTCGGACGTCCGGTGTTTGCCGCAACTGGCGGCGGTTAGGGTTTAAGGCTGTTCAGATGAGAGAGGGCGCCGGGGGCAAGAAGGGTGATGTGCGATGGGTCGTTCTGCGCCTTGGCCAGCAGAAGCCCACCCTGAATGAGGCCGATGACGACATCTGCTCCCTTGTCGCAATCGATCCTGGCGAGTGAACCGGTCTCTATGAGCTGGTGCAGGATATCGCGCACCGGGGCTTTCCACGTCGTCAGTGCGTGCTTGATGGCCTCGCGTACAGGGATATCCACGGCCCCGAGTTCCAGGCTCATGTTTCCGACAAGGCATCCCTGGGCAAAGCCGTGCCGGGTTTTCCAGTCCCGGTTTGCCCTAGCGGGAACGTCGAAGAGCTGGCGGAGCTTTTCTTCCGGTGCTGCGTCACTGTCGGCAATGTCGCGGAAAGCTTGTCCGAAAGACGTGGCATATCGCTCGATCGCTGCAGCCAGAAGATCCGACTTCGAAGGGAAGTAATGGTACAGCGTTCCCTTGTTCACCCCGGCGCTCTTGCAGAGTTCCGTGGTGCCGACGGCACCGAAGTTGCGTCCCAGAAAGAGCTCGGTGGCGGTGTCGATGAGAATGTCGCGTGTCGTGGTCATGCGGGATTGATATTTCCAACTGACCGATCAGTCAATTGATTGACGCTCACCCCAAGTTCACGACTTCGCGAGGTGGGTCTTGCCGTCTTCAGGTCTGGATGCCTCGAAAACGGCCGAACCGGAACGAGATTGACCCCTGTCAGCAATGCAGCTCCGTGTCGCCAGATTTGATTTAGTTGAAAAAGACGCTTGACCTGGAGTGCACTCCAACCGGTACCTGAGAGAAATCGTTCCGTTCGGAGACTGACATGCGGATTGGCGACCTAGCCGAAAAATCGGGACTTTCGACCGACACCCTGCGCTACTACGAAAAGATCGGCCTTCTGCCGCGTCCCCTGCGGGACGGTGGTGGGCGGCGGGTCTACGATGCAACGATCCTCAGGTGGATCGACTTCCTGGACCGGCTGAAATCGACCGGTATGGGCATCAAGGACCGGCTGCGTTATGCGGACCTGCGTACAAAGGGCGAAGCTTCGTTGACGGAGCGCCGGAAGCTGCTGGAAGCGCACAGGGGAAAGGTTGTCGGCGATATTGCCCGGCTCACCGAGATGCTGGACGTCCTGGACGATAAGATTGATCTCTACAGAAGGATGGAAGCAGGTGAGACCGTTGATCCGGCCTTCGAAAGCTGCGCCCGGACCGAACACGGCGCGCCGCCAAGCAAGGAAGCTCCGAAACATGAGCACCGCCCTGGAGCGCGGCCGCGCGCTGACGCAGAAACTTAACCCCGACCTGGAAGCCATTCTCAGCGATCGTTACGACGATCTTCTACCCGGATTTTCCGAGAGCCTGATCGAATGGGCTTACGGCCGGCACTATGCCCGGGAGGGCCTCGACCTGAAAACACGCCAGTTGTGCACCATCGCGGCCCTGACCGTGCTTGGTGGGCAGACGGCTCCGCAACTCAAGATCAACATTGAACACACGCTTGCCGCCGGTGCGGACCGGAAGGAAGTCGTCGAGGCGATCTGGCAGATGGCTGTCTACGGCGGCCTGCCGGCAGCGATCAACGGCCTCAACGCGGCCCGGGAGGTGTTTGAGGCGCAGGATGCAGCGTAAGGGGATGTAGGCACACAGCGTTGCCGCCAAGATAAAACCCGCCGTGGTCATCCCGGATCTTCGCTGCGCTGCGTCCGGGATGACTAAAGACAGTCAGGTGCAAGGCGATTGGATACCGGTGGCGCCGGTATCCAATTTCTGCAGAACCCCCAACTCAGGCTGCGGCGACATCCTGCAGGAACCGGTCGATCCGTGTGGTGACTTCGGCAAGTTGCCGGGTGGCTGCACCAGTGATTTCTTCCACTTCACGGGCCGACAAACTGGTTTCGCTGGAGCCTCGGGAGAGATCGCCGATATTTTCCGATACGCTTGCGGTCTGGCCTGCAGCCTGGGAGACGCCGGTGGAGATTTCCGCGGTGGCCCCGGCCTGCTGTTCGACGGAGCTTGCCATGGCGGCTGCGGTCTCGTTGACGGACTCCATCATTTCCATGATCGCGCTGATCGCGTCCACGGCGCCGTTGGTGGCCTGCTGGATTTCAGACACCTGGCTGGAAATTTCCTCTGTTGCCTTGGCCGTCTGACCGGCCAGTGACTTGACTTCCGAGGCAACCACGGCAAACCCCCGCCCGGCTTCGCCGGCGCGTGCGGCTTCGATGGTTGCATTGAGCGCGAGCAAGTTGGTCTGCTCGGCAATTTCCTGGATGAGCTGGACAACGGCACCAATGCGTTCGGCAGCCGCCGACAGGCCCTTGATCTGGTCGTTGGAAGTGCGGGTTGCCCCTGCAACTTCCTCAACGCGCACGAGGGTGTCGTTGACTTGCCGGCCGACCTCCTGAACGGAAGCGCTGAGTTCCTCTGTGGCGGCTGCGATGGTCTGGACGTTCTGGCTGGCCTGGCTGGAGGCGGTGCTGACGTCTTCGGACTTGCCCGTCGTCGTGCGGGCAATTTCGGAAAGCTGCTCGGCCGTGTTGTCGAGCTGATGCATGTTGCCGGTCACCGTGGCGAGTGCCTGCTCGATATCCTGACGGAACGAGGCCACAAGCGCATCGACGGTGGCCTGGCGCTGGCGGACACCTTCCTGGCTTGCAAGGGTTTCTTCTTCCAGCCGCATCCGTTCGATTTCCCGGTCACGGAAGGTTGCGACGGCCTGAGCCATGTGGCCGATTTCATCCTTGCGGTTTGCAGCCGGAAGATCGAGAGCCGTATCGCCGTCCCTCAGTTTGAGCATCGCACCGGTCAGGCCCCGGATCGGGCGGATGATGGCAGTGGAGAGCAATACGACGAAGGCGATGCCCAGAAGCAGTGCCAGGGCAAGCGTAATGGTGATCTGCGTTTGAGCGCCGACGGCGCTTGCCAGAGCGGTCGCACCGGAATTGGCGCTGATGATTTCTGCCTGTTCCGTCAGGGAGGAGGCGGCGGCAGCAAAGGATTGTTCGCTTGCGCGCAGTGCCGCTGTCGAAGTGACGACTTCGGCAAAGGTGGCTTCCAGTTTCGGCAAGGCATCGCCGCCGGCAGTAACAAGCGCCTTGAGTGGACCATTGAGAAGATCATTCAGAGCCTTGTCGGACGTGTTCTTGCCGGCTGAGGTTCGCACCGTGTCCAGATTGCCCAGTTCCGTGCGGGCATCGCCCAGATAGAGCTGGAATGTATCGGCGGCGTTTTGCGAGGATGTGTTCAGATAGTCTGAATAGGCGCTGCGGATGCCGAGCACGCTACGCGCCACACTCTGGGTGTAGTTCGACAGAAGCGCGATATCGGCGCTCGCCTTGTCGAAGTCCCGCAGTTCCTTCGTCAGGTCGTCAATCGGTGCTTCGGCGGCCTTGATGATCGTGTCGGCAAGGGTGATCAGTTCAAGGATGGCCGGTTCCAGTTTGTTTTTCCAGGCGTCCTCTTTCGGCGACTTCAGGTGCGCTTTCAGAAGCTTCTCAAAGGACTTGGAGCTTTTGGTAAGGTCCTTGACGCTGTCCTTGATCGTGTCTGTCTTCACCGTGCGGCGAACCGCCTTCGCGTCCTTGTCGAGGGCATCCACCCGGTCCGCCAGTTTCTTTGCCAGGGTCTTGTCTGGTGTTGCCGCAAAGGTTTCCGCTTCCTGCGCCAGCACCACTGTGGTGATGCGCATGTTGCTGAGCCTGGGGCTGACGTTGGACAGGTTGGTCATCTTGCCTTCGTTGGTGATGGCAAGGGCGGATCTGTAAGCGGCAAGGGCCTTGTATTCCTCGAAGGCCTTGTTGGTTGTTGCAACCAGTTCGGAGGTGAGGGTGTCAAGGTTCGCAGCCGCTGTGTCACGGCTTTGCCGTGTGTCGCGCAGCGTCGCAAAGCCGGTCTCCAGATCGCCGACGATGCTCGCGAACTGCGTTGCCGCCTGGGGTTGGCTTTCAGACAGGGCGAGACTTTCCTGAGAAATCAAGTCAATGTCAGCAGCAACCGCTTCCGCCGTCTGGCTGCTGCCATCGCGACTGAATGTCTGGGCGTGGGACAACAACCGGGGGACACTTCCCAGAAGTTCGTTGGCGGTCTTCGCCACCGTGACCGAGTTCTTGACCTCAGAGCTTGCGAACAAGCCCCCCGCACCGACCCCGATGGCGCACAACAGCATGGCGCCGAAGCCGATCTGCAGCTGGGTCTTGATCGGCCAGTCGAAAAAGGGGCGCTGCCGTGCCGGTTGTCCAGCCCGCTCATGCCTTGTTGCTGAGGGCTCGGTTGCAGTCTTCCTGAAAGGAAGGTTCACGAACTTCATTCTTGAGCTCCGGACGTTGTCTTGCCGAAAGCATTTTGAATTGAAAGTTTTAAGAAGACCCAAAAGAGACTTGCATTAATTATGGGCGGTCTTTTGTGTGCTTGTTATGCAGGTAAGACTTTGGAAAGTAGTTTTCTGAAGTTATGCAACTTTTCGAGGTGGTTGTTCTGCAGCAGAGATAAATTGTCTATTGCGTCAATCGCTTGGGGTTGTTTTGTGGCGTTTTCTGAAGACGTGCGTTCAAAGCTGACTGCAAGCGATCGGTAACGGACTGGTCGATATGTGAGTTGCAGGCCAAAGCAAGTTCGACGGTCTGCAGGGTCAGCAGTTTCTCGATCTCCACCCCTTCCTGTGCCGCGACATAGGGAGCCGAAATCAGGCCACCCAGCCAGAGCTTGGTGTGACCTGACCGCAGCATGTTCGCATTGAGCCCATCTTCGTCCACCAGCACAAGATGGGGATGGCCGGCGTCCTGAAGTTCATTGGTGCTGGTCCAGCCACCGACGGCTCCTGTCGAATAGCCGAAACTGTCTTCGACTGTCGAAAGTTCTATGGAACTGCCCTTCAAGGCAAAAAGGCCGTATCCGTCGATTTCCAAAGGTCCGACCCAGGTGAAATTCGGTTCGCGTTCGTGTGTGCGCCACAGGGCCATGAAACAATGGTTGGCGTTGCTCTCCACCGCATTCAGCCCGCGTTTGAACGGCCGCATGTGCATCTCGACCGTTATGCCGGCGTCATCGGCGAGATCTTGTACAAGTTGGGTGACAGTTCCCGAGATTTTCCCGTCTTCACCAGGGAAATAGAGCGGTTTGTAGTCCTCGGTATAGATGACGATTTCAGGTTCGCTGGTTTCCACTGCAGAACTGGTGCTTGCTCCGCCAAGCGATAGTAGTGCCAAAAATAACAGCGATAACCTTATGTGCATGAAGACTCCGGTTCATGCGTCCTGTCTCGAATTTGCTTGCCGAAAGCTGCGCTTCGGATGCCACAGTATACATATTCGCGACTTCAAGAAGTCAATTCGCTTGAGCGCGTCCGGCCTAGTCTTTCCTGTCCTGGCGGTCGCTGTGGCCGAGGTCCTTCTCCGGCCAAAGCAGGTCACGAAGCCGCTGTTTCAGCACCTTGGCCTCCGGAAAGCCTCCATCTGTCTTGCGGTCCCAGACAAGTTGACCGTCGCAGACGATTGTGAAAATGCCTCCGGTGCCCGGAACAAGGGTGACAGCGCCGGCTTCTTCCGAGAAGGTGGACAGGATTTCCTGCGCCATCCATGCGGAGCGCAACAGCCAATTGCATTGGCGGCAATAGGTGATGATGATATGGGGCGATGGGACGTTCGTCATGGCGTCCGGCCAGCTCCTCTGTTTCGCTCGATTGTTCCTGCTTGTGCCACAGCTTTCCTCTGACGCGCCAGACACCATTTTGCCGGACATCCTGGAGGCCTTTGAACGGCATCAGGCGCTGCATCGTGTTTGTGGCGCTCCCCTGGCAGCCCGGCCCCAGCCTGGGCTGACAAACCGTGTGTTCAGGCTGGAGGCTGAGAAGGGCACGTTCTTCCTGCGGCTTCCCCGTCTGGAAGCGGCGGGCAACATCGACAGGAAGGCAGAGGCAAGAAACCTGATGCTCGCCGCTGCGACTGGAATTGCCGTGCCACCGGTATTTTGTGATGCGGAGGCCGGCATTCTGGTGACCCGCGCCGTTAAGGTCAGCGGCAGCCCTGCCGATCTTTCGGAGCAGTCGTCGTACAGCCTGGCCCGTGCACTCGGCGAGGCATTGGGGCAACTGCACGGGTCCGGTGTGACCTTCGAAGGGCTGCTCGATCCGGACAGCGTGCTTCAGGCGCAATGGCAAGGTCTTCGGGACGCAGTTCGGTGCCGGGAGGAAATGACCGGGCTGGAAATAGTGTTGCAGCCGATCGGTGCCGGCACCGCTGGTGGTGCTGGCCGGATGCTTGTTCCGAGCCATGGCGATCCATCCCCCGGCAACTGCCTCATGTCATGCGACCAGCTCTGGCTGATTGACTGGGAATTCTCTGGCATGTCGGATCCCGCCTGGGATCTTGCCTACGCCGTTCTGGAGCACGAGATGAGTGCGGATGAGGAAAAGGTGTTCCTGCAAGCCTATGCAGCAACGGGCGCTGCGGTGCCCGAGGCCGATCGTCTCGGCGTTATGAAGGCCAAATGCGACGCCGTGTCGGCCCTCTGGGCGCTGGAGCAGGTGGCGGCGGGGCGAGACGAGGACGTGTTTCTTCCCTTTGCACGGCAGCGGCGGGGCCGGGCGCTCCGGCAACTGGCCCGTCTTTCCTGAGTGCCCGGAAACATCACCGAAGGCTTGAAAGCCGGGATCAGTTGAGCGGATCCGGCCACTTTGGATCAGCCAGGCACTGGCTGTATCTGTTCGACATCCGGTTGCGCAGAGACTGGTTTTCGGGCTCGGCCAGAAGCTGGTCCCAGATGCCATCCGATTTCAGATATTCAAGCGTACAGCCGCAAGCGGCTTCGCAGATTTCTGTCGTGGCGGTCGTACCCTGGCAGGAAACCGTGCAATTGCGCACGAAGGCATTGGCGGAGCGGTCCATCTCCGGGCCGATCTGCGTTGCCGTCCACACAAGGCCGAACAGCAAGGGCTGATGCAGCAGATAGACTGGCAGGGAATGGCGGCCCAGGAACCGCGTCAGCCGGCCGGGACGGTTGGCGAACGTCAATCTGGACAGCGTCTGCCACAGATTGATCTTTCGGAAAATCTTCGAGATGGCGACGCCCGCCAACGTCACTCCGGCCCAGGGCGCCAGTGGCACATAATCGACACTGGCAAAATCCGGTGTGCCGAGCCCTGTCCACAGCCAGTGCTGGCCGTCGAGGGCGGATGAAGCTGCCCAGAAGGGCAAAGAGAAAACGAACGCCGCAGCAAGCCCGGCAAAGACGAACGGAAGGCGCGTGAAGGGAAGGGCGATCACGCTGGACAAGGCAATGGAATGGAGAATGCCGAAACGGACAAAAGTATCGCCGAAAGTGAAATAGGTGACCAGCGACACGGCGGCTGCGGCTGCGACGATCACGGCAAGGCGCCGCCAGAAGGCATGCCAACGGATGCCCAGGTGGTGGGCGAAATCCAGGCTGACGCCGGCCAGAAGCAGGAAGCTGCCGGCGATCGAGGCGGCGAACATGCGCCAGCCTGTGCCCTGGGCAACAGGCCAGTCGACATAGGCAAACCAGGAAAGGTCCCAGGAGAAATGGTAGATCGCCATGGCGACAACAGCGAGGCCGCGGGCAAGATCAAGCACGGCCAGACGCGTTGAACGCATTAAGGAACTCTCTGAACGATGACCGGTACCGGTTTCGAGCGGTAGTGCCGGTATGGATTAGCTGCTGAACGCCACGACCAGTGTCGTGATCAGGGCCGACGCAGCGAGCATTGCGCCGACATATGGCCATGGAGACGGACGATGGACGGTAAACACGTCTTGGTTCGCCGGGTCTTGCAGCATGCCCTCAACTCCCTTGTCCCACCACGAAGTGGGGCAAGAGTGGGCCAAATGTCCGGCAGCGAAAAGATAGTAAATCAATTGCTAACCGGTTTTCCCAAGGAAAACGACCTGATGTGGAAGACCCGGCAAAAATGACCTAGTCGGCTTGACCCGCCGAACGTCTTGAAGCCCTGCCAAAAACAGCGCTGTGTCGGCTGTCAGAGGTCAAGCGCGTCGAGACCGGCTTCCAGGTGATCGGCCAGGAGCGGCATGCCGAGAAGATAGGTTGCTGTCGAACCGGCGGCGCGATCGCGTGCCTCGTCGACCGCTTGCTGGAAGTCCTCAGCCTCGAAGTCACCGCGGCCGATCCAGGAGATGGCCACCAGTTCGGCAGCTTCATCCACGTTGAGATCCTCGATCAGCTCCCGCAGTTCCTCGTCGGAGAGGTCGTCGTTTTCCTCCTCCGCAAGGCCATCGTGACCGTGACTTTGCTCCAGGGCATCGGCGTCGAATTCGACGTCGCCTTCATGGCCGTCCTCGAACGTATCCTGAAGAGACGATGCAACTGCCCGCGCCTTCTGGGCGAGCAGGCGGATCGTGTCTGCTGAAAGTGTGAGGTCGATGTCCATTGCTGCCTCCGACAAACCCTTCGTTTCTTTATCGATCCACTTTTCGCCGTTGGCAATGGTCATGATGTGAAATCCCTCACTGGCGCCGGTTGCATCGGCGTAATACTACCACTTGAGGGCAAATGCCCCGTAGCGGATTTTGTTCCACATGGCTTGCCGGAAGTTTCCGAACGCTCTCGCAAAGGCCTGGACTGCGGTTATCCCCGGTATTCAAGGTCGCGCCATGTGACACTGGTTAATTTCCGATCGATGCCAGCCTTGAACCGCGTGCGGTCTTGCAGATGACATGTGATCTTGCTTTACTTGGCGAACGAACAAATTCCTGTCCTTGACCGTGATCAACAGCGGACGCAACCGGCGGACCACCTGAGGGGCGGTGAGGCAGCGGGCGCGTGCACATATGCACTGCGGGGCTGTCTTGGATGAAGGTTCAAAGAGAACCATCGTTGGGCAGGAAACGTTATCCGGGGGCGGACCGGGCACTGAGGCCCGGCACTCATGTGCCAAGCATGAGGCCGGGTCTCGGCTTTTGAAAGGTCGGGCTCCAGGCGCTGATCTTGACTTCCTGAAACGGACGGAGCCGCCGCGGCGGCTCCTTGTATGTCAAGCTGTCAGAACATGGCGCTTGCCGGCCGACCGGCGTTTGCCGGTGCCTGGCCGGTTGCTGAGTGCGCGACGGGCTCGGTCTTCGGGACACCGTTCGTGTTGGCCGGGTTTGCCATCGCCGCTGCTGCGACCAAAGCGGTTGCCAGCAGCATGCCCAGAAAGATTGCCTGCAACAGCGGCCGGGCTTCATGCAGGTCGCTTTTGGAGGGGACGGACTTTCTGGTTTTCTGGTTATCTACGCGTGCCATGGTGAAGATCAGTCAGGTTCGAGCGGTTGTACTTCGGTTTCTGTCAGTCTGCCTGCGCTTGAACGCCGGTCAGGTCCTGAAACAGTCGGCGGGCCAGCAGACGGGTAACGGCAACCATGGTCAGGAACGCGACCATCGGCAGCACCAGTGACGGCTCCAGTGCGGACATCAACATCAACAGGCCTGCTGCCACTATGAACAGCAAAACCGGTGGGAAGCTTACGTTCTGCGACTTGATGGTCGCCTGTACGGTCGTTGCGTGGGCCATTGGCTCCTCCATCCGCTGGGATGAGTTCAATCTCGTTTGAAATTGCGCCGGCACGCGGACGCGATTTAGACATGCGCCGTGTGTTTTCGTGACTATTTTGCGGCAAATTCGATCTATTTGCTGCCGCCTTGGCGAGGCGGCACAATAGGTAGTGTCCGTGCTCCGAATGGCGCTGCATTCAGGGGGGCGACGGTACTGTTTTCCATTCCGGCAGTCTTGATGTGCGAAGGTGGAAGGCTGTGGTTCCGGGGTCTGGATCTGGCCA
The DNA here is from genome assembly GCF_009363595.1 of Labrenzia sp. THAF35. NCBI lineage: Bacteria > Pseudomonadati > Pseudomonadota > Alphaproteobacteria > Hyphomicrobiales > Stappiaceae > Labrenzia > Labrenzia sp. THAF35. The sequence continues at coordinate 2,945,194 of NZ_CP045380.1, forward strand.
ATTAAGCTTTCGTAAAATTGACAATAAAACTTCTCATAAAAACGTATTGCATTGTTTAATTACTGTAAAAACTGACATAACCCAGATATTTTACGATGCGATTTTAGTGTTTGTTTGCATTTCGGAAGCATGCTTGCTCGCCGGGACATCCGATACAAACAGACCAGGCATGGAATGACGATAAACGCTGCGCAGAGCGCCACGGTGGGCAAGCCGACAGACCCAGTAACGTCGACAGAACCATCGGTCCAGAAGGCCGGGGAGCCGCCGGCCTTGTCGCTGGCGGGTATCCAGTTTTTCATTGCCGATATCAGCAAGAAAACCATTCTCTGGCACGAGGTCGGTTCCCAGAGTTTCAATAGCGAAGTGCGGGATCTGCAGGAGGCGCCCTCCAACGAGGCGCTGCGCCACCTGTCGCCAGAGGATCGGAAGACCATTCTCCGGCTGGTCCAGGGTGCGATCCGGGAAGGCCAGGCCGGGCCGTTCGACGTCGGCGGCGGGCCGGACCACCGTATCCCGGGCATTCCGATCGTTGCCTATCGATACGAGTTGCCAGACGGCAAGATCCTTGCGATCTGCTTCCCCTCCATCGGTGAGAATGACAATAATCCGGGCCGGGTCGTACTGGGACTGGCACCGATCCTCCAGCATTTCGTCGCGTCCTCCACCCGTGTTGTGCTGCTGGTCGACAATTTCGGCTACGTGCGCTTTGCCAGCGACGGTTTCCTCAAGAGCTTCCAGATCGAGGATGCTCGCCTGATCCTGGGGCGCAACATTGCCCATATTCAGAACCGGGTCGGGCGAACGATCGTCTCCCTGACGCTTGCGGCATTGACGCGCCGGGCCAGTGCGACCGGGCGTGGCAAGTTCCTGCTGGCGTCCAACGACAGCGTCGAACTGAAATATGACGCCATGTATTTCCGTGTCGGCGGCACGGTGGGCGGGGTGCTGTTTTCGGCCGGCTATGCCGGCGGTGATGTCGACTTTGCCAGGGTCTTCGAAGCGTGCAGCGCGCCGATCCTGGTGGTCAACATCAAGTCAAAGATCATCATCGCGGCGAACAACGCAGCGATGAAGACCTACCATCTGACATCGGACGTCCTCGACAGCCGTCCGATCACCGAGATGCTGCTTCACCCGAGCAATTATGCGTCCCTGTTGACCTCTGCCAAAGACGCCTCGGAAGTTCCCCTGTCGGTGCCGGTGACGGTGCTCAATGGCCAGACCAAGAAAAAGCGCTTCAAGTGCACAATCATCGATGAGGACAAGGACGATCCGAAGCTGATCCTTGAAACGAGAAGCTGACCCTCGACAGGTACTGAGAGCGACTGAAACAGTACTTTACTTTTACGCCGCTGATGCCGCGTCACTGCCGTGGTGTTCCACGGCCCAAAGGTAGACCTGTCCAAGGATTTCGGTCAAGCTCCGGCCTTTCGGTGTGAGGGCATAGCGGACGCGGCGGTGGGCGTCGTCCAGTTCGGTACGAGCGACCAGTCCAATCTCTTCCAGATGGCGCAGTTCCTGGGTCAGCACCTTGCGGCTGATCGGTTTCAGTGTCCGCTGTAGTTCCAGAAAATGATGATCCTTAGCGGTCAGGCAATGCAGAACCCTTGGGGTGTGTTTGCCGCCAATGCTTTTCAGCGTGTCGGCAACAGGACAGTCCTGCGTGCCAGGCAGGCGCCAGAGGGATGCGATCGGTTCGCTCATGTCCGTCTCCACCGGTTCGCCGGGGCCAATGGCCCGTCCGGGTTACCAAAAGGTGCCTAATTGAACGTATTTCCGCGTCCGCCTAGGTGAAGAGCCAACCTATCACCAGGAAGATAACGGCGGCAAACATGTCCGAGATCCAGATCCACACTATCCCGATCCTGCCATTCGGCATGGTCAACGCGTTTCTGCTGACCTTTGCCGGTGGTGCCGTGCTTGTGGACACCGGGCTGCCGGGCAGCGAGACCAAGATCGAGAAGGGGCTGGCGAAGGTCGGGCTTTGCCTTGCCGATCTGAAGCTGATCGTGGTGACCCACGGCCATATCGACCATGCAGGCAGCGCCAAGCGTCTTCAGAAACTGTCGGGCGCGCCAATCGTGCTGCATGAAGGTGATTTACCCTATTGCCGGGGCCAGGCTCCCATCCTGAAGCCTTCGGGGTTCTTCGGTCGGCTGTTCAAGCTTTCAGGCGCGATCGAACGGCCGTTTGCGAAGGTGGAGCCGGACATTCTTCTGTCAGGGGACCAGACACTGGATCTGACAGCCTATGGCGTTCAAGGTGTCATCTTGCCGACGCCAGGCCACACGCCCGGATCGCTGTCGGTACTGCTTGACGATGGTGCCGTCCTCGCGGGGGATCTGGCGGCGTCCGGCATTCTTCTGGGGGGAATCGCGCTGAAGGGTCGGCCCAAGCCGCCCCCCTTCGAAGAAGACCCGCTTCAGGTCGCCCGTTCGTTGAAATTTCTGCTGTCCAAGGGGGCAAAACGCTTCTATCTCGGCCATGGCGGACCGCTCGATGCCGGGGTGATTGAAAGATACGCCGGCAAACTGGCGCAAGCGGCCTGAAAACTCCCGTTCTTCTCCGGATTTGGTCTTGTTTTCCGCAGCGCACGGATCTAGGGTCCGCGCGCTGTTAATCCCGTTTCCCCTGGAGGACATTATGGGCTTTCTTGCTGACGCATTGGCGCGTGTTAAACCTTCTGCGACCATCGCCGTCACCAACAAGGCACGCGAGCTTAAAGCCGCAGGCCGCGATGTAATCGGTCTCGGAGCTGGCGAGCCGGATTTCGATACCCCGGAAAACATCAAGACAGCCGCCATCAAGGCCATCACCGACGGCAAGACCAAGTACACCGCTGTCGATGGTATTCCGGAGCTGAAGGCGGCCATCGTCGAAAAGTTCAAGCGGGAAAACGGGCTTACTTACGAAACCAGCCAGATCACCGTGGGTACCGGCGGCAAGCAGGTGCTTTACAACGCGCTGATTGCAACGCTGAACCCGGGCGATGAAGTCATCATTCCGACCCCTTACTGGGTAAGCTATCCGGACATGGTGCTGCTCGCAGGCGGTGAACCGGTGATCGTGGAAGCGGACAAGTCGACCTTCAAGATTACCCCGGAAGCACTCGATGCGGCGATCACATCGCGCACCAAGTGGCTGATCTTCAACTCTCCGTCCAACCCGTCCGGTGCGGCCTACACCGAAGCTGAACTGAAGGCGCTCTGCGATGTGCTGATGAAGCACCCCCATGTCTGGGTCATGACCGACGACATGTATGAGCACCTCGTCTATGACGACTTCAAGTTCACCACGCCCGCTCAGGTGGAGCCTGCTCTTTACGAGCGCACGCTGACCGTCAACGGCGTGTCGAAGGCCTATGCAATGACCGGCTGGCGTATCGGTTATGCCGGCGGCCCGGCAGACCTGATCAAGGCCATGGCCAAGGTTCAGTCGCAGTCGACCTCCAACCCTTGCTCCATCGCCCAGTGGGCGGCGGTCGAGGCATTGAACGGCACCCAGGACTTCATCCCGAAGAACAACGAAGTCTTCAAGGGACGCCGGGACCTGGTTGTCTCCATGCTGAACCAGGCCAACGGCATTTCGTGCCCGGTGCCGGAAGGCGCGTTCTACGTGTTCCCGTCCTGCGCCGGTACGATCGGCAAGACGGCCCCTTCCGGCAAGGTGATCGAGAGCGACGAGGACTTCGTCTCCGAACTTCTGGAAGCTGAAGGTGTCGCGGTCGTTCACGGTTCGGCTTTCGGGCTTGGTCCGAACTTCCGCATTTCCTATGCGACCTCGACCGAAGCTCTGGAAGAAGCCTGCACGCGCATCCAGCGTTTCTGCGGGAACCTGAAATAAGCTTATCGGACATCGAAAGATTTGCGAAAGGGCGGCCGACGGCCGCCCTTTCCTGTTGTGGGCTGCATTTTCCGGTTGAGGAATGCGCGGTTTACAGCACAGTTCGAACGCTCTAGCCTTTCCCCGTCAGGTGGAGGTCGAGCGATGGCAAATTCACATCAAAAACAACTGCTTCTTGATCTGTTCGAAAGCCTGCCGTCGATTGTCTTCATTGTGCTTTGGCGACAGACGGGTGATCTGGAGCTTGCAGGCTGGAGTGGTTGCGGTCTTGCGGTTTTCGTTCTTGCCGGCTTTGTGCTGGTCAAGGTGCCCATGCACCCCGTATTGCTGGGTATCAATCTGCATATCCTGCTGGTGACACCGCTTCTGGTCGGCCTGTATCGGTTTGGCGACGGCACTCTGGCAGCATTCCTGACAGGCTATTCGTACAGTGCTGTTTTGTTGACCGTGACGCTTACCGGCGGGGTCTTGACCCTGTTCTCAAGCGGTGGATTTGCCGGTGTCCCCGACTTGCCCAGATCAACACAGTACCGACTATCGTTTCTGATGCTTGCCGTATCACTGGCTGGAACGGTCTGGGCGTTCCAGGCGCCGGAAAACAGCATTCTTCCGGTGATCGTCACCTTGACCCTTCTGATTGCCGGTCGCCGGTTTCTGCTTGCCCGTGTGTCGGACAGGTCGCCGAATGCTGGTGTGCTTGCCCCTGCTCTCGCGGGCAGTGCCGACACTACCGACGGTTACACCTGACCCTTTTGCCATTGCCGCGATTTTGACGTCTTGGCGCGTCATATCACTGGCGTGATCCGCGCCTTTGCTAAAAGCGGATATTCGCAGCCGAACGGGAGTTCTCTACATGCGTATTTTGAAACCGGTTCTTGCCGCCACGGCCATTGTGTTTGCCATGCCGGCCCTTGCCTCCGAAGACAGCCCAAAGGTTGAAATCGGCAAACTGAGCTGCCTGGTGGAAGGCGAGCACAGTTTCATTGTTGGCTCTTCAGCAACACTCGGATGCAGCTTTTCACCGGTCGACGGCGGAGCGGTGGAAAACTACAAGGGGACCGTCCGCGACTATGGGCTGGATATCGGTAAGACCAAACAGGCCACGCTGGTCTGGGGCGTTCTGGCACCTTCCGCAAACCGGAAGCCGGGCCTTTTGGCAGGCACCTACGGCGGGCTGACCGCCGGGGCAAGTGTTGGTGCGGGCATCAAGGCGAACGCGCTGTTGGGTGGTTTCGACCGATCCATCGCGCTCAACCCTTTCAGCCTGGAAAGCCAGACAGGCACGAACCTGACACTGGGTGTCAGCAAGATGACGCTGGAACTGATCAACTAAGCCTCAGCGGCTGTCACTGTCCTGTTTCTCCGCTTTAGTCGCGGCAGCTTTCGTTCGCGCCGGCACAAGGAGTTTCTTCCTTGTCCGGCCGGGTGTTCTGCCGGTTGATCTGCTCGGTGCGGTTCAAACGCTCCGCACCGTCAATCTGCTGCCGGGTGGAGAAACCGGACTGTTGGCGGTTGAGGTTCTGATTCAGCTGCTGACCGGCAGAAGGCAGCCGCGGCGAGGTCATCATGGGAGGACTGCGCAGCTGGGTCGATTGCGCATGCGCGGGTATTGCCGACGTGGCAGCAAACAGGGCTGAACAGAGTATCAGGGTTTTGGTCACGCGTGCTCCTTTTGCCCGAGGCCGGTTCAAGTTGGTTACATAGGCCTCCGCGCGTCAATTTCACTATCTGCCAATTCCGGCAGGGCAATGGCACATGGTTGGGAAGGTCTGAAGGCGGGACTTTTTTCAGTCTTCAGCTCAAATTTTCTCCACCGCTTGCCGGTCTGGAGATCTCAGTCGGGAGAGCCTTTATAAGCCTCTGGGATCGGCGGTGTTTTGGATTTTTGTGCACTTTTGGCGAGCTGTCATCGGCCTGGAGACTGAGCCGAGACAAGGGCAAATTGCTGCGCTGCCGCGTAAGATTCCCTTGCGTTGCCGCCGATATCGGCGCGACGATGGCTGACCGCCCCTGGTCGATCGGCCGCAGTTTGGGGCTTGGTGCTGTTGAGTACCGGGCAAAAGGCCTTCGATCCCATCCGGGCGAGACGCGGCAGGCCGCGTCCCCCAGCCGGCCCTGCCGCGTTGTTACGAGATATCCTCGAACTAACGGGAGGCTCAGCATGGCAATCACTTCAAACGGAAAAGGATCTGCTGCGGGCAGCGCTCCGCGCTGTATCGCCCTAGTGGGTCCGTTCGGCAGCGGCAAGACCAGTCTTCTGGAAGCCTTGCTGGCGCGAACGGACAAGGTGGCCCGGCAAGGATCCGTCGCAAACGGAAATACGGTGGGCGACGCTTCGCCGGAAGCGCGTGCCCACGGCATGAGTGTGGAACTGAACATTGCGGACGCGGAATTCCTGGGAGATCGCTTCGTGTTCGTCGACTGCCCTGGGTCGGTGGAGTTCCTGAGCGAAATGGACGGGGCGCTTTCCGGGGTGGATCTGGCCGTCGTGGTGGCGGAGGACGACGAGCGCAAGGTTCCAGCCCTGCAGCTGATCCTGAAAGCCCTTGAAGCCCGCGCCATTCCGCGGGTTTTGTTTTTAAACAAGATCGACAAGAGCACGCGGCGGGTGCGCGATGTCCTGAGCGTGCTGCAACCGGCATCTGCAGTGCCGCTGGTGCTGCGACAGATCCCGATCTGGGAAGACGGCCTGGCGACGGGGTTCATCGATCTCGCGCTGGAGCGGGCGCATGTCTATCACGAGAAGGAGGAAAGCACGCAGATCGACATGTCCGATGCGGACCTCGCACGTGAGCACGAAGCCCGTTTCACCATGCTGGAACACCTGGCCGATCACGATGACGACCTGATGGAGGCGTTGCTCGAGGATATCGCCCCCAATCGCGATCAGGTGTTCGCCGATCTGGTGAACGAAATGCAGGACGGTCTCATCTGTCCGGTTTTCTTCGGTTCCGCAGAACACGGCAACGGTGTCAGCCGGCTGCTGAAGGCCTTGCGCCACGAGGTTCCAGGTGTCGATTTGCTGTCGCGCCGGGTGCTTGGCACGACGTCGCGCGCGATGCTGCAGGTCGTCAAAACGCTGCACACCCAGCACGGCGGCAAGCAGTCGATTGCCCGCGTTCTGGAAGGCGTGGTCTCCGACGGCGATACCCTGTTCCTCAATGGCGACACCGAAATCAAGGTGTCCGGACTGTTTTCTGTCTTCGGCCAGCAGGCGAACAAGATCGCAACGGCCGGCAAGGGCGATCTGGTTGGGCTCGGGAGGCTCGATGATGTCCAGACGGGCGACCTCCTGAGTTTCGAAAACGGGAAGATCGAAAGCCTTCAGGTGCTTGAACGGCGCAATCCTGTTCTGGCGACGGCGATTTCCGCCAAACAGCGCAAGGACGAGGTCCGTCTTTCCGCGGCACTGGCGAAACTGGTTGAAGAGGACCGCTCGCTGATCGTCTCGCAAAACCAGACAACGGCCGAAACGTTGCTTGCAGGGCAGGGCGAAATGCATTTGCGTGTTGCCCAGGAACGGCTTGCCGGAAAATACGGTCTGGATATCGCCGCCAATACACCGCACGTGCCTTATGCCGAGACGATCCGGTCAGGCACCAAGGTTCGTGGCCGTCACAAGAAACAGTCTGGCGGGCATGGTCAGTTCGGTGATGTGGTGATCGAGATATCTCCGCTGCCGCGCGGCGAGGGCGTCCAGTTTTCAGACACGATTACCGGAGGAGTCGTGCCGAAACAATATATCCCGTCCGTGCGTGACGGCGTGTTGGATGCGCTGGGGCAAGGCCCGCTCGGTTTCCCGGTGGTGGATGTGTCCGTCTGTCTGACGGACGGCTCCTATCACTCTGTGGACAGTTCCGACCAGGCCTTCAAGATGGCCGGCATACTGGCAATCCGGGAAGGTCTGCCTGAGTGCAAGCCGGTGCTGCTGGAGCCGATCCACAAGGTGGTGATAGCCTGCCCGAGCGATGCGACCGCGCGGGTGAATGCGATCGTCTCGGCCCGACGCGGACAATTGCTTGGCTTCGATGCCCGTCCCGAGTGGAATGGCTGGGATGAGGTGCAGGCGTTGATGCCGGAGGCGGAAATCGGCGACCTGATCATCGAACTGCGTTCGGCGACCGCCGGGGTTGCAAGCTACACCGCCGAGTTCGACCATATGGCGGAACTTTCCGGCAAGGCGGCGGATATTGCCCTGCAGAGGTCCGGCAGACAGGCCGCGTGAACGGTAAAGCACTGAAAGCGATGACAGAGGGGCCGATTGGCCCCTCTGTTGTGTTCGCCCTACTAAAGCGCTGTACTGTTGATCACCTTGTTGTTGCGCTCAGTCACCAGGGCGTTATTTGCCATTGAAAGCCGATTCCGGTTTCCTTCGGAACAAACGGGAGACTGACAATGAATATACTGAAGAAACGCAGCTGGGAGCTTCCGGAACGGGAAGCAACACCGGAGGCCGTTTTCATGAACCGCCGGCAGATCCTTGCCAGCCTTGCCGGGGCTGGTGCGCTGTTGGGTACGGGCCTTGGAATTCGCCCGGCCTTTGCGGAAGAAGACCCGAGCGCGGGCCTTTATCCGGTCAAGCGCAATGAGACCTTTACGCTCGACAGGGACGTGACCCCGGAAGAGTTCACGGCGAAATACAACAATTTCTACGAGTTCGGCACGCACAAGCAGATCTGGCCGGCGGCACAGGAACTCAAGATCCGCCCCTGGACCGTCGTGCTGGATGGCATGATCGACAATCCGCAAGAGATCGGCATCGATGACCTTCTGGCCAAGATGCCTCTGGAAGAGCGGCTCTACCGGCATCGATGCGTCGAAGCGTGGTCCATGGCCGTGCCCTGGTCGGGATTCGCGCTTGCCGAGCTGGTGAAGCTGGCCGGGCCGCAGTCCGGCGCAAAATACCTGCGTTTTGAAACCTTCCTCGATCCGTCGGTTGCCAGCGGGCAGAAGCAGAGCTGGTATCCCTGGCCCTATGTCGAGGGCCTGACGCTGGAAGAAGCGACCAATGAACTCGCCTTCATCGCTACCGGCGTTTACGGCAAGCCGCTTGCCAAGCAATATGGTGCACCGATCCGGCTGGTTGTCCCGTGGAAGTACGGCTTCAAGTCGATCAAGTCGATCGTGAAGATCTCCTTCACCGACGAGCGTCCGGTCAGCTTCTGGGAGGAGATCCAGTCTTCTGAATACGGCTTCTGGGCGAACGTGAACCCGTCCGTGCCGCATCGCCGCTGGCCGCAGTCTTCCGAGCGGCTGCTTGGAACGGACGAGCGCCGCAACACGCTTCTCTACAACGGCTATGAGGAGCAGGTGGCCGGCCTCTACAAGGACCTGGGCAACGAACGCCTGTTCATGTGAGGTGAAGTGACATTACGTCATGCTGCATCGCGGCATGGTCTGGGCAAAAAAAGAGCCGGGTCTTAAAAGACCCGGCAGTTTATTTTGATTCACTGAAAACAGTGGAATCACCTTCCAGAGGGGAACAGCTGGTCGGAACATCACTGGGAGGAGGACGTGATGTCCGTGTGACCAACAGTGATGCTTATATGCAGTGCACAAGCTGCGTAAACAAGAGGCAGGGGCGCAGATCTGCTATGCATTTTACGCAGGGCTTGACTGAATGGTCAAAAATCAGACCAAAACCCCTTTAATTACAACAGATTGAATTAGTCGGTTTTTGCCGGCAGCTTCAAAAAAATTTTTAATTTCGAGTGAAAAAATCGATTGGTTCACCGAAATAAATGCAAATGCTCTCCCCGTGTGCAGTAATTTTGATGCCTAAATGTTGAGCTGATTTGGCGAATGAAACCTGAGTCTGTCCAGTCCTGTGCTTTCCCAGGGGAATGGAGACGATCGGGCCGCTCGGTTGCCGCGGCGCAGGCCGAGTTCCGAGACCTCTTTAGGGGGAGAGTATCTGCAAAAGCCTCTGTGCGGCCGCTCGTGCAGGCAAGCAGGGTTGCGTCCCGGTCAAGCCGGGGCTGGTTGAGCCAATCGCAATCGGGCAGATAGACGACAGGAGGGCAGGGTTAGAAAACCCAGCCTTCTGCATTTGCCAGCAGGAACTCGCGGAACGCGGTAACACGCGCGGTGTTCTTCAGTTCCGAAGGGTAGACAAAATAGGTGTCGAAGGAGGGCACCTTGTCGTCCTGGTCGGTCATGACAGGCGCCAGGTTCGACGACTTGTCGATGATGTAGTCCGGCAGAATAGCAATGCCCACGCCGGATTGAACAGCACGCTTGATGGCCACGATGTTGTTGGCCTTCAGGACGGACCTGCGCGGGCTTGTCGCGACGCGCCCGGCTGTTTCCAGCCAGTTCATCGAGCGGAGGTAGGCCGGAGCCTGTTCGCCAAAGGTGATCAGCCGGTGCTTGTCGAGGTCGTCGATCGACACAGGTGTTCCGAACCGTTGAAGGTATTCCGGTGCCGCATAGACATGGAAATGCACTGTAAACAGCTTGCGCTGGATCAGGTCCGGCTGGGTCGGCTGGCGCAAGCGGATAGCCACATCCGCTTCGCGCATGCCGAGGTCCAGTTCGTCGTCGTCGAAGATCAGGTGCAGGTCGACATCTGGATAGAGATCGATGAAGCTTCTGATCCGTGAGGTGAGCCAGGTGGAACCAAGGCCCACCGTGGTTGTCACGCGCAGGGCTCCGGATGGCTTTTCCTTGCTGTCCGTCAGGCTCGACTGAACCGCTTCCAGCTTCATCAGCACGTCGTTGGCAGTCCGGTAGAGCAGTTCGCCCTGTTCGGTCAGCAAGAGGCCGCGGGCGTGCCGGTGAAACAGCGGAACGCCCAGATCGTGCTCTAGCGCACTGACCTGCCGGCTGACAGCCGACTGGCTCATATGCAGGGTGTCACCTGCATGCGTGAAACTGCCAGCCTGTGCGGCCGCATGAAAAATGCGCAATTTGTCCCAATCCATGCGTGCCCCTCCGCAGGACAGTCAGGCAGCCTATTCGGCGGCCTGCTTTGTCGACGTCACTTCATGTTCGGCCAGAAACTTCTCGGCTTCAAGGGCTGCCATGCAGCCCATGCCGGCAGCGGTTACTGCCTGCCGATAAATGTCGTCGGTGACATCACCGGCCGCAAAGACGCCCGGGATGGATGTCCTGGTCGAATCCGGGGCAGTTTCCAGGTAGCCGTTGGACTTCAGCGTGAGCTGATCCTTGAAGAGTTCGACCGACGGTGCGTGGCCGATGGCGATGAAGACACCGTCCGTGGAAATTTCCTGGAATTCGCCGGTCGCGGTGTTTTTCAACCGTACGCCGGTAACTGCTTTCGGCATGCCGCCGCCGAGGATCTCATCGACCTGGTGGTCCCAGATGACGTCGATCTTCGGGTGCTGGAACAGGCGGTCCTGCAGGATCTTTTCCGCCCGCAGGCTGTCACGGCGATGAACCAGCGTCACCTTGGAGGCGAGATTGGCGAGATACAGCGCTTCTTCCACGGCGGTGTTGCCGCCGCCGACAACCACAACTTCCTTGTTGCGGTAGAAGAAGCCGTCACAGGTCGCACAGGCGGAAACGCCGGCGCCCATGTAATCCTGTTCCGAGGACAGGCCAAGCCAGCGTGCCTGCGCGCCGGTGGCGATCACCAGGGCGTCCGCCGTGAACACCGTGCCGCTGTCGGCTTCCAGGCGGAACGGGCGCTGGGACAGGTCAGCCTTCACGATGGTGTCGTAAAGGATCTTGGTGCCGACGTTTTCGGCCTGCTTCTGCATCTGTTCCATCAGCCACGGCCCCATGATGGGATCCGCGAAACCGGGGTAGTTCTCGACATCAGTGGTAATGGTCAGCTGGCCGCCCGGCTGAATACCGGCCACCAGCGTCGGCTCGATCATGGCGCGGGCAGCATATATGGCAGCCGTGTAGCCGGCCGGGCCGGAGCCGATGATCAGAAGTTTGCTGTGTTCCGTGCTCATGGGCGCACCTTTATCCTGTTTTCATGTCCCGGCGTTTGCGTTGCCAGGTTGGCCCATCGGGGCGTTGTTCCGGGTTTGCCGTGCGGCCGAAAAATCGCTCAAGATGCGTTGAGCGATCACCGGCGTGGCATCTATCGGCTCGTAGGTAGTGGTTTTCAGCGGACCTGGAAAGGGGTGAATGACACCCATGCGTCGCAAAGTCCCCAAAAACCGGGTGATCTTGTCGTGACCGCCGCTCGGCTCGAATACATGGACCGGCTTGCCGGTGGCTGTGGCCTCACCGATCATGTTCGTGGAATCGGCAGTGGCGATGATCGCATCTGCCTTGGCGAGATAGAGGCCGTAAGGGTTGGGTTCCTCGCCTGTCCAGTAGAGGTGATTTCCCGATTTGGCCAATCCTGCAAGACCATAGGCCAATCCGGCCGGCGTGCGGCGGGAGGCTGTGATCATGAAATGCACATGTGCCGCATGTGCAAGCTCTCGCAGGCCACTCAAAAGGCGGTTCTGGTCGTCTTCGGAAAACCTGTGGTGCCGGCTGTCACCGCCGACAAGAACCGCAACACGGGGCCGTGGAAGACCATCTATCTCGGCAACCTGCCGGCTGCGGAGTTCGGCCAGTGTTGCGGCGGAGAACTTGTGTGGGGACGTCGGTGTTACAAGGACGTTCCGTCCGCGCAGCTTGTCATGCTCGGGTACCCAGATGAGATCCGCTGCGTCTGATCCTATGCGCGGGTCTTTCAGGAACACGGTAAAGGTCTTGCCTCCCGAGAGGCGCTTGACCCGGCGCAGATACGGGACCGCCCGGCGGCCGGACGCGATGGCGATATCAGGGTAGGGCGGGGCAATCGGGCTGCCGGGGCGGGTCTCCCGCTCGCGCAGATCGATCGGACCGAAGGGCATCAACCAGGTAAAGGGTGCACGCGGCGCTATGTGGCGTTCTTCAACAGGTGCGCCGAGGGCTTCGGCAACACCGCGGCACTGGGCAAAGTCGCCCGCCTTTCCATCAGTGAGGATCCAGAGGGAAGAAGGGGCTTTCTCCGGCGAAAAAGGCATGTTTTGGAGAAGTTCCCCTATCGTAATCTTTCGAAATCGTGCGCAATTTTGTTATAGTCTTGCACAAACGCGCAAAAAATCATAACTCGGCACACAAATAGAGGTTAGCTTGGGATTCCGGTATCGGGCAAGGCGACAGTCTTGCGAAAGACCCGAATGCCCACAGCATGGCGCGTCATGCGAAGCGCGAAGGAGACAGGTTTGAAAGCGCGGCTCGATGCCATTGATTGGCAGATCCTGAAGGAATTGCAGGATGACGGACGGATGACCAATGTGGAATTGGCCCGTCGGGTCGGCATATCCGCTCCTCCCTGCCTGCGCCGGGTGCGCGCGCTGGAGGAAGCCGGGCTCATTCTGGGCTACCGGACCCTGCTTGATGAAAAGCAGCTCGGTTACGACGTGACAGCCTTTGCAATGGTTGGGCTGCACAGCCAGACCGAGGCGGATCTGATTGCCTTCGAACAGACGGTTCAGAACTGGCCGCTGGTGCGCGAAAGCTACATGCTTTCGGGTGAGGTCGACTTCCTACTGAAATGCGTTTCGCCGGATCTGCAGACCTTCCAGAATTTCATCATTCGCGAATTGACCGCGGCGCCCAACGTCGACAGCGTTCGTACGGCGTTGACAATCCGCCGCACAAAGGATGAGCCTGTCGTTCCAATCGATTGAAGTCCGAACCGGCTGCAAGAAGGAACAAGACGCCATGGCTGTGAAACGTGTCGTTGCCAACATCGCATCGCCGGATACCGGCAAGGCGCAAAGCTTCTACGGCGACGTGCTGGGCATGGACCTGGCGATGGATCACGGCTGGATCGTCACCTTTGCAGGCGAACGGGGGGCAATGGCCCAGGTCAGCATTGCAGCGGAAGGCGGCGCGGGAACCCCCGTGCCCGATTTTTCGGTCGAAGTCGATAACCTTGAAGAAGTGCTGGAAAAAGTGCAGGCAAAAGGCCTCGGCATCGAATACGGCCCGGCAGATGAGCCCTGGGGCGTCAGGCGCTTTTATGTGCGCGACCCTTTTGGCCGCCTGGTGAATATCTTGCAGCACGCGTGAGGCGCTGCCTGCCGATCCGGCAGGCAAGGGCGCCAACAAACTCACGAAGCCAGTTTTTTCACTTTTTTCTGGAGACGCCGGATCAGGGAGATGTCCCTGAGAGCGGCGGTGACCAGTGTAAAGGCGACGGTCACCAGCAGGATGGTCGTCAGTGCCGCAACGGGCAGCATCTGGTCATAGTGGTAGCTGTCGAGCGCCTGGTCGACAGGTTCAATGCCGGAATAGAACCTGCTGCGTATCGTGTCGCTGTAGGTCGTTATGCCAAAGTTGCCATACTTCAGATATTGCAGACCGAAGACGACGAAGAAGACGGCAACAGCCAGAGCGATCAGGTAGCCGGCCATCCGCACGGCGAACACGAAGGAGCTTTCGTGGCGTTGCGCGACGAGGCGCTTGAACATCAGGCGTTCGCGTGCCGTGAGCCTGGAAAACAGAAACCAGCGGTATATCCATAACGGCACCGACGCGATCAACAACCATACAGCAATCGCGTTAAAGACCATTGCAAATCCTCCGACACTTTCCGATTGTCAGCTTAACGGCTGTGTCGTGGACGTCAAAGGGAAAGCTCTGCTTTTGCTGCGACTTAAGGACAGTCGCAGAACGCGCGTACGTTGCCGGGGAGGTGTGCCAGGCAGGTCCGGGTTCAAAGGGAACCCGGACATTGAAACGGCCAGGGGCAGTTTTCAGGCCTGCTAAGACCGGGGACGGTCCCTGCAAAGAGAGGCCAGACCGGGAAGGCTCAACACTGAAAGGCTGGGGTCAGACGAAGCGTACGTCCACGATCTCGTAAGACCGGGCACCGCCAGGGGCAGCAACTTCGACGCTGTCGCCGATGGACTTGCCAATCAGGGCGCGGGCGATCGGAGAAGAAATAGAGACCTTGTTCTGCTTCACGTCGGATTCGACGTCGCCAACGATCATGTATTTCTTTTCTTCTTCGGTGTCCTCGTCAATGAGGGTGACGGTCGCGCCGAATTTGACGATGTCGCCGGACAGCTTGGTCACATCAATGATTTCAGCGCGGGACAGCTTGTCTTCCAGTTCCGAAATACGGCCTTCGTTCAGGCTCTGGGCTTCTTTAGCCGCATGGTATTCCGCATTTTCCGACAGGTCGCCATGCGCGCGGGCTTCAGCAATCGCCTCGACGATGCGCGGGCGCTCTACCGCGGTACGTTCCTTCAGCTCGTCCTGGAGCATCTTGTACCCGGCGGAGGTCATCGGAACTTTTTCCATTGGTCTCAGACCTTCAGCTTATTGGGTCCCCCTAATCTCGAGGACCGCGCTTTGACAAAAACAAACCAAGCCGGGAAAGGCGCGCTTTCCCGGCCGGTCACGAGTATAATAGCCTTAGCCGAAGTAGGATTGTAAAGGTCTTACTTCAAGGCTCCCAGCTTTATGGGCGGCAATGCCTTTCGCGGCAGCCACTGATCCTGCAAGGGTCGTGTAATACGGTACCTTGTTCAGAAGAGCCGCCCGGCGCATCGACCGGCTGTCGGAGATGGCCTGTGCGCCTTCGGTCGTATTGAAGACGAGCTGGACCTCACCGTTCTTGATAGCATCAACGATATGAGGGCGGCCTTCAAGAACCTTGTTGATCTTCTTCACCGCAATCCCCTTGTCCTCGAGGAACTTCTGGGTGCCGCCGGTGGCGATGATCGTGAAACCGCCGGCTTCCAGGCTGCGGACGGCGTCAAGCACGCCGGCCTTGTCTTCGTCGCGCATGGAAACGAACACGGTGCCCTTGTCCGGAACCCCTGTGCCGCAGCCGATCTGGGACTTGGCAAAGGCCTTGCCGAAGGCTGTGTCGAGGCCCATGACTTCGCCCGTCGAGCGCATTTCCGGTCCGAGGATCGTGTCGACGCCGGGGAAGCGGGCGAACGGGAAGACAGCTTCCTTGACCGCGATATGGTCGAGTTTCTTCTCGCTGAGACCGAAGGAAGCCAGGCTTTCTCCCGCCATGATGCGGCTGGCGATCTTGGCGACCGGCGCACCGATCGTCTTGGCGACGAAGGGCACGGTGCGCGATGCGCGCGGGTTGACTTCCAGAACGAAGATCTCGCCGTTCTTGATGGCGTATTGCACGTTCATCAGTCCGCCGACTTCCAGTGCCAGAGCCAATGCCGTGGTCTGGCGCTTGAGTTCTTCAAGCATCTCTTCGCCGAGCGAGAACGGCGGCAGGGAGCAGGCGCTGTCGCCGGAATGGATGCCGGCTTCCTCGATGTGCTCCATGATGCCGCAGACGAACACGTCCTTGCCGTCGCAAAGGGCATCGACATCCACCTCGATCGCGCCGTCGAGATAGCGGTCGAACAGCAGCGGGTTGGTGCCCAGCACGGTGTTGATCTGGCCGGTCTTGTCGTTCGGGTACTTTGCCCGCACTTCCGCAGGGACCAGCTCCGGCAGGGTGCCGAGCAGATAGGAGTTGAGGGCTTCCTCGTCGCGAATGATCTGCATGGCACGGCCACCCAGGACATAGGACGGGCGGACCACCAGAGGCAGGCCGAGCTGACCGGCGATGAGGCGACCCTGTTCGACGGAATAGGCGATGCCGTTTTCCGGCTGCTTCATGTCGAGCTTGATCAGAAGCTTCTGGAACCGGTCACGGTCTTCGGCAAGATCGATCATGTCCGGTGAAGTGCCGAGGATCGGCACGTCCGCCTTGACCAGGGCCTGCGCCAGCTTGAGTGGGGTCTGGCCGCCGAACTGGACGATGACGCCGTGCAGCGTGCCGTTCTCCTGCTCCTTGCGCATGATCTCCAGCACGTCTTCAGCGGTCAGCGGCTCGAAGTAGAGGCGGTCGGACGTGTCGTAATCGGTGGAGACGGTTTCCGGGTTGCAGTTGACCATGATGGTCTCGTAGCCCGCGTCTTCCAGCGCGAAGGCGGCATGACAGCAGCAATAGTCGAACTCGATACCCTGGCCGATCCGGTTCGGGCCGCCACCCAGAATGACCACCTTCTTCCGGTCGGACGGGCTCGCCTCGCACGCGGGCTGCCCCATGAAGGGAGCCTCGTAGGTGGAATACATATAGGCAGTCGGGGAGGCGAACTCGGCAGCGCAGGTGTCAATGCGCTTGTAGACCGGGTGCACGTCCAGCTGCTTGCGGAGCTTGGCAACGTCCGACGCATCGAGATCGGCAAGGCTTGCCAGGCGCGCGTCGGAAAAGCCCATGGCCTTCAGTTTGCGCAAGTTCGCGGCATCTTTCGGCAGGCCGAGCTTGCGGACCTTCGCTTCCATTTCCAGGATGGCTTCGATCTGTTCCAGGAACCAGGGATTGATGCCGCTGGCCTCGTAGATTTCCTCGACCGTCATGCCAAGGCGCATGGCCTGGGCGACGTTGAGAAGCCGGGTCGGTGTCGGTGTCGAGACGGCAGCGCGCAGGGCGTTGCGGTCGTCGCCCTGATCAAGGCCCGGGATTTCGGTTTCATCAAAGCCGTTCAGGCCCGTTTCCAGACCACGCAATGCCTTCTGCAGGCTTTCGTTGAAGGTCCGGCCAATTGCCATCACTTCGCCGACCGACTTCATGGCAGTGGTCAGGGTTGCTTCGGAGCCCGGAAATTTTTCGAAGGCGAAACGCGGGATCTTGGTGACCACGTAATCGATGGTCGGTTCGAACGATGCCGGGGTCGCGCCGCCGGTGATGTCGTTCTCCAGCTCGTCCAGCGTGTAGCCGACAGCAAGCTTGGCCGCGATCTTGGCGATCGGGAAGCCGGTTGCCTTGGAGGCCAGGGCGGAAGACCGCGACACGCGCGGGTTCATTTCGATGACGACCAGGCGGCCATTGTCCGGATTGACCGCGAACTGCACGTTCGATCCGCCGGTTTCCACGCCGATCTCGCGCAGCACCGCAATCGAGGCGTCGCGCATGATCTGGTATTCCTTGTCGGTCAGCGTCAGCGCCGGCGCGACAGTGATGGAATCACCGGTATGCACGCCCATCGGATCGACGTTCTCGATGGAGCAGATGATGATGCAGTTGTCCGCCGTGTCGCGGACCACTTCCATTTCATATTCCTTCCAGCCGAGCAGGCTCTCGTCGATCAGGACCTGACCGACCGGAGATGCGTCGATGCCGGAGCGGACGATGGTTTCGAATTCTTCCCGGTTATAGGCAACGCCGCCGCCGGTGCCACCCAGGGTGAAGGCGGGGCGGATGATCGCCGGCAGGCCGATCTCGTCGATGGCGCGCATGGCTTCAAGATAGCCGGCATTGCGGTCGTAACCGACGATCCGGCCGTTCTCGTCGTGAATTGCCGGGGAGGAGGCAATTGCCGCGCGCGGGTTTTCCAGGCCGATGACGTCCATCGCAGCCCGGAACTTTTCGCGGTCTTCAGCCTTTTCGATGACATCGGCGCGGGCGCCGATCATTTCCACGCCGTATTTTTCCAGAACACCCATCTGTTCCAGATCGAGTGCGCAGTTCAGCGCGGTCTGGCCCCCCATCGTCGGCAGAAGCGCATCCGGGCGTTCCTTCTCGATGATCTTGGCCACCAGCTCGGGAGTGATCGGCTCGATGTAGGTCGCGTCAGCCAGGTCCGGGTCGGTCATGATCGTCGCCGGGTTCGAGTTGACCAGGATGATGCGATACCCTTCCTCGCGCAGCGCCTTGCAGGCCTGGGTGCCCGAATAATCGAATTCACATGCCTGGCCGATGACAATCGGACCGGCACCAATAATCAGGATGGAAGAGATATCTGTGCGTTTTGGCATCTCGGCTCGCAGCTCGCAGCGGCCTTTCCGGACAGCGGGCTCGCTATTCGGTCTGGCTCGGACATGAGGGTATGACTATGTTGGCTGAGCGCGTCTTATAGGGAAAAGCTGCGCAGGAGGGAACCCCGCCAGGGCGTGAAAGTCGACCTTTTGCGAGCTAAAATCACGACTTTATTCCGGCTTGGCAATTTCGGCGGGTAACGGGATCGTTGTCTGGCCGTCAAAGTCGCCGATCCCTTCCGACAATGCATAGCAGGCAAGGCGGATGGATTTGGGAATTTCAACGGGTCGCCCGTCGCGATTTCCCTTTTCGTAATACTGGATCATGCGCTTCTTCAGGCCCAGACGGTCTGCCGCATCCTTCTGCTTGAGCCCGAGTGCTCGCCGCCAATGGCGGAACTGCTGCGGGGTCATGCCGGGCATGGTGTCTTTGGATTTTGAATCGGCCATTTCGTCTTATTCCAGAATACCTTGGTTGCGGGCATCCCCTTGCGGGTTCGCTCGTCCGGTACTTCTGACAAAAATAACCTTGCTCATCGCTTGTCAATCGAGAAGTGCACAATGTGCTCTTTTGCGTCGATGGAGGTGGTTGAATTTGATGGTAAAATTGACCGTGTGGACAAAAAATTGATATACTTGTTCGGTGCCGTAACGGCGTGTCAAATAAGTGATAAGCTTAGATTTTTCCTTATCTTTTCATGAGGAGTAAGGCTGAATTGATATTCGCGCATAGCGGGTATTGTTGTGTATGTAGCGTTCATTTTCGTCTCGCGGATCACGATTCGTGAACTTTTTTACCTACATAATATCTAAGGGAAATTCACTAATTGTAATAATCCTCAGGGTTAGGAGTAAGCGAACTAAGTAATTTTCCCTTGGTCGTTGCCGTGAGGTAAAGAAAATTTATTGTGGATTTATATATTCAAGAAAAGTCTAGTTCTTATATTCAGATTATCGATAATTAATATTTGTTCGTGTTTTGGCTAAAGTGCCCCTGAATAAACATTCGTAGTTGCGTGTCCTTTCTCGTAGGTTTTTAGTTTTAGTTTTCGCATAACTGAAACTTCCGTAAAAACTGGGCAATATTCCTAAATTTGGCGTAGATTTTAACTGTCGATCCGGTGTATTAGACTACTGCTTAGTCTCCTATGAGTTTGGCGTTGGGAGCTTCTGAAGCGAAGAGCATTGCGCTTCAAGCTGCGGGGGCTGTAATTGCGGTGCTAGTGGGACCTGATGAACCGGAGGTGGGACCGGCGAGTCGGGAGCGCAGCAAGACCCAGCCAGACTTGGAACAAAAAAGACAAGATCGGGCTTAAAAGTATGAACAATGTAGCAACCAAGATGGTCGTGGTGCCGGATATTGCCGGGCCAGGACAAGAAGTGATGCTTGACGATCGCGCTCTCGCGATCTCTGAAATGTCCGAGCGGTTCGACGTAACCCTCAGGACGCTTCGTTTCTACGAAGAAAAGGGTCTTCTCAATCCGGTTCGCAAGGGCGCACGCCGTTTCTACGGTCCACGTGACGTTTCGCGGATGCGGGTAATCCTGCAGGCCAAGAAGATCGGCCTCACGCTTGCCGAAATCCGCCGGGTGATCAAGCTGGTGGAAGGCAACGGCAAACGGGAAGACCAGTTCAAGGAACTTCAGGAAATCTGCCTTGCGCAACAGGAAATCCTGGTGGAGCAGAAGCAGATGCTTGACGAGCAGATCGCAGAAGTCGGTCAGATCCTGACGGCATTTGACGAACTGATCGGATAAAGCTTCCGGCATCAGTTATCAAAAAACCCCGGTGTGCACTGCACGCCGGGGTTTTTTATTTGAGACAATGCTGCATTCCGGTGGCGGAGTGGCGTTGGCCGGCTGGTTCGTCGGCCAAACGCTTGTCTGCATTTCCCGGGGCCCGAGTAGGTCAGGCTGCCGATTTCGCGCTTTCCATCAGGTCGGTAAACCGCTTGAACAGGTAGTGGCTGTCACGCGGGCCGGGGGATGCTTCCGGGTGATACTGGACGGAAAACACGGGTTTGTCCTTCATCGCCAAACCACAGTTGGATCCGTCGAACAGGGACACATGGGTCTGCTGAACGTTGTCCGGCAGACTGTCCGCATCCACCGCGAAACCATGGTTCATCGACGTGATTTCAACCTTGCCGGTGGTGTGGTCGAATACCGGATGATTGGCGCCATGGTGTCCCTGGTGCATCTTGAGGGTCTTGCCGCCAAGCGCCAGTGCGAGCATCTGGTGGCCAAGGCAGATCCCGAACGTGGGAACGCCAGCATCGACAATCTTCCTGATCATCGGCACTGCGTAGTCGCCCGTTGCGGCCGGATCACCGGGGCCGTTTGACAGGAACACGCCATCGGGCGCTTGCGCCAGAACGTCATCCGCCGTCGCGGTCGCGGGAAGAACCGTGACCTCGCAGCCGGCGTCAGCCAGAAGGCGCAGGATGTTGCGCTTGATGCCGTAGTCGATGGCAACGACCTTGAACTTGCCGGCCTTTGCCTCTCCGTAGCCCTCGTCCCATTTCCAGGTCGTCTGGTGCCACTGGTGTGACTGGGTGGTGGAAGCGTCCTTGGCAAGGTCCATACCCACCAGGCCGGGCCAGTTTCTGGCAGCCGTTTTCAGGGCATCGACATCGAATTTGCCGTCCGGCGAATGCGCGATCACGCCGTTGGGCACGCCTTTTTCACGGATCAGTGCGGTCAGCGCGCGGGTGTCGATGCCGCTGATGCCGATCAGGTTGCGGCTCTTCAGCCACGCATCGAGATGTTTTGCCGCCCGGTAGTTGGCCGGATCGGTGATGGCGGCTGCCAGCACAACGCCGCGGATGCCGCTGTCTGCGGCCATGTTGACCGTCTCGATGTCTTCATCGTTGGTGCCGACATTGCCAATATGCGGAAATGTGAAGGTGATGATCTGACCGGAATAGGATGGGTCGGTCAGGATCTCCTGGTAACCGGTCATTGCCGTATTAAAGCAAATCTCACCAACGGCTTGGCCGGTTGCGCCGAGGCCCTGTCCCTCGATTACACTGCCGTCGGAGAGCACAAGCAAGGCGGTCGCCGGGGTCTCGGACCATGCGTCTGCAGTCGTCATGTCTTGTTTCCAGATCTTGTTGGTGACATCATGCGCTGCAGGAAGGGCGTCTGCGGCGGGCTGGAAAGCCCGCAAAAGGCCGCCTGCATTAAGCGCGGGACTCTATGGGAAGCGGCTTGGATCGTCAATATTGATCCTATGAAAAAAGATCTTTAAAATTCAATGGCTTGGCTGAGAAAATGGAATGGCGCCCCTGAGCGCCGGGCCTCAGCGCGGCAGGGGTGGGGTGAACCATGCGCGATGTGATGCGCGAAAGAATCAACGCTGCCCTGAAAGCGGCACAGGACGAAGGCGACAAGCGCAGGTGCGCCACGTTGCGTCTGGTGCAGACCGCTGTGAAGGACCGTGAGGCTGCTGCCCGTGAAAACGGCAAGGACGGCGTCAACGAAACCGAAGTGATTGAGATCCTTCAAAAAATGATCCGTCAGCGGGAAACTTCCGCGGAAGAGTTCGAAAGCAGCGGACAGCTCGACCTGGCCGAGCAGGAGCGCGAAGAGCAGGAAATCATCCGTGAATTTCTGCCCGTTCAGCTCAGTGACGAGGAAATGCAGAAGATCTGCGAAGAGACGGTCAAGGATATCGACGCGCATGGTCTGCGTGACATCGGCCGCTGCATGAACGAACTGAAGAGCCGTTATCCCGGGAAAATGGACTTCGTGCAGGCGTCCTGCCTGGTGAAGGACATGTTGCGCGCTGACGGTGGTGAACAGGGCAGCACCGGGACTGGTAAACAGGACTGAGCCGCTGTTGCAGCCGGTGAGGCTGATGCAAAAATCTTCCAGAAGCCGGGCATGAGGCCCGGCACCACTGGAAACAACCTTCAAGACATTCTATTTTGGCGGACTGACCGGCGGCGCCCGAATGTGCCGATGGCAGGATGCCGTTTTCTGTAATCCGGACCCGTACACTGTTCCATGCGTTTCGAACCGCGCCTACTCGATGAAATTCGTGCCCGTCTGACCTTGTCGGATGTTGTCGGGCGGCGTGTGACCTGGGACAGGCGCAAGACGCAGCCGGGCAAGGGCGACTATTGGGCGTGCTGCCCGTTTCATCAGGAAAAGAGTCCAAGTTTTCACGTCGACGATCGCCGTAACCGCTACAAATGTTTTGGCTGCGGTGCGTCCGGTGATCATTTTACGTTCCTGTGTGAAACCGAAGGGCTGAGCTTTCCGGAGGCTGTCGAACGCCTTGCCGAACAGTCAGGCGTCGGTCTGCCTGCGCCCGATCCCCAGGCGGCGCGGCGCGAGAAGAAGCGGGCCGGGCTTGCCGATATCTGCGAAATGGCGGCGCAGTTCTTTCAGGCCGAGTTCGTGGGCCCTCGTGGCGACACCGCCCGCGCCTACACGCAAAAACGCGGCCTGACGCCCGACACCCTGCGCGAGTTCCGGTTCGGGTTTGCGCCTGAAAGCCGCGATGCGCTGAAGGGATATCTTGCAGCGCGAGAGATCCCGGAAGCTGCAATGATCGAGGCAGGGCTCATCATCAAGCCGGAAGACGGGCGCCCGTCCTACGACCGGTTCCGCGGACGTTTGATGATCCCGATCCAGGACGACCGTGGCCGGGTGGTCGCCTTTGGCGGGCGGACCCTGTCGCCGGACGGACAGCCGAAATATCTGAACTCGCCGGAAACACCCCTGTTTCACAAGGGTGTCATGCTGTTCAACGCCCATCGCGCACGCGAACCCGCCTTCAAAAGCGGCGAGGCAGTGGTGGTGGAAGGCTATCTTGATGCCATCGCCCTCTGGCAGGCGGGCATCCACCATGTGGTCGCGTCCTTGGGCACGGCCTTTACCGAAGACCAGGTGGTGCGGCTCTGGAAATTCGCCCCCGAACCGGTGATCTGCTTTGACGGCGATGCGGCAGGTGTTTCGGCGGCGCATCGCGCCATCGACCGGATCTTTCCGGTGCTCAAGAGCGGCTATTCGTTCCAGTTCTGCTTCCTGCCTGACGGCATGGACCCTGATGACCTCATCAAGCAGCGCGGGGTGGCAGGCTTTCATGACGAAGTCGAGCGGGCACAGTCCCTGTTCGATGTGGTCTGGGAGCGGGAGATTTCCGTTTCACGGCTCGATACGCCTGAACGCAAGGCGGCACTGGAAAAGCGGTTCGATGATCTGATTGCCACCATTCGCGACGAGCGGGTGCGTCGACGGTATCAGCTCGATCTCAAGTTCAAGCTGTCGAATCTGTTCTTCGAGCAGGCACGCCAGTCCCGGCAGGGGGGCAAGGGTGGCAAGGGCGGTGGTTCAGCCGATGCGGCGTCTCCGCTCGGCACAGCACGCGAACGGGTTGCTGCCAGCCACGATTTCGGCACCGAACGGCTGGTGCTCGGTTTGAGCATGCGCTTCCCGCATCTGCTCGACAGGAACTTCGAGCGGTTTTCCAGGTTGCCGTTTGCCAATGATCTCCACAGGCAATTGCGGGACATTTTGTGCCGGATCGTCGACGATCTGGAAGCGACGCCCATTTCCGACCTGACCAGCGCATTCGAGGAACCGCTTCGGAACATCATGGGCGAAATGATGCTCGAAACCATCGGCATGCAGCAGCAACGTGGTGCGGAGTTTTCCGCGCTGACACATCGCTTCCCGCTTCTGAAATCCAACCCGCCGGAGGATTTCATCGAAGCGGCCTATCTGCACTTTCTCGATGTCCTGGAACTCAATGCGCTGGAAGACGAGCTCTCCTCCGAGCTTGCTACCGCGGACGAGCAGCTCGATGAGCATTCCTGGATGCGCATCCAGGCCTTGACGCAGGACCTCAGCCGGAGGCGAGAGGAATGTGCGCGCGATGAAGCCGACCTTGCCGAGCGTGCCAAAAAGATCCGCACGGCACCTCCTGTGGTCGTGGCAGCTCATTGACGGAATGGCTTGCCGGTAGCTTAAACGAGGATGTGTGGACCTTCAGTTGCGGAAAAGGGAACTTTTGGAGCTGCGACCCGTTTTCTGGCGACGAACCGGCATTGGGCCTGAAAATGCCCTCTTTGGTGTGCGCAGGAGCACAAAAATGGCATTTTCCAATTGACCGGTGACGAATCACACTTGCGAATCGCGTGAGCCGAGCTAAATAGAACCTTTGCAGCCCTCAAGCGCCGGAGCTTTCAAGCCTGCTCGCGGCAAAAGTCTTAATATAGCTGCAACCCGAACGAACACCTTTTACGCATCCGTTTCCGGATGCCGACAGAAAAGGCCGTGTGCTGCGTCGATGCTGAAATATGCCAATGTCGAAAAGTGTACGGTTAATTGGGACTTAAGGGACACGGCTTACAAACCTAACCGCAGTGATTCTTTCAGACGCCGCCGCACCACATGCTGGCGCGCTGGGGGTGAATTGGGTTGAAGCCAAACAAAGGGCGCGGCGTGGCCGGACCGGCCGCGAACTGGAGCACGATATGGTAGCCAAAGCGACACAAGCAGACGACACACAGGAGCAGAGCACGGACGGCCCTGACGGCCCTCTGCTGGACCTGTCGGATGCCGCTGTCAAAAAGATGATCAAAGCCGCCAAGAAACGCGGCTATGTCACCTATGATGAACTGAACGAGGTTCTGCCCTCGGAGCAGGTGTCTTCGGAAAAGATCGAAGACACCATGTCCATGCTTTCCGATATGGGCATCAATGTGATCGATTCCGACGAAGCCGAAGAAGGCCCGGAAGAAGTCGATGGCGGCGATCTGGTCGCTGCAAGCACGACGGCGCTTGCCAAGAGCACCACGAAAGAGCCCGCCGACCGCACCGACGATCCCGTGCGCATGTATCTGCGCGAGATGGGGTCGGTCGAGCTGCTGTCGCGTGAAGGCGAAATCGCGATTGCCAAGCGCATCGAGGCTGGCCGCGAGGCGATGATTGCGGGTCTTTGCGAAAGCCCGCTGACGTTCCAGGCCATCATCATCTGGCGTGACGAGTTGAACGAAGCCCAGGTCCTTCTGCGCGACATTATCGATCTGGAAGCAACCTATGCCGGCCCTGATGCCAAGGCCGGCCCGGCCGTTGCCAATGACGATGTGGCGCCGGGCGAAGGCAATTCGGAAAACTCCGGCGGTGCGTCTGAAGACACCGAAAACGAAAGCGAAGACGGTGACGGCGAGGATGACGACGACGAGTTCGAATCCAACGTTTCCCTGTCCGCGATGGAAGCCGAGCTGAAGCCGGGCGTCCTGGAAACCTTCGACAACATCGCCGACAACTACAAGAAGCTTCGCCGCCTGCAGGATCAGCTGGTGGAAAACAAGCTGGCCAACAAGACCCTGTCGCCAAGCCAGGAGCGCCGCTACAAGAAGCTGAAAGAAGACATCATCGTTGATGTGAAGAGCCTGTCGCTCAACCAGAACCGTATCGACGCCCTGGTTGCCCAGCTCTATGACATCAACAAGCGCCTGATGGGCTATGAAGGCCGTCTGCTGCGTCTGGCCGACAGCTACAATGTCGACCGCACGGACTTCCTGAAGCAGTATCAGGGTGCCGAGCTCGACCCGAACTGGCTGCGCAAGGTTGCCAATCTTTCCACGCGCGGCTGGAAAAACTTCATTGCGAAGGAAAAGGAAACCGTTCGCGAGCTGCGTCAGGACATCCAGACACTGGCCACCGAAACCGGGCTCGAAATCACCGAATTCCGCCGCATCGTTGCAATGGTGCAGAAGGGCGAGCGCGAGGCACGTATCGCGAAGAAGGAAATGGTCGAGGCGAACCTGCGTCTCGTGATCTCCATCGCGAAGAAATACACCAACCGCGGCCTGCAGTTCCTGGATCTGATCCAGGAAGGCAACATCGGCCTGATGAAGGCGGTGGACAAGTTCGAATACCGGCGCGGCTACAAGTTCTCCACCTATGCGACATGGTGGATCCGGCAGGCGATCACCCGTTCGATCGCCGACCAGGCCCGTACCATCCGTATTCCGGTGCACATGATCGAAACGATCAACAAGATCGTACGTACGTCGCGCCAGATGCTGCATGAAATCGGACGCGAGCCGACCCCGGAAGAGCTGGCTGAAAAGCTGCAGATGCCGCTGGAGAAGGTTCGCAAGGTTCTGAAGATCGCCAAGGAACCGATTTCGCTCGAAACACCGATTGGTGACGAGGAAGATTCGCACCTGGGCGATTTCATCGAGGACAAGAACGCTGTTCTGCCCATTGATGCGGCCATCCAGTCGAACCTGCGCGAAACGACGACCCGCGTGCTCGCCTCGCTCACTCCGCGTGAGGAACGCGTGCTGCGCATGCGTTTCGGTATCGGCATGAACACCGACCACACTCTGGAAGAAGTCGGGCAGCAGTTCTCGGTTACCCGTGAACGTATCCGCCAGATCGAAGCGAAGGCGCTGCGCAAGCTGAAGCACCCGAGCCGGTCTCGCAAGCTGCGTTCGTTCCTGGACAGCTAAGCTGCCGGGAAGAGCTTGAAACATCAAAGAACCCGGCGGAGACGCCGGGTTTTTTTGAAACTTCGAACCTGAATTCAACCGGCAACTTTGCTTTAAGGGCGCTCTATTGGCCATCACCGCCGACATGGACCGGAACATGGTCGGGATCGAGCCTGCGGACCGGCGGCTTTTCCTGGGGGGGCTGGTGGTCTCCGCCGTGCTGCACGCGCTTGTAGCCTTGATGCTGCTGGAAGGCGTATCCGGCTATACGACGCAGCCCCTACAGGACGTGGTTGAAGTCGAGCTACTGCCCCCGCCGCCGCAGGAGGAAGAGACGCCACCTGTGGAACTTGAGCAACCTGAACCGGAGCAGCCGGAGCAGGAAGAGGTGGAAACACCCGAACAACCCGAGCCGCCGGAACAGGAGCAGGCCGAGGAAGCCCCGCCGCCACCTCCACCACCGCCAGCGTCCGCTCGCGAAGACCTTGCCGAGACGCCCGAACAACCGCCAGAGCCGTCCGTTCTGCAGGAAGTGACCGAGTTCGGCGAAGAAGACACGGGGCTGCAAGGGGAAGAGGAAACGCCGCCGGCATCCGCGGAAAGCGCGTCCTCGGAGAGTGAGCAGCAGGCGGAAACCGACGCGCAGACGGATGAGGCCCAGGCGGGCGAAACGGACGCCGGCGAAGGCGAAGGTGAGGGCGAAGGTCAGGAGACCGAGGCTGCCGAAACCGAAGCGCCGCAGGAGGATGCTTCGGAAGAAGCGCAGGATACCGCCGCTGAAGACGCTGCTGATGATAGCGAAGCTCCAGAGGAGGCCTCAGACGTCGCGGAAACACCCGAACAGCCGGAGGCCCTGCCAGAGGAGACCGTTGGAACCCGCGCGGAAACGGACACGGCTGAAACCGGAGAGCAGCCCGCCGAAGACTTCGGAATTGTCGGACCGATCGCAACGAACAAGACACCCGCTCCCAAACCACCGAAACCGGTGGCTTCGCCTCAACGCGACCAGGCAGGAGGAGGGCGGGCATCAGGCGGCTCGGAAGGACCTCCAGCCGGAATGATTGCGGCTCGGGAACTTTATTCCCGCGATATTCTGGATGATCCGCAGGCACGCACGGCCATGCGCGGCATGACCGAGGGCCAGCGGCTGAACCTCTTGTGCATGACCGAGTTGAGAGAGCAGATTGCTTCCGTCAGTTCCTTGCCGCCGGAACTGCTGCCGTCTTTCCGGCCTCGTGGCGGCAACGTTCTGCAGCCGCGTATTGCCGCTTTCCGCAGTCTTGGCCGCTGGTTCGACGTGGCTTTCCGCTGCGAGACGGACAGCGGCGTGACGCGTGTGGAGCGGTTCTCCTTCAAGATAGGCAAGGAGATCCCGCAAAGTCAGTGGCTGGAACGGGGACTGACGGGGTTCTGACCCCGCCAGTTTGACTGACCTCAGGACTGACTCTTGAATTGCAGCGACGCGTTGGCGATTTCGTGCGCACGCATGTTCACCGCCCAATTGTAGAACGACGTCTTGCGAGAGGGGCCGAGTATGGAGCTGATGATCACGTGCGACGGGGTCTTCATCGCCAGCGCGGTGAATTCCAGCGGATCATCGCTTTCACTCGTGCGGGCACCGACGGTCACTTCGGTGGCTTCGATAAACGGCGGGTCGAGCGCCACCGCTTTCGACGTCGCACCCGCGTCGAAAATGATGTCGGAACCTTCGAACTCCCGTCGGGTCTTGCCCAGTTCCTGAACAAGGTCTACCGGCTGCTGTGCGCTGATCGCCTTCAGTCTGGCGAACCCGAGGATCTCGCCGTTGGAGCCCGTGCGGGCAAAGTCGATGGCCATGCGATCGGCCAGACCGGATTGCGGCTGGTTGACATGCCAGGACGCCGGGAAGAAGAAGCCGATGTCCTGGAACAGGGAAAAGTTGCTCCAGTCCTCGATCACGTTCGGCTGCCTGACCTGTTCGGTGCGGAAGGACCTGACGGCCATGTTGACGATGTCCGAAAGGGCAGCAAACTCGCTGGAAGGAACAAAGGCCTGGATCAGGATCAGCGTATTGCCATTGACCGTGACGGTGACGAGGCCGCGCAGTTCGTGGCCTTCGGCCCTGACGAAGCAGCTTGCGCGTGCGCGGCGAGCATCGATCGGCTGCAGGGTGTCGACATGCCAGGACGACAGGGAGCAGTAGTATTCGAGCCAGTGTGCGGCCGAGATTTCGTTGTTGAGGAGAATGCCGATCACCTGAACGGAGATATTCGTCGCCTCGGGAGGTTCGAAAACCGCAATGATGGTGGGGCTGTCCACCGTGAGGGGCTGCTCGTTGACCTGCTTTACCTCCCAGCTTCCGGGAAGCAGAAGCTGGAACGCAAACGGGGCCGGGCTGATTGCGGTCAGTTCGGCGGCGACATAGTCCTCAGTGGTCATTCCGATTATCACCCTTGGGTGTTCTTGCAGGCGGTCTCGAGTGCAAAACCACCTGTCTAATAAACTCCGACAAAGACCTTGAAGCCCGCCATCGGACCGGCCCCTGCCTTGGCTTCCGCAGTCACGCCATAGGCGCCACCGATTTTTCCTGCCTGCGCGCTGGCCCCGGCTGCAGCCCCGACACCGGCTTCTCCGCGACCTCCGATTCGAAGGCCGTGGTCATAGGCACTGTCGAGCGTTCGTTTCGCCGGATCTCCGCTCACCCAGCTCAAAAACGGGCCAAGAGTGTTGTCGTACAGGGTTTTGGGACTGATGTTAATGGTGCCTTCGGCGCTGGCCTGTACCAGAACGAGTTCACCTCCGATTTTGCCTTCCACTCCCGCAAAATCTTCGGATTTTCTGAAGCCGACACCCCCTTCGGCTGAAGCGGACAAGGCTTCGCCTTCCACCTTGCCACCGACAAGCCCGTTAAGCGTCTTGCCTTCGGCCTTGCCGGTAATGGCGGCAACCTTTGCATTTGCATAAGCTCCAGCGGCAAAGTCCCCGTTTATATCGCCCGATATGCCGAGCTTTGCCTCCGCGCTCGCCTCGGTCTTGAAATGACCGCCTTCCGATTCCCAGAAGGTCTTTTCCTTGCTGAACAGCTCATACTCGTATTCGGCACTGATCTCGGCGTCGTCCTTAAGCTGATCCTTCAGCGAACGCTGTTCTTTGTCCGGATTCTCAACGCCTTTCGAGTTGTATTTTTTCTTGTATCTTTCCTTGTACGGCTTCTCGCCGCCTTTCTCCGCGCTGGCGGAGAACTTGTGCGGACTTTTTGCCGGAGGCGCTGCGCCGCCTGCTCCTCCGGCTCCACCACCACCGCCTTGCGTTCCGATCAGAACCGTTGGCAGGCCGGTTATGATTGTTCCGGCCTTTGCGGTCAGATCGGTCATTCGCGCAGCAGGGCTGCCTTCGACCAGAACCGTCCACGCACCCGTAATGATGGGGTCACCACCAGCTGGAGGCGGTGGGCCGACGCAAACGCACATGTCGCCAACACGTGCCTGCGGCAGCTTGCCGGTCAGCACGGTATAGGCGCCTTTCCATACGATTGGCGCGGGAACCCCCATGCACATGGGGCAGGTATGCAGGTCGGTGAGACGAGCGGCAGGAAAACCCATAAATGAACCGGTCTTAATAAAAACTGCCGGATCATCGGAAAGTTGTTTCACACTGTCAATACTGCTTATCGCGACCAGGAGACAGATCGGGCATGAAGAAGACCTAAGTTGCTGCAGAACAGGCAAAGGTCACCCGAGTTGAGGCGGCAGTTTTCTTCGAATGAAAGTTTACGTTACGACAATCACCAGAATTTCATAACCGTCAGTCTATCCTTCTCCTGCTTTCCCGATTGGCAAACGGAGGGATTATATGAGCGACGTCCGGCAGACCTTCTCCACCGCATCAGTTGCAAGCCTCGATAGTCCGCAGGCCTATATCGAGGAGACACCGATCTGGCGTGATGGTACGGATGTCGACAGTTCCATCCTGACCGGCATGCAGTGGCGAATCTGGTGGCTGGCCTGTGCCGGCAAGTTCTTTGAAGGCATGGTTGTCTTCATGACCGGCATCGCCCTGCCGCTGATCGGGCGGGAATTCAAATTGACTGCGGTGGAGCACGGGCTTGTCAGTTCGGCGATCCTGTTCGGCATCCTGATTGGGGCGACAGCACTGGGCGGGCTTGCGGACCGGTTTGGACGAAAGGCGATGTTCATCGTCGAGATGGCGCTCTTCATCGCCTTTCTGCTGGTGCTTTCGATAGCGCCGAACCTTTCGATTACCCTGATAGCGCTCTTCGGTGTCGGCCTGGCGCTCGGCTGTGACTATCCGACGGCGCATATGGTGATCTCGGAGAACATTCCGGCGCGGGCACGTGGACGGATGGTTCTGGGAGCCTTCAGTTTTCAAGCGGTCGGGGCATTGTCGGGTACAGGGCTTGCCTTTCTGACGCTCACCTGGTTTCCGGACCCCGAAGCCTGGCGCTGGATGTATCTGACGGCCGTTCCGCCTGCTCTTCTGATCCTGGCCGGCCGCTTCTTTGTTCCGGAAAGCTCCAACTGGTTGATCGTGAGGGGACGGGTGGCAGACGCGGAAACCGCACTGCTGAGATTGCTGAACCGGCGCCCAAGATATCCAAGCGAAATTTCGCTGAAGGCCGAAACAGCCGCTTCGCCGCATGCGCACAAGGTCAAGTGGAGCCGGTTCCTGACAGACCGGAAACTGCGCAAGGCGACGATCTTTGCGTCGGTTCCCTGGTTCCTGCAGGATCTCGGGACATATGGCATCGGTATTTTCACACCGGTCATCCTGGCCAGTTCAATTGGCAACAAGCGCGAGCACGCACAGTCGCTCTCTGATCTGGTCTACAATGATCTGCTTGCGGCGAAAGGCGCCGCCCTGATCGACGTCCTGCTGATTGTCGGCATTGTCTTTGCGGTGATGTTCACTGACCGGATTGGCCGTGTCCGCCTTCAGGTGATCGGTTTCATCGGCTGCGCCGTTGGTCTGGCGATTGCGGCTTCAGGCAACCATGCAGGGCCTGGATGGGACGTCCCCCTGATCTTTGCAGGCTTCATGCTGTTCAACTTCATGACCAACATGGGTCCGAATGCGCAGACCTACCTGATTGCCGGCGAGGTGTTTCCTGTCGCCTATCGCGGCACGGGTGCGGGCCTTGCGGCGTCCTTCGCCA
Source organism: Labrenzia sp. THAF35 (assembly GCF_009363595.1). NCBI lineage: Bacteria > Pseudomonadati > Pseudomonadota > Alphaproteobacteria > Hyphomicrobiales > Stappiaceae > Labrenzia > Labrenzia sp. THAF35. Next base: position 2,977,387 of record NZ_CP045380.1, read on the forward strand.
AGATCGGTGCGGTTCTGACTGCCTTCCTGTTTCCGATTCTGCTCAAGGACCTGGGAACGGACGTGCTGCTGGCTGGCCTCGTGGTTACCTCGCTGCTGGGGGCGGTGGTGACGTGGGTCTACCGGATCGAGACGCGCGGTGCCGGCCTTGGGTGAGGGGGGCGGCTATTCGTTTGCGATGGCGTTTTCCCGCGCAGTCAATCTGTAACGTAGCACCAGCATCGCCAGGGCTGGAACCAGTGTCAGGCCCGCATTGATGTAGAAGACGGAGGCGCCGGACCGCGCGACGGCCTCCCGGGTGAGCAGTTCTTCCGATCCCGGTGCAACAAGACCGGTGACAATTGCGATCAGTCCGGTAAGGCCGCCGCCGATGGCAATACCGGCAGAGGAAATGGTCGGCAGGATGCTGGAGACCAGGTTCTGGTCTTCTCCCTCGGCGGTGTACATCAGCGAACGCATCAGGATCTGGTTGCACAGCCCGTGGCCGGCACCGGCAACCACGGCAGCGAGCGCAAACAAAGGCAGCGACGCGGTCGTGATGGCAAGAGCAGTGAGGGTCAAGCCGCCGGCGATCAGGAACGGACCGGTCGTCAGATAGGTCAGCTCGCGCTGCCGCGACGGTGCACGGGAAGAGATGACGGCGAAGATCGACCAGGAGAAGGCGAGCCCGGCGGCAACATAACTTGCCTGCGTCACGCTGAGGCCCCAGTAGATCTGACCCACCGTCGTCACGAAAACCGCCCGCACCGCAGCGGCAGCGGAAATGAGGAACACGATCCAGGTGCCGAGGCCGATCAGGGTCTGCGCCCGGAAGGCATCGCGCGGGAAAAGGCGATGCGGGCTTGCGGCGTCAAAGGCCAGCAGCAGCGCTGCGGTTGCCAGACCGGCTGCAATCGTCAGGGCAAGCGGCAGGGGCGCATGCAGCTCGCCTATCACGGTCAGGAGAAAGATGCTTGCTGCCAGCAGGGCAAGGCGAACCAGCAAACGGACCGGCAATCTTCTGGCCGTGGGGTCGCTTGCCGTGGCCGGACGGACTGCGCGCGCAGGCAAGGCCGTGTTCATCAGGACGAACAGCAGCAGCACGAAGGGTATGTTGATCAGGAAGGCGGCGCGCCACGACCAGAGTTCGGACAGCAAGCCGGCCGAAACCGGCCCGATACCCGCTGCAACGGCCCAGACCCCTGCCAGCAAGGCAAAGACACGCGGGGCGATGTTGCTGGGGAAGAGATCCGGGATCAGCGAATAACACAGCGCGATGATCATGCCTTCGCCGAAACCCTGCAGGGCGCGTCCGGCAATCAGCCCTTCCAGAGATGTCGAGAGACCCGCGAGCACCGATCCGCCCGCAAGCAGGAGCGACGCCAGCAGGAAGGGACTGCGGGCACCGAAACGGACCTTTGCTGCGCCAGTGAGGCAGCCCGCCAGGATTGCCATCATTTCAAAAGAGGAAAATACCCAGAATGCTCGGTCCTGCCCGCCAAGATCGCGGATGATGTCCGGCAGGACAGCGGTGGTAACAAAGCCGTTGATGGCGTGGGATCCGACTCCCAGCACCAGCGCCAGTGTGCCGGCCGCGCGTTCCGGTGAAAAGAGTGACGGGCTGACGGGCGGGAGCGCTGGCGAGCTGATGGACATGACAACCTCGATAAAGAAAGTATTTTCTTTATATATTGAGCTTCGGAAATAAAGAAAGAAATTATTTTTTTATTTTTGCGCCGGTATGGGTGAGGGTTTAGCCATCGAAGGCCCTTGGTTCATGCCGGCCCGGACGATGTAACCAGGGATGCCGAATTCGCGAAGAGACCTATTATGGATGGGTTTCTGTCAGTGCCAGGAAATGTGCGGGAACGGCATCCGTCAGCCAGACGCCGTTCTCCGTTCTGTAAAACGTGTGCCCCTCCGCCTGCATTGCGCTGGCCGCGACCTGAAGAATTGCAGGTTTGCCGTGACGGCTTCCGACCTTGTGCGCGGTGTCGCGATCCGGTGACAGATGCACATGGTGCCGCGCCATGGGTTTCAGGCCTTCGGCCAGAATGGGCGGCAGAAAGCGTGTTGCCGTTCCGTGGAACAGGAACTCCGGAGGCTGTAAAGCTGTGAGGCCCAGTTCAATGTCAATCGAATGACCCTGACGTGCGCGAACGTGTTTGCGGTCTTCGGAGAACTCGAAGCGTTTCTTGTCGTTGGTCGCGACTATTCTTTCCAGCTGATCCCTTTTGCAATCAAGGCCGAGGGCTCTTAAAGCAACAAGGACATCAGCTACGTCAGCCCAACCGCTGTCTGACAGCATCAAACCGGCGTCCTCCGGTTTGTGTCTTAGCCAGAAAGACAGGCGTTTCGAGATCTTTGTGTCTGTTTTCATTGTCTTTTTCTTTAAATGTATACTGTTTTCAAATTCTGCGACCCCTGCGAAAGCGGGCGAGCGCACCCTCAATCGAGGTGGCCAGGTGACAGGACCTGGACAGCCAGGGCCTGCAAGGGCCGTGCTGAAACAGAAACGGCGCAGGTTGCCCCGCGCCGTTCTGGCTCATGCCGCGTTGTCGTCCCGAAGCCGGACGAGGTCGTTCATGAGGCCTCCGGTTCCGTTGTGGACCGTGAGCCGGTCGACCTTGCCGGCAATGGCTTCGAGCGCTTCGAGCTCCTTGAGCCGAAGCATGACCGGGTTTTCAGCCATGACCTTGGCCGTGTTGAGAAGCGAACGGGTTGCGTTCGTTTCTTCACGGCGCCGGATCACGTTGGCTTCGGCTTCCTTTTCGGCTGCCACCACCTTGTTGAGGATCTCGCGCATTTCGCCCGGAAGGATCACGTCCTTGAGGACGATGTCGGAGACCTCGACACCGATTTCAGCCATGTCGGCCTTGATCTTGGCGGCTGCTTCCGCGTTGACCTCCCCCTTCTTTTCAAGGATCTGGTCGAGCTTGAGCGCGCCGAGCTGCTTGCGGAACACAAGCTGCAAAGCCCGGTAGAGCGTGTCGGTGAAGTCCTTCACCTCGGTTGCGGCCTTCACCGGGTCAACCACACGGTAATCCGCGGAGAGGTTGATCCGGATGGTAACGCGGTCGAGGGTCAAGACTTCCTGACCGGTGACGTCGAGAGCCTGACGCTTGAGGTCGATGACCTTCTGCGTCACGGTTCGGCCTGCCTTCCAGAAGGCATGCACCCCGGCTTCAAGCACCTTGGTGAGCACGCCATCCATGAAGAGGAGGGCGACGCTACCGTCGGTCACCGGCACGATCACGAACTGCTGCGTCTGACGGGCATCCCCGAGCCGGCGCATGAGCTTCTGCGTGAGGGCCGGGTCGGCAGCCGTGTCGATGACCTCGAAGGTCCACGGGCCGGCATCCGTCCACAGGACAAGCCGCTCGTCCGGGCCAAGCACGGTGTGGATACGGTTGTCCCGTTCCACAATCGCCACTTCACCCGGTCCGGTCCGGATAACGGTCAAGTGCTCTTCGGCAACTTGGGGAAGCTTATCGAAGAGCGCCTTCTCGTATGCCGACCGGAACTGGGGCATTGCCATCGACTGGCGCTCGATCACCAGGGTGCCACGGCCATTTTCGAGGCTGTGTTCACCGGGGCCGAGAATACCCTGGAGCTCTCCCTTGCAGATGTGGAGAGCCCGTTCCGTTTCAGAAATCACTACGCGGGTCCGCCCGCGGATCTTGTCGAGAAAAGTCGTCATTTCGATAATCCTTCCAATGCGCTAAGGCACGTGGTTGTCCTTTCCGGTGTTGAAGATGGTTGGAGGTTGAGGAAACCGGTCGCTCGTCATGAGGCGCCCGGGGTGAAACGATGAGACCCGAAGAGAGCACGAGGTCTCCCGGCGGGCCCTTGGCCAGAGGGCGTAGCAGCGGCAATGCGGGTTCCAACCCGTTCGAAAACAGGCGGTTCCGGCAAAGCGGCGGCAGAGCCTTTGCCAAAGGCCGGGCGAAGCGACCTGGCGTCGGCGGTCAGGGCACTTTCACCCGAAGGCAAAAGGGCCAGTCCGCGTTCGCAAGACCTCTCCGGGTCCCCAATGGAACAGCTTGCATAGCTGCTGGCGTGACAGGCCAGTTCGGCGTTGGAGGCCGTGTTTTTGGAGCGAGAGTTGAACTCGCGACAGTCGGATTAAAGGTCCGATGCTCTACCACTGAGCTATCCATGGAGCACATCACAGGAGTCGAGCCTGTTGCTTCCGGGGTACACTCCCGGCGTTCAACCGTTAAACTTCATGCGCGATTGTCCGATCCACCAGAACAGCATCCGTACATGAGTGGGCAGGGCCTGATCATGCGGGTGGCGAAAAATGGCCGAACCATTGATGTCTGTGCCAGTATGGTGACCGGTGACGAGTTGATACTTCGAGAACGGGTGCCAATGCAACCGGCAATTTCAAGAGAAGCGATGTTTGTTGCTAAAGTGATACAGTATGTTGTATTTTTGTCACTTTTGCCCAGAGTGTCGGCTGTCGCCCTGGGCGGGGACTTTGGTTGGTTTGAAGCGGTTTCGGTGAAGAACCGTAAACCGCAATCTTCTCGACCTCTTGCGCCGGGAAGGCGGCGAAGGCAAACTCCCGGCCAGATTGTGTTTCCGCCCCTGCGAGGACCTATGGCCAACAAACAGTCCCGGTTTCTGATCGACACCTATTTTGCCGCCTTCAATGCAGGCGATACCAAGAAAATGGAAAGCCTGGTTGCCGACGACCTGATCCATGACGTCAACCAGGGTGAGCGCCGTGTCGGCAAGGACAAGTTCTGGTCCTTCAACGTTCACATGACGCGCTGCTACAAGGAACGCCTCAGCGACATCGTGCTGTTCGTCAGTGAAGACGGGACACGGGCTGCTGCCGAGTTCATCGTCCATGGCAGCTATATCGGCACCGACAGCGGATTGCCGCCCGCGAACGGCCAGACCTACAAGCTGCCGGCGGGCAGCTTTTTCGAGATCCGCAATGGCCAAATCGCCCGCATCACCACCTATTACAACCTTCAGGACTGGATCGACCAGGTGACGGAAGGTGCGGGTGAGAAAGTGCCGGAAGAGGCCTGAGCCAAAACCCTGCTTCTGCGCGAGCAGAGCCGGACAGGCAAAATTCATTTGATCAATCAGCTCTCCGTGGTCATCCGCGGGGAGCTTTTTTGTTTCTGAGAAGGGCGATCCCCTCGTTGATTGTTGCGCACACGCAACCGTGAAGTTCGTTTTATTGACGATAATAATTAGACCGGTCTATTTCTAATTCAACGAACACCGCTGACAAGGCGCTGCGTCAGCCGGATTAGCGGTGTCAGAAGTCCCTGACGAAAGGAAACCCCTTGGCCAGAATACGCAACGAAGCTGCCTACGAGAGCGCGAAAACCCGTCTTCTGGATGTGGGTATGACGCTTATCCGGGAAAACAGCTTCGACGGGATCGGGATCAATGACGTGTTACGGGAAAGTGGTGTGCCGAAGGGGTCCTTCTACCACTACTTCGACACCAAGGAAGACTTCGGTCTCGAAGTGGCGCGTCACTACCACCGGGATCAGCTCGCTTTTGCAAAGGCCTGCCTTTCGGACCGCAAACGCTCGCCGGTGGAACGGCTGGAAGCATTTTTCTCCGGTGCCCGGGAAGGGATGAAGGACCGTGGCTACGCCCAGGGATGCCTGATGTGCAACCTGTCGACGGAGCTGGCCGACCAGAAACCGGTCTTTCAGGCGGAATTGGACCGTCATTGGCAGGCACTGACCGGTGAACTCGAGATCTGCCTGCGGGAGACGGATCTCTCCCGGATCGGACTGTCTCATCTCTCCCCGGCACAGGCTGCCGACTGGTTGATGAATTCGTGGAGCGGCGCGCTGACGAGAATGAAGGCAAGCCGCAGCGACGAACCCCTGGCGCTGTTCATGCGCACAATCTTCAAGAAAGAAGGGAAATGAAAATGACCACCCAAAAGACAATCCTGATTACCGGTGCAAGCCGGGGTATCGGGTTTCTGACCGCCCAGAAGCTCGTGCAGGAAGGCCATATCGTTTATGCGGGCATGCGGGACCTGGATGGCAGAAACGCGGAAGCGGCCAAGGCGCTCAAGCTTTTTGCCGAAGGTCTTCCGGGCAAGCTTGTTCCGGTCGACCTGGATGTTGCTGACGAGAAAGGTGTCGAACGGACCGTCGCGGCGATCGAGGCAGAGCAGCCGATCGACGTTCTGGTCAATAACGCAGGCGTCATGCCAGTTGGTCTGACGGAAGGCTTCACCATGGAGCAGGCAAAGGATCTGTTCGACGTCAATGTCTATGGAGTCATGCATCTGACGCGGGCGGTGCTTCCCGCGATGCGGGCGCGGAAGTCCGGTCTCGTGATCAGTCTCAGTTCGGTTGCAGGCCGGTTCGGTATGCCATTCTTCGGCCTTTACTGCGCCAGCAAGTGGGCGATGGAAGCTTACTGCGAGTCGCTGCATTACGAACTGGAGCCGTTCGGGGTCGAGTCCGTGCTGGTGGAGCCGAGTGGCCATGGCACTGATCTGGTGACCTCCGCCCCGGCTCCGGGGGATGCGGTGCGGGTTGGGCAATATGGCGATTATTCCAAGGGGCGCGACAGGTTGCTTGGCATGTTCCAGGGCATGTTCGATCAGGGTGAAGCCATCACCGATGCGGGCAACGTCGCAACCAAGATCCTTGAGCTGATCGCAATGGATGGATCGCGGCCGATCCGCACCCAGGTCGGGCAGGATATGGGTGTCACCGCCATCAACGAGGCAACCGCACCGATACAGGCGCAGCTGGTGAGCGGATTGAAGCCGGTCTATCTGGGAGCCGCATCGTGAGCGGCAATGCCCTGATCGTCGGTGCCGGGCCGGGCCTCAGCGCGTCTCTGGCTCGGACGTTCGCCAAGGAAGGCTACAGGGTGTCACTGGCTGCCAGATCTCCTGGAAAGCTGGAAGGGCTTTGCGCTGAAACCGGAGCAAAAGCCCATGCCTGCAATGCTGCCGACGCGGCCAGTGTGGCGCGCCTGTTCCAGGACCTGGACGAGGCGGGGGCAACGCCGGACCTTGTCGTCTACAACGCCAGTGGCCGCGTCCGCGGACCGGTTGCCGAACTCGATCTTGAGGATGTGCATGCCGCACTGGATGTGACCGCCTTCGGTGCGCTGGCCGTCGCACATGAAGCGGCAAAGCGGATGGTGCCAAAGGGGAAGGGCGTGATGCTGTTCACCGGTGCTTCCGCCGGCATCAAGGGCTTCCCGCAATCAGCGCCCTTTGCCATGGGCAAGTTCGCCTTGCGTGGCTTGTGCCAGTCACTTGCCCGGGAATTGTCGCCGCAAAACATCCACGTGGTTCATTTCGTCATCGACGGGGTGATCTACAATCCGGATCGTGGAGCGCCTTATGACGACCCGAACAAGACCCTTCATCCAGATGCAATCGCACGGACGTATCTGGAGATCTCGCGTCAGGACAAAAGCGCCTGGACATCCGAGTTGGAACTGCGGCCGAGTGTCGAGAAATTCTGATCCGGTAAACCGAAAGCCCCGGCGCGGCGGATGCCGTGCCGGGGCTTCGCTGTTTTCTTACTCTGCCGCATCCGCACGAGCGCCGAAGTGCCGTGCAAGTTCGTCGGCAAGATCGGTTCTCTCCCAGCCGAAACCGCCGTCTTCTTCCGGTGCGCGGCCGAAGTGGCCGTAAGCAGCAGTGCGCGCGTAGATCGGCTTCGAAAGTCCGAGACGCTCGCGAATTCCTCTCGGTGTCAGACGCACCATTTCGCGCAAGGTCTTGCCGAGAGCCACTTCATCCACCTTGCCGGTTCCCTGCGTGTCGACGTAAACGGCGACCGGCTCCGGCATGCCGATGGCATAGGCGAGCTGGATCAGGCATTTGTCGGCAAGGCCGGCAGCGACCACGTTCTTGGCGAGATAGCGCGAGGCATAGGCAGCCGATCGGTCGACCTTGGTCGGGTCCTTGCCGGAGAAGGCGCCGCCACCATGGGGAGCTGCACCGCCGTAGGTGTCGACGATGATCTTGCGACCCGTGAGGCCGGCATCGCCATCCGGTCCGCCAATCACGAAGCGGCCAGTCGGGTTGATGTAGATCCGGTTATCGGGAACAGTCCAGCCGACGGGCAAGGCATGCAGGATGAACGGCAACACCGCTTCGCGCACTTCTTCCTGGCTGACATTTTCGCCGTGCTGAGTGGAAACGACCACGGCATCGATGCCGGTCGGACGGCCGTTTTCATAGCGGAGCGTCACCTGGCTCTTGGAGTCCGGGCCAAGGCGCGGTTCGCGCCCGGATTTCCGGGCTTCGGCCATGGTGCGCAGGATCTTGTGCGACAACAGGATCGGCGCAGGCATCAGCTCCTCGGTCTCGTTGCAGGCATAGCCGAACATGATGCCCTGGTCGCCGGCCCCTTCCTCGCCCTTGTCGCCTTCATCGACACCCATGGCGATGTCGGCCGACTGACGGTGCAGGCGGTTGACCACTTCCAGCGTCTGCCAGTGGAAACCTTCCTGTTCATAGCCGATGTCGCGGACGGCTTCACGCACCAGGCTCTCGACCGTATCGAGGACCTGGTCGGGGCCACGAACTTCCCCCGCGATGGTGACGTGGTTGGTGGTGGTCAGCGTTTCACAGGCAACGCGGGCGTCAGGGTCCTGTTCCAGGAAAGCGTCCAGAATGGTGTCGGATATCCGGTCGCAGACCTTGTCCGGGTGTCCCTCGGAAACGGATTCACTGGTGAATAGCCAGGATCTTTGCGTCATTGCGCGCTCCTTGTCGTTTTGGAAAGGATAGTCCTGCCCGGGGTGGTGTATGGCACCCGGGCAGGGAGATCGGGAAGGAAGGGGATCAGACAGGCTTGCGGAACAGCTGGATGCCCCAGGCCAGCTGGCCGGCGTCCGCGGCATCGACCCAGTTCATGAGCCCAAGCGCCATCTTGTCGAGATAGTCGGCGGAAGCGCCTTCGTTGCGCAGCTTGTCGTAGTTGGCGAGAAGCTCCTCGCGTACCCGGAAATAGTGATTGCGCAGCTGCTGCGTCATGTCCCGCTGTTCGACGGTTTCAAAGCCCAGTGCTTCTGCCGTCTCGCGGTAGAAGCGCATCGACCCGAGGCTGTTGAGCTGCAGGCGGTCATAAACCGGCTGGAGGGCTTTCGGGTCGGCATCATCGGCCTGCATCGGATCGGTGAAGATGAAATAGCCGCCCGGCTTCAGCACCCGGTGAACTTCCTGCAGCACCTTGTGGCGCTGATCGGAGTGCAGGATCGCATCCTGGCTCCAGACAATGTCGAAGCTTTCCGGCTGCTCCGGAATATCCTCGAAGACGCCGTGCTCGACGCGGATCCTGTCCTTGAAACCCTGCTGGATGTTGCGGTGCCGGTTGGTGTCGTTCTGGACATCGGAAATGTTCAGGCAGACCGCGCTGCAGCCACTGGCCTTGACCAGCTTGCGCATCGCGCCGCCATAACCGGAGCCGATGTCGAGAACCTTGGCATCCGCACCCAGGTTGGGCAGCATGCCGGCCATCTCGTCGATGGTGAGGTCCGACGCTTCGCGAATGTTGCTGGTGTCGTCGTAAAGGCCGATGTGAAGGTCCTGTCCGCCCCAAACTAGGCTGTAGAACGTGTCGGCGTCGTCACTGTCGTAGTAGCTTTCGGCAACTTCGCGGATATCCGTTTTGCCGTCTTCAGGGCGCGCGCCACCCCAGCGAACCAGGTGCAGGCTGGATTTTTCGGCAATGTGAATGAAGAAATCCGGATCGTTTTCCGCAAAGGTCTCCTGGAAGTCACCATAGGTGCGGACCCGCTCGAAGCCTGCCTCCGACAGGAGACGGCGCATGTAGTTCTTGCGGATGGGGCACATGTTGAGCGTGTACTCGGCCCCATCGGGAAAGCTGTATTTGAAGCGGGCGAGCCCTTCGTCCATATGCACCGGTTCGGCCTTCACCTTCTTTCCGGCATAATAGTATTTGTGCTTGTTGGAATAGCCCTGGTCTAGCATCGCATCGTAGTTGCGCTGATCGATGATCAGGATGCCGTCGTGTTTGAGCGCGGCATAGAATTCGGCAAGCGCCCGGCGGCGGTCCAGTTCGTCGTGCAAGTGGGTGAAGGAATTGCCGAGGCAGATGATGGCGTCGTATTTGCCCTGAATGTCCCGGTTCAGCCAACGCCAGTCAGCCTGTACCGTCTTCAGGATCATGCCGCGTTTCTGGCCGTTCTGGAACGCCTTTGCCAGCATGGCAGCAGAGCCGTCGGCCGAAGTCACGTTAAAGCCTGCGCGGGTCAGCCGCACGGAGTGGAAGCCGGTTCCGGTTGCGACATCGAGCACGGTTTCCTTGCCGCGGGCGCGCAGCACGTCCATGAAGAACTGTCCCTCGCTGTCGGCGCGCGCGTCCCAGTCGATCAACTCGTCCCACTTTTCCACGAACGACATGATGTATTCGCCGCGGTAGAGATCCGTTTCCCGGTCTGCGATCGGATCCCGGCCATAAGCCTGCTCGTCCAGTTGCAATTCGGCATTGGCGGACAGCTGTTGAGCCTGCATGGATAGCGTCTCCTTTTTAAGGCGCGCGATGCCGCACGGAACAGGCCGCAGCGTGCACGCGCTCATGCACCGCCCGGAGGTCGGGCAGCGAGCGTCGGAATGGTTCTGTTGCAAGCCCGGCGGGAGGTGCATAGGTGCACTGGGCGGAATTTAGCCGACCCTTTGCGCGAAGGGTCGAGTGCCGGACTTTTCAGGAAGGCGCACAAGGCAGCGAATGGGTGCTGCAGGTGCGGAAGATGGGCTGTTGGAAGCCCTGTACATCCGCTGGTGAAGCGGTGTGCGCCTTTCACTCATTGGGTGCCGGGACCTTAACAAACACCGGTTTCATTACAACAGCCGGTCTCGAAAAAATCGGGAATGAACCGAAAGGTGCTGATTAAGTATTTGTAATTAAACAAATCTTTTTTTGTAAAACTTTTCTGACACATTCGTGGGCAGCACACTCCAGGCGTGCTGCCCACTGTTTTTCGGCTGCGTTCATGCGCCCTGGTAGTCCGGCATGCGTTGCTCGATCCATCCGGTGAGGCCCTCGTGAACGTCCCGTGTGGCTGCCATGCGTGCAAACTGCTCCTGTTCGATCCGCAGGCCTTCGGAAATGGTCGTGTTGAGCCCGCGCGTGACGGCAGTCAGGATCCTGGAAGCAGCCAGCGGCGAGTGACGCAGGATGCGCTCTGCGAGGGCAAAGGCCGCCTCCAGTTCGCTGCCGTCGGTGACGACCTGGTTGACCAGTCCGAGCTCATGAGCTCTGTGCGCGGAAAAGCTGTCACCGGTGAGAAGCAGTTCCAGGGCCCGTTTGCGGCCTGCAAGGCGCGGCAGACGCTGCGTGCCGCCGAAGGTCGGCGGGATGCCGATATTGATTTCCGGTTTGGCAAAGAGTGCGCTTTCGCAGGCGACGGCAAGATGAACCGCTTCGGTGATCTCGCAACCGCCGCCGTAGGCCAGACCATTGACTGCGGCGATGACCGGCTTGGGAAAGTTTTCCAGGCGCGCAGTCATGCGCTGGCCCCGCTGGCAAAATTCGCGTACCGCGACGTCAATGCCCTCCGCGATGGTGCGCGAAAACTCGTGAATGTCTCCACCTGCCGAAAAGGCGCGCCTGCCTGCGCCGGTGATGACGACAGCACGAGTGCCGTCGTCCGCTTCCAGTTCGTTCAGATGAGCCAGGATGAGGTCGTTCGTAGCGTAGTTGAGCGCGTTCAGCTTCTCGGGCCTGTTGAGGGTAAGCAGAGCAATGGGGCCGTGGCGGTCCAGAAGAACAGGGGCAGTCATGGGCTTTGTCCTTGGTTGAAAGTCGATAGAAGGACGCTAGCGACGGCGCGCATTGAAGTATATTCACTGGTGAGTATACTTGATCGATGATCAAATCTGCCGAAACAGCCAGAGAGCGGATCCTGACCGCTGCCAACAAGCTCTTCTATGCGGAGGGAATCCGTGCCGTCAGTCTCGACACGATCGCGGAGAAGGCAGGCATCACCAAGAAGACGGTTTATTACCATTTCAAGAGCAAGGATGACCTGATCGAAGCTTATCTGGCGTCACGAGATCAGCCCAACCTCAATCAGTTCCGGAAGTGGTTTGGGGAAGCCGAAGGTGATCTGCCGGACAAGGTGGAGGCAATCTTCCGCCAGATAGCGCTTTCTGCAAGGCACCCGAAATGGAAAGGCTGCGGTTTCCTGCGAACGGCGGCGGAACTTGCCAATATGCCCGGGCATCCGGCGATGAAGGTTGGTGCCGATCACAAGAAGAAATTCGAGGCGTGGATGGCGGAAGAGTTCGAGGCTGCAGGTGTCAGCGGAGCGCCGCACCTGGCCCGCCATATCGTGCTGCTTCTGGATGGCGCGTTTTCAACCATCCTGGTTCACCGCGATCCTGCTTATGCGGAAGCTGCAGGAGAGGCGGCGCGGGCACTGGTAGCATCGGCGGTGCTCAATCAGGCAGGCTGACGATCAGTTCCGTCCCATGAAAGCCTGGCTCCGCCAGTCTTGCTGGGGCACTGGGCTTTCACTCGATCTCTTGCCTTACTGAGCCTCGGCCTAGAAGAACGCAGGATTGCGGGCGACGATCTGATCGACCTGCTGCAACGTGCCTGACAGATGTTCGCGGACAGCGGTTTCCGTGGCCGTTTCGTCACTTGCCTCGATACCAGCCAGGATGAGCCCGTGATATCGCAGGATGCTGGCGGGTTTACCGGGGTCAGGTAGGTTAAGATTGCGCAACCGGTCGATATGGCCGGAGCGCGACGCTACGAGCTGACACAGGCTGGCAAGTCCGACCGCCTTGAACAGCGACAGGTGAAAGCGTTTGTCGAAGGTGGCAAAGAGGCCAAGATCGCCCTCGGCATGTGCCGTTTCCTGAAGCTTGAGGATCTGACGGGCAGGGGCGATGGAGGATTTGTCTTCCTGTCTGGCCAGGGTGCGTGTCACCTCCAGTTCCAGCGACAGGCGCAGAAACTGGGTTTCGCGGGCATGGTCGACGTCGATCTTGGAGACTTCGGTCTTGGATTGCGGGTAGATGGTCAGCAACCCTTCTTCTTCCAGCTTCATCATCGCATCGCGCACAGGGGTCTGGCTGACACCGTAGTGGGTAGCCAGATCCGTCCGCGACAGGCTGAGCCCGGGCTTGAGGTCCAGCGAGATGATCCGCGCGCGCAGCGATTCCTGGATCTGCTGGCTGACGGAGATCCGCCGGATCCTTTCACCGCTGCCGGCGTCTGCCGCCTTGTTCGGGTCGTCCAGCAACCGAGCCAGTTCAACCGTCATCGCTGATCCTCTCATTCAAACGCACGATTCTTCTCGGGAGAAGATAGAACAGACTTGCAAGAAATGCACTAATATATTAATGCATCAGATAGCGGGAGGAGGAGCTCCCCGCGCAATCGAGTGGAGGACACCATGAAATTCACCGCCGCTGCCCTGGCAGCTTCGGTCTCCGTCATCGCAACAATGGCGCAGGCAGAGACCTTCAGCATTCAGACCTCTTTCAATGCAGGGGACTTTTCGACCCAGTATCTGACGGAAACCTGGCTTCCGAAAATCAAGGAAATGACTGATGGCCGCGTCGAGATCCAGCTGACGCCGAACGGATCCGTGGTGCCGGCAAGAGAAACGCCTGATGCTGTCGCAGCCGGCGTTTTGGATGGCGACTTCACCTCCGTGAACTACTTTGCAGGCCGCGAGCCGGCCTACGCCATCATGGGCGACCTCATCTCCGGCTATGACACGCCGCAGCAGATGATCGGTTTCTGCAAGGATGGCGGCGGCGAAGCCGTGATGCAGAAGGCAGCCGATGCCGTGACCGGGGGAGAAGTGCAGGTCGTTGCCTGCGGGCCCTATTCTCGCGAAGCATTGCCGGCCCGCGTGCCGATCCGCACGTTCGAAGATCTGGAAGGCAAGAAGATCCGCTCTCCGGAAGGGCTTGCCGCCGCGGTCTTCCAGGCTGCCGGCGCGTCGCCGGTATCCATTCCTTTCTCCGAAGTCTATGGTGCTCTGGAAAAGGGCATTGTCGATGCAGCAGACGCCTCGGCCTACGTCAACAACGACGCGACCGGTCTGCATGACGTTGCCCCTTACCCGCTTTATCCCGGCATTCACTCCATGCCGTCAATGCAGTTCACCATCAACAAGGCGAAGTGGGATGCCTTGAGCCCGGAAGACCAGAAAGCCCTGCGCGACTGGTGGTACGAAGCCATGTTCGCAATGGCGGCTGAAGTCGACAAGAAGGACCAGGAACTGGCCGCACGGGATGGGGCTGGCGAGAAGATCGAAGTGATCAACTGGGCCCAGGAAGATCGCGACCAACTGCGCGAGATCGCCCGGAAGGAATGGGAGAACTACGCCCAGAAGTCAGACCTTGCCAAGGAAGCGCTTGACGCGAACCTCTCCTACATGACCGAAATCGGTCTCTTCAAAAACTAGGACCCGGCCAGTGACGCGTGCCCTTGCTTTCCACCTTGCAAGGTGAGGGCACGCAGCTTTCTTGCCAAAGCTCCTGTGCGCGCACAGTCTCGATGACCTGGCCTTGTGCTCGGCCGGATTTGCCTGTCCGCTTCAGGTCTGCATTCAGGGAGAGATGATGAAACGCCTATTCGCGCGTTATGCCGATGTCATGGACAGTGTCAGTGTGTTCATCGGTCATGGTTGTTCCGTGCTGTTTTTCGCCTGTATCGCGGTTTCCGCGCTTGAGGTGGTGATGCGGTACGGGTTCGACAGCCCGACTGTCTGGTCGACGGAACTTGCCATGACGCTCTGTGCTTCGGCCTGGGTGCTTGCCGTTGGTTATGTCACCCAGCGGCATCGCCATATTTCCATCACCATGATCGAAACGCTGGTCAGTCCACGGGTCTGGCGCGTAATGCGCCTGTTGCAGATGGTGATCGCGGCTGGCGCGGTAATTGTCCTGACCATGGCCCTGTGGGATCCGATGCTGAAAGTTCTGAAGCGCACCGAGCACTCGGGAACCGCGCTGAACTCGATCCAGCCGACCTATCTCAAGATCCTGCTTGTTGCTGGCTGCGTTCTCTACATCCTCCAGCTTGCCGCCAACATCATTCGCTGGTGCCAGCGCACCGAAGGGGAGATCGCCGGTGGGCATTGAACTCATTACCCTTCTGATCGTCGTCGCGCTGCTGGCGCTGATGGCGCTGGGCGTTCCGCTCGGCATCACCACACTGACGGTGTCCCTGGCAACGGCGATCCTCTATTTCGGCGAACGTGCCGGTTTCTTCATCGTTGCTGCCAATGTCGGCGAGGTTCTGCACAAGTACGAGCTGATCGCCGTTCCCTTCTTTGTCTTCATGGCCAACGTCCTCGAGCGATCGGGGATCGCACAGTCACTGTTCGACAGCATGGCGATCCTGGGCGGGCGCTTCCGTGGTTCGGTCGCGGTGCAGACCTGTGTCGTCGCGGTGGTGCTGGCGGCAATGTCCGGCATCATGGGCGGCGAGATCGTCATGCTCGGCCTGATCGCGCTGCCGCAGATGCTGCGGCTCGGGTATGACCGCAAGCTGTCCATCGGCATCATCTGCGCTGCCGGCGCCTTGGCAACGCTGATCCCGCCCTCGGTCGTTCTGATCGTCTACGGTCTTGCGGCCCAGGTTTCGATCACCAAGCTCTTCGCCGCCTCCGCCGTGCCGGGGCTGATCCTCGCCAGCCTGTTCATCATCTACATTCTGATCCGTGTGCGCTTCAATCCGGCGCTGGCACCGATCTACGACATTCCCGAAACCGGTTTGCCGCTGTTCCAGCGCGTCAAGTTCCTGAAAGGGGTTGTTCTGCCAGGGCTTCTGATCGGTGCCGTGCTCGGGGTCATTTATTCCGGCATCGCCACCGTCACGGAGGCCGCGGCTGTCGGAGCCGTAGGTGCTCTCGTGGTTGCTGCCGTCCGCAATGAGCTTTCGTGGAAGATGGCACGTGATGCCATGCGCCAGACGGTGCTGACGGTTGGGTCCATCATCTGGCTGGTGCTGGGGGCCGTCTCGCTGATCGGCATCTACAACCGGATCGGCGGCGGCGAATTCCTGCGCGGCCTTCTGACATCCCTTGATATCGCACCGATCCTGGTCATCGTCGTCATGATGCTGATCGTCATGGTGCTCGGCACGTTCCTGGAATGGATCGCGATCATCTTCATCACCGTACCGATTTTTGCACCGGTGGTGGTGGATCTCGGCTTTGATCCGGTCTGGTTCGGGGTGCTCTTTGCCATGAATATCCAGATCTACTACCTGTCGCCACCTTTCGGGCCAGCCTGTTTCTTCCTGAAATCCGTGGCGCCAAAAGATATCCAGTTGCAGGAAATCTTCGCCGCCGTGCTGCCGTTCATCGCCCTGCAAGCTGTCGGCCTGTTCCTGGTGCTGTTCTTCCCCGATCTGGCCCTGTGGCTGCCGAATCTGCTGGACTGAGGAGGTTGAGATGAAAATCACCGACAAGGATCTCACCCGCCAGGATGAGGATATCGCACCGGGAGAATTCGCGGACGAAGAACGCCGCGATGACCGGTTCGGCAACTGGCCGGAGGTTGCCGGCCTCGTCTTCACCCTCATCGTCATCTGGCTGACCTTTGCCTTCACCGGATAAAATCATGACGCACAAAGCCCCAAAAGACTTACGATCCGCGCGCTGGTTCGCTCCTGACGATCTGCGCAGCTTCGGTCATCGCTCGCGGATGATGCAGCTCGGCTACTCGGAAGAGGACTTCCGTGACAAGCCGGTCATTGGCGTGCTCAACACTTGGTCGGAGCTGAACACCTGTCATTCCCACTTCAAGGAGCGGGTGCAGGACGTGAAGCGCGGCGTCTTCCAGGCGGGAGGCTTTCCCGTCGAGATGCCGTCGCTCTCGGTCGACGAAAGCTTCACCAAGCCAACCTCTATGCTCTACCGCAACATGCTGGCCATGGAGACGGAGGAGATGATCCGTTCTCACCCGCTGGACGGCGTGGTGCTGATGGGAGGTTGTGACAAGACCACACCCGGTCTTGTCATGGGGGCGATCTCGGCAGGTGTTCCGATGGTCTATCTGCCGGCAGGCCCGATGTTGCGTGGCAACTACGCCGGCAAGATCCTGGGGTCGGGGTCCGATGCCTGGAAATACTGGGACGAGCGCCGGGCTGGCAACATTTCCGACGATGAATGGCTCGGGATCCAGGGTGGTATCGCCCGCTCGGCCGGCACCTGCATGACCATGGGGACGGCTTCGACCATGACGGCCATTGCCGACGCAATGGGGCTGACCCTTCCGGGCGCATCTTCCATTCCGGCGGTTGATGCGGGCCATCAACGCATGGGAGCTGATTGCGGCCGGCGCATCGTTGAGATGGTCTGGGAAGACCTGACACCGGACCGGATTATCACGGATGCCGCCTGCCGGAACGCCGCTGTTGTTGCGATGGCCACCGGCTGTTCCACCAATGCGGTCGTCCACCTTATCGCAATGGCGCGCCGGGCCGGTGTGGAGCTGTCGCTCGACGATCTGGACGCCCTTGGCCGGGTGACACCGCTGATCGCCAATGTTCGTCCTTCCGGCAAGGACTACCTGATGGAGGATTTCTTCTATGCGGGCGGCCTGCGCGCGCTGATGAAACAGATCGAGGACCGGCTGGATCTTTCCGCCCTGACCATTACCGGCAAGACGCTAGGTGAAAATCTGGAAGGCGCGGTCGTCTATAACGACGATGTCATCCGACCTCTCTCCAACCCGGTGTACGAGGAAGGCTCGCTCGCCGTTCTGCGCGGGAACCTCTGTCCTGACGGGGCCGTGATCAAACCGGCGGCCTGCGATCCGAAGTTCCATTTCCAAGAAGGACCGGCCCTGGTCTTCGACAGCTACCCGGAAATGAAGGCGGCCATCGATGACGAGACACTGGAGGTCACGCCGGATCACGTCCTGGTGCTCCGCAATGCCGGGCCTCAGGGCGGGCCGGGTTTTCCCGAGTGGGGCATGCTGCCGATCCCCAAGGCGCTGATCAAGCAGGGCCATCGCGACATGCTGCGGATCTCCGATGCGCGCATGTCCGGCACCTCCTATGGTGCCTGCGTGCTGCATGTCGCGCCGGAAAGCTACGTCGGCGGACCGCTGGCTCTTCTGAAGACCGGTGACATCGTCCGGCTGGATCTCGCCAACCGCCGCCTCGACATGCTGGTGGGGGAGGTGGAACTGGAGGCCCGCAGGGCCGCCTGGCAGGCCCCCGTGCCACGGTTTGAGCGCGGCTACGGTTATCTCTTCCAGCGACACGTCACCCAGGCCGACAAGGGCTGCGACTTCGACTTCCTGCAATCCGACTTCGGCCGCACCGCCGGCGAACCCGATATCTACTGAGGACATCATGAGCGACTACACACTTTCCGACGACACCCGCGCGAAACTGAAAAAGGTCTCGACGGCTTCCGTCGCGACGGCGCTCTACAAGCGCGGCCTGCGCAACCAGTTCATTCAGGGTGTGGTGCCGGTAGCTCCGAAAGACGAAAACATGGTCGGTCAGGCTTTCACGCTGCGCTATATTCCGGCTCGGGAAGACCGCAATCCGATCACGGTTTTTCGCAATCCGGACCATCCGCAGCGGGTTGCGATGGAAACCTGCCCGCCGGGCCACGTTCTGGTGATGGATGCGCGCAAGGATGCGCGCGCGGCAACGGCCGGTTCCATCCTGATCACCCGGCTGGCGCTACGCGGCGCTGCCGGTGTTGTCTCCGACGGTGGTTTCCGGGACGCGGAAGGTATCGGCGCACTCGACATGCCTGCCTATTACGCCAAGCCGTCAGCTCCGACCAACCTGACCCTGCATGAGGCGCTGGACATCAACGTCCCGATATCCTGCGGCGATGCTCCGGTCTTCCCCGGTGACGTTCTGGTCGGCGACAAGGATGGCGTCATGGTGATCCCTGCACATCTGGCCGACGAGCTTGCGGACGAATGCACCGGCATGGAGAGCTTTGAGGATTTCGTGCTGGAAGAAGTAAAGGCCGGAACGCCGATCATCGGTCTCTATCCGCCGACGAAGGAAGAGAACGTGCAGAAATACGAAGCCTGGCGACAGAAAACCGGGCGGTAGGGGGGGCGTATGCTCTAACCAACCCAAAACCTCATCCTGAGGAGCCGCAATGCGGCGTCTCGAAGGATGGGCGGCACATTCCGAGCGAGCAGCCCATCCTTCGAGACAGCGCTGAAGCGCTTCCTCAGGATGAGGTTGCGTGTGTGGGGCTGCGGAGTTCGATTGAACATAACCCCAATCAGCCTCGCGTTCTTTGCGGGCCAGCCTACCTTGCCGGCATGCCCTTCGCGCGGAAATGGCGTTTCTGGGCGGCGAGGCGGAACTGGGCGTTGGCGGCGCCATAGCCCTTGTAGCCGCCGCGGCGTTCAACGATCTCGAAGAAGAATCCTTCGCCGTAGGTCGGGCTGTACAGCTGGAAATATTCGCCGTTCTCGTCCCGGTCATAGAGAATGCCCGAGTTTTTCAGGTCGTTGAGGAAGTCTTCTTCCAGCCCGAAACGGGCATCCAGATCGTCGTAGTAGTTGGGAGATATCACCAGCGGGGTGAAACCGTTGGCTTGCAGTGCCTTCACTGTCTTGAAGATGTCGGCGGTTTCGAAGGCAATATGCTGCACACCCGATCCGAAACCTTCCGAGATGAAATGCCCGGCTAGGGTCCTTCGGTTCTCCGCCCCGTTGAGCGTGATCCGCAGGCTGCCGTCATCATTTTCGATGGCCTGGCTGCGGACGAGGCCTGCCGGGTCGATGACATCCACCATGGCAGTCTTCTCCGTGTCGAAGATAGACCGGTAAAACAGAAGCCAGGTGAGCATCTCGTCATAGTTCATCGTCTCGGCGAGGTGGTCGATGCGGAAAAGGCCGGCATCACCTGTTGCCCCACCGTGACCAACCGGTTCGAACTCGATTTCCCACACCCGTGACAGATCCTTGCTGTCGTCGACGAAATGAATGACGCTGCCGCCGAGAGCGCGGATCGCTGGGATCTTCAATTCGCCCGGACCGACTGGCTGTTCGAAGGTTTTGGCCCCCAGGGTCTCGGCACGGGCAACAGTTGCCGAAGCGTCTGCAACCTTAAGGCCGATGTCACAGACATTGGTGCCATGCGAGATGTAGGACGCATGGGCGAAGCCGCGCGGATCGGTGTTGATGACGATGTTGATGCCACCTTGCCGCCAGAGTTCGACCTCCTTGGAGACGTGCTTGCCGGCCTTGTGGAAGCCGAGCGTCGTCAGCATGGCCGACAAGTCGTTTGCTTCCTTGCGGTCGGCGGCAAATTCAACGAACTCGATACCTGCAACCGGTACCCTGTCGGGCATTTCGGGAACGGGGATCCGGATGCCAGGTTCGGTTCGTCGGACCTGGTCCATCAGGTAGAGCAGGGAGCGGTAGCCATCGACCGCAATCGATTTCGGCGAACCGCCACGGAACTGGTCGTTGAAGATCTCCAGCGACAGCACGCCGTCATAACCTGTTGCCGCAACGGCCCGCATGAAGCCGGTCACGTCCAGATCACCTTCGCCTGGCATGTTGCGGAAATGGCGGCTCCAGTAGAGCAGGTCCATGTTGAAGTTCGGCGCGTCGGCCAGCTGGACGAAGAAGATCTTGTCGCCGGGAATGGCCCGGATCGAATCTGGGTCGATCTTGCGCGACAGGGTGTGGAAGGAATCCAGGATCAGGCCCACGTTGGGGTGGCCGGCTCTGCGCACGATTTCCCAGGCATCGCGGTGATCGTTGACGAAACGGCCCCAGGCGAGGGCCTCATAGCCGATGCGGATACCGCTCCTGGCGGCAAGGTCACCCAGCTCTGCAAGATCATCGGCGGCACGATCTATGCCACCAAGCGCGATGGGAGATACGTTGGAGCAGATCAGCACAAGATCCGCGCCCATTTCCTGCATGAGGTCGAACTTGCGTTCTGCGCGGGCGAAGGTCCGGCTGCGCTGTGGCTCGGGCATGCCTTCAAAGTCGCGGAAGGGCTGAAACAGCGAGATCTCCAGGCCATGGTCGCGGACCATCTGGCCGACGTCCTTCGGACTGCGGTCAAACGCCAGGAAGTCGTTTTCGAAGATCTCGACGCCATCGAAGCCTGCAGCCGCGATTGCGCTGAGCTTTTCGGCTAGGTCACCTGCGATGGAGACTGTGGCGATGGCGGTTTTCATGGGGACCTTCCGTGGGTTCAGTAGCCCATTATGCGGGGCAGCCAGATGACCGTTTCCGGTACAAATGTGAGGAGGAGCAGCACCAGCACTTCAACGAAGAAGAATGGCAGGATGGCCATGGTCAGCCGGGCCATGCCGACTTGGGCGATGCCTTCGGCGACGAACAGACATAGGCCGAGTGGCGGGGTGATCAGGCCGATCATCAGGTTGAAGATGACAAGGATGCCGAAGTGGACCGGGTCCACGCCCATGCCGACCGCAATCGGATGCAAGATGGGCACCAGCACCAGCATGGCGGCGATGCCTTCCAGAAACAGTCCGACGAACAGGAACAGGAGAATGGTGGCAATCAGGAACGTGGTTTTGCTGTCCACATTCAACAGCACCCAGTCGGTCAGCATGTTCGGAACGCGGTTGTAGGTCAGCAGCCAGTTGGCGGCAGAGACCGCGGCAATGATGATCAGGATGACCGCGCTGTCGCGCATGGCTTCGGAGAAAAGTCGTGGCAGGGAAGACAGCTTGATGTTTCGATAGACGAAGATGCCGAGGAAAAGCGCATAGGCGACAGCGAAACTTGCCGCCTCTGTCGGTGTGACGACGCCGAGCAGGATGGAGCCGACCACGAACACCGGCATCAGCAATGGCAGTATCCCGCCGAGAATGGCCTTGCTGGCCGGTTCCGCGGTCAGCCCTACCGCCTGATCGCCATGATCGACCTTCACGGTCAGCATTACGAAGACGGAGAGGAAAATCGCCAGCAGAATGCCGGGAATGATGCCGGCAAGGAACAGAGCCGGCACCGAAACGCCGGAGACGATCAGCGCGTAGATGATCACCGGGATGGATGGCGGGATGATGGGCCCGATCACGGAGGAGGCCGCCGTCAATGCAGCAGCGAAGGGGCGGGAGTAGCCGTGTTTTTCCATCTCCGGAATGAAGACCCGGCCGATGGCGGATGTGTCGGCAACCGCAGACCCGGAAAGACCGGCGAAGATCACCGATGCCCAGATGTTGACGAGCGCCAGTCCGGCGCGCAGCCGGCCGACCAGCACATTGGCGAAGGCGATGATGCGGCTTGTGATGCCGCTTTCGTTCATGACCTCGCCTGCCAGCACGAACAACGGAATGGCAAGCAGGGGGAAGGAGTTCATGCCCTTGAACATTTCCGTTGCGACCACGCGCAGGGAATAGGGTGCTTCGCCATAGCCCATGAACACCAGCAAGGCTGCAATGATGGCAAGAGCGATTGGAACGCCGGTGGCGAGCCCGATGAGAAGGATTGCGTAGATCATGCCTGCACCGCCTTGATGGCCGAGATGCGTTCAAAGAACTTGAGAGCGGCGGCCACGGCCAGCAATGCGCCGCCGATGGCGATCGCATACTGCCAGGTGCCGACCTTGGCGACCCAGACCAGCGAGTCGATGCCTGTGGTTTCCGCAAGCCAGTTGCCGGCTGATTTCAGGCCCGAGGCGTCAAGGTTGCCTCGGCGAACGGCGAAGGCATGTCCGGAGAAGGCGAGGGCCACTCCGGTTGCGAAACTGACCAGGTCGACGGCCGCGAAGAGTTTTTCACAAACGGAGACGGAGAGAAAATCGGTCAGCACCGTGAAGCGGATATGCCTGTCCTGCAGATAGGCAAGCGCGAGACCGAACATGACACCGTAGATGGTCAGATAGATCGGCAGTTCCTCGCCCCAGGATACCGACTGACCGACCGTGTAGCGGCGGAGCGAATTGACGAAGATGATGGCGAAGACGAGGGCCATCGACAGGCCGGCTCCAAGCGCAAAGAGGCGCCGGGCAAATTCATTGACCGTTTTCATGTTCCAGGTCCTGCTTGTTCAGCTTTTGGCTATTCAACTGACTTTGATTGAACAGCCAAAAGCTGATCTTTTCCAACATTCCAGAACCCCGGGCGGCAAACCGCCCGGGGCCTTGACCGGATTACTGGCTCGCAGCAGCAACGGATTCCTGCAGGCGGTCGATCCAGACCGCATCTTCACCGAGTTCGCCGCGCAGATATTCAACAACCGCCGGCTGTGCCTTTTCGGCAAAGGCTGCGATTTCGTCAGCGGTCGGAGAATAGACCTGCATGCCTTCTGCCTGAACCTTGTTGACGCCTTCAGCCGTGCTCCACTGCTGGATGGAACGGCCCATGTTGCCGGCAATGCGCGCCGCACGGGCAACCACGGCCTGCTGGGCCGGAGTGAGCGACTGGTAGAACTCGTCGGAGATCAGGATGAAGTCGGCGGCGTAGACGTGGCCGTCGAGGGTCATGTATTTCTGCAGCTTGTGCAGGCCGTTGTTGTAGATCACGCCGACCGGGTTTTCCTGGCCGTCAACGACACCGGTGGAAAGCGCGTTGGGCAGTTCGGTCCAGGCGATCGGGGTCGGCTCGCCGCCGAGGCCTTTCACCATTTCCACGTAAAGCGGGATCGGCTGCACACGGAACTTCAGGCCTTCCATGTCCGCAGGCGTCCGGATTTCGCGAGTGCCGTTGGTGAAGTTCCGGAAGCCGGTTTCGCCATAAGCCAGCGTGCGCAGGCCGGTCTGTGCAAGGCAGTGTTCGGCAAGTGCATCACCGAAGTCACCATCCAGCACGTCCCAGGCAATGGTTGCCGAAGAGAAGGTGTAGGGAATGTCCAGAACGGACGCGGCCGGGCAAGCCTTGGACATGGCGCCGGACACCAGGACGACCTGGGTCAGGTTGTCCTGGGCCTGGGCGACCAGCTCGTCTTCGTTGCCCAGCGCACCGGCCGGGAACAGTTCCACCGTCAGATCGGTTTCGCCTTCAACGATGTTCTTGAAGATATGAGCGGCAGCACCTTTCTTGGAGGCGGTCCATTCGTCCGGGTCGACATGGGCCAGACGGATAGTCTGAGCCTGGGCCGCGGCGGCGAGGCCGACTGTGAGAAGGGCAGTAGCTGCCAGGGATGAGAATTTGAAACGCATGACTTCCTCCCGTTTGCGTAACATTTTCAAAATGACCATTTCCGCTTTCGTGATGATGCGAAACCGGAAGGGGTTAAGCGTCCGCGGTCTCCCGCGGCATTTCGTCGAAGGCGTCGAACGTCGCCTTCATTCGGACCGGATCGGCACGCCGACCGGTAAAGAGTTCAAAGGCCCGTACAGCCTGGAACACCGCCATGCCTGACCCGGGCAGCACCCGGCAGCCGAGCCTTCTCGCGCCAGCCAGGAGTTCAGTTTCGAGCGGGAAATAGACGATGTCCGCAACCCACATGTCGGGCTTGAGCAGCGCGAGCGGGAACGGTGTTCCTGGTGTCTTGGCCATGCCGACCGGGCTTGCGTTGACGATGCCGGACAGGTTGGCGCAGCTTGCAGCATCAACGGTCGTGACCGGTTCCACGGTCAGTCCCTGACGATTTGAGCGGACCTGCCGGGCAAGTTGCTCCACGCGCACGGTGTCGACGTCGAAGATCTTCAGGTGCTGGACACCGCAATCCGCCAGCGCGTGGGCAACTGCAACGCCGGCTCCACCAGCGCCGATGAGAAGCACCGTCTTCAGGGACACGCCGATCATGTTCTGGCGAAAACTCTCGGCAAATCCCCACAGGTCGGTGTTGTGGCCAATGCGCTTTCCATCCCGGAACACGATGGTGTTGACCGAGCCGACAGCCGCCGCGTTGGGCGATAGCTGGTCCAGCAGCGGGATCACTTCCATCTTGAACGGGTAGGTCACGTTGAGACCGTTGAAACCAGTCACTTCGGCCGCGTGCACAATAGCTTTCAGGTTCTGTTCGTTCTCGGGAAGCGTATCGACATCGATAATGCGATAGACGCCGCGCAGACTCTGTGCTGCTGCTTCGGCCATGTGCATTTCCGGCGTCCTGGAACGGGCAATACCCCTTCCGATCAGGCCGGCCAGTACGATGTTGCTTGCTGCTTCCACCCAGGTTCCTCCCAGAAACCTCATTTGGCAGCCCCGTTTTCGGGGTCTGTATGGCTGGAGACCGCATCTCCTGAGTTTCAAAATGTACTAACCAGTTAATTCAGTCAAGCGAAATGTACTGTCCGGTTAATTTGGACTGGTAACCCGGCTCGGGCTGGTTTAGAAAAAGGCATGTCGATCAATGAGTCTGAGCTGCCGGAAAAAAATTCTTCGCGGGGTCGCTGGAAGCAGGACCCGGAGGGAGTGCGTGCGAATATCCTGGCCGTCGCCCTGGAGGAATTCTCCGCGAACGGTCTTTCCGGTGCGCGCATGGATGAAATCGCGGCCAAGACGCGCTCATCCAAGCGCATGATCTATTATTATTTCGGCGACAAGGAGAGCCTCTACCTCAAGGCTCTGGAAGCGGCCTACAAGAAGGTGCGCAAAGGCGAAGAACAGCTGGAGCTGAACCATTTGCCGCCAAGGGATGCACTGTCGAGGCTTGTAGCCTTCACTTTCGATCACCATCGCGAAAGCCCTGCGTTCATCCGTCTGGTCATGATCGAAAACATTCATCATGGCCGCTATCTCGAGCAGTCGGACGAGATCAAAAGCCTGAACGAAGCGGCGATTTCCCAAATTGCCGGCATTTATGCAAAAGGGGTGGCCGAAGGCGTCTTCCGCGATGGCCTGACGCCTTTGAGGATCCATTGGCTGATCTCGGCCATGAGCTTTTTCAACGTCTCCAATGCGACGACCTTCTCCATGCTGTTCGGTTCGGAATTGCAGTCGGCATCCGGTCAGGTTTCCCTCAAGGGCGATGTCTGCGAAACGGTAATGCGTTTCGTCGCTGCCTAATGTTCGAGCGCCAGCAAGGCTCTTCTTCTGTACCCACCTTCTCGTTTCCTCCCCTGATCCGGAGGCTGCTCAGCCTGTGGCGGCAATTGACAGCGCTAAAGAAACTATATAACTAGAAATATAGTTATATTAAACGAGGCGCAGATGGATCTGGAAATTGCAGCGCAAGGGTTCGCGGCACTGGGCTCGGAAGCCCGGTTGCAGGTGGTGTTGACCCTGGTGAAAGCCGGGCAGGGTGGTTTGACGGTCGGCGATATTCAGACCCGCACGGGCATGCCTGCGTCAACGCTTGCGCATCATCTGAAGTTTCTCGCCTCGGCAGGCCTGGTGTCCCAGGAAAAGGACGGCCGCTCGGTCATCAACCGGGCAGCCTATGGCCATCTGGAAAACCTTGCCGGTTATATCCTGAAAGAGTGCTGCGTGGACGAAAAG
The DNA here is from genome assembly GCF_009363595.1 of Labrenzia sp. THAF35. Lineage (NCBI taxonomy): Bacteria > Pseudomonadati > Pseudomonadota > Alphaproteobacteria > Hyphomicrobiales > Stappiaceae > Labrenzia > Labrenzia sp. THAF35. The sequence continues at coordinate 3,003,690 of NZ_CP045380.1, forward strand.
GGTTGTGAGTGCCCATCCCCGCAAAAGGAGCCCGCCGATGTCTGATGCGATGAACAACCTTCAGCCGAGTGGCGGCGGCGCAAGCTGTTGCGCTCCGAAGACCGCCTGCTGCAGCACGCCGGCTTCGAAATGGTCCCTGAAGTCTCTCGCCGTTTCGAAATACCTTCTGTCGACCTGGACGATTGTCGTCGGCGGTCCGTTGCTGGTGCTGTTGCTGGACCAGCCGCACTTCGTCGCTTTCGTAACCTTCGCGCTCTCCGCCTTCGCAGGAACATTGCCGTATATTGCTTTTGCCGTTGCTTTGATCGCCTGGCTAAAGGCGGCCGGCGCAGAGGCGTTTGTCGGACGTGCGTTCGAGGGACGCGAGACACAGGCAATCTTTCTCGCAGCCCTGTTTGGTGGTCTTGCACCGTTCTGTTCCTGTGAAGTCATCCCCTTCATTGCCGGTCTTCTGGCGGTTGGTGCGCCGTTGTCAGCCATCATGGCGTTCTGGCTGTCCTCTCCCTTGATTGACCCGCCGACACTGCTGATCACTGCTGCTGCACTGGGATGGCCCTTTGCCGTCGGCAAGGCGGTCTTTGCGGTGGCGCTGGGTCTTTTCGGCGGTTTTTCCGTCGCACTTGCGCTGCGTAGCGGCTTTCTGGCCAATCCGGTGAAAATCGGGGCGGCGACCGGTGGCTGCGGCTGTGGCGCTTCTGCGAAGACAGGGCGGCCGGTCTGGCAAATCTGGAAAGAGACTGAGCGCACCGACAAGTTCCGGGTCGAACTGAAAGCCAATGCACTGTTTCTGATCAAGTGGCTGGCACTGGCGTATGTGCTGGAAGCAGCTCTCGTCACCTATGTCCCCGCAGACCTGATTGCGCAGGCTGTTGGCGGCGACGGGCTGGGGGCAATTCTTCTGTCCGCTTTGATCGGCATGCCTGCCTATCTCAACAGCTACGTGGCGCCGCCACTTCTGGCTGGTCTGATGGACCAGGGCATGAGCGCCGGTGCCGCGATGGCGTTCATGATTGCGGGCGCTGTCAGCTCGATCCCGGCAATGGCTGCCGTCTGGTCACTGGTCAGGCCGCAGGTCTTTGCTGCTTACATCGGTCTGGGATTTGCGGGTGCGGTGCTGTCCGGTCTTGTTTTCCAGCTGATCTTTTGAGGGAGTGACAATGCGTACGAACGTTTCTGTCACGGTCAGAGCCGATGAGGCTCGCCACAAGCTGCTGGTGCCGGTCGGCTTGCCGACGCCGCACCAGATGCCGGTCGGTTTCGAGATCAGGGGCGGACAGCTGGGCCTGGCCGGAGAAATCACTACCGGCCAGATGGTGGCCGTGGTGTCGGTGGAACCCGGGGCAGACGTTGTGGTGAATTACGAATACCGCGACGAAGGGTCGGGCTATCCTGATGCAGTGTTTGCGCCACTGCGCAACCGTTTTACCCGGGCAGCTCAAGATCTCGTCTATGATGCGATCAACATTGCCGACAGTCAGCCCGACGGTCACGCCGCCATTCAGGCGCTCGTCAACGCGGCGGCCGAAAAGTTCCGCTATGCCCATCCTCAGGTTCGTTTCAACGAGGGGTGTGAAGAAGTGCCCTATCTGTCGTGCGGGCTGACCGAAGGGTCCTGCGTCGACATCAACACCTACCTGATCGCCAGCCTGCGTGCCGCCGGCTTCGAAGCCGGTTACGTGACCGGATACTTTTTCCCGCAAGAAAAGAACGGCAGCTGCGACGACATGCACTGCTGGGTGGTGACACGGCATCAGGGTGTGGTGCTGGAGTGGGACATTGCCCATCACCTGAAGATGGGCACACGGGAGATCTGCTGCGGGCTCAACCCGAAGCCGGGTGACCGGGTTGCGTTGGCCCATTCGATGGGGCTGACATTTCCCGAACTGGGGATCTTCTGCGAAAAACTGATTGCAGAGCCCGTCTGGCTTTCGCCGGACGGGCTGGAAAAGGCGGAGATCACGATCCGGCGGGATATCGTCTGACGTCGACAGGGGAGGAGGTCTCTCACCCCTTCTTGCGGCTGAAGACCATCTTCTGGTTGGCGAGGCGTTCCGGCGGGCCGATCCAGGCCCAGGCCAGAAGTGCCGGCTCCAGCTTGGACACGGTGATCCGGTGCATATGCTCCGGCGGGTTGAAGATCATCGAACCGGGGGCATAGACCCCCTGGTGATTTTCCGAAACCGCTCCTGAAACGCAGATATAGCTTTCCGATATGCCGCTGTGAGCGTGGGCCGGATATGTACAGCCCGGTGCGAACAGGACCAGGCCCAGAATGACGTCCGTCGTCAGAACCGGTCCGTTCGGTCCGCAGATTTCCGCGTAGGCATACGTCTTGTCGAGGCCGCGCGGCACTTTCTCGTAGCCATACTGCCAGATGAGATGGTCCCGGACACTTTCGATGGCGCGCACCAGCGGAGCGGTTCGCTCCTGCTTGCCCTCGTCAAGGGCACGCCGGAGATGTGCCGTCACGGGTTTGTGGGCCGGGGCATCGAAGCGCATTTCCGGATCGGATTTCAGCACCCGTCCAATTGCCTCGCGCACCGCGCGCTGATGTGCCCGGATCTTGTCGCTGCCACCGGACGAGAGGAACCGGTAGGCCTCGTAGAATTCCCGCAAAAGATAGCCCCAATCCGGGAACTCGGCGAGGCGGCGGCTGGCCAGAGGCTGTTCTTCCGACATGTTATTTTCCAGCACGGCTTGTCCTCCCGCACCCTGATCACGATCGGCCTGAGCCTATCGGAACGGAGCGTAGCGGCTTCTCCCTTTACGGCAACCGAAAATACATAACCGTCATGCGCGGTTTGCGTCAGAACGTCTCTTGCGCTCGCCGGACAGGCAGATAATCTGGCCCTCCATTCCGCAGGACAGAATTCATGACAGTTGTGATTGTTGGAGCCGGTATTTCCGGACTTTCCACCGCTTGGGCCCTGACAAAACGAGGTGTGCCCGTCACGCTTCTGGAACAGGGGCCAATCCCCAACCCGCTTTCGGCCTCCGGTGACCAGCACCGTATCATCCGCCGGGCCTATGGCGGCCAGGGCGGCTATCAGCGCCGCATCGGCGATGCCTACGCGGCATGGGACGAGATGTGGGACGACCTGGGTGAGAAGCACCTCGCCGAAACGGGATTCATGCTGTTGTCGCAGGAACCGGGCGATGGCGGCGAGGTCTATCGGGACGGTCTGGTCGAGGGCGGTTATCCGTTCGAGGACCTGACACCGGAAGAAACGGCGAAACGGTTTCCCTTCGTTGATCCGTCGACGATCCGTTATGGCGCAGTCAGCGACGAGGGCGGCGTTCTGCTGTGCCAGAAAATTGCAGCCGGGGTGCGCGACTGGCTGATCGCCAAGGGAGCTGATGTGCGCGAAAACGCACAGGTGACTGCCGTCGACACATCCGCGGGCACGGTGAGCCTTGCCGATGGCAGCACGGTCTCCGGAGAGCATGTGATCGTGACGGCCGGTGCCTGGACGCTGGGGCTCTTCCCGAAGCTGGACATCAGCCTGACGACTTACCGGACCGCGGTTGTCTATCTGACGCCGCCTGAGGATCTGCGCGAGGCCTGGGAACGATCGCCGGCGATTCTCGATCCGGGCGGGCCGATCGACGGTTACATCCTGCCTCCGGTCGCCGGAACCGGCCTCAAGTTCGGGGCGGGTATTCACAAGTACAAGGCTCCGCCGAACCAGGATCGGACGCCGGTTGCAGGCGAAGGCGAGACCCTGCGCGACTATTTCTCTCCGCCGTTCGGCCGGATCAAGGAATACCGCGTCGATGACGTCGTCACCTGTGCCTACACCTTCACCTCAGACGAGCATTTCTTTGCAATGAGCGAAGGCAAGACCACTGTCGTCTCGGCCTGTTCCGGACATGGCTACAAGTTTGGTGCCGTCGTGGGGCAGAAACTGGCGGAAGGCTTTACCGGCAACGACATGGACGCTGCGCGCGTGTGGCTGGAAGCACGCGATTAAGTCATCCGGCTTGAATAAGAAGGCTCCGGCTTGCGAGATTGCCGGAGCCTTTTCTGTTTCGGCTAGTGCCGGGAAGATACCATCCGCATCATGATGCCATCCTTCAGGGCAATATGATGGTAGAGCGCTCCCAGCACATGCAGTGCGATCAGCACGATGAAGAACGGCTTGCTCAATTCGTGGATTTCTTCCGCAGTGTGGATGCCGCCGTACCAGGCAAGAAGTCCGGTGATCGGTGCCAGCAACATGAGCAGATAGAGCAGGCCGTGGACACCCCTGGCGGCCAGTTCCTGGACTCTTGAAGTGGGGAGCGGGGCAGGGACGCCGAATTTTGCCCGCACCAGAAGACGAATGACAGTCAAGGCCAGAACGGCAATGCCAACCCAGATGTGGGCGTTGGCCAGAAAGGCGGTTGCCGCATCCGGCACGCCGCCGTCGCGCAGCACGTGTTTGAGATCGCCCATGCTTTCGCCGAAGATCAGCTGAAACAGGATCAGGGCGGCGATCGCCCAGTGCAGAATGATATGGATCGGACTGTAGGACGCTGGCTGTGTCGTGGACATGGCGCGCTTTGGCTCCTCGCAAATAAAAGAAATGCCAAATATTAGTGCCATGCCAGTGCAGGCAGAGGTATCGGGGATTTGTACTATTTGGTAACAGGTCCAGGCGGTTTTGCGACAATTGGAACAAACAGACCTGTGCCCAGCGGTCAGGCGGTTTTTGAAGGACGGGAGGCATCATGCCAGCTGAGATCAGAACGCTGACGGGCGAGGAGTTGACAGCTGCGCTGAACGATCTTGCGCGCCTGAGGATATCCGTCTTCCGCAGCTGGCCATATCTCTATGAGGGGTCTCTGGAGTACGAGGCCGGATACCTGCAACGCTATGCCCGGACGGAGGGGGCGGTGATTGTCGGTGCATATGACGGCAGCCGGCTGGTTGGCGCGGCGACAGGTGAGCCTCTCGGTGCCGAACTGGAGGCTTTCAAGACCCCTTTCCTCAAGCAGGGACTGGATCCGGAAAACGTCTTCTACATGGCCGAATCCGTTCTGGATCCTGCCTACCGTGGCCAGGGCATCGGCCATCGCTTTTTTGACGAGCGCGAAGCGCACGCCAGGCGGCTCGGTTTCGGTGAAGCAGCCTTCTGTGCGGTGATCCGCCCGGACACGCACCCGCTGAAGCCGGCGGACTACGCCCCGCTCGATCCGTTCTGGCGCAAGCGCGGTTACGAAAAGCTGGAGGGTGTCGTCGTGACGTTTCCCTGGCGCGATGTCGGCGAGAACGAAGAAACCGACAAGCCGATGCAGGTTTGGCACCGGAACCTGTGACGGAACCCGGCGACCCGCTGACCGGTGAACGAAGTTTTGGACAAAAGAAAACCGGGGCCTGGAAACCAGGCCCCGGTTTTTTTGTTTCCGGCGCGTGGTTACTTCAGCGTCCAGCGGATGGTGACATTCGCGCTGATGGTTTCCTCGCCCGCCTCGATCGGCACATCGGCGGACTTGGCCATCATCATGCCCTCGGCGCGCATCATGTAGGGACGGGGCATTTCGGTGCCGGTTTCCGTGATGTCGGCAATGGTGCCGAGATCGACACCGGCAGCGGCTGCAAAGATGCCTGCCTTGTGCCGAGCGTCCTCGACGGCCTTCTTGCGGGCTTCATCCAGTATCTCGTCGGCATTGCTGACTTCAAAGCGGATGGAATCGACCGAGTTTGCACCGCTTTCGACGACAAGCGTCAACAGCCCGCCAAGCTTGGCCAGATCGCGGATCTTGACCTCAACACCGTTGCGAACCTCATAACCGGCAATATCCGGCTGGCTGCTGGAGTTCTTGGAGTGATCGTAGCGCGGGTAGATGCCGAACCCCTTGGTCTGGATGTCCTTGGCTTCGATGCCGTTTGCTTTCACCGCTTCAATGACCTTGGCGATTGCGGCGCTGTTTTCAGCCAGAACATCGGCAGTGGATTTGCCGGTGGTGACGACGCTTGCGGAAATGACGGCCATGTCGGGGGCAACGGAAACTGCACCGCGGCCCTGCATGGTGATCGTGCCGGCCGGCGCCGGGGAATCCTGCGCGACAGCCGGTGCGGCACTCACGAGCGCGGCACTGAGGCCAGCGGCCAGAACAGCCTTGCGCAGCAGGGAGACGGAGGGGAAAAGAGGGGCATTCATATGAACTTATCCTTGATGGAAACAGTTTGTTCGATGGCCGGACACTCGCTTGTGATTGCGGCGGCGTAATGACGGTTGTGTTCATCTGCCGTTCATCGGGAAAACCCGGCAGATGTCCTCGAAGGTTGTTTGAAAATCTTCCCCGGAGGCCTAGCCCGTGGTGCCGGTCTTGCCCGACAGGCCGCCGACCTCGCCGGTCTGCGACAACAGAATCGCAATCGGCCTGGAACCTTCGAAACGGGCGCAGACGATCACGATCATCACCGTCAGCGGGACGCACAGAACCATGCCGACAACACCCCAGATCGCCCCCCAGAAGGCCAGCGACAACATGATGACGAGGCCTGACAGATTGAGGTTGGATCCCATCAGGCGCGGTTCGACCAGATTGCCGATGGTGAACTGGATGAGGCCGAGGCCCGTCGCAATCGCGATGAAGGGACCGAGCGTGTCGTAATAGACCACCGCCAAGAGGCTGGGAAAGATCACGCCGATCAGCGAACCGATGGTTGGAATGTAGTTGAGCAGAAAGGCGATGAAGCCGAACAAGGCCGCGTAAGGCAGGCCGATGGCGATCAGAACAAGGCTGGTCAAAACGCCCGTGGCAACGGAGACGGCGGTCTTGATCGAGAAATAATGCATGATCAAGCGGTTGATCTCGGCCCGCATGGCAAACGCGGCTTCAGCCCGCTCGGGCGAAGGAAACAGGCGTTCGAACTTGCGGTCGAATGTCGACTGCTCGAGCACCAGGAACAGGACGTAGATGAACACAAGACTGGCCGACCCGGCCAGCGTCGTCACCAGGCTCGCCCCCGCGGTCACCATGCGCGGCACGATGGAATCGGGCAGAAGGTCCTTCAACTCGATCGGATCATTAAGGTGCAGTTGGGTGGATGCCTGGGTGAAGAGTTCTTCCAGCCGCCGCTGATAGGTTGGTGCGTCCAGTGCAAGCTGGGTGAGATTGACGGTCACGATGTCGAGCACCACGGTGCTGGCAAAGAAGATCGTCAGCAGTGCCAGTGAAAACGACACCAAACGGGGCAGGCGCCAGCGGCCAAGCGGAATATGCGCAAAGACATGTGCCAGCGAGTTGATCATGTACCAGACGATCAGCGCGATCACGAACGGCAGGATGAGGGACCGCCCGACCACCAGCAGCCAACCGATCATGCACACAAGCAGGACACTCAGCGTGGCGGTGAGAAGCGGTGATCGCATGGTGGCTCCGGCGGGCGAGTTTGGCAGGTCTGTTCCCCGGGCGACTCGTCAAAGGCCCGGCTGCCTCATTTAGACCCGATGGCGCAGGCGAACGGAACCGCTTTTTCCATCAAGGCGATCCAGACCTCTTGAGAAACGCTTCCACCGCGCCAGTTTCCCAACCTTTTTCACCCTGCCGTTGCAAAGCACTTGCCCCGGAGATTGGCCATGGTATAGGGAACCAGACGCAGGGCCTTGCAAAGGCTTCGCCCTGCCGTGGGCCTGTAGCTCAATTGGTTAGAGCCGTCCGCTCATAACGGATTGGTTGGGGGTTCGAGTCCCTCCGGGCCCACCACTCCACTTTTGGGGTGTTGATTTTCCTGCATTTTTTCCTCTTTTTGTCCCACTGGCTTTGACGGAGGAAGAAAGTGGGACATTTTTGCGTTCCGTTGATATTTCCAGGCGATCGAACGCGGACTTCGCCAGCCGTTTCTGTTCCGCCGTTTTGGTGTAGATCCGGGCAGTTTTGGAATCGCTCCATCCGAAGACGGCCATAAGCTGGTATTCGCTGGCACCGGCTTCCGCCAGCACCGTTGCTGCGGACTTTCTGAGGCCATGTGACGAACAGTGTTTCAGGCCAGCCGCATCGCACCAGTCCCGCATTTTGTTGCCAAATCCGTTTGAACTGAAAGGCTTTCCGTACTCTGTCGTCAGAAAGGTATCTTGGCCTTCTGGGACGCCGCGGAGCGCGTCCATGAGGGCTCTTGTGATTGGCAAGACAAGCAATTCATTCTTGCTTCCTTTCTGCGGCACCAGCTTGATTGTGTCGCCATCAAGGTTGTCCGGACCGAGCTGAACCAAATCTGACCTGCGAACTCCCAGGTTATAGAGTAGCTCGAACGCCAAACGGGCTGTGGTGCCGATAGGGTAATGTTCCCGGAACGTCGCTATTTCGCTTGCGGACCAGGTATGAAATCCGTCTGAGCGGTTGATCTTCGAAATGCCTTCAGCTGGATTTCGTGGCAACGGAAACCGCGCCATGAGATCAACGTCTTTCATCGCCCAATTAAAGAGGGCTTTCAGATATTTTACGAGTTTGTCCGCTGCCGCGGGTGTTTCACGGCGTTTCATTTGACTGGCTTCTACATCGGACTTTCTTAGCTTCTGGAACGGCAGGTGGCCGACTGCCGCGCAATAGCGCCCCAAGACGCTGTACTTGTCTCGTTGAGTGGTCTGATCCTGCTGTTGAAACGTCTTGGATCGCTGATACTGGGCAAATAGCCAGCCAATTGAACCTGGCTCCCAGTCACCAGCCTTCTTGGCTGCTGGTTGGTTGACGTTGCCTGCCATAACCCGATGATACTCGGCGACGAATACCTCTGTGATATTGCCCTTCGCGTCGAGGAATGCGGACTGCATACGGTATTTGGGCAAGCCTGGCCGACGCAGATAAAACCGGACGTTGCCGTGCCGATCGACATCTGCCGAACAATATTTAAAGGGTATCTTTTTTCGACTAGCCGACGGCATAGTCGAACGGATTTTCGGCGTCTTCATCTTCTGCAGTTGCCGTCGCTTCGGTCAGGTCATGAAGGCTCGATCGGAGGTCATCGACAAACCACCTTCTTAGTCCACCAATCTTATACCCTCTTGGCATCCAGCCGCGACCGACCCACGTGTCGAAAGTTGTTGGTGAAATGTCCAGCATGTCGGCGGCGGTAGATCTGCTGACAGCCAGCTTTATAGACCTTGTGTGTTTCTGCGAATGGGTCATTGCAGCCACCAATGCCCTCAAGCTCTAGAAGTAGTGTGGGCCGCCGTTTCGCCGATTGGCGGTATCGTATTATTCTTGATGAATTCCTCGATTGCGCCATCTGGAATGAAAATTCCACCACCAATCCTTACGTGTCGCAGTTCGCGATTTTCAACGAGCTTGCGAATACGGCTTATTGGCCAACCTGTCCGGTCTGCCAGTTCTTTAATTGATTCCAATCCCAGAGCCATTGTATCGAATTTTCTCCACTGGTATGAAAAACTTAGCTTTAGCAACGTAGGAAGCTATCATTTCCTACTTAGTACAAAAATCTGTACCGAGGTCAACCCTGAAGTGTCTGAAATTGGCAAACGATTAGCGGTTGTTCGAGAAAGTGCCGGATATTCGCAAATCCCGTTTGCGGAAAAACTCGGTGTTTCCCAGAGCTCCTACAAGAACTACGAACGCGGGGCTTCGCCGGTTCCTGTCGGCTTGGTCTCCAGGATTTGCGAGGAATACGATGTGTCGCCAGCATGGCTCTTGCTGGGTGAGGGACAGATAAAAAGTGAGATGAATGGCGAGCTTGTCGAAGCCGCTGTTCTTGCTGTGGAAAAATTTGCGCAAATGAATGATTTGGAGCCGCCACTTGAGAGGAAAGCCAAATTAATTCGATTTGTATATGAAGAGGTAATTTCGGGAAGAGACTTCGGCGATAAAGAGCTGAGGCGAATATTTAATACGGTCTTGTGAGATCTCTATGAAAAATGAAAAGGCAGAAGTGATTTCTGAAGCACTTCTAACAAAACTCAATCAGAAGTTCTCTGAGAATTCCGAAAACGATAGCAGCGACGGTTTGTTTGGTGGGCTCGCTTTCTACAGAAAGAAGCGAAGGATCCTGAGCGAAGAGGAAATTCTTCAATTCTGGAAACGGAATGTGGTCAGAAGCAAAGTCATATCCTTATGCGCGCTTGTCCTGCCTCTTTTTGCAGCTTTTCTTTTGTTCCACGGGGTTTTGGAGCCGACTGTGGTTTGTTGGATTGGTCTCGGTGGTTTGACGATTTATGCGTTCTGTCAGCTGGTTCTGATTGATGGTCTCGAAAGGCTGCTCGGAACCTGGAGAGCCGCCTCGTTCAGGAAATCGCGAAAATCTGGAGAAAGGGCATGGAAGTTTGTCGATGCCTCAGAACTGACCTTTAGGACCAACACTCCGTTGGACACAGCGGACGGATCGTCAAACTAACTTTGCAACTTGTTGATCCAGTGCTTTTGCGAACTGCAATCCAGATCTTGAAGTGTCCAGCCGTTTGACATGCGGTTTTCTGGAAAATCCCATTCACTCGATGCGCGAAAAGGAGACGGAGATGACGGAAGCAACGGATCGTGCAACTTCTCTGCAAGAGAAGAGCGATGCCAGGCTGTATATCCGCACAAAACCATTCATAAAGGTGGCTATTATGAAGGCGGCAGAACTTTCGGGAATGGGTCTCAGCACCTTCGTGACCACTGCGGCATTCTTGCGCGCGCAAGATGTCATTGCAGCTCATGAAAGGACAGTACTGGCTCCGGACGATCACTCAACATTTTTCGAGGCGCTAGACCGCTCAGCTGCACCAACTGATAGTCTGTTGGGGGCTGCCAAGTTGCACAGAGAGATTGTCGTCGAGGGTGACTGACGGCTTGGGTCGCTCAAACTCGGGCTACACGTTCGTTTCTACGCAAAATGCCCGTGTCAGAGAAATTGTTGCGTCAATCATCTGCCAATCGCCCGAATAGCCGCATGTCGAAGCGCTGGCGCCCTATGATCATTTTCCGCCTTTGAGTTCCCTCGTATCGAAATCCTGCATTGGTTAGAACGCGGCCTGAGGCTAGGTTTCCAGCCAACGTCCAAGCTTCCAGCCGGTAGAGGTTCATTACCTGGTGGCAATGTTTGGTGACTGCGATCAGCGTTTCTGTAGCGTATCCATTCCCCCAAAAAGGCTTGCCGAACTCGTAGCCGATGACTGCTATTGACGCCCGTTTGTCGATTGAGTTCAAGCGAATGCAGCCAAGGAGTTCGCGGGTCTCGACGTCACGTACCATCCAGGCGAAACCCTTGCTTTGCTGAGATAAGCGAACCATCCAGTCCACAAATCCTCTTGCACGTTTTTCGGTTGGCGCGCGAGGTAAGTCGGAGTGTGCCGATGTCTCTGGAGCAGATATGATCGGATAATACTCTTCCCAGTCCTCGGAGCGAACTTGGGTTAACTGCAACCGACGGGTTGTCAAATCTAGAGCCATTCGAAGCTCCAGACACACACACATGCGAAAAATACGCAGGCAAAATGACAGAGTCTTTTCATTGAGAAATTTTTTGAGACAGTTGAAACTATAGGGAAAATGGCAGCTTGTATTTGATGTCAAGTTCGCGACAGGATTTCTGGAGAACTTGTCTGCTTCCGCAATGCAGTCGTAGCGAACTTTATTTTTCACACTAAAGACAGGCAGACGGGATGTAGGAAAGTCGCTCTAAAGTGAAATCACCCACATTTGCTAAGGTTCGTCACTCGCTATGTTGAAGCGCATGCGATCACCGACCACCATCAAGTTATTGAAGTTCTACGGTCACCTTATTGATGGTGCCGCTGAACGGGAAAGGGGCTTCTTTTTCGTAGGCACGAGAAACCGTTGATCCAAGATCCATGCCTATGTCCAAGGTTTCCGTTGCCGAGTATCGCGCGGGAATGACCATCGTTACCTCTCCAGTCGCGACCTCATTTCCATCAACAAGTAGGGTTGCGGTCCCACCCGTGACTTCCTTCCCCGGGTTAAACGGTGCCTGTTCGTAGACCATCTTCACGCTGTGAGTGCCAGGTTCGAGTGGCGTTTCTCCGGCGACACGGTATCGTTCTTTGCCGAAAAAGTTGAACTCATAGACCGGAACGCCACTGTCGAGGTAGAGCGTATAGCCCGCAGAGGAGCCGCCGTTGGCAATTAGCACGCCACTAGCGCCTTCTTGAGACACTTCGATGTCTGCAGTGATCGTATGAGAACGCTGGTAGGCTGGAGCAGCGCTACCCTCAGGCACGCGGACTGTGCCGGAGGTGTATGTGAACACTTTTCGGCCCTTCGTGACCGAAGGCCGCTCAGGGTTTGTCGCACGCTCGGCAAAGCGGTCGTCCAGAGGGTAGACATCGAATTTTTGCGCCTCCTCGTCGAAGAGTGCCTGAAGTTCGGCCAGCTTTTCAGGGTTCTCGGCGGCTAGATCATGCGCTTGCGAAAAGTCTTCCTCGATGTTGTAGAGTTCCCAGACGCTGTCTTCGAACCCCACCGAGCCTGTGAGTACCCATGGAGCGCCATGGAACGAGGCGGCGACCCAGCCGTCATGATAGAGCGCTCTATGGCCGCCGGTTTCGAAATACTGGGTCTGTCGGGTGCCAGGTGCCGCAGCATCGGCGAAGCTGTAATCCATACTGACACCCGCCATGGGTGTCTGCTCTGTTCCGTTCACGACCTTGGGCTCCGGAACGCCGACGGCCTCCAAGATGGTCGGGGCGATGTCCACGACATGATGAAACTGCGTCCGGATTCCTCCACTGTCTGAAATTCGACTGGGCCAGCTAACGATCATGCCGTTCCGGGTTCCACCGAAATGGGAGGGCACGCGCTTCATCCACTGAAACGGGGAAGACCCTGCCCACGCCCAGCCAACGGGGTAATGGTTTTCGTGCAGCGGGCCGCCGATTTCGTCGATCTCCGGCAACTGCGCATCTACCGTGTCCGGTATGCCATTCTGGGTCATCATATTGTTGAGAGTACCAGTGACACTGCCTTCTGCGCTCGGCCCGTTGTCGCCTGCCACGAGGATGATCAGCGTGTTGTCGCCCTCAGGTGTTGATCGAACTTTCTCGATCAACCTGCCTATCTCATGGTCCGTTTGGGCAAGAAAACCGGCGAACACTTCCTGGTGCCTGCTGAAAAGAGTTTGGGCATCCGCGTCAAGCGAGTCCCATGCAGCGATTTCATCCGGTCTCGGTGTCAGCTCCGTGTTCGCGGGGACGAGTCCCATGTCTTTTTGTTTAGACAGGGTCTGTTCGCGTACCGCGTCCCATCCCTGATCGAACTTACCAGAAAACTTTTCGATCCAGTCTTTGCTGACATGCAGGGGGGCGTGGACGGCTCCTGGCGCGAAATAAAGAAAGAAGGGCTTGTCTGGTGCAATCGAATTTTGGCGGTCCAGCCATGCGATCGCATCGTCGACCAAATCGACGTTGAGATTGTAACCGTCTTCCGGGCGCGTTACGGGCTCAACGGGCGTGGTGTTGCGAAAAAGTTGAGGCTCCCACTGGCTAGTTTCTCCACCCTGGAAACCGTACCAGTATTCAAAACCCAGACCAGTGGGCCAGCGATCAAACGGCCCTATTGGTGAAGTCTCCCAATCTGGTGTGTTGTGCCATTTACCGAAGGCTGCAGTGGAGTAGCCTTGATCCTTGAGGATCTCCGCAATCGTACCGGATGAGCGTGGCCATATGCTGTTGTATCCCGGATATCCGGTGGACAGCTCCGTGATCGTACCGAAGCCACTCTGGTGATGATTGCGTCCAGTCAGCAGCGCCGCGCGTGTGGGGGAGCAGATGGCAGTAGTATGAAACCGTGTGTAGCGGAGTCCCTCATCTGCCAAAGCATCCATTGCAGGGGTTGGGATCGGGCCACCGAACGTGCCTGGTTGTCCGAAACCGAGATCATCGATGAGAACCACTAGAACGTTGGGAGCACCTTCAGGAGGTGTGACGGGTTGCGGATAATCCTGCGTCGAACCTTCGAACGTCTCCGTAATCGTCCCTTCGAATGGCGCAGGTGGCAACGGAAGAACAGATCCATCACGGGGTATGTCTTGGGCAAATGCCACGCTCGATGCGCTCACACTCAGCGCAACAATACCACCTTGCATGGTTTGGCGAACGAATTGGTTCAACATTTCTGGCCTCCTGACGGAACCGTCACATTCAACGCACTTAGGTTGCCATACTATTTTAGATTGAGCACCTTCAAAAGTTCACGCGACTTCGTAGCTGCGCCCAGGTGGAACGATTTCAACCAACCAACCTGGAAATTTCGTTGAGCTCTTGAATAGTTGGAGAGTCTGCAATTCCGACTGTAAGTGTGAAGAGCTGCAAATCAGATCAGGGCCCCCATTCCGGACATTATGGTCTGTTGCTCTTAGTATTCAGAGCGGACATTTTTCATGACTCTCCCCAAGGTATGCGTTGTTAACAATGCGCGGTAGCAACCGATTGCCATGCTTAGAGATTGTGGCAATGTCAAACCAAGTCTGAAGACCGCGCCAGTGTGCAGTTGAGAAAATTTAACGTGCCAGGTCGTGCATCACCTTTATCAGGTCCGATTTGCCTTCAAATCCGATACCTGGGAGTTCGGGCATCACGATATGGCCATCTGAAACCGCAACGCCATCCGGAAAGCCTCCATAGGGCTGGAACAGATCCGGGTAACTTTCATTGCCTCCAAGCCCCAGCCCCGCCGCGATGTTGAGCGACATCTGGTGTCCGCCGTGGGGAATACAGCGCGACGGTGACCAGCCAAGCTCATCAAGCACATCAAGGGTGCGCAGATACTCCACAAGGCCGTAGGAAAGGGCGCAATCGAACTGAAGCCAGTCCCGATCCGGCCGCATCCCGCCATAGCGGATCAGATTGCGGGCATCCTGATGCGAGAACAGGTTTTCGCCCGTTGCCATGGGGCCAGGATAGAATTCCGGCATCGCGGCCTGTAGCTGATAGTCGAGAGGGTCGCCGATTTCCTCGTACCAGAACAACGGATATTGCCTCAGCATCTTTGCGTAGGCGATGGCGGTTTCAAGGTCAAATCGCCCGTTTGCGTCCACGGCGAGCTGGGCCTCGCCGTCAATTTCAGCAAGCACCGCTTCGATCCGGCGCTGGTCTTCCGCCAGCGTGGCCCCGCCGATCTTCATTTTGACCACGTTGTAGCCGCGGTCGAGATAACCGCGCATCTCCTTGCGCAAGGCACTGTCATCCTTGCCGGGGTAGTAATATCCGCCGGCGGCATAGACGAATACGCGCGGATTGGCCTCTACGCCCTTTCGCTCGGCGAGCAGGCGGAACAGCGGCTTGCTTTCGATCTTGGCGATCGCGTCCCAAACAGCCATGTCGATCGTGCCGACCGCGACCGAGCGCTCTCCGTGTCCACCAGGCTTTTCGTTCTGCATCATTGCAGCCCAGATCCGGTGGGCGTCCAGGTTCGTTCCTTCGTCGTTCAAAAGCGACGCTGGTTCGGCTTCAAGCACGCGGCCGCGAAAACGCTCACGGATGAGACCACCTTGTCCGTAACGGCCGTTGGAGTTGAAGCCGTAGCCCACGACCCGGTGTCCGTCCCGGACGACATCGGTCACAACGGCCACAAGACTTGCTGTCATTTTGCTGAAATCGATATAGGCGTTCCGAATTGGTGAGGAGATCGGTTTCGTGACCTCACAGATGTCGACGATCCGCATTGGTGTTTTCCTGTTTTGCTGCATGCGTTGGTGTCGACTGGAAAATTAGACGAAGACCGCTTCAACCGGCCAATGCCGTTTCCGGGTATAATTATGCAAAAATTGCATAAATCACATAACGCCGGTACTCACCGTTTTCTGCCAGAATACTTCGCTGTGCGCAGACAGGCGCGAACGAGGGCGGTAGATAACGACCTCAACCAGGATGTCACTGTCTTTCCTTGCGCACCGCACCAGACTTCCACGGGAGAGTTCAGGCTCTGCCAGCGAAAGCGGAAGGAAGGCGACGCCCTGACCTTCTTTTGCCATTTCAAGATTGGCCGAGGCTAGAACGGAGCTCATGGCAACATGAAAGGGCGGGCGTCCGTAAACTGTCCAGTAGGATTCCAGGATGGTGTGCAGCCCTGAGGCGGCCGCATAGGATATGAACGGGATGTCCGGCAGACCGGCTTCGAGGTTCCAGATTGGGTGTCCGCCGGAATCCGGAGCACAAAGCGGGACAAGACTGTCTCTTCCGATCGTATGATAGGTGAATTGCCTTTCCGGCAGAACCGAGGGGCCGACAGGGCCTCTGTGACAGATGAAGAAATTGACATCGCCGCTTTCCATCAGTCGGGTGCATTGGCGATGCGTGTCCGAAACCATGTTGAGCGTGCCGACTTCGCCAGGTCCCGCCACCTGCATCAGCCAACGGGGTACGAATGTGTAGGACAGGGCATGGGTGGCAGCGAGATTGAGGAAACGTTGCGCCTGTCCCGCCGCTTCGAGAGCTTCCAGCCGGGCGTCGGAAAGCAGTCTGACGATGACTTCCGCCCGGGACTGGAACGCCTTGCCTGCCGGCGTCAGGGCAACCTGCCGCGTGGTGCGAACAACAAGGGGGGTCTGGATGGCGCTCTCCAGTGTGCGGATCCGGCGGCTGAATGCAGGTTGGGTGAGGTTCCGATTTTCGGCCGCGCGTGAAAAGTTCATTTCACGTGCCAGTTCGAGAAAGTCCTCAAGCAGCGCCAGATCCATAGACTGACCTTCCTTGCGATCCATGCGATTTCTGCATTAGTAGCAGGTTGCCGCATTCAACGCGATGCCTATTGCCCGCGACTGAGCTGTTGACTGGAGATCTGGAACGGTTCGGCTGCATTCGCTTTCTGTATCCTCTCGGCAAGAGCGTCAACGAAGAGACGGACCTTTGCGGTAAGGTTGTGACGCTCCGGATAGATGGCCGAGATATTCGCTGTCTGGAAATAGTCCGGCAGAACGACCCGTAGGCGACCTTCCCGCACATGACTGGCTATATCCCACTCTGACCGGAGCATGATGCCATGGCCTGCCAGCATCCATTCGCGCGCAATCTCGCCGTCGTTCGAACTCAGTCTGCCGTTCACGCGCGCCGAAACGGCTTCTCCCCCAAGGTCGTCGAACCTCCAGATATCGTAGATGTCATGCTCCTGCCTGAGCACGATGCATTCATGATCCTTCAAGTCCTTCAATAATTTAGGTTCCCCATGCGTCTCCAGGTAAGAGGTGGAAGCACACATGAAACGCCGGTTCCTTTGCAGAAGACGCTGGATCAGGTTGCTTGTCGGCGGATTGCCGAACCGGATGTTCAGATCGAAGCCCTGCTCGATGATATTCATCGGCGCATCGGTCACCACCAGCTGCACGTCGACGTCGGGATACCGGTCCGAGAATTCCGCGACGGTCGGCGCTATGTAGGCCCGGCTGAACCCGAAGGTGGCGTTGATGCGCAGCAGACCACTGGGACGCTCCCGTCCCACACGGAGGCTGTTTTCCAGTTCCTCTATCTCGCCCAGCAGGCGAACCGCCTTCCTGAAATACGCTTCACCTTCGCCTGTAAGACTGACCCTGCGTGTCGTGCGGTTCATGAGGCGAACACCCAGCCTCTCCTCAAGTCGGGCAAGCCTCCGGCTAACAGCTGATGCCGTCACCCCGATTTCCCGCGCTGTCTCAACGAAGCTTTCATGCCTTGCGAGAAGCACGAAAAATCCCAGATCGCCCTCATTCATTGATTACCTCTACGCAATAATGAAGTGCAAAATCTGAATTTAATTATTCTAGAGCAGCAGTCTAGGCTCTTTTTGCCGGTCTGTGAGGAGTGACCGGACCCTGGGCGTAACTAACCTTTCCGCAGGGTAGTAAGCAGATCGTGTCCGCAGGCCATGGCCTATGCGGCGTGCTGCTTCAATTTTCGGTGTGCCGCGCGCGGCATTCCAAGAGGAGGAAACCATGAAGAAAACAGTCGCAACCATTCTTGTCGCGTTGCTGGGGGCCGCGGGCTCCGCTGCCGCTCAGTCGCCGGCGGATTTCCCGAACAAGCCGATGACCTACATTATTCCGTTCAATGCAGGCGGGGAATCCGACATTTCTGCCCGGTTCCAGCAGTCCGAATGGGAGAACGTAACCGGTCAGCAGGTCGTCATCCAGTATCAGCCCGGCGCGGGCGGTGCGCAGGCCTGGTCCCAGCTGAATTCGCTACCGGGCGACGGCTACACAATCATGGGCATCAACATGCCGCATACCGTGCTTCAGCCGCTTGCCGGTTCGGTGGGATATGCCACTGAGGACCTGACGCCAGTGCACTATTTCCACTATACGCCGGACGCAATCTTCGTGCGCGCGGAAAGCCAATTCAACACGCTTGGCGAACTGATCGAATACGCCAAGGCCAATCCGGGCCTCGTCACCTTCGCAGGATCGGGTTCTAATTCGTCGAACAATCTCGCTGCGATCCGCTTCAACAGTCAGGCTGACGTGGTGACGACATATGTTCCTTTCTCCGGAACAGGCCCTTCAATCACCGCGGTCCTTGGCGGCTCGACGATGGCAGGTTTCAACTATGCGACTTCCGGCATCAGCCAGGGGGATGCGCTCAGGATGCTTGCGGTCGCGGCGGAAGAACGTCTGCCCGCCTTCCCCGACGTGCCAACTTTCAAGGAACTTGGCTATGACATCGTCGGCGGTGCCTACCGCGGCGTTGCGGTTCCGGCCTCGACCCCCGAGGATCTGCGCCAGAGCATTTCCGACATCGTGTCGAAGATCAATTCGCAGCCGGATTTCGTCAAGAAGATGGAAGACGGCGGCTTCGTTCTGACCGACATTGGCTATGACAAGATGGATGACTTCGTCGCCAAACGGGTCGAGGAATATACCGAGGGCGCGAAAGCGCTGGGTATCATTCAGTAACGGCATGCGAAGATGGACATTCTCGGCTACCTTCTGGACGCCCTGACCCCGTTCAACCTGATGCTCGCGCTTGTCGGCGTGGTCCTCGGAACGGTGATTGGCGCACTGCCCGGACTCTCGGCGACCATGGCGGTGGCCGTGCTTGTCCCCTTCACATTCACCATGGATCCCGCCGCGGGCCTGATTGCCCTCGGCGCGATCTACACGGGCGCGATTTACGGCGGCGCCTTTGCCGCAATCCTTGTGAATACGCCCGGAACACCTTCGGCGATCGCGACGACGTTCGATGGCTTCCCCATGGCCAAGCGTGGCGATGGCGGGCTTGCAATTTCGCTGGCAACCATCGCATCGGTTTCCGGTGGCATCATCGGAGCGCTTGCACTCCTGATGCTGGCACCGCCGCTCGCCAAAGTCGCGCTTGCCTTCGGCCCCACGGAATATTTCTGGCTGGCGGTCTTCGGACTGACCCTCATTGCGGCCCTGTCTGTCGGCAATACGATAAAGGGACTGATTGGCGCCTGTATCGGCCTGTTCCTGTCGATGGTCGGCGTTGCCGTTGTCGGCGGAGACGTTCGCTACACCATGGGGATGCAGCGTTTCTTGTCGGGGATCGATCTGACTTCTGCAATCATCGGCCTTTATTGCGTGCCGGTGATCCTCGATCTCGTCGCGACCGCGGACCCGCACCTGAAACCCTCTGCCACCGGCGGCCTCAGGCTGATGGAAGGCACGCGCAAGGCGATCGCGAGTAAGTTCAATATCCTGCGATCCTCCATCATCGGTACCGTCATCGGCATTCTGCCGGGTGCAGGCGGTTCCATTGCAGGTCTTGTATCCTATTCCGAAGCTCGCCGTTCGTCGGGCGAGCCTGAAAGCTTCGGCAAGGGTAACCTCGAAGGTGTCATCGCGACGGAAGCCGCCAACAACGCGACTGTCGGAGGTGGCTTTATCCCGACACTGGTCCTCGGGATTCCGGGAACACCGCCGGATGCGATCATCCTGGGTGCTCTCCTGGTCCAGGGGATCAAGATAGGCCCGACACTGTTCACCACCGACGCACCAGTGGTCTACACCTTCATCTGGGGACTGCTGATAGCCACGGTGCTGATGCTGCCGGTGGGACTTCTGATCGGACGCTACGCCTACAATTCCATCATCAAGGTGCCCAAGTCCGTCCTTGCTCCGACCGTCGCTCTCCTGACGATCATCGGCTCCTTTGCGATCCATTCCAACGTGGAGGACTCTCAGCTCATGGTCGCGCTCGGGATCCTCGCCTGGATCCTGAACCGCTATGGCTTTCAGCCTTCGCCGATCGTGCTCGGTCTGGTACTCGGCTCAATCGCTGAACAGGGCTTCGTGCAGACCTGGCTCATCGGCAATGCATCCGGCCGTATTCCCGAAATGTTCTTCGGGCGTCCGATCAGCATCGGTATCATCTGCGTCGCGCTTTTGACGCTCCTTTTCCCGATCTGGTCGGAATGGAAGGCGAAACGCCGTCGCCAGCTCGAGGTAGCCGGTGCGGTGGTGGAGGACGCCGGCGCTGGGATCGAGCCCGAAGGAAAGACCCGGAACCTGCCATCAATGGTCATCGCCGCCTTCCTCATCGCGCTCGGCGTGTGGACCTACACCGTGGCCGGCAGCATGTCGCCATTGGGCTCGGTGTTTCCGAAAACCATATCCGTCGCCCTGATGGTCTTTTCCGCAATGCTGATCGTCCAGCACATCCGCCGTCCGGCAGGCCCAGCAAGTACAAACCCGGCCTTTGATAGCGGCACCCGCCGCAGGACGGCACTCGGCGCGGTAATGATGGCGTGGGTCATTGCTATGCCTGAGATCGGCTTCCTTGCCACCAGCCTCGTTGCTTTCGGACTGATCATGGCGATCGCGGATTACGACCGTCCGGCGGTTCGTGTCTGGCTGATCTGGTCTGCCGCCGGCATAGCGATCTGTACGGGCTTCTGGTGGCTTATGGCGAATGTGTTGCTGTTGCGCATGCCCGCCGGACTGCTTTTCTGAACTGGAGTAAATCATGAGCAAGAGAACGCACAAGATCGCCGCCATCGGCGGCGACGGGATAGGTGTGGAAGTCGTCGATGCTTGCCTGGAGGTGCTGGATGCGCTGGCCGGCCGAGACGGCAACTTCGAATTCGAGGTCGAGAGCTTTGACTGGTCGACAGATCGCTACAAACGCACGGGCGAATTCATGCCCAAGGACGGCGCCAATCGGTTGCGGGCCTTCGATGCGATCCTCTTCGGTGCGGTCGGCGCACCCGATGTGTCCGATCACCTGACCCTCTGGGGACTGCGCCTGTCGATCTGCCAGCCGCTCGATCAGTACGCAAATGTCCGCCCGACCCGGGTCCTGCCCGGCATTCGGTCGCCGCTTCGTCATGTGAACGGCGGAGAGCTCGACTGGGTTATTGTTCGTGAGAACTCGGAAGGGGAGTATGCAGGACAGGGTGGTCGGTCCCACCCGGGCCTGCCGCTGGAAGTGGCAACAGATGTCTCGATTTTCACCCGCGCCGGTATTGAGCGTATCATGCGCTTTGCCTTCCGGCTGGCGCAAAGCCGCCCACGCAAGCTGCTGACCGTAGTGACGAAATCCAATGCGCAACGGCATGGCATGGTGCTCTGGGACGAGATCGCCGCCGAAATCGCACTAGAATTTCCCGACGTAACCTGGGACAAGATGCTGGTGGACGCCATGACCGTACGCATGGTGATGAATCCGTCCTCGCTGGATACGATCGTCGCGACCAACTTGCACGCCGATATTCTTTCCGATCTTGCCGCCGCTCTTTCCGGTTCGATCGGAGTCGCGCCCACAGCGAATCTGAACCCCGAACGGGACACGCCATCGATGTTCGAGCCGATCCACGGCAGTGCCTTCGACATCACCGGCAAGGGCGTCGCCAACCCGGTGGCGACTTTCTGGACGGCCGCGATGATGCTGGAGCACCTCAACGAAAAGCCGGCAGCCGAACGGCTGATGCAAGCGGTTGAAAACGTCACCGCCGATCCATCGCTGCACACGCCCGATCTTGGCGGTGAGGCCACCACGCGCATGGTCACCGACGCAGTCATCGCTGCAATCCGCGGCCGCAACGACTGGGAAGCGCCATGAACAATCATTTGAAAATCGCAGTTATTCCTGGGGATGGCATCGGAAAGGAGGTCGTTCCGGAGGGGCTCCGCGTTCTCGAAGCCGCCGCCAAACGGCACGGCATAGGCATTGATTTCGACGAATTCGACTTCGCGTCCTGTGATTATTACGCGAAGCATGGGCAGATGATGCCCGACGACTGGAAATCCAGGATCGAAACCCACGACGCCTTGTTTTTCGGTGCGGTGGGGTGGCCCGAAACCGTTCCAGACCACGTATCGCTTTGGGGATCACTGATCCAGTTCCGCCGCCAGTTCGACCAATATATCAGCCTGCGTCCCGCCCGCCTCATGCCCGGAGTGCCTTGCCCGTTGGCAGGGCGTGCGCCTGGCGACATCGACATGTGGATCGTGCGCGAGAATACCGAAGGCGAATATTCCTCGATCGGTGGCAAGATGTTTGCCGATACCCCGCGCGAGGTGGTCCTGCAGGAGACTGTCATGAGCCGGATCGGTGTGGACCGGGTCCTGAAATACGCTTTTGAACTGGCCGCGAAGCGTCCGCGCAAGAGGCTGACCTCGGCCACCAAGTCAAACGGCATCTCGATCACCATGCCGTATTGGGACGAGCGGGTTGTGGAGATGGCCAAGGCCTTTCCGGATGTCGGTGTCGACAAGTATCACATCGATATCCTAACGGCGCATTTCGTGCTGAACCCTGACAGGTTCGACGTGGTGGTTGCCTCCAACCTGTTCGGCGACATCCTCTCCGATCTTGGCCCGGCATGTACCGGAACCATCGGCATCGCTCCGTCCGGGAACATCAATCCGGAGCGGACATTCCCCTCGCTGTTCGAGCCTGTCCACGGCTCGGCTCCCGATATCGCGGGCAAGGGAATTGCAAACCCGATCGGGCAGATCTGGGCCGGTGCCATGATGCTGGACCACCTGGGCCATAGCGAAGCCGCGTCTGACATTGTTGCTGCAATCGAACGGGTTTTGGCCGAACAGGTGCTCAGAACCCGCGATCTGGGCGGGACGGCAGACACGATAACCTGCGGCAAGGCGGTCGCCGATGCACTTTCCTGACAGGGGGGTGGCTACACGTTCCCAAGGCCGCCGGCACCGCGCCATCCTGAAGGAACTATTCGATGTTGCTGTCGCCGCTGCGGACCCGATGCGCGTCGTACCTTCCGTGTTGCCGCCGCGCCCGGAAGGGCGCGTCGTCGTCATTGGTGCCGGCAAGGCTTCCGCCAGGATGGGCGAGGCTGTCGAGGCGGTCTGGGGGGCTTGTGAAGGTCTGATCCTGACCCGCGACGGATACGCCCGGGAGCTGGAGGGGATTGAAGTCGTTTGCGCCTCGCACCCGGTCCCGGACCGTCGCGGGCAAGCCGGAACGCGGCGTCTGCTTCAGCTTCTCGATACTTGCGAAGAGGATGATTTCGTCCTGGCTCTGATCTCGGGCGGAGGCTCCGCCCTTCTGACGTGTCCGGCTGGCGATATTACCCTCGAAGAAGAGCAGGAGCTGACCCGTTCGTTGCTCGCTTCGGGTGCGCCGATCTCGCAGATGAATACCCTGCGCAAGCACCTTTCCCGTGCCAAGGGAGGTCGTCTTGCTGCTGCAGCCTGGCCTGCCCGCATGCTGTCGCTGATCATCTCCGATGTACCGGGAGACGATCCAGCAATGGTCGCCTCCGGCCCGACGGTTGCCGATGAAACGTCCCCGGAAGACGCAAGGAAGATTGCCGCGCACTGGTCGATCGGGCTCACCGCGTCGATGCAGGCCGTTCTTGCCGGTCCTGCGGGCACGTGGCCTTGGGCTGTGCCCGAATTGTCGCGCGTGGAAAATGTCATGATCGCCGCACCTGCCATGTCGCTCGACGCCGCAAGGCAACATGCGGCCCGGCTGGGCATTCGGGTCAGAGTGCTCGGAGATGCGATCGAAGGCGAGGCGCGCGATGTCGCAGACGATCACGCGAAGACGGCACTCGAAGAACTTGCCGTCCTTGCGCCGGGCGAGACGTCCTTGCTGCTTTCGGGAGGCGAATGCACGGTCTCTAGGCGCGGCCGGGGAACCGGAGGACCGAACGCCGAATTCTGCCTCGCACTCGCCTGCGCGCTGGAAGGCGCGAAGGGCATCTCGGCCATTGCCTGCGATACGGACGGTGTCGACGGTGCAGCGGAGGTCGCCGGTGCGATGATCGACGAAACGACGCCAGCCCGTGCCCGGACACTGGGAGTGTCAATGCAGGCAGCACTCGACCAGAATGACAGCCATTCCTTCTTTGCAGCGCTAGGCGACCAGGTTATTTCAGGCCCAACCCTGACGAACGTCAACGACTTCCGGGCTATTCTTGTTTCGCGATGACCTGCCGTCGCCAAATGTCGCCTTTGCCTTCCCTCTCTGGTCGTTCGCATGCAGCAAAATGCCATCTGGTTGCGGACGCCTTCAACTTGATGCTCGGTTACTTCTAGCAAGGAGTAGTAGTCTTTTCCCGTTATGCTCCGAGTTAAGTTACTGTTTTCCCTGCCGATGTTCGGGTCGGTTAGCCGAACATGCTGTTTGGCAAAAGCAATGCAATCTGCGGAAAGCAAATGATCAGCAACAGACAGAGGATCATCGCCAGCAGGAAGGGAGCAACGCCCTTAAAGATCGTTGCCATGGGCACATCCCGGGCAACACTGCGGATGACGAAGACGTTGAGGCCTACTGGCGGCGTGATCATGCCCATCTCTATGACGATCACTGCGACAACGCCGAACCAGATCGGATCGAAGCCCTGCTGCAGTACGATGGGAAAGAAGATCGGCAGCGTGATCACTAGCATGGCAAGGCCATCAAGGAACATGCCGAGTACCACGTAGCACATCAAGATCAGCAACAGCGTTCCATAGGGACCAAAGCCGAGCACGGTCAGGAGATCGGAGAAGGCGACCGGCAATTTGGTGACGGCGAGCAGTGGATTGAGCACATTGGCACCGATGACGATCATGTAGAGCATCGCCGAGGTCTGAACGGTTTCCAGGACTGCGCCTGTGAATGTCTTGAGCGTGAGCGCCCCTGTGGCAAGGGCGATCAGGATGACGAGCCCGGCGCCGATGGCTGAGGCTTCTACGGGGGTGAAAACCCCGGCATAGATTCCACCAATGGAGAGCACCATGACAGCGATCAGCGGCAGCGCGGCACTGAGAATGCGCAAGCGGTCGGAAAAGGCCATCGGATCGCCCGGGCGGCCTGCCTCCGGCTTTCTCAGCACAGTCAGCCAGACGGCCGCCATGAATAGAGCGGTCATCAGGAGGCCCGGCAGGATGCCGGCCATGAAGAGGCGGCCGATCGATTCCTCCGTCAGGATGGCATAGAGCACGAAGCCTGTAGAGGGCGGGATGAGGAAACCGAGCGTGCCACCGGCAGCAATCGAACCGGTGGAGAGACCGTCTGCATAGCCAAGGCGGCGCATTTCCGGCAGGGCGACTTTACCGATCGTGACGGCGGTCGCCACCGACGAGCCGCTGACTGCGGAAAAGGCTGCGCAGCCGAGCACGGAGGCCGAAGCGAGGCCGCCACGGAACCTGCCAACCCAGGCATAGGCGGCATCATATAGACCGCGACTGAACCCCGCTGCGGAAGCCACATTGCCGAGCAGGACGAACATTGGCACCACTATCAATGAATAGTTGGTGACCGAGGAGTAGGTCTCCGTGACCAAAACGGCACCGGCAGTGCGAAAGCCTCCCTGAAGGGCCATCCCGAAATAGCCGACAACCAGCATGGCAAACGCAACCGGCGTGCGGAAGATCATCAGGCCCAAAAGGGCGACGAAGGCCAGGACACCAAGCGTCAGATCCGTCATTTCATTTCCTCACCCGTCATAAGAATGACGGCGATCTGGAGAACCAGCACGAAAACACAGAGGCCCATGCCTGCGACCATCATCCCGTAGAAGGGCCAGATCGGCAGGGAGAGCATGTTGGTGACATCCACGAACTCGCGCGCATCAAGCAGTTTCAGCCAGGAGCGGTAGACCAGTACGGAGAGTACGAAGGTGCTGACACACCTTGAGAAGAGGTCGCCGGAGAAACGGCCTGCACGTCCGATGGCACTGTCGAAGACATCGGCACGCACATGCCCATTGCGATCTGTGCACCAGGGGAGCGCCAGCATGACGATGGCGACCGCAACCAGTTGCACGATCTCGTTGATGCCGAGGATCGGGCTCTGCGCCACGTAGCGCAGCAAAACCGCGACAAAGACAAGACCGACCAGGAAGAGCAGGCACAGACCGGCGAGCGCAGCGAGGGCCAGAGTGGCCCGGTCGACAAGTGCCGGCCAGGCCTTTTTGGAAATGGGAGACATTGCCGTTACTGCGCCTGCAGTGCGGAGACGACATCACCGGCGGCAATACCGCTGGCGGTGGCTTCTTCGATAGCCTTGGCACGAGCCTCATCGGCGAGCGCGTTGAAGGCGGTAGCCTCGTCGTCGGACAGGCGAATGACCTGCTTGCCATCCATCTCGGCAAAGGCGTCGATGCCCTTGTGAGCTGCGGCCAGCTGTACCGCGTTCGCGGTCACGGAAATCTCCTTGCCGATCTCCTCGACAGCCGCCTTCTGTTCATCGGTCAGGGAGGCGAAGCTGTCGCGGTTCATGACGATGAAGAAGGGGGAAATGGTCGTATCGAAGCCGACAGTGAGATACTTGGAGACTTCCCCGAGCTTGAAGGCCTTGGTGCCGGTCCCGTCGATGAGTGCTCCATCGATAACCCCGGTCTGCAGCGCGTTATAGATTTCGGGAACCGGCATCGATACCGGCGTTGCACCCCAGGCCTCGACCAGCAGGCCCGCGTTGCGTGAAGGCACACGGATCTTTAGACCCTTGACATCGTCGGGGGTGCGCACCGGTTTTTCCCGGGTGTAGAGCACGTTTTCGGCATTGGACCAGAGGCTGACGAGAACGGCGCGTTTGAACTCGGGCTTGAAGAGATTGATGTTCTTCCAGATGACTTCCGTGCCGGTCTCTTCGTCGATGACGCCTGGCAATTCAGTCAGCAACGTCACCGGGAACTGGGAGGCGGTATAGCCAGGAAGGCCGACCGCAAAATCCGCTACACCGTCGACGGCGCGGGAGAATTGCTCAACCGGACCCGGACCGAGTTCACCACCAGCATAGATGTGAACGGTGATCTCGTTGTTGGTGGCGGCAGCCAGCTTCTCGGCAAAGGGCTCGAAGGCGCCTGCCTGGTAGGGGTTGGCCGGTGGCATGAAATTGGCGAATTTCAGCTCGCGCGCCTGGGCGGCGTTTGCAAAAAGGCCGAGTGCCAGCGCAGTCCCGGTAAGTGCCTTGGATATTTTCATGAACGGATCCTCCCGTTGAGCGTTGCCGGAACCGCAAGGGGTTCCTGATCGCTCTTTCCTTCTCACTGGAGAGGTCTGTGCACCATTTGAAAGCAGTCCCGCCGCCATCAGTTTTTGCTATAGTCGAAAGATTATGCTGCTAGCTTCGATAGAATTTCACTTTTGTTTTCAGTGGTCGTAGCGATGAAGCAGCGCCAGGAGCGCTTTCTGGCTGGCCGTCGGCTCCCAGCCCGTGCGAGTGGTGATGCCGATGGGACGGGAGGTGTCCGGCAGCTGGAACGGCAAGGCGACGATGCGGCCCGCCGCGATTTCCCGGCCTGCCTGGAGGCTGGAGACACAGGCAAGATGATCGCTCAAAGCGAGCAACTCCCTGGCAAAGATCATCGAGCCGCTTTCCACGACACTTTCCGGCAACTGGCCGCCATTTTCCTTGAACAGGCGATCGAAGTGGCCGCGGGTCGGCGTGCCCCGGGCTGCAACGACCCAGGGCCAGGACCTGAGATCGTCAACGTTAAGGCCCCTTCTGCCGGCAAGCGGATGATCCTTGCGAGCCATCACCGTCAGACTGTCATTGAAGAGCGCGCTTTGTTCGATGTCCTCGATTGGCAGCGGATTGCGCAGTGCGCCGACAAGAAAGTCGACAGCACCGCGCCGCAATTCCCGGATCAACTCATCATAGGGCCCATCCAGGACTTGCAGCTCGATCCGCGGCCAGTCCTTTCGGAAGGCAGCCACCACCGATGGCAGGATATAAGCACGTGACAAGGGCATGGCGCCGATGACTATACGCCCGCTTTCCCGGCCCTTCAGTTCCGACATTTCCATCGCAGCCTGGGCGAGCTCAGCGAACATCAGATCGGCCGCGCGGGCGAGGCTCTGTCCTGAACGGCTCGGCACGATGCCGTTCGAAGTGCGCTCCAGAAGCGGTTTCAGAGCCTCCTTCTCAAGTTGACTGACAGCCCGGTGCACAGTCGGTTGGGCAATGCCGAGCCGCCGCGCGGCAAGGGTGAAGTTGGCGCAATCGCAAACGGCGACGAACGCACGGAGCTGGGCTGCGGTGGCAGTTACCTGCAAACGGGGAGCGGTCGCCAGAAAACTGGTGTCGATGAGGCCAAGCGCCCGTTCAACCCGGCGTCCGAACACCTTGCCGACCTGGGAGACGAAGACGCCATGAGCCGACCGCTGGAAGAGTGCCGTTTCCAGCAAGTCCTCCAGCTTGTTGATGGCCTGAGTTACCGCCGGTTGCGACAGGCGGCATTCCTCCGCCGCCTTCGTGATGGATGAGTTGCGCGATGCGGACAGAAAAACGCGCAGATGACGGAGATTGAATTCCAACGTTTTCTCCTGTCGGCGTTTCGCGGGCATCTTTGTTACGCACTGTGTAAGCGCAACGATCCTGCGTCACAGACTGCCAGCAGAGAAGCTTTGACGGAAGGCCTTATAGCCAAAACTTATGAGGCGTTGCGTCCCTTTGAATTGGCCTTCTGCGCGCAGAGACGGGAATATCCGGCCAAGTAACAATTACAGGGAAACCGGATATGCCAGCTTCCAAGACTGCACTTGTCATCAGCGCCCATGCAGCCGACTTCGTCTGGCGCTGTGGCGGCGCCATCGCGTTGCATGGCGAGCGCGGCTACGACGTCACCGTGCTCTGCCTGTCATTCGGCGAGCGCGGGGAAAGCGCAAAGCTCTGGAAGCAGGAAGGAATGACACTCGACCGCGTCAAGGACGTGCGCCGCAAGGAGGCGGAAACCGCAGCCGAAAAACTCGGCGTGCATGATCTCGTCTGCCTTGATCTAGGTGACTACCCGCTCGAACTGACACGGGAAGACAAGGCCTGCGTTGTCGATGTCATCCGCAAGGTTCAACCGAGCTTCATGCTGAGCCACTCGCAATATGACCCCTACAACACCGATCACATGTACGCGACCCAGGTCGCACTTGAATGCCGGATGATCGCGCAGGCCTGGGGCCACAACCCGGGTGAAAAGGTGCTCGGTGCGCCGCAGCTTTACCTCTTTGAACCGCACCAGACGGAGCAGATGGGATGGAAGCCGGACACGTTCCTGGACATCACGTCCGTCTGGGAAAAGAAGCGCGCGGCCATCGAAAGCATGGCTGGTCAGGAACATCTCTGGGA
The DNA here is from genome assembly GCF_009363595.1 of Labrenzia sp. THAF35. Classification (NCBI taxonomy): domain Bacteria; kingdom Pseudomonadati; phylum Pseudomonadota; class Alphaproteobacteria; order Hyphomicrobiales; family Stappiaceae; genus Labrenzia; species Labrenzia sp. THAF35. The sequence continues at coordinate 3,033,077 of NZ_CP045380.1, forward strand.
CTATTACACCCGCGTCGCGATCAACCGAGCCAATCATTTCAAACGCAATTCCGGCGGCCAGTCAGGTGGCCGGGACTGCAAATATGCGGAAGGCTTTCAGTCGATCTTTCCGCGCACCGTAGACGAACTCTGAGGTCTCAAATGCCGGATCATTGCCATGATGTCGCCCATCTGGGCCATGTCGAGATGTACACCGACCGCTACGAGGAAAGCCTCGCTTTCTTCACCGATGTCTACGGCCTGACGCTTTCCGGTGAGGACGAGACATCCGCTTACTTGAGGGCCTGGGACGACTACGAATTTCATTCGCTGAAGCTGACGCGTCACACGACCACGGGCATCGGTCATGTGGCTTATCGTGCAGCCTCACCGGAGGCGCTCAACCGGCGTGTCCGTGCTATCGAGGGCTCCGGTTACAAGGTGCACGGCTGGGTGTCCGGTGATCTTGGCCACGGCCGCGCTTTTCGCTTCGAGGATCCGTTTGGCCACGTGTTCGAAATTTACTACGAAACCAAATGGTTCAAGCCACAACAGGATACAGAGAAGGCGGCACTCAAGAACACTGCCTCCGCCTTTACCGGCGCAGCGCCGCGACGGCTTGATCACCTCAACCTGCTGTCCGAAGACGTCAGCGAGTTTCGCCAGTTCATGGAAACCTGCCTTGGCAGCTGGGTGACGGAATATATTCAGCTCGACAATGGCCGGATCGGTGGCTGCTGGTTCACTGTCAACAACAAGACCTACGATCTTGCTTGCACGGAAGAACATGGCGGCGGCGCCGGGCGGCTGCATCACGTTACATATGCGACCGACCAGCGCGAAGACATCCTGCGCGCCGCCGATATCTTCCTTCAGAACGGCGTTCATATCGAAACCGGGCCGCACAAACATGCGATCCAGGGCACCTTCTTCCTCTATGTCTGGGAACCGGCTGGCAATCGTGTCGAGCTTGCCAATGCTGGCGCTCGGCTGATCCTCGCACCTGACTGGGAACCGGTCTGCTGGACAGAGGCGGACCGTAAAAAAGGACAGGCTTGGGGTCTGAAGACCATCGAAACCTTCCACACCCACGGCACACCGCCGACCAGGAAATAGGATTTCGTCATGGGTATCGTCCGAACCAATATCCAACGTGCCGATGGCGCTGTGATCAAGGCTCTCGGTGCGGCAGGCGTTGCGACCGTGCACGAGGCCCAGGGACGCATCGGCTGTCTTGCCAGTTACATGCGCCCCATTTACCGGGGTGCCCGCATCGCAGGCTCCGCCGTTACCATTTCCGCGCCTCCGGGCGACAACTGGATGCTGCACGTCGCCATCGAACAGCTCTGCGAGGGTGACATCCTGGTGCTGGCTCCAACCAGTCCTTGCGATAACGGCTATTTCGGTGATCTCCTGGCAACCTCGGCCATGGCACGGGGCTGCCGAGGACTGGTGATCGATGCCGGCGTACGCGATGTAGCCGATCTGGCGGAGATGGGCTTTCCCGTCTGGTCTAAGTCGATCTCGGCGCAAGGAACGGTCAAGGAAACTCTAGGTTCAGTGAACGTGCCCATCGTTTGTGCCGGACAGGCGATCGATGCCGGCGATGTCATCGTCGCCGATGAGGACGGCGTCTGTGTTGTGCGCCGCGAGGCCTCGGAAACCGTTCTCGCCGCGGCCGAAAAGCGTCTTGCAGCCGAAGAAGCCAAGCGGAAACGGCTTGCGGCGGGAGAACTTGGGCTCGATATCTATGACATGCGTCCACGGCTTGCGGAGAAGGGCCTGAAATATGTCTGAAGCCTTTGAAATCGACGGCATTCCCTGTCTCTGGATGCGTGGGGGCACTTCGAAGGGCGCCTTTTTTCTGGCTTCCGACCTGCCCTCCGACCCTCAGGAACGCGATGCACTGCTCCTTCGGATCATGGGCTCACCCGACCCGGTTCAGATCGACGGCATAGGCGGTGCCGATCCACTGACCTCGAAGGCGGCCATTGTCAGTGAGCCGACGCGCGATGATGCGGATATCGACTATCTGTTTCTACAGGTTTTCGTAGACCGGGCGGTCGTCACCGATGCGCAAGCGTGCGGTAACATCCTGGCAGCCGTTGCCCCCTTCGCGATCGAACGCGGCTTGGTAAAGGCGGAAGACGGTGAAACGCCGGTCCGTATCCATATGGTCAATTCTGGCGAGGCGGCGGTTGCCCGAGTGACAACGCCTGGCGGCCGCGTCAGCTATGCGGGGTCAACGTCGATTGCCGGTGTCCCCGGCCATCATGCGCCGGTACCACTGTTCTTCCAGAACATTGCCGGAGCAATGTGCGGCGCTCTGCTGCCGACAGGAAACGAGACCGACACTATCGATGGGGTCGAAGTCACGCTGATCGACAACGGCATGCCCTGCGTAATCCTCCGCGCCTCCGATTTCGGCCTGACGGGAACTGAAAGCCGTGAGGAGATCGATGGTAACGAGGTGCTGAAGGCCCGCATTGAGGCGATCCGCCTAAAGGCCGGACCTTTGATGAACCTCGACGATGTCACCGACAAATCCGTGCCGAAAATGACTTTGGTTTCACAACCGATGGGGGGAGGGACGATCTCGACCCGTAGCCTCATTCCGCATCGATGCCACGCCTCCATCGGAGTTTTTGGTGCCGTCACGGCTGCCACTGCCTGCACGCTTGCGACCGGCCCGGCCGCAGACTGTGCCAGGCTGCCGAACGACGGCGTTTTCAAGGTTGAGCATCCGAGCGGAGCCGCGGAAGTGCTGATCGAACAGAATGCCTCCGGTGGCGTCACCGGAGCCGGCGTCATGAGAACCGCGAGAAAGCTCTTTGACGGTCGCGTGTTTCCTGCCTTCAAGGCTAAATCACTGGTGTGAAGGGAAAATAACTCTCAGCATCGGTTAAATCTGAAGATGCCGAAAGACTGGCTCCGCTGCACCGAGCCTGATCGCAGACATTCGCGCAATCCAAATCCTGATGGGGCACACCAAGATTGAAAACACGGTCAGGTATCTGGCGTGGACATCGATGATGACCTGTAATCAGCGGAACATGCTCAGATTTGAAAACGTTCGGCCCAACACACCGCGGGGCGGCGCATTACATGATAATTTCCTATGTGCAGAATGCCACCAACCGTCGGCTTCGCCTCCCTATTCGGTCAATCACAAGCTTTCGGTATGATCTTCAAAACTGCCGTTCGTTGCGGGACGCACAAAGGTCCATAGAGGCCGGATTGCTGATGTTCGCTACAGGTGCAACATGGATGCAGTTTACGCAAAAAAGACATCCAATCCGTCTCGCACCCCAATAGAGCAAAAGGTTGGCCGCTTGCCGCGTGTATCGTAGACTGCGGACCATGGGATATGTGACGTCGCTCTTCGCGCGCAAAGTGGTCGCTGCGGCAGGCGACGGGATCGACGCGGCCGAGATGCTGTCTTCGGTCGAGATCGACGTCGATTGCGCTTGGAACCCCAAGCAGATGATTCCGGCGGAGCGCTACTATGAACTGCTCGAAAGGATCGCCGACCAGATCGACGTGACCGACCTGCCGGTGCGCACGGGGGCCTCGATGCGGCTTGACGAGTACGGAGCGCTTGGTCTTGCCTTCAAGGCGGCAACGACGCTTGGAGCTTCCTATGCACGGGTGGAACGCTATGCACGCCTGTGGACCGGCGTCGCCGAATATGAGTTACGGTCGGCGACTGAGGGCTCACTCTTCATCCTGCATCGGGCGGGCGAACGGCGCCTCGGGATGCGGCTGTCGAACGAGGCGACCCTTGCGAGCGCCGTGTCCATAGCAAGGCAGGTCTGCCCGGTGCCGCTGGCGCCCATGGAAGTGCTGGTCCAGCATCCCGCCCCACGCTCGATCGCCGCCCACGAGGCGTGGTTCGGCTGCCCGGTGCGCTTCGGCGCCGATCTAGACGCGATCCTCTACTCCGAGGAGACACTGGCACGGCCCAATATCCTCGGCGACGAGGGGATCTCGAAGTACCTCTCGACGCATCTTGACGCAGAATTGTCTGAGATCTCCCGGGAGCCCACGCTGGTCACGCAGGCGAAAGCATCCATAGCGCAGGCCCTGAGCGAGGGCGCGCCGAAGATGGCGGACATCGCCCAAGGCCTCGGACTCAGCGCACGGTCTTTCCACAGGCGCCTCTCAGAGCACGGAATGAACTTTCAGACGCTGACCGAGCAAACCCGACGCAGCCTCGCCGAAGGTCTCTTGCAAGACGAGAGCCGCTCATTGGCCGAAATCGCATTTCTGACAGGTTTCTCCGAGCAGAGCGCCTTTACCCGCGCATTCAAGCGCTGGGTTGGCACAACGCCCGCGTCCTACCGCAAGGAAGTGTCACACTGAAAACGGCCGTATTGGCGACAGCGGTCAAAAGGCTGGCATCACGGGTCAATACCGAACAGCTTCCACGAACCTATCCTTTGGCAATCGAAACCGAAGCCTAGGAGATACCCGATGCAAGACCGACCAATTCTCGTCATCGGTGCGACCGGCAAGACCGGCCATCGCGTCGTTAGCCGCCTCGAGGCGCAGGGTCTACCCGTGCGCCGCGGCTCGCGCAATTCCACAACACCCTTCGACTGGGAAGCGCCGGAGACCTGGGCACCTGCCCTGCGCGGTGCACGCGCGGCATATGTAACCTACTTCCCCGATCTTGCCTTCCCCGGAGCCGTGGAAAAGCTCGAGTCCCTGTGCGAGACGGCCCGTGACGTGGACGTCGAACACGTCGTACTGCTCTCCGGTCGCGGCGAACACCACGCCCGGCTGGGCGAAGAAGTGGTTCGCAATTCCGGCCTCGACTTCACCATCGTCCGGGCCGCCTGGTTCGCGCAGAATTTCTCTGAAGGTTACCTGCGCGATCCGGTCCTGGCTGGCGTTCTTCCGATGCCTGGCGGCGATGTGGCCGAGCCCATCATCGACATCGACGACATTGCCGACGTCGTCGTCGCGGCACTGACCGAAGACGGCCACAGGGGCGAACTCTACGAAGTGACAGGCCCGCGGCTCATGACCTTCGCGAACATGGCGGATGAACTTTCGCGGGCGACCGGACACGAGATCCGACATATCCCGATCAGCTTCGAGGAATTCCACGGCAACATCGCCGAGGCAGGCGGAACATTCGTAGCCGATGTCTTCACTGCAATTGCACGCGAAACCCTGGACGGGCGCAACGCCCACACCACTGACGGCGTGATGCGCGCGCTCGGTCGGCCCCCTCGCGACTTTGCGGACTTCGCCCGAGCCGCCGCCCGGAGCGGAGCCTGGCAAAGCGCAGCCTGACGCGCGCCCAAGCGAGCAACATGAGAGGAGAACCAGCGTGGTCGAGAAGATCGCGGCTGGTCTCTCCTGCCTCAATCGCCGCGCAGCGGCTCACATGCTCAACTTCACAGGTTGGCGATCAGCCACGAAGGCCAGCCGCATGCGCCAATGCCGTACGAGCGACGTCGTCCTTGGCACACGAGCCGACACCTCTTGGAAATGGTTTGGCTATTCGCCGTCGACTTTGCTCACAACTCCCGGCAGTTCCTGTCGGAGGAACGCGGCGAGAGCGTCAACCTGTGGCGGGTTGCCCCGCCGTTCATGCATCAGCAGGCTGATTTCGGGCGCTCCGGCGGTCCAGTCCGGCAAGACACGGCTCAGCCGTCCCGTTGCGATGTCTTCAGTGCAAACATATGCCGGCAGGGCTACCACGCCGAGTCCTTCCGCGGCTGCCTGTTTGAGGGTGACCATGTCATCGCTGCGCAGGCGCACGGGATAGGGTACCGAGGCTGTGCTTCCGTCGGGTCCGGCCAGGGACCAGGAACTCCCCCCTGGCCGCCAGCCAAGTGCGAGGCCGGGCAAGCCGTCGAGGGCTGTCGGGGATGCCGGGGCACCAACTTGCCGCGCCAGATCGGGTGAGGCGAACAAGTGCCAGGGGACCTTGGCGATGCGTCTTTGGATCAAACCGGAGTCGGGCAGCAGTTTGGCATGACCCCGGATGGCCAGGTCGAGGCCATCGCCGATCATGTCCGCATAATCGTTGGATGCCTGGAGCCGCAGCACCACCCTTGGGTTGTCTGAAAGGAACCGCGGCAAAATACGGCCAAGCGCAAACTGCGCGACCCCGACCGAACAGGACAGAGTGACACTGCCCTCCAGCGCGTCCTTGTCCTGACGCACTGCGGCTTCGGCGGCCACCATGCACTCCAGCGCCATCTTTGCGTGCCGATAATACGCCGCGCCTTCCTCTGTGAGTGACATGTGACGTGAGTCCCGGTTGAGGAGCCGGGTGCCGAGTGCCTCTTCCAATGTTTTTACATGCCGACTGATACGGGACTTGGGAATGCCGAGCGTCCGCGCCGCTGCCGAAAAGCCCTGTTTCTCGACGACATGCACCAGGTAGTAGGCTTGATTGAGATCCATCTTTCGGCTTTCTGGCTGTTGCTTTCTGTTCCAAATTTGGAACAAAGGGTTCCGAAATCAATGGATTTTCCACTTTTCCTCCCAAGCATAGATTCATTTTTAGCACAGGAGGCGAATATGACCGCGCAAAACAGAATTCAGACAAACGATCCCCAGGCCATTATCTCCGCGATACAGCAGGGAGAGAAGATGACCCGGGGCGAGGGCTTTAAAGCGCTCAGCTTTAACCATCGCCAGCTTGACGGGCTGATGGATCCGTTAATCATGGTCGATCACTTCACCATGACGACGCCGACCTTCGGGCCCCATGCCCACGCGGGACTTTCGGCGGTGAGTGTGCTTTTTGAAGACAGCACAGGCAGCTTCCGTAACCAGGATTCACTTGGCAATGATATCGTGCTGGCTCCGGGCGATCTTTACTGGCTCAACGCCGCGCGCGGTGCGGTGCATGACGAGGCCCCTACGCCCGGGTCGCGCACACATGCGCTTCAGATTTTCGTAAACCTGCCAGCGGCGCAGAAACTGGACGCACCGGCGTCTCTTTATGTTGCCGCGAGTACCATGCCGGTGATCGAAGGCCCGGGACATCGGGTTCGGGTAATGACCGGCGCAAGCAATGGCATCGTCGGTGCGACCTCACCTGGAATGCCCTTCACCATCCTTGATATTGGCCTGTCGCAGGACGGTAGCTTCACCCATCGCATCGTACCCGGAGACGCCATCTGGCTTCACGTCATCGAAGGCGACGTTGAGGTTGAGCTTGATGGCACCCGCTACCGTCTCGGCGGCGACGAGGCGCTGGCGGCCCACAATGCCGACGACATCCGCCTGCTGAGCCGAGAAGGTGGCCGGGCTGTGCTCCTCAGCGGGCGCCCCTTGCGCGAGCCCTTCGTGCAGAAAGGTCCGTTCGCGATGAGTGACACGGGACAGCTTGAGGCCGTCATCGCCGCTCACGCGGCCGGCGCTCTTGGTTCCATCGGCTGAGCGCCTGTTTTGCTCCGTGTGAACTGCAAACCACCTCATCAAACACCCCCACGAAACTTTTGAAAAAGACCGGAGATCCCCCATGAAAATCCTAGCGTTCGGCGCAAGCAACAGTAAGACGTCCATCAACAAGTCTCTCGCGCGGTTTACCGCGACACTGGTCCCGCATGCCGAGATCGAGGTGCTGGACTTGAACGATTATGACCTGCCGATCTTCAGCGAAGATCTGGAGAATGAGATAGGACCCCCTCGAGCGGCCAAGGCGTTCTTTGACAAGATCAGATCCGCCGACGGGGTGATCGTTTCCTTTGCAGAACACAACGGTTCCTATACCGCCGCTTATAAAAACCTCTTTGACTGGGCGAGTCGGATCGACCAGAAAGTGTTTCAGGGTAAACCGACGGTCTACCTTTCGACCTCTCCCGGTCCCGGAGGCGCTGGCAGTGTGCTGGCCTCGGCCAAAGGTTCGGCCCGATTCTTCGGGGCAGACCTGAAGGCGGCCGTTTCCGTCGCCAACTATTACGACGTCTTCGATGCGGAAACCGGAACCATCACCAACCCGATCACCCCGGTAGAGCTGACTGCTGCGGCCGAAACCTTGGCCCTATCGGAGCTCGTTTGATATGGCACATCATAGTCGCCTTCATAGGCTTACTGGATCCTTGGTAATGTCGGCATTCATGTCCATGGCCCTGTCGGGAGTCTTCAGCCTGCTGGAGTTCGGGGTCTCATGGATGTGGTTGCAAGCCTGGGGGCAGAGCATCCTGATTGCACTGCCGATCGCATTTTTGCTGGACATGGTTTTCGGAGAGAAACTTCGGTTTTTTTCGGCGAGATTAGCCGACAAAGCGGCGAATGCTTGGCCATGACACCTGAAGATCGGGAGGTAGGCAGCCTTTGCGAACTCCCGACACCAAGATTTCAAAGGCTGGAAGCTATAGCTGTTTCTTGCATTTCCGTGGCCGAGCAAAATCACACACCGTTTTTCGGCGACTGGCAGAAGTGTCCGCGGTTCCGAATTCGACACTGTGCAAAGTCGTGGGAGGGGTGAATGACCGGTTCGGCGAAGCTGCGCTGCGGCAAGAGCCAACACAACGAATGGCGGCTTTGAGCCGGAAGCAACTGCATGCGAGCGGAACAAGATTGTCCGCTTTCCCAATAGCTGAGTCTAAACCCGCCAGTCTCCTGACGGCCCGGAGCTGCCGTTGGTCATGCGCTCAATAAATGGCGGCTTCGAGCCCTATTCTGGTGATTATCTGAGCGCTGTGATTTCCTAAAAGCGGTCGTCGATTCAAACGTTCGCCTTTGCAGACAGTAGCGGAGCTACACGCTCTACAAGGCTCATGCGAGCGGTGAGAATAAGCAACTCGATGGTGGGAAGTCTGCAGGCATCTAGCCTCCTGAAAGACGCCTTTTACATTGTTTTGCAGCATATATCCGAGGACGCTATGCTCTCGTCATGAGCGACAGTTTGCAAGCATCAACGAAGGAAACCGCGCCAGTAACAACGACTGGCCCAAGGCAGCGCGACAATTTCACCGAGCCGACCAAGCGCCTGTTGGCCCAACGTGTTGGTTGGCTCTGCTCAAACCCAGATTGCACCAAACCTACTGTTGGCCCGCAAAAAGGTGGTCCAGGCACGATGAACATAGGAGTTGCGGCTCACATAACAGCTGCTTCGGAGGGGTTTGCCCGCTACGACGCCCGCCTAACCCAAGAAGAACGGAAAGCACCCGCTAATGGAATTTGGCTTTGTAGCGACCATGCCCACCAGATTGACCACGACGAAAATGCATTCCCGGTCGAATTGCTTCACAAATGGAAGAAGGACGCGGAGGACAGGGCATTTGAACAACTGCTCACGGGTGGCCGCGCCCGTGTGGAGCCTATGGGAGACGGGCTCGAGGAAGCGCTTGGATATCTCCGCCAGCAGTTTGGTCTTCCACAGAGTGAAGATTTGCCAAAGCTGTCGGAAAGAGTGTGCTCTGCAGCTCAGCGCCACATTGAGACGTTTGCTCAACAGGGTCCCTCACACACCTTATCGCTCCATCTGACGGCGGCCTCATCGCAAGGGAAGTCATTCACTCACGTTGAAATGGCCGCGGCACTCAGGTCGTGTGGTGTTCTGGAACTCGTAGCCGAACCAGGTCAAGGAAAGTCGACCACATTGGTGCAACTCGGTGTCCGATTGTTGGAAATCGGGCCCATACCCCTGCTGGTCCCACTTGCAGAAGTCGGCCAGAGCGTGGACAACCTGTTTTCATGGATGGTGGGCCGACAGGCATTTGCAGGCATCCGGTCTGAGCATCTCAAGTTTCTCGCGGCACACGGCGAAATAGCTTTCCTCTTGGATGGTTGGAATGAGGTTACACCGACCGCGCGGCTGACCTTAATTAAGACCATGCGGGCTCTTAGGCGTGAGTTTCCGCTTTTGGTCATCTGCATCACAACGCGCCCGCAAGCCGCCGCGGTGCCGTTTGTTGCGCGAACTCTTCACGTCGAGTCGCTATCCGACAGGCAGCAGGAAGACCTTGCATTCCGACATGGAAGTGTTGGGCAAGAATTGCTGGACCGTGTACGCAGAACGTCTGGTGTCCGGGATCTTGCCCGGGTCCCGTTCTACCTCCAGGCCCTCCTGCTGGTTGGGGACGACCGCGCCCTTCCCACGACCAAGGAGGGCACGATTTCGCTGCTGGTGAAACAACATGAAGACATTCCCGAACGTGCCGAGCAACTTCGACAGAGCACGCTCGGACAACACCGGCGATATTTGAGTGACTTGGCCGTCTCCATGATGCTGGCACGGACCACTGCTTTGGATGACACAGCGGCACGACAGTCTCTAAGGGCAACCAACACAAAATTGTTGACTGAGGGGTTGGTCCAGAACGCCCCGGAACCAGCAAGCGTCTTGGAGACCCTTGTCACTACCCACGTGCTGGTACACGGCGAAGGCGACACCTACTCCTTTCAGCACCAGCAATTTCAGGAGTGGTATGCCGCCGGGCATGTCGAGACAAGAATGCGTGACCTTCCCAAGGACGCAGGCCTTGAGAGTAGTTTTGCCCAAGAGCTTCTCAACGACCGGCTGTGGGAAGAAGCAATTCTCTTTGCCTGTGAGCGCCTTGCTGTGGATGCACCCAGTGTCGCGGTCGTCGCCCAAGCGGTGAAAATCGCACTGTCTGTGGGACCGATGCTTGCAGCCGAAATTGTGTACCGGACAGGAGATGCCGTTTGGAGCATGATATCGCCCGAGGTGCAGGCTTTTGCAAGGGCTTGGCACCAAGCCGATCAGGTGGATTTGGCGGTCTGTTTCATGATGAAGACCGGCCGTGCTGACTTTTCCGACTTAGTTTGGCCGCTCGTTTCCAGTTCAAGCGACCAAATCCAAAGCAAAGCACTCCACATTGGCGATCGTATTCGCCCAACCGTTTTCGGCTCCCACCTTAAAGGCGACTACGATGGACTGCAGGTGCAGGTTCGCGAAAGACTCGTATCTGGGCTCATTTTCGGCGGGGGCATTGAAGCTCTCGAAACGGCTGTCGACCTCGCAATGCGAGACTCCAGCGTCGATGTCAAATTCGAAGCAGTGGAAGCATTGCTTTTCCGGGGCGCCCCCAGACAGGCGACAGCGGTGCTCGAATGCGCGGAGGATGAAGTCTGGCGCCGCGTTGCAGAGCGAGACTATTTCGACGGACTGACGGCTCCGCACGTTGTAACACGGTTGCGGGTTCTGCAGGAGGATGACGCCAAGGAAAACCCGAGCCTCGCGCGCATTGCCCGGAAAGCCCAAATCTTAGGGGAGGTCGACGAACTTGGCGCTATCCTGCGCAACGAAAAACTGGACCTCCGGGCTGGCCGTAACGCCAGCGCTTTCCATCAAGCCGCTGGCGCGTTTCCCGAAGTTGTTGCCCAGGCGATGACGGATCGGATTTTCGCCGGCTGTTCACTGCCGTTCCAAGTGCAAGGATACCTGTTGGCCCAGCCGGTCAGCGAGGCGCCGGAGCTCTCGAACATCATAATGGATAGCCAGGAAATCAATGAGCGGATAGGCGGTGCACTGTTTCTTGCGGGACCCAGCATAATTGCGAGGTTGGTAAGTGAATTACTTGAACTCAAACCCAAGATCTATGCGAACGGAATACCGTCGTCGGCGCAGTATGCTCCCTTGGGACTGCTTCGGGACAAAATATCAGGTACCCGTCCCGACGCGTTCGTCGAGGCAATCGTGTCATTCTCGGCAACCACAGACCAACGAGATATTGAGGCGCTGGCTGACCTCATTACGGCTCACGGCAAACACGGTACGAACGAACGAATGGACGGTGTTCCGACCGACGGTCGGCGCAAGTTGATTGAAGCGCTGAACGGTTGGGCGGGCTGCCTCGTGGGTTCGGGCCAACCGTCACGTCACCACATGGCCAAGGTCGTAGATGCCATGCGGCGCGTACCGGATCCATCACAAATGACGTGGGTATCGACTTTCCTGCAAGAAGAACTCAAGCAGCGAAAGGCACTCAAAGCGTTGGCCAAGGCAGGCCGTAACCAAGACGCTCTGAGCGAGTGGCGTATTAGTCACGCATTTTCGTACCGGCAGGCGCTCTACGAGATTGGCTCCCAAGAGGCGTATAACATCGCAAAATCGCTCCTGCGGCATTCTGAGTTTGGTCATGACGCTGCAATTGCGCTTCGGCTCATCGCCATGCCCAGCCTCCTCGAGAAGCGCGGAAATGTTTGGCCGGATCTGGATCGCGCTCAGGCCGCACGCGAAAGAATGTCAAGTCAATCAGACCTGTCGCTTGATGCGGCGGAGAATATGCTTGACGTGGTTGAAGAATTGGCAGCATCCGGGCCACCCTACGAGCGGGCTGTGGCATTAGCCGCAATTGCCGTCGTAATGCCGCATGCAACCCGGCCCGATTTGATGGCGAAGGTTGGCGGCTTTGAAGTAAAGTCTCACGTCAAGCTTGACCTATTCAACGGCATGATTGTAGGCGGGTTGTTGCCTTCAGCCGACTTGGTGCTCCGAGAATTCCGCAAGGTTTTGGTTGAAAAGGAGAACAGGTGGTGGAACGACCAGACGTCCTACGCGATGTTCAGTTGGGTAAAAGTGTTCCCGAACACCGATCGCCCAGAATCTGTTTTTGACGCTTTGGCGCTCGTACCTGAAAAGAACCTAACGAGGTGGCAGATCAGGGATATCCTTCCTCAGTTCAGGCTCTTGGATGTCGCGACTAGAGCGGGCATGTTGCGAGAGTTTGCCCTCAGGTTTCCGGACATGCTATCGGAGTACGAGTGGTTCGATCAGGTGAAAAAGCTAGGTTTCCGTCCAGCAATAGACCTGCTTCTTCAGGGTAGCGAGGGAGACCTCGGAAAGGGCTTCGATCTAAGTGCGGGCCACTACCTACTGCCTGAACAGCTTGCACACGCCATGGCGGACAACGATGTATCCTATCTCTTCGAAAAGCTGGCCACAGCTCGTTCCGACGAAGCAAAGACGCTAATTTTCTCGGTGCTTCTGAAAGCGTCATCCGCCGAAGGTCTGATGGCCGCAGCACAGTCCCCGGTTGGTCGGCAGACTATACGTCGACATGGCCATAGCGGTGTAGAGGACATGATTTATACCAAAGAACCGCTTAGCCCTGACGGGACATCCTATGAGCTTAAGCCGCGCAACGCTTCCGAACTAAGGCGGCAGCTGTTCGCGTTGATCGATTCTCCAGACAAGGACAAGGCTGCCTTTGCGGTGGACTACTTGGCTCTCATTGACATGATCCGTCAGGAGTATGGGGCAATTGAAGACGAGCCTAGACACCCTGATATTCAGAGTGGTCGACCGTGGCCTCATACCGATCGTGCGCAGTGAAGCACTTGGGCATTGGCCCGGAGCGGGCCATGGGTATTCCCCAACCGGCCATTTAGCGACAGTGAATCGCCAAATAGCTAAAGGTCGGCTTCCGACCCCATTCCGGTCATTCTTTCCGACCGCAGCGAAAGCCCGGACTCCGGCCAACCTGTGAATTTGCTGCGACTGTGATGAACGGCGGCTTAATAGATGCGGTCTCGGTTCGCTGAACAACCGAAATGGGGACGCATTTCAGTCGTTCATCCTAGGTCGAGTCAGGCCAGGAATGTGATTCGGCGAACTTCAATTAAAATGTATTCCGCCATCGACAATAACCGTTTGTCCCGTGATGGTCGCGCTCATGCAGTAGAGCAGAATCTTTTAAACGGAAGGTGATTAGAGACCGCCAACCCTGAAGAGTATCGAAGCCTCTGCTACCCGCTCTTTCACCAAAAGACCGCCCGCAGCTGTTTGGGCGTTTAATTGAGCGCTGTCGAGAAAACGCCGTTGGTTGGTAACGAAGAGCGTTTGTCCATCAGGGCCGCCGAGGATCGGCATGGTCGGACGGGTGACAGGGGTTCCAATCCGCTCAAATTCGCCATTTTCGAGCGACAGCTTGCGAATGTCTCCCCTGCCGATCACGGCGATCCAAAGATTGCCCTCTTGGTCAAAACAAGCGCCGTCTGGATGTTCATCGCTCGTGAATTCGTGAACAATCTTGCTTGTCAGAACGGTTCCGGTGACCGGATCCGTCTCCAGGAACTCGAGGCGGCGGGTAGGTGTGTCAACGAAGGTCAGGCCGGTACCATCCGGATGTGGAGCGATCGCGTTGGGAACGAGGATATTTTCACGGATCGTATGGATGCTACCGTCGGTGTCGCGCCGGTAGAGACGGCCGATAGCGCGACCTTCGCCGGTCATGTCCATGGATCCAAACCAGAGCCTGCCATACTTGTCTGGTTTGCCGTCGTTCAGCCGGACCGTGACACGGTCAGCTTCCGTCTCGCTGATCTGGTCCAGAGTTCCGTTTTCGGGATCGTGGAGGAACAGTCCGGTTTCCAGGCCGAGCACAAGCCGGCCGCTTTCTGCGAGTGCAATAAGACCGGGTTGCCAGGGAAGCGGCGTTGCGCCGGTCGCACCGTCCGGTTCTGTGCGTAGCAATCGTTGAGCCTGGATATCGAGCCACCAGAGACATTGGCGCACGGGATCCCAGAGCGGCGCTTCTCCGGTTATGGCCATGGGTTGTGACAAGATCTGGAATGTCATGGGCTACAGTCCGAAACGACCAGCAGGGCCGCCAACGACATCCGTTTCGATCCGGATCAGGTTTCCCGCCTGCGGTGCAATGCTTGAATAACCTGCGGGCATACGCAGATAGGTCGAGGTTACAAAAAGGGTTTTGAGGTCCCGTCCTCCAAAGGTCAGTGCGGTTGGCATGGGAACGGGCAGGTCGATCCTTCGGTCAAGCGATCCGTCGGGCTTGTAGCGGTTGACTGACCAGCCGCCATACATCGTCACCCAGATATATCCTTCGATATCGACAGCTATGCCGTTGGGCAGCCCGATCTCGGTCGAACCCTGAACCAGGACTTGCCGCTTGCCGAGAGTTCCATTCGCCGACAACGGATATTTGCACAATGCACCGCTTCGGCCGTCAGAAAGGTAAAGCCACTTGCCATCAGGCGAGAGGGCCGGGTTTTTCGGCAGTCCGGCGTTTTCGAGTATGACATCGACCGTAAGGTCCGCGCCGATCCTATAGAGGCTGCCGTTGCCGGTGGCATTGTCCAACGGCATCGTGCCGACCCAAAGATTGCCTGTCTGATCGAGGCCCGCCGAATTGAATCGGTTGTCGGGTTTGTCTTCTTCCGGATCGAACAGCAATGTTGTCTGTCCCGTCGTGGGGGCGAACAACTGGATGCCCTGTCTGCCGGCGAGCAGAAGGCGGCCGCTTTCCGTGAGGCACAGGCCACCGGTCAGGTCTTCCAGCATGACCCTGCTGGGTTGCGATGCGCCGTCGTCCAGCCAGCGCAGCGCGGGGGCAAGGATGTCCAGCCACCACAGACGTTGTTGAACCGGACACCAAACCGGATTCTCGCCCATGAAATCGCGCCCGGTGTTGAGAACTTGCAGACCAGCGGAGATTGTTGCGGGTTTCGGCGGCAAGTTTCCGGCGCTTCCCGTCGCAAGGACGTTGCCGGAGGCGCGCTGAGCGGCTTCCTTCACGAGCCGGCCGGTTTCATGCAACTCTTCTGCCCGTTCGGCGCTAGTCTCGAAATGACAGCAGATAGCGGCGACAGGATAGCCGCTGGAGTCCACCATAGCCGATGCGACGGATTGAGTATCGTCCTTGGCCAGCGCATAACCCAGGGCTTTTGACTGACCGAGCGCAGGATTGGCCTTGCCGCTACCTTCCTGATGAGGAAGGCGGGCGGCAATGGCAAGTCCAGGGGCGGATGTCGCTGCGGGGATGCGCGGCCAGACCCGGACGACACGGGCGTTTCCTGCGTCGGGATCCTCGAAATAGAGCACGAAGACGAAGTCGCCATCCTGCACGTAAAGGCAGCAGGGCCGGTTCAGCATTCGGGAAAGTCGTGCAATTTCCGGCTTGGCCGCCCGGATGACGGAAGACTGATCGATCGTGCGCCGGGCAAGATCGAACACCTTCGAACCAAGCGAATAGCGTTTGCCGTGTTCTTCAAACCGGACCAGCTCACGGCTTTGCAAGGCGGCGAGAAGCCGATGCAGCGACCCTTTGGGAATGTCGAGCGCCTTCTGCAGTTCCGCGAAACGCATTGGCGCTGGCGCCGCTCCGATTGTCATCAGGACATCCAGTCCGCGCACAAGTGCCTGGGCGCCGGGAACTTCCGGAGAGGCCTTTTCAGAGGTCGTATCTGTCTGTGTCATGGAGTGAAACTATTTCCATTCAGCTTGGCGTTCAAGTTTTAAAATTGATACCTATTGACAAACAAACTATAAAATGTTCCGTATGATGGAACAAAATACAAAATGGGATGGAAAAAGTGAGTTTTTTTGAAACTCATCGTCGCTTTGAGATTTCGGAAATAGGTGCCTATCAGGTGCAGGTTTCTGCCAAGACCACGTGGGTGCTGATAAGACTGACGTTCTTATCCGGTGCTGAGGGATGGGGAGAGGCGAGCTATTTCGGCGCGGAACAGGAACTGGGCAATCTCGCGCTGCGCCTGCAATCGAGTCTGAGGGATGCACAAGCGCGCGATCTTGCGGACCTGGCAAGCCGCGTGCGGCAGACGGATATGGGCGGGGCGCGGGGCGTGTTTGTCTCCGCGCTTGAGCAGGCATGGATGGACGGTCTCGGCCAAATGAGCGCCGCGCCGCTACACTGTTTGCTTGGTGGGGCCGAGCGCCGCGACATCCCGTTCTACGCCAATATCAACCGCGGTATTAACGACCGGTCTCCTGAAGGCTTCGCGGATCAGGCCGAGCACATCCTCGCTCTGACTGGAGCGCATGCGCTCAAGATTGCGCCCTTCGATGGACTGCGCTGGGACCGCACTTCTTTGGCGCAGCAAACCAAGCTCATCGATCTCGGGCTGCAGCGCGTCGCAGCGGTCAAGGCCAGGCTGCAGGAGGGGCAGAGACTGCTTGTCGATTGCCATGCCCGCTTCAATCCTTTTCTTGCCGAGCCGCTGTTTCGTGAACTGGGGGCCCTAGGGGTTTTCTGGGTCGAAGAGCCTTGCGCGATGGCTCTCCTCAGCGCTCCGGAACAGAGGTCTTTGCGAAGCGCTGCCAATGCGTCCGGGCTGATGCTGGCCGGGGCGGAAACCGTTACCCGGCTGGAGGAAATGGCCGAGGTGCTCTCCTGTGAAGGCCATGACGTGGTTCTGCCCGATCTCAGGATGACCGGGATCGCGAACGGGATTGCGATGTTGCGTCTGGCGTCCGCCAGGCAGGTTGCGACCAGCCTTCACAACCCGGTCGGCCCCGTTCTCGATGCGATTTCGACACAAGTTGGTGCGGCCCTGCCGTCTTTCCTGATCCTGGAGCGGCAGGTGGGTGAAAGCCCGAAATTCGACGAAATCCGAAATACGCCTGTCGAATGTGTCGACGGAGCTGTGCGCGTGAGTGATGCGCCCGGCTTGGGCTTCGTTCCCGAGCGGGCTGCGTTGGAGGATCTGGAGGCAATTGGCGGCAGCGACGCCTTGAGTTTTTCGGGAATGAGCGGAGCAGGTCCTGATGCCTAGGAGTAACGAAAAAATGCAGACCCAATCTGTGCAGTGGGACTTTACCGGGCATCGTGTTCTCGTAACCGGTGGCAGCCGCGGCATCGCCGCCGAATTGTCCTATAAGCTTGCCATGCGCGGGGCCGAGGTAGCCGTCAATTTCAGTGCTGCCGCTGACAGCCGCTTCGGCCGGGCGGAAGCGGCCAGCTCGCTTATTGAGCGGATCGAGGCCGACGGTGGGCGGGCCATCAGCGTCGAACAGGACCTGTTGCTGCCGGAAGGTGGCAGTTCCCTTGCCGAAAAGGCCCAGGCAATCGCCGGCCCTATCGATACGTTGGTCCTCTCTGCGTCGATCCAGTACCACGTTCCCTTCTTGCTTCAGACAGCAAAGGACGTGGCAGACCAGATCCGGATCAACCTGCAGGCCAACATCGAGCTGCTTCAGACCCTGATGCCTCCAATGGCACTTTCTGGGTACGGACGCATCCTCGCCATCGGCTCGATCCAGGAAGTCTCGCCCTCTCCGGAAATGCCGGTCTACGCGATGACCAAGGCGGCGATGAAAAACCTCGTCGAGAACCTCGCCGTGCAATCGGCGAGCCGCGGCATTCTGATCAACAACATTGCGCCCGGCCTCATCCAGACGGATCGCAACGCCTTCCGGCGAAGCGATCCGGCGGATTGGGACCGCATGCAAAGCAAGGCCAATCCGGTCGGAAGAGCCGGCCAGCCGGACGATCTGACCGCGCTCGCGCTGCATCTGCTCAGCCCGGAAAACACGTTCACCACCGGCGCCACGATCTATTCGACGGGCGGCGGGCACATCCCGGTCGGCACGGGCGGATATGCCGAACTCGTTCTTCCGCAATCCACAGAAGAGACAGCAAAAAGGTTGGAAGTTTCACCGCAGGTTTAATCTAATCTCATGGGAGGAGAAACATGAGTATCTTGAGGAAATCAGGCCTGGCCGCATTGGCCATTGCCTTGAGCGCCAGTATTGCGCTCCCCGCCTGGGCGCTGGACAAGGTCGCCCGCGAAAAGACGCTGATCCTGATGCCGGATGACGGCGGTGCGCCGCAGTTCCGCAACCCCGGACAGCTCAATCCCTATCTGCCCTCGAATCTGACCTTCCGCTGGTCCGGCGGACCGATCATGGAACCTCTGTTCTATTATAATTCTCTGAAGGACGAACTGATCCCGTGGCTGGCGGAAAGCTATTCCTATTCCGACGATTTTACCGAAGTGACGGTGAAGCTGAGGGATGGGGTGAAATGGTCTGACGGCGAAACCTTCGATGCCAGCGACATCCTGTTCACCTACAACATGCTTCTGGAAAACGGCAACGGTGCCGGCGGACTGATGCATGCCTCAGACGTCGCTGACCGTGTCGAGTCCATCACGTCGCCAGATCCGCTGACGGTCGTGATCAAACTGAAGCGGCCGGATAGCCGTTATGCCTTCCGCCACCTCATCAACCACTTCGGCAAAGGACTGTTCTGGTTGCCCGAGCATGTCTGGTCGGGCAAGGATCCGCTTAGCTTCAACAACTACGCCGAGGACGGCAGTCTGCCGGTTGTCACCGGGGCCTGGAAGGTCGTGCGGTCCAGCCCGCAGCAGATTATCCTCGACCGACGGGATGATTGGTGGGGTGCCGAAACAGGTTTCCGCGACCTTCCCGACGTCGAGCGTGTGATCAACATTCCGAAGACCGGCCACGACCGGGCAGCCCAGATGGTGGTGTCCGGAGATGTTGACATGACCGGTGATCTGGTTTCCGCGCCGCTGACGAAAAGTGTCGTCGAAAGTGCTGACAACGTGACGACTTTCTCCGGAGACGAACCTCCCTACGGCAATCTCGACTGGTGGCCGAACTCGCTCTACATGAACCACAAGACCGGCACCTGGGACGATGTCCGCCTGCGCCGCGCCATGAATTATTACGTCAATGCGCAGCAGTTGGTGGATATAGCCTATCTGGGCGCCAACCCGGTCAGCCGGACGCCGTTCCCAGCCTTTGGTTCGATGGCTCCGTATATCGAGGACAGCCTGGAACTTGCCGACAATTACGAGATCGGCGTCTTCGATCCGGCCAAGGGCGATGCCCTGATGGAGGAAATGGGTTACGCCAAGAATGGCGACGGCATGTGGGAGAAGGACGGTAAGACCGTTTCCGGGGCCTTTCACGGTCTCGCCTTGTTCGAAGCCGTCGGCCCGATCCTGGCCCAGCAGCTCCGCGATGCCGGCATCGACGTCGAATTCCAGACCAATACGGAAAGCCGCGGCCTGATGGTCGAAGGCAAGACGGAACTCTCCATCTTCGGGCATCGCGGCGGTGTTGCGGATCCCTATGACACGCTGGATCTCTATCACTGCAAGAATGCGGTCGATGTCGGAAAACCGCTCCTGATCCTCGACCGTTGGTGCAACGAGCAGTATTCGGCCATCGTCGACCAGATCGGCCTGATCTCTCCGGACGATCCGCAGATGCGTCCGCTGGTGAGGAAAGCGATGGAAATCTGGTACGAAAACGCCGTCGAAGTGCCGCTCAACCAGTGGGTTCACAGGATCCCCTACAACACGACCTACTGGGACAACTACCCGACCACGGAAAACCCGTACATGCAGCCGGCCTTCTGGTTTGCTTCCGGGCAGTTCGGTTACGTGCTGCACAATCTTGAAGCCAAACAATAGGCCTTTCACTCCGCCGGCCTGTCCTCCGGCCGGCGGAGCTCTCGACCCGAAACGGTGGCATCGATGTATCTGATCTATCTGACGAAGCGGCTGGTGATGCTGTTTCTTGTCGTGGTGACCGCGGCAACGCTGAACTTCTTCATTCCGCGCCTCAGCGACAAGAACCCGGTCCTTGAAAAAATCACCGAGATGTCCGAAAGCTCGGCGCCCGGCAGTGTCAACATGCAAGAGTTACTGGTGATCTTCAACGAGCGCTTCGGGCTCGACCGGCCGCTGCTGGAGCAATATTTCGACTATCTCGGCGACATGCTGACGCTGGACCTCAACTACTCCATCACCAGCTACCCGACCCGGGTTGCCGACATGATCCTGGGGGCTCTCCCGTGGACACTGGGTCTCATGGTCACGGCAACGCTGGTTGCGTTCCTTTTGGGTACGGTGCTCGGTGCCCTGACTGTTTGGCGCAAGGACATGCGACTGCTGCAGCTTCTCGTGCCTGTCGTCATGGTGTTCTCAGCTGTGCCCTTCTACCTGATCGGCCTGATCCTGATCTATTTCCTTGCCTACAAGGGCGGTTATTTCCCGATTGGCGGTGGCTATTCGCTGACATCCTTCCCAGCCTGGGACCTAGAGTTCGCCACGGACGTTTTCTACCACTCGCTGCTGCCAGGCGCGTCAATCGTGATTGCTTCCATCGGCATCTGGGCGCTCGGCATGCGCGGTATGATGGTGACGGTGCAGGGCGAGGACTACATGAACTTCGCCGAAGCCAAGGGCTTGAAGAACCGGCGCATGTTCCTGCGCTATGCCGTGCGCAATGCCGTCCTGCCGCAGGTGACGCAGCTCGCACTGTTCATGGGTCAGCTCGTCACAGGTGCCATTCTGGTGGAGATCGTCTTCGGTTACCCCGGCATGGGCAGCCTGCTGCTGCAGGCGGTCGACTATCTCGACTACTACACGATCTACGGCATCGTGTTCGTTCTCATTCTCGCGGTCGCCGTGTCGATGCTGATCCTTGATCTCGTCTACCCGCTGCTCGACCCGCGCACCCGCTCTCATCGCGCCTGAAGGATCCGGCAATGACCATGGCTACTCTGGTTTCCACCGAACGCGAGCCGGGCAGGTTCGACAATATCAAGGGCTACCTGGCGCGAAATCCCTCGCTGACGATCGGCATTCTGCTTGTCGCTTTTCTGGTGCTGTTTTCCTTCTTTGGCAGCTTCTTCGTCGACGAGCGTATGGCCCGTCCCCTGTCGGCACCGCCGTCGCAACCTCCCGGAGCAGGGTTGCCCTTCGGCACCGATACGCAGGGGCGTAACCTTTTTGCAGTTCTCGTTTACGGAACCTGGCTGACGGTGCGTCTCGGCCTTATCGCCGGAGCAATCGGTATGTTCATCGGGGGAAGCCTCGGTTTCATCTCGGCCTATTTCGGGGGCTGGACGGACCGGATCATCAATTTCGCGACGGACGTCCTTTTGACCGTACCGGCGCTTCTGATCCTGGTCATTATCGCATCGGCGTTCAAGGAAGGCATGACACCAACCATGATGGCGCTGATCATTGCCGCACTGGCCTGGCGCCGCCCGACGCGGCAAATCCGGGCCCAGGTCCTGGTCATGCGTAATGCCGGCTATGTCGATACGGCGCGCATCTCGGGAGCTGGACCCTTCGAGATCATCTTCTTCGAACTGGTGCCGAACCTGATGCCTTATCTGGTGGCGTCCTTCGTAACAGCGGTTTCCGCGGCGGTTCTCGCCTCCATCGGTCTGGAAGCCATGGGGCTTGGTCCACAGAATGCGCCGACCCTCGGCATGAGCATCTACTACATGATGAACTTCTCTGCGTTCCTGCTGAAACTCTGGTGGTGGATCATTCCGCCGATTGCCGCACTCATCATCCTGTTTGTGGGCCTTTATCTCATCAATACCGGCCTGGACGAACTGGCCAATCCCCGTCTGCGCAGAAGGGCCTGACAATGCTTGATATCCAGCACCTTTGTGTCGATTTTCCTGTTCATTCCGGTGTCATCCACGCCGTCGCCGATGTCGATATTGCCATCGAGCCCGGACGGCGTGTCGGATTTGTCGGCGAAAGCGGCTCGGGCAAGACCACGACCGCGCTGGCGATCATGCGCATGGTCAAGCAGCCGGGCAAAGTGTCGAAAGGCCGGATCCTGCTCGGCGAAACCGACATTCTGGCGCTGTCTCCGGAAGAAATGCGTCAGACCCGTCTGCGGCGGATCAGCTATATCCCGCAAGGCGCCATGAACTCGCTCAATCCGGTGATGCGGATCGAACAGCAGATCTGGGACGGTATCGTCGATCACGAAGGCAAGATCCCTTCCGCCGAACTCAAGCAACGCTCCGACGCGGCGCTGGCAGGTGTCGGTCTGCCGCCACGGGTCGCACGCATGTATCCGCACGAGCTTTCCGGTGGCATGAAACAGCGCGCCTGTATCGCGATCGCGACTGCACTTCAGCCGGAATTGATCATTGCCGACGAGCCGACTTCGGCCCTCGACGTGATCACCCAGCGCCAGGTGATGGAGACGCTCGAAAAGGCCCAGGAAGCTATCGGCTCCGCTCTTATCCTGATCGGCCACGACATGGGCCTGATGGCCCAGTGCGTGGACGAGTTGATGGTAATGAAGGATGGCCGGATCGTCGAAAAGGGCTCCATACGGGATATTTTTTCGAGGCCTGAACACCCCTATACGCGTCAGCTGATTTCGTCAGTGCCGTCGATCAAAGGCGAGAGTTTCCTTCCGAAGTTGTCGGCGACTCCGGCCGCTGGACGAAAAGCCGGTTCGGCCGCGCTGCTTGAGTTCCGGGGTGTCTCGAAGGTCTATGGCGGCGGGCTCTTCGGCAAGAAAGGCAACACGGCGCTGCACCCACTCAGTTTCATCCTGGACGGTGCTCAGCCCAAGATTATCTCCATCGTCGGTCAGTCGGGGTCGGGAAAATCGACCATGGGCGGTCTGATGCTGGGCTTCAACCGGCCCACGACGGGTGAGGTCCTGTTTGAAGGCTGGGACATGGCAAGGCTCGGCCGGGCAGAAACAAAATCCTTGAGAAAGGATATCCAGGCCGTATTCCAGGATCCCTATGGCGCTTTCAACCCCTACTACAGGGTTGAGCGGGCTCTCTCGCTGCCGCTGAAAAGGTTCGGAATTTCCGGAGATGCGGCCGATATCCGGGCCCGATGCGCTGAGGCCTGCAAGGGGGTGGGACTCGATCCCTCGAAGATTATCGGACGTTTCCCGCACGAACTCTCCGGCGGACAGCGTCAGCGCCTGATGGTTGCCCGGGCGCTCATGCTGTCGCCGAAGCTTCTCGTTGCTGATGAGCCGGTCAGCATGGTCGATGCCAGTCTGAGAGCTTCGATCCTGAAGAACCTCTACGACTTGAAAGACAAGCACGGGATATCGATCGTCTATATCACCCACGACCTGGCGACAGCCTACCACGTCAGCGATTATGTGATTGTTCTGCATGAAGGGCACGTGGCCGAGGCCGGACCTCCGAAAGAAGTGATCGGCAATCCGCAGCATCCCTATACACAACTCCTCATCAATTCCATTCCCTGGCCGGACGTCGACCGGCACTGGGGAACATCCGCCTCGGCAAAAGAAGAAATCGAGGCTTTGATGAAGGAGGCGAAAGGCCATCCTCCAGTGGATCGTGGCGCGGTGCCTGGATTTGAACTGGCAATGGCGTCATAACGATGCGGGAAACCGGACGGCCGAACATTCTCTTCTTCATGCCGGACCAGCTGAGGGCAGATTTCCTTGGCTGTTACGGTGCCCGTTTTGCCAGAACACCGAACATCGATGCGCTTGCCGCGCGCGGCATGCTGTTTGACCGCTGTCTGTCGCCTAACCCGATATGCGTGCCTGCGCGCGCCAGCCTGCTGACCGGCACGACCTCGCTGGAAAACGGCGTGCTGGTGAACGGTGCATGGCTTCGCCCGGACCGCCGGGAGTGCGGCCTGGACAGCTGGCCGGAACTGCTGTCGCAGGGGGGCTACGACACCTGTTCCATTGGCAAGATGCACTTTTATCCCTGGGATGCCTCGGAAGGATTCCATGAACGGGTTGTCGCGGAGGACAAGCGCCAGATTGGAATTCGCGATGACTATGCGGATTTCCTTGAAAGTCGCGGTAAGTGCAAACGTCACGGGCGCGAATTCGAAGGGTACCGCGAGAACGCCGGTGCCTGTTACTCGCCTTTGGCCAAGGAAGAACAGGTGGATCTTTGGTGCGCCGATCAGGCGGTTTCCTTCTTGGAAAGGCGCGATGGAACCCGGCCCTTTGCCCTTATGGTCGGGTTTCCCTCGCCGCATTGTCCCTACGATCCGCCGCCTGAAATCGCCGCACTGTTCGACCCTGAGGAGATGCCCCCACCGCTTGCCGAAACGGCGGAAAGCGAGGCCCTGCGCCCGTGGCTGATCTCCAACATGAAGAACCCTTGGGCGGATCTCGATTATTCGGTCTTCACCAACGAGCAAAAGGCAAAGGTCAGGGCGCATTATTCGGCGTTGATCCATATCGTCGATCTGGCCGTCGGCCGCGTGCTCACCGCCCTGGATCGCCTGGGACTGAGCGATGACACGATCATCGTCTTTGCATCGGATCATGGTGATTTCGTCGGCGACTACTCATTGGTCTGCAAGAATTTCTTCATGGACCCGTCCATCCGTGTGCCGATGATCGTGGCCGGTCCCGGCGTATCTCGACAGATACGTGCCGACACCGTGACCCTGAGCGATCTTTACCCGACGTTCCTGCAACTCGCCGGCCTGGAGGCACGTAAGGACCTTGGCTTTGCGAGCCTTTTTCAGGATGCGCCGGACGAACCACGCGTCATCTGCGGGGCGACCCATCGCGGTTTCATGATTGAAAAGGACCGCAAGAAGCTTGCCCGCTATGTCGGAGGCACAATCACGCTTCACGACATGGAAGCGGACCCGGGCGAGCAGGTCAATCTGGCCGACGATCCCAAGTGGCAGCAGGTCCGGCAGGATCTGGACAGGGCTCTGACGGACTGGCAGGTGGCGGAGACCATCAAGGGGCACCGGGAGAAGACCATTGTCTATGCGGCGGAAACGAAGCCGCAACCGGGGAGCGACCCGGGCATTCTCGGCCGGAACTGGCAGCGACCCTACCCCTGGTCGGCGGAAACGGCAAGAAGATGAACCAAGAAAAGATTGGTGGCGTGTTGCCCGTGCTTTACGCCTTCTTCAATGAGCAGGGTGGCTTGCGGCTGGACGGGTTCAGGCACCAATGCGAGCATTGCCTGGAAGCAGGCGCCGACGGCGTGGTTCTTTTCGGGTTCATCACGCAGTTTTACAGGCTGAGCCTTGCCGAAAAGATCGCCGCCTTGCGGGAAACCGTGAAGAGCCTGGAGGGCAAAGCCTCGTTGGGTGTCACGGTGATGGACGCGACGCTGCAGGGGCAACAGGACTTGATCAGGGCCGCGCGGGAGGAGGGCGCCGACTGGGTCATCCTCCAGCCGCCACTCGGGCCGCCAGCGGACCCGGCCGACTGGGTTGAAATGCTTAAGCCGCTCATTGATGAGGCGGGTCTTCCAATTGCGATCCAGAACGCTCTGATCGCGGGAACGTATCTGTCCAACGCGGATCTGGTCGACTTGCAGCGGAACTGCCCGAATCTGATCGGAGTGAAGGCGGAAACCGCCAGTGAGGACGTCGCCGCCTTTACCGCCGACCATCGCGACAGGTTCCGCATCCTGACGGGAAACTGGGGCGTTGAATACCCTTTCTTTCTCCGCGCAGGTGTCCATGGCCTCATCCCGGCTCCGAATTTCGTTTCCGAGCAAGTCGCCATTCACCGGGCTGCCGCGGCCGGTGACTGGGAAACGGTAGACGCGATCCACGCGCAAATCCTGCCCTTGATGCAGTTCATCCGGGAACGCCCTGCACCAGAGGGACAGATCCTGCTTGGCAAGCAGGCGTATGGCTGGCGCACGGGCTATGGGCCCGGTCACAATCGAAAGCCGGGCCCTCGAACATGTGACCCGCGCATCCTGGAACACGCGCAGCGTCTTCAGGATCGACTGCTGTCGGGATGAACAATCGACCTCCGCCCACCCATTTGTGCTAAAGATGAGTTTCGTAACACCATGCCCGCATATTCCGGAATCTGGCCCGTTGCTCCGACCCCGTTCCATGAAAACGGGATCGTGGACAATGAAGGCATGCGCCGCGTCCTCGATTGCATGATCGACCAGGGTGTCGACGGGATCTGTATTCTCGCCAATTTCTCTGAGCAGTTCCTGCTCTCCGACGAGGAGCGAAGCGATCTGACCCGACTGTCTCTGAACCACGTTGCGGGTCGTGTACCCGTCATCGTCACGATCAGTCATTTCGCGACACAGATTGCCGTTTCGAGGGCAAAGGCGGCCAAGAGCTTGGGGGCGGCGATGGTCATGATGATGCCGCCCTATCACGGTGCACTTCTCAAAGGAAACGCACAGCAGACCTTCGAACAATTTGCGAAAGTTGGCGAAGTCGGCATCCCGATCATGGTTCAGGATGCCCCGCTTTCTGGTGTGGATCTTCCCGTGCCGCTACTCGTGCGTATGGCCCGAGAGATCGAGATGGTGAAGCTCTTTAAGATCGAGTGTCCACAGGCTGCCGCGAAACTCCGCGCGCTCATAGCCGAGGGGGGCAATTTCATCGAAGGGCCCTTCGATGGTGAAGAAGGCATCACGCTTCTGGCCGATCTGGAAGCAGGGGCCACGGGAAGCATGACGTCTGCCATGATCCCGGACAAGATCAAGCCAGTCCTGGAATTGTATGCATCCGGAGACCTGGCCGGCGCAGCGTCCGTCTATACCGAGGTGTTACCGGCAATCAACCACGAGAACCGGCAGTGTGGTTTCCGCTCGGCAAAAGCTGCCATGCTGGAAGGCAAGGTGATCCGATCTGACTATTGCCGTCACCCGATTCCACCTCTGCATCCAGATACTCGGGACCTGCTACTCCGACTTATTCGTCCGCTCGATCCGGTGGTGCTGAGTTGGGGCAGATAAGGTACTTAGACCAAACTGGCTTGGGAGCGTTATTTGGAAGGAACGACTGCTTACAGAAAACAATCTTATGAGCCTGAACGACCGAAATGGGGACGCAAAGCCGCCATTGAATCAATAGGTGTTGAACGGCAGCTCTGGGCCGGAAACCACTCCGCATCCAGGGCCGAAAAATGTCAGCTAAGTCCGATCAGAGTACGTAAACTGTCCACAGATGGCTCTGTAGCTGATTGGTTGTTACAAGTTAACCGGTCGGCCAGAAAGGTGCTTCTATTTCGGTAGTTTGCTCTTATTTAGATTGCTTTCAGAAAGCAGTCGATTGTTGCGAAGCAGGTCGCCAGTCCATGTTCCAGAGTTTGTTCAGGAAAAAGAAACACAACGGCAAGCTGGCTGCACTAAATCAGAAGTTCGCGAGATGATGGAATGCTGAATCTGAATCACCAACCTGGCTTTAACGGCTTTGCCATCTGAGCCCGATGGATTGCAGAGGCAATCGTAGGACCATCAAGTGGTTTAAGGAGGTAGTCTATGGCACCTGCACCGAGACATTTTTCCTGTAGTCCGTCCTCATCAAATCCCGTCATGATGATGATGGGGATGTGTAGATCTCGCTCGCAAAAGCAAATTACCAGGTCGAGGCCCGTCATCTCCGGCATGTGGTAGTCAGCGAAAACACAGACCGGGTTGGAACTCGTCCCTTCACGAATGAACTGTTCCGCAGAAGCAAAGTCTTCGCATTCGAACGCAAGCGACCGGATTAGTCGACTTAGCGCCTTTCGAACAGTCGCATCATCATCGACGAGCGATACAAGTGGAAGGTTTGCAGTCATCGACGGAAACTATATGAGAAAGCCTGGTGAATGTAGTTGCCCTTAGGTCCCTATTGAACATTTTCGCTTCGAGCGTCCGGCGGTAAGCCCATTTTATTCCGGTAATCAGTGACCTCACGAACAAGATCTGCGATCGTCCGGACCTTCAGCTTCTCCATCATCCGGCCCCGGTGAACTTTTGTGGTTTTTTCGGATATGTTCAGCTCAGCGGCAATTTGCTTGTTGAGTTGCCCGGAAACGACGAGTTCAAGGACCTGGTTTTCCCTCGGAGTGAGGCTCTCGAGACGCTCTTGCATTTCCCTCTCGTGCTGTCCGTTCCAGCGCAAGATCTTGTCCCGTTTTAGAGCTTCGTTGACCGCGGCGAACAGCTTTTCGGCACAAACCGGTTTTGTCAGAAAATCGACAGCACCTTCCTTCATTGCATCTGCGCAAACCACGATGCTGCCGTGACCGGTCAGATAGATGACCTGCCGGCTCGAACTCTCTTTCCTGAGTGCATGGTAGAGCTCAACTCCGTCCATACCGGGCATCTCGAGATCCAGAATGGCGCACCCAGGCTCTTCCGGGTCGTGCTTATCGAGAAAGGCCTGTGCGCTAACGTAACCTTCGGTTACATGCCCGGCTGAACGCAGCAGACGTCCGAGTGCGACAAGCAGCTCCGGATCGTCGTCAACGAGGTATATTTTCCCAGTCTCAGAAACTTCATCCATCAGCAGCCTCCTCCGGCGAGGGCAAGCTCAAATATACGCACGTACCGCTCGCTTTACTCGTGTCGAAATTGAGTGTGCCTCCGTGCGCCTGCGCTATCGAGCGACAGATCGGCAATCCGAGCCCCATGCCGTGCTTGCCGCCGCTCACGAAGGGGCTGAAGGCTTTCTCTTTCATTTCGTCGGACATTCCCCTGCCTGCATCTGATACGCTCAACCTTCGGGCCTCAAAAGGTCCAAGCCCCGTTTCAATCTCGATCACACGCTGAGCTTTGGGGAGATCAGTCATGGCCTCAGCGGCATTGAGCACCAGGTTCAAGACAATCTGCTGAAGTTGCGCCGAGTTTCCCAAAATGATCATGGAGTGGCTGGACGGCCTAAAACTCACCGTTGTCTGGCGCGCAACCAGCTCACTGTTCGCCAGCTTGAGGGTATCCTCGACGACCTTGTTGAGATCGATCGGCTGCAAAACGACCTCTTGTTTGACCAGGAGTTTGCGCAAATTGGAGATGGTGTCGGCAGCTCTCCGGTCGGCGGATGCAATATCACCCAGTATGTCCCTGACCTCCTCAAGGTCGGGTGGATCCGTGTTCAATAAGCGTACGCCGGCCTCGGCGTTTGCAAGAATGGAAGTCAGCGGCTGATTGAGTTCATGTGCAAATGCGCCTGAAAGCTGACCGAGCTGGTTTGCCCTTGCAAGGTGGGTGAGTTGTAGCCGTTCAAGGGCAAGCTCGTGCGCCATCACCCTTCGCCGCCGCGCCGAAATTATCAGGGCGAAAATCGTCACCGATTGAAGAGCGATGATCATCAGACCGACAAGTATTTGCAGCCGGTATTTTTCCCATACTGTGGGGTCGTAAAGCTCGATCCGGACATCAGTTGGAAGACTTGCTCTGTCAATGTTCCAGCGCTTCAACTGGTGCCAATCCAACAGTGGTACGCTTTTTGATGAAAAGAACCGTTCCTCAGGAGGCTTGCCATCGAGGATCCGCCCGACAAGGCGCGCCATGTCCGCACCTATGTCTTCAAACAGGTTTACCTTCCCGCCAACTATACCGGTGCCTAAAAAGGTGCTGTAGACACTGTAAACTGGAGCCGTTGAAACCAACGCTATCTCTGTAACCGCATCTCGCGGAACGAATTTCTGACCATCGGCATCCTCCAAAACCGTGAGAACAATCAGAATGGTTTTCTCGCCAAGGCCTGAAGCAGCCGTCTTGAACTGAGCCAGGGTCAGTTCCGAGAGATACTCCACTTCAAGCCCTTCGAAATTTGGACCCAGCATCTTGTGAGCGCGTTCCTGCCATTCATGGTCGTAAGGCGCGGATCCTGTAATAACGACAAGCCGGTTCGCATCTGGATGCAGTGTTTTTGCCAGGCGAGCGGTCTCTCTAACGTCGAATTTTCTGACGATCGCGTAAACATCATCCGGAAGGTCTTTGTCTTTTACTCTGGCCTCGTTCACACCGCCCACAACGACTGGCACATTACGCCCCAGTCGTTCGCGCAACTCGAGTGACATGTCGAGCGATTTCGAGCCGACTGCAACAATCGCATCAATCGAAGTATCGCTATATTTCTCAGTAAGAAATGCCGACAATTTTTCTCTGAAACCCGCCGACGTAAAGCGGGTGAGATCCAGAAACTCGCTGTAAAACTCGGTAGCGACCGGCTGTGCGACCTTCAACTCGGAAAAAAGGCCGGAAAAAATTTCTCGAGTTGCTGGGATTGTGCTTTCGGTCTCGTAGAGGACAAGCACTTTGTGAGCGCGCTCCTGTGCATTGATGCCGGTGTTGATCAAAACCACGCAAGTGAACAGAAACGAAACGAGCTGCACCCTCCCTGCAATTCTCGATTGTTTTTTCATAGTTGCCCTTTGGTCCAACTTACGCAACGACACTTCAAAGGTGTTTACTTTCGTAGATGTCCGCTCGCATCAAGCATTCGCATTTGATTTCAGACAGATAACAAGTCGATTTTATAACAGCTCTTGATTTCAAACGAATTGATGAAGCTCAAACAGTTGAACAAGTAGCGGGCTAAGTGATCAGAAATGACGATTGGAGTACTTGGCTATGAATACACGATCCATGCCCACTCAACGACCATCGAGACCAAGAGCGGTCGCGGGTGTCCTCGCCCTGGCTGCCGCGTTCAGTCTATCGGTTTCCGCCGCTGCCCTTGCGCAGGACGCGCAGAAGCCGAACATCGTCTTCATCATGGGCGATGACATCGGCACGTGGAACATCGGCGCTTACCACCGCGGCCTCATGGCCGGCAGGACTCCGAATATCGACAAGCTTGCCGAAGAAGGGGCCATCTTCACCGACTATTATGCCGAAGCAAGCTGCACCGCCGGTCGAGCTTCGTTCATCACCGGTGAGCTGCCCATCCGGACAGGACTGACGACCGTCGGCCAGGCCGGGGCCAGCATTGGCATGCCGGCCAAGGCGCCGACCATTGCAACGGCGCTCAAAGAGCTTGGCTATGCAACCGGCCAGTTCGGCAAGAACCACCTGGGTGACAAAAACGAGTTCCTGCCGACCCTACACGGTTTCGATGAATTCTGGGGGTACCTCTATCACCTCGATGCCATGGAAGACCCGTGGCATCCCAACTATCCGGAAGACCTGAAGGACAAGGTTGGACCTCGCAACTTGCTGCATACTTTCGCAACCGACAAGGAAGATGACACCGTCGATCCCCGCTGGGGAAAGGTGGGCAAGCAGCGTATCATTGACGAAGGGCCACTGCCGCCGGAACCGACCGAAGGCGTCAAATACAATATGGAAACAGTCGACGAAGTCATTCGCGACAAGGCCTTTACCTTCATGAACAAAGCCAAAGAGGACGACAAGCCGTTCTTCGTCTGGCTCAATCCGACACGCATGCATGTGATCACGCACCTGGCGCCGAAATATGAGCAGATGCGCAATTCGGAAAATGGCTGGACCATTCAGGAAGCCGGCATGGCGCAGTTCGATGACATCATCGGCGATGTCATGAACAAGCTCGAAGAAATGGACATTGCCGACAATACAATTGTTGTCGTTTCCACCGACAATGGCGCTGAAGGGTTCTCTTGGCCCGACGGCGGCAATACACCCTTCAAAGGCTGGAAGGGCATGGGAACCGAAGGTGGTTTCCGAGTTCCCGCGATTGTCCGCTGGCCCGGCAAGGTCGAACCGGATCAGGTGATCAATGGCGTCATGTCCGGTTTGGATTGGTTCCCAACTTTTGTCCATGCCGCAGGTTATGACGGCGACATCGTCGCCGATCTTCAAAAGGGCAAGACGCTCAATGGGACGGAATACAAGGTTCATCTGGACGGATACGACCAGATCGAACTTTTAACCACAGGCGAGAAGTCCGCCCGCAATGAGTTCTGGTATTTCACCGAGTCAACACTGGCGGCTGCGCGGGTAGGAGACTTCAAGTACACCTTCATTGATCAGCCCGACGGCTGGTTCGGCCCCAAAGTTCCTCTCGACTGGCCAGGCATCGTAAACCTGCGCCTCGATCCGTTCGAGAAGATGGGGCTTGGCGACTCAATCTTTGCAGCAAACTGGTGGGCCTACGAGTTCTGGCGGTTCGTCTTCGTCCAGCAGGAAGTCGCCAAGCTGGCGCAGACAGCCGTCGATTTCCCGCCGATGCAGCCGGGTGCGAGTTTCAACCTCTCCGCAGTCAAGGCAAAGATCGAAAGGGCGATGTCCAACAGAGCCGGAAACTGAGCCCAATGAAAGCAGGCCGGGCCCGACTGGTCCGGCATGCCTCCAGGTGTCTATGTGGCGACCTGCGGCGGCAGCGGCCTCAACGATTGACGCAAGTCAGGAGAAATCTGTGATGCAAAGAAAACACTGCTTCATTTGGTCTTTCGCCATATCGGCGGCGTTTCTGTTCGAGCCATTGCCTTTACTGTCCTTTGGCCTGTCGACCGCACGTGCGGAGGTTGGCCGGCCATTGACGCCGGTCAGTGTCGCCGGTGTCTCCAGGCGCACAGC
This sequence comes from Labrenzia sp. THAF35, assembly GCF_009363595.1. Taxonomy (NCBI): domain Bacteria; kingdom Pseudomonadati; phylum Pseudomonadota; class Alphaproteobacteria; order Hyphomicrobiales; family Stappiaceae; genus Labrenzia; species Labrenzia sp. THAF35. The sequence goes on from NZ_CP045380.1 coordinate 3,065,785, forward strand.
GCGCCGTACTTCCAGGCGTGTCGCTTACAGAAACTCGATCTCCGGGTGCGCGCCCTATCGCAGCTACTACAATTGCGGCGGTGTCTACTACGCTCCGACCGTTCAGAACGGCGTGGCTGTTTACGTCGTTGTCAACCCATAGACGCGATCGGAGAGGAAGATGACCAAACCAGCAAGTCTTGCCGTTCTGTTCGCCTTGGTACTCGCATCGGCAGCCTTCCTGCTACCTCCACCGGGACGTGCGCAGGGTGTACTCGAGGCGTGCGAGAAGTCGATCGAAGACCTGTGCTCCGGGGTAACGCCTGGAAACGGCCGGATGATCTCGTGCCTGTATGCGCACGAAGACCACCTCGACGAAGCCTGTGCCAATACAATCTCCGATATCGGAGACATCCTAGATCATATGTTCGCAACCATTCGCGACGCTATGGCGGTCTGCGCGGACGATATCGAGAAACAGTGTCCCAACACGGAGTTCGGCGGCGGTCGGATCATGTCCTGCCTGCAAGAGAATGCGGCCGATATATCCCCTGAATGCCGTGCGTCAGTCGAAAGTTTTGCCGCTGAATTAGCCGAAGAGTGAGTGATGCAGAAGGGAGACGACTTCAGTCGCCGGTTTGGAAGAAAGTTTGCATGAGGCTTTCAATGTTGTTCGAACAGTTACTTCTCTCTGGTGTATCCGCGCACCCTGAAACTGGTCGCGTAAGAAGAAACCTTGCGGCGGTACTCGCGCTTGCGCTTCTCGGTTCTCTCGCAGCCCCGGCAGCGATTGGATGCAGCTTTCACAACGTCCTTCCGGAGCCGAAGCTCGATGGCATGTATCCGGGCTCTCTCTCGGTAGCGGTCGCATTGCGAAACGCGGCGAACAAAGGTGTCGTTGATGCCGCGGTACTTGATGCGCCTCGAAACGTCGCAACTCTCTTCATGTACACAATGCCCCGCCTCCGTGAGTTCCGCAAAGTCCTCGCAGGCTCTGCCGTTGCGGCGGAGTTGCCGGCAAGTTTCTCGCTTGGCTATGTGGAGAGCGGCCTTTGGACACGTTACTCGCAATCGGCCGGCAACATCGAAGACAAGATCCACACGGACGGCCCCAGTGCCAGGGAGGCGGTCATGCTCACCGGTGAACCTGTGCTTCTCGCAATCCTCGCGGGGGACTTGCCGGTCGAACGTGCTCTTGCCGATGGCTTGATCCTTATTGAAGGAAACGAGACCGAAAAGGCGGCACTTCGCGCAGCATTGGAGGATACGACACCGGTCATGAGGATCAGCAACCGTTAGATCAATTTTTCGTTTCGCTTCACCATGCATGGAGACTAGGCATGAGACTGAAACCAATAACCTTCGCCACAATACTAGCTGCTGGCCTCTGTCATACGGCGTTGGCGCAAGACACCGCCAAGCCCGCCACCGAAGCGACAAAAGCGGCCAATTCGGCGCTGCTCAAGGAATTGCCCTTCAGTAACAAGCAGGCCTTTGAGGACTCCAAGAAAGGCTTTATCGCTTCGCTTGAAAACAACGGCGTGGTCAAAAATGCAAAGGGAGACGTTATCTGGGATCTGACGACGTTTGACTTCCTGGCGGGCGACAACCCGGCACCGGACACCGTCAACCCCAGCCTCTGGCGCCAAGCGCAGATTATGCAGCACTTTACCGGTCTGTTCGAGGTGACAAAGGGCATCTATCAGGTTCGCGGTCTTGACATCTCCAACATCACCTTCATCGAGGGGCCGGACGGTGTGATCGTAATGGATCCGCTGGTATCCGCCGAAACCGCTAAAGCAGGGTTGGATCTCTATCGGAAAAACCGCGGCGACAAACCCGTCGTGGCGGTGATTTTCAGCCACTCCCACATTGATCACTACGGCGGCGTCAAAGGTGTCGTGAACCAGGAAGATATCGATTCCGGCAAAGTCAAGATCTATGCGCCGGAGGGCTTCACGGAAGCTGCCCTCAATGAAAACGTGATTGGTGGCAACCGCCAGACACGACTCAGCGGCTACCAGTACAGCCAGTTGGTGACGCCAGGCCCAACTGGCAGCGTGACCAGTGGTCTAGGCCTGATCAATTCCAGAGGAACCATCACGTTCGCCGTTCCGACCAATGTGATCACCGAGCAAGTGCAGAAGGAGAAGATTGCCGGTCTGGACATAGAGTTCATGCTCGCTCCGGATACCGAAGCACCTTCAGAAATGTTCTTCTATATCCCTGAATACAAGGCGCTTTCTACCGCGGAGGACGCAGTCCACACGCAGCACAATGTCTATAGTTTGCGCGGGGCCAAGGTCCGTAGCGCGTACAACTGGGCCAAGTACCTGAAAGAAGCCAATGAACGCTGGGGCGGCGAAGCCGAAGTTCTCTATGCGCCGCATCACTGGCCCGTCTGGGACAAAGAGCGCGTCAGTGAGCACCTGACCAGGCAATCCGCCGCCTATAAATATATCAACGACCAGTCGATCCGCCTGGCTAACTCGGGTTACGACATGATCGAGGCTGCCGAGATGATCAAGTTGCCCAAGGACCTTCAATCCGAATGGGGATTGCGAGGTTATTACGGCACCACAAATCACAACGTGAAGGCAGCCATCGACAAGCAATTTGGCTGGTACAACGGCAATCCTGCCACGCTGCACCCGCTGCCCCGGGTCGAAGCCGCCAAGAAATACGTCGATTACATGGGCGGCGCCGATGCAATCGTTGAGAAGGCCAAGGTCGATTTCGACAACGGCGACTACCGTTGGGTCATGCAAGTGATGATGCAGGTGGTCTACGCAGATCCCACCAACATGGAGGCGCGTAATCTCATGGCGGACGCCAGCGAACAGCTCGGCTATCAGGCCGAAGCAGGCACCTGGCGCGGATGGTACATGAGCGCTGCCAAGGATCTGCGCGAAGGTGTTAAACCCGTTTCGGTCGCCGTTTTCGCGAGCCCTGACACCGTCTCTGCCATGCCGCTCGAACTGTTTTTCGACTTCCTTTCAATCCGCCTGGATGGCCCCAAAGCGGAAAGCAAGACGATCAAGTTGAACGTGGATCTCCCTGACACCAAGCAGAAATACTTGCTGGTAGTTCAGTATGGCGTTCTCCAGTACCACAAAGGCCAGCAGGCGACCGATGCCGATGCTAGCCTTACCCTTGACCGGGCGACGTTGAACGAGGTTATTGCCGGAAAGCTGAAGGTCGAGCAGGGCGTGACAGGCGGCAAGATCAAGCTCGACGGGGATCCCAAGAAATTCGAGGAGTTCGTCGGACTGCTCGACACCTTCGATCCCTGGTACCAGGTCGTGATGCCGGTAGGAACGAAATAACTCAAGAGCAAGGCCGGTGCCTTCGGGCGCCGGCTTACCCAGATCCTTTTTGAAAGCGGAGAATAGCACATTCGGACGTGAGCCATTCGGGTGGCTTGTAGTTCGATGCAAAGTTTCAAAAAATCCGCCTGCAATTTTTAAAGGATCGAACCGTATTTACAGTCCAATCTCATCGAATGACGGCTGTTGTAATGCCAAACCTTAGACCCCCACAGTCCGCTTCCGGCCCTTTGCTGACCTTGGCTGTCGTCTCAATCAATGGCGGCTTCGCGCCCCCAAATTCGCCATTCAACTAATCCGAATTGTTTCCTAAAAGCGGACATACATGGCTGTTTGACAACGGGTTTTGTGTACATGTGGGCTTTCGCACGGCAAGAAGTTGCTGAAAGAATAGAAAACCCAATCTCAGCAAAGGTCACAAGTGGTGGAGTTGTGAAGCGCTCCACCACGTGTTTCACGAATTCTAACGACGAGTTTATCGATCTTATCCGCGGACGAACTTCAGAAGGTCGGCGTTGACCACATCGGCGTTCACTGTGAGCATCCCGTGCGAGAAGCCCGGATAGATGATCAGAGTGCTGTTCTGCAGAAGCTTGTCCTGCATGATTGCTGCTGTCTTATAGGGAACAACCTGATCGTCGTCGCCGTGCATCACCAGGGTGGGGACGGTGATTGCCTTCAGATCTTCGGTCTGATCGGTTTCGGAGAAGGCCTTGATGCCTTCGTAGTGTGCCTTGGCGCTGCCCATCATGCCCTGCCGCCACCAGTTCTTGATGACGCCTTCTGATGGTTCGGCGCCGTCGCGGTTGTATCCGTAGAACGGGCCCGCGGGGACATCGAGAAAGAATTGGGCTCGATTGGCCGCGAGTGCTGAACGGAAATCGTCGAAGACCTCGATCGGTATGCCGTCTGGGTTATCCGATGTCTTGACCATCAGAGGCGGAACCGCGCTGACCAGCACTGCCTTGGCCACCCGGCCCTGGGGCTGCCCATGTTGCGCAACGTAGCGCGCGACTTGACCGCCCCCCGTCGAATGGCCGATATGGATGGCATTCCTGAGATCGAGATGCTCTACCACTGCTGATGCGTCGGCGGCGTAGTGGTCCATGTCGTGACCCTCGCTGACCTGGGAAGAGCGCCCATGTCCGCGCCTGTCGTGAGCTACGACGCGATAGCCGTTTTGGAGAAAGAACAGCATCTGGTTGTCCCAGTCGTCTGCGCTTAGCGGCCAGCCATGATGGAAATGGATCGGCTGTGCGTCCCGTGGACCCCAATCCTTGTAGAAGATTTCTACCCCGTCTTTCGTGGTTACAAACGACATGCTCAGTCTCCCTCCTGGTGTTGAACTTCGTTGCAAAGTCCCGCGAACTGAAAGCACTCCCGGTGAAGGTAGCGCCAATCCCTATGGCTTCAATGGTGTCGGCAGGTGCAGAACCAGCTGAGCGTCCTTGACGACGTCGAGACGCAGAATTCTGGAAGCCCCCAACCCGTCAAGCAACTGGCTGAGCGTTCCCCCCTTGCGAGTGAGCTGAACCTCACCGGGAAGGAGGCGTTGGCCGAAGGAGAGTGTGTTGGTCTGTACCCTTGTCTGATGCCATTCGCCGTCCACAAGATGGATCAGGTTGTTCATGCCCAGGCGTGATTGTGACGGCACGTTGCGCAGTCTTGGCAAGGCAGAAGACAATGTGAGATCCGGATCACCGCCGGCGTTAGAAATCCGGGCTTCAACCTTCGAAGAGATGTTCAGTTCAATCTTCGCAAGCCACTTCGGCAATTGATAGCCGTAGACGCCTCGCACACGCGCAATCTCGGTATCCACGGGCAGCGCAAGAACATGCGCATGAAAATTCCGGCGCCGGATTGCCTGCAACAATTCAAGTGCATGCGGTCCTTTCGCACCCGGTCGGCGTACCACCACCGCAACAGACACCTCATTGTAAGGGTCGTTGTCGCAAACCGGGTAAGAGAAGAACGTGAGCGCCAGCAAGCCAGACGAGGGTGTAATTTTCAGCGGCTCAAGCGGCTCGGGAATTGCGGCACGCAATCTGTCTGCGGGCGCGAAAAGCAGCAGTTGCACACTTTGGCTTCGATAGTAGAAATTCGGCGCCCATGTGGGCCCGATCCTTGACTGGACCTGTTGTTTTGGAATGCGTCGGAAAAAATCCACATTTCCCGCCGCAGGATCTTTTGCAACCTCATCAAGGTCCGGATTCATTCTGAACCGATCATAGTATCCACCTCTTGGCACTTCGACCTTTTGGCCGCCGAACTCGATTTCCGACTTCTGTGATTGCATTCAAATTTGGCCTTCTTGGCAGGTGTGCATGGCAGGCACGTTTTCTGACTTTTGGTCGGCAGCAAGGCTTGAAAGCGTAAGCTTAAACCCAACTTCAAGGTCAAGTGTAGTTTTCGAGCGCCTTGGAGGGTCGTTCAGGGCTCACCTTGGTCAGGCATGCGACGCGCGGAGCCTCATCCAGTTCCGGTACTGCCGGGCACGTCGCTTTGCGTCGAACTGAGAGACGAGCAACGCCCAAAGCGGAGAAATCCTAGGCACTGTCGGTCTCCTATTGGCAAGCCTGGATAGCTGATATTTGACGGCAGCCATGTGTGCGATTGCGGCAACAGGCTTGTTTTTCCAGTTGATTGGCTTCAGACGCGGAGCGCTTGGTTTTCCGAGCCGCCAGTCACGCGGCAACTGAGGTGTAATGGCCAGAGCCGTGGCAATGCCCACCATATCGACACCGCTGTTCAACACCTCTTCGGCAACTTCCCGGCGGCGGATACCCCCAGTCACCATGAGGGGCATCGGGGCAACAGTAGCGATTTCCCTTGCAAACTCGAGGAAGTACGCTTCCCGGGCAAGCGTTCGTTCGTCCCTGGAAGACCCCATCATGGCCGGGGCTTCGTAGCTGCCGCCGGACAGCTCAACCAGATCAACTTTAAGTGCGCCCAGCATTTTGACGACCGTCTGCGCATCTGCCGGGGAGAAACCACCACGCTGGAAATCGGCGGAATTGAGTTTGACGGCCACAGCAAATTCAGGCGCGACCACAGCACGCATGGAACGCACAATGTCAATCAGCAGTCTTGAGCGGTTTTCGAGACTGCCTCCCCATTGGTCTTGCCGCCGATTGGTGATCGGCGAAAGGAACTGGCTGAGCAGGTAACCGTGCGCTGCATGGATTTCCACGCCCGTAAAACCGGCGCGCTCCGCCAGCAGAGCAGCGTTGACGAAACGTTGCTCCACGTCAGCAATGTCGGCAGCAGTCATTTCACGAGGAACCGAAAATCTTTTTGACTGAGTTCCCAGGTCGATCGCGACGGCAGAAGGCGCCAGTGTTTCCTGACCAAGTCCCGCCGGCATCTGGCGGCCGGGATGATTGATCTGCATCCATACCTGAGCCCCGCGTGAACGTGCTGCCTTGGACCATGCTTCGAACCGATCCAGATACCGATCGTCTTCTAGAACGACCCCGCCCGGTCCGGTCATGGCACGTGCATCGATCATCACGTTGCCTGTAATGATCAAACCGGCTTCACCTTCAGCCCACGTCTTGTAGAGGCGAAGTAGATCTTCGGACGGGGCATGGTTCTGGTCCGCCATGTTTTCTTCCATGGCTGCCTTGGCGATGCGGTTCGGTATGACGGCTCCGGAGGGGAGCGACAATTGAGTGAAGAGGTTCATTTGTTGGTCTCCAACGATAAAATTTGCGCAACCCTAACCTTTGAGTTAAGTTTAAGGTCAAGGGTTTTTTTTGGCGTAGATTTTCCGTTGAGACCCCGGGCTCATAATCGCTGATCCAAATGGCTCAATTCCTACTTGGGAGAGCACATCTCCCGGCTTTCTAGGCCGCGTAACTGATGCAAACGCGCGCTCAACATATTCGTGTGAGGCTAGAAAAATGAAAATTGGTGAACTGGCAGAAAGAACCGGCCTCACGTCATCACGGATCAGGTTTTATGAACGGGTCGGTTTGCTCAAATCTGTCGAGCGACTTCCCAACGGCTACCGCGTCTATCCACCTGAGACGGTCACTTTACTTAATCTGATTGTGTCAGCTCAGAACGCAGGTTTTAGTTTGGAAGAGCTGACTACGCTTCTCCCTCAGGATCTTGCGGACTGGCAGCATGACAAACTTTTGGAAACTCTGCGCCGCAAGATCGAGGAGATCGAAGTTCTTCAAAGTCGGTTGAACGAAAGCAAGGCACAACTTGTCGAAGTGATTGCGCAAATTGAAGTTCGGCCGGACGGCATTGATTGTGCCTCGAATGCCAAACGAGTGTTGTCATCCATCCAGGTGAAAACACCTGTCAGTATGGAGAAATTAATGGACTAGAAGAGTGGAACTGGCAAATAGCTTGCCGCAACAATGCTTCCGGCAAAGAGCAAAACCAGTGAGTTCCGGTGGACGCAGAGATACGTTGCGCCAGAATATGTGAAAAGTTGAAATATGGTGGGATGTAGCCCCCAACAAACCTAGCAGGCCAGAAGAGAATCTTCCTCTTCTGGCCTGATTGTTGGGATTACACGATGCCGCGAAGTTTTTGAAACTCGTGCAACATCTCTCCGACGCGGCCACAGTACTTCGGATCCTTTTCCGAATACTCGTCGACCACCTCAAGGGAATATTTGTGTAGATTCATCAGGGCCTCCTCATCGAGCTGAGACAGCTCCCCATTCATCTCCTCAATAAATTCCTTTGTGTACAGCATATCCCTGTAAAGGAAGTGTGCGCTTGCATCGGCGGATGTTGCCCGAACGATCTCGTTGAAGGTCGCCTGAAGATCGGTACCAATAGAGTTCCAGCGCTCGAGGCTGACGAGAACTTCGCCATTGAGATGACCAAGCAGGTCCGGTCTCACGATGTACTTGTTTACCTCTTGCAGGTTCATTCCCCATCCGGTCGAGGTCGACCCCCAATGTGCTCCATCGACGACACCGGTTTGCAGGCCCTGATACAGCTCAGCACCTGGTATTGAGACCGGCGTTGCGCCCATTTTGGAGAAGACAAGAGCTGCCGGGCCAGTAGAACGGACCTTCCATCCGGCAAAGTCCGCTGTCGTTCTCAAGGGGCGGTTGGAGTACAGGGTCAATCCGGCATAGGAAACTGGTCCAGCCTGATAGACGCCTTGCTCGGCATAAGCTTCGCGGATGATGTCGAGCGCACCCATTTCGTACATGAATGCGGCCATTTCCTCGTGCTTGTCCCAGGTGCCGATGAACCCGTTCAGATGTCCCGCGACCGGGATCCTTCCAATCCAGTAGGCCGGATAGATGAAGGCACTTTCCAGCAAACCGCGGCGCACGCCATCAAGGACTTCCCCGGTACGAACAAGGCCATCATTCGGGACGGGCTTGATGGTCAGCTCACCGTTCGTTGCCTCGGTAATCCGGTTGCAGAATTTGACGAAAACCTCCTCGTAATACCAGTTTCCCGTCGGCCAGTGCGTCTGCATTTGCCATGTAACATTGCTTTGCGCGATTGCTGGCGGGGCCGCCAGGGCCGTCGCGGCGACGGCGCCTGCGGACGCCGTCAAAAAACCACGGCGCGTCGAATTCACTTGATGGTCTGCCATTTTTTTCTCCTCCTCTTTGACACGGCTGGAAACGTCCGATCAGCCAGCGCCGGTCACACTGGTGATCAGTTCGGGAAACACGAAGAACGCTGCTCCGGTGAAAAGCATCAGCAACAGAAAGGGGAACACGGCGGTATATATTTTTAGTATTGGCGTGTTGGGGCTGAGTGTTTTCAAGTAGAAAAGGTTGTAACCGAAGGGTGGGGAAATATAGCCAATGCAAAGGTTGAGCTGAAAAAGAACGCAAAACCAGATCGGGTCGTATCCCAGTTGCACGACGATCGGAAAAAATATCGGCAGCACGAGAAGAATGATCCCGACCGGATCCAGAAACATGCCCAGAACAAGTGTCACCACCTGCATGAGCAATATCGTGACCCAGGGCGCGGTTCCCATTGAGCTGAGCATGTTCTGCATGAACGAAATGCCACCACCGCTGCCGTAGATCGAGGTGAAAGCAGACGCTCCGAAAACGATCCAGATGACCATCCCGGTCACCGAGGCGGTGGTGTAGCTGACGTCCTTGACATAGCTCCAGGTGAGTTCCCCGCGCACGGCAACAGCAAGCGTAACCGCCGCGGCCCCAATGGCGGCCGCTTCCGTGGGCGTGGCAATCCCTGCAAAAATCGAAACAAGCACGGCAAGGATAATGAACAACGGCAGGATCACCGACTTGAGCGACGCCAGGCGTTCTTGCAGCGGAGCCCTGGTTTCGATGGTCGGTGCGAGAGATGGGGAAAGTAAGCTTCGAATGGAGACGTAAACTATGAAGACGCTGAGCAGGAACAGGCCCGAGACCATGCCCCCCAGGAAAAGCCGGCCGATCGATTGACCCGTCTGCATCCCGATAAGAATGAGTGTGATCGAAGGTGGGATGAGGATACCGAGGGTTCCGGACGCTCCAATCGTGCCCAGCACGAATTCCCGGTTGTATCCTCTCTTGTCCATGGCGGGGATACCGACCATTCCGGTCGTGATGGTCGATGCGGCGCAGCTCCCGGTCATCGCCGATAGCGTTGCGGCAAAGCCCGACGTCCCCAGGAGCAGCCCGCCAGGCATTCGTCCCGACCACAGATAAAAGGCGTGGTAGAGGTCACCGGCAATTCTGGATTTCGCCAGAGCGACCCCGATGAACGTAAACAGTGGGATCGAAGAGAGCAGGATCGACCACATCCCTCCGAAGGTTGCCGAAACAACCGAATACATGCCGTTCGAGCCATAGATCAGGTAGCCGAAGACAACCGCGGTTCCACCCATGGCGAACGAAAGTGAGACGCCGCTAAGAATGGCGATCAGCACCATTCCGAACATCCCCAGGGTCAAGAATTCAGGCGACATTGTTCGTGGTACTTTCCGTGACGATGTGAGGAGCAATAAGTCTCAGGGCTGCTTTCACGGCCTCAATGACGGCCTGGACTGTGATCAGGAAGCTGCCGGCGAACAGAGCGAGTTTCGGGGGCCACATCGGGTGTCCCAGAACACTGTCGTCCAGTTCGTTGAAGGCCCAGGAATCGTAGAAGAAATTCCAGCCTTCGTAGGTGAGCACCGCCCCCCACAGAAGCAGGAAGGCGAGGTTGATCAGATCCAGGAATGCGTTCCAGCGAACCCTGCCCGGTAGCAGTAGGATGTCTACCCGAACGTGTTCACGTTTGATCAGGGTGTAAGCGCCAACGAGAACGAAGTAAGAGCCGAAAATGCGCTGGGTGTAGCCGTGTGCCCAGGTCGTCGGCTGACTGAAGCCATAGCGCGCGACAACCTCGAAACAAAGGACCGCTATCCCCGCCCAGATCAGAAAACTGACGCACTTGCCGATCGCAATGTTCAGGTCTTCGATCAATTGAAAAAGCTTCTTGAACATCACTGAACCTCCTCGTTGTTGTGTTCGAGGATGGTCAGCGCCCGCTCAGCAAATCTTTCCGCGAGCGGCCCGAGGTGCTCGGCTTCAGCGGCGGCAGCATTGCCAGCTCTTGCTCGGTCGGCGATCCCGACAAAGATGGCAGCGAACCGGAAGAGGGCAAATGCCATATGAAACGGAGCGAGTTCCGATACGGATTTAGCATTTGCCTGATACTCGGCAACGAACTCCTCAACGGAGGGAATGCCAATTTCTGACCAGCTTGTTCCAAGGATGCCGCCGTACTCGTCCGGCGAGGTGTTCCAGGGCATGACGCAAAAGCCGAGGTCGGCAAGAGGATGTCCGAGCGTGGAAAGTTCCCAATCGAGAATTGCTATCACTTTGGGTTCAGTCGGATGGAACATCATGTTCCCGATCCTGAAATCACCGTGACTGATGGAAATCAGTCCGTCGTCTTCGGGACAGGTCTCGCTGACCAGTCTTGAGAGACTGTCCAGAGCCGGAATGCGAGGGCCGGTCGTTTCGTCATACTGTCGTGACCATCGCGATATCTGCCGGCGGAAATAGTTGCCAGGCCGCCCAAAGTCCTCCAGACCGATCTCGGCCGGTCTGACAGCATGAAGACGGGCGAGGGTTCTGGCGGTGTCGAGATACATTTCACGGCGATGTTCGCGGCTTACCCCCGGAAGGGTGCAATCGGAAAACACGCGACCGTCTACCCAGTCCATGACGTAGAAAGGCCTGCCCAGGACGCCGGGATCGTCTTCGAGCCAGAGCGCATTTGGAACCGGCACGCCGGTATTCCCGAGCGCTTTCATCACGCGGAATTCCCGTTCCACCGCATGCGCACCGGGAAGGACCGGTCCAGCCGGTTTTATCCTCAGAACGAGCCTTCGGGAGCCCCATTGCAGACTGTAGGTCGGGTTCGACTGACCACCCGAAATCTGCTCGACGTGGAGAACGCCTTCGCCTGGTATTTTTTCCGCAAGCCAGTTTTCGAGGGCATTCAGATTCAGACCGTTATTCACTTGCCATCTCCTTGACCCTGTCACGCAGGGCAAATTTCTGGATTTTCCCGGTCGCCGTTTTGGGCAGTGTCCCGAACACGAACTTTCTTGGCCGCTTGAAGCCGGCGAGACGGGAACGGCAAAACTCCTCGAGCGATTTGGGATCCGGCGTTCGTCCGTTCTTTGCTTCAACAAATGCCCATGCGGTCTCACCCCACTTGGGATCGGGGGCGGCAACGACTGCGGCAATCAATATGTCCGGGTGCTGGTGCAGGATGGTTTCGACTTCGAGACTGGAGAAGTTCTCACCACCCGAAATGATGATGTCCTTCGCTCGGTCCTGTATCTCGAGGGCGCGGTCCGGATGGACAACCGCGAGATCACCGGTTCGGAAATAACCGTCCTTGAGCACAGCTTCGGTCGCGTCCGGATCGCGGAAATATCCCGCCATCAATGTGTTGCCGCGCACAGCCACTTCGCCAATGGTGACCCCGTCACAGGGAACGTCGGTGCCAAGCTCGTCGACAACGCGGACCTGACCAGTCGTCTCGTGGCGAAAACCCTGACGCGCCAGGATTTTGGATCTTTCGGCCAGGGCGAGATCCGGATCAAATATCGGATCGTTCATCGTGACCGGACCGTATGTCTCGGTGAGGCCATACAGATGAACGAGGTTAAACCCGAGTTTTTCCAATCCGGAAAGCAGGGTAGGGGTCGGCGCGGCACCTCCAGTTCCCACTCTCACGCGTCCCGGAGCCGGTTCTTTCATGTGATCCAGCAGCATGTACAGGACGACCGGAGCACAACTCATGTCAGTAACCTGTTCACACGCGATCGTGTCGACGATGAGTTGAGGGTCAACCTTGTCGAGGCAAACGTGTACGCCTCCCGCGGCCGTGACGGCCCATGTGTGCGTCCAGCCATTGCAATGGAACATCGGAAGTGTCCAAAGGTACCGCGTCTGGCTGGTAAATCCTGCCGCTATCACATTTCCCAGCGCATTCAGGTAAGCGCCGCGGTGGGTATAAACGACCCCCTTCGGGTTGCCCGTCGTGCCTGAAGTGTAGTTGAGCGAAATCGGCCCTGTTTCTTCGCCAACCTCGAGCCGCGTATCCTGCTCATCGAATTGACCGTAGAAGAAGTCCAGCCCGGTTCCGTCGCCAGGGGCATCGCATAAACGGAATACAGGTATGGAACTGTCCGAGAGCTGTCCGACAGTCGTCCCGTCTGCGATCATGAGACGGCTGCCCGCATGTTCGAGAATGTAGGAAATCTCGGCAGCGTTGAGGCGGGTGTTGACAGTATTCAGAACCGCGCCAATCCCCGGCACGGCGAAGTGCGCTGCCAGCATTTCGGGACGATTGTTCAAGATCACCGAGACGACATCGCCCGGCCGCACACCCTGCTTCTTCAACCAGGAAGCCATCCGGAACACCAGGTTTCCGAAGTCTCGATAGTTCCAGCGCAAGTCCCTCCAGACGAGCGCCGGTTGGTCGCTGTGAATTTCGAGGGCTCGCCTCAAAAAACTCAATGGTGTCAGCGGCACAAAGTTCGCAGAACAAGCTGCGAGATACGGTTCGCCAAACATTTTGTCCCTCCCGAAAATGTCCTCAGTCTTCGCTCATCGGCCACGACCAGAACGACGGGCCGCTTTCAGCCTGCAAGCGATTGAGAACCATCTGGTGGACTTCATCCGCACCATCGACGAGCCTTGCTTGGCGCGCGTAGCGGTAAATCCATTCAAGGACCGTGTCCGTGGAATAGCCGCGTGCTCCATTGATCTGGATTGCGGTGTCGGCGGCCTTGTGAAGGAGGTTGGCGACGTGAATTTTCGCCATGGAGACTTCTTTTTTTGCAAAGTCACCCTGATCGAGCGTCCATGCGGCCTTCATGACAAGCAAACGACCGATCTCGATACCCATGGCAAGATCCCCCAATTTGATCTGGGTGCTCTCCCGGTTCGCCAGCCGAATTCCAAAGCCTTCCCGTTCACAGGCGTATGTCCGGGCGATTTCGGTGCATCGCTTCGCAAGACCCAGCCAGCGCATGCAATGCGTGAGCCTTGCAGGGCCGAGGCGCATCTGCGTGATTTTCAGGCCCTTGCCTTCGCCAAGAAGCACACGATCCGCGGGGAGAACCATGTCTTCGTAGACGATTTCGCAGTGTCCACCGTGTTCCTCCGGGCCCATGATCGGAATTCGGCGTTCTATCCGCCAGCCGGGCTCGTCGCGATGGTGAAGAAAGGCGGTCAGACCATGCCGCGGGTCGTCAGATGTGCGTGCGATCGTAATGAAATGAGAAGCATTTTCTGCGCCGGTAATGAACCATTTCCTGCCTCGCAGGACATAGGTGTCTCCACGCTTTTCCGCTGTCGTCAACATCATCTTGGGATCTGAACCTGCGCCAGGATGCGGTTCCGTCATGGCGAAGGAAGAGCGCACCTTGCCTTCGACAATCGGCTTCAGCCAACGTTCCTTTTGCGCGTCTGTCCCGGCTTGCTCCAGGACCATCATGTTTCCGTCGTCCGGTGCAGCGGAGTTGAAAACGACAGGACCGAAGATCGACCGGTTCATTTCTTCGTAGCAAACCGCCATCCCGACCTTGTCCAGGCCTTGGCCCCCGGTTTCCTTTTGCAGCTGCAGGCACCAAAGTCCCTCGGCTCGGGCTTTTTCCTGCAAGGTGAAAAGAGCGGTATGGCCGATGTTGCCATGGCAATCCCATGCGTTCCGGTCGAGTTCTACCGGAAATATTTCCTGCTCCACGAACCGCGCAATTCGCGAACGATAGTCTGCGACGCGAGCTGAAATTCGAAAGTCCATTTGACCTCACCTACAAAGAAGAAACGAGATGTCCGCCGTCGACGACGATGTCGGCGCCAGTCATGAAGCGGCCGTAATCGGACAAAAGAAGAAGAAGCGGTCCGTCGAGGTCTCCGGGGCGGCCGAGGCGACGCTGCGGAATACGCCTGACCAGTGCCTGTCCTGGCTCAGAGGCAAAGAAGTCACTGTTCAGGTCCGTTTCGATGTAGCCGGGGCTCAGCGAATTGACGCGAATTCCGTGTCGCGCCAATTCAAGTGCCAATGCGCGTGTGAGCTGAATGACCGCACCTTTTGAGGCAGCATATGCAGCAACATTGCCGGCAACCCGCGAGCCGAGGATGGAAGCGACGTTCACGATGACGCCACTCCGGCCGTTGGCTTTCATTTCGGCGGCGGCGGTCCGGGCAACGTGAAAGACGCCTTTCAGGTTGGTGTCTATGACGCGATCGAGCGTGTCTGGGTCATGGTCAAGAGCCGGGGCGGAATTCGAGACCCCGGCATTGTTGACGACCAAATCGAATATTTGTCCCGACATTGCCTGCGTGACGGACGTTGACGAGGCGACGTCCATCTCGAGCGGCGTGATCGACGCGCCTTTCTCCGTGAGGTCGGCACATAAGCTTTCCAGGCGGTCCAGGCGACGTGCAGCCACCACAACCTGAACGCCTTGAGCGGCCAGCAAAGCGGCGAAATGAGCCCCTAGTCCAGAAGAGGCGCCGGTCACCAGCGCTTTCTTGCCTGCCAGCCCGGGCCAGGTCTCTCGTTTTCCCAATTCCGTGTTCAAGTGCCCTATTCTCCTATCGAGCGCTCGTTCATTTTCTATCT
The DNA here is from genome assembly GCF_009363595.1 of Labrenzia sp. THAF35. Lineage (NCBI taxonomy): Bacteria > Pseudomonadati > Pseudomonadota > Alphaproteobacteria > Hyphomicrobiales > Stappiaceae > Labrenzia > Labrenzia sp. THAF35. The sequence continues at coordinate 3,081,173 of NZ_CP045380.1, forward strand.
TTCGAATTCCAACTTGTCAATCGAGCGCTCGCTCGATATATAGATTTGGATCGAACGCTCGTTTTATGCGATTTTTGGTGTGCGCAATCGCATTAACGCCAACGAATTCATGCTGGAGGCATCGTGCCAGTTACAAGTAGACGCTCACCTGATGATCTTTGCCGGTCGATGCTTGAGAGGAATGCCGACGTCATTTCCGTTCAAAAGCCGGATGTTGCACTCAAGAAACTCAAGCTCATCATTTTGGCGGCTCTCAAACTTTCGAACCGCAAAGGCTTTCAGGCAATGTCCCTGCGAGATCTGTCGAAAGAAGCTGGCGTCTCGATGGGTGGTCTCTATGCCTATTTCGATAGCAAGACGACGCTACTGAACATGGTTCTGACCGAGGTTACGAGCTCCGTTCAAACGGTTCTTGGAAATCCGCCGGCAGAAGTGACCGCAGATCCGATCGAACATCTGAAATGGCTTATCGAAGCTCATATCCGGCTGACCGATGACATGCTTCCCTGGTTCAGTTTTGCCTTCATGGAGGCCAAGAACTTTCCGGCAAAAGAGCGCGAGATGGCCGTTGATAGCGAGGAATTGACGGAAAAGTTCTTCGCCGATGTGACTGAGCGTGCGAAGGCCGAAGGAAGGTTCCGAACCGGTGTTACGCCTCTTTTGCCGACATTGATCAAGCCGCTTCTGCAGGACTGGTACGTGAAACGGGCAAAATACAGACGGCGCGGTGTCACGGTCGACGAATATGTCAGGACTGTTCAGAACATCGTTCTGTCGGCCTGTCTTCCAATTGATCAGATTTCTGATCTTACACACACCGACCCAACGGGGGCTGACGCTTCAGGTTCGGCGGGCTAACTCAAACAGGTACTGGTAATGGCTAACAACGCAGTAATCGTCTCTGGCGTAAGAACCGCCATCGGAACCTTCTCAGGTTCGCTTTCCGGGATGTCTCCCACCGATCTCGGTGCCGCCGTGGCATCTGAAGCGATTAGGCGTGCAGGTATTGCCGCGTCGGAAGTCGAGCAAACAGTGTTCGGAAACGTCATCCATACGCAGCCTCAAGACATGTACCTGAGCCGGGTCGTTGCAATGAACGCGGGCGTACCTGACAGCTCCCCGGCCCTTACTCTCAATCGGCTCTGCGGCTCCGGGCTTCAGGCCGTCGTTTCCGCAACAGAACAGATCCTACTCGGTAATGCCGAAGTCGCGCTCGCAGGCGGGGCGGAGAACATGAGCCGGGTGGGGCATCTTCTGACGCAGTCGAGGGCGGGCCAGAAGATGGGTGATGTCGTCGCCACGGACATGATGATCGGAGCGCTGACCGACCCGTTTGGAAACGGCCACATGGGTGTAACCGCAGAAAACATTGCCAAAAAACTCGGTATTGACCGGATCTCGCAGGACACGTTCGCAAGAGACTCTCATCACAAGGCCGCTGCAGCGATTTCCGAAGGCCGGTTCAAGGAACAGATCCTCCCTATGACGGTGAGATCCGGACGGACCGAGAAGACCTTCGAAGTTGACGAGCACGTTCGCGAAAACGTTACCATGGAGGACCTCGCTCGCCTTCGCCCGGCTTTCAAGCCGGACGGCACGGTGACGGCTGGCAACGCGAGCGGGATCAATGACGGTGCGGCCGCACTTGTTTTGATGAATGAAGATGCCGCTCAATCCAGGAATGCCCAGCCGATGGCCAGGATCGTGGCCTACGGACTTGGAGGAGTGGATCCGGCTTTCATGGGGCTCGGACCGATCTCCGCGACAAAGCAGGCCCTGAAACGGGCGGGATTGACGGTCGGCGATCTGGATGTGATCGAATCCAACGAAGCCTTTGCTGCCCAGGCATGCGCTGTTTCATCGGAACTCGGATTGGCATCGGAAAAAGTCAATCCGAACGGTGGGGCGATCGCTCTGGGTCATCCGGTCGGAGCGTCGGGCGCGATCATCCTGGTCAAGCTGCTTTACGAACTGAAACGTATTGGCGGCAGATACGGGCTCGCTACGATGTGCATCGGCGGCGGCCAAGGCATATCCCTCATTGTCGAGAATGCTCGCTAGACTGAAAGTTTCCCGGCTGGAGTAACGCGGCGCAGGTCGCGGGAAAACCATTTCTCACTGAGGTTCTGTGCGGAACCGCTTCTGACGCGGTTTTCCGGCCGGTCTCTTGCGCCTTGCAATCCGGGCTTGAACGCGCCGTCGCCTCCATCTCCCGGCGACGGTAGAAAATCTTCAACATTAAAATCGGAAACAAACATGACCATTACATCGCAAGACCTCATGAAATGTGTCGAGATCAAAACTCCGGGAGCGCCTTCGGTTCTGACAACGGCTTTCAGGGAACGGCCAGTTCCCGGTCCGGGTCAGGTGGTTATCAAGGTGATGGCTTCCGGTGTGAACTACCCCGATGTCTTGCAGCGCCAGGGACGCTACAACGTGCCGCCCGGTGCAAGCGATCTTCCTGGGCTCGAAGTCGCGGGCTATGTCCATGAAATCGGCGAAGGTGTTGACGGTTTCAACGCAGGCGATGCGGTATGTGCACTCACGCCGGGAGGCGGGTACGCCGAGTATTGCCTCGCACCCGTGGAGCAATGTCTGCCTCTGCCGGAAAACGTCTCGATGACCGAGGCTGCGACATTGCCCGAGGTCTATTTCACGCTCTGGTTCAACCTCGCAATGCAGGGCAACCTGCTGAGCGCCCGGAGCCTGCTGGTGCACGGCGGCAGCGGCGGGATCGGAAGTGCGGCAATACAGCTCGCCTCGAGCCTGGGTCTCGACGTCTATACGACAGCTGCGGACGGTCCGGCTTGCGAGTTCTGTGCCGGTCTCGGTGCGAAAAGGGCCATCAACTATCTGGAAGAGGACTTTGTCGCGGTCATCAGAGGGGAGACGGAAGGCCGCGGTGTCGACCTGGTTCTCGACATGGTCGGTGGAGACTATATCCAAAGGAACATGGAGTGCCTTGGCCAGAAGGGTCGGCTCGTCAATCTGTACTATCTGAAGGGCAGCAAGGTCGAAGTCGACATGATGCCGGTGCTGGTGAAAAACCTGACGCTGACAGGCTCCTTGCTGCGCCCCCAGCCTCTTTCCGTCAAAGCCGAAATTGCTGCCGGTCTCACGGACGTGGTGTGGCCACTCTTTCAATCCGGGAAAATTCGCCCGGTCGTGAACAAGATCTTTTCATTGGATAGGGCGTCTGATGCGCACACCTACATCGAGTCTGGCCAGCATTTCGGGAAAATTGTTCTGCAAGCGGATCTCTAGTCATCATTTTTCTATCGAGCGCTCGTTTTTACAGCGTGATCAGGAAATTCGGGAGATACTCATATGAAAATAGAAACGATTGCAATCGTCGGTGCCGGCACCATGGGCGGTGGTATCGCGATTACCTGCTTGATGGCAGGCCTCAGGACGACCGTCGTCGATTTGAGCGAGGAAAATCTGCGCGCGCTGTCGATCAGAATGGACAGGCATTTTTCCAGATTGGTCGACAAGGAAAAGATGACTGCTGATGAGGCACGTGATGCTAGATCATGCCTTTCACTGACGAGGGCTCTCTCCGATGTTGCTCGGAGCGACCTGATCATCGAAGCGGTTTTTGAAGATCTGAGCCTGAAGCGGAAAATATTCTCGCAGCTCGCAGGGGAGTTGCCTCCCAGGTCCATGGTTGCCACGAACACCAGCACACTGCGGCTTGCTGACCTTGCCGATGCGCTTCCCGACCCATCAAGATTTCTGGGGCTGCACTATTTCAGTCCGGCGGAGCATAATCCTCTAGTCGAATTGATTTCCGGTGACCAGACTAAGCCCGAGGTCCTCAGCGCTGCGCAAGAGTTCTTGAAAAGGACAGGCAAAACTCAAATTCTCTGCTCGGATTCAACCGGTTTTGCGATCAACCGCTTTTTCTGTCCCTATACCAACGAAGCCGCTCGATTACTGGTCGAGGGTGTCGCGACAACCGGGCAGATAGATGACATAGCGCAGCGGGCCTTTGACCTCGCACTCGGCCCCTTCGCTGTGATGAACATCGTCAAACCAAGAATAAGTCTGAACGCTGTCGAAAACCTGGCGGCACTCGGCCCGTTCTATGAGCCAGCTCAACCCCTGCAAAAAGTAGGCTCTACCGAGGGCAGCTGGAATATCGAAGACCACGTGCAGCCCGTTCATTCGAGCGTTGAGGATATTGTCGTCAATCGGCTCCAAGCAGCGCTTTTTTTCCCGATTCTTGAAGCTCTGGGTGAAGGCGTAGCCCAGGTCGAGGCTTTCGACCTTGGTGCACGTCTGGCCCTGCGCTTCGGCAAATTGCCGATCGCTACGATGAGAGAAATAGGTCGCGACGCAGTAGAACTGGTTTTGGAGCCGCTTCTTCAAACGTATCGCGCATCAATGCCCAAGGCCGGCCTGAATCGTGTTTTTGAGCATGACTCAGGGAACGGCCAACAAGAACTCGTCTTGGCCTGATGAGGGGGCACGGGGGCGCAGCATGCGAGTTTGGGCCGAAAGCTACATCCTCACAGTTTACCGGGAAAGTCTGCTTGGAAACTTTCGCGCACAAAACCTGTCAGTACGGTTCCGGCCCCATTCCGGTCATTCACAAAAGTCGCAACGGTTCAAAATTTTTATCGTAAAGCAAACGATCCGTTTCGAAGAAACGTCTAGCCTTCAGCGATCTCGTGGGAAAACGTTGCCGATTTTGAGATAGGCACTGCATCGCTCGTCCACTGGTCCACTGAAAGTCTCCAGCGTACTGAAGTTCAACCAGCAACACACTGAAAATCTTCAGTGCGCTGATGGACTGGTCGAATAACGTTTCGAACTCGCGCAACAGATCCGAGACGGAGAATTTGTCCGCGGCGGCGCGACGCTTGAGATTTCTCTTTTCCTCCGTCGTACAGCGCATAACAATCGTCTCGGCGAGGCGGGCCGTTTGCGGTCCGGAGGGGTTCGAAGGGGAGGCCTGCCGCCCCTCGCAAGGTCCTGTGTCGTATGACACGGGTCGCCTTGCTCTTGTCAGATCCGCCGCAGTCATGCTGCTTGCCTGTAGGCTGCTTGCGAGGCCGTTTGGTGCGCGATTGCTGGCAGTCTGTTCAAGAAATAGGACAGGCAGTCCTGCTCTTTGTCCGAGCCATCTTCCGGTGGCCATCGTCCTGGAAGCTGGTATCCGGACGAGCCGTTGACGCTGGTTGTGAGATTGAACCGCGCCAGGTCGGGCAGGGTCTTTTCGGCTAGCCAGGCGTTCCATTCATCGACCTGCTGAGTCTGGATCGTCGGCAGGATGACGACGGGAATGGAGCGGCGGGAAGCGGCCTTCGCGTGCGCCTCACGCGTGTTAGGTTTTTTATTTTTTTCTTTCTCTAAGTTTGGTGGACAGATTTGACCGCCTTCGCCGGACACTTCTGACCGTCTTTCGGGACAGATCTGTCCGCTTTCAGATGAGGCAAGGGGGACAGATTTGTCCGTCTTTTCTCGAAGCTCAGAGGCCTTTAGGATCGAGGCGTCGGTAGGGCAATACTCCGTGTTGTGCCCGACGCCATTCCCGCGTTGAACGCTGAGCCATCCACCGACTTCGAGATCCCGGATGGCGCGTTGGATGGATTTGACACTCTTGCCGGTTGCTTCGGCAATGGTCTTGTAGGACGGCCACGCCTTCTCGGTGTGGCCGTTCACATGTGCGGTCACGATATAGAATGCAACGCACTTCGCATTGTCGTTGATATTGGCATCACAGCTCAGCAGACGCAGCCACTGAAGCTTCACTTCCCGGAATGGACGGCGCTCGGTCATGCGTGCCTCCAGAGACCCGCCTGAGCAGCAATTTGGGGTAAGGCAGCGCGGCAAAGCGGTGGGACAATGGCTTTTGTAAACCATTGAATTCCTTCAGGTAGGTGTTTTGTCCCACCCTTCGCTAAGCTATTGATTTTCTTCAGTTTGGCTAGGCCCTCCGGGCCCACCATTTTTCTTTTCTCCCACTCGCATTTGCCGGCCAAAGAAAGCTGGTCCTCTTCTGCTGATGTGCGGTCCCGAATTTGCTCAAACACCGGCGTCTGCCTGGCGCTGTTGCGGCATTGGGGAGGACCGGCAGTTCGCCGTTCTCGATCACTGGAGCGGCGCTGGACCGGGATGTGGCGCTTGTCGATGCGGGGCTGAATTTCGGTGTGACTGACAACCTCAATATCACTGCCGACTACACCGGCTCCTTCGGTGAGCGCCAACAGGACCACACTTTTGCTGCGAAACTCAGGGCAAGGTTCCAAGGAGGCAGGCATGGGTTTATGCGGTCTTGTCGATCCCGTTAGAAATGGCTGACGGGAACGAAAGATGCCCCGCGATGCTGGACGAGGCCATATTAGGCGCTTAGCTTTAATCGGACGGCCTGAGGGAGCCCCACGGGGGCCACATCGTCGATCAAGTCAGCCACGTGCTGCAACGATGAACGGATGTGTACACACTCGACGGGCTTCATGATCGGGCATGAACGGGAACGTGAGTTTGGCTTCCTACACGCAGGCAACAGGGCATTTCGAGAACGGCGAATTTGCAAAGGCGCAGCATGCCGTTTCCGCCTGCCTGCAGGAGATCTACGCGAATATTCATCGCTTCGTCCTGACAGAAAACCTTCAAAACATATATGGCACGAAGGTTTCGGTGATTGTCGTTTCCCATCGGAGCGGCCTTGAGGTCTGCGAGGTTGGCCGGGGTATCGAAGATTTCATCCGCCGTCCGGACGTTGAATTGATTTTCGTCGGCAATGGGCCCGGAGCCACTGAGGGGGCATCCGGCCCGTATGCCGACAAGGCGCGGCTATTCGGCTTGCCGGAGAATATCGGCTGTTCGGCGGCGCGAAACGTCGGTGCCTACGTGGCGCGGGGGAGCTGCCTTCTGTTTCTGGACGATGATGCATCGACGGGCGTTGCAGATCTTGATCTGCTTGCCGGCACCTGTATCGAGCGCGGGGCCATGGCCGTGCGCGGACGCATTGCGCCGAAGTCCGGTGCCGGATTGACGGGCAACCACTACAATCTCGGTGACAGTCTGAAACCGGCACCGCCGACAACGGAGGGGTTTTCCGCCTGGCAGGCGTCAGCCTTCGAAACATACGGCGGATTTGATCCGCTTCTGGCGGGGCACGAAGGCATGGATCTTTGTTGCCGGATGCTGGGCGAGACGGATGCGAAGCAGTTCCTGTATCAGCCCGGCGCAGTGATGCGTCACGACTATGCCGGAGACGACCGGCAGCGGTTGCAGAAGGTGGAGAAGCTTCAGCTTTCTGACAGGTATCTTGCGTTCAAGGGGATAGACAAGGACCGGGTTGCCGCCGCCTTCAAGGAGGTTGAGAAGGCGGATGCTGTCTGACACGTCAACGAATCCGCCATTCGCACGCGGGAACGCGATCAAGACCTTTCAGGGCAAACTGCATGGATAGGCCTGACGACACCTGGCTGAGCCAGCGCTTCTGTTCCAATCCGTTCGAGCGGATCGAAACCCAGCCGAACCAGGACGTTCACTTCTGTCCCGCAGCCTGGCAACCGGCTGCAATCGGCAGTCTGTCTGACGATCCTGAAACCGCCTGGAACTCGCCCAAGGCCCAGGAAATACGGCGATCGATCCTTGCGGGTGACTTCTCGCATTGCTCCCATCTTGAATGCCCGCGTATCACTGGGGGTGATCTTCCAGCGCGCGAGGAGATCCTGTCGGAAAAAGACCCGTCTCCTGCGGTGGCCTACTATCGGGAGATCATCAAGACTGGCAGGACCCGGCTGGACAAGCCTCCAGCGTGCGCCAGCCTCGGTCACGACCTCAGCAGCAACACGGCCTGTTCTTCGCGAGGGACAAAACCGGTTCAACTGAAAAAATACGATGCCGACCGGCTCGACTGGATCTTCAACGAACCGTACGCGCGCTTTCTGTCCAAAGCTGACCGAATAACCATCGGCCGTGAAGGCGAACCTTTTGCCAGCCGGCATTTCCTGAACTTTCTGAAGACCTATTGCACGGAGATAGAGCCGAGAAAGGCGCTGGACCTCCACACCAATGGCCTGCTGCTGACGGAAGCTGTCTGGAACCGGCTCGATCTTTGGGGGCATGTCGGCAGCGTTCATGTGTCCGTCGATGCCGCGACACCGGAAACCTATAATGAACTGCGGCCAGGCAGGCAGTTGGTTCAGCTCATGCCCAATCTGTCATTTCTCGGCCATTTGCGCAGGCTGAAAGCCATAGACACCTTCCAAATGAAGTTTGTCGTCCGGCAAGAAAACTACACAGAGATGCCGGACTTTGTCCGTCTTGCGCGCCGGGTCGGGGCAACAGGTGTTTTGTTCCAACGGGTTCGCGATCAGCAAGTTCGGGAGGAAGGTGAATGTCCTTCGGTCGACATTGCGGACCCTCGCCATTCTGATCATGAAGCGTTGCAGTTGATCCTCGAAGACCCGGTTCTGAACGCGCAGGACGTCGAATTGGTTGATCTGAAACCTGCCCCACGGCACAGGGACGTTTCCGGGGCAGCGTGCTCAGGCGCAACGCCTGATCAGGTTCGGCAAGGCTGAAGTCCATGGTGCATCATCTCATCCTGCTTTCATCGGGAAGAAGCGGCACGCATCTGCACCAGGCCATGATGCGGAACGGACTTGAAAAGGCTGTCGTTCTTGGCGAGCTATTCAACCCGTCGTCCCCGTATGGTCTTGAAGCCCAGACGCCGGATTTCATCGCAATGCTGGAAGAAGAAAGCGGCATTGAGGTCGACCCGGGCAAGGCGAGAGCGCTGGCCAACTTTTTCAGGGACGATCCGGTCTTCATGCTGAGTGCCCTCGCCAGAGTTTGCGACCGCCTTGGGCATGACTATCTGTGCTATTCGATACTGCCGAAGCAATTGGCCGGCAGGTCGATCGAAGACATTCTGTTCCGGTTTGACTGCTCCTGCACCTTTCTCACAAGGCAGAGGTTTGCCAGATATGTCTCTCTCGTAAAGGCGCGGCAGCTCGGGGCCTGGAAGTGGGTCGATACGACGTCCCTGAAACCGGAAATAACGATGGAAGGGTTTCTGGAAGATGCCAGAGCCACTGACGACTGGTTTCAGTTCCTGTCGGAAAAGGCGCTGACTGCGGGGCTGGACGTTCGCCATCTTTCCTATGGCGCTGATCTCAACCAACCGGCCCGGACCGCCTTTTACAGCCTGCAGCGGAAGTATGAGGGCATCTGCGAACTGTCCGCCTTCGATTTCAGCCTGATCCCGGATTTCAAGCAGGAACGGGAGGCCGATCCTTTCCGGTCGATTGGCAACGGCGAGCACATGCGGGACGCTCTTCATCAAGCCTCCTTGCTCGATTATGCCTTTGCCGAGCCCGCCGTCTTTTCAGCGGATGGTTATGTCTGATCCCCTTTCGGCAGCGATTGAACATAGCCTTCCGGCGAAGTGCCGATGGTGAACTCGAAATCCGGCGACCAGCTCTCCCGGATGCGGGCTATCCGGCGTTCGAGATAGAGGTCCCAGTTGGCCGAGGCACCATAACGGGGAAGATCCGAAGACATCGGCAGGGTTTCGAAAAAGAGGCCTCTGCTTCTAAGTGCGGAGAAGTACCTGGGCGGGCACACGACGACGATCGTTTCAAACTCCGCGAGCTTCTCCAACTGGCTTTTCAGCGCGTTGGACAGGTGATCGTCTGCCTCATCGAGCGCCCAGACAAGCGCGACTGTTCCTTGTCTGCGGTGTTCCGACAAAAGGGCGGCGCTGTGCTTGGTGTTGGTTTCAAGTTTCCGGATGCTGCCGAGGGCAACCCGTAGTCCGATCTTGCGAAGGCTGCGTTTGAAAGACACGGTTCAACGCTCCTCCAGAGGATTTGCGGGAAGCTGAGCGACCGCCTGCAACAGATGCGCAGTCTGCTGCGCACCGTTCCACCAGCCGGACTTTCTGAGGCACGACCGAGCCAGCGATTGGCGGAAATCGGGATCGAGCATCTGCACAAGCTGCTCTCCGATTGCGTATGGATCCTCGGCAGGTGAGGTGAGGTTCCACCCTGCGCGCGCGCCATATTCTGCGCGGGCCTCCTGCACATCCATGATCGGGTTGCTGTTCGGAATGAAAATTGACGGCAGCGCGGCTGCAATGTTTTCGTGAAAGGTATTGTATCCGGCCGCGCAGACGGCAAAGTCGAAGGCTTTCAGATACTGCCCGAGCGGATAGACCTTCCGCATCACCAGGCGCTCATGGAAATCCGCGTGCTCCTCGAAATGAAGCGGGGATCTGACGTCGACCGCGATCACCTGCGGGTGCCTGTCCAGAAACTCCAGCAGACGTGCCCGGGGAAGGGACATGTCGAAATTTGCTTCCGAGCCAAGTTGCACGAGACAAAGGATCGCGTCGTCCGGCAGGTTCAGCGCCCGCCTTGCGGTGGTTCTGTCAAAGAGCTGATCTCTTGGTGTCATCAAAACCGGATCGACCCGTGTGACGCTGTTCGGGTTGGGGCGTGAATAGCCTTCGTCCAGAGGCGCGCAGAGTTCCCCGGGTTCGATGATTGCGTCGAAAAAGCCTTCCCGGGAGATGCTGTTGGGCTGGGGCGTGCGCCAGAGGCCGCGCCGGATCCAGACGCTGGTGGCGCGGCCGTAGCTTTCAACCGCGTCCACGAAACCTGCGTACGGCAAGTTGCCGTCAAACAGTGTGAGGCAAGGCTTGTAGTGGCTGAGCGCCTCGCGCATTTCCTGAAAGAAATAGCTGTTCCAGGCTTTGAAATCCAATTCCAGTCTCTGCCGGAAAGGCCGGAATTCGGCTAGGTATCCCATGGATCTTGCAATTTCGATTGCTTCGGAAAGCGAGAAGAAAACGACATTCGCACGCGGGCCGATCGCCCTGGCGATGGCAAGCTGCCGGGAGAGATGACCGAGGCCGACGCCGTTGGAAGTGATCGTAAGGACGACCGGGGCAGGGGCGGGGCTGCGTGTTTTCGGGGCGGGCAGGGCGGCGACGGAGGGTTCGGCGATTTTTTCGAATTTCGCGGTGAACTGGTCCAGGCCAAACCGCTCCTCCACAAATGTACGTGCCTTTCGGGAGGTCGTTTCATAGAGCTGAGGATCCGTACGAAGCTGGTCATAGACCAATGGTGCTTCGTCCGGCTCGGCATAAAGGCAGGCATCGGAAAAACTGGTTTCCATATAGCGTGGAACGACACAGGGCAGTCCGGTGGCAAGGGCTTCGAGTACACAATATCCGAACGCCTCGATCAGCGCTTTGGAATGGAAATAGCTGTAGATGTCGAGCCCTTGAAGAAATCCGGAAATCGGTCCCTTCGAGAACGGCAGAACCTGCCAGTTGGATGGCAGCTCCTCGAACTGGTCCACGAAGCTCTGCGGCACGCCCATCATGTGGAAGGCAAAGTCAGTGGATTGCGGATAGCAGGTCGTGGCAACCGATAGAGACGGCCATTTGTCGGCGCTGGGGCGACTGTGGCGGCCGATGACCAGAGGGGATTTCGGTTCCCGGGATTGTTTCTCCGGATAGTTGGCCAGATCGATCAGATTGGCCCAGCTACCCTGGTGAACGGCGTGGGACAGGCCGTTCATCAAAAGGTCTTCGCGCACGATCTCGCTCACCGGCAGGAGTTTGAGCGAGTGTCCATACCAGTCGGAGATGAGCGCCGACCAGTGATCTGCCGGAAAGGCACGTTGTCCGTCCCGGTTTCGTATCGTCTGGTGCACGACAAGGTAACAGACATCCGCATCGAAACGGGTTCGGCATTGCACCCGTTTGTCCAGCAAGGTCGGGTGATACAAAAGCGCGACCCTGGACCGCGGTCTTTCGTTCTGCGGAACAATGACGGTGCCGGTAGCCCTGATCTCGGCGAGCACGGATGCGTTCAAGGTCCGGTTTCGGGAAAAAAAGGGGGAACACAGCGGTATGATACCGGCTTTCAGCCCGGCTTGCTTGCAGGCGCGAAGATCATATTTGAGCGATGTGGACGTCCCGCCGGGAAAGCGCAGGTCGGCCAGGTAAAGGACGTCAAATTCCATGTGCCGGTCGGCCCCCCAGGAAATCCATCAATCGATCTTGCCGGAAATCACGATGGGGAGCCACCATAGAGCCGCCAGGACTCCAGTCCGCGGTTGAACAGAGGGCCAGGAACACCATCCAGCGTGCCCTCGTAGTATCCGGCAGACTGCAATCTGGTCTGGATCTCAAGGATGGTATCGCGCGACCAGCTGCGGGCGTCGGAGGAAATCTTCGCAAGTGTTTCGCCGCTGTCCACCGTCAATGCGGACAGCAACAGTTCCGATGCCTTTTGTGGTGATTTGTCGGTGTGGAATCCTTCGTCGTAAATCGCAGCGGCGGCAAGGGCGCCTTCCGCGTATCCCTGCTGCGCGGCCAGTTCGAAATAGGCCGCTGCGTCTTCGGGGGTCTTGTAAATGCCTTCCTTGGCAAAGACGCCCAGATTGTAGGTCGCTCTGGCGGCGCCTTCCGAGGAGGCATATTCCAGAAGGGTAATTGCACGCGGAACGTCGCGCGCGCCACCTGTGCCGTTATAGAGGGAAACTGCAAGGTTGATGGCCCCATCGGCGCTGCCGTTGGCATAGGCGCGTTCGAACAATTCGCGGGCTTTCAGCAGGTCCTTGGGCAGCCCCTGGCCGAGTTCGTAGAGGAGGCCAAGGCTGACGAGTGCCCTTGTGTCGCCTGCAGCTGCTGCCTGCTGATAGAGATCGACGGCAATCTTGGTATCGCCGGCGGCTGCCCGTGCCCGCGCAAGCAGGGCCTTGTAGTGCGGCACATCCGGATAGTCCTTGACGGCCTGCTCGCAGGAATGAATGGCCGCCCCGGAGTTCTTTGCCAGAAGGTTGAGAGAGACGCCCCGGTAGATGACGGTTGAATCGTTCGGGTGTGTGGCGAACCGCCTGCACAGTTCGGATTGCGTCAGATTGTTCGGATTGTCGGGCATCATCTGGGTGACAAGCGTTTTGGCCTGCTCCAGATACTGCCCGTCCGGAAATCGCTCGATGTAATATTGCAGCAGGGCCCGGTTGCGGGAGGCCAGGGCGTTGGACCAAATTTCCTCTTCCAGACTTGCGAGGCCGACCGATGGCGTCGGCAGGACGCCGTTCGTGTCCTTCAGCGCTCTTTCGAGGATCGTTTGCGCTTCATCGACAAACCTGCCTTCCGGATAGCGCTGCAGGTACAGCTGGATCAGCCTTGGATCTTCCTGCTGCACCGACAGCTTCCACAGGCCCGCTTCCAGGTCTCCATCCGACTCCGGGCCCGGCTTGAAATAGAAATCGGGTTTGACCGAGAACTGCACGTAAGGCACCTGGGCGCCACCGGTTTCCTTGCGTACGTTCTGGTTCACGTCTGCCAGCACGGACAGGACCTCGCGGCCGGAGGAGTGCATGTAGGACAGGAGCGCCGTCGCGTAGGGACTGTTGTCACCCGCGCCATCATAGGCAACCTTGCCCGGTTGTGTGGCGTAGCCGATCAGAAACCCGCTGACATCCGGCGGTGGTGCCAGGCCCACTTCCAGGCTCTTGATGCGATCCTGAAACGGGTTGTTCTGGCAGGCGTCCAGGAAGACCATCTTGAAGGCGCTGCTGCGCCCGACAAGCTTGAGCAGCTCATCGAAATGAATGCTGTCGCTGACAAGCGTATCGATGTCACTGATCCGTGAATCAACCGGAATGAGATAGTTCTTGCCCGCCAGTTGAACGCCATGCCCGGCGTAATAGACCAGCACGACGTTCGCGTTGCGCTGGATGGTTGCCTGGGAGAACTCTTCGGCCTTCTTCAAGAAGTCCTCCTGCGTTGCATCCAGGATCAAGGTGACGTCGAAGCGAAGGGTCTGCAGGGTTGCAGCGATACTCTCCGCATCATTACGCGCATTGGGGAGTTTCTCGCCATTGTAGTTGGAATTGCCGACGATCAGCGCCATACGCGTGTCGGGTACAAGTTGCTGGGCTCGTGAGGTTTCAGGTAAGGAAACCGAGACAACGAGTATCAGACCTGACAGAAGCAGGACCTTCTCGAGAAGTTGCCGGACCAAATGCAATTTCATGGTTTGGAACCGCATTCCGCTCAAATTGAAATCATGGACGCCAGATTGACTTCGACCGCCGCGATGGTCTCGGTCAGGACAGCTCGCTGTTGCTGCTGCAGGTTCGTGATCACAGTGTCCTGGGACCGGACGATCTGAATGCGCTGAACCTTGCTGATGCCTTCGCGGACCGCTTCAAGAGCTGCTTCGCCACTTTCGGCCTGCTCGACTTTGACGACCATTTCGCGAACAATCGGCAGGGCCGACTGTGCAACGGCGCTTCCGTTTTCCGCTTCGCGCGCCAGCCGATTTTCCAGATCCTGCAGAACTTCGGTAATGCATCGAACGGGTTCGATACCGCGCAAAACCTTCTGCTTGCAGCGTTCACAGGCGTTGTTGACCCGAACACGGTTGTTCAGGAACCGCTCGAGAATGGCTCGTTCCCGGGCCACGGTTGTCGGTTCTCCATCGCCTTTCGGAATCAAGAAAAACGGTCTGACCGCTTCCTTGCCGGAGCCTGCCTTGACGCTTGGGGATTCGCTTTCGTAAGCGGCGATGGTGATCGGCTTGCCGTTTGGATTTTCCAGCTTGCTGCCTGCGGCTGACGGGTCAAATGACTCATCAAAGGGCAGCATCGTGCTCCTTGAAAAAATCTGCTGTGCGTTCGAAAGCTGCCAGGACGTATTCTTGACAGGATCGTTCAGGGCCTGCGTGCCAGCCTTGGCCGAACTTGTCGCGCCTGTTAGCCAGGCCACCAAAATTGACGCAATAAATGATAGGAAACCGAGCATCTTACGCTTGGTAATCTCTGCCATACTTCACCGAATTTTTAAAACTGACTTAGCGTTCTATGACACTTTCATCAGATAATTGATAAAATTTGCATTGTCGGCGACACACTACATCCTATCAAGTGCAGAGGTTTAGTGAAGCAAAAATTCGCGCCACCGCCTGCCTTGCGATCGGGCTTCCCGCCCAATGGGGCTACTGTGAGAGCTTTAAAGCCGTGGTGACGCGACGTGTGTGCGTTTGAATTTCGCAGGTGAAGCGTATTGCTCCGGCCGAGACGGGTTTCCTATCGCGAAACAACGGGATAGGGGCAGGCCAGGTGACCTGCCCGCTATTTTCGGAATTTTCGTCCGGTGGCAATATGAAGGCGTCTGGCCGGTGAAATTTCACCAGACGCTCCGTTTGCAGGCGGGTTCAAATTGTGGTGATTGCCCCTGCTTTACCTGCTCGACAGGAAATCTTCCGCCAGCTCCACCCAGAAACTCGTGCCGATAGGCAGTATGTCGTCATTGAAGTCGTACTTGGGGTGATGCAGGGGCGGGTCGCGATCGGTTCTGGCAGTGCCGAGCATGAAGTAGCAGCCGGGCCGTTCTTCCAGGAAATAGGCAAAGTCCTCGCTGCCCATGAACGGACGGGTAAGGTCTGTGACTTTTTCCTCGCCGGCAAAGCGCCTGGCAAGGTCACGCAGGTAGCCGGTCTCGGCCGTGTGGTTGATCATCGGCGGATAACCGCGCTCATAATCGACCTCGGCCCGCATGCCGTAGCTGGCGGCCTGTCCTTCGGCGATCATGCGGATACGCCGTTCCAGCTCGTCGCGCACATCCGGTTCCAAAGCTCGAACGGTCAGGCTCATTTCCGCCCGCTCGGGGATCACGTTGCTGGCGATACCGCTGTTGAAGGCACCGACCGTGATCACGGCGGACTGCAGCGGGTGGATGTTGCGCGCGGCGATGGTCTGCAGTGCCATGATGATGCTGGCGCCGCACACGATCGGGTCGGATGCCGCCTGCGGTTCTGCGCCGTGGCCTCCGTGGCCGACAACGGTAATCTTGCACTCGTCGGCAGCCGCCATCATCGGGCCGTCCCGGAAGGCAAATTGGCCGAAGGGCAGGCTCGGGTCATTGTGAAGGCCGAATACGGCATCGCACGGGAACCGCTCGAAAAGCCCGTCGTCCATCATCAGCCTTGCGCCGCCGAAGTTTTCTTCCGCCGGCTGGAAGATCAGATGCACCGTTCCGTCGAACTGCCTGCGTTCCGAGAGAATTTTCGCGGCGCCGAGCAGCATGGCCGTGTGGCCGTCATGGCCGCAGGCGTGCATGACGCCGGGATGGGTGCTGGCATAGTCCGCCCCGGTTTCCTCCAGGATCGGCAGGGCGTCGAAATCCGCACGAATGCCGATGCTTCTCGAAGACGTGCCATTGCGCAGGGTTGCGACAATGCCGGTTTTTGCCAGGCCACGCGTAACCTCGTAGCCCATCGCAGCCAGTTCATTGGCGACGTAGTCCGAGGTCTTGAATTCCGACAGGCCGATCTCGGGGATCGTGTGCAGATGGCGCCTTGTGGCGACGATTTCGGGAAGGAAGTTGGACGACTGAACGGTCATTTACGCACCACGGCTGGGGATACGGTTTTCCAGGAAGCGGAACAGCAATACCAGAATCCCGGTGAGACACATATAGATCAGTGCAAGCAGCAGCAGAGGCTCATATGTGAGATATGTATCCTGCCGAACTCTTGAAATGATCGCATAGACATCGACCACCGTGATGGTCGCGACAAGCGGTGTCGATTTCAGCTGCAGCACGGTTTCGCCGCTCAAGGTCGGCAAGGCACGGTAGATGGCGCGCGGTAGCCAGATGCGGCGGAACATGGTGAAGCGGCCCATGCCAAAGGCACGCGCGGCTTCCAGTTCGCCCCTTGGCACACCGGCAAACGCTCCGCGCATCACTTCCCCCTCATAGGCGGCAAATGACAGCATCAAGGCCGTGAAGCCATACGGCCAGGCCTGGCGCAGATAGGGCCAGAACATCGACTGCCGGATTTCCGGATACTGCGCGAACACCGAGCCGAGGCCGTAGTAGAGCAGCCAGAGTTGCAGAAGCAGCGGTGTGCCGCGGATCAATGTGCAGAAACCACGGGCCAGCCAGGCGAGCGGTCTTGGTCCGGTGACCTGGACAAGGCCCAGGCCTATGGCAAGGAGAAAGCCGACGGCTGCCGTCGAAAACAGCAGAAACAATGTTTCCCAGATGCCGTGGAGGAGCTTCCATTGGTATTTCGGCAACCAGTCCCACCGCAGGAACCAGATCGCGCAGAAGACGATGCCTGCGAAGACGGCAAGCAGGAAGATCCTGTGCGGTTCCAGGAGCCGGCGTGGCGGCGGCGGAACATAGGCGGGCATTGTGATCTTGGTTTCGCTCATCTCACACAGGCCCCGCAATGCCGCGCCTTGCGCGTTTTTCGATATGGGCGATGACGCGGTTCGAGACCAGCGTCAGCGTGAGATACATCACGCCTGCGGCGCAATAGAACAGCATGTAGGCCTTGGTGCTGCCGGCTGCCTGGCGGGTCACAAGCGTCAGTTCCGAGAAGCCGACCACGGCCAGAAGGGCAGTATCCTTGGTGGCGATGAGCCAGAGATTTGAAAGACCCGGAATGGCATAGGGCAGCATGGCCGGCAAGGTGATGCGGCGCAGTGTCTTGAAGGGCGACATGCCGTAGGCACGGGCTGCCTCTATCTGTCCGGGCGGTACTGCCTTGATGGCACCACGCAGGACTTCGGTCGAGTAAGCGCCCTGGACGACGCCGATGACGAAGATGCCGGCGGCTAGGCCGCTGATGTCGACCCTTGGCAGACCGACCAGCATCAGCAGCGAATTCACCGCGTCTGTTCCGGCGTAATAAAGCAACAGGATGAGGACAAGCTCGGGAACGGCTCGGATGACGGTGGTGTAGACCTCAAGCAGGTCGCGCAGGATCGGGCCACCGTAAAGCTTTCCGAAGGCGCCGCCGATACCGATCAGCAGACCCAGGCCAAAACCGCCGACGGCGAGCTGCAGCGAGGCTGCGAAGCCGGCGAGTAGAACTCCGCCCCAGCCCGGTGGCGACAGGGCGAGCAGATCGAGATTGAGAAATCCGGAAGGGGCAGCCATCGGCAGCGGTCAACCTTGCTTTGAAAGTGTCCGCCCGCGCCCGAGGGCGCGGGACGGTTTCCTAAGGGTGATCCGGCCGCTTAGCCGCCGTAGATGTCGAAGTCGAACCAGTTCTTGGAGAACGTTTCATAGGTCCCGTTCTCGCGGATCGCCTTGATTGCGGCGTTGACCTTGTCCTTCAGTTCCGTGTCGCCCTTGCGCAGGCCGACGCCAACGCCGGCACCGAGGATCGCCGGATCGTCCTGGACGTTGCCCTTCAGTTCGCAGCAGGCACCCGCATCGGACTTCAGGAAGGCGTCGAGCGCGATGGCGTCTGCCTGGACGGCGTCGAGGCGGCCAGCGGCGAGATCCTGGTTGGCTTCATCTTGGGTCTGGTACTGCTTGATCTCGGCAGCGCCTTCGCCGAAATACTTCTCGGCATAGTCGGCATGAATGGTCGAAACCTGAACGCCGATGATCTTGCCGGACAGGCCTTCCGGAGTCGCGTCGAAATCGTCACCCTTGGCACCGATGATGCCGGTCGGAGTGTTGTAGTACTTGTCGGAGAAATCGATGGTCTTCAGGCGCTCTTCGGTGATGGACATGGAGCCGATGATCATGTCGATCTTGCCGGATGTCAGGGCCGGGATGATGCCGTCCCAGGCAACTGGCGTGACGACGCAGTCGAGTTTGGCTTCCGCGCAGATCGCGTCCATGAATTCGATTTCCCAACCGATCCACTTGCCGCTGGAATCGGGAGAGGTGAACGGCGGGTAGGGCTCGGCTGCGACGCCGACCTTTACTTCCTCAGCCATGGCGCCGGTGAACGCGGTGGTGGCCAGTGCGGCGGCTGCGAATGCTGTCTTCAGAATATGTTTCATGCTGTTCCCCTGTTTTTTAGACTTCTCATGCCGGACCTTCCGGCAGGACCTCCCCGCGAAACGTCTGCGGGAGGGTCTAGTTGATCGAGCTGATGAATTTCTTCAGCCGCTCCGATTTCGGGTCACCGAACACCTGGTCCGGCGGTCCCTGTTCCTCAATGATGCCGTTGTGCAGAAAGATGACGTGACTGGCGACTTCCCGCGCGAATTTCATCTCGTGGGTAACCAGGATCATTGTCCGCTGTTCACGGGCCAGATCGCCGATGACGCCCAGGACCTCTCCGACCAGTTCCGGATCGAGAGCGGATGTCGGCTCGTCGAACAACATGGCGAGCGGCTGGACGGCAAGGGCGCGGGCGATGGCTGCACGCTGCTGCTGACCACCGGACAGGAAGGCCGGATAGGCATCCTGCTTCTCGTGCAGTCCGACACGGCGCAGCAAGGTTTCGGCGATGCCGACGGCCTCGTCGCGTTTCATGCCCAGAACGTGGATAGGCACTTCAATCACATTTTGAAGCACTGTCATGTGCTGCCACAGATTGAAGCTCTGGAAAACCATCGCAAGCTGGCTGCGAATGCGCTCGATCTGCCTGCGGTTGGCAGGGCGCAGGCCATGGTGGCCGTCGTTTTTCAGGTCGATTGTCTCACCATGGATGGTGACCGACCCGGCGCTGGGCATCTCAAGCATGTTGATGCAGCGCAGAAAGGTTGATTTGCCGGAGCCCGATCCGCCGATGATCGCAATCACGTCGCCCTGCCGGGCCGTGAGCGAGACACCCTTGAGCACCTCAAGAGCTCCGAAACGTTTAAAGAGGTCGCATACCTCGATGGCTGGCGCCGCTGGTTCCATCCTACCGCCATTGCCCGGCCTGAGCCGGTGCACTGTTGTTTCTGTTCCCCGCTGACCTCGTCTTTTTTGCCGGTGCGGCGTCAGCTCTCCGCCCGGTAAGTGTTTTCAGCTTTGCACTTGTCTCGTAATTATTCAACCGTATAATAACGAAAAAATCGATGCCGGTGCGTCAGGCGACCGGAGATCATGGCGGAGGACACAAGAATGGCGCGGGAGGCGAAAGCGATGGCTGCAGCATGGTGCCTGACTTCGCCTGCGAACCCGTCAGTGCGCGGGTTTCTGCCGGTCCGGAGCCTGTCATGAGCCGTCGTCCGTTCCATCGCGCAAGTGAGGCCGAGCGGCGTCAGGATCTTATCAGGGCGACGCTGGATTGCATTTCCGAATTTGGTCTGCGCGGCGCGACCGTTCGTGAAATCGCGGCACGTGCCGGTGTCACTCCCGGCCTGATCCGCCATTATTTTTCCAGCAAGGACCAGATGCTGCAGGATGCCTATCGGGAAGTCATGACCGGAATGACATCCACTGTGGCGGCAGCTGCCGATGGTGATCAGCAGAGCCCCAGGGCACGACTGCACGATTTCATTGTGGCCAACCTGACGCCGCCGGTTGCCAACGCAAGAACATTGTCGCTCTGGGCTGCGTTCATCAGTCATGTGCGCGTCGATCCGGCCTTTGCCGAAATTCACCTTGAGAGCTATCTCGCGTTTCGGTCTGTGCTGGAAACCCTCGTCGCCGAGGTGCTGGCCGAATCGGGTGAGCTACCCGATGCAAAGCGGTGCCGGGAGCTGGCAATTGCGATCAACGGCGTGATCGACGGTCTGTGGATCGAAGGCACGCTGGTAGGTCACCTCTTTTCCGAAACGCCCCTTCCGGGCGTTGCCATCCGGTCCGTCGAGGCATTGCTTGGCGGAATAAGCCTTGCCGCCAAACCACACTCAAACTGAGAGACCGACTATGCGTTATGCGTCGATCACCGACCGCCTTGCCCACCTGGGCTCGGGAAAATGGACTGTCCACATCAAGGCGCGCGAAATGGCGGCTGCGGGCGTTCCCGTTATCGAGCTGACGATCGGCGAGCCGGACATCCTGCCCGACGAAGCCTTGTTCGAGGAAGCCAACCGGGCGATGAGGGCCGGCCGTATCCGTTATTCCAACGGTCGGGGCGAGCCGGGTATCGTTGCTGCATTGACGGAAAAATATCGCAAGCGCCGGCCTGACGTGAACGAGCAGAACGTCCTGTGTTTCCCAGGCACGCAGACTGCCCTTTTTGCGGTGATGCTGGGCCTTGTGGAGGCAGGCGACGCCGTTCTGGCAGGTGATCCGCTCTATGCCACCTACGAAGGCGTTATTGCCGCGACCGGTGCGCACATGGTGCCGGTGCCGCTCCGCCCTGAAAAGGGTTTCCACCTTCAGGCGGAAGATCTTGAGAAGGCAGTCACTCCGGACAGCCGGGTGCTCCTGCTCAATACGCCGCACAATCCGACCGGGGCGACGCTGACGGCTGAGGAAATTGCCGCCATCGGTGAGGTCTGCATCAAGCACGACCTCTGGATCGTCTGCGACGAGGTGTATGAAAAGCTGATCTTTAAGGGAAGTTTCGCTTCCCCCTTCGACCAGCCGGCGCTGGCGGACCGGACCATCGTGGTGTCCTCTATCTCCAAATCTCACGCCGCCCCCGGCTTCCGGTCCGGCTGGGCAATCGGTCCGGAAGAATTCTGCACGCGGTTGCTGGCGGTGTCCGAAACCATGCTTTTTGGCGGACAGCCGTTCATCGCGGACATGACAGCCATGGCGATTGCCGGGAATTTCGATACTGCCGAGCGCATGCGGGAGAGTTATCTGCGGCGGGCGAAGCTCATCATCGGGCATCTTTCCGGACACGGCGCCCTTAAGCCCATGATGCCGGAAGCCGGCATGTTCCTGCTGGTGGATGTCAGTGCAACGGGACTGGATGGTGCCACCTTTGCCGAAAGGCTGCTGGAGGAAAAGCTGGTCGCGGTGATGCCAGGGGCCTCCTTCGGCGATCAGGCGACGAATTTCATCCGGTTGTCGTTGACGGTAGCCGATGAAACGCTTTCCGAAGCAACGGACCGCATCGCGGCCTTTGCGGACAGTCTCGACGACGAGGAGAGCCGCAAATGGGCGTAGTGACCAAAACGGTCGGTGAGGCCCTGATCGATATTCTTGAGGCCAATGGCGTGGAAGCCGTCTTCGGGATTCCGGGCGTGCACACGGTCGAGCTTTATCGGGGGCTGGCTGCCTCCGAAATCCGCCACATCACCCCGCGCCACGAACAGGGGGCCGGGTTCATGGCGGACGGATATGCCCGCGTGACCGGGAAACCCGGTGTCGCGCTGGTGATCACCGGCCCGGGCCTGACCAATACGATCACCGCGATGGCACAGGCCTATCAGGATTCCGTGCCGATGCTGGTGATCTCGGGGGTCAATGCACGTGCAAGCCTTGGCCATGGTCGGGGCAAGCTGCACGAGTTGCCGGACCAGCGCGCCATGATGGCACCGCTTGCGCTGATGACACACACGTTGCTGGAGCCCTCGGATCTTCCGGCTGTCATGGACCGTGCCTTCGCGATCCTGCAGTCGCGGCGTCCGGGGCCGGTCCATATTGAAATTCCAACCGATGTGATGGTGGAAAAGATTGCCGTTGGCGACCTGCGCCCCTCAAAGGCCCGCGGCCCGCGGGCGGCTCAGGCACAGGTGCTGGAACTTGCCGAGAAATGCCGCAAGGCCCAGCGCCCGGCGATCCTGTGCGGCGGCGGTTCCGTTGCTGCCGCAGTCAAGATCCGTTTGCTGGCGGAGCGAATTGATGCGCCGCTGATCACCACGGTCAACGCGCGGGGTATGTTTGCGGGGCATCCGCTCTCCGTTCCGGCCAGCCCAAGCCTTGCCGCCGTCCGCAACCTGCTTGCAGCCTCCGATCTGGTGATTGCGCTCGGCACGCAGATGGGACAGACGGATTACGACATGTATGCCGATGGCGGCTTTCCGGAGCTAGCCGATCTGGTGCGGGTGGACATCGATGCAGACCAGCTTGCCCGGGGGCCTGAGGCTGCGCTGCCGGTCCTCTCCAGTGTCGACCAGTTGCTGGACGACCTTCTGCCGCTGCTTGAAGGTCCTGGTACGGAGGCGGACGGTGCTGCACGGGCCAAGGCTTGCCGAGAGGCGGTTTCAACCTGGTTGAGCCCCAAGATGCAGGCGGAAATCGGCGTTCTGGAGACGATCCGCGAAACGCTGCCCGGCTGCATCATCGTCGGCGACAGCACGCAGGCCATCTATTCCGGCAACTTGTCGTTTGAAGCAGGCCGGCCGCACGGCTGGTTCAACGCGGCAACAGGGTTCGGTGCACTTGGGTATGGTCCTCCGGCCGCGATAGGTGCCAGCATCGGCGAACCTGAAACGCCTGTGATCTGCCTTGTGGGTGATGGCGGGCTTCAGTTCTCGCTTGCCGAAATCGGCTCAGCCAGGGATTGCGGAGCCAAGGTGATTTTCCTGGTCTGGAACAACGACGGTTATGGCGAAATCCGCACCTACATGCTGGATTGCGGGATTGAACCGGAAGGCGTGACGCCATCAGCACCCGATTTTGGCAAGATCGCCGACGCCTATGGTTTGCCGTCCGTGCGTCTTGATGACGTTTCGGAGCTCGGGGCCGCTCTGAAGCGGTTTTCAGACCTGTCGGGACCAAGCCTGATCGAAATCCACGAAACAGGCACGCGCGGGGCGGCCGCCTGACGTGAGACCCTGCGGGCTTTGCTCAGCTTGAGGCCGGCAAGGACAGCCTGAATTGCGTTCCCCTGCCTTTTACAGACTGGCAGGTGAACGCAAGCCCGTGTTCACGCGCAAGGTCGTGACAGACCGAAAGACCAAGGCCATGTCCGCTGGACGTGCTGCCTTTCTTGTAGGCCTTCAGGAAGGTTTGCTGTTCTGTCTCGGTCAGGCCTGGTCCCGTATCGAGCACACAAAGCTCCAGGGCCTGTCCACGGTTACGGACGCCAATCAGGACCTTGCCTTTTTCGGTGTATTTGACCGCGTTGGAGACCAGATTGCTGGCGATGCGCATCAGGACCATGGGCGGCACGGCGGTCTTGCGGGTTGATGTAACCCGTCGCAACTTCAGGCCTTTTGAGATCGCTTCCTCGCCAAACATCTGCTGGACCGTGTCGAGAACAAGCGAAAGTTCGTAGCTTTCGGTTTCCGCCGGTTCTGCGCGGGTGATGGCGATGTCTTTCTTGGCGTGGTCTTCTTCGCCGGTTGGATCGGAGCTTTCGGCTGTCTCTGTGCCATCGTTCCGCGGTGCCGTTTCCGCCAGGTAGGAATTCGACAGGGCCTCCATGTAGTCGAATGCCTCTGCAAGACGTTGGCGAACCGGTGGTTCCATGTGGTCGGCAAGATGGTCGAAGCTGAGCCTCAGTGAAGTGATCGGCTGTTTCAGATCATGGGAAGCGGTCGCCAGTTGCCGCTGACGCAGGCTGGCCAGATCGCGGGCATGCGTGTAATTGCGCTCGGCCACGAGCAGCTCCCGACTGCGCTTTGCTTCCGCTTCAAGGGCAGCGATTTCGGCCTGAACGGCATTTGCGTGTTTGTGGCGCAAGGCAACGATATGGGCGGTCAAACCGGTCATGGTGGCAATCAGCAGGCAGGAGAAAATACCCTTGACCGTGCTCGCAACTGGCAGAATTTCGGTTTCAAGGCCAACGACCATCAAGGCAATCAACCCAACGACCAGCACGGTGCCAAAGGCTGAAACCAGTTCCGAGCTGACATGTGCCGCGCCTTCACTGCGTCGCCAGCTGCGGCCTGCCAGGAAAACGGAAATGAACATCAGCGCCAGCAGCACATAGCCGAAAAACGCGACATAGGTGCCGGGCGAAAAGAAAGACAACCCGAAACCGGCGATCGATAGGGCGGAAAGGGCTGTCAAGCCGATGGAGAGCCTTGTCTCGCGGCCCGCGGTGGAGACAGAGCTGCCGGAGATGACGAAGCCGAGGCCGGATAGGGAGAACAGCAGGAAGAAGCCTGTCGGAGACTGGAGTTCTGGTCTGTCGGGAAAGAAGAACCGGAACCAGAGGCCGTCAATATAAGCGATGAAAGCAAGCCCGAGCCCGAACTGGACGGCGTAGAGCATGCCGATCCAGTTTTTCATGGCCAGATGAAAGCCGAAGAAGAAAATCAGGCAGGAGATCGTGAAGGCGTAGAACGCCGTATGGGTGATGCCGGACGCAAAGGCTGAGGCTTCAAGCTCCACTGGTGTTTCCAGCGCCATCTTGAAGGACTGGAAAGGCCCGAACTTGAAATTGACCAGGAGGGTGACCCGCTCTTGCGGCGCGATGTCGAAGACAGGCGTGCGCAACCTTGTGACCGAGTGGTCTTCCGGTGCGAAGGGTTCGAAAATCGAATAACTGATCAGGCTTTCGGTAAAGCCGCTTTCGCGGATGACATAGGCGTCCAGTTCGCTGACCAGCGGCAGGTCGATCGTCAGCACGAAAGGATCCGGCGCACGGCCATCGTTCAGTGTTGCGTTGACGATCTCGACAGCGGCCCAGGCTTCCGGCGCATAGTTGGTTTCCAGCAGAGAGGCCTTGAGGGTCGGGGAGAATTTGCCGGAGCGGAACCGGTTCAGGATGTCTGCAAGAGATGCTGACGGATCGCTCTCATAGACCAGATGCGGCTTCAGGTCGCCAATCCCCTGGCCGGGCTCGAGGCGCACAGTTTCTGCCCGGGCGATGCCGGTCACGAGAAGGCTGAAAAACAGAAGGGCCCACAGGTGCAGAATTCTGGTCATTTCCCCAAAGGCATGTCAGATAGAAGGACTGCAGCTGCTGGATCGAGAGCCGTGAAAGATCAAAGATATAGTGCCATCATTGCAGACGATCACGCAATCGTTCGCTCGGGTTTGCGCGACGCTCTGGAAAAACCGGGCCTGATCGAACCGGAGGGGATCAACGTGCTGGCGGAAGCCGGCGACGGCCTCAGCGCGATAGCCGAAGTGCGCAAGCAGCGGCCAGACCTCCTGTTGCTGGATGTCTCCATGCCGATGGCGGGCGGCGTGGAAGTGCTGATCGAGGCAAGGCGCTGGTCGAAGGAAACGAGGGTGGTCGTACTGACTGGAATTTCCGCTGTCGGGCTGATATCGGATCTCATCGAGGCCGGGGTTGATGGCCTGTTCTCGAAGGCGTCGGACAATGCCGAGTTCTACCAGAAACTGCCGGGTATCCTGCGCGGACAGCGGCATATTTCGGATGTGTTCCTGAAGATCCTGGAAGAGACGCCCGCGCCGCCGGTTCTGACGGACCGGGAGCGGCAGACGCTGAACCTGATCCTTGCCGGGCGATCCAACAAGGAAATTGCCGAAGGACTTGGCATCAGCGTCAAGACCGTCGACAAGCACCGCACCAGCCTGATGCAGAAGCTGAACGTGCATTCGGTGCCGCAACTGATGGCCAAGGCGCTGAAGGAAGGCATGATTGATCCATCGCGGGAACTTTGACCGGAGAATGCCTGTTCTGGCCGGAATGGGGGATCGGCCCCATGGCCGGCAGTCAGCCGCCATGCGTTACTGCTGCAAGTGACCCGCAAAAGGATTGTGCCATGCGCCCCTGTTTCAGACTTTCAGCCACCTCGCTTGCCGCGATACCCGTTGCCAGCATGCTAATCACGGGCTCGGTCCAGGCGCAGGATGACGGTTTTCGCGAGATCCGTGTTGCTCCCGGCACGGCGGTCGCCGCCAATTTCATGGATGTGCTGATGCCGTTTCTGCAAGGCCATCCGGAGAGTGACGAAGGCAATGCAGCCCTCGACCTGAAGGTGCGCAAGGCTGACAGCGGCTACAGTGTCGATATCGTCATGACCGGATATCTTGATGACAGCCTTTCCGGTGAGCATTACAGGGGCACCGTTGTTCACACGGCGACGGGCGAATGGGAGCTTCTGGAGATGAAGGTCAAACCCTTGTGCGCGCGTGGTGTGAATGTCGGCGGGACATGCACCGCATCAGCAGCACCACCTGCCATGTTCCGGTCTTCCGAAGCCGCTGACGCCCGGTTGATGTGCGTCAGCATTGCGCAGGACGACGTTCTGAATGTACGGCAGGGCCCCGGAACACGGCATGCCGTTACCGGCGCTCTTGCGGCGGGAACCTGTAATGTGGAACTTTCCGAGAGCTGTGAGGGAAGCTGGTGTGAAATCCGTTCGGGCGTGGTGTCCGGATGGGTGAATACCCGCTACCTTGAGCCCGCCAATTGAAAGACATATCGACGAGCCCCATGCCGGTCAGAAATCAGCATCAGCGCAGATCTGCCAAAAGCCTTTTCATCGGCGGCTTGCTGATGTCTTGCGCAACTGTCGCGGTTCTGGCCAGCAGCTTGCCGGAGCCGACATTCCTGGAAAGCGGCAGCAACGACCTGATCCGGTTTCAGAAAGGTGAGGTGCCTGCACCGCCGGTTACGCTGGAGGCCGCCCCTTCAGCTGCTCCGGAACCGGTAGAACCTGCCGAGATGCATGCGCCCGAGCACCGGCTGATGGACAGCGAGGGGGCTGCCGCCGAGATTGCCCCTCCGCCGTCAGCGCGGCCGCAGCCACCGGCGCTTGCACCTGCACCCTCCGACGCCCCATCCTGGACCGACCGCATGAGTCCGGAGTTAGATCGGGCCATCGACCGGACTGCCCCCCAGAGGGAACGGGTTGCGCCAGCTGCAGCGCCGAAACAAAATTCGCAAAAACGGGAAGCCACTGGTGCGGACACTCAAGGCTTGAACTCTGCCATCGAAAAGTCCGCCGCAAGGCGTGCGCAGGAACCGGCTCCACTGGAGGAAGCCGCAGATGCCGATGATGCGATTTCCGCGCGGCTGGTGACGGTCTGCCTGACCAATCCGGACAATGCCAGCGGCGCCAAGGGCTTTGATATCCGGCGAGATGGTCCGCCGCGCTATGTTGCCGATGTCGGCGCGACGGCCTGTGCCCGCTTCGAGCCGACACGCCATACGATCTATCTCTGGAAGACCAACGACCTGGGCGCCCTGTCGCTGATCCTCTCCAGCCGTCTTGATCTGGTCGAGGCAGACGGGACGCAAGTGTCCCTGGACTGGTTGCGGGACCGGTAACCCGCCCGACAGCGCAAACGCGCAGCCACCAGATTAATTCTCGAATGTGTCAGTCGTCCGCAGGGCTCTGGGAATGAGTGGATCCCGGCTCTCGCTCCGCTTGGCCAGGATGACGAGGGAGAAGTTCCCCGAATGTCATCCCGGGCGAGCAGCGCGAGACCCGGGATCGGGGAGGCACAGGCTTCTTTTGTTTTTCGGGTACCCATTTCGCTGACCCTCGGCTCCCCGGTCCCGGATCTTCGCTGCGCTGCGTCCGGGATGACGAACGGAGGGGTGACCATTGGGGGCCATTCGGGGGCTGACCAATTGAGGGCTGTCCAATGGATGGATGGCGAATGGAGAGATGGCCAAGGGAGGGGAGAATAACAAATGGAAACCGGCAGGCGGGCCTGCCGGTTTCTGTGCGGGCGGTGGGGGAGCCTAGCGCTCGGCGACGTCCGCGAGACGGACGAGGGTCAGGAACTCAGACCGGTAGCCGAAGCGATCAGCGCCCTTGTTCTCACTGGCGAGTTTTTCAATCGCCTTGAAATCCCAATCTCCCAGGTGATCGGTGCCTTTCAGCTTCTGCCCGAAGGCGGCAACTGACGCGGCAAAGAGGGTTTCCGACATCGGTATACCGCTTGTATCTGCCATGACCGGCGTTTCGATCAGGGTACTTTCCTTGTCTCCGGGCAGCTTGTAGCGCAGCTTCACGAAGGCGAGTTCACCCGAATAGGAAGCGCGAACAGGCTCGATCTTCTCCTTGGGGCCGTAGCGCAGGTCCGAGAACTTTTCCGCCGGCGAGCCGACAGGGGTGATTTCATAAAGGGCCGTGACGTTGTGGCCCGCGCCGATATCTCCCGCATCGACCTTGTCGTTCCTGAAATCCTCTGTTCTGAGCGCCCGGGTCTCGTAACCGATCAGGCGGTATTCGGCGACAGTTTCCGGGTTGAACTCGACCTGGATCTTGACGTCCTGGGCGATCATGGAGATGGAGCTGACCACCTGGTCCACCAGCACCTTGCGGGCTTCGGACAGCGTGTCGATGTAGGCGGCAACGCCCTGTCCGTTCTGCGCAAGGGTCTGCATCAGTTCATCGTTGTAGTTGCCGCGGCCGAAGCCGAGAACGGAAAGCGCCGTGCCGTTTTTCCGCTGTTCAGTGACATACCGTTTCAGGCTGTCCGGGTCGGACAGGCCGACGTTGAAGTCGCCGTCGGTGGCCAGGATGATCCTGGTCTGCTCGCCGTCGCCGGTCATTGTTTCGGCCAGAGCGTAGGCTCCTTTCAGACCTTCATGACCTGCCGTTGAGCCTCCGGAGGTCAACGCGTTGATCTTTTCCAGGATCCGGCTCTTTTCGGTAACCTTGGTCGGTTCCAGTAGAACACCGGAGCTGCCGGCGTATGTGACGATCGCCACTTCGTCCTCGTCGCGCAGCGTGGACAGCAGCAGGCGGAAGGATTGCTGCAGCAGCGGCAACTTGTTGGCATCGGCCATGGAGCCGGAGGTGTCGATCAGGAACACCAGGTTCTGCGGGGGAAGGTCATCGAGCGGCACCTTGTAGCCCTGGATGCCGACCTGCATCAGCCTGGTGTGTTCGTTCCACGGGGTGTCGACCACGGAAACATTGGTGGAGAAGGGGTGACCGCCCTTTTCGGGCACGGGGTAACTGTAATCGAAGTAGTTGACCATTTCTTCCACACGCACGGCATCCGGGTTCGGCAATCGGCCGCCGGACAGCGTGCTGCGGACATAGGAATAGGAAGCGGTGTCGACATCGACGGAGAAGGTCGATACCGGGTCCGCGCTCGTGCGTTTCAGCGGATTGACTTCCGCGGATGCAAACCGTTCCCGGTCGGCAGGCTGAACGGCTGGCATTGCCGGTGGTTCGGACTGAGCCACCTTTCTCGGGGCAGAGCCGCCACTGCCGGAGGAAAGCGACATCAGGCCACCGGTGGCGGCCTCCGAGCCAATCATTAGTCTGTCCTGAAAAGCCGGGGCCGGGGCCGGGGTCGGGGCGGGCTGGGGGGCTACGGCCGGACGGGAGATGTCCGCGATGACGGAGTGGCTTTCCTCCTGTTTCCTGCGCTGGGTTGTCGAAACCGAGGCATCATCGTCTCGCTCACCTGCAATGTTCATCCGGCCGGCTTCTTCCGCCGGGCTTGTGAGCTTTTTCCCGAGCTCCTGCCAATCGATGGTTTGCGAGGCGATGCCGGCGAAGGCGATTGTCATCAGCGAAGCGGAGCTGATCAGCAAGGTTCTGGGCATGTGTTTGCCAAACATGAGACAAATCCTTTTCGTCGCCCGGAGGAAAGGTCCGGGTGTCGGGGTGATGGGGAAAGGTTGGGTAATGTGCCGGGCAAGAGCCGCGCCCTCACGGCGCGGCCTTGGTGTGTTTGCCGGGTGTTACCGGAACACGATGCGGTAGCTTGCGCCCTTGCGGCAAACCGAGGTGCTGGAGTCCGCGTACCAGGTTTTGAGGAGGTTCCAGCGGCCGTTGGACTTCAGCTTGCGGAACTGGACCCGGACAAAGGTGCTGGCGTTGTTCACGCCTTCCAGGTTCCGGGTGACCTTGTAGGTGCCGCCGTGGGCGATGACGCGGTTGGAAATGTTTTCCGAGCGCCAGCGGTTGGAACCGAGGTCACGGTAATCGAGATCGTAAAGCTGGATCGGCTGGCCGGTGTTGTTCTTCACCGTGATGTTGACCTTCTTGCAGATGTCGAACAGGGCGGCGGCCGGGGTCACGGCTCCGAGGGAGGCAACGCCTGCAATGGCAAGAACGGTGGCGGCTGCTGCGGTTTTGGCAAGGGCTTTCATTGGTCAATTCCTTTCTCTTGAACAATCTCCTTTCGGAGGGGGTATCGATCTTTCGATGAGAGAAAGGTGCCAGAACGAGCGGGGTGTCAGTATGGGGTCGATACCCCAATCGCGCGTCTGGTGAGGCACCTGAAAGCGGGCCGGTCACCGCAACCGGCGGGTTGAAGACACGCTTCGATATTTGGTCTATTGCTGCTTCGTCGCCTGTTTTGAAAAACGATTTCGAGATGACGATTTCATTCCCGGACCGGCCGTACCGGTCGACCTGAGGCCCCGGTTTTTTCGGGTGCCCGATCAGCCCTACCAAAACTATTAAAACGGACTGCCTGGAGAAGGAGTGCCCATGATTTCGAGATGCCTGGTGTTTATCCTGTTCTGTCTTGCCGCAACGGTGGCGAAAGCGGCCGACGTGTTTCCGTCGAACGCGGAAGGCTGCGACTATCATTTGCGGGGTCAGATCGTCTCGGGGGATGCGGAAAAGCTCAAGGTTCTGCCGATCAACTCGCAAGGCATCACGCTGTGCCTCGATAGCCCCGGCGGCAGCTTTGCCGAAGGAAAGCGGCTGTTCGACACGATCTGGGACCAGGATATCGCAACCATGGTGCGTTCGGGAGAACGGTGCGAATCCGCCTGTTCGCTGGCTTTCCTTGGTGGCAGCATGCGGATCGGGACAGCCGTGATCCGCTTTCAGATGCGCTCTTTGCGTCCAGGGGGCAAGCTCGGTTTCCATTCGCCCAGCCTCAACCTGCCGAACGAGAACAGTTACCCTGCCAGCGAAGTCCAGACTGCCTTTGCGATTGCGCTGAAGGCTGCCGAATCCTTTTTCGATATCAAGCTGAGCGAAGAGCACGACGTCGAGGCCATGACGGATTTCCTGTATCAGCGGATCCTCGGCACGCGCCCCGAAAACATGTTCCACATTGAGAGCATCGGCGATGCGGTGCTGGCCAATATCACCGTCACCGGACTGACACCGCCAGCCTCGATTACGGAACGGGAAATCGCAAATATCTGCGACAACGCCTATGCGGCCAATCTGATGGATGGTCGGCCGGGATATACGACCAGTTCACAATACTACGACGAAATCCTGATCGGCGATTCGGATGGAGACCGGAAAGTTGTGCTGACAAGGCAGGGAGAGGACCTGGTCGGCAAGGTCTTCAATTATGATACTCCGAGCAAATTCTCTGCGCTTGGCTGTTCGGTCCGGATTTCTGACGACTGGAAACGGTTCTGGGATACCGATTACAGTCCGCTCAGCGTCCGTTTCGAGCAGTATTCCGTTGGTGACGATTTCGGTGACGGGGAGGCCGAGGAATTTTCCGCGCCTTACTGGTATCTGCTGCCGGCTTCTCTGAAGCTTGACCAGCAGGCCGAAAGAAACGTTGCCGGACAGAATGCAAGTGCACCCGCGTCTGCGCCTGCTGCGTCAGGCGAGGGCGGTTTCGTTCGCCTGAGCGGCTATGATCTTTATGGCGGAGATCTGCCGGATGGCGTGCTCCGCAACATGAGCGCTGAGGACTGTATCTCGTCCTGTAGCGCCAGAAGCGGCTGCGATGCCGTGACCCATGACCGATGGAACCGGATCTGCATTCAAAAGTCCGTCGGTGACAGCAATGGCAGGCTTTATCTTCTTTCCAAGGCCGACACCTATGTGCAGCGGGCTGCCGCCGGGTCTCTCAAACCCAATCTGAGCGTGCCTGTCCAGACGTTCACCAAACAGAACAAGGGCTTTCCCGGACAGCCGGATGAAAGCCTGCAGGCGGGATCGGCCGGCCAGTGCGAGACGCTCTGCACGGAACGCACCTGCCTCGGGTTCAACTGGTCTGCCGGGTCGGGAAGATGCGATCTGTTCGCGCGGCCGGGTGTCTATTCCGACGCCGAAGGTATCGTGGCCGGGTTCATGGTTCAGCCGGCCCAATAGGACCACCCAGTAGGACCGCCCAACAAAACAGGCCCGTCCGCGGTTCCGTTGACCGCGGACGGTGTCTGATCAGACTGCTTTCTGTCCGACGAAGCGGCCGGCACCTTCCGGAAAAGGCAGGGCCTTGTGGGCGTCGGCGAAGGCCTTGAGCTTCTCGCCGACTTCCGCTCCCGGCAGGGAACTGGCGCGGGTGTTGAGATCGACATGGAGCAGAAGGGTCTCCATGGTTGCGGCAAGTTTGCCGTCAGCGTTTTTCAGGAAGTGGAACAGCTGCATCTTCTTGCCTTCCCCCTGGAGCACCTGGGTCGTGACGGTCAGGCGTTCACCCGCCAGAAGCTCGTCCAGGTAGCGCAGGTGATTTTCAACGGTGAAGTAGCTTTTGCCGGACGCGATGTAGTCGGCATCGGCGCCGATCAGCTCCATGAATCGGTCGGTTGCGGCAGCACCTGCTTCCAGGTAGTGAGCCTCGTTCATGTGGCCGTTGTAGTCGGTCCAGCTCTGCGGAATCTGGCGGTCTCCCGTGATCGGCAGTTCAGCCTCCGCCGGTGCCGCCAAAGCCCGTTCATGGGTGTTGAGAACGCCGCCTGCACCGCT
The DNA here is from genome assembly GCF_009363595.1 of Labrenzia sp. THAF35. Taxonomy (NCBI): domain Bacteria; kingdom Pseudomonadati; phylum Pseudomonadota; class Alphaproteobacteria; order Hyphomicrobiales; family Stappiaceae; genus Labrenzia; species Labrenzia sp. THAF35. Next base: position 3,114,254 of record NZ_CP045380.1, read on the forward strand.
GCCGCTTTTCTTTAGCGCTCGCATCATGCCGACGAGATTGTCGTCGCGCAGGCGTTCCAGCTCGCGAATGGAGCGATGGCCGGACTGGGCATCGGACTGACCGGCGATCAGGTCGACCAGCTCGTCGGTGAACTCCGGCACGTCCATCAATTTGGTCCAGGGCCAGGAGAGGCATGGACCGAACTGGGCCATGAAGTGCTTCATGCCGGCTTCCCCGCCGGCGATACGATAGGTCTCAAAAAGGCCCATCTGTGCCCAGCGCAGACCGAAGCCCATGCGGATTGCCTCGTCAATTTCTTCGGTCGTGGCAATGCCGTCCTTCACCAGCCAGAGCGCCTCGCGCCAGACAGCTTCCAGGAACCGGTCGGCAATGTGGGCGTCGATCTCCTTGCGGACATGAAGCGGGAACATGCCGATGCTGCGCAGGACCTCGGCTGCGCGAGCGGTTTCGGCCGCATCACCGACAAGTTCCACCAGCGGAAGCAGATAGACCGGGTTGAACGGGTGGGCGACGACGGCGCGCGCGCCTTCGCTGGTCAGTTCGGACGGCTTGAAGCCGGATGTCGACGAGCCGATGACGGCGGTCTTGGGCGCGAGCTCCGTCAGGCTGCCCAGGACCTTGTGCTTGAGGTCGAGGCGTTCGGGAACGCTTTCCTGCACCCAGTCAGCACCAGCGGCTGCCTCGGCAAGATCTGAATGGAACGACAGTTTGCCTTCGTCCGGCAGGCGCTTGTCATAGAGCGCGGGCAGGCTGCGGCGCGCATTGTCGATGACTTCGCCGATCTTGCGTTCGGCTTCCGGGTCGGGGTCGAAGACGGCAACGTCCCAACCGTTCAAAAGGAAACGGGCGGCCCAGCCGCCACCGATCACGCCGCCGCCGACGATGCATGCTTTTTGGGTCATGGTGCAAGTGTCTCCGTGTGGCCGTCGATGGCCAGGATCTGTCCTGAAATGCGGGCGCCTGCTTCGGACGCCAGAAAGTGAATGGTGTTTGCTACATCCTGGGCAGTGACCCAGGTCTTGAGTGAAACACCCTTGACGTAGCTCTCTCGAATGGCCTCTTCGGTCTCGCCGCGCGCCCTGGCTTCCATCGCGACGACCCGATCCATCCGCTCCCCTTCCACCGCGCCCGGGCAAACCGCGTTGACGCGAATGCCGTGGGGGCCGAGCTCCATTGCGAGCGTCTTGGTGAGGCCGACAATCGCCCATTTGGCGGAGGCGTAGGGCGAGCGGAACGGGTAACCGTAAAGTCCGGCGGTCGACGAGGTGAGCGTGATCAGACCGTGCCCCTGAGCTTTCAGCACTCTGGCCGCCCAGCGGCAGGTCAGGAAGGCTCCGTGGAGATTGGTCGCGACGCAGCGTTGCCATTCCGCGTAGTCCAGCGTCTCGATCGCCCCTGCAGGACCGCCGGTGCCGGCATTGGCGCAAACGACGTCGATGCCTTTCCAGCGGTGTTCGAGGTCGTTCAGGAACGCGGACATTTCCGCTTCGCTGGTGACATCGGCAACAGCAGCGATTGCGTTGCCATTGGCTTGCGAGAATGCGGAAACGGCTGCAGGATCCGCATCACAGATCGCGACGTCGTCTCCGTCTGCCAGGAAGCGTTCCGCAATGGCGCGGCCGATCCCGGACGCTCCGGCCGTGACGAGGACCCTGCGGCTCATGTCAGGCGCTCACCGGCGCGCGTTTGGTCAGGCCAAGTTTTTCACGAACGGCCTGCGGGCCGATGATCTTGGCGCCCATGCCTTCAACAACGCCGACGGCCTTCTCGACCAGCTGTGCATTGGTGGCAAGCACGCCTTTTTCGAGGAAGATGTTGTCCTCGAGGCCAACACGGACGTTGCCACCGGCCAGGATGGAGGCCGCCACATAGGGCATCTGATCGCGGCCGAGGCTGAAGGCCGACCAGGCCCAGTCATCCGGAATGGCGTTGACCATGGCCATGAAGGTGTTGAGGTCGTTCGGCGCGCCCCAGGGCACACCCATGCAGAGCTGCACCAATGCCGGAGAGGCAAGCGTGCCTTCCTTGACGAGCTGCTTGGCAAACCAGAGGTGGCCGGTGTCGAAGGCTTCGATTTCCGGCTTCACGCCAAGTTCGGTCATCATGGCCCCCATGGCGCGCAGCATGCCGGGGGTGTTGGTCATGACATAGTCGGCTTCGGCGAAATTCATGGTGCCGCAGTCGAGTGTGCAGATTTCCGGAAGGCACTCGCGAATATGGGCCATGCGCTCCGTTGCGCCGACCATGTCGGTTCCCTTTTCAACCAGCGGCAACGGGCTTTCCGTGGACCCGAACACGATGTCGCCGCCCATGCCTGCGGTGAGGTTCAGGACCACATCCACATCGGCGGCGCGGATGAGATCCGTGACTTCCCGGTAGAGGTCAAGCCGGCGGGAGGGGGTGCCGGTTTCCGGATCGCGCACGTGGCAATGCACGACGGCTGCCCCCGCCTTGGCGGCGTCGATGGCGCTGTCGGCGATCTGCTTCGGGCTGCGCGGCACATGTGGAGACTTGTCCTGGGTACCGCCCGACCCGGTGACGGCGCAGGTGATGAAGACTTCGCGGTTCATGGTCAATGGCATTTGGTTCTCCTGGATCAGCGACAGTTCAACCGGAACCGATTGAACTGCCGGAAACTGATTGTTTTTAACGTGTCAGGTCATCTTGATGGCGTTCATGCCGACGCAGGATGATCTAGCGGCCCTTCCAGACCGGGTCTCGTTTTTCGGCAAAGGCGCGGGCGCCTTCCTTCTGGTCTTCAGAGCGATAGAGCTTTTCGACCGTTTCGAACTGGCTTCCGGTGATGCGGTTGAGCGCGTCCTGGAATTTCATGTTTTCTGCCTCGCGCACGATTTCCTTCAGCGCCGCATAGACAAGCGGGGGACCGGAAGCGAGCAGCTCGGCCAGTTTCCAGGCTTCCGCCATCAGGTCCTTTCCAGGATAGATGTGGTTGATCAGGCCCCAGCGGGCGGCTTCCTCTGCTTCGATCCAGCGGCCGGTCAGCAGCATCTCCATGGCGATGTGATAGGGAATGCGCTTCGGCAGCTTGATGCTGGCGGCATCGGCCACGGTGCCTGAGCGGATTTCCGGCAGGGCGAAAGAAGCGTGTTCGGCTGCCAGGATAATATCGGCAGACAGGGCAAGCTCGAGCCCGCCGCCACAGCAGATGCCGTTGACGGCAGCTATGACCGGCTTGTTGAGGCCGCGCAGTTCCTGCAGGCCGCCGAAGCCACCCTTGCCGTAATCTCCGTCGACGGCATCGCCACCTGCGGCCGCCTTCAGGTCCCAGCCGGGGCAGAAGAATTTTTCCCCGGCACCGGTCACGATGGCGACGCGCAGGTCCGGATCGTCCCGGAAGTCGGTGAAGACGTCTCCCATAATCCGGCTGGTCATCAGGTCAATGGCGTTGGCCTTCGGCCGGTCGAGCGTGACAGCCAGTATGTGGCCGCGTCTTTCGGTCTTGATGGGGTTTTCCATCAGTTCGCTCCCATTCTTACCAGTGCATCGGCGGCGACGGCAAAGTCCGCACCGCAGAGCAACGGGTTGATTTCTACTTCTTCGACCGGTGCCGACAGAACAAAGCTCTGCACTGCCTGCACAGCTTCAACAATCGCTTCCAGATCGCAAGGCGGCTTGCCGCGATATCCGGTCAGGACACGGCCGATCTTCAGATTTTCAAGGGCCTTCTTGATCTCGTCCTCGCCTGCTGGAACGATCAGCGAGGTGCTGTCTTCCAGAAGTTCGGTCAGGATGCCACCTGCTGCGAGCGTCAGGACGTAGCCGTGAGCCGGATCCCGCACAATGCCGACCAGCAGTTCGCCAAGGCTGGCAGTGATCATCTCTTCCACCAGAAACGACGAGGCCGGCATCCCGCTTGCGGCGGAGTGGACCTCGCATGCCGATTGCAGATTGAGGGCGACTGCTCCGGCTTCGGTCTTGTGGGCAATGCCGGTGCCCTTCAGCACCACCGGGTATCCGATATCTTCGGCAGCCCGTGCTGCCGCTTCCGGACCTTCTGCAAAAGTGCTCGCGGGAACCTTGAGGCCATGCTTTTGCAGCAAGGCTTTTGCCTCGTGCTCGGAAAGAAGGCGGGGATCCGCGACAGCTTGAGGAACCCGGATCGGTTCCGGCGAAAGTGGTCTTGCCAGAAAGGCAGCCGCCTCAATGGCCGTCAGTGCATCGTCCAGCCCGCAGAGAGGCACGAGACCACGCTTCATCAGATCGGCTGCAAAGGTTTCCGGCATGGTTTCGGGGAGCGAACTCAGGATCGCCATCGGTTTGCCGGAAGCTTTCATCGCCGCTTCCACCGGCTCGATCACCTTCAACCAGTCTTCCGGGTCACAGCGATCCATTCTCGGAATATCGAGAATGACGATGCCAAGGGCGATGTCCGCCTGCATCATGGCAGCGTAGCACCGGGTCATGGCCTCGCCATCACCCCAGATGTAGGTGTGGTAGTCGAGTGGATTGGCGAGAGCGACCTTGGGCCCGAGGGCCTCTGACAGCGCGGTTCTTTGCGCGGGAACGAGCGGCGGGAAAGTGATCTGACGGCCGACGGCGGTGTCGGCAATCAGGCTGGCTTCACCGCCCGAGCAGGACATGGACACGATGTTGGTGCTCGGCAAAGGGCCTGCGACGTGGACCAGCTTCAGGGTTTCCAGAAGGGCTGTCAGGCTGCCGACCCGGGCAATACCCAGCCGGTTGAAGAGCGCGTCGGAACCTGCCGTGCTACCGGCAAGGGCGGCCGTATGGGAGACTGTTGCGGCCTGGGCGGCCTCGGATCTGCCGACCTTGACGGCCACGACCGGCTTGCCGAGTGCGTGCGCCTTGCGTGCGAAAGCCTCAAAGGCGGCAAGATCATCGAGCCCTTCGATGTGCAGACCGATGGCGGTGACCCGGTCATCGTCCAGGAGGGCGCTGCCAATGGCGGACAGGCCCGTCTGGGCCTGGTTGCCGGCGGTCATCAGATAGGCAATCGGCAGGCCGCGTGTTTGCATGGTCAGGTTCAGCGCGATGTTGGACGATTGCGCGATGATCGCAACACCGCGGTCGACCGGGGTCAGGCCATGCTGATCCGGCCACAGGGCCGCACCGTCGAGCGCGTTGAGAAAGCCATAGCAGTTGGGGCCGAGGATCGGCATCTCGCCTGCCGCCTCGATCAGGGCGGCCTGAAGATCCGCGCCGTCGGCAAGCTCCCGGATTGCTTCGCTGAAACCGGAGGCAAAGCAGATGGCACCACCGGCGCCGAGGCGTGAAAGCGAGCGGACAATCTCGACCGTCACGTGCCGGTTGACGCCGATAAAGACCGCGTCGGGGGCGGTGGGAAGATCTTCCACGGTGGCATAGGCCCTGCAGCCGTCGATCTCTTCACGGCTCGGGTGGATCGGCCAGAGATCACCCTCAAAACCGGCCTTGCGGCATTCCCTGAGCACGTTCCGGCACCAGGAACCGCCACCGATAACAGCGACCGTGCGTGGCCGGAGCAGGCGTTCGAGTGAGCGCATGGATCAGGCTCCGAGCGGGCGGAAGATGTCGCGGCTGATGATGTGGCGCTGGATCTCGCTGGTGCCATCCCAGATCCGTTCCACGCGAGCGTCGCGCCAGAAACGTTCGATGGGGAAGTCGTCCATCAGACCCATGCCGCCGAAGATCTGCAGCGTCGTGTCGGTGACGCGCGCCAGCATTTCGGTCGCGTAAACCTTGGCACTCGCAATCTCGCGGTTGGCGGGCAAACCCTGGTCGAGACGCCAGGCTCCGGCAAGCGTCAACCAGTCAGCGGCATCGATCTCGGTGATCATGTCGGCCACCTGGAAGCTGACGCCCTGGAACTTGGCGATCGCCTGGCCGAACTGCTTGCGCTCGGCGGCATAGTTTACCGCATAGTCGAAACAGCGGCGGGCGCGGCCAACGCTCATGGTGGCAACCGTCAGACGCGTGGCATAAAGCCATTCGTTCATCACCTCGAAGCCACCGTCGACCTCACCGAGGACCTGGCTGTCCGGCAGGCGGCAATTGTCGAAGTAGAGAATGCAGTTTTTGTAGCCCCGATGACTGACGGAGCGATAGCCGTCGCGCACCTCGAAGCCGGGTGTGCCCCGGTCGACCAGAAAACAGGTGATGCGCTTCTTGGGGCCTTTTGGTGTTTCGTCAACGCCGGTCGCCACAAACACGATGAAGAAATCCGCGTGTTCGGCGCCGGAGATGAAATGCTTGGAGCCGGAGACCACCCAGTCTCCTCCGTCGCGCACCGCCTGGCATTTCATGCCGCGCACATCCGAGCCGGCATCGGGTTCGGTCATGGCCAGCGCGTCCATCTTCTCACCGCGCACGGCCGGCAGAAGGTAGCGCTCGATCTGCTCGCCCTTGCAGGCCATCAGGATGTTCTGGGGACGGCCGAAAAAGTGGTTCAGCGCCATCGATCCGCGCCCCAGTTCCCGTTCCACCAGGGTGAAATCAAGATGGCTCAGGCCGGCGCCGCCCACTTCTTCCGGGAAGTTGCAGGCGTAGAAGCCGAGATCGATACATTTGCGCTTGATCTCCTCGCCGAGTTCGGCGGGCACCTGGCCCGTCTTCTCGACAAGTTCCTCATGCGGGTAAATCTCGTTTTCAACGAAGGACCGGACCGTGGAGACGATCATCTCCTGTTCTTCGCTCAGCCCAAAATGCATCGGAATCTCCTCTTGCCTCAGGCCGACGAGAGTGAGACAAACGGGCTTGCTTCATTGTGCAATTTTGGTTTGAAATCATGCCGATTTCACAAAAATCGAATTCGGTTCGAAAAATCTGCGTGCTGTTGTTCGAAAGCTTTTCGAACCACTGCCTGGCGAATGCGATCGAGCCGTTCCGGGCAGCAAACACGATTGCCCGAAAGCAGCTCTATTCCTGGCAGCACGTGAGCCTTGCCGGAGGGACCGTCACGTCATCCAGCGGTCTGCCGGTGGCGACGTCTGCCTGGTCGGAGGCAAAGCCTGGTGGCGATTATCTCTTCATCATGCCGAGCTACGGTTTCGAGGCTTTTGCAGGTCAGTCAACCGTGCGCGCCTTGAAGGCCGCAAGGCAACGGTTCGGCACGTTGGTCGGCATGGATACCGGCGCATGGCTGTTGGCGGCCGCCGGTTTGCTGGAGGAACGCAAGGCAACGATCCACTGGGATGAACTGACGGGATTTGCCGAAAGATTTCCGGATGTCGATGCAGTGGAGGACCGTTTTGTGCTTGATGGCAACATCTGTACCTGTGGCGGGGCGTCGACCACATTCGAACTGGCGCTGGAACTGATCAAGCGGCATCACAGCCCGATGTTCGCGCTCGAGGTGGCAGCCCTGTTCATGTATGGCGACAAGCTGGACATGCACGATCCGCACAAGCGCCTGTCGGCGGATGCCCTGGTGCGCAGCGCGACTGCGCTGATGCGGCGGACCATCGAGGCACCGATGCCGATTGAAGATCTTGCCCGGCAGCTGAAGGTGGACCAGCGTACCCTGGAGCACCGGTTCCAGCGGGAAATGTCGATGACGCCACTGGGGGTCTACAAGGCGATCCGCCTGCGCGAGGCGCGCCGGCTTGTGGAATTGACCATGCTGGGGATTGCCGAAATTGCAGAGCGTTGCGGCTATCGCAACGCGAGTGCAATGACCCGGGCCTACCGGCAGGAATTCGGCCAGTCGCCGCGCGAGCACCGGCGACGCAGGTAGTTCCGGCTGATAAACGAGAAAGGCCGCGCTAAACGCGCGGCCCTTTCTTCGAAGGTTTGAAAAGACCTTACTTGTGCGGGAAACCGGCTTTTGCTGTACCGTTCCAGTCGCCCTGGAAAGGCAGGATATGCAGCGGCTTCTTTGCCCTGGCGCCCTGTGCCCTTGCACCGGCGACCTGCTGCTGGGGAACTGTCAGCCGCTCTTCGCCATTGTAACTGCCGACAACCGGCAGGATCAGCAGATTGCCACTGCGTGCTTCAGCCAGAGCCTTTGCATTGACGGTCTGCTGGATGCGGACGGAGACAGGCTTGTCGCCATTGAGATCGCCGCGGGTGTCGTCCGGGTCGATGGCGAAGGCGTTGCCCGCCAGTGCGCCGGATACAAAGGCTGCAGTCAGCAGGGTCGACAGAATTTTCTTGGAAGTACGCATGATCTTGCTCCATGTGTCTGTTTAAACTCATGAATGACTGCAGAGCGCTGTTTGCCCCGCAGGCTGTTCATGCCGGGAACAACGACACGAATGCTGATCGGTTGCGGCGGTGGCGGTAATAACATCAACACAAAAACATGAGGCCCCGTGAGAGGGTTCAAGCCTTGCGAGCCGCGTGTTTTGACACCACGCACGCGTTCATCATGATCATTCGGCAAGCGGTGCCCGGCTCACCGACCCGTGAAAGGCGTGGGAGCTGAAGAGGCCGTTTTGCATCTGTTTTTCAAACCGCGATGACAAGGTCTTGAGCGCGCTTCTGCCAACACCGTCACGTCTTACATCTCGTCCAGAAACAGCAGAACAGGAATGTCACGATGGCCTGCATCAAGGACGACTTCACCAGAGACCTTCAGAGCGAAATCCCGCATCTGCGCAGATACGCCCGCTCTCTTACGCGAAACCCTGAAGCCGGTGATGATCTGATGCAGACCTCGCTGGAAAAGGCGCTGCGGCATCACGCCAGCTTCCACTGCGGTACGCAGCTGCGCCGCTGGCTTTTCACGATTGCCCGCAATGCCTATCGCGACGAAAGAAAATGGCTTGCCCGGCGGGGTGACCACCTGCCCATCGAGGACTGGCTTCAGGAAACCCAGGCAGCGCCCGCTCAGGAAAAGCATCTGGAGCTGGAAGACGTTGCCAGGGGCATCGCCGGACTTCGGCCGGAAGACAGGGATGCTCTCGAATTGCGGGTGTTTTCGGGCCTGTCCACCGGGCAAATTGCCAAGCAGACGGGTGTGGCCGTCGGAACGGTGAAAAGCCGGCTCTCCAGGGCGCGGCAGTCATTGTCCGTGTAAGGCAAGCCGCTCCGTTTAGTTGGCGGAAGCATCGCCCAGGAGATCGACAAGAAGCTTTGCGACATGCTGCAAGCCGGTGTCGTTGGCGCGACGCCGGTGCCAGGCCAGGTGCAGGGGAAACCCTGAAACGGGGATCGGTGGCGCGAACGAGATCAGATCGCCTGCGAAGGGAAGAATGCGTGAGGGTAGCATGGCAATCATGTCCGATCCGCGCAGGAGATCGGGCACCATCTGGAAAGATGGCACCACTATACCTACCCGGCGCGTGCGACCAATGCGCGCCAGCTCGCCGTCGAGCGGTGTCCTGATGTCTCCCTTGCCGGAGACAAGTACATGCGGAAAAGCCAACCAGCTATCGAGATCGAAGTTGCTTGCCGCAGGATGTTCCTGTCGCATCGCAACGCGGTAACTTTCATCAAAAAGCTCTTCCCGGTGGAGCTCTTCATCCTCTCCTGGAAACACCGAGACCGCGATATCGGTGTTTCCATCGAGAAGGGCGGTCCGTGCCGCCGGAGCACCACGCCAGGGCTGGAGGACCAGATCGATACCAGGCGCGGTTGCCTGAAGCTGCCTTTGCAGTGAGCCGATGACATAGAGCGCCGGAAAGTCGGTCATGATTATGCGCAAGGTCTGGCGTATGTCCTTCAGCGGAATTGTCTTCGGTGTCAGGAGGTCATCTACTCCTGCCAACAACGACTTTAACGGCGCGCGCAGGGACACCGCCTTTGGGGTCAGGCGCATGGTGCCGTGCCCGCGCTCCAGCAGCTCGTCCGCGAACAGGTGCCGGCAGCGCTGCAAGGCAGCAGACATGGCTGGTTGGGACAGACCTATCCGGCTGGCAGCGCGGCTGACGTGTGCTTCGTCCAGCAGCGCATCAAGAGCGACAAGGAGGTTGAGATCGACAGAACGTAAATTCATGAAATCAATAATATCATAGATCAATTATCGATTGGATCGATTTTCTTTCCTCTCTCATTGTCCGTTGGGTTCAACAAGAGGAAAGAAAATGGGCAAGACACTCGTACTTCTGTTTCATCCGAACATGAAACGCTCCAGGGCAAATGCGGCTCTGGCGTCAGCAGCGGCCGACCTCGATGACGTTGATGTCGTTGATATGCAAGCCGTTTTTCCGCAGGGGGTGGATCTCTTTCGTGACGCTGAAGGAGAAGCAGCCCGGCTTCTGGAAGCGGAGCGGATCGTTCTGCAGTTTCCCGTGCAGTGGTATTCCACTCCGCCGCTTCTGAAAGCCTGGGAGGACGCAGTTCTGACGCGGATGTTCTACATCGCCTATGAGGAAGAGGGACTGAGACTGGAAGGCAGGCCATTTATGCTTGCGGCGACCGCAGGCAACGTTCGGGAGGCCTACCAGCCGGGTGGTGCCAATCTCTTTTCCATGGACAGCCTGTTCGCACCGTTGAAGGCGACCGCGCATCGCTGCGGTCTGGTCTGGTACGAGCCCTTTTTACTCTACAGGGCCGACAAGCTTGGGCCTGACGAATTGAAGCAAGCTGGAGCCGATTATGCCCGCGCGTTGTCGACCTGGATCAAGAAAACCCCGGCAAGGGAGGCCGCGTGAAACGGATCATGGCTTACAAAAGATTTGAAGGCCTCAAAAGCAGTGTTCCCTGGTGGTATTCCATCAGTGCACGTGCCTTGCCGTGCGGGATTCTGTTCCAGTTCCTGACGGCGGGGCTGTCTTTGTTTCGCGATGACAGCCTGTGGGCCTTGCATGAAGTTTCGGGTCTCATCCTGGTGGTGTTTCCCGGTATTCTGCTTGGAGGGAGCCTGTTGGTATCCCGGCTCGGGCGCTTTGGCTGGTGGGCGGGCCTTACAGGTTTGCTTTACCTGTTTCAGATCGCACTTTCGGCCGGTGCCGAGCCGGAGTTGATCGCGTATCATCCCTTCAATGGGGCACTGTTGCTGACGGCCAGCCTGATCCTTCTGATGAAGGTTGAACGGCGTTTGGGGAAGGCAGCTTCCGGACAATCCATCAAAGACCCCGTCTGAATAATCGCTCTCCGTCTTTTGGGCCGTTTGCCTGGAACACCCGGCTACGGAGTTCTTTCACGTGCCTGCTATCTGTCAGGCTTAAAAATGGCTGCTTGTCTCGCCCTTGTGAGGCAGACCAAACCTCAGGCCGCGACCCTGGCGGTGACACCGGCAAGCCGGGCGGTCAGACGTTCGGTTCGATAGTCCGACCAGTTTTCCGCGGTTTCCTCCTCGTCTTCCCCGATCTCGGGGAAGGCGGCGGACAGGACCGCGCTGGTGATGTCGTTGCACCAGCCTTCCGCGGGATTGAATTCCAGAACCGCCTGAACCTTCTCGAGTTGCCCGGCCTGAAGATCCTCGATGATCCTGTGCAGGCTCATGTCTGCCAGATCGGTTTCCGGCGTGTAGAAGCAGTTTCCGAGTTCGCAAATCACTGAATAGAACGACATGTCGAGGTTCAAAGCCAAAAAAGCCTCCATCTAAAAAACGTTGAAAGCGTATACGCAAATTGCGTACATGTCAAATCTTCGTTAATCGGCTATATGACAAAAGCGTATGGCCGCCCTGAAGTGTCGGCGTCGCGTCAAGACGTGATCGGTCGCAGCAGGCCGGTTGCGCGAAATGCGCGAAGGCGGGCCGAGTTTCGGCCTGAGAAGAAGTGGAGGCGGGGTCGGCGGCGCTAGACGACCTGCCGGATGACGCTCAATACCTTGGCTATGATGCGGACTTCCGTTGCTTCTTCATCGTGCTCGTTGAAGATCACCGGCTCCTGAAAGCGCGGATCGTCGGATTCCGGTTGCAGTTCTATCTGGCCGTTCCGGCGAATGATCCGCTTGGCGGTGCGTTCGATGGTATGGCCACCGTCTCTGGTCCGCTCCACGACGGCAAGGTCTCCCGACTTGATCTCAATGCCGGCTTCCAGATAGTCGACGCACAGGATCAAATCGCCGCTCCAGGCGATCCGGTTGAGGCTTTCGCCATTGATTTGCAACAGATATTGGCTTTCGCTCGGAAAGCGAAGGTCTCCCGCGAAACTGGTTTTCTTGGTGGCGTCCGTCTCGAACAGTCCGGACTCCATCCAGAGGCCGGCAGCCACCTGGCCCTTGATCTCCAGAGGTGTGGCGGCTCTTGAAGGTGCACTGGAGGCATCCAGATCGGTGATGGAATCGGGGGCGAGCGCAAGAATGTCTTCCCGGGTGATCGGTTGCTCGCCCTTGCCCAGGAGGACAGGAAGAAGCTTCGCCACGAAATCCGACGGCAGTGCAGGTTTCAGGTAGTCGGCGCTGAAGTAGCGCTGGATGGAAGAGGCATTCTGATAGCCCATGGCCCGTGCGATGGCGCGGATCGACAGGCCGCTGCGGTCCTTCAGGTCTACAAGCTGGCGGGAGACTGCAGATTGTTCGTCCATATCCATAATTCGGTCACCAGGTCACGTAAGATGCATACGTGTTAGCAGTAAAAACGTACGGAGTCCAGTTGACATACGTACGCAATAAGCGTACGAAATTTGAGTCATCAAGTGAATGCGTGGGAGTGACGATGGAAGCTCAGACAATCCTTCGACAAATGGCAGAGGAGACCGGCCGATGAGGGACCTGAAGGACGAAATTGAAGAAGCGCAGGCAAAGGTTGCGCATCTGAGGATCAGGGCGGAACGACCGAGTGCCCGGCTGGAAGACGAGTTCGCGTTGGAAAAAGCGCGCAATAGGTTGCTGACTCTGGAGTTGCGGAACCTGAAACAGGGCAGGGATGTGCGCGGCAGTTCCAGCCCGAAGGGCAGTCCGGGTGTTGTCGGGAGCAGGCAGCACATGAGACAAGCGCCCTTCGCAAAAAGAACAAATAGTGAACATTTGCCGCGTACGGCCAGGGAAAAGGCAGAAGCGGCTTTTGCAGCGGTGCAAGGTATCGCGGTGGAAAAGAAAGGTCGGGTCTGATGGCTTCGGGAGGACTGGTCGACAGGATCGCTGCCGAGTATGGCGTTCATTTCATCAGCCACACCAGACGGGTGCAAGGGCGGCACCAGTCGAAGGCCCGCAGAACTTGCCAGACCCTGCTGACGAAACACGGGGCGGAACATCTGCGCCTCGTCTTCGGTCTGATCAACACCGCCGAGAACCGGGGGAACTGGTCTGCGCCATGCTTTACTGCCGTTTCCTGGCTTGTCTTGAACAAGCCGGACTGGGTGGAGCGGCGAGGTTTTCTGGACCAGTTCGACAGGATTGATCTGGAAGAGTTGCTTGGCAGTGCAAGACATATAAACCCATCCGCTCCGACCCTTACGCTCGCCGTGCTGCTCTCCTACGAACTTGACAAACTCCTGGAAACGGGCCGGGAGGGGATCGCTGCATGAGCACTATTGTCAGTTGGTGTCGGTTGATTACACTGCGGCCGTCAATCTTCGGCTGTATTGAGTCGCTCAGGGATTGCACGCTTGGCTTGCTGCGCTCGGGGGAGGCGGCGCCGGACGGATCTTTCACCGGTATTTTGAGAGAAGGGGGTTTGAACATGAACGGTTACCTGACGAAGGCGCAGATTTTTGCCTTCGAACGCGGAGCGACCGCGTGCCGGGAAGGCAAGTCCCGTGAGGACAATCCTTATCCGCCGAAGGCCGATTATTTCGGTTTGTGGGAAGAGGGCTACCAGAAAGAGCGTGAGGGCCAGGGCAAATAACCGCCTCAAGCCTGCATCTTTGCTGCCGCGGGGCCATTTGAGCGGCCGCGCGGTTCTGTGCCCACTACAGTTTCAAGAGAGACGATATGGAAACAAGCGTACCTGACCAGATCCTGGCCCGGTTGACGGAGGCTGTCGAAGTGATTGCGGTAACCGGCAAGGGTGACGGACCGCGGGCGGTCCTGGCAAGCTGGCCTGAATGCCAGGGCAAGATCGCCCGGCGTCGGCGCACCTACCCGCCCCGGGCGATCAGCCGGGCTGAAGAGGCGATCACCTGGTTCTCCCTGATCGAGGACCCGGATGCGCGCCGCGCTCTGCAGTTCGAAGTGATGTGCAAGGCGGGCGGCGGCAAGTTTTCCCGGATCTGCGAAAAATACGGCTGGAAACGCTCGACGGTTACCAGCCGCAACAAGGCCGTTCTGCGCCGACTGGCGAAAAGGCTTGGTGAGGAAAGCCCCGTCGATCACTGAACGGTACGACTTCGGACTGGAGGCGGGCTGGTGCCTTGCTGATCCGGGAATTGGCTTTTGAAAGAAGATGTCATTCCTCCTGCGTTGCGCGAATGCAGGAGGAATGCACGGCTTGAATGGCGGGCTTCGCCCTTGTTCTCAAAAGGTTTGCAGCAGGTTTTGCAATCGCCCCTTTACGGTTGTTGGATGTTTGAACTACAACTTTTTAATTGCTCGTCCCCGCGTCGACGCCGGGACATTTGGATAGATGGTTTGGAGAAATTGATGACCGACTTGAAAACACTGACCCTTCACGACTTTGAAAAGCTGCTGGATCAGGTGTTCGAGGTCAGGTCGGTTCCGGCTGATATCCAGTTGTCCCTTGTGGAGGTCAAATTGATGGGCTCCGGCGAGCGGCAGGGAGGGGCTTTTTCCACGTTGTGGCAAGGTCCGCAGGAGCCATTGCTGGAGCAATCCATCTACAGGCTCTATCGGCCGGATTTCGGCGAGCAGGACGTGTTTCTGGTTCCGGTCGCGCAAAAGGAAGCCGGCATTCAGTATGAAGCGGTGTTCACCTGATCGTACACTGTCTCACAGGCCGGTGGCCGCCGCAGTCTGGTGGCCGGGCTCGGTGCTTCAGGTTCGGCAGGGGTGTTCCATGAGGTCATACACGCCCTTGTCTTCCCGCTTTTCGAAGCCGAGGCGGTGATAGAGCCGCATGGCAGGATTTTCCTTTTCGACATGAATGGAAAGCGCTTTTCCTGCTTCTCGCGCCTCATCTATCAGGTCCTGCAAAACGGCGCTGCCAAGGCCTTGTCCCTGTACTTCGGGTATCAGGGCGATGTCGATAATCCGGTGTTCGCGGGTCCAGCGTTCCAGGTAAAGCCTGCCAACAGGTCTGGCGTCTCGTTCTATCACCAGCCAGAGGGCATCAGGATAATGCTCCTGATAATGTCTGTGCTGGGCCTCGAATTGCATCGCGATAAAGGCCTGCTTATCGGCTTCCGTCCACGGAGTGCGCGCAAGCTCGGCCTCGCGCGTCGAACGGTATAGGCTTGCCAGGAACGGAAGATCGCCCGAATGCAAGGCTCGGTAGGTGATGCCCCGGGCCGCCGCGCGTGCGCGCGGGGCCAGGCACTTGTCTGTCTGCGGCATCGGCAGATCGATCGCAAGCGCGGTCGTCATTCGGTGTTCGGCGTGACGTCCCGGGTCAGTGCGCTTACGGAAAGCGGTCCGCCCAGGGAAGTCCAGGTCGCCGACCAGTGATCAAGCGATATCTGCGGCAGGTAGGAAGCCGTGTTTGACGCCGGATCAAGGGCGAAAAGGCTCAGGAGCGTATTGGCGTTCGGCTGAAGTTTGAGCGTGCTGCCACCATCCGCATGGGCGATGACCCGTGGAGCCGTCCAGGAGGTTTCCACGGAACTGGTCTGGTAGCTTGCGAAGACCGGACTGTCGGCTCCTGAGACAGTCAGCGCAACCAGATAAATTCCTCCGTTGGAGGAGTTGGAAGCGGCCATGCTGCCGACAGGCGCATCAAACGTTGCAAACAGTGCCCAGTCGGAGAAGTCGAGTGAACTGACTTCGTCCTGAGCTTTCATGTAAATCTTGTTTCCGATGCGGGCAAAGATGTGAACGAGCGCATTGCCGTCGATGCAAAGGACAAGCTGTTCGAAGCCGGTCAGGCCGCCACTGATATCTTGCCAACCTTCCCAGCCCTCCGGCAGAAGCGGCCTGTCGGTGGACTGGAAGTTCAGATAAGGCACGCTGTCCGAATTGATGCCGGTGAGAATGATGCGGCCATCGGCATTCTGGGTTGCAGCGAGGCTCCGCAGTGCCCCGGCCATTTGTTGCCAGTCCGCCCAGGGCTGGCTCGGTGGAATTTCGACCGGCACCGTAACTTCAATTGGTGTCGTCGTGCCCGGTGGCACTACCGTGATGGTTTCCATCTGTACGGTGTTGTTGTTCTGGAAGCGCCACCAGATGGCGTTGTCCGGCGCCGAACTTGTGACGAAAATGTTCTGCCGACCGGTGACGCCGTTGATCAGCAACGTATCATTGAAACCTGGAACGCCGGCCGGTTTGCCGAGATCAAGCGGGTCAGCAAAACGCTGTGGTGCGTTTTCGTCCCGGTTTTCCCGGATATAGGCCAGGTTTCCAGACCCGCTGTCTTGCGCAAGCAGGGCAACGTAGCCTTCCTGGGTCACGGATGCGTTGAGCCGTTCGGTGGCAAAGCTTGCATTCGTTAGCTGAGTAAAGGAGGCGCTGAAAGCGCCGTTTTCAGACGTCTGATCCTTGTACTCAAGTGCCCCGTCCGGTGTGACTGCGGCAAAGAAAATCCGGAAATAGACCGGATCGGCCGTCACGTTCCCTTCAAATTCCTCGGGAACTGCTTCTTCGACTGACATGATGCGTTTCCTCTTGCTGATCTGAAGCCGGCGGCCTGGCCTGTCCGGCAACGTCCTGCATTGGTTAGCCGCGGGAGGGGTAAAGCCCCTGGAGCGCAATAATGAAGTTCAGCGTCAGATACGGCTGAACATTGTCGTGTGACTGGCTGCCGCCGGTGGCGGACAGCGTTTCCATGGCCATGTCGACCTGGTTCGTCTGAGTGTCCGTGTGGTAAAGCGAATCCAGGCCGGAGCTGGAAAAGGACGTCGATGACGAGGGGCCGGGAACGCCGCCGCTGCCACTGGTTGCTCGTGCCGTATGAGAATGTGAGGGGATCTGCGCTTCCGTCAGGGTGACGGTCGTAACACCAACCTTTTCCCCCAGTCTGCGGGATGTGAGGCCAGGGCCTCTGCCTGGATGCATTGGGGCACGGCCCTGCAGATCCGGCAGACCCATGGTGCTGCGTCCATCGCCTCCGTAGGTCGTTCCAATAAGCGAGAACAACGCCGTGTTCTGGGAGATGGGAAGGAGCTGGCCGTCACAAAAGGCCCAGCTTCGAGGGGCGAAATTGCCTGCGAAAATTCGGATTTCAGCGATAAAGGGTTCCGACATGGTTCGCCTCCTAATGCCTGCTGGGGTAAACGCCGTAGAGCGCGATGATGAAATGCACGCATATTGTCGGCATCAGGTTGGTGTGCGACCGGGAGCCGCCAGAGTTTGAAATCATGTCTTGCGCCATGGAAATGTCCTGACTGGCATCGGCGTAGAAGCTCACGCCTGCACCGGCTGCCGGAACATGCGTCGCGGGCGACGTCTGGTCGGCCAGGCCGGTGTTGGCATTGAAGCCGTGCGAGTGACTGGCAAGCTGGTTGACCGTGAGCGTTTCCTTTTCCGACCCGCTTTTGGAGCCGAGCCGCCGCGGGCTGAGGCCGGGGCCCGTGCCCGCGTGCAGTGGAATTCGTCCGCGCATGTCCGGCAGACCGAATGTGGTTCGGCCATCTCCGCCGTAGATGGTTCCAAGGAGTGAAAACAGGGCATCGTTTTGGGAAACTGCCAGCAGCTGACCGTCGCAGTAGGCCCAGCCGCGCGGTGCGAAATTACCCGCAAACATGCGGATTTCACCGACGAAAGGTTCAGACATTCTATGTCCTTTCGGAGATTAGTTGCGGGACGGAAACAGGCCTTGAAGGGCGATGCAGAAATTGAGCGTCAGGTAGGGCTGCATGTTGTTGTGCGCCTGCCCGCCACCTGCGTTGGTCACGGTCCCTGATCTCATCTGCGTCATCGTGCCGACTTCGTAAGGCCGATAGGCCTTGTCCGGTGCGATTTCGGATCCAAACAGGGCCATGTTGGGCGTTCTGCTGTTTCCTGCGGTGGAGACCGCTTTCACCGGGTGGGAATGTTCCGGGATTTCAGCTGCCGTAAGTGTGACAGTTTCCGCTCCCCCCTTCTGGCCGAGTTGATATCCGGCGCCCTCGTGGATCGGCGTCCGGCTGCGCAGGTCGGGCAGGGCGAATGTCGTCCGCCCATCTCCGCCATAGGTCGTGCCCAGCAGCGAATAGAGCGACTGGTTCTGATTGATCGGCAAAATCTGTCCGTCGGTAAAAGCCCAGCCGCGTGGCGCGAAATTGAAGCCGACAATCCGTATTTCGGCGAGAAATGGTTCTGACATGTTTCCTCCCGTTGCTTCCGAAGGAAGTTTCGGTCTTGCAGATGTTGTCTGGATTTCCTGCTCTTGCGAATCACAGGTTGCATGAAAGAGAAATTGGACTCAAATTACGTTACAACCTTCACACACATGTATTTCAAAATGCAATTATAAAATTCCGAAATCAGTTCCTGAATTGTTGAGTGTTCGTTACTGGAAATAGTGTTAAAGATCGCCAAACTCTGCAATTTTTAAGGGAATTATTCGCCTTAAAGAGGATGAAAGCCAATTCTGACCAAATCTTTCAACCATAGTTAGAATTTGTCAGAATTGAATCCTTTTTCCTGACGCAGATGTGGTCAGTCAAAAATGTGATCGGATTTGCGCTTGAATTCTATTTAAGTTTGAGCGTAGTAGAATTTAAACCAAAGATTGTTTTGATAAAAATCACGTTATAGTTGTGTTTGGCAGCTAACAAAAACCGGGCCTTCGAGCCTTGGCTCTTTCTTTTTGGGGTGCAGCGACCGTGGTTCGCTCTGTGGTGATTTGATGATTTGTGACGTATGGGGAGCCAGGCTCAGCAAAGCCGCGCGCGCAGGCGTCTTGTTGCGCTTTGTACAGCTGGCGTTTCTGATGCTTTTTCTGGGAGCCGTACCTGACGACGCGAAGGCGGCCTACACAGACTGTCCAAGCAATTCTGTCCCGCTCGATCCTCTCGTGTTGAACCTCACGCTGGATGAATGCACGCGGGAAAGTGGCATCGGACCTACGACGGCGGACGACGACTGGATATTGATCCAGGATCAGGGTTCTGGAAGCAGTCTCACCAATTTCGATATCAACAATGGTCCAAACGACCCGGGGAATGTACTCTCGTATTCCGTTACCAATGGAACGGATACCATCAACGTAACGTCGCCTGGTATTCAGACGATCGATTGTACCACGACATGCACAATCACCGGATCCTACGGTGCTACAGGCATTAATTTCACCTATCTTGATGCCGGTTCCAGCGGCGAAGTTACTCCACCGACGACGCCTCCAACATTCACCCAGGCATTCGCCCCCAGTACGATCGTGGCAAACGGCACCTCGACCGTCACATTCACGATCAACAACTCTGCGAACGGTGTGGACGCGACATCTCTCGATTTCACCGACAACTTGCCTTCGGGAGTGACCGTTGCCTCTCCGTCGAACGCTGCCACAACGTGTACCGGTGGCACACTCACGGCGACCAGCGGATCGGGTGTAATCAGTTACACTGGCGGAACCGCTGGGGCGGGTGCGACTTGTACCGTCAGTGCCGATGTGACGTCTGCAAGTGACGGAAGTTACGTCAACACCACAGGTGATCTCACATCATCGCTGGGAAATTCCGGGACGTCATCTGCCACGCTGACGGTTGCCTCTCCTGAAATCAACGTTCAGGGCAACGGGGTAAGCATTGCCAGTGGGGACACGACCCCTTCGGCGGCAGATGATACCGAATTCGGCAGCGTCTCTGTTTCGAGCGGTACAAATCCAAATACCTTCACAATCCAGAACACGGGTAATGGAACGCTCTCACTGAGCAGTGTGACGTCCTCTGACAATGCACAATTCGCTGTGTCGGGGACAACGGCCGGTTCGATACCGTCTTCGGGATCTGTAACCTTCACGGTCACCTTCGATCCGTCCGCGACGGGCTTGCAAACGTCAACGATTACGATCGTCTCGAGCGACGCGGACGAGAGTCCCTATACGTTCAGTGTTCAAGGAACAGGCATTGCACCCGAGATCGACGTCCAGGGAAACGGTGTCAGTATTGCCAGCGGGGATACGTCTCCGAGTGCGGCGGACGATACCGACTTCGGGAGTGTTGCGGTTTCGAGCGGATCTGTGGCGAATACGTTCACCATCGAGAGCACAGGAACCGACACGCTGACGCTTACAAGTGTAACGTCGTCGGACAACACGCAGTTCGCCATTTCCGGAACGACAAGCGGTTCGATCGCATCTTCGGGATCTTCGACCTTTACCGTCACTTTTGATCCCAACGCCGGTGGGAACCAGACTGCGACGATCACCATCGTTTCCGATGACATCGATGAAGGGACTTACACGTTCACGGTACAAGGGACTGGTATCGCGCCAGAGATCAACGTTCAGGGGAACGGGACAAGTATCGTCAGTGGCGACACGACGCCGTCCGCAGCGGATGATACCGACTTCGGCAACGTTTCGGTTGCGAGCGGATCCAACGCAAATACGTTCACGATCCAGAACACCGGAACAGATGCACTGACGCTGACGAGCGTGACATCTTCGGACAACACGCAATTCGCGATATCCGGCACGACCAGCGGCTCGATCGCCGCGTCGGGGTCTGTGACCTTCGCGGTCACTTTTGATCCCAATGCCCTGGGAACGCAGACGTCGACAATCACGATTGAATCCAACGATCCCGACGAAGGAACATACACCTTCACCGTGCAAGGCACGGGTGTGGCTCCGGAGATCAACGTCCAGGGGAACGGCACGAGTATTGCCAGTGGTGATACGACGCCGTCGGCTGCCGACGACACCGACTTCGGCAGTGTTTCAGTTTCCAGCGGAACCAATGCGAATGTCTTCACGATCCAGAACACGGGTACGGACACGCTGACGCTGACGAGCGTGACATCCTCGGACAATACGCAATTTGCGGTGTCCGGCACGACGAGCGGTTCGATCGCAGCCCTGGGGTCGGTGACCTTCACGGTCACCTTTGATCCCAATGCTCTGGGGACCCAAACGTCGACAATCACGATTGTCTCCAACGATGCCGACGAGGGAACCTACACGTTCTCGGTACAGGGCACGGGAACGTCCACTCCGAGTTTCACGCAGTCCTTTGCTCCAGCGACTATTCTGGCAGGTGGAACCTCGACGGTTTCCTTCGTCATCAACAACTCCGCCAATGCGGTCGCGGCGACCTCGCTGGATTTCACTGACAATCTCCCCGCAGGATTGACAGTAGCCACGCCTGCAAACGCCTCAACCACCTGTACCGGGGGAACGATAACGGCGACGACAGGTTCTGGTGTGATTTCCTACACGGGGGGCACCGTTGCGGCCGGGGGCAGCTGTTCCTTGAGCGCGGACGTTACCGGCTCCACAGATGGTTCCTTCGCGAACACAACTGGAGACCTGACCTCCAGCCTTGGAAACTCGGGAACGTCTTCAAGCACTCTGACGGTTGCTACACCCGAAATCGACGTGCAGCGTCCTGCAGGAAACTCTATTGCGGATAACGGTACGGATGCTCAGGGAACAGTAAACGTGGGAGACCAGCAAACACTGGTCTATACGATCGAAAACACGGGTACCGCGACGCTTACCCTGACCGGAACGCCGACCAGTGCCTCGGCAAGCAATGTTTCGGTCGATTCAATCTCCGCGCCAGGGCTCACAACGCTCGCAGGCGGCGCATCGACTACCTTCACTGTTCTCTACACGCCGAGTGCAATTGGCAATTTTTCGTTCGAACTCGATATTCTCAGCGATGACGCCGACGAACCCACGTATGACATCCTGGTGAGCGGTACCGCGATTGGCAGTCCGGAAATCGAGGTTACATCGTCGACAGGCAATGCTGTATCGGACGGGGGGACAGACACCGTTCCCGGAATTGTCATGCCGGGAACAACGTCAACCATCACCTACACGATCACGAACACCGGGTCGGCCGTCCTGAACCTCACAACTCCAACGGTTGGTGCGAATGTTACCGGCACAAGCAACGTCACAGTCAACAGCTTCACATTGAGTTCCAACACCGTAAGCAGCGGTGGTGGAACGGCGACGCTGGCTGTGGCCTATACGCCAACAGCGCCTGGAGCGTTCGGGTTCGACTTCAACTTCGCCAATGACGATGCGGACGAAAACCCCTTCAACGTATCGGTGAGCGGGACGGCAAGCGGGGCGGCGGCGGCGCTGTCGGTCGTGTCGGGATCCGGGCAAAGTTCCGAAGTTGGAACCCGGTTCGAGGCAGTTCTCGTCGCGAAAGCGACAGACGTCAACAACAACGCTGCTGCAGGTGTCAGTGTAACATTCACTGCGCCAGCTGGTGGTGCGTCACTGACATTTGCGAGCACGGGCACCAACACGGAAACGGTGACCACCGCTGCGGACGGAACGGCGACCAGTTCCGTCATGACCGCAAACGCGGTTGCCTCGTCCTATAACGGCGGTGGTGCTCTCACGCCATATGCGGTGACGGCGAGTGCCACGGGGCTGAGCAGCGTCAGCTTCTCTCTCACCAATGACCGGGACGCATCGGCCGATATCCAGAAAACAAAGGAAGTGATTGCCTCCTTCGTGACAAACCGGGCCAATGCGATCGTGTCCGGACAGCCTGATATCGTCTCGCGCCTGACCAGCGGCCCCTTTGGGCGGCAGCGTGGGCGCAACGGGTTCAATTTCGACGTTACGCCCACCTCGCAGTCCGGAAACTTCCAGTTCTCCCTGCGCGCCTTTGCCAATTCTCTTCAACAAGGTGGTGGCACTGGAAACAATGCGGCAATGGCAGGAGCCGGGAGCGGCGTTCGCGCGGAGAATGCCGAGCCGGAACGGTACGCGGTCTTCGACAATTTCACCTCCTCCGGCACGATGAGTTACACGGCCGTCGGTCCGCAGGTGATGCAGGACGATACCCTCGCGATCCTGAGCGGTACCAATGGAGATGCACCTTCCGGCGGCGAGGATAGTGCCGAGTGGCAGTCGGGATGGGACTTCTGGGCCCAGGGAACGTATGCAATTACCGACAACAACAGCAGCAACAGCAAGACCGGGCTGTTTTTTGCCGGGGTCGACTATCGCTACAAGGACCGGGCCGTTCTGGGCTTGTTGGGGCAGCTCGACCTGACCGAGGAAAGAAACGGTGCCGCCGATACCTCCGCCGACGGCGTCGGCTGGATGGCTGGCCCTTATGCTGTTCTCCGGGTTCATCAGAATTTCTACCTGGATGGCCTGGCGACGTATGGCCAGTCCTACAACACCGTGAACGCGCTTGGGCTTTTCGAAGATGATTTCAGAACGCAGCGGTTTCTGTTGCAGGGCGGTTTGACTGGCGACTTCAAGCTCAGTGAAACGACCAGGGTCAGCCCATTTGCCCGCATCACCTACTACTACGAAGAACAGGAAAGCTACACGGACACATTGGGGCGGCTGATCCCGTCGCAGGATTTCGATCTGGGGCGGCTCGAGTTCGGACCAAAGGTCTCCTGGGACCTGCAGTTGAACGAGCTGCTGTTCTCGCCGTTCCTGTCGCTCTCCGGGATCTACGACTTCAACAAGTTGCAGGACGATACCCCGACGGATGCGACGCTTGCCTCTTCCGATGAAGATCTGCGGGCACGTGTGGAAGCTGGCGCGGGCCTGCTGGTGCCCGGCCGTAACATCCAGATTTCCGGGGAGGGCTTTTACGACGGGATCGGGACGTCCGACTTCCGCTCGTATGGTGCGACGCTTAACGTCACGATTCCGTTCTGATGTGAACAATCAGCCTCCGGCAGTTGCCGGAGGCTGATTGTTCTGGTTGAAGGTTCAGGCTGCCTGGCCGGAAACGCCGGTGATCATGGAGACGATTTCGTTCTTGTCTGTCTCGCTGGTCTTGCGAACGCCGATCTGCTGACCACGGCGCAGGACGCAGATGCGGTCGGAGAGGCGGAAGACCTGATCCAGGCTGTGGCTGATGATCAGGATGGCGAGGTTCTTTTCCTTCAGCGATGCGACGAGCTGTTCGACCTTGGCCGTTTCCGCGACGCCGAGGGCAGCTGTCGGTTCGTCCAGCAGAACCAGCTTGCTGGCCCAGTGGGTGGCCCGCGCAATGGCTATGCCCTGGCGCTGGCCGCCACTGAGGTCTCGAATGACAGAGCCGGCGGAGGGGATGCGGACATCGAGTTCGTCGACCAGCTCCTGGCATTCCCGGCGCATGCGCTTCTTGTCGAGCAGCCCGAGCGGCGGCTTGGTCAGTTCGCGGCCGAGGAACATGTTCATGTAGACCGGCTGCTGGTCGGCAAGGGCAAGGTCCTGGTAGACGACCTCGATGCCGAGACTGCGGGCCGAGCTGGCGTCGGAGAAGGATGCCGGCGTGCCGTCCAGCAGGATGTCACCCGAGGTTGGCTTATGGACGCCGGAGACGATCTTGACCAGCGTTGACTTGCCGGCGCCGTTGTCGCCGACAAGAGCAACGATCTCTCCCGCGTGAAGGTCGAGTGAGAAGTTCTCGATGGCGACCACGCCACCGAAGGCCTTGTGGATGTTCTTCAGGGACAGAACGGGATTGTCGGCGGTCATTGCTGGAACGCTCCCGGCCAGGAGACGGCATCTCCGAAGCCATTTTCGATTGTGGTGACGGCAGGCGTGCCAGCGCTGACGCCGGAAATGCCGACGACAAGCGCCCGTGTGACGAAGGCCTGACCGCGGAAGCCGAAGACCACCGTGTCACCGGCGCGCATGGGTTTGGGCGAGGTGGCGTCGATCATCGCGTAATAGTCGATCGCGGAATAGTCAGGTATTTCGACCTCAAGCAGATCAGACTGGCGGGACGTCGGCTCCGAGGAGACGAGGGCCTTGACCGGGTACTTCGGGAAGACCGGATCGATGTAGAGGCCACCACCGAAGCAGTAGGCCTTGCCGCCGTGGTGGTGAGAGACTTCCGAGAGATAGAGCACGGCCGGATCTTCCGGCAGGTCTTCCACAGCATGAAGAGGTGTCGTGCCGTGGAGACCGTTGCCCGGTTCGCACTGGGTGGCACCGGCTTCGGCAAGGGCGCCGAGCACTGCGGAGGACGTGGTGCCAGGAGCGTTGATCTCGATACGGCCGCGACCTGCGCCTGCCAGTGCTTCGGCGGCGCGGGCGAGGGTCGACAGGTTCGGCGTCGGCTTGACCTTGCGCGTTTCCAGATCGAAAAGCAGGGTGGGGAAGGTCGTGATGCCGGCAAAGGCTCCACCTTCCAGGGCATCAAGCTGTTCTGCCACGGCGACAATGTCTTGCGCGTCGAAGCCGCCTTCATGGCCACGATAGAACGTGTCGCCCTCTGTCTGGATCCGGGCGAGCAGGTTCTGTGTCCTGCCGGCGGACTTGGCGGCAGCGGCAGCTTCCTGTGCTTTCTCAGCCGAGAAGACCGTCCAGTAATCCGGTTGCAGTTTCGCGCCGGCGAAAGCTGCTTCCTGCCTCGGAACCTGGACCAGGTGGCCGAGATGTCCGGTCTTGAGGCCAGCCCGGTCGCAGGCGAGGGCGCAGGCCATATCGACTGCAACGGATCTTTCGATACCGCCGCGCATGACCGCCTGGCAGAAACCGGAATGGCGTCCGACCTGTTTGGTCATGGCGAAGGTTTTCAGGCCGTGCTTGTCGGCCTCTCCCTTGAAAAGGCGAGCGTTGCGTTCGACCGCGTCCAGATCGAGAACATAGGCATTGGCAGGGATCTTGCCGGCCTGATGCAGCGCCATGGCGGCTTCGATGAAGGCCGGATTGCGGCGCATGAGAACGTCGAGAAACATCGTGGTCCTCCAGGTTACCGGCTGGTGTCGCGCAGGGAGACGGCGACTGCGACGAGAATGATGAGACCGCGGACGATCATCTGGTCGGAGACATCAAGCCCCATCAGGATCAGTCCGTTGTTGAGCATGCCCATCAGCAGCGAGCCGAGCAGGGCGCCGATGACGGAGCCCTTGCCGCCATTGAGGGCGGTGCCCCCGACGATCACGGCGGCGATCACCGTCATCAGGTCGCTTTCGCCGAGCGTGTATTTGGCAGCCTGAAGGCGGCCGGCGTAGAGCAGGCCGGCAAGCCCGGCCATGGCGCCGCACAGCGTCAGCACGCTGAGGCGGATGCGCGGAACCTTGATGCCGGAAACCTGGGCGGCGCGGGGATTGTCGCCCGTTGCCACCACATGGGCGCCAAAGCGGGTGTTGCGATAGACGATGTGGCCGATGACGACGGCAGCGATGGTCCAGATGACCAGCGAGGGGATGGAGAACAGGCTGCCGGAGCCGAAGATGCCTGCGAAGGTGTCATTCAGCACCGGGATCGAGCGCAGGTCCGTCATGGAGCGGGCGATACCGGCGAAGAGGCCCATGGTGGCCAGCGTCACCAGGAAGGACGGCAGGCGCAGATAGGCGACAAGGATGCCGTTCATGGCGCCGATCAAGGCACCGGCACCGATGCCGGCGATGATGCCGACGATCATCGGGTAGCTTTGCAGTGCAAGCGCTGCGGCGAGAGCCGAGACAGCAACGACTGAGCCGAAGCTGAGGTCGATTTCCCCGGCGGACAGCGCGAAGACCAGACCTATGGCCATGATCGTTGCCGGTGCGGTCTGCAGAACGATGTTGGTCAGGTTGCGGGGCGACAGGAAGCCGACGTCGTGAAGGGTGAGAGCAAAGAAAAGAAAGATTCCGAGAAACCCGAAATAGATCACGCCTTGCTTGTAATCGAGTTGTCTTAGTCTCGAAACCGCCTGGGTCATGGATTGCCTCAAGTTCGAAGAGGTAGGTGACGGCAGGCCGCAAGGCGCGGCCTGCACGGAAAGGGATTTACTTGGCTGCTTCGGCAACGCTTTCGGGCGGATCCATCTTCATGGACTTGTTCCAGCCTTCGGTGACATTATCCGTGCCAACCGTGATGGCGTCGACCACCAGGAACGGATCGACGGACTTGCCGAGAAGGCTGGCCGCAGCGGACCGGGCGGCGTAGACGCCGATGCTGTAGGCTTCGTCCGCGATGATTGCCGCGGTGTTGCCACCCTTCAGCATGTCGAGGGCAACCGGCTCGTTGAGGTCGATGGTGACCACCCTGGTGGTGTCGTTGCCCTGCTGGCGCAGAACCGAGAGGACGCCGAGGGCTGGTTCTGCCCACGGCGTATAGATGCCGCCAAGATCCGGGTTCCGCGACAACATCGCCCGGGCGATGTCTTCGGCGTTTGCGGGATCGGTCATACCGGACTCGATGGCGATTTCCATGTTCGGAAACTCGTTTTCGATGGTCCATTTGAACGCCTGGTCACGCTGGTTGGTGACCGGGAAATCCGCATCGTGGAACATGTAGCCGACCGTACCCGTCTCGCCCATGGACGCAGCGAGTGCCCGGGCGGCCTTTTCGCCGATCTGAACCAGGTCGGCGGAGACGACGGTGACATAGTCCTTGCCATGGGTGAAGCCGTCGACGGCGTTGTCGACGAAGACAAGCTTCACGCCGGCATCGCGGGCAATGCCGTAAACGGTCTGTGCTGTGGTCGGGTCGATCGGCAGGGATACGATGATCGACGGCTGGTTGGCCATGATCGTCTCGACGTCGGACTTCTGGCGAGCTGAGTCAAAGCCGGCGTCGGTCTCGGCAACGACCTTGATGCCGAGCCGTTCGAACTCGTCCTTGGCGCCGCGTGCGACCGCGTTGGACCAATCGTAGAGCTCGTGCCAGGCAAAGGCGGCCGTGTAGTTGCCTTCGGCCACTTTCGCGACTTCGGCATCGGTCAGTTCGAGCGTTGCGACCGGGGTCGGGGCTTCGCCCTTCGGGCCAACCGTTTGCGGGCGGTCAGCAGCCGAGGCCAAGGCGGTCATGCCGACCAGCAGTGTCGACGCCAGGAGTGTCTGTAACTTGAACATGCGACTTCTCCGTAAGGTTCGGTATTAACCGTCGGAAAGACGGTGTTGCTTCTCGGAGGTCCGTGCGGGTTTTTAGAATTGTTGTGAGGACCTGTTGGCCGGCAGGCTGTGATGGGGCAGCCTGCCGGAATGCCGGGTCAATTCGCGGAGGTAACGCTTGCCGGCGGGTCGATGTTGAGGGACTTCTTCCAGCCCTCGGCAACGTTGTCTGCAGTCACGGTGATGGCCGGTGCCGCGATGAAGGGCGGAACGTCCTTGTCGACGAGGCGCAGGGCTGCGGCAGCTGCCATGGCGCGGCCGAGTTCATAGGCTTCGTCCGCAACAATGGCTGCAACGTTGCCGCCGCGGACCATGTCGAGAGCTACCGGCTCGGACAGATCGAGCGTGACGATCTTGGTGTCCTTGTTGCCGTTGGCACGCAGGGCTGCGAGCACACCTTCGGCCGGACCGGCCCAGGTCACATAGATGCCGCCGAGATCCGGGTTCTTGAGCAGCATGGCGTTGGCGATTTCCTCGGCGCGAGCCGGGTCGCTGATGCCTTGTTCCGCAACGATCTTGATGTCCGGATAGTCGTTTTCGATGGTCGACTTGAAGGCGTTGTCACGCTGGTTGGTCACGTAATAGTCGGCGTCGTGGAAAATCCAGCCGACGGTGCCCTTGCCGCCCATGGCGCTGGCGAGCGCGTCGGCAGCCTGTTTGCCCATCTGGTAGAGATCGTCGGTCACGATGGCCGCATAATCGCGCGGGTGCTCATAATCGGCGGGCAGGTTGGACAGGAACACCAGGGAAACACCGGCATCGCGGGCTTCCTTGAAAGCGGCGGCGGATGTGACCGGGTCAAGCGGTAGCGACAGGATGATGTTCGGTTCCTTGGCCATGGCCGTTTCAACGTCGCTGCGCTGCTTGGCGGCGTCAAAGCCGGCGCTGGTGGTTGCGACAACCTCGATGCCCAGGCGCTTGAACTCGTCCGTTGCACCGGCTGAGACTGCGTTCACGAAATCGGATTGGTCGTGCCAGAGCAGGGCGGCCTTGTATTTTGCGTCCTTGATGGCGGCGACGGCATCGTCGGGAACCGTCACCTCGGCGGAAAGCGTCGCCGCTTCGCCCTTGGGACCGACCGTCTGGGCCATGGCGGAGACGGACATCAGCCCGAGAAGGGCGGATGTCGCCAGATGTTTGACTAGCAGTTTCATTTCTAACCCTCTGTTATGTTTGGTTCAGTCTGCTTCTTCTTCCAGGCCGCAATAGTCGGCCACGAACAGCGCGAAAGCCCTGACGGCTGCCAGATAGCTTTCCACCTCGATGCGCTCTTCGAATGTGTGTGCGACGCTGATGTCCCCAGGCGCGCAGTAGACCGCGGGACACCCGATCTCGTTGACAAGAAAGGGAGATTCCGACCAATAAGGTGCGCCGCCGATGGCGCCGCCGGATAGGTTCTGGCCGTTCGTGGCGACCTCGACGCAGCGGGACAACTGCAGGGCGGCGGGGGTTTCGCGGGAGATCTCGACGGGTGAGCCGCCGAAGCGGTGATCACGGCCGGCGGGGTACGCAATCCCGATGCCGATGCCGTCGGCCACTGGAGCCGAACGGACGACCGCTTCAAAGGCGGCGACCGCCTCATCCAGGTTCTCGCCGGGGCGGAGCTTGCGGATCAGGGAGAGCTTGCACTCGCCCGGAACGGCAATATAGCCGCCGCCATTGATATGCGTGACGAGGATGGAGGAAGCGCCGACCAGATCGTGCTTCGGTCCTGCTGCCAGTTCCGCCTCATGTTGCCAGAGGTTGCCCAGAATTGCGTGGGTTGCCTTTAGGGCATCGACGCCAAGCTCCGGCGTGCCGAAATAGGCGGATTTGCCGGTTATGGTGATATCGGCAATGAAGAAACCGATCTGGGCCGTATAGACATCCAGCCTGGTCGGTTCGACATAGACCGCGAAATCCGGCTTTGCGATGGTGCCGTCCTTGACCCTTTTGACGAGATCGTGCGCGCCGGCGCTGACGCCGGTGCCCGGTTCGCCGCTTTCCTCATCGCCGATGAAAGCGAAGGAGAGGCCGCCGGCGGGACGGTAGCCTGCCTTCTGCAAGAGCCTGAGGCCGCCAAGTGCGGCGCAGATGCCGCCCTTGAGATCGCAGGCGCCGCGGCCCCAGATCTCACCGTCTATCAAGGCGCCGCCGAAGGGACTTTCCTGCGGCTTGCCCTGCCAGGCTTCCTGCCAGCCGCGCACATGCACGGTGTCGGTGTGGCCGACGAAGAGGAGGTGGGGGGCATCGTCACCGGTGACCGGCTGGTGCTGGCCCCAGACGTTGAGGCGGCCGGGCAGGAATTCGCCGGAGCCGGTTTCAAGACCGAGCGTTTCCATTTGCGACTTCAGGAAGGTGGCAAAGCCGGTTTCGTTGCCGGTGACGCTGTCAATCGACAGTGCGCCGCGAAGCAGGTCGATGTCGGCGTCCCGGTCCTGCGTGGCCAGCAGCTTTTCATGCAGGTTTGAGGAAACCATCAGGCCGCTCCCTTCTTGAAGGTTTCGATGGACGGCGGCGGAACGGCGATTTCAACGCCCTTGAGGCCTTCGGTGAACAGCGACAGGTGCAGGCGGGAGAGGGCGACGGAGGCACCGCCGGCAAGAGCTGCGTGATTGCCGAGGGTCGACTTCTCGATCAGCACCGGACGCGGAAAGCATCTGGAAATGAATTTGCGGACATTGCCGAAGAGCTCGTCCCGTGTGCCGATGGAGCCGCCGATGACGATGCAGGACGGGTCCATGACCGCTGCCAGCGCTGCCATGACGCGGGCGACCTGGCGGGCGATCTCTTCCAGCGTTTCTGTGGCGGCAGTGTCGCCTGTGTTTGCGGCGTCGAAGATGTCCGGCACGTCCAGTGTTCTGCCGGTCTTGCTTTTATAGAGATCGGTGATGGCGTGGGTGGCGGCGACACGTTCCAGGGCACCGACTTCCAGGCTTTCCGGTTCGAACGGATCAGCGCCGAAGGGCAGGTAGCCGATTTCACCGGCAGCGCCGTTCATGCCCCGGTGGAGCTGGCCGCCGATGACGATGCCCGCACCGATACCGGTGCCGATGGAGACGTAGATCAGGTCGTCCTTGTCGCCGCGTTTGGTGAGCCAGTGTTCGCCCAGGGCAGCAAGGTTGACGTCGTTTTCGATAAAGACCTCGATGCCGAGGATCTCCCGCCAAAGACCGGGGGCGTCGATGTCGCCGATGCCGGGGATGTTCGGGGCCATGCGGATGTGGCCGGTAGCCGGGTCCGGAGCGCCTGGAACGCCAATGACGGCGACACGAGGCAGCTTGAGCGAGGGGCTGGCTTCGGTCGCTGCCCGGCGGATGAGGTCCGCGACCTGATTGACGACGGCAATGCCGCCCTGCCTGTCGGTCGGCTCCACCAGCTCCGAGACGACGGCCCCGGTCAGGTTGCAGATGGCAACACGGATCTTGGTGCCGCCGAGATCGACGCTGGCAACGGATGCCGCATCCGGCACGATTTCATAAACCACGGCACGGCGGCCGATATGGCCTTCGGTCTGGCCAACCGTGCGCACCCAGCCTTCTTCTTCCAGATTGCCGACGATTTCCGAAACCGTCTGTTTCGACAGGCCGGTGATCTTGGAGACGCTCGCCCGGGAGATCGGGCTGTAGCTGGCAATCGCCTGGACGATGGCACTCAAGGACATGCGTCTGGAGATGTTCGAGGGGTCTGCCAAGGCTACGCTCCATTAGTTCGTTCTGTCACCGAACTAATTAGATTTTGAGACACGAGTCAAGCGGTGCATTGAAAAATCGGGAGAGATTGAAAGCAGGTTGAGGGGGGGCGGCGAGAGAAAAACGATGTCTGAGTAATCGAAAAGACAAGCGAGTGAAGGCAGTTGCGGGTGGGGCGGCAAGAGCCGAAAAAAATGATCCGATGCGCACAACGGAGGCAGTCACCAAGTTCCTGTTTGCAAGGGTGCTTTTGAAAAATGCGGTCTAAACAGTGGCTTCAGACATTGGGGCGACGTGGACAGCTTCGACAAAACCGGGCAAAAAGGGGCTTCCTTATTTTACCGTGGATCAGTGTGCCCAAGAGGCCTGGTACCGGTTTTCCGCTTCTTCCCAAAAATCAAAGACAATTTCAGCAAGGCGCAGGCTTTTTGCTTCTGGTGCTTCGAACGCCGGGGCCAAGGACCGGCGATGGGGAAGCTGCGGACCGTGTCTTGAACTGACCTCCAGACGACTTGCAGGAAAGTGCGACCCATGACTTTGCCAGAAGGGGGCGGCAACGCGCTGAAGTGGCCGACAGCCAGAGCGCGCCGGAAGGTGTGCGCGGAGTTTTGCGCGCATATTGCCGCCGGATATTCGATCGACAGTTTTCCGGACGCCGACCGCCGGACGATCCGCTATTACGCTGAACAGTTTCCCGAGGACTTTCCGCCCGCAAGGCTGGAAGAAGCCGCCCGGCGCGGCCTTCTGGAGTGGGAGCGGATCGGCAAGGACGGCGCAAGGGGAGAGCTGGCGAAATTCAACGCCAGCGCCTGGACCTTTGCCATGAAGAACCGTGCCGGCTGGCGGGACCGGACGGAGCCGGAAGCATGGCCGGTCTGGAGCGGGCCGGAAGACAGCCAGACACTCGAGACATTGAAACCGCGCAGCTCGGAGGAAATCGCTCTGGGCGTGATGGCATTGCTGACCGGAAAGGATATGCCAAAGGATGGCGACCGCCCTCGAAACGCTGATTGACCACATCGACCGGATGCCCGCGGACGAGCGGGTTGCCTTGCAGAAACAACTGGATGAGGCGGGCGTGCTGGACCAGTTTTCCGTCTGGCGGCCTCAGGCCGGACCGCAAACGGAAGGTTATTTCTCAAAAGCCGATCTGACGCTTTACGGCGGCGCGGCGGGCGGCGGCAAGACGGACCTGATTGCCGGGCTGGCGCTGTTTGCCCACCACAAGGCAGCGATTTTCCGTCAGTCGCTCAAGTCTCTGAAGGGCTTGAGCGAACGCATGAACGCACTGATGCGCCAAGCGGGCATGGGCAAGATTTCCGGCAATCCGCCAAGGTGGACCGGGCCCGACGAGCGGCTGATCGAATTCGGGCATCTGGGGCTGCCGGGGGCGGAAGAGGACTGGCAGGGGCGCGACCATGACCTGAAAGCCTTCGACGAGGGCGCGCAGATGGACCCGCGCAAGATCATCTTCGTGCTCGGTTGGCTGCGCACGACGCGACGGGGCCAGCGTTGCCGCGGTTTGATTGCCACCAATCCGCCGCTGGGCGGGCAGGGGGATTACCTGAGCGA
Source organism: Labrenzia sp. THAF35 (assembly GCF_009363595.1). Lineage (NCBI taxonomy): Bacteria > Pseudomonadati > Pseudomonadota > Alphaproteobacteria > Hyphomicrobiales > Stappiaceae > Labrenzia > Labrenzia sp. THAF35. The sequence goes on from NZ_CP045380.1 coordinate 3,147,290, forward strand.
CTGGTTCGCGCCCTGGCTCGATCCGCTGCATCCGCTCTACGGCAAGGTGCAGCCGGGCGAGATCCTGTGGGCGGTGTTCATTGACGACGGCGATGCCATTCGCACGGTGTGGGTGGACGGGCCGGAGCCGGTGGAGATCGAAGGCGAAGTCCGCACCCCAAAGAGCCGGACCTTCATTCCCGCGCGGCGGCAGGACAACCGTTTTCTGGGAACGGACTACGATGCCCAGCTCGACCAGATGCCCGAGCCGATGCGCACGGCGCTGAAGACCGGAGACTTTCTGGCAGCCCGGCAGGACCACGAGTGGCAGGTGATCCCGTCCGACTGGGTGGACCTTGCCTTCGAGCGATACGACCAGCGCATCGATCGGGACGAACCGATGACGGTGCTGGCGGTGGACGTTGCCCAGGGCGGGAAGGACAGGACGGTGCTGCAGCCGCTGCATGGCCGGCGCTTTGAAACCAACATCGTGCGCAAGGGCACCGACACGAAGGACGGTGCGGATGTCGGTTCGCTGATCATCCGCGAGCGGCGCGACAATGCGATGATCGTGGTGGACTGTACCGGTGGCTGGGGCGGGGACACGGTTGGCTTCCTGAAGCGGGAAAACAACATTCCGGCGGAAAAATGCGTCTTCTCCGCCCAGTCGGGCGAGAGCGCGAAGGACAGCAGGATCCCGTTCTACAACTTGCGCGCCGAACTTTACTGGCGCTTGCGCGAGGCCTTGCACCCCAAGAGCGGGCTCGGGCTGGCAATCCGGCGTTCGGCGACGGTGAAGGCGCAGTTGACCGCGCATCGCTGGAAGATGCGAAACGGAAAAATCCTGATTGAGAGCAAGGAAGAGATCAAGGAACGGCTGGGCTCTTCCCCGGACGAGGCGGATGCGATTGTCGAGGCATTGGGATGGAAACAGAAAGCGGAGCTGAAGAAGGTTCTGAGAACCGAGGCCGAAAGCCGGATGGCGCCACTGGGCGACCCGCTGGACGGTTTCTGATCCGCGACCTTTGCCTGCGGGATGCCAGCTTCATTGCGGCCAACATGCGCGATCAGGACCTGCGCGAGATCGCCTGTCTGTGGAAGGAATGGGACACGCGCGCGCTGGCGGCCTGCGCGTTGCGGACGGCGGTGCCGGGCATGGTGTGGTCGCTCTGGTACGACGGCCAGCCGGCGGCGGCCTATGGCTTCAGCCGGGCATCCGCCTTCGATCCGGACCACTGGCAGGCCTGGGCCTTCGGCACGGACCGATTCCGCCGATGTGTGCCGGCGATCACACGGCACTTGCTGGATATCCGGCAGATTGTGGAACGGGATTGCCGGCGGCTGCAGGTGATTACGCTGGAAAATCATGACATTGCCCATGGCTGGATTGAGGCGCTGGGCGCAACACGGGAAGGGCGGCTGAGAGCCTATGGCCGGGGCGGCGAGGACTTTTATGTCTACGCCTGGGTAAGGGGGGACAAGCGGCCATGAGCGTTGTTCGAAACCGGGAAGGCTGGTAGCGTCCGGCCATTGCTATTTTGACGTTTTTATCTGGAGGCTCAGCCTTGTCTTCATCCAAGGACGATCTGCCCGTCGGGCAGATGACGAAACATTTCGCAGGCAATATCTCTCAACTGAATGCCATCGTTCTGTCCGATTATCGCAGGACCGAGGAAAACATCGGTTATCACAAGGGCCGCCTGGACCAGGGTTTCAAGCTGCTGGTCCTCAAGCACTTGCCGTTGCCGGAAGTGTTCGAGTTTCAGGGCACGACCTTGCGATCAGGCGGGCGGTATGGCCTGCCGGAGGAAACGCAGGAGGCGGACAGGCGACGCGCGACCGTGCATGACGGCATTCTGGCGGACCGCGGCGCTGCGGGATACCGCGATCTGCAGACACGCGCCCTGAGCCTTGCAACCGTGACCGGGCCGAAGCGGCTGGTGAAGGTCATGCCCACGATCCGGCATGACGAACATATGGCCCCGCGCGATCAATATCCGATGGGCGGCGGTTTTCTGCAGTGGGACCTGAAGAAGCCCGGCTTGCCGTTTTTCTGCGCGGCGCATTTCAAACCGGGCGGCACGGTGGTGACCGTGGACGGCATATTTCAGGTGAACTCGGACAACTTCCTCGCGGACTATCCGCAACGCGAGAAACTGCAGAAGTATCTGCAGACGATTTAAGCTTTTGCCACCTTCGTTCCGCGCGCGCGCTGCTTGATGCCTTCCATTTTCCGATGGGTGGCAACTGCCTGACGGCCGCCGCGGGTCGCGGTGTAGAGTTCCAGCGTTTCGAACTCGGCCTTTTCCACCGATGCAATTGCCTGATCGGAATAGGCGAAGCGGTTCGGATCTGACCAGAGTTTCCTGATGAAACGCAGATAGCGCCAGCGGGTGGCAGTCAGGATGGCAAGGTTCCGCAGGGTTTCGAGATAATATTTCGGATAGAAGACCAACGGATTTTCCAGAGGCAGACCCTGGCGGCGGTCCTTGCGGTATTTCAGTCGCAGAAAGCCACCATCGAGCGAAAACACATTGTGCAGCCGGGACGCGGTTCCGTAAATGATCAGCCGATTCATGGTGGCGATCTTCTTGTTGCTGCCGAGGGCGGCAGCCCGGCGCAGTATCGTGCGGCAATGGTCCGGTGAATAGAAGCTGGCCCAGGCATCCAGATAGAGCTTGTCCAGTTCCTCCCCGGGCAGGTTCGGATGGCGGATGACATTGTGTGTGAGGTCGTACCGGTTGAGGTCCGGATGGATCCAGGTGCCGGCGGCGACCGCATCGCGGTGATCCTCCGAGCCGGGCAAGGGCGTCAGGATGGAGAGCGACAGGATATCGACGGCAAGCTCCCGCTTGAGGACGTCGATATCGTGAAGGACCGAGGCGCGGGTGTCGTTGGGAAAGCCGATGATGTAACCGGCGGTCAGGATGACCGGGTGTTTCTTCCAGGCCAGGAACATCTCCCGGTAGTCGGTGATCTTGTTTTGCCGTTTCTTGGAGCCTGCCAGATTGTCCGGATTGATGTTTTCCAGGCCGATAAAAACCTGATCAACACCGGCACGTACGCATTTCTCGATAAAATTCGGGATCTTGTGACAGAGGGTGTCAACCTGGATGATCAGCGTGAATGTGTGACCTTCGTCTTCCCGCATGCGGATGAGCGTGTTGAGAAAGGCTTCCCAGTTGCGATTTCGGGCGAAATTGTCGTCGGTGACAAAGAACTTGGTGACCCCGATTCTTGCGTGGTCGCGGATGATATTCTCCAGATCCTCCGTCGATCGGAACCGGCTGCCGCGCCCCTGGACGTTGATGATGCAGCAGAAGCTGCACTCGAAGGGGCAGCCACGGCCGAGATCGAAACTGCCATAGCCAAGAGTCGATTTTTCGACCTGCGCCCGATCGACAACGGGCACCGGCTCACCGGGCAGGGACGGCAAGTCCTTCAGGTGATCGTAGATGGGTTTCAGCTTGCCTGCATAGGCGTCGCGCAGGACCGGGTCGAACCGGCCGCCTTCGGCCTCGCCCAGAAAAAAACTGATGCCGAGATCTGCGGCTTCGCGCATATCGGCAGGCATCTGCGGCAGCATGGCCATGCAGCCGGTGATGTGAAAGCCGCCGATGCAAACCGGGAGGCCGGCCAGGAGAAATGGGCGAGCAAGATCGACAGCTCTCGGAAACTGGTTGCTCTGGACGCCGGTGAAGCAGATGAGGGCCTTACCGCCCCGCCGCTGAATACCGGCGATCAACTGATCCGGTCGGATGCGGCTGTTGCCTTCGTCAATTGCCTGGATGATCATTTTCACCTCAGGCCCCAGAACCTGCCTATGTTCGCAATCCCTGGAAATTCCGAGAAGACAAGAAAGTGAATTGGCCGGTATCGAAGTTTTGTGCCAGTGAATCGGATAGCCGTTGTCGTCATATTTCGTTGGCCTGATAAGAACCAGGTGAAAAATATCCGGTTTCATGGCTTTCCCCGCCGGTTGAATTATTCAAAATCAGGCTAACAAGGATCCGGTTCGGAGGAAATACTTAGATTACGTTTGGGAAGGTTCTCGCATTCGGGAAATATGTCCATGGTCCGCCGCTTTGATAAGTCTGCTGGGACAATACTCCTGGGGCAAGGCCGCTGGCATCAGGCCGTGCGAGCAGCGAAGCGGATGCGGTAGTCGGTTGGGCGCAGGCCGAGTTTCTTGCGGAAGTGGTGGCGGAGCGCGTGGGCGCTGCCGAAGCCGACGCGGGCCGCGATCGTTTCCATGTCGTCGTCGCCCCGGCTGAGGATCTCCTTGGCGGCCTCCAGACGCTCCTGAACCAGCCACTCGCCCGGTGTCAGCCCCGTTGCTTCGGTGAAGCGGCGCTGGAAGGTGCGCGGGCTGAGGCGGCAGAGGGCCGCCATGGTTTCAATGGTCCAGGCCGTCTGCAGCGCCTGCCTGACTCGCTCCAGAATCGGTGCGATTTCGTTGCCCTCGCGATGAGCGACGGGGCGTTCCAGGAACTGAGCCTGGTCGCCGGTGCGGTGGGCGGGAACGACGAGGCGGCGCGCAACGGAGTTGGCCTTGTCTGCCCCGTAATCCTGGCGGATGATTTCGATCATCAGATCGATGCCGGCGGCGCTGCCCGCAGACGTGTAGATCCGGTTTTCCTGACGGTAGAGCGAGGCCTCGTCGACGGTGACGGCGGGGTGCCGCTCGCGCAGCTTGTCCGCGTAACGCCAATGGGTGGTGGCGGAGCGACCGTCGAGCAGACCGGTGGCTGCCAGCACGAACGCACCGGAACAGATGGACACGAGCCGCGCGCCCCGGCTGTGTGCCTCGCAAAGCCGGTCGGCAAGCGCTTGGGGAACCGGGTAATCCGCCCCTTTCCAGCCGGGCACGACGATGATGTCCGCCTCGGCTATGCGTTCCGGGCCATGGTCTGGCAGGAGTGTCAGGCCACCATGGGCGCGTAAGGGGCCTTCCTCGACCGGGCAACTGGCGAAGCGGTACCAGTCGGTGCCGAATTCGGGGCGGGCCAGACCGAATATCTCGGCGACGATACCGAACTCGAACGTGCAGAGCCCATCGTACAGCAGGGCGACAACAAGCGGCCCTTCCAGAGCTGAGGGGGCCGCGGTTTGAGGGACTGGATCTTTTGTCATGATATTTACGTATATAGTCAATCGCGCCAATTGCCAATCGGCGTTCATACGGGCGACAAACAGCGGGAAAGGAGACCTTCATGACCAACAATGTCACCGCTGTTCCGGCCGCACCGAGCGATCTCGCCAGGGAACATTTTGCCGCTGAATTTACCTTCGAGGCCGATTGCTGGGATGTGCACGACGCCCTTCAGGGCGAGCCTGGCTTTGTGTTGCTGGATGTGCGCAGTCCGGCGCTGTTCGAAAAAGGCCATGTGCCCGGCGCGATCAACCTTCCCCACGGCAAGATCATCCGTTCCAAGATGGCCAGGTGGCCGGAGGAGACATTGTTCGTGACCTATTGCGCCGGCCCGCATTGCAACGGTGCCGCACGGGGGGCGTTGCGGCTTGCGGAACTGGGCCGCCCGGTGAAGATCATGGCAGGTGGCGTTACCGGCTGGATCGACGAAGGTTTTGAGCTGGCAACCGGTAATTCATGAGCTGAGCCGCAGCAAGAGCCCCTGCCAGCCCGACCCTGCCTGCTTTGGCCGGTCAGGCGGGGGCATTACCAGCAGCATCGGTCGAAGAGAAACGATAGCCAGGGCCGCGGCAAGGGAAGCCTTCAGGAAAGCTCCAGCGGCAGGTTGCAAAAATTCACTGGATCAACCACAATCCTCCCAGGAACAAAGAATGAACATTTTTTAGGGGATTTGGACGCAGGACCCATGGCGGATTTTGAAGACATTACCGGCTGGCGGGAAGAATTGCAGGCATATTACGAAGAAGGTGGGCAAGAGGCGGTCGATCATATCTATCGACAAGATCCAGAGGTCTTCCTTGTGAGTACCAGGCTCTCCCAAGTGCAGCATTTTGCTGAACTTCTGCTTAAAGACCCGGAACTTAGAGATGCGACTACTCAGCAAATGGAATGGTTGAAAGTTGTTGACGCCAACGGAGGTGCTGTTGGCAGGGGGGATCCGGATTGGGACAACCGGCCACTAGAGGCTCACATACTCATGGGAGACTTTTACGAATGGTACTGCCTGAAATCCGGGTATCCTCACGAAGCCAGGCATCTTTATAGTTTTGGTATGTTTACTGCCTGCGATGTCCTTGCGGGAAAATACGAATCTGTTCGCTCAAAAGCGTGTGTCGAACTTTTGCTAGACAGTGATTACATCGAACAAGACGAAGGAGGCTTGTGATGAGCAAGCAAACAGTCGTTGCACTCGACCATGCCAAGGTCGGGGCGTTTTCAGCCCAAGTTCGTTGATATTCTGACGTAAGACATTTTTGACGCAGGACCCATGGCTGATTTTGACGACATTACCGGCTGGCGGGAAGAGCTGGCCGCATTTGAGAAAACGGAAGAAGGCAGGGCCTTTTTCGACAAATACAGTTCGTGGAGCCCAACAAGACCCCGGGCACCCAAATTGCCATATGAAACAATCCTCCATTTCGCAGAGTTATTCCTCAGGCATCCGGAAGTTCTTGAGGCGCTGAAGAAATCAGGTGCTTGGCGCGATTATCTGAATGCCAATCCGGATTTTGGCCGGGATGATGAGGGGTTTGATGAGCTTTGCCCGTGGGCGGACAACGAAACCGTGTACGACTTCGAACGCTGGTATGCGATGAAAACGCAGATCCCCTATGACGGTAACCTCGATCCCGGCCGGCGCTTAGCCTACAGGGTTGCGATCGGAGAGCTTCCATCCCTGGCGGCTCCGGAGACCCGGGCTTACGCTGAAAGAGAGCATTCGACGGATATCGCCTTTTCAGACAAGGGGGCGAAATGAGAGAGAAGGTTAGTTTTCCGGACGTAAGCAGGCGCAGTGCTTCTGTCGTGTGCAAGAGTGTTTCGGAACAATTAGTGAACAATTGAGATGAATTTGGACATAGGACCCATGGCGGATTTTGACGACATTACCGGCTGGCGGGAAGAGCTGGCCGCATTTGAGAAAACGGAAGAAGGCAGGGCCTTCTTTGCCGGCAACAAGCGCTACGGTGGCATCAAAGTTCCATATGAGAACGTCGTGCAGATGGTTGAACTGATCCGTGGTGATGAAGAGCTGTACGAGGCTTTACGGAAGAAAATCTGGTTTGCGGCCTATGCCGAAAAGCATGATCTGGAAGTTCACGATGATGAGTTTGTAGAGCTGAACCCGCTCGAGGCTCATGACACCATTATCGATTTCAGGAAATGGTACCTGATGAAAGCTCCGGTTCGCTTTGACAAAAGGGACATGATCGTTGCGACATGGCTGGCCATCGATTTGGAGGAGGGCAGGCTGACATCACTCAGAACTGGACAGGCTCGAGACTTCATCAAGGAAAATTATGCGCGCTATATCTCCTTTCCGGGCGAGGAGGCTTGATGGAGAAGATCGTTGCGATAGATGCCAGTGAAATCAGCCCGATCATGAAAAACTTCGGGTTGGAAGGATTGATCGCCACCGCAAAGCGGGGCGATCTTTTTTTTTACAGCAATGATTTTGAACAGGAATTAGAGCGCGCAAGGTTTTTTGAAACAAAGAACGGCACGCTTTTCCGAGATTGGATTCGAGACCAGAGGAACCCGCCTCCGGGTTACACTCCTGACGTCAGAATCGTTGAAATTGACGACGTATTAGATGAGGAAAAAAACGATTATGACCCCAACCGGAAAAGGTTGACCAAAAAAGGAGGATTTGAAACCTGGGATATGTCGATCCGCAAGCGGATGAAGAAACATCCTGATTTCGACTATGAGATCATTTCCAGAGAAAAGGACTTTTTCGAAAACAAGAACAAGAATATCTACGATCCAGTCACCAAAAAACATGCGAAGATTGTGGATGTCCCGTTCCGTTATACATCCGTCAAAAAACTGGCTTCAGAATTGGTTGTGGATCCGACTCTGAATTTGTCGAGGGAACAATACGAGAACATTTACAGGTTTAAAGATACGAGGTTTGGCGAGGTGAAGGGCCTCGACCAGGGGCAAATTTTTTTCCCAGAGACCTATGAAGAGGTGTTGCGGCAACGTGGGATGCGCGCAAAGCCCAAAGGGGCACCGCTGCCCGAAGTAACGGGACAGCTTGGTGGCCGCATGAGCGTGTTACCGGACGAGGCTGCAAGGCCAGTTCCGATGCTTTCTTCCGGAATGCCGGTTGATGACTTGTCCGGAGCACAACTTGGTCAAAACTCGGGGATCAGCAGCAAGGCCACCGGCTCGCTGTGGGACGAGGCCACCATTAGTCGGCGGTTCATGAAGCTTGCGCGTCGAGGCGCGCCGGTTTTCGTTCTTGGTCTTGCAGCCGTTCCGGTTTTTTCAATGGTTCAGGCACGTGCGGACGAGCGGAACATACCGTTTGCGCAGGCGGCAAGAGAGCTGGGGCTGGAGTTTACAGAGGACGATCTGAAGTCCATGGCGGCGGAGGCGGGCCTCGACCTGGCCGTTTCGCTGACGCCTGTCGGGCCGTTGAAAAAGGCCTGGGACGTTTTGGGCAATCTGGACGACATTATCGCCTTGACCCAGCTTTATGGCGAAGCCTATCCGGACAACCTGGTGATCCGGAAAATGGCCGAAATTGCGACAACCGTCGAAGGATCGGAGGCATTTGGCGCTTACGTTTATGGCCGGGACGCGCTGACAGGCGCGGTGGGCAGCGCAATCGACTGGGCGTTTGCCGGCAGCGAGGATGAGGAAGAGGCCTTGCAGTCGCTGCAGGGGATACAGAACGCGCTTGAGGCCGGCGGAGCCGTGGAGCAGGCCGCAAACCGCGGCGCAACACGCGAAGAATTGACTGAAACCCTGACGAGAGACGCAGAGCTGCACCGGGGACAGGTCAGGCAACTGTTGTCGGCGGCCCCGGTGGCGGCGACAGATGCGCCGCTTACGGCACCGCGGCTGGAGGACGGCAGTCTTTCTTCTGAAACCATCCTGATGGATGGCGGGCAAGTGCCATTGGGCGAGAAGCCGGTTCTGCCAGGCTCTTCCGCCATTCTGGCCCCTGGTTTTGAGGAGGCGCGCCAAAACGGCGTGTCTGAGGGCAGCGTGTCTGGAGCCGGCGCAGTTGGGGCCGAAGTGGGCACCGGCAAGCTGGACGGCGTGAGTGCCACAACGGCGGCCGATGTTGCTGACGCCTCGGCCGGTTTGGCTGCATCTGCTGATCTGGCCCGGAAAAGTTCCTATGACCGATATCGGCAGATCGGCAGAACTGCCGCCGAAGAGGCGGAAGCGCTTGCGGATTACGAAAGGCTGTTCAGGCAAAGCTATGTCGAACTGGGCGGCCACAAGGAGGCTGCCCGGGACTATGCGATTTACCGGTTCAAGCAGATGTGGGGTCTTTCGGCCTTCGCGCCGGAGGCGGCAGGAACCGTATTGAAATATCCGGTCGAGACAGCCTATCCGGATCTTGAAAAAGACGGCCATGGTTACGTGCGCAAGGACGTTGAGGACCTGCTGAAAGCACAGGGTGTGCGCGCCGCGAAATGGCATCTGATGCCAAATGACAAGACCGGCCGGGACAGGCAGCAGGCCCCGGCGGACGAGGACGGCTACGGCCCGCGCATGACATTGACCTATGACGACGAGACCGGAAAGCGCCATTTGCTGACGGAAGACTTTCAGGCAAATGTCGGCCGGGTTCGGGACAGGGCGTGGCAGGCGCACATCCCAAACAACAGCAGGCGGGCCGCGCGGCAGGCCCCTGCCGCACCGGCTGGAAACGTTCCGGCGGCGCTGGCCGCCGCAGCGCCCGGTAAAGCCGCGCCGCTGGATGGAGCTTCCACCGGGGCGCGGTGAAAAAACACCGCTTCGGGCGCACAACCGGGAAGCTTCAAAATGCCTTTGAGTGGCAAGAGCTTTCCGGAAATGCGTGTCTGAACAACAGGTTCAGACATCTGGCCTTGCTGGACGCTTCGTCAAAACAGGGCTAAAACAGACCTCATACCGGTACTTTGGAAAATTGCGGCTTGGCCGGCAGGAACGCTTTGGCGCTGCCGGATACGTCCGTTCGATCTTTTTCCGGCCGCTTGCGCGGACCGGCCTTGAGGCGCTGCCGCCGTGCCGGCAGGCGGCGCCGATTACACGTTTTCAAGACATTGAGAGAAAGGGACCACCCATGTGCATGTTTGGTGGGGGAGGCTCCAAGCAGCCGGACCCGGAACCGACACCGCCGCCGCCGCGCGAACCCGACCCGCAGCGGCAGGCGCGCAACCTGCAGGAAAACGGGCGCCGGCGCCGGGCCGCCGCCTATAACACCCGGGCCACCAACCTGACCGGCCCGCTGGGCGTTGCCGATTACGGCAGTGCCTCGCGGCCCGGTGTCACACTTTTGGGGCGTGCGTGATGGGAGTTGTCGACGATCTGAAAACCGAGCTGCAATCGGCCCGGGCGGAGCGCCAATGGGTGGAGGCGGACTGGCAGGACTATGTCACCTATACGGCGCCGGACATGGAGCGGGCCTTCAACCGGCCCGGCGGCGTGAGCGCCCGGGATGGCATGAGCGCCCTGCGCGGGTCTGCCGCCCGGGACCGGTCACGCAAGCTGTACGACCCGACCGCCGTCTGGCTGCTGGACAGGCTTGCCTCCGGCATCGGCTCGCTGACCATGCCCGAGGGCTTTCCCTGGCATGGGGTCGGCTTTGGCGATCCGTTTGCGCCGGCGCCCAGCCAGGCGGACGAGGAGTTTTTCGAACTGGTGCGCGATCACCTGTTCCGTGTGCGGTATTCGGGGCGTTCCGGCTTTGCGCTGGCCAACCGCTCGCGTCTGCTGTCCACCGTGAAACTGGGGACGGGTGTGCTGTTTCCGGTCGAAAACGAGGACAGCCTGGCCGATATCCGCACGCCGGTTCACTACCGCTATGTGCCGCTTTACGAGATTTACCTGGTCATCGATGCCCAGGGCAACGATTGCGGGTTCTTTCGGGTGCGCACGCTAAAGGCGTGGCAGGCGGTGAAGGAATATGCCGGCAAGGTGTCGCCCAAGGTGAAGGAAGACGCGGCCGACGCGAAGCGCAAGAACACGGACTACACTTTCGTGCATGCCTGCTTTGTGCGCGAAGGCGGTCACGCCCAGGCAACCGACACCAGGAAATCCCGGTTCGAGAGCATCCACTTCGAGGAAGACAGCGGGCATATCTGCCGGCGGGGCGGCTTCTTCGAATATCCGCTGGTGATCAGCCGGTGGGACCGGGACGGGCTGTCGCCCTATGGCTCGCCGCCGCAGGCAAAGCTGATGAGCGACATCAAGAGCCTGCAGAGCCTGGCACGAGACGGGCTGATTGCCAGTTCGCAGGCGGTGCGCCCGCCGATCGCCACCCATGCGCAGGAGCGCCAGCTTGACCTCAACCCCGGCCGGATCAACCCCGGGCTGATCGACGAACAGGGCCGGCCGCTGTTCCGGCCGATGATCGACACGGTGAACCCGGGCGCGGCGGATGCGCAGATCGAGACCATCCGCGAGAAGCTGCGGGTAGGGCTTTATGGCGACCTGTGGCAGACGCTGCTGGAAGGCAATGGCCGCACGGCAACGGAAGCCAATATCCGCCGCAAGGAAATGGCCGACATGATCGGGCCGTTCTCCACCAACATCATGGCCGGAAACGAGGCCTTGTTCGAACGTGAGATCGGCATTCTGGGACGAAGGGGCGCTTTTGCCCCCGGTTCGCCCCTTGCCCCGCCGCAAAGCGTGCTGGAGGGCGATGTGACCCTGACGCCGACGGCGCCCATCGACCAGATGCGCGAGGCCGGGCATTTCGAGGCGATCATGGGCTTCCAGGAGTATCTCGGCATCGCAGCGGGGGCCGATCCCTCCATTCTGGATCTGCACGACCGGGAAGCCGAATACGACCTGACCCGCCGCGCGCTAGGGCTGCCCGCCAAGCTGAGGCGGCGGCCGGAAGAGGTGGAGGCACTGCGGCAGGAACGGGCGGCCGAGCAGCAGCAACAGCAGCAGCTTGCGACCGGCGAAAGCATGGCGCGGATCGCCCGCGACGGGGCGCCGCTTCTGCAGGCCCTGGGCGGCGAGGGAGGGCTGGATGGTCTGGCGTAGCCTCAAACGAGCCGCCCGGCGACGCCGGGAGCGGGCTGGAATGCTGGAACGGGCCTATCGGTCCGTTTTTTTGTGCCCGGACGGCGAAATCGTGCTGGCGGACCTGGCTGCCGAATGCGGCATCTACCAGGCGCCGCCGGTGAACCTGGAGCCGAGGGCGGGCGGTTATCTGGACGGGCGCAAGGCACTTTATGCCCGCATCCTGTCGATGATCCGCATTCCGCCGGAAGAGCACGCCGCGCTGCAGGAAGCCGCCCGGCTGGAAATGCTGCCCGAGTTCGAAACTGACGAGGAATATTGACGATGTACGACGCGATTGAGCCGGCAGCAGGACCGGAGGCCGGCGGGCACGACGGTTCTGGACACGATGGTATGGGGCATCACCCTTCGGAGGGGGGAGGTTTCATCGACGGCCTGAGCGATGCCGACCGGGACATGGCCGCCAACCATGGCTGGCACGATACCGCCGGCATTCTGGAAAGCTATCGCTCGCTGGAAGACAGACTGTCCGGGGCGCTGCGGGTTCCGGGCGAAGATGCCGGTAGCGAGGAGCAGGCGGCCTTTTATGCCGATGTTTCCAGCCGCTGGACACCGAAGGGCGGCTATCGCTTCAAGATGCCCGAGGCGCTGCCGGAAAACTTTCCCTACGACCAGGCCTTTGCGCAGGAAGCCGGAGACTGGTTCAAGGAGGCGGGGCTTCACCCGGAGGCAGCGCAAAAGCTGCACGACCGGTGGGTGGGCAAGATGGCAGAGCAGTTTTCCGCCCATGAGGAAGCGGCTTTTGACGCAGCGCAGAAACAGGGCGAGGCCGCCGAGGCCGCGCACATGTCTCTGGTCAGGGAATATGGCGAACCGGACAGCGACGGCTATCAGAACGCCATTGCCAAGGCCGACCGGGCGCTGAGCACCTTGAAGACGGCCGGGGTGGACCTGACAGGATGGTTTGCGGAAAAAGGCGCCCTGACCACGGCTGGCAGCGACGGTTTGCAGCAGGTGACGGACCCCGTGGCGGTAAAGCTGCTCGCCTTCATCCACGACAGCGCCTTTGCGGAAGACGGCCTGAACGGTCTCGGCGCGGGCGGGGAGGGCGGCAACCCCTTCGAGACCGGCAATCCGGACCTCAGGCAGCAGTCGGATCTTCTGGAAAACAACCCCTTGCGGGCACGGCAGATGATCGTCGCAGCGGGGCGGGATCCCAGATTGTTCGGTCTCTGAAAATGCCGCCGATTTCGGAAGAGGTTTTCGTGCCGATTTCAATTAAGGGTTGATCTGGAACAAATAATGAACATATTCTGATTGTTCAGCGTTTCGACGCTTTTCTTCGCGAGCGATCATATTTTGAGGGATCCGGAATGAAAACAAGCACCTTTCGTTGTTTCAAAGGATTAGGGGCAATTCTCAAAGTGACCGGGATCATTGTTCTCCCGTCGGTTTGCCTGGCTGCAGATGGTTCCGCCATCCCGTGGGAACAGCAGCCTGAAATTCTTCGATCGGAGATTGAGGGCTATGTCAAATCAAGCCTCGATCCCGCCACGTTCAAGGTGCGGGTCGCGGAGGACGTCCGCGTGGTTTATCTGGGCTTCTCGCCTGAGGAAATCGACCAAAATGCGGAGCAGTTTCCGGATGTCCCGGGGCATCGCATTTCGCACCTGCCCTATGGACGGAATGACTATTACAGCATTCCGGTGGATGTGTTGGATTACCAGCTTTCCAACACGATTACCGTTCTCAATGTCGATCTGGCCAAGAAGCCGGGGTCGGGAGAAGGTAGTGGCGAGAACAGCACGGAATTGACTGAAGTCCTTGCACCGAAAGGAGAGTTCTTTCAGTCGCTCGGATTATCGATTTTTGAGTTGATGAAGGTCACGGACGGTCGAGGCACCCTCGTCGAATTCGGGCCGCCAATGACGAAGTTCGGCGATTTCGAGTTTTCCTTTCGGGACAAGGTTCTCGAAACGCCTTGCACATCGGTCTTCGAGTTCGCCGGGTCTGACGACGGCGGACAGGAAAATACCATGGTTGTCTATTCCGGCGCCGAACCCGGTTCTGCCGACCAGCTCCAGTGCCTGAAGATGCAGTCTTTGGTCTTCCTGCGGCCTGCGAGCCTACCACTTTCCACAGCGCTCGAAGAGAGATGAAACTCGCTGGCAGGTGTCGGTTTATTGCGCATTTCCATAAACCTGCACAAGCTGACACCTGCCTGCAAAGTCGTGCTGTGCCATGAGCAATCGTGCCAACTGATGCCAGCAATCCGTCTGTGGAGCAGGTCAGACACCCCGGCAGAAAAATCTGGCGATCTTTTCAGTCTCCGGTGCGAAGGCCTGGCTTTCTAACCGGATGCAATTAATGGTTGTTTTTTGGAACATATCATGAACAATATGCCGGTATCAAAAGATCGAAATCGGAGAGTTCGATTGTGAAACTATCAAGACTATCGGGCATTTTGTTGGGCCTGTTTCTCGTTGCCTGTGCGTCAGATGAAGAGAGAAATTTATCAGGTGCAAACGGGAAAACGGTGGTTTCGGCCTGTGATCCCGGACCGATTTTCGAACGGCTTGAGAAAGAAATGAAAACCGGTCTTGCTGGCGCGGATCAGGAGAGGATTTCTCGCGTATACAACGAATATTTTCGAATAGTGAGAATTTGCGACAAAACTCAAGATATGACTTATGTCGTGAAGCAAGAATATGCCGACAAAAGAACCGCCGCATTTCTCGGTTTTCCACCGCCTCCCCCGTATATTTATACGCAAAAAAAATCCCGAAAAGGTGAGCTTTGCCTCAGTCGGGAGGGCTCGGAAAGTTCGTTGATTTCCGCACCGAAATGGTATTGCGAAAAGGGCGGTTGGTCTGACAACATTTAGATAAGGGCCAAGTAATGGATAATCACGGACAGCAAACGATACGTATCGGTGAGTACAAGCTGTTTGGAGTTGCCTCACATATTGTCATCACAGCTCATGATGAAACCGGCAAGCAGATCTGGGAAGTCAACGGACTTTCACATGACAGGCAAAATAATATAATTCCAATAGGAAAACCCTGGGACGGAAGCGATACGATCAAAGGTCACTTGGATAATTTTTCAAGGATGGGGCATCTCGTCGACAACCAGACAACAATTATCGCGGGGACGCCGGCTGAAATCGAGGCATACAGGATAAGAGCTCGCAGGGCTATTGATCGGATCAATGCTCAAAACCTTGATTACAGAATCGACAACCAAAATAGCAACAGCGTGGCGGGGACGGTCCTGAAGTCTTTCGGGATTTCGCCACAGGAATTGCTGAATTCAACAAGGCATCAATTTGAAAAACCAGTCCCAGGCTTTACCGAAGATCTGATCGGCAACAAAGATGTCTTACCTGCAGGATCGGCGCAGTCAGATCCTGAATTGGATGGTCAGTCGGCGCATGGCAACAGATTACGAAACCATGTTGCTGCTCCGTTTCCGATGCCGAGACCTCATTTGGCAGCGGATGACAACCGTTCGAGGGATAGTCAGCCCGCGTTGCGTGGCGAAAGTGATATTCCGCCGCCATCCTTGAGCGAACCGAAGAGCGGTGAGGCTTTTGAGAACGGTCCCATTCCGAGCGCCAAACCGAGTAGAGCTCGCTCTATGCTCCAGCCTGATAATCTGAAGAATGCAAATCCATTCGACGTGAGAAAACCCGACCTCAAACAGCAGGCCTTCCTTTTGGACCATCAGCCGACGAAGGCGAAGCAGCTTATCCTTTCTGCTGGACGAAACCCGGAGTTGTTCGGGTTCAAGGGTGTTGTCGTTTAACTGAACGACCCCTCAAATTTACGTGGTCCGATGCATTACCTCACAAATCGGATCCATCAGACGCCAGATCCTTGCTCACTTGCGAAGTCCTTTGTGCGCTTTGCCGTCAAAGCAACGCAGGCCTGTGACTGTCATCGCGATATTGCCACCTCGGCTGAGCGATCTTACCCGCTTTGAGCGATTTCTGCCCCGTTAATCGAGGAAACGGAAGTCCTCCAAAACTGCGTATTTCTTTTTTCAACCGGAACGTTGCTTCAGCTACTTCAAAATTGGAAGGGGCGACTTTTTGGCAAATTGCCTGCGGCCATGGCGAGGAAACGTGCGCCATCGACAGCAGTCCGTTAGAGCCGGAAAATTGTCAAAATCAAAGGAAATTCAATGACATCTCAAATTTCAGACATCGTCGTCCCGCGTGTGTTCACCCCCTATATGGCGGAGAACAAGCCGGCCAAGCTGATCATGCTGGAAAAATCCGGCATTCTGGCCGGTCCGGCACCGGAAATCGGCAAGCGCTTCAAGGCCGGTGGCAACCAGATTGAAGTGCCCTATTGGGAAGACCTCGACGATGCCGAGCCGACGGTGATCGACGACAGTGATAACAAGATCGGTGTCAGCAAGATCACCGCCAGTGACATGAAGGCCTACAAGCACCGCCTGGCCAAGAAATACGGTGCCAAGACGGTGGCAAGCTATGCCGCAACGGGGCGAGGCGACAGCGCCATGAACCGGGTGGCCGAACGGATCAGCGCCTACTGGGGGCGCCGCAAGGAAGAGCGCATCATCGCGACGGCAGAAGGCGTGATCGCCGACAATGTGGCCAATGACAGCGGCGACATGGTCTATTCCATCTATTCCGATGTCGGTTCGCCGACGGCCGCCAACCGCATCAGCTATCAGGCGATCAACCGGGCGCGCCTGACCATGGGTGAGAACCTGGACGACCTGCGCGTGATCGCCATGCACAGCTTCGTTTACGGCACGCTTCTGGACGACGAAAAGATCGAGTTCAAGAAACCGTCCGAAGCGCCGTTCGAGGTGCCTTACTACGCTGGCATGATGGTGGTGCATTCGGAAATGATGCCGGTGACGGCCGGGGCCAATTCGGACGAATATTCCTGCTTCCTGTTCGCGCCGGGTGCTTTCATGCATATCGACGAAGTGCCGAGCCGCTCGACGATCTACGGCAACGAAGGCACAGAAATCACTCGTGATCCGGACATTGGCGACGGCGGCGGTGCCGACTATCTGACCACCCGCCGTTTCGAGCTGATCCATCCGGCCGGAATGGATTTCACGGCGTCTTCTCTTGCCAAATCCCAGGGAGCGAGCCTGGCCGAACTGCGCAACGCGGCCAACTGGGACCGGAAATACAACCGCAAGAACGTGAAGCTGGCCTGCCTGAAGGTGAACATCTGACAGCGTACCCAGCGGGCAGTCTGGAGGCGAGCGACCGCAGACATCCACCCCAACGTTTTTGGACCGATCGACGTTTCTGCCCGTAGCCTTTCCTGCGGGCTTTTTGTTTGGTCGGTTCGACCCCTCATGGGCCTGATCAAGTCAGGGCCTGCCAAACTTCTTCGGGCGGCGTTTGCCGCCCTTTTTCATTTTCTCGAAAAAGAGGCCAGACATGGACGAGATCATCATGCGCCGCTTGCGGCATCTCCAGCGCCTGGAAGAACAACACGAAGCCGATTTTCTGGCCCGGTGCGCCCCACCCAAAACCGAGGCCGAAAAGCGGCAGGAACACCTGGCGGATGCGCTGGCCGCGGACTGGAACCGCAAGCAAAGGGCAGCAAGGCAGCCACAGGCCGAAAAGCCGCTGCCCAAAGGCTGGCGCAAGGAGCACTGGAAGACCCAGCAGGCCATGGCCGCGGATTATGCCGGCGTGAAGGCCGCCAACAAATACGAGGCTGTTCAGGCGCTTGCTGCCTATGAGGCCAAAGCCGGCGATCTTGCCGCCGCCTGACCCTTTCAAGGAAACTATTTCATGTCGGGAACCGTCAACACAGCCGTTGAGATGGCGAACCTTGCGCTTGCGCATCTGAAGGAAGCGCCCATCCGCGACTTCGATTTTTCCTCCGTGGCGTCGCGCTGGTTCAGGAACCATTATGCAGCGCACCGGGATGCCTATTTGGCCATGCACGACTGGGACTTTGCCATCGAGCTGGTGAACCTGCCTGCGGAAACCGAAAAACCGCCGTTTCGCTGGGCCTACCAGTACAAGCTGCCAGCCGGCACGCTTCGCATTCCGCAGCAGAGTGTTGGCGGGTCGCCGGGGGGGACGATCATTCCCTTCGAAGTGGTGGGGCAGCGCATCATGTCGGATCATCCACCGCCGTTTCCGCTTCGCCATGTGCGCCGGGTGGTGCGGGAGGCCGAATTCGCCCCGCTGTTCGTGAACGGGTTCGCCCTGTTTCTGGCGGCGGGCTGCGCCCATTCGATCACCGGAAAGAACAGCCGTGCGGAAGCCTTGCGCCAGGCGGCGCGGGAAGCCTTCGACCAGGCCGGAACATCCGACGCCCTGCAGGGCACGCCGCTGCCCATGATTGACCTGGATATCATTGCAAACAGATGAGCTATCACCTTCAAGCCACGTTCAGCCGGGGCGAACTCGACCCGGAGCTGATCTATCGTTCTGACCTGGAGCTGTTCCGGTCCTCCCTGGCCGAATGCCGGAATTTTCTGACGCTGAAACGCGGCGGTCTGCGCCGGCGCGGCGGCACCAAATTCATTGCGGAACTCAAGGACAGCAGTCGGCAAGGCTGGTTGATCCCGTTCGAGTTCGGAAACGGTCAATATTACATGCTTGAGTTCGGCGACCACATGTTTCGAATATTCACCAGCGAGGGGCGGGTCGGCACCGTGGAGGTTGCGACGCCCTATTCCTTCGAGGTTCTGCCGCGGCTGAAATTCGTGCAGTCGACCGATACGCTGTTCATTGCCGGAGGCGGCGTTGCTCCGCAGGCGCTCAAGCGGTTGTCGGAACTTTCCTGGGCGATCGAACCGATGGCGTTCAGGGATGGGCCCTATCTGGATGTCAATATCTCGCCGACGAACTTGAAACCGGCCGGCACGGGCAATGCTGTTCCGAAAATGACATCGAACACAGCCCCGAGCGGAGTGGTGTCTGCCTCCAACGGCAGCGCTTCGGCGTGGCAGGTGTTCAGCCGGTCGGAGGGCAAGACAGTGCTTTCATCCGGCGCAACGGGTTGGGTGCAATACCAGTTCCCCGGCAGCGTCGTGATCGATGCCTACATGCTGCAGGCGCCAAACGACAACAGCCAGAACGACGACATGCCCTGGCAGTGGAACATCGAGGCGTCGAACAACGGCTCCGACTGGACAATTCTGGATACGCAGGACGGTCAGGATACCTGGGCCTCCAACGAATGGCGGGCATATGATTTTCACAACGAAACCGCCTTTACCCATTACCGGCTGAGCTTCACGCAAGGAGGCGGATCTGCTTCGGACAATTCCGCCATCGGGCAACTGGTGTTTCACCAGGCTGGCAACGATCAGAACCCCTTCACGCTGACCGCATCAGGCACTGCAGGGATCAATGGAGGTGCCGGCTTTCAGTCGTCTGACGTCGGGCGGCATATCCGGTTTCGCGGGTCGGACGGGTTCTGGCGCTGGTTCCGGATCCACAGCCGCCAGTCGGCAACCTCGGTCAAGGTGCAGCTTTTCGGCCAGGCGCTGCAGGACACCAAGGCACAAAGCATCTGGCGGTTGGGGGCATGGTCCGGCACGACGGGATGGCCGGATACGATCGGCTGGCACAAGAACCGTCTCGCCTTCGCGGGCACCAGCGAGGAACCACAGAAGATATGGGAAAGCCAGACGGAGGACTTCACCAACTTTTCCGTTTCCCATGTTCTGAAGGCATCCGACGCGGTGACCGCGGGCATTCTTTCCGGACAGGTGAACCGGATCCAGTGGCTGGTCGACGATAACGACCTGATTGTCGGCACGACCCGCGCGGTGCGTGCCGTCGGCAAGGCGACCGATCAGGACCCTTACGGGCCGGAGAATGTCGACCAGAAGCCTGAAACGAATTTCGGCGCCAATGACGTCAGCCCGATCAAGGTGGGGTCGGTGCTGATCTACTACGGCCCTTATGGAACCGACATGCGCGAAATGGCCTATGACTTCGGCTCCGATGGCCGGGTGTCTCAGGCGGTGAGCGAGGTGCAGTCGCATCTGTTTCAGGATGGGATTTCCGGGGCCTGCTACCAGCAATATCCCGATAGCATCATCTGGCAGTGGGACCAGAAAGGCCTCGGGATCGGCTTCACCTATGAACGCCAGCAGCAGGTTTATGGCATGCAGCGCCACGATTTCGGTGGTGTGGTGGAATGTATGGCAGACCTTTCGGGCGCTGGAGCGGACACCGTCTGGATGATCGTGAAACGGACCATCGACGGACAGGTGCGGCGGTACATCGAAATCATGCAGCGGCCGTTTCCAGGTGGAATGATCGAGGATGCATGGCATCTCGATTGCGGAGCGCGCTACGAAGGCCTGCCGGCAACCACGGTCTCGGGACTTCAGCATCTGGAAGGCGAAGAGGTGATCCTTTATGCCGATGGGACCGACTATCCGGCAACTGTCACCGCCGGAGAAGCGAGCCTGCCGAATGGCCAAACAGCGGAAAAGATCCTGGTCGGGCTGAATGTTTCGGCGAGGGCGAAGACCTTGCCGTTTCCCGTCAATGCGCAGGATGGCTCAGCCATGGGCCGCAAGATGCGCGTGGACAATTGCAGCATCGCGGTTCTGAACACCGGAACCCTGAAGGCCGGGTCAGACGAGACCTTTCTGGACGAGCTGATCTACTACCGTGCGGGAGATCCTGCCGGAGAGCCGGCGCCCTTGCGCACTGGGGTGCTCGACCAGCCAATCGAAACGCGATGGGAAGACGGGGGGCAGCTTACGCTGGCAGCCAGCGGCGGCAAACCCTGCACCATCCTGGCCGTCAATTTCGGCCGAGACGCGGAGCCTTAATTCATGTGTCACCCAGCAATATTGGCTGCGGTCTCCGTTGCGGGATCGCTGGCCGGCGGCGCTGTGCAAGCGCAGGGCGCGCGCCAGCAGGCAGATGCCCAGGCAAAGGCGGAAGAGCGCCGTGCAGAACTGGCCGACCGCCAGAAGGCGGTCAACCAGACCCAGGCTTCTTTTGAGCGAAAACGAACCCTGGACAAATACGAAAGGGCACTCGGCTTCAACCGGGCTGCCGGAGCCGAACGCGGGCTATCGCAAACCGGTTCGCTGACTGATGTCGCGGACGACAATGCCTTTGAAGCGGCACAAAGCATCGAGGCAATTCGGTATGGCGCGGAAGGCAAGCGGGACAATCTGACCTTCGAGGCGAAAACGGCCCGGGAGCGGGCACATTCGAGCCGCCGCGCGGGGCGTATCAGCGCCACCGGTGCCATGCTGGGTGGTGTTACCCAGGCATTCACGACGCTTGGCAATGCTGCCTACAACGGCGCTTTCAAATTCAGGTGACAAAACGGTACTGACAATGGCGAGATTGCAGAAATTCAATGGTGCCGATAGCCTTCCGGGCTTTGGCAGTCCGCAAGTTGTCGCTGACACCGTGGTTGGAGAAGCTGCGGCAGGGCTGGGACAACAAATCCGCCGTTCGGCAGGGGCTTTCGGTGATCTTGCCGAGACCGCTGCTCAAAGACGCAGGCGAATTGAGGACTTTCAAGCTCAAATGGCTCAACGGGAATTTGACGCCAGGTTGAAGGAAAGGGCTGCGGAGGAACAGCGGCAGGCGCAACCAGGCGGCTTCGGCTTCACCGAGGCCATGATGGCTCATCTTGAAAAGTCTAGAGAGCAGGCGCTCAAGGAACTGCCTGCAGGTTCAAGAGATGCGTTCAACCGCCACGTGGAGGCACAGCGCGACCGCTATATCAACGGCTTTGCTGCAATTGAGGCGGGGGAAAACGAACGCTATTTCCAGCAGGGTTTGGAAGAAGAAGGCATCCGGCTGGCATCAGAGGTGAGCGAGAACCCGGATGGTCTCGAAGAAGCATTCGAACAGGCAAGAACGTTGCTGTCGGCTGCTCCCTTGCCGGCCGTAGGCAAAAAGGCAGCCTATGCGAAAATAAGCGAGACACTGGCAGAGGCGTGGGCTGAGACAAGACCGCTTGAAGAACTGCTACCAGCAATCGGCGACGAACTTGCAAGGCGAGAGTTTGCAGGACCGGAAGGTTTAGGAAATGAGCTCGAACAGGTGGGTGAGATCGTCAATGGTCCCGACAGGCCGGAGGCGTTTGCGGACGAAAGCCAGGTTCTGGCAGAACGGCTGAAACTGCTGCCTGGTGAAACACTGGGCCGAATGCAGGTAAATGCCGTTAAAAGCAGAGCGGCGATTGCTGCTGGGGAAGTTGGCAAGATCGAACACCGCATCGAGGCGAGTTTTGGCCAGTTCGACAAATCCGAGATCGAAGCAAACGGTTTGCTTGACCCAAGGCAGAAAACACGACTGATCGGCCAGCTTGAAGTGGCAAAAAAGGAGCATATCGCGAACATTGAAGCTGCGAACTGGCTCTTGTCTTCTGAAGAAGGGGATCGGGGCCCGCAGCGCCAGAAGAACGCGAACCGGGCGTTCACCTTTCTGGATAATGGCGAAATCGACCGGGACACACTTGCACTCAAGATTGTGGAAACGAAGGGCGTTGTTCCGGAGGGGTATGCCGCCGCCTTGAGCAAGGGAACTCGGAGCAACGAACCCGAAGTCATTTTACGAGCATACGAAAACCTCGCAAAGGTTCTGGCGTTGGCACCGCAGTCGGCTGTGTTGGCAAAAAGAGAACGCAATCTTGTCGACAGGTTTGAAAAGTGGACCCTTTTGACAAAAGGCTATGGCCTGAGTCCTGAGGAAGCCGCGGAGACGCTGGCGAAAGGCAATGATTCTGGTTCTGCGCACAATCTGGAGGAGGCTTTTGACCGGCAGTTTCCTGATTGGGAAGGGAAAGACCTCGGCAGCCAGACCTTGAAAGAGTTGCTGAGACCTGCAGATACAAGATTTCCAGAAGGATCTGGCGGATAAACGTAACAGGTCAATCCGGCGAGAGCCTTTTCGAGCCGCCAATGTGACCGTGGCTCAATTTCTGATCTCAAATTTTACCAGGGAACTCCATGACAGTAGCAGCCTTGACCGAAGGCCGCGCCCAGATCACGGGCGACGGCGTGACGGATCGTGTCGACTTGCCATTCCAGTTTGTCGACCAGAACAACCTGCAGGTATCGCACCGGACAACAACCGGCGTGATTACCGTTTGGCAGTATCAGCAAAGCCCGGGCAACTGGCACTTTACCGGCGGCAACTTCGGCACCGGTACCGTGCTCTTTGACGCCAGCGCATTGCAGGCAGGCGAAACGCTGACGGTTCTGCTGGTGAGCAAATACGATCAGCCTTACAGCCTGGCGGGCGGTGAGATTGACCCCGCAGTGATGGAACGCGCCATGGACCGGACGGCGATCAACATGCAGTCGGTCGCCACTCGGGCGCTGATCGAGGTCAACGGCGGCTTTGACCTGAAAGGCCGGCGGATGATCAACGCGCTTGATGCGGCCGACAATCAGGACTTGCCGACGCTGCAGCAGGTTCTTGAAATCGCTTCACTGCCGGGGGCTCAAGGGCCAAAAGGCCCGGTCGGCAACCAAGGCCCCACGGGTCCGGCTGGTCCGCAAGGCCCTGCCGGTCCGCAGGGACCACAGGGGGAACGCGGCCCGCTCGGCTATGAAGGTCCGCGAGGCCCAACCGGCTATCAAGGTCCGGAAGGTCCGCGCGGTCCCGAAGGGCCATCCGGTCCGACTGGCTCACAAGGTCCGATTGGGCCGCAGGGTCCGCAAGGGCCAGAGGGGCCGATTGGCAAGTCATTTGACCCGGATTTCACCGGCCTGACAGCCGACCGTGCGGCCTATGACGCTGAACCCAAAGACACGTCGTTTCTCGATACCGAGGCGGGGATTGTTTATTGGAAGCTCTCCAACGCGGTCGGCGCCTGGTCGACGGGTGTTAACTTCGGGCGCGGACCGCAGGGCTTGCAGGGGCCACAGGGCATTCAAGGCCCGGCCGGTCCTGTCGGGCTGAACCACCGTGGAACGTGGAACGTGGCAACCGCTTACGTTGAGCGGGATACGGTCAGCCATGACGGGTCTTACTTCATCTGCGTGGCGGCTCATACGGGGGTCACCCCGGAAGATGTTGCCGCAGAGTGGGACATTGTTGCGGCAAAAGGGGAACGCGGTCTGCAGGGTTTGCAGGGCATTCAGGGTCCGGAAGGGCCGCAGGGTGTGCAAGGTCCGGAAGGCATCCAAGGCCCGAAAGGTGATACCGGCGCGCAGGGGCCAACGGGTGCGGAAGGTCCGCAAGGCCCACAGGGCGACCCCGGGTTGAGCTATCGCGGTGTCTGGACTTCTGGCGATACTTACAATTCTGACGAAACGGTCACCTACAACGGATCTTCCTATATCTCGTTGCGAGTGAGCATCGGTCAGAACCCGAGCATTTCGCCGGATGATTGGGGCCTGCTTGCTGCCAAGGGTGATGTGGGTCCGGTTGGTGCAACGGGTCCGGAAGGGCCGCAGGGTTCAACCAGCTACGACGCCGGGACCGTCGGCGGTCTGACGTCGGGCCAGCTTCTGCGGTCTGATATCGGGGGCACGATCAGCGGTAGTCTGACCGTCAACGGTCACGTCTACGCCACCGGCTACGTTTACGTGAACACGGACAATAGCGGCGACGCTTGGATCGTTTTCAAAGATGCGAACAGCGGTGGTGCAGACCGTCTTTTGGGATGGGACGACAGTGCGAACGCACTCGTTGCTGAAGAGAACGACGGCGGCATTCACAAGGTTGGATTGGTCTATGATGGAAGCTCATCGGGTGAAACAAACTATCCGATTGGCACAATGGTGCTTGTTGCACACGGCACGTCTAACACGACCATAAACGCGGCTTACACCGTTCGGCGCTTCGACCAGTACGATTTTTCGATGAGTTCCGGCTCTGGATTGTCCGGAACCTGGCGCGCTCGTGGTCGTAGCTACAGCAATCAGAACCAAATTTTCCAGCGGGTGGCATAATGGAAATTCTCCAAATCCTTGGCATCGAAGCCCACGCAGATACTGACCACACAGTGACAGACGTTCAGCAACTGAGTGCAATCATAAAGCTTCGGGTTCAGTGGCCCGATGGGGGAATTGAAGAGATCCCCTATGGTATTAATCCAAAGACAGAAGCGCAAAAGGCTGCTTTTCAAAAGCAGGTGAATAAGGCCTGGGACGAATATTCGCAGCGGTTGAGAGCTTGGGAGGTGGCATATTCTGTTGGCGAGGCCGCACTGAAAGGCAAGCCTGTCTATCAAGAGCCAAAAGACCTTTCGCACGAAAATTTGGTGAGGATGGCCGTTCGCAACTGGCTTGATGCCGGCAATGCTGTACCTGCATGGGTGCCGCCGACGCCCGAAGAGCTTCGCGAACAGCTGCCTTCGTTGACCGCTCGGCAATTCCGTCTTGGCCTTCTTCAGTCCGGACGTTCTCTTTCTCAAGTGGAAGCGGCGATTGCGGCCAGCGCCGACCCTACCGAACGTGAAAAGGCGCAAGTTGAATGGGAGTATGCGGCGGAGTTCAACCGAACGCACCCGCTTGTCGTGTCTCTTTCCGCAACCCTCGGGTTCACGCCTGAAGAAGTTGACACGCTTTGGCAGAGTTCCTTGCAGCTCTGACCGGATCGACCAGCATGAAACATGCACCGCTCTTGAGGCGGTTTTTTTATGCCTGAAAGGCAGTCCAATGAAACTGGTTTCAGACTGGCGCGCGATCCTGCAAAGGGCTTGGAGCGTGCGCCTTATGCTGCTTGCTGCGCTGCTCTCTGGTGCGGAAGTGGCGTTGCCCTTTCTGGGCGACTTCATTGCGCCGGGCTTACTTGCAGCCCTGTCGGCGCTCACGGTGTCGGCCGCGTTCGTGGCCCGGCTTCTCGCACAAAGGAACATGAACAATGGGACGTAAAACCCGCCTTGTCGGCGGCATCGGCGCGGCTGCTATTGCGCTGGTTGGTGCCTGGGAAGGTCTGCGCCTGACGGCATACCGGGACGTTGTAGGTGTTCCAACCGTCTGTTACGGCGAAACGCTCGGGGTGAAGCTTGGGGACAAGCACACAAAGGCCGAGTGTGACGCAAAGCTGTTGGCCTCGTTGCAGCGGCATGAAGCCGGAATGAGAAAGTGCCTCAAGCGGCCGGATGCCATTCCCGCAAAGTCCTATGTCGCGTTCGTCAGCCTCACCTACAACATTGGGGTAGGAGGCTTTTGCCGGTCGACTGCGCGCAAGCGTCTCGATGCCGGGGACGTGCGCGGCGCCTGTAACGCAGCCAAATGGTTCAACAAGGCAGGCGGCCGGACGATCCGAGGACTTGTGAACCGCCGCGCGGCCGAGCATTCGCTTTGCCTGGAAGGGCTGAGGTAATGCCGGTGATTGCCTGGATGCTCCAAAGCCGCACCGCGTGTGCTGCCCTCGCCATTGCCGCCGTTCTGGGCGGCTTTTTTGTTTGGCACAAGGTCGACAAGTCGAGCGCGGTTCGCCGGGCCGTTGTCGAGTATGTGGCCGACGCGGAATTGACCGCAGCCCGGGTGCAGCTTGAAGAACTGAAACGCCGGAAGGTTGTCACGGAACGGGCAAACCGGCGTTTTCTCTCTCTTATCGATCAGGCCAACGCGGAAGCGGAAGCCGCAGCACAGGAGTTGGAACACTATGTTTCGACCGTTGGGGATGGCTGCACTTTGCAGCCTGATCTTTTTGACCGCTTGCGCAACCAATGACGAGCGGTTGCGAACTGCCGCCGCATTGTCGGCACAAGTGGAAGTCACCAAAGAGCTTCCGGGTTATCCGGAAGACTGCCGGCGGAAAGAAGCGTCCGGCGTTCAGATCGGGGAGCCGCTGGACGTAGCCTTGATCCGGACAGACCAGGCGCTTGGCCGCGCCAATGCCCGCGTGATGCGGTGCGGCCGGTGGTACGACGAAATCAAACAGGGCTTCGCAGGGGGCGTGCAGTGAACGAAGATCAGATGCGGGAAATTGCCCGTGAAGGTGGCAAAGAAGGCGGTCGGGAAGCAGCCCAAGAAGTGCTCAAGGCGCTCGGCGTCGATATCGAGAACACCATCGAAGCGCAGAAGGACATGCACTTTCTGCGTGATCTGCGAAAAGGAACGTCCAGCGTCAAAGGCAAGGTGATTAACACAGTGGTGGGGGCGTTGGCGTTGGCTGGCCTCTACAAGCTTCTGTCGGGAATTAGATGGGGGGCTTGAATTCTCAAAAAGGCATTGTTCGTTAACTTGACATACTGTTCACTATTTTGATGCTAGTTATTCGAAAATATCAAAACTATCTCCAATTAACGAACAAACGCCGATGCCGGTTTTGAAACTTTGGAGATCAAGATGTCCTCACCGTTGAAATCAATTCTGCATGTCAATGCCTCAGCACGTACCGTCGGTTCAGTGACGCGTGACCTTGGGCAGACCTTCGTGACTCGTTTGCTGGCAAAATCACCAGATGCAAAAGTCCTTACTCGCGATGTTTCCCAAGGGGTACCGTTCCTGAGCGAAGAGTGGATTGGCGCGACTTTTACAGATCCTGCTGCACGGAGTGCAGAACAAAAAATGGTGCTTGCTCTGTCCGACACGCTTGTTGGAGAATTGAAGGAGGCAGACACCATCGTAATTGGGACGCCTGTTTACAACTTTTCTATTCCGGCTACGCTAAAAGCCTGGGTTGATATGATCGCGCGAGCAAGAGAGACGTTTCAGTACACTGAGAACGGACCTGTCGGTCTGCTTCAGGGTAAAAAGGCTTACGTCATCATTGCCTCTGGTGGAACCAAAATAGGATCAGAGATCGACTTTGCCGGAAATTACCTGAAGCATATTCTTGGCTTTATCGGCATCTCCGATGTGACAATGATCGCGGCAGATCAATTGATGATCGAACCGGAAAACCGTGACGCAGCACTGGCTCAAACGATAGAGTTAGCCGCATGAGCGGAACCTGTGTTGAGGCCTGATATTCCAGTGTATGAAATTGCGGAATGCAACAGGCTTCCTGCGAAGTGAAATTTTTGGTTGTGTCTGGGCAGCTGCGGCAATTGCCCAGTCTCCAGTACGATCGGGCGCTATTTCTCAACCTCGACACCCGTACGGGCGATCAATTCTGGAATCAGCACAGCGTCTTCGGCGGCTGCACCTTCTGGTGCAGCCGACTACGCCGGGAATCTAAAATTGTTTGTTGAATTGTCCTGCTGTCTGCTCGGCGCAGCTCGTTTTCTTTGATTTCTTGCCGTTTGGTTCAGATTGCACCAACTACAATTGCAGCCAAAAACGCAAAGGCTGCTAGGAAGGCAATCATGTTCAGGTTCCGTACAAGGGTCATATGTCCGCTCCCGATTACCTCTTTCTGACGGGGTGATACTAAGTCAGCATAATGCCGAAGCGAAGCAAAAAAGATGCTGCAGCGCAGCGGAGAATTGCATTCCAGGGTTGTGTTTGTTGAGGAAGCATTAAGTAAAGCCTTGATTGGAAACGTTCACTGCCTTTTGCGAAAAAACAGAACTAATTTGTCCTGGAGGCGCGATCCAGGGTTGTAAATAATTATTTGGCGCGTCGAATTATTTGTGGGGAGGCCTTCCTGCTGCTGGCCGTTTCTCCAGGTTATGCGGCAATCAACGGTAGCTTAATGTTAAGGGCCTGCTGATAATGTCGAGGCTTACGCGACTGTCGCGCCGGAGTGTCGATGATCAATCTTGCAAAACTTGCTGATCTGGCGAGGGACACAAGTGCTGGAGGGCGCAAAAGCCTGGTCAGCATGCTGACGGACCTGTTCGTGAACTCCGGTGACGACCGTGACGAGCAGATCAGCCTGCTATTTGGCGACATTGTTCTCAAAGTTCTCGGACAGCTGGAGGAAGAAACCAGGATCATTCTGTCCAAACGAGTTTGCAAGGAGAAAGACGCTCCTCGTGAACTGATGGTGAAGCTCGCACAGGATGAATTTCCGGTTGCCGGCCCGGTTCTGGAAAACTCACCTGCACTCACCTCAGCAGACCTGGTCGAGATCGCATGTTCTGCGTCGATGGAGCATCTGGGGGCAATTGCCGGGCGTGAAACCGTCGACAAGGCAGTTACCACTGTATTGGTGGATCGGGGGGATACGGCGGTTTTAAGTAAAGTCGCTGAAAACCAGGGTGCAGAGTTCGCTGATGCATCCTTCCTGAAATTGGTGGAAAAAGCCCGATCGAGTGAAGCAATCCAGGCTGCCTTGATCAACCGCACCGACTTGCCGGATGCAGCTGCTCATGCCTTGCTGCCTTTCTTGACAGAAGAGTTGAAAGAAAGGGTCAGTGCACTCGGTGCCGACAGCACGCTTGTTCAGCTCCTGGCTGAACGTGCCGCTACCGAAGTGGCCGCTCGTGCGCACAAGCTTGAAGAGGCACGTGAACAATCCAACGCATTGATCCGTGACGTGGTGAGCAAGAAGACCAAAATCGATGATGCCGTGACCTTGTTCGCCCGTTCGGATCGAACAGCGGAGCTGGGGATGTTGCTTGCTAAGGTAAGCAATCTGCCGCCCAGTGCGGTATCCCAGCTCTTGTTCAGCGCAAGCGACAAGCCATTGATAATTCTTTGCAAGGCGAACGGCGTTACGGCCGAAGCCTACAAGGATATCCTCACGATGAGGGCCAGGCGGTTGCGCATTGGCGGATTGGAGCTGAATGCTGCCATCCAGCGTTATGCAGCGCTTAGTGAAGATGGCGCACGGAGATCACTCGAAACCTTGAAGCAATCCGGTGCTAATTTCGGTTTGAAAACTGAAGAAGAAAAAACCGAAGCGGAAGCCGTACGGTCGAAAAAGAACATTCCCTTCGCATCAAGTCGCTGATTTTTTTCAGTTCGCAGATCTCTGCAATGTTGCTGTCATCGCCGCAGCGGAGATCAGGAATGCGCCGCCCACCTTGTTTACCAGTCTAAGCAGGGAAGGACTTCTCAGTTTTTGACCGAGGGCTGCTGCTGCATAGGCGTAAACAGCTGCATTCAAAACACCCAATGCGACGAAGGTCGTTCCCAGAAGTGTGAGCTGCGGGACAACTGGGGCGTGAGGTGCGATGAAGTGTGGCAGGAAAGCCATAAAGAAAACAATGCCTTTTGGATTGAGCGCTGTGACCACATATGCATGCCAGAATATTTTTCTGGGGGGAACATCGGCAACCTGATGCGGCCCAAGTGCAGTTGGCCGGCTTCTCCACATTTTCAGACCAAGCCAGACCAGGTAGATCGCCCCTACCCATTTGAGCACGGTGAATGCTGTTGCAGACGTCGCCAGAATGGCACCGAGACCCATCAGCGACGCAGCAGCTGCTGTCGCGTCCCCCAAGCCAACACCCAATACGCTGGCAACCGCAGACTTGCGTCCCTGGGTCAAAGCATAGCTGACAACAAGCATGATCGTCGGACCCGGGATGGCGAGGACGATCAATGTGGCAATCACATAGGCGAAAAAGAGTTCTAAAGTCATGGGGAGCCATCCACTTTTGGGGTCATGCAACCATAGACGCAGGACAAGCGTTGATCAATCATGAGGGGCGCTGGCAAGTACAATGTGCGGAGTTGGGAATGCACTTAAACGTCGTGTCGATTTGTACTGCTCTCGCGTTGTGTTGCCTGCTGCCTTTGGATGTTTACGCAAATCCTCCATTGCCGCAGGAAAAGCCGCTTCCAGGCCTCGGTAATTCGCAATTCATCGAGGGGGTGGATGTGCCGGCGATCAAACCAGCTACTCTTCCGGAAGAGCTTTTGGCAGGGCCGGACGACAGTGGCAGAAAAGCTTCTGCGGGCGAATTCTCTACACCGGCAACTTGCGATATTCCGGGTGCTACGTTTGAACAACTTGCTCCCATGCAAGGGGATCAAGGTGATGAGGAATGCGGGATCACCGTACCTGTCAACCTTTCTGGGTTACGTGGCGAGGATGCCGAAGTGACCTTCCCGATGAAAGCCACGCTATCGTGCGGTTTTGCGACGTCACTTACAGCGTGGGTGATTGAAGATGTCTTGCCCATTGCACAAGCACAGTTCGGGAAACCAGTGTCCGAGTTTCTCACAGGCCCTGGATATCAGTGTCGCCGACGAAACAATCTTCCAGATGGAAAGCTCTCCGAACATGCGCTTGGCAAAGCCATTGATATTGTGGCCTTCCGATTAAGTGACGGTACTGAGATCTCAGTTGAAAAGGATTGGGCGCGCAACACGCAGAGCGGAAGCTTCCTGTCCGCCATACACAAGGCGGCCTGTAAAAGGTTCACCACCGTTCTCGGCCCCGATGCAGACCCAAATCACAAGTCTCACTTCCATCTCGATATCGGATGCCACGGCAAGAGCTGTAATTACATTATCTGCCAATAACCCAATCCCGGCTTGCAAATCAGCCTCAAGCTTGTTCCTTTCTATTCGATGACTTCTAACGCCGGAAGGACTGATGGAACGTTATAAAACAGCTATTGACGCCGCCTTGGATCTTCGTCCCGATCAGCCTGTGTATTGTTTCCGGCCGGACGTGCTCAGGCATGACGCACAGCAATTCCAGTCGCTCTTCCCCGGCAAGACGGCTTACGCGGTCAAGACGAATGGTGAGCCATTTGTCCTTGAGGCACTGGCAAAGGCCGGGATCAGTTGTTTCGATGTCGCATCGCCTGCAGAGTTCGCCGCGGTGAAAGAGGCAGCGCCGAAGGCTGAGATGCTTTACATGCATCCTATCAAGGCACAGTCGGACATTCGGCTAGCTTTGGAAACCTACGGTATTCGAACCCTTTCGCTCGACCACGAAGACGAAGTCGCGAAGATCCTGCGTGTTGTTAGGGCCCTTGATATAGATCCTGGAACGATCACACTCTTCGTTCGTATCGCCACCAAGGGGCATGCTGCTTACGAGTTGTCGAAGAAGTTTGGCGCGGCTCCAGGTCACGCCGTTGAGTTGCTGCAACGGATCGACCGTATCGGGTTCAAATGCGGATTGTGTTTTCACGTTGGAAGCCAGATCGAAGAACCGGAAACCTATGAGCGAGCGCTGGCTTCTGCCGATTGGATCAGGTCACGTGCTGGCGTTCCCGTTGTGGAGCTTGACGTTGGGGGAGGGTTTCCGGCCGTTTATGGTCACGATCCGCGCCGCAAAGCGCCTGAGATGCCCTCGCTCGTGGAATTGATGGGGCAGTTGAAAGCCGATATCGCTGATTGGCAATTTGATGACCTGCCGCTTGTCGCCGAGCCAGGCAGAGTGATTGTGGCCCGATCGATCTCTCTCATTGTCAGAGTGCTGTTGAAGAAGGGGCGGCGCCTTTACATCAATGATGGCATCTGGGCGTCTCTTTCCGACAGTTGGACCGGAAAGATAACGCTGCCGGCTCGTTTCATTCCGGACCCGGCTCGCAAAACACGGGCTGGTCAGCCCGACAAGATTGTTCCCTTCAAGGTCTGCGGCGCAACCTGCGACAGCGTTGATATTCTTTCCAGGCCTTTCTGGCTGCCAGAGACTGTCGACACGGGAGACTGGATCGAGATTGGCCATATCGGTGCCTACAGCTTGTCGCTTCGCACAAGGTTCAATGGATTTTATCCCGACAAGGTCATTGAAGTCGAAACGCCGTTCGATTTCGGTGCTGCGCCGGAAGGCTTCGCTTCAATTGAAACCATGGCGGATTGATGCAAACAGGCTGATTGAACGAAACAACCTGGTTGCACTTGCCCACCGAGGCTGTTCAGTTCCCTTGGAGCATGACCCTTCTGAAAAGAATGACAACAAACGGGTGACCGGTTCGGCCGGTCGGTCGTTTGTTGCCACGAGTTCTTCAGTACCACCAGGCGGGCGCAAGCTTATTGGCAGAAACGCTGTTCACCCTGGTAGGTGGTATAGGTACCGGTCGACGGGTTGAACGACCGGTATTTCGAAGAGCAGTACTGGTACCAGGCTGGGCTCCACGGCTGATAACCGATGGCCGTGTTGACGCGACCGGGATAGGGAGCCGGCGGGTAGTGATTTACCGGCGGCGGGCCTGCGTAGCTCGGCTGGCGGGTAGCACCCAGCAGAATTGCTCCTGCAGCGAGGCCGATGACACCTGCCGCGACAGCCGCGCCAAGATTATCATTGTTTTTGTGTCGGTTATGATTTCGATTATTGTGTCTCTGGTTATGGTGGTGGCCGCCACGGTGGTCACGCCAACCGTTGCGCGAGCCGGCTTCAGCAGCCGCGAAGGTCGGCAAAAGAAGGGCGCCCGTGAGGGCGGCGGCAACAAGACGTTTGCTCATGGTCTTCATTGGTTTTCTCCAAAGGCAGGCGCTGTTCTCGATTGGCGCCGTATCTGATGGTGAGACAATCGCATAGGCGCCCTGAACCGGTTCTGAGATGTCTGTTCATCTGACGTTCAGAATTCGGGGGGAAGGCGAAAACCGTGGAATGCAAATTGTCTGCGCCGACAGAAAACAGAACTTGGAGGGGCCGTGAGCCTGGAAAAAGAACCGAAATCAGTAATCCGGCCGACCGATGATCAAGCCAGAAGATTGGCCAAGGAGTTGATCAGAACCGCGAGGTTTGGTGCTTTGGCGGTGCTCGAAGCCGAAACGCGGCATCCACTTGCCAGTCGGGTTGCGGTGGCGACCGATTTGGATGGTGCACCTGTCATCCTCACAAGTACATTGTCCGGACACACGGCGGCAATTCTGGAGAACCCTTCATGTTCGCTATTGTTGGGCGAACCTGGAAAAGGCGATCCGCTCGCTCATCCGAGAATTTCTCTTTTCTGCAAGGCACTGAAGATATCGAGAGGAAGTTCGGATCATGAGCGGTTGCGCAACCGTTACCTCTCTCGTCATCCCAAAGCCGAACTTTATGTCGATTTCGGAGACTTTTCCTTTTTCAGGTTGGAGCTCTCCAGGGCCAGCCTGAATGGAGGCTTTGGCAAGGCTTTTGAATTGGAGGAAGAGGACTTATTGGCAAAAGTTAGTTCGCCTGGTGACTGGTCTTCAATGGAAGCCGGAGCGGTTGCGCATATGAACGCAGACCATAGGGATGCGGTGAAACTTTATGCGCAGAATTTGCTGAAGGCCGGAGAGGCCAATTGGCGGCTTGCCTGTCTGGATCCCGAAGGCGTTGATCTTGTGGCTGGAGATAAGGTTGAACGTCTCTGGTTTGCAGATCCATTGGAAGATCCGTCTGAACTGAGGCCTGCACTGGTCGCTCTGGCTTTGCAGGCGCGCAACACCTGAACACAATTCAAACGACGTCTCGTCGAAACTCCAAGTTGAGCTTGCTTGTCATTTTCGTAAGCGCTATCGAGGCTCATCTGTTTCAATTTGGACGTTTGTTTTGCCAACACTCTGACCGGTCATCGATCCCGCCATGCATTCGCTCGAATGCGTCATGAACTTTGTTCGTCCTGGCGGCGGATCGGGGCCGGTGTGGCTTGGCCATGCGCATCTGATCCTGTTTCGGTTCACTGCATACATTTCGAAAAAGCTTCCAGCCAGACTGAGTGCCGATAGCTGACGCTGTCCGGCCGTCCCGACTGCCTGTGACGGACTTCCCGTGCGAGGAAGACCCACGGAATGTCGTCTATATTGAACATGGAATGGTCCGTTGTCCGTTCTCAGACACCTAGAATAAAGCGTCCCTGCCAACGATGCGGATTTGTGAAGCCTTTTGGTTCGACGGGCAAATTCCGGTTGAACGCGAATGGAAGCCAGCTTGACGCCTGGCTGATCTATCGTTGCGATGTCTGTGGAAGCAGATGGAACAGGGCCATTTTTGAACGTCGAGCCGTGAGCAGCCTTTCGGCAGAACTCATGGAAGCCTTGCAGCGGAACGATGAGGGAGTGGCGAGCACCTTCGCCTGCAACACCAAAGGGAGAGGCGGAGGCAAGGGGGGCACTGATTTCAGCCTGAAACGACGAATGGTTGCCGGCGATTGTGCAGATGCCTGCACTGTGGCACTGACAATCCTGAATTCGGATCACGTCCAGGTTCGTCTGGATAAGGTCCTTGCAAAAGGGCTTGGTCTCTCGCGCAACCGCGTTCTGCTCCTGGTGGAGCAAGGGTCGCTGAGATTTCCCATGAACAATGTGAAGATCTTGAAGAGACGGGTTCCCGAAAAGATCTGTATCGAGCTTTGCATTGGTCCGGCAAGCGACAGATCGGTCTTTTGGAATTATCTGGTCTGCACGGATTAACCGCAGGAACGGGAGTTGGAACCCGGATGGTTCCAGATCCCCGTGTCCGCGTTGCGGACACGGGGCAGCGGTCAGTCGTTTTGGCTAGTGTTCCGGAGAGCGTGGCAAGCAGTTGTCAAGCTGCGCGCAGGTGACCGAGAAAATCGCCCAACCCGTCGCGAATTGTCGTTATCTGGGAGGAGATGTTCTGAATGCCTCCCACGACTTCCTGCACCCTGTCGCCGGATACCTGCGCTGCCTGGTTCACTTCGGAGATATTGAAGGTAATGTCGGCACTGCCTTGCGCGACCTGATGCGCGTTTTTGGCTATTTCTGACGTAACTGCGTTTTGCTCTTCAATCGCAGAGGCAATTCCGGAAATCTGTTCGCGAATTTCCATCATGGCTTTGACAACCGTGGTAATTGCATCAGAACAGGTTGCCGCCCCGGACTGGACACCGCTCAGCTGTGAACCAATCTGATCGGTTGCCTGTCCGGTTTGCGTGGCAAGCGCCTTTACTTCAGAAGCCACGACGGCAAATCCCTTGCCTGCTTCGCCAGCTCTCGCTGCTTCGATAGTTGCGTTCAAGGCCAGCAGATTGGTCTGGGCAGCAATGTCGCTGATCAGTTTCAGGACATCCGTGATCTCCTCTGCCGATGTAGACAGTTTTCCGACTGTCTCTCCGGAAACTTCAGCCTGTTCAGATGTACGAGAGGTGGAGGAATTCGCGAGTGTAATCTGGCGGCTGATTTCGTGAATTGAACTCGCCAGTTCCTCAGACGCGGATGCAACAGATTGGACCGATGCTGTGGCCTGTTCGGCTGCAGCGGCAACCGTGTTGGACCTTTCAATGGTCTCATGACTGTTGCGCGCCAATTCGTCGGCACCGGACGCAAGTTCACTCAATGCAGAAACCGCTGTGTCGCAGCTGGTCATCAGGAGCCTTTCAAGCTCGTCGGCCAACCGCAATCTTGTATCGCGACGATCCGCTTCTGCCTGCATTTCTTCTTCGCGAGCCTGTTCCTGCAGGCGCTTCATCTCGATCGTGTTTTCACGGAAGGTTTCGAATGCGCTTGCCACCTGACCGATTTCGTCATTCGTGCGTACATTGACTTCCACATCCGTGTTGCCTCTAGCGAGCTCCAGAAGGCCTGCGGTGACCTGGTGCAAGGGACGGGAAATCAGATATCTGGCGAAAAGGACTGAGCCGACAAGGCACAAAATCAAAGTCAGCGCCGCGGTGATCGCGATTTGCTGAAAGGCCTGTTTCTCATGTTCTTCTGCAGATGACGCTGCTGTTTGCGTAAAACGCTCGATCTCGGTGAGTAGCGACACCAGTTCATGGTCGAGGCGAGTCTGTTCCTTTTCCAACTCAACGAGAAGGGTGCTCGCATCAGAGAGGTTGTTCTGTTCGATCTTCGCCAAGATACCAGCTATTTCTGCAGAATAGGTTTGATACTCATTCTCGATGCGTTTGAGCTGTTCGAGCGTTTGGGAAAACTCGTCCCGTTGCGTGTCGGATGCCGACTTTTCCAGCGCCGAAAGGGCGAGTGCTTCCGCTTTCAGAATTTCATCGGAAACCTGTTCGTTCAGTGCGGCCAAAGTGGATTTCAAGGCAGCGGTTGATTCAGCATCTTCGCCGGAGGTCAGGCCGGACACGCGCATGATCCGTTCAATCACCGCTGCCTGCTGTAGTTGATGATTGGCAACCTGACTGATTGCTTGCGTGAGTGGAATATCCTTATCCGCAATGTTTTGAAGTTCCTTCCCGATTAAACCCATCTGAATGATGGCGACTGTGGCCACAACAAGCAGGCCAAGACTGAGGAAGGCAACCAGTGCTAGAATTTTCGCGGCAACCGAAGTTGCAATGGGATTTGATGCAAACATATCTCAAAAGCCCGAGTTTCTCGTCGCCATGGGCAGCGGCAGAGTTGAGGTTGTGTCAGTTTAGGCGGACTCAGATTGAAAAAACGGTAAACTTTGTCCCTGAGAGAAAGAATAATTCTCGTATAGGTAGAAGTGACGATGTGCAAACCTGCGGCGGAGCAACAAAAAAACGGCCACCCAATCAGATGGCCGTTCTTTTTCTTCGATCTATTGGAATTTGGATCAGGCGTGGCCCCAACCACCCGCCGTGGGCGTGATGACGGTGACCGCTTCTCCTGCCTCGAGAACCGTCTGATCACAGCCCTCCAGTTGTTGGATCTCGCCATTCAGCCGCCGAACTTCGGTGCGGCCGAGTTCGCCGTCGCTGCCACCGTCCAATCCTTTCGGCGGAA
This sequence comes from Labrenzia sp. THAF35, assembly GCF_009363595.1. NCBI lineage: Bacteria > Pseudomonadati > Pseudomonadota > Alphaproteobacteria > Hyphomicrobiales > Stappiaceae > Labrenzia > Labrenzia sp. THAF35. The sequence goes on from NZ_CP045380.1 coordinate 3,184,743, forward strand.
CAGTACGGTGGGACGCCAGGATCGCACAGTCCATTTTCTCAAGGAAACGCAAGGTCCGCTTGGTGCCGTCACCCGCTGACAACTTGCCTTTGCCACCGGACCCCTTGCGGATGTGGAAATCCTCCAGGAGAACCGGGAAACGGAACTCCAATACTTCTGGGTCGGTTAGCCGGGAGTTGGTCATGTGGGTATGGACACCATCCGTACCATTGAAGCCAGGCCCTGCCGGCGAGCCGGAACAGATGGTTTCATAGTACTGATACGTGTTGTTGCCAAATGTCAGGTTGTTCATCGTTCCCTGAGCATTGGCCATGGCACCAAGAGCTGCGAAGACGGCATTGGTGACATGCTGGGACGTTTCCACGTTGCCCGCCACGACCGCAGCCGGATAGGAAGGCCGCAACATGCAGTCATCCGGAATGATGATGTTGATCGGTTTGAGACAGCCGGCGTTCATCGGAATGTCGCCGTCTACCATCACCCGGAAGCAATAAAGGATTGCCGCACGGGTCACAGGTTCCGGCGCATTGAAGTTGTTCGGCTTGACGCCCGAGGTCCCGGTAAAGTCGACCGTTGCCTCGCGCTTTGATTTGTCGACGGTAATCTTGACCTTGATTACAGAGCCCTGGTCAGTCGGGTACTCGTATTCGGAGTCCTTCAGCGCCTCGATCACGCGGCGAACGCTTTCTTCCGCGTTGTCCTGGACGTGCCCCATATAGGCCTGGACCACGTCCAGTCCGAAATGGGTGACCATCTTCCGAAGTTCCTGGATACCCTTTTCGTTTGCCGCGATCTGTGCGGACAGATCGGCGACGTTCTGATGCGGGTTGCGGGCGGGGTAGGGATGGTTGGTCAGAAGCTCAACCAGTTCCTGTTCGCAGAAACGTCCTTCGTCGACGATCTTGAAGTTGTCGAACAGAACACCTTCCTCGTCCACGTTGGTCGCGCGCGGCGTCATGGAGCCAGGGGCGGAGCCGCCGACATCAGCATGGTGGCCACGGGACGCCGACCAGAAAAGGATCTCCTTGCCTTCATCATCGAAGACCGGCGACACAACTGTGATATCCGGTAAGTGCGTGCCACCGTTGTATGGGGCGTTCAATGCAAACACGTCGCCCGGCTTGATCTTGCCCTTGTTGAGCTTGATGACCGTTTCCACCGAACGGTCCATGGACCCCAGATGAACCGGCATGTGTGGTGCGTTGGCAACCAGGGCGCCATCTGCGTCGAAGACGGCACAAGAGAAATCAAGACGTTCCTTGATGTTGACCGAGTATGCGGTGTTCTGAAGGGTGACCCCCATCTGTTCCGCGATAGACATGAACAGGTTGTTGAACACTTCGAGCATGACGGGGTCAGCGTGCGTTCCAATGGCTTCTGCGCGTTTCAACGGCACGATACGCTTCAGGATCACGTGATCCTTTGAATTGATCTCTGCCTGCCAGCCGTCTTCAACCGCGATCGTGGCATGTGGTTCGATGATCACCGCAGGTCCGGTCACCTTCATGCCCGGTTTCAGCACTTCGCGTTTGAAGATACCGGCCTTGTGCCAGGTGCCTTCGGAGTAAATGCTTGTGGAGGTTGCCGGGGAGGGCGTCCCTGTGGCCAATGTCAGATCCGGCTCGGTGAGACCGGCGCCGCCACCGGCCGTTTCGACTTCCAGTGCTTCAACGACGACCGGCTTTTTCTCATAGGCAAAGCCGAACTGTTTCTTGTGTGCATCCTCGAAGGCTGCCCGCATTTCAGAGACGGACCCGAGGGGGACCGGTAGCGGCGTGTCCGTGCCGTCGTAACGCAAATGCGCGGTTGCGGTCGTGCGGCGCGCGGCGGCAGTGATCGACTGCCTGTCGAGTTCCGCTTCCGTCTGGCTGGCAAGCTGATCACGAAGAGCCTGCAGTTCAGGGATCAAATCGTCCGTAAGTGTCTTGACGACGGCCTGTTGCCGGTCTGCGCGGATATCAGCCAGTCCCATGCCGTATGCCGACAGGATGCCCGAGAACGGGTGCAGAATGACGGTCTTCATGCCAAGACTGTCAGCAACGCGGCAGCCGGTCTGGCCACCAGCGCCACCGAAGCAGGTCAACGCGTATTCGGTCACGTCGTAGCCGCGTTGGACCGAAATCTTCTTGATGGCATTGGCCATGTTCTCGACGGCGATTTTCAAGAAGCCGTCTGCAACATCTTCCGGGGTGCGTCCATCGCCAATGCGCACAGCCAGATCCGTGAAACGTTTGCGAACTACATCGCCGTCAAGCGGCTGATCCTGGTCCGGGCCAAAGATCTTCGGAAAGAATTCCGGTGCCAGTTTGCCTGTCATCAGGTTGGCGTCTGTAACGGTGAGAGGCCCGCCGCGTCGGTAACAGGCCGGACCCGGATTTGCCCCGGCTGAATCGGGGCCCACCTGAAAGCGGCCGTCGGCATAATGAAGGATCGAACCGCCGCCAGCTGCAACCGTATGGATCATCATCATCGGAGCGCGCATGCGCACACCGGCGACTTCCGTTTCGAATGCGCGTTCGTAGTCGCCGTCGTAGTGACAGACGTCTGTAGACGTGCCGCCCATGTCAAAACCGATGATCTTTTCGAAACCGGCCATACGTGAGGTTTCGACTGCGCCGACAACACCTCCGGCCGGGCCGGACAGGATTGCGTCCTTGCCCTGGAAGAGGTCTGCAGCGGTGAGACCTCCGGAAGACTGCATGAACATCAGCCGCGGACCTTCGCCCAGTTCTTCCTGTACCTGGTTCACATAGCGGCGCAGAATGGGTGACAGATAGGCGTCGACCACAGTGGTGTCGCCGCGTCCCACCAGCTTCATCAGCGGTGACACTTCATGGGACACCGAGATCTGCGGGAAGCCGATGTCTTCAGCAATCTTTTTCAGAAGTTGTTCATGGGCCGGATAGGCGTAAGCGTGCATCAGCACGATTGCGATGGAGCGAATGCCGTCATCCCAAGCGGCCTGCATTGCACTACGGGCCTGTCCTTCGTCCAGTGCGAGTTCCAGTTCGCCATCGGCGCGGACACGTTCGACGATCTCGTGGACGCTCTCATAGAGCAGCTCAGGCTTTATGATTTCCTTGGCAAAAATATGCGGTCGCGCCTGGTAGCCGATCTCGAGTGCATCCCGAAAGCCTTTCGTGATGAACAGAGCTGTTCGCTCACCCTTGCGCTCCAGAAGTGCGTTGGTGGCAACGGTCGTGCCCATCTTTACGGTCGCGATCTTGTCCGAGGGAATAGTCGCGCCTTTTTCCACACCAAGCAATTCCCGGATGCCTTGAATGGCGGCATCGCGATAGGCTTCCGGATTTTCGGAGAGCACCTTGTGCGGATGCAGCGTGCCGTACGGTGACCTGCCGACGATGTCGGTAAAGGTGCCGCCACGGTCGATCCAGAAATCCCACTTGGCTGTCATGATCTTCCCTCTGATGCTGCCGGCTTTAAGGAACACGCGATTCCATGCCGATAATTAGCGTTTTGATAGCAAGTGAATTTATGCTGACATTTTATCGATAAAATGTCGATGAAAAAATCTGAATGGGTTGTTATTTGATCTTTTTATCGCCTGCGGTACCCCCATATGACCTTGTGGTAAAAGGGAAAACTGAAAGCTGGCGATGTCGGAAAACGATAAATCAGAAGAACGGGATCCGTTTCTGCTGCGTCTGGCGGAGGCTGTCGACTTCACAATCAGTATACTGACAGCAGACCTCTGGTTCGTTGGCATCTTCCTGCTTGTCGCCCTGCTTCTCGGCGTTTCCCTGCTTGGGCTTTTGCTGGAAGTTGCAATTGGTGCAGGGGTACTTGCGGCTATTGCTGTCTGTTTCTGGTTGTTTTGCGACTTGCATCCAGGCGAGTGAGATTATTCGACAGGGCCTCGCTCCAAAAGTGTCAGGCCACTGGCTCCCCAGCCAAAGCGCCTGGCTGCCGGAGTGCCTTCCCGCGGGGCAAAGGCTTCTTGCGCTTTGCTTAGTTCCTCACTGCTTGTGTGGACGATCAATAGCCATCGGGCATCAGCGGTGCCCTTGTTTATTTCGGCAATTGTCTCAACTGGCGTGAAGGTGTTGGGGTCGCGCAGGTAATAAGACAGCGCCGGTGCGGCAAATCCCTTGAACAGCAAGAGATGATCGCCATCGGCTTTCTGTTCCAGATAGTCCCGTGCAATCAGGCGCCATTCGGGGCGTATTCTCTCCAGCAGCGTGAATTTCAATTCGGGGAAACTCAACCATATCGCGGCAGCAAACAATGCGATCGGTGCAACCTGCGGCGCCAGGCGCTGGGCTGTTACCGAGGCGAGCAGGACAAGCCCTGGCCATGCCGCGATCAGGTATCGATCAAAAAGGATCGGCTGCACGCTTATGGAATAGAGATAGGCCAAAAGCGGTGGCCCAACGGTGTAGGCAAAGCAAACGAGGATTGCGTCCGCACTTTGCGGTTTGCCGAAGTACCTGCCTGGCATGTGAACGACGGTCAGGAGACTGGCGATAGCCAAACCTGCCAGTACCCAGAACAATGGCAGCGACCCGGCTATGCTGAAAGCGATGTTGATGAGAAACGTCGGATCAGGATAAGCAATCCAGAAGCCTTCTTCGGCCACCGACCTTGCTCGCATCGCCAGGATGATCAACCAAGGTAAAAAGGCAAGCCCGCTCGCTGCCATTGCAAGGCAGACAAGAACCGCATTGGTGAGACTGATGCGGCCGGATTTCAAAATGCCGGTCAATGCCAGGATGCCGCAGACCACACCAACGGATGCGAAGCCCAGAAGGGCGTAGATGTGACTGTAGAGGAACAGGGCTCCAGCCACTCCAAGCGCCACCAGCCGCCAGGCCGATGGCCTTTCAAGGTTTTTCAGAACCAGAAGCAGAAAGGCGAGCCCGCATGTTGCCAGCAGGGCATACATGCGGGCTTCTGTCGAATACCAGATGTGGAACGGTGAGACGGTCAGGAGAGCGGCAGCAAGCAGGCCAGTGGTGTTTCCGGCCAGCGTCTTGCCAGTCAGAAAGATTAGCCAGACGGCAAGAACGCCCAACAGCACGGATGGCAAGCGCAATGCTGTTTCACTGTCACCTGCCAAGGGCATCGTCAGCCAGAGCAAAATATTATGCAGTGGCGGATAATTGTCAGCTGCAACGGCGGTCAACAGCTCCGCGATGGTTCCCTTGGACTGGCTCCAGCTGACGGCTTCATCGTACCAAAGGCTCGTCCTGTCCAGGTTCTGAAAGCGTAGCAAGGCCGCCACTGCCAAAATGAGTGCCAAAATCAGGCGGTTGGCGCTGTTGCCATTTAAGAAGGGTTGGTTGGTGTTTGGCACGAATTCAGGTTTCCAGGTTGTCTGGCCGGAACGCTAGCCAATCCTTTTCGCGGAGGGAAGGACGGTTTGGTTTTGAAGATGACAATCACAATTTATCGATAAATTGTTGATGTTGGTGGTTTTTGAGTCTAGTGTTTGTGAAGATGTGCTCCACAAGGTGTTCGAAGAATGCACCTCGAGCAGCATCCCGACGGGTAATCCCCGCTTCCTAGAGGAGAAAATCATGCTGCAATCTCGTTCCCTGACACGTGCCGGAATCCATCTGGCTGCTGCCGCCGCATTTGGCCTTGCGGGTTTCACCGCTGCTTCCGCTGAAACCAAGTGGGACATGCCGACACCTTATGGTGACAGCAACTTTCACACACAGAACATTGCTGCCTTCGCTGAAGAAGTGAAGGAAAAGACTGACGGCTCGCTGGTCATTCAGATCCACTCTGCGGGATCGCTGTTCAAGCATCCGGAAATCAAGAACTCGGTCCGCAAGGGGCTTGCCCCGATCGGCGAAATTCTGGTGTCCCGCCTTTCCAACGAAGATGCGGTCTTCGGGGTGGATTCCGTTCCTTTCCTGGCTCCGTCCTATGATCAGGCTTGGAAGCTTTACCAGGCGTCGAAGCCTGCACTGGAAGAAAAGCTCGGCGAGCAGGGACTGCAGCTGCTGTATGCCGTGCCGTGGCCGCCCCAGGGTATCTACGCCAAGAAGGAAATCGCCAAGGGTGATGATCTCAAGGGTTTGAAATTCCGTGCCTACAACACAGCGACTGAACGCCTGGCCCAGCTGGCTGGCGCCGTGCCGACGCAGGTTGAAGTGCCGGATATTCCGACCGCCTTTTCCACCGGTCGTGTCGAAGCCATGATCACGTCACCGTCCACCGGTGCGAATTCCAAGGCATGGGACTTCCTGAGCCACTATCATGACACCCAGGCCTGGCTGCCGAAAAACATGGTGTTCGTCAACAAGGGTGCTTTCGACGCCCTGAGCGACGACGAAAAGGCAGCTGTCCTTGAAGCCGCCGATGTTGCTGAGAAGCGCGGCTGGGAAGCTTCCAAGGTAGAAACCAAGACGCAGACCCAGGTTCTGGTCGACAACGGCATCACTGTCGTTCAGCCGAGCAGCGAGCTTATCCAGGATCTCGCAGCAATCGGCGAGACGATGGCTGCCGAATGGCAAGAGGAAGCCGGTGAAACCGGCCAAGCCGTTCTCGAAGCCTATAAAAACTAAACAGCTAAAGAAGCGCCGGACCTAACAAGTCCGGCGTTTTTTTAATATCAGCTGCACATCCGGTAGGGGAAGCCGATGCGAAAGGCTTTGAATACGCTTTATAAAGCGTCAACGGCTATGGCTGCGTGTTGTCTCGTTGTCATTGCCAGTCTCGTTGTTCTTCAGGTGTTTGGACGCATATTCGACTGGTCTCGAACGGTTTTTGGTCTTGAGCCACTCGGGCTGCAGGTTCCTTCACTTGCTGAAATTGCAGGTTTTCTGCTGGTAGGGGCATCCTTTCTTGCCCTATCCGGGACGCTGCGCAACGGTGATCACATCAGGGTCGCGATCCTGCTGCAGTCCGTGCCCAAAGCTGGGGCGCGTATCCTGAATGTCTGGGCGGTTGCGGTCGCTCTTGCGCTGGCGGCATTCTTTACATGGAACGCCGGACAGCTTGCGCTCGACAGCTTCAAATTCAACGAAACCTCCTACGGCGTCATTCCGATCCCGCTCGTCTTTCCACAGTCGGTGATGACTTTCGGGCTGCTGGTGTTCTCAATCGCTTTGCTGGACGACCTGATCATGGCGCTCACTGGCAAGGAGCCGAGTTTTGAATCGGTCGTGAAGGCCGATCCGATAGAGGGGAAAGAATAATGGATCTCTCCCTTGTCGCCCTCCTGCTCGGCATTGGAATGCTGGCCGCGCTTGCAACCGGTATCTGGGTAGCCGTTGCGCTGTTTGCCGTCGCGCTTGCCGCAATGATGGTTCTTGTGTCCGCGCCTGCCGGACCCGTTCTGGCAACGACGGTTTGGGGGGCATCGAACTCCTGGGATCTGACGGCGCTGCCCATGTTCATCTGGATGGGTGAAATCCTGTTCCGATCTCGTCTGTCGGAGGACATGTTCGCCGGTCTTTCTCCCTGGATGCGCAATCTGCCGGGCCGGCTGCTGCATGTGAACATTCTCGGGTGCGGTATCTTTGCCGCCGTGTCGGGTTCTTCAGCCGCTACCACCGCCACCATCGGTCGTATGTCTCTGCCCGAACTGAAGCAGCGCGGGTATGACGAACGCATGGCGATCGGCACACTGGCAGGGTCGGGTACACTGGGCCTGCTCATTCCGCCATCGATCATCCTGATTGTTTATGGCGCTGCGACCGAGCAGTCGATTGCCCGGTTGTTCATGGCAGGCGTTCTGCCAGGGGCAATGCTTTGCCTCCTGTTCATGGGCTATGTCGCGATCTGGGCACTGCTGAACAAGGAGAAGATGCCTGCGAAGGAGGAAGTCATTCCCTTCATCGAGCGACTTCTTGCAACGCGCAGGCTGTTTCCGGTGATCGGTCTGATCGTGGGTGTGATCGGCTCGATCTATGCGGGTCTTGCTTCGCCCACAGAGGCGGCGGCCATCGGCGTCATGCTGGCCTTGCTTCTGTCCTGGGTAAGCGGAACGTTGAACCGCAAGAGCTTCGCTGAAGCGTTGATGGGCGCAACGCGGACATCCTGCATGATCGCGTTCATTCTGGCCGGCGCAGCATTCCTGACCGTTGCCATGGGGTACACCGGCATCCCGCGTGAGTTGGCTGCATGGATCGGCTCGCTGAACCTGTCACCCTATGCGCTCCTGATTGCCCTGACGCTGTTCTTCGTGGTGCTCGGGTGTTTTCTGGATGGCATTTCGGTGGTGGTTCTGACGACCTCCGTGATCCTTCCTATGGTGGAGCAGGCTGGCCTCGATCTCATCTGGTTCGGTATTTACCTGGTGCTGGTTGTCGAAATGAGCCAGATCACGCCACCTGTCGGGTTCAATCTGTTCGTGCTGCAAGGCATGACCGGGTACAACATCTTCAAGGTTGCCCGCATGGCCTTGCCGTTCTTCCTGTTGATGATCCTGGCAATCGTCTTGATTGTGGCCTTTCCGGGCTTGGCTCTTTGGTTGCCGCAGACGATGTTGAGCAACTAGTGCATTTCTTCCCGTGAACGAACAGGGGCGGATGTACGCACACCTTTGATACGATCAGAAAAGGGCCTTCGACCGGTTTCGGTTGGAGGCCTGCTGAAAAACCAAAATGTGCCGGAGATCAGATGTGACGGATAATCCCGACTCCAGAAGCGATGCCCCCATCGGGCCTGTTGTCTCTGCAGCGCATCTTGCCTCCGGTGCAATGCCTGCGCTTTCGGAGATCGAATTCGCGGTGACCATGATGGTCAATGCCTATCACCGATGGATGGTACGCTGTATGGCGGCCAGCGGGTCGCAGGGACTTGGACCTCTGGATGTGCTTGTGCTTCATTCGGTCAATCACCGTGGCCGAGCCAAGACACTGTCAGACATCTGTCTTGTGCTGAACATCGAAGACACTCACACGGTTACCTATGCGCTGAAGAAGCTTGAAAAGGCTGGCCTCATTTCATCTGGCCGTCGGGGCAAGGAAAAGACCGCCGAAATCACGAAATCAGGCGAAACTGCCTGCCTTGAGTACCGGCGTCTGCGCGAGGCTCTCCTGGTCAAGCCAATGAAAGCGCTGGGCCTCGACGAAAACGAACTCTCCAAACTTGCCGCTACATTGCGACTGGTGTCCGGCAACTACGATCAGGCCGCTCGCGCCGCTGCAGCCATGTGATATCGCACACAGGGGAATGTTCGTGTTCATTTGTTGAATATTCCAAAATTTCTTGTAGTGTCGAATTATGAAAGATCAGGAAGCAGTCTCTGCGTTGGGCGCCTTGGCACAGGAAGATCGGCTGGCGGCGTTTCGGTTGCTGATGACGGTCGGGCCAGATGGCTTGCCGTCCGGCTCGGTTGCCGAGCGACTGGACATACAGCCAACCAGGATGTCGTTTCATCTGACCACGTTGGAACGGGCCGGGCTGCTGACGACCCGCCGGGAGGGCAGGCATATTCTTTATGCTGTCGACTATGACCGCATGCGGAACCTTCTGGGTTTTCTGATGGAAGACTGCTGCGGCAACGATCCCGCTGTCTGCTGTTTTCCGGCAGCAGATTTTAAGAAACCTTCGGGACTTTGACAGGACGATACCTCACATGAGCATGACGATTTATCACAACCCGAAATGCGGCACGTCCCGCAACACGCTGGAAATGATCCGTAAATCCGGCGTTGAGCCGCAGGTTATCGAATATCTGAAAACGCCGCCGAGCCGCGAAGAACTCGTTGACCTGATCAAGCGCACCGGTCTTCCGGTGCGGGACATCCTTCGCCAGAAGGGAACGCCCTATGATGAATTGGGTCTTGGTGAGGACAGGTGGACGGACGACCAACTGATCGATTTCATGATGGAACATCCGATCCTGATCAACAGGCCGATCGTGGTGTCGGAAAAAGGCGTCCGCCTGTGCCGTCCGTCCGAGAAGGTGCTGGACCTGTTGCCAAAGGATATCGGGTCTTTCACCAAGGAAGACGGCGAAGTGGTTTCGTCCGGAGCGCCAGATGCCTGAGCCGAAAAGTTCGCATGCAGACTTGAAGAACGTGACGGCGGCAGACTTTCAGGAAATCGACCGGGAAAAGTTGCAGGTTCCAACGGGGCCGTCGCATCCACCGCGGATATTGCTGCTCTACGGTTCCCTGCGCGAGCGGTCCTACAGCCGCTTCCTCGTGCACGAAGCACAAAGACTGCTGCAGGCTTATGGTGCGGAGACCCGGATCTACGATCCATCAGGTCTGCCGCTTCCCGATGACAGCGGTGCCGATCATCCCAAAGTCACCGAACTGAGAAATCTATGTGCCTGGTCCGAAGGACAGGTCTGGTGCTCTCCCGAACGCCATGGCGCAATGACCGGTGTACTCAAGTCGCAGATTGACTGGATCCCGCTGAGTTTTGGCGCAATCCGGCCGACACAGGGCAAGACACTGGCCTTGATGCAGGTTTCGGGAGGTTCGCAGTCTTTCAATGCGGTCAACCAGATGCGTGTCCTCGGCCGCTGGATGCGGATGGTTACCATCCCCAATCAGTCGTCGGTGCCCAAGGCCTACCAGGAATTTGACGACGATGGCCGGATGAAACCATCGGCCCTTTACGACCGGGTGGTCGATGTCATGGAAGAACTCGTCAAGTTCACGCTGCTGGTTCGTGGCCGATCGGACTATCTCGTCGATCGTTACTCCGAACGCAAGGCAGACCGCGAACGGCAGTCGGCCGCTCAGGATGCCGCGGCCGGGGTCAACCTCTGAAAACCTGCAATCGCGGTTTTCAGCCTGCAGTCTGCAAGGGGACCTGTTCAATCTGCGGCGTCGGGTCTTTGCTGTTCCCACCAGTTGCCGGTGGCGGGGCAGCGGGCCTCACGCTCTTGGCAAGTTTGGGGGCAAGGCGAATGCGCGGCGGCACCTGGGCCGACGTCGTTTGTTGCTGCATTCGGGGGAACCAGCGTCTACCGGCTGGGCTGAGTGGAAACACCGGATACGCGGCCTCGTGTTTTGCAACCGTATCAGGCTTGCCGAACAGGAAACCCTGGACGAGATCGCATCCGGCCGCGCTCAGCAGAATGGCCTGTTCCTCGGTTTCGACACCTTCCGCGGTAATCGTAACATCCAGCGAGCGGCCGAGGCCCACGATCGACGTCACGATGGCGTCGGTACTGACATCCTTGCCGAGGTTCTGGATGAAGGCCTTGTCGATCTTGATCTTGTCGAAGGGAAACAGGCTCAGGTAGCTCAGCGATGAGTAGCCGGTTCCGAAATCGTCCATGGCGATAGAAACACCCATGTCGCGGATCTGCTGAAGTGTCTCGATGACGGCGTCCGTGTTCGAAATCAGCAGGCTCTCGGTGATTTCAATTTCAAGCCGCTTGGGGTCTAGACGGGAATTCTGAAGCGCCTGGGCAACGCGTTTCTGGGTTTCGCCGGCAATGAACTGAGCGGGAGAAACATTGACTGCGACCTTGCGCGAGCGGTCCTGCCATAACGCTGCTTCGCGGCAGGCGTGGTTGAGGACCCATGTTCCGATTTCCTCGATAAGGCCCGTGTCTTCTGCAATCGGGATGAAATCGTCCGGCCGGATGATACCCTTGGTGGGATGGTCCCAGCGGATCAGCGCCTCATAGCCTTTCAGTGTTCCGTCTTTCAGCGCATATTGCGGCTGATAGAGCAACTTGAACTGGTTGAACTTGAGCGCTTTGGCGAGTCCTTCTTCCACTTCCTTGCGTTTCTGCGCCTCTGCATCAAGGCTTTGTGTGTACCACGAGAAGGTGGATCGCCCGCTGTGTTTGGCCCGATATAGAGCAAGATCCGCGCAATGAAGCAAACGAGAGGCGCGCCAGGAGCCGTCGGTTGCCCTTGCAAGACCAATGGACAGCGAAATCCTGATGTCCTTGCCGTCGATCGTGCAGGGAGCTTCAGTGGCGGCAATCATGTCCGTTGCAAGTCGGGTCATGCGGGCGGGGTCGGACAAGGATGTCAGCATGACAGCAAATTCATCGCCTGAAAGGCGTGCGACCAGGTGGTTTCCGAAAACCGCCTTCAGGCGTTCCCCCACGATCTGAAGAAAAACGTCGCCGATGCCATGACCATAGGTGTCGTTGATTTCCTTGAACTTGTCGACATCGATCAGCATGACGCCGATATTGGAAGCCTTGGCCTGTGCAAGGCGCAGCGCTTCGGTCAGGCGCGCGTTGAAGACGGCGCGGTTCGGCAAACCGGTCAGCGTGTCGTGATGCGCCAGATACTGAAGGTCTCTGCTGGTCTGGAGCTGGTCATAGAAGCGCAGCCAGAGGAGAATGCCAGCAAACATGAAAGAAGCCAGGCAAAGACCGCCAATCGCGGCACTGATCAACCAGATCAGCGGCGTGAGCCCGTTCAGGATCTCCGACTGGGTCACCAACAGCAAGAGCCCCGGAAAGTCCGGGGAGGCTCCTTCGGGACGGTAGGCAATCAGTGCATTCGCCCCAAACGATCCGTGCCACGACATGTCCGGAATGGCAACGAGCGGGCTGTTGCCGTTCAGAGCGGCCTTGGCCTGCGAGATCGTATTGCTGGTACGAAGCCGCCCTTCACTATGCCAGTGAATTTGCACCGGTGAGGGGCGCTGGAGGCTGGATCCGGTTGGCGCAGGGAAGATCGCGACCGCGTCCAGTACCCTGGATGTGTCCACAGCCTGGCCGGCATTGCGTTGCAATTCGCCAACCAGGTCGTTCGGCTTCCGGCTGTCGGCAGAAGCCTCTTCAGTCAGCCGCAATGCGGACATGTCGGCTGCCGGTTCGGTTTCGATCCGGCTCGCCAATGCCTGCAGGATCGAGTTGAAAGTCTTTTCCTGCGGCAGGAAAGCTTGCTCAAGACCCCGGACGACCAGCCAGTGCGTTAGAAGACGATTGCTCGCGTAGACACCCAGCGCCAGCGTCAGCACCAGCGACATGGAAATGAAAAAAATGACAATGTTGCTTCTTCCCAGGGGGACTGCCATCCGGCGAGGAACCATCTTGCGAACACGAGTCGCGAAAGGCTAAGCGTAATTCCTTTAACCATCATGAATCACAAAGTTGCTCAAACCCAAGGGAAACCCGCGGAAAATGGCGGGGTAGGCCAGGCTGTCCGCAAACTGCGGAGCTGTGTTGCAGTGGTCCATTCGAAGGTCCAAAACATCGGCGCGCGGGAACTCGGTTTTCGCTCGTCCAGGGGCGCGACCAGCTGAAGCACCAATGGGGACAGGCGAGCGTTGATCTGGTCAAATCCGGCCCATGCCGATAAGAGTCTGCAACGCATCGATTCATGCGGTTCACGGCAAGCTTTCCTGCCTGCCTTTTCCCACCGGCCCAGCGGGAGCTGAAGTGTGAGTGTCTGGAGTAGCCTCGGCGCTATTGTAAGTTCGATCGGAACAGGAGGGGCGCAGATCGTCGACCGTCTGGTCCAGCTCGTGCTTGCGCGGCCGGAGGGGACCAACAGTGTCGGCTTCACCGTTGCGATGATTGCGCTGTCGGCCAAGATGGCCAAGGCCGATGGTGTGGTGACCACCGATGAAATTATCGCTTTCCGCGAACTTTTCGATGTACCGCCCAACGAAGAACGCAATGTCGCCCGCCTGTTCAATCTGGCGCAGGAAGACATTGCCGGCTTCGAGGTCTATGCCAAGAAACTGGCGGATCTGTTCCCATACGACCGCAAGACGCTGCTCGACATTCTGGATGGGCTTTTTCACATTGCGAAAGCTGACGGCGTCGTCCACGAAAGCGAAATAGGCTACCTTTCCAGAGTGGCGGAGGTCTTCGGGATCGATGACCGGGAGTTTTCCAGGATACTCGCCAGACATGTGCGCAATGATGGCAACCCCTACGAGGTGCTGGGTTTGGGGCCGGAGGCAAGTGACGGGGAACTCAAGTCCCATTACCGCCGCGAGGTCCAGGAAACGCATCCCGACCGGCTGATCGCAAGAGGCGTTCCGGAGGAGTTCGTCAGGATTGCGAATGATCGTCTTGCGGCGCTGAACGAAGCCTGGGCGAAGATCTGCGCGGAAAGAGGCATATGAGCGTTGCGACTGATACCGGTGTGAAGGCCAGGGTCCATCCGTCTCCCAACCACGGACAGCGGGCGCAGGGAGCCCCTGTGGATATGGTCGTGCTCCATTATACCGGCATGCCGACCGGCGAAGAAGCCTTGCAGCGCCTGTGTGATCATCGTTCGGAAGTCTCCGCCCACTATGTCGTCAACGAGGATGGCAGCATCCTGCAATGCGTGCCGGAATCCCGCAGGGCCTGGCACGCGGGGCGCAGCTTCTGGAAAGGCGAGACCGATATCAATTCCCGATCGATCGGCGTCGAGATCGTCAATCCAGGGCATGAGCACGGCTATCAACCGTTTCCGGAGCCACAGATCGAAGCCGTTGTCGCGCTTGTTGGCGATATCTGTGCCCGTCACGGGATCCATCCGTGGATGGTCCTGGCGCATTCGGATATTGCTCCTGCCCGGAAGGAGGACCCGGGTGAACTGTTCCCATGGGATCGCCTGTCAGAAGCCGGCATCGGTTTATATGTAAAACCGTTTCCACTCGGGGCGGGTCTGCTGATGCAGGAGGGCGACAGCGGCCAGCCTGTTGAAGCGGTGCAGTCGATGCTCGCACTCTACGGCTACGAGCTGGACATCACCGGGGACTTCGACTTGAAGACACGCCAGGTGGTTGCCGCGTTTCAACGCCATTTCCGACCAGAGAAGGTGGACGGTGTCGTCGATCAATCGACCATCGAAACGTTGCATGCGCTGCTGCGCAAGCTGCCTTCCCTGTCGGCCTGATCGAACGGTCGGTATGGTTTTCTTGTGCGGTTGCGAGTTCGGACCAACGAAATAAACGCGCAGTCAACAAAATTAGTTCCCGCAACGCAGCATTTTTAGGCGGCTCTGCGCCACGAGTGGTCACAGAATTTCTTCTGATGGCCCATCCATTGCCGAATTGCTTGCTAATTTTGGCCACAAACTACAGAAAATGACTAAGAACAGCATTAAATTCCTGTAATTTTATGTAATAATTTGAAATAATTCGTGATGTATTAGCGCCCATTTTCGTCCAATAGCTCCGGCATTTCTCCCGCCTGATTTCAACGCAACGAAAACCAAAAGGGCTGGACTGAATGTTACGGTCATTCAAGACACTTACTGGGGCGCTGTGCCTTTTCGCCTATGCAACCACTCTTGCAGCACCGGCTGCAATGGCTAAAGGTACGGGTTCCGGGTCGGAGCCGATCCTCCATATCATCGACCCGGACAAGAAGAGCGAACCTGCCGAAGCCAAGCCGTCGGTCGGCTCTGGTTCCAAACCGATCCTGCACATCATTGAATCGAGCAAGCAGGAAACGCAGGAAAAACCTGCCAAGAAGACAAGAACTGCAAGCCTGACGCGCAAGGTGTCCCCGAAGCGGACGGCTGTTGTCAGCAACGACAAATACGCCAAGCTCATCCGTAAGGCCGCCGCCAAACATGGTGTGCCGGTCAAGATCGCCAAGGCAGTGGTCCAGGTGGAGAGCAACTTCAATCCGCGTGCACGCGGCAGCGCCGGTGAAGTCGGTCTGATGCAGATCAAGCCGGCAACCGCGCGTGGCATCGGCTACCGCGGGTCGACCAAGGCGCTCTATGACCCCGAAACCAATCTGGAATGGGGCATGAAATACCTTGCCGGCGCGCACAAGAAGGCGGGCGGCGACGTTTGTGGCACCATCTTGCGCTACAATGCCGGTCATTTCGCAAAACGGATGAACCCGGTCAGCAAGCGCTACTGTTCCAAGGTCAAGCAGATCCTGGCCTCCAGCTAAAAGCAGCAGGGCGGTCAGCCGTGGGCAAACTGAAAACCCCGTCGGGATTTCCGGCGGGGTTTTCTGTTTGTGTGCTGAAGGCTGTCAGCTTATGCGAACTTCCTACGGGCGGCTGGAACCGAGGCGGGAACCGGCGTTTCGGCAGGCACATCAGGTGCCGATAGAGGCTGGCCGAGTGCGGTCACCACAGGCACCACACCAGCCCATATATCGGTCCCGAGATCTTCCTTGTCGTCCACCGGTCCGCCTGTGCGGACCTTCGTGCTGACATGGTCGATATCCATGACAAGCACACCGGTTGCCTTGTGTTCCTTCGGCATCATTTCGCGGCATTCATCCCAGCGGCCAGGCAGAAGATGGTCGGTGATAGCGGCCAGGGCCTCGATCTGTTCCTGTTCGCTTTCGACAAGCCTCGCCGTGCCATGCACGATCGCGCAGCGATAGTTCATGGAATGATGGAAAGCGGAACGCGCGACCACCAGACCATCTACTAGTGTCACGGTAAGGCTCGCCGGTACGCCTTCCGCGTTTGACTTGATGATGCGGGTGGTGCTCGCTCCATGAATATAGATGCGGTCGTCGATCCGGGCATATGCCATCGGGATCACCATCGGTCGGTCTTCGTGAATGAAGCCGCAATGGGCGACAAGGCCCGCATCCAGGATGTCGTAGGCAACGGTCCTGTCGTATCCGCCGCGGTTCATCTGGCGGATCTTGGTATAACGGGGCAGATCCGCTGCCTGGCGTTTCTCCAGAGTGGCCATGGTCTCGTCTCCAATTGACTGTTTGTCTTGTGTTGTGCTGTTTGTCCGATAAATTGGCTCCAAAGAAGGTCCGGTTTTTGGAAAATGACAGAACCAGTTTTTCCTGAAGGCATCCTGTCTCTTGAGCGGTCGGCAGACGTGCCATTGGCGGAACAGATCTATCGCGGCTTTCGTGACGCCGTGCGCACAGGCTTGCTGCGGTCGGGAACAAAGTTGCCATCCACGCGGCGGTTGGCGGCGTCGCTCAACGTTGGACGCAACACCGTCAACACGGCTTATGACCTTCTGCAAGCCGAAGGTGTGATCACCGTGCGTACCGGCGCTGCTCCCCGCATTACCGAAGGGCTGGTGCTGGAAGGTGTGCAGGCGCAGCGCAAGGTGGAAGCATCCGGGCTGAAGCTGTCGCAACGAGGCAGGACATTGAGTGCCAACTTGCGCGGCGAGGGGTGGGCCTATCGCCAGGGAGGCTTGCAACCGGGTGCGCCGGCACTTGATCTGTTTCCCTACGAGGAATGGGCAAGATCACTGCGCAGGGCCGCCCGGCTCGAGCGCAGCGCGGATCTCCACTATCAGAATTTTGCCGGTCTTGAGGCGCTCAAGCGGCAGATCGCCCGGCACCTTGCGGCCGAACGCGGGGTTCGGGCTGACCCTCATCGGATTCTCGTCACCAGCTCAACACAGGCCAGTCTGACGATGCTCAGCCAGGTGCTCACTGATCCGGGCGACGACGTCTGGCTGGAAGAACCAGGCTACCTCGGCGCGCGGACGGCCTTTTCCGGGGCAGGTCTGACGATCCGGCCGCTGCCAACCGACGGCGAGGGCGCGGACGCGTCGAAGATGGCCCATCTGGATCAGCCGCCGAAGCTGATCTATGTCACACCGTCCCATCACTATCCCCTTGGAGCACGCATGCCCTTGGCGAGGCGTCTGATGCTTCTTGATGTTGCCCGTACCTGCGGCGCGGTGATCCTGGAAGACGACTATGACAGCGAGTTCCTGTTCGAGGGCAGGCCTGTGGCTGCGCTGCACGGACTGGCGGATGAGGGACAGGTTGTTTACATGGGCACGTTCGCGAAGAGCCTGCTCCCCGGGCTCCGGATTGCCTATTGCGTCGTGCCGGAGGTTCTTGTGGCCCCGCTCACCCAAACCATGCGCAATATCGGCTGTTCTGCCAATGTTCAGGCCCAGGCTGCACTCGCACACTTCATGGATTGCGGGGCCTATCAGAAGCACCTGAAACAGATCCGTCCGGTCTATCTGGAGCGAGGGACGATGCTCGCCGGCGCGTTACGGCAGAGGCTGGGCAATCGTGTGGAAGTTGCGCCTCTTACAGGCAATGTGCAGTTGACGGTCATGTTCCGGGAGCCCGTCAACGATATTGCCCTTGCAGTCGCCATGCAGGACCGCGGCTTTGCCGTTTCACCGCTCAGCAATTGTTATCTAGCCGAAGGAGGGCGGCCGGGGCTTATTGTCGGCTTTGCCGGTGCAAATGCACGGCAGATCGAGGAGGGCGTGGACGCCCTTGCCGGTTTGCTTGGTACTGGACACGCGCATTGACCAGTCTTCCTTCAAAGCCGCATGGTCGGGACGTCCCCATGTACGATCAGCGAGGCTTCTGTTGCGGAGATGACATCATCGACACTCAGGCCGGGGCCCGTTTCTCGCAGGACGAGGCCGTCGTCCGTCGGTTCGATCACGGCCATTTCCGTCACGATCAGGCTGACACGACGGCGAGCTGTCAGGGGAAGTGTGCATTCCTTCAGGATCTTGGGGTGGCCCTTGGCCGTGTGAACCATTGCGACGATCACCTGTTTGGCGCCGGCCACAAGATCCATTGCACCGCCCATGCCCGGAACCATCTTGCCCGGGATCATCCAGTTCGCGAGATAGCCACGTTCGTCCACCTGCAAGCCGCCGAGAACCGTCATGTCCAGATGGCCGCCGCGGATCAGGCCGAAGCTCATGGCGCTGTCGATGGAGGCAGCTCCCGGAACGGCGGTCACGAAACCGCCGCCGGCATCGGTGAGGTCGGGGTCTTCCATCCCTTCCGGCGGGCGGGCACCCAGGCCGATCACACCGTTTTCGGCCTGAAAGAAGACATGCACTTCCTTCGGCAGGTAGTTGGCCACCAGAGACGGCAGGCCGATGCCGAGATTGACCAGCGTACCGGCCTTGATTTCCTGTGCCACGCGCCGGGCGATGATTTCCTTGTCGTCCATCAGGCGGCCCTTTCCAGAAGATGATCGACGAGAATGCCGGGTGTTTTCACGCTATCTGGCGAAATCACACCCACGGGTACGATCGTGTGCGGTTCCGCGATAACGGTCTTGCCCGCCAGAGCCATGGTCGGGTTGAAATTGTGGGCGGTGAGGGAATACTCCAGATTGCCGACGTAGTCCGCCCGGTAGGCGGCCAAAAGGGCAAAATCGCCATGGATGGGAGTTTCCAGAAGATATTCCTTGCCGTCGACGGTGATCTTCTGCTTGCCTTCCTCGACGAGCGTGCCGATGCCGGTCGGGGTCAGGATGCCACCCAGACCGACGCCGGCCGCCCGGATGCGTTCGACCAAGGTTCCCTGCGGAACCAGTTCGACATCAATCTCGCCGGATATCATCTTCTGCTGGGTTTCCGGGTTGAGGCCGATGTGCGAAGCGATCACCCTTGAAACCGAACCTGCGCTGACGAGCTTGCCGATGCCGCGACCCGGCATGGCCGTGTCATTGGCCACAATCGTCAGGTTTCTGGTGCCTTTCGCCACGATGGCGTCAATCAACCGGTGGGGCGAACCCACCCCCATGAAACCTCCCACCAGCAGGGTGGCTCCGTCTGGAATGAGGTCCGCAGCTTCCTGCGTCTTGATCGCGTGTTTCACGAAAACGTCCCCCGGAATGAAATCCTAAGGGGACGTTAGCCGCTGGCGTCGCACAAGAGAAATGAAGTTTGTGCGACGCAGTATTTTTACCGAGACCGTGAAACCCATTACAGGGCTCGATCAAGGCTGGTTACGCTGCCCGCACCTTGCCCAGGAAGTCCTGCATGGCGTGGCGCAGTGTATTGGACTGTTCATGCAATTCGCCGACAGCCGCATTCATGTCCGAGCTCAGGTTTGCCGTTTCGCTGGCAGCGCCACTGACCTCGGAAATGGATCTCGAAACGCTTTCGGTACCCTGTGCGGCTTCGGAGACGCTGCTGGCGATTTCGGTCGTTGCCAGGTTCTGTTCTTCCGCTGCACCGGACATGGCGTGCGTGTTTTCCGAAATCTTCTGGACGAGACCGGCAACAGACTCGGTTGCTTCTGTCGAAGCATCCGCGGCCTGGCGCATTTCCGTGATCTGCCGGTCGATTTCCTCCGTCGCCTTGGATGTCTGTTCCGCGAGTGCCTTGACCTCGGATGCAACAACGGCAAAGCCCTTTCCGGCCTCGCCGGCACGGGCAGCTTCAATGGTCGCGTTGAGGGCGAGCAGGTTGGTCTGTTCGGCAATATCGGTGATCAGCTTCGTAACGTCGCCGATGCGCGAAACCACCTGCTGCACCGTTGCCACGGCTTCGTTGGATCGCCCGACTTCATGTTCCGCTTCCTGGGCGATTTCCGAGGATGATCGCACCTGTTCCGTGATTGCACGGATGGAAGCTGAAAGTTCCTCTGTCGCACTGGCAACGGTATTCACGTTGGTGGTTGCCTGTTCTGCTGCTGCCGAAACGGCCAGGGCCTGGTCCGTGGTGTTGTTGGCAATCGTTGACAGTGATCCGGCGGAACTGGTCAGCGCATCCAGTCGTGTAATCATCCCGTCGCAGATGTTGAGGACAGTTGCTTCGAAGTCGCTGGCAACCTTCTCCATTTCCTCGCGCTTGATGCGTTCGGCGTTGATGCGTTCCGCTTCAGCCTGTTGCTCAAGTTCGCGTGTGCGGATCAGGTTTTCGCGGAAGACGCCGAGCGCGCGGCCGAGAAGACCGATTTCGTCCTTACGGTCGCTGATATCAACCGTCTGAGACGTGTCTCCGGCCGACAGCTTGTCGGTTATGACGGACAGTCTCGATAGCGGCGCTGAAATCGCGATGTGATTGAGGAAGCCGAGGATCATCGCAAGCACGGTGAGGATCAGTGTGCTGGAGAGCGAGACGATCTGGACCGTGTTCAGTGACCTGTTCTGGGCAATAACCGATTTCTGCCGTTCCGCATCAACCGCGTCGGCAAGCTGTCGGCTTTGCTGCTGAACAGCTGTCAAGAGACCCGAGCTTTCCGGTGTCAGGTCAATCGCACGCGCCATGTCGACCGTCTCCGGTGTGCGCATCAGTTCGATCTGGCGTGCGGCAATCTGGCTGTACCAGGTTTCCCAACTTGATTTCAGTTCGGAGAGATGGCTTTGAAACTCAGGCAGGCTCGCGTCGACAAGTGAGCCGACTTCCGAAAACCCTGTCAGAATTTCATCGTTCAGATCCTGGGACCGGGTGAGAAGATCACGGTTGCCGGTGAGCAGAAAGGATTTCACCGACAAAGCCTGCGCTGCGATCTTTTCCGTGAGTTCAGCCGTTTCCACGTTGAGATCCGACAGGTTGTTTGCTGTCTTGACTTCATCCAGAGCCGAATTCGTCTGATAGGCACTCATGCCACCGGCCACTGCGCCGACCAATGCGAGCGTCAGGAACCCTGCGGCGATCTTTTTGCTGACGGATAGATTTTTGAACATGGTATTTCCCGCTTAGGATCCCGTACCCTGACGACGCATCAGTTCGGTCAGGTTGAATTCGACTGTTGCAGCCCCGATGGCTTTCTTGGTTTCGGGGTCAGTGATCGTCATGTTGAGCTGGGCACGCCAGATCTTGCTTCCGTCGTCCCATTCCGGTTCGTCGATGAAAACGGTTTCAGGGCCGTTCGGGAAGGTCTTTTGGAACTTGGCCTCGTCTCCCTGCCAGTAGTCGCTGGTAATCGCACTTTGCCCGACGTTCAGACCGTTCGCGTCCATGACGAAGATTTCTGGGTAGAGGCCGAGGGACCCTGCCTGAACGCGCAGGAGATAGATCGACAAGGGGGCGGACAGGGTTGCGGAAATCAGGGGCTTGTCCGCTGCCTCGCGTTCCTGTCGCCATTGGGTGTCCAGTGCGTCAATGTCTGCCTGTGAAAGTGACCCGCGCAAATTGTTTTGTGCGTTGATCGACAAGGCCACGATCGGGTTGGAAAGCCATTCGGCAACGGCTTCCACAATCTCAGGCTGGATCAACGCTTTCGCATCGGGCGGTGTTTCCGCAGCCTGGGCTGCAGTTGCCAGCATGATCGCAGGCAGGAAGACGCACAGTTGACGCATTTTTAGCTCCATGTTTGTTCCCATTACCTTCCGTCACATGGGTTTCTCATTGCTTAATATTTGGGCAATGACGGGAAAAAGTTTTTATCTTTCGAGGGGGTGGTAAAAATTTATATTGGTATTTTTTACAATAATTGGAAATGTTTTCCTCTTGTGTCGTTCCGGGGTGCCGCAGGCTTTTGGGTGCCTAGCCCGATGGCACCTTGACAGTTTTGCCAGCCTATAGCCCTGCAAGAGCTAGCTTGCGTGAGGATTGTGAAGCGTGCGAACGGGTGAGGCGGGGCGCGAAGTCGCAGCCGCCAGTAGACGGCAGGTTGGCGGAATGACACAGGACCGGGACGCTATCCCGGGAATTCGCGCAGCACGGCATCGACTGTCGCTTGACCTCGCCCGCAAAGCCTCCTAAGTCCCATGCGCCAGTCGGTCGGACAGCCGCTGCCGCAAGTGCCGAAAGGCCGCGGGGGAGGAAAGTCCGGGCTCCATGGAAACACGGTGCCGGGTAACGCCCGGCGAGGGCGACCTTAGGGAAAGTGCCACAGAAAGCAAACCGCCCCGGACAGATCGAGAGATTTTCCCGGGGTAAGGGTGAAAGGGTGGGGTAAGAGCCCACCGCGCAACTGGCAACAGCGGCGGCATGGTAAACCCCACCGGGAGCAAAACCGAATAGGGACAGCGCGAACCGGAGCGATCCGGTTCAGGCCGGTTTCCAGGCCAGTTGTCCGGGTTGGTTGCGATAGGCGTCTGGCAACAGACGTCACAGATGAATGGCTGTCACGTCCGCGTCAGGTCTCGTATCTGGCAGGGCCATACAGAACCCGGCTTACAGGCCGGCTGGCTCTTACCTTCCCTGTTCAGCCCGCTGCATATTGCGGCGTGCTGCCAAGAAATGTTCCGTAAGCTTCTGCGTTCGGGTAGGAGAACTGCTCCGCCAACGGGTTCGTGCGTTTTCGCTTGGCAGCCCCCATATCCGCCAGCAGTTCGTCGAAGTGCCGGAAGTGGAAGGGGGCAGAGCAAAGACCGCCATAGACCTGGGCAGCCGGCCGTTCCCGCCGCCGCCAGTGGAGCATCTGGTCGATGTTGCTGCGCATTTCCCTATCCGTCGGTTGATGGGTCAGTTGCCCGTCGGCATAGCGAACCAGCCAGTTGGCAATCATTTCCGCCGACAACACGGTGCAAAAACTGGAGTTGAAGCCGACAAAGCCCATGTCGGGCAGGTCCGGGTTCACCGACAAACGGTAGACCCTGTATTGCCCGTCGGGCTCTATCAGTTTGTCCCGGTATTCCTTCGCCAGATAGGGAATGCCGAGTTTCCAGCCCACGGCCAGCACAGCCAGATCACAGGGCAGTGCTTCTCCCGTGGACAGGATGACCTGGCCATTCTCATAGCGCGCGAAGGTTCCTCGAACCGGGCGGATGCTGCCCGCTTCAAAACCTTCGAAAAGCCCCGGTGTCACGATCGGCAACGAACAGGAGGCGTCCTTTTCGATCGGGATATCCGGAACCATGTCCCATTTCTTCAACTTGAGCTGAAACTTGAGCAGGGTTTCCAGCCCTCTGAAATTTGCCCAGATCAATGGCTTGAAGGCAGCAGAGACCGCTTTTGCAAGGCCGGTCCGGCCCCAGCCGTTGAACTGCTGTTCCTGGGCGCGCATGTAGAGCAGGCGTTTGAAATTGATGCCGCCGACAAAATAGGGCACGCGCCAGACCGGTTCCCGGTAGACCAGCGTGACCGATTTCGCACCGTTTCTGGCGGCGTTGACCACCAGGTCGGTCGCGGATTTGGAGCCGCCGAGGACGATCACATGTTTGCCCCGCGCCATGCTGCTGTCGGTATAGTCCGAGCTGTGCAGCACCTGGCCGCCGGCGGCCTCGAAGGCTTCTTGCCCAGGGTGGGAAATGACGTTCTTGTCCGAAAACTGGCCGGTGCAGATGGCGACGAAGTCGAAATCTTCGCACCAGGTTCTGCCGGCCGCCTCAAGTGTCAGCGTCCAGCCCGGATTGCCATCCTTGCGGCGATCCATGGACAGGACATTGGTGTTCAGCCGGAACAGGCGGCCGAGTTTGTGTTTTGTCGCATAGGCATGCAAATAGGCATGTACCTGAGGCCCTTTCGGCCATTCAGGATAGTCGTCCGGCATGGGCAGGTCGGTGAAGCGGTAAAGGTCCTTGGGCGACTGGGTCTGCACGTCCGGATAGGACCGCGACAGTTCCCAGACACCACCGAAATCGTGGCTTCGCTCGAAGCCCATCACCCGGTGCCCGCGTTCGTCAAAGGCTTTTGCAGCCGCAAGCCCGCTCACGCCGCCGCCGATTACGGCGACAGTCTTGCGTTTCGTCATTCTCGATGTCCTCTCGCCTCAGGGGGCGCCGGCAGTGTGGTATCTGCCGGCAATCCACCCCGTCACGTCAAAAGCTGGATCTGGCCGTGTTGGCTCAGGCCTGATCGGGAGGCGGCAGAAAGTCGACCTCATGCAAGGCGGAAAGCCGGACCAGTTCAGCCGGATCTGTCACGCCGTTGAGCGCGCCGAAGAGTTCGAAGAGTTTACGGGACGGCGCAACGCCGAAGACACAGGTGGCCGTCTTGCCGGACCTGTTGAAGATGCCGTGGGCTTCACCCATCGGCATGCGGATCGTGTCGCCCGCCTTTGCCTTGTGGGTCTGACCACCCATTTCGACTTCCAGCTCCCCATCCAGCATCACGATCCATTCGTCCTGGGTCGGATGTATGTGAGGTGGGACAAAGGTCTCCGCCGGAATGAGCGCATGCCAGATGAAGGCGTTGCCGCTCAGGAGTTTCGGCGTATAGGTGTGCCCGACCACATTCCAGCTGATATTGTCCAGTCCCGCGTTAGCTGCGGTAATGCCTGCGCCATCTTGCATGATTGTTCCCCTCATCGCTCATTTGGTGCGCTTTGGTCTTTCGACAGGAGAAAGGCTAAGCGCGGCTCGATGGATTTCTTTATCCAGAAAGCGAAATTACTTGGCTGGATGCAGTAAAATGACGCATGGCACACAAGGTGGCGCTTGAAAGGGCCTCGCAGCAGCGGCATGCTTCCACAATGTTGTCTCAGGCAGAAAGCAAAACGCCGCTCGATCGCTTCAAATGCTTCGAAACCACGGATGTGGACGAAGCCAGGGAAATCGTTGCCCGTCACTTCTGCAATCATCGCCTGGGGCGTTTTTCGGCATCCGACAGGTTTGATGCCTGCCAGAACCGGGTGCGTGGGCAGCATCTTTCCCTCAACTACCTGCGGTATGGCGCTGATGTGGCGATCGAGCCAGGAGAACTTGCCGAGTTCTACCTGATCCAGCTTCCAATTGCCGGCACGGCTGAGGTCCGCAATGGTTGTCGTTCCATGGTGTCCACGCCGAAGGTTGCCTCCATTCTCAATCCGGACCGGCACACAGCCATGCGCTGGCATGCCGGCTGCCAGCAGATCCTTCTTCAGATCGAGACCGGTTTCCTGCAGGAAGTTGCAAGCAGAATGGCCGGTGTGAGTGTTGGTCAGGTTCGCTTCGAACCCGAATTCAATCTTCTGTCTCGCGCGGGTGCTGCCTGGCGCCGTCGCTTGCGCGGTGTTCTGGGCGCAGTCGAGGAAGGGCGGGTTTTTCAGGGGGAAGGGAGCCCGGAACAACGCCATCTGGAAGAAGCCCTTGTCGGAGCGCTGCTGGAATTTCAGCCGAACACCGCGTCGCCGCTGCTGGAACGGCGGGAGACCGGCAGGTCACCGGCCATCCTGAAGCGTGCGGTCAGCCTGATCGGCGAGCGTTTTGCCGACGACATCAGTCTTCTGGATATCAGTACCCACGCAGGAACCTCACCCCGGAACCTTCAATTGCAGTTCCGGCAGGAATACGGCTGTACTCCGCTTCAGTACCTTCAGGGCGTCCGGTTGAGTTACGCACGGCACCTGTTGTTGTCGGAGGGGCACAGTCTGCCCGTGGCAGAGGTGGCCTACCGGTCCGGCCACCGGCACCTGGGCCGGTTCTCGGTTGCCTACCGGGAGCGGTTCGGCGAGACACCAGGGGCCACGGGGCGGGCGCTCAGGTTCGGTTGAGACACTCGCCACGAAGGCGGTTTTCTTTCTCCACAAGTCTTTCCAGATAGGCAGAAATTGCCGGTTTTCCGGGCTTCGATGCGGAAAACCTCCGTATTCCTGCGAATCCGATTCTCCAATTGTGTCAAGGCTTCATTAAGCATGTTTGCCTTAAGGTCTCTCGACGGGGTCGTGTGCGATCAAATCGAGCCGGAATCCATGAGATTCCATTGACCGCCCATGATTTCCCATGGTATCCCATAAATACCCAGAATGGGGAGCGCGGGCCCATCTCAGTAGGGTCATGGACATCGATTTAACGGTTCTGAAAGTGCCGTTTTTGCAAATTGCGTGTCCGGGCAAGTTGCCGGCCTTCCTCTCATTTGCGGGTGAACTTGGGATTTGAACGGGTGGGGACCCGTTTCGAGGGGATGAATGGCCGGCTTTGTTTCTCACTTTACCAACCGGCTGGATGCCAAGGGTCGCGTGTCGATCCCGGCGCCCTTCCGTACGGTATTGGCGAGAGATGGATTTGAAGGCCTTTATTGCATTGCTTCTTCACACTGCGCGGCTGTCGACGCGGGCGGAAACGATCTGCTTGCTGAAATCAACAAGCGCTCGGAAGCCTTTGCAAAGCTCTCTCCCGATCATGATGCACTGGCGATCGCCCTGTTCGGTGCCAGTGAAAACCCGAGGATCGATGGGGATGGCCGCATGACCATTTCCGACATGATCCGCGAACACACCGGAATTACCGACCAGGTCACCTTCGTCGGCATGAATTACAAGTTCCAGATCTGGGAACCTGAAAAGTTTCGCGAGTACCGCGCAGAGGCCCAACGGCGTGCGCTCGCGATGCTGTCGGGGCAAAGCTCCGCATCCTCTCAGGGAGAGCCGGTATGATGGCGCTCGGCGACAGAGACGTTGCTCCTGACGCTGGCGGACCCGAGCGCCATGTGCCGGTTCTCCTGAAAGAGGTTCTGGAGTGGCTTGCACCGCAGCCCGGCGAGGTGATTGTCGACGGTACTTTCGGTGCCGGAGGTTATTCCCGCGCAATTCTGGAGCGTGGTGCCCATGTGATCGGTATCGACCGGGATCCGGACGCGATTGCCGGCGGGCAGGAGCTTGTGAAGGCTTCCGAAGGCCGGCTGATGCTCGTGCCGGGTCAATTTGCGGGTCTTGAAACGCATGCCCGCGGTTGCGGTTTCGATGGTGTCGACGGTGTGGTTCTCGATCTCGGCGTTTCTTCCATGCAGCTTGATGAGGCTGATCGCGGCTTTTCATTCCTGCGCGATGGGCCGTTGGACATGCGTATGGAGCAGGCCGGGCCATCGGCTGCGGATGTCGTCAATGAGCTGCCAGTGAAGGATCTGATCCGCGTCATCGGTCTGTTGGGCGAGGAAAAGCGGGCGACGACAGTTGCGCACGCCATCGACAGGGCCCGCAAGGAAAAGCCGTTCACCCGAACCCTGGAGCTGGCGAACCTGATCGAAAAGGTGCTTGGCCGGTCGCCCAAGAAGGCACAGATCCATCCGGCAACGCGAACCTTCCAGGCGCTGCGGATCTATGTGAACGGCGAGTTGCATCAGGCGGCTGAAGCGCTGGGCGCGGCCGAGCGGATTCTGAAGCCGGGCGGACGCCTTGTGCTGGTGAGTTTCCATTCCCTCGAAGACCGTATCGTCAAGCGGTTCTTCCAGGATCGGACCCGGACCCGCGGTGGCGGATCACGACATATGCCGGAGGAAGACGTGCCTCCGGCGACATTCGAATTGTTGACGCGCAAGGCGGTGGAAGCTGCCGACGCTGAAACGGACATCAATCCGCGGGCAAGATCCGCGAAGCTTCGGGCCGGGCGGCGGACCGAAGCTGAGGCGCGAGAGCTGGACATCCATCAGGCGGGTGTCCCACGTCTCGCAGCCTTCCATGGGCTAGGGGGCTAATATGGTTCGAACGCTGAACATCGTGTTCATACTGGCGGTCGTGATCGGCGCGGCGACGGTCTATGACATGAAGCTCGCGGCGACGAAGTCTGCGGAGAAGGTTGCCGATCTGAAGCGGCAGATCGATGAGGAGCGCGACTCCATTCGTCATCTGAAGGCGGAGTGGAGCCTTCTCAACAAGCCGGACCGGCTGCAGTCCCTTGTCGAACGCTATAACGATTATCTTCTTCTTGAACCGCTTGATGTGAAGCAGATCGTGACAACGGAAGATCTCCCGGCGCGTCCTGTGATGCTGGAGCCAATCGGTGGCAGTCAGATGGGCGGCTATGCCGGCTCGTCTGCTGTGATCCAGTGAGGGCGCGGTCATGACGATGGTTAGTGAACCGGCCAGCTTCCTTCAGGTAAGACGGGCTCATCCGCGGGCGACAAGGGACTCCGTCTCCGCCAGCGCGGTCAAATCCCGTGTCTATGTGGCCATGCTTGCCTTTGCCTGCGTCTATGTTGCGATCGCGGGCCGGCTGGTCATGCTGGCGCAAATGGAAGAGGCGCCGTCCCATGCCTGGATTTCGGCGCAGGATTCCGTTGCCGCCTCCCGTCCGGACCTGATCGACAGGAACGGCGAGATCCTTGCTACCGACATCAAGACGGCTTCGCTTTACGCTGAACCGCGCCGCATCATGGATGTGGACGAGGCGGTCGAGGGGTTGATCCGTATCGTGCCGGATCTGAACGAGGGTCTCGTGCGTCGCCGTCTGGAAAGTGGCGCCGGCTTCGTCTGGCTGAAACGTGAAATGACCCCGCAGCAGGCAGAAAGAGTTCACAATCTCGGCCTGCCGGGTATCGGCTTCCTTTCGGAAAACCAGCGTTTCTATCCGGGTGGGCCGACCGCGGGCCATATCGTTGGTTCCGTCAACGTCGACAATCAGGGCCTCGCCGGGATCGAAAAATACATCGATGACTCCTGGTTGAGGGACCTTCAATCGCTTGGCTTTACGTCGGACCGTACGATGGAGCCGGTGAAGCTGTCCGTCGACCTGCGCGTCCAGCATGTCGTGCGCGATGAGCTCGTGAAGGCGATGGAACGCTACAAGGCGATCGCCGCGGCCGGTATCGTTCTGGATGTGAAGACCGGCGAAGTGGTCGCCATGTCCTCTCTGCCG
This sequence comes from Labrenzia sp. THAF35, assembly GCF_009363595.1. Classification (NCBI taxonomy): domain Bacteria; kingdom Pseudomonadati; phylum Pseudomonadota; class Alphaproteobacteria; order Hyphomicrobiales; family Stappiaceae; genus Labrenzia; species Labrenzia sp. THAF35. The sequence continues at coordinate 3,213,704 of NZ_CP045380.1, forward strand.
GACTATGACCCGAACGACCGGGCCCAGGCCCTGGAAAAGGACCGCCTGAACCGGGCAACCGGTGGTGTCTTTGAAATGGGATCGGTCTTCAAGACCTTCACCACCGCGATGGCGCTGGATTCGGGGGCTGTTTCGATCAATGACAGCTTCGATGCGACCCGTCCGATCAGGGCAGGCGGCCGCACGATTTCGGATTTCCACGGGAAACACCGCATCCTGTCGGTGCCTGAAATCTTCATCTATTCATCCAACATCGGCACCGCAAAAATGATGCTGGCGACCGGTATTGCGCGCCAGCAGGACTTCCTGAAGCGCCTGCACCTGACTGATCGTCTGCAGACCGAGTTGCCGGAAAATGCAGCGCCGCTGCTGCCGCCGAAATGGAACGAACTAGCGGCGATGACCATCTCGTTCGGGCACGGTATCTCGGTAACGCCGATGCAGACCGCCGTTGCCGCCGCGGCGCTGGTGAATGGTGGTGTCCTGCTTCCGCCAACCTTCCTGCCGAGAAGCCCCGAAGACGTGCAAAAGCTTGGCAAACAAGTCGTTTCTCCGGAAACGAGCCGCATGATGCGTTATCTCTTCAGGCTGAACGTGCTCTCCGGTTCGGGCCGCCGGGCCGATGTCCCGGGCTACACGGTCGGTGGCAAGACGGGCACTGCGGAGAAGATCGAGAACGGTCGATATGTCAACAACAAGCGCCGCAACTCGTTCCTGTCGGCCTTCCCGATGGACGACCCGCGCTACGTGGTTCTGGTCGTTATCGACGAGCCGAAACCGGAACGCGACGGTATTGGTGCGACGGCTGGTCTGAACGCTGCGCCGATGGTTGGCGCAATCGTTCGCCGCTCGGCTCCCATGCTTGGTGTGATGCCGCGGTTCAGCAAAGGGGATGAACCAATCGAGATTTCCTATTAAGGAGACGAGTTGAGCTTTGAAAACCGGCGGGGTCGCAGCCGAAATCCGGTTTTCCGAAAAAGCTCATTAATGACGACGCACAAACCGGATGATCGGGTGAGATGGATCTTGAGTATTTAGCTGCCGGGCTGACCTTGCCCGAAGCGGCAGAGGCCCGGAAAATTACGGGGCTGACGGCTGATAGCCGCAAAGTTCAGCCGGGCTTCTTGTTTGCCGCCTTCAAGGGGGCTTCCGTCGACGGGACAAAATTCGCCCCGGACGCAGCAGCGGCCGGGGCAATTGCCATTCTGTGTGCTGAAGAGGCCGCAGATGCAGTGCGTGCACAGGTGCCGAACACGGTTGCCGTTGTCAGTGCCGCAGAGCCTCGTCAGGTTTTTGCAAGAATGGCGGCCCGTTTCTACGGAGCTCAACCTGACACTATCGTTGCCGTCACCGGAACTGCGGGCAAGACATCCGTTGCTCATTTCGCCCGCCAGATTTTCCAGGCCGCCGGTCACCCAGCGGCAAGTCTTGGTACACTGGGTGTTATCAAGCCGGATGGAGAAAGCTACGGCGGCCTGACAACGCCGGACCCGGTTGCCTTGCACAAGCAGTTGGCAGAGCTGGAAGAAGAAGGTGTTAATCACGCGGCGCTTGAAGCTTCGTCGCACGGTCTCGATCAGTACCGGCTGGACGGTGTTCGGCTGACGGCAGCCGCTTTCACCAATCTTGGCCGCGATCACATGGACTATCATCCGACGATCGAGCATTACCTGAATGCAAAACTTCGCCTGTTCAAAGAGTTGCTTCCGTCAGGCGGCACAGTGGTCTGCGATCCGGGTGAGAAATATGCTGACAAGGTCATGGCGGTCGCGCAGGAGCGAGGATTGCCGCTCTTCACGGTCGGAGAAACTGGCCGGAACCTCACCCTGACCGGCCTGAAGCCGATGGGGGCAGGGCAGGAACTGACGATCCAGAGTGCGCGCGGCGAATACAAGGTGACGCTGCCCCTGATCGGTCGCTTCCAGGTTTCCAACGCACTGATTGCTGCCGGTCTCGCGATTGCCGCTGGCATCGACACGGGAACTGCCTTGCGGGCCCTTGAAAACCTGAAGGGGGCTCCGGGCCGTCTTGAACTTGCCGGCAAGACGCCAGCAGGCGGGCTGGTTTTTGTCGATTACGCCCACAAGCCGGACGCGCTTGATAACGCCCTTGCGGCTTTGAAGCCGTTTGCCCGTGGCAAGCTGTCCGTGATCATCGGCGCCGGTGGCGACAGGGACCCCGGAAAACGCGAGCTGATGGGGGAAGTCGCGGCTCGCAGGGCCGATCTGGTTATCGTCACGGACGACAACCCGCGCTCGGAAGACCCGGCGACCATTCGCAAGGCGGTGTTGGGTGGCGCTCCCGATGCAATGGAGATTGGCGACCGGTATGAAGCGATCGCAGAGGGAGTTCGCCGCCTAAAGGATGGCGATATCCTGTGTGTGGCCGGAAAAGGTCACGAAACGGGCCAGATTGTTGGCGACACAGTGATTCCCTTTTCCGATCACGAAGCCGTAAAGCGCGCCATCAGTCTTGAAGGAAACACATGAGCGACCCGCTTTGGACCCTTGATGCCTTTGTTGAAGCTGCCGGTGGCCGCCTTCAGGGTGATGCTGGCGCTGAAATTACCGGTATATCCATAGACAGCCGGACGCTGGAGCCGGGTGATGCATTCGTCGCGATCACCGGCGACCGTCTGGACGGGCACGATTATGTTGCTGCCGCACTAGAAGCCGGCGCATCGGTGGCGCTGGTTGGCGAGGATCGCTTGTCCGATCTGCCCGAAGATGGCCGCTACGTGGTTGTGGATGATCCGCTTGAAGCCATGCGCAAGCTCGGTGTCGCAGCGCGGTCCCGCAGTAATGCCCGGATTGTCGCGGTTACCGGTTCTGTCGGCAAGACCGGCACGAAGGAAGCGCTACGCCTGACACTGACAGAATCCGGCAAGGTTCATGCCTCGGTTGCCTCCTTCAACAATCATTGGGGCGTACCGCTGACATTGGCACGCATGCCCGCCGACACGGATTTCGGTGTCTTCGAGATCGGCATGAACCATGCGGGCGAAATCTCGCCACTGGTAAAGATGGTGCGCCCGCACGTGGTGATCATCACCACCGTTCAGCCGGTACACCTGGAATTCTTCGACAGCGTCGAGCAGATAGCCAAGGCAAAGGCCGAAATTTTCGACGGACTGGAGCCTGGTGGGATTGCGATCCTGAACAAGGACAATCTGCAATTTGACCTGCTGAAGTTTCTGGCAGCTGCTGCCGGTGTTTCAAAAATCCAAACATTTGGCGAAGACCCCTCGGCAGACAGCCATCTCCAGAAGGCCGTTTCCTATCCGGCCGGATCGAGTGTCGACGCCAGCATTCTGGGCCAGGAAATCACGTACAAGATCGGGGCGTCGGGCAAACACCACGTCAAGAACAGCCTGGCGGTCTTGACCGCGGTCGTGGATCTGGGGGCGGATCTTGCAAAAGCAGGACTGGCACTCGATTCCATGCGCGCACCCAAGGGGCGCGGCGAGGTGACCCGTCTGCCCATGCAGAAGGGCGAGTTCAACCTTATCGACGAGAGCTACAACGCCAATCCCGCATCTATGAAGGCAGCACTTGCCGTGCTGGGTGAGGCGCCTGTCACAAGGCCGGGTCGCCGTATTGCCGTCATTGGAGACATGCGCGAACTGGGGACCGATGCCGACCGTTTGCATGCGGAGTTGCTCCAGCCGATTACCGACGCCGATATCGACGCGGTCTATTGCGCGGGCCCGCACATGCATGCGCTCTGGAAGCTGCTGCCGCATGACCTGCGCGGACACTACTGCGAAGAAGCAAAAGATCTGGAAGACGTGCTTTTGGGCGACGTCCGTTCCGGTGATGTTGTTATGATCAAGGGATCGCTCGGAACCCGGATGGGCCCGCTTGTCGAGGCCTTGAAAAAAGAATATCCGCCTGCGGACGACACCGCAGCGGCGTAAGGGGCATTGGATGTTTTATTTCTTGGGGCAATTCGCGGATCAGATTTCAGCGCTGAACGTGTTCCGTTACATCACTTTCCGAACCGGTGGCGCGATCATGACCGCGCTGTTTTTCGTTTTCCTGTTCGGACCGAAAATCATCGCCAGTCTTCGGATCCGGCAAGGGCATGGGCAGCCGATCCGCGCCGACGGACCTGAAAGCCATCTGCTGACCAAGAAAGGCACGCCCACCATGGGCGGGTTGATGATCCTGTCAGGGGCCCTGGTCGCGGCATTGCTTTGGTCGGATCTTTCCAACCCTTACGTCTGGGTGGTCATCGGCGTCACCCTCGGGTTCGGCGGCATCGGTTTTTATGATGACTACCTGAAGGTCACCAAGTCCTCGCACAAGGGATTTGGCGGCAAGGCCCGGTTGGGCCTGGAGTTCCTGATCGCGGGCGGCGCCGCCTTCGCGGTTACCCTTCTGGATGTGTCCGAATACTCGGAAGCGATCACCTTTCCCTTCATCAAGGATCTGACGCTCAATCTCGGTCTTTTCTTCATTCCCTTCGCGGCCTTCGTGATGGTTGGCGCGGGGAACGCGGTCAACCTGACCGACGGTCTCGATGGTCTGGCAATCGTACCGGTGATGATCGCCTGCGCTTCCTTCGGCCTGATTGCCTATCTTTCCGGTAATGCGGTTTTTGCCAGCTATCTCCAGATCCACCACGTTGCCGGCACAGGCGAACTTGCTGTCATCTGTGGTGCCGTGATTGGCGCGGGTCTCGGCTTCCTGTGGTTCAACGCCCCTCCGGCCGCCATCTTCATGGGTGACACCGGATCACTTGCTCTCGGCGGCATGATCGGCGCGATCGCGGTTGCCACCAAGCACGAGATTGTTCTGGCCATCATTGGAGGCCTCTTCGTGCTCGAAGCCGTGTCGGTCATCGTGCAGGTGTTCTCGTTCAAGCTGACCGGCAAGCGGGTCTTCCGCATGGCGCCGATCCACCATCATTTCGAGATCATGGGCTGGACCGAAAGCCAGGTGGTGATCCGCTTCTGGATCATTTCCGTCGTGCTTGCCCTGCTCGGCCTCGCAACCTTGAAGCTGAGGTAGGCGCATGATCCCGGTCACCACATTCGACGGCAGAAAGGTTGCCCTGTTCGGGCTCGGCGGGTCCGGGCTTGCAACGGCGCGCGCGCTGAAGGCGGGTGGTGCGGATGTGGTCTGTTTCGACGACAACGAAGCCCGGGTCGCACAAGCTGCCGGCGAGGGGCTTGCAACGCAAAACCTTCGGGACCTTGACTGGTCGGACGTTGCCGCACTGGTTCTTGCTCCCGGTGTGCCGCTGACCCATCCGGTGCCGCATTGGTCGGTGGAGCTGGCGCGTGATGCGGGCGTCGAGATTGTCGGCGATGTCGAGCTTTTCTGCCGTGAGCGACGCAAACAATGCCCGTCCGCGCCGCTGATTGCGATTACCGGTACCAATGGCAAGTCGACAACCACCGCCCTGATCGCGCATCTCCTGAAGGCCCTGGGCCGGGACGTGCAACTCGGCGGTAACATCGGGACGCCGGTTCTGGAGCTCGATCCTCCGCAACCCGGTCGGCACTATGTGGTGGAGTGCTCTTCCTACCAGATCGATCTGGCGCCGACCCTGGATGCAACGGTCGGCATTCACATGAACCTGTCGCCGGATCATCTCGATCGTCACGGGTCCATGGAAAACTACGCCGCTATCAAGGAGCGACTTGTCGCCGGTGCCAAGGTCGCGGTTGTGGGAGTTGACGACCGGTTGTCCTCAGCAATTGCCGACAGGCTTGAACTTGCACGCAAGCCCGTGTGCCGGATCGCTGGTGAGAAGGAACTCACCAACGGTATCTACGCTCGCCACGGGCGACTGATCGAGGCGCATGACGGTAGCCAGATCGAAGTGGCGCTGCTTGGCGGGATCGACAGCCTCCGCGGTGACCACAACGGCCAGAATGCGGCGGCAGCCTTCGCGGCTCTGCGTGCGCTGGAAATTCCGGCAGCGCAGATCGCAGAAGTCCTCAAGACCTTCCCGGGACTTCATCACCGCATGGAAGTGGTGGAGAAGAAGGGCCGGGTTCTCTATATCAACGATTCCAAGGCTACCAACGCTGACGCTGCAGCCAGAGCATTGGCAAGTTTCGACCGGATCTACTGGATCGCGGGCGGCCGGGCCAAGGCGGGCGGTATCTCCTCGCTGGACGAATATTTCCCGAAGATCGCCAAGACCTTCCTGATCGGAGAGGCGGCTCAGGATTTCGCCAAGACGCTGGATGGCCGCGTGCCCTTCAAGATCAGCGGAACGCTGACCCAGGCGGTGCAGGACGCCGCTGCCGAGGCGGCAGAGGACGGTGCGGCGGAAATCGCCATACTTTTGTCGCCCGCCTGTGCGAGCTTCGACCAATTCCCGAATTTTGAACTGCGGGGCGCTGCTTTTGTAGATGCGGTGCGTGCCTTGCCCAATTCCGGCAATACCCAGGAGGTCGCCTGATATGGTTTCGCGCGCCGATCGCAGCCGCTTTGCGGAATGGCTCTGGACAGTGGACCACTATCTGCTTGCCGCCTTCAGCCTGCTGATGGTTGGCGGTGTGGTGCTTTCGTTTGCAGCCAGTCCACCGGTTGCTGAACGCATCGGCGTTGAAACCTTCTATTTCGTCAAGCGACAGGCCATGTTCCTGATCCCGGCCCTGACGATCATGCTTGCCGGCTCGCTTATGACGCCGCGCATGGTCCGGCGAGCGGCACTCATCCTGTTCATCGTGTCACTGCTGATGATGGTTGCCACCCTGTTCCTGGGGTTTGAGGCCAAGGGTGCGAGGCGCTGGATCTATATCGCCGGGCTGTCGATACAGCCGTCCGAATTCCTGAAGCCTGCCTTCGTGATCCTGATCGCCTTCCTTCTGTCGGAAAGCGGCCGCCGGCGCGAGGTGCCTGGAGTGCTCTTCGCCTTCGTGCTCTTTGCGGTTTGCGCGGCTCTCCTGATCGCCCAGCCGGACTTCGGTCAGACCATGCTGCTCGGCCTGGTCTGGGCAGGGCTGTTCTTTCTGAACGGGATTTCCTGGCTCATCATCATGGCGCTTGGCGTCATCGGGATCGTCGGTCTGTTTGCCGCGTATGCCTTCCTGCCGCACGTGACCAACCGCGTGGACCGGTTCCTCGACCCGAGCTCCGGTGACACTTTCCAGATCGATACGGCCAAGGATTCCTTTCTTGCAGGTGGGTGGCTGGGCCGTGGTCCGGGGGAGGGCACCGTCAAGCGGATCCTGCCTGACAGCCACACAGACTTCATCTTCGCCGTTGTCGGCGAGGAGTTCGGCGTAATCGCCTGTCTGCTGCTTGTCTCCGTCTTTGCATTCATCGTCTTGAGAGGCCTGCGTCACGCCAGCCGTGATCAGGATGCTTTCAGTCGTCTTGCCACAGCAGGACTGACCGTGCTGTTCGGCCTGCAGGCGACCATCAATCTCGCGGTGAACCTTCACCTCATTCCGTCCAAGGGCATGACCCTGCCTTTCGTTTCCTACGGCGGGTCGTCGCTCTTGTCGTCCGCCATGACCGCTGGTGCCATTCTGGCGCTCACGCGCAGGCGGCCGCAGCCGTCGCGCGGTGATGTCGTCACGGTGAGCCGGCTTTCACCCTCTTCCCTGATGTAAGGCCCCAAGCCGCACTCATGAGCAAAACTGTTTTACTGACGGCCGGCGGAACGGGCGGCCACCTCTTCCCCGCACAGGCGCTGGCCAGCGAGTTGAACCGGCGCGGCTGGATCGTGGAACTTGCAACCGACGAACGGGCCGACAAATACGGCAGCGCTTTTCCCGCTCGCAAGGTTCACATCATCGCCTCGGAGACCATCCGGGGGCGCAATCCTTTCCTGCTGGCGAAGACTGCAGTGAAACTGTTTCTTGGAACGCTGCAGGCACGCAAGGTGATCAAGGCCTTGAAGCCGGATGTCGTGGCCGGGTTTGGTGGTTATCCGACATTTCCGCCGATGTATGCTGCCCGGCTCACGGGCACGCCCTCCATTCTGCACGAAGCAAACGGCGTCATGGGGCGAGCCAACCGCCTGTTGGCGAAGGGCGTGACCGCCATTGCCACAAGCGTGCCGATCGAAGATCTACCGACGGATTTCAAGGCCAAGCTGACTGAAACGGGCAACCCTGTTCGGGACGCCGTCCTCGCGGCTGCGGAGTTGCCCTACTCGGCACCGCTCACTGGGGGAACGTTCAACCTGCTGGTCTTCGGCGGATCCCAGGGCGCGCGCTTCTTTTCCGACCTTTTGCCGCCGGCGCTTGAAAAACTGCCTGCCGACATCCGCGCCCGTTTGCGGATCGTGCAGCAGTGCCGTCCGGAGGACATGGAGCGGGTACAGGCAGTTTACGACAGTCTGGGCGTTCAGGCCGAATGCGCGCCGTTCTTCCAGGACATGCCACAGCGGATTGCCCAGGCGCATCTGGTGATCTGCCGGTCCGGTGCGTCGTCGGTCAGCGAGCTCAGTGTTCTTGGTCGTCCCTCCATCCTGGTACCGTTGCCCGGAGCCATTGATCAGGACCAGGCAGCCAATGCCAAGGTGCTTGAAAAAGCAGGTGGTGCCTGGCCGATCCGTCAGGTCGACCTTTATCCGGAGCGGTTGGCCCAGGAAATCACCCGATTCATGAATGCACCCGAAATGCTGGGCGAAGCAGCGCAAAAGGCGCGCAGCGTCGCCAGGCCTGACGCGGTGAAAAGACTTGCCGACCTTGTCGAGAAGGTCGCAGCAAAACAAGGAGAACGGCCATGAAGATGCCGCAGGATATCGGACCGGTTCATTTTGTCGGCATCGGCGGTATCGGCATGAGCGGGATTGCCGAAGTGCTGAAGACCCTCGGCTACACGGTGCAAGGCTCGGACATGGCGGAAAACGCCAATGTTCAGCGCCTGCGTGACAACGGCATCAAGGTTTCCATTGGCCATGCCGCAGAAAACCTCGGCGATGCCGAGGTGCTGGTCGTGTCTTCCGCCATCAAGAAGGACAACCCTGAACTGGTCGCGGCCCGTGAAAAGCTGATCCCTGTGGTGCGGCGGGCGGAAATGCTGGCCGAGCTGATGCGCTTCAAGCAGGCGATCGCCGTTGGCGGCACACATGGCAAGACCACGACCACATCGATGGTGGCCGCTCTTCTCGATGCCGGCGGTCTGGATCCGACGGTGATCAACGGCGGTATCATCAATGCCTATGGCACCAATGCCCGCATGGGCGAGGGTGACTGGATGGTTGTCGAGGCAGACGAGAGCGACGGCACCTTCGTCAAGTTGCCGGCTGATGTCGCCATCGTCACAAACATCGATCCGGAGCATCTGGATCACTACGGCGATTTCGCTGGCGTACGCGCTGCCTTCCGGCAGTTCGTTGAAAATGTACCCTTCTACGGCTTTGCCGTCATGTGTCTCGACCATCCCGAAGTCCAGACGATGATCGGGACCATCGAAGACCGGCGTGTCGTCACCTATGGCGCCAATCCGCAGGCCGACGTTCGCTACACCGATGTGTCGATGGATGGTGGCAAGTCGATCTTCTCCGTGACCCTTCGTGACCGCCGCAGCGGGCAGGTGATCGAACTGAATGACCTGACGCTGCCGATGCCGGGCCTTCACAACGTTTCGAATGCCACCGCGGCTATCGCGGTTGCCTCGCAGCTGGGTGTCGAGGCGGACGATCTCAGAAAAGGCATTGCGGCCTTCGGCGGCGTCAAGCGGCGCTTCACGCACACCGGTACGGTGGGCGGCGTTCAGATATTCGACGATTACGGCCACCACCCTGTTGAAATCAAGGCCGTGCTCCATGCGGCGCGCGAGTCGACCAAAGGCAAGGTAATCGCGGTGATGCAGCCGCATCGTTATTCGCGCCTGCACAGCCTGTTCGATGATTTCTCGAACTGCTTCAACGATGCGGACGCGGTGATTATCGCTCCTGTCTACGCCGCGGGGGAGCAGCCGATCGAGGGAGCGGCACATACCGATCTCGTCTCGGGCATGAAGACCCGCGGTCACAGGAACGTTCGGTCGATCGAGGGCCCGGAAGAGCTGCCGGCGCTTGTCAAGGAACTGGCCGAGCCGGGCGACTTCGTGGTTTGCCTCGGGGCCGGCAACATTACCCAGTGGGCATACGCGCTGCCGAAACAACTGGAAGAGCTTTAAGGAGGACGTCACATGGCGTTTCCCGATCTGCTGGAGCAGTATCCGGAGCTTGCCGAAGGTATCGGCGGCAAGCTGACGGCCAACCAGCCACTGTCTGCGGTCACGTGGTTCCGCACTGGTGGTCCCGCGCAGTTGATGTTCCAGCCGGCGGATGAAGACGACCTTGCTGCCTTCCTGAAAAAGCTGCCGAAAGATGTTCCGGTGCTGCCGGTAGGGCTGGGTTCCAACCTGCTGATCCGTGACGGCGGCCTGAAGGGCGTTGTCATTCGCCTGAGTGCAAAGGGCTTCGGTTCCATCGAGGAAGTCGGCGGTAACAGGTTGAGGGCAGGGGCGGCCGTGCCGGACAAGCGTCTGGCGGAAGCTGCGGCCAAGGCCGGTCTCGGCGGTTTTGCGTTTTACACAGGTATTCCTGGCGGTCTGGGCGGTGCGCTGCGCATGAATGCGGGCGCTCACGGCACGGAAACCCGCGAGCGCATGGTGGAGCTGACCGCGGTCGACCGGGACGGTAACCGCCATGTTCTGACGAATGAGGACATGGGCTATGCCTATCGCCACTCGGAGGCTTCGAAAGACCTGATCTTTACCTCCGCCGTCTTTGAAGGCGTGCCGCAGGACGAAGCCTCGATCCGGCAGGAAATGGCCGACGTTGTCGCCCACCGTGAACGGGCGCAGCCGATCCGTGAAAAGACCGGCGGATCCACCTTCAAGAACCCGCCCGGTACGTCGGCATGGAAAGAGGTCGACGCGGCAGGCTGCCGTGGCCTGACCGTCGGTGGAGCGCAAATGTCCGAAATGCATTGCAACTTCATGATCAATACCGGAACGGCCACCGGACATGATCTCGAACTGCTTGGGGAAACCGTGCGCGCGCGCGTGCTGGCGCACAGCGGCATCCGCCTGGAGTGGGAGATCAAGCGCCTGGGTGAATTTGGTGCACAGGGGGCTATCGAGCCATTTCTGGGCAAGGAAGGGGAGGCTGCCTGATGGCAAGCAAACATGTCGCTGTTCTGATGGGGGGCTGGGTTAACGAGCGTCCTGTAAGCCTCGCCAGCGGCAAGGGCTGCGCCGATGCGCTGGAAGAAGCCGGCTACCGGGTCACCAGGGTCGACGTTGACCGCAATATTTCCGCTGTTCTCAAAGATTTGAAGCCCGATGTGGTCTTTAACGCTCTTCACGGTCCCTTCGGCGAGGATGGCTGCGTTCAGGGAATATTAGAAGTTCTTAACATCCCGTACACACATTCTGGTGTGCTCGCCTCGAGCCTTGCAATGAACAAGGTGAAGGCAAAAGCGGTGATGAATGCAGCCGGAATTCCGGTCACGGAACACCTTGTTGTCAACCGCCGGGAGATCACCCGCGAGCATCCGATGAAGCCGCCATATGTGCTGAAACCCATCAACGAGGGATCGAGCTTCGGGGTGCTGATTGTCAAGGAAGATCAAGAGTTTCCGCCACAGGAACTGGGTCGGGAGGACTGGCCTTACCCTGACGTTCTGATGTGCGAAAAGTTCATCAGCGGGCGGGAGCTGACCTGTGCCGTCATGGATGATACGGCCCTGGGCGTCATCGACATAGTGCCGTTAGGTCACGGCTTCTACGATTACGACGCAAAATATGCACAAGGCGGTTCAAAACACATTCTTCCTGCAAAAATTTCACCGATTGTTTACCAAACCATAGAGACACTAGCAGTTAAGGCGCATCAGGCTCTGGGTTGCCGCGGTGTTTCCCGCGCCGACTTCCGATTCGATGAAAAGGAAGACGGATCCGGAGAGCTGATTTGCCTAGAAGTGAACACGCAGCCAGGCATGACGCCGACTTCTCTTGTGCCCGAAATGGCGGCCCACAAGGGGATGAGTTTCAAGGACCTGGTCAGCTGGATGGTTGAGGACGCGAGTTGCTGTCGATAAGGCGCAAACATTACCGGGACGCGATGACCCCGCTGGAGGCTGAACTGGCTCCGCGCGGGCGCGGTGTGCCGCGTTTGCACCGCCAGCCGGTGTGGCGTTCGGCCGGGCGCCTGGCAGATCTGCCACGCTGGTCCGGATCTGCTGCTGCGCTGACTTTCTTAACCTTAACAATTGGTTATGGAATAGTCATAGGGGGGCACGGCCGGCTTGTTGCCGACAGTCTCCTGTCCGCTGCTGGTTTCGGCATCGAGGCCGTCAAGCTGTCCGGCCAGCGTGAAATCAACGAGTTCCAGATCCTGGAAGCGCTGGAAATTCACGAAGGTTCCTCGCTCGCCCTGTTCGACGCAAATAGCGCTCGCGAGCGTCTTAACGAGATGGCCTGGGTGAAGAGCGCTTCGGTGATGAAGCTCTATCCGAGCACGCTGCAGATCAACATCGAGGAACGCGTGCCCTATGCGCTGTGGCAGCGCGGCGACATGGTCTCGATCGTAAACGAATCAGGTGACGTGATCACCGACGAGGTGGATGGGCGTTATGCCAATCTGCTGCTTGTCGTGAACCACGGTGCTCAGCGCCGGGCATCCGAGATCAACACCGCGCTGGAGAAGGTTCCGGGCCTGCGTCCGCGCGTGCGCGCGGCGTTCCTGATCAGCGATCGCCGCTGGGACCTGCAGCTTGAGAACGGGATTTCGATCCGCTTGCCCCAAGACAACATCGACGCCGCCTTGGCAGATCTGGTGAAAATGGATGAAGAAAGCGGGCTTCTGTCCCGGGATATCGTTGCCATCGACATGCGTCTGGCAGACCGCGTGACCGTGCGCCTCTCCGACGAGGCTGCCGAACAGCGCAAGGTCATGACGGGCGGCAAGGGCCGCTCAGGCAAAAAGGAGCGTGACACATGAGCCGCTCCGACAACAACCTCTACCTGCCGAAGATGCGGCCGCTGCCGAGCCGTCGTGCCGTCATCATGTCGGTTCTGGACGTGGGCTCCACGAAGGTCTGCTGCCTGATCGCCAAACTGGTGCCGCAGGAAGAAAAGGCAATTCTTTCCAGCCGCTCCCACAAGGTGGAAGTGCTGGGGTACGGTTACCAGCGCTCGCGCGGGATCAAGTCCGGCGTCGTTGTCGACATGGATGCTGCCGAACAGGCCATCCGTCTGGCAGTCGACAGTGCCGAGCGCATGGCCGGCGTGACGGTCGAGTCGCTGATCGCAAACATCAGCTGCGGACGCCTGCAGAGCGAGATCTACAGCGCCAATGTTCCGCTGGCAGGCGACAGCGTGTCTGAAGCCGATATCCAGCGGGTGCTTTCCGCCGGTTCCAGCCACTCGGTGACCGATGGCCGGGCCGTCACACACGCCTTGCCGATCTCCTATTCGCTGGACGGCAGCCGCGGCATCCGCGATCCGCGTGGCATGATGGGCCACAAGCTGGGCGTCGACATGCAGGTCGTGACGGCGGAAGTTCCGCCTGTGCGCAATCTGGAACTGTGCATCAACCGCGGTCACCTTCATGTGGAAACCATGGTGGCGACGCCGTTTGCCAGTGGCCTGTCCACCATCGTGGATGACGAAGCCGAGCTTGGCGTCGCCTGCATCGACATGGGCGGCGGCACGACGACACTGTCGGTCTTCGTCGATGGCCACATGGTGCACCTGGATGCGATTGCCGTTGGCGGCAATCACGTCACCACCGATATCGCCCGCGCTTTCGCAACCCGTCTGCAGGATGCGGAGCGCCTGAAAACCCTTTACGGCTCGCCGCTGGCGTCCAGCTCGGACGATCGTGACATGCTCACGGTGCCGCCGCTGGAAAGCGACAGCGACCTGCCGAACCAGATCCCACGCTCGGCGTTGACCCGGGTTATCCGGCCGCGCGTGGAAGAAATCCTTGAACTCGTGAGGGATCGGCTTACGGCGTCCGGCTTTGCCGGGCGTGTCGGTAAGCAGATCGTTCTGACCGGGGGCGCAAGTCAGCTCACGGGTCTTGGAGAAGTTGCGCGTCACATCCTGGGGCGCAACGTCCGTCTTGGCCGGCCTCTAGGCGTCGCCGGTCTTCCCGAGGCTGCCAAAGGTCCGGCTTTTGCCGCCGCTGTCGGTCTCTTGATTTATCCGCAGGTCGCTCAGATCGAACAGTTCGAACACAAGAACCGGAGATCAGGGTGGGGCGGGCAATCTGGTTACCTGGCCCGCGTGGGCCAATGGATCAGGGAAAGCTTCTGACGACATGAGCCAAGAAGACGACATCCAGGAAGTTGAGCTGCCAGAAATGGCAGAGGAGATTAGGGAAGAAGAGGCTACTCCCGTACCGGGGGCGCCAGTGGGTCGCGAGGATAATATGACCATCAACCTGAAGATGCCCGACATTCAGGAGCTGAAGCCACGCATTACGGTCTTCGGCGTCGGCGGCGCGGGCGGAAACGCCGTCAATAACATGATCACTGCAGGTCTCCAGGGCTGCGACTTCGTCGTTGCCAACACGGATGCCCAGGCACTGGCCATGAACCATTCAGACAGGCTCGTCCAGATGGGCGTGGCCGTGACTGAAGGTCTTGGCGCAGGCTCCCAGCCGGAAGTCGGCTGCGCGGCTGCCGAGGAAGTGATCGACGAAATCAACGATCACCTGTCCGGATCGCACATGGTGTTCATCACCGCCGGCATGGGCGGTGGAACCGGCACCGGTGCCGCACCCGTTATCGCACGGGCGGCACGCGAGCAGGGTATACTGACGGTAGGTGTGGTGACCAAACCGTTCCAGTTCGAAGGCGCTCGCCGTATGCGGATCGCCGATTCCGGTATCGAGGAACTGCAGCGGAGTGTCGACACACTGATCGTCATTCCGAACCAGAACCTGTTCCGGATTGCCAATGCCCAGACCACTTTCGCCGACGCATTCGCGATGGCCGACCAGGTGCTCTACTCGGGTGTTGCCTGCATCACTGACCTGATGGTGAAGGAAGGTCTCATCAACCTCGACTTCGCCGACGTTCGCTCCGTGATGCGCGGCATGGGCAAGGCCATGATGGGCACCGGCGAAGCCAGCGGCGAAAAGCGTGCACAGCAGGCGGCGGAAGCTGCCATTGCCAACCCGCTGCTCGACGAATCCTCGATGAAGGGCGCAAGAGGCCTGCTCATCTCCATTACCGGCGGCAACGACCTGACGCTGTTTGAAGTGGATGAAGCGGCTACCCGCATCCGCGAGGAAGTTGACGCCGACGCCAACATCATTCTGGGCGCGACCTTCGACGAGACGCTGGATGGTCTCATCCGCGTGTCCGTCGTTGCAACCGGCATTGACAGGGAGGAAGGCCTTGCGGCCAACACGTTTCCCGGAACAGCATCTCAGCCTGTAAAGGCGGAAGCTCCGGTCGCAAGCCGGACGCCGGAAATCAACACTCAGCGCCCGGCCGCTCTGGCTGAAAAGGCACATGCCGAAAATGCCGCTGCCAAGGCCGTTGCCAATCTGGAACGGGAACTTGCCATTCCGGATCCGCAGCCGGTCGCCGTTGCAAGCGATCCGGCTGTCGAGATCAAGAAGGTGCAGCCGGCAGCAGGTTCGCTTGCAGCCAAGCCGCAGATGCTCGACATCGAAGACGAAGCCCGGGCACCTGTTGCAGAAGACATGCCGGTCAGCCAGCCTTACATTCCGCCGGTTGCCGCCGAGCATAACCCTGCACCGCGCATGCCGCGGGTGGAGGATTTCCCGCCGATCGCTCAACGTGAAATCCAGGCAAAGCAGCAGACTGCAAATGTAGCCCAGCCTCAGCAGGCCGTTGCCCAGCAGCGTCCTCAGCAGCCTGCTCCGGCACCGAGCTATGAAGAGCACGCTGAAGACGACCGCCGCCCGATGGGGCTGCTGCGTCGCCTTGCAAGCGGCCTTGGCCGCCATCACGAAGAAGATCAGGAACATGACATGGCTGCCGCACCGGTTGCCCGTCCTGCTCCGCAGATGCAGCCGGCCCAGCAGGCCGCCCCGCGTGCGCCCCAGCAACGTCCCGCAACCCATGGCGCTGCAGGCCAGCTGGACAACACCGGGCGGGCAACGCCGAAGCCGGTAACTGCAACAGAAGACGAACAGTTGGAAATTCCGGCGTTTCTTCGCCGTCAGGCCAACTGATTCGAGACCCGATCATCTTCCCTGATCGTTACAGCCCGGAGTTCACGCTCCGGGCTGTTTCCGTAACGGAACAAATTCCCGTTTTAATTCAGTGATTTGAAAGCCTGTGAATCGTTACAAATCGTAATAAAGCTTTATTTCGCCCAATTGGGGTTCGGGACTATGTTCCCAGCCAACGCGGGATCGTTAAAAGTCCGTAACCCTTTAAGGGCAAATAGAGGGCTTGTTTCCGCCGCAAACCGGAAGGGCAGGGTTTTATGACCGCATATGTTGACCGACAGACGACGCTAGCCGATCAGGTGACCCTGAACGGGATTGGCGTTCATTCGGGCAAACCCGCGTCGATCACTCTCGTACCGGCCGAAGCTGGTGTGGGGATTGTGTTCACCCGCACCGACCAGGAAAACTCCACCGAAGTTCCGGCCCTCTGGAACAAGGTATCCGCAACAGCACTTTGCACCGTTCTCGGCGATCCTTCCAGTGAAGGCGTCGCGACCGTTGAACATCTCATGGCAGCTCTTTTCGGCATGGGTGTCGACAACCTGGTCGTGGAAATCGACGGTCCGGAAATGCCGGTCATGGACGGCAGCAGCGTTGCGTTTGTCGAAGCAATCGAGCAAATCGGCCTGAAACGCCTGGACCGGGGACGCCGGTACCTGAAGGTGAAGAAGACCGTTCGTGTCGACAACGGCACGGCATGGTGCGAACTGCACCCCTACAACGGCACCAAGTTCGATATCACCATCGACTTCGACACGCCGCTGATCGGTCGCCAGCAGTTCTCTTCCGACATCACGCCGGACGTGTTCCGTGACGAGCTTTCCCGTGCGCGCACCTTCGGCTACGTGAAGGATGTCGAGCAGCTTTGGAAAATGGGCTTTGCCCTGGGATCGTCGCTGGAAAATTCCGTGGCGATTGCCGAGGACAAGGTTCTCAATCCGGAAGGCACCCGCTGGCCGGACGAGTTTGCACGTCACAAGGCGCTGGACGCGGTTGGCGACCTGGCTCTTGCCGGTCTGCCGATCCTGGGTCTTTACCGCTCCTACAAGGGCGGGCACAAGATGAACCATGCGATCCTGGTCAAGCTGTTTGAAGATCCGAGCGCGTTCGAAATCGTCGAGTCGCCCGCATTCCGCAAGGTCGGCCAGGTCGACAAGGGCGGTATCGCAGCCGCTGCTGCTTTCGGGCCTGACGTCTCCTGATATAATTTTGATCGGCCGCTTTGATGAAGCGGCCGTTTTCTTTTCGGCGGAATTCGGAACCTATTTGGACCGGTTGCCATAAAATTGCTCAAAAAAACCGTCAGATGGCCGATGAGGACGTGACGGGGACCGGTGATTTCCGCTAAACACTCCTGTCGATAAATTTGCAAGGCCGCATGACATGGGCCTTAGGGGCCGGAAAGGTCCGGGAGTATAGGCGTGAACGGAATGGATACTGGTTCTGAAGTGAACAGAGCCAAACACATGAAAACCTTCCTGAGATTGGCCGTTCTGGCTGTACCGCTTGCGCTTGCCGCATGCGGCGGCAAGGACGATCTGGATGAGCTGGCACTCAACGATACGCCGCCGGAAGTTCTGTTCAACGAAGGCCTGTCCCTGCGCGCGCAAGGCAAACTGCGCGATTCGACCCAGAAATTCGAAGAGCTCGACAAGCTCTATCCCTATTCTGAATACTCCAAGAAGTCGCTGGTGAACCTGGCGTTCCTGAACTACTCGCGCGGCAAGTACACGGAAACCGTAACTGCGGCGAAGCGGTTCGTGACGCTCTATCCGGGGGACGAGGATTCAGCCTACATGCTGTATCTCGCCGGTCAGGCCTATTTCCGCCAGATGCCGGACATTACCCGCGACCAGGCCGTGACCCGGAAGGCAGCCGGTGCGTTCAACGAGCTGATCCAGCGCTTCCCGGAATCGGAATATGTGCCGGATGCCGAAAGCAAGCTGCGCATCGTGCATGACCAGCTTGGCGGCAAGGAAATGCAGGTCGGTCGCTTCTACCTGAAAAAGCGCAACTACATCGCGGGGATCAACCGCTTCAAGACGGTTGTCGTCGATTACCAGACCACGCGGCATGTGGAAGAAGCTCTGTTCCGCCTGACCGAAGCCTACTACGCGCTCGGTGTCGTCAACGAAGCGCAGACGGCCGCAGCCGTGCTCGGGCACAACTACCCGGACAGCCAGTGGTACAAGGATGCCTATTCGCTGCTCAACAAGGGTGGGTACGAGCCTTCCGAAGACAGCGGCAGCTGGATCAGCCGCGCCTTCAAGAGCATCTGACGCCTGGTTTAATCCCGAAATGGCTTCAGCCTCGCAAATGAGGTTGAAAAGGCCCAAACAGGCTCTTTCAAGACGCTTCGGTCCTCCTATATGGTGGGCCGAACTTTAAGGAGCATCCCTTCATGCTGGTCGCGCTGTCTATCCGTGACATCGTTCTGATCGACCGTCTTGACCTCGAATTTGCCGCCGGCATGTCGGTTCTCACCGGCGAAACCGGTGCGGGCAAATCCATCCTTCTCGACTCCCTGTCGCTGGCACTCGGCGCGCGTGGTGATGCCGATCTCGTGCGTCATGGCGAGGCGCAAGGGCAGGTGACGGCTGTCTTTGATGTGGCGGCGGATCATCCCGTTCGCATGTTCCTGCGCGAGAACGATGTCGACGATGATGGCGACATCATCCTGCGCCGTATCCAGACCTCCGATGGCCGCACCCGGGCCTTCGTCAACGATCAACCCGTCAGTGCAGGACTGCTGCGCCAGGCGGGCGCGCTGCTGGTGGAAATCCACGGACAGCACGATGACCGCGCCCTGGTTGACCCGGAAAGCCACCGGGCTCTTATTGATGTTTTCGGAGGGCTGACGGCCGAAGCCGAGGCCGTAGCACAGGCCTTTGCCACCTATCGCGCTGCCGACAAGGCGGTGACAGATCACGAGAAACGTATAGAAGCCGCGCGCAACGAAGCTGATTTCCTGCGTGCTGCCGTCGATGAACTGTCGGCCCTCAAGCCGGAAACCGGCGAAGAGGAGCAACTGGCTACCCGGCGAACGGACATGATGGCGGTCGAAAAGATTGCCGGTGATCTGAACGAAGCCTTTGAAACCTTGAACGGCACTGCGTCGCCAATCCCGGAACTGGCCAGCTTGCTGCGACGTCTGGAACGCAAGGCCGACCAGGTGCCCAATCTGCTTGGTCAGCCTGTCCGCACGCTTGCAGAGGCGATGGATCTTCTAGAAGAAACCCGCGGCGGACTGGAAAGCGCATTGCGTGAGACCGAATATGATCCACGCGAACTGGAAGCTGTCGAAGAGCGGTTGTTTGCGCTTCGTGCTGCCTCCCGCAAGTTCTCGGTGCCGGTTGACGAGCTGTCCGCCCTGTGTTCCCGTATGAGCGGCGATCTGGCCGATCTCGATGCCGGTGAAGACAAGTTGGCGGCGCTGGTGAGTGCTGCTGGAAAGGCCCGCGCCGAATACGACAAGAAGGCAGCCAGCCTCTCGGACAAGCGGCGAAAGACAGCCAAGGCACTGGAAAAGGCTGTTGAAATGGAGCTGCCCGACCTAAAGCTGGAGCGGGCAAAATTCATCGTCGAAGTGGAAAGCAATCCGGAAAGCCGCAGCCGTTCGGGCATCGATCAGTTGGAGTTCCATGTCCAGACGAACCCAGGCACGAAGCCGGGGCCGATGATGAAGGTTGCGTCCGGTGGCGAGCTTTCCCGTTTCCTCTTGGCACTGAAGGTGTCTCTCGCCGACAAGGGCTCTGCCCCGACGCTGGTTTTTGACGAGATCGACACAGGTGTGGGCGGTGCAGTGGCCGAGGCCATCGGCCTGCGTCTGGCACGACTTGCCGGCAGCGTTCAGGTTTTGACGGTTACCCATGCCCCGCAGGTGGCAGCTCGCGCTGCAGGGCATTTCCTGATCGCCAAGGAAGCGACCAAGAAGGACCGGGTGGCAACACGCGTTCAGCGTATTGATGAAGACCACCGCAGCGAGGAAATCGCCCGGATGCTTGCCGGCAGTGTTATCACGGAAGAAGCCCGCGCCGCGGCGCGCCGGCTGCTGACGGCTGCGGAATAGGAAATAGGATCCGGCGCGGTGGACAAAAAAAGGGCGGGTTAGCCGAAGCTCCCGCCCTGTGGTGCAGTTTTCAAATGAGAAATGGTCTTACGGCTCCTTGACGAGCGGTGCTTCCTTCATGTCAGGCAGCTTCAGTTCACCTTCGCCCAGATTGGGCACATTCAGCTCGATGCTCAGCTCTTCGTCGTTCGTGAAAAAGCCATTGGCATAGAGCAGGCCGCCTGCGATCAGCGCGACGACAAGCGCTCCGGCCATGAACCAGCCAGCGCTGTTGCCGTTCGTCTTCTCGACATAATGCGTTTCACGGTCCTGATAAGCCATTCGTGTCTCCTCATTCCAACATTGACCAGCATCGAGTTTTGCCGGTTCGATGTGCTATCAACGCTTGAGCCCGCCATTCGGTTCCGGTATCCGATTTAATCCGGTCATCAACCCGGTCTCTCCCGCTGACACATTTCGTGAAGACATCATGACTGACACTTCCTTCGCCCATACCGACATCGACGCCCTGACGCAGGAAGAAGCACAGGTCGAGCTGAAACGGCTGGCGGCGGAAATCGCCGAGCATGACCGCCGCTATCACCAGGAAGATGCCCCGGTGATCTCGGATGCGGACTATGACGCCCTGCGCCGGCGGAACGCGTCCATCGAGGCCCGGTTTCCCAATCTCATTCTTGAAGACGGTCCCTCTGCGCAGGTGGGGGCGGCCCCAGCGTCCGGTTTCGGCAAGATTACTCACCGGGTGCCGATGCTGTCGCTGGACAATGCGTTCAACGATGACGACGTCCGGGACTTCGTCGGCCGCGTGCGCCGGTTTCTGAAGTTCGATCCGCTGATGGGGGCTCTGGCGGTTACCGCGGAGCCGAAGATCGACGGTCTGTCGCTGTCTCTTCGGTATGAAAACGGCACTCTGGTTTACGCCGCAACGCGAGGTGACGGCACCACAGGTGAAAACGTCACCGAGAACGCGAAGACGATCAAGGATATTCCGGAGAATTTGTCCGGCACGGTGCCGGGTGTCGTTGAAGTGCGCGGCGAAGTCTATATGGCGCACAAGGATTTTCAGGCGCTGAACGAGCGTATGGCAGCCAATGGCGGAAAGGTTTTTGCCAACCCGCGCAACGCTGCGGCGGGCTCTCTGCGCCAGCTGAAGTCCGAAATCACGGCCTCCCGCCCGCTGCGGTTCTTCGCTTATGCCTGGGGCGAGATGAGCGAGCTGCCGGAAGACACCCAGTTCGGCATGGTCAAGCAGCTGGAAGGCTGGGGCTTCCAGGTCAACCCGCTGATGAAACGCTGCGAAACCGTGGAAGAGCTTCTCGGGGTCTATCACGGCATCGAGGAAAGCCGTGCCCAGCTCGATTATGATATCGATGGGGTGGTCTACAAGGTCGACCGGCTGGACCTGCAGGAACGCCTCGGCTTTGTCTCGCGGTCACCCCGGTGGGCGATCGCTCACAAGTTCCCGGCCGAACAGGCTTACACCATTCTCAACGACATCGAGATCCAGGTTGGCCGAACAGGTGCCCTGACGCCGGTTGCCAAGCTGGAGCCGATCACGGTGGGCGGTGTCGTCGTTTCAAACGCGACCCTCCACAACGAAGACTATATCAAGGGCATTGGCCAGGACGGAGAGTCGATCCGCGGCGGCAAGGATCTTCGTATCGGTGACACGGTGAAGATCCAGCGTGCCGGCGACGTCATTCCGCAGATTGTCGACATCGATCTGGACAAACGCCCCGATGGGGCGGAAGCCTTCGAGTTTCCGACTGTCTGCCCCGCCTGCGGCAGCCACGCGGTGCGCGAGGAAAAGGAAAAAACCGGGCGCCGCGATGCGGTGCGCCGCTGCACCGGCGGTCTGATTTGCCCGGCCCAGGCAACGGAAAAGCTCAAGCATTTCGTCTCGCGCAATGCCTTCGACATCGAAGGCTTCGGCGACAAGCAGGTCGACGCCTTCTACAAGGAAGGCCTTGTGATGGCGCCGGCGGACATCTTCACGCTGGAGGAGCGGGACAAACGCTCTCTCACCAAGTTGCGCAACCGGGAAGGTTGGGGGGCCGTTTCGGCGAAGAACCTTTTCGAGGCAATCAACGCGCGGCGAGAGATTGACCTTCATCGTTTCATCTTCGCCCTGGGCATCCGTCACGTGGGCGAGGGCAACGCCAAGCTTCTGGCACGTGCCTATGGCTCCTGGGCGGTGTTCTATGCAGCCATGAAGGCGGCGCATGACACGGCGGGCGAAGCCTGGACAGAGCTCAATGACATCGACGGCATCGGCCATATCGTTGCCGAGGCGCTGGCGGAGTTCTTTGCCGAGCAACACAATCTCAACCAGCTCGACGCGCTTCTGGTCGAGGTGTCACCCAAGGACGCTGAAAAGATCAACGCCTCCGGCTCACCGGTCGCAGGCAAGACAGTGGTTTTCACCGGCTCGCTGGAGCGCATGACCCGCGACGAAGCCAAGGCCATGGCCGAACGCTTTGGTGCCAAGACGGCAGGCTCCGTGTCGAAAAAGACCGATCTCGTGGTGGCCGGTCCCGGTGCTGGTTCAAAGCTGAAAAAGGCGCAGGAGCTGGAGATCGAGGTTATTTCCGAGGGTGATTGGTTCGATCTGGTGGGGGCCTGAGCGGGTATTCCCTTCGTGTTTTGTCATCCGGGTTAGAGCCGGGACAGAGGCATTTTGCTCCACCGGTGCCTGCGTCTACTGGATCCCCGCCTGCGCGGGGATGACAAGAGAGGCTTCAAGACATGCCTTTGCCCGTTGTCATCCCGGTTTGACGCGTAGCGGCAAGACCGGGATCCAGTACCTCCTGTGCTCGCTGGAACCGCAAACCTCTGGGGTTCCTGAAATCTGTCGCGGCTTTGTCAAAGGAGGCGGCCTCACGCAGTTGCCGGTTCAAATAAGAAAAGCCCGCTTCTTGTCCCCACCAAATCGGTCATTCCTGCCTCGCCAGCGCCGGTATGTTGCTATATTGTTCTCAAAACAAGCGCTTGAAACCGGACCAGTAAACCATGACCGACCCGGACGGGTACGACGATTCCTTTGACGATCCATTCCAGCCTATCGGCACGCGGGCGGAGTCCGCGCCTGCTCCCGCGCGGCCGCAAGGTGGGATCGCGGCCAGGGCGATGGCGGCACGGCGGGCACCGGACTATCTGACGGGGCTGAACCCGGAGCAGCGGCTGGCGGTGGAAACGACCGAAGGGCCGGTTCTGGTGCTGGCTGGTGCCGGTACGGGCAAGACTCGCGTGCTGACAACACGCATTGCCCATATCCTGGCAACCGGCTTGGCGCGGCCGTCCGAAATTCTGGCTGTCACGTTCACCAACAAGGCTTCGCGCGAGATGAAGGAACGCATTGCCGGTTTTGTCGGCGGCAATGTGGAAGGCATGGCGTGGCTCGGCACGTTCCACTCCATCTGTGTAAAGATCCTGCGCAAGCATGCCGAACTTGTCGGCTTGAAATCGTCCTTCTCGATCCTCGACACCGATGATCAGATCCGCCTTATCAAGCAGATCATCCAGGCCGAAGGGCTGGACGACAAGCGCTGGACGGCCAAGGCCTTTGCCGGGATGCTGGATGGTTGGAAAAACCGGGCTCTTGGGCCAAAGGATATCCCGGAAGGCGAGGCGCGGGCGTTTGCCAACGGCAAGGGCCGAAAGCTCTACGAGGAATATCAGGAGCGCCTGTCGATCCTGAACGCGGCCGATTTCGGTGACCTGCTTTTGCATGTCATCACGCTGTTCAAGACCCAGCCGGATGTCCTCAAGGAATATCAGCGCCGCTTCCGCTACATGCTGGTGGACGAATATCAGGACACCAACATCGCGCAGTACCTGTGGCTGCGGCTGCTGGCCCAGGGCAACCCGAATGTCTGCTGTGTCGGTGATGATGACCAGTCGATCTACGGCTGGCGCGGCGCGGAAGTCGATAACATCCTGCGCTTCGAACATGACTTCAAGGGCGCTGTCGTCATTCGCCTGGAGCGCAATTACCGCTCGACCAGCCATATCCTGGCTGCCGCATCCCATCTGATTGCCTTTAACGAAGGCCGTCTCGGCAAGACGCTGTTCACAGATTTCGAGGAACCCGACCACGACCTGGTGTCGGTGGCCTCCGTCTGGGACAGCGAAGAAGAAGCGCGCACCATCGGCGACGAGATCGAGACCCTTCAGTCGCGAGGTCATTCGCTCAATGAAATGGCGGTTCTGGTGCGGGCATCCTTCCAGATGCGCGAGTTCGAAGACCGGTTTGTCACGCTGGGGCTTAATTACAGGGTCATCGGCGGTCCGCGCTTTTATGAGCGCATGGAAATCCGCGATGCCATGGCCTATTTCCGCTGTGTCGCGCAGCCCGCGGACGATCTGGCGTTTGAGCGCATTGTCAACACGCCGAAGCGCGGTCTTGGCGATGCGACGCTGAAACTGGTCCATGGCGTTGCCCGGGCAGAGCGTATTCCACTGATGCAGGCGGCAAGCCAGCTTATCGATACCGAAGAACTGAAGCCAAAGCCACGCAACGCGCTGAAGTCCGTGCTCGACAACTTCGAGCGCTGGCGGCGTCAGCTCGACCAGATGAAACACACCGAACTGGCGGAAATCATCCTCGACGAGAGCGGCTACACCGAGATGTGGCGCCAGGACCGGTCGGCGGAAGCACCCGGACGGCTCGACAACCTGAAGGAACTGATCCGGTCGATGGACGAATTTGAATCCATGGCCGGTTTCCTGGAGCATATTTCCCTCGTCATGGACCGGGACAGCGCGGATGCGACCGACGCCGTATCCATCATGACGCTGCACTCGGCCAAGGGGCTGGAATTCGACACGGTTTTCCTGCCCGGCTGGGAAGAGGGGCTGTTTCCCCACCAGCGCGCGCTGGATGAATCCGGTCGCGCCGGTCTGGAGGAAGAGCGTCGGCTGGCGTATGTCGGCATCACCCGGGCGAAGAAACGCGCAAAGCTCTATTTCGCGTCCAACCGGCGTATTCACGGCCTCTGGCAGTCCACCGTTCCCTCACGGTTTCTGGACGAGCTGCCGCCGGACCATGTCGAGATTGCCGAAGCTTCGTCCAGCTATGGCGGCTATGGTGGTGGCGGTTACGGACCGTCCCGGTTCGACAGTCATGATCCCTTCGACAAGGGCAGCTACTCCACGCCGGGCTGGCAACGTGCGCAGCGTGCCAAGCAGTCCTCCAGCGGATTTTCCGATGGCGGCGGCCGTGGGTATCAGTCCGCGCGGCAAAAGCGTCAGGGGCCGTTGACCATCGAAGGAGAGCTGGTGGCGAAATCCGTCAGTGACACGCCATCGCAATTCTCTCTGGGCGAGCGCGTGTTCCACATCAAGTTCGGCTATGGCGCCATCAAGTCGATCGAGGGAAACAAGCTGACCATCGACTTTGAAAAGGCAGGGGTGAAGAAAGTCATCGACAGTTTCGTCGAACGTCACTGACCGGCTGGTTGCAAGAACTTGTCCGGTGCACTGCTTCTGACGTCTACGCTCCGATAGAACCGGGAATTTGGTCTCGCACCTGATGTATTCTTGGGTTGGCCCCAAAGCCTGAGACACTTTGCGCCTGGGGCCGTTCTAGAGATCGACACCTTGCGGTTTGATCAGCATGTCGCGTTCCTTCAGGTAAGGATGTATACTGACGGCCTCACGCAGCACTTCCTGGCCCAATTGCACCCTGCCGAGCGTCATGAAGATGATTGCCTTGCCGGACAAGGCGCCAAAGTGCCGTGGTTCCAGGGCAAGGGCGCGTTCGATATCTTCGAGGCTGGCTTCGTAATTACCCTGCAGGAAGAGGATGAAGGCACGCTGGTTCCAGCCTTCCGAGTAATCCGGTGCTTCTTCCACGACCGTGTCGAGCAGATCCTTCGCACCCTGAAAGTCATAGGATCCTCGTTTACGCATGGCTTCGTCCACTTTCTGCCGGATCTCCGGCGTGGGGGCGGCATCCAGCCAGGTGTGCCAGATACTATCCTCGATCTTGCTGGCCGCCTCTTCATTCGGAGCGTTCTTCAAGGCTTCAAACAGTTGATCCTGCTCGGACGTTGCCCAGGCGGGGAGGATGAGAAGCTGGAGGCAAAGAAGGGCAGCAACCAGACATCCGGTCACTTGCAGCCAGTTTAGGTGCGAACGGGGGCAAGTCATGGGTGTTTCCTCGCATTTCCCAATGAAATGGGGCACAGACCCGGTTTGCCCAGTCCCGGGGCCGTTTCAAGCTGGCATCGCTGGCCGCTTCCCGCTATACCGCACGCCTTGACCCCAATAACCACAGGCGCGAGCGGCGATGAAAACCATCCGGGTGCGGATCACGGCTGAAGAACTGGAAGCCAAGCGGATCTCCGAGATCCTTGAACGGGCGTTTGAGGACGACGGCAATCCGGTGACCATCTATGAAGCAACGCCGGACGGACGCCTGTGGGCGGCTGAAATTCTTCTGTTCGACATGGAGCCGGAAGAGGCGGCTGCGACGGTGCGCGACCGTGTCGGCGCCGATGCATTTGCCGCGCCGCTGGAAGCAGAAGAACTGCCGGATATCAATTGGGTCGAGAAGAGCCTGGAAGGGCTGAAGCCGGTAAAGGCCGGTCGTTTCGTTGTTCACGGCAGCCACGATAGGGACAAGGTTCCAGGTGGGGCCATCGGCATCGAGATCGAAGCCGCGCTTGCCTTCGGAACCGGTCACCATGGCACGACCGCGGGTTGCCTGGAGGAAATCGACAGGCTTTTGTCCATGCGCGCGTATGACAGCATTCTCGATCTTGGAACGGGAACAGGCGTGCTGGCAATCGCCGCTGCGCTTCAATCCCGCCAGTTGGTTCTTGCAACCGATATCGACCCTGTTGCGACGAAAACAGCGCTGGAAAACGCCCGGCTCAACGGTGCGGGGCATCTTGTTCGTGGCTTTACCGCCAACGGAATTGAAGACCGCCGCTTCCGTCTCTTTGGTCCGTTCGATCTGGTGATCGCCAACATCCTGGCGCGGCCGCTGATGAAGATGGCGAAGTCCATCGGTGAACGCATGACGCCGACCGCAACCCTTGTGCTGTCCGGCCTCAGGGTGGAAGACGGTCCCCGGATCCTGTTCGCCTACGGTTGTCAGGGGTTCATTCTGGACAGGCGCGGCGAAAAGGACGGCTGGTTGACGCTTACACTTGTGCGGGGACGTAAACAGGCCTGACCGCGTCCGCCATCTGCCAGGAAACAGCGATGATCATGTTCTCGCCTGCAAGGCGCTTGTCGTCGCCAGGCTCCGCAGGATGAGGGAAGGGGAGAGCCGTTTCTTACATTCTGGTGCCCGGAAATCTTGACTGCAGATACAAAAAGACCCGCCGAAATTTTCGGCGGGTCTTTTCTTGTGCACAGTGGTTTTTACTTAAACCGTCCTGAGCCCCTTAGAACGCGCTGGTAGAGGTGCCTTCGCGCTCGAGCTGGGCGCGGTCGTAGCCGTGGGAGGCCAGGGTCGCGTCGTCCAGTGACAGCAGGTAGCCGTTGACATAGCGGCGTGCCTGGATGGAGCGGGCTTCAATCATGCGGTCGAAAGCGCGGCGCATGAAGCTGCCGCCGGCGCGGGTCGAGGTGGTTGTTTTCATGGTCATCGTGGTCATTCCCATTTGAAGTTTAAGAGCTTCCCTAGGGAGAAACGTCTTTTTTCTTGTCTGAACCCTATATGCGCTTTTGCCGGGACCTCAGGTAGGCCTCGAAACGCATGCCAGCCTTGCGCTCTTCGCATATGCGAAAGATTTTGCTGCAATGCAAAATATGAGGAAGATAATGCTGCTGAACCAATTCATGCGGAATAATTATCCAGCTTGATCGGATGGGGCCGCGAAATTATCTTGCGGCCATGTTCCAGACCTTTGACGATCTCAGTGATCCTTCCTGTGGTGCGCCGCATGCGGCGCTTCTCAGAGCCGAACTCTCCCGCCGCGGTCTCGACGGCTTTCTCGTGCCGCGCGCCGATGCGCATCAGGGCGAATATGTGCCGCCGCATGATTGCCGCCTCCAGTGGCTGACAGGCTTTACGGGATCTGCCGGCATGGCGGGGGTTCTGGGGGAAGAAGCCGCGATTTTCGTTGACGGCCGATACACCATTCAGGTGCGTGACCAGGTCGACATGGCGGTCTTTCCGGCGCGCCATCTTGTCAATGAGCCCGTGACTGACTGGCTGGCCGAACGACTGCAGCCGGGGCAGAAGCTGGGCATCGATGCCATGCTGCACACGGTGCGAGAAGTTCGCCGTCTCGAGGAGATTTGTGAGTCGGCCGGCGCCACTTTGGTCAAGCTGAACGACAACCCGGTTGACAGTGTCTGGAAGGACCGTCCGGCGCCGCCGCTTGGTCAGGTTTTTCTCTATCCGGTTGAGCTTGCCGGACGCGGTGCGAAGGACAAGATTGCCGAAATCCAGTCGGCCCTCGCAGACAAGAAGGTGGATGCCTGCGTGCTGACGCAGCCCGACTCGATTGCCTGGCTGTTCAACATCCGTGGGTCTGACGTCACCCATACGCCGTTGCCGCTCTCCTTTGCCACGGTTCCGGCAGAAGGCAAGCCGTCCCTGTTCATTGATGGCCGCAAGTTGTCCAATTCCGTTCGTGATGCACTCGCCGATCTGACGGACCTCAGTGAACCGGCTGATTTCAAGCCGGGGCTGGAGGGTCTCGGCAAGGCTGGTGCCAGAGTGATGATTGATCCGGGCCTGGCGGGGATCGGCATCGCCGACGCCATCACCAAGGCAGGTGGAACCTTGCTGGAAGCGCAAGACCCGATCCTGCTGCCGAAGGCGATCAAGAACGAGACGGAACTGAAAGGCGCGCGCACCGCACATGTCCGCGATGCAGCTGCTTTCGTCAATTTTCTGTGCTGGTTTGACGAAGTTGCCCCCAAGGGCGATCTCGATGAGATCACCGCTGCGGAAAAGCTTGAGGAGTTCCGCCGGGAAACCGGTGTTCTGAAGGATATTTCCTTCGACACGATTTCCGGTGCGGGCCCGAACGGGGCGATTTGCCATTACAGGGTCAGCCGGTCCAGCAATCTCAAGATCCCGGTCGGCAAACCGTTCCTGATTGATTCGGGGGCCCAGTACGAAGACGGTACCACCGACATCACCCGCACACTTGCGGTCGGGGAAGTCGGCACGGAGATGAAAAAGCACTACACGCTGGTGCTGAAGGGACATATTGCGATCTCGACGGCAAAGTTCCCGGAAGGCACCACGGGTGCGCAGCTCGATACGCTTGCCCGGATCGATCTGTGGAAGGCCGGTCTTGATTTCGACCATGGCACCGGTCACGGCGTCGGTGCCTACCTCAGCGTTCACGAAGGACCACAGCGCATTGCCAAAACCGGCACGGTGCCGCTGAAACCGGGCATGATCCTGTCGAATGAGCCGGGTTACTATCCGGCGGGCGAATACGGCATCCGGATCGAAAACCTGGAAGTCGTCACGCCTGCGTGTGATTTGCCGGGTGGGGAACGCCCGATGCTCGGCTTCGAAACGATTACGCTTGTGCCCATGGATCTTCGGTTGATTGAGCCTGCTCTGTTGACGGTGGCCGAGCGCGACTGGTTGAACCGGTATCATGAGAGGGTCCGGGCCGAGATCGGCCCAGTTGTGGGCGCGAAAGAGCGGATCTGGCTGGAACAGGCGACAAAAGCGATCTAAAAGATCCTGAAGGCCGGTTTCGACCGGCCTTCCTATTTTGAATTCTTGTTTATCGAGCTGAGGTTTTTCAATGCGCGCCGCGGATGTTCTCAAGATGCCGCTCTACGCTGCCGAGCTGGCAACCGGAGCCAAGTCGTTTCGGGACAACCCGCTGATTGGCAGCCGCCGGCTGAACGAGGCCGGGTTGCACGCCAAGCGCATCAAGCTGGCGGAATCCATGGCGGATTCGCGCCGCCGCAGGTTGGAGCACCTGCTGCCGGAAGCTGATCGCGCTGCTTATGCAAGAGACGGATTTATCGCCACCCGCAATCTTCTGCCGGAAGATGAACTGGCGGCGCTGCGCAAGGAAGTCGAAACAACGCGCTTCGATGCCTGGGACATGCGCCAGGGCAATGCCGTCACGCGGTTCGTTCCCCTGCCGCCCAGTGTGCTTGCAGATTTGCCGCATCTGAAGGCCTTCGTCTGGAGCAAGCCGTTCCAGAACGGTCTGCGTTATGTCGGTTCGACCAATGGTGATCCACTGGTCTACCTGCATATCGTCATGACCAATCCGGACACCAAGCGGAAGGCCGACCCGCAAACGGCGTTCCATTCCGACACTTTCCATCAGACCGCGAAATCGTGGTTCTTCCTTTATGATATCGATGATGCCGAGGGACCGTTCACGTATATTCCCGGATCGCACCGGCTGACGCCGGAACGGCTGGAATGGGAACGTGAACAGAGCCTGTCGGCCTGTGGCGACAAGAACACGCTGCATGCTCGCGGTTCCTTCCGCCTTGCTCCGGAAGAACTGGGTCGGCTGAAATATCCCGAGCCGGTGAGGTTCGCGGTTCCCGGCAACACGCTGGTCGTTGCCGATACCCACGGCTTTCATGCCCGTGCCGCCAGCAAGCGGCCGTCGGTTCGCGTGGGCATCTATGGCTCGCTGCGTCGAAATCCATTCCTGCCGTGGGCGGGGCTTGACCCGTTCGATCTGCCAGGCCTCAGGGGGCGCCAGGCCCGGTTCTACATGGCCCAGAAGGATCTGCAATTCCGCCTGAAAGGCAAGGCATCGCATCGCTATGCGGGCAAGATCCTGGTAACGGAACCTTCGAAATTCTGACCTTGCGGACAATCCTGCAGGCGGAATTCCTGCTGGTGTCCGTTAGTGGTGCTCTTCCTCGTTGGCCTTGATCAGCTCCGAGTTGAAGTGATTGAGCGCCTTTACGTGGCGCGCCTGTCCGACGATCCTGGTTGCATCTTTTGTGCTGACGACGGGAAGCGAGGCTTCTCCGCAGGAATCGAAGCTTTTCAGTGCGCTTTCAAGCGAGTCGGTATCATGAAGGTAGCTGCCGTCCTGACCGGGCCGGAAAATGCAATCCTCCTCATTGGCCGGGGGAGGGTCCATGAAATCCTTCACCTTGACCGTTTCTCCCAGAAAGCGGTGGATGCCGTCATTCACGAAATAGCCGCGCAAGCCAAGCAGCCAGTGGAAATAGGATTTGCCATGAACGGCCTGTGTCAGGCCCGTTGCAATCGACACGGTCAGCAGCAGGGCGATCGAGAGCGTGTAGCCGCCGGTCAATTCGAAAACGATCATGGTTGTTGAAAAGGGCGCGCCGAGAACCGCTGCTGCAACGGCCCCCATTCCCAGGATCGCGTAAAGCCCCTCGCTTGAAGCCAGTTCGGGAAAGACGGAGGCGGCAATCAGCCCGAAGGCGCCTCCGGTCATTGCCCCCAGATAGAGCGATGGCGAGAAGATGCCGCCGCCAAAACGGGACGCCAGCGTGATCGCGGTCGCGGCCGTTTTCGCAAACAGCAGAGCGAACAGCATCGCCAGGGGCAACTGGTCCTTGAGGGCGGCGTCCGTGGTCTCGTAGCCGACGCCAAGCACGTCGGGAAAGACCAGAGCAATGAGCCCGACCGCGAAACCGCCGATAACAGGTCGCAGCCAGACCGGCATCGAAATGTTGCGGGCAACCCAATCCGTTCCGATCAATGCAAACTGGAACAGGATTGCAACGAGGGCGGAAACCAGGCCCAGAAGCGCAAAGGCCGGAAATTCCCAATAGGAGGTAATCTGGTGTCCCGGGATCACGAAGGCGGCAACGTCGCCGAACCAGAGCCGGGAGAATACGGTTCCCGTAACGGCGGCAATCGCGATGGGCGAAATGGCCGACATCGCATAGTGCCCGAGAATGACCTCGTGTGCGAACAGAACGCCTGCGATAGGCGCGTTGAAAGAGGCGGATACCGCACTGGCAACGCCGCAGGCCAGCAGAATGCGATGCGCGGAATCCGGCAGCTGAAACAGGCGCCCGACGGATGCACCGATGGTTGCTCCCAGGTGCACGACGGGGCCTTCACGCCCGGCACTGGCACCGGAGCCGAGCGATAACGCCGTGATAAGGGCTGATGATATGCCCGGCCAGAACGGCAGCCCGCGTCCGCCTTTGACACGAGCCTCGATCACGTCCGCCACGCTGAACGTTCTCTGCATCGGTTGCATGTACTGAAGCAGCAGGCCAACCAGCAATCCGCCAATGGTGGGCCCGGCAACGATCATGTACCACGGCAGTGTCGCGGCGGCGCTGACGACACGTTCCGTCGCCGTGCCAAGCCAGGGCAGCTGCACCAGGCTGATGATCTCACGGAAAATGATGGCCGCCCAGGAGACGAAAGAGCCGATCAGAAGGGCCAGCAGCCAGACGATATGGCTTTTCTGACGCAGAAATTCCCTGAAGTTGAACCCGATGCCAGCGAGAAGCCCGGCGATGCCGGAACGAATGGAAGGGGCGAGCCTGTAAAGAAAGTTCAATCGGTCTGGCATTTGGTCGGCGTGACTCAACTGAGATTAAAAGCCAATCTGAATTACGGCCCCATTTTACGGAGGAACCGCGTCACTTCACCGTCAAAATTGAAAAAATCCGGCTTGTCCCTTGATTTTCATGTGTTCAGGTTTAAGGAGAGGGGGTCGAAGCCTTAAGGCCATGTCGCCATCCCGGTCGCCTAGACCGGCTGTTTTGGGCTCCGGCAAATCGCCAGAAGTAGCCCTCTCAGCCAAGAAGTGTTGGCCTGCCATGTCCGTTGTTGAACCGTCCGATACACCGTCACTGTCCGGTGACGGCCCCCCAGACGCGCGCGAAGAACGCGTATTTTCTGTGCCCATGTTGTGTCTTGTGGCTTTCTTTATCGGGATCGTCGCAGCCATTGGCGCGGTTTTCTTCCGATATCTGATCTCGGTCGTTCACAATCTTTTCTACTACGGAAAATTTTCGACCGTTTACGACGCCAACCAGTTTGCCGATGCCAGTCCTCTTGGCGCTCTGGTCATTCTTGTACCCGTCGTCGGTGGTTTGATCGTGGTGTTTCTGGTGAAGACCTTCGCTCCGGAGGCCAAGGGGCACGGCGTGCCGGAGGTGATGTTCGCGGTCTACCACAAGAAGGGCGACGTTCGCGGCGTGGTGGCGCTGGTGAAATCCTTTGCCTCGGCGATCTCCATTGGAACCGGTGCATCCGTCGGCCGTGAGGGGCCGATCATCCAGATCGGCGCCTCCTTCGGTTCAACGATCGCCCGGGCGCTGCATCTGCCGCGCTGGCAAAAGATCACGCTGCTTTCTGCAGGGGCAGGGGCGGGGATTGCCGCCACCTTCAATACGCCGCTTGGCGGGGTGCTCTTTGCTGTCGAGATGCTGTTGCCCGAGGTCAGCAACCGGACATTCCTGCCCGTGGTCGTTGCCACGGCGACAGCCACATACGTTGGCCGGATTGCCTTTGGTCTCGACCCGGCCTTTATCGTGCCGATCTCCGCGGAAGAGGCTATCGAAGCCATCGCGCCGATCCAGCTGGGCGCCTATGCACTGCTCGGCGTCCTGGCCGGCATTGCCTCCTGGGCTTTCATTCGCACGCTCGCCTGGTGCGAGGACCTGTTCCCCAAGCTCCCGGGCAATGATTACACCCAGAACATCATCGGCATGCTGATCATCGGCACGCTCAGCTATGTCCTGATGCTCACCACGGGGCATTACCACACCGCAGGCGTCGGCTATGCCACGATCCAGGATATCCTGAATTCGACCCCTTACACATTCATACTGCTGGCCGTTCTCTTCATTGCGAAAATCATCGCGACATCGATCAGCCTTGGTGCGGGGGCATCCGGCGGTGTCTTCTCGCCGTCGCTGTTTATCGGTGCGACGCTTGGCGGAATGGTCGGTGTTCTGTGTTCCTATCTATTCCCGGACAGCGGATTTACGGCGGTGGAATTCGCCCTTGTTGGCATGGGAGCGCTCGTGGGCGGTGCAACCGGCGCATCGATGACTGCCATCGTGATGATCTTCGAGATGACCCGGGACTATAACGTCATCGTGCCGCTGGTTCTGGCGGTCGCGATTGCGGTCGGTGTCCGGCGCTGGCTGATCAAGGACAACATCTACACGGTCAAGCTGCGCCATCGCGGCAAACCGATCCCGCTCAACCGGCACACCAACATGTATCTGGTGCAGCCGATCAAGGAAGTGATGGCAAAGAACTTCGTGATCCTGCCGCTTGATACACCTGTCCAGGAAGCGATTTCCGCCGTGAGTGCCGATGGCGGATCCCACATCATCGCGTCCGACGGGCCCCGGATTGCCGGCTTTGTGCGCCTCGGCACCATTCCTTACCAGGCCGACCGCTTTGCCGGGCAAACGCTGCGCGCGATCCTCTCAAGCGATTTCGTGATTGCACCGGCAACCAACATCATGAATTCGGTGATCACCCGCATGAACAACCGCAACCGCAGTTGCGCGATCATCGTGTCGGGCGACGGCCGTATTCCGCGTCCGGATGATGTGGTCGGGGTGG
This sequence comes from Labrenzia sp. THAF35, assembly GCF_009363595.1. Classification (NCBI taxonomy): domain Bacteria; kingdom Pseudomonadati; phylum Pseudomonadota; class Alphaproteobacteria; order Hyphomicrobiales; family Stappiaceae; genus Labrenzia; species Labrenzia sp. THAF35. The sequence goes on from NZ_CP045380.1 coordinate 3,248,383, forward strand.
TCGATTCCAAGGAAATCGCCGGCGTCGTCGTCTCCAACCACTACGGCTGAGGCCATCGGTTCGGATGTCAGCCCGTGGAGTGGTTTGCCGCTCCACGGGCTTTTGTTTTCGCGTCGATCAGTTGCTCAGGGCTTCTTGCGGATCTCGATATGGCGTCCAGCCCGTTCCGGGCGCGGCAGACTGGCATGAGCTTGCGACAGGGCCGTCAGGTTGGCCGCAATGTCCTCCGGCCAGGGAGCGACCTTGCGGGCGTTCATGTCGACATGAAGGCTGAGTTGTTCTGATGTCGCCGACAGCCAGCCTTCCTCGGCGTGGCGCAGCTCCTGATAAAAATGCGCGCGCTTGGCGTCGAAATCGACAAGCTGAAGCGTTGCGATCACCTTCATGCCGGCGCTGAGTTCGCGCAGGTAGCACACATGCACCTCTGCGGTGAAGAACGAGCCACCACGGGTCTTCACATAGTCGGGACCCATGCCGAGACGGTGAAAGACCTCATCGACAGCCGTATCGAACAGGACGTTGTAATAGGCCATGTTCAGATGGCCGTTGTAATCGATCCAGTCGTCCTTGACCGTCATGATTTCGCTTTCCACCGGCTTTGCGTCCCAAGTCACCTTCACAATCCTCCTTGCGCCATTGTGTCCAACCTTGCGGGAAATGCCCATTAGGCTTTGACCTTTCGGGCCGGGACTAACATATTCGGTTTTTTACCGCGCAGACAAAGTCGCGGCCCCAGGAGGAAAGAGAATGCCGGAATTGGCAACCGCGTCCGACGGAGCGCAAGTCCTTGAAAAGAATGGCGCGATCGGCGCTGCCATCGAAAAACTGACGGGCCTGTTCAAGGACCGTTGCTCCACGTCCATGGCTCTGCGGGAACAGCATGGCCACACCACCACCTGGTTGAAGAATCAGCCGCCCGATGCCGTTGTCTTTGCGGAGACGACCGAGGAAGTTGCCGAAGCCGTCAAGATTTGCGCGGCTCACAAGGTTCCCGTGATCGCGTTCGGCACGGGGTCCTCGCTTGAAGGGCATGTGAATGCACCGTTCGGCGGCGTTTCCATAGACCTGTCCCGCATGAACAACATTCTGGAGGTCAATGCGCAGGATCTGGATTGCCGGGTCGAGGCGGGGGTAACGCGCAAGCAGCTCAACAGCTTTATTCGCGACACCGGCCTGTTCTTTCCGATCGACCCGGGGGCGGATGCCAGCATCGGCGGCATGGCGGCGACCCGTGCATCGGGCACCAACGCTGTTCGATACGGCACGATGAAAGACGCAGTCCTCGGCCTCACCGTAGTGACCGCGGATGGACGGATCATCAAGACGGGTGGCCGGGCGAAGAAGTCCTCGGCGGGTTATGATCTGACCCGGCTTTTTGTCGGCTCGGAAGGCACGCTCGGCATCATCACCGAGTTGACCTTGCGCCTGAACGGTCAGCCGGAAGCGATTTCCGGTGGCGTCTGCCCGTTCCCGGATGTTGCGTCCGCCTGTAACGCTGTGATCACCACCATCCAGATGGGTCTGCCTGTCGCGCGTATCGAGCTTCTGGATGAAGTTCAGGTGCGCGGCTGCAACATCTATTCCAAGCTGGATCTGCCTGAAACTCCGACGCTTTTCCTTGAGTTCCACGGATCTGAAGCCGGGGTGCAAGAGCAGTCGGAAACTTTTTCGGCGATTGCCGAGGAGTTTGGCGGCGGGCCGTTCAAATGGGCGACGGCGGCCGAGGATCGGACGAAACTTTGGGCAGCCCGGCATGACGCCTATTGGGCTGGCAAGTCGCTGAAGCCTGAAGCCAGCATCATGGTGACGGACGTGTGCGTGCCGATCTCGCGGCTTGCGGACTGCGTTGCCGCCACGGCAGAGGATATCCGCAACGAAGGTTTCCTGGCGCCGATCGTCGGGCACGTGGGTGACGGTAATTTCCACGTTCAGATCCTGGTCAACCTGGACGATCCGGAAGAAAAGCAGCGGACGGAAGACTTTGTCGGACGGCTTGCGCTCAGGGCGATCGCCATGGGGGGCACCTGCACCGGCGAACATGGCGTCGGCCAGGGCAAGCAGAAATACATGGCCAAGGAACATGGCGAGGCGCTTGATGTGATGCGCGCTGTCAAACAGGCGCTCGATCCTCACAATTTGATGAATCCCGGCAAGATCCTGCCGCAGTCATGATATTGTATCGAATCAGTTCAATAAGCTCGTTTTGCTCCGCCGGACGCCGCAGGGCGGCGATCCGGCCGGCGCCGGAAATCCTGTGTTTGCACTGCAGCAGGGATCGGCTACATCTATCCGGTACGATATCCGGTGACTTTGGAGAACAAGGAGACAAGGCCTGAACTCCGTCTACATCACGTTGGGTGTAACAGTCATTCTGGTGCTGGTGGCAGCGCTGGTCGGGCCGTTCTTTATCGACTGGACCGTCTATCGGTCGACTTTCGAAAGCTATGCGGAGCGCGCGCTCGGGCACAGAGTGACTGTGCTGGGGGAGGCGGACCTGCGGCTTCTGCCTGCGCCCTCCATCAGTTTTTCCGACGTGCGTGTCGGTGGTGCCGAAGATCCACTGCTGGTGGTCTCGCGCTTCGACATGCGCATCGAGCTTCCGTCGCTGCTGAAGGGCGAGATTCGGGTTCTCGACATGGAACTCGACCGTCCGCACCTGTCACTTTCACTTGATGAGGCTGGTCGACTGGACTGGCTGACGGCCATGACGTCGAGCGGCGCCATAGCCAAACTGGCACCGGATGACCTGTCCTTCGAAAAGGTGACGATCCGTGACGGCGCATTGACGATCGTTGACGCGCGGTCTGGCGAAATCAACCGGATCGATGACGGAAATCTGGTCGTGTCCGCCCGCTCGCTGGAAGGCCCGTTCCGGGGCGCCGGCAGTCTCACGCTGAATGGTGCGCCCTATACGGTCAGTCTTGCAACCGGCCGCGCACAGGAAAACGCCGGACTGCGTGTCAAAGGCGAAGTCACGCCCACCAACAGGCCGGTGAACTTTGCTTTCGACGGTCAGCTTCAGGTGGCCGACGCCGCGCCCGAATTCGACGGCCGCTTCACCATCGCCTCTGTTGCGCTGGAAGAAAACGATCCGAACATCTGGCAGGCGGAAGGGCAGTTCACTGCCGATATCGCCGAGGTGGCGGTTCCTGAATTCGAGTTCCGCTATGGTCCCGAAGACCGGCGCCTCAGCATGACCGGCAATGCGGATCTGATCTATGCCGGCGAAAAGCGTTTTGAAATCCGTGCGAAGTCGAAGCAGGTCGATCTGGACAGGTTGCTGGGCGGCGGACCGCAATCACCTGTCGACATCAACGAGGCGGCGACACGGCTGATTGCTGCCCTGCGTGTCGTGCCGCTGCCGTCCATCGACGGTGCCGTATCCATGGATGTTCCGGCGCTGGTGGCCGGTGGCGGCATCATCCAGAATGTTCGCCTGGATCTTGAAACCATGCTGGGTGGCTGGCGCGTCGCGCGCCTTGCCGGACGCCTGCCGGGCCGCACGACGGTTGCCACCCAGGGCGACCTCGGCCTGGAGCCGTCTTTGACCTATCGCGGTGCGGTGTCTATCAGTTCAGACCAGCCGGGGTCGCTTCTCAGCTGGTGGCGGCAGAAGGAAGCCGGCGTCGGTACTATCGAACCAGTTTCCTTGGAAGGACGCTTGAACCTCGTGCCCGAAGGAGCGGCGCTGGACAATTTGCGTCTGACCATTGCCGGTTCCGAAGCCCGCGGCGGCCTGGCTTACCGCATTCCACGCAGCGGCAATTCGGAATTCTCGCTCTCTCTGGAAGCAGACCGGCTCGATCTGGACCAGATCGAAAACCTGGCTGCCCTGCTTCACCCTCAGGCTGTCGAAGCGGGAGAACCGGCAGATCCCAAAGGGCTCGATGTGTCCTTGCGCCTTCGTGCCAAACAGGTGGTGGCGCGCGGTGTCGAGGGCGAAGGTCTGGCGCTGGAGGCAGAGTATTCGGACGGAGGTGTCAGGATCGACAGGCTGTTTGCAAATGACCTTGCAGGCGCTCGGCTCGATGTCTCCGGCGATATCCGCAATCTCTTTTCAGCACCTGAGGGAGCTGTGTCCGGAACGCTCGACGCCCGGGACCTGTCCGGTCTTGTTGCGCTGGCAGGCGGGTTGTTTCCCGAAACCGTCTTTGTTGAACGGCTGGAGCGCGCAGCCGCAAGTCTGGTGCCTGCCAAGTTCGATGCCGAGTTGAAGGCGGCTGCGGTTGGCGAAGCAACGGATATGACACTGCGCCTGGATGGGAGCGCGGGCGGCGCCGACGCTGCGATCAATGCCGAGCTCAAGGGCCGCGTCGACCAGTGGCACGATGCCGAAGTTGCTGTCGGTGTGGAACTGAAGGGCCCGGATGGTGGCCGGCTTCTGCAGCAGCTCGGGTTTGATGTCATTCCTTTGGAAGCTGCCGGAACAGGCCATCTGGCGCTGAATGTTTCCGGCATTCCGGCAAAAGGGCTGGCCACCGACCTTTCCACGGAGATCGGCGGATCCAGCGTTGAAGCCAACGGAACCTTGACCCTGAAAAAGGATGAGGCGCCGGAATACCTTGTTTCGGTGACCGCAGAGACAGCGGACCTTGGCCCGGTGGCGTTGATGGCCGGCCGGGTCCTGCCGGTCATGAGCGGCACGATCCCTGCAGCGCTTTCGCTCGATGTCGAAGGGATTGGCAGCTCGATGGCTGTCAGCAGGGCTGAAGGCTCGCTCGGAACGACGACGTTCGAAGGTCGGCTGGAAGGTGACCTTGAACCGGCGCCGGGCGAACGTAACAGACGTTTTTCCGGTGAGATAACGGTCTCCGAGGCCGATCTGCGCACAATGACGGAACTGGTCCTTGGTCCCGATCAGTGGTTCTCGGCGGGGGACGGTTCAAGCATCTGGCCGACAACCCCGTTCGGATCGCCGCTTCTGGACGGCCTCGACCTGACCATGCAGTTCAAGGCAGACAGAATGCTGCTGGACGAGGGCACCGCCATTACCGGTCCGAGTGCCGAAATTCGTCTGTCTCCCAGCCTGTTCCGCCTCGACGGTCTGCAGGGGGCCTTTGCCGGTGGTCAACTTGACGGCAGCCTCTCGATTCGCCGGACCGAGGCGGAGGCCGCGGCTTCCGGACGGGTGAAACTGGACAATGCCGATCTGAGGCAGGTGTCCTGGCGGCCGGACAACAGGGCGGTCGCTTCCGGCACGCTCGACCTTTATCTGGAATTCGAAGGGGCGGGTCGCTCGATCTCGGCAATCGTGTCAGGCCTCAACGGCGGCGGCACGTTCTCGATGGAAAACGGCGACTTCCGCGGTCTCAATCCGCAGGCCTTCCCGCTGGTGACACGCGCGGTGGATGCGGGACTGGACCTTCAGGAGAACAAGATCCGTGACGTTTTCGTCAGCCACATGGCGGCGGGAAGTCTTCCGTTCAAGCGCGTTGACGGCACGTTGACAATGGTGGGTGGACGACTGAGCGCTCGTAACGTTGTTGTCGATGCCGAAAAGGCGGAGATCTTCGGCAGTGCCGAAGTCAATCTCGCCAGTTACGATCTCGATGCGGATTTCTCGTTGAAAGTTGATCCGGGCGAGGACGCGGTCACCGGTGCTGAACCGCAGGTCGGACTGTTGTTCGAAGGGGCGGTCGAGGCTCCGGAACGCCGCGTCGACATCGCGCCGTTTACCGCCTATCTCACCCTGCGTGCCTTTGAGCGGGAGGTTGAACGCGTTGAGAAGCTTCAGGCGGAAATTCTGGAACGTGACCGGCTTGTGCGGGAACTGAAAAACCAGCGGGAAGGCGAAGCCCGCCGGGAACGTCAGGCAGCCCGGGCGGCCGAAGAGGAGCAGCTTCGTCTTGAGCAAGAGCAGTCCGGCGAAGACATTCAGCCTCAGCCTGATCCGGACAAGCAGGAAAATTCAGCCCTTCCGCAAAAGACCAACGATGCGCCGCGCAGGGAAACCCGCGCCGCGCCGCCGCCAGTGCCTGCGCCAGCCCCGGCACCGGCCCCGGCTGTTGCCGCGGCTCCCTTTGCCGAGCGTATTCGGGCCGTGTTGGAGACGCCGGACCTGGAAGACCTGACCGCAGCGCCAGATACTGCCCCGGTCACCAATCCTTCGAACAGCCTGCCCCCCCTGGACCCGCCGGTTTCCATTGAAGACCTTCTGACACGCGACGTCGGCTCGCCGCTGGTTCTGCCCGGCGCGCAGTGACAGGCTGGTACGACGGGCCTTCGCTCGTCGATATTGGGCAGGTGTTGCCTGAAGCCCATTGAACGGCGATCGGAAAAGAAGCCGCCAGTCCTTTTCACTCAAAGTTTCAGCAATATCTCCTCATCCTGAGGAAGCGCGCAGCGCTGTCTCGAAGGATGGGCGGCACACTCTTGAGCAAGTGGCCTATCCTTCGAGACGCGCGCAAGCGCGCTCTTCAGGATGAGGGAGATGTATGTTGCAGAGGCGGCAAGAGGGCTGAAGCTCAGAGGCAGTCCGGGCACTTCTAGCTGCGCTGTGGGCAGGCGAAAAGCAGGGGACCGGAAATCAGATTGTCAGCCGTTCATCCCTCCGAAATCAGACCAGCTTCCATTTGGACCCGTTTCAAGGCCCAGATTCTGACAGCGGAAGAGAGCGGATCATCGGGGTCGCGGTTGTCGTCGATTTCGGCAATCAGTCCGGCGAGGGACTTGTTCGCGGCGTCGGCGTAGGCGTCGACGACGTCCCAGAATTCCGGTTCCAGCGCCAGGCTGGTGCGGTGGCCGTGAAGGGAGAGAGAGCGCTTTAACAGAGCCATTGGCGGTCAGCCGCGATCGCCGGAAGAGCCCGGGTCAGAAGGTTCGGCTTCGGTTTTGTTCGCGTCTGTTGTTGCTTTGTCGGATTGTTCGGCATCCGGGCCGTCAGGCTTTTCCAGAAGATGCCCGTCGACATGGGCATCCAGCGTTTCCCGGCGTTGGCGGGCCGCCTCACGTTCGGCTTTGGACCGGCCATACTTGCGCCGGTTGTCCTCGGCCGTCTTTTCCTTGTCCTGACGGTTCTTCTGTTTGCGCACCATGCGCAGATTGATGATCTCCGCGCTCATGGGAAAGGCTCCCGATCTCAGGTCTTCTTGCGGAATGCATCCAGGGAAACGACTTCGCCGCCACCGTCACTGCTTTCGGCAGCTTGCACGGCAGGTTTCGCCTTGGTGTCTGCAGTTGCAGCTTCCTTGTCGCCCGCGCCGTCGTCCTGTCTGGCTTCGTTGTCGGCATGTTCCTGCTCGGCCCTGGCAAGTTCTTCCACGGCTTCCAGCAGCTCTTCCGGCAGTTCTTCCGCCGTCTTGCCGGGATCGAACTCCAGCGCAAACTGTACGGACGGATCGAAGAAACCCTTGATGGCAGAAAAAGGCACCAGCAGCTTTTCCGGCACGCCGCCAAAGGACAGGCCAACCTCGAACGCATGTTCGCCGATGGCAAGATCCCAGAACTGGTGCTGCAGCACGATGGTCATTTCCTGCGGATAGCGCTCCTTGAGCCGCTGGGAAATGCGCACGCCAGGGGCATTGGTGTCGAACGCGATGTAGAAGTGATGGTCTCCGGGCAGCCCGGTACGACCGACTTCGGCAAGTATTTTCTTCACCGCTCCACGCAGCGCGTCCTGGATCAGAATATCGTATCGCAGAAGGTCTTCAGACATCGGTTTTCGTCGAATCTCGCTGGAAAAGTCCACTATCAGGAGCACATTGACGGGCCGAGATCAAAAAGAAAAGGCTCTTTTCCAAGTGAACCCAGATTAATGTGTGCAACCCGGCAATCATCGCTCATTGGTCATGCAACCTATGTAGGACGCTGCAAATACATGGGAAGATCAAGTGGAGGCTTCTGTTGCCAGGTGCCTCCGAACCCCGCCCGTGAGTGCTACCTCAAAGGACTTAGTGGACTACCGGCGCAGCGTTACGCTGCGACAGCGTTGTCCATAGCATAGTTGTCATTTGCAACTATTAAGAAAGCCCGATAACGGTGGTACAATGCCGAGCAAAAGCACAGTCTTTACGCCCTCGTCGATCCTATTTCGCCCCCGCCGAAACCCATGGAGTTTCCGTAGCTTAGCCCCATGGGCTTGGGTGGAGGCGCCGGGTACCGCCCCCGGGTCCGATAGGTTTATTGCACTGACCATTTATTGCCATAGCTGGCGAACCAGCAGCCCTGATATAAGGTCTTCGGCCCTGAAATGAAAGAGGCTTCTGGCAAAGCATGTTGTTTGCCGGCTTGGCTCATGGCCATTCTTCCACAGCACGTGCCAAGTTGGGGAAAGTGCGGGGGAGGGGCTGTCTTTTCGGAAAAATCTGCCAAGTTAACCACAAACTCCAGATCTCCTGAACGCGAAGGCTTCCGCCGTGCAGCAATATCTCGATCTCTTGTCGAAAATCCTGGACGAAGGCGTTGATCGGGGCGACAGGACCGGAACGGGCACGCGCTCGATCTTCGGCCACCAGATGCGCTTCGATCTCTCGCAAGGCTTTCCCTGTGTCACGACAAAGAAGCTGCACCTGAAGTCGATCATTCACGAGCTGCTGTGGTTCCTCGCAGGCGATACCAACATTCGGTATCTGAAAGAAAACGGGGTGAAGATCTGGGACGACTGGGCGGACGAGAACGGCAATCTCGGGCCGGTCTATGGCTACCAGTGGCGGTCATGGCCTGCGCCGGACGGCAGGTCCATCGACCAGATCGCCAATCTGCTGAAGATGATCCGGATGAACCCGGAAAGCCGGCGGCTGATCGTCTCGGCGTGGAACCCGGCTCTGGTCGACGAGATGGCGCTGCCGCCGTGCCATTCGCTGTTCCAGTTCTACGTGGCTGACGGCAAGCTTTCCTGCCAGCTTTACCAGCGGTCGGCGGATGTCTTCCTGGGCGTGCCCTTCAACATCGCCTCCTATGCGCTGCTGACCATGATGGTGGCCCAGGTAACCGGCCTGAAGCCCGGCGACTTTGTGCACACGTTCGGTGATGCGCATCTTTATGCCAACCACTTCGACCAGGCCCGTGAGCAGCTCACACGTTCACCGCGGTCCTTGCCGGAAATGAAGATCAATCCGGATGTCACGGATCTCTTTGCGTTCAAGTTCGAAGACTTCGAACTGACCGGTTACGATCCGCTCCCGCACATTGCCGCACCGATCGCGGTCTAGCCACCGGCTGATTCAGCTCACTTCGAACCAGGTCATCATGCCCGATGCCGCATGACCGAGCATGTGGCAGTGGATCAGCCATTTCCCGGGATTGTCCGCTACAAAGGCGATCTTGACAGTCTCTCGCGGCTGGCTTGTGAAGGTGTCGCGCCAGTCGGGGTTCTCCAGTTTCGTGCCATCGCGCTCGATGACGCGGAAATGATGGCCATGCAGGTGGATCGCATGCGGGAAAGCCGTGTCGTTCCGGCTTTCCAGAAGGATCGTGTCGCCGCGCGTGGCGGAAAACATCGGATCATCTTCCATACCGGCAACACCGTTGAAAGCCCAGAAGAGTCCCTCGGACATCATCTGGCGCATGTCCATCTCGACGCCGTGTCTCATCATCGACTGCATGCCGCCCATGGCTCCACCCGCCATCACTAATGGCAGTTCCCAGGGAGAGCTCAGATCGGGTTCAGGCAACCGGTTCGGCGGTGGCAGCACGAGTGGCAAGTCTTCGCTTTCGGTTTCCGAGACGACGAAGTTGGCGAAGGTGAACGGCTTGCCGGTCATCATCTCGAATGGCAGCTTGCCGGTTTCCTGAGGTCGCAGCACCAGATCCATGCGCTGTGCCGGCGCCAGTTGCACAGTGCCCTCGACCTCCCGCGCGGTGTCAAAGGCCTGCCCATCAAGCCCGACTATTTTCGCACCAAACCGCGCCGGAGCCAGATCAAGGATACGCGCCGTGGAGGCGTTGATCAGGCGCAGCCGGTGCCAGCGGTCCTTCTTCAACGCAATGTCCGGCATCGAAGCACCGTTGATGGTGAGCCAGTTGCCCAGACGTCCGGCATGGGCAAAGTCGTGCATGGCGCCGAAGCTTGCGGTTTCCAGGATACCGTTTTCGTCCAGACGCCAATCGTTGAGGATCAGCGTGATGTCGCAATCCGGGTCGAAGGACTGCTCGTCGTCCTCGACTATCAGTGCGCCCGCGAGGCCGCGCGGCACCTGGTTCCAGCTCATGTTGTGGGCGTGGTACCAGAAGGTGCCTGCGTCCGGCACGACAAAGTCGTAGTCGAAGCTTTCACCGGGGGCGACGGGGGGCTGAGTGAGGCCGGCAACACCATCCATGGCATTGTCGATGCGGATGCCGTGCCAATGGACCGAGGTGGGTTCGTCGAGGTTGTTGGTGAAGCGCACTCTGACGCGTTCGCCGCGCTTGACCCGTATCTGCGGACCGGGCAGCCGGTCGTTGTAGAGCCAGAGATCCGAGAGGCCGCCGTCCTTGCCATAAAGTCGGGCCTGTCCCTTGACCGCCGCAAGGTCGAAGAAACCTTCTTCCGTTTTTGCCAGAGCAAAGGCTGGTGACAAGGCGGCAAGACCTCCTGCCACCGATGCTTTCAAGAACGAACGCCGATCCACTCTCCCACCTTCCTGACGCAAGTTGCTTCTCCCTCTCACTATGGTGGTTCCAGTTGGTGGAAGGTCAAGCTCCTCTCACGGCAATAAACCTTTCAAATAACGCTCGCATTTGGCGATGAAACTGCCGACACTTCCTTCAGGTTTCACGCAAGGGAGCTCTCCATGAAGTTAACCGACGGTCTTTCGCTCTCACCCCACGCGGCAGCTGCTGAGCGTCGCGGGTTCGATACGTCCCTTGGCCGCAAGCTCTGCGCCGGTGTCGAGGCAGGCCTGTTGCCGCATCTTCATGTCGTGATTGCAGAACGCGGCGGTGAGACGGTTCTGGAAAGTTATGGCAAGGGAGAGGACGAAAACTGGGGCCGTCCGATCGGTGAGGTAACCTTCGGCCCCGAGACCCTTCACGACCTGCGTTCTATCACCAAATCCATCGTCAGCTTGCTCTATGGCATTGCGCTGGAGCGGGGCGAGGTGCCGACGCTCGATACGCCGGTCCTGGAGCTTTTTCCCGAATATGCCGACCTTGCCGCGGATCCGAAACGCATGGAGCGGACCGTGGAGCACGCCTTGACCATGTCGCTCGGCATGGAGTGGGACGAGACCCGCCCCTATACCGATCCGGAAAACAGCGAAATCGCCATGGAAATGGCCCCGGACAGGTACCGTTACATTCTGGAGCGGCCGCTGGTGGGAGACCCCGGCACCCGATGGATCTACAGCGGCGGAGCCACCGCGCTGGTGGGCGAAATCCTGCAACGGGGAACGGGGCAGAAGCTGGCCGATTATGCAAGGGAACGCCTGTTTTCGCCACTTGGCATAAATCAGTTCGATTGGTCTATCGGCCGGGACGGGGCCTATTCGCCGGCATCCGGGCTGAGGTTGGCTGCGCCGGATCTGCTCAAGATCGGACGTCTCGTTCTTGACAACGGTATCTGGCAGAGCCGGGAGATCGTTCCCGAAGCCTGGATCCGGGCTTCACTGCAGCCAATCATTGAAACCAGCGAAGGACCGGGATACGGCTATTTCTGGTTTTGCGGCCAGGTTCCTGTTCCGGCTCTTGGCGGCCCGACACGCTGGTTTGCCGGCTTCGGTAATGGTGGCCAGCGGCTCTGGCTGTGCCCCAAGGCCGATGTTGCGGCCGTCATCTATTCCGGCAATTACAACGACTGGTCGGCCTGGATCCCGCCGACCCGGGTCTGGAGCGAGATCATTCTGGCGAATTTACGGGAAGCGTAGCCTCGCCTTTGAACGCCTGATCCTGACACCAATACATCCTCAGGATGAGGGGAGAAGAGGCTAGGTTAAGTTAAGCGTGCGTGCTGGTTCCACTGATCCGCAACGAAGGGTGAAAGCTCGAAGCGTTTTCACCCCTGCCGATGCGCTTCCAAGAAAGCCCGGTACCACAGGGCACTGTTCTTCAGCGTACGGACCTGGGTGCCATAATCCACGTGAACAATGCCGAAGCGCATTCGGTAGCCCTCGGCCCACTCGAAATTGTCCATCAGGCTCCAGAGGAAATAGCCCTTCACCGGAACGCCTGCCTCGCGTGCATCGGCAATGGCACCGAAATGTTTTTCCAGATAGTCGATCCGGCGTTGGTCGTTGACCACACCGTCCTGCGGCTCGTCATTGTAACAGGCACCGTTTTCAGTGATGTAGCAGTCCGGAAGCGGGTAACGGGTGTCGAGATCCTTCAGGAGATCCGACAGGCCCTTTTCATAGACTTCCCAGCCGATATCGGTCAGCTCCGGCCCTGGAGTTGGGGGAACCGTCTCGGCCATCGGATAGACCGCGCTGGCATTGGTGTCTGCTTTCACGCGTAGCGGCGTGTAGTAGTTCAACCCCCACCAGTCGAGAGGCTGGTGAATGGTTTCAAGGTCACCGTCGCGAATGTCCATGTGGTCGCCGAAGGCGCTGAGCACATCCACCGGATAGCTCCCCTCGAACATCGGTTCGAAGAAAATACCGTTGTTGAACTGGAAGGCGCGCTCTGCCGCTTGCCTGTCCTGCGGCGCGTCGCTGACCGGATAGACGGAATGCGCGTTGATGACGATGCCCATCGGAAGGTCCGGCTTTACGGCCCGGGCAGCCTGAACGCCAAGGCCATGTGCCAGGTTCAGCGTGTGCACACTGGCTGCGAAGGCCTCGATGCTTTTTTCTCCGGGAGCATGGATGCCGTAGAGATGGCTGAGATGACAGATGCACCAGGGCTCGTTGATGGTCGCCAGTGCGTCCATCCGGTCGCCGAGCCGTTTGACGACAATCTCTGCATAGTCCGCAAACGCTTCCGCCGTGCTGCGGGCGGTCCAGCCGCCGTCGCCCGCCAGGGTCAACGGCAGATCCCAGTGGTACAGCGTCGGATAGACCTTCAGACCACGGGCAACCATGCCATCGATCAGCCGGTCGTAGAAGTCGAGACCCTTCTCGTTCACCGGTCCTCGGCCATCGGGAAGAATGCGCGGCCAGGCGATAGAAAATCGGTAGGCGTCGACGCCGAGTGACTTGATCAGATCCAGATCGCTTTCCCAAAGATGATAGTGGTCGCAGGCCATGTCTCCAGAATGCCTCTGGTAAACGCGGCCGGGCATCTTCGAAAAGGCATCCCAGATGCTGGGTTTGCGGCCATCTTCGCTGGTTGCGCCCTCGATCTGATAGGCAGCGGTTGCAACGCCGAACAGAAAATCGCCGGGAAAACGGAGCGCAAGGTCTTTGGGAAGTGCCATGGGAACTCATCTGGAGTGGGAACGCGAATGCGATGGTCATAGTTTTCAAAGCGCTTTGGATCAAGTGATTTCGTCTTGCGTTCCGGGTATTCCCCGCCATCAATGTGTCAGGTCCGGTGCGCGTGAAGTGTCATCAGCCAGCGCCAGAAGGGGAGTGCAGGTTCAAGAACCCTTGCAATCGCTTCGTGGTTGTTTACCCCCTGAAGCGATCCGATATCGCTGACGTCTCGCCAAACGGCGAGGCCCTTGTGCCGGGCGAGACCACTGCGGGGGTGGTCCGCGGGAAAGCCACGAGGAACCTTGGCAAGATCTGGGGCGGACATTTCAAACCCGGCAGCCGTCATATGGGCGATCAGGTCTCCGATGTCCTCGCCGTTGTCCGTCTCGAGTGTCTGGAGAAACGATCCGAGCACCGGTTTTGAAAACCGCATGCACCCCGCGCCGGTGCGCACATGATCGGCTTCCACGGACAGGAAGAAGCTGGGCGGTTGCGCGTCCTTGCCCTGGAAGGTGGTGTCCTGCGGCCAGAAGGCCATGCGGACATGGGTGTTGTAGGGTGTCTTGTCCCTGGAAAAGCGCAGGTCCCTGTTGATGCGAAACTGCTTTGAGGGGAGGTGATGGCCGCAAAGCCCCGAGAGCGTTTCGGCAAGCCTGCCGCGAACCGCGTCGGCCGGATCCTTGACGAAGCGCTGGTAGTCGGCCGTGTGCGCTTCAAACCAGTCCCTGGTGTTGTTGGCGGCAAGGTCTTCCAGAAAGCGGAAGGTTTCTGGCTGAAAACCGACACCTGTCATTTTGCCGTCTTTCCGGTTTTCGGCTTTTTGGCCTTGGTAGCCTTGGGCGGGAGTGCGCTGACATAGGTTCTGGCCATCTCGATCCAGCTCTTCAGGTCTTCGTCGCTTTCGATCCCGTCCGGCTCGACCCGGATAAAGCCGGGCATGGGCCGGCCACCCATCTTGCAGACCGAGGCGAAGGGCCTTGCCACCGCCTGTTCCTGCTGCTCGGTTCCCACACGCGCCATCAGCCCGCGCTTGGAGGCGCAGACCAGCATGTTGCCGTCGACCATGAAGCAGGTGGAGCCGAACATGCGCTTTTGCTCGACATTATCATCCGGGATCAACGCGCGGGTGCGTTCGATCAAGACGGTTTCCATCAGGTCGGACATTCCGAAAGTCTCCTGGTCGTGGCGGTCCAGTTTCAAGGACGTGCCAAGGGGCGCTTATCCGACAGCCTGGCAAGAAAAATGTCTGCGATTTTTCCTGGCTCGCGTTTCCATGCTAGGAGGCGTTTGAGGAATTGAAAACCGGATTCGGAGATGGCTTTGCCGGAACTTGTCTTGATTGCCGCGGTGGCACGAAACGGGATTATCGGGTCCGATAACGACATGCCCTGGCGGTTGCCGTCGGACCTGAAGTATTTCAAGCGGCTGACGCTTGGAAAGCCGGTGATCATGGGACGCAAGACGTTTCTGTCGTTCGGCGGCAAGCCCTTGCCGGGACGTCCGCATGTGATTGTTTCCAGGGATCCGGAATATGCGCCGGAAGGTGCGGAAGCTGCGACGTCCCTTGAAGAGGCGCTGCGGCGGGGTGTGGAACTGGCCGCGGATCTTGGCGTCGACCAGGTGATGTGCATTGGCGGGGGGCAGCTTTACGCCCAGGCGATCGGCAAAGCCGACCGTCTCGAGATCACCGAAGTGGACGCGCAGCCGTCGGGAGACACCCGCTTTCCGGATATCGATCCGGAGGTGTGGCAGGAAGTCGGTCGGGAGCCGGGCCAGCGCACCGAGCGCGACAGCGCAGATTTCACCTTCGTCACCTACCGCCGCAAGGCTTGAATACCTATCGGATCCGTTTTCATGAGTTTACCTGCCAATCTGACGGCCAGATGGGCCACTTTCGATGAGCTAAGCCTCAACGACCTCTATGAAGTGCTCAAACTGCGCCAGGATATATTCATTCTTGAGCAGGCGTCTTTTTACGCCGACATCGACGGCAAGGACCAGACGGCGCTGCATTACCTCATCAGAGACGAGGAGGCAGGAGTGCTTCTGGGCGCAATCCGCCTGTTCACAGAACCGCAGCATGGCCGCGCCCGCATTGGCAGGGTGGTCATTGCCAAGGCAGGCAGGGGGAGCGGGCTCGGGCGTCTCATGATGCAGGCCGGCATCGACAAGGCGGAGGCTCTGGTTCCAGGGTGTGAGATCCACGTTTCCGCACAGGCTTACCTGGAGGCTTTCTACGGCTCCCTGGGCTTTGCGACGGTGTCTGAAGAATATATCGAGGATGGTATTCTGCACGTCGACATGATCCGTTCCGCCAACGTGAACTGAGCCCGTCTTGTCGGGCCAAATACCGGCAGGGTGCGGCCAAATGTTCCGTCGGTCTTGACAGTCTCCCCGTTTACCACCACCTGCGGCACGGGAACGCACGGGTTTTGGGAGGTTTTTACGTGGGGCTTTCCGTTGAAAGCATACGGTAACCTCCCTATAACCAACGGTGAGTCAGAACGGGTGAAAATCCCTGTCCGGCATAACGTGCCGGACGTCAAAGAAGGAAGTTTTGATGCCTTGGAGCAATCAGTCAGGTGGCGGTGGCCCCTGGAAAGGTGGCGGAAACAACGGCGGCCCTTGGGGCAGCGGCGGTGGCGGCGGCGGTAATGGCAACGGCCCGTGGGGTGGTGGCTCCAACCGTGGAGGCGGAAACCCACCCGATCTTGAAGAGCTCCTGAAACGTACCCAAGACCGCATGCGCAACGTCCTTCCGGGCGGCGGCGGCGGCGGCCTGGGTTTCATCGGCGGCGGGATCGTGGTCGGCGTGGCGCTTATCGTCTGGCTGGCCTTCGGCTTCTATGTTGTCGATGAAGGCGAGGTCGGTGTCGAATTGGTACTCGGCAAGGTCGAGGATCAGACCCCTCCTGGCCTGAACTACAACTGGCCTTATCCGATCGGTGAAGTTTACACCCCGAAAGTCGAACTGCAGCGCGAAACCACTGTTGGCACCGAAGAAAACGTCAGCAGCTCCGGCGTCGTGCGCGCACGCGATGTTCAGGAAGAAAGCCTGATGCTGACCGGTGACGAAAACATCGTCGACGTCGGTTTCAAGGTGCTGTGGCGTATCCGGAATACCAACCAGGGTATTGCCGACTTCCTGTTCAATATCCAGGATCCGGAAGCGACCGTGAAAGCCGTGGCTGAAAGCGCGATGCGTGAGGTTGTCGGCGGATCGAAGATCGACTCCATCCTGACGGAAAACCGTGTTTCCATCCAGAACGACGTTGCCAGCCTGATGCAGAAGACACTCGACAGCTATCAGTCGGGTATCGAGATCGGCGAAGTCCAGATGCAGCGCGTTGACCCGCCTGCTCAGGTTATCGACGCCTTCCGCGACGTGCAGGCCGCACGAGCCGACGAAGAGCGCATCAGCAACGAAGCCAAGGCCTACGCCAACCGGGTGGTCCCGGAAGCGCGCGGTGAAGCAGCACGCGTTCTGGAAGCGGCAAACGCCTACAAGGACCAGACCATTGCCGAGGCAACCGGTCAGTCCCAGCGTTTCACCAAGATCTACGAAGAATACAGGAAAGCACCGGACGTGACCCGCGAGCGTCTGTATCTCGAAACCCTGGAAAAAGTTTTGGGCTCGAACAACAAGATCATCATCGACAGCGACTCGACAGGCTCCGGCGTGTTGCCGTACCTGCCGCTGAATGACCTGAACGGGCGTCAGACCGCCCCTGCACAGCGCGCGGGAGGCAACTGATCATGCGTAGTGGTATTCTTGCAATCGTCCTGCTGATCGCAGCGGTCGTCGCCTACCTTTCGGTCTTCATCGTCAATCCGACCCAGCAGGCACTTGTCCTGCAGTTCGGTAAGATCGTCGAACAGCCGAAGAAGGAGCCGGGTCTCTACTTCAAGATCCCGTTCGTTCAGAACGTCGTCTACTTCGACAAGCGCATCCTGAACCTGAACATGCCGCCGCTTGAGCCGATCACCTCGGACAAGAAGCGTCTGATCGTGGATGCCTTCGCGCGGTACCAGATCTCCAATCCGGTGCTGTTCTATCAGCGTGTCCAGAACATCCAGACCGCCAACCGGCGCCTGTCGACGTTCCTGCAGTCTTCGCTTCGTTCCGAAGTCGGCCGCACCAGCTTCGTGGCACTTGTTCGCGACGACCGTACCGGCGTGATGGAAAACATTCGCCGCGATATCGATGCCAATGCCGAACAGCTCGGCATCGAGGTGATCGACGTGAAGATCCGCCGTGCGGACCTGCCGGACGCCAACTCGCAGGCAATTTACGCCCGTATGCAGACCGAGCGTCAGCAGGAAGCCACGGAAATCCGTGCACAGGGTGAAGAAGCTGCCCGCAGGATCCGGTCCCGTGCGGATCGCGACGCGACCGTTCTTGTTGCTGAAGCACGCCGTGACTCGGAAATCATGCGTGGTACCGGTGACGCTGAAAGAAACAGGATCTTTGCCGAGGCATTCGGTGCCGATCCGGAATTCTTCGCCTTCTACCGGTCCATGCAGGCCTATGAGGCAGGATTGCGGTCCGGTGATACCAGCCTGGTACTGTCGCCTGACTCAAGCTTCTTCCGCTTCTTCAAGGACCCGACCGGTATCTTGCCGGCTCCGGGTACTGATGGAAACGGAAGCCAGGGCGTATCCGACCGGAATCCGTCGCTCGCTGCACAATGAGCGAACTGGTAACGGCGCTCGGCCTGGTCCTGGTGCTTGAAGGTGTTCACTATGCGCTTGTGCCCGGTGGCATGAAGTCCATCATGCGCAGCGCGCTGGAGACACCGGACCAGACCTTGCGGGCAACTGGCCTGATCGTGGCGGTTATCGGCGTATTTCTTGTGTGGATCATTCGCGGATAACGAAAAGTTTTCGGGCGGGAGGCGCAAAATCTTCCCGCCCGTTCTATATTCTGAACCAAGGACCGGAACAAACCCATCGACTGGCAGCATTCTGACTGCAGTCCAACCGGCTGGGATGAGGAGAAAGCCCTATGGCTCCACTAAGTATTCGCCGTCGGATGACCAGGATCGCCGCAGTCGCGGCGGGCATCGTAATCGGTGGAATGGCAGCTTTTCAGCCTATCCAGGCAGCATACGCACAAGGACCTGTGTCCGTCGCGGATCTGGCGGAAGGTCTCGCGGATGCAGTGGTGAATATTTCCACCGCTCAAACCGTGCAGGGCCGCCGTTCGGTGCCGATGCCGCAGGTTCCGGAAGGTTCGCCCTTCCAGGAGTTTTTTGAAGAATTCTTCAACCGGCAGAACCGGGACGACGACCAGCCGCGGCGGGTTCAATCGCTGGGTTCGGGCTTCGTCATAGACGGGGAAGCCGGCATCATTATCACCAACAATCACGTTATCGAAGGGGCGGACGAAATCACCGCCAACTTCAACGACGGAACCAAGCTGAAGGCGACGCTCCTCGGCACCGACGAGAAAACCGATCTCGCAGTGCTGCAGGTGGAGCCGACCACGCCTCTGAAGGCCGTCAGTTTCGGCGATAGCGACGCCATTCGCGTCGGCGACTGGGTGATGGCGATCGGTAACCCGTTTGGTCTGGGCGGCACGGTGACCGTCGGTATCGTGTCGGCACGAAACCGCGACATCAACTCCGGTCCCTACGACAACTTCATCCAGACGGATGCCTCCATCAACCGGGGTAACTCGGGTGGACCGCTGTTTGACATGGAAGGCAATGTGATCGGCATCAACACGGCCATCATCTCGCCGTCCGGCGGCTCCATCGGTATCGGCTTTGCGATCCCGGCCAACACCGCCATGAACGTGATCGATCAGCTGCGCAAGTTCGGCGAAACCCGCCGCGGCTGGCTGGGTGTTCGCATTCAGGAAGTCACGGACGAGATTGCCGACAGCCTGGCAATGGACAAGGCCATGGGCGCGCTGGTTGCCGGTGTGACCGACGATGGTCCGGCGGCCAAGGCGAAAATCGAACCGGGTGACGTGATCATCAAGTTCGACGGCAAGGATGTCGACACGATGCGCGAACTTCCGCGCATGGTGGCGGAAACCGAAATCGGCAAGGAAGTCGAAGTCACGGTTCTGCGCAAGGGCGAGGAAGTCGCCATCAGTGTGATCCTCGAGCAGCTTGTTGAAACCGAGGTGACCGAAGCCAGCGCAACCGAGGAAGAAGAGCCTGCGGAAAAGCCGGTCGAAAAGAGCGAAGTGCTCGGCATGTCGCTTGCCGTTCTGGACGACGCCTTGCGCAAGCAGTTTTCCATCGATGAAGACGTCAGCGGTGTTGTGGTCACGGAAGTGAAGCCTGGCACCTCTGCCGAGGAAAAGCGCGTCATGGCTGGCGATGTCATCAAGGAAGTCGCTCAGGAAACGGTCGAGACGCCGGAAGACGTCATGGCCGAGGTCGACAAGCTGAAAAAGGACAACCGCCGCTCGGCCCTGCTTCTGCTGGCCAACCCGACGGGTGATGTCCGCTTCGTTCCGGTGCGGATCGAAGACGAGTAATCCTTCCGGACTTCGGAAGCTGAATGCAGAAGGGCGCCGTGAGGCGCCCTTTTTTCTGCTTCCAATCTCCTGCACGCTCTTCCTAAAGACGGCTGAAGGTCTGTACGGAACGGGAAGGGGGACACTATGGAGCAAGGGGCCCATCCTTCGAGACAGTGCTCCGCGCTGCCTCAGGATGAGGCTGATGGGGGGGCGGATTGGGGGGCTTGGAGGATGTTGATGGATTTGGCGAGTTGGATGTGCCGTAGGGCGAGTTGACGGTTTGTAGCCTAACCACTTCACAGGGTTTTGTGTTCGGTATACCCACACACTCTCCCTCATCCTGAGGAAGGCCGGAGGCCTGTCTCGAAGGATGGGCTGCATACTCCGTCGAAAGGGTCATTCCTTGAAAGACAAGAAGGACCGCCCGCGCGAGGCGAGGACTCGAAACCGCTCAAATCAGGATTGCCGCAGGCCCGCGCCTTAACTCAGAACGAAATCGCTTTCCGCGTAGCCTTGCAGGTAGAGCAGGGCTGTGAGGTCGCCGTGGTCGATGCGGAAGTCGGCGGCGGCGGCGACAGCCGGTTTGGCCCTGTAAGCGACACCGGCTCCAGCGCGCTCGATCATGGCGAGGTCGTTTGCGCCATCTCCGACCGCAAGCGTATCTGCGAAATCAAGGCCGCGCTCCGCGACGAGATATTCCAGGCGGGTGCGCTTGGCTTCGCGTCCGAGAATCGGTTCTCCGACCTTGCCTGACAGTTTTCCGTCCACTTCCAGCAGCGTGTTGGCCTGGTTCTCGTCAAAACCGATCAGCGTCGCGACAGCAGATGTGAAATGGGTGAAGCCACCGGAAACAAGGGCGCAGTAGGCGCCGTTCGCCTTCATCGTCTGGACCAGCGTGCGGCCGCCCGGCATCAGCTGGATTCGCTTGCTGAGCACCGTTTCGATGGCCGACACCGGCAATCCGGCGAGAAGGCCAACACGTTCGCGCAGGGCTGGTTCAAAATCGATCTCGCCGCGCATCGCCCGCTCGGTAATTTCCGATATGCGATCCTTGAGGCCAAGTTCAGCTGCCAGTTCGTCGATGCATTCCTGGCGGATCATGGTGGAATCCATGTCCGCGATCAGCAGGTGCTTGCGGCGGCCGGCTTCCTTCTGCACAAAGACGTCGACGGGGGCACGGCCAATCACTTCGCGCAAGATACCGTCCGCGGCACTTGCATCCAGACCCTCAAAGCGGATATCCGCTGCGACACCTGCAGAAAGACGTGTCGAGGTTCCGGTAACGCCGAGTGCGTCGGATGCCAGCCGAACCAGATCCTCGTCGACTGCAGGCGCAGCAGGAGTGGACACCAAAGTGGCAACAAAAGACATGGACGGTTCCCTGGACGACGATGACGGCACGCCCGCGACTGCCAGGCGCGCCATTCTGATAGCCGGGCCGACAGCCAGCGGCAAGTCCGCTTTGGCGTTGACGCTGGCCAAAAGGCTGAATGGCGTCATCGTGAATGCAGATTCCATGCAGCTTTACGAAGACTTGCGATTGGTGAGCGCACGCCCCAGCGTCGCGGAGGAGGCTGAAGCGCCTCACAGGCTATACGGCGTGTTGCCTGCATCGACGGCCTTTTCGACCGGCGACTGGCTGCGTCTGGCGGAACGGGAACTGCAAGATGCCTGGGGAAACGGCCAGATACCTATCCTCGTCGGTGGCGCCGGCCTCTACTTCAAGGGGGTGACGGAAGGCTTTGCGGAAATGCCCGGCATTCCGGAAGAGATCCGCGCCAGGGCGAGATCCATTGCCGACACGCAGGGTGTCGAAGGCTTGAGGCAGCAGCTGATTGCCGAGGGGGATCCTGAGTCTGCCGAGGCGCTGGTTGATCCGCAACGTCTTGCCCGTGCACTGGAGGTTCTGCTGGCAACCGGTCGCCCTCTGAAGGCGTGGCAACAGCACGCCCAGTCATCGCCTCTTCTCAAACCGCAGGCGTGTCACCGGATCGTTCTGGCACCGCCGCGGCCCTGGCTGCATGAACGTATCGAGCAACGGGCAAGGTTGATGGTATGCGAGGAAGGCTTCAATGAAGTGCGGGCCCTGCTTGATCAAGGCCTATCGGATAAGTTGCCAGCGATGAGGGCGATCGGCGTGCCGGAACTTGGCGCCTATCTTGCCGGAAAAGCCGATTATGCAGAAACCATCCACAGGCTGACTGTTGCAACGCGTCAATATGCAAAGCGTCAGGAAACCTGGTTTCGCAACCAGATGTCGGATTGGCAACGGGTTGATCCTTCAAACCTAATTGAGATGGAGGCTTTTCTTCGAACGGTTTGACGGCTCAGCGTCAACTTCTGATGTGTGCGGTGCAGCAGTGGTGTGAGCGTAACTCTTTGGTATTGCGAATATATTTTTGTCAAAATTGATCTTATACTTTTGTCTGCCATGGCAATGGCACAATTCAGGGTTACATGGCTAGCATGCGTTCGGTGGCGGGATTCGCCGCCGCGTGTACGGCCTGAAGAAATCCTAGACTGGGAGGTCACGGTGCAGACGATCATACTCGAATGCGGTTCAGTGCGGCTCGTCCCTTTCACGCCAACCGATATTCATCTCGTCAAAGATCTTCACTCCGACCCTTACGGCAACCGATGTACAGAATATTCCACCAATTGCACCGTCGTTGATGCGGAAGAACTGGTGCGGTCTGCTCAGCAGAACCAGGACGACCTCGGGTTTGCCAAGTGGAAGGCGGTGTCTTCCGATGGGGTATTTCTCGGCTGGGCCGGGTTTACGCCTGTCAGCGAAACTTCCGAGATCAGTCTGAACTATTGCCTGCGTCTCGACGTGCTGGATCAGGACCCGGATCTGCCCAAGCGCCTTTGTGCCGCCTTGTCAGACTGGTTCTTCGAAAACACCTATTTTTCCCATCTGGTCGCTGTCGTGCGCACCGACAACCGGAACATGCGGGAAGTGGTCAAGGGCAACGGTTTCTATCACCGCGAAAGCAAAGTGATCGAAGGCATGCAGGCGGATGTGTTTCAGCTCCTGAGCCCGTCCATGCAATCCTATCTCATGAGTGCTTAGGCATTTTCGGGGCTTACGGGACCTCGGGAAATGCGTCGGGACCGTGTCTGCCACGGTCCCTTTTTTTGAGAGTAACCCATTTGAACACGCCCATTCTGACAACAGGCAGGCTACGCCTGTTGCCTTTTTCCGAAGATGACTTCCCATTGTTGCAGGACCTTCATTCAGATCCGGAGGTCAATCGCTATCTGTCTCCGGGACCGGCGATCATGGATCCGGAGGAAGTGCGCCGGCGACTGGCGAATTACGTCGGCGATCACCGGGGCACCGGGATGTCCAAATGGAAACTGGAGACGGTTGAGGGAGCCTTTATCGGCCGGGCGGGATTCTCCTTCGAAAGGAACCCGGAAGGCTATGAACTCGGCTACAGCCTGAAACGGTCAGCCTGGGGGCAGGGCTATGCGAGTGAGATCGCGCGGGCTCTTGTCGGCTGGTTCTTCGACACGACACAGAACGATCACATGCTTGCTTATGCAGTTGCGGAACATAAGGCTTCGCAGCGGGTGATGCAGAAGGCAGGACTGCGTTTCTGGCGAGAAATACGAAAGCACGGTTTGCATTGCCGGTTCTACCGGATCACGCGCCGGCAATATCTTCAGTCACTGGAGCCTGGCACGGGCGGTTAATCGCTTGAGTGATTGGTCGCCATCAAACTCCTGCTGCCTGCAGGGCGGCGGGCAGGGCGGCCGCTGTCACGGTTTCGGCAAGGGCTTCATCCGACATGGCCCGTGCCGTGGTCAGTCCTCCGATCAGTAGACTGAGAAAAACCCAGGCGCGGTTCCGACGTTCAGAAAGATTGCCTTCCTTCAGCCCTTCGGCAACCAGTGCCGCTATCTCCTGCATCTTGTCATCATATAGTTTGCGGGTCTCAGGCTTGGCCCGTGCGACATCGGGCGATAGCGCGGTCATCGCACAGCCGCAGGCGCGGTCCTGTCGATGCGCCGTGCCGAGATAATACCGTGCAAATGCCTCGACCCACTTGTCGCCGAAACGTTCCCGGTAGTCGGGAATGGTGGTGATTACTTCGTCCAGTCCCTGTTCCAGCGCGGCGTGAAAGGCCCCGTCCTTTGATCCCAGGTGCGCGTAGAATGCACCCGAGGTAGCACCCGCCGCCTTTGCGATCGCGTCGACACCAACCCCGGAATATCCTTCGCTTCGGAAGGCCCTGCTTGATGCGCTGAGCAATGCCTTTTGGGTTTCTGCCTTGCGAAGCTGTTGTTTTGCCATGCGGTTCTCTCAATTAAATAACGATCGTTATATATTCTGTTGACTTCATAACGATCGTTACATAAATAGAGTGCGTCAGAAAATATAACGAACGTTATATTTAATCGAGAGGAACGGAAATGCCACTTGCACTCAATTACACCCAGGGCGTGATGAGCGAAGATGCCGGTTTGAAAGCAGGCAGGAAAATCACCGAAGCCTTCCTGAAATGGCACGGGCTTGGCGGCAACAAGGTCATGACCCCGAACGTGACCATGCAGATACAGGCACTGCCGAAGAACGGGGCGCTGTCCGGCGGTGAGCCGGTGGAAGGGGCCTGGCTGGAATGCAAGACGCCAAGTTTTGCCCTGGCCGCGCGGGACGTTCAGGTCGGGTTCTTCAAGGAAGCAACAGACATCATTGCCGCGGCGGCGGAAGGCCGTTTGTTACGGGACCGCATCTATTCAAACGTGGTGCACACTGTGGACGGAACCTGGAATCTGGACGGCGAAGCCATGACCAACAGCCAGCTTTCCGAACGGATTTCGCAGGGTTGACGTCACAACACGAACTGAACAGGGGCCGCTTCTGCGGCCTCTTTTGAGGGATCAAGTGGCACTTTACCGGCAAGCCACGGGAGAATTCAGGAAACCGGTCCGCTCTTTAGTGAGACGAGAAAACGCTTCAGCTGTCTGGGACGGATGAAGACATGGCTCACCCCGGAGAACGCCCTGATGCTTTCCAGATCACGTTCCCGCCGCGTCCGCCTGTAGTTCAGAACGAACTTGAAAAACGGCCAGTCGAAGCGCTCCAGGCAGCCAGCCGGCAATTCGCCACTGCGGGTGCCGCCGCGGCCGAGAACGGAGCGCTTCAGCACTCTTGTCGCACAGAGAAACGTCTTAAAATCGAGATAGATGAGCGTATCGGCTGCTTTCAGGCGAAGGTCCAGGGTGCTGCCGTAGTTGCCGTCCATGATCCAGCGCGGGCGAGCGATCAGTTCTTTCATGGTGGCGCGCCAGGCTTCGGGGGAAGGGCGCTGCCAACCCGGTTGCCAGTAATGACTGTCCAGATGAATGACGGGCAGGCCGGTCAGGTCGCTCAAGGTACGGGCCGCACGGGACTTGCCGGCCCCCGGGCATCCGGCAATCACCACGCGCTTCATCTCTCCGTCTGTGCCAAGGCTTTCCACCCCGTTTGTCCTCCCCGACAAAACAAAGCCTCCTGAACCTTACCGGAAAATCGGTGGCTCAGGAGGCTTTTCGTGTCAGGTCCGAAATCGGGCGACAATACAGTCACCTTGATCCGGAGCTTTGGTGGTTCCGGCGTTAGACGGCAGCAAGCGCGCCCGGGTTGCCGGTCTGCTGGCGCAGGGCCAGCTTGTTCATGGCCGAAACATAGGCACGGGCGGAAGCGACCAGCGTGTCGGTGTCCGCTCCCTTGCCCGTGGCAATGCGGCCGCCGGCCTCCAGGCGCACGGACACTTCGGCCTGTGCGTCGGTGCCCTCGGTCACCGCATGCACCTGGTACAGCGACAGCTTGGCTTCATGCGGCACGATTGCCTTGATGGCGTTGAACGTGGCGTCGACAGGACCGTCGCCCGTAGCTTCCTTGGTAACGTGCTGGCCGTTGACGTCCATGGTCAGGATCGCCTTCTGCGGGCCACCCGTACCGGCAATTACCGTCAGCGCAATCACCTTGGTGCTTTCGCCCAGGATGCTGATTTCGTCCTCGACCAGGGCTTCGATGTCCTCGTCGTAAACGTGTTTCTTGCGGTCGGCGAGGTCCTTGAAACGGCGGAAGGCATCCTGCAGGGCATTGTCGCCCAGTTCGAAGCCCAGCTCTTTCAGCTTGTCGCGGAAGGCATGGCGGCCGGAATGCTTGCCCATGACCAGCGAGGTGGCTTTCACACCAACATCTTCCGGGCGCATGATTTCGTAGGTTTCGGCGTTTTTCAGCATGCCGTCCTGGTGGATGCCGCTCTCGTGGGCAAAGGC
This sequence comes from Labrenzia sp. THAF35, assembly GCF_009363595.1. Lineage (NCBI taxonomy): Bacteria > Pseudomonadati > Pseudomonadota > Alphaproteobacteria > Hyphomicrobiales > Stappiaceae > Labrenzia > Labrenzia sp. THAF35. The sequence goes on from NZ_CP045380.1 coordinate 3,274,396, forward strand.
GTTCTTGCCGACGATGGCCTTGTTGTACTGAACCGCGAACCCGGAGGCGCCCGCCACCATCTTGGAAGCCCGAACCATGAATTTCGGGTCGATCTGGGTCATGTAGGGCAGAACGTCGCTGCGGGTGCGGATCGCCATGACGATCTCTTCCAGTGCAGCATTGCCGGCGCGTTCGCCCAGGCCGTTGATGGTGCATTCGATCTGGCGGGCACCGCCAGCGACACCGGCCAGCGAGTTGGCAACGGCCAGGCCCAGGTCGTTGTGGCAGTGGACCGAGAAGATCGCCTGGTCGGCATTCGGCACGCGCTCACGGATCTGCTCGAACATGGACTTGTATTCGTCCGGGGTGGCGTAGCCGACGGTATCCGGCAGGTTGATGGTGGTGGCACCGCACTTGATGGCGGCTTCCACGCAGCGGCACAGATATTCGATCGGCGTGCGCGTTGCATCCATTGCGGACCATTCGACATCGTCGATCAGGTTGCGCGACCGTGTCACCGTGTCGGTGATGATTTCCAGCACCTGTTCTTCGGTCTTGTTCATCTGGAACTTCAGATGGATCGGCGAAGTGGAGACGAAGGTGTGGATGCGGCCCTTGCCGGCGTGTTTCACGGCTTCGCCGCAGCGGTCGATATCAGCGTGGATGGCGCGGGCCAGACCGGCAATGACGGAGTTTTTCGAGCGCTTGGCAATTTCGCTGACGGCTTCAAAGTCGCCGTTCGAGGCAATCGGGAAACCGGCTTCGATGATGTCGACACCCATGTCGTCGAGAATTTCCGCGATCTGCAGCTTTTCTTCCAACGTCATGGAGGCGCCGGGCGACTGTTCGCCGTCGCGCAATGTGGTGTCGAAGATCCGGACCTGGTCCTTCTCGGAAGTGGCAGTCATGTCGTTTCGTCCCTGGCTTGGATCGGGCCTTAGGTCGCTCGGGTAAGGAAAGGCGTGGCGCGATCCGATGGTCGTGATGCGGTTTTTTGAAAACTCTCCCCTAAGTGCCCGTTCCGCCTAAAGACAAGCGAAGCAGCCGACGCTCAGGGGCATCTAAGAAGGAGGAGATCGCCAAGTAGAATGAGGCCGCCGCGCTGAGCCAGCGCGTTGCGAGAAGATCCAGAAATGTCGCGAACCGCGATCATGGGTCTGTCTTGGCCTTTGGTCGTCTTTTCAACTGGTCCGCCAAGCGTGGCGCAAAAGCGTGACCTGACGGTTAATGGGGACTGTTCATAAGTCAGGATGAACCATGATGCAACCAGCTTTTCCGAAGCTTGCACATTTGGAAACCCCTTGGCCCGGAGTTTCAAGCAATAGCGATAGCTTGCGCAGACGAGATCTGAGCCGCTGCAAAGGCAGGAGACAGAGGCATTGTGCCCAAAGCCGGTCCTCTCCCGCCGCGTTCATCACAACGAAGCCAGGGCGATTGCCGGCGTCTCTGGTGGACGTCTTGCGGTCTGACCGCCTCAGCCGTTTTTGGCCAGGGGAATGGGCTCGTCGGCAAACCTTGCCTGGATCTCCTCCACTTCCTTCTTCTTGCTCAGGAAGGCGGCAATGCACTCCGGGTCGAAGTCGCTGCCAGATTTTTCTTCCAGAAAGCTGAAGGCCCGTTCGTTGGTCCACGCGGACTTGTAGGGGCGCTCCGTCGTCAGCGCGTCGAAGACGTCGGCAACGGCCGCTATCCGGCCGACAAGTGGAATTTCTTCTCCACGCAGGCCATTGGGGTAACCGCTGCCGTCCCAGCGTTCGTGGTGTGTCGCGGCAATCTGGGTCGCGACCTGCAGCAGCCGGCAGCTGGAGCCCTTGAGGATGCCGGCGCCGATTTCGGTGTGCCGGTTGATTTCCTCGCGTTCTTCCGGTGTGAGGGGGCCGCGTTTCAGCATGATCCTGTCCGGAATGCCAACCTTGCCGATGTCGTGCATCGGTGCGGCCATCTTGAGGTCTCGCCGGAACTCCATGCTCATGCCGAGTTCTTCGGCAATCAACTCGCAGAAGTTCGCCATGCGAAGGGTGTGCATGGCCGTGTCGAGGTCCTTGTATTCGGAAGCAAGGATCAGCCGGTGAACGATTTCCTCGCCCCGTTTCCTCAGTTCGGTCGTTGCCCTGTCGACTTCCTCTTTCAGCCATTCCGCCCGCATCGACAGCTTGCGCTGCGCCTCGGCCAGTTTGGTGAGGTTCCGGACGCGGGCCTTGAACTCCACGATCTCCAGCGGCTTGTTCAGAAAATCGACGGCACCGGACGTCAGGGCCTCGATGCGCGTGTCCCGGTCCTTGTCTGCCGTCACGATCACCATCGGCTTGTCGGTGTGCGCGGGGTGCTGATGAATTTCCTTGATGAGCTCGATACCGTTGAGGCCCGGCAATTGATAGTCGACGATCGCCACATCGAATTCGACCGTGTCGAGCGCCGCGATCAGGTCGATGGGATGGGAAAAGCTGACTGCATGGCATCCGGGGATGCGCTCCACAAGCCGTTCCATGATCATGCGGTTGGTGGGATCGTCTTCGACCAGAAGGATGCGGAATTCGGTGTCGGCAAGCGGTGTGTCGGTCATATCGCAATCTTCCGGTATCTGTTTTTTGCTTTTTCCAGCTCCACCGTCAGGAGTGTCACCTGGTTGGAGGTTTCGATGCTGGTGCGAAGTGCGTCCGCAGTTTTTGAGAGGGTCGTAAATCCGAGATTGTCCGCCGCACCTTTCAGTGTGTGCAGCAGCCGGTCGTAGCTTTCCCCATCACCCGAGCTTGCTGCCTCGGTGACTTGCACAACGAGAGTGTCGGCATTTTCAAAGAAGGCATTCACCAGAGAATGGAAGACCTCCTCGCCAAGTTCCTCCCGCAGTTCAGCTCGTCTGGCATCCCCTTTCTCTTCTCCGGCAAGGCGAACCACGTTGGCGTTTGGTGTCGCTGCGTCGGATTGAGCCGCATGCTTCTGTTCCGTCGGTTCCGGAGAACCTGGGGATGTCGGCAGGTCGGTGATGCCTTCTGCTGAAGTGTCCGAAGGACCATATTCACGCAGGATGGTCGCAAGCCTCTGGAAGGTGACGGGCTTGGACTCGAAGGCATTCATGCCCGCGTCCAGGCAGTCCTGGCGGTGCCGGTCGGAAGCATTTGCCGTCATTGCAACGATGGGCAGCTTGTCGAATGGAGCGCCGATGTTCCGTATCAGCCGTGTTGCCGCGATCCCGTCGAGATCAGGCATCTGCACGTCCATCAGTACGAGATCGAAAGTGGCGTCCTGCACATGTTTGATCGCCTCTCTGCCGTCGCTGGCAACGATAACTTCCTGACCCAGTCTCTCCAGCAACTTCGTTGCGACACGCTGGTTTATGACGTTGTCTTCCACGAGCAGGATACGCAGACGGGGGATCAATGCAGTTGGGGTCGAACCGCTATCCAAACCGGTGAGATTCGCAGCAGGGGCATGTGCCAGTTGAACCGGCAAGGTGAAGCTGAAGGTCGCGCCTTCGCCAGGAATACTGAACACACCTATCGATCCACCCATCGCCTCGACGATCTGTTTGCAGATGGCAAGGCCGAGGCCCGTGCCGCCAAAGCGCCGGCTGATCGAGGAATCGACCTGGTGGAATGCGGTAAAGAGCTGCTTTTGTGCCTCTTCGGCAATGCCGATACCGGAATCCTTGACGCTGATCTTCAGTTCCAGGGTCTCGGCGACAACTTTTCCGGCAACCACGTCGACGTGGATTGAACCGTTTTCGGTGAATTTCACGGCATTGGACAGCAGGTTGAGCAGGACGCGCTTCAGCCGGGTGGGGTCGCTCTTGATGAAAGCTTTTTCAAGTGTCGGGTCGATATTTAGCTTGAGTTCGTCATTCTGCTCGAGCGCCTTGCCTTCCACGACAGCTGCCGCCTCTTGCACCAGTTCGTCGAGCCGGAAGACAATCTGTTCGGTCTCAAGGGATCCGTATTCGATCTTCGCAAAATCGAGGATCTCGTTGATCATCTCCAGCAGTGTATTGCCGGAACTTGTGATGGTGCGGACGTAGCCGGTTTCTTCTTCCGGAAGCTGCTTTTGTGCCAGAAGTTCGGCCATGCCGAGAATGCCATTCAGCGGGGTGCGGATTTCATGTCCGATCGTGGCCAGAAACTCCGACTTGGCCTTGTTGCCGGCTTCTGCTGCTTCATATGCTTTCTCGAATTCCGCTGCCGCCTTGTTCATGCCTTCTCGCGTCTGTTTCACGATGCGGACCTGCAGAAGCATATGCAGGGCGAGAAAGAGTGCGGCGACGACAATCGCGAACATGAAGAGGAAGGCCAGCATCTGTACATGGAAGACGTCGTTGCGGGCTTCGGCGCGTGCTTCTGAAATTGTCGCGTTCGTGCGGACAAGAAATTCGTTCGTGGCGCTACGAATTTTTTCGAGCGTTTCTTCGACAGGCGCAAAGTCGATGTCGGTGTAATTCTTTTTCGCTGCGATTTCGTTGAAGACAGGTTCGATGGCCAGGATCTTGGTCTGAATGGTCGTGATCCTGGATCTGAAGTTCGGACTTTGCTCGAAGAAGACGTTGTATTTGGAGTTGGCGAGGACCGAGAGACGCGAATAGAGGATGTCATAACGCGTTACGAGCTCTCGCGGTGCTACGGCTTCCTGCGCCGCTTCGACACCTGCCTCGCCGATACGATATTTGACGTGTTGCACCAGCTCGTAGACGGCACGTGTTTCGCGGTCGAGCTGATAGACAGCCCAGATTGCGTCTTCACGGATTGCGTCATGCAACTGGCCTTCGCGTTTGACCAGCATTGAAAAGATGGCAAGGACCGTACAGACAAGAAAGATCTGGACGACGAGAACGGATTTCGTCGCCCTTGCAGCCTGTTCAACGGCCTTACCGCCTATTTCGAGCTGATTTTTCACTCGACTACTTCAACTTCGCGGATTTGCCAGACCGAACGGGAAAAGTATTTCTCGTTGAAGAGTTCCGGGTTCGTGTCGAAAGGGTAGATCAGGAACAGGGGGCCCTTGTCGCGAACGGACATGTAGTCACCGTTCATTTTAGTCGCCAGCATGGTGTCGAAGTTCTCGGCATCTTCTACCGGCACTTCTGCACTGTAGTCGTTGAGAGCCTTGACGATCAGTTTGGAACCGCGTGCGCCAACTTCCTCCAGCACTGCGCGCAGCTGAGGGCCGGAAAAGGCGGTGGTGCCTTCAGTCCAGGGAGTCTCGAGCGTCTTGGAGATTTCTGTAAGGCCTTCCAGCATCTTCATGTCAAATTCGGCGCTGTCACCTTTGTTGGTGTTCTTGATGTTTCCGGTCACAACGAGGACGACATCACCTGTTGGTGCCGGAAGGTTGGCAGCCTGAACGGCAGAGCTGATCATCAGCGCCCCAGCCAGGAGGCTCAGTAAGGTTTTCATGGCGTTTCCCTGTTTACTTGTGCGTTACTGTAATTTTTGACAGTAAACTTGTTTTCATTAGTTCCTCTGCGGAACTTGGATACGCCAAGAGCCTTTAATCAAATGCAAATTAAATGGGCAAACATCTGGTTAACTTCATCAAATAAAGTAAATATTTTTGTCATTTATGTGTTTTAAATCAATATTTTAAAAGGTTGCGATGTGATGAATTTATTTAATTCGAGCACGAGTAAATGACACAGTGATGGCTCGCTGCAAGCAGGTAGAGTATTGTGATTTATTACTATTCAATGGCAATGCGCGTTTAAGCGTTTGATCCTCATTCGGAAGCGAGGAAATGGCGCCCCAGAAGCGACGATCCGGGCGGCGCTTCAGCAGGATTGCGCCGAAACGCTGCCGTTGGCCAAACAGCAGTCCATGTGCTTCGGAGAAGCAGGCAGCCGGCAGCCGGCAACGGCCGGCGCTGGCGTTGGTGTCCTGCCTCTTATCCGTTCCTGGGGGCGACGAGATCAGCCAGCCGGCCGAAGCAGCCGTTCCAGCCGCCGCCGACACCGCGGCGTGCATCTTCGGTCTTGATGGCCTCGTGACGTAACTTGACCTCCGTCGCCTTGCCGACTTCGGTAAAGGTGACGGATACCCTTGAAGTGTCTGTCGCTTCCCGTGTGCCGTCGGCATATTCCTGAACATGGCGCCAGGAAAACTCAAGACGGTTCGGCGCTTCGATGGCCAGATATTCGCCTTCAAAGTGGATCTGCTTTTCTGCGGTTTTCTCGATGACGAAACACCAGCGCCCACCAACCTGAAGATCGATCTCCGCCGAAACCAGCGCACCGGACTTGGGTACGAACCAGCATCGAACCTCATCGGGTTCGGTAAAGGCGCGGAAGACCCGCCCCGGGTCGGCCCGGAACAGGCCTTCCACGAGCACCGGCTCCTGGCCGGGATTGGATTTCAGGAACGCTTGGGGTTGCTGTTGTACGGTCATTTTTCGCTATCCTTGGCGAGGTGACGGGCAAGAGCATCGAAACGGTCGATCCAGAACGCTTCATATTTGCTCAGCCAGTCCACGGCTTCCTTGATTGGTGCACCGCGCAGCCGGCAATGGCGGGTACGTCCGCGTTTTTCGATATCCACCAGTCCGGCATCCGAGAGCACCCGCAGGTGTTTGGAAACCGCTGTCAACGACATGTCGAACGGTTCGGCGAGGTCCGAAAGCGATGTCTCGCCGTCGGCAAGCCTGGCTACGATTGCACGGCGCGTGCCGTCGCTGAGGGCGGCGAAGGTGGCATCGAGTTGAGGCATTTCAGCTGCATTCATAAAGTGAACCTTTTGGTTGACTATCATCTGAGTTCATTATAGTCAACTAAATGGTTGAGTAAATGGGTGGCGCGCGACACCGGCTCAATTTTCCCATGGTCGTGCAGCACAGGTTTCCGGCCGAACCTGGAGCTGATGACCGGACTTAAGAAAGTGGAGAGACGGACATGAAACTGTTCACAGCAGATATTTCGCCCAACTGCCGCCGTGTCGAGGCGGTGCTGCATCATCTTGGACTGTTCGATGAAGTCGAGGTTCACAGGTTGAACATGATGGCGGGTGAGCATCACCGGGACGACCTGAAGGCCGCCAATCCCAACTTGAAGGTTCCGACGCTCGTGGTGGGTGACATGAACCTGTGGGAAGCCAACCCGACCATGATCTACCTGAGTGACCGGGCAGGAGCCGAAGCGTTTTGCCCGACGGACGCCAAATCCCGTTTTGAGATCCTGCGCTGGATGTCCTGGGAGGTGCAGCATTACAACCAGGCCGCAAGGGACATTGCCTGGGAAACGATGGTCAAGCCGCTTTTCGGTCTGGGGGAACCGGACGAAGCCAGGATTGAAGCGGCAAGCGAGAACTTCCATCGCTTCGCTGCAGTTCTCGACGCCCACCTGGAAGGGCGGGCCTACATGCTTGGGGACAGGGTGACCGTAACCGATTTTGCGGTCGGTGCCTTGTCGGCGTTGGCGTTGAACCCGCAGTCGCGTATGCCGCTGGAAGGCCATGCCAACATCATTGCCTGGTATCAGCGGCTGGAAGCAGTGCCAAGCTGGGCCATGACGGCACCTGCACGCCTGATGGAAGCTGCCGAATAGGCCAATGCAAGCGGCGGCCGGGACCCGGCCGCCGCGGCACACTGCTGACTTGGGGTGTCAGAGGTTCTGACCGCCCGAGACTTCAATGCGCTGGCCGGTCATCCAGCCGGTATTGCCGCTCAAAAGCGCGGTGATGGCTCCGCCGATGTCATCCGGAAGGCCGGCACGCCCCATGGCTGTCATGGAGGCGACCACCTTGTTGATTTCCGGATTGTCACGCACGGCACCGCCACCGAAATCCGTTTCGATGGCGCCAGGCGCCAGCGTGTTGACGGCGATGTGACGAGATCCCAGTTCCTTGGCCAGATAGCGGGTCAGAACTTCAATCGCGCCTTTCATGGTCGCGTATGCCGCGTAGCCGGGCAGGGAGAACCGGGCAAGGCCGGACGATACGTTCAGAATGCGTCCGCCATCCGCGATCAGCGGCAGCAACTGCTGCGTCAGGAAAAAGACTCCCTTCACGTGAACATTCATCAACTGGTCGAAATCGGTCTCAGTCGTCTCGGCGAAGGGCTTGTGAATGCCCGTGCCGGCGTTGTTGACCAGGAAATCGAAACTGTCACGCTGCCAGGTCTGCTGTAGCGCGGTTTTCAATGCGTCCGTGAATGCGGGGAAGCCGGACGTGTCGGCAGTATCTAGCTGCAAGGCAACAGCCCTGGCACCCAGCGCTTCCACTTCGGCAACGACCTGTGCGGCCTCTTCCTTGCTGGTCCTGTATGTGAGGACCGTGTCGATACCGTTCTTGGCAAGATGAAGAACAGTGTTGCGGCCAAGGCCGCGGCTGCCGCCGGTGATGAGGGCGATCTTGGGGGAGGTGGTCATGTTATTGGCTCCAGTGTTGTGGGGCGTGATGTCGATGACCATGAGATAGTCCGTAGCGAGACGTGTTGTGTGCCGGTTTCTCCAGAAGACTTGCCTGATCCTACAAATCAGGCAACCTGCATGCTTGCCATCACCAACCGGCGGGCGTATCGCTGGGTTCTTGACGGAGGGAACCATGCAGGCAGACGAGCTTATCCGGAAAGTTGTTGCATTTGCTGATGATCATGGCGCAGGTGGCGATCCTTTTCCTGTTGGTGCTGGTGGCATGACGCTGGTGCGTCAGCGCCGGCCAACCCTCATCTATCCGATCGTCTACCAACCGATTTTCTGCCTGGTTCTCCAAGGGGAGAAGCAGACATATCTCGGATCGAACACCGTCCGGTTCGGTGCCATGCAGTCACTGATTGTCGGGCTGGATCTGCCCGCGCAGGCACGGGTCGTGCGTGCGAGCCAGGCCGAGCCCTATGTTGCGCTCGCCATTCCACTGGATATGGCTCTGATCCGCGAACTAGCTCCGGAGCTGGATCGGCCGGGTAAAACATCTATGGCTACGCGCGCCGTTGCAAGCGGCAGGGCAGATGCTGCAATCGTCGATGCGATGCGGCGCCTGTTCGAGCTTGCGGAGATGCCGGAGGCCGGCAAGGTGTTGCTGCCGTTGATCCAGCGAGAGATCCATTACTGGCTGCTGACGGCAGAACATGGTGCGATCCTGCGTCAGATTTCAGAGCAGGACAGTCACGCGGCCCGCATCGCCAAGGTCATTGCCGGCATACGCCGGGACATTGCGGCGTCCTTGCGGGTGGACGATCTTGCCGGCGAGGCAGGCATGAGCGTGTCTGCCTTCCATGCGCACTTCAAGGATATTACCGGCACCAGTCCGCTGCAGTTTCAAAAGCAGTTGCGGCTGATGGAGGCGCGCCGGCTGCTGCAGGCGGAAAAACTGTCCGTCTCGCGCGCGGCGTTCCAGGTGGGTTACGAAAGCGCGACCCAGTTCAGCCGAGAGTACGCCCGGCATTTCGGTCTGCCGCCACGCGCCGACAAGGCGAACGAACCTGCCCAGGCGGCCTTCTGACCGTCCGGGCAGCGTCTGATTTGACTAGAGGAACAGTTCGCCCCGAGCGACAAGCGTCGCCTGACCGCCGATCCTGACCGCATGCATCTTGCCGCCCTCGATGTCGATTTCCAGGTCGATCAGGGACGGCCGTCCCATCTCGAAACCCTGTTCGATGCGGATATGGTGCGTGCCGTTGGGAAGGTCGTCGTAATAGTCGACCACACCTGCGAAAGCCGCCGCGGCAGAACCTGTCGCGGGATCTTCTGGAATACCCATGTCGGGCGCAAACAGGCGGGCGTGGAAAGCGCTGTCGTGGGAGCGGGTTTCGCGGCAATAGACATAAGCGTCCGTATTGCCGTTCTTGCCGAAGCCCGCGTTCCACATGGCCGGCACCGGTTTGGCGCGCGCCAAGGCATCCAGATCGCGCACCGGCACGAAGGTGAAGGGAGGGCCTACGCGGAAGCGGGAGGGGCCGTGGTTCTCGAACCCGATGTCACTCGGCTCCAGGTTGAGCGCGGCTGCGATCAGTTCGACGTTGTGGGTCGGTCCGGCGGGCTCCGGCAGGCTGGGAACGTCGAACTCGGCAAAGGCGGCTGCGTGCTCGCGCAGGATAACCGCGCAGCGCACGGTGCCGATCTGCTGCTTCAGAACAACAACGGCATCCTGCTCGCCCGAAATATCGCCGAAGCGTTCCGTTGCCAGAAGGATGGCCGTACCGACGGTCGGGTGCCCGGCGAACGGCAATTCCATCTTGGGTGTGAAGATCCGCATGGTTGCAGAATGCCCGGGCTTTTCCGGCGGGAAGACGAAGACCGTTTCGGAAAGATTGAACTCACCGGCGATCTTCTGCATCTGCTCGTCGCTCAGCCCCTCGGAGTCCAGAACCACCGCCAGGGGGTTCCCGGCAAGGCTCGTGTTCGTGAAGACATCCAGGATCGCGTAGCGGCGGCTCATACTTCTCTTCTCCCTGTCGCCGCCTGCCGGCCTTCAAACGAAGTCAGGCGAGGGGCTCAAACGTTGTAAAACAACCAACCTGTCCGCATCGGACGGCCCGTGCAAACCACGGTGCCGGCTTCAAAGGTGAGCGGACTTTTGCATTTTCAGGCAAGTCCTGCCAGTGCTTAGTGCGCATTCTTGGTGAACAAAATATTGTCGTTCCCGGCCGTCTTGCAGAGTGCTCTTCATGGCAGCAGATATTTGCCGAGCGAACGGGCGTAAGGCACGATGGCGCTGTCCTCAAGGTCCGCGCGCGTGCGAATTATGCGCATATCGGCAAGCTCCTGTTCTTCCGACGCCTCTGAAAAACGCAGGATCTCCGTGCGCAACTCTTCCGCGGGGCGGGGGACATCCATCACCTGGCCGATGGAAATTCGCCAGCCGTCGAATGTCACCAGCAGCTCGGCAGGCATGACGTCGTCTCGTTTGAGACCTGTTTCCTCTTCAAGTTCCCGGTAGATCGCCCCGACAACGTCAACCTTGCCATCTTCGGTCAGGTCGGTCGGGTCGAGATTGCCACCGGGAGGGTAGATCATGCCCGCTGTGGCAGTCTTTCGGGACATGACACCATAGAGCAATGCGCCCTCGGCGGACCTCAGGATGGCGGAGCCGAAGAGATTGAACGAGCTTGCATCGGGCGCACCCCAGTCGCGCCACGCCAGGAAAGCGGCAAAAGAACATTCCGCGCAGGTGCCGTTAAAGGTGCCATCCTTGAACTCGAACCCGGTCAACTTCATGGTTCGGCCATTCCAAAGCATGGGAATGCGCTTCCTGGCTTCCTCGAAATACGCATCGATGGCGTCTGCATGCTTCGTTTCAAAAGCCCAGGGTTCGTCCGAAACCTCGATGTTCAGCGCTTCCACCCGATAGACCGCAGGTGCCAGCGGTTTTTCCATCAGGGGGATTTCCTTTCCGGGCGACATCTCGCTTGGTCGAGTCGCCATCGTCCGAAACCCGCGTTTTTCGTAAAAGGGGCCCGCGTTGGCGTCGCTTTCCAGATAAAGCCGGCTCAATCCCTGTCGGTGGGCATGATCCTCCGCGCGCTTCAGCAGAAGGTCGCCAATGCCCTGACGCTGGGCTTCAGGGGCAACAAACAGAAAATCGACAAGCAGGGTATCTTCGCTTTGGGGAGAGAGCCCGGAAAAGGCTATGGGCTGACCGTCCCGCTCTGCAACGGTGAGCGTCAGGGACTGGATGGTTGCCTCCGATATTCGCCAGTAGTCGCGAAACTCTGCCATTTTTTCTTCCGGATAGCCCCAGGAGGCCTTGGCGCGATGGAGGATATCGGTGAGGGCAGGGGCGTCGGCCTCTGTGGCCGGGCGGAGTTTCAATGGCATGGGCTGTCCAGATCGATTGTATCCCGGACAGCCCTAGCCAGACTTTGTGAAAGTTACAAGGCAGCAGGTTCTTTTCAGCCCTACCGGATAAATGTGCCGTTCTGCAGTTCGGTTACCGCCTGGATCAGCTCCTGACGGGTGTTCATCACGATGGGGCCGTGCCAGGCCACGGGTTCCTTGATCGGTGCACCGGAGACCAGAAGGAAACGGATGCCTTCCTCGCCTGCGTGAACGACGATCTCGTCGCCGGAGCCGAAGATCACCAGAGATCGGTTGCCGGTCTCGTCACGGATCTTCAGTTCCTCGCCGCCGAATTCCTTTTCCGTCAGAACCCCGAACGGGTCGGATGCTCCTTCGAACGTGCCGGAGCCTTCGAAAATGTAGGCAAAGGTCTGCTTGTAGGTGTCGACCTTGAAGCGTTTCTTGTGACCTGCCGGCACATGGATGTCGAGATACTGCGGATCGGCGGCGATGCCGTCGACCGGGCCGCGCTTGCCCCAGAACTCGCCACAGATGACCCGTGCGGAAGTGCCGTCGTCATCGGTCACAACCGGGATCTCTTTCGAGGCGACATCCTGGTAGCGCGGAGCGGTCATCTTCAGCGAGGACGGCAGGTTCGCCCAGAGCTGGAAACCGTGCATGCGGCCATTGGCGTCGCCCTTTGGCATCTCCTGATGCATGATCCCGCGCCCGGCTGTCATCCACTGGACGTCGCCCGCACCCAGGTTGCCGCTGTTGCCCAGGCTGTCGCCGTGTTCAACGGTGCCGGCCAGCACGTAGGTAATGGTTTCGATGCCGCGATGGGGATGCCAGGGAAAGCCCTTCAGATAGTCCTCGGGTCGCTCGTTGCGGAAATCGTCCAGCAGCAGGAACGGATCCAGCATTTCCGGGTCCTGAAATCCGAAAGCTCGCTCCAGCCGGACGCCGGCGCCTTCCATGGTTGATTGTGTGCTGCCGATGTGGGTTACGGGGCGGATGGACATGACTTGGTTCCTGATGCGGATTGACTTTGAGGGAAAGATAGCGGCTCGCAGGGCAAAACCTAGTCTTGGCTCTGCAGACGCAGTGTTTCGAAAGACGAAACAGTGATCCCGTCATCCGGATAGGCTCCGACCGGACGGTGGTTTACGGCCAAAGGGTTGCATCTTGCGGACGGTCCGCCCACATGCAAGTGTGCACGCCAGTTTGGCCGTCTGGTCAAATCCCCAATTCCGAACCGGTTGAAACGATGGCCCCGATACTTTCCGTACGCGACCTGGAAAAAACCTATGACGGTGGCTTCCAGGCTCTCAAATCCGTGTCTCTGGATATCCAGCAAGGAGAGGTGTTTGCGTTGCTCGGGCCGAATGGCGCCGGCAAGACGACATTGATCAGCACGATTTGCGGCCTGGTGCGGCCGACCTCCGGCAGTATTCACGTGTGCGGCCATGACGCCTTGAGCGAGTACCGCGCTGCCCGGCAGATGATCGGTCTGGTGCCTCAGGAGATGCCCACGGCTCCCTTCGAAATGGTCGGTGATACGGTCGCCTTCAGCCGCGGCCTGTTCGGCATGAAACCCGATCCGGCACGGATCGAGAGCATCCTCAAGGACCTGACGCTCTGGGAAAAGCGCAACAACCCCATCATGGCTTTGTCCGGGGGCATGAAGCGCCGCCTGCTGGTCGCCAAGGCGCTGGCGCATGAGCCGAAGATCCTGTTCCTGGACGAGCCGACAGCCGGCGTGGACGTGGAACTCAGGCACGACATGTGGCGCATCGTTGGGGAGCTGAAGCAGAAGGGCGTCACCATCATCCTGACCACCCACTATATCGAGGAGGCCGAGGAAATGGCCGATCGTGTCGGGGTGATCAACAAGGGTGAGATCATCCTCGTGGAAGAGAAGGCAGAGCTCATGCGCAAGCTCGGGCGCAAGTTGCTGTCGCTCAGCTTGACGGAGCCGCTCGTCGAGATCCCGGGCAGTCTTGCCCGCTACGATCTGAAGCTCGAGGATGACGGCCGCAGCCTGGTCTATACCTACGATACCCAGGCTGACCGGACTGGCATCACGTCGCTTCTGACCGATCTCTCCCAGGCCGGCGTGCGTTTTCACGATCTGCAGACGGATCAGTCGTCGCTCGAGGACATCTTCGTCGGTCTGGTCAGTCAGGGATGAGGCGGCGATGGACACCGGTTTCACCATTCGCAAGGCGACACTGGACGACTGCACGGCACTGACGGACCTGTGCATGCGCTCCAAGCAGTCGAACGGCTATGACGATGCTTTCATGGCCATGTGCGCCGAAGAACTCAAGGTCCGCGACAGCTGGATCGAGGAGCACGATTTCTGGCTGGCGCAGGACGCAGGCGGTGAGCCGGTCGGCTGTATCCGGCTGTCCATGGAAGACGACGGTGAGACAGGGGAACTGGAGACCTGTTTTGTCGACCCCGCCTGGCAGGGACGCCGCGTTGGCCGGGCGCTGTTCGATGCGCTTTATGAAAGAGCGCGGAGCCTTGGTCTGGTGAGGATCGGTCTCGATGCGGATCCTTTTGCAGAACCTTTCTATGCCCGCATGGGCTTCAAGACCATTGGCCGGTCTCCATCCGGCTCGATCCCGGGGCGCACGTTGCCCCGAATGGAACTCATTCTGATTTCGGGGCAGCAGGGCACATGAATTTCGAAGCGATCAAAGTCATCTACCTGGCCGAAATGGCCCGCACCCGCCGCACGATCATGCAGAGCATCATCTCGCCGGTGATCTCCACGGTGCTCTATTTCGTTGTCTTCGGGGCGGCCATCGGCTCTCGGATCTCCGAGGTTGACGGTGTCAGCTACGGCGCCTTCATCGTGCCCGGGCTGATCATGCTGTCCCTGATGACACAGAGCCTCTCCAACGCCTCTTTCGGCATCTATTTCCCGCGGTTTACGGGCACGATCTTCGAGGTGCTGTCGGCGCCCGTGTCGTTCCTGGAAATCACCGTTGCCTATGTCGGGGCGGCGGCTACGAAGTCGATCCTGGTCGGGTTGATCATCCTGATCACGGCGAGTTTCTTCGTTCCGCTGGAAATCCAGCACCCGGTCTGGATGGCCGCGTTCTTCCTCTTGACGGCTGTTACATTCGCCCTGCTCGGCTTCATCATCGGCATCTGGGCCGACAATTTCGAAAAACTGCAGTTTGTACCGCTGTTGATTGTCACGCCTCTGGCTTTTCTGGGCGGCAGCTTCTATTCCATCAACATGTTGCCGGATATCTGGCAGAAGATCACGCTGATCAACCCGGTGGTCTACCTGATTTCCGGGTTCCGCTGGAGCTTCTATGGTCAGGCGGACGTCAGCCTTTGGCTGTCGCTGCTGGCAACGATGATCTTCCTCGGCGGTTCACTGGCCGTCATACATTGGATTTTCAAGACCGGATACCGCCTGAAAGCTTGAGGTATCCGGCCGAAACGCGAGTTTAAGAGAGCGGGAATGCGTGCGTCTGTCCTTTTGAAGAAGGCTTCGATCTTCGTTCTGGCCGGGTTTCTGGTTGCCTGTCAGACGGGGCAGGGGCCAGCCCCGGCGCCCGTTACAAGTGCAGCGCCTGCCGTTCAGACGGCACCTCTTCCTGCGGTTGCCTATGCGCCGGAAACGGCGGTCGAGCGCGGGTTCTCCGCGCTGGTGCTGAATGCGTCGACCGGCGAAGAGCTTTATGCGGTCGATGCGGATGCAGCGCGGTATCCCGCTTCGCTGAGCAAGATGATGACGCTCTACCTGCTCTTTGATGCGGTTTCGCAAGGGCGTTACACGCTTTCCACCCCCTTGAGTGTTTCGGCCAAGGCAGCATCGCAGCCGCCGGCAAAGATCGGCATCAAGGCAGGGTCGACCATCACGGTCGAGCAGGCGGCAAGGGCGCTTGCGGTCAAGTCGGCCAATGACGTCGCCATCGCCGTTGCCGAAAATCTGGCCGGAAGCGAAGCGGCCTTCGCCCGGCAGATGACGTCCCAGGCGCGGGCTCTTGGCCTGTCGCGTACCCGTTTCGTCAATGCCACGGGCCTGCCCGATCCCGCGCAGGTTTCGTCGGCGCGTGACATGGCAGTGCTTGGTCTCGCCCTGAAGCGGCGGTTCCCGCAATACGGCAGCTATTACCGGGCCAAGTCGTTCGACTACAACGGCCGCACCTTCCGGGCCACCAACAACCTGGTCGGCAAGGTTGCCGGTGTGGATGGCCTGAAGACGGGCTATATCCGCATGTCCGGCTACAATCTGGTCGCGACCGCCAACCGGGGCGGCAAGCGACTGATCGTTGTCGTCATGGGTGGGGCGAGCGAGGCGGCGCGGGACAAGGAAGTGACGCGGCTGATCGAAGCCTATTCCTGAGCGGCCCGCAAAGGTTCGGCTGGTATTGCACCGGAAACCTTCTCGACAACTGACACCCGATTGCGTCCGGTCCGTTTGGACAGGTAGAGGCTCTCATCGACTGTCTTGAGCAATTCGGCTGACGGCAGTTGGCTGCCGTCGCCGTGATAGACACCTGCCGACGCCGTCAGGTTGAAGTCCTGCGGTGCGAATTCGAACCGCAGGTCGGAAATGCGCTCGCGCAGGCGATCGGCAACCCGGAAGGCGTCCTCGCGCGAGATGGACGGCAGAAGCACCGCGAATTCCTCGCCGCCGAGGCGGGCAAAGCAGTCGTTCTGGCGCAGATGCGCCTTAACTTCCGAACAGACCTTCACAAGCGCTTCGTCGCCTGCAACGTGTCCGAACCTGTCGTTCACCTGCTTGAAGTGATCGAGGTCGAAGTGGACCAGGCCGAAGTCGTCCTTCTGCGTTTCCTGCAGGAGGCTCTCCAGACGTGTCTGAAACTCCCTGCGGTTGAAGGCGCCGGTCAGGGGGTCGCGTCGTGCCGCTTCCCGGTTCCGGTTCGCCACGAGCTCGAACGACAGCGCAAGGGAGAAAGCGCCGGTCAAACTGACGAAGACGAGTGCGCACATCAGGTGAATGTCGACAATCAGGTCGTCGATCATGCCTGGCCCTTGCGGGCCGCCGGAAACAAGTCCGTGCACTGTGCGCAGCACACCTTCGGCAGCCAGAAAGAAGAACGCCAGGATGAGGCCGATATTGGAAATCAGGCCCCTGAAGGGTCTTGAGGCGTAGGCAGTAATGGTTGCGACGGACAGCAGCGTGAACACCACGTTGGAGGCCATGTACGCAAGGGCGTAGTTGGAAAGCAGATACGCGCAGCCTGCAACGATGCCGTAGGCAAAGGCGGGCGCGACAACATTGCTGAGCTTGCTCGGCATATCCGCCAGAAGGCGTGCCGCGTGCCAGTGACAGCCAAAACCGAGCAGCAACAGGGTGTTGGGGAGCAGATAGGCGACCAGGGGCGGCAGCATGCTGCTGAGCGCAAAGCAGACCAGAGACGACGCCAACAGGGCATTCGCAGCGGCCCAGCTCAACCAGTGAGCACGCGGACTGGTCTGCAGGGAAATGGCCAGGAAGCAGATGGCAAAAATCGACAGCAGAAGCACATTTGCCGAAAAGAGTGTCGATAGATCCATCAAGGCAGTCTCCGGAACCGGTCCCTCAATCTCACAAAGGATAGTGATTACGTTACGGGATAGGGTCTTGCAATCCGGTTAGCCGCGATAAAAAAACTTTTATCAAATAGGGAATTCAACGCTTTGGTCCCGTTTACGATACCTGTGAAATTTGCGGAGGCAATACGGCATCTTTGGGGCGGCAGGGCGGGTGTGGTCGAGGGCCGCTTATTTATAACGCCCGAACCCGGATATCTATTTGACGACCAGCAGGAACCGGCAAAAAGAAACCCCGCTGTTGCCAGCGGGGTCTCGTTTCGGGTCGATGGGGCGAACCTTGTTAGTTCTTGGTCTTGTCGACGAGCGCGTTGGACTTGATCCACGGCATCATGCCGCGGAGTTTTTCGCCAACTTCCTCGATCTGGTGTGCGTCGTTCAGGCGGCGGGTTGCCTTGAACTTGGCAGCGCCTGCACGGTATTCCTGCATCCAATCGGACGTGAACTTGCCGGTCTGGATGTCTGTCAGGACGCGCTTCATTTCCGCCTTGGTTTCCGGCGTCACGATGCGCGGACCAGTCACGTACTCACCCCACTCTGCAGTGTTGGAGATGGAGTAGTTCATGTTGGCGATGCCGCCTTCGTAGATCAGGTCGACGATCAGCTTCACTTCGTGCAGGCACTCGAAGTAGGCCATTTCCGGAGCGTAACCGGCTTCAACCAGGGTTTCGAAACCGGCGCGGATCAGTTCGACGAGACCGCCGCACAGAACAGCCTGTTCGCCGAAGAGGTCGGTTTCGCACTCTTCCTTGAAGGTGGTTTCGATGATGCCCGAACGGCCGCCGCCAACGCCGCAGGCGTAGGACAGGCCGAGGTCATGGGCATTGCCGGAAGCGTCCTGGTGAACAGCGATCAGGCACGGCACGCCGCCACCCTTCATGTATTCGCCGCGCACGGTGTGGCCCGGGCCCTTCGGTGCAACCATCAGAACATCAACGGTCGACTTTGCTTCGATCAGGCCGAAGTGAACGTTGAGGCCATGTGCGAAGGCGATTGCAGCGCCGTCACGGATGTTGGCTGCGATGTGGTCCTTGTAGATGTCTGCCTGCAGTTCGTCCGGGGTTGCCATCATCATCAGGTCGGCCCAGGCAGCAGCGTCTGCCACGTTCATGACCTTGAAGCCGTCAGCTTCTGCCTTCAGAGCGGTCGTGGAGCCCTCGCGCAGGGCAACGGCGATCTCCGTGCAGCCGCTGTCCTTGAGGTTCATGGCATGGGCGCGGCCCTGCGAGCCGTAGCCGATGATGGCGACTTTTTTGGACTTGATCAGGTTAAGATCAGCATCACGATCGTAATAAACGCGCATGGGTTCCTTTCTCCCGTCTGCATTCTGTCGTTTGAAGGCCGGTTTTCCGGTCTTGATTGGTTCTGGTGTTTCCCAGTGGTTCCGAAGGTTCGCGGCGATCAGGCCCCGAACAGACGGTAAAAGCGATCGACGGCCACTTCGGCCTGCGATTTCAGATCCTTCTCGGCAGGACCGGCGGTCTCACCCAGAAGGAGGCGGATATGGACGTCCCGAATGGCCAGGCCGTAAAGCACCTGGTAGGCGTCTTCGGATTCGTCGAATTTCAGAAGGCCGTGGCGGCGGCCGCTGTCCAGCATGGCGCGCGCGCGGGCGGAAATCATGTGTTTGCCGCGCACCAGCAGAAGCTGGCCGAGGCGGTTCGAATTGGTGTTGGACTGGCCGATCGACAGCCGGTTCAACGCCAGCGAGGTTTCTGAAAACAGGACACCCAGCAGGGCTTCGACAAAGGCGGTCACATGTGCCCGGAACGTCGCCGCATCGGCAGTGGCACCAGCCTCGGAAGGAAACTGAACCTGGCTGGCCTGGAAGGCGACAACCGCAGCCAGCAGGCCGTCACGGTCGCCGAACCACTTGTAGAGACTTTCCTTCGAACAGCTTGCCGTGCGGGCTAAGCCTGCCGTCGTCAGCGCCTTCTCTCCACCTTCGACCAGCAGCGTCAGCGCATGTTGCAACACCACCTGCTGGCGCGGCGAAAATTCGGGCGCTGCATCCGGGCGGGAGGTGGCAATATCGTAAGCGGTCGCTGTCATGTCTCAGGTCGGATCGTTGATTGTCAGTAGGGAACCGTACGGTACGGTTCGGGTGAGGTTATGGCACCGGCGGCTGGGCAGGTCAAGGGTAATTTTGCACCTGTTTGGCGAACGTGCGCATCTGGGCAAGCACTCTGGAACGTGCGCTTGAAAGCGTGATCGGAGTAGACGTTTACGCTTACTTCAAGTTTGGCTTGCCTCTCGAAGAAAGTGCGGATTAGATTTTCGTATTCAATTTTGTTGTCTTGCTTTTTCTTGGGTGTCTTTGAGATGTTGACCATCAAAAAACTCATTGCCGGGCCGTTGTTGCTGGCCTTTCTTGTCTTGGCTGCCACCAGCGCAAACGCTGCACCTCGGGTAACCGCAAAGATCGATCTTTCCGAACAGCGGCTTTATTTGTACGTCGACGGGCGTTTGCGAAACAAATGGCCGGTTTCGACGGCACGCAAGGGATATCGCACACCAACGGGAAGCTGGCGCCCGACCCGGCTGGAACGCGACTGGCACTCGCGCAAGTACAACTGGGCACCCATGCCCTATTCGGTCTTCTTTCTCGGCGGATACGCCATACACGGCACCAACGATCTCAAGCGGCTGGGCCGTCCTGCCTCGCACGGATGCATCCGGCTCCATCCCAATAATGCCGCTCAGCTTTTCAATCTTGTGCGAAAGGTTGGCCGTGCCGACACGAGGATCGTGATCACGCGGTGAGTTGAGGGGGCAATTCATCCGTTGCTAACACCGGCCGTATTGATGAGCAGCCTGTGTGGGCACAGGTTGCATGGTTTTGGCGTGGCGGCTTACCCTTCAGGACCCTTCTGGGTGATTCCCCTTCTGCCAAGCGGAGGCCATCGTGACCGCCTGCTCGAATTTCTGCCGATGCCTGTCAGCTGCCCTTGTGCTCTGCCTGTCGATTTTTCTCGCTCTGCCGGCATTGGGGCAGACGGTGGAGGGGGACGACAATCCACCGCTGCCGGGCTCGCCGGTCAGCGTCGGCCTCTACATCAGCCCTCCTTTTGTCATGGAGGAAGAGCCGGGTGTCTATTCCGGCATGGCGGTGGACCTTTGGGAAGCACTGGCGCAGAAAAACGGAATTCTCTACGAATATCGGCTCTTCCCGACCATCCGGGAGCTGGTGGATGCAGCGGCGGACAAATCCATCGGTATTGCCGTCACCAACCTGACGATCACCCGCAAGCGCGCCGACAGGATCGACTTTACCCAGCCCTGGTTCGATGCGGGCCTGCGCATTCTCGTGCCTGACAGTCAGGGAGCGAGTTTCAGCGAGGTGATAACGGGCCTGCAGGAATCCGGTTATCTGAGAGCCTATGGCTGGTTGGCGCTTGTGATCGTGTTTGCCACGGCGCTGATGACGGTGTTCGACCGGCGTTTCGACAAGAACTTTCCCCGGGGCTGGCCGGAAGGTGTGTCGGAGAGCTTCTATGCGGTCATGTCCGTGGTGACATCCGGCAAGGCACCTTCGCGCAAGAACCTGTTTGGTTGGCCAGGCCGCATCTGGCAGGCGCTCTGGCTGGTCTGCGGCATTGCGGTGATGGCCTATGTGACCTCGTCGGTGACCAGCGTCATGACAACCCTTTCACTCACCAACCAGATCAACAGTGTTGCCGATCTGCCGGGCAAGAGTATCGGCGTCTTTGCCGGCAGCGTGGCCGAGGAGTTTGCAGAAGCATCCGGTTGGTCGCACCGGTCATTTGACGACATCGAAGGAGCTGTCGCTGCTCTGCGCAGTGATGAGATTGATGCCGTTGTGGGCGATGCGCCTGTCCTTGAGTATTACGCTCACAGTCACCCGCGGGCGAATGTCGAGGTGATCGGCCCGATCTTCGAACCGGACAAATACGGCTTTGCCCTTGCGCACGGCAGTCCGTGGACACGGCCGTTGACGCTTGAATTGCTGACGGCGCATGAGACGGACATGATCGAGCAACTGCGCGTGCGCTACTTCGGGGACGAGCGCTAGGAGCCATTCCCTAGAGCTGTGGCTGCGCGGCAGCCCTCAACCAGTCAACGACAATGGCGGCCGTTTCCCGGTTCCGACTGCGGTGCGACAGCACGGCATGATAGGCGTTGTTTGGCTGCAGCGGCGGCAGGCCGGCAGGGACCAGCAGGCCGTTTTGTACGTGGTCACCGGTGATCGAGCGCCAGCCGAGCATGACCCCGTGACCCGACAAGGCCGCCTGGGTGGCCTGGACATAGTTGGAAAACCGGAGGCCTTTGGCCGAACCGGCAGCCTTCTGCCCCGTGCGGGCAAGATACTCCTGCCAGGAAACCCAGCGGCGATCGCTGGTGTCCACATGGATCAGAAAGGCTGATCCCAGGCTGCCGCCATCGGCGCGGATACGCTCGGCAAGGGAAGGGGCGCACACGGGCTCAACCCGCTCGCGGAACATTTGTTCGACCGTGCCGTCGTCCCAGCGGCCGTCCCCATAGCGCATGGCGATATCGGCCCCCTGGCCAAGCCGGGGGACCTCCTGCTGCGTGGTGTGAACGTTCACCGGGATTTCCGGGTGGTCCAGATAAAACGCCTCAAGCCGGGGCATGAGCCAGTAGGTGGCGAAGCCGACGGTGCAGGCAACAGTGACAGAGGCGCTGGCGGGATCGGCAAGAGCCTGAATGTCGTTCAGGGCTTCGCTCAGCCGTTCGCGGTTTTCGATCACCGCTTTCAGCAGGATCTCGCCAGCGGCAGTGAGGCCAGCCGGCCTTGTGCTGCGATCGATCAGGGCGGTGCCGACGTGTTCTTCCAACTGTCGCAAGGACTGGCTGATCGCCGACATGGATACATTCAATTCGCCCGCCGCCGCCTTGGTGCCTCCCGCGCGTTGAACCGTCTCGAAGACGGTGAGCAGCCTGAGTGGGGGGAAGCGGAGCATTTGTCTGTCCAAGTTAAGTGAATGCTTAAGTTAAGTTTCGATTTTATCGCCTTTCCAAATCGCCAGTGCAAGAGCAACTTCACAGAAAGTAACTGGAACGCAGAGCTTTGCAGTGACTTGTGCGAAGTGTCTGCAAGGCTGATGAGCTAAACTTAAGGACGGATCTGATGCTTGGAACTGGTGATGCAGGTGTGTTGCTGCAGGAAAATGGCCTCGATGTGCCGCTGAGCAACGGGCAAACCGCCTATTTCAATTACTACTGGCTGCGCGACAATTGCCCGAGTTCCTTCGACCCGGAAACCCGCGAACGCGTCAACGACATCTTTGCCCTGGACGAAGCGCCAAAAGCAGCCTCCGCCGCCATCGTGGGAGGCGATCTGGAAATCGCCTGGGCCGGCACAAACGACGTCTCCCGACTGCCGCTGTCCCTGCTCAATGCCTATTCCAATGGCGAAAAGCGCCCCGATATCGCCAACCTTCAAAGAGTGCCCTGGTACGCTGACCACTATCCGAAGATGGCCCGTTTTTCCTATGACGAGGTTACCAACGACACCGCGCGTCGGCGCGACTGGGCCAAGGCGATGCTGACGGATGGTGTCGCGCTTTTGACCGGCTTGCCGGATACGGATGAAGCGCTAACCGACACGGCCGGCCTGATCGGCTATGTGCGTCCGAGCTACTTCGGCCTGACGTTTGAAGTAAAAACCCACATCAAGCCGACCAACCTTGCCTTCACTGCCAAGGCCCTGCCGCTTCACACGGATTTGCCGGACGAAGATCTTGCACCGGGCGTGCAGTTCCTGCATTGCCGGGCCAATTCGGTCGAGGGCGGCAACAGCATCTTTGTGGACGGACTGGCAGTCGCCGAAGACTTCCGCAAGGCCTATCCGGAAGACTTCGAACTTCTGATCACCGTGGATGTGCCTTATTTCTGCGAGCATGACACGTTCGACATGCGGTCCCGCCAGCGGGTAATCGAGCTGGATGAGCACGGCAATATTTCGGGTGTCACGATCAGCCAGCACCATGCCGATATCTTCGATATGCCGCAACATGAACTCGACCGTTACTACCCGGCCTTCTGCCGCTTCGGACGGATGATGCGGGACGACAAGTACCTGATGCGGTTCCGTCTGAATGCGGGCGAATGTATTGTCTTCGATAATCACCGCATCGTGCACGGTCGGGCTGCCTATTCGGCAACCAGCGGCAATCGGCACCTGCGTGGCTGCTATACCGACAGGGGCGAGCTGCGCTCCACTTACCGGATCCTGTCCGGGGAAGGACGTTTCAAATGAGTGTCGTTACGGATGTACGCTTCGGGGCTGACCCGGACCGGCAAAGCGAACAGGCCCTGCGGGAAGACCTCGCAGCTGCCTTTCGTCTGGCGGTTAAATTCGGCTGGAGCGAATCCGTCGGCAATCATTTCAGCGCCGCGGTTTCCGAAGATGGTTCGAAATTCCTGATGAACCCCAAATGGCGACATTTCGGGGAAATCAGGGCCAGCGACCTGTTGTTGCTCGATGCCAATGATGACACCGTGATGGCGGGCGAAAATGCCCCGGACCCATCCGCCTGGTGCATCCACGGCACGGTTCACCGGGAAAATCCCAAGGCGCGGGTGCTGTTCCACTGTCACCCGCCCAATGCGACCGCGCTGGCGACGCTGCAGGATCCGTCGATGAAACCGATCGACCTGAACACCGCGCGTTTCTTCGGCAAGGTTGCGATTGATCTCGGCTTCGGCGGCATGGCTGACGAGGCGGAGGAGGGCAGGCGGATTGCCGAAACACTCGGCGACAAACCGGTTCTTGTAATGGGCAATCACGGGGTGTCGATTTCCGCCGTCACTGTCGCTGAAGCCTTCGAGCATCTCTATTTCTTCGAACGGGCTGCTGAAACGCTATTGAAAGCCTATGGGACAGGTCAGCCGCTGGCCATCATGTCGGACAACCTGGCCGCCAAGACGGCTGCCGAATGGGAGCCCTATGTCGGCATGGGCTATGCCCATTTCGACTATTGGAAGCGTGATCTTGACCGGAGCGAGCCGGATTACCGCGACTGAGATCCATCGATGCCGACTTGCTTTCGCCTCTCCAATGCGGGGAGGCGAAATGCATTTGGGCAAAGCATGGCAATCCTTCTTGGTGTCGCCCCGGACAAGCGCAGCGCAGATCCGGGGCCTTTTCGCAAGGCACATAGCGGCATCGCGTGAGCTGGAAATCAGATGTCAGCGCGAGCTTCAGCGAGCTTCTGATCATTGATCATCATTCAATCTTGAGCAGTAGCGGCGTTGTCACAAAATAGGTCAGGGTTCGGATCAGCGTTCGGCTTCCGCCTCACTTGTCTTGAATGACAGGCGGGCAAATTTTCCTGCAATAAACCGCCAAAACTGCAGAAATCTCACCTGTAGTAGCGACCTAATACCCGTTCAAACCCGCGGACTGCTAGCCTTTCTCCATCGCAATTTGCCAAGCTGGAGGACAGAGCATGAGCGCGAAGAAGATCCTGATGATCACGGGTGATTTCACCGAAGATTATGAGACCATGGTGCCGTTTCAGACGTTGCTTGCCATGGGTTACACGGTCGATGCGGTATGCCCCGGCAAGAAGGCCGGCGAGACGGTCGCCACCTGTATCCACGATTTCGAAGGTGACCAGACCTATTCGGAAAAGCGCGGCCATAATTTTACGCTGAACGCGACCTTCGCCGATGTCGACGTTGCCGGTTACGATGCCCTGGTAATCCCGGGTGGACGGGCTCCGGAATATCTGCGTCTTGATGCGGCTGTCATCGATGCCGTGAAGCATTTCATGGACGCGGCCAAGCCCGTTGCCGCAATCTGTCACGGCGCGCAGATCCTGACAGCTGCCAAGGTGATCGAGGGCCGCACCGTTTCGGCTTATCCGGCCTGCCGTCCGGAAGTGGAGCTTGCAGGCGCCACTTATGCCGAGATCGCAATCGACGGCGCCGTGACCGACGGCAACCTTGTTACCGCCCCTGCATGGCCGGCGCATCCGGCATGGCTGTCGCAGTTCCATGCGGTTCTGAGCGGTGCGGCCGAGGGTTCCCTGGCTGCCTGAGGCAAACGGTGCGGGCCAACAAATTGCCCGCACCATCAGCTCCGTTTGCCTGGTCCGAGAAAACGCAAGAGTGGTGCCCCGAAGGGGGCGCGACAAGTCCCGGGCCCGCCACTTACACGCTACCTGACCTCTTTCCCGCACGCGGGAAGCGGACTAGGCTGAGTTCAAATAACGGGCGTTGATATACCAAGACAGCTCCGCGATTTCAGCTCGCCAGTCCGTCACGAAGGAAACATCATGTGCAAGCTCTTCATCGAGGCAGATTCCACGCTTTGGGAAAGCACGACAAAGTCGCTACGCATTGACGGCATGGTGACATCGGTGCGGCTGGAAACCTTCTTCTGGAAGGTTCTGGACGAGATCGCCGGACGGGACGGCATGAATGTGGTGCAACTGATTACCAAGCTTCACCACGAGAGCATCGACGCGGGGCATGATCTCGGAAATTTCACAAGCTTCCTGCGCGTTTGCTGCGGCCGGTACCTGGCCTTGCAGCTGTCTGGCGATGTGCCGACCGACAAGCGCCTGCCGATCGCGGGCCTGGATGCGGACGGCATTCTGGAAGCCGAAACCGGCCGTATTCATTGAGACGTGCGCTGGAATGAGTTCAGGAGCTTTCCCTGGTCATCCCGGCCGAGCACCACTCTGCCGGGATGACTGATCCTGTGCTGGTGACACAGCACCTTGTCAGGCAGCCGCTTCTTGCGAAAGCGCTAGACGCATGTCTTCGGCGACCGCGACCGGGCCTGCCTCGGTCGGGACCTGGAAGAGCCCCAGTTTCTTCGTGACCTTGCCCAGCAGCACAGATGCCGTCATCCAGACCAGGAGCGGAGCGACAACCAGTGGCAGGGCAACAGGCAGCAGCCAGTAGAACATCTCCGGCGCATAGGTGTGCGAGAAGGCGATTGCACCGGCGCCTGCAATGCTCATCCACCAGGTGGCGGAAAACGCTGCGGTAATCGGCAGCGAACCGTCGTCCCGATCGGCTGTCGGCCAGCCGCTGTCGGCGCCCGTCAGCACCTGAAACACCGAGCGGCAGTGGAACATCATGTGGATCGGCGCAAGGATCGAGGTCAGCAGGATTTCAAGGAGAAAGCTGATCAGAAGCCGCACCGGACCGCCGAAGTCCGCCGAGTTGCCGCCAAAGAGCGCCCGGGCAACAAGCAGCAGCTTGGGCAGGATCAACAAAGCCACCAGACCGAACAGCAGGGCGAGCGCCGTGGTCGTTTCCGGATGCGGAAAGACCGGGAATGGCGAATGACCGTCGAAGTAGACCGGGGGCGGAGCGACCAGCGGAGCCGCAAGGCTTGCCAGCAGGAAGATGCACCAGATCGGCGAGGCCAGGTAGGCAAAGACACCTTGCAGGATCGAAATCCGGCTCCAGAAGCGGAAGCGTGGGGCCGCCAGAATGCGGCTGTGCTGCAGGTTGCCCTGACACCAGCGCCGGTCACGCTTGGCGTAGTCCACCATGTTGGCGGGGGCTTCCTCGTAGGAGCCCGTCAGGTCCGGGTCGAGACGGACCTTCCAGCCGTCGCGCGCCAGGAGCGCAGCTTCAACGGTGTCATGGCTGAGGATGTGACCACCAAAGGGCGGTTTGCCGGTAAGCGGAGCCATGCCGCAGGCAGCTGCAAATGCGCGGGTGCGGATCAGCGCATTGTGTCCCCAGAAGGTGCCTTCCTCGCCCTGAACGGCGGCAAGGCCGCGCGCGAAGTAAGGCCCGTAGAGACCGGTCGCGAACTGCAAGAGGCGTCCGAACAGGGTGGAAAGTCCGATGATCTGCGGCAGCGACTGCAGCAGCCCCAGGCGCGGATCGGCTTCCATGCGCCGGACCATTTCCAGGATGGTCTTGCCATCCATCAGGCTGTCGGCATCAAGCACCAGCATGTAGTCGTAGGCACCGCCTGATGTGGTCAGGAAGTCGGCAATGTTGCCTGCCTTGCGGCCAATGTTCTGTTCGCGCCGCCGATAGAACAGGCGGCCACCGGCGTTCTGGCGAACAAGCAGTCGCTCATAGGCACGCTGTTCTTCCTCGCCGACATCCGCCTTGGTGGTGTCGGACAGGACGAAGAAATCGAAGCGGTCCGCCGCGGGCAGGGCGGCAACCGATTTCATGATGGCCTCCAGCCGGGCGAACACCGGACCGGTTGCTTCGTTGTAGATCGGCAGAAGAACGGCGGTGCGACCTTCGGGCAGAGCTTCTGCGGTTGGCCTTTCCTCAGGCGGAAACAGGATGCCGAAGAGAGCGATACATCCGCCCCAGGCCAGCCAGAAACTTGCTACCGCCATCAGCGCGATGCGGACGATGTCCAGCCAGTCGAAACCGTCCGACTGGACAACAATGGCAAACATGTACGAAGCGCCCGTGGTCAGGCACAGGGCGATCACTGCCATGGCCAGCCGCCGGAAGGCCGTCGACCAGGCTTCGGAGCTGGCCTTCTTCATGTCAGCGGTCCTTGGCTGGAACCGGAACGCGCTTCAACTGCGGAGCAAGCGGCTGCACAGCCCGTTGCCACAGGGCGACAAGCGGGGCAAAGCGCACGGCCAGTGGCGGGTTGAGGTCGTGATGGGGCATTTCCAGCCCGTGACGGGGTGCAGGCACCGGCAATGTCCTGATGAAGGCTGCCCGGTCTCGCGGCGTGCCGGCAAAATGGTCGATACCACGGCGGGTGGCGGCAGAACCGGACAGAACGGACAACAGGACGTCGTCGCCAAGGTCGGGCCGCTTCAGGACAGTCCTGATTTCTTCAAGCAGCTTACTGTCGGCAAAAAGGGTCGGACTGGTCGTCTGATCGATACTCACATGCGATGTCATCTGTTCCCACTCCACTGATACATCCAGGTTTCCGTTACATCGGTCCCGTCGAGTTGCAGGGCGAGAATGAACTCGACCGGTATTTCCTCGTCGTCCCGTGCGATATCGAGCACGGCACGCCAGCTGCCGCTTTCCAGCCGCTGGACGAACTGATGCTCCACCTTGCCGTTCTGCAGGGTCAGTCTCGGTGTCAGAGGAGCTTCCGCACCCATGTCACCCAGATTTCCGCCGGCAAATTCCACGACGAACTTGCGCAGTTTCGGGTCCGGATCTGAGGCAGCCGCGCCACCATGCCCTGTGCTGGTCGCGATTACCTGTGCCAGCTCGGTTCCCGGTTCCGGTTCCCGGCCCCAGATCATCCGATAGGCAAAGCGATGTTCGGAGCCTGCCTTGGCGCCGTTTTCCGGCACCCAGCAAGCAACGAGGTTGTCGTAGATCTCTTTTTCGGCCGGGATTTCCGCCAGCATGACCTGGCCGTTGCCCCAGTCGTTGATCGGCTCGATCCACAGCGACGGGCGGCGCTGATACTTGGCTTCCGTGTCCTGGTAATGATCGAAATTCCGGTCCCGCTGCAACAGGCCAAAGCCTGCCGGGTTCTCCTCGTTGAAGAAGGACAGGGCAAGCTTTTCCGGATTGCGGGCCGGCCGCCACAGACGCTGGCCATTCTGGCGCAGGATCAGGATACCGTCATTGTCATGAACTTCCGGGCGATAGTCGTCGAAGTTGGTGCGGTCGTTCTCGCCGAACAGATACATCGAAGTCAGTGGCGCAATTCCGAGGCGCTCGACATCGTCGCGCAGGAAAATGTGCGCATCCACTTCCACAACCGTGTTGATGCCCGGCTTGATCGTGAACTGGTAGGCTCCGGCAACGCGCTCGCTCTCCAGTTCGGCATAGACCCGCATTTCGGCAGCGCCGTCCGTCGGCCGCTCCAGATAGAATTTCGTGAATCGTGGAAACTCTTCCGGTCCGGCGATGGCCGTATCGATCGCAAGTCCGCGTGCGGACAGGCCATAGACGTTGCCCTTGCCGAGCGCACGGAAATAGCTTGCCCCCAGGAACACCACCAACTCGTCGAAATACTCCGGAGTGTTCAGCGGATGGTGCAGGCGGAAGCCGGCGATGCCCGGCAGATCCACATCCTTGAATTTTTCCGGATCCAGCGGCTCGCGATATTCAAAGTCCGCGCCGGTGAAGTGCAGTTCGCTGATATTGCCGTCGACGATCTCATAAAGTTCCACCGGCTCCTTGTAGAGCCAGCCCGGGTGGAACGCCTGCAGTTGATAGTTGCTGCCGGTGTTCTTCCAGACGGACTTTTCGGGATTGAACCGGATTGCACGATGCTGGTCATAATCGAGATTGGCGAGGATTTCGGGAAGAGCCGGTACATCGGGCGCAAATGCGTTCCCGGCCTTTTCTTTCATGCGCTCGACGAGCGCGGAAAAGTTAAACTCTTCGCCTGCCGCAAAGGCTCCGCCTGTTTGTGCAGGTGCGGTATTCTCTGCTGCGAGTGCAGTGCGGATGTCCGCGCCTGCCAGAGCACCGGCCGCCAGGGCCGTTGCCGATAAAAACGTGCGCCGATTGATCACGACGATTGGCCACCTTGTTGAAATTAAAGTGTTCTTTTTGGTTCACTTTTGAATGAGCACGCGCACTGCAGCAATTTTATGGAGAAAACCGGTCCAAAAAATGGCATTCCTGTGCAATGCAACATCGTACGCTTGTTCGTTCGACTTTCAAACGTCCAAACAGCCGGTTGGTTTCATATTTTTTTGAAATAAATTCCGCTCAGATGCCGATTGTAACCAGCTGAGCAACGTAACTTCCGATTGCCATGGCCGATGTGAGGCCGGGGGATTCGATTCCGTAGAGCGTGACCAGACCCGCAAGGCCATGATCTGACGGCCCGTCAATTCGGAAATCGGCCGCGGGTTCACCCGGACCGACGATCTTGGGCCGGATGCCGGAGTAGTCGGGCAGGAGTGCATCGTCCGGCAGGCCGGGCCAGTAGCTGCGGATGGCGGCATAGAACCTGTCGCCCCGGGCGGGATCCACCCTGTAGTCGGCAACCTCCACCCATTCGACATCCGGACCGAAGCGTGCCTGGTGCTGCAGGTCGAGTGTCAGGTGAACACCGAGCCCGCCGGGTTCCGGCACGGGGTAGATGAGCTTGGAAAAAGGGGCCTTGCCCTGAAGCTTGAAATAACTGCCTTTTGCGAGGTAGGCGGCCGGTGGATTGGCACCCTCAAGCCCGGCAGCCAGGGCAGGTGCGCCGTGGCCTGCGGACAGGATCAACTCCTTGCAGGTGAGGGCATAGGTTTCCGCTCCCTCCGTTTCCGCATGCACCCGGTAACCGCCATCAGCCAGGCGCTCGAGGCGCGCAACTCTCGTGTTCAGCACAACCTGACCGCCGTTAGCATCGAGCTCTCCCTGTAGAGCCAGCATGAAACCGTGACTGTCGACGATGCCTGTGGAGGGGGAATGCAGTGCGCCGGTGCAGGCAAGCTCCGGTTCGGCTTCGTTCAGGCTGTCCTGGTCCAGGAATACGAGATCTGTAACGCCGTTTTCCGCCGCTTTGCGACGGATTGACTGCAGTTGCTCCAACTGATCGTTATTGGACGCAACGATCAGTTTTCCAATCTGCTCGAAACCGACGCCATTCTCGGCACAAAACCGGTAAAGCCGTTCTTTGCCCTCCACACAAAACCGAGCCTTCAGGCTGCCCGTGGGATAGTAGATGCCCGCGTGGATGACTTCCGAATTGCGGGCGCTGGTTTCCGATCCGATCAGGCCATGCTGTTCCAGCACCATGACCTCGCGACCGGTCAGCGCCAGTTCACGCGCAATCGCAAGTCCAACGGCACCGGCACCGATAACGAGGGTTTCAATGTCATGCATGGTGTTGCCGGCAATCCTGGTCGCGCGTTCTTTTCCTTGTCAGCCCGTCATGCCACGGCTTGCTCCAGACGTCGATGCTGGAACTGCGGATGGAAACACAGGCCTGGGAGTCAAATCAACGAACTTCGCTCTGCCTTGGATTGAAACCCATAATCCACACTCCGTTGTTGCCGGGCTCGACCCGGCAATCCGTCCGGTTCGTATGAGGAGCCGCAAGCATCAGCGAATAACGATGAAAGGGCGCGGCTTCAATACCACGTTTGAGCCATGGCATGACGGTGGAGGGGATGTTTGCTCCAACCCAGTTCACGCCAGGAAAATGCTCTTAAGGAGACTGCCGGCACAAAGCGGCGGCAATGTTATGGTCAGGCTGTGACGGACCGGAGAAAATCAGGTGTGCAGCCCCGGGCCGATGAAAGGTCCGGGGCGCATATCAACAAACGGGATCAGCTCCACCAGGCTTCCGGTGAGAACGAGCCGGCGGCATCTTCGATGACCTGACCGACCTGGAACAGGGTGCTTTCCTCAAAGGGTTTGCCGATCAGCTGAAGACCGAGCGGCAGGCCATTGTTGTCGAGGCCGGCCGGAACGGAAATGCCCGGAAGACCGGCCATGTTGACGGTCACGGTGAAGATGTCGTTGAGGTACATTTTCACCGGGTCGGAATGAAGGTCCTGGTCGGCAACACCGAAGGCTGCCGAAGGGGTTGCCGGGGTCAGGATTGCGTCGACGCCGTTTTCCCAGGCGAGGTCGAAGTCGCGCTTGATGAGGGTGCGAACCTTCTGGGCCTTCAGGTAGTAGGCATCGTAGTAACCGGCGGACAGCACATAGGTGCCGATCAGGATACGGCGCTTGACCTCTTCCCCGAAGCCCGCTGCACGGGTGTTCTCGTACATCTCGACGATGTCCTTGCCCGGAACGCGAAGGCCGTAGCGCACACCGTCGTAACGGGCGAGGTTCGAGGAAGCTTCCGCCGGTGCCACGATGTAGTAGGCCGGCAGGGCGTATTTGGTGTGCGGCATCGCAATGTCGACGATTTCCGCACCGGCATCCTTCAGCCAGTCGATACCCTTCTGCCAGAGC
Source organism: Labrenzia sp. THAF35 (assembly GCF_009363595.1). NCBI lineage: Bacteria > Pseudomonadati > Pseudomonadota > Alphaproteobacteria > Hyphomicrobiales > Stappiaceae > Labrenzia > Labrenzia sp. THAF35. Next base: position 3,306,468 of record NZ_CP045380.1, read on the forward strand.
GCTTCGATGTCGGCAGGCATGCCGTCCAGACGATACTCCGCCGGAATGCCGATCTTGAGGCCCTTCACGGATTTGCCGATGGCCGCTTCATAGTCCGGCACAGGCAGATCGACCGAGGTGGTGTCCTTGGCGTCGACGGAGGCCATGGACTTCAGCATGATCGCGCTGTCCCGAACGGTGTGAGCAATCGGGCCGGCCTGGTCGAGCGAGGAAGCAAAGGCAACAACGCCCCAGCGGGAACAACGGCCATAGGTCGGCTTGATGCCGACAGTGCCGGTGAACGCGGCCGGCTGACGGATGGAGCCGCCAGTGTCGGTTGCGGTGGCACCCATGCACATGCGGGCGGCAACGGCGGCGGCAGAACCACCGGAAGACCCGCCTGGGACGAGATCCTGGTTCGAGTTCTTCTTCCGCCACGGGTTGATCACCGGGCCGTAATAAGAGGTCTCGTTGGAGGAGCCCATGGCGAACTCGTCCATGTTCAGCTTGCCGAGCATGACCGCGCCGTCGGCCCACAGGTTGGACGTAACGGTGGATTCATAAGCGGGTTTGAAGCCGTCCAGAATGTGGCTGCAGGCCTGGGTGTGTACGCCCTGGGTGGCGAAAAGGTCCTTGATGCCAAGCGGGATGCCTTCCAGCGCACCGCCTTCGCCCTTGGCAAGCTTGGCGTCGGATGCCTTTGCCATGTCGCGCGCCTTGTCGGTGGTCACGGTGACATAGGCATTCAGCTTTTCATTGGCGGCTTCGATGTTCTTGATGAAGGCATCGGTCAGTTCCAGGGACGTGTAGTCCTTGTTTTTGAGGCCTTCGCGGGCCTCGGCAATGGTCAGTTTGGTCAGATCGGTCATGGATTTGAACTCTCAGGCGGCCACAAGCGGCCGGGAATAGAAGATGGAATAGGGACTGTCGGGATAATCGAGCACCGGTCCGCAGCGGCTGAAGCCGGCTCGTTCATAGATGCGCCAGGCTGCCGGGTGTTTGTCGCCGGTTTCCAGAACGAGCATGGAAATGCCCTCCCGGGTTGCCAGCTCAATGATCCGGTCCAGAATGCGGCTTCCCAGGCCGAGGCCCTGATAGGCCGGTCTGGTGTACATGCGCTTGACCTCGGCAATGCCGTCAGCGTGCCGGTGCAGGGCACCGCAGGCAGCTGCCTTGCCGTCAATCCGTGCAACGAAGACAGTCGTTGCCTCACCGGACATCTCTTCAGCCGTCATGTGGTAGCAGGCCTCGGGCGGGCTAAGTGTCAGCAGCAGGTCGTTCAGCTCGGCAATCATCTCACCCATGTCGGCAGACAAGGACGTTTCGACGGCAATAGCTGGAACGGGTGCGATCATCCGGGTTGGTCCGCTTATTCGACGACTTTCGGCACCATGAAGAAATTATCTTCGGAGGCCGGTGCGTTCAGGGTGATGTCGGCAGCCTTGTTGCCGTCGGTCACGCCGTCAGCGCGCTTTTTCATGGTCTGTTCAACCACGGACGTCAGCGGTTCGACTCCGGAAATATCGACTTCGTCCAGTTGCTCGACAAAGCCGAGAATGGCGTTCAGTTCGCCAGTCATGCGGGTCGCGTCTTCTTCGCTCACCTTGATGCGCGCCAGCCGGGCAACGCGTTTCACCGTATCGGTATCAACAGACATGTGTTCCTCGTCGTTACTGGTGCCTGAAGCGGAAATCCGCTCATGGCTTGCGCTCTTCTTGCGGCGGCCGCGCGGGGAAGGCAAGAGCGCAGGCTTGCCTCGCGGGAGAAATCGGAATAAATCGGTACCACTGGGAACCGAAATAAGGATTTGCACGTGATCCAGTCTTGCGAAACGATTCGGCCATTGCCGATGGCGGCCATCGTCTATCTGGCTTTCGAACCAGCCTGGCTGGCGCTCAGCCGCCAGGAAAGAGGCGAGATTGCCGGCCAGATCGGCACAATCCTGGCGCGTCATCCAGAGGTTGCTTTCGAGTGGTTCGACGCCGATGCCCTGGCAGGCGGGTATTCGGATTTTGCGATCTGCCGGTTTTCCGACATGCGCGCCTATCATCACTTGTGGGAGGAACTGCGCGACACGGTGATCTTCTCAAAACCCTATGCGCGGATCGTCAACGTGACGACCGGCATCGAGAATGGCTTTCAGGACTACGAGGCAAATCTTCAAAGTGCTGCGGTTGCGGAGGCTGGAGATGCCTGAGGAAGGCGCTGCCGGCCGGCCGCGGGAGGGCCGGGTCAGCAAGGCGCTTCTGGAGGCTACGCTGTTTGAGCTTGCCGAAAACGGCTATGAAAAGACGACGATTGCTGCCATTGCGGCGCGAGCGCGCACCAGCAAGCAGGCGGTCTACCGGCGCTATGCGGACAAGGGCGCGCTGATTGCGGCGTCTGTCGAAGCAGCTCTTGCCAGCGTGAACCCGGCACCGCCTCAGCGGGGCAGTGTTGCGGAGGATCTGCGGCAATGTCTGTCGAACACCGTTGCGGCCTTGCAGGATACCGCGTTGGGCGCGGCGGTTCGGGCACTGGTTCCCTATCGAAGCAGACCGGACCTTGCCGGCGTCCTCGATGAGGCGGAGGCTGCCAGACGTCTGGTCCTGCGGCAGATCTTCATCGCGACCCCGTTCGAAGCTGACATGGAAGCGCGGATCGATCTGCTTCTCGGCCTCATCTATTTCCGCCTGCTAATCCGCAATATCAGGATCGAGACGAGGGACATAGAAACGGCCATCTATCTGGTGCTGGGGCTGGTGGCACCGCGCCAACCCGTACCACGCCCGGATCTGCCGGGCCTCCCCGGATTGTGAAGCCAGCCGCCATCACGATTTTCTCGCTCGCCGTTAGCGGCTCTGTGATCAAGGGTGATTGGCCAAATTCTGCGGCAGAAGACATGTTTTTTTCCGCGTGGAGCGTTAGGCTTCACCTGAACACGCCATTCACACCCCAATGGAGACGCACATGCCGCTCTATACGTCCAAATCCGTTCTGCTGGGACTGACCGCGCTCTTCTCCGCTGCTGCCTTTACCGCTTCCGCTGATGAGATCACCACTTTCACCAAAGGCGGGGCTGCAATCGGCGGCACCGATCCGGTTGCCTATTTCACGGACGGCAAGCCTGTTGCCGGCTCCGATGAATTTACCGCAGAATATGACGATGTGACCTGGAAGTTCTCGTCCGCGGAAAACCGTGACAAGTTCGTTGCCGACCCGGCGAAATATGCCCCTCAATACGGCGGCTTTTGTGCCTTCGGTGCCGCCATGGGTTTCAAGGTTCCGGTGGTGCCGGAAGCCTGGTCGATCGTCGACGGCAAGCTTTACCTGAACAACTCCCTGAAGGTGCAGGAGCGGTTCGAGGAAGATGTGCCGGGATATATCCGCAAGGCGACCCTCAATTGGGACATCATCAAGGAGAAGAACCCGGGCGATCTGAAAGAGCCGATCATCCGCGACTGATCTGCCGAGTGTTTTCATGGCCTGGGCCCGTCAATCGGCGGGCTCAGGCTTTTTTCCGGAATAACATGAACCGCGCACGCGCCATCCAGGCTAGGCGTTGCGCGAACCTGGCTCGGAACCGCGCAGGTCCCTTCTGCAAGGCGCCGTTACACTTTTCCGAAAGGCAGATCTTTAAATCGGCTATCGTCGATGTTAAATCTTGAGATTATAACTCAAGATTTATGAGGTCCTCCTTGGCCACTCCTGCGAAACGCCAGCCCAGATTTCTAACCGTCAAGTCGACGCACTACCTCAGTCCAAATCTTATCCGTGTCACCTTTGCCGGCCCGGAGTTGCAGGGTTTTCCCGAAGGGCACGAGGGCGCGAACTGCAAGTTGTTGTTGCCGCGCGACGGCGAAAGCCGCGAGGCCTTTGAAGCGCATTATGCGCCGGACGGGCCTTCCGAACGCGTCCATCCGGTTCGCACCTATACTGTCCGTTCTTTCCGCCGGGATACGCTGGAACTCGATATCGACTTTGTCGCTCACGGCGACGAAGGGCCTGCAACGCGCTGGGCACAGCGGGCGGCAGAGGGGGATTTCCTGGGCTTTCTCGGCCCGAGCCAGCCGAAAATCACCGAGTTTCATGCCGACTGGTATTTGCTTGCGGCAGACCTTTCGGCAATGCCGGTGGTCGAAGCGACGCTGGAGGCTATGCCGCGCGAGGCAAGGGGTCTCGTGTTGTTCGAAGTTCCGTCAGAAGACGACAAGCGCGAGATTGCAGCACCAGAAGGCGTGGAAATCAGATGGCTGGTCCAGGATAACCCGCATCTGCCTTCAACCGCGCAGGTTGACCTCGTGAAATCTCTGGAATGGCCTGCGGGAACGATCCAGACCTGCATTGCAGGTGAAAGCTCCGTCATTCGGGCCCTTCGGGATCATCTTCACAACGAGCGGAAAGTGCCGAAGGCGGACACCTACATTTCCGGCTACTGGAAAATCGGACTTGTCGAGGACGAGCATCAGCAGCTCAAACGGGCGGAAGCCGCCTGAGGTCTCTTGCTGGAACATCGCACTTCTCGCCGGTTGGGCTCGCTCCAACCGGGTGGATGCAGAACGCCGGTCTGACCGTGTGGTCGAATATCTTCCGGCGACCCAAATCTTGCCATCAACCTGAGATCCGTTAGATCTGTTGTTCCAGGTCTTTCGGGAGGCATTCTCATGCGTGGTTTTGCAGTTGGTCTTGGGCTCGTTGTTGCCGGGTTCGCCTTTGTGCCGGCGGCTTGGGCAGCCGGCCCGGCCTTCGATTGTGCGAAGGCGGAAAGTTCGGCCGAAAAGCTGGTCTGTTCGAATGATGATCTTGGAACACTGGACCAGAAACTGGCTGATATCTATGAAGGCGCGGTTGGCGTCGTGAAGTCGCTTGATGCGGGCGCCGAAGAGGAACTCAACACGCTGAAGGCCTATCAGCGCGGCTGGGTGAAAGGGCGCGACGAATGCTGGAAGAGCGACGACGAACTCTCCTGCGTCCGCTCGGCCTATGAACGCCGGATCGCGGAACTGACAGCGCGCTATCAACTGATCAAGGGACAGGCCCCGGTCTCTTACACCTGCAACGAAAACCCGGCAGATGAGATCGTGGCGACCTTCTTCGATACCGAGCCACCGTCTGCACGGTTGGAGCGCGGTGACACGACCGAGATCGTGGTTCAGGGGCCGAGCGGATCCGGCGCGCGCTACGAAGGCGATTTCGGCATTCTTTTCTGGATCAAGGGAGACGAGGCCATGGTGGACTGGCCTCAGGGCACGTCTTTCGATTGCAAGGTGCGAAGCTGACAGGCCTTTGACCGCCTGTCAGACCGCAGAAAAAAGTCGGCCGGTGCGATAAGGCAGCGGCCGCCTGCTCATAATCAGCCGTCCTTGTAATAGTAGCTATAGCCATTGAGGGCGGGGGCGCCGCCGAGGTGCGCATAGAGCACCTTCGATCCGGCGGGAATCTTGCCAAGCTTGACCAGGTCGATCATGCCTTGCATGGATTTGCCTTCATAGACCGGGTCGGTGATCATTGCCTCGGTCTTGGCGGCAAGCCGGATGGCGTCGTTTGTCTCTTCAGAGGGAACACCATACGCGGGGTAGGCGTAATCGGGATTGATCACGATCTCGTCGTCCCGGACCGCGCGGCCAAGTTCCACAAGGGAGGCCGTGTTGTCGACGATCTGGCGAACCTGCGCACGGGTCTGGTCAAGGGTGCCGGAGGCGTCGATGCCGATTACGCGGTCCGCCCGGTTCTGGTCGGCGAAGCCCACGATCATTCCGGCCTGGGTGGAGCCGGTAACCACGCAGACGATGATGTAGTCGAACGTGAAACCAAGCTCTTCTTCCTGCTGCTTCACTTCCTCGGCAAAGCGCACGTAACCAAGACCACCGTATTTGTGGACGGAGGCCCCGGCAGGAATGCCGTATGGCGTGCCACCCGCATCGCGGACGGACTGCATTGCGTCTTCCCAGCTCTGGCGGATGCCGATGTCGAAGCCGTCATCGACCAGGCGGGAATCCGCCCCCATCAGACGCGTCAGCAGAATGTTGCCGACCCGGTCGTAGACCGCATCGTAGTGCGGTACCCATTTTTCCTGCACCACGACGCATTTCATGCCGATCTTTGCGGCGGTGGCTGCAACCATGCGGGTGTGGTTGGACTGGACACCGCCGATGGAAACCAGCGTGTCTGCGCCGGAAGCGATCGCGTCGGGTACGATATATTCCAGTTTCCGCAGCTTGTTGCCGCCAAAGGCAAGGCCGGAGTTGCAGTCGTCCCGCTTTGCATAAATGTCCACCTTGCCGCCAAGCGCTTCGGAAAGCCGGGGTAGAGGTTCGATGGGCGTTGGGCCGAAGGTGAGGGGATAGCGTTCAAACTTGCTGAGGTTCATGGAGCACACCGGATTGATTGTTGACCCTTTGAGCCTTGCAGAAATTTTCAGAAAGGTGCTTTCAAAGTTTGATGTATTTTTTCTGTTATTGAGAAGTTGAAGCGTATATTGATTCATCAATCATCGAACTAAGGTCAAAAAACTGAAAGATTCTTCCATGGCTGGTGAGCTCGACCGGATTGACCGCAAAATTCTCAAGCTGCTGCAGGAAGATGGCCGTCTCAGCAACGCCGAACTTGCCGGTCTGGTAAATGTCAGCCCGGCCACCTGTCACAGGCGGACGCAGCGGCTGTTCGACGAGGGCTTCATTCAGGGCGTGCGCGCGCACATCGATCCGCAAAAGGTCGACAGATCTGCCCTTGTGATCGTGGGTGTGGTGCTGGACCGGTCGACGCCACAAAGTTTTGCGGAGTTTGAAGAGGTGGTTCGCAAGGCGGACTTTGTTCTCGACTGCCACCTGGTGGCGGGCGACTTCGATTATTTCCTGAAGATCCGCACACGGGACATGGCGGACTTCAACAAACTGCACGGCGAAAAGCTGATTGCGTTGCCGGGTGTGCGGCAGACCCGAACGTTTTTTGTCATGAAGGAAGTGACGGACAACGCGCCGCTGCCTTTCTGAAACAGTTCGTCTTCCCTGGCTTCCTGGTCGCCGGCCTCGCAGACCGGACGACTGATGAGCGCCCCGGATCTGCTGCCTGAAATTCCCTTCCATTGTTCTGCCGTCAGCGAGCCTCGATCGCCCTGGCTTAAAAAACGGTTGCCTTGGTCACCGGCAATAAAGTACAGATTTGATATGTAATAACATAACATGACAAACTTGCTGGAGGCCATATGTCCGATCGACGCCTGCCTGTAACCGTTCTGTCCGGGTTCCTTGGAGCGGGAAAAACCACCTTGCTCAATCGTATCCTCAACAACCGTTCCGGGTTGAAGGTGGCTGTAATCGTCAACGACATGTCGGAGGTGAATATCGACGCAGACTTGGTGCGGGCAGGCGGCGCGGAGCTGAGCAAGACCGAGGAAACCCTTGTCGAGATGTCCAATGGCTGCATCTGCTGCACCTTGCGCGACGATCTGCTGAACGAGGTTCGCCGCCTGGCTGGCGAAGGGCGGTTCGACTACCTGCTTATTGAATCAACGGGGATATCCGAACCGTTGCCGGTGGCAGCGACTTTCGAATTCCGAGACGAAGCCGGCGACAGCCTTGCCGATGTGGCAAGGCTCGACACGATGGTGACGGTGGTCGATGCGGTCAATCTGCTGAAGGATTACTCCAGCCATGATTTCCTGAGCGATCGGGGAGAGACGCTAGGCGAGGAGGACGAACGCACGCTGGTGCATCTCCTGACGGACCAGATAGAGTTTGCCGATGTGGTGGTTCTCAACAAGGTGGGTGCCGCGTCGGCCGGACAGGTGGATGCTGCCCGCAAGATCATCCGCAGTCTCAACGCGGATGCGAAGATTATCGAGACCGACTACTCGGAAGTCTCGCCTTCCGACATCCTGAACACGGGGCTCTTCAATTTTGAAAAGGCTCATGAACACCCGATGTGGGCCAAGGAGCTTTACGGCTTTGCCGACCATATTCCCGAAACCGAGGAATATGGTGTTGCCTCCTATGTCTACCGGGCACGGCGGCCGTTCGATCCGGAAAAGATCCATGAGCTGCTCAACGGGCAGTTGCCGGGCGTGATCCGCGCCAAGGGCCATTTCTGGGTCGGCAGCCGGCCGCAGTGGGTGATCGAGTTCTCGTTGGCCGGGGCGCTCTCCAGCATCAGTCCGCTTGGCACCTGGTGGGCGTCGGTGCCGCAGGAGCGTTGGCCGGATGACGACCGCGCCCGGGCCTATGCGAAGTCGCTCTGGGTCGAACCGTTTGGCGACCGGCGGCAGGAAATTGTCTTCATCGGTGCGGGCATCGACTGGCCACTTCTGAAAAGCCGGCTCGATGCGTGCCTGATCGGCGAAAGCGCGGGGAACGAACTTTCGGCCTTTGCGCAACTGCCGGATCCCTTTCCAGCCTTCCGCCATGCGGACCGCGCAGCATGACAGCGCTGGAACCGAAAGTGGACGCCTTTTCGAACGGGCCTGCCGCACGGGATGTGATTATCGGCCGGGATCCGAACATTCTCGCCGACATTCGCGATCCGGGCATCGCCGCCGCTATCTGGCGGCGAACGCCGGATCCCGAATTTCAGAGGTGGGTGAATGCCTTGCCGAAAGACAACCTGCCGGACCTGCGCACGGTGGTGCCTGTGCATCTGGCAGAGGCGGCTGTCCGGGCGGCTTGCGAGAGTCATGGACTTCCTGCGTGTCGGGAGAGGGACATGCTGGCAAGTGATGTCGGGGCACTTGCCCTGATACTGGCAAAGACGCTGACAGTGCGTCTGCTGCGATTGCGGCTGGATGTTTCGGAAGACGTCATGTGTCCGAAGTTCCACCTGGACAATGTTCGCGCCCGGTTGTTGTGCACGTATCGCGGGGCGGGAACGGAATATGTGCCGGAAAATGTGGCCGAGGAGCCTGGTCGCATCCGTCAGGTGCCGCCTGGGGGCGTTGCCGTTTTTCGCGGCCGGCAATGGTCCTGCGACGAAAGAACCGCTCTCTTGCACCGGTCTCCGGCCGCAACTCCGGCAGGTGGCCCGCGGCTTCTTCTGGTAATCGATCCGGCAGACTAGGCGGGCTGGATTTCCGAAGGGGGTTCAGCCACGCTCTCGGCTTAGCCAGGTTTGATATCGGTCGAGGTGTCGCGTGACGATCGCGGCAAGGGAGGCATCCGTACAGATCATCTCAGGGGTGATGGCATTGCTGGTGAGGCCAAGCGAAAATCCGGCTTCGCTGACGATTTCGGCGGACATGGTCCGGAGGATCTCTTCCAGCTGAACCGGGGCAAAGGCGTGGCGGGAGGTGACGTGGGCAAGCGCGACCGGCTTGCCCGGAAACTTCTGACAACCAACCATCCAGTCGAGAGTGTTTTTGAAACTGCCGGGCAGTGCATGCATGTATTCCGGCACGGCGAACAGCAGCCCGTCGGCGCGCGCAACCTGTTCACGCAGGTCGATGACGATCTCCGGCAGGTGGTCGGTAATATCCAGATCCGGCACGAAATGCGGCAGATCGCCGATGCGGTCATAGCGGTTGAGAACGAGCCCGTCGGGCGCCAGTCGTTCTGCTGCGCTCAGCAGGGCCAGATTGGACGATGCAGCACGAAGACTGCCGCAAAATGTAAGGATCCTGAAGGGCAAGAGACTGGTCCGGTTGAAGGAGGCTAGGGGCGAGCCTATCGGATTCGCCCCGTATCGTGATCCCCCAACGACCGACCAGTTTGCGCCTTTTACCGGCTGGCAGCGGCCAGTGCTGCACCAAAGCCGACAAAGAGCGTGCCTGTGATCCGGCGTACCCACAGCATGCGCTTTGCAGACGTCAGGAAGCGGCGCATGTGACCGCCTGCGTAGGCAATTGCGGCATGGTTGGCGAAACACAATGCGGCGTAGGTGAAGGACAGCACCGAGATCTCCGTGAGATCGATGCCGTCGGCGCGCATGAATTGCGGGAACAGCGCGGTGATGACCAGAATGGCCTTTGGATTGGTGACGGAAACGAGCAGCGCCTCCAGAAACAGCTTTCTGGGGCTTTTGCGGGCAATCAGGACACCATCTTCCACGTGAAAGGCAGACTTGTCGCGCCAGATCTTGAGGCCGATGAATATGAGATAGGCGGCACCAATGACCTTCAGCACCGTGAAGGCCACGGCGGAGGCTGCCATCAGTGCGCCGAAGCCGAGGGCGACCGCGTATCCCAGGATTACCAGTCCCGTGGCATTGCCTGCCGCGGAAGCGAAGGTCGCGTTACGGCCGAACCGGAGCGTGTTGGAAATGGCCAGCATGACTGCCGGGCCGGGACTGACGGCAGGCAGGAGCGAGACGGCAATAAAGACGAGCCAAAGATCTATCGGCATTTCGGTTCTCGAGAAAAGGCTGCGGGGTGCAGCCGGAAGGATGTTTCAGGGCAGCAGCCGGCCGTCGCGTACGGCCTTGTTCAGCAGGTCCTGGGCAAAATCCCAAAGACCCGGGAAGGGAGACAGGCGGGATTCCTTCGTCAGCTTCAACGCTTCGGCGGAAATGGGTTCATGGGTCGGATCGTCCAGGCCGGATGCAAAGACCAGCACCATCGGATGTAGCGCGTCCATCGCGTTGGCGAATTTGGCTTCCGGTGTTTCGTTGGCTTCGAACTCCAGCCAAAGAGCCTTGAAATCCAGGCCTTGCGATGAGGGAAGCAGGGCGAACAGTCGGCTTGCGGCTGCCTGTTCAAGATCCTTGATGCCGGCCCGGTTGTCGTCTGTGACCCAGTGGTCGCCTGCGTCGATCTCGACCAGGTCGTGAACGGCGAGCAGTTTGACGACGTGGTTGATGTCGGTGCCGGCAGGGGCGTGCTCGGCAAGCGTCAGCGTCTGCAGGATCACGTGCCAGCAGTGCTCGGCCGTGGTCTCGCGCCGGGCGCCGCCCGTGAGCTGGTTCAGCCGGACGACTTCCTTCAGCTTGTCGGTTTCCAGAAGAAACGCGACCTGCTTTTCCAAAGTGTCGTTCATCAGATCTCGCCCATTGCCCGGCGGAAGCGGGCAACGCTTTCGGCAAAGCCATGGATCAGCGCATCGGCGGTAAAGCCGTGGCCGATCGACATTTCCCGAATGAAGGGCGCGCGCGCCATCAGGGCAGGAATGTTTTCGACGGTCAGATCATGCCCGGCATTGACGCCGAGCCCGCAGGCCTGGGCGGCTTCCGCCGTGGCGACAATCATGTCGAGTTCCTTTTCGGCGCGTGCCGGGTCGTCGTAGCAGGCACCATAGGGGCCGGTGTAGATCTCGATACGTTCCGCCCCGAGCCTGGCAGCGTGTTCGGGAGCCGCCGGGTCCGGATCGCAGAAGAGCGAGACCGTGACCGCCCACTCCTTGGCGGCGGCAATCGCCGTTTCCAGCGCGCCGGTGTCTTTCGAAAAGTCCCAGCCATGGTCCGAGGTGGACTGCTGCGGGTCGTCCGGCACGAACAGGACCTGTTCGGGGCGGGCTTCCTCCACCAGCTTCATGAAATCGGGGGCCGGATAGCCCTCCAGGCACAGTTCCTTGTTCGGGAACCGGTCCTCGATCAGCTCGGACAGCTCGAACACGTCCGTCTTGCGGATATGGCGTTCGTCCGGACGAGGATGCACGGTGATGCCCTTGGCGCCGGCTTCCATCGCGATGGCCGCAAGGCCAGTCACGCTCGGCCAGGGCAGATCCCGGCGATTTCGCAACATGGCGATGGCGTTGACATTGACGGAAAGGCGCGAAACGGCAGGCATGATTGATAGTCCGGTGAAAACGGTTCTGATCTGGCTTTAAGAGACTGGGTCAGGTTCGCAAGATTGTGTCAAAAGCTGTTGAAGTCAAACGAGGAATTGTCACTAGAGACAATGTTTTTCAGTGTTGGTGGGGCTTCAGCCACCCTTGATATCGCACGAGCCGCCCGAGACCGGGCAGGGAGATCTCGACGTCAAAGCGGAAGATGCCATCCGGTGCCGTCTCGGCTGTTTCGCTGATCGGCAACAACCAGCGCGGCAAGGGAATCCCAAAAAGTTTGCCACTGCGAACGGGATAGGCGAGTGCATGGCCTTTCAGATTCAGGTGAATCTTGAACGTTGTTGGTCCGAAGCGCTCCTGAACGACGCCGGAGCCCGGTGCACCTGACAGGCTGAGCACGGACCGGAAAGTCTTGCCGCCGAAATTGCGCTGCCAGATTTCCTTGTCGCCCTGCCGCTTGTTGGTCACTTTCACCGGAGTTGCATCTGCTTCGGGCGGAAAGCCGACGATACGGCACAGCAACTGGCCGAGCCGCGAGGTGCCGCGCGTGACCTTTGCCTCACCGATCCATTGCCGGCGGTCAAATACTGTGTGAAGGGAGCGGATCCTTTCCGGCAAAGCTTTGAAGGTGCTGCTGCCGAGTGCCTGCTGGAACAAGACCGGTGCAGCCTGCTTTGCAGCGAAGGTGCGGACGTTCAGATGAGCGGTGGCCTCCTCGACGTCTGCCAGCTTGAATTCACCAAGGCTTGGCCGCGCTCCGGCTGGAACAACACCTTCGACGAGGTGCTTGCACAAGATAGCGCCCGGGACTGCCGGGATATGCGGCCCGTCGCCGGCTTCCGCAATCAGAGACCAGCTGGCGGCCAAGGGCTGGCCGTCCTTGCCAAGCCCAGCAAGCCGGACTTCCATGCCGCCGCGGTCGGACCCGAACCGTTCGAACCAGCCCGCGACAGTACGAAGGAGTGGAGCGGCAGCTTGCAGTGACCTGACAAGGCGAAGACGCACCAGCCAGGAGAGAGCCCAGAGGCCCAGATGAAGGAGGGAGAGTTCAAGTCCCGCCCGGAACAGCACCGTTCGGGCGTTGTAGACCTTGGGAAAGAGTGTCAGATCCGGCGCGCCGATGAAACTCGACCAGCGCTTTGAAAGGCCGCTGCTGCCTTCCGGGCCGATCCGGCGCCGGGAGAGACCAGACCAGCCGATGACCTTTGTCCATCCGCCATCGCGGTAGACGGAAACGGGCTTGCCGGACTGGGCCAGGATCGCTTCGATGACGGAGAGGCCACGAGGTGCACGATTGCCAGGCAGGATGGTGCTTTCGATCAGGTCGACCTGTGAGAACTCATGCCGAAGAGCTTCGACCGCAACCGAAGAGAGAGCCGGTACGCTGGAAACGCCTGACAGCACGGTCAGTCCGCTCAAGCGTGCCTGCTCATCGAGCACAGGAATACCGCTGGTGAACCCGGCATCGTCGGAAAGATCCAGATAATGGCTCCCGGCGGCAAGCGCGGCTTCCGCAACAGCGTAGGGGGATTGCCTGTAGGCCTGAAACGGTCCGGCGGCGTCGACGGTGACGAAAGGGCGAAGGGCGAGAAGGGCAGCAGCGAAATCAGGTGCCGTCCGATCCAGAACGGCGGCAGTGCCACCATGCCGGCGACAGAAGTCTTCAGCCTTTTGCTGGCTGCGGCCTGCAACGATGACATCCAGATGCTCGTGCCTCAGCAGCGCCTCCGCCAGCTTTCCGCCGAAAACGCCGTAGCCACCGAGTACGACGATGCGTTTCCTTCGGGAAAGTTCAGTCAAGGAGCCGTTCCTTCAGGGCCGCCGACGGCAGGGGACAGGTTCGTCTGCCGAGCCGATAGCGGTTTTGGGCAATCCTGTCATAAGTCCAGTCCGCGAGCCTGCGCGGCAGAAGATCCAGCACCGTGAGCGCCTTCCAGGGCCAGCCGAGACTTTTCATGGCTGCGGTGAAGGACGCCATTTTGGTGTAGGCCCGGCCGCGGCAGATAACGATGTTGGTTTCCATCTTCTGCGGGTCGAGCCCGTGGTGCCGGTAGAGTGCCTGACCGATGTCCGAGTGGGCGTCGACAAAGCGAAAGCCTGCTGTCCGGTCGTGCCTGGCGACGAACCGGGCAAAGCCGGAGCACAGAACGCAAATGCCATCAAAGACGATCAGGTTGTCGGGAAGATGTGCAAGGGCAGGCGGGGCCGGTTTGACGTTGCGTCTGGTTTCCATCGTCTTGGGGCTTTCGCGGGCAATGACAGGTTTCCGCCTCTCATGTAGGGTTGCAACGCAGGGTTCGGCGAGCCCGCACAAGGTCGCAGTACAGTATTACGACTAGGTTTTCAGGTTCCGCCGTTTCCTCTAAGACTGGCCGCAAGGGGCCCGATTCTTAAGCTTGTTCCGGACTGAAACCGATTTCGGTGTCGATCCGAACGAGAATCAATGCATACATCGAGGTCTCGGATCGAGAAAACTACCAGGTAATCCATGGCCATCTCCAACGCGCTCCTCCTCTTGGCCCAGGCAGCCGTTTATTTCATCGTCATGATGAGCCTTCTGCGGGCTCGTCAGGTGATCGGTATCGGCGTCTTCATGTGCGCGCTTGGTGTGATGCATTTCCTGGAAACATATCTCGCCAGCGTCTTTTACATCGAGTTGCCGTTCGGCATTGTCTCCCCCGGTTCGACAGTGCTTTTTTCCGGCAAGCTTCTGATGATCCTGCTGCTCTACATCCGCGAGGATGCGCTGATCGTCCGCCAGCCGATCTACGGCCTGTTGACCGGCAACTTCCTGATCGTCGCACTGGTGATGATCCTGCGGAACCACGATACCATCTCGGTCACGGACGGCCGCAATCCGGATTTCGCCTTTATCGATGAAATGGGACTGCTGATGGTCTGGGGCACCATCTTGCTGTTTGTCGACGCGATCGCGATCATCGTGCTTTATGAGCGGATCGGCAATTGGGTCGGGCGGCACCTGGGCCTGCGTTTCCTAATCTGCGGCGCGGCAGTGCTGACTTTCGACCAGGCCGGGTTCTTCCTGGCGCTGCATTATGTTTCCGGTGCACCCTGGCACGTGTTTGTCGGCGGCTGGGCAGCCAAGATGGTGGCTACGCTGGTCTATACGGCGCTGTTCATCCTCTACCTGAAGTATTTCGACAACGAGAGCAGCTGGCTCACCAACAGGTCCTTCAAGGACGTGTTTCAGGTGCTGACCTACCGGGAGCGCTATCACAAGCTTCTGGAAGCTTCCATTCGCGATCACCTGACCGGCACGCTTCACCGCAGCCAGTACGACCAGAATGCGCCCAAGATCCTGGCCAAGAACCTGCAGGAAAACCGACCCCTGTCCCTGCTCGTGATCGACATCGATCACTTCAAGCAGGTGAACGACCGGCACGGCCATCAGGCCGGTGACGAGATCCTGAAGATGGTTGCCCGGCTTCTGGCCGACAACCTGCGTTCCGACGATCACCTCTACAGGGTGGGCGGCGAAGAGTTCGTGCTTCTGTGCGAGAAACTGTCGGTGGAAGGCGCGACCTCCATGGCCGAGCGGCTGCGCAAGGCGATCGAGCGGTTCAGCAAGATCTATCTTCCGGAAAAGGTAACGGTCAGCATCGGTCTGGCCAGTGCGCCGCAGGACGGCGACACAATGGAGGCCCTGTTCCGGCAGGCGGACCTTCGGCTTTATGAAGCCAAGAAACAGGGGCGCAATCGGGTCTTCAGCCCGGTCACGGTGGATTAGACCAATCTGGTAAGCCAAAGCGTTTGAAAAAGAAAAAGCCCTGGAAATGCTCCAGGGCTTTTGTCGTTTCTGAAGGCCGGGACGATCAGACCCGGTTAAGCAGCCTTGCCCGGATGGTGTTGGGCAGGGTGCGGATCTCTTCCAGAATGCTGACCGGATCTTCCACTGGGCTGTCGACATCCAGAACGACGTAGCCGATGTCCAGATGGGACTGCATGTACTGGGCACAGATGTTGAGGTTGTGCCGGGTGAAGAGGTCGTTCAGCGTGCGCATGGCACCGGGCGCATTGTGGTGCACCTGGATGAAACGCGTGGCCGACGTGCCCTTGGGCAGTTGAACCTGCGGGAACGAGACGGCGCCGATGGTGGACCCGACATCGGAGTATTCCACCAGTCGCTTGGAGACTTCCTCACCGATCCGGTCCTGGGCCTCTTCCGTCGAACCACCCACGTGCGGGGTCAGGATGACGTTGTCGAGGCCGCGCAGAGGCGACAGGAATTCGTCCTTGTTGGACTTCGGCTCGACCGGGAAGACGTCGATGGCAGCGCCTGCCAGGTGGCCGGACTTCAGCGCGGCAGCCAGAGCGTCGATATCGACAACCTTGCCGCGGGCGTTGTTGATCAGGAACGCGCCCTTCTTCATCTTCGAAATCTGGTCAGCACCGAACATGTCGCGCGTTTCCGGCGTATCGGGAACATGCAGGGACACGACATCGGATTCAGCCAGCAGGCCATCGAGGCTTTCGGACGGCATCACGTTGCCGTGCTGCAGCTTGTCGACGAGATCGAAGTAGATCACCCGCAAGCCCATGGCCTCGGCCAGGTTCGACAACTGCGTGCCGATATTGCCGTAGCCGACGATACCAAGTGTCTTGCCGCGAACTTCGTGGGAACCGGCAGCGCTTTTCATCCAGCGGCCTTCGTGGGCAGCGGTGGATTTCGGGAAGACGCCGCGCATCAGCATGACGATTTCGGCAACGGTCAGTTCGGCCACGGATCTCGTGTTGGAGAAGGGGGCATTGAACACCGGGATGCCGCGCGTAAGCGCGCCCTTGAGGTCGACCTGGTTGGTGCCGACGGAGAAGCAGCCGACAGCAACCAGGCTCTTGGCCGCTTCCAGAACCTCTTCGGTCACCTGGGTACGGGAGCGGATGCCGAGCATCTGGACGCCCTGCAGCTTGTCGATCAACGCGTCCTTTTCCAGGGCTCCGGACAGGACTTCAACGTTTGTATAACCGTGTTTTTCAAGAACCGCGCGCGCGGTCGGCGAAATGCCTTCCAGCAGCAGCCAGCGGATCTGGTTTTTCGGCCGGGAGAGACCGTGAATCATGGCGAAATGCCTTTTGGTCTGATTGGTTTGAATCGCGCCGGATCGGCGCTAACAGCGCGCGTGTCGTATACGCGCTCGTTCACGTCGCGTCTAGGGCGCCATTTTGATGGAACGCAAGCCGACACCGCGCGTTTTGTCACCCCGGTGTTTGTGAAAGCGGTTGCTGACGGACGACAGCCTGTGCCAATAAGCGGCGGGGGCGCGTTACGGCCGGATCTCCAACCGGCTGCTTGAATAAAATCCGACACCAAGCGAGAGCAGGGACCCCGATCCATGTTGAATTTGAGCGGGCCTCAATTCGATTACGAGCCATATCCCGTTTGCTATGTAACAGATGTATTGCCACTGGAAATGTACCGGTCACTCGTCGAGAGCTATCCTGACAAGGATCTGTTCAAATACATGCCAAACCTCGGACACAAATATTCTCTGTCCGACATCAATAATCCGGATAACTACTACAAGTTCCTGTCAGATACACCTGATTGGAAAACGTTTTACGATCATGTGAAATCCGAGAACTTCATAAGCAACGTGCTGGATATGTTGGTCGCCAACAATATCGACCTGGGCCTGCGCAGGCTCAAGGTGATTGCGAAGGACGGGCAGCGGAAGGCCAGCCTGCTGAGTCGCCTCCGTCGCCAGACCGAGATCAGTGCCCGGTTCGAGTTCTCGATGATGCCGGCAAACGGCGGTCAGATCCTGCCGCACACCGACGCTCCGCATAAATTGATCACGCTGGTTCTGTCCATGATGGAGCCGGGAGCCTGGGATCACGCATGGGGTGGCGGCACGGCGGTGTGCCTTCCCAAGGACCGGACGAAGGTCTTCAACCACATCAACAAGGCGATGCCCCTCGAGGATGTTGAAACGCTGAAGACATTCCCGTTTGAGGAAAACCAGTGTGTCCTGTTCGTGAAGACCTACAATTCCTGGCATCACGTCGCGCCGATGAGCGGACCGGACGACGCCCCCTTGCGCAAGACGTTGACGATCAATATCGAGAGCAAGCTTTAGGGAAGGCGAGGCCTGTGGGGATGCCACAGGCCTCTCGGTATTGCGGTGCTGTTGCACCCAATTCAGTCGAGACGGCGCAGATCCCTCAATCGCAGGGCAATGGCGTGAACCGTGTCGTCGTCATATCCGAGGCCAAGGTCGTTGCGCATGAAGCGGCCAAGGTCTTCCGCTTCCTCGATCAGCCACTCCCGCTTGTTGCCACCGCCGACAAACCGAGCCCGGCCGTCCAGAAAGCTGATGAAACCCCGATCCGTGAGCCGGTAGAATTTCATGCTGCCCGCAAAGGACTGTCTGGGCGAGGCGGCGCACAGGAAATTGGCGGCTTCAATGTCGACAGGGCGGACGTCTACCCGGTCAAATCCGTAGAGCGCGAACCAACCCTCCTCAGTCTGTCGTTCCAGTACGTGCTCTCCTGACGCAGCTTCAAGGCGTATCCTGTAGACCTGGTCGCGGACCTGCTGGCGTTCTTCTGAAATGCGCACAGGCTCGGCTGGAGCCTGGCCGCCGAACCCGGCATCGACCAGCCATTCGGTTCCATCACATGTCACGACATGGGCAAGGTGTGAGCGTGCTCCGCCCTCCGCCGCCCCCATACGCACCCGGGCAAGCACCTGCCGGGAGGAAAAGCCGATGGCTGCCAGTGCGTCACCCAGCAGAGAGTTCAGCTCGAAACAGTAACCGCCGCAACGGTGTTGAACGAGCTTTTGCCAGAGGCTGTCCCGGCCAAGCTCCGGAACCTTGCCAAGAAAAGGCAGAACGTTTTCGAACGGGATGGCGCTGATCTGGGCGGCCTGCAGGGCCCTCAAGCCGTCCAGGGTGGCCGGGCACGTCTCCAGGCCAATCCGCTCAAGATAAATATTAAGATCGAAGGGCATGGGCAGGTTCTGTCCGGTTTCGAGGTGTCCGATGCATGTAGGCAAGTCTTCGGCTGTTGCCAAGGAACACGACGGCGGGAGTTCGCCCGATCTGCTGTGTGCCGTGCCTCAACATGCTCAGGAAAACAAAAAAGGCCCGCCGCACCGGGTGCGACGGGCCTTGAGATCAGAAAGCGACCCCTTAAAGGCCTTCTGGTCCACGCTGAACGGCAGCGACGCCGGTGCGGGAGACTTCGACCAGACCGAGCGGTTTCATGATGGAGATGAACTGCTCGATCTTGGAGGTCCGGCCGGTGATCTCGAAGACGAAATGTTCCGTCGTCGCGTCGATCACGGTGGTGCGAAAGGCATCCGCAAGGCGCAGGGCCTCCAGGCGCTTTTCACCGGTGCCTGCCACCTTCACCAGGGCAAGCTCACGTTCCAGCGGCTTGTCCTGGTTGGTGCGTTTGGCGCGAACGGTCAGGTCGGTCACCCGGTGCACCGGCACCAGCCGATCGAGCTGGTGGCGGATCTGCTCGATGATCATCGGCGTACCGGTGGTCACGATGGTGATGCGGGACAGGTGTTTCTCGTGTTCGGTTTCCGACACGGTCAGGCTGTCGATGTTGTAACCACGGCCGGAGAACAGGCCGATCACGCGGGCGAGGACACCCGGCTCGTTGTCCACGAGCAGCGATAGGGTGTGGGTTTCGATTTCGTTGCTGACTTCTGCCAGGAAATAGGCGGAAGGCGCATCAACATTCTGTGCGTTCATTTTCTTAAAGTCCTTTTGCCTATTTCACCTTAAACGAGCGACTTGCCTTCGGCGCTGATGGCGTTGGCAACCGCTTCGTCGTTGGCTTCGTCCGGCAGCAGCATTTCGTTGTGAGCCTTGCCCGAGGGGATCATCGGGAAACAGTTGGTCAGATTGGCAACGCGGCAGTCGAACAGGACAGGCTTGTCGACGGCAATCATTTCCTCGATTGCCCCGTCCAGATCACCCGGCTTTTCGACCCGGAACCCAACCCCGCCGTAGGCCTCGGCCAGCTTGACGAAGTCCGGCAGGCTGTCGGTGTAGGAATGGGACAGACGGTTGCCGTGCAGCAGCTGCTGCCACTGGCGCACCATGCCCATGTACTGGTTGTTGAGGATAAACACCTTGACCGGCAGGCCGAACTGAACGGCAGTCGACATTTCCTGGATGTTCATCAGGATCGATGCATCGCCGGCAATGTCCACGCACAGCGCGTCGCGGTGGGCCACCTGCGCACCGATGGCAGCCGGCAGGCCGTAGCCCATGGTGCCGAGGCCGCCGGAGGTGAGCCAGTGGTTCGGCTCCTCGAAGCCGTAGAACTGGGCCGCCCACATCTGGTGCTGGCCGACTTCGGTGGAAATGAAGGTCTTGCGGTGCTTGGTCAGTTCATAGAGCCGCTGGATCGCATATTGCGGCATGATGACGTCGCTGTTCGGCTTGTAAGCCAGCGAGTTGCGTGCCCGCCACTGATCGATCTGCGTCCACCAGTCCTTCATGGCCTTGGCGTCGGATTTCAGCGAAGAGGACCGCCAGATCCGCACAAGGTCTTCCAGCACGTGGGCGACATCGCCGATGATCGGCAGGTCGACATTGATCGTCTTGTTGATGGAGGACGGATCGATGTCGATATGAATCTTCTTCGAGTTCGGCGAGAAGGCATCGGTCCGGCCGGTGATGCGGTCGTCGAAGCGGGCCCCGATGCAGATCATCACATCGCAGTCGTGCATGGTCATGTTGGCTTCGTAGGTGCCATGCATGCCCAGCATGCCGAGCCAGTTGTCGCCGGACGCCGGATAGGCGCCGAGGCCCATCAGGGTGGAGGTGATCGGGAAGCCGGTCAGCGATACCAGTTCGCGCAGCAACTGGCAGGCCTGCGGGCCGGAGTTGATCACACCGCCGCCGGTATAAAGCACCGGCTTCTTGGCGTTGGCCATCAATTCGGCGGCCATGCGGATGCTGGAGGCATCGCCCTTCAGCTGCGGACGGTAGCTCTTGTGCGCGGCAGCCGGGTTCGGCGTCGGGCCCTGGTAAGTGCCGGTCGCGAACTGAACGTCCTTCGGAATGTCGACGACAACCGGGCCCGGACGGCCGGAAGTGGCGACATAGAAGGCTTCATGCAGAATGCGCGGCAGGTCGTCGACATCGCGAACCAGCCAGTTGTGCTTTGTGCAGGGGCGGGTGATGCCGACCGTGTCGCACTCCTGGAAGGCATCGTTGCCGATCAGATGGGTCGGTACCTGGCCGGAAATGCAGACAAGCGGAATGGAATCCAGCATGGCGTCGGTCAGGGCAGTCACCATGTTGGTGGCGCCTGGACCGGAGGTGACCAGGGCAACACCCGGTTTGCCGGTGGAGCGGGCATAGCCTTCGGCGGCATGGCCTGCGCCCTGTTCGTGCCGTACGAGAATATGCTCCAGACCTTCCTGCTGAATGATCTCGTCGTAAATGGGAAGCACAGCACCGCCCGGGTAGCCGAAGATCGTGTCAACTCCCTGGTCTTTCAGCGCCTGGATGACCATTTCGGCGCCGGTCATTTCCCGTGTCATTCGTTTCGTCCTTGCATTCTCGCCTGTGGATCAGGCTTTGGCTCACATAACTGTTTGTTTTTCTGTCAATCCTGCCCGATCGGGCGCGGACTGATAAAACACTGTCTGTCTGGCCTGACGCATGCGGCGTCAAAGATCCGGGCAGTGGTGGAAAATGCGTGGTCAGGAGGCGGGTACAAAAAAAGGCCCCTTTGGGAGCCTTGGTCGCGCGCCATCCTGTCCGTACGGGGTTATCCCGCCGCGGAGGCGCGCTTTCCTACTACTACTAGAATGAGCGACATTGCCATGTCGTCCCGGTCCTTTGATGCTGCAGGCCGTCTGGCCCGGTTCGACGTCGTTGTGGAACTCCCGAAACCGGGTTTGTCCCGCCAACCTGAGGCAAGCCGATATGACAGCGACTTCAACAAGCTGGCCCAAGCCCGTCACGTCTGCCCCGGTCTTGATGCGCCGCACCCTAGTCAGGCGGATAAAACCGGTCAAGCCTTAATTTCGAAAATTGCGCAAAAGATCGAAGATGTTTCTGAAAGTTGCCTTTCGGGCGGCGTTAACGAGCTTTCCTTCCGGCGGCTGCGGATTTTCTCCGGGTTGCGTTTCCCGCAGACCGGCCATGATAAAAAATTGTCATAAAAACCGTTGCGCCAAATCGGATCGCACTATATACACCCGCCATCCGACGTGCCGCGCGGTTCTCGCGGCCCTGTCGCTTTGGGTGTGTAGCTCAGTTGGTAGAGCAGCTGACTCTTAATCAGCGGGTCTGGGGTTCGAGCCCCCACTCACCCACCATTTTCTTCTCCTGGAAATTATGCAAATGCCAAGGCGCCGCGAGTTCGCGCCGTGCTTCTTATTGTGCATTTTGTCGAGATCCGTGGCCGCCGGTCGACGGCCACGAGATTCAGTGCGTGGTTGCTGCGATCAGCAGGGGAACTCGTTCGTGATGAATTTCGAATCCTTCAAGGTGGTGAAACAGGTGCTGCCGTCCTTGAAGTAGGTGTTCTCGTGGCCGCAGACCATTGTCTCGTCCCGGAAGCCCTGTTCACAAAACTGGCCGTCCTTCACTTCCCATTTCAGTGTTTTCTTCGCGGGCTTTTTACCCGTCACGGTCACCACGGCGATCTTGTTGCCGTTGTCGTTCCATTCGACAATCCAGTCACCGGCTTTCTTGCCGTTTTTTCCGTAGAAAATTCCTTCGATCTTGTTGCCGGACAAGATCTCGATCCGTTCGGCTTCTGTCATCGGCTTGGCTGATGCCGGAAGATCCTTGGCGATTGAGCCAGTTGAAATTGCACACATTGCAGCAAGCAAGAAAAGTTGCTTCATCATCGTGTTCTCCAATCAAGTTCAATATCAATCAACAAGTCCTTGCACAGTAACGTCTGAACTGTAGTTGTGCCCGGTGACGGTGACAACTTGATCAAAGGATGTGTTTGGCGGTGCGAATCCAAGGGGGACGATGGCCCCTTCGTGAAGGGGAAATCCGACCGCGTGGAGTTTCATTCGCACAGCGGTGGATAACCGGCTTGCCTTGTGGGCGGTGAATCTCCGGTTGAAAACTCCCGTTCTTTCAAACCGGTACCCGCAAGTTTTAACCTTGATATTTTTTCTTGTTTGACCGCCTTGGCAGACAACTTAACGTGCTGCCAAGCAGGGAAAATCGGTGCCTATTTAATCTATTGGCAAACAAGGCGATCGCCGCGTTTGACGCGGCCGCTCTTTGCAGGATGCGGATGAAGGGCAACATCAAACGGGACATCCATGCATAAACTGGATTTCGAGTTGGACAAGGCACAGCTGAAACGTGCCTGGGGCGTTATAGACAGGGAGTTTCAACGCCTGGGGCTGATGCTGCGCCGCGGGTCGGATTTCGATGTTGTCGAGGCCATGGCGGCGGCCAGCGGCCTGAAGCGACTGGAGGGGCATTTCACCCCCAGTCTCAACACCTATACGCCTTCACAGGCGTTCTGGCTGGCGCTGGTGGATGAGGAAGACCGGATGGTCGGGCGGGTGTGCGCCCGTTTCGACAGAATGGCCTATCCGATGACGCTGACCGATTTCTGGCGCAAGTATTTTCACCGCTGCTACCCGGATGCGGAGGGCGGCAAGGTTGTGCTGAGTGACAAGCAGCCGCGCGTTGGCCGGCGCATTACCGGCGACGTTGTTTATCTGGGCGGAACGGAAGTTGCCAAGGAGTGGCGCGGTTCGAAGCTCGGCGGCCTGCTCAACCAGATGGCCCAGATCGAGGCATTGGATGAGTGGGGCGCCGGCTTCTATTACGGCTGGGTGCAGGGTTTCAACTTCATGGACGGCTTCTGGCGCGACTGCGGCTTTACCCGTGCACACTTTCATGCACTGAACTGGGTTGAGCCGCTGCCTGGTACGCTGGATGCCAATCTGATTTTTGTTGCGAACACAGCTGACGATGTGTGCGATCTGATTGATAGGATCGCGAATGGACTTCAAGCAAAGTCATGAGGCAGAAAATCCGCGTGAACCCGGCACTGGTGCGGAATTTCACGAGGAGACGCTGCAGCGTCATGTCCGGCACACCTTCGCCCAGCTTGTTGCCTGTGCGCTGGATGTCGAACCAGGGCTCGCCTTCCATGGCGATCTGGTAGGCATCAGCAACGCCCTGGCGGTAGACTGAGGGCAGGAAGCTGGTCGGCGGACGTGGTGTTTCCGGGTCAAGAGCCTGTGGAAAGAACCGGCGGAAGGTGCTGTGCTTGCCCACAAAGGTCAGCGGCGGCACGTCGCCCGGCTCGGCGGTCGGCAAGGTCATCAGCAGATACGGGCTCAGCTGCGTCATGCGGCTGTCCTGCACGATGATGCCTTCGTTTTCGCGCCAGGTCTTGAACAGAAACTGCGTCTTCTCTCCCGCCAATCCGTTTTCGATCAGCGAGAAGGGTAGCGGCTCAACAAAAGTGTTGATGCTCATGGACGCCTCCAAAGGGACTGGATTTCGGAAGAAACCCCTTCTGCATGGCTTCGGCATAGATGTCATATCTTGCCGCTGCCGCCAACTGGGCACGTTCGCCGTCGCTCAGCAGGCTGGTCTGGTCGTGGTCGAACAGATCGAAGCAATGGAAATCGAGCAGGAACAGACAGTCATATCTTGCTGCAATTTCAAATATTTCCAGGAATTCGAGCTGCTCTTTGGTGTATTGATCTTCGCTCATCCCTGCCGCCTTGTCTTTACATGTCATTTTTTGTTTTGCCTTTCAGACAATTTCCGGCGTCGAGAAACCCATTGAACGGTCTGCTCGCCTGGAAAGCGGCCGGCTTTTCGCGCCGGTACGTCTTCCAGGCGTCCCCTGATGTGCAGAGGCCGCTTCAATCCGAGATTGGTATGGATCCCGTTTCGCCAATCGCAGATTAGCAAAGAATTTTGCTGCACGCGAGATTTCTTCTTCAACTTTCCTTAGGTGTTACCCAAGAAGCGAAGAAGTAGTCGCCCGGGCACTGTGACGTCACCTGCAAGTTGACGGTTTTGAAGCCGAAGACAAGGCCAAGACAGCCGGAATCCGTCTTTCCGGCAGCGTCAGGATAACGCCGGGACCGATAGCTATCGGTTGGGGAGGGGCGGCGGGAATCGCGTTGACCCGTGATGCGCCGAGCCTGGTTTCAGAGACCGTTCTGAACAGGACAGTTAGCGCGCCAGGGTGGACGAATGGCGCCGGCTCGGCGGGCAGGGCACCGGCAGCATGAGCTGCGATTGGCTCCCGACCCGTGCGCCATCAAGCCTGTTGTGTAGCTTCCGCTTCGCGCAAATTCAGTTTCTTTGCGGCCGCGTCCAGAGACCTGATGTCCGAAGAGGCGGCGATTTCCCCTGCCGCCGCATAGCGGTCGTGGTTTTGGGCCACCTTGCCGAGATCGTAGAGGTAATTCACCATCACGCCGGCAGATTGGGCACGGCCCTTTGCGGAAGTGTCGGCTTCTGCATGGACGGCATGCACCAATGCGCCGTTGCCCAGATGGAAGCGCGCCACCGGGTCAACCGGTTGTCCGTCCTCGCGGCGGGCTGACAGAAGATAATGCGCGGCGAGGGTGCGTAGCAGCTTCGGGTCCGCGTCCTGGAAAGCAATGCTTTCCGCCGACAGCCATTTCGTCAGGCCAGGGATCGGCGACAGGGTAACGAAGGTTTTCAGTCCCGGCAATTCTGCCGAAAGATCGGCCGCCACCTGCTTGATCAGGGAGTTGCCGAAGGAAATGCGGGCCAGGCCTTCCTGACAATTGGAAATCGAATAAAACACGGCGGTACGGGCCGTGGCCGCTGTGATGGGTTCCCTGTCACCTGCCAGAAGGTCCTGGATGGAACCGGGGATGTCTGCGGTGAGCGCGACTTCCACGAAGATCAGCGGTTCGTCGGGCATGGACGGGTGGAAAAAGGCGAAGCACCTGCGGTCGCCAGGGGCCAGGCGGCTGCGCAGGTCTTCCCAGCTGGTGATTTCGTGCACGGCCTCATAGGCGATGATCTTTTCAAGGATATGCGCCGGACTTTCCCAGCTGATCGGCCGCAGCACCAGAAAGCCCCGGTTAAACCAGGAAATGAACAGGTGTCGGAAATCCTGGTCGAGCGCCTGCAATTCCGGATCGGCGCCACCGAGACGCAGGAGGTCGGCGCGCATGCGCACCAGTTGCTCGGTGGCACCGGGAATCTGGTTCAGCCGCCGTATCAATTCCTGGCGCTTGGGCTCCACAGCCGCCATGAAGGCCGTGTATGTCTTCCGGTTCGGGCTCGCCTCATAGGCATCAAGGGCAGTGCGCACGCCGGCCGGATCGATGTTCATGTCGTGGGCAAGGTGGCGGAAGAACTGCAGCTTGTCGCTGTCCTCCATTTCCTGAAACCGTTGCAGGAGCGTGCTGGCCGCGGCAAGGCCCGTCACGTCGCCAGCTGTGCCGACAAGTGCGCTGACCAGATCCTCCATCGGCCGATTGTCGCGCCGGTCCGGCGCCGCTGTGCGATAGCGGCGCTCGAAGATGGTCGACAGCAGGTCGCCGAGAATGGTCATGTGGGCCTCCAGAACGTCCAGTGAGGGGTGGGCTCTGTCCTGAAGATAAGAGGTGTGAGGCTTTGACCCAATTCCCCAAAAGAGGCAATCCGGGCACGAACGCCCGGGTTGGATTGCCTAACAGCCAGTGTGCCTAGGCGGCTTCGCTGTTCTGCTGCTCGAGCGGGCCTTTCTTCAGCGATTTGAAGAAGGCCGCCACTGCTTCGGTGAGCTGCCCGGCGTTGGAGGACATGTTTTCCGCGGAGCTCAGCACGGTCTTGGAGGCCGCGTGAGTGGTTGCCGCATTCTGGGCGACACCGTCCACAATTCCGGTCACCTTGTTGGTGCAGGCCACGGTGTTGGTCACGTTCTCCTGTATGGCCTGTGTCGCTTCCGCCTGCTTGACCGAGGCGTTGGAAATCATCGTGGTAATGGATTCGATTTCCGTAATGGTTTTGGAAATCGTGTCGAAGGACTGAGCCGTATCGCGGCTGGCCGCGTCGACTTCCTCCAAAGACTGGGTGATCTCCTGTGTCGCCTTGGCTGTCTGCGTTGCCAGTTCCTTCACCTCGGCTGCAACCACCGCAAAACCCTTGCCCATTTCACCGGCGCGGGCCGCCTCGATGGTGGCATTGAGTGCCAGCAGGTTTGTCTGGTCGGCAATGGAGGAAATCAGGTCGATGATCTCGCCGATAGCTTCGGCGGAAGTCCGAAGGCTGTTTGCCTTGTCCTGGCCTTGCGTGACCTGGGTAACGGCAGCACGGGCGATTTCGATGGAGCGTTCGATCTGGCCGCTGATTTCGCTGGCCGTCGAGGACAGGTGATCGGCGGCGGATGCCGCCGCATTCACATTTTCGGCTGTCAGGTCGGCCGCGTCGGCAATGGCGGTCACGACTTCCGAATTGGAAACGGCAGAGGTTTCCATTTCCTCGGCCGTCCCGGTCATCTGCTCGGCGGAAGCCATCAGGCTCTGGGCAATCTGGCTGATCTGGCTTTCAAAGGAATCCGTCGACTGGCGGAAAGCGCCGACGCGGCCCTTGATGGTCTCGATGGCCATGTTCATGATTTCCGCATTCTGCAGATAGCTGCCATTGAGGCCACCAGGCTGGATGCGGCGGTAGTAGCGGTTGTTCTCGATTGCCGTCATCGAAGCGGCGGCCTCACGCAGGAAGGCGTCCGTCCGGTCGATCATGTGGTTCATGGAGGTCATCAGCTCACGGACTTCACCGGCTTCGGTGTAATCCTTGGCTCTCACCTCGAAGTTGCCCCAGCCGATTTGGCTGCAGACTTCCGTCGCAGCCACAAGTCCCCGCCGGGTCCGATGCACCGCGGTCAGCGCGAAAAGCATGGCCAGCATGACGATGGCGCCACAGAGGACCATTGCCATGGTCAGGCCCAGCAAGGCACAGACCACCGTCGCCGCGCCGCCCACCAGCGCGACACCCGACGCGATCGTGGCGTTAAAGAGTGTGAATGAGCTCGTCATAGCTCACGCCTTTCGATTGAAGGATCGATACCAGCTGATCGTGACCGGCCTGCATGCCGGTCTTGCGGTTGTCCGCCTGCTGTTCTGTCTGTCGCAGCTGGGCGTAAAGCGGGGTGATGATGTCGTCGACAATCCGGCGGTTGGGCACTCGGCGATTGGAATGATAGCCGATGATCTTGCCGCTCTCGCCATAGGACGGCGTGACATGGGCCAACACCCAGTAGTGGTCGCCGTTCGCGGACATGTTGACCACATAGGCGAAGATCTCTCCGCCGGCCTCTATCGTGTCCCACAGCAGCTTGAAGACACAGCGCGGCATGTCCGGGTGGCGGATGAGGCTGTGCGGCGCATTCTCCAGAGCCTTGCCATCAAAACCCGCGATATCCCGAAAGATGTTGTTGGCGTAGGTGATGCGCCCGCGCGTGTCTGTTTTCGAGACGATCAGGTCCCGTTCGGAAAAGAACCGTTCCACCCCCGTCGGGGTGACCTTGTACTGGGTCATCCTTGGTGCGCCCGCTAATGTTGGCAATTCAGGGTTAGGGTACGGTTGCGTGCTTAATGATCCTTAAATGAAAGCGGATGAGGTTTGATTTTTAACTATATGAATTAATTCGTATTTCTAACGATGTCATCTTTCTCCGTAGAGAGTTTTCTTGAGGCAAATTGTTACCGATCTTTTTGTTGCTCTGACGCTATTCTTCGATTCTTCCGAAGGGTTTGGGCGATGTTCCTTTCGAGGAACTTCAATCGGCAAGTTCCGCGTTGCATGGCCCCTGGCGCATGTTCGGTTGTGCTCAAGCAAAACCTGCAGGGCGGCCTCGCCTGCAGAGAACCGGGTCCGAGAAACTGCGGACTTTTCAGAAGGGGGGCTTAGGCTGTATAGAGGGCGCCAATAGCCGGGTGGTGCTTTTGCCCCTTGGGCCCGGCGTCTTTCAAGAAACAGAACAAGCCCCATGAACGAATTTCTCGTTGCCGCCCTTTATATGTTTACGCCGCTCGACGACTTCGAGGCCATGCGCAGTCCGCTCAAGGTCTATTGCGAGGAACGGGATGTGCGCGGGAGCCTGCTGCTTGCAGGAGAGGGTATCAACGGCACGATTTGCGGTCCGGAAGCCGGTGTGCGAGAGGTCCTTGCGCATCTGCGGTCGGACCCGCGGCTTGCCGGGCTGAACCACAAGGAAGCCTGGACCCACCGACATGTCTTCAAGCGCATGAAGGTGAGGCTGAAGCAGGAGATCGTGCGGCTTGCGGTTGACGGGATTGATCCGAACGAGATTGTCGGCGAATACGTCAAGCCGGAAGACTGGAATGCCCTGATCTCCGATCCGGATGTCGTCGTCATCGACACGCGCAACGACTACGAATTCGCCTTCGGCACGTTCGAGCGGGCGCTCAATCCGAAAACCCAGTCGTTCCGGGAATTCCCGGCCTGGGTGGACGGCGAAGACGAGCTTCAGAAAAAGCCGAAGGTCGCCATGTTCTGCACCGGTGGCATCCGCTGTGAAAAGGCGACGGCCTGGATGCTGAAAAACGGCTTCGAAGAAGTCTATCACCTGGAAGGCGGCATCCTGAACTATCTGGAGAAGGTGCCGGAAGCCGACAGCCTCTGGAAGGGCGAATGTTTCGTCTTCGACGACCGGGTGTCCGTCGACCATCAGCTGCAGCCACGCTGGGGAGAATGGATCCCCGAAGAGGCCCGTCACATCATCAACGAGGACACCGACTACGAGAAGAGTGCCCGCGCTGAAGCTGATGACGAAGAGGGCGAACAGCAGATCGTCAGGGCTGTTTCTTAACGGATATTAACTTTTTCGCTTTAATGCCTTGTGGAACTTCCCTAAAGTCAGGGTTGCGGGAGATTTCCTGCGCCAGACTGGGGGAAAGTACATGCGTCACAGCTTCTGGAGCGCGCTTGCCGCGCTGATCGTAAGTCCGTTGGTCAGCACGTCCGTGCTGGCCGGGGGCAAGGCACTGTCCTGCTATGAACAGGCCACCGTGCCGGCCGTCTACAAAACCGTGAACGAGCGCGTGCTCGTCCAGCCGGCATCCAGCTACGTGGTGCAGAAGCCGGCCGTCTACAGTTATCAGGCCCGGCGTGTTCTGGTGCAGCCGGAGCGGGTCAGCTATCGCACATCGCCTGCCGTCTACCAGACACGGCAGAGCCGGGTTCTGGTTCAACCCGCCAGCGTCGGCTGGGAATACCGGGTCATCAACGGTCGCAACATCCTGTGCAAGGTGCAGAACCCCGCCGTCTATCGAACCGTCAGCCAGAAGGTTCTCGTGCAGTCGGCGTCCCGTGTCGCAGTGCGCCAGCCTGCCATTTACAGCTCCGTGAAGGAAAAGGTGCTGGTTCAGCCTGCCACGAGCTACCGGGTGCAAAAGCCCGCGGTTTACCAGACGGTCAGCCGCCAGGTGCTGGTTCAACCCGCCCAGACAGTCTGGAAGCCCGTAAAGGTGCGGGGTTGCCGCTATTAGGTGACTGGGTCAAGATCGGTTCTCTGTCCGTTTTCCGGAGCAGGCTGAAAGCCGGTTACCTGACCAGTTGTGGGGCTGAAACATGATTTGCACATTGATTGCGTCTTCCATCCTGCTCAGCATGGAGGACGGCTCCATGGCCGTGCTCATTCCCGAAAACCAGTCGGTCCGCATTTTCAACGAGCAATCGGTGAAGGGGGAAGGGGCCGTCGTTCACCTTTACGGGGAAACGAAAATCCAGGTGCCGGGTGTGAAAGCGGAGCAGATCATTGAAGCTCTCAGGGACTGCCAGCCTCCGCAGGATGCTGAATAACCGGCCCAAAACAACTGCCATCGACAGACAGTCGTCAGGCGGGGTGCTCAAAAATTCGTTCCGGCATGGCCTCCGAGCCAAAGGCTCTCCCTCATCCTGAGGAGGAGGGATGTTTATCTTCACCCTGATGTTGTGCCCGGGTCGGCGGAACGGATGACAGGCCAAATGTGCGGCAGAAGCCGGTTACAGCAGAAACCGACTTGCCCAAGGCGTTGCTTTTGATCAGCTTTTTGCTGTCCTGAACCGGTAGGTCTTCAAGCCGGTCTTGCCGTGACCTTCCACCAGGAACAGGCCGCCTGACAATGTGTCGGGTTCGACCGCGGTCGGGTCGGCGGGCTGCTTGATGCTGGTGACGATCAAATGGTCCAGATCCGGGCCGCAGAAGCAGGGCATGGTGGGCTTGTCGACCGGAAGCTTGATGGCGGCAAGCAGGTTGCCGTCCGGGGCAAAGCAGTTGAGAACGCCTGCGGATACCCCTGCGCTCCAATAGTTGCCTTCGGTGTCGACCGCTGCGCCATCCGGCCGTCCGGTGTCGTTGGTCTGCTGGGCGTACAGCATCTTGGAGCCAAGTGCACCGGTCTCCGGGTCGAAGCCGTAATATTCGATCCAGCCGGGGGAGGTGTCGGAGTGGTACATGTAGGTGCCGTCCGGCGTCCACGCGAGCCCGTTGGAGCATTGCAGTTCGTCACGGATCTCGGCAACGTCGCCGCTGCCGTCGACCCGGTAAAGACCGGCAATCGGTTCACGCGGTGAGCTGGTGTCCATGGTGCCGACCCAGAAGGCCCCATCCGGACCGACCTTGCCGTCGTTCAGCCGTGTGCGCGGCTCATCCGCCTGAACTTCCGCCAGAACCTCGCTCGCACCGCTTTCGGGATCGAACAGAACGATCTTGTCCCACACGCTGACAATCAGGCGATCGTCATCCGTCAGGCCAAAGGAGCCGACCTCATTGTCGAATTGCCATGTGGTGATCTCGCGGCTGGCCCAATCCATGGACTGGATGGAGCGGCCCTGGATGTCGGCCCAGAGCAAGCGGTTCAATCTGTCGTCCCAGGTCGGGCATTCTGCAAGCTGGTAAGTCGTATCGATGAAACGGGTGATCGTATGGGTCACCGGAGCGGGTTCCTTGAAAAGCCGGGCAGTTGAATGGATGCGGACTATACCTGCCAGTGCTGGCTGCGTCGAGACGCTGGATTTAGTGGCGGAATTGCAGGCGGTTTGGTTGTGGACCGGTCCTGAAAGGAACTCATGTTTCGCCGTTCAGGGGAATCGCCGTGCGTCTGACGATCGGCCGGATGGCGAAGGACGATTTCATTCTGAGAACGCCTGGGAGCTGGGCAAGGTGGTCGCGGTGGATGCGTTCGAAGTCGATCGGGTCCCGGGCCGAGAGGCGCAGGATGTAATCGGCATCACCTGCCATCAGGAAACACTCCATGATTTCGCCGGACCGGGCCACGGCGCGTTCGAAATTCTCAAGCGTTTCCTTGGACTGGCCGGTCAGCGAGATTTCCACGAAAACGTCCATGTGCCGGCCGAGTTTCTTCTGGTCCAGAAGCGCGACGTATTTTTCGATGATGCCGGCTTCCTCCAGCGCGCGCATGCGCCGCAAACAAGCGGAAGGGGAAAGCCCCACCTTTTCCGCCAGGTCCGCGTTGGCGATGCGGCCGTCGCTTTGCAGAACGTTCAGGATCTTCTGGTCGAGGCGATCGAGTTTCATTTTTGCTGCACCGCACATAATGCCGAGTTCAAGATAATACATAGCAGATAATTTGAAGAAATATCAATTCGACACAATAAAATTGCGCGTATTTGAATGGAGGCCCCCGGGAACGCAAGCACATTCGACGAAAACAGGCGTAAAATAATCGGCAATCAATAATGCTTCCAGAGGAGTCGAGTTATGCGCATTGGTGTGCCGAAAGAAATCAAAAACCACGAGTATCGGGTTGGTCTGACCCCGAACAGTGTTCTTGAAATGGTGGCTCATGGCCACGAAGTTGTCGTTGAAACCAATGCCGGTGTCGGCATCGGCGCCAGCGATGCCGACTACGAAGCAGCAGGCGCGAAGATCCTGGCAACAGCCAAGGAAGTCTTCGATGCCGCGAACATGATCGTGAAGGTCAAGGAACCGCAGGCCGTCGAACGCGCCATGCTGCGCCCCGACCACATTCTCTTCACCTATCTGCATCTGGCGCCAGACGCGGAGCAGACCGCGGACCTGGTAAAGTCCGGTGCGACCTGCATTGCCTATGAAACCGTTGTCGATGCCCGCGGCGGTCTGCCGCTTCTGGTGCCGATGTCCCAGGTTGCCGGCCGCCTGTCGGTGATTGCCGGTGCCAAGGCGCTGGAAAAGGCCCAGGGTGGCTCCGGCACGCTCGTGGGCGGTGTTCCCGGCGTCGAACCGGCCAAGGTCGTTGTCATCGGCGGCGGTGTGGTCGGCTCGCATGCCATTACCATGGCGCTTGGCCTTGGAGCCGATGTCACCGTTCTCGACCGGTCTACCGCCGTTCTGGGCAATCTCTCACAGACGTTCGGTCCGGCACTGAAAACCGTCTATTCGACCAAGGCTGCCCTAGAGAAACATGTGCTGGAAGCCGACATGGTCGTCGGTGCGGTGCTGGTTGCCGGTGCGGCGGCACCAAAGCTGGTTTCGCGCGAGCTGGTCAGCCGCATGAAGCCGGGCTCGGTTCTCGTTGATGTCGCCATCGACCAGGGCGGCTGCTTCGAAACCTCCAAGGCAACGACGCATTCCGAGCCGACCTACATCATCGATGAAGTCGTTCACTACTGCGTCGCCAACATGCCGGGCGCCGTGCCGAAGACGTCCACCTACGCGCTGAACAACGCCACCCTGCCGTTCGCTCTCGCACTGGCAGACAAGGGGGCCAAGAAGGCGCTGCTCGATGATCCGCACTTCCTTCCGGGCCTCAACGTGATCGGCGGTCAGGTGACCTGTGAGGCGGTCGCAACCGCTCTCGGCTATGCCTACGTCGATCCGAAGGTTGCTCTTGAGCAGGCCAAGGAAAGCGCTGCTGCCTGATAAGGGGACTTCGCTTCAAAGATGAGAAAAGCCGGTCCGTTGGGCCGGCTTTTTGCTTTCTCAACGGGATTTTGGACTGACGTGACAGCGGTGAGCCCGTGACCTGCTGTTCGGCGCTACTCGCGTTGAAAATGTCGGGCTGTTTCGCAGGTTGTTGCACTTCTGATTTCGCAGGGGGCAAACAAACCTTATTGTCGTGCGAAAGGGGTTACGGGCAGCGGACCTTGTAAGGTGTGCCCTGTTCATCCGTGGCAATGCAGTTGCGCGGGGTGGTGACGACACCGATCAGGCCGCCACCGACGGCGCCGAGAGCGGCGCCTGCAAGGGTCGCGTTCACCGTGGAACCGGCAACTGCGCCGATCGTGGCACCGGTTGCCGCACCGAGACCTGCCCCGATCAGCATCCTGTCCCGTTGACTTTCGGTGTTGGCGCAACCTGTCAGCACAATGGCGAGACTTGCGGCTGCAAGGACGGATCTCATCCAGAACCCCTTGGCGAAAAACATGTATGATCCAAGGGTGGAGATCTATGGTTAACAGTTTCTTACCAAGGCGGATTTATCCAAGGCAGATCCTGAAAGCAAAACGGGCATGCCCATGAATCCATGGGCATGCCCGGTATTGTCGCTAAATTCGTCCGCTCTGACGATGGTCAGGACGACAGAGAACCTGGCCTTACGGGCAGGCGACTCGGTAGGGGTTGCCATACCGGTCATGCGCCACGCAGTTTTTCGGTGTGGTCGCAGCGCCGATGACAGCGCCACCCGCAGCACCGATAGCGGCACCGGCGAGAACCGGAGCTGCACCGGCACCGGCAGCGGCACCGACAATGGCGCCGGTCGCGGCACCAAGGCCACCGCCGACAAGCGCGCGGTCTCTCTGGCTGCTTGACTGACAGCCGGCGAGGGCAGTGGCCGCAAGGGCCACCAGCAGGATCTTTTTCATTTCGTAAACCTGTGAAGACCCGATTGACTCAGGTCAGTTGAGATCAGGGGCAGGCGACGCGGTACGGGTTGCCATACCGGTCGTAGGCGACACAGTTCTTGGGTGTCGTTGCGGAGCCGATGATGGCACCGCCTGCAGCACCAATTGCCGCACCGGCGAGTGCCGGGCCGACGCCGTTACCGGCGGCGGCACCGATCACGGCACCGGTTGCCGCACCAAGACCGCCGCCAACAAGCGCGCGGTCTCTTTGACTGTCAGACTGGCAGCCTGCCAGAAATGCGGCCGAAGCGGCAATCAGAAGGAGTTTCTTCATAGTTTTCTTCCCAACGGTCTATTACCGAAACGAAAAAGGATCGCTCCCGATTACGGGCAAGCGACCCGGTAAGGATTGCCGTAGCGGTCGTAGGCGACGCAGTTCTTCGGAGTCGTTGCGCTGCCGACAATTGCACCACCGGCCGCACCGATTGCACCACCAACCAGGGCGCCGCCGACATCGCCGGTTGCCGCAGCACCGATTGCTGCACCGGTTGCCGCGCCAAGACCACCGCCTACGAGGGCGCGGTCGCGTGAGCTATCGGATTGGCAGCCCGCCAGGGCAAGGCCTACTGCTGCGAGCAGAACTAGTTTTTTCATGAAATCAGTCTCCCTGTCGGACCGCAACCTCGGCGGGTCGAATGTATAAAATCATTCCAAGCCTAAGCTGCTTTGCACGTTGGGGCAATCTCTGTTTGCCGCAGCCGGCCCGTGTTCATCGTGAATACCAATAAGAGTTCTTCAACGATGTGAACCAGATAGGGCCGGTTGGGCAAAATTATGACGAGATCGCCTCACGTATTAACGCGTAAACAAAGGTGTGGTTCCCGCGTCAACTTTTCAGGGCGGCAAGCAAGCCTTTGGTCGAGGCGTCCTTGGAATCTGCGGAGACTTCGCCCTTGACCATAGGCAGCAGGGCAGTGGCCAGTTCCTTGCCCAGTTCCACGCCCCACTGGTCGAAGGAGTTGATTCCCCAGATCACGCCTTCAACGAAAACCCGGTGCTCGTAAAGGGCGATCAGGCGGCCGAGTGCGAAAGGTGTCAGCTGGTCATAGACAAGGGTCATGGAGGGCCTGTCACCCGGGAACACCTTGTGGGGTGCCAGACGATCGACTTCGTCTGCAGCCATTCCGGAAGCGCTGAGGAGTGCCTTTGCCTCGTCAAGCGTCCGGCCGAGCATCAGGGCTTCGGACTGGGCCAGGCAGTTCGCGACCAGAAGGTCGTGATGATGTTTCAGGTCTTCTTCATGGCCGTTGGCGGCAATCAGGAATTCACACGGGATGACAGTCGTGCCCTGGTGCAGGAGCTGATAGAACGCGTGCTGACCATTCGTGCCTGGTTCGCCCCAGACCAGTGGACCGGTTTCCTCGGTCACGGGACTGCCGTCCAGCTTCACGCGCTTGCCATTTGATTCCATGTCGAGCTGCTGCAGGTACGCGGGCAGGCGAGACAGGCGCTGGTCGTAGGGCAGGACGGCGCGGGCGGAAAGGCCAAGCGCGTCCCGGTTCCAGACGCCGATCAACGCCATAAGAACCGGCAGGTTTTTTTCAAGCGGTGCTTCAGCGAAATGGGTGTCCATCGCATGGGCGCCGGACAGAAAGTCACTGAAGGCGTCCGGTCCGATGGCGATCATGAGGGGCAGGCCGATGGCCGACCAGACGGAATACCGGCCGCCGACCCAGTCCCAGAAACCGAAGACGCGGCTTTCGTCGATGCCGAAGGCGGCTACCTTGTCGAGGGCGGTGGAAACGGCTGCGAAGTGGTCGCCGACAGCCTCTTCGCCAAGAGTGCCGGCAATCCATTTGCGCGCGGTCTGCGCGTTGGTCATGGTCTCGATGGTGGTGAAGGTTTTCGAGGCGACGATGATCAGCGTCGTGGCCGGGTCGAGTTTTTCCAGCGTATCGGCAATATGAGCGCCATCCACGTTCGAGACATAGTGCAGCTCCGGACCATCATGATAGGGACTGAGCGCGATTGTCGTCATGACCGGCCCAAGGTCCGAGCCGCCGATGCCGATGTTGACCACGTCGGTAAAGGCGTCGCCGGTGGAGGAGGTCAGATCGCCGGAGCGGACCGCTTCGGCAAAATCTGCCATCGCGTCCAGAACCGCACGTACATCGGGCATCACATCGGCACCGTCGACCAGAACCGGCTGGTCCGACTGGTTGCGAAGCGCCGTGTGCAGGACGGCGCGCTTTTCGGTGCCGTTGATCTTCTCGCCGGCAAACATGGCCGCACGTTTGCCTTCCACATCCGCAGCACGGGCAAGGTCGAGCAGCAGGTTGAACGCCTTGTCGTCGATCCGGGACTTGGAATAATCGAGCAACAGGTCGTCTGTCCTGGCGGAGAATGTGTCGAACCGGTCGGGGGCGGCGGCAAACAGTTGCCGCAGGGAGGTGCCCTTCAATTGTTCCGCCTGCCGGTTGAGAGCCTCAAATGCTGCTTCTAGCGCCATGAACAATCCTCTTAAATCGATTTAACAGCTTGTTTTCGCGCCGACGCGCGCGGGGCATCCATTAGCATACCCGCCCGGCGAGGGGGAGAGGAAATTCAAGGAGAATGCCGCCGGAAACAGGCAGGTGGTTTCCGGCGGCTGAAGGCCGATCAGTTGGAAATAGGGGCCAGCAATTCAGGGGCTGTCACAAGTTGGCGAATGCCGTGGGAATGATCTTCCTTGAAGACGTTGCCTTTTTCCGCCCAGGCGTTGAGCGAGTTTATGTCCAGCTTGGCGCATTGCGGATGCACGCTCCAGGTCACCTGAAGCGGGGAGCAAGTCGACTGGGTGAAACTGGGCCCTGTTGTCGACCCGATGAAGGTGACCGGTGTGCCCGTGCCTTCCGGCAATGACTTGGCCTGATGCAGGCCATTCACGATGTTGCCGTCATAATCGAAGTCGAGGAAGCTCAGTGCCTCGGGATCATTCACGACAAGGAAGACCTGGGCCTCGACACGAAGTTGCGGATTGGCGCAGGCATCGCTCAGGCAAGAACCAAGTCCTTCACCAGGGGTGATGTTGCAGGATGTATGCACCCAGTGGACTTCGATCGTGTCGCCGGGCTTGACGCCATGGAAAGCTGACCCTGCGGGTTCTGCCAATTCAGCCTCGGTCAGGTCGGCGGTCTCGTTGCACTTGTAACCGCCATGATCGCCATCGCCGGCAAAAACGGTGAAGCCAGGCCCCTTGTGTTCCGCGTTGGTGTGCGTGTGGATGTTGCACAGGTTCAGCTTGTCGGCGGACGGCGCTATCGAGACAGAGGAGGTGTTCAGCCCCGCAGTCTGTGAGATATCGCGTGGAGTTTGTGGGCCGAAACCCTGACAGAGCTCTTCCGCCTGAGCCTGGGAGAGAAAACCGAGGCCTGCGAGGGCCGCAAATGTAAGTCCGATGTATTTCGCCATGGGAATCTCCTGCAGATGTGGTTGAGGCAGGCTGTTGGGCGCATTTCAAGAAAAAGCAGCCGAAGTGGCGTGGATGATTTGAAAGCGCTTTCGACAGGAACGCCAATTGCAAAAATTGCTCAGGGTAAATGACCGGTCAGGGGAAAAAGCCCCGAAGTTGGCGGAAAACAACGATAAATTGAATTGTCAGACTGTATTTTAAGTGAAATGAAAGTTTGCTCAAGGTAAACTAAATCTATGAATTCCGAAAACAAATCACACGGTCTGACCCATCTGCTCGATCAACCTGATGCCGAGGAAGAAGTCCTCGTGGTTGAT
The DNA here is from genome assembly GCF_009363595.1 of Labrenzia sp. THAF35. Classification (NCBI taxonomy): domain Bacteria; kingdom Pseudomonadati; phylum Pseudomonadota; class Alphaproteobacteria; order Hyphomicrobiales; family Stappiaceae; genus Labrenzia; species Labrenzia sp. THAF35. The sequence goes on from NZ_CP045380.1 coordinate 3,344,647, forward strand.
TTCGACAATCTCTCGGTCATCAACGCGGTTGCATCCAACGTCAGCGAGTGGGGCTTCCGGTTGACCTCTCCGGATATCGGCGAGCTTTACAAGAACATCGGGGTTCGGCCCAAGGATGCTAGCAAACTGGTGAAGGCCCACGTCACTTCCGTGAAGGGCAATGATGCTGCTGTGGTCTTCGCCAAGAGCGAGAAATCCGTTTCGGACAAGCGCCGCGAGAAACGGAACAACGTCAGCATTCCGGTAAAGATCGCGGACTTGGACGGAATTACGGAAATCAGTGGCACGATCGTTGATGCCGGCAAGAACGGTTGCCGCATAACTGCCAAAGGTCTGACAGCGCTTCCAGAGGAAGTTCTGCTGACGATGAAAAAATTCGAAAGGCCGGTCGTCGCCGAATTCGCCTGGCGCAATGACACCTCCGCCGGCATGCGTCTCTTGTGGGATCGGACGCTTGAGCAGGACGACGATCACGGAGACGACGACGAGACCGACGTCACCTCAGAAACGGATACCGAAGAATCCCAGAGCGTCTGACATGGCCCGCTTATGCTGCGGTCGGCGTGTGTCCCAATCAACTTCCCACAATTGACTGAACTTCCCGCGAGGACGTGAAAGAAACGCGGCGAGCGGTGGTTTCGCGCGTCCATCCGTACCTTGGGTGCTGGGCGAGTTTTCCGCCTGTCTTCGAAAAGGCAATTGTCACTTTTTTCAAAAATTTAGTTTTTAAGCCGGAACTTCTTTCTCTCTCGGTTGTTCTCACAGTAACCGCCTCATCAATAGCAATACTGATGTTGCTGGCTTGGGAAATCACTGTGAGAGGATGTAATATTATGAAACGGATTATCACCGCTACCGCGATGTCCTTGATGCTGACAACATCACTTTACGCGGCAAACGAAGTAAAACCGCTCCAGACTTATGAATTCAATGAGTCTGCAAACATGAGTGATGTTCTTGCATCTGATCTGATTGGCATGCGGATCTACTCGGTCGAAGAAAACTATGACCGGTTCAACGAAGACTATCAGGCTCAGGCTGACGAAGAAAAAGACTGGGACGACATCGGTGAAGTCAACGATGTGATCCTTGGCTTCGACGGCTCGGTAAAGGCCGTTATCCTGGGTGTTGGTGGCTTCCTTGGTATTGGCGAGAAAGACATCGCCCTTCCGATGGAGCAGCTGAAGGTTGTCCGCGAGCAGGATGACGCCGATAGCTACTTCCTGGTGGTCAACGCCAACAAGGACGTGCTGACCAATGCTGCGGCGTATGAGAACCCGTATGCTGACGAAGCGGAAACGGCTGCCACACAGACTTCCGAAGGTATGGAGAAGCCTGCTGATACGGCAATGACGACGGAAACCGACACGTCGACCGAAACCGCGATGAGCCAGGATAGCGACGCCGGCGTGACGGCTGCTCCGGAAACTGCAATGGCGCCCCAGACCGATGCTGATGGTCGTGCGCTTCTGCCGCGTGCCGAAGTCGAGCGTGAAGGCTACACCGAAGCGGTTGTTGCCGAACTTACGGCCGACGATCTTGAAGGTGCCACCATCTACGACGCTAACGATGAAGACATCGGTGAAATCGATTCACTCATCGTGAGCCAGGACGGTACCATCGAAAAGGTCATCCTTGATGTTGGCGGCTTCCTGGGTATCGGCGAGCGTGAAGTTGCCGTCACCTTTGACGAGCTGCAGATCATTCGCAACGAAGACGGTTCCGACCTGCGCGTCTATGTAGGCGCCACCAAGGAAGAACTGGAAGCTCAGCCGGACTACGTCGCTGAGTAAGAGTAGTGGACTGCTCCGGGTGTCATCACCCGGGGCAGCCTGACACAGCGTCCGGTTCTATCGAGATCCTTCCCGATATCCGGACGCCTATCCCGAGACAGATGGCTTCAACAGGCGTCTGTCACTTTCTCAAACCTCAACACATGCAGCAGTTGGCCGGAAGCCTCCGGTCGAGAAGCTGACTGCACCCTGACTGGAGTGATGAAAATGAACTGGGACATTATCGAAGGCAATTGGAAACAGGTTAAAGGCAAGGCCCAGGAACAGTGGGGCAAGCTGACCAACGACGATCTGGACCGGATCGAAGGCAATCGCGACCAGCTTGCCGGCAAGATCCAGGAGCTCTACGGCAAGTCGCGCGACGAAGCAGAGCGCGAAGTCGATGAGTGGGCAAGTCGCCACTGATCGTCGAACAGATGAAAAAGAGCCGGGCGATCCGTCGCCCGGCTCTTTTCGTTCGAAATTGCTGATCTGCTGGTTGCTGATCAGATTTTGAGGGCGGCAGCCGCCTTTGCGCGGGTTTCAATGCCGGACCAGTCGTCTTCCGCAATCGCCTTTGCGTCCGCAATCCAGGAACCGCCAACGCACAGGACGTTCGGCAGTTTCAGATAGTCCGGAGCCTTGTCGAGACTGACGCCGCCGGTGGGGCAGAATTTGGCCGCCGCTAGCGGGGAGGAGAGAGACTTGAGGTAGGACGCACCACCTGCCTGTTCGGCGGGGAAGAACTTCAGCCGCTCATAGCCGCGTTCCAGCAGGAACATGACTTCCGATGCAGTGGCTGCACCGGGAAGCAGCGGCACGCTGTGCTGGTCGGCTGCGTCCAGCAGGTTGGCGGTTGCGCCAGGGGAGACGATGAAACGGGCACCTGCAGAAACGGCGGCATCATATTGCTTGCCGTCCAGCACCGTGCCGGCACCCACAATCGCGCCTTCCACGTGCTCGTTGACCGCGTTGATCGCTTCCAAGGCATGGGCCGTGCGCAAGGTGATCTCGATGGCGGGCAGGCCGCCGCGCACAAGCGCTTCGGCCATGGGGACGGCCTTCCTGGGATCTTCCACGATCAGCACCGGGATCACCGGTGCCGCGCACATTACCTTCTCGATCTTTTCAATGTCCTGGGCCATATCGCCTCCAAAATCTCTTTCTTGTCGTCCCTGCACCGACCGCAGCCGGAGCAGATCGCAGACACTATCGTGCCGAATTCACCTGGCCGTTCGGGACCTGATCCTTACTCACCAAACACATGCGCGCCAGTGTCGGCCGAGCCAACCGCACCGCGGAAGGCGGCGAAAAGATCCCGGCCGGTGCCGAACTGGCTCTGGCTCAGGTCAGCTTCCGCCAGCGGGCGGGCGTTGAATTCGGCTTCGTCGACCAGTACTTCCAGTTTACCCGTCACCGCATCGACGCGGATCATGTCACCGTCACGGATTTTGGCGATCGGGCCGCCGGCAGCAGCTTCCGGGGTTACATGGATTGCCGCCGGGACCTTGCCGGAAGCACCAGACATGCGGCCGTCGGTAATCAGGGCGACCTTGTGGCCGCGGTCCTGAAGGATGCCGAGGCAGGGCGTCAGCTTGTGCAGTTCGGGCATGCCGATTGCCTTCGGGCCCTGGAATCGGACCACGGCGGCAACGTCGCCGGTCAGTTCCTTGTTGTTGAAGGCGGTCAGGAAATCGTTCTGGTCGTGGAAGACGCGGGCAGGTGCCTCGATGATGTGGCGTTCCTTGGCAACAGCCGAGATCTTGATGACGGCCTTGCCCACGTTGCCGGTGAGCATCTTCAGGCCGCCCGTCGGCTGGAAGGCCTTGGCAACGGGAGCCAGCACCGTTTCGTCGCCGGAGGTCTCAGGAACTTCTTCGCGTTGCACGTTGCCGTCTGCGTCGAGTTTCGCTTCCACAGTGTAACCGGAGAGGTCTGTGCCGTAGACGGTCTTCACGTCCTGGTGCAGGTAACCGTCACCCAGCAGTTCGCGGATCAGGAAGGCAAGGCCACCGGCGGCCTGGAAGTGGTTCACGTCGGCCTTGCCGTTCGGATAGACGCGGGCCAGAAGCGGCACGACATCGGAGAGATCGGAGATGTCGTCCCAGGTCAGCCTGATGCCTGCAGCAGCGGCAATTGCCACCAGATGCATGGTGTGGTTGGTCGACCCACCCGTGGCGTGCAGGCCGACAACGCCGTTGACGATCGCCTTTTCGCTGATGACTTCACCGGCGGGGGTGAACTCGTTGCCGAGAGCGGAAATCGCGATGGCGCGCTTGGCCGCTTCCCTGGTCAGGGCGTCGCGCAGGGGCGTGCCCGGATTGACGAAGGAGGCACCCGGCATATGCAGGCCCATGATCTCCATCAGCATCTGGTTGGAGTTGGCCGTGCCGTAGAATGTGCAAGTGCCTGGCGAATGATAGGCGCGGGACTCGCTTTCCAGCAGGGCGTCACGACCGACTTTGCCTTCGGCATAGAGCTGGCGGATCTTGGCCTTCTCGTCGTTGGAAATGCCTGTCGGCATCGGACCAGCGGGAACGAACACGGCCGGCAGATGGCCGAAGGAGAGGGCCGCGATGGCAAGACCGGGCACGATCTTGTCGCATATGCCGAGAAAGACCGCTGCATCGAACATCTGATGCGACAGGCCGACGGCAGCAGCCATGGCGATCACATCGCGGGAAAACAGCGACAGTTCCATGCCGTCCTGCCCCTGGGTGACACCGTCGCACATGGCCGGAACGCCACCGGCAACCTGGGCAACCGCGCCGATTTCGTGTGCGGCCTCGCGGATCAGGGCCGGATAGGTCTCATAGGGCTGGTGGGCCGACAACATGTCGTTATAGGAGGTGATGATGCCGAGGTTCGGTACCACGTCGCCGGAAAGGGCCTGCTTGTCGGAGAGGCCGCAGGCGGCGAACCCATGGGCGAGGTTGCCACAGGACAGGCGCGAACGCTGTGGGCCCTTGTCCGCGGCCTTGCCGATGCGGTCCAGATATCTTGAGCGGCTGTCGTGACTGCGTTTGACGATCCGTTCGGTGACGTCGCCAATGCGATCCTGGATGGTCATTGCTTCAAATCCTTTGCTAGCCGCGCCGCGGCCTGGCTGGTCCTATGTCCGGCACATAGGGCGTTGCGGCGAGCTTGCCGCTCTCTAATCGATTTAAGAGGCCGGAAACGCGCAAGGCCGGGCCTTGCGCGAGTGATATCAGTTGCTGTCGTCTTCGGCCCAGGTGCGGCCGTCACGCTCGACCAGAGCGATGGAGGCGGACGGACCCCAGGTGCCGGCGGTGTAGCCTTTCGGCGTTTCCTTGGAGGCTGCCCATGCAGCCTGGATCGGGTCGATCCACGCCCAGGCGGCGTCAACTTCGTCACGGCGCATGAACAGGGTCTGGTTGCCGCGGATCACGTCCATGATCAGGCGTTCGTAGGCATCCGGGTTACGCACCTTGAAGGCTTCGGCAAAACTCATGTCGAGCGGAACCTGACGCAGGCGCATGCCGCCGGGGCCGGGGTCCTTGATCATGATCTGCATCTGGACGCCTTCATCCGGCTGCAGACGGATGATGAGGCGGTTGGCGGTGATCGCCCCGGCTTCCGCGTCGAAGATCGAATGCGGGATCGGGCGGAACTGGACGACGATTTCCGATACACGCTGCGCCAGACGCTTGCCGGTGCGCAGGTAGAAGGGCACGCCGGCCCAACGCCAGTTGGCGATTTCCGCCTTCAGGGCGACGAAGGTTTCCGTCCGGCTTTCGTTGTTGCCGAGCTCTTCCAGGTAACCGGGAACCGCACCTCCGGCCGAAGCTCCTGCGCGGTACTGGCCGCGCACGGTCAGCTTGTCGATGCTCTGCTCGTCGATCGGGGCAAGAGCTTTCAGAACCTTCAGCTTCTCGTCGCGCACGCTGTCGGCGTTCATGCTTTCCGGCGGCTCCATCGCAACAAGGCAGAGCAGCTGCAGGATGTGGTTCTGCACCATGTCGCGCAGGGCACCTGCGGTATCGTAGTAGCCCGCACGGCCACCGGTGCCGAGCGACTCGGCTACGGTGATCTGGACGTGGTCGATATGGGCCGCGTTCCACAGCGGCTCGAACAGGGCATTGGCAAAGCGCAGGGCCATCAGGTTCTGCACCGTTTCCTTGCCGAGATAGTGGTCGATACGGAAGATCTGGTGTTCGTTGAACACAGCGCCGACCGTGTCGTTGAGCGCCCTGGCGGACTTGCCGTCCTTGCCGATGGGCTTTTCCATGACGACGCGGGAATGGTCGTTGACGACGCCGATCCGGCCGAGGTTCTCGCAGATCGTGCCGAAGAGATCCGGGCCGACTGCAAGATAGAAGGCACGGATGACTTCAGGGCGTTCGTCCAGGATGGTTCTCAGATCTTCAAAGCCGTCGCCTGTGGCGATGTCGATCTTGACGTAGCGCAGGCGCTTCAGGAACTGCTGAAGATGCTCGTCGTCCAGATCCTTGACGTGTTCTTCAAGCGCGGCCTTGGCATAATCGCGATAGTCGTCGTCGGAATAGTCCCGGCGGGCACTGCAGATGATGCGGGCGTTTTCCGGCATCTGGCCGTCCGCGTCGCGGTGGTAAAGGGCAGGCAGAAGCTTGCGGTGGGCGAGGTCTCCGGAGGCTCCGAAAACGACGAGGTCGAATTCTTCAACTTCAATGACGCGTACCGCCATAAAACATCCCTTCTCACAGCTGCCAGTCCGATGGGCCGCTCCGGCCTGGACCGTTTTCGACTGCCTTTTAAATCGATTTAATTCTCTTGTCAGCCCCTCATTTCAGGGTCGACCACTCTTTTTCCAATTCGCTCCTGCGCGGCAGATCCGCTCCCCTCCGGGAGCAAGTGATGGCAGCTGCCCCGACAGCGAAGTCAAGAAGACGATTTAGCTGGCCGGCGTCAAGGGCTGCAAGCGCATCACGGTTGGTTGCACCTAGATGTTTCAGCCCTGCAAGCAGGGCTGCCTGGAAGGTGTCGCCCGCGCCAACGGTGTCTTCAACGGTTACCTTGATGCCCGGACGGCTGACTTCGATGCCTTCGGCAAATGCGGTTGCACCGTCGCCGCCCCGTGTGACGATGACCAGCGAAGCCCCCATGCCGAGCCAGGCGCGGGCAATGGTTTCGACGGGTTCACCGGGAGCGATCAGGGCAAGGTCTTCGTCCGACACCTTGACGACATCCGTCAACGGAACAAGGCTTTCCGTGTTGCGGCGCCAGAGCGCCATGTCCGGTACCACGGTCGGGCGTATGTTCGGGTCGAAGGAGACCAGCGTATGGTCTCGCTCGCGTTCGATCAGAGCCCTGAAGGCGGCCGAAACCGGCTCGACCAGTGCCGTGTAGGACCCGATGTGCAGAAACAATGGCGGTTCGTCGAACTGCGGCAGGTCATCGACGGTCACCATACGGTCAGCCGCGTTCTCGCCGTAGAACGTATAGGCAGGAGAGCCGTGCTCATCCTTCTGGACGAGGCTGAGCGTCGTCAGGTAGTCAGTCCTCAGGATATAGCGTTCCGAAACGCCTTCACTGCGGAACTTCTGGACCAGACGTTCGCCAAGGGCATCGCGTGAAATGCCGCCGAAAAACCCGGCGTCCTCTTCAAGGCGCGCCAGCCCCATGGCCACGTTGAAGGGGGATCCGCCGATACGGGCGTCGAAAGAAACACTGTCGCCGGAACCGGCTTCTCCAAAGAGATCGAACAGTGCTTCGCCGCAAATCAAAAACATATACGTTCTGGTCTTTCGTCGTTTGTCAGGAACCGCATCGCCGGCGGATTCATGGCTTTGTGTCATTTCGCGGCAGCAGCCTTTCAGACCACCGCCTCACCCGAAGGAGGCCCGCAAGGTGCCGAACTCGCCGCCCATCCTTCGAGACGAACCTTTCGGTTCTCTTCGGGACGAGGGTTCGGGTGGGAGGCGCCGGATGAAAGGCACCTCCCGTTTGTCTTCCCTGGCCTAGGCCGCCATGCTGTCCGGCGGATCCATGGCTCCGGTCATGATCGCCACCGCATCGGACATGGAAAAGTCCGACGGTTTGATGACACAAGCCCGACTGCCTAGCCGATGAATGTGGATACGGTCGGCAACCTCGAAGACATGGGGCATGTTGTGACTGATCAGCACGATGGGCAAGCCCCTGGCCCTGACATCCTTGATCAGCTCCAGCACGCGCCGGCTTTCCTTGACGCCGAGAGCGGCGGTCGGCTCGTCCATGATCACGACCTTGGAGCCGAAAGCTGCCGCCCGTGCCACCGCCACCCCCTGGCGCTGGCCGCCTGAGAGCGTTTCAACGGCCTGGTTGATGTTCTGAATGGTGAGCAGCCCAAGTTCGTTCAGCTTTTCGCGGGCGATCTCTTCCATCTTCTTTCGGTCCAGCTGGCGCAGCCAGGTGCCGCGGAAGCCGGGTTTCTTCAACTCACGGCCCATGAACATGTTGTCGGTGATCGACAGGGCAGGGGACATGGCCAGGGTCTGGTACACCGTCTCGATCCCGGCTTCGCGGGCATCGATGGGCGAGGTGAAGTGGACGGGCTTGCCATCGAGCAGGATCTCTCCGCCATCAGGCTGCACGGCTCCGCTGAGAGCCTTGATCAAGGTGGATTTGCCGGCCCCATTGTCGCCGATCACGGCGAGGATCTCGCCGGGATAGAGTTCGAAATCGGCTCGGTCCATGGCCACGACACGGCCGTAGCGCTTGACCAGTTTACGCGCTTGCAGGACAGGTTCCATCACACAGATACCTTTCTGATCCATTGGTCGATCGCGACCGCGCCGATGATGAGGATGCCGATCAGCAGGTAGGTCCACTGCGCATCGGCGCCGAGCAGGCGCAGGCTGAGCGTGAACACACCGACGATGAGTGCGCCGAACAGGGTGCCGAGCACGGATCCACGTCCGCCGAAGAGCGAGATGCCGCCGATCACCACGGCCGTGATGGATTCGATGTTGGCAAGCTGACCCGTGGTCGGGGAGACCGAACCGATGCGGCCGATCATCGCCCAGCCGGCGAAGGCGCAGATAAGCCCGGACAGCATGTAGACCGATATCAGAACCTTTTTCACCTGCACGCCCGAAAGCTGCGCGGCCTCCGGATCGTCGCCAACGGCGTAGACATGCCTGCCCCAGGCTGTCTGACGCAGGGCGTAGGCCAGCACCAGCACCAGAAGCACCATGAAGATGACGCCGTAGGTGAAGACTGCGCCGCCGACATTGACCTTGTTGCCGAAGAACTGAAGCAGCGGTGCTACTTCGGCGATTTCCTGCGACCGGATGGTCTCATTGGCCGAATAAAGGAAGTTGGTGGCAAGCACGATCTGCCACATGCCGAGCGTCACGATGAAGGGAGGCAGCTTGACGATGGCGACAAGGAAGCCGTTGAGATACCCGCAAAAGGTACCGCAAATAAGGCCGCAGACGATGGAGACCTCCACCGGCAAACCATAGCGGAAGGTGAACTGCCCCATGACGACGGAGGACAGCACCATGATCGCGCCGACCGACAGATCGATGCCGGCGGTCAGGATGACGATGCTCTGTGCTGCCGCCACGATGCCGATGATCTGGACCTGCTGCAGGATCAGCGTCAGTGCGAAGGGGGAGAACAGTTTCGATCCGAGCAGCAGCCCGAAAACGACAAGGGAGAGTACCAGGACGATCAGCGGAACCAGTGATGGGGTCTGGTGCAGCGTGTGCTGGATTTTATGCCCGATCCCATGACGTTCGTCATCGAATGAGGCGACAGCTTGCGGTCCGGAGGTGGCAGCGGATTCGTAGTCCGCCGGCCCCTTGGCCGTTTTGCTTTCTAAGGTCATGCCCGTTTAACCTTCTTTGCGCCGGTTTTGAAAAAAGGGGCAAGGTCGCCCATGCCCCTTTTGCTCTCGTCCAGGGGTGTCTTAGCCCCAGCAGAGATCCGTTCCCTTGGCGGTGTCGATGGATTCGACGCCTTCAACCGGCTTGTCGGTCACAAGGGCAACACCTGTGTCGAAGAAGTCCTTGCCTTCGGTCGGCTCCGGCTTGGTGCCATTGTCGGCCCAGGCCTTGATGGCCTCGATGCCGAGCGATGCCATCAGCAGCGGATACTGCTGCGAGGTGGCGCCGATAACACCGTCCTTGACGTTTTGAACACCCGGGCAGCCGCCGTCGACAGAAACGATCAGCACGTCGTTTTCGCGGCCGATGGCCTTCAGTGCTTCATAGGCGCCGGCAGCAGCGGGTTCGTTGATCGTGTAGACCACGTTGACCATCGGATCCTTGGCGAGCAGGTTTTCCATGGCCTTGCGACCGCCTTCCTCGTTGCCTGCGGTCACGTCGTTGCCGACGATGCGCGGATCGGTTTCGTCACCCCACTTGTTCGGGTCGCCAAGCTCGATGCCGAAGCCCTGCAGGAAGCCCTGGTCACGCAGCACGCCGACGGTTGGCTGGCTGATGCCGAGATCAAGCATGGCGATCTTGGCATTGGCTGCCTCGTCGCCCAGGCTGGCCGCGGCCCACTGGCCGATCAGCTCACCTGCCTTGAAGTTGTCGGTGGCGAAGGTTGCGTCGGCTGCGTCGATGGGATCGAGCGGCGTGTCGAGTGCAATCACCAGAAGGCCGGCGTCGCGCGCCTGCTGGACAGCCGGCACGATGGACGACGTGTCGGATGCGGTCAGCAGAATGCCCTTGGCACCGTCAGCAATGCAGGTTTCGATCGCTGCCACCTGGGTTTCATGGTCGCCGTCGATCTTGCCTGCGAAGGACTTCAGTTCGATGCCGAGTTCTTCAGCCTTTGCGGTAGCGCCTTCCTTCATTTTCACGAAGAACGGGTTGGTGTCCGTCTTGGTGATTAGGCAGGCGGAGATGTCTGCTGCGACTGCCGGAGTGGCAGCCATGGCGGCGAGAACGGAACCGGTCGCGAGTAGTTTGCGGATCATTTGCGTTTTTCCTCCCTGGCCAATTCAGGTTGAACGGTTGGGTGTGGCCAGATGTGACCCCAACCGTGCTGCCCGTGCCGGAAAGCTGGCTCTATCCTCCGAGCTGCCAGCCCCGGCGGGTCCGGTGTCTTTCCCGCCCGTCAGGATTGCTGCCCTGGGCGAGAAATTGAAGAATTGCGGCAGGCTGGCTGCGCCGATGGCGCCTGCGTCGTGGCCAAAGCTGCCGATTTCGATGTCGGGTGAATGGCGTTTCTCAGGCGCGGCCTTTTCCACGGCCTTCTTCAAGGCGGCCCGGAACGTTTCCGGGAACGGGCCACCAAGGTCGCCGTCGAGGACGACCAGCGGAACATCCAGAAGCGCATAGGCCGAGCGCAGGGCAAGTGCGAGCGCTTCGGCGCAGTCTTCCAGCCACTCGGTGTATTTCGGATCTCCGGTTTCAACCGCGTGCTGCAAATCGGAACGGTTGAGCTTTGGAAAATCTTCCGGCGACATGTGCCGGGCGAGTGCCACCAGCGATGCGCGGGTCAGCAGCAGGTCCCAGGAATTGCGGGCCTTTGGTGCGGTGGTCAACGTGCTTGGCGGGACGGGGATCATGGCGACGTCGCCTGCGTTGCCGGATACACCGCGCACGACATCGCCCTTCAGGATCAGGCCGCCACCGATCGCAGGTCCAAGGAAAAGATAGACGAAATTGTCGTTTTGCCGGCCCAGACCGTAGAAGAGTTCGGCCACCGCGGCTGCCGTGCCGTCGTTCTCGCTGAACACCGGCAGGCCGGTTGCCTTTTCAAGGGCGTCGGTCAGGTCGAAGTCTTCCCACTTCATGAAATCGGCCTGGGGCAGGCCCAGTTCATGCAGCCAGGCACCGAGGTTGAACGGTTGCGCCAAGCCAATGCCGGTGATGCGGGACTGGTCTTCCTTGCTCAGATGCTGGCGCAGGAATTCCAGATCGTCCTTGAGGATTTCCATGGCCTCTTCGGGCGCAGGCAGGATCATGTCATGAAGCCGGCGGGCAATCAGCTGGCCGGAAAAATCCATCAACACGGTTTCCATGTTGGTCCGGTCCAGCCGCACCCCGAAGGAATAGGCGCCGCGCGGGGCAAGCCGGAGAATGGTTGCCGGTTGCCCGCGGCTGCCGTCGTGGCGCTTGCCGGCTTCCACGATCAACCCTTCCTCGATGAGGTTCTGGATGATGGCGCCGATGGCCGCGTTGGTCAGTTGGACCGCCCGGGCAAGTTCCGCCTTGGAGGCCTCACCGGCACGCCGAAGGATCTGAAGTACGATGCGTTCGTTGTACCGACGCAATTGCGCGGAATTCGAACCACGGCCGCTTTTTGGCGTGTCCTCCACCGGTCTTGCTCCTCCCCAGGAACTGCCTGCTCTCGTCGGCGGCATCAGAATAAATAAGTTTGATAAAATTATTCGCCCAAGTGGCCCGGCTGTCAATCGCAATCTGTTTTGCAACGCACGTTTTCGATATTGTGGCGCGGTAAGTCTCTGCGCAACAACACGAAAAATTCTCGCCTGCCTCGGTAACATTTTTCCGGCACGGGCCGGTCTGGCACATCCGCGCAGCCTGGGTGCGCACGGGATTGACGGGCGATCCGTATTTCAGCTCTTTCGTGCAGGATATCCTAACACACCTTCGCGAAATCGTTGCCGGAGCTTTCAACATCCGTATTGTCGGGGAGGGACGAGAATCGGAGACAAAAAATGCCGGCCACACATGACGAAGCGTTTCTTGAACGGGCGATTGCCGCTGGAGCAGGGGAACGCCCTGCCGATCTGGTGATAAAGAATGTCAGCCTGTTCAGCGTTGTCGATGGATCCACTGTCGAAACGGATATTGCGATCGTCGGTGACAGGATCGTCGGCACACACGGGCAGTATGAAGCGGCCGAAACGATCGACGGTTCGGGACTGACAGCCGTACCCGGCTTCATCGACACGCATCTTCATGTGGAATCGTCTCTGGTCACGCCGTTCGAATTTGACCGCTGCGTGCTGCCGCACGGAGTGACCACAGCCATTTGCGATCCGCATGAGATTGCCAACGTTCTGGGTGCCGAAGGGATCCGTTATTTCCTCGACAGTTCTCTGGAAACGGTGATGGACCTCAAGGTCAATCTCTCGTCCTGCGTTCCCGCAACGGCTTTTGAGACAGCCGGCGCCTGCCTGGAGATCGAGGACCTGCTGCCGTTCCGCGATCATCCAAGTGTGATCGGCCTTGCGGAATTTATGAATTTTCCAGGTGTGCTTGCGCGCGATCCCAAGGTGCTGGCGAAGCTTGCCGCCTTTCAGGACGGTCATATCGACGGCCATGCGCCTCTGCTTCAGGGTATCGGCCTCAACGGTTATCTGGCCGCAGGCATCCGCACCGACCACGAGGCAACCTCCGCCGAGGAGGCGCTGGAAAAGCTCGCCAAAGGCATGACGATCCTGATGCGGGAAGGCTCCGTTTCCAAGGACCTGGAAGCGCTGGCTCCGATCCTGACACCGGATGTTTCGGCTTTCGTCGCGCTGTGCACGGACGACCGCAATCCGCTCGATATTGCCGAGGAAGGCCACCTCGACAGCATGATCCGCCGCCTGATCGCCAAGGGTATCCGTCCGCTGGACGCCTATCGGGCCGCAAGCTGGTCGGCGGCCAATGCCTTCGGCCTGAAAGACAGGGGCGTGATTGCACCGGGCAAGCGCGCAGACATTGCGCTGTTGAGCGACTTTGCCGATTGCCGTGTGGCGCAAGTGATCTGCGGCGGTGTTCTGGCGACGGACGAAGCATTTGCAAATAGAACCATCGTCCCGCCGGTTGGCCTCGACAGCGTGCATGTCGGCCAGGTCACCGCGTCAAAGTTCGATATACCGGCGCGCAACAGCGAGGCCGACGTTATCGGTGTGGTGCCGGGCAGGATCATCACCGAACACCTGAAGCGCACCTTGCCGGTGACCGGCGGCAAGACGCTGGCCGATCTTGATCAGGATGTGCTGAAGGTCGCCGTCGTGGAGCGGCACAAGGGCACTGGCAACATCGGCCTCGGTTTCGTCAATGGTTTCGGCATGAAACAGGGCGCAATTGCTTCGTCCGTCGGCCATGACAGCCACAACATCTGCGTGGTTGGCGCGGATGAGGAAGCCATGGCCCACGCGGTCAACCGGGTGATCGCCATGAAGGGCGGATTTGCCGTTGCCGACAAGGATGGTGTGAAAGCCGAACTTGCCCTGCCGCTGGCGGGACTGATGAGCCTGGAGCCGTTCGAAACGGTGAAGGAGGAACTGGAGCATCTGCGCGCCGCCGCCAAGGATCTCGGCTGTACGCTGGCCGAACCGTTTCTGCAGGTCGCCTTCCTGCCTTTGCCGGTCATTCCGCATCTGAAGATCACCGATTTCGGCGTCTTCGATGTCAACAAGTTCGAACTGGTGGATCAGGGTAGTTGATGCTTGCGCTCAGTACTGGCGCAAACGTGCACGAAAACGTGCCCATTTCCGCGCGGATCGCAACGCCAGAAACAGGAGGACAGCTCCGGCAACAAGGGACCAGAACAGGATCTGGCTGTCGAGAGAAAACCTGTCCAAACTGCGGGTGGGATAGGCAATCTTCGGATTGAGTGGCAAATAAGTGACGTTCAGAGCGCCGTCTGTCTCTCGGATGATCTCCCCAGGCTTTATCCTGAAATCCAGAGTTTGGGCCGGTGCGTTCGTTGGGTTGATTTCAACGACGATCCTTTCGTCGTGCCAGCTTTTGAAGTTCTTGAAAGTGTTCCGGTAATTGGAACGATAATGCGCCCAAGCCTTGTCCCCGTCGGGCGTGTCGTTGATAATGACCAGAACCTTGCCGGGGGTGGTTTCGCCAAATCCTTTCAGAAGCCAGTACTTCAAACCGCTGTCGTGGTGGAAATAAATTGAGATCGCGACAGCGCTAGCTACAAAAAACAGGATGGCCAGGTGAAGCGCGTGGCTGTCTTCTGCCGCTTCTTTCGGGTTATACAAAGGCAACACCTTTCATTCGAGTATTGCACCAAGATATGCACCTAAAAGTAGCAGTGACGCAATTCCTCAAGACAAAAATCTATGGGTCTGGTTCGCTCCAGCGTTCGGAATGCGCGCGACACCTTCCTGCCTTTGCCGGGCATTTCGCATCTGAAGATCACCGAATTCGGTTTCTTCGATGTCAACAAGCTCGAACTGGTGGATCAGGGGAGCTGAAACAGGTCTTTCGATGATCCTCACTCTTGCCGTTTCCGGATACCGCTCGCTACGCGACATCGTCTTGCCGCTCGACCGCATCACCCTGGTGACGGGTGCGAACGGCAGCGGCAAATCGAGCCTTTACCGGTCGATCCGTTTGCTGGCCGAAGTCTCGCAGGGCCAGGCGATAGCCTCGCTGGCTGCGGAAGGTGGCCTCAATTCAACGCTCTGGGCGGGGCCTGAAGCTTTTTCCAGGGCGATGAAACAGGGCGACGTGCCGGTTCAGGGAACCGTGCGCAAGGGCGTGGTCAGTCTGAAGCTCGGCTTTGCCGATGAGGATTATGGCTATGCGATAGATCTCGGTCTGCCGGCGGACGCCGGGCGGTCGCTGTTTTCCATGGATCCGGAAATCAAGGCCGAGGCCCTTTGGGCCGGCGAAGCCTTGTCCCGCTCGAACGAGATCGCGGCCAGAAACGGCCCGACGGTTCGGGTTCTCAACAGCCAGGGGCAGCGCATACCGGTTTTCCAGAACCTTGCCCGATTCGACAGCATGATGACCCATGCCGCCGATCCGAAAGACGGTCTGGAACTTCTGGTCATGCGTGAGCGCATGCGCGCCTGGCGCTTTTATGATCACCTGCGCACCGACAGGGACGCTCCCGCGCGGTTTCCCAAGATAGGAACACGGACACCTGTGCTGAGCGGGGATGGCGGGGATCTGGCAGCCGCTCTTCAGACCATCCTGGAAATTGGTGACGAGCGGGCCCTGGAAGAGGCTGTCGATGATGCGTTCCCCGGAGCATCCGTGAGGATTTCGGTCAATGACGGCTATTTTGAACTGCTGATGCAGCAGAAGGGGCTGCTGCGCGAGCTACGGGCCAGTGAATTGTCTGACGGAACGCTCCGGTATCTCCTGTTGACGGCGGCGCTTTTATCACCGCGCCCGGCACCTCTGGTGGTGCTGAACGAGCCCGAGACAAGCCTCCACCCGGCATTGCTGGAGCCTCTCGCCCGGCTGATTGCACGGGCCGCGGAAAAGACGCAGGTGATCGTCGTTTCCCATGCGGAAGAACTGGTGTCCGTGCTGTCGTCGGAAAGAGGCTGCATGCGCTACGATCTGCGCAAGGAACTTGGCGAGACGGTTGTGGATAGCGCTGACACACCTCGCTGGAATTGGCCAAAGAGATAAACCGCCTGTTTTGCGGAGTTGTCTATAAGTTTTTGATTTGACGTCTCTATTGCCAACCGGCTCAGCTGGCTTATCTTAAGCGGATGGTTCTTCACGCGCAAAAAAACGACCAGGTGTCGTTACGTCGCGAGTTGACGTGAACGGAAGGTTGCGTCATGTCAGAAGAGACCCAAAGAGGTGACGCCCCATTGGTGGCCGGGCCCTTGAGGAGGACCATTTCGCGGTACGGATTTTGTCCGGATCACGAAATTTCAGGATAAAGGCCCGTCCGCGCAGTGAAGCGATAAAACGCGTTGGAGAACGTAATGACGACTGCGGAGGAGTGGAACGCGGCGTTCAAGCCCCGTCCAGTACACGAGTATCTCGAGACGACCGTTGCCCAATACGGGACCCGTCCTGCCTGTGATTTCATGGGCAAGGTGTGGACTTATGCCGAGTTCGGCGCGCTGGTCGACAGGACGGCAGCCGGACTGCAGGCGATGGGCGTCGGCCCGGGTGTTCACGTCGGCCTGTGCCTGCCAAACACACCTTTCTACACGATCTTCTATTTCGCGGTTCTGAAGATCGGCGCCACGGTCGCCAACTTCAATCCGCTCTACGTCGAGCGCGAACTGTCGTTCCAGGCGCGAGATGCCGATGTGCGCATCATGGTGACCATGGATCTGAAGGTGATCTACGACAAGGTCGAGGAGGTTCGCAGGGAACGGGCGCTCGACAAGATCATCGTCTGCCCGATGGCCTGGTGCCTGCCGACGATCAAGAAGGTGCTGTTCAGTCTGTTCAAGCGAAAGGAACTGGCGGACATTCCCCGTGATGACGCCCACATTCGTTTCGAAGACCTGCAGACGAGGGGAGACAAACCCAAGCCGGTCGCAATCGATCCGGCAAACGATATTGCGGTACTGCAGTATACCGGGGGTACCACCGGCGTTCCCAAGGGCGCGATGCTGACGCACAGAAACCTGTCGGCCAATATCGAGCAGATGCGCTGCGTCTTCGAAAAGGCGCGGCCGGGCGAAGAAAAGATGCTGTGCGTTCTGCCGTTCTTCCACGTCTTCGCAATGACGGTGGGGCAGAACCTGTCAATCATTCTGGGCGCTGAAATGGTGCTGCAGCCGCGCTTTGAGCTGAAGTCACTGCTCGAAGCGGTCAAGCGCAAGAAAGTGACCCTCTTTCCGGGCGTACCGACGATCTACACGGCCATCAACAACTCGCCCATGACGGCGAATTACGATCTGACCAGCATCAGGATCTGCTTGTCGGGCGGCGCGCCTTTGCCGGTGGAGGTCAAGGAAAGCTTTGAAAAGATCACGGGCAGCATTCTGGTGGAAGGGTACGGCCTCACCGAAACGTCGCCAGTTGCCGCGGTCAACCCGCTGGACGACAGTCGCCGGGCGGGGTCCATCGGAAGGCTGGTGCCGGGGACCAGTGCCCGCTTCGTGAGCATCGAGGACCGCGAAACCGTGGTTCCGGCAGGCGAGAAGGGCGAGTTGCTGCTGCATGGGCCCCAGGTGATGAAGGGCTACTGGAAGCGCGAGGACGCGACCGCCGAGACCATCACACAAGACGGCTATCTGCATACGGGTGATGTCGGTTATCAGGATGATGGCGGCTTTATCTATCTGGTCGACAGGATCAAGGACCTGATCCTGTGCTCTGGATACAACGTCTATCCGCGTGTCATCGAGGAAGCGATCTACCAGCACGAGGCCGTGGACGAGACCATCGTCATTGCCGTGCCGGATGCCTATCGCGGCCAGAGCCCGAAGGCCTTCATCAAGTTGAAGGAAGGCCATTCGCTCACCGCCGATGACATGAAGGCCTTCCTGAAGGACCATTTGTCGACGATCGAACTGCCAAGAGACTATGAGTTCCGTGACGAGTTGCCGAAAACCATGGTCGGCAAATTGTCGAAGAAGGAACTGGTCGAGGAAGAATCCCAGAAGCGGGCAGCGGCGGAAGCCCGGAGCGCCTGAGCGCTCCGTTCCTGAAAACACTGGGAGCGCTCTCAATCGAGCGCTTCCGTGCAATGCTTTCTGTCTAAACCGGCACAATTTTCATGTCACGCAGAGCGGGTTTCCACCTGACAAGCAATCACACTGCTGTCGCATATACCCGTTGCAACGAAGCGGCGTGATTGCCTCACAGTGTCTTCAAATAGTCCTGAAATTCCTTGCCCGGCTCCTTCGGAAACCGTGTGTCGGTGATCGCAAATGATGTGATGCGATCGAGCCGGAAATTCCGGAAGCCGTTCCGTACTTCGCACCACGCAGTCAGCACCCAGACACTTTCGAAGGCAGTCAGTCCCAGCGGGCGGGTGAGGCGTTCACTGACGCGGTCTTGCAGGTCGCTGTAGCCGAGTTGCACCTTGCGCCGTTTGCGGATGGCATCGCGCAGCGGGGACAGGGCGTCATGTCCTTGTGCCGAGGAGGCCTTGCCGACCGCGAGCAACGGACGGTTCAGCGAGCGTTCGCCTTCGGAAAGAACAGCTCCAAGCTTGCCGAGCACCCGCTCGGCCGTTTCGCGCATGGTTTTGTCGCCACGTGCCTTGACCATGCGAATGCCGAGCAGGATGACATCGAGCTCGTCCGGATCGAACTGCATTGGCGGCAGAAAATAGCCGCGTTCAAGAACGTAGCCGACACCGCCTTCACCGCGAATGGGCGCGCCCATCGCCTTAAGCGTGGCCATGTCCCGATAAATGGTGCGTTCCGTCACGCCCAGCAGCTCCGCAAGCATGGCGGCCGGAACGGCGTTTCTGCGGCTGCGCAGGGTATCCAGGATGGAAAACAGCCTGATGGTTCGCATGGGTGTCGGTCTCCAGCCGGTTTCTGCAAGGAATTTGCTGCCGCCCTCTTTTGCACGATCATAGCGCATCCCCCTGACAGAAACTGTCTCTGACGCCTTCTATAGAGCTGGCAGCAGAAACACGGAAGGACATCTCATGCTGCGAAAAGAACTGGGACCGATGAAAGTGATGGGGTTTGCTCGCTACGAGGCGAAAGCAGGCGTAGGTGCGCCGGAACTGATAGCGGCCGCCCGCCTGTGGCAGAAGGAATTCCTGAGCAACCAGCCGGGCATCGCCTTTCACTGCTTCTTAGGCAATGCAACAGGCGGTTATGCCGATGCAATTCTGGCAAGGGACGAGGCCAGTTTCGCAGCCATGTCCGAGGCGCATATGCAGGCAGCAAGCTCAAGGGCATTCATGGAACTGCTGGAGCCCGGCAGCATTCGCCTGTGTCTCAACCGTCTGATGAAAGACCTCGAAGCGGTGCCGGACGGATTTTCCGCCATCGAATTCGGTACGTTTCGTCCTAGGGACGACGGCAGCTTTTCAGAAGAGGCGCTGATGGCTGCGTCCGGACGGATCGAGAGGGAGTATCTTGCCCCCTTGCCGGAAACCAGGGCGCATCTGATGGCGCGGGCAGGGGAGGATACCTATTCGGAGATCTGCTTTGTGGAAACGGAAGGTGCTGCCAGGGAGATCTGCGGAGGCTATGTGTCGAACGCGGCCTGTGCGCCGCTATTGAACCTGTTTGATCCCGCCAGCGTCGATCTGGATTTCTGGCACGTGCTTGCCTGAGCCGGCAGGCGATATTATCTCCTGAACCGGCAGGCGACCTTATTGCCTAACGCTCTAGCTATTGTACCCGCGTCCGTCCGAGGCCCTGGCCAGTTTCTGGCCGCGTTTGGCCTCGCGGCGGACCGTGTAGATCGACGCGGCGATGATGACGGCAGCGCCCACCAGTGTTTCCACGCGCGGCCACTGGTGGAACACCAGCGCACCGAAAACGGTGGCATAGAGCAGCCTGGTGTAGTCCAGCGAGGCAATTGCGGTGGCTTCGCCGGCGCGGAATGCCTGGATATTCGCCATCTGGGCCGCCCAGGACACGATGCCGATCCCAAGAAGAATTCCCCATTGTGCCAGGGTCGGGGTCTGCCAGGTCAGGATGGCGGGGATGATCATGATCAGACCGACGCCGAAAGCCTGGTAGGTCAGGATGGTGACCGGGGGATCGGTGCGCGTCAGCAGGCGGACGACAATCATCACCAGGCCGGCACAGGCCGCCCCGGCGATGGCGAGCAGCGCAAAGGGATCGATCAGCCCGTCGCCTTGCGGGCGGAGCATCAGAACAACCCCCAGAAAGCCGACGATGGTGGCACCCCAGCGGTGCACACCGACTGTTTCTCCCAGCAACCAGATGGCGAAGATCGTGAGGAAGAACGTCTTGGAGAAGCTGATTGCCGTGGCATCGGCCAACGGCAGTTCGATGACGGCCGTGAAGCCGCAGAGCATGGCGGTCGCAGCAACCACGATACGGGTCAGCTGAAGTCCGGGACGTTTTGTTGCCAGGGAGGTCGGCAATCCGCTGAGGATCTTCGGGGCAACGATGGCAAGCATGATGCCCTG
This sequence comes from Labrenzia sp. THAF35, assembly GCF_009363595.1. Lineage (NCBI taxonomy): Bacteria > Pseudomonadati > Pseudomonadota > Alphaproteobacteria > Hyphomicrobiales > Stappiaceae > Labrenzia > Labrenzia sp. THAF35. The sequence continues at coordinate 3,365,112 of NZ_CP045380.1, forward strand.
GCGGATCACCAGGATCTGGAAGACCGTCAGGTCCTTGCCGAGCAGCTTGATCAGGGTGACCATGATCGAGAACAGAAAGGCGGCCAGAAGGATCCAGAGCGCGCCGATGGTGTTCGACGGCAGGTTCTCCGTCAGGCTGGTCACCTTGCGCCGAAGACGGTTGCCGGTTGCCTCGGAAGGCTCCGGCTGTTGGGTGGGCATGTCCATCGTGAATCCTTGCCGGAGGGTATGCGGATGCGGCGGCGCATTGGAGCCGGAGCACAGGCAAGACTCGGATAAGGCTGTTTGTTGCAGTTGAAACAAGCTTAGCGCTTTTCGCCGAGAAGGAAAGAGGGCGGCTGTTTGCCATCGCCAGCAGATGCAATTTAAACTGCGCCGAACGGGGAGGACATCCATGGAAAAAATCCAGACGCAGGGCGTGCATCACATCACTCTTGTCGGGGCCGACAGGCAGACTTCCATCGATTTCTGGGAAGGGCTGCTGGGAATGCCTTTCGTGTTCGAGCAGCCCAATCTGGACAATGAAAACCAGAGCCATCTGTATTTCGATCCGGGCGATGGCCGTCTCATCACGATCTTCACCAACGAAGACCGCAAACCGGACCCGGAGCCGGCTCCCCAGACAATCGGCTGCGTTCACCACCTGGCACTTGCCGTATCGCAGGCAACCTTTCGGCAGATTGCCGAGCGGCTTGATGCACGCGGCATATCGCACAGCGGTCCGAAGGATCGCGGCTTCATGGATTCCATCTATTTCCGTGACCCGCTCGGGCTGCTGATCGAACTGGCCAGCTATCGCTTCGTGCCACCGGAAGGCGTGGCCATGGGCGAGGTCATGCTGGAAGCACACAAGATCCGGGTGGCGCGGGGTGACTACAACATTCAGGAAGTCCATCTTGCCGATGCCATCGAGCAGTTGACGCGCGAAACGAGACGCAGCCTGTCTGACGACCGGCGCCCGAAGAACCCGTACAAGCGGTAGGGCGTCATCCGGGTGGTGCACCTGCCAGACGTTCTTTGCACCCGCTCGCAAATTCGCTTGCGCGCCGATGTGAATCATGATGATGAGCTGCGTCCGAAATCTTGTTTTCAGACCGGACCGCAACCTCAGTTGCGCTCTCCGGCGGGCCATGCAATGCTCGGTTAACAAGGTCGTTTGGGAAAGGCCCCAGCAAGGGGGCTCCAGGGTTTTTTTGAATGACAATGGCTAAGAAGGGGCGTCCCTTGGCCGCTGCCGATATCATCGGCTGGCGTGAAATCGTGAGCCTTCCCGAACTGGGCGTTTTCGATATGCGTGCCAAGATCGACACTGGCGCACGCACCTCGGCGCTCCATGCCGAAGAACAGGAAGTGTTCGAACGCGACGGCCGGACCTGGGTACGTTTCCGGGTGCCTGCCTCGCGTCATCACAGCGATTTCCGGGCGGAGGTTCCGGTTCTGGACGAGCGCAACATCAAGAACACCAGCGGTGTTCCCGAACGGCGCATTGTCATCCGGACGTTACTTCATCTTGGAAAACATCACTGGCATGTGGATGTGTCGCTGGCGGACAGGTCGAACATGGGGTTCGACATGATCCTCGGCCGGACGGCGATCAGGCGGCACAACGTGCTGGTGCATGCAGGCCGGTCTTTCCTGGCGGGAAAGCCCGCGCTGGCAACAAAACACTAGGGTGTGGACCCATAAATGAAGATGAAATGGTTTGAGGTGGATTGGTCTTCCTCAAGGCGCGGAAGCGCAGGAAATGTGGCCCATTTTCAAGCTTTCGCAACGCTGAGGAGGACCAATCCGGTCAAATCCGAAGGACATGAAAATGGCTTCACCGCGCGTCGTCAGCGTGCTTGACCGGGCAGAAAGCCCGCTCCGCGCACACTTCCTAACGCGATTTTGCCATTTTTCATGCCATTTCGTCTTCATTTATGGGTCCACACCCTAAGCTGCGCGTTTAAGCGGCAGGAAACAATCACTGAAAATTCGGTGTCGCAACACCGGTCGGAACGAGGCTGAGACCGAGGGACTTGAACCAATGAAAATTGCTATGATGGCACGGAATCCCGAGCTCTATTCGCACAAGCGCCTGAAGGACGCTGCCGAGGAGCGCGGTCACGAACTGGAAATCATCAACACCCTGCGCTGCTACATGAACATCGCCTCGCGGCGGCCGGAAATCTATTACAACGGCAGCAAGCTGACCGGCTTCGACGCCGTGATTCCGAGGATCGGCGCATCGGTCACTTTTTACGGTCTGGCCGTGTTGCGTCAGTTCGAGATGATGGGCGTCTATCCGCTGAACGAATCCGTTGCCATCGGACGGTCGCGCGACAAGCTTCGCTCGATGCAGCTGCTTGCCCGCGACGGGATCGGCCTGCCGGTTACGACCTTCGCCCACGATCCGAAGATGACCGAGGAAGTGCTGGCGACCGCTGGCGGTGCCCCGGTGGTGATCAAGCTGCTGGAAGGCACGCAGGGCATCGGTGTGGTTCTTGCCGATACAGAGCGGTCTGCCAAGTCGGTGATCGAGGCGTTTCGCGGTGCCAACGTGAACATCCTGGTGCAGGAATTCATCAAGGAAGCCGGCGGCACCGACATCCGTGCGCTGGTGGTTGGCGGCAAGGTGATTGCGGCCATGAAGCGGACGGGTGCGGAGGGCGAATTCCGTTCCAACCTGCACCGCGGCGGCAGTGCGGCCGCCATCAAGATTTCTCCCGAGGAACGTTCGACCGCCATTCGCGCGGCAAAGACCATGGGGCTGAACGTCTGCGGTGTCGATATGCTGCGGTCCAACCATGGCCCGGTGGTGATGGAGGTCAACTCCTCGCCCGGGCTGGAGGGCGTTGAAAAGGCAACGGGTATTGATGTTGCCGGCAAGATCATCGACTTTATTGCCAAGAATGCCCAGGTTGGCAAAACCAAGACCAAGGGACGCGGTTGACCACAAAAGTGAAAGCCTTCGAGATCGGCGACCACAAGATCGCACCGGGAACCCGGCGTACGATCGATCTGCCGGTCAGCGTGCTGTCGGACCACACGCCGGTGACGATGTCCGTGCATGTCCTGCATGGAAGCAAACCCGGGCCGGTCATGTTCGTCAGTGCGGCCGTGCATGGTGACGAGGTCATCGGTGTGGAGATCGCACGCCGTGTCCTGAAAGCGCCACAGCTCGAAATCCAGGAACTGGACAAGCTGAAGGGTACGCTGATGGTCATCCCGATCGTCAACGCGTTCGGTTTTCTGAACCATTCGCGCTATCTGCCCGACCGACGTGACCTGAACCGCTCGTTCCCCGGTAGCCTGCGCGGCTCGCTGGCCGGGCGGCTGGCGCATCTTTTCATGAGCGAGATCGTCAACCGGTCCGATTATGGCATCGACCTGCATTCGGCGGCCATTCACCGGACCAACCTGCCGCAGATCCGCGTTTCGCCTTCACGGGCAGACACGCTGTCGCTCGCGAAAGCTTTCGGTGCTCCGGTCATCCTGACTTCCAAGGTGCGTGATGGGTCTTTGCGACAGGCCGCACAGCTGAAGGGAACCGACGTTCTGGTGTTCGAGGCGGGCGAAGGCCTGCGGTTTGACGAAATGGCGATCAGGGCCGGCGTTTCCGGCGTCTTGCGCGTGATGCGCTCCTTGAAGATGTTGGGCGCCAAGGGCATCACGCGGCCAAAGGCCCGCTCGATCCTCAGCAAGACGAGCTACTGGGTCCGTTCGCCGGCCGGTGGATTGTTGCGGCCGTTCAAATCGGTCGGCGATGTTGTCGAACCCGGTATGCTGCTTGGCATCACCTCTGATCCGTTCGGCGAGAAGGAACGGAACGTGCTGGCCGAACTGGGCGGGCTCATTGTGGGCAGAACCAACCTTCCGGTGGTCAACGAAGGGGACGGGCTGTTTCATATCGCCGAGTTCAACGAACGATACGACGCTGAAACGACCCTCGACAGCCTGGCTTCCCAGCTTGAGGCCGATCCGCTGTTCGACGAAGACGAAATCATCTAGAGGCGGCTTGGTTTCAGCGTTTCTCCGCGTGTACAGCAGCTCACCCACCTATCGCATGCTCCTGAGGAGGGGCTGGCTCGTGTTGATGGATGGGCCACCGGCACCGAATGAGCAAGCCGTCTCAGCCCCCACAGCTTGCCCGGAAAAACAATTGTGCGAAGCAGAATTGTCCAAACCTCTGGCCACGTCGGCTTTCGGGCACTATGTTGAACAAAACCGGCGCTCCCGGCGCGTGGATATTTCCCAAGGGAAAGTCTTCCCAAAAAAAGCAGGTCCAGATTCATGAACCAGATGGTCACTCCGAAGTTCGGTGTTGGCGCCCCATTGCGCCGCAAGGAAGATGAGCCGCTCATAACGGGCAAGGGCATCTATACGGGCGATTACATGCCGGAAGGCTGCCTGCACGGGGTCGTCGTTCGGTCCGCCATGGCACATGCGAGCATCAGCCTTGGAAATGTAGACGAGATCCGTGAGATGGACGGTGTCCGGCTGGTGCTCAGCGGAGCCGAGCTGGAAGGCCGGACGATGCCTTGCCGGGCGCGTCCGAAGCAGATCGACGGCTCCAATTTCGCAGCGCCCGATCAGCCTGTCCTGTGCTCCGACGAAGTACGCTATGTGGGCGATGCGATTGCCTTCATCGTCGCGGACGATGTCAACGCAGCCCGGAATGCCGCCGAGATGCTGGAAATCGACTACGACCCGCTGGACGTTGTCGTCGGGATCGAGCAGGCCCTTGCACCGGACGCCGTGAAGGTCTGGCCGGAGTTCGGCACCAACGTTGCCTTCACATACGGTCAGGGTGATCAGTCCAAGACCGACGCTGCCTTCGAAAAGGCTGACAAGGTCGTTTCCATCGACGTCGTCAACAACCGGATCGTCGCCAACTACATGGAACTGCGTGGCTGCGTTGCCGAATTCGACGCTGCGAGTGATCGGTTCAAGCTGACGGTCGGCACCCAGGGCGGTCACGGACTGCGTGACATCATCTGCAGCATTCTGGATCTGGAAGCTGACAAACTGCAGGTGATCACGCCGGAAGTCGGTGGTGGCTTCGGTACCAAGATGTTCTGCTACCGCGAATACCCGCTGAGCATGGTCGCGGCTCGCGAACTTGGACGGCCAGTGCGCTGGACGGGTGAGCGCATGGACCACTTCGTGACGGATGCACATGGCCGGGACAACGTCACCCACGCGGAACTGGCGCTGGACGTCGATTGCCGGATCCTGGGGCTCAAGGTGCACGTCAAGGCTGCCATGGGTGCCTATCTGCACCAGTTCGGCCCGTTCATTCCCTTCGTCGGCACATCGATGACCTCCGGTCTCTACGACATTCCGGCCGTCTTTGCGAAGGTCGAGGGCGTCTACATGCACACGGTGCCGACGGATGCCTTCCGCGGCGCGGGCCGTCCGGAAGCTGCCTATCTGATCGAGCGCCTGATCGAGAAGGCGGGAGAGGAAACCGGTGTCGGATCGGTAGAGATCCGCAGGCGCAATTTCATCAAGCCGGAGCAACTGCCTTACACGACCCAGACCGGGCGAATGTACGACACCGGCGATTTTTCCGGCCATCTGCAAAAGGCGCTGGAAGTTGCCGACTGGGACGGCTTCAAGGCCCGGCAGGACGACAGTGCGAAGCACGGCAAGTACCGCGGCATCGGCATCTGTTCCTATATCGAGGCCTGTGCCTTCCCTGGCAGCGAGGAAGCCACCCTTGAGCTCAACGACAAGGGTACGTTGACGTTGCTGATCGGTACGCAGACCAACGGCCAGGGCCATGCGACGGCCTACAGCCAGGTCATCGCGGAACAGTTCGGCATCTCCATCGAGGACATCGACGTTATCCAGGGCGACACCGACCGGGTGCGCAAGGGGGGCGGCACGGGTGGGTCGCGCTCCATCCCCATCGGCCTGCCGTCTGTCCGCGATGCTGGCATTGCGCTGGTCAAGAAGGTGAAGGAACTTGCCGCTGATCGGCTTGAGGCCGGGATCGAGGATCTTGAACTCGACGGTGGCATGGTTCGTGTGGTCGGAACCGACCAGCAGGTGACACTAGCCGAGATTGCGGCAGGCGCCGGGGAAACTCTGACCGCCCGCGAAGAGGTCAATCAGACCGAGGCGACCTATCCGAACGGCACCCATGTGTGCGAGGTGGAAATCGATCCGGATACCGGTGACGTTGCCATCGTCAACTACGTGATCGTCGATGATTTCGGTGTCACGGTGAACCCGCTTCTTCTGGCAGGTCAGGTGCATGGCGGTGCGGCCTCCGCACTCAGCCAGGCTCTGTGCGAACAGACGATCTACGACGAAGACGGCCAGCTTCTGACGGCTTCGCTGCTCGACTACCGCATGATCCGTGCAGCAGACCTGCCGGACATTCACTTCGAGACCCGCAACGTTCCTTCGACCACCAATGCCATGGGCATCAAGGGCGCGGGTGAAGCGGGAACCATCGGCGGCTGTGCATCGGTCATGAATGCGGTGCAGAAGGCGCTGAAGGACGGGGCAGGGGTCAGCGAGCTGATCGACATGCCGGCGACCCCGCTTCGCGTGTGGGAAGCCATCCAGGCAGCAAAATAACGGAAACTGAAAAAGGCGCCCTTTCGAGGCGCCTTTTATCTTTCAGGCAGCAAGTTGACACCGGTAAAGCCCGGTTCTCAAGATTGTGTCTGTGGTTTCTTTTAAATAAACGTATGAATTATCCGGTTCTTGCCGCAATCTTGCGGTTCATCGGTGCGTGGCGCGAATCCTTCCGCTTCAAGAAATAGGATCCTCCCGTTGTTTCAGTCCTTCTTTCCCAAGCCCAAACTTTTCTTCCTGTCTGCCTTCCTCTGGTCACTCGCCGCAATCCTTGCCTGGTACGGGTTTGCTGAAGGACTGACAGAAACACTGGGCTTCGGCACGCCGCCACAGGGTGAGCAACCACCCATCGGGCTGCCCTATTTCGTCACACCTGATTTTCTTTGGTTCTATATCTATTACGGCATCTGCACGCTGCTCTTCGGCGGTTTCTGGTGGATGTTCTCTCGCGACCACCGCTGGCAGATCTGGTCGATCTGGGGCTCGTCCCTGATCATTTTCATGACCTACTACAGCGTTCAGGTGTCAGTCGCGATCAACAACTGGCGCAGACCGTTCTTCGATACGCTGCAAAACGCGCTCAATGGAGAGGAAAGCGGTGTCACCGCAGCAGACTTCTACAACCTGATGCTGATCTTCGCGCAGATTACATCGGTCTGGGTCATTCTCTATATCTTCACGCGCTTCTTCGTCAGCCACTACGTCTTCCGCTGGCGCACGGCGATGAACGACTACTACGTCGAAAAGTGGTCGAATGTGCGCCACATCGAAGGTGCCTCGCAGCGTATTCAGGAAGACACGATGCGCTTTGCTTCCATCATGGAAGGGCTTGGCGTTGCATTCATCGACTCGATCATGACACTGATTGCCTTCTTGCCGGTGCTGTTTGCGCTTTCAAGTCATGTCTCGTCCCTGCCGATCGTAGGCGAAATTCCGGCGCCATTGTTCACCGCGGCAATCATCTGGTCGCTGTTTGGGACGGTTTTGCTCGGCCTTGTCGGAATCAAGCTGCCCGGACTGGAGTTCCACAACCAGCGCGTTGAGGCAGCCTACCGTAAGGAACTTGTGTACGGGGAAGATCATGAAGATCGCGCCAATCCGGCGACCTTGCGCGAGCTGTTCGGTTTTGTCCGTCAAAACTATTTCCGGCTCTACTTCCACTATCTCTATTTTAACCTGGCCCGCGGCATTTACCTTCAGTCGGACAACATCTTCTCCTATTTCATCCTCATTCCGACGATTGTGGTGGGCAAGATCACCTTTGGTATCGTGCAGCAAATCCTGACGGCCTTCAGCCAGGTGTCCTCGTCCTTCCAGTTCCTGGTGAATTCCTGGACGACGATCATCGAGCTCCTGTCCATCTACAAACGTCTGAAAGGCTTTGAGGTCTCCATTGCCGAGCGGGAGCTCGCGGTTGCCGGCGGCACCACTCCTGAACCGGGGGCGCAAGCTTAAGGTCAGGTCTGCGCAAGACGTTCAAGCCAGTTTTCTGTCCCGGCGGTTCCGCGGTCCGACGCACCGCCCGTGGCTTCATGAAGAGCGCCGGGCCTGGAAGTTGTCATGGCGTTCTTGAGCCAGAAGTCCCGTTTCTCCGGACCTCCGGCGCCCACCGGGATGACCCGGCAGGCACCTCTTATCGGAATATCGCTGAAAGTAGCCTCCACCATGGTGTTCTTCGTCATGGCAACGGCCCTCAAGATCGCCGCCGAGACGGTGCCGATCGGTGAGCTTGTGTTCGCACGGAATTTCTTCGGGCTGTTTCCGGTGCTGATCATGGTGGCGATGCGCCGGGAGTTGGGGCTCGCCTTTCGAACGGCCAACCCGCTGGGACATCTTACCCGGGCGTCCGTCGGCCTGACGGCGATGGTTTGCGGCTTCACCGCGTTGTCTCTGCTGCCCTTGCCGGATGCGACGGCGATCGGCTTTGCATCGCCGCTCTTCGTGGTGGTGCTGGCGTTTCTGCTCCTTGGCGAAAAGGTGCGGGTCTATCGCTGGAGCGCAGTAGGTGTCGGCTTTGTCGGCATTCTGGTTGTGCTGTCACCGCATCTGGGTGACGCGGAGTTGGACAGCAACTCGATGATCGGGGCCTTGATCGGCCTGACAGGAGCCGGCTTTGCCGCGCTCGCCATGATCACCGTGCGCAAGTTGTGCGAGACGGAGCGCACGTCCACGATCGTTACCTGGTTTGCGGGCATGTCGTCCGTATTGTCGCTGCTCACGCTGCCGTTGGGCTTTTTGCTGCCGGGTCAGGCCTGGATCATTCCGGACCTGCCCACGGCAGGTCTGCTTCTGCTGATCGGCCTTGCAGGCGGTGTCGGCCAGATCCTGCTGACGCAGAGCTACCGGTTCGCGGATGCCTCCACCATTGCCCCGTTCGACTATGTCAACATGCTGTGGGCGATCATTGTCGGTTGGGTAGTGTTCAGCGAAACGCCTTTGCCTGCAGTGGTGCTGGGGGCGCTGATCGTGATTGCCGCCGGTATTTTCGTCATCTACCGCGAGCACAAGCTCGGGCTGGACCGGACAAAGGCACGCCGGGCGTCATCGCCCTCGCGTTCGTAGGGGGAGAGACAAGAGGGCAGGTCCCGCTGTCTTCCCCGTCATTCCGGACAAGCACAGCAATGCTGTGCACCGATCCGGAATCCAGACTTATTTCGCGCCTTAGGCGCGGCATTAAACAAAGAGAGAAGAGTTCGCTTTGCTCACGCTGATGCGCTGGATCCCGGATCGGCACGCAGCTTTACTGCGCTTGTCCGGAATGACGGCGAATGCGGGTGGTTTCCGAAATCGGCCTTACTGCGACTTGTATTCGAACCGCTCAACAGCGCTCTTGGTGCCGTCCTTGAAGATCAGCTGCACGCTGATCGACTGGGCCGACCCCAGGGGCAGCTCCAGATAGGGCTTGTCCTTCAGAACGACATTCTGGTTGTCCGGGTCACAGGCTTCCAGTTGCCATTCCTGCTCAATCGGGTCGTCGTTCAATCCGTAGAAGACATAGTCGATGCCGCACTTCCAGGATTCCAGGTGGGTGAAATAGATCAGCTCCTGGCCCTGCCAGTCGCGGAATGACACCCAGTTGGCTTTGGTAAGGTCCAGGATCTGCTTGATCTGCTCCGGCGGCATGCCTTGCGCGGACGCGGTCGAGCCGATCGGAGCAAGAGCGAGGGGCAGGCAAAGGGCGGCGATTTTAATGAGTTTCATGGAAAATTTCCGGGTCTGAGTTCAGAAGGCCTTGAAGGTAATGATGGTTTTGGTGTCCTGAATGCCGTCGATCGGGTGGACCTTCTCGTTCACGAAGTGGCCAATGTCCGAGCCGTCGTCGACATAGAATTTCACCAGAAGATCGTAGTCGCCGGAGGTGGAGTAGACTTCGGACGCAATTTCCGCATCGGCGATCGCATTGGCGACCTGGTAGGTCTTGCCCAACTGGCATTTGATCATCACGAAAAACGGTACCATGGGGCGCTCCGGGCAGTTGGTGTTTGAAGGGGGTGAACGTGTCACCTGAACCATCAGCCGGGCTGTTCGGTCAGCCAAACATGCCGGGCAACAGATTCACGAAAGCAGACTAGGACATCGCCTATCTCCTCCCGCCAGTCAATTGCCGAGTAGCCGCTCTGCACAAGGCGGGTCTTGCAATCGCACGGCCGGCTTGTTAGCAGTGCAATCATCTCATGGGGGTGCCCGGCCATCCTGGACCGGGCTGAGAGGCGGCCTGCCAACTCCTTGAACCTGATCCGGCTGATACCGGCGGAGGGATTTGAGATCATGATGCACACACCACTCCCTTCAACACGTCTTTTCCGGAATACCGGCAACGGGCTTTCTGTCGCAGGAGAGCCGTCATGAGCCTTTCCGTCGCTGCTTCCACACAGGCCCTGAGCGCCGAACAGGTCTTCACCCTTCTGGAAAGGGTGCGGCAGAAAACGCCGCGCGTTCACGCCATCACAAACGCGGTCGCCCAGAGTTTCACCGCCAATGTGCTGCTTGCGCTCGGTGCCGTTCCTTCCATGACCATCGCGCGGGAGGAAGTTGCCGCCTTTGCCGGCGGGGCTGATGCGCTGCTGGTGAACCTCGGCACCCTCGACGAGGAACGCCGTGCGGCCATTCCGCTGGCGATCGAAGCTGCCAGGACTGCCGGACGTCCGGTTTGTGTCGATCCGGTTTTCGTCAACCGGTCTCCCGTGCGCTGCGCCTATGCACGCGAATTGCTGGGCCTGAAGCCGGATCTGGTGCGGCTCAATCCGGAAGAACTCAACGCTCTCTTGCCGGAGCGGGCGGATGCTGATGCATTGATCGAGGCCGGAACGGTTTTTGCGGTTACCGGCCCAGAAGACAGGGTCGAGAGCCGCGGCGAGGATTTCCTGCTGCGCGACGGCGATCCACTGATGTCACGCGTGACGGCCACCGGCTGTGCCGGCGGTGCGGTTCTGGCGGCGTTCCTGAGTATCGAAAAGGACAGGGCGCTTGCAGCTGCTTGCGGACTGTCCGTCTTCAACATTGCCGGCGAAATCGCTGCCGGCCGGTCAGGCGGGCCAGGCAGTCTGGTGCCGGAGTTGCTCGACGCACTCTATTGCCTGACTGACCGCGACATTGAAGCCCGTCTCAAGACCGGCTGACGCAGGCTTTTCGGCATCTACTCCCAGGAGGTTCCCATGACCGCAATTGCGGTAACCATTGCAGGATCGGATTCCGGCGGCGGAGCCGGCATTCAGGCTGATCTCAAGACCTTTTCCGCAAACGGCGTCTTTGGTGCCAGTGTTATTGCAGCCCTGACGGCGCAGAACACGCTCGGCGTCAGCGCCATCCATGATGTGCCGCCGGAGTTCGTGCGGGCCCAGATGACAGCCGTCTTCTCGGACCTTGCCGTCAAGGCGACAAAGATCGGCATGCTGTCGCGTGTCGATACGATCGAGGTGGTAGCTGAGGGGCTTCGGGCACATGAGACAGGCCCGGTTGTGCTCGACCCGGTGATGGTGGCTGCCTCCGGTGACCCGTTGCTTGCCGACAGTGCGGTCGACACGCTGATTGCCTTGCTGCTGCCGCTGGCCGATATTGTTACCCCGAACCTGCATGAAGCTGCCCGCATGTTGCAGGGCGATGTTGCCGCTGACGAAACGCAAATGCAGGCGCAGGCAGAACGTCTGCTCGGTCTTGGAGCCAACGCGGTTCTGCTCAAGGGCGGGCACGGGTCTGGCGCGAATAGCGCCGATCTGCTTCTGGATCGCAACGGCAATGCGGTCTGGCTCAGGTCAGAGCGGATCAAGACCGACAACACGCATGGCACCGGTTGCACCCTGTCATCCGCGATTGCCTCAGGTCTCGCCAAGGGGCAGGACATGGAAGCGGCCGTCAGGTCCGCCAAGTCCTATATTCAGGCTGCCATCGCCGCTGCCGACACGCTTCACATTGGCAGTGGTCACGGGCCAGTCCATCATTTCCACGCGTTCTGGAGCAAGTGAGATGACCGATCAGCCAAAAACCGAAACCGGACGGATCAGCCGTCGCGGACTTCTGGGGGCTTCCGCCGCCGCCGGTGCAAGCGCATTGGCCGCCCCGGCGGTGGCGCAGGAGCAGGCGACGCTGGAATGGAAGATGGTCACATCCTGGCCAAAGAACCTGCCGGGGCCCGGGGTCACGGCGCAGCGCATTGCCGACAGGATCGAGCTGATGTCCGGTGGTCGCCTGCGCGTTCGGCTTTATGCTGCAGGGGAACTGGTGCCGGCTCTGGGCGTGTTCGAGGCGGTCTCGGCGGGGACGGCGCAGATGGCGCACACGGCCTCGTTTTTCTGGCAGGGCAAGATCCCTGCTTCTGTCTATTTCACGGCGATCCCTTTTGGTTTGCTGCCGCATGAGCATATCACCTGGATTGAGCAGGGGGGCGGCCAGTCGCTCTGGGACGAGCTTTATGCCCCGTTCGGACTAAGGCCCGTTATGGCCGGCAACACCGGCGTTCAGATGGGGGGCTGGTTCAAGCGCGAAATCAACACTCTTGACGATCTCAAGGGGCTGAAGATCCGCATGCCGGGCCTTGGCGGCGAAGTGATGCACCGGCTTGGGGCGACGCCTGTCAGCCTGCCGCCTGCAGAGTTGTTCCAGGCGTTGGACAGCGGCGTGCTGGACGCCACCGAATTCCTGGGTCCCTGGTCGGACAGGGCAATGGGGTTCCAGAAGGCGGCAAAGTCCTACTACACGCCGGGGTTCCATGAACCCAACGGCACCGGTGAAGCGCTTTTCAACAAGGTGGCGCTGGAAGGCCTGCCGGAAGACCTTGGCGCCATTGTTCTGGAGGCCTGCAAGGCAGAAAACGGCCGCTCGCTAGCAGAAAGCGATTGGGAGAATGCAGGCGCACTGAAGCTTCTGCAGGAAGAGGACGGCGTTACCGTCCGTCCTTATCCGGACGACGTTCTGGATGCTTTGCGGGAGACTTCGGCAGTCGTGCTGTCCGAGTTCGCGAGCAAGGATGCGCTTAGCCAGAGGATCTACGACAGTCATATGGCTGCGCGGGCGCGCCTTGCCCCCTGGAGTGACGTTGCCATGCGCCGCTTCCTCGAAGCTCGCGACAGCTAGGCTTGCCGCTTGAGGCTGTAAGCAACGAATGGAGTGCGGTCCTGGACCGTCTCTTTCTGCGAGCCGGTGCAACCCACCGGTTCGCAGCTTGCAACCTGCCTTGCCGGAAGAGCGGTAATTGACCGGGCGGTAGGGCGTCGCCTGCTGACAAACATCCTGACAAAAATTCAATTTCGAATGGAAAGGCTACCGTGCAGTGGTGTGCCGACACGGTTTCCGTTAGGAAAGGTGATTGGCGTTTTTACCAAGGAATATCAAGGGACTTGTCCTACAAAAGATCCACATTCCGTCACGAAACCTGTGGCAAAGCCGCAACGATTCACTGTTAAATTACGTTATCGGAAACTGACATTTCGAGTGCCTGTTTTTTAGGCAAATGTCTGAAAGTGTGTCGGTGTGATGACGAACAGACTCTGAACCTGTCGTTTTTGAAGTGTTTTGAATGTCTACGCAGCAATACCTACCAGAAAAGCCGCGCATTTCGCATTGCAGCATGAAAAAACGACCGCATAACTGACGTAAATATTCAGTTGAAACGGACGGCATTCTCCTAAAACCCTGTCTCAGGTTGTCATCAAGCATCCGGTGGCTAGGGGATGGGAGGAAACTCAATGCCGTGGGTAAACAAGAAATCAGTTCTACTTGCTTCTACAGCTGTAGCTCTATCAATGGTTGCAAGTTCTGCGTTCGCAGGTGGTTTCGCACTTAGAGAGCAGAGTGCCTATTATCAAGGAATGTCTTTCGCGGGGAACGGAACGACGGGTGAGTCCATCTCCTCGATGTTCTGGAACCCGGCAACGCTGATTGGTGCGGGCAAAGGGCTTACGATTGAATCGCACAGTTCTTTCATCATGCCTGAGTCCGATATCGACGGAACCTTTACGCCCGGAGCACTGACAACCGTCAATGGTGCGACCAGCAGCACAGCGGGCAGCGGCGACATTGCATCGGATGCCTGGGTACCGTCCACCTACACAGCTTACCGCTTCAATGATCAAGTGGTGTTCGGCCTTGCCGTCAATGCGCCGTTCGGGCTTAGCACCAAACCGGAGCAGAACTGGGCAGGCCAGTATTATTCCCGGTCATCCGAAGTGTTCTCGGTCAACGTTAATCCGGCCATCGCCTATCAGATCAACGACATGTTCGCTGTCGGTGTCGGGGTCCAGGCGCAGTATCTGCAAGTCCGGCTGAAATCGGCCTATCCGTTCTCTACCTCTGCGGCGACGACCGAGTTCAAGGGGGAAGGCTACGGCATTGGCGTCACCGCGGGCCTGACTGTGCGGCCTTGGGAGGGGACCGAGATCGGTCTTGGCTACCGGTCCGCGGTCGCCAACAATCTCGACGGGTCCTACAGCAACCCGGGCGGGCGCTTTTTTGCCGGCATGACCCCGGTTTCCTTCGCGGGCAATCGTGCAGGCATCGAGGCGACAGTCGTCACGCCGGAAACCGTTACTCTGTCGGCAAGTCACCGCATCAACGATACCTTCAAGATCGCCGGTACGGTTGAATGGACCAACTGGTCCCGCCTGAAGACAGTGCATCCGAGCAGTGATGGCGGCACGGCAACCACCAATCCGACCGGTTTGCCAAACCTGGAATTCAACTACGACGACGGTTGGTTCTTCTCGGTGGGTGGCGAGTACAACTGGAACCAGCAGGTTACCCTGCGTGCAGGTGTCGGCTACGAGCTTTCGCCGATCGATGAGGCCATTCGTTCCACGCGTTTGCCGGACAACGATCGTCTGTGGTTGTCGGCCGGTATGACATGGTCTCCGTCGGACAATCTCGCTTTCGACATCGGCTACTCACACCTGATACCAGCCGACACCAAGATCGATATCTCGGGTAACCACCAGGACTACAATTCCAATATCGGTACATACACAGGCAAGGTCGACAGCCAGGTGAACATCATCTCGGCCGCGCTCAGATACACCTACTGAGCGGAAACCCGCTGATAAAAACAAACAAGGCCGGAGCATATGCTCCGGCCTTTCTTCATGACTTTGGACGCTTAGAACGCCGCCGGATAGAGCCCGCCATCCATCAGGATGTTCTGGCCGGTGATGTAACCGGCGTGGCGGGAGCACAGGAAAGCGCAGGTCTGGCCGAACTCCTCGGCTGAACCGAAACGTCTTGCCGGGATTTCCGCTGCCTGTGCCGCCCGGACATCCTCGATGCTTTTGCCTGACTGCTGCGCGGCGCGCTCGAAGCCGCCTTTCAGACGATCGGTGTCCATCTTGCCGGGCAGCAAGTTGTTGACCGTCACCCCGTGGGGGGCAAGCTGGCGGCAGACGCCGGCCAGGAATGCCGTGAGCCCCGCGCGAGCACCGCTGGACAGGTCGAGACCTTCGATAGGCATCTTTACCGAAAGCGAAGTGATGTTGACGATGCGGCCGAAACCGCGCTCCTTCATGCCGGGAACAACCGCCTGGATCAGCTCGATGGGGGTGACGAAATTCTGCACCACACCTTCCATCAGCGCCGCACGGTCCAGCTCGGAATAGTCGCGCCGGGGCGGGCCACCATTGTTGTTGACCAGAATGTCCGGATCCGGGCAGGCCGCCAGAAGCGCTTCTTGTCCCTCCCGTGTGGAAACATCCGCTGCGATGGCGGCAACGCTCACGCCGAAGCGGTTCTGCAGCAGGGTGCGGGTTTCTTCCAGAACCGTTTCGTTACGTCCGTTCAGGACGATGTCGCAGCCTGCTTCCGCCAGTGCTTCGGCGCAGCCCTTGCCGAGGCCGCGGCTTGACGCACAGATGATTGCCTTTTTGCCCTTGAGGCCGAGGTCCATGAACGTTCTCCTTGATGCAGGTTGGACATGCTTTGTGGCTGGCAAAACCCGATGCTGTCAAATGCCGTCAGGGACATATGGAGCCGGTCAGCATCCGGCAAGATGTTCGTGAAGCAACGGAATGAAGTGAAGGAGGCCAATACCCGATCCGTGCCGGTGTTAATCATTAAGCTGGAAAACAAACAGCCCCGGGGAAGTCACGCCGTTTGTCATAATAGTGATACTTGAATCGCGTCTATAGCGCTCCAAAGGGAATTTGGAGAAGTGCTATGTCTACCGCTGAGGCATCGCGGCATTACCGGGCCTTGTTTATTTCCGACGTCCATCTTGGCACGCGCGGTTGTCAGGCGGAGATGCTGCTGGACTTTCTGAAGGACAATGAAGCCGAGACCATCTACCTGGTCGGCGATATTGCCGATGGCTGGCGTCTGCGGCGGTCCTGGTACTGGCCACAGCTTCACAACGACGTGGTGCAGAAGATCCTGCGCAAGGGGCGCAAGGGAGCCCGGGTCATCTATATTCCGGGAAATCACGACGAGTTTCTGCGCAGCTTCCTCGGTACGCATTTCGGCGGCGTTGAAGTGACCGACAGCATCATTCACGAAGCTGCCAACGGCAAACGCTACCTGGTCATTCATGGTGACCAGTTCGACGTGGTGATCCGCCATGCCAAGTGGCTGGCCTTCTTTGGCGACAAGGCCTATGTGACCGCGCTCGGCGTCAACACCTGGCTCAATGTGGTCCGCCGCCGTCTCGGCCTGACCTACTGGTCATTGTCCGCCTGGGCCAAGTTGAAGGTCAAGAACGCGGTCAGCTTTATCGGACGTTTCGAAGAAGCCCTGTCCGACGAGGCGCGCCGGCAGGGCGTCGATGGCGTCATTTGTGGTCATATTCACCACGCCGCGGACCGTGATATGAACGGCATTCACTACATCAACACGGGTGACTGGGTGGAAAGCTGCACTGCGGTTGCCGAGCACCACGATGGAACATTTGAGGTGATCCGATGGGTGGACCGTACCCAGGAGGAGGCCGTGCCGGCGAAAGCCAAGGAAGCACCGGTCGCCGCATGAGTTCCATTCTGATTGTGACGGATGCCTGGCATCCCCAGATAAACGGTGTGGTTCGCTCGCTGGAGCGCACAGCCGAAGAACTCGAGAAGATCGGTGTGCGGGTGGAATTCCTGACCCCTCAGGAATTCACGACGCTGCCGTGTCCGACCTATCCGGAAATTCGCCTGTCGTTGACCCATCGCGGCATTGTGCGTCGGAAGATCGAGGATTACGGCTGCGAGCATCTGCACATTGCAACGGAAGGCCCGCTCGGGCTTCTGGCGGCAAGCGTCGCCAAGAAGGCTGGGCGTCCGTTCACCACGAGTTACCACACCCGGTTTCCAGAATATGTTTCAGCCCGGCTGCCGGTTCCGCTGACTTGGTCCTACAGCTGGCTGCGCCGGTTTCACAATTCCGGCTGCGGCTGCATGGTCGCAACACGGTCGCTGGAGCAGGATCTGCGTGACCGTGGTTTTACCAATCTGATGCGCTGGTCGCGCGGTGTGGATGAGCAGCAGTTCAAGCCTTACGAGGGTTCCGTTCTGCCAGCTGACCTGCCGCGCCCGGTGTTCATGTATGTCGGCCGGGTCGCAATCGAAAAGAACATCAAGGCGTTTCTGGATCTCGACCTGCCGGGATCGAAAGTGGTGGTCGGTGGTGGCCCGCAGCTCGACAGTCTGCGCCGGGAGTACCCGGGGGTGCATTTTACCGGTTCCAAGGTGGGCGAGGATCTCGCAAGGCATTATTCCGACGCGGATGTCTTCGTGTTTCCCTCACTCACCGACACCTTCGGCAACGTTATGCTTGAGGCCCTGGCCTGCGGCGTGCCGGTTGCCGCTTTCCCGGTAATGGGCCCGCTCGACGTCATCAGCGATACGGGGGCGGGTGTCTTGTCGGAAGATCTGCGCGAAGCGGCGGAAGCCGCGCTGGATATCCCACGCGAACATTGCCGCACGATTGCCATGAACTACACCTGGGCGGCCAGCGCACGTCAGTTCCTGGACAATTGCATTGAAGCCCAGGACATACACAACGCCCGTTCGACGCATGGAAAAGCTGCCGAATAAGGCGGCTGCCCTGATGTGCGATGACGTCGCGCAGTGCGGCAAACGAAATTGACACCAAGACAAGTTCCCGCTGGAACTGCCCGCTTTCCTGTGAAAACACTTGCATCGAGACCCGGCCCTGAAAGGGGCCTAGGCATTGCCTTGTACGCTTCTGCGGCAGGCCTCCGAGCAGTTGTTTGACGTTTAGAGCGAGTTCCGATGACGAATATGCAATCGCTGCCTGTGTCTGAAGCAGGTTCGAAGTTGGCTGATAAAACCGTTTCCATAGAGGATGTTGAAGCCGCAGCGGAGAGGATCCGAAGCGAGGCGCTGGTGACACCGCTCCTGAGGCATCCGTTGCTGGATGAGGTAACCGGGGCAACCGTCGTCGTGAAACCGGAAAACCTGCAACGTAGCGGCTCGTTCAAGTTTCGCGGTGCCTTCAACCGCCTCAGCCTCATCCCGCCGGCGGACCGACCCAGAGGCGTTGTGGCCTGTTCGTCCGGAAACCACGCGCAGGGCGTTGCTGCAAGCGCGCAGCTGCTCGGCATGCCCGCAACCATCGTCATGCCGTCCGACGCTCCAAGGATCAAGCTGGAGCGCACACGCGGCTACGGGGCGACCGTCATCACTTACGATCGTGAGACCGAAGACCGTGACGCGATTGCAGAAGACCTGTGTTCCAAGTCAGGAGCGACGTTTGTCCACCCCTACAACGATGTCGGTGTTATCGCAGGGCAGGGTACAGTCGGACTGGAGATGGCAGCCCAGGCAGCTGCGCTGGGCCTGCATCTGGACGATGTGCTCGCCTGCACCGGCGGTGGCGGATTGTCCAGCGGCATTGCCCTGGCGCTGGAAGCCAAGTCGCCCGGTACGGTCTTCCATACTGCTGAACCGGAGCTGTTCGACGACTACAAGCGCTCGCTTGACGCCGGTGAGCGGCTCTCCAATGCCGTAAAGACCGGCTCTGTCTGCGATGCGCTCCTGTCTGATTCGCCGGGTGATATCGGCTTTTCAATTCTAAGCCGCGTAGCGGGCGAAGGCGTGACTGTCACGGATGAGGAGGCTCTGGCTGCCGTCGCCTTTGCGTTCACCGAACTGAAGCTCGTCGTTGAGCCCGGCGGAGCAGTTGCACTTGCAGCACTGTTGGCCGGAAAGCTGCCTTTCAAGGGCAAGACCGTCGGTATCGTTTTGACGGGCGGAAACATCGATCCACAAATGCTAAAGACTGCGCTTTCCCGTTAACGCGCCTTTAGGGGGCTACCCGCTAGAGCGGTTCCACAAGCATGACTTGCCGAAGTCGGGTGGAGGAGACCGGACCAGGCAGTCCTGTTTGCCTTTTCGTCGGGACGGCGCGAACAGGACTGCTGAAAATTGAATTCCAGCGTGGATTGCCAGGCAACGGCGCCGCGTCTTCTCCTTTCATCACCTGAACATTGCCAGCGTACCGATGCATCGAGCATGGCGCGGAACGCCTTTTTGTGCCTTTCAACAGCCCACTTGGGTTCGCGAGGGAACAGGTGACACGTGCTTTATTGAATCAGGATCTCCTGCCTCTTCACTGTGAGGCTCGGAGATCCGGCAACTGAAGAGCGATCAGCTCACGGGCCCGTCAAACCGGACCTCCATCGGCTGATCCAAGAGGCATTCATGCAGACAAACACCTTGAAAGATCGGCTGAAGTTTTTCCGTTTCACGGACGAGGATCGGGCTGTGGCCCAGTCCATGTGGCCGGCAATCAAGGAAGCCTTGCCGAGCGTTCTGGACGGGTTCTACGCACACGTTAAAACCGTGCCGCATCTGGCGGCACTGGTCGGCAACCAGCAGTCGCGCCTGGTGAAGGCACAGATGAGCCACTGGGAAGGGCTCTTTGCAACGGGCCCGGATGAAGCCTACCACGAGCGCGCTGTGCAGATCGGCCTCACACATGTGCGGATCGGCCTCGATCCCAGCTGGTACATCGGTGGCTATTCCTTCGCCCTCACGCAACTGACGGAGACGGTCCTGAAGAAGCGCTTCATGTCGACGGGCAAGCGCATTCGGGCCATGCAGGTGATGACGAAGCTGGTCATGCTGGACATGGATGTCGCGATCTCCACCTATCACGAGAAAATGGTGGCAGACGCTGTCGGACGCGAGACCGAACTGAAGGCCGCCATCCAGGAATTCCAGGGCGTTCTGGGCGGTACGGTCGGCACGCTTGGCGCGGCATCCGAACAACTTGAAGTGTCTTCGGGCAGTCTGCGCCGCGAGACGGGCTCCATCGGAGAGCGGATGGTCAAGATGGACAATACGTCTGCCGAAACCGCAAGCGGTGTCCAGTCAAGCGCGACGGCAACGGAGGAAATGTCCGCTTCCATCACCGAGATCGGTCGCCAGGCAGGCCAGTCCCGCGAGATGGCGTTGAAGGCCGTGGAAGGTGCACGCAGCACAAACGCTTCCGTGACGAAACTTGCCGGCTTCGCGGATCAGGTCGGATCGGTGATCGGGCTGATCTCTGAAATTGCCGAACAAACCAACCTGCTGGCACTGAACGCCACCATCGAAGCGGCGCGTGCCGGGGAAATGGGCCGCGGGTTTGCGGTTGTCGCCGCCGAAGTGAAGGAACTCGCCAGCCAGACGACCAAGGCGACGGAAGAAATCACCGAACAGGTCGCCAGCATTCAGCAGGCGACCAGACAGTCTGTGCAGGATATCGAAGGCATCACCTCGATAATCGGTGCCCTGTCCGAAATCGCGACCGGCATTGCCTCCGCGGTGGAGCAACAGGCGTCGGCAACGGCAGAAATCTCGGCCAACGTCCAGATCGCTGCACAGGGCACCCAAGCCTTTACCGACGAGATTACCGCTGTGCGCGGGTCGGTCGAAAATGTCGAGGGGGCTGTCGGCACCATTCAGGACATGTCGACGGCGCTGAAAGACCAGGCCGGCCAGCTTGGCCAGCAGGCGGAACAGTTCTTCGCCAAGATTAATTTCGGCCGCTGACCACCAACTGGCACATGTGCCAGCCGACCGCCACCTTGCTGTCCCGGCCTTGCGCCGGGACCTCGGAGGCAAAGGGTCTTCCGCTCGCGCGCCCCGGCTCTGCGAACCCGGAAATCCGTAGCGTTCCATCTGCAAGAGTCGATAGGAGAGGCAACAAAAAAAGGCGCCGCAACGGGCGCCTTTTTCGAAAATCCTGCCGGATGCAGACTTAGTTGAAGAGTGCCTGGCGCTCGGCTTCGGACAGCTGCTTCAGCGGATCTTCGCCATCTTCTTCACTGACTTCCTCGGTCAGCTCCCATTCGGCGTCGGCCTCGGCTTCGTCTGCCGCTTCATGAGTGCCACCACCCACTTCGCTGTCGAACAGGCGTTCGATGGCAGCTTCATCCAGAGTGGCGTCCGGGTCGGCACCGGCGAATTCGTCGTCTTCTTCCTCGTCGTCGGCAGCAGGAGCGGAGGCGAACATGTCGTCGATAGCGGCTGCGTCCATCGGCTCGTCACCGCCGGCCATGATGGCATCGACGTCGGCTTCGCTTGCCATGATGGCATCAACATCAGCTTCGCTGGCATGCTTCGGAGCTTCTGCCGGGGCTGCTTCTGCGCCGGTTTCCTTTAGTGCGGCGTCAAACACGTCGTCGCTGACGGACATCAGCTCATCGACGTTGTTCTGGGAAACGCCGCCCGCAAGCTGCGGGCCGTTCAGGAGATGTGCATCCGGACGAGTGTCGACCGGGCCAGCCGTTGCTTCGGCTTCCAGCTCCTGGATGCCCCAGATGTTGATCATCAGGTTGATGCGGCTTTCAAGATAGCGCAGTACCTGAACAACCTTGTTGGTCCGCTGGCCGGTCAGATCCTGGAAGGAACAGGCCATGAAGATTTCGGTCGCCTTGGCATCGATGTCGTCGCACACGGCATCGTCCGCACCATTCTCGCGCAGGACCCAGGCCTTCTCCTGAATCTGCTCTGCAGCTTCCAGAATGGATTGGGTCGCGCCTTCGGTCTGGGTGACGATGGCATCGAGTTCGTGAGAGGCGTCGACAAAGCGGTTGCTTTCCTCGCCTTCCGCCTTGATGTTGGCAATCTCGGCCTTGGTACGCTCGATAGCCTCGTGCATGTCGGCAATGTCGAGACGGATCTTGTCGAGATCCGGCACCTTGCGCTGCCGGGTCATCATTTTCTCTAGCCGGCCAATCGCGGTCAGGATTTCGGTGGTTTCCGGGGTCTTGTTGCGATTGAGAAACTCTTTCAGAAACCTGCGCCCGCGATCGGACTCCATCAGGGTCTGTTCGAGAGTCTGGTATTCGGCTTCGCCGATCAGCTCCGGCTGTTCCTGTGCTGCTTCCGCTTTCATGTGGACGCGAATCTCAACTTGCCTAAGGGTCGTTTATTGCCGTAACACGGACAACTTCGCCCCCAAGGTAAGGCGGAAAACGTTAACATCCTTTTAGGGCGCTACTTCGCCCGGTATCCCATGTCGCTCGACCGTTCCAGTATCAGCAGCCGTGTCTCGGCCCTGTTCGCCAGCCATTTCTTCGGCGTTGGCCTGTTTCTGCCGTTTATTCCGGTCGTGCTCGGGTTTCGCGGGCTGACAGCGGCTGAAATCGGATTTGTTCTGGGGATAGGCACGATTGCCCGGATCGCGGCAAGTCCGCTTCTGTCGAATCTCTCCGACCGCACCGGCCAGCGCCGTCTGTCGATCCTGATCTATTCGCTGGCGGCTGCGACCTTCATCGGGCTTTATTTCCTGCCCCTGGGGCTTGTGTTCCTGTCCATCGCCGTGATCGGCTACATGGTCATGAATGCGCCGGTGGTGCCGCTCAGCGATGCCTATGCGCTGGATGTCCAGCGCAATACGGGAGCGGATTACGCCCGCATGCGGCTATGGGGCTCAGCCGGTTTCGTGGTTGCCAGCATCTTCGGAGGTTCGCTGGCTGCGGAAGGTACGTCCTGGCTCATCGTGGTTGCCGTCGGCCTTGCGTCCCTGGCAACGGGTGCTGTTGCCATGTCGCTTCCCCGGCAAAAACGTGGTGAAACGCCTTCCGAAGCGGCTGACGGGACTTCGGACAACCACAAGGACACGCCGTTCAAAAGCGTCTGGTTCTGGCCGTTGTTGATGGTGCTGGGATTGTACCAGGCGAGCCATTCAGCCTTTTACGGCTTCGGGACGCTCTACTGGCAGGCGATGGATGTGCCTGACTTTGCGATCGGTCTCTTGTGGGCGACGGGTGTTGCGGCTGAAATCGCCCTGTTCACGGTTGCCGGAAAACTGGCACAACGGTTTGATCCGCCGATCTTTCTGCTGGCCGCCGGGGTAGCGGCAACCTTGCGTTGGCTGCTGTTCCCCTTCGCCGACACGCTCCCCGCCATGGCTGCCTTGCAGACTTTGCACGGCCTTTCTTTCGGCGCGGCCCATCTGGGGGCCGTCGCGATCCTTGCACGAGTCGTGCCGAGCCGTTGGGCGGGAACGGGGCAGGGTCTGCTTGCGACTTCCGTAGGCATCCAGATGGCGATCGGCCTCAGCATTTCCGGCGCCATTTACGAGATCAATCCGGACTGGCCCTTTTTCGTGATGTCCGTGGTTGCGGCAATCGGCACGCTGTTGACACTGGCGATGACGCCAATGCTGCGAAATCGCATGGCGGCGGAGTGAGGTTGGGGAATGTCCGTATTCTCCCGCTGAAGAGGGATTTCAGCGCCTTCGATAGTCCAGATATGCATACCCACAAAAAACGCCGGCCCAATGACAAGGAACCGGCGCTTTTCTGTTCTCCGAGGTCGAAGCGCTTACCCCCACAACTCCGGCTGAGGCGGATAGAGCGTGCTGCCTTCGAATTTCAGTCCCGGTGAGCGGTCTTCGGCCAGGAGCAGAGGTCCGTCGAGGTCGACAAAATCCGCCTTCTGGGCGATCAGGACCGCAGGCGCCATAGCGAGAGACGTGCCGAGCATGCATCCGACCATGACCTTGAGATCCTGGGCGCGCGCTTCATCGCAGAGCTTCAGCGCAGCCGTCAGACCACCTGCCTTGTCGAGCTTGATGTTGACCGCGTCATATTTTGCGCGCAGCCCATCGATGCTCTTGCCTGGATGAAGGCTTTCGTCCGCGCAGATCACCACACGCCGCTCGAGCCCAGCCAACAAGCCGTCGTTCTTTGACGGCAACGGTTGTTCGATCAGGGCAACGCCCGCAGCTTCGCAGGCGGCCATGTTGATCTCAAAGCAGCTTTCGTCCCAGGCTTCGTTGGCATCGACGATCAGGGTGCTTTCAGGCGCAGCAAGGCGTACGGCGGCAATCCGTTCGTCATCACCGGGCCCGGCAAGCTTGATCTTCAATAGCGGGCGGTGAGCTGCAGCGCGGGTCTTTTCAGCCATCTTTTCCGGCGTGTCGACGCTGATGGTGAAGGCTGTCGTGACCGGCTTCAGCGGACCGACACCGGCAATGTCCGTTGCCGGTGTTCCGGATCGTTTTGCTTCCAGGTCCCAAAGTGCGCAGTCGACGGCATTGCGGGCTGCTCCGGCGGGCATCGCCTCCAGAAGCTGTTCCCGGCTGAGGCCGTTTTTCAAAAGGGGCGCGATTTCCTCGATCTGCGTCTGAACGGTTTCGAGCGATTCGCCATAACGCGGATAGGGCACACTTTCGCCATGGCCGGTTGCCTTGCCGTCACTCAGGGTGACGACCACGACCTGGGCATGGGTTCGGGTCTCGCGGGAGATCCTGAAACCTCCCGCGATTTCGAAGCGTTGCGCTTCGATGCTGACCTCAAGGCTCATGGCGCACCGAATTCCGCCGAGACCTTGTCAACGATGGCTTCCATGCCGTAGCGGACCGGATCGGTTGCCGGCAGGCCGTGCTTTTCGCCGACCTTTGCCAGGTAAGCGAGGGCCTCATCGTCATCGAGTGCGGTGGTGTTCACCGCAATACCCACGCAGCGGATGTCCGGATTGGTGAGTTTGCCGCAGGCAATGGTCATGTCGATGACCTGCTGGATCGTCGGAAGTGCCGCCTCGACGCCGCGCATCTTCGTGCGTGTCGGTTCATGGCAGACGATGAAACCGTCCGGTTGGGAGCCATGCAGCAGACCAAGGGTGACGCCGGCGAAGGACGGATGGAACAGGGAGCCCTGGCCTTCGATGATCTGCCAGTTATCGGGATCGGTCTCCGGAGAGATCCACTCGGCAGCTCCGGAAATGAAGTCGGCAATTACCGCGTCGAGTGCGACACCGCGGCCGGAAATGAACACGCCGGTCTGGCCGGTGGCGCAGAAGGTGCTGGAATAGCCCCGGTCGTTCATTGCCTTGTCCATGGCAAGGGCGGTGTATTTCTTGCCCACGGAACAATCGGTACCCACGGCCAGGATTCGTTTGCCGGCGCGTTTGGTGCCCTTGCCGGTGGCAAAAGCCATGCTGCTGTGGCGCACGTCATGGAGCTGGCGACCGTTCCGTTCTGCGGCTTCCTTGATTGCCGGCACGCTGGCAAGGCGCACATGGAGGCCGGAAGCGACGTCCATGCCGGCATCGAGTGCTTCGACGACAGATTCGACCCAGTGCTCCGGCAGGCGACCACCGGCATTCACAGCTCCGATGATGAACGTCTTGGCGCCAGCTTCCGCCCCCTCTGCAATCGACATGTCGGCAAGGCCTGTGTCGGCGGCGCATCCGGGCATGCGGACCTGGCCCAGGCACCAGTCCTTGCGCCAATCGACGATGCCGATCGCGGTCTTGGCGGCGAGGGCATCGGGAACATCACCGAGAAACAACAGGTAAGGACGTGCAATTTCCATGGATTAAGCTTTCAAGTGGCTGCTGGAGGGTTTACCAACTTCATGGTGAATGACGGTTGGTATTGAACTTCTCCATCAGGTATACGAGGGATGGTGAACCAGCGGCAAGAGGGCAGCCAGCCGGAATGGCATTCTTGGAAAAAAACATCGCACCGGAGATGGTTCTGGAAGCAGACGGGCCGGATCATCAATACCTTGCCCTTTCCGGCGACTGGACTGTCAGCACCATCGCCGACGCAGAAAAAGAGCTGAACAGCCTCACGATCGACAAAAAAAGCCTGACCTGCATCGATGTGTCCCAGATCGAGCATCTGGATACGAGCGGCGCCTGGCTGATCCACCGCACGCGCGGCCGACTGGAATTCGAGGGACGCAAGGTTGGCCTGACCGGTGTCTCTCCCGTCCGCCAGACCCTGTTCGAGGAAATCGAGAGCCACCATCCTCCGAGATACAAGCCTGACAGGAACGGATTTTCCATTGCCGGCTTCCTGGAAGCCACGGGCCGCCAGATGGTGGACGTCTATCACGACGCCCTGGCGATGCTGCATATTCTCGGCTCGCTCGGCCTGGTTCTGTCGACAGTTCTGCTGCAGCCCAAACGCCTGCGCAGCATATCGATCGCGGTTCAGTTCGACCGGAGCTGCATTGGAGCCGTGCCGATCGTCGCGCTGATGAGTTTTCTCATCGGTGCCATCATCTCGCAGCAGGGCGGCTTCTACCTCAGGCAATTCGGTGCCGACATCTTCGTGGTCGACCTTGCGGGCATCCTGGTCCTCAGGGAAATCGGCGTGATCCTGACCGCCATCATGGTGGCAGGGCGCTCGGGATCCGCCTTCACGGCGGAACTTGGGGCGATGCGGATGCAGGAGGAAGTCGACGCACTGCATGTCATCGGCCTCAGTGTGACTGAAGTCCTTGTTTTGCCTAGGATTCTGGCGCTAATGATTGCGCTGCCGATCCTGACGTTCATTTCGGATCTCGCGGCGCTGCTGGGGTCCGGCATCGTGACATGGGCCTATCTGGATATACCACCGGCCGCCTTCTTGACCCAGTTGCAGGCGGCAATCACGATCAATACGCTGGTCGTGGGTCTGGTGAAGGCGCCTTTCATGGCACTGATCGTCGGCCTGATCGCCTGTGTGGAAGGGCTGAAAGTCGAAGGCTCTTCCGAATCTCTTGGCCGTCACACCACCATGTCGGTGGTGAAAGCGATTTTTCTAGTCATCGTGGTGGATGGTTTCTTCGCCATATTCTTTGCCGCGATTGGAGTTTGACCGACCGATGACGCCAAGCCAAAGCGTGACGCCTGCAAAAGAGACCGCCGCGACGGGCGAGAAGTCGGACAATGTCCTGTCCGTGCGCGACATCACCGTTGGATTCGGTTCCAAGATCATTCTGCAGGATCTCGACCTGGATGTGCGCCGGGGCGAAGTGCTTGGTTTCGTCGGTGGATCGGGAACCGGCAAGTCCGTGCTTATGCGCACCATCCTGGGCCTGACACCCAAGCGAACCGGGCAGATTTCGGTTTTCGGACACGACCTGTCGACCGCGAGCCCGAAGGAACGCACCGCAATCGAACGCCGCTGGGGGGTGCTTTTTCAGCAGGGCGCGCTGTTTTCCTCGCTTTCGGTCAAGCAGAACATTCAGGTGCCGATGCGGGAGCACCTGAAACTTTCACCGCAATTGATGGACGAACTGGCGACCTTGAAACTGGAACTGGTCGGGCTGCCGCAAGATGCCGCCGACAAGCTGCCGTCGGAACTTTCAGGGGGAATGATCAAAAGGGCCAGCCTGGCTCGCGCCCTTGCACTCGACCCGGATTTGGTGTTTCTGGACGAACCGACGTCCGGACTCGATCCGATCGGGGCGGCGGCCTTTGATTCGCTTATTGCAAATCTCAGTTCGACCCTCGGACTGACCGTTTATATGGTCACCCATGATCTTGATAGTTTGCATTCTATCTGTGATCGGATTGCTGTTCTTGGGAAAAAGCGGGTTCTGGCCATCGGCACGATGGACGATATGATGAAAAATGATGATCCCTGGATTAAATCTTACTTCAGGGGTGAACGGGCCCTGCGCCGAGTATAGGTTGGACTGAATGGAAACCCGCGCGAACTATATTCTGATCGGCGCCTTCATGGTCGCAATCCTGATCGGTGCGTTCGGCTTTGTGTATTGGCTCGCCGTCACCGCGGAATCCAGGCAGAACGTTGAACTGAAAATCGTCTATCCGGGCCCAGTGACGGGGCTTCCGGTCGGGGGGCAGGTGCTTTTCAACGGCATCAAGGTCGGCGATGTGAAATCGCTGGACTTTGCACCGGGGGATCCGACCAAGGTTGTGGCCACCGTTGGCATCAAGCCCTCGACGCCCTTGCGCGAAGATACCAAGGCAACGCTGAATTTTACCGGCCTGACAGGCGTCGCCTATGTCGACCTCAGTGGCGGATCATCTGAATCGCCGCTTCTGCTGAGCATGGCCGACGACCAGGACGAAGACAAAGTTCCGGTCATCTACGCCGAACGGTCCTTCTTCGATGACATCGTGGATGGTGCCCGCGATGTTCTCAAGCGTGCGGATTCGACCATGAAGACAGTCGATGACCTGCTGAAGGACAACGGCCCCGCAATCACCGAGATCGTCAACAACGCCGAGACCTTTTCCGCCGCGCTGGCCGCCAATTCCGATGGCGTGAAGGATTTCATGGCCAGCATCGGCAAGGCTTCCGATGCGTTTTCCAGCCTGTCCGGCCGGCTTGAGACGCTGGTGCAGGAAGGTGAACGCCTGCTGGCTGCCGTGCCTTCCGACAAGGTAACTGCCATTGTCGATGACCTTTCCAAGTTTTCCGCAAGTCTCGGCAAGGCCAGCAGCGACATCGATCTCCTGATGGCTGATGCCCAGAGCGCGGCCAAGGAACTGCAGACCTTCACGGTGAACCTGAATGAAGGGCTGGATCGCGTTCACAAGATTGTTGGCGCGGTTGATCCTGAAGATGTGCAGAAGGTGGTGCAAGGGGCCGCAGCCCTTGGCGAGGTGCTGCAGAAGCGCACCGGGGACATCGACAAGCTGATCAGTTCCACCAGCGAAACCATGCAGAACGTCAATGCAGTGGTGGAAAACATCCGGAACCAGGAAGGCGCGATCAAGGATATCGTGCAAGGCGGGCGTGATGTCGTGGTCAAGGTGGATGCCATCATGACGCGCGGCGTGGAAATTGCCGCTGCCATTGATCCGCTGAAGGTCGAGGAAGTGGTTGCCAATGTCAGCACCTTCACCGACAGCCTCAATGCATCGCTGGGTAAGGTCGACGAGCTTGTGGCGAGTGTCGATCCGGAGAAGGTCAGCAAGGCCGTCGACAATGTTTCCAGTATCATCGACAACTTCAACAATCAGCAGACGCAGATCAACGAGATCATCGCTTCCACCAAGTCCACCGTTCAGAACTTCGAGGCGGTTTCAGCGACGGTTCGTGGCCAAGATGACCGGATCGCGGCGCTGATAACGGATGTTCAGGCGGCGGCCGAACGTTTTGCGACGACGCTTCAGACCGCGAATGACCTGATGAAGGCCGTGGATCCGGAAAAGGTTGCGAATATCGTCGGTTCCGTCGAAACGGCGACAGCAGGTCTTGCAAATCCGGAAG
This sequence comes from Labrenzia sp. THAF35, assembly GCF_009363595.1. Classification (NCBI taxonomy): domain Bacteria; kingdom Pseudomonadati; phylum Pseudomonadota; class Alphaproteobacteria; order Hyphomicrobiales; family Stappiaceae; genus Labrenzia; species Labrenzia sp. THAF35. The sequence continues at coordinate 3,394,548 of NZ_CP045380.1, forward strand.
ACGGCATTCCGGCCATCCTGGAAAGTGCCCGCAAGGCTGCGGACAACGTTCAGCAGATGACGGACGATCTTTCGAAGCGGACACCTGACGTCGATCAGATCATCACCGATGCCAAGCAGATGACAGCGACGCTGAATTCCACCTCGGTGCGTGTCGAAAGCCTGGTCGAGAAGGTTTCCACCATGGTGGACGGCGATGGTGAAGGCTTGATCAAGGAAGCGACGTTGGCCGCGCAGGCAATCCGCAAGGTTGCGGTTGCGTTTGAAAGCCGGGCAGATTCGATTGCCGGCGGGCTTTCCAAGTTTGCGACCCAGGGCTCTGCGGATTTCGCTGCGGCGCTGGCGCAGGTTAACCGGACACTGATCTCGATCCAGCGGGCGGCGGAAAGCTTTGAACGCAGTCCGAACCGGGTGATCTTCGGCGGTGAAGATGTGCCGACATATTCCGGCGGGCGGCGCCGGTGAGACTGAATGTGCAGAGGCAGGGGCGTATGACGAAGGCAACCACTGACATGACCCGCCGGGGCGTCTTGACCGCTCTCGGGCTCGGCGTGCTTGTGTCCGGATGCGCCAGTTCCGCGCCGTCGGCCTACTACAGCATCGGTGCGGCCGACGTCGGTGGCCTTCAGGGCCGGTCCAGCCGCGTTCAGGTTCTCGTTTCCGCACCCCGGGCGCTGAAAGCACTCGACACCAGTTACATCGCGGTTGTCGACAAGGGGCCGGTCTACAGCTACTTCCCGGATTCTGCCTGGGCCGACACGCTGCCCAACGTGGTGCAGCTGAAACTGGTCGAAACCCTGCAAAACACCAACCGCCTGCGCGGGGTTGGCCTGCCGGGCGACGGCCTGCTGATCGATTATCAGCTCCAGACGGAAATACGTGCCTTCGAACTGCAGGTGGCGGGTGCCAATCGAGGTGTCGTCGAAATTTCGGCCCGCATCGTCAACGACCGCAACGGTCGCACAGTTGCCAACAAGGTCTTCCGGGCGGAAACGTCTTCCGGTAGCACGACCGTCGACAAGGCGGTCGAGGCCATGAACGCTTCAGCGGACCGGGTGTTTGCAGAAATGGCTGCCTGGACGCTGCAGAACGTCTGAGGCGGGTACCCTAAACAGCCGCAATTGGGAAACCTTATCCGCATGTTGCCTCCGGCTCTCATGCGGCGGAAAATGATCCTTGTTCTCCGGTGTGCGCTTGTCTGCTTGATGCAGTCTGAAATCCAGCGTCCTGAAAAAATAATCGTTGCCGTCTTCCCTATCTGGGGGCAGTGAACAAGGCGGCTGCCTGCTAGTCAGGTGGCCAATGTTCAACGTGAGACGAGACATGACGAGAGTTGCGGGTGATCTCTGGTGCAAGGCTGGTGCCGTGCTTTTCATTATTCTGCTGGGGGCGTTTTCCATGCCCTTTGCAAATGCAGCCGACTTCAGGCTGCGGCCGGATCTCGAGCCGCACCTGAGAAGCCTCAAGCTTATCTATCCCCCTGAAGGACCGCACAGCGTTCTGGCACAGCTTCCGAACTTGGAAGACGGGGAGGTTGGGCAGATCGATCAGTTTGCGCTTTATCCTGCGGAACCGGAAATGGCAACGCATGTGATCGAGCTTTCAGGCCCGATCGTAAAGGGCGATGCCGGCAAGTTGTCTGCCTTTCTGGACAGCATAAGTGGCCCGTCGATACGCTACCTCGTTTTCAACAGTCCTGGTGGCGATTTCCTCGAAGGGTTCAAGATCGCTGACAGCATCCGGTACAATCTTGAAAGTCAGGATCCGGACATTGGTGGCGTCTTCGTGCTGAAGAATACCAGCTGTGTGTCTGCCTGTGCTCTGGCATTCTCCCTGTCCGTGGACATGGTGCACCCTTTTGCCAGCGATGCCCGCTACGTTGAAAAAGGTGCGGAGCTTGGCTTTCACATGGCATATCTGGCCGGAAATCAGGGCGCACAGGTCGAGCGTATCGACAAGATCCTGGCCTTTGGCTACCAGGTGACCGAACAATACAGCAAGCTGATTGGCTTCAACATCAATCCGCCTGAGCTGATGATGGAAGCCCTGAAGCATTCGACGGCAGACAGCTTCTTCTATCTGCGCGGCGGAATTAACACCTGGAACCTCGGCTTTTCTCCCGTTTCCAACGAAGCTGAAGCAAACCTTGTCCATGTGGGAGATGGTGTCGAATACGATGCCAACGAAATCTGCAACACCGTCAACGTGGCAGGGCGATCCTTCAAGGCCTACTACGAGGTCGCCGACCTGTTTCAGTTCATGAACTCGGAGTTCTCGCTTTCGGACTTGAAAGCTTTGAAAGGCAGAACGGCAACCCTCTATACCGATACGTTTTCCTGCCAGCTGTCGATGACGCCAGAAGGGGCTCTATCCGTTGCACTCTGGCGCGGCAAACCTCTTTGTCTGCAACAGGGCCCCGGAAACGAGGAGGTCAACGGTGGCTTGCAGGGCTGGTGTGCTTCCAGGAAAGTCTTTTCAGCCCCTGTAACGCTGGGACTGATGGGGAACGTCCTTGGGTGCTCGGACAACAGGCTTGTTTCCAAAAACAGCTGGGCTGGCGAAAACGGTGGCCCGTCCGGCCGGGTGAAAAGCAATGTGAATTTCCGCTCCAGCCCTGATGTGGGGGGGCAGGTACTGGGTATGTTGCCTGCCGGCGCCACGCTCTCCTTGACCGGTTGCATGATCCGCGGAGACAAGGTCGGCATCTGGTACCAGGGACAGTTCGAAGGGCAGACAGGTTGGGTCAGCGCCCGATACATATCGCCGAACCTTTACTACGAAGCCGGTCAGTTTCTGCCGATTACGCGCCGGGTGAAGCCATCCTGGGAGGGGTTCTCGGAACAATAGACGGTTCAGGTCGTTGCACTTGCCTTGCCGTATCTGACGGGCGGGCAGCCAACGTGCCGGGTAAAGGCTGTGCTGAAGGCGCTGGTGGAGCCATAGCCGGTCCGGCTGGAAATCTCGCCGATGCTGTGGAGACCTGAGCGCAGCATGTGCTTGGCTAGCGTCATGCGCCAGTTGAGCAGGTAACTCATTGGCGGCAGGCCGACAATGCGGTTGAAACGGGTAAAGAACGCGGAGCGGGAGAGGCCAGCCTCGCCGGCCAGCGCCCGGATCGACCAGGCCTGTTGCGGCGCGCCGTGCATGGCACGCAGGGCAGGGGCCACCCGAGCATCCGCAAGGCCGCTGAGAAGCCCGGTAGAAGCGGTGGATTGGACGCTTGAACGGAAAGCCTCGATCAGGAGGACCTGCAGAAGGTTTTCCAGCACCACATCCCTTGCAGGGCGATCGGCCCGTGCCTCGTCGCGTACCAGGGCTGCCAGCGACGCCAGACGATCTTCGCCGCGCACAACCACCATCTCCGGCAGAAGAGAGACCAGCAGCTCGGCATCCGGACTGCCGAAGCTGCAATGGCCAACCAGCTGCTGAACCTGGGGCGGGGTTTCACGCGGGTCCAGCATGCCGACGCGCACAACACCATCTTCCCCGTAAACAGGCTGGCTGAAATAGCCTGGAGGTGGTGGAGGATCGAGACTGGTGACAGTCAGTCCGCCAACAGCGGGCAGCAGCGCAAAATCACCCGCTGACAATATCACCGGTGCTCTTCCGTCCACTTCCAGGTTGAGCCGCCCCATCAGCACCAGGCAATAGAACGCTTCGTTGACATCGTCCCGTCGCACCCGGAAGGGGCCGGAGGCTTCCCCGATTTTCGAGAAGGGGGCTCTGGGCCGCAGAAGTGTGATCACTTCGGACAGGGGATCTGCCATTTCGGACTTTCGATAAAAAGAATGAGACTTGTCATGATAGAAAGTTTTGTCCGTCGTGTCGATATGGGGAGCATCCAACAACAGGAGACTTTGTCATGAAGACCATCATGATTACTGGATGTTCCTCCGGCTTCGGGCTGGAAACGGCGCGGCATTTTCTGAACGAGGGCTGGCGGGTGGTTGCGACCATGCGCAAACCCGACGCCACCTTGCTGCCGGCCTCCGAAAATTTGCGCATACTGCCGCTGGACGTGACAGATCACACCAGCATTGCCGAGGCCGTGGCTGCCGCCGGTCCGATTGACGTGCTGGTCAACAATGCTGGTGTTGGCTGGTTGTCGCCCTTCGAGGCAACGTCGGAAGACGTGGTGCGCAGGATATTCGACACCAACACCTTCGGGACTTTCGAGATGATCCGCGCGGTGCTGCCGCAGATGCGGGAGAAGGGCGAGGGCGTTATCGTCAACGTGTCGTCCAGTGTCACGCTGAAGTCCTTGCCGCTTCTGCCGGTCTATACCGCCAGCAAGGCGGCCGTGAATGCCTATACCGATTGCCTGGCTCTGGAGCTTGCGCCGCTTGGCATCCGCGTCCAGCTGGTTTTGCCGGGCCGCGCACCTTCGACCAGCTTTGGCACGAATGCACGAGCGTTGATGGCAGATGCATTGGAAGCACCTGTGGCCTACAAGCCCTTTGTCGACGAAGTGATGGGAGCCTTCATGGCAGATGCCGACAAGGAACCGACCCGGTCGGAGGATGTGGTCAAAGCCATCTGGCAGGCGGTAACCGATCCGTCATGTCCCGCCCACCTTCCTGCCGGCAGCGACGCAGAGGCGCTGGCGGCCTGATGAATGGTATGCCGGGCGGTGTGGCCACCGTCCGGCAATTCTTTGGAGTTCGGTTTTCCTAGCCATGCACCGGCCGGTAAAGCCTCAGATGAGCGCCAGTGACAGCAGCGGAACAGCAATCAACAGCGCCAGTCGCAGGATATCGGCCAGCCAGAACGGCAGGATGCCGGCAAACATCGTCCTCAACGGCACGTCTGTCAGCACAGAGCGAAGCACGAAGACGTTGAGGCCGATCGGCGGCGAGATCAGGCTGATTTCGGTGACTACCACCACGATGATGCCGAACCAGATCAGCACCATTTCCGGATCTGCCAGCAAACCGCCGCCGAAATCGAGCGAGCTGACCAGTGGGAAGAAGACCGGGACCGTCAGCAGGATCATCGACAGGCTTTCCAGCACTGCCCCCAGCACCACGTAGATCAGTACCAGAACCAGAATGACGACATAGGCGTTGACGTCGAGCGACTGAACGAAGGTCAACAATGCGTCAGGCACACCGGCATAGCTGATGAAGTTGGAAAAGACTTCCGCGCCGATGATGATCGCGAAGATCATCGCCGTGGTACGCGCACAGTTGAGCGCGGCGGTGTAGAGCTTTTCAAACGTCAGACCACCGGACACGAGCGCGATTACGAAGGCGGCGGCAGCACCGATGCCGGCTGCTTCTGTCGGCGTGAAGAAGCCGCCGTAGATGCCGATCATGATCACGGCAAATAGTCCGACAACTGCCAGGACACCCCAGACGTCACGCTTTTCGAGCTTCATGTCTTCGGACGCGGTTGGCGCAAACTCGGGTTTCAGCAGAACCGTGACGTAAATGGCGCCGAGATAGAACAATACGCCCAGCAGGCCTGGGATGATGCCGGCAATGAACAACTTGCCGATGTCGGCCTCGGTCAGCAGGCCGTAGATGATCAGGATGACAGAAGGCGGGATCAGGATGCCAAGCGTGCCACCGGCAGCGATGGAGCCGGTTGCCAGACTGTCGGCATAGCCTGCCTTGCGCATGGAAGGCATGGCCACCTTGGACATTGTGGCGGCCGTTGCCAGAGACGAGCCGCAAACTGCCGAAAAGCCGCCACAGGCGACAATGGCCGCCATGGCAAGGCCACCACGCATGCGGTGAAGCATGTGGTGAGCGGTCGAGAACAGGGACTGGCTGACACCGGAAATGGTCAGGAGGTTGCCCATCAGAATGAACAACGGGATCACCGAAAGGGTGAACGAAAGGCCGGTTTCGAAGGCCGCATTTCCGAGCAGGTTCAGCGCGGCATTCCAGTTGCGCAGGGCCGCGAACCCGGCAGTGCCGACGATGATCATTGCAATTGCAATGGGCACGCGCAGAAGCACGAGCGCGAAGAGCGCAACGAAACCGATCAGAGCTTCAAGCATATTCAATACTCACTGGTATCAAGCTTTTTCGCGGAACCGCCTGGCCGCGAAGACTATGGCGGCGACGGCGGAGAGCGCGAAGGAGGCAGCTCCCAGCCAACCGATCAGCGAAAGCGGGATCTGAAGGGAATCCGTCACCTGTCCGCGACGGTCCATCTTTTCGGCATGCTCGAACAGCTTGAACGCGATCAGGGCCAGGACACCGACCGTGCAAACAGCGGCAACCAAGGTGCCGAGCCGTTTGATAAGGGCGCTCTTGAGCCCGTCGAGCAGCTCCACCTCGATATGTTCGCCGGCAGCGGTCGTCAGTGGCAGGGCCAGGAAGATCAGCGTGGCCAGCAGCTGCTCCGTCAGCTCATAGGCACCGTTCACGGGGCTGTTGAAGGCATAGCGTGCGACGACGTCGACACAGGTTAGCCCGATCAGGGCGGCCAGCACACATAAACAGGCCAGCCCGAGCAGGAAACCGGCCCCTCGCCGGATCGTATCGATCCGGCGAGGGGCCTGGCCGTTGGATTCGGCAGACATGCTTAGTGCTTGATGCCGGTCTTGTCGCGGAACTCGGCCAGAGCGGCGGTGCCGTCAAAGCCGGTTTCGGCAACGGCAGCGGCCCAGGTAGCTTCATGCTTGGCTGCAAGTTCCTTGACCGCCTCCAGAACCGGGGCCGGTGCGTCGTAGATCTCAATGTCCTTGTCGGCAATGTAGGAAGCCGCACGGGCATCCGCGCCATCCCAGACGCCGCCGGCCATTTCGGCAAGGGCTTCACCGGAAATCTTGTCGATGGCCGCCTGGTCTTCTTCCGACAGGCCGTCCCAGACATCTTCATTCATGACCATGAACCAGGAGGTGTTGTAGAAGCCGCCCGGCAGGCTCATGGAGTATTTGGTGTAGTCGGTCAGATTGAAGGCCTGCAACGCTTCCATGGGGAAGGTGACACCATCGATGACACCGCGGGACAGCTTCTCGTAGACTTCGCCCGGGCCCATGAACTGGGTGATGATGTCAAGTTCCTGAGACAGGTCCGCAACATAACCGCCCGGAGTGCGGATCTTCAGACCGGCAAAATCTTCAGGTTTTTCGATCTTGCGCTGGTTGTTGTGGAACATGCCGGGGCCGTGAACCCAAAGGCCGAGCAGCTTGGTGCCCTTGTGTTCGCCTTGCGCGTCGAGGGTACCGCCATAGACGTCCCAATAGGCCTTGGAGCCTTCTGTTGCGGTGTTTGCGATGAAGGAGAACTGGCCAATGCGCGAACGCAGGAAACGGTCGTCGCGCGTGAAGGAGTGCAGGCCGTAGGTGATGTCGACGATGCCTTCGGCGGCAAGGTCGAAATGCTCGGGCGGCGAGCCGACCGGCTTGGGCAGAATGCGCACGGTTACGCGGCCATCGGTAGCCTTGGCAACTTCTGCTGCCCAGGGCTCCATCACGTCGGTAACGAGCGGGTGTTTCGGCGGCAGCCAGGACGACAGAACCAGTTCGTCGGCGGATGCGCTGGCGATGAAACCGGTCAATGCGGACGCTGCCACACCTGCGAGAATGGAAAGACACTTCAACTGTTTCACGATTTTCTCCTCCCCTTCATTTCATGAAGGCCGTTCTTGCCGGTATGATCCCGGACTTGAAACGTGATGCCAAACATAGTTACATATGCAACAAAATAGTTACACATGAAACCAAGTCAATCGTAAAATCGTGCAGACGACCTAACCAATACTGTTGAGCGCCGATGACCAAGCTGACCAATCCGGAGACCGAGACCCAAGAAGCCATTGGGATTGCGAGTGAAACGCCGGAGACGCGATTGCCCGACTTCGAGCTGGAAACTTTTTTTCCCTACCGGGTGCGTGTCTTTTATTCCGACGTCACACGGGCTCTTTCAGCGGTTTACCAGCGCGATTACGGCATGATGCCTGCCGAATGGCGCACCATGGCCATTCTCGGCTCGGCCTCTGGCGGACTGCAGGCAAGCGAGATCGTTGCCCGCTCCAGCATGGACAAGGTCGTCGTGAGCCGCGCCGTGAAACGTATGGAGGAGCGTGGCTTTCTGACCCGCGAAAGCAACGAGGCCGACGGCCGCAGTTTTCTTTTGCAGCTTTCAGAGGATGGACGCGCGGCTTTCGAGGATCTTGCTCCCAAGCTGAAAGCCGTCGAACAGAAAATGCTCAGCGGCCTCTCACCTGCGGAAATCGAGGGGTTTCTCGCGGTTACCCGGCGGATCCGGGAAAACCTCTCGGACGAGCTGGACGGGGTGAGCGATTGAGAGGCGGTGGTCATTCGACTTCCCGCGGCCGGGCGATGCCCTAAGACGGCATTGCGTGCCGGATCTTGCGTCCGACTTGAAAGAGGCATCGCCTCATCCAACTCTCATACGCTCTGCAAACGAGTAGGCCCCGGGTCTCGCGCTGCTCGCCCGGGGTGACACCGGGGTTTGGGTGCCATTAAATCATGCCACTCGGGATTGGACTTCTCGATTAGTTGAACTTTCCAGGATCTGCGCCATTTCTTGAGGCGTTTCTCCATGGCGATGGCTTCGCTCACATCGTCGAACGTTTCTGCAAATACCAAATTGCCGATGCCGTGCTTGCGGGTGAAATCGCCGCCTGACCCACCGCGATGCTCCTCAACGCGCCGGGCAAGATCGTTTGTCACCCCGATGTAGAGCGTGCCGTTCATCCGGCTTGCCAGGTGTAAACGTAATAGGTCAAGCTTCACCTCTGAAGTGAATTGCATTTGACGGTACAACCGTTTTGCATCTTCAAGTCAAGCGGCGTCGGTCGCTTTGCGTCCCTGGATCAATCCAGGCAGGGCGTCACCCCGGGCGAACGAAGTGAGACCCGGGGCCTACTCGTTTGCAGAGCGTTGGTGGGTCGGTGCGGGCGTTACTTTGGAATGCCCGCAGTCCCATCCAAGCGGAAATGCGGGTGTCCCCCGACGCTCTGCTTCGCTTGGGAGGATTTTGATACCGTTTTGAGCTCATGCAGGTAATTGGCCTTGAACGGGTTGCTTGCGTACAGCGATGAAGTCGGCGGCCGTTTTTTGCCCCTGCAAACAAAAAAGGCGGCCAGTGGCCGCCTTTTTCGTGTCTGACTGTCCGTCTCTTAGTCGAGCCGGCCGCTGGCGTGGGCCAGCATGGTGTAGACCTTGCCGGTGTCCGACGTCAGGTACGTCTGGCCGAGCATGTTGTCGCGGTCGTTGCGCGATACCTGGGCCAGGAGCTGCTCGAAGTCTGCCACATACCGTTCGACGGCAGTGCGGAACTCCGGATCGCGAGAGTACTTCTGACGGATTTCGTCGAAGGTCTGCTGACCCTGCAGCGTGTAGAGGCGGCGGGTGAACACGTGGCGTTCGCCATTGCGGTAGCGGTTCCACAGATCGACGAAGGTTTCGTGATCGATGGCGCGGGCAATGTCGACCGACAGCGAGTTGAGGCTTTCAACCGTGTGCAGCGGCGTGCGGCTCATGTCCGTGTCCGAACCGGCATCGTCGTCGCGCGATGCGCGGCGCAGCAGGTCGGCGACCCAACCCTTGCCACCGGAACTGCTGGTTTCGGCAGGGGCCGGCTGCTGCCGGCGAGTGGTGACCGGTGCCGGACGCGGTTCGCTCGCCGGGGCGCTCTGCTGACGGGCAGGGGCTGCCGGAGCATAGTTCACCGGAGCCTGCTGCTGCGGGGCAGGAGCAGGAGCGGCGCTTGCCACTGCTGCCTGAGCCTGCGGCCGGGAGATGTCGAGCGCGTTGGACTGCTTGGCGACAATCTCGGAGAGTTCCGTCAGAGCGCGGATCTGCTCGTTGACCACCTTGCGCAGCGCTGCGGAAGATTCTTCCGCTTCTTCCGGCAGGTTCAGGACACCCTGTTTCAGTTCGCTGCGGGTTGCTTCCAGCTCGCGGTGAACGTCGCGGGCAACATCGCGCATCCGGGCGGCCGCATCGTTGAAGCGATCGGACGCTTCGGTAACGGTGCGGGTCATCTCGGCGATGATGTCGTCCTGTGCGGAGCGGATAGCTTCGCGGGCCTTCTGTCCTTCCATGCCTGCCGTGAGGCGCATGGATTCGAACTGCTCGGACACTTGCTTGGACGCTGCTTCAGCCGCCGCGGACAGCATGTTGGCTGCATCGCGTGCCTTGTCGTCTGCCGTTTCCAGCGTTTCCGACAGGGTCTTGGTGAAGGAGCGCATGAGCGTGTCGACGGCTTCGGTCTTCGCCAGAAGCGTGTCCGCAACGTCCTCGATTGCGGTCCGGCGCTCGGAGACACGGCTCTCGACGGAGCGGTTGGTGTCTTCCAGGTGACGGGCTGCCTTGGTCAGTTCCTCCGACTGGTCGCCGAAGCGGCCGGTGAGGTTCTTGATGTCCGCCAGCGTGGTGTCCGTCACATCGCGCAGGTTTGCAACCTGTTCGGTGATGAGGGCCGTGGTGGAGTTGGTTTCCGAAACCGCCCGGTCGACGGCAGAGCGGAACTCGCCGGCGCGGCGGGCCAAGTTGCCTTCAACCTCGTTGAGGTTCTCGCCCGCAGTCGCGACGATGCCCTGCAGGTTGCTGTTGGACGTCTCGATCTTGTTGAGGATCTCGGTAACGTCCGCTTCCAGCCGACGCTTGGTGTCGGTGAGCAGGGTGGTTGCCTGTTCGCTGCGTTCGTTGATGCTGGCGACGATACGGTCGCCGGCTTCCACCAGCGAGCGGGTCGCGTCGAGGCCGGTATGAGCGAATGTGTCGGTGACATCGCGGCCCTTGACCGTGATGGCTTCCAGGATTGCCGTGTGGACCTCGGACAGGCGTCCGGTAAGGTCGTTGGCACGCAGTTCGATGGCGCTGATGAGTTCGTTGCCGTCGGTGCCGACGATCTTCGCCAGCTCGCCGGAACGGGCGCCGAAGGCTTCGTTGAGCGCCGTTGCCTTGTCGAGCAGTTCGTTGGCGACCTCGTTGCCGCGGCCGACCAGAAGATCTGCTGCTTCAGTAACGGCGCTGTTGACGCGGGCACGAACCATACCGGCTTCGCTCGACATCTGGCCGCGGATTTCCTCCAGCGTTTTCGCCAGTGTCATGCGGGCCTGCTCGCTTTCGGCGGACAGGTTGCCGGAGATTTCGGCAATCAGGCCGGACAGTTCGTTGCGGACCTTGTCGCTTTCGCCGGTCAGAGACCCGGAGAACTCGGCCAGGGTGCCAGCGTAGAGTGTACGGGCCTTTTCGCTTTCGGCGGCCATTGCACGGGCGGCATCGCCAACCGCGCTGAGCACCAGCTCGCGGATCTTGCCGCTTTCACCGGACATTGCGCCGGTAGCCTGGCTCATTGCAGAGGTAACCGCATCGGCTGCCTTCTGGCTTTCGCCAACCAGGACGCTGCGAGCTTCGCCGACGGAGCCCAGGACGATCTGGCGCATGCGATCGCCTTCACCGGAGAGCTTCTCCGTCGCCTGGCTGAGAGCACTGTCGACGATTTCGACCGTACGATTGCGTTCGTCGGAGAGGGTCTGGACAGCGGCGGTGACCGCTTCCTGAACCACATCACGCAGACGCGTGCTTTCGGTGGAGAGCGTTGCTCCGGCTTCGGAGATAACGGCCGTGAGAATGTCACGGGCACGCTCGCTCTCGCCGGTGAGGGTGCCGGAAATGCTTTCCAGACGCTCGTTCAGCAGCGTTTCCAGCTGGGTGGCGCGGCTGTCGAGGGTTTCGGCAACCTCGAACACCTTGGCGCCCAGGGAGACGTTGATCTCGGCGATCCGCTCGGACAGGGATTCCGTCAGCTGCTCGCTCTGCTTGCCCAGCACGCTGCCGGCTTCCGCCAGACGGTTGTCGAGGGCAGAGGTCATTTCGTCCTGACCGTCGACAAAGGCCTTGGCGATTTCCTTTGTGCGGGAAATCAGGGTTTCGGAGATCTGACGGGCACGTGCATCGAGGGTCTCGTCGATCCGGTCGGTCCCGCTGGTCATGGAGGCGGAGATCAGCTCGGCCTTGTCAGCCATTGCAGACGTTGCTGTATCAACGCGCTGCGACAGGGACTGGCCGATTTCCTCGGCGCGTTCCGCAAGGGTATTGCCGGCCGCTTCGATGCGCTGACCAAGCTGCAGCGTGATGGCGTCGGAACGGTCCGCAAGTACATCGGTGATGTTGCGGGTCTTTTCCTCCAGCGCATCGCTGATGCCGGTGGTGCGATTCTCGATGGCATCGGACAGGATCTGCGTACGGGCTTCCAGGGTTGCCTCGAAGGCCGCGGTCCGCTGATCGAGCGTCAGGTCCAGGGTGTTGATGTGACTGCCGAGAGAGGAGTCCATCGTGGAGATCCGCTCGCTGAGCGAGCTGTCCATCGACGAGAGGCGATGCTCAAGCGAATTGTCCAGCGTGCTGATGCGATCGGTGAGGGTGGCGTCCATCAGGGCGTAGCGCTGTTCCAGCGAAGCGTCCATGGTGCCGATCCGCTCGCCAAGGCCCGCATCCATGGTGGTGAAGCGGTGCTCCAGAGAGCTGTCCATGGTGGCGATACGGTCGGTCAAGGTCGTGTCGATGGCGGTGTAACGCTGTTCGAGGGTCGCATCCATGGTGGCGATACGATCGGTCAGGGTCGTGTCGATGGCGGTGTAACGCTGCTCGAGGGTCGCATCCATGGCCGCGATACGGTCGGTCAGGGTTGCATCGATTGCCGAATAGCGCTGGTCGAGCGATGCATCCATTGTCGCGATGCGATCGCCCAGAGAGGCGTCCATGGAGTCGATACGGGTGGCGAACGTCGTGTCCAGCGTGGACAGGCGTGAATCCAGCGCTTCGGACAACAGCAGGGTCTTGGTGTCGAAAGCGTCGATCAGCTGGCCGCCGCGATCGGTGACGATGGTTTCCAGCTCGGTGAGGCGGCTCGACAGGCCGTCCTGCAGCGCCTGGCCACGTACTTCCAGAGTTTCGGCGATCTTGCCGCTGATCTGGTTGATGTCGCCGGCTACACGGTCGCCGCGGCTGCCGATGAGTTCGGCAAGCTGGGTTCCGGTTTCCGCCAGTTTCTGGGTAAGTGCACCGGTCTGGTCGCCGAGGCTCGCGGAGAATTCGCCGGAGACGCTTTCCAGGGTCTCCCGGAAGCCAATGGTCTGCTGTTCCAGGATGGTGGCCATCTCGTTGCTGCGGGCAGCCAGACGTTCGTCCAGTTCGCTGCCGTTGATGGAGATGGCGGTGTAGATACGCTCGGAGATGTTGTCGAGTTTCTCGGCCAGCTCACCACCGCGAACGGAGATGGTCTGGGTGAGGGACCCTGCGGTTTCGTCGAGCTTGGAGGCGATTTCACCACCGCGCAGCGACAGATCGACCACGATGCTCTCGCCGGTGCCACGCAGGATTTCCGCAACTTCCGTAGACCGGCTGGACAGGGTCTCGACGATTTCCGCACCCCGGATTGAGATGGTGTCGGTAACTGCCTGGCCTTTTTCGGAAATGCTCTCGACCACACGGTTGCCGGTTTCGGCAAGGGACTCGTCCAGTGTGGTGACGCGGTTGTCGACGGTTGCCACCAGTTCCTCGGTGCGCGAGGTGATGGTGTCGATGAGACGGCCGGAGGTGAGCGACAGGTTGGCGTTGATTTCCTCGCCGCGCGCCGTGATCACTTCGCCAACGTTGTTGCCGGTCGTTTCCAGGGTGAGCCGGAACTCGTCCGCCTTTTCGCTCAAGGTGTTGATCACCGAGTTGCTGGAGGTTGCCAGGGTCTCGTTGATCGTCGTGCTGCGAGCGGACAGGGTTTCCACGAAGGTGTTCGCGGTGTCCGCGAAGCGTTCGTTGACCTCGTTGCCACGTGCCGTGAGCGTTTCCCACATGGTGGAACCGGTTTCCGCCAGGCTGTCGACCAGGTCGTTGCCGGTAGACGAGAGGCGGGCGACATAGTCTTCCGCGCGGACCGTGAGGCTGTCGACCAGTTCATTGCCGGAGGCGTTCAGCGTTGCACCGAGAGACTCGATGCGGCTGTCGACGGTGGATGTGAGTTCTTCAACACGGCTGTTGACCGCATCGATCATGCGCTGGGTTGCATGGTCCACGGTGCTGCCGAGTTCACCGGAGGTGCTGGAGAGCTGTGAGGCGAAGCTCTCATGGGCACCGGCGATGGTTTCGCGCACGCGCTCGGCGTTCATGACGATGGACTCGCGCTGGCTGATCAGTTCGTCGATCAGGGCGCGGATCTTCAGTTCGTTGTCGTTATAGGAGCGTTCCAGCGAAGACACTTCATTATGGACAAGGACTTCCAGCTCGCTGGCGCGCGCGATCGCGCGTTCGATGCCGTCGCCCATGGCGGCGACTTCGCGGCGGATAGCCTGGCCAACGCTGAGGATGCTTTCTTTGGCCATGTCTTCCGGCTCGGCAAGACGCAGGGCCACTTCGGTCATGCCACGGGCGACAATGCGCATTTCCTGCGCGCGCCAGATCATCATGGCCATGACGAAGAAGAAGATGATCGGAACGACGATGCCGACGACGGCCAGGATCATTTCAGGAGAGCTGAGCAGCGTCTGGGGATCGGTCAGCGATCCGACCTTGTCGGGGAACGCTGTCATGAAGAGGCTGCTGCCAAGCGCGGCCCAAAGGGCGCTGAGGGCGAGGGCGCCCCAGAACGGCGCTGAAGACGGACGGCGCTGCAAGGAGTAGATCAGGTTGCCGATGTTCCGGCGATCGTCGTTGGCTGCCGGCGGGCGTCCGCCGCGGCCACGGCGTCTTGACTGACGCTGCTCTTCGCGCTGGGACTGGCCTCGCGTTTCCCCCTGGGACCGGCGTGCCGGTTCCGCCTGGGCAGGGCTAGCCTCTGCCGCGGAGGTTGTTTCTGTGGTATCCGGGCCGCCGAAATCAAGTTTCAGGGCTTCTTCAACTGCTGAGAGAGCCGCTTCTGCCGGATCTTTCGCCTTTGTCGGATTTGCCATTTAGGGTCGCCTCACATCCGTACTCATTACACACCGGTAATCGTGCAGAGCCGCTGGCGCAGCTCCTTACAGTTATCTACCGGATGCGTCCTCGTTGCGAGCGTTGCCCAGCTGTGGCAACGCCGCAAAACCTGTTCGTGCGAGAGGGCCGCCGCTGACCGACCGTGAACTTTCCGTTCGACGGTACACTCCCCACCTTGCCGCATCAGTAACTGTAATGGCACAATCTCTCCTAACGAACAAGAAACGGCAATAGCGTGAGTCACTTAGGGGGCGGATTGGATGCCGGATTCAAAGCAGGTTGACGCATCGGCAGATGCTGAAAATACGGTTCTGGAAGTTACTCTCAAAGCGGGAAAGTTGACGGCTGCGCAAAAGCGGTGGTTGCAAAAAGGGCTCGGGCAGGCGGGGGGCAAGCTGCCTCTGTTCGATGACAACGGCCGGGAAATTCCGGCGCGCACAATCCGCGCCTGTATCGATGCAGGTTGGGCAGAGCCTTGGTTTTCCAACCCAATCAAGCCCGACTGGCTGGTCTGCAAGCTCACGCCCGCCGCCATCGAAGCACTTTCTGCAAGTCAAAAAGTCAAAAAAAGTTAACGGCGAATCAGATCATTAAAATTTTAGCGATTCAGGAAATCGGCGGAAACGCAAGGACTTTTTTAATCCTGTTTCGTAACCTGCGTTAAAACGCATTAACCATGAAATCAATTTTTTGGGGACATGGGCCGAAAGGGACGGTTTGAGCAACCGGTTTAACCGGGTGTTTGGGCTTGGGGCGCATTGTTGTGGCGCTACAGCTTGCGGCGGGGTGCCGTCAGGCAGGTATCGAGTAATGTGGAGCACCCTTATGGCCCCTTCTTCCATGGCCCGCGTCGCCGGACGCGCCGGTCCGGAGGCACCGATCGATCTGGTGCAACTGGCAACCAATACGCTGGGTAACCGGGATCTAGAAGTGCAGGTCCTGCATCTGTTCAAGTCACAGTCCATCTCGACGCTTGAGCGGTTGAAACAGGAAACCGACAATTCCGTTCGCCTCGACCTCGTGCATACCCTGAAAGGATCCGCCCGGGCCATCGGCGCGGAGCGGGTCGCGATCGTTTGCGAAAATCTGGAAGGCAAGATGCGCTCGAGCACCGATACGGCCACAGAAGGCCTGATTGCGGCGGTCGATGAGGCGAACCGATACATCCGGGACCTTCTGGAAGGTTAAAGGACAGACCCCGGCCAGAACGGGAGAGGCAGATTGCCGCGTGGAAATGGCACGGTCCTTGACCTTTTGCCGTAAATCTTTATGTCGTGCTTCGAAGACCCGCAAATTCAGGCTTGGACGCGACATATGCCGAAAATCACATTTGTAACCGCCGATGGAACCCGGACCGACGTTGACGCCGCTGAAGGCTCTACGGTGATGGAAAACGCCATCAAGAACATGGTCCAGGGTATCGAAGCGGAATGCGGCGGTGCTTGCGCCTGCGCTACCTGCCACGTTTACGTAGATGATGCCTGGAGCGGCAAGACCGGATCTCCGGAGCCGATGGAAGAGGACATGCTCGACTTTGCCTACGACGTGAAGCCGACCTCGCGCCTGTCCTGCCAGATCAAGGTGACGTCCGATCTCGACGGCCTTGTGGTGCATGTGCCTGAGCGGCAGGCCTGATCAGGTCAGTTCAGACAAGATTTCAAACAAAACGCCCGCCGGATCACTCCGGCGGGCGTTTTGGTTTGTCCAGGTACAGAGTTTACTCTGCAGGTTGGGCAGAAGGCTTGCGGTACCAGAAGTCGACTTCGTGGCCTTCTTCCGGATTGCTCGGGATCAGGGTTGCCAGCACAAGGCTGACCAGGGCCATGGCAGCGCCAGCCAGGAAGACCGCAGCCGGGGACACCAGCCAGATGAAGCCGAATACCACCGGAATGAACACCGCAGCGATGTGGTTGATCGTGAAGGCGACGCCGGCGGTGGGGGCGATGTCGGCAGGGTCGGCGATCTTCTGGAAGTAGGTCTTGATGGCGATGGCGATCGCGAAGAAAGCGTGATCGATCACATAAAGGCTGGCCGCCAGTGTTGCGTTGGTGACGAAGGCATAGCAGATGAACACCAGGACCAGGCCGACATACTCCAGAACCAGCGCCTTGCGCTCACCGAAGCGAACAATCAGTTTTCCGATCTTGGGTGCCAGCACCATGTTGAAGGCGCCGTTCAGGAGGAATAGGCCCGCAACTTCGTGAACGTCATAGCCGAAGCGTTCGACCATCAGGAAGCCGGCGAATACCGTGAAGATCTGCCGCCGCGCACCAGCCATGAAGGTGAGGGCATAATAGAGCCAGTAGCGTTTTCTCAGGATCAGCTTCTTGTGCTGCGGCACGCCTTCACGGAAATGCGGATAGGCGAAGATCAGGAAAACAAGAACGACCAGCGTCAGACCACCGGCAATGGCGAAAACCACCGTGAAGGACAGTTCGAACATCTTCCACGCCAGGAAGATGACACCATAGGCGATCAACTGGGCGAAGGCGCCAACGGCCAGGATCTTGCCCATGCTTGCAGCGGCCGTTGCCTTGGGCAGCCATTGCAGCGACAGCGACTGCGCCATCGTCTCGTAGTAATGGAAGCCGATCGACATGATCAGCGTCGTTACATAAAAGCCGATCGCGGTCGGAAAATAGCCCGTGACGGCAACGCCGACGCCCAGGAGCAGCAGCGACACATAGGCGAGCGTCTGCTCGCGCATCATCAACAAGAGATAGACCGCTAGGAAGCTCAGGAAGCCCGGGATTTCCCGGATCGATTGCTGAATGCCGATCTCCCGGCCGGTGAAATCCAGCTCCTGGACGGCGAAGTTGTTCATCAGGTTCCACCAGGCAGCAAAGGAGAGCTGCATGGCACCTGCCATGATCATCAGGAGAACCACAGGAGACCGCCAGCCGGTCGCCTCGTTCGGGTGCGCATTCTGGGTGAAGTAAGACATTGTGTGGCCGTGGAAAAAGAAAACGTTCGGCAGTGTTGCGAGCCGTTTCTAACGCCAATTGTGGTTTGCGTGTTAGCGCTGTTTTGTCATGAGATGTTTCCGACACGCCAAATTCTGGCTGGTGCAGCGCTAGGCATCCGGCAAAAACGCGAAATGATCCTTGTCGATCATGGCTTGGCGCAGGGAAAGCCTTTCACCTTTCCGGCAGGACCTGGGCATAGTTGCCGCGATTATGTTGCGTTGCCGAGTCCTCCGGTGCTATTGGCCCTCTGTGCAATATCGGGGTGAAGGTATACGATCCGGCGCATGAGCATTCATCCCGAACTTGCCGAGTTTCCGAAAGAGGCTGTCGCCGCGCCGATTATCGGATACGCGCGGACCCAGTTGCAGGGCCGGAACAATGGCTGGCATTCGCATGATGCAGCGCAGCTCTTCCATGTGATCAGGGGATCGATTGCCATCGACACGGAGATGGGCACCTATTTCGTGCCACCCGAGCGGGCCGTGTGGTTGCCGCCCAGGGTCAGCCACCAGACCCGGTATCTGACGGACACGGAGCTGCGTTACATCTATGTCCAGTATGATTACACGAGGGATCTGCCGCAAACACCGCAGGTGATGCAGGTGACGACCCTGCTCAGGGCACTCATTCTCGAGTTCATGTCCTATCCGCGCTCCGAGACGGACAAGGGGCCGGCGGCACGGATCGCCGCGGTAATCCTGGATCAGTTGAAGATGCTGCCGGTTGCCCCCCTGCAGCTACCGATGCCGCAGGATGCCCGGCTGCGCGACCTGTGCGAAGGCGTCGTCCGATGCCCGGCACATATTCCCTCGCTCAGCGAGGCCGCGGACCGGTGTGCGACTTCCGTGCGTTCTTTCGAACGGCGCATAAAAGCGGAGACGGGGCTCAGCTACCGTACCTGGTGCCGCCAGGTGAAACTGTTCCGGGCTCTGGAGTTGCTGGCGTCCGGGCGAAGCGTTTCCGACGTCTCCCACAAGCTCGGTTACGAGGGGCCGAGTGCCTTCGTCTCGACCTTCAAGAAGGCCTTCGGCGTGACACCCGGCCGATACTTTGACGGTGTCGAAGCCGATTGATCCTTGTCATGGCGGTGCATGTTTTCCGGGCGCACAAAAAGTCGACCTGATTTTTTGGGGAGACAAGACATGTTCAAGAAAATCCTCGTTCCCGTTGACCCGGCCGAAAGCGGCTTTGCCACGGAGGCGCTTGCCAAAGCCTCGCAGTTTGCCCGCGACTATGGCTCCAAGATCCACCTGATGGCGGTTTGCCCGGAAGTTCAAAGCTTCGTGGCGAGTCAGCTTCCCGAAGGCTGGCAAAAGCGGGAATTCGAGGAAACCGCGAAAATCCTCGACAAGATCGCATCTGATCTGGACGTTCCTGAAGGCACTGTCGATGTGACCGTGCGTATGGGGTCGGTGTATCATGAAGTGATCGAGGAAGCCGAAAAGGCGAATTGTGACCTGGTGCTGATGACGTCGCACAAGCCGGGCCTGTCGACCTACTTCATCGGCTCGAATGCCGCCCACATTGTCCGCCATGCACCGTGCTCGGTCATGGTGCTGCGCAGCTAGAGCGACAAGCAGCGATCTGGCCGTTCGATGCTGCCGGGCCTTGAAAGGTCGATCGGCTGGTGAACCTCAGCCGTCAGCCATTGCGCGTCAGCAACATGGCGACGGCTGCATAGCGGAAGGGGTAGAGGCTGGTGTCTGCCTTCAGGCGGTCTTCGGCCCTTGCAAAGATTCGGTTGATCAGATCCTTCCGTGATGGGCTTTCAGGCAGGGCTGCGCGCAACACCGCTTCGGTGAAGGCGCGGAAGAAATTGACATAGTCGCGGGCATAGCGGTCAAGATCGCCGTCCTGCTTGAAGCGGTCGACGAACGGGACCGCAATTTCGTACTCCATTGACCGGTCGAGTGAATAAAGTCCGGCAGCTCCATACGTATCGTTGGTGACCGGGTCTGCAAGTTCTTGCAGGTCTCGCATGTACACCGGCTGGTAATGCCGGTCGTAGACGTCCCTGCTGATGTCTCCGGCCTCGACGAAGTCCAGAACCGCGTCGTTCAGAAGATCATAAAGGCCATCACAGGTTCGAGCCAGGCCCTTGGAGCCAAACACCTGAACCAGCAGCTTGCCACCTGGAACCAGTTCCCTTGCGCGGACGGTGAGGAAACGGGCGATATCGTTCTTCGCCTGTTCGGCAAAGGCATGCCGGTCTTCTTCGGAAACATAACCATTTGCCCGTGCCACACTTGGGCCGTTGGGCAGGATATAGCCAGGCAACCTGTCGACGGGGCGGCAGGAGAGAAAGCCGATGGCGTTGAAGGTGGTGGCAAGGTGCAAGCTCTGCAGCGGGCAGAGCTGATCGTACATCGAGCCACCGATCGCGGCCGAGTAAACCCTCTCAGACCCGAAGACCGAGCCGCCATCCGGTCTGAGGCTGCGGAAAAGTTCAGAAAAGTCGTTTGTGGGAAGGTCTGAATGGATGGTCTGGATCGGCCGTTCGGTGCGTGCAAGCAATGCCGGGAGAGCGTGTTTCATGACGGCAACAGAATTGCGGCCTTCCGAGCAGCCGTAGTCGGCAATGCCGACCGGACCGCTACCCTCAATCGGCAGGCTCGCAATCGCCTCTTCAAGCAGTGGCAATATCTTTTCGATGGCAGACCATTGGGCAGCCGAGTTGGCGTTGTAAAATCCCCCGCCGGACATGCCGGTGGTGGTTGCGTGGGAAACAGGTTGCGCGAAAGGGTGAACGGGTTTTGGGGGCGGTTCCATGTGTTCCCTTTCTGCGCCTTTTGTGCGGAAAATCTACCTGGCCAATTCCTTCATGGCGTCCGTCAGACCTTCGACGGTCATGGGAAACATGCGGCCTTCCATGAGTTCGTTCAACATCTGGATGGAATGCGTGTAGTGCCAGTGTTCCTGCCGAACCGGGTTCAGCCAGACCGCGCTCTTGTAAAGCCCGGTGATCCGCTGCATCCAGTCGGCTCCGGCTTCCTCGTTCCAGTGCTCTACCGAGCCACCGGGGTAGGCAATCTCGTAGGGGCTCATGGACGCATCGCCGACAAAGATGATCTTGTAGTCGGCAGGGTACTTGTGCAGCACGTCCATCGTCGGCATGCGCTCTGTGTGGCGGCGGCGGTTTTCCTTCCAGACATACTCGTAAAGGCAGTTGTGGAAGTAGAAGTGTTCCATCACCTTGAATTCGGAACGTGCGGCTGAAAACAGCTCCTCACAGACCCGGATATGATCGTCCATCGACCCGCCGATATCGAAAAACAACAACACCTTGACCGCGTTGTGGCGTTCCGGCCGCATCTTGATGTCCAGAAGGCCCTTGTGGGCTGTTGCGCGGATGGTGTCGTCCAGGTCCAGTTCTTCAGCAGCGCCCGTTCGTGCGAAGTTGCGCAGTCGCTTCAGGGCGACCTGGATATTGCGGGTGCCTAGCAACTGGGTGTCGTCGAGATCCTTGAATTCGCGCTTGTCCCAGACCTTCACCGCACGACGGTGCCGGCTTTCGTGCTGGCCGATGCGCACACCTTCCGGATTGTAGCCATAGGCACCGAACGGCGACGTGCCGGCTGTGCCGATCCATTTGTTGCCGCCCTGGTGGCGCTTTTGCTGCTCCTTGAGGCGTTCGCGCAGGGTTTCCATCAGCTTTTCAAAGCCGCCGAGTGCTTCGATCTGGGCCTTTTCCTCTTCACTGAGATGCTTTTCCGCCAGGCGGCGCAGCCATTCCTCCGGTATTTCGGTGGTGGCAACCTCGCTCATGAGGTCGAGCCCCTTGAAGACGTGGCCGAAGACGCGGTCGAACTTGTCCAGGTTGCTCTCGTCCTTCACCAGCGTGAGCCGGGCGAGATAGTAGAAATCCTCGACGCTCTTTTCCGCCAGATCCTTATCCAACGCTTCCATCAGCGTCAGATATTCGCGGAGCGAGACCGGGATGCCGGCCGATTTCAGTTCGGTGAAGAAGGTAATGAACATGTGCGAAAGGTAAGTTCCCGGCAGTTGCCTGTCGAGGGGTCAAAAAGGACGCTTCGACAGGAGTTTGCGAAGCAGCTTGCCACTTTTACGAAAGGGCGCCGTCATCTTCCAGGAAGACGAGGCGAGGATTGCGTCGTAACGGCGTTTCTGCAGGTCGAGTTCGGCCTGCAATTCTCGGATCTTCCCCTGCTGGGCGGAAACCGTTTGCGTCTGCCGGGCCGCGTTGTCCGCATGCTGCCGGCTTTCGGACCTGAGGTGGCTGATCAGCATTTCATTGCAGCTGGTCTGGAAATCCTGCCTTTCCGCCGGATCGGCAAACCTTTGCATCAGCGCCATCATTTCACCCTGCCTCTCGGCAAGCGACATGTCCTGACGGTGCACGGCGGAAGGCTTGATGCATTGAACCGTGGGCCGTGTTGCAAAGGTGAAGTCCGGGCGTGCCAGGAACTTCCGCCACATGAAGAGATCGGTCCAGAAGTCAGGTGGTGCCGGGCTCCAGCCAACATCCAGAGACCGATAGGCCTCAAGGGAATAGCCAACCGTCGACGGGCCGAAGAAGTTCCAACGCGTCTCAAGCATCTTGCGGCGCGTGTCCGCGTCCGACAGATCTCCGATATGAACCTTGAACGTCCCGTCAGGCAGAATTTCAGCCTGAAGCAGATTACCGAAGTCGCAGGTTTGCAGCAGGCGGCTCAGTTCCGACAAATGTTCGGGAAACCAGATGTCGTCATCGCCGATCTGGGCAACAAATTTGCCGTTTGCCTGCGTGAGAGCCGTGTCCCGATGAGCTTCGCCGTGCCGTTCTCCCTTCGGGAAGGAAAAAACACGGATCCTCTCGTCACGCCCTGCCAGCTTCTCCGCTTCCTGCACGGTTTCTTGGGGGGCGCCGTCACATACGATGAACAGTTCGAAATCTTGCAGGGACTGGCCCAGAACACTCTCGACGGCGAATGGCAGAAGCGCGGGAGGTCTGTTGACCGGCAGCAGGACGGTGAAGCGCGGATGGGTCACGGCAATCCTGCGAGCGCTCTGAGTTCGGCAATGCGCCTCACGATCAATGCGCCTTCTGCAGCCGAGGACTTTGGAGCAGGCCCCCCTTCCAGATGCGCGACGAATGCTTCCAGTTCGGCCAGAAGAGGCATTTTCGTGCCAACCTCGATTTGCTGAGGCTTCTGGCCTTGATCTCTCGGGGCAAGGAGAATGCGATCGTCATAGGATGAGACCAGTTGGGCCACCGCCTTGCTGCCGATTACGACGGCGGAGCGTTTTGGGGCCGGATGGAGGGAAGAGATCTCCATGGTGACGGTGAGCGGTTCCCCATCGTTTTGAAGACGGGCAATCAGGTCCTCACCACCCAGGCCCGGGATCTGGGCGATCGCCGAATGAGCCTTGGGCAATGTTCCCAGGATTTCGAGTGCGATCGAAAGATCATGCGGCATCAGGATCCAGAGGCTGTCGACATCCTTGTGAGGATTGCCCCAGCCGAGCCGATAGGTGCGCACCGCTTCGATCTGGCCCAGAGCTCCGGATTTTGCCAGTTCCGCAAGTTTCAAAATGCCGGGATGATAGCGCCACTTGTCCATGACGAAGAGACGTTCCTGCAGCGTATCGGCAAGTCTTTGCGCTGCCTGTGCGTCGTTGGTGACCGGTTTCTCGCAGAAGATCGGCCGCTTCCGCGGTGCAAGTGCGTCGATGCAGGCTGCGTGAAGCACTGTTGGTGGCGCAACGACATATCCCGCGCAGTCAGGAAGCTTGGCAGCGCTATCGCACACCGAAGCGGCTCCGGCCTCCCGGGCTGCGTTCTGGCTGTCCGAACCGGGCACCGCCACATGCACGTTTACACCCAAGCTGCGCAGATCGCGAAAGATGAGCTTTCCCCACCGGCCAAAGCCAACCAGACCGATATCAGTCATGGCTGTGTCCAACAGCCGGCGATGTGAAATTGCAGGTGACTGCGTAATCAGGCATTGGCGTCCGCATAGAATTTATCAAGCATCTGCGAATAGTTGTCGGCTGTTCTGTCTCTATCGGAAAGGATGGGGTCCTTCGTTGGCCAAGACAGGTTCAGTTCCGGACAATCGAACTTGCAGCCCAATTCGTCCGTCGGGTCAAAGTAGGTGGAAACGGAATAAAGATGCGTCGCGGCTTGCGGAAAATAAAATCCGTGGCAAACCCCCGGTGGGATTGAAACAGCTCGTCTGTTTTCCGCTGAAAGATCGAGAAACTGCGATGTTCCAATGGTCGGGCTGTCGCGGCGTATGTCATGCAGACCAAGCAGCATCTTTCCGGACAGGACCATCAGATAATCGTAATGATCCTTGTGCACGTGAACACCGCGCAATGTGTCTTCTTTCGAGGTGACGATGTTCCACTGGATCGACTTGAAACCGGTGAGCCAGGTCTCCCGGTAGATTTCGGTGAAACTGCCGCGGTCATCGATGTGCGAAACCAGGTCATGGACAATCACGCCTTCAATTGACGTTTCTTCGGTTTTCATCGAATTGCCTGACCCCAACGACCGTTTTTCTCGCGCAAGCTTCGCGGCCCATCCGGACCCAGGGACAGACTAACAGGTTTCACGACGATGTGGAGGCCGGCATCGGAACGGCGTTTGAGGAAAGGAGGCTTTCCCAAGTCCTCAAAAACTGATCTTGGCGCCCAGGCGAACCGATGCGGATAGTGTATCGGCGCTGTCGTAACCGCCTTCTATTCCGGCGAGAAATTTTGTGCCGTCATTGACTTGCCACACGGCATCGGCTGCCGCAAAACCGCGGAGCACCGCATCGTCGTCGTCGACGGACAGGTTCAAGGCAGCTCCCTGCAGGGTGCCGTCGACACTGTCGTTTAGCGTGAAGATGCCGTCGATACCCGCATTCGCACTGAGATAGAGCGTGCCGCCATTCTGGACGATGGGGGCATGATCGTAGGTCGCCTGCGCGCGCAGTTCCAGAACGTGCAGCGACCGGCCGGAAACCGAAAGGCCGGTGGCGCTTTCATCGGCGTCGCCCGTTTGCCAGAGACCCGAGTAGCGCACACGAGCGCTGGGTGTCAGCGTACCCTCACTCAGGGCGAAGGCATGGCCGAGGCGCGCAGAGGGCGTGACGTAGACATAGTCGTAGTCGATGGAAAGGTCCTGCAGGCCACCGACAACCATGTTGTTGAGGACGGTGACATCTTCATCGCTCTTCAGGTAGCCGCCGAGAAGGCTGAATTGAGCAAAGGTCGCCTGCCAGGAGCGGCTGAGATAGCCACCGGCGTGGATGCTGTAGCTGGAGGCCGAGTGAATGTCGCCGTCGCTGGTCGTCCTGCCGATGGTGAAACCACCGGCAACACCGGCGGCAAGCCCTTCGGCGAATGTCTTCTCAGCCCCGGCAGTGATGCCGCCGAATGTATGGTCAAACCCGTCGCTGCCTTGCCTGGAAAGAACACCGCCAAGAGGCGTGACCCAAAGCGCGGTGGCGTTTTGCTCTTCCGGAGCCGGACCGTTGGTTGCGACGAAGGACGTGCCGCCCAGTCGATTGAGGTCCATCTGCTGTTCAAGGCTGCCGGTGACAGCGCGCGTCATGGTGTTGAAGGTCTGGGCAACCGTGTCCAGCCGGAAGTCGTCCGGATTGAGGATGGTGATCGTGTTGCCGTTGGTCGTTGAAGTGAGGCCTGCTGTCGTCAGCGTTCCCGGGATGCTGCTGAAGGTCAGGATCGCCGTTCGCCCGGCCGCGTAGTTCAGGGTTGAGGTGGTCGGATCGGTAAAGGTCAGAACACCCTGAAGTATGGTGCCATTGTTCAGGGTAACGGTTGCATCAGAACCATCGACATAGATCGAGGACCCATTGCTGCTGTAGATCTCGCCGGAGTTGGTGATCGTGACATTGTCGCCGTCAACGGCAATGCCATGTCCGACATCGTCATGATCTCCGGAAATCGTGCCAGTGTTACGTAGCGTGCCGCTGTTGGAGATGGTGACGTCATCGCCACTGGATTCGATCGGGTTGGCGTCTTCTCCCGAAACGGTGATGGTGCCCGAGTTGGTGATCGCGGCGCGGTCACCGTCATTGTCGATGCCGTCTGCCAGCGTACCGGACATGGTCATCACACCGGTATTGATCAGGATGACATCGTCGCCGTCGCTGTCAAAGCCGTCCGCGTCCTCTCCAGTCGTTGTAATCGTTCCGGTGTTGGTTATCTTCGCGTCGTCTTCATCGGTGTCGATGGCATAGGCGTCGTCACCTGTCGTGGTGATCGTGCCTGAGTTCAAGACGGTCGGACGGTCGCCCTCGGCATTGATGCCATAGGCAGCTTCTCCGGTCGTGGAAATCGTGCCGGAGTTGGTGATGTCCGTGTCCGCACCAAGGGACAAGATTGCATCGGATTCCTTACCCGTTGTGGTGATGGTGCCTGAGTTGGTGACCGTGAAGTCGTCCCCGTCACCGGCAATGCCGAAGGCACGGCTGCCCGTGGTAGTAACGGTTCCGTTGTTGTGTACGGTGGCATTGTCCTCATCGGACCCAATACCGGCAAAATTAGGTGTGCCAATGGTTGTCTTGGTGACTGTGATGGTGCCGTTGTTGGTTGCTGTCTGGTCGTCGTTGCCGAGAACAAGGCCATCCTGATCGGTAACGTCGATGGTGCCGCCGCTCTCGACTGTTCCGGTGTCGCCAACGTCCGTCAGCGTCTGTGTTGTGGTGACCGTGGTGCCTGAGCCGATGGTAATGTCACCGGCAAGGCCTTTTTCCGGACCAAGCAAAACCAGGGCGCAACTGCAAAGCAGAAAAGCCTTGAGTTGGCGGCGATGCTGAAGGGCGGATTTCGTCTTGATTGGCAACGGCCTGTCGCTACACAAGTTAACGTCTCACCTGGCTATTATTGTTGTATTCCGAGGAAGACGCCACTGCTCGTCCGCAGAAACCTTAATGAATGAAACGTTTATGTGTCATTGGTAGAAATAGCAATCGATTTGGTTACGTTGCGCGTGTAACCATGCCGTGTATTATTTGAAATCTAAACTTTAAGACTTGTCGGCCGGGTCTTCTTTTTTGGCAAACGAGACAAGCTCACCCATGAAGTCCGAGATGGTCGGTCCAGTGCCGGCCACGAACGGTGCCGGCCTGCAGACTGCAATTGCTGCAATGCCGATGCGGGCAGTGAGCAGTCCATTGACCACGCCTTCGCCCAGGCGGGCGGAAAGTCGAGCCGCCAGACCGTGACCCAGCACCTGCGAGGCAAGGCTGTCGCCTGCTGCCATGCCGCCGGTCACTGCCAGGTGTGCCATGACGTGTTTTGCGAGGCGCAGAAAGCCAAGTGTGCCGGGTCTCCCGCCGTAAAGGGCGGACAGGCGCCGGATCGTGCGCAGGTTCTCGAACAGGACCGCCAGCAGATCGACCAGTGCCCGTGGGCTGACGGCCGTGACGATGGAAACGCGCTTTGCACTGTTCATCACGATACGCCGGGCTTCCAGGTCGAGCGGGCTGAGCAGATCGCGTTCGGCCAGTTTCACCAGATCCCGGCCGTCGATGACTTCCCGCATATGCCCTGCCAGCGCCTTGCGGCCCTGGGCCGTTTCGGGACGGTCCTTGTAGAGTGTGAGCAGTTCCTTCAGGCCGACTGATGCCGCCTTCGCGTCATCTGCTTCGGCCGCGCTCTGCAGCCGGTCTCGCAGGTGGTCTATTCGGCCGAGGCGCATGAGGCCCGCGATCTCGCGAATGACCAGGCCGAGCAGGCCAAGTGCCGCCAGAACGGCAAGAGCCACACCCAGCCATCCCAGCCAGTCGGTCCGGGCAAAGAGATCCCGTATCAGGCTGTCGACCGCAAGGCCGACAGCCAGCGAGACGAGGCCGGACAGGCCGATCATCAGCCACTTGCCGAACCGAAATCCGGATCTGGGAGTGCTGGCGGCGTGGGGAAGGCGAGGTTCCTCGTCGTCAATGAAGGCCTGGGTGACCAGGGCTTCGCCGGCCGAGGGCATCCTTGTTTCGTCATCGGTCATCCGCACCTTGGAATCATCGAGACGGAAGGCGGTCGGTTTGCGATTGGACGGGGGCTGGGAACCGGTCATGCCAGGCGATCTCCGATCAGGAATTCGAGGGCGCGGTCAAGCCGGATATGCGGCAGAGACAAAGTCAGGCCTTCTGCGGTCTTGTCGAGTTCCGGCGGCCGGAACCTCAGGAACTGAAGGTCTGCCTGAGCGGTTTGAAAGCTTGCTCGAAGTGCTTCAGAAACTGAGTCAGCTTGTCCAAAAAGTGATTCAGGGTCGTCCGGCAAGTCACCGGGAAACATGGCGATTTCGGTTTTTCCGTCGTAGGTGTCACCGTTCAGCCGTTCGCCCGGCAACGGTGTTCCAAGGATCGCAGGCAGAGCTTCGCCGCGATGTTTGACCGTTGCCTCACGCGTCGCACGGACCGCAGCCATGGCCAGCACTTCGACCTCCGCACCCTTGAATGTTGCCTTCTCTTCTGCTCGGGCAACCAGTCTCTTCAGGATCAGCTCCAGTCGGTCGTGATCCGATCTGTGCAGGTGGTCTGCCTTGGTCGCCGCGAACAGGATGCGGTCGATCCGTCGCGAAAGGATGGAGGACAGCCAGCTGCGTTTGCCCGGACGGAAAGCTCCGAGAACTTCGGTGAGGGCGGTCTCCAGATCGGCAATCGCATGCGGCCCTGCGTTCAGGGCATGAAGGACATCGACCAGCACGATCTGGCGGTCGAGGCGCGCGAAGTGATTGCGGAAGAACGGACGCACAACGTGGGTCTTGTAGGCCTCGTATCGCCGCTCCATCATCGCCCGCAACGTGCCTGTCCTTGCCGGGGCGGCGTCTGCCGGAATGTCCAGCGGCGCGAAGGTCAGGGCCGGGGAGCCGTCGAGATCCCCGGGCATCAGGAAGCGTCCCGGGGGAAGCATGGACAGGGCGTGGGCGTCGGCTCTGCAGGCAGCCAGATAGGTTTTGAACTTTGCCGCCAGCTCTTGTGCCGCCGGTTCGCTTTCCTCCGCGTTCGCATCCGTGGCGACCAGGATTTTCAGAAACGGCGCGGCGATCTCCGCCCGGTTTTCCGCCCGGGCGCGCCGCATTGCCTCGGCGGAAAAGGTGGCATAGTCCTTGCCGAGAAGCGGTAGATCCAGCAACCACTCGCCGGGATAGTCGATCAGGTCGAGATGAAGGCGGCCGGGACCAAGCTTGCGGTGGAAGTAGGAGGCGCTCTCATAGTCGATGGTCAGGCGCAGCTCGGAGACCTGACGGGTCGATTCCGGCCAGATACGCTCACTCACCAGGGCACGCACGTGCGCTTCATAGTCGAAGCGCGGCACGGCGTCGTCAGGTTGCGGCTGTAGCCTCGCACCGGTCATTCTGTGCCCGGAAGCGGCGCTGAAGAGCGGCAGGCGGCCACCATGAACGAGGTTGTGCACCAGCGCGGTCAGAAAGACGGTCTTGCCTGCGCGCGCAAGTCCGGTCACGCCCAGCCGGACGCTCGGCACTGCCAGGTCGGTTGCCGCATCGGCAAGATTGGCCAGTGTCAGCCGGGTTTCTTCTGCAAGTGTCGTCAATGGGTTCACAAGGGCCTCCAGCGCGTTCATGTAGGCGCAGGCGGGAACAAGTACAATCCGGGACTCGGCTGATGCTCTAGTCGAGGTCTTCCTTCAGGTCCCGTGGTTTGACGAAACGTTCCAGATGGCCGGTCTTCGGCTGCAGCTCCGACCAGTCGGCAATGTCGAAATCGATCACGGCAAGAGCGCCAGTCGGAAACTTTTCCTGAATATCGGCAATCGCGTCGCTGGATGCCGTGCCGCTGAGGCTCAACGCCGTATCCTCGGTTGCCGGGTTATGGCCAATGACCATGAGGTTCTGGGCCCGGCCACCATAGCGGCGGATCAGCCCGACATAGTCGTCTTCGCTTTGCTGGTAGAGGTCGGACACCAGGTGGATCTGTGTTTCCTGTGTGAGGGTCGGCAGAAGGCGGGCCAAGGTTTCCCGGGTCCTCTGTGCAGTAGAGCACAGGATCTGGTTGGGCTGCAGGCCCTGTTCCTTCATGTAACGGGCCATCTTGACGGAGGCGGTCTTGCCGCGGCTGTTCAGAGGCCGGTCGATGTCGGCCAGGTTCGCGTCGCCCCAGTCTGATTTAGCGTGTCTGAACAAAAGGAGCCGCATTGTCTTTCCTGGTTCCTTGAAAGTGGAAAGTGTGCCGGCGGGTCAAAAGCCGGACTGCCGGTCAGTTCTGGTTGGCAAGCGCCATGGTGAAGGCGGTTACTGCCGGTCCGATCTCCACTTCCTGAGTCGGCAGCGTGTAGGACAGCCACAATGTATAGTCCGATGTGGCACCGGAAAAGTACCACATCGTTTCGCACAGGCTTGTCGGCGTCCAGTTGCGGGTCCGGAAGGAGATGCCGGAGGCGGCTGCGCCCGTCAGCTTGATCGGTTCGAATCCGGCTGCCTTGTAATTGCGGGAAAATGTCAGCGCTTCGCGGCGGCCGGTGCCCTGCAGGTGCTTGCGCAGGACAGCGGTAATGCCGTCGCGGCCGGTGTAGATGCATCCCGCCTGGCTGACGGCATCACCCTCCATCACCTTGATGCGGTAGTAATCGCCGATCATGTCGGGGCAGCGCAGGCCGGTGAAATGGCGCAATCCACCGACATCGCTTTGCCAGCCTGCGTCCTTTTCGGGAGGCACTTGTGCGAGAACAGGCCCGCTCGCCGTCATCGGCAGCGTGAGCATCGCCAGTACCAGAAGAGCGGTGGCCTGTTTCACCAAGTCAGTCTCCTTGTCACCCCGACCCGAAGATCGCGTTTTGCCCGGTCAGCCGCCCGGGCGCTCAGCCTCGACCAGCTTTCACGTTGAGGCAGGTCCGGATCTTCAGGACCGTTCCCGCCGCGCCATGAATGCCAGGCGTTCGAACAGGTGCACGTCCTGTTCGTTCTTCAACAGCGCGCCATGCAGCGGCGGTATCAGTTTGGAGCTATCTTGTTGACGAAGGGTTTCAGGATCGATGTCTTCGTTCAGCAGCAGTTTGATCCAGTCGATCAGCTCCGAGGTCGAGGGCTTCTTCTTCAGTCCGGGGACGTCGCGTACGTCATAGAAGAGGCGCAGTGCCTCCGACAGGAGCCGTTGCTTGATGCCGGGAAAATGCACTTCAACGATTTCCGACATGGTATCGGCATCGGGGAACTTGATGAAATGGAAGAAGCACCGGCGCAGGAACGCGTCGGGCAGGTCCTTCTCGTTGTTTGATGTGATGATGACCACCGGGCGCTGCTTTGCACGGACGGTTTCACCGGTCTCGTAGACGTGAAACTCCATGCGGTCGAGTTCCAGGAGAAGATCGTTCGGAAACTCGATATCGGCCTTGTCGACTTCGTCAATCAGCAGAACCGGCCGCTCTTCAGCGTCGAATGCTTCCCAGAGCTTGCCCTTCCGGATGTAGTTGTTGATGTCCTTGACGCGCTCGTCACCGAGCTGGCTGTCGCGCAAGCGCGATACGGCGTCATATTCATAAAGGCCCTGCTGAGCCTTGGTGGTGGATTTGACATGCCATTCGATCAGCGGGGCTTTCAGGGCGACCGCAACCTGTTCGGCGAGCACGGTCTTGCCGGTGCCGGGTTCACCCTTGATCAGCAACGGCCTCTCCAGGGCGACTGCGGCGTTGACCGCGACCCTCAGGTCTTCCGTGGCAATATAGCTTTCAGTTCCTTCAAAGCGCATTTGGCCGTCCGTTTTTCCTAGGTTGGCCGCAAGGTGGCAGGCCGCGCGCGGCTGTGCAAGCCCGTAAAAGGCAGGAGTGCCGGCGCACGGCAATTTTGAACATCTGCCACCGGCCAGAGCGGAAGTTTTTGCCTGTCGGGTCATGACCTGCCGGGTTCTTTTTTCCGCTTCTGGAAAAGGAAAATTTCCTAAGCTTATGAAACAAAACGATAAATTATGTCCTCGTCAAACTGGCACGGCCTTTGCGGAGGAAGGCCGATTATGGGCGTAAGCCCGCGTCGCAGTGCCCGATCTATAAAGAGGACCGCAAATGGGTATTTATGGGGCTATCAACTCGGCTGTCTCCGGACTGGCTGCGCAGGCTACGGCTCTGGAGAATATTTCCGGTAACGTCGCAAACTCGCAGACGACCGGTTACAAACGGCTCGACACGACATTTTCGGATCTGGTTTCCGGGGGTGGGTCCAAGCAGGCCCAGCAGGTTTCCGGAACCACCTTCGCCACTTCCCGCGCCACCAACACCGTGCAGGGTGATATCACGTCGGTCGACGTCGATACCTACATGGCCATCAACGGCGCTGGCTATTTCGTCGTGACCAAGGCGTCCGACGTGGTCGATGGCTCGACCACCTTCGCAGATGAGACCTACTACACCCGCGCCGGTGACTTCGAGCGCGACAAGGAAGGTTATCTGATCAACAGCTCCGGCTATTACCTGCAGGGCTTCCCGCTGGACCCGAACACCGGAAATGCGATCGGCGACAACCCGGCCGTCATCCAGATCGAGAACCAGCCGCTGGCAGCATCCGCAACCACGACTGTGGACTACCAGGCCAACCTGCCACGGGTTCCCGCGACTACCGACTATGATGGCACGGATGAAACCACTGCCCTCCTGAACGCTTCGGTTGGTGCCGGTAACGTTGCCGTTGCAGACGAAACCGACTTCCTGAACAGCTCCATTTCCGGCGGATCCACAACGATCTACAATCAGAACGGTACGGCGATGAACGTCGAAATCCGTTATGCCAAGACCGCGAACTACGATGCTGGCCCGCCCATCGTTGAGGACGCCTGGTCGATGTATATCGGTACTGGCGGCGATGCGACCGATGCCTGGTATGATGTTGGTACCGTCCAGTTCGACGATACCGGCGAGATGACGACCCTGACCGCCGGTGCCATGGCCGGTTCCGCAGTGAACGGTACGGGCGACGGCTTTACAATCTCCTCGCTGACCATCGGCGGCACGACGGCAACGGACGTCGAGTTCTCCTTTGCCGATGGCTCCCTGACCCAGTATTCCGACAAGGACGGCAGGGCCAGCTCCGTGTCGCTGGATCCGGATGGCTATCCTGCAGGTGAGCTGATCGGGGTGGCTGTAGACGCTTCCGGCCGTGTCATTGCCAGCTATTCCAACAACCAGCAGCGTCCGGTTTACCAGATCCCGCTTGCGACGTTCGAGGCCGAGCAGGACCTGCAGCGCGTTGACGGTGCCGCGTTTGCGGCAACGGCCGGATCGGGAGACGCGGATCTTTCCGGAGGCGGGCAGATCCTGGCCAAGAAGCTGGAACTCTCCAACGCCGATATCGCGGACGAGTTTTCCAAACTGATCATCACCCAGCAGGCCTATTCCGCAAACTCGAGGATCGTCACCTCAGCAGACGAAATGCTCGACGATGCCCTGAATATGGTCCGGTAACACCGCCTAGGCCGGCGGGGCACTGACCCGCCGGCCATCTGGCCTGGTCGCGTATAAGGAAGGAGAAGCCGCCATGGGTCTTACAAGTGCCCTGAATACCGCGGTTTTCGGAATCACCTACAATCAGCGTCAGCTGGACGTCACCGCGTCCAACATTGCGAACGCGGATACGGCCGGCTATTCGAAAAAAATAATTTCGGCGAATGTCTATTTCGACGGCAACGGCAACGTCGCCGGAATGAATGCGACGGAAGTGCGCCGGATTGTCAACGAGCAGATCCAGTCCGACTATTTCAACTCTCTGGCCGACACCAGCTACTCCCGGCAGATTGCGGATTTTACCGACCGTCTGGACGATATTTTCGGCACGATCGACGACAAGAGTTCGTTGTCGTCCCTTGCAGGCAATCTTTCAGCTGCACTTGCCGGCCTGGTAAACGATCCGGGCAACTATGCCGTTCAAAAGGACGTGGTTTCGGCCGCCGAAGCTTTTGCGCGCGAAATCAACTCATCCTATGAGCAGATTGCGGACCTGCGCCAGGAAGCGGACAACGCACTGGCTTCCCAGACAGATAGCGTGAACGGCCTGCTCTCAAGCATTGAAGACATTGACGAGGCGATCCAGAACGCGACCCAGTCCGGTGTTTCGACCGCCGACATGGAAGACGAGCGCGACCGGCTGATTGAGCAGTTGTCCGGTTATATCGACATCGACGTCACAAAGAACGACAACAATTCCATTTCCATCCGTACCGCAAGCGGCGACCAGCTTTACGCAGACGGCCAGGCATCGACGCTGACCTTCGATGCCACGCATCTGCTGCAGCCGGGCCAGGCAGGCAACTCGGTGATGGTGAGAACGCCAGGCGGCACCCAGTTCGATCTCATCGCGTCGTCGAAATCTGGTTCGATGCAGGCAACTGCTGAACTGCGCGATGATATCCTGGTCGAGGCGCAGACGCAGCTCGACACGATTGCTGCCGAACTGTCACTTGCCTTTTCCAATGTGAATGTTGAAAGCACAGCTGCGACCGTCGGTCTGGACAGCGGTTTCGATCTCGATGTGTCCGCGCTTCAACCGGGCAACACGATCACGCTGGATTACACCGACAGCAGCGGCAATCCGCAGACAGTCACTCTCGTGGCCGTGGACGATCCCGCACTGCTGCCGCTGGACAACTCCGCTACGGCAAATCCGGGCGACACGGTCTTCGGTATCGACATTTCCAGCGGTGTACCGGCAACCTATATCACCAACATCACCGCAGCACTTGCCGGCACCGGTCTTCTTGTCAGCAATGACGGGTCGGACAACCTTCGGGTTCTGGGCGACAACACGGCGCCGACCAGCGTTGAAAGCCTGAGTGCGAATGTCACCGTGACGGCGAATTCCGATCAGGGGTTGGGCCTTGCGATCTTCGTTGACCAGCGGGCTGGAACGGACCTCTTCACCGATGCGCTTGAAGGCGGTGGCCAGCGGCTCGGTTATGCCTCCGGAATCAGCGTCAATCCGGATCTTCTGGCCGATAGCGCGCTTCTGGTGAACTATCAGACCACGCCGACACCGAATACGACCAACGATCCTGCGCGAGCGCAGTTCCTGTCGGATGCGCTTAGCGTCGGCACGAAACACTATGACCCGGGCTCGGGTATCGGCAGCGCGTCGACACCGTTCCAGGGAACGCTGCTGGGCTTTGTCAACCAGACCGTCGCGTTTCAGGGCAACCAGGCGGAAGACGCAGCCACATATGCGGATTCCAAGGAAGCGCTGACCATGAACCTCGCCATTCGTTACGAGCAGAGCTACTCGGTCGATCTCGACGCCGAACTGGCCTTCATGGTTCAGCTGGAAAACGCCTATGCGGCCAATGCCCGTGTCATGCAGACCATCAAGGATCTCTTCGAAGAGCTCCTGAACATCGTTTAAGGTTGGGTGCGTTATGGCAGTTTCGAATATCACCACCTCCCGGACTTACCTGACCCGCCAGCTCGGCGAGCTCAACGATCTGCTGGCAAGCAAGACAACCCAGCTCGCCAGAGGCAAGGTCGGTACCACATACGGCGAAGTAGGCGACCGCCGGCTTCTGGACATTCAGCTGACACAGAAAGTCAGCATGATAGAGAGCTACCAGGACACCATCACCATCGCCAACTTGCACCTGCAGACCTCGACCATGTCGCTGGAGCGTCTGGAGGATATCCGGCAGGATGCGAAATCCGCGCTCGATACCAACGATTTCGTGCTGCAGGACGACGGGCAGACGCAGACCCAGTCCCGCGCCAAACTGCTGTTGAACGAAGCGCTCAACATCCTGAACACGGAAGTCGCCGGATTTTACGTCTTTGGCGGCACGGATGCCGTACAGGACCCGGTTGCCAAGATCGATGCCATTCTGGAAGGGGCGAACGGCCGGGACGGGCTGAAAACAGTCATGAGCGAGTATTCCCAGGCAAATCTGGGTGCCGGCAACAATGGCCGCACATCGACCTCCGCACTGACAACCAACTACGCCGGCCCCGTGCCGACGGATTCCACCTTCACCATTGCCGAAGATGGAGCACATGATTTCGGTTTCGACATCGCATCGGTTGCCTCGACCCTGACCAACGTCGCGATCACCGGGCCTTCGGGCACCGACCCGGACAGCTTCGACGTTCAGTTCACAGGGCAGCCGGAACTTGGCGAGACCATCACTGTGGAATTCTCCCTGCCGCCTGATCACAGCGAGACGATCTCCATCGAGCTGACGGCAGCAAACAGCACGGCTGAAGACGGAACCTTCGCGATCGGCGCCGATCTTGAGGAAACGGCGCAGAACCTGCGCGATGCCCTGGAAGCGGAGATCGAGCACCAGGCTCAGACAACCCTTCGCGCCGTGTCAGACGAATGGGCGGCAGAAGAATTCTTCAGGACGTTCGGCGGGGAAGAGCCGCAGCGGGTCGACGGACCTCCTTTCGATAGCGCAACCGCGCTGATCGGTGGCAGCTCGACGACTGTCGCCTGGTATACGGGCCGCAACACGGCCACCGACGATCCACGCACGGACAAGAACGCAGTGATCGACAGCAATTTGACGGTGAGCTACGGCGTCCGGGCCAATGAAACACCGCTGCAGGAACTGGTCCAGTCGCTTGCGGCTTTCATTGCCGCGGATTTTTCGGGCGGCTCGACGATCGACGAAGAGTATTACAATACCCTGTCGACCAACCTGCGCACGACCTTGCAGCCGCCAGGTGTCGATCAGTCCGGGATCACCGATATTGCCACGGACATTGCCATCACGCATCGGACAGTCTCGCTGACCGATGACCGGCACGTGCAAATGAAGAGCAGCTACGAAGGCACGATCGCGGATATCGAGGGAATCGACCAGGATCAGGTCGCCGCCGAGATCCTGCAATTGCAGACCAATATCGAGGTTTCCTACAGGGCCTCGTCGATCGTGTTCAATCTGACCCTGTCCGATTACCTCTAGGATCGCCCGGAACTTCCGGCTTTTCCCCGGGCGGTCTTCGCTCACGGCTGCCTGGACTGCCGGTCAGGGCCGGGAAAGGCCTTGAAATATTCCCCCTTTGGGGAAACACTCTCCTGGTTGCCTTTCTTCCCGACGGATATCTTCTGGTGTCCAGTTCCAACCGGTTTGCCGCCGGGGCCTTTGGCAACGGCGCGTTCTTTTCATTATCCCTTTTCAAAAAACAGATCGCGGCATACCGCGTAAAGATCGACACCGTGGGAGGGAGAGCCGATGTGTCACGTATTTGCCGGACAGGATCCGGAACGCTATGCCAGCCAGACCCGGCGGTTGCGGCTCAACGGACAGAGCACGAGCATCCGACTGGAAAATTCCTTTTGGGCAATTCTGGATCAGATTGCCGCGTCGGAAGGGGTGACGACACCGCATTTCATCTCGACGCTGCATTCAGAAGTGATCGAATTGCGCGGTGAACCGAAGAATTTCACATCGCTGTTGCGTTGCGCCTGTCTGAAGTTCCTCGAGATTTCGTCGAACCAGCACGCGGCTTCGATTGCCGCTGAATGACATTTTGCGCTGCAGCGCAAGTTTTACCGCTCGCAGTATAAGCATACTACCCGGGCGATAGTTGCCACGCGCTACGCTTCCGTCATGCAAATACAAGCAGAGCGGAGTAACGCGTGGCGAAAGCAATACATTCTATGATCCGTGTTCTGGAAGAGCACAGGTCTCTTTCCTTTTATGAAAAAGCATTCGGGCTGACCGTAGCGGATCGTCTGGATTTTCCCGATTTTACCCTGATCTACCTGCGCAACAGCGACTCCGGCTTCGAGCTGGAACTGACCGTCAACAAGGGGCGGACAGAGCCCTATGACCTGGGCGACGGCTATGGGCATCTGGCGTTCAGTGTCGATGACCTCGACAGCGAACACGCACGCTTCGAAGCAGCAGGTCTCAATCCAAGAAAACTGGTCGATTTCGCACCGGCGGGAGACGTCATAGCGCGCTTCTTCTTCGTTGCGGATCCCGATGGCTATCAGATCGAGGTGCTTCAGCGCGGCGGTCGATACGAATGAATTGAATTGAACGGGAGGAGAGCATGAAAACCGAAAACAGTCCGAGAGGTCTGACCAGACGGCAGCTTCTGGCCCGGGCGACGGCGGCAGGCGCTGCCTTCGTCACCGGGACCGGGTTTCTGGCAGCAAGGGACGGCGCCTGGGCGACGGAGCTGACGGCACTCAAGCCGGACAGTTTCGCGACGCTGGTGCAGATGGCGCGGGACATCTACCCGCACGACCATGTCGGCGACGAATACTATGTCATTGCCGTCAAGGGATATGACACCCCCGACCACGCCGAGGATATCGAGGCCGGTATCGAGGCCCTGAACGGAGCAGCCCAGGGGAGAGGGCATGCTTCCTATCTTGCGATCGGCTGGGAGCGTGACAGGGCGGACCTGCTGCGGTCCATGGAGGACAGCCCGTTCTTTCAAAGGGTCAGGGGCGGATTGGTAACGGGTCTCTACAATCAGAAAGCGGTCTGGCCGCTGTTTGGATACGAGGGAGCTTCCTACGACCTGGGCGGCTACATCGACCGGGGCTTCAACGACATCAACTGGCTTTGAGCCTTAGGGAGGAAACCATGGCTGCACCATTTGACCTGAATGACGACACGGTTGTCGTCGTGATCGGAACGGGCGCCGGTGGCGGTGTGCTTGCCAACGAGCTGGCGCAGAAGGGCGTAAGTGTCGTGGCTCTGGAGGCGGGCGGACGCTATCTTCCGGATGATTATGTCAACGACGAGTGGGAAAGCTTCGGGCAGCTTGCCTGGGTCGACCCCAGAACCACGTCGGGCGACTGGCGGGTTGCAAAGGACTTTTCCGGCCTGCCGGCCTGGATCGTCAAGGCCGTCGGGGGGACCACCGTTCACTGGGCCGGGGCGTCGATCCGCTTCCAGCCACATGAATGGAAGGCAAAAACGTCCTACGGCAACGTCCAGGGAGCCAATCTGCTCGATTGGCCGCTGGATGCGGAGGAAATGGATCCCTGGTACACGCTTGCCGAAACAAAACTGGGCGTGACGCGCACAGGGGGGCGGGCAGGACTGCCGGGCAACAACAACTACCTGGTGTTCGAGAAGGGCGCTAAGGCGCTCGGCTACAAGGAAGTCCATACAGGCCGGATGGCCATCAACTCGGCCGACTACGACGAGCGTATTGCCTGCCAGCAGACCGGTTTCTGTTTTCAGGGCTGCAAATGGGGAGCGAAGTGGTCCGCCGCCTACACGGATATTCCGCGGGGCGAGGCAACCGGAAATCTGGAAGTTCGCGACCAGGCCCATGTCGCACGAATCCTGCACGACGATGCAGGCAAGGTGACCGGGGTCGAATATTTCGACAAGGACGGCAATCTGCAGCTTCAGAAAGCCCGTGTCGTCTGCGTTGCCGGCAATTCCTTCGAAAGCCCGAGGCTGTTGCTGAATTCAGCGTCTTCCATGTTCCCGGACGGTCTTGCCAACAGCTCCGGCCAGGTCGGTCGCAATTACATGCGCCATACCACTGGCTCGGTCTATGCCATTTTCGACCAGCCGGTGAAGATGTGGCGTGGAACAACGATGGCGGGGATCATTCAGGACGAAGCCCGTCACGACCCGTCCCGCGGCTTTGTCGGCGGATATGAACTTGAAACCCTGGCTCTTGGACTGCCGTTCATGGCGGCGTTTCTTGATCCGGGGGCGTGGGGCCGGGAATTCACAAGTGCGCTCGACGGTTACGAGAACATGGCGGGCATGTGGATCGTCGGTGAGGACATGCCCCAGGAAACCAACCGCGTCACGCTCAATCATGATGTGAAGGACAGCTTTGGCCTGCCGGTGGCGAATGTCCATTTCGATGATCATCCCAACGACGTCGCAATGCGCAATCATGCCTACAAGCAGGGGATGGCCATTTACGACGCCGTCGGGGCGACCCGGACCTTCCCGACGCCGCCTTACCCGTCTACCCACAATCTGGGTACCAACCGGATGTCAGAAAATCCGCGGGACGGGGTGGTCAACCGCTGGGGGCAAACCCACGACATTGCCAATCTGTTCGTGTCGGACGGGTCCCAGTTCACCACGGGCGCTGCCGAAAACCCGACCCTGACGATCGTGGCCCTAGCCATCCGTCAGGCCGATCATATCGCCCGGGAAATGAGTGCCGGCAATCTGTAGTCCCGTGAGGGCCGGCTTCCGGAAGGCTGGGCTTTCAAAGCCCGGCCAACGCGGAGGTTCTGATTGGATTGCCGGGCTCGCACGGGGCCGGTGCTGAATATCTCATGGCTGCAAATCCTGCCCGCAGCTTGAGGACCCGCTGATCTCCGGTGGAGGCTTCCTCCGTTTCTGCCGGAGGAGGGCAGGTGAACGTTGCAGTCAAGAGAAAGGCCGCCGAGGTTACCCTGGCGGCCTTTCTTGATCATCTATCGTGTTTTCCGAGGCTGTTCTTGAACCGGCCGCGCCGGGATCAGGACCTCAGACCCTCGGCAATCGAACGATTGATGCTGATGAGGGTATCGAGCTTGTTTTCGTCGTCAGTCGTCATGACTGTCATGGTCTGCTTGAACACGAACACGCCCAGCGAGGCGATGTTGTTCTTGATGTCCTGAGGCAGTTCGCTTTCAGGACTGGTCGCGGACGTCACGAGAATTGTCCAGAGCTTGCGGTTGTACACCAGGGCGTCATCTTTTTCCGCAAGCGAGGAATTTGCCCATTCATCCTTGATCAACTGAAGCCGGGCTGCGGCCTTCATCAGCAGATTCGCTTCCAGCTCCCTCGGTGACATCGCCACCTGGCTTGTTTTCTGGTAAGCCTGCGCTGCCTGTTTGTACATGACTGATCAGCGTCCCTTCGTACTCGATGAGCTTACGTGCTTCTTTCAGTGCTTTATAGAAGGCGCCGGTTAGTATGGCGTTACTAATCCTGGTGACAAAAGGGATCGTACTCGGCGCGGCTTTCACTATGTCATTGACGAGGCTGAAGTAACTCTCCTGTATCTTCTCCAAGTCAGTTGACAGATACATCAGCTGAACGGCCAGGTAGACCCGTTTGGCTGGTGTATCCGCAGTGGCCGGCGTGAGAATATCCTTTTCTCGCAGAATGGGAGCCTGGCCTTCGATAAAGAGGCGAGTGCGTTGATTGTCATTGGTGATAACGCTTTCCCCAATGATAATTCGCTCGCCCGGTTTCAGCTCGACCTTGAGCGCCATTCCGTGACCTCCACGCATAAGTATCGCTGTGAAACGTTAACGAAATCGTTAACGATTTGCCCCCGATACCTTAATGATAACTGCCGCCGGTGTTAACCGAACAGGCTCAAGACGCTCTGATCTGCCTGGTTGGCCAGAGACAGAGCAGTCGAAGAAAGCTGCTGACGGGTTTGCAGCGCCAGCATGTTAGCACCTTCTTCGTTCATGTCCGCAATAGTTAGGTGGCCAGCGCCAACCTCCAGCGTGTTGATCAGATTTTGGGTGAAATCGGTCCGGATTTCCACAGTCGAAAGAGCCGTACCCATCGAACGGGCCGCATTGCGAAGCTCGTCGAGCGCCGCGTTGATGGCCTGAAGCGTTCGGTCGATATCCGTATCCGACTTGAATTCGGACGGCGCTGCCGTCAGTGACACGATTCCTGTCGTCGATCCGAGCGTCGTTCGGTTGAAGTCGCTGTTGCTGCTGGAAATGTCGAAAGAGACTTCGCCGATAAGGCTGATGCTGCCGCCCGAGAAGGTAGCATCCAGGCCCTTTACGTTGTTGATGAAGGTCACGAGATCGCTGACCGTGGTTTCTTCGTCGATC
This sequence comes from Labrenzia sp. THAF35, assembly GCF_009363595.1. Taxonomy (NCBI): domain Bacteria; kingdom Pseudomonadati; phylum Pseudomonadota; class Alphaproteobacteria; order Hyphomicrobiales; family Stappiaceae; genus Labrenzia; species Labrenzia sp. THAF35. The sequence continues at coordinate 3,436,071 of NZ_CP045380.1, forward strand.
TCCAGAGAGGCCGGCTCGAAGCCGTTGCCGTCGGTGATCGTGATCGTGTCGCCGGCCTGGAAGCCGCCGGAGGAGACCAGCGTTGCCGTGGAACTGAGAGGAGACACCGTCATCGTGGTCGTTGTGCCGCCGGTGTCGCCACCGTCTGTCGCTGCGCCACCACCGGTGTTGTCCTTGGAGATATAGAGAGGGTTGTCGAGACCGGAAGTGATGGTGATGGAGTCCGTGGCTTCGTCAAAAGTGGCGTGAACGCCGTTCAGATCGTTCAATGCGTCCACGTAGTCCTGCACCGTGGTGATGTCGGTACCGACCGTCAGGTTGGTGGTGCCGGAGGAATCCGTGATGCTGACAACGTTGCCGGTTGCCCAGTCGGCGAGGTCCGTCAGATTCGAGGACGCCTGCAGGCCTGACAGGGAAATGGAGGTGGTGCCGCTGAAGAGGTTGAAGGACGACGTACCGGTGCCTCCGGCATCCAGGTCATCCAGATTGAGACCGTCATCGAGTGAAGTGTCTGTAAAATCTACCGGATTAACGGTCAGATTCGAAGTGCTGTCCTCGTTGAAGATAACTTCCAGCTCGTTGCCGGCACCGGCAAGAAGGTTCTTGCCCTTGTAGCTGGAGTCCCGTGCCATATCCTCGATCTGCTCGAGCAGATCGTTGTACTGGCTGGTGAACAGCTTGCGTTCGTATTCACTGGAGGTCTGCAAGGCCTGGTTCGCGATTGCCTTGGCCGACTCCACCAGTTTGGTGATCGACGTGATGCCCTTGTCCGCTGCCCTGATCGTCTGAACCGCCTGGCCCATGTTATCCAAGAGGTTGGACAGATCACTCGCGCGGTCGTTCAGGGATTGTGCCGTGAAATAGGAGTTTGGATTGTCGAGCGCCGTGTTGACCTTCAGGCCCGTTGCCAGGCGCGTTTGCGTGATCGACTGCAAATCCGCCGTCTGTTTCAGCGACAGGAGATTGTCCCGGACAGCACTGGAGAGAACAATATCAGGCATCAGACTTCACCGCTTTCCCTATTCAGGTCTCGCCAAAGGCAACATGCGGGTAATCCAAGTCGAGCATGCACCTTTGCCGTAAATCTAAATGGAAAGTTAATCACTGATGCACGTATTAACGTCCCGTAAATAAAAGTTACCAAAAGGTTTCTTTTAAGATGTTGATTCTCAATGATAAAAAATTTCGGGTTCAGACAGTAATTCACGGCGTAAACGAAAACGGCGGACCAGTGGCCCGCCGTTTCTGATGCTTGTCTGTGAGTCGTGCGTCCGACTGATTCTCTTTGAATTAGAAGAGGGATAGCACGGTCTGGTCCGCCTGGGAGGCGAAGGACAGAGAGGTGGAAGCAAGCTGCTGACGGGTCTGAAGGGCCAGCAGGTTTGCACCTTCCTCGTTGGTGTCGGCCAGGGTCAAAAGACCTGCACCTTCCTGCAGAGTATTGATCAAGGTCTTCGTGAAGTCTTGCCGGATCTCAACAGTCGAGAGGTTGGTACCGAATTCGGAAGCCTGGGATCGCAGGTTTGACAGACTGGTGTTCAACCGGTCTATGACGCGGTTGATGTTCGTATCCGTTGCGAACCCACTGTCGGAGATAGCTTCGATCACGATGCCATCCGTGTCCGCGGTAAAGCCGGAGCTGTTGAAGTCCGTGTTGTCACTGGTCAGCGACAGGTCGGTTTCCGACGTGATGGTGATACGACCGGAGCCGTCATCGAACTTGGCCGAGACGCCGTTGAAGTCGTTGATGAAGTTTTCCAGGTCATCAACGGTGCTGTCTGCTTCAACTTCGAAAGTGCCGAGCTCGTAGCCGTTGCCGTCCGTCAGCGTCAGTGTATCGCCAACCGCGAAGGAACCGGAGTCGATCAGGGCATCCGTGGTCGAAGAGAACGCGGTTGCGTCGACGAGGGTGCCTGCAAAGCTCGTGGTCGCAGAACCGTTGCCACCGATGTAGAAGTCTTCATCGGAGTAGATGGTCAGTTCGCCCGTGCCGTTGTCGAATTCTGCACGAACACCGGCAATGGCGTTGAGGCCATCAACCAGATCCTGAACGGAAGCCGTCGAGGAAACACCACCGGAGAGCACGGCCGGGTTGGTGGCAGTGTCGTTGACGAAGGACAGGCTCTGGGTCGTGGAGATCAGAGTGGAGTCCGACAGGGTGGAGGAAGTGTTCAGGGCAGAACCGCCTGCATCCTGCAGGGTGATGACGGTCTTGCCGCCCTGCAGCTGCAGGGAAGAGGTTGCACCTTCGCCTTCTGCCAGGTCGGAAAGGTTCAGACCGGTGGACAGTGCGGTGTCGGTGTAGTCGACCGCTTCAATTGTCAGCTTTGAGGTCGCATCTTCGTTGAAGATGGTGGTCAGGTCGTTGCCGTCACCTGCAAGCAGGTTCTTGCCTTTGTACGAGCTGTCCTTGGCGACATCTTCGATCTGTTCCAGCAGGGCGTTGTACTGTGCTGCGTAGGTTTTACGCTCGTACTGGCTCTGGGTCTGCAGGGCCTGGTTGGCTTTCGCCTTCGCGGTTTCAACCAGATCCGTGATGGTCTGAATGCCTTTGTCCGCGGCTTTGATGGTCTGCAGGGACTGGCCCATATCGTCCAGCAGGGTGCTGAGATCGCCTGCGCGGGAGTTCAGTCCGGATGCCGTGAAGAAGCTGTTCGGATTGTCCAGCGCGGAGTTCACCTTCATGCCGGTTGCCAGCTTGTTCTGGACGCCCGACATCAGGTCTGCAGTGGATTGAAGTGTGAGGAGGTTTTGCCGCACGGCGGCTGACAGCGTAATGTCACGCATCGGGTTATCCCTTTCCTGGGTCAAATTTCAACTGCTCTTCCTGAGCAGGTTGGGACCGATCATCGAGCGTTAACCTTAATCAATGGTTAAGCGCTTGAAAAATAGGGTTATCAGGAAGTTAACGCCGTTTTGCGCCCTGTCTGAACTGTCAGGAGGATTGCCTTCTAGTGCCGATGCAAGGTTCCCAAAAGTGCCAGTGTCTTTACTGCGAGGGCGGGGTGCCAGGTTACCGCGACAGGCATGCAAAGCCCGGAGTTCAGCGGGTTTTGTCCTCGTCGGGTTCTGGCGGGACAAGCGATCTCAAAAAAAATCAATGCGAGGTGTCACGGGCGGCGGCGCCGGCCTTGCATGTTCGCGCTGGCATCCGGAGGAGGCCTGAGCAGCCATAGCAATTTGAAGGAATGGGCGTGGGCTGCGAGCCGCGTTTATATCCACCGGAACCAGAATCTTAACGATTGGGATCAGGCAAGGCTTTGAAACCGATGTTCGGGAAGAGGGGAGGTTTCGGGCTGGGGGCGTGTCTTGGGAGTGAGCTTGGGGAGTGAGGCCGGGTACATATGCGCTTAAAGTTTTCCGCGGGCGCGAACGGCTGGATCGGGAAACGCGCTTGAGGATCCGGAAACAAGAAAAGCGGGCCGTGGCCCGCTTTCCAATGTCGTTCTAACCGAAATGTCTGGCTTAGAAGAGACGCAGAACGTTCTGGTCTGCCTGTGCTGCGAAGGACAGCGAGGTAGAAGCCAGGCTCTGGCGAGTCTGCAGGGCCAGCAGGTTTGCACCTTCTTCGTTGGTATCGGCCAGCGTCAGCTTGCCTGCACCTTCTTCCAGCGTGTTGATCAGGTTCTTGGTGAAGTCCTGACGGTTTTCAACGATGGAGAGGTTGGTACCGAAGGAGGAAGCCTGCGTTCTCAGGTTCGACAGTGCAGTGTTCAACCGGTCAACTGTACGGTTGATGTCCGTATCCGTCGCAAAGCCACTGTCGGAGATCGCCGAGATGCCGATACCGGTGGTGTTTGCGGTGAAGCCGGAGCTTGCAAAGTCGTCGTTGTCACTGGTCAGCGACAGGTCGGTTTCCGAAGTGATGGTGATGCGGCCAGAGCCAGTGTCGAAGTCAGCGGAGACGCCGTTGAAGTCGTTGATGAAGTTTTCCAGATCATCAACCGTGCTGTCGTCTTCAACTTCGAAGGAGCCGAGCTCGTAGCCGTTACCGTCCGTCAGCGTCAGAGTGTCGCCAACAGAGAAGGAACCGGAGTTGATCAGGGCATCCGTGGTCGAAGAGAACGCAGTCGCGTCGACGAGGGTGCCTGCAAAGCTCGTGGTCGCAGAACCGTTACCGCCGATGTAGAAGTCTTCATCGGAGTAGATGGTCAGTTCGCCCGTGCCGTTGTCGAATTCTGCACGAACACCGGCAATGGCGTTGAGGCCATCAACCAGATCCTGAACGGAAGCCGTCGAGGAAACACCACCGGAGAGCACGGCCGGGTTGGTGGCAGTGTCGTTGACGAAGGACAGGCTCTGGGTCGTGGAGATCAGAGTGGAGTCCGACAGGGTGGAGGAAGTGTTCAGGGCAGAACCGCCTGCATCCTGCAGGGTGATGACGGTCTTGCCGCCCTGCAGCTGCAGGGATGCGGAAGCGCCTTCGCCTTCTGCCAGGTCGGAAAGGTTCAGACCGGTGGACAGTGCGGTGTCGGTGTAGTCAACAGCTTCAATGTCGAGCTTCGAAGTGGAGTCTTCGTTGAAGATGGTTCTCAGGTCGTTGCCTTCACCTGCGAGCAGGTTCTTGCCTTTATAACCGGAGTCCTTCGCCAGATCTTCGATCTGCGTCAGCAGGTCGTTGTACTGAGCAGCAAACTGCTTGCGCTCGTACTGGCTCTGTGTCTGCAGGGCCTGGTTGGCCTTTGCTTTTGCAGATTCAACGAGCTTGGTGATGCTCGAAATACCCTGGTCGGCTGCCTTCAGGGTCTGCGTGGACTGGCCCATGTCGTCCAGAAGAGTGGACAGGTCGTTTGCACGGGAGGTCAGGCCGGAAGCCGTGAAGAAGCTGTTCGGATTGTCCAGAGCGGAGTTCACCTTTTTACCGGTCGCCAGTTTGTTCTGGACGTCCGACATGAACTGTGCAGTGGACTGAAGGGTGTTGAGGTTCGCGCGAACCGCGCTCGACAGAGTAATGTCGGCCATTTTGTGTCCTTTCTAGGAGTACAAGATACGAGGACCCTTCCTGGGTCCGAGGGACATCTATCGGCGCTTTCTTGTAAGAAGTTCTAAACAAAGATGGTTAGCGTAAATTAACCTTAACAGCCCCCTAAGCCGAGCACATAAAATCATTGCCAGAAAAAGTTGAGTATATTGTTTTGAAAGACAAATTTTAGCTGAGTAAAGATCTTAACAATGAGCCGCGAATGCTTGGGGAATGCCTGTCGCCAGGTGCTCGGGTAGCGCAAATTTCCCCTAAAGGCGGTCGACTTGTCTGAAACCTGACGGATTTGTTAACTCGTGTGCGGAACGAGACCGGTGAAGGTGCCGAAATCGAGGACGATAGACAGATGCGCCGGCAAGACGCGCCGGGCCGATTGCATGTGGGGTTTGCCAGCAGCTTTATAGAGCAAGCGTCAGTGGGGGCGTGAGGAGGCTGCAAGCGATCAGTTGAAAGGCCGTGTGGGGGCGAAGCTGAAGGCGTCGCTGGAGGAGGGCAGCAACCCTGCGGGAGAGGATTGGGGAAAGTCGAGCAGACAGGGGATTGCCAAGGTCACAGCAAAGCCGGGCGCCGTTAGGAAACGGGCAGGATATATGGATGGCTGCGCCTGATCAGATAACGCGCTGAACCGGTTCTGCCTGGGGCTGGGTCTGCCGGGTTTCTATCGACTCGTTGTACGCCCGCAGACGAAGCAATGTCTCTGCAGGTATCTGCCGGACGACCTGACCGGTTTCGGTGTTGGTCGCGACATAGACCAGGGCGTCGTATTCCGGGTCGATAATGTTCTGACGTTCGACCGTGGAAGAAAACCGTTCGCCAAACGAACGCTGGTCGCGCTCGTTGTTCGCACTGCGCTGTGCGTTTTGCGTCTCGGTGGATGGTCTTACGGTCTCTTCGACCGGAAGGTCCGTCTCAACTGAAGGAGCATTGCGCTCCGGAGCCCGCGCTACCGGCGTAATCGCCGTATATGTCGGCGATGGCGGCCGGGCCAATCCCGTGTCCAACATCTTTTCCTCCGGGTGACTAACAACTTTTACCCGATCAATCTGGAAAGATAACGTAAGGGAATGAATCGTCTGTTAACGGAATGATTAGACTTTTAAGGATTGCGATCTATCCGGTTGCGGCTGTTTCTGATTCGCTCTCGCAGTCCCGTCCTGCCGTTTGGGGAAACCTCTGGGCAGGTTTCGCGAGGGGGATAAATACACGAAAAGCTCCCGGCGGGGAGCTTTTCATCGTTACAGGATACCCGGCGTGGTTCTTGCTAGCTGTCAGCAATCCTCAGAGCGACTGATTGACAGCGATGCCCCGAGCGGATTGCGGTCCGGTTGGCGCAGAACCGTTTCGTCCGTAGGTGGTCGGTGCATTGGCATTCTTGGCACCGGCGACCTTCGCGACGGTTGCAACGATGTTATTGGCAACGTCTCTTGCCGTTGAAAGCACCGCCAGGTTGATGCGCAGAACCGGCTGGAATTCGCTGTGCTGGCGACGCAGCGACTGGGTGGAAGCCGGGGAAAGATTGCCCAGGGCGACCGCGTGTTCCTTCGCTGTCATCATGCCGCGGGTGTATTCGTGGATCAGCCGGGCCTTGTCGGGCTGCAGTTCGCCGGCTTCCCGGAGTTTACCGGCCCTGACCAGATCGGTTTCAATTTCGATCACGGACAGGAGGGCTTCCATGGTGCCGGACAAGGCAGAGCAGAACTGCTCGGCTTCCTGCTGGCTGGTCGGCCGCTCAAGGGAAAACGGAAAGGTGGATGCGTTGGGTTGTGCGGTCATCTTGACCCCTCCTGCAATGCGAGCAGTTCACGTTCCACGCTGTCGGCAAGGCCGATGCCGCCTGTTTGGGCGATGTTGCGTGCATATTCGTCGACCAGAAGGCTCTGCCAGGCATCCGCCCCGTGGCCTTTGCCCCAGGTGCCACCGTTTTCAAGGCCGGTGAACATGTTCTGGAGCATGGTGTTCAGGAAAACCGCCTCAAACTCTTCGGCGGCCTCGCGAACGCGCGTCTTGTTGGTCCGGTCGACGCCGCGCAGCGTGTCCAGCGGGCTTTGTTGAAAGGATGTCGGTGAAACAAGCTCGGCCATCACAGCACCTCGATATCGGCCTGGAGGGCACCTGCGGCCTTGATGGCCTGCAGGATCGAGATCATGTCGCGTGGACCGATCCCGAGAGCGTTCAGACCATCAACAAGCTGCTTCAGCGTGACGGTTTGCGGAACGATGGCGAGTTTGGAGCCTTCCTCATCCACGGTGACGTCAGAACGCGGCACCACGGCGGTCTGGCCGTTTGCGAAAGGCAGCGGCTGCGAGACCTGCGGAGATTCGGCAATCGTCACGGTCAGGTTGCCCTGGGCAACGGCGACCATGGAAACCTTCACGTCCTGTCCCATGACGATGATGCCGGAGTTCTCGTCGATGACGATGCGGGCTGCCAGATCCGGTTCGACGATCAACTGCTCGATGTCCGTCAGAAGATCGACGATGTTGCCATCATATTGCTGCGGCAGATCGATGCGTACGGTTGCCGGATCAAGGGGCTCGGCAGTCGGCATGCCGATCAATTCGTTGACGGAGAGCGCGATGCGCCGCGCGGTGGTCAGATCCGGATTGCGCAGGGCGAGACGAAGCGTGGTCAGCGAAGCCAGCTTGAATTCCAGTTCGCGTTCAACAAGGCCGCCATTGGCGATCCGTCCGGCGGTGGGAACACCGCGAACAACCGACGCGGCATCCGCTTGTGCGGAAAAGCCGCCGATCGCGATCGAACCTTGGGCGATTGCGTAGACTTCACCATCGGCACCGACCAGCGGTGTGACCAGAAGCGTGCCGCCCTGAAGCGATTCTGAATCGCCGAGGGCGCTGACGTTGACGTCGATCCGGGTACCTTGTGTGGAGAAGGGCGGCAGGTTGGCAGTCACCATGACGGCCGCGACGGTGTTGGTGTTCAGGTCGATGTTGCGGGTGTTGACGCCGAGACGTTCGAGCATGGCCTGCAGGCTCTGCTGCGTGAAAGGCGAATTGTTGAGCGAGTCGCCGGTGCCATTCAGGCCGACCACGAGGCCGTAGCCGATGAGCTGGTTTTCGCGAATGCCTTCGAAATCGGCAATATCCTTGATACGGGAGGCGGCGTGTACCGGTGCCTGCAAAGTTGTTGCAGCAACGGCGGCGGCAGCACCCAGAAGTGCCAGCCGCTTGAACCCTCCGCAGATCATTTCACCAATTTTTCGCATTACCGATCTGGCCCGCCATCGTGTTTCCGGCTTTGCTGCCGGGATACATATATTCGAAATGCGCAATGCGAGAGCCGTGCCACTTTTTACAAAGGCGTTGGTTCTTTCCATAAAAGTGGCGGAAATCCGGGCTCTTTGCTGGTATGATCACGAGCATATCCACGCAAAACTGTCGCTTGAGGTTAAAGAAATGTACCTGTTGGTCGGCAAATATTGCCTCACCCCCAAGGACTCATTTACCCTTCTCGGCAGAATCTGACGGGCAGAGCCACTCCATGCGCCAGAATTGCCGTCAGTCCGACTGGAAGATCGATCATGCGTATTACAGGCAATAAACCCATTTCCGGCGTTCAGGGACGAGGCGCCAAGAAGAGCGTTTCTTCAAACGGCGACCAGTTCGCACCGGACCTTGGGGGTGAGGTTTCACAGTCTTCCCAGACCGCGGGCGGTGCGTCCATTCAGGGCATGGATGCCTTGCTGGCCCTGCAGGAGGTTGACGACCGCGCCGAGCGCCGATCCCGCGCCACCAAGCACGGGCACAATCTGCTGGACACACTGGAGTCGGTGAGGGCGGATCTGCTTGCCGGACACGTGTCGGAGGACCGGCTGGAGCTGCTCGCCAGGCAGGTTTCCAAACGCCAGTCGAGTGGTGATCCTGAGGTTGATTCGGTGCTCGAGGAGATCGAATTGCGGGTCAAAGTCGAGCTTGCAAAGCTCGGCCGATTCCAGGATTGAGCGTGCACACAAATCGATAAAATTTGTCGGCTTAGTGTTCAAAATTTACGCAACGTCTTGAAAGGTATAAACTTTCCTTGACGCCATTTTTAGCAAATGAACCGTTGTCCGCTGGCGGAACCGCCTATATATTGCGCCCGGCATAACGGTAATCCGGAGCTATCGATGACGGTTGAAATTGAGTCTGAATATCGACCCTCGGAAGACGAGCCGTTCATGAATGACAGGCAGCGCGAGTACTTTCGGAACAAGCTGCTTGTGTGGAAAGAAGAGATCCTGAAGGAAAGCAAGGAAACCCTCGCCAATCTTCAGGAGGAAAGCCAGAACCATCCTGACTTTGCCGACCGTGCGTCGTCCGAAACGGATCGGTCCATTGAACTTCGCGCCAGGGACCGTCAGCGGAAACTGATCTCGAAGATCGATGATGCCTTGGAACGCATTACAGACGGAAGCTATGGCTATTGCGAAGAGACCGGCGAGCCGATCTCTCTTCGGCGCCTCGAGGCGCGCCCGATCGCGACTTTGTCGATCGAGGCTCAGGAAGCCCACGAGCGTCGGGAAAAAGTGTATCGCGACGACTGATTTCCAGAAAACGGCCGGTTTGCCGCACAGACGGCAGATCCGTAACGACTTTCAAGACCTTCCCCTCGTGGGAAGGTTTTTTTATGTCTGTTGGCTGCTTTCCCATGCCGACCGCCCGCATGCCTCACCCTGAGGAGGACCGTCAGGTCCGCCTCGAAGGTTGGGCAGCACGCTCACAAGCATGCGGCCCATCCTTCGAGACAGCGCTATGCGCTTCCTCAGGATAAGTTTTTGGGGAGCTGCTCGTTCAAGCAGGCTTGCGAAAGCCGTGACCGTTCAAAGTGTGATCCGGTAACGGGCAAAACCATCTGCACCGTCGCCTGCCGGTTCGATCCGGACACCTTCCACGGAGGCGGCGTGTTCCGTGCCACCCGGGCCGGTTTCGAACAGGACGCTCGTATCCGGCATCGGTTTGAACGACCAGTTGGCATCTGCCGAAGGGTTGATCGTGCCCTGTTCGACAATGTAGCGCACCAGGACGTCGCGATTGGTGTCCGGGCCGACGAAAACGACAACGTCGTCGCTGATGCCGGGGAAATTGCCGCCGCCACCTGCACGGTAATTGTTGGTCGCGACCACGAAGGTTGCTTCAGGATCAAGCGGTGCACCGTTGAATTCCAGGTTCACGATGCGGCTGGCGTCCGGATTGAGGACTTTGCCTTTCGCGTCATATTTCGATGGCTGGCTCAGGTCTATCTGGTAGGTGACACCGTCGATCACATCGAAATTATAGCTTGGAAACTCCGGGTTGATCAGTGTCTGGTCGGCCTTGCCCGGCTCGACTTCCTGGAAAATTCCGGCTGAACGTTCCAGCCATTCCTTCACCGTGCTGCCCTTGATGGCGACCGCGCGAATGGTGTTCGGATACAGGTAGAGATCGGCCACGTTCTTGATGGCGACATCGCCGACCGGAACGTCGGTGTAGTAGTCCGGGCCGCCACGACCGCCGGCCTTGAAAGGCGCTGCTGCGGAAAGTACCGGCAGGCCTTCCCATTCCGTACCCTTCAGCATCTGTTCGATGTACCAGATCTGCGCCTTTGAAACGATCTGGACGCTCGGGTCGTCGGCCACGAGGGCGAAATAGGAATGCAAGGGAGCCGACGTCTTGCCGACGGGGCGGCGGACATAGGCAAGGGTTGCCTCGTGATCTTCCTTCACCGCATCGAGTACATCCTGCTGGCTCTCCACCAGAGGTGTCACGGTTCGACCTTCTTTTTCGTAGATCGGGCGTGCTTCGGTCATGAAATTGGCGACACGCCAGCCGTTGCCGTCGCGTTCGATCATCAGGTCGATAACGCCCAGATGCGATCCCCAGAAACCGCCCATCGCGGCAGGCTTGCCGAACAACGTGCCTTTCTCGCTGTCGATACCCGGCAGTCCCTCATACTGGGGACCGGGGAAGACCAGATGCTGGTGACCGGTAAAGACGGCGTCGATCCCGTCCACGCCGGCAAGGTGCAGGGAGGCGTTTTCCATGCCTTCGGAATAGTCGTTGGCGTCAATCCCCGAGTGGGAGAGGGCGATTACAAGGTCGCAGCCCTGTTCGCGCATTTCCGGGACGAAGGCCTTGGCGGTTTCGATAATGTCACGCGCATTGGCGTTGCCTTCCAGGTGGCGGCGGTCCCAGTTCATGATCTGCGGTGGCACGAAGCCGATGAAGCCGATCTTGATCGGATAGGACTTGCCGGCACCGTCGGTGACCTGTTTTTCAACGATCACGTAGGGCTTCAGGAAAAGGGCGTCGTCTCGCGGGTTACCGGCCAGCGTGCTGCCCTTGACAAGATTGGCGCAGACGACGGGGAAATTGGCACCGGCCAGCACCTTCATCATGAAGTCCAGGCCGTAGTTGAATTCGTGATTGCCGAGTGTTGCCGCATCGAATTCAAGGACGTTCATGCCCTTGATGACTGGGTGCAGGTCGCCTTCGCTCATGCCGCGTTCATAGGCGACATAGTCCCCCATCGGGTTGCCTTGCAGAAAGTCGCCATTGTCGACCAGAACCGAGTTTGTCGCCTCGTTCCGGATATCGCGGATCAGTGTGGCTGTCCGGGCGAGGCCGGCGGTGTCGACAGGTTTGTCGCTGTAGTAGTCGTAAGGGAAAACATGGACATGGAGGTCCGTGGTCTCCATCAGGCGAAGGTGAGCCGTACCTTCCTTGGCCAGAACCGAATAGGGGTGCAGAGCTGCCGTGAAGCCAGTTGCCGCCGCGCCCATCAAAAGGGTGCGCCGTGAAATCGATAAGTCTTTGATCCTGGACATGAAATGGCTCCTGTTCGGTCGCTCGGCGATTGGTGTCGTTCAGCCTTGCGGAACAGCGCGAGCCGGACCGACAGCTGCTGGTGCCCGCAGGGCGGCATGTTTCCGCGGCATACGGTTTTGATCCGCAAGGATTACAACCGTATGACGCAAATTGCTGCCCGGATCGTCAGTTTTGTCAAGCAGGTTTATGGGGCGTCGAGCGGGGTCTACTCGCTGATCTGGCCAGCCATGACCGAGATCGTTTCCACGTAGACACTGGCCTTGTTCCATTGCTTTAGAACGTTGTAATTGGCAGTGCCCGGGCCCCAGCCCTGGCCGCGGCGCCAGCCTTTCTGGGCAAGATAATTTGCGGTGGAAGCCAGCACATCGGGGATCGAGCGGATCAGGTCCTTGCGGCCGTCGCGGTCATAATCGACCGCATAACGGACATAGCTGGTGGCGAGAAACTGGGTCTGGCCGAGTTCGCCGGCCCAGGCACCCTTCATTTCGGCCGGCTGCATGTCACGGCCCTGCACGATCTTGAGCGCGGCGACCAGTTCGGCGGTGAAGAAATCGGACCGGCGGCAATCATAGGCCAGCGTGGCAAGGGATTGCAGGACCGGCATGTTGCCGGAGAAGCTGCCGTAGTTGGTTTCAAGCCCCCAGATCGCCAGCAGAACAGGTGCGGGAACGCCATATTTCTTTTCGATGCCACGGAAGATGCGGGCGTAGGTCTTGCCGAGCTGCTTGCCCCGCCGGATCATCGCGTTGTTGACCCGCTTGGCATAGAACTGGTTGAAGCTGAGCTTGAAGGATTTCTGGTTCCGGTCGAGCGAGACCACCTTCTTGTTGTATTTCACGTTCTTGAGGGACGATTCAACGACCCTTTTCTTGAGGCCGTAGCTTTGGGAATTTGCAATGAACGACTGTTTCCAGGCTTCAAAACCACCCGGGCCATTGCCGCAGCTTGCACTCCAGGCAGAAGGTGCGGACAGAAGAACAAAACCAAAGACGAATGCAGAAAGGAGGCGCATCGAATCCCCGCTGGGCCAATATAAGATTACCGGCATTCTATCCGAAAAAGCGGTAGCGTCATCCGGTAGATACAGGAAAAAGAGGAGTGGAGGCGGACAAATCCGGTTACGTCTTTTCCGGTTGCCGCAAAATCAGGGGTCGTGCCGGATGAAGTGGCTGTAAGATGGCGCGCCCGGGCTAAGGGTGCCGGCGCGGTCGAATTCGCTGTCGGCATTGAAGCTGATCTTCGGCAGCGTTGCGAACCTTGCGATCGTCTCCCGGTGGCCTTCGATCTCGTTTTGAAGTCGCGTTTCCAGGTCGTCCCGTGCCGCCCCCTTGTGATAACCGTGAACACCGTGGACGATCCTGGGAACCAGAACATCGAAACCCAGATAGCGCAGTGTGTAGGCGAGCGGCCAAAGCAGCATCTGAATGTCGCCTTCCTTGCCGTTGTGGGCACTTTCGCTCGCCTTGGATCCGGTCGTGACACAGAAGAGAACGGGCTTGTTCCTGAAATGGCCGGTATCGAAACGGTTGGAAGTATCGTGCAGGCCGCCGTTGGCCAGCACGCGCTCGCACCAGCCCTTCAGGATGGCAGGTGGGGCGAACCACCAGACCGGAAAATGAAACACGATCCGGTCCGCCTGGCGCAGCTTCTCGACTTCTTCCGTAATGTCCGCGGGAAGGTTCCCGGTTTTTGAGGCCGCTTCCTGCGTTTTCAGGACGTCATAAGGTTCGGTGACGATCTCCTCTACATAGTGCGCTGCGCGCTCCGCCGGATCAAAGCCAAGCTGGTAGAGGTCTGACCAAAGCACCTCATCGCCTTCAGCTCGGCACGCGGCTTCGGTTGCGCGCGCCCAGGCAGCATTGAAGGAAGTCTGAGCAGGGTGGGCGAGAACGATGAGGGTGGTGGTCACGCGGTAGGGTCTTCCGGAATGAGCGACAAATCAGGTAACGGGCCACACCCTAAACGGTCTTTTCCGGCCTGGAAATGAGAACGGGCACGATGCTCGGGGAGCGAGACATCGTGCCCGTCATCAGCCGGGCCGGCGGCGCTTCTAGAACGCGTCGCCGGATTCGGCCGGGGGACTGTGAAAGGTTTGGGATCAGAAGGGGAGCAGGATATCCAGCACCTGATTGCCGACCCGTGGCTGTTGGACATCGGTAATCTGGCCGCGGCCACCATATCCGATCCGCGCTTCGGCGATCTGCTCGCTGGCGATGCGGTTATCCGACGTAATGTCTTCAGGTCTGACGATACCGGCGACGATCAGCTCGCGGACTTCGAAGTTCACACGAACTTCCTGACGGCCTTCGATCACCATGTTGCCGTTCGGCAGAACCTGGGTCACCACGGCGGCGACGGTGGTCTGCAGGACTTCGTTGCGGTCAACGCTGCCGTCGCCTGAGAAGCTGGAGTTGCTGTTGACGTTGGCAAGGTCGCTGGCGGCAGAACTTGCCGGCAGGAAGATGGTGTCGATTGCCGTTCCGAGTGCGCCACCAACATCGGCGCCGCTGGACTCAGACCGGCTCCGCTCGGTCTTGTTGTCGATCTCGGCCTGGTCGTCGATGGTGACGACGACCGTCAGGATGTCGCCAACCTGGCTGGCGCGCTGGTCCTTGAAGAAGGCGCGGCTGCCGGACTGCCACAGCGAATTCGGATTGTAATGGGCCTGCTGCGGTTCCGGCATGGGCATCTGCACGGGCCGGTAACCCGGAGTGGTGGTCGGATCCTGAATGGCGTTCAGGGCTGGCTGCTGGCCAACATTCGCGAGTTTGTCGGCAGTGCCGCACCCCGCGGCGAGGGCGGAAAGGGCGATGCTTGCCAGCAGGTGTCTGGGAAAGGTGCTCAGCATTTAATTTTTCTCGCTGTTCAAGCTTGCAACAATCGGATTGGCGGCGTGAACGCGTACTTGGCCGCGGGAGGTAATCGTCGCCGGCACGATGCGCCGCGACTGCAGGTTCATGACGTCGATCACGTCGCCCTTGGCGCCGGTATCCATGGCCTGGGCCCGTGAAGTCAGCTTCATGCCCGGCATGACATAGGTGACAGTGATCTTCTCACCGCGTTCGATCAGGATCGGGCGCTGGACGTCATTGCGGGACAGGGGCGAATTCGCACGCAAGGTGGTGCGGGCCTGCTTGCCGACAATGTCTTCCATTTCGGTGAGGGCACCTGCCGGTACCTTGGTGCGGGCTTCGCGAATGATGTTCAGGTCTTCTTCACGAACAATGTCGCCCCGGCGCACGGGCTGCACCAGAACCAGCACATCGACCATCTCCGTCGCAACGCCGGTCAGGGTCAGAGGCTCGGTTCCGAACTCGACTGCGACAGCTGCGTGGATGGTGAAGCGGCCGTTCGACTGGGACCATTCAACCCGGTCGATGCGGATCGGATCGTGTACCTTGGGATCGGCGAGAACCTGATCCGGCGCCTGCAGCAAGCGGATATCCAGGCGCTCGGCATCGATGCCGGCGTTGCGGTCTGCCAGAGCCTTGCGGGCAAGGCCGGCAAGCTGGTCCCGGTTCAGCCTTGTTGCCCCGCGAAAGACGACGACGGTTCGCAGGCCATCGGTGCCGGCCGTCTCGAGGCCGGCCGCGCGAGCGCGTTCGGCGACGACATCCGCAGGCACATTGCCGGAGGTTCCCATGTCCGGTGAACGGAACAGCGGCTTGGACGCCAGCAGTCCGGCATTGGAATAGAAGTCGCCTACCGTCACGATGTCCGACAGGGTCATGACCTGCGACCGGAGCACGGGTTTTTCGTCCGCCAGGGCAGGCAGGGACAGCAAGCCCGCCAGCAGCAACCCGACTTTCAGCAGATGTCTCATCATCGTCTCAAGCCTCGGTCTTAGCGGAGGTTCGTGGTGGTGGAATACATCTCGTCGGCTGCCTGGATGATCTGTGAGTTCATCTCATAGGCGCGCTGTGCGGAAATCAGGTCGGCGATTTCCGTGACTGCATCCACGTTGGCCATTTCAAGAAAATACTGCTGCACCGTGCCGTAGCTCTCGTCGCCCGGATTGCTGGTATCGGGTGCGCCGCTGGCGTCTGTTTCCAGGTAGAGGTTGTCGCCAATGGCTTCGAGACCAGCCTTGTTGACGAAACGGGCAAGCTGGATCTGGCCGAGCTGAACAGTATTGCCGCCCTGGTCGACGCCCTGAACGACACCGGTGTTGGAAATGGTGACGTCCTTGACCGTTTGCGGAATGGTGATGCCCGGATTGACGGAATAGCCGTCGATGGTCACCAGCTGTCCGTTGGCATCGCGCTCGAAGGAACCGTCACGGGTATAGGCCGTGGTTCCGTCCGGCATGTCGATCTGGAAAAAGCCTTCGCCGCGGATGGCCAGATCCAGTTCCTTGCCGGTCTGCTCGAGAGAGCCCTGGGACATGATGCGGCCGGTGGCTGCGATCTTTACGCCGGAACCGATCTGGATACCGGTCGGCACGATGGTGCCGGAATCCGATGTTTCCGTGCCCATGCGACGCAGGTTCTGGTAGAGCAGGTCCTGAAAGTCGGCCCGCTGCTTCTTGAAGCCTGTCGTGCGCATGTTGGCGACGTTGTTCGAAATGACTTCGACGTTCAGTTCCTGGGCCTTCATGCCAGTTGCGGCGATATGAAGTGCTTTCATGGTAGTGATCCCTTAAAGGCGCTTAGGCCTGAATCTTGCCGAGAGTGGAGATCGCCTGCCGGCGCAACTCATCCAGGTCTTTCACGATCTTGGAAGTGGAGTCGTAAGCGCGCGTCACTTCGATGAGGCGCGTGACTTCCGTGATGCCGTAGACGTTGGAGCCTTCGACGGCGCCCTGCACCATGCGGACTTCCTGAGCCGGTATCGGGTTATCAGCCTTGAACATCGTGTTGCCGATCTTCTCCATCGTCCGAACGTCTTCGAAGTCGACGACCTTGATGCGGCCGCGAATGCCAAGTCGGGTGGAGATCGTGCCGTCCTGGGCAATCTCGACGCGGCCATCCTGTTCGTTGAAGGAGATCGGACCCTGGTCGGTCATGACAGGGCTGCCGTCTGCCGAGATCATCTGGCCGGTGGAATCGAGCCGGAACGCGCCGCTGCGCGTATAGGCTTCTGTTCCATCGGGCATCTGCACGGCGAAAAAGCCGTCGCTGTTCAGCGCAAGATCGAACTCGTTGTCCGTCAGCTTGATCGGCCCGTGCGTGAAGTCGGTCCGTGTCGTGAACATGTCGACATAGGAAATGGCGCGGTCCTGCGGCTCAAAAGCCGAGCCGTCTGCCACCGGCATGACGTATTCCGAAAAATGCAGATTCTGCGACTTGAACCCGGACGTATTGATGTTCGCCATGTTGTTGGCGATCACATCCAGATGGTTCCGCAGGATCGATTGCCTTGATAAGGCAACTA
This sequence comes from Labrenzia sp. THAF35, assembly GCF_009363595.1. Taxonomy (NCBI): domain Bacteria; kingdom Pseudomonadati; phylum Pseudomonadota; class Alphaproteobacteria; order Hyphomicrobiales; family Stappiaceae; genus Labrenzia; species Labrenzia sp. THAF35. The sequence goes on from NZ_CP045380.1 coordinate 3,453,225, forward strand.
GTTGAGCGTTCTCCATAGTGAACGGTTCCCTTCGTGCTCCCCGAGTAAGCCGGCCGATCTCCCCAGATCCGCTGGCTCGTTAAGGTTAATGCACGAGGCGTGCCAGTTTTTAAATCCTTGGGAAATCTGGGTAAAAATCAAAAGGGGCGGGTGCACGCGGCAAGAGATTCCGGCAGAAGTTAACCACTTGGCAATTTTTGCCCGGTGACTCGCGTTAATGGCTCGGTAACCATTCGTTAACCATTAACTCTTTAGTAATAAATAAGCGCGCGCGAGCGCCTGCAGATCGGAGTGCGGAATGACAGACGAAAACGCCGCAGCCGGAGAAGACGGCGAGGATGGAGCTGAAGCTGGTGGCGGTGGCCGCAAGAAGAAGCTTATCCTGTTCGGCGGCATCGGTCTGGTGGTTCTGCTCGCCGCAGGTGGGGCGGCCTATTATTTCCTGATGGGATCGAGTGCACCGGCACCGGTTCCCGGAGAGACGGAAGCGCCGCAGGAAGTGCAAAAGCCGGTGGTCTTCTATGACCTTCCGGAAATGACGGTGAATTTGGCGACGGAAGGGCGTACGACCTATCTGAAGGTCAGGATTGCCCTGGAAGTCGAGAACCGTGCGATGATCGACCAGATCCAGCCGTATCTGCCGCGCATCCTGGATGCGTTTCAGATCTATCTGCGCGAGCTTCGCCCTGCGGACCTGGAAGGGTCTGCCGGTTTGTTCCGCCTGAAGGAAGAATTGCTCAGACGGATCAATCTGTCGGTTTATCCGGCGAAAGTTGAAGGGGTGCTGTTCAAGGAAATCCTTGTCCAGTGACTTTGTGAATGGCTGATATCGACGACGATGACGACCTGTCCGAAGAGGATATGGCCGATGCCTGGGGCGCCGCTCTTGCAGAGCAGGGTGCCGGCAGCGACGACGACGAAGATCTCGCCGCGGCGTGGGGTGCTGCTCTAGAGGAGCAGGGCGCCGGCAGTTCCGACGATATGGCGGCCCAGTGGGCAGCCATGATCGACGACAGCGAACCGGACCTTGAAAATGCCACGCGCGGTGCTGACCGTGTCCTGAACCAGGAAGAAATCGACAACCTCCTCGGCTTCAACATCGAGGACACGATTGCCGGCGACCAGAGCGGCATCCGCGCGCTGATCAACTCGGCAATGGTGTCCTACGAGCGTCTGCCGATGCTCGAAATCGTGTTCGACCGTCTTGTGCGTCTGACGACCACGTCCTTGCGCAACTTCACGTCCGACAACGTGGAAGTCTCGCTCGATTCCATCAGCTCGGTTCGTTTCGGCGACTATCTGAATTCCATCCCGCTGCCGGCCATTCTCGGTGTCTTCAAGGCCGAGGAATGGGACGGGTTTGGTCTGATTACCGTTGAATCCAGCCTGATCTATTCGATTATCGACGTGCTTCTTGGTGGAGGTCGGGGGACATCGGCCGTGCGCGTCGAGGGCCGGCCCTACACCACGATCGAGACCGGTCTGGTCCAGCAGATGGTGGCGCTGATCCTTCAGGATGCCGAGCACGCCTTCGCGCCGCTTTCTCCGGTCCATTTCAACTTGGAACGTCTTGAGACGAACCCGCGCTTTGCCGCGATTTCCCGGCCCGCAAACGCCGCCATTCTCGTCGAGCTCAGAATCGACATGGAAGACCGGGGCGGGTCCGTCGAAATCATGATGCCCTATGCAACGCTGGAGCCGATCCGCGATCTGCTTCTGCAGATGTTCATGGGGGAAAAATTCGGCCGGGATCCGATCTGGGAAGGCCATTTGGCGACCGAAATTCATGCCGCGGAAGTCGAGGTCGATGCGGTTCTTTACGAGACCTATCTGCCGCTCGGACGGGTGCTCAGTCTCGATGTCGGCCAGACGCTCGTCTTCGACAAGGAACCGACCGATCCGGTGACGATCAAATGCGGCAACATTCCACTGACCGAGGGAACGCTCGGCAAGGTGGAGGATTCCATTGCCATCCGTGTCGCAAAGAATTTGCGCAAGCCAAAAATGACGCTGGCCGCCTTCGAGCGCGCCATGCAAAGCGAAATGGGGGACCAATGAGCACTTTGCCACTCGGAATGATCATTGAAGGACTGGTCGCGGTTCTTCTGGTGATTACCATCGGCTACTGCTTCACGCTGAACCGCCGTCTGCAGCGCTTGCGGGCCGACGAAGAAGTGCTGCGTGCGACCATTTCGGAGCTCATGACGGCCACGGAAATTGCCGAGCGTGCCATCCTCGGTCTGAAGACGACCGCGGCGGAGGCTGACAAGACACTTGGCAGCCGTCTTAAGCAAGCGGAAACCATGTCTCACACTCTTGCCGAACAAGTCGGCGAAGGTGAGATAGTATTCACGCGGATTTCGCAGATTGCGGAGGCTGCCCGTTCGGCTGCGCCGCAGCGCGAGGCGGTGACGAGGAGCGATCCTTATGCGGCTCAGCCGCAACCGGAACCGCAACAATACGCGCAACAGGCTGCAGGCTATGGCCAGGCAGCTCCGGCCGTGGAGCCGGAGCGCCGCAGGAGCAGCCGGGCTTCCGACATTCGCAGTGCTGCGGCGGAAGCAACCGCGCGGCTGGAACAATTCCGTAAACGGAACGGTGCTGCTGCATGAACTTGAGACTGCTGCCTTTGTTGGGTGTTTCGGCAAGCGCTCTGCTGGCCCTGAAGCTGCTTGGCTTCGCGCTGGGCCCGCAAAGCGGCAACCTGCCCATCAATGGCGCAGTCGCACAGGAAACGCCGGGGGCTGACGGCGGTGACATGGCTGACCCAACGGCTGAAATGGCCGCGGATGGTCCGCCGCCACCACCGCCGCCGGGGGGCGGGCTGCCCGACCAGCCGGCCCTGCCGGACAGTCTTGAAATCGGTGGTTCGGCCGCGGAGCGCGCTGTTCTGGAAAGTCTTGGCAGACGGCGCGAGTCGCTGCAGGAGCATGAAGGCCAGCTGGACCTGCGTGAAAAGCTTCTGCAGGCCACCGAAGAGCGCATTCAAAAGCGCGTTGATGAACTGAAGAAGCTCGAAGAGCGCATCGAGGCAGCTGTCGGACAGAAGCAGGAGCAGGAAGAAAGCGAAATTGCCGGCCTCGTGACCATGTACGAAAGCATGAAGCCGAAAGATGCCGCCCGGATCTTCGACCGCTTGAGCCTGCCGGTCCTTTTGAAGGTGGTGCGCCAGATGAAACCTCGAAAGATGGCAGATATCCTCGGGAAAATGGATCCCGAAGCGGCCGAGCGCATGACAGTGGCAATCGCGAACGCCTCTCCGTTGCCCTCAGCGGACACAAAACCGGTGCAGGCACAGGCGCAAGCGCCGGAGGCCTTGCCGAAAATTCCGTCAAACTGACCGAGAAGACCGGATTTCGGCGTATCGCGTAAGGGCACGTTAACAAGACCTGACTAACAATAGTGTGTTGGCGTCATCCGAGGACAGAACATCTTGCCAGGACCGTTCCTGACATCCCAGACCGGCGGAACTCCCGCGTTTTCGGACAGGGTGCGAGCTTTCGCGCGCCTGCTGGTTTCGTTCTGGCTTGTTCTGGCCTGCGTCACGGGTGCCGCTCTGGCCCAATCCGACAATCTGGAACCGGTTGATCTGACCGTTTCTCCGGGGGAGGGTTATGGCCGTATCGTCCTGACGTTCAAGGACCGCACGCTGCTTCCGATCTATGATGCGGTCATCACGGGCGGGGTCCTGCGGATTTCATTTGAAGATCCGATCGACATCAACGTTGACGATGTTCCACTGGACCTGGGCGACTACGTGACCATTGCCCGGCGAGATCCGGACGGAAGTGCCATCCGCTTTGCGCTGAAGAACCAGTTCCAGATCAATACTCTTGAGGCCGGCGAAAAGCTGTTTGTCGATATCCTGCCGATGGACTGGCAGGGCTTGCCGCCAGGACTTCCCGACGATGTCGTGCGTGATCTTGCAAAGCGTGCCGAAGAGGCTATGCGCAAGGTTCGTGCCCTCGAACAGGCGCGGCTTAAGGCTCAGGAAGGGCCGGAGGTGACGCTGCATGTGGGTGAACATCCGACATTTACCCGTCTGGTGTTCGACTGGTCGATCAAGTTCGACACCGCTTTCGTGCGCGAAAACGACATCATCAAGGTGACGTTCAACCATCCGGCACAGCTGGACATTGCCCACCTGCGCGCACATCTGCCCCAAGGGGTGATCGATGCGACCTCCTTCCTGGATCAGGGCAAGCTGAAATTCCTTATGCGCGTCGAGCCGTCAGTCGACATTCGGGCGTTCCGGGAGGAACAGACCTACGTTATCGACGTAACGCCGGAAAACATGGAAGTGAATGATCCGGCAAATGCGCTGATCAACAAGGAACTGTCCGTCGAGGACAACGAAAACCGCAAGGACATGATTACCGCGCCGGGTCTGCGCGACACGCGTGAGGTCAAGAACCCGCGCGGGAATCCGACGTCCGGCGGGAGCACGGCGAGTGGAGGCGGGGTCCTGAAGGAGTCCAAGGCCGATGAATCGCCGGCCTATACGATTGTTCCGCTGGGAGGCGGCAAGACGGATGAGGGGGCCGAGGCACCGCAAGCACCACAGCCGTCAGCCGTTGAAAATTCTGATCAGTCCGCCGCACTGTCGGCCGAGCCCGATCCGGAAGCCGGTCGTGCGAACGCTCCGGCCGAAACTCAGCTTGCCATGGTCCCGCGCATCAAACCCTTGGTCGGGGAAGAAGCGCTGCCAGGGCCAGGTAGCGGGACCGAGATCGCTGCCGCTGGTGTTGACGTCACTCCGACCGCCTTGGCGGTCGAAACGCTTCCTGCACCAGAGCTTGCTGCCGCTGTCCTGCCGATTTCGGCTGATGGCGCAGCTGAATTGCTGACGACAGCGGCCATTCCCGCGGCCGAAGCAACAAGCGGGAACGACGCCGTTGCTCCGTCCAACGCTGGTCTGGTAACCGTTGCCCAGGCTGAGCCCGGTGCTTTGCCGTTGAACGAAGTGCTGCCGGAGGATGAAGAAATCGTCCGGGAAGCGCCGATGCTGGACTTGTCCACGCAGCAGATCGGCGACCAGCAGCAGGAAGCCGCGCCCGAAAACAACGGCATTCCGACACTGCAGCAGGTCGACACAATTAACCGGGGTAGCCAGCCGAATGCGCCGTATGGCGCAACGCCAGTGCAGATCCTGAATACGCCGACGCTTGGTAGCGGCGACGTTCCAGCCGGGATCCAGCTTCCCGGCACGCAGCAATCAGCACCGGAGACCTGGCGCGCCAACGGCGGTCAGGATTTGAACCAGGGGCGTCCCTCACCGGAGCAGCCGCCGGAAAACTTCGCTGAGGAAGTGCGCAATTTCGTTTCTGCTGAGGCCCGGCGCATCGGTAATACGGTCCGCGTTGTGTTTCCGTTCTCCGAGCCGGTTTCCAGCGCGGTGTTCCGGCGCAATGACAGCATCTGGCTGATCTTCGATACCGATGCCACGATCGACACCCGGGGAATGGTCTCGGCGCTGGCCGAAACGGCGGAAACTATCGAGGTTCAGCAGTTCGACGATTACCAGATCCTGCGGATGGACATGACCGATCCTGTACTGGCGACGGTGGGTGTTGACGGCAATGCCTGGTCGCTCGTTATTGGCGACCTGATCCTGGAACCCTCCATTCCGCTGCAGCTGGAACGGACTGTGCGAGGCGATGGCGGCTCCGTGCTGCGAGTGCTTTATCAGGATCCGCAGAACATTCGTCAGATTACCGACCCGTTCGTTGGCGACACGATATCTCTCGTCACCGGCTTCGGTCCGCCACGCGGTCTGTTGAAGCCTCAGACGTTTGTCGATCTGGACGCCCTGAGTTCCGCGCAGGGCATTGCCGTCGTGCCGAAGTCTGACGGCTTGAAGATGAAGATCCTTGGAGATGACGTGATCATCGAAAAGGAAGGCGGTCTTGCGCTTTCCAGCCAGCATCTGCGAGGCGGATCCGGATCGAGCCAGACAATCGTCGATCCGGAAGACAGCAACTTCATCGAGTTCGTTTCCCTGAGCACCGAAGGTCCGGGGGCTTACCGCACCCGCCTGCTGGAGCTGCAGGACAAGCTGGCGAAGTCGCCGGCAGGCAAGCGCCGCAAGCCCTTGATGGCTTTGTCGCGGTTCTATCTGGCACATCAGTTTGCGCAGGAAGCGCTGGGGCTGATGAAGCTTGCGCTGGAAGAAGAACCGGCACTTGCCGAAGACAGTTCCTTTAACCTGATGATGGGGGCGGCACAGACTCTGGCCAACCGGCCCGACGCGGCCTACGCGCATCTGAACCGACCAGACCTGAAGAACAGCCCCGATGCTGCTGTCTGGCAGACGATTGTTGATGTGAAGCTGGGTAACTGGACGTCTGCCCGTATTGCCATGCCGCGCGGGCGTGCCGTGGTCGGCAACTACCCGGAAGCCATCCAGACAGAATTCAAGCTCGCCGCCGCACAGGCCATGGTCGAGGTCAATGATTTCGGTGTTGCCAACAGCGTTCTGGCCGAGATCGAGCCCGCCGAAGTGACCCGGACGCAGGCTGCCCGTTACGATATCCTGCGTGGCCGCGTTGCCGATGCCTCCGGCCGGTCGCAGGAAGCCTTGACCGTGTTCGATCTCGTGACCAGGTCCGACGACCGGCCGCGGGCGGCCGAAGCGGAATACCGCGCGCTCCGGATCCGTTACCGGGATGGCGAACTCAACATGGAGCAGGCCATCGATCAGCTTGCCGGGCTGGCAACGTCCTGGCGTGGTGATGAAATCGAATTGAAGACGTTGAGGTTCCTGGCACAGCTCTATGCCGAGCAGGGCCAGTACCGCGAAGCGTTCGAAGCCATGAAATCGGCTGTTCAGGCTGAACCCGATGCGGATACCACGCGGCTGCTGCAGGAAGAGATGAACGGCCTCTTCAACGCGTTGTTCCTGGACGGCAAGGCGGACGAGATGCAGCCGGTGAAGGCGCTGGCACTCTTTTATGATTTCCGCGAACTTGTGCCGATCGGTCGTCAGGGAGACGAGATGGTCCGCCTTCTGGCCAAAAGACTGGTTGAAGTCGACTTGCTGGACCAGGCAACCGAGTTGCTGCGCCATCAGGTTGACAACCGCTTGAAAGGTGCGGCACGGGCACAGATTGCAGCGGATCTTGCGGCGATCTACCTGATGGATCGCAAGGCTGAAGAAGCACTGCGGGTGCTCAACCGGACACGGCAGGCGAGCCTTCCGTCGACCCTGGAGCGTCAGCGCAACATCGTTGAAGCCCGTGCCCTGACCGAAAGCGGGCGCCCGGATCTTGCCCTGGAACTGGTTCGCAACATGCGCGGTTCGGATGTCGATCGGTTGAGGGCAGATACATTCTGGGCAGCCGAAAGCTGGCGGGATGCAGGTGAGCAGCTGGAAGCGATGCATGGCTCGCGCTGGTCCGACAACATTCCGCTCGACGATCTTGAACGCCGCGACATCCTGCGGGCGGCCATCGCCTATTCTCTGGCGGGCGACCAGCTCAGCCTGGAACGCCTGCAGACAAAGTACATGTCCAAGATGTCCGACAGCCCCGAGGCAATGTCCTTTGAGGTCGTGACCCGGCCGATCGAGGCGCAGGGTGTCGAGTTCCTCGAAGTCGCCAACAGGCTTGCCGATGTCGATTCACTGGAAACCTTCCTGAAAGAATACCGGCGTCAGTACATGTCTCCCGATCGCAGCCCGGATCAGTCTGCCGCTGCACCCGTCACGGAAGAAAATGCCGGCTGAAGCTGACGCTGTGTGAAAGTTGTCCGGTTGCAGAGGGACTTGCGCACCGGTGCCAACTCCTGTTCAGTTGCGGTCGTTCACCCGTCCACACGTGTCGTGATCTGCCGCACGTTCTCACAAAGAACCTGATTATCCGGCCTCATGGCCCCATCTTTCCGCTTTGCAGCGGTGGATGTGTCGGTTCGATGGCTTTGGAACACCGGAACAAAGGAACTCCTTCATGTCCTTGAAAATCGTCCGGCGTCTTATCCCGGAATGGGGCACGACCTATGGTCCTGCAGGCGAGGGACCCTTTCCTGCCGTCATGGTGTTTCATGGCTCAGAGGGGGCATGGTCTGGCTGGAGCCATCGAAATGCGGTTCTCCTGGCAGCACACGGTTACCTGGCCTTTCCTTTCGGCTATTCGAAGGGGGGCAATGCCTGGAATGCCGGCAGCATCGAAAACGTGTCACTGGACAGAAGTCTGGATGCCTTCCGGGCGCTGCGTGCATTTGAGGCCGTTGGTGAAAAGGCGGCATTCTATGGCGTGTCGCGGGGGGCTGAACATGCCCTTTTGCTGACAGCCCTGATGGCGGAGGAGGGTCTTGACGGCCTGCCTGACGCGGTGGCTGTGCACAGTCCGCCAGACGTTGTGTGCGGGGCGTTCGACAGCAAGGCTTACCGCGACGCTGGAGATCCAGGCTGGCAGCCATGGGACCCCGGTGAGCGGGCATGGTCCTGGCGCGGGTCTTCCGAGAACCTTCTTCCTACGAAACAGATCGAAATAGAGCGCTATGACGGACCGATTTTCCTGAGCCACGGGTCGGCCGACCGGGTCTGGTCAGTGGACATGACAAAGCGTCTGGAAGGGCGGCTTCTTGCCCATGGCCGGAAGCCGGAGGTTCATATCTACGAAGGCCAGGACCATATCCCGACCAGTGCTGCAGAAAACCTGCATCACGAGAACCTGCTGACATTTCTGGACAGAAATCTTCTGGCATCGTGACATTGCCGAGGGCGGCGGGCTGACCACGCACTCGTGTCAGGTGACTGCCTTCACAAGCGACTGTGACGGCGGCTGACCAGGGTTTTGATGCGGTTTCTTGAGTTCGGACTTGTAGCGCATGACGAGTTCGGGAATGGACCGAGTGCTTCGGTCCAGCCACTCGCAGCGTGCTTTCAGGAAGTCGCGATAGGTCTTTTCATGGATGCCGGTCTGCAGCATCAGGCGCATGATCGCACCATCCGCATCGGATTTCAGCGTGTCGGAAACAACCTCGTCGGCGAGGTTGATCTTGCGGCTAATCAGCCAGATGGCCGCATCAAGGCGGCCTTCTTCGAACAGAGTTCGCAGAATTGCATCGAAGGACAACTCGCCGTTCGCAATCTGGATGCTGGCTTCGTGGCGCGAATAGGTGATGCCATCGAGGTCGATGCTGCCGTCGTGTCGTTCTTCGATGGTCTTCGCCAGGCGCTGCAGTTCGCCGGTTTCCAGGGCCTTCTTGAGGGGAGGCGGGATCAGCGGACAGTTGGTCTCCAGAATGTCCATCTGGGTTTGGAGAAATTCTTCGTCTTCCAGTGCACGCCTTGCAATGCCGGCGAGCACGTCTGCTTCCGTGTTTGCAAAGATCAGCAGGGCGAGTGTGCCCCGGACTGAAAAGGGCGCTGCCATATTATGGAGGAGCTCGTGGACCACATCCCGGCTGGCCCGCGCAATCATCGTGTCGGTCATCTCTTCGGAAAGATCAGGTCTCTTTGCCGTTGACTTGCGCTTGTCGTTGCCGCCGTTTTTGGCGATCTGCATGAGACCGTTCTGGCTGATCATCGGCGAGCATTCGATCACCGGTTCCGACAGTTCGTAATCTTCCTGGGCGAGCCGGTCCGCAAGGTCGGGGATGATGCGGTCGGTTTTTGCAAGGCGTACGACAAGTTCGTAGCGTGCAGCGCGGTCCAACTGGTCGAAAACCGAGAGAACAATTCGCGAAAACAGTTCCCGCTCCATCTCCGTCGGCTCGTGGTCTTCCGACCGCGCATATTCGCCGACGAGCGTGCGGATGAGTTTTGATCTCGCCTCTGGTTCTTTGATCCGGGCGAGCTGTTCTAATTGTTCTCTTAACACTGTCCTGCCGCTATTAACGAAGGGGCACAGTTCGGGCCCGCACGGCTGTAACTATTACAGTCCTATCTTAATTTTCTTCTACTTTTAACGACTTGGCCGGGTGCTTCAGCCGCCGCCGAAGCTCTTGACCAGCGAGCCTGCCACCAGGTTCCAGCCATCGACAAGTACGAAGAAGATCAGCTTGAACGGAAGAGAGATTACCACCGGCGGCAACATCATCATACCCATGGACATCAATACGGATGCAATCACGAGGTCGATGATGAGAAACGGCAGGTAGAGCAGGAAGCCGATCTCGAAAGCACGTCGCAGTTCGGAGATCATGAAAGCGGGAATGAGCGTGGCCATGGAAAGGTCTTCCGGGCCTTCCGGTGCTTCTTCTCTGCCGGAGAGCTCCTCGAACAGGGCGAGGTCCTTTTCGCGGACCTGGGACAGCATGAACGTCCGGAACGGATCGGAGGCACGCTCGAAGGCCTGCTCGAATTCTATGTCCCCGTCGATGAGCGGTTGAACGCCGGCATCATAGGAGGCCTGCAAGGTAGGCATCATGATGAAGGCCGACAGGAACAGTGCAAGGCTGACCATCACCATGTTGGGCGGGGCCGTCTGCAGGCCGATGGCAGACCGCAAGAGCGACAGCACCACCACGATACGGGTGAAGCTGGTCACCATGACGAGAATGGAAGGCGCCAGCGACAGGATGGTCAGAAGGACAACCATCTGGACGGCGCGTTCCGTCAAGGTGGTGTCATCGCCAAAACCGACCGAGATTTCCTGCGCAGCAGCCGGTCCGGCCAGAACCGCGAGCAATGCGGTCAGCAAAAGCATCAGGCGGATCAGACCGCCAGGCCGCAGGAGCGATTGCAAGCGCATCATCCGTTTGACTGTCCACCCAGTTCGTCGAGGATCTTCGCCATTTCTTCCTCGATGGGATTTCTGTCGCCCAAACCGGCGGAAGGCCTGACAGGCGCCTTGACCGGTGGCGCAGAGCTCGTCACGGGACCGCTGGTTACCGGGGCAGGGGCTGCTACCGATGCCACAGCAGACGGCGCGACCGTTGCAGTAGCGCTTGCGGTTTCTTCCTGCGCCTCTTCAGCCTCGTCGGCAGATGCCTCGTCAGCTGGCATTTCCGCTGCGAAAGACGCTTCGGGCTTGTCCTGAGCCGGGGTGGACGCTTCCGGCACGTCTTCCAGGAGATCGCCGATATCCAGCGAGAGTTCCCTGGAAGGGGCGGCTTCTGCGACCGACTGCGTTTCGGCTGTGGCGCCTTCCTCTTCCAAGGAAGCCGCTGTCCGGGCTTCATCATCCGCCGTGACGTCGGCAGGTTCGATTGCTTCAGTCACTTCGGGCTCTGAAACATCGCTTGAAGAGTGTTGTGCATCGGCCATCTGGACGTTTTCGTCCGCCGTGTCCGCCATCGCCTGGCCAAGGTCGGCGGGCTGGTCCGGTTTCGGCATGCTTTCTTCCGCCGGAGCTTCCTGCGCAGGGGCTTGTTGAGGTGTGGATGCTGCGGTCAAGGTTGCGGCAACGAGCACCGGCTCCACCTTGTGCTCCGGCAGAACCTGCTCAACCGGCTTCAAGAGAGCGGTTTTGGCCCGTGCCGCCGGTCCGGAAGCGGGCGGCGAGATCGTACCGCCATAGGAAGGCCGGTCACGGGCCGTGAACGGGCGTGCCAGGGACTTCAATGTGGAAGCTGTCTTGCTTTCCTGCGGCGCAGAGGGAGACGGAACGGCAGGACGCACTTCCGGCGCTTTTACGGGTGCTGTTGCAGGTTCACTTGCCTGTATCTCAGCTTCCAGGGCAGCAGCAATGTCGACCTTGCCTTCGTCGGTGCTTCGCGGAGGCGAAACTTCCGGCGAAGCAGGCGCAGGAGCGGCTGGTTTAGTGGCGGCCCGGTTGAAGCCGTTCTGAGTGGCGGCACGTAGCAGATCGCTCGCGCGGCCCAGTCCTCCACCGCTTTCCGGCTTGTCGGGGGTGGTCTTGGGGGGCGTTGCCTGTTGGGCCGGGGGCGTCGGGGCTTGTACGGCTGCCGAAGCACTCTCGGCCGCACGCGTGGCGGTAAGCCGGGAGGGAGCGGGTTCCGAATAATTGCGTTGCGGTGCAGCCGAACTCACACTGGGCGCTGCCGGCGTGGCAATCGGGGTGGCTGCTGCCTGATACGAAGGTGAGGCCGGTGCGGATGGCTGTGCCACCGGAGTGGCAGGTTGCGGTGCCGGGGCAGCCTGTTGTGGTGCCGGTGGAGACGGCTGCGCTAGCGGCGCGGCAGACGGAACCGGCGTACGTGCCTGGACTGCGGGCGCTGCGACTTCCTGTTCTTCGAGGAAGTCGTCGGGCCGGGCCGGGATCTCCGGTCCTGGGGCGACTGCGGCCTTGACCGGCATCGGCATGTTCGAGAGAGACGGCTGCCCGGGCCGGGTCTGGGCCAGCGGGGTGTTGCGAACGATATTCTGTTCCACCACAACGTCGCTCGGGCCGCCGACCAGGATGAGATGCTCGATATTGTCCCGGCGAATGAGCAGCAGCCGGCGGCGAGCGTCGACAGAAGCGCTGTCCATGATGGCAATCCGGGGCTGCCGGTTGCGGCTTTGTGGAGCACTTGCCCCCATCAGGCGCTTCAGAATGAAAATAAACAGTCCGAACAGCAGCAGCACGACGGCCAAAGCCAGGATGACTGCAATAGCCTGCGTGATGCCCCCGCTCACGTTGAATGTGGTCTCAATCCAGTTATACATCTTACCCTCGTGCCGCCCCGCTTGCGGTTTGATCGCGTGTGCCGGTTACTCCGGTTTTTTGCCTCAATTGGGGAGGTTTGCCTTTATCCCCAGTAATTCCGGCGGTTGAGCCTGTGCAGGCTCCTGTCTCGCAAACCTCTCGGCTTTTTTGTTTTTCCCCGTTGCGGCGGGAATGTTTTGCCCCGTCGGTACCGGTTCAGCCGCTTGCTGATCTGCTTCGAATCTCTCTAGGACTTAAAGTTAACAGAGGCAGGCAAATTTTGCCTGTTGGCGGCGCCTCTCTTTTTGCGAAATGCAAAGGAAAGTTGCCTCCTCCACTGGTTTTTGAAGGGTTTGGGCCGGAAGAGGTAAATGGCTGTTAACTTTTCATTAACCATTTGAGCGGCAATCATTGCCGGGTTGGTTAACGAATGGTGAATCGGAATGGCCATAACGGATCTGCCGCTGTTCCAGGCATTGAAATCCAAGATGCAGTGGCACCAGACGAGACAGAGCGTGCTGGCGCAGAACATCGCCAACGCGGATACGCCCGGATACATGGCGCGGGACGTGAAGGAATATACCTTCAAGGATCACATCGGACGGCAGTCACTGAACCTGGCGACGACGACGACGGTGGCCGGGCACATTCCCGGGAAGCTGGGAAATACCGGTTCGGCCAAGATCGAGGAAGACGACACCTTCGAAGTCACGCCGAGCGGCAACAGCGTCAATCTGGAAGAGCAGATGATGCACATCACCGAGAACCAGATGGATTACCAGGCTGCGACAACGCTTTACACCAAGGGGCTCGGTCTGATCCGGACCGCGCTTTCCAAGAGTGTATGAGGCAAGGCAGCACAAGCTAGAGGACCGATAACATGGACCTGATCAAATCCCTGTTCATCTCGGCAAGCGGGTTGAGAGCTCAGAACGGGCGCATGCGCATCATCGCGGAGAACATCGCGAATGCGAACTCCACTGCCAAGACGCCTGAAGAACTGCCGTACCGGCGCAAGATCCCGACCTTCAAGAGCCATTTCGACAGGGAAATGGGCGCTGATATGGTCGAGCTGGGCAAGATCGCGGAAGACAACACGGACTTCCGTTCGGTGCACATGCCCGGGCACCCGGCGGCCGATGCCAACGGTTACGTGCTGCAGCCGAACGTCAACACGCTGATCGAAACGACGGACATGCGCGAAGCGCAGCGATCCTACGAAGCCAATCTGAACGTCATCGATTCCACGCGGCGGATGCTGCAGCGGACCATCGATATCCTGCGCGCCTGAGCGGCAGTCCTAATCCGGGAAGGGAGCCTTAGTCATGTCTACTCCGTCGATCGCAAATAATGCCTACCAGATGGCCGCCAAGCTGCAGCAGCAGGCGCGTGCGATCGAGGACAAGGCGGGCGCTCCCGAAGCTGCCGGTCTCGATTTTACCAAGCTGGTGGAAGAGGCTGTCGGCGGTGTCGTCGACAAGGGCCGTGTTGCAGATGACAAGGCTGTCGGCCTTGTCGAGGGCAAGGCTGACGTGGTCGACGTTGTCACCGCGATCGCCGAAACGGAAGTTGCTCTGGAAACGATGGTCGCCGTTCGCGATCGAGTGATTTCCGCCTATGAGGAAATCATGCGGATGCCGATCTGATCCGATGCGGCAAGGGGGCCTTTGATGACCGCTGGTGAAGTTCTCGATCTCGCCCGTGAAGGCGTTTGGACCATGATCCTGGTGGCCGGACCGGTCATGGTCATCGGTCTGTTGGTGGGTGTCGTCATCGCCTTGTTCCAGGCTCTGACGCAAATCCAGGAAATGACGCTGGTTTTCGTTCCCAAGATCCTCGCGATCTTCGTGACGATTCTGATTGCGCTGCCCTTCATGAGCCAGGTTCTGGAGGCATTCATGGGCAGGGTTGCCGAAATGATCCTGACCACCGGTTAGGGCGTGGACCTTCATGACCATCCAGCTCGATTATCTGCCGAATATCGCAGCCATCTTCATGCTGATGTTCGCACGTATGGGCACGATGGTCATGTTGCTGCCGGCTCTGGGCGAAAGCACGATCCCGACACGGTTTCGGCTGACCATTGCCCTGGCGTTGACGATTGTTCTCTACCCCGTCGGTTCGCAGTATTATCCTGCCGACCTGACATCCAATACCTATCGCATGATTGCGCTCCTGTTCGGAGAGCTGGCCATCGGCTTCGGTATCGGCCTGTGCGCCAAGATGATCACGTCCGTCTTGCAGATCGCCGGCATGATCATGGCCAACCAGTCCGGCCTTGCTTTCGCGCTTGGGACGGATTTCGCCAACCAGGGCCAGCAGGGGGCGCTGTTCGGCAACTTCCTGTCCATTCTCGGTATTACGCTGGTCTTCGTCAGCGACAGCCACTTCCTGGTGATCGCGGCGCTCCACGACAGTTTCACGATCTTTCCGCCTGGCCTTGCTCCGCCGGTCGGGGACTTTTCACAGAACGCGACGGAAACCGTTGCGCATGTGTTTTCCATCGCGGTGCGCATGAGCGCGCCTTTTCTGGTTGTCGGTCTGGTTTTCTATTTCGGCCTTGGCCTGCTCAACAAGCTGATGCCGCAGATGCAGATCTTCTTTATCGCCATGCCCGTGAATATCGCGATCGGGCTGTTCCTGCTCATGGTGCTGATCGCAACCCTGATGATGTTCTATCTGGATCATTTTCAGGAATCGCTCGGCAAGTTCATCGTGGGGTAGCGCTGCGCTATGGCTGACGATACCGACGACTCGGAAAAAACAGAGGACCCCACGCACAAGCGCCTGAAAGAGGCGCATGACAAGGGGGACGTACCGAAATCTCAGGAAGTCAGCACCTGGTTCACACTGGCCGGTGCGACGCTGATGATTGCCATTTTCGCGCCCAGCACCGCCGTGTCGCTGGGCGAGTTGATGAAGGGCTACATGGAGCATGCCCACCAGATTGCGGTGGACGGCTACGCGCTGAAAGCCCTGTGGCGGGACACGGGGCAGTCGGTGGCTCTTATCGTCGGCATTCCGCTGCTGGCGCTGGTGATCATGGCTGTGGCGGGCAATCTCGTGCAGCACCAGCCACTGCTGACCGCGGAAACGATCAAGCCGAAATTCTCGAAGGTTTCACCGGCCTCCGGTTTCAAGCGGCTGTTTTCCGCCGACAGTCTTGTCAACTTTGCCAAGGGAATGGTGAAGATTGCTGTTGTCGGCGCCATCATGGTGGCGGTGATGTGGCCGCACCGCGACGAAGCGGAAGTTATGGTGTTCGCCGATACGAACATCATCCTGGAGGAGGCACGGATCCTGATCCTGCAGCTTCTGGCTGCCGTGCTGGCTGTGATGACGGTGGTTGCCGCAGCCGACTTCATCTACCAGCGCAACAAATGGTTCAACAAGCAGAAGATGTCCCTGCGCGAGGTCAAGGAAGAATACAAACAGACCGAAGGTGATCCGCAGGTCAAGGGCAAGATCCGTCAGCTGCGCATGGAGCGGTCGCGCAAGCGCATGATGGCGGCGGTACCGCAGGCCACTGTGGTCGTGACCAACCCGACGCACTATGCTGTGGCGTTGAAGTATGAAGAAGGCATGGGAGCACCGCTCTGCCTTGCGAAAGGTACCGATGCGGTCGCGCTCAAAATTCGTGAGCTCGCCAAGGAAAGCGATATTCCGGTCGTCGAAAATCCGCCTCTGGCCCGCGCGCTTTATGCGACAGTCGAGATCGACCAGGAAGTTCCGGAAGAACACTACAAGGCCGTTGCCGAAGTCATCGGCTTCGTCTTCCGCATGCGCAAGCGCGCATCCTGGCGTGCCAACTAAGTTGCTCTCAAGGATAGCGGACTGAAAAAGTCCGCGGCAAACAGGTGAATTTCAACAGGACTTGGTCGCATATCAGTTGAAATCGGCTATTAAGCACAGAATGCTTATGTACGGCCCCTTCAAGAACCGAATCGGGCCCGGGAGACAGGATTGATGAGTGACATGGACGGGACGCCGAGCGGGCCGATGATCAGCCGCCCGGAACGTTCCGGTAATATAGGCCTTCTCATAGGCCTCGCACTGCTGCTCGTCGGCGCTGCTGCTGCCTTTGCGGTCATGGACCGCGAAGTGGCGCAGCCGTTTATTCTTGCACTGCTCGGTATCCTGGCTGTCGTCGGCGTTTTCTGCCTGTTTGCCGGAGCCATAGGCTTTCTGCGCCTGTCGGCCCGCCCAGGCGAAGCCAATCCGCTTGCCTCCGCTTTTGTCGATACCCTTGAAGACGGAGCGCTCATTACCGATCTGGACGGCCGGCTTGTCTATGCCAACAAGGCCTATGCGGATCTGACCGGCGCTGAAACGGCTGCCGACATCCGTGTGGTCGAGCGTGTGTTTTCCTCCGATCCGGATGCCGCCGACGCCATTTTCCGCCTGTCCCAGGCCATGCGCGACAGCCGCAGGGCGCAAGAAGAGATCCGCATGCCGTTCCCGCTCGGCAGGGCCGACGGCGCTGCGCGCTGGTATCGGGTGTCGATCCGCCCGTTGCAGGTGTCCAAGGAACGCGGCGGCGGCAAACCCATGGCGGTCTGGCAGCTGGCCGATATCACCCGCGACCGGGCCGAACAGGAAAACTCGTTTCAGGAACTGCAGCGCGTCATCAATTTCCTGGATCACGCGCCGGCCGGTTTCTTCTCCTGTGATGCGGAAGGCCGCATCGTCTATCTCAACGCCACCCTGGCCGACTGGCTTGGCTACGATCTTGCCCAGTTCGACGCGGGCGACCTCGATCTTTCGAGCATCGTGCGCGGCGACGGCACCGAGCTGATCCGCTCGATCAAGGGTCAGGCGGGCGAGGTCAAGAGCGAAACCTTTGATCTCGACTTCGTCACCCGCAACGGACGCGGCTTGCCGGTGCGACTGCTCCACCGTGTGCCTTTCGGTGAAAACGGCCAGCCGGGTGACAGCCGCACACTGGTTCTCAACAGGTCTCGCGGTGAGGAAGCCTCCGAGGCGCTTCGGGCGGCGGAAGTCCGCTTTGCCCGTTTCTTCAACAACACGCCGATCGCCATTGCCTCGCTCGACAAGGAAGGCCGGGTCCTGAGAACCAACGCGCCGTTCCTGAAGCTGTTCGGTGCGGTCGATACGGATGACGAATCTCCCAAGCTGGAGGCTTATGTGGCCGAGAGCGGGCGGCAGGAACTGGCAAAGTCTCTCCAGGCTGCTGCCAACGGGATCGGCGAGATTGCGCCGATAGACATTCCCCTGGTAGAGGGCAATGACCCGCGTTCCGCAACCTTCTACGTCTCCGCAGTGCAGGAAGGTGAGGGCGACGGCGAAGCCGCCATCGTCTACGCGCTTGAAACCACCCAGCAGCGAGCCCTGGAAGCCCAGTTCGCCCAGAGCCAGAAGATGCAGGCCATCGGCCAGCTGGCCGGGGGTGTCGCGCATGACTTCAACAACGTCCTGACCGCGATCATCGGCTTCTCGGATCTGCTTCTGGCAAGCCACAGGCCGACCGATCCGTCCTTCCAGGACATCATGAACATCAAGCAGAACGCCAACCGTGCAGCCGGCCTCGTGCGGCAGCTTCTGGCCTTCTCGCGTCGTCAGACGCTTCGTCCGCAGCAGTTGGAGCTGAACGACGTTCTGGCAGATCTCTCCATCCTGCTTGACCGCCTGCTGGGCGAGAAGGTGGAACTGAAGGTGATCCACGGCCGGGACCTGTGGCCGGTCATGGCCGACCTGAACCAGCTGGAGCAGGTGATCGTCAACCTGGCGGTAAACGCGGGCGATGCAATGTCCGACGGTGGCCGTCTGACTATCCGCACGCGCAACGTCAACGAAGCCGAAAGCACTCAGTTCGACAACATCCGCGGCATGCCACCGGGCGAGTACACCCTTGTCGAGGTGGACGACACGGGCCACGGCATTCCGCCCGACGTGATGGAGAAGATCTTCGATCCGTTCTTCTCCACCAAGGAAGTCGGCAAGGGAACGGGCCTTGGCCTGTCGACGGTTTACGGCATCGTCAAACAGACCGGCGGTTTCATTTTCTGTACCTCCGAAGTTGATGTCGGCACGACGTTCCGTCTGTTCCTGCCACGCCACATTCCGAAGGTCGTGGAGAAGAAAAAGCCGGAGCCGAAGGAAGTCGAGCCGGAAAAGGTCAAGGATCTGACCGGTTCCGCATCGATCCTGCTGGTGGAAGACGAGGAGGCCGTGCGTGCCTTTGGCGCCCGTGCCCTCGCGTCGCGTGGCTACACCGTCTACGAGGCGGGCTCGGGCAACGAGGCGCTGGAGGTCATGGAAGAGACAGACGGCAAGATCGACCTCGTGGTCTCCGATGTGGTCATGCCGGAAATGGACGGGCCGACGCTTCTGGTCGAGCTGCGCAAGACCCGTCCGGACCTCAAGATCATCTTCGTGTCCGGTTATGCCGAGGACGCCTTCGAGGAAAACCTGCCACCGGGCGAACAGTTCTTCTTCCTGCCCAAGCCTTTCACGCTGAAGCAGCTTGCGACGACTGTGAAGGATGTCTTGAACGGATAGGTCGACCTGGTCCAGACTTGCCTCAACACCATCCGTTTGAGGCAAGAGGTCCATGCAGCTTCCAGATTTCATCCAAAAGTTTCCAGCTCTAGATGTTCCCTTTCCCGAGGACGTTGTCAGATCCTATGCAGTGCGCTCTGACGCCGGACTGGTCGTTTTTTTCGATTTCGTGAAGGACATGGTCCTGCCGCCGCATTCGCATCTGGCGCAATGGGGCGCTGTCCTGAGCGGCGAGATCGAATTCACCATCGCTGGTGAAACAAGGACGATGGGTCCGGGCGCTATCTACGATATTCCCAGCGGGGCGGAGCACAGTGCGATCATCAAGGCCGGAACCAAGGTGATCGATGTCTTCGAGGAGCCTGACCGCTATCCGGTCAAGGGATAGCACTTCATACAGGCTCTGGTCGCTGCCGCCTGCCACTGTGTTGCACCGGTTCAGGTCTGACGGCATTCGGGTAAGGATTGCAGTTACCCTTCCATCCCGAATGCGTTAGAGGAAGGTCACGACAGGCTGTCTGCGACGAAAAGGGCTGACACGTTGACCGCACATCATGCACCTGGTGAAGGCGCTCCGGGCAAGGATGGAACAGCTTTCGACCAGGAAGCATCCTGGCGGCGGCTGATGTCCGTCTTTGGCAGCATTGGTCTGCTGTCTTTCGGTGGTCCGGCCGCACAGATCGCGCTGATGCACCGCAAGCTGGTTGATGAGACCGGCTGGCTTTCGGAAAAAAGCTACGTCAACGCTCTCGGGTTCTGCATGTTGCTGCCGGGTCCGGAAGCCATGCAACTGGCGACGTACTGTGGCTGGAAACTGCGCGGCGTTGCCGGTGGCTTGCTGGCGGGCCTTCTGTTTGTCGTTCCCGGCGCACTCGCAATTTTCGCACTTGCCGCGGTTTACGGAACCTTCGGCAATGTGCCGCTGGTCAGTCAGCTGTTTCTGGGCATCAAGGCAGCCGTCCTGATCGTGGTTCTGGAGGCGCTGCTACGCCTCTCCAAACGGGCACTCACCATCAGGCGGCAATGGGTCATTGCAGCTCTGGCCTTTGTCGGAATTTTCTTTCTGGCCCTGCCGTTCCCGCTGATTGTTCTGGCCGCCGGGCTTTACGGTGCCGCGTTCAGCGTGGCGCAGACTGAAAGCCTCAGTGAGCCTGGTGTTGCCATTGGCAGACCGATTGCGAAAACGCTCCGCACGGTGTTTCTCTGGGCCTTCATCTGGATCGCGCCGCTGGCGCTGCTGGATCTGGCCGGCAACGTGCCCTTGCTGGCGGATATCGGCTGGTTCTTTTCAAAGCTCGCTGTCGTCACCTTTGGCGGCGCCTATGCGGTGCTTGCCTATATGGCCCAGGACGTCGTCGCCATTCACGGTTGGCTGAGCGCCGGTGAAATGATGGACGGGCTGGGTCTGGCGGAAACAACGCCGGGGCCGCTCATTCTGGTGACCCAGTTCGTCGGCTTTCTGGCGGCCTTTCACGAAGGAGGACTTCTTCTTGGCCTCGCAGGGGGGCTGGTTGCGCTCTGGGCGACCTTTGCTCCCTGTTTTCTCTGGATCTTTGCCGGGGCGCCATACATCGAATGGATCTCGGCGCAGCCGAGGCTCAAGTCGGCACTTTCGGCCATCGTAGCGGCGGTGGTCGGCGTCGTGCTCAATCTGTCGGTCTGGTTCGCGCTGCATGTCTTCTTCGAAGAGGTCACGGCGACAAAGTGGGGTGTCGTGACACTCTGGATCCCGGACCTTGCCAGCCTCGACTGGCGCGTGCCGGTCCTCGCGGCCCTGTGTGGCCTGTTGCTCCTGCGGTTTCACATGGGGCTGATCTGGGTGCTGCTGACGGCGGCACTTGGCGGGGTGCTGCTGTCACAAGTGGGATGAGGGGTCTGTGCCCGCTCACCAGCCCGCGGTGAGAAAATAGTTGGCATAGACAAATGGCCAGACCGCAAGGCAAAGGGCGAGCTTTCTCCTGTCGCTGAGACGGGCGCCGACAAGTCGGGACACTGACCAGGAAATGAAGGCGACAAGGACAAACCTTGGTAGCCGCGCCACCGGCGAGACAAGAAAAAGCGATTGTGCGGGGATCGAGGCATAGCCCGCTTCGGCCGAAAGAACCTTGTAAGGGATGCCGCTGAAGGCTCCCCCGAGCAATCCCTCGAACAGGCCTGCCTGCAGCAGCTGCCTGGCCATTTCAAATGTTGATCCGGAAATCCCGGGCACCAGCAGCAGCACCTGAAGCGTTTCTTCCGGAAAATGCTGTGCGCAGGTCCAGACCAACAGACCGCCGAACGCGGCCGCGAAGGACGCCAGAAGCGCCGCTACCATGGCCTTGCGTAGGGAGCGAAGCGCGATGATGCTCAAAAGCGCGTCGGGAGCGATGAAGAACAGCGTTGCCTCGGCAAAGCTCCAGAGCGCAGCCAGGCAGAAAAGTGCCAACTTACTATTCCCAGGATGCAAAGGTCTTTTCCGTCGAGAGTGCGTTAAAGCGCTCCTTCAACCCGGTCATAAAATGAGTCCGGTCCTCGTTCCAAGTGATTGGTTCCCCGACGAAAATATCGCAGAAGAACGGCACCAGCAGGAACGACCCCTTCGGCAAGGCCTTGCCGAGGCCGTGGGTGAAGACGGGCACGACCGGTGCTTCCGGGAACCGTTCGGCAAGAAAGGATACGCCTTTCTTGAGATCCGTCATCTGTTCCGGTTCGCCGCGCGAACCTTCGGGAAACAGGATCAGAACCTTGCCCTGACGCAGAACCTCGTAGCAGCCTTCCAGCGGGTCGACATTCTTCTCTTTCCGGCCACGCTCCACTGGGATAATGCCGAGGACATGTTCCGACAGCCAGGCCTTGAGAGGGGAGGAGAAGAAATAATCTGCCGCCGCAACCGGCTTGATGTCCTTCAGCTTCGACAGGGGCATCAAGGCCATCAGCACCATCGTATCCAGATGGCTGTTGTGGTTGGCAACGATGATCGCCGGACCGTTGGCCGGCAGCAGTTCCTTGCGACGCACGTTCAGCCCGAGCAGGAACAGGACCGCGATCTTGACGAAAATGTAGAAGATTTTCTGGAGCATCAATGGAGGTTCCTGAATGCTGACGGTCGAGCGCTTGTTCCAGGGTCGTCCTCTCCTCGGTCACCCCGGACGCAGTGAAGCGGAGATCCGGGGCCGGGGAACCCAGGCGCAAGATCAGTGGCTGAACCTTTAAGCCTATTGAAAGGCCCCCCGATCCCGGCTCGCGCTGCGCTTGGCCGGGATGACGAGAGGAGAGGCGCGTGGGCTTGGAGAAGAGAGAAAGAGAAGCCTGCCGACTGCGTGCGCGGAGTGAAAGCGGTCATCCTGACATCCCCCTTCAGTAATAGAAATAGCGGGTGAAGTGGAAGAACAGCGGCGCGGTGTAGGTCAGGCTGTCGATCCGGTCGAGGATGCCACCATGACCGGGAATAAGACTGCCGGTGTCCTTGACCCCGAGATCCCGCTTCAGGGCCGAGACGGTGACATCACCAACGAACCCTGCGACCGGGATCAGCAGGCCGGCGGCAGCTGCGTGGATCATGTCAAAGGGCGTGACCAGCGGTGCCGTCAGAAGGGACAGAACAAAAGTGGTTGCAACGCCGCCAAGAAAACCTTCCCACGTCTTGTTGGGACTGACGCCCGGAATGATCTTGTGACGGCCAAACAGTTTGCCCCAGGTGTATTGGGCGACGTCGTTGAACTGGGTCAGGAACAGGAGGAACAGCAGCAGGCCTGGACCGCCGGTGCTGTTGGCCTCGGTCGCCGGCAGGATCAGGAGGAAAGCCGCGTGGCTGATGGAGAAGACGCATAGCATTAGCCCCCAGTTGAGGGTGCCGACAGCGCGCAGGAAGCCCTCGGTCTGCTGGGTCAGCAGGCTGACGAAGGGCAGGAACAGGAACATGTAGACCGGGATGAACACCGCGAACATGCCATAGTAGCTGTCGTAGACCCAGAAGTACTGCACGGGGATCGACAGATACGCCCAGAACAGCACCCGCCTGTCAGCCCGGCGGGTGGGGATCATCGAGAAATACTCTTTCAGCGCCAAGAAGCTGATGAGGGCGAATACAATGATCGAGACCGTGTTGCTGACCAGGAAGGAGACGGTGAAGATTGCCACCATCACCCACCAGCTGACGGTGCGCTGAACCAGTTCGCTCATATTCTTGGCGGAACGTTTCGAGATCACGAAGACGATGGCGCTGGCAGCGCACAGCACGGCCCAGATGCCGATCAGGGCCCAATGGATGGTCAGGAGGTTCATGCGGATTGTTTCTCCCTGATTGCCGCCCTGGCGCGGTTGAAGATGGTGACCGCGGACAGCGCCAGTCCGGCACCGAAAAGGATCTGATATAGGAGAGGTGCGGTCAGGCCAAAGGCCATCAGGAACCCGCAAAGACCGAACAGGGCTGCCCGGTCGCTCTTGCCGAAGGGGCCGTCATACCGGCGGCTTGCACCGATCTGGACTGCGATCACGCCGGTCATTTCGCCGATGATGGCAAGCATGACCAGTCCGACGACAATCGGCCCATCGACAAAAGGCAGGAGTGCGAAGGGCAGGTAGAGCGCGGCGTCTGACAGCACATCGCCCAGTTCGTTGAGCACCGCGCCAAGGTCGGATTTCTGGTCGTGTTCCCGCGCCAGCATGCCGTCAATGGCATTGAGGCCCATGCGGATGAACAGAACCAGCGGCAGCAGGATCAAGGGCAGGAAAGCGCCGGGAAAGATCCAGAGCAGCAGGCCTTCGCCAATCGACAGGCCAAGCGCGGCCAGGGTTACCTGATTGGCCGTCACCCCGTTTGCGGCAAGCGATCTGCACACCGGGCGAAGCAGGTCCTGAAAACGGGACTTCAGCTGGTAAATCGTTGGCATTCAAAAACTTTCCCGACTAATTTTCGGGAAAGATATAGGTATCGAGCACCCGGTGCACGCTAGAATTTCAAATGCCTGCTGTCACTTCCTGACAGGGTCGCGCTGGAGCAGGCGTTTCAGGTGATCAGTAACATTTTCCGGCTCTTCCAGCGGTGTCAGGTGGCCACTGTGTTCCAGGACGACAAGGTCCGCTGACGGGATCAGGCTGGCCATGGACCGATGAAGCTCCGGCGGCGTCAACTGATCATGATCGCCACACAGCACCAGTGTCGGGCAGGTAATGCCGGTGAGCGACGCGCGGCTGTCGGGGCGAGCAATGCGGGTCTGGCGAATGAAGACGTCTGGACCAAGGCGCTGCGTCATGGCACGAACCCGATTGATCATGTCGGAATTGTTCCGGTTTTCCGGGGCAAGATAGGACTGGGCGAGTTTTCTGCCGAAGCCGTGGAAACGGCCCGGTTTCGACGCCTGAGCAATCAATTGTTCGCGCTCTGCGGCGCGTTCCGGCGTGTCAGGCAGCATGGTGGTGTCGAGGAGGGCGAGATGGGTCACGCGTTCCGGGGCGCGGCGCAGGATTTCCTGAGCGACGATACCGCCGAGCGAAAACCCGGCGAGCGCAAAGCGGTCCTCGCTGGTGGCCAGAACCATTTCCGCCAGAGCCCCCAGCGAACTACCGCGTGTTATGTCGGCAACCCGGGGGCGAGCAATGTCAGCGAGACCGGTGATCTGATCCCGCCAGAGATCCGCATCGTTCAGGAGCCCCGGGATCAGGACGATCTGCGGCAGGCTCATGCATCGGCCTCCTGCGCGGAGGCGAGGATTGTCCGGGCACGGATGCGGACCGGCTCGTCGACCATTGCGCCATCGACATTGGCTGCGCCATCACCCGAGGCGAGAACACGCCTGGCCCACTCGATTTCGTTTAGGCTCGGGGCGAAGGCGCGTTTGATCTCGGGAAGCTGTCTTGGGTGAATGCAGAGTTTGCCGGCCATACCGAGATCCCGTGCATGGGAGGCGTCTTCAAATGTCTGCGCAGGGTTGTCGAGCTGTGCTGTGACGCCGTCGATCGGGGCCGCGATACCGGCAAGCCGGGACGCCAGAACCAGTTCGGAGCGAACGGGCAAGAGCACCTCCTTCAAATGCGCGCAGCCAAGATCGGCACAATAGTCGATGGACCCGAAAGCCAGTCGAACCACCCCATCGGTGCTTGCAATGCTCCTGGCATTGGCAAGCCCCCTGGCACTTTCAATGAGCGCGATAACCGGGACCGAGCCCCCAAGGGCAGCGTGGAGTGATGCAATCTCTTCGGAAGCTTCCGCCTTCGGCAGCATGACGGCATCCGGTGCAAGCTTGCGAAGAGCAGCGACATCCTCTGGGTGCCACGAAGTCCCAACGGCGTTGATGCGCACGATGACAGGTTTTTCGGTGAAGCCGGTTGTCAGATTGATGCGGGCAGCCTCTTTGTCCGATGCGGGGACCGCGTCTTCCAGATCCAGGATGATCGCGTCGGCTTCGGTTGCGGCTGCCTTGGGGAACCGGTCGGGCCTATTTGCCGGCACGAACAGAGGTGTCCTGACTGCCGTTACCATGCCGCCGTCGCCTCCATGGCAACCGGGCCGCCAAGCTGCGCAGTCCAGAGCTTCATGGTTTCTCCCTCCGTTTGCGCGTTCACCGTGAAGTCCGCCGTGTCGAATATGGTCGACAGACTTCGAAACCGGAAGGATTTCGGTGCTCTTTCCTTGAGATCCGCCGCGAATTGGCAAAGCAGTGTTGCCTGCAAGGGACCGTGAACAATGAGCCCTGGATAGCCTTCCACGTCGCGGACATAGTCCTTGTCGTAGTGGATGCGGTGCCCATTGAAGGTCATGGCCGAATAGCGGAAGAGGTAGGCGGCCGATGGCGTGATCTGCATGACGTCGTCTCCAGCCGTCGCAGGCGCCGGGGGCGTCTTCATGCCCGTTACGTTCTGCGCCTCCCGGTAGACGATGTCCTGACGCTCGTTCAAGACAGGTCGGCCGTCAGAAGTGACTTCATGATTGACCGTGACGAAACAGAGTGGCCCGGTTCGGCCCTGTTTCAGGACCACATCCCTGACGGTTGACACCCGCCGGACTTCTTCGCCAATCCGGATGTCTCCCTGGAAGGTAAACTCGCCGCCTGCCCACATGCGTCGGGGCAGGGGCACGGGCGGCAGGAAGCCGCCACGGGCTGCATGACCGTCCGGCCCCAGACCGGCTGTCTGAACGGCCGGCTGAGCAAGGCAGAAATGGATCAGCAGCGGCGCGACATCACCTGGAGCTTCACCTGATGTCCGGTCAAAGGTCGCGTTGAACCGGCGAACCAGTGTGGGACTCAAGACCTCCGAGGCGCTGTCTTCGCGCCCTATCCAGCCGCGCAGGTGGTCGATGTCGAGGTCCATGATCACGCCTCCAGGGGCTTGAGGGCCGGGATAGGGCCGTAGCTGCGCGGTTCGCCCGAAAAGATGGCTGCAGGGGCGGGGAAGGCGACCGGGCCATTCGGGCTGTCGACGGTGATACGCCTCAGGTGCGGATGGGTCGACAGGCCTTCCATATCGTTGACCGAGGCCAATGCGATATTAGCCTCCGTCAGCAACCTGATGGCCGTTTCGGCATCAAATTTCGCAAAGGCTTCGCCAACAGCGGCATCCGTTTCCCTGCGATTGTTCACCCGCGCGACGTTTGTTGCGAACCTTGGATCGGCGCCGAGTTCGGGTTTTCCGATGAAGTCGCTGCAAAGGGTCCTCCATTCCCGGTCGCTTTGAATGGCGATCAGAATTGCCGGACCTTCCTTTGGCTGGAAGACGCCATAGGGCGCAATCGAAGGATGGGCGAGGCCGACCCGCTGGGGGCTTTTGCCGCCTTCATGGTTGAGAAGGGGGACGGTCAGCCAGTCGGCCAGAACATCGAACATGGAAACCGAGATCTGCGCGCCCTTGCCGGTGACCCCGCGCTGGATCAGGGCTTCCAGAATGGCGGTATAGGCCGTTGCCCCGGTGGCGATGTCGACAAGGGAAATGCCGACACGCGCGGGTTCGTTCGGTCCGCCGGTGATCGAACAAAGACCGGTTTCAGCCTGGATCAGCAAATCATAGGCCTTGCGGTCGGCCATCGGCCCGGTTTCGCCGAAACCGCTGATGGAGCAGGTAATGAGGCGCGGATAATCCACCACCAACCTGTCCGGATCAAAACCAAGGCGGGCCAGGGCGCCAGGCTTGAGGTTCTGGATCAGGACATCGGCGTTTGCGATCAGCTGCGCCAGCTTTTCCTTGCCCGTGTCGGAACCAAGATCCAGCGTGATGCTGTCCTTGCCCCGGTTCAGCCAGACAAAGTAACTCGACTGGCCCTTGGCAACGTCGTCATACCCCCGGGCAAAATCACCTTCGGGCCGTTCGACCTTGGTGACTGTCGCTCCGGCATCCGCAAGCCGGGACGTGGCGTAGGGGGCGGCCACCGCCTGTTCGATGGCGACGACGTTCAATCCTTCCAGCGGCAACACCATCAGAACGACCTCGGCAGGCCAAGCACATGCTCGGCAACATAAGAAAGGATGAGGTTGGTGGAGATTGGTGCTACCTGGTAGAGCCGCGTCTCGCGGAACTTGCGCTCGACGTCATATTCGCAGGCAAAACCGAAGCCGCCATGGAACTGGATGCAGGCATTTGCCGCTTCCCAGCTTGCCTTTGCGGCCAGGTATTTGGCCATGTTTGCCTCCGCGCCGCAGGGAGCGCCGGCATCAAACAGGCTACAGGCCTTGTAGCGCATCAGGTTGGCCGCCTCGATCTCGATATAGGCTTCGGCTATCGGAAACTGGACGCCCTGGTTCTGGCCTATGGGACGGCCGAAGACTTCCCGTTCGCGCACATAGTCAGTCACCTTGTCGGTGAACCAGTAGCCGTCGCCGATACATTCGGCGGCAATCAGAGTGCGTTCGGCGTTGAGACCGGTAAGGATATATTTGAAGCCTTTTCCTTCCTCGCCGATGAGATTTTCTTCCGGGATTTCCAGATTGTCGAAGAAGAGTTCGTTGGTCTTGTGGTTGACCATGTTCAGGATCGGGCGAACCTCCATGCCCGATTTCATGGCTTGCCTGATATCGACCAGGAAGATCGAAAGGCCTTCCGATTTCTTCTGCACGTCGGCAAGTGGCGTTGTTCGCGCCAGGAGGATCATCAGGTCGGAATGCTGCACACGGCTGATCCAGACCTTCTGGCCGTTGACGACGTAGCGGTCGCCCTTCTTCACGGCGGTGGTCTTGATCCTGGTGGTGTCCGTGCCCGTGGTCGGCTCGGTCACGCCCATGGACTGCAACCGCAATTCGCCGCTTGCGATCTTGGGCAGATATTTCAGCCGCTGTTCTTCCGAGCCATGCCGCACGAGCGTGTTCATGTTGTACATCTGGCCGTGACAAGCGCCGGAATTGCCGCCTGCACGGTTGATTTCTTCCATTATGACCGAAGCTTCGGTGAGCCCGAGGCCCGATCCGCCGTAGTCCTCCGGGATAAGTGCGGCCATCCAGCCTTCGCGTGTCAGGGCGTCGACAAATTCTTCCTGATAGGCGCGAGCCTCATCGATCTTGCGGTGGTATTCGGCGGGAAATTGGGCACATAGCGCGCGGATGCCGTCGCGAATGTCCTGATAGCTGTCGGTTTGGCTTGTCATGTGGGCTTTTCGTCTGGCGTGTTTGTTGACCGCAGTTAAGCCGCTGAACTGTTATTGAACAAATATATGTTTTGGATGGATATCATATAAATTTTATATGCTAACTTGTTGCCATGGACATCCGCCAACTCCGCTATTTTCTGGAAATCGTTGCGCAGGGTTCGCTTACGCGGGCTGCCGAAAGCCTGCATGTGGCGCAGCCGGCCCTCTCGCTGCACCTGAAGAACATGGAGGAGCAGCTTGGCACCAGGCTGCTGACGCGCAGTCGCTCCGGTGTCACGCCCACGGAGGCGGGAGAGCTGCTGCTGCAAAGGGCGCGGGCAATTCTCGAGGATCTGGCGCGCACGGAAGACGATATCCGCAATCTGGAAACCGATCCGTCCGGCATCGTGCGGATCGGCCTGCCGGGCACGATCAGCGCTATGGTGTCTCTGCCGTTGATCCTGGCGGCGCGTGAGCGCTTTCCGCGGATCACGCTCAATATTACCGAGGCCATGAGCGGTTTTGTTGGCGATTGGCTGAGCGAAGGCAAGATCGATCTTGCCGTGCTTTACAGCCGTTCCAAGGATGCACGTATCCGGTCTGAATTATTGCTTGAAGAAGAGCTTGTGGTTCTGTGGCCCGCCGATGCCGAACGTCCGCTGGAAATGAACATGGAGGCACTCGACAACGTGCCAATGGTGCTGCCGAGCGGAGCGCACGGCTTACGGGTGCTGATTGACCGGACGTTCCAGGCGTTGGGCTTTGCACCTGAAATCGCGATGGAAATCGACTCCTTCAACAACATCAAGCGCCTGGTGGCGGCCGGGTTTGGCCCGTCGATCCTGCCGCTTTATGCGGTGACGGAGGAAGTGGCAGCAGGTTCCCTTCGTGTCAGCCGCATTGCCGCGCCGGGGCTCTGGCGCGGGGCTCATCTGATGTCGCCGGGTGGACGACCCGTGACGCGGGCGCTGGAAGCGGTGCACGCTTTGCTGCGCGAGGTTATTCTGGATTTGCGCGACAAGGGGGCCTGGGCCGCTTCCCGGCCACCGCAGGTTTCCGGCACCGAGACTGTCTCCTGAGCGGAACAAAACCCGGAGCTCTGTCGTTTTCCCGATACTGCCCTATGCTGGCTGAGCAAGCAGCCTGTCCATGTGTGCAAGGCTTCCCGCTATTTCTGGAGAACCGATTGACGATGATCGACGCTGTCCTGCTGACCTCGCCCCGTATTTCCACCTTTGATGACCAGACCTATCTCACGAACGCCAGCAGCTTTTTCTTTGCGCGTGATGAGCGCCTGTTTCTCGTTACCAGCCGGCATGTCATGGTGGATGAGGCAAGCGGGCATCATCCCTCCCGCATCGAAATCGAACTCCACAACGACCCTGAAAACCTGGCCGACTCCATCGCTTTTTCGATCCCGCTTTTCCGGGATGGCAAAAGCCTCTGGCGGCAGGGAGAGGATACCGCAGGCGATATCGACGTTGCCGTGATCGAGATTGACCGGGCGGCGCTACCTGAAAATATCGTCTATCGGGCTTTCGGGCCGGAACACCTGAGTGACCCGCAAGAGCATGTCGAGATCGGATCATCCATTCTGGTTGTCGGTTTTCCGCTCGGGTTTCATGACACGCTCCATCACATGCCAGTGGTCCGCCACGCGGTCGTGGCTTCCTCCTTCGGCTTTCGGTTTCAGGGCATGGGTTATTTCCTGACCGATGCCCGCACGCATCGCGGCACAAGTGGGGCTCCGGTGGTCATGCGCAATACGGCAGACACCGCAAGCGAACTGCCGTGGAAACTGCTTGGCGTTCACTCCGCCCGCCTCGATGTCGGAACGCGCGATCTCGTGCTGGATGAGGCGCTAGGCCTCAACTGCGCCTGGTATGCGGACATTCTGATGACGCTTACGGAGGGGTGACCCCCGTCAAAGGCAAACTTCAGCCCTGTAGCGTCAGGCGGGTCTGAACCTGTAGTGGCCGGTGATTTCGAAATCGAACAGCCGGTCTTCCAGCTGCGTTCCAGCACCAATGTTGTGGACCACCATTGGTCGTTCGCTGTCTGCGGAGGCACGGTGACTGACAATCGCCATGTGCGGCAGGTTTCCAGGCAGCATCTGGGAAACGACGTCGCCGGGCTGATAGTCTTTGGCGTTTGCAGTGACCGGAAGAGCTGCGCCTTTTCGTCTGAAGAAGGTCTGCAGGTTTGGCACCCGCCGGTGGTCGATGTTCCTGTCCGGTCGTTTGAGACCCCAGATCTTTGGATAGGACGAAAAGTCCGACTTCATGTCCGCATTGACGGCCGACTGAAGATCGTAGCCGAAGGCGTCGCGGTAGGCTCTGACGACCACATCGGTGCATACACCGCGTTCGCGCGGCAGGTCGCCATTGGGAAACGGGAGCGAGACATAGGCCGGATCGTAGACCACCGTAACGCCGATCTGGCTTTCTGCCGCCTCAATCAGCTGTCCCGCCCACGGATTGGGCAAAGCAAAACTGTTTGACGTTGCTTCAGTGGGCGGCGTGGACGGTCCGGCAAGTGCCTTGCTGACGAACTGCAACCCGGTTTGCAGCCGATAAGCGGGGAGGGTGTGTGCCGCGTAGGCGCCTCCTGCTGCCAGAAGTCCGGTTCCGAACAGGAATGTACGCCGCTTCATGTGAGAGCTCCCATAAATCTGAAGCCGGAATACTGGCGGAGTGGGACCGGAATGGGGCGAGGCGACATTTGACCGATTTTCCCGTTGGGTAAACCAAAACGCGTGTCGTTGCGGAAGTCGGTCAATTGCACGTTTTTTGTTCTCGAAAATTTAATCCGATGAGTCTTTACTGCAGCAAAAGGCGGTAAATGTTGACGAAATTTGTGGAAATACTGCTGAAAATGGCAATGATTGTCTTTTTGTCCTGGCTGGCTACGCCTGCCCAGGCCGAGCAGGCATCCCTGTCCTATGATCAGTTCTTTCTGCGTCACAGCGCAACCATGATGCTGATCGATCCGGATACCGGAAGCATTCTTGATGCCAACAATGCTGCGGCAGACTTCTACGGGTTCGACCGGGATACGCTGCGCCGCATGTCCATTCAGAACATCAATCAGCTGACGGCCGAGCAGGTTGAAGCCGAACGTCAACTTGCCAAGGATGAACACCGAAATTTCTTCATCTTCCGCCATAAGCTGGCAGATGGCTCCGTTCGAAGCGTGGAAGTTCATTCAACTCCGGTGGACTACGACGGCAGGAAGGCTTTGCTTTCCGTGGTGCACGATATTTCCGACGACCGGCAGCGGGAACAAGAACTGTGGCACTACAAGAACCGCCTGGAGGAAATGGTCGACAGCAAGAGCGCGGAACTTTCCTCTGCCTATAACGCCCGGAACCAGTGGATGCTGGGCCTGGTCGGCACGCTTGGTCTGTCGCTTGTCGTCGTCAGTTTTCTGCTGCTTGAAAGACACACCGCGCACAAGCGGTTGCGATCCTCGGAGCAGCGTTTGCGAGAGATCATCTTCGGCACCAACGTCGGGACCTGGGAATGCAACGTTCAGACCGGGGAGGTGGTCTACAACGAACGCTGGGCTGAAATTCTCGGCTATTCGCTAGCCGAGTTGCAGCCGCTCAGCCGACAGACCTGGTACCGGCTGACCCATCCGGACGATGTGGAAAAATCTGAGCAGAAGCTGGCAGAGGTGTTTTCCGGAGCAAGGGAAGCCTACGACAACGAAATTCGCATGCGCCACAAGGAGGGCAGGTGGGTCTGGGTTCTCGACAGGGGACGTGTGGTCGAATGGACGAAAGACGGCGAGCCTTTGCGCATGTCCGGCACCCATTCGGACATTACCCGTCTGAAGAAGACGGAAGAAGCTGTCAGGCGGCTAGCGATGACCGATCATCTGACAGGCCTTTCGAACCGGGCACATTTCAGCCAGAGCCTTGCCGAAAACGTTGCCATAGCAGACCGGGATAACCGCAAGTTTGCGCTGATGATGCTGGACCTTGATACCTTCAAGCCGGTCAACGACAGCCACGGGCATCCGGTGGGTGACGCGCTGCTCCAGGCCGTTGCGTCCACCATCAAGCGCTGCACGCGCGAAGGGGATGTCGTGACCCGGATTGGCGGGGATGAGTTTGCCGTGATCATCGGTGACTATGCGGAAGAGAAGGATGTTCTGGCCTGTGCCACCCGCATTTACCGGGAGGTCTCGCGGCCGATGGAAATCAAGGGCAAGGATATCAACATCAGCATCAGCATCGGGGTGTCGTTCTATCCCGATGATGCAGATGATGCCAAATCGTTGATCACCCACGCGGATCAGGCCATGTATGAAGCCAAGAAGAGCGGGTCGAACGTCCTGACGTATGAAGCCTACAGGATGCGGGTGGCGAGCTAGCTGCGGTGAAAGTGAACGACATTCCTAGGGCCTGCCTTCTCGCTCAGCCCTGCTCCTAGTCTAGACCCAGCGTGCCAGTTCCTCTTCGTAGGGTGAGATATCGCCGAACTTCGCCGTGACCCAGTCCGGATTGTAGTAGGTATCGAGATAGCGCTGACCGCTGTCGCACATCAGCGTGACGATCGAGCCTGTCTCGCCTTTCTCGATCATCCGGCCGGCGATTTGCAGCGCGCCCCACAGATTTGTGCCGGTGGAAGCGCCCGCCTTGCGGCCGATCAGTTTCTCCAGCCACAGGATCGTTGCAATGCTTGCGGCATCAGGCACCTTGATCATGTCGTCGATGACGTCCGGCAGAAACGAGTGTTCCACCTTTGGCCGGCCAATGCCTTCTATCCGGCTTGAACAGTTTTCGGTGAGAGCGTGGTTCCCGGTACGGTAGGCATCATAGAACACCGAGTTTTCCGGATCGACCACGGTCAGGCCGGTGTCGTAGCCCCGGTAGCGGATAAACCGGCCAAGCGTTGCGGACGTGCCACCCGTGCCGGCGCTCATCACCAGCATCTTCGGCACAGGATGTGGCTCGAATTCCATCTGGTTGAAGATGCTTTCGGCAATGTTGTTGTTCCCGCGCCAGTCGGTTGCCCGCTCCGCATAGGTGAACTGGTCCATGAAATGCCCGCCGAGTTGTTCGGCAAGGTCCACCGCCGCGCCGTGCATCTCGGGCGCTGATCCGACGAAATGCGGTTCACCGCCGTAGAGCCGTATTTGCTCGATCTTGCTGTGGGCGGTGCTTTGCGGCACCACGGCAATGAATGGAACGCCGATCATTTGCGCAAAGTAGGCTTCCGAAACGGCCGTGCTGCCCGACGAGGCTTCGATCACCGGTGTGCCTTCGCGGATCCTGCCGTTGCACAGCGCATAAAGAAACAGCGACCGGGCGAGACGGTGCTTCAGGCTGCCGGTCGGGTGGGTGCTTTCATCCTTCAGATAGATATCGACATCGGCGCAACTGAGGCCATGCAGCTTGAACAAATGCGTGTCGGCGGACCGATGCGCATCCGCGTTAATCCTGGCAACAGCATCCCGCACCCATTTGTCCATCGCAGTTCTCCCGGCAGTTGTTGCCCAAGAGTGGCGCTAAAGCGGAACGCCCGCAATATGGGCGATGAGTTCCAGGCTGTTGCGGGCGCTGAATTTCTTCATCAGCCGGGCCCGGTGGACCTCGACCGTGCGCGGTGACAGCCCGAGCAGGCGGGCGATTTCCTTGGTTGTATTTCCTTCGGCCAGCAGTTTGGCCACCTGGCGTTCACGCAGGCTCATTTCAGCCAGTGGCCGGTCTTCGGAAATGTCGGCAAAGCTCCAGACCGCCCGTGCGAACGGGGCGTCAAGGTTGAGAGACTGGCCACGCACGCGGCACCAGAACAGATCTCCGGATTTGCGGCGCATGATGCGTTCATCCCGGTAGCGACCACTGCCTTTCATCCGTTCCAGCCCGATCTTGCCGATGCGGAGAAACTCTTCCGAAGAGGGATAAAGGACAGACAGCGAGGTCCCGGAAAGTTCCTCTGGTTCAAAGCCGAACATCTCGGCAAGACGGGCATTGCAGCGTCGGATCTGCCGCTCTTCCGTCAAGGCCAGGCCGACGGGCGCATTGTCGAAAGCAAGCGCTGCGAAGTCGTCCATGGGCTCCCCGTTACGTGTTTTGACGGAATTTTCGCTCTAAGGGTCTGAAGAGTATCAGATAGCTGTCCCGCACGGCCGTTTTTCTGGAAACCACATCTGGTCCGGAAGAACCAGCGAGCCGAAGGGACGAGGGAGGTGCCGGGAGGAGACTGGCTGGGGTGTGTCCGGAGGAGGGCATGCCCAGTCGGTCATTCTTGTCCTGAGGAGCGAGCCTTGCTCGCATCTCGAACGATGGGCTGCTTGTCCGCAATATGCCGCCCGTCCTCCGAGACAGCGCTCGGCGCTTCCTCAGGATGAGAAAAGCGGGATGGCGGACCAACGCGGTCGCACTGCACCAAACGGCGTATCGGGGGGAGAAAAACAGGATGAATCCGGCAGAATGGTTATACCGGAGCGCGGCGAGAAACCCGCAGAGCCCGGCGCTGCTGCAGGGGACCGAGCGCAAGGCAAACTATCTGGAGTTTGCTCGTAGTGCCGGGGCCATAAGCGCTGCGCTTGCCGGCTACGGCATCGGCAAGGGAGACAGGGTCGCACTGTTTGCCGCAAATTCCACGCGCTATCTGGAAGCGCTTTACGGCATCTGGTGGTGTGGCGGCGCAGCCGTGCCGATAAACGCCAAGCTGCACGAAAAGGAAGCCGCCTGGATGGTGGAAAATTCCGGTGCAGAATTTGTGTTCGCCGACAAAAAGACCGCCGAGCTGGTGGCGCCATATCTGCCGGAGGGTGTGGGTCTTGTCTCGCTCGACAGCCCTGAATTCGGCGCCCTATGCCAGGCAGCGCCGCACACCACGCCGGAACCTCTGGATCCTGCAGATCTTGCCTGGCTTTTCTATACCTCCGGCACCACCGGCAGGCCCAAGGGCGTGATGCTGACTTGCGGCAATCTTGCTTCGATGGCGCTGAGCTACTTTGTCGATGTCGATGACGTCAAGCCGCAGGATGCAATCCTCTATGCCGCGCCGATGAGCCATGGTGCCGGGCTCTACAATTTCATGCACGTGATGAAAGGGTCGCGTCACGTCGTGCCGGTCAGCGGCGGGTTTGATGCCGCCGAAATCCTTCAGATCGCGCCTGTGATCGGCTCCATCTCCATGTTTGCCGCGCCCACCATGGTCCGCCGCCTGGTGGATGTCGCCAAGGCTTCGGGGGGCACTGGCCGGGGGCTGCGGACCATCGTCTATGCCGGCGGGCCTATGTACGAGGCGGACATTCTGGAAGCGGTTGAAGTGATGGGCGCACGGTTCGTGCAGATCTACGGTCAGGGCGAATGCCCGATGGGCATCACCGCACTGCCGCGCGCCGAAGTTTGTGACCGCAGCCATCCACGTTGGCGCGAGAGGCTGAATTCCGTCGGCACGGCCCAGTCCGTCGTGCGGGTTGCGATCGTCGACGGTGATGGCCGGGAGCTGCCCCACGGCGAAGTCGGGGAAATTGCCGTGCGCGGAGATACGGTGATGAAGGGCTACTGGCGAAACGAGGAAGCAACAGCCCAGACCATCCGTGATGGCTGGCTGTGGACCGGAGACGTTGGTCGCATGGATGAGGACGGCTACGTCACGCTGCAGGATCGGTCCAAGGACGTCATCATTTCCGGTGGCTCCAATATCTACCCGCGCGAAGTCGAAGAGGTGCTGCTGACACACCCGGCTGTGCACGAGGTGGCAGTCGTTGGCCGGCAGGACCAGGAGTGGGGTGAGATCGTTGTCGCCTTTGTTGCCTGTCACCCGGGCCAGAGCGTGAGTGAGGCTGAGCTCGACAAGCTCTGTCTGGACCGGATCGCCCGGTTCAAGCGGCCGAAACACTATCATTTCCCGGCTGCCCTGCCGAAAAACAACTACGGCAAGATCCTGAAAACGTACCTGAGACAACAGCTCGAAGCGGAGGAAACGGCATGACAGATCTCACCGGAAAAACAGCTCTCGTCACAGGGTCCGTTCAGGGGATCGGCCTGGCGATTGCCAAGGCACTGGCGGGGGCAGGGGCACGCGTTGCCGTCCACGGTCTGGCGAACCCGGAAGAGGCGCAAGCGGCTGTGGCAGAGATCAAGGCTGCCGGGGCACCGGACGCCCGGTTCTTTTCTGCGGACATGCGCGACGTGGCGGCTGTCGAGACGATGATGGCGGACGTTGCCGCCTGGGGCGGCCCGGATATCCTGGTCAACAATGCAGGTATCCAGAAGACAGTCAGCTTTGCCGAGGCGGATGCTGCCACATGGGATGCCATCATCGGCGTCAATCTGTCAGGCGTCTACCATACGATGCGTCTTGCCCTGCCGGCGATGGCCGAACGCGGCTTTGGCCGTGTCATCAACATTGCCTCGGTGCACGGGCTGGTCGCCTCGGTCAACAAGGCGCCTTACGTGGCTTCGAAATTCGGTGTCGTCGGGATGAGCAAGGTGGCCGCGCTGGAATATGCGGCAAGCGGTTCCAGAGCCTCGGGTGGGGTGACGGTCAATTGTATCGCGCCCGGCTGGACGGAAACCGCAATCATCGAGCCGCAGGTGGCAGCCCGCGCCGCCCTTCATGGCGGCGATCGCGACAAGGGCGTTGCAGATCTTCTGGCGGAAAAACAGCCTTCAAACCGCACGTCCGACCCGTCTGAAATCGGTGCGCTGGCGCTTTGGCTGTGCAGCCCGGTGGCGCACAACGTGACGGGCGTGACCATCCCCGTCGACGGTGGCTGGACAGCTCAATAAGGCTGTCGACCACTAAAACGGCAGACGAGCCCCCGGTCGGGGCTCGTCTCTGTTTGGCTTCATGGGTGATCAGAGATCGCCAATGGCTGTCTCGCGGATCTCCGGCCACTTGGCGTAAGCACCGGCGAGAACCTCGTCCTTCTGCTCCAGGTATTTGTCGAAGATGACGGCGTTGACGAAGAGATAGAGCTTGCCGTCGACGATATCGGCAAAGCGGACGTCGCCATCGAGTTTCTTGCCGACATAGATGCCGAAGGCGCAGAAGCCGCCGAACTGCGGCAGGAAGCTTTCCGGAGCAGCGTCGAACTGCTCCTTGGTTTCGGCCGTGGCGAAATAATAGTCGACACCATCATGGCTTGAGGTGTGGACCGCATCGCCAAGGCCCGGGGTCGCGCCTGCGAACATGGAAACAGGGTCGATGCCGTGCATGCCGAGCGGATTGCCGTTGAGGGTGAGGCCGTTGGCAACGTTGTATTCGTCCGCAGCAAGGGCGGCGGTGGACAGAACAAGGGCTGCGGCCAGGGCCGGAAGGGCGAATTTGAGTTTCATCGGTTTGATCCAGTCTTGGGTTGGGGTAGTCGGTTTTGAGGAGAGTGCTGGTGGTCAGGCGGAACGGGCGATGCGTTCGACTGCGTCGTCGGTCCACCAGACGCCGTTGGCGACCATGCGGAAATTGATGATGGCGGCGAGGTAGCCGTCGCCCTCGGGCACCTTGGCGCCTGCGGTCGCATCGCGAACCACGGCCACTTCGAAGCCGAGTTCCAGAAGCTCGTAGAGATGGGCCTGCGTGCACAGGTTTGCGGACATGCCGGCCAGGATCACCTTGTCGATCCCGCGCTTGCGCAGCTGCAGGTTCAGATCGTTCTGCGCCGGGCTGTAGACCTTGTGCGGTGAGCAGATGACGGTTTCGCCGTCCTCGATGTATTTCTTGTACTGCGGCATCCAGTCGGCGCCGGACCCTTCGAAATTCTCCAGGGAGAGCGGGCCCGGGCGATCGAACATGCCGATGGAATGCATGGTCTTTTCCAAGGTGCCTTCGAACTGCCACTTGTGGTCGTGCGGATAATAGTAGTGGGGCGAGATGAACACCGGCATCGCGGCAGCCTTGGCCGCCTTGAACAGGCGTTCGATGTTGTCGACGGTGCCTTGCTCGGTGACGCTTTCGCCAACGACACCCCAGGTGACGCCGTCTTCGGACAGGAAGTCGATCTGCGGATCGGTGACGACAAGCGCGGTGCGGCCGGCTTCGATTTCCATGTCGATCTGTGGCAGGCCCGGTTTTTCCGGATCGGCATAGAGCGCGCGGGCTTCTTCTGTTGCAGCGGTGGCGGAACCGGTGGCCATGGCGACGGCACCCACGGTTGCCGCACCGGCTGCCCCGGCAAGCAGGCGGCGGCGGGCGTGATCAACCGTTTCCGGTGTTACGCAGCAGGCGCAGGTCTTGTCATGTTCGTTGTCCATATGAAGTCTCCATTGCTTGTGTTGGACAGGGTTGCGATGGGCAGCGCATCAACTTGAAACGCTGTCAGGTTCGCGGCCGATCACCGGGTGCCTGAAGGCACGGCTCTCCTGTTCCCGGTGCCGGGTTGGCGTCGGGTTTGGCCACGTTCCATGGGGGCGGCACCGGCATGCCGGTGCCAGAAAGCTGAGGTCAGAAAACTGAGGTCAGATAGTTGCGTGGTCCGGTGCCTTGCTGGCACGCTCTGGAACCTTCCGGCGGACTGAAGCCGGTTTCGCATCATTTGCGGGTAAGGTCGGCAGGCGCACGGTCAGAACCGCGCCTCTATTGCTGCTTCCGCCTCCGTTCTGAGCCGCAATCTTGCCGCCATGGCGTTCGGCGATCAGCCGGGCGATCCAGAGGCCAAGTCCCGAGGACGGCCCAGGCCGGGCGGCCTTTGCGGAAAGCTGGGTGAAGGGACGGAAGGCCCGGGCAAGATCGGCAGCGGTGAAGCCCTGACCCTGGTCGCTGATACGTACGGAGACATTACCGTCATCTTCCCGGGAGATAGCGCAAAGAACGGTGCCGTCGTCCGGGCTGTGGCGCACCGCATTGCCGATGAGATTGTCGAAGGCCTCGAACAAAAGCTCCGCATCGCCGCAGATCAGACAGGGGGATAGGGACGCAATTTCCAGACTGACCGCATGGCGGCGAGCCAGCGGTTGGTTGACGGCGACCGCCAGCGCCAGAACCTCGGCCAGATCAACTGGCAGCATTACACAGGAGAGCGGATCCCGTCCCTCCTTGCCGCGCTTGACCAGGGCGCTGAGACTGCCGGTCAGGTGCTGGAGGATACGGTCGGCCTTTGCGGCGTTATCCGCAATGGCGGGCTGACCTTCCCAGGTTGCGCATTGGGCAATGTGCTCGATCAACAGCGAGAGGTTGGCAAGGGGACCGCGCAGGTCGTGGGCGACGATGGAAAGCGTCCGGCCATAGGCGTTGCTGTCGGTCAGGTTGTCCAAATGCGGCAGTGCTGCCGGAAAAGTCGAAGGTGCATGGTTATGCCTGGCCGGACTGCGGGCCGTGATCTGTTCGATAATCATGTGGCGCTCCTTGTCTCAAAAGCCCTGGAGCGCTGCGGGAAAGTGCCCGGTGATGACCGCTCCGTCGTTCGATGACCTTTGAATACGCGAGGAGTGCCTTCTTGGTATCGGCCGGGCCTGCCACTGTTTTGGCCCTATCTGCCAAGCCAGTTCTGACCCGCCAGAAGGCAGCAAAACAGGTTGAGCCCGGCCATGTTTGGCCGGGCTCTTCCGGGATTTGAGAATGTTTCGGGTTTTGCCAGATCTGGCCGCGATCGTTGCCGCAAGCCAGTGCGTCGGGCGGGGGTGTTCTCAGACGGTTGCGCTGTGTTGCCGGAATTGCGCCGGTGGCTGGCCGACCCAGCGCTTGAACGCACGGGTGAAGGTGCTCTGTTCGGAAAAGCCTGTGAGGAAGGCAATTTCGGCAATGGAACAGCTGCTGCCTGCCAGCAGCTCCCGGGCCAGCTTCGTCTGTGCCTCGCGCAGCATGTCGCGGTAGGTCAGCCCTTCCTCCGCCAGGCGGCGATAGAGGGTGCGCTCGCTCATGCCGAGATCACGCGCGACGGCTGCCGCGGAAGGTACGCCGCTGCTGAGTGTTTTCGTCAGGCGGTTCAGAAGATCGCGCGTCAACGCGCTGCCGGCAGGCAGGGCGTCGATTTCCGT
The DNA here is from genome assembly GCF_009363595.1 of Labrenzia sp. THAF35. Lineage (NCBI taxonomy): Bacteria > Pseudomonadati > Pseudomonadota > Alphaproteobacteria > Hyphomicrobiales > Stappiaceae > Labrenzia > Labrenzia sp. THAF35. The sequence goes on from NZ_CP045380.1 coordinate 3,493,747, forward strand.
CTCCAGATGATCGGTCAGGAAAGTGCAGACGCCTTGATCTCCAAGCCGGTTCGGCAGGTCCAGCATCGGCTGGGTCATTATAATTGCGTCTTGCGCTTCACCGAAGCGGACCGGACAGCCGAAAAACGCCGCGTAGCGCTCTGCATCGCCCCGGCAGGGATGGCGAAAGGTGATGGCCTCAATTTTCAGGCGCGGACCGACTTGAGACGCCAGATTATGAGCAAAACCTGCAAGGGCGCATTCGTTGCGAAGATGCAGGATCGGTTGAGGGGAGGTCTGCCCTGCAATGGAGAAGACGGCAAGTGGCCCGTCTTCCTCCAGGCAATATACCGCGGTGTCGGTCACCAGCCGGAAGTAGCGCTCGATCAATTGCAGTGTGGTGCGAAGAGTGGGCGCGGTTTTGATGGCAAGACCCAGAACGCCGAGATCATCCGGTTTGATATTCTGCGCATAGGCAAATACCAGACCTGTTTCATCCGGATACCAGCTGCGTATCCAGTCGAGCAGCTCGAAGTGGGCTGTGTCCGGTATGCGGCCGTCCTCGGTGCGCACCTCATGGCGCACGGTTCCATCTGCTGCGACCAGCTTGCCGTCGCTGGTCATGGTCAGTCCTGCGGTAGCGGCCATGGTGTGCGCAAAGGCGGCAATGACACTCGCCATCGTCAGACCCCTCTTGCTGCACGGTGCGCCAGGACAGGGGCTTGGCCTTGCGCCAGTTCAGAGCACGCACCGGATACAGACCAGCTGGCAAGAGCCACGTAGTTCCAGTGAGACCGTTTCCCGGAACAAATGCTGGTGTCTGCAAGAATGTGAACCGCGATCTGACTTCCGGACATGACTACCGCCTCCCTGATCGAAAACGTGACGTTGAGGAAATTTATACAGACAGGTCTGTCTATATGTCAATAAGCCGTGATAACCTCGTGTGAGGATGGACGAGAAGGGGGCAAACAGGATAGTAAAGTAGACAAACCTGTCTGTATATGGAGATGATGGTGCAATCACGCCGAGACGAGCTCGTGGATACAGCGCTCAGGCTGTTCTACACCCGCGGGTTCAATGCGACCGGAATAGACAAGATCCTCGCCGAGGCGGGGGTGGCCAAGATGACGCTCTACAAGCACTTCCGCTCGAAGGAGGAGCTTATTCTGGCCGCGCTCAACCGCCGGGACGAGCAGTTCCGCAACTGGCTGATGGGCGAAATGGAAAAAGCCTCGCCGCGGCCGCGAGAGCGGCTTCTGGCAATGTTCGACGCGCTGGAGGACTGGTTCAACGGCCGTGCCTTCAAGGGGCTCGGCTTCAACGGCTGCGCCTTCATCAACGCGGCGAGCGAATTCGGCGACCATCAGCACCCGATCCACCGCACGGCGGCCGAGCACAAACAGCGGATCGTCGATTACCTTGAGCCCCTGTGTCGTCAGGCCGGCGCTGAAGATCCGGCAGCCCTTGCCGAACAGCTTGCCGTTTTGAAGGAAGGCGCCATCGCCACCGCACAGGTGCGCGGCATGCCGGCCGCCTCCAGAACCGCAAGGGCCATCGCCGAAACGCTGATCCCAGCCTGAGGAAGCGTTTGGCGGGACAGACCGGTCGAGTTTCTGGCGGTATCAGATGCGGAAAGCGATGCCGGTCTGCTGTTCGGCCAGCTTGCCGAAATGCAGTTTCAACAGCTTGTGGTCATCCTCGGTCGACGTCTGGAAACTGCGCCGCTCGGTGTCCTTGACGATCAGGAAGGCAGCGGCCCAGATGCCGATCAGAAAACCGGTGTCGTCGCGCAGCTCCAGCCGGTGGCCGATCAGGTCACTGCCATCCAGCCCGACCGCATCCTTGCTGCCACAAACCTCCAGGCAAATCAGGCCGTTCTCGTAGAACCGCCAGGAGATCTTGTGCAGGACACAGTCCTTGATTGTCTGGTCCGACGTCCAGACGAACTCCTTCCAGGTGACCGGTTCCTTTTCCGGGCCGATTTCACCGGTGTTGTGGATGTCGGACGCCATCTGCCGGTGCGTGGAAAAATCCAGTGTTGCGGAAGGTCGGGACAGCGGAATCCAGGCCGTGCCCGTTTCCCCCGTCACGGCCTTCTGTAACGCCACAAACCGCTCCCTGGCCTCATCACTGACACCAAGTTTCCCCAAAAGGGGTTTTGCAAAAACCGAAGCAAGCTGAATCACGACCGCCTCCCGTGGTGGGCGTTACCGGATCATCCCGTCTAGAGGATGGAGGGTAGGGTACAGGGGCGGCAAGGGTATGACGAGAAAAGCGAGCCGATTGACTGGAAGGGGCCCGGAACTGGCAACTTTGAACGTGGTGAAAGCCGATATTGCCGCCCCGGCACAACGTTGGCCTGACCTGAGCTGTGGTCCCCTTGCCCCGCACGCAGCAAAGGCAAGATGTTCTAGTCGTTTCTCAAAGCGCCGACACGATCCACGATATCTGCGCATTCGGCACGGCTCTGAGGTCCGCAGGTGGCGTTCAGCCGCGCGATCACGTTGGCAACTGCCGACGGAAAGGCGATGTTTGTGTCCTCCACGATGTATTCAAACAGCTCTTTGTACTGCCTTGCGTTGTTCACGCTGTAGAAAAAGGCGCGGGGCAGATAGGTTCGCAATTCGTCCTGTAGTTCCTTGTTGTCCTTGAATTGGTCAGGCAACTGGACAGGGTCCAGCGGAAAGTCCTGGGGTTGCTCGCCTTCCTGAATGTCGAAATAGAGAAAGGCGTTCTTGACGTAGCGCGGCAGTGGTTGACCGGCGATCGGGTTGCGTTTGCGGCAGGTAACGGTCTGCGCCAACCCGCCAAATTTGTAGAAGTCCGGATTTGTCCATTCGGAATCGCGATAGGCAAAGACAGTGAAGTCAAGCGCCACGGGACCATCATCGGACTCGGTACCGACACCGAGCTCGGAATTCAGCCGTCCGACGTAGTGTGTGCCTTCCGGGTTCAACTCGACCTTGCCGACATCAAACAGCTCCAGCGCTTTCAACGACCAGTTCAGGCTGTTGACGTCCCAGGTCAGAGGCAGAGTATCGTATTGATCTTTCGGTACCTTGATCAGCGGTTGAACCGGCCGTGTCAGCCCGCAACCGGTTGAAATCTCTGAAGCATATCCGTCGTGAACCTTCAGGCGCGGGTGCACTCGGTCCTTGACGCGTGTGGAATATCCCCGCGCTTCATTCTGATCGAAAGCGTCCAGAGTGTGTATGATCCGCAGTTCCGATTGCGGGTTGTACAGAACCAGCCTTTCATCGTCTTCTTCTTCAATCTTGAAGGAATAGCCAATGCCGACTTCAGCCTCCAAGGTACAGGCAAGATCCCGGCATCCCGTATAGGATTGATGCGTGACCACATCTGTCGTGTCGCGGTTTCCAAAGTCGTTTGCCGATATGTCGCGGGCCAGAACCGCTACGGGGATCCCGTAGTGTGTCGTACCCTCAAGGTACTCTGATCGTCCCGGTACTGTGCTTCTTTCCAGATTGAACATGATCGTCATTCCGGGCAGGAAAGTCGCAAGTCTGTTTGCCTCCTTTTCTGCGCCCGAATAACTCTTGCTGCCTCTGAGCTCGTTGTCGCCAATTTTGGACAGCGCGAACGTGCCGCCAACGACCCAGCGTGCTCCTTCGGGAATATCGCTGGTCGGGTCCTGAGCACATGCGACAGAAATTGAGCAGATAAAAAGCAAGCTGTGAAACATACATTTCATGATCAGGCATCCTTTCTTATCTGAAGTTCTGCGCCATCTCGTGCAGCGATGCTCCAAAGGTGGCTGCGAAGCCGTCTATGTTCTGCTGGGTCACTTGCGACGGTGTTGAGTACATCAGTTCTGCCTGGTCTTGCAGCTCGACCAATTTCGGGAACCCGGAAGTCGGGTAGATTGCCTTGAGTTCCAGGAAAATCGTATTCAACTCCGTCAGGAAGGTCGCGATATCGCTTTTGCAGGAATTCGTCGAAAGGGTGCTAACGCTTCGCGTACAATCAAGGGTCAGAAAAGCGTCTGAAAACCGCGTGGTCAGCTTGGATAAATGGCTGTTCCTGAAGGTGTTCAGCGCATCGCGTTTCGACGCGACTTCGATTTGGTTGTCGACCCTGGCGATCAGGAATTGCGCGAAAAACACGATCACAAGGCCGGAGAGCACCGCTCTGAAGGTGATCTCCACCAGGCTTTGATTGAGCGACTCTTTCTTTCCCGACCAGAACGACACGCCTTACCTCACCAGTTCGAGAAAGCCTTGAACGTGCCGAACCTTTGAAACGGACAAGGCTCCAGACAAGCTGTTCTAACAGCGCTGATATCTCGGGTTGCAGGCTTCAACCGGAACCGTAGATATGGTCGTGAAGGCGATCGTCGCGGTAAAGAGTACTGCAAAAAACGTGTGCATATTCCACGTCATCTCGAACTCCATATTTAAAAACGATATAAATCTTATATCTACAACTTATTCGATAACTTCCGTTACGTCAATATTTGATGATTTGTCAGGCAAAGCAGCCAACCTGGACGGTCAGCAAGACGGCGGCCCGGATGGCAATCAGGAATCTGGTGTCGTCGCGCAGCTTCAGCTGGTGGCCGAACGGCTAGCTGTCGTTCAACCCCTCCGCCTGCCTGCTGCCGCAGGCCGCCTGACAACCGGTTCCCAGGCCAGACAGACCGTTGGTGTTCTTCGCAGCGAAAGACTGCTTTGCCTATTTTCGCCACGTGCTGCGATGCGCATGAACGGCAGTTGCCTGGAACAGCAGAGACGGCGATGCAAACCTGGTGGCCCAGCTCGTAAGGGATAGGGAGCAAACTCAGGATGAAACCGGAACCAACGTTTGCCATTTCTTTCGATAAGCAGACGCCGAGGTTCCGACGCGCTTTCGGAATGCCGATCGGAAACTCGAGGGTTCGGTGTATCCGATCTCGGCTGAAATTTCTTCGATCGACATCGCCGTCGTCTCCAGCAGCTGTTTGGCTTCCTCGACACGCAAAGTCTGCACATAGTCGGCTGGCGCCTGTCCGGTCGCCTTCCTGAAGCGGCGCAGAAACCCGCGCTCGGTCATTTGGGCCATTACCGCCATGGCGGTTACGGGACTTGATCTGTGGTAATTTCGTGCGGCCCAGACCTGCGCCTCTGCAATCAGCTGGTCATCATGTTGTCGCCCGGAGGCAAGGGATGCGTATGTCAGTTGGCCCTGGTCATGTGGATCGATCAAATAGATCTTCGCGATCCTGCGGGCTTCTTCTGTTCCGGCGAACCGTCCGATCAGATACAACATGAGATCAGCCCACGCCGAGGCACCACCGGCGGTGACCACCTGGTGACCGTCCCCTGCCGCGACGAGAATGCGTTCACGGCAAACCTTCACCTTCGGGAAGTTTCGTCCAAGCATATCCGCATAGCCCCAATGCGTCGTCGCTTCCTTGCCGTCCAACACTCCTGCTGCACCCAGAAGGATTGAGCCAGAGCAGACGGAGGTGACAATCGCGCCGCGTGCGTAGGCTTCACTGAGCCAGTCCGCGACCGGGTTAAACTCTTCCGGCAGGTGGCCATTTGGGTCGAGGTGCAAATCGGACACGATAATCAAGTCGGGTTCCGGCGCTTCGGTCAGCATCCCGTCAGGTGTGATCTTGCGCCCGTTCACGTCCCAATATGGTGCGCCATCGAGGGTTCTGAGGCTGACCTGAAACACCGGCGATTGCGCAGGCAAGCCGTGCAACATTTCCCAATCGCGACCCACGGAGGCCAGCACGTCAAGGATCGAGAACAGCACGGACGTTCCGGTCAAGCGTGTTCCTATAACGGTCGTGTTCAAGCTCATATTGCACAAAACCCCTCAACTTTAGTCTGATTATCACCGTTTCATTCTTTTTCACTTCTAACGCGCTTGGCGGATTTGGTCCATCTCCATGGTCAGGACAGCGGCAGATCGTGCTGCACATTACCACTTCAGGAGCATCGGATGACCTACCAGAACCCAAATCTTGCATTCAACGAAGCGAAAGCCGAAGCCTTCGCCGAACGCTTTGTCGGTACGCTGAACGAAGCGGCACTCGCGATCATGACCTCTCTCGGGCACCGCGCAGGACTGTTCGATGCGCTTGGGGCCAACCCCTGCCTCAATTCGCAGATGCTTTCGCAGAAGGCCGTTGTCAACGAACGCTACCTGCGTGAATGGCTCGGCGTGATGGTGACGGCGGGTGTCGTCGACTATGACCCGCGGGCGAACAGCTACACGTTGCCTCCGGAGCATGCCGCGTTTCTGACCCGTAGCGCCAGCCCGGACAACATGGCCGTCACGACCCAGTTCATCAGCATCGCGGCGTCCATCGAAAACGAACTACTGGAGCGTTTCCGCAGTGGCGAGGGCCTTTGTTACCACCATTTTGATCGCTTTCACGAGGTGATGGCCGAGGACAGTGCGCAGTTGGTCGTCGCCAACCTTGTGAGCGCTATCCTGCCGGTGGTCCCGGGCCTGATCCAACGGTTGGAGGACGGCATCGACGTGGCCGATTTCGGCTGCGGACGAGGTCTGGCGATGATGGCGCTGGCGAGCGTTTATCCAAACAGTCGCTTTCACGGTTTCGATCTTTGCGAGGACGCTTTCGCACAGACGGCCGCTGAAGCCAGAACCAAGGGTCTGGAGAACCTGCACTTCGAAGCGCGTGATCTGTCGGCCGCAAACGAGTTGGGCCGGTTCGATCTGGTGACCGCCTTCGATGCGGTTCACGACCAGGCGGATCCCAAGGCGTTTCTGCGGCTCGTGCGGCAGTCAATGCGGCCGGGCGGCGTCTTCCTGATGCAGGATATCGGTGGGTCGCGCGATCTTGAAAAGAACATCGCAAATCCCTTCGCGCCGCTCTTGTACACGATCTCGAGCATGCACTGCACACCCGTCTCCATCGGCCAGGGTGGTCCGGGTCTGGGGGCGATGTGGGGAGTGGAGACGGCCGAAGAGTACCTTGCCGAAACCGGCTTCGCATCGGTCGAAACCCACCGGCTGCCGCACGATCCCATCAACGCGTATTTCACAGCCCGGATCTGACCGGGCACCGACAAGGATACATGACATGACGATGATATTGCCGTTCGTCGACGGGGTGCACAGGACTGTCTCAAGTCGCGTGAAGAGCTTTTGGCAACGGATCAGAGAAGCGCGCGAACAACGACGCTTTCGCCGGAATTTCGGAGACCTCTCGCGGCTTTCGGACCATCTCCTGCAGGATTTGGGCCTCGAACAATACGCACATCTGCGTGACCCTGAATTTCCTCAGCATTTGCTAAGAAGACACCGAAAGGACTGATCATGAAGTCCCAACAACACAGCAACACGCTTGGCATCGGAGCAGGACTTTCGGGTCTTGCCGTGGCACGCTCTCTTTCCGATCGTGGCCTGCCGGTCACCGTGCTGGAAGCAGGGGACCGGGTTGCTGAACCCTGGCGGGCGCGGCATCCGGCGCTTCGGCTCAACATACACCGCAAGTTTGCCAGCCTGCCCGGCCAAGAGGCGCCAAAGACCGATGGCGTCTTTCTGAAGCGTGACACCGTAGTGGAATTTCTTGAAGCCTATGTAGCGGGACTGGACAAACATGTCCGATACAGTGGCAAGGTAACCAGTGTCGCCCGTACGCCAGACGGGTGGCACGTCTCCACCGCGACCGGTGACTATCAGGCAGACAATCTGGTAATCGCGACGGGCCGCGAAAACATTGCGCACATTCCGGACTGGCCGGGGCGCGACCAGTTTTCGGGCGAGTTGCTGCACACGGCGAACCTCGGTGATGTGTCCCGCTTCGATGGCAAGCGCATTCTGGTCGTCGGTGCCGGGAATTCGGGCACGGATGCGCTCAACCATCTCGCGCGGCACCGCCCGGCAGAGGTCATCGTGTCTGTCCGATATGGGCCTGCAGTCGTACCACAGCGCATCTTCGGGTTTCCGCTGCACCGATTGGCCCGGGTTTTCGCGGCCCTTCCGGCCTTGGTCCTGGATCCGGCCTTTCGGCTGACCGAGAGGGTTTTTCTTGGCAATCTTCGCCGATACGGGCTGAGCACCCATCCAGAAGGAGGCGGGACCCGGCTTCTGCGGGACGGTGTCACCTTTGCGATCGATGACGGATTTGTGGCCGCCTTGAAGGCCGGGCGGTTCCGGGTGGTTCCCGGTGTTGACCGCTTCGAGAGGGACAACGTCATCCTCACGGATGGTTCAAGCTGCGCACCCGACGTTGTCATCGCGGCAACGGGCTATCGCACGGGGCTGGAACCGCTGCTGGGACATCTCGGCGTGCTCGACACCAATGGAGTGCCGCACTACCCGATGGGCGAGCGTGATCCGGAAAATCCCGGGCTCTGGTTCACCGGGTTCAAGCCGATTTTCACTGGTTACTTTGATGCCGCCGGGATCGCAGCCAACAGGATTGCCGCCGGGATCGCCGCTGAAACGACGCGTGGCGTGCCTTCTGACGGCCACGGAGCGCGGAAGGTTCATGCCGACAACGGACGGTCCGTCCCTGCAAACGCAACCGCTTGATGTAGCCGCCGGGGCCGTTGCAAGCCCGGCATGTCGGTAACCCGGGCTGCAAGGGGCGCAACACGCTTCGAACAGGAACCAAGAGAATGAAATTCGTCAAAATCTGCGCATGCGCAAACGGCGACTCCCATTTTTCGGATGAGTTCTGGACGCTTTCGGAAGGTGATTTCACGCCGCCTTCGCCAAAGGGCTACAGTGTCACCGAAACCATGGATGCAACCGGCGTTCTCATGATGCATCACCCCCCCGGCTACAAGGACGAATGGCATTGCGCGCCTGCACCTGTTCTTGGAACCGTTCTCGGTGGCTTGGTCCGCATTGAAACGAGCGATGGAGACACACGGCTGCTTTCACCCGGCGATCAGTTCCTGGCTGCTGACCTGCATGGCTCGGGACACAGGATGGAGGAAGCGAACGGCCGGGCTTATGACCTTGCGCTCGTCCTGCTGAATGGCATTCCTGACATGGGGTCCGGAGGGCAATCGGAATGAAACTCTATTTCATGCCGGGAGCCTGCTCGCTGGCACCGCATATCGCTTTGCGTGAGGCCGGTCTGCAATTTCGTTTGATAAAAGTCGACTACAAATCACGACGGACTGAAGAAGGGGACGACTTTCGCCGGATCAATCCCAAAGGGTACGTTCCGGCACTCGAACTGGAGGAGGGCCAACTTCTGACCGAAGTCCCTGTGATCCTGCAATATATCGACATGATCCGTCCCGACGCCTGCCTGTTGCCGGACGCTGCATTGGAGCGCCTGAAAGCCCTGGAATGGCTGAATTACATTGCAACCGAGGTTCACAAAAGCTTCAGTCCGCTGTTTCGCCCGAAGACGCCGGAAGCATTTCTGTCTCCAGGCCGCGCGCACTTGTCGCTGCGGCTGAATGTGATTGAGCGACATCTCCAACAGCACAGATACCTGACGGGCCCAGCCTTTTCGCTGACCGACGCCTATCTGTTTACGGTTTGCCGTTGGCTTGACGATCAGAAGCTTTCGATTGCGGACTGGCCAGCCTTGCAACGACATTCCGATGACGTTGCAAGGCGGCAGGCTGTCCGCGATGCCCTGGCGCGCGAAGGTTTGGCAGACTAGGGCTGGCCGTATCCGATGACGAGACAGGGTGGTGCGGACTGGGGGCTTACCATGTGACGAGGTGGGAGATCCACGAACGGCCCGTGCCGGCAGCGAACGCACCGCCAGTTGGCAGTGCGTCGCCGGCCAGAGCGGCGTGGGACACAAGCGCCATCGTCAGAGCGTCAGGAAAAGAGAGGCGGTCTAAGCGCAGAAACTGCGTGTGGGGGGGACGAGAATGGTCTTTTCCAGCTGCGACTTGGGTATTGCCGGAAACCAATTTCTCTGCCGCCACTCCTCGGTATGTTCCTGATGTACTTCGTCGACACAGGCGTGTGCCGCTCAACATATTCGAAAATACCGGGGATCGTCTGGCTGGTTCCACCTACCAATTCTGAACAATCATGACGAATTCTGACAATGCCGCTTCACTTGAAGCGCATCGGGAATGCAGCGGAAAGGGCTGTGCGCAGGAGGCCTATGTCGTTTTCGCAAGCTCTGCGGTAGTCCCTTTCAGATACGGTAGGAACCCGTCCAGAAACCGGGTTGTCGCCGGCATGAAATGGCTGCCGTGATGGTACATCGGGTCGAGGGACGTGATCAGCAGGCGGCCGGGGGTGGAAACCGTGTCCTCGTAGAAGATCGAGCCGAGATCTCCGACATCGACCAGCGACTGCGCCCCGTCTGGCACCTGGAAATAACCATGATAGTGCCAGGTGACGTCGGCCAGGGAGAGTTGGTTGAAGAGGGGATGGTCTGGTGTTGCCAACTTCAGGCCGATCTCGCCGCCTTCCTTCCACCACCAGAAATTGGTCGGTGTGTCCGTCCAGTTCACATTGGGCAACCAGTCCGGATGTCCGGTGGAGCCCATGGCGACAACGGTCTTGCCGCTTGCCAGAAAGTTGGCGATCTGTTCGCGCCGGGGGCGCAGCACCGAAGGATCGGTGCGGCAGGAAACAAGCAGGGTGTCGACGCCGGACAGATCTGCTTCCGGCAGGTCGCGCGTGTAGATGATCTCGTCGAAAAAGTCGCGGTAGCGTGGCTCGTAAATGGTGCGATGATGGTAGTAGGTGCCGGCGTCGAGCACTGCGAGCGTGGTCATTGCTGGGGTCCTTTTCCGCTGGCCCAGGCGCAGAGCTGCGGGGCAATGCGCGCCGTTGTGTCGCTGGAGCCGACGTACATCCAAAGATCATTACCGGCATGCATGAAGATGCGACCGCCGGACGGGCGCTCATAGACCCAGTCGCAGGGCAGGCGGTCCGGACCGACACCGTGGAGGCTAACAGCACCTTCCGGCGGCGGGTTGAAACCGCGGGCGTAGAAGCCGGCAACGCCCCGTCGATAGGTCAATTCCTCGGTTGAAACGCCTTCGAACACCGGGTGGTCGGTCAACCGGTGGATTTGCAGGTCTTCCAGCGAGAAGCGGTTCAGGGGAACGAAAGGCTGGAATTCGGGCAGCATTGGCCAGGCAACATGGCCGTTGAATACCAAGGTGCCGCCAGCATCCAGAAACTGTTCGATCTTCGCTGTGAGGCTGCCGAAAAAGCGCTGGTCGAGATGGGCCGGCAGGCAGAGTGCGGGATAGCGCGACAGGTCGGCGGTTTCGAGGTCGTAATGGCCGATCACGTCGATGTCGGGCACATAATCGCCAACATCGGGCAGGTCGTTGCCGGCGCCCTTGATCGGTTTCAGAAAAAGGCAGGATGCCATTCGGGTCTCCCGTGAAGGCCCGGACGGAGTACCGTCCGGGCAAAGGTCAGGCGCAGTTACTGTTTGCTGACGGCCTTGAAATTGTAGAAGAAGCCGGAAGGATGGACCTTGTAGCCACTGACGTTCTCGCTAGAGGCAGCTACATAGATCTTGTGAACCAGCGGGATAATCGGCGCGTCGGTCTGCAGGATTTCCTGTGCCTTGGCGTAGGTTTCCAGAGCTTCCGGACCTTCTTCCAGCGTGCGGCCCTTGTCGACAAGCGCGTCGAATTCCGGGTTTGCCCAGTTTTGGTAGTTGAGGCCCGCCTTGGAATGGAACTGCGACTTCAGGTGCAGATCCGGATGACCGGTCATTTCCGGGGTCCAGAAGACGACGGAAACGTCATAGTGGCTCTGCTTGACGAGATCGAGCATGCCTTCCCAGGTGTACATTTCCAGCTTCGTGGAAATGCCCTGCTGCTGCAGAAGCGCAGCCATTGTCTCGCTGATCGTGGCCATTTCGGCGCGGCTGGAATAGCTGAGGATACGCAGGCTCAAAGGCTCGCCGTCCTTCTGCCAGGTGGTGCCGTCTTTCTCGTAACCGGCCTCGGTCAGAAGCCCGGCTGCTTTTTCCGGTTTGAAGGAATAGGCTGAAAGCTCTGGTGCGGCCCACGGGAATTCCGGCGGAAAGAAAGTCCAGGCCGGCTTGCCGATGCCGTCGAGCGCCCCTTTGACCAGGATTTCCCGGTCAACCATCAGGTTGACCGCCTGGCGGACCTTCGGATCATGCAGCACGCTGTTTTCGCCGGCATTGAAAGCGCCGTAATAAAGACCGGCGCTCGGCTCGGCATAGACTTCGAATTTTTCGTCGGCCTTCATGCGTTCCACATCGGAAGGCAACAGGTGGACGACGAAGTCGACCTCGCCGGTTTCCAGGGCCAGCGCGCGGGCATTGTGGTCCGGTATGTAGCGGTAGACGATTTCTTCCAGCTTGGGTGCTTGGCCCCAATAGTCATCGTTGCGAACAACGATGGTGCGGTCCTGCTTCTGGTACTCCTTGAACACCCAGGGACCGGTGCCGACAGGCTTCACGAACTCGCCGTTCTCGTCGAACGAGGCCTTGGCGTAGATGACGGTGATGGCGTCGGTCAGCTGGTTTGGCAGGGCTGTGAAAGGTTCGTTGGTCTCGATTTCCAGTTCAAGGCCGGATACGGCGCGGATTTCCTTGATGTTGAGCAGGTCGGATGCATAGGGCAGCAACGCGATCACTCGCTCCAGCGAGAACTTTGCGGCTTCCGCGTCAAAAGTGCTGCCGTCATGGAAGGTGACGCCGTCACGCAGCTGGAAGCGCCAGACATTGGGTGAAACGCGTTCCCAGGACGTGGCAAGACCGGGCACAAGTTTCATGTCGAAATCGAGTTTTACCAGAGTGTCCAGTATCTCGCTTTCGTTGAAGAACCGGCTGCGGCGCGGTTTCATCGACAGCGGCAGGGCTTCCCACATTGTGGCAACGGTCAGCGTTGAACTGCCTTCGGCCTGCGCCGGCATGTGCGGCAGGTTCAGCATGGCGGCCGTTGCCACGGAAACGGCAAGACGGCCCAGGGTTCTGCGGGAGATCATGAGGATCAGCTCCTTGGTTTGAGGATTGTTTTTCGAAAGGTCAAAAGGTTGGTGTGGCGGGCGCGCATGTGGTCGCCGATGCCGTCGCCCAGCAGGTTCACCAGCATGACGAACGCGGTGATCGTCAGGCCCGGGGCGAGGACGAGATGCGGATGGCTGCGCATGTGGTTGCGCGCATCGGCGATCATCCGGCCCCATTCGGCTGTTCCAGGTTCCACGCCAAGGCCAAGGAAGCTGAGCCCGGCAAAGGCGAGGATGACCCAGGAGAGCGAATAGGCGGCCATGGTCAGGAGAGGCGCCGTAATGTTCGGCAGCAGATGGCGATGGACAATGCGTTTGCGCGACGAACCGAGCGCTTCAGCCGCCTGCACATAAAGTTTGGCCCGTTCCACCAGGATCATGTTGCGCACCAGCCGGGCATATTCGGTCCAGTGCACCGCAGTGAGCGCCAGAAGCACGACGGCAAGGCCAAGACCCATGACACCGGCGATGATCATGGCAATCGCCAGTGCTGGCAGGACAGAAAGTCCCTCGCAAAAGCGCATCAGAAGCTGATCCGGCCAGCCGCCGAGATAGCCGGCGATGCAGCCGAGCAGCGTGCCGGTGAGCGCGGACGCCAGCACCACCAGCAGGGCCGCGCCGGTTGTGAGGCGGCCGGCGTAAAGGAGGCGGGAAAAGACGTCGCGGCCCATCTGGTCGGTGCCCAGAAAATGCTGCCAGCCCGGAGGCGCAAGACGGTTCAGGATGTCTATCTGGTCCGGCGGATAGGGCGCTGCGAGCGGTGCCAGCACGATCAGAAGGATGAGAAGGGCCAGCAGTCCTGCACGCGTTTCTCGGCTCTGTGCATCAGGTCTTGTCTGAAACAGGCGTCGGGATCTTGCCATTCAGATCGCCTCCTGCACGCGCGGGTCAGCCAGCGTCACCAGGTAATCGACCAGGAGATTGATGATGATGTAGCCGCAGGCGATCACCAGGAAGCAGATCTGGATCAGCGGGTAGTCACGGTTGAGCAGCGAAGCGACCAGCAGGCTGCCGATGCCCGGCCAGGCGAAGATCGTTTCCACGATGATCATGCCGTCAAAGGCGCGGGCGAATTGCAACCCGGTCAGGGTCAGGAGCGAAGGCAGGATGTTGGGCAGGGCATGATGCAGCAGGATCCGCGTCTGGCTCAGGCCCTTGGCCTTGGCCGTGCGGATGTAGGCATGGTGGAACTCGTCCAAGAGCCTGGCCCGCACGAAGCGCGCAATCACGCCGGTCATGGTGGTCGCGATGACCAGCGCCGGCAGCGCCGCATGTGCAATCGTGCCGTGGCCCGAGCTCGGCAGCCAGCCGAGCGTAAGCGAGAACAGAAGCGCCAGCAGCAGCGCGTACCAGAAATTGGGAATGGACAGGCCGGCAACGCTTGCCGCCGCCAATAGACGATCCGCAAGGCCGCCGGCGTGATAGGCACAAAAACAGCCGATCGGCACTGCAAGGACAAGGGCAAGGCCGATCGACAGCAGTGCCAGGATCAGTGACTGGCGTATCCGCAGCAGGATATCGGCGGAAACGCTTTCTCCGGTAACGAAGGAAGTGCCGAGATCCCCTGTCAGCACATTGCCAAGCCAGCGCAGGTATTGAACGGGCAGGGGATCGTCAAAGCCGTTTTCGGCTGAAAATCGCTCGACCGCAGCCGCATCCGGCAAGGTGCCGTCCATCTGGGACAACAGCAGTACTTCAGCAAAATCCCCCGGCAACAGGCGCAACAGGGCAAAGCCGGCAATGGACACCAGGAACAGCAGTATTACCGATTGGACAAGCCTGTGGCTCAGCCGGCGCACCATCCGAAAACCGCCCCAAATCCACTGAATGAGAAAACTTGAGCTTTATAATCATAATTTTACAGGTGGTGTCGAGGCTGGTTTGTAAAAAACTTGAAAAAAATACTCAGATTTCTATCCGACAGTTTTGTGCTGCCTTTTGAAAAGCGGAAAAGTCGAGGGCGCAGCTGCAAGATTGCCCCAGACGTATGGCCACCGGGCATCTCGGAAAATATACCTGGAGAGAGGTTCTGAGCGGTGCCGGCCCTGCGGGCGGACATGGAGCGCAACGGGTGACACCCGGAAAAGGAGGCAAGCCACGGGGACGCCGTGGCTTGCGGAAATTCGGTCTTAGAGAGCGGGGATGCGCAGCACCTGACCCGGATAGATCTTGTCCGGATCGGACAACATCGGCTTGTTGGCTTCAAAGATCGCCTGGTACTTTGCGCCGTTGCCATAGGCCGCCTCGGCAACCTTCCAGAGCGTATCGCCCTTGACCACCGTGTGGAACTTGGCTTCCGGTTCGCTGCTCTCGACGGTGATTTCTTCCTCGACCTTGGAAATGCCAAGCACGTTGCCGACGGCAAGGATCAGCTTTTCACGGGCTTCCTGGGTGGGGGCGGCGCCTGCGATCTTGACGGTGTCGCCGCTGACTTCAACCTTGACGTCGCCATCGAGACCGAGGTCGGCAACTTCCTTTTCGATGGCTCCAGCGCTTGCTTCCGGCGCTTCGTCATCGCCGAACAGCTTCTTTCCCGCATCCTTCACGAAATCAAAGAAACCCATGTCATTTTTCCTTTAAGTCAATTCAGCCGAAATCCGCCGGTACGCCCCTGCGGAGGCAATTTCACGATACGGAACCATATTGCAAAATTCTCCGGGGGGCGGAAGCGAATTCGGGTTGGGCAAGACGTGTGCGGCGGGTCGGAAAAAAGAGGCTTCAGGCGAAGCGCTTGGCGCCGGCAACGCAGCCCACCACCAGGGTGGTGACGAGGAGCATGGTTGAAGACACCGGTTCATGCAGCAGCAGGCTGGCCAGCATCAACCCGAAGAAGGGCTGCAGCAGTTGCAATTGGCCAACACCTGCAATGCCGCCGATGGCGAGGCCCCGGTACCAGAAGATGAAGCCCACAAGCATCGAGAAAATCGAGACATAGCCGAGCCCGACCCAGGCGGGCATTTCGATGCCTGTCAAACTGTCCGGCCATGTCAGCAGTGCAAGCGTACCCATGACGGGAAGCGAAAGGGCAAGCGCCCAGGAAATGACCTGCCAGCCGCCAAGGCGGCGGGAGAGGGCGCCACCTTCTGCATAACCGAAGCCGCAGACAATGACCGCCGCCAGCATCAGGAGATCGCCCTTGAGTGAAAGGTCCGCACCTTGTGACAGCGCATAGGCGCCAACAGCCGCGCTGCCTGTACAGGAGAATACCCAGAACAGGGGCTTTGGGCGCTCCATCCCGCGCAACATGCCGAACAGGGCGGTTGCCAGGGGCAGAAGGCCAATGAAGACAATCGAATGGGCCGCAGTGACATGTTGCAGGGCAAGCGCCGTCAGCAGCGGAAAGCCGACAACGACACCGGCTGCAACAATCAGCAGCGAGATCACGTCGCGCCGCTCCGGCCGGGCCTGTCGCAGCACTAGCAGCAACGCAATGCCAAGGAGCGCCGCGACAACGGCACGGGCGGACGTCAGGAACATCGGGTTGAAACCACTGAGCGCAACCCGTGTTGCCGGCAGGGAGCCGCTGAAAATGAGAACGCCCAGGAGCCCGCTGCCCCATCCTGCCATCGATGCCTGCATATCTGGTCTTTCTGCTGTCTTGTTTTTCAAGGTGCCAGGCGTGTCAGGGAGGCTGTGGCATCCGTCCTGCTCTCTTGCGAAGCCGAGAAGCAGGCAGACAAAGCGAGGCTTGCCGAACGTAGCCTCTTCCTGAACGTCCATGACGACACGTTGCAGGGGCAGGAATAATCCGGCGGGGCTGGTCAGGACAGAGACAGTGCAATACAATTTTGCAAAACTGTACTGTACACACTTGCCATACACTTCAGCGGACAAACGAATGGAACAGGACACACGGACGGCCACGGTAATGGAAGCCGTCAAGCGGAAGATCGCCAGCCGTTTGCTGCAACCGGGTGAAAAGTTGCCGTCCATCCGCGGATTTGCCGCGACCATGCGGGTGTCGCCGTCAACAGTCGTGACCGCATACGACAGGCTGGCGGCAGAGGGCATCATTTATGCCCGTCGAGGCTCCGGCTTTTATGTTGCCGATGCCGCCCGTCCGTTCTCGGTCGCCGACGTCGGACCGCAGCTTGACCGGGAAATCGACCCGTTCTGGGTGTCGCGCCAGTCGCTCGATGCCGGGCCGGATGTACTGAAGCCCGGCTGTGGCTGGCTGCCGGCGGACTGGATGCCAAGCGAGGCCATGCAGCGTGGCTTGCGAGCGCTGGCGCGTACCGGCGGTGGCCACTTGTTCGACTATGGCGAAACACGGGGTGCTTTGAACCTGCGCCACCTGCTTGCCCGGCAGTTCTCGGAGGAAGGCCTTGAGGTGAACCCGGGCCAGGTGCTGCTCACGCCATCGGGAACACAGGCCATCGACCTCATTTGCCGCTTCTTTTTGCGGCCGGGCGACACGGTTCTGGTCGATGACCCGTGTTACTTCAACTTTCAGGCGCTGTTGAAGGCGCACAGGGTGGAGGTTGCCGGTGTACCGTTCACGCGCAGCGGACCGGATACCGAGCTGTTCGAAGAAGCGCTGACCCGGCACAAGCCCAAGCTCTACATCACCAATTCCGGCCTTCACAATCCCACCGGCGCGACGATCTCGCCCCAGGTTGCGCACAAGGTCCTGAACCTTGTGACAGCCCACGGCCTGGTGGTGATAGAAGACGATATTTTCGGCAGCTTTGCGCCAGAACCCCTGCCGAGCCTTGCCGTTCTCGATGGACTGGAGCGTGTCATCCGCATCGGCAGCTTTTCCAAGACCCTGTCTGCCTCCGTGCGCTGCGGTTACATTACCGCTCGAACGGACTGGATCGAGGCTCTTGTTGACCTGCAAGTGGCCACCAATTTCGGTGGCCCGGGACCGGTTGCGAGCGATCTTGTCTATGGCGTCCTGAGCGACGGCAGTTATCGCAAGCACATGGAAGCCTTGCGGGTGCGCCTTGCGAAGAAGCGGCGTGAGGTTGCCGACAGGCTGGAGCGGCTCGGTATAACGCCCTGGCTCAGCCCCAAGGGTGGCTTTTACCTCTGGTGCAGTCTGCCGGACGGCCGGGATGCAGCCGCCATTGCCCGCTCGGCGCTGCGCCGGAACGTCGTGCTCGCCCCCGGCAACGTCTTCAGTGTTTCGCAGACGATGACCGGGTTCCTGAGGTTCAATGTCAGCCAGATGGGCGAGCGCCAGGTTTATGACGTGCTGGAAAGCGCGATGTATCCAGGTGGAGGCTGAGCCTCGCAACCATCCGTGGCTCGCTGCGTTTGCCTGTCAGAAAACTTCAGCCGGCCGGTGCGGAACAGGCATGCTCGCGCAATCAATATCATGTTGAAGTGAGTGGTCGTTTCCCGGTCGGATCCCGTTTGACTGAGGAGCTTTTCCGATGAACGGCACTGACGAGCAAAAGACCGCCAGGCTTTACCGAATGGTCATGCCCGGGCACATCTGTCCCTATGGCCTGAAATCGAAGGACCTTCTGGAACGGCAAGGCTTTGAGGTTGAAGATCATCACCTCACCACCCGTGAGGAGACTGACGCCTTCATGGAAAAACACGGTGTCGAGACGACCCCACAAACCTTCGTCGGCAACAAGCGGATCGGGGGTTATGACTCCTTGCGCGTCTATTTCAAACTCGATCCACCCGAGGAAGAGCGTAGCGACACGACCTATCGGCCTGTGATCGCCATCTTTTCAGTGGCCCTGCTTCTGGCGCTTGGCCTCTCCTGGCATCAATATGGAGCGCTGCTCAGCTTGCGGGCCGTGGAATGGTTCGTGTCGCTTTCCATGACAATCCTCGCAATCCAGAAGCTGCAGGACGTGGAGAGTTTTTCCACGATGTTTCTCAACTACGACCTGCTGGCGCGGCGCTGGGTTCCCTATTCCAGGATCTATCCCTATGCCGAAGCCTTCGCCGGTATCCTGATGACGGCCGGTGCATTGGTCTGGCTGTCGGCGCCGGTTTCCTTCTTTATTGGTCTGATTGGCGCTATCAGCATATTCAAGGCGGTCTATCTGGAGAAACGGGAACTGAAATGCGCCTGCGTTGGCGGCAGTTCCTCCGTTCCGCTCGGCTTTGTTTCATTGACCGAAAGCCTGATGATGACGGCCATGGGGCTGTGGATGCCGGCTCGGGTTTTGCTAATGGGATGACGGGGTGCGAAGCACGTTGGCTTCTGCAGTCAGGGAGACGGACGGCAGATTGGCCAGGTTCGTTCTTGCGATTAATTTTCAAGGTTCGGTTATAACTATATGACTTGAAAGACTTTTCTTTCAGTCGTGCTGCCCGCCGCAGGCTAAAACTTAGCTAATTGACGAAGTTTTTCCTTGCGCCTGATGTGGATTTTGAAATACTTAGCAATATGGCTAAGCATGATCCTGATCTCTCCCTGTTGTTCCACGCGCTGTCCGACCCGACGCGCCGCGCGATGTTGACAAGGCTCGCAAGTGGCCCGGCGCGGGTGACGGACCTTGCGGAGCCGACCGGACTGAAGCTGCCGACGGTCATGAGGCACCTTTCCGTGCTGGAGGAGGCAGGTTTCATCACCACCGCCAAGGATGGACGCATACGCACCTGCGCCATCGTTCCGGAAGCCATGGAGCCGGTGCGGACATGGATCGATGAACAGCGCGCCATCTGGGAGGCTCGCCTCGACAGGTTGGATGCGTTTGTAATGAACGTGATGAAGGAGAACGGAGAATGACGCAGAGCGTGGTTCTGAACAACACTGCCTCCAACGCGGCTGGCGAGGGAAGAAACGGATTTGCGACGCTTGTCTTCGAACGCGACATGGCCGCCCCTGCCGAAACCCTCTGGCAGGCCTGGACCGCTCCGGCGGCAAGGGCTGTCTGGGCGGCACCGTCACCCGCCGTTACCGTGGAATTTCTCGAAGCCGACACCAGGGTGGGCGGACGCGAAATTTCGCTCTGCAAGGTGGATGGTCAGCCGGATATGCGCTGCGAATGCGGTTGGCTGGACCTTCAGCCACCTCTGCGCAGCGTGAATTACGAGGTGATTTCGTGCGAAGGTGAAACTCAGTCCGTCGCGCTGGTTACGGCTTCGATCGCGGATCTGGGTGAAAGCAGCCGCTTGTCCATAACCGTGCAGCTTTCCTCGCTGGCCGCGAATATGGAAGGCGGATATCGGGACGGCTTCAATGCTGGCCTGGACAATCTGGCCGGCGCTGCTGAGCGCACGATGATCTTGCAGCGGGTGATCCGTGCACCGCGGTCCGTTGTCTGGGGCGCCTGGATGAACCCCGAAACCCTGCCGCAATGGTGGGGGCCGGACGGCTTTTCCTGCCGCACCACCCGGATTGATCTGTGCGCGGGCGGCGAGTGGGTGTTCGACATGATCGCACCTGACGGTACGGTTTTTCCGAACCACCATCTCTATACGGACGTCCGGCCAAATGAACGGCTCAGCTATACGCTGCTCTGGGGCGAGAATGGCCCGAAGCATGCCGACGCCTGGGCCTCGTTCGAGGAAGAAAACGGCGCAACGAAGATCACGCTCGGCATGGTCTTCAGCACTGCTGCGGAATTCCAGGAAGCCAAGGGCTTTGGCGCTGTGGAACTTGGACAGCAGACATTGGGCAAATTGGAAAACTTCATCAAGGCGGGTTGAGCCACCGAGTTGTCCCCCTGATCTGCGCAATCGGCTCAGGGGGATAACCTTTTTTGCGGGCCGCTCACTGGCCGAATGTAAAGTCTTTCAGGTTGTGTTTCGGCCGGGAGAACACCTTTCCGCTTAATCCGCCTTGCCCTTCCGTCCAATCTCCGCAAGTCTCCCGAGGAACGTTCCTGCCATCAAGTTCCGCGGAGACCCTCCATGCATGTTCTCGTCATCGGCGCTGCCGGTATGGTTGGCCGCAAGCTGGTCGAAAAGCTGGCTGCGCAGCCGGAGGTTCTTGGTTTTGAAGTGTCCCGGCTGACGCTGGCCGATGCCGTTTCGCCAACCGCACCAGCGGCGCTGCCCGGTATTGCCGAGGCAGTCACCGTCGATCTTTCGAAGGCAGGAGCCGCCCGGACGCTGGTCGCTTCGCGCCCCGATGTCATCTTTCACCTGGCGGCGATCGTCTCCGGCGAAGCGGAGCAGGAGTTTGAAAAGGGCTATGCGGTCAATCTCGACGGCAGCCGCGAATTGTTTGAGGCGATCCGGATCGAAGGCGCTCGCGAGCCGTATTTTCCGAAGGTGATCTTCGCATCGTCGATTGCAGTGTTTGGTCAGCCGTTTCCCGAAAAGATTGGCGATGAATTCTTTACAACGCCACTGACAAGCTACGGCACGCAAAAGGCGATCACCGAGCTTCTGCTGGCCGACTATTCCCGCAAGGGCTTTTTCGACGGCATAGGCCTGCGCCTGCCAACCATCTGCATTCGCCCGGGCAAGCCAAACAAGGCGGCCTCGGGGTTCTTCTCCAACATCATGCGCGAGCCGCTTGCCGGGCAGGAAGCTGTTCTGCCGGTGGATGACAGCGTACGCCACTGGTTTGCCAGCCCACGTGCCGCGGTCGGCTTTTTCGTTCATGCCGCACGGATGGACGCTGCTGGGATCGGTCCACGCAGAACGGTCACGCTGCCGGGTCTTTCCGCCACTGTCGGGGAGCAGATCGAGGCCTTGCGGCGGGTCGCGGGGGAAAAGGCTGTCAGGCTTATCCGCCGGGAACCGGATGAGGCTATTGCACGGATCGTTGAGGGCTGGCCGAGGAATTTCGATGCCAGGCGTGCGCTGGAGCTTGGGTTCCAGGCGGAAACGAGCTTTGACGACATCATCCGCATACATATCGAAGATGAACTGGAAGGCAGAAACCCATGACCGCAGACGGATTTGACGTGAAGGGAAGGATCGCGCTTGTGACCGGTGGCGGCACGGGGGTCGGCAAGGCAGTTGCCGCTGGTTTGAGCCGCGCCGGCTGGCGGGTTCTGATCACTGGTCGCCGCAAGGATGTCCTGGAAAAGACTGCGACAGAACTCTCCCGCAACAGCGGCAATGAAGTCTCTTGGATTGCCGCGGATGTCGGTGACCCGGTATCTGTGAAGGCGCTCTTTGAGGAGATCTCGAAGACTTTCGGCAGGCTCGATCTCCTGGTCAACAACGCAGGGATTTCGAATTCGTCCGTTCCACTTGAAGATATTTCTTTCGAGGAATGGAGCGCTGTCTTGGCAGCAAACCTGACTGGTGCCTTCCTGTGCACCCAGCAGGCGTTCCGGATGATGAAGGCGCAGGAACCAAGAGGCGGGCGCATCATCAACAACGGTTCGATTTCGGCCACGACGCCAAGACCGAATTCGGCTCCCTACACCTCGACCAAACATGCCATTACCGGCCTGACGAAATCGGCCGCACTGGATGGACGTCCCTTCGATATTGCCTGTGGCCAGATCGACATCGGCAACGCGGCCAGTGACATGACGGCCAAGATGAGCGGTGGTGTGCTGCAGGCAAATGGCGAAACCGCTTCCGAGCCGACCATTGACCCTGCCCACGTCGCCAATGCCGTCACCTACATGGCCAGCCTGCCGCTGGATGCCAATGTGCTGACGTTGACGGTAATGGCAACCGGCATGCCGTTCGTGGGGCGTGGCTGATCTAGACTTCGGGTTGCATGGGGTTCAGTGCGGAAGGGTTTCAGTCCGGGGCAGGGACTTGCGGCTCGTTGCCAAGGCCGGAAAGACAAGCTGCCCGGATCTCCTCCGCAAACAGGCGCATGCGACGGTTGAGGCGGCGTTCGCGGGCGTGGAGCAGATAGATGCCCCATGCCGGCACAGCGATGTCCGGTAACAGGGGCACCAGCTGTCCGGCTGCCAGTGCGCCCGTCACGATGAAATCCGGCAGCCGGCTGATGCCATGCCCCTGGATGGTTGCATCCAGCAGGAACGCGCCACTGTTGGAATTGAGTGCGGGCTGAAACTCAAGTTGCTGGCGCTTTCCTTTTTGCGTTTGGAACTCCCAAACGGTCCGCCTGGCCCAGCCGAAATGAAGAAGCCGGTGCTGCTGCAGATCTTCGATCGATTGCGGTGCAGGGTGCTGGCGCAAGTAGTCGGGGCTGGCAAAGAGGCAATGCTCCACGGTACCCAGTTTCAACGTGATGGCATCTTCGGGCCGTGTTTCGGTGATACGGATCGCAAAGTCGTAGTTCTCTCTGGCCAGATCGACCAGCCTGTCATCGAAATCCACGGTCAGCTGGATATACGCGTGGCGAGCCTGGAAATCGATCAGCGCCGCATTGAGGAAACCGTGGCCGAAATCTCTGGGTATGGAAATCGACAAGGGTCCGGAAGGGGCTGTTCCGCTGCTCTGGAAATCGTCCTCGATATCGTCGACATCGCTGACGACGCGGCTCGCGCGCTGAAAGAGTTCGCGCCCGGGCTCGGTCAGGTCCCAATGGCCGGGCGAGCGGTCGACGAGACGTGTCCCATAGCGATCTTCCAGGAGGGACAGGCGACGGCTGACGGCCGACTTGGCAATGCCGAGTTCTCCAGCGGCTTTCGAGATGCTGCCACTGGCAACCACCTGAACGAAAAGGCGCAGGTCTTCTATCTGTCCCAAGTGTTCTCCAAATCAGAACGTTGATCCCTGATTTTGATATCTGGTTATGAAAAATGCAACTTCCTATCTGTGGCAAGACCTGAAGTGCCGGATCGTTTCACGCCAGGTGTCTTCCGATCCGGCCCGCCAACAATCAGATTGGAAACGTCATGAACGCAGATATTGAAATTCGCACCACGGAAATGCCCGCGGACATGCGCATTCTGCTGGATGCGTGTCCGCGCGATACCTGGGAGACACATCCAGGTTTCAAGGAGAAAACCAGCAACTGGCTGGGGGCACATGTGATGTTCCGGCAGTTGGCGGAACTGGTTCGGCTCGAAACGGAAGCCTATATGGAGAAGCTGAGAGACCCGGACGATTTTGCTTCCAGGCTCTCTCGTTACGGCGATCTGCTGGTACGCAATCTCCATGGCCACCACACCTGGGAAGACAAGAGCTACTTTCCGGAACTCTGTGAGGCCGACCCGCGTTTCGAAAGGGGACTGGAGATCCTGGAGAAGGACCACGAGGCGCTGGACGCGATGCTGTTCCAGCTCTCGCGAACCGCCAATCGCGCCATCAAGCTGGTCCAGCTGGACGAAGCGCAGGCGCGCGAGGAAGCCGGCAAGCTGCAGCCGGTAACCGGGACGATTGAAAGCCTGCTGGCGCGCCACCTGAGTGATGAAGAGGAATTGGCAGTGCCGATCATCCTTCACCATCGCCTGCGCGGATAACAGCAACTAGCGGCCGGGTGCGGTTTTGCTCCCGGCCGCTAGTTGGTTCTAGACTGACAGCCCCGGAGGAAAACGATGCCCAAGCCGAATGCCGATTTGTCCAAGGAAGAAAACCAGTCTGATGCGGCCGGCCGACGTGCGCAAGGAGAGTTCGTGCGCGGCGTGAGCGGCTTTCGGTCTGCTATCGGCGATGCGGATTTCCCGGCCGAACCCGGGAGATATCATCTCTTTGTCGCACTCAATTGCCCCTGGTGCCACCGTGTAACGCTTGCCCGAAACATCCTCGGGCTTCAGTCGGGTGTTTCCATGGATGTCGCCTTTCCGGGTCGGACTGAAAAAGACGATCCGGCAGGGGAGAACCTTTGGGAATTCAATCCCGGACGGATTGCGAGCCTGACGGGTGCGCCCTTGCCGGAATGCACTGAGGAAACGGCGACGGGCGAGGGGCTGCGCCTGGTGCAACAGATATACCGCGCCGAAGGGTCTGATGAACGATCCGTCCCGGTTCTTTACGACAAGAAGCAACAGCGCATCGTCAACAACGAAAGCGCCGAGATCATCCGCATGCTCAGCGCGCATGCCGGGGCGCTGGGCAGTACGATAGTTCAGGAAAAAAGGCCTGACCTTTATCCGAACGATGTGGATTTGCAGTCGGAGATCGATGCCCTGAACGAGGCAATCTACACACGTATAAACAATGGCGCCTACAAGGCCGGCTTTTCTTCCGACCAGAGCGTCTATGCGGCAGCATACGAAAGTTACTTCACCATGCTGGCAGAGCTGGAAGACCGGCTGGCAGCGAATGGTGGACCGTTTCTTACCGGGGAGAGCTTTACGGAAGCCGACCTGAGGCTGTTTCCGACGCTTTATCGGCACGACCCGGTCTATTTTGTGCGCATGAAGTTGAACGGCGCGCGGATCCTGGACTATCCCAATCTCTGGCACTGGCTGTGTCGGGTGCATGCCTTGCCGGGTGTTGCCGACAGTTCTTCGCTGGTCCATTGCAGGCAGGGGTATTTCGGGCGCTCCTGGAACAACGTCGTGCCGCTAGGGCCGTTCCGGCCAATGCCTTATCCGCAGGCCTATTCGCATCCCGAACTTGCAGGGGCGCTGTAAGTGGCGTGGAGGCGAGATACGTGTTGTAGGTCTGTCTTTCAGGCGTCAGCTACCGCGCAGGCGTTCGGCCGTAGCTTTGCCGATACTGCTTCGGCGTCATGCCGGTCTTGCGCTTGAACGCCCGCTCGAAGGCGGTCTGGTCGGAATAGTCCAGTTCGAAAGCGATCTGCGCCAGGGAATGACTGGTGTCGACAAGGGCATGGCGGGCTATCCGGTAGCGGCAATCGTCCAGAAGCGTGGAGAAGCGCAAGCCTTCCTCACCCAGATGCCTGTGCAGACTGCGGCGCGACAGGCCGAGGCGCCGGGCAACGGCTTCCTGGTCGGACGTCCCGGCGCCGAGCCCTTCGTAGATGGCTGTGCGTGTGCGTGCGGTCAAAGACTTGGTGCGGGCCTTGTTGGCAAGTGCCTCGCTCAAGCTGGCAAGGGCGTTGCGATGACCACCGCCACTGTCGCGTGGCATTGAGGCGGACAGAACCTTTTCTGGAAAACTGAGCGCGTTCGTTTCACAGTCGAACAGGCAGAAGCTGCCCGCGGTTTCCGCCCAGATCGATAGCGGGCGCGCCGCCGTGTGTTCGAAGCAGATGAGGTCCGGTTGCCAGTTGGGTCCGGCACCACGCCGGATGAGCTCTGTCAGGACGGAAAGCGTGAATTCCGCATCCTGCCTGCGCGGCCAGATATCCGGATTGAGGATACGATAGGTGAGGGTGGCAACGCCGTCTTCAACGGTCAGCTGCAGATCCGTCTCGCTCTGGATGAATTTGATGAAGCGTTCGAACGTGCGCAACGCAGAACCGACGGTGGACGCAGTCAGAAGGGCTTCGCCCAGTTCGCCGAGGTCGTGAAGGTCGAGCCTGGGGCCAGATTGCCAGCCGATGCCGGGTTGGCCAAGCATGGCGGCGCCGTGCTCGTAGATCTCGACAAACGCATAAAGCGGGATTTCGAAGTGTGCGTCCTGCCAGGCGTCGACAGGCACGCCGCTCTGGCGTCCCAGAGCTGCCGGCTCCAGCCCCTTGTCGATCAGCATTGACTGCAGACCGCTCAAGGCACCTGCGATGATCGTGGCACCTGTTGGCATGACCCCCGCCTCTCCCGAAAGTCCCGCTTGGCCCACCTGCCGCAGTAAACAGCAAGTGGAAGCTTCAACTACAGCAGAGTTCCGGAGTTGTTGCAATTGACCAGTTCGGGATTTCAATAGGCCGGCAAAGATTGGCCGAAATTGTCGAGAAGTACGAAAAAGCCCTCTCTCTAATGGCAGGTACAGAGAGATCCGGTTCAGCACCTTGAAAACTTGGGCGTCCGGACGAGGGAACAGATTTGGTGACCTGCATCGATGTGGCAGTGGCCGGCGGTGGACCCGCCGGTGCATTCACAGCGCGTGAGCTGGCCTGTGCCGGGCTCAGCGTGCTCCTGATCGACCCGGCAACCTGCCGGCCCAGGCTGGAAGGCCTCGGCGAGCGGGTGGCGCAGCTTCTTATTGCCAAGGGACTTGGCAACACGCTGGGTGCTGCCAGCGACCCCTTACCCCGACACGTGACATGGGCTGGCCTCACCGGAACGGCCAATGGCGAGCGGCTGGTTCGACGTCATGTCTTCGACGAGGCCATGAGGCGTGCAGCCATTGAGGCAGGTGCACAGACCCGGCAGGCGCGCCTTGGCCGGATCCTGAAATCCGACGAACAGCAGGGCGTCGTGTTGAAGCTTACGACTGGTGAGGAGATCCGGGCTCGCCTGTTGATCGACGCACGCGGACGGCAGACTTCTACCGCCCAGCGCCTCAAGGGACCACAGACCCTGGCAATTGCAGGACTGGCCACGCAAGCTGCAGGTGCCGCCGGCACCCATGTGGAGGCCACCCCTGAAGGCTGGCTCTGGGTTGCGGAAGATCCGGGTTTTGGCCGCTGGCTGCAGATTTCCGTTGGCGCGGATGATCTCGTTGGAGCCGGACAAGCAGCCTTGCGGGAACGAATGGCCCGGTTCCTTTCCCAGGACCAACTTGCTGGCCGGTTCTCTGACCTCGTCTTCCAGGATCCATTGATTGCCCGCTCGGCTGGTCTTGTTCTGGCAGCTCCCCGGTTGAAGCTGCCGGTCATCCCTGTTGGCGATGCCGCGGTTGCTATCGATCCCTTGTCCGGTCACGGCCTGTTCTGGGCCCTGTCGTCCGCGCTTTCTGCGGTGCCGAGCGTGTTGACCATTCTCGAGAACCTGGATGAAGGAAGCCATCTTGCCACCCGGTTCTACCGGGACCGCGTCGTGGAAACCTTCTGGCGTCAGGCACGAACCGGGCGCGATTTCTACCGGTTGGAAACAGGCCTTTCCGGCAATCCTTTCTGGGCGGAACGGGTCTCATGGCCGGATGACGAACCGTCCCATCCGACCGTGTTCGAGACCAGCCTGCACAAGCGCGTTGTCGTCGAAAGTAACCGCCTGGTCGAGCGCGAAGTGCTGGTGACGCCGCAGGATCCCGGCGGCGTTGCTTATGTCGCGGGCATTCCAGTGGGCGACCTGAAGCCTTTCTTTCCGTCTTCCGCCTTGGCGCAGCCACCGCCAGGCGCACCGTCTCCCGCGCTCAAGGCCGCCTTCGGCTGGCTTGAGAGTCGCGGACTACTGCATGGCTCGATGAGCCGCACAAAACAACAGCAGACCAAAACGAGGGAAACAGCATGATCAAACGAATGCGAAAGGGGCATCTGGCCGGCCTTGCCGGACTCATGCTTCTGATGCCTCTTCCGGCGGGGGCGCAGGACGGTGCCACGCTTCTGGAAGAAAATTGCAGCGGCTGTCACATGGCCGACGACAATGGTGCGCTCAGCCGCATCAGCGGTCAGCGAAAGACGCCGGAAGGCTGGTTGATGACCATCGTGCGCATGCGGCTCTTCCATGGCATGGAAATAGAGCCTGCCGTGCAGAGCGAGCTGGTGCACTACCTATCGGACACGCAAGGTCTTGCCCCCAGCGAGACCGAAGGGCTGCGTTACGTTCTGGAACGTGAACCTGCGCATATGGAAGAGGTCGAGGCCCCGCTCGGCGAAATGTGCTCTCGTTGCCATTCAGCCGCTCGTTTCAAGCTTCAGCGGCGCACCCAGGAGGAATGGGCGCTCCATATCGATTTCCATGTCGGTCAATGGCCAACCCTGGAATATCAGGCGCTCGGGCGTGATCGTGAATGGCTGAAACTGGCTCGCGAGGAAGTGGTGCCGCTATTGGCTGAGCGCTATCCGCTCGAGTCCGACGCCTGGAACACGTGGCTCGAGGCACAGAAGCCTGAGGCCGCTGGAAGTTGGGTGTTCGCAACCAGCCTGCCGGAGAAGGGCGAGGCCTACGGCACGCTTGAGGTTTCCGGTGACAGCCAGCCCTATACGGTTTCCGGTACGCTGATGACCGTCGGCGGCGAGGAGTTGACCCTTGAGGGCAAGCTGAACGTCTATACCGGCTACGAATGGCGCGCCAACCTGGACATCGGCGGAACGAAGTACCGGCAGATCCTGGCGATCTCCGAAGACGGCAGCAGCCTGAGCGGCCGCCAGTTCCTGCATGCCGAAGACAGCCTCGGTGGTGCGTTCAGGGCGGCCAGGGCTGGCGGTGCTCCTGCGATCGTCGGCGTCGTTCCGTCCACGGTTCCGGCCGGCAGCAGCGCTACGGTCCAGATCGTCGGCACAGGGCTTGGCGATGTTGCCCTCAGCGGTGCTCTTGAAGCCACCGGCGGCGCTACCAACGCCTATGGATCCGCAATTGAAGTCTCTCCCGCGGCGGATACCGATGGCCTGATCACCGTTGCGTCCGGAGACGCCACCACGGATGAGACGCTGGCGGTCTATAGCCATGTCGACAGCCTCAAGGTGGAGCCGGCCTTTGCCGTTGCCCGTGTCGGCGGCGGTGGCGGGTCTGCCGGCAAGGTTCCCGCCCGCTTCGATGCGGTCGGTTACTGGAATGGTCCGGACGGTCAGCCGGGGACCGAGGACGATATCCGCATCGGCTCCGTGCCGGCATCCTGGTCGGTTGCGCCTTTCAACGAAGAGGCCGAGCACCTGAAAGATACGGAATATGCAGGCGTGATGGATGAAACGCTCGGCATCTTCATGCCTGGCGTTGCAGGTCCGAATACCGAGCGTCCGTTCTCCACCAACAATGCGGGCAATCTGAAGGTGCTGGCAACCAGCGGCGAGGCGACCGGCGAAGGTCAGCTCATCGTCACGGTGCAGCGCTGGAACGATCCCCCGATCCGCTGAAACAGGAGTTTGTAATCATGGGATATCTCTTTTTTCAGCCGCAGAATGCGCACCGGGTCGAAGTGGACGGACGCCATCTGCTCTTCCACGTGCCGACGACATCTCTGTTCGAGATCGACCGGCTCGACAATGACGTGATCGACCTCTTCAGAGACCGGACCAGGGTTTCCGAAGCCGATGTCCGGGAACGGTTCAGCGGCCGGGTCGATCCGCTCGAGGTGACAGAGCGAATCCGTGCGTTTCTCGATCTCGACATTATCACCGACGGCCGCCCGCCCCGGGCGGAACGGCCGCCTATCCATATCCAGAACTTCCCGCTGACGACGATCGTTCTCAACGTCAACACGGGCTGCAATCTTTCCTGCACCTATTGCTACAAGGAGGATCTGGATACGCCGTCCAAGGGCCGGCGCATGGCGTTCGAGACGGCGAAGCGCTCGATCGAACTATTGCTGGCGGAAAGCCCCGACCGGGACAGCTACAATGTTGTCTTCTTCGGCGGCGAACCGCTCAGCAACCTGGCCCTGATCAAGGAAGTCGTTGCCTATGCGGAAGACCGCTTCGGCAATCTCGGCAAGCGTGTCGACTTTACCCTGACGACAAACGCGACGCTTCTGACCGAGGAAATCGTCGACTGGCTCAATACCCACCGGTTCGGTCTGACCGTTTCGATGGACGGGCCGAAGGCGCTTCACGACAAGAACCGCAAGACCGTAGGCGGCAAGGGCACCTACAACGTCGTTGCCTCCAAGACCAGGATGCTGCTGGAACGCTACACCTCCCGCCCGGTCGGCGGGCGAGTGACGCTGACCCATGGCGTGACTGCCGTCTACGAGATCTGGGATCACCTGAAAAACGAAATCGGCTTTCATGAAGTCGGCTTCTCGCCGGTGACCTCCGGTCCCATCGCGCCGTTCAACCTGACCGGCGACGAGCTTCAGACAGTGTTCGACGAGATGAAACGTCTCGGACGGCACTACCGGGATGAAGCGCTTCTTGGCCGCAACATCGGCTTTTCCAACATGCACCAGCTCATGAACGACCTTTACGAAGGCCGGTCAAAGGCACTGCCTTGCGGGGCAGGGCTCGGCATGCTGGCGGTTGATCACGAGGGCGGTCTCAATCTCTGCCATCGGTTCACCGGGTCCGACATGGAGACCTATGGTACGGTCGACGGCGGCATCGAAAAGCAGAAGCTCGCCCGTTTCATCGAGGACCGGGCGGACCGCACCGACAAGGGCTGCTCCACCTGCCGCATCCGCAACATCTGCGCGGGTGGCTGTTACCACGAGAGTTACGCCCATTTCTCCGATCCGATGAAGCCGACCTACCACTATTGCGACCTCATGCGCGACTGGGTGGATTTCGGCATCGGCGTCTATGGCGAGTTGATCGCCGGCGCTCCGGCCTTCTTTTCGGATCACATCATGCCTCGGAGGGCATTCGGCAAATGAGACACTTGAAACCCCTGAACCAGAAAGCCGACCGCGTCGTCACTGCGGTCGAAACCGACAAGATGGACGAAGTGCGGGCCATGCAGACCGTTGTGGTTGGCTGCACGTCGACCCTCGATCCCGGCTGGGAAGTCGACCCGTTCGGCGGTGTCGCCGCCCTGTGCCAACCGATGGAGGCCGATCTTTACGGCTGCTCGGACCCTTGCTGGTGGCCGGCCCAGGTGCCGGACACGATCAATTCCTATCGGGACTGGAACGCCGATGCCGACAATGCCGGCAAGGACTGGCGCTCGCTCGGAACGGTTTTCCCGTCCGACAGCGAAACCTGACCGGCAGACGCCCTTCAAGATATTCGGAGAAACCCGATGCGAAACCTTATTGCTGCGGCAAGCGCAGCCCTGGCCTTGAGCCTTACCGCTCTGCCGGCCCTCGCCAAGGATCTGATTGTCACGGCCGCAAAGCCCGACCGGCTTTACGTGATCGACGCCAAGGCACGGACGATAGAGACCGACTGCAAGCTCGACTTCAACCTGATCCCCGGTGTCATCGTTGTCTCGCCCGACAACAAGATCGCCTATATCCTCGGCAATCGCTGGGAGGATGTGTTCGGTATTGACCTTTCCACCTGCGAGACGGTGTTTTCCGCGCATCAGTCAGAAAGCGACATCCGGCGCAAGTCGATCGCCTCGCTGGCCGTCTCCAAGGATGGCAAGGAGGTCTACACGGTGCGCAATCCGGTTCGGCTGCTTGCCGACCGATACGAGGTTCTTGAACCGGAAATTGCGGTCTATGAAACAGCAGCCGGTCTTGACGCCAAACCGGCCCGCACGTTCCCGAGCCCGCGCCGCATGACGGTGATGGCAACCGGGCGTGACGGCATGCTCTATGCCGCCGGGCACGAGATCTATGCGATTGACCCGAAGACCGGCGAAATCTCCATCAAGATCAAGAATGCCACCTGGGACCGGCCGACTTATTCTCCGCCGGACGTCCTTGCCTTCTGGCCTATCGGTACACAGGCAGACGAGTTCATGCTGCTTTATTCAGCCGCCAAGTTCACCGATGAGTCGATGAGCGAGATTGCCGATTTCGTCTGGGGGTACCAGTCGGTCGATCTGACGACTGGGGAAAGCGATATCCAGGATTTCGCCAGCCTGGAAGTGATCATGTTCTCCGCCGTGCGTGACCTCAACGACAAGAGCAAGCTTTACGGTGTCTACACCCAGCTTTCCAAGCATGATGTCGAGAAGAAAGAGCTGATCAAGCGGGTCGACCTGCCACACACCTATTACTGTGTGAACATCTCGTCCGACGGCAAGGAGATCTATGTCGGCGGCACCAATGACGACATTGGCGTCTATGATGCAGAAACCCTTGAACGTATCGGTGAAATCCTCCTGCCTTCGGGCGGCGACATGGCCGCCGGTACGATGCAGGTGATCAGCACCGGAAGCTAGGAGAGAACCGAACCTGCGAGGATCCCGGTTGTCGTCCCGGTTTGCTGCGTCAGCGGCAAATCGGGACCCGGTATTCCCGATGGCGACTGAAGTGCTCCAATCTCATTGCCGGTGATTACCGGGTCCTCGATTTCGCGGGGATGACAATGGGGAGGTTGCAAACAAGGAACACGGATGAAACAGGCAGTTTCCTTGAGAGGAGCAGACCGGGCCGGGACCATGTCGACCCGGCCTTCGCTGCTGCGTGGGTTGTTCAACCGGGTCTTCGGCACCCGTGAGGCGGCGTGGCTGGTGCCGCTGGTCTCGCCATACCGCTGGCCGCTGGCAATGCTGTTCCTGTTATCCCTTGTGGCGGCAGGTGCGGCGCTTGTGCCGCCTTACCTGACCAAGCTTGTCATCGATCGGGGCCTGATGGCTGGCGACAAGCACGCGCTTGTGGTTTTTGTGGCCATCCTTTTTGGGGTTGGCCTGGCGGCACTGGCGCTGGGCGCACTGAATTCCTTGCTGCACCTGAGGTTCTCGGCAAGGCTGCTGAAGGACCTGCGCCGTTCGGCCGTCGACAGGATCCTTGCCCAGTCGCCCCGCTGGCAGGCCAAACAATCCATCGGCGAACTCATGAGCCGCCTTGATGGCGATGCCGGGGAAGTACAGCAATTCACGTTTGCCGTGCTGGTGAACGGTGGTGGCAGCCTGTTGAGACTGGTCGGCGGCCTGGTCATGTTGTTTGTGCTGGCGCCCAAGCTGGCTCTTCTTGCACTGGCGCTGGCACCGGTCGAACTGTTGTTTTTCGCGCGCGCCCGACCCGTCACCCAGGCGAAGGCAACTGAGGTACGGCAAGCGCGCGGTGTGCTTGCATCCGGGCTTGCGGAGACGATTACCGGGCTTTCCGCGCTGCGGGCTTTGAATGCGACTGGAGCTGCGGCAAAACGGATCGAAACACGGCAACAGGGCCTTGTCGCAGCATTGATGTCTGCGCAGATGTGGAACGAAGTAACGCGGGCAGTGCCGATGGTGCTGACGGCGCTCCTGCGTGGTGCGGTTTTTCTGGTTGGCGGGCTCGCGGTGATCGACGGCACCATGCCGCTCGGGTCTCTGATCGCCTTCACCGCCTACCTCGCCTTCCTGATCGGGCCGATGCAGTCGCTCATTTCCCTCTGGCACGGACAGGCGCGCATGAAAGCGGCGCTCGACCGGCTCAACCGGATCATGAGTGCCGTACCGGATGTCCAGGACCCGGTATCACCTGTGCCACTGACTGCCGGTGGTGGTGAATTGGTACTGGCAGGTGTTGCCTATGCACCGGATGGCGGCGTGCCGCTTTTTGAGAATGTTAGCCTCATCGTCCCAAAAGGACAGAAAATCCGGCTGAGCGGTCCATCCGGCATCGGCAAGACGTCGCTTCTGTCGCTTCTTCAACGCCATGACGACCCGAAGGCCGGAACGATCCTTCTGGATGGTACGGACTTACATCATCTCTCTCTTCAAGATCTCCGCACGGTTGTCGCCCTCGTGCCGCAAAAAGGGCATGTCTTTTCCGGAACGGTGGCGGACAATCTCTGTCTCGGGTCTTCTGAGGCAGCCGAGGAAGACATGCATGCCGTTCTGCAATTCGTGGAGCTGGAGGACCGGTTTTCTGGCAAGGGACTTGAAACGGCTCTTGGCGAGGGAGGGCTTGACCTTTCCGGCGGAGAACGTCAGCGGCTGTGCCTTGCCCGCGCCCTGTTGCAGCCATTCCAGGTGCTGATCCTGGATGAAAGCCTTTCGGAGGTTGATGCGGACCGGGTGGCACGGATCATGACCCGGATCGATACTCGGTTTGGTGATCGTACCCGCCTTGTCGTCACGCATGGGGACACGGAACGGTATGGGACCTTTGACAGTGAGCTGGTGCTGCAAGCAAGAGAGGTCGGGGTTTGATCAGGGTCGGGCTGATAGACGGCGCCTTGCCGGGTGACTGGCCGGGCCTGGTGGGACAGGAATGGTTCTGCAGGCCGGATGCCGCTGAACTTGCCTCAGGGCATGCGGAGGCGATGGCGCAGACCGTGTGCACTCATGCGGAAGATGTTTTGCTTCTCAACGCCGTTGTGTTTCCGGGGCAGCTTTCGACCACGCTTGACGCCATCTGCGCTGCCTTGAGCTGGCTTGCCGAAGCTCCACCCGACATTGTCCTGTGTGCCTTCGGCATGGCGCGATCTTCCATCGAGATGTCCGTGGCAGTGGCCCGGCTACAGCAGGCGGGCAGTCTGATTGTCGGTTCTGCTCCGGCGCGCGGTGGTAACGCCTATCCGGCGGCAATTACAGGCGTCCTGTCAGTGCAGGGGGATGCCCGCTGCAGGCCGAATGACCTATCGCGGCTGGACCTGCCGCACGCAGCGTATGGTGCTTGCCCGATCGCTGCTGGGCGCGAGGATATTCGCGGCGCCAGCGCGGCGGCAGCGCATCTCGCTGGACTGCTGGCGAGATCGGTTCAGGGGTCTGAAAGGAATGCCCTGGTCGGGCTGGAGACCTTTGTCCGTTACCGGGGGCGGGAACGGCGCGGGGATGGGGCGCTTGCGGGCAGCGGAGCGGCCGGGGTATCTGCCGGCGGGTAGTCTTATTT
Source organism: Labrenzia sp. THAF35 (assembly GCF_009363595.1). Taxonomy (NCBI): domain Bacteria; kingdom Pseudomonadati; phylum Pseudomonadota; class Alphaproteobacteria; order Hyphomicrobiales; family Stappiaceae; genus Labrenzia; species Labrenzia sp. THAF35. The sequence goes on from NZ_CP045380.1 coordinate 3,528,757, forward strand.
GAAAAGAGGCCGGAGTTTGTGGACCATCCGTCGAGACAGCGCTTCGCGCTTCCTCAGGATGAGGTTGTATTTGTTGCGAGGCCGAAATCTCCCTTTCGACCTCATCCTGAGGAGGACCGTCAGGTCCGTCTCGAAGGATGGGCCGCATATTCGCAGCGGCAGAATTTCCGAATTTTAGTATCGTGGCAAAGAAGAGGGAAACCCTCCCGTCAGAGCCTGCGCACGCTTTCCAGGACGACCGCGTCGAGACCGGCACCGCCGGCTTCCACATGGGCTCTCAACTGGTCGCGCATGCGCGGCTCCCAGAAGTCCTTAAGATGGTTCGCAACCTTCTCCGCCTGGTCAACGCCTGGCTGGGTCTTGAAGAAGGTGGCGATCTGGTTGGCCATATAGACCATCTTTTCAGGCGACATCTGCAACTCCGGATAAGACGCGCTCTGGATGCGCGTAAAGATCAAACCCGCCGTCCCTTGAAAATGCGGCGACCGTTATGCCGGCCTCGTCTGCGAGGCGAAGTGCGGTCGACGTCGGGGCCGAGGCGGCAATCAGGGCCGGGCAACCGGCGAAGGCGCATTTCTGCACCAGTTCCACCGACAGCCTGCTGGTGAGGACGAAGGCGCCGGTTGCGGGGGCGGTCCCGGCTTGGGCAAGGGCGCCGATCAGCTTGTCGAGCGCATTGTGGCGGCCAACGTCCTCGCGCGCCACGACCACGCCCTTGCCCGGTTGGAGGAAACCGGCGGCGTGGGTGGCGCGCGTCTGGTCCCGAAGCGGCTGCAGCCGGCTGAGCGCATCGGTCGCTCTGGCCACATCCAGGCGGGACAGGACTGTTGTTGCGTCGACCGTCGGCAAAGGCCGCAGGGCCTGATCCAGACTTTCGATGCCACACAAGCCGCAACCAACCGGACCGGCCATGGCACGGCGGCGGGCAAGAAGCCGTTTCGAGCGGTCTGCGCGTAACCAAAGACGAGCCTCTATGCCGCGGTCATGAGAGACCTCCTCGAAGGCTTCGATTTCGGCGATCGAGCTGATGATGCCTTCGCTCAGGGCAAAACCGACGGCAAAGTCGGCAATATCGCCAGGCGTTGCCATCATCACCGCCTGCGTGGTGCCATCGAAGACGAGCGCAACAGGGCTTTCCTCCGGCAGGCTTCTCGCGACCGCCACCTGGCCGTCCGCGTGGACGGCACGGCCGGGCATGGAGCGGGAGAGCGGGCGATCCATCACCAGTTACTCCGCAGCCGGCAGGATCCGCCGGGACATAGCTGCCTGGGCGGCATAGTCTTCCTGCCAGTTGGTCGGTCCGTTGGACAGGCTGACCTGAACCGCCGTCACCTTGTATTCCGGACAATTTGTGGCCCAGTCGGAGAAGTCGGTCGTGATGACATTCGCCTGGGTGTCCGGATGGTGGAAGGTGGTGTAGACGACGCCGGGGCTGACCCTGTCGGTGAGATGGGCCCGCAAGGTGGTCTCTCCGGAACGCGATGCCAGCTTCACCCAGTCGCCTTCCTTCAGTCCGCGGTTTTCCGCGTCATGCGGGTGGATTTCCAGAAGATCCTGATCGTGCCAGATAACGTTGTCGGTTCGCCGGGTCTGGGCACCGACATTGTACTGGGACAGGATACGGCCGGTGGTCAGAAGCAGCGGGAAGCGTGGCCCGGATTTCTCGTCCGTCGCCACATATTCGGTGACAATGAACCGGCCCTTGCCACGCACGAAACCATCGACATGCATGAGCGGCGTGCCATCCGGCGAGGCTTCGTTGCAGGGCCATTGCACCGACCCTTTTTCCTCCAGCAGATCGTAGGTCACACCGGCGAAGGAGGGCGTGGTTGCAGCGATTTCAGCCATGATTTCGGACGGATGGCTATAGGTCCATCCGGCACCCATGGCGTTGGCGAGCATCTGGGTGATCTCCCAGTCGGAATAGCCGTTGCGCGGCGCCATCACCTTGCGCACGCGGTTGATGCGGCGTTCGGCGTTTGTAAAGGTGCCGTCCTTTTCCAGAAACGTGGAACCGGGCAGGAAGACATGGGCGTAGTTGGCGGTCTCATTCAGGAAGAGGTCGTGAACAATGACGCATTCCATGGCTGCAAGGCCGGCCGCCACATGCTTGGTGTCGGGGTCCGACTGGAGAATGTCCTCGCCCTGGCAATAGAGCCCCTTGAAGCTGCCATCGACAGCGGCATCCAGCATGTTGGGGATGCGCAAGCCCGGCTCGGCATCGATCTCAACGCCCCAGATGTCCTGGAAGATCGCGCGGACGTCCTCGTTCTTCACATGGCGGTAGCCCGGAAGTTCGTGCGGGAAGGAGCCCATGTCGCAGGAACCCTGGACGTTGTTCTGGCCGCGCAGCGGGTTCACGCCGACACCCTTTCGCCCGACATTGCCGGTGAGCATTGCAAGGTTGGCGATGCCCATGACCGTGGTCGAACCCTGGCTGTGTTCCGTCACGCCGAGGCCGTAGTAGATCGCGCCATTGCCGCCGGTCGCGAACAGGCGAGCCGCCTTGCGCAGTTCTTCCGCCGGAACGCCGGTCAGGCCTTCGCTGGTTTCCGGGCTGTGGCGCGGATCGCGAACGAAGTCGGCATAGGTCAGGAACTCGTCCCAGTCGCAACGATCGCGAATATAGTCTTCGTCGAAAAGACCTTCGGTAACGATGACATGGGCGAGGGCGGTTACCACGGCAACGTTTGTGCCGGGGCGCAGCTGCAGATGGTGGGACGCCTCGATGTGAGCCGATTTCACCAGATTGATGCGGCGCGGGTCGATAACGATCAGCTTGGCACCGGCGCGCAGACGCTTCTTCAGGCGGGAGGCAAAGACCGGGTGACCGTCGGTCGGGTTGGCGCCAATCACGATGACGACGTCGGTATGTTCGACGGAATCGAAATCCTGCGTCCCTGCAGAGGTCCCAAAGGTCTGGCCGAGGCCGTAGCCGGTCGGCGAGTGGCAGACACGGGCACAGGTGTCGGTGTTGTTGTTGCCGAAGACCGCCCGGGTCAGCTTCTGCACCAGGAAGGTTTCCTCGTTGGTGCAGCGGCTGGAGGTGATCACGCCGATGGACTTGCGGCCGTGCTTTTCCTGCAGGCCGCGCAGGCGGTTGGCGGCGAAGCTGAGGGCCTCGTCCCAGGAAACTTCCTGCCAGGGTTGATCGATGCTATCGCGGATCATCGGGTTGAGGATCCGGTCCTTGTGGGTCGCATAGCCATAGGCGAAGCGGCCCTTGACGCAGGAATGGCCGCGATTGGCCTTGCCGTGCTTGTAAGGCACCATGCGCACCAGTTCGTCGCCGTTGAGTTCAGCCTTGAACGAGCAGCCGACGCCGCAATAGGCGCAGGTGGTGACGACGGAACGTTCCGGCGTTCCCAGTTCGATGACGGATTTTTCCTGAAGCGTGCCGGTTGGGCAGGCCTGCACGCAGGCGCCACAGGACACGCAGTCGGAAGACAGGAAATCGTCGAACGCCGCCCCCGGCGAAACACGGCTTTCAAAACCACGGCCCTCGATGGTCAGGGCAAAGGTACCCTGAACCTCTTCGCAGGCCCGCACACAACGCGAGCAGACGATGCATTTGGCCGGATCATAAGCGAAATAGGGGTTGGACACGTCCTTCGGGATATACTCCGGGTTCGGCCCAACAGAGGTACGCTGTTCGAAGTGGTTGCGGCCCGGCTCGTAACGGACATCACGCAGACCAACCATGCCGGCCATGTCCTGCAGCTCGCAATCGCCATTGGCAGCGCAAGTCAGGCAGTCCAGCGGATGGTCGGAGATGTAGAGCTCCATCACACCCTTGCGGATCTGCTTGACCCTGGAGGACTGGGTGTGAACGACCATGCCCGGCGCAACCGGTGTGGTGCAGGAGGCGGGTGTGCCGCGCCGGCCCTCGATTTCGACCACGCAAAGGCGGCAGGAACCGAAGGCGTCGATGCTGTCCGTTGCGCAAAGCTTGGGAACCTGAAGACCGATTTCAGAGGCCGCGCGCATCACCGAGGTGCCTTCCGGCACAGTGACCTCGAAGCCATCGATGGTCAGCGTGACCGGAGCGCCTTCCTTTGCCGGAGTGCCCATGTCGCGATCATCATGGATGTTGGCGAGATCCGTCATTCGGCGGCCTCCTTCTGGCGGGCAAAATCTTCAGGGAAGTGGGTAAGGGCGCTCATGACCGGATAGGGCGTGAACCCACCAAGGGCACAAAGCGAGCCGTCTTTCATCGTGTCGCAGAGATCCGTCAGGAGGTGGACAGCCCCTGCATCGCCAGCATCGATCCGGTCGATTGTCTCGACACCGCGCACAGCGCCGATCCGGCACGGTGTGCATTTGCCACAACTTTCCACAGCGCAGAATTCCATGGCGAAGCGGGCCATCTTCAGCATGTCCGCCCTGTCATCGAAGACGACAATGCCGGCATGTCCAATGAGGCCACCCTGGCCGTCGAATTCTTCATAACCGAACGGCGTGTTGAACTTGGAGACGGGCATATACGCCCCGAGGGGGCCACCAACCTGGACAGCCTTGACCGGCCGGCCACTGGCGGTGCCACCGGCAATATCGTTGATCAGCTCACCCAGAGGCATGCCGAAAGCGGTCTCGAAAAGACCGCCGTAGCGGACATTGCCGGCGATCTGGATCGGCATGGTACCCTTGGAGCGGCCGAGGCCGAACCCGGCATAGAACTCCGCGCCTTTTTCCATAATGACCGGAACAGTTGCCAGCGAGAGCACGTTGTTGACGACGGTCGGCTTGCCGAAGAGGCCTTCAAGCGCCGGCAGCGGCGGCTTGGCCCGCACGATGCCGCGCTTGCCTTCCAGGCTGTTGAGGAGGGACGTTTCCTCACCGCACACGTATGCGCCTGCGCCAGTGCGAATTTCCAGGTCGAAAGCCTTGCCGGACCCGAGAACGTTCGTGCCGAGCAGGCCGGCCTTGAGACCGATCCTGACAGCGGCTTCCATGACTGCGATGGCGTCCGGATACTCGGAGCGAATATAGACGAAGCCCTTGGTGGCCCCTGTGGCGAGGCCGGCGATGATCATGCCTTCGATCAGCGTGAAGGGATCGCCTTCCATGAGCATGCGGTCGGCGAAGGTGCCGCTGTCACCTTCGTCCGCATTGCAGACAATGTATTTGCGTGCCGAAACTGCCTTGCGGACGGTGTCCCACTTGATGCCCGTGGGAAACCCTGCGCCACCACGGCCGCGCAGGCCGGAGTTGGTGACTTCCGTAACGATCTCTTCTTCGCCGAGAGCAAGAGCGCGTTTCAGGCCGACAAGTCCGCCATGGGCTTCGTATTCGGCGAGGTTGAGCGGATCGATCAGGCCGCAACGGGCAAAAGTCAGCCGGGTCTGGCGGGCGAAAAAGGGGATGTCTTCCACCGTGCCGAGACTTTCCAGCGTGCCATCCAGAAGAGAAGGAACGTCTTCGGCTGTGACGGCGCCAAAAGCCTTGCGGGTGTCGTCGATTTCGATTTCGACAAGCGGTTCAAGCCAGACCATGCCATGGCTGCCATTGCGCACCACGGTGACATCGAGACCACGGTTGCCGGCTTCGATTTGAATTGCTGCGGCAACTTCATCGGCACCCAGTGCCTTGGCAGCGCTGTCGAGGGGAACGAAGATCTTCATGCACCGGCCTCCTGGAGGATACGTGTCATGCGATCTTCGGTGACACGGCCGATGACCTTGCCGTCGACCATCGCGGCAGGGGCGCAGGCACACAGGCCAAGGCAGTAGACAGGTTCGAGACTGACGGCACCGTTGCGGGTTGTGCCGTGCCAGTCCAGGCCGAGTTTGGCCAGAACCGCCTCGCCAAGGGCTTCGCCGCCGACGGCCTGGCAGGCCTCTGCCCGGCAGATCTTGACGACGTGGCGCCCGGCGGGAGCCTTGCGGAAATTATGGTAGAAGGAAATGACGCCGTGAACTTCCGCCTTGGACAGATTGAGCGCCTCTGCAATCAGCTCGACCGCTGCCTGGGGCACATAGCCGAATTCCGCCTGCAAGCCGTGCAGCATGGGCAGAAGTGGACCTTCCAAGGTAATAAAATCTTCCATCACGGCCGAGATCTGTTCGGCCGTGGGCTCTCCCGTCGCATACGGCATGCGCGTCCTCCCGTATATTTCGAGGCGCATCACACCATTAAGTTTGATTTGATATCAATAATGATTTTCCGTTGATCGATTGGAAATCATGATCGAACATCATTTGACCGTTTCGGCTAACTTCCGGTCAGACCTCGGAAATACGCCTTGCTTCGGACAGAAGAGCCCGCAAAACCGGGGTGTGCGGTTCGCGATAGGGGGCCACGAGGCCGACAGTGTGACCGGTGTGAACGCCGATAAGAGGGATCGTCTTCAAGGGTTTTCCGGCTGTCAGAAATTCTGCGAGATCCGCTGGCAGGACGGTTATCCAGCCGCCGTCCAGCACATTTGCCACCAGCACGACCGTGGAATTGGACTCGATCCGGGCTTCCGGCATGATTCCGGCTTCACCGAAATGACGGTTGATGATCCGCCGGTTCTGCATGTCGGGCGTCAGAAGGCAGATCCGTTCCTCGGCCAGCTCCTTCCATTTGACCGACTTTCTGCCCGCGAAGGACGAAGCTTCATTGCAAACCAGCATATAGCTTTCATTGTAGAGCGGTTCGGTGCTGACCCTGCCGGTCGGTTCGTTGTCGAGGTAGGAAATGCCGGCATCGATATCGAGGTTCTCCAGCATCGACAGGATTTCCATCGAATTTCGCGACAGGATGGTGAAACGCACGTTCGGGTGCTTGTTGCCGAACCATGTCGTCAGTTTGGCTGCCCAGGTGAGGGCGGTCGGGATGACGGCTATGCGCAATTGTCCCGTCAGGCCGTCGCGGGAGAACCGCATCTCCTCGCGCAACTGGCGGGCATCCCCCACGATCTGTCGGGCCCAGACCAGGGCACGCTGGCCTTCCGGTGTCAGACCGCCGAACCGGGAGCCTCTGAAAAACAGCTGAACACCAAGCTGATCCTCAAGCTGCTTGATGCCGGTCGAGAGTGTCGGCTGGGCGATGCCGAGGCTTTCGGCCGCACGGCCGAAATGTTCTTCCCGGGCCACGGCGAGAAACATCTCCAGTTTTTCGATCATCACAAAGGCTCCGAACCGGTCAGTAATGGGTAGGTCCATGCTTCATGACATTTGACCAGGAGAATTGAAAGTGGCGTTTTCAATCAGAATTTTCGATCGATGTCTGCTCGTAGCTGCCCACGCCAGGTTGAACAATCTCGCTTGCGCTGCCGCCACCTGCTAAAGGTTGGTCATGAGTGGCACGGTCAGATTTGAAAAATGGCATCACCGGATCGACACAGCGGAAAATGCGCTGATCTTTCCGGATGGTTGCCGGGATGTGCTGGTGGTGCGTGAGCAGGGCAAGCGGGAAAAGGTTCTGCTGACGGACCTGGATTTCCAGCCACGCATCGCCGGACTCGCGGCCGGGACGCATATCATGGGGTTCCGGTTGCGCCCGGGTGGCGTCGTTGAGGACGAGGTTCTTCAGGCCATTGAACGCGACTGCGAGCGAGTGGAAGACATCCTCGGCAACGCACTTGACGAGACCAATGACCTGGATGACGTGATCGTTGCCCTGACGTTGCCACAGTCGACCGTCGAGCGGGCATCGAAACAGGCAGGCGTGTCGGTGAGAACGTTGCAGAGGCGGTTTCGGGAGCAGGGCCTGCCACCACCGGAATACTGGCGCTTGCTCGCACGAGCGCGCAGGGCTGCAGGACTGCTGGCGACGGAGGTGCCGTTGGTGGAGATCGCCGCTGTGTGCGGTTTCAGCGATCAGGCCCATATGACGCGCGACCTGCAGCGCTGGTTCGGACGGTCACCGGCGCAATTGCGCCGGGACCCTGATAGCCTGTTGCTGTTGTCTCAACCAGCACTGGGCAACTGGATCGGCGAGCAGATCTCCACGAGGTAGCCGAAAGGATCGCTCACATAGGATGTGATCTGCCCCCAGGGTTCCTCGCGTGCATCCTGCAACTTGTTTGCACCGGCGGCGACTGCACGGGCAAGGGAGGCTGCAACGTCATCCGTCTCGAACGCCAGTTCGAACACAGGTGACTTCGGGTTGGGGGTGCCGGGTGTCTTTCCGAGCTGGTTCATCAGTGCTTTGGATGAGAACGCGAGCTTTGTCTCGCCCGTCGCCAGTTCGCCGTAGTCTCCGGATTCATGAAGGAACAGACGTTCCAGTCCGAAGGCCTTCTCGTAAAAGTCGAGAGCGGCGGCGACATTCTCAACGTAGAGGATGGTGTATCTCAGAATCACTTGGGTCTCCCGGTCGGTTGGTTTGGCGCCAGCCATAGAAGGTTGGTGCAAGGCCGTCTTGAAGGATCACGACATCAGGGCCGATTGTCAGTCTGCCAGGATGCCGGCCAATAGCTTGCGGGTCGCGGCTTCATACGCTTTCCTGTCACCGCCATTTGCAATTGCCAGCGCCGCGCGGTCGAACGCGGAAGAGAGCAGGTCCGCCAAAGGCTCCAGGGGAATATCTTTCAGTGCACCGTGATTGGCTGCATGCCGCAAACCTTCCAGAAGCGTGGCACCGCCGGTCTGGCGATCGATCTCCGCCATTTCCGACAACCCGAGCACTGTCGGTCCTTCCAGCAGCATGATCCTTGCGCGGCCCGCAACGGACATGGCCGAGAAATAAGCGCTGGCGCCGGACATGAAGGCGTCGAGCGGTGTCTGGCCAGTGTTCGTCTGGCTGTTGATCTCCGCCGCGATCGCTTCCGATTCCTGGTGGACCAGCGCCCGCATCAGGTCAGCCTTGTCAGCGAAGTGATGATAGAGCGCGCCGCGGGTGACGTCTGCCGCCTTGACGATCTCAGGTGTTCCGGTTTCCGCATAGCCTTTTTCAACGATCAGCGCCCTTGCCGCATCCAGCAGGGCCTTGCGCGTTTCCGCGCGCCTTTCCGCCTGTGTACGGCGTTCACCTGATTTCTCGGAGTTTTTGTCTTGCATACATGCAGCCTGTATGTTAGTTGAAAAATACATACAGACTGTATGTCTTTTTGTGGTGGTTGGAAAGCCTCGGAAACAGCCGTAGGCCGGATGGAACAGGCAATCCACATCCGAAATTGGCGAGGAACAGGAGAAAAACGATGAAATGCACCCAGTATTATCCGGTCCTCATGACCGACAAGGTCGCGGAGACTGCCCGGTTCTATTCGGAAAATTTCCGCTTCAAGCCGATGTTTGAAGCCGACTGGTACGTGCACCTGCAGTCGGAGGAGGACGAAAGCGTCAATCTCGCGATCCTCGACCAGAACCACGAAACCATTCCGGAAGCCGGTCGTGGCCGGGGCGCAGGAGGGCTTCTGATCAATTTTGAGGTCGAGGATGTCGATGCGGTTTATGAGGCCGCCCAGGCGAACAGGTTACCCATTCTGCAGGTGCTGCGGGACGAGGCCTTTGGCCAGCGCCATTTCATCACGTGTGATCCGAACGGAGTGCTGATCGACGTGATCAAGCCGATCCCGCCCAGCGAAGAGTTCCTGAAGCAGTTCGCCGCTGAAGCTGTGCCTGCCTGACGCGTCGACAGTCATGCCGGTGAATGCGTCCGGAGTGAGGGAAGTCTCCCACTGCTGTGATCCGCTTCGGAGTAGGCCGGCATGAAAGAGGCGTGGCCGGAAACCCGGCCACGCCTCGTCATTTTCAAGACTGACTGTTGATGCGTCAGGAAGAAACCGGCGGACAGGAGCTACCCTGTTCGGCGCGCGACTTCAGACCCTGCAGGCTCTGCATCGTGTTCGGGTTGCCCGGCAGGACGAAGCTCTGCTCAAGAGCCGTGCGCACGTTGTTGATCACGGCAAGATCCTGAACAGCCAGCGTCTGGCAAGGCGTTCCGGTAAAGCGAACCCGGATGCGGATCACGCGTTGGCCGTTGTCGGATGGGCCGAATTCGGAATCGAGCGCTGGGTTCGCGCCGGTCATCGGCCGTTCCAGAACCACCATGTTCGGCTGGTCCTGCAGTACGACGGTGCCGCGTTCCTGGGCACTGGAGACCAGTGCGGACCGCACGCTTGCCGGATCGGCTGCGATATTTACCGATTGCGCGCCGGCCGGCACGTCCAGCCTTGGCTGATCCGGCTGTGTGGGGCGCTGAGAGGACCCGGACTGGCAGGCGGCAAGAGCAAGAGCGCAAAAAGCGGATAAAACGATACGTCGCATGGGCAGTCCCAAGGTTAAAATGGTCAACTTAAGAGCCGGTCTAGAACACGTCTTCACAAAGCACAAGAAAACTGCATGTGACCGCCACCATCTTCTGCCAGTAAACTGACACAACACTCCTAACGAAGCCTTGTGGCCTCACGGGGGCAGGGATTTCAATCGGTGAAGGTCAGAATGTATCGCCTGTCTTGAAACCGCCACCACCAAAACTTCCACCGCCTTTGAAACCACCACCGCCGAAGCCGCCACTGCTGCCGGACCGTTTGCCGGAACTTCCGCCAAAGCCGCCACCGAAGCCTCCCATGGATTTGGGAAGACCCGAACCGTTGGGGAACGCGACCTGACGTCCCTTCGGTTTGCGGCGTTTGTGCGAACGTTCCGCGCGGGCCCAGTATTCGGCACCGGTAATCGCACCCTTGACCAACTCGCCCAACAGGACGGTCGTCAGCTTCTCGTCAGAGAAGGTGGACTCCCAGCTGCCATAGCCACTGGAACGGAAACGCTTGATGACGTCTGCAAGTTCCGCACGACGTCGGCCAATATCGCGTTGCAGTTCCCTGTCCTGACGGATCTCGCGTGTAACCTGGTCGATGCGCTCCTTCAGATCCTCAATCCGTTGAACGATTTTCTCGTCTTCGGGCGAGGGGGTATCGAGCGCGGCGCGCCACAAATCCTTGAGGTCATCCGCCTGCAGAGAAACGGACAGATGTTCCTCCGCCTTCTGGAAGTCGGTGTCTTCCCCGCTGGAAAATTCGGCGAGGGCCGAGGACAGCGTTTCGATCCGCCTGTCCAGATTGTCGAGTTCTCCGTCGATACGGTCGATGTCCGCGCTCAGGGTTTCGATGGTGCCGACAAGATCCGTTCCGGCAGCGTCGGTCATCGCATTGCGGCTGAACTCCGCGAGCTTGTCCTGTTCTTCCAGTGCGATTTCGGCACAGCGCTCCGCATGGCGCGCCATGCGGTCCGGAATGCTGGTCAGCATCGCAAAATTGGCGCGGGCGTCGTTGAAACCGACAAGGCCGGCCACCCATCGGTCGAGCGAGCGCACAAGACCGCGGTGCGCGTATGCCGGCGTTCCGAAACCGCGTTGCCACAGATACATGAACAGCGGATCGGCCTCATAGGCCTTGCCTTTTTCCTTTCGGTCCTTTTCGGATGTAGCCGCCTTGGAGGCGGCTGCCTCCGCAGTCGCAAGAGCGGCTTCTGTCTTCTCGCGCTGTGCCTGATAACCGGCATCGCCTTCCAGACGGCCGTCGACAGCCTCCATCAACTCGTCCATCTGGTTTTCGGCGGCATCACGGGCGCTATCGAGCTCGACGCGCTTCTTCTGCAACTGGCTGCGGTCGCTTTCGCACTGGCGCAACTGGTCGGTCAGAACCTTGTAGTCCGCATTGCGCTTGTCCAGAAGCTTGCGGGCTTCCCGTGCGGCGCTGTCGAGGCGTGTGTTGAGTGCTCCGGCACTGTCGGTATCCAGTCGGAACCGGGCAAGGTCCCGGTAGGCTTCACTCTGGCGTTCCTGCAGGTCCGTCAAAGCGCGGGTCGAACGCTCGATCCGCTTGCTCAGCTCGGCTTCTTCACGGCGCAAATCGGCAAGCGACTGCTCGATGGTGCCCAGGGTCTGGCGTCCCGTCAGCATGCCGGTGCCTCCCGGTGAGGCGGTGCAATCCTAACCGCTACCATTTCGTAATTGCTCCGTCCTGAACGCCGCTGCGCCATTTGATATCCAGCTCTCCGCGCCGCTTTTGCCCCAGGACACCTTTTTGCACGATGCCGTCTTCCATCTTGTCGCGCCGAACGGCGTTGTAGATGGTTTCCGAAACGCGCTGGCCCCATTTGTCGACAAGTTCGGCCTCGCTGCTTTCCTCCGACACGATCCTGCGCTCCAGGATCTTGCCGTCCGCGTCCACGGCTTCGACCACGATGTAGTAGTTCTCGGTGTCTGGATTGGATTCGGGAATGCGGGAAACGCCGGTCGGCACGCCTTCGCGGGAAATGATCCGGACCTCGAACACTTCCTGCAGCCGTCCGGCAAGATCGCGCAAGTCGGCCTCCGCCTTGAAGGCTGCCTCGTTGTTGCCGTCCGAAAGGGCAAGGTTGCCGTCGGTGGCCAGACGTGCGGCGTTGGCTTCGATTTCGGTATTTTCGGTCAGGGAATCGATCCGCCCGACCAATTCGGTGTAGGTCGCGGGCAGGGCCTGAAGCCTTGCCAGCAGGTCCGCTTCCGCGCGTTGCGCCGGAAGCTTGACGATGAAGTACCAGGCCGCAATGCAAACGATGACGACAGCAACGACCGCCGCCAGCCATTTTGACCAGGTGCTGCGCAAGATGTAGATCATCGCCAGGGTGCGCTGGAAGCCTGCGGAAGGTGGAGAATAGACGAAGCGGTCGCGCTTCAGGTCCTCGACACCCGCCTTCAGGATATGGTCCGGAACATCGATGCCCTGGGACGCATAGACCTGACGCAGCCGTTCGACCATGGCGGCATCGCGTTCATCGGTCTTCAGCTCGCGAGCCACCTGACCTTCTTCATGACGCAGCGTGTCGACCACGTCCATCGCCATCATCAGATCGTCAAGCGGGGCGTCGGATTTGCTTGCCATGAATGCATGTCTTCTTGAAAAAGGGCGGGCCGGAGGGTCCGGCCTGCCGGATTATCGTCAGATCAAAGGGCCTTGCCCTGGGCGGTCAGCTTGGCAAGCCGCCGCTTGCCGTCTTCCACGGCGTTGCGGATTTCCTCGGAATTCTTGGTCGACATCTCGCGCATTTCGTCGATGATTTCGCGCGACTGCACCTGGAAATTGACGACGGAGTCGACAAGCTTTTTCACCGAGGCTGCGGCAACGGTCGGTCCATAGCCGGCTTCGAGCGCCTTTTTCTGCACTTCGTCGCCGATGTCCGCCAGCGTTTCCAGGCTCTTGTTGATGCCGTCCTTCATGGCGTTCAGCGTCTCGGTGCTTTCGTGCAGGCCCTGCAGGCCGGTGAACGAGGCGTTGAGTGCGGTGAGAACGGATTCATTGGTGGAGAAGAAACTGACCGACTGGGCGTATACGCGCTCCTTGGCGTTGGTCGTCTGGACCAGACGCGCCATGATGACCTCTGACGTGTTGTAGCCGATCGTCAGGTTGTCGGAGAGGTCCTTGGCGATCTGATACCGCTTTTCCTCGTCCTGCATTTCACGCAGCTTCTCGTCGCGTGCCAGTTCAAGGCGTGCCTTCTGCGCCGGGTCGTCACCGGTGTAGGCTTCGACTTCGCTGGAGGCAGCTTCAAGGGCACCCTTGGCAGCGTCCAGTTTGCCGGTTGCGATATTCAGCAGTTCCAGTGCGGTGACTTCCGCCTGTTTCAAGGCGCCGCGGAAATCGCGATAGGCTTCCAGAATGGTCTGTTCCCGCTCGATCTGGTCCTTGGTTGCCTTTGCAACGTCCTTGTAGGTACCCCGGATATCATCGAAACGATCGGAAATGGTCCCGCGGCGGAAGTCGCGCCACTTGTTGGACAGGTTCTCGGTGAAGGAGATCTTGCCGTCGGCAAGCTGATCGACCAGCGCCTTCGCGTCATCGCGGATGGAATTGAACGCCTCGGTGATCTGCTCGTAGCGTTCGCCGATATCCATCTGCTGAACCTGCGAGCGAACAACCTCGTTGAAATTGGAAGCCTGGGCCAGGGTCCGGGTGATGATCAGCACCTTGTCGGGAGAAAGATCGGTGATCTGTTCCAGAAGGGCGTTGATCGGTGCATCCTGTTCGCTTTCCGGCGTGATGCCGATGTCGCGGAGGGTCGACAGCGCACGGTCGAGGTACTGAAGCGGGGAAATGCTTCCTGCCGGAGCCGTTGCAGTCTGCGGGGTTTCAGGGGTTGCCGCGTCTGTCATGTCTGACCTCCTTGAAGGACGCGGCTTGTTTTCAGGTATTTTGCCGCAACGTCCTGTTAACGTCATAATTTCGCATGTTAGGGCAGGCTTACGCCGCTCTGTCAACGGCTTGGCACGTATTTCGGGCCAAAGCCGGGCAGCCTTGAAACCTGCCAGAGCCTTTCCTTAGGCCCGTTTTGCGACAAATGTGTTTCCATGGTGAAAGATCTGCCGAAATTCGCAAATAAGCTGATTGTTCGAATCGGACCGTGGATGGATGCAAATGCCTTGAAGCCCACCTGGCTTCCCAGGCAACGTGGTCAGTCTGTGAACCGGAACCGGGCCTTGTCCCAAAAGTGATGGCGTCTTCATGAAGTTTCTCAAGTGTATCCTGCTGGTTCTGGCCTTATCCATCACTTTTGCCGGCGGCATGCCGGCCGGAACGCTGCTTGCCCAGGAGGCCGGGCAGGTTCCGCCGGAGCCCCTAGCGCGGTCGGCCGAATTGTTCAGCCGGGCGGCAACGGCGCTGGAAGAAAGAAGCATTTCTCCCAAGACCCTCGATCAGCTCCGGTCTCAGCTCGTTGAGGTTCGGGACGCCAGCGCGGAGATCATAGATCGCGGGAACATTCGGGCGAGCGCCCTGGAAGCCCAGCTGAACAGCCTCGGTGCACCGCCTGCAGACGGGCAGAAGGAAGCTGAAGAAGTTGCTGCAAGACGTCTTGAGCTTACCAATGCGCTGGCGGCCGCAAATGCACCGGTCCGTGTGGCCGGCGAAATCAACAATCAGGCTATCTTCTACATTCGCCAGGTCGACAGGCAGCTTCGTGCGCGGCAATTTTCAACGCTGTTGGACAGGTATCCTTCGCCGCTTGCACCGTCGACCTGGGCCGCGGGCTTTCAGGAGATCGGGGAATTCATAAAGCGGTTCGAACGTGGTGTGCAGAACGAACTGGCCCGTCCGAGCGTCTCGAAGAAACTGCATGAGACGGTGCCGCTTTCCCTCGGTCTGGCAATTTTCGGGATATTGTTCCTGACGGTTCTGCAGCATCCGATTTCACGGGCTTTGAAGGTCTATTGCGAAAAGCCGGCCACTGGTGCAAAGGCGTTGATGCTGGCGGTGCTCTACAATGCCAGCTTTATCGTGCTTCCGACCATTGGTGCCGTCGCCCTGGTCTCCATCTTTCCCATTCTCGATATCTATCCGAACTCGGTTCGCACGGCGGTTATCGCTGTGCCGGTAATGGCTCTCGTGATGATCATAGCGAACTGGCTGGGGCACACGATTTTTGCCCCCGGGCAGGATCGCTGGCGTCTCCTGGAGCTGGGTGACCGGGAAGCAAAACTCGGGTTGCGTCTCTGCCAGGGGCTGGGCGTCTTCATGGCCCTTGAAGTGGCGGTCGAGGCATTCGAACTCGATAACGCTTTCGGTACGGCAGCGATTTCGGTGCTTTCTGCTCCCCCAATCGCGATGGCGGCGGTACTGCTTTGGTCACTTGCCAGCGTCATCAGGTCCAACAAATCCGTTGAAAGCAATGCCGAGGAGAGCGAGCAGACAGCGGAAGAGCCCGAAGAGGCAACAGTAAAGCCGCAGGAATCCGGCTTTCTGCTTTTCTTGTCGCTACTCATGAAAACATCCGCCGTTCTTGCCGTCTCCGTGACGCTGGTCGGTTATGTCCAGCTTGCCCGGGTGGCGATCCTGCCGGTGATCATGACGGTTGCGCAGCTTGGTTTCGGCTTCATGCTTTACCATCTCGTGCTCGTTGTCGTGAAAACGGCTATCGGCAAGCGAGAAGACGAACCTGCTCCGGTCCTCGTTGCCTTTGGGTTAATCTGTGTTCTGACACTGATTTTCGCGCCCCTGATCGCCATGACCTGGGGCGCACGCGGAACGGATATCGTCGAGGTCTGGTATCTGCTCACGAACGGCGTGCAACTGGGCGACATTCACCTGTCGCTGGACTCCTTCATCGTCCTGGTTGCCATTTTCGGCATTGGCGTTGTCGTAACGCGCTGGCTGCAGAACCTGCTGAAGGCGACCGTACTGCCGCAGACGCGGATGGACAGCGGTGCGCAGAACGCCGTGGTCACCGGTACAGGCTATGTCGGGCTCACGCTGGCGTCGCTGATTGCGATTTCCACCGCCGGACTGAACCTGTCCAGTCTTGCAGTCGTCGCCGGTGCTCTGTCGGTCGGTATCGGTTTTGGTCTCCAGACCATCGTGTCCAACTTTGTCTCCGGCGTCATTCTGCTGATTGAACGGCCTATCAAGGAAGGCGACTGGATCGAGGTCTCCGGACAATCCGGATATGTCCGCAAGATCTCTGTCCGTTCTACGCGCATCGAAACCTTCGACCGGCATGACGTCATCATTCCGAATTCGGACCTGATTGCCGGCACGGTCAAGAACATGACGCTGACCAACAAATCGGGCCGGCTCATCCTGCCGGTTGGCGTTGCCTATGGCAGTGATCTGGAAAAGGTAAAATCCATCCTGTTCGATGCGGCACGCGGACACAACACCATCGCACGTTATCCGACGCCGCAGGTTCTCTTCATCGGGCTGGGCGACAGCTCGCTGAATTTCGAACTGAGATGTTTCCTGAAAGACATCGGCAATGTGATGATTACCAAGTCGGACCTTTACTTCACGGTCTACAACGAGCTTGGCAAGGCGGGTATCGAGATACCGTTCCCGCAGCGGGACCTGCATTTCAAGGATATCGACCGGTTGGCGGCGGCACTTGAGCGCCGTCAGGCGCCGGAAGTGCCTCAACCGGTGGAAGACAAACCGTCCTGACAAGTCTGCCGGGCTTTCACTTCAAACGGATTGAAAGCCCGGCAGATTTTTTGGGTCCAGTTGGTTTCTCGAGAAAACGTGCCGTCAGACCAGTTCAGCAGCAATACGCGCGGCCAGGCGGGCATTGTTGCGCACCAGCGCAATGTTGGTGTCGAGGCTGCGGCCACCGGTCAACTCCAGGATGGCGCCGAGAACGAACGGGGTCACGTCCTTGCCGCGAACACCCTTCGCAGTGGCATCCGCAATGGCGGCATCGATATAACCGGTCATTTCATCCCGCGGGATCTGGTCGACTTCCGGTACCGGGTTGGCGATCAGGACGCCGCCATGATCCGGGAAACGGGACCGCATCTTCAGGAGCGAACCGATTTCGGCGGCCGAATTCAGGGAGTAGGGGGCCTTGAGACCACTGGCCCGCGACCAGAATGCCGGCAGGTCTTCCGTGCCGAAAGCAATGACGGGAACGCCCTTGGTTTCCAGAACTTCAAGGGTCTTGGGAATGTCGAGCAATGCCTTGGCACCGGCGGACACTACACAGACCGGCGTGCGGCCAAGCTCATCGAGGTCGGCGGAAATGTCGAAGCTTTCTTCCGCACCCTTGTGAACGCCGCCGATGCCGCCCGTGGCAAAGACCTTCAGACCAGCGGCATGCGCCGCCATCATCGTGGCGGCGACGGTTGTCGCGCCGTAGCGTCCGGTGGCAAGTGCGAAGGTCAGGTCGGCACGTGAACACTTCATCACGTCCTTGGCCTGTGCCAGGCGGTCGAGATCCTCATCGGAAAGGCCCACCATGATCTTGCCGTCCATCAGCGCGATGGTGGCCGGAACGGCGCCTTCCGCGCGAATGTCGGCTTCCACCTCACGGGCGGTCTCAACGTTCTTCGGAAAAGGCATGCCATGAGTGATGATGGTCGATTCCAGCGCAACGACCGGCTTGCCGTTCGCAAGTACCTCGCGCACTTCATCGCTGTAAACGATCAGATCCCTGATGGCGGAGGGCGTTGTCGGAGTGGTCACGGCGTGTGCCTTTCTGTTTTCGTCCGGCAGCTCGGGCCGGGTCAATTCTGCGGGTCTTATAGGCGCAAGGCGGAGCAGCGCCAAGATTGGAATTTGTCCATATGGTCAAAAGTTGGCGAGGGCGTCCCAGGAGAGCTCTTCCGCGAGGGCGCCGGTGCTGCGCAGGGTCAGGGCTGCAGCTGCAAGGCCTATAGGGACTGCTTGCTTCAGGCCATAGCCTCTGGCGAGCGCCGCGACCGTTCCGGCGCTTAATGCATCGCCTGCTCCGGTGACATCGACGATCTCTGTTTGAAGCGGTGCGAACCGGTGAAGTTTCCCGCTTTCGAGCACCAGCACATCAGATGCTGCGCTGGTCAGGACAAAACTCTTGAGACCGGTCTGCGACAAGGCCACCGCCAGGTCTTGAGAAGACGTGCCGCGGGAAAGCCCGGTAAGCGTGACCGCTTCGCCGCGGTTCAGCATCAGGCAATCCAGTTTGTCGAGAACCCCACGCAGCCGGACTGCCTTGGCATCCGAAACGGCATTGGCAACAAGACGCCCGGGCAAGGCACGCCCCGTCAACCGGACCAGCATTGCAGCGGGCAGGTTTGCATCCAGAAACCAGATCGTATCGTCCGTCGCGTTTGCTGCAAGATCGGCAACGATACCGTCGAAGAGATCCTCCGGAGCTTCGGACAAAACACGGTCGTCAACGCAGGCGGCTGCAAGATCACCTGCCGGATTATGCAGTGCGAGGTACTGGCCCGTTGCGAAACCTCTCCGGGCCTTCACATGCAACTCGAGCCCCTCCTGGCTGAGCTGGCGGGAAAGCATGTCTGCAGCGCCGTCTTCTCCAACCGCTCCCACAAGGCGTGTTCCAACCCCGAGCCGAACCAGCGCACGGGCAATGTTCGTGGCAACGCCGCCCGGCTTTGCGTTCAGCCTCGATGGAGTCGAGGTCTCGGGGCGGATCGGCTCGCTGGCATGGGCGATCGTATCGTAATGGATCGCACCGATTGCGATAACGGGGGAGGAGATGGCTGAAGTCACGTTCTGGACTGTCTCATGAAAAGCCGGCATCAGAACAGAAGCGTTCGATGCGCCGGTACTGGCAATCGTTGAAGAGGCGGGCTAGCAGATTAAGGCCGGGGCGGCAACTGGCGGCAGGCAAGCGACGGTGATTCTGCCCGATCGCGGAATCACGGGATGTTCCGATCAATAGATTACGCTAGGTAAGTTTTAAAATCGATAAGTGAGAACATATTGGAAACAAACAGCCATTTTCATTTTAATACCAATCGGTTTTGCCGACTTGTCAAATGAGAACAAAATGTGTACAAAGGCTCTCATTGAAACGGCGCGTCCATCGTGGAATAAGGAGCGTAAGCCATGTCGCAAAGTACACTTCGTCTCGTAGAAAGCAGCCAGATGGATAAGACAAAAGCGCTGGACGCAGCGCTCAGCCAAATCGAACGCGCCTTCGGCAAAGGCTCCATCATGAAGATGGGTCAGGGCCAGGTGGTTGAGGTGCAAGCCGTCTCGACCGGGTCGCTCGGACTTGATATCGCGCTCGGGATCGGCGGTCTGCCGCGCGGCCGTATCGTCGAGATCTACGGGCCGGAGTCTTCGGGTAAAACCACGCTTGCCCTGCATGCGGTTGCCGAAGCCCAGAAGACCGGTGGTATCTGCGCCTTTGTCGATGCGGAGCACGCGCTGGATCCGATCTATGCGCGCAAGCTTGGCGTCGATATTGACAATCTGCTGATCTCCCAGCCGGACGCCGGTGAACAGGCGCTGGAAATTGCCGACACGCTGGTGCGCTCCGGCGCCATCGATGTTCTGGTCATCGACTCGGTCGCCGCGCTGACGCCGAAGGCTGAACTCGAAGGCGAGATGGGCGACAGCCTGCCGGGCATGCAGGCCCGTCTGATGAGCCAGGCTCTTCGCAAACTGACCGCGTCGATTTCCAAGTCGAAGTGCATGGTGATCTTCATCAACCAGATCCGCATGAAGATCGGCGTCATGTTCGGTTCTCCGGAAACCACGACCGGCGGTAACGCGCTCAAGTTCTATGCTTCTGTCCGCCTCGATATCCGCCGTATCGGTGCGATCAAGGACCGGGACGAAGTCGTCGGCAACCAGACCCGCGTGAAAGTCGTCAAGAACAAGCTTGCGCCTCCTTTCCGTCAGGTGGAATTCGACATCGTCTATGGTGAAGGTGTCTCCAAGACCGGCGAACTCATCGACCTTGGCGTCAAGGGCAACATCGTTGAAAAGTCGGGTGCCTGGTTCTCCTACAACAGCCAGCGTCTTGGCCAGGGCCGGGAAAACGCCAAGCAGTTTCTGAAGGATAATCCGGAAATTGCCGATGAAATCGAACTGGCGATCCGCCAGAACGCCGGCCTGATCGCCGATGCGATCATTGATCCGGACGCTGCATCGGAAGAAGCAGAGGACTGATCCTCAGCTTCCGGTCTCCGTCTGCAAGAGCTCCGGACGTTTGTCCGGTCTTCCAAGGGCCTCCTTCCGCACTCCGGAAGGGGGCCTTTTGCTTTTCGGGACCCGCAACGGAGCGAAATTGGAAGAGGTCAGATCCCGTTGGAGCGGTTGTCCTGCGCATGAGGGCAGCCTTCATTCCGGAAATCGCCTGTTTCCCGGCAGCTTTCCGTTGGGTCGGGTCCGTGCAACCGCTGGACAGGGTTGGAGGTGAAAGTTAAAAGGCTGTTCCGGCGCGGATCGGCAACCCAGATCCAGCGCCTTCAAGATTTTCAACAGGCCCTCATGTGCGGGGCTGTGACCGATGCGAGATCCGAATGACCGGCGTAAATGAAATCCGCTCTGCCTTTCTGGACTATTTCAAGACAAACGGCCACGAAGTGGTCGAGTCCGGACCGCTGGTGCCGCGTAACGATCCGACGCTGATGTTTGCGAACGCGGGCATGAACCAGTTCAAGAACGTGTTCACCGGCCTGGAAAAGCGCGACTATTCCCGTGCGGTCACGGCGCAGAAATGCGTTCGCGCCGGCGGCAAGCATAACGACCTGGACAACGTCGGTTACACCGCACGCCACCACACCTTCTTCGAGATGCTGGGTAACTTCTCCTTTGGTGACTATTTCAAGGACCAGGCGATCGAACTGGCCTGGAACCTCGTCAACAAGGAATTCGGCCTGCCGAAGGACAAGCTGCTGGTAACCGTCTTTGCCGAAGACGATCAGGCGTTCGATCTTTGGAAGAAGATCGCAGGTCTCAGCGAAGACCGGATCATCCGCATCGCGACGTCAGACAACTTCTGGTCCATGGGCGATACCGGCCCGTGCGGCCCCTGTTCTGAAATCTTCTACGACCATGGCGACCACATCTGGGGCGGCCCTCCGGGCTCTGCGGAAGAAGATGGCGACCGGTTCATCGAGATCTGGAACCTCGTCTTCATGCAGTACGAACAGACGCCGGAAAAGCGTCTCGACCTGCCGCGTCCGTCCATCGACACCGGCATGGGCATCGAGCGTATCGCCGCTGTCATGCAGGGCGTTCACAACAACTACGACATCGACCTCTTCAAGGCGCTGATCGCGGCGTCCGTCAACGCCACGGGTGTGGAAGCAGAAGGCGACGCCACCGGCAGCCACCGTGTGATTGCCGACCATCTGCGGTCCACGAGCTTCCTGATTGCCGATGGTGTGCTTCCGTCCAACGAAGGCCGCGGTTATGTACTGCGCCGGATCATGCGCCGCGGCATGCGCCACGCCCATCTTCTTGGGGCGAGCGAACCGCTGATGCACAAGCTGGTTCCGGCGCTGGTGCGTGAAATGGGCCGTGCCTATCCGGAGCTGAGCCGCGCTGAAGATCTGATCACCGAAACGCTGAAGCTGGAAGAAACGCGTTTCCGCAAGACGCTGGAGCGTGGCCTCGGCCTGCTCGACACCGCAACCGAAGGCTTTGAGGCTGGGGGGCGTCTGGATGGGGAAACCGCGTTCAAGCTCTATGATACCTACGGCTTCCCGCTGGATCTGACCCAGGACGCGCTCAGAACGCGCGACATTTCCGTTGATACGGATGGCTTCGATGCTGCAATGGAGCGCCAGAAAGCGGAAGCCCGTGCGGCCTGGTCTGGGTCAGGCAGCGCTGCGACGGAAGCAGTCTGGTTCGCACTGAAGGAAAAGCACGGTGCCACGGACTTCCTCGGCTATGAGACCGAGACGGCCGAAGGCGTCGTTGCCGGTCTTGCTGCTGACGACAAGGAAGTTGCCAAACTTTCCGCAGGTGAAAGCGGTTTCGTGGTTCTCAACCAGACGCCGTTTTACGGCGAAAGCGGCGGCCAGGTGGGCGACACCGGCTGGATGCTGGCCAATGGCGTCAAGGTTGCCGTGACCAATACGCAGAAGAAGGCCGAAGGGCTCTTCGTTCATTCGGTCACCGTGGAAGAAGGCGAGCTGGTTCCGGGCCTTGCCCTGGAGCTGAAGGTCGACCATTCCCGCCGCAAGTCGATCCGGTCCAACCACTCAGCTACGCACCTTGTGCATGAGGCCTTGCGCGAGGTCCTTGGCAATCACGTCGCTCAGAAGGGCTCGCTGGTAACGCCGGAGCGCCTGCGGTTCG
Source organism: Labrenzia sp. THAF35 (assembly GCF_009363595.1). Taxonomy (NCBI): domain Bacteria; kingdom Pseudomonadati; phylum Pseudomonadota; class Alphaproteobacteria; order Hyphomicrobiales; family Stappiaceae; genus Labrenzia; species Labrenzia sp. THAF35. The sequence goes on from NZ_CP045380.1 coordinate 3,551,189, forward strand.
ACTTCTCGCATCCCAAGCCGGTGAGCGATGAGGAGCTGGCAACGGTCGAGAGCTTTGCCAACGAGATCGTGCTTCAGAACGCGCCTGTCGACACCCGCCTGATGGCAGTCGATGATGCTATCGAAGCTGGCGCCATGGCTCTGTTCGGCGAAAAATATGGTGATGAGGTTCGCGTCGTTTCCATGGGGACCGCTCTCCATGGCCCCAAGCAGGGCAAGCCTTATTCGCTTGAACTGTGCGGCGGTACACATGTGAAGCGTACCGGTGATATCGGTCTGGTGACACTGGTTTCCGAAGGTGCGGTTGCTGCCGGTGTTCGCCGGATCGAGGCGCTGACCGGCGCAGAAGCCCGTGAATATCTGGATGCCCAGGACAAGCGCATGCGCGAACTGGCCAGCCTGCTGAAAATCAGCGCCGATGATGTTCCGGCTCGCGTGGCCCAGCTGGTTGAAGATCGCAAGAAGCTGGAGCGCGAACTGGCGGACGCCAAGAAGAAGCTCGCCATGGGCGGTGGAGCGGAAGGCGGCACGCCGGTTAAGGACGCCGGCGCGTTCAAGCTGATGGCGCGTATCGTCGAGGGGATCAACCCGAAGGATCTGAAAGGCATGGCCGACGAGGCCAAAACCCAGCTCGGGTCCGGCGTGGTCGTTCTGATCAGCGTTGCCGAAGACGACAAGGCTGCCATTGTGACTGCCGTCACGCAGGATCTGACCGACAAGGTCAGCGCCGTGGATCTGGTGCGGATCGGTTCGGAAGCGCTCGGCGGCCGCGGTGGTGGCGGTCGGCCTGATATGGCGCAGGCCGGTGGACCGGATGGGTCCAAGGCCGACGCAGCCGTTGCCGCAATCGAGGCGCACCTCACGGGGCTTTGATGGTCCTTCCGGCAATCAAAATTGAAAAGGGCGGTCCCATCAGGGCCGCCCTTGTTCGTTTAAGGCGCTCGGTCACTTCTCGGGGAGAAATTACGCGAGCCTCTCCTTGGTCATCCCGGACGCAGTGAAGCGAAGATCCGGGATCGGGGGTTATTGCTCTCGGCATGGCCTCTTGAGGTCCTGCAAGGTTCGTCGCTCCCCGGTCCCGGCTCGCGCTTCGCTTGGCCGGGATGACGACGGAGGGGATATTGGTAGTTTTGTGGGGAAGGCGGCCCTACTGGCGCTTTTCCCGCTCGCCTGAAGGCATCAGGTCTCTTCCTAGCTACCGAGTTCAAACAAACCCCTCTTTGGTCATCCCGGACGCAGTGAAGCGAAGATCCGGGATCGGGGAGCCCTATCGCTCTCGGCATGGCCCCTTGAGGTCCTGCAAGGCTTGCCGCTCCCCGGTCCCGGCTCGCGCTTCGCTTGGCCGGGATGACGATGGAGGGAGGCGTCGGTTGAGGTGGCCTGGTCAGGTCTGCCTCCGGCGGCCTGCCGGTTGGTTCAGTTCAGCAAAGCAGTCACTGCCAGCGCGGCTGCTGCGAAGAACGTCGAGACCAGCAACATTTTCAGCACGATATGGTGAGGCGTGGTTTCTGCGGCGCGAACCTTGTCGGTGTCTATGGTCATGGTGTCCTCCTTCCGTTCGGTTGGCTATCCATGGAGATGGGGCCTGCGACAAAATTGCCCAATCACGTTCCGCTCACCCCTATGCACAGCTTCGTGCGGCATGGTGAGGGCTGTCCGCGTGGAGAGCTTTGTCGTAGCCTGTCTTTCGGCTATTCATGAAAACGCGAGCAAAATCAGAAACGGGGGGCTCGGTGTCCGGCCACGAATTCAAACGGGCGCTCTATGAGGTGCTTGAGGACACGGGCAAACGCCGCATCGGCGCGCGCGTGCTGCGGAACTTCCTGATCGTCCTCATTCTGATCAACATCGCGCTTGCGGTGCTGGAAACCGTGCCGGAAATCCGCGACATCCTGAGCACGCACCTGCGTCTGATCCAGTTGGGCAGCGGACTTGTCTTTCTGGCCGAATACGTCATGCGTCTTTACGTGGCCGATCTCCATCCGCCGCTGCGCCGTTACGGGCCGGTGTTTTCCAGGCTGCGCTATGCGATGCAGCCGGACGCGATCATCGATCTGATCGGGGCCCTGCCGCTTTTGTTCGTGGTGTTCTTGCCCAATCAGGCCGTCACGATGGTCGTCATCCTGAGGCTGCTGCGCTTCCTGAAGCTGGCCCGGTATTCACCCGCGTTGCGTTCGTTGATTTCCGCCGTCGGCAACGAGCGCAGGGCACTGCTCGGATCGAGCATGATCATCTGCGGTGTGATCCTGATGGCTGCCACCTTGATGTATCTGATCGAGCATGACGACCAGCCGGAAAAGTTCCGCAGCATTCTGCACGGCATCTATTGGGCAATTACCACTGTGACGACCGTCGGTTATGGCGATGTCGTGCCGGTCACCAATCTCGGCAAGACGGTTGGGGGTATCGTCATGCTGATGGGCTACGGGCTGATAGCCTTGCCGGTCGGCATCATTGCTTCGGCCTTTGCCCGGGAAATCCATAGCCGGGATTTTGTCGTCACCTGGTCGATGGTGGCACGCGTACCCCTGTTCGAAGACCTGAAGGCGACGGAGATTGCCGAAGTTGCGAAGCTGCTGCAGTCGCTTCGCGTGCGCAAGGGCGGCACGATTGCCGAGCAGGGCGATGTTGCGGACAAGATGTATTTCATTGCCGACGGAGAAGTCGAAATCCGGCTGCAGCACGACACGGTCTATCTGGGAGAAGGCAGTTTCTTTGGCGAATTGGCACTGATCAATCAGACACCCAGAACCGCGAAAGTGGTCGCTTACAAGGATTGCCAGCTTCTGGTGCTGGAGGCGGAAGCCCTCAAACACCTGATGGACAGGGATGAAGGGCTGGCCAAGAAGATCATGGATGAAGCGCGCGACCGTGTGGCGGCGGGAAAACGCGTGCTGGGCGAGCTGGCGGAAGAGGAACTTCAGCAGTCGGGCGTGTTTGCATCCTCAGAGAACACCGACCAGGAGCCGGAGCTCTTCCAGGGGGACGATTCCAAGGACGAAGCCGACTCTGAAGATGACATGATGGAGGAAGTTGCCGGAACGCAGAAGGATCCGGCAAAGTAGGCCAGTCAGAAAGGCGCTCAGTAGGGTGTCAGGCCGCGGGGTACCTGGGCGTAGAGCAGATCGCCCTGCCAGAAGACATCTGTCGGGCCGACGACAAAGTCGACCAGGTTCCATCGGTTGAACTGGTACCGCAGCAAGGCGAAGGTGACGAGGCCATCCATATAGTCCGCCTGCGAGGCGAAGGTCGTGCGGGACAGGTCAATGGCGCCACCACCTGGGCGCTGCGGCGAGACCTGGACGAAAGCCCAGCCATGGCCGGAACGCATCCAGTTGACGACGAACTCGACCGGCGGTCCCACCCTTGCCTCCATCATCGGACGCATTGCATCGAGTATGTCCTTGCGCTCGGCAGTGCCGCGGGAGGGCTCGTGGACGGTTTGTGCCGATGCTGACAAACCGGCACACATCAGCAAAAGGCTGCTCAAGAAAACAATTACAAGCTTTTGAAACCTCATCAAAAAATCCCTTTCTTCATAAAATGATTCAATGTTGCGCCTGCCAGAAGGTAAATGGAACAACGGGCGTCGTGGAACGGCAAAAGACTAACATGTTTGCAGTGGATCTGACCTGCGGAAAAGATAAAGGCCTGACGCGTAATCGCGCTCAACCAGACAATCCGGTTTTTCTGAAACTGTCGCGTTCCTTGAACATCTGTAGCCATGAAGACAGCTTCGGCGCCGAACGCAGCAGCAGCAGGCCTTCTTCTGAAAGCTCGAAGAGAGCAAGCATCGGGGCCGCATGGCAGTCGGCAAGGTTGAGCTGATCCCCCATCAGGAATGGGCCTTCCGTCACAAGCGCTTCCAGTGTTTTGACGATCGTTCTTGCCCGGCCGAGCGCCGAGGCAATCTTGACTTCATCCGCGGGGGCGCCGCCAGAGGGCTTTGACACCCGTTCGACGAAGATGTCCCAGACGAGGGTCTTGTAGGCGTAATTGTCGAGGATGGAGAGAAGCTGAGCCATGCGCGCCCGTGGTTGCGGAGAGGCTGGCTGAAGCGGAGGCCCGTCGAAGGCTTCGTCGACGTAGCGCAGGATGGCCGCTGTTTCGAACAGGGTGAAGTCGCCATGCTTCAGTGTGGGGATCTTGCCGAAAGGCTGCAGCTCAAGATAGCTTTCCGGCGGTCCGCCCGGGGCAAACACATCGATCGGGACAAGCTCGTAGGCGATCCCTTTTTCGATAAGTGCCATTCGGGCCGAGCGCACATAGACCGAATAGTCCGCGCCATAAAGTTCAATCATCGAGACCCTCCGTTCAAACGGTCGAGACGCAGCCTGTCACGGTTGTCGGTCAGGCGCCACACACTGGCGAAGGTAGCGCCAAGGACACCGAGGCCGGTAGCGCCGCCAAGCAGAAACATGATCATGAGCTGATATTTGACTGCTTCACGCGGATCGACACCGGACAGGATCTGCCCTGTCATCATTCCTGGCAATGACACGACGCCTGTTGCCGCCATGGCGTTGATGATCGGCGTGAAACCTGACCGCAGTGCCTGACGGGAGAGGGGGCGTGTCGCTTCCCAGCGGGTGCGGCCCAAGAGCAACTGGGCTTCCACATCGCGCCGCCCGCGGGCAAGCGACGTGTGAAGCGTATCAAGGCCGAGGCTGACCCCGGTCATGGTGTTGCCGAGCACCATGCCGAAAAGCGGCAGTGCATATTGCGGCATCCAGACCGGATCGGGGCGGATGAGCCCTGCCAGGGCGTAGATCGTGACGAGGGTGCCTGCGACCAGCATGACGGCAACGCCCAGCCCCGGGCCCCAGAGGCCAGCCAGGCGACGGTCTTGCCGAGCCCAGATTTCGCGCCCTGCAAAAGCCAGCATCACGGCAGCAGCCAGCAATGTCCACAACAGGGATCCGGCAAAGAAGATTGCCTTGAGGACAAGCCCAACCAGGATCAGCTGCACGCTCATTCTCAAGGCCGAGATGATGAGCGTGCGGGTGAGGCCGAGATCAAGCACGATCGAAAAAACCGCGTTCAATAGCAGGAACACCGAGGCAGCCACGAGGTCCCAATAGGTGAGGGCGAGATAACCGGTCACGCGGGTGCCTCCTGGCCAGCACCTACCGTCAGCTGGCCTTTGTCCATGACAAGCCGTCGTGCCCCGAGCCGTTCGGGCTGGCCGGGGTCGTGCGTGACGATCAGAAGGGCGCGATTGGCAGCAAGCTGGTGTTTCAGGAGAGTTTCGACCAGGTCAACGGAAGGCGGGTCCAACGCGGAGGTGGGTTCATCCAGGAGAAGAACCTGCGGTGCTGTCTGGAGAGCGCGCACAAGGGCAAGGCGTTGGCGCTCACCGGTGGAAAGCCGGGTGACCTCCCAGGCAAGCGCATCGGCAAGACCAACCTGGTGCAGCAGGTTGGGAAGGTCGGAAGTTTCGGCAAAATGATCCTGAACACGGTCCGCCCACCAGCCGCTTTCGGCAGGCACGTAAGCCACCTTTCGGCGCCATTCAGGAGCCGGTATGGATTCGCGCTTCGTGCCATCCAGGGCAACATGGCCGGCGCTTTCATCGAGATCGGCAATTGCTCTGAGAAACAGGGATTTGCCTGCGCCGGAGGGACCTGAAATCGCAACGGCTTCGCCCGCTTGCAAGGCAAGGTCCAGGGGGCCGATCAGAGGCGTCTTCAATTCGCGGATCGTCAACACCGTCCTCTCCTCTGGCTACCGGCCAGGTGAGCCTAGCGCGGGCCGGGAAGAGGGACAATCGGCAGGTTGTTGTTGGGCCGAAAAGCAAAACACCGCGGACAATGTCCGCGGTGTCGCTCCTTCGGCCTTCGCAGGCCAAGCTTTAGTGGGCGGCCATGGCCTTGGCCAGGTTCTCGTCGATCTTGTCCAGGAAGCCGGTGGTGGTGAGCCAAGCCTGATCCGGACCGACGAGCAGGGCAAGGTCCTTCGTCATGTGGCCGGCTTCCACCGTGTCGATACAGACCTTTTCCAGCGTCTGGGCGAAACGGGCAAGCTCCTGATTGTTGTCGAGCTTGGCCCTGTGCGCGAGCCCGCGGGTCCAGGCGAAGATCGAGGCGATGGAGTTGGTCGAGGTGCTCTCGCCCTTCTGGTGCTGGCGATAGTGGCGTGTGACCGTGCCGTGGGCGGCTTCCGCTTCCACGGTCTTGCCGTCCGGTGTCATCAGAACGGACGTCATCAGGCCGAGCGAGCCGAACCCCTGGGCAACCGTGTCGGACTGGACGTCACCGTCGTAGTTCTTGCAGGCCCAGACGTACCCGCCGGACCATTTCAGAGCGGAGGCGACCATGTCGTCGATCAGCCGGTGTTCGTACCAGATGCCGGCTTCCGCGTACTGGTCCTTGAATTCGGCTTCGTAGATTTCCTGGAACAGGTCCTTGAAGCGGCCGTCATAGGCTTTCAGGATCGTGTTCTTGGTGGAGAGGTAACAGGGCACCTTCCTGTTGAGCGCGTAGTTCAGCGAAGCGCGGGCAAAATCGCGGATCGAGTCGTCGAGATTGTACATCGCCATCGCGACGCCGGCGGACGGCGCGTCATAGACTTCGTGTTCGATCACCTGGCCGTCTTCCCCGGTGAAGGTGATGGTCAACTTGCCCTTGCCGGGGAAGCGGAAGTCGGTGGCGCGATACTGGTCACCAAAGGCATGGCGGCCGACGATGATCGGTTGGGTCCAGCCCGGCACCAGGCGCGGCACGTTCTGCATGATGATCGGCTCACGGAAGATGACACCGCCAAGGATGTTGCGGATCGTGCCGTTGGGCGAACGGTACATGCGCTTCAGGCCGAATTCCTCAACCCGCGCTTCATCCGGTGTGATCGTGGCGCATTTGACGCCGACGCCATGTTCCTTGATGGCGTTGGCCGCATCGACCGTGATCTGGTCGTCGGTCTCGTCGCGTTTCTGGATCGACAGATCGAAGTAGAGCAGGTCGATGTCGAGATAGGGGTGGATCAGCTTGTCCTTGATAAAGGCCCAGATGATCCGGGTCATCTCGTCGCCGTCGAGCTCGACGACCGGATTGTCGACTTTGATCTTTGCCATGGGACGCATTGCCTCGCGGGTCTGGAAAATGGGACGGTGAAACGGAAATCTGAATGGTGCGAGTTGTACCTGATTTCTATTGTGTGCGCTTGTATACAATGTTGCGCCGCGAGGCAAGGGGGCTGTTCAGTTTGCCCCGGACCATGCCTCGAAGAAGGTTCTTTAATGGAGGTCTTCACAGGTGTTCCGAAGATTGCCCAAGGTTTGCGGCTAAAATTCGGACCTAAGGTTTTTCCTGATGCTCCCGGATTTCCTGTGCATGCGGCCTTACCAGATCGGCCACCGTGACCTGCCCAAGCTTCTCCTGAAATGTTTCGCGTGCCGCCTTCAGCGCGGCTGAAGTTGCCTGGTTGGCGGCCTGTTCCAGAAGGCAGGTGGGGGCGTCGGCGGATTGACCGACGGCAAAAAGCTGTGGTGAGCCGAGGGCGGCATAGACCTCTGCCAGAGAGATGCTGTCCAGGCTCTTGGCCAGCACCCAGCCGCCGCCATGGCCCTTGGTGGCCCCGACGAAACCCGCTTCCCGCAGCCCCGCCATGGTGCGCCGGACCAGGGAAGGGTTGGTGTTGAGCATCTTCCCGATCTGGTCGGACGTCACCGGGTCTTCAGTCTGGTCCAGATGCAGGAGCACGTGAAGCACGCGCGGCAATCGGCTGTCGGTTCGCATGGAAATCTCCGTTTGGAAAACCTTATGCCGGATTCGATTACGTGACAATTCAAGGTACATGAGATTGACGTGTGTGAATATGTGACTTTATAAGTAACAAACTCGAATTCACGCCTTGCCAGGAGTTCTGAATGTCCCTTTTGTTTGACGGTGCGACCAGGGAGAGGCGCAATCGTTGGGCGGCGCTCGCCGCGCTCTACCTTGCCATGTTCATGAATATTCTCGATGTGTCGGTGGTCAATCTGGCGCTGCCGTCCATCCGCCAAGGACTTGGCGCCACGGACACCCAGTTGGAATGGGTGCTGGTTGTCTATGTGCTGGCCTTTGCCGCCGGTTTGCTGCCTTTCGGCCGGTTTGGAGACGTGGTCGGCAGGGGGCGGGTCTTCCGCTGGGGTGTCGCCGGGTTTACCGCCAGTTCCCTGGCATGCGGACTGGCGCCCGATATAGGCACCCTGATTACCGCCCGCGGCCTGCAGGGGCTTTGCGCGGCGATGATGGTGCCGCAGGTACTTGCCATTGTTCACGTGATCTTTCCGGCAGAGGAAAAAGGCAAGGCCATCGGCCTGTTCGGCTCCATCAGCGCACTTGGGGCCGTGGCGGGGCCGCTGGTGGGCGGGGCAATTGTGGCGGCCGATATCTTCGGGCTGGGCTGGCGGCCGATCTTCCTGATCAACCTGCCTGTCGGGTTGATCTCGCTGGCCGGCGCTCTTCGCTTTCTGCCGCACCTTGAAACCGAAAGCCGGGTGATGCCGGACTGGTCCGGAACGTTTCTTTTTGCCCTCGCAGTGCTGGCGCTGGTGTTTCCGCTTGTGGAAGGCAGGCAATTCGGCTGGCCGTTCTGGTGTTTTGCCTTGATGGGGCTAAGCGCAGTTCTGGCTGTCCTGTTCTACCGGTTGCAGGTTCAGAAGGCTCGCCTCGGCCAGGCGCAGCTTCTGCCGGTGCTTCTGACAGGGGACCGCGTGTTTGTTGCGGGTGTCGCGTTTGTCGCGCTGTTCTTTTCCGGTCTTGCAGGCATGTTCTTCATGATGGCGCTCTTCCTGCAGGCAGGCCTTGGACTATCGCCCATGACAGCCGGGCTCATCCTGGCGCCGCATCCGGTTGGTGTCATCCTTGCATCCGCGATGACAGGCCGCTTCGGATCCCGCTATCAGGCGGTAAGGATCAGCCTTGCCATGCTGGCGGTCTTCTGCGGTCTGGTGGCGGTGCGCCTGCTTGTTTCCGATGGACTATCGGCAAGCCTGCTGGTGGTGCCATTCCTGATTGTCGGACTTGGTACCGGAACGACGATTCCAGCATTGTTCCAGCTCGTGTTGTCGCGGGTTTCCGGACCGGATGCCGGAGCGGGGTCCGGCGTTCTCCAGGCCTTTCAGCAGATCGGCATGGCGCTTGGTATCGCAGTGCAGGGCCAGATCTTCTTCCAGGTTCTGGCGGCTGGTCGTAGTGAGGCTCTGTACCGGGATGCTGCGGCTGCAGCGTTGCTCTATCCGGTGAGTTCGTGTTTCGCGCTTGCTGTGCTTGCCGTTGGTCTTGCCTGTAAATTCCGCTCTGGATGAACTGCGTGGTCACGGCTGCTGATAGCGGACAGCAAAGGCGCGTGCGGGCAAGCGGATTTCTCCGCCGGTATCGAGTTGACCCTGGAGCTTTGCTTTCAGCTCATCACGTTTTTCCCGTGGCAGGTTCATGCAATAGCCGGGTGCGGGCCCGGCGCCGAGCGTGAAGGGATGCCAGAATTCCTCAAACGCCGGAAACACGGTGTCGACTTCAAGGGTGTGAACACTGGCACCCGGCAACCGGGCTTCAGTGCAAAGTTGGCGGAGCCCGTCCGGAGTGCAAAAGGGAAACCGAAGCGCCTCATCAAGTTCTTCGGCTGCGGGATCGATTGAAGCGGCTGCTTTCCAGAAGGCGTCAATGAAGCCCATGCCACCTCCCGGGTAGTCCCAGACATAGAAGGATATTTTTCCGCCAGGGCGGGTAATGCGACGCAACTCGGCAAGTGCCTGCAGCTTGTCCGGAACGAAGTTGAGCGCGAGCGCGGACGTTGATACGTCAACGGAGTTGTCGGGAAGCGGCAGGTCCTGTGCAGACCCGATTTCAAAGCGGGCTCTCTCGTCGGTGATTGCATCCCGCGCATGCATCACGAAACCTTCCGAAAGATCGAGACCGACAACCGATTTTGGCTTGGCCATATCGAGTATGGTTTCGGTCAAGGCTCCGGTGCCGCACCCTATGTCCGCCCAGTCTGCATCAGCAGGCGCGTTGAGCCAGGACACGAACTCTCTTGCGATCAATCGGCTCCATCTGCCCATGTAGTGATCGTAACTGCGACCTGCACTCCAGGAATCGTGTTTCGCATTGCCGGACATGTCCTTGGCCTCCCGCCCAGGATTGATATTCCAGATAAGAAAATAGTGCCTTTGAAAGTGAATTTGGACAACGGCAATCTATCTAGCGCCGGACCTAAACCGCGAGAAAACCGCTCAGATGGGGCAGGACATTCGAGAGCTGCAGCTCAGATCCTGATCGGCGGGCGAACCGGCGCACTTCGATCCGGCGATTGAAGGCCGCACCAGGTTCACCAAGCGGCAGCTGGGCTTCTGCAATCCAGGTGTCCACGTAGGGCCGCGCCTGCACTGCGCCCGTGCCAATATGCCGAATCCGGTCCCGGTAAAGTAAAAACTATTTTTAGTTGCCCTTGCTCGACAACAAACCACAAAAATTGCCCACGAACCGACAACGTCAAGAACAGTATGTTCGGAAGCTGCCCAGACGCGCGTCGATTTGGGGTGTTGGTTGAAAATCGCACCTTTCGGTACAGAAATCGGGCCACGTTGAGAGTGTGATCGATTCAAATCTTCCGTAGATGCCGGTCCGGCTTGGTAATTCTACGCGGACAGCGTTTCTCGTGAATTCAGTAGTGCCTAGGAAATTTTGACGAGCAATTTGGCCGGTGTGAAAGAAATAGATGCTCGTAGGTTCAATAGTTCCTGAATAGGGCCGTGTTTCCTCTTTCAGGTTCAGAATTTGTTGAGGCGGCTGCCGAAACACTGCTGGTATCGGGTCGCAGTTCGACCCGGGCAACGCAATGGACCGAAGGGGCTTGTTTCGTGCTCGAAACCGTTCGATCAAGAGGAAACGCGCTGTTCAAGCGCGTCTTTGTGCGGGCAACGCTTTATGGCGTGTTCGGATTGCTGGCTTTTTCGCTGGTTCTGATCGGCATCGATTATCTGACCCAGACGGACAAGATCGAGGAACGCCTTGCTCGGACTGCTCACGACAAGGCGCTGTTTGTCACCAATATTGCGGCGCGCGAAATCGCCAACAAGAACTATGGTGAAGTCGAGCGGCTTTTGAATGCGATTGCGGGCGACAAATACATTATCGCAGCCAAGGCCTATAGCCGCTTCGGTCAGGAGTTCGCCAGCGATTTTACCTCCGCAGAACCCTCCAGCGCCGTGCAGTTCAACGAAGGCGCCCTGAATGTCGCGCAGTCGGGCAAGGCTCAGTATTCGGAAACCGCCGATATGATCGAATACATCCTGCCGGTTTCCCGCAGCGGGGAAGTGGTGGGGTCCGTGCTGGTGCGTATTTCGAAGCACGAGCTTGCGGGCGTTCTGAGGGAAAAGATTGTTCAGGTGGTGTTGATCCTGGCGGTTCTTCTTCTTGCCTTCGTTCCGGTGATTGCTGCGCTGATGTACCGGGCAACGGCAGGTGTCAGCCGCGTGACGCAGGCAGCCAATGAGGCCGCTGCCGGTTACCTCGACTGCAATCTGGAAACTGATGCACCAGGCGAGGTGGGGGACCTGCAAACCGCGTTCCGCGGAATGATGGTCAAGCTGCGCGAGAATATTCTGCGGATCGAGGAACTCGCCTACACCGATCGCATTACCGGTTTGCCCAACAGGGCCAAGCTGGACAATGTCGCGATGACGCTGATCGATCTGCGCCCCAAGGAAACGGGCAGCGTTCTTTACATCGGACTGGACCGCTTCAAACTGATCAACGACATGCACGGACACGCCGTAGGCGACAAGCTGTTGCGGCTGGTCGGCAACCGGTTGGCTGTCCTGGTCGACGAGCTGGCCAAGCCACTGACGTCAAAACCCCCCTGCGTTGCCCGGTTTTCAGGCGACGAATTCGTCGTACTGTTACCCAGCGTCGATGATCTGCAGACGCTTGCCAAGTTGTCCAGAACGATGGTCGAGCGGCTGGGCGGGGCCTACAGAATTGGCCGGCTTTCCCTTTCTCTGACTGTCAGCGCGGGAATCGCGAGATACCCGGAGCACGGTACGACGGCCGAGGAAGTTCTGCGAAACGCCAACATGGCCATGTATGAAGCAAAGGGTGCCGGCAGGGCTCAGTCGATCGCCTACAACGATATCATTCGCGAACGGATGACCGAACGCGAACAGATCCGGCACAGGCTGCAAAGCGCACTGAGAGACCGCACGCTATCCGTTCACTACCAGCCGAAGGTCGACATTTCGTCCGGCAAGATTGTCGGTTCAGAAGCGCTGCTGCGCTGGAACGATGCCGAACTCGGGTCCGTACCGCCCTACAAGTTCATTCCCGTGGCAGAAGAATGCGGTCTGATCGTTCCGATCGGAGAATTCGTGCTGGCATCCGCGCTCTCCGACATGAAATCCCTGCACCGGCAGAACGTCGATGTATCTGTCGCCGTGAACGTTGCGCCGGCGCAGCTGCAGGCAAAGGGATTTACCGGCAGAATGCTCGGGATCATCGGCGAGAGCGGGTTCTCGACGGAGAAGCTGGAACTGGAAGTGACGGAATCGAGTCTTGTCGACTATTCGCAGAACCTTCTCGATCAGATCCTGCCGATCAAGAAAGAAGGCGTCAAATTTGCAATCGACGACTTCGGCACCGGCTATTCCTCGCTGCACAGTCTCGCAAGCATGCCGTTCGACACGCTGAAGATCGACCGGTCCTTCATCATGGACATTGCCAATTGCGAGGATCGCCGGACCATCGTTGAGCTGATCCTGATGCTGGCGAGGCAGCTCAATCTCAACACAGTTTCCGAAGGGGTCGAGACCCAGTTGCAGATGGATTACATCAATCTGTGGGGTGGGACTCTCGGCCAGGGCTACTTGTGGAGCCCGGCAGTGCCGTTCGGCGAGTTCTCGCGAATGGTCATGAAGCGGGAAGAAGAGGCGAATGCGGCCGAGCCCTGGAGGCAGGCAGCCTCCTGAACTCCGATGAGGGATGTCCTGATGGCTGTATGTGCCTAGTCGTGTACGTCGACCAGACCTTCAAACAGAGCGCTCTTTGATCCGTCGGACAGGCATTCCACGGTCAGCGCCTCCGTGAAGGCCTGCTGGTCAGAGGCTTCGACGGGGCTTTCTGCGAGTAGCGTCAGGATCTCGTTGCCGAGACGCAACAGCTCCGGACGGACATCCTTGATCAGGTCGGGTACGTTCTGCGGACGAGCTTCGCCGCTCTCCCAGCGTTCGATCCAGCAGGTTTGAATGTCCTTGGCCGCATCGATCTGCGCCTGGAAAAACAAGGTGACATTGTCAGCCGACAGGCCGTTTTCGACTGCCTTTTCGCGGGCAGCATCCAGCACCACCTTTTCCCTCGGCAGATCCTCGACAGGTTTGTCGTTATCCGCTTTCCAGGCTGCAACCGACTGCATGAACGACAGACGTTCGTTGATGGCGCCGAACAGCTTGTCAGGTGCCGCCCAGCCAGGAGTGACGGTGGCAGCAAGGAGGGATACCGCAAGAGCGGTCAGGGGAATCGATTTCAACATGGCCGAAGACTTTCACAGGTCACCGCCTGCGGCAAGTCTTTGGTTGTGGTCTACTTCTTTTCAACCGAGCGGCTGATCTCGGTGATCACGCCGAATGCGACGGCGGCCATGATCTTCAATAGTCCGCTGTCGAGCGCCTGTTCGCGTGTCAGATTGCCAAGGAAAAAACCCGGTCTTGGTTCAGTGACTGCACCAAGAGTAACGCCGGCCAGAAGTGCCAGCTGAATGCAGCCAAGGAAAAAGACGACACCAGCGATAAGCGTTCCCAATTTGGTAAAGGGCATTGCAAACTCTCATGATGTGCTTTGTATGCGAGTGAGGTTATCTTTCGTTAGGGTTTCTGCAAGTAAAAATCACAATTACCCTAAATACAGAAAAGTTTAATAAACAATGGTTTTGATTTTCATCTTTGATTTGGGTGCTTCAAATGTCATGTTTTTCAGGTGGCTGACGCAATTCCCTGAAGAAGTATTTTGAGATCTGAAGCTTGTTGGTAGTGCTAATTCGGCTGATTTCGGTGGTGGTCTTCAGACGGCAAAATTTCGGTGCAATGTCGCATTCAGACCGAATATGGCGAAAATTCGCTTGCAGAATATCGCCAATCCTTGCAAATCTAGACGATGCGATGGTTTCGCCCGAACAAGCGTAAGGGCGGATGAAATGGGAACACGGTGAGGCGTACCCAACAGGGACCAATACCGTGGCTGCCCCCGCAACTGTATGCGACGAGCAAAGCCCTTCAAGCCACTGGAGCGATCCGGGAAGGCGGGCAGCGCAGAGACTCGCGAGCCAGGAAACCTGCCATCCAGCGGTCCCATCGGGGCCGGTTCACACCATCTGCTCGCGCACGGAGGGTGCGCAAAGGAGAAATGACATGCATATCGAACCGGGCATCGTCGACGGTGCCAAAATCGTACTCAGCTACGGTACCGCGGCTGCTTCCTTCGGCCTTCTGGGCAAAATGGCTCTCGACACGATCCGCAAAAGCGGCGTTCTCAGCCTTGCCGTCCGCTCCGTCATCACGACGGTTGCCGTGTTCTGCTTCTTCGAAATCCTGCCGCATTACCCAGTTGGTGTTTCCGAAGTTCACTTTATCCTGGGCTCCACCCTGTTCCTGATGTTCGGCGCAGGTCCGGCAGCAATCGGCCTTGCTGCAGGCCTTCTGCTTCAGGGGACGCTGGTTGCTCCTTTCGACCTGCCGCAGTACGGCATCAACGTCACCACGCTGCTTGTGCCGCTGTGGGCTGTCAGCATGCTGGCAAACCGCATCATTCCGGAAAAGACAGCCTATGTTGACGTTTCCTACGTTCAGGCACTGGCTCTTTCCACCACGTTCCAGGCCGGTATCGTTGGCTGGGTTGCTTTCTGGGCATTCTACGGCCAGGGCTTCGGTGCCGAGAACATGGCTTCCGTCGGTTCCTTCGGCTTTGCCTACATGCTGGTGATCCTGGGCGAGCCGCTGGCCGACCTGGCTGTTCTGGCCGCTGCCAAGACATTGGCGCCGCTGACCCGGAACCTTGCTTTCGAAAATCGGCTGCACAACGCGGCTTAAGTCTTCGGGCTTTTACCGAAATCAAGTCACGAAGGGCGGCCCTGGGGCCGCCCTTTTTGTTTGTCGTTCCCACGCCTTGACAACGAACAATCAGAGCTTCGTTGCCTCGGTGGAGCGGATCTTCTTCCAGTTGGCTTCCGCCTTGGTGATCGTGCCGGACTGGTCTTTCTGGAACTCGCGGAAGATGGCCTCGTTCAGGAACAGGTAAAGCTTGCCGTCCACAACGGCCGCGAACTGCGGATCGCCGTCGAACTTCTTGCCGACTGAAACACCGAAGGTGCAGAAGCCGCCGTTTTGCGGCAGGTACTGATCCGGATGCGCGGTGAAGGCATCCATGGCTTCCTGGGATGCGAAGTAATAGGCAACACCGTCGTGGACGGCCGTATATTGCGCGGTTCCGTCAATGCGGTTGCCCAGGCTGACAAAGGCCACGGGATCGACACCATGAAGACCGAGCGGGCTGCCGGCGGCCGTCAGGCCACTGGAGGTGTTGTATTCGTCCGCGGCCATTGCCGGGGCAGAGAGAGCGGCAAGAGACAGCAGCGTTGCGGCAATGGCGGATTTCATTAAGGACATGTTCTACTCCTGAAAGGGTATGAAGGTTGAAGGCCGGATTTGCTCCGGTGCCTCTACCTTGCGTCCGAAGCTCAGGCGTCTCCATGTTCGCAAGTTCCCGAGGATTTGCAGATCGTCCGGATTGCAGTTCAAAAAAAGACACCGGCGTGAGGGCCGGTGTCATTGTGCGTGGACGGGGGCTGTCAAGCGGCCTGCGCAACCGTTTCCTGCGGTTTGGCAAGGCTGACCACTGTCAGGACGGCAATGGCGTTGACCAGGTAATAGGCGAAGTCGAGGCCGGTAAAGCCAAGTGCGAAGGGAGCTGCCAGGAACACGATGCCGACGGCAAAATCGACCGCCAGATGAACCGAATAGGGCAGAATGCGGATGATGCCGGTCTGGTGATCCGTCAGGATCGTCAGGGCCAGGGCCGCAAAGCCTGTCAGGAAGGATAGCCAGAAGGCGATCGGGTTGGATTGGCCGAGATCAAGGAATACGGGCAGGGCAATAAGGCCGATCGCGACGGGATAATCGAGATAGGCGTGCATGGTCTTGGTGACGAAGCGAACAGACATCTTTCAAGTGCTCCAGGTTGGTTTCCTGCGGGCGGATTGCCCACGAGCCCAAAGATGTTGGTCGACTTCAGTTCTATCCATGCACGAAAGTCCCTGAAAATTGACCGATCGTCCGGGAGCCTTGCGCTTTGCGGTGTTGAGGCAAAAATGCGGGAATGAGACTTCAACCGGAACCGGCCTTTCATGAAACATGACGCCCTGACCCAGATCCTGGATGCCTTGAAGCTACGGGGATCCGTCTATTTCCATACCTGTTTTTCGCCGCCCTGGGCCGTGCGGGTGCCGGCCTTCGGCAATGTCGCGCGGTTTCACATGGCAATGCGTGGTGGCTGCTGGCTCGCGGTAGACGGTGTTGACAAGCCGATCCGCCTTGCGACCGGTGACCTGGCCGTCATTCCGCACGGGGCCGCTCATATCCTGAGCGATGAACCGGGCCGTCCCGCCGCCGAAGTGGACGAGGTCGTGCGGCAATCCGGTTATACGGGGGAAGGTGCGCTCTATTACGGCGGTCCGGACGAGGAACTGGCCTGTAAACTGTTCTGTGGCCATTTCGAATTCGAGGAAGGCTCGGTCCATCCGCTGCTCGATGCCTTGCCATCGGTCATTCATCTGCCCAACACACAGACGATGAACGCCTTCTGGCTGGAAGCAGTGATGCGTTTTGTTGCCAGCGAGGTGCGCGCCGGGCAGCCGGGGTCCGAGGCGATCATCCACCGGTTGACGGAGATCATCTTCATCCAGGTGGTGCGAACGTTCGTCGACAGGGAGGGGGACAGGGCCGGATGCCTGGCGGCGGTGCTCAACCCGAAGCTCGGGCGCAGCATGTCCAAGATCCATCTGGCGCCGGAAAAGCCCTGGACGGTGGAGAGCCTTGCCCGGGAAGCCGGCATGTCCCGGACGGTTTTTGCGGACAGGTTTACGAACCTCGTCGGCATGACGCCGCTGGCCTATGTCACCCACTGGCGCATGGAACGGGCACGGCGCGACATTCGGGAGACGGATCTGCCCCTGATCGATATTGCAGAAAATATCGGCTACAGCTCGGAAGCCGCCTTCAACCGGGCCTTCAAGCGTCAATTCAACCAGACACCCGGACAGGTGCGACGGCAAGGCGCGGCGGTGCCGGCCTGATGTGAATCAGTTGGCGGCCAGATAGGCCGGCAGATCGGCAACGCTCTCCAGAACGGCATCCGCCAGGGTTTCCAGGTCGTGGCGCGCGCTTGTGCCCGTCAGGACACCGATACAAAGTCCGGCGCCCGCCGAACGGGCCATTTCCAGATCATGCGTGTTGTCACCGACAACGGCGATCCGGTCCAGTGCAAGACCTGTTGCCTCGGCAAAGCCGCGAACCATGCCCGGTTCCGGCTTCGGGCCAAAACCCGTGTCGTAACCCGTGACGAAGGCAAAACGGGGCGCAAGCCCGGTGCCGGCGAGAAAGGCCCTTATGGCCGCTTCGCTGTCGCTGCTGGCAACACCCAAAGTGAACCCGGTTCCGCTCAAGGTCTCCACAGCTTCCGGAATGCCAGCAAGGGGCGCAGCATCATGCATGCAGCCGATGAACACCCGGTCGAGGTCTGCGGTCAGCGGGCCTTCCTGAAAATCGGCACCGCAGGCAATCCAGGCAGCCGCAATTTCCGCAGAGTTGCCGGCTGCAAGCAGAGACCCGGCCGCGGACTTTCCGGTCACCAGATCCATGCCGGTCTGTTCCAGGAGCCTGTCGGCCAGGGCGCGGTCGCCTCTGGCTGCATGGAGCGAGGTTTCGCGATAGGCCGGTGCCCATGTCGCGTCGAAATCCAGGAGGGTGCCGTCCTTGTCAAACAGGATGGCGGTGATGTTGCCTGTAGGGTTGTTCAAGTCCGGTCTCCCGTGGATTTCAGGTTGGACCGCAATGTGTCGAGGGCGGATTTCAAATCCTCGAAAGCCTTTTCCGAAAGACCGGAGGCCTCGGCAACACAATGCGGCACGGCAGCCGCCTTTTCCCGAAGCGCGTTACCCTTGGCTGTCAGGCAGACATTGACGACGCGCTGGTCTTCCAGATCGCGGACGCGGGAGACAAGCTCCATTGCTTCCAGGCGCTTAATCATCGGTGTCAGCGTGTTGTATTCCAGGCTGAGTGCGTCGCCGATATCCTTGACCGTTCTCTCGTTTCTGCGCCAAAGCAGGGTCATCACCAGATACTGCGGATAGGTGAGGCCGAGCTCTTCCAGCAAAGACCGGTAAAGGTGATTGAAGGCCAGATTGGCCTCATAGACGGCAAAACAGAGAAAATCGTCGAGATCTCCGCCCAAGGCGTCCGGACCGGTGTTCTTCAAGGGCTTCGAGGCGCCTTTGTTTTCAGTGCGTTCTGACATGAAACGTTCCTAAGCAGCATTTTTTTTCTTGGCAAGCGTTGACAGAGCGAACTTGCCGATACATATACATCGCACACGATTAAATCGTGCACGAGTTAAATGGAGATCATCCGATGGGAAACAAGATCGTTGGGCCGCAGGTCAACCGTCGCCAGGCGCTGATTGGCGGCGGTGTCCTTGGGCTTGGTCTGGTGATGGCACCGAAGTTCGGTGCCGCAAAACAACTGCTTGAACAGGAGAATCTGAAAATGACGACTTTCACGACATCCGATGGTGCTGAGCTTTTCTACAAGGACTGGGGGCAGGGGCAGCCGATTGTCTTCTCCCACGGCTGGCCGCTGTCGGCTGATGCCTGGGACGCACAAATGCTGTTTTTCGGCCAGAACGGTTTTCGGGTGATTGCCCATGACCGCCGCGGCCACGGCCGCTCCAGCCAGCCATGGGACGGCAACAACATGGACCGCTACGCGGACGATCTTGCCGAACTGATCGAGCATCTGGATTTGAAGAACGTGATCCTGATCGGTCATTCCACCGGTGGTGGCGAGGTTGCCCATTATGTTGGTCGGCATGGCAATGACCGGGTCGCCAAAGTCGTTCTCGTCGGTGCTGTGCCGCCGCTGATGCTGAAAACGGCAGACAATCCGGACGGCACGCCGATGGAAGTGTTCGACGGTATCCGCCAGGGGACCGCCTACAACCGGTCGCAGTTCTTCAGGGACCTGACGGTACCTTTCTATGGTTTCAACCGCGATGGGGTCGACACCAATCAGGGTCTGCAGGAAAGCTTCTGGCTGCAGGGCATGGCCGGTGGCATCAAGGGTCAGTACGACTGTATTCGCGAGTTCTCGGAAGTCGACTACACTGGTGACCTGAAGGCCATCAAGGTGCCGACGCTGATCGTGCATGGCGACGACGACCAGATCGTGCCCATCAAGGCTTCTGCCCACCGGGCGGCGGAAATCGTCGACGATGCCACCTTGAAGATCTATGAAGGCGGTGGCCACGGTCTTGCACAATTGCAGGCCGAGGAGTTCAACAACGACGTTCTGGCATTCATCCGCGGATAAGCGGTATCGGTAAAAATGGGCGGCTCGGTGAGCCGCCCTTTTTCGTTACCAGCCTCAAATCGTCTCCCCGCACGGAGCACAGCAAAGATACAGGCCCGGAACTGCGGCTCGGGAAGGTCAACTAAGGCAACCGATCGTCATGAGCCCCCGGGATGTCCTGCACCCAGGCAATAGCGCTTTTCGGGGCTAGTGTCTGACTGTTGCCCCACGCTCGTTGAGAAGCAGATCGAAGAGAAACGGCACATTCATGGAGCCGAAACGGCTTGCGCGTGCGACACCTTCGTCGGAGATCTCCACAATGCCGAACATCTTGTAGAGGCGGAAAAGATAGTTCGAAGACTGGTCCAGATCGAAATCGTAGCGTGGATCGGAAAAGAACATCCGGAACGTGTGCAGCGCCTCGAGCGGGAAACCCGTGTGATGCTCCCGCAGATTGTCGAATTTCGTGCAGAAGTCTTCCAGCGTTTCCCTGTCGCCATCCAGCTCTTCCATCTGGATGCGCTGCGCGATTACAAAGTCGGCGATATGTTCCTTGCCGTAGTCGGTTAGCCCGCGCTCGATCAGGTGCCCCTGCATCTCTTCGGGCAGGGGCTTTTCCGTGGTCCTCATGTAGCCGAGGTGTTCCAGGCGGGCATAAAGTTCGTTCGTGACGCTGCCGGACCCGGTCAGAAAGACTGGTTCGTGCTCATCGTCCATGAGCTGTATGGCGCCGCGCAGGGTCGAAAAATCGCCATCGCTGAGCGCATGCACCAGAAAACTCGTGTCCGGCCACCATTTGGCGGATTGAGGGTCGTTTGTCGCCGAGAAGAGCGTGAACTCTTCCCCGGCTCCATTCCGGACAACCGGCTGATGGTTTTCGTTTTGAAGGACCATTTGAAATCAGCTCCCTGGCGCAAAAAAAGAGGGCGGCCGGAGCCGCCCTACTTCTACCCAAGGGTGTATTTGCAAATCAACCGATAATGGCGTTGAGCGTTGCGCTCGGACGCATGACGGCGTTCACCTTTTCCTGCGGGGCATGGTAGTAGCCACCGGTGTTGGCGGGTGAACCCTGAACGCCGTTGAGCTCGGCAACAATCGCATCTTCCTTGGCAGAGAGCGCTTCGGCGATCGGTGCGAAATGCGCCTTCAGCTCGGCGTCCTTGTCCTGTGCGGCCAGTGCTTGTGCCCAGTAAAGCGCGACGTAGAAGTGGCTGCCGCGGTTGTCCAGGCCACCGACCTTGCGGGACGGGGACTTGTCGTTGTCGAGCAGCTTCTCGACGGCCTTGTCAAGCGCGTCCGCCAGAACCTGTGCCTTGTCGTTGCCCTTGACGTTGGCCAGGTGTTCCAGCGATGCACCGAGGGCACAGAACTCGCCCAGGCTGTCCCAGCGCAGATAGTTCTCTTCCATCAGCTGCTGAACGTGCTTGGGAGCGGAGCCGCCTGCGCCGGTTTCGAAAAGACCGCCACCGTTCATCAGCGGAACGATGGACAGCATCTTTGCCGAGGTGCCGACTTCCAGGATCGGGTAGAGGTCGGTCAGGTAGTCACGCAGCACGTTGCCGGTGATGGAGATCGTGTCTTCACCGCGGGCGATACGCTCGGTGGAATACTTCGCCGCATCGGCCGGAGCCATGATCTGCAGGTCGAGCCCGGAAGTGTCGTGTTCCGGCAGATAGGCTTCCACCTTCTTGATCAGTTCCGCGTCATGAGCGCGGGTCTTGTCCAGCCAGAAGACACCCGGCATGCCGGACAGACGAGCGCGGGTGACGCCAAGCTTGACCCAGTCGCGGATCGGGGCGTCCTTGGTGCGGCATGCGCGCCAGATGTCGCCTTCTTCAACGGCATGTTCGATCAGGGTGTTGCCGGCAGCATCGACGATGCGGATGGTGCCGTCATCCGGAGCCTTGAAGGTCTGCGGATGCGAGCCGTATTCCTCGGCCTTCTGGGCCATCAGGCCGACGTTCGGCACGGTGCCCATCTTGGCCGGATCGAGCGCGCCGTTTTCGCGGCAGAAGTCAATCACGGCGGAGTAGACGCCGGCATAGGAGCTGTCCGGGATCACGCACTTGGCGTCGCCTTCCTTGCCGTCCGGGCCCCAGCCCTTGCCGCCTGCGCGGATCAGGGCCGGCATGGAGGCGTCGATGATGACGTCGGAAGAGACATGCAGGTTGGTGATGCCCTTGTCGGAGTTCACCATGTACATGGCCGGGCCGTTGTCGAGAGCGGCCTTGATGTCGGAATTGATCTCGGCGGCCTTGTCGGCCGGCAGCGTGGCGACCTTGGCTTCCAGATCACCGATGCCGAGATCCGGATTGACGCCGAGCTCGGCAAAGGTTGCGGCGTGCTTGTCGAAGACGTCCTTCAGGAACGCCCGCACACAGTAACCGAAGATGATCGGGTCGGAGACCTTCATCATGGTTGCCTTCATGTGCAGCGAGAACAGGATACCCATGTCCTTGGCATCCTGGATTTCCTTTTCCAGGAACGCGAACAGCGCCTTGGCGCTCATGTAGGTGCCGTCGACGACGTCGCCTTCGTCCAGGGCAAAGTCGCCCTTGAGAACCGTGGCGGTTCCGTCCTTGCCGACGAATTCGATCTTCGCCTTGCCTGCGGATCCGGCAGAAACGGTCACCGACTTTTCGTTGGAGAAGAAGTCGTTTTCACCCATGGTGGCGACGTGGGTCTTGGAAGAGGGCAGCCATTCACCCATGCGGTGAGGGTTCTTCTTGGCGTATTCCTTGACGGCTTTCGGCGCGCGGCGGTCGGAGTTGCCTTCGCGCAGCACCGGGTTCACGGCAGAGCCCTTGATCGCGTCATACTTGGCCTTGACGGTCTTTTCCTCGTCCGTCTTCGGCTCGGACGGATACTCAGGCAGCTTGTAACCCTGGGCCTGAAGTTCCTTGATGGCGGCGTTGAGCTGTGGCTGCGATGCCGAGATGTTCGGCAACTTGATGACATTGGCGTCCGGCTGCTTGACCATTTCACCAAGGACCGCAAGATCATCGGACTGCTTCTGTGCGTCCGTCAGATACTCGGGGAAGTTCGCCAGGATACGGCCTGCGAGGGAGATATCCTTGGTACCGACGGTCAAACCGGCTGCCTTGGTGAAGGAGCGGATGATCGGCAGGAACGAGGCGCTGGCCAGTTCCGGTGCTTCGTCGACCTTGGTGTAGATAATGTCGGCCATGACAGTCACATTTCCTAGCGTTCGAACATTGGTCAAAGGAGTGGTGCGGGACCGCTCCCGATGAATTTCGACATGCGTATACAATTGTACGCAATCAATTGAAAGCCCTCCGGAAGGCGAAGGGTGTGAAGTCCGCAGGTGTTCTAGCAAAGCCGTTGGAAAAGGCAATCAGGAGTGGAGGGAGCGGCATCGGCCATGGCCTGATTTTCAACGGGCAGACCGGCGTTCCGGCGGAGGTTGGCCGGCAGTTATGGGCAATCTGCCGGAGCTTTCCGATCGGTACCGGAATATCCATTAGGCTGACGGAAAGGACCGCCCGCGTCAGGCTGACTTGCGAACGAGGAAGCCTTGCAGGTCGGCAATGTTCATTGGTTTGCTGAAGGCATATCCTTGAACGTAGTTGACACCGAGCATGCGCAGCTTGTTGATCGTGTCTTCCGTTTCGACCCCTTCGGCAAGGGCTTCGATGCCGAGCCCGTGTGCCATGTCGACGATTGTCTTGATCAGCTTGAACTGCTCCGGATTGCTGGACAGGGGAGAAATCAGGGCCCGGTCGATCTTCAGAAGATCGGGTTTGAGCTTTGTGAGTGCGATAATCGATGCGTGGCCGGTGCCGAAATCGTCGATTTCTATTCGAATGCCGAGCTTGCGCAGGGCGTTGACGGTTTCGACTTCATCGTCCGACAGCGTATCGAAGAAGACCGACTCGACCAGCTCGAATGCGATTTCGGCACGGACCTTCGGCAGGTTCTGGATGTATTCGGCAAGTCCGGGTTCGGCCAGCCTCTGGTAGCTGACGTTGAAGCTCACCTTCGGGAAAACGACCCCCGTACGTTCCTGGGCCAGGATAAGTTCGATTGCTTTCGACATGATGTGGCTGTCGAAGGCAGCCGCCTTGCCCGCTTCCTGAACCGCGTCCAGGAAAGCTGCGGGACCCAGAATGCCCTGCTTGGGATGGTTCCAGCGGGCGAGCACTTCAATCCCGACAACAGCACCTGTCCGGGTGTCATGCTGGGTCTGGAAATAAGGCTCGAACTCGTCGTTCTCCAACCCGTAGAGGACCGCTTCGGCGGTTTTCATCAGATGCTGCGCATCTTTCTTCAGGCCCGGATTGAACATCACGGCCCTGTTCTTTCCGGCCTTCTTGGCCTCGTAAAGCGCTATGTCCGCGTCGACCATCATGCTGTCGAGCTTGCCGCCGCTTATGCTGGAATGGGTTACGCCAACCGAGGCGCCCACGCGAAGCTTGGTTTTCGAGACGACATGGGGGCGTTGCATCCAGCTTTTCAGTCCCTCAAGAAAATTGCTTTGCTGGTCTGCGCCGATCGCAGGTGACGCCACCACGAATTCATCGCCGCCAATACGAGCGATGATCGAGTTGACGGGAGCAATCGCATTCAGTCTTTCCCCCACCAGCACAAGCAGCTTGTCGCCGGCTGCATGGCCGACTGTGTCGTTGATGTTCTTGAAACCGTCCAGGTCGATCTGGAACAGGGTCATGTCGGGCAGGGTGCCGTCGTCCTGGTGCAACTTTCCGATGGCGTGGCGAAGTCCGCGGCGGTTCAGCAGGCCGGTCAGGTCGTCGTGGATAGAGCGATGGTGCGCTTCAAGCCTTGCGCTTTCCATGTGGTCAAGAAATCTCTTGAGTGAAGCGGCAATATAAATGCCCCCCAGGCAATTGATCGTTCCCAGGATGTAGTGGTTCATCAGATGCCACCAGGAATAACTGGAGGAAGGCCAGACAAGTTCCGGGTGGAGGAGCGTCAGCACCGAATGATGGACAAGGGCGGCAACAGTGGTCATCAGCACCGATCGCCAACAGACATAGGCAATGATGATCGACGTATTGATGAAATAGAGCATATGCACTTCAAGCATATACTCGCCATTGTGGATGTCGGAGGCGACGTAGAGCCCGAACATCCATGTGGAGTTGATCGCGACAGTCACGATCAGCCGCGTGCGCAAGGCCGACGCGTCGGCCATGACAGTTGCCGTCGTGACGGCACCGATCAGGGCCAGAGGAAGGGCAACAAAAAGCACTGAGCCGCCGGTAAGATAAGATGCGATAACGGCTATTGCTGCAGCCAGCCAGAAGTACCAGACGAGTATCCAGCTCACAGCCTGGCGAAGTCGCTGCACGTTCAGGGCCGAAACATCGACCCAGAAATTATTCAGAAACGAAGGTTTCATTCGACCGGTTGTGCCTCCGATAGTCTGGGGCCGTGCTGGTCGATACCGCACAACCGTGCAAATTCGGCATTGAGCAGAAAGAGTGCGTTGGAAGATTTCAGACTTTGCGACTGTTGCGCGGATTGCGGAATGGCAACCACCATCCAGTCGAAAGGTCCGGGTGCTGCGATGGGGGTTCCGGTAAGCGCTACCGAAGTGAAGCTTTGTCGTTCAGAAAACCAGGGCGGAAATACAGCCACTGCCTGCAGTCCCACCGCACCGGCGTTCTTGGTCACAAGCAGCCCCGCACTGAACAGCACGGCAACGCAAAGCATTGAAACCGCTGGACAATAAGTCCGGAAGAGGGTTGCAGATTTTCGCACGAAATACACCCGAATTGAAACGTGAAAAGCAGTATCCCATGCACTTATTGAGGGTGTGTAAAGTTGATTTTGTATCTTTCCTGCAATTTATCTCAAATATTAACAATAAGATTTTTGTGTACCTGGGTAATATTTGCAGTGTTGTTTAATCGTAGGGGTAATCGCGTGATTTCAGGATGTCTGGACTTCCCGGCCTTGGGAAAGCGTTGGGTCATCCACACGCACATGTTTCAATCTCAGGCTTTGACGCTTTCCAGCGCCAGGTTGTGGTGCCGGTGAACCGGCTTCCCCTCGGAAAACGAGAGACCTTCCGAGCAGTGGCGGAGATGCGTCTGACAAGACCAAGATGCACGGAACACAGTCGGACCTCAAAAATCATCGCATTTATCGGAGGAATGAGGCAGACCGCAGCTGTGGTGCAGGCCTTTCGGTCTTTTCATCCGACGTTCCTTCCGCTAAATCCCCGCTTCATGAGCAAGAATGCACACATCAGAGACGAAGCCCGCGCCGTGACCGCCAAGCCGCCGGCAGTGATCCTTTGCGAGCCGCAGCTTGGCGAGAACATCGGCACGGCGGCAAGGGCGATGGCGAATTTTGGTCTGGTGGATCTGCGGATCGTCAATCCGCGCGACGGCTGGCCGAGTGAGAAGGCAAGAGCCGCGGCAAGCCGGGCGGATCATGTTATCGACAAGGTGCAGGTTTTCGACAGTGTCGAGGCGGCTATTGCCGATCTGCAATTCGTCTTCGCCACCACGGCCCGCTCGCGTGAAGTGCCCAAGCCTGTGCGGGGGCCGGATGAAGCTGCCAAAAAATCCGTCGAACTTGGAGAACAGGGTGCCGCGACCGGTTATCTGTTCGGCCGAGAGCGCTGGGGCCTCAACAACGAGGAAGTGGCTCTCGCCGACGAGATCGTCACGCTGCCGGTCGATCCGGATTTTGCCTCGCTGAACATTGCGCAGGCCGTGCTGGTGTGTGCCTATGAATGGCGCAAGACCGCGACGTCCGGCGCATTGCCCTTTATCCTGTCGGAAGAAGTGCATCCACCGGCGAAGAAGGACGAAGTGCTGCGTTTCTTCGAGCACCTGGAAGGGGCACTCGACAAGGCTACCTTCTTCCGTCCGCCGGAGCGGCGGCCGCATATGGTGCGTACGCTGCGCAACATCTTCCAGAAGGCCGAGTTGACCGACCAGGAAGTGCGCGCGCTGCGCGGTGTCGTGGCCTCGCTGGAAAAACGGGAAACGCGACCGCGCAAGGACAGATCAGGTTCAGGCAGCGAAGAATAGAGGCAGATCTTGCAGGGTTCGGGGCCGGTACTCTTTTTCGATTCAGGTCTTGGCGGGCTCACGGTGCTGCGCGAAGCGCGATATCTGCTGCCTTATGAGCCGCTCCTTTATGTCGCCGACGATGCGGCCTTTCCCATCGGCCGCTGGCCGGAAGCGGAATTGAAAGAACGGATCGTATCCCTTTTCGACGATCTGATTGCCGAACACGGCCCCAAGGCGGTGGTGATTGCCTGCAATACAGCCTTCACGCTCGCAGGGGACGCCTTGCGAGAGAGACATCCAGACGTGCCTTTTGTCGGCACTGTTCCGGCAATCAAGCCGGCGGCGGAGCGCACCTCCTCCGGGCTGATCTCGGTTCTGGCAACGCCGGGCACGGTGCGCAGAACCTATACACGAAGCCTGATCGAGAGTTTTGCCAGCCAGTGCCATGTCCGGCTTGTCGGATCGGACAAGCTGGCGGAACTGGCCGAAAAACATCTGCGTGGCGACACCGTCTCCGACGCAGACCTTCTGCCGGAAATCTCTGACTGTTTCCTGGAACAGGACGGCAAGCGGACCGACATCGTCGTGCTGGCCTGCACCCACTATCCGTTTCTTGCCAACCGTTTCCGCAGGATTGCTCCCTGGCCGGTCGACTGGCTGGATCCGGCGGAAGCCATCGCCCGCCAGTTGGTCCGAGTTCTGGGGGAGGGGGCTGCAAGTGAACCTTCCCGCCATCTGCCAGATCGGGCGATCTTCACCTCGGGCACGAAGGATGCGGGGGTGTCACGGCTGCTGGCCGGGTTTGGCCTGGTACTGGACTGATTGGCAGCGTAGTCGCACGGGCCTTTTTTCCTGGCCATCGGTCGCCCGGATCGAGCCACACAGCAGCACAAGGCATCATCCCGAACGTGCCCTCCTATGAGAGGTGCGCTCAGAGCCGTGTCCCGCCGGTCAGGTGAGAACGTGCAACGTGTTCCCTGAGAAGTGTAGAAGTGTGGCTTGGCCTCACGCAGCCAGGCATTTGACGGCCAGGCCGTCGTCGGAGCGCTTGGCTGCGCGCTTCAGTTCCATGATCTCGTGGTTGAGCGTATCGGGATGCAGCGTCAGGCCCTTGGGCAGGCTGAGGATCGATATGGAACACTGCAGCAGCGGGAACTGCCGCGTCGTGCCGAAGCGGTCCTGGGCTTCGATGAAGCCGCGTTCCCGGTGTTCAGGCTCATAGAAGCTTTCGACATCCAGGCGGAATGCACGTTTCAGCGCCAGCATGCGCGCAGCAACATCTGTCTGGTCGACATTCTGGAAACCGGCGAAGAAATCGTCGCCGCCGATATGGCCGTAAAACGTGCCTGACCCCGAAATATGGCGCTGCAGCAGTTCGCTGAACAGAATGATCGCCCGGTCGCCCTGGCGATAGCCATAGGTGTCGTTGAACGGCTTGAAGTTATCGAAGTCGAAATAACACATGTGCCGGTCGTACGTGCCCTTGCGCCCGCTTTCGGCAATGAACCTGGAAATAGCGCCATTGCCCGGCAGGCGGGTCAGCGGGTTCTGGTCCTGCGCCTCCTGAAGACGCTTTTCGTGAATGATCTTCAGGAGAGACGTGGCAGACAGGAAACCGGCATAGCGGAAGTTTTCGGTGATGATGATGCCATCCGAATTGATCGAGGAGGCAAAGGTCACCAGCAGCATGTCCGCATTGGAATCGATGTCGGCGATCGGGCAGGCGCGCACAAAAGAGCGCAACGGGAAATCGAGGGCTGCCTTGGCATCGTCGTCGTCCGGTGCGCCTGCGTAAAGATAGGCTTTCAGGTCGCGTTCGTGGATCAGGCCGCGCGGCTCGTTGTTGGCATCCACAACCGGAACCACACTGGCCTCCTGGTTATGGACCACCATGTCGAGCAGATCGTTCATGGAAGCGTTCGACTGGATGGTCGGTACCTTGATCAGCTCGTTGCGGATCCGGTCCAGCTCCTCCCGGCGCTTGCGGCCGACACCCGGCGCGCGCACATGGTCATAAAAGAGCTTGGCGGAAGAAGCTTCCTGGAAGGGCTTGGCGACGAAGTAGCCCTGGATCAGGTCGCAGCCGGCTTCCCGGCAGGCCTTGAACTCGCTCTCCGTTTCAACACCTTCGGCAATTACCCTTGCGCCCAGCACGTGCGCCAGGTTGGCCACCGTGGTGACAAACAGCTTGCGCCTTGCGTCGCAATCGATGCCGTTCAGGAAGAAACGGTCGATCTTGACGTAGTCGGGCGACATGTCGTGCAGCAGACGCAGCTCGGAAGAGCCTCGGCCGAAGTCGTCAAGCGCGATCAGGAAGCCCAACTGGCGCAGATCGTTGACGGCATGGTGGGTAACGTCGGTGAAGGTCTGCTGGTGCCGTTCGGAAAATTCCAGGCAGATCTGGTTCACCTGCAAGCCGGCTTCCGCCACAAGGCCTGCCAGCCGCATGCGCGGATCGTTGTCCTGGCCGAGGTCGCGTCCATCCAGCTTGAAATAGAGTTTGGTGCCCTGGGCGATCTTCAACCTGCCGAAGCGGTTCATCGCCTTTGCCAGAAGATGGGCCTCCAACTGGGGCAGATACCCTTCGGCGTGGGCAAAATCGATCAGTTCGTCAGGAGATTGCGCACCGACAAGATCGCAGTTCCGGATCTGGGCCTCATAGCCGTAAACAACACCGGTGCCGATATCGACGACCGGCTGAAGGGCATAATCCAGTTTCGCCAGCGTGTCCTTCGGCGTACGACAGAGCAAGCCGGGCGCTTCCGGAACTGTCTGAAGAACTGGTTGACGATTCGCTGACATTCTAGATCCTATTGCCGAGGTCCGGCCGATAAGCTTCCGTTGTTTGATGGGGTCTCGGAACAGTCCGTTGCACTGATATTATTCGCTATGGTTGCAACGGCGATTGCATAGTGAAAAGCTGCAATTAAAAATCTCTAAATGTATGCATTGTTTTCCCCATTTTGTGGACGCTACGTCATAAATTATGGCAATGAATTCCATCTGAACCGTTAAATATGCCTGCTTGTCCGACAAAATAAGCAGAATTGGCCGGGTTTGGCGGGTCTTTTCCGAAGCGGACCGGGTGCACGGATTGACATTTCAAGGCTCTGCCTGTATCTCCGCGCGGTCCGGCAGACAATGTCTTCCGGATCTACGCACCCGTGGGCATCCGGCCGGCGCCGTCTAGCCGGGTCCCTGTCGATCTGACCTTTCCGTCGCAAGACGGGTTGTGACGATAAAGGAGGGCGCGTTTCCTTTTAAATAACAACGCGAATTCAAAGGAAACCGCGATGTCGAAGCGCCATAGCGTTAAGTACAAAATTGACCGCCGGATGGGCGAAAACATCTGGGGTCGTCCGAAGAGCCCGGCCAACAAGCGTGAATACGGCCCGGGTCAGCACGGCCAGCGCCGCAAGGGCAAGCTGTCCGACTTCGGTGTTCAGCTCCGCGCAAAGCAGAAGCTGAAAGGCTACTACGGCAACATTTCCGAAAAGCAGTTCCGCAAGGTTTATGCTGAAGCGTCCCGTATGAAGGGTGACACTTCCGAAAACCTGATCGGCCTGCTGGAGCGCCGTCTGGACGCCATAGTCTACCGTGCGAAGTTCGTCCCGACCGTTTTCGCAGCACGTCAGTTCATCAACCACGGCCACGTGAAGGTGAACGGCAAGCGCGTCAACATCTCGAGCTACCAGATCCGTCCGGGTGACGTGATCGAAGTTCGTGAAAAGTCCAAGCAGCTCGCCCTGGTTCTGGAAGCAACCCAGTCCGCAGAGCGTGATGTTCCGGATTATATCGACGTCGACCACAACAAGATGACCGCGACCTACTCCCGCGTTCCGGGCTTCTCTGACGTACCGTACCCGGTACAGATGGAACCGAACCTGGTGGTCGAGTTCTATTCGCGCTAATCAGCGCCGAATACGGTTTGACGGAAAGGCCCGCCTCTGGCGGGCCTTTTCTTTTGCCGGCCTTTGTTTGAGGCGGATGCCGGGCGTCAGATGTCGTTGCGCGGTATTCGAAGAACCTGGCCCGGGAAAATAACGTTTGGACTGCTCAGGATGTGCTGGTTGGCATCGAAGATCGGCTGATAGTCGCTAGTGCCATACTGGTCTTGCGCGATCTTGGTCAGGGTATCGCCCGACTTCACCGTGTAGGGCTGCCAGCCACCGTATCCCGCCAGGATCCTGGGGCCGAACAGGACAGGGACGACGACGGACGGGCCATTTTCGTTGCCGGTGTCGTCGGCCAGGGTCAGGAACAGGCGATTGAGCTGAAACTGGTTGGTGTCCGGGATATCGATAAATCCCTGGAACTGCTTGAGGCCGAGTGAGCCGACCTGGGTGAAGGAGGCATATTCGTCGTGTCCTTCGGAAACCCGAATGCTCAAGGTTCCTTCGAATGCGGTCGCATTACCCGCGATCAGTATTCTTGATCCCACCAGATCAAACGGCTGTGGTTGCTGAATATCCAGAGTTACAGTCATATCAATACCTTCCGCGTAAAAAGTCTCAGGTATCTTCCGCTGCCCCCAGCCGGCTTTGACAAGGGTACAACGTTTTGGCGGAAAAACGATAGATGCAGCTTTACCGGGGGTCTGCGCTCACGGCTGGAGACCCCCGGTCTTGGTGGATTTGCCCGGCCGCTCTTCGTCGGTCAGGGCCAACGCCGGTTATTGAACCCCGATTTCCTTGTAGTAACGGGCAGCGCCCGGGTGGAACGTGGCCGTGCCGAGTGTCTGGGCGGCATAGTCTGGCGACAAGGCCTTGGCCCAGGGGGCATCGGTTGTGATGCTGCCAAGGTTTTCCCAGAAGGCCTTGGTGATCCGGTAGACGAGTTCTTCGTCAAGGTCCGCACGCACACCGATCCCGACTGCCGTGTCGTTGGACATGACCGGACCGTCATTCACCTGGTTCTCGTAGAGACCTGCCGGAATTTCAGCCCGCTGGCGGAACTTGCCGAGGAACTTGTCGACCTCTTCACCCTGATCGTCTTCCGGTCCGATGAAGCGGACTGTCTCGGTTTCGGTGAACTGGATGAACTGCTGGCACGGGTCGATACAGCCGTTGACGTACATTTCCACCTTGCCGTCCAGGAAGGACTGGAAGCCGGTTGCCCAGTTTGCCTTGATGGCGTCGTAGTCCTCACCGGCGACTAGTCCGGTGGTGGCCTCGATCCAGCCCTTGGCTGCGTTGTAAGCACCGCCACCTTGCGGTCCGAGGAAGACCGTTGCACCTTCGATGTCGTCCAGAACGGTGATGTCGCTGTCACCACGAACGGCGAAGTGATACTGGCCGTAGGGGAACCACATCAGCACCTGCACATTCTTGGCAAGTTCCGGGGCTTCCGGCTCGTTCTTGTACATGGCCGCACCGTTGCTCATCAGGATGTGTATGGTCGGCGAGATCATGTACATGTCGAGATTGCCGCGAGCGGTTTCCATCTGGTGCAGCGTTGCCGCGCCACCGCCGGCGACTTCGATGGAAACATCATCAAGCTTGTCCGTCACGATATTGGCGAAGGTCGCCATGGTGATTGCCTGACCGAGGCTTGGCTCGATGGTCTGCATCTTGAGCGTGGTGTCTTGAGCCGACGCAGAGCCAGCCAGTATCAGGCCCGCAAGGGCTGTAAAGGCAAATCGTTTCATTCCGTCCTCCCGTGGAAAATTGCTCTTTTCATTGTGATGGATTGGGCGCGGCGGCTGGGCTCCGGTGCCGCATTGCGTGAAAGGCGAGGTCCGCCAGGGTCAGAACCGCGGCTGCACCGGCAATGGCCACGTTCGGCACCAGAACCAGCAGGCCGAGGCAAATGCGCAAAATACGCTCCCAGTACGGCAGGCGCCCCCGGTCGAACCCGGCCAAAGCGGAAGCGATCGACCACATGGCGAGCGCAAAAGCGACGATGATCCAGAAGAACGCTCCCCAGGAGACTGTCGTGAGATCGACCATCGCCTTGCTGTCCGGCGCGCCGGTGCCGAACCAGGCGAACAGCACCTGCAGCTTGTAGAGAACCGCCGGGTGATAGACGAAGACAAAGGGGATGAGGAAGCCGGCAATGCCGATCCGGGCGGCTTCGAAACCCGTGCGGATCGGGTCGGCCCCGGCAATCGGGGCGGCGGCAAAGGCGGCGAGCGCAACGGGCGGGGTAACCGTGGACATGACCGCAAAGAAGACCACGAACAGGTGCAGCGTCAGTTCGGGGATACCAACCGCATCAATGCCGGAAGAGAGCGCGATCACGATAATGAAATAGGTTGCGCCAGGCGGCAGACCCATGCCGAGCACGATGGCGCCGAGGGCAACGACCACCAGTACGAGCGGCAGCGGCCCGCTGGCGAGCTGTGTCAGCAACAGCGCAAGGCGACCGGCAAAACCGGACACCTGGATCAGGCCGACGATCAGTCCGATCGCCGTAACGATGACGACGATCGTAGCCGCCATGCGACCCGCATTGACGAACGCCTGCCAGAGGCGTGTGCGGGACCGGAATTCGCGGAACAGGACCAGCGCGGAGACGATGGCGGCAACAAAGCCGTAGAACCCCGCCTTGGGTACGGAGGGCTGGCTGAACAGGAAATAGGTAAGCACACCCAGTGGTACGACAAACACGAGGCATTGCACCCATTCCTTACCTGTGAGTGGCGGCCGTTGCTCTTTCGGCAGGGCCCCGATGCCAAGACGCCGGGCCTCGAAATAGACCGTCAGGAAGGTGGCGAAGTAGAACATGATCGCGGGCAGGATGGCGGCCACAACGATGTAGCGGTATTCCAGCCCGATCTGTCCGGCGACGAAGAAGGCGACAACCCCCATCACCGGCGGCATGATCTGACCGCCTGTGGAAGCGGCAGCTTCCACAGCCCCGGCAAAGGCCGGCTTGAAGCCGGATTTCTTGATGACGGGAATGGTCATCACGCCGGTGGAGACCACGTTGGAAATCGCGGCGCCGGAAAGCGTCCCGAATAGGGCGGAGGAGGCGACCGCCGCGTGAGCGGCACCACCGACGAGCCCGCCGGTGAGCCGGTTGGCGATCTTCAACAGCAGGTCGCCTGCACCCGAGGCCATCATCACCGCACCGAAAACGATGAAGATCAGCACGCTGCCGGAGACGACCTGCAGGGGCTGACCGAACTGGCCACCGGTCTGGGCCCAGAAGTTCAACACCATGGCGCGAAGGCTCTGCCCGAATGTGGAGTCGGATCCGGCCAGAATGCCGGTCCAGTCCGGCAGGTAACCGCGAATGAAGAAATAGACCACCCAGAACAGGCAGAAGGCGACGATGAAGCCGCCGAACATGCGCCAGGTCAGATAAAGCGTAATGGCGGTGGCGATCGGGAACATCACGAAGTCGATGGGGCTGGCGCTTGGCAGCGCACCGCCGTCAGTCGCGAAGATCTTCAGCATCCAGGACACAAAGGCGGCGAGCGCAAGCAGCGTCAGCGCCCAGTTGAGCCAGCGCCAGGCGCGGCCCCGGTGCAGTGTCAGCAGACAGATGGCAAAGGAAAAGACGATTGGCAGGCCAATGATCAGCCCGGTCGGCAGCAGGAAGGATCGTTCGAACGAGCGGTAACCAGCCCCGAGCCAGTGGTCGCGAAGCAGAGCGCGCTGATCGCGGCGCGACAGTTCATCGAAGCCTTGTGTTGTGGTCTCGATGAACCAGCGGACAAAATCCGTGATCGGGCCGGAGGCCGCATATGTAACGATCACGAGCACGAAAAGCACGGCGAGACAGTCGGCAATCCACTTGTCGCTGCGGGCAATAGCCGGGGTGTCGCCTGTTGCCGTGCTCACCTCAACGTCCTCCCTTTTCGGACGAAACATGATCCTGCAGGGCAGGGCCGCGATAGGCCTCGGTCAGTTCCTCCGGCACTTCCGATCCATCCTTCAGGAACGGAAGAATACCGCGCCGGGCGGACTTGCCGCGCATGGCGGCGATATCGGCATCCGACCGCGTCACACGCTGCGACATACGCCGACCCCAGCGGGCCAGTAGGTCGTACATGCGGGCGATCTCGGCCTCATGGCCGTCGACCTTGGCCAGGTCGTGGAATTCTTCCGGATCGTTCTCAAGGTCGAACAGAATCGGCCGGAAACCGCCTTCGGCATGGATCAGCTTGTAGCGGCCGTCGAACACCATGAAGAGACGGGCATCCCTGGTGGTGACGCCAAGGGAGGCGCACATGGGGGTGACGGAATAGTCGTATTCGCTGATGACCGCCTCTCGCCAGTCGGGCGTCTCCCCGCGCAGCCAGGGGCTCAGACTGCGGCCTTCCAGAATGTGACCGGCTTCGACCCCGCCGGCAGCTTCCAGAAATGTCGGGGCAAGGTCGATGGCTTCTACCAGCGCATCGCAGGTTGTGCCTCTTGTGGCATCGGCTTCGGAACGCGGATCGTAGACGATCATCGGGATCTTTACCGAAGGCTCGTGGAACAGGTCCTTTTCGCCGAGCCAGTGGTCCCCGAGATAATCGCCGTGGTCGGAGGTGAGCACGATCATCGTGTCCTCCATCCGGCCGGTCTCTTCCAGGTAGTCCATGAGCCTGCCGAGCTGGTCGTCGCATTGCTTGATCAGGCCCATGTAGGCGGGGATGACCTTCCGGCGCACGTCGTCCTGCTGAAAGGCGGCCGCAATCTTGTTGGCCATGAAAGCCGCGTAGACAGGGTGAGCGTTGTCGCGCTCGACATCGGCGCGGATCGCGGCGGGAACGTGGTTCTGCCCGTACATGTCGTGGTAGGGCGCCGGCACGATATATGGCCAATGGGGCTTGATGTAGCTGACATGCGCGCACCAGGGTGTAGTTGCCTGTTCGATGAATTCGAGCGTGCGGGTCGTCAGCCAGGGTGTTTCGCTGTCTTCCTCGCGGATATTGGCGGGCTTGTCCGCATTGTCGAACATCCAGCCGGACGCCTTGTCGCCGTTTTCGACGCCGGCGTTGGCGAAATCCGCCCAGGGGTTCTCTCCCGCATAGCCGCGGGACTTGAGGTATTCGTTGTAAGGCGAACGTTTTTCGTCATAAAAGCCGTCCGGCCCTTCGCCCCAGAGCCCGTCGTCCCGCACCCAGACATCAAATCCGCACTCGGCCTGCCGGGCACCTATGATGCTGTCCGGGGACAGCCCCAGCCGGGTCATGCCTTCCGCATCCACTTTCATGTGCGTCTTGCCGATAAGCCAGCAGTCCATGCCGGCCTTGCGCAGGTGATCGCCGAGCGTGTGTTCGCCGACCCGGAGCGGGAAGCCATTCCACTGTGCCCCGTGGGAGGACGCATAGCGCCCGGTGTAGAAGCTCATCCGGCTGGCGCCACATATGGGGGATTGCACATATGCGTTGGTAAAGCGCACGCCCCTGGCGGCAACCCGGTCAAAATTCGGTGTGTGCAGATACGGGTGTCCCGCGCAGCTCAGATAGTCGAAGCGCAGCTGGTCGTACATGACGAACAGGATATTCACTCAGATGTCCTCCCAAGGTGCCGCTTCTGCGGCCTTCTTGAGCGGAAGACTAGCACTCCGGAGGTATATCCCTCAATTAACTCGAACTCATGGATATAACTTCAGGTTATATCCATTCATGTCTGGGGAGCGCAATTGCGGCCTTCTTCGCGAACGATGTCTGCAAAGGCGAGGGCAGCAGGCGTCAGCAGCCTTTCCTTGGTCCAAGTAAGGGCAATATCCACCGTCAGTATGCTCAGGTCGACAGGCAGCGCCGTCACGGACCACTGTTCCCTGACCTCGTCCACAATGAGCGATGGAAACGAACAGACGATGTCGGACTGTTCCAGAACGGACAGAATACTGAGGATCGAATCGGAGCGGATGACAGGGGCGGGCCCTTGCAGACCGTGCAGGCGGAAGAAGTCCTGAAAAAGAGGGCGGCGGCTGCTCGGGCCGATAACGGCCCATCGTGCGTTCAACAGGTCTTGCGGTTTTGACAGGTCCTTCAGGTAGGACTGCTGGCCCGCAAGGAAGGTCACCGATGTCGTCAGCAGCGGTTCGACATGAAGCCCTGCCTTGGGCTGTCCGTCAGGAGCCGGGCCGATGACGAAATCCGCTTCGCCCGACCTCAGCGCGTGAAAGGCCTTCGGGGCGTGGCCTCCGGTGATGTTCAGCTCGATGCCCGGAAACCGGTTCTGAAACCGGCGCAGCACAGGAGGAATGATCTTCAGTGCGGCAAGCGGCGAGACCACCACTGAAATCATGCCGACATATTGCCCGCGTGACTGGGCGACATCTTCCGAAAGCTTCTGCAGGTCGCTCTGGATGCGGCGGCAGCGGTCGATAACGGTCTGGCCTTCCAGTGTCGGCACGATGCCGCTCGGCACCCGGTGAAACAGAACAACGCCGAGGTCGCCCTCGATCTTCTTCAACGCCTTGGTGATTGCTGGCTGAGATTTTCCAAGGACCTTCGCGGCGGCCGCCAGGCTTCCAAGGGTCGCGACAGCGTCGATCAGTT
Source organism: Labrenzia sp. THAF35 (assembly GCF_009363595.1). Classification (NCBI taxonomy): domain Bacteria; kingdom Pseudomonadati; phylum Pseudomonadota; class Alphaproteobacteria; order Hyphomicrobiales; family Stappiaceae; genus Labrenzia; species Labrenzia sp. THAF35. Next base: position 3,588,221 of record NZ_CP045380.1, read on the forward strand.
CCACATATTGGGCTTTCACGCCATGGGCCTTCCGGTTGATTTCTGGCAGTGCCAGACTGTGCCAAAGTTCGGTTGATCAGGCTACAGAACGCTGCATTTCGGCTTGGGACAAGGGGCGGAAACCGCCGTTATCGGGTTTGCAGCAGGTGCTGGTACTTGCTCTCATGGTTTTCGCAACAGGTGTGATCAATTCCATTTGGTTATCGGTCGATCCTGTCTTCCCATTATTCTTGGCAACGGACTTTCACTAGGTTCCCTTAGGTGGGAGTTGACGTCCGTCGCCGGTCGTCGGTCCCGTCAAGTGGAGGAGACATCAATGAACAAGATACACAAGGGCCTTTGTGCAGGCCTGCTCGCGTCCGTCTTTGCTTTCGGTGCGCTGCCCGCGCAGGCCGAGACCTACATCGTTGCCGTTGGCGCGGCTTCCAACAGCTTGCAGGGCCGCAGCGCGCAGAAGTTTGCCGAGGAGCTGCAGGCGCGTCTCGGCGATGCCGACAAAGTCGAATTCTATGCCGACGCGCAGCTGGGCGACGAGAAGGAGCTGATGCAGAAGCTGCGTCTCGGTACCGTGCAGTTTACCCTGATTTCGTCCATCATGACCAACGTGGCGCCGGAATTCGCCCTGTTCGACATGCCGTTCCTCGTCAAGGACCGCGAGCATCTGAAGGCCATCGACGCCAATCTGGTCAAGACGGAGCTGGCCCCCAAGGCTGAAGCCGCAGGTCTTCACGTGATTTCAACCTGGGAAAACGGGTTCCGCCAGATCACGAACAATTCCCGCCCGATCAACACACCGGCCGACCTGGACGGGCTGAAGATCCGTACACCGTCTTCCGAGTGGCGTGTCGCGATGTTCAAGGAGTGGGGCTCCAACCCGACTCCGATGGCATTTTCGGAAGTGTTCGTGGCACTGCAGACCGGCACGATGGACGGGCAGGAAAATCCGCTCACCAACATTGTCGGCGCCAATTTCCAGGAAGTTCAGAAGTATCTCAGCCTGACAGGCCACGTCTATTCGCCGACCTACCTGACGACGGGTGCCGGCACCTGGGGCAAGCTGCCGGAAAACGTCAAGACGGCCGTATCCGAAGTTGCAGCTTCGGTGCAGGACTGGTCGCTCAATGAAGGCGAGACTGCGGACAGGGAGCTGGTCGACAAGGTGCGTGCCGCCGGGGTCGAGGTGAACGAGGCCGACAAGTCCGCTTTCATCGCAGCGTCTGCGCCGATCTACGAGGCCTTTGCAGCAAAGGTTGAGGGTGGCGACAAGCTGGTGGGGCTGGCGCAGAGCCTTGCCGACTGATCAAACAAGACACTGACAAAACAGCCGGCCGGGTCAACCGGCCGGCAATTTCTCTGGGAGGAGCCATGATTGCTTTGTTCGAGCGCCTTTTGTTGCGCGCAATCGAGGCTGTCTGCATCGCACTTCTGCTCGCCTTGACGGGAGCGGTCATCTACTCGACGACAATGCGCTACCTGGGGGCTTCGCCGTCCTGGTACGACGAACTGGCCAGCGTGATGCTGGCGTGGTTGACCTACTTCGGCGCGACCTACGCTGTCTTCATGCGGCATCACATGTCCTTTTCCGGCCTGGTGACTGCCATGCCGAGAGGGCTGGCGGTGGCCTTGACAGCCTTTTCGGAACTGCTCGTCATCGCCTTCTTCGCAATTGTTGCCTGGTACGGCTATGCGGTTCTGGCGGTTGCCAAGTGGGATTCACTCCTCAGCCTTCCGTGGATGACGCTCGACATCGTGCAATCGGTCATCCCCATCACCTCAGGTCTCATGATCATCGGAACGCTGCTGACGCTGCCACGCACGCTGCGCGACGCTGCCGCCGGGGTTGATCGGGAACACGCGGAAATCGAACACGCAATTGCCGAGGCTGAAGAAGAGGCCCAGGCCATGCACGCACGGGAGGGCACGCGATGATCCTTCTTCTGACAACAATCGTCCTCATCGGACTGATCCTGATCAATGTGCCGATTGCCGTGGCAATCGGGATTGTCGCTCTCGGCGGGTTCGTCCTGACTTCGGGTACGGACCGGCTCTACGACATGGCCATCGCGCTCTATTCGGGCTCAACCTCCTTTCCGCTGATCGCCATCCCGCTGTTCATCCTTGCCGGCAATCTGATGAACACGTCAGGCATTTCCGTCAGGCTGATCAATTTTGTCACTGCTCTCATCGGCTTTGTCCGGGGCGGGCTGGGCATGGTCAACATCGGTGTTTCGATGGTCTTTGCCGAAATTTCCGGGTCAGCCGTGGCCGATGTGGCTGCCACCGGTACGGTGCTGATCCCTGAAATGAAGAAACGCGGCTATTCCCGGACGCTTGCGGCGGCAATCACCTCGTCTTCGGCGTCCCTTGCCATCATCATTCCGCCGTCCATTCCCATGATCCTTTATGGTGCAATTGCGGAAACTTCGGTGCTGAAGCTGTTCGTGGCCGGTATCGTTCCGGGCGTTCTCGGCGGCGGACTGCTGATGATCGTCACCTACATTCTGGCAGTTCGCTACAACCTGCCGCGCGCCGAAGGCTTCGACCTTCGCCACGTTGCCAGGACCTTCCGGGAAGCGTTCTGGGCGCTCACCATGCCGGTGATCATCCTGGGCGGCATATTCTCCGGTATCGTGACGGCAACGGAAGGCGCCGGGCTGGCGGTGCTGGCCGCCCTGGTGATCGGCCTGTTCATCTACCGGGATCTCGATGTCCGGCGCCTGCGCAAGACCATGCTGGAAGGTATCAGCCAGACGGGTGTGGTCATGCTGCTGGTGGCAACATCCGCCGCGCTGGGGCTGTTCCTGACGCAGGCCCAGGTGCCGCAGCAACTGGCCGCGCAGATCACCGAACTGACCACCAATCCCTTCATCGTGCTGGCCTTGCTCAACCTGCTCTTGCTGGTGCTCGGCATGTTCCTGCACGGGGCGGCAGCAATCATCCTGGTCGTGCCGGTGGTCATGCCGCTGGTGAATGCGGTTGGCATCGACCCGATCCATTTCGGCATCATGGTGACACTCAACCTTGCAATCGGTCAGCAGACACCGCCGGTCGCCTCGGTGCTGATCACGTCCTGCTCGATTGCCAAGGCGGGCATCTGGGAAACGTCCCGTGCCAACCTGCCGTTCATCGGCGTGCTCGCCCTGATCCTGCTTCTGGTGACCTACGTTCCCCAGGTTTCCCTTGCTTTGACGGAGTTTATTCAATGACGACGCCCAAACCGCGTTTGGTTCTGACCCTTGGCGACCCGGCGGGTATCGGCTCTGAACTGGTCGCCCGGCTTCTCGCCGAGGAGGAAGCCCGCCAGGCGGCGGATATCCTGATCCTTGGAGACGAGGGAGAGCTGAAAACCGGCATGGAGATCGCCGGTGTCCGTTTCGACTATCAGGTCGTCTCATCGGCTGTGCTGCCCGAGCAAGGGTCCGGGGTTCCGGCATTCCTGCAGGTTGGCAAGGCTCCGGAAGGTGGCTGGAAACGTGCCGAGGTGAGCGCGGAAGGTGGCGCACATTGCCTGGAAACACTTGGCATGGGGGTCGACATAGTTCGGGCAGGCAAGGCGGATGCGCTGGTCTTTGCCCCGCTCAACAAGGCATCACTTCATTCGGCCGGCATGAGCCAGTCGGACGAGCTGCACTGGTTTGCCGACCGGCTGGGCCACAATGGCAGTGTCTCGGAACTCAACGTGATGGACGGTCTATGGACCAGCCGGGTAACGAGCCACATCGCCCTGCGCGATGTGGCTGACCTCATCACCGAAGACAAGATCATCGAGGCTGCACGGCTGATCCATTCGGCCTTGAAGGATGCCGGGTTCGAGAGCCCGCGGATCGGTGTCTGCGGCCTCAATCCGCACAATGGCGACAACGGCAATTTCGGGACGGAAGAAATCGAGATCATCACGCCCGCAGTCGAACGGGCCAAGGCGCTTGGCCTGCCTGTGGAAGGGCCTTATCCCTCCGACACCATATTCCTGAAAGCGGTCGCCAAGGAACTCGACGCCATCGTGACGCTCTATCACGATCAGGGGCAGATCGCGATCAAGCTGCTGGGCTTCTGGCAGGGGGTGACGGTGCAGGGCGGCCTGCCGATCCCGATCACCACACCGGCACACGGAACCGCCTTCGACATTCGCGGCAAGGGAACGGCCAATGTCGGCCCGATGCGCAACGCCTGGAACATCGCCTGCGCCATGGGAACGCGGCGCCGGACTTCACGAATTTCCAATTGAGTGGATCAGTCATATGAAAATCAAATCCGTACGCACGCGCGTCTGGACCTGGAAAGGTCCGACGGTCCCGCCGCAGGGCAACTTCTGCACCAACGCTTCCGATGCCCTGTGGATGAAGGGCGATGCCATGTCGTCCTTCCGCTTTCACCAGTGGCTGACATGTGAAGTCGAGACGGAAGACGGCACAATCGGCATCGGCAACGCCGCCTTGGCTCCCTCGGTCGTCAAGAAGGCCATCGACGACTGGTATGCACCACTGGTGATCGGCGAAGACCCGTTCGACTATGCCTACATCTGGGAAAAGATGTACCGGCGCAGCCACGCCTGGGGGCGCAAGGGGATCGGCATGACGGCTATCTCGGCCATCGATATCGCGATCTGGGATCTGATGGGCAAGCTGGTCGGCAAGCCGGTTTTCAAGCTTCTGGGCGGCCGCACCAAGGAAAAGATCCCGGTTTATTATTCCAAGCTCTACGCCGGGTCGATCGAGGCGATGCAGAAGGAAGCCGAGGAGGCAATGAAGGGCGGCTACAAGGCCTTCAAGTCCCGCTTTGGCTTTGGCCCCAAGGACGGCATGCCGGGCATGCGGGAAAACCTGAAGCGGGTCGAAGCGGTTCGCGAGGTCATCGGCTACGACAATGACCTCATGCTGGAATGCTACATGGGCTGGAACCTCGACTATGCCAAGCGCATGTTGCCGAAACTTGCTCCTTACGAGCCACGCTGGCTAGAGGAGCCCGTGATCGCGGATGACGTTGCCGGGTATGCCGAACTCAATGCTATGAACATCGTGCCGATTTCCGGCGGCGAGCACGAGTTTTCGGTGATCGGCTGTGCCGAGCTCATCAACCGCAAGGCCGTCAGCATCCTGCAGTATGATACCAACCGGGTTGGCGGCATCACGGCGGCGCAGAAGATCAACGCCATTGCCGAAGCTGCCCAGATCCCGGTCATTCCCCATGCGGGCCAGATGCACAACTACCATCTGACCATGGCCAACACGAATTGCCCGATCAGCGAGTATTTTCCGGTGTTCGATGTCGAGGTCGGCAACGAGCTCTTCTATTACATCTTCGAAGGAGACCCGAAAGCCGTGGACGGCTATCTGCAGCTTGACGACGATCTGCCCGGCCTCGGCATTACGATCTCGGACAAGCATCTCCAGCATTTCGACATTGCCGAGTGACCTTTCGGGTTTCCTGCTCCGGCCCGCAAACCGAGGCAGGAAGCTCATCCATTATCCTCAAAGACAAAAGCACGTAGCCCCATGACCCCTTATTCCGGTATCTGGCCTGTCGCCCCGACACCCTTTCACGAAGACGGTTCGCTTGATGAACCGGGCATGCGCCGCGTGCTGGATTGCCTTATCGACCAGGGCGCGGATGGCATCTGCATCCTGGCGAATTTCTCCGAGCAGTTCCTGTTGTCGGATGCAGAGCGCGAGTTGCTGACACGGCTTTGCATCGAGCATATCGACGGCCGCGTTCCTGTCATCGTCACGATCAGCCATTTCGCGACACGGATCGCGGTAGAGCGGGCGCAGCTTGCCAAGTCGCTTGGCGCAGCCATTGTCATGATGATGCCGCCCTATCACGGTGCTCTTTTGAAAGGGAACGCCCAGCAGACGTTTGATCAATTCGCTGCCGTTGGCGAGGTCGGCATTCCGATCATGATCCAGGATGCGCCCCTGTCCGGCGTCGACCTGCCGGTGCCGCTTCTGGTGAAGATGGCCCGCGAGATCGAGATGGTGAAGCTCTTCAAGATCGAATGCCCGCAGGCTGCCAACAAGTTGCGGTCTCTGATTGCTGAAGGCGGCCCTGCCATCGAATGCCCATTTGATGGCGAAGAAGGCATCACGTTGCTGGCGGATCTGGACGCAGGCGCGCGCGGATCGATGACCTCGGGGATGATCGTCGACCAGATCAAGCCCGTCATCGAGCTCTATCACGCGGGCCAAACCGACGAGGCAGCAGATGCCTATGCGCGGGTTCTGCCCGTCATCAATCACGAGAACCGCTTGTGCGGCTGGCGGTCCTGCAAGGCGGCGATGGTCGAAGGCGGTGTCATCAAATCCGATTTCTGCCGGCATCCGATTGACCCGCTGCCGCAGCCGGTCCGCGAGAGGCTACTGACGCTTCTGCGCCGGCTCGATCCCCTGGTTTTGCGCTGGGGGCAGTGAGGAAAACTCCGGGGCGGTCAGCCGCCGTTTGATCCACCTTGAGACATGAGGCCGGGTATTTGACTGTCTGGAAAGGAAAAAATCCGGTATCGATTGAGACCGCCAAGCGGGTACGCAAACGACTGAGCGGATCGATCGATATGCATGGAACCTTCGACATGGCGATCCTGTCTCGCCTGCGGTTCAAACAGCTTGCCCTTGTGGCGAGCCTGGAAGTCACGACCAATCTGCACGAATCCGCGCGCGAGCTGAACCTTTCCCAGCCCGGGGCGACAAAACTTTTGAAGGAAGTGGAGGAGACGCTCGGGGTCACGCTGTTCGAGCGTCTTTCCAGGGGAATGAAACCAACGGCCTATGGCGTGGTGGTCGCCCGGCATGCCCGCCAGATCATTTCCGAGACAGGGCGGCTGAAGGCGCAATTGTCGGCGATGCAGCGCGGCGAATATGGCAAGGTGCGGCTTGGCGCGATCATGGAAGCCTTGCCGGGGCAGGTATCCGAGCTTCTGATGAACCTGATGGAAACCAATGTCGGCCCGCAGATCAGCCTGATGGTGTCGACTTCCGACAATCTCATTTCCGCGCTCAACGAAGGTGCGCTGGATATCGTACTGGGGAGGCCGGTGGAACATCTCGACATGACCGGCATCCGCTTCGAACCGCTCTGGCAGGAGAGGCTCGCTGTCGTGGCGGCGCCGTCGCATCCTCTGGTGCCAAGCAAACAGCTCAGTCTGGTGGATCTTGGCGATTTCAGCTGGATCCTTCAGCCAAGGCCCAGCCCGATGCGCATGTCGATCGAGCTTGCTTTTGCTCATGCGGATCTGCCCGCACCGCATTACGGCCTTGAAACGTCGTCGATGCTGATGACGACGCTGGCGGTCGGAAAAAGCGACATGCTGGCCGTTCTGCCGCAATCGGTTGCCGACTACTATCAGGAAAACGGCCTGATCCGGATTCTGCCGGTCAGACTGGAAGAGCACATGAGCCGATACGGGCTTTTGATCCCGAACAAGGATGAATTCGACCCGGAAGTCGAGGCCCTGGTCTCGCTCATTCGCGCCTCTGTCTGACCGGGAAGGGGAAACCCTCCCGGCCGGTCTTTTTTTGGTCAATACTCCTGGGTCAGACGATCCCGCCGCCGGCCCCGGAAACTTCCGGGCGGATCTCCGCGACCTTCTGGCGGTATCCTGCACTCCGGTAGGCCGCAACAGGGTCGACAGCGCCGCCGTTTTCCAGTCTTGCCATTGCCAGGATCGGCTCGACATCGGTGCGGAAAGCGGCTTTCAGCGTGGTTGTCGCCATCAAGGCGTCATTCGTGTCCTGAAAACCGTCCAGGGCAGACCTGTCGACCAGCAGTGCCTGGGCATAGGCGCGCTGCACCTCCATCGCGGAGACCATCAGGCTTTCGATGGGGTCGGTCACGTTGTGAGACTGGTCGAGCATATGCGCGGGATCGAAACCAGGCGCCTTCCGCGTTTCGGCGTCCACCAGTTCGTTGAACACCAGGAACAGCCGATACGGGTCGATGGAGCCCGTATCCAGATCGTCATCGCCATATTTGCTGTCGTTGAAGTGGAATCCGCCGAGCTTGCCGAACTGGATCAGCCGGGCAACGATCATCTCGATATTGGCGTTGGGGGCATGGTGGCCGAGATCGACAAGGCAGTAGGCCTTCTCACCCAGTTCCTGCGCGATCATGTAGTTGGTGCCCCAGTCCTGCACCACGGTGGAATAGAAAGCCGGCTCATACATCTTGTGCTCGGTGAACAGCCGCCAGTCGTCCGGCAGTTCCGCATAAATGGCTTTTGCCGCGTCCAGATACCGCTCGAACTGACGGGTGAAGTGGGTCTGTCCCGGGAAGTTCGATCCGTCGCCGATCCAGATGGTCAGGGCTCTGGAGCCGATGGCCTTGCCGATCTCGATGCATTCCAGATTGTGTTCGACAGCCTGTCTGCGCGTGCCGGCATCCGTATGGCTGAGCGAGCCGAACTTGTAGGAAAGAGGCTGACCGTCCTGATCCTGAAAGGTGTTGGAGTTCATGGCGTCAAAGCCAAGCCCGAGCGAACCTGCCTTGGCCTTCAGCTCCGCCGGGTCGGCCTTGTCCCAGGGAATATGCAGCGAAACGTTTGGTGTTGCGCGGGTAAGCTGCTGGATGACGCTGCAATCTTCCAGCTTGTCGAAGATATGGCGTGGTTCGCCCTTGCCGGGAAACCGTGCAAAGCGCGTGCCGCCGGTGCCGACACCCCAGGACGGCACCGCGACGCCATAGGCGGCGACCTTCGCCTTGATGGCATCGATGGAGACGCCGCGCCGGTCGAGCCTTTCGCCCAGGGTTTCATAGTCACGCTTCAGGTCGGCTGTGCGGGTCTCGTTTTCCCCGGCGACCAGCGATGTGTCGATCATCATGAGAAGATCCTTTCCTGCCCGAAGAACCTCATCCTGAGGAGGGCCGCGAGGCCCGTCTCGAAGGATGGGCCGCTTGTCTGGAGTGTGCCGCCCATCCTTCGAGACAGCGCTTCGCGCTTCCTCAGGATGAGGTCTGCTTTGTGGATGTGACGTTTACCGCGTGAAAGCCTGAACATTGCCGGCGTCGACGTTGATGATGTTCCCGGTCGACTTGGCGGAAAACTCGGAGGCGAAAAAGTAGGTTGCCTCGGCGATGTCTTCCGGCAGGACGGAGAGTTTCAGCAGCGAGCGCTGGCGGTAGTGTTCCTCCAGCTCCGACGTGTCCTTGCCGTAGGCTTCTGCGCGTTCCTTCAGCCAGTCACCGGACCAGATCTTGGACCCACGCAGGACAGCGTCCGGATTGACCACATTGACACGGATCCCCTCCGGAGCACCTTCCAGGGCAAGGCAGCGGGCAAGGTGCAGTTCGGAAGCCTTGGCTGTGCAATAGGCACTGGCACCGGGAGACGCGGCGAGGCCGTTCTTCGATCCGATGAAAACGATGGAGCCGCCGACCCCTTGCGTCTTCATCACCTTGAAGGCCTCACGGGACACCAGGAAATAACCGGTCGACAGGATGGACATGTTCCGGTTCCACAGGTCGAGCGTGGTGTCCTCGATCGGGGCGGAAGACGCGATGCCGGCGTTGGAAACGAGAATGTCGACACCGCCGAATTCCAGCGCCGCTCGGGCAAAGCTGTCTGCCACTGCGTCTTCACTGGTGACATCCATCGTCACCGTGCGCACGACGTCCCTGGAATAACGTGAGGTGAGATTGTCGGCGGCGGCCCCGAGTGCGTCCGCGTCGATGTCGGCCAGCACCACACAGGCGCCTTCGCGCAGAAAGCGTTCAGCGGTGGCTGAGCCGATGCCACCGGCGCCGCCGGTGACCAGCGCGATCTTGCCTGCAAGGCTCTTGGGTTTGGGCATGCGCTGCAGCTTGGCTTCCTCCAGAAGCCAGTATTCGATGTCGAAGGCTTCCTGTTCCGGCAGGCCGCGGTAGGTGGAAACGCTGGAAGCGCCGCGCATGACGTTGATGGCGTTGGTGTAGAACTCGCCTGAAATGCGTGCCGTCGCCTTGTCCTTGGCGAAGGTGATCATGCCAACGCCCGGCACCAGGTAGACAACGGCGTTCGGGTCGCGAAGGGCGGGGCTGTCGTCGTGCTTGCAGCGCTCATAATAGGCCGCATAGTCGTCACGGTAAGCTTCTGCAGCCTGACCGAGCCCGGCAAGCGTTGCCTCGATGTCCGGGGTCGCGGGATCGAAATCGACCACGAGCGGGCGGATCTTGGTGCGCAGGAAATGATCCGGGCAGCTTGTGCCGAGGGCGGCAAGGGCTTCCATGTCGTTGGCGCAGACGAATTCCAGCACAGCGTCGCTGTCGTCGAAATGACCGACCATATGCTGCTTGCCGGAGACCATCCCCCGGATTGCAGGCATCAGGCGGGCGGCAACGGCGCGCCGGTCGGATGGGGCCAGGGCGCGGTGTTTCGAGCCGCCGAAAGCATCTCTTCCTGCCGTCTTTTCCTCAAACCAGGCAATCGCCTTGTTGATGATTTCCAGTGTGGTTTCGTAGCAGGTCCTGGCGTCGTCAGCCCAGGTAAAAAGGCCATGGCTTTCCAGAACGACCCCGCGGGCGTCCGGATTTTCCAGGCAGAATTTTTCCAGCCACAGGCCCAGTTCATAGCCTGGACGCTTCCAGGGAAGCCAGCCGATGTCGGCGCCGAAAATTTCCTGCGTGATTGCCTTGCTGTCGCTTGCCGCTGCAATGGCGATGATTGCGTCCGGATGCATATGGTCGACATGACTTTTCGGCACATAGGCATGAAGCGGCGTATCGATGGAGGCGGCGCGCGGGTTCAGGTTGAAGGTGCAATGGGGCAGGCAGGCGACCATCTCGTCTTCGAACTCGACACCACGATAGAGCCCTTTAAGTGCCCGCAGCTTGTCCATGTAGAGCGTCGCAAAACCATCCATCTTGATGGTGCCGACATCGCCGCCGGAGCCCTTGACCCACAGTACCTCGACCTGATCGCCGGTGAGGGGATCCTTTTCCATCGCCTTGGCGGAGGTGTTGCCGCCACCGTAGTTGGTGATGCGCTTGTCGGAGCCCAGGAGGTTGGAGCGATAGAGCAGCAGCTCCGCTTCGCTCATGCCGGAAGCCTTCTGGTCATCCCACAGGTTTGCAAGCCGGGAACCGGCAGCGGAATTCAACATCTTTTCCTCCCAGGTAAGCCTGACGGCTTGCGTCTCGTTGTTTAGAAACTCGCTTGAACGGATCAGGTTGTCAATCAAAAACGATCAATATCAATCATATTGCGCTGCAAAATGATCATTTTTGATTTTTTATGATTGACATTGACCGGTGTTGGTGGAAACGTTTGATCAATGGGAGGACCAGATGCACGAGAAAGAACGCCACAGGATCATATTGTCCGCAGTCCAGGATCGTCCGGTCGTGACGGTGCAGGAGCTGGTGGCGTTGACGGATTCCTCAGAAGCGACCATCCGTCGCGACATTGCCCAGTTGCATGTGCAGAAGAAGCTGCGCCGCGTGCGGGGTGGGGCGGAGAGCATTCATCCGCCGCAGTTCGTCGGGCTGGCGGGGCGTCCGTTCAGTGTCAACGAAACGATCAACATCGCTCAGAAACGCGCAATCGCGCAAAAGGCGGTGGAGCTGTGCGAGGATGGCGATGCCATCATCATCAACGGCGGCACAACCACCTTTCAGATGGTGCATCCGCTGGCAACCAAGCGCTGCCAGGTGTTCACCAACTCGTTTCCGATTGCCGAGCATCTCCTCAAGAATTCCAAGAACACCATCATGCTCTCGGGCGGGGTGATCTATCGCGAACAGAACATCATCCTGAGCCCCTTCGACAATGACGTGACCCGGAACTTCTACGCGACGCGCATGTTCATGGGCGCTCAGGGGCTTGGGCCGCTTGGGCTCATGGAGGCAGATCCGTTGCTCATTCAGGCCGAGCAGAAGCTGATCGGCCAGGCGGATGAACTGGTGGTTCTGGCGGATTCGTCGAAATTCAGCGCACGTTCCAGCCTGATCCTGTGCCCGCTCGAGCGGATTTCCACCGTCATCACCGATGACAGGATCCCAGACAGCGCGGCCAACATGCTGGAACAGGCCGACATCCATCTGATCGTGGCGGAAACAAGCGCCGCACAGACCAAGGCAACCTCGAACGGGTAGCCGGCACACTGTCCGGACCTTGGGAGGGGCCGGCAGCACTTTAGGGAGGAAGACCATGAAATTGCTCAAGTCACTTCTGGCGGCAACAGCAGTCGCCGCCGTCTGCATCGCCGCACCGGCCAGTGCCGCGGAAAAACGCATCGCCCTTGTCGTCAAGGCACTCGGCATCGGCTTCTTTGAAGCTGCCGCCAAGGGCGCTGAAGAGGCCGCCAAGGAACTCGGTGATGTCGAGATCATCTACACCGGCCCGACCGACACGACCGCAGAAGGTCAGATCGAGGTCATCAACGCGCTGATCGCCCAGAAAGTGGATGCCATTGCAATCTCCGCCAACGATCAGGACGCCCTGGTTCCGGCACTGAAGAAAGCCATGGACCGCGGCATTACCGTGATTTCCTGGGACAGCGGCGTTGCGCCGGAAGGTCGCCAGCTTCACCTCAATCCGTCGTCCAATCCGCTGATCGGCAACATGATCATCAAGCTGGCAGCCGATCATCTGCCCGATGGCGGTGATGTCGCCGTCCTGTCTGCGTCCGCAACCGCCACGAACCAGAACATCTGGATCGAGGAAATGAACAAGGTGAAGGACAATTATCCGGGCATCAACGTGGTCGCGACCGTTTATGGTGATGACCTTGCCGACAAGTCCTACCGTGAAGCCCAGGGCCTGATGCAGACCTATCCGGACCTGAAGGCGATCATCGCGCCGACGTCCGTGGGTATCGTTGCGGCCGCTCAGGCGGTCTCCGACGCCGAAAAAGCCGGTCAGATCAACGTGACCGGGCTCGGCCTGCCGTCAGAAATGGCTGGCCACCTCGCGTCCGGTGCATCCAAGTCGTTCGCCATCTGGAACCCGATCGATCTCGGCTATTCGGCAACCATGCTGGCTTACAACCTGTCCACCGGCGCCGCGGAAGCAAAGCCGGGTGCGGAAATCCCGATGGGACGTATGGGCACGCTGACGCTCAACGACAGCAACGAAGGCGCGATGGCGGACCCGTTCGTCTATGACAGCTCCAACATCGACGACTTCAAGGACATTTTCTAAGCTGGTCGCCAGGACCGGACGATAGAAACATGTCAGACCCGGTGCCATGCGCACCGGGTCTTTGAAACCAGCAACGAAACTCCAGGCTCCGGGAAATGGTCATGCTTGCGAACACGCAGGGCATAGCGGACACGCATCCGCAAACGGAAGACGGCGCGGGGCCGGTACTGACGCTCAGCGGTATCTCCAAGTCGTTCCCGGGCGTGAAGGCGCTTTCCGAAGTATCGCTGGAGCTGTTCCCGGGGGAAGTTACTGCCCTGGTAGGCGAAAACGGCGCGGGTAAATCCACCATCGTGAAGATCCTGACCGGCATCTATCAGCCGGACGAGGGCGCAATCGCGATCAATGGCACACCGGTCTCCTTTCCCACTGCCCAGGACGCGGGCCGGGCAGGGGTGACGGCGATCCATCAGGAAACTGTCCTTTTCGATGATCTGTCGGTGGCAGAAAACATTTTCATCGGCCATGCGCCGAAAACCCGTTTCGGGCTGATTGACCGCAAGGAAATGCTGCGCAAGGCACAAGCGCTGCTCGACCGGATCGGCGCCAGGATCGATCCGAATGTCACGCTGAAGGATCTCGGTATTGCCAACAAGCACCTGGTGGCGATTGCCCGGGCGCTCTCCATCGACGCCAAGATCGTCATCATGGATGAGCCGACCGCCTCGCTGTCCCACAAGGAAATCGAGGAAACCTACGAGCTGGTGGAACGCCTGAAGGCCGAAGGCAAGGCGATCCTCTTCATCAGCCACAAGTTTGACGAGATCTTCCGCATCGCGGACCGCTACACGGTTTTCCGGGACGGCCAGATGGTCGGCAAGGGCAAGATCGAGGCTGTTTCCGAACAGGAGCTGGTCAAGCTCATGGTCGGCCGGTCGGTCGACCAGGTTTTCCCGAAACGGGCACCGCAACTGGGTGAGGAAGTGCTGAAGGTTGTCGGCTATTGCCACCCGACGGAATTCGAGGACATCGGCTTCACGCTTCGTGCGGGAGAGATCCTTGGGTTTTACGGCCTTGTGGGGGCCGGGCGCAGCGAATTCATGCAGGCGCTGTTCGGCGTGACCAGGCCTTCCAAAGGGGCAATCCGGATAGACGACAGGATCGCCGTCATTCGCGATCCGAACGAGGCCATCCGGCAGGGCATCGTCTATGTCCCGGAGGATCGGGGCAAACAGGGGGCCATCAAGGGCCTGCCCATTTTCCAGAATGTCTCGCTGCCGTCGCTCAAGGAAACCTCGCGCAAGGGGTTCCTGCGGCTTGCGGAGGAATTCAAGCTGGCCCGTGACTACACGCGGCGGCTGGACTTGCGCGCAGCAGCTCTTGACCAGGATATTGGCGAACTGTCTGGCGGCAACCAGCAGAAGGTTGTCATCGCCAAATGGCTTGCGACCAAACCTCGGGTGATCATCCTGGACGAACCCACCAAGGGCATCGACATCGGGTCCAAGGCCGCGGTGCATGAATTCATGGCGGAACTGGCCGCCGAAGGTCTGGCGGTCATCATGGTGTCGTCCGAAATTCCGGAAATTCTCGGCATGTCCGACCGGGTGATTGTCATGCGGGAGGGGCGTATCGCCGCCGAATTTGAAGGCGCTGACCTGTCGCCCGAACATCTGGTGCGGGCGGCTGCCGGCATCACGGAGGTGCGCACATGATCCGCTCGCTGATGAAATCGCGCGAGACCATTCTCGCCGGAGCCATCCTGGTTCTGGTTCTCGCTATCGCCACTCGCTTTCCCGGCTTCGTCGCGCCGTCCAACCTGGCGAATGTCTTCAACGACACGGCTCCGCTGATCATTCTGGCTCTCGGCCAGATGGTGGTGATCCTCACCCGGTGTATCGATCTGTCAGTCGCCGCGAACCTTGCGCTCACCGGCATGGTGGTTGCCATGCTCAACATGGCCATGCCCGGTCTGCCGGTGCCGGTTATCCTGGCCCTGGCGATCTGTCTTGGGGCCTTGATGGGGCTCGCGAACGGACTGCTTGTCTGGAAGCTGGATATTCCGCCCATTGTCGTCACCCTTGGCACCATGACCATCTACCGGGGCATCATCTTCGTCATTTCCGGCGGGGAGTGGATCAACGCCCATGAAATGAGTGACGCCTTCAAGGCCTTCCCGCGTGAGGTCGTGCTTGGCCTGCCGGTTCTGTCGTGGATCGCGATCGCAGTCGTGATCGGGTTTATCGTTCTGGTCGGGCGGACACCACTTGGCAGGGCTTTCTTTGCCGTTGGCGGCAATCCGCATGCGGCGGTCTATACGGGCATCAATGTCGGCCTTACCCAATGCGCGGCCTATGTCATTTCCGGCGCGCTTGCCGGCCTCACCGGCTATCTCTGGGTTGCCCGCTATGCCGTTGCCTATGTCGATATCGCCGGCGGCTTCGAGCTTGAGGTGGTCGCGGCCTGCGTCATCGGTGGGATCTCGATTGCAGGCGGCATCGGGTCTGTCGGCGGGGCTCTTCTCGGTGCGCTGTTCCTCGGTATCGTCAAGAACGCCCTTCCGGTGATCAATATCTCGCCCTTCTGGCAACTCGCGATTTCCGGCAGCGCAATCATCATCGCCGTAGCCTTCAACGCCACGTCCAACCGGACCAAGGGCCGGGTGATCCTGAAAAAAGCGGAGCACGCAGCATGAGCCTCGCCACCCCAGACACCGGCGCGCAGGGGCGTCAGATTCCGGACAGGCTGAAGTCGCCGCTGCAGCGGTTTATGGTGAGCTGGGAACTGCTACTACTCGTGGTCGCCGTCGCCGTCTTCACGCTGAACAGCTTTGCCTCGCCCTATTTCCTTGATCCGTGGAACCTCTCCGACGCGACCTTCAATTTCACCGAAAAGGCGATGATCGCCTTTGCCATGGGGCTTCTGATCATCTCCGGAGAGATCGACCTTTCGGTTGCCTCGATCATTGCACTTTCGTCCACGGCCATGGGCTTTGCCGTCCAGATGGGGGCCGATACGCCGGTTCTGGTGTTGATCGGCCTCGGCACAGGGCTGTTGTGCGGTGCCTTCAACGGCTTTCTGGTGACGGGCTTCGGCCTGCCGTCCATCGTGGTGACCATCGGCACCATGAGCCTGTTCCGCGGCATTTCCTATATCGTGCTCGGCGACAAGGCCTACACCGGCTATCCGTCCGACTTTGCCTTTTTCGGGCAGGGCTACGCCTGGTGGGTGATCTCTTTCGAGTTCGTCCTGTTCGCTCTGCTGGCCATAGTCTTTGCCGTCATCCTGCACAAGACGAACTTTGGCCGCGCGGTCTATGTCGTCGGCAACAACCCTGTCGGCGCGCTTTTTTCCGGTATTCGCGTGCCGCGGGTCAAATTCGCACTTTTCCTGCTCACGGGCCTTATGTCGGGTGTTGCCGCCATATGCCTGACCTCGCGTCTCGGGGCGACAAGACCATCGATTGCCTTCGGCTGGGAGCTTGAGATCGTGACAATGGTGGTGCTGGGCGGCGTCAATATTCTCGGTGGCTCCGGCTCTATTCCGGGCGTGGTGATCGCCGCCTTTGTGATGGGCATGGTCACCTTCGGGTTTGGCCTGCTCAACGTACCGGGCATCGTCATGTCGATCTTCATCGGTCTGCTGCTGATTGCCGTCATTGCCTTGCCGCGCATCGCCCACCGGGTTCTCGCAAAGCGGAAGGCCTGAACCATGGAAAAATATGCCTTCAAGATGAAGCTCAATCCGGGCATGGAAGCGGAATACCGGAAGCGCCATGACGAAATCTGGCCGGAACTGGTGGCCTTGTTGAAAGACGCAGGCATCAGCGACTATTCAATTCATCTGGATCCCGAGACCGACATCCTCTTCGGCGTGCTTTGGCGCCAGGAAGGCCACAAGATGAACGATCTGCCGAACCACCCGGTGATGCGGAAATGGTGGGCACATATGGCCGATGTGATGGCGACAAAACCGGACAACGAACCAGTGGCAACACCGCTCACAACCGTTTTTCACATGGATTGAGCGTTGATGGCAGCGATCCGGAATGTGGGCGTCATCGATATTGGCAAGACCAACGCCAAGGTCGCCGTGGTCGATCTGGACCAGCGCAGGGAACTTGGCGTTCTGACGCGCCCCAACTCGGTCCTGCCGGGGCCGCCCTATCCGCATTTCGACCTCAAAGGCCACTGGGATTTCATCTGCGACGCGCTGGCGGAGCTGCACAAGGCCCATGGTATCGATGCCCTGTCGGTGACGACGCATGGTGCCAGCGCCGTTCTTCTGGACGCGGAAGGAAGCCTTGCCGCGCCGATGCTGGACTATGAATTCGCCGGCCCGGACGACCTGGCGGCCGCCTATGATGTGATCCGGCCGGACTTCGCGGAAACCGGGTCACCCAGGCTCGGCATGGGCCTCAATCTGGGGGCGCAACTCCATTGGCAACTGAAAACGGACCCGGGTCTGCTTGACCGGGTGGCGACGGTTCTGACCTATCCGCAATACTGGACCTACAAGCTCACCGGGGTTCTTTCCAACGAGGTAACTTCGCTCGGTTGTCATACCGACCTGTGGTGCCCGTCCGAAAACCTGTTCTCCTCGTTAGTGAACCGGCTCGGTCTGGAGGAGAAGATGGCTCCCGTGCGCAAGGCGGGTGATCGTCTCGGGTCGGTCCTGCCGGAGGTTGTGGCCCGGACCGGATTGCCGAAGGATATTCCGGTCGCCTGCGGCATTCACGATTCCAACGCGTCGCTTTATCCGCATCTGATCCTGCGACAGCCTCCGTTTTCGGTCGTCTCCACCGGCACCTGGGTGATCGTGCTGGCGATAGGCGGCGGCCGGGTGCTCCTCGATCCGTCCCGCGACACGCTGATCAACGTCAACGCTTTCGGGGATCCCGTGCCTTCGGCAAGGTTCATGGGTGGACGTGAGTTCGACATGATCCTGAAGGGACGTGAGAAGGGCTGTTCGGAAGAACAGATTGATACCGTGCTTTCTCGCGAGATCATGCTTTTTCCCGCTGTCGACCCACGCTCCGGCCCTTTCCAGGACAGCGAGTATCACTGGAGCGTGGATGAATCGCTCCTGACCGACGGCGAATGCTTTGCGGCTCTGTCCTTCTATCTGGCGCTGGTGACGGCGGAGTGCCTGGCGATGACCGGTGCAGAAGGTCCAATTGTTGTGGAGGGGCCGTTCGCTCAGAACGGGCTTTACCTTGACATGCTGGAGGTTGCGACCGGGCGGCCGGTTGAAGCATCGGCTGGGTCGCTCACCGGAACCAGTATCGGCGCCGCGTTGCTGGTGGCGGACGGTGATACGGAAAAACGGCCGCAGGCTGGCCCACGCGGACGCGGCGGCGAACGTCTCTCTCGGCTGAAGCAATATGCAGAGAAGTGGCAAGAACAGCTCCAGTGAGCGAACTGCCATCCCCTGATACGCACGGCTTTTCCCTTTTCCCGGCAGCCTTGATCCGCTATGTCAGCGCAAAGACAGCGAACCCAACAAGCCGCCGAGCTTCTCAAATGAACGATATTGCCGACAGTACCGACATCGACGTACCCGCGTTGCTTCGCAATGCACCTGCGAGCGTTGAGTTCAAGAAGCTGAGAAAGCGCCTCTTGCGCCAGGCGCGTGAGGCGATTGCCGACTTCGGGATGCTGCCGGAAGGGGCTTCCCAGGAAAAGCGGCCGAAGTGGCTGGTCTGCCTGTCGGGTGGCAAGGACAGTTACACGCTGCTGGCGGTGCTGATCGAACTGAAATGGCGTGGTCTGCTGCCGGTCGACCTGATCGCCTGCAATCTGGATCAGGCTCAGCCCGGTTTTCCGGCGGACATCCTGCCGAAATTCTTCGAGGACAACGGTATCGAGCACATCATCGTGCGCGAAGACACCTATTCCATTGTGACCGACAAGATCCCCGAACACCGCACCTATTGTTCGCTGTGTTCGCGCCTGCGCCGCGGAATTCTCTACCGGGTCGCACGGGAGCAGGGCTGCGAGGCCATCGTGCTCGGCCATCACCGGGAAGATATTCTGGAGACGTTCTTCATGAACCTCTTCCACGGTGGCCGTCTGGCCTCCATGCCGCCCAAGCTGATCAACGACGAGGGCGATCTTCTGGTGCTCCGACCGCTTGCCTATTCTGCTGAAAGCGACATCGCACGCTTTGCCAACGGCATGCAGTTCCCGATCATTCCCTGCAATCTCTGTGGCTCGCAGGACGGCCTGCAGCGCGAGGAAGTCAAACGCATGCTGCAGGGCTGGGAAAAGGCAACCCCCGGCCGCCTTGGTGTCATGGCCCGCGCCCTCGGCCACACCCGGCCGTCGCATCTCCTCGACCGCTCGCTCTACGACTTCGTCAACCTGCGCCCTGCCGAGGGCGGGGTAGAGGTGAGCGGCGAAGCCGAAGAGCCCTGTGGCGCAAGCCTGGCGATGACGGCAAAGCTGTTCGCAGCGGAGTGATCTTCTGAGGCGCATCCGCGGTAACAACGGCGTTCAGATAGCCCTATTCCTTATCCCCCACGCTCCCCGTCATTGCCGGACTTAATCCGGCAATCCACTCCGCGGCCTTTCCAAATGGATAGGCGTTGCCGTGTCGTGTTGCATCGGCATGGATGCCATGGTCGAGCCATGGCATGACGAGGGTGTGGCACGGAAAGGGATGATCTCGCAGCTCAGCCTGCTCCGTCATTGTCACACGTCCTTGGCTTGTCATCCCGGTTTGTCGCACGAGCGACAAGACCGGGATCCAGTATGCCTTGCGATTGGACTTCTAAAAAGAAATGTATTTCAATATCTTATCGGTTTTTCGCTGGGGTGAGGCCTGTGAGCGCGGAGACGTGCATCTATTGAAAACGATATGAGCCTCTTGCCCACTTCCAGCGCGCAGGTGAGCGTTTGACCTGACCGGAATAGCCACCGGCCTATGCTGCAAACAGGTCTCGCAGCCAGGTTTCCACCCGTTGAACCGCCGGTTTTCGCGGAGAGGAATTGTCCCGGTTCAGCAGGTAATGGGTGCGCATGGAAGGCAGCCCCGGGTCCAGAGGGGTCGTCAGCCGTCCGCTTCCCGCCAGCCGGGCTGCAACCTTGCTCAGCAGCAGGGCGACACCGCCGCCGGCAGCCGCCAGTTCAACCGCCGCGAGGGAGGTGTCGACGGTGACGCCCGAGTGTCCGGATGGCTGCGTGAGGGACTGAGCTTCGAAAAAACGTGGCCAGTGATCGTCGAAGCCGAGAATGTGAATGCGTGGAAGATCCATCAGATCCGCCGGTTCCTTCAATCTCTCGGCCAGCCCCGGATGACACACCGGCACGATCTTTTCCGGTCCCAGCGGTTCTGCATGCGCACCTGGCCAATTGCCTGTGCCGAGGCGGATCTCGATGTCGGTGCCGGTCTCAAGGGCTGTGTCGGCCCAGATTGCCGACAAGAGCCGAATGTCCAGTTCAGGATGGGTCTTCTGAAATGCTGCCAGGGCAGGGGCGATGATGAGAACAGTTTCGGAAATCGGCGCCCGAATGGTTACGGAGCCGGCCGTTCGGTTGCCGAAGAGGCTGTCCGTGGAGACGGCAAGGTCCTGCAAGGCCTTGCGTACCGACGGCAGATAAGCCCGGCCGCTGGCGGTAAGCTCCAGCTTTCGCGTCGTGCGTTGGAAAAGCTGATGGCCGAGCTGGGTTTCCAGTGCGCTGATGTGCGTGCTGACAGCGGCCTGGGTGAGGCCGAGTTCCGCGCCCGCTGCGGTGAAGCCGCCCAGCCGGCTGACGGCTTCGAAGCTTCTCAGCCATACGAGATTGGGGAGTGCCGACATTCTCTTCATTCATAAAAATAGTTTGGTAATTAGCTGAATTAATATCATTTCTCTATTTCATAGGCGAGGCGCAAAGTGAAGGCATCAAACCCTGTTTCACGAAAGGCGCTTCTCATGCGGGTCGGTTTCATCGGATTGGGCAATGTCGGCGGCAAACTGGCTGGCAGCCTGCTGCGCAATGGTCTTGAGGTCATGGTGCTGGACCTCAATCCGCTGCTTATGGAAAGCTTTGCGGCCAGGGGAGCCCTACGCGGCCAAAGCCCGAAGGAGCTTGCAGAAAGCTGCGATGTCGTCATCACCTGCCTGCCCAGTCCGGCAGCCTGTGCTGCGGTCGTGGAAGGTCCGGACGGTATTCTGGAAGGTATTGGCCCGGGCAGGATCTGGGCGGAAATGTCGACAACGGATGCCGGCGAAGTGCGTCGTCTGGCAGGGCTTGTTGTCGCCAGAGGGGCGGAGGCGATCGAATGCCCGGTTTCGGGCGGCTGCCACAGGGCTGCTACCGGAAATATCTCGATCTTTGCCGGGTGTCCGCGTGAAACCTTCGAGCGCATGCTGCCGCTCCTGACCGTTCTGGGGCGGCGCGTGCTGCACACCGGCGAGATCGGCTCGGCATCTGTTCTGAAAGTCGTCACCAACTATCTGGCAACGGCCAATCTGGTGTCTTTGGTCGAAGCGCTGACCACCTGCAAGGCAGCCGGAATGGATCTTGGCACGGCTTACGAGGCAATCCGGATTTCCTCAGGTAATTCGTTTGTCCATGAAACGGAGAGCCAGGTCATCCTCAACGGCTCGCGCGACATCTCCTTCACCATGGATCTTGTTGCCAAGGACATCGGCCTGTTCCAGAAAATCGCAGACGATCATCAGGTTCCGCTGGAAGTGTCGCCGCTTCTCAACCGGATTTTTGCAGACGGGATCGACCGCTATGGTCCGCGGGAATTGTCGCCCAACATCATCAAACGCCTTGAAGATGCAACCGGTCTTGATATCCGGGCACCGGGTTTTCCGGATGAGATGGTTGACGAGGAGCCGGAAGAAGCCGGATATGAGGTTACGCCAAGAAGTGGCGACGACATGAAACTGAACAGACGGGAAGCAGCAGGCGGATGATTGAAAAGCGGCAGTTCTATATCGGTGGATCCTGGGTCGATCCGGTCGAGGCAAAAACGCTCGAGGTGATCAACCCGGCGACGGAAAAGCCGGTTGCCGTGATCTCCCTGGGCAGTGCCGCCGATGTGGACAAGGCGGTTGCTGCAGCCAAGGCCGCTTTTGCAGGCTGGTCGGAAACAAGTGTCGAGGAACGTGCCGCGCTTCTTGAGCGTGTCATCGCGATCTACCAACGCCGGTCGGAGGAAATGGACGAAGCGATCCGGCTTGAAATGGGGGCGCCGCGCAGCTTTGCGCGCGGCAGCCAGACACCTGCCGGATCCGGCCACCTGGAAGCGACACTGGAAGCCCTGAAGCATCATGTGTTCGAACGTCCGAGCCCGCGTGGCGGCAGCGTGCTGCGGCACGAGCCGATTGGCGTTTGTGGCTTGATCACACCCTGGAACTGGCCGATCAACCAGATTGCGGCAAAGGTCGCGCCCGCGCTTGCCGCTGGTTGCACCATGGTGCTGAAGCCAAGTGAAATTGCGCCTCTCTCCGGGCTTCTCTTCGCCGAGATCCTGGATGAGGCCGGCTGCCCGGCTGGTGTTTTCAATCTGGTAAATGGCGATGGACCGGGCGTCGGATCTGCAATGTCCTCGCATCCGGATATCGACATGATGTCCTTTACCGGTTCGACCCGTGCCGGCGTCGCGGTCAGTCAGAATGCTGCACCGACGGTCAAGCGTGTTGCTCTGGAGCTCGGCGGCAAGTCGGCCAATCTGCTCTTTGCGGATGCGGACCTGGAAACGGCCCTGCGCACGTCGCTGTCGGGCTGCTTTTCCAACACGGGCCAGTCCTGCGATGCACCGACCCGTCTGCTCGTGGAGCGAAGCGTCTATGACGAGGCTATTGCGCTTGCCGGAAAGATTGCGGCGGAAACCAAGGTCGGGGATCCGGCGGAGGAGGGAGATCACATCGGGCCGGTGATCAGTGACCTGCAATACGAAAAGATCCAGGGTCATATCGAGCGCGGTCTGGCAGACGGTGCCCGCCTTGTTGCCGGAGGTCCAGGCAAACCGAAGGGGTTCGAGACAGGGTATTTCGTTCAGCCGACAGTGTTTGCCGATGTTACCAACCAGATGTCGATTGCCCGTAACGAGATCTTCGGGCCCGTGTTGGTGATGATCCCGTTCGACACGGAAGAGGAGGCTGTCGCGATTGCCAACGATACGCCTTACGGCCTTGCCGCCTACATCCAGACCGGCGATCCGGAACGAGCGAAGCGCGTAGCCCGCAAACTGCGCGCAGGCAGCGTCTATATCAACGGCAACAGCCCGGACTGGGATGTGCCGTTCGGCGGTTACAAACAGTCCGGCAATGGCCGCGAATATGGCGAATTCGGCCTGGAAGACTTTCTGGAACTGAAAGCCATTACAGGCTGATACCAGGCAGCGGACGCACCAGCCATTGCTGATGGCTGGAGATGGCGAAGGGACCGGCTGGCCGGCCCCTTTTCCGCAAGCGTGTCTTGAACCTTACAAAACGACGATCTGGGATCCGTCAGCAACCCGGCTGTAAAGATCGATGACGTCCTGGTTGATCAGGCGGACACAACCACTGGAAACGGCAGAACCGATGGTCCAGTATTCGCCCGTGCCGTGGATACGGTAGAGCGTATCCTTGTTGCCCTGGAAGATGTAGAGCGCTCTTGCACCCAGCGGGTTTTCGATGCCCGGGGGCATGCCGCCGTTACGCCAGCTCCATTTTTCCAGTTCCGGCTGCCGCTGGATCATCTCTTCCGGCGGTGTCCATTTGGGCCAGGCGGCCTTGCGGGCGATCCGCGCACGGCCGGACCATTCGAACCCGGCACGACCCAGGCCGACGCCGTAGCGCATCGCCTTGCCGTTTTCCTGGACGAGGTAGAGGTAGTAGTTGCTGGTATCGACGACCAGCGTACCGACCTTCTCGCTGGTCTGATAATCGACCTGTTTGCGGTAGTAGCGTTCCGGTACCTTCTTCAAATCCGGAGCCGGGATCGGAAACTGCTCTTCCGGCATCGCACGGTACATGGCAAGGACGGACGGATCCTGCCAGGGGGCAAGTGGCTGCTGGGGAGCGGTCGTCATACAGCCGCTGACGGCGAGCCCTGTAAGGCTCGCCGACCCGGCAAGAAATGATCTTCTTGTAAGGTTCGTCATTTGAAGGCTACTGGCCTGTTTCTAGATAAGGGACGGGAGGATCGGCCGGATTCTGGCCGAGGGTGTAAACCGTGTATTGCGCCGTCGGGTCGTCGCCCATGCCGAGCGACCCCTGGGGCATGCCCGGAACCGCGATACCGCGAATGTCCGGACGCTCCGACAGCATTTTTTCAACCGCTTCCAGCGGCACGTGTCCTTCGATGATGTATTTCCGGTCACCGCCGGTCACCGCCGTGTGGCAGGCCTGCATGTCATCCGGAATGCCTGCCTGCGCCTTGATGGAGCTCAGGTCTTCCATATCGTGAACGGCGACCTTGTAGCCGGCAGCCTCGACGGCCTCGGTCCACAGCTCGCAACAACCGCACCAGGGTGACTTGTAGACCGTGATGGTGTTGTCTTCCGCAGCCCAGGCGACCGAGGACAAGGCCAGGAACCCACCGGCAAGTGCAAAAGCGAATGGTCTTCTAGACATGATCGGCCTCCTTTCGTGCGTGCGCATGGCACGGCTTGCCCATGACACGATGCAGAATCACATGCATGGCGACGCAGCCGAACATCGGCACGGCCAGCAGCAACGCTTCACCAGCCGTCAGTCCGGTCGGTGCGGAAACGATCAGCAGACCAGTCACCACCGCCATCAGCAGGCAGCAGCCGAACATGAAGAGATTGTTCCTGTTCAGATTTTTCCGAATTCGAAATGCAGGCGCGGCATAGGATGCCTGTGTACCGTTTTCCTGAAGACTCATGATTTTTTCCTGTCTTTCAGGCGAACTGTTCTCATGCCGGTCAATTGTGCCCCGGCAAGATGTCGTTCAACCTTCCAATAGTGTTGGCTAAGCCGGAACTTTGTGTTCCGTTGGATTGTCAGCCTTTAATGGGAGGTTGATCTTCCGCGTACGGCAGAGCGTCCGTCAGGACGGGAGGTGACGTGGTTTCCGGCCCGGTCACCGCGGATTGGAATTGCAGTGCCACAACGGAGAAATGAGACAGGCAATCCGGGCCGCACCCGAAGGGTTTGGTGGTTTTTCCGGTCTGGCTGTCCGGTTGGCAACATTGGGCATGATGCGCGGTAAATTGCACCGTCTTTGCGGCCAGGTCCGTTTCCACCGCCATCGAGCGTTCCAGAGCGCGAATGCTCTTTGGAACATGCGTGTAGGCTGCGGCGGTTGTGACCCCGGCAAAAAAGCAGATCAACAATGTGATCAAGACGTTGCGCATTCAATCTCAGTACCCGACAGGGGTCTCAATTTCCATACCTTGGCTGCTCACAAGCGCGTAATCGCGAATTGAGGTCAAACCGTGGCTTGCCACGAAGTCTGCCCCGGGTACCACCTATGCGTTTTTTGCAAGTGTCGGCGACTGGGGCGCGCCACACAGGTGTGAGCAGAGGGGGCGCATGCATGTGCACTGGACAGCTCGCCATGTGTTCCATATCTCTTTTTTCATGACCGTGCACGCGCAGCAAACCTCGAACGACTACGGGATCCTTGTGGAACCGCTTGCCGGCGAAGTGACGGCCTGGCGGGGGGACCAGTTGCTGGCGCGGTCTTCAAAGGCGCGGGTGATGTATGAAACCCGGCTTGCACCTGCGATCTATTTCCCGCGCGACGACGTTCTGGCAGACCTCGAACCGGCTCCGGAGCGCAGAACCTTCTGCCCGTTCAAGGGAACGGCTAGCTACAGCCACGTCCGTGTCGGCAATGAAACGCTGGAGAACGGCGCCTGGAGTTATCTCAATGCGTTGCCGGAAGGTAAGGCTGTTGATGGACTTGTGGCCTTCATGCCGGGTGTGGCGAGCCGGGTCGATTTTCAGGGCGCCCCGATTGATCCGCTGCCTGTCGGGAACATCACAGGGCCGACAGTCGATTGGCTGCTGCGCGAAGCCTGGGCCGCGAAAACGCCGGAAGAACTAACAGCCGCCCTTGGCCGGAAACTGGTGGAGGACGGGATAGCCGTCTGCCGAATCAGCATCCTGATATGGTCACTGCACCCGATGATTGCCGGCCGTCATTATGTGTGGACGCGCGACGACGATACCGTGCAGAGCTTTGCTCCGTCCTACGAGACACTGGAGAGCCCGGCCTTTCGCCTGAGCCCGCTTCAACATGTGGCCGACGGTTTGGGAGGCATTCGGCAAAAGATCGATTCGAACCCCGACGAGTTCAATTTCCCGATCATGGAAGACCTGAGGCAGCAGGGCGTTACCGACTATGTCGCCATGCCGCTGCCTTTTTCCGACGGGCGGATCAATGTGATGACCCTCGCTTCGGATCATCCTGCCGGTTTCACCACGGCAAACCTCGGACTGGTGTTCGAATGTTCGGCCCTTATCAGCCGGCTTTTCGAGGTGTTTGCGCTGACCTCCAATGCGACGTCCCTTCTGGAAACCTATCTGGGCAAGCGGACGGGCGCGCGGGTTCTAGGCGGCGATATCCGGCGTGGGGACGGTGATGTCATCGACGCGGCGATCCTGTTCTGCGACCTCAGGCATTCCACCAGGCTCGAAACGGAGCTTGGCCGGCAAGCCTATGTCGGTGAACTCAACCGGTTCTTCGAGGTCACGACCGATATCGTCAACGCGCATGAAGGCGAGGTCCTGAAGTTCATTGGCGACGCAGTGCTGGCGATTTTCCCTGCGGGCGTCGGCCTGGAAGAGGCCTGCCGGCAAGCAGTTGCCAGTGCCGAGGAGATCGTTCGCCGTCTGAAGGTGCCAGACCCGGACACAAAGGGCATCTCCATGCACTGTGCCATCGGCATCGCCTTTGGTGAGGTCACCTACGGCAATGTCGGGTCAAGGGAACGGCTTGATTTCACGGTGATCGGCCATGCAGCCAACATCGCGGCGCGACTTGGGGATTACGGCAAGGTTATCGGGCAGGAGATCGTTGCGACGGCGGAAGTGGCCCTGGAAGCAGGGCTGCCTTCGATCCCGCTCGGATCGGTCGACCTGCACAATGTCGCCGGGCCTGTGGCAGCGCATGCGGTTACGACGTTGGATGACTGAGCAAAAGACCTGAATTCCTCAAGTCGGCCAGCTTGCAAAGACCTTTGCCGCTCTTGTTTCGAAGATCTTTTCGGGAAGCCGCAACGTTTCAGGGGATGCCTGTCACCATCTGCCAAGTGCTGAGCGAGTGAACGCTCAGCCTGAAGCGCGCCTGAATTCAGCGGACGGTGTGTTCTCCGTCAAATCCGCCCATCGGCTGGTTGCGGACAAGGATTACGAGGCCTTCCTTGCTGGGCTCGGCATCCTTCAGTGCAACACCGCCGTAGTTGGCGCAAAGTTCTTCGGCGCTCTTGGCTTTGGCTGGTGTGAACATGGTGAGCGCCTGGCAGTCGACGCGGCGCAGTTCGCCGTCGGTCTTTACGCCACCGGACATGACGATTCCGGCTCCGACAAGTGCCAGAACGAAAGTGGAGGTGGCAGCAACTGCAATCTTGTTCATTGTCCCCGGTCCCATTTCCCGGCTCCGTTGTTTGATGGAGCCCTGCGATATGGTCGGAGAATGGCGGAACGCACCTGTACTCACCCTGAAATCCGCATTCACCTTGCGTTCAGCTTAGGTGATTCGGCAATTTTTGCCGAGATGGCGCCTGCATTCGACCGCAACCGATTCCGGTTAACATTGGATAAAGTGCAAGTCCAAGTGGTTTTGACGGGGTTTGAGCCCGATTGGCATCATTATGATTTACCCGGCGAATGGTTCCGGAGTGCCTTATGGCACCCGTCATTCCGGACAAGTCCGGCGAAGCTGCGCGCCGATCCGGAAACCAGATGTCATCGTGAGCAAAGCGAACTCTTTATTTCAATGGAAGGCCGCGCCTCGGGCGCGAAATATGTCTGGATTCCGGATCGGCGTTCGGCGTTGCCTCACTTGTCCGGAATGACGGGAAGGTGAGGCGCAACTCAACACGCCAAAAAGCGCATCTTGAACCGTCGCCCGGCTCTCTCCCTCACCATCGTCATCCCGGACAAGCGAAGCGCGAGCCGGGATCGGAGAGCCACCTGCGGTCAGGGATCCCGGTCGTTTCATGCCGCAGCCCGGCGCTCCATTTCCGGATTATCACCAGTGCGGGAACCCTCTGAGACACGAAAAAGGGGCGGTAGAACCGCCCCTTGAAAGCCTCGATCGGAACTTGCAGCCGGCTCAGGCGGTCTGCTGAGTGGTCTCGATGCCTTTTTCGGTGAGAAGGCCCTGCAGTTCCTGATTCTGGAACATTTCGCGGATGATGTCACAGCCGCCGACGAATTCACCCTTCACGTAAAGCTGCGGAATGGTCGGCCAGTTGGTGAATTCCTTGATGCCCTGGCGCAGATCGTCGTCTTCCAGAACGTTGATGCCTTTGTAAGGAGCGCCAACATAGTCAAGGATCTGTACGACCTGACCGGAAAAACCGCACTGCGGGAAGTTCGGCGTGCCTTTCATGAAAAGCACAACGTCGTTGGTGTCGACTTCGTTCTTGATCCAGTCCTGGATGCTCATGGGTCCGTCCTTTGTCTCTTTGCCGCCTATCTGGCGAGATCCGGCGGCAGATTCAAGTGCTCGCGCAGCCTGCGCGGCAATGTGTCAACTCAATCCGGTGCCTTGGTCTGAAGGGCGAGGGCGTGCAAAGCGCCGCCCATGTTGCCTTTCAGTGCCTCGTAAACCAGCTGATGCTGCTGCACACGACTTTTGCCCCGGAAGGATTCCGAGACAACATTCGCTGCATAGTGATCGCCGTCTCCAGCCAAATCCCGGATCTCGACCTGAGCGTCGGGCAAAGCCGCCTTGATCAGGGTCTCGATCTCATTTGCGTTCATCGGCATCGTGCGTCCGTCCTGTTGTTAAGTTCCTGAAGGTCAAACGGCTTATGCCGTTGCCATGTAATTCGGGAACCAATCTTCGTGCGCTTTTTTCAAGTTTGCAACGGATATGGTGAGAATGCCCTCAACAGTCAAATCCGTGCCACCGGTGGTGCCGATTTGTTGAACGTCGATACCGCCGTCCAGAATGTCTTCCAGAACGGCTTCCACCTTGTCCTGGGAAACGGTGACGACGTAGCGTCCCTGGTCTTCACCGAAGAGCGCGGCATGGGCCGGACCATCGATCTTGACCGTTGCGCCGATGCCGCTGGACATCGCCATCTCGGCGAGAGCGACACCCAGGCCGCCGGAAGAAATATCGTGTACAGCCGTCAGACGGGCCGCGCCGATGAGCTGGCGAACCAGCGTGCCACGGCGCTTTTCTGCCGCCAGGTCGACCGGCGGCGGAGCGCCTTCCTCACGACCCAGAATATCCGCGAGATACTGGGATGCGCCCAGATGGGTGCCCTTGCCACCGATGAGCAGGATTGCGTCACCTTCGTTTACGAAGGCCGCACCTGCGCGCACCGTGACGTCCGGAAGCAGTCCGACACCGCCAATGGCCGGGGTCGGCAGGATCGCTTCGCCGTGGGTCTCGTTGTACAGCGACACGTTGCCGGAAACGATCGGAAACTCGAGTTCCCGGCAGGCTTCGCCGATGCCTTTGATGCAGCCGACGAACTGGCCCATGATTTCAGGCTTTTCCGGGTTGCCGAAATTCAGGTTGTCGGTTGCAGCCAGCGGTTCGGAGCCGACGGCGGTCAGGTTGCGCCACACTTCGGCAACGGCCTGCTTGCCACCTTCAAACGGGTCCGCCTCGCAATAGCGCGGTGTCACGTCAACGGAGAAGGACAGGCCCTTGCGGGTGCCTTCCACGCGGATGACACCGGCATCACCGCCCGGCGTCGCGGCCGAATTGCCCTGGATCAGCGTGTCGTATTGTTCATAGACCCAGCGGCGGGACGAGCCGTTGGCGTTGCCGACCAGGGTCTTGAGAGCTTCGGCATAGTCCGCCGGTTCCTCGATTTCGGACGCGGACAGAACGGGGCGCTTTTTCGGCTCGACCCAGGGACGGTCATATTCGGGAGCTTCGTCACCGAGTTCCTTGATCGGCAGATCGGCGACGACTTCGCCCTGGTGCTTGACGATGAAGCGCAGCGTGTCGGTGGTCTTGCCGACGATAGCGAAGTCGAGGCCCCATTTCTTGAAGATGGCTTCGGCTTCGTGTTCCTTTTCCGGACGCAGAACCATGAGCATGCGCTCCTGGCTTTCCGAAAGCATCATTTCGTAGGCGCTCATCTGTTCTTCGCGCACCGGAACCTTGTCGAGGTCCAGCTCGATGCCGAGGTCGCCGCTGGCGCCCATCTCGACGGCAGAACAGGTAAGACCGGCCGCACCCATGTCCTGGATGGCGATGACCGCGCCGGTTTCCATGAGCTCAAGGCAGGCTTCCAGCAGGCATTTTTCGGTGAAGGGATCGCCAACCTGAACGGTGGGGCGCTTTTCTTCGATCGTATCGTCGAACTCCGCCGAAGCCATGGTTGCGCCACCGACACCGTCACGGCCGGTCTTGGCGCCGAGATAGACGACGGGCAGGCCGACGCCTTCGGCCTTGGCCAGGAAGATCGCATCCGATTTTGCAAGGCCTGCCGCAAAGGCGTTGACCAGGCAGTTGCCGTTGTAGCGGGCATGGAACTCGACTTCGCCGCCGACTGTCGGAACGCCGAAGGAGTTGCCGTAGCCGCCAACACCGGAAACGACGCCGGAGACGAGGTGACGGGTACGCGGATGATCGGGTTCGCCGAAGCGCAGGGCATTCATGGCCGCAACCGGTCGCGCGCCCATGGTGAAGACGTCACGCAGGATGCCGCCGACACCGGTCGCAGCGCCCTGATAAGGCTCGATGTAGGACGGGTGGTTGTGGCTCTCCATCTTGAAGACCACGGCCTGGCCATCGCCGATATCGACCACACCCGCGTTTTCACCCGGGCCCTGAAGCACGCGCGGACCTTCGGTCGGCAGGGTCTTCAGCCATTTCTTGGAGGATTTGTACGAGCAGTGCTCGTTCCACATGGCTGAAAAGATGCCCAGCTCGGTGAAGGTCGGCTCGCGGCCGATCAGTTCCAGGATGCGCTCATATTCATCCGGCTTCAGACCGTGGGAAGCAATCAGGTCGGGCGTGATCTTGATGTCGTTCGGGATCATGACGTTTCACTGTTTTTGGCCAGTGTTTCTGGCCAATGGGTGGGGCCGCGACGGCACGGGCAGACGATGATGCCGCCGTTTAGCAGATTGTCCCCCAATTTGGGAGCCTTGCGGTGCAAAGAAATTCGACAAATTTGAACGCGGGCGATGCGATTGGCCTTGCAGACGTTCTTCCACCTGACAGCGCAGTGCCTTCCAACCGGCACAAGTTCGAATTCAAGCCCGGTAGCAAGGGAAAATCCGGTTCGTAAAAGTCTCACCGGCAAAGCGGAGATGGCTGCAATGCGGGTGTTTCAGTGCATTTGGGTGCGGCCTTGACAGATTTGGACGATTGTCCTAATTCGATTTTAGGGCAATTGTCCTAATCGTGCCGGGCGCGTTTGAATGTGCCTGTTCTGAAAACCGAAAACCCTGTCAGGCAATCCGTCCTGCTGAAACGTGGAGGAGCAATCCTCCACGAACGGAATCGCCTTGCCGGTCGTTCCTGCATGCACGGGGTTTTGAGAGGAAGGAATTCCACTGGTGCAAGACTTGATGAATCAGACCCGAAAGCTTTTTGCCGCCACACTCATGGCCGCGACCCTTGCCGGTTCACCGGTTTTCGCGGCAGGCGATCAGGTGGGGGAAAGTCCATGGGGACCGGAAGACGAGATCGGCACGCTCAACATGATGAGCGATGCCTCCCGGTTGGAGATCTTGCAGCGCATCGATACGGGCAAGATTTATGATCTCGGTGTTGATCTCTTTGTCGGCATGCCAGATTGTTGCAGTGCCGCCTTCGGCGATCCGACCTACCAGATGATGATGCTTCATACGCCGGCGCGCGGGGATGGCAGCAAGGAGCTCCTTTCGCATTCCAGCGAAGCGATTTCGATGAATACCCACACGGGAACCCATATCGACACGCTCAGTCACTTCGGATTTCACGGGAAAATCTGGAACAACGTTAGCGCCGACGAGGCGCAGGGTGTGCGCGGGTGGGCGAAATCCGGTGCGGACAAGTATCCACCCATCATTGCGCGCGGCGTGCTGATCGACGTTGCGAGGGCCAAGGGTGTGGATGTGCTGCCGGCGTCCTACGCCATTACGGTGGATGATCTGAAAACCGCGCTGGATGCGCAGGGAACCAGCTTGCAGGAAGGTGATGTGGTGCTCATCCGTACCGGCCAGATGCAGCATTGGCCGGACAGGTCGAAACTGGCGCTGTTCAGCCAGTCAGGGCTTGGCCTTGATGCCGCAAGGTGGCTGGCCGAGGAGCAAAAGGCGATGGTGCTGGGCGCGGATAACCTGGGTCTGGAAAGTTTCCCGTCCACCAACCCGGACAATTTCGCACCTGTTCATTCCTATCTGCTGGCGCAGAAGGGGGTCTCGTTTATCGAGCTCCTGTGGCTGGAAGACCTGGCAAGGGACGGGGTGCATGAATTTGCCTTCATCACCTCGCCGCTGAAACTGCGTGGCGCCACCGGCTCGCCGATCCGCCCGATTGCGGTCCCCATCAGAAGCAGTCGTTGAAGTTGTCCTTCTGGCCGGTGGAGCAAAAGCCTCCGCCGGCTTGGGCTGGCAGGAGAAGATCTCCCCATTGCGCTAGGTTCGGCCTTTCTGAGGAAGTTCACCCGAGGGCGTTGTGGAGGACGTAACCTGTATAGCCGGCATAGGCCAGGAGCATGATGGCGCCCTCGCGCCGACAGATACGGCCGCCCGTCATGGCAAAGACCAGAAGGATCACTGTAGCCCCCAACAAGACCCAGATGTCGAAGCTCATGATTTCCTGCGGGACCTGGAGGGGGGTGATAACCGCGGTAATGCCCAGAATGCCCAGGATATTGAAGAGGTTGGAGCCAAGGATGTTGCCAAGAGCAATATCTGTCTGACGCTTGAGAGCTGCGATCACCGAGGTGACCAGCTCAGGCAGGGACGTGCCGACCGCGACGATGGTGACGCCGATAACCGCGTCGCTGATGCCCGCAGCCTGCGCAAGGCTGGTTGCTCCGGAGACCAGAAAGTGTGCTCCGCCCAGGATCATTACCAGTCCGCCAAATGCCATCGCCAGATTGAGTAGCAGGTTCAGCTGTCCGGCTTTGGGAGCGACCAGCTGGACTTCCCCCCTGTGCAGCTCCGCCGAAGGCGTATGCGTGCCTTTTTCCATCCGGTAGGTGACAACAAGATAGACCGCCAGTGCGAGTATCAGGACCAGGCCTGCTTCCCGTCCAATCAAGCCGGACAATGCAAGGCCCGTGAAAGCGAGAGCTGCCAGAGCGTTGGCCGGACCGTCGCGCAGCAACGCTTTGGGGTCGACCAGCAATGGTGAGATGACGGCTGTCAGCCCCAGAATGAGCAGGATATTGGCGATGTTCGAGCCGGCGACGTTGCCGACTGCAAGGCCGGCAGATCCGTTGAGTGCCGCCAGCACGCTCGTCATCAGTTCCGGTGTCGACGTGCCGAAGCCCACAAGGACCAGGCCGATCAGAAGTTCGGAGATGCCGAAGCGCTTTGCAAGGCCGACAGAACCGCGCACAAGCACGTCACCACCGGCCACGAGGAGAACCAGGCCGAGCGCAATTTCAAAGACAGTCATTTTGGAGATCCCGAGGACACGTCGCTGGCAGATGGTGTGCCGGATTGCACCGCACAATGGCTTTAGAAGTGCCGCGCAAACTTTTTTCGCGCGATAGCAAAAGGACTTACCATGGCGGCTACCGGTCTAGCCCTTTGGCGCCGGCTGGATATCCGGATTGACGTGATAACCGGGGCCGATGGTTAGCGGTTTTGACGGCATCGCCTTCGGCGCGACACTGGATTTAAGACCCTTTTCGTGGCGCTCTATTTCCTCGCCCGTCTTTGCGTCGATGACATGAAGAACTGCCGCATAGGTGCGTTCGGCTTCAACATCTCTGAGGGACGGTGTTTCGAAGCTGTAGTTCCGCTTGGCGTGGGAAACGGCCTTTTCGACCTCGATCTTGCCACCTTGCGGGCTTTCAAATTCGGCAATGAGCCGGGTGCCAAGGGGCAGGGGTTTCACGAGGCCAACCGTTATGCCCGCCCGAATGTCGGCGATGCGGTAGTTGTAGATGAAGCCACCGCCGGTGATTTCGGCGAAGCTGGCGCTTTCCAGGATGGACTGATTGTAGCGGTAGACGGTTCCGAAGACGGCAATGCAATAGACAGCCGCTGCCACGCCGGCCAGTTTCACCCACAAAGGCACAGACCCTGTCATCACAACCTCCCGGTAGTCGGTTCACATTGTCAGCAGCGCCGGTGCAGGACAAGGAAAACGTGTTTCCGGTATCAAACGGTGCGAGGCAGGCAAACCGGCGGTTTGCTTACCTGCGGAGAGCGTTGCCGTTGCCATTGCGCCTCAGACAGTCCTCGATCGCCTCGACCAACTCCGCACCGTAAAAGGACACCCGTCTTTCATTGTCGTTTCCCGTCACAGGAACTGAAAGTGTCAGCGTTGGCGCAAACCAGAGATCGCGGCGATATGCGTCCGAGACTGCGGTCCAGGGGATGAGTATCGGCTTGTGGCCGATCCTGAAGACAAAGATCGGGTACATGTGGAGCCCACCATCGGACAGGGTCACATCCACGCTGTTGCGGTAGTTGCCGAAGAGACCGAAGCGGATGGTGCGCCAGCTCCAGGTGCGGCCTTCCGGCTTCTGGCTGGCCGGGTAGGCTTTTGCCAGTCCCGCCCAGCCGCCTGTATGGGCAATGACAAAGACGATCACGGACCAGAACAGGGCGAAGACGACTGCGAAGGCTGGCAGGATCAAGAAGAGCAAGCTGGTTTCAGACATGTTTCTCCGCCTTCAGAGGGTCGCTATTCGAAACTGTCGTAGCAGGCGCCGCTGTCCTCCAGCAAATTTTGCAGGATCAGCAGACCCTTCGCGGTTTCCTGCCGGGTCATCGGGTTGGTGATGCCGATGCGAACGCGGTGATAGACCTTGCCGGATCGGCCGGTCTTGAACTCGTCTTCATCGTCAATCAGCACATTGGCGGCAGCGGCCGCCGCCTTGAAAGTGCCGGAGAGCCAGGGTTCGGGAAGCTTCAGCCAGAGAAACGGCGCGTCGGCGGCGGCAAACATGTCGTAAGCGCCGAGATATTTCTGTACCAGTTCGAAACGGGCGGAGACTTCCGCGAGGATTTTCTGGCGGAATTCGTCGGCAGCGCCGGACAGAACCAGCCGGGATGACAGTTCCGACAGGAGAAAGGATATGCCGCCGGTCAGCATCTTGTGGGCGGTGTAGATCCGCTGTGCATGAGACAGCGGGCTGGAAACCCAGCCACCGCGCACGCCTGCTGTCACGGACTTGGACAGCGAGCCGACATGAAAGGTACGCTCCGGTGCCAGTGCGGCAAGCGGGGGCGGCGAGGTTTCGCGCAAGGAACCGTAGACCTCGTCCTCGATGATCCAGAGATTGTACTGGCGGGCGATGGTTACAATGTCCGCACGACGCTGTTCACCCATCATGCCGAGGGTCGGATTATGCATGGTCGGCATCACGAACAGCAGCTTCGGGTGTTTCTGTGCGCAGACCCTCGCGAGATCTTCGGGCAGGGGACCTTCGTCGTCCCGCGCGATCTGCACCGGCCTGCGGCCGGAGAGAGCCGCGCCACGGGCGATCGAGCTGTAGGTCAGTTCCTCGAAGGCGACCTGATCGCCAGGTGCGGTCGTTGCCGCGATGATTGCCATGATTGCCGCCTGGGCGCCCGTCGTCGGCACGATGCTGCCTTCCGGTGGCTGCCAGCCGGCACGGGACAGCCAGATCCGCCCGGCCTGGCGCCAGCTTTCCGGCACGGAGCGGGTGTAGCTGGCAATTTCGTAAGGGGCATCACGGGTGATGTCTGCCGTCAGCCTTCCGATGACGCCGGCCTGGCCGATCTCGGGAGCGGATGTGCTGTCGAAGCGGATTGCCTCCGGCGAAGGCACCATGACCCTGGTGCCGCCAAAGGCGACATCCTTAGGCATGTGCATCGCGCCCTGGGTCCACGAAGAGGCGGACATGTCATGCGCGGCGGAGCCGTTGGTCTGCTGTGTCGGCCGGTCAAGGTCCGGTTTGGTGTCTTCTTCGAGTGACGGTTCATAGGTGCTGCCGAGCACGAATGTGCCGCGCCCGACTTCGCCGCTGACGAGGCCACGCTGTCGGATCAGGGCGTAGGCGCGTCCTATGGTGCCGACAGTGACACCCAGATCATACGCAAGGTCGCGCTGCGGCGGCAGTTTGGAACCGGCACCAAGCGCGCCAGTGGCAATATCCTCGGCGATGCGGTCTGCCAGGCGGATGTAGAGGGGCCCTTGGCCCTCGGGAATCTCTGGGTGCCAATTTGTCATGGTGACAATTTAATATATTGCATCCCGAATGGAGTCAATTCATATGATTGTAGCGCAACAATGCGCCCAATTGATGCAATTGTCACCCTGGAGATGTCTCAAATGAGTTCAATCGAAACAATATCCGGGCGCCCGATATCGCGGCTCCGGATTCCCGGCGGTTTTACCAAAACGGCTTTCAGCTATCTGAAGGATTGGTTTGTCAGGCGCCGGACCCGCCTGGAACTTCTGGAATTGTCAGACGCGGCCCTTGAGGACCTCGGACTGACCCGGGAAGCTGCGCTTGCCGAGGCAATGCGCCCCTTCTGGGATACCGAAAGCCGGCGCAAGGGCCGGTATTGATGCGGAGATCTTTGGCGATCCCCCCAAACAAGGACCTGCTACCCCTGGCGAGTCTTTTTTGATGCCGGACACGATGCAGCCCGTGTCCGGCATCCTTGTTTTCAATTCCGTATCAAGGTGCCGTCAGACTGCACCGGTATATTCGCCGCGTGCCGGATAGTCGTTCTTTTGAACGAAATCGAGTGCACCGACCATTTCCTGGAAGTGCGGACGCACGAAAGGCATTGTCTGGACGGAGGCGAAATAGAGCGTGCCGTCCGGTCTGACAAGAAAGACGCCCGGTTCGGAAAACAGCGCAGGCTCCTCGATGCCGATCGAGGTGGTGCCGCGGCTGGTTGAAACATAAAGTCCCCATTCCCTCGCAACACTCAGCGGCAGGCCGTAGCCAAAGCGCAGATCTGCGTGACCGACCTTTTCCGCCATCTTTTCCGTACGGTCCTTGTCGTCCGACGAAATAGCGATCGTCTTGACGCCCTTGGCCGCGAAGTCGGCGGTCAGACGGCCGAGTTCCTTAAGGTAAGTGGCGCAGATCGGACAATGAAGGCCGCGGTAGAACACTACCAGCGTTGCAAAGTCGGCGTTATCCTTGGACAGATCAAAGGTGCCTGAGCTCAGGGTTTCGACCGTGAGGCCGGGTACCGGTTGGCGTGGAACGAGCATGTTTTCCTCATTTGGCTAGGCAAGGCTTCACATTTCCCTGCGGATGGCTGTAAGGTAGTGAACGCAAGCGCTATAAACATTCAAAAAATATGCTCAGGAGTACGGAAATGTCGGTCCCATATCGCACGTCCTTTAATGGAAGGCTGGACCGGCTGTCTTCGCTCATCGACCGGCTCCGCGTTCAGGTTGACATTTCACTGGCAGCGGACGGGAGCGAAAGCGATGCCAACCTGAGGGTCTATGAAAGTCCTGAGAGAGGGCTGAGACTGGTTTTCTGCCCGGAGCGGGACGGATCTGCCGTGCGTGCCGGTATGGAAGCAGCCCCCGACGAAACGTCGCTTGTCGCTGCCCGGATCACGATATCAGGTGTCGGCAGGCAGCTGGTCAGTGCCTTGCCGGACTGCATTTCCGTGCCGATGTCGGAAGATCCATATCTCACCGCTGTCGTGACGCCGCTGATCGAGGAGGCGACTATGCCCAGGTGCGGTGGACAGGCTGCCTTCCAGCGTTTGTGCGAAGTGGTGGTGATCCGTCTGCTGCGTCATGCCATGGAAGAAGGCAAGGCCGATACCGGCCTCCTGAACGGTCTTGCAAACCCGCGGATCGCAGCCGCTCTGGTGGCAATCCACGAGGTGCCCGGAGAACACTGGACGCTGGAAAAACTGGCCGAAACCGCCGGCATGTCACGCACCCAGTTCGCAGTGACGTTTAAGGAACTCGTCGGGACGACACCCATGGGTTATCTCTCGAACTGGCGGTTGGATATTGCCCGCTCGGAGCTGGAAACCGGCAGGCAGGTCAAGGCCGTCGCGAGCCTCTGCGGCTTCGCAAGTCCGGCGGCCTTTTCCAGGGCCTTCTCCCGCCGTTTCGGCTATTCCCCCAAACAAAAGCGCAGCCAGGCGGCCTGAACCGTCTGTTCGCTGAACCTCACTAGCCCCCGTTTTTGTCATCCCGGTTTGGCGCAAATCGCCAAGACCGGGATCCAGTAGTCGCGGGAGCTGGCAGGATAATGCGATGTGACCGACGCAGTGGGTTACTGGATCCCCGCCTTCGCGGGGATGACAGGGGAGGTTAGGGCAGTTTGGGTTCGTGAAGCGCTGGCTGATTGGGGCGCGCGAGAGTACAGCATTCACTGATCGATGATCAGGCTACAGCGACTTTCCCAACCCGCTTGTCATCCCGGTTTGGCGCAAAGCGCCAGGACCGGGATCCAGTAGTCGCGGGAGCTGGCAGGATAATGCGATGTGACCGACGCAGTGGGTTACTTGATCCCCGCCTTCGCGGGGATGACAAGGGAGGTGGAGGGCGGCTCGGGTTTGTGAGGTGCTGGCGGATTGGAGTGCAGGAGGTACTGCTTTCGCTCATCGATGGTCAGGCTACAGCGACTTTCCCAACCCGCTTGTCATCCCGGTTTGGCGCAGAGCGCCAAGACCGGGATCCAGTCGCTTTCAGGGCAGAAGGAATGGGCAATGCGGTCCAGGCAGCCGGTTACTGGATCCCCGCCTTCGCGGGGATGACAAGGAAGGTTAGGGCGGCTCGGGTTCGTGAGGTGCTGGCAGATTGGAGCGCGAGTGGGGACCGCATTCATTCATCGATGGTCATGCTACAGCGAGTTTTCCAACCCCGCTTGTCATCCCGGTTTGATGCGCAGCGCCAGGACCGGGATCCAGTAGTCGCGGGAGCTGGCAAGATTATGCGATGTGACCAAGGCAGCCGGTTACTGGATCCCCGCCTTCGCGGGGATGACAAGGGAGATGAGGGCGGACTTGGTTCGTGAGGCGCAGGCTGATTTGAGCGCGAGAGTGTACCGCGTTCACACTTCGATGGTCAGGCAACTGCGACTTTCCCAACCCCGCTTGTCATCCCGGTTTGGCGCAGAGCGCCAAGACCGGGATCCAGTAGCTTTCGGCTGAAGGGATGGGCAAAGCGGTCCAGGTAGCCGGTTACTGGATCCCCGCCTTCGCGGGGATGACAAGGAGGCTGGGGGTAGGGTGCGCCCGGCGCAGCGGAAATCAATGTGGACGGTACGAACCAACGCCACGTCGCCCAGTGCAGCTCAACCGCGATCCTGAACCGGTTTTTCCAGGGCGTAGAGTTCGTCGTTGATGTCGTCGACCTTGCGGGCAAGCAGCGCCTGGGCGTCCTTGAGGCCGAGGTTGTAGAACCTGGCCCCGAGGGATGGTGTCAGGAAATCGATCAGCAATTCGGCATCCATGTTGCCGATGTCGATGTCCAGGTCTGTTTCGAGATAATGCTTGATCTCGGAGGCGAGGCGGGTTCTGGCGTCCTTGTCGAGTGTCAGGTCCGTCATGTCCGCCTCCCGGATGGCTTCAGGCTGCTTCCAGCAGGCTTTCGAACAGGAGGCGCCCGTCGAGGCCGCCATTGAGCGGCTCGATCAGGTTTTCCGGGTGCGGCATCAT
Source organism: Labrenzia sp. THAF35 (assembly GCF_009363595.1). NCBI lineage: Bacteria > Pseudomonadati > Pseudomonadota > Alphaproteobacteria > Hyphomicrobiales > Stappiaceae > Labrenzia > Labrenzia sp. THAF35. The sequence goes on from NZ_CP045380.1 coordinate 3,628,144, forward strand.
GCCCAGAACGTTGCCTTTGGCATTCATGATGCCGGCAATGTTGTTGATGGAGCCGTTCGGGTTGGTGTCGCCCGCATAGCGGAAAACGACCTGGCCGTTGTCTTCGATCTGCTTCAGCGTGTCAGCGTCGGCGAAGTAGTTGCCGTCGTGATGGGCAACCGGGCAACGCCAGACCTGACCTTTTTCGAACTTCGAGGAAAACCTCGTCGCGGTGTTGACCGTTTCCATCAGGACTTCGCGACAGACGAAGGTGAGGCCGGCGTTGCGCATCAGGGCGCCGGGAAGCAGGCCTGCCTCGGTCAGGATCTGGAAGCCGTTGCAAACGCCGAGTACGGCGACGCCGCTGTCGGCCTTGGCAACAAGGTCCTTGAGGATCGGGGAGCGGGCTGCAATTGCACCGGAGCGCAGATAGTCGCCGTAGGAAAAGCCGCCGGGAACAACCACAAGATCCACATCCGGCAGGGTGCTTTCCGTGTGCCAGACGCTCTGCGGCCTGGTGCCGGTGATCAGTTCCAGGGCGTGGAACATGTCACGGTCGCGGTTGGAGCCGGGGAAAACGATGACTGCGGTTTTCATGTGGGCAATCCAGTCGGTTCAGAGCAGAACAAGTACGGCAACCAGGGCCGCGATTGCGGGCACCAGGATGAATATCGCCGCTTTGGTGGCCATGAAGATCAGGGCCGTGCGGGTATCGTCATCCATCGGTGGTGCCCCGGTGTCGAAGTTTCGGTCAGGCGATCTCGATCGCGTAGTTCTCGATGACGGTGTTGGCGAGCAGCTTTTCGCACATCTGCTCCAGTTCAGCCTTGGCGGCTTCCTTGTCGGTGCCGGTCAGTTCGACATCGAACACCTTGCCCTGACGAACAGAGCCGACGTCGCCGAAGCCGAGGCCGCCGAGCGCGCCTTCGATGGCTTTTCCCTGAGGATCGAGAACACCGTTTTTCAGGGTGACGATCACACGTGCTTTCATGATTGGGATCCCCGCAGCAGACTGCAGATTCTGCAGTTGAATGACTTTGGGGCTCCCCATACACGAGGAGCCCCATTTGCGAAAGGCCTGTGTGCAGAAAACCTGCGATTTACGGCAGGCGTTTGATCGTTGTCTGCTTCAGGAAGCGGTCGAGATTTGTCTTTGCCCTGGAGCTTGATGTCGCAAAGGAGGCAACGGTGCTGCCGCGGTCGTTTTGAATGATGATGCGTGCGGCAACATAGACGTTGCCTTTGTCCGTCCGGTACCTGGCAGTCATGTCGAAGCCGGAATAGGATTTGGTGACGACACGGCGATTGGTTTTGAGACGGACCTGCCCCTTCGAGGCCACGTTCGCAATGTTGCCGACGGCATTCATCAATTCGGCAGAGATCAGGTTTTGCCGGATGGCCGATTCCGTGTCGCCCTTGACCTCGATCGGACCCACAACGACAACTTCAGGCGATTTGCAGGTGGATGGCAGACAAACATAGACGGCCTTGTTGCCGTTCTGCTTGCTGGTCCAACCCTTGGGTGCAAAGCTGGAGGATATGCTGCCGGGCTTCAGGCCCGTGGTTTGACAGGCTGCAAGAAAGCCGCACAGAAGTGCAATCGATACGGCTTTGAAAATGAAAGAAAATCTAAAAGACATAACGCCCCCTCGTTGAACAAGGGGGCGTCATAGTTTGCAATACCTTTGGTTGCAATACTGACGTTAGGGCCGTTAGCGGCGATTGCGCCGGCCTGTGTCAATACTGCATCAGCAGCGCGTCTTACTTGACCAGGGTCGGTCCGGAGCCCGCCGGACGCTCGCTGGTGATCATGATCCCCAGCCGCTTGGCAACTTCCTGATAGGCTTCCAGCATGCCGCCCATGTCGCGGCGGAAGCGGTCCTTGTCCATCTTGTCGTTGGTCTCGATGTCCCACAGGCGGCAGCTGTCCGGGGAAATCTCGTCGGCGACGACGATGCGCATCATGTCGCCTTCGAACAGACGGCCACATTCGATCTTGAAATCGACAAGACGGATGCCGACGCCCAGGAACAGGCCGCACAGGAAATCGTTGACGCGAATGGCAAGCGCCATCATGTCGTCCAGTTCCTGCGGGGTGGCCCAGCCAAAGGCGGTGATGTGTTCTTCGGCGACCATCGGGTCGTTGAGCTCATCGTTCTTGTAATAGAACTCGATGATGGAGCGCGGCAGCTGCGTGCCTTCTTCCAGGCCCAGACGGGTAGCGATGGAACCGGCGGCGACGTTGCGCACGACCACTTCCAGCGGAATGATCTCGACTTCCCGGATCAGCTGTTCGCGCATGTTGAGGCGGCGAATGAAGTGAGTCGGGATGCCGATGGCATTCAGATGATTGAAGATATATTCGGAAATCCGGTTGTTGAGCACGCCTTTGCCGTCAACAATCTCGTGTTTCTTGTTGTTGAAGGCAGTCGCGTCGTCCTTGAAGTGCTGAACCAGGGTTCCCGGTTCCGGACCTTCGTAAAGGATCTTGCCCTTACCTTCGTAAATGCGCCGGCGGCGGTTCATAGGCTATACCGTATCTTTTAGAGAAACCTTTGACGGAACATGCTTACCTTGTCTGAAAATCCACCGGGACGTTTGTCGTCAACCGGCCGATGCTTGAAGGCAGCAGGCCCTGTTTTGCGGCGCGGAACTTAACCGAAGCCGGGCAAAAGTACAATCTTATGTTTCCGGAGAGTTCGCAGGGCGGTTATGCTTTTGACGCATGAGTGTACGTACTGCGTTGATTTGATCGGCTTGCGGGGATATGCAAGAGACCAAATCAGCCCCATATGGGGGGAAGTGCATCAGCGCAGTTCAGGAGACGATGAGTATGAGCACATTCGACAAGCGCGAGCAGGGGTTTGAAAACAAGTTTGCGCATGACGAGGAGCTGCGGTTCAAGGCAACCGCACGCCGCAACAAGTTGCTGGGTTTGTGGGCGGCAGGTCTTCTGGGCTTTGAAGGCGAGAAGGCCGACGAATACGCCAAGGAAGTTGTCCGGGCCGATTTCGAAGAGCCGGGCGAGGAAGACGTTTTCCGCAAGCTTCGCGAAGATTTCGACGCAAACAAGGTCGAGCAGTCCGATCATCAGATTCGTCGCACCATGGACGAACTGATGCACACGGCTGTCGACCAGTTGCAGAAAGAAGGCTGATCGAAGCTTTCTTCGATTGTCAGTTTCAAACGCCCGCCGGAAACGGCGGGCGTTTTTGTTTTGACGGGCGTGATCATTGGCAAGTTGGGGCTTTTCCAGCCTGGCAGAAGAAAATCCCCATCTCCCTTTGCGTCAACCAAGCTCCCAGAATTGCAAAAACAGCGCTTGCGGTTGTGTCGGCGGACGGATTTGATACCTCCTCTATCGGAGGAGACGACCCGTGTCAGATAATGCCTTTCTTGCCGACAAGTTGCGTTCCGGAAAAGCCGTCATTACCGGCTGGTCCCAATTGTCCGCGCCCATGGTTCCGGAGTTGTTTGCGCGCTCGGGATACGAGGCGGTTACGCTCGATCTTCAGCACGGCATGTATGATTTTGCATCGGCGTGCGAGGCGATGGCAGCCATTGCTCTTGCCGGGGCGCACCGCATTGCCCGCATTCCCGTCGGTGACAACGCCCTTGCGGGACGGCTGATCGACATGGGGGCCGATTGCATCATCGCGCCGATGATCAATTCCCTTCGGGACGCGGAAACCTTTGCGCGGGCTGTCAAATATCCGCCGATCGGCGAACGCAGCTGGTCGCCGTTTCGGGCAGCCATGCTGAGCGGCCAGACGCGGGACCAGTATCTCGAAAACGCCAATGCACAGACCCTTGCCTTTGCCATGATCGAAACCCAGGACGCGATCGACGCGCTGGACGAGATCCTGAGCGTCGACAGTCTTGATGGCGTGTTTGTCGGTCCGAGCGATCTTTCCCTTGCGCTGTCGAAAGGCGCTTCGCTCGATCCGAACGGGGCACATACCGGCGAAGTTGCCGGTGAGATTGCGGAAAAGGCGCTCGCGGCCGGGAAACTTGCCGGGATATTCTGCCTCAACGCCGACAAGGTCGAGGAAGCCTATAATCAGGGGTTCCGGTTGATGTCACACGGCGTCGATACGCTCTTTCTTGATCATTCCGCCAGGGCTGCGCTCAAGGAAGTGGCCTGGCTGGCGGAGCAGGGCACAGGACCCGCCGCCGGATATTGATTTGCTCTTCTTGCGGAAGCTTGACCTGGGTCAATGTCATAGTTTCGATATTGCGAAAGTATTCAGATATCGAAACCGCGACGGTTCTGAGCTTCAACGGCAAAGTTGATTATGTCTCATAATCAACCATTGTTGCCGCTGTGGCTCAGGACGGAGAACCGCCGCTTTCCCGATGGGAGATCCTCATGTGGAAACTGGCAATGATCCTGTTCATCATCATCGGCCCGACGCTTGCCGGTCTTGGGGCACTGGTTCCGTTATCGATCTACGGTGTCGGCACATTCAATGCTCTGCTGCTGGTCGGCGGCGCGGCGACAGGCGCCGCGATCGCCGTTCCGGTGAGCTATTGGGTGGCCACGCGCCTCGGAGCGTTGATGGACGCTTCCTCTGCACGGACCTGACAGCCGTCAGCCGAGCTTCTTCATGAAATGGGCAAAGGACATCATGCCTTCCGGCCAGGGGCCGTGGCCGCTTTCCAGGTTGATGTGACCGGCGGCTCCGGCGTCCTGGAAGGTGGTGCCCCAGACCTTGGCGAAATGCTCGGCGCGGGCGTAGTCGCAATATGGGTCGTCCCGGCTGGCGACAAGATGCGCGGGGAAGGGCAACGGATGTTCGGGAATGGGCTTGAAGTCCCCGCCATCGAATTCCGCCACCAGCCCCTCGCGGTCCCAGTCGGAAGGAGCGACGAGATAGGCGCCGGCAATCTTGTCCTTCAGCGCATGGGCACCGTGGGCAACCAGGATGCAGCCAAGCGAGTGTGCGACAAGCACAACGGGCCGTTCGGCGGCATCAACCGCTTTCACCAGCGTTTCCAGCCATTCCTTCTTGTTCGGACGATGCAGCTCTGCCTGTTTCACGACCCGGGCTGTCGGCATCTTGTCGCGCCAGCGCAACAGCCAATGGCCCGGCAGCGTCTGACCGTAACCTGGAACAAGCAGAATATCGGTGTCTGAAATTTTCACGGGCTACACCTTTTGCGTGGCTGTCGAAGATGTGCCGCTGTCTCGCAGTTTTTCCGGGCACTTGTCAATCGCGGCAAGGAAGGAGCCGGATGTTCTGAAGGCTGGAAGAAGCAACCGGCAAGCTACCGGCCTTCGGACCTCAGCGCCGTTTGCGTTCAAAGCCGTCGAGGTGACGGCTGAGGCAAATGAAAGGAGCCGGCCCAAAGGACCGGCTCGATGTTTGTCGCCGTCAGCTTGAATCACGGCCCATAGGGCGAGACGCACACACGGCGTGGTCCGTGATAGGGCTGGAAGCTGTTGTCGCCAGGGCGGTAAGACCGATAACGCTGACCACACCACTGATAGTGCGCGGGGCTGTAGCCACGGCCGTAGCGAGGCGGGGCGGCGTAGCGCGGGGGGGCTGCGTAGCGTGGTGGGGCCGCATAGCGGGGGCCGGGAGCAACGCCGAAGCCGAAGGCAAAAGCAGCCGGCGGGAACCACCAGCCGTTATACTGGCGATAGCCTTGGCGATATTTCCGGTAACCCCGGTGCCCGTTGTAATAGTGGCGTCCGTTACGATTGTTGTAGCCACGATGCGGGTTATGACCTCTTCTGTGGTCAACCTTGAGGACGTTCGCCGGGGCTTCCGAATGCGTCTGAACCGGCGCCGGCGCGGTCTTGAGCAGTGGCAGCGGAGCGGCGAAGGCCGGCAAAGCCAGGCTCACCGCAAGACTGCCGATGGCGGCGTGACTTAAAACGGATTTCCAGATCGACATCACATACTCCATGCTAATCATGGACATAAAACGTGGAGCGCCCGGCTTCGTTCCCCGAAATGGTCATGCTCCGTCATTTGTGATCGCGAAGATCTCAGGAAAGTGGGCCGTAAAAACCGTGTTTCAGGGCCCGGGCCCAACCCGGACGCCCGTTCTTTTCTGCTTCGGCGGAGGCTGTGTCCCAATCGTATGTCAGGATCTTTTCCTGAAAGTTCCATGCTCCGTGATTGTTTGTCATCAGGGCATAGCGGGCATGCGGACTGCCGGCTTCCATGACATGCCGGTGCGGATGGTCGTCTTCGTAGGACGGCAAGCCGACGCTGCCCGGATTGAGCAGGATCTGCCCGGTTTTCTGGAGGCGGATGACCCTGGGAATGTGCGTGTGACCGCAGCAGATGACGGGAGCGGTTTCGCCCTTCAACTCGTCCAGCAAGGTCTGTTCGTCCGGCAGGTGTCCCTTCGGCCCGTCCACCTTTTCAGTCAGGTAGCGGTCATCGTTGTCCGGGGTGCCGTGGCACAGGAAAATCTCGTCTGTCAGGCGTATGGTCGGCTGGCTTGTTGCCAGCCAGTCGCGGCTTGCCTGGGAAAGACGCTCAGCGGCAAAGACGTCGGTCGGTCCCATTTTGTCGATCGGATCGTCCAGGACGATGCGGTCATGGTTGCCGCGAACGGTCGGCCAGGCAGTCTCACGCAGGATGGCGGCAGTTTCCTCCGGCCAGAGCGGACCGGAAATGCAGTCACCCAGATTGACGATCAGGTCCGGTGCTTCCAGTTTCAGGTCTGCAAACACGGCTTCAAGGGCCAGGACATTGCCGTGAATGTCCGAGACGACGGCGATTTTCATGATTCAGCTATCCTGACGGCCGATCCGGCCAAGGTGAGTGATCTTGAACCCTTCAGGGCTCTTCAGGCCGTAGCCCAGAACCCGGTCGAACGCAATGTGGGCGGTCCAGATGATCGCGATCGGAGCAAAATCCCAGAAGGCGTAGGGATCCAGATCATAATCCGTGAGCAGGACGCCAAGCCCCATCAGGAGGGCCGGGCCGATGTAGGTGTGAAAGAGATTGTAGATCACGGCGCCAACGCGTGGATTGGCCAAGTAGCCCAGCATCGACAGGTCGGGCACCAGAATGAGGATGACAAACGTCAGCCACGGCGCCCCTGTCCAGAAATAGAGGATCAGCGAAGCAATCAGGATGAAAAGCGCTTCGAGGCGCTGCCAGGCAACAAGGGATTTTTCGCCGGACATCGCTTTACCTTCCGCGGAAAGAGAAGGGGAGGCCGATGCCTCCCCGAAGCCCGACTACAGACCTCGGATCGTCATCCCGGACGCAGCGAAGCGGAGATCCGGGATCGGGGAGCCGAGGTCTATCGGTCAAACTTCCTGTGCGAATACAAAATTCTGTGGCTCCCCGGTCCCGGCTCGCGCTTCGCTTGGCCGGGATGACGACGGAAAGCAAATTTACGCCGCCAAATGGCGGAAGCCTCACGCTTCGCCGAACACCCGTTCAAAGATCACATCGACATTCTTGGTGTGGTAGCCGAGGTCGAAGCGGTCGCGGATTTCTTCTTCGGACAGATATTTGCGCACATCCGCGTCGTTCAGAAGTTCGGTCAGGAAGTCGACCGAGGCAGCACCGGCCACCTGGTAGCTGTCCCACACCTTCATGGCGTTGCGCTGGACCAGACGGTATGCGTCCTCGCGCGACGAACCAGCCTGGGTGAGGGCGAGCAGGATACGCTGGGAGTGCACGAGGCCGCCGAGACGGTCCATGTTGCCGATCATGCGCTCCGGATAAACCAGCAGCTTGTCGATAACACCGGTCAGGCGGGCCAGAGCGAAATCAAGGGTGATGGTCGCGTCCGGGCCGATCATGCGCTCGACGGAGGAATGGGAAATGTCGCGCTCGTGCCAGAGAGCCACGTTTTCCATTGCGGGAATGGAGAAGCCGCGGACGATACGGGCAAGACCGGTCAGGTTCTCGGTCAGGACGGGGTTGCGCTTGTGCGGCATTGCCGACGAGCCCTTCTGACCCTTGGAGAAGAATTCTTCGGCTTCCAGAACCTCGGTACGCTGCAGGTGGCGGACTTCCGTTGCCACGCGCTCGATGGAGGAGGCGATCACGCCGAGGGTTGCGAAATACATCGCGTGACGGTCACGCGGGATCACCTGGGTGGAGACCGGTTCAGCCTGGAGGCCCATGGCCTTGGCGACGTGTTCTTCCACGGCCGGGTCGATGTTTGCGAAGGTGCCGACCGCACCGGAAATGGCGCAGGTGGCAATTTCCTCACGAGCTGCCAGCAGGCGCTTCTTGCAGCGGTCGAACTCTGCATAGGCTTCGGCCATCTTCAGGCCAAAGGTTACCGGTTCGGCATGGATGCCGTGGGAGCGGCCGATGCAGACGGTGTCCTTGTGTTCCATTGCCCGGCGCTTGATCGCGGCAAGCAGGGCGTCCATGTCGGCCAACAGCATGTCGGTTGCCTTGACCAGCTGGACGTTGAAGCAGGTGTCGAGCACATCGGACGAGGTCATGCCCTGGTGCACGAAACGGGCATCCGGGCCAACGATTTCCGCCAGATGTGTCAGGAAGGCGATGACGTCGTGTTTGGTCTCGCGCTCGATCTCGTCGATGCGGTCGATGTCGAACGTGGCGCTGCCACCCTTTTCCCAGATGGTCTTGGCCGCTTCTTTCGGAATGACCCCGAGCTCGGCAAGTGCGTCGCAGGCATGGGCCTCGATCTCGAACCAGATGCGGAACTTCGATTCCGGCGACCAGATGGCAACCATGTCGGGACGGGAATAGCGCGGGATCATCGGCGAATGGACCTCGTATGTGGAAAATCTGGCTGCGGAATAGCAGAGGGGCGCTGCCCCTTCAATGCGGAGACGCGGTTTTTGCTTGCAGCAAAGTGCCCGAATGTGAATTTTACGGTGCACACGAGCGCGATGCGACTGTCTTTGAGGAGACACGGATGACAATCTGGCGGCCGGCTAACACGATTGCGGTCAAGGCTCTTGCCCTGATCTGGCAGGATGACGCGCTGCTTCTGTCAGACGTGCGGAACGATACGGGACGTATCACCGGCATGCGGCCGCTCGGCGGCACCGTGGAGTTTGGCGAGCCCTGGCGCGATACGCTCCAGCGCGAGTTCCTGGAAGAACTGGGAGCAAGGATCACTCTGCTCGACGAGTATATCGTCATGGAGAACATCTACGATCATCATGGCGTCGCAGGCCACGAGATCGTTTTCCTGTGCCACGCCCATTTTACCGACAACAGCTACTACCGGACCGATACCATCGTTTACGAGGTGAATGATGACACGGTCGGGACGGCACGCTGGATCACGCTTGACGAGCTGGCCGCAAAGGGTCTTGAACTCTATCCCTCCGGTTTGAAGGACAAGCTGCCAGGGCAGGCGGGGAAACCCGTGCCGGGCCGCCGTTTCAGCTAGGCTGGATCCTGAAAGGCCTCACGCGCCGTCGCCGTATTCCATCCGCTCGTCAGCCTTTTCCTCGGCCATGTAGAGATCGAACTTGTCCTGGCGAAGGCGAAGGCGCACCGCCAGGATGTAGACCGCGACTGCCAGAGCAGAAACCACGGCGATATCCGGTCCGACCGGCAGGTAGCCCGCGCCGCCGCCGAAGGAACCAAGCCAGGAAATGAGCACAAGACCTGCAAGATAGGGAGCAAGCCAGGCTGCCTCGCGCCAGTCCAGGCTGTCGAAGCCGCCTCTGCTGTTGCGGTAGATCATCAGCAGGAAACCGATGACCAGGCAGACGCCCAGATGCAGCATGGTGTCCCAGCCGCTCCAGTAGATGATCAGGCTGGCGACGACGAAGGCAAGACACCCGGTGACAGGAGCGGCCGGCAGCACGAAGGCGCGCGGGGCGTCGGCCATCAGCTGGCGGAAGGCCAGCACGGCGACAGGGCCGACGACGAAAGACAACACGATGGATGACGTGTTGAGGGCGAGCACTTCGTTGAATGGCAGAATGAAGAAGAACAGAGCCGAGACCACGAAGTTGATCAGCAAAGCGAACAGCGGCACACCGCGCGCCGAAAGAGTTTCCATGAACTTCGGAAAGAGACCGTTCTGGGCCATGGCAAGGCCGAGGCGGGCATTTGAGCCGACGGACACAAGCGCCGAGGCAAAACTGGAGATGCGGGCACTGCTGTCCAGAATGCTGACGATCCAGAGCGCGCCGACGGCGGTCGCAAGGGCCGCCATGGGGCCCAGCTCGCCCGGGAAGCTGAGCGCCGCCCAACCTTGCTTGAGCTGTGACTGATCAAGGGCGCCTAGGAAGGCGAGCTGCAGCCCGCCGTAGATCAGCAGGCAGACGACCAGGCTGATCACCAGCGCCAGCGGCACGTTCACCTTCGGATTGCGGGCTTCCCCGGCCATGTCGATCACGTGGCGGAACCCGATCAGGGCGAAGATCACGCCGCCAGTTGAGATCGCCGACAGGATGCCCTTCAGTCCCTCGGGGGCAAAGCCGCCGTATTCGCTGAAATTGGCGTATCGGAACTCGGAGGTGAGGATTACGGCGGCCAGTCCGGCCGGAACAAGGATCTTGACCCAGGTGAGCGCCGTGTTGAGACGGGCAAAGAAGCGGACGCCAAAGGCATTGAGAACCGTGAAGACCGCCAGCAGGACGCAGGCAACCGCCAGACCGGCAGGGCTGAGGAGTCCGTCTGACCCGTAAAGCCAGGGCGCAAGGCTCTTCGAGTAGCGCAGTACTGCCTCCACCTCGATGGTGGCGGTGGTGTTGTAGCCAACCCAGGCCGTCCAGCCCATTGTCATGGAGACGACCGACCCGTGGGAGAAATGCGGCACACGGCCGATGCCGCCTGCAACCGGCAGGATCGCCGCGATCTCGGCGAAGGTCGCGGCAAGAAGCAGCATCGCGAAGCCGCCAATCATCCAGGCGATGAGTGATGACGGCCCGGCAGCTTGCGCAGCCATCAAGGGCGCGAACAGCCAGCCAGATCCGAGAATTCCGCTGATTGCCACAAAGGTGAGGCTCAGCAGACCGATACTGCGTTGCATATGCGCCAAGACGATTCCCCCAGTCTTTAACGGGGAGAGCTTAACCGAGGGAATGTCTCGACGGAAAGACGCGTTGCGGAAGTAATTGCTTAGCGACCGGAAGTCGTGGGTGAAACCGGTACCTGTACCCCATCTTTCGAGACGGACCTGGCGGTCCTCCTCAAGATGAGGAAGTGCTTGTTGGAGGTCTGAGATGAAAGCTGTCTCTGAGCCTGAAAACATCAGAGCTCTAGAGCATTAGAGCGCCAAAGCGTTCCACCACCTCATCCTGAGGAAGCGCGAAGCGCTGTCTCGAAGGATGGGCCGCTTGTTCAATTTTTTGATGCGGTTTCACCCCGTTTCGACAGCGCGGGAAGCAGGTCGAACTCACCTTTGATCAAGGCTTCTTTCTTGTCACGCCGCCATCCTTTTACCTGGCGTTCGCAGGCAATTGCGTCGGTGAGCTGCTCGAACTGGCAATTGAACACCAGTTCAACCGGTCGGTAGCGCGCTGTGTAACCGTCGTACTTTCCTTGCTGATGTTCACTAACTCGGCTCGCGAGATCCTTTCGTGTGACGCCTGTGTAATAGCTGCCGTTCGAACATCTGAGGATATAGAAAGTAACCTTCATCGATGCTGGATATCATGGCTTGGACAAATAATGGACGGGCCGGTTGGGGGGGGGGCATCTTTCGAGACGGACCTGGCGGTCCTCCTCAGGATGAGGGTGTTTGTGTGGGATGTCTGAGGTGCAAGATGCCTCCCAGCCTCCCAGCCTCCCAGCCTCCCAGCCTTGATGCCTCCCTCCACCTCATCCTGAGGAAGGCCAAAGGCCTGTCTCGAAGGATGGGCCGCTTGCTCAGCCTGTGAAGGCGTTTCCTCTATAAAAACGGTTGCCTTTAGGATGCCTAGTCCACGACGTATGACCCGGGCACTCGATAAGAGCTAGCGCCGCCTTCAAGCCTCTTCCGCGGCCTTGCGGATCGCCGAGATATTGCCGGCATAGCTTTCCACCGTGCCGCCCTTGAAGACTGCGGACCCTGCCACCAGCACATTGGCACCAGCCGCTGCAACGAGGGGGGCGGTTTCGGGGGTGACGCCACCGTCGATTTGGAGGTCGATCGGACGATCGCCGATCATCTGGCGGATGCGGCGGGTCTTTTCGACCTGCGACTGGATGAATTTCTGACCGCCGAAACCCGGGTTGACCGTCATCACCAGAATGAGGTCCAGCCGGTCGAGAACATATTCAATGACGCTTTCCGGGGTCGACGGGTTCAGCGAGACACCGGCCTTCTTGCCCAGATTGCGGATTGCCTGCAGAGACCGGTCGAGATGCGGGCCGGCCTCGGCATGAACCGTGATGATGTCGGAACCTGCCTTTGCAAAGGCTTCCAGGTAGGGATCGCAGGGAGCGATCATCAGGTGGGTGTCGAAGATCTTGTCCGTGTGCGGGCGCAGCTTGGCGATGACATCCGGGCCGAAGGTGATGTTCGGCACAAAGTGGCCGTCCATGACGTCGAGATGGATCCAGTCGGCTCCCGCTTCCACCACGTCGCGGACTTCCTGGCCGAGTTTGGAAAAATCGGAGGCGAGGATGGAGGGGGCAATCTTGATGTCGCGCGGCATGGCAAACTCCCGGACAGGCCAGACGGGCCGTTATCGTCCCGTTTTCTGATGTTGCCGCCGCGCTAGCACTTCTGATGCGACTGGGCAAGATACCCGAGCCGGCCTCAATCGGTTTAGAAGCTCAAAGACGTCCCGTTATCGCCAGATATCTGCGGTCCGGTCCTTCGAAGCCGAGGCTGTCCATCTGGATGAGCACGGCAAAGACGGGCGGGGCTTCATCGGGGAAATGGGTGACGATGCGCTCGATCCGGTAAGCCAGTGGGCAACGGCGGCTTTCAGGCACGCTGTTGTCCTCGTTGAGGATGCGGGTGACACCATTGTGGACCATGGTCAGGCGGAAGCCCTTGGTCTCGGCACCGTAGCTCTGGCACTGGACATTCGGCAGGGGGTATTCCGACAGGGTGAGGTCGATTGGATCGTCACCGGACAGGAAGGTGACGCGCGGGGCAACCAGCATCTTGTGGGGATCGGATGTCAATTCGGTGCGAGGATTGAAGCCGACCGTCTGGCCTTTACCGGCAATGGCCTTGTCCTGGAGCAGCGGCTGGGCGGCAAGACGGTTCTCCGCCCTGGTCTCCGACAGGGCGTTGTCGGCTGCATCGCCCGGACCCGTGTCGACATCCTTGCGCAGGCGGAAGGGGGACGGCGGCACCCAGGTATCGCCGATCACGTCGACAACGAAGATCTCAGAATAGGGGAAGCCGGATCCGTCCTGGACGCCGAACTGCTCAAAGGCGAAGAAATCGCCGTTCCTGGAAAAGCCGAGAAGCTGAAGCTCTGCGGTGTCTCCAGCCATTGCGGCCGGGGCGAGGCTCGCACCGGCAAGCAGGAGCGTTGCGGCACACAGAAGACTGCGGCCCGCCGATGAGCACAGGGATTTGACGGTGGTTGGCAGAACGGACACGGCACTTTCCTCACGCGAAGTGTTTGACCTGGCAAGTGGTAAGCCTAGCATGTTCGCCTGTCAGGTGTGCTACGTCACAGTTTTCACGTTCAGACGGCAGAACACCCGCACAAACGGTTTCAGGAACAGGGGCAGGATGTAGATCGGAAACTGGCCGACAGCGAACCAGAGCCAGGTGAATTCCGGCAGGGTGCCACCGAAGGCGGCGACCATCAGTCCCATGTTTCTGGTGCCACAGGTATGGGCGATTGCATAGGCGTCTTCTCGGGTCGCCGGTGAGAACAGCAGCAGGCTGAGCGCAATCTGTACCAGTGCGAGGCAGAAGGTGATGGCGGTAAGGCCCAGCGTGAACAGTGGTTTTGCGGCAAAGCTTGCGGCGACACCGTCCATGGCAGCTATGGCAAAGACCAGCAGCAGCAGCACATTGAGACCGCTGATGTGGTGGGAAGAGCGAGCCAGGCGCTCTTCACCGGCCAGTTTGCGAAAGGCGATCGAGACCGCAAAGGCGCCTGCAAGCAGCAGGGAGAGCTGGATGGCTAGCCCACCGACGCTGAGAGGCAGGGCAGGCCCGAGCATCAACTCGCCGATGAAGGGGGCCGTCAGCGGGGTGATGATCAGAGCGGCAACAGAAAGCGCGAGACTGAGGGTGCCATCAAGGCCGAGCAAATAGATGAAGGCAGGAGCCGCCATCACCGGGGGAGCGGCGGTTGCGATGAAAAGGGCCAGCATCACATCGGGGCCAAGAGCCTTCAGGCCGGAGAGGTCGATCAGCAGCCACGTCAGCAGGGGCGCGCCGAGCATCATCCACAGGAGGGCGGCAATCAGAAGCGTGGGGCGACGCAGGCGCATGCGGATCGCGAAGGTGTCGACCCGCAGAAAAGCCAGGGTCAACAGGCTGAAGACGGCAACGGTCAGGTAGGGCCGCAGATAGGCGGACAGCGCCGGCAAGGCCATGCCGATGAAGATACTCACAGCAAGGGCGGCCGTTCCGTTGCGCCCGATCCATGCCAAGCCTGCACCACACCATCGAATCATCTTAAGTTGTCCTTTGAACCGCGAGTTGTGGCAGGCACTTCCGCGCCTCTTAAAGGATCCGGACCTCGGACGCCAGTATTAGGGCACCGTCCGGAACAGGCATGACAGCAAAAACCAGGCAAACGCAATCCTTCGACGTGATGGTGCTCGGCGCCGGTATCGTCGGTGTGTCAACGGCACTGCATCTGCAGCGGCTGGGCCTGTCCGTTGCGCTGATTGACCGCAAGCACCCGGGCGAGGAAGCTTCCTTCGGCAATGCCGGGATTGTCCAGCGCAACGGCTTCGTACCGCATGCGGTGCCGACGAATCCGCTCACGCTTCTGGGGATCCTTTTCGGCCGCTCAAGTGCCGTTTCGCTGGATATGGCCACCGTACTGCGGATGTTGCCGTGGCTGCGCCAGTTCCACGCAGCAGGCAATGCCCGCGGGGTTGAGGCCTATTCGCGGGCGATTGCTCCGTTGAGAGCCTTCGCCGTCGAGGAGCATCTCGACCTGGCGCATGCGACCAATGCCAACCGCTTTTACCGCCAGGGCGGCTGGCTGCATCTTTACCGCTCGGAGACTGCCTTCCAGGCAAGCGAGACCGAACGCCAATACGCGCGGGTGTTTGGCGTTTCCTATCGGGAAATGTCGGCTGGCGAGATCGGAACGCTGGAGCCTGGCCTGACGGCGCAGGGGCTGAGAGGCGTTCATTGGCCGGAAAGTTGTTCGGTGTCCAATCCCGGTGCCGTGGTCGATGCTTTCTGGCGGGGATTCGTGCATGACGGGGGCGGGTATTTCCGCGCCGATGCGATGAAGCTGAAGCAGGAGCGTGGCGGCTGGCAAATCGAGGGGGAACGCGGCACATTGTTTTCCCGCCAGGCAGTGGTTGCCCTCGGCGCCTGGACCGCGGATCTGCTGGCACGCCTTGGAGAAACCTATCCGCTTGCAGTCAAGCGTGGCTACCACATGCATTATCGTCCGTTGTCCGGGGCGTCCCTGTCACGGCCGGTTGTGGATGTCGAAAACGGCTTCGCCCTGACACCGACGGATAATGGCATTCGCCTGACCACTGGCGTCGAACTGGCCGAGCGCGATGCCGCGCCCAATCCGGCGATTGTCAAGCTGGCGAAACGACGGGCAGAGGAAATTTTTCCGCTTGGACGGGCGTTACAGGAACAGCCGTGGATGGGAAGCAGGCCATGTCTGCCGGATTCGCTGCCCGTGGTTGGTCCGTCTGCAAAGATCCCGGGCCTGTGGCTCAACTTCGGCCATGCTCATGACGGTTTCACGCTCGGGCCGGTGACGGGACGGCTGCTGGCCAGCATGATTGCGGGCAAGCAGCCTTTCCTGGACCCGGCGGGGCTGTCTGCGTTGCGGTTCGCCACCTGAGCGTCTAACCTGGTGGCCGATCAAGGTCGGATGTCAGCTCTCGCGCAAGGGCAGGGCGACGGTATCCTTCACCGTATTGACGACGATGCGAGACTGCACATCGGACACGAGCGTATTGTCCAGCAGCTTCAAACGCAGAAAATTGTCGTAGGTTTTGATATCATCCGTCACAACCTTGATAAGATAGTCGACGGCACCGGTGATGCGCTCGCACGTCACGACCTCGGGCCAATGGTGGACCAGCTTGTCGAAGGTTTCCATGTTCTCGCGGCTGGGAACCGCAAGCTTGACGAACGAGTAGGCCACGAAGCCAAGACCCACGGACTCGCGGTCGATGATGGCAGTGATCTGGCGGATGATTCCCTGTTCCTTGAGGCGCTTGATCCGGCGCCAGCAAGGCGTCTGGCTCATGCCCGCTTCCTTTGCCACTTCGGCAATGGAGAGCGACGCATCCCGTTGCAGTACACGCAGAACACGTATGTCCGACGGGTCGAGAAGATATTTATCTGTCATTGGATATTTTAGGAATTTTTGTTCTGCCTCTGGGTGATTGGCCGTGACGATAGCACAGAAATTGCCTGAGAAAAGGATGATATTACCTATTATGTGAGGTTGCCGCCGGGGGACATTGCCCCAGATGTCGGTTGAGGAGGAATTCGGATGAACGTGCACATGCCAACCGTTACCCTGGAGGACAAATACGTCGCCACGGAAGGACGGGTCTATCTGACAGGCATACAGGCGCTTGTCCGGCTGGCGCTCGATCGGGCGCGCATGGACCAGTTGGCCGGCCTGAAAACGGGCGGCTTCATTTCCGGCTACCGGGGATCGCCGCTTGCCGGTTACGACACAGAGCTGATGCGGGCTCATCGCCACCTCAAGGGGTATGACGTCGTCTTCAAGCCGGGTGTCAACGAAGAGCTGGGCGCGACCGCAGTGTGGGGAAGCCAGAAGCTGCGCGGCGAGGGCGGTGTTGGACGGGCGACCTCTTACGACGGCGTCTTCGGCATCTGGTACGGCAAGGCGCCGGGCGTCGACCGTGCCGGTGATGTGCTGCGTCAGGCCAACGCTTCGGGCACCGACCGGAACGGCGGGGTGCTTGCCTTGGCCGGCGATGACCACCTTGCTAAATCCTCCATCCTGCCGGCGCAGAGCGAGTTCTATTTCGAGCATGCGGAAATTCCGGTCCTGAACCCGGCCGATATCCAGGATGTTCTCGACTACGGCCTGCACGGCCTCGAAATGTCCCGCTTCACCAGCCTCTGGACGGCCCTGATCTGCGTTGCCGACACGATGGATGCATCGGCAACGATCAATATCTCTCCGAACAGGCTGCGCATGGTGCGTCCGCTGGAAGGCGATCCGCGCAAGGACTATCACCAGAACCGCGATCTTCTTCTGGGCAACCGCCTGGAGACAGAGCGGCTGGTGCGCGATCTTCGTATTCCTGCGGCTCAGGCCTATGTGCGGACAAACGGTCTGGACCGGGTCACCTTCGGAACGAGGACCAATCCCAAATACGGCATCGTTGCTTCCGGCAAGGCCTACCGGGATCTGCTGCAGGCACTCGACCTGATGGGCATTACAGAGGACTTTGCCAAGGCGCTGGGCCTCGGGGTTTACAAGGTGGCAATGAGCTGGCCTCTGGAGCCGCTCGGCCTGCGTGATTTCGCCCGTGGCACAGAACGTTTGCTGGTGGTGGAGCACAAGCGCGCGTTCATGGAATCCCAGATCAAGGACATCTCCTATCACTGGCCGGAAATGAGCCGGCCGGAGATCTGGGGCAAACGCCGTCCGGACGGGACACCGTTCCTGTCCGACGTTCTGGAACTGTCCGTTGCCGAGCTGATCGAAGGCCTCATGACCTGGCTGCCGGGCGATGTGGTTTCGGAAGAAATGCGCGCCGTTGCCAACCGGATGACCAAACAGGCCATGTGGGCCCAGGGCCATGCGGAACGCGCTGCCCGTATTCCCTACTTCTGCTCCGGCTGCCCGCATTCCACGTCGACCAAGACACCGGAAGGCTCCCGCTCGCTGCCGGGCATCGGCTGCCACGCGATGACGGAAATGGCCGGCCGGACAACGGAAGGCCAGATTGCGATGGGCGGCGAGGGTGTCCTGTGGGTCGGGCAGCAGCCTTTCTCCGGCGACAGCCACGTCTTTGCCAACGTCGGCGACGGCACCTACTTCCATTCCGGCATCCTGGCGATCCGGCAGGCGCTCGCCTCCAACGTTCCGATCACCTACAAGATCCTCTACAACGACGCGGTTGCCATGACCGGTGGCCAGAAGGTGGATGGCCAGCTGACCGTTCCGCAGATCACCCGTCAGCTGGAAGCCGAAGGCGTCGAGCGGATCGCGGTGGTTTCGGAGAATCCGGACAGCTACGGCTCCTGGACACCGCTTGCCCCGGGAACCAAGATTCACCACCGCGACGAACTGATGGACGTTCAGGAAGAGTTCCAGACCTTCAAGGGCGTGTCGGTGATCGTTTACGACCAGACCTGCGCCGCGGAAAAGCGCCGCCGACGCAAGCGCGGGCAGTTTCCCGATCCGGACATGCGCCTCTTTATCAATGACCGGGTATGTGAAGGCTGCGGCGACTGTTCCGTGCAGTCCAACTGCCTGTCGGTGGAGCCACTGGCAACACCATTCGGTGAAAAGCGCGTCATCAACCAGTCGAGCTGCAACAAGGACTTCTCCTGTATCAAGGGGTTCTGCCCGTCCTTTGTCGAGATCAACGGTGCTGCACTGAAGAAGCCGAAGAAGGCGGATGTCGATATCGAAACCCTGGTGGAAACCCTGCCGCTGCCGACACTTGCTTCGCTTGACCGCACCTGGAACACGCTGGTGGCCGGTATCGGTGGCATGGGTGTGACCACGATCAGCGCGATCCTGGCTATGGCGGCCCATGTGGACGGCAAGCAGGCCTCCACGCTGGACATGACCGGCCTTGCCCAGAAGGGTGGCCCGGTGACGTCTCACGTGCGTTTTGCGGCGGGCAACAGGTCGATTGAAGGTCCGCGGGTTCCGGCAGCCAGCCTCGACCTTCTGATCGCGAGTGACATGGTGGTGGCCGCGAACGCGGATCAGCTCGCGCTCGCCCATCGTGGTCACACGATGACCGTCGCCAACACCAAGGTGGCCCCGACTGCGGAATTCGTGCTGAAGCAGACGCTTTCCTTCGATGAAAAGCAGATGGACAGCGCCCTGCGCAAAGCCTCCGGCACATATCTGCCCGTCAATGCTGCAGACATTGCCGAGAAGCTTCTGGGCGATTCCATCTATGCCAACATGCTGTTGGTCGGCATGGCTTTCCAGAGTGGCGCGTTGCCGGTCTCGGACTATGCCATCGAAACCGCGCTGGAGCTCAACGGCGCGTCGGTGAAGAACAACATCAAGGCGTTCCGTGCAGGCCGCGTGCTGGCTGCAGATCCGGAAAAACTTCTCAAGGCCCTGCCGTCGGAAGCAAAACAGCGTGTCTTTACCGTCGAAGAGAAGATTGCCTTCAACGCCCAGGAGCTGACCGCCTATCAGGATGCGGCCTACGCGCAGCGTTATCTGGACCTGGTCGGCAAGGTCAAAGAGGCTGACGAAGCGCATGGTCCGGGCACGTTCCGCCTGACGCAGACTGTGTCCGACATGCTCTTCAAGTTGATGGCCTACAAGGACGAATATGAAGTCGCGCGGCTTTATAGCGATCCCGCCTTCAAGGAGAAGATCGCACAGCGCTTTGAAGACCCGAAGAAGCTGAAGGTTCATCTGGCACCGCCATTCCTCGCGCATCGCAAGGATCCGAAGACCGGCCGTCCGCAGAAGATCGCCTTCGGACCCTGGATCTTCTCCGCGTTCAGCTTCCTAGCGAAGTTCAAGGGCATGCGCGGCAAATGGTACGACCCATTCGGCCGTACGGCGGAACGCAAGGCCGAGCGCGCGCTCATCAGCCAGTATGAGGGCGATATTGCCGAGATCCTGAAGCGGCTGCCGGAAGGACACTACGGCCTGTTGGTCGAGCTCGCCCGGGTTCCGGATCTTATCCGCGGGTTTGGTCCGATCAAGGATGACAACATCGAAAAGGCGACTGAAAAGCGCCGTGTGCTTCTGGAGCAGCTCGACAGAAGCAACGACGGCGGTTCGGACAACAAGACCGGCACCAAGGAGTTTCTGGCGGCAGCCGAGTAAAGGCCGATCTGGAACAGCAAAAAACCGGCGCCGCAGGGTGCCGGTTTTTTTATGTCTTTTGCTCCGGGTGAGGGCGCTGCAATCCTGAAACAGAAGGCAAGTCCATGGACGAGCTAGCGCCAGGGGCCGCTAATGATTGGCCGTCGCCGGTTTTCTTCGCGGGCTCTCAAATCGTTGTCGCTGAGGACATCGAAAAGAAGATCATCCGGAATGGATTGATGGCTGGGTCGGCGGAAAAGGGCGTTGCCAAGTTTCCGTCGCAGGAGGGCCGCCAGTTGATAGAGACCGCGGGTGCGGGAGGGCGGTATGGCGGCGACACGGGGAAAACGGACCACGGAGGACATGGCTGGCTCCAATAAAGAAATATATTACTTCCTTTATTTAGATTGCGCCTGGTGAAGGGTCAATAAGAAAAGGAAAATATTTCTTTATCTCGTGCGCTGCCGATGGGTACGCCCCTGTCGCGGGACCTTGCGGCGCAGCGAATGTATTTAAACCAGTCGCAATTTCTGACCTTCGGAGGCTATTGAAACGGCCATTGAAAATCTTTTTTCGGAAAAAATATTCGGATTTCAACGGGATAAAAAGGTGACTTCGAGCGGGGAGCGAAGCGGTCAAAATTGTTACATTTCAATGACATGTAATGAATACATGCGATATAGTTAGAATTGTTCTCAAGTTTTAAAAAAAGACAATTACATTCTGGAAAAGCGCGTTTCGACCTTCTTTAAAACTCATCGTCATTTTCTGTACCAACGCCAAACCGGCACACTTGTGAAAATTGGTAATGGAACATGACTGAAGCGTTGAAAACAGAACTGGTGAACTTCTCGGAGCTGACCGGTGAAGCTGGCAGCGCCCGGAGGGCCGAACTGGCCCGGCATGTCGCAACCCTGTTTGCCCTGACCTCCGATCGGTGCTCCGACGAGCAGGTGGATATTTATGACTCCGTTCTCTTGCGGCTTGTCGACATGGTGGAAGACGAAGTTCGCCGTTATGTCGCTGACCAGATGTCCAGCCTGAGACGCGGTCCGGAAGAAACCATCCGCCGTCTGGCAGATGACGAGATCGAGGTGGCCGAGCCGATCCTGCTGCGCTCCACCGTGCTGCGGGAGGCCGATCTGATCAAGATCGCCGAAAAACGCGGCAATGCGCACCGGTTCGCCATCGCACAGCGTGAAGTTCTGTCTGAAGAGCTGACCGATGTGCTGGTGCGTCGCGGTGATCTGAAGGTCAAGCGCAAGGTGGCCAGCAACGACGGCGCCTGCCTGTCGGATGCATCGATCATGGCCCTGATCAGCGATGCTGCCTCCGATGCGACGCTGCAGCTTTCCTTGAGCGAGCGTGCGGATCTTGCCGAAGCGCATATCGCCAGCCTGATCTCGGTTGCCAGCGAGGAAGTTCGGCGGAAGCTACATGCGGCCGGCCGTGGTCACGAAGCCGAGCGGGTAGAGGAAGCAGCCGATATCGCGGCACAGCGCATGTCCAACCAATATTGGCTTGGCCGCTACGACTTCGAAACAGCGCGCAGCCGGGTACTGCTGCTGGCCAAACGCGGGATGGTCAATGAGGCCGCCCTGCGCCGGTTCGCCTCGGAAGATCGGTTCGCGGAAGCGGTTGCCACCTTTGCCTGGCTGGTGAGATGCGGTGTCGAGGAAGTCAGCCACTGGATGGTGCGCCCCGATCCGGAGCCGTTTGTCATCCTTGCCAAGGCTTCCGGCTTCTCCTCCATCACCGTGGGTTCCCTGCTGGCCATCGGCCCTTGGCGTCACCGCCTGACACCGGATGTGCGCAGCGACGCCATGGCCATGTTCGAGCGCATGACGATCGCCGAAGCCAAGCGCAAGATGGCTCATTGGAACAACACCGTTCTGCACTGACACAATTAAGCAAGGCGCCTCCTGCCTGCACGTAAGGCCCGGTTCGAAAGGATCGGGCCTCTTCTTTTTCAGCCCTTTGCGAAAAGCCGGCTTTCTTTCAAATGGCACAGATCCGTGCCAAGAAAGAGGGGGATCCTTTTCGCGACTCGTCCCGGGGCTGACATGCGCTTTTCACAACTAACCAATCGCCTATCCTGTCTTGCCGATGGCGGCCGCAAGAGGCCAGGCAAGGCGTTCCTTCTTCTGTCAGGTCTGCTTGCACTCTTTCTGTGTCTGGGTGGTTTGCCCTCAGGGGCGCAGGCACAGGGAATACCCGGGCTGTTTTCCGGAAAGGGCTCTACCGAGACCGGTACCGGGGCTCCGGCTGCTGAAACGACGACAGATGGAAATGCGAAGCCGGAAGCGGCTGGCTCTGAAGTGGCGCCGGCCGACGGCGCGGGTGAAGGCGCAAACCTTCTTCAGACCGTGGACGAGTTCACCGAAGATGCCGTCGAGGCCCGGGATGTCCTCAAATCCATCGTGCAGAAAATTCCCGAGATCCAGGATGTGATGGTGGAGACCCTGCGCGCCCAGGGGGGCGAACGGGGTCTCAACTGGATGTCGTCGACGCTGGTGGACATTCTGATAGCCGTTGTTCTCGGCCTTGTGGCCTCTTCCCTGGTGAACCGGTGGGGCCGGCGGCAATTCGCGTCCTGGTACCAGCCGGACGCGACGACACGGGCTGACAAGATTATCTATCTTTATGCCCGGGCGATCCTGATGTTCGTCGGTGTCGGGCTCTTCTTTGCCGTAGCGGCCGGGGTATTTCTTCTGGTCGGAACGGGCATTGATGCATCCAACAAGACCGCACTTGTGGTTGTCGGCACCATGGCGGTTTTTCTGGCGCTCCGTGTTGTCTGGCTGAATGTGCTGGCACCCGACGCGGAGAGCCACCGGTTGCTGGCGCTTTCCAATCAGGAAGCGACCGGGCTCTACAGGACGCTGCTGGTCGGCTCCGCCATTTCCCTTGCGGCGGTTGCCTTCTGCCTCTGGATGGAGCGACTGGGTCTGTCGCCTGACATTCACAAGCTGGCATTGATTGCAGCCTCCGCGCTGTCGATGGTCATCCTGTCCGGCATCGCGATTGTCTATCGCAGGGTAATCGCGCGACTGATCCGGGGAAAGAAGGGGGCTGAAGCGCCGATCTGGCGAAGGGTTCTGGCCAGCGGCTGGCACTTTGTTGCCGTTGCCTATTTCTTCCTGGCCTGGGGGATTTCGGCAGTGCGTATCCTGCTCGACTTGCCGGACGCGATCGGTCTGGTCGGTGCGCCGCTGGAAGTGCTGCTGATGGCTGCGGTTGCCTATGGGCTGCTGATCCTGCTCATCGACCGGGTTCTGTTGCCGCGGCTGGACACGGCCGCCGCACAGGAGAAGATTGCCGAGGACATCAAACGTGCCGAAGCAGGCGAGGGCGGCGAAGAGGATGTTGCCAGCACATTGGCCCAGGCGCGCGCGGAAGCTGCCGAGCGGGAAGCGAGACGCTCACCCTTCCGGGACCTGTTCGACCGGGGCGCCACTATTCTGGTCGTGTTCACCTCGCTGGACATGCTGGCTTCCAAATGGGGACTGCCGCTTGCTGGCAGCGGCTCGCTGATCGGTTCCTTCGTCGAGGTGCTTCTGGTCATGTTTCTTGGCTACATGGCCTATGAGGCCGTGAAAATCGTCATTGACCGGGAAATTGCCAAGGAAGCGCCCGCCGAGAAAGACGAAGAGGCGGAAGTGGGCGGAACCGGTGAGAGCCGGATTTCCACCTTGCTGCCGATCTTTCGCAATTTCCTGCTCATCACGATCGTGGTGATCGCCACGATGGTGATCCTGTCGCAACTGGGCGTAAATATCGCGCCATTGTTCGCCGGTGCCGGTGTCGTCGGTCTGGCAGTTGGATTCGGGGCTCAAACCCTTATCCGGGATATCTTCTCCGGAGCTTTCTATCTGATCGACGATGCCTTCCGGAAAGGGGAGTACATCGATATCGGCAGCGCCAAGGGCGTTGTCGAAAAGATCTCGATCCGGTCGATGCAGCTGCGACACCACCGCGGCGCGCTTACGACGGTTCCCTTTGGCGAAATTCAGAAGGTGGAGAATTTCTCACGAGACTGGGCGGTGATGAAACTTGCGTTCCGCGTTACCTACGACACCGACGTGGAAAAGATGCGTAAGATCATCAAGAACTTCGGTAAGGAGCTGCTGGAGGACGAGTATTTCGGGCCCATGTTCCTGGCGCCGCTGAAATCTCAGGGCATCATGTCGATGGAAGACAGTGCCATGATCGCGCGTGTCAAGTTCACCACCAAGCCTGGCAAGCAGTTCGAGCTTCGCAAGGTCGTTTATGCAGGTCTGCGCGATCTGTTCGAAAAGAACGGGATCCGCTTTGCACATCGCCAGGTGACCGTGCGTGTTGCCGGGACCGACGACGACGAAGAGGCAATGCCGCCTGCTGCCAAAGAAGCTGCTGCCGCAGGGGCTGCTGCGGCTGGACTATTGGGCGAAGAGGCCGATGGGGAAGGCCGCGAGGGAGCGGAGGACCGGCTTTAGGGTATGGCCGCTATTAAGGATCATTTGATTTGAGGCGGACCGATCCGGTCACATCCGCAGAACGCGAAAAAGGCGTCGCCCGCATCCTTGAAATCCATATAACCCACGAGAAAATTACTACTCATCCGCATATTGAAAGAGCGCCTGCAGGGACTGGTCGCCAATCTGGCCGTCAATTTTGCCATGATAGACCCCGGCTTCCTTCAACCGGCGTTGAACGGCCTTGTTGAAGGAGAGCGGGTAGGTGTCGGACTTGGTCAGAAACCAAAACTCCGCCTCGATCCTGCCGCCGGACTTGATCGCCTTCATGAGCCAATCGATGGCAATCTCCCTCCGTTCGCTCTTGAAGGTGCCGTTTAGGTATTGAAGGGTCAATTCCCGCATCGCAATCGGGTCGTCAGCCGCGGCCGCCTTTTCCAGCAGTTCCCGAGCCCGATCGATGTTCTTGTCGCCGCCGCGGCCCTTGAGATACATCCAGGCGAGGTTGGTTGCCGCCAGGCCTTCGTCGTCCGACGCCAGCGCGCGCTGGTACCAGTGGCGGGCCTTGAAATCGTTCTGCTCAATTCCTTCGCCTCTGTCATAAGCTCCGGCGACATAAAACGCGGCTTCCGGGTTGCCGGCTTCGGCTGCCTTCTGGAACCACTCGAACGCCTTCGCCTCGTCATAGTCGACGAGGTTGCCTTCGCTATAGGAATGCGCGAGCAGGTTCATGGCATTGGCGTTACCCAGACGGGCGGATTTTTCCAGAAGCCGCAGCGTTTCTCCCGGCTGCCATTCGACGCCTTTGCCGAGCTCATAGGCGACGGCCAGTTCGACCATGGCTTCGGTGTTGTTGAGCTCCGCCGACTGCCGGTACTGGCGGGATGCCTCGGCTTCGTTGCCCGAGCGGTCGAGGACCTTGCCGTAAAGCAGCCGAAGCAGGGCGGAGTTGGGAAAGAGCGCGACCGCGTCATAACAGGCTTGCACGGCCTCTTCGGGATTGCCGAGCCCTATATCTGCGTTCTCGATGGCCAGGCATGTCTTGACCGGCCTTGAAGCTGACTGCCGCGCCTTGGCATCCTGGTTGTCGGCAATCGAGGGATGCTTGTGTCCGAGGGCGTTGTTCAGCAGCTTCAAAGCGTCCTCGGCGAATTGCCCGTTCGGATAGCGTTCCAGGTATAGCCTGACTTCATCCGGATTGTCGCCGTAGCGGACGGCTTCCCACAAGGCTTCTTCGCTCGACGCAAGTGCCAGTTTGCCCTGTTCGGTGGGGTTGAAGGTGAAATCCAGAACCAGGGATGAATTTTCCCAGGGGATCTGGGCTCCTTCCGTGGTTTCAATCACATCCGTCCGCACCCGCCGCAGCATGCGGGCAATGTCCAGATCAGGGGTGGAAATGTGCGTCAGCAATGCCTTTGTAAAAGGGCTGTTTCCGTCTGTTCCGTCAAGGGCGACATTGCCTGGCTCCGTTGCGTAGGCGATAAGCGTGCCTGGTCCGGCATCGACCCGGGCGAGCCCCTGGCCTACCTCAACCGCTCTATTCCCCATGGCGCCGGCAAGGGTGAGTGCGAATGGATTGTCACGGCAGGCATCAAGCAGAATGATCCTGGTTTTTGCCGAGCCGTCCATTTGTTGTAGAAGCGATTTGACGGCGATCAGCTCGGCGCTGATGTCGCTTTCTTCCTGCAAATGGGCGTCGGAGGGGACTAGGTAGTTTTCGCCGGCAACCTGGATTCCGTGCCCGGCGTAAAAAAACAGTGCGACGTCAGCTCCTTCCAGGGATTTGGAAAACATCCGGATTGTTTCCAGAAACGAGGAACGCTGCAGATTTTCCTGCTGCAGGACCTCAAAATTCAGCTCTTTCAGGGCTTCACCAAGTTTCCTCGCGTCGTTGACCGGGTTTTCGAGCGTGCTGGCCGAGGAATAGGCCGCGTTCCCCACGATTAGCGCGACACGCTTTTCGGCATGTGCGGGAACCGTGAAAAGCAGAACGCTGAAAAAGAGGTAAATTGATCTCTTCACGGGGCCACGCTCGAAAAACAATTGAACACTCCCAGGCAAAAGCTTCTTCGATCATTTCGTCAAACATGTGTACTGGCGGAAATAAGGCGTCCGGATTTCCTGAAACGGGAAACGAAGTGGCCAGTACCAGGATTTAAGCGGCTTCCCTTGGCGGAAGCAAGCAAGCTTTCTGTGTATGGAGTGGCTATTGAAGCCTGGATGAAGGCAGCGGCTCTTTTTCTTTCGGTACGCCTGTTGGAAACGACCAAAAGACGGAAGCATACCTGCCGAATGCACTCTGCCGGTTAGAACAGGCTTCACTTGCCCGCCTAGCATGAGATTTTGAGCATTTCGCCTTGTCCTTTGTGTTCCGCAGGACAGAATCTGACACTTGCGGCGAGACCGCCATAATGGTGTGCTTCACCTATCGGATCGCAAATGTGAAGGGGGAGACTATGCTGAAACCAATGTTTCTGGGAACTGCGTTTGCGGTTGCCCTGTCATGTCAGGCCATTGCGGGGCCTTTGCAAGACAAGGCGGCTGAAGCGGAGGCCGCGCTTGACGCCGGCAAGGGCGGGGAAGCCATCTCTTTGATGCGCGAGGCCCTCTTCGACGTTTGGTCGAAAGCCACCATTTCCATTCCAACCGCCTTGTTCGTGATGGCCCCTGCCGACGGCTTCGGCATCTATAAACCCCGGGAAGATGCAGCTTTCGGATCGGACGAGCCGCTGCGCATCTACCTGGAGCCGGTTGGCTTCGACTGGAAACAGCAGGATGGCCTTTTCACATCTCTTCTGACCGTCGACTTCGACCTCGCGTCGCCCGATGGCAAGGTGCTGGCTGGGCAAAAAGGCTTTGGCCGGTTCGACTTCAAGAGCCACGTGCCCAATACCGAATACATGGCCAACCTGACCCTGAATGTCAGCGGGGCTCCGGCGGGCGACTATGTACTGGAACTCACCGTCAACGATGAATTCAGCGGCAATTCCGCGAAAGTCCGGATGCCCTTTTCAATCAAGTAGGTGCATTGGCAACGGGGTGAGGGGCGAACTATTCGCTTTTGTGCGCCAGGTCCGTGGACCTCTTGACTGAAATCCGATATCGGTCCCGGCAGGCACCAGGAAGAGGCTTGCCATGACTTGAGCTGCCAACCGGCAGCCGGGATGCGCCACCCTTCGCGATCGAGGAAACCGGGCCCAGGCATGAAGCTCTACGACTGTTTTGTCTTCCATAACGAATTCGACCTTCTGGAAATCCGTCTTCGGGAGATGGGGAACCATGTCGACAAGTTTGTCCTGGTGGAAGCGAACCAGACGCAACGCGGTGGTCCCAAGCCGTTCTACTTTGCTGAAAATCGCGAACGGTTTGCGCCCTGGTCCGACAAGATCATCGATCTTCAGGTCGAGTTTCCCGATGAATTGCCACCGGCGCTCGGCGTCTACAAGAACCGCCGGAAAGCGGACTGGGAACGCGAGAACTATCAGCGCAATTGCATTGCACGGGGACTGGACGCCTGTGCGCCGGACGACGTCATCCTTCTGTCGGATGTCGACGAGATCGTGCGGGCGGATGTTCTGAAGAAGGTGCTGGACGAGAAGCTCTACAAGGGGCGGCTGCTGGTGTTCGAACAGAGCCTGCACAAACACCATCTCGACCGTATCGTTCCCGGCAAGACCTGGCTGCTGGGGTCGCGGATGATTGAAAAGAAATACCTGACCACGCCGCAGCAACTGCGCCGGACAAAGGCCCGGATGACGAAAAAGTCCTACGTGCCGGGTTTTGTCGCCCAACCGCTTCTCAGGATCCGCAACAACAACCTGTCGGGCATCAGCCGCCCGGTGAAAATCCTGTCCGATGCAGGCTGGCATTTTTCATCCATGGGCGGCGTGGAAGCCTTCCGGACCAAACTGGCATCTGTCGTCCATGGCCAGACGGTCGATACCAGCGATATCGAAAGGCTCTATGCGAAAGAGCTTGTCGGCACCGAGATCATCCCGTGCGAAGGCCTGCCGGGCTGTGTGCGTGAGGGGCGCTTCGATCACATGCTGGATCAAGGTGCTGTGCCTGCGGAAAGCTGACGAGTTCAGCCGAATTCGGTCATTGGTAATCGGAAACCTGATCCGTTCGGGAGGGCACGCTCGATGATCGAAACCATGTGACTATTCCGATCGAGCTTCTACACGATGCGGGCTGGAGGCTTCCTCGCCCAAGGCGAAGGTTTCGTCTTCTTGTGGGAAATATTCACATGAAGCCGATTTGGAGCCTGGCCTGGAGAAGGTATCCATGAACCTTCCGCCGCTTTAGCGACTGACGGCACCGATAGGAGCGGTCACGGGAACAGTTTCAGCGGCGGACAGTTGCCGCCAGGATACTTCCAGAGAGGGTGGTCGAGCCTGCGACCGGTGTTGTTTCGTGTGCTGCCGATCCGCGATATGAGAGCAAAATATTCTCCCTCTTTCTGCATTTTTGCTCTTTCTTCTCCTGCAATCGCTTCCACATTCCGGCACTAAGGCCACTCACTCATCATGCCGGAAAGGAATTGATATGAGCTGGTTCAAAGCGATTGCCGCGGCCGCAGTGCTGCAGGTACTTACCCTTTCTCCCTCGCAGGCGGGTGACAACCTCGATGCGATCAAATCGGCAGGTGTCCTGAAGATCGGCACCGAAGGCACCTACGCGCCTTTCACCTTCCACGACGGGGAAGGCAAACTGGTCGGTTTCGATGTCGAAATCGGCGAGGCCGTTGCCGAAAAACTTGGCGTCAAGGCCGAGTTCATCGAAGGCAAATGGGACGGTCTGATCGCCGGCCTGGACGTCAAGCGCTACGACGTGGTCATCAATCAGGTCGGCATCACCGACGCCCGCAAGCAGAAATACGATTTCTCCGACCCCTACATCGCCTCCAAGGCAGTGCTGATCGTTCGCGACAGCAATGACGACATTAATGGCTTTGAAGACCTCGCCGGCAAAAAGGCGGCTCAGTCCTTGACCAGCAATTTCGGCAAGCTGGCGGAAGATGCTGGTGCGGAACTGGTCGGCACCGACGGGTTCGACCAATCCATCCAGCTGGTGCTGACACGCCGCGCCGATGCGACCATCAACGACAGCCTGTCCTATCTGGACTTCAAGAAGCAGAAACCGGATGCGCCGGTGAAGGTTGTCGCCGAGAAGGCAAATGCCGACTATTCCGGCATTCTGGTGCGCAAGGGTGATCCGGAACTTGTTGCCGCCCTGAATTCGGCGCTGGCCGACATCAAGGCGGATGGTACCTACCAGGCAATTTCCGACAAGTACTTTGGTCAGGACGTGTCCAACTGACATGATGAAGGCCGGTCCATGCAGATCTAGACCGGCCGTTCTCACCTAAACGAAAAGCGCCGGGCGTTCGCGCCGGGCGCGTTTTTTTGGAGCTTTATCGTGCCTCACTGGCTTCAGTTGATGATCGATTCCCTGCCGACGCTTCTGTGGGCTGGGGTCAAATTCACCATTCCGCTCACGCTGTTGTCCTTCGCACTGGGGCTCAGTCTTGGTCTGACCACGGCTGTCACACGCCTGTTCGCGCCGCTGCCGCTGGTGCTGGTCGCGCGCTTTTATGTCTGGGTCTTCCGGGGAACGCCGCTGCTGGTACAGCTCTTCGTGATCTTTTACGGCCTGCTCAGCATCGGTATCTTGCTGGATGCGTTTCCAGCCGCCCTGATCGGCTTTACGCTCAATGTCGGTGCCTATTCGTCGGAGATCATCCGGGCTGCCATTTCCTCCGTGCCGAAGGGACAGTGGGAAGCCGCGTTTTCCACCGGGATGACATGGCGCCAGGCGATGATGCGCACGATCCTGCCGCAAGCCGGGCGCGTGGTGGTGCCGCCACTGTCGAACACTTTCATTTCGCTGGTCAAGGATACGTCTCTGGCCGCTGCCATCACGGTGCCGGAGTTGTTCCAGTCGGCGCAGCGCATCGTTGCCACCACATATGAGCCACTGATCCTCTATATAGAGGCTGCCCTGATCTATCTTGCCATGAGTTCCGTGCTTGCCTGGCTGCAGGAGCGGCTGGAAGTCCGGTTTGCGCGATATGGCGGCATGCTGGAGACCTCAAGATGATCGAGCTTTCCAATATCAAGAAAATGTTCGGTGAGGCGCTTATCCTCGACGATATCTCGCTGCGTTTTCCCGAAGGCAGCGTCACCGCGCTTGTCGGCCCGTCGGGCGGCGGCAAAAGTACTTTGCTGCGCTGTATCAATCTGCTGGAAATACCGACCTCCGGCAGCGTTCAGGTCGGTGAACACAAGATCACGTTCAAGCCGGGCGTTTCAGTGCCGCAGGCATCGGTTCAGAAGATCCGCTGCGAGACGGGCATGGTGTTCCAGAACTTTCAACTCTTTCCGCACAGGACAGTGATCGAGAATGTGATGGAAGGCCTGCTGGTGGTTCAGAAATGGCCCCGTGAAAAGGCCCGGCAGCGGGCATTGGATCTGCTCGACAAGGTCGGCATGTCGCACAAGACCGACGCCTGGCCGGCCAATCTTTCCGGCGGTCAGCAGCAGCGTGTTGCGATTGCCCGTGCTCTTGCACCTTCGCCCAAGGTGCTTCTATGCGACGAGCCGACTTCCGCGCTGGATCCGGAACTGGCCGGTGAGGTGGTCGACGTACTCGGTCAGCTTGCCCGGGAAGGGACCACCATGGTGATGGCGACGCACGACCTGCGACTGGCATCGCAGATCGCAAATCATGTCGTCTTTCTGGAGGCCGGGCAGGTGGTGGAAACCGGAGACGCGGACGCGATCTTCCGTCATCCCGAGCGCGAGCGCACCCGCCGGTTTGTTTCCTCCATCAACGCCGCACAGACGCTCTAGGTCAGCGCTCCCGCATAGCTCAGATGCGGGAGGTGGTGCAATTCGGCGTGTCACGCGAGGGCTGGGCTAGTGCCCTTGCCCGAACTCAAGACCGCGTAAGGCAGCTCACCTGACCTGAAGTGGCTCGTTCCATTTGTGCTGATGGCCCGCTCAGCGGATGCGAGGTGGTGCGCAGGTCGGCTCTCGTTTTTCTCCTGCGGGCGTAATTTCGACGAATACGGACCAATCAGTGTCGTATTTGTTTTGATCCCTTGCATGGCGCTTCGATTTCATATAAAGATATCTTTATATCGACATTGATGGCGAAGCGCATGACCGAAGAACAGACCCTGTCCGTTGACGATACCCTGGCCGCCCTGAGGGCTGTCGGCGAGGCGACGCGCCTGAGGCTGATTGCGCTTCTGGCGGAAAGCGAGCTGACGGTGAAGGATGCCACGGCGATCCTCGGACAGAGCCAGCCGCGTATCTCCCGTCATCTGAAGCTGCTTGCCGAAGCGGATCTCATTCAGCGGTTCCCGGAAGGGGCCTGGGTCTACTACCGGTTGGCGGATGGTCCTGAAGGCCAGCTTGCACGCGATCTTGTTGCCCGCATTTCCCTGGAAGACCCGGTGCTGGCGGCGGACCAGGAACGGTTCCGGGCGATCCGCAAGGCCAAGGCGGACGAGGCGGCTGCATATTTTGCAGCTCGCGCGCTCACCTGGGACCGGGAGCGTTCGCTGCATGTTTCCGAAGACGATGTCGAGAAGGCGATGCGCAAGGCACTGGGCGACAAGCCGTTCCAGTCGTTCCTCGACCTTGGCACCGGCACCGGCCGGTTGCTGGAAGTGTTTGCAGACCAGTATGCGACGGCACTCGGTGTCGATGCCTCGCATGACATGCTTGCCGTTGCCCGCGCGAACCTCGCCAAGGCCGGGCTTTCAAACGCCCAGGTACGCCATGGCGATGTTTACGCACTGAATGTGCCGCCACGGTCCTTCGATGTCGTGGCGATCCACCAGGTGCTGCACTTCCTTGAGGAACCGGCAAGGGCGCTCAACGAGGCTGCTCGTGCGCTACGTCCCGGCGGCCGCCTGTTGATCATCGATTTTGCTCCGCATCAGCTGGAGTTCCTGCGCGAAAAACACGCGCATCGTCGCCTGGGCTTTGCCCATGACCAG
This sequence comes from Labrenzia sp. THAF35, assembly GCF_009363595.1. Classification (NCBI taxonomy): domain Bacteria; kingdom Pseudomonadati; phylum Pseudomonadota; class Alphaproteobacteria; order Hyphomicrobiales; family Stappiaceae; genus Labrenzia; species Labrenzia sp. THAF35. The sequence continues at coordinate 3,660,617 of NZ_CP045380.1, forward strand.
ATGGAGCGCTGGCTTGAAGCGCTCGAACTGGACCTGGAACAGGTCACCGATCTTGTTCCGGGAGACGGCAACGACACCAACCTTACCGTAACCCTTTGGCTTGCGCGTGACCGCCGAATTGTCACCGACCTGCCTGCCCGAGACACGTCCCGAGAGGTCGCCTAACATGACAACCTGTTCCAACCGCCGGTCTCACCAGGCCGCACCTTCGCCAATCACGGCTTCGTTCGAATTTTTCCCGCCGAAGTCCGACAAGATGGCGGAGACGCTGTGGCAGACGGTTCAGCGACTGGCGCCGCTCAGCCCGTCCTTTGTTTCCGTGACCTATGGTGCCGGCGGTTCCACCCGCGAGCGTACGCATCGCACTGTCGAGCGGATCCTGAAGGAAACCGACCTTGCACCGGCGGCACACCTGACCTGTGTCGGTGCGGCACGCAGCGAAATCGATGCGATCGTCAAGGACTACTGGGATCTGGGCGTGCGTCATCTGGTGGCGCTGCGCGGTGACCCGCTCGACGGCATCGGCTCGCGTTATGTGCCGCATCCGGAGGGCTATGCCTATGCGACCGACCTGGTTGAAGGCGTCAAGAAGATCGCCAATTTCGATATTTCCGTCTCCGGCTATCCGGAAAGGCATCCGGAAAGCGGCAATTGGCAGAAAGAGATCGACAATCTGAAGCGCAAGGTCGACGCCGGTGCGGACCGGATCATTACCCAGTACTTCTTCGACAATGACCTGTTCGATGATTACCTGGACCGGATTGCGGCCGCCGGCATCAATATTCCGGTGATCCCGGGCATTCTGCCGATCCACAATTTCGAACAGACGATGGTGTTCTCCGCCAAGTGCGGCACCTCCATTCCGCAGTGGCTGGCTCGGCGTTTTGCCGGCCTGACCAACGATCCGGAAACCCGGAAGCTGGTTGGCGTTTCGGTTGCCTGCGAACAGGTGATGGACCTGGTCGACCGCGGCATCAACGACTTCCATTTCTACACCATGAACCGGGCCGACCTGACCTTTGCCATCTGCCACATGCTTGGCATGGGGCAGCCGGAAACCAAGGAAACCCTGGCGGCCTGAGGGAGGCGAGGCGGCCGGGCCGGGCGCAGAAACGAGCCAGTTGTTTTTGATTTAGAGCGGATGCCCCCACACTTGACCCCTAACCGTTACTTGGGTGGGGCAGGGTTGGGGGTATCGGCGCAGCCGGGACACGCTGCTGTCTTCAGGACAGGAACGGCCGGAAACCAAGCGGGAAGCGGAGCGAGATGATCAAGTTAAGCACTGCCGATGCCATTGAATCGACCGCCTATGCGGTGTTGCGCGAGAAGGGCTTCGAGCTTCATGTCGTCGACATGGGCGCGGACAACAATCGTCTGATCGTCGCCACCGATAAGGACCACGAGTTCCGCGGGCATTCGGCCCTCGAAATTCTCGGGCTCCTGGCCGTTTATGAGGCACGCGGCGAAGACTGGCACCCGACCGAAGACGACGTTCACAGCCGCACCAAGTTCTGGGACGCCTCCTACAACGATACCGACCGGGACAGCTGACGCGCTGTCCGGTTGCACAGTTAAATCACGCCGGCTTCCGCCGGCCAAACCAACAGAAATTTCCGGAAGGAAACCCCGTGATCAAGTCAGACGCCTTCGAGCGCCTCCGTGACCTCGCCAAGACCCGTATTCTCGTCCTTGACGGTGCCATGGGCACGGAAATCCAGCTTCTGAAACTGGATGAAGCGGCCTACCGCGGTGACCGCTTCAAGGACTGGCCGAGCGACATCAAGGGCAACAACGATCTGCTGAGCCTAACGCAGCCGGACGCGATCCGGAAGATCCATGTCGATTATCTGGAAGCCGGTGCCGACATCGTCGAGACCAACACCTTCTCCTCCACGACGATCGCTCAGGCCGACTACGGCATGGAAGAGCTGGCCTATGAGCTGAACTTCGAAAGCGCGAAACTCGCGCGTGAAGCCTGCGACAAGGTCATGGCACAGGATTCGTCCCGGCCGCGTTTCGTCGCCGGGGCGCTTGGCCCGACCAACCGGACAGCGTCGATCTCGCCGGATGTGAACAATCCGGGCTACCGTGCTGTTTCCTTTGATGATCTGCGCATTGCCTATGCCGAAGCTACCCGCGGCCTCATTGCGGGTGGTGCCGATATCATCCTGGTGGAGACCATCTTCGACACGCTCAACGCCAAGGCGGCGCTGTTTGCCATTGACGAGGTCTTCGAAGAAACCGGCAAGATCCTGCCGGTGATGATTTCCGGTACGATCACCGATCTTTCGGGCCGGACGCTTTCCGGACAGACACCGGAAGCCTTCTGGAACTCCGTCCGTCACACCAGCCCGCTGACCATCGGTCTCAACTGCGCACTTGGCGCCAAGGAAATGCGTGCGCATGTGGACGAGCTCGGCCGCGTCGCCGACACGCTTGTCTGCGCCTATCCGAACGCCGGCCTGCCGAACGAATTCGGTGAATACGACGAGAGCCCGGAACACATGGCCGGCCTGATCGAGGAATTTGCCTCGGCGGGTCTCGTCAACGTTGTCGGCGGCTGCTGTGGTACCACGCCTGCGCATATCAAGGCGATTGCGGACGCCGTTGCGGACAAGAAACCGCGCGAGATCCCGGACATCGATATTCACATGCGTCTGTCGGGCCTGGAGCCGTTCGTGGTGACGAAGGAGACCAACTTCGTCAACGTGGGCGAACGGACCAACGTGACCGGCTCGGCCAGGTTCCGCAAGCTGATCAAGGAAGGGGACTACCCAACTGCGCTCGAAGTAGCCCGTCAGCAGGTCGAAAACGGCGCGCAGATCATCGACATCAACATGGACGAAGGCCTGCTCGATTCCGAGGAAGCCATGGTCACCTTCCTGAACCTGGTGGCCGCCGAGCCGGATATCGCCAAGGTTCCGGTGATGATCGACAGTTCCAAGTGGACGGTCATCGAAGCGGGCCTCAAATGTATCCAGGGCAAGGGGGTCGTGAACTCCATCTCGATGAAGGAAGGCGAAGAGGAGTTCATCAAGCACGCGACGCTGGTCCGCCGTTACGGTGCTGCCGTTGTGGTGATGGCGTTTGATGAAAGCGGACAGGCCGACACCTTCGAGCGCAAGACAGAGATCTGCGCGCGCTCCTACAAGATCCTGACCGAAAAGGTCGGCTTCCCGCCCGAAGACATCATTTTCGACCCGAACATCTTTGCCGTCGCGACAGGCATCGAGGAACACAACAACTATGGCGTCGACTTCATCGAGGCGACTGGCTGGATCCGCGAGAACCTGCCGCACGCCCAGGTGTCAGGCGGCGTATCGAATCTGTCGTTCTCGTTCCGCGGCAACGAAGCCGTGCGCGAGGCGATGCACTCGGTGTTCCTCTATCATGCCATCAAGCGTGGCATGGACATGGGCATCGTGAATGCCGGTCAGCTTGCGGTCTACAATGATCTCGATCGCGAGCTGCGCGAGCTTTGCGAGGACGTTGTCCTCAATCGGCGGCAGGACAGCACCGACCGGTTGCTGGAAGCGGCCGAGCGCTGGAAAGGCGAGGGGGGCAAGAAAAAGGAAGCCGATCTCACCTGGCGTACCTGGGGTGTTGCCAAGCGCCTGGAACACGCGCTCGTTCACGGCATTGCCGATTACGTGGAAGAAGATACCGAAGAAGCCCGCCAGGCCTTCGACCGGCCGCTGCACGTGATCGAAGGCCCGCTGATGGACGGTATGAATGTCGTCGGCGATCTCTTCGGATCCGGGCAGATGTTCCTGCCGCAGGTGGTCAAGTCTGCCCGCGTCATGAAGAAGGCGGTCGCCTATCTGATGCCGTTCATGGAAAAGGAAAAGGAAGAGCTTGGCCAGACAGGTCATTCTTCCGCCGGCAAGATCCTGATGGCGACAGTCAAGGGCGATGTGCATGACATCGGCAAGAACATTGTCGGCGTCGTGCTCCAGTGCAACAACTTCGAGGTGATTGATCTCGGCGTCATGGTGCCGGCAGCGAAGATCCTCGATACCGCGCGTCAGGAAAAGGTCGACATGATCGGGCTGTCCGGCCTGATCACACCGTCGCTGGACGAAATGTGCCACGTTGCCGCCGAGCTGGAACGTGAAGGGCTTGATGTGCCGCTGCTGATCGGCGGGGCGACCACGTCCAAGATCCATACAGCGGTGAAGATCCACCCGAACTATGCCCGCGGCCAGGCAATCTATGTCACCGATGCGGGCCGGGCTGTCGGTGTTGCCTCCAAGCTGATGAGCGAAGGTGGCCGCGCGCCTTACTATGCCGATGTGCGTGCCGAATATGCCGATATTGCCGAAAAGCATGCAGCCGGCAGGGGCTCTCAGCAGCGCACGTCGCTGAAAGCCGCGCGGGACAATGCCTTCAAGGCCGACTTTAATGGCAAACAGCCGGTTGCGCCGAAGAAGCCAGGCACCACTGTCTATGACGATTTCCCGCTGGAGGAACTGGTGCCGTTCATCGACTGGACGCCGTTCTTCTCCACCTGGGAGATCAAGGGCCGTTATCCGGCGGTACTGACCGACAATCGCTACGGCCCGGCGGCCAAGGCGCTTTTCGACGATGCCCGGCGGATGCTCGATGAAATCGTTGAAAAGAAGCTGCTGACGGCACGCGGTGTTGCAAGCCTGTGGCCGGCCAATGCGGTTGGTGACGATGTGCGTGTCTTCACCGACGAAAGCCGGAGCGAAACGCTGGCGACCTTCCACACGCTGCGCCAGCAGATGAGTCGGACTGCAGGTGGCCGCGCCAATATCGCCCTCAGCGATTTCGTTGCGCCCGAGGCCAGCGGCATTGCCGACTGGATTGGCGGATTTGCCGTTACCTCGGGTCATGGCGAGGACGAGCTGGCGGCGCGTTACGCCAGGGAGTCGGACGACTATAACAAGATCCTCTCCCAGGCCCTGGCAGACCGGCTGGCGGAAGCCTTTGCCGAGAAGCTGCACCAGATCGTACGCAAGGACATTTGGGGCTACGCTGCCGCCGAAGACCTGTCCATCGACGATATCATCGCAGAAAAATATCAGGGTATTCGTCCGGCACCGGGCTACCCGGCCCAGCCGGACCATACGGAAAAGGATACCTTGTTCCGGCTGCTCGATGCGGAACGCCTGACAGGCATCCAGCTGACAGAGAGCAGGGCCATGTTGCCGGGGTCTTCCGTTTCCGGGCTCTATTTCGGTCATGCCGACAGCCATTATTTCGGTGTCGGCAAGATCGAGAGGGACCAGGTGGAGGACTACGCCGCACGCAAAGGTTGGGATCTGGCCTACGCGGAACGCTGGCTTGCTCCGATTCTCAACTACGATCCGGCGCGGATGGTCGCTGCCGAGTAGAGCCCGCACCACCAGAACCGACTGGAAACAGATGGCCTCCCGCGTGTCGCACGCGGGAGGCCATTTATTTTCTCCAATGAATTAAATGACGTAAGGAAAATAACACAAATTTTTGAGAATATGCACACTGTGCACTCTTGTAATGTGCACGCAGTGCGCTAACATATGCTCTATCAGGTGAGCGCCGATAAAGGTTCTGCGCACACCAAAGGAGAAAAAAACATGACTGTGCAAATCGCTAGAATTTTGCTGGTTCAGCATCGCCAGGATTACAACCGGGACCGCCTTGCGTGGTTGCCGGCGCGGCTTTATCGCTCCTGGCGTGAAGCCCTTCCGAAGGTTCAGGAGACCATCCGGTCTCTTTGAGCTGGGCCCACCCCGAAATTGGCCCCAAGAAACAAGAACAAGATCACTGGGCGCCTCGTTTGCCCCTGGCGTCTGCCCACTTCCTTACAAAGCCCGGCTTCGGCCGGGTTTTTTGTTGATCTGTGGATGAGCAGAAAGGGGCAGGGGTGTTGCTCAGGGTACCGGAAACAGTTTCTTCAGTTCCGCTTCACCTTTCGGCGAAATATGAACGATGCGTCCCGCCGGTTCGCGGCGCAGCCAGCCGCTTTCTGTGAAGCGCGTCAGAAGAGCGGCCCCCAGACCTCCCGCCAGATGATTGCGCCTTTCGCTCCAGTCCAGGCAGGCACGGCACATCGGGCGACGGCTTGCTGTGAGGGCACCCAGGTCAATGCCGATGCCTGAGACGAAACCTTCACCATCTGCGGTCAGGGCGAGGCCGCCCTTGTCCGTCGAGACGGCAAGGAACCCGCGCTTCTGCAGGCTGTCGAAAATACGCACCGCCATATCGCCGGCCAAATGGTCGTAGCACACACGGGCGGCCCGCATCTGCGGGTCTCTGGGGCCGGTGCGGGTGCGCAGGTGACCCTTGCGGGCGGCAAGGCCCATCACGGCTTCCAGCACGGCTCCAACTTCCGGGCCCGCGAGCGTGAAATAGCGATGCCGGCCCTGCTTGGCCTGGGTCAGCAAGCCGCCTTCCATCAGTTTCTTCAGGTGCGAACTGGCGGTCTGGCCGGTGATGCCGGCTTCGGTTGCCAGTTCCGTCGCCGTCAGGGCCTTGCCGCTTAACAGCGCGCTCAGAATGTTGGCGCGGGCCGGGTCACCCATCAAGGCGCCGATGCGGGCAATGTCCGGTCCATCCTTCATCGGATCTCCTTCATGGTTCGATCTGTGTCGAAGCATTGCAGACATGGACCGTGGCACACAAGCGCAATCGACACAGCCTTGAAGGAGACCTTGGTGATTACCTGTTTCATCCGCTATCACATCGACCCGACGAAAAAAGCCGCCTTTGAGCAATACGCGAGAAACTGGGGGCAGGCGATCCCGCGTTGCGGTGCGGGTCTCATCGGCTATTTTGCACCCCACGAAGGCTCGACGACGCTGGCGTACGGTGTTTATTCCATCGAGAACCTTGCGGCATATGAAGCCTACCGGGCGCGGCTTGCCGCGGACCCGTTGGGGCAGGAGAACTATGCTTTTGCCATGAAGGAAAAATTCATCTTGCGGGAAGACCGCACGTTTCTGAAACTGGCGTCCGCACCGCATGGCATGGGAGAGAAACTCAAATGATTGCCGTCATCTTCGAAGTGATCCCGCATGCGGACAAGAAACAGGCTTATCTCGACATGGCTGCCGAGATGAAGCCCCTGGTCGAACAGATCGACGGGTTCCTGTCCGTCGAGCGATTCCAGAGCCTCACCAATCCGGAGAAATTACTGTCGGTCTCCTTCTTTCGCGATGAAGCCGCGCTGAATGAATGGCGGCAGCTCACGCAGCATCGCAAGGCGCAGCGTGCCGGACGGAACAGCTATTTCAAGGATTATCGGTTGCGGGTGGCGCAGGTGCTGCGCGACTATGGCATGGACGAGCGCGACGAGGCTCCCGCCGATAGCCGCGACGTGAACGGTTAAGCCGGCAGCCATGCAAAACAGATCCATCGAACTGGCGCTTTTGGGCGTGCTCGCCCTGCTCTGGGGCTCGTCCTACATGTGGATCAGCCTGGCGCTGCCATCGTTTCCGCCTGCGACGCTGATTGCCATCCGTGTGTCTCTTGCTGCGCTGGCGCTGCTGGCCATCATGGCTGCAAGGGGCATTCGCATGCCGCTGGACAGGCAAAACTGGAAGCAGTTCTTCATCCAGTCCCTGGTCAACAGCACAGGACCCTGGCTGATGCTGGCCTGGGGCCAGCAATATGCCGGGACGGCCGTCTCCAGCGTTCTGAATTCAACCTCGCCGCTCTGGGTCTTCGCCTTTTCGTTCCTGCTGCTGAACCATGGCGAAAGGCCAGGTGCCCGGCAACTCACCGGCGCCTTGTTCGGCTTTGCCGGTATCGTGCTGATCGTCGGTGTCGGTGCGCTTGAGGATATCGGCAGGAACCTTGTGCCGCAGCTTGTCGTCCTGTTCGGGGCTGCGCTCTATGGCATCGCGGCCCTGCGCGGCCGTGTCTTTGCGGGTCTGCCGCCCATAGTGCCGGCTGCGGGAACGCTCATCTGCGCATCGGTTGTGCTGGTCCCGGCAAGCCTCATCGTCGACCGGCCCTGGCAGTTGACGCCGGATACGACCGGCATCGTTGCCGCGCTGACGCTCTCGCTCGCGTGCACCGCGCTGGCATTTCTGATCTATTTCCGTCTGCTGTCGACCCTTGGGGCAATGGGAACGGCCAGTCAGGCTTATCTGCGCTCAGGCGTAGGTGTCTTTCTCGGTGTCGTATTCCTGTCGGAGACACTGGATCTGGAGACCTTTGCCGGAATTTGCCTTGCCATTTTCGGTGTTGTTCTGATCAACTGGCCACGTGCGGTGAAGCGTCAAGACGTTTCGGCTCCAGTATCTGCCGCCAAGTAAGAGGGCATTCGGTCGGCAGGAAACTGGGCGGCCCAATCCGTGCGCATGGTGGCAGAGACTTGCGAGGAGGTGTCCATGAGTGTCCTGACCGTATTCGAGGCCGGTTCCAGGCCATCGCGACGTGCAAATCCGGATTATTTCACTGGAACGGTCTGGCAGGACCCGGTGATCGAGGCGCCCGCGCCAGCCCGCGTGCGCGCACTGCGGGTGACGTTCGAACCGGGGGCACGTACTCACTGGCATACCCATCCGCTCGGGCAGACCCTTCAGATACTGGAGGGGGCAGGTTTTGTGCATCTGTGGGGGCAGGAGAAACTGTCGATACTGCCAGGTGATGTCATCTGGATCCCGCCTGGCGTCAAACATTGGCATGGTGCCGGACCGAACACCTCACTTGTCCATCTGGCCATACAGGAAGAACAGGACGGTGCGACGGCGGAGTGGCTCGAACCGGTCGATGAGGCCACTTACGCCGGTGGCCTTCAGGCAAGGCGTTGAGCACCCGGTGCCGAAGTTGCCCCGGCTCCTCTCGGCGAATGCCTTGCGTTCATCCGCGGCACGGGTGCCGGAGCATATTGTGCTTGCCGGCAGACTCTGGTCAAAAGGATGTTTCCATTCATGAAGTGATTGCCCGATGAACATTGCCATTGTCGGGGCCGGGATTGGAGGACTGGCCACAGCCATTCTTCTGGAGCGTCTGGGCCACCGGATTTCCCTGTTTGAACAATTCCGCAAACCGGTTCCCATCGGTTCGGGCTTGATGATCCAGCCTGTCGGGCTTGAAGTCCTGGAACTGGCTGGTGTCGCGGATGTGGTGCAGAAGCACGCAACGCCGATCAAGCGTGTGCTTGGCAGGTCATCGCAAACCGGCAGACGGGTTCTTGACGTGGACTATGGCGCAGTGCCGGGGCTTGGTATCCACCGGGCCGCTCTGTTTTCCGCGCTTTATGAAAAGGTGCTGACCCGTGCGCTTTACTGGCACACGGATTGCCGGATCACCGGTCACCAGGACGGGAAACTGCGTTTCGCCGATGGCAGCTTTTCCGAGGCCTTCGACCTGATCATCGATGCGTCGGGTGCAAATTCGGTTCTGTCGCCGCTGAAAGCACGCGCACTGTCGTTCGGTGCGATCTGGGGAACTGTCGACTGGGTTTCCGGCGGTCTGCCCGAGGATCATCTTTCCCAGCGCTATCGCGGTGCAGACCACATGATTGGTGTGTTGCCTGTCGGCCTCATGCCGGGACAGGACCGGCGGAAGGCTGCGTTCTTCTGGTCACTTCGCCACGACGCTTATGAAGACTGGCTCAAGGGCGGGCTGGCAGCCTGGAAGGACACGGCGCTGTCGATCTGGCCCGATGCCGGACCCTTTCTGGAGCAGATCACGGATCCGGAGCAAATGACCATGGCGCGCTACAGCCATGGCACCTTGCGCCAGCCCTGGGGTGACAGGATTGCCTTTGTCGGCGATGCCGCCCACCGGGCGAGCCCGCAGCTCGGGCAGGGCGCGAACATGGCTCTGCTGGACGCTGCCGCCCTGGCAAAGGCATTGGAGACCCTGCCACTTGACCAGGCTCTCCCTGCCTACGGCAAGGCCAGACGTTGGCATGTGGGTGTCTATCAGGCGTTCAGCGCGATGTTCACGCCGGCCTATCAAAGTGACAGCAAGTTGCTGCCCTTTTTGCGCGACAATGTGCTGTTTCCTGTCAGCCGGATCCCGCCCGTTCCATCGGTGCTGTCGCATCTGATCTCTGGAACGCTTGTGCCACGCGGTATTTGACCCAGTCTATTTGCCCGCCCCGAGCGGCAATCTGACGTCGGCCTGAAGACCGCCTTCCGGACGGTTCTTCAACTCGATCCGGCCGCCATGTGCATGGATGATCGAACGGGTGATCGCCAGACCCAGACCGATGCCGCCTGTTTCTTCGCTGCGGGATTCTTCAAGCCTGACAAAGGGTTCGAAGACGTCCTTCAACTTTTCCTCGGGAATGCCAGGACCCTTGTCGGTAATGCGGATGATGGCTTCGCCGGCGGATCTGGCCGCGTGGACCGAGACGCCGTCTCCGTAGCGGATCCCGTTCTCTATCAGGTTCCTCAGGGCCCGTTTCAAGGCCACCGGACGGCAAGGAAGCACGATGCGTTCTTCCGTTTCAACGGTGCATTTATGGCCAAGGTCCTGCTGGTCGCCTGCAAGTGCCTCCAGGATCGCACCAAGATCGGCGTTTTCCGCTGTTTCCGCCTGGGCGTCGTCCCTGGCGAAACGTAGCGCGGCTTCCGTCATTGCGGCCATTTCTTCCAGGGTTTCGATCATCTTGTCGCGGTTTTCCTCGTCCTCGATGAACTCGGCCCGCAGGCGCAATGAAGTGATCGGGGTTCTGAGATCGTGACTGATGGCGGCCAGCATCCGTGTGCGGTCCCTGACAAACCGTGTCAGGCGGTCCTGCATGTCGTTGAAGGCGTTCGTCAGCGAGCGGACTTCGCTCGGCCCGCTGGGTGTCAGTGGCTTCTGTTGTTCGCCGCGGCCGAACTTCTCGGCAGCCACGGACAGTTCCTTCAAGGGCCGGGTCACTCGGCGGACGGCAAAACCGATAATGAGCACCATCAGCAGGGCCGTGATCGACAGCTGCACGACCAGAGGCAGAAAATCGCCAGCTGGCGGGCGATAGCTGGTGGCGACATTCAGCCAGCGCCCGTCACTCATCTGGATAGACAGCGACAGGTCTTCCGGCTTGTTCATGATCTTGCGCAGTTTCGAAGGGCGTTCGTGCCGCGGCTCGTCGCGCCACTTCGGATGATCATCGTCGTCTGCCTCGCGGCCACGCGGTCCACGTTTTTCGTCGGCAAGAATGTTGAGATGCACAGTCTGGCCGTGTTCCAGCCTTTCGGCCATGTAGCCCTGCAGGCGTTTTTCGAAACGCGAGTTGCCGGGCGCCGGTGCCAGCGGCTTGTCGCCAAGCCAGAACACTGCGAACCGGCTGCTGCTGGCCACAAGGATCCTGTCCTGCAGGTTTGCAGGTGTATCTTCCATCAGCTCCGCCAGGGAAACAGCGCGCGACAGAAGGTTGTCACGGGCCGCCGCCACGAGCGCGATGCGCCGCTCGTCCTGGAAGATCCAGATGCTGAAGGCCTGTGCCGCGACGATGGCTGCGAGCAGCAGAATGATCAGCTGCGAGGCGAGGGTGCTCGGCCAGAGACGGGACAGGATCGGGCGGGGCGTCGGACGTGTCGTCATTCGGCCGTGTCTCTTACTTCCGCGGTGAACATGTAGCCGCCGCCCCAGACGGTCTTGATGAGTTTGGGGTCTTTCGGATCGATCTCGATCTTGCGGCGCAGGCGGGAGACCTGGTTGTCGATGGACCTGTCGAAGACAGCGGGTGTCCGGCCGGTTGTCAGGTCCATCAGCTGGTCGCGGTTCAGCACCATTTTCGGACGTTTGAGGAAGGCGCACAGCAACTGGAATTCACCGCTGGAAAGGGCCACGGAAGTCCCTTCCGGGTCCAGAAGCTCTCGACGCGAGACATTCAGCGACCAACCGTCGAAATGAAGCCTGTCGTGCTCGATCGGATCGCGTTCCTTCGGCACAAGCGATGTACGGCGCAGAACCGCGCGAATGCGCGCGAGCAGTTCGCGGGGGTTGAAGGGCTTAGTAACATAATCGTCGGCACCGATTTCCAGACCGATCACCCTATCCGTGTCGTCTGCCATCGCGGTCAGCAGGATCACGGGCATGGAGCCGGTTTCCACCAGATGACGGCACAGGGACAGTCCGTCCTCGCCCGGCATCATGATATCCAGCACGACAAGATCGATGGACGCTGCCTTTAGGGTCTTGCGCGCCTGTGCGGCATTTTCCGCCACGGTTGCGCGCAGTCCGTTCTTGACGAGGTAGCGTGCAAGGGTTTCGCGGATGTCGCGGTGATCGTCCACCACCAGGATATGCGGGCTCGGATCGCTCAAGTGTCTCTCCAATCTGGCCTGCCGGGAATGGTCTCAAACCGGCCGGGCGCTGTGATCCTACTGTTTCTAAGGTAAAAATAGTCTCCGAAACGCGCTTGCGCGACCGGAACTTGTAACAAAGTGTGTCGCAGTGCCCATCCGGGACAGATGGCGACACTTCGGGCCCATTCGGACGGTATTCCTGCGACAATTGCTGCCTACCTTCAGCTCATCAACGAACCAAGGAGTTGTTGGAATGAAACCGTTCAAGAAGATTGCAATTGCCGCCCTGGCTGCGAGCGTCGCGGGTACCGCGCTGACGGCCGGCCTGTCCGCTTCCGCCCAGAACGCGACTGCAAACCAGGACGGGGGGCAACAAATTCAGCAGACCGACGGACAGCGTGTCGCGCTTATGGATGGGCGCGGTGGTCCGGGATACGGCTTTGGCCGGGGTCATGGCATGCGCGGTGGCAAGGAACGCGCCGAGCGGCTGTTCGAACGTTTCGATGTCAATGAAGACGGTGTCATCACCAAGGCTGAAATCGAGGAAGTCCGGACGCAGGAGTTCACATCGGCCGATACAGATGGCAACGGCGAGATCAGTCTGGAGGAATTCAAGGCCGAATTTCTCACCCGCTCGAATGACCGCATGGTCAGGGCATTTCAGTTCCTCGACCGTGACGGCGATGGCACTGTAACACAGGAAGAAGCGGATTTTCTCGCCAACCGCATGTTCAACATGCTGGATCGTGACGGCAACGGAACCGTTGAACGTGTTCGCGGTCCGCGTGGCCCTATGGCCGACGATGACGACGATGATCGTGGCCCGCGCGGCGAAAGAGCAGAGCGGGGTGAGCGCGGAGAGCGAGCAGAGCGTGGCGGCCGTGGTGAGCATGGCTGGCGCGGTGGTCCGCAAATGAGACAAGGCGGACACCACATGGGTCGTGGTGGTCACGGCGGCCCGGGAGGCATGTTCCTGGGCATGTTCGACACCGATGCGGACGGCAAGGTGAGCCGCGAGGAATTCGATGCAAGGCGCGGTGAATTGTTTGCTCTGGCCGACACCAACGGCAACGGCTCGTTCACGCTTCAGGATTTCGGTCCGCTGTGGCTTTCGATCAACGAGAACCGGGTGGTCGACATGTTCCAGCGTGCCGATGCCGACGGCAGCCTCGGGATTACCGCGGAAGAACAGAGCAAACACCAGGACCGCATGCTGGAGCGCGCCGACCGAAACAACGACGGCGTGATCACCAAGGCGGACTTCAAGGGTGGCCGGAAAGGTGGCCATGGTCCGGACAAGGGCCACGGCTGGAAGAAAGGTCACGGCCATGGTGATGGCGAAGGTCGTGGTCAGGGGCAAGGTCAGGGCCAAGGTCAGGGATGGGGTAAACACCACCGCGGCTGATCTGGCGCAGAACACCTGAAAAACTCCGGCCGATCACACCGGCCGGAGCCGTTTCCCACCCCCGGCGGCCCACCCCGCGCACGGGAAACGGATAAGGGAGCCGTCCCTCGCGGCTCCCTTTTTTTGTCGGTTCGGTTTTAGGGTAACTTCAAGAAATTTCGGCAATAGTCGTTCCGGTTTTCAAGGGGGACAGCATGGCCAAACCGACGTTGAATGAATTCGTGACTGCCAGAATAGCAGCGGGACATCTCAGTGAGGATGATGTCATCAACGTACGCCGCTACGTTTACGGCGACATGGCTGTGTCCGTTGAAGAAGGCGAGGCTCTTTTTCGACTGAACAATGCCGACATCACCTATCACGGCACCTGGTACGAACTCTTTCCCGAAGCCATCCTCGATATCCTGGTGCACCAGGCAAAACCCGAGGGCTATGTTTCCGAGGACAAGGCTGCCTGGCTGGTCACCCAGATCATGGCGGACGGTCATATCTGTGGCAAAACCGAGCTGGACGCCGTACTGCATGTGCTGGAAAAAGCCCGCGAAGCACCGGAAAGTCTCGAACAGTTTGCACTGCGGGCTGTGGCGGACAGCGTGATTTCGGGGAAAGGGCCGACGCGCTCGGGCCTGGACCTCAAGCCCGGCGTCATTGCCGAGGCTGAAGTGGAGCTGCTGCGTCGGGTGCTCTATGCCGGTGCCGGCAGTCGCGGCGTTGCCATTTCGAAGGCTGAAGCCGAGGTACTGTTCGATCTCAACGACGCGACAATAGAGGCGGAAAATGCTCCCGGCTGGTCGGAGCTCTTTGCCAAGGCAGTTGCCAATTACATGATGGCGATGTCCGGTTTCACGCCACCCTCGCGCAAGATTGCCCTCGAGCGTGAAAACTGGCTGGAACAGCCCGGCGGATTTGAAGGTGGGCTCGGCGGTTTTTTCAAGAAGATGTTCAGCGGTGGTGTCGGCGGCATTCGTGACGCCTATGGCGACACGCCTGACCCGTTCACCGCCCGCGGAAATGAGATGCTTGCGGAGATTGCCGCCAATGAGGTGGTGACGGAAGACGAAGCCAGCTGGCTGGTGGAGCGCATAGGCCGCGACGGTATCCTGCATGAAAACGAGAAGGCCCTGCTGCGGTTCATCCGGGAAGAAAGCCCGAACATTCATCCCTTGCTCCGGCCATTGCTGGAGAAAGTTTGACCGGGTACCAGTCCGGCCAACGTTTTTTGTTCCATCCCGGCTTCTTGGCACGTCGTCAATATTGCAAGGATGCCGCGGTCCGGTTACCTGAAGGTTGTCGAAAAAGGCGTGACCGGTTGGGCCTGTCGCCCGGGTAAGCCCCGGTCCCTTCACACGTGAAGGCTTTGTTCGGTCAGGCGGCATAAACGCCGTCCGGCAAGAACCCCCGACTGTGGCGGCGGAGGTGCCGCCCCCTTCGCGTTTGCGAAGTCGAGGGAGCATGTCATGACGATCCCATTTGAAACGCAGGGTTCCACGCGCCCGATCGGGTACTGGATCCGCTCTGCCGATAGATGTCTTACCAAGGCGATCGAGGCCATCCAGTCTGAGCTGGGGCTTGAGCAAGCCGACTGGCAGGTGCTCAATACACTTGCCGAAAGTGCAGCAGGAATGCCGTTTGGCCGGCTGAGAGAGACCTTTGATCCCATGCTGGAGGTAAGGGACTTGCACAAGGTTCTGATCAGTCTTGCAGACCGGCGGCTTCTTCGGTCCGAGGAACATTTCTGGCGGCTTACCGACAAGGGCAGGGATGTCCACAGAAGTGCGAGGGAACGCCAAACCGCCTTGCGGAGAAAGGCGATGCAGGGAATCTCCGAGGCTGATTACAGCCTTGTGGTGAATGTTCTGGCCAGGCTCGTCAGCAATTGCCAGAGGCCAGAAGACACTTGAATGGAGACGCGAACCTCTGCAAGTTGCCGTCGCCACTGGCCAAACGGCCAGCCGAACCAGATGGAGCCGGACATGACGCAAGAGACTTTTTCACTCAAGGGGACATGCCGTTGTGGTCACACGAGCTTCGAGGTTTCCGCGCCGCCGCTGATCACCTGTGCCTGCCATTGCAGAGGGTGCCAGCAAATGAGTTCCAGCGCCTATTCCCTGACTGCGATCATGCCGGCGCCCGCGTTCAAGGTGACCGAAGGTACGCCGGTCAAAGGGGGATTGCAGGGACCAGAGGCGGATCATTACTTCTGCCCGGACTGCAAGACCTGGATGTTCACGCGTATTCCCGGGTACGACGAAATCGTCAATGTCCGCTCGGTCCTGCTCGACGACCTCCACTGGACAGAACCCTTCATGGAAACAATGACTGCCAGCAAGTTGCCTTGGGCGGAAACGCCTGCAAGGCACCGTTATGAAGGCTTTCCGCCGCCGGAAGACTTCATGAAGCTGATGGGCGAATTCGCCGCCCACCAGCTGGCAACCAGATAGCAGGTCGGCCAGGTCAGATTTCCTCGGCAACGTCGATCCGGTTGCCGTCCGGATCGGCGAAGACGAAGGCTCTGAGGCCGTAGTCCTTGTTCTGGAGGCGCTTGACGATGCGCAAACCATGGTGCTCGCAGGCCCGGCAGGCGGCGTCCGCGTCGGACACCATGATGTGGGCCTGATTGAATGGCGGAGCCCGGTAACCTTTCTGGAGTGTCAGGTGCAATTCGGCCTCGTCCTTCTTCAGGATCATGAAGCCAACCGGACTGCCGTTTTCGAACACTTTTTCCAGGCCGAAGATTTCCCGGTAGAGCGTACGGGAACGTTCAATATCGCTGACGCCCAGTGTTGCGGCGATGCGGCCGAGCCGCAGCTGCGAGGAAGTGTCGGTGGTCATGGCTTACCCTTCTGTTTTCAATGACGGACAGCAAGGCAACCGGTCGGTGCCGGTGAGAACCCGCCTATCCGCAATCTCAGGGCGGTGCCTGTGGGGGAACGGCTTCCGTTCAAGCGGAAGCCGAACGGTTTTCTAGTCGAGGCCGTAAATGCCGGCAATGTCGTGAAGCATCAGCTTTGCAGCCAGAATGCCACCGGCGGTGTTCCAGATCGCATCGCTGACCTGGTGCACCTTGCCCGCCTTGACGGCAGACAGGGACTGCCACAACGGATCGGCAAGCACTTCTTCTTCCAGAGACGTGCCTTTGCCATCGCCTGTGTCATAGGTGAAATAGAAGATCCGGTCGCCGTCCATATCCGGAATGCTCTCCTTGCCGGTGCGGATGGCAAATTCTTCCACATTCTGGTTCGCCGGCCGGTGAAAGCCGATGTCTTTCAAAAGCACACCGGAGAAACTGTCGAGCTGATAGATGCGGATCTGGCCGGGCACGAAACGGATCACGGAAACTTCCTCGTTGAGGTGGTCACCAAGTTTCTCGCGAAGGTCTGCGACTGAAGCATCGTAATCGGCGATGGCTGCATCCGCTTCCTGCTCCTTGCCGAGTGCTTCGGCATAGAGGCGGAAGTTGATTTTCCAGTCACCACGAAGCTCCTTGGACATGACGGTCGGGGCGATTGCAGTCAGCTGCGGATAGATTTCCTCGTGCCGCTGCTTGTTTGCCAGGATCAGGTCGGGCTCCAGAGCCGCGATCAGTTCCAGGTTCACCGCGCTTTCCTTGCCGACAGGTTCTGCTCCGTCCATGGCATCGGAAATATGGTCCCACCAGGGATCGCCATTCCAGGAATTGGCCGCGCCCACCGGCGTCACGCCCAGTGCCAGCAGCGCTTCCGTGCCTTCATTGGTAAGGACGACAATCCGTTTCGGGGCGTCCGGAACCGTGACGGTGCCCATGCTGTCGGTGACATCACGAGCAATCGCAGGGGCCGATGCCAGCATTGCAAACAGCGGCAGGGCGCACAGCAGGCGTGACCAGATCTTCATTAGAACGACTCCAAAAAGTTGAATATTTGCCTCCAGTATTAAACCCGTGTATGGACGGGCCGTTGATTTGTCAATCGGAGGGGAGAGGGCGCATGAGGCGGCCGGCGATTGCATTGTGTCTGGCGCTGTGCGCGGCTGTCATTTTCAGCCTGCATGCCGGATTGACCTTCTATGCGCCTCATACGGTCCTTTCCGCGCTCTTGGGGGGGGAGGGCGCAGATGCGCTGATCGTGACGACGTTGCGTCTTCCAAGAACCGCGATCGGGGTGGTTTGCGGGGCCTCTCTCGGCCTTTCCGGCCTGTTGATGCAATCGGTTACGCGCAATCCGCTGGCAGAGCCGGGACTGCTCGGGGTCAATGCAGGCGGTGCGCTTTTCGTGACCTTCGGGGTGACGGTCTTCGGCGTGGCAAGCCTTGCCGGTATCGGCATGGCAGCAGTGATGGGCGCATTGGCGGCAACGGCCCTGGTTTTTTCGATTTCAGCGTCTACTGGCGGTGCAGGCAATCCGGCAACCACGTTGCTGGCCGGATTTACCGTCGCCGCCCTGCTGGCGTCCTTCACGCAGACCTTGCTGCTGATCGACGAAAGCGCTCTTGAGACACTGCTGTTCTGGCTGTCGGGCAGTTTTTCCGACAGGCCGATCGGGTTGTTGCAACTCGGGTTGCCGTTGCTTGCCATCGGGGTCGCAGGCAGCCTCCTTCTGGCAACACCGCTGGATGTGTTGCGCCTCGACGATGCCAGTGCCCGGGCTGTGGGTGTCAATGTTGGCGCAGTCCGATTGACGGCGCTCGGTCTTGCAGCCCTGCTTGCGGCGGGGGCGGTGGCGATGGCAGGGCCGGTGCTGTTTCTGGGGCTGGTTGCGCCGCATCTTGCCCGGCGCCTGACAGACGGCGCCCTGCCGTCGACACGGCAGTTGATCGTGCTTTCCCTTCTGACCGGTGCCCTGATCGCAGTCCTTGCCGATATTCTTGCGCGTATTGTCGTTGCGCCCGGTGAAGCGCCGATGAGTGCCGTTCTTGCGCTTGTCGGTGTGCCGATGCTGGTACATCTGCTTCACAGGCGGAAAGGGCTGGCAGCGTGATGGCAGGCGCATTTCCACTTTTCAGGCTGCTGCCGGTCATGCTGCTCGTGTTTGCGTTGACGCTGGCAGCAACGGGCATCGGGTCCAGCTTCATGCCGCCGGAACGTGTTGTCGCGGCGCTGGCCGGGCAGGGCAGCCGCATGGATGAAGTAATCGTCTGGACCCTCCGCTTGCCCCGTGTTGCCCTTGCCATACTGGCCGGAGCGGCGCTTGCCCTTGCGGGCGCCTTGCTGCAGCGGGTCGTGCGCAATCCCATGGCGTCGCCCTCGGTTCTGGGCATTACCGACGGCGCGGCGGTTGGCGTCGTGCTGTTCTTGTGGCTGTTTTCTGATCAGGCGAACAATCTGACAGTCTCCATTCACTGGCAGCCTCTGGCCGCCATCGCCGGGGCGGCCGTCTTCGGTGCCCTGGTGATCGCATTGGCATCGCTCGATCGGGCAGGCAGCAAGCCGCTGAAGATCATCTTGTACGGTATTGCCCTCGCGGCACTCGCAAAGGCCGCGGTCACGCTGTTGATTATTCTCGGGCCTGTCTACAGGGCAAGTCAGGCACTGACCTGGCTGACGGGCTCGGTTGGTGCAGCCCACTGGCAGGACGTTCTGGCGGTCGGTGTCGGCCTTGTCGCAATCATCCCGGTGTTGTTGTGGCAACGGCTCACACTGCGGCAACTCGTACTTGATCCTCAAAGCGCTGCCGTGACCGGTCTGTCGCTGGACAAGGCCCAGTTCTGCCTGCTGGCAGTTGCCGTTTTCCTGACGGCCATCGCAACGGCCCATGTCGGTGCCATCGGTTTTGTCGGTCTGGTCGCGCCGCACGTCGCGCGGATCTTCCACGGTCAGTTCCGGTCCGGATATCTGGTTTCCGTGGCTCTGACCGGGAGCTTCCTGGTGCTGGCAGCCGACACGCTGGCCCGGATTATCGCGCCGCCGCTGGAATTGCCCGCAGGCGCGTTGACTGCGCTCGTCGGTGCGCCGCTGTTTCTCTATCTGCTTGTAAAAGGACGGCAATCCCATGCCTGACACTTTGGCCAGTCTCGATCGTGTCAGTGCCGCATATGACGGCGCCCTTGCGCTGGACGAGGTCTGCCTCGACCTGCCCGACGGCAGGATCATTGCCTTTTGCGGACCGAACGGCAGCGGCAAATCGACTGCCCTGAAAGTGATGCGCGGTCTGCACCGGCCGGATGCCGGCAATGTGGAAATCGTAGGCAGGGCGATTGGCGACTGGTCGCAGAAGGATCTTGCGCGCCAGGTCGCCATGTTGTCCCAGTCGCCCGATGCCCCGTCGGATCTTTCGGTTGAGGATCTGGTGCTGATGGGGCGGTTTGCGCATCGAAGCCGGTTCGGCGGCCCATCGGCAGCGGACAGGGCTGCCTGCGACCGTGCGCTTGAAATCACCGAAATGGCCGAGCTGAAAACCCGGGCTCTCGCCCAGCTTTCCGGCGGGCAGCTGCAACGTGCCTGGGTTGCCATGACGCTGGCGCAGGATACGCCCCGGATCTTTCTGGACGAGCCGACCAACCATCTGGACATTGCCCATGCGTTTGAGTTGCTAGACCTCGTCAAGCACCTGAGCCGCTCCGAGGACCGAAGCTTCGTCATTGTCCTGCATGATCTCAACATGGCCATGCGCTACGCCGATCACGTTGTGCTGTTCGAAAAGGGACGGATCGCCGCCAATGGGCCGACAACGGAAGTGCTGACGGAAGCGACCGTCTCTTCCGTATTTGGCATCGCCTGCAGGATTATGCCCCTGGACGGGTTGGAACGACCGGTCATCGTTTCCTGGGGCAAGGCCACCGGGGCGGGCGTTTCCGGCCAGTCGCCCGGCAAAATGCGCAAAATCTGCACATAGGCTGACAAAGGCCTGCAAGCGGGTTTGGCACAACAGGTGCCATGACCCGCCTGGCAACCTCTTCCCCGACCTCACTGGCCTTCCTCCTGGCCTCGCTGATCCTTGCCTATGAGCCGCTACGCTGGCTGGTCGGCACATGGACTGACCCGTCCTACCCATCGACCGGCGCGCTCTATCTGATCGCGGTGGCAGCCCTGGTGCTCTGGTCGATGACGAGCCCGGTTCGGCAGAATTCGATCGGGCACCGGCAAATGGCAGTGCTGCTCCTGTTGGGGGCGGCGTTGATCCGGCTGGCAAGCCAGGTTCTGGCGATCAACGTGGTCGGCGGGTTGGCGCTGGCAATTGATGTCTTCGCGCTGGCGACCCTTTTGCGGACAGGGGAGAGGCAGCGTGCCGTTTCCCCCTTCTGGCTGTCCGTCCTGTTTCTGCTCACTCTGCCGGTCGAGCGCATTCTGCAACGGCTGCTCGGCTATCCGCTCCAGGAACTGTCGGCCAAGCTTTCCTGCAGCGGTCTCGGCCTCTTCTTTTCGGACCTCTCGTGCTCAGGCATCCGGATCGGTCTTGCCGGCAAGGACGTTCTGGTGGACCTGCCTTGCTCGGGCACATCCGGGCTGATGCTCGCCATGGCCTTCCTGGTCATCCTGACTGCGCTATACCGGCCAAACCTGCTGACTGCCGTGCTCTGGATTGGCATCACGCTCGGGCTGGCTCTGATCGGCAATTCTCTGCGCATCGCTTTGCTTGCCGTCGGCATTGCCTATCCGGAAAGTGTCCTTGAGGCCGATGTCATGGCGCAGCCGCTTCACGACATTATCGGTTATCTGACGCTTCTTCTGTCGATGGCACCGGTGCTGGCGTTTTACAAGCCACGTCCCGCTGAGTGGCGAGCTGTCCAGGCTGTCTTCAGCTTGCCGGTGATGTCGCGGCCCTTGCAGAAGATGTCTGCACTGGTGTTCCTGAGCCTGGCCTTGTTCATCGTCAGCCTGCCGAGGCACGCGCTTGATGTCTCGGCTTCATCCCGGCCGCAGCCATTGCCTTTGACACTGGCGGGTGAGGTCGGTGTCGACGAGGCGCTGTTGCCGATCGAGGAGCAATACTTCCTGCAATATGGTGGCCACGCCCAGAAGCGGCGCTACGGGCCGATGGCACTGACGCTGGTGCACACCTCTTCGCCGCTGCGCCATCTGCACGCCCCGGACGATTGCCTGCGCGGACTCGGCTTCGACGTGGCCTTTCTCGGCAGCCGTTTCGAACCGGTTCCGACAGCGCTCTACCGGGCCCGGTCGAAAACCGGAGGTGACTGGCGCGTTGCCGTCACCTTTACCTCCAGCACCGGCGAGACGACCCACAACATCGCCGAGGCGATCTGGCTGTGGCTGAAACGGCCCGGCACCACCTGGACCAGCATTCAGCGAATTACCCCGTGGACACTAGACGAGCCGCAACGCGCCGCCTTTGAGGCCGCCGCAGGGGCTGCGCTCGATCTCAACACCCGCACTTCCGGTATTTTCCCTGCCCAAAAGGAGAAACGCATATGACGTTCCTGTCCCCATTGGCGTCTGCCAGTTCTCTAAAACCAACTCTGAAAGCCACACTGAAAGCCACTTTGGCAGCCTCACTGGCCATCGTCTTTGGCACGCTTTCAGCGCTGCCGGCTTCAGCTGAGCCAGACCTCGACGATCTGTCCGGCACCGTGGTTGCCACTGCCGGTGGCAAGGAGATCCATCTGCCGCTTCTGAAGGCCGATTACAAGGTCGAGGTTGAAGGCGATGTTGCCCATGTGGAACTGACGCAGACCTTCCTGAACCCGACCAAGCTGCCGCTCAATGCGACCTACCTGTTTCCGCTGAACCAGAAGGCGGCCATTCACGCCATGCGGATGGATCTCGACGGCGAGACCATCGTGGCGCGGATGAAGAAGAAGGAAGATGCCAAGGCAACCTTCGAGAAGGCGAAGCGGGAAGGCAAGGCCGCTGCCCTTCTGACGCAGCACCGGCCCAACATGTTCACCCAGGATATTGCACATCTGATGCCCGGTCGCCCGGTGAAGGTGACACTGGAATACGCCCAGACCGTCCCCAAGATCGACGGCGCCTATGAGCTGGTAATGCCGATGGTGGTGGGGCCGCGTTACGAGGGGCTGGGCGCGCAAGCCGCCCTGAAGCATTCGCAAAACATCGCGGACAAGAGTGTGCCGAGGGACGACAGTCCAGGATACGGCGATACCGAATATGCGAGCGATGAACCCGCCTTTGCGAAACCTGCTGCCTTCAAGCACAGTGAAACAGTCTCCGGCTGGCAGATCGACAAGCTTCCGGCCTATCCGGAGGTCATCGGGCAGAATGCTCCGAAGGAAATCGATCCGAGGCGGGTGTCGCTGGAACTTGCTCTCAAGGCACCGATGCCTGTCTCGCGGCTGTCGAGCGATACCCATGCACTGGAGGTTTCCAGCCAGGGCGAAATGCGGACAGTCCGCTTCAAGTCCGGCAGGGCCATCGACAATCGGGATTTCGTTTTGCGTTACGAGCTTGCCGCACAAAGCGATGTTGCTGCCGGTGTCTCGTCCAGGTACGAAGCCGATGGCGGGGGCTATTTTTCGCTGCTGATCGAGCCGCCGAAACTGCCGGCTGAAGACATGATTGGCCAGCGCGAGCTTGTCTTCGTGCTGGATACATCAGGGTCCATGAGCGGGCAGCCGATCGAAGCGAGCAAGACCTTCATGACGGCAGCGATCAGGTCTCTGCGCCCTGATGACTATTTCCGCATCCTCCGCTTTTCCAATAACACCTCCCAATTTGCCGCAAATGCCGTTCTGGCAACGGAGCGAAACAAGCGGCAGGCCTTGAAGTTCGTGGCTGGCCTTTCGACCGGTGGCGGGACGGAAATCAACCAGGCCGTAAACACCGCCTTTGATCAGGCACAACCGGAAAACACCACACGCATCGTTGTCTTTCTGACCGACGGTTATATCGGCGACGAGGCGACCGTGATCTCGAGTGTCGCGAGCCGTATCGGCAAGGCGCGTATCTATGCCTTCGGCGTCGGCAACTCGGTCAACCGGTTTCTGCTGGATGCGATGGCCACGGAGGGCAGGGGCTATGCCCGCTACGTGGCTTTGGGAGAAGACGCGGGCGAAGCGGCGGAAAGCCTTGCCGCAAACCTGAAAACACCGCTCCTGACAGACATCGCCATCGACTGGAACGGTCTCAAGGTCGAGGGACAGAGCCCGGCCAGGATACCCGATCTGTTCGAAGGCGGCTCGGTGCGCGTGATGGGGCGATACGCTGCCGGCGGCAAGCATACGATTTTCATCAACGGTCTGGTCAACGGACATGCTGCCAGACTGCCGCTTGAAATCGACCTGAAGTCTTCTGTCGACGGCAGTGCGGTTTCCAGTCGGGCCCTGCCGCTGATCTGGGCGCGTGAGCAGATATTCGACAAGGAGCGCGCCTATACGATCGGTGGCAGTACCGACATGCAACTGAAGCAGGAAATCGTCGATCTGGGCCTGACCTATTCGCTTCAGACCCGGTTCACGTCCTTTGTCGCCGTCTCTGAAAAGGTGATGAACGGCGCACCGGCGACCGCCTCCCACCGAAACGTGCCCTTGCCGCTAGTTGCAGGCGTTTCGACCAATGCCTATCCGTCCTTGAACCTTTCCGGCAGTTCCGCGCCGGAACCGGAAGGCATATTGGGAGTGATGCTGGTCCTCCTGGCTGTGGCTGCCCGGTTCCGGCTTAAACTGGCAAATAGCTTCCGCAAGTTGCGGGAAAGGGTTCGGGGGTTCCGGTCACGCGACGAGGAAGCTGCGTCTGGCGAGCTGGATCTTGCCTTGCCCCGTACGTTGCGCCGGGACGGTTGGTGGCTGGAAACCTGATCCGTGCTTCGCTATTGGTAACGCTCCCGCAGGCAACTGCGGGGGCCATTTTTCGGGAAGAGACATTTGCCAGGTCAAACCATTCTTGTTGTCGATGACGACCCGCATATCCGGGACGTCATCTGTTTCGCGCTTCAAAAAGCGTCCTATGTGTTCGAAGTTGCCGCTGACGGGAAGGAAGCGCTCGACAAGGCGCTTTTATGCAATCCATCCCTGATCGTTCTGGACATCGGCCTGCCGGAAATGGACGGGCTGGATGTCTGCCGGCACCTGCGCCGCACGTCGGAGGTTCCGATCCTGTTTCTGTCGGCACGCGATGACGAGATCGACAGGATCGTCGGCCTGGAACTGGGTGCCGATGACTATGTGACCAAACCTTTCAGCCCGCGCGAACTGATCGCCCGCGTCGGCGCGATCCTGAAGCGCTATGGCGCCCCCGCGGCAGCCGAAACGGTTGAAGACCTGCCAGCGCTGCGTTTCGGTGCGGTCGAACTTGACCGGTCGCAGCGCCATGTGACAGTCGGTGGAACGCCTGTCACGCTCACGGCCATCGAGTTCGATATCCTGGCTACCCTGCTGGCCCGGCCGAAGATCGTCTTTACCCGCGAGCAGATCCTCCAGAATGCCTACCGGGACAATATCCACGTCTCCGATCGCACCATCGACAGCCACATCCGCAACATCCGCGCCAAGCTTGGAACCGTTGGATGCGGCGATGCCATCGAGACCGTGCACGGCGTCGGATTCCGGCTTGGGCCCTGCCGGGTCGAGAATGGAAACGGCGGATGATCCTGTCGCGCACCTTCCGAGACAAATGGCGTCCGCCGCTGTCGCTCGTGGTGGCGGGGGTTCTTGGCATCATGCTGCTGGTGCCTCTCGCAGGTGTCGCCTTCTTTCGCGTCTATGAAAACCAGCTCATTGAGACGACAGAAGCGGAGCTGATCGGGCAGTCGGCGGCAATTGCCGCGGCAATGGCGCAGCGCCTTGAGGAGATCGGTGGCGCCGACCTGCCTTTGGGGCCGGAGGTTGCGAAGGCTACGGAGGTGCCAGGCAGTCGCAGCATCTATCTGCGAAACCCGGGCGGAAGCTGGACGCCGCAACTTCCGGAACTCGATCTCACGCGCACAAATGTCTTGCCCGGGAGAGGGGCGCCACGGCCGGCTGCCGAACCACCGCTTCTCGAATATCTGAGTGCCGGACAAGCCGTGGACCGCATCCTGCAGGAAACTCAGAAGAAGACCCTGGCCGGATTCCGGGTGCTGGATTTCAATGGCGTGATCATCGCCGGACGTGAGGATATCGGCCTGTCGCTTGCCCATGTGGAGGAGATCAAAAGAGCGCTTTCGGGTCATTATGCCAGTGCGCTGCGCGAGCGCATCGTCGACAATCCGCAGCCGATCTATTCCATCAGCCGGGGAACCAGTGTTCGCGTTTTTGTCGCGATGCCGATTATCGTGAGCGACCGGGTCGCGGGCGTTGTCTATGCCTCGCGAACACCCAGCAACATTCTCAAGGAAATGTTCGTTAAGCGCGAGGCCGTCTTCTGGGTCGTGGTCTTTGTGCTGGCTGCGACTTTTGTCGTCGGTTTCATTTTCGCGCGCGCCATCACCGGACCAATCAAGGCACTGACACGGCGTTCTCTGGCGATCGGTAATGGCGAGCGGGAGGCATTGGTGCCGCTTGCCATTCACGGCAACCGCGAGATCCATGCGCTTTCAGAAAGCATGCTGGACATGTCGCGCAAGCTGTTCGATCGGAACGACTATATCTCCACCTTCGCCAACCACGTGACTCACGAGTTGAAGACGCCGCTGACCTCTATCCAGGGTGCGGCGGAGCTGTTGAAGGACGAAGGGGCAGAACTGAGCGAAGCGGACAGGGAGAAGTTCCTGGGCAATATCCTGCACGATACCGAACGTGCCTCGAAGCTCTTGAACCGACTTCGAGATCTCGCCCGGGCCGACAGCGTCGAGATCGGCGGGAGTTGTCGGCTGAGCGAAGTTGCCACCGCGCTCAGGAGACGCTTCGAAGGGCTGGAAATCGACCTGTCCGGCGATGCGGATCTGCCGATGTCGGCGGAAAACGCCCGGATCGTTTTTGAAAACCTGATCGACAACTCCCGCCGCCACGCCGCGTCCAGGGTATCGATTGTTGCCGTGCCCGACGAGAAAGGTCTGACGGTTCAGGTGCAAGACGATGGCGAGGGCATTTCCGAAGGCAATCAGGACCAGGTCTTCGAACTCTTCTTCACCACCCGGCGGCAAAGTGGGGGCACCGGCATGGGGCTTGGCATCGTCCAGGCGCTCTTGAAGGCCCATGGTGCAGCGATCCGACTGCTGCCGGGTGCCGGTGGCGCAACCTTCGAGCTCTCCTTTCCGGTGAGGCCGCCTGCCATTAGTCCGGCCAGCGGGAGCTGAACACTGCGGCCAGGTGATCGAGCAGTGCACGCACACGGCGGGTCAGGTGCCGGTTGGGTGGGTAGAGTGCATAGAGGCCGAACGTGTCGGTCTTGTATTCCGGCAGCACGCGCTCTAGCCGTCCGTCTGCCAGGGCGTCCTCGATGGCATAGAGCGGCGCGATGGTGAGGCCGAGACCGCCCATTGCCATACGGGCCAGGGCTCCGGGCGAGTTGGAGCGGACGGCACCATGCAGCCGGATGACCTGCTCTTCATCCCCGGAATGAAACCGCCAGGTGTTGAGTTCGGTCTGATTGCTGTCGACAAGGCAGACATGGGTTGAAAGGGCTCTTGGGTCCTGCGGTCTGCCGTGCCGCTTCAGATAATCCGGTGAGGCACAAAGAACCAGCGGCATGCCGGCCAGCTTGCGAGCGATCAGGGTGGAATCCCGCAAGGCTCCGATGCGGATCGCCAGGTCTAGACCTTCCTCCACCAGGGCAAGCCGGTGATCGGTCAGGCGCATATCCACTTCGACATCCGGATGCTTGCGCAGGAAAGGGACAAGCGCCTCGCTCAGCCTCGTGCTGCCGAAGCCGGTCGGGGCCGTCAGTCTGATCTGGCCGGCCAGGGCGCCCTGACGTTCACGCACAAGCGAATCCAGATCATCGATCTGCTCCAGGATCGGCCGGCAATGCTCCAGATAGGCTGCGCCGACGTCGGTCAGGGACACACTGCGCGTGGTCCGGTTGAAAAGCTGGGTCTTCAACTGGCCTTCCAGATGCTGGACATATTTGCTGACAAGCTTGGTCGATAGGCCCAGCCGTCGCCCCGCGCTTGTGAAGGACCCTTCCTGCGCGACGGCGATGAAGGCTCGCATGGTTTCGATCTTGTCCATCACTATTGTCCTCGGCGGGTCCTGCTCTCGTCAGCTGTTTATCCCTCATTTGTACATAATCATTGAATGAATTCGAAGATTATTTCCATTCAAGTCAGGAGGCATATTGCAGGCAGCGGACCGGACCAAGACGCTTCGGCCGCAGAAAGATCCTTCAAGGCAAGAGGAAGCTGGCGATGTCCAACGCAATCAAGATCCACCGTTTTCCGCTCTCCGGTCACTGCCACCGGGTGGAACTCTTTTCCAGCCTCACCGGCATCAATTACGAGTTGGTCGAGGTCGACCTGGCCAATGGCGAGCACAAACGCGATCCGTTTCTGAAACTCAATCCTGTGGGCCTGGTTCCGGTCATCGAAGATGGTTCGACCGTGCTTTCTGACTCCAACGCGATCCTCGTCTACCTGGCACGCAAATATGCGCCGGACTGGCTGCCGACAGATCCGTATCTGGAAGCGGAAGTTCATCGCTTCCTGGCCTTTGCCGCCGGTGAACTTGCCAGCGGCCCGGGTGCGGCGCGGTTGATCACGGTCTTCGGACGGCCGCTTGATCCGGAACGCGCGAAGTCTGTCGCCAAGGTGGCTTTCGATAATCTGGAAGCCCATCTGGATGGCCGCGAGTGGCTCGTTGGCGATCGGCCGACGATCGCTGACATCGCCATCTACAGCTACACGGCGCATGCGCCGGAAGGCAACGTTTCGCTGGAGCCCTATCCGCGCATCCGCGGTCTTTTGA
This sequence comes from Labrenzia sp. THAF35, assembly GCF_009363595.1. Taxonomy (NCBI): domain Bacteria; kingdom Pseudomonadati; phylum Pseudomonadota; class Alphaproteobacteria; order Hyphomicrobiales; family Stappiaceae; genus Labrenzia; species Labrenzia sp. THAF35. Next base: position 3,688,931 of record NZ_CP045380.1, read on the forward strand.
AGCGCATCGAGGATTTGCCGGGCTTTGTGGCCATGCCGGCTACCAAGGCAGGCCTTGCCGCGTAACGTTTCCCGGAGCTGCAGGTCCTTGCGAGCAAGGGCCTGCGTCTGGCGTTCTCGAAGGTACCGAAAGGATTTGACGATGGCTGAGATCGATGAGACTGCAAACCGGACGGTCATCCCTTCTCCGTTTCATGACGGCGAACGCCAGGTGCAAGAACGACTTGGCGACAGGGACGTGGAGCGCTGGGCGCGTGGTGCCATCCGCGGCTTCATGCCTGATCAGCATCGGGCCTTCTTCGAGGACCAGCCATTCATGATCGCCTCGGCGCGCGATGCTGCCGGTCGCCCCTGGGCGACAGTGCTGGAGGGCTGGCCCGGATTTGTGCGCTCACCCGATCCCGGGTCGTTGACGATTTCAGCGCGTCCTGTCGCAGGAGACGCTCTGGAAGAGGCATTTGTCGCAGGTGCGGATGTCGGGTTCATCGGGATCGAACTTGCGACCCGGCGGCGCAACCGCGTCAACGGGACAGTCGCGTCAGCAGGGTCCGACGGTTTCCGGTTTGCTGTCGGGCAGTCGTTCGGAAATTGCCCGCAATATATCCGGGCACGGGATGTGCGCTGGAGCACGGAGGCTGCCTCGGGAGAAGCAGTTCGTGGATCGCGTTTGAGTGCGACGCAAGCAGCGTGGATCAGGTCTGCCGATACGTTCTTCGTCGCAACCGGGTACCGGGGAGAGGGAGATGACGAGGCCTTTGGCATGGACGTGTCTCACCGGGGTGGTGAACGCGGCTTCGTGCATGTTCTGGATGATCGCCGGCTGATGTTCCCCGACTATGCGGGCAACAGGTTCTACAACACGCTCGGCAACATTCTGGCGGATGCGCGAACAGGGCTGTTGTTCCTGGATTTTGCAAGCGGCAGCCTGTTGCAGGTTACCGGCCGGGCAACGATCGTTTGGGATGCGGAAGAAGTGGCGAAAGTGCCTGGTGCACGTCAACTCGTGTCCTTCGAGGTCGACGAAATCGTTGAGCTGACGTCGGTCTTGCATTTGCGCTGGCAGAAAGATGCATCGACAATCCGGTCATTGAGGCTTGCAGAGAAAATCCGGGAAAGTTCCGACGTGACCTCGTTTGTGTTCGAGGCTCGCGACGAGGGAGCTTTGCCTTCGTTCAAGGCCGGTCAGCATTTGCCGATCGAACTCAGCCTTCCTGCCGGCCATGGCAAGATCCAGCGAAGCTATTCGCTTTCCGGCGATCCGTCCGAAGGCCGCTATCGAATATCCGTGAAGCGCGAGCCGAACGGACTTGTCTCGCGTCTCCTGCATGACGTGCTTCAGGTTGGCGGATACATAGACGCTGGAAGGCCGGCTGGCGATTTTTCGCTGCCGGAGACGAATGACCCGGTGGTGCTGGCAAGTGCGGGCATCGGTATCACGCCGCTCCTGAGCATGCTGCATCATCTGGCAGGTGAGGATGGGAGCCGTCCTGTGTGGTTTGTCCAGAGTGTCAGGGATGGCGATCATCATCCCTTCCGGCAGGAAGTCGAAAGCCTGACGGCGGGGAGGCCGAACATTCGGCACGAGATCCGATATAGCCGCCCACAGACTTCGGACGTTTCAGGTCGGGATTATGATGCGGTCGGCCGGATAACGGCACAAGAGCTGCTGGACTTGTCACCCAAACTGCAGACGCAATACTTCCTGTGCGGTCCGTCTGCCTTCCTGGCTGATCTGAAGTCCGGGCTGGAACAGCTTGGTGTTTCGCAGGAGCGGATCCACTTCGAAGCCTTCTGAGGGCGATCCGGGCGTATCAGTCCGGTCGTCAACCTTCCGGGGTGAAGTCGACATGGATATGGTTGCCGTCCGGGTCCCAGACGTTGATGGCAACCGTCCCCGTGCCGGGCTGAACGGAGCGGCGATAACGTTCGCCGCGTTCGTTCAGTCTTGCTTCGAAAGCCTCCAGACCGGAAGCGGTAAAGGCGAAATGTTCCAGTTTCAGCTTGGCTTCGGATCCGGTTGCTTCCGGCCCCTCAACGCCGACCAGATGAATGGCTGCATCGTTACCTGCGTAGAGCCAGGCGCCTGGAAAGAGAAAATCGGGACGCGGTCCGGGTTTCATCCCGAGTATGTCGCCATACCAGGCGATCAGTTCGTCGAGCCGCGTGGTGCGAAGATTGACGTGGTCTAGCTTTCCGATCTTCATGCGCTGGCCTTTCCAGAGCGGTCCGTTTGGTCCGGTAAGTGGTGATTTGCTGTCTGACCCTCGAGGGCTGGCAAGTCAATGCCGGTCGGCATCCAGGGAACCGGGCAAGGCACCGCGAAACACCTGCCGAGACTGTCACAATTTTTAGCAAATAGTTAAGGTCAGGCAAGGCTTTCGGCTCCGAAGACCACTCGTCCGGTTCAGCGTGAAAAAAACCTTCTGCAACTGAAAATTTCCTATTGCATCGGGGGGCGAACGGGCGCATATACGCCTTGCCCAAATTCGCACGTGCCCGTGGTCGTCCATGGGATGTTCAACAAGACATCTCTTAAGGGGCCGCTGCCAGACAATCCGCCAAGGGGCGGGGCAGTTGAGATCCGGACGGCTTAAAGCAACGACGTAAGAGGGCTTTTTTGGTCTCTGCCGGGGTTTCCAACCTCCGGCGTCACTGAAGAGGCACTTGTTACATCATTGCCCGACGTGCGGTTCGGTTCTCCCGATCCAATCAACGGCATTTCCCGACGCGGGAAAGCTTTGTGCTGCTTGGCAGTCGCATAGCCCAACCGTCGCTGCAGTCAACCCGGCCTCCGGTTCCATCCCGGGGGAGGCCCGGTGCGCATTGCAGCACACTGCGACGTGAACGCAGCGCGCACGCCAAGGATTAGCGCGCCTGCGGCTGAGATTGAGAAAGAGGGGAGCCCCCCAATGAGCGACCGTATCCGCGATTTCCTCCGCCGACGTGACGAAGATGGCCCGTGCGTTGTTGTCGATCTCGACATCGTGCGCGACAACTTTGAAGCTTTTGCCAAGTCCCTGCCGGACACCTCCGTCTACTACGCAGTGAAAGCCAACCCGGCACCTGAAATCCTGTCGCTCCTGGAAAGCCTCGGCTCCTCCTTCGATTGCGCCTCCGTCGGCGAAATCGAAATGGTGCTGGCAACCGGCGCATCCGCCGACCGCATTTCCTACGGCAACACGATCAAGAAGGAGAAGGATATTGCGCGTGCCTATCAGTATGGCGTCCGCCTCTTCGCCGTCGACTGCGTCGAAGAAGTTGAAAAAATCGCCCGCGTTGCCCCTGGCTCCAAAATCTTCTGCCGCGTCCTGTGCGACGGTGTCGGCGCCGAGTGGCCGCTCTCCCGCAAATTCGGCTGCGACCCCGAAATGGCGCCCGACGTCCTCGAACACGGGCACCGGCTCGGCCTTGTCGCCCATGGCGTTTCCTTCCATGTCGGCTCCCAGCAAGCCAACCTCACGGCGTGGGATCTCGCTCTCGCCATGGCAGCAGGCGTTTTCCAGGAAATGGCGCTCCGCGGCATCGAACTGAAAATGGTCAACATGGGTGGGGGCTTCCCGACCCGTTACCTGAAGGACGTCCCGGGCGTTTCGACATACGGCGAAGCGATCTTCCAGGCGCTGTGCAAGCACTTCGGCAACCGTCTGCCGTCCACCATCATCGAGCCGGGCCGCGGCATGGTCGGCAATGCCGGCATGATCGAAGCTGAAGTCGTGCTGATTTCCCGCAAATCCGCAAGCGACGAAGTACGCTGGGTCTATCTCGATATCGGCAAGTTCCACGGCCTGGCCGAAACCATGGACGAGGCGATCCGTTATCCGATCCGCACCCCGCGCGACGGCGACACCACCGCACCTTGCGTGCTGGCTGGCCCGACCTGCGACAGCGTCGACGTTCTTTACGAAAAGACGCCGTACGAACTGCCGGTGAGCCTGTCCATTGGCGACAAGGTGCTGATCGAGGCCTGTGGTGCCTACACCACGACCTATTCCACGGTCGGCTTCAACGGCTTCGCGCCGCTGGCGTCCTTCGTCATCTGAGGCAAGTGCCATGATTGATATTGTGGACGAGGCGCCGGATCACACCGGCGCCCGCGAGGGTCTGGTTGACCTTTGTTTCGGCGAGGACCGCTTCAGGAAAACCTCCGAGCGTCTGCGTGAAGGCCGGCTTCCGGTCTTCGCATTTTCTGCAATCGACGAATCTGGCAAGCTCGTTGGCACGGTAAGGCTCTGGTCTGTGGCGGACCGCAACGGCTCGCAAAGCCTGTTGCTCGGACCCCTTGCCGTCGATCCGGGTTGCCGGGGGCTGAAGGTCGGAGACCGCCTGATGCGGCACGCCCTCAACCAGGCTGCCGTGCTTGGCCATGGATCCGTGATCCTGGTCGGCGATCAGCCGTATTATACCCGCTTCGGTTTTGCTGCGGGCCTTCTCGACAAGGTCGGGATGCCGGGACCGGTGGACTATCACCGTTTCCTCGCACTGGAGTTCACTCCAGGGCACATTGACGGCCTGGAGGGTGTGCTTTCGGCATCCGGTGTAATGGATCCAATGGCAGTGCCGGCTGCCCGGGAAGACGTCTTCTCGGTTTCGCAAGCAATTTGAAGCTTTAGACTTGGAGACGGCGGCGAAGTTTTTCGCCGCCGTCTCTTGTTTTTTAAGCACAGGCTTGATTGTTTAAAAATAACAGGGTTTGAGACAGTCATTTGTCTTTCCTTGAACGGGCTTTCACCGAGAAGACTTGAAATTCCTGCGGAAACCAGCCACACCTAACGAAGGCGCAATAAGTGCGCCTTGCTGTTTGAAGGATTTCCCAACGGGCCGGACCCTCTGGAAGCGATGTGGGCGGCATATCGGATAGGATTGGAGTTACGCATATGACCGACGACACCAACGACGGTGCGCCGAAGAAGCCGGCAGTAAAAGCTGCCGCAAAGCCAACAACACGGCGCAAGACCACATCGCGTACGCCTGCTTCCAGAGCCGCATCGGCAAAGCCGGCAAGCTCCAAATCGACACCTGCCAAATCACCGTCTGCGAAGCCGGCTGCAGCCAAGGCTGCGCCCGCCAAACCTGCTGCCGCGAAACCGGCGGCTGCGAAACCGGCTGCTGCAAAATCTCCGGCCAAAACGGCCTCTGCAAAGCCTGCTGCTGCGAAACCCGCAACCAACAAACCGTCCGCTTCCGCCACCAAGGCAGCTGACGCGAAAGCGCCCGCAAAGTCTGTGACGGCCACAAAACCTTCGACAAGCAGGACACCGAAACCTGCTGCGGCAAAAGCGGCGGCCAAGCCGGCTGCCAAAAAAGCGGCTCCGGTGAAACCGGAAGCAGCGAATGCTTCCAAGGCGAAGACAGCCGCTCCTAAAGCTTCTGCACCGAAGGCAGCAGCTTCGAAGGCCGCTGAACCGAAAGCAGGTCCCACAGCATCAGCAGGCGCTGTTCACGGAACAATCACCGGCCCGCTTGTGATGATCGGTCTCGGTTCCATCGGCAAGGGAACGCTGCCGCTGATCGAGCGTCATTTCAAATTCGACAAGAGCCGGTTTACCGTCATCGACCCGGTTGATGGTGATGCCAAGCTGGTGACCGACCGGGGATACCGGTTCGAAAAAGTCGCCCTGACGCCTGAAAACTACAAGGACATACTCACGCCTTTGCTCACGGAGGGCGAGGGGCAGGGTTTTGTCGTTAATCTGTCTGTCGACACTTCATCGCTGGACCTGATGAAATTCTGCCGCAAGCTTGGCGTGCTCTATATCGACACTGTGGTTGAACCCTGGCCGGGGTTCTACTTCGACGACACCGCAACGGCAGCCGACCGGACCAATTATGCACTTCGTGAGGCCGTACGACGCGAAAAGAAGAAACATCCTGGCGGCACTACGGCAGTTTCCTGCTGCGGCGCCAATCCTGGCATGGTCTCGTGGTTCGTGAAGAAGGCGCTGGTGGATATCGCCACCGATACCGGCGTCAAGTTCAAGGAACCGTCCAGCCAGAAGGGCTGGGCCAAGCTGATGAAGAAGGTGGGTGTCAAGGGCATCCATATTGCCGAGCGTGACACCCAGCGAGCCAAGGAACCGAAACCTTTCGGCGAGTTCTGGAACACCTGGTCGGTGGAAGGTTTCCTTTCCGAAGGTTTCCAGCCTGCGGAACTCGGCTGGGGCACGCATGAAACCTGGAAGCCTGCGAATGCCAAGAAGCACAAGAAAGGCTGCAAGGCGGCGATCTATCTGGAACAGCCGGGCGCCAACACCCGTGTGCGGACCTGGTGCCCGACGCCAGGCGCGCAATATGGCTTCCTCGTCACGCACAATGAAGCGATCTCCATCGCCGACTACTTCTCCGTGAGCGACGGCAAGAAGGTCAGCTACCGCCCGACATGCCACTATGCCTACCATCCTGCGAACGTGGCCGTGCTCTCGCTGCATGAACTGTTCGGCTCCGCAGGTAAGGTTCAAGAGACGCTGCACGTTCTCGACGAAAGTGAACTGCAGGACGGCATCGATGAACTCGGCGTCCTACTCTACGGTCACAAGAAAAATGCCTATTGGTATGGCTCCCAGCTGTCTGTCGAGGAGGCCCGGGACCTTGCGCCGTATCAGAACGCGACCGGTCTGCAGGTGACTTCGGCCGTTCTGGCCGGAATGGTCTGGGCGTTGGAGAACCCGGAAGCGGGCATCGTCGAGACGGACGAGATGGACTACAAGCGCTGCCTCGAAATTCAGCTGCCGTATCTTGGCCCGGTCAAAGGCTATTATACGGACTGGACACCTTTGGAAGGGCGGCCTGGCTTCTACAAGGAAGATATCGACACCAAGGATCCCTGGCAGTTCCGTAACATTCTGGTGCGATAACGAAAAAGGGCAACCTTTGGTGAAAATAGCCGCCGGATAACTCCGGCGGCTTTTTTGTTGTTTGTTGGAATTCGGAAAGTCGCCGAACGCGAAAACTTTGTGATCTACATAACATTCTTGAAATAGATCTTGGCAGAATATACGTCATAGGGTGCAACCATTCGGCGAGGACAAGTTGAAAGTCGATCAGGCAAGACTGAACGCTGCCATCCGGGGCCTTTATGAGGCCGCGGTTACGGCGGAGCTCTGGAAGCCGGCGATGGAAGAGGTGACTGACGCCCTCCAGGCAAAGAGTTGTCACTTCTTCTCCAACAACCTGACAGATGCGGGGGACGACCTCTTCGTCACGGTTCGCATGGATCCTGATTTTCACAAGGATTACATGGGCACTTACGCAGAGCTTGATGTCAGGTATCCGCGCATCCTGGATGCACCGGTCGGAAGAGTTCTGCACGGAGATCTCCTGTGGACTGACGAAGAGCGGATGGCCAGTCCCGTCTATCACGAGAACTTGCTGCCTTTCGAACTCTACGAGGTAACTGGCGCTCAACTCGCCATGCCCGATCGCTTGAGCTGGCTTGGCTTTTCTCTCTATGAAGAGGAGCCTTGGGAAAAAGATCAGCTCGAGGCTCAGCAGCTGATCCTCGGCCATACACGGCAGGCCTTGCGGATCCATCTGACACTGGCTGAAGCAAAAGCGAATACGGAAACGCTCGGCAATCTCCTGACGGCACGCGGGCAAGGGATAATCCTGGTGAACGCAGGGGGCAGGATCGTCTTCGCGAACGATCAGGCCGAAGCCTTGCAGCAAGAACAGGTTCTGAAAATGAGCAGCCGGGGTCTTGTCTTCCGGGACAGGGCCTTGAACCGGCGTCTTGCGCTTGCACTGGATGCCCTTCACTTCCGTTCGAGCGTCCCTTCGGGCGAGACCGTTACGCTCACCGATACAACGGATCATCAGATCGGGGTCCGCTTCCTGCCCGTTCCCGGAGGGATCGGTGGTGGCGGCTCGATGCTGGCTGTCCTGTGTATTCCGCTCCACATGCAGCATGGGCCGGACCCATCGGAGATCAGGCAATTTGCCGGATTGTTCCGCCTGACACCTTCCGAGGAGCTTGTGGTTGGCGCAATCGCTTCCGGGCAGGATCTGTCGCAACATTGCGTTGAGCGCGGCATTTCACTCGACACCGCAAGAAAACACCTGAAGAATACAATGGCCAAGGCCAACTGCCGCTCGCAGAAAGATCTTCTGCGGCTGGTCGAGCGGTTCTGCTTCTTCCGTCTTCGCTGACCTGCGAAGCTCTTGCCATCCGGAATGCCTGACAGATTTATCCTGGATCCGTTGTCGCTGATCTTGCCGGACCCGGGCCGCCTTGCCTTGTTTCCCCCGGTTCATGTCAAGACCGTTTGCGCCTGCTGTTCGGGCAGTGTCGCTGGTCACAGGAGGCCGGGAAGGGGATGAGCTAACAAGAGACGGTGACAGGGCTCGTGTCAGGTTCAAACGCTGGTGACAACGGTTGCCATCTACCCGAACCTGACGGGCAGCCGACCGTGAAGGAACCGGGCGCAAAACGAACCCGGGCTGTTGAGACATAAAAAGGACAATGACAGTGCTGAACTCCATGGAAACGACTTCGCGAACCGATGCGCATCCTCTTGGACCGGAAAGCCGTCATGCCGGAACCACCAGGATCCTGCACTGGATGATTGCCGCTTTGGTTCTTGCGACATGGCCACTGGGTTACGTGATCAAGTTCGTGAAAAGCGATGTGTCCCTGGATTTCTACCTGCTGCACGAAAGTTTCGGCTTTCTGGTGCTCTGGCTGATGCTGGTTCGTGTCGGCAACAAGCTTGTTGCTCGAAAGCCGGCGGAAGAGGGCCCGGCTCTGGAACGACTGGCGGCCAGCGTCGTTCACGGGCTTCTCTATCTGTTCCTGATCGTCATGCCGGTCAGCGGGTTTCTGGCAACAAACGCCCACGGATTTCCGCTGAGCTGGTTCGGCCTGGTTCCGGTCTGGAGCCCGATCGGCAAGTCACCAGACATTGCGGGGACACTGTCGGCCATTCATTCCTGGAGCGCATGGGCGTTGCTGGCACTGTTTGCCCTTCACATTGGCGCGGTACTGTTCCACCACGTTCTGAGGCGTGACCGGACACTCTACCGGATCCTCTGAACCGAACAGCCAGTGCTGGGTAGCGCTGGCCGCTTCCTCGTGTGGTAAGCGTCAATCGATGAGCCGGACCACCTCCAGGGGCTCAACTCTGCCTTTTACCTGATGCTGGCCGATGGACCGGTACTCAACGGTATTGCCAAGTCGCTTGGCGATCTCGCTGGAGACGAGGATCACTACATCGGAGCTGCCGTCGATCTCCTTGCCGAGGCTCTCCAGCCGGGAAGCGGCGTTCACCGTGTCGCCGATGACCGTGTAGTTGACCCGCTCCGGTGCGCCGATATCGCCGACCACGAGCGGGCCCATGTGAAGGCCGATGCGAATACGCACAGGCGCTTCACCGCGGGCAACGCGTGCCGTGTTGTCCTCCCGGATGGCACGGGCCATGCCGATTGCCGCTCGGGCGGCAGGCTCTGCCGGATTTTCCAGCCGTTCCGGAGCACCCCAGAATGCCATGACACTGTCGCCGATGTATTTGTCGATGGTGCCACCTTCCTTTGTGATTTCGGCGCCGAGCAGGGACAGGTGATGATTGACGAAGGCAGCTGTTTCGGTTGCCGTCATGCCTTCGGAGGCCGAGGTGAAGCCGGCAATGTCGGTGAACATCACCGCGACTTCTCGTTCTTCCGGCGGCGCATACGCCCGGCCTTCACGCAGGAGTTTCCTGACCAGTGTTTTGGGTACGTACCGGCTGAAAGCGGTCAGGCCGCTGACCATGGAATTGAAACCGTTGGCCAGGTCGTCCAGTTCGCGCACGAAGCTGCCTGGCAGGTGCTCGGCAGAGTCCAGTTCAAGATCCGCGACGGCCCTTGCCCCAAGCGCTGCCCGACGGATCGGCTGGCCGATGCGGTGGGCAAGAAAGCCGGCGCCGATCAGCGACAGTCCGAGAAGGGCGATGCCGATCAGTATCGCATCGCTCAATTGCTCAAGCGGCTGCTCGAGAACCTCCGCCGGAAAATGGGCGCCGATTGAAATCGGCAACCCTGTCGGGCCGAGGTCCGGGCTTTGGAGGACGACAAACCGCTTGTTGCCAAGGGCATCATAGCCGGCACGCATTTCGTGTCCCTGGCGTATCCCGTATCCTGATGCATCGACTGTTTCAGTCGATTTGAGGGTTTGCAAAAAAGTGTCCGGGACGTTCTCGAGTTCAATCAGCGGACTTGTCGGCGACAGAAGGTTGAAGACCTCCGACAACGCAGGATGAGCAATCAGACCGTAGGTCTGCGGGTTGATCATGAACACCTGAACCAGGCCGGTGGAGATGTCGCTTGTGACTTCCGACAAGCGCTCCATGGACATGGCCATCAGGACGAGGCCTTCGTAATCACTGCCGTCAGGGCCGTCGGACAGGATCGGTTGAACGTGAGCGATATAGGTGTGCTGGCGCTGAGGATAAAAGGCAGGGCCAGACCAGAAGGGGGCTGTCTTGCCCCTTGAAGACGAGATCAAACCCGCAAGGGCATGCGTTTCGTCGGCCTTCGGCACGAATTGGGGTACGAGAATTCCGTCAGCACGGCCCCGGTCGACCTGGATGAAATTGCCGTTCCTGTCGGCGACGATGACAAAGGAGACATGCTCCATGGCCGACAGCGCACCGAACATGTAGTCGGCGACTTCCTGAGGACGGCGCAACAGGATGCTGCCGGTGGAAAGCGCTGCCGCGGTAAAGGAGCTTGCTTCCTCGACGGCTTCTATCTGGGCGGAAAAGGCCTGCTCCAGGGAGTGCATGCCCGAGTTGATCAGCGAGCCGCCCAGGTTGCGCACGACCTTTTCGGACGTGGCCGCCTGAACGATCAGGACAAGCGCAGCGGTGATGAAGACAAAACCACCGATGACCGTCGTGAGCGTCGGCGTGATGTGAAGGCGCCTGTTAAAGGGCAAGTGCTTGGCCTGCGTACTGAATTTCGACGCAATACCCATACCCTGATAACGTGGCGAGGCAAAGCGCGGGTGACCGGATGAAACCGTGAGGATTGCAACGGATGATCGGCTCGGTGCTAGCCACGCAGCCGAACGACCTCGACCGCTGCCGATTTCCCCTTGACCTTGTGCAGTCCGATGGCCTCCTGCTCGATGCTGCTGTCGAGACGCTTGGCGATCTCGCTGGAGACGAGAATCACAACATCGGCGTCGCCGTCGATCTCCTTGCCGAGGCTCTCCAGCCGGGAAGCGGCGTTTACCGTGTCGCCGATGACTGTGTAGTTGACCCGCTCCGGTGCGCCGATATCACCGACGACAAGCGGTCCCATGTGAAGGCCGATGCGAATACGAACAGGCGCTTCACCGCGGGCAACGCGTGCAATGTTGTCCGCCCGGATGGCACGGGCCATGCCGATTGCCGCACGGGCGGCAGGCTCTGCCGGATTTTCCAGCCGCTCCGGTGCGCCCCAGAATGCCATGACACTGTCGCCAATGTATTTGTCGATGGTGCCGCCTTCCTTTGTTATCTCGGCCCCGAGCAGGGACAGGTGATGATTGACGAAGGCAGCTGTTTCGGTTGCCGTCATGCCTTCGGAGGCAGAGGTGAAGCCGGCGATGTCGGTGAACAGCACTGCAACCTCCCTTTCTTCCGGCGGGGCATCCGCCCGGCCTTCGCTCAGAAGTTTCCTGACAAGTGTGCCCGGAACGTAGCGATTGAAGGCTTTCAAGCCGCCTAACATGGCATTGAAGCCCTTGGACAGGTCGTCCAGTTCCCGGATGATGCTGGAAGGCAGCGGGGCTACGGTCGAAAGGTTCAGGCCCGCCACTTCTCTTGCCGCGACCGAAGCACGTTGAACCGGTCTTGCAATCCGTCTCGCCAGCAAAACCGCGCCAAGCAGCGACAGCACGAGCAGTCCGCCACCAACAAGTAGCGCCATCAGCAGTTGTTTCAGCGGCTGGGAAAGGTATTCGGCCGGAAAGTGAACACCGATCCTGACCGGAAGCCCCAAAAGGTTTTCGTTCTTCTGTTCAAGGATCACGAACCGTTCGGCGCCGTCAGGGGCAGTGCCGGAATAGACAGCCAGTTTCTCGGAAATGTCGAAGGACTCATTCTTGACCCTCGGCATGTCCTTGAAGCCGGCCAGAAAGGCATCGGGCAAACGATCGACATTCAGAAGAGGCATTTCTGCTGTCAGGTCATCGAAGGATTTGTGAAGGTCGGGATGGGCGACGATTTCGTCTGATCCCTCCTTCATGAGAAAGACGGTTATGTCGTCTGTCGAAACGTGCCAGGTGATCTCGGACATTCTGTCGAGCGACATGCCGATCATCAGGCTGCCACGGTAGGTCTTGCCTTCGTGCAGCGGGCGCACAAAGACGTAATAGGTGTGCTCGCGGTTCGGCATGTAGAACGGCTCGCTCCAGAAAGCGCCAGACTGGTTTTTCGCGCGTTCCGCCAGCGGAGCCAGGATTGGGATATCCTTTGCCAGATTGACGTTGCCACCCAGCAGCTTGCCGTCCGCATCGCCTCTGTCGACATCAACGCCTTCGCCATTTTCGTCTACCAGAACCAGAAAGGAGACCTGCTCCATCGGGGCGAGTGCGCCGTAAAGGTAAGACAGGATGAGATCGGGGTCGTCGACCGGCAGTTCCTTGCGCTCATAGGTCAGTCGGGTGAATTCGGCAGTTTCGGTGATGGCATGAAGCTGCTCGACAAACGCCGTTTCGGCTGCATCCATGCCGATATCGACCAACTCACCGCCCATTCTCCTGACGACTTCCGAAGAAGTGACAGCCTGGATGAAGAGGATCGCAGCCGCGGTCACCAGCACGAAACTGCCGATGACGGAGGCAAGGGTCGGTGTGATGAAGAGTTTCCTGCGTGCTGGCACCGTGACGTCCCGATTGTGAGTTGTGTCGTCGTAAGCCGATATCTCTTTCAAATTACGCCGCGCGTAGCAATCGGGGAACAGCACAGGAAGCTTGAAACCTGTTTCAGATACAAAAAGACCCGCACGGCGAAACCGTGCGGGTCTTGTCTTATCGTCTCTGAAAAAGCTTGCGTCAGGAGGTCTTTTCTGCCCGGTCGAACGTGTGACCGTAGTCCACGGCAATCTCGTAATCCGGATCTTCAAGGACCGAGACTTCGACAAGGTCGCCAGCCTTGGCCAGCAACTTCTTGCAGTCCGGCGACAGGTGGCGCAGGTGCAATCGCTTGCCAGCAGCAAGGTATTTCGAGGCGAGGGCGTCAATTGCTTCCAGGCCGGAATGATCGACCACGCGGCTGTCGATGAAGTCGACGACAACGTCCTCGGGATCGTTCAACGGATCGAAGAGATCGGCAAAGCCGGTGGTGGAGCCGAAGAACAGCGGGCCGGTCAGACGATAGACCTTCCAGCCTTCCTTGCTGGTGCCGATACGGGCACGGATCCGGCTGGCTGCATTCCAGGCGTAAGCAAGCGCGGAGATGATCACACCGACCACAACAGCGACCGCGAGATCCGAATAAACGGTGACGCAGGTGACAATGACCATCACAAGTGCGTCGATCGGCGGGATCTTGTGCATGATCTTCAGGCTGGTCCACGCGAAGGTGCCGATGACCACCATGAACATTACGCCGACCAGGGCTGCGACCGGGATCCGTTCGATCAAGGGCGAGGCGATGACGATGAAGGACAACAGGAAAAGAGCTGCGGCAATGCCGGAAATCCGGGTGCGTGCACCGGATTTCACGTTGATCATGGACTGGCCGATCATGGCGCAACCACCCATGCCACCGAAAAAGCCGGTCACGACGTTTGCCGTGCCCTGTGCAAGGCATTCCTTGGACGCGCCGCCCTTGGTGCCCGTCAGGTCAGCCACGAGGTTCAACGTCAGCAGGGATTCAATGAGGCCGATGGCTGCCAGGATCACGGCATAAGGCAGGATGATCTGCAATGTGTCGAGCGTCAGCGGCACCATGGGAATGTGAAAATCCGGCAGGCCGCCGGCGATCGAGGCGAGATCGCCAACCGAGCGGGTGTCGAGGTTGAAGCCGAGCACGAGTGCGGAGACAACCAGAATGCCTGCAAGCGGCGCAGGGAAAGATGATGTGATCTTGGGCAGGAACCAGATAACAGCCATGGTGAGGGCTATCAGGCCGAGCATCAGATACAGCTGGGAGCCTTCCATCCATGTCAGTCCGCCAGCGCCATCTGGAACCTTGAACTGGCCGAGCTGTGCAAGGAAGATCACGATCGCAAGGCCGTTGACGAAACCAAGCATGACCGGATGGGGCACCATGCGGATGAACTTGCCCCACTTCAGCAAGCCCACCACGATCTGGATGAGGCCCATCAGCACGACGGTGGCGAAAAGGTATTCCACCCCGTGCTGGCTGACGAGGGAGACCATCACCACGGCCAGTGCGCCGGTCGCACCGGAAATCATGCCGGGACGACCACCGATACAGGCCGTAATCAGACCGACAAAGAACGCCGCATAGAGACCTACCAGCGGATTGACGCCGGCAACAAAGGCAAAGGCCACGGCTTCGGGAACGAGCGCCAGGGCAACTGTAAGCCCGGCCAGAAGTTCGGTTTTGATGCGGGACGCATCCATTTTCAACGGTTGTTCAGGCGCAACGGCCTCCGCGCGTGCTGACACGGGCTGCTCCGGATATTTGGTGTGGTTTTTTAGGTCAGCGCCAATCCCTGCCCGGATTTCCACTTTTGACCTGGATCAAGTTGCCACCTTCTAATCGATTTTTTGCAACGCAGCAAGGCGGGCCAGGCAGGAGCAGCCATGCGTTGACCGGGGTTCTTCCTTGATAAAGGTTCGATGGTTGCCTGTTGAGCCAGTAAAGCGCGTGTATGACAGGAGTTTTCCGTTAAGGAAGAAGGGTTAGTTCTTTCTGGATACAATTTACGATATTGCAATAATACGAGCGATAATATTTGATGAAATTGGGTAACAACTTTAATTCTCTGATTATTTGGGGTTGTTGTTGTGTCAATTTCTCGTATCTGTTGCGTTGCTTTTTCCTTTTTGCTTGCGGTGTCAGCAGGCGCCGCACACGCGGACGAGATGATCATGGCCACCGATGACTGGCCGCCCTTCCGGATTTCGGAGGGAGATACCTTCATCGGGCTGGATCTGGACCTGATGGACGAAGTTGCCAGGCGCACAGAAGCCGAACTCCGGATTGCCAAGATGCCCTGGGGGCGGGCGCTCACCGAAATGCAAGGGGGCGGCGTCGATGTCATGACCGGGCTGGCTTTCCGTCCGGACCGGGCGGAATATATCGCCTATACCGATACGCCTTACTTCAGATGCACGACCGCCTTCTACACCATCAAGGGACAGGCCGATAAGATCCGGAGCTACGAAGACCTGGCGCCATACCAGGTCGGCTACGTGTTGCATTCGGCCTACTTCGAAAGGTTCGACAAGGACCGGTCTTTGGACAAGGTCGGCGTTGCGCAGGAGCAGATCCTGATCGACATGCTGATGAAGAGGCGTTTCGGTATCATGATCGGTACGGATTGCCAGGTGGATTACCTGATCAAACGTCAGGGGTTCGCCGACAAGATTGAAAAGGCGCCGTATAATCCGGGAAACTCGGTCGACCTGTATCTCGGTGTTTCCAAGAAATCGGGTTGGGCGGCAAAGCTTGATGAACTGAACCGTGTCATCAAGAAACTTGTCGACGAAGGCTTCATCGACAAGATTGCAAAGGACTATTACGGCTCGCACTCCTAGCGTTGCCAACTCCTCTGATCCTTGAAGTCTTTTCCTGACTGGCAGAAGGAGAGACATGCAAGCGCACGTTATTGGTTATTCTCAATAGATTGTACAACCGCATTGCAATCAGCTTGGAAAGTCTGCAAATTGTCCCGTAGGGTTATTGCTCTAGATACGGGACTGCGGAGGACGTGGCCGCAGTCAGACGGCTTGTTGTGAACGAAATTGTCGTGCAGGCAGCTTAAGGAGGGCGGAATGCATCGGCTCATGTTTTGCGCCATGCTGAGCGTTCTTCTTCTGATGTCCAGCGCCCGGGCACAGGACGTTCTCAAGCTGTCCGGTTTTGAAGCCCCAAACCTGACCCCCGTTGCCGAGAGTATTCTAAGTCAGGCCTATGGGGAGTTGGGCATCCGCATCCAGACGATTATCACCAGCCCTCGCAGGGCACTGCTGGATTCAGCTTCCGGCAAGACCGACGGTGAACTGGTGCGGATCAGGACCATCGAAGCCGATCACAGCAGCCTGTTGCGTGTCGATGTTCCGATTATCCTGGCTCGGACCTTCGCCTATGCGAACAAGCCTCAGCTTCGCGGCAAGTCCTTCAAGCAGCTCCAGCATTTGCGGGTTGGCCATGTGGCGGGCGCACGGTTCGCCGCTGAACTGGCAGATGGGTTTGCCGAGGTATGGACCGCAGATACGCCCGAACAATTGTTCGAGATGCTCCAGCGAGACCGGATCGACCTTGTCATTGCCGGGGAGGGCACGGGGCGGCGCATTATCCGCGACCGAAAACTGGTGGGTGTCTTCCCGTTGCGACCGTCTTTGCAGGAGGTCGCATTCTATCATTATCTGCATGAAAAACATGCGGATCTGGTGCCCAGGATCGAAGCAGTTCTGAAAAGAATGCTGGCGGTGCCAGTGGGTGAGGAAACCGACGGTGTCGGTGAGACGACGCCGGAGAAAGATGGACACGTTCTGCACAAGACCGGCTTGAGCTGAAGGTTTTACGCAGGCTGCACGGCTGACGAGACGCTGCGAGGAACACTATGCGCACGAAGAGGCTCATCTGTCTGCTGGTCGGGTTCCTTCTGGCTACTGCCGCTTCCGCGGGCGAGAGAATTGTGCTGTCCGGGTTTGAGGCTCCCGGTTTGACCCCGGTGGCGGTCGGTTATCTGCAGAAAGCCTATTCGAGCCTTGGGATCGAACTGGAGATTGTCGAAAACACGCCAAGCCGGGCTCTGGTGGAATCCACCTCCGGCAAAACCGATGGTGAAGTGATCCGGATCGGCTCTGTGGGGGACCGTTATCCGACCCTCGTCAGGGTGGATGTGCCGCTGCTTTCTGTTGTGGCCTACGGTTACACCAACCGCGCAGACCTGAAGGACAAATCCCTGGAGGAGCTTAAATCCCTGCGGGCAGGGCATGTGCGTGGGGCTGTCTTTGGCGAAATGGCGGCCAGCGGGTTTGCAGAGGTCTGGTCGGCTGAAGAACCGGAGCAGCTGTTTCTCATGCTGAAACAGAAGCGGCTCGATCTGGTTTTCGTCCGCGAGTTGAGGGCGAAGGAGATGATAGAGAGGTTCGGTCTTGAGGATGCTTATTCTCTCCCGTCCAGCCGCAAGGAATATGCCTTCTACCATTACCTTCACGAGCGGCACCGGGATCTTGTGCCTCGGGTGGAGGAGGCCTTGCGCGCCGTCCTGAGTGACGAGGACAACGATACCGGGGATGGCCCGAGCTAGGCGGGCCAATCCGCTGATCCGGATTACTGCCCGCCGGATGTCCGGTTAGCTGCCGGTTGCTGGGCCTGGCCCAGGCTTGCACCGAGAAGGGCGGCCGCACCGGCAAAGCCGCTGTCTCCACCGACAACTGTATTGGGAACAAGCTTGCCGACGAGGCCAACCAGCTCCGGTTTGCGTTCCAGCGAGGTCAGCAGTTTCTCCAGCGCCTGCAGCAGAGCTACGCGGTCCTGGCCGAGAACGTCGACCTGCGCTCTCTGGCCTCGGGCAAGTTCCTCCAGATACTGGCGCTCGGCGCGGCCGAGGGCAGCGCGTTCCTGTTCGCGCTGATTGGCCACCTGCACAGCTATCTGGGCCTCCACGAGGCGGGGCTGTTCGTCCGCCGTGGAACGTGCCTGTTCCGTTTCGATGCGTTTTTGCTGCGCATCCGTTTCGCGTTCGTAGGCGGTGGATAGCTGATCGGCCAATTGCACGCGCAGGCGGGAGACCAGCAGTTCCGGCGGGATGGCCGGTTCACCGAGACGGATCTCGCGAATGTCGACGCCGGCCTTGTTGCCTTCGATCTTGATCTGCTGCTCGATGGTCTGTTCCAGGGCATCGCGGTTTTCGATGAGATCAAGAACCTTGGTCGGGCGCACGGTGTAGGTCGCGGGCTGCACCGGCGTTCCGTCGGCATTCTTGTCCTGCACGCGGATCGAGGCACCGGCGACGTTCCTCACGATCGAGCGGATGGCCGGTGTCAGGATGCGGTTTTCAATCTCCTCCAGTCCGCCGACGGAGCCGACGACCACGGGTGCATTGTCAGGGTCGACCTGGACGAGGGCGCGCAGTTCCAGGGGAATGTCCCAACCTTCCACCTTGACATAGACCGCCCGGTCGGCGGCGTCGCTGGGGATCTGTTCCTGCACGGACCGTTCGTTCTGCTGGATATTGCCCTGTTGATCGACCGAGAGATCGATGATGCGTTTTACGTAGCCGCCCTTGTATTCCCAGGTCTGGACGCGGGTATCGACCAGCGTCACTTCATAGGCCTGCCGGTTGAGGTAATAGGCCCCGGGGAAGAGCGGGTCTTTCCAGATGCCGACGCAGCCTCTGGGTACCAGGGGAACGGTAAGCGCCTCGCGGGAAACAGAGGAGGCAGAGACTTCTTCCTCGATGCAATTGATGCCGGGCTGACTGACATTGGACTTGACCACCCCCACGTGCCCGGCGGGGATAATCGTCGCGTTGGTATTCTCATCGAGGCGAATGTCGAAGAGATACCGGTTCAGACGGTATTGCCCGGGCTTCAGCACCGTTTCCTGCGGTCCGCGCAAACCGCCCTTTGTCAGGAAGCTGTCGGCCTTCAGCATGTCGCCGACATCCGCATCTGCAATTGCCGGTGCCATGAACATGCCGGAGGGCATGGCGTCGCCGTCGAGTGCGGTCAACTGGCCATAATAGCCTTCGGGAATGGTGACGACGTCCCATTCCTCGAAATCGTAGAGCACCCGGACAAGCGGAATGAAATGAAAGCCGGGCCCGAGGATCTGGGCCTGCGGGCCTTTTTCGCCGTCCAGGGCAAGGATGCGGCCCTCAGGCAACTCCTCGAACGCATAGATCCTCTTCAGGTGACCAACACTGTTGGCGTCCACCAAGATGAAGGAAGAGGACAGGAGCATGAAGCCGCCGATCAGCACCAGAATGATGCCCATGAACCGGCTCGAAAAAATTTGAACCAGCCTGTGACCGCCGGCTGGAACTCCGGCTCTTCGAAGAATGATGCTGGCTCCCAGAAGGATTGCCACAATTCCAATAATCACGCCGAGCATCACGTTTCCTCCGCCAAGGTTCCGATGCGGAACCTATCTGACTGCGGGTGATGGACTGAGTCAACGACACTCATATGACATGTGGTGGTCGAACTGCGCCTGAGCCTCGTTCAAATGAAAAAGCTCGACGGCAAACGCGGGTAGGATTAGAACCGGCGAAAAGACGCTCGGGAGGAACCATGAAGCCGACCAATCCGGTCTTCACCGGCATTGCCACCACCGTGTTCGAGACCATGTCGCGCTTGGCAATGGCGCATGGGGCCGTGAACCTCGGACAAGGGTTTCCAGATGTCGAGGGGCCGGTGGATATCCGGCAGGCGGCGGCTGATGCGTTATTGCAGGGGCCGAACCAATATCCGCCCATGCTGGGAATACCGGACCTTCGCCAGGCCGTTGCCGAGGCCAATCGCCGTTTCTACGGTCTCGAGGTCGATCCGCAAACCGAAGTGATGGTGACTTCCGGTGCGACCGAGGCGTTGGCGGATTGCATTTTCGCGCTGGTATCCCCGGGTGACGAGGTCGTGCTGATCGAACCGCTCTACGATTGCTACCTGCCGCTGGTGAAGCAGGCCGGCGGCATTCCCGTGCGCGTCCGGGTGACCCCGCCCAACTGGTCGCTGGATGCTGAAGCTCTCAAGGCAGCCTTCTCCGACAAGACCAAGGCAGTTCTCATCAACAACCCGATGAACCCGACGGCCAAGGTGTTTTCAGACGAAGAGCTTGAGTTGGTCGCCTCTCTCTGCCGCCAGTATGATGCCTATGCGATCTGTGATGAAGTCTACGAGCACCTCGTCTTTGACGGTCATCGGCACACACCGCTGATGGCGCTTGACGGCATGCGCGAGCGCACGGTGCGGATCGGCTCTGCGGGCAAGACCTTCTCGCTCACCGGCTGGAAGGTCGGCTATGTCACCGGGCCTGCCGCGCTTATGGACCCGATTGCCAAGGCGCACCAGTGGGTGACCTTCACGACACCGCCACATCTGCAAAAGGCTGTTGCCTATGGCCTGCGCAAGGACGACAGCTACTACGATGGCCTGTCGCAAGACCTTGCCGCAAAGCGCGACCGCATGGCGGCAGGCCTTGCCGCCCTCGGATTTTCCGTTCTGCCTTGCAATGCAACCTACTTCCTGACATGCGGGTTCGAAGGGTTGGGGCTTGGACGGACCGATGTCGAGGCGTGTGAAACCCTGGTCACGGCCGCCGGTGTTGCGGCAGTTCCCGTGTCTGCCTTCTATGGATCGGATGCGCCCGAGGGCTACATTCGCTTCTGCTTCTGCAAGCAGGATGCCGTGATCGACGACGCGCTCGCCCGTCTTTCCGCATTTTTGACTGCGGCCCGGGCCGAATCCGCTTAGCCTGATAGTGTGAAACCTTGGAAATGAGAAACTTCATGGACAATCCGGCTCTGGTCGACGTCACCCGCGGCACCGTGATCGAAAGCCTGCATCGGGGCAGCATCGCCATCGTCGATAGCGCCGGAAAGCTGGTTTTCGGTATCGGCAATGTGGAAGCCCGGGTGTTTCCGCGCTCCGCCATCAAGGCACTTCAGGCATTGCCCCTGGTTGAATCGGGAGCGGCGGAAGCGCTCGACTATTCAGATGCCGAACTGGCACTTGCCTGTGCGTCTCATAACGGCGAGGAAGTTCACGCCAATTCGGCAAGGGTCATGCTGATGAAGGCAGGCCTTGCCGAAGACAATCTCGAGTGCGGCCCGCAGTGGCCCCAGCGGATGGAAGATGCAGCCAAACTTATCCTGGCTGATGAATCGCCCTGCGGCCTGCACAACAACTGCTCAGGCAAACATGCCGGTTTCCTTGGCCTGGCAAAGGTGATGGGTGTCGAGACACGCGGCTATGTAAACGCGGAACACCCCGTGCAACGTGAAGTTCGCAATGTGATGGAGCAGATGACCGGCGACACTCTGTCCGAGGATGTCTGCGGAACAGACGGCTGTTCAATCCCGACCTACGCTTCACCTTTGCGCAGCTTCGCGCGCGCCTTTGCCGCCTTCGGAACCGGTGAGGGGCTGGAGCCGCTTCGGGCAGAGGCTGCCGAACGGCTGTTTGATGCCTGCATCAACGAACCTTACATGGTTGCCGGGACAGGCCGTTTCTGCACCAGGGTGATGGAAGCTTTCCGTGGCCGAGTGTTCGTCAAGACCGGAGCCGAAGGTGTCTTCTGTGCTTCCATTCCCGAGCTTGGTTTCGGTGTCGCGCTGAAATGCGACGACGGAGCAACCCGGGCGTCCGAAGTGATGATGGCAACCGTTCTGGAAGCGATGCTGGAGCTCAATGATGATGAGGCAGCTCTGCTTGACGGACTGGTGAACCCGCCGATCCTGACCCGGGTCGGTATCCAGGCCGGACACATCAAGCCGCGCGAAGAGTTCCTGACCGAGTTGAAAGCAGCGCTGCCTTAACAAGCCGGCGCACTCTCAGGCTTCATTCCTGGCTCTCACCTGTTTCCGTCTAGTTTCAGATGCCGCTATTGCGGCTCTTGAATCAGAAGCGTGTGACGGGTGCTTATGATCTGGCTCAAAGATCTTTTTTCATCAGCACCTTGTTGCCGTTTCTTTCCAATTCACTCCAGCCCAGGTGCGCGTAAAGAGCAACGTTCTCAGGCATGGCGACATGGGTTGCCAGATGTATCTCGGTGGCTCCGCTCTCACTGGCGAAGACCTCGATGGTTTCCATCAACAGACGCCCGATGCCCATGCCCCTGCTATCCGGATCGACGGCTATGTTCATGAGATGAGCACTTTGGCCGTGGAGCCCCAGGATTGCGCAGCCGACAATGCGGCCATCCGTTTCGGCGACGAAGACCTGGTTTTGCTCGATGTCTTCCTTCAGGCCGGAGGAGACGTCCGGCAGGTCCGGCAAGGTTGATTTTACCGGTGCATAGGCCCTGTCGATGCATGTTTTCAGGGCCGGGACGTCTTGCAATTTGGCCATGCGGATGGCTGGTTGAGCGCTTGGTTCTGTCACAGGAGTTGTCTCATGGCACATCGTCCCGATTTGTCTTTCCGTTTCACCCACGCGATCACGCGCACGCCCGCCGACAGCGTGGCCGACGGCATCCGTGCGGTGGACACGGGCAACCCGAGTGGCGAAAAATTCAGGGCAGAACATGAGCGTTATGTCTCGGCCTTGCAAGAAGCCGGCTTGACGGTTGACGTTCTGCCGCAGCTTGAAACCTACCCGGACAGTTGTTTTGTCGAGGATCCTGCCTTTTGCCTTCCTGAAGGCGCCATCCAGCTTCGGCCGGGCACGGCCAGCCGGGAAGGCGAAGGCGCGGAGATCCGTGCGGCGCTGGAAAGCCGGTTCGGCAAGGTTGTTGACCTGCCAGGGAACGGTCATGTCGACGGCGGCGATGTCCTGATGCTCGACGACGTCATCCTGATCGGCCTGTCCGCCCGCACTGACCGGGAGGGTGCCGATGCCTTTGCCGGATTGCTGGGCGAGTGGGGCTACAAGGCCGAAGTCTGCGAGACGCCCGATGGCGTGCTGCATTTCAAGACAGCCTGTTCCACACTTGGCGACGGCGTCATCCTGGCGACCAAGGTCATGGCAGACAGCGGCTTTTTCGGTGACCGGGAAATCGTGGTCGTTCCGGAAGGGGAAGACTATGCTGCCAACGTCATCCGTGTGAATGATGTCGTGATGGTGCCGGAAGGCTACCCGAAGACATTGGCAGCCATCGAGGCGGCCGGTTTCACGACCGTCGTCCTGCCGACCCACGAAGCCCGCAAGGTCGATGGTGGCCTGTCGTGCCTGTCACTGCGGTTCGCCCTGGACTGATTGCTCCAGAGCTTTGCAGTTCTGACAGCGGTTTGTCTTGGGCCTGGGAACGCGCGTAAGTGCGTTCTCGGGATGAGTTCATTGAGATGTATCTGGCTTTCGAAGTCCATGGCATCCATGCCGTTCCGTTTCTGCTCGTAGGGTTTTTACCCGAGGCATGGAGAGAGCGGTCGACAGGATGTCTCAGAGAATAAGCGCGTTTGTGCCGGGCGGTCGGGTCAGTCAGACCGCTATCTGGTTGCCGTGAACGGTAAGATTGTCGAATTCCGAAACATTGTTCAGTTCACCGGTCGCTTTTTCGAGCCAGCGGTAGCCGTTGATCGCGCCCTGATGCGAACCTTGAACGATGTTGTTGGTGATGACGGCAGCGCCCGCGCCATCGACCACGGTTACGGCGATACCGGTGCCGCAGTCCCGAACAACGTTCTGGGAGGCTGCGATGTTGCGCATATAGGGACCCCAGCCGAGCATCAGGCCGAATTTCGGTGCGCCCTCCACCACATTGCCGGTCAATGTCGTATCCGCTTCAACGGCAATGCCGATGCCGAAGCCGGCCACTTCCGGCGGGTAGGGGCCTTCCTTCTTGATGTTGCGGATCAGGTTGCCGGAGCAGACCGCCATACGGCCGCCATCCATGAAGTTGGCGATGGATATGCCGATCGTACCGCCGTCAACGATATTGTTGGCAATGACCGCTCCCTGGAAACCGAACTCGGAATAGATCGCCGTTTCTCCGGAGCGCAGGCAGGAATTACCGATGATCTGGACGTTGGAACCTGCATTGGAGCGGATTGCGGAGAAGGCGCAATCCGCCACGCGGTTGTTGGAAACCATGACGCCATGAGCGCGGAATACATTGATGCCGTTGCCGAACTGGCCGGTGCCGCCGTAGCGGGCGCCGATACGTTCCACCCGGTTGCCGGAAACGATGGTTCCGTCCTCGCCTTCGCGCCAGCGGTGCACCCAGATGCCGCCGTTGGCGCAGTCGGTCACCGTGTTGCCGGTTATGGCAAGGCCGTTGGCCTCGTTCGAGCGCAGTCCCGCTTCTGCGGCACCGGAGATCCGGCAATTTTCGACCCGGCCTGAACAGCGGTCCAGCAACAGTCCCATCTTGGAAGAACCGGTGATCTCGCAATTGTCCAGCGTGACGTTCTTGACGTTGATGAAATGCAGCAAGCCCTCGGTGAAATCGCCGATGGATCGATTGGCGCCATCGAAGGTAATCCCGGTCAGGCCGACATTGGCAACATCCTCGGCACGGATCAACTGACCACCGCCACCCTGGTAGACGAGCCGTGTTCTGCCGGGAACCCCGACAATCAATGTGCCAGAGGGAAGACGCAGATTGGCGACCGGATAGGTGCCGGCAGGCAGGAACAGCGCGCGGCCACGCTCAACGGCACGATTGACGGCATTCTGGAATTGAGCGGTCTGGTCATCTGCCGCGTTGGGCAGAAGACCAAGATCTTCTGAGTCGATAGAACCGCGCAGGTCGGCAACCTTCATCTGCGCCGTGGCGACTGTCCCGGAAAGACACAATGCTGTCCCGGCAAGAAACGCGCGTCGGTTCAGTTTTGAAAGATTACGTGTCATCGATCCGGCCAATTGCTTTCCGACGTCCCGGATTGGGATGCGTCTCAAGTGTCTATGGCTGAAATCGCAAGAGCCGTGCCGGATTGGCATTTGCGAGATCACACACTGTAACCGGCGGAAAAAAAGAGACCGGCCAGGCATATGGCCTGGCCGGTCAGGTAACCGGTCTACAGGGGCAGAAGAGACCGGTCAGAGGCGATTAGAGGCTGCTCGGGTCAACGCTTTCCAGACCAACCCAGTTTTCGTCAGCCTTGGAAATGAAGCCCGGTACGTCCTTGTTCCAACGTTCCTGGATCGACGGTGCGAGGTTCAGGTAAAGCTTGTTGTCGACGATCTTCCACAGGTCCGGGTCACCATCGACCTTCACGCCCATGGCAGCACCGAAGGCGCAGAAACCGCCGTATTGCGGAAGATATTTTTCCGGGTTCTGCTTGAAGAGATCGCGGTTCTCTTCAGAGGCGAAACGGTAGGTGGCGCCGTTGTGAACTTCTGTAATGGCAATGTCGCCGTCCTGCGGAGCGCCGTTGACGAAATAGGAAACCGGATCGACACCGCGTAGGGCCAGGCCGGTGATGGTGGCGTTGACGTCAAAACCGGCACCGAAAGCGCTGGAAACAAGCCCGGTGACGACGACCAGGGCGGCAACTGAGCCGCGAATGAGGTTTGCAAACATCTGGAGACACTCCCAAGGGGTTGAATTGGTCCGGCAAAGACGTGTTCAAGCGATCTTGAAATAGGAACCGATTGGTTCCTAATCGGTCGCACTTGACCAACCCTGCCGGTGGTTCCTAAATAGAGTTGGGAACCGAATGGTACAAAACACAAGCGCGTGACACGCGGTTGAGTTTTTTGTGAAGTGGCTTGACGGGAGATCGCATGGCAAGACCTCGGGAATTCGACGCCGATGAGGCATTGGAAAAAGCCATGGAGCTGTTCTGGGACGTTGGCTATGACGAAGCCTCGCTGTCCGAACTGCTCGATGCCATGGCCATTACGAAGGGTTCTTTCTACAAGGCGTTCCAGGACAAGCAGTCGGTCTATCTGGCGGCACTCGACAGGTACAACGATCAGGTTGTCAGCAACACGGTCGCTTTTCTTGGTGCCCCTTCAGAAGGGGCGGGACGGGACCGGATACTTGCCCTGTTCGGCCGCATTGCCGACCTCGCCCAGAAAGATGGCGACAGGCTTGGCTGCTTTCTGTGCAATGCCCTGGTCGACAAGGCGGGGGGCGCAGAGGCAGAGGCAAGGCTGCAGGCGATGACAAGGCGTCTGGAAAACGGTTTTTACCGCGCGCTTCGGGACGATGGGCTTGAGGGGACAGAAGCTCGCGGCACCGCGCGCGGCGTACTGACAGCCTATTTCGGCTTGCGGGTTCTCGGCCGGGCGGGATTGTCCGCCGACATGGCGGCCGACTGCATCCGCCAGGTCGAGAGATTGCTTGGCCGTGTGCATTGAGGCAGGGGCAGGAGCTGGAGCAAGTGGTATATTGAAGCTCGGGGACTTTTAAGCCGCGAAATACTGAATTTCAGATAACCCCATACCACCTCATCCTGAGAGAGCACGAAGTGCTGTCTCGAAGGATGGACGACACATTCCGGAGCAAGCGGCCCATCCTTCGAGACGGGCTTTCAGCCTTCCTCAGGATGAGGGAGATGGGATGAGGGGAAAGTTCTTCAGGAGCGTGTCCCGAGCTTCCCCCTATCGCAGGCGCCTTGCCAGTTCGCGCAGAATGCGGACCGCGGCTTCCTCAATGACAGGGTAGGCCGGTCTCGTATCGCGCGGACCTTTCGGCAAAGCCGGAACGTGAACGAAGATGCTGGCAATGCCTGAGCCGATGGAATCCCATAAGGTGGCATTGCAGAGATAGGTTCCGGCGTTGGTGGAAAGCTGTGCGGGCGCACCTGCGGCAAGCGCAGCATCGCGCAGGGCTTTGGCAGGCAGGGTTGAGCTCCGCGCGCGCTCTTGAGAGATTGCCAGTTCCGGCCTCGCCGGTGCTCTGCCCAACGCATCCGGACGCACACGTACGGCTTTGTTGACGGCCCTTGTTTCAATATTGATCGTTCGCCGCGTCCCGTCGACGCCGAAGTGCACGATGGCGTCCGGTGAAAGGGTGGTGCGGAGCCGGTCTGTGACAACCTCACGCCCTGCCCAGGTTGTCGGCAAGACATGGAAGACGAAGTCGACACCTGACTGATGCGCCCCAATGCGTTTGGCGAGCCGTCTCATGAGGCGCTCCGTCGGATTGACGGGTGCCCCCGGGAACGGCGAAAAACCGGTCACAAGAACGGTCTTGCGTCCTGAAGTGTTCATTCGCCAAGCCCCATCAAGGTCGCTAATTCGTCCACCGCGAGCGAGACAGCGGTCTTGCCGCCGCGCACTTCCTCCTCCAGGGATTTGAGACGGTCGGCGGTACGCGTGTTCGATGTCAGGGCTTCCATCATGCGCTGCTGAAGCATGTCCCACATCCAGGCGACTTGTTGGCCGCTGCGTTTTTGATGCCATTCACCGCTGGCCTGCATGCGCTCGCGAAACACCGTGATCTGCTCCCACAGGTGGTCCAGCCCTTCATTGGCGAGGCCAGACACCGTGATGACAGGCGGCGTCCATGTGGGCGACTTGGGAGCAAGAATATGCAGGGCTGCGCGATAGTCCGAGGCAGCGGTACGGGCACGGGTAGCGCCGTCGCCGTCGGCCTTGTTGACGGCGATCATGTCGGCAATCTCAAGAACGCCCTTCTTGATGCCCTGAAGCTCGTCACCGGCGCCAGGCAGCATCAGGACCAGAAAGAAGTCGACCATGTCGGCAACCGTGGTTTCCGATTGCCCGATGCCGACGGTTTCAACCAGGATCACGTCGTACCCGGCGGCCTCGCACAACAGCATGGTTTCGCGCGTCTTCGCGGCGACCCCGCCAAGTGTGCCGGCGGAAGGCGAAGGGCGGATGAAGGCGTTCGGATCCACCGCAAGCTGCGCCATTCGTGTCTTGTCACCCAGGATCGACCCACCGGTACGGGTGGATGACGGATCGACCGCCAGAACGGCGACCTTGTGCCCTGCGGCTGTCAGGTTGGACCCCAGCGTGTCGATGGTCGTGGACTTGCCGACACCTGGCACGCCGGTGATGCCGACCCTGAGAGCCTTTCCTGTGAGGGGTAGCAGTTCTTGAATCAGATGCTGGGCAAGGCGGCGATGCTCGCGCTTGCGCGATTCCACGAGCGTGATGGCGCGGGCAAGCGCAGCGCGCTGTCCGGCTTTCAGACCGTCCGCCAGCTTCGCGGGGTCGAGATTTCGTGCCGTTGTCATCATGCCTCAAGGTGTTAGCGCAGGATTCGGCAAACGTCACTGCCGCCAAAGGGTGAAGACGCCTTCGCGACGCGTACTGACGGCGCAAAACAGCGCCGAAACGGATGGAAACATTGAAACCCGCAGGCAAAAACGTGTTAGATACACGCCACTTCGATGAAATTCATTTTTGGTGCTGCATGACACCCTTGTCCTATCTGAAAGCCCCGTTCTGGGTTCTGGGTCTCGCCGGAACCGACAAGTCTCCGCGCAAGAATCCGCTTCTGGGAAGCGAGAGGCTGAATACCTGGGGCCTGCACAAGAAAAGAGTGCAGCTTGCGGCCGATCTTGCAGCATACAGACGCGCGAAGCTGGCGCATCTGGTTGATCGGGACCAGCAGGCTTTCTTCGATGAGAACGGCTATTTCCTGGTCAAGAACTTCCTGCCGGAAGAAACTTTCCGCCAGCTCAAGGAAGAAGTGTTCAACCAGCCGTTCGAATCGCGGGAGATGCGCCAGGGCCAGGCAGTGACGCGGATGACCTTGCTGCCGCCGGAGGTGTTGCGCAAAAACGCTGCGTTGGCTCAGGCGGTGCGTGATCCGCGTGCGATCAACATGATCCGCTATGCCGCCTCGCAGGGCGGACAGCCACTCAACTTCATTCAGACGGTCCTGGTAGAACCGTTGAAGGTGAAGAAAAAAGATCCGCAGTCCGATGCTCACGCCGATACGTTTCACGCGACGTCCAAGGCCTGGCTATTCCTGCAGGACGTCGGCGAGGAAGACGGGCCCTTCTTCTTCGTCCCGGGCTCACACAAGCTCACGAAGGAGCGGCTGGAATGGGAGTATGAATGCTCCCTGAGCGCAGCCAAGGACCTGAGGTCTCACCATGCCAGCGGGTCTTTCCGGATCAAGGCGGATGAGCTTGCCTCCCTTGGCCTGCCGCAGCCCAAGAAGATGGCGGTGCCGGAAAACACGTTGATCGTGGCCGATACTTTTGCCTTTCACGGCCGTACGCCGTCCGACAAACCGACAGTCCGTTCGGAAATCCACTGGCACATGCGCCGTAATCCGTTCCTGCCGTGGACCGGCGGCGACCTTAAATCCATGCCGGGTTTAAAGGATCGCGGCATGCCAGTTCTGATGGATCTTGCGGATGTGGCTGAAAAGACGCTGAAGCAGCGCAACGTGTGGCGCAAGGTGGGCGAAGTCATGGTGCGCTCGCAGCCGCACGTGTGAGGGCTGAGGTGTCTTCTGATTTCTTCGTTTCAAAGATCCGATAGTCAATTGTTCCCATCCAACCTCATCCTGAGGAGGACCATCAGGTCCGTCTCGAAGGATGGGACACCTGCTCAAGAGTGTGCCGCCCATCCTTCGAGACAGCGCTTTCGCGCTTCCTCAGGATGAGGGGGAAATTGGGGGTGATCTGTCGGAATGAACCTGGCCGGCCGTGTAACCGTCAGCTCTTCGGCGTCCAGAGGATCCGCTGGAGCTGTGCATCGAACAGGTCGTTTTCAGCCGGAAGGCGGTCAAACGGGCCGTCGTAGCCCGGGATCGCGTAAACCAGTTCCACGTTCGGATGGCCATCGGAATGGCAGATTGCCATACCACGCCACAGGTTCTGGCCGACACGGCAATCGGCACGTGAGGAGCCGATTTCGGAGAAGGTCATGCCGATCCGTTCGCCGTTCGGGCCCTGCAGGTGGTGTGTCACACCGTGGACGGTGCGGACCTTGCCGTTCTGACCCTTGAACACCTGCAACACCTGAAAGCCGTCACTGTTGAAAGCTGCAAGTGCCCACTCGGTGGAGTTTTCGTTGGCGGTTTGAATGCCTTCGGTGGTGAAGCCGGGCAGGGCTGCCTCAATGGCTTTCTGGCCGTATTGGGTTTCACCTGTAATGCCGCCGACATGATCTTCGGCGATTTGCACCAGCGTGATGTTGGATGTCCGCACCAGGCGCCCGGAAGTGCCGTCCAGATCCGCCGTCGGTGCGCAGGCCGCTCCCGTAAGTGCGAAAAGGCAGGCAAAACCGATAGCAGTTAGACGCATGATGATACTCGGGCTGATTGGGCTGCGCCGAAGTGCGCAGAAGCGATACGGGATTTACCAAGTAACGTCTTGTTTGCAAAGAGAGCGATGCCCCCTGTGGACAGTTCCCGAAAGTTGCAGGCAACTGCCGCAGGGGCATCAAGGCTTGCGTTTCAGCGTGCCTGTCAGGTCTCGTCCCGGTTGATCCATTTGGGTGCGGAAGGGGGCGTATAGTTTTCGAACTGGCGGATCATATCCAGCGGAGAACTGGCGATCTGCGCCATGTCGCGCATCACCTGTTTGGTGAAACCCTGCTCTGTCTGGTGATCTAGGAAGGCGATCAGGTGATCGTAATAGCCTTCGGCATTGAGGAAACCGCAGGGCTTCTTGTGATAACCGAGCTGGCCCCAGGTCCAGACTTCGAAAATTTCTTCGAGCGTACCAACGCCGCCCGGAAGGGCTATGAAGGCGTCGGACAAGTCTGCCATCATCGCCTTGCGCTCATGCATCGAATCCACGAGATGCAGTTCGCTCAAACCCTCGTGGCCGATTTCCTTGTCCTGAAGAGATCGCGGCAGCACACCAATCACCTTGCCGCCGGCTTCAAGTGCCGCGTCGGCAACGGTGCCCATCAGGCCGACCTTGGCGCCGCCATAGACAAGCGTGTAGCCCTGTTCGGCGATGGCGCGTCCCGTTTCGCGCGCAATATCCGCATATGCCTCGAGAGCGCCGTAGCTGGAGCCACAAAAGACGCAAATGGATTTCATGTCTGTTCTCCGGTCACTGAGGTGGCAGGCTCTGCCCTCAGGAATTTCGATCGTGTTCGATCCATGACACGCGGGCCCGCGGGCCCGCGTGTCATCTTCAAGGTCAGTCTTTGGCCAACTCGTCCAGAACCCGGGCCCAGGAACGGATGCCCTTGTGGAAGCTGGTCAGGTTGTATTTTTCGTTCGGCGAATGGATCTGGTCATCTTCCAGACCAAAGCCGATCAGCAGCGAATCCATGCCCAGCATGCGCTTGAAATCACCCACGATCGGGATCGAACCGCCCATTCCGATCAGCGCAGCATCCTTGTCCCATTCCGCCTTGAGGGCTGTCTTGCCCTTCTCCAGCGCAGGCATCGCAAAGTCGAGCCTGACGGCAGGGCTGCCTTCCTTGGCAATGAAATCCACCGTGCAGTCTGCCGGGATCTTCGAGCGCACGTAGGCGCGGAAAGCTTCCTGGACCTTGTCCGGGTCCTGATCGCCGACAAGGCGGAAGGTGAACTTGGCATGTGCTTCGGCCGGAATCACGGTCTTGGAACCGGCACCCTGGTAACCGCCCCACATTCCGTTCACTTCAACGGTCGGGCGGGTCCAGAGGTGTTCAAGCGGCATGCGGTCCTTTTCACCGCGCGGATATTTCAGGCCGACCTCGCCGAGGAATTCCTCGACCGAGAAACCGAGCTCGTCCCACATCTTGGTGACTTCTTCCGGCATGTCGATGACGCCGTCGTAGAAACCGGGCAGGGTCACCTTGCCGTTCTCATCGTGCAGGCCGGCAATGATCGAAGCGACGATGTGGTTCGGGTTTTGAGCCGAGCCACCATAGGAGCCGGAATGCAGGTCGCGGCTGGCCGCCTTGACGATGATCTCGTCGCCGACCATGCCGCGCAGCATGATGGAGATTGCCGGTGTTTCAGCGTCCCACATGCCGGTGTCACACACGAGCGCAAGGTCGCAGGACAGTTCGTCCTTGTTGGCTTCAAGGAATGGATGAAGCGACGGCGAACCAGACTCTTCCTCACCTTCGAACAGGATCGACACGTCGAGCGGCAGATCGCCGGTTTCTTCCAGGTAGGCGCGGGCCGCTTCCACGAAGGTCATCAGCTGACCCTTGTCGTCGGCGGAACCGCGGGCAACGATGATCTTGCTGCCGTCCGGCTTTGTCTCGATGGCAGGATCGAACGGATCGCGCTTCCACAGGTTCAGCGGATCGACCGGCTGAACGTCGTAGTGGCCGTAGAACAGGACATGTGGTCCCGGCTTGCCGGACTTGCGATGACCGACAACCATCGGATGGCCGGTCGTGTCGCGTACCGATGCTTCAATGCCGATGTCGTTCAGTTCTCTTGCCAGCCATTCCGCAGCCTCGCGGCACGGAACCTTGAAAGCCGGGTCGGTGGAAATGCTCTTGATCTTGAGGAGGTCGAACAGTCGGTCGAGGCTGTTGTCGAGATTGGCATCGATGCGCGCCAAGACCTTGTCGATGGAACTCATGACGGATCCTTGAATTTTTGAACAGATAGGAGCAGGCCCGATGGACTCGGGCAATGTGAGAAGGCCCTAACAGGCCATATCGGCGCGCGTAGCGCAATTGCTTATTCAGGAAGCAGAAGACGGCCCGCAAAGCGCCAGCCGCCGATCCATCAGGCGGCGTGGATCTCTTTCTCACCGGTGGCAGGTGCTGTGTCACCGGCCGTCTGTTCGTCCTGCAGACCCTTGTCTTGCGACAGATAGACGGTCGAGGAGGGATAGGCGATTTCAGATCCGTTGGCCTCGACGATCTCCCTTATGCCGAAGAGCAGTTCTTCCTGGATTCCCTGAAACGCTGCGACGGTGGCTGCCTGCACATAGGCATAGACGTCGACCGTGACAGCGTAATCGTCAAAACCGATCAGACGCACGCGAAGCGGATCTTCGATTACCTTTTCGTGGACGAGGAGATAGTCGTGGATCGCTGCCAGAACGCGCTTCAGCGATGCCGGGCTCGTCTCATACCGCAGTTTGAGCTTGTGTCGGAAGTGAAACTGGTCGCGATAGCTGTAGTTGATGATCTTTCGTTTGGCGAGATCGGCATTGGCAACGGTAATGAGTGTTCGGTCGAGCGCCCTGATACGGGTTGAACGGATGCCGATGGATTCCACGGTGCCCGCCAGATCGTCGAACTGGCAGAACTCGCCGACGCGCACCATCCGGTCAGCATAGAGAATGATACCGCCGATCAGGTTTTCGATTGTCGGCTGGGCGGCAAGGGCAATTGCAAGACCGCCCACACCGAGACCGGCGATGACACCGTAGATCGGAATGCCGATCTGAGTTGCGCCATACCCGAGCACGATCAGCGCGATGGCAAGGGAGAAGACCCGGAAGCCGGTGCGCAGAAGGCTGACGTCAAGTCCGTCTCTTGCAGCCCCGGCACTGCTGGAAAACCAGACGTAGAACAGCTGCAGAAGCTGATAGACCATCCAGGCGGTCGCCGACCAGATGATGGCTGTCGTCGACGTTCCGACTGCCACCAAAGGCATGCCTGTGATGTTGATCTGATCTTCGCACACATAGCGGAAGAGACTTGCGGCAAGGATCACGACAACCGGATTGAGGATCGCGTGGACGATGCGGGTACCTTCGTTAACGGAGACCGCACGCCACCTGCGCCAGCGAACGTAATATCCGAACACGACCGCGTAGAGGACGAGAAGTCCTCCAAGCGCCAGCCACTGCCAATACGCCTGATCGGCAAAATGGTACTGAAGCAGGTCAGGCCCGGCTTCAATGACGTCATACCAGAGCGGTGCAATCAGGTTGCCGGGGGTGTAGGTGTAGTATTCAAAGAGGTCTTCCCCGCGATCCGCGGTGATGGGCAGAACCCGTACAACTGCATAGTCTTCGGGAATGCGTTCAACGGAGGACCTGGAAAACAAGTACTGTCCGCGCAGTTCCCCTTCATCCTGGCGCAGCAGGTTGATGCTGGTGCCGGGAATGGTCCAATGGTCAGGCAAATCCGCCGCGTTGCCGGCCTTTCGCGAGCTGCCTGCAGGCGAGCCGGGAATGTCTTCGAAAAGCGGCGCCGGGATCCTGTCCAGGATCTCCTGAAGCTGCAGTGCAATCTCGACGCTGGCATTTTCCCGGGAAGTCACGGGAATGCCGCTGAGGTCGAAAGTCTGCGCGGCTTTTGAAAGTAGCGCACGTACCAGAACCAGTTTTTCCTCTTCGCTGTCCGACAGGAACAACCGGTTGCTGTCATCATAACTGTCCCGAACCGACATCCAGAGCGTGTTCACTTCGTTCATGATGTAGACGAAGCTTTCCAGTGTCGCACGCGGACTGGACGTGTCGGGTGGAGAAATCGGGTTGTCGCGCAGGTACTCCCGGGCGCGGGCCACCCGATTTTGATCCAGTGATCCTGCCCGCTCTTCCGTACTGGTGGGGGCTGCGCCGGGCTCCTGTGCACGGGCCATCGGTGCGCCGGTCAGGAGAACAGCAACCAGGGACAGCAGGAAAAGCAATTGCAGAGCCGAACCGAAGAGGCGCTGTTGCAAGCACTCAGCTTTGTATTGCGGTTGTGGCCGATTTTCTCGGTAACGCATGTTGCCCCGTCTGCCGTTGTTTCAATTGCAGCCTTAACGGGAAGGGGTAACTATCCTGTTACTCAGGGGATAATGGGGGGCGCATCACTCCTGAACCGGATTGGTGTAATCGCTTGCGGTGAGGACAATTTCCACCCTTGCAGGCCCGATGACATCTTCCAGCCGGGCGGAGAGAATGTCGCGGAACGTGTCTATGTCTTCGGCACGAACGGGTTTTTCGGGGTCGAGATAGACGGCCACCCAGTGCATGCGCCCTGCCTGAAGGACAGCTGCCCGATGCAGGCGATAGCCTTTTTCGCGGGCAAGGTCCCTGGCAGCCCGGGCGACCTTGGCATAGGTGCTGCTGGGGGCGCTGACGCCGGCAAGGTCTGCCAGCGTCGTGCGGAAGGTCGAAAGCGGCTGCCAGATGATCGCCAGGATCAACACCAGAACGATGACGGCATCACCGATCGGGACAAATGGTCCGAGAACCGTATCTTCCAGATAGGGCAGCGACAGAAGGGCTGCTCCCGATCCGACGCTGAGCGCACCGTCGATGAGGGCGGCGCGGGCTTCGGTCTTCAGGATGGCGCTGCGCTTGCCGGTTTTCCGGTAGGCACGGTGAAAGTTGAATGCAAGGCCAAGGCAGATGCTGACGATGACGACTGCGTAGACCGCGATCGGACCAAACACCAGTTCCGGGACAACGCCTCCGGAAAAGAAGGTCCAGATTTTCGAGATGGAGACAAAGGCTGCGAAGACCAGCACGCCGATGAGGATGAGGCTCCGGAAGGTGACATAGAGTACCTCGTCGAAATCGTGTCCCCAGGGTCTGGAGCGAGTTGGTGGCAGGCCAACCCTTGCCCCGATACGAGCGGCCGCAATGGCGGAGATGAAGTTGACCGCCGAATATAGACCGTCCACCAGCATGGCGTCAGACCGGGATACCCAGGCGGTCAGAAGGCCGGCAACGGCCATGAACAGGTTGGCCCATTTGCCGATGACAAGCGCCTTGCGCTCGGTCTCCAGATTTTGGGCCGCGGTTGCCGGCATCGCTTTGTCTAGTTGCCTCTCTTCAGCGAACCGAGCAGGCCCCGAACCAGCGCACGGCCGAGCGAGGAGCCGAGACTTCTGGCTGCGGACTTGAGCCCGGCTTCCAGGGCCGTGTCACGCTGGCCACGGCGGTTGCTGCGCCGTTCCCGGCTTTCCTGACGCGGCCTGTCATCGCGTCCGAAGTCGGGCAGCTGAAAACCGGATCGCGAGCGCCGTGGCTCGCCATGTTTCCTGGCGTAGCTGTCTTCCTTTTCCTGACGCCGCTGTTCCTGTCTCTGCGCTTCCTGCGCGCGTCCCATCAGGACTTCGTATGCCGACGTCCGGTCGCGGGTGCGCTCATAAGTGCCAAAGACGGGGCTGGACTGGATCAAGGACCGTCGTTCGGCCTGAGTGACGGGACCCAGCCGCGAACAGGGTGGACGGATCAGCGTGCGCTGAACAACGGACGGAATGCCTTTGCCTTCCAGGGTCGAGACCAGTGCTTCGCCGACACCGAGTTCCGTGATGACCCGTTCGGTGTTGAGATCCGGGTTGGGACGGAAAGTTTCCGCAGCTGCTCTGACAGCCTTCTGGTCACGCGGCGTGAACGCGCGCAGGGCGTGTTGAATGCGGTTGCCAAGCTGGGAAAGAACGGTCTCCGGTACGTCCAGCGGGTTCTGTGTAACAAAATAGACGCCGACACCCTTGGAACGTATCAGCCGGACTACCTGTTCCACCTTCTCGATAAGTGCCTTGGGAGCATCGGAAAACAGAAGGTGGGCTTCGTCGAAGAAGAACACCAGCTTCGGCTTTTCCGGATCACCGACTTCGGGCAGTTCCTCAAAGAGTTCAGATAGCATCCAGAGCAGGAAGACGCCATAGAGCCGGGGAGCGGACATGAGCTTGTCCGCAGCGAGGATGTTGACGACACCCCGGCCGTCCGGCGCGGTGCGGATGAAGTCACGGATGTCGAGGGCCGGTTCTCCGAAGAAGTGTTCTCCGCCCTGGCGCTCCAGCACCAGAAGCCTGCGCTGAATCGCCCCGACGGACGCCTTGGAAACGTTGCCGTAGATCGTGGAAAGCTCGGAGGCACGTTCTGCCACGTGGGCAAGCATTGCCCTGAGGTCTTTCAGATCCAGCAGCAGCAGGCCTTCATCGTCGGCCAGCTCGAACAGGACGTTCAGTACACCTTCCTGCGTATCGTTGAGTTCCAGCAGTCGGGCGAGGAGCAGGGGCCCGATCTCGGAAACGGTGGTGCGGATCGGATGGCCTTGCTCGCCGAGCAGGTCCCAGAACACCGTGGGGAACGCTTCGTAGGTGTATTCGTCGGCGATCCCGACATCGCTGGCGCGTTTTTCAAGAAAGTCCTTGGAAACACCCGCGGTTGCAAGTCCGGACAGGTCGCCCTTGATATCGGCGCAGAACACGGGAACACCGGCCTTGGAAAAGCCTTCGGCAAGGATCTGCAGCGAAACGGTCTTGCCGGTGCCTGTTGCTCCGGCAATCAAGCCATGGCGGTTTGCGAGCTTGAGCGTGAGGGTTTCTTCCCTGGTGCTGGCGCCGATGAAAATACTGTCTTTGACCGTCACGATTACCCCCGAATCCCTGCATCTTGCCGCAGCCTAGAGCCTTTCGCTGCCAGATTGAAACATTCTGTTGCCGGGCGGCATTGGACGAGCGTGCGGGCTGCATGCGGCATAGTCGAGCAGAAAAGACATTGCCCATCGACGTGGGCACCTCGAGACTTGTATAGAGAAGCCAAACGGGCGCCGGATGACAGGGCGTCAGTCATTTGATCAGGAGATTTTCATGGACGAGCTCATCCAGCGGATCATGGCAGCAGCAGGCATCGAGGAAGATGTCGCCAAGAACGCCATCGGCATCATTCTGGGCTTCTTGAACAAGGAAGGTCCGGAAGACAAGATGCAGCTCATCTTCGACGCTTTGCCCGGAGCGAAGGATCTTGTCGATGCGCGTGCGGAAGCCGGTTCCGGCGGCGGGTTTTTGAGTGGTCTTGGAAGCATGATGGGCGGTGGCATGGGCGCCATGGCGGCACTCAATGAATTGACAAATGCGGGCCTCGACATGGATGGCGTGCAAAGTGTTGTCAAAGAACTCGTCTCCTATGCTAAGGAAAAAGCAGGGGACGATGTTGTGAATGAAGTGGTTTCACAAATTCCGGGACTGAGCCAGATCGTCTGACTGTCCCAGGTTCGGTTGCCGGTTGATTAGGGAGTTCTGAGCGCATGTCTTATTCCATCGATGAAATCGAAGGTATCGGCCCAACCTATGCTGCAAAGCTGGGTGAAGTCGGCATCAAGACAACGGAAGCTTATCTGGAGCGTGCGAAGGACCCGAAAGGTCGCAAGGCGCTGGAAGAAGAAACCGGCATCGACGGCAAGCGGATCCTGAAATGGGCCAACATGGCGGATCTGATGCGCATCAGCGGCGTTGGTGAGGAATATTCCGAACTCCTGGAAGCTGCCGGCGTCGACACGGTGAAGGAACTGAAGCATCGCAATGCCGCCAACCTTGCGGAGAAGATGCAGGAAGTGAACGAAGCCAAGAAGCTTGTTCGCCAGGTCCCGAGTGAAAGCCAGGTTACCAAATGGGTCGATCAGGCCAAGGAATTGCCGCCGATGATGACCTACTGAGGTCGGCAAGCCGAAAAATGAAATGACAAAAAAGGCGTGCGGAAAGCGCGCCTTTTCCTTTTGGTGATTGGCATTTTGACCTTGTTGCCCGGCGTGCGTGCCTGGCGTGGTCTCATCTGACCCATGTTGTTTTGCATCCGAGCCAGAACAAAAAAGGCGCACCGAAGTGCGCCTATTGTTAGCCCCTGGAAGCTGTTGGCTGGAGAAGCAGCGTTACACGCTGATCTGGCCGTAACGAAGCGCTTCGACCACGGTGTGGGTCTTGTTGGAAGCGTTCAGCTTGACACTGGCATTCTGCAGGTGAGCGTGGACAGTGCGCTGGGAGATGTCGAGCACGTCTGCAATTTCGCCGGCTGTCTTGCCATAGGCTGTCAGTTCCAGAACCTTGCGCTCACGGGTCGACAATGCGCCCGGTCGCTGTCCGGAAATCACGCCAAGTTCGCGCAGGCGCGAGAAGGCAGCAGCTGCTAGTGCTTCCAGATTGGAAAGATCGTATTTGTTGACCTGAAGAGCAGGGCCGCTTGCAAACACGAATGCCTGGAAAGGATAGAGTTCCGTTACCGGGATGACGAGAACCTGACTTCCTTCCCCGGCTGACGCGAGAAGGTCGGAATGTTCCATGTCACCGGCGGAGATTGTCCAGACGCGAGCCCGGTTTGAACCGAGGCCAAGCATCAAGGCGCTGTCATTTGCAGAAAGCGAAGTGCTTTCAATTCCGTCATTGCGTTGATCGGGCCACCGGAACCGTTGTACGAGGTTGTCGATCGGGCGGTTCGGCATCGGCAGGCCGGTAATGAGGATATGCGTCGCCCCCATGCGTCGAAGGTTCGATTCCAAAATATCGAGAACATGATGGGCGGCATTTGCTTCCGAGATTGCTCTCAGCTTGCTCTTCAATTCCGTTTGATCAAGCATTGTGCACATCCTTTGCGGCTTGGGTGGCCGCGTCTTTGCGGGTGTCCGTACGCGAGCCGGAACATCCGCTGATGGGTGAAACCCGTTCCCGCCAAACCTATTCAGGTAAGTGTCGGATCCGGACGCCGCGCATTTCTTATGAGGGTAGAATTTCCCATGCGTCAGCACCTATACGCTACAATACAATTGATGATCGTACCAATAGGGAAAACTGGCAAATTTAGCTTATTCCGCCAAAAAATTGACAAGTTGGCGCCTAGAAGAGGCCAAATTGTCTTTCTGAGAAGTGTTTAACGTCTTCGTAAGTGTAAGTCGAAAAACGCAATTTGTAGATAAATTTTTATTTTGCGCGTCTAATTAATTCTACGAGCGAATCGCAAGTCGGAACTGGCTCCCGGTTTCACCTGATTCAACTGTCCGAGACCTTGTGATCTTCAAATCCTTACCCATTCTGCTGAGTTGCCAAGCTTCGGGCCCAGGGACTAAAACGGGGCCAGGGAGTACGTGCGATGCCGAACAGCTTTACTGGACCTGAAAGTTTTTATTCTGCCGACGCGGAGGCCTGGTGGGCTGCCGTCGACAAAGCCCTGAAGGGGAGCGCCCGGCAGAAGCTTTACGGGAAAACCGAAGATGGACTGGATATCGCGCCGCTTTATGAGCGCAGGACAGACAGTCCGGCGCGCGCCCTTCGGGCTGCCGCAGGCGACTGGTCGGTGGTCCAGCGGATCGACATTCCCGATCCTGCCGCCGCAAACGCACAAATTCTGGAAGATCTGGAGGGTGGCGCGAGCGGCCTTGACCTGATTTTCCGCGGTGCTGCCGCATCATACGGCAATGGCATCCGGGTAGACGATCTATCCGGTGTCGACCGCCTCCTGAAAGACGTCGAACTGGATCTGATTGACCTGCGCTTTGAGGCGGGACGGGAAAATGTCGAGATTTTCGCCTCCATTCTGGCATTGCTCGAAAAACGCAAGATCGATCCGGCAAGCGTTCGCCTGACGGCCGGGATCGATCCCTATGGCTGGGTGGCAGTCAATGGTGTCGCACTTGCCGACATGGAAAACGCCTACAGGCATTTCCGCGATCTGGTGGTCGCAGCGCATGATTTTGGCAGCCCGGCACGGGTAATGAAGGCCGATGGCCGCATATGGCACGAAGCGGGGGCAACGCCTGCGCAGGAGCTTGCGCTTGTTCTGGCTTCCGCCACAGCTCACATGCGCTTGCTGGAAGGCACGAGACTGGAACCCGAACAATGGGCTGACAGAATTTCCTTCAGCCTGATCGCGGAAGCCGACCAGATCGGAACTATTGCCAAGGCCCGCGTGATCCGCTCGCTCTGGGCGTCGGTACTGGACGGTGCAGGACTGCCGCAAGCGGCCCTGCCGTTGCATATGTCGACTTCCTACAGAATGCTGACTCGCCGGGATCCCTGGGTCAATCTGCTGCGCAACACCGTGGCAACCTTTGCAGCCGGTGTCGGTGGTGCAGACAGTGTCTGTGTCCTGCCGCATACGCTGGCTGTCGGTTTGCCCGACGGCTTTGCCCGCAGGCTGGCGCGCAATACGCAGTCTATCCTTCTGGAAGAAAGCAACCTTGCGAAGGTGACCGATCCGGCCGCCGGCTCTGGCGCCATTGAAGACCGGACGGATACAGTTTGCGAGGCTGCCTGGAGCCTCTTCCAGGATATCGAGGCGGCCGGTGGCCTGTTCGAGGCGGTGCGCACGGGCCTCGTGCATGATCGCATCGGGGCTGCCAGGGCCGGTCTTGCCAAGAACATCGCCACCAGAAAGCGTCCTATCACCGGCGTAAGCGAGTTCCCGGACCTTGCTGAAAAGCCTGTTGCGGTGCTGAAATCGAGCAAGGAAGATCTTGCAGGCGTGAGCGCACCGCGTGAGGACCTGCCGGAACCGGGAGACGGCGAGCGCTTTGCGACACTGCGCAAGCTAGCCCTTCAGGGAGTGCCCCTGAGCGAGCTGGGCATGCGGCTTGACCTTCTGCCGCGCGACTATTCCCTTCCGAAGCTGGAAACGGCCCGGATAGCGGAGCCCTTCGAACAGCTTCGTAGCAGGTCAGAAGCCTTCGAGCAGGCCGCGTCGACAACGCCAGCGGTATTCTTGGCGTCTCTCGGCAGTCTGGCCCAGTTCTCGGCGAGAGCCACCTGGACGGCAAACGCCTTTGCGGCGGGCGGGTTGAAACCCGTCGGACCGGCTGTCTATGGTTCGCTTGAAGATCTCGTTGAGGCCTTCCGGCAAAGCGGGGCGATGCTTGCCTGTCTCGTCTCTACGGACGATGTTTACGAGGCACAGGCGGAAAAAGCAGCTCAAGCCCTGAAAACGGCAGGGGTGGATTACCTCTACCTTGCAGGGCGCCCTGGAGACCGGGAAGATGCCTATCGCAAAGCCGGTGTCGACGCTTTCGTCTTTGCCGGATGCGATCTGCTTGCACTCTTGAAGGATGCATTTGACCGGCTGGAGACCCAACAAGGGGTCGAGCCGAAAGATCTGGAGGTCCAATCATGAGCAGGATCCCGAATTTCGCTGACAAGCCGTTCCGGAAAATCGTGAAGGCTGCGGACGCCGGCTCGCAGGAGAGCTGGCAAACGCCGGAAGACATCGTTGTGCCGCCTGTCTATGGGGCGCAGGATCTTGAGGGACTGAAACATCTGGATACCTGGCCGGGCCTGCCGCCATTTCTGCGTGGTCCTTACCCGACGATGTATGTCCAGCAGCCCTGGACAGTGCGCCAGTATGCCGGGTTCTCAACGGCCGAAGATTCAAACGCCTTTTACCGGCGTAACCTTGCCGCCGGTCAGAAGGGCCTTTCGGTGGCCTTCGACCTTGCCACGCACCGCGGCTACGACAGCGATCATCCGCGTGTTTCGGGTGATGTCGGCATGGCAGGGGTGGCGATCGATTCCATCTATGACATGCGTACGCTCTTTTCCGGCATTCCGCTGGACAAGATGAGCGTCTCCATG
The DNA here is from genome assembly GCF_009363595.1 of Labrenzia sp. THAF35. Classification (NCBI taxonomy): domain Bacteria; kingdom Pseudomonadati; phylum Pseudomonadota; class Alphaproteobacteria; order Hyphomicrobiales; family Stappiaceae; genus Labrenzia; species Labrenzia sp. THAF35. The sequence goes on from NZ_CP045380.1 coordinate 3,730,755, forward strand.
ACCATGAACGGCGCGGTGCTGCCGGTGCTGGCGCTTTACATCGTGGCGGCGGAAGAGCAGGGCGTTGCCCAGAAGGACCTGTCAGGCACCATTCAGAATGATATTCTGAAGGAGTTCATGGTCCGCAACACCTATATCTATCCGCCCAAGCACTCCATGCGGATCATCTCGGACATCTTCAAATACACGTCCCAGAACATGCCGCGCTTCAATTCGATCTCCATTTCCGGCTACCACATGCAGGAAGCGGGGGCGACGGCGGATCTGGAGCTGGCCTATACGATTGCCGACGGCATCGAATATGCCCGCGCTGGTGTCGCCGCCGGCATGGACATCGACCAGTTCGCACCTCGGCTGTCCTTCTTCTGGGCGATCGGCATGAACTTCTTCATGGAAGTTGCCAAGCTGCGTGCCGCGCGCCTGATCTGGGCGACCCTGATGGAAGAAAACTTCCAGCCGAAAAACCCGAAATCCCTGTCGCTGCGCACCCATTCGCAGACCTCCGGCTGGTCACTGACGGCACAGGACGTCTTCAACAATGTCATTCGAACCTGTGTGGAAGCCATGGCGGCAACGCAGGGGCATACGCAGTCGCTGCACACGAATGCGCTGGACGAGGCGCTGGCTCTGCCGACCGATTTCTCCGCACGTATCGCCCGCAACACGCAGTTGTTTCTGCAGCAGGAAAGCGGCACGACGCAGGTGATCGATCCCTGGGGCGGTTCCTATTACGTGGAGAAGCTGACGGCAGACCTTGCCGAGAAGGCCATGGCGCACATCCGCGAAGTGGAAGAGCTTGGCGGCATGGCGAAGGCCATCGAGAAGGGCATTCCGAAGCTGCGGATCGAGGAAGCAGCCGCCAAGACACAGGCGCGCATCGACAGCGGTGCGCAAACCGTGGTCGGCGTCAACAAGTTCAAGCCTGAAAGCGAACAGGCGATCGACGTTCTGAAGGTCGACAACGCCCAGGTGCGCGCCGCCCAGATCGATAAGCTCAAGCGCCTGCGTGAAGAGCGCAACGAGGCCGAGACCCAGGCCGCCCTGGAAGCGTTGACCCAATGTGCCGCGTCCGGTGACGGCAATCTGCTGGATCTTTCGGTCAAGGCCGCACGGGCCAAGGCGACCGTGGGAGAAATCTCCCTGGCAATGGAGAAGGTGTTCGACCGGCACAAGGCCGAGATCAAGTCGATTGCCGGTGTCTACAAACGGGAGGCCGGAGCCATGTCCGGAACCATCGAGAAAGTCCAGAAGCTGGTGGAAGCCTTTGAAGACAACGATGGCCGCCGACCACGTATCCTGGTCGCCAAGATGGGGCAGGACGGACACGACCGCGGTCAGAAGGTGATTGCTTCGGCGTTCGCCGATCTCGGTTTCGACGTTGATATCGGGCCCTTGTTCCAGACCCCGGAAGAAGCTGCCCGCCAGGCGGTCGAAAACGATGTTCACGTGGTCGGCGTGTCATCGCTGGCGGCGGGCCATCTGACACTGGTGCCGGCTCTGAGGCGGGCGCTGGCGGAAGAAGGCCGGGAAGACATCATGATCGTCGTTGGCGGTGTCGTGCCTCCGCAGGATTATGACGAACTCTACAAGTCCGGGGCGGCGGCGATCTTCCCACCGGGAACCGTGATTGCGGAAGCGGCCATCGGTTTGATCGGCAAACTCAACGAGCAATTGGGATATGGCTCCGCTGAAGCAGCTGAATAAGGCCCGTGTCGGCAGTCGTCAGGTATCCTGGAACTTGCTCACCGGGACCGGTGGTTCCAGGTACATGCCGAAGAGGTAAGGACCCATGCGCCAACGGATTTCCGTAAAGACCCGGGTCAATTCCTTGTCGTCATCGATCAGCACCCGGTCCGGCACCGGCAGGTCCGGGTCCTGAACGACGATGCCGATGTCGCCGTTCTCAAGGTCGTAAAGCGTGCATTCGCTCAGGTGCGTGCTGTCGAGATTGAGCAGCTTGCCTGATCGCAGCCGCGCTCTTGTTGCAGGCACCGGCCTGCCTTCAAGGGGGGAATTTGATCGCGTCATGGCTAAAGACTGCTCGCTCCGTCGGACCTGTTGAAATTACGGAGGATGTTCTAGGCAGCGTAGCTTGCGCAGGACTGGAAGGTGTTTCGGGCCCGATGACCTTCCGGCCGACACTGCCCAGGGCCTGCGGTGTCGCAGGGACTGTTTCCAATTCACGCGGGCTGACATGCTGAAGGACACCATCAAGACCTGGGCAAAACGCATCAAGCGAGATCTCCATGCCCTTTATCTGGCTGGAAGGGACCCGAGGGTTCCCTGGTATGCGAAGGCCCTGGCCATCGCAACCGCAGCCTATGCTCTGTCACCCATTGACCTGATTCCGGATTTCATTCCGGTGATCGGATATCTCGACGATCTGCTTCTCGTGCCGCTCGGCATCTACCTGGTGGTGAAGCTCATTCCACCGCAGGTGATGGAGGACTGCCGGGTGGAAGCTGACAGGAGATCGGAAAAGCTGCCTGCCAGCAAAATGGCGGCAATCCTGGTTCTACTGATCTGGATCGGTGCGGCGTTGGCTGCACTTTTGTGGTTCTGGCGGCGTGTTTCTGTCTAATCTTCCGGAGTTTTTTCGGGCTCGTAAATCAGAATGTCGCCGGGTTGGCAGTCGAGCACGTCGCAGATCTTTTCCAGGGTCTCGAAACGGACACCCTTCACTTTTCCGGACTTGAGCAGCGAAACATTCTGCTCGGTGATGCCAATGCGTTCGGCAAGCTCCTTGGACCGCATCTTCCTGCGGGCGAGCATTACGTCCAGTTCAATGATGATGGGCATGAAGGGACCCCCGGCGCTGTCGCTTGCTTATTTTTCGATTTTCTTCTGCGAGCTGGACGGCCTTACGCAAGAGAGAGATGAGCAAGGCATGAGTGTCCCGAGAATCATGCCTGATATTTCACTGCCATCAGCCACGGCGTCAACAATCCTTTGTTCTTGTGAAAGCTTCCGGCGCGCAAACGCGACTGGCCGTGGATGACCGGGAGCCTTGTTGCTTGCAAAGGCTGAGAGAAGGTGCGGAGGCTGAAGACATCTGCCCATCTCGGTGCCACCGTGCATGAGGCCGAGTTGCCGGAGACAGGCAACGCCATTGATGTTCAGCATTCGCAACGCTCCATGGTCCACCTCAAATGAACTGCTGGTTCTCGTCTGCAATCAGGGCAGCCTCGCGAAGGATCCAGCCGAACAGCAGCATCAAGGCACCAAGGACGAGAAAGAAGATCTCGCCACCGTCCAGACTGATGTCGACTGTGCGCTGGCCCGGGGGAAAGTCATAGGTCAGGAGGACCGAGCCGATCGGATCGCTGATCAGGTCGAAGACCGCGAACACGATAAGCCAGATGCCGAAGGAAAACACGTTTGCAAGCGTCTTCGGCGAGAAGAACTCCATCTTCTGAAACCGCTTGAAGACCTGGCGGATATTCCAGCCCACCGCCAGCAGCAGACTGAAGGCAATGGCTGCCAGTATGGATATTCCGATGCGCTGCACCTGCGGAATGTCACCCAGCATGCGTTCGGTATCGGCGACATCAAATGTTTCTTGCGCACCGATCATCAACTCGTTCGGCAGGGCGATACCGATCGTGACGACCACGCCCAGACCCAGCAGGATCAACAGGATGATGGTGACAGCCCATTTCATGAACGCGGATACACGCCGGATCCGCGTCAGTCGCTTCTCCCGTTCCGCCCATTCGAGTTCGCTCATCGGTTACTCCGCATCGTGTCATTGCGGCATCGTATCTAGTTCATCTGTCGGGAAAACACAAATTCAAAAACATTGCTATTGACAAAAAAATTATTGCAATCAATTTTCAAATTATCGTTTTACATTAATTTTTTGAATTTGTGAGGCGATGAGATTGTCATACATGAAGTGAGATCACTGATGGTAAGTTCCTTTGCCAATTATGTTTTTCGTGCGCCGCCGGCCATCGGGCGCGGTCGCTCCAGGCAACGCCCCGGTGTGATCAGGCGTGTTCTGCGGAGCCACTGGCTGTTGGAGCCGCTGGTTCTGTGCGCCGTTCTTGGTGTGCTTGTCGTTGGGGCGAGTGCTGCCGATCTGGAGACTTTTGACGCTCCTGTCTATTCGCAAGCGCCACAGTCGCTCTGGGCTGGGCCTTATCTCGGCTTTGAAGCAGGTGTTTCGCAGACCGTGACAGACGTCAAATCAGGCGGTCGATCGAAGGATTTTTCGCGGGTCGACGCATCGTTCGGTCTTTTCGGCGGCTACAACTGGGAAGTCTCCCGCTTCGTCTTGGGTGTCGAAGGCGGTGCAGCCTATCTCGGCGGCCGTGAAAAAGGCAACCATCCGACGCTGGGCACCATCGAGACAGGATCCAAGTGGACGATCAATGCCAAGGCCCGGGTCGGCGTGCCGATCAACAACGTCATGCCTTATCTCAGCCTCGGTATTGCCGCGACAGAACACAGCCTCAAGGCGAACGGGACGGAGAGAAACTCCGTTTCGATTGGTCCGGTGATCGGCGGGGGTGTCGAGGTTGCGGTAACGGATGCGTGGCATCTCAGGGCCGACTACTCGATGACCGGGATCCTGGACGAGAAGGCCGGATATGGCGGTGCGAAGGTAGATCGGACGGCCGGTAACCATCGGCTCATGATCGGGCTCTCCCGTTCGTTCTGATCTGTCTCCTGACAAGCCAACCCTGTCGGGCAATTTGTCCGGCAGCGTGGAACGGCTGCGCTTTTCCCACTGAGCGCAGCCGTTTCCCTTTGTCTTTGTGGGCTCTGCTATCCGTAGACCAGGTTCGGCAACCAGGTGATCAGTCCGGGGAACAGCATGCACAATGCCAGTCCAAGCACCTGAAGCGCCAGGAAGGGCAGGGCAGATTTGAAGATGTCTGTCATCGGAATGTCCGCCGGAGCGACGCCTCGCAGGTAGAAGAGTGCGTAGCCGAACGGTGGTGACAGGAAGCTCATCTGCATGTTCACCAGATAGAGAACACCGAACCACAGCACCAGATCGTCCGGGCTGTCGAGCCCGAAGGAGGCTGCTCCGAGCGCCTTGATGATCGGCACGAAGATCGGCACGCACAGGAGCAGGATGCCGACCCAGTCCAGGAACATGCCCAGGACGACAAGCACGATCTGCATGATGATCAGAATGCCCCATGGGCCGAGGCCGGTGGCTTCCAGCGCGCCTTGCACGAACTGCTGACCGCCTTCCAGTACATAGAGACCAACGAAGATGGTCGCGCCGAACATGATCCAGATCACCATGGCCGAAGCCTTCAAGGTGGTCAGCGAGGCTTCGCGCAGTGTCTGCCAATCGAGATTGCGGTGGATGGCGGCCACGACAATGGCGCCGAAGGTGCCGATGCCGGCTGCTTCCACCGGAGTTGCGACGCCGGTGAAGATCACGCCCAGCACGATCACGATCAGCGCGATCGGCGCAGACATGTTCGACAGCAGCCGGACCTTTTCCTTGAACGGAATACGTTCTTCCTCCGGGATCGGCGGGCCTTTTCTGGGGTCGATCATGCAGCTGACGATCACATAAAGGATGTAGAGCCCGGACAGCAGCAGGCCGGGAATGACCGCGCCGATGAAGAGCTCACCAACGGATTGTTCGGCCACGACGGCGTAGATGATTGCCAGGATCGACGGCGGGATCAGGATGCCAAGCGTTCCTCCGGCCATGATCGAGCCCATGGCGATCTTCGGATCGTAGTTTCGCTTCAGCATGGCGGGCAGGGCGATGATGCCCATCGTGACAACAGCCGCCCCGATGACACCCACCATGGCCGCCAGTACGGTGGAGGCGATGATGGTGGCAGCCGCCAGGCCGCCCTTCACGCCGCCAAGCACCTTGTAGATGACATCGAACATGTCGTTGATGATGCCAGCCCGTTCCAGCATCGATGCCATGAATATGAACAGCGGGATTGCCGATAGCTGGTAGTTGGTCATCAGCGGAAAGATGCGCGACGGCACGATGTTGAGCGCCCGCTCGTCACCCAGGACGAACAGGAACACACAGGCGAGCCCTCCCGTAACGAAGGCCAGCGGCAGCCCTGCCATCAAGAGGACCAGCAGCGAGCCGAACATGATGAGTGTCAGCCACTCGATTCCGATTTCAAGTCCCATCGATCAAGCCCTGCCCATCACTGCGCGGATGTCCTGCGCGAATTTGGAAATTCCCTGGAGCACCAGCAGCAAACCGCCGAGCACCATGACCCACTTCATTGGCCAGAGCGGCACTTCCCATTCGTTGAAGCTGATTTCGCCCCAGCGGATGTTCGGATCGGTCCATTGGGCCAGGTTCCAGCTTGCAACGACATCGCTGAAGCCGATTTCACCGCGCGCCCAGTCAGATACCAGCGAGTTGCCGGAGGGAACCGCGATGGCATCGAAGGCGAAGATCCACGAAGTCACCAGCAGGGTGCCGGCGAAGATGAAGAAGAAGACGGATGTAAGCAGATCGACAATTGCCTTGCGGCGCGGCGACAGCGGCGCATAGAAGACATCGACCCGTACGTGGGATTCCGTCAGCATGGCGTAGGAACCGGCGATCAGGTACTGCATGCCGAACATGAGGTACATCGCCTCGTGAGCCCAGTTGGTCGGGCTGCCGAAGACGTAGCGGCTCATGACCTCGAAGTAGTAGACAAGAACGGCGATCACCGCCCAGTAGCTGACAAACTCGCCACAGTAGAGCGAGAGCCGGTCAATCCAGCCGGTCCAGCCGGAAGAGACGTGATCCGCATCGTCCTTGCGCTCGGCTTCTTCAAGCTCCTTGAGCTTCTTTTCCGCCTCGCTGAGTTCCGGGTCCGGTGGCAGGTTTTCGTTCGCTTTGGAAACCAGCCGGGGCAGGAGGAGTGCGTCGACCGCCACACCTGCAAGCAGGAGCCAGAAGGCGTACTTGGCAACATTGCCCCAGAAATCGAGGGTTTCGCGAGCTGTTACGGCAGCTGGGCGGGCGGTCTCCAGAGTTGCTTCGGCCTCGGCCACCCGGGCCTTGCCCTGTTCGACACGTTGTTCGGCGCGCTGGACATCCCGTTCCGCGCGGCGCTTGGCAAAGCTGCCTTCTTCGGCCTGCGCTTCCGCCTCGGCGAGCTTTTGGCGCAAGGCAGGAAGATCGGCCTCTGCGGTCTTCACCCTTTCGCCTTCGCGCTCGAGCGTCCGCTCCGCCTGTCGCACTGCGTTGGCCATATCCGAGACAACCGCGCGCGCATCCTGGCTTTGTGCGTTGGCGTAGAGGATCAGCACGAACACCGGGATATAGACCAGGCCGATCAGGCTTTTCAGGTAAAGCCGATGCAGGCCCAGGATGCCGCCGGTGACGAGAATGAAATAGCCGAGCACCAGCGAGTAGCGCCGTTCAGTCGGCTTCGGCCGCTTGGCAAGGGCAGCGGCGATCAGCGGAAAGATGATCAGCCCCAGCCAATAGGCCCAATGCGGCAGGGTAAAGTCCAGATGAGGCATGCCTCTCCCTTCCCCAGGGGAAACAAGCCCCTGTTGAGTTGAACAGGACCCGCGCGGCTGGCCGCGCGGGTCCGTTTCCCGAGACGTCGTCTGGGATCAGAGGTCGAGTTCGAGGCCTTCGACCTGCTCCGGCGTGACGTAGCCGAGTGAACCGGACATCATGTAGTCGAGCTGAATCTTGAAGAGGCGCGCGCTGTCCTTGTCCCGGTTCGCATAGTTGAACCAGATCGGAACGGCGACTTCGGTCATCAGTTCGACATCGTCCTGGCTGAGCCGGGTGATTTCGGTGCCGTCGGCCTCGAACTTCGCCCAGGCTTCCTGGTCTGCCTTCTGGATGGCTGCATGGTGCATGTCGGAATAGACGTGTGTTTCCATCTCGACGAATTGCTGCATCTGCGGGCTGAGCGCATTCCAGGCATCCATGCCGACGGTGATGTCCATAAGGTCGACCGGCTGATACAGCGACATGAAGCCCGGAGGGCCCATGGAGATGTATTTGGTGACCTGGCTGAAACCGAGGGCATAGTTGACCGCCGGACCGACATAATCGGCGACGTCGATGGTGCCTTTTTCAAGTGCCGGGAAAATCTCCGATCCCGGAAGCACCGTCGTTTCCGCGCCGATCTCGGTGAAGACTTCGGCGACCATGCCGCCGGGCAGGCGCATCTTGCGGCCGCGGAAGTCATCGATGGAGCGGATCGGCACCTTTGAATGGATGATGTTGGGGCCGTGATGCACCGGTCCGACAAACATCATGTTCTGTGCGGCGTAGAGTTCACGGGCGATTTCGAGACCGCCAAGGGAATAGTAGAACACGTCCCATTCGTGCGGGTTGCGCATACCGAGCGGATAACTCGTCAGGAAGGTGGCCGCGGGGATGATGCCCTGCGCATAGATCGTGAACGGGTTGACCGCGTCCAGAACGCCATTCTTGACGGCGTCGAACAGCTGGAAATCGCCAACGACGTCGTTGGCGCCGAATGGCTGGAAGGCGAGCTCCCCGCCTGTCTTTTCGGCAATGGTTGCGCACCAGTCCTTGAAGATCTGCAAACCGGCACCGCCTGGCCAGGACGTCTGGATTTTCCAGGTCGTCGTCTGGCCTTGTGCCGAAGCGATATGCGGCGCAGCGAGTGTCGCTGCTCCGACCGTGCCGGCACCTGCGAGCGTCCGCAGGGCCTGCCTGCGTGTCGTAAGTTGTTTCATGGTATCCTCCCAAATAGGTCTGGGAGCAAATGAGCGCTCGCGCGGGGAGTGTTTCAACGCCCCTTCTTCTTCGCGGAGACAAACCAGCTGTTTGTGTTCTTAAGCAGTTGTTTTGTAACTGGTTCGGGATGACCTCGAGGAAGTCTGTCGCTCTTCTTTTCCTCCCAACCAAGGGAAGGATATTACACTTACAGAATCCTGCAACCTTGCCGGACGCTCAAAACATCTTTTCCTTTTTGGAAAAAATGGCCGGAACTGTTTTGAAAATAGAGAAACACAAAGCTGACGCTGTCTCCTCTTCCTGAAGGGAAGTGGTGTCAGGTCAGCCGAGTGTGGCGAGCCCTGTCAGATCCGCCAGAACCGCCTTGGGAGAAAGGTCCGGATATTCGTCAGGCATGCCCATCCGGTTCATCCACACGGTACGGAACCCGAATGCGGTAGCACCGGCAATATCCCAACGGTTTGAAGACTGGAAGGAAACCTCTTCCGGATAGATCCGGAAATGGGTCGTGACCATTTCATAGACCTGCGGATCGGTCTTGAAGGTTCGAAGCGCGTCGACGGAAAAGATCTCGTCGAAAAGTTCCGTCAATCCGGCGGCCTTGGCGGCAGCTTCGAGCATGGCCGGAGATCCGTTGGACAGGATCGCGATTTTAGCGCCGGTTGCCTTGAGGTTGGTCAGCACCTGCGGCACTTCCGGGTAACAATCAAGTTCCCAATAGGCGCTGAGAAGATCTTCGCGCAACGACTTGTCAGCGGAAGGCACCAGGGCGAATGCGGTGTCCAGGCCTTGCTGGGTCAGTTCCCAGAAGTCCAGATACTTGCCCATGAGGGCACGCACCCAGGAATATTCAAGCTGCTTTTCCCGCCAGAGAGACGACAGTCTCTGGGCATCCGGTCCGAGCTTCTCCGCATGTTTGCGGACGGCGGCATGCACATCGAACAAGGTTCCATACGCATCGAACACGTAAGCTGCATGCGCCATCTTCAAGACCTCCAAGCCCTTTCACGAAACCGCGGAAGAGAACAGCCTGCGGCCTCCTGCGTCAAGCGCAGCTATCTGCGACAAAGGTCGCAGGCAGGACTTATACAACAATTGTGCCCTGCTATTGGACTGGAGGCAGGGTGATTGCGCCATCCTCTTCCACCGGCCAGAACGGGTTATAGGCAATCTCGAGCAGGTGACCGCCGGGGACTTCCACGTAAGAGGAATACCCGCCCCAGAAGGCTTTCTGGGGTTCCTTGACCGATCGGGCACCCGCGGCGAGCGCTTTCAGGAAGCTTGTGTCCACCTCGGCTTCCGACCTGCCGTTCCAGGCGAGCGTCACCGCACCGGTGGGGCTGCCGGTAACAGAGCGTCCGATTTCCTCTTCCAGGGAGGCGCGGCCATAGAGGGCAAATACACTGCCGGGAACCTGGAAAAAGACCACTTCTGGGCCCGGCGAGGAATGAACCTGCCATCCCAGGCCGTGTTCGAAGAAGCGGCGTGCCTCGGCAACGTCTTCAACCACGAGCGTCGTCACTGAAATGCGCTGTTCCATCCTGAACTCCCAAAATTGTAGCGGGAACATATAGTGAACTTTGTGTAACGAGAGTCAATGGTCCGAGGGCGGGGGCATTGTTTCCAAGCCAAAGGTCGGTGAGGGGATCCACATCTTGTCATTGCAGAACCCGACTTGAAAAATTGATGTCGCTCAAGTGGGTGTTTTGGTGATTTTTATCCTGATTTCACCGTATCTTGCGAAGAATGACAGCAACTTTCCTCAATTTCGCGGTAAGCTATTGACCTGCCGGGATGAGCGGTGTTGTTTCGGCGGACAGACTGCACAACCGCAGCGCAGAAAAGGGAAGAGACATGAGCGGATGGAGTGACACCTGGACCTGGATCGACGGGACTTGGCACGAGGGCAATCCGCCGATCATGGGCCCGCGCACACACGCTTCCTGGCTCGGTTCCAGCGTTTTTGACGGGGCCCGCTTCTTTGAAGGTGTGATGCCGGACATCGATCTCCACTGCAAACGCGTCAACGACAGTGCCGTGGCGCTGGGCATGAAGCCGACCATGAAGGTTGGTGAAATGGTCGAGCTCACCAAGGAAGGCTGCGCCAAATTCGGTGGTGACCAGCAGATCTACGTCAAGCCCATGTACTGGGTCGAAAGTGACGGACCCGGGGTGATCGTGGGCGATCCGGACAGCACGCGGTTCTGCCTGTGCCTGTTCGATGCGCCGATGGCACCCAAGGATGCGGCGATGAGCATCACGCTGTCTCCATTCCGCCGTCCGACTGTTGAATGCATGCCTGTCAACGCCAAGGCCGGCTGCCTTTATCCCAACAATGCGAGAGCGATGCTGGAGGCCAAGGGGCGCGGCTTCGACAACGCGGTCGTTCGCGACATGCTGGGCAATGTCGCTGAACTGACATCGGCCAATATCTTCATGGCCAAGGAAGGCAAGGTACACACGCCGGTTCCCAACGGCACCTTCCTGAACGGCATTACCCGTCAGCGCGTCATTCAGCTGCTGCGGTCCGTTGGCTATGACGTTTTCGAGCGCACCATGGACTATGGCGAATTCCTGGAAGCCGACGAGATCTTCTCGACAGGGAACTACAGCAAGGTAACGCCGGTCAAGCGGATCGAGGACCGCGACCTGCAGCCGGGTCCGATCGCGGCTCGCGCAAGAGAACTCTACTGGGAATTCTCCCACGCCTGAGTGGAGAGTGTCATCTGACGACCAGAGCCGCGGCTACCACAAGCGCCGCGGCGGCTGCCAGGGATGAAGCAGTAAAGGACCCGGTCAGATGGTGCATCTGACCGGCAACCCAGGGCCCGGCCATCTGCCCGACGCCAAAGCTTGCCGTCAATACCGCAAGCATCTGACGGATTGCTGCCGGTCCGTCCCGGCTGACTTCGCGCCGTGCCTCCATCAGGCCAAGCGCAGTGATACCCATGAAGGTTGCCCCGAGGAGCGCTGCTCCGAAGAGGAAGAGCGCAGGCGCTGTGCTCACCGCCGTCAAGGCAACCCCTGCCGCTTCCAGCACGCAAGCAAGAGCGAAGCCCTTTCGAGTGCCCATGCGGGCGGCAATCCTGTTCCAGACGTAAATTGAAGGTGCAGCGCACAGCCCAACTGTCAACCAGACGAAGGCTTCGGTTGATTGAAGCGCCGGATTGGCGCGTGCGATCGTATTGACGAAGGTCGCGGTGATGACATAGCCGAAACCGAACAGACCGTAGGCCAGAATGAGGCGGATGCGACTGGCAGAGCCAAACGGAGATGCCGGCGGAGATGCCGGGGCTTCGTCGGGGGAGCTTTGCGCAGGTGTGGTAACCGGCTGGGGAGACGGCTCGGACGGCACCAGAAATGCAGCCACCAGAAGAAAGCAAAGCGTGGCAGCGCCACTGGCCAGCCAGAGCCCACGCCAATCTGCCCCCAGATGCGCCAGAAGGGCGACCAGAACAGCGGAAAAGGCAATGCCGCAGCCGACCCCGGCAAAGTGGAGGGCGCTCAAACCGCCGCGACCGGCTGCCGTCAGCCGCTCCAGGATCAGGCTGGTTGAAAAGACCAGCGCAAAGGCGCTTGCGACCCCGCTGGCGAAGCGGATCAACAGAAACAGCGACAGGGAAGTGGTCAGCGCCATGGCGGCACTGGTCAGGGCGCTGGCAAGAAGCCCACCGAGAAACCACAGCCGGGGATTGCCGGGCAGGGACCTTGAGGCGCCGGCAAGAGCTCCGGCCAGGTATCCGAGAAAATTTGCGGACGCGATCAGGCCGGCATCATCAGGTGGCAACCGCAGGCCGTCGGTCATGAAGGGCAGGATCGGTGTATAGACGAACCGGCCAATGCCCATCGCGGCTGCAAGGGCGAGCAGACCACCGAAAGCCAATGCGGCAGGAGAGCGCGAGATGGGTGACATGGGGTTCCGGTCGTCAGGCGATTGGTGAAAACTGACATGCAGTCGTTGCTATCTTGCACGATCGCCCTGCTTTGTCATTTCCAGGAACGAGTTCCGGTTGCGTTGGTCTAGGGCAGGGTGAAGGCGATCAGTTTCCGGTGCGGACACCAGGGGCGACAAGCCGAGTATTGGTGCGCATTGCCTTTCGCAGGGCATTGGTTCGCACCGACTGGACCTTGGAACCGGGAGCCCGGGTCATGCAGGCCTTATGGATACAGTCGCAATGAACCATGCTCCACCGTAGCAACTGTTCGGGTAGCCGCAGGTCTTGTCGTTACATCATCAAATCCAGTTGTTTTAGCATTCGCCGAGATCACTGCCGTTTCAGAGCCTGGTCTGAGAGGTGTGTTGGTGGTAGGGAGAATGTTTCTTGAGAAAATAAGTGATATTTTCTATTTATTATTCAATATAATACTAGATATAAATTAAATAATGATCGAAATATGCTGAATATTATTAGATAATTCTATATTTTTTAAGTGATTTCGTTAAAAATGACGATGATTTTCTTTGGAAAATTACTGGTCACATTCCCGTGAATGGCGCAACTGCAGCCGCGTGGACGCGTTCCCCTCGTGGGAAGTGTCAATGGCAGATCGTACGTCCTAAAATAAAAAGAAAAAATTTCTTTATTTTAGGGATCGGCGCTTGCCGTGACGGCCCAGCAATCCTATTTTGCCGCTCGACGCGGCCGTTCCTGAATTCATTCTTGAGGCAGGAACGTCGCCGCCGGTCACCGACCTTTTAAGGAGTTTGTCATGTCTTTCGAATTGCCTGACCTGCCGTATGCATATGACGCGCTGGCCCCTTACATGTCTGCTGAAACTCTCGAGTTTCACCACGACAAGCACCACCAGGCCTATGTCACCAAAGGCAACGAGCTGCTCGCCGGCAGCGGCCTGGAAGGCAAGTCCCTGGAAGAAATCGTGAAGGATAGCTTCGGCAAGAACGCTCCGCTGTTCAACAACGCCGGTCAGCACTACAACCACATTCACTTCTGGAAGTGGATGAAGAAAGACGGTGGCGGCAGCTCGCTTCCGGGTGCGCTGGCTTCCGCTATCGACAGTGATCTTGGTGGTTTCGACAAGTTCCGCGCCGACTTCATCGCCGCAGGTGTTGGCCAGTTCGGCTCCGGCTGGGCCTGGCTCGCAGTCAAGGACGGCAAGCTGGAAATCATGAAGACCCCGAACGGTGAAAACCCGCTGGTACACGGCGCAGCGCCGATTCTCGGCTGCGATGTGTGGGAACACTCCTATTACATCGACTATCGCAATGCGCGCCCGAAGTACCTCGAAGCTTTCATCGACAGCATGGTCAACTGGGACTACGTGCTGGAAATGTACGAAGCTGCAACGAAGTAATTCGGGATACATCCCGTTTTGCGGAACCCCGGCCTGAACAGGCCGGGGTTTTTTGTTTGGCTGTTTCGTCAGCGTTGACGCTGTGTTCACCGAACATGGCGCACTTCACGCGACCGTGATTTTCAGACCGAGCGGTACATGGGCTGTACTCGCACTGGTGAATCATTGCCGAAGGCAATTTCCACGAGAGGGAGAGAACGATGCGAATGATCAAATCGGCTGTTGTATTGGGTCTTGCGGCCGGGATTGGCCTTGCCGGTTCCATTGCTCAGGCGTCTGACGATCCGATTGCGACCCGGCAGGCCATCATGTCGTCGGTCGGCGCGGCTGCCGGGCTCGGTGGTGGCCTGATGAAAGGGGAGATCGCCTATTCTCCTGCTGCCGGTAAGGCTGCCATCGCAACGATGAATGCAGCAGCCCTGACATTCGGAGACTATTTCCCTGCTGGCTCCGATCAGGGTGAAACCGGAGCCGCTGCGGCCATTTGGGAAGATCCGGACGGATTTTCCGCTGAGCTGGCCAAGTTTGCGGACGCGACTGCAAAAGCCTTCGAAGCATCCGGCAAGGACGGTCCTGCGGATGTCGAGGCTTTCAAGGCTGCGATGGGCCCCGTGTTCGGCTCTTGCAAATCGTGCCACGAAACTTACCGTAAGAAAAACTGACCGGCGGCATTCCGGGGTCTACCGCACACAGACTGCAACAGGCAGGCTCCAGACTGTGAGACAGATCAGCGGCTTTTCACCTTGCCCGGGTTGAAGAGCCGCTGTTTTGGCGTTTCGGTGCCAGGAAGACCCAGGGAGACCTCATGAAAAAGGCTGTCATCGTCCTCGTCGTTCTTGCGGTTGTTGCGGCAGGTGCGGGTTGGTTCCTGTCCGCGCCGACGAAGCTGAGCGAAGCCCAGCTTGCCGCCATTGCCCAAGGGGATGCGTCGCAAGGGGAACTTGTATTCTGGGCCGGCGGTTGCACGTCCTGCCATGCGGCCAAGGATGCCGCAGGAGACGACAAGCTGAAGCTTGGCGGCGGCCTTCGCCTGGAGACGCCGTTCGGGGTGTTTGTTGCCCCGAACATTTCGTCCAGTACGACAGACGGTATCGGAGCCTGGTCGCTTGCTGATTTCGCCAATGCCATGACGCATGGCACATCGCCGGACGGGCAAAACTATTACCCGGCGTTCCCTTATACTTCCTATGCCCGTATGTCTGGCGAAGACATCGGCAATCTATTTGCCTTCATGAAAACGCTGCCGTCCGTCAACGGCAAGACGCCACCTCACGAGCTCGGTTTTCCGTTCAATATCCGTCGGGGGTTGGGGCTGTGGAAACGGCTGTTCCTGGATCCGTCACCCGTCATAGCCGCCCCTTCAAGCGGGAACGAAGTCGACCCTGCCCTTTGGGACCGCGGGCGGTATCTGGTGGAAGGGCCCGGCCATTGCGGTGAATGCCACACGGCTCGAAATTTTGCAGGGGGACTGGATCTGGCGAAATGGCTCGGTGGCGCACCGGCTCCCACAGGAAAAGGCCGTATTCCGGACATTACGCCGGTTGATGGTGGTTTCGGCAGTTGGAGCGCAAGCGATATTGCCTATTATCTGGAAAGCGGCTTCACGCCTGAATACGATTCCGTCGGCGGTGAAATGGTGCATGTTCAGGAAAACATGGCCAAGCTTCCTGCCAGTGATCGTGAAGCGATAGCCGCCTACCTGAAAGCCATCCCGCCCGTTGCGCCGACAGCCAACTGACGACACCACGCGGACATTTTGTCATTCCATGATTCAATCGCAGCAAATTTCAATCGTACCCGTTTCAACCGAAAGCGACCTGGCGCCGATCCGGCACCTGTTTCGGGCCTATGTCGACTGGCTCGGCATCGACCTTTCCTACCAGGGCTTTGAAGAAGAGCTTGCAGGTCTGCCGGGGAAATACGCGCCGCCGTCCGGGGCGCTTTTCCTGGCGAAGGATGAGGAAGGCTCGGTTCTCGGTTGTGTTGGCCTGCGAGCGTTCGGAAAAGACGGCGCGTGTGAAATGAAGCGGCTCTACGTCCTGCCGGACGGACGCGGCAAGGGTGTGGGTGGTGCGCTGGTGGAGGCTGTAATTGCAGCGGCGGTTGCCGCCGGCTACCGGGAGATGCTGCTGGACACGCTGCCAAGCATGACGGGTGCCATCAAGCTCTATAAAGCCGCGGGGTTTGAGCAAGTTGGCGCCTATTACGATACGCCGATCCTGGAGACGGTTTTCTTCAAAAAGCAACTGAACGGGTGAACAACTGACGCTTTCAAACAAAACCACCTGCGAGCAGGTGGTCAAGTTTCGCTTTTTATTATTGGGTCGTTTTGCCCGTGCACAGTTATTCAAGAAGTTGGAACGGGTATCTCCATCAAGTTGTAGAGCCGGTCCATTGCTATTCAACTAAGGTATAATACGTATTTCTCAATCCGGTTGCAAGTCGTTCATCGATCAGGTTGCAATGATCGCTTCAACTTCGACCCTCAACTGTGGGTGAAACAGAGCGGCAACACAGACCAGCGAGCTGGCAGGAACCTCATTTTCATAGAGTTCTGCAAGGGCTGACCGGATTTCCGGCAAGTCGGTCATGTCGGTGACGAACACGGTTACTTTCACCAGATCTTTCAGTGATCTTCCATAGTGGGCGGCGATCGTGTGCAGCTGAGCGAACACCGCCTTGATTTGCGGGCCGGCCGAATCGGCCTGAGCAGGTGTGCCGAAAGCTGTGAAACCGGATGTATAGACCGTCTGTCCATGCCGAACGGCGTGAGTATAGGGGCCTGCCGGCAGGCCCAGTTCCTCGAAATTCTGTCGGGCAAGAGGCATCGTTTTTCCTTTTCTGATTACGGCAGGCGGGCTGAAAGGAACAGCGTTGCCCTTTGCACGGGCGGGCCAAGAAAGAAGGCGATGACGGCAGCAGCGGGCCAGGCCAGACGGAAGGCATTCATCCATTGCCAGAAGAACCTGTCGCTCCAGCCGAGGTTCAGGAATGTGACCCAGCACGACATCAAGAGCGACAGACCCAGTGACATCAGCAACGTCGCGATCAATCGGTTCTTCATGACTGACTACCTTTTGATCGCTTCGCTGGTGCCGATTTCGCCCAGTTCTTCAATGTAGCTGACCTGTGTCAGGTTCTGCGCGAGATAGGCCTTGGTGTGCGGCATTTCGAAATGGGCGGCCAGGGCGTCCTTGTCAGTCCAGCTTTCCCACAGGGTGAACTTGTCGGGATCCTGCAGGTTCTGCCGGATTTCAAAGAAATTGCAACCGGGTTCGTGTTGGGTTTCAGCCACAAGTCGGCGCAGTTCCGTCTCTGCCCTGGTCCGCTCCGCACCTTGTTGCAGTTCGATACCAGCGCTGATGAAGTAATTGCCCATGAGTGTCTCCGTTGCGTTTAAGGACGAAGACAGATTTATTGATTTCTCTAATCTCAATCTATATCGAATAATGAGAGTTTAAATTTTGAAAATGAAATCATGCTCGACGACATCGCTTTGTTTGTTCATATCGCGCGTAATCGAAGCCTGGCAAAGGCTGCCGCGCATCTCGGATTGCCTGCGGCAACGGTGACCCGGCGCCTGGCGAAGCTGGAGGAAACCATAGGCACGCAGCTGGTCTTCCGCTCCGCGCGGAAGTTCGATCTGACGGTGGCGGGTGAGGCGTATTTCGAGGCCTTTGCCGACCTGGTTCAAAACGCTGAGACGACATTGGACGGGTTAAGCACCGATCTGCACGGTCTTCGGGGAGCGTTGAAGGTGGCGGCGCCTACCAATATTTCCATCGGCATCCTGCAGCCCATGTGGTCGGATTTTCTCAAGACCTATCCGGAGATCCAGCTGACGCTGACGCTCAGCAACGAGAACAAGGATCTGCTGGAACACAGGGTCGATATTGCCCTCCGGGCCGGACCCCAAACCGATGAGCGGCTTTACCAGAAGCGTCTCGGGGTGGTGGCAACGGTTCTCGTTGCGGCGCCTGCTTATCTTGAACAGGCGGGTGCCCCGGAAAGTCCGGACCAGATCGGCCGGCACAAGGTGGTGCGGGTGTCCACGCTTCCGCAATGGCAACTGACAAATCGGGAAACAGGCTGCCGCGAAACCGTGCCTGTCGATGCACGTGTGGTTGTCGATGACATCAGTCTTGCCCGGCAGCTGGCCGGCGACGGTCACGGGCTCGCACTGTTGCCTGTGAGCGAGATTTCCGATGACCTGATTTCAGGCCGCCTCACACCTGTGCTCGCAGACTGGCAAGGGCAGCAACGGGATATCTTTGCGGTATGGCCCACCGGGCGGCTGCTCAACGCCCGGGCGCGCTGCCTGCTTGATTACATGGAACCGTTCATGGCAGCGCTTCCCGTGTTTCAGGGAACTGTCGTCCAGCGTGATCCTGCAAGATCCGCTTGATGTCCTACGCTGTGTAGGGATTGCAGCGGATGTAGCGCGGCTGATCGATGTAGCTGGACATGACCGCAAGCCATGCGTTGCATTCGCCTTGAGTCTTGAAGCAACCGGCCTGGGAGATGATGTATTTCTGGCTGAAATTGAAGACCTTGCCACCGGCAATGCCTTTCCAGCCGCTGCCGGTAAAGGTGCGGCAGTCATAAGCTGTGTTGTAGGTGCTGGGGATGTCCTGCCGGTTCTTGGTGAAGGTGGGGGAGAACAGCAGCGTTTCCACTACGTTGCCGCCGGTCGTGTCATAGGACTGGCATGCGGCAAGGCTCAGCGTGGCGGCCATGACCGGAACCAGGCGCAACCCCTTTTTCAGCCCATCAGCAAGGCGGTGCGGAAGTGTGCGGTAGCAGGTCATCACGGGCTCCAGTGAACAGCATCGGTACGGTCCAGGACCGTTCAATTGATTGATTTGCAACAACTCTCACATGAGCCGAAGACTTGGTCAAAATCAAGTCACGTTCGCTCGGGTGGTACCCGCAAGGGCGTGTGAAAGGAATTTAGGTTCCCGGGCGTGCGAACTGCTCCGCACGCCCGGAAAATCCTCGGGTCTGACGAAGTGTCAGGCCTTGTCGGTCACCAAAAGGGCAAAGGCCTGGGTTTCGGCGACTTCCTTCAGCCGGTCGAAACGGCCGGAAGCGCCGCCATGACCGGCTTCCATGTTGGTTTTCAGCATCAGCAGCTTGTCACCTGTGCCGGTTGCCCGCAGCTTGGCAACCCATTTGGCCGGCTCCCAGTAGGTCACGCGCGGATCGGTCAATCCGCCTACCGCCAGGATGGCCGGATAGGCCTTTGCCTCGACGTTGTCATAGGGCGAGTAGGACGCGATGTAATCGTAGGCTGCCTTGTCCGTGATGGGGTTGCCCCATTCCGGCCATTCCGGCGGCGTGAGCGGCAGCGTGTCGTCCAGCATGGTCGACAGAACGTCGACAAACGGAACTTCGGCAATGATGCCGCCGAATTTTTCCGGTGCCAGATTGGCAATCGCCCCCATCAGCATGCCGCCGGCCGAGCCGCCCTGAGCGACGATACGGTCGTGCGATGTGAAGTTTTCCGCAACAAGATGGTCTGCTGCGGCTATGAAGTCGCTGAAGGTATTCTTCTTGTTCTCGCGCCGCCCATCCTTGTACCAGTGGAAGCCCTTGTCCTTGCCGCCGCGAATATGGGCGATGGCGTAGACGAACCCCCGGTCGACCAGCGACAGGCAGTTGGTGTTGAAGCTCGCCGGAATGGTGATGCCGTAGGAACCATAGCCGTAAAGCAGCAGAGGTGCGGAGCCGTCGAGCCTGGTGTCCTTGCGGTAGAGCACAGACACCGGCACGGTTTCGCTGTCGGCTGCGGGAGCCATCAACCGGCGGGTGACATAATCGTCCGCATCATGGCCGGAAGGCACTTCCTGTTCCTTGCGCAGAACACGCTCGCGGGTCTCGACATTGTAGTCGAAGGTCTGCGATGGCGTTGTCATCGAGGAATAGGTGAAGCGGATCGTGCTCGTGTCGAACTCGTAGCCGCCGCCAAGGCCGAGCGAATAGGCTTCCTCGTCGAAGGCGATGGAGTGCTCGATGTTGTCTGCAAGCCGGCGGATCACGATGCGCGGCAATCCGTCTTCGCGCTCCAGCCGCGTCATGAAGGACTTGTAGACGCAATGCGACAGGATCAGGCATCCTGCCTTGTGAGGCACAAGATCGGACCAGTTTTCGCGGCCGGGATTGCCTTTAGGCGCAGTGACGATCTTGAAGTCCTCGGCGCCGCCTGCGTTGGTCAGGATGTAGAGTGTGTCGCCGTGATCGTCGATGGAATACTCGATACCGGTCTCGCGCTCTGCGACAAGCACCGGTTCGGCGGTCGGGTCGGTGGCCGGGATCATCCAGACTTCGGAGGTCTCGTGATCATGAATGTCGATGACGATCGTGTCGCCCGACTGGGTCTTGCCGACGCCCATGAAGAAGCCGGCATCCTTTTCCTCGTAGACGAGAACGTCGCTCGCCGGATCGGAACCGACTTCGTGACGGAAGAGTTTCGAGGGCCGGTGGTTGGCGTCGAGGCGAACGTAGAAGACATAGCGGCTGTCTTCCGAGAAGACGCCGCCGCCGCCCGTATCCTCGATGGCGTAGTCGAAATCCTTGGCAGACTGGGCGTCGCGCAGCTTCAGTGAATAATATTCCGAGCCCTTGTCGTCATAGGCCCAGGCGATGAGCTTGTGATCCGTCGACTGGCTGACGCCGCCGATCCGGAAATATGTCGTTCCTTCGGCTTCCTTGTCGCCATGGAGAAGAACCGTTTCCGCGCCGCCGTCACGCGGGGTGCGAAAGAAAACCGGTTGCTGGCCGCCGGTTTCATACTTGAGGCCGTAAGCGAAGGGGCCGTCGGGAGCAGGAACCGAGCTGTCGTCTTCCTTGATGCGGCCGCGCATTTCCGCAAAAAGCTTCTCCTGCAGAGCCTTCGTCGGCGCCATCTGCGCTTCGTGATAGGCATTCTCCGCTTCCAGATAGCTGCGGATGTCGGCATCCAGCACGGACGGGTCTTTCATGACCTCCTGCCAGTTGTCCGCCCTCAGCCAGGCGAAATCGTCCTGGCGGGTAATGCCGTGGGTCTCAAGGGTGAGGGGGCGCGCTGCGGCGCGCGGGGGAAGGGCATCCTGTTTCATGGATCGGAGGTAAGATTTTTGAGCCTTGAAGGCAAGGGTCAATACTGCCGAGGCGGCAGGGTGTTTCCGCCTCCTGGCCATCCTGTCGTGCTTTCGGACAAGAGCGGCGACCCGCAAAAGTCTTTGACATTTTTCAGGCGTTCGCGCACTTAGGAAGAGATGGTTCCCGACTCCGAACTCCGGACCGGGATTAAAAGGGAACACGGTGCGACGAGCCCGAAAGGCTGCAAATCCGTGACTGCCCCCGCAACTGTGAGCGGTGAGCAAACCTGAAAGCGCCACTGGGGAGACCCCGGGAAGGATCAGGCAAGCAATGACCCGCAAGTCAGGAGACCTGCCATTTCACCTTAAACCTTAACCCGGGCGGGGTGCCCCGGAGGAGTGAGTGACATGGCCAATCGGCACCTGCCGGCAAAGTTGCACATTCGGTTCCTGACTGCCCCGCGAAATCGCGGAGGGCGATATGAACCGGAAATTTTCTGCTGAATTCTCAAGACTTGCCAACCTCCTGACCGAGGCTGATCCGCTGGCGACGCGCGCAGCACGCGCGATGGTTCCCGATGGGCTTCAAAAATCTGTTGTCAGCAAGAACATGGGTAATGTAATAACATTACATGATGATTGTGCCAAACGTACCCGATCCGGCCGTGCCCTGTGCAACGAGGAAAGCAATGCCTTTGCTTTTCCGCAGCCTCCTGTCGGTTCACTGGCAGAAGCCGTGGAGGCGCGTCATGAGCAATGATCCGCACAAGATATTTGTCTGCACGACCTGTCGTCACAATGGGCAGACTTGCCATCCCGGATATGGGCTGATCTGCAAGCTGAAGAGTGCAATGGCACAGGCAGTGCCTGTCGTTGGAGACGAATTCGAAATCAGTGGAACAGCCGACATGGAGAGCTGTTCGAGACCTTGCACGCTGGCATTCAAGGCCACCGACAAGGCGATCTACCTCTTTGGGGACATTGAGGACGATACGGACATCGACGACCTGGTCGACTACGCCAATCGGTATCGCCAGATTGAAAATGGATGCGAGGTGACCGAGGAAAGCCACGGCAAGCGCTGGAGCGCATCGCAAGGCCGGCTTCCGGCAGCGATGATCGTTTCGGAAGCTGACGGGACGGCGTTCTCATGACGGGGATCGATCTGTTTGTCCGGGAGGTCAGCTGGAAGACGGGGCAGGGCAAAACCATTCTGCATCCGCTCAGCTTCGGTCTGCCTGCCGGTGAGGTTCTTGGAATTGCCGGCGCCAATGGTGCCGGCAAATCCACCCTGTTGCGGCTGCTCTATCGCTTCCTGAAACCGAAAACGGGCGAAATCCTTCTGGATGGCACGGATCTCTGGCACATCAGTGCCAGGGAGGCCGCCAAAACGATCGCCGCCGTGCTTCAGGAGCAGCCGACCGACTTTGCCTTGTCCGTGCGCGAGATCGTCACACTCGGTCGGCGTCCCCATGCAACCGGTATTGCCGGCGCAGGCAAGCGGGACGCCGAGATCGTCGATGACTGTCTCGGGAAAATGGATCTGCTGTCCTATGCAAAAAGAGCCTTCGGCACATTGTCCGGGGGGGAAAGGCAACGGGTGATGGTGGCCCGGGCGCTGGCGCAAGAACCAAGGCTTCTGGTGCTGGATGAGCCGACGAACCATCTGGACATCCGTCATCAGCTCGAGATCGTCGAGCTGATTGCCGATCTGGACATTACCATTGTCACCAGCCTGCACGACCTCAACCTGGCAAGCCGTGTCTGCGACAAGGTCTTGCTGTTGCATGAGGGCCGACTGGTTGCCCAGGGAATGCCGGAGACGGTGCTGACCCCCGGCAACATTGAGCAAGCCTATTCGGTACAGGTCCGTCTGGAGCAACTGTCTGCCAGCCGCGAGCGCTACCTGACCTTCCATCTTTGAATTTCTGGAGACTTAATATGAAAAAAATTGCCCTGGGCCTCGCGCTCACCTTTCTGTCTGTACCGGCAATTGCGCAAACGACGGTGGAAAGCTGCAACCGCACGGTGACCTTCGACACGCCGCCCAAAGCAGCCGTTTCGAATGACGTCAACCTGACCGAGATGATGCTGGTACTTGGCCTGCGCGACCGCATGGTTGGATATACCGGCATTTCAGGCTGGAAGACGCTGGACGCGGAAATGCGTGAGGGCGTTGCCGAACTTCCCGAACTCGCGTCGAAATATCCGAGCAAGGAAGTGCTGATCGGGGCCGACGCCGATTTCTTCTTCGCCGGCTGGAACTACGGCATGAAGGTGGGTGGTGAAGTGACGCCTGAAACGCTGGAGCCGTTCGGCATCAAGGTCTACGAGCTGACCGAATCCTGCATTCATATCGGCGACAAGCCGAAGGCGTCTCTGCAGGATCTCTATAACGACCTCCTCAACCTCGGAAAGATCTTCGGTGTTGAAGACACCGCGCACGATCTTGTTGCGGCCTACAAGCTGGAGCTGGACCGGATCGCGGCAACGGTGCCTGCTGGTGAAGAGCCGCTGCGGGTCTTTGTTTACGACAGCGGCGAGGACAAGCCCTTCACCGCCGGACGATATGCCATGCCGACAGCGCTTATCGAGGCAGCCGGCGGCGTCAACGTGATGGACGATTTTGAAAAGAGCTGGGCGACCGTCGACTGGGAAACCGTGGTGGAAAAAGACCCGGACATGGTCGTGATCGTCAACTACGGCGAAGTGACGGCTGACCAGAAACGCGACTTCATGAAACACAATCCCGCCCTGGCCAATATTGCAGCCGTCAAGAACGACCGTTTTGTCGTGCTGGACTATGTCGAGGCAACCCCGGGGCCGCGGAACCTCAAGGCCATCGGAAAGCTCACCGAAGCGTTCTGGGGAGAGTGAGCCTTGCAGAAGATGCTTCGAACTGCCGTTGCAGGCAGAAACGATAGACCGGCATGAGCCTGCTCACGGCCAAAAGCGCTGGCCTGCGCCGGTTGCGGGGGAATGGGGTATTGCTTCTGGCCGGCGTGCTGGTGTTGGCTATTTCCATTGTAGCCGCCATCGGTGCAGGTGCGGTGCCGATCCCGGGCAGCACTGTCTTCAAGGTCCTCGTCAACGGCGTGGTGCCCGGCTATTTCGACGTGGACTGGTCCAAGGGCCGGGAGGCTATCGTCTGGGAAATCCGGTTTCCGCGGGCGCTGCTGGCCGGGTTTGTCGGTGCCGGTCTGGCCGTTGTCGGGGCCGCCCTGCAATCTGTCACGCGCAATCCCCTGGCCGATCCGCATCTGCTCGGCATTTCGTCCGGTGCAGCGGCTGGCGCCATTCTTGCGCTGTTGCATACTGGTCTTTTCCTGGGGCTGATGACCGTTCCGCTGATGGCATTCGCCGGAGCATTGGCGGCAACTTTTCTGGTGCTCGGGGTGACGCGGTTTGCATCTGCAACCAGTGCCGACCGGCTGGTGCTGGCCGGTGTGGCCGTGTCCTTCATCATCATGGCGATCGCCAATATCCTGATTTTTCTGGGAGATCCGAGGGCAACGCATACGGTTGTCTTCTGGATGTTGGGCGGTCTCGGTCTTGCCCAATGGGCTCAGCTGCCGTTTCCGCTTGGCATTCTGCTGCTGGTGGCGCCGTATTTTCTGCTGCGGTCTGCCGATCTCAATGCGATGACCATCGGCGATGAAACCGCGTCGACGCTCGGCATTCCGG
This sequence comes from Labrenzia sp. THAF35, assembly GCF_009363595.1. NCBI lineage: Bacteria > Pseudomonadati > Pseudomonadota > Alphaproteobacteria > Hyphomicrobiales > Stappiaceae > Labrenzia > Labrenzia sp. THAF35. The sequence goes on from NZ_CP045380.1 coordinate 3,755,499, forward strand.
TTGCCCGTTTCCGTCTCACGGTATTTGTGCTGGGTGCTCTGATCACCGGTGTGATGGTAGCCTTTTCAGGCATCATCGGCTTTGTCGGGCTGATGGTGCCGCATATTGCCCGCTTCCTAGTAGGGGGCAATTATAGCCGGGTTCTGCCGGCATCGATGATGCTTGGCGCAATCTTTCTGATCTGGGCGGACATCATCGCACGAACGCTCCTGTCCCCCGAGGATATGCCTATCGGCATTGTCACCGGGTTGATTGGCGGCATTTTCTTCGTGCTCCTCCTGCGCTCCCGCACGGGTCAGGCACACTAGACCCTCGCACGGACCGCTTTCGGCCGTTCAGCCGGTCCTGGTTGAACGGCCGCTGGTCAGAGCGAGGCTCAAGGTTCGTTGTGGCAGATCTCGACGGTTTCCATCAGGCAGCATTCGTATAGTGTTGCTTTATCGAGACCAAAACGGACCCACATGGACAAACTTCCCACCAATCTTGCGGAATTCACCCACATCCGGATCATTATCGGCATGGTGATCGGGTTGGGTGTTGCGCGGCTGCTCAATGGCCTTGCGCGGTATGTTCAGCATCCCCAACGCGAAGAGATCTACAGCGTGCACCTTGGGTGGTCGTTGTTCATGCTTTTGTCCGTCGTTCACTTCTGGTGGTTCGAATTCGCACTTGGCCGCATTCAGGTCTGGACGTTCGAAAGCTATCTGTTCGTCATCGCCTTTGCCGCACTCTATTTTTTTATTACCGCCGTGCTTTATCCGGACAAGATGGGCGAATACGCCAGCTACAAGGATTATTTTCACGCCAGGCAGACCTGGATCTACGGCTTGCTTGCCCTGATGTTCGTGCTCGACATCGTGGACTCACGGCTGAAGGGGATCGATTATTTCAACGATCTTGGAACCGCGTATCTGGTGCGTCAGATCGTGATGATCGTGCTGGTGCTGGCCGCGACGAGGATCCGCAAGTCCGCTTATCACATCGGTCTCGTCAGCGTTGTCCTGCTGTCGCAGATCTGGTTGATCACCAGCAACTTCAGCGTCCTGAAGTAACTGGCGTCCGCTGGCCGTTCATCGGAACCTCGGCCTCAAGCGGCTGCGCCCGTCGGCCTCATCTTGCCGCGCATGAAGATGAAGATCATCACTGCCATGTTAAGGAAGTTCCAGGCGATACCGTTCAGGAACGCGGCCTGGTAGGAGCCTGTGAGGTCATAGATCCAGCCGGACAGCCAGCCCCCGAGGGCCATGCCGAGAATTGTCGCCATGATCACCAGGCCGACACGCTGTCCAGCTTCGCGGGCCGGCAGGTATTCTCGCACGATCACGGCATAGCTGGGCACGATGCCGCCCTGCGACAGACCGAAGATGAGGGACACGAGGTAGAGCGAAGCCAGGCCGTTGAAGGGAATGAACAGGAACAGCGCCGCACATTGCAGCACGGAACCGATCAGCAGGGTCATGACACCGCCGATCTTGTCGGCAATATATCCGGATGCCAACCGGCTGATGACACCGGCACCGGTCATCAGTGCGATCATGTCCGCTCCGGGGGCAACGCCATAACCCAGATCGACGCAATAGGCGACGATGTGAACCTGTGGCATCGACATGGCGACGCAGCATGCTAGACCCGCGACCACGAGAAGAGCCTGCAGGACGGCAGGCGGCAGGCCGGTGTCCTGGCGACCGAAACGGGCCGTGGCCGCACCGGTGCTCAGGGATGTGTCCGGAGGCGGCCGGCGCAGCAAAAGGGCCAGCGGCACCATGGCGACAAGGCAGATGACGCCGATGAGGATATAGGTCTGGCGCCAGTCGGACGTCGCAAGGCTCCACTGGATCAGCGATGGCCAGAGCACACCGGCAAGATAGTTTCCGCAGGCGGCGCAGGCGACCGCAAAACCGCGCCGTTTCAGGAACCAGTGGGAGATATCGGCGATCAGCGGGCCGAATGTGGCCGCGGTGCCCAGACCGATCAGCAGACCCTGCGCCAGAGAGAAGCTCCAGACATCCGGCGCAAAGGCGGCCAGAACGAAGCCGGCACCGAGTGATAGAGCAGAGCCTATGACGGGTATGACAATACCGTAGCGGTCGACGACGCGGCCAAGCAGGTAGTTGCCCGCAGCAAACCCGAACATCGTCGCGGTGTAGGGCAGGGACGCTCCGGCACGATCGATCCCGAAATCCGTCTGGACGGCGGGCAGAACGATGACAACCGCCCACATGCCGGCACCACCAAGGGTGCTCAGCAAAATCGAAATCGCCAACCGGAACCAGGCGTAAGGCCCGTCCTGGACGTATGGATCGGATGCGTTGGCAAGGGACATGATCGGGTACCGGGAAAGTGCAGAACCATCTGCCTAACAGGTTCGCCGATGGGGAACCAACAAATATCCTTGAACCAACCGACCACAAATTCAAATGATTGCACGAAGGCGGAGAGGCCGCCTTCGTGCAGGAGCAGACGTTTAGCGGACGTCAGGCGTTCGCTTTCAGACTTTCGGAGATGAAATCACTCAACGAGCGGGTCGGATGACCTATCAGGTTCTCCAGGGCCGTGGAAGTCGTGAAGAGCTCGCCTTGAGACGCGCCTCTGTCGGAATCAGCGAGGACATTTGCAAAGCCTTCCGGCAGACCTGCCTGAACCAGGATGCCGGCATAGGTTGCTTCTGGCAGGTTGTTGAACGGTATCTCACGGCCGGACTGGCTGGAGAGCTCTGCTGCCAGGTCGGCAAGACTGAACGCAGGTGATCCGCCAAGTTCCAGTGCTCGCGTGCTCAGGTCGCTGCCGGCAACGGTGCGGGCTGCGGCTTCTGCGTAATCTTCGCGTCCAGCGGCGGAAAACTTGCCGTTACCGCTTGCGCCCGCAACGGCACCATGGGCAAGGGCGGCCGCTACAGTGCCGCCGAAATTCTCGATGTACCAGCCGTTGCGCAGCACGGCATGGGCAATGCCGCTTTCGCGCAGCATCCGTTCCGTTTCGGCATGTTCCACACCCAGCTGGAGGCTGGACTGCGGAACGTTGAGAAGGCTGGTGTAGACGATGAAACGGACGCCGGCTGCCTTGGCTGCATCGATGACGGCCTTGTGCTGCGGCGCCCGCTTGCCGACCTCCGATCCGGAGATCAGCAGAAGACGCTCAACACCTTCCAACGCAGCCGGCAGGGTGGCGCTATCATCGTAATCAGCCTTCACCACCGAAACCTGGTCCGTGGCAAGATCGCCGGCTTTTTCCAGTGAGCGGACAAGCGCGCGAACTGGCTCGGCGGTGAGGCCGGCAAGATGTTTGAGGACAAGACGGCCCAGCTGACCATTGGCACCCGTGACTGCGATCATTGTGTTTCTCCTTGAAGGTTGATCGTTCGAAAATGCATCGGATGCTGCCCATGTAGACGGATCACTTACTTTTTGTTAGTACGTACAAAAAGGTTAGTTTTGAGATTTATCGGATCTCGGACAAAAAATTGGAAAACAGGATGAGTGATACGGCAGAAATACCCCCCAAGTGCGTGCTGAACAGCGGCGCGCCCTTGTCCGACTTGATGCAGCAGGGGGAACTGCTCAACCAGAACTGTCCATCACGCGAAATCCTGCGGCATCTGACGAGCCGTTGGGGCGTGTTGGTGCTGATTGCGCTTCTGGATAAAGATCAGCGGTTTTCAGAACTTCGCCGCACCGTTGGCGGCGTCAGTGAAAAGATGCTGGCGCAAACGCTGCAGACATTGGAGGCCGACGGGTTCGTCAACCGGTATTCCCACCCGGTGGTGCCACCGCATGTCGATTACAGCCTGTCCCCGATCGGCCGGGAGGCTGCAGAGAAAGTGCGAGAATTCGCTGACTGGATCGAGGTCAATATTGCCAGGATCCTGTCCGCCAAGTCCGGCCATCGGGAGGCCGTGGCAGCGGAATAAGGATTTGAGGCGTTTTTCCTGCCCTTGATGGGGAGATGAACCGTCAGTGGGTATAGCGGTCGACGATCTGCCAGTATCTCGGATCGCGCCACACCCTGGAGACGGCAGCCGACAGTTGGCCTCTGATCTGCGGGTCGAGATCCTTGTTGGCCGCCAGCCACTGGATGCCGTGGGTAACCGGAGCGCCGATGACGAGACTTCCCGGGTCGTATCCCTGCTGGCGGAACATGTAGCTCGCCCGAACAGACATGGTGTACCAGGCATCGATCCTGCCGGTCTTGAGCATGACGCTCATCTGTTCGGCTGATGGTATTTCCTCAACGTTGCGAACACCGAACCGCTGGAGGATCTGGCTGCGCTGGCTGCCGAGATGCACCCCGATGACCTTGCCGCTCTCAATAGCCTTTTCAAAGGTATCCAACGGCTGGTCGAGCGTTACGAATGCGCTTTCCGTATAAAGCAGGGGGGCGATGTACTGGAATTTCTCACTGCGGTTCCTGGAATAGGCAGCAGTGAAGAGAAGTGAACCGGGCGTGTTTTCAGCCAGCAGCTGCGCGCGCCTCCAGGGGGCGAAGCGGATCTTGATATCCAGGCCGGCCTCTTCTGCAACAAGCTCCATGAGCTCGACTGCAATGCCCTTCTCCTGCTCATTGATGGAGAGAGGGGGCAGATATCCGGTGAATGCGACCAGCTCTTCTGCGGCGGCTGGTGAAGACAGGACCGGTTGGCTGGCAAGTCCCAAACCGAGGCCGAAAACCAGTGCGCGCACGCAGGTGCAAGCAAAACTCCGTAGTACAGACAAGTCCCACCCCGATGTTCTTGAAGTTTGTGATGCTATTATTATCAGGGGTGTGTAACTGAAATCTAAAACTGGAAACTGTTCTTGAAACGGGCTTTTTAATGCATGCATTAGATCTGCCCGCCCCGAAGCTGTAGCCGAGGCGGGCAGATGAACGGTCTATTCTGACTTGGCGGGTGGCCGGCCGCCGTGAACGAAATTCATTGCATGGCCATTGAGGCAATAGCGCAAGCCTGTCGGCGGTGGCCCGTCCGGGAAGACGTGACCCAAATGCGCGTCGCAACTGCTGCAACGGATTTCGGTTCGGACCATGCCATGGGACTGGTCTTCAAGTTCCCGGATCGCATTCGGGTCGACCGCCTCGAAAAAGCTGGGCCAGCCGCAGCCGGAATCGAATTTTGTATCCGACATGAACAGCGGCGTTTCACAGCACACGCAATCGTAACGGCCGATGAGCTTGTTGTCCCAGTAGGGACCGGTGAAAGGGCGCTCGGTGCCGGATTGGCGGGTCACATAGAACTGCTCGGGTGTAAGCTGCTCCATCCATTCGGCGGTGGTCTTCCTGATGGGGGGAGATGCTTTTTCGTGGCGGGTGGTTTCGTCGCTCATTCGGCATTCCTTATTTGATGTTTTTCCCAGAAATAGGGGCGTGCACAGGTTGCTGCAAGCCGGAGCAGATAACGGTTTCGTCAATCGTCACCTGCGGAGCCAGGCCGGGTTTCATCCGTTCATGGATTGGAAGGTGCTCTTGATTGTCGCCGTGAAAGGTCCGGGGCTAGCGAGCCAGGTGGCTTAAGGACGTCTTCACCCGGTTACCGCCTTCCTGTCTCGCCTGAAAAACGCAGTTTTCGGCAGCGGCGAGGAGAAATTCCGAGCTTTCCGAGACCCCCGTCTGTTCCACGACCGCGCAAGCCGCACCGACGGAGGCCGTCATGACGCCATTGCCGGCGGTATTTTCCGGGTTGGGAATGCCAAGGTCCTGAATGGCCACGTGCAGATACGCACTGATAGTCTCGGCGCCCATTTCGTGAGTTCTTGGCAGGAGGAGAGAAAATTCCGCCGTTGCCGTTCGTGCGGCGATATCTGCCGGACGGCGCGCGGTCTCCTTCAGGGTATCGGCTACCCTGGTCAGGCAATCCTCGGCAGCGCTCGGTCCGAACCGCTCGACCAGAGCTTCGAAACGGTCGAGAGACACCTTGATCAGACTGGTGTGGGTCTTTTCACGCAAGGCGATTGCCCATTCCCGTTTCAGGCCATCCTCGAAGGCACGGCGGTTGAGAAGTCCGGTGAGCGGATCCGTCTGGGTTGCCGCATCCAGCAGGCTTTCCAGCTCCTTGCGTTTGGAAATGCTGCGGAAATAGACCGCGAATGCGTAAGGCTTGCCGGCGGCATCTTCCAGAAGATGCGTGGTCACCTCCGCCCAGACCATCGGGCCGAAGGCGGAACGGAGCTGAAGATCGGCATGGGGAAGGGGGGCGTCGGCATCACCGCTGCCGGAAAGGATCCGGTGCAGAAGATCTGCATCGGTGTTCGGGCTGGCCAGATAGACCAGGTCGCTCAGGTGATCGACCAGTTTGTCCGCACTCCATCCGAACATGCGCTCGGTTGCGGGAGAGATGAAAGCAGGCGTGCCGTCCAGTCCGATCAGAACAATGGCTTCATTGCCAAGTTTGACGAGCGTTTCAAAGTCGATGTTGGACGGACGGAGCAGATCCGTTCCCGAAGGCGTATCCCTATTGCTACCCAACACCATCTTCTGTGCCTCGCTCGAATTCCGTGGCAACGCATTCCCGAATTGAAACTGAACGGTATTCACGCTTTGAAATCAAGTGGCAAGCTGACTTTCTTGGGTGCAGACGGAGGTGGTTTGACCCGAGTGTGAATGTTGTCGGGTGTATTGCGGGCGCGGATACCTCAAGTTTCGGCCGTGATACGTTTTCAGCACAGAATAAATCTGTGAGATCCCCACTTGTCAGTCCTGCCCCTGACAAAAGCGCTCATGTGACGCGGGTGAATTTACCGAAAATCGACAGACATACGCTTGAACACGTAAATTCAACTGCCTAAGACATGTCATAACCCATCGGGACCGTTATTATCCGGCGGATCGGGGCTGATTCGAGCAGGCCCGTTTCCGTCGTTTCTTTAAAAACCGTGACGAAAGATCAGCATGACGCCAGCCTTGATCGACGACACCACTCTCTATGCCGTCCTCGCGCCCTTTGCTGCGGCTGTGGTTGCGCCTTTTCTGACCCGCTGGTTCAAGCACAATGCGGCCTGGCTGCTTGCAATCGTGCCGGCCTTGATCTTCCTGCATTTCACAGGGTTCGTCGAACCCGTGTCAAAAGGGGAAAGCTTCGTTGCGGCAAAGGCCTGGGCGCCCAGCTATGGCGTGAACTTTTCCGTCTATGTCGACGGATTGTCGACGCTGTTCGCCTTGCTGATTTCAGGCATCGGAACCTTCATCATTCTGTATGCCGGCGGCTATCTCAAAGGCCACCCGCAACAGGGCCGGTTCTTCTCGTTCCTGTTGATGTTCATGGGGTCGATGCTCGGCCTCGTGCTCGGCAACAACCTGATTTCCCTGTTTATCTTCTGGGAACTGACGTCGATCACGTCCTTCCTGCTGATCGGCTTCGATCACCTGCGCGCCGCGTCCCGCCGGGCCGCGCTGCAGGCGCTCGTGGTCACGGGCGGCGGCGGTCTGGCCCTGCTGGCCGGTTTCATCCTGATCATCTCCGCCACGGGCGAAATCGAGATGTCGGTGCTGCTGGCCTCGCCGGACATCATCAAGGATACCACGCTCTACGTGCCGATCTTCCTGCTGGTTCTGGGCGGCGCGTTCACCAAGTCGGCGCAGTTTCCGTTCCATTTCTGGCTTCCCAACGCCATGGAAGCGCCGACACCTGTTTCCGCCTATCTGCATTCGGCAACCATGGTGAAGGCCGGCGTCTATCTGTTGATGCGCATGCATCCGCTGCTGGGGGGGACAGAACTCTGGACAACGGTCCTGCCGCTGTTCGGTGGCATAACACTGCTGGTGGGCACGGTCCTGGCGGTGCGCCAGACCGACCTGAAGCTGATGCTTGCCTACACGACCGTGGCATCGCTCGGGCTCCTTGTCATGTTGACCGGGACCAGCCAGGAAAAGGCGCTCGAAGGCGCTGTCCTTTATCTTCTCGCGCACTCCCTGTTCAAGGGCGCGCTCTTCATGGTCGCCGGCACGATCGATCACGAAGCCGGTACGCGTGACATCACGAAACTGGGCGGCTTGCGTTCGGCCATGCCGATCACGTTTGCAGCTGCCTGTCTTGCGGCGCTTTCCATGGCCGGCCTGCCGCCTTTCATCGGCTTCATTGCCAAGGAAGTACTTTATTACGGCACCTGGGGCTGGCTGGAACTCGGTCTGCCCATCACCATCACTGCTGTCATCGGCAATGCCTTGATGCTGGTGATTGCCGCCGCGGTTGCAATCAAGCCCTTCCTGGGTCCGAAAGTGGAAACGCCGAAACATGCGCACGAGGGACCTGTTCTGCTGTTCGCCGGTCCGGTGTTCCTGTCTGTGACCGGCCTCGGGCTGGCCCTGATTGCGCACACCACTGGTGAACTGTTCATCGGGCCGACCCTGTCTTCACTTCTCGGCAAGACGACGCAAATCGAACTTCATCTGTTGCCGACGTCGATCAACGCGCCGCTGCTGTTGTCGCTGGTCACCATCGGTCTCGGGATTGCTCTGTTTACCCAGATCGACCGCCTGCGCGGGCTGATCGGCTCCGTCCTGACAACGATCGGTTGGGGACCGGACAAGGGGTTCGACCAGTTCGTGGCCGGTATTGTCGGATTGTCCTGGCGGATCACACGCCTGCTGCAGTCGGGCAAGATGCAGACCTACATGATGCTGACCTTCATCTTCACGGGCGCTGCGGTGTTGTTGCCGGGCTTCCTGACGGACAGCCTGCCGGCGATGCCGAAGATGCCCGACTATCGCTTCTATGAATGGGGCATCCTGCTGATCGCCTTCTTCGGGTTGATCGCCGTACTTGTCGCCAACACCCGCCTGACAGCCATCGTGTCTCTTGGCATCCAGGGCTTTGCAGTTGCCTTGATCTTCATGATGTTCGGCGCGCCGGATCTGTCCTTCACCCAGTTCATGGTGGAGACGCTGTCGGTCGTCATCCTTGCTCTGGTCATGACCAGACTGAACCTGTCGCCCAGTGACCACCGGCATGGTCTTGCCGCGATTGTCACGGGGATCGTCGCGATCGGTGTCGGTCTCGGCCTGACGCTGACGCTGCTTGCAATCACGCAGCAGCCCTTCGACAGCCGCTTGTCCGACTTCTTCGCCCAGTTCAGCCGCTCCATTGCCCATGGCCGGAATATCGTCAACGTGATCATCGTCGACTTCCGCGGCTTTGATACGCTGGGTGAAATCGCCGTGGTGGTTCTGGCCGGGCTTTGTGTTCTGGCGCTCATCCGGGTGCGGACGAAGCCCGAAAAACCGATCGAGAAACCGAAGACGGTCGCACCGCCCACACCGGCCCAGACTGGGGAGGCTCACTGATGCGTACGATCATCTTCCGCACCATTGCGCCCTATCTGTCCGCGCTGATGGTCCTGTTTTCGATCTTTGTGCTGCTGCGCGGCCATAACGAGCCGGGTGGTGGATTTATCGGCGGCCTGATTGCCGCATCGGCGTTGGCGATTTTTGGTATCGCCTGCGGTGTTGCTTCCGTTCGCCGCGCCATCGTGTTCCACCCGATGGGGGTATCCGGTTTCGGACTGTTCCTGGCGGCTGTGGCAGGCATCCCGTCGATATTCAAGGCGCAGGCCTTCATGACCAGCCAGTGGCTGGAGGTACATGTTTTCGGCGTGGAGATCGCCTTGTCGACGCCGTTGTTCTTCGACATTGGCGTTTACCTGGTGGTGGTGGGTGCCATCGGCTCCATTGCATTGGCGCTTGAAGAAAGGGAGGCCGACTGATGGAAACCGGCGTTGTCATCCTGATTGGCCTGTTCTTCACCGTGGCCGTCTACCTGATGCTGTCCAAGCAGCTTGTGCGCATTCTTCTGGGTATCGCCATTCTGGGCAATGCCGTGAACATGCTCATCTTCACCAACGGGCGCCTGACGCGCGAGGTTCCGCCGCTCATTCCGGAACATCTTTATGCTCCGGAAACCGCGACGGCCAATCCGCTGCCGCAGGCGCTGGTGCTGACGGCAATCGTCATTTCCTTCTCGTTCTTTGCGTTCCTGCTGGTGCTGGCCTTCCGGGCCTACCAGGAACTTGGCACTGATGAAGTCAACGAAATGCGCATCGCCGAACCCGAACACGACCAAACTCCGCCGCAAGGGTACTAAGCTACATGGCCGGTTCTTCCGTTTCCGTCGATCTTTCCCAGGCCATGGTCACTACGCCCGTTGCGGCGGGTGACTGGCTGGTGGTCGCGCCTTCGCTGATCACAATCCTGGGCGGTGCGCTGTGCCTGATGCTGCGCAAGAACACCGATCTGCAGCCGAAAGTCGGCATAGGTTTCCTGGCACTGCTGGTGCTGGCCAACCTTGCCCTGCTGATCCGGGTGCTCGATCAAGGTGTCATCACCATGGTGATGGGCAGCTGGCTGCCGCCGTTCGGCATTGCCTTCACAGTGGATACGCTTGGTGTCACGCTGTCACTGATCGGCTCAATCGTGGCCTTCTGTGCGGGTGTTTTCGGCGCTGCCACCGTTGACAGCACTGGACGCAGATATGGTTTTTATCCATTCCTGCTACTGCTGATGACGGGTGTTTGCGGCGCTTTCCTGACCGGGGATGTGTTCAACCTCTATGTCTGGTTCGAAGTACTGCTGATTTCGTCCTACGGACTTCTGGTCCTCGGCAACGACAGGATCCAGCTTGACGGCGCGGTCAAATACGGTGTCCTGAACCTGATCGGCACGAACCTTTTCCTGATCGCGACAGGTCTGCTTTACGGAATTTTCGGCACGCTCAACATGGCGGACCTCGCCATGAAGGTTGCCGCCCTGGAAAACCCGGCTTCCGGCACACTGGCAACGGTTGCCGCGCTCTATTTCCTCGCCTTTGCCATGAAAGCGGCCGCGTTCCCGGTCAATTTCTGGCTGCCTGCGTCCTACCACACGCCCAATGTGGTGGTGTCGGCGGTATTTGCAGGCCTTCTGACCAAGGTCGGCGTTTATGCGCTGATCCGCATCTTTGTTCTGATCCTGCCGGCCTCCCGCGGCTATATGGCCGATGTGATCGCGCTGGTTGCCATCGCCACCCTGCTGACAGGGGCGATCGGAGCTCTGGCGCAGAGTGAAGTACGGCGGCTGCTCGGCTACGTGGTCATTGCCGGTATCGGGTCGATGCTCGCCGGTGTTGCTGTTGGTTCGACGCTGGCAGTCTCGGGTGCCATTTTCTACGCGGTCCATTCGATCATCGTCATGACGGCACTTTATATGGCAGCGGGCATCATGAACATGATGGGTGGTTCTTACGACCTGAGGCAGCTGGGTGGGCTCTATCAAAAGAGTGCGGTGTTCGCAGCCGTATTCCTGGTACTTGGTTTTGCCGTTTCGGGTCTGCCACCATTCTCCGGTTTCTGGCCCAAGGTCATTCTTGTGGATGCGGCCTTCGCAGACGGCCGGACCTGGCTGGGTGCTGCCATTCTTGTCAGCGGGTTCCTGACAACCATGGCGATGGGCCGGGTCTGGATCTTCGCCTTCTGGCGTGGTGGACCTGAAGGCACTACTGACGGGCAGGCCGTTGCCGTGACGGGCGAGGGCGGCGCGCAACTTTCTGGAGCCGCAGTCTGGTTGCCACTCGGCATCCTAACTGCGCTTGTTGTCTATTTCGGCCTGCAGCCGGAATGGATGCTGGAGCTTTCAACGCGAGGGGCAAGCGGTATTGTTGAACCGCTCGGCTACCTGCGTTCAGTCTTTGGGGGCCAGGGATGACCAGTCTCTTTCTCATCAACATTCTTCTGATGCTGGCTTGGGGAGCTGTCACGGGCAGCTTCTCTGAAGTCAATCTGGCCTTCGGTTTCGTGCTCAGTTTCGGCGCGCTTTACCTGATCCGGGAACAGGTCGGTACTGCCGCCTATTTCCAGCGGGTTTCCAAGGGCTTCGGTCTGGCTGTGCTCTTCGTCTATGAACTGGTGCTGTCGGCCTGGCGGGTTGCGATCATCGTGCTCAAGCCGAAGATCAAGTTGCAGCCGGGCATTATCGCGTTTCCGCTGACAGTGGACAGGGACTTCGAAATCACGATGCTGGCCAATCTGATCACCCTGACGCCGGGCACATTGTCCGTTGATGTCTCCGACGACCGGAAGACGCTTTATGTGCACTGTATCGACGTGCCTGACCCGCAAGCCACGATCGACGACATCAAGAATGGTTTTGAACGCAAGATCCTGGAGGTGTTCAGATGACACCGTTTGAGACCTTTTCTTCCGGTTTCCTGGAAATCAGCGTCAAGATCGCGCTGGCTCTGTTGACGATTTCCTTCATCATCATCGTCGTGCGGACGGTCAAGGGACCGAGCCTTCCGGACCGTGTTGTCGCCCTGGACATGCTGGTCGCGGTGGGGATCGGCTTTATCGCGGCCATCGGCGTTTCCACCGGCTTTTATCTTTACATCGACATTGCGATTACGCTCGGCCTCGTCGGCTTCCTGGCAACCGTCGCTTTCGCACGCTTCGTCCTGAACCGCGGCCTTGCCGGCGACAAGACGATCATGGACGAAGTCGAAGAGAGCATTAAGCGCAGGGAGGCGGGACAATGAATGCTGCCGTTGAAATCATCACCGGTATTATGCTGGTCGTCGGTGCTTCCTTCGCACTGGTCGCATCGATCGGTATCATCCGTCTGAAAGATGTTTACATGCGAATGCATGCGGCCTCCAAGGCGGGTACTCTGGGGTCGGGAGTGATGTTGCTTGCGCTGGCAGTTCATGCTGGCGATCTGGCCGTTGTCACACGGGCAATCGCCGGAGTCGTATTCTTCCTGCTCACCGCCCCAATTTCGGCTCATTTGTTGGCAAAAGCTGCATACGCAGCCGGCTACCGTCCCTGTGCCGATACCAAGGAAGATGCCCTTGCAAAAACTGTCCGGCCGAAAAGCTGAGGCATGGTGTGCGGCAATGGTCCTGAAAGACAGATTTCCTGACAATACTATCGGTTCATTGTCGAAATAGGTGCGTTAGGTATAGCCAATATTTGTACAATTTGATTTTTATTGCTTCTGATCGATTTTTATTTGAATTACGGGGTTGTCGTTCAACGAAAGCGGCGATATAAGGCTGTGACGATTGCCTGCAAAGTAGAATCGTTTTTGATTTCTGGGCCCGCAAGTAACTGAATTTCTAGTTCCGCTTTCGGCAGACATTTTTTGCAGGTAAACCACAAAGCTAATTTTGAAATCAGTAGAGAACGGGTGAAATATGACTGACAGTCCGGTGGATGCGAATCTGATTGATCTTACGGCAGACATCGTCTCAGCCTATGTGAGCAACAACACCGTTGCGTCAACAGATCTGCCAGGCCTGATCAACGAAGTTTACGGCGCGCTGCAGAGAACTGCCAGCACTTCCACCGAGCCGGAGCCGGAGCCGCTGAAGCCTGCCGTGCCGGTGAAGAAGTCGGTCATGCCGGACTACATCATCTGCCTGGAAGACGGCAAGAAGTTCAAGTCGCTGAAGCGCCACCTGCGCACGCACTACAACATGACCCCGGAAGAGTACCGCGAGAAGTGGGACCTGGGTGCCGATTACCCGATGGTTGCACCGAACTATGCGGCTGCCCGTTCGGAACTGGCCAAGAAGATGGGCCTCGGCCAGCAGCGCAAGCGCTCCAAGTAAATCCTTCGGCCCAGGTCGAGTACAAAAGAGCTGCCCATGGGCAGCTCTTTTTTTGTTTTGTGATGGAGATCTTCAGCTGATTGCGGAGGGCGCTCGGTGTGAGCGCAACTGAAGCACTTGCCGAAAGAGCAGAGTGATCAAATTGAAGGGTTCTCAGGCTGCTGCCAGAGCTCCTTGCGCGTCGCTGCGGATGCGCCCGACCATCGATTTGAGACCGTTGGAGCGCTGCGGTGTCAGGTGCTCCTGCAGACCCAGTTTGGCAAAAATACCTTCGACGTCGGTGTCAAGAATGTCCTGCGCGGTCTTGCCACTGAACAAAGAGGTGACGATGGCCACGAGCCCTTGCACGATAAGCGCATCGCTGTCGCCCCGGAAACTGAGCACAGGTGTGCCGTCGCCTGTCTTGTCGATGGAGGTGATCAGCCAGACCTGTGACACACAACCGCGCACCTTGTTGGCATCGGTCTTTTCGGCGTCGGCAAGATCAGGCATCTCCTTGCCAAGGTCGATGAGGTATTTGTAGCGATCTTCCCAGTCGTCGAGAAAATCAAACGTCTCAAGGATTTCGCTCAAGTTTGTGGTCATGGCACCGGTCTTTGAAGGTCTTGTCCGCCTTCATATAACTCGTGAGCGGCAAAGTGCAAATGCCGGCAGGTGCGAGAGAGGGGGGAGAATAAAGATACGCCGCAGATGAAATGGGCAGCTTTCCATCTGCGGCGCAGCGGAACAATCCGCTGAAGTGAAGCCGTCTTTGCGTTGCTGCCGTGCAGCAGCGCTCCAGCGGGGGCGCAATCGGCCGTTTTCAGATCCAGGAGGTCGTAGGATCTTGAACGACCAGTGTGCTCAGGTCTTTTGGCCTGAGCGTGGTTTGGGCCGTGGCACCGGCCCAAGCACTGCCTCTTTGGAAGAGACGTTATCAAAGACCGGCTGCCAAGATGGTGTGCCGGCGAAAACCTGGGGTTCCTGGCCAGAAGGCTGGCCGGACGTCGTGCCAGCACTCGGTACGGGCGTCGAGCCGGTCACCAGCTGTTCGCTTCCCGATTTCTCGGCAATCTGCGTGTCGAGAAACTCATAGACAATCCGAGCGCCGTCGCGTGCGCGGCTGCCGATTGCCGTCAGTGCATCGCCTCCCGTTTCGCAGGCCTGCGGATTGCGTCCGCAAAAGCCGCCGATGTCCGACATCGTTGCCTGTGCCGCCAGGAAGGCCGACACCGGATCGATGTTTTCCGTCGAAGTGTCTTCCTGATCTGACCCGAGGGGAATCAGGACGAGCACCAAGGTGAGCCAAAAGGCCGTCCTCAAGAGAAAGAACATGTCGCTACCCATAGTCTGTTCTGTCTTGCGTGCCTTTGTGCCGTTGGCACGCTTGTTATGAGGACACATTACCAGCGACATGAGAATCCCCGGTTGAGCGGGAAAAGCCAATTTTCATAAAATAAATCAGGTATTTAAATCGTATTTTCTGAAATATTGATTCAAATTTTAGCTAATTCCGGTCAAGATATTGAGGCCAATGGGTTTTTCGGAAAAAAACGCAATTTGGATTCATCCTTTATCGTTCCTTAAGTGCTGCAACCGACAATGGCCGTACAAAAGGTGCGAGCGGATGTTTCCGCGATTGTTGTGTGGTAGAGTAGATTGCGTAACCTTCTGAAAAACATGCAAAATATCTGGGGGCATTGGGTGGCTCGCGTGGATGGAATGATTCATCCCGAAGCTGCTTCTGATCCTTTTCTTGCACCGTTGCATCGTTCGTTTCTGCTCAGCTGTTTCGTCAGCGGCGCTGCGGCTCTGGTGGTACTGCCACTGCATCTGGCGCTGGCCGGACCGCCTCAGGCAGCCACTCTTCTCGCGCTCGCCTGGATGCTGAGCCAATGGCCTCTGGCACTTTATCTGTCCCAGTCGGGGGCGCTGTCCAAGGCTGCCGGTCTTTCTGCTTCCCTGTTCGCGGTGTTTGTTGCCGGCGTCTGCGCGGTTACCGGCGGTGCGCTGTCCTTTGCGCTGGCTTGGTTGCTGGTGCCGCCGATGGAGGCTGCGCTCGCAGCAAGCCGGCGGACGGCACTCGCCGTGACGGGGCTTTGCGGTGCCCTGGTCCTTGCCCTGATGTTTGTTCCGCTGCCTGTCCTTCCGGCTTCCGGATTTCCAGGGCTGGCGACGCCGTTTGCGACGCTGGCGGCTCTGCTTTATGTCGGTTTGCTGTCGCTACGCATCGCGCTTGACCGGTCTCTTGCGCAAAAAGTTGTGAGGGCAACGGAGGAAAGACGCCTCCAGATCAGTCAGAGTGTCTCCGACATCTATTGTGAACTCGGGCCTGACGGTGGCCTCAAGGTCATTGGTGGCCCGGTGAAGGATGTGCTCGGGCACCTGCCGGTCGAAAGCGGGGAGGACTGGCTGTTTCCGCGCCTTCACGTTGCGGACCGGCCGCTTTATCTGACCTGTCTTTCCGAAGCCCGTTTGAGTGGCGCCACAAGAACCTTCGAGGCACGTTTGAGGATTGGCGCAAATCGTCCGGGTGAAGCAGGGCAGGCCGACTACCGGCGTCTGGAGGTGCAGCTGCGCGCCAGCCGGCAGAACAGCCCGTCTTCTGCAAACGGAGCGGCACTTCTGCTGACGCTTCGTCCTCTTGAACCCATCGATCCGTCGGCAGGCAAGACCGCGGGATTCGCCACAGACGGAAGCGCACGCGCGGACCGAATTTCGCGGGACATGCTTGAAACGGCGGGCGTTGAAGCTTCGCAGGCGCTGTCGGACATTCTGGCGCAATCCGAACGTCTCGAGCGCCTGGGGCGTGATACTTCCGATCCTGTGCTCAAGTTGGCGGTACAGTCCCTGCGGCAAACCGGCGAACGGGGCCTGGCCTCGCTCACTGCGGCTCTGGATCTGGTTCCGGCCGACAGATCTCCCGGCGAACCGGAGATTACCGGTGTTGATGTCGAAGCCTGTCTGGTTCAATGCATGGACATGGTCGCAAGGGTGGCCGTGCGTCGCGGTGTTGCTCTGGAAATGGAGCCCGGCCAGGACAGTCCGCTGGTTGCTGCCGACAGAAAATTGCTGCGGCAGGCACTGTGTTTCCTGCTGGTGGATATGGTGGAAACTTCCGAGGCTGGCGCCGTGGTGAGCGTTGGTGTCGATCTCGGTACAGGCTACACCGACTATGTGTTTTCGGTGAAGAACCGCCAGTCCAGCCTTTGCTGGAGCGCCGAGGCCGCGGCAACCGTGCTGGGCGTTTCCAGGGCCCTTCTGGAGCGCATGGGCGGCAGCCTGACTGTTCAGACCATTCTGGGACAGGGGGAAAGCGTGACTGTGACCCTGCCGCTTCGGACGCAAGCGCAGCAGAGCGCCGGTCGGACCGGCGAGGTGCTCTGTGTCGAGCAATTGGCAAGATCGGCATAGGCGCAATGGCAAGAGCAAAGAAAACGACAAAGCAGACCAAGGCGCAGCAAGCAAAGTCGTCGGAATCCCTGATGGCGAAGGCCGGTCATATGGCGCTCGACAATCCTGTCGCAGCGGGTGGTACTGTGGTGATGGGGCTGACGGCATGCCTGATCGTGGCCAATGCGGTCGGCTTGCAGCCTGGCCGGCATCCCGCGCCGCTGTTCACGACACGAGATCGACCGGATACAATGCAGCTGCCGGAACCGGATGGCAGAAGTCCCGGGCTTCAGGTGCAGGAGATCTCCACCCTTGTACTCGACCTGCAGATCTCCCTGCGCAAGATCGGCCTGTACGAAGGCCCCCTGGACGGACTGAACGGCCCGGCGACCGAGCGTGCCATCCGTGGTTTTGAACGTCACGCCGGACAGATCGAGACCGGAGAGGCAACGGAAGCGCTGCTTGCTCTGGTGCTGATGCAGGGAGAAAGCCCCGTAACGTCCGTGAATGGTCCCGTGCCTCGTCCGAAGCCCGGGTTCTCGGGTACGACAAGACAAGACGGCGCTGAAGTTCTTGATGCCGGTGCCGACGACAGTGCCGATGCCGGTGTAGAGTCCGATCCGAAGTTGATGAAGATTCAACAGGCGTTGTCCGAACTCGGCTACGGTCCGCTGAAGGCGGACGGCGTGATGGGAGCCAATACCACCGCTGCCATCAGGCGGTTTGAATTTGACAGGGGCCTGCCGTTGACGGGCGAACCCGGCACCAAGGTCATCGAGCGCCTGGAAATGGTCAGTGGCCGGTCGCTGTCCGGCTAGATTGCCGGACGGCAAGTTGCCGCGTAAGCGCAACTGTCGTAGAGCAGGGCCTTCCTTCTCCATCTTCGGGAGTGCCGGCGGGTTCGGCAGAGGCGGTCAGCATGCGGGTTACATCTGAGTTTTTCGTCAGTGCACTGGTCCGGCGCGTATTCGGCGAGGGCGGCTTTGCAGCTGTTTCCAGGAAAGGGGCTCCCGAAGCCGGTGCGGTCTTTATCTGTGTGGACCGTCTTGACGGTAGCTTCGACTTCTATGGCCCGGCGCCGCAAGCCATGTTCAGCAGTCTGCCGCAGGGGCGCTTGTTCGAAAGTGTCTTCGAACGGGCGGACAGGGAAACGATAGACGCGCGGCTGGCAAGCGAAGCGCGAATGGATCCGGACTATTGGCTGGTGGACATCGAAGCACGCGACGGCAGGATTGACCTGCCATTGGTGCAGGATGAGCCGAAGCCCGACACGAATCTCTTCCGCTTTTAGTGCAGATTTAAATATGGGCGTTCAGCCCTCCCGCAACACAGTGCTTGAGCGGGTGTTCTCAGGAACGGTTCGACTTGCGAGTGGTTTCGGCTTGAGCGAAACCAAACTTCTGTCCGTCCGTTGTCGCCGTATCGCGGCGCGAACCGTCCTGATATTGCGAGTCAAGCTGTGCAGATACGGGCTGAGTGACCTGGTCATGCAGGATCCACTGGCCGACCAGCACCTCGGCAGCGCCCTGGCTGAGCGTGCGATGGAGGCGCAGCAGGCCGCGCAGTCTTTCCAGTGACAGGTTTTCACCCAGCATGCGGATCATCACGGTCGTGACTTCGGACGCCGACATACCAAGCGCTTTCAATGCAACGGTCAGACCTTCGGCCTGATCGTCATGCATCAGCAGATCGCAAGTGGTCTGTGGCAGTCCGAGCCCCTGGCCCAGGAGATCCGCAAAACGGGACCGCTGCTGGAAAAGGGCTTCGCTCACCAGTGCGTCCCGCAATTTGAGGCGCGCGGTGTCCGTGCGTCTGTCGGTTGCGGAACCAGGGGTTTGTGCCTGTTTGACCAGGCTGGTCATCTCCGCCGCGGCGATCGCTTTCGATTTGAGCGGAGCTGGTAAATGCAGGAATTGTCCCATAAGTCCATCCGGGTTTAATGCGTCCTGACCTGCCAATTCTAAACCAAGAGTGGCAACGATGTCACTACGACAACTGAGTTTTGCCTGATGAGCTTGTGTCAGGGTGACGTCTTCCCGGTCGAGAAGGATGCGGATTACAGGGGCTCCGGCGTGTTCGCACAATGTCGTGATCACCGATTCGCGCAAGGATGGCCGGTTGGCGACCGCTTTGCGGAGGGAATCCGGACCAGCCTCCGCAACCTTCAAAAGGAGATCCACAGAAAGCCTCGGACTGTAACGAAGGGCCGGATAGGCCGTCAGTTCGTCTTCGTCGGATGCGAGCTGCGTCAGGAGGTCGTCGGGTATTTCCGGATGCGCAGCCAGCAGATTTGCGATCCGGCGCCTGTCCGGCAGTGAGGTTTTAGGCAGGAAGTTTGACGCCAACTCCAGAAAAATGCGTTTTTCTTCAACATCATGCCGAGTGCGCCCGGCAAACAGCTCACTTGCGGCAAGAAGGACACCACGATCATCGCCCTTTGTGGACGCGGATTTGTCCGGAGAAGCGGAATTCGGCAAAGACTGACTGAAATGTTGGGTTTGGCGCATGACACCCGTCTACAAAATACGAAAGACCGGACCACCGGAGGAACTTGCTTCGTTCAAATTGCAGGAAAAGCGTTAGCATGCTGTTAACCCTGACAGCTTCTTAATGAAGAGCAGGAAGTAATGCGTCGCCCGTTTGACCGTTCCCCGCCGGTAATACGCCGTCAGGGGAGATCGGAACCGAAGGAGGAGACGATGGGCACCTTGTTGGACTTTACATCAGCTCAACGCCCCGCAGCACGTGTGGGCTATCGTTCCAATCAGCGCCGTATGGCAAGCCGAGAGACCTTTGGAGAAGTTATCCTCTTCCCAGGTGTCCGGTACGAGCGCCATGACCTTGATCTTGCCGCACGAATCGCGACCATCGGAAAAGCGGCCGGACCTGCTGGCTCCGACAAGGACTGACGGTCCAAGCCTCTCCAGCCGCGCAGGAGAAGTTTCTTTTTAGCGGCCTGGAGAAGCGCCCGATGGGCAAAGGCAAAGCGGAACAATCCGCCACCGCATCCCTCGCGGAGAGCGGTCGCAGATCAGGGCAGGGCGCCATTGTCGTCGCTGCCGTGCTGATTGCCGTCAGCCTTGCTGCCTGTACGCGCCCGACAGGGGATTTTGATCGTGCCAGGCCTTCCGTCATTCATGACAGGGTGATGCCGGCGGCGGGCGACGAAGCGGCACGCCTGCGCGGTGATCCGGTTTCCAAGTTCAACTACACGAACGACGAAAAGCTGATGCGCAACCGCGGCTGGACGCTGATCCGTCCGCCATGGACCAAGGACTGGATCGGCGGGACCATGGTTGAACTGTCGCGAACACGCGTTCTTCCGGAAGTTGAGGGGCGCGTGCCGTCTGATCTTTACCTGATCTATCTGCGCTCAGACAAATTCCAGTCTTCCGATGCCCGCTACGACAAGATTGCCGCTGACGCATCCGGCGATGCGGAGTTGGTGATGCCTTTCTGCGAAGTGGCCTTGCGCGTGAAGGCCGCTGACGACGAGCGGCTGCGAGTTCTGCAGAACAAGCCTGTGAAGTCCGAGGAAACCTATGAGGGCGCGAAGGCGCGCGTCTGGGAAAACCGGGTGATGATCAAATGGGTCGGTCAGGCGCTGCGGTATCGGATCATCGCCTACAAGAAGGCGCTCGACGGACTGGAGATCGAAACGCCGACCCGCGATCGCGTCTGGAAGGTCAATAACGCCATTCGGGAACTGGAAGGCCAGGTTCGCATTGCCGAAGCCGGTTGCGATCCGGACAAGCGTTATGGGGACGACAAGCCTGTTCGCAGGTCCCGGATCTATACCGGGTGGGGAACTGAACGCGCGCCGGTCGTGAAATAGCCCGCTCCCGAATTTCAGACCCGAATTCTGACATTTTATTGAGTGCTATATTCTGCCCACGTCAGATCTACTGATGCGCGGATACATTTTCGGCTGTAAAGGCGGTACTGCTTTTCCACAGGCTGCAGGCGCGGTCGTTCAAGGTCTGACAAAACATCTTTGAGAAGACTTCTGCACGGGTTCTTTTGCAAGAAACCGACCAGAATATATTTCGTAAGCTAAGCGTATTCAAAATTTTTAAACGATACCGCTCGGTATTATTTTTTTACCAAACCACGACATTCAAAATCTCGTTTTACTTGTTCTGCTTCACTTTTTATCAGATTGACTTGCCTTTAGGGCATGCGCGCATAAGTTTTGTTTATTGCAATGCAAAAAAATGTGAACACTGAAAAAAGAGACGTGATCACAAACTCTTAGCCTAATTTTCGTCGTTTTTCCGGCAAAAGGATGTCTTTGAAGGGGTTTTGTGGCTTGCCGTTCTTCAGGCGTCGAACTAAACCGTTTAGTTTACAGGGTAGTCACTCCCGGGAACCTGAAGGTGGTCGAATGAGTCCGAACATCACGCTTCTCGTCAAAGAAGCGCTCTCCCATCAACATGCCGGACGCATTGGAATCGCGCTCAGCATGTTTGAGGAGATACTGAAGCTCGACCCCAAGAACCCGCAGGCAAATTTTTCGCTGGGCATTGCTGCTTACCAGAACGGTGACGTGGGGCTTGCTATCGAGATGCTGCGGAAGGCTGAGCGCAAGGCCGGCAAGCACCCGCAGGTGCATCAGTTGCTCGGTCTGGCCCTCATGAACGCTGGCGATCTGGCCGGCGCGCTGAAATCGCTGAAAAAAGCCGTGGCCCTTGCACCTAAAGCCGCTGATTTCCATGCCCATCTCGGTGACCTCTACACGCTCAAGCGTCAGCCGGTGCTGGCACGACAGAGCTTTCAGCGTGCATTGGCGATCGATCCGGAAAATGGTTATGCCCTTGTCGGCATGGGCCAGCTCGATATCACTGTCGGCCAGATTGACGAGGCTGTCGCCTGGTTCGAAAAAGCCATCGCATTGGGCAAGGAACTGCCCTCCGCCCTTCACTGCCTGACGATGGCACGCACCTACAGGGAAGAGCCGGCTGAACTTGCCAAGATCGATGACCTGTTGAAACAGGCAAGCGCACTGCCTGCTCCGGAGCACGCTCACCTGCATTGGGCGGCCGGCAAGATCCATTACGACCTGGGAGACACCGCGCGCGCTGCCCAGCACTACCGCTCCGCTCGCCGGTTGCGCTACCAGTCGTTCGATCAGCAAGCTCATGAAGAACGCATCGCCTTCATGAAGGAGGTGTTCAACGAGGCATTTTTCGCCGAACGGACGGAATTTGAGGATCCCTCGGAGCGGCCGGTTTTCATTTTCGGCATGCCGCGATCAGGCACGACCCTGGCCGAGCAGATCGTGAGCCGGCACTCGCGCATCGTCAGCGGTGCGGAAATTCCGTATTTCCGCTTGCTGCAACAGGACCTGGGTTTGCGGGGGGCGCCAAGTGTTGCCCTGGAAAACCGGTTGAAGAGCCTCGGGCCGCGTGAGTTCAAGCAGTTTGCAAGGCAGTACCTTGCAGAACTGAGTGCAATCGACCGGCGAGCAGACCGTGTCACCGACAAGATGCCGCATAATTTCGAAGTGCTCTGGCTTATGAGCCTTCTGTTTCCGAAAGCGGCTTTCATCCATTGCGTTCGCTGTCCTGCGGACACATGCGTTTCGCTCCTGTCGCATTCGCTTTCGCCCGCGCATAACTACGCCATGACGCAGAAGTCATTGGGCAGCTATTTCGTCGCCTACGACGGTCTGATGAAACATTGGGAAAAGGTGCTGCCGGTCCGCATCCACACGCTTTCCTACGAAGACCTGGTTCATAACCAGGAAAAGGAAAGCAAGGCGCTGCTGGCGTGCACAGGAATGGACTGGGAAGAACAATGCCTGGAGTTCTATAACGGCGACAGTCCCGTGACGACGTTCTCCAATCTCCAGGTACGGAAGCCGATGTTCAGATCATCGATCGGCCGCTGGAAGCGTCACAAGGATCTTCTGGGAGACCTGTTCGAGGCGCTCGGTCCGTTGTCACCGCTCAATGAGGCAGCACCGGTTGGCAATAGTTCCAGCTACGGTCAGCAACAAACGCTTGCAACCGGTATGCCCGACAACGACATTTCTCACCTGCGGAACGCGGTTTCTCCGATATCGTGACCAGTTGCGGCGTCGGGGCGTGACAGCGTCCCGGCCTGACCGGTTTTCATGATTGCAGGTATCTTAGCGAATGGAGCCGCAGCTTGCGGCCCTGAGAGCGCGGTCGATGCTGTCCGCCCGTGTCGGGTGGGGCACATAGGCCCGTAACAATGCAAAACCGCTTAGCGGCTCTTCCGTTTCAATGACGATGAGATCTTCCAGGTTTTCCGGTGGGTTCTCCCGCAGGATCGACAGCTGTTCCGTTGTCAGCACCAGCATTGACAGGCGCTCGGCACCCGCGGTGCGGTTGTTGAGGCTGTAGACGGCCTCTCCAGCCGCATTGAACAGTCCTATGGACCAGAAGGGAACCGGAATGCTGGCATCAAAGAGAACCGGCCCGTCAGCGAGCTGAAACCGGCAGGCAGCGTGCTTCATGGCCGGATCGAGATCGGGCAGGGCTTCCTCGCCGGGGTGGACGTCCGGCAGCAGATTGAACTGCCGGTCCGGCCCGTGGTTGCCGATGTTGTCATAGGCACTGTGCAGAACGTTCTGGGGGATGCTCAACACAACCAGGATGTGAATGATGGCAGCAAGACATAGCGTGGCCAGCAGGCCAACCGACAGGGAAAAACGTGAAGAAAGGGTCATGGGCAGCCCAACCTGTCGATGGTCGGCATGCTGACGCCATCTAGGGCTGCACCTGTCGTGACCGGAGCGTCATAGACCCTGAGCACGAAGCGCAGACCGTCGGCGGCCCTTGCATCGCTCGCCAGGGGCAGCCAGTTGCCGGAGTGGGGGCGGGTGGCAGCGACGATCTCGAAAGTGCCGTCCGCGTTTCGCAGCAAGGTGTCACTTGCAAGGTTCACCCGGCCAGATATCGTCTTGACCAGGTGGCCGTGGCCATCGACCGCGGTCATGGTCCAGAGCCGTGCAGACGGGGTCTGGCCTGCGATACGGTACTCACATGTTGGGTCAAGCTGGTGGCCGTTGCTGTCTTCGCGCGCGACCAGAGCAAGCCCTTCGCCCGATGCCAGGGGAATGACGGCGCCTCTTGTGTAGATCGCCACGGAATAGGGATCGGCTTCGGAGGTGCCGGCTTTCGGATAGGCGTGCCACGGGCCGATGGTGACCGCATTGAGCGGTTGTTCCCGCTCGATGATCAGATAGGCGGAGCTGATGCCGAGCAAGGAGGCCAGAACGACGACAAGCGTCACCGTGGCGAGTGTGCGAAAAGGATTGCCCCGATGCGAGCGGATGGCACGGGGAAGCCTTTCGTCATACCAGTCTGCCTCGCCATGTGCGGGCCGGAATCCTGTATCGCTCATTGCACCGCCGCGACATCGGTGTTGGCAGGCCCTTGAGCGGGGGCGGCATCGGCGCTCTTTTGTTCAAGCAGCAGGCGCAGATCCTGGCCGATCTGCAAGAGGAGATCCTGGGTGCGCCGTTTCAGGACCCGTGGCTGCGCAGTGTCGCTGGTGTCTGTAGCCAGCCTTGCCGGTGCGGTTCGGGCCAGACGCGGCAGGCTTTCCGGATCGACACCGGGCATCCGGGCAAGCTCGATGCCATTGTGGGCAAAGGCGTTGTATTTCTGCCAGGCCATGGCAGGAAGGCTGCCGCCGGTGACACGCCGCGTGGAGGTAAAATCGTCGTTGCCGAACCAGACGGCCGTGGCAAAGTTGCCGGTGTAGCCGACAAACCACGCGTCACGGTAAGCGTTGGTGGTTCCGGTCTTTCCGGCTGCGACCACACCGTCAATCTGCGCCCGGCGTGCCGTGCCGGCCTCAACCACATTGACCAGGATCTCGTTCATTTCCTGAACTTTCTCCTCCGGCAGGACACGAACTGCAGGCGGCTCGTCGCGTTCACGCCGGTAGAGAACCTTGCCGGCGCTGTTCTTGATCTCCAGAACCGCATAGGCCGCTGCCTTGGTTCCGCCATTGGCGAAAACGGAATAGGCCGATGCCATGTCGATGACGGAGACTTCAGATGAGCCGATTGGCAGCGACACGGAGTTTTCCAGTTCGTGGGTCAGGCCCATGCGATACGCCGTATCGATGATTTTTTGCCGGCCGAAATCAAGCGAAAGGATCACCGGAATGGTGTTGATGGATTTGGTGAGCGCGGTTTTCAGCGTGACGGCACCCCGGTAGCTTCTGGAGTAGTTCTTGGGCGACCAGTTGCCGATCCAGACCGGCCGGTCGGAGACCACGCTGTCCGAGGAATAGCCGTTCATGAAAGCCGTCATGTAGACGAAGGGCTTGAATGAGGATCCCGGCTGGCGCAGCGCGTTGACGGCGCGATTGAACTGGCTTTCGCCATAGGAACTGCCACCGACCATGGCAACGACGGCCCCGTCCGGGATCATCGAAACCATCGCCGCTTCGCGAGCGTCGCGCAAATTTCCGTTTTCCCGAAGCACGGTTTCCACTGCCAGATCCGCCTGGCGCTGCAGCGCCGGGTCCAGTGTGGTGCGTACGGTCACGATGCGGTCGCGGGCGAGTGCCGGATACCGGCGTGCAAGTTTCTTGACCTCTTCAAGCGCCCAGTCGAGGAAGTATTCCGGCAACTGTTCCTGAGACCTGTCGACAGCCAGGGCCGGATTACGGCGCGCGCCGATCACCTGGCCTTCGGTCAGGAAACTGGCCTGTACCATGTTGGACAGGACTTCGTTGGCACGCGCGCGGGCTGCAGGCAGGTTGATGTGTGGGGCGTATTTGGTCGGTGCCTTGTAGAGACCTGCCAGCATGGCACTTTCAGCAAGCGTCAGCTCACGCACATTCTTGTTGAAATAGAATTCGGAAGCGGCCGTCACCCCGAAGACGCCGCCGCCCATGTAGGCGCGGTCGAGATAGAGCTTGAGGATTTCCTGCTTGGAAAGGTTCGCTTCCAGCCACAGCGCCAGGTAAGCTTCCTTGATCTTGCGGCTGAGACTGCGCTCGTTGGTCAGGAAGAGGTTTTTGGCCAGCTGCTGGGTGAGCGTCGAACCGCCCTGGACAACACCGCCTGCGCGTGCGTTTTCGACCATGGCCCGGAAGGTGCCGAAAAAATCAATTCCGAAGTGGCTGAAGAAACGGCGATCTTCGGTGGCGAGCGTCGCCTTTATCAGGGAGTCTGGAATTTCCTCAAGCGGGACGCTGTCGTTGAGAACGATCCCGCGTCGGCCGATTTCCTTGCCGAAGCGGTCCAGGAAGGTCACCGCGAAATCGTCCGTGGTCTTCCAATCGGCATAGCGGGTTGCCTCGAAGGCTGGCTGGGCGAAGGCCAGCACCACGATGAAACCGGCAAGACCGTAAGTCAGGCCGTCAGACGAAAGCTCGGCAAGAACGCGCCAGATGCCCTTGGCCCGGAACCGCCGCAAGAAGGCGTCATAGCCTTCGAATATCCGGCGGATAGCTGTTCCGCTCTTCCACAGGGCCGTGTCGATAAGGGCATCGATCGCCAGGAAAAAGCGGCGAATACGATTGCGCTTTTTCGGCGGCTTCTGCTCCGGCGGATTGCCGGTTTCGACATCATCTGATTGCGGTTTGTCCGTCACGCGAACAAGGTCTCCGGATCAAAAAGGACCGGCCCAAACTAGCCGTTTTTCGAGGTCGTGCAAACTGGTTGCCAACGTGCCCCTTTCATTGGAACAGTTTACCTAAAGTTCTTGCAATTTCATTGAGGAAAAACAGCCCGTTTTTTCGCCCGGGTTGCCCGACAGCCTGTAGCATGATAGGCGCCGATTGTTCCGGCCCAAGAAAGGCGCACAAGACTTCATGATTGTGGACGATACCTCACGCGAGCTTCCGTTCTGGAAAACCCGCACACTGGAAGACATGACGCAGTCCCAGTGGGAAACGCTTTGCGACGGCTGCGCACGCTGCTGTCTCAACAAGCTTGAGGACTGGGACACCGGCGAAATCGTCTGGACGGATGTTGCCTGCACGTTGCTTGATGGCACCAGCTGCCGCTGCAAGGATTACGACAACAGAGCAACCATCGTGCCGGACTGCATTCAGCTCACACCGGGTGAGGTGAGGACACTGACCTGGCTGCCGCCAACCTGTGCCTATCGGCTGGTGCGGGAAGGCAAGGATCTCTACTGGTGGCATCCTTTGGTGTCGGGAGATCCTGAAACAGTCCATCAGGCGGGCATTTCCGTTCGCGGGCGGACGATCCCCGAAGACGGCATGGCTCTGGAAGACTACGAGAACCACGTCGTGTTCTGGCCGGGGGAAATGCCGGAAGACCGGAAGGGTTGAGCTAACCCTGCCGCTCAAGATGCGGTCACACTATTCGAGCCCGCTTTGATCACTCTCATTGTCTGATCAGGAAAGCTTCGACATGGCGGTGGAGCCGGTGTTCCAGTTCCGCCCTGTCAGTCAGTTGATGGCTTTTGACCAGGATGGCTCCATGGATCATGAAGGCAATCAAGCCATCGACCATTTCCTTGGGTGACCGGTCCTGCCTCAGCTCCGGCTTCAGGCTGGCCCCCTGTTGCCAGAACGTCAGGAAATGCTCCAGTTCCGCATCGAGGGCGTCCAGAGTTTCGACAAATTCAGCAGCGCAATTGGGTTTGGTCACACCGATATTGTCCAGGAACAGCCGCAGGATTGTCGGGCTGTCGGTGATGACGTCGATCAGGGCCATCATGCGCCGGGTCAGCAGTCCGACAGGGTCGGACAATTGGTCGGGTTCTGCTGCTTCGTCGGACGTCGCCGCACGCAGGGCATTCAGCCGGTCCAGCAGCACGTAGGACAATAGGCCGTCCATATCGCCGAAATGCGAGAACACGGTCCCCTTTGCGACACCTGCCTCCTGAGCAACCGCTTCCGCGGTAACCAGGTCCAATCCGTGTTTTTGACTGAGATCGCGTGCGGCAGCCAGTACCCGTGCCCTTGTGGCAATGCTCCGCTGTTGTGGTTTGCGTGTCATGATTTTCCGTTAAAATGACCGTGGTCAAAAAATATCTTGACGGATGTGATGCGGAATGTCAAAAAATGACCACGGTCAATTTTGGCGTTTGACGCCTGCAAGCTCACAAGGTTGGACATGACAAGAGTACTGGTATTGGAGGGACACCCGGCCAAGGACACGTTTTGCGGCGCCCTCGCGGCGGAATATGCAAATCATGCGCAAAAGGGTGGAAACGAAGTGCGGGTCAGGCATCTGGCCGACCTGGACTTCGACGCGGATTTCGGAGTGTCATCCTTCAAGGATGCGAAGCCTCTGGAGCCTGACCTCGAAGCACTGTGGCAGGATATCCTGTGGTGTGAACATTTCGTGCTCACGCACCCATTGTGGTGGGGTGGTCTGCCGGGCAGGTTGAAGGGGTTGTTCGACCGGATCCTGCTGCCGGGCATGTCCTTTCAATACGTGAAAGGCAAGCCTCTGCCTGAGAAACTGCTCAAGGGCCGCACCGCGCAGGTTCTGGTGACTTCCGACACACCGGGTTGGTACTTCACCTGGATTTACGGTGCCGGTGCCAAAAAGCAGACCGAGAAGCAGATCCTCGATTTCTGCGGTCTCAAGCCCAAAGGCTACCATATGTTCTCGCCGATCCGCGGCTCGAGCGGCGAGGCAAAGCGGAAGATGCTGGCGCGGGCCGCTGCTCTTGGTCGCAAGGTTGCCTGAAGCGTTTTGCATCGGTCATGGTGGACGTTCAAACGGCCTTCGTTGAACGTCCTCATGTTGCCCGCGAGTGATCCTAGTTTCCAGCTGCCGCCTTCTCGGCGGCTTCCGTTTGCCGACGCTGCTGTTCGTTGAAGAACACGACGTAATACTGGTAGATGTTGCCGACGTAATCGACAGGTTCCCGGCCGATTTCGGAAGCCACGATCCATTCGACGTTGTCAAACCACTTGTCCGGGTCAAAGCCCTGTTGCTTGGCTTTCTCGCGCAGCTTGGCAAACCGGCTGGGGCCGGCGTTGTAGGCCGCAAGCGCAAAGAAGGTCTGGTTGGCATCCCGTGTCTGAAGACCGGCAAAATACTGGTTGGCAAGGTACCGAAGATATTTGACGCCTGCCTGAACGTTCTTGTCCGGATCTGCATCAATGCCGCTGATGTTGATCGGGTCGCCCTTGGCCGTAGCCGGCTTGATCTGCATCAGTCCAACGGCGCCCGCGCGGCTGTGCGCTTTCTGGTCGAAACGTGATTCCTGAAAGCTTTGCGCGGCGATCAAAAGCCAGTCGATCTCATACTCGTCGCCGTACTTTTGAAAAATGGTTTGCAGACTGGCGAGGTCGTTCTTGTAGTCCGCGCTGCGCATGTCCCGGAGGTAGTCGGCCTCTTTCAGATATCGCTTGAGGATGATGTTGCCGAGCAGGGTGCCTTTTGTCACGGTGGCGGCGAAGGCATCGACTTCCTTCAGGAGCTCCGGCGCATTGTTGCGAACGGCTATGGCAATCTCTCCATCCGTGCGCACGGCTGCCGAGGGATGCATCTTCAGGCCGTCCAGAACTTTCAGCCAGAGTTCGGCCTTGTGCTGGTCCACGATCACCATGGAAATGGCGCCGGCTGACACCATTTCCAGAAGATCCTCGTCTTCCATGTGCTCGTCAGCGGTCACAATGTCGACCGGCTTGGCGCCTTTTTTGCCGAGCGTATCGTTAAGTGCCTTGAGGCTCTGATAATAGGAAGATGAAGCGCGGACGTGAACGGTCTGACCTGACAAGGCTTCAGGTGAGGGAAGGTCGGCAACCCCTGCGGCGGTGACCGGTACTTCGTGCACATCCTTCAGCAAAGGGGACGAAAAGGCGACCAGATCTTCCCGTTCGCGGGTAATGGTCAGATTGCCGATCGCGATGTCGCCTTTGCCCGCGGCAAGATCTGAAAACAAGTGATCTCTCGGGGTCGGGACAAGTACCAGCTTTGCATCCTTCGCCTTCTTCTCGTGGATCTTGTCCAGGTATTTGTCGAACTCGGTCATGAGATCAACCGAGCTGCCGCGCTGAACGCCCTTGTCGATGAAGTAACCGGTCTTTGAAAACGGGATCAGGACCCGAATGTAGCCACGCTTGAGCAAGGCGTCGAAGTCGCCGTCGAACGGTTCAAGCAGTTTGTTTTCAAGCGTTTCGGCAAGGCCCGTGCCCATCGCGCTTGCCAAGGTTGACTGGCTTGCAAGGCCCGCTACCACAAGAGCCATTGAAAACATCAGGTTCAGGAGATGTGGCAGGAAGTGCCGGATCGGTATCATGAAGCCCCCACGGACAATTTCATCCGCAGAGTAAAGGCTTGAAATCACTCCCGATCAAGCGCCAAGTCGTACCTGAGCCCTGGAAGCTTTACCTTTTAAATGTCAGCGAAACCGTACCGACCGTAATCCCGGCCTTCATGACCTTGGCGGTGTTCCTGACCGTGTTTCTGTCGACCTGTGTCAGCGTGTCGTCAAAACGAAGCAGCAATGGCCCGTTCTCAGTCTCCAGGCTCGCGACGTAGGAGAAACGAAGGTCTCCATTTTCATCCGTACGAACGTTTGCCGGACCCAGTACGTCGGCTCTCTGGCCGATGTATCGGTCTTCGGCAACCTTCTGGAAGAACCAGGTCTTGGTATCACGTTCACCGTCTTCGTAGACGAAGTCCTCGCGAAGCCGGAGCGTAAAGGTCTTGCTGTTCCAGGTTCCTGTCAACGTGACGGTGAATGGTCGGTAGACACCGGTGATCTTGCTTTCAAAAACGCCCTTGCCCACCGTTTTTCCGCGGAAGAATTCTTCCAGCACCAGGGATTTGGCGTCGGCCGGAACAGAAGCAGCGACACCTATGGCGAACATGGCGAGAAGCAGAAAACGGTGAACGCGGGTCATGATGGGCAGAACCTCCTTCAGGAAAATCTGCCCAGTTTACGCAGGTCGGCGCGCGCCGGATCTGGTGACTAGCTTCCGAACCGCTCTCGCCACGTTGGGACCGGATCGTCGGTTGCCGGGGACGCATTATAGACGCCGCGAGCGATGGCACGTGCCAGGCACGAAGCGGCTGCCGCACCGAGCTGAACCATGTCTTCCAGTCCGTTTTCCATTCGGCGTTGGCCCGTGGAGAGGGCGAAGACGAGATCGCCATCAAGCGGTGTGTGGGCGGGCCAGAGAGCCCGCGCGAGCCCGTCATGCGCCATGACCGCGAGGCGTTTCGCTTCGCCCTTGGTCAGGATGGCATCGGTCGCGACAGCTGCGATCGTGGTGTTGGCACCGGCCTTGAGGCCGTCAAGTTTGGTGCGGACCGTGATGCTGTCCGGCGGCAGCGGATGCGCCATTCCCAGGCCACCGAACTCATCGCCGATTTCAAAGGGGGCCGCCCAGAAGTGCGCGCTGTCCCCCACGGTTGCCCGCCCAAGCGCGTTCACCGCGACAATGGCGCCGACCGTAATGCCGTTTTCCAGTACATGGGAGGCAGACCCGAGGCCGCCTTTCAGATTTGCGGTGGTGGCTCCGGTGCCGGCACCGATGGAGCCTAGGGAAAAATCATGGCCGATTGCATCAAGTGCAGACCGGCCGAGATCCCGGTAAGGCGCTGCCTGTCCCCAGCTCTTGTCGCCGCCGTTCAGGAGGTCGAACAGGATGGCGGTGGGAACGATCGGAACGCGGACCGGGCCGACCTGGAACCCGTAACCCAGTTCGGCAAGGCGTCCCTGGACACCTGCGCCGGCATCCAGACCAAAGGCGGACCCACCGGCCAGCACGATGGCGTCGATCTTCTCGACGGTCTGCTCCGGCTCCAAGAGCGCGATTTCACGGGTGCCAGGTGCACCGCCGTGAATGGCCACCGAGGTGACCGCGGGTTCGTCCGGCACGAGCACGGTCGCCCCGGATTTCAGTTCAAGATCGGAAGCATTGCCGACCTTGAGGCCCGGGACATCGGTGATCAGGTTGCGTAAACCGGCCATGGGCAGACGGTCCTCGATTAAAGGTGGACGATAAGGAGTGTGATCGGCTGCGTGTCAGGTGTCGAGGCTTTTGTAGCCGCGGCGGACATAGAGAAGGGATTTGCCGGGATCGGTCATCCGAAGGTCGGTCACGGTGCCGACGATGATCGAATGCGTCCCCATTTCGGTGACTGAATAGACCTCGCAATCGACGCTGAGACGCGCGCTGTCGAGGGCGGGGCAGCCTGTGGCCAGGCTTGTCCAGTCGCCTTTCTCGAACCGTTGCGGCATGTCCAGCTTGTCTCGCCCGGCAAAGGTGTCGGAAATTTCCTCGTGATCGTCGCTGAGCGTGTTGAGGCAGAAGCATCGGTTTTCGAGAACCGCGCCATGAATGCGTGTTTTCCTGTTCAGGCAGATCAGAATGCTGGCGGGCTCGTCGCTGACTGAACAGGCAGCCGAAACGGTTGCACCCATGCGGCCTCCGGGGCCGTCAGTGGTCACCACGTGAACGGCAGCTGCAATCCGGCTCATGGCTTCCCGAAAAATGGCGGTCTCCAGAGGAAGCCTGTCCTGGTCTTCGGATTCTGAAGAGGTTGGGGACATCAAGTCGGCTCCTGGGCGGCTCAGCGGGAATCATTCGTCTGTCGGACGCGGACGGGAGTTTAGGCGGCCACGGAAAGGATGCCTAGACCATGCTGTGCCCGACATGAGGCAGACGGGTTTTTCTGATATTTCAAGGTCAACACCTTATGAACGCACGTCGGAAGGTCTCGTAAACCCCTCCAACCGAAGTCGTGGGCCGGAAAGCTCATGAATTCATATGGGGCAGGTGTTCCGCATTTGCCACCTAAGCCACAAGTGCGGATTGAGCTGCAGACCGGGCCGCGCTAGGGGTAGGGGGCGATCACCGGATCTTGGGGAGACGAATGACCTTTCAGCAGTTTCTGGCCAGTGCTGGCCTCCTGGCTTACAGCGTCGTTGCGACACCTGCTGTCGCCGACATCCGGATCGCTGTTGCCGGGCCGATGAAAGGGCAGTTTGCTGCTTTCGGCGAAGAAATGCGTATCGGCGCGGAAAAGGCGGTTGCCGACCTCAATGCGGCCGGCGGGGTCAATGGCGAGACGCTGGTGCTGGAAACTGTCGACGATGGCTGTGATGCGGACCAGGCTGTGGCCGTGGCCAACCAGTTGATCGGCAGAGACGTTGTCTTTGTTGCCGGCCACCTTTGCTTCAGCAGCTCTATTGCAGCCTCTGAAGTCTATGCCGGAGCGGGGATCGTTCAAATGTCACCGGCAACGACCTTGCCGAAATTCACCGATGAACGGCAAGGCGAAGGCATTTTTCGTCTCGCCCCGAGGGATGACCGGCAGGCGGACGTGGCCGGCAGGTTGCTGGTGAATGAATTCGGCGACAAACGAATTGCAATTCTGCATGACAAGACAGCCTACGGCAAAGGTCTTGCCGACGCGGTCAAGGCGGTCGTGAACGAGCTGGGAACCAGCGAGAGCATGGCGTTGGGGTTTGACGCAGGCGGTGACGATTTCCGCAGCCTCGTGTCGCAACTGAAGCTTCAGGCTGTCGATGTTGTTTACCTTGGCGGTTATCACCCGGAAGCGGGGCTGATAAAGCTGGAGATGGACCGTCAGCGGTTGGGCGCGGTGCTGGTGGCCGGTGATGCACTGATGACGGAGGATTTTTGGTCCGTCACAGGTGAGGCGGGGAATGGAACCTTGCTGACCTATCCGGAGATCCCCCGGGATCGCCCCGAAGCGCAGGAACTGGTTGCTGATCTGGAAGCGGCGGGAGGTTCCGCGGATCGCTTCACATTGACGACCTATGCCGCAATTCAGGCCTGGGCACAGGCTGTCGAGGTCGCTGGTGGTACGGCGTTGCAAGGCGTGGCGACTGCTCTTCAGGAAGGAACCTTCGACACGGTGCTTGGAGATGTAACTTTCGACGGCAACGGCGACAGCAATCTGCCGGACTACATTGTCTATGAGTGGCGCAATAGTGTGCCAGAAGCCCGCTAGATCTGCCCCATAATGCAAGAGCACGCGGCCCTTGCAGGCACGCGTGCTTCTCAGGAATACAAGGCAAATGGTGTAGGTCAGCTACGTTTTCCGGTGCCTCTGATCTCGAGATTGACCTTGTCGGCGTAGATCGGCAAACCGGCATCCATGCCATAGAGACTGCGGAAAAACCCGCCTGACACTTCGAACCCGACCTGACCGTTTGCCTTGCTGTCGGTAATCTTCACCGAAAGCTTGGTGCGTTTCTGCTTTCCGCGAAGGTTCAAGACGCCTTCGACTTCCGCCGTGTTCTGGCCGGTAATATGAACCCGGGTGCTCTGGAATGTGGCCACCGGGTGGTTGGCGACATCAAACATGGCAGAACTCTTCAGGAAACCTGTAACCTTGTCGTTGTTAGTGTGAACACTTCTCAGGTCGACCTTTACGACGACACGGCTCTTCTCCGGGCGGTTTTGATCAAGTGTCATCTTGCCGGATACGGTCTTGAATTCACCCGTTACAGGACCGCGTCCAAGGACCCGGACAGAAAAGCCGGTGGCCAGTTGAGCCGGTGACAGCAGGTAGGTGCCAGTCAGGGATCCGGCGAATGAAGGCAAAGGTGCCGCGGCGAGTGCGACAAGACAGGCGAAGGTTGCGACGGTTTTTCGAAAGGGGCGTTTGAAGCCGCGTGTCGTGGCAGATGTTTGGGTCATTCGACAGGTCCTTGAACAAGATCAACGATGCAACTGGTGCGGCCATGTTCCGCAAGTTTTTCAACTCAGGCTCTCTCTCCGAGCCATGGACGCACTATCTCATGAGGCTCCGTCAGACGCGGTGACGCCTGTCACAGGCAAAGATGCGGTTGTTCGACCGGTATTCGCTCGCCCCCAGATACCAGTTGGCTGGCCGTATTGTCTCTTCACGTTGGAGTGCTGATTAACCTTTTGGTAAGAAAATAGGCCTGTCCCGGTTCTTTCAAGGGAAGGGGCAAGGTAATCTCGGCGCAACTGCACGGAGTTTGTAATGCGCCTGGTCTCCTTGTTCCGCGTTTTCATACCTTTGGTGATGCTTGTTGCAATTAGTGTCGCGCCGAAGTCTGCCAATGCCGCCGAAGTGGTGGGCTTTTCCGATGCCCGCTTTCGCGCTGGAACAATCGTCATCAAGAATTCCGAAAAACGGCTTTATCTGGTGCTCGGCGCCAACAGGGCGATCCGCTACAAGGTTGCAGTCGGCAAACGGCAAAAATCCTGGACCGGACAGGCATTCATAACGGCTAAATATGTGAAGCCCGACTGGGCGCCGTCGGACGAAGTCCGTCGAGACTTTCCGCATTTGCCAACGGTCATTCGCGGTGGTGCGCCCAACAACCCGATGGGCGTTGCCGCCATGACGCTGTCCAACGGAAACTACGCCATTCACGGCACCAATCGGCCTGGCTCCATCGGGCGCGCGGTTTCTTATGGCTGCATCCGGATGGCCAACCACGACATCGAGGACCTGTTTCAAAGGGTAACGGTTCGCACACCTGTGGTGGCATTGCCCTGAACCAGCCGAGTGCACTCGTTGGCTAGCCGGTAACTGGCGAGGAGATCAGTCTTACCTGTCCCGCTTGCGGCTGCGTCCGGACGACGGTGCCGACCAGGCATTTTCGGGGGGCTTCTTCCGGTCCAGATAGGTTCCCAGCATCAGGACGACACCCAGCAGCAGGCAGCTTGTTCCCGCGAAGAACAGCTCGAACGGGGCCTGCTCGGAGGGGGAAATCTGCATTTTATGAAGCACGACCGTGCCGATGATCATGGGCAGCAGGTAAAGAGCAAGCGCGGTGAACTGACGGTGGAAATTTGATCTGCCCGGTTGCATCACACTCTGGAAAGGAGCCTGATTGCGCATCTGGACCAGGAGGTCTACCGACACCAGCCACATGCCGAATTGCGTGATCATCGACAGTTCGTTCCCCCACAGAAAGAATGCATAGACTGTTTCCGCAAAGCCGAACGACAATACGGCCAGGCAGACAGACACCAGAAGCAGCCTGACGACCGTATGCCGTTCCTGGGAAAGCTCGAAACTGAAGCAGCAAAACAGGAACAGAGCCGTTTCAATCGAGAACCGGCCGTACATATTGACCGATTCCAGTGAATGGGACAGCCAGCTGTCGGCAAATAGCGTGATCTGATCCGGAAACAGGCTCTCGGCAATACGAAGGCCCGAGAGCAGGATCATCAGGCAGCACAAGGTACCCCTGAGCCAGACCGAGCGCGCCCATTGCTGGCGAAAGAAGATAGCTCCGGCCAGAATGAGAAAACCAAGTGCTGTGATTGGATGAGTAGACGGTTTTGGGCCGGAAAAGGGATCGCCGGAAGAAAGATAGACGTTGTGTCCGAGACCAAACAGGATGACGAGCAGAAGCGAACAGCCAATCACTTGATGGTAGACTGTTTTGTCGAGATCCTGATTATTGTTCCTGGTCATAACGCGGTAGCAAATTCAAGAAGTAACGGTTGTTTCACACCACAAAAGTGTAGCGCAGTTTAATCGCGGTTTCGAGGCCAAGTTCATGCGGCAGCGCACACCCTGCCGCAGAGGCAGCATGTCGCATTTAGTTTCATGAAATTGAATATATGGTGGATCCGAGGCCTGTAAACGACCTCTCAAATGACCCTGTCAACTTCCAGTGCCCCAACACGAAGCTGGCAGGGTCTCTTTGTTAGTGCCGTCATTTTAAGGCAGAAAATCACCTGCTTCCAACCTGCATGAAACCAGGCCAGTCAGGCGCCGTCATCCTGACTTTTGAATGTCAATTGGACACGTCTGCGCAATGGGCTACCAGTTTACGGTTTCAGCCAACGCTTCGGATTGGCACTGCTGTCGCGACCACCTGAACCTGTCAACGCAGCGACAAGATCGGCAACCGCGTCGAGCGAATGAACCGCCCTGAATTCGTCCACATTCGGCAGCATGGCGCGGATACCCTTTGCCTTTGCTTCGAAACCTTCGAAGCGCAACAGGGGATTAAGCCAGATTAGACGACGGCAAGAGCGGTGCAGCCGGTCCATTTCCCGCTCAAGATCCTCGTCCGTATCACGCTCCAAACCGTCGGTGATCAGCAGTACGGTCGGCTGCCCCGACAGGACGCGGCGAGACCAATGCCGGTTGAAATCATGCAGCGCAGAGGCGATGCGGGTGCCACCCGACCAGTCCTCGACACCTGACGAGCAAGCTTCCAGGGCCTCGTCAGGATCCTTCATGCGCAATTGTCTCGTGACGTTCGTCAAACGTGTGCCAAACAGGAATGTGTGTACATCCCGCCGTTCCACGGTCAGACCATGCAGGAAATGCAGCAGAAGCCTGGAATACTGGCTCATGCTACCGGAGATATCGCAAAGGGCGACAAGCGGTGGCCGCTTTTCCGCAGGTTTGCGGAATTTCAGATCAATTATGTCGCCACCGGCCCGCATGGAGGCGCGCAAGGTACGGCGTGGATCGACTTTTCCTCTGGACGACGGCTTGAGGCGACGAAGCCTGATCTTGTCCAACGGCATTGTCATGGCCCTTAGCGCCAGCTTGGCCTCGGTAATTTCATCCGACGTCATCTGGGCGAAGTCCTTGGTCTGCAGCAATTCCTTGCCGGAGACGGTGAACTTTGCATCGATCTCGATCTGGGGAACGGTTTCCTCGGCGACGCGCTCCTGCGCTGCCTGAAACGCCTGCGAGACCCGTGTCTGGCCGGCTTTCGGTTTTTCAGGCTCACCTCTGGGCGGGGCGACCGGCGACAGGATCGCCAGCATCTTCTCGATCAATCCACGGCTTTGCCAGTAGATCCGGAAAGCCTCGTCGAACAGCACCTTCTGTTCGCGTTTGCGCACGAAGACCGCATGCAGTGTCCAGTAGAGGTCCTCACGGTTTTCGATGCCGGAGACTTCCACGGCCGCAACCGCATCCACCACGGAGGCGGGGCCGACGGGAACGCCCGCCTTGCGCAGCGTTCGCGCGAAATAGACGATGTTGTCCGTGATCCGCGATCGCAACTCAGGAGAGGGTGTCATTGCAGCCTCCCGGATGAGTGCGATGGGCCCCTTGTACTCTTGTCACCTGTTCAAACCGCCGGCATGGATTGCTGGTGAGGAGCGTCCTTGCGGATGTCGTCGATCATCTGGCGCACTTTCGAGCCACGGACGCGTTCGATGTCGTCCTGGTATTTCAACAGAACGCCAAGCGTGTCGGATGCCATGTCCGGATCGAGCGCCATTTCGTTGAGTTCGGAAAGAGCTGTTGCCCAGTCCAGCGTTTCGGCGACACCCGGCTGTTTGAAGAGATCCTCGTCGGCGCGCAGCTTCTGCACGAAGGCGACCACTTCGCTTGCAAGGCGCTGGGCGGCGCCGGGAACCTTGCGGCGGACAATCTCCAGTTCACGCTCGGCATCGGGGTAGTCGACCCAGTGGTAGAGACAGCGGCGTTTCAGGGCATCGTGAATTTCACGCGTGCGGTTGGTGGTGATGATGACGATGGGCGGCTCTGCTGCCTTCACGGTGCCGAGCTCGGGAATCGTCACCTGGTTATCGGCCAGAACTTCCAGAAGAAAGGCTTCGAACGCTTCATCCGCCCGGTCGAGTTCGTCGATCAAAAACACCGGCGCGCCTGCCAGCGAAGGTTCGAGCGCCTGCAGCACGGGGCGCTTGATCAGGAAGCGTTCGTCGAAAATCGATTTGGAAAGCTCGGAGTGGTCAGTGTCACCGGCTGCTTCCGCGACACGGATTTCGACCATCTGAGCGGGGTAGTTCCACTCATAGACCGCGGAGGCGACGTCGAGGCCTTCATAGCATTGCAGGCGGATCAGGTCTCTTCCGAGTGTCGACGACAGGACCTTGGCAATTTCCGTCTTGCCGACACCGGCTTCGCCTTCCAGAAACAGGGGGCGTTTCATCTTCAGGGCCAGATGCAGAACGGTGGCAAGCGACCGGTCGGCCACGTAGCCCGCCTGATCCATCAGGGCGAGAGTGTCGTCAATGGAAGCCGGCAGCTGGTTCATGTTTCCTCCGGTGAACGGGTGCTGATCCCGGTTATATAGAGATACAGGCGTCGAGAACATTGGTGTTGAAGGCACATTTTCCGTGGCCACCGTGTTCCCCCTAATGGGTTTCTGTTTCCGAACCTTCTATAAAAGCGAAACTGATTCAAGGGAGGGAAGTAGAGTGTCGCGCAGCAAGCCGTTTTTTGGTGTCGCCGTCATCCTGTTTGCAACATCGTCTGCCTTGGCTTCTGACGGAGCTTATCCGACGGATCCGGTGAGCGTTGCGACCGGCCGGGAGCTGGCGGAAATCCATTGTGCTACCTGCCATGCAGTCGGCAGGGACGACCAGAGTGCACAGGCTGGTGCGCCTGCCTTTCGTGATCTTTCCAGCCGGTATCCGCTGGAAAGCCTGGAAGAACCATTGGCGGAAGGCATCGTGACGGCACATGACAACATGCCGGAATTCGCGCTGGAACCGGATGACATCGACGCCTTTCTGGGGTATCTGACCACCATTCAAGTGAAATGATGCTCCTTGCGGCCCAAGGCTCTTGTTGTTAGCAGTGCCTGTAGAGTGCTGCTAAATTGCTGTTTTTAAACAGCAAATATCCAAAAGTCGGGTTTGGTTAACCAGATTTCCGTGACAATCTTTCTTTGCACAGAAGAAAGGATTGGCATGAAAACCAGCTCCAACTTTGAAAAGCGCCTTCTCGGCTATGGACTGATGACGGCGGAAATCCTCTACCGTCTGCCTGATCATCCGAAGTTGCTGCAGAGTTTCCTGTGGCAAACGGAAGATCTGGCGCCGAAATTTCCCGAACTGACCAGGTTTCTCGTGTTCTGGGAACGGGAGATAGAAGGTCGCATCCATTCCGTTCGCGTTGCGCATCAGACCCTGATCTCGCCGGTTGATTTCCGCTACGCGGACGGAGAAATCGTGGTGCACTGAGATAGGCGGGACAGGAATCAGCGCGCGCTGAGGCCAAGTCCTTCGCCATCACGCATGATGGCTTTTGACTGAGGGGTAAATTCGGATCCGTCCCCCTCATGCAATACGAACCCCGGCATCAGCCGTAAGGGGGCCTTGCTGGCGCGAATGGCGCGCAGCAGAACACGTGTTGCTGCCGCTTCCGGTCTTGGACGAAGCGGAATGACTTCGATTGCGCCGAACCGGCCCTTGAGAACGCTCAACAGTTCCTGCAGACCGTCGGCCCGAAAGATGACGGTCAGGCTGCCGCCTTCCTTGACAATATCCGTTGCTGTTTTCGCCCATGGCTCCAGTCCCCGGTCATCGAGCATATGCGCGCCGGCACGAGCACTGTTGGGCGATGCCCGGAAACGGTCCGCCTCATAGTAGGGTGGGTTCATGATGGCATGGTCCGCCATTGCGGGGGTAAGACCGGCTGCGTGGCGCGCACTTCCCTTGGCCGTAATATCAGCCTCCAGAAGGGAAACACGGGCGGAAAACGCGCCATTGGCGGGGTCTTCAAGGCCGCGACGGGCAAGGGCAAGCACGGTCTCGTCTATATCGACCAGCGTTACCCGAATATCCGGCAAGCGCGCCGCGGCGCAAAACCCGGCGGTGCCGACACCTGCGCCAAGGTCTATGACATGCCCCCGGGTACCATCGGGCAGGGCCGCCGCCAGATAGACCGCGTCGAGGCCCGCCCTGTGCCGGCCACGCTTGGGCTGATGCACATAGACCTTGCCGCCAAGAAAAGCGTCATGGGTTGTTTCCTGAGATGTGCATTCGGTGCTGTCCGTCGGCGAAGTCATGTCAGGCCCGGTCGCTTTCCGGACGCAGTTCATGTTCCAGACCGGCGTCTCGCACCAGCTTGCGCGCCATCTGGATCTGGTCTGAATCGACAAGAATGCGGCGCGGGATCATGGCCAGCGAACCTTCCAGAATGCTCATGTTGCCGTCTGCGACAAAATGTTTGATGCCGGCATCTTCAAGAATCGATTCCAGAAAGGAAATCAGGACGGGATCGTTTGTTCTGACTAGTTCTTCCATAAGATTCCCGGCGTTAGCGGTCCATGTCCTGCGGTCGAA
The DNA here is from genome assembly GCF_009363595.1 of Labrenzia sp. THAF35. NCBI lineage: Bacteria > Pseudomonadati > Pseudomonadota > Alphaproteobacteria > Hyphomicrobiales > Stappiaceae > Labrenzia > Labrenzia sp. THAF35. The sequence continues at coordinate 3,796,381 of NZ_CP045380.1, forward strand.
CGGAAAGCCCCATCCGACCGGTTTACAGCAAAACCAGCTGATTGCGGCATTTCAACAGTTTGTCAATGGATTGGCGGCTTGCCCCGAAGGCGTTCGCAACATATTGTCCGCACAAATATTCAGGGAGTGCCATTAGTGGCCGTTGTTGCAACTTATACAGACGATCAGCCGCGCCGTCCGAGCATTCAGCCGCTCGTTGATCTGGTGTCCGGCGGCATGGGCGAGGTCAACGATCTGATCCTGTCGAAGGCAGGGTCGAATGTTGAATTGATCCCGGAAATCGCCAAGCACCTGATTTCCTCCGGCGGCAAGCGGCTCCGGCCGATGCTGACGCTGGCCTGTGCCGAGATGTTCGGCTACCAGGGCGATGGTCATGTCACGTTGGCGGCCAGCGTGGAATTCATGCATACCGCCACGCTGCTGCATGACGATGTCGTGGACGAAAGCGACATGCGTCGGGGCAAGCTTGCAGCGCGCAAGGTCTGGGGGAACCAGGCAAGTGTTCTTGTCGGCGACTATTTGCTTGGACAGGCCTTCAAGATGATGGTCGATGTCGGTTCGCTGGAAGCGCTGCGCATCCTCTCCACGGCATCCGCAGTCATTGCGGAAGGCGAAGTGCTGCAGCTTGGCGCAGCAAAGAACATCGCCACGACCGAAGCAGACTATCTGCGGGTGATCGAGGCCAAGACCGCCGCTCTGTTTGCCGCTGCTGCCGAAGTCGGCCCCGTGATTGCCGGGCAGTCAGTGGAAATGAAGCGGGCCGCGCGGACCTACGGCATGGAACTCGGCTATGCGTTCCAGCTAGTTGACGACGCGCTCGACTATGGTGGCTCTTCCGCAGATCTCGGCAAGGATGTCGGCGATGATTTCCGCGAAGGCAAGATCACACTACCGGTGGTGTTGGCCGTTGCCCGTGGCACTGATGCAGATCGCGACTTCTGGAGACGTTGCCTGGAAGGCGAGGAAATCCAAGATGGTGATCTGGAACAGGCCATCGAGCTTTTGAAGAAATACGACGCCTTGTCTGAAACGGTCGAGCGGGCGAAGGACTACGGCAACAAGGCTCTTGCTGCACTGGACACGTTGCCGTCCGGTGCGCATAGCGATGCGCTGGGTGATGCTGTTGCCTTCTGCATCTCGCGTGTGAGCTAACGCTTACAAGTATTTGTTTTTCTGACGAAATTGAAACGCCGCCATTTTTGAAATGGCGGCTTTTTCTTTGTTTTCTAAAAGCCAACTCTGCGTTCTGTCAGGAGAGCGGCCCGGAGGCGATCCACCAGTCGGGATGGCTGCTGCGCAATGCACGTTCGACGTCCATGGCGGCATTCAACTCACACAGGCCGAAGCAGGTCGCACCGGAGCCGGACATCCTTGCAAGGTCGACGCGGGTATCGGCTTCAAGTTCGGACAGAACCTGACCGATTTCAGGACACAGACCCTTGGCCGGGTCCTGCAGATCGTTGCGGCAGCTTGCCAGATAGGCGACTAGCGAGGCCAGCGTTTCAAACTTTTCCGGCATGAGATCCATGGGAGCGTTGTCCCGCTGTTCCATGGACTTGAAGACTTCCGGAGTGGATACGCCAACCCTCGGGTTTACAAGCACGATACCGCAAGGCGGAAGGTCCGGACCGGCACTCAGGTCGCCGCCGATGCCGCGCATGATCTGGGGTTCCGGAAACAGGCAAACCGGTACATCCGCCCCAAGCGTCAGCGCCAGCGCGTGCAGATCTTCCTCGGCAAGATAGGTGCCGGTGAAGTCCTCCAGAAGGCGCAAGGTGGTAGCGGCATCGCTGGAGCCGCCGCCGATGCCGGAAGCGACAGGCAGGCGTTTGGTCAGTGTCAGACGAACCTGTGGAACATCAATACAGGCCTTTTCGGCGAAGCTGCGCACGGCCTTCAGGATAAGGTTGTCTTCGACCGGGCCCGTCAGGTCTCGCGCAAACGGGCCTTCGACTTGCAGGTCGAGCTCACCGGCAGCTTCTATTGCCAGTCTGTCGCCGATCTGGGGGAAGACCACGAGCGAATCCAGCAAATGATAGCCGTCCGGCTGCTGACCTGTAATATGCAGTGCCAGATTCACCTTGGCCCGGGCCAGCTCCACCCGGGGGGAAGACTTTGAGGCGAGGGCCATGGGTGTGTCCGGTTAGCCGCCGTTTTTGCCGGTCTCGGCTTTGGCGGCATCCGTTCCCGGAACCTCCTTCAGGCCTTCGGCAATCTTTTCCAGAATTTTCGGCAATTCCTCTGCGTCCGGACCCAGGTCGCGGGCGTGGTTCCACTGGAACCTTGCCTCGTTGCGACGACCAACCATCCAGTAGGCATCGCCCAGGTGATCGTTGATGACAGGATCCGCCGGGCGAAGCTCGATAGCCCGCTCGAGTTCCTTCACCGCTTCTTCGTAGCGACCAAGACGGAAATAAACCCAGCCAAGGCTGTCGACGATGTATCCGTCTGTTGGCCGCAGTTCGACGGCTTTCTTGATCATGCCCAGGGCTTCATCCAGCTTCAGACCCTGGTCGACCAGGGAATAGCCGAGATAGTTGAGCACGAGTGGCTGATCCTCGTTGAGTTCAAGCGCCTTGCGGAAGTCGGCTTCGGCAAGTTCCCATTTTCCCAGTCTTTCCCGGGCGATACCGCGGAAATAAAGCATCAGCCAATGCTGACTTTGCAGTTCGGAAATGGTGTCGATGCCCTTGGTGTAGGTTGCCTCGGCGTCCTCGTAGATTTCGTGTGCACGCAGGATGTTGCCAAGTGCGATCACGGCCTCAAGATCCGAGGGATCCTGTTTGATAAGCTCTTCCAGATGGCTGCGGGCTTCATCCACCATCTCCAGGGCATTGTAGTTCATGCCAACCTGGATTTCGGCTTCGCGCTTCAGCACGCTGTCATCGGGCACCATCATCAGGGCTTCGATGGCCCGTTCCGGCTGCTCCATCCGCTCAAAGACACTGCCGAGAGCAATGGCTGCAAATTCAGCCTTCGGATCGAGGTAGAGGGCAAGCTGCAGATAGGAGGTGGAAAGCTCTTCACCGCCATCGCGGCCGATTACGGCACCAAGGCCATAGAGGATTTCCGCCATGCCGGCTGCCGGATCAGTAACGAGCGGCGGAATGATCTCACCGCTGCTGATAGCCTCGCGGGTCTGGTCAAGCTTGGGGTGACCGCGGAATTGCGCATCGTATTGATCGAGTACATCAAGTGCTTCCTTCTGGCGTCCGTTGGCGGCCAGAAGGCGGGTGTAGGCGTCCACGACGCGCAAGGCACCCTGGTCAATGGCATAGGCGCTCTCGGCGGCTTCCAGTGCTTCCTGGTTACGCCCGGCGGCAAACAGAAGATGTGCCTTGTGGGTGGACTTGAACACTTCGAACCAGTCCGGTCCCTCAAGTCCGTCAATCATCGCGACGGCTTCGTCGATCTTGCCGCTGCCATAAAGCGTCCAGGCGCGGGAGATGCCGATGGAAAGCTGCGCGAGCGGGCCGTTCCGGCCCCGCTCAAGTTCTTCGTTGGCCTTTTCATAGCGGCCGTCCAGCATCTCCTGCGCACCGAGCGTCAGCTGTGCGAGGAAATTCTGCAGACCGGCGCTTTCCAGCTCCTTGGAGTAGACAACGGCCTGTTCGACATCGCCGTTGGCCAACTTCAGGAGGAAGGTGCGTTCGAGCAACATCGTATTGCTCGGGTCGGCGGCCAGGGTTTCTTCGTAAAACGCCGCTGCCTGGGCGTAGTCTTTCTGGAAACCGGCGAGGCGGCCGGAAAGGTAGCTGCCGGACAGCGTGAACGGCAGATCGGACGGTGTGCCAAGAGTTTCCGGTTCGGTGCTCGTTTCGGCAAGTGCGGTAGCGGGAAGAAGGGCGAGCACGCTGACCAGCGCAAGCAGTTTCCGGCGGAGAGGACTGCGATCCCTGGTCGAAACGGCACCGGTCGGATTTGTCATCATTGTTCGCACTTCTGTCCCTGAATCTGGTGGGTTTACTGCTTATTACCTTTGACAATGGCGTCTTTAAGGCTGACCGGCAAGGCGCCCGGGATAACTTTCTGCGGGTTTAAATCCTTTTGATTTTGCTCAACGTCGGAAATGCTAAGACTTACGACCAATCATAACCGGTTTCGCTGAAAAAGGGCTTGAAGACAAGCAGTTGCCGTAGCAGGAATGTGCGGTGCAAAAAGATCTGGTGCCGGTGCGGCCCGATTGCTGCCGGAATGATAATGCGAGTTGGCTGCGTGCGAGACGCCGCAGACCGAACTAGGCGAGGAGAGTATCAGATGACCAAGTGGGTCTACAGTTTCGGCAATGGTGCTGCAGAAGGTGCAGCGAATATGCGTAATCTTCTCGGTGGGAAGGGCGCAAACCTGGCCGAAATGAGCAGCCTGGGTCTGCCCGTGCCGCCGGGCTTCACCATCACCACGGAAGTCTGCACCTGGTACTACGAGCATGACAAATCCTATCCGGACGCTTTGACGGCACAGGTTGCCGAAGCGCTGGACAAGGTCGGCGAGGCGACCAACCGGAAGTTTGGTGACCCGGAACGGCCGCTGCTGGTTTCCGTCCGCTCCGGCGCCCGTGTTTCCATGCCCGGCATGATGGATACCGTCCTGAACCTCGGCCTTAACGACCAGACAGTCGAAGCGATCGCACAAGAGGCGGGAGACAGGCGTTTCGCCTACGACAGCTACCGCCGCTTCATCCAGATGTATTCCGACGTGGTGCTGGGCCTCGACCACCATGAGTTTGAAGAAATTCTGGAAGAGTACAAGGAACGCAATGAACTGACGCTCGATACCGAAATCGATGCGGATGCCTGGCTGGGCATCATCGAGAAGTTCAAGGCGCTGGTGGAAGAAGAACTGGAAAAGCCGTTCCCGCAGGATCCGCAGGAGCAGCTCTGGGGCGCGATTGGCGCGGTCTTCAGTTCCTGGATGGTGCCGCGTGCCGTGACGTATCGCCGCCTGCACGATCTGCCGTCGTCCTGGGGAACTGCCGTCAACGTTCAGGCCATGGTGTTCGGCAACATGGGCGAGAGCTCCGCGACCGGCGTCGCCTTTACCCGGAACCCTTCCACAGGCGAAAACGCCCTTTATGGCGAGTTCCTGGTCAATGCACAGGGCGAGGACGTGGTTGCCGGCATCCGGACACCGCAGGATATCACCGAGAAGGCCCGCATCGGGGCCGGGTCTTCCAGCCCGTCGCTGGAAGCGCTGATGCCGGAGGCATTTGCCGAATTCCAGACCTATTGTGCCAAGCTGGAAGCCCATTACAGGGACATGCAGGACCTGGAGTTCACGATCGAGAAGGGCAAGCTTTGGATGCTGCAGACCCGGTCGGGCAAGCGCACCGCCAAGGCGGCGCTGAAGATCGCGGTCGACATGGTAGCCGAAGGGCTATTGGGTGAGGAAGAGGCCATTGGCCGCGTGGAGCCTGCTGCGCTCGACCAGCTCCTGCACCCGACAATTGATCCGAAAGCAAAGCGCGATGTGATCACGACCGGCCTGCCGGCCTCTCCCGGCGCAGCATCCGGTGCCATCGTCTTTTCCTCCGACGAGGCGGAAAAAGCCAAGGCGGAAGGGCGCAAGGTCATTCTTGTTCGCGTGGAAACCAGCCCGGAAGACATCCATGGCATGCATGCGGCCGAGGGTATTCTGACCAGCCGGGGCGGCATGACAAGCCACGCGGCCGTAGTGGCGCGCGGCATGGGCAAGCCTTGTGTCGCCGGGGCTGGGATGCTGCGGATCGACTATCGCAACGGTGTGATCAATGCTGCCGGACGGCAGTTGAAGGAAGGTGACATCATCACCATCGATGGAGCCACCGGACAGGTTCTGGTTGGTGAGGTCGAGATGCTTCAGCCGACGCTCTCCGGCGATTTCGGCACGTTGATGGGCTGGGCCGACAAGGTGCGCCGCATGCGCGTGCGCACCAACGCGGAAACGCCGCAAGACGCCAAGGTTGCGCGGGAGTTCGGCGCTGAAGGTATCGGCCTTTGCCGCACCGAGCACATGTTCTTCGAAGGCGAGCGTATCATTGCCGTGCGCGAGATGATCCTGGCCGAGACCGAAGCCGGACGCCGGACAGCACTTGCAAAACTCTTACCGATGCAGCGGCAGGACTTTACCAATCTCTTCGAAATCATGCACGGCCTGCCGGTAACGATCCGTCTGCTGGATCCGCCACTGCACGAATTCCTGCCGAAATCGGAAGAGGAACTGGCGGACGTCGCAAAAGCCATGGGTGCCGATCCGGAGTTGCTTCGCGACAGGGCGCTGGCACTGGAAGAATTCAACCCGATGCTCGGCCATCGCGGCTGCCGTCTGCTGGTTTCCTATCCGGAGATCGCCGAAATGCAGGCCCGGGCCATCTTCGAGGCGGCTGTCGAGGCTGCCAAGGTAACCGGCGCACCGGTGGTTCCGGAAATCATGGTTCCGCTGGTCGGCCTCAAGGGAGAACTCGACCTCGTACGCCAGAGCATCGAGGCCATGGCAAAAGCCGTGATGAGCGAAACCGGAGCGGAACTGACATACCAGATCGGCACCATGGTGGAACTGCCGCGCGCCGCCCTGAAAGCGGCGGAAATCGCACAGTCTGCCGAGTTCTTCTCCTTCGGTACCAACGATCTGACGCAGACCACCTTCGGTATCTCGCGCGATGATGCGGCTTCCTTCCTGGGGACGTATCAGACGCGCGGCCTGCTGGAGCAGGATCCGTTCGTCTCTCTCGATCAGGAAGGCGTGGGTGAGCTTATCAAGATCGGCGTTGAACGCGGCCGCTCGACCCGTCCCGACATCAAGCTTGGCATTTGCGGGGAGCATGGCGGTGATCCGGCCTCGATCTCCTTCTGCGAAGGCGTCGGTCTGGACTATGTCTCCTGCTCACCGTTCCGTGTGCCGATTGCCCGCCTCGCAGCAGCTCAGGCGGCCTTGAAGTTCAAGTCCGGAAGCTGAATGGGGCGGAAAACTCCGGTCGAGGCCAAGGGGAGTGCGGTGTGAGCGATGCCTACCCCAAGCTGGACGTCTTGCGCGCGGGTGGTAAGAGGCAGCTCGCGCGGGTTCTCAGCCGGCTGGAAAGCCATGCGGAGGATGCCGAAACCGCCGCTTTTCTGGATTCGGCCGCCGGTGAAGCCTCCGCGAAAGTGTTGGGCCTCACCGGTCCGCCCGGCGTTGGCAAATCCAGCCTGACCGACGCGCTCATCAAGGCATGCCGGACGGCAGGACAGACTGTGGCTGTGCTGGCCATCGATCCGTCTTCCGCGGTGACCGGTGGCGCCCTTCTGGGTGACCGAACCCGCCTGAAAACCGATCCATCCGACGATGGCGTCTTCGTCCGCTCCATGGCGGCGCGGGATCGCCTCGGGGGCCTCTCCGATCATGCAGTTGCGGCAATTGCCGTTCTCCGGTGCGTGTGCGACTGCGTGATCGTTGAAACCGTTGGTATCGGACAATCGGAAGGGGATCTGAAGCAGGCTGTCGACACGGTCGTTCTGTGTATCCAGCCCGGATCGGGTGACAGTCTGCAGTTCATGAAGGCCGGCATCATGGAGCTGCCGGATATCGTGGCTGTCACTAAGGCAGATATGGGTGTGCTTGCCCGTCGGGCTGCCTCGGATGTCGCGGGCGCCCTGTCGTTGAGCGATACCGACAGCACTGCAGGGTGGAAGGTGCCTGTGTGCGAAGTCTCCGCGCAAACCCTCAGCGGTGTTGATGATCTGGTTGACCACTGGACGCGCCACCATGCGCACATCGCGTCAGGTGATGCCTTGCAACGCCAACGCAAAGCGCAGCATGTTGCCTGGTTCAAGGATATGGTGCGTGCGGAATTCGGTCACGCTGGCCTGAAGCTGGCTGCCGGGGTAGAGCAGGACTGGCTGACATTGGCCGAGACGGCTCCCTTTGCGAGCTTTCACGGGTTTGCCGCCAGGCTCCGTCCGTTGCTGGGTCTTTGAGCCTGGTAGCGTTTAAAGGTCGTTCCAGAACAAATCGAAGGGCTGACGGGCAGGCATTTGCCCGTACGAAGTGTCGTCAAGCTTCCGCCGCGCGTACCTGATAGCTCAGGTCTGTACCGTAACCGGGCGTACCGACGCGGTGAAATTCGTCCAGGAACGCCGTCAGGGCGGTGTCCGTCAGCGGGCGGGAAATGTAGTAGCCCTGCATTCGGTTGCAGTCGTGTGCCTGCAGGAAACGGATCTGTTCCAGCGTCTCGATGCCTTCGGCAACAATGGTCATGCCAAGCGCTTTGCCGAGCTGGATGATCGACACCAGAATGGCCTCGGCTTCGGCGTTGCCGTTCATGTCGGAAACGAAATCCCGGTCGATCTTGAGCGTGTCGAAAGGGAAGCGGCGCAGGTAGCTGAGGCTGGAATAACCAGACCCGAAATCATCGAGCGCAACCTTCACGCCCAGGTTCTTCAGCCTGCGCAGGGCCTTCAGCACCGAATCGTTGCGGCCCGCGAAAACACTTTCGGTGACTTCAATTTCCAGGCGCTGTGGCGGCAGGTTGTTGGCGGCAAGGATCGCCATCACCTTTTCGACGAACCGCGGATGCTTGAACTGGTTTGGCGAAACGTTGACCGAAACGGTGATGCCGGGCCATTCGTGCGCCTTGGCACAAGCCTTGTTGAGCACCCAGATACCCAGTTCGTTGATCAGGCCGGTTTCCTCGGCCACCGGAATGAACTGCGCCGGGGAAATGACGGTGCCGTCTTCCTTGGTCCAGCGGGCCAGCGCTTCGACGCTGACGATCCGCTTGGCCGATGTGTCGGACTGCGGTTGGTAGGCAAGTGTCAGTTCGTCGTTCTTGAGCGCCAACCGAAGTTCGCGGGACAGCCGGTCCTTGGACTGGACGTGATGTTCCATGTTCGGTTCGAAGAAGGAACGGCGGTTCCGGCCGTTCGCCTTGGCATCATAAAGCGCGATATCGGCCTTGCGCAGCAGCTCGTCCGGATCGTTGCCGTCGCGCGGGGCAATGGCAGCGCCCATCGAGAGGCTGGCGTGAAGTTCACGGCGCCCGATCATGATCGGACGGCCGATTTCGTCCTGCACCTGGTCGAGGATGTATTCCAGCCAGACATCATCTTCGCAGTTCTTGATGACCATCGCGAATTCGTCGCCGCTGATGCGCGCAACGATCCCGGTTTCGGGAATGACGCGTTGCAGTCTCTGGGCGACCGCAGTGATCACCTTGTCGCCGGCGGAATGGCCAAGCGTATCGTTGATGTCCTTGAAATGGTCGAGGTCGATGTAGACGACGGCCGTATTCGTTCCCTTGGCAACGCTTTCGTCCAGCGTGTCCGTCAAAAGTGCATGGAACCGCGCGCGGTTCGGCAGTCCGGACAAGGCATCATGACGCGAGGAGTGGACTGCCTTGGCTTCGCTGCGTGCAAGACGTTTGGTCATCTGGCGGGTGAAGATGGTCACGGCGATGACCACGGCCGCAATCATGAACGCCGCCAAGGCCAGGAACGGATTGATCCGGCGTATCATCTGGCTGCCGGGCTCGGTTGTCTGCCAGGCGATCAGGCCGACATCCTGTCCAAGCGGGGACTTCAGCTGAAACCTGCCGACGCCATCGCGCTGGGTCTGGTTGTTGGCGAGAACAAACCCGTCAAGGCGAGACATTTCCGAGATTTCCGTCAGCTTCTCACCCCTCAAGGGTACCAGACTTACCAGCACTGACGGCGGGAAACGGACCCGGGAGATCGACTGGATCTGCGGCATGATGGCGGCGGCACTGAAGAGATACGGTTCGCCCGCCAGGGAGACGAGGCCGGTTTCGGCAATCGACCGGCGCGCGTCGCTGCTTTGCGGAATGAAACTGTAGAGCCCGGATGGTGTGCGGCGGAAGGAAATGATGTAGCGGGCGCGCACCTTGGCAACGGCGGGCTTCAGTTCCTGAAGCAACTCCTGCGTCATCCACTTGTTGGTGTGGTTCTGCGCGTAGACATATTGCACGCCGTAATCGCGGTTGATCAGGATCGACTTGGAAAAACCGTGGTTCTGAAACAGCCAGTGCATCAGGTTGTTGTAGATCCAGCCTTCGTCCGGGTTGATCTGATTGACCCGGTGATAGGCTTCGTCCCAGATCACGACGCCGTTCTGCTGCTTGACCATGTAATTCTGGGTCAGCTGCAAAGCGCCGGAAATGAGCTTGTTCTGGGATTCGACAGCGGTTTCGTCCGACAGGCGGGCAGACCAGTGCAACAGGCCGAAAATACCGACAACGGATATCATGACGATCACGACCATCGGAATAATGATCGCGTTTGCTATCTGTCCGCCGGAGTTTTTAGACGAATTGTACATATACGAGCCCGATTTCTTTGGCCCGAGTATTGTCGATCTGGGTTAAGGAATGCCGCAAATTCTAAGTAAATTAAGGGTAAAGTCTCGAAACTCCCGATCCGGTTTTGCAAACAGTCTTAAAGAGCTTAGCTGTACGGGCCCCAAGACTTGGCCTGCCGGTTGCTCGAACAGCTCAAATCAGCTGTAAGCTGCGGAAGCTGACGTTTGTACGCAGACCAACGATGATATGGTCATGCACCTCGATCCCGAGTGGGCCGGCAATATCGACGATTTTCTTGGTCATCTGTATGTCGGCGCGTGATGGGGTCGGATCGCCCGACGGGTGATTGTGGACAAGGATCAGGGCCGTTGCCGAAAGCTCCAGGGCACGCCGGATCACTTCGCGCGGATAGACCGGGGTGTGATCAACCGTGCCTGTCTGTTGAACCTCATCTGCGATAAGCGCATTTTTCTTGTCGAGAAACAGGATCCTGAACTGCTCTACCGGGGCCAGCCCCATGGAAACCTGCAGGTAGTCCATGACCTTCTGCCAGCTGTCGAGCACCTGCCGTTTTTCCAGACCGGCCTTGTGAAAGCGGATGACCGATGCATGTACCGCCTGAAGCGCATCTATGCTGATGTCGGACAGCCCCGGAATTTCCTTGAGCCGTTCCCTGGGGGCGGCAAGGGCTGCCGGAAAGGAACCAAAGCGCTGAAGCAGTGCTTTGGCGATCGGCTTTGTATCCTGGCGGGGCAGGGCGGAAAATAACAGGAATTCCAGGAGTTCATAATCGGCGAGACCCTGCTCGCCGGTTTTACGAAATCGTTCCCGCAGCCGCTGGCGGTGTCCCTTGTGGTCGCTGCCGGTTGCGGCCGGTGCTTCACTGGCGGTCGTCGTCTCTTTCATGAGCTCCTGCGTCAGCCGCTGTCAGATGACGGCGCATCGCCGGTAAACGGATCTCAGGCCGAACAATCAGTCCGTCTGCAGGCCCGGCTTGTGGATGCCTTTGGGGGACGTGGTGAAGATCTGGCAACCTTCAGGCGTGATGCCGATGGAATGTTCGAACTGTGCGGACAGGGACCTGTCCCGCGTGACGGCCGTCCAGCCGTCGCTGAGAACCTTCACGTGCGGACGGCCCAGATTGACCATCGGTTCGATGGTGAAGATCATGCCCGGCTTCAGTTCGACGCCTTCGCCAGGACGCCCGTAATGCAGGATGTTGGGGGTGTCGTGGAACAGAAGACCAAGACCGTGCCCGCAGAAATCGCGCACGACCGAACAGCGTTCAGCCTCGACAAAGGTCTGGATGGCAGCACCGATATCACCGGTGGTGTTGCCCGGCTTGGCAGCCTCGATACCGCGCATCAGCGATTCATAGGTCACGTCGATCAGGCGCTCGGCGGCGCGCTTCAACTGGCCGACCGGATACATGCGGCTGGAATCGCCGTGCCATCCGTCCAGAATGAAGGTCACGTCGATGTTGACGATGTCGCCCTCGCGCAGGGCCTTGTCGTTGGGAATGCCGTGACAGACGACATGGTTGATCGACGTACAGGAGGACTTGGTGTAGCCGCGATAGTTCAGCGTCGCCGGAATGGCGTTGTGATCCATGCCGTACTGGTAGACGAAGTCGTCGATTTCCTGGGTGGTCGTGCCCGGTTTGACGATGTCGGCCAGCTCGTCCAGACAGGCAGCTGTCAGCTGTCCGGCGCGCATCATGCCTTCAAAATCTTCAGGGCCGTACAAACGTACCTGACCCGTGTTTTTCAAAGGGGCTTCCGAAGCGTCGATATAGCTGACCATGGGGTTTACCGTGTCTCACAATTATCCGGTGCCATTCTAAGCCCACAAGGCCCCGTTCGGCACCAATTATCCGTTACCTGTTCTCATACCGCCCAAAGCGCCTATTTTCCAGCTTCTGTTCCCGCAAAATCAGGCTGACGGGGAAACTTCCCGCCTATGCGCTGAAAAGCGGCAGTGCCTTCTTGCGCTTTTCGGGCAGGAGAGCTAGGGGAAGGGAAAAGCGGGCGTGGTGGAATTGGTAGACACAAGGGACTTAAAATCCTTCCAGTATCGGTTCGACTCCGATCATGGGCACCATGAATTCAATAACTTAGTCTCTTTTTCGTGATCATTTTCATCCGTATCTGACTTACACATCTGTTACACAGTCTGGTAGAATAAAAGCCGGAAAGTGAGGGTGAGAGTCAAAGATGGAAAAGCACACCATTTTGGGCGGAAAAGTCAGCATCTACCGGCGGGAAAACAGCCGGAAATGGCAATGTTCCACTTACCTCATGGGCAAGAACCGGCGCGTCAGTACGGGAGAGGAAAGCCTTTCTCTGGCCAAGGAGATCGCCGAGGACTGGTTTTTCCGGCTGAAGGCCAAGGAAAAAGGCGGAACGCTTAAGGACGAGCGAACCTTCAAAGAAGCGGCGAAACGCTACCTTGAGGAATACGACGTTGTGACCGGGGGAGCCCGCAACCGGGTTTATGTAGCGGGGAACGAACGCCGCCTGCGGCTTTACCTATTGCCGTTTTTTGGCGAGTTGGGGTTATCGGAAGTGACGTCAGGCAAGGTGCAGGAATATCGTGTCATGCGCCACAACACAGCCTCGGAAGGTAAACCACCCGCGAAGAATACGTTGCATCAGGAGATCGTCACGCTTCGTCAGGTGCTCAAGACGGCCATACGGCACGGCTGGCTCACCCACCTGCCGGATCTGTCTATGCCGTATCGCTCCGCCGAGAAAATTTCTCACAGGGCTTGGTTCTCAGCAGACGAATACAAACAGCTTTACACCGCCACGCGAAAACGTGCCGAACGGCACCGCGATGGGCGGTATCAATGGCATGCTGAACAGCTGCACGATTATGTACTATTTTTGGCCAATACTGGCCTCAGGCCGGACGAAGCCAAACGGCTTCAGGTCCGGGATGTCGAAATCGTCCACGACGAGGAAACCGATGAAACCATCCTGCTCATTCAGGTAAGGGGCAAACGTGGGGTCGGGTACTGTAAGAGCACGCCCAATGCAGTCTTTCCGTTCGAGCGGTTACTGAAACGCAACCTGCCGAATCCGGATGATCCGGTATTTCCGGGTAACCACGTGATTATGTTCAATGCCATTCTGGACGAAGAAAAGCTCAAGTTCGACCGGGAAGGGAATAGGCGAACGGCTTATAGCCTGCGGCACACCTACATCTGCCTGCGTTTAATGGAAGGTGCAGACATCTACCAGATTGCCAAAAACTGCCGGACCAGCGTGGAAATGATCGAGAAGTACTACGCGTCACACATCGCCACCAGCATCAGCGCAGCAGCTGTGAACGTGAAGCGTAAGGCCAAATCGAAGAAACAGATCATCGAGCACGCCAAGCGGAATGCGCACCGGTCGGTTCATTTGGCTGAGTAAGGCTTTTGGATTGGCGAAACCTTCCTAATAAGTGACGAAAATTGCGCACATCGGCATTCCAAGGTTCAATGGGTACCTTTTCACGCGTTCCGAAACTGCCTTTTCATCCGATCATTTATGTATTCACACTGTCAAACTATATGTGGTAGCTTTACAATCTCAAATTGTGAAGTCACTCCAGCTGTGGAGCCAATGCATGAGCGATCTAAAAGAAATATTGTCTCGTCTTTTGGATAAGGAGCAAGAGTTAGAGAATGAGATTTCAGAATTAGAGGATAGGTTGTCGGATGAGGATAACGAATCCGGTGAGGCCTTGCTTGACGATTTAAGAGACCAATTGGAAAAAGTAAGAGAAACCAAAGATGATCTTATGCAGGACATCTTGGATGAGGACACAGATTACGAAGCATAAACCTTGGATAGTAATATAGCCCGCGCAATGAAGATAATCGATGAGCTTCGAAGCTTAGTGCGTGAGCTTGAAGGGTGTAAGGGAAACAATAAGGTTCGCGACGAGGCAATAGATAAACTCATAGTGCTCAAAACCAAGGAATTAGATATTCAAGAGAAAATCATAAGATTCTACAGAAAGAGAGCATTTTCAAAGGCGAAATAGCGTTCTTTGGTTCGAGTTATTTCCCATATTTACTGCTTTTGATGCTCGGCGCCGGATTGTAAGTTTCAAACAATTCTTCGTAGTCGCGAGATTTGTGCAGGACACGCATAATGGCTGTTTCGCCCTGCCACTCCATAAAGAAAACAACATGAGAGCCGTGGGGGAGGCTTCGAATACCGTCCCCGAGTTCGCGACGTAAGCGCCCCATTCGGGGATTGTCACCTATCGTGTTGAAGGCCTCATAAAGATCGTAAACATAGGTCTGAGCCTGTTGCTCGCCCCACTTTTCTTCTGAGAAAATATAGATGTCCTGGATGTCGGTTTCGGCGTCTATTGAAAGGAAGAAATTCCGCACTAAGCCTGCTTTCGTTGCTTGGCTTTGGCAATCACTTCGTCGGCGCTTGCGCGGCTGACCCGACCTGATTTTACGGACTGGACGCCTTGTTGAACATCGCGACGCAGGACTTCCAGCTTCAGATAATGCTCTTCGTGCAGCCGCAAGGCATCACGGACAACTTCGCTGGCATTGTTGTAAGGACCACTGGCAATTTGCTCAGCGACATACTCCTCCAGTTTTTTCCCAAGTGAAAAATTCATGTCAACACCTCCATATTTTCTCTATGAATCTTGACACAAGTAAAAACTATTAGCAACTATTTACATAATATAGCTAGTCGACAGAGAGCCGAACACGCTCGAAAGCGTTGTTCGTTGCAACGAGCGATTTAGAGAAATGCAGGTTTTTTGAAGATTGGTGCGGACGGCGGGACTCGAACCCGCACAGCCTAGGGCCGAGGGATTTTCTTACCAGCTACGGCTTTCGCCGCCGCCTTCCGGCGTTTGTGGTCTGGACTATACCTTCACCGTAGCAAATGCCTTAGGTGCTGCCCGTCTAGTCTCTACACCTTCCTCTTGCGAGGCTTGGCTCGGGATTGCCATCTGACAGGGTTCCCCGAATTTGAGCAGTTCTACATCCGGTGTTTCCACCGGAGCACTCAATTTTGACTTAAGTCCCTTGTGTCTACCGATTCCACCACGTCCGCGTGATGCTTCCTGCTAGCAGAGCGCTCTTTTAATCTCAACTCGAAATTGGCTGAGGCGAAGGCTCCGGCAGTTGCTGTGGTTGTTCCTCGGTGCTTGTCGCTATCAACGAGGCTTCAAGTTTCGCAATGCGAGCATCGAGTGTTGGGTGTGTCGAAAGCCATGTACCAACGCTGGGCGCTGACATCATGACTATTGCCTGGTGATGAGTTTGCGGAGCTATTTCTGATGCCTTCAACTTTTGAAGAACAGCAATCATCGCCTCTGCCGAGGTGAGGCGAGCGGCAATCGCATCAGCTGTAAACTCTCTGTTGCGGGAGAATCTCAGCAGTTCCAACTCGGAAAAGGGTGTGAACACCCATCGGGCTATTTTCTTCAGTCCCCGGAAAATCAGGAAAAACGTTAAAGCATCGCGTATCCCGCAGGCATAGGTCATGCGCGCCATATCCTTACTGGCGATGTGGCCAAGCTCATGTGCCAGCACGGCGTCCATCTGTTCGCGAGAAAGCTTTTCGATGGCTCCCTTGCTGACAGCGATCATCGCATTGTTGGGATTGGTTCCCATTGCAAAAGCATTGATATCGTCGCTTGCGTACCAGCCTACGTAGGCAATCGGAGGTAAGCCGAGCTTCTGTGCCATATCCTGAACCGTTTGTGCCAGTGGATGATCTTTGGTCATGAACATCATGCCAAGCCTACTGGCCGGGGTTCCGGTTTGCCCTATCGTCAGCTCGGTAAACAGCAGTCCACCGACGAAGGCCCAAATTGGGGTGCCAACCAGCACAAAGACGGTTCCCACTCCATAAAACGCGATCACAAGGGGCCCCAGTATGAGCATTGCAACAGGGCCTCCCACTGTCAGAGCGGTAATAGACGCGAGAAACGTGAGGACCAGAGCCCAGACAGCACCCAGTTCAGCTCCGGCGATCATAATCAAGACGGTCGGCCAAACAGGATGGCGGCTAACTTTAATAGGAGTTGGCGTCATTGTGGCTCCTCGACGGTTTGCTGATGAAACCAGGGTGTTAGATCGGTCTGAAGTGGATGGCTGAGATCTCGCAAAAAATGGATGGCCTTACGCCCTTGGGCCGAACCTCGGAGAAAACCAATAACTTCGTCCGGCGTTAGCAATCTTCTGGCCGTCAGATGAAGGTTTTCAGAAATGGAATAACCGGCGGAAGGAGAGGCTCCCGCTGTTGTCGTGCTTGAGATATTCGGAATGTCGTAGGCGATTGTGCGGTCACTGAGATAGGTCGAAATCAGGTCTGCAGTGTAGGGATCGTCCGTGCCAAAAAACGTCTTGGCTTCGACCTGCAGAAATGATTTCCACGTCGTCGGATATTTCTGCTCCAGCGTTGGCAGGTCCTGGAGAAAGAACCACAGGCGCACTCCAGCGCTGGCGTGGGTTCTGAGAGCCGAGACAAATCGTTCATCCGGTGCGAGTGACAGGAACTCATCAAGCACGAACAGGACCGGTGTGTGCGGTTTCTTCGGTGTGAGAACCATCGCATCTAGCGCTGCGGCGAACACCATCCGGACAAAGGTGGAGAAGGGAGTGATCTTCGAGAACGGCAGGACGAGGTAGACGGTTGCCGTTTGGTCTTTGAGCTTCGCAAAGTCAAATCCTGAGCGGCTGGTCGCCTTTCGAAGTCCCGGCGTATCCCAGATGCGTAGATGGGTGTTCAGGCTGTCCAGCACACGGGGTTGTCCCGTATCGCGCGACTTTGTCTGAAAATTTCGGGCGGCATTCCGGATTGAAGGCGGCAAAATCTCGTTGCTCATCGCTTTCAAAAGGCCATGAAACTGCCCATCCAGTGTGGATAGCGCATCACGCAAGGTGCCGAGATTGCGATGACTTGGCGGTGCAAATCGTGCGGAGAATTCTACCGCTGCCGCTAAAAACCCAACTGCCTCGTTTTCGAAGAATTGCTGCTTGTCGTCGTTGGTGCGTGGATAGAGGATCTCGGCTATTTCAAGCGCTGATTGGCTGTCAATCACGCTATCGAGCGGATTGTACGCGTCGGTTTCCGGAATGCCTTCGACCGCAAACGGGTTCAGCACGTAAACAGGACCCATCTGAGATCGCCAGGCAGCGGTGTGCTCGTAAATCTCTCCTTTGGGATCGAGAACCACCGCCGAGCCGCCGTGTGTTCGCAGGTTCGGGATAACCTGCATGGCGCTCTTGCCAGTTCGGGTCGGGGCGACGGTCAGAAGATGGCTTTCGCCGTCCCAATTGATCGGCATGCCATCGAAACGACCAAGATTGAGGGTTCGTCCGCTTGCCTGCCTGAACAGGCCGGCTTGCACAACGTCCTCCCGTGTTGCCCAGCGGGAAGACCCGTGGATGGGCGGCGGATTGCGCCGCATGGCCTCCTGTTTATCCCTGAGGGCGTAAGCCTGTTGCGCTTGTTCCAGAATGGGTCTGGGATCGCGGCCAGCGGCTACAGCCTCTGTCGCCGCCTCAATGGTGATCGGATCAAAGCCTTCCTGTTGAAGTCGGCGTTTGAGATTCCAACTGGCCAGCCCACGACCGAATTTCATTCCGAATTTCGCTCCGGTGGTCACACCTCGCATTTCGTTGCCAAGCATGTCCCCGAGGTCAAACGGGTTCTTCGCCATGAACACCCCCAGTTAGCTCATGGATTGCAATGCGATTATTCGACAACCTTGAAAAGAGTCAACAAATACGTGTAGCTAGTTGTACAGCGCACTTACATGTTGCCCGACCTGTACTACAGGTTGGCCAACATTGCGGCGTTCAGAGCGCGGCGAGGGCTTAAGGCCGCGCTCCAAACGCCGAAGTGCGGCAAGGGGGAATCCCCCTTGCAACCCCCGCGCCGTGCAAACCGGAACGGATTTGGGATAGCAGAGGGTGGTGTGCATGCAGGATGGCAACATCCATTGCCACATTGACAATCTTGCCCGGCGCAACACGGACGGGAACGAACGGATCGCGGTTGCCACAGCAGCCTACAATGCCGGAGAGCGTTTGTGGTCCGAGCGGGAACAGCGGCACGTCGATTTCAAGAACCGCGAAGACGTGGTGTACACGAAGATCCTCCTGCCGGAAGGAGCGCCGCCGTGGGCGGCGCGACGAAACGATCTCTGGAACAGGGTGGACATGACCGCCAAACGGCGCGATGCGCGTTTGGCCAAATCCATTGAAGCGGCCATCACGCGAGATGTCCCCGAGCGGCTGCGTCCTGCCCTGTTGGAGGCCTTCGTCAAACCTTTCGTAGACCTTGGCTGTGTGGCGGACATAGCCATCCACGAAGACGGCACGGACCACAATCCCCATGTCCATATCCTGCTGACAACCCGAGTTCTTGAGGAAGACGGGTTTGGCGGAAAGATCGTCGCGCTGGAACAGCGGGCGTTCGTCAAACAGGTGCGCAAGAACTGGGCGGACCTGACCAACACTATTCTGGAAAAGATCGGATCGGCCCACAGGGTCGATCACCGCAGCTACAAGGCCCGAGGCATAGGGGCGGTACCGACCCGGCATCGCGGCCCTGATCCGATGGAGCGCCGGAACAAGCGTGAACACGCGCGGCGCGTAAGAGGGGAAAAGGAAATGAAGAGTCCCGACAGTTTTGAGGGTCAGCAATACCCTTTGCTTTCGCGTCGGGAGACCTGGCCACCGGAACCGGTGGTGTCTCCCGATATGACGCCCGAGGAGCGGGATGAACATCACCGCTACTGGCAAGACAGGAAACTCGACCGGCTGGAAGCCGCGTCTCTATCTGAACCTGCTTATGAAGCTCCGCGTAGCGGTCCTGAGACCAACAGGAAACCCGCCACGCCCGAACATTCCGAAAAACCCTGGTACGAGCAGGCGCTGGACAATGCTTATGGAGAAATCGGCGACGGGGTGAACAGCACCCGGATTGCCGCTTTCGAGCAGAGCGTCGTTGAGCGTGCCGTCATGCAGGAGTACTCAGATCGAGAGATCGAAGCGCTTCAGGCAGCTGGGAAGATCTCACCGGAGGTGCAACGCATCGCCGGGGATCTCATTCTTAACCAGCGCATGCAGGAAATCCGCGAGCAGGATCAGCGAGAAAAGATGCGCGTCTTGCCGACCGAAGTCCGCGAGAAGATCGAAGCGCTTCGTCCTGACCGACAGGATTATGATCCTGATAGACCCGTCCCCGGACCCAACGGCGAGATGATTTCGCAGCGGGAACGCGACATCGCCTATGAAAGGATGCTCGACGAATATCTGCGCGAAGAATCCGAGCAGGAGCATGAGCGTTAGAGGAGGCGCCGGATCTCGGCAGTTAGCGGTGCAAGCTCACCATCGAAGCTTCGGATCATCGCGTTCAGAAACTCCTCGGGCCGTAAGTTGTCTTCATTCAACTCGAAGCCCGCATTGCGGGCGAGCATGGTGAGGAACACCAGTTGGATGCGTCCGTTTCCTTCGCGAAACGCGTGAATAGCGTTGATTTCCGCAAGGAACCAGGCCGCACTTTCGGCAAATGCATCCTCATCCGCTTCGTTCGCAAGGAACTCGCGATCCGCTAGCTGCTGAAAAAGCCGGTTGGCTTGCTTTTCAATGTATTCGGGATAGCAGAACCAGTTTTGACCCTTACCGGTACGGATTTTTCGGCATTCGCCGGCCCATTCGTAAACGTCCTGGAAAAAATGCCTGTGCAGGGACTTGTAGTGCTTGAAATCGAAATTGCCTTCCGGCAGGTCTTCCTGAGCCCGTGAATCGAACATCAGCTGCTCGAATTCATCGAGTTCGTCCTGGTCCTGAATGTCCGGAATATTCCTGAGGACGTGTGTGCCGGGATAGCAGAGTGGATCTTCGACCGCGTTGTAACGTACCACGTTCAGCCTTTCTTGAAGGCCTTGGTGATCTCACTGCGGTAGGCGTCGCCCTTCAGCCCTTTGGCGGATGCCTTTTGGGTGAGCACTTTTGAAGCCAAACTCATTTTAAGCCCTTCGACTTCAGAAAACTTGGCGGCTTTGTTACTGCCAATCGGTTTTGTTACGAATTGGCCGTTTTTTGCCGACCGCATGCCTGTCTTTTCTACTTTCGCCATACCTGATTCTACCATTTCTGCCGCTTGGTTGCCTACAGATTTATGGCGTCTCGCACCAGTGTTCCTGTCTACCCGATTCCTGAAGAGGGCACGAAGCGTCTTTCTCGCGTGATGGGCGCGGTCAGTGGGCATCGGAGCGTGCGCAGGTGATTTCACAGGGTTTCCCATTCCTTTGAATTCCGTCCCCCCGCTGGCCGGATCAGTCGCCAGACTGGGCCGAGCCGTGCCGCTGTCAAGAGATCTTCCGCCGCAAGCGGTCTCCCGAGAAGATCTCTTGACAGCGTCCCTTGAGGCTCGACCCGAAGCGTCGGCGACCGGCCGCACGGGGTGGCCGGACAAACGAACAAGGGACACCACCAATGGCAAAATCCAATGCACCCAAAGCTCCGACCCACGAAGTTTTCCACGTTGTCGGCGAGAAAGAGAAAGCCCGCTGGACCAAGATCGGGATCGGCTGGAGCCACGCAGACGGCGACGGGTTCAACCTCATCATCAACTACACGCCGCTGGTCCAGGGCCGCACCGTGGTCCGGAAAATCAAGGCCGAACAGGAGCACGCAGCATGAGCGCGGTCCTGACCACCACCGGGGCGAAGGCATCGTACTTCGCCCAGCCTTACAACCTCGGTGCCGTCGGCTTCTATTTCGAGGATCTGGAAGATTATCAGTCTAAAGCCGAAGGACTCCGGGACGACTGCGGGAACCCGGTCGAGGAGTTCGAACTCCAATACATCGATGGCGATCATGCCCGTTTGTTCAGCGCCCTGAACATCTCTCAGGCATACCTCTCCGACTGGTTCGACCTGCTGGACGAGCTTGGTGACGACGAAGACCGCTATCTCATCGCCTGCCATCTGGCCGACATGGGGTACGACATCGGTGAACTGTCCCGGCGCTGGGACGACTATCGCGTCTATCGCGGGACAGCGGGGGATTATGCCGAAGAGATCGTCTCCGAGTGTTACGAGGTCCCCGGCAACCTCGCGTTCTATATCGATTACGAACGGTTGGGTCGTGACATGGTGCTTGGTGGCGACATCACCGAGCTTGAGCACGATCTGATCCTGATCGGAGGGTGACGCTATGGCTGTCACCTTCCAAGGCTACTGGCCGTCACATCCCCGGTATTACTTCCTCGGTGGCCCCATCGTTATGCCGTGCGCGATCAAAGCGCTTGCGACGTCATCGGACTGTCACGGCTATCGTACCAACGAGATTAACGAGGCAAACTGCCTTGCCGAACCGAAACGTTCCTGGACACTTGATGTCATTGAACGGGACGTACTTGCGCAGTTGCGTGCCGATCTATCTCGTTATCGAATGTTGGCACATCGACTGCGTCTTCGTCGGTCTGCGAAAGGTCTGTCAGACACTCTGGTTACCTGCGACGACCTTGATATGTCTCTGAGTATCGTATTCTCGCATGTCTACAACGGGTACGCGCACGTTGTGGCACTTGAAGAGATACGCAACCGTCAACTGACCTTGTTGTGAACCTTGCTCCGGTCCTGAAAGCCGTGGAAGCGGGCATGTGAGCGTTGCTGCTTTCGCGTAAAGCGTGCATCATTACTTGCATGATACACGTGGCCCGCCGCATATCGAGATAACTGAATCGCATCTGGTCTGTTGGATCGCAGAGCGGACGACGTGTCCAACCACAACAATTGAACGTACTTACATACAATGGATAGTGAGCAGACACCAAGTATCGAAAAGGATAAGTCAGAGGACGCATCAATTTCCGAGAAAAGGCCAGTGCCGAAGTGGAAGCAGCGAGCGCGGAAGATGGTTTGGCCGCTTCACGCCCGCTTCCCTAATTCCATCCCCAACCCCTACGGTGAAGATAAGGCCTACGATAGCAAGTGTGATGCGGAAGGAAATGCCAAATCAGCAATTGATGCGGGGGTTTCGCTCAAACTCGGCTGTATCATGGTCAGCGAGATATTTGGCCCGAATGAAATCGAGGCTTTATATGAAGGGCTTGAGAAGATCGGCTGGGACAGAGAAAGAGTGCCGGTGCGCGATGACTCTAACATTGCCTGGCTGAAGAAACAGCGTTTCTACGGAAGCGAAGGGACGATGCCGCTGGGTTGGGTGCATCGCCCCGAAGATGCCAAGAAATATGTTGGCGTAAGATATACAGCCGAATTCCCGAAGGAATTTTCTTCCCTTCTAGTCAACATCTCGCAGCTAACGCCTTCAACTACCTGCTTGAGTGTCGGATTTATTCTCACAGAGGATGCGTCTCTCGAATACGCAAATGCAATAAACGAGCCTGCGAAGACGACTCGCGTTCCCAAAAGACGCTCCAACGCATATTCAATCATGCAGGTCGAGCATGTGAAGGAAGAACGCGTTCGGCACATAAGAGAAAAATACCGGAAGGTCGGCATCTCGTGGCTGTCTAAAAACTTTCCCGGTTTTTTCAGTGAGCATTGTGAGAGCAGCCACTCTCCAACGGTAGAATTTCTGTTGTTGGACGGATTCACGCCATTCGACAAAGACGCAGCGAAAGACCGAGGCTGGGGCCACTGGTCTCGCTTCGTCAACATTGATAATGACTTCGGCAGTTGGACGTCTTCATCTGCGCCATCCTTGAGATTTTCGTTCGATGCTGGACGTCGCGACAACATCCCAAATCATATGACTGTTGCACTTCGCTGGGACGTATTGACCGAAGAGGATCTAAAGATCTACAGCGGCGACTCTTTGGGCAACCGAACCTATTTCGCCACACAACACCTTAATGGCATTATCGCCAAATATGCGCTTGCGAGCTATCTTCGTGAACTATTGCGGAGCTTGAAGGAAACTCGTCAGTCCTTGTCGGTGCGTTCGAAGGCGCGTCCTTCCGCAAGTGAAGTCGAGCAGATTAGTGCCTTCTTTAGGCGATCCATCGGCGTTCCATCTATCGCGCGCGAAGTTCTGGCACTTTCCGAGAACGATGCGTCTTTCCGGTGGAACGCGAGTGGCTTTACGCAGGTAAGTCACTGGGATGAAAAGAAGCCATACGAAATCAAGGAAGGCTTGAAATCGTTTCTTGGTCGGCTCTCGCGGCAGCTTCTGGAAGAAGATCAAGATACTCGTGAATTCCTAAATCAACTTTCATCAGCTATGGGAACCAAGGAAAGCATCGCGGCTCAACGGCGGATGGAGCGGGTTACGAAAATCGCACTGGCTGTAGCAGTGGTTTCCATGATCGTTGCGATTTTCACAGCTATTGACGCAAAGACGTTTCCGGAAGGAACGCCCTTTTCGAAGGTAGTGTGCGGACTCCCAATTTTAGAAAAGTATTTACCTGAGTGTCCCATATAAAAATTGCAACTGCAGGTTTTATTCTATTATAGCAATTTCTGCTTAGGGCTGGAACCTTCCAGAGCCTCCATCGACGTGAATGTCCACTCGTCTGGTTTCATGACCGAAAGCTGACATTCCGGACGTGGCCGAAGACTTCGTTCTGAAAACAATTATTTTTTGAAGACCTGTTTCATGGTCATCAGACTTTAGGTGAAAGAGTGAAAAGCGGGATGCTAGTGTGGCATCTCTACGACGGAAACCCCGGGAATGCTCTTACGCGCCAGCTCCACCAAATGCTCATGGTGCGTGAAAATGATGGCCTGTCCGCTGCGACCGATTTCCGCGCAGAGGTTCAATGTGGCAGACGCACGCGCGTTATCAAAGGTCTCCATAATATCATCAAGGACCATGGGAAGAGGGCCTGGATCGCGGGCGAAACTGCGATACCCGGCAAGACGCAGAGCAAAATACAATTGGCCCATGGTCCCGGTGGACATACTTGCAACCGGGACAGGATCGCTGCCGGGCTTTATGCCGACGAGCTTCTCGCCCTCGGTTTCACTCCAGACCACGACTTTTTCCCATTCCTTGGCTGTTATGGTGACGAAGGCTTCTTCCACATCCTTGAGCATAGTGCTGCGACGTTCGGCGGCCAGGCTTCTCAACGCGCCCCGTGCTGCCAGAACCCCGAGTTTTGCGGCAGCGGCCTGGCGGGCACTGCTTCGCAACTCTTCGAGGATCGTGGCCTGTTCCGTGATTAACGCGCTGTTGTCAGCGGCGTTGTAGGCCTCGTCATAGAGGCGTTTCTTTTCATTGGACTGATCGCGAGCGGCATCTCGTACTGTTTGCGCATCGTCGAGTTCTTGTTGCAGTTCTGCCTCTCGCGTTGCGTTCGGCAAACGCGCCAACTCTTCGTCGAAGAGCGTATGGTCCACGCCGTTGCGTGCTTCACTGCGAAGCTGATCCGCATTCGCGCGCTGTTGTCGCAATTCGTCGCGTTCTGCCAAATGTTCAGCTCGCTCCGTTGGGGGGAGTTTGCCACCGCCTTGCCCTTCAAACAGGTTCTCCAACTGGGTTTGCGCTTCGTCACGCGCGGCAAGTGCACGCGTCCGGCCTGTCACTTCCTTGTCGAGAAGCTCCTGTTCTCGTTTTCTCAATCGATCCGCTTCAGCGGCTGTGGTTACACGCGCACGAGCGCGATTGATCACGGGGAGGGGATCGTCTTTTGGACTGAAAGTCTCCCCGAGGATCTCCGCCAATCGTGTGGCACTCTTTGCCAGGGTGGCAACGGCGCGTTCGAGGGCATCAACACGCCCCGCCAGGCTTTTGTGATTGCCGTGAAGCTGTTGCAGCGTTCGCAGCTGCGGCAGCGCTGTCTTTATGCCGGTGGCCGAGCGATCCGGAAGAGGCAGTGCCGAGGTCAGCGTTTCCAAGCGGTTCAAGGCTGCTTTATGATCTGTCTCGGCTTGAGATATGGCTTTCTCGTAGTCGGCAATGTTACGTTCCCCGCGACGCCAGTTCTCCCATGTCTGACGGACATTCTCCTGAAGTGTGAGAGCCTTGCCAACCCGCTTAGGAAGGTCACTTTCTTCACCTTCGATGTCGACAAGGCGGGCTGCTGCCTGCAGATCGTCGAAGGCTGCCTTGCGGCGCTTAGTGCCGTCTTCCAAGGCATTTTCTGCAATCGTAACATCCGTTGCGATCTCAGCTGCTGCCGTCAGGTCGGGAAGTCTTGCGGCGAACGCGGCCGGCCCCGTATCGGCGGGAAAGCCCAGGGCTGTTGCAAGTGATCCAACTCGCTTCGTCAAGGCGTCGCGTTTCTCGGTAAGGGCTTCGAGCTTGTCTTTTGCCGTCTCACGTGCGGCTTTTGCGGTGCTTTCCAGCTCGCGCGAGTTGGCAAGTTGTTTTCGCGCCTCCGTGCCCATCAGATAATTCGTTCGGGCGCCATCATCAGCATGCATGGCCTCCTCAAAACGCTCTGCCGTTTCGTCGGAGAGACTTCCACGATGGGATTGCCAGGCTGTGTCACGCTGACGACGAGTTTCTTCCGTTGCTGCCGCGTCAATCGAATCCGGTGCGCTTTCGTCGGCTTCGCGTTTCGCGCGCGCTGCTTTGTAGTCCGCTTCGCGGCCTTCCAAATCTTCGGTGGCGGACGCGATGTTGGCAGTCAGGGTGTTCCATTCCCTGAGGACCTCATCGAGACTTTCACGAGCAGGCAGGCCGTTCTCAATAAGTGTCTGCCAGGAGGCTGGCAGGCCAGACACCGCTTTGGCAAGTCGGGCGCGTTCCGAGGCGAGGTTGTGTTCAAGGCCTGACACGTCTGACACTTTCTGCCATGCGTCAAACGCGATCTGCAGGTGAGACAAGTCCTTCGGTTCGGCTGGAGCATCCCCCAACTGATCGCGTGCTGTCTTCAACACGTTTGATGCCGCTCGCAGCTCGCCTTCAGTGGTCTGACACGCCTGTACCGCATCTGCGAGTGTCTCCAGTTCTTCGGTCGTCAGGACCAGGGCCTCTACAGGCTCGTCAAATAGCGCCAACGCCGTCAGAATCTGTTTTATCTGGCGTGCCGCGTCATCGCGCTCACCCGTGCGCTTTTCCAGATCCGATCTGGCCGTGTCCGCCCGCGAGGTGAGGGAAGCTCCGTCGATCCTGATTTGGTCCAGCTCTGCGAGTTCCGCCACAAGATGTCCGGCAGCCGGATCAGCCTCGTTTTCTGAAATAACCGCTTCATGGCGCGCAATTCTGTCATCGGCGCTTGCGATACTCTCTGCTTTCTCCGACAGGGTTGTCACGAGTGTGGCTACGTTCCCAACCATGCCCTTTTTCAGATCCGGGCCTGCGGGATAATCAGCAAGGGTTTCGTCGATGTTGCGAATTTTTTCAGTCTGCTCGTACCATGTCTGAGAAGCTTTACCCGCTGCCTGGCGATTTCGGGCACGGACAAGTTCGACGTCCGCCTCTTCGAATGCTTTTCGGGCCTCATCTCGGTCTTGGCGAAGGCTTTTTTCACGATCCGGGGTCAATCGCGTTGTTTTCAGGGCATCACTGATTTCTTTCAACCGGTCTTTGCCGGTTTTGAGCGCGGTACTCCGCCCGCCTTTCTTGTGAAACTGCTCGGCACGTGCCGTCATGGCTTCCAGCGTCTCTGCCATATTGGTCAGTCCCGACACACCTGCGTGCAACAGCTGTCCCAGGTCGCCCTTGGCGCCAGCGATCCGCTCACCACCTTCGCGAAGACCTTTGTCGTTCAGTGAGAAACGTTCGACATAGTCATCCTCTCCTAGCCCGTGGAGCGCGCTCGATAGAATGGTTTCTTCGACAGGGCGGTCCTGATGATCAAGCAGGGACTGGGCGCGCTTGCCGTTGCGGCGCAGGACTGTTGCTCCACGTCCGGGTATTTCCAGTTCTGCACCAACGAGAAGATCACTGCGGTCAAATTTGAAAGCGTAGGGGTGGGTTCCGGATTTCATACCAAAGAGAAGTTCCAGAAACCCGTTGAAGGCCGTGGATTTTCCGGATTCATTCGGCCCGTAGATGACCGTGACGTCAGGGTTGCCGTCGGTAGGACGAGGGAGCAAAATCTCCGCACCGTCAAAGCGGCCATAGCGGATGAGATCAAGTCGGTTCAGTCTCATTTCGCGGCTCCCGCGTGCAGAGACAGCGTGACTTCGCCTATGGCTTCCTGCAGAAGGTCATCCAAAGCGTCTTCTGCCAATTCGTCGGTGATTTCGCGAGGCAGGGCATTTCTGAGTTCTTCGAGGATCTCTTTGCTGGCGAGCTGGAAGCCCGGTTCGGTAAGCTCTTGCTGCATCAGGCGCACCAGGTCATCCGCCCTTGCATCGACCAGCTGCTTCGGGGTCGTCACTTTGTTTTTGTCGACAAACACGCGATCGATGTTGTCGAGCACTTCGTCGGCAAGGGCCATCAGCATGTCAGCCGTGTGATGAGCTGTGGTCGCCCGTAGGCGGACCGCCGTGTGGTGATCGGGATCCCGAAGGCCTTCAAGCTCGCTCCTAAGTAATCTCAGAATTTCCGGGGCATCGGAACAATCGGTCAGATCCAGCGGGCATTCCACGAACCTCAGGTGTCCGACCTGATGTCGCTCAAATTCGGGTGTGTCGTCACCAAGTTCGACAATCGCGACAGTGCCCCCCGTGCGTTCCCCGAAATGGCGTGGCTGCGGGATACCCGGCATGACAGCGAGAACCGAACCAGACGACCGCTCGAATGGTGCATGGATGTGTCCCAGGCACCAAAGATCATAGCCATGGACCAACAGATCCTGCTCGGAGCAGGGGGCATAAGGATCATGTCCGGGGGAGCCATCAAGGGATGTGTGCATCAGCCCGACGTTTTTCTTCCCTACTACAGGTGCAGGGTAGTCGGGCAGGAAACTCTTTGACAAGTGGGCTTTGTCGAACGACAGCCCGTGGAACCACACGCCGGCGATTTCAACGCTGGGTTCACCCTTGTGCAGCAGATGAATATTCGGGCCCAAGTCTCCGTGGGCATGGTGATCGAGAAGCGCATCGTGGTTGCCACGGATCAGTACCGAAGAGATACCGGCGTCGGCAGCCCGCGTCAGTTGCGAAATCAGGAAGGCTCGGGTTTTCAGGTCCGGCTGGTCGTTGTCAAAGATATCGCCCGCGAGGACCAGCACGTCGACGTTCTCCGAGATGGCCAGATCGACAATGCGAATGAACGTATCACGGCTTGCCTGTTTCAATTGATCGCCGAGTTCCGGATTGCGCATCGCGGCCGAGCGGATCGGCGATCCAAGATGAATGTCGGCTGAAACGAGGACACGCATTTAAATTCAGTTATTTCCCAATATCAATTAGCCAGACCAAAGTCCGTTTCTAAAACGATAGGTTGTGGAAGCTTTTTTGTCCAAGCCAAATGTCAGATTTCTAAGCCGATAAATTGTCAACTCGCTAGTGCTAATGCGAACGAAGCACCAACCAAACCCACCTCATAAGGCGGGCTTTGGCGGTAAGGGCCTGGAGGATGTAGATCCAAATCGGGAACAGGGTGGGCATCACCAGGCGATGATCAGTTCGGGGGCTAAGTCCAACTGAAGCGGAAACTGTTCCGCCTAATCAGAAGCGCGTTTCACCTGAACTGACTTTGGAAAATATGGAGATATTCGGTCTAACTCTGCTTTATCATTCATCAATCTGACGCAAACAAGGTTCTTTTTCGTTCGGGAAGCTGCCACATATAGAAGCTTCCTCGACGCAATATCTCTTTTCGTAGATGGGGCCTCATCCGTAAAACAATTTACAAAATCGTATTCCGTCGTCCATCCGTACTCGTCTATTACGAGCAGTACGTTCTCTATACCGGTCCCTTTCGTCTTATGCATCGTGGCGAAGCCACCGTCATTTTCCTCATAGTCATAGAAGGACAAAACTTCATCAAAGCGAAGTTCGTCTGAAAACAATGCAGTGAAGAATGCCTTTTGCTTAAGTTCGGTGGCTCGGTCGTCGTATTCGGATTCGATTAGATCTGCATCGAGGTTCTTTTTGGGCGCAGCCTCAATTTCCTTGAGCATCTGCGGTTTAGTTCGATGACCGCTAGCGTGTAGCGCTTCAAAAGCCGCGAATACGGGATCGTCCTTAAGGCGTGCCAACAACTCGTCACGGCGCGTTAGAAAAGCTGCGTGGCTTTCTGAAATTTTTATCAACCCGGCCTTTGCGGCGAATTCGACAGCTTTGTAAGCGGCAAGGTCTTCGGCAGTGAATGCACGTAGCATCTCGTCAAGCTTGGTTTTGTCAGAGACCGAGGAAATCGAAAATCCCCGCTTTCGAAGACCAGTGATCAAGCGATTGTAGGCGCGCCTGTCCCCGGGTAAACTCTGATGAAGTGTCGTTAGATTAACTATTTCGTCGAACTGCAGTCTATCAAGCGTTTTGCGTATTTGGTCTCGGGGCTCGGAGTACCGATCGTCAAATATCTGATAGAGCCGTCCAAACCCCACATCGTTGGCAATCGATTTGTTCGTGAGCTTTAACTGTACGTAACCCGGAAAATCTTGGCTGACTTGTGCAACAAGCTCATCGAGTGCTTTACGAAACAACGCGGCATTGGTCGCTTTATCTTGTGCCTTATCGCCCGTGTCGACTTTTTCTGGAGCGAAATCATAGAGCAGCATTACGCTACCCTGTCGGCTTTCTCGGGTTTCAACCGTCCCGTCATCGAGAATTTTGAGAGCTATCTCTTGATTTAGCCCGTCTGTGCGAAACTTATTGGCAAAGGTTATGACCTGAGGAGAGCAACGGTAATTATCGTCCTTCTCGACAAGAACAACTTCCTCTGCATCTATGTGTGCTTGAGCGCTCCCTATACCGCTGGAGTAAATTGCCTGTTCGGAATCTCCAAACAAACCAATAGTCGCTCTTTTTTCTTTGGGTAGGCAGCGTAATAACACGCGAATAACGTCTGCGTTCGTATCCTGATATTCATCAATGAAGACGCAATCATGTCGATCCGACACAATCTTTCCCAGTATTGGGAACTCATCAAACATCTTGCAGGCAATAACGATTAAGCCGTCATGCCCGAATGATGGCTCGTTGAAATTGTCAAATTTGGTTTCGTTGTAAAAGAATTCATCGGGTTTTCGGGCTGCGAGTTTTGCGCGGATTTCGTGGTTCAGCTCAGCGATCAACTCGTTCATCTGTGCGATGTATGTCTCCGGGTCCTTATCGTAATCCCGTTTCCCGGTTACCTTCGGAGTTAGTTCGCTTAGGACAGTTTGGCGGCGGCTCTCCAATTTCTCGTAAGCCTTCTTGTAGCGCTTATGCTCCTCGGACTTTCTGAGCTTTTCGTCTCCGCCATAGTTTTCGTCTCCCAAGCCAACAAAAACAGGAAGCTCGAACAGGGTCGGGAAAACATGCTGAATGTTCCGCTTGTATGGCGAGATTATCCCGCCCAGAAATGAGTGGATGGTTGAGACCTTTATGTCAGCTGAAATACGCTCAGCGATCTCGTCGGCAGCTTTATTCGTATGCGTTATGCATGCGATTTTGAGCTTCTGATCGACAGATAGCACCTTTTGGACAACTCTTTTAAGGCTCTCGGTTTTACCGCTTCCCGCGCCGCCCTGAAGGAGAAAGTTCTCACCACCGAAAACGAGTTCGGCAATTCGATCTACCGGACTCATTTTTTGTGAATCCATTCCAGACCATCCATTATATATTGGGGCGTTTCCCAGGTTTCGCCTTCAACCAGCGCTGCATATAGAAGCGATCCCGCAAAATCAGATTTTTTACTTAGAATTCTTTCCGTGAGGGCGTAATAATCGCTCCCGCCAAAATTATCGATGTCCTGGACGTTTTTGAGCCCTTCCAACTCATCTTTTTTATTTTTTATTTTCTCAAAATTCTTTGCGATGAATGCGTCTTCGAAGCTTCTTGCATGATAGCCGTTCTCTTCCATTTGGTAGGCAAGTTTGATGTGCCCGTCATTAGGTGCGGCTTTGCCATTCAGCAGATGCTTGTGCCATTCTTTGTACTCATCGACCTTGTCAATTGCCGGAGCCGAAAAGAAGTGCTTGAGGGTTTCATTTGAGGTGTGCGTGGAGCCTTCGACCTTATGCGCTTTATAGGTCGGCTTGCCGGTATTTTCATTCGGCTCGGCTTTGGTCGTGTCGATATCTGTAATGATGAGGGTACGGACACCAATGAACTCAAGGAAAGGTGCAAACGCTCGCGCGTTCGCACCAACTTCCAGTACGGAGATGTTCTGAGAGGACAAGCCACCTGTCTCGGCGGCTTCTTCATTCTCTTTATCGTGCATCTCAATAAACAACGGGAGCAGGATGCGTTCGGTTGTACCTTCGATGAAAATTGCCTTATTCGCAAAAAACAGCTCTGCCGAGTTGATGGTAAGGTATTGCTTCAAGAACTTGAACAACGCTTTTCCGTCTGCGCCAAGCTTATCGTATTCCTTGCTGAGGTCGGTATGAAAGTTCTTGATAGAGACCGGCCCAGTGGCCGACGATCTCGATAGATAGCGAATGTCCTCAAAGTCGGATTTCGATACAATATGTGAGGAGTGCGTGGTTACTAGTGCCTGTAAGCTGGGTATGGTTGATACGAGGCCACGGATTTTGTCCGCAAACACATATTGCATCTGCGGGTGCGTATGAGCTTCGGGTTCCTCAATCAACAAGAGGTTCAACGGCGCCCCCCGCTTTGCAAAGTCGTCACGGCAAAGTTCGATTTGCAGGAGCAGATACAAGATATTCAGATAGCCAAGGCCGCTATAGTGCTCTGGAAGAAAATTGTCTGTGTCGCCGTAAATAACTTGCGATGAACTCTCTATTAGAGACTGAGACTGAATATTGGAGACCACTTTCAAGTCGCCGAGGTCTAGAAAATCGCGTGAATTCTTTAGAAAACTGCCGAAAACCTCCTCATACTGCTTGCCCAACTGTGTGTCAATTTCAGCCAAAGTTGATCTAAGCTTTTCTATGCTACCAGCTTCGGGCTTGTCTGCGCTGGCGTCCACTTCAGTCTCATCGTCAGCATCTGCTTCAATATCTCGCTTACGGAAGAATTTGGTCGATATGGCAGAAAGCGGTTTTGCACCACGCCCGGCATCTTCTGAGCTTGCAACGTTTCGACGTGCGTGGATGACTTGGAAATTTAAGAGGGCGCGAAGGCTGGTGCGCTCCTTCTCCTCAAGCTGATTGCGGTGAGACAAATAGTACGCTTGTTCACCCTCATGTCCGTCATCGTCAAATGCATAGACTTTTACGTCGAGGAATTTTCCGGAAAGGTTGTTTTCGATGAACTTCTTGCGCTCTGTTTCGTTTGCCGGGAGAACGCGAAGAAGCTTTTTCTTTTCAATGGTGCATTCGAAAAGAATGTTCGCGTGTCGCCTGTCTGGATCGAGGTCCAGCATAAACTCAGAGAGAATTCCCAGATCATCTGTCTCGGTATAGGCAATTCGAAGAACCATTCTTATTGTGAGTTCTTCGACGTTCGTCTCGGCGTCTATCTTGAAAATAGCTTCGCGCAGGCCAAGCGGGAAGTCTGTGAATGAAAACGTGTCCGGTCTTTCGAGAAATTTTTCCAGCAATACTGCGAACGAAGTCTTTCCAGTATTGTTTTTTCCTACGAGCAAAGTGGTTTTTTCTCGCAAATCAATGCAGCAATCCTGCAGCAACCGGAAATTTTCAATTTTAATCTGCTCGATATGCATGTCTCTAACGCAATTTTTTGCTCGCCGAAGCGCTTTAATATATTTGATTCAACTTACAATAGCACCCGGGGTTCGGTGGAGCAAAGGTTAGTCGCTCTCTTTAGTTGTGCCTTATTGATCAGTGGCTGGGGCCCCCGAAAACTCACCCCTTTCCAGAATTCGTCGCCGGTTGACACAAAACTGATGCTAGCAAAGGCGTGAATGTCACCAAGCAGACAAAAGCAAGACACCAGCCACACCTAACCAAACCCACCTCATAAGGCGGGTTTTGGCGGTGAGGGCCTGGAGGATGCAGATCCAGATCAGGAACACGAGGGGCATCACCAGGTGATGACCAGTTCGGGATACTCGGTGACGATGGAGGGACGGAACGGGTCCTGAACGACAAAGGCCGGGCGCCACATGTAGTGGAACTGTTCCCGGTCCAGCCACTCTTCGAGGGCTTTGGCGGCATCGGTGTCGGACAGGTCGAACGGGGCGTCCTGCGTGATGCGACAGTTCCGGAATCCCAGCGATGCGGCTTCGTGGATGGTGGCGGCGACGCTAGCGGGTTCGAACAGCAGGTCAGCGAGTTCGTTACGTTGGTCGGTGGCCATCAGGTAAGAGCTTTCGGCACGTTTCATCAGAACGCCCTCCCGAGATACGTATCCGTGATCTTGAGGCGTGCGTGGCCCAACTCGGCAGAAATCTGGCGTCGGGCGGCGCGGTCGGCAGCCTGTTCGGCTTTGGTCATGTCCTTCCAGAGTTTGCCGCCGGCGAGCGGGCAGGGCAGGCCAGTCAGGGTCTGATAGCGCTTTTGGGCATAGGCATGCCGGAACCCATGAATGTTACGGTACCCCGCCTTATGGGTTTGGTACTCGTAGCGTTTCATATGCTCGACGTAGCTGAGGTTCGGCGGGATCAGCGAGCCACGTCCCTTGATGAACGTGGAAATCCGGTAGAGGGCTTCACGCTGTTGCTGCGTCGTGATGGGGATCGTGCGGGCACGGCCCCCTTTGGTCCAACTGGCCTGCAGGGCAATGTGGTCCGCACGCATGGCCTTGTGCGGCTGGAACTTCATGGCCTCTTCGCGCCGCAGTCCGAAGGCGACCTGCAGGATGATGGCCGCGCGGACATAAGGGCAGTCCAGTTTCCGGAATTTCGTATGATCGAAGGTCTTGGCACGGTTGCGTTGGGATTCATTGCGTTCGGCGACCCCGTAATGGGAATTCTCGCGGTGAACCACGTTGGGTTTACCGATCTTCTCCGCCCACCAGCGCAGCCAGGTCAGGCGGTTGCGGATGCTCGCTTCCGACTTGTCGTCATCCAGCCAGCGTTCGACCAGGGCGTCGATGTGTTTGGGTTTGAGGGATGCGGCTGCGGGAAGGCGGTAGCCGATATCCCGGAGTTCCTTTGCCATCGCGGTCAGGCCGCGACGTCTGTTGGTCTGCGTGCCAAACGAACCGTCCCGGTTCCGGTGGCACAGGTGTACTAAGCTCATGGTCAGGTCGTCCATCGTGCTCAATTCCTCGTAAGGTGAGTGTTGATGGCGATGGACCTGTCCGTAGACGTGGTCATCCCGCGAAGGTCATTCGCGGCAGGGCCGGAATGCTGCATAGTCTCCTTGTGCGGTTAGAGCCTCCCGAACTGGTCGGGTGACCAGTCGATGTGGTGTGCCCTGTTGGGCAACCGTCACCGACAGTCGGTGACGGGAATAGGTGCCTCGCCGCGGCGGGGCGCGAATATCGTGTGTGAGCATGGTGCTCTCCTGTTGGTTGGGAAAACGGTGAGGTCAGATGGATCAGGCAGTTGCGTGATCTGGAGGAATTGTGAACGCAAGCGAGCAGGAAGTTCCAGCAGGTCGTGCAGAAAATGACCACGTCCGCAAGCTGTTGGAAGGGTGGTCATTTGTGTGTCGTGTGGGATCGTTTGGCGGAAAGTGGCGGCTTGCTTGGGGTTGGGCGGGGCCGTCACTCCCCGACAGGTCGGCGAGTGACGGCCCCTCTACCGCCGCACGATCGGACATGGGATGTCCGATGTCGTCCCGCTGGTGCTTCGCCTTTCACAGGCGTATCACGCCCTCAAATCGTGAACCCCACGGCGGGATATCGGCACTGTGACCTGCCTCCGACGTTCCGCAAGCCGTGTGCCGCCGCTGCGCGGTCTCCCGAGCACAGGCGTGCAGACCATCGTTTCCGGCAGGTCGTATGGTGCCGTCCGCCTCAGGGGGCTCACGGGTTGCCGGCGGGCAGGGGACAGGTTGTGCTCCGCGTGGCAGGACGACGCGGCGGCCGGTGCCGCTGAAGGTCGTAAGAACGTTTTGAGAGTGTGGGGGGATTTTGGGGAGGGAAACGCCTTTCCCTGTCTTCAACCCACTGGCGCGGTTTTACGTCCCTCCCTTCTACGGGAGGGCCCGCAACGCCCCGGAAGAGGGTGTTGAAAAGACTACTATAATTCAACGGTTGTGTGGATTGTCAGATCCTGAAACGCCCCGGCTTTGTTTAGAGACCGTTACAGTCTGCGATGCGCCTGTGTACTCCATCGCCTCAACGCGAAAGCCACACCTGCCCCTTGTGAAAAGCCTTTTGAGAGGGGCGGCGCGAGATTTCTTGCTTGGAACACGCTAAAGTAGATTTTGTTATTGCAGCGCAAACGGCAAGCAAGGAAGTGCAGCCCATGTCCGAGATTATCTTCTACACAAACCCAATGTCTCGGGGGCGTATCGTGCGCTGGATGCTTGAAGAATTGGGACAGCCTTACGAAACGCGCGTGCTGGACTACGGCCCGCAAATGAAGTCACCTGACTTTCTGGCGATCAATCCGATGGGCAAGGTGCCAGCTGTGCAGCACGGACAGTCCGTAGTGACCGAAGCCGCAGCCTGCTGCGCGTATCTCGCCGCAGCCTTTCCCGATGCGGGCCTCGCCCCTGAGCCTGGTACTCCTGAGAGCGCTGCTTACCTACGTTGGATGTTCTTTGCTGCTGGACCCTGCGAGGCAGCGATCACCAATACCGCTTTTGGCTTCAATTTGCCCGACACCCCGCAGGCGCGGGGACGAGCCGGGTATGGCTCGCTGGAGGCGGTTTCCGATGCGCTTGCCGTGATGCTGTCGGACGGACGGAAATATGTCGCAGGAGAGAGGTTCAGTGCTGCAGATGTCTATGTGGGTTCGCAGATCCTTTGGGGAACGATGCTTGGTTCTCTACCCGACAGACCAGGGTTTGCAGAATATATTGAGCGCTTAACAGCACGCTCTGCGGCGGTTCGGGCGCGGGAAATTGATGCTGCACTGATGCCGACGTCGAACTGATCGGTCGAATTTGGAATTCCAAAAATTATCGCCGTGACACAAGTATCCCCAGATACAAAAGTGGCCACAGTGACTGATGTCACCGTGACCAGTTGAAAACAGCATCGGTGGGTGATGCTGTTGTGTTATCTGCAAGATTGGGGGCTGTTCAAAACGGCCCGCACGTTCATCACCCGCATTGCCGGGCTCACGGAATAGCCTCGCGGTAGCGCTTCGATGATCAGGTTATAACGGGTTGCGTTGCCCGTACTTCCTTCGTGCACGATAAAGCGTTCATATCCCGCTGCTGCGACACGTTCAGCTGCTTTGCGGTCGAGGAACGCGGCATATTCTTCATATCCGGCGCAGGCGGCAGGTCTGCGACCTTCCACGGTAAAGGTGGCAGCATGTACGGCAACGGTTGAGAGACCAAGAGCAATCAAACACGACGGCAAACGCATTGGAGGTCCTCCGAGAAATCGGGTGGGGAAGGGTGAAGCAAGCTAACTATGCGAAAACCATAATTCGCATATATACGCGAAAATCGCGTATAAGGTGATATATTGCATTTTTCCGGCTGTCAACGCGCACGCGAGTCAGCCATGTCAAAAAGCCTGTACAGCGATAACAATCAGCGTCTGTGCGCGATTCTTCGTCGGGAACGGGTCAGGAAAGAACTGCACCAGAAAGACCTGGCGGAGCTGATCTCACGGAACCAGAGTTTCGTGACCCGGTACGAGTCTGGTCAGAAGACACTCGACGTGCATGAGTTTCTGTCGATCTGCCAGGCGTTGGATTACGATCCACATCTGGTCATTGATGAATTGCTGTCCTGGTCGGCAGGTCAGTATGGAGACAAGTCTCCGCGCGCAATGTCGGATTGAGTGCCAATAAGCTGCCGTTAGGTGAGAGCGATGCCTGGGGAGCGTGTAAAAGAGACCCTTGCTTTACCCCACCAACCACGCCTGAGCGAACCGATTTTTGGGAGGAAAAATATTGTTCCAAAGGCTTTTTAGGAGAGTGTTCTGGTCCGCTTTAGCCATTCTGTGGTTATTGTCACCTGTTCATGCGGCAGCGACCATTCGCGTTATCGATGGCGATACGATTGAACTATCCGGTACCGTATATCGACTACACGGTATTGATGCACCCGAAGCTGGGCAAACCTGCAAGACGCCAAGTGGTGGATCCTGGAAATGTGGTCAGGCGGCGATCGATGCCATTGAACGCCTCGTTTCTGGGAAGCTTATTGTTTGCGATCGGCGGGATCGAGATGTCTACGATCGGATAATCGGTGTTTGTACGGCTGACGGACGGGACATTAACGCGGACATGGTCTCCATGGGCCTGGCCCGGGCGTTTCGAAATTTTCCACGGATTATGTGAACGAGGAAGAAGAGGTGCGAAAAAGGTAAGCTGGCGTATGGCAAGCGGAATCGATGACACCATGGGACTACCGGGCTGTACGCTGGACCGAGACCGAACAAGCGTCGCCTAATGGCTGTCCGATAAAGGGTAACATTTCCAAATCTGGGAAAATCTATCGCGCTCCATGGTCTCCTTGGTATACGAGGACCAAGATAAGCGTCAGCAAAGGTGAGCGTTGGCTCTGTAGCGAGGCAGAGGCAATCGCTGCCGGATGGCGCGCTCCCTACTGGGGAAACTAGTGCTACTGCACGGAGGTTTCGTTGCGACGTCCGATGCTAATTTCAATGCGCCGTCGCGACTCCACGTCACCAGCCTGGCCCGTCGTCAGCAGGTCGCCGGGCAAGACCAGTTGAGCATCTGACATCGGTAGAATGGCAGCTCCTTTGAGTTTGCCGCTGTTCTTGAGAACGTTCACTATCGCAAGCGCACGGGCCATTCTTAATGCGGCGAATGGATGAATGCTGGACGGGAATAAGAAGGGGTATGCAAGAGTACATTGATCCCCCCCGATTGGTTGCCTGAAGCAAGGCATGCGCGCAGTGGCCTGGTGATTAGGGGATAGGATCTGAGGCGTGATTTGTAAAAATACCGTTTTCTTGTTTTGAACTCAAAGATTTTAGCTCTGGAAAAAAACGACGCCGGTTGATTTTACAAGGACCCATTTTTTGATGCAGGAATAGGTTGCGTGGCAGTTCGTTGTAACTATCTGATATTTATTGTATATTTTTCTGTTAGGAAATCGAATTTACATAGGTCTCTTATTATACGGGAACTTTACAACCATACCGGATGCATGTAACAAATTATATCTGCTAGTTTAAAATGTTGCGAGTCTTCATATTTTTTCGTAATGCGTCTCGCTCCCAAATGAAAAACCTAAATAATAACAGGTGTAAATATTGAGTTTTTAGAAATGAATTATGACGAAATAGTTTTCTTGATGAGTTGATAAATTAAAGTTAAAGGTAGATTTTTCCTACTTGCGGAAAGATATATTTCAAATTTACCTATATGGGGGTATTCAAAGCACAATATTCTAACAAAAGTTGTAGTGACTTATTGAGGAATTGGCAATTGAGAGCCCTAGTGAATAAGGCAATATTGAAATCAGCAGGCGAAAGCGCATTTCCATGTGTCAGGGGCTGGTTGTGGGTTGTTTCGCTTTTAACAACTGCTGTTTTTGGGGTGACCGCGGGAAACACGCAGGAACCAGAGATTGCATTGGGCCATGAGACTCGCGAATCCGCGGGAACATACTTTCATCTTTATGCCGAGTATCAAGTGGGGGAAGCGGAGAGGCTTGTATTCGATCTACAGGTTTCCTGCGGCAAACATACCTTTGAAAATGGACGGGTTGTTCGAGGTTATTTGCCCGCTCTTTATGCCAAAAAGACCGCATCCAATTCCGTGGTAATGCTGGCAATTCCTCGCGCGTGCGATGCAATTCGGTTTTCTGAAACAGATAAAGAATTTAGTGCAAGCGAAATGCATGCCTCTTGGGAACTTGTTCTCGACGGTAATTTTATTCCCTTCACGATCTGGTTTGAGGATGCAGAAGATCTGACGTACGGCGTCGGTTATGCCTTGGCAGAGTCGTTCGAGAATTTATCGTCTCCTCTAAAATTAATCGACGCTCGCATAGAACCATCAAACGAACACGCCTTTTCAAAATGGCTCCAGTCTGATAGCGGCAATCTTCTCGAGGAGTACCATATAGGTCCTCAATTTGTCACCACAGATGCGAACCAGTCTTACTGGGCAGTGTTCGATCCTGGCAAAGCGATTGTTCCGACAAAGTGCTATGGTGTAGCTGTTGTTTCACATTATGAGAAGGCTAGTTTATGGCTAGCGAGGCGCTTATTCCCCGGCAACGGGAGACGGTATTGGCTCGCACCTCAAGATCTTCCAAATACCAAAGCTCAAGGAAGTCCCAGCAAAGAAGAACTTTTTCCTCACTCTTCGGATCAATTTTACGGAAACAGTCCCTCAGTTGAATTTCAACTGGGTATTAATTTTATACGCCGCAAGAAGATCCGGAAAAAAAATGAATATTCTGTTCGGTTTTGGTCTATTGATGTACCAGAGTACTATCCTGCGATACGCTCGGACGCTTACCCTGTTGCTGGAAAGAACTCTTTTCAAAATAATGGGCTGAAAATTACAGTGGAACTTTTACCGGAAACGCGAGGTTTGCTCGCTTGTTACTCGAAATTTAATCCGATCGAATATGGTGACGCAAATCCACAAGATCTCTACGAATATTACTTCGGTCCGAATTACCAGTCGAAAGTGAAGAAATTCGGTAGGCTTGTCGACCTAGAAATCCGGGACGGTGGTGAGCCAATTCTATTCCATGCAATCCCTGCTCTTTCATTTTTGCCACATTTTCTTATAGCGGACGAAAGCGCTGCCGAGTTCGTCACGTTCGAATTTTTTGGAGGTGGCCATGTCCGCTAAGTCTGAAAAATGGTTTGGCATTCTAATGGTTGCACTTTTTTTAATACCAGTTCTAGTGGTGGGATTTGTATTTTTTATGGGCTTGTTTCCCTATATTTATATTGGAATCGGATTTTCTTCTTGGTCTGGCGGAGAAAGAAACTATGTGAATCAAGGTAATTTTTATAGAATTACAATTGAATACATTGTTGATGATGTTGAACCACTTTCCTTTAATTTAGTTGCTGCATGTGGGTATGATGATTTCGAAGGGGCCACTTATTTGGACAGAGTGCTACCCGCTCTGTATGGTAAGACAACGCGAGACAATCATGCCGTCGTTGTAAAGATTCCAGACTTTTGCAGTGAAGTTTCGGCCCGAACTCTTGGAAAAGCAGGAGGTGGGGATGGCTCTTTCTTGCCTTTTACAATGTGGTTTGACGATGCAAACGACATGGCTGTGGGTCTTGGTTATTCCTCAATCTTCGCCTTTCAAAACT
Organism: Labrenzia sp. THAF35; assembly: GCF_009363595.1. Classification (NCBI taxonomy): domain Bacteria; kingdom Pseudomonadati; phylum Pseudomonadota; class Alphaproteobacteria; order Hyphomicrobiales; family Stappiaceae; genus Labrenzia; species Labrenzia sp. THAF35. The sequence goes on from NZ_CP045380.1 coordinate 3,836,903, forward strand.
CAGCTGCGCGGCTGAGTTTCGTTAGTTCGCGCGTTCGCTACGCAACACGGGAAGAATTTGAAGACTGGTACGAATACAACAACAACAATTTACTCTCACCCAAATCGTTTCGCGTTGCCAAAGAACAAAGAGCAGAAAGAAAATCCATTTTCCCTGATCATTGCTTCGGGATTGGCTTTGCTCATGGGAACGATCAAGTACAATCACTTTTGGAAGCTTATTGGCCTGAGGATCACCCAAAATACTGGTCACGGTTGCAAGTTGGGGATGAAAATTGGCGCGAGTTGAATTCGGAACTTTGGGGTTCCGAAGTGGCGCAGTTTCAGATGTACAATTTGGTTGGAATACGAGCTAAAGATATGATTGGCCATGCTGATTGGTCAGCTTCTAATGCTAGAAGAGGATATTCCAGCCTTAACCTTAGTAAGTTAAGTCAATACTTCCTTTTTCGTGAAAAGCCGACTGAGCAGTATCCTGTATACTTCTACAGAGTGACTTCCGGTATGAAAAACATACCTTCTGATTCAAAGGTTTCAGCAAAAGTCGATTTAACGCCAGAACTCAAGGGATTCGTGAGTTGTTATGCATCTCAGCTTTTGCCTTTGCCGAAAGTCTACGAGAGCGCAGAATCAGAGTTAACTAATAAGCCAACTCATCATGCGCCTGTATTCCTAGTCGACGTGAACGGTGAATTTATTCTTTCCCTAAAGAATCGGCACTCCTTTTCAGATTACATCATCGTAGAAGATCGGTCGATCGGAAAGCTTATCGATTTCTCCATTGCTCATAGCACTTGGGTTTACTAGAGGTGGTCCATGTTTACACTTAAGTCTTCGAAAAAAAGCGCACTTACTCAAGAGATATTTCCAAATTACGAATTGATATACTCAGAATATGGAAAAACCTCTGGTAATTTTCTTTCCAAAGAAGATTTTATCCGATTTGACAATGCAATAGATAGTCGAATGCTGAGTTCGTTTCAAATATTCTATACTCCCGCTTATCAGAGCAGAGAGGAAGAGTTATTCCGGAAAAACAAATTCCTTTTTGCCAACATAGAACATCTTTTGCGACATACTTTCTCAGATGACTTTACAGACCAAAATATTGGCCGAACTACGCAAAACTCGAATGATACTACTGAACGTAATATCACAAAGGATTCCGAAAGAGACTACAGCGATACACCCGTATTCCGAGATAGTGGTTCTCTTGTAACTGCTGAAGCAGCTGCACCTTCATCTCACGACGAAGTTCACTTGAAGAATTCAATTGCTCCTATAAAAGTGTCAGACTTCAGTGCGGAAGCACAGAGCCATGTTGGCGGAAATAAACTCCAGGACAATGCGGTTGACGGAAGTGTTATAAACGCTGCTAATCCTGAACCGGTGTTGGTCAAATACAGTACCAGCAAATCAGGGAAGATTTACCAAAAAAATGATGGAGCTTCGCTTGAAATCTTGGAATTTGACGCGGTTAGCGAAAGGAGTAACTTTTCAAAAAACGTTACTGAGCAAGAACTAAATATTGCAGAACAGAGGTTGTTTATTGCAGGCGAAGAAAACTCATTCTCAACGATTTCAGCCTCAGTTACCTCGCCGGTTAACTTCACTTTTCAAGACAAAGCAATTACTTCCTTGTTGGCCGAGCAGGTTTATAGAAGAAATATACTTGACATTGAGATTACTGATGGTGACTTCCACACTCTATTTGACAAAGAACTACGTTCTTACTCTGGTTTTCAAGATATACTGAACCCAGAGGACGTTGCACTCGAAAATCGAAGGTATGAATTTGATAACGGATACGTCTATGCAGTCGATGCAGCTGACGGCTCTGGGTATGATAATGGGTTTGTTGCACGTGTCGTCGAAATTGGCGGGATTCATTATATTGTTTTCCGAGGTTCCGATGCTTCCTATGGAAGCATTCTCGGACCGGTTTTGGCTGGCGCGTGGCATGCGCAAGGCAGCGAAGTTGAGGCTGAACCTGGTGATTTCCAGGACCCATCGCGTGCGATCAATTACGCAGACTGGTATTGGAATGGCGCCCAAGGTGTGGGAACCATCGATAGAAATGCTCAGATTTTTAACGCGCTCGAGGTTGCCGAAGCCGTACGGGAAGCCGTTGGCAACGACGACAATATTGTCGTTACAGGGCAAAGTTTAGGTGGCGGTCTTGCTGGGGTTGTTGGCGCTGTTACTGGCCTCAAGACAATTACTTATGCTGCGGCATTTTTTGGGAAGCAAATTAACGAAATTGCACGCTTGAATGCAGCGGAAATGTTTTTAACGACTTTCGATGAAAGTGTTTTTACTGATGATTTCAATAATCTTGATTTATATGAGAAAAAAGTTGTACTTTATTACTTCTTTGAGAACCTGATCTCAGCGGGAAATTTTGTTGACGATTTTTCGTCTATCTCACTTTGGGGTGGGGTTCTGAATGCAAGGGTTGACCCGACACTAGTGTTCTCTAGTGATAGCCAGTCTTCAGTAGATTTTTTTAAGCAGTATTATTCCGACAATTATCAAATTTTTGTTCAACAGTACCAACAGAATGTTGATAATAGTCAAATTTCAATACGTAATGAGGGGGAAATATTAAGCCATGAAGCAATTGCAGATAAATTAGGATTTGGAGATATATTTAATCTTGGAGCGGAATATATAATAAGCACAGGAGAAGATATTTCTTACTCCTTCGGCCCAGATGGAGGGGTTAATCTTTCAGTAGCTGCTTTTGACGTTTTAAGCGTAACTACAGGTCTTCATTCTTCCGTTCTGCACGCAATTGCAACAGTAACTGCAGAAAGTGAAGACAGAAATATATCCTATCTTTATCAGACAGATGAAGCATTTTGGGACAGTATGCTGGTTCACACTGGTATTGCGGGGGCACAGGATCACGAGAGAGCCGATATTAATGTATCAAGTAAATTGGAGCCTTCGGGGGCGAATGTAGGTATACTTCTGCGTGCATTAATTCAAACGATAGATGTTGATGCAAATGGTACAATTAATAAAAATAATGATTTTTACGATTATTTTTACGAAATTTTCGGCGAAAGGATGCGCGCTGGTATTGCGGCAGATGGCTTGAAAGAGGCAACCGGAAATGCACTTGGTTCGGATGTCTTGTCTTTGCATGCTGGCTTGGTCAAGCTTGGATTGCAGACTATACGCGATGGCCTACAGAACCAAACTACAGTGGATGCCTTTAAAGCTAGGTTCGCTGAGCTGAATGAGATCACCGATGAAGAAAAGACCTACTATTTCGCTGGCGATAACGAGAATGCTGTAATTTTTAATAAGTCGGCAATAGACGTCAATAGAGATAGTAATTCTGAAGATCCAGTATTTGTAGAGAAGTTAGACAGCGGTGTTACGCAAGCGTTTGGTGTCACAGATATCGAGTCTGAAATCGTTAAAGTATTGATTTCAGGCGATATAGATAACGTTCACGATATAGTTTTTGGAAATACGCTTTCTGATTGGTTTGAGGGCACTCAACACATCTCAAATTTTGCAGACGATTTAAATTTGATACGAGATTTATTTGTTGCCGGTACAATTACGCTCAATCTCGACTGGGAAATCGTTGTGGCCCAGGCTGGAGAAGACAGCCGTGGATTGATTTTTGACGCAAGCATTGATCACGAACTCGCTCCAACTTGGTCAAGTAAGTCACATATAATTTTTGGAGGAGAAGGGTACAACCATTTAATTGGTGGTATTCTTGACGATATTATTATTGGACGTGACGATGGAAATAATCTTGTAGGTGGAGCAGGAAAGGATTTTCTCATCGGTGGCGCTGGAGTAGATGAATTTGATGGTGAAGAAGGTGACGACCTCATCGTTGGTGGCGCCCAGAATGACGTTATCTTCGGAAGTACCGGCAATGATATAATTTTTGGTGGCGATCTTGCCAGCAAGCTGCATGCCGGAGTGGACCGGTTGGATTTTACACAGATTGGTCGCGCACTAACTGTATCGTTTATTCAGGAAAATGAAAGTAGTTTGCACGGTATCGCTGTAACAGGCGAAGAGATAGGTAGCACGGCTTACTCTATCGACGAACTCTTTCTAGGACATCTAGACGATATTGTTACCGTTGAAGATCTTGAGATTGCTGCTCAAGACTTTGAGTTGATCATAGACGGTGGCGATCAGGAAAATACTGATACGATCAATTTTTCGGCTCTTTCAGAAGGTGTTACCTTGACCTCAAACGGTGTGGGTAGCGTGAAACTTGATGACAAGAACCTGACCTTCACAAACTTTGAGACGTTTAATCTTACCTCGAAAAATGATGTCTTCAACATCATCAGCGCCAGCGATGACACAAGCCGAGGGTCTGTCCTCCAAATCAACACAGGTGCCGGTCAAGATATCGTAAATGTTACGAATAGTGTTGATGTTACGGCGCTGCAGTCCCTTGGTGAAGAGGCTGAAGAGGTTTTGGTTGAAACCGGTTCCGGAAATGACGTTGTTACCGTGGTTGGTGCCGCTACCGTTAATCTGGGCGATGGACATGACCTGGTGCTCGGAGCCGGAAAAGGGACTGTTATCAATCTTGGTCCTGGCGGAAGTAGTGACCGTGATGCGGTTGACCTAGCCAATACACGTGGTGCGCTCATCCAACAGGCTGACGGATTTGATACCGTATTTGCTTACGGCTTTCTTTCGACATCGGGTAGTTATTTGCGCCATGTCGATTCAGAAAGTGCGTTTTTGTACGCAAAAGGTGGGGCGGTAAAAGTAGGTCTAACCAGCGATGGTGGAATAGCTGTAGGCGATATCACTTCAAGCTACGGTGACGACGACAGTTTCCTTTACATCGCCAATTACAATAACAACCCCCTCGCAGCGACCGCGGATTTGACAGCCGGCATTCGCACAGGAGAATTTGAATTCCACTCTTGGCGACTTGCCGATTTTCCCGAAAGCGGGATCGGTGCCGCAGGGCAAATGAGTATGTGGGATTACCTGCATGCTCTCATCAAAGATATTTTTTCCGACGCCGCCGTAGGGGGCGTTGACCCTCTCGTCTTCGATCTCGACGGCGACGGGCTCGAACTCTCTGCTATGGTCACAGGTGTCAGCCCTATGTTTGACATGGACGGGGATGGATTTGCGGAACATAGCGGATGGGTTTCACCTGACGACGGTTTCCTTGCTCTCGATGCAAACGGCAATGGCAACATCGACGATATCAACGAACTGTTTGGCGGAGCCGGCCAATCAGGATTTGAAGCGCTTTCTGCTTACGATCTGAATGAAGACGGTGTCATTGACAACCAGGACGCGGTTTATTCCGACCTTCGAATCTGGCGGGACCTTGATGGTGATGCGGTCACAGACGAAGGCGAGCTATTTACGCTTGCCGAACTCGACATCGCGTCAATCAACTTGACGGCGACCGACGATGGTAGTCAGAACGCTTCGAATGTTGTCGCACGCACCGGAAGCTTTACACGCGGAGATGGCTCAACCGGGACAGTTGGAGACGTGGAATTCCGTGTCAACAACTACGACACCACCTTTACAGGCGATACCTCCATCGACACGGGCGTCGCTGCGACCATGCCGCAGCTCAAAGGGCACGGCACGCTCGCTGATCTCCAAGTGTCGATCACGCTGGATGGAGCTGGTGGATCACTGGCGCAGACAATCAACAACGTTTTGCCAACACTTAACGTGGTCGATACCGATCTGCTGACAGAACGCGCGTTCGCCATATTGACGGCCTGGATGCAAGCCCCACCCGCAGGACAAACCTTTGGCCCCAATCCTGATACGCCAGTACTGATCAATCGATCGGATAGTGGCGTCGAAGCAATTGATTTCGCGATCCACGTCACGGAAGAAATTACTCATCAGGACGGTTCCACAGAAACCGTGACCTATTGGAAGAGAGCAGGTGGCACGACAATCACCGATGAAAACGGCGATATCATCGACTATCCGTCCTTCGAGCAGGTCATGGCTCATCAACCTGGCGGAGAGGAGGTCTCCTGGGAAATCGTCTCCAGTGACGAACTCGACTTCATGGAGCGGTATTTCGGCGAAGACATCCCGATCGACCGCGCGGAGGCTTTAACGGGATCCGCCATTGCAGGTCTCGGTAACTTGCTGGGGCGCACCGAACTTCTCGTTGAACAGCTTGCGCTTCGCCTGGCGATGCAAGGGGGGCTGAAAGATTACTTTGTCGGAGTGGAATATTCTGTCGAAACAGACAGGTTCTCACCCACCACAGACCACGAACTTATCCCTTTTTTCAAAAAGATCTTTGAAGCTTCACCTAGTGACGCCGCTGGCACCGATGCCTGGCTCGATGCCTGGAAGCCGCTGATCGACACACTTCTTTCCGACTATGACAGGCCTGGAGGCAACCGGATCACCGAACCGTTCCTGTTCACAAATGTTGTGGCAGCCTACGAGACAATCGGGCTTCCGGTCAGTCTTGCTGTAGCAGCTGAAAGTCTCGGCATTTCACAAGACGTAGTCGATTACGGTTCTGGGGAGCGTACTGGCACCAACGACAATCAGATCTTCTATATGTCCTCAGGAGATGATGTTGTCGAAAGCAAATCTGGAAGCGACGTATTTGTCTTCGGTGAGAATTTTGGTCATGACGTTATAAATGACTATGAAGAAGGCAGTGACAGTTTCGATACGATCCGCTTTGCCCATTTGACGCCAGACGATATAATCGCAACGCGTGAAGACAAGGATTTGATCCTCACGGTTATCGAAACTGGTGACACCGTTCGCGTGACCGGACAATTCCACAATCTGAATTACTCCCTCTTTGGGGGGATGGTCGGCCCATATCAAGGCATTGAGGAAATCGTCTTTGCAAATGGCGAAGTGTGGGGGCAGGGAGAAATAGCCCAAGCCGTTTCTCATCCTCTCGAGAGCGACGATAGCCTGATTGGCACAGATCACATGGATGTTCTGGACGGAGGTGCCGGCGACGACTTCCTGCAAGGGGGCAACGGCTTTGACATCTATAGGTTTGATGTAGGCTATGGAAACGACACCATTCGCGATAGCCAAATGAATGTGCTGTCACCGGGAGAGGATCTCGTGCAGTTCGGCGCAGGGTTCTCCCGGGACGACATTTCGTTTTACAGAAACGGCAATAGTAGCGACCTGATCATCAATACCTCGAGTGGCGACACTCTCACCATCAAAGGCCAGTTTAACGGCGGTCTCGCTCTGGGAGAGGAAATTTGGATCGAACGGATCGAGTATTTCCAGTTTACAGGGGGAGATCAGGGTTTCGACCATGCCGACATCATGCGGGAGCTTGTTAGCCAGGGAAAAACCGATGGTGATGATGTCATTTACGGCTTTACCTTCGATGACGTGTTGGACGGCGGAGCTGGTAACGACTTCCTGAGTGGCGGCGACAAGAACGACACCTACATCTTCGATTTCGGCTACGGCTCTGACATTTTCGATGAGGGTATTCTCGACCTCAATTTCGACAGCGTTGATAAGGTTCAGCTTGGGGCGTCTGTAACCCAAAACGATCTGACTCTCGAACGTGACGGCAACAGTGCCGATCTCGTTGTAAAGCTGTCTGATGGTAGTCAGTTCACTATTCAGGGCCAGTTCTACGGTCTTAATACCTCCGGGAGCCACATTCGCGCGATCGAGACAATCGAATTCGCCGATGGCTCCTACTGGAACCAGGAATACATCTATAATCATTTCCTGGAACACACAGACGGTGACGATACCATCTATGGGTTCTGGCGCGATGACGTCATGGACGGTGGTGCTGGCAACGACTATCTGAACGGTGGAGATGGCAACGACACCTATCTGTTCGGTCTTGGCTATGGACAAGACGTCATCTACGACGGTTTCGTGTCGGTCTTTACAAATGATAACGACCGATTGCTGTTTGGTGAGGGGATTGGCAAAGACGACGTCGTCTGGTCCCGAAATGGATCGTCTCACGACCTGATCGCAACCCTGGTGGACGGTAGCCAAGTTACAATCAAAGATCAGTTCGGCTACAACAACTTTGGTCACCGTCAATTCGATATAGAACAATTCGAATTCGCGGATGGCCAGACAATGACCATTTGGGACATCCAACCTCTGTTACTGCAAGGGACAGAGAGTGATGATGTTCTCTATGGTTTCGCCTCAGAAGATGTGTTCGATGGCGGTGCTGGCAACGATACCTACTATGGCGGTGAATACAGCGATACGTATCATTTCGGCGTTGGCTACGGCCACGACCGAATTATTGACCAACAAGTCTCTATTTTCATCGACAACACCGACAAGATTGTCTTTGGCGACGGTATTACAGTCGCAAATGTGACTGTCAGTTGGGCTGACAACAATTTCAGAGACCTGAAACTCTCCCTGAGCGTCGACGATAGCATCACCATCGAAGATTATCGCTCCGGGTCGTTGCTATTCAACGTTGTCGAGGAATTCCACTTCCAAGACGGGACTGTCTGGCAAACCTCAGACCTCTTTGCCAAGTACCTTCAAGACGGGGTCACGGGCGGCGATGATGTCGTGTCCGGATTCTCGGTTGCAGATGTCATCGATGCAGGGGCAGGCAATGACACTATTTACGGCCAGAACGGTGATGATGTCCTCATCGGCGGTCTCGGGGATGACACGCTGTACGGCGGGAAGGGCGATGACACCTATCGCTATGCTCTTGGAGATGGTCATGACCGTATCATTGAGGCTTGGGGGAATGGGTTAGCTGACACGCTTGAATTTGGGGCAGGCATCACAACAAGCAATATTACGGTGTCCCGTACCCCAGGTGATCTCGAAGATATTCTGCTAACATTCGGTGACGGCGGTACGATCCTGCTGGAACAACAATTCTCATTGCTGCCAAGCAACGGTATCGAGTTGTTCAAATTCTCCGATGGTACCGTTTGGACCGCGGACGACTTGGCCGTTCAACTCGCTGACAACGCCTGGACTGAGGGGGATGACACTATTTATGGGTTCAGCGGGCAAAACGACTTCCTGTATGCGGGCGCCGGCAATGACATAGTTTACGGGTATAGTGGCTCCGACACCATCATCGGGGGGCTTGGAGATGATACTCTTGAAGGTGGTAGTTACTCGGACACTTACCTTTATGACTTAGGCGATGGAAACGATACCATCGTCGAAAACTACAGCAATGGATCGGCGGATAAACTGATCCTCGGAAGCGGTATTCTGGAAAGTGACGTCATAGTCACCCGTGGCACGAGCGACTTGAACGAAGCGACACTTACGTTCAGCGATGGTGGCTCCATTCTGCTCAAGTACCAATTCCAGAGTATTACAGACAGCGGTGTCGAACTGATTGAGTTTGCTGATGGAACCCAATGGAACCGTTCCGCTCTTCAGGCGAAGTATTTCGAGAGTTTCGACTACAGCCTTGAAAACACCATCTATGGATTTGGGGATGCCGCCGGTGACACAATTGATGCCGGTGCCGGGAACGATACCGTCTACGGATACAGTGGCACAGATACCATCCGAGGTGGGGCGGGGGACGACTACCTCGATGGTGGAAAATACTCAGACACGTACCTGTATGACCTAGGGGATGGAAACGATACCATCGTCGAAAACTACAGCAATGGATCCGCGGATAAGCTAATCCTCGGAAGCGGCATTCTGGAAAGTGATGTCATTGTCACCCGTGGCACAAGCGACTTGAACGAAGCGACACTTACGTTCAGCGACGGTAGCTCCATTCTGCTCAAGTACCAATTCCAGAGTATTACAGACAGCGGTGTCGAATTAATTGAATTTGCTGACGGAACCCAATGGAACCGTTCCGCTCTTCAGTCGAAGTATTTCGAGAGTTTCGACTACAGCCTAGAAAACACCATCTATGGATTTGGGGATGCCGCCGGTGACACAATTGATGCCGGTGCCGGGAACGATACCGTCTACGGATACAGTGGCACAGACACCATTCGTGGTGGAGCGGGCGATGATTACCTCGACGGTGGTAGCTACTCCGACTCCTACATTTACAAGCGAGGTGATGGCCACGACACGATCTCAGAAGGGATCAGCAACGGTTCTAACGATACGTTGGTTCTCGAGGACATTAATCCCAATGAAGTTCGCATTTCATTGAATGGCAATCACGTGACAATCGTCATCTCTGAAAGTGCTCCAGGAACTGGTGATGGCGGGTCAGTTCTGCTGGAAAACTCCTTGAACGACTTTTATTCTAGAGGTGTGGAAGAAGTCGTCTTCGCCGACGGTACGATTTGGAACCGCGCCGATCTATTGACAGTTCTCAATACTGGAACTCCTGGTGACGACACCCTGAATGGCAGCAATGGAAATGATGTCATAAACGCGGGTGCCGGAAACGACACAGTGTCGGGCGGCGCAGGCAACGACGCCCTCCACGGAGGCGACGGAAACGACGTTCTCAACGGGGGCGACGGTGACGATGCCCATTATGGCGGCGCCGGCGATGACATTATCATTGGCAATGGTGGTGCAGATACATTTGACGGGGGGGACGGTACCGACACCCTCGAATTTACCTACGCCTCTAGCAACATAAACTTCGACTTGGCAGCTGGTCTGGTCACTTTCACGAATGGCGATCAGGAAAGTATCGTCAATTTCGAGAATCTCATTGCCGGTAGCGGTAATAATATTATCGCTGGCACAGTTGGAGACAACATCTTCACCGGCGGAGCGGGGTCGGACACCTTTGTCTTCCGTGCGGCCGAAACTGGCCATGATACAGTGACCGACTTTGCTGCAGGCGCTGGCTCGGCAGATGTTCTGGAGTTCGAAACAGGCATTTTCGCGGACATCGCGGCGGTCATAGCTTCTGCCTCTGACGATGGCACGGACACGACAATTGCGATTGACGACGATACGTCAATCACTCTGCAGAACGTGCTCGTTAGTCAGTTGCATCAGGATGACTTCCAGTTCGTGTAAACGAAGCTGAACCTGTCAGACGCTTTTCAAGCCTTGAGGAGCGTCTGACTTCTTCCTCAGGAATATCCCTCCACGGGCGCCTTCTCGCACGTCTGAGTGCCATGTTCCCCCTGAATTCTGCCTGAATAGGCCCCCTGAAGACCTTTGAAACCCATGCCAAACTCCAAGCAATCTTCTTCCGGTTCCCAGGCGTCGAGGGAGAACCCGGTTACCTCGGCCTTCCGCCCGGTCTATGCGGCCTTCTGGGGTGTCGCGCTCGTCAGCTTCGTCATCAACATCCTGATGCTGACCGGACCTGTCTTCATGCTTCAGGTCTATGACCGGGTCCTTGCCAGCGGATCCATTCCGACACTTGTGGCGATCGGTGCGCTGGCCATAGTGCTCTATGCTTTTTACGGCCTTCTTGAGGGTGTGCGCAGCAGGCTCTTGGCCCGGTTGGGGCAGCGGGTCGATGCGAGACTGTCCGGGATCGTCTACCGCATCTCGAATGTCCTTCCTGTACGCCTGGGACGCAAGGCCGCCAAACTGCGTCCGGTGCAGGATCTGGATACGGTAAGGCAATTCCTGTCCGGACCTGGGCCCGCGGCTATTTTCGATATTCCATGGCTGCCGCTGTATCTCGGGATCGTGTTTCTATTCCACCCGGTCCTTGGGTTTGTGGGGCTTGGTGGCGCATTGGTGATCGTTGTCCTGATCGCCTTGAATGAACTGATGTCCAGGACGCCGGCACAAGAGGCTGCCAGCCATGCAGGGCGTCGCTCCGCCGATGTGGAAATTGGACAGCGCAATTCCGAGGTCGTTACCGCGATGGGCATGCAGGATGCCCTGACATCAAGGTGGGAGACGCAGAACAGCGACTATCTGGAAACCCAGCGGCGGGCTGCCGATCGTACAGGTTTATTCGGCACAGCGATCAAAACCATCCGCTTCATTCTCCAGTCAGCCATTCTTGGTGTCGGCGCGTGGCTGGCAATCAAGCAGGAAATTACACCTGGCGTCATGATTGCCTCTTCCATCATGACCTCAAGAGCACTGTCGCCTATCGAGCAAGCCGTTTCCCAATGGCGCGGGTTTGTTGCTTGCCGCCAATCTCTAAGGCGTTTGCGTGAGGTTTTGTCGGTTGCTGAGACCGAGGCCGACAAGATGGATCTGCCGTTGCCGACAAAGAAGATTTCCGTTGAGCAGGTGTTTTGCGGCCCATTCGGTGAAACCGTGCCCTTTGTCCAAGGTGTATCGCTCGACCTTGAGGTCGGGGAGGGTCTTGGAGTGATCGGTCCTTCCGGATCCGGCAAATCTACTTTTGCGCGGGCGCTGGTGGGGGCTCTCGCGCCACTCAAGGGTGTCATCCGTTACGACGGGGCCGAGCTTGGCCAGTGGCCGAGTGCGAAACGCGGAGAGTTCATTGGCTATCTGCCTCAGGATCTTCAGCTCTTTGATGGCACCATCGCCGACAACATTGCCCGGTTCCGGACAAATGCATCGCCTGACCTCATCATTGAGGCGGCACAGCTGGCTGATGTGCACGATCTGATCGTCGGCCTTCCGGAAGGCTACAACACTGTTATTGGCCGCAGCGGTCGCATGCTGTCTGCTGGGCAGCGGCAACGCATCGCACTGGCTCGGGCACTTTATGGCAATCCCTTCCTTGTCGTTCTGGATGAGCCGAATTCCAACCTGGATGCAGAAGGCGACGGAGCCCTGTCGGGAGCCATCAAGGCCATGCGGGACAAGGGATCCATTGTCGTCGTGATAGCCCATCGTCCAAGCGCAATTGCAACGGTTGACAAGATCCTTTGCCTGAAAGACGGCAAGATGGCCGGGTTCGGACCGAAGGACGAAGTGCTCAAGCAAGTGGTCCAGCCTGTTCCCAACACGCGCACCAGTGTCGGTGCGAGGGGATGACGATGTCTGATCAGATCGAGGCTCCAGAACAAACCAGCTCTACCAACGCCGACGACATGCTGCGTCACACGGTGCGCAATCACATGCTGTTTGCGCTCCTATTGACCATCGTCATCATCGGCGGGATCGGTGGCTGGGCAGCCTTTACAGAAATCTCCGGAGCGGTTGTGTCCTCCGGCACAATTGTCGTTGAGAGCAACACCAAACAGGTCCAGCACCGGGAAGGCGGAATTGTTCGTGATATCCGCGTGAAAAATGGTGACGTTGTTGAGGCCGGGGATCTTTTGATCAGACTGGACGACACGGTGACCCGCGCCAATCTCGCAGTCGTCACGAAACAGTTGACTGACCTGACTGCGCAGGAACTGCGCCTCGCGGCGGAACGAGATGACTTGCGAGCCATTGAATGGCCTGAACAGCGGATCGCCAGTCTTGGTGACGTTGAAAGAGGTCAGCAGCTTCTACTGGAAGCCCGGCAAAATTCCAAGGAAGGCCGAAAGAACCAGCTTGAAGAGCAGATCCGTCAGTTCAACAAGCAGACCGAAGGCCTCGAAGCGCAGGTTGCCGCGAAGACATCAGAAATTGAACTGATCGGGGAAGAACTTGGTGATCTAGGTGGCCTTCTGGACAAGCAACTCGTTTCAAAGAGCCGCGTAACGGCGCTTCGCCGCGAAAAGGCGCGTCTGGACGGGGAATATGGAGACCTGATTGCGCAAATCGCTCGCACCAGGGAAGCGATCAGCGAGCGGCATATTCAGATCCTTCAAATCGAAGAAACCTATCGGGCCGAAGTCCTGGAAAACCTGCAGGAAGTCCGCTCCCGGATCGCGCAACTTGAAGAACAGAAGATCGCAGCGGAAGACGAGCTGACCCGTGTCGATATTCTGGCCCCGCGCAACGGTTATGTGCATCAGCTCACCGTCCACACGATCGGCGGTGTCATCGCTCCCGGTGAAACCATCATGCAGATTGTGCCGCGTGAAGACCAACTCATCGTAGAAACCCAGGTTCGTCCGGTCGATATCGATCAAATGTCCCCAGGCCAACACGCGAGGGTTCGCTTTCCCAGCTTCGATCAGCGAACAACGCCGGAATTGAATGCGGAGCTGCTGACCATCTCCGCAGATTTGAACCAGGACGAGCGAACGGGCATGAGTTTCTACGTTGCCCGGCTTGTGATCGATGAGAGCGAACTCACCAAACTTGGTGACCAGGCCCTTGTGCCGGGCATGCCTGTCGAGACGTTCCTGCAGACCGGGGACAGGACCGTGCTCAGCTACCTGGTGAAACCAATCCGCGACCAGATAGCCCATGCTTTGCGGGAGAGGTAAACAATCTAATCTGTAAGCCTTTTGGCTAAATTTTCGATCTATGTCCGATGCTGGGTTAAGCCGTTTATGCGTCGTGTTTTTGTTTCCCGAGAACTTTTCGCATGAACAACTCGTTCTCCACCATGATCTCCTGATGGACCTTGTCGTTCGGAAAGGGCTTCGCTGCGGTGAGGACGTTTTGGCGAAGAAACTCGGAGATTGGCAGCTCCGGCTCCTGGTCGCGCTGGAAGACCTTCCGAAGCAGCGGAAGGTTTTTCAGTTTGGCAATCCAGCGGATCATGCAACCATCTTGCGGGAGAATTGGCATGTCGGCAAACAAAACGTCACAATCTTACATTGAACAATCTCTGGAAGAGACACGTGCCAAGCGTGAAATCGCCACCGAGCGGCTTGTTCGACTCTTTCACGAAACCTTCGAGGATGGCGACCGGGCTGTTCGTGCTTACGGCCAACAGGTCGGTAAGCGGGGTATCGAACACGTCGTGCGTAAGGTGCAACTGGATGACGGGTTTTTCGGCAGGCATTGGCACTTTGGCTGGATACGCGGAGGTCTGTTTGCAGAAGGAAACCGCAAGAAAGCGCTCGAACACCTGCAGCAGCTCCCAGATGCCATGCGAGACCACCACAGTCTTGTGACGCAGGAGTGGGATCTGGAATACGCATTGGAGAGATCGCGCGAGCGGGAAACTGGAAAGCGGGATCGGGAAGAGGAGTTGTTCAGGCGGGAGCCGGAGAGGGAGCGGGATAGGTAAGCTCGTTCTAAATTTCGTGAATTTTCTCGACAACACGGAGTGTGTTTGCCCATAATAATACTACTTAGACGATAGATTGTTAGGGAGTATTATGGACGAGTTCGAGCAACAACCTTTTAGTGATGTAGAGTTCGCGGAAAATCCGGAGCAAAGATGTCCGGTTATTCTGCTGCTGGATACCTCGTACTCGATGTCGGGCAGGCCGATCTCCGAGTTGAACGAAGGTTTGGCAACTCTCCGCCAAGAATTGCTCAATGATCCCATGGCAGCCAAGCGCGTTGAATTGGCGATGATTACCTTCGGCCCTGTCGAGGTGAAGTCGGATTTTGCGACCGTTGATCATTTTTACCCGGAAACTTTGGAAGCTGATAACGCAACACCCATGGGCGAAGCGATTGTCACCGGGCTGGACATGCTGCGCCAGCGCAAGGACCGGTACCGCGAGTACGGCATAAAATACTACCGGCCTTGGGTTTTTCTTATCACGGACGGTGCCCCGACCGATAGCTGGGCGGAAGCGAAAAAGCGTGTTCATGCGGGGGAAGAACGTAAGGAATTTATGTTTTATGCGGTCGGGGTCGAAGATGCCGACATGGGCGTTCTCGGTGAGATCGCTACACGTGAACCGCTGAAACTCAAAGGTTTGGCGTTCAAGGAATTGTTCAAGTGGCTTTCCAGCTCGCTGAGCGCCGTTTCGCGCTCTAATCCCGGCGATGCCGTTCCTCTGGAAAATCCGACAGCGCCCGATGGCTGGGCAGTAGCAGGTTAAAAACGTGGCGTGGAAGTGGGCGTCCGCGTCCGTCATCGGTACATCACACGTTGCGAATGGCGACAGGCTTCAAGATGCCTATACCCTTGCGCGGGTTGGCGAAGATGGTCTGCTTGCAATCGTTTCGGACGGCGCCGGTAGCGCTGAATTCGGCCATTTTGGCGCCTGGCTTGTCTGCCGATTTTTGAAGGTCCGATTTCGCGAGCATTTTCAACAGCAAAGCGACTTGCCGAACGATGACCTGATCTCGGACTGGGTTGATGAACTCAGAGATCAGATTGCCGCGATAGCTCGCCAGCGCGAGAGTACGCAAAGGCAGTTTGCGGCAACCTTGGCCGCAATTCTGGTTACCCCGGAAGAAGAGTTGACATTGCACATCGGGGATAGTGCGGTTGTCGGTCGAAATGGCGATGAATGGGACGTTCTCTGCTGGCCCGAAAACGGGGAATATGCCTCCAGTACGTATTTTGTGACTGACGATCCAGAGCCGCGAATGACAATCCGGCGTCAACCTCGGACGCATGATGCCTTTGCCGTATTTTCAGACGGTGTTGGCGATCTCGCGTTGTCACACGCGGATCAAGTTGCCCACACAGGGTTTTTCAAGCCGATGATACGTCCGGTGGACGCAGCGCAGGACGAAGGGCGACTTAGAGACCTATCTGTGAAACTATCCTCATATCTCGGTGGTCCGTCGGTTTGCGAACGCACAGACGATGACAAGACGCTGCTCCTGATTTCCGGAGTCTGACCGTGCCAGAAATCGTCATCGGAAAGGACCGTGCTTCAGTCTCCGAACTTATCGGTAAAGGGGGGGAGGGCGAGGTCTATGCCGTAGAAGGCCAGGCCGGATTAGCCGTCAAGATCTATAACCCGAATTTACGCTCCAAACGCGAAGAAAAAGTCCGTGCGATGGTGGGCGAAAAGCTCGCGGTTCAAACGGATCTGGTAGCCTATCCCGGCGACATCGTGACGGACCGTCAGGGCTACTTTCTTGGCTTCGTAATGAGGCTTGTGTCCGGCTACCGACCGCTGCACGAGTTGTACAGCCCGAAATCGCGTCAGCAGCACTTTCCGAAAGCCGACTACAGGTTCCTGGTGCATACCGCTCTGAATGTCGCGCGGGCGGTCGGGAAGGTCCATCAAACGGGATGCATCATTGGAGACCTGAACCATTCGGGCGTGCTGGTCGCGCAGAATGCGACCGTCGCACTGATTGACGCGGATAGCTTTCAATTCCAACTGAACGGCAGGTCATACCCTTGTGTTGTTGGCGTCCCGGACTTCACACCACCCGAGTTGCACGGAAAGAGTTTAGCCAACGTCACGCGCACCGTCGAACACGATAATTTTGGCCTGGCAATTGCGATTTTCCATCTTCTGTTCATGGGACGTCATCCCTATGCCGGGCGGTATAGCGGCCCCGATATTTCGATGGGTGATGCGATTGCACAAAACCGATTTGCTTTCTCGCTGGCTCGTCAGGCTGCAACGCAAACGTCACCACCACCCGGCGCGCTGACGCTCGACCTATTTCCTGCGTCGATTGTTCAAAGCTTTGAGAATGCCTTTGGGGTAAACCCGGCAAAAAGGCCGAATGCCATTGAATGGATCCAGGCGCTTACCAGCTTGGAAACGTCTTTGAACCGTTGCGGCCGGGTGAAGACGCATTTCTACCCGACACAGGCGCAGGGTTGTGTTTGGTGCAGAATGGCGGCGAACAACGGTTTCGACATGTTCCCCGACTTCTCTGTCGCTATGCCCAATATTCCGTCGGATTCCCGAGGCACGGAGCAGGCCATCCGAGAAATCCAGGCCTTTCGTTTTCCTGCTGCTGCAGATCTTCTTCCCAATTTGGGTGCACCTTCAGGCGCAAGCAGTACCTTGCTTGCAGCCAAGAACAGCAAACAGGGACGAACTTTTTTCGGATTGCTCATACTGGCAGGGGCGGTCGCAGGCTTTGCATATGCGCCGGCTGCGTTCATTTTCTGGATCGGCATCGCGTGGTGGGGATGGGTCACCCTTTCCGACCGTAGCATCAATGAAGCTCCGTTTTTGCAGGCGTTTAGAAGCGCTGACGAGCGGGTACAGCGTGAATTGAAAGCCTTCTTGCAACGGAATGGCCTGACTGAGGTTGTGAAAGTGCGCGGCGACCTCGACGCAGCGATTGCGGCATATAAAGGGCACGATGTCGCCTTGAACGCTGAGCTGGTTGTCTTGAAGTCCAACCGTGAATCCCGCCAGCGACAGGCCTATCTTGATCGGTTCTCCGTGCGTCGGGCAGGTATATCGGGAATTGGTCCTGCGAAGACAGCGACTCTCGTGTCCTTCGGAATTGAGACTGCGGCGGATGTGAACAGCCACGACGTTTTGCGAGTGCCAGGTTTCGGTGCGGTTACGACCCAGAAGCTTGTTGAATGGCGGCGAGGGCTTGAGTCACGCTTTCGGTATGATCGAACACCGAATGCTCAGGACGTTGCGGATGAACGGGCTTTGCGCGGACGCTTCGCGGCCGAAAAAGCCAAACTCGAATCCACCATTCGCAATGGTCTGGGAATACTCCGGAACGCGAAGGCCCGCCTTGATGCACTTCCCGCCAAAGCACGTGGTGACCGAGTACTCCTAGAAGCTCTACAAGCTCGGGGGCAGGCGGAACAGGACTTAAAGATTTTGGGTGCGGCGGTTCCGGCGTCGACGGTGACACTGACAGTCACGCCGCCACCACAACCAAGGCCGCAGCCGACAAACACGCCGCGTTCCAGCGCAAATACTGCAACGCGTTCGGCGGGGACAGGCAACGTCCGAAACTGTCCGCGTTGCGGCTCAGTCATGCGTCGGCGATCCGGGCGGTATGGACAGTTTTGGGGGTGTTCGCGTTATCCTCAGTGTCGAGGGACACGTAACTAAAGTAGAAAATACAAACCAGATTAGTATTGCATAGCCTGCACAGGCTTTAGCTACGCAAAAGATCAAAGATCTCATCTGCGATTTCGTCAACTGTATGCATTGCTGTGCTGCGTGCAACTTTATCAGCTAACGACGGGCTGAAATCCATCACCTGCTGCTTCGTGATTTCATGCCATATAGGCAGCAATATTTGCTCTCCGGTGACCGAGCGCGTGACAATTCCATCTAATTCGTAGTTCGTCCAACCTTTGTTTATAAAAGAAGGCGAAATGACAACAAGTCCAACGCGACTACGGGCTAAACCTGCATCAATTTTCCTTCTCAGGCTGTCGCCAATCTTCAGTGCAAATTCATCGTACCAGACCGAAAGCCCTTTCTGCTGAAGGGCTTCTGCCAAAGAACGAACAATCGCATCTTTATCCTCAGAGGCGTGTGAAATGAAAACATCGTAAGCTTCCGAACTTTCTGAAACAGCCGGTGGTGTGTCACGTACAAGTTCAGGCAAGGAATCCAAAGGAGCTTCACGAATTTCAGGGAGAGGGCCAGGAAGAATACGGACAGACGCTCGCGTTGACCCGCGAAGTCCTTGCATGTCAATCGCCACATGCCAATGACCGCTGCTCGGCATTTGAAGGCGAACTGGCGATTTCCGTGCTAATCCGCCAATAAATTGGTGGCGACGTCCGTTTCGATAGTTCGAAAAATTGGAACTGTTCATGAGGCGAACATTTGCACCGCTCGTGAGACTGATTTCAACAATTTCTCCACGTTGCCTGTTCCCAAGGTCATTATGAATGAATTGCATAAAATAGCCTTCCTTTCTTGCTCGAAAATATCCTTTGAAAACCAGCATTGGCGGAAGTGGACGCTGCTCTGCATCTCAGGATAGTAGCAGCTTCGCATTGCTCCGGATTTCATTGATCGTTCGGTCGGGTCGGGCGAGCCTAACAATCAACAGAATAGTAGCGCCTAGATGAGAACAAAAAAAGAACAAAAACTTCTTTGATCAACGGCGCAAGGGCCACTTACCTAGGCTTCAGCAAATCATACGGCCTAAACCACGCTCCTTGGTTGTCCGTTCATGCAAATGATATCCCAAAGCGTGTGCCTCAAGGTCTAAAGTAGTGACCTTTCCTTCGGTTAGTCGAGTTTCTTCACGAGTGATTGGCGAGCAATTTCGAACCCCTCGCTGCTGGCTTCTCCCATTTCTGTTCGAAGACGCTTTTTCTTTTCATCTGATGGGCCATGGATGATCGCGGACCGCACGTCGTAGAAGTGTTTGACGGTCTTTCTGAGAAGGTCTTTGGAATTATCGTCGGTTCCCAGCAGATCCGCGATCGCATCTTGCAGGTCACCGCTTATGCGTTTGGGGGAGGGTTTGAACAGGCGTTCAAACACGACGGCCAGGTCCAGAACTTTGTCTTCTTCCCCGTAGCGACCATCGCGGCTGAGCGCTTCGGCCAAACGTTGGATGCATGGTGCGAGGTCAGGGTAAGCGGTGTCCCGTCGTTTTGCGAACAGGGACAGGGTCTCTTCAATCACCGCCGTGTCGGTGATGTCGTCTTTCTGGAAGGGATCGTACAGATGATTGATGGGGCGGCCTCTGTGGGTGGTTCCCGCACGGTGGGGGACGCCAAGCAAGTCACATGCAGAGCGTTGAACAGCGCCTTCCATCGAAGTGATCCAGGTGAGGGGCTTGCCGGTGCACACGGCTAACAAGTTCGCGAACTCCTGTGTCCACCGATGAAACAAAGGCGGGGGCATCCGTGGGGGTCCCATTAGCTCGGAGTTTTTGGGGCGGATCGAGGGTTGCCACCGGAAAGGATGGACAACGGCGCAGATCGTCTGCCAGCGCCGGCTGCGCATGTGATCGGGAGCAAATTCCTCAAGCCACTCCTTGTCGACGTATTCGGTGAGCAGCGCGTAGGGCATCAGGACATAACCTTCACCAAGCTCGACATTGTCGCGGATATGAAGCCCGTGAAAGAGGGCGATATCCATACCAAGATCCAGATCACTGGAAAGCGGGGAGGGACGTGTTGCGGATGCAAGTTGCAGGAACGCGTTCAAATCGGCGGCGGTTTCTTCAAAGGATCGCTTTTTCCGGGCTTTCCTAAGTTTCATCTGGCCGACGATGATCTGGGATAATCCGGTCAAGGAGCTGCCATTGAGGACGCAGATATGAATATCATCGTTGCCGATCAACCGGCCGAGCGCATGGGCTAGTACCGGGTGAGAGCGTAAGACCCCGCGCACTGTGTTGAGGGCAGCACGGAGAGGTTTGTAGTATTCGGTGTTTCCGAACTGTTCGGCGTGTCGTGCGGATTCGTAGAGGTCGAAGAGATCGTCAGCCGGAAAAGGGGTCTCGTCCTGACCGTTAAAGGTGTTCTGTGTCGGAAAGCCGTTTGTTCGCCAATAGTTTTCGAGGAAGGGTTTTTGAATCGAGGAGAGGCGTTCGAGCGCTGAGACGAGGCAAGTTTGCCATTCAATTTCGTCGAAAGGTTGTGCGCTCAAAACTTTCCTATCCTAATCTGCAAAGACCTCGTCATTCGGACAGTTGTCGGTAGAAATGTCACAGTAGTTTTTTCTCCCGCGCCGTCTGTATGTGTGTTTACATAAAACTTGGTGTTTTATAGCTGATCTCAAAACGGTTAATTTGTGCTCGGTGAGTAATTTAGCGCTTAGTATCATGACGGTATTAGCGAAAATCTAATTTGATACCGTTCATCTAGCAATCAATAGAGGCCGCAGACGCTCTTGATACGCCTTGAATTCGCTCAAGAGCCTTTCGACGTCGTTTCACGCCTGCGGTACCTCATTCTAAATTGAAACGAGCCACAAATTCTTGCTATTGTTTGACGCAGTACAGAAGCACAACGTGCTTTGGCGCAGTTTCAGCTCCGCCGACTTCATGTGTGAATTGTGGGGAGTCATACTCAACACCAATTCTGCCGTGTGCACCTGCTGGCCAAAGTGACTGGGCTTTCCCGTCGGTCGGCTCAGCTCCGATTTCAAGATGACCTCCATGACTGTGCGCTCTGAATGTATCATCCCATTGAGTCCCTACGGGTTTCCAAGTTGACGGCTCATCTGCTTTTACCCTCGGGTCGTTTGTCCCGTTTCTGTCGTAACCGCGTACGAACATGCCCTCAGCTGGTGCGTACACCGCCCAGCCAGGAGGGCAAGAAGGGTGTAGTGCAGTCTTTCCGGGCATCGTTGAAAAGCCAACCACAGCGCCATTTAAAGCCTCAAGCTTTTGCGTTAGGTCAGCTATCCGATTTGCAATTATCTCTTCTTCATACCCTTTTATGGCTGTAGTGAATTCCAAATTTCGACAGTCGTTAGCTGCATTGCAGAACGACACAACTCCCTTTACTGCTTTGTGAACCTTAATAACGTCATCTGATAATGAGCATGAAATGGCAATTTCAGAAACAAGTTCTTTGCCGACAGCATTTTTCCCGCCAGTTGTACAGTTCACAAAATCATTTGTTGGTTCGATACCTTGAAACTTGAGTGCCCCTGGTGCAGCGCCGCCTACCCGATTGATATCGAGAATTAGTTTGTTGCCCGAAAAATTCGTTGTCACACTACCGTAGATGTAAGTTATATTCTTTACAATATTTGCGCAGTCTACAACATTCTTGGCAAGAATGCCTCCAGTGGAAATGTCAACGCTATTATAATAATCGTCTCGTAAAGATTCTCGATGATCTGAGCAAATTTTCTCAAAATCAGATTTAGTATAACCGGAATTTGAGCCAGAACTTCCGCCAATTCCAAAACTGCTAGCAACCCTCTTGAATGAGGCGCTAAACCCTCTGGATCTTGAAGAGAAGTTTGATTCAAATTTGTCTTTTTCACTGCAGAAAAGATCAATTTCAATTCTTGCTTGCTCGCGCTTCGTGGTGGACGATGAAGTGTCAATCAGTCCTGAGAGTGCGAGGTTATTGCAAACCGCAAAAGCATCTTGACCGTTTGCTGGGTTGTTTAGAGCAAGAAACGAAATAATCGCTGGAATTCCCATGTTTTTTATAAAGCTCTTCATGTTTACCTCCTCAATGAAGATGCCTTAAGGATAATTACTTAAAGGTGTTTCTTCTCACGCTAGGTTTCCCATTTCTGTAGGTGGGTAGAGAAAAAAATATATCTTCTTTTACTGCGAAAATCTGTTGGGGAGTGCTGAGGCGTTTGAAGCACCAAAAAGTTGTTCAAGTTTAGCGAGTAATTTCCTCAAAGGCAATTCCGTAAGTAATGGCTGAAAGCATAGAGTTGCAGAGCAATTTACTTCGGTGCATTGATTGAAGCGTGTTGTGTCGGCGTAGGCTGGGTATCCGAGCTATTGCGTGTCTATAGGTTGGTTCATTTGCCTGATTTTTAAGTTACAGGCCCGTTGTCAGCGTCAAGGCGGCCGTTCGGCCCCGCTGCGCGGCAAGGCCTTGACCCTGCCTGCCGGAGCCTGTGTCTGGCTTGGGAAGGGCAAATGGATTGGTGACGGCGCGCGCGCCGTGCGCCTTCTTATGAGAAGGTCCGGGCATACCGTCAGGCGTGCGGGGTGATGAAATTTGAGCTAACGTCAAGTCTATGGAAAATTCCCGAGAAAAGGTCGCCATCGTCATAACTAGCCTGCAGCAGGCTGGTATTGATTGTCATCTGTTTGGTGGCTGGGCAGAGGAAGTGCTTGGTTTGCGTGCTCCATCTGCGCACGGTGATATCGATCTGCTTTATTGCGGAACGGACTTCAAAGAATTCGACACCGCATTGCGTGAACTACCTCAATTTGAAGAGGTGCCGCAGAAGCGCTTTCGCCATAAAAGGGCGTTCCAGTTCAGTGGAACGCTCTGCGAGTTCACGCTTGTGCAGGGAGCCGATAAGCAACCTCTCACCTTGTTTTGGGGTGACGTTCCATTCGTGTGGGAAAGTCCGCTGTTGCATGCTTCCTCCATAGAAGTTGGAGGGCAACCGGTGTCAGTGGTCTCGGCTGCGAATCTCAAGCGATACCGCGAACACCATAAAGAAACAGAACCTCATCGGTGGAGTGAGCCCCAAGCTCTTGAGCCTCACGAGTAGCCACCTCAGAAAACTCAAGCCTTTGGGTGCCGCTTAATGCGGCAACTTTCTGATTTTTGTGTTAAAACTCTTACACAGTATCTTACACATACACACAAAAAATAGAAAAAAAGATAAATAAAACAATTCATTAGAAGACGGTAACTAGGACTTAAAATCCCTCGGCCCTAGGCTGTACGGGTTCGAGTCCCGTCGCCCGCACTACCGGCCTTTGGCCCACTTGAGCGGCGGCCTGGTTCGAGGGTCCCTTTTGCACCTGTCCTTCTTCCCTGTGCTCTTGCCTTTTCAGCCGGTTGAGCGCAGATTTTGTGTCCGACCCTGCTAATCCATCCCTTCGCCTGCAATCTGCAGATTTTTCCGGATTGTCACGGATCCGTTGAACGACTGTCACAATTTGCGCCCGAAAGAGCGCTAGATCATCGGTCGATCAACCGGAAACGCGTTTGCTTCCGGCCCCAGTTCACTCCCGCTCTCGCGGTGTCATATCTCATTGCGGTCCGCTACCGGGCCATCCTTGAATTCGTTCGACCTGCTCGCCGGAAGGAGTTTCCATGACTTATGCCGACAATCGCGTGCCCTCCGGCAGTGCCCTGACAGTTCTGAAAAACGCCCGGCTGGTGCTCGCCGATGAAGTCGTCAGTGGTCACATTGCCTTTTCCGAAAGTGGGATCGTCTCGGTGGACCAAGGCAGCGCGCCGCAAGCCGGGTTCGATCTCGAGGGTGATTACCTGCTGCCAGGGCTGGTCGATATTCACACCGACCACTTCGAAAAGCATGTCTTTCCGCGTGCACACGTGCGCTGGGATCCGCTCAGAGCGGCGATGGCCCATGATGCTCAGATTATCGGCAGCGGCATCACCACCGTGTTCGACAGCCTCTGCGTGGGGGCGACGATCAAGAACCCGGAGCGCCGCGAAATCCTGGCGCCAATGATCGACGCCCTGGAAACGCTTCAGTCCGGAGGCATGCTCAAATCGGAGCATCTGGTGCACCTGCGCTGCGAGATTACAGATGGCGAGACCACGCGCCTGACGGAAGAAAACATCGGCAAGGACATTGTGCGCATGGTGTCGGTGATGGAGCACCTGCCAGGCCGGCGCCAGAGCAAGGACGTCGAGGCCTATATTCACCGCCGCATGGCCGACACGGGCGAAACACGTGCCGTTGCCGAGCGTGAGACGCAGGAGCTGTTGAACTTCTCCGACGAAATCAGCTCGAAGGTTCGTCCGGCTGTGGTCGCGCTGGCGCATGCACACAAGCTGCCGCTGCTCAGTCACGACGATACGGAACTCGAGCACATCGATGAAGCCCTCGGCGAGGGCATCAGTGTTTCGGAATTTCCCTGCACACTGGAGGCAGCCCGCAAGGCCAAGAGCCACGCAATGCACGTCGTCGGTGGTGCGCCCAACGTCATTCGCGGCGGGTCCCAGTCGGGCAACATCGCGGTCAGCGCACTGTTGGCGGAAGATCTCGTCGACATCCTGGCTTCGGACTACGTCCCGCGCTCGCTGCTCGACTGTGCGTTTCTTGTGGGGCTGGACGATGCGTTCCACGCCGACCTTCCGGCAGCTATCCGGATGGTTTCGAAAACCCCGGCCGAGGTTGCCGGACTGTCAGACAGAGGCGAGATCGCAGAAGGAAAACGCGCCGACCTGCTTCACGTCGGCGTCCTCAACGGACATCCCTTCATCAAGCAGGCCTGGCGGAACGGACAGCGGGTGCTCTGATCATTCGACTAAAATTCCTCCTCCGTCATGCCATGGCTTGACCATGGCATCCATGCCGTTTCCGAGGTGAGCATGAGGCGCTGATCAGGATTTTCCGAGGTCTTGCTGATTGGGAGGCATGCAGCGGAAAAAGGAAACTCGGCGGGAGGAGAAAAACGCTGCTTCTCCCCCAGGTGAAAATTACTTTCGCCCCGGTTCCGGGCCGATGATCCGCCGCCGCAGGAAACCGGAGAAGCCGTCGATCAGATAGACCATGAAGATGATCAGGAAAATGATCGTCCAGGCTTCCGGCCAGCGGTAGGCGTGGATGCGGTCGGCGAGGAGGAAGCCGATGCCTCCGGCGCCGACAATGCCCAGGATGGTGCCGGTGCGTGTGTTGGATTCAAAATTGTAGAGGATGATCGACAGGATCACCGGCAGGGCCTGCGGCAGAACCGCAAAGCGGATTGTCTGCAGGCTGCCGCCGCCGGAAGCGCGCACGCCTTCGACCGGCTTTTGGCTGGTGTTCTCTATGGCTTCCGAAAAGAGCTTCGAAAACGTGCCGACTTCCGAAACCGCGATGGCCAGAATGCCTGCCAGCGGCCCGAGGCCGAAGGCGCGGATGAAGACGAGTGCGAGGATCAGCTGTTCGATCGCCCGCAGAGCGTCGAAACCGCGCCTGACACCGAGCCGGAGCCAGGACAGTGGCAGGATGTTCTTGGCGCCCAGGAATGCCAGTGGAAACGCAACCAGGGCTCCCAGAAGCGTGCCCATGAATGCCATGGCGACGGTTTCTCCCAGGCCTTTCAGAACTTCCTGCCATTCCGCCCAGCTTGTCCAGATGTGAGGTGGAAACATGAAGGCGAGCACATCGCCAAAGCGGGTCGCCCCGTGAAGGAGTTTTTCAGGCGCAAAGCCGAAATCCCACAGGCACCAGCCGGTCAAAAGAAGGAAAGCCGACCAACCGGCGAGACGGATCAGGCGCGTCCGGCACGGCGTTGAAAAGGCGCCTGGAACGAGCGTTCTGGCGCGGGCGATATCAGGAGATTGTGCGGTCATGATCAGATGCCTTTTCCGGTCAGGCCGATGATGCGGTGACGCACCTTTTCGCTCAGCATGTCGATGACGATCACGGTGAGGAAGACGATCAGGAACAGCGCCGAAAGATCGGTGTATTCCTGCAGGGACATTGCCACGCGGATCTCCTGGCCCAGGCCACCTGCGCCGACGAAGCCGATGATGGAGGAGGACCGAACGTTGATCTCGAACCGCAGCAGCGTGTAGCTGATGATGTTCGGGACAACCTGGGGAACGATGCCGTAGCGGATCTGGTCGAACCAGGTGCCGCCCGATGCCTTGATGCCTTCGAGCGGGCGCATGTCGGCATTTTCGTTGGCTTCGGAATAGAGCTTGCCGAGAGCGCCGGTGGCATGAAGACCGATGGCGAGAACACCGGCCAGCGGGCCGACGCCAAAACAGAAAACGAAAATGAGTGCCCAGACGAGATCCGGAACAGTCCGGATGATTTCCAGGAACCGGCGGGTGACGTTCAGGACCAGTCTGTTGGGGGAGAGGTTTCGTGACGCCGGGAAACTGAGAAGAAATGCACCGACGATGCCAAGCAATGTTGCCATATAGGCGATCAGGATCGTTTCCAGGAGCAGCCAGAGCCAGACCTTCCAGCGCCAGAACCAACCGGCAAGATCCGCCCCGAGTGTCTCGCGGTGAAGCTCCGGCAAGGTCTTGTAGAGATATTCTCCAAGCCGCGGCAAACCTGCCCAGATCTTCCACATGGACACACGGTCGCCATCGGGCAGGGTGACGTCGGTCATGTCGAAGAAACCGCCTAACCACGCTGTTGCGAAGAAGCAGAGTGCGAAGACCGTGGTCGAGACGAGGTTTACCCGGAGGGCTGACCGGCGGGCGGCAGCATAATCGATTTCGAACCGGTCAATGGCAGGGGAGAGCGCTGTCATGCCTCTAGTTCCAATGATTTTGGGCAGGAGGCGCTGACGCCGCAGCTTTCTGCGCCACAAGTTTTTCCTGGCGTCATCCCGGGAGACGCGAAGTGCCGCCCGGGATGACGATGGTCGGGTCGTCGGGAGAAACCCGGATCAGCCGGTTTCCTCCCTCGCTCTGAAAAGTCAGCCGCCGCGGCGCTGTTTCTTCAGCCAGTCCCGCATTTCGACGATCCACTGGTAACGGTCGTGATCAACCTCGATCCACGCTTCCTGGGTGCTGTCTTCGCCGCCGGTCATTTCGATGAATGCCAGCGTATCCTTTTCCGGGATTTCCATGACCGCGGTGCGCATGGCATCGATCAGGCCCTGGGGCAGGTTGCTGCGGGCAGCCAGCGGACCGGAAGTGATTTCCGGTGATTTCCAGATGGTGCAGATCGCGTCCTTCTCGATCATGCCCTTGGTGACCATGCGCTGCGGAATGCCGTCTTCCTCGTTGGTGATGTAGGTAGCGGCAGCGTCATACTGCTTGTTGTAGACACCAAGCACACCGGTTTCATGGGCCCCGGAGAAGGGAATGGCACCGAAATAGGTTTTCGGCTCGTAGCCCTGTTTGCTGAGGTTGAAGTAAGGCACGGCATAACCGGACGTGCTGTCCGGATCGGCAAAAGCCAGTGTCTTGCCCTTCAGGTCGTCAAGGGTCTTGTAGCCGCTGTCGCAACGCACGGCGACGACCGAGAAATAACCGGTGGAACCGTCCTTCTGCAGGCGGGAGACAAGCGGAACGACACCGCCGTTGGTTTCGGTGTAGGCAGCGGCATAGGAAGACGAACCGAAGAAGGAAAATTCGATCTGGTCGGCCGCCATGGCCTGGATCACGCCGTCATAGGATCCGGCGGTGAAGATTTCGACATCGACGCCGAGTTCGTTCTCCAGGTACCTTTCGAAAGGCGTGTAACGGGCAATCCGGTCCTTTTCGTTTTCACCGGAAAGGATGCCGAACTTGACTGTCTTGTACTGGTCCTTCCAGCTGTCCGCCAGGGCCGGGGAGGCTGCAAGAACGGCAGCGGAAACGGCTGCTGCAAAAATGGCCTTCATCTCAAGTCTCCTTTGGTGCCGGCAGATCCGGCGATTTGCGCGGCAAAGGCCGCTTCAAGAGCGAGAGCGGATGATCCGCTTCGCGAAGGTCAGGCCCCGACAGCCTTCATCGGTGGCCGGGAAGTGGTTGTCGAAAGGGAGGTGGAGGTGACTGCTTCGTTGATGTCACCGGAAAGATCGTCGGATCCGTAGATTTGCCGAACCCTTTCACTGGTCAGGGTGTCCGGCGTGCCGTCGAACTGAACCCGCCCGTCCTTCATTGCGATGATCCGATCGCAGTAGGCACGGGCGGTGTCGAGCGTGTGCAGATTGACCAGCACCGTGAGACCGTCCGTCCGGTTGATTTCGCGCAAGGCGTCCATCACACGGCTGGCGTTGGCCGGATCAAGTGAAGCAATCGGTTCGTCGGCCAGCATGATGCGCGGGTTCTGCACCAGCGCCTTGGCGATGGCGACGCGCTGCTGCTGCCCGCCGGAAAGGGTTCCCGCGCGTTGCAGCGCCTGGGGCACAAGGTCCAGCCGGTCCAGGGCTTCGATGGCGCGGGCGCGGTCTTCGTCAGTGAAGGATCGTGTCATGGAGCGCAGGAACCCAGTGTGGGCGATGCGGCCAACCATGACATTGGTCAGCACATCCATGCGCTCGACGAGATTGAACTGCTGAAAGATCATGGCGCAGGACGCGCGCCAAAGCCGCAGATCGCGACCCTTCAGGGCCGTGATGTTCTGTCCCTCGTTGAGGATCGTCCCCCCGCTGGGGTCGGCCAGCCGGTTGATCATGCGCAGGAACGTGGACTTGCCGGCACCGGACCGGCCGATCACGCCGACCATCTGTCCCTTGGGAATGGCGAGGGAGACACTGTCCACCGCGGTCAGGTCTCCAAAGACTTTAGATAATTGCTCAATGACCAGCATCGGGCCCTCCGAAAAACGGAGAGCGAACTAGCAGACATGTGCCGAGAACAGATGTCTATACGATTATACTTTTATGAAGTTTTACGACAGAGGCATCGAGAAAATTTGCCGGAAAACAAATAAGATCAAGATTTGTTTGGAAGTTCGAAGTTAAAGAAATTTTCTGCTTCGTAGATCCATCTTTCTCTGATGTAAATTTCGTAAAATTTACATAATACAGTCACGTTCCGCGGTGCGCTTGTCGTTACGCTCCTGTTGCCTTGCCGGCTTTGTTTCGGCTGTCTGAGGAGTTCCTGTCATGCGCTTTTTGAAATCCGCCGCACTCGCGGCTGCCGTTCTTGCCGTTTCCCTGTCTTCTTCCCTGGCCGACACGTTCAAACTGGCCGTTACCGACGTGGAGGGCCTGGAGCGGCTGCAGGTTGAATGGGGCCCGTTCAAGAACGCCCTTGAAAATGCAACAGACCACACCTTCGAGTTTTTCCCGGTTACCAGCCGGACCGCGGCGGCTGAAGCCTTGCGCGCCAAACGTGTCGACTTTGTCGTAACCGGTCCTGCCGAGTACATCGTGATCAACAAACTGACCGAAGCCCGTCCCCTCATAGGTCTTGGCCGTCCGGATTATTTCTGTGCCGTCGTCGTACGAGCCGACAGCGGTTTCACGCGGCCGGCCGATCTCAAGGGCAAGAAGGTGGCCTTCGGTGATATCGGTTCCACCTCGAACATGCTGTGCCCAATGCAGCTGATGGCCGATTATGGCGTCGATCCGGTCAAGGACATCGAGAAGCTGCATACTTCGCGCAACATTGCGCATGAAGCCTTGAAGAAGGGTGATGTAGCCGCCATCGGGATCAATCACAATTCGTGGATTGGCACCCGCAACAAGGATGACAGCGTCCCGAACGGCTTTTTCCGGGTAATCGCCCGTTCCGGCGATCTGCCGAACGACATGATCATGGCCGGAGCCCATGTCGATCCCGCGACAGCGCAGAGCCTGCGTCAGGCGATCCTCGACAACAAGAAGTCGATCATCGCCGCGATACTGCAGCACGAGGAAAACGACAAGTATTCGGGCATGGATCTGGTGGCGATCGAAGATGGTGCCTACGACCTGGTGCGGTCCATGTACACCACCGCCGGTTTCCCGCAATACGACAAGTTCATCGGCGAATAATGGCGCAGCCTCTGCTCCAGTCCGCCGGCGCAATTGCGCCGGCGGTCCCAGCCCGACAGCCCGTGACGGAGACGCCGTGTGACCTGAAGGTCGAAGGCCTTTGCAAGTCTTTCGGCAAGGACCGGAGCGTGCTGCGCGAAGTTTCCTTCTCCGTGGGCCGTGAGGAAGCGGTTGCCTTGATCGGTTCAAACGGTGCCGGAAAATCGACCGCTTTGCGCTGCGCGCTGCGCCTGATCGAGCCGGAAGCCGGTTCGGTTGTGTTGTTCGGTGAAGACATTTCCTCCGCGCGACAGCGCCAGCTCAGGCGGGTTCGCGTCGAAGTCGGTTTTGTCTTTCAAAAGCACAACCTGGTGCCTCGTGTTTCGGCGTTGACCAACGTAATCCATGGTAATCTGGGCCGCACTGGTGGCATGCGCGGCTGGTCGCAGTTTCTCGCCAAAACGGCCTTGCGAGACCGGGCTATGGCGTGCCTCGAAAGGGTAGGGCTCGCGGACCATGCATTGAAAAGGGCGGACCAGCTCTCGGGCGGTCAGTCCCAGCGGGTTGCGATCGCGAGAGCCTTGATGCAGCAGCCCAGAATGATCGTCGCGGACGAACCCGTTGCCAGCCTTGATCCGGTTGCCGGCCAGGAAGTGATGGACCTTTTCCGCCAACTCACCCGGGAGGAGGGGATCACGCTCCTGTTCACCTCGCACAACGTGCAACAGGCGCTCGCCTACTCCGATCGGGTCCTTGCAATCCGGCAAGGGGAAGTCGTTCTGGACGAGAAGAGCAGCAACCTGAGTGTTGCGGATCTGGGAAGGCATTATGGCTGATCTCCTGACATTGAAACGCTCCCGCATGCCGGGTCGGTTCGAACGCCCGGGTGCATTTCATTTTGTCGCCTATGTCGCGCTGCTGGCCTTCGTTGTCTGGTCGTTTCAGGGGGCAGGCTGGTCGCTTTCCGCGCTGGTTTCTGGTGGTCCAGCGCTGGTCGACTTCCTGTCGAGGGCCTGGCCGCCTTCGCTGGAAAGGTTGCCGCAACTGTCAAAGGCGTTGCTGGAAACGTTTCAGATGGCGCTCGCGGGCACACTTATCGGCATCGTCCTCAGCCTGCCGTTGGCGATCCTGGCCGCAAAAGGCCTGACGCGGCCGTCGATGTTGTCCCGGGCTGTCTATACCTGTGCCCGTTTGCTGGTTGCCCTCTTCAGGACGGTGCCGGATCTGGTCTGGGCATTGGTCTTTGTCATTTCGGTTGGACTTGGCCCATTCGCGGGCACGCTTGCGATTGCCGTCGACACCATCGGTTTTTGCGGACGCTTCTTCGCAGAAGCCATGGAGGATGTGGAGAAAGGACCAACCGAGGCGCTGACAGCGGCCGGTGCAGGGCGTTTCGACACGATCTTCTGTGCAGTGGTACCTGCCGCGATGCCCTCCTTTATCACCACCTCGCTGTTCGCGCTTGAAAAGGCGACACGGTCCTCAGTCGTGCTTGGTCTTGTCGGGGCAGGGGGTATCGGCATCGAACTCAAGGTGGCCATGGACTTTTTCGACTACCAGCTCGCGATGACCATCATCCTGATGATCTTCGTGCTGGTTCTTTGTGTTGAGCGGCTTGGCACAATCGCCCGCAGCCGGATACTGGAAGGATCGTCTCAATGAGCGACACACACACTCTGGAAAAAACCGATACCGCCCATCTCGCGTGGGACAAGCGCTGGCAGACAGAAGAAGGCCGCGCGGATTGGCTGCGTCCGGAGGCGGACGTTGCCGGTCTGATCGAAAGACTTCAGAAGCAGGGGCCGGTGAAGGCCCTGGATCTGGGCTGCGGGGTTGGCCGACATGCGCTTTCCTTTGCCCGCGCCGGGTTCGAGACCCACGCGATGGATCTTTCCGAAGCCGGGCTGGCCGAGCTGAAAAAGAGCGCGGCACTGGAAAGCATGCAGATTGCGACGCATCTGGCGCCGATGACGTCGCTGCCTTTTGAGGACGACAGTTTCGACTATGTCCTGTCCTTCAACGTGATCTATCACGGTGATCCGTCGATCGTCAGTACAGCCATTTCGGAGATTGCCCGGGTGTTGAAACCCGGCGGAATCTACCAGGGAACCATGTTGTCAAAGCGCAACGCGAACTTCGGGATCGGGACGGAAATTGCCGCGGACACGTGGGTTCGTGAGGGGGATGACGACAAGGATCACCCGCATTTCTATTGCAATGCGAGTGAGCTGGTGTCGCTTTTCGACCGGTTTGAGCTGAGCTACCTGGAAGACAAGGTGCACTCGAAGCCCGGGTCGTGGCACTGGCACATGATCGCGGAACTCAACCGCTGAACGAGCCGGTCTCGGCGGCGGGCGTTATTCGCCCGCCGGTTCCGGCAGCGGTTCGTCCGTCTCCGGATTGAGTGTCTGGTCGGCATCGGCGGTCGGCTGACGGGTAAAGCCCTTGAGGTCCGCAAATTCGCGGGCGTCCCGCTGGATTTCCACCGGGCTGAGGGCATAGCCGGTCGCCAGTTCGGCGAGCGAGCGCAGCGCGTGCATGTGGATGCGCTCGTAGCCGTGGCTGGCATCAACACCAAATGTGATCAGCGCCGTGCGCACGTCCGCACCCGCCTCGATGGCGGTTGCCGCATCCGAGCGATAGAAGCGGAAGACATCCTTCTGGAACTTGATGTCGTTGTCCCGGCAGAGTTGGACCATCTTGCGGGTGAGATGATAGTCGAATGGTCCGGTCTGGTCCGCCATGGCGATCGTGACGCCGAATTCGTCCGAATTCTGCCCTGGGGCAGTGGTGCCGTTATCGATGGCAACCAGCGACGCGATGTCTGGCGTCAGGATGGACTGAGCGCCATGACCGGTTTCCTCTGCAATCGTGAACAGCCAGAACACGTCGACCGTCGGTTCGATGTCGGATTCCACCAGCGCCTTGATCGCCGCCAGCATCACCGCAACACCTGCCTTGTTGTCCAGGTGGCGGGAAACGATGAAGCCGTTTTCCAGGAACTCCGGCGCCGGGTCTATGGAAACAAAATCGCCGACGTCGATACCAAGCCGGTGCAGGTCGTCTACCGACTTGGAATAGGCGTCTACGCGAAGTTCGACATAGGGCCAGCCGACCGGAAGTTCATCCACGCCGTTGTTGTAGGTGTGCCCCGACGCCTTCAGCGGCAAGATGGTGCCGGTGTAGGCGCCGCTTTCGGAAAAGATCGTCGTGCGGGCTCCTTCCGCGAAGCGAGCGGACCAGTGGCCGATAGACACCAGCTCCAGTCGGCCGTTGTCTTTCAGCGATTTTACCTGGGCGCCAAGCGTATCGAGATGCGATACGAAGGCCCGCGCGGGACGGCGCGACTTGCCGGACACTCTCGCCCGAACACCGCCACGGCGGGTAATTTCGTAAAATACCCCAAGCGCCTCCAGTTCCTTGGAAACGTGACGGACAATTTCGTCCGTATAGCCCGTCGGGCTTGGGATTTTCAGAAGTTCCTTCAGTCGATCGTTCAAATAGGAAATATCGATATTCAGCAAGGTCATGTTCCGGCCCGGTTCAAGGTCGTCCTGACGGGTTGAGGCACCGACAGGGGAAACAGGAAGTCCACGAAGCGTTCTGCGGTTGGCTGAGGTTCGTGGTTGGCGAGCCCCGGCCGCTCGTTCGCCTCGATAAAGCGGTACTCCGGTTGTCGCGGGTCTTTGACCATCAAGTCAATGCCTGTCACCGGAATTTCAATTGCGCGCGCTGCCTTGATCGCGGCTTCGATCAGGGTGTGATGGGTTTCACCAGTCACATCATGAATGGTGCCACCGGTATGAAGGTTGGCCGTACGGCGGACCGGCAAGGTCTTGCCTTCTGGAAGAATATCTTCCAGCTGAAATCCGTTGGCCGTGAGGCAGCGCAGAACCTCGTCGTCCACTTCGATCCTTGATTCCCCGCCTGTTGCCGCAGATCGGCGGCGGGACTGGATTTCGATCAGTTCTCCTATCGTGGCCTTGCCGTTTCCGGTGACTTCGGCCGGTTTGCGCAGGGCGGTCGCAACTACCTTGTAGTCGATCACGACAAGCCGCAGATCCTGACCGGTCACGAATTCCTCCACCAGAACATCATTGGAGTAGGTACGGGCGACTTCGACCGCAGCCATGACGTCTTCGGTCGTTGTCAGTCCGATGGCGATGCCCTTGCCCTGTTCTCCGCGAGCGGGCTTGACCACAACCGAACCGTACTGGTCCAGAAACGCGGCGATCTCATCAGCGGATCCTGCCAGGATCTGGTCAGGCACGTTTACACCGGCCCTTTCGACGATCCGGCGCGTGGTGGCCTTGTCGTCGCAGATGGACATGGCGACGGCGCTGGTGAATTCGCTCAAGGATTCCCGGCAGGCAACCGAACGGCCCCCGTAGGACAGGCGGAAGAAGCCGCCTTCCGCGTCGATGATCTCCGCCTGGATACCGCGCCGCCGTGCCTCGTTCACGACAATGGTGGCGTAAGGGTTGAGCTTGTCTTCAACGGCAGGGCCGGCGAACAGGGCCTCGTTGATGGTGTTCTTGCGCTTGATGGTGAAATAGGGAACCCGCTCGAAGCCAAGTTTGTCGTAAAGGCCAATGGCAAGTTCGTTGTCGTGAAGCACCGACAGGTCCATATGCGGTGCGCCTTTGCCCTTGAAGACCTCCGCCATGCGCCGGACCAGGGCTTCCCCTATGCCCGGAAACCGGGCCTGTGGGGAAACTGCAAGGCACCAGAGCGAACTGCCGAGATCGGCATCATTGGTGGCCCGGCTGTGGTCGACGCCCATTGCCGTGCCGACGATGACCCCGGTCTCGTCTTCTTCCGCCACGAGTACCGTAATGGTGCGCGGATCGAGTTGCGACCAGAAGAACTCCGGCGGCACCGGCACCATGCCGCGGGTGAGATAAAGTTCGTTGATCGCCTCCGCATCACTGCGGGAAGACAAGCGCCGTACCGTAAAGCCCTTGCGACGATTGCGCGCCGGCCGGTAGGTCGCGAGGTCCAGGCGGAACGTATGCGAGGGGTCAAGGAACAGCTCCTGCGGGGCCGAGCCGACCAGTACATGCGGATCACGCACATAGAACGCGATGTCGCGTCTGTCCGGTCGCTCGTTGCGCAGGACCTCGACCAGTTTCTCGGTTTCGCCATAGGTGTTGGCAAACACCAGCCGTCCCCAGCCGCAATCGATGAACCGGTTCTTCTGGGCTTCCGTCTCGTCCAGCCGGTATTCCGGTTTGAGCCCATGCTGGCGCATGCGCTTCAAGCGGTGGTCAAACGCGCCCTTCGGTCGCGAAGGTTCATTCTCGGCCATGTTCAGACCTCCTGTGCCTGCAGCCACATTTCCAGAAGCGCAACCTGCCAAAGCTCTGAACCACGCAAAGGCGTGATGTATTTGGTCGGGTCGGCATACAGTTTCTGCAGGTAAACCTCGTTGAAGAGGCCTCGTTCCCTGGCGGCCTGACTGGAAAGCGTGTCGCGCACCATGTCGAGGTAGTCACCCTGGATGTATTTCAGCGCAGGCACCGGGAAATAGCCCTTCGGACGGTCGATGACGGCGCTCGGAATGACCTTGCGCGCAGCTTCCTTCAGGACGCCCTTGCCTTCCTGTGCGAGTTTGAACTCGGCAGGAATGCGTCCGGCGAGCTCGACCAGTTCGTGATCGAGGAACGGAACGCGCGCCTCAAGGCCCCAGGCCATGGAGTGGTTG
Source organism: Labrenzia sp. THAF35 (assembly GCF_009363595.1). NCBI lineage: Bacteria > Pseudomonadati > Pseudomonadota > Alphaproteobacteria > Hyphomicrobiales > Stappiaceae > Labrenzia > Labrenzia sp. THAF35. Next base: position 3,873,131 of record NZ_CP045380.1, read on the forward strand.
TCGACACGCTTGACCGGGTCATCCACCAACATGACGTTGGTATCGAGCCGCAGGGCCTTGTCGACCGGATCGGCAGCGCCGGAGCGGGCGAAATGCTCTTCGACGAAGGCAAGGCTTTCATCCCTGGCACAATGGTAGGCGGGGGAAACAGCCTCTGTCATCTGAGCTTCGGTCCGGTCGAAAAAGGCCGTGGCATAATCGGAAACCGGACTGTTTGAGCCGCTGAGCTTCGGATACCAGTGGTAACCGGCAAAGACTTCGTCGGCACCCTGGCCGGACTGGACCACGGTGATGTGCTTGGAGACCTCACGCGACAGCAGATAGAAGCCGATATTGTCATAGGAGACCATCGGCTCGGACATCGCCTTGATCGCTCCGGGCAGGTTTTCCTGAAGCTCCGAGGAGGGGATGAAGATCTGATGGTGATTTGTTCCGTAGTGTTCGGCAATCAGGTCCGAATACTGGAATTCGTCGCCCTTTTCGCCATGTGCTTCTTCAAAGCCGATGGAGAAGGTCGCAAGACCCTTCTGGCCTTCCTCGGCCAGCAGGCCGACGATCAGGCTGGAATCGACGCCGCCGGACAGGAGAACGCCGACAGGCACGTCGGCCACCATGCGGCGGCGAACGGCTGTGCGCAGGCTTTCCAGAACTTCGTCGCGCCAGTCGTCGGCGCTGCGGGCAAGATCTTCCGCCGTCTTTTCAAAACGCGGTTCCCAATAGGTGTACTCGGAAGAGGTGCCATCAGCTTCAAGCGTCCGCACCGTGGCCGCGGGCAGCTTGCGCACGCCGTTCAGGATCGTGCGCGGCGCGGGAACGACAGCGTGCCAGCTCATGTAGTGATGCAGCGCCACCCGGTCGATCGACTTGTCGATGCCACCGCCTGCCAGAAGTGCAGGCAGGGAGGAGGCGAAGGCAAGACGCCCGTTCGCTTCGCTCAGGTAAAGCGGCTTGATGCCGAACCTGTCGCGGGCAAGGTGAATGCGGCCGCTGTCATGCTCGTGTATGGCGATGGCGAACATGCCATGGAACCTGGAAAAGCAATCCTTGCCCCACTCGGCCCAGGCCTTGAGGATGACCTCGGTGTCGCTGGTGGAGAAGAACGAATAGCCGCGGCCAATCAGGTCGGATCGCAGTTCCTGATAATTGTAGATGCAGCCGTTGAAGACCAGGGACAGGCCAAGCGCCATGTCGGTCATTGGCTGCGTACCACGTTCGCTCAGGTCAATAATCTTCAGGCGCCTGTGGCCAAAGGCGACCCGGCCGCGCTGCGTTACACCCATACCGTCGGGGCCGCGCGCCGCCATGGCGTCCGCCATCCGGCTGACCCGGACAACGTCTGCCTGACTGCCATTGAAAACCACTTCGCCGCAAATGCCGCACATATTGAAAAAAATCTCCGTTTTGTAACTGGACGTGCACTATATAGAGGTCTAATCATTAGAGTTCAAATTAATAGAGGTGTAATAATGCAGGCGATGCAGGCATCGCAAGTGGTCAAAGCTATCCGGAAGATCGTCCGGGCCATTGACTTGCGCTCCAGAGAAGTGTCCAGACTGACCGGGCTCACGATCCCGCAAATCGTTGTTTTGCAAGGGATTCGGGATCTGGGTGAGGTGACGACCAAAGCCCTTTCGGACAACGCTGACCTGAGCTCGGCGACCGTGGTAACCATTCTCGACAAGCTGGAAGAAAAGGGTCTTGTCGAGCGGTACAGATCCGTCTCGGACCGGCGAATCGTCCATGCCAAGCTGACGAAAAGTGGAAAAGAGGTTGCCTCAAACCTGCCTGGCCTTCTGCATGAAGAGTTCGTGCGAAAGTTCGATGATCTGAATGCCGAGGACCGGATGCACCTCGTTTCTTCAATCGAGCAGATTGCCGAAATGATGAACGCGCACAAGCTGGATGCGGCACCCATCCTGATGACGGGAAAGCTCTCGGGGTAAGACACCCGGGCAAGATCAGGCTCGTTTTTTGGATGACCGGTCGGAGTCGTTCATGATGCCGGATGCTTTCAAGGTCGCCCTGAAGCTCTGCAGCTGCGATTGAATGAGGTTTGCCGGTACGGCCGGGGAGCAATAATAACCCTGAAGACCGTCGCAGTGATGGGTCACTGTCAGCGCGAATTCTCCTGCAGTCTCGGCACCTTCCGCTATCACACGCAAGCCCAGGCTGCGTCCAAGCCGAACGATCGCCTCAAACAGCTGTTCGCGTTGCGGGTGCGTATCCGCCCCGGAAATGAAGGCTCGGTCGATCTTCAGCTCCTGGAATGGCAGCCGGTGCAGATAATTCAGGGAAGAGTAACCCGAGCCGAAATCATCCAGGGAAAGCTGGACACCAATCTGCTGAAGTTCTGAAAGGATGTTCAGAACCAGCTGCTCCCTGGTGTCGACAAAGACGTTTTCCGTCACTTCAAGACACAGGTAGCTAGCAGGCAGGCCATAGTCGTTCAGGGTCTGGCGAACCGTGTCGGCAAAATTGGACTGGCGGAATTGAAGTGGTGATACGTTGATGGAAACCTGGCCGAACTCGAAACCGGCCTGCCGCCACTCTGCGGCCTGCTTGCACGCCGATTCCAGAACATATTGGCCAAGGTCCAAGATAAGGCCGGTCTTTTCCGCAATCGGAATGAACTCTCCCGGCGGGATGAGGCCACGTTTTTCGTGTGGCCAGCGGAGCAGGGCTTCCAGGCCAATGAGACGGCCGTCGGCAGGGCAAACCTGGGGCTGATAATGCAATACAAGCTGGCGGGTTTGAAGTGCAGCACGCAACAGCGTCTCCGTGAGCATTTCACTCTGGACGCGGTCGTTCAGGGGCGGAGAAAAGAATTCGTATCGTGCACCTGCGTTCCGCTTTGCTGCCCGCAAGGCAAGTCCCGCCATACGGTGAGCCGTTTCAGCGTCCTCTGCATCTTGCGGCAAAAGGGCTATGCCGATGCTTGGTTCTACACGGATTTCGCCTTCTTCCAACTGGAAGGGGACGGACAGCATGTCGATTGCCTGCACCGCGTAGTCTTCTGCAATCGCGCCCTTGCTGTCAAAGGGCAGGAGAATGCAGAAATCGTCTGCCGAAATTCGAGCAATCTGCGCGCTCGGGCCGAAGATATTTGCAAGACGTGCGTAGGCCTGTAACAGGACCCGGTTACCTACCTGCTGGCCGAAGGTGTCGTTCACCTTGGCAAAGCCATTGAAATCCAGATGGATCAGTGAGGCCGAATAGGTGCCGGACCTTGCCCGTTGCAAGGCTTCGCTCAGATCCGAGAAGTATCTGGCACGGTTGCCTGCGGTGGTCACAGGGTCCGTATAGGCAAGCTTGTGAAGCTTGTCCTGCAGGTCGGTGACCCTCTCCAGACCATGCGCCAGATCACCGATCTCGTCCCGCCGGTCCGTGAAGGGAATGCGTTTTGGCTGGGTGCCGGTGGCCAGTTCATCCGCTGTCTTTGCCAGGCGGCGCAGTGGCCGCAATTCGAAACGCAGGAACAATCCACCCACGAGGATGACAGCAAACAGGATGACAATGGCTGCAGAGGCCATGCGTGTCTTCAGTCGGTTTTCTGCCAATGTCAGGTCGTCTGCCCAGCCGACATCAACTGCGATTGCACCGACAAGCTTACCGCCATCGGTGACAATCGGCGTCATATAGGCGAGGCGGAACCTGCCCTGAACCGGAACATTGCCAGCAAATGGCTGGCCTGCAGATAGACTGGCAAATGCGGGGTGGCCTTCACTGATGGAAAAAGCCGGCGGGGGCTCACCCTTGGGGTGGCTGAAGGTTGTGGCGAAGCGGTCGAAGGATCTGGTCTCGCTCGACCAGCTGAACAAGTTCGCCGCGCCCTGATTGGTCTTGCCTATGGTTTCGATCAAGCCGTCCAGCTTTTCGCTCGGCTGGAGCAATTGTTTGGCAGAAGCTTCGGAAACGCGAATGACGATCGGCTCACCGCTATCGGCGAAAACCGGATTGAAGCTTTCATTCGTGCCGTAATGCAGCATTGAAGCAGCGGCACGTGCGGCCCGGTCCAGCCTGATGGTGGCATTTTCCTGAGTGCTTCTGGACAAATCGAGATAGGCAAGCCCTGAAACCAGCCCGATGCTGCAAAGCACCATCACAACCAGGGTGAGGCTGATCCTGAATACAAGCGAATGTAGTCCGAGCCGTTCTATTGCACCAAATCCTTGTCAATTTCACGTATAGGAAGCTGGATTGGCAATTAGCACGTAAAAGTAATTCTTATTCGCTACGAAATCCTGAACAGGGCTAAAAAAATTGGCAGTTTCCCGCGCTGTTCCTGCGTAACGTGCCCGTGCACAGACGCCAATCAACTTCGCCAGGCGGTTCCTAAATGGAAGGACAAGCTCTATTGGCGGTGTGAGACATGCCTTTTGTTGACCGAGACCCGGATGGTCATCCCCGTCATCTTCCGGGGAACGCGCGCCAAAGCCATTGGAAAATCGGCAGAAAGGCGTTAGGACGAGTGGTTGGTGCGGCAATTCGCGGATCGGCCGACCGACACAGCGTTTTTCGGGAAGACTGATACTTGATTTCTCTCAGACCAGTTTTGAATGTTCTCGGATTTCTGTATGTCGGCCTGGCAACTGCCATGCTCATTCCCGCTATCGTGGACGTTGCCCAGAAAAATGCCGATTGGCAGGCCTTTGTCTTTTCCGCACTTCTGACCGGCATGATCGGCATGCTGTTGTCTCTTGCCGTCGGCGGATCGCTGCGCGAGGGACTGGACACACGGCAGACCTTCGTTCTCACGACGCTTGCGTGGACGACGTTGCCGGCCTTCGGCGCGCTGCCGTTCCTGTGGCTTGGCATCGGCTATGCGGATGCGGTGTTCGAGGCGGTATCCGGTTTCACCACCACGGGATCCACCGTTCTGACCGGCATCGACAGTCTGCCGCCGGGCCTCTTGGTCTGGCGGTCGCTGATGCAGTGGATGGGCGGTGTCGGTATCATCGTTATGGCCATCGTGTTGCTGCCGTTCCTGAGGATCGGCGGTATGCAGCTTTTCCAGAGCGAGAACTCCGACCGGTCTGAGAAGATTGTCAGCCGGTCGGTTGAACTGATCCGGTTGATCGGTCTTGCCTACCTGTTCCTGACATTCCTGTGCATCGTCGCCTATCTGGTCACGGGGATTGAGCTGTTCGATGCCTTCAATCACGCCCTGACCACGATCGCGACGGGCGGTTTTTCCACCCATGATCAATCCTTCGGCTATTTCACCAATCCGGCCTCGGGTTGGGTTGCGATCGTTTTCATGATCATCGGTGCCTTGCCGTTCGTGCTGATCGTCCAGGCCTTGCGCGGTCATCCGCTGCAGCTCTGGCGAGATCCGCAGGTAAGGGCGTTGCTGGGGTTTCTGGCTGTCGTGGCTTTGACGCTGACCGTCTATCTCGGCCTCAACATGCACTTTCCCTTCGATGAAGCGCTGTTGAGGGCCACCTTCAACGTGGTTTCCATCGTGACTGGAACCGGATATGCGCTGGGCGACTATTCGCAATGGGGCGCGCCGGTTGTCGGGATCGCGTTGCTGCTGATGTTCGTTGGCGGTTGTACCGGTTCAACGACCGGCGGCATCAAGATTTTCCGCTTCCTGGTCTTCTTCGGTACCGTCCGCGCGCATCTGCGCCGCATGGTGCGTCCGCACCGGATCATGTCGGAAGAGTACGGCGGAACAAGACTGACGCCTGAACTGTCCTTCTCGGTTCTGGCCTTCCTTGTTGTCTACATGGGGTCGGTGGGCATCATCACCGTTGCCTTGTCCTTCTTCGACCTGGATCTGGTTACCGCCATTTCCGCCGCGGCAACATCCGTGGGCAACGTCGGTCCGGGCCTGGGGCCGGTTATCGGCCCGGCAGGTCATTTTGCTCCGCTGCCGGATGGCGCCAAGTGGCTGTTGTCCTTTGCCATGCTGGTCGGCCGCCTTGAGCTGTTCACAATCCTGGTTCTTCTTGATCCGGATTTCTGGTCAAAGTGACCTTTAAGCTCACCTGAACGAACGGGGCCGTCCGGCCCTGATCTGCACGAGAGAGATCTGCCATGAAGTTTTCCGCGCCCCTTGTCAGTGGCCGTCTGGTCAAGCGCTACAAGCGTTTCCTTGCCGATGTTCTTCTGGACGACAATGGCGGTGCGATCACGGCCCATTGCGCCAACCCGGGCTCGATGCTCGGCTTGAAGGAGCCGGGATCTCGTGTCTGGCTGTCGGCGTCGGACAACCCAAAACGCAAGCTCAAGTATTCCTGGGAAGTGATCGAGGCTGACGGGGCTCTGGTCGGCATCAACACGGCACACCCCAACAAGCTGGTGGAAGAAGCGCTGGAGGCAGGGCGTATTGCCGGACTTACAGGCTATCAGACGCTGCGCCGTGAAGTGAAATACGGCAAGAACTCACGTGTCGACATTCTGCTGGAAGGTGCAGACGGCGCGAAGACCTACGTGGAAGTGAAGAACGTCCACCTGATGCGTAAAGCAGGACTTGCTGAGTTTCCGGACAGTGTCACTGCCCGCGGGGCCAAGCATCTTGTGGAACTGGGCGACATGGTGGCCGAGGGGCACCGCGCGGCAATGGTGTTTCTGGTCCAGCGGCCCGATTGCAGCCGGATGAGCCTTGCGGACGACATCGACCCTGCCTATGCAGCCGCCTTTGCCGAGGCCCGACGCGCCGGAGTGGAGGCCTTTGCAATCGGTTGCGATGTCCGGCTGGACGGCATTGATGCAGTCAAGCCGGTCGAAATCATCGCCTGAGCGAAGCCAAGCCAAACCAAGCCAAATTGGGCGGCAGCTGTTACGCCTGCCGCACGACAATCGGCGTGCCGTTTGGCACACGGTTATAAAGATCGATAATGTCCTGTTGGAGCAGGCGCACGCAGCCGGACGACACGGCCTTGCCAATGGACAACGTTTCCGACGTGCCGTGCAGGCGGTAGAGCGTGTCGCGATTGCCTTCAAAAATATAAAGTGCTCGCGCACCCAGCGGGTTGTCGAGACCCGGCGGCATGCCGTTCCTGTATTTCTCCAGTTCTGGCTGACGGTCGATCATTTCAGCCGGCGGCGTCCACTTGGGCCAGGCCGCCTTGCGTGCGATGCGTGCACGGCCACCCCAGGCGAATCCTTCCCGGCCTATGCCGACGCCATACCGCATTGCCTGGCCGCCCTCCATGGTCAGGTAGAGAAATCGGTTGGGCGTATCGACGATGATCGTGCCCGCAGGTTCGGGAGCGGCATAGGTGACCAGTTGGCGGTAGTAGACCGGATCGATCTTCGACAGATCCACTGCCGGTATAGGGTAGGGCTCTTCCGGCATTGCCCGGTACATCTGAAGGTACTCGGGCGAGATGCGCACAGCTCTTCCCAGACCATCGGCTGGGTAGCCAGGTCCTGCAAGTTGTCCGGTTCTTTGGCTGGATGCGCAACCGGTCACAAGAGCGGCAGCAGCGGAGGCGAGGAACAAACGTCTGTTGAGCATTCCGTTTTCCGAAATAAGCTTTCGTAGCGTGTAACGACTATGTTTTCGGAAGGGAAACGCATGACAGGCGACAAAGTTCTGATTTGCCGAATTTTTGTTTCGGCGAGCCGAGAGATCTAGCCGGAATGACTTGAAGGCAGACGCAAAAAGACCGGCCAAACGCCATGTCTGACCGGTCGATTGTCGATTTACAAACAGGGTTCCAGCCGAAACGTGGCAGGACCTTCAAAAGTTCGCGAAGTCTGGATCAGCCCGCGGTTTCTTTCGAAAGCGGCGGCTGGAACTGCCAGCCCATGTCCCAGGGGAAATAGATCCAGGTGTCCTGGGATACTTCGGTGATGAAGGTATCGACCATGGGCACGCCGACCGGCTTTGCGTAAACAGTCGCGTAGTGTGCCTTCGGCAGCATTTCACGAACCACTTTCAGGGTCTTGCCGGTGTCGACCAGATCGTCGATCACCAGAACACCGCTGCCTTCACCGTCTTCCAGGTCGATGACCTTCGGGTCGATCGGCTTGATGACCTTGAGCGAACCCTGGCTGTCGTAGTCGTGATAGGACGCAATGCAGACGGTTTCGATGGTGCGGATGCCAAGCTCACGCGCAACGATCCCGGCCGGTACCAGTCCGCCACGGGTGATGCAGACGATCGCCTTCCATTCGCCTTCGCTAGAAAGGCGCCAGGCAAGTGCGCGGGAATCTCTGTGAAACATGTCCCAGGAAACGGGGAATGCTTTGTCTTGGGCTGGGTTTTCCATTTCTAGTCCTTCAGATTATCCCGACAGGTCGGCGACAGCTTCCGCGACATCCCTGACCGCGGCCATCAGTATCGCCTCGTCCCGCGAGCGGATCACGATTTGTGTGGTGAACTTGCCGTCCGTCGCTCTCGGATAAGAGCCAATCAAGGTTTGCGGATGCGCGTCCTGAATGGCAGCGAGGCGCTCGGCGATGCGGCTTTCAGGCATGTCTGCGGCAACGGTTTCCGACAGCATCTTCTTGCCAGTCTTCAGCGAGGGCGCAAGCGCGTCCATCATCGCCTGCATGATCGACGGCACGCCTGCCATCACGTGGACGTTCTCGATCCGGAAGCCCGGTGCCTTCGAAACCTTGTTTTCGATGAGGTCCGCGCCTTCGGGGATTCGTGCCATCCGCTGGCGAGCCGGGGTGAATTGGCCCGGCGGGTAGTGGGGTTCCATGATTGCGACAGCGCGCGGATCAAGGTTCAGTGCAACACCAAAGGCGTCGGCGATGCTTTCGGCCGTGATGTCGTCGTGTGTCGGGCCAATGCCGCCGGACGTGAACACGTAGTCGTAGCGCGCCCGCAGCGCATTGACGGCACCGATGATTTCCGGCTTTTCGTCCGGAACAATGCGCACTTCCTTGAGGTCAATGCCAAGCGCAGTCAGGTAGTCGGCGAGGAAGCCGATGTTCTTGTCCTTCGTGCGGCCGGACAGGATCTCATCCCCGATGACCAGAAACGCAGCGGTTACAACGTCATCTGCCCTCTGACCGGTCATCTTCACACTCCCTGACACATGGATGGGGATTGGCTTTATCCCAGCTTGACGCCGGGCTCAAGCGAAAGCGGGTCTATTGCCCGGGAGTCCAGCCATAAATATCGTCAAACCTGGCAGCCAGACTGGTTGGTTTCGACAGGCGCAAAACGGTGTCGCGGGCGAAGGCCATCGCGCCACCGTAGTGGAATGTTCGGGCATTTCTGAAAGAAATACCCTGAATGTGCTGGACCCGTTGTTTGCGTTGCCGCTCAAACGCCCTGAAGGCAGCGGGAATGTTTTCGACGTCCTGATGCATATGCTCAGCCAGGATTGCCGCGTCCTCGATGGACATTGCCGCCCCCTGCGCCATGAACGGCAGCATCGCATGAGCGGCATCACCGATCAGCGCAATATTGCCATGGGTCCAGGGGCCTCCAGCGTCCACGCTGCACAGGGCCCATTTCAACCAGGCGTCAGGAAACGTGAGAAGATTGCGAACTTCCGTTGGCCAATCCCGGAAAATCTTCAGAAGGGTTTCCTTGTTGGCCTTTGCAGACCAGGTCTCGTCCTCCCAGGCCTCTTCGACCAGCCCGACGATGTTCAGTTCCCGCCCACCACGAACCGGGTAATGCACCAGATGGGCGCTCTTGTGGAACCAGAGGCCGGCATCGCGGCGCCAGCGCTCGGGCACCGCATCGATCGGGACCGTGGCCCTGTAGGCGACCTGGCCGCTGTAATGAGCGTCTTCATGTCCGGGAATGAGCCGCCTGGTCCTGGACCAGACCCCATCAGCGCCAACGAGAGCCCTGCAATGAAGATTTCCCGAGATCTCATCGTCCTGGAACACGCAGGTCAGGTGCTCGTAGGGCGAGGATTCCAGATCGATAACTTCGCTTGAAAGGCGGAGGGAGATACCGTCACTGGCCTGGACTTTCTCCAGAAGCACGCGCTGGAGATCTGCCCGGTGGATTTCCCAGAAAGGATAGCCGTGTCGCTCTTTAAGGAAAGTACCCATGGTCACTCTGGCGAGCTCTTCGCCAGATTTTGCCGAGAAAATTTTTACGAAGTCCGGGGCGTAGGCATGTGGGGTGAGGTCTTCCAGCAAGCCAAGCTGATCGAGCACCGAGCAGGCGTTGGGAGAGAGCTGAAGGCCGGCGCCAACTTCCGAAAGTTGCCGAGCCCTGTCCATGAGAACAATTTCATGCCCTTGAGCATGCAGGCAAAGGGCGGCCGTAAGACCGCCAATCCCTGCGCCGGCAATAATGATCGGAAGACCGGTCTCACCATTCGTGCTCATGGACAGACCAATAAATTACGCCGCTACAGGCGTCCAGGTGCAGTCTGAAGGCGAGGATTCGGTTGCCTGCAGTGTCTTGTCGAACTTGTAGAGCGTCGAGCAATAGGGGCAGACCACTTCGTTCTCACTACCCATGTCGAGGAAGACATGGGGATGATCAAACGGAGGATTTGCACCGATGCACATGAATTCCCGTGCGCCGATCGCCACCGAATCGTGTCCGCTGGAGTTCTGGAAATGCGGGACGACATGATCCGCCATGTTGAAATTCCTCTGTCTCTAAAGGGTTGAACCCCGATAGCAAATTTTGCGGACCATATCCATTTGTAAAATATATGGGTAGACCCGGAATCTGCGATCCACAACCGCAGCAAGGCTCCACCTGGAGCCGGAAATGGGCTTTACCTTCGCTGCCCAAACCCCTTACTCTACCGTGAAATTGTGTTTTCCGTTTACGTAAGGGTTAATGTCTTAGATGCCTCAGTTCGAGTTCGATGGTGTTAGGATCGCCTATGAGGATAAAGGTGAGGGGGACCCGATCCTGCTGATCCACGGGTTCGCGTCCAACAAGCAGGTGAACTGGCAGTATCCCGGTTGGGTCGATTTGCTGGTCGGCGATGGTAGGCGCGTGGTTACCATCGACAATCGCGGCCACGGCGACAGTCAGAAGTTCTACGACCCGGCAGCTTATGGTGCACCGGTGATGGCGGAAGATGCCAAACGCCTGCTCGACCATCTTGATATCGAACGTGCCGATGTCATGGGCTACTCGATGGGCGCAAGAATCTCGGCATTCCTGACACTCAATCACCCGGGCAGGGTGCGTCGTGCGATCTTCAGCGGTCTGGGCTACGGCATGATTTCCGGCATCGGAGATCCGGAGCCGATTGCGACAGCCCTTGAGACCGACCGCATCCAGGACATTTCCGATCGCACTGGACGTGCCTTCAGGGCCTTTGCGGAGCAGACAGGGTCCGATCGCCGGGCGCTGGCGGCCTGCATGCGCTCCTCGCGGCAGAAAATCAGCGAGGAAGACGTCGCGCGCATCGAACGTCCGGTATTGATTGCCGTCGGTACGAAGGACGATATCGCCGGGTCACCGCACAAGCTGGCGGCCTTGATTCCGCATGCGGAAGTTCTGGAGATCCCGGGCCGAGATCACATGGTTGCGGTGGGCGACAAGGTGCACAAGCAGGGCGTTCTGGCGTTCCTGAACAACATTGAAGCGTAAGGCTTGATGCCACCGGAGGCGCAAGCCGCGCTGTGGTGTGCTGATCGGGTATCGAGGGAGGTTGCATGGGTCCGAAGCGTGTTGAATTCCAGGGCGCGGAAAAGAACGGTCTGGTGGCAGATCGCTACGGGGTAGGGGACTTGCCTGTGATCATGCTCCACGGCGGCGGCCAGACCCGGCATTCCTGGGACGGTGCTGCACGAAGGATCGCGGATCTCGGGCACCCGGTCTATTCACTGGATCAGCGCGGACATGGCGAAAGCGACTGGGTTGCCTCGGGAAACTATGCATTCGACGATTTCGCCAGGGATCTCGTGGCTGTCACCAGTCAGGTTGAGGCCTTGCACAAGGCGAACCCGGTTGTCGTTGGTGCGTCGCTTGGCGGCTTTGCCGGTATGCTGGCGGAGGGACAGGAAAACAGGGGCGGTCTTTCCGCGCTGGTTCTGGTGGACATCACGCCGCGGATCGACATGGGTGGTGTCGCCAAGATCCTGGGCTTCATGGGAGACAGGGTCGATGACGGCTTTGCCGATGTGGAGGAGGCCGCTGATGCGATCGCCCGCTATCTGCCCAACCGCTCGCGGCCCAAGGACCTGTCCGGCCTCTCAAAGAACCTTCGCCTCCATGCAGATGGCCGCTACCGCTGGCATTGGGACCCGGCTTTCCTGAAATCAAAGCATCATCAGGACGAAGACAGGGCGGTGGAGTCGCAAGAGCGCATGCTGGCTGCGGCGGGCAATCTTTCCGTGCCTGTTCTCCTGATCCGGGGGCAGAACTCCGAATTGGTGTCCATGGACCATGTTCGCGAGTTCCAGGCGCTGGTGCCTCACTCGAAATTCACCGATATCCGTGATGCCGGACACATGGTTGCCGGTGATCGCAACGACGTTTTCGCCGGGGCGGTAGAGGACTTCCTGATCGCACTCAAAACCGATGCCGCGATGGCCTGAGGCAGGTTTGCCGACAAGTCGTCGTGACGCGTTCGGGTGTTCGCTGTGAAGTGAAAACGGGAGTCGTTTCAACTGGCTGGCAGAAGAGGTTGAGAGGTTGATTCAGCTTCGGGGCTTGGCTTGCGATCCTGTCAGACGCCAGTGAACACCGGCGATCTCTTTTCCAGAAAGGCCCTGCAGCCTTCGCGGTAGTCGGCACTGTCGATACAGACCTGCGCATTTGCAAGGTCAGCCGTTGCGTCCGCCTGACTGCCGGGCTGGGCGAGGCGATTGATGGCTTGCTTGGCTGCCTTCAGTGACAAAGGCGCATTGGCGCAGAGTGCCTTGCTCAGCGCGTTGATGTGCTGGTTCAGATCCATGTCATCCACCACTTCATTGACAAGGCCCATGTCCAGCGCCTTTTCGGCCATCAAGCGCTCGGCCGAAAACAGCAATCTCTTGGCGTTGGAAGGTGAAACGGCTTCCAGAAGATCCCCGAGCGCTTCGGGCGGATAGGCAAGACCGAGCCTCGCTGCAGGAATGGCGAAAAAGGCGGAACGGGCCGCGATGCGCAGATCGCAGGCGAGCGCAAGGCCCAGGCCGCCGCCAAGGCAGGGGCCTTCAATTGCCGCAATGACCGGGACAGGCAGCGCCTTAAGCGCCTTGAAGGCGGCAACATTTATGTCGTCGTATCTCTTGGCGGCTTCCGGCGTCGAGCGGATAGCTTCGAATTCCGATATGTCAGCGCCCGCGCAAAAGCTCTTGCCACCGGCACCGCGCACGATGCAGACGCGCAGGTCCGGATCCCGTGCCAGCTCTGCCAGAAGACCGGGAATTGCCTGCCATGCGGCAAGAGGCAGCGCGTTTTTTCTGTCGGGCGCATTCAACACAAGCTCTGCAATCTGACCGTTGCGGATCACCATCGGGTTGCCGGAAGGGGCTGATTGGGACGTTTGTGTTGGCATGATTTAACCTCAAATTGCGATTTTAGTTAGCAAGATGCTGAAAATCTTCAGGTATCGGGGTTCATTCGAAACGGTCATATCTGATATCAGGAAGTTTGATTTGGGAATATCAGACGACAGTCCTATTTTAAGGACCACTCGTGACGGCTTGAAAAGGAGACAGGCCATGTCGGCACCGATCAGCAAGACCGGTTTGAAAGAAGTTCCGACCCATGATCCGGTCTGGCATCAACTGAGGGATGAAGCACAAGCGATGGTCGCGGCAGAGCCGGCCCTGTCGTCCTTCGTCTACGAAACGGTTCTGAACCATGACAGCCTGGAAGAGGCCGTCGTTCATCGCCTTGGCGACCGGCTGGGCCGGGACATTGTTTCCGCATCATTGATCCGGCAAACCTATCTTGAAGCCCTGGCAGACGAGCCGGAGCTGGCAAAGATTTTCCGGGTCGACATCGTTGCCGTCTTCGACCGCGATCCGGCATGCTTCCGTTTCCTGGAGCCGGTCCTTTACTTCAAGGGCTTCCATGGCCTGCAGACGCACCGGCTGGCAAACTGGCTGTGGCGTCGTGGCCGGAAGGATTTTGCCCTTTATCTGCAAAGCCGCAGCTCTGAAGTTTTTCAGATCGACATCCATCCGGCAGTTCCTGTCGGGCGCGGTATCTTCATCGACCACGGTACCGGCATTGTTGTTGGCGGAACCGCGGTGATCGAGGACGATGTCTCGATCCTGCAGGGCGTCACCCTTGGCGGCACCGGCAAGGAAGATGGCGACCGCCATCCGAAGATCCGCCGCGGTGTCTTGCTGGGGGCGGGAGCCAAGGTGCTCGGCAACCTGGAAATCGGACATTGCTCGCGCATTGCCTCGGGGTCCGTGGTGCTTCAGGACGTGCCTGCAAACACGACGGTTGCCGGGGTTCCGGCCAAGATCGTCGGCAAGGCAGGGTGCGCAGAACCGGCCCGCAGCATGAATCAGCTGCTCGGTGAAGACGCCGGCCAGACGAATTGAAATTCCGGTTTCAGGAAGACGGGGAAAGCTTGCGGAAAGGCTTTGGCATTTCCGTTGGCTCCTGTAGGGTCCGCGCCAGATTGATGCTGAAGGCAAAGAACAGGAGAGCGCCGTGAAACCCGATGAAATCCGAAAGATCGAAGCCTATCTGCGTTCGAAGTTCGAGAACAAGACCATCAAGGTGCAGGCCCGCCCGCGCAAGGACGACTCTGCTGAAGTTTACATCGGTGATGAATTCATCGGTGTCATCTTCCGGGACGATGAGGATGAAGATCTGAGCTGGAACTTCCAGATGGCAATCCTTGAAATTGATCTGGACGAAGTCTGAGTTTCAGACTTTTCGATCGTAAAGTGAAAAGGCGGCTCCCCTGGTGAGCCGCCTTTTTCATTTCTCCGCCATTCGCTCAAGTCAGGTCATTGCATCCGGTAACCTTCGATGCTGGCAACGATGTCGCCGTCGAGACGGCGCCAGTCCGGCAAAAGCGATTGATCGAAGCTGTAGCGCAGCTCCAGACCCGAGGCGAACACGATGGCACGGTGGCAACCGGCTTTTCCGGAAGTGCTGTCTTTGCGGCATCGTGCGATGAAGCCGTTTTGAACGGTTGGATCGTAGACGATGAGATCCGTCGCAGGCGCGCCACGCGCCGACAATTTCAGCACCTTCAGTCCAGAAGGCCCCTTCATCTCGCCGCCGCGTGCAAGACGCCTGTAGAACGGATCAAGCCTTGCCCGCAGGCTCTCCCGGCCGGGATTGCTCTCAAGGTCAACCTGGATCGTCGCAGGGGTGTCCCATCCCGTATCGCTGTTTTTCGTGGCGCTGGAAGACCAATGCAGGTTCAGGCGAAGTGTTTCAAACGCGGCTTCGGAACCAAGGGCCTGCCGTTTCTGCGAAGCCGTCGCGATCAGGTTCAGGGGAAGCTCAAAGCGGGTCGTGCCAACCGCAAAGCGGACGGGCTGGTCCTGTCTGATGCCTGCCTCCATCGGCCAGCCGGATGACCAGGAGTAGATCTTCCCGCCAACATGAGCCGTGCCCAATACACACATTGCCAACGCCAGCCAAGTGAAGTGGCGGGGATCGGTTCTGATCGGGCCTGGCAAGGAGACAGGTATCACGACTTCAGTCCCTTGATTGGCTGTGCACATATATGGGACAGGTTGTCCTGAAACGGCACAGGTGTCCCGCTTGGGGAAGGCGTTGACGCTGCTCGAAGTGGCTCAATTGAGGGGATTTCGCTCATTTGCCGTTCCGGCACAGTCTTTGCTCTTGACCCTTTACGAATTCTTAATCACTTTCCGTGCGAAAGAGTTAACAAGGGGTTAACGGGCGTGCTGTTCAATCTTCTAATCGTTGGATATATCGCATGCGCCGGATTTGTTGCGTCCGGTGTGCTGGGCAGCCTTTATCAGCTGATCACGAAGCAGCCGCCGAAGTTCGCCTTTGACGGAGAGGGCATCCTGTCGTTTATCGCCGGCGTTTTTGTCTGCGTGTTCGCTGGACCCTTCATCATCATGCGCAATGCCATTCGTGGACGCAGGATCGAAAAGCGGCCGTTGGGTTGGCTGGTCGCGTCTTCGACGATTGCCGGCATGTGGAGCATGTGTTCCGGTGTTATGGTGATCAACGTTGCCCTGATCATGATTGGTTACACCTGAGGTCTCATGCCGGTCTTTGCTCTTGATGGACGTACCCCTGTTTTTCCGGAAAACGGAGAATACTGGATCGCACCGAATGCGACGCTGATTGGCGATATCATTCTGCAGGAAGCTGCAAGCGTCTGGTTCAACGCGGTCCTGCGTGGTGATAACGAGCCGATTACCGTCGGCATGCGCTCCAACGTCCAGGACGGTTGCGTCTTTCATACGGACATGGGTTACCCGCTGACCATCGGCGCCAACTGCACGATCGGCCACAAGGCAATCCTGCATGGCTGTACGATCAAGGACAATTCGCTGGTCGGAATGGGCGCGACAATTCTGAACGGCGCTGTCATCGGCTCCAACTGTATCATTGGTGCCAATGCCCTTATTGCCGAAGGCAAGGAAATTCCGGACAATTCTCTTGTGGTGGGCGTGCCAGGAAAGGTCGTGAAAACGTTGCCGCTGGAAGCAGCGAACGGGATTGCGAATTCCGCCGACGGATATGTGCGCAACTGGCGACGCTTCAAGGCCGGCCTGCGGGAACTCTGATCCGCTTTGATCTTGACCCCTTCGACCCGATCCCGATTGAGCTGGGCCTGAAAAGGCGGGAACCGGCCTGCGGGGGGCGGGCCGGTTCCCTGGATCCGGTCGTGGTAGGGATGGGGAGGGTGGGGACGCGACCGGATCGTCCTAGAGGCCGGCTGAAGCCGGACCAATCCCAATCCTAGTTGGACACGCTACTGACAGTCGTCACGCGCGTGTCTGCAATACCTGTCCACTGCACAGGCGAGCTGGCGGACTGGCGTTTGATGTAACGGTAGGGTGTCGAATACCAGGGCAGCACTGCCTCGATCTGGTTGTCGAGGATCATGTCGCCATGGTCCGTACGTACCGTCAGAACGGCATGACCCGAGTTCTGGGTATCTTTTGCAACGGTGATCAGAAGGGCGCTTTTCGGCCAGCCGGCTTCGATCAGGACCCGTTGCTTTTCAAGGACGTATTCTTCGCAGTCACCGTATCCGTTTACCGGATAGGTCCAGTATTCTTCCTGGCCGAACAGGTCCTGGTCGGTCATAGGATGAATCCGGCGATTGACTTCCTTGTTGATTGCAATGAGTTCGTTCCAGCGGGCTTCGTCCAGCTTCACGACAACCGGCTTGTATGTTTCCTTCGGACAAGCCGAGACGTTGTCACGGCAGAACTGGTCATAGCCGACGGGTGCCTTGACAACCATTTGCATGTCCATAAAGCGGCCCGGTTCTGCCTGTGCAACCGATCCCATGGCGGTGCAAGACAGCAACATTGCAGATGCGAGTAGAGTTCTGTGAAGTAATTTCATCGTAACGCCCTCCCCAAGGCTGACGCAACGATGACTCAATGATTTTTACTTGGAGAAAATCTCCAAAGTAAAACTTTATTTGTATTTTATGTGTGTTTGAGTTTCTTTTTATCGTTATTTGAATTTACTTTAATTCAAGTTGGAGGAAAATTTTCGTAAAATTTGATGCATCCTCCAGAAGTCATTGAATTAGCGAGAAATTGGTGTTTTTCGAGTGGTGCGAAATCGGTTTTCAATCGCCTGGTTTTCGGTCTGGAGCGGGCCTTGTGCCCGTCCTCAAGGGTGAGAAAAGGGCATGAAAGTTTTTTGATTTTTTTGGATCTGGCCACCAGAAAAGAAACGCGACTACCCGGAAAATTGCGCAGAAACGAAAAGACCCGGCAAAAAGCCGGGCCTGTCTGAATGGTTTTAAGCACTTGCGATTGATGAGAAAGCTAAAGTCAGCTTTCCTCTGGTGCCGATATGTGATGTTCCAGCAATTCGCGGCTTTGAACAGCAGCAAATTCGACGGCTATGCCACCTTCGATGCGGCGAATGACGCGTGCATGCATCTTGCCGAGCGTGATGGCGTCGCCCATCTCCGGTACGATGTCCGTGGCGATGGCCGCGCCGGACAGGGATACGTCTATGATGCGGCAGACATGTTCCGAGCCGTCCGGCAGGATCATCTTCGTCATCGGGTTTTTGGGCACGAAGCGGTCGTGGCGGCGGTCTTCGGGAAGATTGAGTTCGTCCCGGTTCGCAAGCCACGTCAAAACATTGGCGATCTTGTCGCGTTTGCGGACCGTATTGCGCAGTTCAACCGCAAAGCCACCATCGATCAGGCGGGAAATCCTGCCTTCGACGCGGCTCAGGTGGTCAAGATAGGCAATCACGCGTTCGCCGACCCTGCCGGTGACCGGTGTAATCATGGCCATGCCGCCCGGCGACATGTCGATAACCTGACAAGGATATTCGCGCCGATCTTCAAGCATGAAGCGGCCCAGTATATTGACCTGGACCCGTTGATGGCGCCGGCGGTCAGTGACTTGAAGCGATCTGCTTCCTTCGGTTGCTGTTGCCACTCCGGCGCTCATGCCTGTTCTATCCAAAACGGTGCGCAAATCGCATTGTCCCCGGCTGAGATGCGATTCAAAAGACGTCTTTCAAAGCACTTTAGATAGCTGGGGTTAACGATGTGTAAGAGTGTAGCTCAGAAGGCGCACAGGTCCAGACTTGTGATCGATAAAAATGCGGGTACGGCCGTGATGTTCGGAATTCGAGCGCTCTCTGGCGAGAAAGCACAATAACGCGAGAGTAAAAATCCGGAAGGAAGGACTTCTTTTCAGCTGAATAGAGGCTGCAAACCAGCCGGTGCCGAACATGAATTCGGGCCAGCTGATTCTTGGCCGGCCCGATTTCGTAGGTGAACAGGGATGTTACCAGACTTGCTATGTTGTGCGGGTCAGGACTTGCCGCCGGAATAGACGGTCAGATGTCCGACCTTGCGCTCCGCACCGCTCGGCAGGGGCGGTGTCGGCATGGCGATGCCCTCGGCGGTAAACCGCGGCAGGATCGGGTTGAGCGTGGAAGCAGGGGAATCCACGAAATAGGGGCGCTCGTCCGGCCAGACCAGGCGCAGGCTGCTGATCGACTGGCTCAAAATGGGATGCAGGCCGATCCAATAGGGTTTTTCCATCGGAGTACAGCTTCCCAGGACACGGATCCTGCCTTCACCTGGAACATTCAGCGGCACCAGCAGCATTTCCATCTGCAGGATCTGTCCGCGTTCCGTATGGCCGTTGATGCCGATTACGGCCGCGGCCGCATCTTCGGTGATGGCGGCGATCAGGCTTTCCAGGGCTTCACGGTCTTTCACGCTCCAGCCGCGCAGGAAGTTGCGGCCCTTGAGTTCCCGGCAATGTGCGGAACACAGACGTGTACCGGCGAGGCGGTAGCGCACATCCCTCGAACCGTTCGTCTCCAGAATGAAGGTGTCACCAAGAAGGCCGCGGATCTCACCCGGATCGACTTCACTGCGGTTCGGTGCAGGACGGGCGCCACGAAGATTGTCCCAGTAGTTGTAAAGAGTTTGCGTTACGCCGTGTTTCATCTGGTTCGCCTCTTTGCCATTCTTGCGCCCGGTGTTTCGTCTCAAGACAGTTCTTGTTTCAAAACGGGACGAAAATGCTTCCCTGTTGGTTTTTGACCTTTACAAAGCAGGGCGCGTGCCAAGTGCTTGTTGGCGCGAAAGCTTGAGAGGCGGTCAGAAATTAAGGTTAATTTTCGGTAAAACTTGTATTGAAGGCGGTTGCCTGTCAGCTTAACACTCAGTTCACATAGACAGCGGGTGGGAGGAAACTGTTGTTGCAGGTCAGGCCGCGGGCCGATAGGTACAGCCGCCAAGAGCTGCCTCGGTAAAACAAGCGCCGGCCAAAGTGAACAACTGTCCTGAACGGGCGTCGTGGGGACGCGACCGGTTTTGGGGGGCATCGCAAAGCGCTGGTCACCTTTAGGTGGCCGGCGCTTTGTATTTTCAGGCTTTTTGGGGATTGTGACCGGTGAAGTCGAAGTCACTATTTCCCGGTTTCGCATGTTCTGGCGGTCGAACCACTCTTGTTTTGTCTTCGATCTGGCTTAGAAGAAAGACAGGAAAGGCAGAGGGTCCATGAACGTTTACCGCATTGATGAAGAACGCGCCCGGCGCGAAAAAGCCCAGAAGGAACAACCTCCCCAACGGCCGTCCGGTCCGCCCGTGTTCAATCTGCCCGGGATCATCGTCTGGCTTGGCGGTATCTTGATTGCGATCCATGTTCTGCGTGGGATGATCCTTCCGGCGAACCTGGACAATCTGATCATCGAACTTTTTGCATTCTGGCCGGTAAAATATGCCTATCTCGGCAGTCTGCCGCCTTTTGATCTTCTCTCCAGCCTCTGGGCCTTCGTCACTTACAGCCTGCTGCATGGTGGCGCCATGCACATCATCTTCAACCTGCTCTGGATGGCGATTTTCGGCAGTGCGGTTGCCAGGCGGTTTGGCGTAGGCCGGTTTCTGCTGTTTTCGGCGGCCTGTTCCGTTGGCGGAGCGCTGGCTCATCTTGCCACCCACTGGGGGGAAGGGGCGCCGATGATCGGAGCATCCGCTGCCATCTCCGGCCAAATGGCTGCGGCCATTCGCTTCGTTTTCGAGCGTGGTGGCCCGCTGGGTGCGATCCGCAGCAACGATCCGACGGCCTACTTCGTACCGGCGCAGCCGCTTGCGGAATGCCTTCGCAATCAACAGGTTCTGGTTTTTGTCGCGGTATGGTTCGGGCTCAATCTTTTCTTCGGTCTGATGAGCGGTCCCGTTGCGGGACAGCCGGCAAGTGTTGCCTGGCAAGCTCATATTGGTGGATTTGTCGCCGGACTTGCCCTGTTCCCGCTGTTTGACCCCGTGCCGCAGCGGCGGAATTCCTGACGCGGAGCGAAAGTACCTTTAAGACGCAAGGTCAACAGTTTGCGCGATCTGATTTTTTTGCCATGATACCTGACGACTGGAGGTCGTCCTGTCGGATTCGAATGGACGTCCGGCCCCAGTCGGTGCGAAAGTGGTCGAGCAGCAGGAACATCTCCTTCCGGAGACCGGCTGGCAGACTACATTAAGGTCGATCAACTATTGACGTTTGATCGCTTCCGATTGAGCGTCGGTTGATCTGGTCCGGTAAAACGGACCGATTGATGCCATGGGAGGTGATTGAATGACCGTAGCCGCTATCCTGAGTGGGAAAGGCCACGATATTATCACAGCGCGCAGCGACGCGTTGCTCAGCGAAATTTGTGAAACCCTGGCAAAACACAAGATCGGTGCCGTGGTCGTTTCCGACAAGGAAGGTGCCGTTGACGGCATTGTGTCAGAGCGGGACATCGTTCGCGTGGTCGGTACGCAAGGCGTGTCGGCGCTGAAAACACCGGTTTCCAGTGTCATGACCAAGAACGTGGTTACCTGCTCCGAAGAGAACAACATCAACGAAGTCATGGCTCGCATGACACAGGGCAGGTTCCGCCATATGCCGGTCGTGAAGGACGGCAAGCTGACCGGTGTGATCTCCATCGGCGACGTCGTGAAGTTCAAGATTGCGCAGGTTGAACTCGAAGCCGAGCAGATGCGCAGCTACATTACGATGGCCTGACGTGAAAAAGGCTGGCTTGTCAGCCAGCCTTTTTGTTTCGACGAGTGATTTATCAATCTTGCCGTGTTGCCAGAAACGCGGTGGCTTCCTTCAGCATTTTTTCGGGTTTTTCCCCGTGCCATGCCGACTGGGACATGTCCGGCAAGCGATGCGCAATGCCCTTGTGGCAATCGATGCAGGTCTTTTCACCCGTGAACAGGAAGCGTTGGTGCGCCTCAGAGGCCCTCCCACTCTGACGGGTTATGTCCATGGAATCGGCGGAATGGCAGTTGCGGCATTCCAGAGAATTGTTCGCCTTGAGCCGGGCCCATTCGTGCTGGGCCAGTTCAAGCCGGTGTTCCAGAAACTTTTCCCGCGTATTGATCGTCCCGAAGATCTTGCCCCAGACCTCTTTTGAGGCCTGCATCTTGCGCGCGATCTTGTCTGTCCATTCATGGGGGACATGACAATCCGGGCACGTGGCTCTCACGCCCGAGCGGTTGGAGTAGTGGATTGTCGTTTTAAGCTCGGCAAAGACGTTGTCGCGCATCTCGTGACAGCCCGTGCAGAACTTCTCGGTATTGGTCAACTCCAGCGCGGTGTTGAAACCACCCCAGAAAATTATGCCCATGATGAAGCCGCCGAGGGTCAAAAAGCCGAGGCTGTAGTGCACGCTCGGGCGGCGGATGGTGGTCCAGAGCCTTTTGAGGAAGGCCAGCATCATTTGGCCCCCTCTTTGGATTTCACATATTCGAGCACTTCATCGACATCGACAAAGTCGTTCTCGACCAGAGGCCGGGCGTCGGTCTGCGGCACGTGGCACTGATTGCAGAAGTACCGCCGAGGAGTGACGGACGCCAGGAACTGGTTGTCCCGGTTCATGAAATGCGTGATCGACACCATTGGCGCCTGGCTGACTTCGATGGCTGTACGGGAGTGACAGCTCAGGCACTTGTTGGAGTTCTTGTCGATCTGATAGCCCTCGATCGTGTGAGGGATAAGCGGTGGCTGCTCGGGATAGTTCCGCACCTGGCGAATGTCGGAGTTCACCGGCTTTGGCATCGGGGCAGGCGTCCCGTTTTCCGCCAACGGCGTTGCGGGGCGCATGGTGGCGATGTGTTCCTGGGCGGCTGCGGCAGCTGCGGCAACCAACAGGGCGGCGCAGGCAAGGCCGATTGCAAAGCGTTTCATGGCTCACCTCACACTGCTTCTACGCGCACGGCGCATTTCTTGAAATCGGTCTGCTTCGACAGTGGATCGGTCGCGTCCAGCGTGACCTTGTTGATCAACTGGCGGGCATCGAACCAGGGCACGAAAATCAGCCCCTTGGGCGGTTTGTTGCGGCCTCTGGTTTCGACGCGGGTGAGAATTTCCCCACGTCTGGATTTGATGCGCACTTCCGCACCGCGCCTCAGGCCTAGAGCCTCGGCATCGTCCGGATGCATGTAGCAGAGGGCATCGGGCACGGCCTTGTAGAGTTCAGGCACGCGCTGCGTCATCGATCCGGAGTGCCAGTGCTCCAGAACCCGGCCGGTGGACAGCCAGAAGGGATACTCCTCATCCGGGCTTTCGGCGGGCGGTTCAAAGGGCAGGGCGAAGGCGACCGCCTTGCCGTCCGGTTTCCCATAGAAATCGAACGCGGCTCCTTCTTTCACATAAGGGTCGTATTTGCCGTTGTAGCGCCAGCGGGTTTCCTTGCCGTCCACCACGGGCCAACGGAGCCCGCGTACTTGGTGGTAGGTGTCGAAATCCGCCAGGTCGTGGCCGTGTCCGCGGCCGAACTGGGCGTATTCCTCAAACAGGCCTTTCTGGATGTAGAAGCCGAACTCGTCGGATTCACGGTTTTCGTAGTCTTCCGCCCGCTCGCTGTTGGGGAAGGCGTTGACGTTGCCGTTTTCGAACAGAACCTCGTACAGCGTCTTTCCCTTGTAATCGGGATTGTCGGCCAAAAGCTCGGGCGGCCAGACTTCGTCTGTTGTGAAACGTTTGGAAAACTCAACCAGCTGCCACAGGTCGGACATCGCCCCTTCCGGTGCGTCGACGAGCTGGTGCCAGAACTGGGTGCGGCGCTCGGCGTTGCCGTAGGCACCTTCCTTTTCCACCCACATTGCGGTTGGCAGCACAAGGTCGGCGGCTTCTGCCGTCACAGTCGGGTAGGCATCGGAAACGACGATGAAGTTTTCCGGATTGCGATATCCGGGCAGGCCTTCTTCCATCATGTTCGGGGCGGCCTGCATGTTGTTGTTGACCTGCACCCAGTAGCAGTTGATTTCGCCGTCCTTGAGTTTCCGGTTCTGCAGAACGGCATGTGCACCGATCCAATCAGGAACGGTTCCTGCCGGCAGTTTCCAGATCTTTTCGGCTGTTGCCCGGTGCTCCGGATTTGAAACCACGAGGTCGGCAGGCAGGCGGTGAGCGAAGGTGCCGACTTCGCGGGCGGTGCCGCAGGCAGACGGCTGGCCGGTCAGGGAGAAGGGGGAATTGCCGGGCTGGGCAATTTTACCGGTCAACAGGTGGATGTTGTAGATGAGGTTGTTCATCCACACACCGCGGGTATGCTGGTTGACGCCCATGGTCCAAAGGGACATCACCTTGGTGTCCGGATCTGCGTAAAGCTCAGCGATCTGCTGAAGCCGCTCCTTTGAAATGCCGGACTTCTCCGCGGCGAAATCCAGTGTGTAGGGTTTCACGAATTCGGCGAATTCCTCGAGAGACATCGGCTCGGAATCGCCGCTGCCGGCATTTGCTGCAGCGGCTTCAAGCGGATTTTCCGGTCGCAAGCCATAGCCGATGTCCTGTGCGCCCTTCCGGAAATTGACGTGGTTTGACACGAACTCCTGGTTCACCGCGCCGGACTGGATGATGTGGTTCGCAATATAATTGGCGATGATCAGATCCGTCTGGGGAACGAATACGCCGGGAATGTCCGCCAGATCGAAGCTGCGATGTTCGAAGGTGGAAAGCACGGCAACCTTGACATGGGGATGGCTGAGGCGCCGGTCGGCGATCCTGGTCCACAGGATCGGGTGCATCTCGGCCATGTTGGAGCCCCAGAGCACAAAGGCGTCCGCGTTTTCAAAGTCGTCGTAGCAGCCCATGGGCTCGTCAATGCCGAAGGCACGGATGAACCCGACGACCGCAGACGCCATGCAGTGGCGAGCGTTGGGGTCGATATTGTTGGAGCGGAAGCCGGCCTTCATCAGCTTGGAAGCCGCATACCCTTCCCAGACCGTCCATTGGCCCGAGCCGAACATGCCGACAGCCTTCGGGCCCTTGGCCTTCAGTGTCGCCTTCCATTTCTCGGCCATGATGTCGAAGGCCTCGTCCCAGGATACCGGTTCGAAGTCGCCGTCCTTGTCGAACTTGCCGTTCTTCTTGCGCAGGAGAGGTGTCGTCAGCCTGTCCTTGCCGTACATGATCTTCGACAGGAAGTAGCCCTTGACGCAGTTGAGGCCCCGGTTCACCTCCGCTTCAGCGTCGCCGTGGGTTGCAACCACGCGTCCGGCCTTGGTCGCGACCATGATGGAGCAGCCGGTGCCGCAGAAGCGGCAGGCTGCCTTGGACCACTTCAGGTCGGTCAGATGCGCATGGGTAACAAGGTTCTGTGCGGCCGCAGGCACCGGTAGTCCCGCTGCCGCGGCGGCGGCCGCCACAGCCTGCGCCTTGATGACATCACGTCTGCTAATTCCGCTCATTGTGTGTCTCCTTGAAGGGAGGTCGGTGCCGCCTCGGGCGCACCGTCTGTCTGGTGGTAAACAAGGGATGCGCTCACAACGCCGGTGAGCAGCTGGATATCCGTGAGGGCCTGTACAATTTCCGCTTCGTTCGCGGTTTCCAGTGTCACGATCAGGCGTCCCTGATCATCGGAATGGGCGATCTCGGCGCCGCCGAGTGCAAGAATGTCCCGCTCGACATCGGATATCGCTTCGGTCCGCGCATGAACGAGAAGACTGGCTATGTGGACTGTTGTGCTCATGCTGTCTGGGCATCCTCTTTGGGATGGACAATGGCCAGTGCATCCTGCGGACAGACTGGGAGACAGGCTCCGCAGCCCGTGCAGGCATCTGTTTCGATGCGAAGCCGGCCAAAGGGGCGTTTGGTGAGATCTATGCGGATTGCCGAAGTGGGGCAGATATCCCGGCACACCTGGCAGGCAATGCCGTGATCCTGCAGGCAACCCGGCTGAAATTCAGCCTTCATCGGCCAGGCCGGCGTGCGCTTCGTGTCAAAGACGTCCTGTGCGCAGGCTTCTGCGCATTTGCCGCAGAAAGTACATTCGCCGCCGTCGAAGACAACTTCCGGCCGCCCGGTGTCGTCCGGCCTCAAGATGGATTCGGGGCAAGCTTCGCTGCAGGCGTTACAGCTTGTGCAACGCGCAGCAACCAGGGCTTCGTCCGTCCAGGGTGGGCGAAGTCTCTGGATCTCCGGTTGGCTGGGCAGTTTCAGGAATGCTCTGCGGCTGGCCGAAAAATGAGGGTCGGGAGACATGGCATCAGCCCGTCGGCGGCCCAAGGACCAGCTGTGACATCCAGATGATAAAGCCGTAGCCGCCAACAATTGCGACGGAAAGCGCCGGGGCAAGCAAAACGGCCAACAGGATGAACGCAATCCGTTCGTCCCGCTTGCTTGGAACAGTATTGTCCGCCATAGCCTCTCCCTCAGCTTGCGGTCGATAGGGAATCAGGCACGGGGTTTTGATCTTGTTGTTCGCGCCTGATGAAAACTTAGGCGCAAGAGAGGTGGTTGAGATATACGTGATACTACTTAAAAGTTTGTTTCAAAAATTCGCAACTTAATATGTTTCAATGACTTGCAGCAGGGGGGCGGCAAGGTTGCTGGCCCTGGAGGCCAGGTTCAACTCTTGCCGTAAACTTCGTCGGGATCGTAAACCCGTTCGGTTTCTACCCGTTCCAGACGCACCGTTCCGTCGTCGCTCTTCACGGTTTTTCTGTAGAAACAGGAGCGATATCCGACGTGGCAGGTTGCGCCATTGCCGGCAACCGAAACCTTCAGGACCAGGGCGTCCTGGTCGCAATCGGTCAGGATTTCATGCACGGTCTGGATCTGGCCGGAGGTTTCGCCCTTCTTCCAGAAGCTCTGGCGAGAACGGCTCCAGTACCAGGCCTTGCCGGTCTCGATCGTCCGCTTCAGGGCCTCGGCGTTCATGTAGCCAACCATGAGCACTTCGCCTGACGCCACATCGGTGACGACAGCCACAATCAGGCCGTCCCGGTCAAACTTCGGCATCATCAGATCGCCGTTTTCGACCGTTGCCTTGTCGCCGCGCTCAGTCAGGTGGGTATTGCACATGGGAAGAAAGCCCTTGTCGTCTTGATAACGCAAGGGCTGAAAAGTCAGAGACCCTTGCCACGTACCAGAGACATGAATTTCGCCTGTTCGGCGGGATCGTCCTGGAATACGCCGGTAAACTGGGTGGTGATCGTGGAAACACCGGGTTTCTGGACACCGCGCATGGTCATGCACTGGTGTTCGGCTTCCAGCATCACGGCCAGGCCACGCGGGGCCAGAGCGTCGTCAATGACCGATGCGATCTGCGCAGTCAAGTTTTCCTGCGTTTGCAGACGCTTGGCGTAGATGTCGACAACACGTGCCAGTTTGGAAAGACCAACGACGCCTTCTGCCGGGTAATAGGCGATATGAGCTTCGCCGATGAAAGGCAGCATGTGGTGTTCGCAATGGGAATGGAACGGGATGCCGCGCACAAGGACGATATCCTTGTAGCCGCCAACATCTTCGAACGTCCTTGCAAGATGCTCTGCCGGATCTTCGAAGTAGCCACTGTAAAGCTGGCTCAGTGCCTTGACCACGCGCTTCGGTGTTTCCACCAGACCTTCGCGGTCCGGGTCGTCGCCGGTCCAGGCCAGAAGCGTGCGCACTGCAGCTTCTGCTTCTTCACGGCTTGGCCGATGCAACTGATCCGGCGACTTTCTTTCGAAGGTTTTTTCTACCGGCTTGAGGACAGCGTCCATGGGGATCCTCGCAATTTTACCCTTGTCACTCGTCATACGGCGCCCGCTGGTGCACAGATCAGAAGGTTCGGGCTTTTCAAGCCGCGGACCCTTATCATACTCCAGGCAAAAAGCGAACGCACAGTTTCTGAGCGGGAGGAGCCGGTTTCTAGCGTGCAAACGTCATGCGAAAGACCAACTGCGACCACTCTGCCCCTTGCGAATTTGCCGTGGCGTCTGATGTATATATATGAAAGCAGTGCGCCATCAATGTGTCGCGCATCACAGGCATTCACGAAGAGGCGAGTTATGCTCGACGACATTTATAACGCGAAGATCCTCGAATTCGCCGGAAATATCCCGCGGATCGGCCGTCTCGAGCATCCGGACGCAAGCGCAAAAGCTCATTCCAAATTGTGTGGCTCCACCGTCATTGTCGACCTTTCCATGAAGGACGGCGTCGTCACGGATTTTGCTCACGACGTCAAAGCCTGCGCGCTTGGCCAGGCGTCTTCGTCAATCATGGCTCGAAATATCATCGGCGCGCGCGCAGATGAGTTGCGCGAAGTGCAACAGACCATGCGCGCCATGTTGAAGGAAGGTGGCGAGGCCCCCACAGGCCGCTTCGAAGACCTGAAGTTTCTGGAACCGGTCCGCGAATACAAGGCGCGCCATGCCTCGACGCTTCTGACCTTTGATGCCGTTGTCGATGCGCTCGACCAGATCGAGGCGAAAGCCAAGGAAGACAGTGCGGTCGCGTGACCGCAGTTCTGCGTCCGATGTGTTCTTGCCATAACGAACCGCGAAAGCCGGATGGCCGATTGTCACCAATCGGATATGCAGCGATTGGGCTTATCTGGCTTTACCGCCATTCCCTGTCGCTCTTCATGGGGCGCACCTGCCGCTACGCGCCGACTTGCTCCGATTACACCGAGCAATCCATTCGCCGCTTCGGTTTTTGGGCCGGGGGGTGGGTTGGCTTGTCCCGGGTTCTTCGGTGTAATCCCTGGGGCTCCTCTGGTTTTGACCCGGTTCCCGACACCTTGCCGCCAGATGCGCACTGGTTTTTGCCCTGGCGTTACGGTCATTGGACCGGCAAGCACATACCGCCGGAACATCGTCTGGACTAATCTCTCATCTGATCTGTTATTGACCCAACGTCAGGTTGGTGCAACGCTTGCCTCTCATGCCAGAAGGCGGAGGGAAGAATGAGCGGACGCGACTTCCATTTCGTGATGATCAAGCCGACCCATTACGACGACGACGGTTATCCGATCCAGTGGCTTCGCTCTGCAATTCCTTCCAACACGCTCGCCAGCCTGAACGGGCTCGCAGAAGCGGCCCGCAACCGTCTGGTTCTAGGGAAGGATGTCCGCATCCATCTTCATACCTACGATGAAACCAACAAGCGGGTTAGTCCGGAAAAGATTGCCCGGGATATCCGAAAAGCAGGCGGAAAGGCCCTGATCGCGCTGGTCGGTGTTCAGTCAAACCAGTTTCCCCGGGCGACCGACCTTGCCCGCAGGTTTCTAGGTCTTGGTCTGCCGGTTGCCATCGGCGGATTTCATGTCTCCGGCTGCATATCCATGCTGGATGAAATGCCGGAAGAGATGGTTCGGTTGCAAAAGGAAGGTGTCGTCTATTTTGCCGGAGAGGCCGAGGATGGGCGGCTGGACGATGTCTTCCGCGATGCCTTTTCTGACGATCTGAAGCCGCTTTACAATTTCATGGCGGACTTGCCGTCGCTGGAGGGCGAGCCGACCCCGATCCTGCCCACCCAGCACATTCGCTTCACGGCCGGATCGCATTCCAGCTTCGATCTTGGCCGCGGTTGCCCTTTCCAGTGTTCCTTCTGCACCATCATCAACGTGCAAGGTCGCAAGAGCCGGTTTCGGTCCGCCGACGATCTGGAGCAGATCATTCGCGATAACGTTGCACAGGGGATCGACCGATTTTTCATCACCGACGACAATTTCGCCCGCAACCGGGAATGGGAGCCGCTGTTCGACCGGCTGATTCAGCTTAGGGAGCAAGAGAGTTTCGACATCAAGTTCATCATCCAGGTGGACACGCTCTGTCACCGGATTGACGGTTTCATCGAGAAAGCGACGAGGGCAGGGGTCAACCGGGTCTTCATCGGGCTGGAAAACATCAATCCGGACAATCTCATGGCCGCAAAGAAGCGGCAGAACAAGATCACCGAATACCGGGAGATGCTGCAGAAATGGCGGGCCCACGGGGCGACCACCTATGCCGGTTACATCATCGGTTTTCCGGGGGATACCAAGGAGTCGGTCCTGCATGATGTCGAGATCATCAAAAAGGAGCTTCCGCTCGATCTGCTCGAGTTCTTTTATCTGACGCCGCTTCCGGGATCCGAAGATCACAAGGTGCTTTTAAGCAAAGGCATCTGGATGGATCCAGACCTCAACAAGTACGATCTCAATCACCGGGTGAGCCATCACCCAAAAATGAGCGATGAGGATTGGGAGGAGGCCTACCGGCAGGCCTGGGCAAGCTACTATTCGGATGGCCACATCGAAACGGTGCTGCGCAGAGCCGCGGCGCATCCCAAGGGGCGTCCGGGCAACAAATTGTTCCTGATGATGTGGTTCAAGCTGATGGTCGAACGCGAAGGCGTTCATCCGCTTGAGGGAGGTTATTTTCGCCTGAAATTCCGCACAGACCGACGCGGTGGGCTGCCGCTTGAAAATCCGCTGGTGTTCTATCCGCGGTATCTTGCCGAAATCGTCGCCAAACATTGGGTCTATCTATCTGCCGTCTGGCGGGTTTACCGGATCTACCGGAGGGTCAAGGCATCGCCTGACAGGCGGACGTATTCCGATCTTGCCATTGCCCCCATGAACCGGAGCGAAGAAGAGGATCTGGCGATGATCCGGGAAACACGCGGCGGCGCGGAAGCGGTTGCCAAACAGCTTCGCGATGCCGCGCTTTCGAAGGCCGGAAAAGACAGGGCGAAGGCAGCTTCGGCCCTATGATGGAGAGGCCGTAGCCTTGCGCCGAAGCAGCCGCCAGCCGAAGGTCATGCCCATCGCGGCAATGATGATCGCAGCCGCTCCGACAAGCTGCAGCGGTTTCAGCTGATGGCCGAAGGCTACATAGTCGACAAGGATCGCCACCACCGGATAAATGAAGGAAAAGGCACCTTGCAGATAGGTCGGCAGCTTCTGCACGGCGCCATACATGAGGATATACATCCCCCCCGTGTGAACGGCGCCAAGCGTGACAAGCGAGCCCCAGGCCATTGTACCTTCCGGCAGAACGTTCCAGCTGACGAATGGGGCAAGCATCAGGATGCCGACACAGACCTGTACCAGGGCGATCAGCTGTGGAGGCGTTCCCGTCAGCTTCTTGGTCAGCAGGGCTGCGACAGCCCAGAAAAAGGCTGCGCCGAGCGAGAGTGCTATGCCGAGTGCATAATTTGAACCGGCGTATTCGACAGCGCCGGGTTTTGCCTGGACGATCAGCAGGACACCGGCAAAGGCAATGACCAGCCAGCCGAGCTTGTTGACGGTGATCCGTTCTCCCAGAAACAGAATGCCGAAGCCGACCAGGATGAACGGCTGGGTATTGTAGACAGCGGTTGCCACGCCGATGGATGCCTCGGAATAGGCAGTGAAGAGCATTGCCCAGTTCACGACGATGGCAACGCCCCCTATGGCGGCAACGGCCAGTTTCTTCCAGGTCAGGTGCCGGCGGAGTAGGCCCTGGGCAGAACAGATGACAAGCAGTGCCAACGCACCGAAGGCGCAGCGCCAGAACACAACGTCGATGGCGCCCTGGCCGGAAAGGACCACGAAAAGTCCTATCGTTCCCAGAATGGTCATGGCGGCGGTCATTTCGGTGGCGCCGCGCAATGTCTTGTCCATTTTTGCCTCCAAGCGTTTCAGGATGGCCTTCATTCTGCCAAGGAGATGGATGCGAGTACTTTTGATAAATCAACAGAAACTGGTATTGTTTTGTGAAATGTAAGCTTATCTGCCGATTGGTGTTTCGAAATGAAGATGGATGAGACGGACATCAAGATCGTTGAAGCCTTGATTGACGACGCGCGCATGTCGTTGAAAGACCTGGCCACTCACGTGGGATTGTCGTCGCCCGGTGTTTCGGAGCGGATCCGCCGTCTGCAGGAGCGCGGCGTCATTCGCGGCTTTACCGTGGATATTGATCCAAAGGTGCTTGGATACAGTCTGCAGGCGATCGTGCGCATTCGACCGCTGCCTGGAAAGCTGCATATTGTGCAGCAACTCATTCAGGAAATTCCCGAGTTTTGCGAGTGCGACAAGGTCACGGGAGAAGACTGTTTCGTCGCCCGACTTGCCATTCCTTCCATCGATCAGCTCGACGGAATTCTGGACCGGATTTCGGACAAGGCGGAAACCAGCACCTCGATTGTCAAATCCCAGCCGATCCGCCGCCGTCCGCCGCCCTTGGCTGTGGCTGAGAAGGCCTCTTGAGGCCTGCGTTTCCGGGCCGTTAAGGCCTGAATGCAAAATGTGTTGCCGCAACGAAAATTCTCAAAGACAGCACCTGCAAATCGGTGTATTCCGCAAAGGCCGCCGACCGGTCCGTGCAGTCTCTAAACTGCCTCAGGGCCGTCGCCAATGTTGGATGGAGACCGGGTGCGGCGCACCGGCCTTTGGGTCTTTCAAGGCACCATGGACAAGGCTTCGCCCCAGGCCGAAACCGGGGATATTCTCATTCGCACTGCCGAGCCCGGCGATCTCGCCGAGCTGTTTCGCATTGAAAACGCTGCCTTCGCTGGAGATCGCATTTCCCGGCGAAGCTTCAGGCGATTTCTGGAGAGCCCTCGTGCACGCCTTTTGGTCGCAACCGGTCCAGACGGACTGGTTGGGTACGCGCTGCTGCTCTTGCGCCAGGCAACCGCGCTGGCGCGGCTCTATTCGCTTGCTGTGGATCCGGGCTGCCGGGGGCAGGGGCTTGGCGCAAAGCTGCTGGAAGCGTCCGAAGTTGCCGCTTTCGACAGCGATCGCATTGTGCTGCGGCTTGAAGTGCGTGCGGACAATGAGGCGGCCATCGCACTCTATCAGCGCAGCGGCTACCGGATGCTGGGCAGGGTAGAGGCCTATTACGAGGATGGCTGCGCAGCGTTGCGCATGGAAAAGCTGCTCCATGGTCCGGTGCTGGGCACCGGCAACGCGCCATATTACTCGCAGACAACCGAATTCACCTGCGGCCCGGCCTGTGCACTGATGGCGGCCCGGCATTTCGACCGGTCGGTTCCGGCAGAACCTTTGACGGAACTCACCCTCTGGCGGGAGGCAACGACGATCTATCTCGCCTCCGGTCATGGCGGCTGCGGTCCCTTCGGCCTGGCCAATGCGCTTGCGCGGCGCGGGCTTTCGGTCGAGGTCAGGCTGTTTCCCGACGAACTCCTGTTTCTCAATTCGGTTCGGAACCCGGAAAAGCGCAAGGTTCTGACCCTAGTACAGGAAGGCTACCGCTCGGAAGCCGCGCAGCTTGGTGTTGCCCGTTCGGAAAACCCCTTGGAAGCAACAGCACTGGCGACCGAGATATCAGCCGGTACGCTCGCGATCGTGCTCATTTCGGGCTACCGCATGTTCGGCCAGAAAGTGCCACATTGGGTGCTTGTGCATGATGCGGACGATCGCCACCTCATTATTCATGACCCGTGGCTTGAGCGCGAGCGCCATGAAAGTCCGGCAGATGCTGCCAATCTTCCAATTCCCTTTGCCGAATTCGACCGCATGGCCCGCTGGGGCCGCAGCGCGGTACGTGCCCAAATCCTGATACGAAAGGACGCCTGATCCAATGTCTTCCTGGGTCATTCTGGTCGACAACCTCAAAGACCTCTCCAACACGGAAACGCCGCACAAGGTCATGACCGTGCGGGAGTATCTGACGCACCCGAAACTGTTTACCGGTGCCAAGCCGACCATTCTCAATCTGTCACGCTCCTACGCTTACCAGGGGGCAGGCTATTACGCGTCGCTTCTGGCTGAAGCACGCCAGCACCGTGTGGTGCCGGTTGTCGAGACGATGATCGAACTGTCCCGCAAGCAACTCTATCAGCATGCCTTGCCGGAGCTTGAAGACCGGCTGAACCGCTGCCTTCGCAAGATAGCACCGGAGGCCGCTGGTGCGGTCTCTCGGCTGCTGATCTATCTCGGCCAGGTTGGCGACCCTGCACTTGAACCCTTCGCGCGGCTCTTGTTCGACTGGTTCCGCGCACCTGTGCTGGAGGTTCTGCTGGAAGAGGGCGAATGGCGCAGCATCAGGCGCATCCGCGTGCTGGCGGTAAATGACCTCGAAGCGGAAGAGCGCGCGCAATTTCTGGCAGCGGTTGAAAGCTATACGACACGTCCCTGGCGGGCGCCGAAACAGCGCGCCCTGATGAAGTACGCGATGGCTGTTCTGTCCGATCCCAAGGAAGAGTTGCCGCCATCCTCCATCGCCTCTTTGAAGCATATGGCCAAGGTGGCGGCGCGCCACGGGGTTGAAGTCGTGCCGATCGGCAAGGGTGATCTCGACAAGCTGGCGCAGTATGATGCGCTGTTCATTCGCGAGACCACCAACATCGACAATCACACCTACCGTTTTGCCCGGCGCGCCGTGCAGGAAGGTATGCCGGTGATCGACGATCCGGTGTCGATGATCCGCTGTACCAACAAGGTCTATCTGACCGAGCTTCTGGCAAGTCATGGCATCGCGACGCCCAAGACCATCGTCCTGTCTACCCTGAAGGAGGCGGGTGACCTGGAAGCCAAGCTCGGCTCTCCAATCGTTCTGAAGATCCCTGACGGTTCCTTCAGCCGTGGCGTGTTCCGGGTGACGGGTGCTGAACCCATCAAGGAAAAGCTGAAAGAGCTTTTCCAGGAAAGCGCCATCCTGCTGGCGCAGGAATACTGCCCGACGGACTTCGACTGGCGCATCGGTGTGCTGGACGGAGAACCGCTGTTCGCCTGCCAGTATCTGATGGCCAAGAAACACTGGCAGATCGTGCGGCACGAGACCGGCAAGAAGGCCGTCGAAGGCGGGTTCAAGACAGTTTCCATGGCCGAAACGCCGCCAGCAGTGATCGATATCGCGGTTCGGGCTGCGCGGCTTATCGGTGATGGTCTTTACGGCGTCGATCTGAAAGTGATCGGCGAGCGGGTGGTGGTCATCGAGATCAACGACAATCCCAATCTTGATCACGGGGTTGAAGATCTGGCGGAAAAGGACGCTGTCTGGGATCAGCTTATCCGTTGGTTCGTACGCCGCCTGGAGGCGCGCTAGGGCAACACCGCCGGCCAAATCAAGGGAAATGCTTCGGAAAAGGTTGCCGGATTAGTTTGAATCCCGTATGCCCGGCCCGTTCCATTTCCTTTGAACAGCTTACCTGCCTTGTCTGCAGGAGTGAGCAGGAGAAAACCGATGATTGAACTTACTTTCCCCGACAATTCCGTGCGCGAATACGCGGCAGGCACCACCGGTCTCGCCGTCGCCGAAGGCATTTCCAAGTCGCTGGCCAAAAAGGCCGTGGCAATGGCTCTCGACGGGGAACTGAAAGATCTCACCGACCCGATCAGCGGCAATCACCAGATCGAGATTGTCACCCGCGACGACCCGCGCGCCCTTGAACTGATCCGCCACGATGCGGCCCACGTCATGGCCGAAGCCGTGCAGGAACTTTGGCCCGGTACCCAGGTGACCATCGGTCCGGTGATCGAAAACGGCTTTTACTACGACTTCAAGCGCGTTCACCCGGACACGGGCGCCGACTGGCCGTTCACGCCGGAAGAGCTACCGGTTATCGAAAAGAAGATGCGCGAGATCATCGGCCGCGGTGCGCAGTTCACCAAGGAAGTGTGGAGCCGCGACGAAGCGAAGCGCTATTTCGCAGCCAAGGGCGAGGACTACAAGGTCGAGCTCGTTGATGCGATTCCGGAAGATCAGGAACTCAAGATCTACAAGCAGGGCCAGTGGCTGGACCTGTGCCGGGGGCCGCATATGGTCTCCACCCGGCAGATCGGCGATGCCTTCAAGCTGATGAAGGTGGCCGGGGCCTACTGGCGCGGCGACAGCAATAACGAAATGCTGACGCGCATCTACGCAACGGCGTGGCACAGCGAGAAGGAGCTCAAAGCCTACCTTCACATGCTGGAAGAAGCTGAAAAGCGCGACCACCGCAAGCTGGGCCGGGAAATGGACCTGTTCCACTTCCAGGAAGAAGGCCCGGGTGTAGTCTTCTGGCACCCGAAGGGCTGGGACATGTTCCAGAGCCTGATCGCCTACAAGCGCCGGGTTCTGAAGGACACCTACAAGGAAGTGAACGCACCGCAGGTGCTGCATACGTCGCTTTGGGAAACTTCCGGTCACTGGACCTGGTACAAGGAGAACATGTTCTCCGTGCAGTGTGCCGATCCGGAAGCCGAGGACGAGCGTGTCTTCGCGCTGAAGCCGATGAACTGCCCTGGTCACGTGCAGATCTTCAAGCACGGGCTGAAGAGCTACCGCGATCTGCCGATGCGCCTTGCCGAGTTCGGTGCGGTGCACCGCTACGAACCGTCTGGTGCACTTCATGGTCTGATGCGCGTGCGCGGCTTCACCCAGGACGATGCCCATGTGTTCTGTACCGAAGAGCAGATGGCGGATGAGTGTCTCAAGATCAACGACCTGATCCTGTCTGTGTATGAAGACTTCGGCTTCGACGAGATCGTGGTGAAACTGTCCACCCGTCCGGAAAAGCGCGTCGGCACCGACGAGGCATGGGATCATGCCGAGGCGATCATGTCCGATGTGCTGAAGCAGATCGAAGCCCAGTCGGGCGGCCGGGTTAAGACCGACATCCTGCCGGGTGAGGGTGCTTTCTACGGTCCGAAGTTCGAGTACACCTTGCGCGATGCCATCGGCCGTGAATGGCAGTGCGGCACGACGCAGGTCGACTTCAACCTGCCGGAACGCTTTGGTGCCTTCTACGTCGACAAGGACGGCGAGAAGAAGACACCGGTGATGATCCACCGCGCGATCTGCGGGTCCATGGAACGGTTCCTGGGTATCCTGATCGAGAACTTCGCCGGTCACTTCCCGCTGTGGTTTGCGCCGCTGCAGATCGTGGTGGCAACGATCACTTCGGAAGCCGACGATTACGGCCAGGAAGTGGCGGATCTGCTCAAGGCGAAAGGCCTCAAGGTCGAGACCGATTTCCGCAATGAGAAGATCAACTACAAGGTCCGCGAACACTCGCTGGCCAAGGTGCCGGTGATCATCGTGTGCGGCATGCGTGAAGCCGAGGAGCGGACCGTGAACGTTCGCCGTCTCGGTTCCAAGGACCAGACCCCGATGGGCCTCGACGAGGCGATTGCAGCGTTCGTTGAAGAAGCGACGCCGCCAGATCTGAAGTAAGGTTTTCCCTGGCATTAAGGGAAAATCTGACAGCTTGCACATTGCCCTGGCATCAGGGCAATGTGCTGTCACAATCATGAAACAGGGTGTCTGGTATTGGGTTCCGGATTTGCCACCGTTTCATCAGGGTCAAGACGACTGCCGTGAACTACGCTGAATTCAGTTATGCCAATCCTGAGCATCCACCGCTGAAGCGTTGGACCATCCGCACCATTGAAGGTCTCTCCGGCCGGCGAAAGCTGGTCAACATCTACGAGGTGTGGAAGGAAACGATGGTCGGCACGTCCGACTATATCTGGAATGACCTTCTCGGCCTGATCAACCTCAACGTTTCGGTTGCAGATGGCGAATGGCCGCCGAAGGATCTGCCGGAAGGTCCACTGGTGCTTATCGCCAATCATCCCTACGGCATTGGCGATGGTCTAGCGATCCTGGCACTCGCGGAACAGCTTGGCCGCCCGTTCAAGATCCTGATCAACAACGAGTTGCTGAAGGTGCCGGAAGTCCGGCCGTTTTCGCTGCCGGTCGATTTCGAGGAAACCAAGGAAGCGCTCAAGACCAATATGGCCACTCGCAAGGAGGCTCTGCGCCTGCTGCAGGAAGGCACGACCATTATCGTTTTTCCTGGTGGTGGCGTGGCAACGGCTGCCAAGCCATTCGGCCGTGCGGAAGAACTGCCCTGGAAGACTTTCACGGCAAAAATGATCCGGTCTTCGAGAGCAACCGTCCTTCCGCTTTATTTCGACGGGCAGAATTCCTGGCTGTTCCACCTGGTCAGCAAATACTCGCTGACCCTTCGTCTCGCGCTGCTTGTGCGCGAGTTTCGCCGTATCCTCGGGTCTGTGATGACCGCACGCGCGGGCAGGGCAATTCCGTTCGAAACGCTTTCGGGATTTGGCGATCAGAAGGAGATCATGGATTTCCTGCAGACCAAGGTCATGGAGATGGCGCCGCCCACACGGACCCGGCGTTTGCTTGGCCGACGGCGTTAGACGTCGCTACCTGGTCAGATCTTAAAGTCGCCGGGAACACGGCGCAGGTCAGTTGTTGATGCTGGACTGCTGCTGGCTGGCCAGTTCGCTGATGGAAGTGACCACTTCAACTTCCCGGTCTTCACCCGGTTCCACCTGGAACGTGTGAAGGTAGGTGCGGCCATTGTTGCGGGCGAGGGCTTCGTACTCGCCTTCTGCCAGCACGAAATCAGGGAAGGCGCCTGTCGCCTCGACCACGACATCCCCCCCCGGGCTCAGGACGGACCATGTCGTGTTGGCAATTGCTTCGCCGCCACGTTCGTTGACCAGTTTGAGCGTGATACCGGCGGCCTTGTGGAAGATTGTCGCTTCAGTGAGCTTGCCCGGCAGCACCTGAATATCGGCCCGGACGACAGCGTTCACATCGCCGTATTTGCTGACAACATGATAGGTGTTGGCGCTGAGACGGAGAATGGAGCCCGGCTTGACGTTGCTGGCAATCAGGTTGCGTTCGCCGCGCTGATTGAACTCCATGCCATAAAGATCGAAGGCCACGGCGCGCCCGTCGAGGTCTTCACCATCCTTGAGTGCCGCACCGAATTTGATGCCGCCCGCATTGAGCGTCACCATCTTCGACTGGACTTCCTTGCCGATGACGATGCGGTTGGTTGCCTGGGAGAAGCCGTAGGCGGTGTGAATCAGGTAGGTGCCTGGGTCGAGCCGGAATTCGGCATCACCACCTTGCGACGTTGCAACAAGTTGCAGGCGCCCGTCGGCATTGGTCGTTTCCGAATAGATCCGCCAGATGAGCCCTTCGTTCAGCGGAGGGCTGTCGGGCGTCAGCTTTGCCATCAGGTAGAGAGCGCCCTGCCGCAAGCCGCCCTTGATACCGGGGGATGATGCCCTGGCCGGCGCGTAGGGGACAAGCGTATCGGAAAAGAGGGGTTCCGGCTCGCGGTCGAGCAGGTTGATGATGGGTTCTTCAGGGGCAGCAGACGGTGCGTTCGGGTCCGGTTTTTCCGCAGGGGCCGGCGGTACGTCAGATGTCTGCGCCAAGGTCGCAGGAGCAAGGCCCATCGAAAGGACGGCGCTCAGCATTATCGAAAATGCAGTGCATCTGACTGCACGCTTCAAAGCCGATTGGCCGGAGAGGGGGGCTGAATTCACCATGCCTACGTCGTTATCATTTTGACTCGCAGACTTTTACCAGTCTTTTGAGGCATTCGTCACCCGAAACTGACCTTGGAGATCCGGTCCGGTTTGCCTGGTGCAAGTGCACCGGATGCAGGGTAACGACTATGTTTCTGTTTCCAGTGCGTTTTTTGGAATTCTCGGTGCAATCTGACCGATCACGGGCCAAGGACGATTTTCCCGAGATTCACCGCACTGCAGCGTTGTCCCTTAATGCGCCCGGAAATTGGGCAAATTCAAGACGCCGCGATCAAAGTTGACAATTACGGTCAATGAATTAGGTGGATCGTACGATTGCAACAGGCCGACAGGATCTTTTCATGCCGAGTAACAGCGCCGGATCGCCGGCAACTCTGGACTTTCTGCGACAGCGGCGCTCCCACCCCTCTGTTACCATGACAGCCCCGGGGCCGAACGAAGAACAGATCAACGACATTCTGACCATTGCAGCGCGTGTGCCAGACCATGGCAAACTGGCGCCCTGGCGTTTCGTTCTCTACAGGCCGGAACAGGGACGCACGATCGGTTCCTGGCTGGCGGACCGGTATGAAGCACTCAACGGACCGCTCGACGGCGAGCAACGCCAGAAGGAACTGACCCGCTTCACCCGTGCGCCATTGGTGATCGGTGTTCTCAGCCAGGCAGCCGAGCATCCGAAAATCCCGATCTGGGAACAGGAGCTTTCTGCCGGCGCCGTCTGCATGAACCTTCTGACAGCCGCGGCAGCTTCAGGATTCGCGTCGCAGTGGCTGTCCGAATGGTTTGCCTTCGATGAAGATGCAGCCCGTTACCTTGGCGCGCGAGACGGAGAACGGTTTGCGGGGTTCGTACATATCGGAACTCCGACACAGCCACCTTTCGAGCGTCCGCGCCCCGACCTTGCCGATATTGTATCCACCTGGACAGAGACCGACTGACCCATGTTCTACGAAACGGAAAAAAACGACCACGGCCTGCCGCATAACCCGTTCAAGGCTATTGTCGCACCCCGGCCGATTGGCTGGATCTCCACACTCGACAAAGACGGCAAGGCCAACCTTGCACCCTACAGTTTCTTCAACGCGGTCTGCGATACACCGCCGATCGTGATGTTCTCTTCCACCGGCTACAAGGACAGCGTCTCCAACATCGACGCGACAGGGGAGTTCGTCTGCAACATGGCGAACCTCGGCCTCAAGGACGAGATGAACCAGTCCTCCGCCTCCGTCGCACATGAGATCTCCGAGTTTGATCTGGCCGGATTGGAGATGGCTGCCTCAAGACTGGTGAAAGCGCCTCGCGTTGCAAAGGCCGTCACTGCGCTGGAGTGCAAGCACCTTCAAACCCTGCGATTGAAGACGCTGACAGGAGACGACACCGACAGCTACGTCGTTTTCGGTCAGGTTGTCGGTGTCCACATCGATGAAAGCGTCATTGTCGACGGCAAGGTGGATGTAACGCTCTACAAGCCGCTATCCCGGCTTGGCTACATGGACTACGCCGTGGTGAACGAGGTGTTCCAGATGGGCCGACCCAAAGTTTAACGATTATCCGAACGATCATGACCGAAAAGGGCGCCGGCAAAGTCGGCGCCTTTTTATTGTGACTTGCCGACTCATGGAAAACGGCGTTATTCGAATGCAGTAGTCGATGTTTTTCCTGGTGCGTTTTTCCAAAGGAAATGGCCGGTAGCCTCTTGTCTGTCCACATAACCGGCTTTCGACATAAGTAGTTCTGACCAGGCACAAAAGAAAAAAGACTCGCCTGTAGTTGCTTAGATCCCCACCTGTGTGTTGTTAAGGTTTTGTTAACCTTTTGGGCGTGAAAGTTAACGCTGAAAGTTAACGAAGTGATAATTTGGTTCCGTCGAGGAGACAGGGTCATGCGAGTTGCTGACACCGCCTCGATCGCGTCTAGGATCGAGCTTGCGTTTCAGTCTGCGAGTACTTCAACGGGGACGTCATTCGACTACCTGGTGAAGACAGCTGCGCGGGAATCGTCATTCAACCCAACGGCAAAGGCCAGAACATCCAGCGCCACCGGGTTGTTCCAATTCATTGAATCCACCTGGCTGGAGACAATGAAGGAAGCTGGTCCGAAACACGGTCTTGAAAAATACTCCGATCAGATTCAACGCTCCAAGAGCGGAAAGTTCTATGTAAGCGACCCGCAAATGCGGCGGGAGATTCTCGACCTTCGGAAGGATCCGGAAATCTCGTCCATGATGGCAGGGGCGCTCACGCAGAAGAATTCCCAGTACCTGGAACGCAGAATCGGGCGCGAACCGAGCGACGGCGAGCTCTATATGGCTCATTTTCTTGGTGCCAACGGCGCAAGCAGATTGATTGATGCGGCCGGCGCCAGCCCGGACATGCGAGCCGACAAGGTTTTTTCCGCTCAGGCACGCGCCAACAAACCGATCTTCTATCATTCGAACGGCAAGGCCCGCTCGATGCAGGAAGTTTACGAGGTTATCGTTTCCAAGCACGATGCCGTCACGATGATTGCGCAGGCCAGCACCAACAAGGACCTGCGGACATCGGGAGAACTCACGCAGGTCGCCACGCTGCCGAATGCAAAGCCTGCGGACGGCGCTGCGACGATCAACCAGAAATCCTTCGATCATCTCGCGGGAGATCCGGCAGCCGCCTTCGCAATGCGAACGAAACCCGCTGGCCCGGGCCAGATCGCGAGAGCTGACAACACAGGCCCTCAATTGCCTCAGGGCGAACTGTTTCAATTGGCAAAGACGGATGTGCCGCTGCCTGAGCGCACTGCAGAGCAGGGGGCAACCACAACGGCAAGCGCAGCTTTTCTGGAAGAAAGTGTCGGCTCTGTGACCCCGGACCGTCCGGTGCCGCAAAACACACGCGAAGCAGCCATTGATGGTGATGATTTCGACGCAAGCAACAGGGTTCTGTCGGCCTTCCAGGCGACGGAAACAGCCAATCCGTTCGAGGCTCTGTTCCGCAATGACGCGGCTTCGAACCAGGCAGGCGTCAACCCGCGCTTTGCGTCGGCTTTCGCCGCTGTGGAAGAAGCTGCCCTTGTCAGCGCCCTGTCCGGAGCTTCCAACCAGGTGCAGGCACAGGAACTGGCGCTGGTGAATCAGGGCGGACCGCTGGACCTGACGCGTTTCCTGCGCCTGAAGGCAGAAGAGGAACAAA
The DNA here is from genome assembly GCF_009363595.1 of Labrenzia sp. THAF35. Classification (NCBI taxonomy): domain Bacteria; kingdom Pseudomonadati; phylum Pseudomonadota; class Alphaproteobacteria; order Hyphomicrobiales; family Stappiaceae; genus Labrenzia; species Labrenzia sp. THAF35. The sequence goes on from NZ_CP045380.1 coordinate 3,915,287, forward strand.
AGGACCTGCTGCCACCGGCTTGAGCATGGGCAGTTGAAAGACCCGTCTGAAAGCCTGATGTCTCATGTCCGCCACCATCGGGAAAGGCGGGCATTCGCCAGAGAACCTGGCAAAATTATGGTGAACCGATCGTTAAGCCTTTGATGTCAGACTCACACTCGACTCTTGGGAAGATTGTTTTACCGCCATGAACGCACATGACTTTCACCCTCTGAACGAAGTTGACGAGCGCACCTTGGATATACGTGCCGCGGAAGAATTCGCGGAACGTTATTTGGCAGCCGAACCTGGCAGCCAGGAACAGACCAGCATGGCTGCAGCCTTGACGATTCTTCTCGATGACCCCAGCCGCGCCGTTCGCAAGGCGATAGCGAACCTGCTTGCGCCAAGCGCCTACGCTCCCGGTCACGTTGTCCGCTGCCTCGCAAGTGATGTCGACGAAGTGGCTTTGCCGGTTCTCAAGCACTCTCCCATATTGACGGATGTCGAACTGGTCGACCTTCTTGCCGAAGGCAGCGATGCCGTTCAATGCGCCATCGCCTCGCGTGAGGGATTGCCGGCTTCTGTCTGCGCCGCCATCTGTGAGGTTGGCTGCGAGCAGGCCTGCAGGCAGCTTCTGGAAAACAGAAGCGCCCGCATCCTGCAGTCCTCCCTCCTGCGTATCGCGCAAAGATTCGAAGACCGGCCGGACCTCTGCGACCAGCTTCTGAAAACCCGGGACCTGCCGCTGACCACGCGCTATCAGTTGCTGATGCGGCTCGCGCAGAACCTCGACGACCATCCGATCGTGCTGGAGCGCGTTCCGGAAAACCAGCGTCATACGTTCCTGAGCGATGCGGAAGACAAGGTCGTGCTGCGGCTGGCTCTCGAAGCCGGTGCAGACGATCTGCCGGAATTCGTCGAGCATCTTCGTGTCAATGGTAAGCTGACCACCCGGTTGCTGCTGCGCGCGGTCTGCTGTGGACGCTTGCGGTTTTTCGCTGCCGCTCTTGCCAACCTTGGCCAGGTGCCGCTGCCGAGGCTGTGCAAGCTTCTGGTGACGGTTCGCCGGTCGGCGCTGCAGGCCATGCTCCGCAAGGCCGGTTTGCCTCTACGGGCTCACCAGGCCTTTCTGCTGGCCATTGATATTGCCCGGCAGGCGGATGCCGACTTCACCTATGATCTGGCGCTGGACGAAGCCCGCATGCTAACGGAAACACTGCTTTCCGAAATGCAGGACGGCGCCCTGGGAGCGGACGAAGACGTGACTGCGTTCCTACGCCGTTTCGCCATCGACGTTGCACGTCTCGAGGCTCGGCTATTGGTGAAGAACAGCGGCCTTCAGGTGACAGCCGCTGCTTAGGCCGCAGTCCACCTCTTAGCGGATTACTTCCAGAAACATTTGAACGGATGAACGTTGCTCTGCGGCTTGTTGCAAATCACCTGCCGACCGCACGGATGTGTCGCAACAGCGGTGATCTGCCTATAGTTGAAACTGACCAGCCTTCTGGACGAGGCTGTTGGATCAGCCGGGCAAGCGCCGCTAGATTGTGCCGTCTTAGTGGAGTTGGACTTCTCGTTCGATTTGGAGGGTGTCTCCTGCCGAACGGCGATGCACTTGCCGTTCTTCAGTTCCTGATTTCGGCCACATGTCAGCGGGCACACTCGGCCTGTCGATTGCTTCAGACGGTCTAGAATTGAAGGGTCCGGGTCGAGCGAGGCAAGATCGACACCTGCTTCGCGGCTGAAAGTCCTCAAAGCCTGCCGGCTACGGTTGCCCCAATCACCATCAACACGACCAACCGAACACCCAAGGCGGTTCAATTCGGTTTGCATTGCAGTGGCGAGTTCTTCAGGCGAGAGTGACAGGCTGCTTGTTGATGGAACAATTGCTGGAGCAGGTTCGGTTGATACTGTTTCCTGCTGCGGCAGGGCAGCAACGGTTATCTCCTGCGCAGGGGACGTGCTGTTGGAGGCGTCCGCAGCCTTGGCTGCCTTTGCCGCAGCGGCGGCAGTAGCTGCCGCTTCCGCCTGCTGTTGCAGTGAAGATATATTCAGTCTTGCCAGCTTGGCGTAGATCCCGTCCGGATATTGCTCCAGATAGGTTTCATACATTTCCGGCCGGGTGGCGTTCTGGATTGATTGCCAGAAAGCGATTTCAGCGGAGGTGTCGGGCTTCGCGTTGCGGGCTGCTTCTGCCTCGCTACGGTTCTTGAGCTCATCGATCCGGATCTTGGCGATATCCGCGAATTGGCCCTCGGGATATCGGGTCAGGTAGGTTTCGAAATAGGCAATAGATTCGCCGGATTTGATGGAATCCCAGTAGGCCAGTTCGATTTGCGGGTTGATCGCCGGCTTTTCCGGTTCGACGGGCTGCACCATCTCAAGCTGCTTGAGGATGACTTCACCAGTCAGTGAGGAATTGTCCCAGGGAACCTGCTGGCCCTTGGTGGCTTCCAGAACGTCCCGGCGCACCATTACCAGGTCGCGGGTGATGTCCTGACCGGGCGTGCCGAGATGCTTGATCAGGGCAGTTGTAAACGGGCTGTTCTCGCCATCGCCGTCAAGCGCGACATTGCCCGGCTGGGTGGCGAAGGACACCAGGGAACCGACACCGGAGCCGATCTTCGCAAGTCCACGACCGACTGCGCTTGAGCGCGTCCCCATGGACCGGGCAAGGTTTTCCGTAAACGGGTTGTTCCGGCAGGCATCCAGAAAGACAAGGTTGACCTTCGTGCTCTGTTCCATGGCATTGAGCACGAGATTTGCGGGCAGGGCCTCGAAATCAAGGTCGAGATGGGTGCTGAGTTCAGCGTCGACCGGGACGAGATAATTCTCGCCGTTCACCTGGATGCCATGGCCGGCATAGAAGAACAGGGCAAGGTCAGCGTTGTCGAGCTTCTTGATGAACTCGCGCACGGTCTGGCGCATGTCCCTCAAGCTCAGGTCGAGACCTGTGACAACATCGAATCCGAGGTCCGTCAGCTTGTCCGACATGCCCTTGGCATCATTGTAGGGATTCTTCAGCTCCGCGACATTCGCGTAGCCGGAATTCCCTATTACGAGAGCTACCCTTCGTTCGGCATGTGCCGCGCTTGCGGCAAACACAAGAAGCAACAGGCATGCGATTATCTGCTTCACAGGCGGTTCTCCAAACCTACCGGCCCTCGGGAGTAGCCGGGGAAAACTGTTCCGGGTACTCAACTGCAGGGCGCTCCGACGGGCAATGATCATCATTCTGATCACGGATACGCCGGAACATCTCAACTTCGAAAGTCTAAAATTCAAGCCTTAGCCAACTGCTTAAAGCCAGTTACAGGTCAGAACCCAACTGGAATGGTTGCCCACACAGGAGAGCTTTCTGCCACAGGGATGGGTTAATGTCTGGCGGCCCAGGCCGTGAGATTTTCCAATTATCTTGTTGCCATAAGAGCTCGGGTTATTCGGGCAACTGTCGGCGGTCTTCGCCTGTGTGCTCGGTTTTGTGCTGTTGCCGGAAGGTTCAGGCGTTCTGGTCGCGACACAGCGACCGTTCTTCAGTTCCTGGTTCCGTCCACAGGTGAGTGGGCAAACGCGTCCGGTCGACTTCTTGAGCTGGTCCAAAATGGAAGGATCCGGGTCAAGTGAGGCAAGATCGATCCCGGCTTCGCGGCCATAGGTTCTCAGTGCCTGCCGGCTTCTGTTGCCCCAGTCACCATCAACACGGCCGACCGAACAGCCAACCCGGTTGAGTTCTGTCTGGAGAGCCGTTGCAAGCTCTTCAGGCGATAACAACGATACCGGGGACGGCGAGGCCGTTGACGGCGCTTGATCAGGCGTCAGGGCGGCAACGGTGATTTCGTCTGCAGGCTTGGCTGTCGTTCTTTCTGGCGATGCATTCGCTGCTGCCGAAGCGATGGCTTGGGCTTCTGCCTCTGCCTTGCGGCGCGCATCCGCTTCCGCCTGGCTCTTGATCGACTGAATTTTCAGCTGGGCAAGGTCGGCATAGATCCCGTTCGGGTATCTGCCGAGATAACTCTCGAACATCTCCGGCCGGGTCGAATTCTGGATTGTCTGCCAATAGGTGATTTCAGCCGTGGCGTCCGGTTTTGCCTGCTTGGCCTTGTCGCTTTCGGCCTTTGCCTTGATCTCGTCCAGACGGATCCGGGCGATGTCGGCGAACTGGCCTTCCGGGTAGCGAGACAGATAGGTTTCGAAGTAGGCCGCATTCTGTCCGGACTTGATCGAGTCCCAATAGGTCAGCTCGATCTGCGGATTGATCGCGGGCTTCTCCGGTTCGATGGGCTGCACCATCTCAAGCTGTTTGAGGATGACTTCGCCAGTCAGCGAGGAATTGTCCCAGGGAACCTGCTGTCCCTTGGTCGCTTCCAGAACGTCCCGGCGCACCAATACCAGGTCGCGGGTGATGTCCTGACCGGGCGTGCCGAGATGCTTGATCAGGGCAGTTGTAAACGGGCTGTTCTCGCCATCGCCGTCAAGCGCGACATTGCCCGGCTGGGTGGCGAAGGAAACCAGGGAGCCGACACCGGAGCCGATCTTCGCAAGTCCACGACCGACTGCGCTTGAGCGCGTCCCCATGGACCGGGCAAGGTTTTCCGTAAACGGGTTGTTCCGGCAGGCATCCAGAAAGACAAGGTTGACCTTTGTGCTCTGTTCCATGGCATTGAGCACGAGATTTGCGGGCAGGGCCTCGAAATCAAGGTCGAGATGGGTGCTGAGTTCAGCGTCGACCGGGACGAGATAATTCTCGCCGTTCACCTGGATGCCATGGCCAGCATAGAAGAACAGGGCAAGGTCTGCGTTGTCGAGCTTCTTGATGAACTCGCGCACGGTCTGGCGCATGTCCCTCAAGCTGAGGTCGAGACCTGTGACAACATCGAATCCGAGGTCCGTCAGCTTGTCCGACATGCCCTTGGCATCGTTGTAGGGGTTCTTCAGCTCCGCGACATTCGCGTAGCCGGAATTACCGATCACGAGCGCCACACGGCGTTCGGCATGTGCCGCGCTTGCGGCAAACACAAGTAGCAACAGGCATGCAATTATCTGCTTCACAGGCGGTTCTCCAAACCTACCAGCTCTCGGGAGCTGCCGTGCAAAACTATTCCGGTTACTCTGCTGTAGGGCACTCCGGCAGGCCGGGATCATAATTCAGATCGCGGCTCGCCGGCACACTTCAACTTTAAACGTACTTAAATCTGGCTTTAGCCGTGTAGCTAAATCCAGTTACAGCTCAATATCCAGCTGGCCTTTGAACCTTTGCAAGCGAGCTTCCTGCCGCAGGGGTGTGTCAACGTCTGTCGTCCGACACCGGGCACTCTGCCGATGATCTTGTTGCCGTAAATAGTCGGGTTTTTCGGGCAACTGTCGGCGGTCTTGGACTTGGTGCTCGGCTTGGAGCCGTTGCCGGAAGGTTCAGGTTTTCTGGTTGCGACACAGCGACCGTTCTTCAGTTCCTGGTTCCGTCCACAGGTGAGCGGGCAAATGCGTCCGGTTGATTTCTTGAGCTGATCCAAAATGTCGGGGCTTGGGTCGAGTGAGGCAAGGTCGATGCCCGCTTCGCGTCCATAGGTCCTCAGTGCCCGACGGCTCTTGTTGCCCCAATCGCCATCAACCCTGCCAACCGAACAGCCGACGCGGTTAAGTTCAGTCTGCAGAGCCGTGGCCAGTTCTTCAGCGGAGAGCGTTGTGACTGGCGAAGGTATGACGCCTGCCGGTGTTTCGTCAGGTGTCAACGCGGCAACGGTGATTTCCTCGTCGCGTTTGGTAGCAGTTCTTTCAGGCGCCGGGTTAGGCGCGGCCGCTGAAGCCTGGGCCTTGCGACGGACTTCGGCTTCGGCCTGGCGTTTGATCGATTCGATCTTCAACCGCGCAAGGTCGGCGTAGATGCCTTTTGGATACCGGGTAATGTAACTTTCGAACATCTCCGGCCGGGTCGAATTCTGGATTGTTTGCCAGTAGGTGATCTCAGCCGTTGTATCCGGCTTGTTCTGCTGGGCCTTGTCACGTTCGGCCTTTGCCTCGATTTCGTCGATACGGATCCGGGCGATGTCGGCAAACTGGCCGTCGGGGTAACGGCTCAGGTAGGTTTCAAAATAGGCAATGGATTCGCCGGACTTGATCGAATCCCAGTAAGCCAGCTCGATCTGCGGGTTGATCGCTGGTTTCTCCGGTTCAATGGGCTCCACCATCTCAAGCTGCTTGAGGATGACTTCGCCAGTCAGCGAGGAATTGTCCCAGGGAACCTGCTGACCCTTGGTGGCCTCCAGCACATCCCGGCGGACCATCACGAGATCCCGGGTAATATCCTGTCCGGGTGTGCCGAGATGTTTCAGCAGGGCCGTGGTGAAAGGGCTGTTCTTGCCATCACCATCAAGTGCGACGTTACCTGGCTGGGTGGCGAAGGAAATCAGGGAGCCAACCCCGGAGCCGATCTTGGCAAGGCCCCGGCCAACAGAACCGGAACGGGTGCCCATGGACCGTGCGAGGTTTTCAGCCAGCGGATTGTTCCGGCACGCGTCCAGAAACACCAGATTGACCTTGGTGGAATGCTCCATGGCGTTGAGAACAAGGTTCGCCGGCATCGCCTCGAATTCAAGATCGACATAGGAATTCAGCTCGGCATCAATCGGCACCAGATAGTTCTCGCCACTTACCTGCAGGCCATGCCCTGCGTAGAAGAACAGGGCTATATCAGCGCCTTCAAGCTTGGCGATGAACTCCCGAACTGTCTTTCGCATATCGCGAAGCGACAGATTTGTTCCAGTCACGACCTCGAAATCCAGACTGGTCAGTTTTTCGGCCATGCCTTTGGCGTCGTTGTCCGGATTGGTGAGCTGAGTGACGTGCTCATAACCGGAATTACCGATCACGAGTGCTACACGGCGTTCGGCATGTGCCGCGCTTGCGGCAAACGCAAGAAGCAAAAGGGACACGAGGATCTGCTTCACAATCGATTCTCCAGAGCTACCTGATCTCGGGAGCAATCGGGCAATAAACCGGCTGCTCCCCCGAAGGGTAATCCGGCGATTCGGGATCGGAAATCAGATCGCGGGCTCACCAGAAAAATTCAACTTCAAACATTCATAAATCGGACTTCAACCGAACGGCTAAAGCCAGATGCAGTTCTTTACCCAGCTGGCCCTAGAACCTCTGCAAGCAAGCTTCCTGCCGCAGGGGTGTGTAAGGGTCTGGCGGCCGAGGCCATGAGATTTTCCAATTACCTTGTTTCCATAGGCAGACGGGTTTTTCGGGCAGCTGTCCGTAGTCTTCGTCTGTGTGCTCGGTTTTGTGCTGTTGCCGGAAGGTTCAGGCTTTCTGGTCGCGACACAGCGACCGTTCTTCAGTTCCTGGTTCCGCCCACAGGTCAGCGGGCAAACGCGTCCGGTCGATTTCTTGAGCTGATCCAGAATGGAAGGATCCGGGTCGAGCGAGGCAAGATCGATCCCGGCTTCACGTCCATAGGTTCTCAATGCCTGCCGGCTTCTGTTGCCCCAGTCGCCGTCGACACGGCCGACCGAACAGCCGACCCGGTTGAGTTCTGTCTGAAGCGCCGTTGCAAGCTCTTCAGGCGATAACAACGATACCGGGGATGTCGAGGTCGTTGAGGGCGCCTGATCAGGCGTCAGGGCGGCAACGGTGATTTCGTCTGCAGGCTTGGACGTCGTTCTTTCAGGCGATGCATTCGCTGCTGCCGCAGCGATGGCTTGGGCTTCTGCCTCTGCCTTGCGGCGCGCATCCGCTTCCGCCTGGCTCTTGATCGACTGGATTTTCAGCTGGGCAAGGTCGGCATAGATCCCGTTCGGGTATCTGCCGAGATAACTCTCGAACATTTCCGGGCGGGCGGAGTTCTGGATTGTCTGCCAATAGGTGATTTCAGCCGTGGCATCCGGTTTCGCCTGCTTGGCCTTGTCGCTTTCGGCCTGTGCCTTGATCTCGTCCAGACGGATCCGGGCGATGTCGGCGAACTGGCCTTCCGGGTAGCGAGACAGATAGGTTTCGAAGTAGGCCGCATTCTGTCCGGACTTGATCGAGTCCCAATAGGTCAACTCGATCTGCGGATTGATCGCGGGCTTCTCCGGCTCGACGGGCTGCATCATCTCAAGCTGTTTGAGGATGACTTCGCCAGTCAGCGAGGAATTGTCCCAGGGAACCTGCTGACCCTTGGTGGCTTCCAGAACGTCACGTCGCACCATTACCAGGTCGCGGGTGATGTCCTGACCGGGCGTGCCGAGATGCTTGATCAGGGCAGTTGTAAACGGGCTGTTCTCGCCATCGCCGTCAAGCGCGACATTGCCCGGCTGGGTCGCGAAGGAAACCAGGGAGCCGACACCGGAGCCGACCTTCGCAAGGCCACGACCGACTGCGCTTGAACGCGTCCCCATGGACCGGGCGAGGTTTTCCGTAAACGGGTTGTTCCGGCAGGCATCCAGAAAGACAAGGTTGACCTTCGTGCTCTGCTCCATGGCATTGAGCACGAGATTTGCGGGCAGGGCCTCGAAATCAAGGTCGAGATGGGTGCTGAGTTCAGCGTCGACCGGGACGAGATAATTCTCGCCGTTCACCTGGATGCCATGGCCGGCATAGAAGAACAGGGCAAGGTCTGCGTTGTCGAGCTTCTTGATGAACTCGCGCACGGTCTGGCGCATGTCCCTCAAGCTGAGGTCGAGACCTGTGACAACATCGAATCCGAGGTCCGTCAGCTTGTCCGACATGCCTTTGGCATCATTGTAGGGGTTCTTCAGCTCCGCGACGTTCGCGTAGCCGGAATTCCCTATTACGAGAGCTACCCTTCGTTCGGCATGTGCGGAAGTCAAAGACAGCAATAAAAGAAAAAAGAAACAAAAAAAATGTTTCACGGCCATTCTCCATGAATAGGCCAGATGCTATGCGCGCTTGAAATCTGAGTCAATCAACTCTTTGACGTTGCGGCATAAACCTTGTTGGCAATTGGTCTACTGGTCCGTCAGACGTCATCAGGTTTCGGCGGAAATTGCGCCAGATATTCTTCCGTCACGCCTTGCAGGGTTTTCAGAAGTTCGACGCCGGTCTTGTTCGCTTCGTCCTTTGCACCTTCGGCGACCATTGCGCGAATGGCTTCGACGTAGCGTTCGACGAGGGACAGGGGCAACTTGTCGGGAGACGGCACGGTTTCGATCAGGTGACAGAAGCTGGCGGCGACTTCGCCAACCAATGGAAAACCAAGTGTCAGGGCCTGTCCCTTGATGTTGTGAGCAGCCTGAAACAGGGCGCCGAGGGTGTCGTCGTTCAATCCCTGTGCGCGAACAGCTTCCCAGGCGTGAAGCAGGGTGGCGCTCTCGTTGTTCATCCAGGTTCCGAAATGGGAGGACAAGCGTTCGAGTGCTGCTTCAGCCGCCTTGACCGGATCGAATTTCTTGGCCTCGCGAGGTGTCAGTTCCCGCACCTTGCTGCGCAGGTCCGAAGGCGGGGACAAGATTTCATATTCCTGGTCCTTGGCAGTGTCGGCCATGACGGCAAATGTCCTCGTTATCCTCGCTCAGTCCTGACTTCAGAACACCCCGGTGGCAAAGCCTTCGGGCATTCAGCCGGAGCCTGTGGCTGGCAGTATCGGCAATCATACTTAACAGGGTGTTTCCGCCAGGATGTTTCGAAACTAATAGCGGAACATTTCAGTGAGGATGCGTTCGTCCCAACCGTGATCGGAATCAAACATGATCACGCCTTCCGCTTCGGCCGCCTCCCGGACTGCGACATGGGTGACGTGACGGATTTCAGTGTGGTCGGCCGATGCGCTGACAGGGCGTTTGCCGGGATCCAGTATCTCGATATCGACCTTTGCGCCGTTTGGCAGGATCGCGCCGCGCCAACGCCGTGGCCGGAAGGCGCTGATGGGGGTCAGCGCGAGCAGCTGTGCGGTGATTGGCAGGATCGGGCCATGCGCAGATAGATTGTAGGCAGTGCTGCCCGCCGGGGTCGCGACAATGATGCCGTCGCACACAAGTTCTTCCAGCCGGACGCGTCCATCGACGGAGATGCGCAGCCGGGCGGCCTGCGATGTCTGGCGCAGGAGTGACACCTCGTTGATGGCAAGGGCGTGATGGATGCCTTCAGAGGTCGTTGCCGTCATTTCCAAAGGCCGGATCGTCGTGATGTCGGCCAGCGCTAGCCGGTCCTTCAGGTCGTTTTCCCGGTATTCGTTCATCAGGAAGCCGACCGAACCACGGTTCATGCCGTAGATCGGCTTGTTGCTGCCCATGTGCTTGTGAAGTGTCTGCAGCATCAGGCCATCGCCGCCGAGAGCCACGATGACATCGGCTTCAGCCACTGGAACATTGCCGTAGCGGGCGGACAGGTCTTCCTGAGCCTTGAGTGCTTCCTCCGTGTCGCTGGCGACAAAGGCGAGCTTGTCGGTGGAAACCGGACGGAAGTGTTCGGCACTGGAAGGAGGCGCAGATTGGTACATGAGCCAAGGGGTCTTTGCGTCTGGCAGTCTGCCGGCCAAAAAGCTGCACGCGTTGCGAAGCTGCTCCGGGCCGAATTCAGGGAATAGCACCATAACCGGGCAACCGGCGTTGGTGCAGAGAAAATTTGTCTTTCAGTTCAGATTATGCCCGTCGGCTGGATTGTCGTCAGTTGTCCGTATCAAGCGATGACCGGAGTGGCGGGGTTGCCGGAGCACTGTCATCGTTACAGCTCGGATTGGCCAAAAGGTCCTGCCATTCCAGGAAAGGCACAATGGCTGAGCGGACGGCGTCGATCTTGGCCGACATGATGCCGGCAACACGGAGCCCGTTCGGCGTTTCCACCAGGAGCGGGCCGCCCGATGCACCGGCTTCCGATGCGCAATCCGTTACCCAGCTATCCTCGGCGGTTCCCATGACCCTGCACGCGGGCACGACGGTTGGCAGAAACCGGCGGCTGCGGCGGTACCCTGCGGATTGAAACCGTGTGTCCTTGGTCAGAACTGTTGCCTCATCCAGGGAAAGCACCGGAACGGGTGGTAATGTGCTGGGTTCCTTCAGCAAAATGATCCCGACATCCTTGTGTACCTCCCGCAACCTGGGTTTCTGCCGTGGCTCGTATCCTGCAGCGGTGATGGTGCAGGCAGGTTCCAGGCGGGCGGAGTATTCGTCCCGCCGAACACCGGCCATGAACAGAAGGTCTTCGATCGGAAAGGGCTTGCGGGTCGTCTTGTTGTAGAGGCAATGGGCGGCTGTGAGCACGATATCGGGTGCGATCAAGGTGCCGGTACACATGGCAGTCGACCTGAAGCCGGCAACGTTTACCCGTCCAATGGACGGCCAGGGTGGATCGATCGAGTCAATGACCTTGAGCTCAATCGGGGCCGCGGACACATGCTGGTGCGAGAGCAGGGCGACGAGAGCCAGTCCCATGGTCCGGAGAACACTCCGTCCAATCCCGGTGAAAAGCTGATTTTTCCGCAAAGTCTGACGCATTCTTCAGAGCCCCTATGGAGGGTTCATTCTGTCGTTCGACGCTTAACGTCACGCTAAGCAGACCTGCGAAAGTACACGCTATTCCCGATAGTAGTCCCAGACCAGGGTGCTGGCCAGGGTCTCGTCGTTGTGGCGCATCCGGGTTGCCACAAGGGCATCAAGGTTGGCGATCACCAGGTCCGGGTGACTGGCCGCCTCGTTGACCGGCGCGGTGGACGTGCAGGCGGCCTTCATCAGAATGTTGGGCATTCCGGAGAAATGCACGAACTGCCATTCCGGCCCGAGGCGGCAAAGTGCTGTGGAGGATCCTTCATGGGCAGATGCCGGGAACTTCTCCGGCCATTTCTTCAGAAATTGCCTGTAATCGAACTCCCAGAGGGCAGCATCTCGCCAGGACAGAGGCGTTTGTCCGCTGAGGTACGGCAGCAGGCTGGCTCCGTCCGGGGCATGCTCGGGTTCGATATCCAGCAGATCCAGGAGCGTCGGGAAGATATCGGTCGAGGACGTGAAGGCGGAGACCCGGTTCGCTGCACCGCCACCCGGTGCCCGTATCATGAGGGGGATGTGGTAGCTCTCGCGGTAGAACCCGCTTTTGCCGAGCATCCAGTGATCGCCCATCATCTCCGCATGATCGGAGGTGAAAATAACCAACGTGTTTTCGAGTGGTTCCAGCGCCTCGAAGATCCGGCCGAGCTGTGCGTCAACTTCGGTTATCATGCCGTAATAAAGTGCTCGCAACCGCCTGAGATCGCGCTCCGTCAGATCACGCACGAAGTCAGTGGTTCCAGGTAAATGGGAGGCTAGCTGCTGATAATCCTGCAGGGCTTCCATGAAGGGATGAAACGCAGCTTCCTCCGCCGCAGTTGGCGCCCCGGAGAAACCCGGCCCGTCATCCGGATGGTAGAGGGTGTTATAGGGGGCAGGAGCGGCAATCGGCGGATGCGGACGCAGGAAGGAAACATGCGCCATCCATGGCCGGTCTTCTTCCTGTTCTCCAAGCCAGGTGAGGAAGGCATCCGTCATGAAGGCGGTCTGGGTTTCGTCCTTCGAATACCTGGCTGCCTTGAGGCTGACTTTTTCACCTTCTTCGGGTTCCACGTGATGGATGGTAGGCAAACCTGCGGGATCGTGGCCGCGTGAGACCATCCAGGAAAGCCATTGCTTTTCGTCCTCGGCAAGAGGCTGGCGTACCCAGAAGCCGGGCAGAACACCTTCATAGGAAGTCAGGACGGGATCGTTCGGGTGATGCAGGCGCGGATCGGGTGAGGTATCGGTGTAGCCGAACAACGTTGGCGTATACCCGGCCCGGCGGGCAGCACGGGCGATATTGTCGAACCGATCATCGAGTGGTGCCCCGTTCCACACGACCCGGTGGTTCATCTGGTAAAGTCCGGTATAGAGCGAGGCCCGTGCAGGAGAGCACGGAGCCGTTGCTGCATAATGCTGCTCGAAAACTGTTGCCGTTTCGGCGAAGGCATCAAGGTTCGGCGTCCTGACAACAGGGTGTCCAACTGTGCCGAGACAATCGCCCCGCCACTGGTCCGCGGTGATCAGCAGGATATTCGGACGTGTCATTCCGCTTCCAGTTTCTCGATCAGGGCTGGCAGATCCGCGACCGTATCAATCACGTAGTCGGCGCCGGCTTTTTTCAGCTCTACCGTTGCATGCTGGCGCAGGACGTCAACCTGATCTTTCGAAAGTGCAGCGAGTTCCTCCGGTGTCTTGCCTGCATAGTTGCCCGACAGCGCAAGACCCACAGTCAGGCAGCCGGCTGCAACACCCTCGGCAATGCCCGGTTCAGTGTCGTCCACCTTGATGACCGCGCTCGGCGGATAGGCCACCAGATCGACGAAGCACTGATACATGCCGAGCGGACCGGGACGGCCTTCCGGCAGGTCGTCGGCACAGATGAGATTGTCCGGCTCATACCCCTGTTCGGCGGCTTTCGGCAGCACGCGTTCCATGATCGAGCGGGTATAGCCGGTGGTCGAGCCGATTTTCATGCCCTTGGCGCGAAGCAATCTGACAACCTCGGCAGCACCTGGAACGAGATCGGAGAAATCGGCGACGACTTCCTCGTTCATTGGAACGAAGACCTTGTAGACCTTGTCCACATCGGCATCAGTTGGTGCGTGGCCGTATTTGGCGATCCATTGGGCGCAGATGTCCGGATCATCCATCATGGAGCGGATGTGGTCCCACTTCGGTTTGCCCATCGGGCCGCGTGCCTGGTCGATGGTTGCGGTAATGCCGAAGGTCTCGAAGGCCTTTACGAAGACACCCATCGGGGCAAAGGATCCGAAGTCGATCATGGTGCCGGCCCAGTCGAAGACCACGGCTTTGAATTTGCTCATCTTGTTTCCTCACGCATAGAGATCGGCAATGGTTTCCTCGCCGATGGCGAAGGCGGTGGAGGCACCGCAGCCGGCCGTGACGACGACAATGCGGGTACTATCGTCCGGCGCATCGGTGAAGCGCCAGCGGTCCGGGGCAGAGGCGTAGGTGCCGATCCAGGTTTCAGAAATGTCATAGGGGCCAAGATCGAGGATCGTCTCCATCTCGCCCAGGATCAGGTCGTTCACTGTCTTGTCGATGAAAGGATCGGGTGTCGCGCTGTAATGATGGCTGTCGCCGACAACGAGACTGCCGTCTTCGGACTGGACAACGATCAGGTGAATGCCGTTTTCTCGATGATCAGCCATCTCCCTATCCAGCCGGGCTTTCAAAGGCTCTGCTTGGGGGAGTTCGGCATAGCCAAGATATCGCGCAAGGCCGAGGTCAGACATGACTGCGGTGCCAAGGTCGATACGATTGCGAGGGGCGACGCGCAACATCTGCAGTTTGCAGCGTGTGACTTTGTAAGTGGCGATCCGGTCAGAAAAAAGCGTCGTGCCATCGTCGCCGGGGCAGACGATCACGGTCTCCGCGTGCACCGTCCCGCGCGAGGTTTGAAGCTTCGGCGCCTCGACAGAATTGACGCTTGTCTGCCAGAGGAAATCGACGGCATGGGCTTCTTTCAGCCAATTGGCGATCCGGGGCAGGGCATCTTTCGATTCCACGCGCACTTCCAGCGGCGAATAGAGCGCGCAGGTGATTTTCTCCTGTCGCAAACAGGGAACCTTGAGGGCGGCCTCAGCGGGTGTAAGGCGCCGACACTCCGCACCCATTTCTGTCTTCAGAAACGCGTCGATAACAGCTTCCGACTCCGGGAGCCTTGCGGTCATGGTCAGACCTTTGTGCAGCAGCGGTATGCGGGCGGCTTTCGCAACTTCTGCCCACACCTGTCGGCTGCGCGACGCTTTTTGCCAGCAGTCGCCTGCCTGTTGGCCGGTAACGGTCACAAAGCCGAAGTTGCGGATCGAGGCGCCATTTGCCTGGCTGTCGCGATCAATGACGACAACTTTCTTGCCGCGCCTGACTGCTGCGAGGGCGTGCGCAAGCCCAACGATCCCGGTACCGACGATCGCAAGGTCATAAGATCTCTGTTTCATTCAGGCGGTCTCTGGAAATGTGCTGGAGCCGTTCGAAGTCAGTATCACGCTTTTATCGCGGGCGATGGAATCGACTCTGGTGCAGTGGTTTTGAAAGCGTCAGGCGCCAGTAATCACGGAAGTGCCTCTCGGTCTATCAAAGATCAGAATGTATAGGTTTTAATTATCAAATGACGGGTGACTTCAATTTGTCATGAAGCGGGCAAACCGGCTCGAAATGCCTCTATGGCGGCAACCGTACCCATATCTTTTTGCCAGACTGCAAAGTGGTTTGCGTTGAGGTTCGCGTCTTCGATCCTGATACCGACACAACCGTCGCGCTCGGTGATTTCCGCTTCCAGAGCGACACCGATACCCGAGCCGGATCTGACCAGCGTTGCGATTGACCCCCACGAGCCAAGAGCGAGCACGGTCTTGGGTCTTGTCCCGGCAAGCGTGGCAGCGGCTTCGAACAGTCTGCGGGTACCCGAACTTCCTTCTCGTTGGAGGAGGGGGAGCTCGGCGACGTCTTTCCAGGAAGCGCTGTCCTTTTTCGCCAGCGGGTGTTCGGGAGGAACCGCCAGGACAATGCGTGTCTTCAGGATCAGTTCGCCTTCGAGACCTGCCGGAATTTCGCGTCCGGTAATGAAGCCGATATCGAGAGAGCCTGTTTCGATCAGGTTGATGATGTCCTGGCTTGCAAGGGCGCGTGCCTCGATCGAGATGGTCGGGTGTTTCGCCATGAAGGCCGAGATGATCGGGATGGCGAGCTGATAGGTTGAATAGCCAATCCTGAGTTCACCAGCCGCAAGGGCACGGTGGTGAGACAGCTCGGTTTCCAGATCGCCTGCCAATGCCAGCAAGGCCCTGATGCGGGGCAATAGAGAGACCAGAACCGGCGTCGCGGAAACTGAATATCCGGACTTTACCAGCAGTTTTGTCTTGAAGCGGCTTTCCAGACCCTGAATGTGATTGGAGATGGAGGGTTGGGAGACGCCGATTTCCTTTGCGGCTTCTGTGAAGCTCCCGGTGCGCACCACAGCTTCCAGCGCTCGCAACTGCGCCAGGCTGAGATTTCCTGTGGTGCGGGCCAGTTCCCTTTTCACCGGGCTTCAGGCCGTCAAATTGGCGACGGGAGCGCGGCAGATACCTGTCTGTTCCAGGTGGTGAGCGACACGAAGCGCCAGATCCTCGCGCCAGGCAGGGGCGATCACCTGAACACCGATCGGCAATGTCGCCCCTTCCAGCCAGACCGGTACCGTCACCGCGGGAAGGCCGATGAAGGAGATTGGCTGAGTAAACAGGCCGATGTTGGGCCGGGCCGGCATGGTCTCGCCGCCGATCGTGAAGGTCTTGGTACCTGACGGCAGGGCCGGGAAGGGCGTGGCCGGGGCCAGAAGAACATCGACATTCTCGAAGATCTTGCGGAAGAGGTCGCGAAACCAGCTCCGGAATCGCTGAGCCTGCTGGACCCAGATTGCCGGTACCATGGTTCCCGCCAGGAAGCGGTCACGCGTTTCCGGGTCAAAGTCCTGCGGCCGTTCCAGGATGCGGCCGAGATGCAGGGTAGAGCCTTCGGTCGCCGTGATGACATAGGCCGCGGCGCGGGCCCGGGCAGCTTCCGGAATGTCGATTTCAAGGCTTGCCCCAAGCGCCTTGGCGACAAGATCCACTGCATTCAGGGCATCCGGCAGGGCCTTGTCGCGGAAATAGCCACCTGCCACGGCAATGCGCAGCGGGCCGATATCTTCCTGCAGCCGGTTATGGGTCTCGATTTCCGGATGGTTTGCCTGGGCCGGGTCCGCGGGGTCGTGGCCCTGCAGGACGTCAAAGATCAGGGCAAGATCTTCTGCCGATCGTGTGAGTGGGCCTAGGTGATCGAGACTGCCGACAAACGGATATGTGCCTGCACGGCTGAGACGGCCATAGGTCGGTTTCAAGCCGAACAGGCCGCAGAACGAGGCCGGCACGCGGATGGAGCCATTGGTATCGGAGCCCATTGCCAGCGGCACCATGCCGGCAGCCGTTGCCGCGGCAGATCCGGAGGAAGACCCCCCGGTCATATGACCCGTATCATGAGGATTGCGGCAGATGCCGTCGTGCGCGCTCTCGCCGGTAAAATCATAGGCGTATTCGCCCATGTGGGTCGCGCCGACCAGAACTGCGCCAGCGTCTTTCAGCTTGCGGACCAAAGTCGCATCGGCAGAAGCAGGCGGGTTTTCGCGATTGATCTTCGCGCCGGCGCGCGTTGTCAGGCCTTCGACATCATACAGGTTCTTGACCGCATATGGGACACCGGCGAGTGGCAGTGTTCGACCCTCTGCAATCGCGTCATCGACAGCACGCGCTTCAAGAAGTGCACGCTCCCCCAGAACGTCGGTAAAGGCGTTGACCGTTGGATTGAGACGTTCAATAGCCTCGAGAGAAGCGTAGGCAACTTCCAGAGCCTTGATGTCGCCGCTGTTGACGGCTGTGGCCGTCTGAGCCGCCGAGCGGGTGTTCAGTTTGCTGTTGTCCTGGCTCATGGAACAAAGACCGGTGCGGCTTCGGCGTGGTCTTCCAGCGGAAAATCCAGGACGGCTTCGGCAGCTTTCTCGATCGCGGCGATATGCATTTCCACAACAGGGCGCCAATCTTCTTCGATCGTCAGCCCCAACATCTTTTCCATGTGGGCCACATGCGCCTTGGGCTCAAACGTGTCCGCCATCCCGCTTTCCTTCATCCTGAATTTTCCCGGTGCATCATTCTAAGGCTGTGGGGTTCTGTCCAGAGGAGAAATCTTCTTTTGGTTTCCGCCTTTCGCAAGTCCGGTTTCAAGCGCTCCAGGGTCACTTCAGAATGTCTACACAGGACAGCGTTGTTGCGGCGCAGCATTTTTGTTGCATAAAAAATAGCCCTGCGCATAATGGCGGCATGAGCGGCGGGCTTTCCATTCTGGTTATAGATGACAACAAGATCCGTGCCTCGATCATCGAGCAGGGATTGCACGATGCCGGGCACGATAAGGTCATTCTTGTTCACCAGATGGAAGGACTGGTTCGTCAGATCGCCGATATCAATCCGGATGTGATTGTCATCGATCTGGAAAACCCGAATCGCGACCAGCTGGAACACATGTTTCAGGTGTCTCGCGCGGTGCGGCGACCGATTGCGATGTTCGTCGACAAGTCGGACAGCCATTCCATCGAGGCGGCCGTCGATGCGGGGGTGTCGGCGTATATCGTCGACGGGCTCAAGCGGGAGCGGGTCAAATCGATCCTTGATATGGCGATCAGCCGCTTTCGCGCGTTTTCCAGGCTGACAGAGGAGCTGGAGGAAGTGCGCTCTGAACTTGCAGACCGGAAAACCATCGATCGGGCCAAGGGCATCTTGATGAAATCGAAGGGGCTCAGCGAGCAGGAGGCCTATGACCTGTTGCGTCGTACGGCCATGAACCAGAGCCGGAAGATCATTGAAGTGGCGCAGAGCCTGGTGATCGCCAGCGGACTTCTGGGAGACTGACGCGATGACAACAAAAAACACCGAGTGGGGAGAAGCGGCCAACCAGGGGACTGGAGGATCATGGATACGAATTTGAAGCCTGTCATTGCGGGTTTTATTCCGCTTCTGGACAGTGCCGTTGTCGTGGCAGCTGCCGAACTCGGTTTTGCCGAGCAGGAAGGCATCGCGCTGAAGCTGATCCGCGAAACTTCCTGGGCCAATATTCGAGACAGGATTTCGGTCGGTCATTTCGACGTGGCGCATATGCTCGCCCCGATGCCGATTGCATCCAGCCTCAACCTGACCAGTCTTGCCGTGCCCATGCTGGCGCCCATGCTTCTGGGGCTAGGTGGCAACGCAATTACGGTTTCCAACGCACTCTGGGCGGACATGTCGGCTGTCGGAGCCGATCCGGAAGGCGATCCGATGTCGACCGGTGCCGCGCTCGCGCGGGTGATTGCCAACCAGCAGGAGGCGGATGCGCCGCTGCTTCATTTCGGGGTTGTGCATCCATTTTCAGGCCATGCCTATGAATTGCGCTATTGGCTCGCCGCCGCCGGAATTGATCCGGACCGGGATGTCGAGATTACCGTACTGGCGCCGCAGGTCATGGCGGATGCCCTGACCGCCGGCCAGCTCGATGGATATTGCGTTGGCGAGCCCTGGAACACGGCTGCGGTCGACGCGGGAACGGGGCGCATTGCAACCTACAAACAGGCCATCTGGCCGGACAGTCCGGAAAAAGTGCTGGGCGTGACGCGCAAATGGGCCGAAGCCAACCCGGAAACGCTGGCTGCGCTGATGCGTGCCTTTTCGGCAGCCGCCGACTGGTGTGCCGATCCGAAGAACAATGCAGAGCTGGCCGACATGCTCGCAAGGCCGGACCTTCTGGCTTGCCCCGCTGAAATCTGCCTAGCAGCGCTATCGGGCCGCATCAGGCTGGGCCCGGTCTCGGTGAAGAACGTTCCGGACTTCCTGACCTTCTCGGGTGGGCTCAAGGCAGCGCCAATGCCGGTTCATGGCAAATGGTTCTACGAGCAGATGGTTCGCTGGGGGCAGGTGGAGCGTTCGCGAGCGGCGGAAAGCGAAGTTGAAAAGGTCTTTTCTCCGACCGCCTATCTGGAGGCTCTGGAGCTGACCGGCGAAGCGACAGACATGACCATCGAAATGTTTGACGGCGCCCGTTTTTGACTTCCGAGACAGCTTGCCTGGCGCCGAGGCAGTCTGGTTGCGTTGCACAAAATTCGTTCAGTTGCCTGCAAGCTTCGATGATCAAATATGCAGCTTGAGCATATGGTCAAAATTTTTACAAAGAGTAAGTATCTGTAAATAAAGAGAAAAGCCAATTTCTCCAAATTGGCACAGTTCGTGCTTTTAAGCAGGTGAGGCCGACGCTGGCCTACCAGATATCGCACCCACTGCCGGGTGCACAGGCAAAGCCGCCGATCTGAACCGCATGGGAATTCCTCCCGTCATGCGGTTCGGTCGGCGGCTTTTTTATTGCTCCTGTGCCCGGCTGAAGAGGGCGCAGGACGAACGAGGGACAGGACGCGACAATGAAAAAGACCCTGAATATCACCCGCCGGACCGCATTTGGCGCCCTGATGGCAGCCACGGCACTTGTGTCCGCTTCCAGCGCATATGCCGAGATGCTGGATGTCGAAAAGGACGAACTCACCTTCGGCTTCATCAAGCTGACGGACATGGCTCCGCTCGCGGTTGCCTATGAGCTCGGCTATTTCGAGGAAGAAGGCCTTTTCGTAACCCTGGAGCCGCAGGCCAACTGGAAGGTTCTGCTCGACCGGGTCATCACGGGCGAACTGGATGGGGCGCACATGCTGGCCGGACAACCGCTGGCGGCCACCATCGGTTTCGGCACGAAGGCACACATCGTGACGCCGTTCTCCATGGACCTCAACGGCAACGGCATCACCGTTTCCAACGAGATCTTCGAGATGATGAAGCCGCACCTGGAGATGCAGGACGACGGCAAGCCGGTTCACCCGATCAAGGCAACCGCCTTGAAGCCGGTCGTCGACAAGTTCAAGTCCGAAGGCAAGCCCTTCAACATGGGCATGGTCTTCCCCGTCTCCACCCATAACTACGAACTGCGCTACTGGCTGGCATCCGGTGATATCAACCCGGGCTTCTATTCCAGTTCGGATATTTCAGGCCAGATCCAGGCAGACGCTCTGCTGTCGGTCACTCCGCCTCCGCAGATGCCTTCGACGCTGGAAGCCGGCACCATCTATGGCTATTGCGTCGGCGAACCCTGGAACCAGCAGGCAGTCTTCAAGGGCATCGGCGTTCCGGTCATCACCGATTACGAGATCTGGAAGAACAATCCGGAGAAGGTCTTCGGTCTGACGCAGGAATTTACCGAAGAATATCCGAACACCACGCTTGCGCTTACCAAGGCGTTGATCCGCGCGGCCAAGTGGCTGGACGAGAACGACAACGCCAATCGTATGGAAGCCGTCGAGATCCTGTCCCGCTCGGAGTATGTCGGTGCGGACGCTGAAGTGATCGCCAACTCCATGACCGGCACCTTCGAGTATGAGAAGGGCGACAAGCGAGACGTTCCCGACTTCAACGTCTTCTACCGCTACTTCGCGACCTATCCCTACTATTCCGATGCCGTCTGGTACCTGACCCAGATGCGCCGCTGGGGGCAGATTTCCGAGTACAAACCCGACAGCTGGTACGACGAAGTCGCGCGGTCGGTCTATCGCCCGGACATCTATCTGAAAGCCGCAGAAATGCTGGTCGAGGAAGGGCATGTGGCCAAGGAAGACTTCCCCTGGGAAACGGACGGCTACCGCGCTCCAACCCCGTCGGCGGACATCATCGACGGCATTCCCTACGACGGCAAGCAGCCGAACGCCTACATCGACAGCCTTCCGATCGGCCTGAAAGGCAAGCAGGTGGTTGACGGCAACCAGGTCGTGGGCGGCTGATCTTCCCCAAACTTGAGCGGCGGTCTGCAGCCCCGCCGCTCGTTTTTCTCATTCGACACGAACCGACAGAATTCGAACAAGGATTGACGACATGGCCAATGCCGATACCGCAGGCAGTCAGGACCTTGCCCGTGCCGCACGCCGGGAAAAGCTCTTCACACGGATCAACAAAGCCGCCGGCTGGCTGGATGCGCTTGGCCTTTCCTGGACCGTGCCGCTCCTGAAAATTGCCGCAGGCGACAGCCCCAAGGAGCAGCTGGGGGAACTCAAACGCGTTCTCGTGATTCCTCTCCTGGGCATCATCGCCTTTCTCGTCCTCTGGGGAGCGCTGGCGCCCCAAGTGCAGACATCCCTGGGCGCAGTTCCCGGGCCGGCGGCCGTCTGGAGCCAGGCGGTCAACCTCTGGGACGATCATGAGCGCGAGCGTGACAAGGCCGCTGCGTTCTACGATCGCCAGGAACAACGCAACGCCAAATACGAAGCTGAAGGCAAGACCGACAAGATCAAGTGGCGCGACTATACCGGCAAGCCGACCTATATCGACCAGATCGGCACCTCGCTGAAAACCGTTGGCCTCGGCTTCCTGATCGCAACGCTGATTGCCGTGCCGCTTGGCATTGCCTCCGGTCTGTCGCGCTCCTTCAACGGCGCAATCAATCCGCTGATCCAGATCTTCAAGCCGGTGTCGCCGCTGGCATGGTTGCCGATCGTCACGATGATCGTTTCGGCAACCTATGCCGATCCTGTCGACTGGCTGTCTAAATCTCTGCTGATCTCCGCCGTCACCGTGACGCTCTGCTCCATGTGGCCGACCCTGATCAACACCGCGCTGGGTGTGGCCTCGGTCGACAAGGACCTGATGAATGTCGGCCGTGTTCTGCAGCTGCCGACCTGGAAGACCGTTACCAAGCTGGTTCTGCCGTCCTCTCTGCCGCTGATCTTCACCGGGCTGCGCCTGTCGCTGGGTGTGGGCTGGATGGTGCTTATTGCGGCAGAAATGCTGGCGCAGAACCCGGGGCTCGGGAAATTCGTCTGGGACGAATTCCAGAACGGTTCTTCCCAGTCGCTCGCAAAGATCATGGTCGCAGTCCTGACCATCGGCATCATCGGCTTCATGCTCGACCGGCTGATGTTTGCCCTGCAGCGAGCCTTCACATTCTCGGCCAATCGCTAAGGAGACGGATATGTCCTTTCTGGAAATTTCCGGCGTCTCCAAATCCTATGGCGAAAATGCCACCCGGACGGATGTGCTGGACGATATCAATCTGAAAGTGGAAGAGGGCGAGTTCATTGCCATCGTCGGGTTTTCCGGCACCGGCAAGACCACGCTGATCTCCCTGCTGGCCGGTCTCATCGAGCCGGACAAGGGCGGCATCATCTTCAAGAACAAGGAAATTGACGGGCCGCACCAGGATCGGGGCGTCGTGTTCCAGTCCTATTCGCTGATGCCGTGGTTGTCGGTGTTCGGCAATGTGGCGCTGGCCGTCGACAGCGTTTTCAAGAAGAAGAGCACCGCAGAGCGCAAGGCGATCTGCGACAAGTACATCGAGATGGTCGGTCTGGGGCATGCCAGGGACCGCAAGCCGTCGGAACTTTCCGGTGGCATGCGTCAGCGCGTTGCCGTGGCACGGGCCCTTGCCATGCAGCCGGAACTTCTGTTGCTGGATGAGCCGCTGTCCGCTCTTGATGCCTTGACCCGCGCGAAGCTGCAGGACGAATTCGCCGCGATCTGCGACGAAGAGAAGAAGACCATCATTCTCATCACAAACGATGTCGATGAGGCAATCCTTCTAGCAGACCGGATCATACCCCTGAAGCCCGGCACACCGGCAACGCTCGGTCCGGAGTTCAAGGTGTCGTTTCAGCGGCCACGCGATCGCGGTGAACTCAATCACGATGACGACTTCATTCGGCTGCGTGCCGAAGTCACCGAATACCTGATGGAAGCAGGTGCCGAGCGTGGCGCTGATCTGGAACGGGAAATCGTTCTGCCGGACATCGTTCCGATTACCCAGCGTCCGAAGCCTGCCGACAAGCTTCCGGCGGCCTATGAGCGGGCATCGGAATCCGCGGTTCAGGACCGTTATCTCGACTTCTCTCAGCTCAAGAAGGTCTACCCGACGCCGAAGGGGCCGCTGACGGTTGTCGACGGTTTCGATCTGAAAATGAAGAAGGGCGAGTTCATCACCCTGATCGGCCATTCCGGATGCGGAAAGTCGACGGTCCTGTCCATGGTGGCCGGTCTCAACAAGATCACCGAAGGTGCCATCGTCTTGGACGGCACTCATGTGACGCAGGCCGGTCCGGACCGTGCCGTCGTTTTCCAGGCGCCGAGCCTGATGCCCTGGCTGACAGCTTACGAGAATGTCGAGCTTGGGGTCGACAAGGTCTATCCGGATGCGTCCAGGGCCGAAAAGCGGGACGTGATTGAATATTACCTCGGCAAGGTCGGTCTGTCGGACGCCATGCAAAAGGCTGCTTCGGAGCTTTCCAACGGCATGAAGCAGCGCGTCGGCATTGCACGGGCCTTTGCCCTGTCGCCGAAGCTCCTGCTGCTGGACGAACCCTTCGGCATGCTCGACAGCCTGACCCGCTGGGAGCTGCAGGACGTCCTGATGGATGTCTGGAAACGCACCCAGGTGACGGCCGTCTGCGTCACGCATGATGTCGATGAGGCCATCCTGCTCGCCGACCGGGTGGTGATGATGTCGAACGGGCCCAATGCCCGCATCGGCAACATCATGGAAGTGGACCTGCCACGGCCGAGGTCGCGCAAGGAGCTGCTCGCCCACCCGGATTACTACGCCTACCGCGAGGAGCTTCTGGACTTCCTGGAAGCCTATGAGGGCGGCGCAGACCCGAGCGAAGACCAGTTGAAATCCATTCAGGAAAAGCGGGCCGCACGGATGGCCCGTCAAACCGCGGCAGCCGAAGCAGCCGAATGAAAGTCTGGAGAAAAGCCATGACAAAACAGAAACTTGTCATCGTCGGCAACGGCATGGCACCCGGGCGGATGCTCGAAAACCTGTTCGAAAAAGACAGGGATGCTTATGACGTCACCATTTTCAATGCAGAGCCGCGGGTCAACTACAACAGGCTGATGCTGTCGCCCGTACTGTCAGGCGAGAAGTCATACGAGGACATCATCACCCATGGCGACGACTGGTATGCCGAACATGGCGTGACGCTTCACAAGGGAGCCCGGGTTGCCGAGATCGACCGGGACGCGAAAACGGTGACCTCGGAAAACGGCGTCACCGCCTCTTACGACAAGCTGGTGATCGCGACGGGATCTTCCCCCTTCATCATTCCGCTTCCTGGCAAGGACCTGGACGGGGTTCTGACCTATCGTGATCTGGACGACGTGGAAAAGATGCTGGATGCGGCCAAACGCGGCGGTCGCGCTGTTGTTATTGGTGGCGGGCTCCTGGGTCTTGAAGCGGCGGCCGGTCTCAAGATGCAGGGCATGGACGTAACCGTTCTGCACCTGATGCCGACCCTGATGGAACGCCAGCTCGACCCGGCTGCGGGGTTCCTGCTCGAAGCGGAATTCAAACGTCGCGGCATCGACGTGCGCACCAAGGCAAACAGTCATGAAATCCTGGGTGATGATGCAGGCAAGGTGAGGGGCATCCGCCTTGACGACGGCACCGAGATCGAAGCCTCGATCATCGTCATGGCCGTCGGCATCCGCCCGTCGGCCGACCTTGCCAGGGAGGTCGGGCTGGACGTCAATCGCGGTGTGCTGGTTGGCGATGACATGCGCACCAGCGATGCGGACATCTTCTCGCTCGGGGAATGCGTCGAACACCGCGGCATGTGTTACGGGCTTGTCGCGCCGCTTTATGAAATGGCGGGTGTGATTGCCGACAATCTGCTTGGCGCTTCTTCCGAATACACGGGCTCGGTCACCGCGACGAAGCTCAAGGTGACAGGTGTCGATCTCTATTCGGCAGGCGATTTTTCCGAAGGCGACGACCGGGAAGAGATCGTGCTGCGTGATGCGTCGGCCGGCGTCTATAAGCGCATCGTCCTGAAAGACAACAAGATCGTCGGTGCCGTCCTTTACGGAGAGACCTCCGATGGTCCGTGGTTCTTCGACCTCCTCAAAAAAGGTACCGACGTCTCGGACATGCGCGAGACGCTGATCTTTGGCCAGGCTTACCAGGGAGGGTCCCCGCTGGACCCTACGGCGGCCGTTGCAGCCTTGCCGGATGATGCGGAAATCTGCGGCTGCAACGGCGTATGCAAGGGCAAGATCGTTACGACGATCAAGGAGAAGGGCCTGACGACCCTGGACAGTGTTCGGGCCCACACAAAGGCCTCGAACTCCTGCGGCACCTGCACGGGACTGGTCGAGCAACTGATGCAGGTGACCTTGGGCGATGCCTATAACCCGGCGGCCGTGACGCCGATGTGTGGTTGCACGCACCTGGGCCATGACGAGGTCCGCCGCCTGATCAAGTCCAAGGAGCTGAAATCCATTCCTGCAGTGATGCAGGAACTGGAATGGACCACGTCCGGCGGCTGTGCAAAGTGCCGACCGGCGCTCAACTACTATCTGGTCTCCGACTGGCCGGATGAATATGCGGATGATTACCAGTCCCGTTTCATCAACGAGCGTGTCCACGCCAACATCCAGAAGGACGGCACCTATTCGGTGGTCCCGCGCATGTGGGGCGGGATGACCTCGTCCAAGGAACTGCGGGCGATTGCCGATGTGGTCGACAAGTTCAACATTCCGGCGGTGAAATGCACCGGTGGCCAGCGCATCGACATGCTTGGCATCAGGAAGGAAGACCTGCCGGCGGTCTGGGCGGACCTCGGCAAGGCCGGGTTCGTTTCCGGGCAGGCCTACGCCAAGGGCCTCAGAACCGTGAAGACCTGCGTCGGGACGGACTGGTGCCGGTTCGGCACGCAGGATTCCACCGGGCTCGGCATCAAGCTGGAAAAGTTCATGTGGGGTTCCTGGACCCCGGCGAAGTTGAAGATGGCGGTGTCCGGCTGCCCGCGAAACTGCGCGGAAGCAACTTGCAAGGATATCGGCATCATCTGCGTCGACAGCGGTTACGAGATCCACTTCGCCGGAGCTGCCGGTCTCGACATCAAGGGCACGGAAGTTCTGGGCCTGGTGAAGACCGAGGAGGAGGCGATCGAGCATGTTGCTGCGCTCACCCAGATGTACCGCGAGCAGGGCCACTACCTGGAGCGGATCTACAAGTGGGCGAAACGCATAGGCCTGGAGGAGATCCGTCGCCAGATCATGGACGATGAGGCGATGCGCGTGGCGTATTTCGACCGTTTCGTCTTCTCCCAGAAATTCGCCCAGGTCGACCCATGGTCGGAGCGTGTCTCCGGCAAGGACAAGCATGAATTCAAGCCGATGGCTGTTCTGACGAAGGAGGCTGCCGAATGACTGCCGACATCCGTAACTGGGTCCATATCGGCACCCTTGAAGACATTCCCAGGGAGGGAGCGCGGTGCGTGAAGAATGGCGACATGACCATCGCCATCTTCCGCACCGCCAAGGACGACGTCTTTGCGCTGGAAGACAAGTGCCCGCACAAGAACGGGCCTCTCAGTCAGGGCATTGTGCATGACGGATGTGTGACCTGCCCGTTGCATAACTGGGTGATCTCCCTGGAAACGGGAGCCGCGCAAGGAGCTGACGAAGGCCGCACCGCAGCTTTCCCCGTCCGGCTGGAGGACGGCCGGATCCTTATCGACCTTTCCTATTCCCACGAAGCCGTCTGACCGGCCGAGCACTCTCGCGAAAGGAATTCAGATGTCATATGTAACGCCACAGGAATTTGCCACCAAGATGATCGACGCCGGTGAAGCGAAGATCTTCATGTCCACAAAGGACACGCTCATCCGGGCCTATATGGCAGGCGCCATCCTTGCCCTTGCCGCCGCCTTCGCCGTGACCATCGCCGTCAATACCGGCAATTTCCTGGTCGCCTCGATCCTGTTCCCGGTCGGCTTCTGCATGCTCTATCTGCTGGGCTTCGACCTTCTGACGGGCGTGTTCACGCTGGCGCCGCTGGCCGTGATCGCTAAACGTCCGGGCTGCACCTGGGGCGGTGTGTTCCGGAACTGGGGCCTGGTCTTTACCGGCAACTTTGCAGGTGCCCTGACCACGGCGGTGTTCATGGCGATCATCTTCACCATGGGTTTCAGCCAGGAACCGAACGCCGTCGGCCAGAAGATTGGCCAGATCGGTGAAACCCGGACGCTCGGCTATGCCGCCGCTGGCTGGGCGGGACTGCTGACGGTCTTTATCCGCGCAGTGATGTGCAACTGGATGGTTTCGACCGGTGTCGTGGCCGCGATGATGTCGAACTCTGTCTCCGGCAAGATCATGGCGATGTGGATGCCGATCCTGGTGTTCTTCTATCTCGGCTTCGAGCACTCCATCGTGAACATGTTCCTGTTCCCCTCGGGCATCATGCTCGGCGGCAACTTCACCTGGTTCGACTACTTTGCCTACAACGAAATTCCGGTTGTTGTCGGCAATCTGGTCGGCGGGCTGACCTTCGTCGGCGGCATGATCTACGCCACCCACTACAAGACGTCGCCATCCCGCAAAGCAGGCTACGAAAAGGCGCCGGTCGCAGCGCCTGCCGAATAAGTGCGACGCTCCGCCGTCACTGGCGGCGGAGCGTCTTTTCCCGAGGAGCCTTTTCCCGTGCTGATGCAAGTCCGCCATACCACCTTGAGCGTCGAAACCGGCCAGTATTCGTCTGCCGGACGGAAAGCCCTGAACCAGGACTTTCATGGCGCCATGGTGCCGGACGGCCCGGCCCTGGTGCACAAGGGCATCGCACTTGCTGTCGCGGACGGCATTTCCTCCAGTCCGGTTGCGCATGTCGCAGCCGAAACGGCCGTCAAATCCTTTCTCTCCGATTACTATTGCACCTCTGAAGCCTGGACAGTGAAGACCTCTGCCGTCCGGGTGATCTCTGCCGCCAATTCGTGGCTTTTCAGCCAGACGAAACAGGTCGACGATCTCGACAGGGGCCATGTCTGCACCTTTTCTGCCCTGGTCCTGAAGGGGCGTAAGGCACATCTCTTCCATGTCGGTGACAGCCGCATCTGGCGTCTTTCCGGCCAGAGCCTGGAACAGCTGACGGAAGACCACACTGTCCGGATTTCCGAACAAGAGAGTTATCTCGGCAGAGCTCTGGGGGTCGGGCAATCTGTCGATATCGATTATGCCGTGTTCGATCTTCGTCCGGGCGATCTGTTTGTTCTCACGACGGATGGCGTCCATGGCTTCTTGCGGGCTAAGGATATGGCCGACGCCGTGCTGGCTGGCGAAGTTCTCGACCAGACAGCCAGGACACTTGTCGAAAAGGCGCTGGCTGCAGGCAGCAACGATAATCTGACCGTTCAGATCGTGCGGGTGATCGACATTGCGGAACCCGGTGCAGATGATCTCTTGAACGGGGAAGGCACCTTGCCACCGGCGCCGCTGCCGAAGGTGCCTGGCACCCATGAAGGGTTTCGTTTGATGCGCGGCCTGCACGCCACCAGCCGCAGCCACATCTATCTGGCGGAAAATGAAGAAACCGGCGAACCGGTGGCGCTCAAGTTTCCGTCGCTCGATTTACGCGGAGAGGAAGACTATCTGCGCCGGTTCGCGCTGGAGGAGTGGGTTGCACGCCGGATTTCATCGCCGCATGTGTTGAAGGCTTCCACCTATCCGCAGGGCCGTCAGACGCTTTTTCTGGCAACGGAATTTGTCGAAGGCCAGACGCTTCGCCAGTGGATGATCGACAATCCTCACCCCAGCCTTGAGACCGTGCGCGGGATTCTGGAGCAGGTGGCCAGGGGATTGATGGCCTTCCACCGCAAGGAAATGGTCCATCAGGACCTGCGGCCGGAAAACATCATGATCGACACGTCCGGCACGGTAAAAATCATCGATTTCGGGTCGGTGCGGATCTCCGGCGTGATGGAAGCCGCTCCTTCGCTCGACAAGGGTGAGATCCTCGGCACTCACCAATATACCGCGCCAGAGGTGTTTCTCGGCTACCTCGGGACTGAGTACAGCGACCAGTTTTCGCTCGGTGTGATCGCCTATGAAATGCTGACTGGGCGTTTGCCCTATGGTGCGGCCGTTGCCAGGGCAACGAGTGAGCGGGCTCAGGCTGCACTGCGCTATCGCAGTGCGACAGCTGTCACGGAACGTGTTCCGGACTGGGTCGATGGTGCGCTTTGCCGCGCGGTTCATCCCGTGCCGGGCAAGCGCTACGAAGCGCTGAGCGCCTTCCTGGAAGATCTTCGTCGCCCGAACCCGGCCTTCAGTTCAGATCGTTTTGTCCCTCTGGCGGAACGGGATCCGGTCCGCTTCTGGCAGATCGTCTCTGCTGTTCTGGCGGTGCTCTGCGCCATCCTCTTGTTTCAACTCTTCGGCAATTCATAGGAGATTTTCATGACCGCTCTTACCCGTGAAGACGTTACCAGCATGATCCTGTCGGCGAAGCGCCAGGCGGGGCTCACATGGGAAGGCATTGCCGAAGCGATCGGCATGTCGCCTGTCTGGACCCATTCGGCGGCCATGGGCATGAACGCCATGCCGGAAGACAAGGCAAAGGCAATCACGGAGACACTCGGTCTGCCGCAGGAAGCGGCGCTAGTACTGCAGGAGAGCCCAACAAAGATCTGGTCGCAGACCGTGCCGACGGATCCGTGCATCTACCGTCTTTATGAAATCGTCGGTGTCTACGGCCCGACAATCAAGGCTTTGATCCATGAGAAATTCGGCGACGGCATCATGTCGGCCATCGATTTCGACATGTCGGTAACCCGTGTTGAGAACCCCAAGGGAGACCGGGTGAAGATCGAGATGTCGGGCAAATACCTTGGCTACAACGCCTGGTAAATCAAGAACCGGGATTGATGGCATGACCGAACAAGAAAAAACAATCCGGACCACCTGTCCCTATTGCGGTGTCGGCTGCGGCGTCCTCGCGACCCGGCACCCGGACGGGACGGTGACTGTTGCAGGTGACCCCAAGCACCCATCAAATTTCGGCCGGCTTTGTTCCAAGGGTTCGGCCCTTGGAGAAACGCTTTCGCTGGATGACAGACTGCTCTATCCGGAAATCGACGGCGAACGCGCCAACTGGAATGACGCGCTCGATCTTGTCGCGCGCAACTTTCAGGATGCCATTCGGGAACATGGACCAGATAGCGTTGCGTTTTATGTGTCCGGCCAGATCCTGACCGAAGACTATTACGTCGCCAACAAACTGATGAAAGGGTTCATCGGTTCGGCGAATATCGACACCAATTCCCGCCTTTGTATGGCATCTTCGGTTGCCGGGCACCGCAGGGCATTCGGCTCGGACACGGTTCCGGGAACCTATGAAGATCTTGAACTGGCAGACCTTGTTGTGCTGGTCGGCTCCAATCTCGCCTGGTGTCATCCGGTCCTGTTCCAGCGCCTTGAAGCGGCCAAGGCTGCAAACCCGGCGTTGCGGGTGGTCGTAGTGGACCCGCGCAAGACAGCGACCTGCGCCATCGCCGATCTGCACCTGCAATTGAAGCCCGACACGGACGTTGCCCTCTTTAACGGGCTGCTCGCCTTTCTGGCGGAAGCGTTTGTCGTGAATGACAGCTATGTCAATCGCTTCACTCAAGGACTTGAGAAGGCAGTTGAGGCTGCAGGACCCTGCGAGATCGGCCAGATCGCCGAAAAGACCGGCCTGTCACGTCAGGATATCGCACTCTTTTACAAGATGGTTGCCCGGACGGAAAAGACGGTCACCGTCTATAGCCAGGGTGTCAACCAGTCGGTCGTCGGGACTGACAAGGTCAATTCCATCGTCAACACACATCTGGCAACTGGACGGATCGGAAAGCCCGGCATGGGCCCTTTTTCCGTCACGGGTCAGCCGAACGCCATGGGCGGCCGGGAAGTCGGTGGACTGGCCAATATGCTCGCCGGCCACATGGCTTTGGAAAATGCCGAGCACCGCGGGATCGTGCAGGACTTCTGGCAAAGCCCGGTCGTGGCTGATCGGTCCGGCTTGAAAGCTGTTGAGCTTTTCAAGGCCGTGCGGGAAGGCCGGATCAAGGCGCTCTGGATCATGGCGACAAGCCCGGTAGACAGTCTGCCGGATGCAGATGGTGTGGCAGAAGCCCTTGAAGCATGTCCCTTTGTTGTCGTTTCGGAAGTAACGCGGGCAGCCGACACGGTTCCCTATGCGAACGTGTTGCTTCCTGCAGCCGCATGGGGTGAAAAGGACGGGACGGTTACCAACTCCGAGCGCCGGATCTCAAGACAGCGTGCGTTCCTGGAGCTTCCCGGTGAGGTTTGCCCCGACTGGTGGCACCTGAGCGAAGTCGCAAGGCGCATGGGCTTTGCCGGGGCCTTTTCCTATGAAGGGGCTGCGGCGATTTTCCGTGAGCATGCAGCACTCTCCGGGTTTCGGAATGAAGGTAGCCGGGGTTTCGATATCGGCGCTTATCGGGACGTGTCCAATGCCGATTTCGATGCCATGGAACCCTTTCAGTGGCCGCAGCCGGCGGGGGCACTACCAGCTGATACGAGGTTCTTTGCCGGAGGAGGATTTTTTACCGAAAGCGGCAAGGGGCAGTTCGTGCCGGTCGTTTTCAAGGCACCGCGGCAAACAGAGCGCCGCTATCCGTTCTCCCTGAATACGGGCCGGATCCGCGATCAGTGGCACACCATGACGCGCACCGGCAAGACGCCGCGCCTGACCGCGCATTTTGCCGAACCTTTTGCCGAACTCAACCCGATCGATGCCGAAAAGCTCGGAATCGACCCGGCAGATCTGGTAACGGTCAAAAGCCCTTATGGGGCTGTAATTGTGCGGGCGCTACTGACAGACCGGGTCGCCCCGGGAGAAGTCTTCGTGCCGATGCATTGGACCGACCAGCTTGCATCGAAAGCCCGCATCGATGCGGTTATGGCGCCTGAGACAGACCCTCATTCCGGACAGCCAGGATCCAAGTTCACGCCTGTGGCTGTGGCAAAAGCGAAAATGGCCTGGTTCGGTTTTGCCGTCTTGCGCCAGCGACCGGAGAAGATCGCTGCCGACTACTGGGCCCTTGCTCCTGTGCCTGGCGGTTACCGGCTTGAGTTCTCGGCGAAAGCCGACGCGGATTTCGCGGAAATCGCAGCTGCGTTGACCTCGTCCAGCAACGAGACGACCGATATATCGGACGGTGCCGCTGGCTGGAGACGTTTGGCTGAGTGGCGGGACGATGTGCTGCAGGCAGCGTTCTTCTTTTCCGCATCCCCGGTGGAAGTTTCGCGCCAATGGGCTTGTGGGCTGCTGGGTGAGGGGCCCGTTTCGCCGCAGGAGCGGGCACGGGTTCTTGCTGGACGGGTGCCGGCAGACAGGCCGGATCCGGGGGCGCTGGTCTGCTCCTGCTTCCAGATCGGCTGCAACCAGATTGCCGAAGCCGCACGCTGCGGTGCGACAAGTGTCGGTGCAATCGGTGAAACACTGAAAGCCGGCACAAATTGCGGCTCCTGCCGCTCGGAAATCCAGACGCTTCTCGATGAAATTGCAAAGGAAAGCCTCGATGATGCCGACATTGCGCAAGCCAGCTGAGGTAAAGCGCCGGAGCCGTCCGGCACGCGTGGGGGCTCTTGCAAGCCTGCCGCTGTTCTTTCCGCTTGAAGGAAGAAAAGTCCTGCTGGCAGGCGGAACGGAAGCTGCCGCCTGGAAGGCGGAGCTGCTGGCCGCTGCCGGGGCAGACGTGCATGTTCATGCACAGGAGCTGGAGCCGGCTTTCGAGGCACTTCTTGTGGCCGGCAGCATCAAGGGGCGTTTCATACATCACCGGTCCTGCTGGTCGCAGCAAGACTTCGAGGGCGCAGCCCTTGCGATTGCCGATGCAGAAAGTGACGAAGAAGCTGAAGCGTTTGTTTTGGCCGCGCGGCGCTCGGGAGTTCCGGTCAATGTGATCGACAACCCCGCCTATTGCGACTTCCAGTTCGGGTCCATCGTCAACCGGTCACCGGTCGTCATCGGTATCTCGACCAATGGGGTCGCGCCGATCCTTGGCCAGGCGATCCGACGGCGGATCGAGACGCTGATGCCTGAAAGTCTGCAAGGATGGGCGCAGCTGGCAAGCCGGTTGCGGGAAAAGACGCTTTCCCTGCTGGACGCGGGGGCACAGCGGCGCCGATTCTGGGAGCGGATCTCCGATCTTGCTTTTTCGGGCAAGTCGGCGCCTGAAGAGGAAGACCATCTCGCCGAAGCACTTCTGGAGGATGCAAGGACATCTGCCGCAGGCAAAGTCACCCTTGTGGGGGCAGGGCCGGGCGATGCCGAATACCTGACGCTGAAAGCCGTGCGTGCGCTGCAATCGGCTGATGTCATTCTCTTCGATGATCTGGTCGATGACGCGGTTCTCGAACTTGCGCGTCGAGAAGCCAGGCGGATGCTGGTCGGAAAAAGAGGTGGCCGGCAAAGTTGCCGCCAGGAAGACATCAACGACATGATGGTTTTGCTGGCACGACAGGGCAAACACGTGGTGCGGCTCAAATGCGGAGATCCGATGATCTTCGGCCGTGGTGGAGAGGAACTCGACCGTCTTGCTGCTGAAGGCATCCCGGCAACCGTTGTTCCCGGCATCACAGCGGCCTCTGCCATGGCGGCACGCCTGGGCGTTTCCCTGACGCACCGTGACCATGCTCAGTCGGTCAGGTTTGTCACCGGCCACTCGCGCAAGGGAGATTTGCCGGAAACCGTAGATTGGGCTGCGCTTACCGACCCAGCGACTACGACCGTTTTCTACATGGGGGCGCGCATGGCCGGCCGTATCAGAGACCGGCTTATTGCCGAAGGCTTGTCCGCTGCGACCCCCGTCGTTGCCGTTTCGGGAATATCCCGCACCGACGAAAAGCGTTGGTCGGGAACACTGGACGAACTTGAACGCGGTGTCGATTTGCTCGGACTGGAAGGTCCGGTCCTCATCGGAGTGGGGCAGGTCTTTCGGGCAACAGGCCGTCAGATCGGGCAAGGTGAAGGATTTGAATTCAATCAGGCTTTCTCTGTGCGAGGGGAAATAGCCGGAGCTGAAAATCGAGGCATTCGGACACTTGGCAAATCTGCAGCTATTTGATTTGTTTGAGCGGCAAATCAGCTGGTGATCCGAAGCACTGATGAATCGTTCCGAACAAATTTGCGCAGCCCTGCGCAGTGCCATCCTTGAGCGTGCCCTGTTACCGGGCATGAAACTGCCGGAAGATTCGCTGGGTGAGCGTTTCGGGTCGAGCCGGACGATCGTGCGCCAGGCACTGGAACGGCTCGCAGCGGAAGGCCTTGTCGAACTGCGACGGAACAGGGGAGCCGTTGTCGCAACCCCCAGCCTGGAAGAGGCGCGGGATCTGTTTGATCTGCGATGCCAGATCGAAGACCTCGTGGTGTCCCGGCTGAGCGCTGAATTTTCGCAGAAGCACCTTGATGCGCTGAATGCGCATCTCGACAAGGAAATTGCCGCTGAAAAGGGACCTGAGCCTGTCTCCATACGGCTTGCCACGGAATTCCACATTCTCATGGCGCAGCTCACGGAAAGTCCGGTTCTGATCCGCTACGTGGAAGATGTCGGCTATAGATGCGGGTTGACGCTGGCGCTTTACTCGCGGCCGCATTCCACTGATTGCGGGATCCAGGAGCACCGGGAAATTATTGATGCTCTTTCCAAGGGCGATGAGGATCGGGCCAGGGATCTCATGCGACACCACCTGGGGGCCGTGGCGGACCGGGCGCTGATCAAGCCCGAAAACAAGGGGCAGGGCATCTATCTTGATGCCCTGGAACCTTACGTCCGCGCCGTTCGAGGAGACGACTAGGCTTCAATGCCCATGCGGGTGAGAATTCGCTCCGCGCTGTCGTTCCAGACATCCATCTTTGTGATCTTGCCGTCATGCACTTCGAACCGGTCGACATACCGGTTGCCTTCGAAGGCGGTTCCGTCCGGCCATTCACCGTAAAGCGTCCCGACAGAGTAGACGACAACCCCGTCCGCCCCGCGGGCAACGTCGAAACGGTCCATCTTCTTTTTCACCCACTTGTACCGCTTCGCGTTAAAGCCGGTCGGACCTGACGGATGGTTGAATACCCGTCCGCCCGTAAACGTGATCGTCACATCGTCGGCAACGTATGTCGCAGCGAGATCCGGATTGGGTTTCATGGAAGCGTCGAGATATTCCCTGACGATCTGCGCTTCCTCGGGAAGGGTGTCTTTGTTTTCGTCCAGCATGGGGCGTCCTTTTCAAAATGGCCTTCCGGAGCATAAATCCTGTCCGGTTTTTTGCATGCAAGTTTTGTATGCAAAGATTGCATGCAATTTAAGCGGAATTCTGATGTCATCGAAGGTCTGTAAAGGCTGAAATTAGATAAGTAATTGAAATGTATAGAGATCAGTAAACTGGCATCTGACTTGCTCTTGATGTGGCGTTCGGACGTGTCGTCCGGAAAACCAGAGGAGCCGTTCATGAAATCCGCTTGCAAATTTCCGAAGGTGACACGTCGCGTCCTGATGTCAGGTGCTGTCGGTCTCGCCCTGGCCACCAGCCTTCCGGCCTTCGCCGCCGATACAATCAAGATCGGCCTTGTTGCCGCGCTCAGCGGTCAGTCTGCCAAGTCCGGACAGGCAATTACACGTGGCCTGACAATCGCGATTGATGAGATCAACGAGAAGGGCGGTGTCCTTGGCAAACCGCTTGAACTTGTAAGCCGCGACGACGAAAGCAACCCGGGCAAGGGGCTTGTCGCCGCACGTGAGCTTGTCCAGCGCGAAGGCGTTGCGGCTCTGATCGGCGGTCTGGACACACCGGTCTCCTTTGCAATCGTTCCCTTTGCAAACCAGTCAAAAGTGCCTTTTGTCGGCCCGTGGGCTGCAGGCACCGGCATCACCAAGAACGGTGCTGAAGAGAACTACATCTTCCGCGTTTCCGCCGTTGATGAATATGTCGATGAAGCGATCACCGAGTATCTGGTCACCAAATACGGCTCCAAGAAACCGGGCATGATCCTCATCAACAACCCATGGGGCGAGTCCAACGAGAAGGGGCTTTTGAAAGCGCTCGAGAAGCGCGGCATGGAGCA
Source organism: Labrenzia sp. THAF35 (assembly GCF_009363595.1). Lineage (NCBI taxonomy): Bacteria > Pseudomonadati > Pseudomonadota > Alphaproteobacteria > Hyphomicrobiales > Stappiaceae > Labrenzia > Labrenzia sp. THAF35. Next base: position 3,951,706 of record NZ_CP045380.1, read on the forward strand.
TGCGGGTATCGAGAAGTTCGAGTCCAATGACGTCGATGTCGTACCGCAGCTCACGCGCCTCAAGGAAAACGGCGCGGATGGCCTGTTTGTGGTGGCAAACGTTGCCCCGACCGCACAGGTGGTGAAATCACTCGACCGGATGGGCTGGGATGTTGCCATGGCATCGCACTGGGGCCCGGCAGGCGGACGGTTCACGGAACTGGCCGGCAAGAGCGGCGAGAAGCTCCACTTCATCCAGACCTACCTGTTCCGGGAGGGCGATGCGAAGGGCGAGGCCATGTTCTCGAAGCTTCAGGAAAGCTTTCCCGAAATCAAGACCATGGCCGATGTGACACCCGCAACCGGTATCGCCAATGCCTATGACGCCATGCTTCTGCTGGCTGCTGCCATCGAGAAGGCCGGTTCCACCGATGGTCCGGCTATCCGACAGGCGATGTACGACATCGAGAACATCGAAGGCCTGATCAAGACCTACACCGATCCGTTCTCGCCGGAAGACCAGGATGCGATCGCGCCTGAAGACTATGTCTTCGCGCAGTTCGTCGAAGGCGAAATCATCCCGATCGAAGATTGATGATGTCACCTCCCGCGGCAGGCCCGCGGGAGGTTTCTTTCCTTTGAATTAGCCCTGATCCCGTTTCACCCGCCAGGACCTACCCATGACCCTCTTGATCGCCGCCCTTGTCACCGGCATTGGCCTTGGAAGCATGTACGGGCTGATCGCGCTCGGCTTTCAGATCACCTATTCCGTTTCTTCCACCGTCAATTTCGCGCAAGGCAGCGTTGTCATGCTGGGCGCGGTTCTGGGCTTTGTCTTTACCGAACGGCTCGGCTTGAACTGGCTGATCGCTTATCCGCTTGCGATCGCCTGCTGCGGCCTTTTTGGCGTGCTTGTTGAAATACTTCTGGTTCGTCCCTTCGTGGAACGCAATTCGGAGGCCTGGCTGATGGCGACCGTCGCGGGCGGCATCTTTCTCGACAACGCCGTTCTCTTCAGCTTCGGCAACGAACCGCGGACATTGTTTTCGCCTTTGGCGCAGACCACCTGGCAGTTCGCCGGCACGGGCATCTATCCGCAGCAACTGCTTATTCCGATTGCCGCCATCGGTGTTGCTCTGGCGCTGCACTTCCTGTTCCGCAAGACCTTGCAGGGCAGGGCGCTGCTTGCCGTCGTCCAGAACAATCAGGCAGCACGGCTCATGGGGATCAACACAACCATGATGGTGTCCGGTTCCTTTGCGATTTCGGCGATGCTTGCCGGATGTGCCGGTCTTTTGATCGCGCCGCTGTTTTCCGTGCATTCGGACATGGGAACGCTCTTTGGGCTCAAGGCCTTCGCGGTGGCAATCCTGGGCGGCATGACATCGGCAGCCGGCGTCATGCTGGCAGGCTTTCTCTATGGAGTGACGGAAGCCCTGGTAACGGCCTACCTGGGCTCATCTTCTACCTACATCGTTGTCTTTGCGCTGATCATCCTTGCACTGACATTGAAGCCGGACGGTCTCTTCGGTCGTCCCGCCGTAAAGAAAGTCTGAGGAAGAGCCGTGCCCTTTCTGAACCAGCGAATTCTTCTCGATAGCGCGTTGCTCGTTCTGACTGTTGCAGCCTGTGCGATGGCCGTGACAAGCGGTGGCTACACGCAGTTCGTCATCGGCCTTGTTGCAATCACGACCATCCTGGGGACAGGTCTCAACGTTCTTTATGGTTTGACTGGTCTGGTCTCACTTGGCCAGGTGGGGTTCTTTGCCATCGGCGCTTATGGTGTGGCGGTGATGACGCTGTCTGGCCTGAGCTTCTGGCTGGCACTGCCCTTGTCCGCACTCGTGGCGGGGATCGCGGGCGTTCTGCTGGCGGTGCCTGCCGTCCGTATGGCGGGGCCGTTCCTGGCAATGGTCACGATTGCCTTCGCGTTCATTGTCGAACACGGCGCGGTGGAATGGCGTTCGCTGACCGGCGGTCAGAATGGCCTCATGGGCTTTCCGATGCCGGAGATCCTGGGCTTCGTGTTCAGCGAGCGGGAACTGGTGGTGCTGGCCATCCTGCTTGCCGGATTGTCTCTTTACCTGTTTCGCCGATTGGCCGAAAGCGGCTGGGGCATGGCAATGACGGGCGTACGCGATGCTGAAACCGCAGCTGCCTCGCTTGGATATCGGCCGTTTGCGGTCAAGGCGGCCGCGTTTGCCATTGCGGCGGCGATGGCCGGGCTTGCGGGCGGTCTGTTTGCACCGTTGATGATGTTCATCGCGCCGAGCAATTTCCCGTTCTCGCAGTCGATCCTGTTTCTCTTCGCAATCCTGATCGGCGGCGCCGGCACCGTGCTGGGGCCACTCGCCGGTGCGCTGGTAACCGTCCTGCTGCCGGAGTTCCTTTCAGATCTTGCAGAATACCGGCTGCTGTTCTTTGGCGGTTTGCTGGTGGGCGTGCTGCTGATTGCGCCTCGCGGGCTGGTTGGCACGGTGGCGTCTTACATTCCGAGGTCGAGCCGAAGCGTGGCACCGGTTTCTTCCGCAGACATCGAGCAGTTCCTCCAGGGCGGGCTTACCTCGAGTGCACTGGAAATTGAAGACCTCGGCATTTCATTCGGCGGTGTTCAGGCAGTCGATGGTGTCAGCTTCCGGATCGAGCCCGGCGAGGTAACATCCATCATCGGTCCGAACGGTGCGGGCAAGACAACGGTTCTCAACATGATAGGCGGGTTCTACCGTCCAACGCAGGGAAAGATCGTGCTTGGAAGCCGGGACCTTGCCGGGCTGCCTGCCCATGCGGTTGCCCGATCCGGGATTGCCCGGACCTACCAGACGACTAAACTTTTCGAGAACCTGACGGTGCTTGCAAATGTCGTCTCCGGGCTGGGGCGCGGTGCCTTCGGCGACCCGTGGTCCGACATTCAGTCGCCAGATCGTTTGTCGCTGGCGGCAGGACTTTTGCGATACTGCGGCTATGAAGGTGACTTCGACAAGCGTGCCGGTGATTTGCCGCATGTCGACCGCAGGCTGGTGGAGATCGCACGCGCGCTTGCCCTGAAACCTGACATCCTTCTTCTGGATGAACCGGCAGCCGGACTGATGCGTGCCGACAAGGACAAGCTCGCCATGCTGCTGCGGGATATTGCCGACCTGGGACCTGCAGTTGTGCTCGTCGAACATGACATGGAGCTGGTCATGGGGATTTCGGACCGGATCCAGGCAGTTGACGCCGGCAAGCCTATTGCCTTTGGTTCTCCGACAGAGATCCAGGCAAACGATACTGTGATTGCAGCCTACCTCGGCACCGGTGGCGCCACGGCCTTCCCGCGCATAAAACCGCTGCATACGGAAGAAACGCCTGTTCTTTCGACACAGAAGCTGACCGCAGGATATGGCGCGGCTCCGGTGTTGAAAGAGGTATCACTCAAGGTGCGGCCAGGTGAAATGGTGGCTCTGCTCGGGGCGAATGGTGCAGGAAAATCGACGTTTCTTTCTGCCGTTTCGGGTCTGCACAGGCCGGTCACCGGAAGCATAATCCTGAACGACGAGCAGACACAGGCCATGCAGCCGCATGAACTCGTCGGGCGTGGTCTTGTGCTGGTTCCCGAAGGCCGCCAGGTATTTCCGGAACTGACGGTGCGCGAGAACATCGAACTGGGTGCCTACAAGAGACATTCGGATGTCAACAGCTCGGAACTGGAAGCTCATCTGAAGCGGTTTCCGCGCCTGCGTGACAGGTTGCACAGCCGCGCAGGGCTTCTTTCGGGCGGTGAGCAGCAGATGATGGCAATTGCCCGCGGTCTCATGGCGAAACCCAAGATCCTGCTCCTGGACGAACCTTCGCTTGGTTTGGCTCCGGCGATGGTTGAGGAGCTTTATGCGATCCTTGGTGAGTTGCGGGACGAAGGCATCACCATTCTGCTTGTCGACCAGATGGCAACGCTTGCTCTCGCCGTTGCAGATTACGCCTACGTATTGGAGCAAGGCCGTATCGTGATTGAAGGCAAGGCTGCGGATCTGGCTTCGGACCCGCGGCTGACGGCTGCCTATCTCGGCGCCACCAATGAACAGGAAACTCGCATGGAGGCGAGGGTATGAGCGGGCTAGTAATCCGGAACGTCCTGCTGGATGGCGCTGATGCGGCTGTCGATATTGCTGTTAGGGCCGGAAAGATTTCGGCGATAGGAGCCGACCTGCCCACGAGTGCGGAAGAACTGAATGGCAACGGCGTTCTCCTGGTGCCGGGATTTGTCGAGAGCCATCTTCATCTCGACAAGGCCTGCATTCTCGACCGCTGTCGGAACGAGACAGGCACGCTGGAAGGAGCGATCTCGTCAGTTGCGGAGGCAAAGAAAGGGTTTTCGGAAGAAGACGTCTACGACCGTGGTCGAAAGGTTCTCGAAAAGGCCATTACCCAGGGTACCAACGCCATCCGGACGCATGTGGAGATCGATCCGGGCATCGGCCTGACGGGGTTTCACGCCATTCAGCGGCTGAAGCAGGATTTCGCCTGGGCGCTGGACCTGCAGATATGTGTCTTTCCGCAAGAAGGGCTGATCAACAACCCGGGTACTGCCGAATTGCTGGAAGAGGCGCTCAAAGCCGGAGCGGACCTGCTGGGCGGGTGTCCCTATACGGACAGCGATCCGAATGGCCAGATTGCCTGTCTGTTCGAAATGGCCGAACGCCATGATGTCGATCTCGATTTCCATCTGGATTTCGATCTCGATCCATCCTGGCGTCATCTTGATGAAATCGCCCGTCAGACAGTCGCTTTCGGATGGCAGGGTAGGGTCGCGATCGGCCATGTCACCAAGCTGTCGGCCCTTTCCCGAAAGGACCTTCTGGAGGCGGTGCAAATTCTGAAAAACGCTGAAATCGCGCTTACCGTCCTGCCGTCGACGGATCTGTTTCTGATGGGGCGTGGCAGCGAAAGCCTGGTGCCGCGCGGGGTTGCTCCGGCGCATGTCTTTCATGAACACGGCGTTTGCTGCACGGTCGCAACAAACAACGTGCTCAATCCCTTCACGCCCTATGGCGACTGCTCCTTGCCGCGCATGGCCAATCTTTATGCCAATGTTCACCAGCTCGGATCAGCGGAAGACCTGAAGGCCTGTTTTGACATGGTAACGGCTGCACCACGGAGGCTGATCAACAAGGCTCACAGGATCGAAGTCGGCGAAGCGGCCACCTTCGTGGCGCTGCCGGCCATGAGCGGACAACAGATCGTTTCGGAAATCATCCGGCCGGTCTGGGGGATGAAGAATGGAAAATTCACCTTCGAGCAGGCTCCGGCCAGGTTGATGGGCCCATTGGCAGCGCAAGGCCGGACCGAGGAAAGGCAAGCGGCCCTTGTGCCCTAGCTGCTCGTGGACGAGATCACTTGCGCCGTCGTGCTGCCGCGTGTGCGCATGGCGGCACGTTCCTTCATGTATTTTTCCGCCTCGATCATATGACCACGCATGATCATGCGGCAGAGCTCGGCATCACCCGATTTTATCGCCCGCAGCAACTGCACCTGATAGTGCAGTCCCGTTTCGCGCAGGGCAGGGTTCGGTTCCTTGTAGATCGAGCGGCAGACCGTCATGTCGCGTAGCAGGCTGAGCAGGAAGGAACATGTGAAGGCCAGGATCGGGTTCTTGCAGTGCCGGGCCAGTTCTTCGTGAAAATCCAGCTCGGCCAGGCGCTGCGAATATTCTTCTTCCGCCGTCTTCGGCTCGTCCTCGTAAAGCCGGATGCAGCCCTGCAAGGCCTGAAAACCGTCGTCTGTCAGTGTTCCGGCAACCGAGGCGGCAAGTTCCGGCTCAAGCTGTTTCCGGAGCGTGTAGATGTCGGCAATCGTCGGCTGGTCGAACAGGAACAGATTGTCCAGCATGCGGATGGCTTCACCTGGCTCCACCGATGCGACGAAGACACCGCCGCCCGGACCGCTGCGCGTTGAAATCAACCCCTGGAACTCCAGAACCTTCAAAGCCTCACGCAGTGAACCACGTGACACCCTGACCGTTTCCGGCTGAAGCCATTCGGCGGGGATCCTGTCACCGGGGCGCAGACCGGCTTCGACGATCTGTTCGCGGATCTGCTGGGCAACCATGTCGGGCCGCCGCAGGCGTTTCCGTGTCTTGGGATCTGTCGCTCCTTCGGGAATTCTCATGGCCGGTTAAACTGCATTGCCTTGTTTTTTGGGGAGCCTATGCCTTCCCGAGTGGGTGATAGCAAGCCGCAACGTGATTGTTGCCGCCTTTGGCCTCGTCTGGTGACGGTTTGCCGGCAACGCAGATATCCGTGCGGTGCGCACAGCGCGCGGCAAAGGCGCAGCCTTCAGGGGGATTGTAGGGATCCGGCAATTCGGCAGAGGCGTCTTCCGACATCAGGTCGTGCCGCCCGGGGGCGGGCGCGGAGCGCATTAGCAGATCCGTATAGGGATGTAGCGGCTTGCGGAAGATTTCTTTAGCTGGACCCAGTTCGGCCATCCGGCCGAAGTACATCACCGCCACGCGGTCGCTGACACTTTCCACCACCGAAAGATCGTGGCTGATGAAGATGTAGGTGAGGCCGAAGTCGTCCTTCAGCTTGTCCAGCAGGTTCAACACCTGGGCTTGCACCGACACATCGAGGGCAGACACGGGCTCATCAAGCACGATCAGCTCCGGCCCGGCCGCAAGGGCCCGCGCAATGCCGATCCGCTGCGCCTGGCCGCCGGAGAATTCATGGGGGTAGCGTTCCAGAAACTCCGGCGCCAGGTTGACCGCCTGCAGCAGCTCGGCAAGGCGCTTCTCGCGACCATCGGAATTCAGGTTTGTCAGGTGCTTGAGCGGCGCTTCCAGGATGGTCCTGATGGTCTTGCGGGGATTGAGCGAGGCAACCGGATCCTGAAAGACATATTGAACCTTGCGGGCGAGAGCGTTGCGGTCCTTTTTTGCCAGTGCCGCAAGATCCTCGCCGTTGAAGGTGATCGAGCCGGATGTCGGCAGATCGAGACCGACGACGAGGCGTGCGAGGGTGGACTTGCCGCAGCCCGACTCTCCGACGACACCGAGGGTCTCTCCCTTCTTTACATCGAGACTGAGACCCTGAACCGCGTGCACGGCGGGAAGATGACCGCCAAAGAGCTTCCGACCGCCGCCGAAAATGCGCTCGACATCCTGAATGGTCAGAAGGGCTTCGCTGTCCAAGTGGTTCTGGCTTATCTCGTTCATGCGGTCGCTCCGGAATTCAGCGGAAAGAGGCAGCGCACACCGCGGGTTTCGGAAGACATCTCAAGCTTGATCTCGCCGGTCCGGCAGGAGGTCTGTGCGTGCGGACACCGTTCGGCGAAGGCACAACCGTCCGGCAGGTTATTGACCACGGGCGGGCGGCCCTCGATTGCATCCAGACGACGGTCCGGCTCGCCCAGAACAGGCACGCATTCGATCAGCTTGGCGGTGTAGGGATGACGCGGGTTCGCCAGAACCTCCTCCGTCGTTCCCGTTTCGACGATCCGGCCCGCATACATCACCGCAACACGGTCACAAAGGGCGGAGACAACGCCGAAATCATGGGTGATGAACAGGATTGCAGCATTTCGTTCGCGGCGCAGGCCGTTCATCAGCGTCAGGATTTGCGATTGCACGGTGACGTCGAGCGCGGTGGTCGGCTCGTCCGCAATCAGCACCTTGGCATCGTTGGCGAGCGCCATGGCAATGCAGACCCTTTGGCGCATGCCACCGGAAAGCTCGTGCGGGTAGGCGGACAATCGTTCCTTCGCATTCGGGATCCGCACAAGCGAAAGCAGTTCAACGGCCTTCTCCCGTGCTTTCGAGCCGGACATGGGCTGGTGGGTGGTGATCGCTTCCGTCAACTGATCACCAACGGTGAAGAGCGGGTGCAGCGTCGACAGCGGATCCTGGAAGACATAGGCAACCGAACCGCCTCTGAGGTCCCGGATACGCCGGTCGCTTGCCGCAAAAAGATCTTCGCCGTCGAGATAGGCGGCACCGCCGGCAATCCGGCCGGGTGGTGTCGGCACAAGGCCCATGATGGACATGGCCGTTACCGACTTGCCGGATCCGGATTCTCCGACAACGCCCAGGCATTCGCCCTCTTTCAGGTTCAGATCAACACCGCCGACTGCCTTGTAAACGGAGCTGCCGATCTGGAATTCGGTGCGCATCTGACGGACATCCAGCACACCGCCCTTTTCCGAAGGCGCGGGGATCTCGTCTGCCTTGCGATGCACCGCTGTTCGAGAGACCGGCCGGGTGAGGGACCCGGCACGCAGGCGCGGGTCGAGGATATCGCGAACACCGTCACCGAAGAGGTTGATACTCATGACCAGCGCAAAGATCATCAGGCCCGGAATGATGGAGACATGCGGCGCAGTGAAGAGGATCTTGCGGCCTTCACCCAGCATGGAGCCAAGGTCTGCCTGTGGCGGCTGGGCACCCAGGCCGAGGAAGGACAGGCCGGCCGTTTCGAGGATCATCCAGCCGACGGTCGTCGACATGGTGATGACGATGACCGGCAAGACGTTGGGCAGAATTTCCAGAAACAGAATTTGTACCGGCGACTTGCCGGACAGCCGTGCCGCATCAACATACTCTCTTCGGGATAGCCCGAGCGTAATACCGCGAATGTTGCGGGCAAAGAACGGTATGTTGACGAGCGCGATGGCGTAAAGCGCGTTGAGCAGCCCAGGGCCAAGCACGGCGACGATGGCCAGTGCCAACAGAATGTAGGGAAACGCCATCACCATATCGATGCCGCGCATGATCAGAGTGTCTGTACGACCGCCGGCGTATCCGGCGACCAGTCCCAGAAGCGAGCCGAAGAAGGCAGCGATTATTGTTGCCGACAGACCGACGGCAAGCGATATGCGTGTCCCCCAGATCAGCCGCGAAAGGATGTCCCTGCCCAAGTGATCGGTGCCAAGCAGGTGTCCTTCGGTAAGGACCGGCAGAAGACGGTCTGCCGGGGCGGTAACGTCCGGGTTCGCCAGCGGCAGGATCGGCGCTGCCAGAGCGATAAGACAGATCAGCACCAGAACGACAAGGCCGCTGGTTGCCAGCGAATTGTTGAGCAGAAGCGCAAGTGTTCCCGGGCGCGAGGACTTTGCCTTCTCCTTGGAAGGGGCGCTCATGGTCGTGTCACTCATCAGCGCAACCTCGGATCAAGAATGGTCTGCACCACGTCTGCGAGCAGATTGAAGAGAACATAGGCGGCGGCGACCACCAGAACCCCGCCCTGGACCAGCAGCAGATCGCGGGTGGAAATGGCGGTCACGAGCATGGATCCGATGCCCGGCCACTGGAACACCGTCTCGATATAGACAGCACCGCCGATGACAAAGCCGGCCTGGATGCCGATGACCGGCACCACGCCGACGAGGGCCGACTTGAATGCGTGCTTGTAGATGACCTTGCGTTCCGACAGGCCCTTGGCGCGGGCAGTGCGGATATAGTCCTGACGCAGCACTTCCAGCATGGCGGTGCGCGTCAACCGGGCGATGACGCCGGTCGCGACCACCGAAAGCGTCAGCGCGGGCAGGGTGAGGTGATGGATCAGGTCGGGCAAGTCGCCGCCACCATAGATCGCGTACATGCCGGAAGCCGGAAACAGGCGCAGATTGACGGCAAAGACCAGGATCAGCAGCAGGCCGAGCCAGAAAGACGGGGTCGAGATACCGATCAGAACGAGCAGCGTGATGATCTTGTCCGCCCAGCCGTACTGACGGACGGCGGACACAATACCGGCAAGAAGGCCGAAGATCGAGCACAGGATGAGCGATGTTCCGGCCAGAATGAGGGTTGCCGAAAAGCGCTCCATTACTTCATCCAGCACCGGACGATTGAGCGTGTAGGAGCGGCCGAGATCACCCTGGAACAGGTTGCCGATCCAGATGACGTATTGCTCGAACAGGGTTTTGTCGAGGCCGAGATCGCGGTTGAGCTTGGCGACATTTTCCGGTGTCGCGTAGGAGCCGAGAATGGCAGTTGCCGGGTCTCCCGGGATCATCGCCATGATCAGGAAGACGATGATCGTCAGCCCGAACAGGACCGGGATGGCAGCCAGCAGACGCTTGGCGATATAGGAAGCCAATGGTCTCTCCCTCTTTCTGAGTGCGGCCGGCCATTTCCTGAAGCCTTGCCGCCTCCGCAACCTCATCCTGAGGAGCGCATTTATGCGCGTCTCGAAGGATGGGCGGCACACTCCGGAGCAAGTGGCCCATCCTTCGAGACAGCGCCTTGCGCTTCCTCAGGATGAGGGAGTGTTGTGTCGCCGGGGTGCGCCTTTACGTTTCCTTCGGCACTTGCTGCGTGCAGGTCCGAATACGAAAATCCCGGCGAACCGTTCAAGGTCCGCCGGGAGACGTGTCGTCTTATTGAGGCTTCTTGACGTCCTGAAGCATCAGGAAGAAGGAGGGCTGCAGCTTGAAGTCTTCAACCGATGCCTTGGTGACGGCATTCTGTTTCCAGTTGGCAACGAAGACCCAGGGGGCGTCCTCCTGGACGATTTCCTGCATTTCCTTGTAGAGCCTTGCACGTTCTTCCTGGTTGGTTTCCTCGCGGGCATTTTCCAGAAGCTCGTCCACCTTGGCGTTGGAATAGTAGCCGGAGTTGAACCCGCCCTGTTCGGGCATCGCTTCGGTGCGCAGGGCCAGGAACGGAAGCGTGTCCGGGTCATTGGTCATCCATGCCATTTCCGCCATGGAAGCCTTGCCTTGCAGACCCGGGTTCACCTTGCCGAGGAAGGTGTTCCATTCATAGGTCTCGATCTTGACCTTCATGCCGACGGCTTGGAGATCGGCCTGGATGGCCGTGCCCATGGCAACCGGGTCGAGCATGCCGGAGCCGCCTTCGGTGACATAGAAAGTAACTTCCTGTCCGGCGTATTCAGCTTCCTTCAGGAGTTCCTTGGCCTTTTCCGGATCGTAGGGATAGGGCTCCAGGCTCTCGTTGTAGGCCCAGGCAAAGGCAGGAGGTGTCGGCCCTGCTGCGACGTCAGCCGTACCTTGCAGGATGTTTTCCACCAGAGCCTTCTTGTTGATGGCGTAGTTGGCGGCCTGGCGTGCAGCCTTGACGTCAAACGGTGCTTCGCGGGTGTTCAGGATCAGGAACCAGACGTGAGGTCCGGCCTGTTCCAGCACCTTGAACGTTGAATCGTCCTTGAACTGCTGCAGGCTGTCCGGCGGAACTTCAACCATCACGTCCAGTCCACCGGACAGCATTTCGGCGATCCTTGTGTTGGCATCGGTGATCGGACGGTAGATCAGCGCTTCCAGGTCCGGAGCGCCATCCCAGTAGTCTTCGTTCTTGACGGCAACCACCTTGGCGTTGGCTTCCCATTCGGCAAACTTGTAGGCGCCGGTACCGGACGGATTGCGGCCGAAATCCTTGCCGTATTGCTTGACGGCCTCGGGCGAGACAATCAGACCCGTCGGATAGGCAAGGTTCGACAGGAACGGCGCGTAAGGGGCACTAAGGTTGAAGGTGACGGTGGTTTCGTTGTCGACGACCACGTCCTCAACAGTGGAGAAGAAGAACGCGAGAGGGAAGGGACCCGTATCGTGATAGGGGTTTTCCTCGTTCAGCATACGGTCGAAGTTGAACTTCACCGCTTCCGCGTTGAAGGGGGAACCGTCGTGGAACTTGATGCCTTCACGCAGCTTGAACGTGTAGGTCTTGCCGTCCTCCGAAATGGTCCAGCTTTCGGCAAGGGACGGTTCGACTTCCAGGGTGCCGTCCTTGTAGCGCACAAGTCCGTCATACAAGTTCACCAGAATGCGGAAATCGTTCACCGCGGTGACTGCGTGCGGGTCGAGTGACTTGGGTTCCGCGATCTGGCCGACAACCAGAACATTGGGCGGAGTCTGCGCCTGCACCTGGGGTGCAAAGGCGAGGAAGGCCGAGGCGAAAGCCGCGGCTAGGAATCTTTTCATGACCATTCCCCTCGTTGTTTCTGACGAATAATTAATCATGATTAATTGCAATGCTGCAATAATTATTTCATATTTATTTTCGCTCGAGGGTTGTGCTCTCGATGCCAGATAAACGCTTAAGCGCTGATAAATAAGGGGGAAACAAGGATGCCGCAGCACGCAATCCGTATCGACCCGGAGCGTCTCAAAACGCTTCTCAACGGAGTGAATCGCTTCGGCTTTGTTCCTGAAACCGGCGGCTACACGCGACCAGGCTTCACTCGGGTCGATCTGGAGTGCAGGGATTGGTTCGAGGCACAGATGAGGGCCGACGATCTGCAGGTGTGGAGAGACGGCGCACTCAACCTGTTTGGCCGGTATGGACCTGAGGACGGGCCGTGCGTCATGGCCGGATCGCATCTCGACACCGTGGTCAATGGCGGGGCTTTTGACGGAGCACTCGGCGCCTGTGTTGCGCTGGAATGCGTGCGAACGATGAAGGATGCCGGAATAACGCCCCGGACAGCGATCGAAGTTGCCGCGACTTCCGAAGAAGAGGGCCGTTTCGGGGGCATGCTCGGCTCACAGGCCATAGTCGGGGCGATCACTCCGGCATGGATCGAGCAGGCGATTGATGCCGACGGGGTCCGGCTGCGTGATGCCATGAACAGTCTGGGTCTCGAGCCGATGGACATCCTGAAAGCAGCCCGTCCGGCCGGTTCGATAAATGCCTTTCTGGAACTCCATATCGAGCAGGGGCCGGTTCTTGAAGCCGAAGAATTTCCCATCGGCATCGCCGAGGAGGTTTCCGGTGTCTGTTATCTGGAGTTGGAACTGACGGGAATCGCCAATCATTCCGGGACAACACCCATGCATCTGCGGGCGGATGCATTTGCCGGGCTTTCCGAGCTTGCCGGGACAATTCCGGATCTGATCCAGATGCACGGCACCGACCAGAGCCGGTTTACCATTGGTCATGTCGAACTTTCGCCGAACCATCCCCACACGATTCCAGGTCGTGCAGTCTTTTCGGTGATTCTGCGTGACACGTCGGAAGAGATAATGGTCGGGCTGAAATCGCGTTTTCTGGAAAGCGCCGACATTGTCGCCAACCGGCACCGACTGAAATTGAACAAGACCGAGAGGAGCTGGTTGTCACCGGTTTCGCTGGATAGCGAGCTTGCCGACAAGCTCGCCGACCTTGCCGAACGCAACGAATTACCGGCGCGGCGTATGCCTTCCGGAGCCGGTCACGATGCCCAGACAATGCAGTCTTTCTGCCCTTCCGGGCTGATCTTCGTTCCCAGCCGGGCCGGCATAAGCCATGCTCCCGAAGAACTCAGCGACTGGTCGGATATCGAGAAGGGGGCGAACCTCATGCTGCAGGCGTTGCTCGACTTGTCCGGCTAACCTGTTTGCTGGTGTCTGCCGGCTTCTGCAACTTTCGCTCTTTCAATGCCGCGCGGGCTCGGCTAGGCTTTTCAAAAGTAAAGCATATCGTTCCTGGCGGGCGCGCCGCCACAAGTGTTGCAAACAGACAGTCCCTATCCATTTTTCAACGGGGGTGCCATGGTTGATCGGATTGCCGGACTAAGGGTCCGTATTGCCTTGAGGTCTGCCGCGACGGTCGGCCTCGTATGCCTTTTCCCGTTGTTACAAGGTTGTGCGCTTTCCGATGCGCCGGTGCTCTTCCCGAAAGGGCCTATCGCGTTGGCGGAACGGGATCTGCTGTTCACGGCATTCGGCATCATGATGATCGTCGCCATTCCCGCGATCATACTAACGCTGCTGTTCGCCTGGCGATATCGCAAGCGTAATGGCAACACCGCGGATTATGCGCCCGAGTGGGATGGTTCCTGGGGCATTGAAGCCGTGGTCTGGCTGGTTCCAGCTGCGATCGTGATTGTCATCGGAACCATTGTCTGGGATGCGACCCACAGACTTGACCCTTACAAGGCCCTGGCGTCCGACAAGCCGGCTTTCAAGGTGCAGGCCGTCGCGCTCGACTGGAAATGGCTGTTCTTATACCCGGAACTCGGCACGGCCAGCGTGAATGAACTTGCCTTTCCCGCAGACAGGCCGCTGACCATCGAGATCACTTCCGACACGGTCATGAATTCGCTGATGATCCCCGCACTTGGTGGCCAGATCTACGCCATGGCGGGCATGCGCTCCGAACTTAACCTGATCGCAGATGGTCCAGGCACCTTCAACGGCCGCAACACAATGTATTCCGGCGACGGTTTTTCCGACCAGCACTTCAAGGCTCATGCCATGAACGAAGCGGATTTCGCCGCCTGGAAGGAAAAGGCAACAGGATCCGCTGACGTGCTGGACGCCAAGACGTATGTGGACCTGCACAAGCAGAGCGTTGCCGATCCAGTCCGGCATTATTCGTCTTACGAGACGGATCTCTTTTCGATCATCCTGCGCAAATACGCGCCGATTGTCGGCCCTTACGAAAGCAAGGCCGCCGAACTCATCTGCCGGGGGGCTGTTTGATGCTGGGACGTCTTACGATTGAGGCCCTGCCGTTCTATTCCTGGGTGGCCATGGGTGGGGCGGCAGTAACCGTTGGCGGCGGCATTGCCGTGTTCCTGCTGATCACCTGGCTGCGCGCATGGAAAGTTCTCTGGACAGACTGGCTGACCAGTGTCGATCACAAGAAGATCGGCATCATGTATGTGGTGCTGGCTCTGGTGATGCTGGTGCGCGGGTTTGTCGATGCTCTCATGATGCGCGCGCAACAGGCGGTTTCCCTGAACAGCGAAGGTTACCTTCCGCCGGAGCATTTCGAGCAGATCTTTTCCTCTCACGGCACCATCATGATCTTTTTCGTGGCGATGCCGTTCCTGACCGGGCTCATCAACATCATCGTGCCGCAACAGATCGGCGCGCGGGATGTCGCCTTTCCGTTCCTGAATTCCGTCAGCCTCTGGATGACGGCCGCCGGTGCGGCTCTGGTGCTGATATCGCTTGTGGTCGGCAAGTTCTCTCAAGCCGGCTGGACCGGGTATCCTCCATATTCCGGGGCTGAATATAGTCCGGGTGTGGGGGTCGACTACTGGCTATGGGCGCTGATCATCAGCGGGGTGGGCAGTACGCTCTCAGGCATCAACTTCATCGTGACCATCGTCAAGAACCGCTGCCCGGGCATGACTTTCATGCGCATGCCGATGTTCACCTGGACGACACTGTGCATTTCCATCCTGATTGCCTTCGCCTTTCCGGCGCTGACGGTGGTCGCCGGTCAGTTGACACTCGATCGCACGCTTGGCTTCCATTTCTTCACCAACGGTGACGGCGGCAACATGATGATGTTTGCCAACCTGCTGTGGATCTGGGGTCATCCGGAGGTCTACATCCTGATCTTGCCGGCCTTCGGTATCTTTTCCGAAGTGGTGGCGACATTCTCGCGCAAGCGGCTGTTCGGTTACACTTCACTGGTCTATGCGACCGCCTGTATCGCGCTGCTGTCGTTCACAGTCTGGCTGCACCACTTCTTCACGATGGGCTCGTCTGCCAATGTGAATGCCATATTCGGCATCGCAACGATGATCATCGCGGTGCCGACGGGGGTGAAGATCTTCGACTGGCTGTTCACCATGTACAAGGGCCGGATCGAGTTTCACACGTCCATGGTCTACACCATCGGCTTCATGGTGACCTTCGTCATCGGTGGCGTGACTGGGGTGCTGCTGGCCCTGCCGCCCGCCGACTACCTGATGCACAATTCCACCTTCCTGGTGGCGCACTTCCACAACATGCTGATCCCGGGCGCTCTTTTCGGTTATTTCGCCGGCATGAACTACTGGTTCCCCAAAGCCTTCGGTTTCAAGCTGGACGCCAAATGGGGCATGCGGTCCTTCTGGTGCTGGATCATCGGTTTCTATCTCGCCTTCATGCCGCTCTACGTCCTTGGCTTCAAGGGCATGAGCCGGCGGATGGAGCATTATGCCGACCCCACTTGGCAACCCTATCTGATCGTCGCTGCGATCGGGGCTCTGTTCGTCCTGTGCGGCATCGCCTGCATCGCCATCCAGCTTTACGTTTCGGCCAGGAAATGGGGATCCGCCAGGGACATCACGGGGGACCCGTGGAACGGTCGTACCCTGGAATGGGCGACGTCCTCTCCGCCAGCTGCCTATAACTTCGCGGTTCTGCCCGAGGTGACCGACATTGACGCGTTCCACGACATGAAGATCCGGGGGGAGGCCTATCAGCCGCCGCAGCATTACGAAGACATCGTCATGCCGAAAAACACCTGGATCGGCCCGGTGCTTGGTGCGCTGGCCTTTGTGCTCGGTTTTGCCTTCATCTGGTACATCTGGTGGCTCGTCGCCCTGAGCTTCGTGCTGTCTCTCGTATGTGTTGGTATCCGGGCGTCCGACGACAACAGCGAATTCGTGTTGCCCGCAGCAGAAGTCGCCC
Source organism: Labrenzia sp. THAF35 (assembly GCF_009363595.1). Taxonomy (NCBI): domain Bacteria; kingdom Pseudomonadati; phylum Pseudomonadota; class Alphaproteobacteria; order Hyphomicrobiales; family Stappiaceae; genus Labrenzia; species Labrenzia sp. THAF35. The sequence continues at coordinate 3,967,999 of NZ_CP045380.1, forward strand.
GGATCGAGCGTGAACGCCTCGCTCAGATCTCGCCGGCCGACCTGCACGACATGCGCGATTTTGTGCCGCGCGGTGCCGCCTCTGGCGCACCGTTGTCCGGAACGGTTTGAGGGAGGGGCCGATGTCTGCTGCAACCATCCTTGAAGAGGAAGAGAAGCACTCCCTTCATTCCAGGGAGTTCGGGTTCTGGATCTATCTGATGACCGACGCGGTCATCTTCGCGCTGTTGTTTGCGACCTACGCTGTCCTTTCGGAAAATTCCGCAGCCGGTCCGACGTCAAAAGAGCTCTTCGATCTCAGCAGGACTGCCGTTGAAACCGGCTTGCTGCTGGTCTCCAGCCTGACGTTCGGGATGGCGAGCATTGCGCTGATGAATGACCAGAAGGGCCGCGTGGTCCAATGGCTCTTTGTGACCTTGCTGCTCGGCTTCGCGTTTCTGGCAATGGAGCTGAGTGAATTTGCCGGCATGATCGAAAAAGGTGCGGGGCCGGAAGTAAGCGGCTTCCTGTCTGCCTTCTTCACGCTGGTGGGTACACACGGACTGCACGTTGCGTTCGGGGCACTCGGGATCGTGGTTATGATTGGCCAGATCATGGTCAAGGGCCTGACGCCGCCGGTTCGTTCCCGGTTGATGCGGCTCGGGCTATTCTGGCATTTTCTCGATATTGTCTGGATCGGGATCTTTTCGGCGGTCTATCTGCCGGGCGTTCTATAGGGGGCACATATGAACCATTCCGCTGAACGCAGCCTGTCTACCTATCTCACCGGGTTTGTGCTTGCAGTTGTGCTGACGGCAATTCCCTTCGCCCTGGTCTGGGGCGGACTGCTCACAGGCAGTGCCGTATATTTCGTCATCGCTGTTGCCGCGGTTCTGCAGGTGATCGTTCACCTGGTATTTTTTCTACACATCGACCTGAAATCCACCCCGGTCGAAAACCTGTTCTTTCTGGCCTTTGCCGCGGTGCTCATTTTCATCATGGTCGGTGGCAGTCTCTGGATCATGATGGATCTGCATCACCGCATGCAGTGAATGCCTGGTCGCCATTGAGGCGTCTCGCCGCAATCGACGACCAGCCTGTCCGAAAGGGAGAATGACATGAGATGCAATCGCAATCCGCTCGCCGGAAGTCTTCTGGCCGCAGGGCTGATGCTGGCCGCTACCAACGGTGCACTTGCCGACTGTCAGGCGGACATCGACAAGGTTGAAAATGCCGTTACCCACTCCGAGAGGGAGGGTATCGACATCACTGTTGCAGAGAAGATGCGCGCACTGCTCCAGGAAGCGAACAAGGAACGGCACGCAGGCAACGAAGCAAAATGCCAGGAGCTGATCAACCAGGCAAAATTCATCGGCGACGTGGAATGACGACCGATAACGTGATTGTTCCACTGGTCGGTTGGCTGCGATTGAGGTAAGAGAACCCGTTCCGGAACAGGTGTGGGGAAACATGATTTCGGTCGTTCTTGGATGAAATCGTGCCGGGACATAGCGATAGTGGGGGCCGGCATTGCCGGCTCGATCGCAGCTCTGGAACTTGCTGATCGCGGTAACCGGATCGTGCTTTACGATGCCGGAGCTGAACCGCTGACTGCGGCATCGCTGGTAAACGAAGGCAAGATCCATCTCGGGTTCGTTTACGGCGGGGACAGGTCAGGTCTGACCGCACGGCGCATGATCGATGGCGCGCTGCATTTCCGGTCCATCGTGTGCCGATGGATGGCGCAAGACCTTTTCGCTTCTTCCGTAACGCAGCCATTCGACTATGCCGTTCCTGAGGGGTCTCAGCTTTCCGCGGGTGCGGTAGAACAGCACTTCGTGCTGGTGCAGGATATCCTCCGCGAGCGGCTTGCCGCACCAAATGCAGACTACCTCGGCGAAGTGGATCTGCCGGCCTTCCAGCGCCTGACCTCCCATTCTTATGGCTCTGAAGCTGGCAAGATCGAGGCGGCCTTCGGAACGCCGGAACGATCCGTCGACACGCGAGCCATTGCTGCTTCACTGCGCGCAGCGGTTCTTTCTCACCCGCGAATCGAATTCCAGTCCAATCACAGGGTGACGCGTTTCGAGACAAGCCGCTCCGGTTGGCGCGTGGTTGGTGAACATCGCGCTGACGGACCATTCGACCGGGTGCTCAACGCCGCCTGGGAGCAGCGCCGCTTTCTGGATCATGCCAGCGGCTTTGCTGATAATGCCCCGTGGTTCCTGCGCTACAAGATGGCAGTGCTGCTGCCGGATGTTGTCGAAGATCTGGCGAATGTTACGCTCATGTTGGGGCGATACGGAGATGTTGTGCGGTATGAGTCAGGCCGGGTGTATCTGTCCTGGTACCCGTCGATGATGCTCGCCAGCACACGCGACCTTTTGCTTCCGCACCCAGAGATCGGTTCTTCCCGAAAGGCCGAAATTGTGCGCAGTTCCGTTGCCGCACTTGCGGCCTACTATCCGAAGTTAGCTGAATTCCTGCGCTTTCCCGAGGCGGACGAAGCACCGTTGATCGGCGGAGTTATCGACGCAAGGGGTGCAAGTGATATCGACGATCGCGTGAGCGATCTGCACAAGCGCAGCAGAATAGGCCCCAGCCTCCTGGCCGATGGTTATTGCAGCCTTGATCCGGGCAAATACACGACCGCACCGATGTTTGCGCTTGAAGCGGCGGACGCGCTGGCATCTTCAAGCCAGGTTCATCAAGTCATTGCCTCATGAAGTTTCCTGCAATATGGCCATGGAAACGGCCTCGTCTGACAATCTGTATTCCTGCCTACCGGCCGAACGGGTTTCTTGAACGGGTGCTTGCGTCGGTGCAGGAGCAGAGCTTTCGCGACTTTCGTGTTGTCATTTCCAATGATGGCGGTTTCGAACGGGAAACCTTCGAGCCGTTCCGGTGCATGGCAAACGTGCGTATCTACCATCAGCGGAGACGACTCGGCTGGGTGGAAAACGCAAATTGGCTGATCAGAAGGGTAAGGACGCCGTATTTTGCCATCCTGCCGCAAGACGACACCATTGAGCCGGACTATTACGCCGCGCTTGTGGATCTTCTGGAAAAGACACCCTCTGCCGGAAGCGCTTGCACCGCAATTCAGACCGTGGGCAGGCCGGATGAACACATCATCCGCAGCAAAAGCGTGAGCGGAGACCTGGAAGCGCGGGTCAGGCAGGTGTTCGGGATGAGTTATGCCGGCGTCAGTTTTCGGGCGGTCAACCGGACACCGCCAAACCTTCGTGATCTGACCGTTCCCGGAAACCGGTTCGACAACATGTTCGCCGACAGTACCTGGATCATGCGCCAGGCGATCCAGGGAGAAATGCTTTATCTCGACCGGCCGCTCTACAGGAAGCTCTACCACGACGGCAACACTCACACGAGTTGGCTGGAAACACCGGCGAAAACCCTTGCATCCGCCTGGATGCGTTATTGCCAGCAAATGGCACTCTATGCGGCACGGTCCGTGGCTGACGAGTACCAGCACGAGGCCATATTCGATCTTGCCTGCGAGCGGGTCTTTTCCAGAAACAGCGAGTTGAGACCGCTAGCCGTCGGCACGGCATTCGACGCGATCTGGAGCCAGAGTGAACTGGATCTGCGCCAGGAGGGTATGAAGAAGATGCTGCAGCGTTCATTGATGCAGCGCCAGGGCAGCTGCAACGCGTGGCGAAAACATATGGTCCGCGTCGCCTGAAGCACGCGATAGCACAGTGCCTGCGGCGAGCGGCACAATAGAGTTTCAAGCTGAATGGGGAAGATGGTGCCGGCAGCAGGATTCGAACCCGCGACCCCGAGATTACAAATCACGTGCTCTACCAGCTGAGCTATACCGGCGCCGGGGATGGCTTCTACCAGATTGGGCGCACTTGTCCATGCCCTGATTTGCATTTTTCGATTCTGATTCCGAAAAACCAGCTAAACCCCTCTGATAATTTCGAAAATTGGTTGGCCTCTGTGGATAGTTTCGCGTGCGCAGAGTTTCTGCGACCCAGAAATTCAGTATCGCGACGTCTCGATTCCAATGTCATTCCTGCAAATTGACGGAAGCATTTGTGGCGTAGGCGCAATCAAGAGGCATCGTGTTCGTTCAGTGGGGCAGCGCTCGGCCATCTTGCAAGTTCCCTGGAACCGAATCATTTCCTTGCCTTGGCATAATATGCTCGCGCAGCACATCCAGCACTGATCCGCATAGCCGATATGCCCCTGATCAAGGTGGACGCTTGGCGACGTCCAACTGCGGCATCCGCCAATCCAGCGTTCGCAAGCGCTGAAGGGGCTCCGCGAAGAGGGGGCGGCAGCTTGCATGAACCGGGTTTTGCACCCATAAATGCGCAATCTGAATATCAGCCTGTCGCTTTCTGCGCGGGCTTCTCTGGTTTTACCGGAAGGCAGGCTGGATAGACCAAACACTGTTCGGTCCCGTCATCACTTCCGTTTCACCCTCAGTGGAAAATCTGCCGTGACACATGTGGTTCTGCTCGAAATCATGTGCGCCAATTGGATCGATTTAAATGACTGAAGCGCAGCGCATCTGCCTCATTTTCTATCTGCAGCCGATCGCACTCGGGGCTTGGCTGCCGCATATTCCAGGTGTCCAGACCACGCTCGGACTGACCAATAGCGAGTTGGCGATTGCGCTCGTCGGGGCGCCGGTCGGTACTTTGACAACCTTGATGATCGCGGGGCGCATTGCAGGCTGGATCGGCGCCAAGTGGATCACGCTGATCTTTTATCCGGTCTTTCTTCTCGCCATGCTGTTGCCCTTCATGGCGACAACCCAGTGGCTTTTGATGGCCGCACTCGCGCTTGTCGGCGGATCGATGTCCATCCTGGAACTCGGGCTCAACGTTCTGGCTGACGATTACGAGACGCGCACCCACCACAAGATCATGAGCAGAGCACACGGTTGCTGGAGCTTCGGACTGCTGTCTGGAACGCTGATTGGCTCGGCTGTGGCGGGTCTTGCCCTGTCGCCCCTTCTGGCCGGTATCGCGATCGCGATCCTGGTTCAGGCCCTGGTGCTGCCTGTAATCCTGCGGTTGCCTTTGCCGCCCGAAGGGCAGTCGACCAAACCCGAGCAGCGCGGTTTCCGGTTGCCACATCCGGTTTTGCTTGGCGTCTGTTTTTTCACTTTCGGAACGACATTGGTTGAAGGGGCCGTTGCGGATTGGGCTGCGGTCTATCTCCGGGATGCCTTTGCCGCCAATCCGGGCCTCGCCGGGCTGGGCATCTCGATCTTTTCACTGTGTCTGGCTTCGACCCGACTCATGGGAGACCGCTTGCGCCAGGTTGCGGCGCCAGGACGCCTGGGGCAGGTGCTTGCGCTCATCGGACTGATTGGTCTGAGCCTGATATGGCTTGCACCGAACGCGCCGATTGCACTTCTCGGTCTGGGAGTTCTGGGATCGGGAGCAGCGCTCGCGTTTCCCCTTGGAGTGACCGCGGCATCCGCAGCGCCAGGAGGAAGTGCGGCTTCCAATGTCGCCGTGCTTTCCTTTGTGGCTCTGCTTGGCTTTCTGGTCGGGCCGCTCACCATCGGGCCGCTCGCCGATGCCTTCGGTATTCGGGCGGCTCTCATGGTGCTGGCACCGATGATCGGTATCAGTCTGCTATTGGCGCCTTGCCTGACCCGGTCGGAGGCGACGCGGGCGAACAGAACTGCCGCCAGCTCTGTGACTGCAGCGCGCGGAGAGGTGCTTTGAATCGGATGGTGAAAGGAGAGGGGCCTTACAGCCCCATTTTCATCCGCGCCACATAGAGTGACAGTACAGCGGCATTTGAAACATTGAGCGAGCGAATCTTGCCCGGCATGTCGAGGCGGGCTGTCAGGCCGCAGGCTTCGCGCACACCCTGACGCACGCCTTTTCCCTCCGAGCCCAGCACCAGAACTGTCCTGTCGCTGAACGGTGTCTGTTCAAGACTTGCCGGGCCATCGCTGTCGAGGGCAATGCAGGAAAAGCCTTCGTCCTTCATCTCGGCAATGAAGCGGGCCATGTTTTTCACCCGGACATGTTTGATCATGTCGAGTGCACCGGACGCGGATTTCGCCAGAACGGAGCCTTCTTCCGGTGCATGGCGTTCGGTTGTTACCACCGCATCGGCATCGAGCGCGACAGCCGAGCGCAGGATTGCGCCGACATTGTGCGGATCCGTGACCTGGTCAAGTGCGAGGACGAGCCGCGCACCTTTCAGATGCTCGGCGCCATAAGCGGGCAGGGGATCGGCTTCCAGGATCATGCCCTGATGGACAGCATCCTTCGTCACCATCCGGTCCAGCGCGCGGGGCATCATGGATTCGACAGGGACATCGATCTTCACGCCACGTTCTTCGAGGCGGCGAACGGCATTGTCCGTTGCGAACAGCTTCAGCCGCTTGCGATCCTTGTTGGCAAAGGCTGCTTCAACGGTGTGGAGGCCGTAAAGCAGCACCGGGCCTTCCGGGGGGAGGCCCGGACGGCGCGGCGCAGGTTTGCCACCGAACTTCTTGTTGCCACGAAAGCCCGGCTTGCCGGCTGGGCGCGAAGGTTTCTTGTCGTCACTCATGGCGCAGCTCTACCGGGATTTCCACGTCAGGAAAAGAGGGAAAGACAGTGCGACTGTTCCATATCCATTGCCTCAAGAGGGCTTCAGGATCATGCAGCTGACAGTGCCATGGGCTATCAGTTTGCCGTTCGCGTCCCGCAGATCGCCTTCGGAGGTCGCCAGGCGGGAGCCGCGGTGGACGATCCGCCCCTCGCAAACCACTTCTCCACTGGTTTCAAGCAGCGGGCGAACCATGTTCACGTTGAGCGATGTGGTGGTGTAGAATTCGCCGGGCTGCAGCGTGGTGTGTACCGCGCAGCTCAGCGCCGTGTCGATCAGCGTCGAAATCCAGCCACCATGGACCGTACCGAGCGGGTTCAGGAACTCGCGTGCTGGCTGGCCGGTGAAGACGGCCCGGCCTTCGGAAAATTCCTTCATCCTGATATTGGAATGCACCATGATCGGGGGGGCAGGCAGATCGCCTGCCATCATGCGCTCGAAGATATCAAGCCCGGTCATGGTGGCAAAGGCTGCCTTTGGAAGCGCGCCAAGGGTGTGGGTCTTGCCGTTTTCGGTCAGGGTCTGGGGATCGCTCATGATTGGTGTCCTGAAAGGGTGGTCTCGTCGGGGGCTGATTGGGAGGCAGTGTCTGCGGCAGGTTTTTGCTGGCTTTCCAGAATGTGAACCGCCTTGCGCAACGTGGACATCTGGGTGCGAACGGCATCAGCGCCGTCCGGGCCAAGCAATGCGCTGACCTCTTCTTGCGCCTTGAGCCAGGTGCGGTGGATCTCAATGACCTTTGCCTCGCCCAGTTGTGTCAGCACCGGAAGAACCTTTCGGCCTTTGCCATCTTGCCGGGTTACAAGACCGGCAACTTCCAAAGGCTTGAGGTTTCGGGCCAGCGTGGATCGGTCTATGCCGAGGAAACGGGCGATCTCTGCCGCCGAACTTGCAGATCCGTCGGCTATGGCTGCCAAAAGCTGGGCCTGGGTCAGTTCAAGGCCGAGAACTGCCATGTGCCTATTATAATGACGGGTCAGAAGATTGGCGGTGCGCCGGGCAGCGTGTCCGAGGCAGGTTCGGCCCATGTGCTGGAAATCGATATCTTTGAGAGAAGATGACATTTGTTGTAGATACAACAACAAAGGAATCTGCTCAAGAGTGCAGTCGCGTCCGACTGGTTTTTCAAAAGGGCAGCAGGTGCAGGCATTGGCACAAATGGCCTCGTCAAAGGAACGGGCGCGTTGATGAAAGTTGTCCACAGGCTGGGGTCGCGTGATGCCGGATTTTCAGCAAAACGCAGGGGAACCGTGACATCGCGGCCGTGCTGCGGCAATCTGGTGGTGCCATCGGCCTTGGCAATAGCTCACGTTCGAAGCGTCTGTTTCGAGCGTCCTGCTGATTTTGTTCAATTCTTTGCAAAATCGGCGTTGACAGGGCGGGGCCCTATCTGCATAACACGCGCCACGGGATTGCTCGCCCCTTCCGGGCGGGCTCTTCGGTAAGCCATCCTGATCGCTTCGGCGTGAAGCAGGACGAGATGGAGGAGTGCCCGAGTGGCTAAAGGGGACGGACTGTAAATCCGTTGGCTATGCCTACGTTGGTTCGAATCCAACCTCCTCCACCATCGTTCCTGGTTCTCTCGTTGTGCGGGTGTAGCTCAATGGTAGAGCAGCAGCCTTCCAAGCTGACGACGAGGGTTCGATTCCCTTCACCCGCTCCATCATGGGTGCTGATCGGAGTGTCCGGAACGGAAGGCTCTTTCGCCCGGAAATCCTGACAAGAAGTTCAACGGGAAGCAATTCGTCGCTCGCGGATCTGTCCAAGGCGCCGGAACGCGTCCCGCCTCGACCTAATTCGACCGAACCGAGTATTGGACAGAGAGCGACGCCGATGGCGAAGGAAAAATTTGAGCGCAACAAGCCGCACGTTAACATTGGCACGATTGGCCACGTTGACCACGGCAAGACGACGCTGACCGCAGCAATCACCATGACGCTGGCTGAAACCGGCGGTGCGACTGCAAAAGCTTACGACGAAATCGACGGCGCGCCTGAAGAAAAGGCTCGCGGCATCACCATCTCCACGGCCCACGTTGAGTATGAGACGGAAAACCGTCACTACGCACACGTCGACTGCCCTGGTCACGCCGACTACGTGAAGAACATGATCACCGGTGCAGCGCAGATGGACGGCGCGATCCTGGTCTGTTCTGCCGCTGACGGCCCGATGCCGCAGACCCGTGAACACATCCTCCTGGCTCGCCAGGTCGGTGTTCCGGCTCTGGTCGTGTTCATGAACAAGGTTGACCAGGTCGACGACGAAGAGCTTCTCGAGCTCGTCGAAATGGAAATCCGCGAACTGCTGTCTTCCTACGAATTCCCGGGCGACGACATTCCGATCGTCAAGGGTTCTGCACTGGCAGCCGTTGAAAACCGCGATCCGGCCATTGGCCGCGATGCGATCCGTGAGCTGATGGCTCAGGTCGACGCGTACATCCCGACCCCGGAGCGTCCGAAGGACCTTCCGTTCCTGATGCCGATCGAAGACGTCTTCTCGATCTCCGGCCGTGGTACGGTTGTGACCGGTCGTGTTGAGCGCGGCATCGTGAAGGTTGGCGAAGAAGTCGAAATCGTCGGCATCAAGGACACGCAGAAGACCACCGTCACCGGCGTTGAAATGTTCCGCAAGCTGCTGGACAGCGGCGAAGCAGGCGACAACATCGGCGCGCTGATCCGCGGTATCGCTCGTGAAGACGTTGAGCGCGGCCAGGTTCTTTGCAAGCCGGGTACTGTTACCCCGCACACGAAGTTCAAGGCCGAGGCTTACATCCTCACCAAGGAAGAAGGTGGTCGTCACACCCCGTTCTTCACCAACTACCGCCCGCAGTTCTACTTCCGTACGACGGACGTGACCGGTGTGGTGTCCCTGCCGGAAGGCACGGAAATGGTGATGCCGGGCGACAACGTCTCCGTCGAGGTTGAGCTGATCGTGCCGATCGCCATGGAAGAAGGCCTGCGCTTCGCTATCCGCGAAGGTGGCCGTACCGTCGGCGCTGGCGTCGTCGCATCCATCATCGAATAAGATGATTTCGGGCTGCCGGGCCTTGTGCCCGGCAGTCCCGCCTCTTAAGTCTTGCGATGTGCGGCTTCAGAGGGTATCAGGAGCAAGTTCGCCCAGGCGGACTTCTGAAGGGGTATAGCTCAGCTGGTAGAGCGACGGTCTCCAAAACCGTAGGTCGCGGGTTCGAACCCTGCTGCCCCTGCCAATTTGCTCTTGATTAATCTGCCTCGAGGGCTTAAAGAGTTTCCTCGAGTGAGGCGCGCGAAGTTTTTCGCGCGCCCACTCGTATTTAACAGACCGGAATCGGAATGGCGAAGACCAATCCCTTTAAATTCATCCAGGAAGTACGCGCGGAAACGTCCAAGGTAACTTGGCCGACGCGCAAAGAAACAGCAGTGACCACTGTCATGGTTTTCATCATGGTTGTGATCGCGGCGATCTTTTTTCTCGTGGCAGATCAGTTGATGGGCTTCGGGATCGGCTATCTTCTGGGTGTCGGCGGCTAATTTCAGTCAGCCGCCCGGGCGACTGTCCGGTTTGAAGACAAAGAACAAGAAACGGAACTGAGATCCATGGCCAAGCGCTGGTACATTGTGCACGCCTACTCCAATTTCGAGAAGAAGGTCGCCGAGTCCATCCGTGAAAAGGCCGAGCAGAAGGGTCTGTCCGACCTGTTCGAAGAGATTCTCGTTCCGATGGAAAAGGTCGTTGAAGTGCGCCGTGGCCGCAAGGTCGATGCAGAGCGCAAATTCTTCCCGGGCTACGTCCTGGTGAAGATGGAAATGACCAACGAGGCTTTCCACCTCATCAAGGATACTCCGAAGGTAACCGGGTTCCTGGGCGCGGATCAGAAGCCGATGCCGATCCCGGAAAAAGAAGCAATGCGCATCATCAACCAGGTGCAGGAAGGCGTGGACCGGCCGAAGCCGTCCGTGACTTTCGAGGTTGGCGAGCAGGTGCGTGTTTCCGACGGTCCGTTCGCGTCCTTCTCCGGCCTTGTCGAGGAAGTGGACGACGAGCGTGCGCGTTTGAAGGTGGCCGTGTCAATCTTCGGCCGTGCAACGCCGGTGGAACTGGAATTCGGTCAGGTCGACAAGCTCTGATCGTTTGCTGCCCCGAGGGGTGGCTTGAGAGCCCGGTCGCAGTGTCCACAAGGATGCGGCATCCGGGATGAAAGGGTGGAAGGTTCCGGAACTCTTCGCCGGGTTCCAACAGGGCCGAACCACCAACTCCCAATCAGCTGAAGAGCCATTCAGCTGTTAATGACTGGAGAGAAACATGGCGAAAAAAATCGAAGGTTTCCTGAAGCTTCAGGTACCGGCAGGTTCCGCTACTCCGTCGCCGCCCATTGGTCCGGCGCTCGGTCAGCGTGGTCTGAACATCATGGAATTCTGCAAGGCCTTCAACGCCGCTACGCAGGATGCTGAAAAGGGCGCGCCGTGCCCGACCGTGATCACCTACTACTCCGACAAGTCCTTCACGTTCGAAGTGAAGACGGCTCCGGTCAGCTTCTTCCTGAAGAAAGCTGCCAAGCTGCAGAAGGGCTCCCAGACCCCGGGCCGTGGCACGGTTGGTTCTGTGACCAAGGCGCAGGTGAAGGAAATCGCCGAAGCCAAGATGAAGGACCTGAACGCCAACGACATCGACGCAGCGATGCTGATGGTCGAAGGCTCCGCCCGCTCCATGGGCCTAGAGGTAACGGAGTAAGATCATGGCGAAGGTTGGAAAGCGCATCCAGGCAGCTCGTGAAGGTATCGACCGCAACAAGCTGTATTCCCTGAACGAAGCCATTGGCCTCGTGAAGGACCGTTCCAAGACCAAGTTCGACGAAACCATTGAGGTTGCGATCAATCTCGGCGTTGATCCGCGTCACGCAGACCAGATGGTCCGCGGCGTGTGCATCCTGCCGAACGGCACCGGCAAGACCGTTCGCGTTGCTGTGTTTGCTCGCGGCGACAAGGCCGAAGAAGCCAAGGCTGCTGGCGCCGACATCGTCGGTGCAGAAGAGCTGGTTCAGGAAGTTCAGGGCGGCAAGATCGACTTCGATCGCTGCATTGCAACTCCGGACATGATGCCGCTCGTCGGTCGTCTCGGTAAGGTTCTCGGCCCGCGCGGCCTGATGCCGAACCCGAAGGTTGGTACCGTGACCCCGGACGTCAAGTCCGCCGTCAACGACGCCAAGGGCGGCGCTGTTCAGTTCCGCGTTGAAAAGGCCGGTATCGTTCATGCTGGCGTTGGCAAGGTGTCCTTCTCTGAAGAAGCGATCACCCAGAACGTCAAGGCTCTGCTGGACGCCGTTCAGAAAGCCAAGCCGACTGGCGCAAAAGGCACCTACCTGAAGCGCATCGCCGTGTCCTCCACGATGGGCCCGGGCGTAAAGGTCGATCTCGCCACCGTTGCTGGCGAATAATCCGGTCTTTCCGGATTGATACGAGATTTCGGCTGAAAGGCCGAATAGACCCGGCGGCTTGCTGCCGGGTTGCCCTGTCCGAGACTGCAGGTGCCGGGAGACCGGCTTAAGCCGAACAAGGCCTGCATAGATGGGTGAGAACCGAATTTCCCACCGATCCGGTGGAAAACCTGGTTCGAACCAGACCTTGCCGAGCGCTTCTGGCGCGAAGGTGAGGGGACAGGACCCTGAGCGTCGCCAGGACAGGCGGTTACCGGGTTCGGGACCATCTGCCAGGCGGCAAGGTAAACCGGCGGCGTCACAGCCGCCAAATGGAGAAGGCAAGTGGAAAGAGCGGAAAAGCACGAGTTCGTGTCGGCCCTCAACGCCGAGCTGGGTAACACCGGTGTTGTCGTCGTCGCGCACTATGCAGGCCTTTCGGTAGCTCAGATGACCGCACTGCGGGCATCCGTGCGCGAAGCCGGCGGCACTGTAAAAGTCGCAAAAAACCGCCTTGTCAAACTCGCCCTTCAAGGCACCGACCTTGAGCACATCTCCGACCTGTTTCAGGGCCCGACCGTTATCGTCCATTCCGACGATCCGGTAGCCGCTCCGAAAGCAGCCGTCGATTTCGCCAAGGCAAACGAGAAGTTTGCGATCCTTGGTGGTGCTCTTGGCTCGACCAACCTGAACCCGGATGGGGTCAAATCTCTGGCAACCATGCCGTCGCTCGATGAGCTGCGTGCGAAACTGGTTGGCATGATCCAGACCCCGGCTTCCCGGATTGCACAGGTTGTCAACGCTCCGGCCGGGCAGCTTGCCCGCGTCTTCGGCGCTTACGCCAAGAAGGACGAGGCCGCATAAGGCGTCCAAAACACACTGTCTCACGTAACCAAAACTGGTTCGAACTTAAGGTACTGAAAAATGGCTGATCTTGAAAAGCTCGTTGAAGAACTGTCCGCACTGACCGTTATGGAAGCTGCTGAACTCAGCAAGCTTCTGGAAGAAAAGTGGGGCGTTTCTGCTGCTGCTCCGGTCGCAGTTGCTGCTGTTGCTGCTGGTGGCGGCGATGCAGCTGCTGCTGAAGAAAAGACCGAATTTGACGTTATCCTGGCTTCTGCCGGCGACAAGAAAATCAACGTCATCAAGGAAGTCCGCGCAATCACCGGTCTTGGCCTGAAAGAAGCTAAGGAGCTCGTCGAAGGCGCACCGAAGCCGGTCAAGGAAGGCGTTGGCAAAGACGAAGCAGAAGAGCTGAAGAAGAAGCTCGAAGAAGCTGGCGCATCTGTCGAGCTGAAATAATAAAGGCCTACCGGCCTTTTGAACGGTCCCGGGCAACCGGGACCGTACCTAGCCCCGGCGGGATTTTCCCGTTTCCGGGGCAAACGTACCACTAGGGCATCCTGCTTTCGCAAGACGGCAGATGAAGATGTTCTAGGCCCCTAAGACCGGTCAACTTGTCTGGTTTCAGGTGAGGGCACCTGAAGCAGGTTGATCCAGGGGGGACGGTTTTCCGAAGCGCCCGGGCGCTCGCCCGATTGGAAAAGGGGCGTTTCGGGAAGCCGTTACCCGGCCGATACGAGGAGCGACAATGACCCAAACGTTCAACGGTCGCAAAAAGGTCCGTAAATATTTCGGATCGATCCGCGATGTCGCGGCTATGCCTAATCTCATCGAGGTTCAAAAAGCATCCTACGACCAGTTTCTGCAGGTCGACGAGATGCCGGGCGGTGGCCGCAAGAATGAAGGCCTTGAAGCGGTCTTCCAGTCCGTATTTCCGATCTCCGATTTTGCGGGCACTTCCCTTCTGGAATTTGTTTCCTTCGAATTTGAAGCTCCCAAATACGACGTCGATGAGTGCCGCCAGCGCGACATGACCTTTGCGGCTCCGCTGAAGGTTACCCTGCGCCTGATCGTGTTCGATGTCGATGAAGACACCGGCGCAAAGTCCGTGAAAGACATCAAGGAACAAGATGTCTACATGGGCGACATGCCGTTCATGACCGACAACGGCACTTTCATCGTCAACGGCACCGAGCGCGTCATCGTTTCCCAGATGCACCGTTCTCCGGGTGTGTTCTTCGACCATGACAAGGGCAAGACCCATTCTTCCGGCAAGTTGCTGTTCGCAGCACGCGTGATCCCGTATCGCGGTTCCTGGCTCGATATCGAATTCGACGCCAAGGACATCGTGCATGCGCGCATCGACCGTCGCCGCAAGATCCCGGTTACGTCCCTGCTTATGGCGCTTGGCCTCGATGGTGAGGAAATCCTCAACACGTTCTACAAGCGTATCGATTACACCCGTCAGAAGGACGGCTCCTGGCGCATGCCGTTTGACGGCAACCGTCTGAAGGGCACCAAGGCGTCCTACGACCTGATCGACGCCGACAGCGGCGAAGTGGTGATCGAGGGTGGTCGGAAGATCACTCAGCGCACCATCAAGCAGCTTGAGGAAAAAGGCGTCACCGCCTTGAAAGTGACCGACGAAGACCTTCATGGTCAGTACCTGGCTGAAGACATCGTCGACATGAAGAGCGGTGAAATCTACGCTGAAGCAGGCGACGAGATTTCCGGAAAGCTGCTGGAAGAACTGGTCGATCGTGGTTACCACGAGCTGCCGATGCTCGACATCGATCATGTCAACACCGGTCCGTACATCCGCAACACCCTGTCGGTCGACAAGAACGAGTCTCGTGAAGATGCTCTGTTTGACATCTACCGCGTGATGCGTCCGGGCGAGCCGCCCACCATCGACACTGCCGAGGCGATGTTCCAGTCGCTGTTCTTCGACGAAGAGCGCTATGACCTGTCCGCCGTTGGCCGCGTGAAGATGAACATGCGTCTCGACGTGGAGTGTGCCGACACCGTTCGCACGCTGCGCAAGGACGACATCCTGGAAGTCATCCGGGTTCTTCTTGAACTGCGCGATGGCAAGGGCGAAATCGACGACATCGACAACCTCGGCAACCGCCGTGTTCGTTCTGTCGGCGAGCTGATGGAAAATCAGTACCGCGTCGGTCTGCTGCGCATGGAACGTGCGATCAAGGAACGCATGAGCTCTGTCGAAATCGACACGGTCATGCCTCAGGACCTGATCAACGCGAAGCCGGCTGCTGCTGCCGTTCGTGAATTCTTCGGCTCCTCGCAGCTGTCGCAGTTCATGGACCAGACCAACCCGCTGTCGGAAGTCACCCACAAGCGCCGCCTGTCGGCACTTGGCCCGGGTGGTCTGACCCGCGAACGCGCAGGCTTCGAAGTCCGCGACGTTCACCCGACGCACTACGGCCGTATCTGCCCGATTGAAACGCCGGAAGGTCCGAACATCGGTCTGATCAACTCGCTGGCAACTTTTGCCCGTGTGAACAAGTACGGCTTCATCGAAAGCCCGTACCGGAAAGTGAAAGACGGCGCCGTTACCAACGAAGTCGTTTATCTTTCTGCCATGGAAGAAGCCAAGCACTACGTGGCCCAGTCCAATGCCGTCTACGACGACGAGGGCCGGTTCACCGAAGAGCTGATCACCTGCCGTCACGCCGGTGAAAACATGATGGTTCCGTCCGACAAGGTCGACCTCATGGACGTTTCGCCGAAACAGCTCGTGTCCGTCGCGGCCGCGCTCATTCCGTTCCTTGAGAACGATGACGCCAACCGCGCACTGATGGGCTCGAACATGCAGCGTCAGGCCGTTCCGCTGGTTCGTGCCGAAGCACCGTTCGTCGGTACAGGCATGGAGCCGATCGTGGCACGCGATTCCGGTGCTGCCATCGGTGCCCGCCGTGCTGGCGTTGTCGACCAGGTGGATGCGACCCGTATCGTTATCCGTGCGACCGAAGACCTCGATCCGGGCAAGTCCGGCGTCGATATCTACCGGCTGCAGAAGTTCCAGCGGTCCAACCAGAACACCTGCATCAACCAGCGTCCGCTGGTGCGTGTCGGTGACCGGATCCACAAGGGCGACATCATTGCCGACGGTCCGTCGACCGATCTCGGTGATCTGGCGCTCGGCCGGAACGTGCTCGTCGCGTTCATGCCTTGGAACGGCTACAACTTCGAGGATTCTATCCTCCTGTCCGAACGCATCGTCTCCGATGACGTGTTCACCTCCATCCACCTCGAGGAATTCGAAGTGATGGCGCGTGACACCAAGCTTGGGCCGGAAGAAATCACCCGCGACATTCCGAACGTTTCGGAAGAAGCGCTGAAGAACCTCGACGAAGCCGGTATCGTCTACATCGGTGCCGAGCTGAACCCGGGCGATATCCTGGTCGGCAAGATCACTCCGAAGGGCGAAAGCCCGATGACGCCGGAAGAAAAGCTTCTGCGCGCCATCTTCGGTGAAAAGGCATCCGACGTTCGCGATACGTCCCTGCGCCTGCCGCCGGGGGTTTCCGGTACCGTTGTCGAAGTGCGCGTCTTCAACCGCCACGGCGTTGAAAAAGACGAGCGCGCGATGGCGATCGAGCGTGAGGAAATCGAGCGTCTCGCAAAGGACCGCGACGACGAGCAGGCGATCCTCGACCGCAACGTCTATGGCCGTCTGGCCGAGATGCTGATGGACAAGACCGCCATTGCCGGCCCGAAGGGCTCCAAGAAGGACACCGTACTGACCGGGGACGTTCTCAACGACTTCCCGCGCTCGCAGTGGTGGCAGTTTGCCACCGACGACGAGAAGTTCATGTCCGAAATCGAAGCTCTGCGTGGTCAGTATGACGACAGCCGCAAGCGTCTCGAGCAGCGTTTCATCGACAAGGTCGAGAAACTGCAGCGCGGTGACGAACTGCCGCCGGGCGTCATGAAGATGGTCAAGGTCTTCGTTGCCGTGAAGCGCAAGCTTCAGCCGGGCGACAAGATGGCCGGCCGTCACGGCAACAAGGGCGTGGTCTCCAAGATCAACCCGTGCGAAGACATGCCGTTCCTTGAAGACGGCACGCATGTCGATATCGTGCTGAACCCGCTCGGCGTTCCGTCGCGCATGAACGTCGGTCAGATCCTTGAAACCCACCTGGGTTGGGCCTGCCGCGGCATGGGTAACCGGATCGGCGAAATGTACGACGAGTACAGGAAGTCAGGCGAGATCGGCGAATTGCGTGGCAAGATTGTCGAGATCTACGGCGACAACATGAAGGGCGACAACGTCAAGGAATACGATGACGAAGGTATCGTACGCCTGGCGGAGCAGCTGAAGAAAGGCGTCAGCATCGCGACGCCGGTCTTCGATGGTGCTCGTGAACCCGATGTCGTCGAGGCGCTCAACATTGCCGGCTACGACCCGAGCGGCCAGTCCGTTCTGTATGATGGCCGGACCGGTGAAGAGTTCGACCGCAAGGTAACCGTGGGCTACATCTACATGCTGAAGCTCCACCACCTTGTCGACGACAAGATCCATGCCCGTTCCATTGGCCCGTACTCGCTCGTCACCCAGCAGCCGCTCGGTGGTAAGGCACAGTTCGGTGGCCAGCGCTTCGGGGAAATGGAGGTCTGGGCGCTTGAAGCTTACGGTGCAGCCTACACGCTGCAGGAAATGCTCACCGTCAAGTCGGATGACGTTGCCGGCCGTACGAAGGTCTATGAGGCCATCGTTCGTGGCGACGACACCTTCGAGGCAGGCATTCCGGAAAGCTTCAACGTGCTTGTGAAGGAAATGCGGTCCCTGGGTCTCAACGTTGAACTGCAACGAACCGATGTCCCCGTGATCGGCGAGGAAGAAACTGCGGACGCCGCAGAATAACCCCGCCTACGGACCACAAATGACTTGGAATGCCGGTTGCGGGGAGGGGCGCAAGAGCTCGCTCCCCCACCGCGCATCGAAGGAGATGGATCATGAATCATGAGGTCATGAACCTGTTCAATCAGCAGGCTCCCGCACAGACCTTCGACAATATCCGGATTTCGCTTGCGAGCCCGGAAAAGATCTTGTCCTGGTCTTTCGGCGAAATCAAAAAGCCGGAGACCATCAACTACCGTACGTTCAAGCCTGAGCGCGACGGTCTGTTCTGCGCGCGTATCTTTGGCCCGATCAAGGACTACGAATGTCTTTGCGGCAAATACAAGCGCATGAAATACAAAGGCGTCATCTGCGAAAAGTGTGGCGTTGAAGTCACCCTGTCGCGGGTTCGCCGTGAGCGCATGGGCCACATCGAACTGGCTGCGCCTGTTGCGCACATCTGGTTCCTGAAGTCCCTGCCGAGCCGTATCGGCCTTCTGCTCGACATGACGCTGAAGGATCTGGAACGCGTTCTGTATTTCGAGAACTACGTTGTTCTCGAGCCGGGCCTGACCCCGCTCAAGCAGCACCAGCTTCTGTCGGAAGAAGACTTCATCGCCGCTCAGGACGAGTATGGCGAAGATGCCTTCACCGCCATGATCGGTGCCGAGGCGATCCGCGAGATCCTAATGAGCATGGATCTGGAGCGCGAGAGCGAGAAGCTGCGTCAGGAAATCGCCGAGGCGACCACCGAACTGAAGCCGAAGAAACTTGCCAAGCGCCTGAAGGTTATCGAAGCATTCATGGAATCGGGCAACCGCCCGGAGTGGATGATCATGACCGTGGTTCCGGTTATCCCGCCGGATCTGCGCCCGCTGGTACCGCTTGACGGTGGCCGTTTCGCGACGTCCGATCTGAACGATCTCTACCGCCGCGTGATCAACCGTAACAACCGTCTGCGCCGCCTGATGGAACTGCGTGCTCCGGATATCATCATCCGGAACGAAAAGCGCATGCTTCAGGAGTCCGTTGACGCCCTGTTCGACAACGGCCGCCGCGGCCGCGTCATCACCGGCGCCAACAAGCGTCCGCTGAAGTCGCTGTCCGACATGCTGAAGGGCAAGCAGGGCCGGTTCCGTCAGAACCTGCTCGGCAAGCGCGTCGACTATTCCGGCCGTTCGGTTATTACCGTGGGTCCGGAACTGAAGCTGCACCAGTGCGGTCTGCCGAAGAAGATGGCGCTTGAGCTGTTCAAGCCGTTCATCTATTCGCGCCTCGACGCCAAGGGCTTCTCCTCGACCGTCAAGCAGGCCAAGAAGCTGGTTGAAAAGGAACGTCCGGAAGTCTGGGACATCCTCGACGAAGTCATCCGAGAGCACCCGGTTCTCCTGAACCGCGCGCCGACGCTGCACCGTCTTGGTATCCAGGCCTTCGAACCGACGCTGATCGAAGGCAAGGCCATCCAGCTGCACCCGCTCGTCTGCTCGGCCTTCAACGCCGACTTCGACGGTGACCAGATGGCTGTTCACGTACCGCTTTCGCTGGAAGCCCAGCTCGAAGCGCGTACGCTGATGATGTCGACCAACAACATTCTGCATCCGGCAAACGGTGGCCCGATCATCGTTCCTTCGCAGGATATCGTTCTGGGTCTCTACTATCTGTCCATCATGGCAGAAGGTGAGCCGGGCGAAGGCATGGTCTTCGGCAACACTGGTGAGATCCACCATGCGCTGGCCAACAAGGTCATCACGCTGCACACCAAGGTGAAGGGCCGGTATCGGTCCATCGATGCAGAAGGCAATCCGACTTCCGAAATCATCGAGACCACTCCGGGCCGCATGCTCATCGCGGAGCTTCTGCCGAAGCACCATGAAGTGCCGTTCGAGGTCTGCAACAAGCTGATGACCAAGAAGGACATCTCCAAGATGATCGACACGGTTTACCGTGCCTGCGGTCAGAAGGAGACGGTTATCTTCTGTGACCGGATCATGCAGCTTGGCTTCAAGAACGCCTGTAACGCCGGCATCTCCTTCGGCATGGACGACATGGTCATTCCGGACACCAAGCACAAGCTGGTGGCCGAAACCTCGTCGCTCGCGACCGAATACGAGCAGCAGTACAACGACGGTCTGATCACCCAGGGCGAAAAGTACAACAAGGTTGTCGATGCCTGGGCGAAATGTACCGACAAGATTGCTGACGAGATGATGGCCCGCATTAAGGCGGTCCAGATCGATGAGGAAACCGGTCGTCAGAAGCCGATGAACTCGGTCTACATGATGTCGCACTCCGGTGCTCGTGGTTCGCCACAGCAGATGAAGCAGCTGGCCGGCATGCGCGGCCTGATGGCCAAGCCGGACGGTTCCATCATCGAGAACCCGATCATCTCGAACTTCAAGGAAGGCCTGTCGGTTCTGGAGTACTTCAACTCCACCCACGGTGCCCGTAAGGGTCTGGCCGATACCGCTCTGAAGACCGCAAACTCCGGTTACCTGACCCGCCGTCTGGTGGACGTCGCCCAGGATTCCATCATCCTGGAACCGGATTGCGGATCCACGCGCGGCATCACCGTTGCTCCGATCGTCGATGCCGGTAACGTCATCGCTTCGCTCGGCATGCGCGTTCTGGGCCGTACGACTGCGGAAGATGTCTACAACAACCAGACCGGCGAACTGCTTGTCCCCAAGGGCACGCTGATCGATGAGAAGGATGTTGATGCCATCGAGGCTGCCAAGGTTCAGCAGATCAAGATCCGCTCGGTTCTTACCTGTGAAACCGAAACCGGCGTCTGCGCGACCTGTTATGGTCGTGACCTTGCTCGCGGTACGCCCGTGAACATGGGTGAAGCTGTCGGCGTCATCGCCGCACAGTCGATCGGTGAGCCTGGCACGCAGCTGACCATGCGTACCTTCCACATTGGCGGTACCGCACAGGTTGTCGACAGCTCGTTCATCGAGTCCAACGTCGATGGCACGATCAAGATCCGGAACCGTTCGGTCAATCGCGACAGCGACGGCAACCTGATTGCCATGGTTCGCAACATGTCCATCGTTGTCATCGACAGCGACGGCAACGAGCGTGCCGTGCATCGTGTGGCCTACGGTTCCAAGCTGCATGTCGATGAAGGCGATGCGGTCAAGCGCGGTCAGCGGATTGCCGAATGGGATCCGTATACCCGTCCGATGCTTGCTGAAGTCGATGGTATCGTGGACTTCGAGGATCTGGTCGATGGTGCGTCCGTTCAGGAAACGGCCGACGAAGCGACCGGCATCACCAAGCGTGTCGTCATTGACTGGCGTTCTTCGCAGCGTGGTCAGGATCTCAAGCCGGCTATCGTCGTCAAGGACGAAAAAGGCAGCATTTCCAAGACCGATCGCGGCTCCGATGCCCGTCTGATGCTTTCCGTTGACGCGGTTCTGTCCGTTCAGCCGGGAGCTTCGGTCAAGGCTGGTGACGTTCTGGCCCGTATTCCGCTGGAAAGCGCCAAGACCAAGGACATCACCGGTGGTCTGCCGCGTGTTGCGGAACTGTTCGAGGCTCGCCGTCCGAAGGATCATGCGATCATCGCCGAAATCGATGGTACGATCCGCTTCGGTCGCGATTACAAGAACAAGCGTCGCGTCATCATCGAGCCGGCGGAAGAAGGTGTCGAGCCCGTCGAATACCTTATCCCGAAGGGCAAGCACTTCCATCTTCAGGAAGGCGATGCCATTGAAAAGGGTGAGTACATCCTCGACGGCAACCCGGCTCCGCACGACATCCTGGCAGTTAAAGGCGTAGAGGCCCTTGCGGCTTACCTCGTCAACGAGATCCAGGAAGTCTACCGCCTGCAGGGCGTGACCATCAACGACAAGCACATTGAAGTGATTGTCCGCCAGATGCTGCAGAAGGTCGAGATCACCGATCCGGGCGATACGGAGTTCTTCTCCGGCGAACAGATCGACAAGATCGACTTCGAGGAAGCCAACCGCCGGGCGATCGACAATGCACGCGATCCTGCCAAGGGGGTGCCGGTTCTGCTCGGCATCACCAAGGCATCGCTGCAGACGCGCTCGTTCTTCTCCGCCGCCTCCTTCCAGGAGACGACCCGCGTCCTTACCGATGCGGCTGTCAACGGCAAGACCGACCCGCTGGTCGGCCTCAAGGAGAACGTCATCGTCGGTCGCCTGATCCCGGCCGGTACCGGTGGGGTGATGAAGCGGATTCGTCAGATCGCGACGCATCGCGACGACCTGATCCAGGAAGCTCAACGTCAGCAGTCTTCGGACAGTGCAGCGGAAGGCCTTCTGGAAGATATGACCGGTGCAGCCGAGTAATCGGTTTCCCGTCGAACTGTCGAAAGGCCGCCCTCGGGCGGCCTTTCTTGTATAATGAGGCAAAAGAGGCCTGATGATATGAACGACAATGAACTTGAACTGGAACCGGTGGTCTACATCGTCATTGGCAGGGTCTGGGAAAACGAAGACGCTTCGCCGGATGACGCCATCACCATTCACGCGCTGCTGACAGCGCCGGATGACGACGACGCGGTTCGCAAGACACTTGAATCTCTCTCTGCTCAGGGTTTTGCGGAAGCCGAGCTCGACCAGATCGGCGTGATGGATGGCGAACCGGATGATCCGGTTTACGAAGGGGCTTACCAGGATGCGCTTGCCGGAAACGTTGCGATCGTGACTTTCACGGCCTGAGGAGGCTGGAAGAACACTCGCTCGCAAATACCTGCCGTGCATCAGGCGCATATCGGCGGGTGAGGGGCTATGGCCGGCGAATCCGGAATGCGCTTGTGGCGGGTCCGTCTGGAATCGGTCCCATGAATCAAGGGCCTGCGTTGCCCGATGACCTGGCAAACACCACCGATCTGACCTGATTTGAGTCATTCCGGTTAGACTTGATTCAGAATTCCGCCGGAATGCGGAATCTGCCAGCGAAATAAAATTACCGAAAAGGCGCTGAAAACTATCGTTTGGCGCTGTTAAGTAGCGGAAATCGTGTCGGAAATTCAGATGGCGAAACAGTAACCCGCACAAACGCTGTTTTTTCGACAAAGCACTTGACGCAATGGGTGCATATGAGTAGTTTCCGCGCATCCCAAGGGCAGGCGGTAAGTGCGAACCCGTCCAGCGCCACCAAGGCGCAGGACCCAGTCCTCTTAAACGCTGCCGGGTTATATAGGCGAATACGCGTCGATTGCATGACCGCGGGGTAACTCGTGGTCCTCTGGTTTTTCGCAGCGCCGGCCGCTCTTCATTGAGCGCGCGGGCGCGATTTTGCATGTCTTCACGGCTCAAACCGAGGAGGGGTCAAGGTCAGCGGGGGACTGCAGTTGCATACGAATTTTTGGATGGACAAGGTAAAGGGCAAAGAATGCCGACCATCAACCAGTTGATCCGCAAGCCGCGGAAAGATCCGCCGAAGCGGAACAAGGTGCCGGCCATGGAGGCCTGCCCCCAGAAGCGTGGTGTTTGCACCCGCGTTTACACGACGACGCCGAAGAAGCCGAACTCGGCTCTGCGTAAGGTGGCGAAAATCCGCCTGACCAACGGCTTCGAAGTCATTGGCTACATCCCGGGTGAAGGTCACAACCTTCAGGAACACTCGGTGGTTATGATCCGCGGCGGTCGCGTAAAGGACTTGCCGGGTGTGCGCTACCACATCATCCGTGGTGTGCTCGATACCCAGGGCGTCAAGGATCGTAAGCAGCGCCGTTCGAAGTACGGCGCGAAGCGGCCGAAGTAAGGAGCACATCAGATGTCCCGTCGTCACCGCGCTGAAAAACGCGAAATTAACCCGGATCCGAAGTTCGGGGATATCGTCGTAACGAAGTTCATGAACTCCATCATGTACGACGGTAAGAAGTCGACTGCCGAGCGCATCGTTTACGGTGCTTTCGACGTCGTCGAAAACAAGACCCGCGAGAACCCGATCGAAGTGTTCCACGCTGCTCTTGAGAACGTTATGCCGCAAGTGGAAGTTCGCTCCCGCCGTGTTGGTGGTGCGACCTACCAGGTCCCGGTCGAGGTTCGTACCGACCGCCGTCAGGCGCTGGCTATTCGCTGGCTGATCACTGCGGCTCGCAATCGTAACGAAACCACGATGGTTGACCGTCTTTCCGGCGAGCTGCTCGACGCAGCAAACAACCGTGGTACCGCAGTCAAGAAGCGCGAAGACACGCACCGGATGGCAGACGCCAACCGCGCATTCTCGCACTATCGCTGGTAATTTGTGACTTCGAAGGGCTGACGCAATGGCGCGCACGCATAAAATCGAGGACTACCGCAACTTCGGCATCATGGCTCACATCGATGCTGGAAAGACCACTACGACTGAGCGGATCCTCTTCTACACTGGTAAGAGCCACAAGATCGGCGAAGTTCATGACGGCGCAGCCACCATGGACTGGATGGAGCAGGAGCAGGAGCGTGGCATCACGATCACCTCTGCTGCAACCACCGCTTTCTGGAAAGAAAAGCGCCTGAACATCATCGACACCCCGGGCCACGTTGACTTCACCATTGAAGTTGAACGTTCCCTGCGCGTGCTCGACGGTGCCGTCGCCCTTCTGGATGCAAACGCTGGCGTTGAGCCGCAGACTGAAACTGTTTGGCGCCAGGCCGACAAGTATCATGTCCCGCGGATGATCTTCGTCAACAAGATGGACAAGCTGGGCGCCGATTTCGATCGCTGCGTCAAGATGATCAAGGAACGCCTCGGCGCAACTCCGCTGGTCATGCAGCTTCCGGTTGGCGCTGAAAGCGAATTCGCCGGCTGTATCGACCTTCTGGAAATGAAGGCTCTGATCTGGCAGTCCGAAAACCTTGGCGCTGCCTGGGACGTTGTCGACATTCCGGCCGATCTCGTTGATCGCGCTCAGGAAGCTCGCGATGCTCTGATCGAGACTGTTGTCGAAGTCGACGAAGCTGTCATGGAAGCTTATCTGGAAGGCGAAGAGCCCTCCATCGAGACGCTCAAGAAGCTTATCCGCAAGGGTACGATCAGCACCGAATTCGTGCCGGTCTTCTGCGGTTCCGCGTTCAAGAACAAAGGCGTTCAGCCGCTTCTCGACGCAGTTGTCGACTACCTGCCGAGCCCGGTTGAAGTTCCGGACATCAAGGGTATCGACCCGAAGACCGAAAGCGAAATCGTTCGCAAGTCTTCCGATGAAGAACCGCTCGGCCTGCTGGCGTTCAAGATCGCCAACGACCCGTTCGTTGGTTCCCTGACGTTCTGCCGCATCTATTCCGGCGTTCTGAACAAGGGCGTGTCCCTGCTGAACACCGTGAAAGACAAGCGTGAGCGCGTCGGCCGGATGATGCAGATGCACTCCAACTCCCGCGAAGACATCGATGTAGCCTATGCAGGCGATATCGTTGCTATCGCTGGTCTGAAGGACACCACGACTGGCGACACCCTGTGTGATCCGCTGAAGCCGGTGATCCTGGAGCGCATGGAATTCCCGGAGCCGGTCATCGAGATCGCTGTCGAGCCGAAGACCAAGGGCGACCAGGAAAAGATGGGCCTCGCGCTCAACCGCCTGGCTGCTGAAGATCCGTCCTTCCGCGTCAAAACCGACGAAGAATCCGGTCAGACCATCATCGCCGGCATGGGCGAGCTGCACCTGGACATCATCGTCGACCGCATGAAGCGTGAGTTCAAGGTCGAGGCCAACATCGGTGCGCCGCAGGTGGCTTACCGCGAAACCATCACCAAGGTTTCTGAAGTGGATTACACCCACAAGAAGCAGTCTGGTGGTTCCGGTCAGTTCGCTCGCGTCAAGCTTGTCATCGAGCCGGCCGAGCCGAACGAAGGCTATGTCTTCGAAAGCAAGATCGTCGGCGGGTCCATTCCGAAGGAATACATCCCGGGCGTTACCAAAGGTATCGAAAGCGTCATGTCTTCCGGTCCGCTGGCAGGCTTCCCGATGCTCGATATCAAGGCAACCCTGATCGATGGTGCCTACCACGACGTTGACTCCTCGGTTCTCGCCTTCGAAATCGCCGGCCGTGCCGGTTTCCGCGAAGGTATTGCCAAGGCCGGCCCGAAACTGCTCGAGCCGATCATGAAGGTCGAGGTTGTTACACCGGAAGACTACATGGGTGACGTGATTGGTGACCTGAACTCCCGCCGCGGCCAGATCGCCGGCACGGAGAACCGGGGCGTCGTTACTGTCATCACCGCAATGGTCCCGCTGGCCAACATGTTTGGCTACGTGAACAACCTGCGTTCCATGTCTCAGGGCCGCGCACAGTACTCGATGGTGTTCGATCACTACGAGCAGGTGCCGCAGGCTGTCGCCGAAGAGGTTCAGGCGAAATACGCCTGAGCCCATCCTCTTAACGTCAAGAAGAACTAGAGAAACGGAGTAATCCGATGGCGAAAGAAAAATTTGAGCGCAACAAGCCGCACGTTAACATTGGCACGATTGGCCACGTTGACCACGGCAAGACGACGCTGACCGCAGCAATCACCATGACGCTGGCTGAAACCGGCGGTGCGACTGCAAAAGCTTACGACGAAATCGACGGCGCGCCTGAAGAAAAGGCTCGCGGCATCACCATCTCCACGGCCCACGTTGAGTATGAGACGGAAAACCGTCACTACGCACACGTCGACTGCCCTGGTCACGCCGACTACGTGAAGAACATGATCACCGGTGCAGCGCAGATGGACGGCGCGATCCTGGTCTGTTCTGCCGCTGACGGCCCGATGCCGCAGACCCGTGAACACATCCTCCTGGCTCGCCAGGTCGGTGTTCCGGCTCTGGTCGTGTTCATGAACAAGGTTGACCAGGTCGACGACGAAGAGCTTCTCGAGCTCGTCGAAATGGAAATCCGCGAACTGCTGTCTTCCTACGAATTCCCGGGCGACGACATTCCGATCGTCAAGGGTTCTGCACTGGCAGCCGTTGAAAACCGCGATCCGGCCATTGGCCGCGATGCGATCCGTGAGCTGATGGCTCAGGTCGACGCGTACATCCCGACCCCGGAGCGTCCGAAGGACCTTCCGTTCCTGATGCCGATCGAAGACGTCTTCTCGATCTCCGGCCGTGGTACGGTTGTGACCGGTCGTGTTGAGCGCGGCATCGTGAAGGTTGGCGAAGAAGTCGAAATCGTCGGCATCAAGGACACGCAGAAGACCACCGTCACCGGCGTTGAAATGTTCCGCAAGCTGCTGGACAGCGGCGAAGCAGGCGACAACATCGGCGCGCTGATCCGCGGTATCGCTCGTGAAGACGTTGAGCGCGGCCAGGTTCTTTGCAAGCCGGGTACTGTTACCCCGCACACGAAGTTCAAGGCCGAGGCTTACATCCTCACCAAGGAAGAAGGTGGTCGTCACACCCCGTTCTTCACCAACTACCGCCCGCAGTTCTACTTCCGTACGACGGACGTGACCGGTGTGGTGTCCCTGCCGGAAGGCACGGAAATGGTGATGCCGGGCGACAACGTCTCCGTCGAGGTTGAGCTGATCGTGCCGATCGCCATGGAAGAAGGCCTGCGCTTCGCTATCCGCGAAGGTGGCCGTACCGTCGGCGCTGGCGTCGTCGCATCCATCATCGAATAATCGACAGCCGGGCCTGCCGGTGACTTTCAAGTGAAACGCGGGCAGGCCCGCAGTCTTATTGGGAACAACAACAATGAACGGTCAGAATATCCGGATCCGCCTGAAGGCGTTTGACCACCGTATTCTCGACGCCTCCACCAAGGAGATCGTCAATACGGCCAAGCGGACCGGTGCTCAGGTACGGGGTCCCGTGCCGCTGCCGACGCGGATCGAGAAGTACACGGTGCTTCGCGGGCCGCATATCGATAAGAAAAGCCGCGATCAGTTCGAGATGCGTACGCATAAACGCCTTCTCGATATCGTTGATCCGACGCCCCAGACGGTGGACGCGCTCATGAAGCTCGACCTCGCCGCTGGTGTCGACGTCGAGATCAAGCTCTAAGCCGGGTCGAAGGGGACACATCCATGCGTTCTGGAGTGATCGCTCAGAAAGTGGGCATGACCCGCATCTATAACGATGCAGGCGAGCATGTTCCGGTCACCGTTCTGCGGCTGGAAAATTGCCAGGTGGTTGCCCACCGCACTGACGAAAAAAATGGTTACACTGCGCTGCAGCTCGGTGCAGGTACCCGTAAAGTAAAGAATACGCCGAAGGCACTGCGTGGCCACTTTGCTGTTGCAAAGGTTGAGCCGAAGCGGACCGTGGCCGAATTCCGCGTTTCCGCGGAAAACCTGATCGACGTTGGCGCGGAACTGACCGCTGACCACTACGTCGAAGGCCAGTTTGTCGACGTGACCGGCACTTCTATCGGTAAGGGTTTTGCCGGTGCCATGAAGCGTCACAACTTCGGTGGTGGCCGTGCATCGCACGGTAACTCGATCTCGCACCGTTCGCACGGTTCTACCGGTCAGTGTCAGGACCCGGGCCGCGTGTTCAAGGGCAAGAAAATGGCCGGTCACATGGGTGATGCCCGCGTGACCACGCAGAACCTGAAGGTTGTGCGCACTGATGTTGAGCGTGGCCTGATCATGGTCGAGGGCTCTGTTCCGGGCGCCAAGGGCGGCTGGATCCTGGTCCGCGACGCGATCAAAAAGGCGCTGCCGGAAAACGTTCCGGTTCCGGGTGCTTTCAAAGCAACCGAAGCGACTGCGGCCGCCGGGAAGGAGAGTGAGTGATGGAACTCCAGGTCAAGACCCTCGAAGGTGGGGCGGCCGGTTCGATCACGGTGTCTGACGAGATCTTCGGTCTCGAGCCGCGCACCGATTTGATCCACCGTGTGGTGCGTTGGCAGCTGGCCAAGCGCCAGGCAGGTACCCACAAGGCACTGGGCCGTTCGGAAGTTTCCGGCACGACGAAGAAATTCGTCCGTCAGAAAGGTTCCGGCGGTGCACGTCACGGCAACAAGAAGGCCCCGCAGTTCCGCGGTGGTGGTAAGGCATTCGGCCCGATCGTTCGCGATCACAGCCATGACCTGCCGAAGAAGGTTCGCGCCCTCGGCCTGAAGCATGCTCTGTCGGCGAAAGCCAAGACAGACAGCATCGTTATTGTCGAAGACGCGAAGGCAGCCGAAGCAAAGACCAAGGCACTCAAGGCACAGCTGACCAAGCTCGGCCTGACCAGCGCCCTGATCATTGACGGCGCCGAGGTCGATGCAAACTTCGCTCTGGCATCCCGCAACATTCCGCATCTGGATGTGCTGCCGGTTCAGGGCATCAACGTTTACGACATCCTGCGTGCCAACACCCTGGTGTTGACGAAGGCTGCGGTGTCCGCACTTGAGGAGCGCTTTAAATGAGCAAACTTCCTCACTACGACAAAATCGTCGGCCCGGTAATCACCGAAAAGTCGACGATGGCTTCCGAAGAGAACAAGGTTGTCTTCAAAGTTGCTAACGATGCAACGAAGCCGGAAATCAAGGCCGCAGTCGAAGCGCTGTTCGGTGTAAAGGTCACGGCAGTGAACACCTTGGTCCGCAAGGGCAAGGTCAAGCGCTTCCGCGGTCGCATCGGCCGTCAGTCCGACTACAAGAAGGCCGTCGTTACGCTGCAGGAAGGTCACGCAATCGACGTGACCACCGGGCTCTAAGACGGGGACTTAAGAAAAATGGCACTTAAGACATTCAACCCGACGTCCCCAGGCCGCCGTCAGCTGGTTCAAGTTGATCGCTCTGGTCTGTGGAAAGGCAAGCCGGTCAAGACCCTGACCGAAGGCCTGTCCAAGTCCGGTGGCCGCAACAACGCCGGCCGCCTGACGTCTCCGAACCGCGGTGGCGGTCACAAGCGGTCTTACCGTCTTGTCGACTTCAAGCGCCGTAAATGGGACGTTCCGGCAACGGTCGAGCGCCTTGAATACGATCCGAACCGGACCGCATTCATTGCACTCATCCGTTACGAAGACGGTGAACTGAGCTACATCCTGGCGCCGCAGCGCCTGGCTGCTGGCGATACCGTCATCGCCGGTGAATCCGTCGACGTGAAACCGGGCAATGCCGCGCCGCTGGCTCGCATTCCGGTTGGTACGATCGTGCACAATGTCGAGCTGAAGCCGGGCAAAGGCGCCCAGATCGCTCGTTCGGCAGGTGCGTTCGTTCAGATCGTCGGCCGCGACCAGGGCTACACCACGCTGCGCCTGATGTCTGGCGAGCAGCGCCGTGTGCTCGGAACCTGCATGGCTTCCATTGGCGCCGTGTCCAACCCGGACCACGCCAACGTTAACCTGGGTAAAGCAGGCCGTTCCCGCTGGCTTGGCATTCGTCCGCATACTCGCGGTGTTGCCATGAACCCGATCGACCACCCGCACGGTGGTGGTGAAGGCAGGACCTCCGGCGGTCGTCATCCGGTTACTCCTTGGGGTAAACCGACCAAAGGTAAGCGTACGCGGCGCAATAAGCAGACTGATAAGTTTATCGTCCGCAGCCGTCACGCGAAGAAGTAAAGGGCAAGGATCGTGGCACGTTCGATCTGGAAAGGTCCGTTTGTCGACGGGTATCTGCTGAAGAAAGCGGACAAGGTCCGTGAGTCCGGCCGGAACGAGGTCATCAAGACCTGGAGCCGCCGCTCTACCATCCTGCCGCAGTTCGTCGGTTTGACCTTCGGCGTCTATAACGGTCAAAAGCACGTTCCGGTGCTGGTGTCTGAGGAAATGATCGGTCACAAGTTCGGTGAGTTCTCGCCGAGCCGGACCTATTATGGACACGGCGCCGACAAGAAGGCGAAGAGGAAGTAACGATGGGCAAGCCGAAGCGTGAGCGGACGCTCGCTGACAATGAGGCCCGGGCAATGACCCGCATGCTGCGCGTTTCCCCGCGCAAGCTGAACCTCGTTGCGGCTTCGATCCGTGGCAAAAAAGTCGGTTCCGCGATCGCGGACCTGACATTCTCCCGCAAGCGCATTGCGCAGGACGTCAAGAAAACCTTGATGTCGGCCATTGCCAACGCGGAAAACAACCATGACCTGGACATCGACAACCTGGTGGTTGCTGAAGCACATGTCGGCAAGGCATTTGTGATCAAGCGGTTCCAGGCCCGTGCACGCGGTCGTGTTGGCCGGATCGAGAAGCCGTTCTCGAACCTGACCATCGTCGTGCGCGAAGTTGAGGAGACTGCCTGATGGGACATAAGACAAACCCGATCGGCATGCGCCTCGGGATCAACCGCACCTGGGACAGCCGCTGGTACGCGAACAAGAACGAATACGGCGATCTTCTGCACGAAGATTTCCGCATCCGTGAGCTCCTGCTGAAGGAACTGAAGCAGGCTGCCGTGTCCAAGGTTGTTATCGAACGCCCGCACAAGAAGTGCCGCGTGTCCATTCACTCCGGTCGTCCGGGTGTGGTCATCGGTAAAAAGGGTGCCGATATCGAGCGTCTTCGCAAGAAGATCGCCGACATCACCAATTCCGAAGTGCATCTCAACATCGTTGAAGTGCGCAAGCCGGAAATCGACGCGACCCTGGTCGCCCAGTCGATTGCCCAGCAGCTGGAACGCCGCGTTGCTTTCCGTCGCGCCATGAAGCGGGCCGTTCAGTCCGCCATGCGTCTCGGTGCACAGGGCATCCGTATCAACTGCGGTGGCCGTCTCGGCGGTGCGGAAATTGCGCGTATCGAATGGTACCGCGAAGGCCGCGTCCCGCTTCACACGCTGCGTGCAGACATCGACTACGGTGTTGCAAGCGCTCACACGGCTTACGGCGTGTGCGGTGTGAAGGTCTGGATCTTCAAGGGTGAAATTCTGGAACACGATCCGATGGCGTCTGAGCGCCGTGCGACCGCTGCTTCCGAAGGCAACCAGGGTGATCGCGGCGGACGCCGGGATCGGGGCCGCGAGCGCGCAGCTTAATTCAAGCTGCCTGCCGCTCGTAACTTAAGAAAGACGAGAGAAGAACGATGCTGCAACCGAAGCGCACAAAGTTCCGCAAGCAGCACAAGGGCCGCATCCACGGCTTGTCGAAGGGAGGCACTGACCTCAACTTCGGCGCATTCGGTCTGAAGGCGATTGAGCCGGAGCGTGTTACGGCACGTCAGATCGAAGCGGCCCGCCGTGCTATGACCCGCCACATGAAGCGTGCGGGTCGTGTTTGGATCCGCATCTTCCCGGACGTCCCGGTTTCCTCGAAACCTGCTGAAGTCCGCATGGGTAAAGGTAAGGGTTCTCCGGATTACTGGGCTTGCCGTGTCAAGCCAGGCCGGATCATGTTCGAAATCGACGGTGTGCCGGAAGACATTGCGCGTGAAGCCATGCGTCTTGCTGCAGCCAAACTGCCGATCAAGTGCCGCTTCGTTCAGCGTATCGGCGAGTAGGGCAGGCGAGGAGTTAGAGCCATGAAGGCTACCGATGTACGGGCTAAGACCCTCGACGAGCTCCGCAGTGAGCTTGAAGGCCTGAAGAAAGAGCAGTTCAACCTGCGCTTCCAGCGGGCTACGGGTCAGCTTGAAAACACTGCGCGTGTCCGGCAGATCCGCCGTGATATCGCGCGTATCCAGACGATCATGCGCGAAAAGCGCGTGTCGGCGAACGCGTAAGGAGACGGCCATGCCGAAGCGTATCCTGCAGGGCACCGTTGTCAGCGACGCCAATGACAAGACGGTGACGGTGAATGTGGAGCGCCGCTTCACGCACCCGCTGCTGAAGAAGACTGTGCGCCGGACCAAGAAGTACCGCGCACACGACGAAACCAACCAGTACAAGGTTGGCGACATTGTTCAGATCGAAGAATGCGCGCCGATCTCTAAAAACAAACGTTGGACCGTGGTCGCTCAGTGACCGCGCTCCATTCAGTGAGCATCAGGCGCCCGTGACCCGAGCGCCATCAGAAGAACAAGGCAGCCAGTCATGATTCAGATGCAAACAAACCTCGACGTCGCGGATAATTCCGGCG
The DNA here is from genome assembly GCF_009363595.1 of Labrenzia sp. THAF35. Classification (NCBI taxonomy): domain Bacteria; kingdom Pseudomonadati; phylum Pseudomonadota; class Alphaproteobacteria; order Hyphomicrobiales; family Stappiaceae; genus Labrenzia; species Labrenzia sp. THAF35. The sequence continues at coordinate 4,000,541 of NZ_CP045380.1, forward strand.
CTCGTCGTGTCATGTGCATCAAAGTGCTCGGCGGCTCCAAGCGTAAATATGCCCAGGTAGGCGACATCATCGTCGTCTCCGTGAAAGAGGCAATTCCGCGGGGCCGCGTTAAGAAGGGCGACGTGATGAAGGCTGTCGTCGTGCGCACGGCAAAGGATATCCGCCGTCCCGATGGCAGCGTGATCCGGTTCGACCGCAATGCGGCCGTGCTGGTCAACAACAACAAGGAGCCGATCGGCACCCGTATCTTCGGACCGGTACCGCGTGAACTCCGTGCAAAGAACCATATGAAAATCATTTCGCTCGCGCCGGAGGTGCTCTGATGGCTGCGAAAATTAAAAAAGGCGACACGGTGGTTGTGCTGACCGGCCGTGACAAGGGTAAGTCCGGCGAAGTCATCCAGATGCTGCCGGCTGACAACAAGGCCCTGGTCCGCGGCATCAACATGGTTCGCCGCCACCAGAAGCAGACCCAGACGCAGGAAGCAGGCATCGTGGCCAAGGAAGCCCCGATTCACCTTTCCAACGTTGCACTGGCCGATCCGAAGGACGGCAAGGCGACCCGCGTCGGCTTCAAAGTGCAGGACGATGGCACCAAGGTCCGTGTGGCCAAGCGTTCGGGAGACCTGATCGATGGCTGAGACCACTAACGTGCCGCGTCTCAAGACGCATTATGACGAAGTTGTGCGCAAGCAGCTTCTGGAGAAGTTCCAGTACAAGAACGTCATGCAGGTTCCGCAGCTGGAAAAGATTGTCCTCAACGTCGGTGTCGGCGAAGCGGTCAGCGATTCCAAGAAGGCGCGTATCGCAGCTGACGACCTGGCACTGATTGCCGGTCAGAAGCCGGTGATCACCAAGGCGAAAAAGTCTATCGCAACCTTCAAGGTTCGCGAAGGCATGCCGCTTGGTGCGAAGGTTACCCTGCGCCGCCAGCAGATGTTCGAATTTCTGGACCGTCTGATCACCATCGCGCTGCCGCGCGTACGTGACTTCCGTGGTCTGAACCCGAAGAGCTTCGACGGTCGCGGCAACTACGCCATGGGCATCAAAGAACACATCGTGTTCCCGGAAATCGAGTACGACAAGGTCGACCAGATCTGGGGCATGGACGTGATCATCTGCACCACGGCGCCGAATGACGATGAAGCACGCGAGCTTCTGCGCGCGTTCAACTTCCCGTTCACGAAGTAACGGGCAAGGAAGGGATCGACGATGGCGAAGAAAAGCGCAATCGAGAAGAACAAGCGCCGCGAGAAGCTTGTAAAGAAATACGCTGAGAAGCGCGCTGCCCTGAAGGCACTGGCTAAAGATGAAAGCCTGTCCCTGGAAGAGCGGTACAACGCACGCCTGAAGCTGGCAAAATTGCCGCGGAATTCCGCGCCGAACCGCGTTCGCAACCGTTGCGAAGTGTCCGGCCGTCCGCGCGGTTTTTACCGCAAGCTGAAGATGTCGCGTATTGCGCTTCGTGAACTGGGCTCCCTGGGTAAGATCCCGGGCCTGGTCAAGTCGAGCTGGTAAGGAGAAACTCCGATGGCAATTTCTGATCCGTTGGGGGATATGCTGACCCGCATTCGCAACGCGCAGATGCGTCGCAAGAACAAGGTCAGTTCACCAAATTCCAAATTGCGCGCACATGTACTTGATGTGCTCGCAAAAGAGGGGTACATCCGTGGCTACACCACGGTTGAATACGAGGGCGGTAAGTCCGAGTTGGAAATCGAACTGAAGTATTTCGACGGTGAACCGGTTATCCGCACGATTGAACGTGTGTCCAAGCCGGGCCGCCGCGTTTACTCGTCGGTGAAAAACATCCCGCATGTCTCTAATGGCCTGGGCGTGTCGATCATTTCGACTCCGCGTGGTGTCATGAGCGACCATCAGGCGCGGGACGAAAACGTAGGTGGTGAGGTTCTTTGCCGCGTCTTCTGATGCGGCATCCTCACTTTTAAAACAACGACAAGGTTGGTCATATGTCTCGTATTGGCAAAAAGCCAGTCCCCGTGCCAAGCGGGGTAACGGCATCGATCGACGGTCAGACTGTTACGATCAAGGGCCCGAAAGGCGAAAAGTCTTTCGTGCTCAACGATCTTGTTCTGGCCGAAATGACGGATGATGGGATCAAAATCGATCCGTGCAACAGCTCCAAGCCGGCTCGCTCCATGTGGGGCATGAGCCGCACCATGGTCGCGAACCTGATCACTGGCGTAACCGAGGGCTTCAAGAAAGACCTCGCCATCACCGGTGTCGGTTATCGCGCTCAGGTCCAGGGCAAGAACCTTCAGCTGGCGCTCGGTTTCTCTCATGACGTTGTCTATCCGATCCCGGATGGTATCGATATCGTGTGCCCGAAACCCACGGAAATCAACATCACCGGTACCGACAAACAGCGCGTCGGTCAGGTTGCTGCTGAAATTCGTGAATTCCGCCCGCCGGAGCCCTACAAGGGCAAAGGCGTTCGTTATGCAGGCGAGTTCATCGTCCGCAAAGAAGGCAAGAAGAAGTAACGGACCCAGATCATGGCGAACAGCAAACAAGCTTTCGAGCGCCGCCGCGATCGCGTGCGCCGTTCGATTCAGAAAGCCGCGAACGGTCGTCCGCGCCTTTCTGTCTTCCGCTCGTCGAAGCAGATCTACGCCCAGATCATCGACGATGCGAAGGGACATACGATTGTCTCTGCTTCAACGATCGAAACAGATCTCAAGAGCAGCCTGAAAACGGGCGCCGACGTCGCTGCAGCCGCAGCCGTTGGCAAGCTTGTCGCCGAGCGTGCTGCTGCCGCTGGCGTAAAGCAGGTCGTGTTCGACCGTGGCGGGTACCAGTATCATGGGCGCGTAAAAGCGCTTGCTGATGCAGCCCGTGAAGGTGGACTTGAATTCTGACCAGCGCCCGTTGGCGCTCTTAAGAACGGAAGACGTATAATATGGCGAGACAAGAAAATCGCGATCGCGACGAGCGAGACAGCGAATTCGTCGACAAGCTCGTTCACATCAACCGCGTTGCGAAAGTGGTCAAGGGTGGCCGTCGTTTCGGCTTCGCAGCACTCGTTGTGGTTGGTGACCAGAAGGGCCGCGTCGGCTTCGGTCATGGCAAGGCGCGTGAAGTGCCGGAAGCCATCCGTAAGGCAACTGAAGCAGCAAAGCGCACGATGATCCGTGTACCGCTTCGCGAAGGCCGGACCCTCCACCATGATGTGGAAGGCCGTCACGGTGCTGGCAAGGTTCTGCTTCGTGCAGCTCCGGCCGGTACCGGTATCATCGCAGGCGGCCCGATGCGTGCCGTTTTCGAAACGCTCGGCGTCCAGGACGTTGTGGCCAAGTCTCTGGGGACTTCCAACCCCTACAACATGGTGCGTGCAACTTTTGCTGCGCTGACCAAGGAAGACAGCCCGCGTTCCGTCGCTGCCCGCCGTGGCCTGAAGGTCTCTGTGCTGCAGTCCCGCCGTCGTGACAACAACGATGAGGCGGCTTCGGCTGCCGCTGAGGCTTGACCTTAGCGGCTCCGGTCCCCAGCTGAGAGAGGGTATGTTCCATGGCGAACACCGAAAAGACTGTCACGGTCGAACAGATCGGCAGCCCGCTGCGCCGTCCTAAGGACCAGCGCGCGACGCTCGTCGGTCTCGGCCTGAACAAGATGCACCGCCGTTCCACACTGAAGGATACTCCTGAAGTGCGCGGCATGATCAATAAGGTCCAGCATCTCGTTCGCGTCGTCGAAGACAACGCGTAAGAACGGGGTGAGGAGAAACGAACATGAAGCTCAATGAACTTCGTGACAACGAAGGTGCCGTAAAAGACCGCATGCGTGTGGCTCGCGGCATCGGGTCCGGCAAGGGCAAGACTGGTGGCCGTGGTGTCAAAGGTCAGAAGTCCCGTTCCGGCGTTGCCATCAAAGGCTTTGAAGGCGGTCAGATGCCGCTTCACCGCCGTCTGCCGAAGCGCGGCTTCACGAACATTTTTGCCAAGGACTACAACACTGTGTCCGTTGGCCGTGTTCAGAAGGCGATTGATGCAGGCAAGCTGAATGCGTCCGAGACGGTTACCGTCGAAGCGCTGAAGGCAGCAGGCGTTGTCAAGCGGGTCCGTGACGGTGTGCGCATCGTTGCCAACGGTGAACTCACCGCTGCAGTGACCTTTGAAGTTGCCGGTGCCTCCAAGGGCGCTGTTGCAGCGATCGAAAAAGCAGGCGGCAAGGTTGCCGTTCTGGGAGCTCAGGCTTAACAGCCTGGGCTTCACCCATTTCTTGGGCAAGCATTCCGGAGTAGGGCATGGCATCGGCCGCCGAGCAACTGGCGTCAAATCTCAATTTCTCAGCTTTCGCCAAGGCTGAAGAACTCAAAAAGCGCATCTGGTTCACACTGGGGGCGCTTTTGGTTTATCGACTGGGCACTTACATTCCCTTGCCCGGCATCAATCCGGACGCCTTTGCGCAGGCCTTCAATCAGGCCCAGTCCGGCATCATCGGCATGTTCAACATGTTTGCCGGCGGTGCTGTCGAGCGCATGGCGATCTTCGCTCTCGGCATTATGCCGTATATTTCCGCCTCCATTATCATGCAGCTCATGACGACCGTCGTACCGACGCTCGAGCAGATGAAGAAGGAAGGCGAGCAGGGCCGCAAGGTCATCAACCAGTACACGCGCTACGGTACTGTTATCCTGGCGGCTTTCCAGGCGTACGGTATCGCAGTCGGTCTGGAAGGAGCCACCAATGTGGTTGCCGATCCGGGCTGGTTCTTCCGCGCGTCAACTGTCTTGACGCTTGTCGGCGGTACCATGTTCCTGATGTGGCTCGGTGAGCAGATCACATCGCGCGGTATCGGTAACGGTATTTCGCTGATCATCTTTGCCGGCATTGTCGCCGGTCTGCCGGTCGCGCTGGTCAATGTGCTTGAACTCGGTCGCCAGGGCTCGATGTCGACGATCCTGATTCTCGGTATCCTGATACTGGCTGTCGTGGTGATCGCACTGATCGTGTTCATGGAACGGGCTCAGCGCAGACTGCTGATTCAGTATCCTAAGCGCCAGATGGGCAATCGCATGTTCGAGGGCAACACCTCTTTCCTGCCGCTCAAGCTCAACACTGCCGGTGTGATTCCGCCGATCTTCGCTTCTTCCCTCCTGCTGGTTCCTGCCACCATCGGCGGCTTCAGTCAGGGTTCGGGCAATGAGTGGCTGACGTATATCACTGCGGCGCTTGGTCACGGCCAGCCGTTGTTCATGGTGTTCTACGCAGCGATGATCGTGTTCTTCTGTTTCTTCTATACCGCGATCGTTTTCAATCCGAGCGACACCGCGGACAACCTGAAGAAACACGGCGGTTTCATTCCCGGAATCCGTCCCGGCGAGCGTACAGCGCAGTACATCGACTACGTTCTGACGCGCATTACGGTGGTCGGTGCAATTTACATCACCGTCGTTTGTCTATTACCCGAATTCCTTATTTCGGCGACAGGCGTTCCGTTCTATTTCGGTGGCACCTCTTTGTTGATTGTCGTAAGCGTGACGATGGATACCGTGTCACAGATCCAGGGGCATTTGCTTGCGCACCAATATGAGGGTCTGGTGAAAAAAGCGAAATTAAGTGGGAGGCGTCGATGAGGCTTATTCTGGTTGGACCGCCAGGAGCGGGGAAGGGGACACAGGCCGCGCACCTCGTTGCGAAATACGCGATCCCGCAGCTCTCCACCGGAGACATGCTGCGGGCCGCAGTGGCCGCCCAGACCCCGGTAGGCGTTAAAGCCAAGGAAGTCATGGACGCAGGTGGTCTCGTGTCGGATGAGATCGTTGTCGGTATCATCCGCGACCGGATCGCCGAAGAAGATGCCAGGAACGGATTCATTCTTGATGGTTTTCCCCGTACGCTCGCCCAGGCCGAAGCGCTTGACGAGATGCTGGAAGCAAACAGCCTCAAGCTGAACGCCGTCATCGAACTGCGTGTCGACCAGTCGAAGCTGGTCGATCGGATCATCAAGCGCGCTGCTGATGCACAGGCTGCTGGTCAGCCCGTGCGCAAGGACGATGATCCGGAAGTCTTCAAGCAACGTCTTGAAGCCTACAACCGCGATACCGCAGTTGTTGTGCCGTATTACGAGAAGACAGGTCTTCTTTCCGTGATTGACGGCATGCAGTCCATTGATGAAGTGACGGCTTCAATAGATTCCGTTCTTCAAGGACTTGACGAAAAGGTTTAGAGCCGTTAAACGACCCGCTCTACCTTACAGTTAAGCCGGTTCCATGTAAGTGGGGCCGGCATTCTCTGTGCCGGGGTTACCCCGGCATTTTCGTACCCGCAAGGGCCGGGCTCCACCGGACGCGGGCATTACAACCTGCGGCAAGACCATGGTCTCGCTGCGTAATCATGGAGACGAACGTGGCACGTATTGCTGGCGTTAACATCCCGACGAACAAGCGCGTTGTCATCGCGCTTCAGTATATTCACGGCATCGGCGCGAAGTTCGCGCAGGAAATCATCGAGAAGAACAACATCGATGCTGCCCGCCGTGTGAACGAGCTTTCCGACGCAGAAGTTCTGTCCATCCGCGAAACCATCGACCGCGATTACCTCGTTGAAGGTGACCTGCGCCGTGAGACCGCGATGAACATCAAGCGTCTGATGGACCTTGGCTGCTACCGCGGCCTGCGTCACCGTCGCGGCCTGCCGGTTCGCGGTCAACGGACGCACACGAACGCACGTACCCGCAAGGGTCCGGCTAAACCGATCGCTGGTAAGAAGAAGTAATTACCCTGCCTCGATTGGTGGTGGAGCTGCCGGCATTACGGCAGTGACGAGATCAAAACAAGGATAAGAGAATGGCTAAAGACACGACGCGCGTGCGTCGCCGCGAACGCAAGAACATCTCTTCTGGCGTCGCGCATGTGAACTCCACGTTCAACAACACCATGATCACGATCACCGACGCACAGGGCAACGCGATCTCCTGGTCGTCCGCCGGTGCACTCGGTTTCAAAGGTTCCCGTAAGTCCACTCCGTATGCTGCCCAGGTTGCTGCGGAAGATGCTGCGAAAAAAGCTGCCGAGCACGGCATGCGCACCCTGGAAGTGGAAGTGCGCGGTCCGGGTTCCGGTCGTGAATCTGCACTGCGTGCCCTGCAGGCCGCCGGTTTCCTGATCACGTCCATCCGTGACGTGACGCCGATTCCGCACAACGGCTGCCGTCCGCGCAAGCGTCGCCGCGTCTAAGGCTTCCCAGCTTTAGGTACTTGTTTCTCCAAATGGCAAAGAATGGCCTGGCGCTGATCCGCCGGGCGGGATAGCCGAAGGGACGAAAACGTGACCATTCAAAAAAACTGGCAAGAACTGATCAAGCCGACCAAACTCGAGATCAAGCCGGGTGAAGACCCGCGCTTCTTGGCAACCGTCGTTGCCGAGCCGCTCGAGCGTGGCTACGGTCTGACCCTTGGCAACGCGCTGCGCCGTATCCTGCTGTCTTCTCTGCAGGGTGCCGCCGTGACTGCCGTTCAGATCGATGGCGTTCTGCATGAGTTCTCGTCGATCCCGGGTGTCCGGGAAGATGTCACCGACATCGTGCTGAATATCAAGGAAATCGCCATCCGCATGGAAGGCGAGGGTCCCAAGCGCATGGTCGTGCGCAAACAGGGCCCGGGTGTTGTCACCGCCGGCGATATTCAGACTGTTGGCGACGTGGAGGTTCTCAATCCGGAACTGGTGCTCTGCACGCTGGATGAAGGCGCTGAAATCCGCATGGAATTCACCGTCAACACCGGCAAGGGCTACCATTCTTCCGATCGGAACCGTCCGGAAGATGCGCCGATTGGCCTGATCCCGGTCGACAGCCTCTACTCTCCGGTCAAGAAGGTCTCCTACAAGGTGGAAAACACCCGTGAAGGCCAGGTTCTTGACTATGACAAGCTGACCCTGACTGTCGAAACCGATGGTTCCGTCAAGCCGGAAGACGCCGTGGCATTCGCTGCACGCATTCTGCAGGATCAGCTCTCCATCTTCGTCAACTTCGAAGAGCCGCAGCGTGAAGTCGCCGAGGACAGCGTCCCGGAACTGGCTTTCAACCCTGCGCTTCTGAAGAAGGTCGACGAGCTGGAACTGTCTGTACGGTCTGCAAACTGCCTGAAGAACGACAATATCGTGTATATTGGCGATCTCATTCAGAAGACCGAAGCGGAAATGCTGCGGACCCCGAATTTCGGCCGCAAGTCGCTGAACGAAATCAAGGAAGTTCTCGCCCAGATGGGTCTCCATCTCGGCATGGAAGTTGCCAACTGGCCGCCTGAGAACATCGATGATCTCGCCAAGCGCTACGAAGACCATCAGTACTAAGGGCGTACGCGTCCTGTGAGGATCAACCGGGCAAGAGTTCAACCAGAAGAACTGACTGCCTGAAAGAAAAAGGAGAGGGCCATGCGCCACGGTAAATCCGGCCGCAAGCTCAACCGGACCTCTAGCCACCGTAAGGCTATGTTCGCGAACATGGCAGCGTCGCTGATCAAGCACGAACAGATCGTAACGACCCTGCCGAAGGCTAAAGAAATGAAGCCGATCATCGACAAGCTCATCACCCTGGGCAAGCGCGGTGACCTGCATGCACGCCGCCAGGCCATTTCGCAGATTCGCGATGCGGCAATGGTTGCCAAGCTGTTCGAAACGCTCGGTGAGCGTTACAAGGACCGCAGCGGCGGTTACTCCCGCGTGCTGAAAGCCGGCTTCCGCTATGGCGACAACGCTCCGATGGCTGTCATCGAGCTGGTCGACCGTGATCCGGAAGCACGCGGTGCTGAAGACCGTGCTCGCGTTGAAGCTGAAGAAGCAGCTGAAAACGCAGCGTAATAATTGCCTCAATGGCAATCGGGAAAGGCGGGCAGATTTGCCCGCTTTTTTTTTGTCTTCGTGACTGTGCGCCCAAACGTATTCGTTTCGAATAATGAGACCGCAATTATCAATGATTTAAGGAAAACTGCCTAGCTTCTAGCCATGCCTCCTGGACTAGTGGGAGAGGCTGGGGAGATTTACTGTGATAGCCAAAACGAATTCCGCTTCTAAGAAGAGGTCGCCTTCTCTTCGACTTTCTTTTGTTATTCCGGCTCTGATGATCGTGATTACAGTCGCCGCATGTGCGGCGGTGGGTGTCATCGGCTACATGACCGGTCGCGACGGATTGCAACAAGCGGCAGAAGCCGAACTTGGCATGGTCATCACAGCGCGTAACGCGCTCCTGCAGTCGCGCCTGCACGCAGCTGAATCCCAGATCGTGAACCTGGCGTCCAGCGTGTCGGATCCGTTGAGCAACCTTGGCAACGCGACCATGAACCTTGCCAAGGAAAAAGACGAAATTCTCGGCCTGTTCCAGGCGCCGCAGAGCCCTGAAGAACGTGCAGCGGTCACAGGCAAGGAACAGAAGACAATGTATGCCTGGCGCCACACCGAGGCGCACCCGGCGTTCTACAATGTCTGGAAGAACGGCGGCTTCGCAGATCTTTATCTGCTCGATAACGCCGGTCTCATTCTTTATTCGGTCACCAAGGGTGACGAATTCCTGTCCAAGCTTGGTGAAGGCAGTGTTGCCGAAGGGACCGGCCTGGAGATGGTCTACAATGCTGCCAAGGAGCTGGGTGAGGGCGAGATCGCTGCCAGTGTCTTTGCACCCTACACCCCTGCCGGCGGCAAGGGCTCTCTGTTCCTGGCATCGCCCGTGTTCATGAATTCGTTTGGTACGATCAGCCTCAGCGGTGTTGCGGTCATGCGGATCGATTCCGATTTCCTGAGTGAAGTTGTCGCGAACCGTGAAGACCTTGGGGAAACCGGTCAGGTTTACGTGATCAACCAGGACGGCCTCGCGCTCAGCGACATGCCGCTTGCAGGTGCACCGACCGCGCTCAGCACCAGCGTTTCCAGCGGACCGGCGATTGAAGCTGCCGCCGGCACCGCTTCAGCCGGTATCGTTCAGGGGGCTGATGGCGTTGATGATCTTGTCGTTGCCCGTCCGCTTGCCTTCCAGGGGCAGAACTGGGCCATCGTTGCGGAGAAGAGCGTTGAAGAAACGCTGTCTGCCGTCATTCGCATGCGCGATCAGATGTTCCTATGGTCGCTTGCAACAATTGCCGTTGCAGCCGTCATTGCCCTGTTCTTCTCCCAGTCGATTACCCGTCCTCTCACCACGCTTGTAGGGGCTCTCAACGCGATTGCCTCCGGTGATCTTGGTGCAGAGATCAAGGCTGCGAACCGCAAGGACGAAATCGGCGACATCGGCCGGGCCGTTCTTCAGATCCGCCAGAACGCGGCTGAAGAAAACGAGCGTCGTGCAGCCGAGGAAGCCGATGATGCAAGGCGTCAGGCCGAACAGCGCCAGGAAATGCTGGCAAGCCTTGCAGGCGACTTCGAAGCGACCGTCGGCACCGTCGTCGACAAGGTGGCTCATACCGCTGCAACCTTGCGCGAATCGGCGAACAAGATGCGCAGCATGACCGACATGGCAGGCGAAACATCTGCCAATGCGGCCACCATGTCGGAAGAAACTCTGGCCGAAGTGGAATCGATCGCAGCAGCTTCCGATCAGCTTTCCAGTTCGATCCAGGAAATCTCGACGCTGATCGAACGCTCTTCCAGCGTTGCTGCCGAAGCAACCAAACGTGCGGAAACGACAAACGATACGGTGCGGTCGCTTGCGGAAGCTGCCAACCGGATCGGCGAAGTCGTCACGTTGATTTCCGATATCGCCGACCAGACCAACCTTCTGGCCCTCAACGCCACCATCGAAGCCGCACGTGCCGGTGAAGCCGGCAAGGGCTTTGCGGTGGTTGCCTCCGAGGTCAAGGACCTTGCGTCCCAGACAGGCAAGGCAACCGGCGAAATCCAGCAGCAGATCGACGCCATCCGCGGGGCGACCGACGATGCGGTTGATGCCATCGGCGACATCCAGAAGACTATCGACGAGATTACAAAGTCGGTGAGCGAAGTTGCTGCAGCTGTTACCGAGCAGAGCTATGCGACGCAGGGCATTGCAGAGAACACTCAACGGGCCGCCGGTGGAACCTCCAAGGTTACCGAGGACATCCGCAACGTTTCTTCTCTGTCGAACGATACCAACATGGCTGCACAGAACTTCTCCGAAGAAGCAGCGGACATGGCATCGAAAGCTGAAGAACTGGATCACGAAGTGCGCAGCTTCCTTGCGCAGGTTCGTTCGGCCTGAAGTAAGCCTGCATGATGAAAAAGGGGCCGCCGGAAATCCGGCGGCCCCTTTTGTATTTGCCTCTTTTCCTCCCTATCTGCCATGTATCGCGATGGATATGAGAAGATTCGAAAAAGAGGCACCCGCCATGCGCCTGGTTCTGACCAGCTTTACGCGTTCCCTTGTCATAGCGGGCCTGGCCGGCCTGATCGGTATGTCTGCTGCGCTTTCGCAGACTGTGCAGCCGTCTCCGGCCGATCTTCGGCTTGTTCCGCAAAGCGATGCGCAGATCAAACTCTCCTTCGCGCCAATCGTGAAAAAGGTCGCGCCGGCGGTGGTCAACGTCTATGCCAGCCGTAAGGTGGTCCAGCGTCGGCAAGTGTCGCCCTTCATGGACGATCCCTTCTTTCGCCGGTTCTTCGGCCAGCCCGGCGGGAACGACAGGCCACGGCAGCGGGTTGAATCGTCCCTTGGATCCGGCGTCATCATTTCGAGTGATGGTACGGTGATCACCAACCATCATGTGATCAAGGACGCGGACGACGTTCGTGTAGCCCTGAACGACCGTCGTGAATTCGATGCCGATATCGTTCTCATGGACGAACGTACCGACCTCGCGGTGCTGAAGATCCGGGGTGATGGACCTTTCGAAAGCATCGACTTTGCGGATTCCGACAGCCTTGAAGTCGGCGACATCGTGCTTGCCATCGGTAACCCGTTCGGTGTCGGCCAGACGGTTACCCAGGGCATTGTCTCGGCCACGGCTCGCACGCAGGTCGGCGTGACGGACTTTCAGTTCTTCATCCAGACCGACGCTGCAATCAACCCGGGCAACTCCGGCGGTGCGCTTGTTGATATGACCGGCAAGCTGGTTGGCATCAACTCGGCCATCTATTCTCGCTCCGGCGGCTCCAACGGTATCGGCTTTGCCATTCCGGCGCATATGGCGCGTTTCGTAGCGAAAGCTGCAGATCATGGCGGCAAGGTGCAGCGGCCATGGCTGGGGGCGACCGTGCAGCTGGTGAATGCCGAAATCGCGGAAGCGCTGTCTCTCGACCGGCCACGCGGTGTGCTTGTAACGGCAGTCTTTGATGGGTCTCCTGCCTTTGAGGCCGGGCTTCGGGTCAGCGATCTGGTGATTGCGGTTGACGGCAAGGAAGTGACCGATCCCAATTCCTTCGGCTATCGTTTTGCAACAAAGATGATTGGCGAACAGACCGATTTTGTTGTCCTGAGGGACGGTGCGGAACAGCATGTGACCGTATCACTGCAGCCGGCTCCCGAAACCATTCCACGGGATACACGTGAACTTGTCGACTATTCGCCTTTCGAAGGCGCGACGGTCATGAACCTTTCGCCTGCCGTTTCCGAGGAACTTGGAATGGAAGGGATTTTCGACGGTGTCGTGATTGCCGAAGTGAAGCGCGGCAGCACTGCGGACCGTGTGGGGCTTCGCCCGGGCGACATCATCCGGGGCATCAACCGGCAAACCGTCGAGACCACCGAAATGCTGGAAGGTATCACCAAGAAGCCACCGCGTGTTTGGCAGCTCGATATCGAGCGGGACGGCAAGGTTTCACAGCTCATCCTGCGCGGTTAGGAGACAGTGTGAGCGATCTGTTCGAAGCTTCCGGACTAAGCCAGTCCGGCCCGCGGCCACTGGCGGACCGGATGCGACCGACCAAACTTGCCGATGTGGTCGGGCAGGATCACCTGCTCGGGCCGGAAGGCACGCTGTCGCGCATGCTGAAGACGCGGACGCTTGGTTCGTTGATCTTCTGGGGGCCACCGGGTACCGGCAAGACAACCATTGCCCGGTTGCTGGCCAATGAAACGGACCTTGCGTTCGAACAGATCTCGGCGATCTTTTCCGGTGTTTCGGACCTGAAGAAGGTGTTCGAAACGGCTCGCGCCCGGCGCATGAGCGGCAGGGCAACGCTGCTCTTCGTAGACGAGATCCATCGGTTCAACCGGGCGCAGCAGGACAGCTTCCTTCCGGTGATGGAGGACGGCACGATCACGCTGGTTGGTGCGACCACGGAAAACCCGTCCTTTGAGCTTAACGCGGCCTTGCTGTCGCGCTCTCACGTCATGACGTTCCATTCCCTTTCCGCGGATGCGATCGAAAAACTGCTGGCGCGGGCAGAGGCGTTGGAAGAGCGTAAGCTGCCGCTTGACGAGGAAGCCCGACGGGTGCTGATCCGCATGGCCGATGGCGACGGCCGCTCTTCTCTGACCCTGGCAGAAGATGTCTGGCGCGCCGCAGGAGAGGACGAGGTCTTCGATGCCGAGCGCCTGCAGGAAATTGTCCAGAGGCGGGCGCCGATCTACGACAAGAGTGCCGACGGCCATTACAATCTGATTTCCGCATTGCACAAGTCCGTGCGCGGTTCGGATCCCGATGCCGCCCTCTATTGGTTCTGCCGGATGCTGGACGGCGGAGAAGACCCGCTTTATCTCGCGCGCCGCCTGATCCGCATGGCTGTCGAGGATATCGGTCTTGCCGATCCCAACGCGCTTGTGCAGGCCAATGCGGCCCGCGATGCCTATCAGATGCTCGGGTCGCCTGAAGGGGAATTGGCGCTTGCGCAGTCGGTGATCTATCTTGCAACGGCGCCGAAATCGAACGGTGCTTACGTGGCCTACAAGGCGGCGATGCGGGATGCCAAATCCAGCGGCTCTCTACTGCCGCCCAAGCATATCCTCAACGCGCCCACCAAGCTGATGAAGCAGGAAGGGTACGGCGACGGCTATCAATACGACCACGATGCTCCCGACGGCTTTTCCGGTCAGGACTATTTTCCAGAGCAGTTAGGCCGCAAGACCTATTACGACCCACCCCAGAGAGGATTTGAGCGGGAACTGAGAAAACGCCTGGAGTTCTGGGACAAGCGGCGCAAGGAACGAGGCTGATCCGAGTAGCCTGAAAGATCAGGCGGTTTCGGTTGATGTCAGACGGTCGAGGGCGCTCTTGAGTGTGGCGATCAGCCTGTCCCGGTCTTCCGGTGCCATCGTGTCGGAAATCTTGTCCAGCTGGCGGGACACCAGGTCGACCTCCAGATCATCCTTGACCGGTACGGGGTCCTTCAGCCCGATTACTTCGTAGGTGGAGACCGGATAGGCAATGCCCTTGACGTTGACTTCACCATTTTCAGCGCATTTGATCTGCTCTTTCACCTGCGAATAGGTTTCGAAGGAGATCAGGATAGAGCCTGGTGTGGCAAGGCTTTCCAGGCGGGAGGCCGTGTTCACGCCACGCCCGATGATGGTGTAGTCCAACCGATCTTCGCTGCCGAAATTGCCCACGGTGCAATAGTCCGTATGGATCCCCATGCGGCATTTCATCGGTTTGGAGATACCGGCTTCCCGCCAGGCACCCTGGAGGGCCTTCATCCGGTCCTGCATGTCGATGGCCATGCGTACGCAGGCAAGCGCGTCCTCGGTCACACCACGTGTTTCCGGGTCACCGAAAAAGATCAGGATGGCGTCGCCGACGTATTTGTCGATGGTAGCGCCGTAGCGCAGCGCGATATTCGACATCTCCGTCAGATACTGGTTGAGGATTGCCGTGAGTTCTTCTGATTCAAGCCGGTCTGCCGTTTCGGTGAAGTCGGCGATATCGGAGAAGAAAACCGTCAGTTTCTTGCGTGTGGACGCAATCTTGACTTCCTGACGGCCTTCGAAAATGGATTGATAGACCTGAGGCGAAAGGTATTTGGCGAGCTGCCGCGAAAGTGCCTCGAGCTTGGTGGATTGATCCGCCAGCTGGTCCTCGACCGCTTCGCCATGCTCGATGGTCGCCTCGTACAGGAGGCGCAGATCTTCCAACTCGGATCGCAGATAGTCGTTCTCTTCCTGCAGGGATTGCAGCGAGGTCGTCTGGTCGGCTTGCCCGGTATCATCGGAGCTTTGGGCAGCTGTATCTACACTCTTGGCCATTTCATTCCGCGTCGAAAAGGTCTGGTCTCATTGTCTGTTTTATAATGCTGAACTTTAAAGAATCACTGTCGGATCCATGAACTATCTTAGCGGAATATACAGGTCAGGCGGGGGAAAATCGTAGCAGGCTTCAGAGCGCCAAGTTCCCGGCAAGCCTCGTCGTCAAACCATGTTTGCATAGAAGTGATCGGGCGGGAGCATAGTTCCGCCATGTCTTGATTGGCGAATGGAAAGGTCCGCCGCATAAAGATAGTAGCCATTCTTTCGTGTTAGGACTTCAACATGTTCCCCACGGTGACCTCATGAAGGAAATCGAACTCAGATTGGCGCTGGTGTTTTATGGCGGCGTTTCGCTTGCCATCTACATGCATGGCGTAAGCCGGGAAATCCTCAATCTTGTTCGGGCGTCGAGCGTTCGTCTTGACCGCAAGTCGAACGGTTCTGCCCAGGAAATACCCGATCAGGAGCTTCCTCCGGTTCAAAGCGCCTACAAGGATCTGCTCGATCTGTTGTCCTCCGTTGCCGACATCCGGGTGGTGGTTGACGCAATTGCCGGTGCGTCTGCAGGTGGCGTCAACGGCATCATGCTTGCGCGGGCCATCACCCACGACCTGCCACTCGACAGCCATAGCGAGATGTGGCTGGAAAATGCCGATGTCACGCGTTTGGCCCGGCCACAGGCCGGTCTGTCCCGATACCTGAAGATTTCCATTTCGCCAGTGCTGGATCAGCTGATTTCCACACGGCTGACAAAGCAGATAGAAAGCGCGGAAACGCGCGAGAAGCTGCGACTGTTCATGCAGGCGCGTTGGTTCACACCGCCGTTTTCCGGTGAACGGTTCATCAGCTGGATGCTGGATGCCTGCCAGAAGATGGAGGACGGTGCCGTGCCCGGCCGCAGTCTGATCCCGCGTGGTCAGACGCTCGACCTGTTCGTGACGATCACCGATTACAACGGCATCAAGCGACGCATTCACCTGGATGATCCGGACTATGTCGAGGAGTGGGATCATCGCCGGATCCTGAGTTTCCATGCCGCGCACAGAATGCCAGGAGATATCGAAAGCCAGTTCGATGCCGACAGCATTCCGGAAATTGTCTTTGCGGCTCGCGCGACGTCCTCGTTTCCAGGGGCGTTCCCTCCTGCAACGGTTGCGGAAATGGAGCGGGTGCTGGTCGATCACGACCTGACGTGGCGCAACCGGGATGCGTTTCTTGCAAGAGGGCTGAACCTGACCTCCGAGACAGCCGGTCAGCATTGTTTTGTCGATGGCAGCGTCGTCATGAACAAGCCCTTTGCGCCGGTGATTGACGTTATTCAGGATCGACCGGCGGTGCGCGAAGTTGCCCGGCGGCTGATCTATGTGGATCCGTCACCGGTGGTTCCGGTCGAAACGGATAGCACCGTTTCGGAGTTGCCCGGGTTCTTCCGCGTGATCCTTGCTTCGCTCGCTCATATCCCGCGCAATGAGCCCATCGGCGATGATCTGAAAGAGCTTGAACAGAACAACCGGCGCAGCCGCTGGCTGTCGCAGCTGATCGATGATGCGGGGCCGATGGTGGAAAAGGCGGTGGCGGGCATTTTGCCAAAGCGGCGCCGGGTGACACCTGACATTCTTTCGTTATGCCGGAAGCAGGCAACCGTGGCCGCATTCGAGCAGGCAGGGTTCGCCTTTCTCAATTATCAGTCCCTGAAACTTCATTCCCTGGCTGAGCGGCTGGCAGGCCTGACGGCGCGGCTCAGCGGGTTGGACAGTGCACGTGGTCAGGAAGAAGCCCTTCTGGGACTGTACTCGCGTCATACCAGCCGCCTGACAGCCGAGAGCAAGGACATCCTGGGACGCACGGACCCGCATGTTGTTGCCTTGTTGCGCGGGCTGGATGTCGACTACCGGATACGCCGGCTTCGCTTTGCGGTGCGCAAGCTCAACGGCTTCTATCACTATCGTCCGGGCTCCGACTTACCGCCGCCCAATTTCGAGGCGCTCGATCAGATGAAGGGATTGCTCTACGAGCAGATCGATCATCTGGGTTGGCGCTGGAATGACCGGTTTTTCGGTGGCCGCAGCCGGGAACTCGCCGAAACGTTCGTTCGGGCAGCGGAGGCGGGTGGTCCGGACGCTGCCGAGCATGTCCAGCCAATGCTGAAATCCCTGACACAGATGATGGGGCTTGCCGATCTGGACAGGCTTCAGGACGAACTCTTTGCCGAGACGGCCCGAAATCTACTCGACAAGAGCCGTCACACATCCCTGATGGGAACCTATATCGGCTTCGGTTTTTTCGATCTGATCACCTTTCCCGTGTTGCAGCGCAACGACTTCTCGGAGGTGACGGAAATCCTGGTCGACCGCATCAGCCCGACCGACGCGGCAAGCCTTTATACGGAAGGTTTCGACCTCAAGGGCAAGTCCCTGAATACGTTCGGTGCCTTCTTCAATCGCGGCTGGCGGGAACATGATTATCTGTGGGGACGTCTCAACGCCGCCGACAGGCTGGTCAGCATCGTGCTGTCTGCGGCAGGTGAGGGCACTTTGCCGCAGATCCAGGTAAACCAGGCACGCGCGCGGATCTTTCTGGCGGTTCTGGAAGAAGAACGTGGCAAACTTTCTGATATTCCAGAGGAAATAGACCGGGTCGACAAGCTGGTCCGGTCGATCTATCCCGATTTCGCTCATGTGACGGAAAGCGTCTGACCGGGTAATATTCATAATTTGGCAAGTCATTCCTTGACGTGAGGTCCGCTCTTTCGCTACGCACAAAAGTGGCCAGGGAATTGCGCGTGGATATTTGAGTTGATGACTTTTATTGCCGAACATTTTGGGACCGGCCCGGAGGTGTTTCTGGGTTTCTTTCTGGTGCTTTACGCTTCCAGCTTGATCGTGCTGTTCACGACCGGCCTGACCATGACGGTGATGAACAGGCGTCACCCTGACCGCAAGATCCAGAAGCGCCAGCCGACCCACGATGCCCTGCGCGATATCAAATCTTCCATGGGGCAGCTGTCGATCACGAGCTGCTGCCTTTCCATCGGCCTTTATGCCCAGCTGCGTGGCTGGACGCTGTTCGACCCTGTCGCGTTGTCCTGGTGGTCTGTGCCGTTGTTCTTCGTCATCTCGTTGGCCCTGCACGATACCTGGTTCTACTGGGGGCACCGGATCCTGCACACCAAGATGTTCTACAGGTTTCACAAGCCGCACCACATGACGGTGACACCGACAGTCTGGTCCAACGATGCAGGCTCCAGTGTGGATACGCTGTTCGCCCATTCCTATTATGCGCTTGTGCTATTCGTTGTGCCTATTCCGCCGCTGGTTTTCCTGGGCCACCGGTTGTTCGACCAGGTGTCGGCCGCCATTGGCCATTGCGGCTATGAGCATTTCGCAAGCCCGAGCGCACGCAAACCCTGGCCACTGCTGTGCACGCTCTACCACGACCAGCATCACCAGTATTTCGTCTACAACTACGCCAACTACTTTTCCTTCTGGGACCGGTTCTGCGGCACCATCCATCCGACCTATGACGAGCGGGTGGAAGGGTTCGAAGCGCTTTATGCCGGCACCGGCAAACAGGAAAAATCATGATGGGGCTACTCGTCGATTACCTCATCGTTCTGGCGCTCACCTATGCGGCCATGGTGGCGGTCTATTTTGCGACCGGGTTCACAATGATCGCGATAAATGCCCGTCATCCTGACCGGCGGATCCAGAAACACCGCGACGGCATGAAACGCCAGGCAGAGGAAATCCGTGCCTCCATGAAGGCGTTGGCGACATCTTCCGTCCTGCTGTCGTCCGGATTTTTCGCACAGACCCAGGGTTGGACGCTGTTCGCTCCGCTGGAACTCAGCTGGTGGTCGTTTCCGCTGATGTTCGCCGTTTGCTTCGTCCTGTTTGATGCCTGGTTCTATTGGGGGCACCGGATTCTTCACTGGCCGTCGCTCTACAAGTTCCATGTGCCTCATCACCGCTCGATTGCACCGACGGTCTGGAGCAACGACAGCTCGACCACGGTCGACACCCTGATCGAGCATTTTTTCTATTTTCTGGTCTGGTTCGTGCTGCCGGTGCCGGCCTTGAGCGTTTTTGCCCTGCGGTTGTTCGACCAGATTTCAGGCATGGTCGGCCATTCGGGCTTTGAATATTTCGCGTCCAAGTCGTCGAGATTCCCTTCGCCGCTGATTTGCACGACGTTCCATGATCTGCATCATTCGCAGTTTCACTACAATTACGGTAACTTCTTCTCGTTCTGGGACCGGATCTGCGGAACGGTGCATCCGAAGTACGATGTGCTGGTGCGGTCCATGGAAGAGACCGGGGAAATTCCGGATTCGGAAGAAACGAAAGTCAAGGCAACCGGGTAAGCCCGCACAGTACTCACATGTGTCAGCCAACCGACCAAATGGATGTATGAAGAGATATGCTCGATCAGGCGCTGACGATATTGCTTGAATTCCTGCCGATTTACGCGGCGTGCTACGCTGTGAACGTGTTCCTGTATTTTGCGACCGGCTGGGTGCTGGTGAAGATACAGGACCGGCACCCGGAGCGGCGTATTCAGCAGAATCGGCGTGGTGAAAAGCGCATGTGGAAGGAAATCCGGGCCAGCGTCTATTCGTTGACCGTGACCGCGGGCTGTCTTGCCGGCGGCATCTTCCTTTCGATGAAGGGCTGGACCCTGGTCGCGCCGCTGGAGCTGACCTGGTGGTCGGCAATCCTGATGTTTGTCGTTTCCATCCTAGCTTTCGACACCTGGTTCTACTGGGGCCACCGGTTCATGCATACGAAGGCGATGTACCGCTTTCATGCCGAGCATCACCGCTCGGTCGCGCCGACTGTCTGGAGTACCTATTCCGACGATCTGGTCGATGCCTTTGTCATGCAGAGTTATTATCTGTGGGCGGTCATCTTCCTGCCGATCCCGATCCCCGTGCTCATCGTTCACCGGCTGTGGGACCATTTCAATGGCACAATCGGCCATTCCGGTTTCGAATTCTGGGCGTCGCCGATGTCGCGTATGCCTTCGCCGATGGTCTGCGTAACTTTTCACGACCAGCACCATTCGCGCTTCCGCTACAATTACGCCAATTTCTTTTCGTTCTGGGACCGTGTCTGCGGCACCATCGACCCGAAGTACGATGAACAGGTCAAGGTGTTTGAACAGATGGGCGAAAAATCGGCTGCAAAGCCGGCGGCTCCCGGCGAATAGGGCTTTCCCTGGCCCGGCAGATTCCGTGATGGTTCACCCATGCATGGATTGAACTCAGCGTATTCAGGGACGGCTGGGACCAGTTAGAAGCGAGGCGACGGTTTGAAACATCTTTTGCTGGTGATGCTGGGCGGTGGTCTGGGTGCGGGCGGACGTCATCTGGTGTCGCTTGCGACGCTCCGTTTGTTTGGGCCGGGTTTTCCTGTCGGAACTCTAACTGTCAATGTCGTCGGCTCAATGGCCATGGGGCTTTTCATCGGTTGGCTGGTTCGCCATGAGACCGGCAACCTGCAGTCATTGCGCTATTTCGTGGCGACCGGCTTCCTCGGCGGCTTCACGACGTTCTCCGCGTTTTCGCTCGACACCTCAGTGCTATGGGAGCGCGGCGACACGCATCTGGCACTCATGTATGTTCTTGCCTCTGTCGCCTTGTCCATTCTTGCCGTGTTTGCCGGACTGATGATCATGCGCCAGGTCGCAACTTAAGAATTCCTTCCCTTTCGGGCCGATTCCGCCTATACGCTGCGGAACGAATTTTCCCCCCGCCTTGATGCAGGGGCGATGGATGCGCGTCACGGCGGCAGGCCGGATGCCGAATTTGAGAAAAACATGTCCGCGATTGAACAGAAACAAGTGTCCGCCGATGAGGCGGGCATGCGCCTCGACCGTTGGTTCAAGTCCCATTATCCGGGCCTTGGATTTGGTCATCTGCAGAAACTGCTGCGTACGGGGCAGGTCCGTGTCGACGGCAAGCGTGCCGAGACCAACACCCGTATCGCCAAGGGGCAGATGATCCGTATTCCACCTCTCGGGGTGGAACTTCCGGCGGACGACAAGAAGAATGCCAAGCCGAAATCCACCAAGCTGATTGCTGACGACCGCAAGGCCATTGAGGACATGCTGCTGTTTGAAGACAGCCAGGTAATGGTGCTCAACAAGCCGGCAGGTCTTGCTGTTCAGGGCGGTTCAGGCCTCAAGCGCCACCTGGATGGCATGCTGGACGCCTATACCGACCGCAAGGGCAACAAGCCGCGTCTGGTGCACCGTCTTGACCGTGAGACCTCCGGCATCATTCTGGTTGCCCGTACGCGTCAGGCCGCGCAGGAACTGACAAAGGCCTTCCGTCACCGGAATACACAGAAGATCTACTGGGCAATCCTGGCGGGTGTTCCGAAGCCGTTTCAGGGCCGCATTTCCACCTTCCTGGCCAGAAATGACGGCGAAGAACGCATGCAGATCGTGCGTCAGGGCGACGATGAGGCACAGCACGCCGTGTCGCTCTATTCCGTCTTCGAAAAGTCCGGCCAGAAGCTTTCCTGGGTGACGATGAAACCGGTGACGGGTCGAACGCACCAGTTGCGCGCACATGCGGCCCATATCGGCCATCCGATCATCGGTGACGACAAGTATTTCAATATCGAGAACTGGGAGCTGCCGGGTGGTATCCAGAACCGCCTGCATCTGCTGGCGCGCCGGATCGTGATCCCGCATCCGTCGGGCCATGGCACGATCGATGTTTCGGCGCCGCTGCCGCCGCACATGCAGCAGACCTGGAATCTGCTCGGATTTGATGCGACGGACTATGATCCGGAAGTGGATGATCCGGACGACGCGCTCAACAAGCGCTGATAGCGCTTCTCTGCTTTGCCAGAAGCCTAGCTGCCGGCGGCGGGATAGACCTTTAGATTGAAGCTCTCGTCTTCCGCCGGTGGCTGAAAGTGGCTTGAGATCCGGTCGAACTCGGCCTCGGACACCGAGAATTCGTGCTTGCCGGCGGCATTGCGCTGGCGAAGGCGTTCCTTGCAGACTTCATCCGGCACATCGAGAAAATGAAGCTGATGCTTGCACTCGACCTTGTCAGCAATGGCGCGCATCCATTGCCGGCTTTCTTTCGTGTTGGCATGAAAGTCCAGTACCACGGAAAGACCGCTTTCCAGCAGGGCAGCCACATGCGGCGCTATCGTTTTTCTCAGGAGTGACGAACAGCGGACAAAATCTGCGAGGCTGGACATCTGGTCAGCGTAGAGACCGGATAGCCAGACGTCTTCCCGCAGGAGAATGTTGCCGGGACGCTCGGCAAAGCGATCCGCCAATGTCGACTTGCCGGAAGCAACCTTGCCGCAAAACAGATGTAGAGTTGGAGCGTCGTCAGATCGTAGCATTTGATGGGGAGCTTACTGTCGGATGTTTGCAAACCTGGTGGACGTAATCAAACGCCCTGAAACAGTGCACCCAGGATCACCGACGCAAAGGTGATGCACACAACGCCCGCCACCAGTTTCCAGGCATCCGAGCGTTTCCTGAGACCAGGCCAGCCAAGCGGTTTGATCACCTGGATCGCGGCAATCATGAACAGCAGCAACAGGATGATCTTGGTCAAGAAAAGCTCCGGGCGGGCAGGGCGCTATGCTGCAACGGCAGTTGCCTGATTGACGCCGTCAGACCAGAACGTGCTGGCGGCCTCAAAACGATGAAACATCCCGCTCTCGACTGAAAACGGGATGTTTAGAAGGCATATCCAATCCGGCAGTTGCCTGCAAGGTCAGGCTCCGGTGCTCCGCTGAAGTTTTGCCATATAGGTCGGCAGCTTTTCCATCGACGGAACGACGATCAAGGTCTTCACGTGGCCGCGTTTGAATGCGTTCAGGAACTTGTTGTAGTCCTTGAAGGCAACACAGCCATGGGACCCAATGGAGCGGCGCAGCAGACGCGTATGGGTCAGCATGCCGTCACGGCCTTTCATGGCAGCACGGTCCTGCGGCAGCATGCGAATGGCCTCCACGCCATGGAAGCGCCGTTCGCGCATTCTCAAGTTGTAGATGTTGGGCGGCGTCGGGCCGAGCATCTTCACGTGCGAAAACTTCGGATTGTCCATCCGGTGTCCAATGCCGGAATGAGCCTCCAGCTTGGTGCCGTCCGGCATGTGAACGGTCGCGGCGCTGATGTCATAGACGGCGATCTTGCTGCCTGCACCGGGAAGTCCGGGCTTGGCGCTGCCGAACAATTTGCCGAGACCGCCGAACACTCCGTTTTCGTCTTCTTCGGGATTTCCTGGCGTTGCATAGGCCAGAACGGGAGACGCTTGTTCAGGCTTTTCCCTGCCTTCAGAACGGTTTTCTGCAACCACAGGCGCGCTGCGGCGCGGCGGTTCGGGTTTCATGTCCGGGGTCGGCGGCAGAATGGCGCCGGGTTTGGCCGGATTACCTGCAGCCATGGCAATGTTCACGGCCGTCTGTTCAGGCTTTGCAGCAACATTCGTCTCTGCTTCAGCCGTGGTGCCGACGCTTTGTAACGCTACGACCTCGACATTCGGCGCAGTGCCATCGGCTGCCGGTTCATCGAGCGCGGCAACACTTGTGGTTTCTGAAGCAGCTCGATGGGCCAGCAGTGTCTGGGCGAGTTTCAGCCTTGCGAGCTTGGCGGCAAGGGCCACCTTCGCAGCCTTTTTAGCCTCAGCTTCGAGTGCCGCCGCTTCCGCCTTGAGGGCAGCTTCTGCTTTCGCAGCTATTACTGCTGCCTGTTCAGCGGCTTTTTCCGCTGCAAGAGCGGCTTCCGCTTCGGCGCTTTGCCGTTTTTTCGTTGTCAGCGCTATCGGGGCCAGACCAAGAGAAGCTGTGGCAGGGGTTGTCTGCGCAAGCGTCAATTTCTCCTGCGGCTCAGTGCCGGCAGCGACAAATTGAGACGGGGCGATCGAGGTTCCAAGATAAGTGGCGGTTCCGGCCAAGCCGGATATCACCAAAGTTGCCCCCGCGAGGATCGTATAAAAAGTCCGGCTGGTCTTCCGGGATTTTGCTTGCCCCTTCAGGCCGACCTTTTGTTTCTTCTGAATCATTCAGACAAAACCACTCTGTTACGCCGGTCTTGTTCGACCGCGCTCCAAATTCGTATCCTTTGGTGACAATCTTGCCCCAAACGTTCATGCCCACCCGCCTGCGGCAGTATCGTCGATCATGGTAACCAAGTTCTTTACGATAAATATGCAAGCGGCCAAGAGACCGGTAATCACTCTAAAGAGGCAATTTTCGGGCGGTTTTTCAAAATTGGCGATATCCAAAGATTGAACGTCAATTTGCCGCAGACTGTGGAAGCCTTTGCCTATTGTTGAATTTACCAATCAATGACGTAGATGTCGGCAAAACTTCCAATCCGGCGCAGTGTCAAATGTGCTCTTGACCCCCGGGGGAAAACCCGGCACATGCGGGCTACTTTCCGTTCGCTTGGCACAGGATGCCCATGTATCTGATCATCTTCGACGTCGACGGCACGCTGGTGGACAGTCAGAAAACCATTTTGCAGGGCCTGCAGGTCGGTTTCGAGGCTGCGGGCCTGCCCATGCCTGACCGGGAAACGGCGCTCTCAATCGTCGGACGGTCGCTGGACGAGGCTTTTCTGGATCTCGTTGGACCTGAACACCAGGACAAGATCCCGGTGATGTCCAACGCGTATAAACAGGCCAAGTGGTCTCGAAGGAGTGAAGGGCTGGATCTCGACCCGCTTTATCCGGGTGCTCGCGAGGCTATCATCCGGCTGAATGCGCGTGACGATGTCCTTCTTGGAATTGCCACCGGCAAAGCGATGCGTGGGGTCAAGCACATGCTGGATACCCATGATCTGCATGGACGCTTCGTGACCGTCCAGACCGCTGATACCTCGCCCTCCAAGCCTCATCCGGACATGGTGCTGCGGGCAATGGCGGAGACCGGAGCGGACAGGACACGAACCATCATGATCGGTGATACCGGTTTTGACATGGCGATGGCCAAGGCCGCCGGCACACATGCCTTGGGTGTTGCCTGGGGTTATCATGATCATGACCGGCTGAGTGCTGATGGTGCAGACAAGATCATCCGGACCTATGCCGAGTTGGATTTGGCACTTGGTGAACTTCTGGATTTCGACAAGGAAACAATGTGATGCGCGACTTTCTTGAAACTTTGCAGGAAGATGCGGCCAAGGATCCGGAGCAGCGGGCGCGCGAACTCTCCAGGCGCGAATTGCCTAAGCGTTTCTACAAGGAAGCAACCCATGTTGCCGTGGACGGCGGTTTCGCGATCCATCTGGACGGAAGGCCCGTCAAGACACCGGGCAAGGCGGCCTTGTTGCTGCCGAGTGAGGCACTTGCAGCAGCGGTTGCCGCCGAATGGCAGGCGCAGCAGAAGGAAATCAATCCGGCCACCATGCCGCTGACCCGGATTTCCAATTCAGCGCTTGATGCAGTCAGCATCCGGTTTGGCGAAGTGGCTGACGATATCACCCGGTTTGCCGGCAATGATGCGCTGTGCTACCGCGCGGACGATCCGCAAAGCCTTATCGACACCCAAAGGCGCTTGTGGGATCCGGTCGTGGACTGGGCAGGCGGGTTGCTCGGCGGCCGTTTCGTGCTGATCGAAGGTGTCATTCACGCTGCCCAGCCGGAAGCGCTGCTTGCCGCCTATCGGGCCCGACTTTCCGACCTGACGCCGATGCGCCTCGCAGCGCTCCATACAATCACCAGCCTGACAGGCTCCGCGCTCCTGGGGCTTGGTCTGCTGGAAGACTACCTCGACGCCGATGCCGCCTGGACGGCCGCTCATGTTGAAGAGGACTTCAACATCGAGCGCTGGGGCGAAGACGCGGAAGCTGCTCTCGTCCGGGCCTACAAGCGCAAGGAATTCGACGCGGCGGTTCTGATCCTGCGAGAAGCGTAACAATTTCCCTGCGATGTGGTGTGGAGCGTATTCGCTTCACCCCAAGTAGAACGTCGTTGCCATCAGAAAGAAAATGAGCACGCCAAGGACGTCGTTGGACGAGGTGATGAAGACACCGATGGCCATGGCCGGGTCGATGCCGATCTTGTCCAGAATGATTGGTATGGTGGCGCCGACCATGGCCGCAAGCGTGGTGACGCACAGCAGTGACAGCGATGTGGCCAGGGCAAGGTGCAGCGGGTCTTCCAGCGGCACGATCAGCGAAGCCACGAGCACGAGACAGCCTAGGATCGTGCCGGCGATAGCGCCATTGAAGAGCGCCGCCACCAGTTCCTTCAGCAGGCGGTAGAAGATATCGCCGGACCACAAGGCTCCGGTCGCAATGCCTTGCACCGCCACAGCGGAGGCCTGCAGGCCTGCGTTTCCGGCCATCGACATGGTGACGGGAATGAAAGCGGCCAGGATGGCGGCTTCCGCCAACTGGTCTTCATAGGAACCGACCACCGTTGCAGCAACGCTGGCCCCCACCAGACCGGCGAGCAGCCAGGGCAGGCGGCCGCGTACTATACGCAGCACCGTGTCATCTGACCTGGCTTCTGAGGAAACGCCGCTCATCAGCAGCATGTCTTCGTTGGCTTCGTCCGAGGCGATGCGTGTCAGCTGCTTGGGCGTGATCCGGCCGATCAGGTGGCCTTCTCCGCTGACGACCGGCACGGTGCGCATGTCGCGTTTTCGGGCGAGCCGCAGCACTTCTTCCTGGTCAGTGTCCGTGGACACGGCAATCACGTCGCGGTTCATGAAGCTGAACAAGGGTGCGTCCGCCGGCGCGAGCAGAAGCTTGCCGACTTCCACCGTTCCGGTCAGCTTGCCGTCGGCATCGGTCACATAAACCGTAAAGACCTTGCGAATGCGGCTGGCTTCCGCGCGCATCTGCGCGACGGCTTCGCCGGCGGTGCAGGTTTCGGGAAGGGCGACGAACTTGCGGGCCATCACGCGGCCCGCCGTGTCGTCGGCATAGGAACCGCGCGTTGCGATGTCTTCCACATCCGGCAAGCGCGCGATCAGCTCGTCTGCAACATCGTCCGGAAACTCGTTGAGAATTTCGATGGCGTCTTCCGGATCGAGACCGGCGAGAATATCCCGAAACTGCTCAAGGGTGGATTCTTCCATCAGGATCGAACGGAATTCCGGTCGAAGCTCGGCAATGACCTTGATCGACGGGTTGGCCGGCAACCACTGGAACAATTTGCGGGCCTGTTTCAGGCGCAGCCGCGTCAACAATTGCATGACGTCGACGGGGTCCCAGCGCTTGAGCAGTTCGACCAGCTGCGTGCGCTGACCCGACTTGATCATCTCGCGCACGGCCCTGAGCGCAGCATCATTGATTTCCAGCGGTTCGTTAGCCGGCTCTCTGGTCCATGCGGTTGGATCAAGCTCGGCGACGTCGCTGGAATTGCTCATGGATACTCACTTTCCGGAAGGGTCCGGTCCGCTTCTACTGATCGATTGTGACGTCCGCCTGACAGTTTCCTGCCGGATCAGACCTCAAATTCCTCAATATCGGCAAAGGCCTGCCGCAGCTTGTCGGACCAGCCCCGGGACAGTTTCTGGAAATACGGGTCGTCCTGCTGGATGCGCACCTGGCGGTCGGTGGAAAAGCTGTCGGTGTTGTAGAGCAACATGTCGATGGGCATGCCGACAGACAGGTTCGACCTCAGCGTGCTGTCAAAGGACAGCAGCACCAGCTTGGCCGCTTCACCGAGGCGCATGTCCGCACGCGTGACCCGGTCCAGGATCGGCTTGCCGTATTTGTGCTCGCCGATCTGCAGATAGGGCGTGTCTTCACAAACCTCGATGAAGTTACCGGCCGCATAGATCTGGAACATGCGCGGTTCCTCACCCTTGATCTGGCCGCCCAGAATGAAGGTGACGAAGAAGTTTTCCGCACTTGTTGCAAGGGCTTCGCCGTCGATCGCCTTGACCTCACGAACCGCACTGCCGACGAGGCGGGCAACCTGGAACATGGTTTTTGCGGTCATCAGCGTCGCCCGGTCGCTTTCCGCGGACGTGATGTGCTCACTCAAAAGCGAGACGACGGCCTGGGTAACTGCAAGGTTGCCGGCCGAGAGCAGGGTGATCACCCGCTCGCCTGGCTCTTCCCATACATGGAGTTTCTTGAAGGTGGCAATGTTGTCGACACCGGCGTTGGTGCGTGTGTCCGCGGCGAACACCAGCCCGCGATCCAGTTTCAAGCCAACGCAATAGGTCATTCCCAAGCCCTCAGACTGCGCCAAGACCCGTTGCTGGAGCCCCCAAAGGGCAAGCATCCATCAGGCAGGGCGCAGGTTGCCCTTTAATATCTTTTGCTGGAGTGAGCCTGTTCGGTCGGTTTGAAAGGACACTTACTGCTGTTGCTGGAACGCGGCCTGGGCCACATCGACCTCAACATGCAGGTTTTCCTCAAGCCCGCCAAAACGGATCCCCCTGATAGGGGCAGCTGAACGGGAATCCAGGCCCACCGTCAAGCGGATATAGCGATCGGTCGGACACATTGCGTTGGATATGTCGAATCCGGTCCAGCCAAGACCGTTTATCATCACTTCGGCCCAGGCATGATGGGCTTCCGAAGCCTGTTCGTCTTCCAGCAGCAGATAGCCGGAAACGTATCTTGCCGGAACGCCGATGGAACGTGCGGCGGCGATGAAAATATGCGCGTGATCCTGACAGACGCCTTCTCCGGCGGCCAGCACGGCAGTGGCCGGAGCGTGCGTCTCGGTGACGCCCACCTTGTAGTCGACCTTGTCGCGGATGGCATGCATCAGAGCATGGAAACCGGCAATCTTGTCATGTCCCTCCGCATTGGCCGCCAATCTGCGGATCGCCTGGTTGGATTGCGTAAGCGGAGTGACCCTTGTGTAGATCCGCGGTGGGATGCCGGCATCCGGTTCGTGGCCGAGAATTCCGTTGGTATCCGTCGTCTCGACAATACCGCTGGCGGTGATCTCGACGTCCTCGATCGGCTCGCTGCGCGACACCATGTGAACCTGGTTGCCGAAGGCGTCCTTGTAGGTCGTCGCCCGTTCAATGCCGGGTGCTTCGATTGACCATTCGACAACTCTCTGGCTCGGGCCATCCTCGGGCGTCAGGCGCAACTGCTGCATGGCGTTGGCGAGTGGCGTCTCGTAACGGTATCGGGTCGTGTGTCTGACAGTCAGTCGCATGCTGCACCGGTTCTGCGGGGTTCCAGGGTCAGGCGAAATTGTAGTCTTCGCAAAGTTGATGGGCGAAAAGATTGTTTTTGTTGATGAAATCCGAGAGGAAATCATGCAGTCCCTGCTGATAGATTTCGTGCATCTGCTTTTCAGCCAGGTCTTTTGCCATGTCCGCTGCCATGTCCAGGCTTGGTTCGCGCGAACCATAGAACTGGGCCAGGTCTTCCGCGGTATCGGCCATCCAGTCGTAGCAATGGGCAAGGGACCGGGGCATTTCCGTTCTGAGGATCAGAAACTCGGCAATGTTGAACGCTTTCAGTCGGGCATTCGGATACGCAAACCGGTAGCTTCTCCGCCCGGACAGGGCACGCAGGATCGCGGACCACTGATAGTGCTCCAGAGAACCGTCATCGATGATGTCGCTGTCCGGCAGCAGGGTCCAGTAGTACGTGTCGAGGATGCGGGCCGTGTTGTCCGACCGTTCCACGAAATTGCCCATCTGGCTGAAGAAATAGCCGTCGTCGCGCAGGATCGTGTTCAGCAGCGCGCCCCGGAACAGGTGCGCCCGCTGATTAACCCAGGCAAGAAAGTCCGGCAGTTTTTCCTGGGTGATGGATTGCGGGTTCACGTCAGTGAACTCGATCCATGTGGTGTTGATGGCTTCCCAGAGTTCAGCCGTGATGCCTGTTCGAACGGCACGAGCGTTGTTCCTGGCAAGTTCCAGGCAGCTGCGGACGCTTGAGGTGTTTTCCTTGGAAAAGATCATGTGGGCCGCCACGTTGCGGCCGTTCAGTTCCTCGTATTTCTGCTTGTACCCGGTCTCGCACCCCGAGCAGGCGAGGGCGAAGGTCCAGTGGGTTCCGTCCTCCTGACCCGAATGGGAGATGATGGCGCCACGACAGGCGACCTCGAGGAGACGGGAAACATTCTGGGCACGCTCATGGTAGCGCGACATCCAAAACAGCGAAGAGGCGGTTCTTCCGAGCATCTGGTTCTCTCAGTCCTCAAGTACCCAGGTGTCTTTTGTGCCGCCACCCTGGCTGGAGTTGACGACGAGCGAGCCTTTCTTGAGGGCAACCCGTGTCAGGCCACCTGGCGTGATGCGGACCTGATCACCGATCAGCACGTAGGGGCGCAGATCGACGTGGCGCGGGGCGACACCCGAAGCGACGTGCGTCGGGCAGGCCGACAGCGCCAGGGTCGGCTGGGCAATATAGTTGGAAGGGTTGGTTTCCAGGACTTTCCGGAATTCCGCGATTTCCCGCTTCGATGCGGTCGGACCGATCAGCATGCCGTAGCCGCCCGAACCGTGGACCTCCTTGACGACAATGTCCTCAAGATTATCCAGAACATAGGCGAGGTCATCCGGCCGTGAGCAGTTCCACGTCGGAACGTTGTTCAGGATCGGTTTCTGGCCCGTGTAGAACTCGATGATGTCCGGGACATAGGCATAGATCGCCTTGTCGTCGGCAATACCCGTTCCCGGCGCATTGCAGATGGTGACGTTGCCGGCGCGATAGGCATCGAAGAGGCCCGGCACTCCGAGCATGCTGCCCGGATTGAAGGTCAGCGGATCGAGGAAGGCATCGTCGATACGCCGGTAGATGACGTCGACCTGCTTCGGTTCGCGCGTTGTGCGCATGTAGACATGTCCGGCATCAACGAACAGATCCCGGCCTTCCACCAGTTCCACGCCCATGGAATCAGCCAGGAAAGCGTGTTCGAAATAGGCGGAGTT
Organism: Labrenzia sp. THAF35; assembly: GCF_009363595.1. NCBI lineage: Bacteria > Pseudomonadati > Pseudomonadota > Alphaproteobacteria > Hyphomicrobiales > Stappiaceae > Labrenzia > Labrenzia sp. THAF35. The sequence continues at coordinate 4,031,483 of NZ_CP045380.1, forward strand.
ATAGATGCCCGGGGTCAGGACAACGATCGTCTGCGAAGATTTCGAGGGATCCGGTGCGACGCTTTCCAGCGTCTGCAGGAGGTTCTCGGGATATTGCTCCACCGCGGCGACCCGGTGACTCTGAAAGAGCTCGGGGAAGAGACGCATCATCGTCTCCCGGTTCTCCATCATGTAGGAGACACCTGAAGGCGTGCGCGTGTTGTCCTCCAGCACGTAGAATTCGTTTTCCGACACGCGGACCAGATCGGTTCCGATGATGTGGGCATAGACCTTGCGGGCAGGGGTGAACCCGGCCATTTCAGGCAGGAATGCCTCGTTCTGCAGCACGAGCTCCGCCGGGATCCTGCCTGCGCGCAGGATTTCCTGGCGATGGTAGATGTCGTGCAGGAAGGCGTTCAGAGCCCGCACACGCTGGTCGATGCCGGCAGACAGGCGCCGCCACTCCGGAGCCGAGATGATGCGCGGGATGGGATCAAACGGGATCAGCCGTTCGGTAGCTTCTTCCGCTCCATAAACCGCGAAGGTGATGCCAAGTCTGCGGAAAATGGTTTCAGCGTCGCGGCCCTTCTTGGTCAGAAAGTTGGCTGGTTTATCTTCCAGCCATTTGGCGAGCCGGGCGTATGGCTGGCGCGGCTTGTTGGCCTCGTCGAGCATTTCATTGAAGAAAGTGCGTTCGTCCGCCATTGCCTCCCCTTTGCCGATGCTTCGTTCTTGGGCAATCATGGCAAAATTCTGAAAGGTGTCAAAGTTCAATGTCGCGGCGACAGTGCCTGCAAATTAGGCAACGAGCTGAAATTCATCGAAAAATCCTGAGGTTCCCTCAGGTTGAATATATTTTTTTCGACCACTGAAAAAGGATTTGAAGGCGGTGTTTTTCGCCGCTTGCGCGTGCAAACTTCGCCAAAATGACGTGCTCAAATGAACGTTACGGCATCCTTGCTGCTTGGCATAGCCGGGAAAGACGAGGGGCCGGATCGGGGGCGTCTGCTTCCCGTCAAAACCTGCCAGGCCGGAGTGGTAACATCTGCTTGTTCAGTCAGACAGAAGCTGTGTTCAATCCAATATGCACAGTCGATGGGCAGGTCGGGCAGCATGATCGAAATCTGATTTGCTGCCCGATGCGTGTGCGGATCGGTGGCCGGAGACAGGGTGCTAGCGCATGAGTGTCCTGCCGACCGAGATCACCGAGACGTCGCCGTATTTGCGCCCGGTCCAAACGTGGAGGCCTGCACCGACGCCAAGCATCGGAATTGTGTAGAGACCTTTCTTGACGAACCCCTTGTTCTTGGTGAGTTCGATCGCGGCATGGCTCAGTTCCTCGTATTTCTCCATCGTATTGACGATCTTGCCGATGCCCTTGATGCCTTTGAGGACGTCCCCCAGCTTTCCGGCAATCGCCAGATCGAGGTCCCAATCAGACCATTCGCCCTTCTTGTTGAACTCGCTGGGCGTCTTGACACCATGCGCCACGATGACGATGCCGCCGACACTGCCCCCCAGGCCGCCGCCGATTTTCCAGCCGTCCGCCATAAGGTCTACGTAGTCGACATAGCCGTTGTCATCGGCGCTGGCTCGGTAAAGGCGTCCATTCCAGTTGTACCGCCCGACAGCCACAAGGTCGCCTGAATGGCTTTCACCGATGCCGACCCATAAGGTGGAAGCCGCCTTTGGTTTGGGCTTCATCTTCTTGGGCGTTTTGATGACCTTTGGATTGGGCGGTGTCGGCAGGGAATGCACGTAAATCATCACGGCACGGAACTGTCCGTCTTCAACGCCGTCTTCCTGACCCATTTCTTCAGCCAGGGATTCGCCAAGTCCGTCGACCAGATCGAACGGAAAACAGGACAGTAGGCATTCTTCCAGGAACGTCTTCACGGCATTCGCCCGCTTCATCGACAGGGCCTTGTTGAAGGCTGCCTTGCCGCTGCGGCTGGAGAGCCCGACGATACTGATGCTGCCGTTGCCCTTCAGCAGCGGAACGACGTTTCTGCGAAGCCAGTTCTTGTGATCTTCCTTGAGGTTTGCCTGGCTGACGTCGAAATATTGCAGGCGCGCGAGCGTGATGACGCCGTCACGATGATCAACAACATAATTTCCTGACATTAATGTACTCCGTTAAGAATGGGTCGTGGACCTGAAATGAGATTTCTCGTGTTTGAAAATCGTGCTTCGAAAAAGGGCACGTATTGAAGTGATCCTGGTCTGTCCCGGCGCGCGGAAACGCAAGGGCAGTTTTGGGATCGGGCAAAGCGTGGCCATAAAGGCTTTTGCCTGACATTCGTCCAGCTTCTGTGGGCGTTTGTCAGGGAAGATTCATGGGGCGTAGTTTCCCCATAAGCCCATGTGCTGACTAGGCTCTGTCGGGGGATCATGCTACGGCGTGATCCAAGCTCAAGTTTTGGGAGGACCGGATGAAAGAAGTTCTGGCCGAATTGGAACAACGCCGCGAAACCGCGCGGCTGGGCGGCGGGCAACGCCGCATCGATGCGCAGCATGCCAAGGGCAAACTGACTGCGCGTGAACGTATTGAAATTCTTCTGGACGAGGGGTCCTTCGAAGAATTCGACATGTTCAAACAGCACCGCTGTACCGATTTCGGCATGGAAGAGCAGCATATCCCCGGCGACGGCGTGATCACCGGCTGGGGAACGGTTAACGGTCGGACCGTTTACGTGTTCTCCAAGGATTTCACAGTCTTCGGCGGGTCTCTTTCCGAAACGCATGCGGAAAAGATCACCAAGCTTCAGGACATGGCCCTGCAGAACCGGGCACCGATCATCGGCCTGTTCGACGCAGGTGGCGCTCGCATTCAGGAAGGCGTCGCGGCCCTTGGCGGTTACGGCGAAGTGTTCCAGCGCAACGTTCTGGCATCCGGTGTCATTCCGCAGATTTCGCTCATCATGGGTCCTTGTGCCGGCGGCGACGTCTATTCCCCGGCCATGACGGACTTCATCTTCATGGTGCGTGACACGTCGTACATGTTCGTTACCGGACCGGACGTGGTGAAGACCGTGACGAACGAGACGGTGACGGCCGAGGAACTGGGCGGCGCATCCATCCACACCACCAAGTCTTCGATTGCGGACGGTGCCTTCGACAACGACGTCGAAGCCCTGCAGGAAATGCGCCGGCTGATCGACTATCTGCCGATGAACAATCGTGCGGACCTGCCGGAGCTGACGAACTATGACGACCCGGAGCGGATCGACACCAGCCTCGACACGCTCATTCCGGACAACCCGAACAAGCCCTACGACATGAAGGAACTTGTTCTGAAGACAGTCGACGAGGGCGACTTCTTCGAAATTCAGGGCAGTTTCGCGGGCAACATCATCACCGGTTTCGGACGGATCGAGGGGCGCACTGTCGGCATCGTTGCCAACCAGCCGATGGTTCTGGCCGGCGTGCTGGATTCCGACGCCAGCCGCAAGGCTGCAAGGTTTGTCCGCTTCTGTGACTGTTTCAGCATTCCGATCGTGACCTTCGTCGATGTTCCAGGCTTCCTGCCCGGCACGTCGCAGGAATATGGCGGCCTGATCAAACACGGCGCCAAGCTGCTGTTTGCCTACGCGGAAGCTACGGTGCCGAAGATCACCGTCATCACCCGCAAGGCCTACGGCGGTGCTTATGACGTGATGAGCTCCAAGCACATCCGCGGCGACATCAACTACGCCTGGCCGTCTGCTGAAATCGCGGTGATGGGCGCAAAAGGGGCGGTCGAAATCCTCTACAGGTCCGAACTCGGCGACAAGGAGAAGATCGCCAAGCGGACGAAGGATTACGAAGACCGTTTCGCCAACCCGTTCGTCGCTGCCGAGCGCGGCTACATAGACGACGTCATTCGTCCGCATTCCACCCGCCGGCGTGTGTCCAAGGCTCTGGCCCTGCTCAGGTCCAAGCAGGCAGATATGCCGTGGAAAAAGCACGACAATATTCCGCTCTAGCAAGAAGAGCCGATTTGCATTCATTCGCTCGGTTCCGGAAGACGATAGCTGGTCCGCAGCAGTGACACACGAGATTGTATCAGGCCGGATTTTCCGGCCTGTTTGCTATCTGTCAGGTCAGTCCCAACGCGAAAGACCGCGCGGGAACAGCGGTTCCTTGCATTCGAACGCGACCGGGCAACGTGGTGTATCCCGCGTCTGGCCGAACTGCGTGAACAGGACCTGGTTACGGTCGCAGTAGCTACGGTTCGAAACAAACATCGAATAAGTGTACTGCCCCGTGGTGAAGACCACGGCACCGTGCTGACGCACCATGTTCTGCGCCTGGGCACAGGTCATCTTGCGAAGGTCTGGACGTGCCTCGGCCGCCGTCGACATGACAAGGCCGGGAAGGGCAAGCGCTGCTGCGCAAAGAAGCATTTTCCGCATGAAAGTCTCCTGACGTGCCGTTGCCACCGGAAAGAACGCTCTGAAGATCTAGTCTAACAGAACGGTCCGGAAAGGTGGTGACAGGAGAAGTGTGCACCAACTTGTGGCGCGCAAATGTGATTGCGAGCACATAAATCGCATCGGTCAGAACTCTAACCGGATTTTACCGCATATTCTGGGCCATCTGGCTGGAGCAGACAGACCCCGCCATGGCTTCTCGCACGCCGTTCAGGGAAAAGCCCGAATAGCGTCTGTCTTCCAGTTGCACGGCGAATTTTACCGAAGAGCGCAACCGGTGCCAGAAATAGGTCATGTTGTCAGAGCAGGCCGGGCAATCGTTGTAAATGTAACCGTCGTTTCCGGCCCTGAACTTGATCAGCTTGTGATCCAGTTCGACCAGGACAGTGGATCCGGGGTCCGGCCTGCGACCCTTGATGCGCACGCCGATAAGGGTGTTCCTGACGGCATGATTGGGCGGGCACCAGATCGTGAACCGTGCTCCTGAAGAGCTTTCGGTCCAGTAGCGCTCGTAGCCATGCGCCGTGTCGGTATGCCACTTGCCGTAATCGGCTGCGATTGCCGGAAAGCTCGTGGCAAGTGTCAGGTAGAAAAAAGAAAAGAGGGCGGTGCGCATCGAGCCGTTTCCGTAATCTGTCACCGACAAAACTACAGGTGTTCTGTTAAAAGCCCTTCAATCAAGAAAGCAATCTAGCGGCCTGGCGTGCCACAAGGTCTTGGCCAGGCCACCATGCGTCAGGACCTGGGATGTTGTTTCTGCCAGTCGGTCGGGCAAACGTTACCGGGAATGATTTTCTGGGCGCCGCGCAGGGAAAATCCAGCATAGCTGTCGTCCTGGAATTTCACCGCAAGGGAATGGGATGACCGCAAACGGTGCCAGACATAGCCGAAGCTGTCGGAACACGCTGCGCAACCCGTTTCCACGTATCCCTGCTCGTTGATAGGCAGCTCCAGGATCTCGCGGTCCATGATCAATTTGATCCTGCTGCGTGGTGGCGGCATTTTTCCGTCGATATCAATATGAAGCAGGGTGCCGTTGATCCGACGTTTCGGATGACACCAGACTACGAAGTTCGCGCCAAGGTTGTTGGTGGTCCAATAACGTGTAAAGCCATTGATTTCGCCGCTCTTCCACTTGCCTGCGGTCTCCGCCAGTGCGGAAGTTGGTAGTAAAGCACTCGCAATGATTGCCGCTGAAAGGATGCGTTTCATTTATTTGTTCCCCATTGCCTTGGTAATTCCTGCAATAAGTTTATTAAAATTCGGATAAATAGACGCTTTTCCGCGGAACTACCTTTGGCTGGTCCTTGTCGCGGCATGCCGTTTTTGAGTGTTTGGGCAACTATCCGCAAAATCACGTCTCGCCCTTTGGATAAGTTGCGTGCCAAAGTGGCGCAGCCTACAAAATGGAAAATCGTCCAGCTGGGTGGAAATTCATGTTCTCCAAAATACTAGTCGCCAACCGTGGTGAGATTGCCTGTCGCGTCATCAAGACGGCCCGCCGCATGGGCATAAAGACAGTTGCGGTCTATTCCGATGCCGATCGTGATGCCCTTCATGTGGAAATGGCAGACGAAGCGGTTCACATCGGTCCCGCGGCGGCGTCGGAATCCTATCTGATCGCCGACAAGATCATTGCGGCCTGCAAGGAGACCGGAGCTGAAGCCGTGCATCCGGGCTATGGCTTCCTGTCCGAACGCGCCAGCTTTCCCGAAGCGCTGGCGAAGGAAGGCATTGTCTGGATCGGCCCGAACCCGCGCGCCATCATGGCGATGGGCGACAAGATCGAATCCAAGAAATTCGCCAATGAGGCGAAGGTCAGCACGGTGCCGGGTTACCTCGGCGTCATAGAAAGCCCGGAGCAGGCCGTCGAAATTGCAGCGGACATTGGCTACCCGGTCATGATCAAGGCGTCCGCGGGTGGTGGCGGCAAGGGCATGCGCATCGCCTGGAATGCGGACGAGGTGCGGGATGGCTACACCCGCTCGAAATCCGAGGCGGCGTCTTCCTTCGGCGACGATCGGGTTTTCATCGAGAAATTCATCGAAAACCCGCGCCATATTGAAATCCAGGTCCTGGGCGACAAGCACGGCAACGCGATTTACCTGGGCGAGCGTGAATGTTCGATCCAGCGGCGCAACCAGAAGGTCATCGAAGAGGCGCCGTCGCCTCTGCTCGATGAGGAAACGCGCCGCAAGATGGGTGAGCAGGCCGTCGCGCTTGCAAAGGCCGTCGACTACGACAGCGCCGGCACGGTCGAGTTCGTCGCCGGGCAGGACAAGAGTTTCTTCTTCCTGGAAATGAACACGCGTCTGCAGGTGGAGCACCCGGTGACCGAATTGATCACTGGCATCGATCTCGTCGAGCAGATGATCCGCGTTGCCGCCGGTGAAAAACTGGACCTTGCCCAGAAAGACGTCAAGCTGAACGGCTGGGCGGTCGAAAGCCGAATTTATGCGGAAGATCCCTACCGCAATTTCCTGCCGTCCATTGGCCGGCTTGTGCGTTACCGGCCCCCGGCGGAAGAAGCCAGCAACGGTGTTACCGTCCGCAACGATACCGGCGTTGTCGAGGGTTCGGAAATTTCGATGTTCTACGACCCGATGATCGCAAAGCTGATCACCCATGCGCCGACACGGGCGGAGGCGATCGATGCGATGAGTTCAGCTCTGGATGCGTTTTACGTCGACGGTATTCAGCACAATGTGCCGTTTCTGACTGCGCTGATGAACCATCCGCGCTGGCGGTCGGGCGAGTTGGCTACCAGTTTCATCGCAGACGAATATCCGGACGGCTTCGAGCCGGCGGTTCCCGATGACGAGGCCTATGCGGTTCTTGCAGCCGTTGCCCTGTCCATGGGGGCGTTGCAACGCGAGCGTCTGGACCACCTGCCCGGGCGGTTGCGGGCCCATTCCGGTGCCATCCGCGAAGATTGGGTGATCAAGCTCGACAAGACCTATGTTCCGATCCGGCTTGCTGCCGGGTATCCGGGGACACCCGTCGAGATCGATGTCGCGATCGGCGATGGCCCCGTTGTCAATGTGGAGGCTGACTGGGCACCAGGTGATCCGCTCTGGTCGGGCAAGGTTGGCGCGAAGGATGTGACAGTGCAGGTCCGGACCCTGCGCGGTGGCTATCGCCTTGACTGGCAGGGCTATTCCGTCGTCGCGAAAGTGATGACACCGCGGATTGCCGAGCTGGATGCCCTGATGCCGGAGAAGCTGCCGCCGGACACGTCGAAGATGCTGCTATGCCCGATGCCTGGTCTGGTGGTGTCCATCGCGGTGGCCGAAGGACAGGAAGTCAAGGCAGGTGAGCAGCTTGCCGTCGTTGAGGCCATGAAGATGGAAAACGTGCTGAGAGCGGAGCGCGACTGCGTCGTGAGCGCCATCAAGGCAACGCCCGGTGACAGCCTTGCCGTTGACGCCGTGATCATGGAGTTTTCCTGATCCGGGGTGATGCGCCTAACGCAGCCTGATTGACAGGCATCGGATACTGCCGATATTCAGCGGCCTGCGACCATCCGGTCCAGGCCGCTTTCTTTTTCAATACGTTGCGGGGCATCATGACGACTTCGACCATTCTGTTCGATCTGGACGGAACCCTGACTGACCCCTTTGAAGGCATCACCCGTTCAATCGGGTATGCGGTTGAAAAGATGGGGGGGCAGGCACCTGATGTGGAAGAACTGCGCTGGTGCATCGGGCCGCCGCTCTGGGACAGCTTCAAGGTTCTTCTGGGATCGGAAGACAAGGCTGTTCTGGATCAGGCCGTAGCCTTTTATCGCGAGCGCTACACGGTAACGGGACTGTTCGAGAATTCGCTGATCGAGGGTATTCCCGAACTGCTGACAACACTCAGGAAAGACGGGTTTCTTCTTCACGTCTGTACCTCAAAACCCCACAGTTACGCAGGTCGGATCGTTGAGCATTTCGGCCTGATGGACTTTTTCGGAAAGGTCTACGGTGCGGAGTTGGACGGTACGCGGTCCGCGAAAGCCGAGCTGATTGCACATATCCTGAGCGAGGAAAACATCCAGGCGTCGGAGACGGTCATGGTTGGTGATCGCAAGCATGACCTTGTCGGAGCAAACGCCAACGCAATGGCAGGCATTGGCGTGTTGTGGGGCTACGGTAGCCGTGAAGAACTGGCCGCCGAAAATCCGGTATTGATAGCAGATAGACCTCAAGACATCGCCGCGTATTTCGCGACCCGCTAATGGCGTCCATTCCGACACTGCGGCAATGAGAGTGGCTTCTTGCTGCCGGCAAACTTTCTTAACTCCGAATTTATCGATTTTCCCGTAGGTTAAGCTCAAAGGAGTGCGCCTTGGCAGAACGGATGCATGCAACGGATACCCAAAATACGTCGGTACCGTCTGAAAAGGCGGTTGACGTCGGGTATTACTCGCCTGCCAAAAGATCGCCGCCGTCGCTTCCAGCCGGTTACGTCCTGCACCAGGTCACTGTCCAGCCGCTATCCTCTTGCCCGTTTCAGGTCTGTCTTCTGGATGTCGGGGCGACGGGGGAGTTGCCGACCTGCGATTTTCACAGAATACGGGATACGACCCTCATCATCGCTTGTTCGTCGGGAGAACTGGCAGCAAAAACTCAGCTGACATTGCTGGACGGCGGGGTGGATGATGTTGTCGACGCCGACGACGCGGACCTTCTGCTGCTTGCCCTTAAACGCGCGGAACTCGTGATCTCGCGGCAGGGTGGGCTGTTCCGCAAATGCCGCGATCTCGCCATTGAGAGGGATAACCTTCAGTCTGCAATCGACAATCTGCCTTCACCCATCTTCTTCAAGAACCGGGCCGGCATCTACAGCGGCTGCAACAAGGCTTTTGAAGCGTTTATCGGATTGCCGGCCAGCAAGGTGAACGGTGCCAGTGTTTATGACGTAGCACCAGCTGAATTGGCAAAGGTCTATGAAGCGGCCGACGAAGAGCTGATGCAGCAGGGGGGTGTTCAGATCTATGAGGCGGACGTTTGCTATGCTGATGGTGAGCGCCGAACGGTGACCTTCCATAAGGCTGTTACCCGTGACCGGGTCTCCGGCGAGGTAAACGGCCTTGCTGGATCCATGCTCGACATCACTGAACGCAAACGTCTGGAAGAACAGCTCAAGTGGGCAGCAGAGCGCGATGCCCTGACAGAGGCCTACAACCGTCGCAGGTTTTTCGAGCTGGCGGCTGCAGCAAAGGAACGGGCACAAAAGACGTCAGCCAGCCTGTCCATCCTTGTGCTTGACGTTGACCATTTCAAACTGATCAACGATCGATACGGCCATGCCTGCGGCGATGCAGCGCTCAATCATCTTGTCGGCCTGCTGAAACGTGAACTTCAAGAGCCGCATATCTTTGCAAGGGCAGGCGGTGAGGAGTTCTATTGCCTGCTGGAAGGGTGCGACCTCAATGAGGCGTTCGAAATCGCCGAGCGCATTCGAATGGCCGTCGAAACGGTGCCCCACTTGCACGATCAGCAGCTCATCTCGATGCGGGTCAGCATAGGGGCTGCCACCGTTCGTGAGGGCGAGAAAATCAGCCAGACCATCGCCAGGGCTGATGAAGCGCTATACAGCGCCAAGCAGGCTGGCAGAAATCGGGTTTGCGTGGCCTGATGTGCCGTTGAGGTGCCTTTCGGCATGCTTCCACTATTGCATCCTGTCTATTTCAGGGATACTGAAAGCTCTTGGAGAGCAGTTCTCGGGGCGGGGTGAAATTCCCCACCGGCGGTATCGGGGAAACCCGGAGCCCGCGAGCGCTTCGGATAAGATGTTCGAAGGTCAGCAGATCCGGTGAGATGCCGGAGCCGACGGTTGAGGTGGCGTCAAACGAAGCCGCCCGAAAGTCCGGATGAGAGAGAACTTGACCGCCGCCATTTGATGATGGCCGGTGGGCGTGTGTCTTTTGAGACTGTTCTGAACGATGACGGAACGGATCGCAGATAGGACGCCCATGTCAAACAATTCGAAGAAGCCCATATTTGCCGCGCTTGCCATGATCGGGGCAGGGGCTTCGTTTGCCATCGTGAACGGCGCCCTGCAGGCCTCGACCATGCAACTGGGCGTGCCGTCAACGTCCGCGGCCTTCTGGCAATATGCACTGGGCCTTCTCGTTGGCCTGCCATTCGTCCTGCGGCGCGGCTTTTCCGCCTTGAAGACACATCAGATCGGATGGCATCTGGCGCGGGGTGTTCTTGCGGTGATCGGGATCCAGTTGTGGGTCGCCGGTCTTGCGCAGGTCGAGATCTGGCAGGCAATTGCCTTGGTGATGACTTCGCCGTTTTTCGTGATCATCGGCGCCAAGCTGTTCTTCAGGGAACGGGTTGGCCTGATCCGGTGGCTCGCGACGTTGGCAGGCTTCTCCGGTGGCATGGTGATTCTGGAGCCCTGGACGGAAGGCTTCAGCCTGGCAGCACTTTTGCCGGTCGGGGCAGCTGCATTCTGGGCAGGAACTTCGCTCGTCACCAAAAAGCTGACTGCAACTGAAGATGCCGATTCCATCACCATCTACCTGCTGCTGCTCCTGACACCGGTCAATGCACTGCTTGCGCTGGGAGAGGGCGGTATCGTGCCAACCGGTCCGGCGCTGTGGCTGCTCGTGGGGGCCGGCGCCCTGACGGTGCTGGCAAACTACCTGCTGACCCTTGCCTACCAGAAGGCCGATGCGGCTTTCGTGCAGCCTTTCGACCACCTGAAGCTTCCGCTTAATATCGCGGTCGGCTTCTTCGCTTTCGGTTTTGCCCCGAGCGGTGCATTCTGGCCGGGTGCGCTGGTGATTGTCGGTGCGTCGCTGCTGGTCATGCTGGACGAGCAAAAGCGCGATACGCAAGTGTCCACAGCCTGAAGCACACGCAGACGTTTGCGAACAGGCAGGTTTGCACTAAGCTTTTGCAGCATCGCGAACTTCGGAGACCTGAATGACCGCCGATCCATTGACCGTTCACGTGCTGATTGAGGGCAGGGTCCAGGGTGTTGGGTACCGCGCCTGGTGTGCGGGTGAAGCTGAAGACAGGGCACTGGCCGGCTGGGTGCGCAATCTCAGCTCCGGTGGGGTCGAAGCCGTGTTTTCAGGCCCGTCCGATACCGTTGTCGACATGCTGGATGTGCTCTGGCATGGGCCGTCTCTTGCAAGGGTAAACCTGGTCAAGGACCTTGAGCCGGTAGAGCCCTGCTCGGGTGCCTTCGAGGTGCGCGATACGGCTTAACCGGCTGTGGCCAATCGTCTTTTCTATATCAATCGCGACATTCGAAGTTGAGTTGTCACGGAAATATCGCAATGATCTGATCTTTCAGATGAAGCAATCGGTGCCGCGCGGTCGGTGCCGAAACGTGAAACCGGGAGATTTTCAGTGAAGATTGCGATACTTGGCGGTGATGGTTTTGTCGGCTGGCCCACATCCTTGCATTTGTCGGATCAGGGCCATGAAGTTCATATCATCGACAATCTGAGCCGTCGCTGGATCGATGCCGAACTAGGCGTGCAATCGCTGACGCCCATGGATTCGATCCAGGAACGCACCCGGATCTGGAAGCAGGAAACCGGCAATACAATCCGGTTCCACCTGATCGATATTGCCCGCGACTACGAAGTGTTCAAGGCCTGGCTTGCTGAGAACCGGCCGGACGCCATCATCCATTTCGCCGAACAGCGCGCTGCGCCCTATTCGATGAAATCGGATCAGCACAAGAACTACACGGTCAACAATAACGTCAATGCCACGCACCATCTGCTCAACGCGATGGTGGAGCTGGATCTCGATGCGCACCTTGTCCACCTCGGCACCATGGGCGTCTACGGCTATTCCAGTGTCGGCGCGGCAATTCCGGAAGGCTATCTGTCGGTTGACGTCGAGACCCTGAACGGCTCCAAAGCGGCTCAGGAAATCCTTTATCCGGCCAACCCCGGCTCGATCTATCACATGACCAAGTGCCTGGATCAGCTGTTGTTCCAGTTCTACGCAAAGAACGACGGGCTAAAGGTCACCGACCTGCACCAGGGGATCGTCTGGGGTACGCATACCGAACAGACCCTTCGCCACAAACAGCTGATCAACCGGTTCGACTATGACGGTGACTATGGCACGGTTCTGAACCGGTTCCTGATCCAGGCAGCCATCGGCTATCCGCTGACGGTTCATGGCACCGGTGGCCAGACACGGGCTTTCATCCATATCCAGGATTCGGTTCGCTGCATTGAACTGGCATTGAAGAACCCGCCGAAAAAGGGCGACCGCGTCAAGGTGTTCAACCAGATGACCGAGACCCACCGGGTGCGGGATCTGGCAGAGCTGATCTCCCGCCTTACAGGCGCGAAGGTTGCCTATCTGCCAAACCCGCGGAAGGAAGCGGCAGAAAACGATCTGGTCGTCGAGAACAAGCAGTTCCTGGAACTGGGCCTCAATCCGATCACGCTGGAAGAAGGCCTGTTGAGCGAGGTGGTGGACGTCGCGAAGAACTTCGCTTACCGCGTCGACCGCAGCCGAGTACCGGCAGTGTCCGCCTGGACCAAGGAAATTGCCGACGAGATCGAACGGGATCCGGAACATCCGCGTCTGAAGTCCGTCTCCTGAGGCCGGGAATGCAAGACGCTCCTCAGTTCGACAGGGCACCTGGAAGCACATTTGCCTATGTGACACTGGTGACGAACCGGGACTATGTGCTCGGTGCGAAAGCGCTTCTGCGCTCGCTCCGGCATTCGGGAACCGAAGCCGACCTCGTGGTCCTCTACACACCCGGGGTCGGTGAGGCGGATCTTGCCGCCCTTGCGGAATTCGGACCTCGGCTTGGCCGGTGTGAGCGCCTGCCAACGAGCGAAAGCTTCAACGCGCGCCATGAACGCGGCCGCATTCACAAGGCGGCCCCGTTCACAAAGGGCGGAAAGCCGGTCTTTCACACGCCTCTGGACAACTTCGTCAAGCTGCGGCTGTGGCAACTCGAGGAATATGACCGGGTCATCTTCATCGATGCCGATGCCATCGTGCTGCAGAACTGCGACAAGCTATTTGGCTATCCCGAGTTCTGCGCAGCGCCGAACGTCTACGAAAGCCTGCAGGACTTCCACCGTCTGAACAGCGGTGTCTTTACCGCCCGGCCGAATAGGACCACGTTCGAGGCCATGCTGGCGCGTCTGGACAGGCCGGAGGCCTTCTGGCGGCGCACGGACCAGACGTTTCTGGAAGACTATTTTCCCGACTGGCACGGGTTGCCGGTGTTCTTCAACACGCTCCAGTATGTCTGGTTCAACCTGCCGGAACTCTGGAACTGGAAGCAGATCCATGTGCTGCATTACCAGTATGAAAAGCCCTGGCAGGAGGGGCATGAAAAGACCGCCAAGTTGCGTCCTCTGATCGATCTCTGGCAGGCTTTTGCGACCGGGGTCGACATTCCGGACGATATGGCCGGCCTGCCAGGACCTCTGGAGTGGGCGGCAAAGCAGGCGTCCTGATGCATGTACTTCTGACGGGAGCGAGCGGAACGGTTGGCCGATTCATCCTGAAGCGGCTGCTTGACGATGGCTGCACGGTTACGCTTCTTGGCAGACGTCCGGTTGACGGCGTCGCGGCAGCCTTTCAGGCCTATGACCTTGCTGATCCGGATCCTCAACTGCCGCAAGCCGATGCACTCGTTCATTGTGCGCTGGTCCATGAGCCCGGCAAGTTCCGGGGCGGTGAAGGTGACGAACCTGAGCGGTTCAGGAAGCTGAATGTCGACGGTACCCGACGTCTTTTTGAAGCGGCCGCGAAGATGGGATGCCGGACAGTCGTTTTCCTCTCCAGCAGGGCTGTTTACGGTGATCACCGACAAGGCGAAAAGCTCACGGAAACGGATGCACCAGCACCCGATACGCTTTATGGCGAGGTGAAACTTGCAGGGGAAGCGGCACTCAAGGCGTTATGCTGCCAGAGAATGCGCGGCATCGTTTTGCGCGCGACCGGTGTTTACGGCCCTGGGTCAGGCTCGGCAGACCACAAATGGTCGGGGCTTTTCAGGGATTTTGCATCCGGTATTCCGATTGCCCCGCGCAGGGGAACGGAAGTTCACGGGGACGATCTTGCTGCTGCCGTTGCCCTGGTTCTGGAAGAGCGACGGGAAAATGAAGAACCATTTCAGATCTACAACGTCTCGGATCTTCTGCTCGACCGCCAGGACCTCTTGGCACTTTATGCGGCCGAAGCAGGTTTGAACCTTGAGGTGCCGGCAGCATCGGACCAGGCGCCAGGCGAAATGACGACAGACCGGCTGCGGGCAATTGGCTGGTCGCCGGGTGGAACTGAAAAGCTGAAAGTGTTTCTGCGTTCAATAGCCGGGCGCGGTGCGGCCGGCACCTGATGCTCAGCTCTTGAGCGAGCTTTGTTTGCCGGTATGGCAACAAAAAAGGCGGGCTCAACGGCCCGCCTTTTCCAGTTGCCTTTGTGCCAGATCAGGCAGCGCGGATGTCGTCGAAGAAGCGGTCGACTTTCGAGCTGAGGTTGGCGGATTCGCTAGTTAGTGCCTCTGCTGTAGACAGAACATCCGCAGCGTTTCGGCCGGTTGACTGAGCGCCGCTGGAGACCTGGATAATCGTCTCGGAGATGGCGTCCGTACCCGTGGAGACTTCGTTGACGTTTCGCGAAATCTCGTTGGTCGCCAGGCTCTGCTGTTCAACCGACACAGAGATGTCCTTGGAGATCTCGGACATTTCCGCAATGACGTTGCTGATATCGCGGATGGCTTCAGCAGCGCGGTTCGAAACTGTCTGCATCGCCTGGATCTGCATTGCGATTTCCTCTGTCGCCTGGGCAGTCTGGTTGGCCAGGGATTTCACTTCCGATGCAACAACCGCAAAGCCTTTGCCGGCTTCACCGGCGCGGGCCGCCTCAATGGTGGCGTTCAGCGCCAGAAGGTTGGTCTGGGCAGCAATGTCGTTGATCAGGCTGACGATCTGGCTAATCCGGTCGGTGGTCGCCACCAGGCTCTGTACGGTCTGATCCGTCTGGGAAGCCGCGCTGGAGGCCCGTTCGGAAATGCCGGCCTGCTCTTCAACACGCCGGGCGATTTCGGCGATAGAGGACGTCAGTTCCTCGGAGGCTGCGGCAACCGAGCGGACATTGGCGGCAGTGTCGCCGGTAGTCCGGGCAGCCGATTCCGCATCGGTCGAGCTTTGTTCGGAAGTTTGCGCCAACTCGCGGGCGGTGCGTTCCAGTTCTTCTGTGGCGTTGGAAACGGTTTCCAGAACGCTGCGGATTTCCTGGTTGAAACCACCAAGCAACTGGTCGACGGTTGCTGCCCTGCGATGCTTTGCTTCCTGCTCGGTCGCGCGTTCGGCTTCCAGGCGACGCTGTTCCTTGCCGTTGGTCTTGAACACCTCCACGGCATTGGCGATCGAGCCGATCTCGTCGTTCCGCTCCAGGCCCAGGACCGGGGTTTCCAGATCGCCTTCCGCAATCTGGGCCATTGAACTGGTCACGGACGCGAGCGGACGGGCCAGCAGTGTCTGGAACAAGGTACCGAGGATGGCAAGCATCAGCACGGTTGCAATCACGGTCGCAAAGAGTGCCGAATAGCGGAAGCTCGTCAGGCTCGCAAAGGCGGCGTTTCGATCAACGGAGAGGCCAATCTGCCAGTCGACCGGCAAACCGGTGACCGGAACGAACTGGACAATACGGTCGCCATTCACACTGGACGCGTATTGCGGTTCTGCACTGACCTTGACCGGCTCGTTGGGAAACAGCTCACTGAGCGGCTTGGAAATCATGTTGCTGTCCGGGTGCACCAGGATGGTGCCCTTGGAGTTAGCCACAAAGACGTATCCGAGGCCGCTCATGTTCGACGAGGCAAGCATGTTCGCCAAGGTGGTGATGTCAAAGTCACCACCGACCACACCGGAAAGGGTGCCGCCGGTTTTTACCGGTGTTGCAGCCGTCACGATGAGATTGCCGGTTGAGGCGTCCTGATAGGGGGCGGTGATCACGGGTCCACCTTTTGCGACGGCATCCTTGTACCAGGGACGCACGCGCGGATCGTAGCCTTCGGGCAGATCTGCCGGCGGCCACATGTTGAAGGCGCCGTCTGCTTCCACACCAAAATAGGTCGCGCTGAAATTGCTGGTCAGGGTCTTGAGGTCGAAGAACTCGGGCGTTACCTCGGGCTGCTTGGCAATGCGTTCGGACAACGCCTCGATGAGCAGCATGCGCGCTTCGAACCAGTTTGTGACGATATTGACTTCCGACTGGCCGACACCGGTCATGTAGTCGCGAACTTCGTCCGTCTTTGCGTTGCGCTGAAGGGTGTCGTTGAAGAGGCCGAAGCCGGCGAAGATCAGAACAATGACGCCGGCGGCTGCCAGCAGGATTTTGGTGATCACGCTCCGACGGGAGCGAACTGAGAGAGCCTGGGTCACAAACTTCATTCCCATGGTTGAGAAGGTTTGTGTCTGTATTCGCTCATCTGAATGAAGGAATACTAAATCCGACCGGTTTCCAAGCCGTCTTTGAACTAAAAAAATGAAAACTTCATGCGATTTTGAATGTTACTCGCAAAAATAACAATGGAATTTCTTGAGGTTGCTTTTTTGTTTTTGCTACAACTCGAGTTTGAATTCGATATTACCTAGAGTTCAATGCACACGTTTGAAGCCTCCACCGCGCGAGTGGCTTCACACGGAAACCGTGGGGCCAAATATCTTTTCAAATTCGGCCCGAAGGACGCTGTCGTTTTCGGCCATGGTAACAGGCAGGCCGAGATCCACGAGACTGGTCACGCCATGTTCGGTAATGCCGCAGGGCACGATGCCGTCAAAATGATCCAGTTCAGGCTCCACGTTGAAGCTGATGCCGTGGAACGTGACCCATTTGCGCAGGCGGATGCCGATTGCGGCGATCTTGTCCTCGACCGTCGCCCCGCGGCCTGGCCGGCGCACCCAGACGCCGACGCGGTCTTCCCGGCGTTCGCCGCGAATGTGATAGTGCCAGAGCGTGCTGATGAGCCAGGCTTCAAGTGCGGAAACAAAAGCCCGCACATCCTGCTGACGCCGCTTCAGATCGAGCATGACATAGGCTACGCGTTGCCCGGGCCCATGGTAGGTGTGCTGTCCACCGCGCCCTGTCCGGTAGACCGGAAAGCGGTCGGGAGCGACAAGATCGCTGTCCTTGGCGCTGGTGCCGGCGGTGTAGAGCGGGGGGTGCTCCAGCAGCCAGACCTGTTCGTCGGCTTCGCCGGCAATGATTCTCTGGACCCTTTCATCCATTTCCCGAAGAGCGGTCTCATAATCGACCAGTTCGTCGGAAATCCGCCATTCGACCGGGCGCGAGCCGGAAATTGGCAGAAAACTAAGGGAAAGAGCGTCTCTATCGGCGGGTGACATGTGGATGACACTTCATTGTTTTTTGAGCTGGCTTGCCATGCCGTGGTATGGTTAAGCGCTGGCGGGTCAGTTGCCCTATTTAAGGATCAAGGCGTCCGATGACTACCTTCGATGAAATCAAAGTCGATATTTCCGTCGTTCTCGGGGAGAACGAGATGCCTGTCCACCAGTTACTACGTATGGGGCGTGGCGCCGTTATCGACCTTGATGTGGCCGAAGACGACGATGTGAAGATCTATGCCAACAATACGCTGGTCGCCAAGGGGCAGGTGGTTTTGCTCGGTGAGCGGATAGGCATCTCGATCACGGAAGTTCTGATGCGTCCGCCGGACATCCGGCCGATGCGCACCGATGGCCCTCTGTGAGGGACTAAAGCATTTCTGCATAAGAAAAATCGCGTGCCTGTGAATTAATGCAAAAAGGCCTCTTGCGCCCCCAAATTCCTTTTGCTACATGGAGCGCCTCGACGCTGAGAGGCGCTGGGAACAATCGAATATGCGGTCGTGGCGGAATTGGTAGACGCGCAGCGTTGAGGTCGCTGTGGGGTAAAACCCGTGGAAGTTCGAGTCTTCTCGACCGCACCATATTCGAAGCATTTCTACCGATGCTTCCTCAAAAGGCTGCCCCTCCGGGCGGCCTTTTTGCTTTTCCGCACTGCCCGCAAAATACCTGATTGCTCTGGGAAAATTCAGATACCGGCTTTTTGGGTTTGTTGCGATGTGCTTTTCTGCAAGGAACAGCCTCAGCGGGCTACTGGCAAAAACCGGTCCGGCACATTCATGCGAAATCGAAGGAAGCCGCACGTGTTCAATTTCCGTTCCATCAGTACTTCGTCCTGCGCCGCAATGATGACCCTGAGCTTGCTGGCAGGTCCGCTTCAGGCGCAAGAACAAGAGAAAGTGCAGGAGGCAATGGTCCCGGCCGGTGCCATTGCCGGTGCAGTCACGTCTCCCGTCGACGGCGATATCAATCGCTTTCGTGCAATCCTCGTTGAAACGGAAGAAGGCGCCGATCTCTACGTCTTTACGGACGCAGGAGAGGGCTGGAAACAGGTTGCCCATGCGAAAGACATGGTGTGGCGCGGCGGCATGTACGGCCAGGAGCCCTGGATGGAAGCAACCGAACACGGTTCGTTGAAAATCTATTCGGAAAATTCGGCTGTCGGACGCAACCGTTGGGAACAGGTCCTGACCATTGCCTATCGTAACGGCGTCTTCCGGGTCGCCGGATACACCTATTCCTACTACGATACGCTGGATCCGGATGCGAACGGGCAGTGTGACGTCAACCTTCTGACGGGCAAGGGAGTCCTGAACGGGAAGAACTTCAAGACTTCACTCGGTGCCCTGCCTGTACAGGATTGGACCATGGATACGCGGCCGCCGGAGTGCGAGGTCGAGTGATGCGGCCTTTGCGGCGAGTGTCCGCACTGGCTGTGGAAGCGGTTCTGAAGGGCTCTTGATGACGCTTTGTCGTGTTGTTGTCCGTCATTGAGAAAACACGGGAGGGATGACATGTCCGATATCGCAAGGCCGGATTGGCGCTGGGTGATCCGCGGCATGATTCTGACGCTCGTCATCTGCCTGTTGCTGATACAGCTCTTCCCCGAAATTTACGCCGTAAAGGATTTCTGGCTTGTCACTGTGCCGAGTGGCGCTTTATGGGGCAGCTTCTTGTCGCGTCTCTTGAGCGAGCCGGGGCTCTGGAAACTTCTCGTGACGAGCGCGGAAGGGGCTGCGATGATCGTCGTGCTGTTTCTTGTGGTGTTTCGTCCGCTGATTGCCTGGAAAGCGTATCTGGTCTGCGTCGCCTTGACTGCCGTCTCGGCAATCCTGTTTTTTACCTACGTCCTTCCCGCAATGCCGAACAGCACGCTGCTCATGGTCTTGGCCGGCAGCCTCTATTCATCGTTCCGCTATGGCGTCACGCTTGCGCTGCTCTATGCGCTCGCGCTCACGTCGGACACAGCGCCAACCAATCGGCAGCTTCCCGCCCATGCGTGAAGGTGTGAGACAGGGCATTGCGGAGCGACTGAAAGCCCTCCGGACCAGGTTCGTTCTCGTGTGGCTGGCACTTGCATTTGTGTCGCCAGCGGCATTTGCGCAGTCACTTTCCGTTTATCCTGCCGTTGATCCGGGCAGGTTTGGCGCGATGACGTGCCAGCAGCTTTGGTATGTCGAGCAGGAGGTGCTGGCTGCAGGCAGAGTGTGTCTTGCCAGCGAAAGAGCACGCCGCGCATTCCGCCGTGCGGAGCGATGCATATCCGATGACGAGGCCATTCTGCCACAGGATACGCGTGACTATCTCGATCACTTGCGAAGCGTTGCAGCGGACAAGGGATGCAGCGGCCCCGAGAGGCGTTGAAGGACTTCAAGGAAAGTTGGCAGGCTTTTGAACCAGACCGGCATTTCGGAGTTAAGTCTGTGGACCGGTTTCGCTTTTCCGGTGGCGCTTTGCCGCCGCAAACGCTAGATCTGGTGAGGAGTGTCCGGTGCCTTTCGCCGGAAGAGTTCGTTGCGTTTTGAGGGGAGGCGCCAGATGAGTGAAGCATCCGAGCTTGATGTCACCGCCTCTCCCGTTCCCGACATTCCGGTGCGCGACGAGGATGAGCATCTCAATCGCGAGTTCATTGCGGCTGTTGAAGCGGCAATCGAGGCGAACGATCAGGATGGCTTGAGGCACCTTGCCGCCGATCTTCACGAAGCTGACACCGGTGATCTTCTCGAGACGCTGGATCCGGAGGATCGGGCGTCCTTCATCCGGCTTCTGGGCGAGGACTTCGACTATACCGCGCTGACCGAGATCGACGAGGCGGTGCGTCTGCAGGTTCTGGAAGACCTGCCGACGGAAGTCATTGCCGAAGGTCTGGGCGAGCTCGATTCGGATGATGCGGTCTACATTCTGGAAGACCTCGATGAGGACGACCAGGCTGCGATTCTGGAAGAACTGCCTTATGCGGACAGGGCCCAGCTGCAAAAGGCTCTGGATTATCCGGAAGAAAGCGCCGGCCGGCGCATGCAGACCGAATTCATTGCGGTTGCCCCGTTCTGGACCATCGGTCAGACGATCGACTACATGCGCGAGGCCCGCGACCTTCCGGACAGCTTCTACGAAATTTACGTGGTCGATCCGACGTTCAAACTGCTCGGGTCCGTTCACCTGGACAAGATCCTGCGTACCAAGCGGGACGAGAAGGTCACTTCCATCATGGAGGAGACTCGCCAGGCGGTGCTCGCGACGGAAGATCAGGAAGAGGTCGCCCGCCGGTTTGAGCGCTACAACCTCGTTTCATCCGCCGTTGTGGACGAGAACGACCGCCTGGTCGGTGTTCTGACGGTTGATGACATCGTCGACGTCATCCAGGAAGAAGCGGAAGAAGACCTGCGTGCCCTGGCCGGTGTCGGTGATGAAGAGATTTCCGATAATGTGATGACCATTGCGCGCTCGCGGCTGACCTGGCTGGTCGTCAACCTTGGCACTGCCGTGCTTGCCTCGGTGGTGATTGCGCTGTTCGAGGACACGATCGAGGCCATGGTGGCGCTGGCGGTGCTGATGCCGATCGTCGCTTCCATGGGGGGCAACGCCGGCACCCAGACGATGACCGTTGCCGTGCGTGGTATTGCCACCCAGGAACTGGGTGCACGCAATCTTTTGCGCGTTCTCAACCGCGAAATTCTGGTGAGTGTGTTCAACGGTGTTGCCCTGGCCATCCTCATCGGGGTGACTGCCTGGATGTGGTTTGGCAGTCCGGGGCTCGGCGTAGTGATTGGTGGTGCGATCGTGATCAATCTGCTGTTCGCGGGTCTCTCCGGCCTTCTGATCCCGATCGCGCTCGACAAGATGAACGTCGATCCGGCGATCGCCTCGAGCGTCTTCGTGACGACGGTAACAGATGTGGTCGGTTTCTTCGCCTTTCTCGGCATCGCGGCTCTTTGGTTCGGCCTGCCGTTCTAGCCTCCAATCGGCAGGCCTCGTTTAAAGGTCAGTCACCGCAAACCAGAACCTTCTGTCGCAGACACGCGGCCGTGCGGTGATGGAAGGCCTCGCGATAGGCGCTGTCCGAATAGAGTGCGATCAACGCGGTTAAATCGGGATAGGCGCCGATAGCGACCAGATCCCAATCCTCGTCCTGCCCCAGGAACATGCCCTGAAACGGTCCGACATAAAGGAACCGTCCACCAGCCCGCTCCATGGCCGGCATGCTTGCAGCCGCATAACTGGCAAAGGCTTCCTGGCCCGTCTGGCCCGTCGTTCCGTCCGCATATTTCGCGGCGGCATTCAGCTTGAAGAAATTGATCAGGGTTACGGGTTTGTCGTTCGCCCGGCTGAGGATCTGCGTCCATTGGCTTTCCGTCGGGCTGGTGCCGTCGGTTCCCGGGCCGTACCAGGTTACGAATTGGGCTGACTGTTGCTTGACGTCCATGAGGCTTCTCCATAACTTTACACGTGTCAAATTGCAGGAAAGTTTACACGTGTCAAGTCAAGCCAGAGTGCAACGCACGCGCGCGGAAATTCTCGATAGTGCCTGGACGCTCATCTCGCAGCGGGGAGCGGACGTGTCGCTGGCGGAAATCGCCAAGGCCGCAAAAATCAGCCGGCAATCCGTCTACGATCACTTTGGTTCGCGTGGGGGGCTGATCCTGGCGCTCGTCCGGCGGGCTGATGAACGTCTCGACATACGGGCAAAACTGTTTGCAGCCTTTGACAGGCCACAGCCGCATGAACGGCTGAATGCTACTGTTGCCGTCTGGATCGGCTTCGTGAAGGAAATCTACCCGGTTGCCTCGGATCTTATCCGCCTGCGAACCACCGATGCGGACGCATCGGCGGCGTGGGAAGACCGGATGTCGGAACTGAGGCAATGGTTGCTTGTGTTGACCGGATCGCTGGAACGCGACGGTGCGCTGCAATCCGTCTGGACAGCGAAGTCGGCTTCAGAATTTCTCTGGGCGTCGTTCAGTGTGCAGGCCTGGGGTCTGTTGACACAGGACTGCGGCTGGGATGAGGGCGAGGCGGAAGCTGTCCTGACGAGGACACTGCAGCAGGCATTGCTGACGGAAAAATGATGCCGCGGAGGTCGTGAATGTGGGTCACTAAAAGCAAACACACCTGACGCGAAGTGGAAAACCCTGGTTCAAAGGTTCGGCGGGCAGGCCATGCCTGGACCATGGCTGCTTCCTGTCGAAAGTTTTGTTGTCGAATTCAACAAACACGACGCCATGGAGGGGGGCGGTCGACAAAGACTTGAGCTGCGCTGCAAAAGGTCACGCAGACCCGTTATTGCCAAAACAAAAGGCCCCGGGATTTGTGCTGGTGCAGCAACTTCCCGGAGCCTGTTTGATGGCTACTCATTTTGCTCGCTGCTCAATGCCAGGTATCACTCCAGGCCAGCTTTACGCAAATTGTCCCGAAGCGTCATGACCTTTGCCTGAAGGTCGATGACTTCTTCCAGTTTCAGTCCGGTCGAAGACATGATGCAGGTGCTGAAATGTTCCGTTTTCTTCTGCAAGGCGCGGCCTTTGCGGGTCAGTTTCAGGATAACCTGGCGCTCGTCCTTGATGTTGCGTGTCCGCGTGACCAGCCCCATGGCCTCAAGCCGCTTTAACAGTGGCGTCAGCGTGTTGGTGTCGAGCTGCAGCTTGGACGTAATGGTACCAACCGGAACGTTGTTTGTTTCCCAGAGCACCGTCATGGCCAGGAACTGCGGGTAGGTGAGCCCGACTTCCTTGAGCAACGCCTTGTAGACGCCGTGCATCGCGTGGTTGGCGGAATACAGCGCAAAACACAAGTGCCGGTCGAGCGGCAAGCTTCCATCATGGATTTTCTGACTGTCGTCGTCCTGGTCGCTGGCAGGGTCATTGGCAGCGGATGAAGATGCGGCCTGCTCGGTGCCGGGATCTTCGCCAGCCTGCGTTTCCGCAGAAACGTCAGGCGTCTCCCCGGTATCAACTATCTCTTGGCTGACAGGCGTCTCAGCGACGGCAACGACAATTTCCGCTTCGCGTGTGTCATCGCTTTCAGCGCCGGAAGCCGTTTCCGCCTCAGGCTTGGCAGCGGCCTTCTTGCGCTGTTTCTTCTCAGACTTTTCGGCTTTTGCCGGCTTGTCTTTTTTTTGTTTTTCAGTCGCTTCCGGCGCGGAAAATCCAATCGCGTCCAGCAGGGACATCTGGTTTGTGGTCTCGCTCATTCGCCCCTTATAAATCGCGCGCGATATGGTCGCAACTGTTGACGAATTGGAAGCGTGTGTATATGTGGGTAATTTATATCGTGTACGATTAAAACGTATGAGATATATAAGGCTGAATGACTTATTATTTGAGAAAAAGGAGCCTGCAGATGGCTGTTGATGTGAAATATGAAACCAAGGCAAAGGCCACCGGCGGCCGCGATGGTGCGGCGGAAACGTTGAGCGGATCCTTCAAGGTCAAGCTGGCGACGCCGAAGGAACTCGGCGGCGCAGGCGGCGAAGGCAATAACCCGGAAGAGCTGTTCGCAGCCGGATATGCAGCCTGCTTTATTGGCGCGATGAAATTCGTCGGCGGGCAGGAAAAGATTGCAGTCCCGGCTGATACGTCCATCACCTCGACGGTTGGCATCGGTCCGCGTTCTGAAGGCGGGTTCGGTCTGGCGGTCGCGCTGGAAGTGTCCCTGCCGGGTTTGGACAAGGCTGTAGCTGAAGACCTCGTTGCCAAGGCACACCAGGTTTGCCCCTATTCAAACGCCACCCGGAACAACATTGACGTCAAGCTGACTGTCGTCTGACACAGATTGTCCGGTTCGACCTTTTGTGGTCGAGCCGGACCTCTTTTTGGGCTTTCTGTTGGTGGAAAGGAGCTTTCGTGAGCCTCTTTGTTATCGATCTTCACTACACTGCTGATCTGCGGGAAATAGACGCTCTGGCGGAAGAACACAGGTCCTTCCTGCGGGATCAGTATGAGGCCGGTCTGTTCCTGGCGTCCGGTCCGAAACAGCCGCGAACCGGTGGTGTGATCCTTGCGCGCGCAGCAGACCGTGTCGAAGTCGATCTGGCGATCAACAAGGACCCGTTCAAGTCGGCGGGCGTTGCGGAATATACCGTGACGGAATTCAAGCCGGCCATGCACGCACGGAACTTCCCGATTTGACGCAATAACGGGCGATCACCTCTGTGCGGAATGCAGCCGTCACACGACAATTCCAATTGGCGATGGCGATTTGAAAGAAAACCTTGCCGGGTAACCTGAAATTCCCGGCGGATGGGTGTTAAGAAGGGCCGACCTGTCTCACGCGGAGAATTAAGAACATGCGGCCGAAGCTTGATGGCATCCTGGAAACCGCCGTTTATGTCGACGACATGGAGACGGCTCACTCCTTTTATTCCGAAATCCTGGGATTGAAGCGCATGGTCGCTGGAGAAAGGCTGTTTGCCTATGATGCCGGCCCCGCGCAGGCGCTTCTGGTGTTTCATCGCGGCCATACCGGGGAGGACGTTGAGACGCCTGGAGGTATCGTTCCCGGGCACGATACGTCGGGGCACAGTCATTTCGCGTTTCGCATCGGGTCCGACCAACTGGAACCCTGGCGGGCTTACCTGGGCGAGATGGGTGTGGAAATTGTCAGCGAGGTCATATGGCCGGCAGGCGGCAACAGCCTTTATTTCAACGACCCGGACGGCAATGTCCTGGAGCTGGCGGCAGCCCCGCTCTGGCCGAATTACCTATCGTGATTCTTAACAGTTTTGCGGCAGGGTGACGGCGTTTGAAAGTCATAACAGGTGGCGCAATGAATTTCTTGCAAGCGGTCCTGCGGACATTGTTCTACGTTGCCGTCGGCGGGGTGATTTCGATTGTCGGAGCGGCGTTTTTCTTCATGAACTGGGAGCCTGACCGGAACCAATACACGATCCGCGGCATCGATATTTCGCACCACCAGGGTGATATCGACTGGGCGCAGGTGGCTGCGGACGATATTGCCTTCGTCTACATGAAGGCAACCGAGGGCGGAGACTTCAAGGACCGTGCCTTTGCCCGCAACTGGGCCGGAGCAGGAGGCGCTGGTCTGGCGCGTGGTGCCTATCATTTCTTCAGTTTGTGCAAATCCGGCCGCGAGCAGGCGCAAAACTTCCTGTCGGTT
Organism: Labrenzia sp. THAF35; assembly: GCF_009363595.1. Lineage (NCBI taxonomy): Bacteria > Pseudomonadati > Pseudomonadota > Alphaproteobacteria > Hyphomicrobiales > Stappiaceae > Labrenzia > Labrenzia sp. THAF35. The sequence goes on from NZ_CP045380.1 coordinate 4,057,334, forward strand.
CTGCCTCAGGACAGCGACATGCTGGCACCGGTGGTGGATCTGGAATTCACCGGGAACTGCGCGCGCCGTCCGCCGGCCGAGGAAGTGCTGCAGGAAATCAGTGATTTCGTTGCTCTGGTCGAGCAGGGGCGCGGCAAGCAGGTCATCCTTTATGTGCCGGAGGACTTTTATCTGGACTATCTGAAGGGCAAGGGCCTGAACCGCCGTCTCTGGACGCAGTCGATCTGGCATTCCCCCGGCTATGTGTCAGACTGGTCGCTCTGGCAATACCATGACCGGGGCACGATCAAAGGTATTTCCGGCGATGTCGATCTGAATGTCCTTCATCCAGAGAAAAGCTTGGATAATCTGAAATCCTGACTGCTCAAGTTCATGAAATATAAGCTTTAAAATAGACGTGTTGACTTTAACGTAAAAAGACGGAACTGTGCGCTCCAACAAGGAGCGGGCATGCAGCGTTATTACACCATCACCCAGCTGACGCAGGAGTTCGACATTACCACCCGAACCCTGCGATTCTACGAAGCGCAGGGGCTGGTGTCACCGACGCGCCGGGGTCGTCAACGCCTTTACACACCCGGTGATCGTACCCGCATCAAACTGATCCTTCGCGGCAAGCGTCTCGGATTTTCCCTGAACGAAATCAAGGAAATGATCGAGATGTACGGCAGTGCGCCCGGTGAAACCGGCCAGCTGCGGCTGCTCCTCGACAGGATCGCCGCCCGCCGGGCTGAACTTCTCGAAAAACAGCGCGATATCGAATTGACCCTGGTTGAACTCGACGATGTCGAGGCCGGTGCAAAGGCCCGCATGGTCGAGCTTGAAACAGGCCCGAACCAACTGTCTGGCGCCGTTGCGACCCCGGAGGACAAATGATGGATCTTTCGCCTCGAGACGAAAACTGGGAACCCCGTGTTCGGGCCAGTTTTGCCGCGCAGAAATTCATGACCCATCTTGGGGCAAAGATAGTTCACGTCTCGCCCGGAGCGGTCGATCTGGAATTGACGATGCAGCTGGAACTGACACAGCAACACGGCTTTTTTCATGCTGGTGCGACGTCTTCCATTGCGGACAGTGCGGCAGGCTATGCAGCTCTGACGCTGTTTTCCGCCGGCTTCGGGGTGTTGACCAGCGAATACAAGATCAACCTGCTCAATCCGGCGAAACAACCGGTGCTTCTTGCGCGTGGACGGGTTGTCAAACCGGGACGAACGCTGACCATAGCCAAGGCGGATGTCTACGGACTGGATGACGGCGAACAGGTGCATGTCGCAACGGGGCTGTTCACGCTCATGAGCGTTGCCGGCGTCAAGGACTGAAGAATGACCGATATCACCATCAGGCCGCTGGAACGATCCGACAAGCCGGGCTGGCTCGAACTCTGGAAGGCCTATCTTGCATTCTACGAGCAGGATCTGGCGCCGGGAGTGACGGAAACCCTCTTTGAGCGACTGCATTCCGATGCAGGCCACCGCGCGTTCGTGGCAGTTCAGGAGAATGAGCTGGTTGGACTGGTCCATTACCTTTTTCACGATAGCACCTGGGCCAGTTCGTCCACCTGCTATCTGGAAGATCTGTATGTCAGCGAGAAGCTTCGTGGCGGCGGAGCCGGCCGCAAGCTGATCGAGGCGGTCTACAGGGCCGCGACCGAAGAACCGTCTGCCAGCGGCAAAGTCTACTGGCACACACATGATCACAATACGCGCGCCCGGCAGCTTTACGACCGGATCGGCGTTTTGAGCGATTTTGTCCGATACGACAGGCCTTAAGAACTCTGGGAGGTAATCAAGATGATCCGTAACGATTTTCCGGGTTTCAATTTCGATCTCGGCGAAACCGCCGACATGCTGCGCGACACCGTTCGGTCCTACAGTCAGGACCGGATTGCGCCACTGGCAGAAAAGATCGACCGCGAGGACTGGTTCCCGCGGGAGCTCTGGCCGGAAATGGGAGACCTTGGCCTTCACGGGATCACAGTGGAGGAAGAATGGGGCGGTTCGGGTCTGGGCTACCTGGAGCACTGCATTGCCATGGAAGAGGTCAGCCGGGCGTCCGCCTCCATCGGCCTCAGCTATGGCGCCCATTCAAACCTGTGTGTCAACCAGCTTCGCCGCTGGGGAAGTGACGACCAGAAGAAGCGCTATCTGAACAAGCTCGTGACCGGTGAACATCTGGGCGCGTTGGCCATGTCGGAGCCGGGCGCTGGCTCAGACGTCGTTTCCATGAAACTGAAGGCGGAAAAGAAGGGCGATCGGTACGTCCTCAACGGCTCCAAGATGTGGATCACCAACGGTCCTTCCGCCGATACGATGATCATCTATGCCAAGACCGATCCGGAAGCCGGGCCGAAGGGCATTACCGCATTTCTGGTCGAGAAGAGCTTCCCCGGTTTTTCCGTCGCGCAGAAACTCGACAAGCTCGGCATGCGCGGGTCCGAAACCGGTGAACTGGTGTTCCAGGATTGCGAAGTGCCGGAAGAAAACGTCCTCGGCCAGGTTGGCAAGGGCGTCAACGTGCTGATGTCGGGTCTGGACTACGAGCGCGCCGTTCTGGCTGCAGGGGCCGTCGGCATCATGCAGGCAGCCATGGACGTGGTCATTCCCTATGTCCACGAGCGCGAGCAGTTCGGTCAGCCGATCGGCACGTTCCAGCTTGTACAGGGCAAGGTCGCCGACATGTATGTGACCATGAACGCCACCAAGTCCTATGTCTATGCGGTTGCCAAGGCGTGCGACCGGGGCGAGACCACGCGCGAAGACGCCGCTGGTGCAATCCTCTACGCTGCCGAAAACGCAACCAAACTGGCACTTGATGCAATCCAGCTGCTTGGTGGCAATGGCTACATCAACGAATATCCGACCGGGCGTTTGCTGCGTGACGCCAAGCTGTACGAGATTGGTGCGGGAACTTCCGAAATTCGGCGAATGCTGATCGGTCGTGAGATCTTTAACAAGACGGCCTGATCACCGAACTCGGAGAATGGCATGAAACAGACCCGGCTTCCCGAAAAGCCCGACGCGAAATCTCCGGCGGGGGCCGATATCCGTTTCATCATGGATGGGCCGACAGGAAACATGATCCATTCGACTGTTCCTGTCGGCCAGACCAACCGCGCAACACGTCACAGGACCGTGCATGAGTTCTGGCATGTGCTTTCCGGCCATGGACAGATCTGGAGGTCCAACGATGCCAGCCAGGGCGTTGTCGACCTGGAAGCCGGTGTCTCCATCGATATCCCGGCTGGAACTGCTTTCCAGTACCGCAACACCGGTGAAAACGTTCTGCAGTTCATTTGTATCTCCATGCCTCCCTGGCCAGGGGATGACGAAGCCGAATTTGTTGATGGGCCCTGGGAAGCGACGGTCGGCAGCACCTGAGACCAATCCTGCTGGCGAACCGATCCGGCTTTTTCTGCGTATCGCTGTCACGACGAAAGTGAGGCAGTGAATGACGTCAATTGCGATAATCTTTGGGGCCAGCGGCGGAATTGGCTCAGCCATGAGAGACCACCTTGAAGCGGGCAGCGGCTATGACAAGGTTATCGCCCTTCATCGCACGTCGTCACCACCTCTCGACCTGCTCGACGAACGCATGATCCAGGCCTGTGCCGACTGGATAAGGGAGAAAGAGGGGGATGTTCGATTGCTGTTCGATGCCACCGGGGCTCTCACCTTGGGCAGTGCCCGTCCGGAAAAGAGCCTGCGCGAACTCGATCCTGAAGTCCTTGCTCGTTCATATGCGATCAACGCCATTGGACCGGCACTGCTGATGAAGCACTTTTTGCCACTCCTCCCGAAAGAGGGAAGAAGTGTCTTTGCGACGCTTTCGGCCCGGGTCGGTTCGATCGGCGACAACGGTCTTGGTGGATGGTTTGCTTACCGGGCCGCCAAGGCTGGGCTCAATCAACTGGTCCGTACGGCGTCTATCGAGCTGGCACGCAAAAATCCCTCTGCTATCTGTGTTGCGCTTCATCCCGGCACGGTGAAAACACCCTTGACCGAGAACTTTGCGAAAACCGGGCTCGATGTTCAGGAACCGGCTGTTGCAGCAGAGCGTCTTGTCGATGTGCTGACCAGTCTTATGCCTGCCGACACCGGTGGGTTTTTCGATCAAACCGGCAGGCCGATCCCCTGGTAGGCTTGGCGTGGGCTTAAATCCCGGCATGTTGCGATCACCAAGCGTTCTTCGTCCGCTCAATTCAGGTGTTGGCAGGGAACCCTTTCGTTTTTCAATGCCTCAATTTCAGAAACCCCGCTCGCTCGCTCAAACGCGTTTGGCGCATCCTTGCTAGCCGGTGACAGGGAGTTGCAGCACGGTCGTCAAGCAAGTCGATTGACAACATACCAACTGGTCGGTATGAGTGACGTATGACAGAGAAACCTCAAAAGACCAAACGGCCGGATGCGCGGATCAAGCTGCTGGATTCGGCACTGCGTGTGATCCGTATGAAGGGTTATACGGCAACCACCGTCGATGATCTGTGCCGGGAGGCGGGCGTGACCAAGGGGGCCTTCTTCCACCACTTTCGTTCGAAGGACGATCTGGCAGTTGCCGCTGCTGACTATTGGTCTGAAACGACCGGGGCTCTGTTCGAGAAGGCGACGTATCACGATCCCGAAGATCCGTTGGACCGGGTGCTCGGCTATCTCGATTTCCGCAAGGCACTGGTGCAGGGCGATGTGCCGGAGTTCACTTGCCTGGTCGGGACCATGGTCCAGGAAGTCTATGACACGAACCCATCCATCCGCGATGCCTGCAACCGCAGCATAACGGGGCACGCCGCAACGCTGGTTTCCGATATCGCAGAAGCAGCTGAAGCCCGGGGCGTTGAAGTTCCAGGTGGTGCGGAAAGCCTGGCGCTTCACACACAGGTCGTGATCCAGGGGGCATTCGTGCTGGCAAAGGCAGGCAATGCGCCATCGATAGCAACTGACAGCATCGATCATCTGAAACGTTACGTCGAACTGTTGTTCGGCCGGTCTAGAAACGGGAGAGCGCTATGAGTGAAGTCGAAATTCGCAAGGAAGGTCTGACACTGGAACTCAGCCGCGTCATTGCCGCGCCGCGCGAGGCCGTCTGGCAATGCTGGACCAATCCCGAATTATTGAAGCAGTGGTTTTGCCCGAAGCCCTGGTTCGTACCGAAGGCCGATATGGACGTCCGTCCGGGAGGGCGTTTCAATACAGTGATGGCCGGTCCGGAAGGGGAGCTGTTCGAGAACGTCGGAATGTTTCTGGAAGTTGTCGACGGTGAGAAGCTAACGTTCACGGATGCCTATTCGGAAGGATATGTGCCGCGGGAAAACGCGTTCATGACCGGGTATGTGGAACTGGCAGATGTTCCCGGTGTTGGTACGCGCTTCACATGGGGGGCTCGCCACACTTCGGAAGCAGACAGGAACAAGCACCTGGAAATGGGTTTTGAGGAAGGCTGGAAGGCCGCTTCCACTCAGCTTGATGAGCTAGCAAGGTCGATTGCCATTGAGGGCTTGCAAACAATTCCCGCGTTTTCCGCCAAGGTGCGCACTTGCCTGTTCTTCAGTGAGAAGGGTGAAGAAGCCGCCAAGTACTATACGTCCCTGTTGCCGGATAGCGTGATGGGTTCGGTCTTCAGGCCGGATCCGAATGGACCTGTGCTTGTTGCCGAGTTCACCCTGGCGGGCTCACCTTTCATGATCCTGAACGGCAACCCGGATATGCAGCCAAGTTATCTGACCTCGATTTCCATACTGACGGAAGATCAGGCAGAAACGGACCGGCTTTGGCAGGCGCTCCTTGCCGATGGCGGGGAAGAAGGGCAGTGCGGCTGGTTGAAAGACCGCTACGGTGTTCACTGGCAGATCGTACCGAAGGCGTTGCCTCGGCTGATGCATGCTGGCAATCCGGAACGGGCCGGCCGTGTCAGTGCTGCCCTGATGAAGATGAGGAAGATCGACATTGCCGGGCTGGAAGCCGCTGCCTGAATTGGAGCATAAACACAGCCCGTTGTCTTGATTGCCCAACAAGGCTTGAGCGAAGAAGGAAAATACGAAACGCCACCTGTTGAGCGGCGTTTTGCTTTTGTGGAACAGACACTTTCACCGGGATTGCCGTCCCCGTTCTTTCCGTGCAACTTTGCAATCCGGAGGAGTGGATATGACACATAACGATCCCGTCCACATTCAGCTTGCAACCCCGGAGCGCTGGGCAGATCTGGTGGATCTGTTCGGACCGGAGAGGGGGGCGTCTGGCGGTTGCTGGTGCATGTGGCCGTTCTTGCGGGGCAGAGACTGGAAAGCGATGACCCGTGATGAACGGCGCGATGCATTCCAGCAGAAAGTGGACGCGGGTCCGGTGCCAGGGCTTCTGGCCTACCGCGGCAATCTGGCCGTGGGCTGGATCGCACTGGGTCCGCGCATGCAGTATCTGCGTTTTCAGCTTGGCAAAACCACCCAGCCGCTGCCGGATGACGGCGCACAAGCGCTGGCGGCGACATATGCCGTCACCTGTTTCTTTATCAGAAACGGACATCGCAAAACCGGGTTGATGTCCGTGTTGCTTGATGCAGGCATTGGCCACGCCAAAGCGCAAGGAGCGCATCAACTGGATGCTTGTCCAATGGAATCGGAAAAGCCCCTTCAATGGGGAGAAGGCTTCGTGGGTATAGCAGACGTCTTCCGTAGAGCAGGTTTTGTCGAAATCGCACGCAGAAGCCCGCGGCGGCCGCTGATGCGCAAACTTCTTTGAATGGATTATCCGAATGACCGGTGAAACCGACCTTGCCACCCTGATCTCCCAGATGCGTCCGATGCTGGATCCGGAGCCTTATGTGTTTTGCACCTTCGCTTCGAAATCCATGACGGACCTGGCGGAATACGACCCGATCGGGCTTTTTGCGGAAACGGAAGGCCTCACAGCCATCCTGCCGGTGGAGCGTGCGCGCGAACTGGGTTTGGCCGAGGCCGAATGGTTTCGCCGGATAACCCTGACGGTGCATTCCTCACTTGAAGCCGTGGGTCTGACGGCGTCGATCTCGGCTGCATTGGCCGCTGAGGGGATTTCGGCAAATGTGGTCGCAGCCTATTTTCACGATCATGTTTTTGTGCCCGAAGAGCGCGCCGATGATGCCCTGGCAGCGCTGCGCAAACTCGCCGGAGACATCTGACACTGCTTTTCTTAGTTGGCCGAACTTCGGGCTGGGTGGCGAATTCGGTGGATTTTCCCTTGCAATTTCCGGTTTGCCTTCCCATTCCTAAGCGGGAGCAAGCGGGGTAAGAGCATGCAACGGGTCAAGCGGCGTCTGGCGGCAGTTATGTGCGCAGACGTTGCGCAATATTCCAAGCTCATGGAGCGGGATGAAGACGGAACGCTGGACCGGCTCAAGGCCTATCGGTTGGTGATGTCTGCGCTGACCGAGCGTCACAATGGACGTATCGTCAACACATGGGGTGATGCCGTCATCATCGAGTTCGCCTCGGTGATGGAGGCCGTTCAATGCGCCGTCGACATTCAGAACGAGCTTTCCGTTCGCAATGCGGACCTTCCGGACCTGAACAGGATGGAGTTTCGCATCGGTATCAATCTCGGCGACATCATGGTCGAGGGCGAGGATATCTACGGCGACGGTGTGAATGTTGCTGCCCGTTTGCAGGAAATCGCGCCGAGGGGCGGGATCATGCTCTCCCAATCGGTCTATGACCAGGTCAAGACCAAGATGGCGCTGGGCTTTGAGCCGCTTGGCCCTCAGCACGTCAAGAACGTTACCGATCCCGTTGAAACCTATTGCGTGCGTATTGGCGGTCGCAATGCGCCGGAGGAAAAACGGTCCGGGCAGGAGACGAACGGAACTGCGGAGCGACGCCAGACCGAAATTCCAAGACCGGAATGGGAACGAGACACCCAGGCGGTTGCCTCCGGGTTTGAACAGGCGCGCCGTTGGTTGAGGGCTCAGCCAAAGCGGGTGCGAAGCTGCGTTTTCATGATCGGCCTGTTTTTCGTAATCAACCTGCTGACATCTGGCTTGTCCACATTGTGGTTCGTCTGGCCGTCCCTGCCTTTCGCAGCCATGCTGGTTTGGTATCTGCTTGTCGGGCGACAGGAAAAGCGCTTCGGCGAGACGACGGGACCGGGTGATTGAGCGAGGGCAATGTCACGTGTTGCCGATCTGATAACTCTTTTCACGCTAATCAGGGTCTGATGATTTGCGAGTGCAACTGACTTCGCTTACACATGGACCAACGCGGGGCGGCGAAACATTCCGTCAGCCCATCGAAAATGCCGGCCAGGCCGGCCCAACAGCAAAGGGAGCTTAATCCTGCGCATGAAAAACTATTCGACCACGGTGCCTGCACGCCTCGACGATGAAGACGAGGATAAGCCCAAGAGCCAGCCGTCGATCCAGGTCGACAAGCATCTGTTCGAAGCGCGCACAGTTCTGATCACCGGTCCGGTGACACAGGACATGGCCCGCGACGTGTGCGCCCGGCTTCTGGCGCTGGCGCAGGTTTCCAACGACCCGATCACGGTCATTGTTTCGTCTCCGGGCGGTCATGTCGAATCCGGTGACATGATTCACGACACCATCAAGTTCATCGCACCCGAGGTCCGTATCCTCGGCATGGGCTGGGTGGCCAGCGCCGGTGCACTGATCTACGTGTCGGTTCCCAAGGACAAGCGTTTCTGCACGCCGAACACTCGTTTCCTGCTTCATCAACCGTCCGGTGGTGCCGGCGGCATGGCCACGGATATCGAGATCCAGGCCAAGGAAATCATCAAGATGCGCGATCGACTGAACAAGATCTTCGCGGCGGCGACAGGCCAGCCGATCGAACGGATCGAAAAAGACACCGATCGCGACTACTGGATGAGCCCGGAAGAGGGTATCGACTACGGTCTGGTCGGCAAGATCGTCACGAGCGTGGACGAACTTGGTTGATCCCGACTGACCTGACTGCAAACGTAGAAACGCCGGCAAATGCCGGCGTTTTTTCTATCCGAACCGATCAGAGGCAGATCGGTTCGGGTTCGACGGAATAGACCATTACCGGTGCAACCGGCTTGGGGTTGAGCACATGCGGCCGAAGTCGGGACATGAGCTCACGCAGGTGCTCTTCGTCTCCGGGGGCAGGGGCGCCGTCGAAGATGACTGCGACAAGGTGATCCACGAAGCGTTCGTAGATGTTGTTGCAGGTGCAGATCGGCGCCAGCAGTTCACAGACGGGCTTGCCGTCGTAAAATGGCGCTCCACCGGCAAGGAAGATCAGGAACTCGGTCAGATCGTCCGAGTGTTCGAATTCCGGCAGAAAGCTGGTCACGTCGAAACACGGGTCCTGTTCCAGTCTCGCTTTGAGGCGAGGCATTGCCCGCATGATCGCCTTGCGACCGCCTAGTTTCATATAGAGTGTCATCTGGCTAACCCTCATTGATCCTTCATTACGATGTCGCCAAGATGACTCAGAAAGCGTGCCAGCCCTGTGACTCCGATCACGGATAAACCCTTTGTCAAAATCACCAGTGCCCGCTAATGGCGCATTGGTGCGGTGAAAACAGCCCCAAAGCGGCCGTTTTCAACGGTTTGAGCAGGAAGATGTCGGTAAAATGTGACAGGCGCGTTACAGGACCCGTAATCAGCGGTCGGTCAGGTCTCGCGGAGGCATCGGCGTCCACATTGTTAAAAATAGTGAGGCAGCTAAGGAATGCGCGCGGTGGTCGGATCGGCGAAAAGCCTGACCAAATCGAAGCCTGTCAGCAATAGCCAAAGTTCGGACCAATTTCAGAAATGCTGCGAATCGATGCGCCCTGACTTCCGGCATTCGCCGGATTTTCCGGTCTCGATGGCCGCTGCCGTGGGGACGGCCTCCCCGGCGATGAGGCGGGCTCTGCCGGTTTCCTTTGCCAAATAGAGATTTCTGTCAGCCCGTTCAAAAAGCGAGGCAGGGGTGTCTTCAGGCCTTTTTTCCGCCAGGCCCGCGCTTGCGGTATAGGCATATCTCTTGCCGCGCGCGAACATTGGTGTCGCGTTCAACAGATCAAGCATGCGACGGACGACTATCGTTGCTTGCGCCAAATTTGTTTCCGGCAGGATCAGCGCGAATTCTTCACCACCTACACGGCAAACGACATCCGTCTGGCGAAGATGTTCCAGACATCTTTGCGCAAAATGAACGAGGATTTCATCTCCAAGCTGATGGCCATGGGCATCGTTGATCGACTTGAAATGGTCCAGGTCGATAAGGGAGATGCAGAAGTCGTGGTCATAGCGAGCAGATCGATTGTATTCCTTGTCCAGTTCCTGATCGAACCCGCGGCGGTTGGAGATACCGGTAAGCGGATCCGTAAGTGCCAGGTTTTCAAGTTCGGTCCGCTCCTGACCGAAATGCAAGATCTTGTTGTTGAGCGACGAAATATCGGCGTTGAGCGCGGCAAATTTGCTGGAAAGGTTCATGTTCTCGTCGAAGCGGACAAGAACGGCGCCATCAATTCCGGTGCCCGGAACAGACAGTCTGTGGCCAAAAGCAACGCTTTCATATCCGGACAGAAGTTTCAGGCGCACCGGAACGGGAGTGGTTGAAGACCTGCACATCGACAGGTAGTCATCCACCTGCGCTGTATCCCTGACCTTGTCCGAAAGTTGTTCACCTACACTAATTCCGGCAAGAGACTTGGCTGCCTTATTTGCGAGAACCACACGGCCAAAATCGTCCAGCAGGAGAATAGGCTGTGGCATAGTCTGGACAAGGGCCGATATGATGGCGGTAGACTTGGGCACGACTATCGGACCCTGTAGAATTCTTTGCCGTTGACGTCGTTCTCTGCGGTCGGAGTCAGGTGGACAACAACACGGCAGTCAGTATCACCACGGGCGATTGACCTGTCGATGTGAACCCTGGCGTAGCCATGGCAATCTGCAGCGATTCTTCCGAAGACGTTTGTCGTCATCATGCAGAGGGACGGGCGGTCCTTGACGCGGTCTCCGAACGGGCAGCGGGTGTTCTTGAGGATCAAGACCTTGTTGTCTTCATATTCGACACAGAACTGGCCGCCGATCCGTCGTTTCAGGTCAACCAGGACGTCTGCAAGCAAAGGCCCTGGGATCTGTTCAAGATGCAGGGCAGACTTGTAATCGGAATTGATCTTTTCACCGATGCGGTTGGCTACCAGTGCGATGAACCCTTCCGCCTCGTTCAATCCGACAATTTCCTGCAGTGCTCCGCTGAGCTCTCGAATGATCTGATTGAAGAAGTCGGTTGTCTCCAGGGGGATCTGTGCCTTGGTGATTTCCGGCTGCTGCTGGTCCACTTCAATCGGCAGGCTCATGATCGATCCTCCTAGGGTTGCAATCTAACGTTGGGTGAATTTTCTTTCGAATCAATTAAATCGTTGAAATAAAGAGACAATAATGATGCAACCTGGAGATTTGTGACAATGCGTGGGCGGACGTCTCAACCTCGAACATTGTCGTAATTGTCATGCGGGAGAACGACTAGAAAATCCGGACCAAGACCGTGAAAACCATTTTGGCTCAAAGCTGTCAGGATGTGTTTCAACTTCAGCTTCAAGTCTCAATATTGTCGGTTTCACCGTATCTTTGTCACGCATCGGGCCCGCAACGATTCGGATTTTTCAGATGTATGTTTACCTATCCAAGATCGGCGGATTTCTGATCCTGCCATCCAATTTTCTCGTTGTTCTGATGGCTTTGGGATTGGTGCTCAGCCTTACGTCAAAGTGGCGGCGCAGTGGACGGTTTCTGACTTTTGCCGGTTTTCTTGGTTTGGTGGTTTGCGCTTTCTCACCGGCAGCCAACTGGTTGATTGTGCCCCTCGAGGACCGTTTTCAGCGTCCCGGCACTTTGGAGAATTATGACGGGATCATCGTTCTGGGCGGTGCCGTGGACACGGTGGTGACCGGCGTGCGGGGCGACACGGCCCTGACAATGTCCGCCGAGCGCATCACCATCACTGCACGGCTGGCCAACGCGCTGCCGGAGGTGAAGATCATTCACACCGGTGGGCAGGGCATGATCGTATCGGACCAGGCAACAGAAGCCGAAGGGGCTGCGCGACTGTTTCGAGACTTCGGCATCTCTCCCGATCGCGTCATTCTGGAAGACAAGTCCCAGAACACCTGGCAAAACGCAGTCTACGCAAAGGATATTGTGCAACCACAGCCCGGACAGCAGTGGCTTCTTGTCACTTCGGCCTATCACATGCCGCGCGCCATGGGAGTGTTCGAAAAGGCCGGTTGGACCGGGGTGACGGCTTATCCGGTGGACTATCGCACGCGTGGACCGCAGGACAAGTCGCTCGGCTTCGACGGTGCTTCAAAAGGCCTGCGGCGCTTTGATATCGCCTACCGGGAATGGGTTGGTCTGGCTGTCTACTGGATGCTTGGCAGGAGCACGGAATTCTTCCCTGGTCCATGAATTTGCAAAACCCTTTCGACAGTCAGCGACTTTTGAAATCGAACCTCTTTTACTGTGCGGAGCGTGTTCCCATATACTGGGCTCAATCAGGGATTTGAAAGGACGTGGGCTGATGGTCCTCGAAGCGCCGATCGTTGCGGCAGACGTCGTACAATGGCTCTACAGCGATGCGCCCCAATTGAAGGGGACGCTGGAAATCGTCACTGAGATGGCGAAACGTCTGCGCGCCGGAAAAGTTCCGGTCGATCGTGTCACCACGGGGATCTGGGTGGTGCATCCGAACGTGCGCGCGGAAAGCTCGATCTGGGTCAACGGCCAGACACCGGAATTGCGCCTTCACACTGCGGAGAACAAATCGCAGGACGAATACCAGAAAAGTCCGATCAAGCGCGTGCATGAAACGCAGAAGGCCGTTCGAGTGGAAATCGGCAAGAAGCCGGCTGTCGCTGACGAATTTCCGATTACCGCAGAGCTGCGCCAGGAAGGCTATACCGACTATATCGCTTTGCCCATGCGGTTCTCCGACGGCTCGGTGAAGGTTGCGAGTTTCGCCACCAAGACACCAGGCGGATTTTCAGGGTCGCATATCGGCGTTTTTGAATCGCTGATCCAGCCGCTTGCCCTCGTGTGTGAACTCAAAACACTACGCCGCACCGCTGAAACCGTTCTGGACACCTATGTCGGCCCGCGGGCGGGTTCGAAGGTTCTGGACGGCACGACGCGGCGTGGAGAAGGCGAGTGGATCAAGGCGGTTGTCAGCTTCGCCGACATCCGTGGGTTCACGCGTCTTTCCAACACACTTCCGGCGGACAAGATCGTATTGTTTCTGAACAAGTATTTCGGAGCGATGACGGCAGCTGTCGAAGCCCACGGTGGCGAGGTGCTGAAGTTCATTGGCGATGAAGTGATGGCGATCTTTCCGTATGAAACCGAAGAGGAAGCCAGGGACGCCTCGGTGCGTGCGCTGATGGCAGCACGTGAAACGCTGACGCGGATCGAGGCGATCAACACGGCCCGAACCTGTTCGGTCACACCTGACCTGAGCGTTGGAATTGCCCTTCACGCGGGCGATGTCTTCTACGGCAATGTCGGCAGCGAAACGCGGCTGGACTTCACGGTCGTCGGCCCAGTGGTCAATCTTGCGGCCCGTATTGCAGAGCTTGCAAAGGACCTGCAGCGCCAGCTTCTGGTCTCGGATGCCCTGGCCGATATCATGGGGTGCCGGTCGGGCCTCTTTGGCCGCTATCAGGTGAAGGGGTTTGATGAACCCGTATCGGTGTATTCGCCGGATTTGTCCGCGGATCCCAAGTTCGGATATTGCCCCAAGAGCACGGCGGCTCTGGCCTTGGAAACGAACTGACGACGTAGCAGGACCAGGAGAACGGCGAGGGTGGTTGCGGCAAATACATAAGGCCCGGCGAACCACCCAAGGAAGCCGATCGAAAAGAACAGCGCTCGCTGGCCGCGATTGAAATGGCGGCCTGCGAGAACGCCCAGCTCCCCCGCCTGCGCAGCCATTTTCGCGATCACTTCGTCAGGTGCCTGACCTTGTTGCGGGACTGCGCCCATGACGATGCTGGCATAATTGAAGAGCCGGTATGCCCAGCCGAATTTGAAAAATCCATAGGCAAAGATCAGCATCAGGGCGAGCACCTTGATTTCCCAGAGCGCGCGGCTGTCGGCCACCGGGATGGACAGGTCACCGGCGACCTGAACGATGCGTTCCGTTGCATCCAGCAGCGCAAAGCCGCCGCCGATCGCCAGTAGGGACGTTGACGCGAAGAACGCGGTGCCTTGTTGCAGACCGGACATGATAGACGTGTCCATGATGCGGACTTCCCGCAGGCTCATGGCACGCATCCAGCCGCGTCTGTAGGTTTCCATGGCGCTGGACAATGTCTTTTTACGCAGCGGACTGACATCGATCAGCAAATTGAAACCGAGCCAGGCAAACAGAAACCAGGCGGCTGCTGCCAGGTCCATATTCGAGAGCGCGTGCATCCTGATCCCTTTTGATTCTCCGGTGGCCGAATCCGGCCATGGTCTGTCTTACCAGACTTTTTCCTGGTCCCTAACAGGCAGCACCGAGAGGACTAAGTGGCTGAATTTCCTGATGCGAAACGAGGAATGCAAAAATGCGGGATCAGCTGCTCTTTTTTTGCGCTTGCGAAATGGTAATGGATCGTTTACCTCCTCGCCTCAATGGCGCCATATTTGAGGTCGGTGGGACCCGGCGCCGCACAACAATATGTAGGGTTTTTATGGACGAAAACGTGCAGAAATCTTGTTGGAGCGTCACTCTCTGGACTGTCGCTGCAGTGGGCCTCGCATTGACGATGGTACTTCTGTTCAACGATGTTGAAAGTGCACAACAAGCCGTCGCCGCCGCCAAATAAGCCAGCGGGACGCAAGGAAAACAAAGGCGCAGCGTGAGGCTGCGCCTTTTGTCGTTTTAGCGGACATTTTATGCGAGCTCGGTATTCTCCGAGCTGAGAAGGCGTCGTTCGAACTTCGGGCGTGTCAGTTTCCGGCAGAACTGGTTGAGAACGAAATCTCGGGTCTGTCCGATGGCCCGTAGGACTGCCTGAATTCCATTTGCCGCACCACTGTCCTGTTGCCGGGATGGCTGATGAGGAATGCGGTATAGGCTCTTTCACCCAGAGGCAGCAGTACAAGTTGAACGGTGCCCGATCCTGGCCAGTCCAGTTCCGCGCCCCAGGCCGGAACATCTTCCGGATTGTCTTTCCCGAACAATGCCTGAATGTCGATGTCATGAAGCAGGGACGTTCCGTTGGCGTCCCACGTCAGCGCGGCCAGGCCTTGTTCCAGCGGAAACAGGCTGAGTTTGGCGCCGTTGATCTCGACATCAAGACGGTTGGTGGCATCCCTTTCGATCAGAGCTGTGCCTTCGTTCATGTCGGTTGCCAGCGCGATGCGCTCCCCGTTGCTTTGAACGAACCCTTCTGTGTTCACCACCTTGAATATGCCAACCGGGATGCTTTCCGCCTGAAGTGGCAAAACGGAAACGAGAAAGACCAGCAACGATGTGAGTGTACGTAACACGCCCGGACCCTGTATTGAGCTTTTGTCCGGATCATACACCTTCAAAACTTTAGAAAGTCTTTTTCCAATACCGGACTCGGGGCGCTAAGCTGCTCAAAACTCAAGGTTATCGTCTATTTTGACAGGGATACCACGAGGTCCTCTATTGTCGAATGTTCCGGTTGCCAGCCAGTTGCCCTTTGGGCATGGCTGACGTCGACGGACTGCGACAAGGCAAAACCGGCGGCCCAGTCGGTAAGCGGTTCGGTTGCCTCAGGGGCCGGAACTGTCATGATTTCCAGCGGCAGTCCGTGGCGGGCTGAAATGTGAGATGCCAGATGACCGACCGAGATGCCGGGAATGCAGCTCGCGATCAGGGACATCCGGAACCGTGCGTTCTTGAGGGCAAGAGCATAAAGCGCGGCAAGGTCGTTGATTTCAACAAGCGCCCATTTGGTTTGCGACGTCGCGCGGGTTTCAAACGGCCTGCCTTCCTTCAGCGCGGCCGTCATCTCGGCAATCGGCCCGGTCGTCTGGCCGCAGGCGAGGGCCGGATGAATGACCGTCAGATTGAGATCCGTTCCGTGTGACAGGGTCCTGATCGTCTCGGTCATGAAGCGAAACGCGGGTAAGGGCGCGAACTGGGTTTTCTCGGTCAACAGGCTGTCGCCTGTCGTTGCGGGAAAGAGCCAGATGCCTCCGGTGTAAACAATCTTGAGCGGCTGCTTGCGGTGCCTTGATGCCTGCTTCAACGCAAGCATGCTCTGGCGGTCAACACGGCCCATGTCTTCGGAAAAAGTTGCACCAAGATGGATGACGGCATCGCATGAGGCCGCCCGTGATACCCAGCTTTCCGGTGCTCGCAAGTCGCCCGGGTAGGCGCTTGCACCGGACGCACGCAGCTTTGCCGAGGACGCGTCAGAGCGGGCCAGACCGATTACCCTGGCACCATCCTGAACCAGCCGCTTTACCACGGCAGAACCGATCTCGCCGGTTCCACCCGTTACAAATACTTCCATGGGCAAAGAGAACCCCGTTCTTGCCATCGGCGCAAGCTGAAGCTGCCTGTGAAATTCGACAATCCACCGCCGTTTCTCGCCACAATCTTGACCTTGGCGGGAAGCCTGATACGTCAGAAGCATGACCTTGCATCTGGTAAAACTGTGCGTCGGCGCAGACAGCGTCGAGTCTCTTCAGGCCTGGATCGATTTTCGTATGGAGAACGCCCGCAAATCGGGACTTCCGGCGGAAACGATCCATACGACGCGCATGGTGCCAACCCGCAAGGACGAGCTTCTGGACGGTGGGTCTCTCTATTGGGTGATCAAGGGCAAGATCCAGGTGCGTCAGCACCTGATCGACATCAGGCCGTTTACGGATCAGGCGGGCGTCAAACGCTGCGACCTGGTGATGGAGCCGAGACTGATCCTGACGCAGTACCAGCCCAAGCGGCCGTTTCAGGGCTGGCGATATCTGAAGGCGCAGGACGCGCCGGCGGACCTGAAGGCTGGTGGCGCGGCACACGCCATGCCGGAGGACATGCGGCGGGATCTTACGGAACTCTGCCTGCTTTGATCCGCTGATATCAGCCTGGATCCGGCAGGGCTTTCTGAAGATGCGTGACCAGTGTGCCGAGTTCCGGCCAGCCGCGCCCTAGGCCCGGGTTCTCCTTCTTTCGTGTCATGGCAAGATGGGCATAGCCATGCACCAGCGACCACACGAGTATCTCGATTTCTTCCGGATCGGTCCCTTCAGGGATCAGCGGTGCGCATGTTTCGCGCAGGATGGCGTAGGCCCTTGAGGCGTGCACCGCGAATTCCTCGTCATCCTCATTGAACTTCTGTCCCGAAAAAATGAAAAGGAACAGCTCCGGGTGGCCGGTGGCGAAATCCAGGTACCCCTGACAGATCGCGCTCAGTCTTTCTGTTGCCGCAGGAGGAGACGCATCGAGGCGTTGTTCCATCGCCTGGCAAAACAGGGCGAAGCCGCGCCCTGCAATCGCCGTCGACAAACCTGTGATGTTCTTGAAGTGATAACCGGGCGCAGCGTGTGACACACCCGCCTTGGCGGCGCATTCACGCAACGAGAGCTTGTCCGGACCACGTTCTCGCAAAAGCGCCACACCTGCATCAACCAGGGCTTTTCGAAGACTGCCGTCTCTTTTGCGACGTGGAGGAGGAACTGTCATGTGGTCTTCATCGGTCATTCGCTTGACAGTGTCAAGTTTCGCTCTATTTTGACACTGTCAAGTTAAGTTGGAGGATCGGTATGTCGATGGTTTCTAGGTTTGCAGCAAACGTCGCTTTTTGGACGGCAGCCGTTAGCGCCGCTCTGGTCGCCGTGGCTTCATTGAGGTTTTTGGCGCTGGGGGTATCCGCTTCAATGGAATTCGTGGCGCATAACCTCGACGGAAATGCGCTGATGCTCTACGCCCATATCGGTGTTGCACCGATCGCACTCGCGTTGATGCCGTTTCAATTCATGACAAGGCTGCGAGCCAGCAGGCCGAAACTGCATCGCTGGCTGGGACGAGGGTATGTCGTGTCGATCCTGATCTCGGGGATTGCAGGACTTCAGCTGGCCTTTCACACGACTGCAGGGACCTTCGCTGCAACAGGCTTTGCGATTCTCGCAGTCTTGTGGCTTGCGACGACCGGCATCGCGTTCGCCTTTGCGTTGAGGCGGCAATTCCCGCGTCACCGAGCCTGGATGCTGCGTTCGGCGGCTCTTACATTTGCTGCCGTAACATTGCGGGTCTATCTGGGGAGCAGTATGGCGGCGGGGGTCGATTTTGATGTCGCCTATCCACTTATCGCCTGGCTGTGCTGGGTGCCTAACGTCCTCGTCATGGAGGCATACCTGCAGATGGCTCGACCCGGAAAGACAGGCCTGATTTCAGCGACAGCGTAAGAACATGATCGGCTGCGCCATATTGCATCCGACGGCTTGAGTCTTGCCAAAACGGCTGCCCGGACCCAAGTTGAGTGTCACCAACTGGCAGAAGGAGGCGGCCGTGAACGTCAAGACCGGCAAAGGCACGGTAGACCCTATGGTCAAGCAGGACGCCCGCGTGCCTTCAGCCGAATCCGATGTTGCTGCCTTTCTTCAGAAGGCCAAGGAAATTGCACCGCAACCGGGCAGCGGCGGGCGGTTGGTGTTTGCCCTGGACGCTACCATGAGCCGTCAACCGACCTGGGACCAGGCCTGTCAGATCCAGGCGGAGATGTTTCAGGAAGCCGGCAAGATTTCAGGCCTCAGCATCAAGCTTGTCTATTTTCGCGGTTTCGGTGAATGCCGGGCGTCCCGCTGGTTTTCCAGCGGCACTGAGCTTGCCCAGGCCATGAGCCGCATTTCCTGTCAGGGGGGGCGTACCCAGATCCGAAAGGTGCTCTCGGCTGCCTTGTCCGCGGCCAATACCGAGAAAATTGCGGCGCTGGTCTATGTCGGCGATTGTATGGAGGAGGACGTGGATGCCCTGTGTGACAAGGCTGGCCAGCTGGGCATGCTTGGTGTGCCTATGTTCCTGTTTCAGGAGGGGCGTGACGGCGTCGCTGAGCGCGCGTTTCGCGAGATGGCCAGACTGACCAACGGCGCCTTTTGCCGGTTTGATTCCGGGTCTGCCCAGCAACTGGCCGATCTTTTGAAGGCGGTTGCCGTTTTCGCCAGCGGAGGCCGGACGGCACTTCAGCAGCTCGAAAAGCAAGGCGGCAAGGGCGCAACGCTTCTGCTGCAGCAGCTACCATCGGCCCGCTAGAACCCGGAAAGCACCGGGCTTGCACTTCCTTGCTGTAGCCGGTGCCGGAGGTTTACATACTCGGCAACTTTCGACACGTGACTGGAGTAGGGCCGGGGCATCCCAATGTGATGGTCCCGGGCCGGCGAACGGGGAACCAACCGCCACATGATTTATTTGATTATCGGCTTGATACTGCTGACCGCCCTGTTGACGCTCGGCAACAAGTTCGTGAACGCCAATCCCGCAAATCTGGCCAGAGGACTGCGCCTCTTCGGAGGAGCGTTTCTGATGGTGTTGGCGCTTGTCTTTGCGCTGACGGGCCGGTTCGTGTTTGCCATCCCGTTGTTCGGGCTTGGCTTGTCGGTGCTGGGGATGTCCGGGCTGAACTGGCTCTCGTCAGGCTACAAACCTCAGAAAACCTCCGGACAACGTTCCCGTGTGCGGACCGCTATGGTGGAGATGGAACTCGATCACGATACCGGTCACATGACCGGGACCGTGCTGGCAGGCACCTATCAGGGGCGCGAGCTGGATCAGTTGACCGAAACGGACCTGGAAGCCTTTTGGCAGGAGACGGCCCAGGACGGTCAGAGCCAGAAGCTAGTCGAAGCTTATCTCGACCGCAGGCTTGCCGGTTGGCGTGAACACTTCCAGGCGAATGGAGCAGAGCGGCAGGGAAGCGCGGCGAGCTCTGGCCCCATGACAGATGAGGAGGCCTACCAGATCCTGGGGCTTACGCCCGATGCCGGGGACGCGGAAATTAGAGCCGCGCACCGCAGGCTTATGATGCGGGTCCATCCCGACCAGGGAGGCTCCGGTTTCCTCGCGGCGAAAATCAACGAGGCTAAAGACACGCTTCTCAGAAGACATTGACGGCATCCGTTACGCGGTTACTGGTAGATGGCGAAGCAAGCGTATTTTGCCTTTTTCAAGCTTTTGCAGGCATTCCACGCAGCTGTTTTGGTGTCGAAGCCGACGAAGCGGGCCCGGTAGAGGGTCTGTCCGTTGGTGTCGACGGGTTCGGTGTAAGGGACCCGGCCACGAAGGGCGGATCCGGTCTTGGCCTTGGCGTTCTTCAACATCGTGATGGCCTGGCCTTCGGATTCTGTTGCGGCGATCTGGACCTGCCAGCCCGGCTCGACATCGCGGGTGTCGCTGGTTGCAACCGTAACGCTGTCGTCGTCGCTGCTGTTGTCGGCAGCGGTGGTTTCAGGCGCTGCAACCGTTTCAACCGGCGTCGTGTTGACCGCGATCGTCTGAACGGAGACCGTCTTGACCGACTGCGCGGAGCCGACAGCGCGCTGGCTGTTGTCCGACTTCACGACTTCTGCTCTTGCAGCTTCGATCAGGGCAGTCCGGGAAATCGAATTGGTGTTAAGCGGCTCATCCGGGCTTGAAGGCGGGATCGGCGGCAAAGCTGTTGCGACTGCAAACGTGCTGTCAAAGCGTTGCTTGACCAGTTTCGGCGGTAGCGGAACGTCGTTGCCAAAGCCTGGAACCGGAGCAGGGGCCTGGGCCGAAGCCATGACTGGCGCATTGGACGCAGTCACGGGAAGGGGGGCCGGAGCCGGTGTCGGAATGGCGCCAGGGTTGGACGGTGCGGTGAATGCCAGCACCATCGGCTCACCCGTTGCAGGCACAGGTTCGCTTCCCGGCTTGCTGTTCGGAAGAGGCGGGTTCTTCAGCGCAATTGCCACGAAAGTCGGTTCAGACGTGTTCTGAACGATCAGCGGGGCGGTTTTCGGGCCGCGGCTTGCCTTGGGCAGATAGGAGTTGATGAGCTTTGTCATCTGCGCGTTGCGTGACGCGCCGGTTTTGCCACCCATCACGACGGCCACAATCTGCCGCCCGTCCCGGTTCACAGATGTCACCAGGTTGAAGCCGGATGCCCGGATGTAACCGGTCTTGATGCCGTCTACACCCTTTACGCGGCCCAGCAGCTTGTTGTGGTTGCCATAGGTGCGTCCGTTGTACTTGTAGGCACGGGTTTTGAAGTAGCCGTAGTACTGCGGGAAACGTTCCTGAATCGCGCGGCCAAGCGTCGCCATGTCGCGGGCTGTCGTACGCTGACCGCTGTCGGGCAGGCCGTGCGGGTTGCGGAAAGTGGTCTTCGACATGCCGATCTGGCGCGCCGTACGGGTCATGCGCTCGGCGAATTTCTTTTCAGAGCCACCCAGGTTTTCAGCGATCACGGATGCGACGTCGTTCGCGGACTTGGTAACAAGTGCGAGGATGGCGTCCTTGACCTTGATCGTGCCGCCGGGCTTGAGGCCCAGCTTGGAGGGCGGACGTGCGGAAGCGTAGCTGGAAACGCTCAGGTTGGAGTCCAGCGACAGTCGCCCGGCTTCCAGTTCCTCGAACACCAGATAAAGCGTCATGATCTTGGTGAGCGATGCCGGATACCGGTAGGCGTCAGCCGAGGAGGAGTAAAGTGTCTTGCCGGTTTTTGCATCAACGACGATCCCCGCATATTTCGGGTTGGCCATCGCCGTTGCCGGGACCCCCAGGAGCACCAGGCCGAGGGTCAAGATCTTAGCGGTGCGGGCGAGAGCCCGTCCTTTGCGAAAAATACGCATCCCAAACACAATTACTATCCCATTCTGGGTCACGTGGTTCGTATCTGGAGCGGCACGGTTCGGATCTTAACCCCCTGCGATTCAAAGCCGCGGCCCCGTCGTTCTCCATGTCATTTGATGGAATCACGGTTACGAATGAGTAAATGAATGATCGAAAAAGCACTTAAAAAAATAGTTTTTTGTTAGAGTTAATTGTTGGTTAAGGTTGTGTTTTGCGTACTTGATAAGAATTATTTAGATCTAATCTTATTTTCATTTGTTTTATTGGTTAAGAGTTTGTTTATTTTCGGTGTCTGTTGTTCCGAAGTTGGTCAAATTCAAGAATCTGACTGAAATCTTGCTGAGGCTCTGTTGTTTCCTGCTTCCGGTTGCTGGTGCCGGTCTCGATCAGGGGTATCTGTTTTCAGAGGGAAGTCTGACAGCTTACGCCATGGAAGGATTGTCAATTTCGCGTAATGGTTGTTTTTGCAATGCAAAATCGCCTTGACACTTATTGTGCAGTGCATTACGACAAGATCCCGTTAGGTAACGCGATACGCGCGCCGGGCCGCCCCATAAGGCCGATGCTTGGGATTGGAAACCGGTTCGCCGGAAAAGGGCAGAAAAATGATGAACAACTTTGATGAAATGCAGAAGATGAGCAAAGACAACATGGATATGGCCATGGCGTCTTTCGGCTCCGTCAGCAAGGGTTTCCAGGCCATCGCCGCTGAAATGGCCGACTACCAGAAAAAGTCCTTCGAGGAAGGTTCCGCAGCTGTTGAGAAGCTCGTTTCCTCCAAGTCCCTCGACAAGGCATTTGAAGCGCAGGCCGACTACGTCAAAACCGCTTACGAAGGTTTTGTTGGCGAGATGACAAAGATCGGTGAAATGGTCACCGACATGTCCAAGGATGCCTACAAGCCTTACGAAGGTGTGATGGGCAAGCTTGCGAAGTAAGTTTTCCTTTCAGCCGTCTCAGGACGGCTTGAAGTTTCAAACCCGGCTCCGACGAGCCGGGTTTTTTCGTATATGCACAGATTTACAGGCTTGCCGCGGTTCATCCTGCCATTTGCAGCCGGATTTCGAAATGCGTTCTCTTGCCACCTTTTAATCATTAACGGGCAACCTACATTCCTCTTGACCGGCAGCGCAGGGACTACAAATGCGCTGTTGACCTTTATGTTGATGAAATCGACCATTGCGCGAGCGCGGCTTGCGCGGCAGGATTATCACTGAGAATGCGTATTCGCGGCGCAGTCCGTGCTGCGGAAAGCTCTGGACCAGCTGCGCAGGGCAGTGTGTTCAGGATTCGAAATTTGGTGATGGCCGGAGTGATAGAGGCAAAAGAAACGGCAATGTCGGCGGGCTCTGATTATGACAATGACGGTGGCGACGCCGGAACGGTTACAGTCACCCGTACCAAAACAGTAACCAAGCGGCCAAATCTCTATCGAGTGCTGCTGTTGAACGATGACTACACTCCGATGGAGTTCGTCATTCACGTTGTGGAGAACTTCTTCCAAAAAAACCGCGAAGAGGCGACCCGCATTATGCTGCATGTTCACCATCACGGCGTCGGGGAATGCGGGATTTATTCCTACGAGGTCGCGGAGACGAAAGTCACCCAGGTGATGGATTTCGCGCGCAAGCATCAGCATCCGTTGCAATGCGTCATGGAAAAAAAGTGAGGACAAACGCACGTGCCTTCCTTCTCACGCAGTCTTGAAAAAGCACTTCACCAGGCTCTGGCCTTCGCCAACGAGCGACAGCAGGAGTATGCAACGCTGGAGCATCTTCTGCTGGCGTTGCTGGACGACCAGGACGCGGCTGCGGTCATGCGGGCTTGCAACGTGGATCTGGAAACGATCCGCCGCAATCTGGTTGAATATATCGAAACCGAGCTGGATAACCTTGTCACGGACAGTGACGAGGACTCCAAGCCGACCGCGGGCTTCCAGCGCGTGATTCAGCGGGCGGTTATCCACGTCCAGTCGTCAGGCCGGGAAGAGGTGACCGGCGCCAACGTGCTTGTTGCGATCTTTGCCGAGCGCGAAAGCCATGCGGCCTACTTCCTGCAGGATCAGGACATGACCCGTTACGACGCGGTCAATTATATCTCGCACGGCATTGCCAAGCGTCCCGGCATGTCCGAGGCCCGTCCAGTCGAAGGGGCGGATGAAGAAGATGTGATGCCCGGAGCTGAAACCGAGAAGAAGTCCAGTCAGAAGACGGACGCTCTTGAAGCTTACTGTGTCAATCTCAACACCAAGGCCACCAACGGCAAGATTGATCCGCTGATCGGGCGCGACAGCGAAATTTCGCGCACGATCCAGATCCTGTGCCGCAGGTCGAAGAACAATCCGCTCTTCGTCGGCGACCCGGGTGTCGGCAAGACCGCCATTGCGGAAGGGCTGGCGCATCGCATCGTCAATGGCGATGTGCCGGATGTCCTGAAGGATGCCACCATCTTCTCGCTCGATATGGGTTCGCTGCTGGCGGGTACCCGCTATCGCGGCGATTTCGAGGAGCGGCTGAAGCAGGTGGTCAAGGAGATCGAGGACTACCCGGGTGCGGTGATGTTCATCGACGAGATCCATACGGTGATCGGCGCCGGTGCAACCTCTGGCGGGGCGATGGATGCGTCCAACCTCCTGAAACCTGCGCTTGCTTCCGGAGCTATCCGCTGCATCGGTTCGACCACCTACAAGGAATACCGCCAGTTCTTCGAGAAGGACCGGGCGCTGGTCCGCCGTTTCCAGAAGATCGACGTCAACGAGCCGTCGATCCCGGACGCGATCGATATCCTGAAGGGCCTGAAGCCTTACTTCGAGGACTTCCACAAGGTTCGTTACACCAACGATGCCATCAAGGTGGCTGTGGAGCTGTCGGCCAAATATATTTCCGACCGCAAGCTGCCGGACAAGGCGATCGACGTGCTGGATGAAACCGGTGCCTCGCAGATGCTTGTTCCCGAAGCCCGCCGCCGCAAGACCATTGGCGTGAAGGAAATCGAGAACACGATTGCCACCATGGCCAGGATCCCGCCGAAGTCCGTTTCCAAGGATGATGCGGAGATTCTGGAGAACCTTGGCAAGGATCTGAAGCGGGTTGTCTATGGACAGGATGAAGCTATCGGGACGTTGGCGTCTGCCATCAAGCTGGCGCGTGCCGGTCTGCGTGAGCCTGACAAGCCGATCGGCAGCTATCTGTTCTCCGGCCCGACAGGCGTCGGCAAGACGGAAGTCGCTCGGCAGCTGGCATCTTCACTGGGTGTTGAACTGATCCGGTTCGACATGTCCGAATACATGGAGAGGCACACCGTGTCGCGCCTGATCGGTGCACCTCCGGGATATGTAGGCTTCGACCAGGGTGGCCTCTTGACCGACGGTGTCGACCAGCATCCGCACTGCGTGCTGCTGCTGGACGAGATCGAAAAGGCCCATCCGGACCTGTTCAATATCCTGTTGCAGGTGATGGACCATGGCAAGCTGACCGACCATAACGGCAAGCAGGTCGATTTCCGCAATGTCATCCTGATCATGACCACCAACGCCGGTGCCGCGGACATGGCCAAGATGCCGGTTGGCTTCAACCGGATGAAGCGGGAAGGCGACGACGCGGAAGCGATCAACAAGCTGTTCACGCCGGAGTTCCGCAACCGTCTCGATGCGATCATTCCGTTCGGCAATCTGCCGATGGAAGTCGTCTACAAGGTGGTCGAGAAGTTCGTCATGCAGCTGGAAGTCCAGCTGGCTGACCGCGGCGTGACCTTCGAGCTGACGGAAGATGCCGTCAAGTGGCTTGCTGACAAGGGCTATGACAGCCAGATGGGGGCTCGCCCGCTTGGGCGGATCATCCAGGAGCACATCAAGCGGCCTCTGGCCGACGAGGTGCTGTTCGGCAAGTTGAAGAAAGGCGGAATGGTCAAGGTCACCGTGTCCGAGGACGGCAAGGGTCTGCTTCTGGAAAGCATCGAGGAGCGTGCGACACCGCCAAAAGCCAAGGCCAAGACCGAATCCAAGGCAAAGCCCAAGCGCCGGCGCAAGCCTGCTGCCAAGGCAGCGGCCGCCAAGGATACGAAGCCTCCTGCAGGCAAGAGCGGTCCGGCCAAGAAAAGCCTTGTGCCCAAGGTGCCGCTGGCCGACTGAGGCCCTGCACAATCAGATAGGAAAGGCCCCGAAGAGATTCGGGGCCTTTTTGTTTTTCGCCTGCACAGACGACGCGCAATGCGCGAAGCGGGCCGGGTTGGTACACGCCCCGGGCTTGTCCTCCAACAGGCGTACTGGACTTGTTCTCATTCATGTTTGGAATTGAAACCATTCAGGAAAATCATTTGCCGCCGCCCGGCTGCTTGCCTAGCTATGAAGCAGACACTTTCGGGAGAACGGACATGAGCGATAACAAGGTTGCGATGATCACCGCTGGCGGCTCCGGCATGGGAGCCGATGCAGCAAGACGGTTGGCTGCAGATGGGTTCCGGGTCGCAATTCTGTCGTCCTCCGGCAAGGGGGAAGCGCTCGCGGAGGAATTGGGCGGGGTCGGGTTCACCGGATCCAATCTGGTTGCTGACGACCTGACCTCTTTTGTCAGCAAGACGGTGGACGCTCTTGGTCGGATCGATGTTCTCGTCAATTCGTCCGGACATGGCCCGAAAGGCGATATTCTGGAAATCTCCGACGAGGACTGGCATCTCGGCATGGACTACTACCTGATGAATGTCGTTCGGCCGGCACGCCTTGTCGCTCCGATCATGGCTGCGCAAGGTGGTGGAACGGTGATCAATATCTCCACTTTCGCCACCTTCGAGCCGGATCCGATGTTTCCGACTTCCGGCGTGTTTCGGGCAGGGCTGGCCAGCTTCACCAAGCTGTTTGCCGACAAGTTCGCTGCCGAGAACGTGCGCATGAACAATATCCTGCCCGGTTTCATAGACAGCCTGCCGGAGAAGGAAGATCGCCTGGCGCGAATCCCCATGGGCCGCTACGGCCGCTCGGACGAAATCTCAAGCCTGATCGCCTATCTGGCCAGCGACGAGGCGGCCTATATCACAGGTCAGAACATACGTATCGATGGTGGGCTGACGCGGTCGGTGTGAGGTAATTCGAGTGTTAGAAGGTCATTCCTAGAACGCCCGGCGGCTCTGGCCGTTTTCCCTGAGCGTAGTCCAACAATGCACGTAGCCAGAGAACGCTGTTTTCGTGCGGATCTTGGGACAGTTCCTCAGGGCGAGTTTCAGTACGCCCCACAACGTCGACAGATTTCCTGCAAGAAAGGGCAACCTTCTGCCGACCATCGGAACCGATTGGGCACCAGAGTTTTTTCTGTTTGAGTGCTCCCCAAGCAACGCCCCGCCTGAAACACGTCAACGCTCGATAATCCGGGTCGATAATCACTCTGCCGCTTGGGCCTATCATACCCCAGAGCCCATTTTCTTCGAAGCGCTTCAGCATACCGCCACAGGCCAGGATTGCTTCGCTCTCTTCTTTGGTTGGGTCTCTGGGCTTTACGACTTCTTTGTTGTGGGTGTCGATCCAGAATTCTCTTCCATTCTGCTCGACCTTTAAGACAACCGGGTCTTTTTGGGGACCTGTCTGAGACCGAACGACGAACCAAGTTTTGTTGTGTCTGTATATTTGGAGCTTGTCGTAAAGCGGGGGAACTAAAAATTGTCCATCGTCGTCAATTACACCCCATTTTCCAGCGGAGAATACCGCAGACAATCCTTCGTTGACGTAGAGAACGTTGTCATAGCAGCCTTTGGACGGCAGTGTTCGACCGTCTTGCGTAACAAACTTATACTGGTTGTCGCCGATTGAGACCAAATAGGGCGACAAGCAGAAGTCGTCAGAAAACCGCTTGTTTATAGCGCTAACTTTCGTCTTCACCAAGGTGTCAAGCTTGAGATGGCGGATCGCGAAGAGCCCGTTCAGTTCGATTACCTGAAGTCCTTTGGGGCAAGAAATGTGCACGTGACCGTTGCGTTGATCAGGCACCAGATCTCCTTCAGGCGTAACGCTGCGCCAAAGCCCATTTTCCAGAACTCGCGGCCAGCGGCCATCGGTTGGTCGGTCAACATTTTCATAATAACGGCCGGTCAATAGCTCGCCGCGTCGGGTTACCAAACCCAGTTGTGAAAGGTTGTCATATTTGCGCGCAAGCCCATACCCACCCATCCAGTAACTGAGACCTTCAAACTTGAGTGGAATGACGAGTTTGCCGTTTCTATCAACGGCACCTGACATTCTCTTCACAGTCTGAGGTGACTTTGGCTCGACCTCATCAGGAATGCCTTGCACCGTTGCAAAGTCGTCAATGAGCCAATACGCGCTTGTGTACCGCGGTGTAACTTGCCACGAGCCATCAGCTCTCAGAAGGCCGAAGAGCGGCTCTTTACCCTTAGCTTCAGACGCCCAAATCAGGCCACGGCTCAGCTCGTCAAAATAGGCAACTTTGTATCGCTTCTTTGAAATCCAACCCTGATCGATCCGATACAGACCCAATCGTTTTTTGATGAAGATGCTGCTGAGTTCGTCTAAAGGGGCAAGTCTGAACCTGTCTTCGAGGCGACGTTGTCCTTCTGCCACAAGAACAACGTCTTCAGTAAACGGAATTGCTCGGGCGAACTGTGTCTCGACGACGACTTTTCCGTTTCGGTCAATGACGCCTGCGTGATTATCGATAACGACTTCCGCATGGCCGGATGAAAAAGTGCCTGCAAGGTCGAAGCGCGGTTCGATAACCATAGAGCCGAGGCTGTCGACATATCCCCATTTGCCTTCTCTCTTAACTGCGGCCAGTCCTTCGCTAAAAGGTAGTGCATCCTCAAACTTGAAGGGGATCAGAGTTTGTCCCGACTTTCTGTCGACATAGCCGCAGAGGTCGAACGGCCCGCCGCATCTGAACGAAATGTCCGAGACGTCAGCGATGCCCGGGGAGTTGGAAAACAGAAATACGAAGAGGCATGTCGGAAGGAAAAATAGTTTGCGCAACATTCAGGCCACTCTGAAACAAAAAATGATCTAACCCTGATCGTCTTCAATTGTGGCGCAAATGCAGTCATGGGTTGTGTCGACTGGCGGTCGCGTCTTTTTGGCACTAACGATGAGTAGGCTAGCCGGTTCGGCTCTCTGGCGTACCGGTTCACAATTAAGCACTCTGGACAGAAAATCTCCAAAAAGGTAAGGCTACCTTACTAACTGCCCAGAGATGAGTCAGCTTGATGACGGCTCCTGATCAACCAGATATCGACCAGGAATCCCAGAACCCGCCGGAACATGCCCGGGTCTGGATGGCGCGTGGAGCGCGGGCGGCGGTGTCTATTCCAGCGTTTATTCTGACCGCGGCGTTTGTCGGATATGCGGGTCTTGCCCGTGAAACAGGGCTGACGCTCTGTGAGACGCTGGCAATGACCGGTTTCGTCTGGGCGCTGCCTTCCATCGTGGTTCTGACCGGCGCGATTTCTTCCGGAATGGGTATCCTTCCTGCCGGAATTGCCGTCGCTCTTGCGTCAGTCCGCCTGATGCCGATGACAATGGCCTTGATGCCGCTGGTCAAGGTGCCGGGCAAGACAAAGACCTGGCAATTGCTGATCGCGTCTCATTTCGTTGCGGTGACTGCCTGGGTATTCGCGATGAAGCACCTGCCGGACATGCCAAGGGAAGGGCGTCTGCCGTTCTTCATTGGTTTTGGCGCGGCGGTGACCAGCTTCGTCTTCTGCATGACCGGTGTCTCCTACCTGTTGGTTGAAAGCATGCCGGGCATGGTGGCAGGTGCCTTGTTCCTGCTGACGCCTGTTTATTTCCTGTGCTCGCTCTGGGGGGCTGCAAGGCTCAATGCCGACCGGGCGGCGATGGTCGCAGGACTGCTGCTCGGACCGGTCTTCTTCACCTATCTGCCTGGACTGGATCTGCTTTGGACCGGCCTTGTGGGCGGCACGATTGCCTACCTCGGAACCAGGATCATGCGCAGGGGGCTGTCGTGATG
Source organism: Labrenzia sp. THAF35 (assembly GCF_009363595.1). Lineage (NCBI taxonomy): Bacteria > Pseudomonadati > Pseudomonadota > Alphaproteobacteria > Hyphomicrobiales > Stappiaceae > Labrenzia > Labrenzia sp. THAF35. Next base: position 4,087,055 of record NZ_CP045380.1, read on the forward strand.
GAGGGACCAACAGCAGGTGGATTGGTATCCGAAACCTGGTGGCCACTGGTGATGATCATCATCGCCGGCTGGTTTGCAACTGACGTTTGGCGGTGGCTGGGTGTCTTTGCCGGTGGCCGGCTGCGTGAAGACGGCGAACTGCTGATCTGGGTGCGCTGTGTTGCAACCGCACTGGTGGCCGGAGTGATTTCCAAGCTGATCCTGTTCCCGCAGGGTGTGCTGGCAGAAACACCGCTCTGGCTGCGTCTGGCTGCTGCCGGTTTCGGCTTCGCGTCGTTTTTTGCAGCCCGGCAACGTGTGTTTGTTGGCGTACTTGCCGCAGAAGTCTTTCTCGTTTCCGGTTGGCTGATCCTCGACACGATGGCTCCCTGACACCAAGCGATTTCCCATGTTCACTTGCCCGGCAGATAGGCTAGGTTGAAGAGCACGGCGATTGCACCCGGTCAAGGAGAGGAACATGGCGGATCAGGTCGAACTCTTTTATGCACCTCAGACACGCGCCACCGGCGTACGTGTTCTCCTGGAAGAGCTGGGCGCACCTTACAAGCTGAATGTGCTCAATCTGAAGCTGGGTGAAAACCGGACCTCCCGATATCTTGCCGTCAACCCGGCTGGCAAAGTTCCGGCACTGCGCGTTGGCGAGGCAGTCATTACCGAACAGGTCGCGATCTATGTCTATCTGGCTGATCTGTTTCCCGAAAAAGGACTGACACCCTCGCTGGATGATCCACTGCGCGGACCGTACCTGCGCTGGTTCGTGCATATGGCATCCTGTTTTGAGCCGGCACTGATCGACCGCGCACTCAAGCGCGAAGAACCGCCGCATTCCATGTCCGCCTATGGTTCGTTTGACACCGTCATGGAAAGCATGCGTGCCCAACTGGCAAAGGGACCTTACGTTCTTGGAGAACGGATGACGGCTGTCGACGTTCTGTGGGGTATGGGGCTGCGGTGGGGAACGATGTTCGGCATCGTACCGGAATTCGAAGAATTCACCGCCTACATCGAGCGGTTCGCGGAAAGGCCGTCGGTGGTCAAGGTGCTGCAGGAAGACCAGAACATGGCTAGGGAGCAGGAAGACGCCGCTGTTCAGGCGGGCGTCGCGTAAAATCTTGTCACAAGCGGCGTCTTCTCAGCGATGCGCAGCACCGTCTGCGGTTACCCTCTCTTCTATCCGCAATCCTGACAGGACAATCTTTTGCCGCGCACTATCTAACGAAACGTCGTTTTTGCGGCACTAAACTTCGAATGGGGGATGATCGGATAAAACGCAGCCGACCTAGAGTTAACGATTGAAACCGGGCGCAAGCCAGATGGTGACTGTAAACTTGGAGGTAATCTGACGATGAAGGACAAGTACAAAGATACGGAAATGCTGGAAAAGCTGGGCGAGGCCGCAAGATCTGGCCGAATTTCCCGCCGTGATTTCCTGAACTATTCCATGGCTGCCGGTGTTGCAGCTTCCGCCGCAACGGGGCTCTGGACCACGAAAGCCAAGGCGCAACCAAAGCAGGGCGGAACCTTCAAGGTCGGCATTCATGACGGCAACACATCAGACACCCACGATCCGGGCACCTATCTCACCATCGCCATGATCGTACTGGCGCATACTCACCGCAGCTATCTTACCCTGATCGAACCAGACGGGTCTCTTGGGCCGGATATCGCCACCGAATGGACGGCGAATGCGGACGCAACGGAGTGGACTTTCAAGCTCAACGAAAACGTCACCTTCCACTCCGGTCGCAAGATGACAGCCGACGACGTCATTGCATCGATGAACCACCACCGCGGCGACAGCACGACCTCCGCGGCCAAGGCTCTGCTGACCGACGTCGCTGATATCGTCAAGGACGGCGACAACACGATCGTTTTCAAACTGTCTTCGGGCAATGCGGATCTGCCGTGGCTCATGACCGATTACCATTTGGCCATCTGTCCGGCGAACGCCGATGGCTCGATCGACTGGGCTTCGGGCGACGGTACCGGTCCCTACAAGATCGAAACCGGTGACTTCGGTGTCAGGTTCTCTCTGACGCGCCATGACGGCTGGCATCTGGACGGTGCACATTTCGACGGTGTGGAACTGATCATCCTGACCGATCCGAACGCCCGTCAGACGGCTCTGGTTACTGGCGACGTGGATGCCGTTTCGCTTATCGATCTGAAGACGATGGGTCTGCTTGCGCGCAATCCAAACCTGGAGATCGACAATGTGCCGTCTGCCTCGACGCTCACGATGCCGATGTTCTGCGACACGCCTCCGTTTGACAACAAGGATGTTCGCAACGCACTCAAGCTCGCGATGAACCGCGACGAGATCATCGAGAAGATCGCCTTTGGTGCAGCGACAAAGGCAAACGATTTCCACCATTCGCCAGCCATGCCCTATTGGCCGGATGACATTCCCCAACACGACTACGATCCGGACCAGGCGAAATCGCTGCTGAAAAAGGCCGGTGCCGAGGGACTATCCATCAGCATTTCCTCTGCGGAATCCATCTACTCCGGCGCGGTCGATCTTTGCGTGCTTTATGCCGAACATGCCAAGGCGGCAGGCATCGACATCAAGGTCGTGCGTGAACCGAACGACGGCTATTACTCGGATGTCTGGCTGAAGAAACCGTTCTGCGTGGTGGCCTGGGGCGCGCGTCCGACACCTGACGTGATGTATTCATTGGCCTACAAGTCCGATGCCGCCTGGAACGAGAGCCATTGGCAGAATGAGCGTTTCAACGAACTGCTGTTGATGGCGAAAGCCGAATTGGACGACACCAGGCGGGCGGAGATGTACCGGGAAATGGCGCTGCTTGCGCATGACGACGGCGGCACGATCATCCCGTTCTTCCGCAACTTCGTTTATGCCCGCCGCAGCAATGTTCAGCATGGTGAGCAACTGGCATCGAGCTGGGAGCTCGACGGTGCCCGTGCCTGCAGCCGCTGGTGGTTCGATAGCTGATTGAGCATCGAGAAAAGCGCCCGCCCGGTTTGTAGCCAGGCGGGCGTTGTCTGTTGTGTGCTGAATGGCTGGAGATGCTCGCCTGACTCAGGCCAGTGCGGCTCGTATCTTTTCTGCTTGGGCTGCCAGCACGTCATTGTCTGCCATCGCGCCGGTGTGCGGTTTCAGCGACACGCCCTCGAAACGTGGAATGACGTGGACGTGGGTGTGGAACACCACCTGGCCACCGGCAGGTTCTGAGAATTGCTGGATGGTCGTGCCGTCGGCATCAAAGGCCTTGATCACCACCCTGGCCATGGTCTGCGTCGTTGCCATGACTGCGTTGAGATCGTCCGGCGCGATGTCCAGAATGTTGCGGGAAGGGGCTTTCGGGATCACCAGAACATGACCATCGCCGCGGGGCATGATGTCCATGATCACCAGTGTTTTATCGTCCTCGTAAACCTTGTGGCTCGGCAGTTCGCCGCGCAGGATTTTGGCAAAGACATTCTGGTCGTCATAAGCGGGCGTGGACATGTTTGCATTCCTGTCTGATAGGCAAAAGAATTTCGCGAAGCGGTGTTCAGAAACGAGCCACCCCGACACTTGAGGGTTGATCAAAGGACCATCAATCGATTCCGATCAAGAGTTACTCCTGATCTAGTCCGAGTTTTCTTGCAGCTGCAAGCCGCGACATGCGGCAGAACCGCCCGGATGAGTTTGCTCAAGCCGCGGTTGTTCAGGAAACGGTTTCGGTGGCCAGTTGACCGGCATTTGATGCTTCAGGATCCGTTTGCGATGCGCATGTGAGCTTCAACCCCAGGTCCTCAAGCCTTGTCCTGTCGGGTTTGTAGAACATCCAGTTGCCGATCCGCTTTCCCGTTACCAGGCCTGCTTCCGACATCTTTTTCATGTGCGAGCTTACGGTCGGTTGGCTGAGGCCCACCTTTTCGGTGATGAAACCCACACACACGCCGTCGTCCACGAGGTCTCCGTCCCGCTGGCGGGGGAAGTGGGCTCGAGGGTCGAGCAGCCATAAAAGGATCTGCAGCCGCACAGGGCTCGCCAGTGCTGCCATTGCCAATGAACTTGACTCTACATCTATATTGATATTCATCTATATAGACACTCTTCGACATAGATTGGTGGTTCGAACATGGAAAATAGCCTTCTCGGCCTTCAAGCGGAAGCCTTTTCGAACGGCGCGGCGCGCGGCGTGCGTTATCTGAAACAATTGCCGGATCGGCGCGTCGGGCCGAATTTGTCTCGTCTTGCCGAGCTCGATCCGGGTTTGCCGGAGCAGGGCGCCGACGTTGACGATATTCTTGATCTGCTCGAGACCGTGGGCGGTGAGGGCACTGTTGCGACGGCGGCAGGTCGGTACTTCGGTTATGTCATAGGGGGCGCATTGCCTGCAGCCTCCGCGGCCCGGGCCTTGCTCTCCGCGTGGGATCAGGTTGCAGACGGTTTGACGGGACCTTCCGTGATCAAGATGGAAGAAACGGCGGTGTCCTGGATCGTTAGGCTTCTGGGGCTGCCTGAAGGTACCGATGGCGCTTTCACCACCGGTGCGACCATGTCGAACATGGCGCTACTGGTCACCGCGCGCGACACGCTGTTGTCGCGCCTTGGCCACGAAAGAGGAGAGGGCCTGATTGGCACTCCCGGCTTGCGGATCGTCGCCAGCGCCGAAATTCATGCAACCGTGCTGAAATCCCTTCGAATGGCAGGCCTGGCCACGAAATCGATCGAGTGGGTGGAGGTGGACGATCAGGGGCGGATGCGGATCGACAAGCTACCCGAACTGGATGATCGCACGCTCGTTTTGTGCCAGGCAGGAAACGTTTGCAGCGGAGCCTTCGATCTATTTGATGAACTCGGCGACAAGTGTAATGCCGCTGGTGCCTGGCTTCATGTTGATGGCGCTTTCGGGTTGTGGGCAAGGGCCTGCAGCGATACGGCAACGGCGCTCAAGGGACTTGAGAAGGCAGACAGCTGGGTGGTCGACAGCCACAAGACACTCAACACGCCATATGATTCAGGCTTGGCGTTGTGCCGCCATCCGCAGGAAATGCAGGCGTCGATGGCAATCGGGGCCACCTATCTGCCGGCGACCGTATCAAACCCGGCCAACCGCGCTCCTGAATTCAGCCGGTCTGCGCGCGGAGCCGAGACCTGGGCTGCGCTGCTTTCCCTCGGCCGGCAAGGTCTTGAGGACATGCTGAGCCGTTTTCACGGTCATGCAAGGCGCATTTCAGGGGATCTGACAGCACTCGGGTTCGAAGTGCCACATGAGGTGCATTTCAACCAGGTGTTTGCGACGCTGCAGGGGGCGGAAGACGCCTGTGCCCGCATCGCTGGCCATGTTCAGGCTTCCGGTGAAGCCTGGTTCGGTCAGGCCTCCTGGAAAGGACGACAGGGGTTTCGCATCAGTGTCTCGAACTGGTCAACCCGGACGGAAGATGTGGACCGGCTGATAGCTGCTGTTGCAAAGGCAAAGGCCGAGGTGATGGCCCCGGCCTGATGCAGCTCACATTGCAGAAGACGCGACCCTGGTCAGGTCCTTTCGGGCCACAGATATGACAGGGTTGCGTTCGAGCGTATGACCACGAATTCCTCGCGTTTTTCCCATCGGCCCAAAACGTTGATTTCAGTCACCGAACAATTGCCGTGCTGACGCCGCAAGGGATCGCAGGCGCGGGCTGCAGTGGTATAGAGTTTCGCCCGTCGGTTCTTGAATTCGTTCAGCCAGGCTTCGGCATAGATTCCGGCACTGTCCACCAGATCGGCGTCCACTTCCTGGTAGTTGAGAGGCTTCTCTGTCTCGAATGCACCGGGGACTTGCTTCTCTACGAACTCAAGCTGCATCCTGATCTCGGCAAATTTCGGATCATCCTTGAATTGCTTGGCTTTTGTCAGCTTTACCCGGCAATTCGATGCAATTGTCTTCACTAGGAGCTTGCATTCGGCTTCCGCGATTCTGGGGGCCTGACCGGAGATGAAGACCTCGATCATGTCCCTGTCGGCAGGAGCTCCTGTTTCCTTCAAGAGCTCTTTCACCGATACGGGCATGACGATATTGACCACCCGTCCGGCATCGAGGTTTTTGAAGTCCGTGAGGGCGACGTAGCCGTCTTTCAGGGAACCGCCTGAGCCATGCCTGGCGTTGTGGACTGTCGCCTGTCCTTTCAGCGGATCGTTCTTGAAGCCGAAGACAGTGTTCGCGACGTTGGCAACACTGAACATGATGTAGCCGTAGTAGAGCGTCACTGCGAAAAAGATCACTCCGCAGGCGATTTGAAGGATACGCATCAAGACTGTTCCCTGTTGCTTATGAACCGGAATTGGAATTGGCGGTGCTGTCACGTCCGAGAGCCTTGTCGACCAGCGGCCTGATCTGCGCCATCGCCTTGTCCTCGTAGCCGGACTTGCCAGCTACTGCGATGTTCTCGACCGGCGTCATGATGACGAGTGATCCCCCCAGTGGACGGAAGGGAATCCGGTCATCAAGATTTTCCGGGATTGGCCCAACGAGCACATGAGTTGACCGTTCCACGCCAGCGAGATTTTGCTCGCTTCTTATGCCGAAGGCGCTCTTGAACCAGCTGTCATACTTGCGATAAGCCGCCTTGTTCTTGGCAACTGGCTCTTCATGAAGGCTCGGATTTTCCTTGGCGTTTCTTGCGAAAAGCCAGTGATCTTGCATCTTTCGCCAGGGCTGAACACCGCAGGAACGAAGGGTTCTTGCACCGGCCATTTCAACAGGCACGTCAGGATCAAGATTGGCGAAAGCGATATCGCCGACACCGAGTGCCACCACATGCGAGATGCGGGCGCCAGGTGCCAGATGTATGTTCCATAGGATCTTGCCGAATTCGTTTTGCAGGATCAGGTAGACCGGCTTTTCGGTTTCCGTAACCACGACATCGACAACAGGAAAACTGTCGTCCTTTGCACTGAGTACCATCGTGTCGACACGGATCTTTCTGGGGTCGTCGGCTGGTTTTTGGGCGTTTTCAGCCAGCTTTTGTGCCCGTTCCCGAATTTTTGTTTTCGACCAGGTATAGATCGGCGCATGCATGTTGCCTGTGCCGACATGCACATTGCCGATATATTCTCCGAGGTTGGGTTTGCGGAAGCGGCACAACGCAGTCGGCTGCTGCATGACCACCTTCGCGGGAAGGTCGGTGTCCAAGGTCGTTTCCTTGTACCCGGTCACCGCGGACTGGATCCAATGAGGTGTCCCGTCTTCCGCGACCAGGACGCCGGGTGATGCCTTGTAGCCGCGCATGTCGCGCTTCAGACCGGACTGCGGGTCTCCGGATGGAACGTTATCCGAGCAGGCGAGCAAACCGAAGCATAAGGCTACGGCAAATCCTTTTTTAAAACGCATCCGTAAGCTCCGGAAATGTCTGGCGTTGGGTATGCGTTCACAGGTTGTATCATTCGTCTTAAGGTTTAGTTTCGCCGGGAGGGCAATTCTTGCGTTACTGACGGTTTAAATCGGGAAATGTTCTTCTGATGTCTTGTTGGCGATGCTGAAAAATCTCTCTAGATAAGATAAAGAGGCGCGGTGATCAGTATTCACCCCGACCCGGCTTGCGTCAGGTCGGGGTGTAATGTCAGGCGGCTTCGCCCAGTTCAGATCCGTCTTTGACCAGTTTTGCAACCGCTGCGAAGTCCAGCTTTCCGGAACCCAGGACAGGAACCTTGGATACCACACGGACTTCTGCCGGTATCATGAGGTCCTGTGCGCCTCGGGCTTTGGCGCCTTCAACGAAGGCTGCGCGGTCCGCATCCGGGTTTTCCGTCACAAGCACCAGTTTCTCGCCCTTGCGGGCATCCTTGATGGCGGCAACTGCGGACAGATGCTGCGGCCAGATCTGACCCGCCAGGGCTTCCACGGCGGACAGAGACACCATCTCGCCTGCAATCTTGGCGAAGCGCTTGGCGCGGCCCTTGATGATGATGTAGCCGTCGTCGTCGATCTCGACAATGTCGCCGGTATCGTGCCAGCCGTCGACAAGTGGTTCGACGACCCCGGGATTTTCGGCCTTCAGATAACCGACCATCACGTTCGGTCCCGACACATGCAGTCTGCCGCCGGTTTCCACACCAGGTACGGGCTCAAGGCGAGCCTTCATGCCGGGCATCAGTTTGCCGACCGTGCCCGGACGGTTGTACATCGGTGTGTTGAGCGCAATGACCGGTGCGGTCTCGGTCACGCCATATCCTTCCAGAACACGCAGACCGAAGCGTTCCTGATAGATCTGCCTGGTTGACGGTTTCACCGGCTCTGCGCCTGCAAAACAGTAGCGCAGGGAGCGGAAGTCGTAGGCATGGGCAACGCGGGCATACCCGTTGAGGAAGGTGTCCGTACCGAACAGGATCGTCGCATTGGAGGTGTAGATCAGCTCCGGAACGATCCGGTAATGCAGGGGCGAGGGATAGAGATAGACCGGGACACCGGATATCAGCGGCAGGATGGTGCCCGCGGTCAGGCCGAAGGAATGGAACATCGGCAGGACGTTGAACACCTTGTCGTTCGGGGTGAAATCGATCCTGGCGGCTGCCTGCGTGGCATTGGACAGGATGTTCCTGTGTGTCAGCACAACGCCTTTCGGTGTTCCCTCCGATCCGGAGGTGAACAGGATCACTGCCGTGTCGTCGGCCTGCCTGCGTACCAGGGGGCGGCTTTTGGTCAGAAGGCCGCGGATCTTGTCCATGAAGCCGATTTCAGAGCGCAGATCTTCCAGCCAGATGATGCGAACGTGGTCTTCCAGGTTTGAAGCCAGTTGCTCCAGACGGGCCTGCTTGACGAAGGCGCGGGAAGACAACAGCGTACGAACATCCGCAGCACGGCAGGCCGCGAGAATGTTTTCCTGACCGGCAGTGAAATTGATCATGGCGGGCACCTTGCCGGCAGACATGGTCGCCAGAACGGTAACGGCAGCGCCATTGGCATTCGGCAGCATGATGCCGAGGGTGTCTTCTCCGCCGGTGTGCCGCAACAGTTTGCGGCCAAGCACTGAGACGCCTGTCAGCATTTTGCCTGCATTCAGCTTTCCGGACACCGGATCCTCAACCGCCAGCTTGCCGTAGCCGTACTCTTCGGCCGTGGCGATTACCTTCTCCAGGATCGTCACGTCTTCCGTCAGGCTGGTTTCAAACATCAGTTCGGACATGACGCTGTACAGCTTGGCGCCGGCTGCAGCGCGCCGCTGACGTCCCCTCAGTTCGTCGTCGAGGTCCAGGCGGGTAGGTTCCATGATTGTCACCTTCACTTTGGGGAACAGACGCTTGCGGATCTGGCTTGGGTTCAGGTAGGAGAACGGCGTTTTTTCAAGTCCGTCGATGCGGATCGGGACGATCATGGCCCCGGTCTTGTCGGCCACCATGGCCGCGCCGTCGTAGACCTTCATCAGGCTGCCGGTGACAGTCAGCCGGCCTTCCGGGAAGATCACCATCGGTTCGCCGGAGTTCACCACCTTGATCAGTGCGCGGGTGGCCATGGGTTTTGACGGGTTGATCGGCAAGGCATTAGCAAGGCGCAGGAAGGGTTTGACCCACCAGCGCCGGGCAATGTCATAGTCGATGGCGAAGGACGGCTTCTTGTCGGTCAGGGTCAGAGCCAGGCCAGCGTCCAGCAAACTAACGTGGTTCAGCGCCAGGATCGGGGCTTCGCCGGCTTTTTCCAGATTTTCCAGGCCTTTGACTTCCATCCGGAAGATGGCGCGATAGAGGATCGAGATTGCATCGCGCATCGGGTTGGTCGGCAGGATCTTGAGCATCACGATAGCTGCGACAAGGTTCAGCCCGGCCAGCGCCAGAAAAATTGCAGGAACGGAAAATCCAAGTTTCTGGGCTCCTGCCAGCAACAGTCCGCCAACCGTCATCAGGGCAGCGCCAAGGGCGTTGGACGCTGCTATCCGGCGGGCCCGCACCTGCGGTTTCGCCCAGGTCTGGAGTGCCGTGAAGGTGGGAACAACCAGCAACGCACCGGAAATGGCAAGGCCGGCCATATCGACACTGAGGCGGATTACGCCCTCATGGGTGAGGAACTCGCGCAAGCCAGATGCTGTTGCGGTTGCCGGCAGGCCTGCCAGGGTCAATGCCGCATCCAGGCAGAAGAGCGCCAGCAGAAGCGTTCCGACAGGAGCCGGCAAAAGGACGACACGGCCAGCCAGAAGCCAGGCGGCAATTGCCGATCCGATGCCGATCGAAACGGCGAAGACGGTCAGGAAATAGGTGACGGCAATTTCTTCACCGCCCAGGAACGTCTTGACCATCAGCGGCAGAACAGCGAGCACCATGGCACCGATGAGCCAGAACCAGGCATTCATCATTGCTACCAGGAAGAGACGACGATCGGCAGCCAGATCTCTCACCACGCACCATGTGGATGTCGCAAGGTTCCAGTCAATCGTCAGATGAGGGGCTGCTGCTGGCGCGGAGGGAATTTGCCGGCTCAGTCCGTAACATGCGAGAGCCAGGGCTATCATCACTGGAGCAAAGATCAGGGTCGGAGCGCCGGTGCTGAACAAAAGGCCGGCGGAAATCGTGCCGCCCAGGATTGCCAGAAAAGTTCCCGCTTCTATCCAGGCATTGGCGCGCGGCAGGTTTGAAGCCGGCAGATGATCCGGGAGCAGTCCGTATTTGACCGGGCTGAACAAGGCAGACATGGCACCAAACACGAATAGCGCGGCAAAGAGGATGGGGAGGGAGGACAAGGCCATGCCTGCCACGGCCAGGCCTGCGCCTGCAATTTCTGCAAGCTTGGTTGCCCGGGCAATCCGTGCCTTGTCGAATTTGTCTGCGAGTTCGCCCCCGAGTGCGGACAGAAACAGGAAGGGCGCGATGAAGACAGCCCCGGCCAATGTTATCAGAACACCGGTGTTGCCACCGTCTGCGCCGTGTCCACCAACCTGGAACAACACCAGGAACACCAGGGCGTTTTTCAGGAAATTGTCGTTGAATGCAGAGAAAAACTGCGTCCAGAAGAGCGGTGCGAAACGTCTGGATGTCATCAGTGACGCGCTCATGAGGTCCTCCTTCGAAGCAGCTATCTGTCAATCTGCTTCATAACCTTCAATCTTTGAAACCCGGACGGAGAGTTAGAAACTCCGCCCGGTTTTATTTCTGGATCAGACTTGTTCCGGCTTGCTGATGTCCATCAGCAGTTTTTCCGTCTTTGCGTCTTCCAGGCGGTTATGGAACTTGTTGGCTTCTTCGCGATCACGCATGGTCTTGGTCAGGGTGACCGCTGTATGGACCAGCATGATTGCGGCCATTGCGTAGAAGCCTTTCGCGGAGAAGCTTGCTTCAAGGTTCCAGATGCCCAGGGCCATCATGATAGCGGCAACTGTGAAACTGCCGGCGGTAAAAATGGTCCAGTTGTTGGAATGTTTGACTGTGGGTTCCTGCATGGTCTTGTCCTCGTGTTAGCTGCTTTTTTCCAGAAGAAGGGGAATGTCGGATTTCAAGCGGGCGAGCACATCGTCCGCTCGGGTTTTCACAGGTGCGCCGCAACCTGCATCGCCCAGTTTCTCGATAACCGCACTTGGGCTATCCGCTGCCGACAACGTCTTGAATTCCTGTTCGGCCAATTGGTCGCGTTCCTGGCGTCGGCGGATGTCCTCCAGCTGTCCTTCTGCAAGGGCGAGTGCCGACTGGCCGGTACTGGAGCCAAAGGACTGTGCTTTCTGGATCTGGTCGCGAACTTCAACGGTGCGTTCACCGCGCTTGAGGGCGCGCAGACGGCTCTGGGCGCGGTGCAAGGTTTCCGTGAGGCTTGAAAGATCGCCGTCGAACGATCGGATCGCGTCTTCGAGCGCCGACTTTTCGTCTTCCAGAAGTGCGATAGCTTCCGCAGCCTCTCTCGCGAGGGGTTCAAGACCTTTGAGGAGGGCGTTGCGAGCCCTGTTCTCCAGATCTTCGAGGGATGCATTGATTTGCCACAGCCGCTTGCGGTCCTGCTGCTGTTCTGCTTTGGCGCGGGCCAGAGCAACCTGGGCAGCCCGGACGGAAGCGGCGGCTGTACGCGTGTTGATGGAGAGGAGAGCAAGAGACTGATTGTCCCGGCTTTCCTCGGCGCTGGTTAGAAACAGCGCCTTCAGTTGGTTCATGAATGGCTCAAACATCGTGCCTCCCTCAAAAGGTGAACGTTGTTCACTATTTGACAAAGCCACATGATTTTGATTAGGTCAAGCATAAAAATGAACAAAGTTCACTTTTGAGGTGCGATACGGTTAATGGCCGGAGTTCAAAAAGCAAAAAGCGAAGAAACCCATCGCCGCGTTCTGGAAGCGGCGATTGCCGCTGTGGAAGCAGGGGGCATGGAAGCGGTCAACATCAGAAAGATCGCGGCTGATGCCGGTTACTCGGTGGGATCGGTCTACAAGCATTTCGCGGACCAGGATGCGTTGTTGCTTGCAGTCAACTCGGTGACGCTCGGCCGCATCAAGGATCTGATGGCATCGAAAGTCGAAACCGTGGATGAGCCCTTGGTCCGGCTCAAGGTGCTGGCGCTGGCCTATCTGGCGTTTGCGCGCGACAATCGAAACCTCTGGATGACATTGTTCAGCCATCACTTGCCTGAAGGCAAGGCGGTGCCTGAGTGGCATATTCAGGAAAATATCGCGCTTCTCGGTTTCATCGCAGCACCGTTGCGCGAACTCGATCCAAGCATGATGGAAGAAGATCTCGCAGCCCGGACCCGCACCGCTTTTGCGGCGGTACACGGTCTCGTCACGATCAGCCTGGAGGCACGGTTCGTCGGCCTGTCCGGAGAAAAGCTGGAGCAGGAAATGAACTTTCTGGTCGAGCGCCTGGCCGGGTAGGGAGGTCCCTGGCTGCCAGGCCGTAGATTACCCTGATGGGGCTTACCAGGCTCTCACCCGTTTCTCCGGTGGCAGCCACATCGGATCGCCCTCCTCGATGCCGAAAGTCTCGTAGAACGCATCGACATGCTGCAGGGCGGCAAAAGCTCGATAAGGGCTCGGAGGATGCCCGTCACCGGCGACAAGCATGCGCAGGAACGGATCGGAAGCCTTGGCCGTCCAGAACTGTGCCCAGCCGATGAAACAGCGCTTGGCCGGTGACAAGCCATCTATCTCGACATTTTCCTCAGGGTGCTCGGCCAGATAATCCATCAGGCTTTCATAGGCGAGCGTGATACCGCCGACATCGGCCATGTTCTCTCGAACATTCAAGGGGCCGTTGGCGTTAAGGCCAGGCAGCACTTCGAACGCGTTGGCCTGGTCGATCAGTTTCTGGGCCTCGCTGTCGAAGGCCTTTGCATCTGCTTCCGTCCACCAGTCACGAAAGTTGCCTTCCGCATCGTATCGGCGGCCACCACTGTCGAAACCATGGGTCATTTCGTGGCCGATGACCGCGCCGATCCGGCAGAAGCGCAAGGGAGCGTCCATGTCGTGGCTATAGGCTGGCGGCTGGGTGATGGCCGCATTGACCTCGAAGCCGTTGATGGAGGGCGTGTAGCCGGCATTAATGACGATCGGCAGCGTCGTCTGCGTGTTGAATTCCTCGTGCACGACGGGTTTTTTGATTTTCTCCAGCATGCGGTTCATGGAAAAGGCTCCAAGATTGCGCATGTTTTCTACGGGATCGTCCCCGATCTCGAGTTTGGAATAATCGACCCATTCATCGGGATAACCGACTTTGTAGTAGAAGGTGTCGACCTTCTTCAGGGCTTCGGCACGAGTATCTTCCGACAACCAATCCCGCGTTTCGACGCGCTCGCGAAACTTCCCGTGAATGCGCTCGACCATCTTGATGACTTCGGCCTTGGTCTCGTCGGAATAGTAGGTTTCCACGAAGAGCTGGCTGGCAGGATGGCCGAGGTTCTCTTTCAGCAGGTCGTACATGTGCTCCTGACGAGGGCGGTCCGTTCGGGCACCGGTCAGGACAAGATTGAACTCCTTGGCGGGTTCTTCGAAGGCTGACGTCAGGAATTCCTTGTAGTTTTCAATAACCCGATAAGCCGCATAGGCTTTCAGATCTTCAAGCGGTGTTTCCTTCAGCACTTTTGAGAGTTCTGGCAGAGCCCTTGGTTCGAACATGAAGACTGCATCGGGTTTCTCAAAGCCGACTGTTTCAAGATAGAGATCGAGGTCGAATTCCGGCACCTGTGCCTGGACCTCTTCATAACCAAGTTTGCTGTAGCGGTTGCGTGGATCGTTGCCTTCTTCGGGCGTCAGTATCCCGGCATAAAGCGCTGTTTCTATTCGAAGTGTGATGTCGGCGATGCGAGCAGCATCGTCCTCCGGATAACCGGCGACCTTCATGATTTCCGCCACATAGGCACGGTAGGCAGGAATGCGCGGATCGCCTTCCTTATTGCGCAAGAGTTCGAGATGGTGGTCCTCAACGCCGAAACTGGGACCTACTGAAAAAATTGCGTAGCGCTTGCTGTCCGCTGGATCTGCACTGGGTGCGAAAATCGCGAACAGGGCCGGTCCGGACATTGCGGCCTGGTCAGCCGCGAACCGGGTGAGGTCATCCAGGGTTTCCAGGGCTTCGATGGCGTCCAGGTCGCTTTGGATCGGTTCGATGCCTGCAGCATCCATCGCCTCGACATTCATATAGGCTTTGTAGAAATCGCCAACGAGCTGCGTCGGGCTGCCCTTGGGCGCTTCCGCGGTGCTCTCGCTTGCCTTTTTCGCAACAGCTGCAAGCTGCTTGATCAGTCTTTCGCCGATGATCGAAAAAATATCCCAACGCGCCTTGTCCACTGGCCGGTTCACCCGGTCGAGCCACTTGCCTGAAGCATAGCGATAAAAATCGTCGGCTGGATCCACAGAGGTATCCATATTCTCGGGCGAGAATTGAAGGTCGTCCGGGGTCAGCGGGGGGAGGCTGTTTTCCTCAGCGAAGGCAGATCCGGAAAGCAGCAAGGTGCTCGTCAGCAGAAGTGGGATTATTTTCATTTCAGCGCCCCCGGGAATGCTTGTTACCCCCGCGTAAGAATAGAGTTCCGGCTGCAGATGGCAATCCGATTAGTGCAAGGGTTGTGGTGACGGCGTTCGAGAGCGAAGTGGCACCTTGCGCAATCGGACCGACTGTGTCGGGCGCCAGGTTTGGTCTTACGTTCCGCAGAAGGTTTGATAGGGACCAAACGCCTCCGGGGCAGGAAGGGCATAGCTCTCAAAGCCAGTTCGTTCTTCATACGGAGTTTTTAGAACATCCAATAACTCATTGAGCATAAAATACTCTCCAGTTTCCGCGCTCTGGAGTGCCTCTTCCACCTTGTGGTTCCGTGGAATGTAGAGCGGATTGACAAGGTTCATCGCCGTTCTGGTATCTGCAGGCGCTCTGCCTTCACTTTCGAGACGTTGCATCCAGCGCTTCAGCCAGCCGTCTATCTGTGTCGGATCGACAAAAAGCTCGCGCAGCTTTTGCGGGGCGCCGACAGCAGCCTCGCTCAGGTGCCGGAAGAAGAGCGTGTAGTCGACCGATTGTTCCTGCAGGACCGAAAGCATCGTTTCGAACAGGTCCTGATCTTCCGCGGTTTCTTCCACTAGACCCAGCTTTGCACGCATCCCGTTAAGCCAGGCTGCGCGGTAGATATCAGGAAAGCGGCCGAGTTCGGCGCTTGCCAGTTCGACTGCCTTGTCCAGATCATCGGGCTGGATCAGGGGCAACAGGGTTTCGGCAAGCCGGGCAAGGTTCCATTGCATGATGACGGGTTGGCGGCCGAACGCGTATCGTCCACCATGGTCGATGGAGCTGAACACGGCTGCCGGATCATAGGCGTCAATGAAGGCACAGGGGCCATAGTCGATTGTTTCGCCGGAAATCGTCGTGTTGTCGGTGTTCATGACACCGTGAACGAACCCGACAAGCACCCAATTGGCGACCAGCGCTGCCTGGCGCTCGACTACTCCCCGAAACAGCCGGATATAGCGGTCCGGCTGTCCGGCAAGATCCGGATCGTGGCGGTCAATGGCGTAGTCGGCGAGCTGGCGGACTTTGTCCGTTTCACCGCGTGCCGCAAAATACTGGAAGGTACCGACCCGCAAATGGCTTGCGGCGACACGGGTCAACACAGCGCCCGGTTTCGGACCATCCCGGTAGATGGTTTCTCCGGTGGTTACGGCTGCCAGTGCTCTTGTCGTCGGGATGCCGAGTGCATGCATGGCTTCGCCGAGGATATATTCGCGCAAGACCGGTCCCACCACAGCCTTGCCATCTCCACCACGGGAGAAGGGGGTCGGTCCCGACCCTTTCAGCTGAATGTCCTTCCGATTGCCGGTGCTGTCGATGATCTCTCCCAGAAGAAGCGCGCGGCCATCCCCCAGCTGTGGCGAGAAGCCGCCAAACTGGTGGCCGGCATACACCTGGGCAAGGGGGGACGCGCCGTCCGGCTGACGGACCCCGGCAAAGATCTCTGCGCCTTCGGATGTTTCCAGAAGGTTGGAATCAAGGCCGAGTTCTTTTGCAAGTACACGATTCAGCACCACAAGCTGCGGCGTTGGCACCTTCGCGCCTTCCCAGGCCACATAAAAGCCGGGCAGGTCCCGTGCGTAGGAATTGTCGAACTGGAAAATGGGCGGTCGGGCGGTCATGGAACCTACAGTGTGCGGTGGCAATTGCTTTACCGCTTAATATAGGAAGTTACGCCCGTCTGTCCGCCCCGGTCAGGTCGGAAATCGAATTCATGTGAACTTTGAGGGGGGAGGCAGTGCGGCCTGTCACGCTGCGTAGGCCGCCAGAAACACCTTCACCGCTGCCGCAACATTGGTTTCGATTTCTTCTTCGCTCGGCTTTGGGCCGGCATTGAGCAGCATGCGCCTTAGAACGCCCGCCACACACAAGTCGAAAAACTGGCCTGCCGCCAGTTCGACATCGCAGTCCTTCAACTCGCCGCGGTCGATCCGCTCCTGGATGAAGGCACCAAGGTCGCGTCGGCCCTGGCATGGACCGGCTTCGTAGAGCAGAACGCCGAACTGAGGGAATTTTTCCGCAGCGCCGACTACCATGCGGAGGGTCGACAATTTTTCCGGATTCGCCATTTTCTGCAGATAACTGCGGCCGATACGGTGCAGATCGCTTTTCACGTCAGCCCTGCTGACGAGGGCTTCCCGCAGGATTTCCGCCTGGCTGAAACGTTCTTGCAGAATCAGCGCCTCGAACAGCGCTTCCTTGCTGCTGAAGTAGACGTATAGCGTGCCTTTGGAAACGCCGGCTTCCTTGGCGATAACCTCCATACTGGCGCCATCGAATCCCTTTGCCCGGAAGACTTTTCGTGCTCCGGCAAGAATCTGCCTGCACTTGGCGTTGTCGGTCTTCTGAGCCGGATCTTCGGCTGTCGCCGGTAGTTCCTGTGTTTCGGTTGTCATCGCAATCTCGAATTTCTGCCGTCTTTCAGTAGTTTACCGCTAGTATTCTGTCAAACACACGGTTTTTCTCAAAAAGCATTCCCATAAATGCAAAGGTCAACTGTTCGGCAGGTGGTTGGTCAATCTCAACACTATCGGCCAACAGGACGAACCATTCAATCTTTCCTGGTCAAACCAGCTGTGACTGCAAGTCAAAACGCCCCCTAGAAAATATCTTCGACAGGATCCGACTTCCGGACAGGTGATGCGTCTCGCGTCCCCCTCCCAAAGTGTCTTGTTGCCGTCTTGATCAACCAGGTTGTTGAACAGGGGGCTCTTGTGCATTGCGAAAAAATTCGCCGGAACCCTTGCGTTCGCCAAGGGGATGAACATATAAATGCCATTGACCGAACCGTTCAGTCAATGCCTGGGCGGTCAAGAATTTTGGGCAAAGGATACCATCGTGGCACTCAGAGAAGGCCGCAACGAAAGCGGCGCGATCGGTGGTGGGCCGCAGGCTGCGAGCCGCCAGGATCAAGACAACGAGACTTCAGTAGCCTCGAATAGCGGACAGGCAACACCATCTTCCGCGAAAGACACAAGCGATAACAAAGGCGGGCAGGTGGCAGTTTCGTCTCAGGCACAGGTAACAACCGCAACGACCACCACAGAAGCGCCTCCACCGAAAAAGAAGGGCAAGGCCAAGCGGGTCTTCACGCTGGTTCTGCTCGCCGGTCTCGGCTTTGGCGGTTATGAGGCGTACCATTGGTGGACCGAAGGCAGATTCATTGCCAGCACGGACGACGCCTATGTGACCGCGGATATCACCGTCATCCTTTCCAAGGTGTCCGGTTATGTTGCGTCTGTCGCTGTCGGCGACAATCAACGCGTGAAAGCCGGTGACGTGCTGCTGAAGATCGACGATGGCGACTACAAGCTTGCCGTCCAGTCCGCAAAGGATTCCATCGACAGTGCCCGTGCAACGGTCGATCGTATCGCGACCCAGATTACGGCGGCCAAGGCATCCGTGCTGCAGGCTGAAGCGTCTGTTGCTTCTGCCAAGGCGCAGAAGGACGAAGCTTCCGCGAACTACGATCGTCAGAAAAGACTGGCGGACAACAAGTTTGCCAGCCAGGCAACGCTTGATACCGCCGATGCCTCACTGAAAGGCGCGCAGGCGGATCTGGAGAATGCGCAGGCAGCGGTGACGCTGGCCAAAGCCAATATCGATGTGCTCAACGGCCAGAAGAAAGAAGCCGAACAGGCAGTGGTTGCTGCCAAGACAGCTCTTGAGAAAGCCGAGCGCGACCTCGCCTTTACCATCATTCGGGCACCGGTCGATGGCATCGTCGGCAACAGGGCAGCCCAGGTCGGCTCCCTGCTGCAGCCGGGAAGCCGGATTGCCGCGATCGTGCCGCTGGCCGACACTCACATCGATGCGAATTTCAAGGAAACTCAGCTCGAGGGAATTCTGCCCGGGGCAGAGGTTGAAATTTCCGTCGACGCTTATCCGGACCAGCCGATCAAGGGAACCGTGGAAAGCATTGCGCCTGCGACCGGTTCCGTCTTCAGCCTTCTGCCGGCCGAAAATGCGACAGGCAACTTCA
This sequence comes from Labrenzia sp. THAF35, assembly GCF_009363595.1. Taxonomy (NCBI): domain Bacteria; kingdom Pseudomonadati; phylum Pseudomonadota; class Alphaproteobacteria; order Hyphomicrobiales; family Stappiaceae; genus Labrenzia; species Labrenzia sp. THAF35. Next base: position 4,105,936 of record NZ_CP045380.1, read on the forward strand.
CCAAGGTGGTTCAGCGCGTGCCGGTGAAGATCAAGGTTCCGGAAGAAGAAATAACAAGCGGACATCTGCGAGCTGGCATGTCGGTGGTTGTCGAAGTCGACACCAGGACAGGTGGCCAGAAAGACAACGTCGCCCTGTCGGCGCTCCACTAGACCTTCAGATGCGGATCAAGGGTCCGTATCAAATCAAGTCCTCCCCGCGGCCTCCAACCGCACAAGCCCGGTATCCGCATCTTGCGGATGCCGCCCCTTTGAAGAGCAGACCGTCGACAGCAAGACCTGCGCGGATGTTCCAACAGTATCGAATGATCGGCCACAGGCCATTCCGTCTCTTTCGGCTGAATGACCGCCGGTTCAAGGCTACGTCACATGAGCGAGACGGCACAAAGCGCATCCATCGACGGACGCAAGCTGTTCACCTTCCTCTGCATGGTGTTCGGCATGTTCATGGCGATTCTGGATATCCAGATCGTGTCCGCGTCCCTGTCGGAAATCCAGGCCGGGCTGGGAGCTTCCCAGGACGACATTCCCTGGGTGCAGACAAGTTACCTGATAGCGGAAGTCATCATGATCCCGTTGTCCGGATACCTTTCGCGCATGCTGTCGACGCGCTGGATGTTCGCGCTGTCAGCGGCCGGGTTCACGGTAATGAGCCTGATGTGCGCCACTGCCTCCACGATCGAGGAAATGATCGTCTACCGTGCCTTGCAGGGGTTTCTCGGTGGCGGCATGATCCCGACGGTTTTCGCGACGGCTTATCTGATTTTCCCGCGTGAGAAATTCAACGTCATCTCTCCCGTGATCGGTCTTGTGGCAACGCTGGCACCGACCATCGGTCCGACGCTCGGCGGTTATCTCACCGAATTCGGCTCCTGGCACTGGCTGTTCCTGATCAACGTGGTGCCCGGCATCTTCGTTACGCTTGCCGCTGTTACCCTGATCGATTTCGACGAGCCGGATCTGTCTCTGCTCGATCATTTTGACTGGTATGGTTTCGCGGCCATGGCCATCTTCCTCGGTTCTCTGGAATTCGTTCTTGAAGAAGGCTCGGGCGAAGACTGGTTCCAGAGCGGCGAGATCGTTTTCTTTTCCGTAATCACTGTGCTGGGAGCTGCGATCTTCTTCTGGCGGGCGTTCACGGCGCGAGAACCCATTGTCGATCTGAGAGCGTTTGCCGACAAGAACTTCGCCATGGGCAGTCTTTTCAGCTTCATCATGGGGGTGGGGCTCTACGGCCTGACGTATCTTTATCCGGTCTATCTGAGCGGCGTTCGCGACTACACCTCGCTGCAGATTGGCGAGACCATGTTCGTGAGCGGTCTTGCCATGTTCCTTACAGCCCCGATTGCGGGGCGGCTGATGTCCGTGCTCGATCCGCGTGTGATGATGGCAATCGGCTTCTCGGGCTTTGCGATCGGCACCTACATGGTGACCGGTATTACGCACGACTGGGATTTCTGGGAATTGCTGGTTCCACAGATCCTGCGTGGCTGCTCGCTGATGCTGTGCATGGTGCCGATCAACAATATCGCCCTTGGTATGTTGCCGCCGCAGATGATCAAGAACGCATCTGGCCTGTTCAACCTGACCCGGAACCTGGGAGGTGCCGTCGGACTTGCGGTGATCAACACGCTGCTGACCAATCGGCAGGATTTCCACTACGAACGTATTTCCGAAACGGTCAACTGGTCGCGTCCCGTCGTCAATGAGACATTGACCAACATGACACATGCGTTCTCGGAACTGGGTCAAAATGCGGAAACAGCGGCCTTGAAGACGTTGTCTGGCATCGTCACCCGCGAAGCGTTCCTGCTTTCCTTCTCGGATATTTTCCTGATCCTGACAGGCTTGTTCCTCGCTCTTGTCGCCGCGCTCTATTTCGTGGAGCGACCGAAACCGGCACCTGCCGGTGGTGGCGGTCATTGATTTCGAGATAGTGGATCATCCGGACGAGCACTGCCGTGTCGATCAGGCCTTTCTGTCCGGTCCGAAACGAATTCTTCGTTGCATCCGGCCGCCGCCAATTCGCGTATTGGCCGGTCTTGACGGTGGCGGATGATCGTCAAATGCAGCCTGTGCACTCACGTCACCCTTCGTTGCGGTTTGGCCTTGTGCAAGCCTGTCGGCCATCCATCGGGCAACCTGAGGTGTCGCGACACTGGTTCCGTCGAGAGACACCAGCGATCCGCAGCGTGATCCGGCACTCAATATGCCTCGCAGGACGGGTGTGTCGTCGCTGACCGCGGCTGCATCCGGACCGTTTCTCGTCGGACCGGTTGCATTGAATGCCGTTGTTACCGGACCGGCGGCAGAATAGCCGGCCAAATCGTTGCGGGTTTCGACATATCCAGCAACAACGGCGGGAAACTCGCCGCAGGCAAAGCCGCTTATGGTGCCGCTGCGCTTGACCAGGCAATCGGATCCGGGCGGATCGATCGGCAAGGGGGCACCAAAGCTGTCGAAACGCTGATAGTCGTCATTATCGAAATAGGATTGACGTCCCAATGCTGGGAACCCGGGCAAGGTTTCGTCGCGCCGTATCCAGACCTGAACCCGATCAGTTTCGGTCAGGGCAACATTCTCGATTTCGATTTTCCAGACACCGGAAGGTGCCAAATCATCCGTGACGTCGTGATGAAAGGTCGGATGAACGCCGACGACAATGCAACCGCGCCAGGTTGGCGCGTGGGGAGGTGTGTAGAGGATCCGGCCGAATTCCACGTTGTCTCCGGAATGGAGGATCGCAGTCTCTCCAGGCACTGTTGAAACCGGCGTACTCCTCGGTCCCACGGGAGGCGTAACGCGCACTCTCACTAGGTTGTCAGGGTTCTCCTTCGGCGGCATCCAGATTTCGACGTAGCTCGCGCTGCGGTCGTCAGGTTGAATGCGCCAGTCTAGGCTTGCGGGCCTGACGTTACCCGTATCCTCATCCGTAAAGGTAATCTCCGCGTGGGTGCGCGCCAGATTGCCGTTCCCGGCAGGAAGAGCCACCTGGATTTCACGCTGGGTGGTCGAGTGAAGCTCGTGATCGATCTTCGCTTCGATCAGACCGGTACCATCGTGCGGTCCTGCAAAATTCCCGAAACTGAAATTGACCACCAGCGGGATTTGCTTGCCGTGATCGGTCTCGAGCCGGAAGCGTTCCGCGTGTATCTTGATGAAGTCGATCGCGCGTCCGAGAGCTGGCAGGATCTGCGCTCCGCTGACATCCATGGTGAGATCGGTTGGCAGCTGCACGCAGATGATGGGGCGCGTGTTGTCCTTCGTGCCGGGTTGGTAACCGGCGGCAAGTCCCATCACATGGGTGCCGTGGGACACTCGCATGGCGGCCGGCTTGAGGCCGGGCCAGCTGTAGTCGATCAATCCGCACTGACTGTAGAAGCGGTTCTCATCGAGGAGCCCGCTGGCCGTGTTCGCGGCAAGCAACCCGTCGATTTCGCTCCTGGCAAGGGCGTGGCCCTGCGGGACGACGAGGGTGCCGGTCCGCGGTTTGGCGTCCATGATCCAGGCAAAGGAAACGCGTGACGTATTTGGGTCGGTTTTCCGGAAAAGTTCATGGCCGAACGCGATGCCGTTGTCGATGACAGCGGTAACAACGGAACCATCCTCGACAAATATTTCCGGCAGATTGCCGGGCATGATCTGCGCGCTCGTGTCGAGCTGTCCAACCGGAACGACAGTCCCAAGAATGATGCGCTTTATGCCGAGTTGTCCCGCGTTCCTCGTCGCTTCCTGCAAGAAGAGGTCTTTTGCGTAGAGTGAGGGATACAGGATCGCTTCTTTGGCCGCCCGCTGTTGCGCGGTATAGAAATTCGGGATGAGGACTGCGTCCTCAAGCCCGTTGCCACCGCCGATATCCTTGGCCCTGGCGATCAGGTCATCGAGTGAGATGTCATCGAGCTCGACGAGGATGTCCCACCAAGTGTCTTCTTCTCCGGTTCCGAACTTTGCTGCAACAGCCAGCCGCCAGTTCGTGACCGGATCGATTGAAAATTCATCAAGGGTTCCGTTGGTATCCGACATGACTTGACCTCCGGTTCGACTTTGCTATGCGATCACGAGCCGTCGTCTTCCAAAGGCGAGGCACCATCACCACCATCCTCAAGTGTTCCGCCACCGCTGCTGCCACCGGCACAGGGTTCCCTCAGGTCCAGCCATTCCTGCTTTGCGCGGTTCCACAGCCAGGCCAGCGGCCTGGATTGAATGGTCGTGCCGGTGAGGGATGTTGTGGTTTCGTCGGCCCAGGCTCCCGGGTCCTTCTGCGTGTGGGTTGCCGGATCGTAGAGCTGTGTCCAGTCGAAATCCCGGCTGTCAGGATACTGGTCGCCGTGGAAAGCCCATCCCTTGATTTCATTGGAACCCTGGCACCGACCCGCGAAATAGGCGCCGAGTGTAAGCCCGAGAATTGCGCCGGCCTCGCTGTCGACCGGAAAATGTACACCCGCGACGGTGCGGTTTACTGCAATGCGCGAGGCCTGACGCATGAACATCTTGCCCCAGATCGTGTCGTCATAAGGCACGACACCGGCATCCCTCAGAAGGAGCCAAAGAACCCGGGCCAGCGTGAAGGCTTCCGTTGAATGACCGCTCGGCAGGGTGCCATGCGTGGGCGTCAGGATCATCGGCTGGATCTGCGGGGAGAATTCTATCGGACGCTTGCAGGCCAGGGCATACTTGATCCGCATCTCCACCAGGTTGGCGAGACCCTGCGCGGTTGCCAACAGCTCGATCGTATATGGTGTTCGAGCCGGTGCGATGAATGCGATTGAGCGCAGAAATTCAACAGGTGTGCTGAGTTGGGCGATAATTTCAGCCGCACGATCCTGCCGCAGGTCTGCATAATTTGCTACAAGATCGAGCTGCTTCTTGAAGATCGCCATGGTTGGGCGAGACATCCTGGCGAGCATGGCATAAGCCGCGTGTGGCGTATCGGTCCCGTCAGGGTTGCTGGTCACGTTCAGGTGCCATACCTGAGCCGTTCCGGAGCACGTTCCCTCAAACTTGAAGGTGAAGCCGAGCCTCGATGCCAGTTCAAGTGCGTAAATGCTTTGCCGGACTTCCGGAGAGAGGCGGCCTAGAAAAGCATCGTATTCCGGGCAGTTCTCCTGGATGGCCGCCGTTACAGTCTGCCAGGTTCCGGCAATGCCATCGTGATTGGTGATCAGCGCGTTCACGATCAGCGGTGAATCGAAGGAAGGGGTGCCGCCGAACCCGCCAAAACCGCCAAATCCCCCGAAGCCCCCAAACCCTCCGAACCCGCCAAATCCCCCGAAGCCGCCGAAGCCCCCAAATCCTCCAAAGCCCCCGAAGCCGCCTGCCGGATATGCTGTTTCCCTAGGTGTCATGACTAACTCTCCCTACCTTTTCGATTGGCCGGTTCCGCCCCATTCTCAGGGCGGCAGTCCGGCTTGCCTTAGGGTTTCGGCGAAGTCCTTCCCAACCTGAAACTGCGCACTTGGCGAATTTTTCAGCCAGCGGCTTACGGTCAGATCCGGCTGACGCTCGCGCAGTTCGCTGATGGTCTGAGCTGCCAGTTCGGTGTGTCCAAGGCGCATTTCCGCGACAGCCTTGGCACGCAGCGTCGAGGTGTGCGCGCGGTTGGAGCGGAGCGACTGGTTGGCGAACTCGAGAGCGCGGTCATATTTTTCGGCCGTAACGCAAGCGGATGCCGCAAGCGACAGGAAAAAGTACCTGTAGGGATCGATGGGAGACAGGCGGAGGGCCAGTTCCGTGTCCTTGACAGCCTCCTTGCCAGCTCCCTTGAACGCGAAGAGAGTGCCGCGCAGCAGGCGACCCATGGCGTAATTCGGATTGTACTCGAGGGCCATGTTGTAACGCTGTTCAGCTTCTTCGAGCTTGTGCGCGAGATTTGTGAGGGCAAATCCTTCGGACACAAGGGCCGTGACATTTGTCGGGTCGTGGTCGAGCGCGGTTTGCGTGCAGCTCAAGGCAAGGGATTTTTCGCGCTCGGGCGAATCCGTCCACCCCTGTTGAACCGCCAGAACGTGCCATTTTGCCTTCCATGCCAAGGCCATTGCGGGTTGGCGCGACGAACGGTGAATCAGTTCGTCAAGAAGTTCGGCGGCGTATTCGAAATGGTGGCGCGAGAGCCTGTAGATCAGTCCGATCGCGCTCATGAGAAGCGAATAGGCATCGAGTGTCTGCATCGGGCAGGACAATGCCTGTTGCACCTCGCTCCGGAAGATTGCCGCGTGGCAGTCCTTGGCGAACTGATACATCACGGATGAATCGCTAAGGAGGGTAGGAACCTCCTCGCTCAGGCGATCCGACCAGATCACGCGACCGGTTTTTGCGTCGGCGAGTTCCGCGTCCAGAATTACGTGGTTCGCATCACCGCTATAGGTCCCCGACAGGACAAAATCCGCCTGAAGCGTCTCCGAGATCTTGGCAAGGGAGATGTTCCGCATGCGAAAACCTGTCGTCGACAGGCGGGAAATGACATTGAGTTCCGAGGAACGGGACAATGCGACAATCAATTCCTCTGCGAGCACTTCACCGAGCACGTAATTGTCTCTTGATCTGCTGCGTGGCGTGAAGGGAATAACCGCGACGGTGGGGAACAGGTCTTCGAATTGCTGTAACGGAAAAATGCTCGGGTGGGTTCCCACGGGATGAACCCTGAAGGCCCGCACCGTCTCGGCGACATTCTTGAGGTGGCAATCACCAAGATCCTCGAATTCCGCGTCGAGTTCGCTTGCCAATGCATCCCTGACCTCGGCGGAGGCAACAATCTCTCCGGGGCGGGCAAGTGACATGAGACGGGCGGCAATGTTCACGTGGCTGCCATAAATGTCGTCATCGCCGGTGGTGAGCACGTCGCCGGTGTCGATACCGATGCGAACCTGCAACCGGTTCATGGCAGGGAGTTGCTCGTTGATCTTTGCCAGTTCCGTGGTGAGACGCATTGCAAATCGGACTGCACTCGTTGCGTGCTCTATTTCAGCCAGAATGCCGTCGCCCAATGACTTCACGAGCCTGCCATCGTGTTCCGGCAGAAGGTCATCTTTCAGGTAGGCGACAAAGGAGAGCCAAGCTCCTATGGATGCATTGTCGGCAGTCGTAAACAGCCGCGCAGATCCAACTACGTCGGCAAAAAGTATTACTTTCTGCCGATTCTCCCATTTTTCGAATAGCCGTACGGGCTTTCGGTATTCAGCGGCTGCCTGCATGAATTCCCTCGTAGCGACAAAATCGCTCCACCTGAAAACAGTCTAAAATCAAATATTAGGCACCAATTTTTCGTAGAATAATGAGGTAATTAACAATGATTGTTTCACGTAGACAGATTTTCACACGCATTTTCAACGCGAGCTGCGCCATGGACAGGCGAAAGCGCTCTGTGTCCACTTGCGCGTTCGATAATATATTTCCTTTTGTCGCTTCTAGCTTGCCTTCAATCTAGTCGTCTGTAAAGCAATACATTTATTACGCTAGGGAAGTTTTTCTTAAATATTTGAATTAGATTGTTTTGGATGCTCACTTGCACGCGGTCGTCGGAAAATAGGGAGGCGATGTGCTCTCGGTGCAATTGGCACTCGTGAAGCCTTCCGGCTGTCCTTTTCGGCTGTTTTCCTGATCCTGACAGGCTTGGTTCTTGCCTTTGTCGCCGCGCTCTCTTTCGTGGAGTGGCCGAAACCGGCACCTGCTGGTACCGGCGGAGGTCATTGATCCGTGTGGCCGGCTATCTAGCCCGTCGAAGTGAATTCTTCTTCGAGCGCCGGGAAAAGGGGGATCTTGGAATATTGCAACTTTTAATACACGTAATGGTATTGCTGTCGCATTCCGTCAACCTAGGGCGTTACATCTTCGTTATTTCATGCTAACGTAGCTGCCTGTTTGAAAAACAGATTGATGCGCTTTTGATTTGCAGGCGCCGCAAGTAAATTTTCGCTTTTCAAAATTCAGATGACTGTTCTCTCGAGTTTTCAATGGGAGGAAATAATGGCAGGCATAAGAAAAGACATTGCCAAGCTCGGCGGGCCATGGTCCGACACGATGCTTTGGTATGCGCGAGCCGTTGGTGAACTGCGGTCGCGCCAGTTGCGTGATCGGACAAGCTGGCTCTACCTGGCAGCGATCCACGGCATCAATCCTCAGGGCTGGATTGATCAGAACATCATTTCACCGACCACGCCGGCGCCAAACGCCGACGAGCAACGATTGATGTTCAACCAGTGTCAGCATGCGGGTTGGTTTTTCCTGCCCTGGCACAGGGGCTATCTGCATGCGTTCGAGGCAATCCTGGCAGACTGGATTGTCAGCCAGGGCGGTCCGACTACATGGGCTTTGCCCTACTGGAATTATCTCAACGGGTCTGATCCAGCGTCGCGAGACTATCCGCAGGAGTTTCTGGACAGCACCATTCCGGGTGACAACACGCCGAACCCGTTAGCCAACGCGTTTCGTGGCCCTGCCGTGAAACTTGGTCCGCAGGCCTGGATCAATGTCGACATTTCGCTCGACGCGCAAACCACGCAGACCGTTTATACATCAATCCCCGGCACGCTTGGATATGGCGGTCCTATCAGCGGTTTCGACCAGCAGGGCAATGCCTATGGTGCGGTCGAAAGTGACCCGCACAATTTCGTGCATGTCATGGTGGGCGGCAACGTACCGCCCAGTCCGACCGGCTGGATGTACGATCCGGATTTTGCCGGTCTCGATCCGATCTTCTGGGTTCACCATTGCAACATCGACCGCTTGTGGGCCGCCTGGATGACCGGGGGAGGCAACTCCCAGGAAACCAGCCGGCCCTGGCTCAACGGGCCGTTCCCGCGCCAGTTTGCGATGCCGGACGCACAGCAAAATATTTCCATTTTCACGCCGGAAGACACGCTGCCGGGCGCGGCTCTTGCGCCGGTCTATGATAATCTGATCGATGGAACGGGCATTACGCCCACCGTGGGGATTGCAATGGCCACCACACCGACAGGTCGGGGCACTTCGACACTCGTCGGGGCAAACGACGAGGTGCTGCAGGTTACCGCAAGTCCGGTAACGGCACGCGTGAAACTGGCTGCAGCGCCAACTGCGGCCCCTGCTGCTGCAGCCCCGGCCGCAGCGGAGCGACTTTATCTCAACGTTGAAGGTGTCCGGGGGAACACTCCGAGCGGTGTTCTTTCCGTTCGTGTTGTTGCGCCAGGCATACCGGATGCGGAAATCAACGAAACTCTGGTGTTCTTCGGCCTTGGAAAGGCCAGTTCAACCGACGGTTCGCACGCAGGCAACGGCCTGTCATCAACCGTGGAAATCACCGACAAGGTTGCGGCCATGCAGGCGCGTGCTGGTGCTGCAATCCAGGAGCTTGAAGTTAGCCTCGTTCAGCCAGAGGGGGCCTCGTCGGAAATTACCGTCGACCGGATCAGCATCTACCGTCTCAGGGTTAGATGACATGTCCCGGCTGGCGGCCTTTGCCGTGCAGACCAGTCGGGGCGCAATGCCCTGGCTGGTTGCCTTGAGCGTGGGCAGCTACCTCCTGCTCGGTTTCGCGCAACCTGCTTCGAACGTCGCGGCTCTTTGCGGGCGTCTGAATGTTGCGCAATCCGTTTTCCTGCCCGCACCGAACCTTCAATTCTCGCAGATCTTGCAAGCGGTAGCTGCGGACTGGATCCTGATGGTCGTGGCCATGATGACGCCGCTGGTTGCCGCCAATCTGTCTTATGTCGGACGAGTGGTGCATGCGTCCCAAAGGGGGGCTGCAAGTATTGCCTTTCTGCTCGGTTATCTTTGCGTCTGGATTTTGTCGGGCCTGTTGCTTGTGCCACTGGCGTTTGTCCTGGCGCTTGCCGGCGCCTGGATCGACCTGTCGTTGGCGTTCGGTGTCGCTGTCGTTTGGAGCATGTCCCCGCTCGCCCAATGGGCCAGAAACAGGTGCCACGGTACCAGCCGGATGGCAGCTTTCGGACAGGAGGCACAGGCTGATGGTTGCTGGTTCGGTCTTCGAACCGGGGCGGCTTGTGTGTTTGCTTGCTGGCCCTGGATGCTTGTGCCTTTGCAGGTGGAGACCGGCCATATTGCCGTGATGGTGCTGACAGGTCTCTATCTTTTCGCCGACCGGATTGCACCGCCTGCCGCGCCAGTCTGGCGCCTGCCTCCGGCACTGGAAACTGTCCTGGGGGTTTCGCTCCTGCCAGGAGGACGCGGCGCGAACAGGCACAGTCTGCGCCACACCAAGCCGCTTGCTGCAACAAGCCAGCCCGTCCGGACACGCCATTGACGGTCAGAGGAGGAAATCATGCCGATCAATTTCATTCCGAACGACCCGAGAGCCGGACTCCCGCCTGCAGCCGTCATCGAGGCGCATGCTGAGCGACCAGATGAACTGGCCCGCTATGTCTATCTGGGCTCCCTCCCGGAAGACACATATCCAACTGACAGCGACGGCTTTCTGTTCTGGCAATGCCGCGAGGCCGCTCTCAGAGCCATCGACCTTTGGGAGTTGATCGACGGGAGCACGCTGACCACGTGGCAAAACGGGAAAACCTTGCGGTTGAAACACAAGACATCGGGGCAGCCCCAGCTCAATGCCTTTTACGACAGGCTTTCGCTCTCCTTTTTTCAGGTGGATGCTGCCGGGGGAGACAGTTACCGCTCAGGGGCAAGTACGGATGTTGTCGCACACGAGGCGGGTCATGCCTTTCTGGATGCAATTCGCCCGGATCTTTGGGGTGCTTTTCAGGCGGAACCGGGTGCTTTTCACGAAGCCTTCGGAGACTGCATCGCAATTCTTGTCGCGCTTCAGGACGAGGCGACCCGCAAGGTGCTTCTCGATCAAGGGTTGTTGAGACAGAAGAACTTTGTCGAGACCACTGCAGAGGATCTGTCCCACGGTATTGCCGTCCTGGTCGACGCAAATCACAATGCGGCGGTCCCACGGCGCGCTCTCAATACACATCAATGGGTGATGCCGGCCTCCTTGCCGGTGTCAGGTGGCCCGGGCGTTCTGATCAACGAAGTACATTCGCTGGGCATGATCTTCAGCGGTTGTTTTTACGACACGCTGACGAACATCTATCAGTCGCGCGGTGTGGAGAGCGAAAAAGGATTGCTGGCGGCGGCTAGGACGGCGGGAGAGTTGCTGGTTGCTGCCGCGCGTACGGCGCCACTTAAACCTCGATTTTTCCAGGCTGTCGGCAACGCCATGCTGATTGCGGACGGAATGCGCAATGCCGGGGTCAATGCCCAGGCGATCCGGGACGGGTTCGAGAGCCATAATGTGCTGTTGAATGCCGAACAACTGACATCCCCCACAGTGGTTCTGGCTGGTCGGCCGCCTTCGGAAACCGTTCATTCCGTTCGTGATGTACTGACACAGGCGTCCCGCCGCAGCCTGCTGGAAGTCACCGGAGATGATACGGATCAACGGTTCTACGGCAGCCGGGTTCAGCTTGGCGACCAGTCGGTAGCAGCCGTTCGGCGGCGCCAGAAAGTCTCGCTCGCAGATGTCGCCAGCGATCTGGAAGGCGTCTATTGCTACGTTGAGGAAGACGTCCTCATCGGTGAGCAAAACGGGAATGCCGCCCTGCTGGGCGAGGTGGAGACGGTACGGCAATCCGCTGTCGAGGCGCAAAGCTTTGTCTTCAGCCTGCATGCCGCCGGTCAGATTTCAGAAGAGGCCCACAGCCAGGCGGGCGTCGATACGATCGGTGCCGTGAGCCATGTGGTCAGTAACGTGGGGGAGGAGCGTCGATTGCTCCGAAAGCGTTTCAATTGCCGGTGTCACGCTCTTCCAGGCACGGCAAGGGCCTTCCTGTGCACTTGATCAGTTGAAGCCCCTTCGCCGAAGTATGCGTCTGCCGGTCTCATCAGTTTCGACATAGTGCGTCGGTTGACCGAGCAGTGGCGACGCCATGCCTTCAAGCTCTCCTGCTTCAGCTTGGCCTGTCTCACCTGGTGCCATCTCAAGCTGGCCATTGGCCCGCAGACTTTGAATGTAGGCCTTTGCCTCCTGGATCGTGTCTTCAGCAACCTCTTTGAATGCGACAGGGTGAGGGCTGTCGGGCTGTTCAATGACAAACGAGGTGGGAAGGTTCAGGAACAGGCCGGATAGGGCGCCAAGTGCGCTGTCTTCCACGGATATCAGGCAATGACCTTCTGCTTCGATCCGCTCCGGGCGGAACGAAACTTGCTGGAGGTCGACAACACCTTCCGCGGCCGCCAGAACCGGCAGCACCAGTTGCAGGTTCTCGGCCGCGTTTCTTCCGGTTTTCCGGGCAATCTTCAATAGCATTGCCGGCCAGCCAGACATTCCATCGGCGCCAGTCTCCTCCAAAAGAAGTTTCGGTAAACCTGGCGGGAGAGCGGCGTCCGTGCTGCCGGGTCTGGTGTCGACCAAAACACATTCCGACGCGGGATCACTTACCGCGAAACGTTCCTGCAATTCTCTCAGGATTGTTGCGTCAACACCGGGTTTGTTCGTCTCAATGACCTGGGAGGGGCCAGCTGGAAGCCGTAGCTCTCTCAAGGTGGACAGGACTGCAGCTGCGTCATTTGACGTGCGAACAACCAGCGCAAAGGCAAGCCGAGCTCCCGTTTCATCTCTCATCTGGCCAAGCGCCTCCAGTGCCTCACAGACGAAGGGTCTGAGGGCGCCATGCGGGTCAAGAAGACTGTCCGGCGTCAGAAGCAGCAAGCGCAGCAGTTTGGCCTCCTGGTTTCCTCAGACGCGTTGCAGGAATTCAATGACCCGCCGGGTGAGCAGGGCAGACGCTTCTGCATCAAACGATGGTAGCGAGCTGTCGGCGAAATAGTGCTCCTCTCCGGGATAGAGAAAAAGAGCCGCATCCTCTGCTGTTTCAACGATCTCGCGTGCAGCATCGATGTCACCTTCGCCGACGAAAAAAGGATCATTGTCCATTGCGTGGATTTGAACAGGGACGCGGTTAGGCCAGGGCCCAAAAGACCAGTCACCGCTGATCGGCAGGCAGGAGTGGAACAGCAAGGCAGCCCGTGCTCCAGGCCGGGTTTGAGCTAGCTTCTGCGCCGGCAGCACACCAAACGAGAAACCCGCGTAGACGAGATCGTGGGGGAGTTCATCTGCCAAACGGACACCGCGTTCACGCATTTCGTCAAAGCCGGTTTTCTCGATGAAGGCGAGGCCCTTCTCGATGCTGTTGAACGTATTACCCTCGAACAAATCCGGCGTGTGCACTTTGTGGCCGGCCTGTCGCAGATCGTCTGCAAACTTCAGCACCCCGGCAGTCAAGCCAAGCGCATGGTGAAACAGCAGAACCTCAGACATCTGGCTCCTCCAGAAGTGGAAAATAGCACGCAGCAAGGCATCGTGTCATCGGTGGGCGCATGCAACGGCGCGACCCGTCTCCGGAGACGCCTGTACGTCGGACGGACTTCTGACTTTCCGAAGCTGATTGGCAGCGAAAGCGGTAACAGGCGGGACTGCGCGCGGGCAGGAAGGAGGATGAGCGATCCCTGTTTTCCTTTCGGGGTGGCAGATCTCCCGGTGCTCTTCGCACGCCGCGCCTGTTGCCTCATAGTTTAGCCTCCCGGCCTTATTCGTCCGGAAGGCTGTATTGGTGGAAATGAAGATCCGCCGCTTGCTTAGGCTTACTGCGGTGGCGGCGCAGCGTTCATGATCCGCTTCGACATGTCCTCAACAGACGTGGAGAAACTGGCAATCCGCGGCGGGAATTCCTCGAAGGAGGCAACAAACTTGTTCACCAGGCCGAGTGCCGGACCGATGGCCCAGGACCTGTTCTCCTGCCATTCGTCAAATCCCCGGGCGTCGTGGAACCGTTCAAAGGGATCGAGATCGAGGCGCGTGATCAACGGGGAGGTCATTTCGTATTGGTTGCCGTTGAACCAACGGTCTTGGCTGGTGAACAGGAACTTCCATTCCCCGAACCGCAGGCCGTGGAAAGTGGTTTCAGTGAAATAGAAGAACTCCATCCGGTTGGAAGGCCCGGTTTGGGTCAGCAACGGGGTCTGGTCATAGCCGTCCAGATGAACCTTGAATGTTTTGCCGCCAATGTCCGCACCTGCCAGCAGCTGTTCCTTGATGTCGGGCTGACCCAGTTGAGACATGATGGTCGGGATCCAGTCCTCCATGGTCATAAGTTCGCCGGTGGTGGTTCCTGCCGGCGTTACTCCGGGCCAGCGCACTGCCATGGGCACCTTGAAGCCGCCTTCATAACCGCCCACGCCCTTTTCCCCCCGGAAAGGCTGGTTGCCGCCGTCGGGCCAGGAATTGGACGCCGCACCGTTGTCGGTGGAGAACATCACCATCGTATTGTCGGCGACGCCAAGTTCGTCCAGCAGGTTCAGAAGCTCACCCACGTCGTCGTCCAGTTCCACCATGCCGTCGGCATAGACATTGCCGGTGCCGGTGATGCCGTCATAATGGTCGTTCAGGTTGGTGCGATAGTGCATGCGGGTGGTGTTGTGCCAGACGAAGAACGGCTCGTTGGCGGAGACAGCCTCCGTAATGAAGCGCTTGCTTTCTTCAAGCACGTCCTGGTCCAGGTTGCGCTGAACTTCCTGGCCGAAGGGCCCGAGATCCTCGATCTCCTGACCACCATCTGCTTTTGCAAAGCTGTGAATGATGCCTCGCTGTGCCAGGTTCGCATTTTCGAAAGCCTGTGCCGGATAATCCACCTGCTCGATATATTCCCCGGCGTTCAGGTGGTAGAGGATCCCGAAGAATTCATCGAACCCGTGGTTGGTGGGTAGATGTTCGTCCCGGTCACCAAGATGGTTCTTTCCGAATTGTCCGGTGCGGTACCCCAGGGGTTTGAGCATCTCGGCCAATGTCGGATCTTCGGTCGAAAGACCTTGCGGCGCACCTGGGAGACCGACGGTGGACAGGCCGACCCTAAGCGGGTACTGGCCCGTGATGAAGGCCGCCCGGCCTGCGGTACAGGACGCCTGGGCATAATGGTCCATGAAGAGCATGCCTTCGTTTGCGATCCTGTCGATATTGGGCGTCTCGCCTGCCATCATGCCTCGGTGGTATGCCGAGATGTTCCACATCCCGACGTCATCCCCCCAGATGACGAGAATATTTGGCTTGTCTGGCTCCTGGGCTGTGGCATCTACCGGGGCCAGGCAGGCAGCAAGTGCTGCTGCCGCAATAAGTTTCAACATCACGCGGCTCCTTCACGAACGATAAGTCCATCAAACAGCCCAATGATCCCATACGTCAAATGGATTGCAAAAATTCTGTATGCAAACTTTGGGTGTGAGTTAATGCGAGTGTTCAAACAAGAAGGGTATATGCCACCGGAAAGTGAGCTGCTGATTTCGGGACATGGTGGCAATGACTTCCAAAGTTGCGCCGACCAGACAGATCAGTGAACGTTGACGATTTACCCCAAGCGAAGTCCAATTCGTTGCTGGATAATATCCCGGAAAAATTGCATACTGTAGCTTCGCTACCAAATTGAAGTTGCTCTTTTTCTTCGGGTGATGGGAGCTCGTGTTGAAAAGGTGGCCCGGCAGACTGGCGAGTATGAGAGTAGAGGACTGCCTTCATGCAAAAATCGGTCTGTCAAACGGGCGGTAAGTGCGCAAGCAAGTGGAAATCGACACACAGGGCCATGCAGCAAACCCGTAGCGACTTTTGAGGCAGGAGAGGCGGACGTGGGCGAGACAAGAACCAGCAAAGCACGCAGACACTCACTCACCTTGAAGGTGTCGCTGTTCGCACTGATGTGCCTTGCGGGCACATCGCAGCAGGCAAACTCGGCTGAAAGCGGTGTCGGTTTTTATCTGCTTGGGTCCAAGGGGCCATTTGCGGCGGTGCTGCCCGGGCCGGGTGTCTACTTTCAAAATGACGTCTATTTCTATTCAGGATCTGCCGGGGCGAGCCGTGACCTGCCTGTTGGCGGCAGGGTTATCGGCAATGTCGACGCGATCGCCTATATCGATCTCGCAACTGGCTTGTGGGTTGTGCCGACAAGCGTACTTGGGGGCAGCCTTGCCTTGCAGGCGACGGTTCCTTGGGGTGGACAATCCGTCGATGCTTCACTTGATGCCGGCGGAATTCTTGGAGCCTCTGTCAGCGATACGGTGTTCACGATTGGTGACCCAGTGGTTGGCGCCTCGCTGGGCTGGCACAACGGCAATTGGCACTGGACGACGGGTTTCCTCGTCAACGTGCCGGTGGGGGACTACCAGAAAGGCGAGATTGCCAACGTTGCCTTCAACCGTTGGGGGCTCGACATCAACGGTGGCGTAACCTGGTTCGATCCCAAAAGCGGTTGGGAGGTTTCCGGTGTAGCCGGTTTCACCTTCAACGGCGAAAACCCGGCCACGAACTACACCACCGGAACGGAATTTCACTTCGAAGGGGCACTCACCAAAACCTTTTCACCCCAGTTCTCGGCGGGGCTGGTCGGCTATTACTACGACCAGATTACAGCCGACAGCGGATCCGGCGCCAGGCTCGGCGATTTCGAGGGACGCGTTGCCGCTCTTGGTGGCACGGCCGGCTACAATTTCCAGCTTGGCCAGACACCGGTCTCGACACGCGTGAAGGTTTACCGGGAGTTCGCTGCGGAAAACCGTTTGGAAGGGACTTCGGCGTATCTCACCCTGACGATCCCGCTAAGCGTAAAATAGTAGATCGGGCATAGCCCAGTCAATTTGTGGTCAATGCGAAGTGGCAACTTATTCGAAAGCCTGCAACTAGTCGCACAGTCAGGCTGAACAACCAAAACCCGCCCGATCGTTTCCGATGGGCGGGTTCTTTCGTCTGGGCGCCGGGAGCCGCGCTGTGGCCGGTGGGAACCGACCTGGGCGAACTCCCGGCTAAGCTTTGTGTGCGATGGAATTCAGATTTCCGGCCGGTGTCGGCCAGAAGTCTGTTGATCGTCAGCTGCAGCCGCTGGTGGAGCCGCAGGTGTCGCACTTCAGGCAGGTGCCGTTGCGCACCATGGTGAAGTTGCCGCATTCCGAGCAGCTCTCGCCTTCGTAACCCTTCATTCGGGCCTGGGCGATCTGCTGAGCCGCGGTTTTCACCTGTGGGGCAGGGGCCGAGGTCACTTCGACAGCGGCAGCTGCTTCCGAGCCGCGGGCGAAAGCCGTTGCGACGGCGGAGGTCTGGGCGGCGATTGTTGTGCCCAGTTCCACTTTCACCGCTTCGGTGATCTCGCCGGAAGGCTCGTTGCCGGCGACGAGACGGAAACGCTCGGTCTGGCCGCGGACGAGGCCATGGGAAACCACACCGCCTGAGCTGCCCTTGTCCATGGTCTTGACCGCGCCAGCGCTGACCGGGCCGCTGAAGGCTTCCGGCGGGACGTGGGCAAGGTCGTGACGACCGAGATAGGATACTGCCAGTTCACGGAACACGTAGTCGAGGATCGACGTGGCGTTCTTGATCGCATCGTTGCCCTGGACCATGCCGGCCGGTTCGAACTTGGTGAAGGTGAACGCGTCGACATATTCCTCGAGCGGCACACCGTATTGCAGACCAAGCGAAACCGAGATCGCGAAGTTGTTGATGAATGCCCGGAGAGCCGAACCTTCCTTGTTCATGTCGAGGAAGATTTCGCCAAGGCGGCCATCGTCATATTCGCCGGTGCGCAGGAAGATGGTGTGACCACCGATCTTTGCCTTCTGGGTGTAGCCCTTGCGGCGGGTCGGCAGTTTTTCCTGTTCGCGGACAACGCGTTCGACGATCCGCTCGACGATGCGTTCGGCAACCACTTCGGCCTTTGCAGCCATCGGCTTGGCGGCCAGAGCTTCGAGGGCCTCGTCCTCGTCTTCGTCCTCATCGGCCAGTAGCTGGGCGTTGAGCGGCTGGGACAGTTTGGAACCGTCGCGGTAAAGGGCATTCGCCTTGAGCGCGAGTTTCCAGGACAGCATGTAGGCTTCCTTGCAGTCCTCCACCGTCGCATCGTTCGGCATGTTGATCGTCTTGGAGATCGCGCCGGAGATGAACGGCTGGGCCGCTGCCATCATGCGGATGTGGCTTTCCACCGACAGGAAGCGTTTGCCGATACGGCCGCACGGGTTGGCGCAGTCGAAGACCGGATAATGCTCTTCCTTCAGGAACGGAGCACCTTCCAGGGTCATCGCACCACACACGTGGGTGTTGGCGGCTTCGATGTCAGCCTTGGAGTAGCCGAGGAAAGTCAGGAGATCGAATTCCGAATCTTCCAGCTGCTCGTCGGTAACGCCGAGGGCCTTCATCTGCTCGTCGCCGAGGGTCCAGCGGTTGAAGACGAACTTGATGTCAAAGGCCGACTTCATGCCGTCTTTCAGCTTGGTCAGGCTCTCGTCGGTGAAACCCTTGGTCTTCAGCGCGGACGGGTTGACGCCCGGTGCCTGATCGATGGAACCATGGCCAACGGCGTAGGCTTCGATCTCGCCAATCTCGCTTTCGGTGTAACCGAGCTTGCGCAAGGCTTCTGGAACAGCGCGGTTGATGATCTTGAAGTAGCCGCCGCCGGCCAGCTTCTTGAACTTCACCAGCGCAAAGTCAGGCTCGATACCGGTGGTGTCACAGTCCATGACCAGACCGATGGTGCCGGTCGGGGCAATAACGGTGGACTGGGCGTTGCGGTAGCCGTTCTTCTCACCAAGCTCAAGGGCACGATCCCAGGCCTTCTTGGCCCGCTCGACGATCACCTGATCCGGGCAGGAGACGTGGTCAAGAGCAACCGGAGCCGTGTTGAGGCCTTCGTAGCCGTCCGCTTCGCCGTAGGCGGCGCGGCGGTGGTTGCGCATGACACGCAGCATGTGGCTTGCGTTTTTCTTGTAGCCCGGGAAGGCGCCGAGTTCACCTGCCATTTCAGCGGAAGTGGCATAGGCAACACCGGTCATGACCGCGGTGAGGGCGCCGCAAAGTGCACGGCCTTCGTCGCTGTCGTACGGAATGCCGGAGGTCATCAGCAGGCCGCCGATGTTGGCATAGCCGAGACCGAGGGTGCGGAACTTGTAGGACAGTTCTGCAATTTCCTTGGACGGGAACTGAGCCATCAGCACCGAGACTTCCAGAACAATGGTCCACAGGCGGACGGCATGTTCGTAGTTGTCGATGTCGAAGGACCGGTCTTCCCGGCGGAACTGCATCAGGTTCAGGGACGCCAGGTTACAGGCCGTGTCGTCCAGGAACATGTATTCCGAGCATGGGTTGGATGCGCGGATTTCGCCATCGGCAAGGCAGGTGTGCCAATCGTTGATCGTGGTGTGGTACTGCAAGCCCGGATCAGCGGAAGCCCAGGCGGCATAGCCGATCTGTTCCCAAAGTTCCTTGGCCTTGACGGTCTTCAGAACGTCACCGGAGCGGCGGGCGGTCAGGTCCCAGGTGCTGTCGTCAACAACGGCGTTCAGGAAGCCGTCGGTCACACGCACCGAGTTGTTGGAGTTCTGTCCGGCAACCGTCAGATAGGCTTCGGAATCCCAGTCCGTGTTGAACGTCGGGAATTCGATCTTGGTGAAGCCCTGCTTTGCAAACTGGATGACGCGCTGGATGTAGTTTTCCGGTACCATCATCTTCTTGGCAGCACGGATTTCACGCTTCAGGGCCGGGTTCTTGGCCGGGTCGAAGCAGTCGCCGTTGTCCGCCTCGCAGTTGACGCAGGCGCGCATGATTGCGCCGAGGTGCTTCTGGCAGATCTTGGAGCCGGTGACGAGCGCGGCCACCTTCTGCTCTTCCTTGACCTTCCAGTTGATGTATTCCTCGATATCCGGATGGTCGACATCGACAACGACCATCTTGGCCGCGCGGCGGGTGGTGCCGCCGGACTTGATCGCGCCGGCTGCCCGGTCGCCGATCTTCAGGAAGCTCATCAGGCCGGAGGACTTTCCACCACCGGACAGGCGCTCGCCTTCTGCACGCACGTGGGAGAAGTTGGAGCCGGTGCCGGAGCCGTATTTGAACAGGCGTGCTTCGCGGACCCAAAGGTCCATGATGCCGCCTTCGTTCACCAGGTCGTCGCCGACGGACTGGATGAAGCAGGCATGCGGCTGCGGATGCTCATAGGCGCTCTTGGACTTGACGAGCTTGCCGGTCTGGAAGTCGACATAGAAGTGACCCTGGCCCGGGCCGTCGATGCCGTATGCCCAATGCAGGCCGGTGTTGAACCACTGCGGAGAGTTCGGCGCCACCTTCTGGGTCGCCAGCATGTAACGCAGTTCGTCGTAGAAAGCCTGAGCGTCGGATTCCTTGTCGAAATAACCGCCCTTCCAGCCCCAGTAGGTCCAGGTGCCGGCTAGACGATCAAAGACCTGGCGGCCGTCAATTTCAGAGCCGTAGCGCTCGTCCTCGGGCAGGTCTGCCAGTGCGGCCTCATCGGCCTCATGGCGCCACAGCCAGGACGGAACGGTGTTTTCTTCTACGGCCTTCAGCTTGGCGGGCACGCCGGCCTTGCGGAAATACTTCTGAGCCAGAATGTCGGACGCGACCTGTGAAAACTGGGTCGGGACCTGAATGTTCTCCAGACGGAACACGATGGATCCATCAGGATTCCGGATTTCGCTGGTAGCGTTCCGGAATTCTACGCTGGCGTAAGGCGATTGACCTTCCTTGGTGTAGCGCCGCTCGATCCGCATCTTCTCAAGTCCCCTTTTAGATTACAGCCGGTTCCCCCGAACCGGGCTTGACCGCATTGCATCCGAACTGGCGTGGCCGCCTGCCTCTGTTCTCGAATGCCGCCCTGCAAGTTACAGGCTTCGAGCCTGTATGTAGCGTATCTTGTGTTTCTATCCACTATATATAGTGGTCATCAACAGGTTTGTCACGACATGCGCCTTGAAGTCGGCACAACAAAACCCGTCTCCCGGCTTTGGGGTCAAAGACCTGGAGCGGTACTCTTGGATACTGATGGTTTTGGATGACCGGAGCGCCCGGATAGGCACCCGACTACGCACATCGCAATGATGAGAAACTAATGTAAACGAATTCTTAAGGTCAAGGACCGAGTGACAACAGCTAGTGCCTGGATTGTGGGCAAACGCAAAATCTTGTGTGGTCGTGTGGATAATGGGGAACGGAGCGGGGACAGCGTTTTAGCAAGGGATTTAGCGCTTGCTTTCCCGGCGAAGGAGTGCCCGCCAGGAAGGCACAAGACCCTGTGGATGACGATAGACCGCATTTAATGAAAATTTGAAGAAAATGGCGGTGATCGATTTCAACCGGGTTTAAGCCGGGTCTGGTTTCATGATGGCGGGATAGGGAAAAAGGTCCGCAATTCATGAAACATCACGCCGCATTCGGACTAGCGATGGAGGACATCGATGCTGTCGTCGTCGAGGACAGCAAGCCGATGCAGACGATTCTCCGGTCGATATTGCTGAGCTTCAAGGTTGCGCGTGTGCGGGTGTTCGATTCGGTCGACGAAGCGCTCGAGGCAAGTCTCGCCGAACCACCCAACGTGATTCTCACCGACTGGCGCATGGCGCCGACATCCGGCTACCAGTTCCTGCGTCTGGTGCGGCATCGCCACATGGAGCCGCTTTGTTATGTGCCGATTCTCTTCATTACGGCACATGGCACGCGGCCGTTGGTCGACAAGGCTTTGCGGGCAGGTGCGCACCATGTGCTGGTCAAGCCGGTTTCGCCGTCGACGCTTTTCAAGCGCCTCAAGTGGCTTCTTGCAGACGACCGGCCGATGATCCTGGAGAACTCCGGCTTCTACAATATCTATGGCATTCAAAAGGCCATGGATGAACAGGCGGAAAAGATGCAGTCGCTTGCCGGAGCCCGGCTGCACCACCGCGTTGCCACGCAAAAGCGTGCGGAAGTGGAAGGAGCCGTTGAGGCGGCATTCGACTCCAAGGAAGAAGAGCCGGAAAAGGTCTTTGCCGGTGTGAAGAAGGAAGCGCCTCCCAAACAGCATTCCGCCGCTGCCAAACATATCCGCAATGCCGGCTTTGCGCCCTTCAAGGGTTTGAAACTTCACTGAAGCAGTCTGTTTGTGATCACCTGGGTGCGGTGTGCACCGGGCGTGACTGCGGCAATCGGCCCGCAGGCGCAAAATCCCGTTCTTTTCTGGCTGCCAAGTCTGGACAGATGCGGCCGTTGTCGCCATAGTCCGCGAAATTCCGTCCTGTCATGTTGGCGGGGCTACGGATGTTTCCGACTTGCAATCAAGGGACCTTCAAAGGGCCATGAAAACTCTGCTGCTAGAATTGTTCACCTGGTGGAACAGCCAGACAATGGGCACCCGCTTCTTCACGTGGCGCAAGGGTGAGTTTGTCGGTGAGGATGAGTTCGGTAACAAGTACTACAAGGAACGCGCAGGCAAGAAGCGCTGGGTGATCTATAACGGTCTTGCCGAAGCCTCTGCCATTCCCGCGGGCTGGCACGGCTGGATGCATCACCGCGTTGACACGCCGCCGTCCGAAGAAACCTATCACGCCAAACATTGGCAGCAGGGTCACAAGGCCAATCCGACGGGCACCCCGGCCGCTTACCGGCCGCACGGTTCCATCCTGACCCCGGAAAAACGCCCGGATGTGACCGGCGATTATGAAGCCTGGACCCCGGGCAGCTGATATCCGCGCATTGCGAAAATCAGGAATGAAATAGCCCCGCAATTGCGGGGCTTTTTTTGTTCGTTCATTCTTTTTGGGGAGCCATGACTTTGCCAAGAGGATCTGACTGTCAGGTCTTGTGTACGGGCTAGATGGTTGTCGATGACGCAGCGAAAATTGCAGGGTTGCACCCTGCGATGGCGATCGGTGAACCCGTGAGGCCATTGAAACGTGAAGGGTCACAAATCGCGTGGCACTTGAGCGCAAAACTAACGCTCGTACCAACTATCGAGCACCGCCAAAACCTCCTCACCACTGGCTTGAGGTGACAGGGCGTAGAAATCGGTTTCCAGCTTCAGGGCTTCGCTGAGCAGCTCGTTATAGGCAGCTTGAGGAACTTCCTCGGTGCCGAACTTGCTGAGGTGCTCGGTTACGAACTGAGTATCGAGCAGGGAATAGCCGCCGACGATCAGCCGGGCAACCAGATGCGCAAGGCACACCTTGGAAGCGTCGGTGCGGAAGGTGAACATGCTCTCGCCGAAAAAGGCGCCGTTCAGGCTGACACCGTAAAGCCCCCCGACAAGTTCGCCATCCTGCCATGCTTCAATGGTGTGGCAATAGCCCATGTCGAAAAGCTCGCCGTAGAGGCGCCTGATCTCCCGGTTGATCCAGGTTTTCTGGCGTCCGGGCATGGGCTCGGCACAGCCATCGATAACACCCTGAAAATCCGTGCTGACCCGCACCTCGAAAACGTCGTTGCGAATCGTCCGGCGCAGGCGGCGAGGCAGGTGAAAGTTGTTGAGGGGAAGGATGCCGCGACGCTCTGGCTCCAGCCAGAAGAGGCCGGGGTCGTCGGCAGATTCTGCCATCGGAAACAGGCCGCAGGCATAGGCTTTCAACAGCACCTGCGGTGTGATTTCCATGATGATGTCGTCTTTGTAACCAGCCATGAGGCCTCACTTACCAGACGGGATGGGCAGATCAGCAGGTGTCGACTTGAGCACCCAAAATCTGATCGGCCGGAGTGCCGGAGCACCTCATGCGCATTCCTTGGAACACGCGATGCTCCCGGCACTCGTCCCAGGATCCGGTCAGCTGGACTTCTTCGCCAGATATTGTTCCAGCCAGTGGATGTCGTACTGACCGTTCGCTATGTCCTGATTTTCCACCAGATCGCGGAAAAGCGGAATAGTCGACTTGATTTCGTCAACCACAAATTCGTCCAGGCAACGACGCAGACGCATCATGCATTCCACTCGGTTACGGCCATGAACGATCAGCTTGCCGATCAGACTGTCATAATAAGGCGGGATCTTGTAGCCCTGATAGACACCGCTGTCGACGCGAACACCCAGACCGCCCGGCGGGTGGTAGTAGGTGATTGTGCCTGGTGACGGCGTGAAGTTGACCGGATCTTCCGCGTTGATGCGGCATTCGATGGCGTGACCTTCGAACGTGATGTCGTCCTGGGTCATATCCAGCGATCCACCTGCGGCGATGCGGATCTGCTCGTTGACGAGGTCGATGCCGGTGATCATCTCCGTAACTGGGTGCTCAACCTGCAGACGGGTGTTCATTTCAATGAAATAGAACTCGCCGTTCTCATAGAGGAATTCCACCGTGCCGACGCCGCGATACTTCAGCTTGCGCATGGCAGCAGCGACGATCTCGCCGATTTCCTTGCGCTGGCTGGCATTGAGGCTCGGGGAGGGAGCTTCTTCGAGCACCTTCTGGTGGCGGCGCTGCAGCGAGCAGTCACGTTCACCGAGGTGAACCGCATTGCCCTTGCCATCGCCCAGAACCTGGATCTCGATATGCCGAGGCTTGCCGAGGTATTTTTCCATGTAGAGTGCGTCGTCGCCGAAGGCAGCCTTTGCTTCGGAACGTGCCGTGGACAAGGCAGTATCAAGCTCGGCTTCGGTGCGGGCAACCTTCATGCCGCGTCCACCGCCACCTGCAGCTGCCTTTACCAGAACCGGGTAGCCGATCTCGCGGGCGATCGCGTGGGCGTCGTCACCAGCCGTAACGGCACCGTCGGAGCCAGGAACAACCGGGATGCCGAGGTCCTTGGCCGTCTGCTTGGCCTGGATCTTGTCACCCATGATGCGAATGTGTTCAGCGGTCGGGCCGATGAATTCGATACCGTGTGCTTCCAGGATTTCCGCGAAACGGGCGTTTTCCGACAGGAAGCCGTAACCCGGGTGGACAGCATCCGCTCCGGTGATTTCACAAGCCGCAAGAAGCTGCGGGATGTTCAGGTAGCTGTCGCGTGCGGCAGGCGGGCCAATGCAGACGCTTTCGTCTGCCAGGCGCACATGCATCGCATCCGCATCAGCGGTGGAGTGAACCGCGACGGTGGAGATGCCGAGCTCTTTACAGGCGCGCAGGATGCGCAGGGCGATCTCGCCGCGGTTGGCAATGAGAATCTTGGAGAACATGGCCACAACGGCTCCTTATTCGACGATAATAAGCGGTTCGCCGAATTCCACCGGCTGAGCGTCGTCCACAAGGATCTGCTTGACGGTGCCCGCCTTGGTGGCAGGAATGTGGTTCATGGTTTTCATGGCTTCGATGATCAGGATCGTCTGGCCTTCCACCACCTTGTCGCCAACCTGAATGAAGGCCGGTGCGCCCGGTTCGGCGGCGAGATAGGCCGTGCCGACCATTGGCGAGGTTACGGTCGTGCCGGCGTGGGCCGGTTCGGCGGCAGGCGCTGCTGCTGCCGGGGAAGCCGCTGCGGCCGGCGCTGTCGGTGCGGCCATAGGTGCTGCAACGTTCACCGGTGCGCTGATCGTCATCTGACGGGCCACGCGAATGCGCGTGTCACCCTGTTCCAGTTCGATTTCCGAGAGATTTGTCTCATCCAGGAGAACGGCGAGGTCCCGGATCAGGGCCGTGTCGAATTTCTTGTTATCATTACGCATCATGTTTGGCTCTCATACTCGGTCCGCAAGACACGCAGCTGGCCGGCTCGCCGGGTGACCGCTCCATACCGGGATGGGGTCAGACCCGAAATATCCAGCCCTGCAACTCGATCAGGGTCCGTAAGGCCGGGGCCGCAACCACGCTCTTGCTCCGCCGTTGTTGGGCGGACAAAGATCTTCGGCCCGTCTCTTCCTGGAGGCGAGCCACGCTTCTTATAGGGATTCAATTGGAACAGGAAAACCCCCGATTTCTCACTGACATGAGGAATGGGGGTTTCCAACAGGCAAGTGAACGCCGAAACACTGTTTCGGCTCACAGGTTCAGCAAGTGGTCTGGCCGCAATTCTGCAGCGCGTCGAGCTTCTGGCTCAGTTCCTCATAACCGACCGCGCCCATGACCACGTCGTTGCCGACCACATAGGACGGAGTGCCGGTCAAGCCGAGACGGTTGGCCAGGGAGTAGACTTCTTCAATCGTCTGGCCGGCTTCGTCGGTTTTCATGGACGCCAGGAGATCGTCTTCCGAAATGCCGACGGACGTCGCTGCGGCGAGGGCGCTGGCCCGGTTCGCCTGGCCGCGGCTCAGCAGCAGTTTTTCATGGAATTCGCCGTATTTCTCCGGCGCCACAGAGTTGACAGCGACAGCCACCTGGGCAGCTTCGACAGAGCCCTGGCCGAGAACCGGGAATTCCTTCAGGACGACTTTAAGGTCGGGGTTTTCATCGATCAGCTTGACCATGTCGCCATGCGCGCGCTTGCAGTAGCCGCAGTTATAATCGAAGAACTCGACCAGGGTGACAGACCCTTCCGGATTGCCCAGCACCACCTGCCGCGACGAATTGAAAAGAACGTCGGCGCTTTCGTTGAGGGCTTCCACGCGCGCAACTTCTGCAGCTTCCTTTTCACGGCGATCGAGTTCGGTCAGCGCTTCGGCAATCACTTCAGGATTCTCAAGCAGGTATTCCCGCACGATTTTTTCAATCTCACCGCGGTTCAGATCCTGAGCGGCAACCGGGCCAGCCAGCAGGGTAAGTGCAAGCGCGCAAGCCGACAGGACGCGCAGCAGCATCGGCGGGCAGAGCGACCCGGTCTTCAGGATCGGGATCTTCGGGGAAGTGTCGGTCATTCAAGGCTCCTCAGGTAACCGTCTTTCGTTCGAACGGCACCCATATGTGTCTGAGATATCAGCGGCCGTTGTTAGGCAGATTAGGTGGGTTGTACGCTACAATGTCGTCCGCTTGAAGCCATGCCGGCGTTCCTCTCTTCAAACTTTTTTGAGCACGCGCCGCGTAGCGTTTCGCAGCCTGGAAATCGCCACTCACCATCAGGCCTTTCGCAGTTGCCAAATCAGCTTCCGCACGCTCGCCCTGGCGGCCGTGGGCAATGGCCAGCTGACTGTAGGCAACGCCCGAGTTCTGGTCCCGCTGGATCGCCTCTTTCAAGATGCGTTCTGCCTCCGGCAGATTGGACTTGTCATTCGAAGCAACCAGCGCATACCCGAGCCAGGTGAGGAACTGCGGTTCGGTCGGTTTGAACGACAGAGCCTTGCGGAAGGGAGCGATCGCGCCTTTGGGATCGCCGCCTTCGATCAGGGCCTGTCCCTTGAGCTCGTAATAGTAGGGGTTGTTCGGCTGCGTGCGGATCAGGGCGTCTATCTCCTTGACCGCGCCTTTTCCCCGGCTCTTCATTGCGGCAATAGCGCGTGCGTATTGTGCCTGGGGGCTTTTGTCGCTGCGCGGATAGGCTCGCAACGTGGCGGACGGATGGCTGGTGAAGGCGAACAGCTTGGCTCGCACCATGTCGTGCCTGTATTGCAGCACATAGTCTTCCGGCTGGTTGAAGTATTTCGATTTCTGCGCGTCGGTTGCCAGACTGTTGTAGCGGTCCTGTGCCATCGGGTGGCTCTGGGCATAAGGGTCGGCGTATTTGCGGGTGAACATCTGCTGTTCCGACATGCGCTCGAAGGTCTTCAGCAGGCCGCGCGGGCTTTGGCCGGTGGCACTCAGGTATTTGAGTGCGGCCCGGTCGGCTGCGGCTTCTTCGCCGCGCTGATAGGACAGGAACGACCGCTGGCCGACGGATCCCGAGCCCATGATCACAGCGCCACCGCCCGAAGCAACCTCACCGGACCCGGAGGCCGCACCGGCTGCCGCGGCCCCCGCACCGAGAATCATGCCGATGACAGAGATGATCTGGGCATTGGCGGCAGCGGCACGCAGGCGCACGAGATGACGACCGGCGATGTGGCCCGATTCATGGGCAATCACGCCAATCACTTCACCGGGTGTTTCCGATTCCATGATGACACCGATGTTGATGAACATCCTGCGGCTGTCGGGAACGAAAGCGTTGAAGCTCTTGTCGTTGACCAGAATGATTTCCGGTTCTGAATTGGAAATGCCGGCAGCCTTGAAGATCGGCGTCGCATAGTCCTTCAGAAGATGTTCCGTTTCTGCATCGCGCACGAGCGGCAGGCTGCGCCCCTGTGCCATCGCTGGTACCGAAACAAGAGGCAGGGCGAGGGCGCTTGCACAGGCAAGTGCGACAGCTTTACGCGCAAGGCTGCGAGGAAAATCGATTTTCAAAATGGCGGAACCAGGCACAGGTGCAAAACTCCAATCCGGACCGGAACGCTTTCCAGGCTCATCTTTGCTCAGATGTTATCCTGGTACATGGATGTGTGGCGAAGGTATGGAGGTGTGCGATGCGGGTCAAGGAAGCCGGCATGACAAAAAAGTAAGGTGCCGGGCCGTTGTCGTGCCGGAGCAGCCCGAAAGTTGCAACTGGCCGCACGCGTTGCATCGGATGGAAAAATCCGCGATAGGGTGAAGCCAGTTTCTCAGCCGGATTTTCAGGACACATGAACCAGCCTCTTTTTCAACCGTCTCGCCGCAGTGACGTTGCCCCCTTCATCGCAATGGATGTTCTTGCCGAAGCGGCACGTCTGGAAGCGCAGGGGCGCAAGATCATTCATATGGAAGTCGGGCAGCCATCGGCCCCGGCGCCCAAGGCTGCGTTGGATATGGCGAGAAAAGCTCTGGATCATGGTCGTCTCGGCTACACCGAAGCGCTTGGCATCCGCCCGTTGCGCGCGGCATTGGCTGCGCATTATCGAACGACCTATGGCGTCGACGTGCCTGTCGAGCGGATCATGGCAACCACGGGCTCATCCGCCGGGTTCAATCTCGCCTTCCTTGCCGCATTTGATCCCGGGGACCGAATTGTCCTGACGGCTCCCGGTTATCCGGCCTATCGCAACATCCTGAAAGCCCTTGGTCTCGTTGCGGTCGAGATCGAAGTCGGGGAGGAAACCCGGTGGAGCCTGACGCCAGCGCATCTGGAAGAGGCTCAAAAAGAAGGTCCTGTGAAAGGCGTCCTGGTTGCCAGTCCGGCCAATCCGACCGGAACGATGATGACGGCCGATGCGCTGGAAGACCTGATCCGCTATTGCGACGAGGCGGGCATATGGTTCATCTCGGATGAGATCTACCATGGGCTTTGCTACGACGGTGAAGAGAAGACCGCGCTGGAAACATCGCAGAATGTCATTATCGTCAACAGTTTTTCGAAATACTATTGCATGACCGGCTGGCGCATTGGCTGGCTGGTGTTGCCGGAGCAACTGGTGCGCCCAACAGAGCGGATTGCCCAGAGCCTCTATATTTCTCCGCCAGAGCTGTCCCAGATCGCTGCGGGAGCAGCACTCAACTCGGTGCAGGAACTGGAAGCGGTCAAGGCAGGGTATGCTGCCAACCGCGCCTTGCTTCTCGACGGGTTGCCGAAAATCGGTCTCGACAAGCTTTTGCCGGTAGATGGGGCCTTTTACATCTATGCAGATATAAGCCGGTTCAGCTCGGACAGTCTCGATTTCGCCAGGCGTATGCTGCACGAGGCAGGTGTCGCGGCAACGCCCGGTGTCGATTTCGATCCCGTGCACGGTCATGAGTTCTTGCGCTTTTCCTTTGCAGGTGCGCATGACGATATGAAGTTGGCGCTTGAGAAGCTCAGGGGTTTTCTCAAAGCAGTCTGATCATCGATCGCATCGGACAACAAAAAAGGCGGCACACTGGCCGCCTTTTCCATTTCAAAGCTGGTTGATGTCACCGGTTCAGAAGAACGACCGGCCACGCTGCCACCAGCCGCCGCGTTTTGGCTTGTCTTCCTTGTCGTCGTCTCCAGATGTTTCGCTGGTTACGACAGGCTCGGCCGGCGCCTTGCGCGCAGGTGCTTCTTCTTCGGCGTCGGCATCGGCTTCGCTGGCAATCGGCTGCTCGGAAGTCGGCGTTTCGACCACGATGGTTTCAGCTTCAGCCATCACCGGTGTCTCATCTGCCGCATCGGCCTCTACAGGAACGGCGGCACCGTCCTGCTGCGCAGTTTCTTCCGCAGGGCTTTCGCCGCTAGCGTCCGAAACCGTGTCGCCATCGACGGCCTTTGCCTCATCGGCCTGGGCACCATCCTGTGATGCGGCACCCGCAGCTTCTGTTTCCTGACCGCTTTCGGCGACGGCTACGGCTTCAGAACCGGTCTGATCGTCCTGCTGTTCTTCAGAGGAAGCGGCATCCCGAGTTTCGTCATTGGTCTCGCCGTCGTTTTCAGCGCCACCTTCGGCCTGCATATCGTCACCGTTGCGACGGCCGCGGCGACCACCACGGCGTCCACGGCGGCGCTTGCGACGCGGTTCATCGTCACCGTCCTCATCACCACCGGAACGGGCTTCCTGCGGCTGCTCGTCATCGCCGTCGGCGTCGTCTGCCTCGGCGTTGACCTGACGCGATTCGCCATCGTCCTGCTGGTTATCGGAACCACCCCTCCGGCGCTTGCGCCGGCGGCGCCGGCGGCGGCCGTCATTGTCGTCTTCCTGGGCGAATTCCTCGATGTCCGGCTGTTCGGTGTCTTCGTCGATGATCTCGATCGTATCCGGCTGGACAATCGCAGGAACCGGCATCGGCACACGGTCGCGATCGACCG
This sequence comes from Labrenzia sp. THAF35, assembly GCF_009363595.1. Classification (NCBI taxonomy): domain Bacteria; kingdom Pseudomonadati; phylum Pseudomonadota; class Alphaproteobacteria; order Hyphomicrobiales; family Stappiaceae; genus Labrenzia; species Labrenzia sp. THAF35. The sequence goes on from NZ_CP045380.1 coordinate 4,136,284, forward strand.
GTGCACCGCGCTCCAGAACGTAGAGCTGGCCATTGACCATGTCGTCCGCATGCACTTCGACATCGATGGCGAAGCGGGTTTCCAGATCGACCAGGTTCGAACGTTTCTGGTTGAGGATATAGAGCGCTACCTGCGTAGTGGTGCGAATGATCAGGTTGTGGGACGCGCCTTTCAGAAGGTTGTCCTCAACCGAACGCAGCACGTGCAGGGCAACGGATTCCACAGACCGGATCATGCCGGTGCCCTGGCAATGCGGGCAAGGCGTGGTCGAGCTTTCCAGAACGCCGGTGCGGATGCGCTGACGCGACATTTCCAGCAGGCCGAAGTGCGAGATCCGGCCAACCTGGATGCGGGCGCGGTCGTTCTTCAGACAATCCTTCAGCTTGCGTTCGACCGACCGATTGTTCTTCGACTCTTCCATGTCGATGAAGTCGATGACGATCAGACCGGCAAGATCGCGCAGGCGTAGCTGTCGGGTCACTTCTTCCGCCGCTTCCAGGTTCGTCTGGAGCGCGGTGTCCTCGATATTGTGTTCGCGGGTTGACTTGCCGGAGTTCACGTCGATCGAGACCAGAGCTTCGGTCTGGTTGATGACGATATAACCACCGGACTTCAGCGTTACCTGCGGCGAGAACATTGCATCGAGCTGCGGTTCGACACCGTAGCGGATAAATAGCGGCGAAGGGTCGCGGTAGGGCTGGACGTTCTTCGCATGGCTCGGCATGAGCATGCGCATGAAGTCCTTGGCCTCACGGTAGCCTTCTTCGCCCGCAACAAGGACCTCGTTGATGTCCTTGTTGTAGAGGTCGCGGATCGATCGCTTGACCAGACTGCCTTCCTCGTAGACGAGGCTTGGAGCACTGGATTTCAAGGTCAGCTCGCGAACGTTTTCCCAAAGCCGCATCAGGTATTCGAAGTCGCGCTTGATCTCGGCCTTCGTCCGGCTTGCACCGGCGGTGCGCAGGATCACGCCCATGCCTTCCGGCACATCCAGTTCGGAGGCGATCTTCTTCAGGCGCTTGCGGTCAGTCGGCTGGGTAATTTTGCGCGAAATGCCGCCGCCACGGGCGGTGTTCGGCATCAGCACGGAATAGCGGCCTGCGAGCGACAGGTAGGTCGTCAGTGCGGCGCCCTTGTTGCCGCGCTCTTCCTTGACCACCTGCACCAGAATGATCTGGCGGCGCTTGATGACTTCCTGAATCTTGTATTGCTTGCGCAGCGGGATAATGCGCTCAGGAACTTCTTCCATCGCATCTTCCGCGCCGACGGATTCGACGGCATCGACATCATTGTCGGCATCATCGTCATCGTCGTTCTGACGCTGGCGGCGACGGCCGCGCCCGCGGCCACGCGAGCGAACCGGAGCCTCTTCTTCTTCGTCTGCTTCTTCCTCGGAAGAGGATGCTTCGTCTTCTTCTTCGTCGGAGGCGTCTCCGTCTGTGCTGCGCGCCGATACGCCTTCGCCATCCGTTTCGTCGGCAGAGGTCTCTTCGGAAACTGCGTCAGTATCTTCTGTGGCCTTTACGGCCTCTTCGTCGCCTTCTGCGGTGTCTTCGGAGGCATCCGCCTCAACCTTGTCGCTGGCAACGGTTTCAGCAGCCTCGTTTCGTGCTGCACGGGAGCGGCGGCGGCGCTTTGGTTTTTCTTCACCGTCCGAATCATCACGCTGTCTGTCGGCTGCTTCCGCAGCCAGAAGTGCTTCCCGGTCGGCAACAGGGATCTGATAGTAGTCAGGGTGAATTTCGCTGAAAGCGAGGAACCCGTGGCGATTTCCGCCATATTCGACGAATGCGGCCTGCAGGGACGGTTCGACCCGGGTTACCTTGGCAAGATATATGTTTCCGCGCAGTTGCTTCCGATTAGCTGCTTCAAAGTCGAATTCTTCAACCCGATTGCCACGCACGACGACGACCCGGGTCTCTTCCGGGTGGCCCGCGTCGATCAGCATTTTGTTTGCCATTATTGAACTTCTCCACGGCAGCACTCATGGGCGCATGTGCGAAACGCGCATCGCGCAGCAGGAGGATGTCTGCCGTATTTGTTATGCTAAGATGAGAAAGAGCGTCTGCGCCCGGCGCGGTCGTATGATCAACGAAGGCAGCCGCTGAAGCGGTACCTTGCTGTATGTTGATCACCATGTGCATCGCGCGGGTCCTTCAGGCAACGCAGGCCCTTTAGTTAAGTCGTTGTACCTTCTGCCGGTATGCAGCCTGGCTTCGCCAATGGGCCTGCATCCGGTTCCGGAATGGGTCCGCTCCTAACGGCCGCCGAAAACCTCGCCGGGGAAACTGCCGTTTTGTAAGGGCAACACGTCGCGAGGCGGGGCGGTCTCAAAGAGGTGCCGATACCAGATCCACTGTCTTCCAGGGCTTGTCTTTAAGCGGCAGAACGGCCTCTGTTCTGTCGTTAGAAGGCCTGGGAATGCGATAGCGTTGTGGATAGACACCCATGTCAGCTATCTGGAAAGGTATCGGTTTCAAACCGAAATCCGTAAGGTACTTTTACGTTCCGTCGCAGCGCATTGCAAGCAATGTGAATTGGATATGGCATTTTCCTTGCGTGGCGGATGGCGTATGACAGGGCTGACGGGGGCTCAACACGCGAAGTTTTCGAGCGACATGGCCGAAATAATTGAGTTCAAGGACAGAATGAAACCGCAAGTAGACCAGGGACCGGGCACTGTTTTGAGACTGGCGACGTCTTTCGCAGTGGTTTTGAGCATCTGCGTTGCTGCGATTGCCGGCCTGACTTGCGCCGCATCTGCCGAACCGGAAAAGGCCCGGGTAACCGGAGCGCGCGTGGCGGGAGACGAGGCGCGCACGCGATTCGTTCTTGATATGAACCGTCAGGTGACACCGACCATCTCCGGCCTTGCCAATCCGGCCCGGCTGATCATTGACCTTCCCGAAGTGACATTTTCGCTGCCGGCCGATTCTGGCGAGAGCGGGAGAGGGCTTGTCACCGACTGGCGCTTCGGCCTCTTTGCGGTTGGAAGATCCCGTGTGGTGATGGACCTGACGGGACCGGTGAAGGTCGACAAGACATTTTTCCTGCCGGCTGTAGATGACCAGCCTGCGCGGCTTGTTGTTGACCTTGTCAGCGCGACAGCCGACGAATTCGACACCTTTGTCGAGACCTCAAGGCCCAAGCGCGTCGTCGCCGGGAGTGATTCCGCACCGAAAAGTGACCGTTTGACCGCTCCAAAGAACAGAGACAAGCCGCTAATCGTCCTCGATCCGGGGCATGGCGGTATTGACACCGGGGCGACAGGCGTCCACGGAACTCTCGAAAAGGCGATCGTTCTCGACTTCGCTCAGCTGCTCAAGGAAAAGCTGGACGAAAGCGGGCTCTACAACGTTCAACTTACCCGGGATGATGACACATTCATCCCGCTGGGGCGCCGAGTTGAAATCGGTCATGAACTCGAAGCCGATCTCTTCGTCTCCATTCACGCCGATTCTGTCCGGCGCGGGCAGAAATTGGCGCGTGGCGCGACCGTCTACACAATTTCAGACAGGGCGTCGGACCAACTGGCCGAAGATCTGGCCCAATCGGAAAACATGTCGGACGTCATCGCCGGTGTGGATCTGACGGAAGAGCCAACAGAGGTGACAGATATCCTGATCGATCTTGCGCGACGCGAAACGAGGTCGTTTTCGGTCTATTTCGCCAGGTCGCTGGTGGACGAACTCAAAAGCGCTGTCCGGCTGATCAACAATCCGCATCGTTCTGCGGGTTTCCGGGTGTTGAAGGCCCATGATGTGCCCTCGGTGCTGGTCGAGCTCGGCTATCTCTCCAACGAACATGACGAGAAGCTTCTGATTTCCGACGAATGGCGTGAACGCATGGCGAATGCCATGACCGAGGCTGTTCACGGATTTTTCCGGCCGCGGCTTGCGCGGCAACAAGCAGCACCGTCACAGTAAAAATCCTTGCATTGCTTTCAAAATGGCAGGTTAGCACTGGCGATTGCCTCAGCATCGCCATATTGGTGCACGAGGAAGGCAGACAAGTTTGTGCGACTGTCGGCATCGGTGATGCTGAGCAAATGTTTCCGTGTTAAAAAGCTGGAAGCGCTAAGAACGGGGAAAGACGAGCCCGCGGTATGAAATTTTTGGTGAAGTTTTTTGGCTACCTGTTCGGAATCGGCGCGATCTTTGCGCTGCTGATTGCCGCCGGGGTCTGGATGTACCTGCAGGACCTGACGAAGGATCTGCCGGATTATACGGCCCTGAAGAACTATGAGCCACCGGTCATGACGCGTGTGCATGCCGCTGACGGTAGTCTTATGGCCGAATACGCGACTCAAAGGCGCATGTTCCTGCCGATCCAGGCAATCCCGGATCGCGTCAAGCAGGCGTTTGTCGCAGCCGAAGACAAGAATTTCTACACCCACATCGGTGTTGACCCGGAAGGCATTGCCCGTGCGGCGGTGCGTTTCATCCAGAACTATGGATCCGGCCGTCGTCCGGAAGGTGCTTCGACCATCACGCAGCAGGTCGCAAAGAACTTCCTCTTGTCCGATCTCGTGAGCGAAGAGCGTGAACGCCGTTCCGCCGCGTATGAGCGCAAGGTGAAGGAAGCGGTTCTTTCCCTGCGCATCGAGCAGGCCTACACCAAGGACGAAATTCTCGAGCTTTATCTCAACGAGATCTATTTCGGCTTCGGGGCCTACGGCGTCGCAGCCGCTTCGCTGATCTATTTCGACAAGTCGGTTCACGAACTGTCGCTTGAAGAAATCGCCTATATGGCAGCGCTGCCGAAAGGTCCGAGTAACTATCATCCTTACAGGAAGACAGAGGCCGCCATTGCGCGCCGCAACTACGTGATCGACCGTATGATCGCAGATGGTTACGTAAGCGCCCAGGATGGCGAGGAAGCCAAACAGAAACCGATTGTCGTCAAGCCGCGTGAAACCGGATCTCGCCTGTTTGCCGCCGAGTACTTCACTGAGGAAGTCCGCCGCGAAGTGGCCGACATCTTCGGCGACAAGCGCCTGTACGAGGGCGGGCTTTCGGTGCGATCGACGCTTGACCCCGAAATGCAGAAACTGGCCCGCAAGTCGTTGATGGACGGTTTGATTGCCTTCGATCATCAGCGTGGCAGCTGGAATGGCCCTGTCGACAAGATCACCCTTGGTGCCGACTGGGGCATCGATCTGGCCAAGGTGGAAGCCCTGAGCGATCTGCCGGAGTGGAAGCTCGCAGTGGTTCTGGAAGCCGGCGGCGAAGAGGCCAAGATTGGCGTTCAGCCGGAACGGCAGGTCAGTGGCCAGCTTTCCGAAGAACGCAAGACCGGCCCGTTGTTCCTGAGCACCATGAAATGGGCCCGGGTCAAGGGCAGGGCACCGAGCGCCGTTTCCGATGTGCTGACGCCTGGCGATGTTGTTTATGTTCAGGAAAGCCCGGTTGCGCCGGGAACCTATGAACTTCGTCAGATCCCGAAGGTGTCGGGCGCTCTGGTGGCGATGGATCCCTATACCGGCCGTGTCCTTGCACTTGTCGGTGGTTTCAGCTTTGCACAGAGCGAATTCAACCGTGCAACGCAGGCCTACCGGCAGCCTGGTTCGTCCTTCAAGCCGTTCCTTTACGCTGCCGCTCTCGACAACGGTTACACGCCGTCCTCAGTTATCATGGACGCGCCTCTGGAAATCAGCCAGGGCCCGGGTCTCGGCACGTGGCGCCCGCAGAACTATGGCGGCAAATTCTACGGTCCGTCGACCCTGCGCACAGGCATCGAGCTGTCACGAAACGTCATGACCGTTCGGCTCGCTCAGGACATGGGTATGCCGCTGGTCGCAGAATATGCGAAGCGTTTCGGCATCTACGACAACATGCTTCCGGTTCTGTCCATGTCACTTGGTGCGGGGGAAACCACCGTGCTGCGGCTGACCACCGCTTATGCGACCATCGCAAATGGCGGCAGGAAAGTTCGACCGACCCTGATCGACCGTATTCAGGACCGTTACGGCCGCACCATCTACAAGCATGACAGCCGTATCTGTGACGGCTGTACGCAGGATGTGTGGGAAGGCCAGGACGAACCGACCCTGATCGACGACCGCGAGCAGGTACTCGACCCGATGACTGCCTATCAGATCACATCGATGATGGAGGGCGTGGTTCAGCGCGGTACGGCAACGTCCGTTCGTGCGGTTGGTCGTCCGGTCGCCGGCAAGACCGGTACCACCAACGACGAAAAAGACGCCTGGTTCATGGGCTTTACGCCGGATCTTGCGGTCGGCGTGTTCGTGGGTTTCGACAATCCGAAACCGATGGGCCGTGGGGCAACCGGCGGTCAGGTGGCGGCGCCGATCTTCACCGAGTTCGTCAAGACTGCTCTGGCCGACAAGCCGCCGGTGGAATTCCGTGTACCCAAGGGTCTTCAGCTGATCCCGATCAACCGCCGCACCGGTCTTAGAACCGCTGCCGGTGATCCGGGTTCGATCCTGGAAGCCTTCAAGCCTGGCATGGCCCCGCCGGACAGTTACTCCGTCATCGGGTTCCAGGACACCATGGGAGTTCCGACTGCGGTTTCTCCGGAAGCGCAGCAGGCCGTTACGGTCGGCACAGGCGGTCTTTACTGACCCGCCTTGCCTAGCAGGGGCTGGCTGACTGTCGGGTCATCGCGAGATCCTTTTCGACGGTTTACAGCGAAGTCCTGCTTGGGTAATGTCCCGCTCCAATTCTCGGCCCGGTGCCTCTTGCAGGAGACCGGGCCGCTTCACATCAAAAGCGAGGTATCCGATGCGCGCCGAAATGGAAGCGATCGTCGATGAAATCAAGCAGGCCATAAGCCTGCTGAGGAGGCATCTTTGACTGGGATCAGGCCGTCGTCCGACTGGAAGAGCTGAACGCCCTTTCCGAAGATCCGAACCTCTGGAATGAGCCGTCCAAGGCCCAGAAGCTGATGCGCGAGCGTCAGCAGCTTGATGACAGCATTGGTGGCATCAAGTCGCTGGAGCAGGACCTTTCCGACAATATCGAACTGATCGAACTCGGCGAAATGGAAGACGACAAGTCCGTCATTACCGATGCCGAGGAAGCGCTTCGTGGTCTCAAGGGCAAGGTCAACCAGCTGCAGCTCAATTCGCTGCTGTCCGGTGAGGCCGATGCGAACGACACGTACCTGGAAATCAACTCCGGTGCCGGTGGTACCGAGAGCCAGGATTGGGCGTCCATGTTGCTTCGCATGTACCGCCGGTGGGCGGAAAAGCGGGGCTTCAAGGTCGAAGTGCTGGAATATCATGACGGTGAAGAAGCGGGCATCAAGTCTGCGACCTTGCTGATCAAGGGCGAGAATGCCTATGGCTGGCTGAAGACCGAATCGGGCGTGCATCGCCTCGTGCGGATTTCGCCCTATGACAGCAACGCCCGCCGCCACACCAGCTTCTCCAGTGCCTGGGTCTATCCGGTGATTGACGATTCCATCGAGATCGACATCAACGAGAGTGATTGCCGCATTGATACCTACCGCGCCTCCGGTGCAGGTGGTCAGCACGTCAACACGACCGATTCCGCCGTGCGTATCACGCACCAGCCAACCGGTATCGTGGTGCAATGTCAGTCCGAGCGCTCACAGCACAAGAACCGGGCAACGGCCTGGTCGATGCTGAAGGCCCGCCTTTATGAAGCGGAGTTGAAGAAGCGCGAAGAAGCGGCCAACGCCGAAGCTGCCTCGAAAACCGACATCGGATGGGGGCATCAGATCCGCTCTTACGTGCTTCAGCCCTATCAGTTGGTCAAGGACCTGCGCACGGGTGTTGAGAGCACGTCTCCGGGCGATGTTCTCGATGGCGATCTGGATGAATTCATGGAAGCTGCGCTGGCACAGCGCGTCTTTGGTGGAGATCCGGTCGAAGTCGCCGATATCGACTAAAGGCACAGTGGAAAATACAAATGAAAGCGGGGCCATTCGGCCCCGTTTTTTTGTTTCGGCCTTGTTCACCCTTCAAAGGTCGAGTGCCGAGAAGCGATCGCCTGCCGCCAGGAAAGCTGCCGGATTGCCGGGCTTGTCATGCCGGCGGATCTCGTAGTGGAGATGTGGACCTGTGGAGCGACCGGTGGAGCCGACATTGCCGACGAGATCGCCCGCCAGAACATGGTCACCTTCCGATACCTGGATGCGGCTCATATGAGCATAGCGGGTGACAAACCCGTTCGCATGACGGATCTCCACCATCTTGCCGTAGCCACCGTTACGTCCGGCGCTGATCACTGTGCCGGGCGCCGTTGCGAATACGCGTGCGCCGTAAGGGGCCTTGAAGTCGATGCCAGTGTGCATGGCCAGCCGGCCCAGGAACGGATCAACCCGAGGACCGTAGGTGCTTGACACAGAGCCGTTCCGGACGGGCCGTTTGATCGGCAGACGCAGTGCGGTAAATTTCACGCGGCGCAGAGTGTCCAGGGCTGTGTTTGCGCGGTCCAGGCGGTCTGGAAAGTTCTCGTCGTTGATCGGCTGGAACGGGCCGCCGAGGGAGGTCTTTTCACGCAGTGTGGCGTTGAGTCCGGGCGTGATAGAGCGCGTGATGCGGAGGATGTCCTCAATACGGCCTTCCGTCGCGATGGTGATCGCATCGACGGCCGCCGTACTTTCTTCGTCCATCATGGAGATGTCGGCCTTTACCGCGTCGAGGGCAGCCTGTTTCTCAGAGTTTTTTTTTACGTCGGTATCCGGCGTTGCGGTATCGGTTGCCGGCTGCTGCAGAATAGCCAGTGGATCGAAGGACCTTGTGGAACCGTCGCGCAATCCCAAGGCTTTTACCGGTTCCTCGATCAACTCGCTTTCGCCGCCGATTGCAGACTTGTCGCTACCATCCAGGGAAGCGAGGTTACGCTCGTCGAGCGAAGGTTTCTCCGGGGGCAGGGGCTTGTCGTTGCTAAGGTAGATACCGACGCTTTCCGCCCTGGCAACCAGGTCGGCCACGATGGCATGGCGCTGGTTGAGGTCTTGCTGCCGGCGCAGAACGTCCATTACCTGGATCTCGACGGTTTCCCTGTCGACCATCTGGCGGCTCGTCAGATTTGCAATCTCGGTACGCAGGCGGTCGATGTGATCCTGATACTCCAGCACCAGCTCGGTTCTTTCAGCGCTGGCCTCGGCCATCATGTCACTGCGCAGAGCGTAGTAGCCAATTGTGCCTGCAACCGCCAAGGTTGCCGTCACGCAGCCGATTGCACCGCAAATAAGATGAACCGGCCTTACACTGTACGTGGTCGTCTTCTCGCCCTTTTCCAGAACCGGATGATGTGGCTCTGTCCGGGGGGCTTGATAGGTCCGCGTCGATTCTTGGCGCTGTTGCATTGTCACTCAGTCACTGCCTGCATTCTGCAAAAGATCTGAGCCTGATTAGAATTTGGTAAGGTTAATAATTCGTCTTCACGGCAGTGAAATTTATCCGATGAGAGGCGCAAGAGGCTTGTAAAAACCGGGAGTTAGTCCGGCTTCGGACCGCGCGCGATCGTTGAAGGGAGGTTTTAACGGACCCCTGAAGTGACGGCGCACGTAGGTGTGGAATGCCGACTCAGGCCTGATTCCCTGCCGGTCACACAGAAACCGGAACCACTTTGCGCCAAAGGCGACATGGTTTTTCTCGTCCCGATAGATGATGTCGAGACATTTGGCGGTGTCTTCGTCATCGATTTCGCGGGCTTTTTCGATCATCGGTGGCGTGATGTCGAGGCCTCTTGCCTCGAGAACCAGCGGAATGATGGCAAGGCGGGCAGCAAGGTCGTGTCCGGTGTCCTGCGCTGCCTGCCAGAGACCGTCGTGGGCAGGCAGGTCTCCATAAGTGGCGTCCAGTTTCGCCAGGCGCTCCTGCAGCATGGCAAAATGCTTGGCTTCCTCAAGCCCGACTCGCACCCAGTCGTCATAGTAGGACCTGGGCAGCCTGACGTGCGCGAAGCGTCCGATCAGGTCCCATGTCAGGTCCACTGCATTGAGCTCGATGTGTGCCAGGGAGTGAATCAGGGCAAGGCGGCCCGCCTTGCCCTTCAAGCTGCGTTTTGGCATGTCTCGCGGTGCAAGCAGAACAGGTTTTTCCGGCCGGCCCGGCCGATCCGGCATCGCACCATCTCTCGAGGGAGATCCGAGAGCGAGTTCACGCTGAAACCAGGCCCTTGAGACAGCATAGGCAAGCCGCACTTTTTCGGCTGTATCGGAAGCGCACACGATCGCTCGCGCTCCGGCAACCAGAGTGTGCGGCAAGTTGTCCCTTCCGGTCACCACCCTGGCGCTGCCGGTTGCCGTTTCCAGTGGGGAACTCACAGGGCCCGCGCAGCCTCAAGAACGGCATCCGCGTGCCCTGGAACTTTCACCTTGCGCCAGATCTCGGCGATCTTGCCGTCTGCACCGACGAGAAAGGTGGTGCGTTCCACACCCATGTATTTCTTGCCGTACATGGATTTTTCCACCCAGACCCCGTAGGCCTCCGCGACTTCCTTTTCCGTGTCCGCCCCCAGTCTGATCGCCAGATTGTGCTTGGCGATGAACTTGTCGTGTTTGGCGGCTGTGTCAGGCGAGAGCCCGATAATGGTCACGCCAAGTTTTGCAAATGCATCGGACTGTTCAGTGAAGGCAATAGCCTCCTTTGTGCAGCCCGGCGTGTCATCCTTGGGATAAAAATACACTACGACGGGTTTTCCTTTGAGGGCGCTCAGCGACACTTTGTTGCCGCCATCCCCTTCCAGTTCGATATCCGGTGCGACATCCCCGACGGCCAATTCGCTCATCATGCCTTCCTTCTGTCAAAGTTTGTGCGTTAATGCCGGTTTCCGGCTGCGTCTACAATGGCTGCGGTCGCTTTTAGCAAAGCTTTCGCAGTATCATCAATCGCTCAGCGACTCGTCCGGAGCTGCAGTGAGGTAACCCGGCGCTTTGCTCCGAACCCGAACCCAAGCGCCTGTCTTACGCATGCAGGCGGAAGATTGGATTGACGTATTTGCCTAAAACCGGCGGATCTCAGGACACGGCCAAAGTGACGCCGAAAAAACGCAAGCGCTTGCGCTACGTCGTCGCCGCCGTTCTGGTTGGTCTTGTTGCCGGCATCGCCATTCTGTTTGCAACCGGGCCGGTGCACATTCCGCTTCTAGGCAGCCTGCTGGCCTATCAAGGCACCCGAGGGCAGGTCGAACTTTCCATTGGCAGCGCAAGTGTCGATTTTACGGCGCCGGACGGCATCAATATCTTGATTTCGGATGCCAGGGCGGAGATCGCCGGTGGGTCACCTGTAAGCATCAGTCTTCCTGAACTGACTGCGCCGCTGAACCGGGATGCACTGCTCTCCGGCAAGCTTCATTTTTCGTCTCTAATCCTGACAAGGCCCCATGTGCGGATTGTCCTAGCTGGCGGGCCGGCGAAGTTTCCGGAAATGGGGCCGCTCATGGAAGCCGTCGACAGGGTCAGCGATGTAGTGGACGACCAGTTCGCCCGCCGAGGCCTCAGCTTCGTCAAGATCCGTGACGCTTCTTTCGAGTTGGCCGGTTCCATCCCCAGACGATACCGAGGCATTGACGCGGATATCCTGCGTGACGACAACCGTTCGATACGGGCGTTCGCGCGAGTTGCCGGCAATATCTCCACCTGGAGACTGGAGCTGGCGCGCAACGCACCGCCGGGTGCGAATGCCAAGAGCATCGGGGTCGTGGTCAACGGAATCACCCTTGCCGAACTGCTAGGGCCAAACGCGAAATCGGTGCAGGGCAAGGGGCTGGGACTCCCGGCCTCCGCCAAAATCGAGAGCAGACTGACAGGCGATGGCAAGTTCGTCTCCGCCAATGCGGTTGCGCGTGTGCGCAACGGCTGGTTCCAACTTGGCAAGACACTGGTCGCATTTGACGATGCAGCACTGTCCCTGTTGTTCGAGGCGGGACAAGACGCAATTGAAATTACCAGTTCGCACGTCATTCGCGGCAATTCACGCATCTTCTTCACGGGGTCTGTTTCGCCGGTTGCTGGTGATAGTCCGGAGTGGCAGATCAATCTGGATTCGGAATATCCGCAGTTCGGTTCAGCCGATGTTCCCGAAGAGCCGCATATGCTGGACGGCGTCCAGATTCGTGCGCGTTTCGATCCGCTTGAAAAATTGCTCTCCGTCGACCGCTTCACGGCTCGCTCTGGCAAGGCCGTCGTGCATGGTGTCGCCTCGCTGCAGATTACACCGGAAGGACCTTATCTGGCGCTGGCCGCTGATGGGGCGTTGATACCGGTTGCAGTGGCAAAGCAGCTCTGGCCGATCACGCTTGTGCCGCCGGCGCGCCGCTGGATCATCGAACGCCTGAAAGGCGGCTTGATCGAGACCGTTTCCTATACGGGTGCGCTCCGCCCGCCGGCATTTGATCCGCGGGATCCGGACCCGGGCTGGGCGGGGGACGACATGCGCCTGGACATGACGTTTTCCGATGGTGCAGTGACGCCTGTTGGGGACGTTCCGCAGATTGATGGCCTCGACGGTACGCTCACAATTGAAAACGAGACACTGACCGTGACCGCGACAGGCGGAACGGCGACGGCCTCAAGTGGCGGCGAGGTTACCCTGCCGGATGGTGTCTTCGCGATCCAGAACCTGCCTTTGCGGGACGGCAAGATGGCAAGCGTGAAGACCCGCATGGAGGGATCGGCGAGCGACCTTGGTGCGATGGTCAACAGTGCGCCTTTCCGCGTGCTGGACCGGGCTGATCTCAAGAATGATGGCGTCGAAGGGGCGGGAGAACTTGAAATCACGGCTTCGTTTCCTTTGGGCAATGAAATCGATCTTGCCGATATCGACTGGCAGGCGACAGGCCGTCTGACGAATTTCTCGGACAGCAATCCGATCATGGGGCACACGGTGCGCAAGTCGGATGTTGCGCTGGAGGCCAACAAGGATCAGGTCGCGATTACCGGCAAGGGGATACTCGACGGATTGCAGGCCGATATCGACCTTGTGGTGCCCTTGGGCGAATCCGGTGTTGCGGCACGACAGGATGTTGTTGTTGCGCTCAACGCGAAGCAGCTGAAAGAGAAGGGGGTGGATCTGACCGCCTTTCTCCAAGGCAACATGACTTTGAGCGTTGCAAAGGTCAGCGACGGACAGGAATTCGTCATCGACTTGAAACAGACGGATGTCCGGCTGCAGGCGCTCGGCTGGCAAAAAGCCAAGGGTGTTCCCGCAACGGCGTCTTTCAAGCTGGTTGAGACGGACACACAGCGCCGTGTAAAGGACTTCAAGCTGGTATCAGAGGGCGTCGATGTTGCCGGTTCGATGCAACTGTCGATGGCCGGCGATCTTGTCAGCGCATCGTTCAATACATTCAAGCTGCGTCCGGGCGACAATGTCGAAGTCGATATCCAGAAGGCGACGGACGGACGCTACGACATCATCTTCGCCGGGTCTTCCTTTGACGGGCGCGGCCTGATCAAGAGCATGCGGAGCCCCGGCGGCAGCAAGGGAGCGGGTGATTTTTCGGGCGGTGCAAGAATTGCCGCCAATATTGACCGTGTAACCGGGTTCAATAATCAGGCGATCGAGAAATTCTCGGGCAAGATCGATACCGGTGCCAAGGGACTGGTCTCTGCGGACTTGAAGGGACTTGTGAACGGCCGTGCGAATTTCGAATTCACGGTGACGGACCAGGGCGGCACGCAGGCGGCAATTGGCCGTTTTGCAAATACAGGCGCAACACTGCGTTTCCTTGACCTCTACAAGCGTATGCGCGGTGGAACCGGGGTCCTGAATGTGGCGATGGCCGACGAGAACAGCTGGGTCGGCGATTTCAACGTGCGCTCACTGCGGATCACGGAAGATCCGGCCATTCAGCGTATTCGCGAGCAGAACCGCTCAAATCGCATCCCGGACGGGCGTGCGATCAATACCAACGAAGCTGCGGACACCGCCAGTTTCGAAACTCTGGATATCAATTTCTCACGGGAAGGCGAATTGCTGACCATCAGTCGCGGGGCTCTCCAAGGCAACGCACTGGGAGGAACTGTCAGCGGCTCGGTGGACCTGTCGCAGCAGACGCTCAATCTTACCGGTACCTTCGTGCCGATCTACGCGCTCAACAATTTCTTCGCCAAGATCCCGCTGTTGGGCTTTGCGCTCGGCGGCAATTCCGGAGAAGGCCTGATCGGTGTGACCTATCGCTTGTCTGGTTCGGTGTCCGACCCGGTGCTCTCGGTCAATCCGATTTCGGCGATAGCGCCGGGCATTTTCCGCAAGATGTTCGAGTTTCAGGCGAACTGAGCAATCGCACTAGCCAATGTCTGGCGCATCAGGTTGCTGCCGAAGGCCTTTGTTCCTGTCACTCTTATTGCCGAACAAAAAAGCCGGGCGGTGCCCGGCTTTTTATCTGTTCTGGAGTGCTTCAGCTCAGACCGGCTTCAGGAGCACGTGCTTTTTCTTGCCGAGCGACAGTTTGACGATGCCGTCGCCGGTCAGATCAGCAAGCGTGATCTGGCGCTTGTCGTCCTGCTCGCCCTTGTCGTTGATCTTGACCGCGCCACCCTTGATGTTGCGGCGGACGTCTCCATTCGAGGCGCAAAGGCCTGCACTCACGAATGCGGATAGCACACCGATACCGGCTTCCAGTTCGGCCTTGGCAATTTCCACCGTCGGCAGGCCTTTGGCGGATTGGCCTTCTTCAAATGCCTTGCGGGCGGTCTCGGCAGCAGCTTCAGCATTTTCCCGACCATGGATCAGGGCAGTCGCTTCCGTTGCCAGTATCTTCTTGGCCTCGTTGATCTCCGAGCCTTGCAGTGCCGCAAGACGGGCGATTTCGTCCATTGGAAGAACTGTGAAGAGCTTCATGAAACGCTCCACGTCGGCGTCTTCCGTGTTGCGCCAGTACTGCCAGTAGTCATAGGCGGAAAGCTGCTCTTCGTTGAGCCACACAGCGCCGGCGGCAGTCTTGCCCATCTTTGCACCCGACGACGTGGTCAAAAGCGGAGAGGTGAGGGCAAAGGCTTCGACTTCTGCCAGACGGCGAACGAGATCGGTGCCGGACAGGATGTTGCCCCACTGGTCGGATCCGCCCATCTGTAGTCGGCAACCGGTGCGACGGTAAATCTCCAGATAGTCGTAGCCCTGCAGGAGCATGTAGTTGAATTCGAGAAAGGACAGATGCTGTTCGCGTTCCAGACGCAGGCGCACGCTGTCGCGCTGGATCATCTGGTTGACCGAGAAATGCCGGCCAATGTCGCGAAGGAAGTCAACGTAATTGAGCTTCAGAAGCCAGTCCGCATTGTCCAGCATGATTGCGTCTGTCGGGCCGTCACCGAAGGTGAGAAGTTTCTCGAAGACCTTGCGGATGCCGGCCTTGTTATCCTCGATCAGCTCTTCGGTGAGCATCTTGCGGGATTCGTCCTTGCCGGACGGATCACCGACGCGCGTGGTGCCGCCGCCCATGAGGGCAATCGGCCGGTGGCCGGTCTTCTGGAACCAGTGCAGCATCATGATCGGCACGAGAGACCCGGCATGAAGGCTCGGTGCGGTGCAATCGAAACCAATGTAGGCCGTTACAGTTTCTTTCGCGCAAAGCTCGTCCAGGCCCTTTGGGTCCGAGATCTGATGAATGAAACCGCGTTCTGAAAGAACGTTTAGAAAGTCCGATTTGAACTCGCTCATAGTCGCCTGTCCGTCCGTCTTGTGTGCCTGCCGGCATTCCTGCGGTCGTGCTCTAGCGCGTGCCGCAGGACTTGTAAATTGCGCCTGCCGGAAAATCAGGACGCTGCAGCGCTCTGCCGCTGGTTAGTTGCCGACCTGGCCGTTGGCGCGCACCTTCACACAGACGAATTTCAATTCGCCCCCCTCCCAGGCAAGGCGCATGCCTTCCGAGAGTGTCCGCGGAACGGCTTCGCTCAGTGCGGCCTGACATTCCGCTTCATCCTGAAAAGTGCCTTCATCGGCGACCGGCCAGACATTGGGACCGCTCAAAAGCTGAATGGATACGGCCATAATCACCCACATGGATAACTCCTACTTATTTGTGAGACCCCAGGTCCCCAACGTTTTCCCAACACGCCCCGTCACACACACTGGCGAAAGTGACGCAGCGTGATCACGGTCACAGCCAACATAGCAGGCGACGCCTACATTCAATTCATCAGCAGCGCAACGAAAGCCGCTGTTCAACAATTGAAAGGAGCCGTCATGTTTCGCAAGTTTGCAATAGCCGCCGTCGCAGTCGCCACCATGGCAACCGCTGCCGTCACCATTACCCCGAACGAAGCTCATGCCAAGAACCGTCATGGTGGCGCGATTGCCGCAGGTGCTATCATCGGCCTTGCTGCCGGCGCTATCATCGCCTCCCAGGCTCAGCCGCGCTACTACCAGCCGGTCCGTTGCCAGAACCGGCCCGTGACCCGGTGGAGCCCTTACCATGGTCGATATATCGTCGTCGGATACCAGCGCGTCTGTTACTGATCTCATCCACAGCACAAGCGAATGGCCTCCTTCGGGAGGCTTTTTCGTCTTGAGATTTGGTTGAACCTCCTTTTCAACACGGGACAGTGAAATTATTCGTCCGGTGTTCCATGTCTTCCTTTCCCTCGCTCTCTCCCACTCGCGTTCATGGCCTCATATGCGGCACTCTGGAACCCGGCCCCCTGAATACCCTTGCGGACATCGATGGTATTGCGGTTGGGCACAGAACCGTGTGCGAGGGCGACCTCAGAACCGGTTTCACGGCAATCGTGCCGCACCCGGGCAATCTCTTTCGCGAGAAACTTCCTGCCGCCGTCGAGGTGATCAACGGCTTCGGAAAGAGTGCTGGTTTGATACAGGTCGATGAACTCGGGACGCTGGAAACGCCGATCCTTCTGACCAACACCTTTGGCGTTGGAACCGGTGTGAACGCGCTCATCCGCAGGGCAATTGCCGAAAATCCTGAAATAGGCCGTTCCACAGGCACCATCAATCCTGTGGTGATGGAGTGCAATGACGGCTACCTGAGCGATATTCAGGCAATGGCCTTGAGCGAAGCCGATGCGGAAGCGGCTCTGAAGGCTGCAGGTTCGACGGTGGAGCAGGGCAGTGTCGGGGCGGGAACGGGCATGAGCGCGTTCGGCTTCAAAGGCGGTATCGGTTCGGCCTCGCGCGTCTTTGAGCTAGGAGGCCGTCAGCACAGACTTGCCGCCCTGGTTCTTGCCAATTTCGGTCGCCCCGGAGACCTTGTCCTGCCGGATGGAAGCAGACCGCATCCCAAGGAGGCGCGCCATAGCGAAGAACGCGGTTCGGTCATCGTTGTTCTGGCGACTGATGTGCCTCTTGAAAGCCGGCAACTGAAACGCATTGCCCGCAGAGCCGGGGCGGGTTTGGCGCGGCTGGGTGCCTACTACGGCAATGGAAGCGGCGATATCGCACTTGCCTTTTCAACTGCCTGCAAGATTGCCCATTTCGAGGAGGGAGATTTCGTCGTTCGCGATATTCTCAAGGAAGACAAGATCGATGTCCTGTTTCAGGCAGCAGCTGAAACGACGCAGGAGTCTGTACTCAATGCGATGATCGCGTCTCCCGCCATGCGTGGGAGGGGGCGTAGCAAACGGCCGTCTCTTGCCGATTGGCTTGACGGACACGCCTAGGTCGCTCGCGATTTTCTCGTGCAGCTTGTCATGCTGGCCAAGGCTGCTTGAGGAACCGTCGGTGGTAACCTACTCACTTTTGCGCTGAGACATGGAAAGCGGGTTGCTCGGAAAACAAAAAGGCCGGGCAAATGCCCGGCCTTTCCGCTTGTTTGAACCCGAAGGGATCAGACAGAGTAGTACATGTCGAATTCGACCGGGTGCGGGGTCATTTCGAAACGCTCGACTTCTTCCATCTTCAGTTCGATGTAAGCGTCGATCTGGTCGTCGTCGAACACGCCGCCGGCTTTCAGGAACTCACGGTCTGCATCGACTGCTTCCAGTGCTTCGCGCAGGGAGCCGCAAACGGTCGGGATTTCTGCAAGTTCTTCGGCCGGAAGGTCGTAGAGGTTCTTGTCCATCGCGTCGCCCGGGTGGATCTTGTTCTTGATCCCGTCGAGGCCGGCCATCAGCAGGGCGGAGAAGCAGAGGTACGGGTTCGCGGACGGATCCGGGAAGCGAACTTCAACGCGCTTAGCCTTCGGTGAGGCGGTGAACGGAATACGGCAGGAAGCCGAACGGTTACGCGAGGAATAGGCCAGCAGAACCGGTGCTTCGTAGCCCGGGACCAGACGCTTGTAGGAGTTGGTCGACGGGTTGGTGAAGGCGTTCAGGGCCTTGGCGTGCTTCAGGATACCACCGATGAAGTACAGGCAGCTTTCCGAAAGGTCGGCATACTGGTTGCCGGCAAAGGTCGGCTCGCCGTTGTTCCAGATGGACAGGTGGCAGTGCATGCCGGTGCCGTTGTCACCGAATACCGGCTTCGGCATGAAGGTGGACGTCTTGCCGTAGGCATGTGCGACCTGGTGGACGACATACTTGTACTTCTGCATGTTGTCGGCGCAACGGGTCAGGTGATCGAACTTCATGCCGAGTTCGTGCTGTGCAGCAGCCACTTCGTGGTGATGCTTTTCTGTCGGAACGCCCATTTCGGCCATGACGGACAGCATTTCGGAACGGATGTCCTGCGCGCTGTCGATCGGCGGAACCGGGAAGTAGCCGCCCTTCGTGCGCGGACGGTGGCCCAGGTTGCCCGTTTCGTACTCGGAACCCATGTTGGACGGCAGTTCGGAGCTGTCGAGCATGAAGCCGGTGTTGTACGGGTCTGCAGTGAAGCGGACGTCGTCGAACATGAAGAATTCAGCTTCCGGGCCGACGAAAATGGTGTCGCCGAAGCCGCCGGACTTCACGTAGGCTTCTGCCTTCTTCGCGGTCATGCGCGGATCGCGGTTGTAGCCTTCACCGGTGACCGGGTCGACGATGTCGCAGAAGATCGCCATGGTGGACTGTGCGAAGAACGGGTCGATGTGTGCGGATTCCGGATCCAGGATCAGCATCATGTCGGACTCGTTGATGGCCTTCCAGCCTGCGATTGACGAACCGTCGAAAGCGACGCCTTCAGCGAACATGTCTTCGTCAACGAGTACTACGTCCATGGTGACGTGCTGCATTTTACCCTTAGGATCGGTAAAGCGCAGGTCGACGAATTTCACGTCTTTTTCCTGAATCTCCTTAAGGATTTCAGCGGCAGTGGTCATAATGTCCATCCCTTTAGTTTTTCATGTGAACGGTTGGGTACTGTTCCGGCCCGGCAGAGTGTCTTAAATTTGGCTCCGTTGCGTGGGACCGGAATTCGGATTGCCGGCGAATGCCGGAATGGGTGGGTCAGATAGCGTCTATGCCGGATTCACCGGTACGGATACGGACTGCTTCTTCGATATTTGAAACGAAAATCTTGCCGTCGCCAATGCGGCCTGTTTGCGCAGCGGATCTGATTGCGTCAACGGCTTTCTCGACCATGTCGTCGCCAAGTACAATTTCCACTTTCACCTTCGGCAGGAAATCCACGACATATTCAGCGCCGCGATAGAGTTCCGTGTGGCCTTTCTGACGGCCGAAGCCCTTGGCTTCCGTAACGGTGATGCCCTGGAGACCGACCTCTTGCAGAGCTTCTTTGACCTCGTCCAATTTGAAGGGTTTGATGATCGCTTCGATCTTTTTCATCACCTTGTGTCTCTCTCCACTTTTAAGGCCGGATAATTTCGGCGTGCCCTTTTCCGATCCTGCGGGACAAAACGACCCGGTCGGGCCCGGAAGGGACCGTTGCAAGCTATAAAGCACGATGTGTGCCAAACGGCCATGACAACCCGTAAATTTTACCCGCGCAGGGAAATCCGCCACTAAAAGCGGCAAATTCCATCAGCGGGGTGGTGGTCAGTCGCCTATCTCATTTGTCATATGATCACAAAATAAGCAAAGAGCCTAAAAAATAGGCTGAATTTTAGCAATCGGATGAGATTGCCCTGCTCAGTGGTTGCATGATTTTGCACAATCTCAAGTCAATCGACAGCTCCATCCGGCGCTGCCGGGTGCTTTGCTCCGATGTACGGGCAGTTCCTGGCTGATTTCCGGAATGAGGAACCATCCCCGCCCTTACGCGTTGCAGAAGAACTGGAATATGGAGACGGCTATGCTTTTCTACGCTTTGGCTGTGGTGGCCATTGCTCTCGTCGCAGGTTTGTTCGGGTTTTTTGGAATGGCGGGCATGTCGGCTTCGATTGCACAAATCTTGATCGGGCTGTTCCTTGCAGTTTTTGTGCTTTCCCTGATTGCGGGCATGCTACGAAGGTAGCAACGAATATCCTGGACCCACGAAACGCCATCGGGGTTCGCTTCTTTTGAGTTTAATGTGAGGTTATCCGTGCGCAGGCTCACATGGCATAACGCCAGCCAGTCTGATGAGCAGCTTCGAGAATATCTCATTCTCGCATTGCTTCGTTCGCGTGCCTGCGTGACCTTGCAGGACGACGCGCTTCAATACCTTTATATCGCGAACCTGCCTCACATATGGTCGGTGCCCGAGGGAGAGACCCCGAAGGACGAAACGGTCTTCGGTCATTCCGTGGGCAGGCAGCTCGATGACGCCAAGAAGACAGTGCTGGAGACGGGGCGTTCGGAAAAGCTCGAGGTGATGGCTGAAGGTGGCCACGTTTTCGAGATCCACATCGAAACGATTTCCGGTGTTGAAGGCATCACCCAGGTGCTGACAACCGTTGTCGATGTTACGGAAAGCCGCCGACGAGAGCAGGCGCTCAAGGATTTGCTGCTGGAAGTCAGTCACAGATCGAAGAACCTTCTGGCTGTCATCCAGAGCCTGGCAGGCCAGTCCGCTCGCTACGCCGGGTCGCTCGAGCAGTTTCTTGCCGAGTTTCAGGGGCGGATCTTTTCCCTTTCAAATTCACAGGATCTTGTGACGGAAGCTGACTGGTTCGGTGTTCGCCTGTTCGATCTTGCCCGAGCTCAACGCGCGCTGTTTGATTCAAAGCGGGTCATTCCCATCTCCATGACGGGCGAAAACCCTTTGCTGACCCCCAATGCTGCGCTTTACATCGGCCTGGGCTTGCATGAATTGATCGCCGCAACACTGGACGTCGGCTGGGCTTCGGCTGACCAGGGAATATTGCTCACCTGCAAAACGGTGATGAGGCAGGGCCGGTTGTGCCTCGTTCTCAACTGGAATGCAGGAGAGAGGGGCAGGGTAGACACCAAAAAGGCGCTTGCCGCAGGTGAAGCAGATGGTGACAGAACCGCATTTTCCGCCTTGCTGCTCGAAACAGTGCTGCCGCAATCCCTGAGCGGGTCTGCCGAATTGAGCATCTCCTCTGACGGAATAGATTACAGCATGGTGTTTCCGAAAACTGAGTACAACGTTCGGCAGGAGATGGGTGAAGACCTCCTCCGGGCTTAAATTCTGCGTTCAAATTCTTCACTGCTTGCAGTAACTCATTCGGCTGGTCGGCGGTTGTAGGGCGTTCTCGGAATGGTTGTTTTTAAATACTTCAATGAATATTGAAATTAACAAATGTTATGATGATATTTTGAAATTTGTTGTTGGTTCTACAAGTGATTTTTGTTGCTTGCATCGTGAAAACTTCCTAATTCTGTTGTCCCCATACCTTCTTCCCGGATCAGGCCCGCGGCGATGAAAAGACACATTCCCCTTCTTGTGTTCGTGATAAGTGCCGCTATTGGCCTGTCGCTGACCTACGTCATTCTGGACAGGGAGCGAGCGGTTGAGCGGCGGGAATTCGAAATACTCGCAGAAGAGGCTGTCGACCGGATCCGCGGGCGCACCGAGCAGAACTTTTCTCTCATTGCAGCCACGCATTCGTTTTTCGAAGCGGATGGCGGAGCCATGTCGAGGGCCAAATTCCAGAGCTTTGCCCTTGGCCTGTTCCTGAAGGGGCATTTGTCCGGCATGCAGGGTATCGGCTTTGCCAAGCTGATGCAGACCGGCAGGGAAGATGAAGCAAGCCTGGCATTGCAGCAGAATTACGAACTGGACCGTCAGGTCTGGCCCGAGACGGACCAGGCGCATCGTACCCCCATCATACTTCTTGAGCCGCTGGACCTGCGAAACAAGGCTGCACTCGGCTTCGACATGTTCAGTGACGAAACCCGCCGCAAGGCCATGCTGGCGTCCGCAGACACCTTCACAGTCAAGGTATCAGCCCCTGTCATGCTGGTTCAGGAAATCACGGAGGAGAAGCAGACGGGATTCCTGGCGTATCTCCCGCTGGCAAGTGAAGAGGAAGCTGCCGGAGAAAAACTGAACGGCGAAGAAAGCATCCAGGGCTTTGTCTATGCGCCTTTCCGTGCCGGGGATCTGCACAAGGCTGCCCTGACTTCTCCGACCCCGGTACCGGTTCTTGTCAACACGACCGACGTGACGGACGAGCAGCCGGAGCACCTGTACACCTCTGAAGACTATGAGGCGCGTGCCGCGGAAGCTGAAAATCTCGTGACACGGCAGATAGAAGTCGGTGGACGAATTTGGGAAATCTCCGTTATCGAAGCCGCTTCAAAGGACAACGCCTTTCTTTATTGGCGTACCTTCATGCTCGGGTCGATATCTCTGCTTTTCTCCGCTGCGCTCGCGGTTTCGATTCGCTCCCGCCTGCGGGCGAGAGAGGCCAATCAGCGCCTGAAGGAAATGTCTGAAAAGACGATCCAGGAAAAGGATCTGATGCTTCAGGAAATGAAGCACCGGATCAAGAATTCAATTGCACGCATTCTCGCGATTGCTCGCCAGACCGCCGGTGCCTCCGAAAGCCTGGAGGAATTCAATGATTCGTTCAGCTCTCGCCTGCAGGCCATGGCGAATGCGCAGGATCTGTTGACCCGGTCCAGGTGGTCGAAGGCGGACTTGAAAGCATTGCTTCTGCAGGAACTGGAGCAGGTCTTTGGTGAGGGGGCAAAGGGCATTAAGCTTGCAGGCCCGGCCGTTCAACTGAACGAGACCGGCACCCATGCGCTTGGTCTGGTGTTTCACGAGCTTGCAACGAATGCGATGAAATATTCCGATGTCTTTGCTGATGACGGACGCTTCGAGGTTATCTGGAAGGTCTTGCCGGCCAAAAAAGGCAAGCAGCTTGAGCTCGACTGGCTTGAGGAGACCGGAAAAGTGATTGAAGCTCCGAAGAACTTTGGCTTCGGCAGCAGGCTCATGGAAGCGCTGGTGGCTGGTGAGATGAATGGCAAGATCGATCGGCAGTTCACCGAGAAGGGTGTTGCCATCCGGATTTCCGTGCCTCTGGTCTGAGAATCGGCTGCTGGGCCATGATTTGCCCGAGTGCATTCTCAAGCGCCGTTTGAACATGGAAGGGACTGCCTAAAAATGAGCCAGCATGGCACGGCCCTGGATTATGTGTTGCTGACCCCGCAGGAGATGGCGAAAGCCGATCGACTGACCATTGAGGGGGGTGTTCCAGGTATCGAACTCATGGAGCGGGCCGGCCAGGCTGTGGCACGTGCTGCGGCGCGGATGGTTCCGGCTTCAGGTCGGATAGTCATTCTATGCGGTCCTGGCAACAACGGGGGTGACGGTTTCATTGCGGCGCGTTGTCTGGCGGCAGCCGGATACGGCGTTGATGTCAGGTTGCTCAAAGCGCCCGATGCTCTGAAGGGGGATGCGCTTGAAGCCTTTCGGCGCATGGGGCTTTCTTATGCACTTGCTGTTGAGGGCGATCATATCGCGAGCGATCTAGGCGCTTTATTGGATGGCGCCAATCTGATCGTGGATGCTCTCTTCGGGGCAGGGCTGGACCGCGCTTTAGGCGGTGCCGCCGAAGCTTTGGTGAAAGCTGTCAACAAGTGCGGCGCACCTGTTCTTGCTGTTGATCTTCCTTCCGGAATTCAGGGCGCAGACGGTGTTGTCAGTGGTGAAGCAGTCAGTGCGCAAGAGACGGTCACGTTCTTTCGGCAAAAGCCGGGGCATTTGCTTTATCCCGGTCGTCAAGCCTGCGGCCGGGTTACAGTTGCTCAGATTGGCATCGATGCAACCGCTCTCGATCAAATCGCGCCCGATACTTTCATCAATGGGCCGGACCTCTGGCTTGACCATTGGCCACAATTTGCGCCGACCGGTCACAAGTATTCCAAAGGGCATGCGGTTGTCTTTGGCGGTCCGGTCACGGCAACCGGTGCTGCGCGGTTGTCGGCCGGCGCTGCGCTGCGGGCGGGGGCGGGGCTCGTAACATTGGCGTCACCGCCGGATGCGCTTCTGGTCAACGCAAGCCATCTGACGGCGGTAATGCTGAAGAAGGTTGCCTCTGAAAACGGTATTCGCGAACTCTTGTCGGACAAGCGCCTCAACGCGGTACTGATCGGTCCGGGCTATGGTGTTGGTGAAAAGACCCGATCGGCGGTAGCGGAGATCCTGGACTGTAACCGGGCAAGCGTGTTCGATGCCGATGGTCTGACGAGTTGCGCCGATGATCGCGCTCCGTTTTTCGAAAGCATCAGGTCGCATAACGCGCCGGTCGTTCTGACGCCGCATGAGGGAGAGTTTGCTCGCCTTTTCCCGGAACTTGCAGGTAGCAAGCTGACCCGTGCCAGGGAGGCAGCACGAATGTCCGGAGCTGTCGTGATTCTGAAGGGGCCGGACAGCGTTGTCGCTGCGCCGGATGGGCGTGCGGCAATCAATTGCAACGCACCTCCATGGCTTGCAACGGCCGGGTCTGGTGATGTGCTTGCCGGAATTGTAGTCGGTCTGCTTGCGCAGGGTGTTTCCGGCTTCGAGGCGGCTGCCATGGCCGTTTGGCTACATGGCGAAGCAGGCCGGGAGGCCGGGCCGGGGCTGATCGCAGAAGATCTTGAGAGTGCCCTGAAACCCGCGCTTCGCGCACTTGTGGAGAAATCCGATTTACGGTGAGGCAGGGCACTGCTTTTTCCTTTGACGGGAAAATCAGCGATGCTATAGAGGCCCCGCTTCAATCGCAGGGTGGTTTGCCACTTGTTGCGACGCGGATGTGGTGAAATTGGTAGACACGCCAGATTTAGGTTCTGGTGCCGCAAGGCGTGGGGGTTCAAGTCCCTCCATCCGCACCATTCTTCAAAGTGATTTCCATCCTGTAGGCATTCGGCGCTTGTCGTTCGACGTTGCGCTTTTTGTCGAGAACCATCGCATTTGGTAGCCGGGTTTTTGGTCACGAGGTACTCGGCCTGGTCGGTCACCGTTGACTGTGCGGAATTGTTGCGCGGCGCAAATGTGCGTTCCGTGTGGCTTCAGCAGTGCGGGCCGGTCTGGTCAAGCTCTGGCCAAGCTCTGGTTTGGCGTGGTCTGGCATTTGGTTGTCAGGATCGGCGACGGGGAGCGGTTCTTAACTGCAGGCCAGCGAGGTGGGCGGAATTGGCTTCCGGCTCCTGGAAGAGACCAAATCCCTTGGTCGAAAGAGCTTATTTTAGGCGATTTACGCCAGCAAAACCCCGCTCTCCCCTTGACACTTTCGGGCCTACGCAGTATCGCGCTCCCATCGTGCGTCTTGGAGTCTCTTCAAGGCGATGCATGGCCGTTTGAACGCTCCCGGCAAAAGGGGAGTGCAGGCGATGTGGCACACGGGATTTTAAAAACGAAACCTCCGGGGCGGATTGCCGCTCGGGACCGAGGACGACAAAACCCATGCAGGTAACCGAAACCCTCTCCGAGGGCCTCAAGCGTGAGCTGAAAATCGACATTCCGGCTGGTGATCTCGCCGCCAAGCTCGACGATTACATGGCCGACCTGAAATCCAAGGCCAACATCAAGGGCTTCCGCCCTGGCAAGGTTCCGCTCGCCCATCTGAAAAAGATGTATGGCCGTCAGGCCATGGCCGAGATCCTGTCGAACACCATCCAGGAAACCACCCAGAAGGCTGTTGAGGAGCGCTCCGAGCGCCCGGCTCTTACCCCGGAAATCGATCTGCCGGAAGAAGATGCTGAAAAGATCATGGCTGGTGACGCCGATCTTTCCTTCAAGATGACCTACGACATTCTGCCGAGCTTCGAGATCGTTGATTTCGCCGGTATCGAAATCGAGCGTCCGGTCGTTGAAATCGCTGAAGAAGAAGTCGACGAGCAAGTTTCCCAGATCGCTAAGAACAACGCACCGTTCGATGCGAAAGACGGCGCGGCTGCAGACGGCGACCGCGTGACCATGTCTTACCTGGGCAAGATCGACGGCGAGCCTTTTGAGGGCGGTGCCGACGAGAACGGCATGCTGGTTCTGGGTTCCGGTCAGTTCATCCCGGGCTTCGAAGAGCAGCTTGTTGGCGTCAAGGCTGGCGACGAGAAGGTCATCGAAGTGTCCTTCCCGGAAGAATATCCGGCTGCACATCTGGCCGGCAAGGCTGCCACCTTCGACATCGTCGTCAAGGAAGTTGCCGCACCGGGTGAAGCCAAGGTCGACGACGAGTTCGCTAAGAACCTCGGCCTTGAGTCTCTCGACAAGCTGAAGGAAATCGTCCGCGGCCAGATCGAAGGCCAGTTCGGTCAGATGACCCGCCAGCGCGTGAAGCGTCAGCTGCTCGACAAACTGGACGAGCATTATTCGTTCGATCTGCCGGAAAAACTGCTGAACTCCGAGTTCGACGTTGTCTGGCGCCAGGTCGAAGAAGACATGAAGCGCAACGAGAAGACCTTCGAAGATGAAGAGACCACGGAAGAAGAAGCGAAGGCGGAATACCGCAAGATCGCTGAGCGCCGTGTTCGTCTCGGTCTGGTTCTGTCCGAAATCGGTGAGCAGAACAACATCCAGGTGACCGACGAAGAACTGCAGCGCGCGCTTTACGACCGCGTCCGCCAGTTCCCGGGCCAGGAACAGCAGGTGTTCGAATTCTACAAGAACAACCAGCAGGCTCTGGCTTCCCTGCGTGCGCCGATCTACGAAGAAAAGGTCGTCGACTTCATGCTGGAGCTCGCCAAGGTGACCGACAAGACGGTGACCAAGGAAGAGCTGGAGAAGCTGG
The DNA here is from genome assembly GCF_009363595.1 of Labrenzia sp. THAF35. Taxonomy (NCBI): domain Bacteria; kingdom Pseudomonadati; phylum Pseudomonadota; class Alphaproteobacteria; order Hyphomicrobiales; family Stappiaceae; genus Labrenzia; species Labrenzia sp. THAF35. Next base: position 4,163,163 of record NZ_CP045380.1, read on the forward strand.
TCGCCGAGGAAGAAGACGAGGCTTAAGGTCAATCCGCTTTCGGGGGAATGCTCTCGAAAGCGGCCAGATTGGCCGGTTGGTTTTCCCGTCTATCCCCAGATGTGGCCGCAGATTTAACCTTGCATTCACGCCGCATCTGTCATGACTTTGCGTTGAGGGCGACATCCCATATATACGGGGTGTCGCTTTTTTCGAGTCAGGCCCTGAATCGATGCGCTTCATGGCCTGTTTCCTGCCCGGAGACCCTCCGGGCAACATCTCAAGCATATGGATGAGGTATGAAGGATCCTGTCGATATCTACATGAACACTCTCGTGCCGATGGTTGTCGAGCAGACCAACCGGGGAGAGCGGGCCTTCGATATCTATTCGCGCCTGCTGAAGGAGCGCATCATCTTCCTGACCGGCCCGGTCGAGGATCACGTGGCAACCCTGGTAAGCGCACAGCTTCTGTATCTGGAAGCTGAAAACCCGACCAAAGAGATCGCGATCTACATCAATTCGCCGGGAGGTCTCGTGACCTCCGGTCTTGCGATCTATGACACCATGCAGTTCATCCGCCCGGCTGTGTCGACGCTCTGCATCGGCCAGGCAGCCTCCATGGGCTCGCTTCTGCTTGCCGCAGGCGAGAAAGACATGCGCTATATCCTGCCGAACGCGCGGGTCATGGTGCATCAGCCGTCCGGCGGGTTCCGCGGTCAGGCTGCCGACATCATGCTTCATGCACAGGAAATCCTGGCTATGAAGCGCCGGCTGAATGAAATCTACGTGAAGCACACCGGACGCACACTCGACCAGGTCGAGGAGGCACTGGAACGTGACAACTTCATGACCGCTGACAAAGCTAAGGAATTCGGGATCGTCGACAAGGTGATCACCGACCGCAACACGCTTGGCGGCGACGAAGAGAAGTGAGGGACTTACCCGGCTTTAATCATGGATTGAATTTCCACGCTTAAAGCCGGAAAATCCCCAGGTGATGCCGGGTTTTCATCTTCGCCTTAAACCTATATTGATTTTTAATGGCGAAGCATGATGACATTACATGGTGAGGTGGCGACTGTGCGCCGCTTCAGAACCGGTTCAGTCATAATTTGGCCGCAACCGGAGAGATAAGGGGAAACACTCCCCGTAAACGCGAGGTTGACTACATGACCAAGGCCAGCGGCAGCGATTCCAAGAATACGCTTTACTGCTCCTTCTGCGGCAAGAGCCAGCATGAGGTTCGCAAGCTGATCGCCGGCCCGACTGTTTTCATTTGCGATGAATGTGTCGAGCTGTGCATGGATATCATTCGCGAGGAGAACAAATCCTCGCTGGTGAAGTCACGGGACGGGATCCCGACCCCTCAGGAAATTCGCGACGTCCTGGATGACTACGTCATCGGGCAGGGCAGCGCGAAGAAGGTTCTATCGGTCGCCGTTCACAACCATTACAAGCGCCTCAATCACGCATCGAAAAACAACGATGTCGAGCTGGCGAAATCCAACATCCTTCTGGTCGGCCCGACCGGTTGCGGCAAGACCCTGCTTGCGCAGACCCTTGCCCGCATTCTGGACGTGCCTTTCACCATGGCTGATGCCACCACGCTGACCGAAGCCGGTTACGTGGGTGAGGACGTTGAAAACATTATCCTGAAGCTGCTGCAGTCCGCCGACTACAACGTCGAACGCGCGCAGCGCGGCATCGTATACATCGATGAGGTCGACAAGATCAGCCGCAAGGCCGACAATCCGTCGATCACCCGCGACGTTTCGGGCGAAGGTGTTCAGCAGGCACTTCTGAAGATCATGGAAGGCACCGTTGCTTCCGTGCCGCCCCAGGGTGGCCGCAAGCATCCGCAGCAGGAATTCCTGCAGGTGGACACGACCAACATCCTGTTCATCTGTGGCGGCGCCTTTGCGGGCCTCGACAAGATCATTTCCGATCGTGGCACGCAGACCTCCATCGGGTTCAAAGCGCAGGTCCATGCACCGGAAGATCGCCGGATCGGCGAACTCTTCTCGGTACTTGAGCCGGAAGATCTGCTCAAATTCGGTCTTATCCCCGAATTCGTCGGCCGTCTGCCGGTTATCGCAACCCTGGAAGACCTCGACGAGGAAGCCCTGGTTACGATCCTGACGGAGCCGAAGAACGCTCTGGTCAAGCAGTACCAGCGTCTTTTCGAAATGGAACAGGTGGAACTGTCCTTCCACGAGGAAGCCCTCAAGGCGATCGCTCGCCGGGCCATCGAACGCAAGACCGGTGCACGCGGCCTGCGTTCGATCCTCGAAGCCATCCTGCTCGATACGATGTACGAGCTGCCGGGCCTGAAGGGTGTCAAGGAAGTCGTGATCTCTCCGGAAGTCGTGAAGGGCGAGGCACGCCCGCTCTATATTTACGAAGATCGGGAAGAAACGTCGGCTACCAGCGCCTGAGGCGCTGAGGGCTGTTTCAAGAAACCGTGAATAAATGCCGCTCAACTTGAGCGGCATTTTGTTTTTGGGCGGTCATGCACTTGTTCGGGGCCGTTTTCCACCGGTGCAATGAGTCGTCAACAGACAAGACTTGTGGGCAGCAACCGATTGCCTTGACACCGGCAGGTCTGGTGTCCACCTAATAGACCTAAGGACGGCTTATGCGGATTGTCGGCGCGCCCATCTGGGGTGCCGTGATCTGGCCTTCAGGACCTTCCGGTTCGGAGCCGTTTTCCAGTGTTTTGGCTGCCTTTTACCGAGTGGGGCCGGGACACGCTGAGAAAGGAAAAAAAATGAGCGACGCAGAAATTCGCGCCACAGATCAGGACAGCACGTCTGTCTACCCCGTCTTGCCCCTGCGCGACATCGTTGTCTTCCCGCATATGATCGTGCCGCTGTTTGTCGGCCGCGAGAAGTCAATCAAGGCGCTCGAAGAGGTGATGACCACCGACAAGCACATTCTTCTGGCAACACAGATGAATGCAGCTGACGACGATCCCAAGCCTGACCAGATCTACAATGTCGGCACGCTCGCGACCGTGCTGCAGCTTCTCAAGCTGCCCGACAATACGGTCAAGGTTCTGGTGGAAGGCGGTGCCCGTGCACAGATCGGCGAATACACCGACCGTGCCGACTATTTCGAGGCCTCCGCAACGGTTCTGCCGGAGCGTGATGGCGAGAACATCGAAGTGGAAGCACTTGCGCGCTCGGTCGTGTCCGAGTTCGAGAACTACGTGAAACTGAACAAGAAGGTTTCGCCGGAAGTTCTGGGCGCGATCAACCAGATCGACGATTATTCCAAGCTCGCCGACACGGTTGCTTCCCATCTTGCGATCAAGATTCCGGAAAAGCAGGAAATCCTTGGCGTCGTTTCCGTCGCCGAGCGGCTTGAGCGCGTCCTGGGCATGATGGAGAGCGAAATCTCCGTCCTGCAGGTGGAAAAGCGCATCCGTTCCCGCGTCAAGCGGCAGATGGAGAAGACCCAGCGCGAGTACTATCTGAATGAGCAGATGAAGGCCATTCAGAAGGAGCTTGGCGACAGCGAGGACGGCCGCGACGAGGTCGCCGAACTCGAAGACAAGATCAAGAAGACGAAGCTGACCAAGGAAGCACGCGAGCGCGCTGCAGCCGAAATCAAGAAGCTGAAACAGATGAGCCCGATGTCCGCGGAAGCGACCGTCGTGCGGAACTATCTGGATTGGCTGATCGGCATTCCGTGGAACAAGAAGTCCAAGGTCAAGCACGACCTGGCCTTCTCCGAAAAGGTTCTCGACACCGACCATTATGGCCTTGAAAAGGTCAAGGAACGGATCGTGGAGTATCTGGCGGTCCAGAGCCGGGCCAACAAGTTGCGTGGTCCGATCCTGTGTCTCGTTGGTCCTCCAGGCGTCGGCAAGACTTCGCTCGGCAAGTCGATTGCGAAGGCGACCGGCCGTGAATTCGTACGCATGTCGCTCGGCGGTGTGCGGGACGAAGCGGAAATCCGTGGTCACCGCCGTACCTACATCGGCTCGATGCCCGGCAAGGTCATCCAGTCAATGAAGAAGGCCAAGAAGTCCAATCCGCTGTTCCTGCTCGATGAAATCGACAAGATGGGCATGGACTTCCGCGGCGACCCGTCATCGGCTCTGCTGGAAGTGCTGGATCCGGAACAGAACTCGTCCTTCATGGACCACTATCTGGAGGTCGAATACGACCTTTCGGATGTGATGTTCGTGACCACGGCGAACACGCTGAACATTCCGGGCCCGCTGATGGACCGTATGGAAGTGATCCGCATCGCCGGTTACACGGAAGAGGAAAAGGTGGAAATCTGCCGCCGTCACCTCATCCCGAAAGCCGAGAAGGATCATGGCCTGCGCGAAGGTGAGTTCACCATCGAGGATGAAGCGCTTCACTTCATCGTGCGCCGCTACACCCGCGAAGCCGGTGTGCGTAACCTTGAACGTGAAATGGCAACCCTGGCCCGTAAAGCGGTCAAGGACATCCTGATGAGCGACAAGGAAAGCATCACGGTGACCAGCGAGGTCGTCGAGAAATACCTTGGTGTGCCGCGGTATCGCTACGGCGAAGCCGAACTGGAAGACCAGGTCGGTGTGGTTACCGGCCTTGCCTGGACCGAAGTCGGTGGTGAGCTTCTCACCATCGAAGGCGTGATGATGCCCGGCAAGGGCAAGATGACCGTCACCGGCAACCTGAAGGACGTGATGAAGGAATCGATTTCTGCGGCGGCATCTTATGTCCGCTCGCGTGCGATTGATTACGGCATTGAACCGCCGACCTTCGAAAAGAAGGACATTCACGTTCACGTTCCGGAAGGGGCTACCCCGAAGGATGGTCCGTCCGCAGGTATCGCGATGGCTACGGCCGTGATCTCGACCATGACCGGCATTCCGGTTCGCCGGGATGTTGCCATGACCGGTGAAATCACCCTGCGTGGTCGCATCCTGCCGATCGGTGGTCTGAAGGAGAAGTTGCTTGCTGCCCTTCGTGGCGGAATCAAGCTGGTTATGATCCCGGAAGACAACGCCAAGGATCTGGCGGATATCCCGGACTCGGTCAAGAACTCGCTTGAGATCATCCCGGTTTCGGGCATGGAAGAAGTGCTGAAAAACGCTCTTGTTCGCTTGCCGGAGGCCATCGAATGGGATGAGTCAGCTCACGAAGCTGCAACCAAGGCGCGAGAAAAGGACGACGACACCTCCGGTGTTCTTGCCCACTAATCGCGACATTGCAGCGCACAAATTGGAAAGCCCCGGGAAAACCGGGGCTTTTCTTTTGAATAATCGGTCAAAATGGCTGTTTTCTGCGAAAAAACCACTTGCGTTTCAGTTCAATTCAACCGAATTTCGCGCAACGGCGCTGACAGGAATCGTCGGCACTCTGCCGTTTCTTAGAAAGGTATCTGCTATGAATAAGAACGATCTGATCGCAGCTGTTGCAGAAAAGACCGGCCTCACCAAGGCGCAGGCAGGCGAAGCAGTTGACGCAACTTTCGAAGCTGTCACCTCTACGCTGAAGAGCGGCGACGAAGTCCGCATCATCGGCTTTGGTAACTTCACCGTTTCCGAACGTGCAGCAACCGAAGGCCGTAACCCGCGGACTGGCGAAACGATCCAGATCCCGGCTTCTAAGACGCCGAAGTTCAAGGCCGGCAAAGGCCTGAAGGACGCCGTGAACGCCTAATAGCGCTCACGAGCGATTTCTTCGCTCAACCCCGTATCCGGAAACGGATGCGGGGTTTTTCCTTGCCTGTTTTCTATTTTTGATTGAGCTCTGGCGAATTGCCATTGCCACATTATATTGCGTTTGTCGTGAGGTGATGCCAATTGCTCGACAGGAGTTGGAATGTCACTGCAAGCCTTGATCCGCAGGCGCCAACGCGCGCTATTTGATGCCTGGGTCCGTGACCCCCTGGTGCAGGTTCAGGTGGAACACCCTGAGGCACTTGGACGCCTCGTGTTCCTCGATGATTTCGACGAGGACGTCCAGACCGGAAAAGCCGGTAGAAGCAGCCTGAAGAACGTAGCCATCGTGCAGAAACCCGGAAACGCGGACGAAAATGCCAGCGTATGGGTGAGGGCGGGGTATTCGTCCTATCAGAAAGCCTGGCTGCGCTTTGTCGAGCAAGTCTACGGCATCAAGGCCGCGCCGTCGGATCTTGCCGGGTACAATATCGACCACCTGCTCAACAAGGCACGTAGTCCCAATAAAGCCGGGTTCATTCGCATCGAAGCCATCAACGATGCCGTCAATCAGGCGTGGGGCGGTTTGTTCGAGCGAGCAGCCAGCAATCCAGAATTCAGTGCCAATCAGAATCGCCTTCGCCGGACGATGTCCTGGATCATCGCCGCCAAACTCATGGATCAGCCGCCACCAAGAGGACCGAACGACCAGCAGGGGATTGCCCGTCTGGTGCAGTTCTTCAATCAGAACGGACTTGCCGCGGACAACCCGCAGCGCGGGCTCACCGACATGCTCCAGTTCGCCTACAAGTTCCAATAGACTTAGCGGGCACTTGCGATCACGTCGCGTGCGGCGCGCTGGCCGGAAAGCCAGGCGCCGTGAACTGTTGCCGGATAGTCCTGAGCGGTGGCTTCTCCCGCAAAGAAGACCCTTCCATTGAGGTCGGCAGCCAGTGCCTTTCTTGCTCGCGGCTCCACCCCGACAGGCAGGAACGAGTAGGATCCTCGCGTTCGTTCGTTTTGCTGCCAGGCGGAACTTATGCTGGCGTCAGGCGGCGGTATGTCGCGGCCGAACATGGTCTGAAGCGCTTCGAAGGCCGCCTGTCTGCGGTTCTCTTCACCAAGTTTCTCAAGGTTCTGAGCAAATTCGCCGACGTTCAGCGCACATAGAATCGGTTTTCCGGTCACGGGCGAAAGATTCGGCCAGTAGGCAAAAGTGTCAGGCTTGCCGGATATGCGGCCGAAGTTGTGGACAGTTTCATCCCAGAAGGCTTCCGGGAACGAGAGATAGATTTTATCAAGCACGCCCATGCGCAGGGAACTGACGGCGTTGCGCTTGTTGTCAGGAAGACCAGGTGAAAAGACGATGTCGCCAGCCTTCAGGACACCCAGAGACACTGCGCAGATTGCAAAATCGGCCTCCAGTACACCGTTCTCAGTTCTTACCGAAACGCCCCTTTGGGAATGGTCGATTTGGGTCACGACGGTTTCGGTCTGGATGGTCAATCCCTCCGCCACCCCCAATGCAATCTTGTCATAGCCCTGCGGAAGCACGGCGTCGGGTCCCTTAAAGGCACCGCCTTCTTCAACGGCTGCAAGCGAAAGGTCGCTCACTGGGGCTGCAAATTCCTGCTCCAGCAGAATATGCGCCATGAAGCCGCGTTCAGCGTCAGTGAGGCTCGACAGGGCCCGTTGCCGGCGTATCTTTTCAATGGCATTGGCTGCCGTTATCCGGGTGAGGGAGGTTTCAGTGTCGTCCAGAAAATCTTCCAGGGCGTTCGCGAAAGTCTCGAAGCGTTTGACTGCTCTGCCACCGTTGCCGGTCAGGTCGAAGACCTCCTCGTTGTCGTAGTCCCACTCGAACATCGGCTGTGCGAAGCGCTGCGCGAGCGCAGTGATGGGGTTGGACCGTGTTCCATGGATCCAGCTTGCTCCAAGGTCGAGAGGTGCACCCAACGATCTGTCCGTATGCAGACGGCCGCCAATCCGGTTACCAGCCTCAAGCACGGTTACGGAGAAGCCTGTGTCTGCAAGTGTTCTTGCGGCCGCCAGACCGGCGATGCCGGCACCAACAACAACCACTCTCTGTCCGGCCACGGGTTGTGATGAGCTTTTTCTGGTCAACAGCGGCAGGCCGGTGAGGGCAGCCAGAATTCCAGTCAGAAACAACCGGCGGGATGTCACCATGGGTGCGGCTTTCTCAAGCTTTTGAAGCGGTCAGTTTGCAGGTTTTCGGAGCCGTCATCCACAGGCATTATCATTGAAACGGAAATCTGAGATTTTGCTCTTGCCAAGCAGCAAACGAGCCCCTAAAAGGCGTCTCACCTCGTTGAGGGCGATTAGCTCAGTTGGTAGAGCGCTTCGTTTACACCGAAGATGTCGGGAGTTCGAGTCTCTCATCGCCCACCATTCCCCTTATGAAATCCGTCACTTGTAACCAGGGTGCCTGCGCATCAGGGTGTTTTCTGCTGTTTGCTGCCGCTCTCACATTGCCAGGCAGTTCGCTGTTTCGGAAATTCGCACATTTACAGTCATTTCGCTTTGCCGCCGTTGCTGGGCATACCGGTGGCGGGTTGATTTCGTTTGGCCTTCGAATGGTGAGTTTTCTTTTTCCTTTTTGTCCGATAAACTTCTGCGGCTAAATAAAAAACTCGTTTAAAGGTAGCTACTTGGCAAGATGGGAATCCTAGTTTTCATCAAGATGTTCGGGGCAGTCATGCTGCTCCTTTACGCGGTTCGCATGGTTCGGACAGGCTTTGAAAGGGCGGCCGGGCCAACGTTGAGACGCGCCATCGGCAAAGCGTCCTCCGGACCGGTTGCCGGCGCCTTGTCTGGGACTGCGGTTGCCATTTTGCTGCAAAGTGCGACGGCGGTTGCGATCCTGGCGGCGGGATTTGCGACATCCGGCTTCATTTCCACAGCTGCCGGACTGGCGGTTCTGCTGGGCGCCGATCTCGGGTCGGCGCTTGTCGTGCAGTTTCTGGTGTTCGATCTCAGCTGGCTGGTGCCGTTGCTTCTGGGCGGAGGTGCATGGCTGTTCCTGAAGCTCGACGCTCGATCCGCGAAACAGATCGGACGCATTCTTCTGGGAATCGCTTTCATCCTGATTGCGCTGCAAATGATCGGCGAAGCGACGACGCCGTTGAAGGAAGCGCGGTTCATGCCGCAGTTTGCCGGCTTCCTTGCGCAGGACACACCGACGGCGATGGCGGTTGGGGCGCTTCTGGCGTTTCTGGTGCATTCCAGCGTGGCGGCCGTGCTGATGATCGCAGCCCTGGTGCAAAAGACCGGCCTGCCGCACGAGGCTGCGATTCCACTCGTTCTGGGGGCGAACATTGGCGCCGGCATCGTCGCGCTCTGGCTGACACGCGGAATGGATCGCAAGGCCAAGCTTCTGCCGCTTGGCAATTTTCTCTTCAGGTCTACCGGCGCAGTGCTGGTCATGCTGGCGCTAAAATTCCAAGATCTGCCTCTGGCTTCAATCAGCAATGACCCGGCTCAGCAGATCGTTGCCGTTCATGTGCTTTTCAATCTCCTGCTTGTTCTCGTCTGCCTGCCACTGACAAGACCGGTTGCCTGGCTGGTTGAACGCCTGGTGCCGGACAGAGAGGAACAAGAAGAGGCAGACCGGCTGACACCGCAAAGCGCGCTGGACAAGCAACTGGTCGGCAACCCCAGGCTTGCCCTGGCCAGTGCAACGCGCGAACTCCTGCGTATGGGGGAACTGGTCGAGGTGATGGCAAGACCGGTTCTCATGATGCTGGAGAAGGGCAGTGAGCCGGAAATCAGGCGCTTGCAGCAGTTGGATAAGCAGGTCAATGCGATCCATTCCTCGGTGAAACTCTACATCGCGGAGGTGAATCGTGGAGAGCTGACCGGCGAACAGGCTGAGCGCAGCATGGAACTGGTGGGGTTCGCGGTCAATCTGGAGCGCGCTGGAGACCTTGTGGCAAAGAACCTTCTCGAACTTGCCCTGGAGTTGCAGAAGAACAAGATCAGCTTTTCGCAGGAGGGGCTGAAGGAGCTCACCTGGATGCACGACCGTGTTCTGGCGAACATGGAGCTTGCCCTCAATGTGCTCGTTTCGGCGGATGTCGCATCTGCGCGTGAGTTGATTGCAGAAAAGGACAAGATGCGCACCCTGGAACGCGAAAGTCATAACCGGCATCTGGAGCGGCTGAAATCGAAAACGCTTCAGAGCATGGAATCGAGCAACGCCCATCTGGAAGTCATGCGCAGCCTCAAGGAAATCAATTCGCTGTTCGCAGCTGCTGCGGTACCTATTCTTGCCAGAGAAGGCCTGTTGCGCGATACGCGGCTGGTGCCGGCTGAATAAAACACGGCTGAAGAACGAGAATCTGCGTGGCTCAGGTCGTATTTATGAGCTGGCGAATGTGTTTGAGGCTAAGCTCATCGGAAAACAGTCCGTGGCAACGCGGATAATTCCGTTACGAAACAGGAAGTTATCCACATTGATCGGCAAGGCGGCTCTGGGGAAAACCTGCGATTGGGCGCTTCTTTGTCAAAAAACGGCAATTCGGACGGAATAGGGTGCTTGACTTCCAAAACCAGCCGCCGTACATCAGCGCCACTTCAGGGCGACAACGCGTTGCCTGACGAAGCGGGTGTAGCTCAGTTGGTTAGAGTGCCGGCCTGTCACGCCGGAGGTCGCGGGTTCGAGCCCCGTCACTCGCGCCACTTCCCATAGAAGTGCTTTGGTACTTTCGGGAATTGGCGCATATACCGTGAATGTGCGGGTGTAGCTCAGTTGGTTAGAGTGCCGGCCTGTCACGCCGGAGGTCGCGGGTTCGAGCCCCGTCACTCGCGCCACTCACGGTACCTCTTGTTTTCCCAGACTCTTCAATCGAAAACATCAAGCCTCGCGCAAAGCGAGCGCTTTGCCGCGCAGACAGGCAACCCCTTGGCATTGTCGCCAAGATGGCTATCATGCGCTCAAGGCAGGGGCGACGCAGTCCATTTAAATTTCAGCTCTTTTGGTGTTTGTCTGGCGTTTGCTTCGATTCTGCGAGGGGGGGGGGAAACGAACGCAGGTGCGGCATATTTCCTGAAGGGTTGTGCAAAGTTTTTACCTTCCTGCAAACTGGCTGAAATTAAGGATTTGTCGGGGGTAGGTGCGAAACAGGTGCAAACATGGCAAGAGTTTGACCGCATGTGGGTCTTGCGTTGCACCAAGTCGTAAGCTAAGCGTGCGCTCGCATGTTGGTTTCATAACGCCGACGGGCACAGCGTGACCTGCCGGTATAATGAAGGCAACGGGGCGCGCAGCCCTGGCACCGGATCGCCTCCCGATCCGCCTCCATATGCAAGGACGCGAAAGACATGGAAGAACTCTTGCGGGAATATGTCCCGATCGTCGTGTTCATCGGCATTGCGCTGGTGATCGGCCTTGCGCTGCTGATTTCGCCTTTCATCCTGGCCTACAAGAATCCGGATCCGGAAAAGCTGTCGGCCTATGAGTGCGGCTTCAACGCTTTCGACGATGCACGCATGAAATTTGACGTGCGCTTTTATCTGGTCTCGATCCTCTTCATCATCTTCGACCTGGAAGTCGCGTTCCTGTTCCCCTGGGCAACCGTGTTCGGTGACCTGGGTTGGTACGGCTTCTGGTCCATGATGGTCTTCCTCGGTGTCCTGACCGTCGGCTTCATCTACGAATGGAAAAAGGGAGCGCTGGAATGGGATTGACCACGACCGAGCCGCTCGTTGCACCGCAGCCGCAAGGTATTATCGACCCGAATACGGGCAAGCCTGTCGGCGCGGATGACGCATTCTTCCTGGAAGTCAATAACGAGCTGGCCGACAAGGGCTTTCTCGTAACCTCCACCGACAACCTCATCCAGTGGGCTCGTACCGGCTCGCTGATGTGGATGACCTTCGGCCTGGCCTGCTGCGCCGTTGAAATGATGCAGATGTCGATGCCGCGCTATGACGCCGAGCGTTTCGGTTTCGCGCCGCGCGCTTCACCGCGCCAGTCGGACGTGATGATCGTTGCCGGCACGCTGACGAACAAAATGGCGCCTGCGCTGCGCAAGGTCTACGACCAGATGCCTGAGCCGCGGTACGTCATTTCCATGGGGTCCTGTGCCAATGGTGGCGGCTACTACCACTATTCCTATTCTGTGGTGCGCGGTTGCGACCGCGTTGTGCCGGTCGATATCTACGTTCCAGGCTGTCCTCCGACAGCCGAGGCGCTGCTCTACGGCGTGTTGATGCTTCAAAAGAAGATCCGCCGCACGGGCACTATCGAAAGATAAGGATCTGCCGCCGAAGAGGCGGCGGATTTTTGAGGGAGTGGGCGCCTGGCGCCCGTTCAACTGACTCTCCGGGTCGCGTCCAGCGGGGCGCAACAAAGACCCGGCAAACTGGATCGATCGGCAGTCGGCACTCAATCGGAACCGGTTGAACGCTGCAGATCTACGAGTGAGGTCGAACACGATGGACGAGACGTTGAAGGAACTCGCTGAGCATATCGAGCTCGGTCTGGGTGAGTCCCTTGTGTCCTGGAAGGTCGAATACGGTGAGCTGACGCTGACCGTAAACGCGACCGACATTCTCGATGCGATCCGCTTTCTGCGCGACAACAGCTCGTGCAAGTTCGTCAATCTGACGGATATTTGCGGTGTGGATTACCCTTCGCGCGAGAAGCGCTTTGACGTTGTCTACCACTTCCTGTCTCCCGTTCAGAACCAGCGCGTTCGTGTGAAGGTCGCAACCGATGAAAATACGCCGGTTGCTTCTCTGACCCCGCTGTTTCCAGGTGCTGAATGGTTCGAGCGTGAAGCCTACGACATGTACGGCATTCTGTTCTCCGGCCATCCGGACCTGCGCCGCATCCTGACCGACTACGGTTTTGACGGATATCCGCTGCGCAAGGACTTCCCGGTTACGGGCTTTGTCGAAGTTCGTTATGACGACGAGAAGAAACGCGTTGTCTACGAACCGGTACGCCTGAACCAGGAAATGCGCTCCTTCGACTTCCTCTCGCCCTGGGAAGGCACGGACTACGTGCTGCCCGGTGACGAGAAGGCAACGACCAACTGAAGGGCGGGGCAATGGGTATTAGCGTCTGGCAAATACTTATAATGCTGATCTGGGTGATAGTGTTTGTCGTTCCCTTTTGGCGCATCTTTCCTCGTGCGGGATGGCCAGCAGCTCTTAGCTTGCTGATGTTAGTGCCGCTGTTGAATCTAGTGTTGCTTTGGGTCTTGGCCTTTAAACGTTGGCCGGGAGACGTATGAAAATGGTTGAACGGCTTTCAGGTGGGTGTCTTTGCGGCGAGGTGCGGTTTGCCGCAACGCCGGTAGACGGCGAAATGGGAGTCTGCCACTGCGCCATGTGCCGCCGCTGGACCGGTGGTACCTATATGGCTGTCAGCTGCGGATCGATGGACAGTCTGGATGTTCAAGGCAACGATGCCCTCGGCGTCTACAAGTCATCCGACTACGGCGAGCGGGTTTTCTGCAGCAAGTGCGGTTCCTCGCTGATGTGGCGCATGGCCGACGGCTCGCACGTGAGCGTTTCCGCGCAAGCCTTTGACGATCCGTCCGTTTTCAAATTCACGTCCGAAATTTTCGTTGACGAACAGCCGGCAAACTACGCTTTCGCTAATGAAACCCGCAGAATGACCGGTCCCGAAGTCATCGCCTATTTCACGCAAAAAATGCAGGAACCTCAAAATGGCTGAGGCTCAGGTTCGTAACTTCAACATCAACTTCGGTCCGCAGCACCCGGCGGCGCACGGCGTGCTGCGCCTCGTGCTTGAGCTCGACGGCGAAGTGGTAACGCGTGTGGATCCGCACATCGGCTTGCTGCACCGTGGAACCGAAAAGCTGATCGAGCAGAAGACTTATCTGCAGGCTGTGCCTTACTTCGACCGCCTCGACTACGTGGCGCCGATGAACCAGGAACACGCTTTTGCGCTTGCAGTCGAACGTATGCTTGGTGTGGAAGTGCCCAAGCGCGGCCAGCTGATCCGTGTCCTTTATTCGGAAATCGGTCGTCTGCTGTCGCATCTTCTGAACGTGACGACGCAGGCCATGGACGTGGGCGCGCTGACACCGCCGCTCTGGGGCTTCGAGCCCCGTGAAGAGCTGATGGTGTTCTACGAGCGTGCTTGCGGTGCCCGCATGCACGCAGCTTACGTTCGTCCGGGCGGTGTTCACCAGGATCTGTCTCGTGACCTGCTCGACGACATCTGGGACTTCTGTGATCCGTTCCTGCAGACGCTTGACGATATCGAAGGTCTCCTGACCGACAACCGTATCTTCAAGCAGCGCAACGTGGATATCGGCGTTGTCGACCTTGACGATGCCTGGGCCTGGGGCTTCTCCGGCGTGATGGTTCGTGGATCCGGTGCACCTTGGGATCTGCGCAAGTCGCAGCCTTACGAATGCTATTCCGAACTTGATTTCGATATTCCGATCGGCAAGAACGGCGACTGTTACGACCGCTACCTGATCCGAATGGAAGAAATGCGCCAGTCAGTCCGGATCATGAAGCAGTGCCTGGAAAAGCTGACGGTTGAAACCGGTCCGGTCTCGTCCATCGACGGCAAGATCGTGCCGCCGAAGCGCGGTGAAATGAAGCGTTCGATGGAAGCGCTCATCCACCACTTCAAGCTCTACACCGAAGGCTATCACGTCCCGGCTGGTGAAGTGTACGCAGCCGTTGAAGCACCCAAGGGTGAGTTCGGTGTCTATCTGGTCGCGGACGGTACCAACAAGCCGTACCGTTGCAAGATCAAGGCGCCTGGCTACAGCCACCTTCAGGCCATGGACTTCCTGTGCCGCGGGCACATGCTTGCCGACGTTTCGGCAGTGCTGGGGTCTCTGGACATCGTGTTCGGTGAGGTCGACCGCTGATGCGGACGGCACACAACCAATTTTCGACCCTGGCAGCCGCCCGTCCGGCTCCGGTCATTTTGACAGAACGGGGATAACACCATGGCAGTTCGCCGACTTGCCGCGGAACAACCAGAAAGCTTCGCGTTCACCGAGAAGAACCTCGACTGGGCAAAGAAGCTGATCGACCGTTATCCGGCAGGCCGTCAGGCCTCCGCGGTCATTCCGCTTTTGTGGCGTGCGCAGGAACAGAACGAAGGTTGGGTGAGTGAGCCGGCAATCCGCTATATCGCGGACCTGCTCGACATGCCGAAGATCCGCGTTCTGGAAGTGGCGACGTTCTACACCATGTTCCAGTTGCAGCCGGTCGGCAAGAAGGCCCATATTCAGGTTTGTGGCACGACGCCGTGTCAGCTGCGCGGGTCGGAAGACCTGATCAAGATCTGCAAGAGCCGCATTGCCAAGCACATGCACGAGATTTCCGAGGATGGCATGTTCTCCTGGGAAGAAGTCGAGTGTCTTGGCGCCTGTGTGAATGCGCCGATGGTGCAGATCTTCAAGGATACCTATGAAGACCTCACGGAAGACAGCTTCAACCAGCTGATCGACGATATCGCCGCCGGCAAGGAAGTAACGCCGGGCCCGCAGAACGGTCGCCGTTTTGCTATGGCCGAAGGCGGTCAGACGTCGCTCACTGAAATCGATGACAACACGAAGGGTGAGTTGCCGGTTCCCCACCTGGTCGACGGTTCGGAAAAGGCGTCTCATGCTTTTGCCGGCGCACCGATCAATGCAGGTGGCAACGACTATGACGGCGTGCCGACCCCTGCAGAAGATGCTGTTGCCAAGGTAAAGGCGGCGCATGCAGCCAAATCGGCCAAGGCAAGTGAAGCGCCAGCGGCAGCTGCGCCCAAGAAAGCTGAGGCAAAGGCTGAACCGGCCAAGAAAGCCAAGGCCGAAAAAGCAGCTACGCCTGCAGCGCGCAGTCAGAACAAGGGCAAGCCCGATTCCGACGACCGTGCCGAAGTTGAAGTTGCCCGCACAGCAGACACCAGCGGAAGCACCGACAGTCAGGAAAAAGAACCTGAACTTCTGAAGGAAGCGCGCGGCGGCAAGCCGGACGACCTGAAGAAGCTGAAGGGGGTCGGTCCGAAACTGGAAGCGACACTCAACGAACTCGGGTTTTTCCACTTCGATCAAGTCGCCTCATGGGGACAGCAGGAAGTTGCCTGGGTCGACAGCCGCCTGAAGTTCAAGGGCCGTATCGAACGTGATGGCTGGATTGAGCAGGCCAAGGTTCTGGCATCCGGCGGTGAAACAGATTTTTCCAAGCGCGTGGAAGCCGGTGAAGTGGCCTCCTCCAAGAGCGAAGACTAGGGGGAAGAGATGCTGAAGGATCAGGATCGGATCTTCACCAATATCTACGGTCTCCACGACTGGGGCCTGGAAGGCGCCAAGAAGCGCGGACAGTGGGACAATACCAAGGGCCTTATCGACAAGGGGCGCGACTGGATCATTCAGGAAATGAAGGATTCAGGTCTGCGTGGCCGCGGCGGTGCCGGTTTCCCGACCGGCCTGAAATGGTCGTTCATGCCCAAGGAATCCGATGGCCGTCCGGCATATCTCGTCGTCAACGCCGACGAATCCGAGCCGGGCACCTGCAAGGACCGCGAGATCCTGCGCCATGACCCGCACACGCTGGTCGAGGGGTGTCTTGTCGCCGGTTATGCCATGGGTGCCATTGCTGCCTACATCTATGTTCGCGGTGAATTCATCCGCGAGCGCGAGCGTTTGCAAGCTGCGATCGACCAGGCTTATGACGCCGGTCTGATCGGCAAGAACAACAAGAACGGCTACGACTTCGACATTTATGTCCATCATGGTGCCGGCGCTTACATCTGCGGCGAGGAAACCGCGCTGCTGGAAAGCTTGGAAGGCAAGAAGGGCCAGCCGCGTCTGAAGCCGCCGTTCCCGGCAAACGTCGGCCTTTACGGGTGCCCGACCACGGTGAACAACGTTGAATCGATCGCAGTTGCTCCGACCATCCTGCGCCGCGGTGCTGCGTGGTTCTCGGCGCTCGGCCGTCCGAACAACACCGGCACCAAGCTTT
Source organism: Labrenzia sp. THAF35 (assembly GCF_009363595.1). NCBI lineage: Bacteria > Pseudomonadati > Pseudomonadota > Alphaproteobacteria > Hyphomicrobiales > Stappiaceae > Labrenzia > Labrenzia sp. THAF35. The sequence goes on from NZ_CP045380.1 coordinate 4,179,774, forward strand.
TCTGTGTTTCCGGCCACGTCAACAAGCCCTCGACCTTCGAGGAAGAGCTGGGCATTCCGTTTGCCGAGATGATCGACAAGCATTGCGGCGGTATTCGCGGTGGCTGGGACAACCTTCTCGCGGTTATTCCAGGTGGTTCGTCTGTTCCGTGCCTCACGGCAGAGCAGATCAAGGACGCGCCGATGGACTTCGACACGCTGCGCGGTCTTGGCTCCGGCCTGGGGACTGCAGCCGTGATCGTGATGGACAAGTCGACGGATATCATCAAGGCCATTGCCCGCTTGTCCTACTTCTACAAGCACGAAAGCTGCGGCCAGTGCACACCGTGCCGCGAAGGCACGGGCTGGATGTGGCGTGTGATGGAACGAATGGTCAAGGGCGAGTCCTCCTATGAGGAAATCGACATGCTGTTCAAGGTGACCAAGCAGGTCGAAGGCCACACGATTTGTGCACTCGGGGACGCGGCCGCCTGGCCGATCCAGGGTTTGATCAAGAATTTCCGGCCTGTTATCGAGCAACGCATCGATGACTATGTCGCCAAGTCGAAGTCTTCTTCGACCATGGTGGCGGCTGAGTAAGCGGAACGGGATTTGGAGAGCAACGGATGACGAAGCTCATCATCGACGGCAAGGAAGTGGATGTCCCGGCGGACTACACGCTGCTTCAGGCCTGTGAAGAGGCGGGCGCCGAGGTTCCGCGGTTTTGTTACCACGACCGGCTGTCTATCGCCGGCAACTGCCGCATGTGCCTGGTGGAAGTGAAGGGCGGACCGCCCAAGCCGACGGCCTCGTGTGCCATGGGCGTGAAGGACCTTCGTCCGGGCCCGAACGGCGAGCCGCCGGTGGTCGAGACCAAGTCCGAGATGGTCAAGAAGGCCCGCGAAGGCGTGATGGAGTTCCTGCTCATCAACCACCCGCTGGATTGCCCGATCTGCGACCAGGGCGGCGAGTGTGATCTGCAGGACCAGGCGATGGCCTATGGCGTCGACGGTTCCAGGTTCCACGAGAACAAGCGCGCCGTCGAGAACAAGGAAATTGGTCCGCTGATCAAGACGATCATGACCCGCTGCATTCACTGCACGCGTTGTGTGCGTTTCACCACGGAAGTGTGTGGTGTCACCGACATGGGTCTGGTCGGTCGTGGCGAAGATGCGGAAATCACCACCTATCTCGAAGCGGCCCTGTCGTCGGAAATGCAGGGCAACGTGGCAGATCTTTGCCCGGTTGGTGCCTTGACCCACAAGCCTTACGAATTCCACGCCCGTCCGTGGGAACTGACCAAGACCGAAAGCATCGACGTGATGGACGCGGTCGGTTCTGCGATCCGTGTCGACACGCGCGGCAAGGAAGTCATGCGGGTGATGCCGCGGCTCAACGAAGAGGTCAACGAGGAGTGGATTTCCGACAAGTCCCGTTACATCTGGGACGGTCTGAAGACCCAGCGCCTCGACCGGCCTTACGCCAAGAAGGACGGCAAGCTGCAGCCCGTTTCCTGGGGTGAAGCGTTCCAGATCATCTCCGAAAAGGTAAAAGGCGCGAGCGCCGACAAAATCGGTGCTCTGGCTGGACAGATGGCAGGCGTTGAGGACATGTTCGCGCTGAAGGCGCTGATGGACAAACTCGGCGTTGCCAACATCGACAGCCGTTTCCCGGGGTCTCCGCTGCATCCGAAGAACGGCCGCGCAAGCTATCTCTTCAACAGCACGATCCAAGGCATTGAAGATGCTGACGCGATCATGCTGATCGGCACAAATCCGCGTCAGGAAGCTCCGGTTCTGAACGCTCGCATCCGCAAGCGTTGGGTCCAAGGCGACGTGACCATTGGTCTGATTGGTGAAAATGCCGATCTGACCTATCCGGTAACTTATCTGGGTGCCGGTCCGGACAGCCTGAAGGAATTCGTGAACCACGCTCCGGCAAAGGCCGAACGCCCGATGTTCATCATCGGCCAGGGCGCGCTGAACCGTCCGGATGGGGCTGAAGTGCTCGCGACGCTTGCAGCAGCCGCCAAGGCGCTTGGTGTCGTCAAGGACGGCTGGAACGGTTTCAACATCCTGCACACCGAAGCGTCCCAGGTTGGTGCTCTCGATCTCGGTTTCGTACCGGGCGAGGGCGGCAAGGACACAGGCTCCATGCTGGAGCCGGGTGCACTTGACGTGCTGTTCCTGCTGGGTGTCGACGAAGTTGAAGTTCCGGAAGGCGCTTTTGTTGTCTACCAGGGAACGCATGGTGATCGCGGCGCGCACCGCGCCGACGTTATCCTGCCAGGCGCTGCGTATACGGAGAAATCCGCGATCTACGTCAACACCGAAGGTCGCGTCCAGATGGCCGACCGGGCTGCGTTCCCTCCGGGAGATGCCCGCGAAGACTGGGCGATCCTTCGCGCATTGTCCGCGGTGCTTGGCCAGACGCTTGAGTTCAACTCTCTTGCCGAATTGCGCTCAAAGTTGTTCGAAGCTGTTCCGCACATGACGGGCATCGATGCGATCGAGGCAGGTGATGCTGGCGATATCGCCAAGCTTGGCAACGCCAAGGCCAAGATGGATAGCGCAGGCTTCGCCAACGTGATCCGCGACTTTTACCTGACCAACCCGATCGCTCGCGCGTCCAAGACGATGGCCGAGTGCTCGGCGCTCGCCAAGACGCGAGCGGCAGAAGCAGCAGAATAAGGGGTAGGGGACCGATATGGCTGAGTTCATGACGACCTACGGTTGGCCGTTCCTCTGGATGGCATTCCAGAGCATTCTGCTGATGGTCGTGCTTCTGGTGATTGTCGCCTACGTGCTTTACGCGGATCGCAAGATCTGGGCTGCCGTGCAAATTCGCCGCGGCCCGAACGTAGTTGGTCCCTGGGGCTTGCTGCAAAGTTTCGCCGATCTATTGAAGTTCGTTCTGAAAGAACCGGTGATCCCGTCTGGATCCAACAAGGTTCTGTTCCTGCTGGCTCCTCTGGTATCCGTGCTTCTGGCGCTGGCGGCCTGGGCCGTTATTCCGGTTGCCGACGGCTGGGTGATTGCCAACATCAATCTCGGTGTGCTCTTCGTCTTCGCAGTGTCGTCGCTGGAAGTGTACGGTGTGATTATCGGTGGTTGGGCTTCCAACTCCAAGTACCCGTTCCTGTCGGCGTTGCGCTCCGCCGCTCAGATGGTCTCCTATGAGGTTTCCATTGGCTTCGTCATCGTGACAGTGTTGCTGTGTGCCGGCACCTTGAACCTGACCGGTATCGTGCAGGCACAGGAAACCGGCCTTGCCAACATGCTGGGTGTGCCGTGGCTGTCGTTCCTGAACTGGTACTGGCTGCCGCTGTTCCCGATGTTCGTGGTCTTCTTCATCTCGGCACTGGCTGAAACCAACCGTCCGCCGTTCGATCTTGCGGAAGCGGAATCGGAACTGGTTGCTGGCTTCATGGTGGAATACGGCTCAACCCCGTACATGATGTTCATGCTCGGTGAATATGTCGCCATCTGCCTGATGTGCGCGCTTATGAGCATCTTCTTCATGGGGGGATGGCTGCCGCCGTTCGATTTTGCACCGTTCACCTGGGTGCCGGGCATCGTCTGGTTCCTGCTGAAGTGTTTCCTTGGCTTCTTCATGTTCGCCATGGTGAAGGCAATGGTTCCGCGTTACCGCTATGACCAACTGATGCGCCTGGGCTGGAAAGTGTTCCTGCCGCTGTCGCTGGCCATGGTCGTGGTCGTCGCCGCAGTCCTGATGATCATGGGCTGGGCACCGGGCGCAGCGTGACTATCTCGCTCGCCGGTGCAATCGGTGCCGCCGTCGGTCTTTATGTCGGCTGGCTCGATTGGAAGATCCTGAAGGGAATGCTTCAGGCGGCGGAGACGAAGAACAGACAAGCTGGCGGCGACGGTGGTGTCGCGGCCAGACACAAGGCGCTCCTGGGCGCACTGGTTTTTGGAGTTCCGGTGTTCGGTTTCCCGATCATCGGCTATTGGGCTGCCAGTCAACTGGCTGGTTGAGGAAAGAGAGGCTAAAAGCGATGGGACTTAGTCAAGCCGTCAAATCGCTGTTTCTGCAGGAGTTCGTGTCTGCCTTCGTTCTGGCGATGCGTTACTTCTTCAAGCCGAAACCAACGGTCAATTATCCGTTCGAGAAGGGCCCGGTGAGCCCGCGTTTCCGGGGTGAGCATGCCCTGCGCCGTTATCCGAACGGCGAAGAACGCTGCATTGCCTGCAAGCTGTGCGAAGCTATCTGCCCGGCACAGGCAATCACCATCGAGGCCGGACCGCGGCGCAACGACGGCACGCGCCGTACCACGCGCTACGACATCGACATGGTCAAATGCATCTATTGCGGCTTCTGTCAGGAAGCTTGCCCTGTGGATGCAATTGTCGAAGGCCCCAATTTCGAATTCGCCACGGAAACCCGCGAAGAGCTTTACTACGACAAGGAAAAGCTGCTTGCGAACGGCGACCGTTGGGAACGCGAAATTGCCCGTAACATTGAAATGGATGCTCCTTACCGTTAGGAGCATACCCAACAATGGTTTCCAGCCCGGCAATCCGTCCGGGCACCGCACTTCCGGCCGCAAGGCCACACGACAGGCAGGTCTTCGAAATGATCCTGAAAGCCCTCTTTTTCTACCTGTTTGCCGGCGTCACCCTGGCGTCAGCATTCATGGTGATCGCGTCGCGCAATCCGGTGACGTCGGTACTGTTCCTGATCCTGGCGTTTGTGAATTCCGCTGGTCTTTTCATTCTGCTGGGCGCCGAATACCTGGCCCTGCTGCTGGTGGTCGTCTATGTCGGCGCGGTGGCGGTGCTGTTCCTGTTCGTCGTCATGATGCTTGATGTGGACTTCGTCGAACTGCGACAGGGCTTCCTGCAGTATTTGCCGGTCGGCGCGCTGGTCGGCGTGATCCTGATGGTCGAGCTGCTGATGGGTCTGGGTGCCTGGATCATTGCACCGGGTGTTCTCGGGCATGGCGCAGAGCCGATGCCGGCACTTAGCGACGTGAGCAACATCCAGGCGATCGGGTCTGTGCTCTACACCAAGTACATCTACTTCTTCCAGGTCGCTGGCCTGGTTCTTCTGGTGGCCATGATCGGGGCAATCGTCCTGACCCTGCGCCACAAGCCGAATGTCAAACGTCAAAGCATTCCGGACCAGGTTGCGCGAAACCGCGAAGCCTCAGTTGAGGTCCGCAAGGTGGAAACGGGCAAGGGTATCTGACGCAACCTGGTTGCGTTTTCGAGAAAGTCCGGGAACCGGCACGCTCCTCCGTGCTGTTTCCGGTTGGGGTAAACGAGGGGAGCACGGCGAGGCGCCCATGGAAATCGGTCTGTCGCACTATCTGTCGGTCGCGGCGATCCTGTTCACGATCGGGATCTTCGGGATCTTCCTGAACAGGAAAAACGTGATTGTTATCTTGATGTCTATCGAACTGCTGCTGCTGTCGGTGAACATCAACTTTGTCGCCTTTTCGTCGTTCCTCGGCGACATGATGGGCCAGATCTTCACCATGCTGGTTCTCACCGTGGCTGCCGCAGAGGCCGCCATCGGCCTTGCGATCCTGGTGGTCTTCCACCGGAACCGCGGCTCCATCGCCGTGGAAGACGTCAACGTGATGAAAGGGTAGGAGCTGATGTATTCCGCAATCCTGTTCCTGCCGCTGATCGGCTTCCTGATCGCCGGTCTTTTCGGCCGCGCCATCGGCGCCAAGGCCAGTGAGTATATTACCAGTGGTCTCCTGATCCTCGCTGCGCTGCTGTCCTGGATCACTTTCTTCGGGTTCTGGCTCGGCGGCTCGGAAATGCAGATCGTCGATCTGTTCCGCTGGATCGATACCGGTGATCTGAAGGTGTCCTGGTCCATCAGGGTCGACACGCTGACCGCCGTGATGCTGATCGTCGTGACCACTGTGTCCGCGCTCGTGCATGTCTATTCCATCGGGTACATGCACCATGACCCGCATCGGCCGCGTTTCTTCGCCTATCTGTCGCTTTTCACCTTCGCGATGCTGTCGCTGGTGACGGCAGACAACCTTCTGCAGATGTTCTTCGGCTGGGAAGGTGTGGGCCTTGCCTCCTATCTTCTGATCGGCTTCTGGTATCAGAAACCGTCCGCAAATGCGGCCGCCATCAAGGCATTCGTCGTCAACCGCGTTGGTGACTTCGGATTTGCGCTCGGCATCTTCGGCGTCTTCTATCTGTTCCAGAGCATCGAGTTCACCACCATCTTCAACGACGCGCCGTCCTTCATCCAGGAGCACGGCGAGGTGATGACTTTCCTCGGCTACCATCTTGATCCGCATGCAGCGATAACGGTTGTCTGCCTGCTGCTGTTCATGGGGGCAATGGGCAAGTCGGCGCAGTTCCTGCTGCACACCTGGTTGCCGGACGCTATGGAAGGCCCGACACCCGTGTCCGCGCTTATCCATGCCGCGACGATGGTGACCGCCGGTGTCTTCATGGTGGCACGTCTGTCACCGCTGATGGAACTTTCGCACACCGCGCTGACGGTCATCGTGTTCTTTGGTGCAACGACGGCCTTCTTCGCCGCAACTGTCGGTCTGGTGCAGAACGACATCAAGCGCGTGATCGCCTATTCGACCTGTTCGCAGCTCGGCTACATGTTCGTTGCACTTGGCGTCGGCGCCTATTCGATCGGTATCTTCCACCTGTTTACCCACGCCTTCTTCAAGGCGCTGCTGTTCCTATGCGCCGGTTCGGTGATCCACGCCGTTTCCGACGAGCAGGACATGCGCAAGATGGGTGGTCTTCGGAAGCATATTCCGATTACCTACTGGACGATGATGATCGGAACGCTGGCCCTGACGGGTGTGGGCATTCCATTCACCCATATCGGTTTCGCCGGCTTCATTTCCAAGGATGCGATCATCGAGGCAGCCTTTGCGGGCTCCGTGGGTGAACACGCCAATCCGATGGCTCTCTACGGCTTCTGGATGACCGTTATCGCTGCTGCGCTGACGTCGTTCTATTCCTGGCGCCTGACGTTCATGACCTTCCACGGCAAGCCGCGTGCGCCTGTCGATGTGATGAAACACGTACATGAATCTCCTTTGGTGATGACCGTGCCGCTGTTCATCCTGTCCATCGGCGCTGTGCTGGCGGGCATGGTCTTCTACGGTTCGTTCTACGGCGAAGGTTATGCAGAGTTCTGGAAGGGCGCACTGTTCAACAGTGAAACCAACCACATCCTGCATGCCATGCACGAAGTGCCTGGATGGGTGAAGGTGTCTCCGTTCGTCATGATGGTGCTCGGTTTCCTGGTTGCCTACCAGTTCTACATCCGCTCTCCGGAAATGCCGAAGCAGCTGGCGGAGCGCCATTCCGGCCTCTATCAGTTCCTGCTCAACAAGTGGTACTTCGACGAGCTTTATAACTTCATCTTTATCCGTCCTGCCATGTGGCTCGGCCGGGTCCTCTGGAAGAAGGGCGATGGCACCGTGATCGACGGGTATGGCCCGAACGGTGTTGCTTCCCGTGTTCAGAATGTGACCGCCTGGGTTGTCCGCCTGCAGACCGGATATCTCTATCACTATGCATTTGCGATGCTGATCGGTGTGGCTGCGCTTATCACCTGGTCGATGTTCACCGGTGCAGGCACCGGCGGGGGTGCACACTAATGATTGACTGGCCAATTCTGTCACTCACGACGTTCTTGCCGCTGCTGGGCGTGCTCTTCATTCTCCTGGTTCCGGGGAATGACGAGGGCAGCAAGAAGAACATCCGGATGGTCGCTCTTGTGACCACCTCGGTGACCTTCCTTCTGTCGCTGTTCATCTGGGGCAATTTCGACTACGCCAATTCCGGCTTCCAGTTCGTGGAACACCGGGAATGGCTTGGAAGCAACATCAGCTACCGCATGGGCGTTGACGGTATTTCCGTCCTCTTCGTGATCCTTACGACCTTCCTGATGCCGTTCTGCATCCTGGCCTCCTGGGACAGCGTGCAGAAGCGGGTAAAGGAATACATGATTGCCTTCCTCGTTCTGGAAACGCTGATGATCGGCGTCTTCTGCGCGCTGGACCTGGTCGTGTTCTACGTGTTCTTCGAAGCTGGCCTCATTCCGATGTTCCTGATCATCGGTGTGTGGGGCGGTGCACGCAGGGTCTATGCATCCTACAAGTTCTTCCTGTACACGCTGCTCGGCTCGGTGCTGATGCTGATCGCGATCATGGCGATGTACTGGAACGCAGGCACCACCAACATTGAAGCGCTCCTGGCGCATCAGTTCCCGGGCGGGATGCAAACATGGCTGTGGCTGGCCTTCTTCGCGAGCTTTGCTGTGAAGATGCCAATGTGGCCTGTGCATACCTGGTTGCCGGACGCACACGTGGAAGCACCGACCGCCGGTTCCGTCATTCTGGCGGGTGTGCTCCTGAAGCTCGGCGGCTACGGCTTCCTGCGCTTCTCCCTGCCGATGTTCCCGCTTGCCTCCGACATGTTCGCACCCTTCGTGTTCACATTGTCTGTGGTTGCGATCATCTACACGTCGCTGGTGGCGCTTGCTCAGGAAGACATCAAGAAGCTGATCGCCTATTCATCGGTCGCACACATGGGCTACGTGACCATGGGCATCTTCACGATGACGGAGCAGGGTGTGCAGGGCGGTATCTTCCAGATGCTTTCCCACGGCATTGTCTCCGGTGCGCTTTTCCTTTGTGTCGGCGTTATCTACGATCGGATGCATACCCGCGAGATCGCTGCCTATGGCGGTCTGGTCAACCGGATGCCGAAGTATGCGGTTGCGTTCCTGATTTTCACCATGGCCAACGTCGGCCTGCCAGGTACCTCCGGGTTCGTTGGGGAAATCCTGACGCTGATGGGGGCATTCCAGGTCAATTCGTGGGTGGCGTTCTTTGCTACCACCGGTGTGATCCTGTCAGCTGCCTACGCGCTCTATCTCTATCGCCGCGTCGTCTTCGGCGCGCTGGAGAAGGAAAGCCTCAAGTCGATCCTCGACCTGAACCTCAGGGAAAAGGTTATCCTGATCCCCATGATCATCCTGACGATCTTCTTCGGCTTCTATCCGATGGCGATCCTGGATGTGACCCAGGGTGCGGTCGACAATCTCATCAATCAATACACCGCGGCGCTCGACGCGGCTGGCGTTGTCCAGCACGCAGCGTCTGCCGCGGCGGCCCACTAGGTTTCGAGGACGAGACAGAGCTATGTCTGAATTGACCCTATTGCCAGATCTCAAGCCGGTTCTGCCGGAGATCATCCTGGCCCTCGGAGCCATGGTGCTGCTGATGATCGGCGCCTTCGGCGGCAAGCGCGTCAGCTACGCCGTCTTCGGTGGAGCAATGGGCCTGCTCGGCGGTACCTTCCTGGTGCTTCTGTTCGTGCCGGCCTTTGGTGAAACGTTCGGCGGTTCGTTCGTTCTGGACGATTTCGCCTACTTGCTCAAACTCCTGGTGCTGGCAGGTTCGTTCTTTGCCATCGCCATGTCCTGGGCCTACGCCAAGAGCCAGTCCTTCGACCATTTCGAGTATCCGATCCTGATCGTTCTTGCGACACTCGGCATGATGCTGATGCTGTCGGCGAATGACATGATCGCACTTTATCTCGGCCTGGAACTGCAGAGCCTTTCGCTCTACGTCGTTGCCGCCATCAACCGGGACAGCGTGCGCTCGACCGAAGCCGGCCTGAAGTACTTCGTGCTGGGCGCGCTGTCGTCGGGCATGCTGCTCTATGGCATGTCGCTGGTTTACGGCTTCACCGGGCAGGTGGCCTTCGAGGGTATCGCGGAATCGCTGTCCCACGATGGCGCTTCCATCGGACTGGTGATCGGCCTGACCTTCATTCTTGCCGGTCTTGCCTTCAAGATTTCCGCGGTTCCGTTCCACATGTGGACGCCGGATGTCTATGAAGGGGCGCCAACCCCGGTTACCGCATTCCTCGCCGCTGCTCCGAAAGTTGCCGCTATGGGCATGCTGGTCCGGATCGTGATCGAGGCCTTCCAGCCGGTTACAAACGACTGGCAGCAGATCATCGTGTTCGTGTCGATCGCATCGATGGCACTCGGAGCCTTCGCGGCTATCGGTCAGCACAACCTGAAACGACTGATGGCCTATTCGTCCATCGGTCACATGGGCTACGCGCTGGTCGGTCTTGCTGCCGGCACCCAGACAGGTGTCGAAGGCGTCATTTTCTACATGATCGCCTACATGGGCATGACGCTTGGTGTCTTCGCCTGCATCCTGTCCATGCGCCGCAAGGATGGCATGGTCGAGGAGATCGGCGATCTGGCCGGGCTGTCCCAGACAAACCTGCCGATGGCAATCCTGCTGGGTCTGCTGATGTTCTCGCTCGCCGGTATTCCGCCGCTGGTTGGTTTCTTCGGCAAGTGGTACGTGTTCAGCGCGGCCGTCGAGGCTGGTCTCTTCCCGCTGGCCGTGATCGGCGTGGTCGCGTCGGTGGTAGGTGCCTATTACTACCTGCGGATCGTAAAGGTCATGTTCTTCGACGAACCTGTTGAGGGTTTCGAGGCCATGCCGATGGAGCTGCGCGTGGTACTGGGCCTGTCGAGTGTTTTCGTGATCTTCTTCTGGCTGGCACCGGGACAGATCGTCAGCGCGGCCAGCTCTGCTGCCCAGTCGCTGTTCTGATCGATCGCATGACAAGTTATGGACATGAACGTCCGGCGCCAGGTGCGCCGGACTTTCGCTTTGTGGAGCTGGAAACTGTCGGCTCCACGAATTCGCTGTGTTTCGACAAGGCACGGCAAGGGGACGCCGGTCATCTGTGGATCAGGGCAGACGAGCAGACCACAGGTCGTGGGCGCCGCGGGCGTGACTGGTCCTCACCGATAGGCAACATGTTCGCCAGCCTGCTTCTGATCGACCCAAAACCGGCTGAACGGATCGGCGAATTGCCGCTTGCTGCTGCCGTTGCATTGGCGGAAGCCGTTGACAAAGCCGCAGGTACACTGCAACTGGTAAGCCTGAAATGGCCAAACGACCTGCTTGTAGAGGGCTCGAAACTGTCCGGCATCCTGCTGGAGGCTGAAACGCTTAACGATGGCCGGCAGGCAGTTGTCCTTGGTTTCGGTGTCAATTGTGTTTCCCACCCGCCGTTGTCCTTGTATCAGGCGACGGATCTCAGGAGCTTGGGCTATCAGGTAACAGCTGAACGGTTGTTCGAATGTCTTGCGGAGACGCTGGCGGACAACCTGTCTCGCTGGCAGCAACCGGGCGGCTTTGAAGGAATTCGCCGAGCCTGGCTGAAACGGGCGGCACATCTGGGCAAGACCATAACGGTTCGGACTGCCCAGGAAGAAATTACCGGCACTTTTGCCGATTTGGACGCGCGCGGCCACCTGGTCCTGAAACAGGATGGTGGCGGTGAGCGAACGATTTATGCGGGTGATGTGTTTTTGCCTGGCGCTTGAGCGCCGGGCCGTTGCCCGATCTGACGTTTAAAGGAGCAATCCATGGCTTCGGCCAAGAAAAACAACAACAACAACGACATCGTGTTTCTGCCCCTGGGCGGGGTAGGCGAAATCGGCATGAACCTCGGTTTGTACGGCTATGGTCCGGAAGATGACCGGACATGGCTGATCGTCGACTGTGGTGTGAGTTTCGCCGGACCGGAGCTTCCGGGCATCGATGTAGTCGTTCCGGACATCAAGTTCCTGGAAGATGAAGTCGACAATATCGCCGGCATGGTGATTACCCACGCACATGAAGACCATTACGGCGGGATCCTGCATCTGTGGCCCTTCCTGAAGGTACCGGTCTATGCAACGGCCTTCACTGCCGGTCTGCTCGCAGCCAAAACGGAAAGCGAGCCGGGAGCAGAAGAGGTTCCGGTGACGGTGGTGAAGCAGGGTGAGCGCCACAAGATTGGTCCGTTTGATGTCGAATTTGTTGCGATGGCGCACTCCATTCCGGAGCCCTGCGCGCTGGCGATCCGCACGCCTGCCGGCATGGTGCTGCATACCGGCGACTGGAAGATCGACAGGACGCCTGGCGTCGGCCTTCCCATCGATTTGGACCGCCTTGCCGAGCTCGGCCGGGAAGGGGTGATGGCGCTTGTCTGTGACAGTACCAATGCAATTCGTGACGGTGTCAGCCCCAGCGAGGCAGATGTTGCTGTCGAGCTGAAAAAGGTGATGGCAAAGGCCAGCAAGCGAATTGCGGTTACCACCTTTGCATCCAACGTCGCCCGCATTCGGGCGATTGCGGAAGCCGCCGCCGCGAACGACCGCGACATGGTGATTGTCGGCCGCTCGATGCACCGGGTGATCGAGGTTGCCGGAGAGCTTGGCTATCTGGATGGACTGAAGCCGTTTCACGATGAAGAGGCCTATGGCTATCTGCCGCGGGAAAAGACCGTGCTTTTGTGCACGGGATCGCAAGGCGAAGCCCGCGCTGCCCTTGCCAGGATCGCAGCCGGCGACCATCGCAACATCGCGCTGTCAAAGGGTGATATGGTCATCTTTTCCTCGCGCACGATCCCCGGCAACGAGAAAGCCGTTGGTGAGGTGCTGAACAACCTTGCCGACAAGGATGTCGACATCATCACCGACCGTGACGCTCTTGTGCATGTGTCCGGTCACCCGCGCAGGGGCGAGCTGGAGCAGCTTTACAAACTGGTCCAGCCGAAAGTCGTGCTTCCCGTCCACGGGGAACCGTTGCATCTTGCCGCCCACGCTGCGTTCGCAAAGGACCTCGGAGTGCCTGAAGTGGTGCGCGGCAAGAACGGGGACATCATCCGCCTGAGTGCGGGGCGTGCCGGCATCATCGACGAGGCGCCGTCAGGCATCCTGGTGAAAGACGGCGATATCCTGGACGATCCGGAAGTCACCGGCGTCAAGGAACGGCGCAAGCTTTCGTTCGCAGGCGCTGCGGTGATCGCGCTGGTGGTCAACCGATCCGGGGAGCTGCTGGACGACCCCAATGTTGTCCTGTTGGGCTTGCCGGACACGGATGATGAAGGTGATCCGATGGAGGATATCGTCATTAAGGCTGTCAGGGGCGCTGTTACCAGCATCCCGAAGAACCGGCGCAAGGACAAGGATCTGGTTGCGGAGGCTGCGCGCCGTGCAGCCCGGTCCGAGATCCTGAACGTCTGGGGCAAAAAGACGCTCTGCAAGGTGATGGTGACCCAACTATAGTCATCACGGCGGCCTGAGTGGCCGCCGACAGCGGAGGTTTGCAAATGATCGGACGGCTCAATCACGTCGCCATTGCGGTGTCGGATATCGAAGCAGCAACGGCAGTCTACCGGGACACTCTCGGTGCAGAGGTTTCAGCCAGGGTAGAGCAGCCGGACCACGGCGTCAGCACGGTGTTCATCAACTTGCCGAACACCAAGATCGAGCTGCTTGAGCCGCTTGGCGAGAATTCTCCCATTGCAAAGTTCCTGGAAAAGAACCCCTCAGGTGGCATTCACCACGTTTGCTACGAGGTCGATGACATTATTGCCGCGCGCGACAAGCTGCTGGCAGATGGGGCCCGGGTACTCGGCGACGGTGAACCGAAGATAGGGGCGCATGGCAAACCTGTGCTGTTCCTGCATCCCAAGGACTTTCTCGGTACCTTGACCGAACTTGAAGAGGCTTAATTCATGTCCATCGCGTTTGGCATGGCCATCTATTTCATGCTCTGGTGGATCATTCTGTTTGCCATCCTGCCGTTCGGCATGCGCCGGACGCAGGAGGAAGCAGGCGAGGTTGTACCAGGAACCGAGCCAAGCGCTCCCGAGCAGCCGCGATTCCGTCGGGTAATCATCCTGACCACCATCGTGACCACTGTGGTTTTTGCCGGATACCTCGGTATGCGCAACTCGGGATTCGGGCTGGACGACATTCCGTTCCTCAACCCGCCAACCGGCAGCTACAGTCACCCGTCCAACTGACGGGTGCGCCTCCCGGGGCATATTTGTTCGGATCCCACGACAAGTGCGCCCGGTTGCAAGAAAACTGACGCTATTCCGCAAAGAAAAAAGGCAGAGCCAAGCTCTGCCTTTGTAAAGTTCCGCGTCTAAATTCGACCCTGTACCCTTACTGTCCGGTATTCCCGTACAGCTGGGCGGCTGCAAACCAAAAGGTGCGCCTGAGGGTCCTTCCTCCCAAGACTCAGACCGCGATGTCCTTGAGCCTCTTGGCATTTCTGCCAAGGCATCTTTTTGTTATGAAGATGGAAACTAGCGGATTGATTCAGCCTTGTCACCTATTTGTCGTGCACAGGCTATTTTTTTTGCTTGCCTATTTCCTTGGCGGCAATTGGTACTAAGACCTTAGTTCTGAAGCCGGCAAAAAATTAGGCGGCAAACTTCAGCAAATACCTGCATTTGCGCGCTATTTTGCCGTCATTTCTGTATAAGGCAGGCATGCCTGCGCAAAGGGCTTGTATTTGGTGGCTGCTTGCGCTTTGACTGCGCACAAAACAGGCGATGCCCAAGATTGAGAGAACATTCATGCGTCTTTCCCGTTACTTTCTGCCCATACTGAAAGAAACACCCAAGGAAGCGGAAATCGTGTCCCACCGGCTGATGCTGCGTGCCGGCATGATTCGTCAGCAGTCCGCCGGAATCTATTCCTGGTTGCCACTTGGGTTGAAGGTCCTGCGCAAGATCGAACGGATCGTCGAAGAAGAACAGGCAAGGGCAGGCGCGATCCAGTTGCTGATGCCGACGATCCAGTCAGCCGATCTGTGGCGTGAGAGTGGCCGGTATGATGCCTATGGCAAGGAGATGCTGCGCATCACCGACCGTCACGAGCGGGACATGCTGTTTGGGCCGACAAACGAGGAGATGATCACCGACATCTTCCGTGGCTACGTGCGATCCTACAAGGACCTGCCGCTGAACCTCTATCACATCCAGTGGAAGTTCCGTGACGAGGTGCGCCCGCGCTTTGGTGTCATGCGCGGCCGGGAGTTCCTGATGAAGGATGCCTATTCCTTCGATCTGGACAAGGAATCGGCCCGCCACGCCTATAACCGGATGTTTGTCGCGTACCTGCGCACATTCGCCCGCATGGGGCTGAAGGCGATCCCGATGAAAGCCGACACCGGCCCGATCGGCGGCGACATGAGCCACGAGTTCATCATTCTTGCCGACACCGGCGAAAGCGAAGTCTTCTGCGACAAGTCGTTGTTGGAGCTGCCGACGCCTGCGGAAGATACGGACTTCTCCTCCGACCTGACGCCGATCGTGACCGAATGGACGACGCCCTACGCGGCAACGGACGAAATGCACGACGAAGCCGCCTTCGGTGCACTGGCTGAAGACACCCGCGTGTCGGCGCGTGGTATCGAAGTCGGTCATATCTTCTATTTCGGTACCAAGTACTCCGATGCGATGGGTGCCAAGGTTGCGACAGCAGAAGGCACGGAAGTGCCGGTCCACATGGGCTCCTACGGTGTCGGCGTTTCACGCCTTCTTGGCGCCTTGATCGAAGCCAATCATGATGAAAATGGAATCGTCTGGCCGAAATCCGTCGCGCCGTTCCATGTCGGGCTGGTCAATCTGAAGCCGGGTGACGAGCTGACGGATCCGGTGTGTGAAGATCTCTATGCCAAGTTTGAAGCTGCCGGCATCGAGGTTCTTTACGACGATACGGACACCCGGGCCGGTGCCAAGTTCGCGACGATGGATCTGATTGGCTTGCCGTTCCAGGTCGTTGCCGGGCCGCGTGGACTGAAAGACGGTTTGCTGGAAGTCAAGGACCGGGCAACTGGGGAAAAGGAAATGCTTTCTCCGGAAGCCACCTTGAACAAGCTGACGGCGGCATTGACGGACTAACCAAGTCCGGTGATCCTCTGTGTGGGGATTCGGTCGCGGCGTCTGCTGCGGCCAGCCGGCCTGCCGGAAATATTTCGGTAGGTGGGCTGTGCTGAATTTGGGGCTGTGCTGAACTGGATGGACAATGACAGCGGTAGATACGGCGGACATTGACGACGGTCGCAAACCGGCAGCCCCGACACGCGCCTTTTCCGCATTTGAATGGATGATTGCAGGGCGCTACCTGCGATCAAGGCGCCGCGAAACCTTCATATCCGTCATTGCAGGCTTTTCCTTTGCTGGCATCATGCTTGGCGTGGCAACGCTGATCATCGTGATGGCAGTGATGAACGGGTTCCGGACGGAGCTTCTCGGCAAGATCCTGGGGATCAACGGTCATATGCTGGTTCAGCCGATCGACCAGCCACTGACGGACTATGATGCGGTTTCCGCCCGGTTGCAGGGTGTGCCGGATGTGGTCAGTGCGATGCCCTTTGTGGAAGGCCAGGCGCTGGTTTCCGGGCCTGCAGGGAATTTCGGAGCGCTCGTTCGCGGCCTTTACGAAAGCGATCTGCGCCGTGTGCCGCTTATCGCGAACAATGTGCGGGCCGGAACCCTTGACGGGTTCGACGAGGGCGAGGGGGTTGCCATCGGTTCGCGCATGGCGCAACAGCTCGGCATCACCCTTGGTGACAATGTCACCATTATCTCACCGCGTGGTAGTGTGACCCCCATGGGCGTTACGCCGCGGTTGAAGGCCTATCCGGTTACCGCCATTTTCGAAATCGGCATGAGTGAATACGACGCGACCTTCCTGTTCATGCCACTGGAAGAGGCGCAGGCCTATTTCAACATGGATACCAAGGCGACCGGTATCGAAGTTTATGTCGCTGACCCCGACAGGGTCGGTATCATGAAGGACACGATCGAGGAGGCTGCGGATCGGCCGGCTTTCGTAACCGACTGGCGCCAGCGCAATGTCACCTTCTTTGCAGCCCTTGAGGTGGAGCGGAACGTGATGTTCATCATCCTGACGCTGATCGTCCTGGTTGCGGCGCTCAATATCGTTTCCGGCATGATTATGCTGGTAAAGGACAAGGGCAAGGACATCGCGATTTTGAGGACCATGGGCGCGACGCGTGGGTCGATTATGCGGATCTTCCTGATAACAGGCGCCAGCATCGGCTTCGTGGGTACTTTCGCCGGCTTCTTCCTCGGACTTTTGGTCTGCCTGAACATCGAGAGCATCCGTCAATTCGTTTCCTGGCTTACCAGGACGGAGCTGTTCGATCCGACGCTCTACTTTTTGTCACAGCTGCCCGCGGAGATTGACTCCGGAGAGACGATAACAGTGCTTGTCATGGCGCTTGCGTTGTCACTGCTGGCGACGGTCTATCCTGCGTGGCGGGCTGCGCGGCTCGATCCCGTTGAAGCCCTCAGATATGAATAGGGAGACGGGAGATGAACATGGCCGTTGACCCCAACCAGGCACCGGGACTGGCGCCTGCCGCCCTGCAATTGTCTGGCATTACCCGCAGTTTCGACGAGGGTAATCGCGAACTTCATATCCTGAACGGCGCCGATCTGCGCATCGAGGCCGGTGAGATGGTTGCCCTGGTGGCGCCTTCCGGAACCGGCAAATCGACCCTCTTGCATATTGCAGGTTTGCTGGAGCGCCCGGACGAGGGCGATGTCTTCCTCGGACCGGTCAACTGTTCGGATCTGTCTGATGATGAGCGCACGGCCATCCGGCGTAACGACATCGGGTTCGTCTATCAGTTTCATCACCTGCTGCCGGAGTTTACCGCGCAGGAAAACGTGATGATGCCACAGATGATCCGTGGCTTGCCGCGAAAGATGGCAGCGGAGAGAGCAGACGAACTTTTGAAATACATGCGTCTCGGTGAGCGTGGCAGCCATCGCCCTTCGGAGCTTTCCGGCGGGGAGCAGCAGCGCGTTGCCGTTGCCCGTGCAGTTGCGAATGCGCCTCGTATCCTTCTTCTGGATGAACCGACGGGAAATCTGGACCCCAACACTGCAGGCTATGTATTCGACGCCTTGCAGGCATTGGTGCGGGCGTCCGGTGTTGCGACGCTGTTCGCAACTCACAACCTGGAACTGGCGGGCCGTATGGACAGGGCAATAACGCTGTCCGAAGGCTTGGTCAGGGACCTCTAGGTTTTTCCAGTCAGACAAGCCAAAAAATTGTTTCTACCCCATGTGAGCGGGCTCCTCAGGGCTACCGTTCTCCAGAAGAACAAAGCAAAAACCCTAAGTTTTCAGCAAATTTGATTTGCTTGATGACAAGGGGAACAAAAAGGGCTTGCAATAGGAACAAAAATGGAACATCATCCAGTTACGCAATTAGCAACGGTTGGAGGATGTGATGATCCATATCGCTCGTGATTTTGCCGCTTTCGGTGCAATGGTTTGCTTCTGCACGACGCTCGCTGTCTGGGGCGACGTGCTTCTGTCCGTCGGCTGATCAATCTCTGCTGAACGGTCGTTGTTTCGGCAAATGGTGCCAGTGCGTTTTTTGAGTTCCTTGACTCAGTCCACTGCGGTGTGATGCGAAGTCAGGATTACAAAGAACAGCGGTAACAACTCCTTCGGCGTCTCGACACGCTATTCCGAACACGCTTCACTTGAGCGCTGATTCTGGAAGATGTTATGAGAGCCGCCATGTCTGCTACAGATCCCAATAATTCTCTGTCTTCCGGTTCGTCAGAAAATGCCGGCAGTGAGGCAAGCGGTCCCGGCTATGTTCACCTCCGGGTCCATTCGGCGTTGTCGCTTCTGGAAGGTGCGTTGCCGATCAAGAAGCTTCTCGACCTCGCCAAGGCCGATGACCAGCCGGCGCTGGCGATTGCCGATACCAACAATCTGTTTGGCGCACAGGAATTTGCGACCAAAGCGTGGGGATCCGGAATTCAGCCGATTGCCGCGTGTCAGCTTTCCGTCTTTTTCGACGATGGACTTGAAAGCGGGCGGAGAGGGGAACCTGCGCTTTCGGACGTTGTTCTTCTCGCCATGACAGAAGCCGGTTACGGCAATCTGATGGAGCTGAGTTCTCGGGCGTTCCTCGACACGGAAACCGGTCTGAGGCCACACGTTTCCTCCGGGTATCTTCTATCAAAGTCCGAAGGCGTTATCATTCTGACCGGTGGTGTTGGCGGGCCGATCGGGGCAGCGCTCCTTGCCAGCCGCAAGGACCTCGCAAAAAGCCGGTTGGAAACATTGGCGGACCGTTTTCCCGGTCGTTGCTACGTGGAAATCCAGCGCCATGGCATGGAAGCCGAGCGCAAGACCGAAGACGCGTTTCTCGATCTGGCCTACGAATACGGGCTGCCACTGGTCGCCACCAACGAAGCCTTCTTTCCCAAGCGCGAAGACTATGAAGCTCATGACGCCCTGATCTGCATTTCCGAGGGCAGGGTGCTGATCGAGGACGACCGCAGACGGCTGACACCGGAGCACTACTTCAAAAGCCGCGCGGAAATGTGCGCGCTCTTTGCGGATTTGCCAGAGGCACTTGTCTCAACGGTAGAGATTGCCCGGCGCTGCAGCTTCCGCCCGTTGAAGCGCGCGCCGATCCTGCCCCGGTTTGCCGGTGCGGATGCGGATCCGGAAGAAGCGGAGAAGGCAGAAGCGGAAGAGTTGATCCGCCAGGCACGCGAAGGATTGCAGGCGCGCCTTGATGCCCACGGACTGGCGCCGGGTCTTGAGGAGAAGGACTACTGGGACCGTCTCGACTACGAGACCGGCATCATCGAGCGCATGAAGTTTCCCGGGTACTTCCTGATCGTTGCCGACTTCATCAAATGGGCAAAAGGGCAGGATATTCCGGTCGGCCCGGGTCGCGGGTCCGGTGCGGGGTCCCTGGTTGCCTGGTCCCTGACCATTACCGACCTCGATCCCATGCGGTTCTCGCTGCTGTTCGAACGCTTCCTCAATCCTGAACGCGTTTCGATGCCTGACTTCGATATCGACTTCTGCCAGACCCGGCGTGAAGAAGTGATCCGCTATGTTCAGGAAAAATACGGCCGGCAGCAGGTCGCGCAGATCATCACCTTCGGATCGCTTCAGGCCCGTGCCGTGTTGCGCGATGTCGGCCGCGTACTGCAAATGCCTTATGGCCAGGTCGACCGGCTCTGCAAACTTGTTCCCGCCAACCCGGCAAATCCTGTAACGCTTGGTCAGGCGATCGAGGAGGAGCCACGCCTGCGCGAGGCAGCCAAGGAAGAGGAAATCGTCGAGCGGCTGCTGGGCATGGCTCAGAAGCTCGAAGGCCTTTACCGGCATGCTTCCACGCACGCGGCGGGCGTTGTCATCGGTGACAGGCCTCTGGAACAGCTGGTTCCGCTCTATCGAGACCCGCGTTCCGACATGCCGGTTGCCCAGTTCAACATGAAGATGGTGGAAGACGCCGGACTTGTTAAGTTCGACTTCCTCGGCCTGAAGACACTGACGGTTATCGATACGGCGGTGAAGCTGATTGAACGGCGCGGTATCGATGTCGACGTCGCAGCCCTGCCGATCGACGACGAGAAAACCTACAAGCTGCTGGCGCGCGGCGAAACGTTTGGCGTGTTCCAGCTGGAAAGTCAGGGCATGCGCCGCGCGATTGCAGGCATGAAACCCGACCGGTTCGAAGACATCATTGCCCTTGTGGCTTTGTATCGTCCCGGACCGATGGAGAACATCCCGGTCTACAACGCGGTGAAGCACGGCGAACAGGACCCGGACTGCCTGCATCCGCTGCTTGAACCCATCCTGATGGAGACGAACGGCATTATCGTCTACCAGGAACAGGTGATGCAGATTGCACAGGTTCTGTCCGGCTACTCTCTCGGTGAAGCTGACCTTCTGCGCCGCGCCATGGGTAAGAAGATTGCCGCGGAAATGGAAGTCCAGCGGGCGCGTTTTGTCGACGGCGCGGTGGAGCGTGGGATCAACAAGAGCCACGCCGGAACAATCTTCGATCTTGTGGCGAAGTTCGCCAACTACGGCTTCAACAAGTCGCACGCTGCGGCGTATGCACTGGTCTCCTATCATACGGCCTGGCTCAAGGCGAACCACCCGGTCGAGTTCATGGCCGCTTCCATGACGCTGGATCTGGGCAATACGGAAAAACTGGGCGACTACCGGCAGGAATGTCGGCGCATGAAGATCGAGATCGAGCCGCCGTCAATCAACCGCGGGCAAGTCTATTTTGACGTTGCCGACGGCAAGATCCTCTACGCGATGGGCGCGATCAAGGGTGTCGGCGAGCAGGCGGTTGAACACATTGTTGAGGTTCGGGGCGACAAGCCTTTCAAGAGCCTTGGCGATTTTGCGCGTCGGATTTCACCCAAGGCCCTCAACAAGCGAACGCTTGAAAACCTGGTCGCAGCCGGAGCATTCGATGAGCTTGAGCCCAACCGGGCACGGGTTTTTGAAGGCCTCGACCGGATCATGGGCCTGGCTCAACGCACCGAGGAAAACAAGACGCTCGGCCAGGACGAGCTTTTTGGAGGCAGCGACAGCGAAGAACCCTTGCAGCTGGATGATGTCCATGGCTGGACAAACGAAGAGAAGCTGCAGCGGGAACACTCGGCGATCGGGTTTTACCTGTCAGCGCATCCGATCGACGAATACGCCTCCGTGCTGGAAAAGATGCGGGCACAGCCGTGGAGCCAGTTTTCGGAAGCGGTCAAGAAGGGGGCGTCTCACGGCCGGCTTGCCGGCACCGTTGTGTCCATGCAGGAACGCAAGACCAAGACCGGCAATCGCATGGGTATCGTTCGCCTGTCCGATGCTACGGGCCAGTATGAGGCGTTGCTCTTCCGTGAGAAACTCGAACAGTTCCGGGATGCCTTGCAGGCTGGACGTTCCGTTGTCGTGCTCGTCGGGGCCGACATGCGCGACGACGAGCCCTCCCTTCGAATCGAACAGGTTGATCCGATCGATCAGGTTGCAGCCCGTCTGCAGAAAAGCATGCGTGTCTTTGTTCGCGATGAACGTCCAATCCCGAGCCTTGCAAAGCAGTTGCAGGTGAGGGGTGAAGGTGACGTGACGGTGATTGTGCTTCTGGAAAACGGCGCACGGGAAGTGGAGGTCAAGCTCCCCGGCCGGTTCCGCCTGTCACCGGAAATTGCGGGCGCGCTCAAGGCAGTGCCAGGTGTAACGGACGTACAGGTGGCGTGAGCGTCCAGAGGCGCCAACAATTCGACTTCACTACGGGAGCGCTGGTGCGCCAGGGTTTCTATGGTCCTGAAAATGCTCGCTCAGTCAGTTGCCGATTCGGGCGCTGTGATAGTCCTTGAGCGCAGTGGCCAGCTGCAACGCAAAGCGCGCTGAAGCCACGGGAAGTGTCCGCCCGCGCATCTGGCCCAGAATTAGGTTACCGGGTGGCAGGTCCTTGCTCGAGATCGGTTTGAAAACCAGCGAGCCGTCATCCTGCTCTCTGAGCCCCAGAGGGATCTGGAAGCCGATCAGTTTCTCACAAAGAACGTAGTGCCGGATCAGGTCGAAGCTTTCGGTTTCGACAGCGGGAGATACGCGGCGACTGCCACGCCGGGCGGCAAAGTCCAGCAGATGCCTGACGCCATATTTGGTTGTCGGGGCGACGTGGGGCACGTCGAGACAATCCCGCAGGCGCACCTCCGCTTTTTTTGCCAGTGGGTGGTCGCTAGCCATGACCGCATAAACCTCCTGCGGGATGACATGAAGCACCTCGAAATCCACCAGATAGACTGGCTCGAACACCAGTGCCAGGTCGCTGGAATAGGACACGAGTTCCTGCTCGGCCTGGGTTCTGTCCCTGACGTTGACCGAAAACGTGACGCCCGGATGATCACGCCGGTACCGGGCGATCTGCTCGGGCAGGAAATAAGGAACCATAGCCTGCGAGCAGGCGATGGAAACGTGCCCTCTGCGTTCTCCTGCAAGATCCGCGACCTGGCTCTGCACACGAGCAAGGTCTGAAAGGCTTGCGCGGTAGTGGTGGAGAAGAAGCTCTCCGGCAGGGTTGAGACGTACACCCTTCGGTAGGCGCTCAAAGAGCTGTGCGCCAAACTCCTGCTCGAATCTTTGCACCCGGCGCGTGAGCGCCGAGGCGGTCAGGTTCATGTCTTCCGCCGCTTTTCTGATGGAACCCGCTCGGGCGACAGCCTCAATGAGCTGAAACGTGTATAAGTGTCTCATTTCAATAGGCTTTGTTTATAGCGTTGCATTTTTTTCATCGCATCTGTGAATTTATAGCATTTTTCGGAAACAGAAAACACCTGCAAGCTTCGGAAAGCCAATCGCACAGCGGAGTTTCCGAACATGTCCCTACACAGACGCGAATTCCTCAAAGTCGGAGCTGCCGTCGTCGGCGCCCTCCCGTTTTCCCGGTCCCTGTCTGCCTTCGCCGCAAGCGATACTCTGGTGGCGGTGACCGGTCAGACCATCAACAGTCTGGATCTTCACCGTACCGGTACCAACAGGGCCAGCTATCAGGTTGCCATCAACAGTTATGACCGGTTGATTACGTTCGGCAGCAAGACCCTGGAAGATGGCAGCGTTTCCTTCGACTATTCGAAGCTGGAACCGGAACTCGCGGAAAGCTGGACAATTTCCGACGACGGTTTGACCATTACCTTCAAGCTGAAGCCGAACGCCGTCTTCTGGGACGGCAGCAAGGTGACTGCTGAGGATGTAAAATGGTCTTTCGACAGGGCCGTGTCAGTTGGCGGGTTCCCGAGCACGCAGATGAAAGCTGGCGGCCTTGTGCGGCCGGATCAGTTTGAAGCCGTCGACGAGGAAACCTTTGTCGTCAAGCTCGACAAGCCATCAAAGCTATCCTTGCCGGATCTGGCAGTTCCTGTGCCATTCGTCATCAATTCGAAAGTCGCCAAGGAACATGCGACAGCCGATGATCCCTGGGCGACTGAGTATCTTCACACGACACCTGCCGGGTCCGGGGCCTACAAGGTTGCCCGTTGGGATTCCGGCCAGCAGATCGTTTACGAACGCTTTGACGAATGGGCTGGTGGACCTTTGCCAAAGGTTCGCAGAATCATTGTTCGAGAAGTGCCGAGCCCGGCAACGCGCCGCGCCCTGATCGAACGTGGTGATGTGCAGGTGTCCTTCGACATACCGGATAAGGATGCTGCTGAGCTCGCTGAAAAGGTGAAGGTGTATTCCACACCGATTGCCAACACCATGCATGTGGTAGGCCTGAATTACACTTTCGAACCTTTCCAGGATCCGAATGTGCGCAAGGCTATCGCCTATGCGATTCCCTACAAGGACATCTTCGATACTGCAGCTTACGGCCGCGGCGCACCGTTGTGGGGCGGTAGCGAGACCATTGAAGACACCTCCTGGCCGCGTAAGTCGCCCTATAGCCATGACATGGAGAAAGCCAAGGAGTTGCTTGCAGCATCCGCCTATCCTGATGGCTTCGAAGTCCCTCTGTCGATCAGCACAGACCTTGCATCCTGGATGGAGCCAACTGCACTGCTGATCCAGGAAAGTCTCGGCAAACTCGGCATCAAGACGGAAATCGAGAAGATCCCCGGGGCAAACTGGCGCACGGCGGTGCTCGTGGAAAAGCGCTTGCCACTACATCTGGAAAACTTCGGCGGCTGGCTGGACACACCCGACTACTACTTCTTCTGGGCGTATCAGGAAGGCAACCTTTTCAATTCCTCGAATTATCGAAACGAGGAAATCGAGACCCTGACCTCGGAAACGCTTCACATGGCGCAGGACGATCCTGAGTACGCGCCGAAGATCAAGCGGATGTTCGAGATCGCGATGGAAGACCTGCCGAGGATTCCGCTTTATCAGCCGGCGCTCAACGTCGCGGTCAACAGTGCCGACGGTTACGAGTTCTGGTTCCACCGCCAGCTCGATGTCCGCTCTCTGACGAACGTGGAGAGCTAGGTCATGGCGCGTCGCAGCTCAGCTACGCTTAACCGCATTCTGCAGGCGATACCGGTTCTGATAGGCGTTGTGGTGATCAGCTTCATCCTCACCCGTGCCTTGCCCGGTGACCCAGCAGTGCAATTTGCCGGAGCTGCGGCAACGCCTGAATCCATCGAAGAGGTTCGACGGTCTCTGGGCCTCGACAAACCGTTGCCGGAGCAGTTCCTGATCTATGTAGGAGATCTGCTGCAGGGAGATCTGGGCCAGTCGGTTTCCACCGGCCGGCCCGTTGCGACGGAACTTGCGTCCCGACTGCCGGCCTCGCTCGAATTGACGCTGTCCGCCCTGATCCTGTCCTGCCTGATAGCCGTTCCACTCGGCGTTCTGGCAGCGACACGGCCGGGAACCTGGATTGACCAGCTATGCCGGATACTTGTCACCGCCGGCGTATCTCTGCCGACATTCTTCACTGGCATCGTTCTGATCTATGTTTTCTATTACCTCTTGGGCATCGCTCCGTCGCCCCTCGGCAGGCTCGATTTCATCTATCTTGATCCGCCCAGGATTACCGGGTTCTTCCTGATCGACGCTGCAATTGCCGGAGATTGGGAAACCTGGTTCGGGGCGCTGAAGCAGCTGGTCTTGCCAGCAACGACGCTAGCCCTCTTCACCCTTGCCCCGATCGCGCGCATGACGCGAGCGGCGATGCTGTCTGCATTGGCGGCCGACTATGTCAGAACCGCACGGGCAGCAGGCCTCGGACCAGGGATGGTCCTCTACGGCTACGCTTTCCGCAACGCCCTGCTTCCGGTCGTGACCACGCTGGGCATGGTGTTTTCCTTTGTGCTTGGGGCGAATGTGCTGGTCGAGAAGGTCTTCGCCTGGCCAGGCATCGGGTCCTATGCAGTCGAGGCGCTTGTGGTTTCCGATTACGCCGCGGTTCAGGGGTTCGTTCTGGCGATGGCATTGCTGTTCGTCATTCTCAACCTGTTGATCGATCTGTCCTATTCGCTGATTGATCCACGTTTCGGGACATCTTCGAAATGAGTGATACGACGTTGCCTCCAACCGTCGCGGAGCGGAAGACCGGCTCCGGTGCGCTGGCCCATACGATCTATGTCCTTCGGGAAAATCCGGTCACGGCCCTGTCTTTCGCCATGTTCGCTTTTTTCATCGGATCAGCAGTGCTCGGACCTGCACTGGTTCCCTACGATCCGCTGCAGACGAATGCGGCAAATGCATTGCAGGCCCCCAGCTGGTCTCATTGGTTCGGAACCGACAATCTTGGCCGCGATGTCTTTTCAAGGGTGATCGTTGCAACGCGCCTTGATCTGATCATCTCGGTGTCCGCTGTCGCGCTTTCCTTCGTCATCGGTTCGGTCCTCGGTGCCGTGGCCGGTTACCGTGGAGGCTGGCTGGATGTCGTGCTCAACCGGTTTCTCGACACCATCATGGCCTTTCCATTGTTCGTGCTGGCCATGGGCATTGTGGCGGCGCTCGGGAATTCGATTTCCAACATCATTCTGGCCACTGCGATCATCAACATTCCGTTCTATGCCCGTCTTGTTCGTGCGGAGGTCAACATCCGGCGGGAAGCCGGCTTCACGCTTGCCGCAAAGCTTGCCGGCAATTCGGATACCAGGGTGCTCGCGTTTCACATATTCCCGAATGCCCTGCCGCCAATGATGGTGCAGGTCTCGCTCAATCTGGGGTGGGCCATTTTGAACGCGGCCGGGCTGTCCTTTATCGGCCTTGGTGTTCGTCCGCCCACACCGGAGTGGGGCATCATGGTTGCTGAAGGCGCGAATTTCATCGTGTCCGGCGAGTGGTGGCTGGCGTTGTTTCCGGGGCTCTGGCTGATGCTGGCAGTCTTTACCTTCAACCTGATGGGAGACGGTCTTCGCGACATCGTCGACCCGCGTCGCCGGACCTGAGGAGCTTTGCCATGCTGACCATCAAGGATCTCAAAGTTGCCTTCAAGACGCGCCGCGGTGACGTTCAGGCCGTCAAGGGTATCAGCTTCGATCTGGCCAAGGGCGAACGTCTGGGCATTGTGGGGGAAAGCGGATCGGGAAAATCCGTTACATCTTATGCCCTGATGCGCATTCTGGACGCCGGTGGCCGGATCAAATCCGGTGAGGCGGTATATGACGGTATCGATCTCAAACAGGCGGCGGAGCGCGACATGCGTGAAATCCGCGGTCGGGAGATCTCGATGATCTTTCAGAACCCGCGTGCCGCACTCAATCCCATTCGGAAGGTTGGGCACCAGCTTGAGGATGTCCTTCGCCAGCATGGCCGGGCGACCAGGCAAAATGCGAAAGCAAAGGCAATCGAGGCACTGGAGGCGGTGAAGATCAACGAGGCAGCTGAGCGTTACGAAGCCTATCCCTTCGAGCTTTCGGGGGGCATGTGCCAGCGTGTCGTGATTGCCATTGCGCTTGCCTGTGACCCCAAGCTTCTCATCGCGGACGAGCCGACCACCGGCCTCGATATCACCACCCAAAAGGCCGTCATGGACCTTGTCGATGATCTTGTTCGGGCGCGCGAAATGTCGTCGATCCTGATTACGCACGATCTCGGCCTGGCGTCCGAATATTGCGACCGCATCGTCGTGATGAAGGACGGTGTCATTGTGGAGGAGGGCAGGCCGGCGGACCTGTTTTCAAACCCTCGACATGCCTATACCAGAAAACTGGTGGACGCGACGCCGCGGCGCGGAGCCAGCATTCGTTCATTGCTGCCGGAAGATCAACGCGCGCCGCTGGCCGCACGGACAATCGGCAATTCTCCGATGATGGAAGTCGTCAACCTGACCAAGACCTACCAGGGTAAATCCGGTCCGGTGTACGCCGTCAAGGGCATCAGCTTCACTATTCGCGAAGGCGAAAGTGTCGGACTGGTCGGCGAATCCGGCTGCGGAAAATCCACCACGTCTTCCATGATCGTGCGACTGCTTGATCCGACGTCGGGCCACCTGCTTTTCAGGGGGGAGGATATTGCCAAGCTCCCGTCGGAGAACTTCTCCCGGCATCCACTGCGGCAGAAAATCCAGATGGTCTTCCAGGATGCGACGGACAGTCTCAATCCCAGACATACCGCCCGCCAGTCGAT
Organism: Labrenzia sp. THAF35; assembly: GCF_009363595.1. Lineage (NCBI taxonomy): Bacteria > Pseudomonadati > Pseudomonadota > Alphaproteobacteria > Hyphomicrobiales > Stappiaceae > Labrenzia > Labrenzia sp. THAF35. Next base: position 4,207,498 of record NZ_CP045380.1, read on the forward strand.
CGCCGAACCCTTGAAGCGTTTGACAGGATTGAAAGGCGCCCACTTGGGCGAACGGGTGGAAGAGTTGGCCGCATTAACAGGCTTGCCGAGCCATCTTCTTGATCGGTTTCCGCACCAGCTGTCAGGGGGGCAGAAGGCGCGCGTCGGCATAGCCAGGGCAATCGCCCCGGATCCCGATCTCCTGATCCTTGATGAGCCGACTGCCGCTCTGGATGTTTCCATTCAGGCCGTTGTCCTGAACCTGCTTGCAGACCTGCGGGCCCGGCTTGGCATGAGTTACCTTTTCGTCAGCCATGATCTCAATGTCGTGCGTCTGCTGTGCGACCATGTCGTCGTCATGAAGGGCGGCAAAGTTGTTGAGGCTGGAGCCGTCGAGACAGTCATGGACACGCCCCAGAACCCGTACACTCGCGAATTGCTTACGGCTGCGCCCCAGGCACCGGCGCGCAAAACCGCCGCCTAAGACATTTTGGAAGGACTAGACATGATCCGCGAACTTCCCTTCACGCTCGCCGGGCTCCGGCAGGCCTACGCCGAAGGCTTGTCTGTTGAGGCCGTGATCGAAGAAGCCTTCAGGCGGCTTGATGCTATCGGCGACCCGGGAATCTTCATTCACCAGGCACGAGAAACGGCACTTGCTGAGGCCCGTAGTCTTGGCAATCCCGATAACCGGCCTCTTTGGGGAATTCCCTATGTGGCCAAGGACAATATCGACGTGGCTGGCATGCCGACGACTGCAGCGTGCCCGGATTTCGAGTATTTCGCTGATAGCGATGCTTTTGTCGTTGGACGTCTTCGGCAAGCGGGTGCAATTTGTCTTGGCAAGACCAATCTCGATCAATTCGCGACTGGCCTCGTCGGAGTGAGAACGCCATACCCCGTGCCATTGAACGCGGTGGATCCGGAAATCGTTCCCGGTGGCTCTTCCTCAGGCTCGGCCGTTGCTGTTGCCCACGGCTTTGCGTGCTTCTCGCTGGGAACCGACACGGCAGGGTCCGGGCGTGTGCCGGCAGCCCTCAACGGCATTGTGGGGCTCAAACCAAGCCTGGGCGTTCTGTCCGGCTCAGGTCTGGTCCCTGCATGCCGGACCCTCGATACGATCTCGATTTTTGCCATGACCGTTGCGGATGCATGGGCCGTATTCGAGACTGCTGCAGGCTACGACCCGGCAGATGCCTATTCCAGGCAGCTGCCGGTCCAGCAATTGTCTGCCAGTCAGGGAACTGTACGGATCGCGGTCCCTGACGATGCTTCACTGAAAACCTTCGGTGACATGGCTCAGGCGGACCATTTCAGGGCAACGATCGCATCGCTGCGTACGCAGGGGGCCGTTGTGCAGGAAATCGATTTTCAGCCGTTTTACGATGTCGCTAGCCTGCTCTACGAGGGGGCCTGGGTCGCGGAACGTACAGCTGCTGTCGGTAATCGTCTGATTGATGCGCCGCAGACGCTTCATCCGACGACGCGCGCAATTATCGAACCGGGTCTTTCTTTGACCGCTGTCGACGCATTCCGTGGACTTTACAAGCTCCAGGACCTGCGCCGGATATGTGATGAGCTTTTGGCAGAGACCGACTTCCTCTGCGTTCCGACGATACCGACATTTGTCTCTGTAGAAGAAATTACCGCTGACCCCATTGGCCCGAATTCGGGCCTTGGCACCTACACGAATTTCGTCAACCTTCTCGATCTTTGCGGTATTGCCGTGCCAACAGGTTTGCGACAGGACGGCCGGCCTGGAAGCCTGACCGTTCTGGCCCGCTGCGGTCAGGATGCAGCCGCCGCCGCGCTTGCCGCTACAGTGGAAGCGGGGCCGCTTGGAGCAACGACCTGGGCTCGGCAGAAATCTGCGCTGACCACAAGCGAAATCGCTGCCGGTGAAATAGCTGTTGCGGTCTGCGGCGCCCACATGTCGGGACTGCCGCTAAACAAGGAGCTGATTTCTCACCGCGCACGCTTTGTAAAATCCAGCAAGACAGCACCGGAATACCGTTTCTTTGCGCTTGCAGGCGGGCCTCCGAAGCGGCCGGGCCTTGTGCAGGTTGGGGCCGGCTCGGGCGGATCAATCAATGTAGAGGTCTGGGCAATGCCGCTTGAGACCTTCGGCAGTTTCATGACGGGTATTCCGGCTCCGCTGTGCATCGGCACGGTCAAGCTGGAAGACGGAACCGACGTAAAGGGATTTTTGTGTGAAGGACATGCAGTTGAAGGGGCTGTTGAAATCACCGAACTGAGTTCCTGGCGAACCTATCTTTCGTCAGTGGTTGCTTCCGTTTCCCAGCCGGATGTCTCGGACGAGAAGCTGACCGCGCATGCAAGCTGAACTTTTGACATACGAGGGTTCAGTCAGTGCGGGAAATTGAGGGTAGGCGGAATGTTTCTTCTGATTGCTGATTACCAAGCTCTTCGCAGGCCAGCGTCCCCAGGCGGTAAATAGCGGATTCAAGCGTGTCCGACCAAACGTCGCCGCAACTGATGCGAAGGCAATGTGCATAAAGGCCTGAAGCGGTGAAAAGACTGCCAGGAGCAAAGCAGATATTTTGATTTAAGGCCTTGTAATAAAGCATTGTTGTGTTGATGTTTTTGTCCATTTCTATCCACAAGACGAAACCGCCGTCCGGATGTGTGACCCTGGTACCAGCCGGAAAGGACTGTGCAATGGCCCGGCGTGCGCGCGCGACATTGGTTTCCATTCTCCGGGCCATGCGAGACACATGGCGCTCGAAGTCCCGGGATGACAGAAATTCAGCCAAAGCCAGTTGAGGTGCCAACAGGTTGCAGATTGAGGCGGAGAACTTGGCCTTGGTGATTTGGGCAATGCGGCCGGGCGCGCGGATCCAGCCGGTTCGGTAGCCTGGGGCGAGGGTTTTCGAGAAAGAGCTGCAATAGAAGATCTCGGTCTCGTGCGGCAGACTGGAAAACGGTGCCGGACGGCATCCGCCAAACCCGAGGCCGCCGTAGGTATCATCTTCGATCAAGGGTGTCTTGTAACGGTCCAGCAGCTTCAGGACAGAACGTTTCACAGGCTCCGGCATCATGGTGCCAAGTGGGTTGGTGAAGCTGGACGACAAGGCAACGGCAGTTACGGTACCCGATTTCAGTGCCAGCTCGAGTGCGGACGGATCGATGCCGTCCCGCGAGGTTGGCAACTCCCAGGCCTTCAGTTTCAGGCGTTCGAGCACCTGCAGCAGTCCGAAATAGGCGGGCGATTCGACGGCAATCGTATCGCCCGGCTGTGTGAGCGTTTGAAGTGCGAGCCCTAAAGCTTCGGTGCAGCCACTCGTAATGACAATTTCTTCCTGGGAAACTGTGCTGCCATGCAGGCACATAAGCTTTGCGATTTCTCTCCTGAGTTCCGGTAACCCCTGAGCAGACCCATAGGCGTTGAGTTGCTGTCCTTTCGAGCGGAGGATGCGTGCCTGCAAGGCGTTCAGCGGCTCTGCGGCCAGCAGAGACGGGGCGGGAATGGCGCAGCCAAGCGGCGCATATGCCGGGTTTGACGCATGTTCGAGCATCTCCAGGTAAGGAGCTTGAAACACGACACTGCGGCTGGTCTCCGGTGGCGTTGTTTACTGGGCTCGATGAGCCTGTGGCTTGCTGGACGGGTGACGAAATAGCCGGACTTTGCCTGTGCCCGGATATAGCCTTTGTCCTCGAGATGGGCATAGGCCTGGTTGGCTGTCGACAGGCTAACGGAATAACTGCGCATGGTGCGCCGGAGGGACGGGAACCTCTCCCCGGGCTTCAAGGTGCCATTGTCGATCAGCTGAGCCAGGGACTGGGCAACGGACTGGTATTTGAACGAAACCATTTCATCTGTATCTGTTCGTTTTCGAGTTTTTGTATCTGTTTTGATATTAGGAGAGATGTCAAACCGGGTCGGACATTTCATCAATCAGGAGTGCCGGACATGGCAATGGAACATCCGATCCGTTTCACGGAAAAACTTGCAAGGCTCGAAGGGTTATGGTCGCCGCGCGTCGTTGCGGAAATGAACGATTACCAGTTCAAGATCGTCCGCATTCAAGGAGACTTCGTCTGGCATGATCATCCTGAAACGGATGAGACCTTCATCGTTCTCAAGGGCGAAATCCGCATCGATTTTCGCGATCGAGCCATTGTACTGGGCGAGGGGGAAATGTACGTCGTGCCGAAGGGCGTCGAGCACAAGCCTTATGCGGAATCGGAAGCCGAGCTGCTGCTGATCGAACCGAAGGGTATTCTCAATACCGGCCATGCGGGCGGAGACAGGACCCAGGAAAACGATCTCTGGATCTGACAAGGTTGTTTGGGCCGGGACTTTTGTGCGTTCCGGCCTGGCCAACGAGGCAGTTCTCGGCGCGCTGTCACTGCCCTGCGGGCCAGATAAATTCGATGCGGATACCACCGGGTTCAGCCAGCATCATGTGCTTGCGCGGGCCTCCGCCGAGAGGCTCCGGCATAAATTCGATCTCGACTCCCGGCCAGGCCTTCACCTTTTCGGCAATTTCCAGCAGCTTTTCTTCGCTTGAGACTTCAAGGGCCAGATGGTGGAGGCCGATATTGGTTTTCCTGTCGAAGCCCGTCACAGGCCTTGTGCGGTCTGCCTGCCAGAGCGTCAGGCGGGCGGTACCGTCGGAAACGGTTGTTCGCGGGTAGTTGTCATCACGTGCCAGCAGTTGCCAGCCGAGCAGCTCGGTGAAAAAGGCGGTGGTCTGGTCCAGATCTCGGACTGTAAGGCCCAGGTGGTTGATGCCTTTGGTGGTCACGGTGGAGTGTCCTTGCTGTGGCGAGTTCAAAATAGGTATAAATGACATGATTGATCGTCAACACATGTCGCTGCTTATCAGGGTATCGAAACGTGAGCTTGCGCCAGGGCGGGAAAATTCGATTTTCAAACAGCGATTGGGTTGAAGAAAACCGGCCCTTGGGCCTTGAAATAAAATTTCTTCCCAACTATAAGGCGCGCATTCCACACGCAAGGGGCGGAAACCGAGCTTATCGGGGTCCTTCCGGTGGCCGAAGGGAAATCTCTCCGGTCCACATCCTCTTGCGGAGGTCAAACCGGAAAAACTCAGGAGATAAGGGCCATGTCTTTGCCCGATTTCACCATGCGTCAGCTGCTGGAAGCTGGCGTTCACTTTGGTCACCAGAAACACCGTTGGAACCCGCGCATGGGTCAGTACATCTTTGGTGTACGCAACGATGTTCACATCATGGACCTGTCCCAGACCGTTCCGCTTCTGCACCAGGCTCTGAAGGCCGTGTCCGACACGGTTGCCGGCGGTGGCCGCGTTCTGATCGTAGGTACCAAGCGCCAGGCACAGGAATCTGTCGCATCTGCAGCGCGCAACTCCGCTCAGTATTATGTCAACGCACGTTGGCTCGGCGGCATGCTGACGAACTGGAAGACCATCTCCCAGTCCATCCAGCGCCTGCGCAAGCTGGAAGAAACCCTGTCTTCCGACGCTGCCAACGCTCTGACCAAGAAAGAGCGTCTGTTCATGGACCGCGAGCGTGAAAAGCTCGAGCGGAACCTTGGCGGTATCAAGGACATGGGCGGCATTCCGGACCTGATCTTCGTGATCGACACCAACCGCGAAGCCATTGCCATCCAGGAAGCCCGTCGTCTGGGTATTCCGGTTGCCGCGATCCTCGATTCCAACTCCAATCCGGAAGGCATCACCTATCCGGTGCCGGGTAACGACGATGCCGGCCGCGCTCTTTCGCTGTACTGCGACCTGATCGCTCGTGCCGCCATCGACGGTATTTCCCGTGCGCAGGGTGCTTCCGGCATGGACATCGGCGCTTCCGAAGAAGCTCCGGTTGAAGAAGTTCTTGCTGAGGCTTCTGAAGAAGCTCCGGCTGAAGCAGCAGCTGCCGAGGCTTAAGCCTCTCCTGCCGCGGTCTGCCGCGGCAGAATACTGTTGAAATTCGCAAGGCGGGCTGCATTTTGTTGCAGCCCCGTCATAAAGGCGCGGAAGGCCATGGGCTAAACCGTGTCTCATCTGAAACCCCCATGCACGAGGCAATCGATGAGCATTACCGCTGCGATGGTAAAAGAGCTCCGCGAGAAATCCGGCGCTGGCATGATGGACTGCAAGACCGCCCTGACTGAAGCAGGCGGTGATATGGAAGCAGCTGTTGACTGGCTGCGTACCAAAGGTCTGGCCAAGGCTGCCAAGAAGGCAGGCCGTGTGGCTGCTGAAGGTCTGGTCGGCGTTGCCGCCGATGGCAACAAGGCTGCCGTGATCGAGCTGAACTCCGAAACCGACTTCGTTGCACGCAACGAAGGGTTCCAGGAGCTGGTCTCCAATGTGGCCAAGGTAGCCGTCGGCACCGATGGTTCCGTTGAAGCCGTTTCCGCCGCAAACCTTGGCGGCAAGCCGGTTGCAGAAGCGATCACCGATGCGATCGCCACGATCGGCGAAAACATGACCCTGCGCCGCACTGCGGTTCTGGCTGTAAACGAAGGCGTTGTCGCGACCTACGTTCACAGTGCTGTTTCCGACGGTCTCGGTAAGATCGGCGTTCTGGTGGCCCTGGAGTCCACTGGTGACAAGGACAAGCTGAATGGCCTTGGCCGTCAGATTGCCATGCACGTTGCTGCAACCAGCCCGTTGTCGCTGAACACCGAAGAACTGGATCCGACCGTTGTCGAACGTGAGAAGTCTGTCTTCTCCGAGCAGGCACGCGAATCCGGCAAGCCGGAAAACATCATTGAAAAAATGGTGGAAGGCCGTTTGCGCAAATTCTACGAGGAAGTTACCCTCGTGAAGCAGGCCTTCGTGATCAACCCGGATCAGACGGTTGAGCAGGCCGTAGAGGCGCTCGCTAAAGAAATCGGCGCTGAAGTCAAACTTACCGGCTTTGTCCGCTTCGCAATCGGCGAAGGGATCGAGAAGGAAGAGCAAGACTTCGCCGCAGAGGTGGCAGCAGCCACCGGGCAGTAAGCTCAAGGAAAAGCGCCGGCAAGTCCGGCGCTTTTTTTTTAGAAAGACAATTTCAAAAAGGGTGCACCCATGACGAATTCCTTGCGCTGGAAACGGATCCTTCTGAAACTCTCCGGCGAGGCCCTGATGGGATCGCAGGCTTTTGGAATTGACCCGGCCATCGTGCAAAGGATCGCCAAGGAAATCGCCGACGCAGTGGCTCTTGGAGCTCAGGTCGGCGTTGTCGTCGGGGGAGGGAACATCTTCCGCGGTGTTGCAGTCGCCGCCAAGGGTGGCAACCGCGTCACCGGCGACCACATGGGCATGCTGGCCACCATCATGAACAGCCTGACGCTTGCGGATGCCCTGCGCCGCCTGAAGGTCAATGCCCGTGTTCTGTCCGCCGTATCCGTTCCCTCGATCTGTGAAACCTTTTCGCAGCGTGTCGCAGACCGCTACATGGAAGACGGCGATGTGATCGTCTTTGCAGGGGGCACCGGCAACCCGTTCTTCACCACAGACAGCGGTGCGGCTCTGCGGGCTGCCGAAATGAAGTGCGACGCCTTCCTGAAGGGGACACAGGTGGATGGCGTCTACTCCGAAGACCCCAAGGTCAACCCGAACGCGGAGCGCTATGACACCCTTGGTTATGACGAAATCATAACCCGCAACCTGAAAGTCATGGACACGACGGCCATTGCCCTGGCCCGTGACAATTCCATTCCCGTCATTGTGTTTTCCATTCACTCACCCGGCGCCCTCGTCAGTGTGCTTCAGGAAACCGGCACCTACACTGTCGTGGGTGACTGAAAGTTTTAAGAACCAATCCCGGTTCAAGCTCTTGTGTTTCGGTGCGTTTATGCCATGTTGGCGCGCGCCGAGACTCTATTAAGCCAAGCACAAAACAACAGTGAGGATAAAATGTCGGTAGAAGGTGTGGACCTTGATGATCTGAAGCGCCGCATGCAGGGAGCCTTGTCGGTTCTGAAAACGGAATTTGCCGGACTGCGTACCGGCCGCGCCTCTTCTTCCATGATGGATCCGATTACTGTTGATGCCTATGGCCAGTCCATGCCGATCAACCAGGTAGCCACCGTCTCCGTTCCCGAACCTCGCATGCTGGCTGTTCAGGTCTGGGACAAGAGCATGGTGTCGGCCGTTGAAAAGGCGATTCGAGAATCCAACCTTGGTTTGAACCCGGTTGTAGACGGCATGCTTTTGCGGCTGCCGATTCCCGAGCTGAACCAGGAACGCCGCCAGGAGCTCATCAAGGTGGCCCACAAATACGCCGAACAGGCAAAAGTTGCGATCCGTCACGTCCGCCGCGATGGCATGGACGCTGCCAAGAAGGCCGAAAAAGACGGTGACATTTCCCAGGACGACAGCCGTGTCGCATCCGATGAAGTGCAGAAGTTGACCGACCAGATGATTGCTGAGGTCGACGGCATGCTGGAGAAAAAAGAGCAGGAAATTTCCCAGGTCTGATCGACCTGGGGAGTGTGAGTTGGGGGAGCACATGAGCGTCAGCCCGGACCGCAACCTGCATGCACCTGCTGCGGATGAAACCGGTGCGAAAATGCCCCGTCACGTTGCCTTCATCATGGATGGCAACGGGAGATGGGCAACTGCGCGCGGTTTGCCACGGACAGAGGGACATCGACAGGGGCTTGCCGCACTGCGCAAGGTGATCCGCCACGCTGGCCGTGTCGGCATCGAAACCATCACGATCTACAGCTTCTCATCCGAAAACTGGAACCGGCCACAGGCTGAAGTTTCTTTCCTGATGGGGCTGCTGCGCCGTTTCGTCCAGCGCGATCTGAGCGAGCTTCACGAAGCCAATGTGCGTATCCGCATCATCGGCGGGCGCAGTGATCTGGAACCCGGGATTTTGGCGCTTCTGAAAGAAGCTGAAGACCTGACCCGTCACAACACCGGCCTGAACCTGGTCGTTGCGTTCAACTATGGTGCACGGTCGGAAATCGTGCGGGCGGCACAGGAGCTGGCAGCAAAGGTTCAGGCTGGAGAAATGCAGCCGGCCGAGATAACCGAAGACGCGATCACGGCGGCGCTGGATACCTCCGGTTTGCCGGATCCCGATCTCATCATCCGCACCAGCGGAGAAATGCGTCTTTCCAATTTCCTGCTGTGGCAGGCCGCCTATTCCGAGTTCTATTTCTGCGATCTTTACTGGCCGGACTTCGATGAGGCGGCCTTCGACAAGGCTTTGAGCTGTTTCTGCAGCCGTGAGCGCCGGTACGGCGGCCTTGACGCCAAGGCCAACTGACCCCCGGCTTGAGCAATGGCAGAACCACACCAGAACCCGAAAAAACTGTCCGACCTTCGCCTCAGGTTCATTTCGGCACTCGTTCTGGGGCCTCTTGTTCTTCTGATCACCTATCTGGGCAATCTGCCCTTTGCTGCGCTGACGCTGGTCGCGTCCGGACTGTTCCTGTGGGAGTGGTTCACGATCACCGGGACACAGGCAAAGTCACCCAGTTCACTCACCGGATTTGCAACGCTGTTTGCCATTGGGGTGCTGACAGTAGCCGGACATCCTGACCTTGGTCTCGGGGCCATGGTTGCTGGTGCTTTCATCGCCTATGCGCTTGGTGGTTTCTCCAAGGCTGGACGATGGGCCATCGAAGGGATCCTCTACAGCGGGCTTGCACTGTTCTCGCTGCTTGTACTTCGTGAAGGAAGCAACGGGCTTCTGGTCGCGTTTTTCCTGCTGTTTGTTGTCTGGGCAACCGACATTTTCGCCTATTTTACCGGCCGTGCATTGGGTGGGCCCAAGCTCTGGCCACGTGTATCACCTAAAAAGACCTGGTCTGGTGCTATTGGCGGGCTGGTGCTCGCCACGGTTTTCGGCGCTGGCGTTGCTTTTGTCGCAAATGCGCAAGACCTGATGCTTTGGGCTTTGCTGGCGGCCGGGCTCTCGGTCGTCTCTCAGGCAGGGGACCTTCTGGAGTCTGCCATCAAGCGGCGGTTCGACGTCAAGGATTCCAGCAAGCTGATCCCCGGGCATGGCGGCATCATGGACCGGATCGACGGTCTGGTGGCCGCTGCCATTTTCGCCGTGCTGATTGGCCTTGTCGCTGGCGGCAGCCTTGCAGACCCTATTGCCGGCCTCGGTCTGATTTGAATTTGGAGTAACAGGCATGGCAGCTGCCTCTGCAGCCCGCGACCCTGGCGCGAAAATCCGGATAACCGTTCTAGGGGCCACTGGGTCCATCGGCCAGAGCTTGGCGGATCTCATTCAAAGAAATCCGGACAGCTATGAAGTCGTCGCGCTGGTTGCGAACCGGAACGCCGCGGGCCTCGCCGACATGGCAAAAGCGCTAAAGACCGGTTCCGCTATCCTTGCCGAGGAAACCTGTTATCCGGAGCTCAAGGAGCGGCTTGCCGGCAGCGGCATTGCAACGGGAGCCGGTGAGGCTGCCGTTCTGGAAGCGGTCACGCAGGACACGGATATTGTCGTCGGTGCCATTGTAGGGTCAGCGGGATTGAAGCCGACCATGGCCGCGATCCGGCCAGGACGCCGCATTGCACTTGCCAACAAGGAATGCCTGGTTTGTGCAGGTGATCTGTTCATGGCCAAGATCCGCGCGACCGAGGCGGAACTCCTGCCCGTCGACAGCGAGCACAATGCCATCTTTCAGGTTTTTGAAACCGACAAGGCCGACATGGTCGAGAAGATTATTCTGACGGCTTCGGGCGGACCGTTCAGGAGTGTCTCGAAAGCCGACATGGCAGGGGTAACACCACAGCAGGCGCTTAAGCATCCCAACTGGGATATGGGCGCACGCATTACGATCGACAGCGCAACGATGATGAACAAGGGCTTCGAGGTTATCGAAGCGTCCCATCTTTTTCCGGTCGCCCACGATCAACTTGGCGTGCTGGTCCATCCGCAATCGACGGTTCACGGACTTGTGCAATACAAGGACGGATCCCTGCTGGCTCAACTCGGCAGTCCGGACATGCGCACGCCGATCGCCCACTGCCTTGCCTTTCCCCGCCGGATGAACGTTCCGGTGAAACGTCTGGATCTTGCCGAACTCGGCACACTCACTTTTGAAGCCCCGGATCTCGACCGGTTCCCGGCGCTCCGTCTTGCACTGGAAGCCATGCGGGCAGGGGGAATGGCACCGGCTGTGCTTAACGCTGCAGATGAGGTTGCCGTGGACGCTTTTCTGAAGGGCCGGATCGGCTTCATGGACATTCCGGCTGCCATTGAAGAGGTGCTGGATGCGATGGGGGCAGGCGGCAAGCTGACGGACGCTGCCGGCGTCGAGGATGTTCTTGCCATCGACGCAGAAGCACGGCAGAAGACTGGTGAATGGATAAGAACACGGTAATCGGGGTGTTGAAGGCCCTGAATTTTTGGTCTCCCACCATTAACACGCCGTAATTTTCTTTTTAGTACAATCCTTCAAAACAATCCTAGCTGCGCAGGATCGGACACAGTTCATGGACCTTCTCGTTTCCGCCTATTCCCTGATAGTCGGCACAATCATTCCCTTTCTTTTTGTGCTTACAATCGTCGTCTTCTTCCATGAGCTCGGCCATTTCGCTGTGGCTCGTTGGTGCAACGTAAAGGTGGATGCTTTTTCCGTCGGCTTCGGGCGTGAGCTTTTCGGTTTTAATGACCGGAAGGGAACTCGTTGGAAACTCTGCTGGATTCCGCTTGGTGGCTACGTCAAGTTCGCCGGCGATGAAAATGCGGCAAGCGTACCAAGCCGTGAAGCGATTGCGCAGATGAGCGAAGAGGACCGGAAAACGGCTTTCATCGCCAAACCGGTCTGGCAACGCATGGCCGTTGTAGCCGCGGGGCCCATCGCCAACTTCCTTCTCGCAATCGTGATCTTTACCGCTCTCTTCGTAACCTCCGGCAAACAGGGTTTCGAGCCTGTCGTCGAACAGGTTTTTGCGGGCGGCGCAGCCGAGCGCGACGGGCTTCTGGCCGGCGATATCGTGAAGGAAATCGACGGCAGGCCTATCCAGACGTTCGGCGAGATGCGTCAGATCGTCCTGATGAACGCCAACACGCCTCTCGTTTTCGAAGTCGAACGGGGCGGGCAAGACGTCACTTTGACCGTTACGCCCGACGCGAAGGAGAAAGAAGTCTTTTTCGGTGAGAGGCAGGTGGCCGGCGATATCAGCCTTCGCGGCGTGTCCGATCCGTCTCATCTCATTCACATCAAATACGGGCTCGGCGAAGCGGCTCTTGAAGGGACTGCGGAAACCTGGCGCATCATCGAAAGCACGGTCAGCTATATCTGGGGCATCATTTCCCAGCGGCAGTCGGCGGACCAGCTTGGTGGTCCGATCCGCGTGGCCCAGATCTCCGGGCAGGTCGCAGATCTCGGGTTCCTTCCGCTCATTTCTCTGGCGGCCGTACTTTCTGTCAGCATCGGTCTGATCAACCTGGCGCCGGTGCCGATTCTCGACGGTGGACACCTCGTTTACTTCGCTGCAGAAGCCCTGCGTGGCAAACCGCTCAGCGAAAGGGTGCAGGACGTTGGTTTCCGGATCGGTCTGGGACTTGTTCTCATGCTGATGGTGTTCGTCACATGGAAGGATATCATGCGGCTCGTGGGAACCAATTCATGACACCCGTGACATTGACGCAACGTCTTCAGACTAAATCGCTTTCCGCCCGGAAGGGCGGTTGCGTTATCGGTAAAAACCTATAAAACACTCGTCGGTTCCGAGAATCTGCTGGGGTGAGTGCGGATTCTCGGGAGGGGTATTAAAAACAAAGGCATAGCGCAATAATGCAGCGATTGCAGAGACTTACACGGGCCGTACTGTTGGCGGTTGCCGTATTTTCGATCGGGACGGTTTTGCCGAAAGCTTTCGGGCCGGTGTCCCTGGTTTCACAGGCACAGGCAGCGGTGGCCAGAAGCATTGACGTGCGTGGCAATACCCGTGTCGAGGATGAAACCGTTGTCAGTTACATGACCATCGTTCCCGGACGCTCCTACAGCGCGTTCGATGTCGACGAGTCACTGAAGGCGCTCTACGCAACCGGCCTTTTTGCAACGGTCGACATCACCCCGCGTGGCAGCGTTGTCGTTGTGACGGTTACCGAGAACCCGATCATCAACAGGGTCTCTTTCGAAGGTAACCGGAAGATCAAGGACAGCGCGCTGGAAACCGCCGTACGGTCTCAGCCGCGCTCGATGCTGTCCCGTGCCAAGGTTCAGGCTGACGTCCAGAATATTCTTGAAGCTTATCGTCGCTCCGGCCGCTATGGCGCGTCCGTCGAGCCGCAGATCATCGATCGTGGTCAGAACCGTGTCGATCTCGTGTTCGAGATCAACGAAGGTGCCAAGACCGGCGTCGAGCGTATCAGCTTCATCGGCAACTCCGCATTCAGCGACGGCCGCCTGCGCGATGTCATCCGTACACGCGAAAGCGGCCTTCTGAGCTGGCTGCGCAGCACCGACACCTACGATCCGGACCGTTTGGCTGCGGACGAGGAGTTGCTGCGTCAGTACTACAACAAGAAGGGCTATGCGGACTTCCGTATCGTCTCCACCAGCGCAGACCTCGATCGCGAGCAGAACATCTTCTACGTGACCTTCACGGTGGAAGAGGGCGAGAAGTACGAGATTGGCGATGTCGAGATCGTTTCCACGATTGCCGACGTTGATCCGGAAGATCTTCGTCGCCTGATCCGTACCAAGAGTGGTCAGACCTTCAACTCGCTGCGCGTCGAACAGTCTGTCGAAGACATCACGCTTCGCGTGTCGGAAGAAGGTTATGCCTTTGCTCGTGTCCGTCCGCGTGGTGCTCGTGACTACGACAACAACACGATCTCCCTGATCTACTACATCGAAGAAGGTCCTCGCGCCTACATCGAGCGGATCAACGTGATCGGCAACGACCGTACCCGTGAGTATGTCATTCGCCGCGAGTTCGACATTGCTGAAGGCGATGCGTTCAACCGTGCGCTTGTCGACAAGGCGGAACGCCGTCTGCGCAATCTCGGTTTCTTCGAGAAGGTTTCCATCACGACGCAGCAGGGCAGTGCACCTGATCGCGTTGTCGTGAACGTTCGCGTCGAAGAAAAGCCGACTGGTGAAATCTCCTTCGGTGTCGGTTATTCGACGGTTGACGGTGTCATTGGTGACATTTCGCTGACCGAGAAGAACTTCCTGGGCCGTGGCCAGTTCGTGAAGCTCGCTGTTGGCGGCGGTACGGACACCCAGTCCTACGAGTTCCGTTTCGTTGAACCGTTCTTCATGGGGCGCCGTGTTGCCCTTGATCTGGACCTCTATCGCAAGGTGGATGATGCCAACGACTACCGTTCCTTCGATCAGAAGAAGACCGGTGGCGGGTTCGGTTTCACTCTGCCGCTTCGGGAAGATGAGCTGACTGTCCGTCTGTTCTACAACATCTTCCAGGAGAAGAACTCCGATCCTGACAACAACTCGACCAACATCAACAACTGTGACACCGCAAGCCTTTCCCTGGCGGTCTGTGACTCCCTCGGCACCTACCTGACGTCTCTGGTTGGCTACGAGCTGCGTTACAACACGCTCGACCGAATCCTGGATCCGTCTGACGGTATCTATGCTTCCTTCGGTCAGGAAATTGCTGGTCTGGGTGGCGACAGCTTCTACATCAAGACCGAAGCTCAGGCTCGCGCCTACAAGGAAATCCTGGCTGACTACGGTCTGATCGGTAGCCTGTCGGTGCGTGGTGGTAACATCATGGCCCTTGGTGATGAGCGTCTGCGTGTGTCCGAACAGTTTATGCTTGGTGGCACTCTCGTTCGTGGCTTTGAGAACCAGGGTATCGGCCCGCGTGACGCAACGACCGAAGACGCTATCGGTGGTCGGTTCTACTTCGCGGCAACTGCCGAAACCCGGTTCCCGTTCCCGGTCATCCCGAAGGAATTCGGCCTGAGTGGTGCAGTGTTTGCCGATGCCGGTTCGCTGTGGGATGCCGACAGCAGCCTGGTGAACCTGGTGGAAACCAACGGTGGCCAGATCGACTCGAACGACTTCAACGTTCGTGCGTCGGTTGGTGCAGGTATCCGCTGGAACTCTCCGTTCGGACCTCTGCGGGCAGACTTTGCTTACCCGATCGTCAAAGACGACTCCGACAAAACGCAGATTTTCCGGTTGAGCGGCGGTACGCGCTTCTAAACTGCGGTCACATAGGATAAAAAACGGCCGCCGACACGTTCGGCGGCCGTTTTTGTTGGCTGGCAAGAAGGATAACATCATGTCCGAGCCAAAATTTTTTGAGTCTCCGGCTCCGGTCTCTCTTTCAGACATCGCAACGTGGGCGGAAGCTGAGATCGCTCGCGGCGAACCTACCCTGGAAATAACAGGTGTAGCGCCATTGGAAGATGCCACGCCCGGTGCTCTGGTGTTCTTCGACAACACCGCTTACCTGAAACAACTGGACGGGACCACGGCAGCTGCATGCCTGGTCAACCGGAAACACAAGGACAAGGTGCCGGAGGGCGTTGCTGTTCTTGTATGTTCAGATGCCTATCGCTCCTGGGCGAAGGTTCTCGCCAAACTTTATCCAGCAGCCATGGTACCGGTAGAACCTGGCGCCGCAGTCATTTCAGAACGGGCTGTAATCGATCCGGCTGCGTCGCTGGAAGACAATGTCACGGTCGAACCTGGTGTCGTGATCGGTGCAGGGGCAGAGATCGGCGCGGGCACTGTGATCCGGGCCAACGCTGTCATCGGACAGGGCGTCAAGATTGGCCGGGACTGTGTGATCGGTTCGAATTGCACGGTTCAGCACACCGTGCTTGGCAACCGCGTCTATATGCATCCTGGCGTTTGCTGCGGTCAGGATGGCTTTGGCTATGCGATGGGGCCGATGGGGCATCTCAAGGTACCCCAGGTTGGCCGCGTGATCATTCAGGACGACGTTGAAATCGGCGCCAACACCACCATCGATCGTGGCGCAAACCGGGATACCATCATCGGCGAAGGCACGAAGATCGATAACCAGGTTCAGATTGGCCACAATGTCGTGGTCGGACGTCACTGCGTGATCGTTTCTCAGGTCGGTCTTTCCGGAAGCTGCACGCTCGAGGATTTCGTCGCCATTGGCGGGCAAACCGGTGTGCGTGGTCACGTAACGATCGGCATGGGGTCGCAGGTGGCCGCGGTGAGCGTAGTCAACGATGATTTGCCTGCCGGGGGACGCTACGGCGGCACGCCCGCAAAGCCGGTCAAACAGTGGTTCCGTGAAGTCGCTGCCGTCAGAAAGCTTGCAGAGCGTGGCGGCGGATCGTAAACGGAATACAAACAGGACTTTGCGGCGGTAATTCGCCAAGGGGTATTATATGGAAGACGCAGAAAACAAAACACTTGCCAGCGCAGACATCATGCGGATCATGAAGCTGCTGCCGCACAGGTATCCTTTTCTTCTGATCGACAAGATCATCGAGATGGATGGGGACAACAGCTGCATCGGCATCAAGAACGTCACCATCAACGAACCGCACTTCACCGGACATTTTCCGGAGCGGCCCGTTTTCCCGGGTGTTCTTCTGATCGAAGCCATGGCACAGACAGCCGGGGCCCTTTGCGTTCATGCCCGTGGTGACGATGCGCCGCCGCAGCTTGTCTATTTCATGACCATCGACAAGGCGAAGTTCCGCCGGCCTGTTGAGCCTGGTGATCAGGTTCATTTCCACGTCAAGAAGATCAAGCAACGCTCCAACATCTGGAAGTTCGACGCCGTTGCCAAGGTAGATGGCAACAAGGTCGCAGAAGCTGAAGTCAGCGCCATGCTGGTAGATGCGTGAGGAAATATGACTGACATACATCCAACGGCCATAGTCGAAGACGGGGCCGTAATCGGCGAGGGCGTTCGAATCGGGCCTTATTCTACAGTTGGCCCGAACGTGAAACTTGCTGACGGAGTTATCCTGGAGTCGCATGTCGTCGTCACGGGCCACACGAGTGTGGGTGCCAAAACGCATATCTTTCCCTTCGCCAGCATTGGTCACAAGCCACAAGATCTCAAGTTCGCGGGTGAAGTGAGCTTTCTTGAAATCGGCGCCAACAATCAGATTCGTGAACATGTCACCATGAGCCCCGGTACGGAAGGTGGCGGTGGCTATACCAGGGTCGGTGACAATTGCCTGTTCATGATGAGCTCGCATGTCGGCCACGATTGTCAGGTCGGCAATCACGCAATTCTGGCGAACAACGCCACGCTTGCAGGTCACGTCGAGCTTGACGACTTCGTCATTCTGGGCGGCTTGAGTGCGGTCCGGCAATGGTCTCGCGTTGGAACCGGTGCGATCGTCGGCGGAATGACCGGGGTCGAATTCGACGTCATTCCCTATGGTTCTGTGATCGGTGACCGCGCACGTCTTGCCGGTCTCAATCTGGTCGGTCTCAAGCGCAAGGGCTTGCCTCGGGAGCAGATCCACGCTTTGCGGGCCGCTTATCGCGCGCTGTTTGAGAGCACCGAAGGAACCTTGCGCAGCCGGGCCGAAGCTGTTGCTGCAGAAGGCGCCGATCAGCCCCTGGTCAAGACGGTTACCGACTTTATCCTTGAAAAGGAAGACCGCCGGTTCTGCACACCGCGCAGCGAAGACTGACGGATGAACAGGGCAGATACGGGACTGGAGCCACGCCTTGCCCTGATCGCAGGCAATGGCAGTCTGCCCTGTCAGATCGCTGAAGCGCTCAGCAGCGCCGGACGTGAATTCAGGATTATCGCTATCAAGGGCGAGGCTGATGAACGCACGCGGGCGCAGGCCGATACCGAACTCGGCTGGGGTGAAATCGGCCGGCTTTACAAATTTCTGAAAAAGACCGGGTGCCGGGACGTGCTTCTGATCGGAGGTGTCTCCAAGCGCCCTGATTTCACGTCCATACTTGGCGATTTGGGCACATTGAAGCGATTGCCGACGATTATCCGGGCACTGGCCGGCGGTGATGACAGTCTGTTGACCAAGGTGATCCGGCTGTTTGAAGTTGAGGGGTATCGCGTTGTGGGGATCAAGGATGTGGCGCCGCAACTGCTTGCCTCAAGTGGTGTGCTTGGCAAAGTTCAGCCGAACCAGGGAGACTGGCGGGACGCTGAGCTGGCCTTGCGGGCGACGGAAAAGCTCGGTGAACTCGATATCGGTCAGGCGGCGATTGCTGTTGGTGGGCGGGTTGTTGCGCTTGAGGGGGCAGAAGGGACCGACGCCATGCTGCAGCGCTGCGCAGAGCTCAAGCGTATTGGCAGGATCCGTTCCAAAGGCCGCGCGGGTGTCTTGGTAAAGACAGCAAAGCCGAACCAGGACTTGCGGGTGGATCTTCCAACCGTCGGCCCGATGACTATTGACCTCGCAGCTGCAGCAGGCCTTGCCGGCATTGCAGTTGAGGCGAGTGGCGCACTGATCGCGGAAAAGGAAGAGACGCTCAAGAAGGCGGATAATGCCGGCCTTTTTGTCATCGGTATAGAGCACGGCACCAGTTTCGGGGTCACCTCAAAGGGACAATCGGACGAGCGTTCGTGATGACAGGAAAAATGCCCACGATTTGCCTGGTTGCAGGCGAAGAATCTGGTGACCAGCTCGGGTCGGAATTGATGAAGGCGCTCAACGAACGGTTGGGCGTAGGTGTTCGTTACTGCGGTGTCGGCGGCGAACGGATGATGTCTCTGGGCCTCAAAAGCTTCTTTGACATGTCTGATGTTTCCGTCATGGGATTGACGGCAGTCCTCGCCAGATTGCCGTTGATCATCAGGCGGGTCTACCAGACCGTGGATGCCGTGGTTGCGGCCAATCCGGATATTCTGGTTATCGTTGACAGTCCGGACTTCACGCATAACGTTGCCAAGCGCGTGCGCAAGCGCGCGCCGCACATACCCATCGTCGGTTATGTTTCACCTTCTGTCTGGGCTTGGCGTCCAGGCCGGGCCCGCAAGATGAGCGTCTACGTCGACGACCTTCTGGCCTTGTTGCCGTTTGAACCTGATGTGCACCGCAAGCTCGGTGGCCCGCGCACCCATTACGTTGGCCATCCCTTGAGTGAAATCGCATCCGAACTGCGCCCCTCGGTTGGCGAAAGAGCGCCTGTAGAGGCAGACGAGAAGATCCTGCTTGTGCTGCCGGGGAGCCGGCGAAGCGAAATTGACAGGTTGCTAGGCGACTTCGCTAAGACTGTTGCGATCGTCAAAGAAAAGTTGCCCGGGCTCAAGGTTATTCTGCCGGCAGTCGCGCACCTTGAAGACAAGATCCGGCAGGATACGGCCCATTGGCCTGTTCCGGTCGAGATTGTGACCGGCCTGGACGCCAAGCGGGCGGCCTTCCGAAAGGCGCACGCAGCCTTGGCCGCGTCCGGCACTGTTTCACTTGAGTTGGCTCTATCAGGCGTTCCGATGGTCGTTGCCTACAAAGTCGACTGGTTTTTCAGACGGATGAAGGAACTCAACCGGGTCTTCAAATTCTCGAGCGTTGATTCCTTTGTCCTGCCAAACATCATCCTGGGAACAAAAGCCATCCCGGAGTTCCTTGATGAGGAAGTGCAGCCAAAGGTGCTGGCGAACCATCTCGTTGAGCTTCTGAACAGCGGTCCTGAACGCCAGAAACAGATCGAGCATCTGCAAAAGCTTGATGATGTCATGCGCTTGCCGGACGGGCATAGCCAGCGCGGGGCTGCGGCCGATGTCGTGCTTGCTGCTATGAAGACAGAATCCTGACGATGTCGTCGCCTCGCTCAAAAGCGGCGGGGAACAGTTTCACCGCGTCTTCATAGCCGGGCAGCCGTTGATAGGCGAGTGCGGGTATTCCACTGTCATTCATCGTGCTGACGATTTCGCTGCAATCGCTGCGTCCGGTGCGTAACAGAAGAAAGTCACAACTGCCAGAAACCGGATGGCATCGGGTCTCCTGCGCGATCCTGCGTCCAGTGTCGTCGCGCATGCCTGCGAGACGGGCTGCCATGCGCCGGAGCTCATCGTATTTGCCGAACAAGCGTATCGCCATGGCTGCTTGAATGGCACTTATCATACTGCTCACGCGCGACTGGAGGAACTCCACGGCAGTTGTCTCGCAACAAAGCATGTAGCCAAGTCCTATGCCCGCGAGACCGCTCTTTGAGGTGCCGCGCAAAAGAACCAGGTTGGGATGCTTCTTCAAAAAGGCGAGGCGGTGTTCTGGGGCTTTTGAGAAAAGCACGTAAGCCTCGTCCAGGAGCACCAGTCCTTCTCTGGCACTCACCAGGCTCTCCAGTTCACAGGGTGAAAGATCCTGCGTGGTCGGATTGTTTGGGGCACTTAGCAGGACAGTGTGATGCGAAGGAGATTTCCTGATCAGCTCGTCCAGTGTCGGGAACTTCTCCTGTGCGATACCGAGTTTCATCAAGGTCTTGTCGAACAGGAAGAAATCCCTGTTCAAGGTCGACACTGGATGGTTCTCGGATCGGGTGATCAGAACCTGCTCCAGGAGCTGGATAATACTGTGGCCGAAGACAGCCGAGACACCATCCGAAAGTCCCAAGGCAGTGCGCGCTGCTCTCTCGGCTTTTTCCTGAAGGTCCGTTTCAATCCCGGTCAGTACGCCCGCGCTGGCAGCTTCGCCAATGTGGGCAGTTATTGCATGAATGTCAGCTTCGAAGGTTTTGGGCCACCTGAAAAGGTCCTGGCGCTCCTTCAGAAGATGATCCAGCCTGAAGGGCGCAGCAGTTCTCGGGTGTTTGAGACGGTTACTGGCTGGGCAAAACTGGTTCATGGTGCAGATATTGTCCGAAGACCGCTTCGCAGTCCTTGAAGTATTTTCGCGTGAAGAGGATGTGGGTGTGCCAGAAGATATCGACGACGTGGGTTGGCTGCAGGTGCACACTCGTGTCGGCGCCACATTGCATCTGGTCTCTGGCAGATTTGAGGAACGACCTGTAGGCCTCTTCAACCTTGCGGGCCGAGGAGACAGGCCAGTTGTATCCGCCGGCGGTATCCGAGGCAGTCAACTTGGTGATGATGCATTCCAGATCAAGCTCATCGACAGTATCGAAGCGCAAGGCAAATTCAGCTGACGGCATCGCATTCCCTTTCTCCTTGATGCCCGATTTCCGGGGCGAACGAAGGCTCACCTTTTCGCCCGGGAAACGGTTAAATGTTGGAAGGGTTACTTCTTTTCTGACGTTTTACGGTCGGCCGTTTCGACCTCGGCAGAGGGATCAATGTGTACAACGCAATGACCGCCGTAGCAGAGAGCCTTGCTGTCGGCCTGGTTGATGTCGTGCGGAAAACGATTTGCTTGTTGGTAGAGTTTCAAGAGATTTTTCATGTGATTTTCTCCCAATTCAATGAATGCGGAAACAAGAAGGAAATTATGGAAGTTTCGGCTTCGCCGGTTCAGGACGCTGACATATCAACGTGGCCGCGGCAGGTGCCATCCGAGAAAGTTCCACGGAACACCGGTTCGCCGGCCAGACCTGTCGCCCACAGCTCAGCTGAAACAGGGTCCGTTTCACCATCAAAGGACATCAGGTAGGTATTGTGAAACGAAACGACCCCCATGTTCTGAGAAACATCGTTGCTGACTACTTTGAAGGAGTGTCCGTTGTCCGTCACCCGGTGCTCGGCGCCTTTGTCAGATGCGCTTGTCTTGTAACCGGATCCATACCTTTTGGTGCACACCGACATGTCGCCGTCAGCTTCGACAGTTGTTATCTTGTCAAAGGAAAGACTTACGTCGGCTGCGATTGCTGGCAACCCGAAGAGGCTAATTGTTGCCGCAACTGTAAGTGATTTAATACTAAGAGCATTCATTATCTTCTCCCTTCATTTCAAAGAAACGAAATGACTAGAGGAGCGTATCAGCAATTTTTTTAAGTGATAACCGAATATAATTGGTGAATTTATACTAACTAACTTTAGGTGAATTTCTGCTTAATCGGTGGTATTTTAACGAATATTGATTGGAATATTGTGAATATTCTTATCTTCTTCAAGTGATTGTTTTTACGCGAGAAAAACTCAGCTTTCGCTGAAATGGCAACTCTGTCGCGACGACATTTTCATGCTGAAAATTAAGACATGAAGCAATCGCGCCCCTGTTTGGGGCACGCTTTTGGAAGCTCCGATGAACCGGTGCAGGCCAGACAGACAAAAAAACCGGGTGCAGTTCGCCCCCGGTTTTTCCAAGTCTCGTGGGATCAGGTTGCTTCGTTCAGGCGTTGGCTACGTTGTCCAGGAAATGCCCGACTTCATTCTTCAGAATATCGGTTTTCTGCGACAATTCGCTTGAAGCGCCGAGAACCAGATTGGCGTTCTGACTGGTCTGGGCGACTGCCTGCGATAGATCCGACATGTTGGTCTTTACGGAACCTGTGCCCTCGGCAGCCCGCTGAACGTTGACCGAGATTTCGCTCGTTGCAGCACCTTGCTGTTCGACTGCCGCTGCAATGGTTGAGGTGTATTCGTTGACCTCTTCCATAGTCTGTGTGATCGCCTCAATTGCGACAACGGCGTCCTTGGTTGCATTCTGGATTTCGGAGATCTGCGAGCTGATTTCCTCGGTGGCCTTGGACGTCTGGGTTGCCAGTTCCTTCACTTCGGCGGCAACGACTGCAAAACCCTTGCCGGCCTCGCCGGCGCGTGCGGCTTCGATCGTTGCATTGAGGGCCAGGAGATTGGTCTGCTCTGCGATCGCCTGGATCAGGTTGACGACTTCGCCGATCTTGGTGGCTGCTGTCGAAAGGCTTTGAACCTTTTCGTTGGTGACCTGTGTGCCTTCGGTTGCCCGATCGACAACCTGCGTGGTCTGGTTCACCTGACGGGAGATTTCCTGAATAGAAGCGGCAAGCTCCTCTGCGGCGCTTGCAACCGTCTGAACGTTCTGTGTCGCTTCGTCGGTTACACCATAGGTGCTATCGGCAAGGCTGGAGTTCTGGCTGGCGATAGCGCTGAGATCCTGAGCGGTGCCATCAAGTGTCTGTGCCGTTTCTGCAACGGAGCCCAGGACTTCTGTCGCCTTCTCACGGAAACCGGAAATCAGAGCCTCAATGCGGGCTTGCCGCTCTGCACGCAGGTGCTGGTCTTGCTCTGTTTCCGACTGCAGGCGCAGTCGCTCAACAGCGTTGTCGCGGAAGACCTGCATGGTTCGGCTCATGTCGCCAATCTCGTCACCACGCCCGGTGCCGTCGATCTCGACATCCGTGTCACCTTCCGCCAGGCGGGACATGGTTTCCGTCGTCCGGCGAAGAGGGCGTGTTACCGCGAAGTTGAGTGCAATAGCCATCCCAACGCCCGCCAGGATGGCTGTCAGAAGGGCGAGGCTGATAACGCCAAGTGCGCTGGAGCTGGAGGCTTGTGCAGCAGCGCTCTGATTGGTGGAGATGGTGGTGATTTGCGTCTGCACTGTCTGAGACAGTTCCGTCATGGTGTCGATCTGTTCGGCGAGCTGGAGCTGATTTGAAGCCAGTTCGGAAAAACTCGCAGCGAAGCTGTCGATAGAGCTCTTCACAGCCGGGACGATGTCGGAGATCGCCGGGAAGTCCTTGGCGCTCGATTCGAGCCGGGACGCCAGTTTGTCGAGGCCCTCGATACCGGTCGTCACGGTCTGCTGAGACGTGTCGCTCGGCGAAAGCATGAAGTAGAACGCGGCGGCCTTTACTGCGTTTGCGTCTGCCTCGATCTGCATAACCGTGTCCGCGACACTGTCGACGACATAGAAACGCTGGTTGATCTGGTCAGCCTGTGCATAGACATTGTCGATGGCCACATTTGCCTGTGAACGGATTTCCTTCACATCGGAAACAAGCTGCTCGAACCCCGCCTTGGCAGCATCTGTCAGGTCGAAGATCGCAATGTAATCCTTCGTCTCGGTCAGTTTGCCGAGTGTCTGCTCCAGTTCGGCCGTTTTGGCAGCAAGCTGCTGGAACTTGCCGGGGTCGACGCCGTCAAAACTGTTTGCTGCCATCTGCTTGGCAGAGGGCACAAGCAGGGCAACCCGATCCTTGATGTCTGAAAGCTGCTTGGCGTTGTTGGCTGCAGCGTTGAAAAGATTTTGAAGAGTAAGCGCCTCTTCCTGGAAACCGGCAGCAGCCTGGCCGACCTTGTTGGCGAGCACCAGCGTCTTGCGTGCGTTTGTCTCGTCCTGGCTGACGCCGTCTCGCGCCATCAGGGCCTTGCCGAGGATCTCCGAAGAGATCTTCTCAAGATTTTGCACAGCGCCATCAAGTTGCTGTTGCTTTGCGGTCTGTGTCTGCGTCAGGCCGACGACCTCTTCGAAAGCCTCACGGAATTGCTTTACAGCGGTAGCTGCTTCAGCGACGGGAACCTGAGCTTCGGGATCAGCCTTGAGCTGGTTCTGGAGCGTTTCAAGTTCGGCACTCAACACACCGATGTCGGAGATTGTTGCTTCAGCTGTCTGAAGGTCCTGTGAGGACAGGAAGCTTTCCTTCTTGCTTGCCAGGTTTTGCAACTGTGCAATGGCGGAAGTTGACTGTTTGGCAACCTCCATGCGCTCCGAGAGGGTCAAGACGCTGTATGCGCCAACACCACCTACAATGCCCGTAAGGGCAACAACGGCAGCAAAACTACCGCCGACTTTTACCCCAAACTTCAAGTCAGAAGCGAACTTCAGGAAACTCATGTTAACCCCTCGAAACCCCAGCGTATTCAATGTGCGCTATTTGTTTGAAAGGGTAAGCAAAGATTCCTTATTATTCGTGAAAATTCTCTATTACGGGAATTTAGGGCGTAATTATAACGATTAATTCTTTATCTCATATGTAAGTGAGGAAAGTTAGAGAAATATCATTCTGAGTTTTAAGTGCGTGTTTTTTATTTTTTGTTTCATTTTATTTTTCGGAAAATATTCGATATTTTCTATTCTCAAGAATAATGACAGGTGAATGCTTTTTTCCTTGCCTCGATTGAACGGGAAAAATATTTCTTGGATTTGTTTTGTTTCCGCTGGGTAACAAAATAAAGAAGACGCCCGGCAATAAAGCCGAGCGTCTTCCGTTTTGATATGCATTCAGCTGAAATGCTGCTGCAAATTCCAGGCGCTTGTCTGTGTACGGCCTTAGCGGCGCTGGTCGATCGGCGTGTAGTCGCGCAGTTTTTCACCAGTGTAGAGCTGACGCGGACGGCCGATGCGCTGGGACGGATCTTCCACCATTTCCTTCCACTGGGCGATCCAGCCGACGGTACGGGCCAGAGCGAACAGAACGGTAAACATCGTGGTCGGGAAGCCAAGCGCGCGTAGCGTGATACCGGAATAGAAGTCGATATTCGGGTACAGCTTCTTCTCGACGAAATATTCGTCGTTGAGCGCGATTTTTTCCAGCTCCATGGCAACGTCCAGCAGCGGATCGTCCTTGATGCCAAGCTCGCCGAGAACTTCGTGCGTGGTCTTCTGCATGATGCGCGCACGCGGGTCGTAGTTCTTGTAGACGCGGTGACCAAAGCCCATCAGACGGAATGGGTCGTTCTTGTCCTTGGCACGAGCGACATATTCCGGAATGCGGTCTACGGAGCCGATTTCCGACAGCATGTTGAGCGCTGCTTCGTTGGCGCCGCCATGTGCCGGCCCCCAGAGGCAAGCGATACCGGCTGCGATACAGGCAAACGGATTTGCACCGGAAGAACCTGCCAGACGAACCGTAGAGGTCGATGCATTCTGCTCATGGTCGGCGTGAAGAATGAAGATGCGATCCATGGCGCGGGCCAGAACCGGGTTCACCTTGTATTCCTCGCAAGGGACCGCGAAGCACATGTGCAGGAAGTTTGCCGCATAGCTCAGGTCGTTGCGCGGATAAACGAATGGCTGACCAACGTGGTACTTGTAAGCCATTGCGGCGATGGTCGGCATCTTCGCGATCATGCGCAGGGAGGCGACCATGCGCTGGTGCGGATCGGTGATGTCGGTCGAGTCGTGATAGAAAGCGGACAGCGCCCCAACCGTTCCGACCATGACTGCCATCGGGTGGGCGTCGCGACGGAAACCGGAGAAGAAACGGTTCATCTGTTCGTGGATCATCGTGTGGTAGGTCACACGATTGACGAAGTCGTCCTTCTGGGTCTTCGTCGGCAGTTCGCCGTAGAGCAGAAGATAGCAGGACTCCAGGAAGTCGCCGTGGTCGGCGAGTTGCTCGATCGGGTACCCGCGGTAGAGCAGGGTGCCTTCGTCACCATCAATATAGGTGATCTTGGACTCGCAGGAGGCGGTGGAGGTGAAGCCCGGGTCGTAGGTGAACATGCCGGTGTCCTTGTACAAGGACGAGATGTTCACAACCGACGGTCCGATGGATCCGTCAAGAACGTCGAATGCGTGGTCGTTACCACCGACATTGAGCTTGGCGTTGTTGTCGGCCATTCAGAAACCCCTTTACGTTAAACGGATGTGCTGTCCTGGTTTGACCCTTCAGGCGATGGGTCCCGTTTCCGGTTGCCGGACCAGCACTGGAGACTTTTTCGCGTCTTGCGTAGCCCATTTACTGCACTGCCGCAAGCTGGCCGATATAACGCTTTGGTCAAAGACGGATTTCGCCAACCAGAGCGACTGCCGGAAGCTTGGCTTTTGCCTAAAAATGCATCCGGCAGTGCTTTGTCTCAGGTTGCCTGATCCTGAATTCTGGCAAGGGATTCTTCCCGGCCAAGAGCGATCAGGACGTCATAAATGCCGGGTGACGTGCCTCGGCCCGTCAGCGCGGCCCGTAGCGGCTGCGCCACCTTGCCCAGTTTCAATTCCTTGTCTTCCGCGTAGGCCTTTACAGCAGTTTCCAGCGGGTCCGCGCTCCAGTCAGAAGCGCTGGAAAGAACTTCGTGAAGATCCTTCAGGATCGCCCGGGCCTCGTCGTCCAGGATCTTCTGGGCCTTTTCGTCGGTGTCGAGCGGGCGCTGACGCCACAGATAGGAGGCGCTTTCCGTCAGTTCGACCAGGGTCTTGGCCCGTTCCTTCAGTCCGGGAAGTGCTGCAAGTGCGGTGTTCTCGTTGTCACCATCGGCAAGCCAGGCGAGAATCTGGTCGCCGCCTTCGGCATGTGCGAGATAGACCTTCCAATGGCTCAGCAATTCGCCGTCATCGGTCGCGCGCATGTAATGACCGTTGAGGTTCTCAAGTTTCTTGAAATCGAAACGCGCAGCCGACTGGCCGACAGCGTCGAAACCGAACCACTTGATCATGTCTTCGAGTGAAATGATCTCCTCGTCACCATGGCTCCAGCCGAGACGTGCCAGATAATTCCGCATGGCCTGCGGCAGATAGCCCATCTCGCGATAGGCTTCGGCGCCGGTGGCACCGTGACGTTTTGAAAGTTTTGCGCCGTCCGGCCCGTGAATGAGCGGAATATGCGCCATTGCCGGCACATCCCATCCCAGAGCCTTGAAGATGAGCGTCTGGCGGGCTGCATTCGTCAAGTGATCGACGCCGCGGATGATGTGTGTGATGCCCATGTCGTGATCGTCCACCACAACAGCGTGCATATAAGTCGGCGTCCCGTCGGAGCGCATCAGTACGAAGTCATCAAGGTCCTTGTTCGGGATCATGACGCGACCCTGAACGAGATCGTCGACCACCGTCTCGCCTTCCTGAGGGGCCTTGATGCGGATGACTGGGTCAACGCCGGCCGGGGCTTCGGAGGCGTCTCGCTCGCGCCATGTCCCGTCATAGCGGGGTGGCTTGCCCTCGGCGCGGGCTTTCTCGCGCATGGCGTCAAGCTCTTCCGGGGTGCAGTAGCAGCGATAGGCCGTGCCGTTGGCCAGCATTTCCTCGACCACTTCCTTGTGGCGCTCAACACGGGAAAACTGGGAGATCGGATCTCCGTCCCAGTCGAGCCCAAGCCAGGACAGGCCGTCAATCAATGCGTCCACCGCTTCCTGCGTGGAGCGAGCCCGGTCCGTATCTTCGATCCGCAGCAGCATCTTGCCGCCGTGATGACGCGCGAAGAGCCAGTTGAAGAGCGCGGTGCGGGCGCCGCCGATATGCAGGAACCCGGTCGGGGACGGGGCGAAGCGCGTGACGATG
This sequence comes from Labrenzia sp. THAF35, assembly GCF_009363595.1. Taxonomy (NCBI): domain Bacteria; kingdom Pseudomonadati; phylum Pseudomonadota; class Alphaproteobacteria; order Hyphomicrobiales; family Stappiaceae; genus Labrenzia; species Labrenzia sp. THAF35. The sequence continues at coordinate 4,235,371 of NZ_CP045380.1, forward strand.
TTCTGTGCCATGGTGCTTTATGAAAGTCTCTGTCAGTATGACGGCGCGGAGCGCGCCGGATTGGTGGCGCGGTCTTAGCACAGGCTTTGGCGAGGCTAAATAGGGGCTCCGGCCATTTCTTGGACCAAAACGAGGAGCTGAAGTGACGTCACGGTCCGGTCCGCTCGATATTTCTGCCGGCCGGTCGCAAACGGCAACCCTTGACGTTGAGCGCGAGGATTTATCACCTGCCGTGCTCAAGCCTAAATTACGTGAGAAACGGCGTTCAAGGCTAGCGGGCGCTGGTCACACTTATTTTGCTCACAATGCGTCAGCAGATCGTCTTTGGGATTCGCAAGGGCTGTTGTGGTGTGCCTTCGCGTTTGCCGGGGGAATTGGTGTCTACGTTTGGTTGCCCGAAGAACCTTCCTGGGTTCTGTTGGGAGTTCTGGTCGTGCTGGTAAGCGCGGTTCTCTGGCGTGTGAAGCAGCGCGGCACTGTGGCGGTTTCCGTCGTTCTCTTCCTGGCATTCTTTGCCGGACTGGCAGCCTCCAGTCTTCGCACGGCATATGTTTCGGCGCCGCGCCTTGCCGAACAGATGAACGCGGATCTGGCTGGCTACATAGAAGAGATTGACAGCGGGGCAGCCGGTCACCGGATCGTACTGGCCGTATCCTCGGTCAATGGGCGTCCTGTCGAGGAGGGCGAGTTTCCCGCCAAGGTGCGCTTGCGCGTTCCGGCGGGAGGCGACATTGATGTGGGGCGCACCGTGAGCGTCAGTGCGCGGCTGTTTCCCCCCGCGGGTCCCGTCTTTCCAGGAGGATACGATTATTCCTTCCGGGCCTTCTTTCAGCAGATAGGTGCGACGGGTTTCAGTTTCGGGTCCCCCGAGGTCATCGAGACTGAGGAGGCTGGAAATGAATTTCGCCCTGCCGTTGCCGTTGCCAAGCTTCGAATAGACCTCGCGGAACGCATCAGGGCCAATCTTTCGGAAGGGCCGGAAACCGCACTGATCGTTGCTCTTCTGGTTGGAGACCGCAGCGGAATAACCGAAGAGCAGGAAGAGATTTTGCGGGCCGCCGGACTGGCTCACATTCTTGCAATTTCTGGACTGCATATGGCGCTCTTTGCCGGCGGCGCCTATGGCGCGGTCTTAGTGCTCTTTTGCTTGGTGCCGGTCCTGACGCTCAGGTGGCCAGTGCACAAGTGGGCCGCGCTTTCAGCCCTTGGTGCTGCCGTTATTTATCTGCTTCTGTCCGGTGGTGCGGTTGCGACGCAACGATCGTTCCTGATGATCGCGATTGTCTTTGTCGGAATTCTGGTGGGGCGACGCGGCCTAACCCTGCGAAGCGTAGCGTTGGCTGGCCTCGTACTCTTGCTGATTGCTCCTGAGCGGTTGTTTTTTCCCGGCTTCCAGATGTCCTTCGCTGCCGTGATCTGCCTGGTCGCCGTATATGACCTGTGGCGGCAGCGAGATCGTTCCCTGTCATCTGGTGAAAGAGTGTCCGGATGGGGCAAGGCGACTTGTCTCTACCTCGGCAAGTGGGTTGCAGGGTTGTTCGTAACCGCATTGGTCGCAGGGTTGGCGACCGGCATTATAGGAGCTCATCACTTCAGCCGCATTGCGCCCTATGGCCTTGTAGGCAACTTGCTGGGAATGCCGGTGTTTTCACTTGTTGTGATGCCTATGGGAGTACTTGCATTCGTTCTGATGCCCTTCGGCCTTGCGGCTCTCCCTCTGGCTGTCATGTCTTTCGGAGTTTCACTTCTGTTGAAGGTTGCTTCCTTTACCGCAGCCCTGGATGCCGGCGGCGGAACTTCCGGAAGGCTCGACGGGGCTGCTGCATTGCTGTTGCTATCAGCATTATTTGCCGGATTGTTGGTGCCTGGCAGAAAGCGTGTGCTCGCAGGAGTGCCTCTCGTCGCAGGAATATTGATTGTTCTCACCAGCCGGCCTCCGGATATACAGATTGCTGCAAGCGGCTCTCGAATAGCTGCCCGCGATGAAACGGGAACTTTGCGTTACGCAGCTAGGGGGAGATCGTTTGCAAGTGATCTCTGGCTGCAGTCGGAAGGAGTGAGGAATGATGCGATCTTGTCGCGCAAGATGAAATCGCCTCAAAGAAATTGCGATGACGACGGTTGTGTCATCAGGGCCTACGTCAATTCAGAGGACGCAGAACGGCTGGATGGCAGGCAATCGTTTCTTGCAATCGCGCAGCCAAAGACATTTGAAGCGTTTCAGCTGGATTGCCGATATGCCGATTTGGTCGTGACCGATCTTGTCGCTCCGGAGAGCTGCGGCGCAGCCCTCGTCCTGGATCATGGTACGCGCACCGAACGTGGTGCCGTCTCCATCTGGCTATCGCCCGGTGATTTCAGCCAGGCCGCGAATGCTACGAGCGGTGCCAGTGGACCGGGCCATCCGCCAAAGGAAAATCTGAAAATCGAGAAACTGAAGTTTGCCATCCCTGACCCACCGCGCCCTTGGCATCACCAGGGTAAGGTAACGAGAGACAGCCTGCGTCTAGCCGAGCGCGCCTCGGTGGCCGAAGCGCGCGCAGAGGAGTGACTGGTCAATACTGACGAAACAGGGCAACGAGGCGGCCCTGAACACGAACGCGGCCGGGACCGAAGATCCTGGTTTCATAAGCCGGGTTGGCTGCTTCAAGAGCGATGGAAGCGCCTTTCTTGCGCAGCCTCTTCAAGGTGGCTTCTTCATCGTCCACAAGTGCAACCACGATGTCGCCACTGTCGGCGCTGTCGGTCCGGCGGATAAGCACGGTATCACCGTCCAGAATGCCCGCCTCAATCATGGAATCACCACGAACTTCCAGCGCGTAGTGTTCCCCGCGACCAAGCAGGTCCTGCGGCACTGTGATGGAATGGCTGTGTGTTTGAATGGCCTCGATGGGCACGCCGGCTGCAATGCGGCCCATGACGGGGATTTCCGTAACACTGGACACCGGCACCGGTGCAGCTTTTTCAGGCTCCGGTTTGCCGAGTGAGCCTTCAATGACTTCAGGTGAGAAGCTGCCTCTTGGCCGTGGAGCGCCCAGGCCGGGTGCGATGGAGTCCGGAAGACGAACAACTTCCATGGCTCTGGCCCGGTTCGGCAGGCGCCGGATGAAGCCACGTTCTTCAAGCGCGGTGATCAGGCGGTGAATACCGGACTTGGAGCGCAGGTCGAGCGCATCCTTCATTTCGTCGAAAGACGGCGGCACACCGGTTTCTTTCAGTCTTTCGTGAATGAACATGAGCAGTTCGTACTGCTTGCGCGTCAGCATGTAGGCGTCCCCTGACCGAGAAAACATCTGGTACAAATCAAGAACATGGTACCTGTTCTCATTGTGTTCTGCAAGGGTAAATGTTCTCTTACTGTTCTTGGCCTCGAACAAGTTGCCGTATTCAATCCGTCTCCGATATCGGATTCAGGTCATCCTTCGATCCGGTCATGATCAGCAGTTCACAGGTGATCAAAGTCGGCGCGCCACCAGCGGTTAGAATGCCCCGATGCAGTCCACCTTCGAGATCAACGGCGCGGATTGGGACGCAAAGCTCTTGATCCGGTTTCGCGCCAGCGTTTTCAGTCAGGAGTATCTCGGAGATCAGACCTGTCATCGGCTGGGCGTCGCGAAACGCTGCTCCGGCCAGACTGCCCAGTCCATAGACTTCGTAGGAGGGTGCTTTCAGCTCTTTTGCGAGTTCTTGGATGCTGTCCGTCAGGTCGGCAAACGGAGCGAGTGTGGTGATAAGCGCATTGTAGTCGGTTATCCGTGACTGTTCGTCATCCTGTTGCACACGAAACAACGTGAATTCGGTTTCCGGATCCAGCGATGCCACGAAGGCTGCGCCTTGCAGGCCGTACCCTTTGATGGCCCCCTGATGCGCAACCTTCAGCGTATGCGGCAGTAAGTGGCCAAGGTGCTCGACTTCTTCCTCACGCCAAGAGGCGTGTACATGAGCGAACCATTCACCATCTCGTATCCCGAGAATGGCAACTGCGGACTCCAGCGTTGCGCCTTTCGAGGAGTGCGTGTCGCTGTACCAGGCTGCATGTCTGTCATCGATTGCACAGGCAGGCATTACGAAGTCGAACGCTTCGAGCGTGAGCCCGGAAAGATCGAGAACGGCGGAGCTCAGTCCTTGGTGCGTGGCGAAGCGGCCCAGCGCCTCCAGCAAGGGAGTTTGCTCTGCCAGGGAGATTTCCAATGGTTTCGCCAGACATCTGGCATGGGGGAGCCGATTGATGGCAGAAGGGCCGGGATGACGAATGTCGGACAGAGACCTGGGGGCGGGCCGTCTCACAACAGGCCTTTCTCGGTCAAATGCTCCCGCACCAGTTTCTTGGTGATCTTGCCATAGGCACTTGTCGGCATTGCGGGAATGAAGAGATAACGTGCAGGCATCTTGTAGCGGGCGATCTTGCCGTTCAGATAGTCGCTGAGTTCCTGAGGGTCGGGTGAATTGTCTGGGGCAGCCACACAAACGGCTAGGCCAACTTCGCCCCATTGCCTGTCCGGAATGCCGAGAATTGCGACCTCGGAAATATCCGGATGTGTAAGCAGCACTTCCTCGACTTCCTTCGGGTAGACGTTGGAGCCACCAGAAATGTACATGTCCGACGCTCGGCCTGTCAGGAAGAGGTAGCGCTGTTCATCCATGTGACCGATGTCTCCGGTGCGGAACCAGCCGTTCCGGAAAGACTTCTGGTTGGCGTCTTCGTCTTCCAGATAGCCAGCACAGACCGCCGAACCGATGACGCAGACTTCACCCGTTTCATTGGGGGGCAGATGATTGCCTTCCTCGTCCTGAATCGAAACCTCTATACCTGTGCGCTCCGTACCGCATGTGCCGCTGCGTGTCTCAGGTCCATCCTCCAGAAAATGATCCTGTGGCCGCAGCACGGTGATGTTTCCGGTGACCTCGCCAAGCCCGTAGTATTGAACCAGAACGTGCCCCAATTTCTGGAGTGCCAGCTTCTGGTCCTCCCTATACATGGGAGCCCCCGCATAAATGACGTGACGAAGGCTCGAGTGATCGTACTGATCAACAGAAGGGTCTTCCACCAGGCGTTTGACGATTGTGGGAACGGTGAAGAGATTGCTGACCTTGTGTTTTTCGATCAACTCGAATGCAGTCGAAGGATTGAAGCCACCTCCGGGCAGGAGAACATGTGTGGAACCAGCTGATAGCTGGGCAATCAGTTGCAACCCTGCACCGTGTGACAATGGAGCTATGACCAGCGACGCATCGCGCTCCGTCGTCCCGGGCAACAGGTCTGCCATGTAGTTGACGCAAACGAATCCGATCTGCCCGTGACTGAGTACAACCGCCTTCGGGCGGCCGGTTGAGCCTGAGGTGAAGAACAGCCAACAGGGATCGTTATAGTCCACTGCCTCGTTCTGCAGGACCTGTCCCCGGTAACGGGAGAGGAGATCCTCATAGCTTGTGCCAAAGTCGCTGGCTCCAATTGTAATGCATCCTGTCAGCTGATCTCTGGCGTTTCGCACTGCATCGGCCTGAGCACCAAAATCAGCGTCACACAGGAAAACCTTCGCCTTCGCTTTTACCGCAGCATAGGCCGTTTCGCCCGGAGCCTGTCTGAAATTGCAGGGAACCCAGATGGCTCCCAGACGAAATGCGGCCAACATGATCTCGATCATCTGATGCGAGTTCTGGGCCTGGACCAGCAAGCCGTCGCCCTTGGAAACGCCGAATTCCGATTGGAGACCCTTGGCAAGTGCGGAGACGCGCGAATCGATTTGTGACCAGCTCAAGGTGACCCCATCCTCGACAACCGCAGGCCCTGAGGGCCACCGGGCAGCGTTCCTGGACAGAAAATGCGCAAGATTGGCCACGCGATTGGAACAGCGCTCCACCATCTAAGTTTGCCTCCCGACTACTGGTTTTTTCAGACGTTAGGTTGATGGCAGTCCGTTTGACAAGTTGAGATTGGCATTCAGGCCGTTCCGCTTTCTAGGTAAATCGTGCAAGTATGCCGCCGATCGGTTTCGACGTTTGCCTGAGGATTTCGAATGAGTGAGATGACGATTATTGATTGGGACGATGCCTATTCAAATGCTGCCTATATTCCAGGCGCTGACGATTTCATCGTGCGCTGGGCGCAGGAAGCGGAAACCTTCCGGAAAAGCTGGGTCGAAAAGGATCTGGATGTCGTTTACGGGGAAGGGGATCGTCAGCGGTTCGATGTGTTTCGGCCGCAGAGGAAGTCCAAGGGGCTCGTCGTGTTCGTGCACGGTGGCTACTGGCTGAGATTCGATAAAAGTTCCTGGTCGCATTTTTCTAGCGGCTGCCTGGCAAGAGGCTGGACGGTATGCATGCCGTCGTATGATCTGGCTCCTGATGCGCGGATCGCAGATATCACGCGGCAAATCTCTGTCGCGATTACGAAGGCGGCTGCTCGCGTCGGTGGCCCGATCCGTCTTGCCGGGCATTCCGCTGGTGGGCATCTGGTCACACGCATGATTTGCGAAGACAGCCGGTTGCCGAAAGACGTTCTGGATCGAATCGAGCGTGTTGTTTCCATCAGCGGTTTGCACGACCTTCGCCCGCTCAGAAACACGGTGATGAACAAGTCCTTCCAGATGAACGAAGACGATGCCATGGCCGAAAGTGCGGCATTGATGGTGCCCGCCGTTGACTGTCCGGTTGTCGCCTGGGTCGGTGGAGCGGAGCGTCCGGAGTTTCTAAGGCAATCGAAACTCCTTGCGGATGCCTGGCCAATGGCCACCTACAAGGAGGATCCCGGCCGCCATCATTTCGATGTCATAGACGGTTTGAAGGATCCCGATAGTGAACTGACGGAAACCTTGCTGGCCCCTTGAGCCACTTACGAGGAGGCGCATATGCGTACTGAAAGCGACAGCATCGGCGAAATAGACGTGCCGGAGGACAAATACTGGGGGGCACAGACACAGCGCTCCTTGAAGTATTTTTCCATCGGTAGCGACCTGATGCCGATAGAGCTTGTCCACGCTTATGGCGTTTTGAAGAAGGCAGCGGCCCTTGCAAACGAAGAGCTGGGGTTGCTGGATGCAGATCTTGCTCGGTTGATTGTCCAGGCTGCCGACGAAGTTATTGATGGAAAACTTGACGACCATTTTCCGTTGCACGTGTGGATGACCGGCAGCGGAACACAAACCAACATGAACGTGAACGAAGTGATCTCCAATCGCGCCATTGCCCTTGCCGGTGGTGTGCTGGGGTCAAAAGATCCGGTTCATCCGAACGATCACGTGAACCTGTCTCAATCGTCCAATGACAGCTTTCCCGCAGCGATGCACATGGCTGCTGCACTCCAGGTGACGCATCGCCTTTTGCCCGGCGTGCAGATGCTCCAAAAGAGCCTGCAAGACAAAGCCGACGCCTGGGACGACATCATAAAAATCGGCAGAACGCATATGCAGGACGCCACGCCTTTGACGCTTGGTCAGGAGTTTTCCGGTTATGCGGAAATGCTGCGTCAGGACATTGAGCGCATCAGTTTTGCCCTAAAGGATGTCTATGGACTGGCGCTGGGCGGAACTGCAGTCGGGACGGGCATCAATGCTCATCCCCTTTTTGCGGAGTTGTCTGCCACCCGGATCGCGGAACTGACGGACTTGCCGTTCTATACGGCTCCGAACAAGTTTGCGGTTCAGGGGGCGCATGATGCTCTTGTCATGTTGAGCGGAGCCTTGAAGACGCTTTCAGTGTCATTGTTCAAGATCGCAAACGATATCCGCCTCTTGTCCTGCGGGCCCCGCTGCGGTTTCTTTGAGCTGAAAATTCCGGCAAACGAGCCCGGCTCTTCGATCATGCCAGGCAAGGTCAACCCGACGCAGTGCGAGGCACTGGCGATGGTTGCGGCACAGGTGATGGGCAATGACGTCGTCGTCGGGATAGGTGGCGCCAGTGGCTACCTGGAGATGAATGTCTACAAGCCGCTGATGATCAATGCGATCTTGCAGTCGGTAAAGATCATGGGCGACGGTTGCACCAACTTCTCCCTATTCCTGGTGGAAGGCATGGAGCCGAACGAGAAGCGCATCAGGGAGTTTCTGGATCAATCCCTGATGCTGGTGACTGCGCTAAGTCCGGTGATCGGATATGACAAGGCCAGTCATGCCGCACACCATGCGTTTGAGCATGATCTGACCTTGAAGCAGGCGTGCCTTGACCTTGAATTCGTCAGTGCGGAGGAATTCGACCGGGTTGTTGATCCGGCGAAGATGGTCCAGCCGTCGCTTTAGGTCGGCCGAAAGTTTCCTGATGAGCGCTTTCGTGATGCGCTGGGCAATTCGGCGTACGACTACAAGAGACCCCTTTGTGCGAGATTGCGCATGAGGGAGCTTATGCCGAATGTCCATTCCGGACATTCGGTCGAAAGCCGGACCGTGTTGCTCAATCGACCGAGGCCCGGACTTTCGATTGTAACGACGTCGCCCAGTTTGTGAGTGAAACCTTCTCCGGCAACGTCCCGGTCCTGCGTCGGTGCGAAGAGGGTACCGAGAAACAGCATGATCCCGTCGGGATACTGATGATGACGGCCCTGGGTTTGCCGGACCAGATCCACAGGATCCCGACTGATTTCCTTCATCGAAGATCTCCCCTTCAGGATGAAGCCGTCCGCTCCCTCCACCGTCAGGTCCAGTTCTGCCAGTCGAACGTCATCCAGAGAATATCCCTGGTCGAATAGTCGGATCATCGGTCCGATGGCACAGGATGCATTGTTGTCCTTTGCCTTGGACAAGAGCAGAGCCGAACGGCCCTCGACATCACGCAGATTGACATCGTTTCCAAGCGTCGCGCCAACAATCACACCCTTTGAAGAGACTGTCAGAACCACTTCCGGCTCTGGGTTGTTCCAGCTGGACACTGGGTGAAGTCCGACGTCGGCTCCGGTGCCGACGGAGGAAAGAACCTGCGCCTTGGAAAAGACCTCGGCATCCGGGCCGATGCCGACTTCCAGGTATTGGCTCCAGAGCCCCTCGGAGATAAGCGCTTGTTTGACCTTGGCAGCTTCTTCGGATCCGGCTCGCAGGTTACGCAGGCTGTCGCCGATGGTTGCACCTACCCGTGCCCGGATGGCTTCGGCCTTTTGAGGATCTCCTGCCGCTTTCTCCTCGATCACGCGTTCGACCATGGAGTTTGCGAAGGTCACGCCACATGCCTTCACTGCCTGTAAATCGCAGGGAGCCAGAAAATGCAGGTTGGCGAGATCGCTGCAGGTACCAGCCGCGATTTCATCCAGAGTGCCAAGATCTTCTCCTTTAGCTGCGGCAACATAGGCAGCCGGTTCCGTTAGTTCGCAAATATCCCGAACGGTGGGGGCGTCTGCGGACGTGATGTCGAAAACGCGGTTTTCGCGCAGCGTGACGACGGCGGGCCCCCTGACATCGGGTCGCCAGACACGGCCCAAAAATGTGCCGGAGGACAATTCGGTTTCTGAATAGAATTTCATGGCGTTCCCAGGTTGGCCGTTAGGCCATCATTGTTGGTTTTCCATAGTCTGCTGGGAAAATTCTCAGTTGTCCAACAAATGTGGAAACGCAGGCGCCATTCCATAGGTGCGCTAGAGGGAGTGGGTATCTGGTCAGGAAATTACCGGTGTCTCTCTCTGTTTGCCAGACAGACCAACAGGTTTGCCGGCAACCAGGTCACTCCTGGAGGGTCGACGCGACCAGTTTGTCCGCCATGGCCTTGTTTTGCACCAGCATGTCTTTCATGCGTCCACGTGCCAGTTCTGCGTCTCCGGAATCGATCGCTTCAGCAACGCCGACGTGATTGCGACGTGCAATCTTTTCTTCCGGAGGAGTTCGTTGTGAGGCGGCATAGGAAAAGAGCATGACCGCGTAGATCAGATTCTGGAGCTGGGAAAGCATCTGATTGCCACTGGCCTGCAGGATCGTGGCATGGAACATGTAGTCGGCGCCGATCATGCTTTCCTGACCATCCAGAGGATGGATGGCACGCGCGGCCGCAAGAATGGTGTCGCGTTGCTCCCGGCTTGCGTTGACGGCTGCCAGGGCGGCGGCCTCCGGCTCGAAAATCAGTCTGAGGTCGGTTGCTTCCGCATAAATTCTCGCAGTCTGCGGACTTCTTGGGTCATGCCAGCGAATGACGTCCGGATCGAGAAGGTTCCAGTCGTCAAAGGGGCAGACCCGAGACCCATATCTGCGTGCCGTTCGAACGAGCCCTTTTCCGCAAAGCACCTTGATGGCTTCTCGGACAACAGTTCGCGAAACACCGAGGCTGTCGACAAGTTCGTCCTCACGCGGAAGGATCGCGCCTGTCGGATATTCTCCCCGCGCAATCTTTCTACCGAGATGTTCGACCGTATCTTTGACTGCCCCCGTCGGCAGGGATGTGAGGACCTTGTCCGGAAGTTCGAAGAAATTACGCTTTTTATTATCCATTCAACAGACTCAGGCAGTCGGGTCTTTCCAATCGAACTTGATCGGCGAGACCGGCGTTGTGTCCTGCGCATGTTTTACAAGCGAATTTTATAAAATACTAGATTTAATGAGTTGCCACGACGTTTTGCAAAGCTAATACGTCGCTTCTGGAGTCTCTTTATGTCGCTGCTGTTTGAATTATTGACCATTCAGGCAAGGAAATGAATTCGCTGCTTTGAAATTTGTAGGACAATTACTCGGGGCCTAGCCATCCAGAGCATAAAGCCTTTGTGCAAGTTTTCTGACGCCGGTGTTCTTGAAGTGCCGGATACTTGCAGGTGGAACTAAATAGACAACTCCGGCGGCCAGTCCGTCGCGCCAGCGCAGCTGCACTTCGGCAACGGTTTTGGGGACGGCATCGAAGACATAGAACTCTTCCGGCAGGTCGGTAACCTCGTTCAGCACGAGACGGACACCTCCATCGGAAATGTCCCTGATCGTGCAATCGCAAATAAATTCATTGTCCAGACTCGCAAGTTTCGCGGGGCGCAATCTTGTGCGTTGGCGCGGATGCAGGCGACGCTGAATTGCTGCGGCAATGGAGTCCCGTTTCGAAGACAGAAATGAAAACATGGCACAACCTCAGTTGTTGGGTTTTGATGGGGCAAGCGGTCCAGCTGGCCTTAACGGCTCTGGTCTGCCGGAACCGGGGAGTGCGGGCCGATAGCTGGGATCTCCCAGCGTCGAGGGGCGGTGTGTGACTGGTGATTGTGCGTTCCGGCAAAGGCGATATGCAAGATCATACAAACCGCGCCATCCAGCCGGTGTACTGCCAAGGTTGTCTAGCACGGCAAGTGCACCGCCCGTCAATGCACCCCTGCGTGCTCCACTTGGGCCTTCCCAGGCGCCACCTGCAACGGCTCCCTCCATCGCGCCGTCGACGATCGGCATGTCCGATTGATCCGGGTTGATATGCGCATCTGCATAGGCTCTTGCGTAGGCATCGCAGTTCGTGGTCTGGGCTGAGGCTTCTGGAGCCAGGCAGGCAACTGAAGCAGCGATTGCAGCCTGCAGGAGCCCGGCCTTCGCCAGCTGGACACGGTGCATCATGTAGGCGCGACATATGAATTGTTGGACCGAGGGTCTGGCTGCTTTCCTTGCGCAGGTCGGCGGCTGCAGACATTTCATACGCTTCTCCCTAATACCGAATACTGAAAGGGCAGGGGCGCCCGCACCGGTAATGCATGCACACCGAAGATTGCGTGAAACTTGCGTCGCAGGCGTCCGGGAAGGAACCCTGCCAAATCATCACGGTCGAACAGTTTCGGGCAAGCTTGGCTGACTATCCCTTGGGGCAACCTGAGCTGATAGGAGGTCTTCTATGGAACCTGTGTTCCTGACCAAACTCGTTTCGAATAGCAATGACTGGCTGTCCGTCCGCCAGGCGACCATTGCCGAAAACATTGCCAACGCCAATACGCCAGGCTTCCGCTCCAAGGACCTGGAACCGTTCACAACCGTGATCAGCAAAACCCAGCTTGCCATGACCGCAACCCATGACGGCCATCTTGGTCAGACCATGGAAGCCGCGCGCAAGTCCGATGTCGAAAAGGCGGACAGCTGGACGGTCACGCATTCCGGTAACTCCGTCAGCCTGGAACAGGAACTCATGAAGGCAGGAGAGGTCGCGCGCGATCATTCGTTGAACGCCAGTATCGCGAAGTCCTTTCACCGCATGTACCTCTCCACAGTGAAATCCTAAAGGAAAACAATCATGTCTGATCCGCTTTCCGCAACCTTGCAGATTTCCGGCGCCGGTCTCAGAGCGCAGTCGGAGCGGTTGAGAGTTGTGTCCGAAAACCTCGCCAACGCCCGCTCTACCGGTGAAGCAGCCGGCGATGATCCCTATCGGCGCAAGACCATCACGTTCGAAAGTGAATTCAACCGCGCCGTCCAGGCCAACCTGGTGTCCGTGAAGGACATCGGCAAGGACAAAGCCGAGTTCGCGGTGGAATACGACCCCGGCCATCCGGCGGCGGACGAGAACGGCTACGTCAAGATGCCGAATGTCAACACGCTGCTTGAACTGGCCGATATGCGCGAAACCAACCGCTCGTACGAAGCCAATCTGAAAGTCATGACGCAGGCCCGCGAGATGGTCATGCGCAACATTGACCTGTTGAGGAACTGATCATGATCAATGAAATCTCTGCGCTGACATCGTCGACCGACGGCGTCCTGAAAGCAGCCTCCACAACCAGGTACACGGCGAGCACGCCGGATCTTGGCGGCACGGGCGCCGTGGGCGAAACCAGTTTCTCCGATGCGATGGCGAAAGTTTCGACCGATGCGATCGACAAGATCAAGCAAGGCGAAGCGGTATCGATTGCAGGTGTCGACGGACAGGCGTCGGTACAGCAGGTGGTCGAGGCCGTAATGGCTGCTGAATCGACCCTCCAGACCGCAATTGCCATCCGCGACAAGGTCGTGAGCGCCTATCAGGAAATCAGCCGCATGTCGATCTGATCGTAGGCTTGGCCTCGATAAGCGATTGTAATTACCAGGAGAAAATCCATGAAAGCCCTTGCTATCGCCGCGACCGGCATGAGCGCCCAGCAGACGAATGTCGAAGTGGTCGCCAACAACATCGCCAACATGAACACCACGTCCTTCAAACGTTCGCAGGCGGAATTCTCAGACCTTCTCTATCAGGCCGAGCGCCTGCAGGGCGTGCCGAACCGGGGTGGTGAAGATCCTGTACCGGAAGGTGCTCAGCTGGGTCTGGGCGTTCGTACCGCCGGGATCCGCAAACTCCATGCCCAAGGCTCGCTGACCAACACCGGCAACCAGTTCGATGTTGCGCTTGACGGGCGGGGATGGTTCGAAATTACCGGTCCTGATGACGAAACACTGTTTACCCGAGCCGGTTCGTTCAACAAGAATGCCGACGGCAGACTGGTGACCATTGACGGCTATGCCGTCGAACCGGCGATCATTATTCCGCAAGAAACCATTGAAGTTGTCGTCAATGAATCGGGTCAGGTTTATGCCAAGGTCGATGGCGAGATGACGCCTCGTGAACTCGGACAACTGACGCTTTCCAATTTTGCCAACGATGTCGGTCTGGAACCAGTGGGTGGCAACCTCTTCCGTGAAACCGAGGCCTCTGGCACGCCTGTTACCGGTGTTGCGGGTGATCCGGGTTTCGGCGTGGTTCGCCAGGGGTATCTGGAAAGCTCCAACGTTGATCCGGTAAAGGAAATCACTGCCTTGATCAGCGCTCAGCGCGGCTATGAAATGAACTCCAAGGTCATGAAAGCCGCCGACGAGATGGCCGGTACCGTCACCAACGGCATTCGCTAACAGGGAGAAGGTGATGACGATCCGATCCCTTTTCCTGGTGCTGGTCATGATCTTCAGCACCGGGGCAGCGAAAGCAGCCGGAGGCATAGATCTGCCGGTTCCGCGCCAGACAATACCGGCTGGAACCGAAATCACTCACCAGGATCTGATCGAACGATCGTTTCCAACGCGGACAGCACAGCAATTCGCGGTGTCTACCAACAGGGGCCAACTGGTTGGCATGGTTGCGCGGCGTACGTTGCTTCCAGGACAGCCCGTACCGATAAATTCGGTCGAAAAGCCGGTCCTTGTTCGTCGTGGTGAGCCGGCGCGACTGGTTTTCCGTGAGCAGGGGCTGGTGATCATCATGCAGGTGGAAGCTCTTCAGAACGGCGGAGCCGGCAACTTCGTACGCGTACGCAATGTCGATAGCGGTCTGGTTGTTTCCGGGCGGGTTCAAGAAGACGGCACCATACGTGTGGAGAACTGATTTTATGACCCGGTTACTCGTTTTTGTTCTGGCTGCACTGTTGGCCTTGCCGGTGTCGGCAATGTCCATGGTGCGGATCAAGGACATCGCCAGTCTGCAAGGGGTGCGCGACAACCAGCTTGTCGGCTATGGCCTCGTTATCGGTCTGAAAGGATCCGGCGACACGTTACGCAATTCCCCATTCACGGAGCAATCGCTGCAATCGATGCTCGACAGTCTGGGGGTGAACGTACGCGATGCGCGACTGCGGACGCGTAACGTAGCAGCCGTTGTCGTGACCGCCGAAATGCCGTCTTTTATCGGTCAGGGATCGACGATCGACGTAAGTGTGTCCTCGCTTGGCGATGCGACGTCACTTGCCGGGGGTACTCTCATCGCTACCCCTTTGCTGGGAGCTGACGGGCAAATTTACGCGGTTGCGCAGGGCCCCGTTGCAGTATCCGGTTTCTCGGAGCTGGGGCAGGCGGAAAGCCTGACCCAGGGGATACCGACCGTCGGTCGGGTTCCAAACGGTGGTCTCATCGAAAGAGATTTGCCGGCTAAATTTTCGCAAATACCCAACCTGGTTCTCGAACTTTCCAATCCGGATTTCCGCACCGCAGTGCGTATTGCCGATGCGATCAACCAGTTCACCAGGGAGCGATACGGCATCAAGGTGGCCAAGGAGCGCGACTATCGCACTGTGGTACTCACGCCTCCGCAAAACATCAGTGTCACGAGGTTCATTGCGGAAATCGAGGCTATTCGGGTGACGCCTGACCAGATTGCGAAGGTCGTGATCGATGAGCGAACAGGGACTGTGGTTATTGGCAAGGATGTGCAGATTTCGACCGTTGCGATTACCCATGGCAATCTGACGGTTCGTATATCGGAAGCACCCGAGGTTTCGCAGCCGTCGCCGTTTTCGCTGAATGGCCAGACAGTGGTCGTGCCACGAACATATGTCGATGCTCAGGAAAGCGGTGGTCAACTGGCTGTTGTCGGTGGAACGGACCTGCCCACACTGGTGCGGGGTCTCAACCGGATCGGTCTGCGACCAACCGGTATCATCGCCATCCTTCAGGCGATCAAGACAGCCGGCGCGCTGCAGGCGGAACTCGTGGTGCAATAAGTCAGACTTGGTCCTAACCCAACAGGGAAACCAGCACTCATGTGGTCTGAACCCCTGAAGGCCGGGGAGATGTCTCCATCATGTGAGCAATTCTGAAACGCCGCTTTTTAAAGCGGCGTTTTTTTGCGACAGCCTCACGCAAGCTCGATCTCCGATTGTGCGGTCAAAGAGGTTCTGCACAAGGGAAGGCCTTATGCCACGACATTTGGACCGCGGCCGCACACTCACGCTTCTGGTGCTTGCGGCAGTTTCGCTCACATTCGGCGGCCAGGCCATTGCCCAGGCGCCGCGCCAGAAGCCCCAGGCACGCGAAAGCGCGATTGCGCCCGTACCGCCACAGGACAGCGAGCTCTATTGCAAGAACATCGCCGAAGCGGCTTCGGATGCTCGCATTAAGTGGCAGACCTGGAAACTGATCAGCCTGGAGGCAAGCCTCCGGGACAGGATTGAAGAATTGCAGCGCAAAGAGCGCGAATTCGAAAAATGGGTCGAGCGGCGCGAAGACCTTCTCAACGAAGTCGAGGATCAGGTCGTCTCAATCATCGGGCGCATGCGTCCGGAAGCAGCTGCGGCGCAGCTGCAGACGACCGACGAGGAAGCCGCCGTTGGCGTTCTCCTGAAACTGAAGGCCCGTGTTGCCAGCAGCATTCTCGACGAGATGGAGCCTTCCCGTGCTGCCCAGCTGACCCAATCGATGATGGGCCTGACCCATCCCGAAATACAACGGAGTTTCTGATGCGCGCTTTTGTGATCTCCCTAGGAGCTGCGATGCTGACCGGCTGTGCCGGGCAGCTGGAAGACGTTGGTCGCGCACCGGAGATGTCTCCGGTCGGGTACGGCCTTGCCGTTCAACAGCCGGCAGCTTATCCGCTGAGTACTTTCGGGCAGGGCACGGTCAAGGACTACAACTCCTTGTGGGCCAGCGGTCGCGACAATTTCTTTGCAGACCCGCGTGCAAAGAAAGTCGGTGATGTGCTGACCGTGACCATCCAGATCAATGACCGCGCGAACATGGACAACAGTTCGGATCGCCGCCGCACTTCCGATATCGGCTGGGGCGGCACCATGGATTACGACTGGGATGGCATCGGGCATGGTGGCAGCGGCAATCTTGGCGTTGATTCCGGCTCCGGTTCCGCGGGTTCCGGCTCTATCGATCGGTCGGAAGAAATCCAGCTGTCCGTTGCGGCCGTGGTCACGGACCGCCTGCCGAACGGCAACCTGGTGATCTCCGGCTCGCAGGAAATGCGCGTCAACTTCGAGATGCGCATCCTGCAAATCGCCGGAATCGTGCGTCCGCGGGACATTCAGGCCAACAACACCATTCCTTACGACAAGATTGCCGAAGCGCGGGTCTCCTATGGTGGCCGCGGCAGGATCACCGAGGTTCAGCAACCGGCCTGGGGGCAGCAGATCTACGACATCGTGACGCCCTTCTGAGCCCTTCCTGAAAGTACCGGAAAGACCCAAATGCCTAATATCATTGAAGTTCCTTTTGAAGGTGCGCGGGAAAATCAGCGCAGCTCCGGTTTCGTCGCGGCGTTGGTGCTCCTGACGCTGATTGGCGGTGGCGCTGGAGCGGGCCTTGCAAAATATGTTGCGGACTATACGGAAGAGGAAGTTCATGGCCGGCTTCGCCAGCAACAGAGCTTCACCGAAACGCTGCCGTTTTCGCCTTCGACACGCCTGCAGACGCTTGAACCGCTCGTGACAAATCTGGCGTCGCCGCAAGATGCCTGGATCAGGTTGCAGGCTTCAATTCTTCTGGAAGACGATCCGGACGGTGATGTTGGTGTGCTCAAGAAAAAGGTCGAGGACGATTTTCTCGGCTACATGCGCACGCTTACGCTCTCTCATCTGGAAGGTGGTATCGGTTTGCAGCATCTTCGCGAAGATCTCACCGAGCGCGCTCAGACACGCACCAAAGGTCAGGTGAACGAAGTCATTCTGGAATCGGTGGTTATTCAATGAGCCGTCTTCTTGTTGCCGGCCTTGTACTGGTCGCGATGACGGGGGCTGCGGCTGCCCAGGTGCCCGATCTTTCTGCGTTGCTACCAGCAGGAGAGGGCAGTGCCAGCGGCCGTATCATCCAGATGATTGCACTCTTGACGGTGCTTTCTCTGGCTCCGGGCATCCTGATCATGGTGACGAGCTTCACCCGTTTCGTGATTGCTTTCTCGTTCCTGAGGTCCGGTATCGGTCTTCAAACAACACCGGGTAACCTGATCCTCATTTCGCTGGCCCTCTTCATGACTTTTTATGTCATGGCTCCAACCTTCGACAAAGCCTGGGAGCAGGGTGTTCAGCCTCTGATGAACAACGAGATCTCCGAGGAAGAGGCCTATGTGCGGATCACAACACCCTTCCGGGACTTCATGCTCAGCCAGGTGCGCGAAGAAGATCTCGTTCTCTTTGATGATCTTGCGGCCGGCCGCGTGACAGAAAACGAAGCGGCCTCTGCAGAGGAAGTTGAACTGCGTGTCTTGATCCCGGCTTTCATGATTTCCGAGTTGCGCCGGGGTTTCGAAATCGGATTTTTGATCGCGTTGCCTTTTCTCGTGATCGATATGATCGTCGCAACGATCACCATGTCCATGGGTATGATGATGTTGCCACCAACAGTCATATCGTTGCCTTTCAAGGCGTTGTTCTTTGTTTTGATCGACGGATGGAACCTTCTGGTCGGTAGTCTTGTGCGATCATTCTTGTAACCGACGGGGGGCGTCGGGGCGCCAAAGGGCGGGGCCGAAAGGCTCCGCCTTTTTGTTTTTGGCGATAAGATCGTGCGCGACTATATCTTTTGGTCCAAGATTGGGTCTTGGAGAAATTCGAAAAAGATCAAATTGCCCGTATCGACGTAAGCTTCACGCAAGATTGAGCCGCTAGGGTCATTTTCACAGCAGGTTGAACCCCAAACTACCCACGGTTCAAAAGCATGACGCTGCTCCTGCTGTGCCGGTGCAAACCCGGCATGTCCCAATCCAATCCAGTACACACTGACACATTGAAGGGACATATCATGTCTAGCTTGATGACGAACGCTTCCGCAATGACCGCTCTGCAGACTCTGCGGAACACCAGCGCCAACCTGGCAGAGACGCAGAACCGCATCTCCACCGGTTATCGCGTTGCCGGCGCGGAAGACAACGCTGCCTACTGGTCCATCGCAACCACCATGCGTTCTGACAACATGGCTCTTAGCGCCGTTGAAGACTCTCTGGGTCTGGGTGCTGCGACCGTCGACGTCATGTACACTGCTATGGACAGCACTGTTGATGTCATGAACGAAATCAAAGCCAAGCTTGTTGCTGCCCGTACTCCGGGTGTCGACCGCGGCAAGATCCAGTCCGACATCAACGAACTGCAGAACCAGCTTAAGTCGACTGCCGAATCCGCTGTTTTCAACGGTGAAAACTGGCTGTCTTCCGACGTGACCACCGTTACGTCGAAAGAAATCGTCAGCTCCTTCACCCGCGTCGGTGGTGCGGTTTCCGTTCTGACGACCACGGTTGATATTACCGCTACCCAGCTCTATGACACCACTGGTGGTGGTACCGGTATCCTCGATCGTGCTCTGACGAACGGTAACGTTGTCGACACCATCGACATCTCCGCTCTGACGGACAGCGCTGCCGACCTGACCACTCTGGAAGGCATGATCTCGGATGTCGACGAAGCTCTGGGCCTCATCACAGACTCCGCAACCCTGCTCGGTTCCACCAAGAAGCGCGTTGATTTGCAGAAGGACTTCGTGTCCGCTCTGATCGACTCGATCGACCGTGGTGTCGGCCAGCTCGTGGATGCTGACATGAACAAAGAATCGACCCGCCTCCAGGCTCTGCAGACTCAGCAGCAGCTCGGTATCCAGGCTCTGTCGATCGCCAACCAGGGTTCGCAGAACATTCTGTCCCTGTTCCGTTAATCCAACCAGTTTATCTGACCGGATTTCCAGGCAAGAGGACCGCGCCCTTCGGGGCGCGGTTTTTTTGTGTCCAGAATTTCCGTCTTCAGGCCCGGGTGACAGGCTCGCGCAAGGTCCAGTTCCGATAGTGGGTCAAACAGAACGTTACGTGCATGAAGGGGTTATGCATGCCGGGCCGTGAACACGCCGAAAAACTATGGGCAAACCTGATGGAACTGGGAGTGCGCAGACTTATCGCGCTCGCCTTGATCGGGCTCGCCACAATCGCGACCGTCGGCGCGGGAGCATATTACTTGAGCCGACCGGAACAGACCGTCCTCTATACGGGTCTCGATGGTGAAGACGTCACCCGCATCGGTTCCGCGTTGCGGGACGCCGGCATTCCTTTCGACATCAATTCGGAAGGCTCCGCCGTCATGGTGAGCCATGCGCAGACAGCCAAGGCGCGCATGCTTCTGGCCGAAAAGGGGCTCCCGCGTGGAGCCAACTCCGGCTACGAGCTCTTCGACGAGTTGGGGTCGCTTGGGTTGACGTCCTTCATGCAGGAAGTGACACGGGTGCGAGCGCTTGAAGGTGAGCTTGCCCGAACCATCCAGCTCATGAAGGGGATCCGGGCAGCGCGCGTTCATATCGTGTTGCCAGAGAAAGGATCTTTCAGGCGCGATCAGCAGCCGCCGTCGGCATCTGTCGTCATCCGTTCCGATGTGCCAGACGATGTGCGAACCGCCGATGCCATCCGCCACCTGGTTGCTGCCGGTGTTCCGGGCATGCAAGCCGACAAGGTTACAGTGCTCGACACGTCCGGTGGTATCCTGGCGGCCGGCCAGGATCCGACCAAGGCCTCCGCAGGCCAGCTTGCCAGCCTTGAGACAGCTGTCAGCAGCCGGATCCAGGAAAACATTCGCAAGACCCTGACGCCATATCTTGGCCTGGACAACTTCGAGGTCAGTGTCGCCGCGGAGCTAAACACGGACCGCAAGACGATTGCCGAGACGATTTTCGATCCGGACTCACGGACCGAGCGCTCGATCAGGACCATTCGCGAAAACGAGAACGCTCAGAATTCCAGTGTCTCGGCACCGACAACGGTCGAGCAGAACCTTCCGGAAGAGGATGTGTCCGCGGACAACGGTGAGCGTTCCAGCGAAGAAAACGAGCGGCGCGAGGAAACCGTCAATTACGAGATCTCCTCCAAACGCATCGAGACGTCTCAGGATGGCTATCGTGTCGACCGTCTGTCCATTGCGGTTCTGGTTGATAAGTCCCGTCTTGCACAGTCTCTTGGCGGCGAACCGACCCAGGCTCAACTGGATGAACAGCTGACGGAAATCGAAGCACTAGTTGCTTCTTCTGCGGGGATTGAAAAAGAACGGGGAGACCTGGTCAAGGTTGCTGTCGTCGACTTCATTGACGGCGGCCGGGCCATGGAGCCGATCCCGCCGATCAGCATCACCGAGTATCTGATGCGCCAGTCCGGCAACATCATCAATGCGCTCGCAATCCTGACCGTGTCGATGCTGGTGATCTGGTTCGGTCTGCGGCCCGCCGTGGCTGCACTGGTGCCGCAAATGGCCAAGCCGCAGGTCGAAATGGCCGAACTCGGAATGCTGCCGGAAGCTGCGGAAGGGACTGCAGAAGCAGTCGACGGGGATCAGAACTTCCTGATGCCGCCGGATCATTCCGACATGCTGCAGGACCTCAACAGCCGGCGCAACAAGTCCGCGCTCCGGAAGCTGGAATCCTTGCTGGAGTTCAACGAGGAACAGTCTGCCGCGATCCTGCGCCAGTGGCTCTATGAATCGGAGCGCATCTAATGACCACCTCAATCGCTTCCCATATTCCCGTCCTGTCCGCCTCCAGATTCAAGTCCTTCGGTGCATTCGACCCCGCTCTCGTGGACGTTCTGGAGCCTTGCGAGGAAGCTGTGCCCGAACCCAGCCTGGAAGAACAGCTTCAGGCCGAATACGAGCGCGGCTTGGCGGAAGGCAGTGACCGCACGATGGCTCATTTTCAGGCCATCCTGGAACAGGAGCGCGAGGAGCACGCAAGGCAGCTCAAAGACGAGCGTGACCGGTTCGACATGCGTGAATCGGCCAACGTGAGCGCCTCCATCGAAGGCTTCCTCAATGTGATGGAGCAGCGGATCTCCTATTCGCTTTCCAAGCTTCTTCAACCTTTCCTGACAGAGCAGATCGTCGACCAACTGGTCGATGCCTTTGCCGGCAATCTTCGGCAACTGACCGAGGAAACGGAAGGCAAAATGATCAGGCTGCGCGGACCGGAAACTCTGGTCAGCCGAGTGCTGGAGCAGTTGCCGGCCTTGAGAGACCGGATCGACGTTCAGCATGCTGATCAGGTCGAACTGGTGGCTCTGCTTGACGAGACAACCATTGAAACACGGCTCGGACAATGGCTCGGCCAGCTTGAAGCCTTGAAAGGGGAGGCAGACTGATGTTGGACGGCGTCCCGAATGAAATCGTAATTGTCCGGCGCAAGAACGGCTGGGAAGACGATCAGCTGCCACATGGCGTCTGGAAGATTGCCTACGCGGATTTCATGACCGCATTGATGGCCTTTTTTCTGGTCATGTGGCTGATCAACGTGACCGACGACAGCGTGCGTCGCGGCGTTGCGCAGTATTTCAACCCGGTTAAACTTGCCTCCACGGCTCCGAACCGCAAGGGCCTGAACGATCCGGAGATCAACGGCGATACCAACGAAGCCGGCACCAAGCTTTTCACCGGCAAATTGGGTGGGTCTGATGCGCCGGTCGATCAGGATGAGAACTTCGGTGATGGCCTGGACAAGGGACACAGGCTGGAGGAGGTGGTCGAGACACCGGAGATGGGTGGGGCACCGGCCTCTGGGCAGTTTACCCAGACCCATTCGGAATCGATTCTTTTCACGGATCCCTATGCCGTACTCGACACCCTTTCGCAGAAAATCCGTGTCGCCGATGTGCGGGAGGACAACCCAAAGGGTATCGGCACAGGTCTTCAGAAAAACGAAGGCGTTCAGGGTGGGCAGGCCTATCGGGATCCCTTTGATCCGATGTTCTGGCAGTTCCGTCCTGGCCGAGGTGTCGCCAGTGCCGAGGCAGCTCCTGACGTAAGTTTGCCGGGCGATGGTTCCGCGCCTTCTACCCAGGCTCTGGCCGGTGAATTCGCCTTTGCTGCGCCGTTTGAAGATGGCACGCAACCTGAGACCGGCATTACCCGGCAAAACGGAAACGCTGCCCCTGGAAATGGGCCTAGCAACGGGGACTACATGGCGGAACAATCCGGAACGACGTCCTTTGAATTTGTCGGCAACGGCGCACTTCCCGACAACGGGGATACGACGGATCAGGTCGTCGCTCATGTGCTTGGCAAGTCGCTTGAGACGTCTTCAGCCGAGGTGATCGCTGAAGTCCAGACAGAAACGGTCATTGGTACCGGAGACGGTGAGGGCACTTACGAAGAAGACTTCACGGAAAGCAGTGCCGAGGTACTGGTCGCCCGTCTTTCGGAAGTCCTTGCCCAGACTGAAGGGACTGCTCTTGAGGAAACCGCCAGTCAGATTACGGTGACGAGAGAAGGTGAGGGAGCCTTGATCAGCCTTACCGACGACCAGAACTTCGGTATGTTCGCCATCGGGTCTGCCGAGCCGCGCCCGGAACTCGTCAAACTGCTTGAACGGATTGGCAAGGTGGTTGCCGAAACTCCGGGACAGATTGTCATCAAGGGTCATACGGACGCGCGCCCTTTCAAAAGCAAGACCTATGACAATTGGCGCTTGTCGTCGGCACGCGCTCACATGGCTCTCTACATGCTCACTCGCGGAGGTGTCGGCAAGGACAGGTTCAACCGGGTCGAAGGCTACGCCGATCAGGATCTGAAAGTTCCGTCCGATCCTCTAGCTGCCTCCAACAGGCGGATTGAGATCTACTTGCTGGAAGGGGCTCGGTAATGCGCTGCCTCTCCATAAGGATCCCCTGCTTCAAAGGTCTGCTCCTTGGCTTGATGGCGGCCGTCTTCTGGGTGTCGGCAGGCTGGGCGCAGCAGGTTGGCAAGCAGACTTCGGATCCGGAACCATTTGAAATGATCCGGTCGCTGCAGTCCTTGCAGGAGCAGATCGCACAGGGCAACAGCCATGCGATGCAGGCGCAGCGAGCCTTGCTGACAAAGATGGACGCAAGTTTCGTCGTGTTGCCAGCCGATGCGTGGCAGGAACCGCGCAACGCCCGGGCGGCCGTCATCCATCTTCTGAGTGGCGGACATCCAGACGTAATGCGGTATCTCTTGTCTCTCGATCCGGCACCCGCTGTCGACCGCAAACTCATGGAAGCGTCGCTTGCCTATGTCGAAGGCAGGGAAGAGGACATGATCGTTCTTCTGGCGGAGATCGATCCGCTGGAACTGCCGGCAAGCCTGGGGGGGCATGTCGCACTGGTAAAGGCTGCACCCTACATCCGCACGGATCCGGAAAAGGCGATGGAACTGCTTCAGGTCGCCAGCCTACTGATGCCTGGAACACTCGTCGAGGAAGCTGCTCTTCGCCGGGAAGTCTTCGTCGCTGGGATGACCGGCAACGTCGATCGCTTTCGAGTTCTCAGCATCCGATATCTTCGCCGGTTCCGCACATCGGTTTACGCCGGTGATTTCCGCAGGCGATTTGCCCTGTCACTGGACACGCTCGGATTTGTCAAAAGCGAGGACAAGTTCGCGCTTCTGGATGACGTGCTGCACGAATTCGATGCCGACAGCAGGCGCGGTCTTTATCTTCGGCTGGCCCGTTCCGCCCTGCTGGCAGGCCATCTGAATGTCGCGCGAAAGGCAACGGGAGAAGCGCTGACGCTAACCGTCGACGGCACCAAGGAAAACGAAATCCTGAAGATCTATCTTGCGGCAACCCGTCTCGACCCGGAGTTCATTACAGCCAACCGAGACCTGTTGTGGTCGATCGACAAGTCGATCCTGACAGCGCAGGACCTGGCGATGCTTGACGGCGTCTACACCGTGCTCAACTCGGTCCGGCATTTTCCGGAGCCGCCGCACAACGTGATCGGCGAATTCAACGTCGCGACCAATATGGACGCTCCTGAAGATCAAAGCTGGGTCAGCGCGGACATGGAACTTGCGAATGTTCTGTTGCGCCGGACGGGAAAGTCCCTCGCTCAATTGGGAGAACAGGATGAGCGTTAACACTCAGGCATTCGTTCCGACTGCGCCGAAGTCCGGCAAGTCGACGGACGCTGGAACGGGCGAGCGCGGGCAAACCTCTTCCAAGGAAGCCGCGGCTGCATTCCAGGCCGTCATGCAGAACATGAAAAAAGGCGATGCTGCCGAAGATGCGGCAGGAAAACCCGGGTCTGAAACATCTGATCAGGCAGACGGGGCTGCGGGCGACGCCAACGGCAAGACCGGTTCCGGCAAGGAACAGGCGGCAGGTTCAGCGGCGTTTTCGACCAGCAATCTTGTCGACGCCCTGCGTCAGGCTTCCCAGAACGCACTGTCACGCAAGGCGAAGGATGGCGAAGGCCTGGATGGTGCGGCCGAGGGACAAACGGACCCGAAAGCCGAAACCATGTTGCAGAGTTCGGCAGCGCATGTGGGATTGTCGCTAAATGCGGTGCTGGCTGGAAAAAACGGTCAGGTTCCCTCGTCGCAGGCCCAGTCTGGCGCAGCCCCGATGCCTTCGCTCCTGCAAGGGCAGGCCAACGGCATGCCGGTTGGCGATCCCGATGGACCTGCACAGACCGGAACGTCTTCGCTCTTCGCGCAGTTCGGCGTCGAACCGGAGGCAATTTCCGACGGCGAGGGACGTGGGGCTATTGGCCGGTCCATGTTGCCGGACGAAGCGGCGGGCACCGTCAAGGTTCTGCGCCAGGAAACCCACTTTGCACCGAATATGCGACTCTCCCCCGCGCAACAGGTGGGTGACCAGATCGCCGCTGCGGTAAAGGATATGGCTTCCAGCTCCGCATCACTTGACGGTGGCATAACTGCCAAGGCGGAAGGTCCTGTTCTGAAAACACTGGATATCCAGCTCACGCCACATGAACTCGGCACCGTGAAAGTGTCTCTCAGGATGGTCGGTGATACAGTGGAAGTGTCGCTTGTAACGAGCAGGGCGCAAACTGCGGAACTCCTGAAGCAAGACCGGCAACTGCTCGATCAGATGCTCAGGGCGACCGGGGTCAAGGCTGATGCCATCTCGATCCAGGCCGGAGACGACCGGATCCAGGTCCAGGCGGGAAGCAACGCTTCAGGCCCTCAGGCCCAGAACCAGAACCAGAGTGGCGCTGGTGGCGGTAACCCGTTTGACGGCCAACCGCAGAGTTCCGGCAACGGTGCCGGACAGCAAAATGGACGTCCGGGCCAAAACTCCAGAGAAGACGCGTATCAGCCTTCTGAAACAACAAGAGGAACAGGTCATGAGGAAGGTTCTGACATCAGCCTTTCTGACGGCATCTATCTTTAGTGCTCTCGCCGTTAGCGTGCCTGCGGCTGCCGAGACCCAGAACGTTTGCGAACGCGAGATGATCTCGGCAGCGCGAAAGTACAACGTGCCGCTCGGCGTGCTTTATGCGGTCGGGCTGACGGAAACCGGGCGGCGCAATTCGCTGTACCCCTATGCCCTCAATATCGAGGGAAAGTCCGTGTTTCCTCCCAGCCGGCAAGCCGCGAAGCAGGATGTGATGGATGCACAACAGCACGGCAAGAAGCTGATCGACATCGGCTGTATGCAGATCAACCATCATTACCACGGTGACCAGTTCCGTTCGGTGGATCAGATGCTGGAACCACGTGCAAATGTGCAATATGCGGCAAGGTTCCTGAAGGACCTGAGGCGGCGCCAGGGATCCTGGACGATGGCTGTTGCCCGCTATCACGCGGGGCCGAACAATGATCCCGCGCAAAAACGGTATGTCTGCACGGTGATCCGCAACATGGTTGCTTCCGGTTTTGGAAACTGGACACGGCAGTCCAAGCAATTCTGCGGCGCCTGATCTCTGAAAAGCACCGGACAGCTTGCCCGGTGCTTTCGTTTTGTTTGATAGATAAATTTTTACATAATTAAGTATCTGAATGGAAAGAATAATTATTTTCTCGCAACAGCTTCGCGCAAGTTAGGTCGGTTTGACTGTCTCCAGTTGATTTGGACACAGGAGACCTGTCATGGGCCTTTTCGGAGTTATGCGAACCGGCGTTTCCGGCATGAACGCACAGTCGAGCAAGCTCGGCACAGTTGCCGAAAACATTATGAACTCGAGCACGACAGGCTATAAGCGGGCCCAGTCGGAATTTTCCTCACTGGTCGTTTCGCAAGGGGCTGGCTCGTTCAACTCCGGCGGCGTCGAGGCACACACCCAGTACCAGGTTTCCAAGCAGGGAAACATCAGCTTCACCACGTCGAAGCTTGATCTTGCGGTGGATGGCAACGGCTTCTTCGTTGTCGGCAACGAGGCAGGTGAAAGCTTTCTGACCCGCGCCGGTCACTTCGTTCCGGATGGAGATGGATATCTCCTGAATACGGCCGGCTATTATCTCCAGGGCTATCCGATCACGGGCAACACCGCGCCAACAACCGTTGCCAACGGTCTTGGTGGTCTGGAGCGGATCAACATCACCCAGAACCAGCTGGAAGCCACTCCCACCAGCGAAGCGTTCCTGCGCGTAAACGTGAGTGAAGACGCGGCGATTGTACCGGCGGCGGATCTGCCCTCCGCCAACGCAGCAACCGCGAGCTATTCCCACAAGACGTCCATGATCGTGTACGACAACCTCGGCAACGAGGTGAAACTGGATGTCTATTACTCCAAGGTCACGGAAACGGCTGCAGACAGTGATTGGGAAGTCTCGATCTACAACGCGGCAGATGCCGCACCCGGTGGCGGGTTTCCCTATACTGCTCCGGCATTGAATACCCAGACGCTGACCTTCGACGTCACCACAGGCAATCTCACCGGTGCCAGTGCGACCGCAATCAATATTGCGGTTCCCAACGGTGGCACCTTCGACCTGGACCTTGATCAGTCGACCTACCTGAATGCCGATTTCACGGTCACCAACGTTGATGCGGACGGGAACGCACCGAGTGCGGTGAAGAACGTCGAATTCTCCGACGACGGCACTCTGTTTGCCATCTACACCAACGGGGACCGCCGGGCGATCTACAAGATCCCGCTGGCGGATGTACCGAGCCCGGACAGGCTCTCCAACAAATCCGGCAACGTCTACAGCACGTCATTCGATTCCGGTGATGTCCGGGTCGGTTTCGCGGGCGAGGGCGGCCTTGGCAGCATCAAAGTTGGTGGTCTTGAGGACTCCAACGTCGATCTCGGCAACGAGCTCACCTCAATGATCGAATCCCAGCGCACCTACACGGCCAATTCCCAGGTGTTCAAGGCCGGTTCCGACCTGCTCGAGCAGCTCGTCAACCTGGTCCGCTAACACGGCTCACCCGCCAATCGGAAAGTTATTGTCATGAGTTTGTCTGTAGCCCTCAAAGTCGCCCAGTCCGCGCTGGCCGCAAGGCAGACAGAATCCTCTGTGGTTTCGCGAAACATTGCCGGGGCTCAAGACCCCGGCTACTCGCGCAAATCCGTTCTGTTGAGCCAGACCTATACCGACACCGGTCAGGCCGGCGGCCTCAAGGTCGACGGTATCGGCCGGGTGACGGACAGCGCGCTGTATTCGTCGCTCCTGTCCTCCACCTCCACTGGATCCTCTCAGGAAGCGGTCCTGGCGGGCCTTACCCGTCTCGCTGAAACCACCGGCGATACCCAGAACCACATGTCCGCTGCGGCAAAACTCGGGGCGCTGAAGCTGTCGCTTCAAAACTATGCTTCCGATCCCAGCAACGCGATCCAGGCGCAGGACGTTCTGCAGGCCTCCAAGGACATGGTGCAGACGCTCCAGTCCGGAACGGCACTGGTGCAGGATGTGCGCACCAACGCGGATGCGGACATGGCGACCTCCGTGCGTGAGATCAACACGCTGTTGAAACAACTCGAAGATCTCAACTCGGTTATCGTGCGGGGAACGCAATCGGGGGCTGATGTCACCGATGCCCACGACAGCCGCGACCAGGTTCTGCTCAAGCTGTCCGAGGAAATCGGCATTACCACGCTGAACCGCAGCAATGGCGATATTGTGGTCTACACGGACAGCGGCGTGACGCTGTTTGAAACCAAGGCCAGAGCGGTCACCTTCGAGCCGACCATTGTTTATGGTGCTGCCACCACGGGTAATTCCGTGATGGTGGACGGCGTTCCCGTGGCGGGACCGGGCGCTCTCATGGAGATCAAGTCCGGCAGGCTGCAAGGTCTTGCCGAACTGCGCGACGAAGTCGCGGTGACCTATCAGGGCCAGCTCGACGAAATCGCGCGTGGTCTGATCGAAGCCTTCGCCGAAAGCGATCAGAGCGGTGGCGGCAATCCGGATCAGGCTGGCCTGTTCACGTGGTCCGGTGCACCGGCGGTGCCTGCATCCGGCACCCATATCACCGGGCTTGCTGCGGAAATCGTCGTCAATGCCAACGCCGATCCGGATCAGGGCGGCGACCTGGACAGGTTGCGCGATGGCGGCATCTCCGATCCGTTCGATCCCAATTACAACTACAACCCGTCCGGCGCTGCCGGGTTCTCCGACCGTCTGCAGGAACTGGTTTCCGCGTTTGACAAGGACACCGTTTTCGACAGCGGCGTGGAACTCGATCCGACCGACACGTTGTCCGGCTTTGCCGCTTCGTCCGTCAGCTGGCTGGAAGCCGGCCGAAAGACCATGACGAGCAATGTCGAGGTGCAGACCGTCATTCTCAGTCGGACGGCAGAAAACCTCAACAACAAGACAGGCGTCAACATCGACGAAGAAATGACGCTGCTACTGGAAATCGAGCGATCTTACTCAGCGGCGACACGGCTCATCAGCGCCGTCGACGGCATGCTGGAAGACCTTCTGGCCGCGGCGAGGTAACAGTTATGAAAACCACCAATATCTCCACGATCACACTCGCCGATGCGTCTCGCCGGCAGATCCAGAACCAGTCCAGCCTCGTGCAGAAGCTCAGCATCGAGCTGTCCTCCGGCCGCAAATACGACGTCGGCCTGGATCTTGGGACCAAGACCGGCGAAAGCGTGACGCTTCGGTCCGAGTTTCATTTTCTCAATGGCATCATGGATACCAACGCGCTTACCGCGTCGCGGCTCGATGTCAGCCAGGCGGCAATGGGCGACATTCTGACGGATGCGCAGGACTTTCTGGCGACCCTTGTGGCCCTGCGTGAGAACAACGGCAGTTCGGACATCGTCAAGGCGGATGCCGTCGGCAATCTGGAGCTTCTGACGTCCCGTCTGAACACCCAGCTCAACGGCAATTTCGTCTTTGCCGGCATCAATACGGACCAGGAACCTTTCGCGGATTATTCCGATCCGACGTCTCCGAACAAATTGGCCGCCGATGCAGCGTTCATGACCGAGTTCGGGATGGCGCAATCCAACCCGGGCGTTTCGGGCATCACACCTGCGGCAATGTCCACTTATCTGAACGGTGCCTTCGAGACGATGTTCCAGAACCCGGCCTGGGGCACGTCCTGGTCGAGTGCGTCCAGCAACGTGATGGTCAGCCGTATTTCGGCGAGTGAAACGGTGTCCAGTTCCGTCAGCGCAAACGAGCAGGCCTTCAGAGACCTGGCCGCGGCCTACACGATGATGTCCGACCTCGGTAACGAGGACCTTGATCCCGAAACCTGGAAGGTGGTGGTCAACAAGGCGATCGAGAAGCTCGGCACCGGTATTGCCGATGTCACCAGCCAGATGGGCAAGCTCGGCAATGTGCAGGAGCAGGTCAAGCTGGCGAGTGAACGGTTGAAGGTTCAAACCGACATCCTGAACCGGCGCATCAACGACCTTGAAAACGTCAATCTGGAGGAAACGTCGGTGCGTCTCAACACGGCTCTGACACAGCTTGAGACCACCTATGCGGTCACGGCCCGCATGCAGGGTCTGAGCATTCTCAACTACCTGTGATCGTGGCCGAATGTCTGATTTTTCGTATCAAACCCAACCTTGAGAGGGCCCATGTACAATTTGTCTTACGCTGAGGTTATGGACGATCTTTGCTCTGACCAGCGGCTCAACGAACATGAGGCAATGTCGATCGTGATCGGCAAGCTCAACGTCGCCCAGGAGCGCGGCGTCAAGTCTCCCGAAGCCGTCGACGCGCTGTTCTACACACGGCGCCTGTGGAGCTACTTCCTGGAACACCTGGCGGACGACGCCAACGAACTGCCGATCGAAACGAGAGCCAATCTGATCTCTGTCGGCATCTGGGTCCTGAAAGAGGTCGAATCCTTGCGCCAGTGGGAGCAGGAGGACTTCTCCGACATCATCCAGATCAATTCCATCATCCGCGACAGCCTGGACGGTTAAGCTCATGAAAATCGGTTTGAAAGCGGGCGAACGCCTGTTCATCAACGGTGCGGTGATCCGGGCCGAACGGAAAACCAACATCGAACTGCTGAATGATGCCGTATTCCTGCTGGAAGCCCATGTGCTTCAGCCAGAAGAGGCGACGACGCCGCTTCGCCAGCTCTACTTCATTCTCCAGACCATGATCATCGATCCGGCAGCCGCCGGTGCGGTTCAGGACATGTTCCATCTCGTGCTCGGTTCCGTGAAGTCGGCGTTCTCGAACAAGGAGGTGCTGATGCATCTCGACAAGGTTGAGGAGCTGGCAAAAACGGATCGGTGGTTCGAGGCAATGAAGGTTGTGCGTGCGCTCTATCCGCTGGAGGCAAGCCTGATGCTGGCCGAAAAGAACCGGCGCGCGCAGGAGACCCGGCAGACCGCGCCCCGGCCGGCGCCAAGAGAAAATTTTCAGTACGGCCCCAGGTTGGCCGTTGTTTAAGGAGTGATTAGATGACCAGTGTTGAAGGCGTCAGCGCCACCCAGGGTGCTGCCTCGACTGCATCCGCTCAGAAGCAGCTGACTGTCGACTACGACACCTTCCTGCATCTGATGATGGCTCAGATGCAGAATCAGGATCCGACCAATCCCATGGACGCGTCAGAACAGCTCGCGCAGCTCGCAAGCTTCAGCCAAGTTGAGCAGTCTATTCAGACGAACGCCAAGCTGGAAACGCTTCTGACCAACCTTTCGTTCGGTCAGGTAGATGATCTGATCGGGCGGACCGTGACCGACGCCAACGGCACGACAGGTGTCGTGGAAAAGGTTGAAGTCTATTCCGACGGCACCGTGCTCGCGCTCGACAACGGTCAGGGTGTTCTGCTTGGACCGGGTGTAACCATTTCCTGAGCGGATGGAATGACATGAATGAAGTTGATGCCCTGGACCTGGTCCGGACTGCAATCTGGACGATCCTCGTCGGATCTGCCCCCGCGATCGTACCGGCGATGATTGTCGGTATCGGAATTGCGTTGCTGCAGGCCCTGACCCAGGTTCAGGAAATCACTCTTACCTTCATTCCGAAGATCGTGGCGATCCTGGTCATGATCGTGGTCGCCGGACCTTTCATCGGCGGCCAGATCTACTCGTTGACGACCCTGATCTACAATCGGATCGAAACGGGGTTCTAGCGACGGTCCGCAGGACTATTCTTGCATGGTTTCAGGTGCCGTCGTGGTCCTGAATTTATCTGTCGTCCCGGTTTGCAGCGAAAGCTGTAAGCCGGGATCAGGTCCTTTGCGTTGTCGGCGAAACCTTTCACCTTGGCGCATGTCGCTAATGGATCCAGGCCTTTGCCGCGATGACAAGGTAGATGCGTTTCTCGCATCCATTTCTCCTTGAAACACGACTTGCTTCAAGTGCGAAGGCCGCTCCCTTCAGAGCCTGGAGCGACCATCGTCGGTCAGAGCGCTCTACCTTTCCCGAACTTCCCTCCTGAAATCCTTCTTCAAAAAAGCCTCGCGCAAGCTTCAAGGGCGAGGTTGCCAGGTATCAGACCTGCAGCAGAGAGAAGGCATGACAGACACCTCCCTTTCGCCGGCTGCCGGCAATGCGCCGGACAGCCGCCGCGACGTCGGCTTTGCCATAGGCATCGTCCTAATCCTGGCCGTTCTTTTTCTGCCAATCCCGACATTCCTGATCGATATCGGCCTGGCCATGTCGATCGCACTGTCGGTGTTGATCCTGATGGTTTCGCTCTGGATCCAGCGTCCGCTTGATTTCTCGTCTTTCCCGACGATCCTGCTGATCGCCACCATGCTGCGACTGTCGCTCAATATCTCGACAACGCGCATGATCCTTGCCAACGGCCACGAGGGGCTGAATGCGGCAGGCTATGTGATCAACGGCTTTTCGCAATTCGTGATGAGCGGTGACTTTGTCATCGGTCTGATTGTTTTTGCGATCCTGGTCATCGTCAACTTCATGGTCATCACCAAGGGCGCAACCCGTATTGCGGAAGTTGGCGCACGCTTCACTCTGGACGCGATCCCGGGCAAGCAGATGGCGATCGATGCGGATCTTTCCGCAGGCCTTATCGATGACAAGGAAGCACAGCGTCGGCGCAAGGAACTGGAGGAGGAAAGCTCCTTTTTCGGCGCCATGGATGGTGCCTCCAAATTCGTCCGCGGCGACGCGATTGCCGGCCTTATCATTACGGCTGTGAACATCCTTGGCGGCATCGTCATTGGCGTGACTCGCTATGACATGACGGTTTCCAACGCGGCAGACGTTTTCACCAAGCTCTCCGTAGGCGATGGCCTCGTCTCCCAGATCCCGGCGCTGATCGTTTCGCTGGCGGCTGGTCTGCTGGTGTCCAAGGGCGGCACCAGAGGGTCGACCGACAAGGCTGTTCTCGGCCAGCTTGGCGGCTATCCGCGTGCCCTGTTCGTCGCAGCTATCCTGATGGCCATCTTCGCGTTGATGCCGGGTCTGCCGATGTTGCCGTTCCTGCTGCTGGCGATCCTGATGGGCTTTATCGGCTATGCCATTCCGAGGCGTTTGGCAGCGGCGAAAAAGGTCGAGGACGACAAGATACGCGCAGCGGAGGAACAGGCAAAGCTTGAGGAAAAGGACTCCGTCAAGGAAACGCTCAAATCGGCTGAGGTCGAACTGGTGCTTGGCAAGCAGCTTTCCGCCGAGCTGCTGACGCGAACCGGTGAACTGTCTCGCCGCGTTGCCAAGATGCGCCGGAAGTTTGCCGAGCAGTATGGTTTTGTCGTGCCCGATATTCGGGTCACCGACAGTCTGACGCTTGATCCGAAGAGCTACCAGATCAAGATCCACGGCACCATCATTGCTTCGCAGCATCTGAAAGTGGGTGAACTGCTGGTCATTCCGAACAATGACGAAGCACTGCCGGTACCGGCTGACCAGACGCGTGAGCCTGCATTCGGGATGCCAGCCTACTGGGTGCCGCCTGCGTACAAGGACGAACTCAAGCGCCGCGGCATGACGCCGGCCGAGAACATTACGGTCATCCTCACGCATCTGAGCGAAGTGATCCGCAACAACCTGCCGCAGCTCTTGTCCTACAAGGATATGCGCAAGCTGTTCGACAGGCTGGACCCGGAGTACCAGAAGCTTCTCGACGATATCTGTCCGGCGCACACGTCTTTCTCCGGTCTGCAAGCGGTGCTCAAGCTTTTGCTGGCGGAACGGGTTTCGATCCGGAATCTCAACCTGATCCTGGAAGCCGTTGCCGAGATCGTTCCACACGTCCGCAGATCGGAGCAGGTGGTGGAGCACGTTCGAATGCGCATCGCCCAGCAGATTTGCGGCGACCTTGCAGAAGGCGGCCCTCTGAAAGTGCTGCGTCTCGGAAACCGATGGGATCTAGCCTTCCACAATGCCCTGAAACGGGACGGGAAGGGCGACGTCATCGAGTTCGACATCGAGCCGCAACTGGTGGAGGAATTCGGCACGCAAATGTCCGACGCGGTCAAGAAACACATGAAGGACGGCAGCCGCTTCGCGGTGGTAGCGGCACCTGATGCCCGGCCATACGTACGCATGATCGTGGAGCGCATGTTCCCGACCTTGCCGGTCCTGTCGCATCTTGAAATCGCACGCGGAGTGGATGTTTCCGCACTCGGAAGCGTCTCGTGATTTCCGGCGGCCTCTTTTTCAGCACCTTCAGCTCCTCGCTGCTTCTGGCGGTCTTCCTGTTGTTCTGCCGGATAGGAGCGTGCCTGATGGTGATCCCGGGGTTCGGTAGCAACCGTGTGCCGGTGCATGTTCGCCTGTTCATCGCGCTTTCCGTCGCGTTGGCCTTGTCGCCTCTGTTGGCACCAGGCGTACAGGCGTCCCTGCCGGATGAGCAGCTCGGCACTGTTGCCGGCTTCATCGGGGCGGAGTTGCTGACCGGAGCCTTCATCGGTTTTCTGGGACGCATCTTTCTCGCGGCCCTGGAGACTTTGACGACGCTGGTGTCCATGGCAATCGGCCTGTCGAACATGCCGGGCATGCCGATCGATGGCGTGGATTCCCTGCCGCCTGTCGCAAACCTTTTCACGGTGACGGCAACGGCGATGGTGTTCATCACCAACCAGCATTGGGAAATTCTGCGCGGGCTGGCTGCCTCCTATGAAGCGATCCCGGTCGGGCAGCCGCTGGCGGCCGTAACAAACCTGGAGCAGTTCGCCGAGCAGTTGGGCCGAACCTTCATCCTGGCATTGCGGGTTTGCAGCCCGTTCATCGTCTACACGGTTGTTGTGAACTTTGCCGTCGGCCTCGTCAACAAGCTGACACCGCAGATCCCGGTCTACTTCATCTCCATGCCGTTCGTGATCGCGGGTGGTCTCTACTTTCTTTATCTCGTCATCGCGGAGGCCATCATGATCTTCCTCGACGGCTACTTCACTTGGCTCCAGATAGGTTAGGCAAACCTGACCGTGAAAGGTTCCTGTTCCATGGCAAGAAAAAGTCAGGATATTGAACGTTTGTTCCGGATGCAGAAGCAGATTTTCCTGTTTTCATCCTGGCTACTTCAGAAGCTTGACGCTCAGGTCTTTCAGCTGAACGAAAAGGAAAGACGCATTCTGCTGGCCCTTTCGAATGGCGACCTGGCACAGCACGACAGGTTCATCGCCAACGCTGCCGAGCGGCTGAGACGCATCATCGAGGAGATGTCACGGCTCAGCGAAGCACGCGCAAAGGTGAACTCCGAATATGATCGCCAGCGGTTGATGCTGAAACTCATGGCTGAACGTCTCGCCAGGATGCGTGGGGAGGAACAGCGTGCTGAAGAAGAACGGGACCTGATGGATCTGCTCGACCGCAGATACGGGTGAAAGCCACTTGGCGTGAACGGGGCATATTCGTCGCCGTCCAGCAAGAAGACGCAAGCCTCCCGCAAGCTGCGCAGGCTATTCCTGAGGATGCAAACAAGGTTCGGTTCAAGTGTATTGCTTGCCTTGCCCTGTCGCCTGCCGGGCCTTGTTTGCACCTTATGTTTTTCGAGGAGCCCAGCATGGCGATTTCGCCTCCTTCAGATCTGATCCTGGATGTGTCCAAGGCTGCCGATCCGGTGAACCTTGCTGACGCCACGAACCGTCTCAGGTCCATTTCCGCTGGTGGTTCGGGAGATGGCTTTGCACTTGCCTATGCCAGTGCGACGAACCGGGCAGGAGCCACTGAAGGCAGTTTTCGAACCGCCAATTACGAAGGACCGTCCCAAAAGTCTCCTGCGGAGAAATTTGAGGCGATGATCCTCAGCCAGTTCGTTGAAACAATGCTTCCGGATGACTCCGAAGCGGTCTTCGGGTCCGGAACCGCCGGGGAAATCTGGAAATCGATGCTTGCCGAACAGGTCGCAAACCAGCTTGCCGCTAGTGGTGGTGTCGGTATCGCCGGCCTGATTTCAGATACGCTTGAAAAGGGAGTTAAAGCCTGATGGACGCTGCCAACGATGTTGACTTTCAGGACGTTGCCGTGACCGATCTCGCACTTCAGGAATTCACCCCCGATCCGGTGCGATCCATGCCGCTGGTTGTCGCCGTTCGCCGAGCAATAGGCGCTGTGCGCGAGGAAACCCGAGCGCTTCGTGCAAACCCGACAGCGGACCTGAAGATCTTCGAATACGGCAAGAGCCAGGCTTTGCTTGACCTGTCCAGGGCTCGGACACTCGTGCCGCCGGCGTTCTATTCTGAAGAGCTGCGCGAAGACATCGCCGAATTCAAGGAAGTGCTCGATGAGAATGTCGGCCTGTTGCAACTGCATATGAATGCGGTGACGGAAGTTGTCGGCATGATGTCCAGAACCATGATCGACTTTGAATCCGACGGCACGTATCAGGCACCGTTTCCGGAGAGGGCTCGATGATAAAGACCCTCGTTGCCGGCCTCTGGATGTCTGCCACCATGCTGGCGTCCGGTTACGGCACCACGCAGTATCTGGCAGCCCAGAAAAGGGTCGGCGACGATGAGCCGGCGTTTGTAGGGCTGGATTATGAGACAGTGAACCCGGTCAACGTGCCGATCCTGTTTGATGGCACGCTGCAGGGATATGTGGTGATCAAGATGGTCTTCACAGCGGATGGCGATACATTGCGCCGCCTGCCTGTGCCGCCACACCCTTTCCTGGTGGATGAAGCCTTCCGGGTACTCTATTCGGATGAAACCCTCGATTTCCGTAGCCTGGAACGTTACGACCTGGAGGCTTTCACCGAACGTCTCAAGAAAACCACCAACGCTCGTCTCGGCCGACCCGTGGTGCACGATGTCCTGGTGGAGGAATTCAACTATTTCGACAAGGAAGACGTGATCACGCACTAGCCGCCGATCCTTGTCTTGTACTGAAAAACTTCTTCTGCCGCCTCCCAGGCAATTGGCGCCCAGTTTCGGCTGGGCGCTTTTTTTTTGATCCTCACCGCGGCCTGTTTTGTGCTTGATGGAACAGGACTATTCGGAAAACCTACGGAATAGACCGAGCGCAGAGTGCACGACTTTGCCTGGTACGGTTTGGAGGATAGGCCCATGAAGACGATACCGGTATCGAGCAGTAGTGGCTCAATCGATCTGACTTCCGATGATATCCAGGTTTTGGAAAACGCAGTTGAAATCCTGCTTTATTCCGATGTTGAAGACGGTGAGCAGGCGAGGGAAATGCGGCTGACCGGAAAAAGCCTGCACGAAATCATGGAGCGCTTGTCGACGCTTCTGAGAGAGTGACTTGGAGCGATGGCAGGTCAATATAAATTCGTGGTGCTTGTTTCGCGGCATTTAGTGAATGCCGATTTCAGCCATCAGTATCGAAAATCGTGTCGATCGCCTGGAAGATGGTCTTGTAGACACCGATTTCGTCTTTGGCGAAATCTCCGTGTGGCACCGCTCTTTTTGCTTCGGCAATCAAGTCGGCCTTGATGGCTGCCAGATCCACTTGCGTACCCATCGGCCGATTTGAGAGCTCCACGTGCAGGCGTTTGGCGATCCCGGCATAGGCGACGATTGCAGTCACCATGTGGGCGGGATCCTCCGGGATCTGGATTTTCTTCATACGCGCCGTTTCTCTGGTTTCAGTTGCAGGTAGTTTCCAGGTCCGGAAGACCCGAAACGCGCGGCAGGGCCAACAGCATATGGTGCTAGGCTGGCAGAATTGAAGCAAGTTGGCGAATTTCGGTAAGTTGCCGATGGGGCAGGCGAAATAGCGGGCCGGCACACTGTTCGCACCTGTGCGGACGAGTTGACTGACAAACTGCAAATTATTTGGGATGCCTGAAACGCAACTACCGCAACCGGGCGTCCTTCAGGGCCTCAAGCAGCAGTTCCGTTTCTTTCGCCTTGTTGCCACCGGCGTCCGGCACTTCAACATAGGAAACGTTGACTGCATTGTCCGGCCAGGCGAGGACGGCGGTAAAATAGATCCAGACACCCTTGTTGAAGAATTCCAGGTCCAGGGAAATGCGCGGGGTGGTTTCCCACTCGACATCTGCCTGTGCGGCCATGGAATAGCGCAAGGAGCCTTCCTTGAAGAAGAGCTCGGCCGATGTCTTGATCAATTCATCGATATTGCCGTGCTGGTCTGTTCGGATATAGGCGACGAAGTCGACCACATCGACCAGTTTCAGATCTTCGATAAATTCGGTCAGAGCAGAGGCAATTGCTTCCTGGCGCTGCCGGTCGCATTCCAGTGGCGACGGTTTCGTGCCGTTGCCTTCAGGCATATCGTGCATTCCCCGGACCTCCAAATACATTAAATTATACAGCAGTTTTGGTCTGGCGTGAGTACACGTAGCAAATGATTTCCGCAACTGCTCTGTAGAATTCCGGCGGGATCATCCTTTCAACTTCTGTAGCGGCGTAGAGAGACCGTGCAAGTTGCCGGTCCTCGATCACGGGAATATTGTTCGCCTCGGCGATCTCCCTGATCTTCAGCGCAATCAGATCCTGCCCTTTAGCTACAACAATCGGGGCAGGGTTTTGGTCCCCGTCGTAGCGCAAGGCAACAGCGAAGTGTGTCGGATTGGCAACAATGAGGGTTGCTTGCGGCACGGCTGACATCATGCGGTTTCGTGCCCGGTCGCGCGCGAGCGAGCGTTGCCGGGCCTTGACGATCGGGTCGCCTTCCATCTGCTTGTGCTCGTCCTTGATCTCCTGCTTGCTCATGCGCAGGTTCTTGCGCCAGTGCGAGCGGGACCAGAGAATGTCGACTGTAACCAGTAGAATGGTAACGATGCAGACGCCGGCGATCAGCTTCATCGATATCTGAAGGATCGCTTCGGGAAGTGCGCTTGGATCTGTGAACATGGCGTTGATCAGTTCCGCTTCATTCGCCCGGAACTGGCCATAGACAATGGCGCTGACCGTGGAGAACTTGAAGACTGCCTTGAGGAACTCCACAAGGCCCTGGGCTCCGAATATGCGGCTCCAGCCCTTCGCCAGCGAGAGCTTGGAGGCATCCGGCTTGATGCGGTGAAAAACGATGCTGGGCGTGTTCTGCAAAAAGGCGGACGCAAGACCGGACACGGCAAGCAGTGCGACAATCGGGGCGAGGAAGACCATGACCTCGATCGACACCGCATGGGAGAGCAACAATGCGTCGGCGCTGTTTCCAAGATCCACTCCTCCCGAAAGGTCCAGAAGATGCGTCAGCGTTTGCACGAGCTGACTCGATGCCGATGTAACAACGAAACTGCCGATCAAGAGCGTCGCGATAAATGTTGCCAGAACGGGGGCTTCCCGTGAGACCGGGGTGTTGCCCTTTTCTATGGCATCGCTGATCTTTTTCTCGGTCGGTTCCTCTGTTTTTGAATCCTTGTCTTCTTCCGACATCCAGCCACCCGGTGTTCAGGCTCAGATCACGTCGAACCGCTTGCAAAGACGATTACGCAAAGAATGCGCCTTCGTCCTGCTTCGGATTCAGCTCGATTTCGCCACGCGACGCCATTTCCAGTGCGAGGTTGGTGATCGCACTGCGGGCATCCAGAACGTCGCGCTGAGCGGCCGGTTCGCCGGCTGCAAGTTCGTGTTCGGCGATACGACGTGCGCGTGATGTCAGCGATGACAGGATCACTTCCCGGAACTGGGCATTGGTTCCCTTCAGTGCCAGCACGATCCGGTCCGTCGGGATCTGATCGAAAATCGCCATGCGGGTCCGGGCGTTGAGATTGGTGATGTCGTCGAAGGTGAAGAGCAGACCCTTCAGAAGTTCTGCGGTTTTCGGTTTCACCTCGTTCAAGTTCTCCAGAGCGTCTTCCATGTGCTCGCGGTCCATCTTGTTGAGAATGTCCGCCATGCGAGCATGGGAGTCGGCTTCCAGGGTGCCCGACAGGTTGAGCATAAAATCCTCATGCATTGTCTTTTCGACGTCGCGCATGATTTCCGGCACAACCGCCTTGATCGACAGCATGCGCCGGACAAGAGAGTTGCGCGTCTGGTTATTGATCTGGCCGAGAACCTTTGCTGCTGCACTCGGCTTTATTTTTGTCAGGATCAGCGCTGCGGTTTGCGGGTGTTCCTTCAGGAGATAGTTTGCGAACACCGTTTCGGAAACCGTGGTCAACCGGTCCCAGATGGACCGGTTGGAGTTGCCGAGCACGTCCGACATGATGTCTGCAAGCTGATCGTCCGGCAGGACACCTTCCAGCATTTTCTCCACTTCGTTGGCCGAACCATAAAGCGTCGTGCCATGAGAGAACTGCTCGATGAATTCCTCGGCCAGTCGATCAAGTTCTTCCGATGCCACTGTGCCGAGCTGAGCTGCGGAGACGGTGATCATCCGGATTTCTTCCTGATCGAAATGCCGGAGCAGTTTCTGCGAACTCGTCTTGCCCAGCGACAGCAGCAGAGCGGCCACGCGCTGTGTACCGTTCATTCGGCGGGCAGGCGGAGCTGGCGGCTTGGCCAGGTTTGCAGCGGTTGCTGCGGCGGCGTTGGCGGAATTCATCATTTTGTCACTTCAATCCTAAGGAGACAGCCTTGGGCAAACCGGAGAATGTGAGGCCGGAGAAATTCGACCTCAGATATCCATACCGCCGGCCTGGGCGCTCATGATCTCCGTCAGCGAAACGCCGAAGCGCGAGTTGTCGTCTTCCACGACCACTACTTCTCCGCGGGCTATGACACGGCCGTTGACCACGATGTCGATCGGTTCGCCGACACGATGATTGAGCGGAATGACCGCGCCGCGACCGAGTTTAAGGAGGTTGGAAACCAGCATGGTCGCAGATCCGAGAACCACCTGGATGTTCACGGGAATGCCGAGGATGGTGTCGAGATTTCGGTCGTCACCGATGGTATCGCCATTCTGGTTCTTTTCCGGCGATTCCACTTTGGCAAAACTCGCGGCATCGGCCGGGCGGGTTTTCGGGCCTTTTTCAGCGTCGATGTGATCGATGATTGTTTCGGACATTACATCTTATCCTTCTGGTTCATGGAGACCGTGCGGAACGGGCTTTGCAGCGAATTGTCGATACGGTGGACGCGTGTCGGCGCCTGTTGATGGACCTGGCCGCGATGAATGGTCGTTTCCTTGCGCCCGCCGGACTGAGCGGAACCGGCGGCGCCAGCTGCCTGCTCGCCTGCAGTGTCGTCGGCGAAGATGTCGATGTCGTCGCGAACGGGCGCAAAACGTTTCGGGTCATGCAGGACGGCGGTCGCCTTGGAGAGCTCCTTCAGCTCCGCGCGCAGCACGGACTGCTGGCGCTTTGCCTCACGAGTCAGACCGTCGATTTCCGCGATCAGCTCCCGAGCATCGTCCATCCGGTTGCCGAGCGCATTGAGGATCTGTGCACCCTTGACGTTGATCTCCTGGATCGAGACCTCGATGCCGTCGAGCGCGAGGGCGGTCTGATCGAAGATACGCTGGTAGTCATCGTGGTAGCTGCCCAGTCGGCGCAGCTCCCGGTGCATGGAAAGCATCCGGACCGTGGTCGCGACAAGCGCGAGCAGGAGAACGCCATCAACGATTGCGGAGATCATCGAACAGATCCTTTTCTTCCTCATGGATGAGCTCTTCGATCTGCAACGTGTAGGATCCGTTCAACTGTCCAAGCTGGCAGGTGAAGACGGGCTGGTCGTTGCAGGCGAGTGTGACCGGAGAGCGGGCTGTCGCCTGAAGTTCGATGACCTGTCCGACCCGGAGGTTTGCAAGGTCGCCGAGCGACATTTCACGTTCTTCGAGAATGGCTTCCAGCTTGACTTCGGTGCGCTGGATCTCGTTGTGGAAATGCTGGGTCCACTGTTTGTCGCGGCTCGACATCTCACCGGACAGAACCTGGGAAAGGCGCTGCCGCAGCGGGTTGAGTGTCGAGTGCGGCATGACGATGAACACTTCGCCGCCACGCCCGATTGCCTGTTGCAGCAGGCGAGCAACCACGGCAGGGTTGTTCCGCCGGCCGACCACCGCAAAGTCCATGCGGCTTTCGATGCGCTCGATCTTCAGCGTTGTTTCCGCAATCGGGGCAAAGCTCTCGGCAAGTGCCTTGGCGGCTACCTCGAACATGGTGCGCGCGATCCGCGTTTCGATGTTCGAGAAGGGGCGTTCATCATCGATGGGAGGCTCGGTCCCGTCAGCACCGAAGAGGACATCCACTAGTGTGAAGATGAAGTCCCGGTCGAAGCCGACGAGTACACGGGCGTCCCATTCCGGAGAATAAAGCACGGCCACCAGAGCATTGGATTCGAACTCATCGAGTACGTCGCCGATGCGGTTGTTTTCAACGTAGCTCACCGAAATGTAGGACGGTGAGGGGGACTTCTGGCGCATGGCGTCGGCCATCAGGCGGGCCATGCGGTCGAACACCACCGGAAGCATCGGCAGGCGGTCAACGGAAATTCCGGCGGCATCCAGCAGTCTGTCGGCGATCATCGCGCGTTCGGAGCTGGAAGCATTGGAGCTTGCGGTCGCTGCTTCGATCATGGCTTAGGCGGCTCCCTGCAGATCCTGGACGTTATCGGCACCAGCGCCGCCAGCACTCATCGTCTCGTTTTCAACTTCGTCGATGGTTGGACGGTCGTAGTCGGAGATGGTCTTGCGGCCATGCTCCAGGGCGATCTGCGGATCGGCGCCGTTCATGAAGGCAAGCAGGGTCTGCTTGACGACGATGTAGGTACGAAGGCGGGACTCGCGGACGTTGCGGATCTTGGAGGCGATCGGGCCGAACAGCGAGTAGGAGAAGAAGATGCCGACAAACGTGCCCACGAGTGCCGCGCCAATCAGGCTGCCCAGCAGCTGAGGGGACTGGTCGATGGCGCCCATGGCCTTGATGACACCGAGTACGGCCGCGATGATGCCGATGGCAGGCAATGCATCAGCGATGCTGCTCATGGCGTGGTACGGCTTCATCTGGTCGCGGTGGATCGTGTGAAGTTCTTCGTCGACCAGCGCTTCGATTTCGTGAGCGCGGGCATTTCCGACAATGATCAGTCGGAAATAATCGCAGATGAAGGTTGTCAGGCTGGCATTGCGCAGGACCGACGGATACTTCTGGAAAATCGGAGAAGTATTCGGGTCTTCAATGTGCGGCTCGACCTGGTTGCGGCCCTTGGCGCGCAGCTCACGCATCAAGCCGTAAAGAAGTGCCAGAACGTCGAGATATTCCCGCTTGTTGGGAACTGCGTTGCGCAGCGCATCCGACACGGCAACCAGGGTTCCTCTGATTACCTTCATTGGATTGGCAACGACAAAAGCACCGATAGCGACGCCAAGAATAATGACGAGCTCCCACGGCTGCCAGAGGACGGAGACTTTGCCTCCGAGTGCGGCAAAGCCGCCTATAAGGGACGCGCCTGCTATGATCAGGCCGATAAGAATAGTCACCTAACAGCTCCCAACTGGTGTGGATTGCAACTCTGATTGGGAGGACGCTAGCGGCCGAGACTTGCCTGAAGCTGACGCGCGAAAGCCTATTGGAAATCATCTCCGGTCGTCAGCCTGGCGTAAGGTTTGCGAGTGAGTGTTCCCCGAAAGCCTGCCCGCCATGGGCCCGCAATGGGGATAGAACCATGATCAATACATTGAGCCAGGTTCAGCTGGTCAGAACCAATATGGAACGCTCGCTGAAGACGGTCGCCGCGGACCCTATGGTCGAACGTCAGACCGAATATTATCGCGAGAACATCCGCAATATTAAGTCCATCGACGAATTCCTGGCTGATGATCGCATCTTCAACTACGCAATGACTGCCATGGGTCTGGAGGACATGATCTACGCGAAGGCATTTATTCGGAAAGTGCTGGAAGAAGGCACGGACGAACGTGGCGCTTTCGCCAATCAGCTGGCCGACACCAAGTACAAGAATTTTGCTGAAACCTTCAATTTCAAGCGGTATGGCGAAACGACGACTTCTTTTGCCCGGACGCAGGACGCGATTGTACAGAAGTATCATCGGCAGACACTGGAAGTGCGCGAGGGTGAACAAAATCAGGGTGTCCGTCTGGCACTCTATTTCGAACGCCGTGCGCCCGATATCACCAACGCGTACGATGTTCTGGCCGACCGCGCGCTTGCCGAGGCCGTTTATACTTCCCTTGGCCTGCCGCAAGAATTTGCGATGACCGACATCGACAAGCAGGCAGCCTACCTGGAAGAACGTCTGGATTTCAGCAAGTTCGGAGATGCGGACTACCTGGCGAAATTCCTCAACCGGTTCTCGGCACTCTATGACCTTTCCAACGGCCCGTCCGGCAACATGTCGCCAACACTTGCTCTTTATGGC
Organism: Labrenzia sp. THAF35; assembly: GCF_009363595.1. Lineage (NCBI taxonomy): Bacteria > Pseudomonadati > Pseudomonadota > Alphaproteobacteria > Hyphomicrobiales > Stappiaceae > Labrenzia > Labrenzia sp. THAF35. The sequence continues at coordinate 4,279,719 of NZ_CP045380.1, forward strand.
AATGGCCGAGGGGTTATCCAGATGGGCGAGGGACTGTTGGCAAGCATCCAGAATTTCCGCCTCGGAGGCTTTTGATCCATGGAATCCGCTCTTTATGTTGCGCTGTCTGCGCAGGTTGCACTTTCGAACCGTCTGGAAACGGTTGCCAGAAACGTTGCCAACATGAACACAGCCGGCTACCGGGCAGACGAGGTCAAGTTCGCAGAGCTCGTCTCAAAGGCAGCTCAGGACAAGGTCAGTTTCTCCACCGGTGGCGAGAAATACATTTCCCGGCAGTACGGCAGTCTGAACAAGACCGACAATCCGCTTGATCTCGCAGTGGAAGGCGAAGCCTGGTTTGCAATCCGCGATGTCAACGGCAACTTGTCCTATACACGGGACGGGCGCTTGCAGATCGGCAATGACGGAACCTTGCGTACCTTGACCGGACAACAGATCCTGGGAGCAGGCGGGCAGCCGATTGCACTCGATCCGGATGCCGGGACACCCTTGATCACGCAGTCGGGCGAGATTTCCCAGGGTGACGTTGGAATTGTCGGCCAGGTCGGTTTGTTCCTGATCCCCGACGATGCCCAGCTCACGCGTGCTGAAAACTCGGCGGTCATTCCCGACAAGCCGGTTATTCCCGTGCAGACCTATGACACAAACGGCGTTCGCCAGGGATATGTCGAAGGCTCGAATATCAATCCCGTCCGGGAAATGACCAAGATGATCATGATCTCGCGCGCCTTTGAGAGCGCGACGAAGATGATCGATACCAGTAATGAAAGCCAGGAGAAGGCCATTCGCGAACTGGGGGCTACCTCATGACGGCGGTGGATGCAACACAGGCGGTGGGCAAGCCGATGGACCTCAATGCTGTCATGGATGGTTCACCCGTCAAGGCAGCGCGGCCCGGGGTTTCGCCCAAGGCTGAAAACTCTGCTTTCAGTTTCGGTGACTTCATCGACGTGATCAATCCCTTGCAGCATATTCCGGGGATTGCGGAACTCTATCGATCGGTAACGAACGACGAGATTTCCGACAACGCCCGCAAGGCCGGCAATGCTCTTTACGGCTTCGCACTCGGCGGGCCGGTCGGGCTGGGTGCCATGCTCGCCTATAACGAAGTCGGCGATCGCCTGAACAGCAGTCAAGAAAATGTCACGGCACAGCCCGTCGAAGTTGCGGAAGTGGCTCCTGCCGGCGAACCGGCGCCCACAAGCGATGTTCCTGTGCCAGTGCGCAAGCCTGGTGTTGAGCCAACTGCAACTGAAGCCGATAAGGCTGCTGCCACAGCCGTACTTGGTGAAACCGTGGCATCTGCTGGTCGCAAGGGCGCTCCGCCAACTGCTCTTGTCGATCTCATCAACAGCACCGGTGCGGCTCCCGGGCCGGATGGGGAAACAATGACATCACCCGACAAGTCTTCTTCGGGTAATGCCTCATCCGTTTCCTATCTCGACATGCAAGATAGTGCCACGCCATCGGGGCCGGTAATGCCCGACCAGCAGGGCCTTGACCGTCTCGCTTCGCACAAATCCAACCATCTGCCTCTCGATGTCTTGAAAGCTCTTCAGGAACGCCATGCCGAACGCTCCGTATCTGAACGCACTTGATCAAATCTCCGCGTCTTTGGCGGCCCTGGAAACTGAGATCGGGCCCGTCAAACTCAGCGGACGTGTGACCCAGGTTTCTTCCGAATCCATCCGCGTCTCCGGTCTTTCCCGCGTGGTTTGCCTGGGCGATCTGGTGCAGTTCGAAGGGCGGGCCGGCATCCGGCAGGGCGAGATCATCCGGCTCGACCAGAAGGACGTGGTAATCAAGCCATTGGAGCGCGTGACCGACATTGGCATCGGCAGCGTTGCTTCGGTCATGGGCGGACTTGCCATTCATCCGGACATGAGCTGGCGCGGCCGGATCGTGAATGCGCTTGGTGAACCGATTGATGGGGCAGGGCCGCTTGCCCATGGTGTGGAAGCGTTTCTTCTTGACCGCGCACCGCCACCGGCGATGAACCGAAGCAAGATTTCCGAAGGCGTTCGAACCGGTGTGCGGGTGATCGATCTGTTCACACCACTGTGCGTCGGACAGCGTGTCGGCGTTTTTGCTGGTTCCGGCGTTGGCAAATCCACACTTCTTGGCATGCTGGCCGGGTTTGGGGACTTTGACACGGTTGTGGTCGGTCTCGTTGGTGAACGCGGCCGCGAAGTGCGCGAGTTCATTGACGACATCCTGGGCGAGACCTTGGCGCATTCCGTTGTTGTCGCCTCGACTGGCGATGAAAGCGCCATACAGCGCCGGCTTGCGCCCAAGACGGCCATGAGCGTTGCCGAGTACTTTCGTGCGCAAGGTCACAAGGTGCTGCTCATTCTGGATTCCGCCACCCGATTTGCCCATGCGGCACGGGATGTGGCTCTGGCGGCTGGAGAACCTCCTGTCGCCCGCGGGTTTCCGCCAAGCGTCTTTGCTGATCTTGCCCGCCTCATCGAACGCGCCGGACCCGGAAGCAGCGGCGAGGGCTCAATCACAGGGATCTTTTCCGTTCTTGTTGACGGTGACGACCACAACGATCCGGTTTCCGATGCCATTCGTGGTCTTCTGGATGGGCACATCGTACTGGATCGTCAGATTGCTGAGGCCGGCCACTATCCGCCAGTCAGCGTATTGAAATCCACCTCGCGGCTTGCCGACCGGGCCTGGACACAGGATCAGCAGGAACTGATCCATCGGATCAAGGGGCTGATATCCTACTATGAAGATACGAAGGATCTCCGCCTGATGGGCGGTTTCCAGACTGCGGGCGACGAAAAACTGGAAAAGGCCTGCAGACTTGTGCCCAAGATTTACGAAGCGCTGAGACAGCGCGCAGACCAGGTGGCCCCCTCCGATCCCTTCGCAGACCTGGCCCAGGCTTTAGCTGCCGATACGTAAACCATTTTCCACATCTCTAGTATAAATACGAAATTGCCGCCTTGTCTGGCGGCGATTTTTGTATATATCAGTGTTACATCTTATTAAGGATTGCGGAAAAACGCGGTCCCCGGCATTTTAATAAATTTTTCTCTCAGTTTATTGGTAATGTCCGTGATTTTTTATTTAGTTTTCTATGTGGATATAAGAACTTCCCCCACTATAAATTCTGAAATAGTTGTCGAGTTAGGGAAGAAACGTTGACCTTGTGAAGCTCCAAAATTACGGATTCTACATTGGTAAAATCCAAGGGGCTGATATGTTCATAATCGTAGACTCAAGAGAGATAGTGACCGCAGGCTATGCCTCGGCATTCGACCGGGAAGGCTATGCCTCCCTGGAACTTCATCCATCGGAACTTCTTGACTGGCTGGAAATCACCTGTGCCCAGGATCTGGGCTCGGTTGACGCCATCCTTCTGGGAGAGTGTGAAGAAAGATGCGGCTACGTTGCATCGATCCGAAGCCGGTGTCCGGAAGCCCAGATCGTGGCTCTGGAAGATACCGCCAACCTTGAGAGCACGCTCGACCTGTTTTCCGCAGGTATGGACGATGTTCTGAAGAAGCCGGTTCATGTTCGGGAAATCATTGCCCGCGTCGGAGCTTTCCGCCGCCGGATCACTTCCCGGAACAATTCAGCAGGCACCGGTGCCATCGAAGTCTTCTTCGACGGTCGCGATCCAGTCGTCGGTGGGGACGTCATGGAACTGCCGCGCCGGGAACGCCGCATTCTTGAATATCTCGTCAAGAACAAGGGACGGCGTGTCACCAAGACGCAGATCTTCAATGCTGTTTACGGCGTCATGAACGACGGCGTGGATGAATGTGTCGTGGAAAGCCACATCTCCAAGCTGCGCAAGAAATTGCGGAAAAAACTTGGTTACGATGCAATCGAGTCGACGCGCTACATCGGCTACATGCTGAAAGATGCCACGGCCACCAAGCAGAAGGTTGCAGACACCCGGCGTCAGGTTCAGGCCTCGCCAGCAACCGCACACGCTGTAGAGGTTCCGGTTGACAGCCGCACCACCACCAACAAGCCGTTTTTGTCAGTGGTCAATGCCTGATCGGAATAAGCTCTGAATATGAAGACCTTGCAAGGAACAATAATTTGCAATGGCAACGATCGAGCGGACTGGTATGAAAGTTTTGCCGGAGACAATTGCATGATGCGATGCCGCTCTAATTCGTCGAATTCAGGTTTTTCGTAGATGCAAGACTATCTGTTTTGCTGTGGAAAGAAGGCTCTTTCAATTTACAATTGATTTTTATGGAAAATTTAGAAAACCTACCCAGAATATACGACACACTGACGCTCTAATCACATGATCTCCGCTACGCGGCGCATTGATGGGGCGAGGGGCAATGTAGATGTGTCTGTGAATCAAGTATTGAAGAGACGGTCCGCAAAGGCGGTTCGGTTTTCGTCCTTGACCGGAAGCCATTTAAATCGGCGTTCTGCCGGAGTTTTATGAGCTGGAACGGACACCGTGATTTGAGGTGGGCGTCTTGACACTGAACGGCAGTACGTCGTTGCCATATACTCCCAAGGAGATGGGCCGTTCCAGCCTGTCCCGGACATTCATTCTCTATACGCTCGGTCTTTTCGCTGTTCTTGGCGTCATATTCATCGGCATTCTCACGAAGATCACGTGGGACGCCTCTCACGCACGCGCCATTCGTGTGACCGAGGCCTTCTTTCAGGCAACCAAACGCCCGTTTGAACGCGCCATCTGGACAGTCAATGCGGACGCGACCCTGCAGCTCATCCGCGGGTTGGAAAGTCTCGAAGTTGTCGAGAAAGTCTGGGTTGAAACACCGGACACAGGCAATTTCGGTGAACCTGTTACCGGGCTACGCGCAGCCGAAGCTCTTAGTTATACACTCAATTCGCCCAGCACCATCCTGCACAAGGATGCAATCGGGCAGGTGTTCATTCTCATCGACCGCAACACGATTTCCTATGAAATCGTTTCGACTGTCGGGTTCATCGTCACCGCGATCATCGTCTATCTGCTGTTGCTCGCCATCGTCATTAGAACGGTCTTTCGCCGTCTGATCGGTCAACCGCTTTCGGCAATCGTGGACTACCTTTCGACGCCGCGCCTGATCGAAGACCCGCCCAAGGCCGAACTGATGCCTGGCCGTGCGGACGAAATCGGCATTCTCGCCACCAGTCTCCAGTCCATGGTTCAGCGCCGGCATCTGGATTTGCAGAAAATTCAAGAATACCAGACTAATCTCGAGGACTTGGTCGCACACCGGACGGAGCAGCTTAAGTTGGTGCAGGAAGAGCTTATCCAGGCAGATAATCTTGCCGCGCTTGGTGCGCTGGTCGCCGGGGTCTCGCACGAACTGAACACGCCTCTTGGAAACGCGTTGATGGCGGCCACGACCATCAAGGATTCAACCGGTTACTTGCGCACCGAACTTGAAGAGCAGAAACTGAGCAAGGAAGCCCTGGAAAACGAAGTCGAACGTATTTCCGATACCGCGCATATCATCGAGAAGACACTCGGCCGAGCCCGCGAGCTCGTCGGAAACTTTCGTCAGGTGGCTGTCGACAGGCAGAGCGAGAAGAAGCGGTCCTTCAATTTCGACCACATCATTCGTGAAACTCTTGCAACACTGCAGCCGACGCTCAAGAAAACGCCTTTCAAGGTCGAGCTTGATCTCCATGCGGACGAAATCATCGACAGCTATCCTGGCGCGGTCAGTCAGCTTGTCTCGAATTTTGTCGAAAACGCCATCAAGCACGGATACGAAGGTCGAAGCGAAGGTCTGATCAAGCTGTCTTCCCAGGTGGTTCACCCGAAGGACAAGAACCGAAACAATTCGAACGAACGCAAGATTATCTTCAAATGTCAGGATTTCGGTGTAGGCATTCCGGAGAAGAATCTGAAAAAAGTATTCGAGCCGTTCTTCACGACGAAGTTCGGCAAAGGAGGATCCGGTTTAGGGATGGCGATTTGTTACCAGCTGGTCACCGAAGCCCTGAACGGAACCATCTCGGTGACTTCCAGCGTCGGGTCGGGAACGGAATTCATTATCGAATTCCCCGCCATGGTCGCTCAGGATACCAGGAAGCCTCTCGGACAGAAGGTGCATTGAGATGGTGATGGACTTTCTTGCCCCGTCCGAGCCGGAAGTGAAGAAGATCACGAAGGCGCCCTGGAAAATCCTGATTGTTGATGACGATCCCGACGTACATGAAGTCACCAAGATCGCCGTTGGTGGATGCATCTTCGAAAATCGTCCGTTTGAACTTTTGCATGCTCTCTCGGCTCAGGAAGCCCGGCAGATCCTGTTGAAACACCCCGATATCGCGGTGGCGCTTGTCGATGTCGTCATGGAAAGCGATACGGCAGGTCTCGGGCTTGTGAGCTGGATCCGTTCCGAACTCGGCAATCATTTCACGAGGTTGATCCTGCGCACAGGTCAACCCGGATATGCACCGCAGACCGACGTGATCATGAAATTCGACATCGACGGCTACACCGAAAAAGCCGAATTGTCGCGGACCAAGCTGATTACAGCCATCGTAACAGGTCTGCGCGGTTACAAGCTTGTCATGTCGCTTGAGACCAACCGCAAGAAGCTCAAGCAGTTAAACGAGCATTTTGCAGCTATTGTCGAAAAGAACGCCCTGAGTGAATTTGCTGCGGCAGTCCTGAAGCATTTCACGGTTCTTGTCGGGCAACCTGTCGACAGCCTGTTGTGTGGTCTTGAGACGCTTCCCGACTACGGTTCCTTCGACAAGTCCAACGTCCGTGTGCTCGCGGCAACGGGAAATTTCGAGGACAAGATTGACCTGCCGGTGGACGTCATCAGTGACGATGCGATCCGCAATGCCGTGGCAAGATGCGTCGAGACACAGGCAACATGCGCGTCGCCCAAAGGGCTTGCTCTTCCGCTTGTCACTCGTAACGGCATGACAGGCGCGCTTTATCTCGGTATTTCCGAGGAGTTGCTGGAGGAGCTCGTCGGGTCGGAAGTCGTGCAGTTGTTTGTTTCCAACGTCGCGCTTGGCTACGAGAAGACCGGCCTTTTGGAGCATATTCGCAACCTTGCCTATGTCGATCGCGTGACCGGGTTGTCGACATTCTCCGGTTTCATCGAAACCTTTCAGCGCCACGCCGCCAACGGTGCCAAGCTGCTGGTCGTTCATTCCGACATCCAAAGGTTCCGTGTCATTGTCGACGGGATCGGCGACGAAAAGGCGGGCGCGGTCTTGAAACGGACCGGCCACCGCCTGTCGCAGACCTTCCCCGATGCGCTCACCATTGCCAGGAAGGAAAAGGACGAATTTCTGATCCTTCTGAAGGGCGGTGAAGAGAATACGATTCAGGATGTGGTTGCGCGGATCGAAGATGCTTTCCAGCAACCGATAACGCTCGAAGACAACCAGATCACCCTTCGACTGCGGCTGGGGTTTGCATCCACCGGCACCGAGACGCAGGGCGCGGAAGAACTCGTGCGTTTTGCCTCCATCGCCCTTAACGATGTGCGTCAGAAAGGGGTGACCAACCACGCGGTTTTTCATCCGCTGATGCAGGAGGCAGCCTTTGAGCGCCTGCGGCTTGCTTCGCTGCTTACCGGTAGTTCCAACCAGACGAAGTTTTCGCTGAATTATCAGCCGATCATGCACGCCCGGGACGAGAGCCTTGCGTCCTTCGAGGCCCTGATGCGGTTCCGTACCCCCAGTGGAACGTTCCTGAATACCGCTCGGATGATCGAAGCTGCCGAAGCCAGTGGTCTTATTACCGAAATCGGCGCATGGATGTTCAAGACGTCCTTTACCGAGTTCAGCAGCTTGACCGGAATTTCCGATGACGTTCGGTTGAATGTGAACCTGTCTCCCAGGCAGGTTCAGGCAAACCGGATCTACAAGGACATCGAAGATGCTGTGACAGCCGCGGAATTGCCGCTGGATCGCCTGGTCTTCGAGGTGACCGAAGGGCTGTTCCTCAGCAACGATCAGGTGACCCTGGCCTTCCTGACGTGGCTGCGTGACAAGGGGGCGCGCGTCGTTATTGACGATTTCGGCACCGGGTATTCCTCGTTCAGTTATCTGCGCAAGCTGCCGGTTGACGGTATCAAGATCGACCGAAGCTTTATCATGAACATGGATCAGGATGCGGATGCGCTTGCTGTCGTGAAATCCATCATCGCCGTTGCGCAGGCGCTGGATCTGAACGTTACAGCAGAAGGTGTCGAGACTGTCGCCCAGAGAAATATCATGCAGGAGCTGCATTGCGACTACCTGCAAGGATATTTCTACGCCAAGCCTCTGGCGACCAATGACCTGTCCGGTTTCATCCAGAAGGCCGTCGAACCGGGCGTTGCCTTCGGATAAAACAGTTTATCCGTCCGTTTATCAATTTCTGGCCGGAACTGTCAGGACAGAAGTGCCTTTTTGGCGCATACTGCGACAGCTAGGTCATACGTTGAATTGAAGACATCGGACAGTCTGTCAAGGATTGCGTTCTGCAATTCTGTTCACATAAGCGATTGAAAATTTGTACGAAACACGCTCTCATGCGGGAAAACGTGTTTGCGGCGGACGCGTCAATCGCGTTGAATGTCGACTGAACCTTTGTAAATATGCGCTAAAGCGCAACTTGGGGAGAAAACATATGGACATGAGCGGCTCCCACCGGATTCCGGCCAAACGGGAAACCGTATGGCAAGCCTTGAACGATCCGGATGTCTTGCGGGCCTGCATCCCGGGCTGCGAAAGCCTCGAGAAGACCTCGGACACCGAAATGACCGCCGCGGTCACATCGAAAATCGGGCCTGTCAAAGCCAAGTTCAAAGGGGAAGTGACCCTTGAGAACATCAATCCTCCGGAAAGCTACACGATCTCGGGAGAAGGCAAGGGCGGCGTCGCCGGGTTTGCCAAGGGGTCTGCGGATGTGAAGCTTACGGAGGAAGGTGACGAAACCATACTTTCCTACGAAGCCAAGGCGCAGGTCGGGGGCAAACTTGCCCAGCTCGGCAGCCGGCTGATCGATTCTACCGCCAAGAAAATGGCGGAAGACTTTTTCACGAAGTTCTCCGAGATGGTCGGTTCACCGGAAGGACAGGACGAAACTGCGACCGCAGCTGGTGCCGATGACGATCTGGATCCCGGAGTGGCCGAGGAAGCCAAGCGGATCGCGATCGAAGAGTCCCCTGGCGAAGTCATGCACGCAATTGAGGATGCGGAGCATGCAGTCGAGGAAAAGATCCATCAGGCGGAACAAAATATTGAAGCCGCTGCGGGACGCAACGTGTTCGGCGGCCCCATGGTCTGGGGGCTCGTGTTGCTCGCCGCCGTGATTGTCGTGCTTGCACTTGCAAGTTGACCGGGTAGGACAAATCTTGAAATGATCGGGCTCTGACAATTTAGGACGCGCCAGGGCCCCAGCACAAAACACGGTGACAAGCCGGGAAATTGGGTCAGTGACACGCAATCGAATTCGATTGTTTATTCGTACGCTGGTCTGGATCGGACATCAGAGGTCTTGCCTGTCATTTCATGCAGGTGGGTCGGCTTGATCGGTCCGGTTCAGGGAATTTCATGAGGGAGAGGAATTCATGTCGAAAGTATCGATGGTATTGAACGGCAAGACGGTTTCGGCTGATGTCGAAGACCGGACGCTGCTCGTATCGTTTATCCGGGACGTGCGCGGATTGACTGGTACGCACGTTGGCTGCGACACCTCGCAATGCGGTGCCTGCGTTGTGCATGTCGACGGCAAGGCCGTAAAGTCTTGCACCATGCTCGCAGCCCAGGCCGACGGCGCAGAGGTTGTAACACTTGAGGGGATCGGCACAGCCGACAGCCTGCACCCCGTACAGGCAGCTTTCCGTGAACATCACGGGCTTCAGTGCGGCTTCTGTACCCCCGGCATGATCATGACCGCCGTGGACATGATCAAGCGTCATGGTGCTGGAAATCTCGACGAGGCAACCATTCGCCACGAGCTGGAAGGCAATATCTGCCGCTGCACCGGCTACCACAATATCGTCAAGGCGATCAAAGCCGCCTCCGATCAAATGGCCGGTATGGCTCAGGCCGCCGAATAACGGCGTTGGCCTGAACTCCCAAAATTGATGCGCGAACACGTTCGCGCAGCAGGACAGCAAGACCGATCAATCGCATGAAATGCCGGGAGGAACAGGCATCTTCGTATTGACCGCCAGGTCTTGAGAGACAGTTGCCTTGATGGCAGCAGCCGGATTGTCCGGCGAGTGGAGGATGTCCGGTACTGGCGGAGCCGGCAGATATTCGGGAGAGAAGAAATGGCAGTTGAAGGGATTGGCGCCCGTGCCTTGCGCAAGGAAGACAAGCGCTTCATTACCGGCAAGGGCAAATACACCGACGATATGACCATGCCGGGCATGGGGTACGCTGCTTTCGTTCGCTCGCCGCACGCGCATGCAAAGGTCAAGGGGATTGACGCGAGCGCTGCTCTGGCAATGCCGGGAGTGGATGCGGTTCTCACCGGCGACCAACTGGTGGGTGATGGTATCGGCAACCTGATCTGTGGCTGGATGATCCATTCCAAGGATGGTTCGCCGATGAAGATGGGCGGTTGGCGCGCATTGGAACCGGAAATTGTCCGCCATGTCGGGCAGGCCGTTGCCGTGGTTGTGGCCGATACGCAGGCTCAGGCACGTGATGCCGCTGACGCGGTTGTGGTTGATTATGAGGAATTGCCTGCCGTTATCGATCCGCTTGCGGCACTCGAAGCAGGTGCCCCGCAGATTCACCCGGAAGCCGAAGGCAACCTGATCTACGATTGGGAAATTGGCGACGAGGCGGCCACAAACGCGGCCTTCGAAAAGGCTGCTCATGTCACGCGCATGGAGATCCACAACAACCGCCTCGTCCCGAACGCGATGGAGCCGCGCGCAGCTCTTGCAGGTTACGATGCGGCCGAGGAGCACTATACGCTTTACACCACTTCGCAGAATCCACATGTGGCTCGCCTGGTGTTGTCGGCCTTCTACAACGTTGCTCCTGAAAACAAGCTGCGTGTGATTGCGCCTGATGTCGGCGGTGGCTTTGGTTCCAAGATCTACATCTACCCGGAAGAAATGGTCTGCCTGTGGGCGTCCAAACGTGTCGGTCGTCCGGTCAAGTGGGTGTCTGACCGGACCGAAGCCTTCCTGACGGATGCACATGGCCGGGACCATCGCTCTGAAGCGGAACTCGCGCTTGACGCGGACAACAAGATCCTGGGCCTCAGGGTCAAGACGATTGCCAATCTCGGCGCCTACATGTCGTTGTTCTCGTCTTCCGTGCCGACGTATCTCTACGCTACGCTTCTTTCGGGTCAGTACGACATTCCGGCTATCCACGCCAACGTGAAGACGGTCTACACCAACACCACACCGGTGGATGCCTATCGGGGCGCAGGCCGGCCGGAGGCGACCTATCTTCTGGAGCGGATCATGGAAACGGCTGCCCGTGAAGTGGGCTTGTCGCCGGCAGAGTTCCGTCGCAAGAACTTCATCCGAACGTTCCCGCATCAGACACCGGTGATCATGTGCTACGACGCAGGTGATTATGATGCGACGCTGGATGCAGCCCTGAAGGCCGCGGATTACGACGGCTTTGCCGCCCGCAAGGCGGAAGCAGCTTCCCGCGGCAAGCTGCGCGGTATTGGTCTGTCCTGCTACATCGAGGCGTGCGGTATTGCACCGTCCGCTGCGGTCGGTTCACTTGGTGCCGGTGTCGGTCTTTGGGAATCTGCCGAAGTGCGTGTAAACCCTGTCGGATCGATCGAGGTTCTGACGGGATCGCACAGCCATGGTCAGGGACACGAGACAACCTTTGCCCAGCTGATCAGCGAACGTTTTGGCCTGGATACCAATGCGGTGTCCATTGTTCATGGCGATACCGACAAGGTTCAGTTCGGTATGGGAACCTACGGCTCGCGCTCCGGTGCGGTCGGCATGTCGGCAATCGTCAAGGCGCTCGACAAGGTCGAAGCCAAGGCGAAGAAGATTGCTGCTCACCTGATGGAAGCCTCCGAAGGAGACATCCAGATCGAAGGCGGCGAATTGAAAGTAGCCGGTACCGACAAGAAGCTGACCTTCACCGAGGTGGCTCTCGCTGCCTACACGGCGCACAACCTGCCTGAAGGCATGGAGCCGGGCCTGAAGGAAGGAGCCTTCTACGATCCGACCAACTTCACCTTCCCGGCAGGTACCTATGTCTGCGAAGTCGAGGTGGATCCGGATACGGGCAAGACGGAAGTGGTCAACTTCGTCGCGGCTGACGACTTCGGCAACATCATCAACCCGATGATCGTGGAAGGTCAGGTGCATGGCGGTATTACGCAGGGCATTGGCCAGGCACTTCTGGAAAATGCGTCCTACGATGAAAACGGCCAGCTGCTGACGGCGTCCTACATGGATTACTGCATGCCGCGTGCCGATGATGTGCCGTCCTACAATCTGTCGACGCATGTCACGGCCTGCCCAGGCAACCCGCTTGGCATGAAAGGTTGCGGCGAGGCTGGGGCTATCGGATCTCCGCCGGCAGTTATCAATGCGATCACGGATGCGATCGGGGACAACAGCCTGTCGATGCCAGCCTCTCCTGAAAAGGTCTGGGCGCTTTACCATGCAGGTGTGAAGCAGGCGGCCGAATAACGCCACAACGGGATTTTCGGGCGGGGCAACCCGCCCGCCATTGCACAGTTCGAAATCCGGGGAGACCCAGCATGTATGAAACGACGTATCACAAGGCCGGATCGGTAGCGGAAGCTGCTTCACTAATGGCCAATGCCGATGACGGCAAATTCCTTGGTGGTGGCCAGACTTTGCTGCCAACCATGAAACAGCGGCTTGCAGCCCCCAGCGATCTGGTGGATGTGACCAAGATTGCGGACATGAAGGGGATCAGCGCAAACGGCGATGGTGTGACCATCGGCGCAGCAACGAGCCATTTCGAAGTCTCGACTTCCGATCTGGTGAAGCAGAAGCTTCCTGGACTGGCGTCACTCGCCGGTGGCATTGGTGACCCGGCGGTTCGTCATATGGGCACCATTGGCGGCTCGATTGCCAACAATGATCCTGCAGCCGACTATCCTGCTGCGCTGGTTGCGCTCGGTGCTACCGTTGTCACCAGCAAGCGGGAACTGGCAGCGGAAGAGTTCTTCACCGGCATGTTTGAAACCGCGCTTGATGAAGATGAAATCGTCGTCGCCGTCAAGTTTCCGGGTGCTGCGGCCAGTGCCTATGCCAAATACCCGAACCCGGCATCGCGTTATGCCATGGCCGGTGTCTTTGTTGCCAAAGGCAACGATGGCTCCGTCAAGGTTGCGGTGACCGGAGCAGGGCAGGGCGGTGTCTTCCGCATGTCCGCCATGGAAACGGCGCTTGCAAGTAATTTCTCAGCCGACGCCGTCGCCGGCATAGCACCCGACGCAGACGATCTTCTGTCAGACATTCACGGGTCTGCTGCTTATCGTGCGAACCTGGTTACCGTTATGGCAAAGCGCGCCGTCCAGAAGGCGTAACCGACCACGTGCTGATTTAAGAATAAGAACCCGGCCGACACTCGGCCGGGTTTTGTTTTCCTGAGGGAGGAGTAGTAAGCTTCTCGATTGGGGCACGAGCGCAGACAGTCGCACTGCTAGCTGCCACGTCACGTCAGAGTACCAATATGGGCACTTCTGCTCCGGCTTCCAGTGCAGGTGCATGAGGTGGACGGACCACAAGTGCGCCTGATTTGGCGAGCAGGTTCAACATGGAACTGTCTTGCCGGGAAAACGGCGTGACAACCAGATCTCCGTGTTCCGATCTGGATAGCGTTGCCCTGACGTAGTCCTGCCTGCGGTCGTTCTCGGGCAAGGGAGAAGCGAGTATGGCTCGTTGAGGTCCGGACTGTTCCGGCGTCTGACCGAGCATTGCCTGCATGAGTGGCTTCAGAAACAGCAAGCCGCATATAAGGCTTGAGACGGGGTTTCCGGGCAGACCAAGAACCTTGGTGCCGCCAAGACGGCCTGCCATCAACGGCTTGCCCGGACGCATTGCAATTCGCCAGAACGCCAGGTCCATGCCTTCCTGTCCAAGGACACTTTGAACAAGATCGTGGTCGCCGACCGAGGCCCCCCCAAGTGTGACCAGAATGTCGGCCTTCTCCGTGATTGCACGCCTAACGTGGGTCGCAAGTGCCACCGGTTCGTCAGGTGATATTCCAAGATCGAGTGCTTGACCGCCGCAATCTTCCACGAGTGCGGCGATACCTGCGTGGTTCGAGGCGATTATCTGATCCGGTCCCGGTTCCGTTCCTGGGCGAACGAGTTCATCCCCGGTTGCGAGTATCGCAACCTTCGGTCTGCGGTGCACCGGCAGAACCGCGTGGTTCATTGCAGCGGCAAGGGCGAGATGCCGGTATGCAAGTTTGAGTGGCGGTTGCAGAAGCACATCACCTTCGGAAAAGTCCAGGCCGGCCGGACGGACGAATGCGCCCTTGGCCGGGTTCTCCAGAACGGTTATGCGCTCGCCTTCACGCTCAGCGTTTTCCTGGATCAGGATCGTGTCCGTACCGGCCGGCACAGGAGCACCGGTAAAGATCCTCACCGTTTCACCGTTGCCGACCGTTTCGGAAAAACCATGGCCGGCCGGTGCTTCGCCGACAACGGTCAAGGATGTTCGGGAAGCGGAAAGATCTTCATGACGAATGGCGTAGCCGTCCATCGCAGACGCTGCGAAAGGCGGTTGGGTTCGGGTGGAAACAAGGGGGGCGGACAGATATCTGCCGTTGGCGCTCTCGAGCGGAACATATTCCGTTTCAAGAGGTTTTACGCCGGAAAGGAGCTTCGTCAACGCTTCGTCGACAGGCATCAGGCTCATCAGGTGCCACCCAGGCTGCCGTCCTTGTCGAGTGTCCAATGGCCGGATTTGCCACCGGATTTTTCGACCAGACGGATATCTCCGATGACCATGCCCCGGTCTACGGCCTTAGCCATGTCGTAAATCGTCAGGCAGGCCAGCGAGCATGCGGTCAAGGCTTCCATCTCGACACCTGTCTGGCCGCTGACCTTGGTTGTCGCTGTCACTATGAGGCCGGGAAGATCATCATCGGTATCGATGTCGATGGACACCTTGGACAACATCAGTGGATGGCAGAGCGGTATCAGTTCGTGGGTCTTCTTGGCGGCCAGGATGCCGGCTATACGTGCCGTGCCGATAACGTCGCCTTTCTTGGCGTTACCGGACCGAATGAGATCCAGGGTTTCAGTCCGCATGGTGACGGTCCCGCGCGCGACGGCAATCCGATGCGTTACGGACTTCTCGGATACGTCCACCATGTTGGCAGACCCTGCCGCATCCAAATGGGTCAGAATGGCGTCCTTGTTGGCCATGTCCGCCTAAACCGCTTCGGAGAGGGCTGGACGGGCCAGGAGCGTTCTGGTAGCCGAGGCGACGTCTTCCTGACGCATCAGGCTTTCGCCGATCAAGAACGTTGAAATACCAACCTTGTTCATTCGGGATAGGTCGGCTGGAGTGAACAGGCCGCTTTCGCCGACGATGATTCTGTCGTCCGGAATGCGCGGTGCAAGCTCTTCGCTTGTTTCCAGCTTGGTCTCGAATGTCTTGAGATTGCGGTTGTTGATACCGAGCAGACGAGACGACAGCTTGAGCGCACGCTCCAGCTCGTCAGCGTCATGTACCTCGAGCAAGACATCCATTCCGAGTTCGAACGCGGTGTCTTCCAATGCTTTGGCGGTGTCGTCATCAACAGCGGCCAGAATGATCAGGATGCAATCGCCACCCCAGGCTCTGGCTTCATATACCTGGTAAGGATCGTAGAGGAAATCCTTGCGCAGCGCCGGAAGGGCAACAGCGTCACGTGCAGCAGCCAGAAATTCAGGCTTTCCCTGAAAAGAGGGCGTATCGGTCAGGACCGAAAGACAGGCTGCGCCGCCTACTTCGTAAGCCTTAGCCAGGAGAGGTGGATTGAAATCTTCCCGAATGAGCCCTTTCGAAGGGCTGGCCTTCTTGATTTCCGCAATGAGAGCGTACTCACCGTTATCGTGTTTGGCTTCGATCGCCTTGAGAAACCCGCGTGGAGCACTCACGTGTTTGATGCGTGCCTTGAGTTCGTCGATCGAAACGGATGCCTTTGCAGCGATGATTTCCTCGCGCTTGTAGGCTTCGATCTTTTGAAGAATGTCTGCCATGTCTTACCCGTTCGATGCTGCGACAAGCTTTTCCAAGGTGTCGGCTGCGGATCCGCTGTCAATGGATTGCGCCGCCAACTCGACACCATCCTTCAAGGTTTCCACCTTGTCTGCAACCAGCAGAGAGGCAGCCGCATTGAACAGCACCACATCGCGATAGGCGTTCTTTGCTCCGGCGAGGACGTCGCGCAGGGCTTTCGCGTTTTCCGAGGGAAGTCCGCCCTTGAGATCTTTCGGATCGGAAACGGAAAGGCCGACATCTTCGGGTGAAATTTCAAACGAACGGATTGTCCCGTTCTTGAGTTCGGCAATTGCGGTTGGACCGGTTGTGGTTATCTCGTCCATTCCGTCGGACCCGTGAACGACCCAGGCCTTTTCGGACCCTAGCTCGCGAAGAGCTTCCGCAAGCGGCTCCACCCATTTGCGGGCAAATACACCAACCATCTGACGCTTCACGCCTGCGGGATTGGTCAATGGGCCAAGCAGATTGAAGATTGTGCGCGTGCCGAGTTCCATGCGGGTTGGACCCACGTGTTTCATGGCTGCATGGTGCAGCGGGGCGAACATGAAACCGATACCCGCCCTGTTGATGCAATCGGATATCTTCCTGGCATCGATATCGATGTTGACGCCAAGTTCGGCGAGCGCTTCTGCAGCGCCCGACTTGGAAGACAATGACCTGTTGCCGTGTTTGGCGACCGGTACGCCGCTGCCGGCGACGACCAGGGCCGTGCACGTGGAAATATTGTAGCTGCCGGAATTGTCGCCACCCGTTCCCACTATATCCATCGCGTTGGCCGGGGCCCTCACGGGGATCATCTTGGACCGCATGGTCGCGACTGCACCCGTGACTTCGGCAATGCTTTCGCCGCGCACACGCAAGGCCATCAGAAACCCGCCAAGCTGCGATGGTGTTGCAGATCCCGACAGGATCACCTCAAAGGCTTCGCGGGCTTCTTCAGGGCTCAAGGCGTGACCGTCTGACACCTTGGCGATGAAGTCCTTGAATGTGCTCATGTCGTCATTCCACTTTCAAACGGATCAATTCCGGTCCAACCCGATCATCTGGGCGATACCGGCATTGTTTATCTCGACCCCTGCCTTGGTTTCCCGGTCGGAGATGAACTGGCCGAGCAGCGTGTCCTGAATCTGCTGGGAAAGCTGCTGACCCAGGGCCGCTACTTGCGGTGCGTCGCTCTGGAAGTCCGGTACGTTGGAACCGCTCACCTTAAGCACGATCCGACCCTTGCCATCGTTGGTTTCGGTGACCGCGCTTGTTCCAACGGGGCCGTCGAATACTGCCGAAACAGCTTCGCGGCCGAAATCCCCGGACGGCGTGTTGCGCTTCAGGTCAGCCGCGGATTTCACTTCCAGCCCGGTTTCTGCGGAAAGGGCAATGAACGGCGTGCCGCCTTCTGCTTTGGCCAAGAGGTCTGCCGCAGTGTCGCTCAAGCGTTTGCCGAGTTCATCCTGCTTCCAGGCGGCAATGACGTCTTCGCGAACTTCGTCGAGGGTCCGTTCGCGCGACGGAATAACCTTTGCGACGTCATACCAGAGAAAGCCTTGCTCACCGAGCTGAAGGACATCGTTTTCGATGCCGATGTCACTGTCGAACGCACCTGCTACAAGTCCCTCTGCATCAGGCAAGGTTACGGGTTTACCGTCTTCACCGTTTCCGGATGCATCAAAAGCTGACGGAGTTTCTACAGTCAGGGAGAAACGCTCGCCGATTTCGTCCAGCGGAGCACCGCCGGCCCGGGCATCCTCGACTTCGTTAAGCAGATCCAGAATTTCCCGTTCCGCCTGTTCCTTTGCGAGGCTCTGGACGATCTCGTCCTTCACGTCTTCGAAGGGTTTGGTGCTTTCAGGAAGGATTTCTTCGACATTCAGAATGACAGTCGAGAACCTGCCTTCCACCGGACCGCTGGTCGCGCCTTCTTCCAGGCTGAAAGCGGCGTCGCCGATAGCTTCATCGAGAAAATCGGCCTTTGCCATGACGCCAAGGGCAACGTCGTTGTTGGCAAGGTTGCGTTCACTCATGAGTTCGTCAAAGGTCTTGCCGTTCGCGATTTCTTCGGCAGCTTCTTCCGCAGCCTGTTGAGACGGGAAGGACATCTGACGGATCTTGCGGCGTTCGGGCTGGAAGAAATCTTCCGACCGGCGCTCAAACTCAGCGCGAGCGTCTTCGTCGGAAATGTCATCCGGACGAGAGAGAGACGTCGGCGTGAGTGAGACGTATTTGATTTCACGGAACTCGGGTGCGCGGAAATTGTCCTTGTTTTCGTCGAAGTAGGTTGTCAGGACACCTTCGGCCGGATCCTCGATGTCTCCGATGAATTCCGGTGTAACGACCAGGTAATCAACGCTTCGCGTTTCGCCCTGATAGGCGTCAAGAACTTCCAGATAGGCAATCGGCGCCTTCATGCTGCCGGCGAGGCCTTCTGCAAGCTGCGCACGCTCTGCAACCTTGCGGCGTTCGACGACATATTCGTCTTCCCGGTATCCGTTTGCCTGCAGAACCTGCTGTAGCCGGTTCTTGTCATACCTGCCGCCCAGGCCCTGAAATGCAGGGTCACTCTGGATAATGGTCGCCAGGCGTTCGTCCGAAACACCGAGTTTCATGTTTTGTGCGGTGTTGTTCATGGCCGCTTCGGCCACAAGCTTGCCCAGGGTTTGCTGCGGAACACCGAGGGTCGCACCTTCTGCAGGCGTCAGCGGCCGGCCGAACTGTTGAGCCAGCCGTCCGAGGTCCTGCCTGTAGGCCCGGTCAAAATCGAACAGGGAGACTTCCGTGTCACCGACCTTGGCGGCGGTGTTCTGGCCGACACCGGTCAAGAAACCGCTAATGCCCCACACGGCGAAGCTAAAGATCAACAGAGCAATAAATAGTTTGGCAACCCAGGTGCCAGCGCCCTTGCGCAGCGCGTCAAGCATGACGACTCCCGTATTCTTCTTCGTTCCGGCAGCCGGCGTCACCGGCTGAATTCAGGACCGGCCTTGGCCGGAGCGGGCGGATCATAAAGACGCCGCGCCGCCGCCGCAAGGCGGCCTTTTACAAACTTCGGAAGCGATTTGGGTTTTCCCGTCCTTAGGGTGATTGCAACGCGTGTGCGCTTCTGCTCTATAGGCGGCAAATCAAGGATCATGCCGCGGGAGAAACTGAACATGAGCGCAGCGATCAAGCCGCTGGTTGCCGGTAACTGGAAAATGAACGGTCTGAAGGCAAGCCAGGCTGAAGTCTACAAGATGATCGCCGGCATCTGTGACGATCTGGCGGATTCGGTTGATGCGATGATTTGTGCGCCTGCAACGCTGATCGCAGCAATTGCGGAAAAGGCTGGCAGCGGCGCGCTGTCTGTAGGTGGTCAGGATTGCCATACCGCTGTTTCTGGTGCCCACACCGGTGACATTTCTGCTGAAATGCTTGCAGATGCCGGCGCAAAGGCCGTCATCGTCGGTCATTCCGAACGCCGGACGGATCACGCTGAAAGCGATGTTGATGTCAATGAAAAGGCTCGGGCAGCCTGGAGAGCCGGCCTTGTGGCGATTGTGTGTGTCGGCGAGACAGAAGCCGAGCGCAAGGCAGGCCAGGCACTTGCTATTGTCGACCGCCAATTGAACGGATCGGTTCCGGATGGGGCGACTGCCGAAAACTGCGTGATTGCCTACGAGCCGGTCTGGGCGATCGGTACAGGTTTGACACCCACCGCAGGTGATGTTGAGGAAATGCACAAGGCAATGCGGGACAATCTTTCCGCAAGGTTCGGCGGGGAAGGAGCTTCCATGCGCCTTCTTTACGGCGGGTCTGTGAAACCGGGCAATGCGCGTGAACTGATGTCTGTTGCAAATGTCGACGGCGCGCTTGTTGGCGGCGCCAGTCTCAAGGCTGAAGATTTCCTCGGCATACTTGCTGCTTATTCCTGAAGACACCGAATATATTGTGCCCGGCCTTGAAGCTTCTGTGTCGAAGGCGCAATTGAAGGGTGGAAAGCTGGCGGCGTCTGGTGTAGAAGGCCGCCAATCTTGAATTCAATGAAGAATGGCGTTCGATGGAAACCGTAGTCATCGTAATCCACTTGATGGTCGTCCTGGCCCTGGTGCTTGTTGTCCTCCTGCAGCGTTCCGAAGGCGGCGCGCTTGGCATTGGCGGCGGAGGCGGTGGTCTGATGTCCAGTCGTGGGACTGCGAATATCCTGACGCGTGCAACTGCCGTTCTGGCGGTCGCTTTCTTCGCTACATCGCTGACGCTCAGCCTTATTGCAAAGAATCAGGACCGGCCCGGTTCGATTCTTGATGCTGTTCCGACGGCAACCCAGGAAGCGCCTGCCACGACGGACGGCACGACCGAAGGCGGTTCAGGCGGTGTTCTCGATTCGTTGAAACAGCTGAACCAACAGCAACCTTCCGGACCTCAGGTCCCGGCCGCCCAGTAAGGCGGCCGAACGGGTCTTCTGGCCCATTCACCCGACATATGCCCTGCGGCTTAACTCGCAGGGCATTTTTATGTGTTGAGAACGCAACTCCCGAGTGGCCAAGGCGCCCTCGGCAAGGATATGGTATTGGTCCATGGCGCGATATATTTTCATCACTGGCGGCGTGGTCTCCTCGCTTGGAAAAGGTCTTGCTTCTGCAGCACTGGGCGCATTGCTCCAGGCTCGCGGTTACAAGGTCCGTCTCCGCAAACTCGATCCCTACCTGAACGTCGATCCGGGCACCATGAGCCCGTATCAGCATGGCGAATGCTTTGTGACCGACGATGGTGCGGAAACAGACCTCGATCTCGGCCACTACGAACGGTTCACCGGTCGTCCTGCGAACCAGCAGGACAACATCACCACCGGGCGGATCTATCAGGACATCATCGCCAAGGAACGGCGCGGCGATTATCTGGGCGGAACCGTCCAGGTCATTCCGCACGTGACTGATGCGATCAAGAACTTCGTTCTGACCGGCAACGAGGACTACGATTTTGTTCTCGTCGAGATCGGCGGAACTGTGGGCGATATTGAAGGCCTGCCGTTCTTCGAGGCGATCCGCCAGCTTGGCAACGATCTTCCGCGAGGCGATGTCGTCTATGTGCATCTGACCCTGATGCCCTACATCCCGAGCGCCGGTGAAATGAAGACCAAACCGACGCAGCACTCTGTAAAGGAACTGCGGTCCATCGGTATTCAGCCGGATATCCTGATGATCCGTTGTGATCGCCCGATCCCGGAAACGGAAAAACGGAAGCTGTCGCTATTCTGTAACGTGCGCGAGAGCGCGGTCATTCCGGCCTACGACGTCAAGTCGATCTACGACGTGCCGGTCGCCTACCACAAGGAAGGGCTGGACGACGAAGTTCTGGCTGCTTTCGGCATCAAGGGGGCACCTGCACCGGTGCTCGATCGCTGGAACGGCATTTCCGAGGCGGTTGCCAATCCGGAAGGCGAGGTCAAGATCGCGATTGTTGGCAAGTACACCGTTCTGAAGGATGCCTACAAGTCGCTGATCGAAGCATTGGTCCATGGCGGTATCGCCAACCGGGTCAAGGTGAACCTTGAATGGATCGAATCGGAGACCTTCGAGAAGGAAGACCCGAGCCCTTATCTGGAAGGTGTTCACGGAATTCTGGTTCCCGGTGGTTTTGGGGAAAGGGGCGCAGAGGGTAAGATTGCTGCGGCACACTTCGCCCGGACCCGCAAGATCCCGTATTTCGGAATTTGTTTCGGCATGCAGATGGCGGTTCTGGAAGCGGCGCGCAATCTCGCCGGGATCGCCGAAGCCAATTCCACCGAGTTTGGCCCGGCGAAGGAACCTGTTGTCGGCCTGATGACCGAGTGGACGAAGGGCAACCGCAAGGAAGTGCGCGACGCCGAAGGCGATCTGGGCGGTACGATGCGCCTTGGTGCCTATCCTGCTGCGCTCAAGACCGGTTCCAAGATTGCTGAAATCTATGGAACGACAAGCATTTCGGAGCGTCATCGCCACCGGTATGAAGTCAACATCGGCTACCGCGATGAACTCGAGAAATGCGGTCTGATTTTCGCCGGGACATCGCCAGACGGTGTTTTGCCGGAAACGGTCGAAATCGCGGATCATCCCTGGTTCGTCGGTGTTCAGTACCATCCGGAACTGAAGTCCCGTCCTTTCGATCCGCATCCGCTGTTTGCATCCTTCATAAGCGCAGCGATCCATCAGGGCCGTCTGGTCTGATCGACCAAGGCGGGAAGGGGACAAGATAATGGTGCGCGGGCTCGATCACGTCGTTGTAGCGGTGAGGGATCTGGAGGCCGCGGGCCAGGCGTGGGCCGATCTCGGTTTCACGGTTACCCCCGAAAATCGCCATTCCTGGGGAACGGCCAACCGTTTGGTTCAGCTCGACGGTTTTTTCGTCGAGCTGTTGAGCGTTGCCGATCGGGATCTCATTTTCGAGGCTTCTGAAGAGGTTTTCTCGTTCGGGGCTTTCAACCGAGATTTTCTGTCCCGGCACGAAGGGGCCAGCATGCTGGTGCTGGACAGTTCCGATCCTGCGAAGGACAGGGACGATTTCAGCAAGGCAGGACTGAAACTCTACGAGCCGTTTTCCTTCGAGCGCACCGCCAATCTGGCGGATGGCGGCAAGGTGCAAGTTGCCTTCGACCTGACATTTGTCCGTGATGCACTTGCACCGGAGATCGGCTATTTCACCTGCAGGAATCGATTTCCCGAAAATTTCTGGAAAGAAGCCTTTCAGGATCATGCCAACGGCGCGTCAACGATAAAGACAGTCTATCTCGTTGCCGGCGATCCCTCGGATCATCACGAGTTTCTGGGTGGGTTCACGGGCCAACGTGAAATGCGCGCCACCAGTCTGGGTCTGGAGCTCAAGACTGCTCGTGGAACAATATCCGTGCTAACGCCATCTGCGTATGCGTCACTGGTTGGCACTGATGCAGCTGCGCAAATTGCCGGCTCCCTGCCGCAGATTGTTGCTCTGGAAATCGGTTGCAAAGGCCTGGATGAGCGCAAAATAGTGCCGGCAGGCCAGCTCAACGGGCTCACGCTGATCCTGTCGCCAGTTGTCTCATAAATGAAATTCATTCTTTGTGAGAAGGCTTAGCCGGGAGACGTGTTCCGCCCACGGCTCTCTGGCTGGATTTGCTGCACTTTATAGCATTCAGAAAATTTGCCGACGCACAAACCATTAGGTGTGTTTCGTGATTGCCGTGTCGGGCAATGTATACGTGACTTTGAAAACGTTAAGGAATTTTTCCCGCCAAGACCACACGGCAAGGGCACTATTCACTTGTTGAATCAACCAGTCCTTTTATAGTGAACCCCAAATTATGCGCCTTGACCTGATGGTCGGACTGCGGAGTTCCCGAATGACTTTTTTGCCTTTTGCCTCTTTCCCTCGCAATTTTGCACTCGTTGCTGCAACCTCGGCTCTGTTGGCCGCGTGCTCTGACGACTCGCAAAAGGCAGCTCCGGCAGCGCCGCCACCATCGGTGACCGTTGCGAAGATTGCGTCCCAGGATATTCGCCAAAGCGCACGTTTTGTCGGGCAAGTCGCTGCAATCGACCAGGTCGATCTGATGGCTCGCGTCAAAGGTTTCCTGGAAGAGAAAGCTGTGCCGGACGGCTCCGTCGTCAAGAAAAACGACCTGTTGTTCACGATTGAAAAAGCGCAGTATCAGGCCGCACTGACAAAGGCCAAGGCGGATCTTGCAAGCGCAAAGGCAGACGCTGCGCTGAAGGCTGCTGACGAGAAGCGTGACAGGGACCTCCGAGACAAGGGGCATCTCTCCGAGGCTGCTTACGAAGCGACCTTGGCGCAAAAGCAACAGGCGGAAGCCTCTGTCGAGGCAGCGCAATCGTCTCTGCAGGAAGCGGAACTCAACCTCAGCTACACCGACATTTCG
This sequence comes from Labrenzia sp. THAF35, assembly GCF_009363595.1. NCBI lineage: Bacteria > Pseudomonadati > Pseudomonadota > Alphaproteobacteria > Hyphomicrobiales > Stappiaceae > Labrenzia > Labrenzia sp. THAF35. The sequence continues at coordinate 4,303,740 of NZ_CP045380.1, forward strand.
GCACCTTTCGACGGCCAGCTCGGCAAGACCACCTACAGCGTTGGCGAGGTCGTCGGACCCACGACAAATTCACTGGCCAGCTTGATCAGCCTTGCTCCTGTCTATGTCAATTTTTCCGTCAGCGAGGCGCAGTATCTCAACGCGGTCAAGACACACGGGATAAACCCTGCCGATATCCAGCCGGATGAGTCTCCAGACCTGAAACTGGTTCTGCCAAACGGGCAGGACTATAATGAAAAGGGCAAAATCGTCTTCATCGACAATCAGGTCGATACGGCGACAGGCACCATCTCCTTCCGCGGACAATTCGACAACAAGGACATCCGCCTGATTTCCGGCACGTATGTGACGGTGGTTCTTGAAGCGCCGAAAACGGAAACGGCGCTGGTTGTGCCGCAGGCTGCCATTCAAAGGGACCAGGAAGGTGCGTTTGCACTGGCAATCACGTCGGACAAGAAGGTCGAACAGCGCTACGTGACTCTGGGTCAGCAGGAAGGCACGGATTTCGTCGTCTCAAAAGGCCTGAAGGAAGGTGACGAGGTCATCATCGAAGGGTTGCAGAAAGTGCGCCCCGGCGTTGTGGTGAACCCGGTACTTGCTTCCAAGCCGGCGGAGAAAAGCTAAATGTTTTCGCGCTTTTTTATCTACCGGCCGAAATTCGCGCTGGTCATTTCCATTGTTATCACTATTGCCGGTGTGCTTGGGTATCTGTCGCTTCCGGTTGAACAGTTTCCGAATATCACCCCGCCGGTCGTAAACGTTACGGCGACCTATACCGGCGCCAATGCCGAAGTGCTGGAAGAAACTGTTGCCGCCCCAATCGAAGGGCAGGTCAACGGCGTCGACGACATGATCTACATGCAGTCGACCAGTAACGACAGCGGCAACTATTCGCTCAACGTTACCTTCGCTGTCGGAACAGACCCGGACATTGCCACGGTCAACACGCAGAACCGGGTCAGTCAGGCCAACAGCCAGCTGCCAAGCGATGTGACCAACAACGGTGTGACAGTGCAGAAAGCCAGCACGAACATGTTGCTGGTCATCACACTGTTTTCGCCAAACGGCAGTTACGATCCGGTCTTCCTGTCAAACTATGCCTCGATCAACCTGAAGGATGCACTTGCCCGTGTGCCTGGGGTTGGTCTGGCAGACGTCATGACCGACTTTTCCTACGGCATGCGCATCTGGCTTGATCCGGACAGGTTGACCAGCCTGGGCATGACGCCGACGGATTTCATCACCGCCGTACGTGACCAGAACATTCAGGTGGCTGCCGGTCAGATCGGCGCACCTCCGGTTCCGGACGGACAGCAGTTCCAGTACACGATCAAGGCAAAGGGCCGTCTGGCCACACCGGAAGAATTTGAGCAGATCGTTCTGCGGACCGGTGCAGACGGCGCAGTCGTAACGATTGGCGATGTTGCCCGCGTCGAACTCGGCGCACAGGTTTACAACGCCTCCGGCGAATACAACGGCAAGCCCTCCACGGTTCTGGCAATCTATCAGGCACCAGGTGCTAACGCGCTTCAGGTATCGGAAAACGTGCTGGCTCGCCTGGATGAACTGGCCAAGAACTTTCCGCCGGACATGCAGTACGGCGTTCCCTTCAACACCACGGATTTCGTTCAGGCTTCCCTCAACGACGTCATCACGACACTTTTCCTGACCTTCCTTCTGGTGGTCTCGGTGGTGTTCATCTTCCTCGGGAACTGGCGAGCGACAATCATTCCAACTGTTGCCATTCCAGTGTCGCTGATCGGCACGTTTGCGGTCCTGCTGGCACTTGGCATGACGCTCAACACGATTTCGCTGTTCGCACTGGTGCTGGCTATTGGTATCGTTGTGGATGATGCCATCGTCGTCGTGGAAAACGTGGAACGCATCATTGCCGACGAAGGCTTGTCGCCGAAAGAAGCCACGACGAAAGCGATGGAACAGATCACCAGTCCGGTGATTGCCACGACGCTGGTGCTGCTGGCGGTGTTCGTTCCGACTATCTTCATGCCAGGCATTACCGGCCGTCTCTATTCCCAGTTCGCAGTCACCATCTCGGTCTCTGTGTTGATTTCCTCAATCAACGCGCTGACGCTGTCTCCGGCTCTCTGTGGCCTGATCCTGAAAGCCCGTTCTGGCCCGCCGCGCGGCATCATGGGGCTGTTCGACCGTGGCATCACCTCGGTACGCAACGGATATACCGGTATTATTCGCCGCCTTGTTCGCTTCGCCGTGATTGGGCTTGCCGTTGTTGCAGGGGCGGTCGCCTTGATCGTGACACTCGGCGGATCACTGCCTCAGGGCTTTCTGCCTTCGGAAGACCAAGGCTACCTGATGGTCGACGTTCAGCTTCCCGATGGAGCGTCGTTGCAACGGACGGAGAACGTGACCAAGCAGGTGGTTGACCTGACCTCCAAAACGCCGGGTGTGGAAGACGTCGTCATTGTCAACGGCTACTCAATCCTCAACGGCGCAACGTCCTCGAATGCGGCGCTGGTGATTGCGACCATGAAGAACTGGGAAGACCGTCAGGCTCCCGACCTTCGCATTGACGCGATCCTTGCAAAGTTCTGGGCGGAATTTTCGACTATTCCCGGTGCGAATATCATTGCCTTCAACCCCCCGCCGATTCCGGGCCTTGGCACGACCGGTGGTGTTCAGGTGATGCTGCAACAAACCGGTGGAGGTTCGCCGCAGGACTTGTCATCGGCACTTGGCTCGATGATTTATTCTGCCAACCAGAGTGCCGAAGTTGGGCGCGCCTACTCGACTTTCCGGGCCAATGTGCCTCAGGTCTTTATCGATCTTGATCGTGAAAAGGCCAAAACGCTCGGCATCAATGTGTCGGATGTGTTCACGACACTGCAGGCTTATCTGGGCTCGTACTATATCAACGACTTCAACATCTTCGGCCGGGTCTACAAGGTGATGATCCAGGCGGAAGGCAAGTTCCGCGATCGGGTGGAGGATATCGGTGCACTTTATGTGCGGTCGAGCGACGGCACCATGGTGCCCATGCGCAGCATTCTGACGACACAGAATGTCCTCGGTCCGCAGATTCTGACCCGCTACAACATGTTCCGTGCTGCTGCCGTGATGGCTGATCCGGCACCTGGAGCCTCAACAGGTGTGGTCATCAACGAAGTCAATGCCGCGGGGGCTGAAGCCCTTCCGGACGGGTATTCTCTCGAGTGGACAGGTACAGCGCTGCAGCAGCTCGGATCGGGGCAGATCGTTCTTTTCATCCTGCTTTTGTCAATCTTGTTCACGTATCTCTTCCTTGTCGCTCAGTATGAGAGTTGGACGATGCCGATTGCGATCTTGATGTCGGTGTCCTTTGCAATCCTCGGGGCGCTTGTTGCGGTCTTTGCGACTGGGGGGGATGTCAACCTCTACACACAGATTGGCATGATCATGCTTGTCGGAATGGGCGCCAAGAATGCCATCCTCATCGTGGAGTTTGCAATGGAGCAGAGGGCCGATGGCAAGTCGATCAAGGATGCAGCAGTAGAAGCGGCTCATCTTCGGTTCAGGGCGGTCATGATGACGGCCTTGTCGTTCTTGCTGGGCGTCGTGCCTTTGATGACCGCATCAAGTGCTGGTGCGGCCAGTCAGAAGGCCATTGGCTTCGCGGTGTTCGGTGGCATGCTGTTTGCGACCTGCATCGGCATTCTCATGATCCCGATTCTTTATGTGAACATGCAGACCATGCGTGAAACCGTCAAAAGCTGGTTTGGCGGAAAAGGAAAAACCCAGACGGAACAGGAGCCTGTTGCGTCCTGACGTGAGAAAATTTTCAATAGGCAAACGGTTTTGCGTTGTTTGAATCTTACTTAAGGTTAGTTTGGCCGGGCGATCCAGATGGGTTGTCCGGCTTTGCTTTTAGGTCAAATGCCAGCAAGTTCTCAGGTCTCGGGATCGCGAACTTGGATAGTGAAAATACAGATCTCGTCCACCGTGCGACGCGCAAGCGGTGGATACTACAAGCTTAAAATTTTTAAGGCTAAGCTTTTGGAAATATTGGTGAGCCGACAGGGGTTCGAACCCTGGACCTACTGATTAAAAGTCAGTTGCTCTACCAGCTGAGCTATCGGCTCTCACCAATTTCCGAAGCGGTTCAGTGCGTTGTTGCAGCGCCACCGCGTTGGTGGCGTGTGTTTAGGCCGACCTTGAGGACAATGCAAGAGGCAAAATCGATTTTTTCAACAGGGTAGCAAAAAACAGCGTTGTTCAGTGGTCACTGTTGAAAACACACAACCAAATTCGGGAAATGGTGAATTCTCGCACATGTTATTAGCAACAACGGTCCTTCGATTGATAGTATTATCAAGTACAGTAGATTTTACACTTTTTAACTCTAGTTGCTAATTTTCGCTTCTAAGAAAATAACGATCATTCTCCTGCGAAAACTGTCAGGTAGCGCAATAAAGCTATGTGAGGTAACGTTATCAGGCACATGAGAGGTTACATGCACACAACGACAATCGACACCCACACGAGCTCCGTCGAGTTCGATTTCGTGAAAGGGCACATCGCTGCGACGATGACGCTGATTCACGGATTGATCGACCAGGGCTTGATCGACCGGGAACGGCTCGACCTGTTTTTCGCGTCGTTTATCGGAGACCTACCGCATAGCCGGGAAACGCTCGGCTTGCGTCTCATCCTTGACCAGTGGCGGCAGGGCCTTCGCGACGGTGATGCTGAAGAAGAGCTAAAGGGGAAGCTCTTTGAGGTAATCCGGGGAGGGCGAAACAACTGACGCTGTCTGGAGTATGGCCGGTCCAAGGGGTTGGGGACCGTGGCATATTCTCGTCCGTAGCATTTGTTCAATCGAAATTTGTTCTGACCAGAAATTTTTTCAAACTGTTTGCGCTATCGGTCCAGTCATGGGCTCGGTAACTTGTGATTGAACCGATCGTCCCGAACTGGTGTTGACGCGTCGCCTTTGCTATCCCTTCGACATTGCGTAATCTTGCGGGTGCTCGGCAGCCAGATGTGCAGGCGTCGCACTGCAGCGCCTGATGCTGGGTTGTTGTGGTCGGTGTGTAGCCGCGTTGTTGAAGGATACCGCCATATTTGTCGGCGGCAGAAGGGCGGAACATTTGGCAAAGTCTCTGGAGACCCTCGTAGCAGCGCAGTGCTTTACGCGCCAGTTGTCCGGTTCCAATACCGCATGCAGCCGTCTTACCGCCCTTCTGGGAGCGGGATTGTTGGTTTTGAGCGGTGCAATCGATGGCGTGCGTGCGGATGAACAGCATTTCATCACGATTGGCACCGGCGGCGTTACCGGCGTCTACTATCCGTCCGGCGGGGCGACTTGCAAGATCGTCAACATGACACGCGCCGACCACGGCGTTCGTTGCTCAGTCGAAACCACGCTGGGGTCAATTGCCAATATCGATAAGATTCGTTCCGGTGAAATCGATTTTGGTTATGTACAGTCCGACTGGCAGCATCACGCATTTCTCGGGACCTCTGCCTTTGAAGAGGTCGGGCCGTTTGACGAGCTACGCTCCATCTTTTCACTTCATGCCGAAGTCGCAACAATCGTCGTTCGAGACGAATCTTCTTATCGGGTCTTCGATGATTTGAAAGAGGCAAAGATAAATATCGGCAGCAAGGGATCGGGGTCCGCTGCTTCCTGGAACGCACTGATCAGCGGCCTTGGCTGGACGCAGAGTGATCAGGAAGATCTTGAAGAGCTCAAGACATCGGAGCTGTCTGAAGCGCTTTGTTCAGGCAGAATTGATGCCTATTTCGAATTGATAGGTCATCCGGCTGCGTTGATCGAGGAAACTCAGGCTCGTTGCGATATTCGACTGATTGGTATCGATGGCAAGGCGGTTGACGAGCTTTTGACAGAAGTTCCCTACTACATGCCGGCCAACATCCCTGCGGGCCTTTATGGTCTTTCGCAGCCAGTGGATTCCTTCGGCGTTGTCGCGACCTTCGTAACGTCTGCGCGCATGCCGGAACCGATCGTGACAACACTCGTAGAAGCGGTTTTCGAAAATTTCGACAGCTTCAAGCGTCTGCATCCCGCACTTGGCCGCCTGACCGAAAATGACCTGGTTGCCTACGGCATGCCGGCGCCGCTACATCCTGGCGCATTGACCTATTTCCAGGAAAAAGGCCTAGTGCCCGCAACCGCACCGGCCAAGGCAAACTGACCGGTGTTCACAGCTCTCCAAATGGTGAGCACCTTGTGTCTTTGGTCAAAGCGGGGAAGCGGCTAATAAGGTCGCTCCGAGCCTCGCCGGATTGCCGGTGGGCTGCCTGAACAACCGGAATGTCGAATGATCCAGGAAGTCACCATCATAGGCGCCGCACTTGCCGGTGTCCTATCTTTTGTCTCGCCTTGCGTTCTGCCGTTGGTGCCACCTTATCTGGGGTTCCTTGCGGGCGTTTCGCTGGAGCAACTATCAGGTGAAGCAGAAGACAGCACGGCTGCATCGCGTCGGGTGTTTCTGAGTGCCCTGTTCTTTGTGCTTGGTTTTTCAACCGTGTTCGTTTTGCTGGGGGCGACGGCCAGTTTTCTTGGCCAGTTCATTCGCGCCTATCTCGATTACCTGAGCTATATTGCCGGCGCCGCGATCATCGTTATGGGCCTGCATTTCCTTGGCGTGTTCCGCATAGGCCTGCTTTACAAGGAAGCGCGTGTTCACGTGGAGAAAAAGCCTGCGGGTCCGCTTGGCGCCTATGTCATCGGCCTTGCCTTCGGCTTTGGCTGGACACCTTGTGTCGGCCCAATACTGGCTGCCATTCTGTTTGTCGCTGGCGGAAAAGAAACGGTGGGGCAGGGAGCCTTGCTCTTGAGCGCGTATGCACTCGGCCTCGGTATCCCGTTCCTGATTGCAGCGCTTTTCGCTTCGCCGTTTCTCAAGTTCATGCGGCGGTTCCGCAAGCACATGGGTGTCGTTGAAAAGACCATGGGCGGCGTTCTCGTATTGACCGGGGTCATGTTCCTGACCGGGCAGATGGCGGTCTTGTCCTATTGGCTCCTGGAAACGTTCCCCGCGCTGCAGACCATCGGGTAAACGCAGCGCCAAGGTTCTTCGCCTTGGCGCATTGCATCAACCGACTGAAATCTAACGAGATTAGGTTGCCTTAAAACGCCGTGTCGCGAAATTCCGCCGCAGTCACGAGCGGGTCACCCGCGAACAGGGCCGGGTGACAGAGCTCAGTCACATCCAACAGGTGAAGACACGCAACGGCAGCGTCCGCCGCATTGGCAAACGGTCCGACCATCAAGGCAATACCGCCTTGAGGCGTATTTCGTTCCATCAGGAGCGGGCGAAGGTCACGCATGCGTTCCGCATTTTGATTCTTGAAATCGGCCCAGGCTTTTGCTGCTGCAGCAGTTGAGCTGTAGTGACCGATAATCGCCCCGAAATCGCTTCGCTTCAGTTTGCTGTCACCGCCACCGCGAAGCCGTCCGGCGGGACTGGAAGGCGTGATAACCGCAGGTCGACTTGTCGTCTGGGTAGGTGTTGCGTCGAACGGCTCCGGCGAGGGCGGTGTAGAAGGCGTATTGTCTTCGACAGCCAAGGGTATTGAACCTGTCGCTTGGGGTTCGCCACCTGGCGCGGGCAGATCTACCCTTGGCAGGTCGACTATCCGGACCGGTTCGGCAGGATTGAAACTTCGGGTAGGCGCGTCGACTGGAGCGGCACCGGAATCGATGCTGACCATCCGGGGGGGCGCCTTGGGGACGTCAAGGGCAGGCGTTGCAAATTGATTCTTGGTTTCCACCCGATCTGGTGCCGCAGAAGTCGTCTGGTTCAGCTTTGAAGCATCGCGTTTTGCTTTTGGCGACGCTACGGGGACGGGAAGTGGTTTTTCCAGTTTTTCCGTCACCTCGGTGCGGACGATACCCGGGCTCGGTTCCACTGGTTCGCCGCTGTCTCTGTCGGTATTTCCCGTTTCAGAAAGCCTGGAAAAAGAGGCTTCCTTCTCCAGTGCAGCGATGCGGCGCGAATACGCAAGATTTTGTTCGGCAAGTGCGCTAAGGCGTCGGCGCAACCCGACGATTTCTTTCTGCAGCACCGCGATCTGGCTCTGGTCCAGGCCGGGAAGGGGGGCGTGATCGCTATCTTCCGGCAACTGCATGACTTCTATCGGCACCCCTCTGCCGGAAGTTGACGTGATGGAGGCAGTTGAACCCACGCTTCCGATTGGGGGCAGGGCTAATCCCGTCGGGAAATCGAACTTCGGTGTGAACTGGCCGTGGGCGTTGCTGAACTGATAGGAAGCAAGGCCGACAGTTCCCATGCAAACGGCCGCAAATGCCCAGGAAAGCAGGCCGACACGCGAAGGCGTGAACGTATCCCGGACAACGTCCCGAACAGATTTTTGTGCCTTCCGTTTTGCCAAAAGTCCTGCTTTCCGAGCCTGAAATCGAATCTCAAAGAAGATACCTCATCAGGTGTGCATTATGGTTAATGAAAAGCAAACCGAAGCACTCAGGAAGTCAGATCTTTCAATGTTCTGTGGATCGGGGCATATAGAGGCCGACTTGTGTGGGTGATGCCCGAAAAATTGACAGTGGACCTTTGATGACTTCCCGTTCTTGCCTTTCGATTGTTCTGGCCGCCGGACTCGGCACCCGGATGAAATCCAACCTGCCAAAGGTGATGCATGAGATCGGCGGACTGCCGTTGGTCGGGCATGTGGTAAAGACCCTGAAACAGGCTGGCTCTGACCGAATTTCCGTCGTAACCGGCCCAGATATGCCCGAGCTTGAAAAGCTGGTTCAAAACCTTGCGCCGGAAGCGCATTGTCATGTCCAGCACGAGAGGCTGGGTACGGCTCACGCGGCGCTTGCCGCCCGGTCTGCGCTGGCCCCGCCTTCAGACGATGTCCTGATCCTGTTCGGCGACACTCCACTGGTAACGGCAGACACGATCGGCAAAGTTCGACGGGCCTTGTCGGATGGCGCAGATCTGGCCGTGCTTGGGTTCGAAACCCAACAACCATTCGGCTATGGCCGGTTGCTGACCGATAACGGGCAACTGGTTGCCATTCGGGAAGAGAAGGACGCCTCGGACGCAGAACGGAGGATCACGTTCTGCAACTCCGGCATCATGGGTTTCTCGGGGCAGCATGCGCTTTCTTTGTTGGATGCGATTGGCAATGCCAATGCCAAAAGCGAATTTTACCTGACGGACGCGGTTGAAATCGCCAACAGCAGGGGCTTGAAGGTTGTTGCGGTTTCCGGCTCGGAAGTCGAAACGCAAGGCATCAATACACGTGCTCAGCTGGCTGCCTGTGAAGAGGATTTCCAGGTTCGTATGCGTAATTTCGCTTTGGAAAACGGCTGCACATTGCTTGCTCCGCACACGGTTTATTTCTCGCATGATACCGTTCTGGAATCCGATGTGGTCGTAGAGCAGAATGTCGTCTTCGCCACGGGGGTAAGGGTCGCAAGCGGAGCAAGGATCCGCGCCTTCAGTCACCTTGAGGGGGCATCCGTTGGCAGGAACAGCGCTGTTGGCCCCTATGCCCGTCTGCGGCCCGGTGCGATTCTGGGGGCCGACACCCGTGTCGGCAACTTTGTCGAAGTCAAAAACACGACCTTCGAAGACGGTGCCAAGGCCAATCATCTCAGTTACATCGGCGACGCCAGTGTCGGTTCGAAGTCGAACATTGGTGCTGGCACGATTACCTGCAATTACGACGGCTACCTGAAACACCGGACAGAGATTGGAGCGGGCAGTTTTGTCGGTTCCAATTCCACGCTGGTGGCACCGGTCAGCCTTGGCAGTGGGACTTTTGTCGCTGCCGGAAGCGTGATCACCGATGATGTGGACCAGGATTCCATGGCATTTGGCCGTGCTCGGCAGATCGTCAAGGAAGGCAAGGCAAAACAGCTGCGGGAGCGGCTGAAGGCTGCCAAGGAAACCAAATCCTGACTTTCATACAATTCTCGACCCTTGTCATTTAATGAAACAGGGATTGATTTCTGGTTGGCAGGCGCTGTCGTCTAAAGCAGTGCGGTCCGTTGGATCCATTTTTAAAGGGCTTTTTGCATGTGTGGCATTGTTGGCGTGTTGGGAACGGTTGATGCGGCGCCGCGGATCGTGGATTCGCTGAAGCGGCTGGAATACCGGGGCTATGATTCTGCTGGCGTTGCCACATTGGTGGATGGTGCCATCGTGCGCCGCAGGGCGGAAGGCAAGCTGCGCAATCTTGAAGCTGTTCTCGAAAAGTCCCCCCTGACAGGCATCTCCGGGATCGGTCACACACGGTGGGCAACACACGGCGCACCAACTGTTGCCAATGCCCACCCGCACCAGGCCGGCTCGGTGGCCGTCGTTCATAATGGTATCATCGAAAATTATCTGGAACTGCGAGAGGAAATCGTCGCTGCCGGCGCCGTGCTGAATACCGAAACCGACACAGAAGTTGTGGCCCATCTGGTCAATCTGGCGATGGCCAACGGACTTTCTCCTCGCGATGCTGTTGCACAGGTTCTGCCGCGCCTGAAGGGTGCTTTTGCATTGGCGATGCTGTTTTCCGGTGAGGAAGATCTTCTTATCGGTGCCCGCAAAGGATCGCCGCTTGCTGTCGGGCATGGAGACGGGGAAATGTTCTTCGGGTCCGATGCCATCGCCCTGTCGCCGTTTACCGACCGGATTACCTATCTTGATGAGGGCGATTGGGCCGTCATCACAAGGGCGGGTGTTGAGATCTTTGATCAGGCGAACCAGCCTGTCACGCGCCCGGAAGCAAGGTCGTCTGTCACCTCCAGTCTTATGGACAAGGGCAACTACAAGCACTTCATGGCCAAGGAAATCCACGAGCAGCCGGAAGTGCTGGGCCACACGCTGTCACGCTATTTCGATTACACGACCAAGCGGGCCCGTGTGGAAGGGGCTGACCAACTCAAGTTCAAGGACCTGTCACGCCTGATCATCACGGCCTGCGGGACAGCGTATCTTGCCGGTCTGGTGTCCAAATACTGGTTCGAGAAATACGCCCGTCTTCCCGTGGAGATCGATATCGCCAGCGAGTTCCGCTATCGCGAAACACCGGTGAGCGACAAGGACACGGCGCTGGTGATTTCCCAGTCTGGTGAAACTGCAGACACGCTCGCCTCACTGCGCTACTGCAAGACGAATGGTGCCACCATCGGCGCGATCGTCAATGTTCCGGAAAGCACGATAGCCCGTGAAGCCGACAGGGTTTTCCAGACCATTGCCGGACCTGAAATCGGCGTTGCCTCGACAAAGGCCTTCACGTGTCAGCTTGCGGTGCTCGCCGGACTTGCCCTGCAGGCCGGACGGGAGCGCGGCGTGCTGACGCCAGAGCGGGAGCAGGAGCTTGTCGCGGAATTGATCGAAGTGCCGAGCCTCGCTCTCAAGGCCCTGGCCCGTGAAAGCGATATCGAGAAACTGGCGCATCCGCTCTCCAAGGCAAGCAATGCACTTTACCTCGGCCGGGCAACAAATTTCCCGCTTGCTCTGGAAGGCGCGCTGAAGCTCAAGGAGCTCTCCTACATCCACGCAGAAGGCTACGCTGCCGGGGAACTCAAGCACGGTCCTATAGCCCTCATTGATGAAAACATGCCGGTTTTCGTGATCGCGCCCTTTGACGCGATTTACGAGAAAACCGTTTCCAACATGCAGGAAGTGGCCGCGCGCGGCGGACGGATCGTGCTCATCACAGACGAGCGCGGTGCGTCGGAGTGTGGCAATGCGGCCGAAAATACCGTCATTCTGCCGGACATGTCGGATATCGTTGCGCCGATCATCTACGCGTTGCCTGTTCAACTCATTGCCTACCACACGGCTGTCTTCATGGGCACCGATGTCGATCAGCCGAGGAACCTGGCCAAATCCGTGACGGTTGAATAGTCCATGGACAGCAAAAGCACGCAAGATCGGGTTTTGCCCTTCGAGGAGCGGTACAGAGCCGACGTCATTGCGCTCTGGGAGAAATGTGGCCTGACGCGCCCCTGGAATGATCCGGACAAGGACATCGACCGCAAGCAGACCGACGAAAACGGTGCCTTCTTCGTGCTTCTGCGCGGGGACAGGCTTATCGGGTCCGTCATGGCCGGGTATGACGGCCACCGCGGCTCGATCAACTATCTTTCAGTCGATCCCGAATGTCAGACGGTGGGCCTTGGGAAAATGCTGATGAGCCGCTGCGAGGCATTCCTGGTTGCGAAGGGCTGTCCGAAGATCAACCTTATGGTACGTCAGGACAACGACAAGGTTCTGCGGTTTTACGAACAACTCGGATATGCGGAGGAAAGCGCTGTTTCCCTTGGGAAGCGGCTTATTCCAGACATTTAGCCCGTCGACCTATGACGGATCCTTGCAACCGTCGGGAGGGTTGTTGCCCGGGCCCGATGGACGAGACAGGACGTAGGCTGCGCAGCCGATCATGAACAGTCCGACACCTATGGCAAGCCACAGGTCAGGATGGGCTGAAAGATAGAAGACGCAATATCCGAAGGTCATTCCGGAAATGGCGAAGATCTTTGCCTTCGGCGGGATCGCGCCATGTTCGCGCCAGGCAATCACTGGCGGCCCGAAGATAGGGTGGTTGAGGATGCGCGCCTCAAGCGCGGGAGAGGATCTGGCAAAACAGGCAGCGGCAAGGATGAAGAAGATCGTGCTCGGCAGAATGGGAAGGAACGCACCGACAATCCCGAGGCCGACACATCCGGTTCCCAGAAGTTTGAACGTGGTCCGCCGCAACACTGCCTCCAAATCCGGCATAATTTGAATACATCGCTGAAAAATAAATCAAGCGAAGGATACCGCACTGCGATAAAGATGCTTATCTAATTGCGGGTCAGTTGAAAAGACGAGCACACACAGGGAAGTTTCGGGTTTAACCCATGAGCCGACACAAACATAAAGCAGAAGACGCGCACAAGATAGGCCATCGGCCGGGTGCGGCAACACGTCTTCGCAACTACTTCCTGACAGGGCTGGTCATCGCCGGCCCGATCGGCATTACCCTGTGGTTGACTTGGACCTTCATCAAATGGGTGGACGGCTGGGTCAAGCCGTTTGTACCCAAGATTTACAATCCGGACACCTACCTGCCTTTTCCGATACCCGGTTTCGGGCTCATTGTTGCAGTGTTTGTCCTCACGGTCGTCGGCTTTCTTGCAGCAAACTTCCTTGGGCGCAGTCTTATCTCGGTTGGCGAAAAAATCGTCGGTCGCATGCCGCTCGTTCGTAACATTTACAGTGGCTTGAAGCAGATTTTTGAGACAGTGCTTGATCAGCGCGGAAGCAGCTTTACCACAGCTGCACTGATTGAATATCCGCGCAGAGGCCTCTGGGCGATTGTGTTCATCTCCACCGACACCAAGGGCGAAGTGGAGCGCCGGCTCAAGGACAAGGCCGATACACTTTCCGTGTTCCTGCCGACTACGCCGAACCCGACATCGGGCTTTCTGCTGTTTGTTCCCAAGGAAGATGTGATTGAACTGGACATGAGTGTCGAAGATGCCGCAAAGCTCGTGATCTCGGCTGGTCTGGTCAATCCGAAATATCCGGAAATTCTCGCAGACGATATTGTCGATCCGGCGCAGCTGGAGCGGGTGAGAAGCTCTGAAGACGCCTGAGTGCGTTAGCAAGCAATCTAATCCATTATTCGCTTTGCCCTACGTCGTCAGGCGTCCTTGCCGACTTACGTACGATTGGCTCAAATGGCTGCTGGTGTAGTCGTGCCGACACCTGGGTATTGACTTGCTGCTGTTCGAACTTGTCAGCCGGCCCTGAGGAGCCTGATCGCGGCATCGCGGCCGAACAGATACAAAAGACACCGCAGAGCTTCGCCGCGTTTGGTTTTCAGATCCGGATCCAGTTCAAGGATAAGTCTCGCGTCGTCGCGTGCAACTTCCATCAGATCGGCGTGTTCGTCGGCGCGTGCGATACGAAAACCTGGCGTGCCGGATTGTCGGGTGCCGAGAATTTCACCACCGCCGCGAAGCTTCAGATCTTCTTCCGCGATCAGGAAACCATCGTTGGTCTGGCGCATGATGTTGAGGCGCGCGCCAGCCGTTTCTCCAAGCGGTCCCTTGTAAAGAAGGACGCAGGACGAGGGCTTGTCACCGCGTCCGACACGGCCTCGCAGCTGGTGCAACTGCGCGAGGCCAAAACGTTCGGCGTGTTCGATCACCATAATGGTGGCATCAGGCACATCAACGCCGACTTCAATAACGGTTGTTGCCACCAGCACCTTGGTTGCGCCGGACTTGAAGTCTGCCATGGCGGCATCTTTTTCGTCGGCGTTCATGCGGCCGTGGACCAGTGAGACGCGTTGCCGAAGAGCATGTTCCAGAACCCGGTGACGCTCCTCAACGGCGGCCAGGTCGATCTTCTCGGATTCTTCCACAAGTGGACATACCCAATAGACCTTCTGTCCGTCGGCGACCGCTGCACCAACCCGGCCAATGATCTCGTCCAGGCGGTCCAGGGACACTGATACGGTTGTGATGGGCTTGCGGCCCGCGGGCTTGTCCGTCAGGCGCGATACGTCCATGTCGCCAAAGCCGGTCAGCACAAGCGTTCTCGGAATAGGGGTGGCAGTCATGACCAGAACATCGACGCCGTTGCCCTTGGCTGAGAGGGCGAGCCGTTGATGCACACCGAAGCGATGCTGCTCGTCTACGACGACCATGGCCAGATTGCGAAAAGTCACGGTTCCCTGGAAAAGGGCGTGGGTGCCGACTACGAGGTCGATCTCACCTGCGTCCAACTGCTCCTGTCGAAGGCGACGTTCCTTCTGGCTGTCCTTTCCGGTCATCAGGGCAAGGCGAATGCCTGCCTTTTCGCACAGTGGCAACATCGACGCGTAGTGCTGGCGGGCGAGAATTTCCGTCGGCGCCATCAGGGCCCCTTGCGCACCGGTTTCTATCACCTGTGCCAGGGCGGCAAGCGCAACAACGGTCTTGCCGGCGCCGACATCGCCTTGCAGAAGCCGCAACATGCGCACCGGCTTGGCGAGGTCTTCATTTATTTCTTCGATCGCTTTTGCCTGACTGCCGGTCAATTGAAACGGCAGTGACGCTATCACCGCTTTTTGCAGTTCCCCTTTGGGGCGTCGCGATATTCCGCCAAGCGTACGCATGTGTGCCCGCACCATGGCAAGAGCCAACTGGCTGGCGAGCAGCTCGTCATAGGCAAGCCGCTGCATGAAGGGGGAGGCGGGGTCGATGTCGTTGCGTTCATGCGGTGCATGCAGTGTCTTCAAGGCTTCTGCAAAGTCCGGCCAGCCAGTCTGGTGAAGATGGGCGTCATTCAGCCATTCCGGGAGGTGAGGCACACGGTCGACAGCCGCCCGCACAGCCTTTTGCAAGGTTTTGGAACTCAAACCGGCGGTTAACGGATAGACCGGTTCGATCGCCGGCATTTCTTCCGCTTCCTCAGGTTTCAGCGAATAGTCCGGGTGCACCATCTGAGGGCGCTCGTTGAACCATTCGACCTTGCCTGACACGATTCTTCGTTCGCCTTCGGGAAAAGTTTTCTCCAGCCAGTCATGGCGCGGGTGAAAGAAGACAAAGGTGATCTGGCCTGTCTCGTCGTAGGCGTTGATCCGGTAGGGTGCTTTCGAATGCCGGGGGGGCGCCATGTGCCGGCCGATGGTGACATCCAGTGTGACGATGTCGCCATTTTCCGAATAGGCGATGCCCGGGCGGTGCCGCCGGTCTATAAGGCTATGAGGAATATGAAAAAGCAGATCAGCAACGGTCGCATCACGGTCCGGCTGGCTGCCGACGAGGCCGGACACCAGCTTTTCGATCTTTGGCCCGATTCCAGGCAAAGTCGAAACCGGGGCAAACAGGGGATCGAGGACCGGCGGGCGCATGTTCGGCGTGTAAACCTTCGAGAGACGGCAGGGTATTCGGTATCACGAACCCCTGTTCTGCCACGAAGGCGGAGCGCTGCGCAACAAATAGAACATTCTGTGAACTGGGCGCTGACAAGCTCGTTCTCTGGCGCTATATAACCGACACGAAATCACTCGTCCGGCCGATATCGGCGAAAACAATACTGCCTTTGCCTAAAGGCCGGTCAGCTTCTCATAGGTCTGTTTCTCATGTCCGAAACGTCCGGCGCACACGTCGATACCAATGGTGGCGAACGGGATTCCCGGCGCAAGAAAATACTGTTTCGGTGCTGGCATCGGGGCATGAAGGAAATGGATCTGCTGTTGGGTGGATTCGCGGATGCCAAGATCGACAGCCTCACGGAAGAAGAACTCCTGGAACTCGAGCACTTGCTGACAGCGCATGACCAGGATCTGTACGCCTGGATGACAGGTCGCAAGCCCTTGCCGCAGGAGTGGGACGGTCCGCTTTACCGCCGCATCATTGCCTATCATGAAGCCGCCGGTCCGGCCGGGTTTGGCAGATAACAACAAGGACGCCAGCTGTGTTTGACAGCCTGCTGAAGGATCAGGCCAACGTGACGCTTGCCGGCGTTCCGGATGGGGCCGAAAGCTACGCTCTTGCAAGGCTGCTCGCCGAAACCCGGGCGCAGGGTCTTGCCCTGGTATTTGTCGCTCGCGACGCCACGCGCATGGCCATGGTCAGCGAAGCACTTCAGTTCTTCGATCCCGAGGTCGAAATCCTGCAGTTGCCCGCCTGGGATTGCCTGCCATACGACCGCGTTTCGCCCAACTCTGCGATCAGTGCACGCCGCTTGCTGGCGCTCGGCCAACTTGCGCGTGGCATGACGGACGGCAAGAAAACCGTACTGATGACAACGCTCAACGCGGCACTTCAGCGTGTTCCCGAGCGCTCTTTCATGGCCGACCAGACCTTCTCCATGGCACCGGGTAACCGGGTCGACATGGGAGCGATCTCCACATGGCTGGAGATGAACGGTTTTTCGCGAACTCCGACCGTTCGTGAAACCGGTGAATATGCTGTTCGAGGCGGTATTGTTGATCTCTTCGCGCCTGGAGCGGAGGAGCCCGTGCGGCTCGATTTCTTCGGCGATACCCTTGAATCGATCCGCTCATTCAACGCGGAAACACAGAGAACCTCCAAACAGCTGAAACGCCTTGACCTGGTTCCGATGAGCGAGGTCGTATTGTCCGAGGAAGCCATCTCCCGCTTCCGTCGTTCCTATCTTGCCAATTTTGGTGCAGCCAGCCGAGAAGACGTGCTCTATCAGTCGATCAGTGACGGTCGCCGATACGCAGGCATGGAGCATTGGCTGCCACTGTTCCACGACCGACTGGAAAGTCTGTTCGATTACATCGGCGATACGCCTGTCGTTCTGGACACCAGCATGAGTGACGCAGTCCGCGAACGCGTTGACCAGGTCACGGAATACTACCGCGCACGTCAGGAAGCGCGCGAAATGGGGACAAGCGCCGGAACGGTGCCTTACATGCCGGTGGAGCCGGCCAGTCTCTATGTCACCGAAGAGGAATGGCGTGCAGCTGTCGCCGACCGCGCAAGCGCCGCACTTGATCCCTTTACGCCGCCGCCAGGCAGCGGCAAGAGGATTGTCGAACTGGGTGGGCGTCAGGGCCGGAGTTTTGCTGCCGAAAGGGCAGCGGGCGACATCAACATTTTTGACGCGCTGACAACTCACGTGCGCCAACTGCAAAAGCAAGGCAAACGCACGGTGATTGCCTGCTGGTCAGAAGGTTCGCGCGACCGTCTCGGCCAGATTCTTGAAGACCATGGTCTTGGAGCGGTCAAGAATGCGGACACGCTGAAGGACATCGAGGGCCTTCCCGCCAAGACAACCGCGCTGTGTGTACTGGGCATCGAGCATGGCTTTGAGCTCAATGACGTCGTCTTCATCGGCGAGCAGGACATTCTCGGCGACAGGCTGGTTCGCAAGTCGCGTCGCAAGTCCAAAGGCGCCAACGTCATTACCGAAGCGACGGGACTTTCGGAAGGCGATCTCGTCGTTCACGTGGACCACGGTATCGGCAGGTTCATCGGTCTGAAAACGATCGAAGCAGTCGGCGCGCCGCATGACTGCCTGGAACTTCAATATGCCGGTGGCGATAAACTCTATCTTCCGGTCGAAAACATCGAGCTTCTGTCCCGCTATGGCTCGGAAGACCAGGAAGCCCAGCTCGACAAGCTCGGTGGCGGTGCCTGGCAGGCACGCAAGGCCAAGCTCAAGAAGCGCATTCTGGAAATCGCCGACGGCCTGATAAAGACAGCAGCTCAACGCGCTCTCAAGACTGCGCCGGTGGTGGAAACACCGGAAGGCGTCTACGACGAGTTCGCGACGCGATTCCCCTACGAGGAAACAGACGATCAGCTTACGGCGATCGATGCGGTTTTCGACGATCTGTCTTCGGGGCGGCCAATGGATCGGCTGGTTTGCGGCGACGTTGGATTCGGCAAGACGGAAGTGGCACTTCGTGCAGCTTTCATTGCCGCCATGTCCGGGCGCCAGGTTGCGGTGGTGGTACCTACGACCCTTTTGGCCCGTCAGCACTTCAAGACCTTCTCCGAGCGCTTTCATGGCTTGCCGATCAACGTAGCCCATGCATCCCGCCTGGTGCCCACCAAGCAACTGAGCCTGACCAAGAAAGGCATCACGGACGGGTCAGTCGATATTGTCGTCGGCACCCATGCGTTGCTGGGAAAGTCCATCGAATTCCGGGATCTCGGCCTTCTTATCATCGACGAGGAGCAGCATTTCGGGGTCAAGCACAAGGAGCGGCTGAAGGAGCTGAAATCGGACGTTCACGTGTTGACGCTATCGGCGACACCGATCCCGCGGACCTTGCAGCTTGCGCTGACCGGGGTACGCGAACTGTCGCTGATCGCAACGCCGCCTGTGGACCGGCTGGCAGTGCGCACGTTCGTTTCGCCGTTCGATCCGTTGGTGGTGCGAGAAGCCCTTCTGCGCGAGCATTACAGAGGCGGGCAGAGCTTCTATGTCTGTCCGCGCCTTGCCGACATTGCAGAGCGCCTCGAGTTCCTTGAAAATCAGGTGCCTGAACTGAAAGTGGCGGTTGCCCACGGCCAGATGCCTCCGGGGGAACTGGAAGACGTCATGAACGCCTTCTATGAGGGCAAGTACAACGTCCTGCTGTCGACAACGATCGTGGAATCCGGGCTGGATATTCCGACCGCGAACACGTTGATCGTGCACCGGGCGGATATGTTCGGCCTTGCGCAGCTCTACCAGCTGCGCGGCCGTGTCGGCCGGTCCAAGACCCGCGCCTACGCGCTCTTTACGGTTCCTGCCAACAAGACGTTGACGGCGACTGCCGAGCGCCGATTGAAAGTCCTTCAGTCTCTCGAAACGCTGGGTGCAGGCTTCCAGCTGGCCAGTCACGATCTCGACATTCGCGGGGCCGGGAACCTGCTTGGTGAGGAGCAGTCCGGGCATATCAAGGAAGTCGGATTTGAACTGTACCAGCAGATGCTGGAAGAGGCGGTTGCCCAGCTCAAGGATGGTGGCGCGGATTTTGGCGACGAGCAGTGGTCACCTCAAATCAACATCGGCACGCCTGTGCTTATCCCGGAAAACTACGTCGCCGACCTGCAACTGCGTCTGCAGCTTTACCGCCGTTTGGGCGATGTCACCGAGGCGGAGGAAATCGATTCCTTCGGCGCGGAACTGATCGACCGCTTTGGACCGTTGCCGGAAGAAGTGCAGCATCTCCTCAAGATCGTCTTCATCAAGGGGCTTTGTCGCAAGGCCAATGTCGAGAAGGTCGATGCCGGGCCGAAAGGGATCGTCATCACGTTCCGCAATAGCGAATTCTCCAATCCGGCCGGTCTGGTTTCCTACATTGCCGAGCAGGGTGTCCTTGCGAAGATCCGACCGGATCAGAAGGTGGTCCTGACGCGCGATTGGGATAAAACCGACGCGCGTTTGAAAGGAACCGCAACGGTGCTGACCAAGCTGGCGCGCCTGGCAGCCGCCTGAGGCAGAGTTCGCCGGCTTGCTCATACGTGTGGAACGAAGGCGTGGACCCGAGCAGGGGCCAGCCTAAAATCGCACTGAAGGTGTGGTTATCCGGAGGACCGGGGAGTTCGCGATGGACGAGCTGGTGGCCCCAAGCCAGAGTAACTTCCTGTTTGACAGAGTTTTTCTGTAACAACGCTTGAACCAATAGAAGGGGCCGCCGGGATACCTGATGTTGGTGGTTGACACCCGACAGGCATCAGCCTGCATCCGTCCATCCTTCGGCGCCTACCAGAGGTACGTAGGCGACGGCTCCGAGATTGTCTGTTTTGAACTCGGTTTCGGAAAGCCTTTCGATCCGGATGAGATCTTGCTGCCGCTTTGACCTGCCAACCGGAATCACCAGTCGACCGCCTACCTTGAGTTGCTTTTTGAGAGAATCGGGGACAGCCGGCGCTCCCGCCGCAACTGCGATGGCATCGAAAGGGGCTTCCGCCGGACAGCCAAGTGTTCCGTCGGCGCAAATAACCTCGACGTTCCTGCAACCTGCCTGTTCCAGATTTTCCCTGGAAAGGTTGACGAGCTCCTGAAGTCGATCGATCGAAATGACTTTGTGAGCGAGATTTCCAAGCACAGCAGCTGCGTAACCAGAACCTGCTCCGATCTCCAAAACCTTCGCGTTTTCGCTGATTTCAAGCAGTTCGCAAGTGAGAGCAACAACATAGGGCTGGGATATTGTCTGGCCATATCCGATGGACAAAGGCCCATCCCAGTAGGCTCGGTTTACCTGGCTCTCCGGAACAAAGATATGGCGCGGCACACTGGCCATGGCGGACAGAACCCGTTTGTCGCTAATACCGCGCCTGTGCAGTTGCTGCTCAACCATTTCTGCGCGTGCGGTCGTCCACTGATCCATGGGCTGCTCTCGCCGGACACAAATTTACCGTGCATTTGATTGGCTGTCTCAAGACTCTATTAAACCTAAATCCGCATAGTGAGAGAACCAAGAGGCCAGTGTATCAGCGTTAAGGTCCAAAGAGTGCCCCGAGCAGCTACCCGTCAGCGAAAACAGTCATTTCTCCGTCGATTGATCACGCCTGCAATCGCCATTGCTGCGCTTGGTTATTTTGGCTTCCATGCGATGAGCGGTGAGCTCGGGATGGTTGGCCGAGCAATGATCGAGCGTCAGGTTTCCGAACTTGAAGGTGAATTGGCTGTCTTGACCGCCCAGCGTCAGGAGCTCGTCTCAAGGGTTAGTCTGCTTCGGCCGGAGAGCCTCGATCCTGATATGCTCGATGAGCGCGCAAGGCTCAATCTCAACCTGGTGCATCCTGACGAGCTGGTTGTTCTCAGGCCAGGGCACCGTTACAGCATGAACTGAATTTCAGTTGATTTTGCTGCATTAACAATAATCTGGTTAAATATAAAATTCTGTAGCATTAACAATGCTTTGGTGCTGTTGTTGCAGTGCGAGATGCGTGGATTGGATTGACAGACCCAACCGGATAAGTTGCTCCTACCTATCTTAGGGGAAACGTCACGCCGAGATGAGGGTTATGGCCACAGCATCAAAGACCACTTCCGCTAGCTCCAAGAGCACCAGCCGGACACGCAGCTCCGCCAAGAAGGCGCAGCCTGCGATCGCCGAGTTCGATAAGGACGAAGAACTTCACGCTTACCGCGAAATGCTTCTGATCCGACGTTTTGAGGAAAAAGCCGGGCAACTGTACGGCATGGGCCTCATCGGCGGGTTTTGTCATTTGTATATCGGACAGGAAGCTGTCGTCGTCGGTATGCAGATGGCCAAGAAAGACGGCGATCAGATGATCACCGGTTACCGGGATCATGGCCACATGCTGGCAATGGATCTCGATCCGAAAGGCGTGATGGCGGAACTGACCGGTCGTCGCGGTGGCTTGTCGAAAGGCAAGGGCGGCTCCATGCACATGTTCTCCAAGGAGAAGCATTTCTATGGCGGCCATGGCATCGTCGGTGCGCAGGTGTCGCTTGGCACCGGCCTCGGGTTCGCGAACAAATACCGTGAAAACGGCAACGTTGCGATGGCCTTCTTTGGTGACGGCGCGTCCAACCAGGGTCAGGTCTACGAGAGCTTCAACATGGCCGAGCTGTGGAAGCTTCCGGTCGTTTACGTGATCGAGAACAACAAGTACGGCATGGGCACCAGCGTTGCCCGCGCCTCCGCCACCACAGATCTTTCCCAACGCGGTGCTTCCTTCGGAATTCCGGGCAAGCAGGTCGACGGTATGGATGTGCGCGCAGTCAAGGCAGCCTCCGCTGAAGCTCTGGAATGGTGCCGTGAAGGCAAGGGGCCGTTCATTCTTGAAATGATCACCTATCGCTACCGCGGCCACTCGATGTCGGATCCGGCGAAATACCGCTCCAAGGACGAAGTCCAGAAGATGCGGACCGAACATGATCCGATCGAACAGGTGCGTGCGCGCCTCATGGACAAGGGTTGGGCATCCGAAGACGACCTCAAGGCCATCGACAAGGATGTGCGGGCCAGGGTCGCGGAAGCTGCCGAATTTGCACAGACGGATCCGGAACCGGATGTGTCTGAACTCTACACCGACATTCTGCTCTAAGGCCGGGGGACAACATGCCGATTGACATTTTGATGCCGGCGCTTTCGCCGACTATGGAAGAGGGCAAGCTCGCCAAGTGGCTGAAGGCCGAGGGCGACACCATCTCTGCAGGCGATGTGATCGCCGAAATCGAGACCGACAAGGCTACCATGGAAGTGGAAGCGGTTGACGAAGGCACGCTTGGAAAAATCCTGGTTGCCGAAGGAACCGACAACGTCAAGGTAAACGCGAAGATTGCGGTTCTGCTGGCCGAGGGCGAAGACGCCAGTGCCATCGACGCCGCAGCTTCCGCGCCAGCCGCCGCTGCGGCCCCTGAAGCCCCTGCGGCTGCAGAAGCCTCGAGCGCACCGGCTGTTGCCTCCGCTCCGACGCCTGCTGCTCCTGCGCCTGAAACTGCTGACGATCCGGAAATTCCGGCCGGTACGGCAATGAAGTCCTCCACCGTTCGCGAAGCTTTGCGGGATGCGATGGCAGAGGAAATGCGCCGTGATCCGGACGTCTTCATCATGGGTGAGGAGGTCGCGGAGTATCAGGGCGCCTACAAGATCACCCAGGGCCTGCTGGACGAGTTTTCCGCCAAGCGTGTCATCGATACGCCGATCACCGAGCACGGCTTCGCCGGTCTTGGCGTCGGGGCAGCGATGGCCGGTTTGAAGCCGATCGTCGAGTTCATGACCTTCAACTTCGCCATGCAGGCGATTGACCAGATCATCAACTCCGCCGCCAAGACGTTGTACATGTCCGGCGGTCAGATGGGTGCACCGATTGTCTTCCGTGGACCAAACGGTGCCGCGGCGCGAGTCGGTGCCCAGCATTCACAGGATTACGCTTCCTGGTACGCCCACGTGCCGGGCCTGAAGGTGGTCCAGCCGTATTCGGCTGCGGATGCAAAAGGTCTTCTGAAGGCAGCAATTCGCGACCCGAACCCGGTCATCTTCCTGGAAAACGAAATCCTCTACGGTCATTCCTTCGAAGTCCCGGACATGGACGATTTTGTTCTGCCGATCGGCAAGGCGAAGGTGGAACGCGGTGGAACGGACGTGACGCTGGTTTCCTGGGGCATCGGCATGACCTACACCATCAAGGCGGCTGAAGAGCTGGCCGGAATGGGGATCTCGGCCGAGGTCATCAACCTGCGCACCATTCGTCCGCTGGATATCGACACCGTGCTGGCGTCCGTCCGCAAAACAGGCCGGATCGTGACGATCGAAGAAGCCTTCCCGATGTGCTCCGTTTCATCGGAAATCGCCTACCAGGTTCAGGAAAAAGCGTTCGACTATCTCGACGCACCGATCCTGCGCGTGACCGGCAAGGACGTTCCCATGCCTTACGCTGCAAACCTGGAAAAGCTGGCTCTGCCGAATGTTGGTGAAGTCATCGATGCGGTCAAAGCCGTAACCTACACCGCCTGAGGCCAGGGAGACGGACATGCCAATCAATATTACCATGCCGGCCCTTTCTCCGACCATGGAGGAGGGCAACCTGGCCAAATGGCTGGTCAAGGAAGGCGATCAGGTTTCGGCCGGCGATGTAATCGCCGAGATTGAAACCGACAAGGCGACCATGGAAGTGGAAGCGGTTGACGAAGGCACGGTCGGCAAGATTGTTGTGCCTGCGGGAACCTCAGGTGTGAAGGTCAACGAACTGATCGCCGTACTTCTGGAAGACGGTGAAGATGCCAGTTCCATCGACACCTCCGGTGGATCTTCGGCACCTGCTTCTTCATCGGGAGGCGACAAGGCTCCGGCTGTGCCGGAAAGCTCGCCGGCGATTGAGGTCGGGGCAAAGGCGGCAACGGATCCGGTTCCGGCTCCCAAAGCCGCTGACGGAAACCGCATCTTTTCGTCCCCGCTGGCTCGCCGTCTGGCTCAGCTCAACGGTCTTGACCTGAAAGCTCTTTCCGGTTCGGGTCCGCATGGCCGCATCGTCAAGCGCGACATCGAGGCAGCTCTTGCTGCAGGTACAGGCAAGGCAGCGCCCGCTGCTGCTGCTGCGGAAGCACCGAAGGCTGCCGCAGCACCGGCCATGGCAACCGGCCCGTCCGCGGATCAGGTTCTGAAACTGTTCGACAAGGACAGCTACGAACTCGTGCCGCATGACGGCATGCGCAAGACCATTGCCAAGCGTCTCACCGAGTCGAAGCAGACCATTCCGCACTTCTATGTGTCCGTGGACTGTGAACTCGACGCTCTCCTGGCTCTTCGGGCACAGCTCAACGATGCTGCCGCCAAGGACAAGGAAGGCAAGCCGGCCTACAAGCTTTCGGTCAACGACATGACCATCAAGGCTCTGGCTCTGGCTCTGCGCGATGTTCCTGATGCGAACGTATCGTGGACCGACGATAACATGGTCATGCACAAGCATGCCGATGTCGGTGTCGCCGTTTCCATCCCGGGTGGCCTGATCACGCCGATCATCCGCCGGGCGGAAGAAAAGCCTCTTTCCGTCATTTCCAACGAGATGAAGGATTACGGCAAGCGCGCGAAAGAACGGAAGCTGAAGCCCGAAGAGTACCAGGGTGGTACCACCGCGGTCTCCAACATGGGCATGATGGGCGTGAAGAACTTCTCGGCCGTCGTCAACCCGCCGCATGCGACCATTCTGGCCGTCGGCGCCGGCGAAAAACGCCCTGTCGTCAAGAACGGCGAACTGGCTGTTGCCACGGTGATGAGCGTGACGCTTTCGACCGACCACCGCTGCGTGGACGGTGCGCTTGGCGCCGAGCTTCTTGCCGCTTTCAAGGGCTACATCGAAAACCCGATGAGCATGCTTGTTTAAGCCTCATCTCCGGCGCGGCGGCAACGCCGCGCCGTTTTCAATCGATGACTTCATTCGCCGGGGAAATACACCATGGCTGATACCAATTACGACGTGATCATTATCGGCTCAGGGCCGGGTGGTTACGTGACCGCTATTCGTTCTGCCCAGCTGGGCTTCAAGACTGCGATCGTTGAACGCGAGCACCTTGGCGGCATTTGCCTCAACTGGGGTTGCATTCCGACGAAGGCGCTGCTGCGTTCTGCAGAGATCCTGGACCACGCAAACCATGCCAAGAGTTTCGGGTTGACGCTGGAAGGCTCCATGAAGGCGGACGTCAAGGATGTCGTTGCGCGCTCGCGCGGCGTTTCCGCCCGACTGAACGGTGGCGTCGGTTTCCTCATGAAGAAGAACAAGATCGACGTGATCTGGGGTGAGGCCAAGCTCACCAAACCGGGCGAAGTCAAGGTCGGAAAATCTTCCAAGCCTGTTGTCGAGCCGCAGAATCCGGTTCCGAAAGGCGTGAAGGGTGAAGGCACCTACACCGCCAAACATATCATCGTGGCAACTGGTGCGCGTCCGCGTGCTTTGCCTGGCATTGAACCGGACGGCAAGCTTATCTGGACTTATTTCGAGGCCATGAAACCGGCCAAGATGCCAAAGTCGCTGGTGGTCATGGGGTCGGGTGCGATCGGGATCGAATTCGCGTCTTTCTATCGATCCATGGGCGTCGATGTAACGGTTGTCGAGCTGATGGCCAACGTGATGCCGGTCGAGGACGAGGAAATCTCGAAATTCGCGCGCAAGGCTCTTGAGAAGCGCGGTCTGAAGATCATTACCGAAGCAAAGGTGACCAAGGTCGACAAGGCGGCAGATTCGATTACTGCCCATGTGGAGACCAAGGATGGCAAGGTCAGCCAGATTACGGCTGATCACCTGATTTCCGCTGTCGGCGTTCAGGGCAACATCGAGAATATCGGTCTGGAAGCGCTCGGCGTGAAAACCGACCGAGGCTGTGTGGTCATTGATGAGTATGGGCGCACCAATGTGCCCGGCCTCTATGCCATTGGCGATGTCGCCGGTCCGCCAATGCTTGCCCACAAGGCTGAGCATGAAGGCGTGATTTGCATCGAGAAGATTGCAGGTGTGCCTGGTGTTCACGGGATGGATCATCGCAAGATTCCGGGCTGCACCTACTGCAACCCGCAGGTTGCCTCTGTTGGGCTGACCGAAGCAAAGGCAAAGGAACAGGGCCGCGACATCCGCGTTGGCCGGTACATGTTCAACGCCAACGGCAAGGCCATCGCGCTTGGCGAAGACAATGGCATGATCAAGGTTATCTTTGACAAGAAGTCCGGCGAGCTTCTCGGTGCGCATATGTGCGGCGCAGAAGTGACCGAACTCATCCAGGGTTTTGTCGTCGCGATGAACCTCGAGACTACCGAAGAAGAGCTGATGCACACGATCTTCCCGCATCCGACCTTGTCGGAAATGATGAAGGAAGCCGTGCTGGACGCCTACGGCAAGGTGCTCAACGCCTGATCCCTTTTGGCCTCGGGGTAAAACTGCACCGAGGCCGCTTTCCATTTGCCGTACTCTGGATCTGCAAGCAGTGAAAGAAATGCGCAGACCTGAACGTTGATCAGGACATCAACGCTGGACGCTTTTTCTGAAACGGGTAACGTGAAACCGTCTGAGAAAAGGCTGAAAGGAGCCGTCAGTCATGGATGTAAAAGCAATTTTGATCTGGGTTGCAATCGGCATTATAGCCGGTTGGCTTGCAAGCGTCGTCGTTGGCGGCGGTGGTCTGATCCGTTACCTCGTCAGCGGTCTCATTGGCGCGTTTGTTGGTGGTTTCCTGTTCAAGCTCGCAGGTATCAACGTCAATCTGGGCAATGCCTACGTCAATGAAATTGTCGTGGCGGCTGTTGGAGCAATTGTCGTTGTGCTGCTTGCGCGACTGATCGCCTGACGAATTGAAATTTCTGGAAATAGGAGTCCGCGATGGGGTGGATCATCACAATCATCATCGGCCTCATTGCGGGCGCCGTTGCTCACCGGGTGCTGAACAGTCGCGGAGGTTTTCTTGGCAGCCTCGTTGTCGGCCTTGTCGGGGCACTGGTTGGCGGTGAACTCGCATCGCTGCTCAACCTGCATGTGACAGGTGGTATTCTCGATCGTCTGATTATCGCGGTTCTGGGCTCTATCCTTTTCCTGTTCATCTGGAAGAAAATGTTCAAGTGAGCACAAATCCGGACGAATTCGAGAGCCTGGAGGCTTTTGTTCTCAGGACAGGCGACAAGCTTCGTTATGGTGATACGGACCGGCAGGGGCACGTCAACAATGCCGTGTTCGCCACTTTTCTGGAAACCGGCCGCGTTGAATTGCTCTACAATGAAGCGCTGGCTGACCAGGGCGCAGCTTTTGTGATCGCGCGGCTGGAGCTGGATTTCCTGGCGGAAGTCAACTGGCCGGGCGAAGTGGAGATCGGCACAGCCGTGCTTGACGTTGGTCGCAGTTCGTTCAAGCTGTTCCAGAAGGTTTTTCAGGATGGAAAGCCGGTTGCGCAGGCGGTGACCGTCATCGTCCAGATGAGCGAGAGCACGCGAAAGTCTCAACCGCTGTCGGAACGTGCACGCGAGCGGCTTCAGGAACTGACCGGTCCTGCGTTAAGCACATAGCTGGCTCAACGCTAATCCGTCTTGACCTTTCACCGGAATAACGACACTTAAGGCCCATGGTTACGATCGTCGACACGCTCAATCGCCCGCAGCAACAATCCGAAGCGCGCCCGCGCCACCCGGAAAAGGCTCACCGTCCGGACAATCCAATACAGCGCAAGCCGCACTGGATCCGCGTCAAGGCACCGACATCGCCGGTCTACCGCGAAACGCAGAATGTCGTGCGCGAGAACAATCTCGTTACGGTTTGCGAAGAGGCGGGATGCCCGAACATCGGTGAATGCTGGTCGAAGAAGCATGCCAGCTTCATGATCCTTGGTGATACCTGTACGCGTGCCTGCGCCTTCTGCAACGTGCGCACGGGCATGCCAGGGCCTGTCGACCCGAAGGAAGCCCAGGGTGTTGCGGATGCCGTTGCCGCAATGGGGCTCGAGCACGTGGTGATTACCTCCGTTGACCGGGACGATCTGGACGATGGCGGTGCACAGCATTTCGCAGATGTGATCAATGCCATTCGCAAGACCGCGCCATCGACCACGATCGAGGTTCTGACGCCTGATTTCCTGCGTAAGGACGGTGCTCTGGAGATTGTCGTGGCGGCGAAGCCCGATGTCTTCAATCACAACCTTGAGACAGTGCCGTCGAAATATCTGACCGTTCGACCCGGCGCGCGCTATTTCCATTCGATCCGCCTTCTTCAAAAGGTCAAGGAACTTGATCCGGAAATGTTCACCAAGTCCGGGATCATGGTCGGGTTGGGTGAAGTGCGCAACGAAGTGCTGCAGCTGATGGACGACCTCCGGGCCGCCGATGTCGATTTCCTGACGGTCGGCCAGTATCTGCAACCTTCCAAGAAGCACCATCCGGTCGTTTCCTTCGTGACGCCGGAAGAGTTCAAAGGCTATGAGCGTATTGCTTACGCCAAAGGTTTCCTGAAGGTGTCGGCAAGCCCGTTGACGAGGTCGTCTCACCACGCTGGTGAAGATTTCGCGGATCTTCGCGCCGCGCGCAAGGCAAAGCTCGGCCACTAACGCCAAAGCAACAGGACACTGGACACCGTATGCCCAGTTTTTCATCCGACCACAAAGTCAACCACAAGGCGGACGAGATGTTCCGCCTTGTTGCCGACGTAGAGCGGTATCCCGAATTCGTGCCGTTGTGCCAGGATCTTCACGTGCGCGGTCGCAAGGAGCTGGATGGTGGACGGACGGTACTGGTGGCCGACATGACGGTTGCCTACAAGCTGTTCAAGGAAACCTTCACCAGCCGCGTTGAACTGCGCCCGCAGGACAGAACGATCCTGGTTGAGTACCTGGATGGCCCGTTCAAGCACCTGGAAAACAAGTGGACTTTCGAGGATGCAGGCGAGGGCAGCTGCAACGTCGGTTTCTATATATCCTACGAATTCCGCAGTCGGACGCTCGGTTCTCTCATGGGCGTCATGTTCGAAAAAGCCTTCCGAAAGTTTTCAAGCGCCTTCGAAGATCGCGCGGACCAGGTTTACGGGACCTGATTAAGCAGCCTTTTGGGCCTACTTGAACTGCTTGAAGGCGTCGCGAATGATGCGGATACGGCTCGACTGCATGTCGAGGGGCTCTGCCTGGCGACGGATCTGCTCGATTTCCTTCTTCTTCAACCCGAGACTTTCGAGTGTTGCGAAGGATGTATAATCGGTACAGACGGGAGTGCGGCTGGAGCCGACATTCTCTTCGACCACGAGGTTTCTTCCGGCAGCAGCTTCTTCTTCCGTCCAGATAACGGTGTTCGAGGATACCCAGAAAGTGCGGTCGCAATATTGGGCCTGATAGTAGCCCTCTTTCGGCTTTGTCAGAATTTCATGAAATCCGGTGAACGTACCGTTGGAATACTGGGACCTGATATAAAAGTCGCTCTGAGCGTGAGCTACGCCGGCAAAGGTAGTGCCAGCGGCCGTCAAAGCAGCGAAGAACGCGAGGGCGCGTTTCATGTCAGGGTCCTTTTTTCTGCGCGTTTATGTCACCTGTTCCTGTTGAAAGTCTAAGCTGACCAGCTTACCCGAGCCTTACCAGCCCGGTGCCGGCTTTTTTAGTTGCCGTGATATGACTTGGCAGCGTTGTCGCCGTCCGTTGTTTTGAACGCTTCGCGAATGACCGCGAAACGGTTTACCCGCTTTACTGACGACCCGTCATTTTGAACGACAAGTCTCGGATCATCCTGTACGCCGAGGTCTTCAAGCGTCACTTGTTCTTCAGGATGGTCGCAAATCGGCCGCCAGCCCTTGCCCCGATTGAACTCCACCCGAACCTTGTAATCCTGCTGCACTTCAAGCTGCGTCCAGGCGACTGTCGCATAGCGTACAAAATAGGATCTGCCGCAATACTGAACTTCCACCAACCCGTCCGCCATCCGGTCATAGATGCGGTGGGAGCCGCGGAACAGCTGATTGCCGTCGCGCGAAATAATGTAGGTATCACCCGGTTTCGGCGTGTTGTTGCCGGCCTGCGCATTGGCGCACGCAAGGGCGAGGGCACTTCCTGCAAGAAGCGCACGTTGGATTAACATATCCCGTTCCCTTTACCGCGAAATCATTTCGCGAGTTGGTTCCTGCTTACGGTGACCATACGGCAAGTGTTTGTAAAAGTGATTTCGTAAGGGAAATGAGTTTGATTAAAACTTTAAAAGCACTGATTTTGTTGACGAAATATCGAATATCTGTCCAGAGCCGACTGGTTTTTAGCGTGTGTGATACGTGCTGTGGCCTTCTTCGGCGCTATTGCTCTGGAACATTGCGCCGATCGCGGAAAGTCTGCTTTGCGGGGCCGAAGTCTCATCTGGAGCGGCCAGAAGATCGTGCGCACTCATTGTGACGCCGATGTCCTCAAGACTGACCTGTCGCTCGGGATTGCCGCAGATCGGACGCCAGCCACGGCCAAAATTGAATTCCACCTGAACTTTGTTGCCGCGTTCGGTTTCCACTTGCGTCCAGGCGACCGAATGGCTGCGTACAAAATAGCTACGCTGGCAATAAGAGACCTTTTTCAATCCGCGGGCGTTTTCCGTGAACAGCTTGTGACTGCCCACGAAGTGTCCGCTGCGATCGCGTGAAATCAGGTAAAAGTCACCAGGCTGAGGTATGGCACCTGCAAAAGCGGTGGAGCCTGCGCACAAAAATGCAGCCAGAATGGTCGCTGGTTTAATCATAAAGGTTCTGATCTTGAGTTACGTTGAGGTCAAGTTGTCTGGAATATACATATGACCAAGCGGAAGCCCAGCGCGAACTCCCATGAGCGTTAATGAGCATTTACTCAGGAAATTGCATTTAAAATCGATGTGAGGGCAGTTCTGACGGTGGCAAGCCGGATTGATTGCCGGCCGTTGTCTGCAAACCAGCAATGGAGATGATCCGTCGGGCGATCCTTTGCCGCGACGGCAATATGGACAGTGCCAACCGGCTTTTGAGGACTTCCGCCACCTGGTCCAGCGATACCCGTTACAGAGACTGCTACATCCGCATTGGATCTGGCGAGTGCTCCTTCTGCCATGGCTATCGCGACTTCCTTGCTGACGGCCCCATGCTTTTCGATAAGGTCTTTCGGAACGCCCAACATTTCGTTCTTTGCTTCATTGGAGTAGGTCACAAACCCCCGGTCCACGGCGGCCGAAGATCCCGCGATCTCCGTAAGTGCTCCGCAAATCAGGCCTCCGGTGCAGGATTCTGCCGTCGCTACCATTTTCTTGGCGGCAATGAGCCCGTCCAGCACAGCAATTGACAGAGGTGCAAGCTCTTCCAGGTTGTTCGGAGATGTCTCGGTCATTGATTTCTAGTCCTCGTCCTGAAAAGGAAGACGCACAGTCACACTGGCCAGGGCCGCAATACCTTCCTTGCGGCCTGTGAAACCGAGGCGCTCGGATGTCGTGGCCTTGACCGAGATCCTCGAAACAGGCACGGCGCAAATTTTGGCAATCGAAGAGCGAATTGCCTCGCGGTGGGGGCCGATCTTCGGTTCCTCGCACACGATGGTGACGTCGACATGCGCCAGTCTTCCGCCGCGTTCAGACAAACGGCGCATGGCGTCCAGTTGAAACTGGTCAGAAGAGGCACCTTTCCACTGCGGGTCGCTTGGTGGGAAATGCTGGCCGATATCGCCATCACCAATGGCGCCAAGCGTAGCGTCCGTAATAGCGTGCAGCACCACATCCGCGTCTGAGTGACCTTTGAGCTTGCTGGAGTGGGGAATGGCTACTCCGCCCAAAATGACGGCATCGCCATCTTCAAAGGCGTGAACGTCGTATCCGATCCCGGTTCTGACGTCGGCAAGTTCTGAAAGCGGCAACGGGGAGGCGGGGGTAGTCGACATCAGTTGTAACTCGGCCTGTTGTTCTGCACGACGGAGGTCGGCGGCAGTTGTGATCTTGAATGCAGCGGGGTCGCCCTCCGTCAGGACAATGGTCATCCCGTCCCATTCCGCAAGGCCGGTGTCGTCAGTAAAATCGAGTTTTCCCGCAGCTACCGCCTTTTCATGCGCCCTGAGTATGCGCTGCAAGGGAAAGGCCTGTGGCGTCTGCGCTGCCCAGAGCCCGGCTCTGTCAACGGTTTCCAGCGAACGACCCGATTGATCTGCTCTTTTTAACGTGTCGGCCACGGGCAGTGCGGCGAGAACGCCTTCGTTCCCTCCCTGCAGTCGCTCAAGCAATCTGTCTATCACGGCAGATGGGAGGAACGGCCGTGCAGCGTCATGGATCAAGACGTAATCAAATCCTTCGAGGGCGAGGGCCTTCAATCCTGCCAGGACCGATTGCTGCCTGGTTGCGCCACCGTAGACTGCCGGTCCGATCTTGGACGCTGTTTCAGTGGAGGCCGCTCTTGCTGCTTCAGAGTAATGGTTCACGTCGTCAGGGTGAATGACGGTTACGAGGCGGTTGATCCGGGGGTGATTCCCGAGAGCATCCAGTGTATGGCTCAGCACAGGACGGCCAGCCAACGGCCTGTATTGCTTGGGTAACGCATTGTCGGAGCCCGCAAGACGGGTGCCACGCCCTGCGGCAACGACAAGGGCGGCAGCGGTTTTTGTCATTAACGGGCTCCTCGTGCTCTGCATCAAACCGTCAGCTTTGAACCGTCTTTACCTAGGAACCTGTTCGGACCGCAAATTTTGACTTGTTGCATTGCGAAACTTGTCTACAATATAGGCAATTATGAATCTGCACAGTCAATAAGCAGAAAAGAGACGCTGTGTCGCCGTCTATGAAAACACTCACGATTGGCCGGTATCAACTCGCAAACCCGGCCGTGCTCGCGCCGATGTCCGGCGTGACCGATCTCCCTTTCCGCCGGCTGGCTGCCAGATACGGCGCCGGCATGGTTGTCAGCGAAATGGTTGCGAGCGAATCCTTCGTCAAAGGCGACGCCGAAACGCAAATGCGTGCGGAGGCTCAGGACAAGGGTCTTCATGTCGTTCAGCTTGCAGGGCGTGAAGCCCGCTGGATGGGGGAGGCCGCCAAGGTTATCGCTGGTCTTGGTGCCGATGTAATCGATATCAACATGGGCTGTCCCGCAAAAAAGGTGACGTCCGGATACTCCGGTTCCGCACTGATGCGGGATCTCGACCATGCCCTGACGCTGGTTGATGCGACGGTGGCAGCGGTCGATGTGCCCGTCACTTTGAAGATGCGCCTTGGCTGGGATGACAAGAACCTGAACGCACCGGAGTTGGCCCGCCGTGCGGAAGCCGCCGGGGTGCAGCTCATCACCGTTCACGGGCGCACCCGGTGCCAGTTTTACAAGGGCAAGGCCGACTGGCGTGCGATAGCAGCTGTCAAGGAAGCTATTTCGGTTCCCCTGATCGCCAATGGGGATTGCAAGAGTTCTGAAGATGCCTTGCGTATGCTTGAGCTTTCCGGCGCGGACGGCGTTATGATCGGCAGGGGCGCATATGGACGTCCCTGGTTGCCGGGCCACATCGGACATTTTCTGGCAAGTGGCGAACAGCTCGACGCACCAACGGGAACAGAGCTGGCGGAGTTAGTGGCGGAGCACTACGAGGCCATCCTCAGCCACTACGGTGAGCGGCAGGGTGTTCGCATCGCGCGCAAGCATCTCGGTTGGTATCTGGACGAGACAACGTCTGCTGGCGCGGACGACATCCCTGGATCTGTCCGCAAGATCCTTATGACTTCCAATCAGCCGTCGGAGGTTATCCGCCTCGCAAGCGACTGGCTTTCTTCCTCGAACAAACGGACAGCAGCTTGAAGGACATCATGTCTCAGACAGGCCGTACGGCCGCGCTTGCCAGTGACGGGCCGACTATACTGGATGCCTTGCCACACCCGGTGCTTCTGGTTGCGCCGGACGGCGTGATCGAGTCTGCCAACATGGCCGCGGAAATTTTCATGCGGTCCAGTGTATCGGTGCTCCGTCGCCATCCAATCAGCGACTTTGTTCCTTTCGGGAGCCCCTTGCTGACCCTGATCGAGCAGGTGCGCGAACGCAGCGCGCCGGTCAACGAATACAAGGTCGACATCGGTTCTCCGCGCATCGGTGCGCCGAAGGTGGTTGATATCAACGCTGCACCTGTATCGGAGCGGCCGGGGGCAGTGGTGTTGATGTTCCAGGAACGCACCATGGCGGAAAAGATCGACCGGCAGCTGACGTCCCGTGGAGCCGCCCGCACCGTGACGGGACTCGCCGCCATGTTGGCGCATGAGATCAAGAATCCGCTGTCAGGAATTCGCGGAGCCGCCCAGCTTATAGAGCAGTCGGTGCCAGCCGAAGACCGGGCGCTGACACGTCTGATCATGGATGAGACCGACAGGATCGTGAAGCTGGTCGACCGGATGGAAGTATTTTCGGACGAACGACCGATCGAAAGAGAGCCGGTCAATATTCACGTGGTTTTGGACCACGTGAAGCGCTTGTCGGATTCCGGCTTTGCCCGCGGCAAACGCATTGTGGAGATTTATGATCCGTCCTTGCCTCCGGTTTATGCCAACAAGGATCAGCTGATTCAGGTTTTCCTGAACCTGATCAAGAATGCCAGCGAAGCGATTGGCGATGATCCCGACGGTGAAATTCGCGTTTCGACGGCGTTTCGGCCCGGTGTGCGGCTGTCCGTTCCCGGTACTGACGAAAAAGTCAGCCTGCCGCTGGAGTTCTGTGTTCAGGACAATGGACCGGGCGTTCCGGAAGACCTTCTTCCGCATCTGTTTGAGCCGTTTATCACGACTAAGACCAATGGCTCAGGCCTTGGTCTTGCACTCGTTGCCAAGATCATTGGTGACCACGGCGGTGTCATCGAATGTGACAGCCAACGCCAGAAGACAGTTTTCCGCATTCTGATGCCCGCGTTCACGGGTGACAGCACAGCTTCGTCCGACCGGACCAGCAGAGGAACCGAGTAACCATGCCGACGGGCACGATTTTAGTTGCAGACGACGACGCAGCCATCCGCACCGTTCTCAACCAGGCCCTGTCCAGGGCAGGTTATACGGTGCGGCTGACTTCCAACGCCTCAACGCTCTGGAGATGGGTCTCATCCGGCGATGGCGATCTTGTGATCACCGACGTGGTCATGCCGGACGAAAATATCTTCGACGTGCTGCCACGCATGAAAAAGATGCGGCCGGAGTTGCCGGTTCTGGTCATGAGTGCGCAGAACACCTTCATGACGGCCATCAAGGCTTCGGAGAAGGGGGCGTATGAATATCTGCCCAAGCCGTTCGACCTGAAGGAGCTGACCAGTATAGTTCAGCGCGCACTGGAAGAGCCGAAGAAGCGGCCGGCTGTCGATCTTGATGATGCGGGCGAGGGCATGCCACTTGTGGGGCGGTCTCCCGCCATGCAGGAGATCTACCGGGTTCTTGCACGGTTGATGCAGACCGACCTGACGGTGATGATCAACGGTGAATCCGGTACCGGCAAGGAACTTGTCGCAAGGGCGCTTCATGATTACGGCAAGCGGCGCAACGGACCGTTTGTTGCCATCAACATGGCGGCTATTCCACGAGACCTCATCGAAGCCGAGTTGTTCGGTCACGAAAAGGGCGCCTTTACCGGAGCACAGAACCGCAGCTCCGGTCGGTTTGAACAGGCAGATGGCGGTACATTGTTTCTGGACGAAATCGGCGACATGCCGATGGAAGCTCAAACCAGGTTGCTGCGCGTCTTGCAGCAGGGCGAATACACCACTGTCGGTGGTCGCACTCCGATCAAGACGGACGTCAGGATCATTGCAGCCACCAACAAGGACCTGCGGCACCTGATTAATCAGGGCCTATTCCGCGAAGACCTTTATTTCCGGCTGAATGTGGTTCCAATCCGCCTGCCGCCGCTGCGCGAGCGCGTCGAGGACATTCCGGATCTGGTGAGGCACTTCTTTACGCTCGTTGAAAAAGAGGGGCTGCCGGCAAAGCAGATCGACCAGGGAGCGCTCAATCTTCTGCGCCGGTATCGCTGGCCTGGAAACGTGCGCGAACTGGAGAACCTCGTTCGTCGTTTGGCCGCGCTGTATCCGCAGGACGTGATCAGCGAAAACCTGCTGGAGCAGGAGTTGAGTCAGCCTTCGGTCTCGCCGATGGAAGAGGAATCCCAGGAGACCGTCAATCTCGGTGGGTCGGTTGAGCGTTATCTGTCCGGTTATTTCGACACGTTCGGCGATGCCTTGCCGCCTCCCGGCCTCTATCACCGGATCCTGAGGGAAGTGGAGTACCCTCTGATCAGCGCAGCGTTGGCGGCGACGCGTGGTAACCAGATCAAGGCGGCAGAGCTTCTCGGTGTCAACCGGAACACGCTGCGCAAGAAGATCCGGGATCTCGACATCCAGGTGATGCGGTCTACCCGATAGTCTTTTCAGGACAGGGCGGCAAATTGATGCGGTCAGGCCGAAAGGTCTGGCCGCTTTTTTGTTCCAGGTGCAGGTTGTCGTGACGAGTGATCTTGTGATTCACGGGGTGGGAAACCACGAGGAGATATTTTCGCCCTCAATATCAGCCTGGTTTCATTGGGTCATCTGAAGGGAAATTCCAATTACAGACGGGGCATTCATTTTGTGAATGCTGCAAAAAAGAATAACGAATTCAGCAGTGTGCGATAAAGTGATCACCTGTCCACCGCAAATTTTCTGCGCCTCTTCTGGTCTGTCGCAATTTCGCAACATTGTGTGATAAGTTTGCCGCAAATACAGCAAGACAGTCCGCATTTGGCGAGCTGAAATCAAAAGAGACCGAATGATACTGGAAGCAGTACAAGAACCCGTCGCTCAATCCAGCGCCGCAGGCAAATTCTGGCGGCGCGTGGGTCTTGCGATCATCCTGCTTGCCCTCGTTTCCATCGGTGTCACCTTCGTTATCCTGATGGGGTTGACGTCCATCGATCCCACGCGGGAAGTCATCATGGTCGCAATGACCATAAATGGTGCGCTCGCGGCAATTCTCGTGGGTGTCATCGCCTTCGAGATCCTGAAGTTGTGGCAAGCGCGGCGGCGTGGACGGGCTGCTGCTCGCCTTCACGTTCGGGTCGTGGCCCTGTTCAGCGTGGTTGCTGCTGTACCGGCCGTTCTCATGGCAATTCTGGCGGCGATTACGCTTGACCGGGGTCTTGATCGCTGGTTCGAGGACCGGACGCGTCAGATTATCGACAACGCCCTGACCGTTGCTCAGGCCTATCTTCAGGAACACGCCAGGGTTCTGCGCGGCGACCTGATCGCCATGACCAACGATATCGACCGGGCGAAGGCGGTTTATGAATTCGAGCCGACCCGTTTCGATCAGTTCTTTGCCACGCAGGTTTCCCTTCGCGGTATCCTCGCGGCCTTTATCCTGAACGAGAACGGCGAGGTGGTCACCCGCGTCGTCATAGATCCCAATGCGGAAGTGCCGCTGCCGCCTGCCGACAGTTTCTTCAAGGCAAAATCCGGGGATCCGATCCTGATCGCACCGGGAAGTTCCAACCTTGTCGGCGGTGTCATGAAATTGTCCGCCTATGACAATTTCTATCTCTATGCCGTTCGCGCCATAGATCCGCGTGTTGTCGAATATCTGCGTCTTGCCGAGACAGGTGCTTCGCAATATCAGCAGATGGAGAATAGCCGCTTTGGCGTCCAGGTGGCCTTTGCTCTGGTCTATCTCGGCGTCGCGCTGGTGTTGCTCTTGTCGGCGATCTGGATAGGTTTCGGATTTGCCAATCGACTTGTTTCGCCGATCCGAACGTTGATTTCGGCAGCGGACGAGGTGTCCAAAGGCAATCTCGTCGTCAAGGTTCCGACCGAGAAATCCGGTGGTGACCTCGCCAACCTGGGCGAGACCTTCAACAAGATGACCGGTCAGCTTCTCGGGCAGCGTGATGCGCTTCTGGCGGCGAACGAGCAGATCGACCGCCGCCGCCGCTTCAACGAAGCCGTTCTTTCCGGAGTGTCCACCGGCGTCATTGGCGTTGACGATGAAGCCTCGATCATGCTGATCAACCGCTCGGCCCTGGAATTGCTGCAGCTGGATGAAGTGCAGATCCTCAACAAGTCTCTGATCGAGGTGGTGCCGGAGCTGAACGACAGCATTTCCGGTGTCTTGAAGAATGACAGTGACAGGGTTCCGGAAACGCAGATCGAGATCACGCGGGGCGGACGCCTGCGTACGATCAACGTGCGTATAACGAGGGAGCAGTCTACCCGGCGCGAACATGGTTTTGTGGTGACACTGGATGACATTACAGATCTGGTTTCGGCACAGCGCAATTCGGCCTGGGCGGATGTTGCCCGGCGCATCGCGCATGAGATCAAGAATCCGCTGACACCGATCCAGCTCTCGGCAGAACGCATACGCCGCCGCTACGGCAAACGCATCGAGGAGGACCGGGAAGTCTTCGATCAATGCATCGACACCATTGTTCGGCAGGTGGGCGATATCGGCCAGATGGTGGACGAGTTCTCGTCCTTCGCCCGTATGCGCAAGCCAACGAAGACATCTGGAGATCTGCGCGAGGCGGTGCGCGATGCGGCGTTCATGCAGTCGGTGGCAAATCCGGAAATCAGTGTTACCGCGGATGTTCCGTCCAGTCCGGTAACGGCTGTCTTTGACGCGCGTCTGGTTGGCCAGGCTCTGACCAATGTGGTCAAGAATGCTGCGGAGGCGGTGAGTGCGCGTATCGGAGACGATTTGCCCAAAGGCAAGGTGACCGTGCATTTGCGCGGTGAACTGGAAGACGGCAGCGGCCGGATCGTGATTGATGTCATCGACAATGGCATCGGGCTGCCGGAAGAAAATCGCAGCCGGCTTTTGGAACCCTATATGACAACCCGGGAGAAGGGGACGGGCCTTGGCCTTGCCATCGTCCGCAAGATCCTGGAAGACCACGGCGGAGGCATCGAATTGCTCGACGCCCCCAAAACCAACCCAGAGGACACGGGCACGCTCGTTCGACTGACATTGGCAGCACATGCCGAGATCGAGCCGGAGACCGACCTGCAAAACCAGACTGTGACTGCCCATGGCGCATGATATTCTTGTCGTAGACGACGAAACCGATATTCGCGAAATGATTGCCGGCATCCTGGATGATGACGGTTATGGAACGCGGACCGCGCACGATTCAGACAGCGCCCTGGCTGCAGTGAAGGAGCGCAAGCCTTCGCTTGTCATTTTGGATATCTGGTTGATGGGAAGCCGCCTCGACGGCCTGGCCCTGCTCGATATCTTCCGTGAAACGGATCCTGAAATGCCGGTCGTGATCATCTCCGGTCACGGCAACATTGAAACAGCGGTCTCTGCCATCAAGCGCGGGGCCTACGATTACATCGAAAAGCCGTTCAAGGCAGACCGGCTGGTTCATATCGTCGAGCGCGCCCTGGAAGCTTCCAGCCTGAAACGTGAAATCCGCGATCTGAAGCAGCGCAGCGGCGAGACCAGTGAAATCATTGGCAACTCCTCGGCAGCTCACAACCTTCGGCAAACCATCCAGAAGATCGCAGGAACGAACAGTCGTATCCTGATCGTCGGTCCTTCCGGTGCGGGCAAGGAGCGCGCTGCCCGGATGATCCACGACATGTCGCCGCGTGCCAAAAGCCCGTTCGTTGTGCTGAACGCTGCAACCATCACGCCGTCGCGGATGGAAGAAGAACTCTTCGGCATCGAGGATGAAAACGGCAATCTGCGCAAGATTGGTGCGCTGGAAGAAGCCCATGGCGGTACGCTTTACCTCGACGAAGTCGCCGACATGCCCGCCGAGACCCAGGGGAAAATCCTGCGGGTTCTCGTGGAGCAGAGCTTCGCTCGTGTTGGCGGCACCCAGAAGGTTCAGGTCGACATTCGCATCCTGTCCTCGACATCGAAAAATCTCGAGGAACACATTGCGTCGGGACTGTTCCGGCAGGATCTCTACCACCGTCTGAGCGTGGTTCCCCTGCGTGTGCCCGGTCTTGCAGAACGGCGTGAGGATATTCCGGTATTGGTGCATCACTTCATGCATCAGATTTCCGGTGCTTCGGGCATTCCGCAAAGGCCTATCGGTGATGACGCCATGGCAGTTCTGCAGACACATGACTGGCCGGGCAACGTGCGTCAGCTACGTAACAACGTCGAACGTCTGATGATTCTTAGCCGCGGCGATCCGGACAGCACCATCACTGCGGACCTGCTGCCAGCGGAAATCGGCGAAACTCTGCCGAGCCTGCCCACGTCAGGTACGGGGGAACACCTGATGTCCGTGCCTCTGCGCGAGGCCCGGGAGATCTTCGAGCGTGAATATCTTCAGGCTCAAATCAAGAGATTTGACGGGAACATCTCGCGGACTGCCGAATTTGTCGGTATGGAACGGTCTGCGCTTCACCGGAAGCTGAAAACCCTGGGCATGACCTGAGGCACTTCGGGAAGCGATAGGTAACGGCAAGGCGGGAAAGGGATCTTTCCATGAAAATCGTGATTTGCGGCGCGGGGCAGGTGGGCTACGGCATTGCCGAGCGTCTGGCTGCGGAACAGAACGACGTGTCCGTGATCGATTCTTCTCCGCAACTGATCAACGCCATTGGCGATCAGTTGGACGTGCGTGGCTTTGTCGGGCATGGCGCGCATCCGGACGTCCTTGCACAGGCCGGGGCCGAAGAGGCCGACATGATTGTTGCCGTCACGCTTTATGACGAGGTCAACATGGTGGCCTGTCAGGTGGCGCATTCGCTCTTTAACGTTCCCACAAAGGTCGCCCGTATCCGGGCGCAATCCTATTTGCAGGGGCGCTGGCGCAATCTGTTTTCGCGCGATCACATGCCGATCGACGTGATCATCTCGCCAGAAATCGAAGTTGGCGAGATGGTACTGCGCCGTCTGGCGCTTCCGGGCGCCGTCGAGACTGTCCGGTTTGCCGACGACCAGGTTGTTGTCGTCGGGATCATGTGCGAGGAGGACTGCCCGGTCGTGGACACTCCCTTGCGCCAGCTTACCGAACTCTTCCCGGACCTTGGGGCCGTTGTCGTCGGCCTTTATCGCAACAACAGGCTGTTTGTTCCCAAGAGCAGCGATTCCATTCTGACGGGTGATCTTGCCTATGTGGTTGCCCGCCGCGACCAGGTTCGCAGAACGCTGAGCATTTTCGGACACGAGGAACCGGAAGCGGCCCGTGTCGTGATTTGCGGTGGTGGCAACATCGGGCTCTATGTCGCCAAGGCACTTGAACAGCGTCAGTCCGGAACAAAGATCAAGCTTATCGAAGCCTCCCGTGAGCGGGCGATGGCTGTTGCCGATGAGTTGAAGCGATCAGTCATCCTGCACGGCAGCGCGCTGGATCAGACGATCCTGAATGAAGCCGATGCCGGCGATGCAGATACCATGGTGGCTCTCACCAACGAGGATGAAGTCAACATTCTGTCTTCCGTCATGGCGAAGAAGCTTGGCTGCAAGCGCTCCTTGTCGCTGTTGAACAATCCGAGTTACCCGGCTTTTGCCAACGCGCTGGGGATTGATGCGTTTATCAACCCGCGCGCCGTAACCATCTCTCGTATTCTCCAACACGTCCGACGTGGTCGTATCCGGGGCGTTCATTCGCTTCAGAACGGGGCTGCGGAAATTGTCGAAGCGGAAGCACTTGATACGTCGCCGCTGGTCGGCAAGCCGCTTAGGGTTATCGATCTGCCGTCCGGTATCCGCATTGGTGCGGTTTTCCGCGGCGGCGAGGTGCTTACGCCTAATGGTGACCTGCAGATTCAGGCACAAGACCGTATCGTGATCTTCGCGGTTGCGAACCGCGTGCGCCAGGTAGAACAGATGTTCCGCGTCAGCCTTGACTTCTTTTAAGGCTGAGTGGCTTCTTTCTGGCCTTGCTTTTGTCTGACCGAAAGGTCAAAACTTTCAAAAATACCAATCGGTTCGTTTCGAACCGTCCTGTTCTGGAGGAACCATGAGCCGGATTGCCTATGTCAACGGCCAGTATGTGCGTCATGCCGATGCTGCGGTGCATGTTGAAGACCGCGGTTATCAGTTTGCCGATGGCGTTTATGAAGTCTGTGAAGTCTGGCAGGGCAAGATCGTCGACGTTCCGCGCCATCTGGACCGCCTTGGCCGGTCCTTGAGTGAGCTGCGCATAGACTGGCCAATGGCCCGCAACGCCGTGGAATTCGTGCTGCATCAGGTAGTCCGTCGGAATCTTGTTCGCAACGGACTGGTTTATATTCAGGTGACGCGTGGTGTTTCCAAGCGCGATCACTTCTTCCCGCCGGCGCATGTTGCACCGTCGATCGTGGTGACCGCCCGTTCGTCCAGCCCGACTGCTGCCAAGGCACAGGCCGAACAGGGTATCTCGGTGTTCAGTTATCCGGAAAACCGTTGGCCGCGCGTTGATATCAAGACCGTTGCGCTTTTGCCGAACGTGCTGGCGAAACAGAACGCGAAGGAACAGGGCGGCAAAGAAGCCTGGTATGTGGATGCCGACGGCAATGTCACAGAAGGCGGATCGACAAACGCCTGGATCGTTACCAAGGAAGGCGTGCTGGTCACCCGGCCAGCCGAGAGCGGAATCCTGCGCGGTATTACACGCGCCGTGGTTCTTGATCTCGTCCAAAAGGAAGGGCTGACGTTTGAGGAAAGACCGTTTAGCCTTGAAGAAGCTTTCGATGCGAAGGAAGCTTTCGTCACGGCAGCGACGACTGTCGTGATGCCTGTGACACGTTTGGACGGCAGGATTATCGGAAACGGTCATCCTGGATCGGTGGCAACCCGATTGCGCGAATTGTTCCATACTGCTACTGATTTGCAGGCGGTATGATTCGATTGGCCTCATTGGGTCGAAAGTACGAAACTATTTTAGACCGAGGCAGACGGTCTTGACTGGTGGGCTATACGAAAAGCGGGCGGTGCGTCAAACATTAGTCATTGATACTGAACGGCTTTTGACGGTAGGCTGCTGAAACGCCGGATGCTCGGCCGCATCCGGGGCAAATAGGATAAAAAGACTGATGGCTGAGCGCGCACAAAATCTCCAAGACACTTTTCTTAATCACGTTCGCAAGCAAAAAACTCCTCTGACGATTTTTCTGATCAACGGTGTGAAATTGCAGGGTGTCGTGACATGGTTCGACAACTTCTGCGTTCTGCTGCGTCGTGATGGGCATTCCCAGCTGGTTTACAAACACGCGATTTCCACAATTATGCCAAACGGACCTGTTCAACTGTTCGATCAGGCTGAGGAAAACGCTGAAAAGGCAAGCTGATTGAAACCGAAGTCTCGCGCAGACGATTTTTCTAAATCCAACGGTTCCGAGGAACCTGGCCAGAAATCTCTAAGGTTGAAAGATACTGGGGTGGACCGTCTGCCCCAGCCCTTCCGTGCGATGATTCTGGAGCCGGTTCTGCAGTTGCGTGGCGAGTCCGCGCAGACAGAACTTCGCGGCAATCGCAGCCCGGAAGCGCGGTTGGAAGAAGCCCTCGGCCTGAGTGCTGCCATCAATCTCAATATCGCGCATTCCGGCGTTGTCCGGGTCAACAATCCCAAGCCTGCAACCCTGTTTGGCGATGGCAAGGTTGCCGAACTTGCCGGGATCGTTGCGAGCGAGGATCTGGATCTTGTTGTCATAGATCATCCGCTCACCCCGGTTCAGCAGCGAAACCTTGAACGCCGACTGAAAACCAAGGTCATCGACCGCACCGGTCTTATCCTGGAGATCTTTGGTGACAGGGCCCGCACCAAGGAAGGTCGGCTTCAGGTCGATCTGGCGCATCTTACCTGGCAGAAGAGCCGTCTCGTCCGCTCCTGGACCCACCTTGAGCGCCAGCGCGGCGGCGCAGGTTTCATGGGTGGTCCGGGTGAAACCCAGATCGAGGCCGACCGGCGCCAGATTCAGGACCGGATCATTGCGTTGCAGAAACAGCTGGAACAGGTTCGCCGGACGCGTGACCTGCACCGCAAGAAACGCAAGAAAATCCCGCAGCCGGTTGTCGCGCTAGTCGGTTATACCAATGCTGGGAAATCGACGCTTTTCAATCGGATGACCGAATCTGACGTTTTTGCCAAGGATCTTCTGTTCGCCACGCTCGATCCGACCTTGCGCAAGGTAGCCTTGCCGCATGGCAAGGAAGTCATCCTGTCGGATACGGTTGGGTTCATCTCCGATCTTCCGACCCATCTGGTCGCCGCATTCCGGGCGACGCTGGAAGAGGTGCTTGAAGCGGATCTCATCCTGCATGTGCGGGACATTTCGCATCCCGACACCGAAGCGCAGGCAGAAGACGTCAAGAAGACGCTGACCGATCTTGGTGTTGACGCGTTGACAGGCGCGCCGATCATCGAAGTCTGGAACAAGATCGACTGCCTTGATCCGGCTTACCGCGAAAAGTTGCTGGAAGATGCCGGTGAAGAGGGGCCGATTGCCCTTTCCGCGCTGACCGGCGAAGGGATCGAACAGCTTTA
This sequence comes from Labrenzia sp. THAF35, assembly GCF_009363595.1. Lineage (NCBI taxonomy): Bacteria > Pseudomonadati > Pseudomonadota > Alphaproteobacteria > Hyphomicrobiales > Stappiaceae > Labrenzia > Labrenzia sp. THAF35. The sequence goes on from NZ_CP045380.1 coordinate 4,348,507, forward strand.
CGCCCGTGTCGATGCTTTCATGGCGCAGCACGACGACATCCTGACTGTGAAGATCCCCGTTGCCGATGGCGCTTTGCTGGCGAAACTTTATCAGATGGCAGAGGTGCTGGAACGCACCGATGCCGAAGATTTCGTAACGGCGGAAGTGCGCGTTTCCGACAAGCAACGTGGCCCGTTTCGCGAGCTTTATGCCGCTTATCTTTAGCTAGTCGGATAGAAAGCCGGAACGAGCCGAGCAGGGGGAACTATTTGTTCTTCGCGGCCTGCCAGGCAGCTTCCATCTCATCCAGCGTCATCGCTTCAAGTGTCGTGTCCGTTTTCACTGCGTGAGCTTCGATGGCTGCAAAACGCTTGCGGAATTTCCGGTTTGTGCGCCTGAGAGATTCTTCCGGATCGATGTCCAGATGCCGGGCGAGGTTTGCAAGCGCGAACAACGTGTCGCCGAGTTCGTCGGAGATCCGGTCTTTGTCCGGAGCGGATTTGGCGAGTTCCTCGTCGAGTTCGTGGGTTTCTTCTCTGATCTTGTCCAGAACCAGTCTGGCATCGTTCCAGTCAAAACCAACCCTTGAAGCCCGTCGCTGCAGCTTTTCGGCTTCCTGAAGGGCCGGGAAGGCGGTCGGGACGTCGTCGAGAAAGCCCTTTTGCGCTTCTTCCATGCCGAGCGCTTCCCTGGCGGCTCGCTTTTCCGTTCGCTCTTCAGCCTTGATCCGTTCCCAGATACCTTTGACCAGTTCAGGTTTTTCTCCGTTTTCGTCACCGAAAACATGCGGGTGCCTGCGGATCAGTTTTTTGGTGATTGCTTCGACCACATCGCCAAAGTCGAAGTGGTCGTCTTCTTCAGCCATGCGTGCATGGTAGACGACCTGAAGCAACAGATCGCCGAGCTCCTCGCGCAGTTCCACCAGATCGTTCTTGGCAATGGCGTCCGCGACTTCGTAGGCCTCTTCCAGCGTATAGGGCGCGATGGTTGCGAACGTCTGTTCCAGATCCCAGGGACAACCGGTCACAGGCGTTCTGAGCGCTGCCATGATTTCGATAAGGCGGGAAATGTCTCGGCTGGGAGTCATGGAGTGGAAACATCCTGTCTGCTTGTCATCCGGATGATGCTTTTGGCATATCCGGGATGACAAGTGGAGAGGCAAATCACCCCCTGACGGACGGATGCCAGAAGGTGACGGCGCGTTCCAGGAGCGCGACGAGGCCGTAGAACAGCGATCCGGCGAGGGCGGCAACGGCGATTTCTGCCCAGACCATGTCAACGTTCATGCGGCCGACTTCCGTGGAGATACGGAAACCCATGCCGACGATTGGTGTGCCGAAGAATTCAGCGACAATCGCGCCGATCAGGGCGAGCGTCGAATTGATCTTCAGCGCATTGAAGATGAAGGGCATGGCCATCGGCAGACGCAGCTTGAAAAGCGTCTGCCAGTAGTTGGAGGCGTAGGTGCGCATCAGGTCGCGTTGCATGGCATCAGACGCGGCAAGGCCGGATACCGTGTTCACCAGCATCGGGAAGAAGGTCATGATGATCACGACCGCTGCCTTGGACGGCCAGTCGAAGCCGAACCACATCACCATGATGGGGGCGACACCGATGATCGGCAGTGCAGATACCAGATTGCCGATCGGCAGCAGCCCGCGGCGCAGGAACGGCACCCGGTCCACCAGAATGGCAGTGATGAACGCCGAACCACAACCGATGGCGTAACCGGCCAGAACGGCTTTCAGGAAAGTCTGGCGAAAGTCAGCCCACAACGTTGGTCCGGAATTGGTCAGGCGAACCCAGATTTCGGAAGGGGCTGGCAACAGAACCTTCGGAACGCCCGCGCCAGTGACCACGATTTGCCAAAGTACCAGAAGGGTAATGCCAAAGAGTGCCGGAATGGCGAGGTTGATGAGCCGGGCTGCAAGTGGCGACAGGTTGCGCCATGTGGCGAGACGCTCAACGAAGAGCCAGGCCGCTGCCCAGGTTGCTGCTACCAGGGCCCAGAAACCGAGCGTGGCCTGCCCGACGTGGTGCGAGGAGGTTGAGATCAGCAGCCAGGCAGCAATGGCGGTAATGATGCCGAGGACAACGTCTCCAAAGGGGTTGCGCATGAAGCCAAGTTCGTAGCGTACACCGGCGACTGCCAGGATGACCAGGCAAAGGGCCAGACGTGGTACATCCATGATGCCGTAGTCCGGTCCGAAGATCGGACTGAACAGGCCAACGACCACCATGGCTACGATGAACCAGGCCAACAGTGCCGGCATATCGATGCGGCTCTTTTTTGCGGTCATGGTGCTCATCCGGCCATCCCCATGCGTTTCAGCGTGCGCTTCTCGATCATGCCTATCAGGGCAACCAGGGACCCGGCCAAAAAGGCGGCCATCAGAAGTGCCGACCAGATCTGGACAGTCTGGCCGTAGTAGGAGCCGGCAAGCAAACGCGCGCCGAGACCGGCCACGGCACCGGTCGGCAGTTCACCGACGATCGCTCCGACGAGAGAGGCAGCCATGCCGATTTTCATCGATGTGAAAAGGTAGGGCACTGCATAGGGCAGGCGCAGTTTCCAGAACGCCTGGAAGCGTGTCGCCGAATAGGTGTGCATCAGGTCCATGTGAATGACTTCAGGTGATCTCAGTCCCTTCACCATGCCGACCGTGACCGGGAAGAAGGACAGGTAGGTGGAGATCATGGCTTTGGGCAGCAAACCGGAGATACCAACGGCGTTCAGGACGACGATGATCATTGGCGCGATGGCCAGAATGGGAATGGTCTGCGAGGAAATGACCCACGGCATCAATGATTTGTCTAGAACACGCGAATGAACGATGCCAATTGCCAGAAGAATGCCGAGTGTCGTGCCGATCAGAAACCCGAGTAGCGTCGAAGAGAGTGTGATGCCCGTATGATAGACCAGCGACCGTTTTGACGTGATCTTCTTGTTTACAGTCGTGTCCCAGATTTCAACAATCACCTGGTGCGGCGCAGGCAGGACCGGGCGCTCCTGGTAAAGCGTATCGGTGACAAGTTGAGAGAACCCGACATCACTTTGTCCGGCGCGCTCATACATGTCTTGCTGGAATGGGGTGTTGAGTGCAACTGCAGCGACATACCAGAGCGCTATGATCGCCAAGACGACGACAGTGACCGGACCGACCGTTCCAGACATCAGGCCGGCAAATGGGTTCATGCTATGGGTCTGCGAAAGAGAGGCGTCAGTCATGTATCCGCGCCTTTCCCGCAATCGCAGAAATGCGCTGCCAAACCCTGGCCGCAAGACCACCAAGAGCCTGAATTTCCACGGCAGGATCGACATCCAGAAATGTCGCGGGTCGATGCGATTTAGTCTTCATAGGAGTGCCCTGCCTTCAGTCCATCGCGCACCCGGTGGGCGATTTTCAGGAACTCCGGTGTCTCGCGAATATCAAGACTGCGGTTGCGAGGCAGATCGCTTTCGATCACGTCGTAGATACGGCCCGGGCGCGGGCACAGCACGACGATCTTGGTCGACAGGAACACCGCTTCCGGGATCGAGTGGGTTACGAAGACAACGGTCTTGTTGGTCTTGGCCCAAAGCTGCAGCAATTGTTCGTTGAGATGGTCGCGGACGATTTCGTCGAGCGCACCGAAGGGTTCGTCCATCAGGAGCAGATCCGGCTCAACGGCGAGGGCGCGGGCGATCGACGCGCGCTGCTGCATGCCGCCTGAAAGCTGCCAGGGATACTTCTTTTCGAAGCCGGTGAGGTTCACCAGCTCCATGTTTCGGGAAATCCGCTGTTGCTGCTCGGCCTTTGAAAGCCCCATGATTTCGAGAGGCAATGCCACGTTCTTGGCAATCGTGCGCCAGGGATAAAGGGCGGCAGCCTGAAAGACATAGCCATAGGCCCGATTGAGGCGTGCTTGTTCCGGAGAGACACCATTGACCGTGATGGACCCCGCGGTCGGCTTTTCAAGATCGGCGATAACCCTGAGCAATGTGGTCTTGCCGCAACCCGACGGACCGATGAAGGAAACGAAGTCTCCCTCTTCGATCTTCAGATCGATGTCTGAAAGCGCGTGAACCGGGCCGTCGTTCGTCTCGAATGTTAGCGAGAGGTTCTCGATATCGATCACCCGGTTCGGGCTGGCGCTTTGTTTGTTTTCCACCATTTCGGTGTCCTTTGCGCTGGCAAGTGCAGTCATCAAGTTCCTCGCGGCACGAGTCGGGTCCGGATTGACGTGTTCGTTTCTTGAAGGCCCCGCCTGTTTGAAAGGCGGGGCCGGATTGGATCAGACGCCGCTGGCGGGAATGCCGGTGCGTTCCACCTTACGCGGTGCCGTCAGTTCCTTCCACGTGCTTAGCGCCTTGTTGACGGCCTGATGCGGTTTGCGGGCGACAAATTCGCCATGACCCTGGCTGTGGTTGACGGTCCCGTCTTCCACTGCAACGCGGCCACGGGTGAGTGTGTAGCGCGGCAGCCCTTTGACGGCCTTGCCTTCGAAGACGTTGTAGTCGATGGCGGACTGTTGGCTGGAGGCGGAAATGGTTTTCGATTTTTCGGGATCCCAGACGACAAGATCGGCATCTGCGCCAACCAGAATTGCTCCTTTTTTCGGATAGATATTCAAGATCTTTGCAATATTGGTTGAAGTGACCGCGACGAATTCATTGGGTGTCAGGCGACCTGTATTCACGCCATATGTCCACAACATCGGCATCCGGTCCTCAAGACCACCGGTGCCGTTCGGGATTTTGGTGAAATCGCCGACACCGGTGCGCTTCTGCTCGGTGGAGAATGCGCAATGGTCGGTCGCAACCACCTGCAAGGAGCCGGAAGCGAGACCTGCCCAGAGGCTGTCCTGATGTTTCTTGTCGCGGAACGGAGGCGACATGACCCGGCGTGCGGCGTGGTCCCAGTCGGCGTGCTTGTATTCGCTGTCATCCAGCGTCAGATGCTGGATGAGCGGTTCGCCATAGGCACGGATGCCGTTCTGGCGAGCCCGGCGAATGGCCTCATGCGCCTGTTCCGAAGACGTGTGAACGATATAGACCGGTACACCAGCCATATCCGCGATCATGATGGCGCGGTTGGTTGCCTCGCCTTCCACTTCCGGCGGGCGGGAATAGGCATGTGCTTCGGGGCCATTGTTGCCTTCCGCCAGCAGCTTTTGCTGCAAGGTGGCGACGACATCGCCGTTTTCCGCGTGCACGAGAGGAAGGGCGCCAAGCTCGGCGCAGCGTGAGAACGAGGCGAACATCTCGTCGTCATTCACCATCAGGGCGCCCTTGTAGGCCATGAAGTGCTTGAACGTGTTGATGCCCTTCTGCTGGACGACGGTCTGCATGTCGTTGAAGACCTGTTCGCCCCACCAGGTGATCGCCATGTGGAAGGAATAGTCGCAATGGGCCATTGATGACTTGTTGTCCCACATCTGCAGGGCTTCCAGCAGCGACTGGCCGGGCGAAGGCAGGGCGAAATCAACGACCATGGTCGTGCCACCGGCCAACGCGGCGCGTGTGCCGCTGTCGAAGTTGTCTGAAGAGAATGTGCCCATGAACGGCATTTCGAGGTGGGTGTGCGGATCGATGCCACCCGGCATGATGTAACAGCCGGTCGCATCCAGGGTTTCGTCACCAGACAGGTTGGGGCCGATTTCGACAATGCGGCCACCTTCGATTTTCACATCGGCTTCGTAGGAAAGATCGGCAGTTACAACCGTACCGCCCTTGATCACTTTGCTGGCCATTTGTGTTCCCCTTCTCGTTTGTTCACTCGTCCGGTGCGTTGCACCGGAAATTTCCTTCGTCAGCCTGCCTCATGGACAGGTTTGTACCGGTGACGTCAGATCCCGGTCTTTCAGGATCATCGCAATGTTCTGCTGCGCTGCGAATTCGCAGGCTTCTTGAAAGTCTATCGGCCGGTCCGTGTATTCTGCATCGAAGATCGGCTTGCCTGCCCGGACATAGGCGTTGACGTCGTCGCACCATTTGTCCTGAAAACAGCTTTCGGCGATCAGGAAGTCCATGTGGTTGATCAGATCGGCAGTCAGGTCGGGCACATTCTTCTGCCCGATGCCGAGATCGAGCGAATGGGCAATGGTGGCCAGTCTGGCGACATAGGCAACAACGTCGTCCGCGGTGATCGGAAACCCGCTGTCGTTGTCATGAACGTCCATGTTGTCAGGTTCAATCGCGTCGAAACCCTCGTTCCTGCAGGCCTCGAAACGGGATTTCATGATGGGAAGCAGGACATCGAGGCGGCGGATATCGAGAAAACGCTCGTCCGGCCAGTCTTCATAGGTTTTGCCGAGCACGTCGTCCGGAAATGCGTTGAAATCCTCGGAGGTGTTTTCCAGGGTTCCGATGCTGACATAGCAAATGGTGCGGACACCTTTTTGCCTGAGAGCTGCCAGGTCATCCGGCGTCACAAGGTCTGGGTGCAGATCCAGAACCCTGACATTCCTGTCGAGATCGACCGGCTCCGTGAGTTGCCAGTCCCAGCTGTCTCCAACGGAAAAGGCAAAGGCAGGTGCTGCGGCCCAAAACTGGGCGCAGACCATTGCCAATGCCTTTCCATTAAAAGTCATGTTCCTCTCATTTCCCTGTAACGGGCCTCGGTTCAGGTCCGGGGCAGCCAGGTGTTCGTTCAATCCGGTCGCTGACGCGACAGGTTGGCCGATGTTTGTGCTATTCCACGATCCCCGCAGTCTCGACCACCGCGTGGAACAAGACGTCAGCACCCGCTTTGGCCCAATCCTTGGAAATCTCTTCTGCCTCGTTGTGCGACAGACCATCGACACAGGGGCACATGATCATCGCAGTCGGTGCGACCTTGTTGAGCCAGCAGGCATCGTGACCCGCGCCGGAAATGATGTTTTGATGGGAATATCCGAGACGCTCGGCAGCGTTGCGAACCGCATCGACGCATCCCTTGTCGAATTCTACCGGGTCGAAACCGCCGACTTTTTCAAATTCGACGTCCAGTCCCATGTCATCGCAGATCTTCTTGGCGCCTGTCTTCAGGCGATCTTCCATATCCTTGATGACGGCGAGATCCGGAGAGCGAAAATCGATCGTGAAGACAGCCTTGCCGGGGATCACGTTTCGTGAATTCGGGAAAACCTCGATGTGGCCGGCAGCTCCCACAGCATGTGGAGCATGCGACCAGGCGATTTCATCGACCAGTTCCAGAATACGGGCCATGCCGAGGCCGGCGTTCTTGCGCATGGGCATCGGCGTGGAGCCCGTGTGGCTGTCCTTGCCGGTTACCGTCACTTGCGTCCAGGAAAGGCCCTGGCCGTGGGTCACGACACCAATATCCTTGCCCTCGGCTTCCAGGATCGGACCCTGTTCGATGTGGAGTTCGAACATTGCGTGCATCTTGGTCTTGCGTGCACCGACTTCTTCATCACCAACCCAGCCGATGCGCTTCAACTCATCGCCGAACTTCAAGCCTTCGTGGTCGGCCCGGTCATAGGCCCAGTCCTGTGTATGAACACCAGCAAAGACGCCTGACGCAAGCATTGCCGGTGCAAAGCGAGTGCCTTCCTCGTTGGTCCAGTTGGTGACCACGATCGGGTGTTTGGTCTTGATGCCGAGATCGTTCATGGTTCGGATGACTTCCAGTCCTCCAAGCACGCCGAGAACGCCGTCATACTTGCCGCCGGTCGGCTGTGTATCGAGGTGCGAGCCGACATAGACGGGCAGGGCGTCCGAGTCTGTTCCCGGCCGGGTCATGAACATGTTGCCCATGGTGTCGACAGCCATGGTCATGCCGGCTTCCTCGCACCATTTCTGGAACAGCTTGCGGCCCTCGGCATCGGCATCGGTCAGGGTCTGGCGATTGTTGCCACCGGCAACACCCGGACCGACCTTTGCCATCTCCATCAGACTGTCCCAGAGGCGTTCTGCGTTGATCCTCAGGTTTTCGCCGGGGGCTGCCATGCTTGTGTCTCCTAAAACGTGTCTTTGTCTCTTGTCTTGCCGGGTATCAGTCGATGGCGTTCAGCACGCTGCGCAGCTTGCCGAACAACTCGTCGATCTGTTCCTTCGAAATGATCAGCGGCGGGGACAGGGCGATGATATCGCCAGTCGTGCGGATCAGCAGCCCGTCGTCGTAGGCCTTCAGGAACGCCGAGAACGCTCGTTTCGTCGGTTCCCCTGCAATTGGCGTCAGTTCGATTGCGCCAATCAGACCGAGGTTGCGAATGTCGATGACATTCGGGCAATCCTTGAGCGAATGCAGGCCGTCTTCCCAATATTGAGCAAGGTCAGCCGCACGTGTCAGCAGGCCTTCTTCATCGTAGGTGTCGAGTGTTGCAAGAGCGGCTGCGCAGGCGAGCGGATGCGCGGAATAGGTATAACCGTGGAACAGCTCAATCATGTGTTCCGGGCCGGTCATGAACGTATGATAGATGTCCGATGTACAGAACACCGCCCCCATCGGGACGACGCCGGACGTCAGGCCTTTCGCTGTTGTGACAAGATCCGGCGTTACACCGAAGAAGTCAGTCGCAAACGGTGAACCCAGACGACCGAAACCGGTGATAACTTCGTCGAAAATCAGCAGAATGCCATGCTGAGAGCAGATTTCGCGCAGGCGTTCCAGATATCCCTTGGGCGGGATCAGAACGCCGGTCGATCCGGCGACCGGTTCAACGATGACAGCTGCGATGGTCGAGGGATCATGAAGCTGAATGATACGGATCAGCTCTTCGGCATATTCAGCGCCGTTTTCCGGCATGCCGCGGGAGAATGCATTGCGCTCGGGATCGTGCGTATGGCGCATGTGGTCGACGCCGGTCAGCATCGTGCCGAAGGTCTTGCGGTTGGAGACGATGCCGCCAACCGATATGCCGCCAAAGCCGACACCGTGGTAGCCACGTTCACGGCCAATCAAACGGGTGCGAGTGCCCTGTCCGATCGCGCGCTGGTAGGCAAGTGCAATCTTCAATGCGGTGTCCACGCTTTCCGATCCGGAATTGGTGAAAAAGACATGGTCCAGCGGGGAGGGCATCATGGCCGCGAGACGCGCAGCAAGTTCAAATGCCTTGGGATGGCCCATCTGGAAGGCGGGTGCATAGTCCAGCTCGGCAATCTGCTTCTGGACCGCTTCAACGACCTTGGGACGGGAGTGACCGGCGTTGCAGCACCACAGGCCGGCCGTGCCGTCGAGAACCTGGCGGCCGTCGGCTGTGGTGTAATGCATGTCCTTGGCCGACACGAACATGCGTGGGGCCTGCTTGAATTGCCGATTGGCCGTGAACGGCATCCAGAAAGCTTCGAGATTGTTGGTGGCAGCCTGGCTCGATGCTGACATACGTCCTCCTTGCGACCCTTCGTGCTTGAAGCGGCCGACTGTTGCTGATTTGTGATGGAAGGAATAGCACGCGCACTGCGTCAACGGCAGTGCCGACTGCGCTGGTCCTCTCCCCACACTGTTCCCTGGCGTTCCGGATGGGCTTTTGCCTCTTTCCCGTTCGCCTAAATCCTCTGTCTGGCCTTGCAGCCGCCCCGGGTTGCCGGGATTCCCGAGTTGGCCGATGGCTGCCGTTTGTTCAAGACATCCCCATTGCGAGGGACGGATCAATCGACTAGCCTTCTGACCATCTGGTCAATTTACCCTAGGAGGGATTTGACCAAATGGTCAAGATGCAAATCCGGTCGTCATGACTAATTTCTGGTCATTCCTTCCGGTGCTGAACTTGGCAGTTGTGAAATCGGTGTTTTTTCCGGAAAAATGCCGTGTGGTTTGGGTGTAGGGTTGCGACCCTTCACGGCAGAAGACGGAACGGTAGATGGCGGATTTGGGCGAGCAGACGCAGGCATCCTTTAAATCAGGCGGGCTGAGCCGGATCCAGGAAAAGAACCGGTCCCTGATTCTGGAAGCGGCGCTTGGCGAGTTTTCCATGAAGGGATTTTCCGGCGCGACAGTTGAGCGGATCGCTGCGGATGCCGGAATGTCGAAGTCCAACCTGCTCTACTACTTCTCCTCCAAGGAGGCGATCTATAACGCGACGCTCGCCCATATTCTGGAGGTGTGGCTTGCCCCTTTGAAAACGCTCAATCCGGATGGGGAGCCGGCGCAGGAACTGGCTGCCTATATTCGCCAGAAGATCGAAATGTCTGCCAGGTTTCCGGAAGCCTCAAAGTTGTTTGCCAACGAAGTGATGCAGGGTGCGCCACAGATATTGCCGATCCTGCAAACGGATCTGAAGCGTTTGGTGGCCGAAAAAAGTCAGGTGATCGAAGACTGGATCGCGGCAGGCAAGATGCGAAGTGTCGATCCTGTCCATCTCATCTTCACGATTTGGGCAACCACCCAGCATTACGCGGACTTTTCGGTGCAGATCAAGGCGTTGACCGGGAAGGACCTTTCCGACGCGGCCTTCCAGGCCGAAACGGAAGCTGCGGTGACGTCGCTTATCTTGAACGGTGTCGGCCTGAAGTTGCCGGCCGAGAGTGATCAGGCGGTATGAGCGGCGAGACGGACGATCCCTTTGCTGCTTCAAAGATTGCAGTGACCGGACGGCTGTTCATCCTCAAGGATGATCTCACAGAAGATTTCATTCGCGCCTCCGGGCCTGGCGGGCAGAACGTCAACAAGGTCTCCACGGCAGTTCAACTTCGGTTCGACCTTGCCGGCAATGAAACACTTCCAGAAGACGTCAAGACGCGAGCGGCGAGGCTTGCAGGCAGTCGGCTGACTCTGGGCGGCGAGATCGTCTTGCAGGCGGATCGGTTCCGGACCCGCGAACGGAATCGGGAAGACGCGTTGGAGCGTTTGCTGGACTTGCTTCGAAAGGCTACGGAAAAGCCGAAACCCCGCAAGGCCACGAAACCGACCCTCGGATCCAAGAGGCGTCGTCTCGACGCCAAGAAACAACGTGGTCAGATCAAGAAAATGCGCGGCCGTTCAAGTGGTTACGACGGTTAAGGGACGTAGAGTATGGCGTCGATTACAGGTCCGTGCCGTACATGTGCGCAGCAACCCTAGATATATTTACCTATAGTTCACGTTAAACAAGATTCAAGAAGATGTCGCTAGTGTGATACGGGAAAACACCTACCTAAAGGCGATTTCTTATGACGTTGTTATTGCCGCAAAGTGACTGCCGAGAAATCGTCGACGCGTTTAGTCGTTCACAAGCGATCATACAATTCAAACCCGATGGCACAATTTTGGAAGCGAATGAGAATTTTCTCAGGACCTTCGGGTATTCGTTGGATGAAATAAAGGGACGACATCACAGGATGTTCGTCGATCCGGACTATGCAAAGTCGTCCGATTATGAACGTCTTTGGAAGGCTTTGTCGAAGGGAGAGTTTCAGTCCGCTGAATTTGCCCGGATTGCCAAGGGAGGCAAGGAAGTCTGGATCCAGGCAACCTACAATCCGGTCATCACCAGGTCGGGGACCGTTCGGAAGATCGTCAAGATCGCAACCGATATTACCGAGAAGAAACGAAAGGCGCTTGAAGCCCAGGGGCAGATAGACGCGATCAACCGATCGCAAGCCGTTATTCAATTTGATCTGGACGGCACGATCCTCGATGCGAATCCGAATTTCCTGAAGTCGCTCGGTTACGAACTTTCGGAAGTGAAGGGCAAGCACCACAGCCTGTTTTTGGATCCGGAAGATCGGAACAAGCCAGAATACAAGGCTTTCTGGCGCAAGCTTGGAGAAGGGGCTTACCAGAGCGGCGAGTTCAGACGCCGGCATAAGGACGGTAGGGATATCTGGATCCTGGCTTCCTATAACCCGATCCTCGATGCTGCGGGACACCCGTTCAAGGTCGTGAAATTTGCGACCGACGTAACCTCCGAAAAGCTTCGAAACGCCGAATATGAAGGTCAGATAGCAGCAATCAGCCGTAGCCAGGCGATGATTTCCTTCACCAGGGAAGGGATCATTCTCGACGCGAACGAGAACTTCCTGCGTACGACCGGGTATTCTGCCGCTGAGGTGGTTGGTAAACACCACCGCATGTTTGTTTCCCCCGATTACGCACAGAGCAAGGAATATGCCTCGTTCTGGAAGGCACTGGGGGACGGGAAACATACGTCGGCCATCTATCAGCGTTACGGCAACAGTGGCAATCCTATCTGGCTGCAGGCGACCTACAATCCGATCTTCGACGCGTCCGGTAGGCTCATCAAGATTACCAAGTTTGCCACCGACGTTACGCAGAACATGAAGTCACGACAGACAGCCATTGCGGCCGCCGAGGAGACACTTGGAACTGTTGAGCAGACAGTTGCTTCTGCCAGGGAAATTACCGGCTCTGCACAAGATGTGTCGCGTGGAATGGACGAGGCGCAGCGGGCAGTCGATGACATGCAAACCCGCTCCGAAGCAGCCGGAAGATCCACCGAAACTCTCCGCAACGCTGCGGCTTCCATGGACGATGTCGTTCAGTTGATTTCAAAAGTTGCGGATCAGATCAACCTTTTGTCTCTCAACGCAACGATAGAGGCCGCACGCGCAGGCGAGGCGGGACGGGGCTTTGCTGTTGTGGCGAACGAGGTCAAGGATCTCGCGAGCCAGACATCTCAGGCAACTACGCGCATTTTCGCCGAGATCGAGGAGATGCAGACCGTTGCGGGAGCTGTAGATGAAGCGCTGAAGGCCATCCAGTCGTCAATCACCGAAGTGCAGGAACTGGTTCAGGGAACATCAACTGCAGCAGAACAACAATGCGCTGCCACGGACGAGATTAGCAGCAAGTTGATGCTCGCATCCGAAAATGTTGCGTCCGTCTGCAGCAATCTGGACAATTGGGTCGTCGGCATGGAAAACCGCCGGAAAAGCGAACGAACCCGCGTGCATCAACATGCCGAAATCAGGTTTGGCGAAAATGAGAGCCTGCAGTGTTCGGTGAGGGATATTTCAGAAACCGGAGCACGGCTTCATCTGAAAAATGCCGGAAATGTTCCGAGCCAGTTCACTCTCCATTTCAACGATGGAAAGGCTGAAAGAAGTTGCCGCCTTGTGCGCAGGGATGGTGACAACATCGGCATAGAATTCGTGAAGAACGTTCTTGCGTTGAGCGCATGACGGCCAAGTTTCAAATATCCCGTTCTGCCCGGGTAATGCCGTGGGTGATCAGACGATCGATGATCTCCGGATAGCTGACGCCACTTGCAGCCATCGCTTTGGAATACATGCTGATATTCGTAAAGCCGGGGATGGTGTTTAGTTCGTTCAGCAGGATATTCATTTCCTGCGTCACAAAAAAATCGACGCGGGCCATGCCGTCGCATCCCAGGGACCTGAACGCCTTTGCCGCCAGATCCTGCATCCGGCCTTCGACATCGTGTGGCAAATCTGCAGGTACCTTCAAGGCCGCGCCGTCTTCGTCGACATATTTTGCGTCATAGGTGTAAAAGCCATGGCTTTCGGCGGGAACGATTTCGCCCGGCCTGGAGACGAACAGCGTGCCGTCGCTTTCCTCCAGAACCGCGAATTCGATTTCGCGGCCAAGAACGAACTCTTCGGCAAGAAGCTTGTTGTCGTGCTTGAAACCTTCCTTCAAGGCGGCCTCAAAGCCGTCTGCCGTCTGAACCTTGCTGACACCGACAGAGGAACCCTGGCGGGCAGGTTTGATGAATACGGGCAAACCGAGTTCGTGCTTCAGGAGTTCGAAGTCCGGCACATCGTCCGGCCGAATTGTGAGTGATTTGGCCGTGGGGAGGCCGGCCTCGATGAGAAGCCGTTTTGCAAGATCCTTGTCGAGTGCATTTGCAGACCCTGCGATACCGCATCCAACGAGCGGAACCCGGGCCACTTCAGCAAGTCCCTGTACCGCACCATCTTCGCCATGGAGGCCATGAAGCACGGGAAAGACCGCGTCAAGCTTGGCAAAGTCACGAGGCAACCCGTTTTCATCCAGTGCAATCACTCGGCCACGGCCACCTGGAACCGGACAGATTTCAATGCCAGTTGTCGGCCGTGCCAGATGTCCATTCTCAAAATTGCTCAACAGCCATTGTCCTTCACGGGTGACGTAGACCGGAACCGCGTCGTACTTGGAGGGATCGAGTGCGTTCATGACATTTGTGGCGGAAAGGACCGAGACTTCGTGTTCCGCAGATCGCCCGCCAAACAGGATGGCTACACGCAGTTTTTGAGGAAGATGGGCCAAAAAGATCTCCAATAGAATCGAATATGCAAATCAAATGCCGCATCAGCGATAGCGTGATATTGTGGCTACGCAAAGTCTGGTTGGCGGCGTACTCGGGTCCAATTCACTGAGACGGGGTTTGGGCGCACGATAAGACAGTGTTGTTAGCAAATGGCACCGTTTTGCCAGGACGAAGGAGAGGGGGCAGGGATGGCATCTAGAAACACCATGCTGCCTGGAAAAACCGAACGGGCGCCTTAACTTGATGAACTGACCTTCATGGGGAGTATCAAGCCCCATTGTGTCGCCTGGGAGCTACCAAACACTTCAAAACCCGCTTTCTTATACGCTGAAATGGCACGAGTGTTGTCCGGGTGGGGATCGGTCGCAACGACCGGGACGCCGGCCTCGAACAGTGCCTTCAGGTGCTGCGCGATAAACGCAGGGCCGTGCCCTTTGCCTGTCATGTCTGCTTCGCCGATGTACTGATCGATGCCCCGAGATCCCTTGGGTAGCGAGAAAAAGTGGTGATCTTCCCAGCCGTGAACGCTGTAGTCCTGCAAGTAGGCGAAGGGGCGCTGGGTTGTCTCAACAATCCAGCGCTTCACCCGAGTGTCTTTGAGTTTTTGCGCAGTAAAGGGCTCGGCCGTGTCCCACCACTTGCGGACATGCGGTCGCAACTGCCATTCCGCCAAGAGAGGTAGATCTGCCGGGGTCACTTCTCGAAAAGTGTAACGTTCGCTTGCTGACATATCAGAACAATATCATACAGACATAAGCACCGGCATCAGGCGCGTCGATACTGTGTGCGGTTCAGACTAGCTGCGAGAAGTGCAGTGTTTTTCGGGGAACAACCTCGTAATAACAGTAGCTTATGAACTTGTGCGGGAAGGGGTGTCCAATCCGGATCTGTGATCTGCCGGAGATGAGAGGCATTGTTTGAGGCAGGTTTTGAACCGCCGCAAAAGCCATGTTCACTCGGCAACGACTTCTTTTCCGGGGGGGCATTTGGCTGGCATAAGATGCTGATTTGATTAGATTTAATGGTATGATTTGAATGGAAAAGCAACCGTGGACAATATGGAAATCGACCGAAACACAGTTGCGCTTCTCATACGCCAGCAGTTTCCACATCTTGACCATCTACCAATTGAACCGGTTTCCAAACAGGGCTGGGACAACGCCACCTTCAGGCTCGGTGATGCTCTTTCCGTGCGTCTGCCACGAAATGAATCCTATGCCGAAGCAGTAAATAAAGAAACGCATGCGCTGGCTGTCTTGGGTGAACATCTGTCCGTTGAAGTGCCGAGTGTCGTCGCTGTCGGCCTGCCAAGCGATACATTTCCGCTACCGTGGTCGATAAGGCGTTAGGTCGAGGGAGATACACTTGAAAGCGCTGACGGTGTAAATCCGGAAACATTCGCGGTTTCGCTTGGTAAAACCCTGTGTGATTTGAGAGCGATCGATACGGGTGGCGGATTCATTGCAGGCAAGCACTCATTCTATCGCGGTTGCCATCCCAGCGTTTACGGCGACGAAGTTCAAAGGAGTTTGAACGTCCTCGGCAGCAAGGTGGACGCAATGCGGTGCCTTGAGGTCTGGCAGCGCGGCATGACGTCAGCCTGGACGGCCAGACCTGTCTGGTTCCACGGAGATGTAGCGGTCGGAAACATCATCGTCACCAATAGCGTCGTCAAAGCTCTCATAGATTTCGGGACGTGCGGTATCGGTGATCCTGCCTGTGACTTCGTTATGGCCTGGACGTATTTCGATCCCGAAAGCCGGAAGATTTTCCGAGATGCGTATCAGACCTGGCAACGGGCCAGAGCATGGGCGCTCTGGAAAGCTCTGGTTTGCATGTCCGGTCTTTCAAGCCCGGACACCGATGGAACGCAAGCCAAAGCTCTGCTAGCTATCTGCAATGACGTCGACTAGCTGACATTGCCAAGGTCCAGCGCTTGAGCGATGGTGAGATAGCCCGATAGGTGACATTTGTTGCTGGGAAGATGGAGGGCTCCCAATCCACATCACCTGTTGTGACTAAAGAGATTGGTCACGATATGTGCCGAACCGAACGGTCACAAAGGGCTGTGCAACAGGGCAGGGCTTGAGCAAGGCTGACCGCCCGTAGACCCAAGGCAGGGAAGCCTTGCGGTGAGGAAGGCGCTGCACATCAGATCGGTTTTGAGATTTGTTTCCCTTCGAGCTCGGCTTAAACTGGCTCTCCAAAGAACCCGATAATAAGTAATAGAGCGGCGAGCGCAGCAATGCAGGCGCTTGCGGAAAAGAGCATTAGGCGCCGCAGGTTCCTGAAATCTTCCCGCAAGAAGAAGCCGCCAAATCGTGTGTTTAGGCGAGCAGCTTTTTCCCAATAGGAGGGAGTATTTTCATCGTCAGCTTCCAAAGCTCGAATTTTTAGCATGATTGAAATAATACCCAAAAAGAAACATACGAAACCAACAATGAATATTGAAAAACACATCCAAACAGCAAATTGAATTAAAAGATGTTCATCAGACAGTACAATTTTCATATTCGATAACCTTTATTCAGTAATTTATTCTGCAACTTCAATGCGCAGCCTATCTTTTCTTCGAATCGCAATATAGTCTGGATCATCAAACACACTCGGTAGCCTTGGAGGGTTCCGACCGCGCTTCTTATAGCTGTCTTTCTCGCTGTTTGATTTGACTTTTGTCGGCGGCTGATTTGCATACTGCTGTTCCTTCACCCAAGACAGAACTTCGTGGAGACGTTTGTTCTCCGCGATAGCCGCATGGGACAGCGGCCTCTGGCACGATGACGGATCCCGCCTGGACCTTTGGAGCGGAAACGATCCCGCAGACGATAGGCATGCAGTCTCGACATGTTCATCAGGTTGGCCGCAGTCGTGACGCCAATGTGGCCATCTTCGACCTACGCCTGGATCTCGACCCGATTCAAATCTCGCTCACTCACCAAAATCTATCCCATGTCCATGTTCCAGACACTCAAAGGGACGCGGGAAGCGTGACATTTTTGAATTGCACATGTGAGACATTTTAGTCCGACGTTTACATGACTTGTCAAAGCCGAATAGGGACGCGACAGGTTCAGCCCGATAGAAATGCGACAGTCAGACTTTGAAGGTTGGTGAAGCGGTCAGCCCCCGATCCGACCGGCTGGGCCGGGTTGTAAGGGAGGTGAGGGGGCGGGTGGTCGCAACGTTAAGACGGTAGCCCGTATAAGGTCCTGCTATCCTTTGAGGCTAGGTGAGTGCTTTAGCGTTGTATTATTCGAATGTAGATTACTGGCTGTTTGTCGCGAACGAGAGCGATACCTTCATGTCCATGAAGCGGGCCAATTACACGGCTTCGACACAGCCATAAACTGTCGCCATCACGCAGTTCTTCATAAATCGGAGCAAGTCCCCTCATAAGCGTTGTCAAATCACGAATAGGCTCCACAAGATGTTGCGGCAGCGCTCCAAAATGTCGCATTAGCCAATTCGAAAATTGTTGCAGCGTAACTTCTTTGACTAACTCAATATCTGGAGGATCACGTTTTACTGCACTTGGTGAAAACATATCAATCATAGCACCGAGCCTCACTGCTATCGGTATAGAAGACACGCAATAAAAATCTACTTTTAAACGAACGATCAATCACATGCAGCGATTCTCGCCAATGCCTTCTGCCTCTTAGCATTGACCTCGGGATCATTCGTGAAATCCGTCCGTCGACCAGGTTTGCGACCGCGCTTCTGGTAGCCGTTGCTCACGCTGCCATCCGGGATGCCGAACATATGATCCTTTTGCCCTTGGCGGCTCGGACCATGCTGCCTCCGCCGTTGTTGCTCGCGCCCGTCCTGCATCTCAGCCACAATCGAAAGAATATCGTCCAGACGTTTGTTCTCGACCACTGGGCTTCTATGAACTGAGCGCAATGTATCAAAGGCTCGATAGGGAAGAATTGTGCCTTCATGCATGATCTCCAGCCGGCCATCGGGATAGTCGCAGACGATCACCTTCTGGCGGGGCAGGGTCTTGGCGTAGTCCGTCGGATCCAGAATGAAAATCACCTTCTCATAGCGTAGCGTCAGAGCCTGTGACACCGTGCGGACTTCTTTCCGGCACATGGCCCCATCCAGATTCTCATGATCGGCCAGTGGTCGATGCATGTCCTTCGGATTGCGCGGTTCCCTGCCAAAACGACCGTTGAAATCCGCGATGAATTCCGGGGCGAATGCGTTGGCCTCTTCAAGCGTGCAGATACCGCGCAAACGCAATTCCTTCACCAGCCGGTCCTGAAGAGTTCTGTTGGCGCGCTCGACCCGGCCTTTGGCTTGCGGGGTGTTGGCGCAGATGATGTCGATGTTGAGCTCGTAAAGAGCGCGGCCAAATTGCGTTAGCCCGCTGGTCCGGTCCATCTCGGACGCATGTGTGGTCCGGAAAACCCCGTGTTTGTCGCTGTAGAATGCAAGCGGCTTTCCCCATTGTTCCAGATAGGCCTTAGTTGCCAGGAGGTAGTCGAAGGTGTTCTCGGATAACGCAAAACGCAGATGTAGCAGCTTGCCGGTCGCGTCGTCGATGTAGACAAGCAAGGCACATTTGGGGCCGCGGTTCTCGAGCCACCAGTGATGCGAACCATCGATCTGGACGAGTTCACCGAGGCAATCGCGCCGGCCGCGCGGCTGAAAGATCCGCTGCTTGCGTTCGCGCCGCGATGTCCAAATACCAGCTTCCGTCATCCATTGGCGCAAGGTCTCTTTGCCGACGGCAATCTGATGAAGCTCAAGCAGCTTCTCACGGGCCAGGGTTGGACCGAAGTCGTGATAACGCTCGCGCACCAGGTCGAGGACGGCATTGCGAAACTCGTCGCTGTGACGGCGGTTGCTGGGACGGCCACGCTTGCCGGAAACAAGACCAGCGGCACCGTCACGCTCGTAAGCCTGCAAGAGCCGATGGACCTGGCTCCGGCTGAGGCTCAGAAGCCTGGCAGCGTCAACGACACTCAATCTTCGATCGCGGATCTTCTGGATGGCTTCCAGCCGGTTCAGTTCATGTTGCGACATGGTGATCAAAGACATTGCAGCTCCGTCAGCGCTTAGGCGTGCGGAAGCCAGTCTTCCTTCCAACGTTGATATTGACCAGCGTCAGACGGACGGGAAGTGTCACATCTCTAACTGGCCCAAGTGTCGCATTACTAAATGGCTTGTGAGCGATACTTGAAGTGCGACTTCTGCGGATTGCAAGGGTAGGGGGCGTTCACTCATTGCGCCAGCATCTTCTCCCTGAAGACTTCGGCCGGCGTCTTCCAACCAAGGCATTTCCGGGGCGTCGCATTGAGCCGGTCACAGATCCCTTTCAACTCAAGATCGGTGACCCGGCTCATATTGAGTTTGCGGGGAAGCCATCGTCGGGCACGTCGGTTGGTGTTTTCCACGGTGCCTTTCTGCCAGGGGGCAGATGGATCACAGAACCAGGTTTGTGTACCGATTTCCGCTTGAAGATGCGGCCAGGCCACAAACTCGGTTCCTCGATCGAACGTGATGGATTTTCGGGAACGGATTGGCAGGTGGCGGATCGCATCGATGACCTTGCCAAGCACCAAATGTGTTCTTCTGTTGTCATTCTTTAAAAGCAAGGTGAACCGGGTGACGCGTTCCACCAGGGACGTAACGTTGCCAGAACCAAAGTGCTGTTTGAACAGCATTAAATCACCTTCCCAGTGCCCGAACTCCTGCCGATGTGCCACGGCATCTGGCCGGAACAAGATGCTGACGTCACGATGGAATTTGGGTGGCAGGCGCTTTCTCGCTCGTCTGGGCTTTCGAGACTTTCGATGTGTCGGCAAGTACCACCACAGCTCCTGGGCAAGGCCTTCCTTCGAATAGATATAACGGTAGATCGTTTCCTGGCAGACCCGGTGGGAGGCGCCTTCGTATCTCATGCGTCCGGCAATCTGTTCCGGCGTCCAGCCATCCTTGATGCGATCGGTCACAAGATGACGCAGATCCGAATGCTTGATCAGTTTTCGTTTTCGTGACCGACGCGTGGCGCATTCCTGGTGGGCCGCCACAGCAAAATAGCCGACGATGTCCGGCAACTGTTCATCTTGAAAATGGTTGCGTTTCAATTCTCGAAAAATCGTTGATCGGTGCCGCCCAAGGATCTTCGCCATTCGGCAAGGTGACACTTTCGCCTGGCGCCAGCGTTCAATCTTGCGGCGCTCCTCCAGCGTCAGGTGGCTGTATTTTGATCCCATGACACAATCCTCCTGTTTGATAACCTATTGGTTTCAAACAGAAGTCGCACTTGGGAATAGCGCGCACCCTGCTATATGACTAATTCGCATAATCAATATTATGGAACATTTATAGCTGAGCGTGTTTGCCATGCTTTGCCAATGCCTTAGTGTCGGATCCGGTTGGCGTTACCTGTCAGTTTGTGTTGCGGAGCGTCATTCCGCCCGTCAGTCGTGCTGTCGTAAAGATCAATCGCTGTCGTCCGCGTCGATCACCTTGCGAGCGATTTCAAAGGAAAAGCCCGCCCGGCACATTGCAGCCAGATCCTTGTCGCGCCGGTCATCTCGCGTTCGTGTGGTTCTGTATGGACCAAGCCGCCTGCGTCTTGCGAAGATCCGAGCGGCTTCCTCGTCGCTGCGTTCGTCTTGTGCCAGCACCGTGTGTATCGTTTCTCTGTCAACGCCTTTGGCAGCCAACTGAGCTTCGATTTTTCGCGTTGAGCCACCGCGGCGCCGCAGCCCGGCAGTTTTGGTTTCCGCGTAGGTCTTGTCGTTGACGAGACCTGTCTGAACGCACTTTTCAACGACCGCATCAATCAGGTCGGCATAGTCGGCCGGATCGAGTTCCAGGCTCATGCAGGCTTTCAAAACCTTGCGTTCAAGAACCTTGCGAAGATTGGCGGCCGATGTCGCATAGCGTTCCAGGTAATGAAGCGCAGACTTGATCAGCCGATCTTCCGTCGGTTGTTTGTAGCGTGGCTTACCAGCCATCGGTGGTTAGAGCGCTTTCTTTGCCTGTGCCTGTGTCTTCAACGGACAGGAGCATACCATCATAGGCAGGTTCTATGGTTTCAGGCAGTTCCGATGACAGGACTTTGTAGTCCAAGTCATTGTGGAGATTGGTGAAAATGGTGCGTTTGGGAGCAATTCTGGAAGTCCAGCACAGCGCATCCGCCAGACAGAAATGGCTTGGATGTGGTCTACGGCGCAAGCAATCCAGGATCAGAAGATCCAGGTGTTTCAATTGGTTGAGGCTGTTCTCCGTAATGTCCGAGACATCGGGAATGTAGGCTGTGTCACCAATGCGAAATCCAAGTGCATTGATCTCTCCGTGGACAACCTCGAAAGGTTCGAAGGTGATCGGACCGCCGTTTCCCTCAATGGTGACTGGTGTATCCGGACGAAGATCACGGCGTTCCAGAATTGGCGGATAGTTGGAGCCTGCCGGTGTTTCAAAGCAGTAGCTGAATGCTGTGAGTGCCCTCGCGCTTGTCGCTTCGTCCATATAGACGGGAACTCTTTTGCCGGATTGCACCCAAAAGGCCCGCAAATCGTCGATACCGTGCAGATGATCGGCATGCGAATGTGTATAGACAACCGCGTCCAGGTGCTTGACGTTGGCAGCCAGCAATTGCGACCTGATGTCGGGTCCGCTGTCTATCAACACGGTTGTGCACTCGTTATCCACACGCTTTTCCACAAGAAGCGCACAGCGGCTGCGGCGGTTCTTCGGTTCACCGGGATCGCAATCGCCCCAATCATTGCCGACACGCGGCACGCCTCCGGAAGAGCCGCATCCTAGAATGGTCAGCGTCAAGGTCATGAAGAAATCGCTTTTGTCTGCAGGTTCTGACGAGGCACCTTGCTGAAGAGCCTGAAGAAATTCTCTGTGGTCTGCCGAGCTATCTCTTCTTCCGAAACGCCCCTGGTTTCCGCCAGAACCGCTGCAGTCATCGCTGTATAGGCTGGTTCGTTGCGTTTGCCGCGTCTCGGCTGCGGTGCGAGATATGGGGCGTCGGTTTCCACCAACAACCGGTCAGCCGGCAATTCACGGGCAATGTCACGGATCTCTTCCGAGCGCTTGAAAGTCAAAATTCCGGAAAAGGACACATAAAGGCCAAGCTCTATTCCGGTCAGTGCAAGGTCTCGGCCGGACGAAAAGCAATGCAGCAGGGCCGGGAAGGCCCCCTTCCCCATTTCTTCGCGCAAGATGGCTGCCATATCGTCATCCGCGTCGCGTGAATGAATGACCAGTGGCAAGCCGGTGCGCCGTGCGGCTTCTATGTGGATGCGAAGGCCTTCCGCCTGTGCATCGCGTGGGGCCTTGTCATAGAAGTAATCGAGACCGGCCTCGCCGATGGCGACCACCTTGGAGTGGTTCGCCAATTGCACGATTTCATCGGCTGGAATGCCGCGCTCCGTGCCGGCGTTGTGCGGATGGGTGCCAACCGAACAATAGACTTCCGGATATTCCTCGGCGATTGCCAGAACCTGGTTAAACTTGCGGATGTGGGTGCAGATGGTGACCATCAGTTCCACGCCGGCCGCCTTGGCCCGCGCGATCAGTTCGGCACGTTCACCGTCAAAATCCGGGAAATCGAGATGGCAGTGGCTGTCGACAAGCATTGAGGATCCAAATGAGTTTGATCGGTATGGCGCATATAGGTGGTACTGCCGCCTTTTAACAAGAGAATCGGGGCTTGCCCAAGTCACGAACTCTCGCTCGTGACGATTTCCAATCTGTGTTGCCCGCCTGGTGGGCCTTTACGGGTCAGGCTGCCCGCAAAGCGAAGAAAAAATCCAGCACGACCTGTTTCTTGTCGAGATTGAGCGCGTCAGCATCCCGGATCGCCTTGTTCATTTTTTCCCAGATCTCGACGATCCCGTGTGCGTCACGCACACCCTTGCCAAGATCTCGGCGCATACGGTCATGCAGCCAGATCTGAACGATGTGCTGAAAGCTCTCCCAATTGTCGGATTGGCCGCGTGCGGCCACCAGGTCCGCCAATGCATGCGCAGCGGCAAGATCGAGCTGTTCCGGACGGTCGGCGAGCTGACGAACGCCCTTTGCTATTGCAAGACCATCTCCTGAAAGCAAAGTGATGGCAGATCGCAAGCTGCCGTCGGCTGTCTGAGCGAGTTCACGAAGGTCATCCGCCGAGGCAACCGATCCGCCAGACAGGTCCTGCAGGCCCTGACCAACCTCCTGCTCGCTTAAGGGATCCAGATCGAGGCGCCGGCATCTGGACCGGATTGTCGGCAGCAGCCGGCCTGGTGCATGGCTCAGCACCAGGAACAGGCATCGTTGCGGTGGTTCTTCAAGGATCTTCAGGAGCGCGTTGGCGGAACTGATGTTCATGTCGTCCGCAGCATCGACAATGCAGATCCGCCAGGCCTTGGCGGATGCTGTGGTACCGAAGAAGGAAACGGTTCTGCGCACCTCATCTACCGGCAAGTCGGCTTTGAACCGTTTGGATTTCTCGTCCCAGGGTCGACGCAAATGCAGAATGTTCGGATGCCCGCCAGCCTTCAGCTGTCGGGACACTGGATGGTCGGGCGCAACCGCAAGGTCGCGCGCGGCGGCAACCTGCTGTCCGAATCTGTCCGGATTTGCGATCACGAAACGCGCGAAACGAAAGGCAAGCGTTGCCTTGCCGATCCCCTTCGGACCGCCCAGGATCCAGGCATGGTGAAGTCGCTCGGACCTGTAGGCCTCCAGAAGAGCCTGTTCCGTTTTGGTGTGTCCGATCAGGATGTCCCGCTCATGGGGCAGCGGATAGCCAGGAAGAGCATCAACTTCAGGAATGTCGATCGGTGCATTGGCACGGGCCATCAGTGCGCCCCTTCAGCAGTGACGCCCGATACGCCGCCTTCATTCAGGTCGCCGGCAAAGGTTTCCTGCACGGCATTGCGAATGGCCGTTTCGACCTCGGCAGGCTCCTTGGCACCGTCGATCACGGCAAATCGGTAGGATTCGCTTCTGGCGAGTTCGAGAAAAAGCTCACGTCTTCGCTGATGGACCTTGAGTTCTTCCCCTTCAAACCTGTCCGGGCCGCCGCTGTCATCTGTGCGAGAACGTTCCGCCACACGCCCAAGCCCGACTTCTACCGGAACGTCGATGAGGATCGTCAGATCGGGATAGATTCCGGCAACCGCGGCCGTTTCCAGCAGTTTCAAATAGTCGCGATCGACGCCCGCCTCGCCCTGATAAACCCAGGTCGAATCGGCGTATCGGTCGCAGAGAACCCAGTCGCCTCGCTCCAGCGCCGGTTTGATGGTGGTATCCACATGGTCCGCGCGAGCCGCGGCGAAAAGCATTGCTTCGCCGCGAGGACCAAGGTCCTTTGCGCCGCCAGACAACAGCATTGCACGGATCTTCTCAGCCCCTGGCGAGCCGCCTGGTTCGCGGGTAACGACAACGGATAGCCCCAGACCTTCAAGATAGGTTTTCAGGCGGGCGATCTGGGTCGATTTTCCGGCCCCCTCGCCACCTTCAAAGGTAATGAAATGTCCTGGCACCCTATCCCGGCTCCGCTAGTTCTTGTTGGTCTTTGTCACCGGCTTTAGCAGCAATTGCAATCTTTGTGCACCGTTTACCCGATCCAGCCGAACAGCAGCTCCTGCAGGCCGTCCAGAGCCCTGCCGATCATGGTGCCTTCCGCAACAGCGCCACCGGTTACCAATGGAGAGCGGTAGACGATCCCATCCTTGCCGATTACCCGGATTTCGCCAACCTGCTCTCCAGCGTTCACTGGTGCGGGGAGCGGTCCGTTGTAGATAACGCGTATCCTGTAATCGAGTGTGCCACCTCGCGGCAGCAGCACGTCAACGCTTTTCTCGGACACCAGCGGAACACTGCTGGTCACACCGCCAAACACCCGGCCGTCCGCAACAACATCGCCCGCTGAGAACAACGTCTGAACGGAAAAATACTCCCAGGCGCCTTCGATGACCTCCTTGAGTGTCTGAAGGCGGTGTTTGTCCGACGAAAGACCCGCAACCGCAGCAATAACTCTGCGCCCATTCCTGTCCACCGAACCGAGGCCGGAATATCCTGATTCTGCATCATTGCCGCCGCCGAGGCCGTCAAGGTTGCGGATTTCACCGAGCAAGGGGTTCTTGTTGCGCTGGAAAATCTTGTTCCAGGTGAATTCCGGGATAGCGAACATCGGATAAAGATTCGCGTGGCTCTCCAGAATGTACTCCGCAAGCCTTGCCTGATCACGGACAGTGGTCTGGCTTGGGACCTCCGGATAGCCAGTCGGGTTGCCGAAGCGGCTGTTCTTCATGCCGATGGATTGCGCGAATTCGTTCATGCGCACAGCAAACGCTTCTTCGGTCCCATCCAGGCATTCGGCAAGCACGATGGCGGAATCGTTGCCATTGTGAACCAGCAATCCCTTGAGCAAGTCTTCAACCGAGATATCGGATTTGATCGCGGCGAACATTGTGGCACCACGACCCGAGGGAGCGCCGCCGGTTCGCCAGGCGTGTTCGCTGACCTTGCAAGTCTGATC
This sequence comes from Labrenzia sp. THAF35, assembly GCF_009363595.1. Classification (NCBI taxonomy): domain Bacteria; kingdom Pseudomonadati; phylum Pseudomonadota; class Alphaproteobacteria; order Hyphomicrobiales; family Stappiaceae; genus Labrenzia; species Labrenzia sp. THAF35. The sequence continues at coordinate 4,374,117 of NZ_CP045380.1, forward strand.
AAGCGAGAGATCGCCGTCTTTCACAGCCTTGAAAACCGTTGCCGCTGTCATGACCTTGGCGAGAGCGCCGGGAGCGAACGGCTGGTCAGGTTCCTTGGCAAAAAGGATTGTGCCGGAGCCGGGCTCATAGAGGAAAGCCATCGGAGCTTTCGTCACGATGGTTTCGGCTGCATTCCCTGGGAGAGCGAACGCAGAGACGACAAAAAAAGCAGAAAACGCCCCTCGCCCGACAAGGCGACGAGACGCTCTCAAAAATCCGGATACAGAATATGCGGAGGCCATGAACCGCTTGCCCTATTTATAGATACAGGCGCGGCGTGTGGAAGAAGCCGGACCTACTCCGGGTTCCGGGCCGATTAGCCGTCGTTTTCCAGTTTGACCACCAGCTCACGCATCGAAAGGCCCGTGTCGGCCACATTTGAAAGCAGCGAATGCGCGTCGGAAATTCGGCGGTTCGCAGCAAATGAGGAAATTGCACTGCCTGACACGAGACCTGCGGACGTTCCCGGAGCCGGGACGCGCAGCACGCCGAGTGTTCCTTCCGCGGGCGCAAGACCCGGAGCGGAATAGGCCGATTCGACCGGCTCGAAGCGGTTGTTGGACGCAACTTCGATTGTCGGCTTGCCGGCTTCGAATGCCTGCGCCGGATCGAAGGCAACCGTCAAGGTTGTCTGCTTCGCCCGGAAAGCCGTGGTCGTGGATGCGGTGGTCAGATAAGGACGTGCGCTTGGCGCCGGAACAGCCCCGAAGGTGACCTGCGGTGTGATTTGCTGAGGCACAACCTGCTGCGGTTCTGCCTGTGCCAGCATTGTGCCCGGCATTGTCGCGCCAGGTTCGACCGCACCTGGGCCACGGTAAGAGGCCATAAGGAAGCCTTCGTCCTGTCCGTGCAGCGGTGCACGGCCGACGTACTCGACCTTTACCTTGCCGATGCCAGCGCTCTTGGTGCCAAGCATCGTTGCGGCGCGTTCAGAGAGGTCGATGACGCGGTTGCCGTGGAATGGGCCGCGATCATTGACGCGAACGATCATCGACCGGCCGTTTTCCACGTTCGTCACGCGGGCATAGGATGGCAGCGGCATCGTCGTGTGCGCAGCGGTAAGGGAGTTACGGTCGAAAACCTCGCCGTTGGCTGTCTTGCGACCGTGGAAAGTCGGTCCATACCAGGAAGCCAGGCCGGTCTTCTTGTAGTCCGGGTCTTCCTTTGGGTAGTACCACTTACCGGCAATCTTGTATTTCTTGCCGACGATATAGCGCCCGCCACCCTTCGGCACGGGTTGGCCTTCAGCAACCATTTTCGGGCTGCCTTTGACACCATATTTTTCCGGGCTGAATTTTGATTTCTGCTGCTGCGGCGCGGTGCTGCAGGCTGCCACGGCCGAAACCGCTGCTGCCACAATCAATCCCGTGCGCAACTGGGCGCTGAGTTTCCGTGCAGGACGCGATTTACCATCAAGCGTCACAGCTCGTTCCCCTGAAGACGTTCCTGCCACCTGGTTTGTCACCTGGCAAGATTTCCCGCCTGTCCCTTGCATACTGCCGTCCTACTCACTTACGCGCTGGCGGCCCCGCAGCTCACGCGATCATTCCGGCGTGTGGTTCGGTCCACACCGGTTTTCAAGGCATTGTTCCGATCTTCAGATCAGTCCCCGCAAGACGCACTAGCCCCCGCTGCACATCCCGCATATGCCCTTGTTAAAGCGTAGTTTTATTACTTCAAAGTAAACTGCCCGTCGAGGCCGCCGCGTTGCCCAAATTCAACTCTCCACCGGATTCAGGCGACCCGAGGTTCATTTCTCAAAGGCTGTTTGTTGTAACAGTCTGAAATATATGACTAAAAACTGCGTCAATTTGCCTGCCGCCGGCTGTTGCGCACAGGACACAGGTGAGAAGAAATCGTCATTCGGATCAGTTGTGACGTACATCACATTCAGACCTGTCAAATCAGCTTAGGGTGAACTCATTGCTGATGACCGCCCTGTCACAGCAATGCTGGACCCCACCTCCAGCTTCGGCCGCCGGTTCAAAACCCTGCCCACGACACCGGACCGGCGGCCCCTACCCTTTGGCGATGTTCCTGCGCCCGCACTGCCCGTCCTGCCCCTGTGTGCAAGCGGCGCGGGAACATCCCAAAGGAGCTTGATCCCCCCGTACATCCACACGATTTCGCCCACCTGAACTTCATGCTGGTGATTCCGGCTTGACTTTCCGAGTGAGAAAAAGGAAACGGTTTGCACAGTCGGGCCGCCAAGGCACCGGCATGGTGAGGTGGCCGAGTGGTTTAAGGCAGCGGTCTTGAAAACCGCCGTGCGTGAGAGCGTACCGTGGGTTCGAATCCCACCCTCACCGCCATTATTTTTCCAAGTTATTGATATCAGTGAATAAAATGGCTGCTCAGGTGCAGTCATGACTGTGGATATTGATTGAGCAGGCTTTAAATCGCGTCGAACTCAAAGAATTTGGTAGTTTCGCTAACCTGTTCAGATCGACCATACAATAATAAATACGCCAACAAAAAAGCATATATAAGAAACCCATAGTAATAACTCCTGTATATTTCTCAATACGGGCATTATTTTTTCTGCTGGGTATTTTGAGTTGTTTTCGATGACTCCTAATGTTTCGTCAATTTCTTGTATTATTTCTTTTGAGGTCCTGATAATTTCAGTAGAGTCTTGACTAATATTCGCCTTGTTTTCGTGCCTTTCAATTATTTCAAGCAAATTTTTCCTTGCTTCAAGGTGAATATTGCCGATTTGGTAGTAAAAACTAAAGATTAGATGGAGGCCGCCTGAAAAAAGACCAACGAAAAATAGCCAAATTGGTAGTTTCCCAGCTGTGGAAAGAAACTGGCCATTCGGCAATTTGTTGATCGCAGCTAGTGACAGAGTAAGCGCTGTAGCATTTGCAATAGTTGAATACTTAACTATCGTTGACCAAATTGTTTTGGCGTCATCGATCATCGTACACTCCAAACGTGTGCTAATTCTCTTGATACCATGTGAATTTTAAAGGTCACAACGCATTTGGGCTTTTCCAAAGTCCGTCGCCGTCGCCATAAATTCCGGGCTTGTCTAGGCTGCGAATTCTGGCTTCTGATAACTTGTAGCTCGCCAATTTCATTCCCCGTTGCCATTAACGCCGCTATGCATTTAGGGAAAATACTGAATTTTGGCGCCTAATATGTCAGTAGTTTCAATAGTTTCATAGAGATCACGGATACCTTCACCGCCATTTCTTCCGAAATCAATTCAACTCAGTCACGCCGCCGGTGCACATATACGTCGGCATCACGCGTAATTTGATGCAGATTTCTCTTTCGCCTATCATCTGATCCGGAGGAACCGTCGCTTGTTGCGGCGGCGGCTACTGGGAGGAGATAGCCGGCATGTCAGTGATGCACGAGCCCTGGCTTGTTGCGCTGTCCCTGGTGATGGCCTTTCAGGGGAGTTTCGTAGGCTTGAACCTTGCCGTTCAGGTTCGCAGCGCGATTGACCCGAGACGTCGGCTGTTGCTTGCAGGGGCAGCTTTGACCGTCGCCCTTGCCATCTGGTCCATGCATTTCGTCGGAATGCTGGCAGCCCGTCTGCCTGTCGCCGTTGATTTTCTCGTTCTGCCGACACTGCTGTCGTTTCTCGTCTGTGTACTCGTTGTCGGTATTGCTGTTTTCGCAGCGAGCAATGCGCGGCTGACCCCGATTCGCCTCGGCCTCTCCGCCTTCGTCATGGGAAGCGGTATCTGCACCATGCATTATCTGGGCATGTACGCCTTGCATGGTTCGCTGCAAATGGAGCACGACCCGGCCTACGTTTTTGCAAGCTTTCTGATTGCCTTCAACGCAGCCGGTCTCGCCATGTGGCTGTTGTTCGGTCTGGGCAGGCGCCCTCCTATCGTCATTTCGGCAGCGGTTCTGGCGCTTGCGATTTCAGCTATGCATTACACGGCCATGGCAGGATTGACCTATGAAACGCTGCAACCGGTTTCAGGTACTCTTGCGCCAGCCCTGAGCCCCGGAATGCTGGCTATTCTCGTTTCCTGCGTAGCATTTCTGGTGTCGGGCCTGTTCCTGCTGGCCCTCGTTCCAGCCCAGGAAGACCAGACCGATCGCGGCATGGTCAGGAACCAGCAGCTAGAGGAAGAGCTGCGTGCGGCAAGTGAAGACAAGCAGGGCCAGTCAGCGCAAGCCGTTATGGCTGTCAGCGGCAAAACCGCATCAGGATTGCAGGCGGTGGCTCAAGCGGTCCGGCCAGGTCAGCCACTTGGCAAGGGAATGCTGCCGATCGAGCGGGACGGCCAGAAGACCAAGATCGGCGTGCTGGATATATATGCCATTCACGCGGACGCCCATTACACACGTCTTTATGATGGCAGCAGAGAATTCTTCTGCCCTCTTTCCATCAGTGAAGCGGAACAGCAGCTTGATCCGCGCACCTTCAACCGTGTCCACCGAAGTCACATCGTCAACCTCAGCCGCGTTGTCAGCTACAAGCGCTCCGGTGACGGTGGTGTTCTAATCCTGGCGGGCCAGGAGGGGCAGAGTGTTCCTGTCAGCCGGTCTCGTTGGGGGCGGGTGAAAGCGCGATTGAAGGCGCTTGGCCAAAACAGGCATCAAAGCCATACGGGGCATGAACAGCCTGCTGCCGCCCAATAACCAGATCATCGGTTTGGTTCACTTTCGGTGTTGCAGTGCATGCAACGCCGCAAAATACGCCGTTCGTGCAAATGGGCATCAAGCGGACACTCTTCATGGTGGTGGTATTTGCGGCTTGGGCTCCTATTGTAAGCTATTGTAATTACCTTACTTTTTTGAAAGCATTTCAATTTAAGCCGTGAAATGCGTCAGAAGAGCTGTCGCAGTTCGTGCAGGACAGCACGTCATCCGTGTGGCCAGACAGGCTGTTTGTGCAAGCGTTCTTGAGTGTGCGCCGCACTGTTCCGCACCCTTCTCAAACGTGAACAATTCGGCCGTTTCCAGCGTCCGGACACGACGTTGCCGGTGGAAGGCGAAACCAATCGCTTTTCGGGAAGACCGGCATCCGGCCCAGAGGTGGCCGGCAGAGGGAGGAGAAAGACGTGATACCTGGTGCATTCACCTATCACCGGCCATCGTCCGTGGCGGAAGCTGTCGCGATCCTGGTCAGCCATGGCGACGAAGCCCGGCCACTGTCCGGTGGCCATAGCCTGATCCCCATGATGAAGTTGCGCATGGCAGCGCCGGAACATCTGGTCGACCTTGGTGGCATTGCCGATCTCAAAGGCATTTCCGACGACGGCGGCACGATCACCATTCGCGCCATGACCACGCAGCATGAGCTGATCGCCTCGGACCTCTTGGCGTCAAAACTGCCGATCATTCGCGAAACGTCGCTTCTCATTGCCGATCCGCAGATCAGATATGTCGGCACCCTTGGCGGAAATGTCGCCAATGGCGATCCGGGTAACGATATGCCGGCGCTGATGCAGTGTCTGAATGCGACCTATGTTCTGACCGGGCCGGACGGCGAACGAGAAGTGCCTGCACGCGACTTCTATGAGGCGGCCTATTTTACGGCCCTTGCGCCTGAGGAAATTCTGACAGCCGTTCGTATACCCGTCCCGCCTGCAGGGCATGGCTATGCCTATGAAAAGCTGAAGCGCAAGGTTGGCGACTATGCGACAGCCGCTGCTGCCGTGGTCCTGACGTTGGAAGGTGGCAGTGTGTCCTTCTGTTCGATTGCCCTCACCAATGTCGCGGATACACCGCTTTTTGCGCAGGAAGCCGGAGAGATTCTGGCTGGTTCGACGCTCGATACGGCAACAGTTGCCCGCGCGGTCGCGGCGGCTGAGGCGATCACCGAGCCCGCTTCGGACGGACGTGGACCTGCAGAATATCGCACCAAGATGGCAGGCGTGATGTTGCAGCGGGCGCTCGCAAAAGCCGCATCGCGCGCATCCAGCTGAACCAGGATCGAGGGAAACGACTATGAGCGATATTGAACAGATCCCGGTCACCATGACCATCAACGGCAAGAAGGTGCAGCGTTTTGTTGAACCGCGCACGCTTCTGATCCATTTCCTGCGAGAGGACCTCAACCTCACCGGGCCGCATATCGGTTGCGAGACCTCTCATTGCGGTGCCTGCACGGTTGAGCTGAACGGTATGTCCGTGAAGTCCTGCACCATGTTTGCCGTTCAGGCAGACGGCGCGGAACTGACCACCATCGAGGGCATGGCCAATGCGGATGGTACCTTGTCCGCGCTTCAGGAAGGCTTCCGGCAGATGCACGGGCTGCAGTGCGGCTTCTGCACCCCGGGCATGATCCTGCGTGCACACACGCTGCTGAAGGAAAACCCGAACCCCACGGAAGAAGAAATCCGCATGGGCATTTCGGGCAATCTTTGCCGCTGCACCGGTTACCAGAACATCGTCAAGGCGATCCAGTACGCCGCTGCGAAGCTGAATGGTACTGAATTTCAGGAGGCTGCAGAATGAACGACATGACCCCGACACGGGAACAGCGCGAAGCCGCCCTGGAAGGCATGGGCTGCAAGCGCAAGCGTGTGGAAGATATTCGCTTCACGCAAGGCAAGGGCCAGTATGTCGATGATGTGAAACTGCCCGGGATGGTGTTCGGCGATTTCGTCCGTTCTCCCTATGCCCACGCCAAGGTCACGAAGATCGACGCTTCCGAAGCGTTGAAACTGCCCGGCGTGATTGCCGTGCTGACAGCGGAAGACCTGAAAGGCGTCAATCTTGCGTGGATGCCGACACTCGCCGGTGACGTGCAGATGGTGCTGGCCGATGGCAAGGTGCTGTACCAGAACCAGGAAGTCGCCTTCGTGGTGGCCGAGAACCGCTACATCGCCGACGATGCCATTCAGCTGGTGGAAGTCGAATATGAAGAGCTTCCCGTCCTGACGGACCCTTTCAAGTCGATGGATCCGGACGCTCCGGTTCTGCGGCCTGATCTCGACGGAAAGATGGAAGGCGCCCACGGGCCGCGCAAACACCACAACCACATCTTCACCTGGGAAGTTGGCGACCAGGAAGAAACCGACAGAGCCTTTGCTGAAGCCGATGTCACCATCAAGGAGCTGATCTCCTATCACCGGACGCACCCCTCACCGCTCGAAACCTGTCAGTGCGTTGCATCGATGGACAAGATCAAGGGCGAGTTGACGGTCTGGGGAACGTTCCAGGCACCCCATGTCATCCGAACGGTGGCCTCTCTGCTCTCGACTATTCCGGAGCAGAAGATCCATGTGATCGCGCCGGATATCGGCGGCGGTTTCGGCAACAAGGTCGGGGCTTACCCCGGTTACATCTGTGCCATCGTTGCCTCCATCGTCACCGGTGTACCGGTGAAGTGGGTCGAGGATCGGATGGAGAACCTTTCGACAACGTCCTTTGCTCGCGATTATCACATGACCGCGGAAATCGCTGCAAAGAACGACGGCACCGTCACTGGTCTCAAAGTGCATGTTCTGGCTGACCATGGTGGCTTTGATGCCTGTGCCGATCCGTCGAAATGGCCGGCTGGTTTCTTCAACATCGTGACCGGGTCCTACGACTTCCCGGCAGCGCATCTGGCTGTCGACGGGGTCTATACCAACAAGGCACCGGGCGGCGTCGCCTACCGCTGTTCGTTCCGCGTTACGGAGGCAGCCTATTGCATCGAGCGGGCGATGGATATCCTGGCCCAGAAGCTCGACATGGATCCGGCGGACTTGCGGATGAAGAACTTCGTCAAGCCGGAGCAGTTCCCCTATCACTCGGCCCTTGGCTGGGAATATGACAGCGGCGACTATCACACCGCCATGCAGAAGGCGATGGACACGATCGGCTACCGCGAGCTGCGCGCTGAGCAAAAGGCCAAGCAGGAAGCTTTCAAGCGGGGGGAAACCCGTGAGATCATGGGCATCGGCGTGTCGTTCTTTACCGAGATCGTCGGTGCCGGACCGTCGAAGAATTGCGATATCCTCGGTGTCGCGATGTTCGACAGTGCGGAAATCCGCGTGCACCCGACCGGCTCGGTGATTTCCCGCATGGGCACCAAATCGCAAGGCCAGGGGCATGAAACCACCTGGGCGCAGATCATCGCCACGGAAATCGGCATTCCAGCCGCCGATATCATGGTGGAAGAAGGCAACACGGATACCGCGCCCTACGGTCTGGGGACCTATGGTTCACGCTCCACACCTGTCGCCGGTGCCGCGATTGCGCTTGCGTCTCGCAAAATCCGCAACAAGGCGCAGATGATCGCGGCGCACATGCTGGAAGTTTCCGAATACGATCTGGAATGGGACGTGGACGGCTTCCAGGTGAAAGGCAATCCGCAGGCACGCAAGTCCATGAAGGAGATTGCCTGGGCTGCCTATCACGCTCCGCCTCCAGGCATGGAACCGGGTCTTGAAGCGGTCAGTTATTATGACCCGCCCAACATGACCTATCCTTTCGGCGCCTATCTCTGTGTAATGGATATCGACGTCGACACCGGCGTTGCAAAGACACGGCGGTTCTACGCGCTGGACGACTGCGGCACCCGGATCAATCCGATGATCATCGAGGGACAGGTCCACGGCGGCCTGACGGAGGCCTTCGCCATCGCGATGGGTCAGGAAATCCGCTACGACGAGATGGGCAACGTGCTGGGTGCGTCCTTCATGGACTTCTTCCTGCCGACGGCGGTCGAAACACCGCATTGGGAAACGGATTTCACTGTCACCCCCAGCCCGCATCATCCGATCGGAGCAAAAGGCGTAGGCGAAAGTCCGAATGTCGGTGGTGTGCCGGCCTTCTCCAATGCGGTCAACGACGCCTTCAAGTTCCTCGGATCGACCCATATCCAGATGCCGCATGACGCCTGGCGTATCTGGCAGGCGGCCAAGGACCTGGGTGCGCACGCATAAAGCACTTCTTACCGCAGGCTGGCTCCTCCGGGACAAAGCCTGCGGTGATGTTCCGGTCGTCCTCTCGTGACTGATTCTGGATCAGCACCTGAAAGACGATGGATGCGACCTTCTCACCGAACGGACCAGCATGACCCAGACCAAGGATCAGATAGCGCTTCAGCTCGCGGATGCCGGTTATATCGCGGACGAAGGTCTTGCGACGGCACTCCTCCTGACTGGAATGCTCGGGCGGCCACTGCTTCTGGAAGGTGAAGCTGGTGTCGGCAAGACGGAAGTGGCGAAGGCTCTGGCGCGGCTGGAGAACACCGATCTCATCCGCCTGCAATGCTATGAGGGCCTCGACCGCTCCGATGCCATCTACGAGTGGAACTATCAGCGCCAGCTTCTGGCCATCAAGGCGCGGGAAGGATCTGGCGACAGCGCGGAAACTGTCGAGGAAGCGATTTTCTCCGAGAAATATCTACTGGAACGCCCACTTCTTGCGGCCATCCGAAAGGACGTGCCGCCGGTTCTGCTGATCGATGAAATCGACCGGGCAGATGAGGAATTCGAGGCATTCCTGCTTGAGATCCTGTCTGACTTCCAGGTGTCGATCCCGGAACTCGGAACGGTTCAGGCAGTTACAATCCCACGGGTGGTTCTGACCTCAAATGGTACACGCGAACTGTCGGACGCATTGCGCCGGCGTTGCCTTTATCATTTCGTCGATTACCCCTCGCCCGACCGCGAAACACGAATTCTGCTGGCGCGTGTCCCGGATCTGGATGCTGCTCTCGCCCAACAGATCGCCGAACTTATGAACAAACTGCGCAAGGAAGACCTCGTGAAGGTTCCAGGCGTTGCCGAAACCATAGATTGGGCGGCGGCTCTTCTCGGCCTTGGGGCCAAAAACCTGCAGGAGAGCCGGGAGCTTGTCTTTGAGACGCTGTCTTGTGTCCTGAAAACCCGGGAGGACAGTGCCCGTGTCAGCCGCGAAGTTACCGACAGGTTGCTTGGAAAGGTCGCTTGAGCAATGTCCGGCCTTTTCCTTGAAACCAGTGCAGACATCGGGCCGATCCTGAGGCTGCGGCTGGCAGGGTTTGTCCGCTCACTGCGTGACAGCGGCTTCAAGGTCGGATTGGCCGAGACCCGGGATGCTAGCCGGTTGCTGTGTTCGCGGATGATTCAACGCCCCGGAAGCTTGAAGGCGGCCTTTCGCAGTCTTTTTTGCGGACGCTTGTCTGACTGGCAGCGTTTCGACGACATCTTCGATGCCTATTGGATCGGCAAGGGTGTCAAATCTGGCGTGAAGGTTACCGGGACAAGTACGCGCAAGGGCATGAAGACCATTCGCGAACTGATCGATGCAAGTGGTAACCGTCAGGAGACAATTGCAGGCGATGTCGAACGCCTTCCCGGCGAAGAGGATGAGGCGAGCGACGACGCTCCCTCCGGACGCCGGGAAGGTGCGAGCATTGCCGAAAACCTCGGTCAGCTGGATTTCCGACATCTCAGCGATCCGGAGGCGGTTAAACAGGCCCATGAGCTGGCCGAACGGCTCGCACGGGCAATGCGCATAAGACTGACCCGCAGGGATCGTCAGAAGCGAAAGGGCCGAAAGCTGGATCTTCGCAGAACCATCCAGCGTTCTATTGCACATGGTGGGATCCCCATAGATCTTGTGCGTAAAGGCCCACGTGAGAAACTGTTGCGATTGGTGATCCTGCTCGACGCGTCCGGGTCGATGAACAACTACACGGGTGTCTTCACTCGGTTCGTGCACGGTTTGCTTGATAGCTTCCGCGAAGCAGAAGCGTTTCTTTTTCATACCCGTCTTGTGCATGTCTCCTCAGCCCTTTCGGAGCGGGACGCCGGCCGTGCGCTCGATCGCATGGGGCTGATGGCGCAAGGGATCGGTGGCGGCACGAAGATCGGCGCGGCGCTGGCCGACTTCAACAGATGGCACGCCGCCCGGGTCGTCCACTCGCGCACCTGCGTCCTGATCCTGTCGGATGGCTACGACACAGGCACGCCGGAAGCACTTGGCGATGAGATGGCAAGGTTACGGCGGCGCTGCAGGCGCATTGTCTGGCTCAACCCGCTGCTTGGCTGGCAGGGATATGAACCGACGGCCGGAGGCATGGCTGCTGCCCTGCCCCATGTCGATTTCTTCGCGCCAGCCCATAACCTCGCCAGCCTTGAAGCCCTTGAGCCTTATCTTGCGAGACTTTGAACGATGGGAGATGTCGAGATGAAGCATTCTGTTCCCGTGTCCGGCAAAGAGGCCGCGCCAGAGGTCGTGCAGGACCTTCCGCGCCTGATGAACCGATTGCAGGGTGACAACGAACCTTTCGTTCTGGCAACCGTTGTACGCACCATATCGGTGACCGCAGCCAAGGCGGGCGCGAAGGCCGTGATCGACAGGAATGGGGATATTGTCGGCGGCTGGATCGGCGGTGGCTGCGCAAGATCGGCTGTCATCAAGGCGGCAAAGTCCGCTTTTGAAGATGGACAGACACGATTGATCTCCCTTCAACCGGCGGACCTGCTGGCGGAGATCGGCGTGGAAGCCGGTGAGGAGCGCGAAGGCATTCAGTTTGCCCGGAACATGTGCCCGAGCCAGGGCACAATGGATATCTTCATAGAACCGGTTCTGCCGCGGCCCACGCTTGTCATCTACGGCGCCAGTCCGGTTGCCGTTGCCCTTGCGAGCCAGGCGCCTTCCATCGGATTTGACCTGACCTTCTGCGCGCCTGCAGAAGAGCTGTCCGTCTTTTCAGGTGCCGGGAAAAGAGCGGAAGGGTTTGACAGTCCCATTCGAAGCAACGGGCAGATCTACTCCATTATTTCGACCCAGGGGCGCGGCGATCTGGCGGCCCTGAAGGCAGCTCTTCTGACGGATGCGCGCCACATCGGGTTTGTCGGGAGCCGCCGGAAGATTGCAGCCCTCAAGTCTAAATTGCGCGAGGAAGGCGTAGCGGATCAGACCCTCGACCGGATCAAGGGGCCCGCAGGCCTTGATCTGGGAGCCATCGCACCGGAAGAAATTGCACTCTCTATCCTGGCGGAACTCTTGATGATCCGCCGCAGCGGACACCGCCAGACCAACATCCATCACGTTTGACCCCACCAGGGAAGCAACCACATGCAAATGAACGACAGCCAGCGGATCGAAGCTCCAAAGCATAAGGTTTGGGAGGCATTGAATGATCCGGAAGTCCTGAAGGCCTCTATTCCGGGATGTGAAGACCTGATCAAGCATTCCGATACTGAACTGGAGGCGAAGGTACGTCTCAAGGTGGGCCCGGTAAAAGCAACTTTCGGCGGCAAGGTGACGCTCAACGATCTCGATCCGCCGAACGGTTACACCATTGAAGGCGAAGGTTCCGGCGGGGTAGCCGGCTTTGCCAGAGGTGCTGCCAAGGTTCATCTGGAAGAAGACGGTCCTGACGCGACGATCCTTCACTACGAGGTTGATGCGAAGGTTGGCGGCAAGCTGGCGCAGCTTGGTGCCAGACTGATCGATTCGACCGCTAAAAGGCTTGCCGGTGAGTTTTTTACCGCCTTCGGCGAACAGGTCGCCCCGGGAACACCGGCTGCATCGAACGAGATGGAAGCCGATACCGCGCCAGCAGACGCTTCTCCTTCAGATGGCGAAGAGAAGAAGGGATGGATCAAAGGCCTTTTCGGCGGCAAGAAAAAGCAGGACGTGGCTGGTGACGAGGGTAAGGTCGACGAACCTGCGGAATAAATCCCGACTGCAAGAGCCGCTTGCCTGGCTCTTGCAGATATTCAAACCGGAGGAATTGTTATGGTACATACCGAAGTTCAAACCATAAGTGGCATTCGCGAAATGATGCGTGATCCATCGCTGGTTCTGGCGCTCGTCACGGGTTCGGCCTTGACCGGTTTTTTACTGGTGGCGCACGCCTGTTGTCTGGGCATCACCGAACAGCATTTCCTGCCGTTGGTTCAGATCTGCTCTTTCGCCGGCTGAGACTGTTTTATGATAGATCGGCTAAGGCTGCTTAAGGTCTGGGCATGGTGCATTCTTCACCATGCTGCCCATATTCTGCTCAGAACACCATTTGCTGTTGATTGGTTTCGACCAACTCAATCCAGATTCTATTTCTTAAATTATTGAAACAATGTACGAAATTTCCATCTTCGCCTTTCTGGCATTCCCCTTGCTTTGGTTATGATGTGCAGCGCGCCTAGGGATCCGGTCGCAAGACGACGCAGGACCGAGAGGTGCAAGCCGGTTGAGAGGCATATGCCGACATAGACCGGTGACACGGCGGGACAAAAACCCGGGAGACAACTGCACGAGGTTTCGCGCGCGCGAACCTGCTCCCGGCCGTGCGCAAAAACCTCATGACGTAAGTCCGGTTCTGATGACCGGGCCCAAGACAGGAGACGCGCACAGATGTTGAAATCGATTGCCAAAGCTTCCCTCCTCGCCGCAGCGCTGACGCTGCCTCTTTCCCTCACTTCGGCCAGGGCCGAGGAAAAGACGGATTTCAAGGTCTGCTGGTCCATCTATGTCGGCTGGATGCCCTGGGGTTATCTGCAGGACAGTGGTCTCATGAAGAAATGGGCCGACAAATACGACATCTCCGTCGAGATCGTTCAGATCAACGACTACGTGGAGTCCATCAATCAATACACCGCAGGGGAATATGACGGCTGCTCCATGACCAATATGGACGCCCTTTCGATCCCGGCTGGCGGTGGTGTAGACACGACTGCGCTTATCGTCGGTGATTATTCCAACGGTAACGATGGCATCATCCTGAAGGACAAGACCGAGCTTGCCGATATCAAGGGACAAAGCGTCAATCTGGTGGAGCTTTCCGTCTCCCACTACCTGCTTGCACGGGCACTCGACACGGTTGGTCTCAGTGAACAGGATCTGACGGTCGTCAACACATCCGATGCAGACATGATCGCTGCCTATCAGACACTGGATGTCACGGCGGTGGTCACCTGGAACCCGCTCCTGTCTGAAATTGAAGCGGAAGCAAATGCCACCAAGGTGTTCGACAGTTCCGGCATTCCAGGCGAAATCATCGATATCATGATGGTCAATACCGAGACGCTTGCGGACAATCCCGCCTTCGGCAAGGCTCTTGTAGGCGCCTGGTACGAACTGATGGGGATCATGTCGTCAGACAGTGACGAAGGCATCGCGGCACGCACCGCCATGGCCGAAGCCTCCGGCACGGACCTTGCCGGCTACGATGCGCAGCTCGCGACGACCAAGATGTTCTACACGCCCGCAGAAGCGGTCGCGTTCACCAAGTCCGCTGAACTTCCCGAGACGATGAAATTCGTTGCCGAGTTCCTTTTCGACAAGGGCATTCTGGGTGAAGGGGCACCCAGCCCTGAATTCGTCGGCGTCTCTTTCCCGGATGGATCGATCTATGGCGATACCGGAAACGTGAAACTGAAATTCGACCCGAGTTTCATGACGATGGCAGCAGAAGGCACGCTCTAGGCTTCCTTTGCTGATCCGGTGTTCCGGCGCCTCGGCGCCGGAGCCGCAGCCGCAGCCATAGACCGATCGGACCGTTTCATGCGTATTATCAACCGGAAACCCTCCCGGGTCACCGCCCTGGCGCTTGGGCTCCTGCCTTTCGTGCTGACATTGGTCGCCTACGCGATTGCCAGCCATTATCGCCGGCTCGACAATCCGGCGGACAAGCTCCTCCCCTCCATCACCAGCATGGGAGAAGCCTTCTGGCGCATGGCGGCAGTGCCGGACCGGAGGTCGGGAGACCTTCTGCTCTGGTTGGATACTTTCGACAGTCTCTGGCGTCTTGGGACAGGAATGGCAGTGTCGACGCTTCTGGCGATCTCCCTTGGCATTGCCATCGGCTTCATTCCCCATATCCGCAGCGGACTAGCGCCTTATCTCGCGACATTCTCGCTGATACCGCCGATCACCATCCTGCCGATCCTGTTCATCACCTTCGGTCTTGGCGAACTCGCAAAAATCGCCCTGATCGTGATCGGAACGGCACCAGTGATGATCCGTTCCACGGCCCAGGCGGTTCTGGACATTCCGCGGGAGATGATCATCAAGGGGGAAACACTTGGGGCCAGCGTCTGGCAAATGGTTACGCGGCTCGTGTTGCCGCAGGTGCTTCCGCACCTGATCACCAGCCTGCGGCTCTCTCTCGTGCCAGCCTGGATCTTTCTGATTTCAGCAGAGGCTATCGCGTCCACTTCGGGGCTTGGCTACCGCATCTTCCTGGTGCGCCGTTACCTCGCGATGGATGTGATCCTGCCTTACGTCGTCTGGATCACGCTGCTGGCCTTCCTGCTCGACAGAGCCCTGCTCCTCCTGTCGCGCCGCGCCTTCCGATGGCACCATCTGGGAGGGGATGCGCTATGAACACTGCGTCCAAACTCTCGGTCCAGAACCTGGCAAAATTATACGACGGCGTGCCTGTTCTCGAACGGGTCAACCTGGAAGTCCAGACCGGGTCTTTTTGCACGATCGTTGGAGCATCCGGCTGCGGAAAATCGACATTCCTGCGGATGCTGCTTTCCCAGGAACATCCAACCCGTGGACAGATCCTCCTGGACGGCACTCCCTTGCCACTTGAGCCGACACCCGAGCGCGGGATCGTCTTCCAGAAATACTCGGTGTTTTCGCATCTGACCGTGGCTGAAAACCTCATCCTTGCGCAAGAGTTTGAAACGTCGCGCTGGACCGGGCGGCTTTTTGGCACTTCCCGCAAGGCGGCTTTTGAGTCGTCCGACGACCTGCTTGACAGGATCGGGCTGCGTCCAGCGGCAAACAAATATCCGGCGCAGCTGTCCGGTGGCATGCAGCAACGTCTCGCGATCGCCCAGGCCTTGATCAAGAAGCCAAGCATCCTGCTGCTCGACGAGCCTTTCGGCGCACTAGACCCGGGCATACGCGTCGACATGCATGAATTGCTTCTGGGGCTCTGGAAAGAGTTGTCCATGACGGTGTTCATGGTGACGCACGATATTCACGAGGCCTTCAAGCTCGGCACGCGTCTGCTGGTGTTCGACAAGATCCGCCACGACCCGCAGGCGCCACAGGCCTACGGCGCGACCATCACCTACGATCTGCCACTCAAATCGCCAACGGGAGCCTCCTTGCGGTCTCCGGAGGCCATCGCAGGTGCAATTGGTGCTCCACAAACAAACAAGCCCACTCCGTCTTTCCAAAGCATCCATACCCCAAACAATCAGGAATGAGGACCATCCCATGAGTTTCAATCGAGCCTCAGGCCCCAGGACGCACCACCTTGCCGCAGGTCAATTCACCCGAGCCCCCAACCGAAGACAGCATCATCCTGACTTCGACAAACTGCAATTACGAGGTTGGAAGGCCGCTGAAAAGGAAGGTGCCCTGCCCTCCGCCGCGTGGGAAAAGGAAAAGGCCTGGGCACTGCGAATGGGACTGACAGGATCGGATAGTCTTACCGACAAATCGATCCCAACCTTTGCCCGTGGAGAACTGCCCCACTATGCGGGGATCAACACCTTCCTGAAAGCGCCTTACATCGAGGATGTGACAAAGGTCGGGGCTTATGATGCCGCCGTCATCGGCATCCCTTTCGATGGGGGGACCACTTACAGACCCGGTACACGGTTCGGGCCGCAAGGAGTTCGGAAGATTTCCGCGCTCTACACGCCCTACAACTACGAGATGGGTGTCGATCTTCGGGAACAGATGACGCTTTGCGATGTCGGTGACATCTTTACCATTCCTGCCAATATCGAAAAGACGTTTGACCAGATAACGCGGGCGGTCTCGCACGTCGCATCGTCCGGAGCCTTGCCGATCATGATCGGCGGCGATCATTCAATCGGCTTTCCTTGCGTACGCGGGATCGCCCAGTGCACGTCCAAGCGCATAGGTATCGTGCATTTCGATCGGCATATCGACATTCAGGAAAAGGACCTGGATGAGCGGATGCATACGACGCCCTGGTTCCACGCGACAGATCTCGTCAACGTGCCGGCCGTCAATCTGGTTCAGATCGGTATCGGAGGGTGGCAGGTGCCGCGCGAAGGTGTGGAAGTTGCCCGGGAGCGGAACACCAACATCTTCACCATGCGCGATGTCGAGGAACTGGGATTGGCGGAAACGGCCGCACGGGCGCTGGAACTGGCATGGAAGGACGCAGATGCAGTCTATATCTCGTTCGATATCGACAGTGTCGACTGCGGCTTCGTGCCCGGTACCGGCTGGCCGGAGCCAGGTGGCTTTCTGCCGAGAGAGGCACTTGAACTGGTGTCGCTGGTCGCGAAGGAAGGCATCTGCGGTCTGGAGGTCGTAGAAGTTTCACCACCTTACGATTGCTCCGACATCACAGCCCTTCTGGCAACTCGGGTGATTGTAGATGTTCTCGGGACCCTGGTTTCCCACGGAAAAATGGGTTCGCATAAATCCATCATCGACAAGCCGGTGTCCATTCCGGCCGGTCCGGACGTGGAGTAAGGCGATGGCGCGACATCATCACGGGCACGATCACCATGTTCACCACGATCATGAACATGGTCATCATCACCACCACCACCACCACAGACATGACCACGATCATGGTAGTCTCGCCGGACATAATCACGTGGGCCCGGACCATCTGCATTCTCATGTTCATGGGGCCTCGCGTGCGGACCGGGCCGAAGAACTGCAGGCACTTGCGGTGAGCTTCATCGACGGCTTTCGGGCTGCCGACGACAAGACCAGTTACCTGCGTCTTGCCGGCGTCCCGTTTCACCGTCCCGGTGCCGATGGTCTCATACAGCACCTTGTCGACGCAAAGATCGTCAGCAATTGGCAGGTCGGTACAGCCTCGCCGGCCTTTGCTTCCCGAGAACTCGTCTACATGAGTTTTCCAGGTTCAATGGTCCAAGCCCGGGAAACCATGACCTTCACCTTTGTATCCCTGTCGCAACGGTCAGACATTGACCTCATCGACATCCTCACCACTCGTCTGGCCCATGGAGATATCGCAGAATGAAACAGCTTTTGATGACGTCAATTCTTGCCTTGGCATCCACCCCTGCATTTGCACACCCTGGTGCGCACGATCATCTGACCGGTTGGCAGGGCGCAGGTGAGCATCTGCTTGGCTCGCCATTTCATCAGCTGCTGCTCGTCGTGGCTGTTAGCGGGCTGGTTCTGGCCATTTCCCTGGTCCGGAAATCGAAAAAGACCACGAGGAAACAGCCTGTAGAACGCAGGTCCTGAGGGTCTCTCTCGTTAAAGCGGGGCCTTGATACCAACCGAGGTATCAGAGCCCCGCAAGAGTGCTTTTGGAATGATCCGAGAAGAACAGGGTCGTTATGTCGTCGATCGCCATTGGACCGCCGAACAGGTAGCCTTGGCCGATGGTGCAGCCGATATCGACCAGTACATCGCGTTGCTCGACTGTCTCGATGCCTTCGATCAAGACCTGAGAGCCCATGGTTTCGGCAATACCAAGGACCATCTTGAGAATATCGCGAATTTTCTTGTCCTTGACCGCCTTGGTGGCAAACGACCTGTCGATCTTGATTTCGTCCCAGTCAAAGTCCGTCAGGTAAGACAGGGCGGAATAACCGACGCCAAAGTCATCCAGCGAAATGCCGATACCCAGTGATCGCAACTCAACGAGTGTCGTTTGAATGCGGCGCAGATCGCTCATCAGGGTTGTTTCGGTCACTTCCAGTTTCAGCCTGGAGGCTGGCAGACCGGTCCGACCGAGGCATTCGTCGAGCATTGCAACGACGTCGTCGCTCAGAATCTGCGCAACAGAAAGGTTGACCGACAGACTCAGGTCCGATGGCAACAACTGTACTTCCGAACACGATGTTTCCAGGATCTTCCATCCCAGCGAGACGATATCGCCATTGCGTTCAGCGATCGGGATGAATTCCGAGGGTGAAATCCATCCCAGTTCGGAATGGTACCAGCGTGCCAAAGCTTCAACGCCGAAAATCCGCCCGGTCATGAGGTTGAACTGAGGCTGGAAGTGCGGAAGGCATTCGTTCGCCTCTATGGCGCGGGCAAGTGCGTTTTCGACGATTGTACGCCGTTCCATTTCCGCGCGCATGGCCGGTTGGTAGGTCACGACGCGGCGGCGGCCGTGGCTGACGGCATTACCAACCGCGAGATCCGCATTGCGAATGATGTCGGTGGCATCTCGCTCGACGGTGGTTGAATCCGCATAGCCGATAGCTGGTGAAATCAGGAAGGATCCGAGTGCCGTTGGGACCGGGCGCAGGAAGATGTCGTGGATCCGGTTTGCGACGACAGAAGCAGTCAGCCCAACCTCTTCATCACTTACAGTCATGAGGAGAAATCCCTTGCCTCCTGAGCGGGCAAGGCAATTTACACCTTCCATCCGGTCTACCGCGTGACGCAACAGGTCCGCAGTCGATGCCAGGATAGCTTCCTCCGTTACAAGGCTGAACTTGTTGATAGCCGGCAGTCTGGACTCCAGATCGATGTTGAGAATGCTCAAGGTCTGATCAGGAGCAAGTGTATCGTGCGTAGAGCGCACGATCTCTGCAAAGACACGGGAATTTACCAGGCCTGTAACACTGTCGTGGTCCAGCCGGTGCTCCAGGAGCCTGGTTTGCTCGCGAGTTGCCTCTGCCTGTCCTTGCAGCACCTGGCTGCGCTTGTTGGAGAACCAGATCCATCCAAGGCTGACCAGAAGGAAAACAACAACGAGCGCGTCTTGTACAATCTGGTGGAAATGAAAGCTCTTTCTCGCCGCCGACATTTGCTTGGCAGCTTCCTGGGTCACCATCTGATTGATTTGTTGAAGGGAACTTCCTATCCCCTGCAAGATGATCAGTGCATTGCTCACGGAGGTCTGGTCATCGAGCGTATCCAGGAACGGTTTCACCCGGTTGCTCGTACGAACGATGTGGACCAGTTTGTCCTGGATGTAGTCTGACGGCCCCACAATTTCGCTATAGGCGTCGCTGGGCCACGTTTCGAAAGCGTTCAGCAGTGCTTCGTAGGTTTTTCCGGCCTCTGCAGCATCTTCCGGGCTTTTCAAGGCACTGTACCGTGCAATCAGTTTTTCCAGGGCCGTAGTGTTAAAGCGCAGCGTGTCGTTGAGGACCGAACGTTCCAACTGATCCTTGTGAAGGTAGTCGGCTTGAGCGCTATAGAGCGAGTAGGCGTTTACACCGAGCAAAAGCGTAAGGGAGGCGCAAAGCGCCGGAAATCCTATTCGCAACAGTTTATCAAAAATCATTGGCTCAACCGCCCTGATGACAGATTACACCGCCCCAATTGGAGCTTATCGATAGTCCTTTCCGGCCCAATGTCTCTGTCACAGACGAACCGGTGCCCCCCGGCTTGCCATTTCCGGTATCAGCGGCAGGCCATCTACCTGCTGCGCTGGACCAGCGGTGGATTACGCCCGATTGTTAGCGCCGCAAACTTTCACGAAACTTGCGAGTTAAAAACGGTTGTAGACCCTGATCGCGGAAAGATCTTTCTGCCCTTCAATCCACGATGTAGGAATTTAGACCCGACAACGGTTAAGACCGTCTAAATGCCAAAAGACGCAACGTAAATTATGCTTGGTTTTGCGGTGGATAACGGGGATGGGCACAAGATTGCTGTCATGTTGCCATTGTTTACCCAAGGTTGTCTTGACGCGCTCATTCCAACACGAAATCCTGCAGCTGAATCGTGAAATCGTGTTGGGAGCGGGTGCAAATGCCGATCTTAAGGACACTCCGAGATGGGCTTACGCCAACCGGGCTCATAGTAGCGGCCAGTTTCTTCGGTGCCGCACTGACGCCGTCGATGATGCCGAGGGAACCAATTGTACAAGCGACCCTCGCCGCCGTGGCAGCGACGTTTGGCTATGAGGTGACCCTTCTGGCAAGGAGTGTCTGGCGTTATCTGGAGTTGCCGGAGCCCAAGGGACGTTTGTGGACACTCTGGCTCCTTGCCGCTTGCGGTATCAGTCTTGCGATCATGGTCTACAGTCTGTCGAAAGCTGCCAGTTGGCAGAACGCGACCCGTGAAGCTGTTGGTTTGCCGCCGCTCGAGAGCGCAGCGCCGTTCTTCATCGTCACTGTTGGCGTGTTGATCGCACTTTGCTTGTGGCTGGTTTTCCGGGTTGCAGGTGCCTTGCGTAGAGCCGTTGCTGTTGTTCTGGACAAGATGCTTCCAAGGCGCGTCGGCGTGGTCCTGTCCATCGTTCTTGTTGGCTGGTTCCTGTGGGCACTTGTCGATGGAGCCCTTGTACGCAATGCGTTTCGTATGGCCGATACGTCTTTTCTGGCTGCAGACCTGCTGCTTGAACCTGATATCGAAAAACCTGCTGATCCCGAAAAAACCGGCAGTACCCGGTCGCTGGTCAAATGGGAGGAGATGGGGCGTTGGGGTCGTCACTATGTTGCGACCGCTCCGACTGCAGCAGAGATTTCCGAATTCTGGCCGGATAATGCCGTTGATCCGATCAGGGTCTATGTTGGACGAAGGTCTGGCGACACCGCAGAAGAACGCGCCCAACTTGCTTTGCAGGAACTAATCCGCGTTGGCGGATTTGACCGATCGGTTCTTGTGGTTGTGGTACCACCCGGTACCGGTTGGATGGATCCCGGAGCTCACGACACAATCGATTTCATGCTTGGCGGTGATGTGGCGACGGTGGCTGTCCAATATTCCTACCTGACCAGTTTTCTGGCGCTGCTTGCCCATCCAGACTACGGGGTAGATCAGGCTCGAGCCCTTTTCAACGCGGTCTATGCCCACTGGACGCAGATGCCCAAAGACAGTCGGCCGGAGCTTTATGTTCACGGTCTCAGCCAGGGGGCCTTCAACTCCCAGGCGACACTTCCCCTGTTTGACATGCTGGGTGACCCGATCCAGGGCGCCTTTTGGGCTGGGTCTCCTTTCTTTTCGCGATATTGGTCGGAGGTCCGGGATCGGCGGAAGGCTGACAGTCCGGCATGGCGTCCGAACTATGGAAACGGCTCGCTTGTCCGGGTGATGGATCAATATGGCGGACTGGAGGGGAACTATGCGCCCTGGGGGCCAATTCGTGCGGTGTTTCTGAATTATGGCAGCGACCCTATCGTGAACTTCACGTTCGATACGGGTTTCAGGCCGCCAGCCTGGATGGCCTCACCGCGTGCGCCGGATGTTTCAGAAAAACTGTCCTGGTTTCCCGTGGTGACAATGCTTCAGATTGCGCTGGATTCCATGTTTGCGCTGGATGTTCCCAGATACGGGCACTACTACATTGCGCCTGATTACATCGACGGATGGGCTGCAGTTGTCGATCCGGACGGCTGGTCACCAGAAAGAGCGGAAGCGCTGAAAAAGATATTCGAGCGCCGTGATCCTGCGATCTAACGCCTTGAACCAATTGGTTCGACTATCGATTTTCCAGGAGGCTGGCCAGGCCACGCTTGAAGGTTTCTCCGGCTGGTTCTGCTGCTTTCACGATGTCCGCGACCTTGAAGAATTCCATGGTCTTGAAACGGCCGACTGGCGGTTCAATCAACAAATCAGGTTGATTGCAGGCCAATTTGGCGGCGACCAATGAGTGAAGGGTGATCGAGAACGAGCCGATCCAGGTTTCCAGGCCGGTTGGAAGCCCGCTTTTTCGCTCTTCGAAATTGCTGCCAGTAACATCGACAGCGACTGTCGGAATGCCGTCGTCCTGAAAGACATCAAACGGTGTCGGGTTGACGAAGCCCCCGTCTATCAAAACCTGGCCGTCTATCCTGACAGGCGTCAAAAGCATGGGGAGAGCGGACGAGGCTGCAATTGCAGGCAGCAGGGGCCCCTCCTCCAGAACCACCTGCGACTGGGTGTAAAAATCCGTCGCAACGATCTTCATTGGAAGTTTCAAATCCGAGAACTGCTCGGCCAGGTCTTCAGGAAACACCGTTTCGAAAAGAACGATGGGATCGATAATCGCCGGACGGACGACATTGAAAAGCGACGACCAGGTTCGGCCATCCGTCAGAAACAACTTTTGAAGCAACTGCGTTTTCTGGGTGAAGAGATCAACGGCAAACTGTCGGATCTCTCGACCGCTCATACCGCTGGCGTAAAAAGCACCCAGGATCGACCCCATTGATGTCCCGGCAATTTCGACGGGTTTGACACCCAGGTCATCCATCGCTTCCAGAATGGGAATGTGAGCGAATGCCTTTGCGGCTCCGCCACCAAGGGCCAGACGGAACCCCTGGGCAGAGCTGCGGCTGTGTTTCGTCATTTCTGCCTCTGGGGCGCTGCTGGCAGAGGCCAAGCCAGCCATGCTGCCAGATCCAGCAGCGGCCGCGGCGAGCATCAGTTCTCGTCTGCGGATCATTCGTCAAAGGTCCGTATCGTGTGCATGCCGGCGATCCATCCTGGATGGAAACGAAATTACAGTTTCGTTTGTAGAGGTGTCGATGTTGCGATTCAACGTTGCTGAGAGTTCTACGCAAGTCATCAATCAGAACGATCGCGATCGGAAGCAGGTGCTTTACGCACAACATTCAGACAATCGGTCACCGGAATTGAAAACGGCCCGGAACCGCTGGCTCCGGGCCGTCCTGGATAGGTGATAACCGCGATTATTGCGGCAGTTTGTCGTCGATACCCTGCACGTACCAGTTCATGCCGAGAATGGCTCCATCGTCGAGGGCGACGCCATCTTCAGCGGCAACCGAGCCGTCCTGCTTGGTGATCGGGCCGGTGAACGGCTCCCAACCGCCGGCGATCTTGGCTTCGGTTTCCTTGGCCATTGCAACGACATCATCCGGGAGATTGGTGTAAGGCGCCATCACGACGTGACCTTCGGCAAGGCCTGCCCAGGTGCTCTTGGGCTCCCAGGTGCCATCCATGACTTCCTGGATGCGCTCGATGTAGTACGGACCCCAATCGTCGATGATTGCCGTGTATTGGGCTTCCGGTGCGAACTGGATCATGTCGGATGCCTGACCGAAGCCATGCGCGCCACGTTCCTGTGCCACCTGAAGCGGTGCGGTGGAATCGGTGTGCTGCGTAATGACATCGGCACCCTGATCGATCAGCGCCTTTGCAGCGTCGGCTTCCTTGCCCGGATCGAACCAGGAATTGACCCAGACGACCTTCAGCTTGAAATCCGGGTTGACGGACTGAGCACCGAGCAGAAATGCATTGATGCCGGACACCACTTCCGGGATCGGGAACGAGGCGATGTAACCTGCGACGCCGGATTCGGACTGTTTGGCGGCAATCTGGCCGATAATGTAACGGCCCTGGTGGAATTTGGAGTTATAGGTCGCGACGTTGTCGGCAGTCTTGTAGCCGGTCGCGTGTTCGAACTTCACATCCGGAAACTTCTTGGCGACCTTGATCGTCGGGTTCATGTAGCCGAAGGACGTGGTGAAGATGACATTGCAGCCTTCACGGGCGAAACGCTCGATCGCGCGCTCTGCATCCGGACCTTCCGGCACACTTTCAAGATATGCGGTTTCCAGCTTGTCGCCGAAATGCTTTTCCGCATCGAGACGACCCTGATCGTGCTGATAGGACCAACCGAAGTCACCAACTGGTCCAACGTAGATAAAGCAGGCTTTGACGTCTGCAGCGTTTGCGGCAGAGCCGGCAGCTGCGAAGGCAACGGCGGCAACGGTTGCTTTCAAAAGAGATTTCATCTGGTTCTTTCCCCTCTGTTTCGATCTCTCTGTTGCGATCTTGTTTAAGGCCAAACCCCCGATCGCACCGGGGCCGGGCCGACCGGTGGCTGGGAGGCTTACCGGTCTGGAACGAATGGCTTGCCGAGACAGGCTGGCGTGTTGACGAGCGTCAGTCTGCGGTTTGCCGAAATGAGCACAAGCACCAAAATAGTCGCAAGGTACGGCAAGCTGGACAGCAGTTGGGACGGAATGTCCAGCTCAACTGCCTGGGCGTGGAGGTTCAGCACACTGACTGCACCAAACAGATAGGCGCCAACAACCACGCGCAGCGGCAGCCAGGACGAGAACACGACCAATGCCAGCGCAATCCAGCCTCGGCCTGCAGTCATGTTTTCAACCCACTGAGGCGTATAGGCAAGCGACATGTAGGCACCCGCAAGACCTGCACAGGCGCCGCCAAAAAGAACCGCTGCGAACCTGATGCGAATAACGGAATAACCAAGAGCGTGAGCCGACACGTGGTTGTCACCAACAGACCGAAGCACGAGGCCAAGCCGGGTCCGGAACAGGAAATAGGCGACAGCGATGACCAAGGCGAAACTCACATAAACGAGCGCGTCCTGCTGGAAGAAGACAGGCCCGAAGAATGGAATGTCGGACAGTACAGGAATGTAGAGATCTGGAAGTTTAAGGCCTGGAATGCCGATGAAGGCCTCCCCGATCAGGCCCGAGAAGCCGACGCCGAGGATGGTCAGGGCAAGACCGGTTGCCACCTGGTTGGTTACCAGGACGAGCACCAGGAAGCCAAAAAGTGCCGACATGGCCATGCCGGCGGCAATTGCCGCAAAGACGCCGAGCGTCCCGGATCCGGTCTGATTGGCGACGGCGAATCCGACCACGGCCCCCATGATCATCATGCCCTCGACACCAAGGTTCAAAACACCGGAGCGTTCAACGACGAGTTCGCCGATCGCAGCGATCAACAGCGGTGTTGCCGCGGTGATAACGGTCAGGAGAACGGCTTCAAACATGGGAGACCTCCCCTGCCGAACCACGCCGGCCGACAAATCTGATGCGATAGAGGATGAGTGTGTCGCAGGCGAGTACGAAGAACAGCAGAAGGCCCTGAATGACACTGGCAATCTTGTTGGAGACACCCATCGCCGATTGCACCGCTTCGCCGCCGATATAGGACAATGCCAACACGAAACCCGCGACGATGATACCGAAGGGATTCAGCCTTCCCAGAAAGGCGACGATGATGGCTGTAAATCCATAACCGGGAGAGATGGTCGGGAGGAGCTGGTTGAGTGCGCCGGACACTTCCATCGTACCGGCAAGGCCTGCTAGACCACCGGCAATTGCGAAGGAAAACAGCGTCAGTTTCTTTGCAGAAAAACCGGCAAAGCTGCCTGCGCGAGGACTTTCGCCCATCACCCTGATCTCGAAACCCTTAATGGTCTTGCCGAGGACCACCGCAAGCACGACTGCGACGATCAACGTGATCGGGGCCGCATAGCTGAGTGACGTGCCAGGGACGGTGGACAACGTGGCGGCGTCGGAGAAGAGCGCCGATTCCGGGAAGTTGTAACCGCCGGGATCCCGCCACGGTCCGCGAACCAGGTAGTCCAGCAAGAGACTGGCGACATAGACAAGCATGAGGCTGGTCAGGATTTCGTTGGTATTGAACCTGGTTTTCAACAGCGCCGGGATCAGGGCCCAGAGTGCCCCTCCAATAGCGCCGAAAGCCATCATCAATGGAAGCGTGGCAGCACTTTCGAAGTCCGGCATCAGAATGGGCAGAGCAGAGCCGAACAGCGCGCCGACGACGAACTGGCCTTCAGCACCGATGTTCCAGTTGTTCGACAGGTAGCAAACCGACAAGCCGCAGGCGATCAGGATGAGCGGTGTTGCCTTGGCGATTGTCGCGTTGAGAGACCATTCTTGCGTCAGTGGTTCAATGAAAAACTTATATAATCCGAACAATGGGTTATGTCCGGATATTGAGAAAATGAGTCCGGCTGCGATTGCGGTCAGACCAACAGCGATCAACGGCGACAGCAGTGCCATCTTTCGGCTGTGCTCTTTTCTTTTCACGAGTTCGACGCGCATCAGGCAACCTCCCCTTGCGCTTCCGCGCCGCCTGCCATGAGCAGGCCGACCCGCTCGCGGTTCATGTCTGAAGTCGGCTCGGCCGCAGACAGATAACCTCTGGAAATAACCGCAATCCGGTCGGCGATTTCGAAGATTTCATCCAGGTCCTGGCTGATCACCAGCACCGCCGATCCGGAGCGGGCAAGGTCGATGAGTGCCTGCCGGATAAGAGCGGCGGCACCGGCATCGACACCCCAGGTTGGCTGGTTCACGATCAGCACACCAGGTTTGCGGTCCAGCTCGCGGCCGACTACAAATTTCTGAAGATTGCCCCCTGAAAGGGAACGCGCTTCCGGATCGTCATGGGACATGCGCACGTCGAAGGACTTCTTGATGCGCTGTTCCATCTTGCCTGCATTGGCATTTGAGACAAAGAAACCACTGACCAGCTTGTCGCCGGTTCTGTGGCGCGTTAGAACGATGTTCTGCGATAGTTTCATGCCCGGTACGGCGCCGTGGCCGAGACGTTCTTCTGGCACGAAAGCCGCGTTCTGCCTGCGTCGCCAGGTAATGTTCCTGTTGCCGCAGGGCTTGCCGTCCAGAACGACCATGTCGGCTGCCACTGGCATTTCACCGGAGATCGCGTCGAAGAGTTCACCCTGGCCGTTGCCTGCAACGCCGGCGATCGCAACCACCTCACCGGCCCTGAGATCCAGCGAGACCTTGTTCAGCGCTGTTGCGAATGGCGTTGCGGCTTTTGCGGACAGGTTCTTCAGGGCAAGCCGGGTTTCGCCGATCTGCGGCTTTTGAGAGCTGGCGCTTACGGAGGCAACGTCGGCTCCCACCATCATGCTGGCCAGAGATGCCGGTGTTTCCTTGGTAGGATCACATTCGCGCACCACCTGGCCATGCCGGAGGATCGTCGCGTGGTGACAGATGCGTTTGACCTCTTCCAGCCGATGGCTGATGTACAGAACGGCGCAGCCTTCCTTGGCCAGACGCTCCAGCGTCAGGAAGAGAAGATCCGCTTCCTGGGGCGTAAGCACCGACGTCGGTTCGTCCATGATGATCAGCTGCGGTTCCTGAAGCAGGCATCGGACAATCTCGATACGCTGGCGGATGCCGACCGGCAAGTCTGCGACAATGTCGTCCGGATTCAGGGGCAAGCCATAGTCGCGAGACACGGATTGGATCCGATTGGCAAGCTCAGACATTCGCCCCGGATTTGGCAATGCCAACGCGATATTTTCTGCAACCGTCAAGGCTTCGAACAGCGAAAAATGCTGGAACACCATCCCGATGCCGAGTTCGCGGGCAGCTGCCGGGTTGCCGATGTCGACCCGTTGGCCCTGCCAGAGAATTTCACCGCCGTCCGGCTCCAGTGAACCGTAGAACATTTTTACGAGGGTCGATTTGCCTGCGCCATTTTCGCCAAGGAGTGCATGTATTTCACCCTTGTTTATGACGAGATCGACCCTGTCGTTCGCCAGAATGTCGCCAAATCGTTTGGTCAGGCCCCGGGCATCGAGCAAAGTATCCTTTCCGGATCTGCTTTGCCGCGCCGTGCCGCCGTCCCCTGTCATCGTTTCTGTTTCTGCCACGCCGTCCCCCAAGCGAATGCCGCCTTATTGACCAAGTGTTAGTTTTTGTGCAAGCCCCCCGCCTGCAGCGGCCTGTTGACGATTTCCAGCTTCGTCCCGAACCAGCAGATCGACAGCTATTCCTGCAGCGATTGCAGCCGGTTGTTTTGATTTGACTGAAGTCACCCCGACGGGACAGGCCATGTTTGCCGTCAAAGTGTCATTCAGCCCCCGGGCCTTCAGTCGTTTCAGGAAGCGCGCCCGCTTGGTTTTGGAGCCGATCACACCGCAATAGGCAAAGCGTTGTTGAAGCAAGGCACGTGCCATGATGTCTTCATCCAGGGCGTGAGAGTGGGTCATCGCCAGGACAAAGGCGCCATCAGGGGCTTGTTCAAGGCAGACAGCTGGATCAGGGTTTGAAACTTTCCGAACATTTCCCGGAACCGCAGCTGGAAACTGGTCCGCCCTGCTGTCGATCCATGTCACGCTGAATGGCAGAGGTGCGAGCGCCAGGACAACCGCTTTTCCCACGTGCCCGGCACCAAAAAGATAAAGTTCGCGCCGCTTGCTGCCAAATTGCTCGATCAGCAATTGCTTGCCCGTTTTTTGGTCACGTTGAAGGAAGAAGCGGTTCGTTGAAACGTCCGGCAGCAGATCGCGTGTCTGCACCACACCGTTCACAATACTGGCCTCGGTGGAAAACTGCGTTCCGTCGTTCTCCCGAAGCGAGAGTGTCTGAGCCATTTCAAGCGATGACGTTGTCAGCACCTCGATGGCGATTTGCGTACGCCCACCGCAGCACTGACCGAGGTCCGGGCCAAGCGAGACATTGTGGAGCTCAAGGCTGGCCATGCCATCCCGGAGAGCTTTGTGGGCACGGCGGATGGCTTCGAACTCAAGCGTGCCGCCACCAATCGTGCCATAAAATCCACCACCAGCCGTTACCACCATACGAGCACCGTCTTCGCGTGGTGTCGAGCCGTCGGCACGAGCAACGGTTACGAGTGCACAAGCGGCGTTTTGCTTCAAACAGTCGGCAATGTGCCCCCAGACCTTCATCAGGAGATCTTCCTCCGGCGCATATCCTGGACGGCTTTCATGATTGCCTCAGGTGTTGCCGGTGCGTCCAGATTGGGAACAACTCCTGGGCTGAGGCTCGCGACGGCATCATTGATGGCGCAAAACACTGCATTGGCCAACATGACAGGCGGTTCGCCAACGGCCTTGGACCGGTAAACGGTTGCTTGAGGGTTGCCGCTGCCTTCATAGAGACGGACGTTGAATTCCTCGGGAATGTCGGATGCTGTCGGGATCTTGTAGGTCGAGGGAGCGTGGGTACGAAGGCGCCCCTTTTCGTCCCAGACCAGTTCTTCGGTGGTAAGCCACCCCATCCCCTGAACAAAGCCACCTTCGATCTGCCCCAGGTCAATCGCAGGGTTCAGCGAATGGCCGACATCGTGAAGAATATCCACCCGGTCGACGGTCATCTCGCCGGTCATCGTATCGATTGTCACCTCGGCGCATGCGCCGCCAAAGGCAAAGTAATAGAAGGGGCGCCCGGTAGCGCTTTCCCGCTCCCACGTTATCCCTGGCGTTGCGTAATAGCCTGCGTGTGAAAGCTGAATACGTGCCATGTGCGCCAGCTTGGCGACTTCCGAAAGGGCAAAGCTCTGGTCACCGACAACCACCTTGTTATCGCCGAAGAAGATTGCTTCCGGTCCGCATTGATGCAGTTCGCACAGGAAGGTTATCAGTCGGTTCTTGATTTCCTTCGCCGCCAGCTTGGCGGCCATGGCGTTGAGGTCTGTCCCGGAAGATGCAGCCGTTGGGCCCGTGTTGGGAACCTTTGAGGTGTTGGTGGCGGTGATGCGTACCTTGGTCAGGCTGACACCGAATTCCTCCGCAACAACCTGCGCCACTTTCTGATACAGCCCCTGGCCCATCTCGGTGCCACCATGGTTCAGATGAATCGAACCGTCGGTATAAAGATGAACGAGCGCACCGGCCTGGTTGAGATGTTTCAGCGTGAAGGAAATGCCGAACTTAACCGGTGTCAGGGCCAGTCCCTTTTTCAGAACAGCGTTGTTTTCGTTGAAGAAGCGCACATCATCACGTCTTGCCCAATAGTCTGAACTCTCTTCCAATTGGGCAATCAGGTCATGCATGACCTGAAACTCTTCCACCGGCATGCCGAAAGGCGTCAGGTTCCGTTCCCCGTCATAGAAATTCAGCTTGCGAATATCGAGCGGGTCCTTGTCGAGACTGATCGCGATCGCATCGATCATGCGTTCGGCAGCGAGCATGCCTTGTGGTCCACCGAACCCGCGGAATGCGGTGTTGGAGCAGGTGTCCGTGCGCAAGCGCCGGGAGCGGATGAGTGCATCCGGGTAGAAGTAGCTCGAATCGGCATGAAACAGCGTTCGATCATTCACACCGAGTGAAAGATCGACGGAATAACCGCAACGGGCCAGGAATTCCATGTCGACGGCGCGGATGCGACCTTCGCTATCGTGGCCGACCTGCCAGTTGACCTTAAAGTCGTGCCGCTTGCCGGTCATGATCATGTCATCGTCGCGGTCGAGGCGGATCTTGCAGGTTCGGCCCGTGTGACTGGCTGCGATGGACGCCAGGGCAGCCCATTGGTTCGCCTGCGATTCCTTGCCGCCGAAACCGCCTCCCATGCGGCGAACCTCAGCCGTGACAGCGGCATCGGGCACTCCGAGCACCTTGGCAACCGTGTGCTGGATTTCGGTCGGGTGCTGGGTCGAGGAATACACCAGCATGCCGCCGTCTTCCTGTGGCTGGGCCATGGCGACCTGGCCTTCCAGGTAAAAATGCTCCTGTCCGCCGATTTTCATGCTGCCAGTGAGGATTTCCTCGGCTGCGTTCATGCCGGTTTCAGGCGAACCACGCCGGAACTGATAATCAGGAAGCACTGTGGTGTCGGCGTCGACAGCGTCTTCAGCCGTCAGGATGGGGGTGATCGGTGCAATATCGATCTTTGCCTTCAACACCGCTTTGCGCGCCAGGTCTCTTGTTTCGCCGACGACGGCAAAGGCGACCTGCCCGTAAAACAGGATTTCATCCTCGGCGAAAACGGGATCATCGCCAAAGGCGGATGAACAGTCATTCTTTCCCGGGACATCCTTTGCGGTCAGGACGGCAACCACACCAGGTGAAGCCTGGACTTCGTCAAGGTCCATTGCCAGGATCCTGCCCCTGACAGCCTGCCTTGACCAGCCGGGCACAACGTGAAGTGTACCAACGGGTTCGACCATGTCGTCGATATAGGTCGCCGTACCGGAAACGTGTTTAGCCGCGCTGTCATGCGGCAACGCCTTGCGGACATGCTTCAGAGGTGTTGTCAGGTCATTGGGGTCAAGCTGCGCGGTCATGGCCTGCCTCCCGCTTGGCAAGCACACGGAGTTCTTCCGGTGCGGTGCCGCTGACCTCCATAAGGGCCTTTGCGAGCAACGCCCGCGCCGTTTCCATTCGGTACTCGGCACTTGCGCGCATATCTGTCAGTGGTGTGTAATCGGACAGCAATGCCTGCATGGCAGCGCCCCAGGTGGACGGATCGTCCAGCGAAGCTCCTTTCAAGGCAGCTTCCGCACCGGTTGCCCGTTTCGGTGTTCCTGCCATGCCGCCAAAGGCGATCCGGGCATCCGTAACCATGCCTTCTCCATCCACAGTCAGGCGGAATGCTCCCATGACGGATGAGATGTCCTGATCGAAGCGCTTGGTGATCTTGTAGCAACGGAAAGCCTGATTGGCAGAAAGCCGGGGCACGAAGAGACCGGTGACGAACTCTCCCGGTCTGCGATCCTGCTTGCCGTAGTCGATGAAGAACTCTTCCAGTGGCAACGCCCTTGAGCCTTCTGCAGAATGCAGTTCCAGAGTTGTCCCCAGAGCGATCAATGCGGGTGGTGTGTCGCCGATCGGCGAGCCATTGGCGATGTTGCCACCGACTGTTCCCGAGGCGCGAACCTGCTTCGAGCCGATCCGGCGCCAGAGTTCACCCAGGTTTGATGAAATGCCGGTCATGGCTTCTTCGGTCGCGGCATAAGTAGCCGTTGCGCCGATCAGCACTCCGGACGGACTGTCTTCCACACGGTCGAGGCCCTCTATTCGGCCAAGCCAAATCATCTTGGGCAAGTCGCGCAGATGCTTCGTGATCCACAGACCGACATCTGTCGCCCCGGCAACAAGGGTCGCATTGGGGTGCTGGCCGTAAAGAGCTGCCAAACCGTCAAGCGTTGCCGGCGAGGAAAAGAAGCAGTCGCTATCTCCGATGAAGACATCGCTGCTGTCGGACAATTGTCGCAACTGTTCCCGCGTTTCATGAGCACGCCAGGAAAAAGCATCGTCTGCAGCGTCAAAACAAGAGTCCAACGCCGCGTCGATAATCGGCCTGTAGCCGGTGCACCGACAAAGGTTTCCAGCCAGCCATTCGGTTACGGTCTTGCGTGATTTTTCCGCCCCTGCGTCATGATAGAGCGTGAAAAGCGTCATGATGAAGCCGGGTGTACAGAACCCGCATTGTGAGCCATGCATCTCGACCATCGCGGCCTGAACCGGGTGGAGCCTCGTATCGTCGGAGAGGTCTTCGACAGTCACCAGTTCAGCGCCATCAATCATGCCGAGCAACTGGATGCAGCTGTTCACGGGCTGATAGACCAACTTGCCGTCGATCAATCGGCCAAGCGCGACGGTGCAGGCCCCGCAGTCACCTTCGCCGCAGCCTTCCTTCGTTCCGGTTTCGCGGCGGCGGAGGCGCAAGTAATCGAGAACGGTTTCCGTTGGACCGACATTCGAAAGTTCAACGATTTCACCACCCTTGAGGAAACGGATCGTGTCACGCATGGTCCTGCTTCCCCATGTTAGCCAAAACCGGACCGGAGACATCTGATGCGTAACAGTTTGAACACTCCGCACGCATTGGGAGCTTTGCATCACGAGCCGCAAAATGGTGGTCATGGAGCACCCGGTGCGAAGCGTACGGACCAGGTGCCTTACCCATGCGCCACAGCCTGCTCAGCAGGCCGCTTTCGGGCCCTGCCAAGGCTGTATTCAGATCGTGCGTAGGCAAACGCCCCATCAGTTTTCTCCCTCGCACGGCGCATTGCCGCAAAACTGTCACAAAAAATGTGCCTTAAAAAAACATGGAACCAAAGCGCTCATTTGAGACCGCAATGTTGCCTATTTGGCATCAAGAGCTGAAAGTTGGTCCCTCAAAGCGAACACGGCATGGTCGAAAAACATGCCCGGCGCAAGCGCAAGAGCACGTAGAGACGACGTTACCACACAGAGTCGGTCGGCCTGAAGCGGCGTATCGGACAAAGGTTTGAAGATTAGGAAACCGTTGGCAAGGTCGTCCTCGCAACCGATCATCGTCTGAAAACCAATTACCTGTTCCTCCCTGGCAAGGGCTCGCATCAGCCTGAGCGAATTGGCCTCCACATAAGTGCGCGAAGCGCCGGGTATCCGGCTTCGAACGATGTCCAGGCGGGTGCGCAGTGACAGTCCTTCTGCGGGCAGCGCCACCGGATATTTCAGGCAGTCTTGCAGTCCAAGTGTTTTCGCTCCGGCCAACGGATGATCCGGACGCATGAGTGCTCCGATCACGAGATCATGGTGAAAGGCTGTTGTGAGAGCCGAGGTTTCCGGCGGGTCGAAGGTGAAGCCGACATCCGCTTCAGCCGCCTCCACCTTTCGGGCGGCTTCTCTGGATGAGGAAATCGAGACATTCACGTGAATGCCGGGATAGCTCTTGCGAAACGTGCTGATGACCGCCGGGAGGAGCTTTTCGGCAACGCTTTCGACGCTTGCAATCGAAACCGTACCGCGTCGCAGTCCCTTCAAGGCGTCGAGTTCGGCAACCGTGCCTTCGAAATCGGAATAGGTGCGCCGGATATGTGCCAGCAGCAATTCTCCGGCTTGCGACAGACGCAGGCGCCGGCCGACACGGTCAAACAACTGTAGTCCGAGCGCCTCTTCCAGCCAGAGAACCTGCCGGTTTATGGCAGATGACGCCACGTTGAGCTCCCGGGACGCGGCGCGGATCGAGCCGGCCTCGGCGACGGCCAGAAAATAGCGCATCGCCGGGCTGTAAAGATTTCGAGAAAGATCCTGTGCTCGTCCGGACCGCATGAATTTCCTGCTCTTAGGGGATCAGGACCGTGGTGCCGGTGGTCTTGCGGCCTTCAAGGTCCTGATGCGCCTGAACGGCATCGGCAAGCCTGTATTCCTGGTTGACGCCGATCTTGACGATGCCTTTCTGGACGACATCGAACAATTCGCCCGCGGTCGCTTCCAGTGCTTCGCGGCTGGCGATGTAGCTGAACAGCGTCGGCCGGGTTGCGAACAGAGAGCCTTTCTGGGCGAGGAGCGCCAGGTTGAAGTCAGCAATCGGCCCGGAGGACTGACCGAAAGTGACCCAAAGGCCCCTCGGTTTCAGGCAGTCGAGCGATCCGGGATATGTGTCCTTGCCGACACTGTCATAAACAACATCGCAGCCCTTGCCGCCGGTAATATCCTTTACCCTGTCGACAAAGTTTTCAGTCCGGTAGTTGATCACGTGCTGGTAGCCGTGTGCCTTTGCAAGTTCGACCTTTGCTTCCGAACCGGCAGTGCCGATGACAGTGGCGCCGAGATGTGCCGCCCATTGACCGGCAATCAGGCCGACGCCTCCGGCAGCAGCGTGAAACAACAGTGTCGTGTCCGGGCCAACGGAATAGGTCTGGCGCAGAAGGTACTGTGC
This sequence comes from Labrenzia sp. THAF35, assembly GCF_009363595.1. NCBI lineage: Bacteria > Pseudomonadati > Pseudomonadota > Alphaproteobacteria > Hyphomicrobiales > Stappiaceae > Labrenzia > Labrenzia sp. THAF35. The sequence continues at coordinate 4,409,043 of NZ_CP045380.1, forward strand.
CGTCATCCCCTTCAGCATCATGCCGGCAGCGGTCTTGTCATCAATCCCGTCTGGCAGGACGACAAGACGATCAGCGGGCACAATTCTTTCCTGCGCGTAGGCACCGAGCGGGCCAACGTAGGCAATACGGTCGCCGGGGCTGAGATGTATCACACCCTCACCGACCGTCTGCACGACCCCTGCCCCCTCGTTGCCGGGGCTGAACGGCACGCCGGCAGGAGCTGGATAGAGGCCGGAGCGGAAATAGGTATCGATGAAATTGAGGCCGACTGCCGTATGGCGGATGCGCGCCTCACCTGGGCCGGGCTCACCTACTTCGATATGTTCCCAGCGCATGACATCCGGTCCACCGGTTTCGTGTACGCAGATTGCTTGAACCATGACTTTATCCCCGGGGTGATGGGCCGAGACCGATTTGGTCTTGCGGCAATTGAAGTTGGCAAGACCATAAATGATTTCAACGCCATCGGAAAAGGTCATTCCGAAGCATAAATGGCATCAGGCGTTCGTGACGCTTCCTTCCGGTCAGCGCTTCAAGAGAAAGCGCGGCACAACACCGGCACCTTGGTTCGCGCCAGTGCCAAAACTTTATTTTGAATGTAGGGAAAGGTCAGTCGACCCTGTCGAGCAATTGCTGAACAGCAGAGACCAGCAGCAAATAGAAGCTGGCAGCCGTGAATGCCCATGCGAGCGGGCCGTTCAAAACCATACCATCCAGAATTGCGTAGGCGGCCAATCCCATCCAGAGCAATGTCACCGGCAAGGTAATCATGCGCCAGCGACGCACGCGGACAGGATGGACAAAGCGGACCGGTGCGAACGTCAGTGCGCAGCACAAGAGCACGAACATGATCGTGAAGCTTTGCGATGGCGACAGAACCATGAGGCCGAAAACGACCATGTTCCATCCAGCGGGAAAACCCTTGAAGGAGCCGTCGGGTGTCTTCATGCCGTTGTCGGCGAAATAAAGAGCGCCGGTAAAGACCACGAGCCCGCCACAAATCCAGTTCCAAGGGCTTGTCAGCATCAAGCTCCAGGAAAGCGCGAAAGCGGGAAGAAACACGTAAGTGGCGTAGTCGATCACGAAATCCAGCGAGGCACCGGACCAGCGAGGCAGACGCTCCGCAATCTTGTAACGGCGCGCCAGCGGGCCATCGATGCCATCGATGAAAAACGCGAGTCCAAGCCAGGCGAACATCTCCGCCCAGTTTTCACGCGCACCTGCCAAGAGGGCAATAAGAGCGATCGGAGCACCGGAAGCCGTCAGGATATGGATCAGGAACAGAGCGGGCTCAGTCCTCTCTTTACCTGGTGTAATATCCGCCACGGGGTTCCCTCACTTTATGATCTGAACGCAGTAAACTGGTGCATTTGCGTTCTGAGATGTGTGCGGTTCACGATTGACCCGCTGGCCCATGGATCACACACTGACGCTGATACGGTCCTTTATTGCAATCGTATGACAGTGTGAACCTAAAAAACAGTCCCCGCACCAATAGCAGTGAATTTAGGTTGCCGCATTTCCCAAAAGGATGAGGGAAACGAGGATACCTGCCCAGACCAGCAGAACAGCCCCGATGGCAGGTGGCAGAATGCGGCTCGGGAACGTCTTTTCAATGGCCATCAACGCGCCGAGTAGCGCGATCCAGACGATGTTCATCAGGCCGACCGCGAACATGACAGTCATTACCGCCCAGCAGCAGCCAAGGCACACCCAGCCCTGCACCAGCCCTTCCCGCAAGCCAGACATCGCACCCGGCCCAGCATCGTCACTGGCAAACACCCAGCGCGGATACCAGCAGCGCCGGAGACAGGCCTTCTTGGAGGGGGTGAACTGATATAAACCAGCGGCAAAGAGGACCGACGTCGTCAGAGCCATGCTTGCAGGAGCCATCATATTCGTCATGGCACCTGCCCTTGACAAAGCCCATTGCGCCGCGGTTGCTGCAACCGCATAGCCAAGCCAGACCGCCAGATAGCCGAACATTGCGGTGATAACGAGAAGTACCGGCGTTGCCGTACCGCTGAACTGCGCCGAAATTTCGGTGTAATAGGCCCGAAGCATCGGCACGGCCGTGGGCAACATCATGGCAAGGGCCATCATTGCCCACATCAGGAAGATCTTCACAAGATCAACCGTCGTCATGTCCGCACCTGGCATTCCGAATGTTGCGCTGGACGGCAGGCAAAGAACCGCAAGTGCGGCCCGCGCTTCAGCAGGCAAACCTGCGAACTGGTTGAAACTGTTGAGAATCACCATGCCGGGGCCGGCTTCGCTCATATCCATGACCGGTACCATGTCGGCAACCATTGCAATCAGATATGCCCAGCCGGCGGCGGCCAGTATCGAGACCAGCACAAGCACCAGCGGCCAGCCACGCATGTTTTGTTCCGGCTTGGTGGAACCGGCCTGATTGGAAGGTGTGCGGGTCAAACTCGTCATTTCGGCCTTAAGGTGGCGTGTTGGTCCGGGGTCTTGAGACGTCTTAGCGGATTAGTCGAAGCAGGCATTTGATCTTACTCATGGTCGACCTCGAATGCCCTGCGTGTATTCGTCCCGTTGATTTTGAGCCCGCAAACAGCAATTTAGATCTCAAGATCAAATCAGATGGAATTTTACCATGTCCAGCAGCCACGCGCCGGAACAGTTTGACATTGCAATCGTCGGCGGCGGGCCATCCGGGCGAATTGCAGCTCTTGCTCTGGCCCAGCAGGGGCTTTCCTGCGTCCTGATTGCCCCCTCAATGGAAATCAAGGATGGCCGGACAACCGCGCTGTGGCAACGTTCCATCGATCTGTTGCGCGATATTGGCGTCTGGTCGGACATAGAAGGCAACGCCGCATCCTTGAAGAAGATGCGCATGATCGACAGCACGGGGCGGCTTTTTCGTGCACCTGAAGTGGTCTTCGACAGTTCTGAACTTGGCCTCGAAGAGTTTGGTTTCAATATCTTGAACAGTGAACTTAATGTAGTGCTTGAAAAATTCTGTGCTGCGCAAGCCGGACTTGAAGAGATTTCGGAAACCGTCGAGAGTGCCGAGTTCGGAGACGAACACGCTACTCTTGTCACCCGCAAGGGTCGGACGATTTCTGCCAAATTGGCCGTAGCCGCAGATGGCCGCCGGTCGACACTGCGTGAAGCGGCAGGGATTGAAGTTAAAAGCTGGTCGTATCCGCAGGTGGCTGTTGTTCTGAACCTTGAGCACCGGCTTCCACACCAGCAGGTCTCGACCGAATTCCATACTGCGACAGGTCCGTTCACACTGGTACCGCTCCCCGGCAGACAGTCGTCACTTGTTTGCGTGGAAACTGCGGACGGTGCTGCAGATCTGTTGGCGATGACGGAGGAGGAGCTGGAAGCGGAGCTCGAACGGCGGGCGCATTCGATTCTGGGTCGTTTCAAACTGTCTACGAAACCACAAAGTTTTCCGCTTTCAGGACTGACTGCCACTTCCCTGGTTGGGCCGCGCCTGGCGCTTGTGGGCGAGACCGCGCATGTCTTTCCGCCCATCGGAGCGCAGGGTCTAAACCTGTCGTTGCGTGATATCCGGGACCTCATCTCCGTCGTGGCATCGGCGGTGCGCGCGCACGCCGACTTTGGTGGCAAGACCGTTTTGAGTGCTTATGAGAAGAAACGGTTCAGCGATATCCGGACACGGACAAACGCGGTGGACATGCTGAACAGATCACTGCTGACAGGCTTTCTGCCGGTCCAGGCTGCGCGAAGCGCGGGCATGTATCTGGCCGGCAAGATTGGTCCGTTGCGGCGCTTGCTCATGCGGGAGGGCATTGCACCGGGAACCGCGTTTCAATTGCATCGATAGACGGCTTTTTGGTGCTGCCTTCAAACACGTGACTGTGCTGCTGATCGCTTGGCGCTGTGATACGTCAAGGCCATGACGATCATCTGACGGAGCGCATCTTCTGGCAACGGCTGGCCTTGACTGAAGTGAACGCTTCTATCGCCGCCAAAGACGAGTTCCGGGAACATTGTGCGCCAGTCAGACACCAGTGAAGATTGACAATTGACATAGAGAGCTACGTCCCCTGCCCCGGAATTGTCCCGGTCTATCCGGATTGTCGTTCCGGTTTTCGGGCGCTTCGTCAGATAGCTGGCCTGACCCCATTTCAAGGTTTCTTCCAGTTCTCCGATATCGTCGCGCTGCGTCGCCGTCTCGGTGATCAATGACCTGATGGTCAGCAGTCTTTCGCGGATATCCGCCGAGTAACTTTCGAATATCGCAAGGACTTCCGGATTGCCTTTCACCACAAGCCCTCTTGTTGTTACCGGGATGCCTGGCTTGATCGTCTAACCACCGGTTGGAAGGAAACCGCTCGTCAGCGCCCAGATGAAACCGGTAACAGTGACGATCGACAAGGCCGTTCCTATCAGTACGAAGCTCGACGCCCGCTGAACATACGTCCCGTATTGCTGCGCGATAACAAAGACGTTTGTCGCCGGCGGCAGGCAGGACATCAGAACTGCAGTTGCGATCCAGTTGGGATCGAAGCCGCCAAGCCATGTCAGGAGCAGAAAAATCAGGATCGGGTGCAACAGCAACTTCACACCCAGCACAAGCGGCAGTTCCAGCGGTATCCGACCGATCGGACGAAGCGCAATGCTGACGCCCATGGCAAAGAGGGCGCAAGGTGCTGCCGCGTTGCTGAGATAGCGCAGAAGCGTATCTATCGCTTGAGGTGGCTTGATCTCCAGCGCGGCGGCGAAGACGCCGGCAATCGTAGCCAGGATGAACGGATGGGTGAAGATCCTGACCACAATCTTCTTCAAGGTCCCAAGGATCGATTCTTCTTCGGTACCGGCCAATGCCATCATCAGCGGCGCCAGAATGAACATCAGTGCATTGTCAAAGGCCAGAATGAGCGCGGTCGGTACGGTTGCCTGCTCACCCAGAACAGCCAGCGTCAACCCCGGCCCCATGTAACCGATGTTGGAATAGGCGCCGGCAATGCCCAGGATCGTGGATTCGCCGATGTTGCCGCGTGTTGCGACCACACCTATGCAGAAGGAGATCGCGAACACGATGTAGGTCGTGAAGGTCGTGGCGGTAATGTAGGACGCATTTGCGAGTTCTTCGATCGGTGTCTCAGACAACAGACGGAAGAAGAGCGCCGGAAGGGCCAGGTAGATCACGAAGAAGTTCATCCAGCTCAGGCCTGCCTCGGGCAGGTTCTTGATCTTGCCGGCACCGAAGCCGAGAAGGATCAGTCCGAAAAACGGAAGAGCCAGTGAAATGACGTTCTGCATTCAAATACCAAAGATGAAGACGACGCGTTGTATCGCGGTTGGTTGGGTTTGAAGGCGCTTGCATCTTGCGCCTGGCTTGGATATGGACGCGTGACTTGGAGGTCACCTCGGTGATCCGCATTCCAATCAGGTCTGAGGGCGCATCGCAAGGCCCCAATCAGTCGGACAAGGTCGGAAGTGCCCTCTTTTCAGGACGGGCGGACAACATGAAAGCATTCGGTCGTAATGTCCCGCAAAAAAAAGCATCGTAAACACCCGAAGCTCACAGCTGTGCAAAACCGGGTGGAAGGCTTTGCGCTGACGTTGGCCATCTGGCTGTTTCGCCTGATCCCCGTAGACGTTGCCTCCTATGTCATGGGTGCATTCTGGCGTCGGCTGGCACCGTTCAATCCCAGACACAAGCGTGCTCTGCGCCACTTGAAGAAGGCCTTTCCGGGCATGCGGCGCGCGGAACGAGAACTGATTGTGCGTGGGATGTGGGAGAACCTCGGCCGCGTGGCAGCCGAAACATTCCACATCGACCGGCTTCTGAAACAGGACTACCGGTTTGAAGCAGTTGCGGATGAAATCACCGATCAGGTTCTGAACGGCGAGCGTGCCTGTTTGTTCGTTTCATTCCACAGCGCAAACTGGGAATTGTGTGTTCAGCCCGCCGTCCGGCGCGGTATCGAGATAACCGGCGTCTATCAGGCTCTGCGCAATCCGGAGGCCGACAAGGCCCTGCAGGCGCTGAGGAAAGACCTCTACAAAGGCGGTCTTTTGTCGAAAAGCCACCAGACAGCTCGCAAGATCCTGGCGACCCTGAAAAGCGGCGGTATCGTCGCGATGATGGGAGATCTCAGGGAAACGCGCGGTGTGCAAGTGCCCTTTTTCGACCAGATGGCATACGCCACGCCAGTCCCGGCTTCGCTCGCCCGGTCCTGCAACGTGCCGATTGTTCTCGGCCGGGTCGTACGCAAGAAAGGTGTGCATTTCCGGATTGAGGCCCAGGCTGTTGAAGTGCCTGTAACGGGTGACAGGCAGGCGGATATCGAGGTCGCAACAGCAAGGATCCACGCAATTTTCGAAAGCTGGATCCGCGAACACCCCGAACAATGGATGTGGATCCACAAGAAGTGGGCGCCTCCAGGTAAAACGTCTGCCCAGAAGCAGGCCCGGCGCGCAGCAGCGGCTCGCCTGGAAGACGATTAAGCCTGTTCTCCTTTCGGGGTATGGTTGCAGCGCAGCATTGACGTTATAGCTATTCCTCAAACTGGTGGAGGACAGCTGTTTCATGAAAACCCCAAGCGCATTCTACAAGCCGCTCGCAATCGGCGCGCCGGACCCGTATCGCGAACTTCCCGTCTCGCTGGAGCGCATGATCCATTTCGTCCCTCCGCATATTGAAAAGATGCGGTCCAAGGTGCCGGATCTCATCAAGAACGTCGATGTCGTACTCGGCAACCTTGAAGATGCAATCCCCGCCGATGCCAAGACGGACGCCCGCAGGGGCTTCATTAAAATGGCGCAGGATAATGACTTCGGCACCACAGGCCTGTGGACCAGGGTAAATTGCCTCAACAGTCCCTGGTTTCTCGACGACCTTCTTGAGATTGTTCCTGCTGTTGGAGAAAAACTCGACGTGGTGATGCTTCCCAAGGTGGAAGGCGCCTGGGACATTCACTATCTCGACCAATTGCTTGCGCAGCTGGAAGCCAAGGCTGGTCTTTCCAAGCCGATCATGATCCACGCCATTCTGGAAACGGCCGAAGGCGTCAAGAACGTCGAAGAGATTGCAGCAGCCAGTCCGCGGATGCATGGTATGAGCCTGGGACCGGCAGACCTTGCGGCTTCGCGAGGCATGAAAACAACACGTGTGGGCGGCGGCCATCCCGACTATGCGGTCCTTTCAGATGCTGACGGCGCAGGTGGCCGAACCGCTTATCAGCAGGATCTTTGGCATTACACGGTCGGAAAGATGGTCGATGCCTGCCTGTCTTACGGCCTGAAGCCTTTCTACGGCCCGTTTGGTGATTTTTCCGATGCGGCAGCCTGCGAAAGTCAGTTCCGCAATGCATTCCTGATGGGCTGCCTTGGCGCGTGGTCCCTGCATCCGACACAAATCCAGATCGCGAAGAAGGTTTTCTCTCCGGATCCAGGCGAAGTCGCCTTTAGCCGCAAGATCCTTGAGGCTATGCCGGATGGAACCGGTGCCGTGATGATCGACGGCAAGATGCAGGATGATGCAACCTGGAAGCAGGCAAAGGTGATCGTCGACCTTGCAAAACTGGTTGCATCCAAGGACGCGGAACTCGCGGAGGTCTACGGCCTTTAGACTTTCGCAAGGCTCGTCGTCTAAGGTTTAATGTTACAATGCTTGCACGCCGGCTGCCGACACGGTATCCCGGCAGTGCATGCAGTATGCGGACGAGTAACCATGCGAACGGCAAAATTCAGAATTGGCCAGGTCGTCCGGCACCGGATCTACCCCTTCCGTGGCGTTATTTTCGATGTCGATCCGACCTTCAGCAATACGGAAGAATGGTGGAACGCCATCCCGGAGGACGTGCGTCCTTTGCGCGACCAGCCGTTCTATCATCTCCTCGCCGAGAACGAGGAGACCGAATATGTGGCCTATGTCAGCGAACAGAACCTGGAAGCGGATATGACCGGCGAACCGGTGCGCCATCCGCAGGTTGAAGAGATTTTCGAGGAACAGACGGACGGCTCATATCTACCGCGCAGCGTAGAGATCCACTAATCGTCCCAATTCCCGGCGGTTTTCAGTCTTGATCTTCGAATACAAAAAAGGCCGGAACTTTCAAAGTTCCGGCCTTCTTCAATTTTGGCAAAGCAGCCTGTTACTGGCTTTGCTTCTGAGCGTCGATCAGCTTCTGACGCGCTTCGTCAGCGCGCTTCTGCAATTCGCTCTGCAGTTCTTCCTGACGCTTTTGCAGCTCGGCAATGTTCATCGGCTCGCCGTCGTAAACCTTGGTGAAGCCGATCAGGGTCATCTTGAAGACGATTTCCTTGGCTTGCTGGTTATACGGAGCCACAATCACCTCACCACCCTGCTTCATGGTGTTGATGAACGAGTCATCAATCGCCAGTTCAGCGTAGCAGGCATTGGGTGCGCAGATGCTGTACTTGCCCTGTACGGGCTTGCCATCATCGATCTGAATGCGCACACCCGGCTGGATAAGAACGCCGGTCGGTACAGCGACCAGCAGTTTCTTGCGGGCTTCGCCCTCAGTTTCCTGAATAGCAATGTTACTCAGGAACTGTCCGGTATTTGTGCGCAATTCAATCGAAATAAAGCAGATTTCCTTCTGCGTGTTCGGATTGGTGTTACACGCTTTCGTCCATGGGCTTTTTTCTTCCTGGGCGATTGCGGGTGCACCTGCAAAAGAAGATAGGGCTACGAACGCACCTACTGCACATCCGAACAATCCTCTTTTCAAAACACTCGTCATCGATACGTCCTCAATCGTGCGTGTACGAAACTTTCGCGTTGTTCTGAGCCATTCCGGAACCAACCGCAAGGCCCGTAACGACATTCAAACCGTGAAACCATGGTAAGACACTTAATTTGGGCGAGAGGGTGGCCGATTTGCAACGCACCCCTATTGGCGAATTGAAACCTGAATATCTTGCGGTTTGTTGCTTGTCCCGGGCGCGTCCGTAGGAACCCTGTGCTACTGTAATCGCTGAGAATCAACAGAATCTCCGGCGGTGGTGATGCGTAGTTCGATAGTTTCCGGTCTTCTTTTTCATGCCGGCAAGGCGATCGGTTTGGCAACCTCGTCTGCATGCCTGCTTGCCTTGGCAATCAGCCTGCCCGTCAGCGCGGACGATGAAAACGTGCCCTGGACGCATGCCATCGCCATGCACGGGACACCAGCACTTGGACCTGACGAACCCTTTCCCTACGCCAACCCCGATGCGCCCAAGGGCGGCACAATCACGCTTGGTGTACAGGGAACCTTCGACAGCCTGAATTCCTTCATTGTACAGGGCGGCTGGACCTCGGCACGTGGAATGCGCGAACGCGAATTCGGCAACAACATTCTGGAAAGCCTGATGGTCCGCTCCTATGCGGAACCCTTCTCCCTTTACGGTCTTCTGGCGCAACGTGTGCGCATGCCGGACAGCCGGGAGTGGATCGAGTTCGAGCTTAATCCGGATGCAAGGTTTTCCGACGGGACACCAGTCACAGTCGATGATGTCATCTTTTCTCTGGAAGTGATCCGCGACAAGGGGCGCCCGCCCTATCGAAACTGGTATGCGGCCATCACCGAAAAGCAGGTCACCGCACCGAACCGGTTGAAGCTGGTATTCGAAAACGGTGAAAACCGCGAACTGCCGCTGTTGATCGCGTTGGCTCCAATTTATTCCAAGGCAGCCACGGATGCGGAGAATTTCGACAAATCGTCGTTGAACCCGCCAACCGGCACAGGGCCGTACACCTTCAAGACGATCGAGCCAGGCAGGCTCGTCGTTTATGAGAAGAACCCGGACTATTGGGCCAAGGATCTGCCTGTCAAAGCCGGTTTCGACAATTTCGACGAGATCCGGGTAGAATATTTCCGCGACGAGACGACCTTGCAGGAATCCTTCAAGAAGGGCCTGGTCCAGGCGTTGCAGTTCCGGGATCCTGCCCGTTGGGCAACGGGGCTTGATTTTCCGGCAGTGAAAAATGGCGATGTTCTCAAGCGGGCAATTCCGCTCGGGATTCCCGCCGCCATGCAGGGCATCGCATTCAACACCCGCAAAGACCAGTTCTCCGACCCGGCCGTGCGCAAGGCCTTGCGCATGCTGTTCGATTTTGAATGGGTGAACCGCAATCTCTATTACGGACTTTACACGCGCACGGCAGGGTACTGGGACAATTCCGAGCTTTCATCGATCGGCCGTCCGGCAAGCGACCGGGAAAAGGAATTGCTGGCTCCCTTTCCTGATGCAGTCGATCCCGAGGTGATGGACGGCACCTGGCGTCCGGCAGAAGCAGACGGTTCAGGACGTGACAGAAAAGTGCTGCGGGCAGCGCTGGAAGCCTTCGGCAAGGCCGGTTACAGGCTCAAGGACGGAAAACTCCTGCACTCCGAAAACGGCAATCAGCTTTCCTTTGAAATTCTTGCCAAGAATGAGGACGAAGAAAAGCTGGCTCTTGCCTATATCCGTACTCTTGAGTTGCTCGGCGTATCCGCAAGCGTACGCAGTGTAGATCCGTCGCAATTCGAAGACCGCAGGACGAAACGCGAGTTTGATATGGTGTTCAACACCTGGTTCTCCTCGCTGTCTCCCGGCGCCGAGCAATACGGACGCTGGTCGTCAAAAGCAGCGGAAACGGAAGGATCCTTCAACTTTGTGGGCGCACATGAACCGGCGATCGATGCGATGATCGACGAGATTGTCGGAGCAAGGAGCCGCGACGAATTCGTGGCTGCCGTTCGCGCATTCGACCGCGTTTTGATTTCGGGAGCCTACGCGGTCCCGCTTTATCATGTCGCGGACGATTGGGTGGCGCACTGGAAGCAGATCGTTCCGCCGCAAAACGAGTCGCTTTACGGCCACGAGTACGACACCTGGTGGTCGGCCACGGCGCAATAATCGGACCAATGGACGAAAAACAAGATGAAAGCCACGCCTGAAAGCCTGTCTACGGAGTATCATGAAAGCGGAGCCTGTTCCGATGTGCCGCTTGATGAAATGTTCCGCAAGACAGCCGCAGAACACCCCGACCGGCTTGCGCTGGTTGATGCTCCTGACAGGGCTACCTGGACAGGTGGTGCTCCCCGAGCGTTGAGTTATGCCGAAGCCGATCGGGAAATTGATCGTCTTGCCGCTTTCTACACCACCGTCGGACTGTCATCCGATCATGTCGTCGGTGTCCAGGCTCCCAACACGGTCGATACCGTAATCGCGATCCTGGCAGCCCTGCGAGCAGATCTGATCATTTCTCCCTTGCCATTGCACTGGCGGCAGAAGAACGTTCTGGAAGCCTTGAACTCCATAGGCGCCAAGGGATTTGTCGCGGCCGACCGGGTGGAAACACGCGAGGTTGGCGTTGCCGCACGCGATGTTGCTGCGGATCTGTTCTCGTTGCGGTTTGTTTTCGGCCTTGGCAAGGACGTTCCCGATGGATTGATTGAATTGGGGCCGATGCTTGCCGAAATGGGTGACGATCTGAAGTTCACTCCGAGTGAGCGCCCTGATCCGGCTGACCACACCGCGACCATCTGCTGGAGCCGAAGCGGCGAGGAAAACGTTCCGGTTACCCGCTGCCATAACCATTGGGTATCGGTCGCACAGATGATCGTGCAGGAAGCTCATGTGCGCGATGCCAGCGTGATGGTCCTCCCCTATTCGCTTAGTGGCTTGACCGGCCTGGGCGGAGGACTGGTTCCCTGGTTGCTCACCGGCGGCACCTTGCATCTGCACCACCCGACTTCACTTGCCAATCTTGCCGCTCATGCCAACGAGGTTCAGGCGGATATCGTCATGACACCCGGGCCGCTGGCACAGACGCTCGACCGTAAACTTGAAAACACCAAGACGACGCTACTTGCAGCCTGGAATATCGCGGCCCCGCACCCGACGACTTTCGTTGCGCGGCGCCGTCTGATCGATCTTCACATCGCTGACGAATTCGCACTCGTTGCCAAGGCGCGAGGTCCCTCGGCGAAGATGAAGGCCACCGCGCTGGGAAAGCATAGCGGGCCGATCGGGTGTGAAAGCGGGCCAGCCCTTCTTGAGATTGCGGTCACCGACGAGGTGGATACGCAAGCTCCAACGCTTCTGGTGAAGGGCCCCATGGTTCCCGATGTCGGATGGCGAACCATCAACGGTGACCAGCGGCGAGTCCGCTGGGAAGGTACCGGTTTTCTGAATACCAACATCAAGGTTGAACTGACGGATGGCGGCATCGCAGGTTTCGGTATCCCGGGCCACTATGCCCTCGGCACCGGCAACCTTGAAACGGTGGATGTTGTCTACGCAGGGTATCCTGGCGTCAAGGAAGCTGCCGCCTTCATAGTGGAAGATCCTCTCCTCGGAGCCAGGATGTACGCAGCGCTTGTACCCGAGGCCGGGAACGTTCCTGATGCGGGTGCCTTTTTCGCGTATCTGGATGCCGAAGGCGTGGACCTTGCCAAGATCCCCCATCGTGTGTTGATTTTACAGTCTCTGCCGCGGAACGAGGATGGAACCATCAGCCGTGAACGGCTGACCATGCGGACACAGCGATTGCCTGCTGCCGTGGCGTAGGTGGGGATAAGGAATGGATGTTGAAACCTCGCTTTCCTGGCGCGGCCCGTATTGGTATGCGGGACGTCGGCCAAGGCGGAGCAGCAATGGTGATGCGCCAGAAGATTTAGACGTGTCGCTTATCAGCATGTTCGACCGTCGCAGCAAGCTGCCCATGGCGCTGCCCGCAGCGATCGTGGTTGATATCAGCATCCTGGAAAACGACCGCAGAGACGAATTCTTTTCCTGGCTGCTTCCGCAAATCAGACTCCTGGCAAGTGAAGTCCCTTTCTACATCCTCACCGGCAGCGACGATATTCTGCCTCCCGGTCTGCAACCGACTGCAATCATCGACAAGGTCGTGCCCGATGAAGTCCTGCTGATGTTGATATGCATTCATCAGCGCGCATTGCTTCGGTCAGAGGAAGCCCAACTTCGCAGACGTATTTTTGGCAGGATTCCAGGTTTCGGGAGCGCTCCGCATCATTCAGGAACCAGCAGCCTGCTTGTCGTTGGCCTGAGCGGTCGGTTTCTTGAATGGCAGGACGCCAGTGAAGAAAAGGTCGAGGTTGTCGGTGCATTCGACGGCAGCATGGCGGTCGAATTCATGTCCAAACGTGCATTTGACGCCGTGGTCATTGATGCCCCCTTTGAAGATGCCGTCGACTATATGCAGCAGATTCGCCGGGATGCCCGTTTCGCGGGGTTGCCGGTTCTGGCTGTCTGTGAGCGGGAGGAAGATCTCGTTCAACTGTTCCGAAACGGAGCTTCGGACGTGCTGGTTGGAGAAAACCGCAAGGAAACCCTCGCCCGCCGGCTAAACTCCGCCACCCGCTTTGGCAAGAGGCGCCGTCTTGCAGACAGGGTGCTTGCGGAAAGCCACATGTGGTTGCGCCAGCAGATCCTTCAGGGCGGACTTGGTGTGGATGATTATACGAACTATCTCGAAGCCTGCAGCAACGGCCTTGCGGCGCGTGGCCTCGATCTTTGGGAAATGAGGCTTCAGCCGGAAAACTTCGGCATTGCCGTCACTTCCGCTGAAGAACTGGAAGACATCAACACGACATTGCTGTCCATCGCGGACGCCACCAGCCGTGACGAGGACCTTGTCTGCCTGGTGAAGGACTTCGGGCCGGTTGCCGTCTTGAAGAACGAGGCTGGCACGACAAGGCTGCAGAAGCGGATCAGCTCGATCCTCACACACACTGTTCTGTGAACAGACGCTGGTCTGTATGCGTCTTTTGTCTATTGCCTTAACACTGCCGCGAATTTGGGGTTGGCATATTTGTCAGAGTCTTTAGCCTGACAAAAATATCTCCAACGTTCTGGATGTCCGATGACCCTATCATCCGCCCTTACCGTCGATGTCGTATCCGATGTGATGTGCCCCTGGTGCTTCATTGGTAAAAGACGCCTTGAAACGGCGTTGAAGTCGGTTCCGCAGCTCGATGTGCTGGTTCGTTGGCACCCCTTTCAACTTGACGCGACCTTGCCGAAGACTGGCAAGGACAGAAAACAGTATCTGAGCGACAAGTTCGGTGGTCTGGAGCGGGCGGACACGTTCTACAAACAAATCCGTGCAGCGGGACAGGAGGAAGGCATCAATTTTGCTTTTGATGATATCACCTTGTCGCCGAATACCCTTGATTGCCACAGACTGATCCTTTGGTCACGTGACGACGATCTTCAGGACGAAGTCGTGGAGCTTTTGTTCAAGGCCTATTTCCTGAATGGAGAAGATCTGACACGCCCCGAGGTTCTTGTGCGAATTGCCGAGGAAGCAGGGATGCAGTCCGATCTGGTGGAGCATCTATTGGGAACCGAAACCGATCTCGACAAGGTCGAGGCCCAGATTGCCAACGCTCAAAAGTCCGGGATCACGGGTGTGCCATGTTTCATTATCGATGGCAGGTTTGTTCTGGCAGGTGCAGAAAAACCGGAAACAATTGCCGCAGCGCTTCTACATGCCGACGAAACACGGACCGATCCACAGGCAGCAGTTTCCAATTAAAAGCAGTTTGAGCTGCCGAAACAAAAAAGCCCCGCACGAATGCGGGGCTTTTCTGATTTTGCTGACCCGAAAAGATCAGCCGCGCAGAATGGAACGGCCTGCATAAACCGCCTGTGCGCCCAGTTCTTCCTCGATACGGATGAGCTGGTTGTACTTTGCGAGCCGGTCGGACCGTGCGAGTGAACCGGTTTTGATCTGGCCGCAGTTGGTGGCAACCGCGAGGTCAGCAATGGTGCTGTCCTCGGTCTCGCCCGAGCGGTGGGACATCACAGCGGTGTAGGCAGCCTTGTGTGCGGTCTCGACGGCGTCCAGTGTTTCGGACAGCGTACCGATCTGGTTGACCTTGATCAGGATCGAGTTGGCAACGCCGAGGTCGATACCCTTGCGCAGACGCTCGGAATTGGTGACGAACAGGTCGTCGCCGACCAGTTGGCACTTGTTGCCGATAAGGTCGGTCGTCGCTTTCCAACCGTCCCAATCGTCTTCTGCCAGACCGTCTTCGATCGAGATGATCGGGTAGCGGGAAACGAGGTCGGCGAGATATTTTGCCATTTCCTCAGGAGCCAGCGTCTTGCCTTCGCCTTCCAACACATATTTGCCGTCCTTGAAGAACTCGGTCGATGCCGCGTCCAATGCCAGGAAGACATCTTCGCCTGGCTTGTAGCCGGCGGTTTCGATCGCCTTCATGACGAAGCCGATAGCTGCGTCGGTCGATTCCAGATTGGGAGCAAAGCCGCCTTCGTCGCCAACATTGGTGTTGTGACCGGCTGCGTTCAGTGCCTTTTTCAAGGTGTGGAAAATTTCAGAACCCATGCGCACGGCATCGCCAAGGGACTCGGCGCCAACCGGCATGATCATGAATTCCTGGAAATCGATCGGATTGTCGGCATGCGCGCCGCCATTGATGATGTTCATCATGGGAACCGGAAGCGTGCGGGCAGAGGTGCCGCCCACATAGCGGTAGAGCGGCAGACCGGATGCCTGGGCAGCGGCGCGGGCAACCGCGAGCGATACGCCCAGTATGGAGTTGGCGCCAAGACGCGACTTGTTGTGTGTACCGTCGAGATCAATCATGGCCTGGTCGATCTGAAGCTGATCTTCAGCGTCCAGACCGCCAACGGTCTCGAAAATTTCTCCGTTCACGGCATCAACTGCATTCTGGACACCCTTGCCCATGAAGCGGTCACCGCCATCGCGCAGTTCGACGGCTTCGTGTGCACCGGTGGAAGCTCCGGACGGAACGGCTGCCCGGCCGAAGGAACCGTCCTCCAGGAAAACGTCGACTTCAACGGTCGGGTTACCACGGCTGTCAAAGATCTGACGGCCGATAACATCGATAATGGCGGTCATGGAAAGAACTCCCTTGTCGCATGCACCTGAATTGACGGTCTGCCGGAGAAATTCCGGCCGTTTGGAAGCCGGAGCACCGGCGTTTTTCCGGAGCTCTTGCCCCTCAAAGGAAAGCCGCACACGAGGTGCGGCTGAAATTGACTATTCTGCAGCGGCTGCCGGTGCCTTGACGACGTTGTCCAGTGCCTTCAACTGGGCCAGCAACGCTTCGAGTTGGTCGAGCGGCACCATATTCGGACCATCTGACGGGGCGTTGTCCGGATCAGGGTGCGTTTCGATGAAGAGACCTGCAACACCCACGGCCACTGCAGCACGCGCAAGAACGGGCACCATTGTCCGGTCACCGCCGGTGGAAGCACCCTGCCCGCCCGGTTGCTGCACGGAATGTGTTGCATCAAAAATGACCGGCGCACCGGTCTGTGCCATGATCGGCAGCGAACGCATATCGGTAACAAGCGTGTTGTAGCCGAAGCTGGCGCCGCGTTCGGTCAACATGACATTGGCATTGCCCGAACCGGTCACTTTCCCCAGAACATTTTTCATGTCCCAGGGCGCCAGGAACTGGCCTTTCTTGATGTTGACCACGCGGCCGGTCTTTGCGGCAGCCACAAGCAAGTCCGTCTGGCGGCAGAGGAATGCCGGGATCTGCAGGACATCGACAACTTCCGCAACCGGTGCGCATTGCTCGGGGCTATGCACATCGGTCAAGACCGGCATGCCGAATTTTTCCTTCACTTCGGCAAAGATCGGCATGGCTTCTTCCATGCCAACACCCCGTTTTCCTGCGAGAGATGTCCGGTTGGCCTTATCGTATGAAGTCTTGTAAATGACGCCGATACCGAGACGATCCGTAATTTCCTTGATCGCGGCTGCGCATTCCAGTGCGTGTTCGCGGCTTTCAAGCTGGCACGGGCCGGCAATGAGACTGAAAGGCGCATCATTGCTGAAGGTTACATTGCCAACGGAAACTACGCGGTTTGCCTCGGTCATTTTCCACCTTATGCCATGCGGTTGCCGTTTGAGCGCGGCAACTCGTTCAGGAAACAAGTCCCATCTTGGAACTTGCGGAGTTCCATAGCGTTCTTTTTGCCTGCCCGCAACATCGCTCTGGCGGAAAGCGGACAAGCCTTAAATCGATTTAAAAGTGTGTAGTCTCAGCCCGACATAAAATGATCACTTTGTCGAAGTTATTGCGTTAGTATTGCAGTGCACAAGCTTGCAACCGGCCAAAGGCCTGAGGGTCCGGCTGATTGCCACTTGGGCTAAATGCAACGTCGCGCCCGCGGACGATCTGAGTTTAGAACGTGTATTCGACGGCTCATGAGACTATTAGTGGGTAAAAGAAGATTGAGTTCGTATTTGTAGACCATCGGAAGGCCTGACATGAACAAGCCCATTCGCAAAGCGATCCTGCCCGTGGCAGGTCTTGGCACTCGGTTTCTGCCCGCGACCAAGGCAGTACCGAAGGAAATGCTGACGATCGTTGACCGTCCGATCATCCAGTATGTGGTGGATGAAGCACGGGCCGCAGGTATCGAACATATCGTTTTCGTCACCGGGCGAAACAAACAGGTTATCGAAGATCATTTCGATATGGCCTATGAGCTGGAAGATACCCTCAAGGCGAGAAACAAGACTGCTGCTCTGGAACTGCTTGAAAAGCACCGCCCGGTTCCGGGTGCCACTTCCTTCACCCGTCAGCAGGCCCCGCTTGGCCTCGGCCACGCTATCTGGTGCGCACGCGATATTATCGGCAACGAGCCCTTTGCCATTCTGTTGCCGGACGTGATTATCAAGTCTCAGGTCAGCTGCCTCAAGCAGATGGTAGACCTCTATCAAAATACGGGTGGCAACATCATCGCCGTGGAAGAAGTTCCCGAAGACCAGACAGATCAGTACGGCATTGTGGAACTCGACGGAGAACTCGGTGCAAATGCGCACAAGATCTCAAACATGGTCGAAAAGCCTGCCCCCGGTACGGCGCCTTCCAATTTGATGATCACCGGCCGCTACATTCTTCAGCCGGAAATTTTCGATCTCCTGTCCAACCAGCGCAAAGGTGCAGGTGGCGAGATCCAATTGACCGACAGCATGCTGGCCTTGATGAAGGAACAGCACTTCGCGTCGCTCAAGTTCGAAGGTCGGAGCTACGACTGCGGTAACAAGGTCGGCTTCCTGAGCGCCAATATCGCATTCGGCATGGACGATCCGAAACTTGCTCGGGAACTGGTTCCGTTCATGGAAGAGATCATTCGCAAACCCTTGGCCGCCGAATAATCTGCGATCGTTTTCACTGCGGACTTGAAAAGGTTCGCCAGAAGCCTTTAGGAGTGGGCCGGGTCTTGCGCAAGACCCGGCCCTTTCCGTTTGCTTCAATCCCGGATGCCTCATGCACGACAATTCCATTCACTCCACCAAGATCGCGGTTATCGGTCTGGGTTATGTCGGTCTGCCCGTGGCGGTGGCCTTCGCTGCGAAGGGTTTTGACGTTCTCGGGTTCGATATAAACGAAAACCGGTTGAACGAGTTGCGCAGCGGTCAGGACAGCACGTCGTCTGTCGATGACGCGGATCTGCAGCAGGAATCGCTGTTTTTTTCCAACAACGAAAAGGATCTGAGCGATCGGGATGTCTTGATCGTGGCCGTGCCGACACCTGTCGATCACGCCAAACGACCCGACCTTTCGCCTTTCAGAAACGCAGCTGCAACCGTCGGCCGCAATCTGAAACCAGGGGCCATCGTTGTCTTTGAATCAACCGTGTATCCGGGGGCAACCGAAGAGATCGCAGTTCCCGTCCTCGAGACGGAATCGGGGCTGCTCTTCAACAGGGATTTTGCCGTCGGTTATTCGCCAGAGCGCATAAATCCTGGCGATACCGAGCGAGGCTTTGCTGACATCACCAAAATCGTTTCGGGTTCCAGCCCGGAAACAGCCGAAACTCTCAATACGCTCTATGGAGCGGTTGTCACGGCTGGTATTCACCTTGCTCCGTCGATCCGCGTAGCGGAAGCGGCGAAGGTGATTGAGAACACACAACGCGATCTCAATATTGCTCTCATGAACGAACTGGCGATGCTATTCCACCAGATGGGCATCGATACCCGGGACGTGTTGAAGGGGTCTTCGACCAAATGGAACTTCCTACCGTTCCAGCCGGGACTGGTCGGGGGGCACTGCATCGGTGTCGATCCCTATTACCTGACCCACAAGGCACACGAGATCGGCATGACACCTCAGGTTATTCTGGCGGGTCGCGGCACCAACGAAGCAATGCCGGCATTTATTGCAGGCAAGATCATCCAGGAAAGCGTGAAGCTTGGCATGCCCATGCCTCCGAAAGTTGTCGTTCTCGGCATTACCTACAAGGCGAATGTGCCTGATACCCGTAATTCCAAGGTCGTCGATCTCATCAGGGAGTTGGAAAAGTTTGGGGCGCGTGTTCAGGTCTGTGATCCACTTGCGCATCCGGATGAGGTTGCGGCCGAATATGGAATCACCCTCACTCGGCAAGAGGACCTTGATGCTGCGGATGTTGCCGTACTTGCGGTCCCACATCGGCATTTTTTCCAGGATGAAACCGGTTGGCAGGTCCTGAAAGACGTTCTGAAAGATCGACGCGGCCTGGTCGCTGACATACCGGCGCTTTTGGATCGCTCCACTTGTCCGGAGGGAATCCAGCTCTGGCGCCTTTGATTCTACAGGACTATTTCCCGGTTTTGTTGTGCCTCGGTACGCGTGACGAGAATTCGCAGTTCAAGGTCTGCTAAAAAACGGATCAAACTGCCGGGAATTGCCGCAAGGGTTTGCTCGTATTTTAGCAATCTGAAAAGGGTTTCGAGCCGTATACTATTCGGGTTTCAGGAAAGGAGACACCGAACATGGCTCATGCTCGTTTCTGGAAGATGGTGGCGGTGGCCGGCGTCAGCGCGTTGCTGGCTAAAGGGTCTGTCCGCGCCGAAGAAGGGCTCGACAGCAGTGCCTTTCACAAGATCATCAAAAATCAGATGAGTGCCTTTGCGACGGGTAATGCCCAGGCAGCCTTCTCTTTCGCAACCAGTTCCTTGCAACAGCGGTTTCAAACACCAGAGTTCTTCATGGAAATGGTGCGGCAAGGCTACCAGCCAGTTTACAAGCCTCAAAGCGTGACGTTCGGCCGGTCAAAAATGACCAAGCTCGGACCAACGCAGGAAGTCTATGTAACCGGCCCAAATGGTCAAAACTGGTTGGCTCTCTACAGTTTCGAGCAACAGGATGACGGCAGTTGGAAGATTTCCGGGTGCTATCTGACGAAAGCGGACGGATTTTCCGCCTAGTCAGTTACAGCCTGAACCTGGATTGAGTGTGCCGGGTTACAGCGCGGCAATATCGCCGCGCGCCCAGTCTTCCTTGGTTTTCGAGTAGAAGTCTTCGAACGACCCGGCCTCGATCGCGTCGCGCATGCCCTGCATCAGGTACTGATAGTAGGCGATGTTGTTCCAGGTGAGCAGCATGCCGGCCAGTCCTTCGCCAGCCCGCACCAGATGGTGCAGATAGGCTCTGCTGTAGACGCTAGACGCGGGACAGGTGCTCGCCTCGTCCAGCGGGCGTGGGTCGTCCTGGTGACGGGCATTCTTGAGGTTGACCTTGCCATAGCGCGTATAGGCGAGACCGTGACGACCTGCCCGGGTCGGCATCACGCAATCGAACTGGTCAATGCCGCGCTTCACGCTTTCCAGAAGGTCGTCAGGTGTCCCAACGCCCATCAGGTAACGTGGCTTGTCCACCGGCATCACTGGCGTCGTAATGTCGAGCATGCTCAGCATGACGTCCTGAGGTTCACCAACCGCCAGACCACCAACCGAATAGCCTTCAAACGGCATTTTGCCGAGTTCTTCTGCCGAGCGAATACGAAGATCGGGTTGATCACCACCCTGAACGATACCGTAAAGCCCCTGCCCTTTTCCTGGGCCACCCATGGCTTCGAACTGGTTGCGAGAGCGTTCTGCCCATCTGAGAGACAGCTCCATTGCTCTTTGGACTTCTTCACGGGGGCTCGGCAACTTGATGCACTCGTCCAGCTGCATCTGGATATCTGACCCGAGAAGTCCCTGTATCTCGACTGAACGTTCCGGTGTGAGATGGTACTTCTGACCGTCAATGTGGCTTTGAAAACGCACACCGTCTTCATCCAGCTTCCGCAGCTGAGCCAGCGACATCACCTGGAATCCACCGCTGTCGGTCAGGATCGTGTGAGGCCAGTTCATGAAGGTGTGCAGTCCGCCAAGTCTGGCGACCCGTTCGGCAGTCGGGCGAAGCATCAGGTGATAGGTATTGCCGAGCACCACGTCTGCACCGGTTTCCCTCACCTGTTCCGGGTACATCGCCTTCACGGTTGCCTGAGTGCCCACCGGCATGAAAGCGGGTGTACGCACGACACCGTGGGGCGTCGTGATTTCGCCTCGCCGTGCAGCGCCGTCCGTGGTGATCAGCTTGAAGCTGAAGGTCTTGCCGGTTTTTTCAGTCATGATTGGTCCTCAGACAGCACCTTCCTGCGGGAAAAGCAGGGAAGCGTCGCCATAGCTGTAAAAACGGTATTCCTGCGAAATAGCGTGTGCATAGGCACGCCGCATCGTGTCCAGGCCCGAAAGAGCCGACACCAGCATGAACAACGTAGAGCGCGGAAGATGGAAGTTGGTCATCAACGCGTCGATCGCCTTGAAGCGGTAGCCGGGCGTGATGAAGATCGAGGTTTCACCCGCAAAGGCGGCAATGGCGCCACTTGCTTGGGCGGAGCTTTCAAGGATCCGCAGGGATGTCGTGCCGACGCTGACAACCTTGTTTCCCCTTGCCTTGACGGCCAGAAGTGCGGCAGCGGTCTCTTCGGAGATTTCGCCCCATTCTGCGTGCATCTTGTGATCAGCCGTGTCTTCCGCCTTTACCGGCAGAAAGGTGCCGGCTCCGACATGCAGTGTTACGCGGTGCTGTTCGATACCGCGCTCGCTCAATGCCTTCAGCAGTTCAGGCGTAAAATGAAGACCCGCAGTCGGTGCGGCAACGGCACCGTCCTTTTCGGCGAATATCGTCTGATAGTCCTTGCGATCCTGGTCGTCTTCGCCACGCTTTTGCGCAATATACGGTGGCAAGGGTATGTGTCCAACGGATGCGATTGCAATGTCCAGATCAGGTCCGGACCGGTCGAAAGTCAGCAGTACTTCGCCGCTATCTCCCTTGTCGCTCACTTCCGCCGTTAGCCGTGTGCCGAACCCTTCGAAAAGCACAGTGTCGCCAACTTGCAACTTCTTTGCCGGCCGGACGAAGGCCTTCCAGCGGTCTGGTCCGGTGCGCATGTGCAGCGTCGCCCCGATGCCCGCGGTAATATCTCCTCGCAGGCGTGTTCCTTCAAGCTGTGCGGGTATCACCTTGGTATCGTTGAAGACCAGCGCATCGCCGGGCTCCAGCAACAGCGGCAATTCGCGAACACCCTTGTCGGATAGTTCAGGTTCAGCACCTGGTTTAACGACAAGCATGCGAGCGGAATCACGTGGCCGAGCCGGGCGCAAGGCGATCCGTTCGTTGGGAAGAACAAAGTCGAATTGGTCGACGCGCATGGTAATTTGCTACTGACGGATCTCTGGAAGGTTTCGGGGTGCGGTGCCATTCCATCCAGAGTGGCAACCGGACTTTCAGTCAGCGGCTCTTACTGGCGACGGCGGAGCAGGTCAACCGTCTGAGGGGACATCCAAAACAAAACAGCGCGGATGACTGATCCGCGCTGCATCGTTAAAGCCACTTTCAGGTGGTTCAGGCCGCGTCGGCCGCCACTTTCAAGGAGACGATATTGTCCGGATTGGAAACCGGTTCGCCACGCTTGATCTTGTCGACATTGTCCATGCCTTCGATCACTTCACCCCAGACGGTGTACTGACCGTCGAGCCAGGGTGCATCGGTAAAGCAGATGAAGAACTGGCTGTCACCGGAGTTCGGGTCCATTGCGCGAGCCATGGAGCAGGTGCCGCGCACGTGCTTCTCGTTGCTGAATTCCGCTTTCAATTTCTTGCCGGAACCGCCAGTGCCAGTGCCCTGCGGGCAGCCGGTCTGTGCCATGAAGCCGTCGATTACGCGGTGAAAGACGATGCCGTCGTAAAAACCTTCGCGGACCAGTTCCTTGATGCGTGCGACATGCGTCGGCGCGAGGTCCGGCTTCAGTTCGATAACAACCGGTCCCTGGCTGGTTTCCATGAGAAGTGTGTTTTCGGCGTCTTTGATTTCAGCCATCGAGTATCTCCTTGGGTATTTTCGAAATTGTAGTCGCGTGAACGTTATTGTGCGTCCGATGCGACCTGCATCTTGATGATCTTGTCCGGATTTGCCGGCGGTTCGCCGCGGATGATGTTATCGACGAATTCCATACCGTCGACGACTTCACCGAATACGGTGTACTGGCCATTCAGCCAGTCGCCATCGCCGAACATGATGAAAAACTGGGAATTGGCGCTGTCCGGGCTTGCGGAACGTGCCATGCCGAGCGTGCCACGCTTGAACGGTGCGTTGGAAAACTCAGCCTTCAGGTTAGGTTCGCTGGAACGGCCCGTGCCAGTGCCCGTCGGGTCACCGGTCTGGGCCATGAAGCCGTCGATCACGCGATGGAAGACGATACCGTCGTAAAAACCTTCGCGGGAAAGCTTCTTGATCCGCTCAACGTGAGCAGGAGCAAGGTCCGGACGAAGCTGTATGACGACGCGCCCGTCCTTCAAATCGAGATAAATTGTGTTTTCCGGATCGGTGCCTTGGGCATTGGCAGCCGAAGGCAGGATCAGAATTGAAGCCAGAACGGCAAAAATTGCAAAAAAGCGCGACACTGGAGACTCCTAAGGTTCAGGTCTAGAGCTTGGCTTTGAATTACGCGCCGGGTTTCGCGCGCGATCTCAATGGTTCGGCAACCGGTTCCGGCACAAAAGCGGAAATTTCTCCGCCCATCTTCGCGATTTGACGTACCAAGGTGGCCGTGATGTGGCGCACGTTCGGAGAAGCCGGAAGAAATACCGTACGAATGTCCGGTTCCAGCGTGCCGTTCATGCCCGCCATCTGCATCTCGTAGTCAAGATCCGTGCCGTCCCGCAGACCGCGAACCAGGTAAGCTGCGTTTTGCTGGCGTGCCGTTTCGATGACCAGATTGTCGAAGGCGATGACATCAATCCGTTCAGCTTCCTCCGGAGTGAATTCCGAACGAGCCGAAGCATGGATCAATTCGACCCGTTCCTCGAAAGAAAACAGGGGAGACTTGCCGGGGTGAATGCCGATGGCAACCACCACCTTGTCCGCCAGCGCAAGCGACTGACGCAATATATCCATGTGGCCATTGGTGACGGGATCGAAGGATCCAGGATAAAGCGCAATACGGTTCATGGCACCTTCCTTACTCTGCCTGCACCTGCCTAACAAGTAGAACGCAGGCATGAACGCGTCTTTTGCCAGTAACTGACATTGTGTGACGACCGTCACAACTCTCTTTGCAAACCTAGGTCAAAGTGGCTCCATCGAAATCAATTGGCGTGAGCAGGAGCCAGCATCATGAGGAGCACTACTACAATCGACCGGACCGCAACGGCTATCGCGGTACGTCCTTTTGCCTTTCAGGCGAAGGCAATCGATCCGGCCGGACAATTCAAGATGGCCGCTATTTTCGTTCTGGCGTTGTTGACGATGATTGCCGCAGGCATGATGAGCATGCACCCGAGCAAAGCGTCGCAGGCAGAAGGTCTGACCAGCCTGGCAACGCAGGGACTTGCTTCCACAAAGTCCGACCGCGCTGTGCAAATTCCGGCATCAAAGGCATGTGAAACACAAGCTTGGGGCGCCTGGAGCGAAGACTGTGCAGCGGCACTGACCGGTGCGAACCGTGTACGCAACGTGTCCTTCGTCACCGTCGAGAAAACTGCACCCACCGTAAATGAAACAATTCTGGCCCGTTACCCCGTGGCCAACTGAGCTTCGTCTCAAACCTCCCTCCCCGTAACGGCAAACAGCGGCTCAGGTTCCACCCTGGCCGCTGTTGTCGTTTTCAGGTCTAGCCAATCAAAGATCAGGCTTCCGGAGGCGTTTCATCTCCTTCGGCGGAATCGTTCCCGGCGTCATTCTCACCCGGTTCAGCTGAACCCTCAGCTTCTCCTTCCAGGGCGTCTTCGAGGACGTCGTCTTCATCGACTTCGGAGATCCCTTCGACCGCAACGACCTTTTCGTCGGCTGCCGTCTTGAAGACGATCACGCCCTGGGTCGCACGTCCGGCGATGCGGATACCGTCCACCGGACAGCGGATCAACTGGCCACCATCCGTCACCAGCATGATCTGGTGACTGTCTTCGACAGGGAAAGAAGAGATCAGACCGCCATTCCGGCTGTTGACAGCCATGGCCGTGATGCCTTTGCCGCCTCGGCCGGTGACCCGGTACTCGAAGGAGGACGTCCGCTTGCCGTAGCCGTTTTCAGAGATGGTCAGGATGATCTGCTCGGCTGCACTCATCTGAGCGTAACGTTCCTGAGGCAGATCGCCTGCAACTACGCCCTCTTCATCTGCACCATTACCGTTCTCATCTGCTTCACCACGCATTGCACGGGAAAGCTTCAGGTAAGCGGCGCGCTCTTCTGCCGTCACATCGATGTGGTGCAGTATCTGCATGGAGATCACACGATCCTCATCGGCCAGACGAATTCCGCGGACCCCGACAGAATTACGACCAGCGAAGACACGAACATCCGTTACGGGGAAGCGGATACACTGACCGAAGTTGGTCGTCAGCATCACATCGTCATGTTCAGAACAGGTGTCGACGCCGACAATCCCGTCACCGTCTTCCAGCTTCATGGCAATCTTGCCGTTGCGGTTGATGTTGACGAAATCGGACAGTTTGTTGCGGCGGATGGTGCCACGAATGGTCGCGAACATAACATCCAGGTTTGCCCAGCTGTCCTCGTCTTCCGGCAATGGCAGGATCGAGGTGATCTGTTCGCCCTGTTCGAGAGGTAGCAGGTTGATCAATGCCTTTCCGCGCGAGGTCGGTCCGCCGAGTGGAAGACGCCACACCTTCATCTTGTAACAGATGCCGCGCGAGGAGAAGAACAGAACCGGCGTGTGGGTATTGGCGACGAACAGCCTGGTAACGAAATCCTCGTCCTTGGTCGCCATGCCGGACCGGCCCTTGCCTCCGCGTCGTTGTGCACGGTAGGTCGCCAGCGGCACGCGCTTGATGTAGCCACCGTGAGACACGGTCACGACCATGTCTTCGCGCTGGATCAGGTCTTCTTCGTCGAAATCTGCCCCGCCTTCGATGATTTCGGTTCGGCGCGGAGTTGCAAATTCTTCCTTGATCTCAAGCATTTCGTTGCGGACGATCTCCTGGATCCTGGCCCGGGAGCGCAGGATGTCGAGATAGTCGGAAATTTCCGCACCGATCTTGTTGAGTTCTTCCTCGATTTCATCGCGGCCCATCGCCGTCAGGCGCTGCAGACGCAGATCGAGAATGGCTCGTGCCTGTTCTTCAGACAGTTTATAGGTGCCGTCGTCCTGCACCATGTGGCGCGGATCGTCGATCAGAAGAATGAGCGATTCAACATCCTTTGCCGGCCAGTTGCGCTCCATCAGCTGCGCTCTCGCCGTTGCCGGGTCCGGTGCGCTGCGGATGAGCTTGATGACTTCATCAATGTTGGCAACAGCAATGCCCAGGCCCACCAAGATGTGGGCACGGTCACGGGCTTTCTTCAGCAGGTAGCGGGTGCGTCGCTGGATCACCTCCTCGCGGAAGGAGACGAAGGCGCGCAGCATGTCGGAGAGGTTCATCTGCTCCGGCTTGCCGCCGTTCAGAGCAACGATGTTGGCACCGAACGATGTCTGCAACTGACTGAAACGGTAGAGCTGGTTCAGGATCACGTCCGGAACCGCATCGCGCTTCAGCTCGATCACGACCCGCATGCCCGAGCGGTCGCTCTCGTCACGGATGTCCGAGATGCCCTCGATACGCTTGTCGCGCACCAGTTCGGCAATCTTCTCAATCATCGTCGATTTGTTGACCTGATACGGAATTTCCGTGACGATCAGTGCCGTCCGGTCCTTGCGTACTTCCTCGACGTCGACTTTCGCCCGCATGACGATCGAACCGCGGGCCGTTTCATAGGCACTACGGATACCCGACCGACCGAGGATCATGCCACCCGTTGGGAAATCCGGGCCTGGAACGATCTGCATCAGTTCTTCGAGTGACATCGCCGGATTTTCCATCACGGCAATGGCGGCATCGATCACTTCGCCCAGGTTGTGCGGCGGAATGTTGGTAGCCATGCCGACTGCGATACCGCCGGCACCGTTGACGAGGAGGTTCGGGAACTTGGCAGGAAGGACGACGGGCTCGCTCTCGGAGTTATCGTAGTTTTCCTGAAAGTCGACCGTCTCCTTGTCGATATCGTCCAGCAGTTTGTGGGCGACCTTTTCAAGACGGCACTCAGTGTAGCGCATGGCCGCGGCTGGATCGCCGTCGATGGAGCCGAAGTTACCCTGCCCGTCAATCAACGGCAGTCGCAGCGAGAAATTCTGCGCCATGCGCACCAGCGCATCGTAAATCGCGCTGTCGCCATGCGGGTGATACTTACCCATGACGTCACCGACCACGCGGGCCGACTTGCGATAGGGCTTGTTCCACTCGTAGCCGTTTTCGTGCATCGAGTAGAGAATGCGCCGGTGAACCGGTTTGAGGCCGTCGCGGACGTCAGGCAGCGCTCGCGACACGATCACGCTCATCGCGTAATCGAGATAGCTGCGCTTCATTTCATCGACGATGGAGACCGGTTTGATATCGGACGGGAGACCGTCAGTGGGCGTGCTATTGTCCTGGTCAGCCAAGGAAGACACTCATTTCATTGTTATTGCTTGCTCTTTTATATCCGATTCAAGACGCCGCTCCAAATTCTCGGCGCTTTTCCACCTAAGTAATAGAGGTTTAATTTCAATGCCTTACGAGGAGTATACACAGGGGGCAAAAATCATTTGGCTTGAGAACATGCCACCACATCGCAAAGCTCTATAGTAAGGCGACAAAAGCGCCTTAAAAACCGGTCCGGGAATCGCCATGCTCGACTACTACATCAACGCCTTCGCGACCCTATTTGTCACCATTGATCCGGTCGGCCTGGCCCCGATGTTTCTTGCAATCACGGCTGGAATGAGCAAGCACGACAGGCGCAAGGTCGCCATTCGGGCAACCATTACGGCGGCGGCCATACTCCTTGTTTTTTACGCGTCCGGACAGACGGTGCTGAATGTACTCGGCATCTCCGTTTCCGCTTTCAGGGTCGCCGGAGGCATCCTGTTGTTCCTGATCGCGATCGAGATGATTTTCGGCAAGCGCCAGGCGCGTAAAACCGAAACCGCCGAAAAGGCGATGGAATCGGAAGCGCATCATGGAACGATCAATGAACTCGCCATCTTTCCTTTGGCGATACCGCTTATTTCGGGACCTGCGGCAATCTCCGCGATCATCCTGTTGTCCAGTCAGGCTCCGGATACCCTCGCCTATGCAGGCCTCGGCGGCGTCATCGCGATCATCCTGCTGAGTTGCATGGGTGCCTTTCTCTTGGCTGACAAGATTGAACGTCTCCTGGGAGAAACCGCACAGTTGGTTATCACCCGACTTCTCGGCGTGTTGTTGGCAGCTCTATCCGTACAATTCGTTGCCGACGGCATTTTGGCCTTTATCCGCACCTGACTGAGGCAACGCTTAACGGTCCAGGTTCAACTTGTATTCTTGTGGCGAAACACCGTGCACCGTGTCTCGTGCCCGGATGATGACCTGTGACACGCCCTCTGGGATCGTGATGCCCGATTGGGATCGCGTGAAGGGTTGCTCGTCGACATGGGGGTGAAGGAGCACTCTCTCGCCTAACAATTCTCCGTCTGGCGTCAAGATCTGCCAGAGGTCGGCGTAGTGGTCCCAACCCGTATCGTCATGCCTGAGAGTTACTGCGAAGGTCCACGTGCCTGCAGATCCGGTTGCTTTTGCCGAGACAATCTCGACCTCACCTGCCCGTGCTGAGCACGCTCCGAACACTAAGGACAGGAGCAACACCGCAAGCGCTGTCGAACATCTTAGGTTCATGACGCATTTCTCCCTTGGATTTCACAGGAGCATCCTCGCAACGGGCCGCGGATTGACAAAGTCACGAATGCGTCAGGAGGCTCAATGGTTTGCGAGCGACAAACGAAACTCATCTTCCTGGAAAAACGTCAGCCTGCCTGCTGAAGGTGGCTGTCCCGTTTAAACCCTTTTGGCCAGAGCGTCTTGTTTTCGTTCCCCCAGCGTGCAAGGGCCTTCACCACCGGCTCCAGCGACACGCCAAGGTCGGTCAGTTGATATTCAACCTTCGGCGGAACAACAGGATAGACGGTCCTCACGATCAACCCGTCAGCTTCCATACTACGGAGTTGAGCGGTCAAGATCCGTTGTGTGATGTCCGGAAGCGCTTTCTGGAACTCGTTGAAGCGCATGACTTCTTTTTCCATCAACAGGAACAGAATGACGCCTTTCCACTTGCCGTCGATCAAACTGAGCGCTGCTTCGACAGCACAGCCCGGATGGCAGCCATAAACGTCCTTGACCAGTTTGGGTCCTGATTTCCTAACGGTATCCATTTTGTGCCTAAGGTTCTTTTTTGTCAGTTACGGCTAGAATTGTGCATTCTTGCGCCAAACAATTTTATGATCAATTTGATTGGTACGCAAATCAGGAGAACACAGCATGCGTGCCATCGGATTTTTTGAACCACTTCCTATTGATGACCCGAAGTCGTTGACTGATCTCGACCTACCAAGGCCGGTGCCTTCCGGAAAGGATCTTCTCGTTGAGGTCAAGGCTGTTGCGGTCAACCCAGTCGACACCAAGGTGCGGCAATCCCGAACTTCGCAAAACGGCGCGCCAGTCGTCCTTGGATACGACGCGGCCGGGATCGTCGCCGAAGCTGGTCCTGACGTTACCAGCTACAAGGTGGGCGATGAGGTCTATTATGCCGGCGACATCACCAGGGACGGAACCAACTCGGAGTACCATCTCATTGATGAACGCATTGTGGGCCGCAAACCCACGAGCCTGAGTTTTGCCGAGGCAGCAGCCATGCCCTTGACGGCGATCACCGCCTGGGAAGCCCTGTTCGACCGGCTGAAGGTGAAGGACCCGGTTCCGGCTGGTTCGAACACTCTCCTGATCATTGGCGGTTCGGGAGGCGTCGGTTCCATTGCGGTTCAACTTGCCCGCCAATTGACGAACATGACGATTATCGCAACTGCTTCACGACCGGAGAGCCGTTCCTGGGTGAGTGAACTTGGTGCGCATCATGTTCTCGATCATTCAAAACCGATGGCGCCTCAGATCGAAGCTCTGGGACTGGAAGCCCCCGGCTATGTTTTCTCGACAACGCACACAGAGCAACACGTGAACGACATTGCAGAATTGATCGCGCCACAGGGCCGTTTTCTGCTCATCGACGATCCCGACAACGTCAGCATTGGGCCCTTCAAACTGAAGGCGATATCGATCCACTGGGAGATGATGTTTACACGTTCCATGTACCAGACAACCGATATGGATGAGCAACGCAAGCTGTTGAACAACGTCGCTGACCTTGTTGATGCAGGCAAGCTCAAGACCACATTGACGGAAGTGATTGAACCCATCAATGCAGACAATTTGCGCGTCGCACATCAGAAGATTGAAAGCAATAAAACCATTGGGAAGATCGTTCTTGCCGGGTTTTTAGGATCAAGTGTTGCCGTTTAACAGGTGACACTTACCTCCTCTTGACAATCAGGCCGCCGTCTTCATGCTTTCGCTGGAGGCTTGGAGATGGCGGAACACAACGTTGAAGACATTCGGATCAAGCTCTTGTCGCTCAAGTCCGAACTTGAAACATTGAGCGAATTGTCCGGGGAAGCCCGTGCCACGGTGGAGCTAGATCAGCAATCAGTCGGTCGATTGTCGCGTATGGACGCGCTTCAAGGACAAGCTATGGCACAGGCATCCGAACGGCAGCGCCGGGCGACAATCCAGAAAATCGACGCGGCCTTATCAAGGTTGGAAGCTGGCGAATACGGTGACTGTGTGGAGTGCGGTGAAGAGATTTCCGTGAAACGGCTACAGGTGGACCCGGCCGCAGCATTCTGTATCAAATGCGCAAGATAAGGGCACACATTTCACTCTCAGGCCTATCGCTCGAAATGTCGACGCAAGCCTGTCAGGAAATCCGACACTTTTCGTGAAATCTCAACCAGCGGGAACGCCTTCAGCCGAGATTCCGTCCAGTCTGACTGCGGAGCAAGCTGTATCTGCAGTTCGACTAGTGCTTGTCGTTCCCCGATACCAAGCGGAAGTTTTTCAGCCGCTGCCAGGAGCAGCAGTTTCTCATGAATTTGCCGCAGGACGGAAAGCGCCTCTCCCATCCGTTCCGTAAGTCCGGGATCATCCCGCCATGTGTGCCCGTGAAACACTTCCTGCGTCACACGTTGTCCTGCACCGTGACAATCGTAGCTAATGCATCCACTGAAACCGAGACGCGACCTGTCAACGAAGATGGCACAACGTCCGCAGCTATCAAGTTTCGGGCAAACCTCGCCTGCTGCCTTGTCGATACCAAAGGACTCGGATTGGTCAAATGCAAAGACAACACAGCAAAGGGCTGCACAAGAAGCACAGTCTGGTGTCAGGTCTGGATGCCGTGGTGTATTCATTCACGCTCAAATCTCAACAAGGCGCTGAGCCACCAATTTCGAGAGCTCGTATCGTGATCTTTCGAAAGCCTGTTGGGTATTCAAATCTATAAAGTTGAGCAATCCAGTCTCTTTTCAAGAAGAGACTTCTTCCCCGTCAACTCTGACAGCCATGAAGGACTTGGTCAAAAACAGGAATTTTTCCTGCTTGACGAGCGCATCATCGAAAAGCGCCTTGAACATGGACTTGCTCAGCAGGCGCGCGCTTTCGACGATTTCGACGGCCTCATCGGTATTGGCCCCTTTTGCCCAATGCCCCAAGGAAAAGTGAGCAACAAGCCAGACCCTTAAAGGCTTCGGCAGCCAATGGAAAAAGAGCGTCATGCAATGCGGCTCAATGGGAAACCAGAAATTTGGTGTCTGGACAAAATAACCGCCGTGGAAATCCCGGATATTTGACGCAAACCGCTTCATTTGCGCCCAGTCACCAACATGCTCGATTACGGAGTTTGAATGGATCAGGTCATAGTCCTGAGGGTCCAGGTAACTCCAGATGTCTTCTGTGGCATTACCTGTCAAAAAATCAAATCTCCCGTCTGCCTCAAAGGCTTGAGATCCCGGTAGATTTAAAAGGGTAATCTGTACGTTGTTGCGATCCAGAAAATCTTTGTCGATGATGTTCCAATATTGAACAGTCCCGCCAATATCTAGTATTTTTACACGCCCCTTCTCAGAAAACTTACTCTCTATCAATTCACAAAAATACTTAATTCTCTTTTTTCTAGCTGCTTTGCCGAGACTGAAGCCGTCATTTTCATATCCAGAAATAATTTTAGTTAATTTACTCACTTCAATCATTCCCATCTTTATTCGGCGAAGCAACTGATAGAGCAACAGTTTGTAGACTGTTTATATGAGCGCCTGCAAATATTCAGTTAATCGAAGCAAATTGCAGTTCGTTCACAGCATCGAGGCGCTATAAACAAAAGCAAATGCACGAGCACAATCATTGACCTTTCGCCAATGCATGCAGGCTCGACAATCGTTCGTGCAGTCACATTCCTGCATTCGCAGAGTTACCTGCGATATTTCGGTCCGCCCACGTCAAGACCCGCCAAGCAACGTCGGGTCCAAGTGATCCAAAGCCTTGCTTATTCCCACTCAATAGTGCCGGGTGGTTTTGACGTAATGTCATAGGTTACGCGGTTGATGCCCTGTACCTCATTAATGATACGGGTTGCCGTCTCACCCAGGAAATCATGCGTGAAGGGGAAATAGTCGGCAGTCATGCCGTCGACTGACGTGACGGCTCTCAACGCGCAGGCGTAGTCATATGTGCGGCCATCGCCCATGACACCGACCGTTCGCACTGGAAGGATGGCAACGAAAGCCTGCCAGATATCGTCATAGAGACCGTGCTTACGGATCTGGTCGATATAGACCGCATCAGCCTTTCGAAGAATTTCAAGCTTCTCGCGGGTGATTTCACCCGGACAACGAATGGCAAGTCCAGGTCCCGGGAAGGGGTGGCGGCCGATGAACTTCTCGGGAAGGCCGAGTTCACGGCCAAGCGCCCTCACCTCGTCCTTGAAGAGCTCACGCAGCGGCTCGACCAGCTTCAGTCCCATCTTTTCCGGCAACCCGCCGACATTATGATGCGACTTGATGGTGACCGACGGACCTCCGGAGAAGCTGACGCTCTCAATCACGTCCGGATAGAGCGTACCTTGAGCAAGAAACTCAGCGCCCTCAATCTCATTCGCATGTTTCTGGAAAACGTCGATGAACAGTTTTCCGATGATCTTGCGTTTGGTTTCCGGGTCGGAAACACCGTCCAGCTCTCCCAGGAACAGTTCGCTCTCATCCGCATGGATCAAGGGAATGTTGTAGTTGTCCCTGAACATGGAAACCACTTCTTCCGCCTCGTTCAGGCGCAACAAGCCGTGGTCCACGAAGACACATGTGAGCTGATCCCCGATCGCCTCATGGATCAACACGGCAGCAACGGAGCTGTCGACACCACCGGACAGACCACAAATGACCCTCTTGTCACCGACCTGCTCGCGGATGCGCGCAATGGCATCGTCCTTGTAGGCTCCCATAGTCCAGTCACCGGTAAAGCCGGCAAGTCGGACGAAATTCTCATAAAGCTTCTTGCCGTTCGGCGTGTGGTGCACTTCCGGGTGAAACTGTACGGCGTAGAAGTTTCTCTCCTTGTCCGCGGTAATCGCGTAGGGAGCGTTTGGCGATGTGCCGAAGACCTCAAAGCCTGGTGCGATCCGGCTGACATGGTCGCCATGGCTCATCCAGACCTGTTCTTTCCCGTCGGCAAACCATCCATCCAGGATCGACAGTTTGTTCTCGACAGGTGTCACGAATGCTCTGCCAAACTCGGCCGTGCCGCCACCGCCGGAAATCTTGCCACCGTCAACCTGTCCGCCCAGCTGTTGCATCATCACCTGTTGGCCGTAACAGATCCCCAGGATCGGAACGCCCATTGTGTAGACACTTTCCGGCGGACGTGGTGAACCGGCTCGTGTAACCGAATCCGGGCCGCCTGAGAAAATTACCGCCTTGGGCGAAAACTCGCTCAAAAAGGCGTCGGTAACGTTCTGATATGGGTGGATTTCGCAGTAGACATTTAACTCGCGCAGGCGCCGCGCGATGAGCTGCGTGACCTGGGAGCCGAAGTCGATGATAAGAAGGCGCTGATGCTGGGTCATGGCCAGCTTCTAACCGGTCTTTTGAGTAAAATGAACCCGAATTTCACAGCCGATGCTGTCCCGCACAAGATTTTGCCGCCAACGCCTGTTTCGCGGCTTTCTTGTGTCGTAACTTTGGCGGGCAAATGTTTCCGGCGGACAAGCTGTGTACGGCTGAAATTCGCTTTTGACCGGCGCGCGCCTGCTCCTTAGGTTAACCATAAGCCCCCGTGCTTCGTCTCCGGTGAGACAAGCTGCTGGCAGGTGCTTTTAGGAAAACCGACCCAGATGACCGCAGCTGCCCGTAAAGCGTTTGAAGAAGCCGTAGCCCTTGAAAATGCGGGCAATCTTGACAGGGCGCTGGTGTCTTATCTGAAAGCCCAGGAACTGTCGCCGGACGACACGGAAATTGCCTACAGAACGGCATCCGCGTTGCTCCAGACCGGTTATCTGGACGAGGCGCAATCGCAGTTGCGCCGCATCGTGTTTGCCGAACCAGACCACCTGAATGCTCGCGCGAGTCTCGGAAACTGTCAGTTGCTGCTCGGTGACATGGCAAACGCTCGGCAAAATTTTGCTGATGTGCTCGCCCAAGCACCGGACAATCGAAATGCGCTCTATGGTCTTGCCAGTGTCTTGCTGAAAGAAGACAAACCCGAAGAAGCTTCCGTTCCGGCCCGACGCCTGGTCGAGCTATTGCCGGATACGCCAGCTGTCTTGTCTCTTTTCGCAGACACACAGGCGCGTGTTGATCAAAAGGCAGCAGCGATCGCAGCTTATCGGAAAGCGCTGAAGGCCGATCCGGATTACGGTCCTGCACTAATTGGTCTTTCGCAGACATTGCTGCTGCGTAAGCGCTTTGACGAAGTGATCGAGCTGACGATCCGGGCAAGTGAGCGAGCGCCGGCAGACCCGCTTCCCCTGGACCTGTTGTCCGATGCACTCGCCGGGAAAGGCGCCCTGGAAGATGCTCGTGAAGCCGCGCTTGCCGCGTTGAAGCTATCTCCGAGATCAATACAGACCCACGTTCGGCTCAGCAGTATTGCGCGTAAGTTTGGAGATCATGGTGCAGCTCTGAAACACGCTCTGGCCGCGCACGATCTCGACAAATCAGCAAAAGAACCTCTGAATGCACTTGGAGCCGCCCTCGCCGCACTCAAATATTCCAATCAGGCCAGATCCGTCCTGACGGCCATGTCTCGAGGCGACGGTCTGGAGCCGGCCATTCGAGAACTCGTCGAAGGCCTGGTTGTCGCCGAAAGGAAATCACCGGAAGCAGGCCCAGTAAGCTCGCCTGCGACTTCAGCAACGGAAGAACCCTCGTCAGATAATCCCGACGCTGCTGTAAAAATCGCTCAAGAAAAAGAAACCAAACAGGAAATTCAACACCAGGAAAGCCTTGAGCCCGTGACTTCGAAGAAGTTACTCGCAACAGACGGCGATCAATTGCCGAACGTTCTTGGGCTGCGCCGTCAGGACAGATCCTGACGGCAAAAACTGTCTGATCTCACTGCACGCGCCGGAACAGGGCAATGAAGAAACCGTCCGTTTGGGTAGACCCGGGCGTCAGCAGAATGTCGCCACGGTCGGAAACGTATTTCGGGAGCCGTGCATCCGGCAGAGTTGTTTTCCAGATATCCAGTGCGGAAACAGACTGGAACGATGGATTTTGCTCCAGGAACCAGTCCGCCTGGGCCTGGTTTTCCTCACGCAGGACGGAACAGGTCGCGTAGGCGAGACGTCCCCCCGGCTTGACGTATCTGCTCGCGCTTTCCAGTACACGGCGCTGGTCTTCGATACGATCCTGCAAGGCCTTTTCCGCCAGCTTCCACTTGGAGTCCGGCCGGCGACGCCATACGCCGGTCCCCGTGCAAGGGGCGTCGATGAAAACCAGGTCCATCTGATCGACAAGATCGTCTAGGCTTGAGGTTGCAGGATCTCTCACCTGAATGTTTCGAACACCGGCCCGCTGCAGTCTTTCGTGGATCGGAGCAAGCCTGAGCCGGTCCGCGTCATAGGCATATAGCTGCCCCTTGTTCTGCATGGAGGCAGCCAGAGCCAGTGTCTTGCCACCACCGCCAGCGCAAAAGTCCAAAACCTGATCACCAGGTTTGGCTTGCGCAAGATGAGCCGCCAGTTGGCTGGCTTCGTCCTGCAATTCAAACCAACCCTTTCGATAGCCTTCCTCAGCCTGAACATGCGGCATGCGGCCAAGATCAGGCTTGGCCTCGATGCGCGCACCAACCGGTGACAGCGGTGTTGCCTTTGCCCCGGTATGAGCCAGCCGCTTGAGGACCTTGTCCCGGTCAGATTTGAGCGTATTGGTTCTCATGTCGACCGGAGCGCGTGTTGCCAGCGCCTGGCCTTCTTCAATGGCGCTTTCGCCGAAGACGGTCTCAAAATGCGGCCAAAGCCATTCTGGAATATCTGCCTGTTCAAAAGGCGACGGCGTGCTGTCAGGCTCCTGCGAGAGGCAAGCGATTTCATCAGCTGACAATGCAGCCGGAGCATGATGATCCTGCTCAAGAATGTCGCTTAACGCCTGCAGGCCTTTGCCCCAACCCAGGCAATAGGTCGCTAGAACGATGGCTCTTGACGAACCGTCTTTCATTCTTGCACCAAGCGAAGCCTTGTTCCGAAGTGCGTCAAACACAAGATTGCCGATGACCGTCCGGTCACCAGAACCTGCAAACCGGTGCGCGGAACCCCAGTCTTTCAGGGCAAGCTGCACA
This sequence comes from Labrenzia sp. THAF35, assembly GCF_009363595.1. NCBI lineage: Bacteria > Pseudomonadati > Pseudomonadota > Alphaproteobacteria > Hyphomicrobiales > Stappiaceae > Labrenzia > Labrenzia sp. THAF35. The sequence continues at coordinate 4,446,050 of NZ_CP045380.1, forward strand.
GGCCTGTGCCGCGTTTCCACTTCTGTCAGGACTTCAATTGCCGCCGCCAGGCGTCCGCCATCTTTCATGCTGTTCCTTTGCGGGGCGCCTATAGCAAAGCGCCCCGGTACCGAGTGGTTTAAACGTTGGACGGGTAATTTGGGCTTTCTCGTGTAATCGTCACATCATGGGCATGGCTTTCCCGCAAGCCTGCACCAGAGATCCGCACAAAACGCGCCTTTTCCTGAAAATCAGGAATGTTGCGGCCGCCAACATAGCCCATTGCAGCCCTCAAGCCACCTGCCAGCTGATGCAGAACGCTGCCAAGCGCACCTTTGTAAGGCACCTGACCTTCGATGCCTTCCGGTACAAGCTTGAGACTGTCGCGTACTTCCGCCTGGAAATAGCGATCGGCCGAGCCACGTGCCATGGCGCCGACGGACCCCATGCCCCGATAGGATTTGTAGGATCGTCCCTGGTGCAAATAGACCTCGCCCGGGCTTTCTTCAGTGCCTGCCAGAAGAGAGCCGACCATGACGGACGCCGCGCCGGCGGCAATCGCCTTGGCCAGGTCGCCGGAAAATTTGATGCCGCCATCAGCGACCACAGGTACGCCCTGCTTGTCCGCTTCGTTCACTGAATCCATGATGGCCGTGAGCTGCGGAACGCCAACGCCAGCGACAATTCGGGTGGTGCAAATGGAACCTGGGCCAATGCCGACTTTTACCGCATCTGCACCGGCGTCAATCAAAGCCTTGGTTGCGTCACTGGTTGCCACGTTGCCTGCAAGTACCTGCACGGAATTGGAAAGGCTTTTTACCCGACCGACCATGTCGAGAACCTTCTGGGAATGACCATGGGCCGTGTCGACCACAAGAAGGTCCACACCTGCGTCGATCAGACGTTCTGCACGGGCAAACCCTTCCTCCCCGACGCTGGTTGCCGCTGCAACGCGTAACCGGCCCTGATCGTCCTTGGACGCATTCGGATTGAGCTGTGCCTTTTCCATGTCCTTGACGGTGATGAGACCGATACAGTTCCGGTTGTCATCCACGACCAGAAGCTTTTCGATGCGGTTCTGATGAAGGAGCCGCTTGGCGTCATCCTGGCTGACGTTCTCGTTGACAGTAACGAGATCGTCCTTCGTCATCAGTTCATGGATCTTCTGGTCGGGATTGGACGCGAACCGCACGTCCCTGTTTGTCAGGATGCCAACCAGCTTGCCAGTAGTCTGACCGCCTGCTCCGCCGTTTTGAACGACCGGAACGCCGGAAATGCCATACCGTTTCATCAGGTCAAGAGCGTCCTGCAGGGTCGCGTCCGGCCCGATGACCAGCGGATTGACCACCATCCCGGATTCGAACTTCTTGACCATCCGGACCTCTTCGGCCTGCTGGTCGAGAGAAAGGTTGCGGTGAATGACGCCAATGCCACCTGCCTGAGCCATGGCGATTGCCAGACGGCCTTCGGTAACTGTGTCCATTGCCGACGAGATGATCGGAATATTGAGTTCAAGTTCCCGTGTGACCCGGGTGCGCAGGTCAACTTCACCCGGCATGACTTCCGAGTGGCCAGGGATCAGCAAGACATCGTCAAACGTCAGGGCTTGCTGTCCAGTGGTAGGGACATAGAAGGATGCCATTGCCAATTCCCCTTTGTAAAAAAATAGCTGAGACGCACGCTTTGATCAAAAGCCTGCATCTTTCGAGTCGCTTCGGCTGTGCCGGAGAAGTTGGCGCGGGTCAATAACACGCAGGTGACAGAAAGAAAAGGGGGTGACGCCCGCTATGGGGCGTTCCCCCTGTATCTCTAGGCAAACCGGCTTCCCGGTCGAGTTGAAAACGATTCAGTCCGGATCAAGATCACTTCCGCGAAAGCCCTTCGCGATCACATAAAGTTCCGGGCTTTCCTTGCGGCTTGCCGGCGGTTTCAGATGGGCGACCGATTTGAATTCGCGCTTCAGGTCGTTAAGCAGTGCATTTTCCGTCCCGCCCCGAAAAACCTTCGCCAGGAACGAGCCGCCCGGAACGAGGTTGCGTCTCGCGAAATCGATTGCGATCTCGAAAAGATGCGTCGTGCGCAAATGGTCGGTCTGCTTGTGGCCGGTGGTCGGCGCCGCCATGTCGGACAGAACGACATCGGGCTTGTGGCCACCGAGTGCTTCCAGCAAGGCGGCTGGAGCATCGTCGTCCAGGAAGTCTTTTTGCAGGAATGTCGTTCCTCTCACGTGGTCCATTTCCAGATAGTCGATCCCGACCACCTTGGGCGCTTCCACGGAGGACTGTACCCTTTCCACCGCAACCTGACACCAGCCACCCGGTGCGCAACCAAGGTCGACCACCCGGTAACCGGGTTTCAGCAATTTGTGCTTGTCGTCGATCTCTATCAGCTTGTAGGCAGCTCGCGACCTGTAACCGTCCATCTTCGCGCGGCGCACGTATGGATCGTTCAATTGCCTCTGCAGCCAACGCGTGGAGGATTCGCGCCGACCAGCGGACGTCTTCACCTTGACGTGGAGACCTCGGTCGCCTGTTCCCTTTTTGCCCTGATTCATGTTCTGTTCCCTTGGCGCCCGCGATTATGCCGGGAGCCGTTTTTGCGGTGCGACCAGACACCATCGGCCGCCATCAATTCTGTAAGAATGCCTTCGCGAAGTCCTCTGTCCGCGACGCGCAGACGTGAGCAACTCCAGCGGCGGCGGATAGCTTCCAGGATGGCACAACCTGCCAGAACAAGATCAGCCCTATCCGCACCAATGCATGGATTATCCACGCGTGCCTCATAAGGCATGTCGCGCAGCTGATCAATCATTCTGGAGACGTCCCCATCTTCCAGCCAGGTACCGTCGACCCTGCGCCTGTCATAACGTTTCAGGCCCAGATGGACACCGGCCAGTGTGGTGACCGTACCAGATGTTCCGAGCATATGAACCCTGCCCGACGCGATAGCTTCGGTCAGGTTATTAGCAAGATTGAACGCTGCCAGATGTTCGGCGGCATCTTCAATCATGGCTTCGAAGATATCCGGTGTCACGTGAACACCGCCGTGCCGCTCTGCAAGGTTGACGACGCCGACCGGCAACGAGATCCAAGACCGGATGAAGCGGGTCAATGCATAGCCCCGAGCGCCACAACGGTTGCGCAGGTCCAGCCAGACTATCTCCGAGGACCCTCCGCCGATATCGAACAGAATCACGCCATCGGCGTCGTGATCCACAAGCGAAGCGCATCCGGCGACTGCCAGGCGGGCCTCTGTCTCGCGGTTCACGACCTCGAGCGCCAAACCTGTCTCCGCCTTCACCCTTTCGATGAAGTCAGCTCCATTTTCGGCTGCCCGGCAGGCCTCTGTCGCGATAAGCCTTGAGCGAGCAACCCCTCTGTCGGCAAGTTTCCGGTGGCATTGGGCAAGAGCATCGATTGCCCGCTCCATGGCCGCATCGCTCAACATTCTGTTCGATCCGACACCTTCTCCGAGGCGCACTATTCGGGAATAGGCGTCGACCACACGAAATCCGCGATCTTCAGGTCTGGCGATCAAAAGACGGCAATTGTTGGTCCCAAGATCAAGCGCGGCATAAAGCGGTGAGTTGTTCCTGCCCGTAGACCGATCATATGGTGCAGGATTACGAGAACCGTCGACCTGTTCCTTCCGGCTTGCTGACGGGCGATTTTCACCATCCCGACGCACGCGCAATTCATGATTACGGTGGGAGGGTGTACCGGTACTCTTTTCGAGTGTCTTTGAGCTGACAACGATGTCGCCATCGTTTGTCCGTGCAACAGGGACTGATTCCGCTCCGTTGGCGGACTGTTTGCGCCGTCGGCCGCGTCTACGGGCTGCCTTCTTTCCCTTCAGGCTCGTCGTGGTGTCAGGTTGTCGTTCCGCACCATCCTGGTTCAGTCCGCCTGCCTGGACGTTTTGCACGCCCTCACCACCGGCTGCCCGCCCGCGCTTCCGTTTTTTGCGACGTTTCTGGGAAGTGGACGCACCCTCACTCTTTCGCGCAGGCTGTTCCTGCGCGGCGAGTGCTTGATCGACGGGTCCGGTCACAGCACTGGACGGAATTCGCCCGTCCGTATCAGGCACTCCGTTGACGACACCGTTTGCCTGTGTCGCAGAGTTGCCTTTGGGGCGCTTGCCAGACTTGCGCTTTCGGCGTCGTCTGGATGTTCCCCCGGGCTCCCTGGAAGCCCCGCTGGTTCCGGACACATCAGGGGTACGACGCCCTTTCTCGGGCGGTTCCTGACCTGACTGAGTCACGTTTTTGCCTTTCAGATCTCCAGTGCTGCCGCCGTTTTTCACGGGGCGCTGCTGGGGACTGCGTCTTTCGTTGACAAAACTGTAACAGGTTGCCCCTCGCCGGAAAAGCTTTCCTTGAAACGAATGCATACAGTCTTTCGCGAGACTTTCCACAGGCATGCAATTTCACAAAAAAGTCGTCGACGGGTCTTGCAATCGTGAATGTGATGGATGTATATGCGGCACACCAATCGAGAGCGACCAATCATTTCGCCCTGTACCGACGATTGGCAGCTCGCCTTATGAGCATTGTTGGGGAATAGGTTAACGGTAGACCCACGGACTCTGACTCCGTTAGTCCTGGTTCGAATCCAGGTTCCCCAGCCAACCTCTTCTTCTGAAAAAACTAGCCTGATGCTGAAGACACACGTGTCCGTGTCGGTTTGCATCTAGTTCCGTTCGATCAAGTCGCTTGCCGTCTGATTACCTTGCTGGCACAGCGCAGTGCGCCATTTGCATGGGCAAGGCTTTCCCAGCCGAAGACCAGCTTGGGATCGAAGCCGAGATCCTTCCAGATCCTGGCGTTCTCCGCATCGAATTCCGTGAATCTGCTGTCTTCGCCGAAGCATGGCAACCACATGATTGGTTTGCCATTTCCCTCTCGTAACGCATTTTCCAGAAGAACGTTGTTGTAGAGCCGCGGTCTGACTGCGTTCTTTACGTCGACCCCAAAGGGAACTGGATTGCGGATGATTTCGAAACCCTGGTCCCTCAACCAATGTTCCGACGCATCGAGAAGTCTCTTTTCCCGCTTCGCCTTGCTGATGGCTTCTGGGGCCACGGCCACCGGGTCTGCCAGCAATAACAAGTGCTTGCCGTTGTGGCGCAAACCTGTTGGAGAAACATATCTGTCGACATGGCTTTCGCACCGCTCAATGGTCGTAACCAGATCCGGCCGCAAATGAGAAAATGAAAGGTCTACGAGCAAATCATTCGCTGTTTGCCAGTCCAGGTCTCCCTCACGGTTAGAATCTGCAGTGTTCTTGCCGACCCCGCTTTCTTGAGCATCGACGGCGGGCTTTTCGAACAGGTCTTGTCTTCGGTATCCCCAATAGCAGACAGGTCTGTTATCGAGTTCACCGATACGCCGATCTGCGGCAAGCAAAGTGCTGTCACCGCGATACTTGCTGGAGGCTGATCTCAACCGGCTTGTGTGACCGATGAGACGAAAGCCCTCACCAACGATCTGGTCTCCACCCGGCAAAAAGAGTGGCAGATCGTGGCAGGAGACAGAAAGGTGTTCGGCCAGTAACCCCGGCAAGTTGCCCCTGGGCCAGTCGCATGCTGGAGCGGCAATCCGCAGGTCGTTGCCTCGCATTTGTACCAGTATGGAATCCTGTGCCCAAATATCTGCACTTTCAAGCGGCCTAGCGCCTGCCACGACAATGTCATAGCGACACTCGGTTTGTGTTTCGATCCAGTTTCTTGCAGCCACCTCGTTAAATGAATCTGCAAATACCAGGATTGAAACGCTCGAAGGCATGGCCTTGAGCAAATTTCCGATCGCGGCGAGTATCTTTTCGGCGTGAGGATTGCCGGGATCAAAAACCTTTTGAGGTAGTGAGATCGCTATCGTTTCAATCAGACCGCCACAATCCGGCACGATTGACCATGTGGTCCTGGCTTTTACAATCTCCATTTTCATTAGCTGTCACCTGCCGAGAACTTCTTTTTCAAGTGACTTGAGAAAAAGGGTGTTCTGTATTTTCCAACTGTCCTGACCATCATGCGTCTCAATCTCGATGTTCTCTTTCAGATTGGTCAGGAGCTTTTGAGCATCTTGCCGTTTCAAGCTCTGCTCGAACTCGGGCAGGCACTTCAGAAAGTGAGCGCTTTCAGCTTCGGAAAGTCCTGTTTCGCTCAGCACGCGCACCCAGGTTCGCGTGGAAAAATGCAGACCGGTTGCAGCTTTCAGCAATGCATCATGTGCGCTTTCGGCTATGAACCCGCCTTTCAAAGCTGCAGACAGCGTCGCCTCCGCATCCACCAGCGCCAGTGTCAGCGGGCAATAGGCCAGTTCTGCCGGAGCGTGCGAAACAGCAACATCCGCATCCGATTGACGCCTTCCCGCTTGATAGTCTGCAAAAATTGCCCCGACACCAACCATCCCGAATGGAAAACACTCTGCAGCCCGTAATGCGCCCATGCTGGCCGCGCCGTACACCCTGCACCCCTCCTGTAGGGCGAACAGGATTTCCTTGTGCCAGACAGAAGGGGTGGAGTTGAAGTAACCATCAATCAATCCGATCACGCGGCGCCCCTGCCCCACGGCTCGCAGAATGTCTCCGCGTGCCGCAGGTGGGAATACGTCCAGGTCGTCAAAAAGATCGCCGGCCAAGCCGTGAACGCTCGGTCCTGCAAAAACGACGGGTTTCAACATGCAGTGCTCAGCACTTCTGTCGTCAGCAGTATCGAGTTCATGGACATTTCGGAGAAGCTGCCGGAATGTGCGTCAAGGCCTGTAACGATCGTCCTCACCACGTGCACGTCCGGGACCGGCGATTTGAGCGGGAACATGTAGGCATCTTCAATGCCGGCCGCCCGCATCAGCTTCAGGACATCCTGCCACCCCATGGACGACTGTCTTGCAGGGCGGAACTCAGCCTCAAGTTTGGCAAGAGGAATAAGTGGTGGCTGGTTCCTGGCTACGCCATCCTTGGACTGCTGAAAACGATCCATCGCAAGGTCGTCGCGCGCACCGGCGATGTCCGTCAGACGTGACTGCACCGCTTCAAGCAAGGCTGCGAGTATCGCCTCGGCAACGTTCGTCCGGCAGGCAATTCCGGCAGGAGCACGCGAAATGACACCGGATGGCCCATTCACCTGCCTAGAGATGACAGCGGCAATGACCGGAAGTTTCACGCGTCCTGGAAGAGCATATATGTGAAGATCAAGGCCGGCTTTTGAGACCTTCTCCAGAATGGCGTCTAGATCGGCGTTCGCGCCCTCGTAGTCGGTGACCTCCCGGATATTGTTGACGAACAAACCGAAAGTATCGACCACACTGGACGCGTCATGTTCCACGAGTTCGAGCAGGGCGTGTTCGATGGCCTTGTCGATCGAGAAATGCGCCGCCAACCCCTGGGATGTCATACGGAAGGCATGACGGTCCCAAGGCATGTCGCTACGCATGTCCATCCCGACCAATTCGTAGGGCGCGAAGCGTTGCTCGCCGGATATCAGGGACGTTCCAGGAACCCAGGCGCGCTGGCGGGTCGGATCGAGCTGATGCGGGTTGACCCTTGCTAGATCAAAGAACGGAATGACGCTCCTTTGCTGTCGCGCCATGTCTTCGATCGTCGCGAACTCCGTGACGTGCTGTCGCGGTTGTTCGGCGACAGCACATTCCACGGCTTCCATGATCGCTGAAATCTTCGCCTGATCGTTGGTCACACCCTTTCCCTGGGAAACGGAAAGAGACCTGGAATTTGGCCTGGTTGCGAACCAGACCGGTATCCCGATCGTGTCCAGCCCGGTGATCTCACCCAATCTGGTTATGCCGAAGCTGCGCAGGAATTGCGGAGAGAAAGGATCGGATTGCACAGCGGATACCTCCTGTAGCGGTGCGATTTTGTCAGTCAGGCGCCTTCCGGATCAATCGTCCGAAAGCACGGCATCCTGAAGCGTGTCGGGATTTCCGGAATCAGAACCGGAGCCGGTCTTGGAAACCGGATCCTGGATCGGCGCCCAGCTCATTCTGTTGAGGTCCCAATCGCTGTCATCGACATCAGTGAGGAATGCAAAATCGACATCCGAGATCGTGCTGCCCTGCTTGATAGCCTGGTAGATACCTTCCGACTCGACCTGGCTGAGGCTTGTTTCCGGATTGCCGTCACTTTCGGCGAACAGAACCCGGGCAGCAGCGGCGATGCGTGCATAGCCGTCGACACCGGCGTTTTGCGCTTCGTAAGCCAGAATTGTCTGGTGCGACACACGAGATACGCGCAGCGGATCCATCCGCAAAAAAACAACACCGTGACCACGTTTTCCGATCACGTAAAATGACGAATTAGGCATAATTTTCTCCTGTAAATGGTTTTACTTAATCGAAGCCGGCGAGTTTCAGACCTTCCAGAAAGATCTTGCTGTTCTCTGGGTTCTTGTCTGGCATGAAGCGACTGATTTCCTGCGCGGTCATCCCCGGATAAACATCCATGAGACGCCGTGCATATTGTCTTGCGCTCTCAATTTGCCCGTCTAGAGCGAGGCTTGCCGTCAGGATGCGCAACGCGGGTTCCTCGTCATCCATCTGCTTGCACAGTCGGACGGCCTCTGCGTAGTCGGCCAGCTTGAAGGCGATGCTCGCACCCGCCCACCAGTAGATGTCCGGTGCAAGTGGATTGAGATCGATCGCGTGCTTGAAACGGTTCCAGGCGTCCTTGGGCTTGCCGAAATGCGCAAGCGCATCTGCGTGCTGTATGAGCAGATCCGAAGAGTTGGGGCTCAAGGTTTCGGCTTCCTGGAACTTGGCTTCCGAGGTCGCGTAATCACGTTGATAAAGCGCGATGACCGCAGCCATCCAGTAGCCGATACCGGCCGTCGAATCGATCTCGATGGCTGCGTCCGCTTCCGCCTTGGCGCGGTGAAGGAGGTGCGGATCCGTCCCCCCGAGCAGCAACCATTCCAGTTGCATTGTCTGCGCTATGCGAGCGCGGGCGATGGACAGGTCCTTGTCGTACGTGAGGCCTTGCCGGAATTCCTTTCTGGCCCGGCGAATCATGCTCAAATTACAGGTCTTGATGAGGTTCTGCCCCCGCAAGACGTGCAGATAGCTCTGGGCATTTATCGATCGGCCGGAGTCGAGCATCTGTCGCTCGATCTGCTGGGCGAGATTGGCTGCCACGGTTTTTGCAAGAAGCCGGAAGGTATAGTGAAGGTCCTCCGGCTCCATCGAATACTCCGCAGACCAGATGATCTCCCCTGTGCCGTCATCGATAACGGTAAAGGAAATCTTTTGGCTGCCCGGGAGCAGAAAACTCTGCACGGAGTAGTTGGACCGAATTTTTTCCCAGTTGCTTACATTGCCGCCGCGAAAGTCACGCATCGTACTGAACGGCGAGACCACGACAAATGTCTTGAACCTGGAAAAACTGTTCGCGACATCCTCGACGAATGCCTCGGCAAGCTGCGCATCCGGATGTTGATCGATGTGGCGGGGCGACGAAAAGGCAACGCGCGGAACCGGTGGTTTGGGAGGTGCCGGACGCTCCTCAACCGGTTTGACCCCCGTCGGTGCGACCCAGACTGTTCCTGAAGGCTTGCTGCTTGTATTACCAGGCACACGAGGCAAGGCAGGATTGAGAACCGAATTCATCAACCGGTCGATACGATCGACACCATCCTGATCGCCACACCTGCCATAAGCTTTTGAAATGATACGATAGCATTCGGGGCTGTCAGGTTCGAAAGCCAGAAGCCGATCAGCGATCTTGCCGATGTTGCCGCCACGATCCGCTCCAAAGCGTGTCGTTTCCTCAAGGGCTGCTGCTGCTCTGTTAAACAGTTTCTCCCTCAGGCTCGCGCGCTCGGTCAGCAGCCAAAGGTTCAGCTGTTCACCTTCGAACTCCATGCCATCGAGCAGTTCGCCGGTGAACTGCTCTATCCCGGCCATCATGCCTTCAAGATCGGTTGCCTTGCAGGACTGGAGAAAAGCGGCCAGGTCGGAACTTTGCGCCCCGGGACCAAGACTGATTCTGGTCTGGGTTGTTTCAATGAGCGGTCCGGCTTCGGGCTGCTTGCTTTGAACCCTCACAAGCAATTGCCTGAGGTTTGCCATGGCCCTGGTTTGGGCGACATCCTCCCAAAGCAGGGCAGCCGCCTTTTGACGCGCAAGCTCGTTGCCAGGAACAAGCAACAATACTGCAAGCAACGCGTATCCCTTGGCAGGAAACGGGGTATTCCGCGAGTAATACACTGACGGAACGCCAAGTAGTCGAATATTAGTGGCTGAACTACTTTTATTCATCACGTTGCCCCCTGGTAATTTTTTCTAACACAGTTCCCCCCACAGAAGAACAGCACTGCCGTGACGGAGTCACGCCTGTGTGACGGCGCTATTGGGAATGTAGCTTTGCCGAAGGGACGAAGAGTGATCACACTTCGCGGCCAATAGCAAAAACTACGTATTATCAGATAGTAAGGAAACCATTCATGTCTGGTAAGATCTCCTTCAGGAGGACCTATGCAGGGTACGGAGACAATGTACGACCATTTGAGAGGGCTAATGACATAGGGTCCGTTATTACGGAATTTCTTTGGTACGAAGGTTCCCCATTTTATCCTCTTGGCGATTTGATCTCTGCAAATATCAGTTCTGTCTGGCTTGGTGCGGGAGAGCCGACGAAAGACGACGAAGACAATCTGGATCTCGTTTTCAAAATGCCTGAAAGCGACGGGGGCAATTTTTTCGAAATCGTCCTCAGGTCGAATGGTGGCACTTCTTATGGTGGCTGGGCCTGGGGTCAGGATCTGGAAGTAACTGACACAGTGGTTTCCGGTCACAGAGTGCTTGTCGCTCATGCAAACGAACTTAGTGTATTTCTCGAATATTCTCTCGAAAAAGGAAAATACGTTCAGCGAAACGTAGAATCCGATTGCAAGATCACGACTTCTACAGTCAGAAAACTGACGAAAATGGCAAAGAGACACTGAATTTTTTAGGAATAACTAGGCACACCGAGCATATTTGAGGTGAAAACGCCACTTTTGTTTGAGGCTATTGAAAGGATTACCCGTTCAAAGAAGTTCGTTCATCTTCTTTGAAAGCCCGGGCCGCTCCCGGAAGCAACTGATTGTATCCCACCACAATCGCTTCCGGGGGCGGTCTTATTCGTTCAAGCAACCCCCAAAACTCCAAGAAGCCCTTGGCTAACCAGCCTTCCGGTCGGTGCTTTGTCGTGTTGCGGTTTTCAGTCGGTTGAACCCCATGGAGAGATGTGCTCGCCTAATCAAGGCTGCGGCCTGGAAGTCTCCAAGTCGCACAGCATTCGAAATTTCCGCGATTTCGCCGCAGAAGATGGCGACCTCTGTTGGCAGGTCCTTCTCATCTATCAAAGTCAGCCAGATGCGACAGGTCTTGTAGAACAGCTTTTCAGAAACTTCGCGCAGCGGCATATTCAGTGTGAGCTGCAAAAAGGCCTGAAAGAAATCGATATTGAGTCGGGCAAAAACCGCACGATCCGGCGTTGAGCTCAATCGCTCCGCCCGAATTTTGAGACTGTTGAATGTGGCTTCCAGTTCCGAGTCGAGAGAACGCGGGCCCAACCTGCCGGTCAATTCATTCAGCTCAAGCCTGAGTTCGTAGACCTGCGCCAGCTCTTCCAGATCCACTTCAGTCACCAGTGTGCCTACGCCTTGCTGCGACAATAACAACCCGTCTGCTTCGAGTATCTGCAGCGCCTTGCGCAATGGCGAGCGACTGACACCGAATTCGGATGCCAACGCCTCTTCACTCAGTTGCGTTCCAGGCGGATAGACAAGCATGCAGATCCGGTCTCTCAGAACGGAATACATGATCTGAAACCGTTCCTGAGCGCTTGCGGCCTGGTTCAACAAGTCTGCAACGTCGGCCGTCGCTGTTATGTCCTGATCGGTCATGAGGCCTGTAACAAGGTCCTTTCCAGTCCCGTGAGCATGTCGAGACATTTATCGAGCTGGTCAACGGCCAGATATTCATCAGGCTTGTGCGCCTGTGCGATGGAGCCCGGGCCACAAACCACAACAGAAAGCCCCAGGGCCTGAAACAACCCGGCCTCGGTGCCAAATGAAACGACATCACACAGGTTCGCGCCAGTGAGCGATGTAACAATGTCCCTTGCTTCATTTTCCGGCATCACGGCCAGTCCGGCGACTTCTCCTATAATTTCGGTGACAATCTCAGCGTCGGGATAGACGGACGTCATTTGAGGCAGCAGCACGTCCTGGCAATAGGCTTCCAGGGCAGACTTTATCTCGAGTGCGTCCTGCATCCGAACCGGGCGCATTTCCCACTCCACCGCGCAATGCCGAGCAATGACATTGCGTGCAGAGCCGCCGTCTATCCGGCCAACCTGAAGTGTCGTCCACGGCGGTGAGTAGCGCTCGCTGTCCGGACCTGACTTGTCCTTCATGGTTTCTGCCAGTTCCATCATCCTGGTGATGAAAGCGGCGGCGACGTGGATAGCGTTGACACCCTTGTCCGGTTCGGAGGCATGCCCATCGGTGCCGTGGAACGCTGTCGTATATTCGTAACACCCCTTGTGCCCCTCAATGACCCGCATTTCCGTCGGCTCACCGATAATCGCTACGGAGGGACGAATATCACTGCGCTTCAGTTCCTCAACCAGATGCCTTGCGCCAAAGCAGCCGACTTCCTCATCATAGGTCAAGGCGACATGCAGCGGCCGTTTCAGGTCGAGTAGCGCATAGTCCTGCGATTTCGCGAGGACCGCAGCGATATAGCCTTTCATGTCGCAACTGCCTCGCCCGTAGAGCAAGCCGCCTTCTTCGCGCATCTGATACGGGTTGCAGGTCCATTCCACGGGATCTGCCGGGACGACGTCCGTGTGCCCTGACAAGACAATTCCGCCGGAGACATTTGGGCCAATTGTTGCGAACAGGTTGGCTTTCTTGCCGGTCGCATCCTTGGAAACCGTCACGTGCGCACCAGCTTCACGAAGCAGGGTCGCGGCAAAGCTGATCAATTCAAGATTGCTGTCTGCCGAAACCGTCGGAAAACCGATCAGGCGATCCAGTATGGAAATCGTTCGGGTCAACAAGTCCGAGCGCATATTCACCTCAGGACTTCACGAACAATCTGCGCGGCCTGTTGCACAGGCATTCTGCAGGTCCGTTTTCCTTGATGAGGATGCTCTCTGTGATTTCCAGTCCCCACCCATCCATCCAAAGCCCCGGCATGAAGTGAAAGGTCATGCCGGGCTTCAGAACGGTGTTGTCTTCTTCGCGAATGGAAATCGTGCGTTCGCCCCAATCAGGTGGATAGGAAATGCCGATCGGGTACCCTGCCCGCGCGCCGCGTTCGATCCCCGCGGCCTCAAGAGGCTTCGCCAAGGCACGTGCGATGTCACCCGCGGTATTGCCGGCCCTTGCGGTGTCCAGGCCGGCTTCGAGCCCCTCGACCAACGCCTTCTCGGCATCAAGCAGGTACTGTTCCGGCTTGCCAAGAAAAACGGTGCGGCACAACGGGGCATGATAGCGCCGGAAACAGCCGGAGAGTTCGAAAAATGTCGCCTCCCCTTCCTGCATGAAACGTCCGTCCCACGTCAGGTGCGGAGCGGACGCATCCGCGCCACTGGGAAGCAGCGGCACGATAGCTGGATAGTCCCCCCAGGCGTCGTCTAATCCTCGGATGGCGTCGGCGTAGATCTCTGCAACAAGGTCGGCCTTGCGCATACCCGGCACAACACGCTCCAAGACGCCGTCCATGATTTTCTCGGAAATCCTGGCTGCCTTGCGCATGAACACGAGTTCTTCGTCGGATTTGACCGCCCTCAACCAGTTGACCATGCTTGTGGCGTCGATGAATTCAGCGTTCGGCAACTCACCCTGCAGCGTCAGGAACGCCTTAGCCGAGAAGTAGTAGTTCTCAAGTTCAACGCCAATCCTCTTGTTTGCGTATCCCCTCAATTCCAGCAGCCTGGCAAGGTCCTGCATGGGGTGTCGTTCAGACGACTGAATGAAATGATCGGCGTAGGAAGCGACGCGTGCGTCGTCCATCCAGACAGTTCGACGGGCACCATTGGCATCCTGCCTGCGTCCCCACCAGATCGGTTCTTCGTCCAGAAAGACAACGACCCCCTGATGCACATAGAAAGACCATCCGTCATAGCCTGTGGTCCAGGCCATATTGGAAGGGTCCTCGAGAAACAGGACATCTATTCCCCGTTTGGACATGTCGGTACGGACAAGATCGAGACGGCGTTGATACTCGGCACTGCTGAAAGGAAGGTCGTGACCTGGCATGATTGGGCCTCGTCGTTTATTTGTACACAAATAAGAACTCAGCCATTTCAGAAATCAAGAAAATAAACACATCCGAATATCATCGCTTGCACTTTTTGGGTCATTTGTACACAAATGAGAATGTTCCCCCTTGCAGGATCTTCATGATGACCACGAGCGATACCGGAAACAGTCCATGCAACTGACGCTTACGGATATTTTCGAAGCGCGAAGAGCCATCGCCGGGCGAGTGGTCAGGACACCCCTCCTGCCCTCGCGATTCATGACAGAACAAACCGGACAGCCATTTTTCCTGAAGATGGAGACGATGCAGCCAACAGGCGCCTTCAAGTTGCGCGGTGCAACGAATGCGGCCCGCAATGCGCCCGAAGGCACCACGACGCTCACATGCTGTTCGACCGGAAATCATGGCCGCGGTGTTGCCTATGCGGCACGGGAACTTGGATTGAAGGCCGTGATCTGCATGTCATCCCTGGTTCCGCAGACCAAGCTGGATGGCATCAGAGCCCTTGGGGCTGAAACTCGGATCGTCGGCAACAGCCAGGACGATGCCCTTGCCGAGTGCCGTAAGCTGGCTCAGGCAACTGGCGTCTTTGAAATCTCACCGTTCGACGATCCATACGTGATTGCAGGCCAAGGCACCATCGGGCTTGAGATTCTGGAAGATGTTCCAAACCTCGACACCCTTTTGGTTCCCCTGTCGGGAGGCGGGCTTGCCGCGGGTGTCGCGCTTGCGGCTAAATCCATCAATCCACAGGTCCGGGTTGTCGGACTGACCATGGACAGAGGCGCGGCGATGAAGACATCGATAGACGCCGGCCGGCCAGTGGAAGTGCCAGAGGTGGCAAGCCTCGCGGATTCGCTTGGAGGCGGCATAGGCCTCGATAACCGGCTTTCGTTCGCAATGTGCCGGGATCTTCTGGACGAAATCATTCTGGTAACTGAAGGCGAAATCTACCGGGCCATGCAGGCTCTTTATTACGAGGATAGTCATGTCGCGGAAGGCGCTTGCGTGGTTGGCATTGCAGCAGTCCTGGCCGGAAAGCTGACCGAGCCAAAAGGCCCGGTCGCAACAATCATTACGGGTCGAAATGTCGACATGGTTCAATTCACAAAAGTCGTGACCGGTCAGGACGTTATGCTTGGGGACTATCTGTTGGAGGGAAAACGCTATGGCGCATGAAATCAGGCTGGTGAACGAGGCCGATCTGCGCCGGGCTGTTCATCTTGATCTTGAAGTCATCGACTGCATTGAAAAAGCATTTGCAAAGCTGGCAACCGGAACAGTCGTGATGCCTCCCGTGCTGTCCATGGCCCTGCCGGAGGTGAATGCGGAAGTTGATGTGAAAACCGCCTACGTGCCAGGTCTCGACGGTTTCGCGATCAAGGTATCTCCCGGCTTTTTCAATAACCCTGCTCTCGGGCTTTCAAGTCTCAACGGGTTGATGGTGCTTTTTTCGGCGCAAACCGGTCTGGTTCAGGCTGTCTATCTGGACAATGGTTATCTGACCGACATCCGCACGGCTGCAGCCGGAGCGGTTGCGGCACGCCACCTTGCACCTGCAGTCGTTTCAACGATCGGCATTCTGGGAACCGGCGTTCAGGCCAGGCTGCAGCTGATTGCGGCAGCAAAGGTGCGGCCCGCGGAAAGGGCGCTGGTCTGGGGACGAGACCGTGACAAGGCCAGAGCCCTGGCCAAGGATATGTCTGCAGCGCTCGGGATAGACGTGGTCGCAACCGAGGATCGGCAGCAACTGGTTGCCGACAGCCAACTTGTCGTCACCACGACCCCTGCGAAGGAGGCTATCCTGGGCGCAGATTGTCTGCATCCCGGCTTGCATATCACTGCAATGGGATCTGATCAGGAGGACAAGAATGAACTTGCCCCGGAGATCCTGGCTAAGGCCGATGTCCTGGTCTGCGATCGGATAAGCCAATGCGAAAAACTCGGAGAGCTGCGTTCCGCCCTTGAGAACCGCACCTTGCAGGATGTGAGCCGTGTACGTGAACTCGGTGAGATTGTTTCAGGCAAGGCGCAAGGCAGGACTGGTGATGCCGATATCACCGTCTGCGATTTGACCGGCACCGGCGTTCAGGATACGGCCATTGCCACGCTGTCTCTTGGCAAGGTCAAGAAGGCAAATGCGGGCACGATGCTCGTTTCCTGAACCGGCAAGAGACATTGATGCTGAAACTGGACAACCGAGATCTGGAAATCCTGAAGGTACTTGCCAAGGAAGGACGCATTTCCAAAGCGGATCTCGCAAAGCGTATAAATCTTAGCCCGAGCCCATGCTGGAAGCGTCTTGAGAGGCTTGAGGCTGCTGGTATCATCGAAGGATATGGCGCGCGTTTCTCGCTCAAGAATCTCGCGCCTCATGTCACCGTTTTCGTGACGCTCGAACTGGAACATCACCGCGCCGAATATTTTCAGGCCTTTGAGCGGGCAATCCGCAATTGCGATGAAGTCGTTGCCTGCTGGGCGATCGGTGGCGGGCTCGATTATCTGATGCAGACCGTCACGCGTGACATCGACAGCTATCAGCGGTTCATGGATGCCCTGCTGGACCGCGGCCTTGGCGTCGTTCGCTACTTCACTTACGTGGTGACAAAACCGGTGAAACAGAGCGCTGCTCCAGCACTGGATATGTTGCTGGCCGGGATGCTTGGAACAGATACAACTGCTGACAACTCCGAATAAGAACGAAACAGCTGCCAAGCTTGTCAAGAAAAGGCGTTTCGTTCCCGGGTGCCATTCTAGGCTCTGCTCACCACTTTGGAGAGCAACGCCATGCAGTCCCGAATCCTTGCCGAGACATCCCTTGAAAGCTCGCTTTTTCACCTGATCGACAACCGTCACCTGGTAAAGCACTTCGCCTATGTCGATGGACGTTGGGCAGCGGCACGTGATGGTGCCGTGTTTCAAGTAACCGATCCGGCGGATGGAAGTCTTCTCGGAGAAGTGACATCTCTTTCCAGCGCACAATCCGCCGAAGCTATCGATGCCGCCAATGACGCCTTTTCGAGTTGGTCCACCTTGCTGCCTCAGGAAAGAGCATCCTTTCTGTTGGCCTGGCACGACTTGATCTTGGAAAACAGGGAAGATCTGGCACGTCTGATGACGCGTGAGCAGGGAAAACCACTTTCGGAATCCCGCGGCGAGATCGATTATGCAGCCTCCTTCGTATCGTTTTACGCCGAAGAGGCCAAACGACCGAATATCGAGAGCATCACTTCCCACTTGCCTGACGCAGAGATGGAAGTCTGGCGGGAACCTGTTGGCGTTGCCGCATTGATCACTCCGTGGAACTTTCCGTGCGCGATGATCACACGAAAAGCAGCTGCCGCACTCGCTGCCGGCTGTACCGTTGTCGTGCACCCTTCACAGGAAACGCCGTATTCCGCACTGGCACTAGCTGAACTTGCTGACCAGGCAGGGCTTCCGGCAGGTGTTTTCAACGTGCTTCCCGGGAACGCGGAAGACATCGTGAAGCCGTGGATGTCAGACCCGCGCGTCAGGGCGGTTTCCTTCACCGGATCGACGGGTATCGGACGGCTTCTTTATTCGCAGGGTGCTCAGACTGTAAAACGACTTGTGCTTGAACTCGGCGGTCACGCCCCCTTCCTCGTGTTTGCAGATGCTGATCTTGACCATGCCGTCGATCAGGCAATCGCCGCAAAATTCGCAACATCCGGTCAGGATTGCCTCGCGGCAAATCGCATTCTGGTTGAAAGACCGGTCTACCAGGCGTTTTGCGAAACCTTCACCAGCCGTGTTGAAGCCTTGTCTGTCGGACCAGGGCTTGAAGACCCTGACATCGGACCGCTGATGCATGAGCGGGCGGTTGCCAAGCAGGAGGACCACGTTCGAGATGCACTGGCTCGAGGTGCGCGCCTCCTCACCGGTGGCCACCGTCACACGGCCGGGCCATTGTTTTTTCAGCCGACCGTTCTGGCGGACGTTCCCGCTGATGCATCGATTTTCCGGGAAGAAACATTTGGTCCGGTGGCAGCCCTGGCAGCCTTCGATAAGGAGGAGGACGCCATCGCACGGGCAAACGACACCGAATACGGCCTTATCGCCTATCTCCACACGCAGGACCCGCGCCGCATCTACCGTGCAAGCCGCGCGCTTCAATACGGCATGGTTGCCGTCAATCGCACAAAAGTGACCGGCTATCCGATCCCCTTTGGAGGCGTGAAACAATCCGGCCTTGGCCGCGAAGGTGCCCGCTACGGACTGGAGGCCTTCACCGAAATCAAATACGTCTGCCGGGACTGGAGCTGACCTGGCCCAACCAACACTAGAAGGACTTGAATATGCTCAAGAACGACCAACTGGATGCCTGGGACAGAGAGAACTTCTTCCATCCCTCGACCCATCTTGCCCAACATGCGCGCGGAGAGAGCCCTAACCGGATCGTCACCGGTGGCAGCGGCGTCTATATCGAAGACCGTGACGGCACCAAGCTATTGGACGCATTCGCCGGACTTTATTGCGTCAACGTCGGCTATGGCCGTTCCGAAATTGCTGACGCCATTGCGGAGCAGGCTCGTGAATTGGCCTATTACCACGCATACGTCGGCCACGGCACCGAAGCCTCCATCACGCTTGCACAAATGGTGATGGAGCGAGCGCCCGACCACATGTCCAAGGTCTATTTCGGACTGGGCGGATCTGATGCGAATGAAACCAACATCAAGCTTGTCTGGTACTACAACAACATTCTCGGCCGCCCGGAGAAGAAAAAGATCATCTCGCGCTGGCGCGGCTATCACGGCTCGGGCCTGATGACCGGTTCTCTCACAGGCCTCGAGTTGTTTCACAAGAAGTTCGATCTGCCGCTTTCACAGGTTCTGCACACGGTCGCGCCCGACTATTTCCGCAGGGAAGACCTTTCCCAGTCCGAAGCAGAATTTGTTGCCTATTGCGTTGCTGACCTGGAAGCCCTGATCGAACGCGAAGGCGCTGACACCATTGCAGCCTTCATTGGCGAGCCGGCCCTTGGTACGGGCGGGATCGTACCGCCCCCAAGCGGGTACTGGGAGGCCATTCAGGCCGTGCTCAAGAAACACGACATTCTGCTGATTGCAGATGAAGTTGTTTCAGGCTTTGGACGTCTCGGCACGATGTTCGGGTCAGACCACTACGGTATTCAGCCGGATTTCATCACCATCGCAAAAGGCCTGACATCGGCATATGCTCCCCTGTCCGGCTCCATCGTTTCCGACAAGGTCTGGAAGGTGCTGGAGGACGGTACCGACGAATTTGGTCCGATCGGCCATGGGTGGACCTATTCCGCACACCCGATCGGTGCCGCAGCCGGCGTTGCGAACCTCAAGCTTATCGACAGT
This sequence comes from Labrenzia sp. THAF35, assembly GCF_009363595.1. Lineage (NCBI taxonomy): Bacteria > Pseudomonadati > Pseudomonadota > Alphaproteobacteria > Hyphomicrobiales > Stappiaceae > Labrenzia > Labrenzia sp. THAF35. The sequence goes on from NZ_CP045380.1 coordinate 4,465,643, forward strand.
CTCGGTCTGGTGGCGAATGCCGGATCCGCAGGTAGCTACTTCAAGAATGCACTTACGAATGCGCTCGGAGATCACGCCAACGTTGGCGACATCCGCGGCGACGGTCTGCTTTGCGCGATCGAATTTGTATCGGACAAGGCCAGCAGAACCTATCTCGATCCGGCAAGCAAAACCGGCCCACAGGTTGCAGCTGCCCTGTTAAAGGAAGGCGTCATCGGCCGGGCGATGCCGCAGGGTGACATCCTGGGGTTCGCCCCTCCCCTGTGCATTTCTGAAGCTGAAATCGACAAGGTTGTTGATGCAACCGTGAAAGCAGTAAAATCCGTCTTCTAAGAAGCGGCACCACCAAATAACAAAGCCCGTCGGAGCAACCCGGCGGGCTTTTTGGTATCTTCGGTAGGAAAGCTGCCTATCCGGCTTTCGCGGTCTGTCCCATGAGTGCCGGTACTACTTGTTCCGGTGGCCCCATCATCGCAATCTGGCCACCTCTGAGCACAACCACCCGGTTGGCCATTTTCATGTGGCTAGGCCGTTGGGTATTGATGAGGATAGTCGCCTTGCCCTTGAGTTCCTCGATCATCGCCATGAATTTCTTGTCGCCCTCGAAATCGAGATGCGTGCCCGGATTGTCGAACAGGTAGAGCGGTGCCGCCTTCACGAAGGCACGGGCCAAAACAATTCGCTGCTTCATGTTGTCCGGGATTTGCTTCAGGACCTCGCCATTGAGGCGCGTTTCAAGTCCATTAAAGTTCTCCTCCAGGTAGGACAGCAAGCCAAGTTTACCGGTAACCTCGATCAGACGTTCGTCGGTAGCACCCGGATCCGACATCAGCAGATTCTGTTTTACCGTGCCGTAAAAGAAGTCGAGATCGTCGGGTGCATAGCCAATGGAAGAGCGCCACTCTGCGGTATCAAGCTGGCGCACATCCAGACCGTCAAACAGGATGGAACCCACCTGGGGCTGGAACAAGCCGATGACAGCCTGGAACAACGCGGTCTTGCCCGAGCCGCTCGGGCCCGTGATGGCAACGGTTTCGCCTTCCTTCACCGTCAGCTCAAGGCCCTTCAGCGAGGCTTCCGTTGCCCCTGGATACCTGAGGACAAGTGAGGACACTTTCAGATCACCGCGAATGTCACGTGTGATTTTCGGCAAATGCCCCGGCTCGCGCTCGAGCTGCACTTTCATGAGGTTGTTTATCTGTTCGATCACCGTGCGGCTTTGCGCGAGCTGCGTGATGCTGAGAAATGCCTGGTTCATCGGGTTCAGAACCCGCCAGCTGAGGGCCATTGTGGCAATCAGGGCGCCCAGGCTCATTTCTCCTTCCATGACTCGCATTGCCCCGATCCCCAGAACCAGGACACCACAAATGGTCATCAGCGTCTGTGACAGTGTCTGCAGCACATGCGTGATATGACGTGCATGGATGTTGAGTTTGTTGAAGTTGGTGGAAAGCGCCGAAAATCGCTCCAGCCAGGTATCTTCTACAGAAAGGTTCCTGAGAGCCCTCTGGTTGCGAAAGGTCTCGATCATGAAACTGTTGAGTTTCGACTTCTGCTCGCCAACGGCAGCGACTTCGCGCTGGACCTTCGGCAGGACATAAACGGCCAGCAGCGTGTAGATGGTCAGCAGTGCGAGCGGCGGCAGCGCAACAGGTCCGCCGATCAGGAAGATCGCGACAATGAAGATCAGCGTGAAGGGAATATCGACGATCGCGTTGAACAGCGAACTCTGGAATATGTCGCGCACGCTGTCGAAATAGCGCAGCCGCATGACCTGGGTGCCGATCGGCGCTTCGGACAGCATCGCATATGGAAGATGCAGTATGCGCTCAAAGGTCTTGTTGCCGACAATCGCATCAACCCGTCCGCCGAGATAGGATTGTAGCCATGTCTTCATTCTGCGCAGCGCAACTTCGCACAGAAGAATGATTCCAACGCCGACCGCCATGGTCAGAAGCACTTCAGTCGATTTTGCTCCCATTGCCTTGTCGTAGATCGCCATGATGAACAACGGCGGTGCAAGAGCGAGAATGTTGAGAACAAAACCGAGGGCCAGAATGGAGATGATACTGGTCCGGAACCGTTTGGATACGGTCGAGAACCAGCTTCGGTTATTTTGAACCTGCCCCTGTTCCTCAGTGTCTTCGGCCGCGAGATAGATCTCGTTTTTCAGAATATCCGCAGCAGGAACTGAAATTGCCTCTCCCTGACGGCCGGAATAGGCGCGAAACTCACCCGTTCCGGTTTTTCCAACGAGAACCTGAACGTCGTCCCTGGTTACACGCAGACACGGCATCTGTGCATGGGTCAGTTCCCCGGCACTTCCATGAAAAGGTGTCGTCTTGACTGTCAAGCGGCTGAGGACGGTCCGCAAGACCTGGAAAGTTTCAATCCGGTCGAAGTGCGGCAATGCCTCGAAAAGAAGCCGGTCATTGCCCTGCCAGCGCATCTCCCGCAAAAGCGGAATCAGGCACCTTTCGGCGGGCGCCGCACCGTCATCAGGAAGTCCTAGCCGGCTTGTGGCGGTCCCATCGGCTGCCAGTTCGGCCGACAGATCGCGCCACTGGCGGTGTACGGCGTTGTCGGCAGCGTGGACGTCTTCAAGGTTGAATAGCGGTCTGCTCACGCCGGCATCCCCATTTTCTGAGGTGTACCGGTTACGTTCATCGTGCCGAGGTCATGCACGCTGCCGTCCCTGAGTTCGTATTGGTGATCCGCGACTGCCAGCATGGAAGGACGGTGGCTGATGATGATAACCGTCAGATAGCCCTTCAGACGGATCAGCGCATCGACAAGCGCCTTTTCTGCCTGTTGGTCCAGTTGCGCATTCGCCTCGTCTAGGATCAGGATCTTCGGCTCGCCTGCCAATGCCCTTGCAATGCAGATACGCTGCAAGGTAGCTGCAGGAACCTTGCCGCCCAGGTCTGACCCCAGCTGCGTCTCATAACCGCGCGGCAAGAGATGGATTTCCTTTTCAAGCCCGATCAGCTTTGCCGCCATACGCGCATGAGCGATGTCGGATACGGCACCAAACATCGTGATGTTTTCAAGGATTGTGCCGTTGAAGATAGCAGACTGGTTGTCGACATAGGCAACGGTCTTGCGCAGTGCATGTTGGTGGAGGCCATCATAATCCTGCCCGCCGATCATGACCTTGCCGGTCGTCGGCGTCATTTCACCGGTCAGCAATTTCATGAGTGTGGACTTGCCGCTGCCGTCCGCACCGCGGAAACCGACGAATTGTCCAGCTTCGATTGTCAGGTTGATGTCCTCGAACACCCGGCGCTGGCTTTCGCCCAGTTCGACTGACACGTTGATCAGGTGAATGGAACCGTCGGTATCGACCGACAAAGGCTCCTGTTGCGCTACCTCCGGCAGCTTGAAGAGCGAATTGACCTGAGCGTAGTCGTGCTTCAGTCGTTGCATGTCTGTCAGTTGGTTGATCGCGCGAAGGAAAGGCTGCACGAACTGACCGGACAAGAGTGTGCTGGCAGCGACACCGCCGACGCTGAAATTGCCATAGATGGCCATCAACGCGCCGCAGATGACCACAAAGATAGTCGTGAGGGTTCCGAAAAGTGCGGACGCATCCCTCGCCTGGCCGGACAAGCGCATATATCTGGAGCTGAGCTCTGCCGTTGCCCGCTGCAATCGCTCGAAGCGGCGCATGATCAGTGCTTCCATCGCCTGGGACTTCACGGTCTTGGCGCCGGACAGTACCTCCAGGATGAAATCGGATTTGCGATCGTCCTGATCTGCCCGGTCGGCGACAACCTGCTGCAGCACCTTGTTTCTGTTGAGGGCAAACAGCATGAAGATGCCCAGCAAGGTGATCGGCACCAGAGCCAGCGGCCCTGCGATGAAGATGAGTGCTGCCAGGAAGATCCCCCCCGCAGGCAGGTCGATGGCGAGAAGGCGGTTCTGGTCGCCATAGTGATCTGCAACCGATTGCAACGCCCGAAGCTGGTGCACCTGTACGGAAACAGGCGTTTTGGCAAACTGGGAAGGCTCGGCATCAAGCACCCGGCGGAAAAGTTCGGTGTGCGCCTGATGATTGAACCCTGCCCCGAGCCTGCCGACAACCGCGGTACGGGAGACCTTGATGACGGCATCGGCAATTAGAACGACAGCCACCCCGAGGATGAGCACAAGCAGCGTGTCGGTGGAAGCATTTGGCAGAACGCGGTCATAAACCTGAAGAATGGCCAGCGGCATCGCCAGCCCCATGATATTTGCGAAAACGGAAGCAACCACAACGTCGCGCGGCAATCCGGGCGAAGAAATCCAGCGTCCGGACGGAGAATGCCGGATCCTCAGACGAGGCAAAAAGAAAGATGAAAATACCGATTTCAGCATATGCGGGCCAGAGTCGTGTAGCTACTCGCTCAAACTGTGCTGATCGGGTTTAAAAAGCGTTTACCCTACGCCGTGTTTCCCGAATTTTATTAGAACTAAACTTCAGATTCCAAGAGGAATTTTGCGCTTTGTTAAGGACGCCGACGTTCATTGGCATTATCGGAAATTGTGCGGACGTGCGACCGAAATGGCAAGCGACACTCAGAATCGAGACACCCAGGTAAACACCTCGTCAGAAGGTAACACTACGGAAACCAGGACGACCCTGAATTCCGATAGCATCCTGCATTCGGGACTTCTCGATAATCGAGATGAGCATCTCGACAAGGCGCACGACTATCATCTCGACCAGGACATGGGCGAATCCATGGAACAGGTCAACGCCAACCTGCACCTTGGAAGCGACGAGGAAGAACAACGCTACGTCGAACAGGAAGACCCATCGTCCGGCGCGCAAGGTATCGGGTTTGAGGATGATGGCACGGAGCTTTCTGCGCTTGAAGACAGCGATGCAGTCAATGCATACGCTGAGCAATCTTCCGACAATACAACTGGCACACAGGACTTTTCAGGGTCGAACAGCGACGATTTCCCGTTGGGTGGCGGCACGTCCGCAAGCATAGCTTCTGCTCTGGATGATGGATCGAACCAGACCTATTCGAATGGCTCTGCAACCAACCCGGGCGACGGCACTTTCAGTAGCCAGAATGGCCAGGTGCAATCAGGCGCAGGTTTCGATGACGGCAACAACGACCGTGCTGCGGGCATCGTCGCTTCCGATTTGTCTGCGGTCACCGATATCGATGCAACTGAAAATGCCGTTGATGAAAATTCAGCAGTCGGATCTGCAACCGGCATTCGGGCAAGCGCAACCGCCGCAGAAGGGGCCAGCGTAACCTACAGCCTCCTGGACGATGCGGGTGGTCTGTTCTCCATTGATCCCGAGACGGGCATCGTTACGGTAGCCGGTTCGCTCGATGCCGAAACGGCTGGAAGTCACCAGATCATCGTGCTTGCCACTGGATCCGACGGAGCGACGCAGACAGAAACCTTCACGATCAATATCCGTGACGTGAACGAATACGACGTCAGCCCGATCAGCACGGTCGGCGCTGTTGCGAACACAATTTCCGAAGGTGTAGACGGCGGCAGTCAGGCTGGCATCACTGTTGTTGCGACCGACCGGGACGTGAGCGACAGTGTCTCCTACTCCATAGACGACCCGCGCTTCGTCATCGATGACCAGGGTGTGGTCAGCATTGCCGAAGACGCCGTGTTTGACGCTGAAACCGAAGCGACTGTCTCCTTCACTGTGACCGCCACCTCCACCGACGGCTCGCAGTCCACGCAAAGCTTCACATTAAAGGTCGAAGACGAAAACGAATACGCTACGTCTGCAATTCAGGACACAGACACTTCCGCCAACACCATCGCGGAAGATGCTGCGGCTGGTACGCAGGTGGGCGTCACTGCATTCGCCGAAGACAAAGATATAACGGACACCGTCTCCTACACCGTCGATGATCCCCGTTTCACGGTTGATGAGAATGGCGTCGTTCGAGTTGCGGATGGCGCGAGCTTCGATGCCGAAACCGAAGGTTCCATCGATATCATCGTGACAGCAACCTCGACCGACGGTTCGACCTCGGAAGAGACATTCACGATCGCGGTATCTGACGTCGATGAGTATGACGTCACCGCTGTTACCGATACGGATTCTTCGGCCAACACCATCGCGGAAGATGCGAGCGCGGGCACCCAGGTTGGCGTAACTGCACTGGCGACTGATGCAGATGCCACAGACACTGTCTCCTACTCCGTCGACGACACACGTTTCACTATCGATGAGAACGGCGTGGTTCGGGTTGCTGACGGTGCTAGCTTCGATGCCGAAACCGAAGGTTCCATTGACATCACTGTCACGGCGACCTCTACCGACGGTTCGACCTCGGAAGAGACCTTTACGATATCGGTGTCCGACGTCGATGAATATGATGTCACCGCCGTAACCGACACAGATACATCTGCCAATACAATTGCAGAAGATGCTGCAGCTGGCACGCAGGTGGGCGTCACTGCATTCGCCGAAGACCAGGACATCACCGACACGGTTTCTTATTCGGTTGATGATGCCCGCTTCACGGTTGATGAGAACGGTGTCGTTCGGGTTGCCGACGGCGCGAGCTTCGACGCGGAGACCGAAGGGTCCATCGACATCACTGTTACCGCAACCTCTACCGATGGATCAACTTCGGAAGAGACCTTCACGGTCTCCGTTTCAGACGTTGATGAATATGATATCACCGCAGTGACCGACACAGACACTTCCGCCAACACCATCGCGGAAGATGCTGCGGCTGGTACGCAGGTGGGCGTCACTGCATTTGCCGAAGACAAAGATGTGACGGACACCGTCTCCTATTCCGTGAACGACGCCCGTTTCACCGTTGACGAAACCGGCGTGGTTCGGGTTGCTGACGGCGCAAGCTTCGATGCCGAAACTGAAGGGTCCATCGACATCATCGTGACGGCGACCTCCACCGACGGCTCGACCTCGGAAGAGACCTTCACGATTGCGGTTTCCGACGTCAACGAAAGCGCCGTTTCCGCTGTCACCGACACGGATTCCTCAACCAACACCATCGCCGAAGATGCGAGCGCTGGTACGCAGGTTGGCGTGACTGCCCTGGCAACTGATGCAGACGCCACCGACACGGTTTCTTATTCGATCAACGACACCCGTTTCACCGTTGACGACAATGGTGTGGTTCGGGTTGCGGATGGTGCGAGCTTCGATGCCGAAACCGAAGGCTCCATCGATATCATCGTGACGGCGACCTCCACCGATGGATCAACTTCGGAAGAGACCTTCACGATCTCCGTTTCAGACGTTGATGAATATGACGTCACGGCTGTCACCGACACAGACGCATCTGCCAATACCATTGCAGAAGATGCTGTCGCAGGCACACAGGTCGGTGTCACCGCATTCGCCGAAGACAAGGACATCACCGACACGGTCTCCTACACCGTCAACGATGCCCGTTTCACGGTTGACGAAAACGGTGTGGTTCGGGTTGCAGATGGCGCGAGCTTCGACGCCGAAACCGAGGGCTCCATCGATATCATCGTCACGGCGACATCGACTGACGGTTCGACTTCGGAAGAGACCTTCACGATTTCCGTTTCAGACGTCAACGAAAGCGCCGTGTCTGATGTTACCGACACGGATTCTTCGGCCAACACCATCGCGGAAGATGCAAGCGCAGGCACCCAGGTCGGCGTGACGGCCCTGGCAACAGATGCAGACGCCACCGACACTGTCTCCTACTCCGTCGACGACGCACGATTCACTATCGATGAGAACGGCGTGGTTCGGGTTGCTGACGGCGCAAGCTTCGATGCCGAAACCGAAGGGTCCATCGACATCATCGTGACAGCGACCTCGACCGACGGCTCGACCTCGGAAGAGACCTTCACGATTGCGGTTTCCGACGTCAACGAAAGCGCCGTGTCCGCTGTTACCGATACGGATTCTTCCGACAACACCATCGCGGAAGATGCAAGCGCGGGCACTCAGGTCGGCGTGACCGCCCAGGCAACGGATTCAGACGCCACCGATACCGTCTCTTATGCTGTCAACGACAGCCGCTTTACCATCGACGAAAACGGAGTGGTTCGGGTTGCCGACGGTGCAAGCTTCGACGCAGAAACCGAAGGGTCCATCGATATCATCGTGACGGCGACCTCCACCGATGGATCAACTTCGGAAGAGACCTTCACGATCTCCGTTTCTGACGTTGATGAGTATGACGTCACCACCGTGACCGACACAGATTCATCTGCCAATACCATTGCAGAAGATGCTGTCGCAGGCACACAGGTTGGTGTCACCGCATTCGCCGAAGACCAGGACATCACCGACACGGTCTCCTACACCGTCGACGATGCCCGTTTCACGGTTGACGAAAACGGCGTGGTTCGGGTTGCTGACGGCGCAAGCTTCGATGCCGAAACTGAAGGGTCCATCGACATCATCGTGACGGCGACCTCCACCGACGGCTCGACCTCGGAAGAGACCTTCACGATTGCGGTTTCCGACGTCAACGAAAGCGCCGTGTCCGCTATTACCGATACCGATTCTTCCGACAACACCATCGCGGAAGATGCAAGCGCGGGCACTCAGGTCGGCGTGACCGCCCTGGCAACGGATTCAGACGCCACCGATACCGTCTCTTATGCTGTCAACGACAGCCGCTTTACCATCGACGAAAACGGAGTGGTTCGAGTTGCGGATGGCGCAAGCTTCGACGCAGAAACCGAAGGGTCCATCGATATCATCGTGACGGCGACCTCCACCGACGGCTCGACCTCGGAAGAGACCTTCACGATTGCGGTTTCCGACGTCAACGAAAGCGCCGTGTCCGCTGTTACCGATACGGATTCTTCCGACAACACCATCGCGGAAGATGCAAGCGCGGGCACTCAGGTCGGCGTGACCGCCCTGGCAACTGATTCAGACGCCACCGATACCGTCTCCTACTCCGTCGACGACGCACGATTCACTATCGATGAGAACGGCGTGGTTCGGGTTGCTGACGGCGCAAGCTTCGATGCCGAAACCGAAGGGTCCATCGATATCACTGTCACGGCGACCTCCTCCGACGGTTCGACCTCGGAAGAGACCTTCACCATCGCGGTGTCTGATGTTGATGAGTTTGACATTTCAGCTGTTACCGATGCCGACACTTCTGCGAACACCGTAGCGGAAGATGCTGTGGCAGGTACCCAGGTTGGTGTGACCGCATTTGCCGAAGACAAGGACGTCACAGATACTGTCTCATACTCGGTGAACGATACGCGCTTCACTGTTGATGACAACGGTGTCGTCCGTGTGGCTGAGGGGGCGAGCTTCGATGCGGAAACCGAAGGTTCCATCGCCATTATCGTGACGGCGACCTCAAGCGATGGATCGAGCTCTAAAGAGACCTTCACAATCGCTGTTTCCGATATCAATGAAAGTGCCATTACTCCCGTAACTGATACGGACGCAGCGGCAAATTCGATTACCGAAGATGCCGCAGCCGGAACGCAGGTTGGCATCACGGTTCTTGCGACCGACAGCGACATCACTGACACGGTTTCCTACTCGGTAGACGATAACCGTTTCACGGTGGACGAAAACGGCGTAGTCCGCGTTGCAGATGGTGCATCTTTCGACTTTGAAAGCGAACCCAACATCACTCTGACGGTGACCGCGACGTCTTCAGACGGCTCCACGTCTTCGGATGCATTCTCGGTTTCAGTAACCGACGTTGCTGAAGACTATCAGCTCGAAGACGGCGGCCAGACCTTCACCGATGTTTCTGTCGCTGAAACCAGCATCACTGGCGGCTCCGGTGACGATACCATTGTGGCACACGCCGACGGTGGCAACGTCGATGGCGCAGATGGCAACGACACGATTGCCGGAAACAATGCTGCCGATACTCTTGCAGGTGGTGCGGGTGACGACACGATTGAAGGTGGCGCCGGGAATGACACGATCTATGGTGAAAATGCACCTGTGTCCGGCACCTGGCACTACCAGGTTTATGATCACAACTTCAGCGGCGATGCCGGCCAGACTGTCGACATTTCCTCAGGCACGCTGATCGACGAAGGAACGACGGATGCGTTCGACCTGGACACAATTGTCCAGAGTGCACGCGGGTCGACTGATAACCCTGAAGATTTTGGTGTCATTCTGACGTCCAACTTCACCGCCACCGACGGCGGCACCTATCGTTTCTCCACCCGCTCGGACGATGGATCCACCATCGAGATCTTCGATGCCTATGGCAACCGACTGACGTTCACCAACCAGAACGGTACGCAGACCGACTATCTCGACAACGATTACCACCAATCAGCGACCACCCGCTGGGCGGACGTTGATCTGGAACCGGGTGAGATCTACACCATTGTCGTCAAGGTCTGGGAGAACCAGGGACAAGAGGTTCTCGATGCAACTGTAACGCCTCCGGGCGGAACGTCAGTAGACCTGTTCACCTCCGATTTCGTCAGTGCGGCCGCGGTTATCCCGGGGGACGACACGCTGACGGGCGGTGCCGGCGACGATATGATTGACGGTGGGCTGGGTACTGACACAGCAGTCTACAGCGGCAATTTCGCTGACTACACCATTACCGAGAACGAAGGCATCTTCACCGTTACGGACAATCGTCCAGGTTCTCCCGATGGTACCGACACCGTCGTGAATGTTGAAAACTTCCGGTTTGCCGACGGCGATGTTCTTTCGGGCGATTTGATCGCGCAGGATATTTCCGCCGTTTCCGACAAGGACAGCAGCGCAAACACGGTTGCGGAAGATGCTACTGCAGGAACGGCTGTCGGCGTCACCGCGTTCGCTGAAGATGGAAACACGTCTGATACTGTGTCCTACACCGTAGATGACGATCGCTTTGTCGTGGACGAAAACGGCGTCGTCCGGGTTGCGGATGGGGCCAGCTTCGACGCGGAAACCGAAGGTTCCATCGACATCGTTGTAACCGCCACGTCTTCTGATGGCTCGGCTTCCGAAGAAACATTCACGATTGCCGTGTCCGACGTCAACGAATACGACGTCTCAGCCGTTTCCGACACCGACGCCGCGACCAACACGATCTCCGAAGACGCAACTGCCGGCACACAGGTTGGCATTACAGCACACGCGAGTGACGCGGATATCACCGCGACTGTGAGCTATTCCGTTGATGACAGCCGCTTTGCTGTCGATGCGAATGGTGTTGTCCGTGTTGCCGATGGCGCTAGCTTCGATGCAGAAACCGAAGGATCCATCGACATTGTCGTAACTGCTACCTCCTCTGACGGTTCCACGTCGCAGGAGACCTTCTCGATTGCCGTTTCCGACGTCAACGAGGGCGCCGTTTCAAACGTCACCGATACGGACACCTCTGAAAACACGATTTCGGAAGCAGCAACTGCCGGCACTCAGGTTGGCATCACGGCCCTGGCAACAGATGCAGATGCCTCTGACACGGTTTCTTACGCCGTTGATGACACGCGCTTCACAATCGATGAAAACGGTGTGGTTCGTGTTGCCGATGGTGCCAGCTTCGACGCAGAGACTGAAGGGGCCATCAACGTTACCGTGACCGCGACGTCTTCTGACGGCTCGACGTCAACAGAAACCTTTACCGTAGCGGTGTCTGATGTCGACGAATTCGACGTTTCCAGCGTGACTGACGCAGACATCTCGGCAAACACAATCGCAGAAGATGCGACCGCAGGCACACAGGTTGGTATCACGGCGTCGGCAAGCGATGCCGATGTCTCGGATACGGTTTCCTATGCTGTCAACGACAGCCGCTTCACCGTGGACGAAAACGGCGTGGTTCGGGTAGCGGAAGGTGCGAGCTTTGATGCGGAGACCGAAGGGTCAATCGACATCATCGTGACGGCAACTTCAACCGATGGCTCAACCTCGGAAGAAACCTTCACGATCGGCGTTTCCGACGTCAATGAAGTTGCCGTATCCGCGGTGACCGACATCGATGCGACGGCCAATGGCTTCGCGGAAAATGCCGCCGAAGGCACCACAGTCGGTATTACTGTTCAGGCAACGGACAGTGATGTGACCGACACGGTAACCTATACGGTGTCCGATAACCGGTTTACCGTTGGCGAAGATGGCCTGGTGACCGTAGCCGCCGGAGCAACGTTCGACTACGAGAGCGAACCGACCATCAACCTGACGGTGACCGCGACGTCTTCTGACGGCTCCACGTCACAGGAAACCTTTGCTCTTTCGGTTGCCGACGTCGCTGAAGCCTATCAGTTGGCGGAAGGTCAAACGACCTTCACCGATACCGGCGTCGCCGAGACATCCATAACCGGCAACGACAGTGCCGACACGATTACCGCTCATGACGACGGCAGCACCATCTACAGCGGTGCGGGCGACGACACCGTCTATGGCGGCGCAGGCAATGACACCATCATCTTCGGCGAAGGCAACGACGTCGTTTACGGCGGTGCGGGCGACGATTTCATCGATGATGAGCGTGGCACCCAGCCGAACACCGGTGACAACTACCTGGATGGCGGCGAAGGTAACGACACCATCTTTGGCGGCAGCGGGAATGATACACTGATCGGTGGCGCGGGCAACGATAGCCTGTCCGGCGAAAATGACGACGACACCCTTCAGGGCGGCTCAGGCAGCGACAAGCTGTACGGCGGCGCCGGAAACGACACGCTCGAAGGTGGGGCCGGCAACGACTATATCGACGGCGGAAGCGGTACGGACACCGCAATCTATTCCGGCAACCGTTCCGACTATACCGTTACCGAAAACGCGAACGGCACCTACACGGTCGTCGACAACCGTTCCGGCTCGCCGGACGGAACCGACACTGTCGTCGGAGTTGAGAACTTCCGCTTTGCGGATGGCGACGTTCTTGCGGGCGATCTTGTCGCGAAAGATATTTCTGCGGTTTCGGATACGGACGCCGCCAACAATACCGTCAACGAAAGTGCAAGTGCAGGATCAACCGTTGGCATTAAGGCATTTGCAGATGACGCAAACGCTTCTGATACCGTTTCCTATACTGTCAACGATAGTCGTTTTACAGTAGATGCGGACGGAACGGTTCGCGTCGCGTCCGGCGCCAGCTTTGACTACGAGAGCGAACCACAAATCAGCATCACCGTAACCGCGACGTCGACGGACGGGTCCTCTTCGAACAAGAGCTTCACGCTGACTGTTTCCGATGCTGCAGAGAATCTGCAACTTGCCAATGGCGGTGTGACCTTTACCGATACCGGCGTTGCTGAAACTTCTGTCACTGGTGGCACGGGCGACGATTCAATCACCGCTCATCGCAATGGCGGCAATATTGACGGCGGAGAAGGCAACGACGTTCTCACCGGCTCTTCTGGAAGCGACAAGCTGCAGGGTGGTGCCGGAAACGATACGCTGACAGGTGGTGCTGGCGCAGACCTTCTTCAGGGTGGCGAGGGTGATGATACGTTCCAGATGGGCGGTGACGGCACTTGGTCCGGCTATTCGGCGGTCAACACAGTAACTGGCGAATCTGTTTCCATTGCAGGTCGCACAATGAACTCAGACGTCTTCCAAGGTGGAGACGGTACAGACACGCTGCTGGGCACCGAAAGCTCCGATGCAATTTTCCTGGACGACACTTTTTCAGGCATGCACGCAGAAGCTTCCGGGCCACGTATTGACAGCATCGAAAGCGTAAATCTGGGCGCCGGTGACGACATACTGGACATGACCAGCGACACCTACACTTATACCACCGATATGACGATTGACGGTGGGACTGGAAACGACGTCATCTGGGCAGGAGCAGGCAACGACACCATACTTGGTGGCGAAGGCAACGATACTCTTTTCGGTGGTGCTGGCAACGACAGCCTCGACGGTGGCACTGGAACGGATACCGCCATCTATTCCGGTAACTGGGAAGACTACAACATTGTCCAGAACGAAGATGGCAGCTACACGATTTCCGATCTTCGCTCCGGCGCTCCTGACGGTATCGATACGGTGTCCAACGTCGAGAACTTCAGGTTTGCCGACGGAGAACTCCAATCTGAACATCTGATCGATCGCCCAACTGGTGATGTGACCGATACCAACGCGTCCGCCAACACGATCCACGAACTGGATGGTGCCGGCACGCAAGTTGGGATAACGGCCTTCGCAGACGATCCAAACGGTGACGCGGTCACTTACACTCTGAGCGACGACCGTTTCGAAATCGACTCCGACGGCAATGTCACGATTGCAGACCATGCGTTCTTCGACAGCGAGATTGAAAATTCGATCGATCTGACGATCACCGCCACTTCCGCGGATGGATCCCAGTCGAGTGAATCTTTCTCGATTGCCGTTACCGGCGAATATGACGTCACCTACACCGATACTGACGAAAGCAATACCGGCAGCGGTGCAGGCTACGACTATACGTACCACCTTGACGGCGCCGGTGGTGATGACGTTATCGAAGGCGGTTCAAACAACGACAGGATCGAAGGCGGCACCGGCAACGACAACATTTCGGCAGGTGACGGCCGCGACCTTATCTTCGGTGGCGACGGGCACGACAACATCAGCGGTGGCGCTGGCGATGATGTGATCATCGGTGGTCTTGGCAACGACAACCTGAGCGGTGGTGATGGTTCCGACCTGTTCATGTACGGCCTGGGCGACGGCAGTGACACCATCAACGCAGGCATGGGGGCCGGTTGGACTGACGTTATCGATCTGGGTGGTGGTCCAGGGATCACTGCCGCCGGCGAATACGGTACGGACTGGACAGTGACGATCACCAACGGCTCGATCGAGACAACAGACCTTGAAGGCGGCAGGCTCGACCTTTCCCAGGATGCCGATGGCTATATCGACTTTGCAGATGGCAGCCGTGTCAACTTCAACGATGTTGAGGAAATCCGCTGGTAGCTGATGTCACCGGACAGCGGTAACTGACGAAAAGCCCCGCCGGAAACGGCGGGGCTTTTCATTTATCTGCCAGTGACAGAATTCGGAAAATGGGATTTGGATATGACCCGGCTCAACGTTCGCTGAGCGGATCTCCGATTGCGCGGGTGACCGGCTTCAACATGTACTGGAGCACGGACTTGGACCCTGTGACGATCTTTGCGTCAACGACCATGCCTGGCGAGATTGTTTCAGCGCGCGCACCCTGCCCGATCGTGTTGGTTTTCAGCGGGATCATGGCCTTGAAATAGTAGTTGCCGTATTCGTCCCTGAAACTTGACGCCGAGATGACGGAAACTTCCCCCTTCAAGGTACCTTCGATATTCGGGTCGAAGGTCGTAACGGCGATTTCTGCTTCGTCACCGACATCCACATGGCCTATATCGCGCGGTGAAACACGAACCTCGGCAACAAGATCGCTATCGCTCGGCACAATTTCGGCAACCACATCGCCAGGCGCCAGTACACTGCCCGGACCTTTGAGATAAAGCGCCTTGATGTGCCCGCTGACCGGAGCTCGCACGAACAGTCGGTCGTACCGATCTTTCTGTTTATCGGCTTCGAAAGTCAGCTCACTGCGCTCCTGCGCAACCCGGCTGCGCTCTACGGCCTGCTCCTCTTCGGCTACGGCAATCGAACGTTCCAGGCTGGCGGTTGCCTCCGTCAACTGTGCTCGAACACTGCCGCTCATACCGTTCAGTTCGCTCAAAAGGCTCTGGGCATTCTGAAGAGACGACTTGGCTTCCAGAAAGCGCCGCTTGGATGTGTAACCCTGTTCGAAGAGGTTTTCCTGGATCTTGTACTGTTCCTGCTGGATCTCGATCTGGGTTTCCTGCAGGGCTATCCGCTCCAGAATACTGGCTAGCTCCGCCTGCTTTTCACTCACCCTCGCCTTCAAGGCCTGCTGTTCTTTTTCCAGTGCCAGGCGTTGAGCGTCATAGGCAGCCTGTTGCGCTTCGCTGAAGCCTGCATCGGCGCCTAGTCTCAGACCATTGGCGCCACTGCCAAGACCCGGATTTCCGAGCCGCTGCTCTTCGGTCGCCAGAAACTTCAAGCGGGTCTGGACCTTCTCGAGATCACTCGACGCCGCGGTTTCCTGCAACCGAACGATAGGGGTGCCTATTTCAACCAGTTGGCCTTCCTGAACCAACACTTCTGCAACGATGCCACCTTCCAGGTGACCGACAGTCTGCACCTTGCCTGCCGGAACAATTTCCCCTGTCGCACTGGCGACTTCACGCACCTGTCCGATTGCCGCCCACGCCAGAAAAGCCGCCGCAGTCAGCGATAAAACCTGCAGAACGCGCCGGTACGCGACTGGCGGCGGGCCTTCCTCAAGTTCAAGAGGAATGTCCAACGAAAAATTGTCAGCGGTGGTTTTACGGATAAACATGTTGCCCTAGCGCTGGCCGAAACTGGGCTAACTATTGACGATTAAAGTAAATATCAGCTGAATCGGGCTGACCATATTTTAAGCGCCTTTTCTCACAAGAGTTGAAAAGCGGACGTGTTGCCAGTGGCGAACCGACCAAAGTGATTTGGCGTACCGGAAAACTGCATTCTGCCTTTGACCAGAACAGTTCGTCGTGCATTAATGTCACAACATTATCGATTTTCATGCAAAAGGTGTGATGCTTTGGGAGGGGCGCATGACAGACCGTGATACTGTGCTCGCTGAACAGCGGGATGGCTGTCTTTTTCTAACACTCAACAGACCGGACCGGCTAAATGCCTTCAACGAAGACATGCATCATGCGCTTCGCAAGCATTTGACCACCGCAACGGAAGACAGCTCAATCAGGGCAGTGCTGCTGACCGGGGCGGGCCGCGCTTTCTGCGCTGGTCAGGACCTTTCCGATCGCGACATGCGCGGAGGTGGCGAGGCACCTGATCTCGGCGTAACACTCGAGACACTTTACAATCCCCTGGTTCGGCAAATCAGGGCTCTCAGAAAGCCTGTCATCTGTGCGGTCAACGGCGTTGCCGCGGGTGCAGGCGCCAATGTAGCGCTTGCCTGCGATATCGTCCTCGCCGCCCAGTCTGCCCGTTTCATCCAGGCTTTCTCCAAGATCGGCCTGGTGCCCGATTCGGGCGGCACATGGTTGCTGCCACGCCTGATTGGAGAAGCCCGTGCGAAGGCACTCGCCATGACCGGCGAACCGTTGGGGGCCGAGACAGCTGCCTCCTGGGGCCTCATCTGGAAGGCAGTTCCGGACACGGACCTGATGACGGAGGCCGGAACGCTGGCAACGCAGCTGGCCGCGGGGGCAACCACCGGCCTTGCGCTTACCAAGGAACTGATACAATCGGCAGCAGACCAGTCGCTCGATCGGCAACTGGACGCCGAGCGCGATAGCCAACGCCAGGCAGGACGCACGAATGATTATCGGGAGGGCGTCACCGCTTTCCTTGAAAAGCGGTCCGCCCGATTTACCGGCGCTTGAATGAGGCACAGAATGACACCGGATGAATTTGCGCGCGCCTGCGCCGACCGCATGTGGTCGCAGGATACGGCGACACAGCACCTGGACATGAAACTTGAAGATGTACGTGCCGGACATTCGACGATGGCGATGACGGTTACGAAGGCCATGACCAACGGCCACGGCATTTGCCACGGCGGCTATATCTTCACGCTTGCCGACAGCGCCTTCGCTTTTGCCTGCAACACATACAACCAGGTTACGGTTGCCCAGCATTGCGACATCACGTTTCTGGCACCGGCCCATCTCGGAGACCGCTTGACGGCTACGGCCAGCGAGAAATCGCGTACCGGCCGATCCGGCCTCTACGACGTGACGGTGGCCAACCAGAATGGCACTGTCATTGCCGAATTCCGCGGCAATTCCAGAACGACCAAAGGTACAATCTTGCCGGAATGACGGCGAGCGGCCAGACGGGCTGCTCAAGGGAGGAAAATATGGAAAATCTGGCTCCGCGACCGGGAGATCTTGAGCCTATTGAAACAGCCAGCCGGGACGAATTGTCGGCCCTGCAGCTGAAGAGACTGCAATGGTCCCTCACCCATTCGTATGAAAACGTTCCGCTTTTCAAGCAACGCTTCGACGAGAAAGGCGTACACCCTTCCGACCTGAAAACCCTCTCGGACCTGTCGAAATTTCCGTTTACGACCAAGAGCGATCTCCGGGACAATTATCCGTTCGGTTTGTTCGCTGTCCCGCGCGACAAGATCGTACGCGTACACGCCTCCTCGGGCACGACCGGCAAACCGACGGTGGTTGGCTACACAGCCAACGATATCGATATGTGGGCCGGTCTCGTCGCCCGCTCCATTCGAGCCTCTGGCGGCCGATCGGGTGACATCATCCATGTTGCTTATGGCTACGGTCTCTTCACCGGCGGACTGGGCGCCCATTACGGCGCAGAAAAACTAGGCTGCACGGTTGTACCGGTCTCCGGTGGCATGACGGAACGCCAGGTGACACTTATCCAGGATTTCAAACCGCGCATCATCATGGTGACGCCGTCCTACCTGCTGTCCATTCTGGATGAATTCCGGCGGCAAGGCATCGATCCTCGGGAAACGTCGCTTGCGACGGGGATCTTCGGCGCCGAACCCTGGACCAACGCAATGCGCAAGGAAATCGAAGACGCGTTCGACATGCATGCTGTCGACATCTACGGCTTGTCGGAAGTGCTTGGACCGGGCGTTGCCAACGAATGCGTTGAGACGAAGGATGGTCTCCACATCTGGGAAGACCACTTCTACCCGGAAATCATTGATCCGGTGACCGGCGACGTTCTGCCGGACGGCGAAATTGGAGAGCTGGTCTTCACCACGCTTACCAAGGAAGGCCTGCCAATGGTCCGCTACCGCACGCGCGACCTTACCAGGCTGCTGCCCGGCACGGCCCGGTCCATGCGGCGAATGGAAAAGATCACCGGTCGATCTGACGACATGATCATTCTGCGCGGCGTCAACGTATTCCCGACCCAGATCGAAGAACAGATCCTGAAATGCGAAGGCCTGTCGCCGCATTTCCAGATAGAGCTTTCCCGATCCGACCGCCTGGACGTCATGACAGTGCACGTCGAAGCCCTGCCGACAGCAGCAACAAGTGACGCACGTCAGGCATCGGCGAAGGAACTCTCGCATCACATCAAGAGCGTGGTAGGCGTATCCGCAAGGATCGATGTTGCCGAGCCCGGCAAAGTGGAACGTTCCGCCGGCAAGGCAAAGCGGGTCGTCGACAACAGACCCAAGGAATAAGGGAACACGCAGGCCAGGCGTTCGGAGGACGTTTCTCCAAGACATCAAAATCAGCCGGTCCTTTCCAGACCTTTCGCTAAAGAAAAAGGCCACCTGATCAGGTGGCCTTTTTCATTTGGATATGTGGTCGGCTTACGCAGACATCGGCCATTCCTTGGCGACCAATGTCAGAACGTCGTACTGGGCAACAGCTTCATCATTCTGGTTGGTCACAAGACAATCCCACCGCACTTCGCCATAGTCTGCTGAAATACGCGGCGAAATCTCCTTGGCGGTCAACTGAACCTTGAGTGCATCACCTGCGTTCACCGGCGTCATGAAACGCAGATTATCAACGCCGTAATTCGCCAGCACCGGACCTTCATCAGGATCGACGAACAGACCGGCGGCGAAGGAAACAATCAGATAGCCATGTGCCACGCGGCCTTCGAAGAACGGGTTCCGTTTCGCAGCGGCTTCATCCATATGCGCATAGAAGGTGTCGCCGGTGAACTTGGCAAAATGCTCGATATCTTCCAGGGAAACTTCCCGTGCCCCGGTGTTCAGCTGATCGCCGATCTTGAGGTCGGCCAATGACTTGCGGAACGGGTGCCGGCTGTCTTCCTGACCTGGTGCACCGGAAATCCAGCGGCCGGTCACTGCGCCCAGCAAGGCGGGTGTTCCCTGGACCGCCGTCCGTTGCATGTAATGTTTGACCGAGCGCAGACCGCCAAGTTCTTCGCCGCCACCTGCCCGGCCCGGTCCGCCGTGCACAAGCATGGGCAAGGGAGAACCATGTCCGGTTGAAGACTTTGCACTTTTCCGATTGCCGATCATGACGCGTCCATGGAAAGGCGCCATGCCGAGAACGGCTTCCTCGGCAACCAAGGGGTCGTTTGTGAACAGCGAGGCAACAAGAGAGCCCTTGCCCTTGTGGGTGAGTTCGACCGCTTCTTCCAGCTCGTCGTATGGCATCAATGTCGCAACCGGTCCGAACGCTTCGACCGAGTGAACCGCTTCTGCGCTCATCGGGTTGGCGCAATGCAAAAGTACGGGAGCCGCGAACGCGCCGGTTGCGGGGCTTGAGCCTGCAAGATCGGAAACGATCTCAGCTTCCACCTTCAGATCACTTACGCGCGCAAGCACTTCCTCACGCTGACCGGCTGAAGCGAGTGGCCCCATCGACACCGCTTCGTCTCGAGGATCTCCGATCACGGCCTTCCCAAGCCTCTTGCCGAGCGCATCAGCAACCGCATCGGACAATTTACGCGGCACGATGACCCGGCGGATCGCAGTGCACTTCTGCCCTGCCTTCACGGTCATTTCCCGGGCAACTTCCTTGACGAAGAGGTCAAATTCGGGATCTTCGGGGCTGACATCCGGGCCCAGAACCGCAGCATTGAGGCTGTCGGCCTCCATGGAGAAGCGAACGGAATTCTGCACGATTGCCGGGTTCCGACGCAGCATTAGTCCGGTGGCGGCGGATCCGGTGAAGGTAACAACATCCTGTCCCGTGACATGGTCGATCAGATCACCCGCCGACCCGCAAAGAAGCTGAAGCGAGCCTTCAGGAAGAATGCCGGTCGCCAGTATGTGGCGAACCATCAGCTCGGTCAGATAAGCAGTCTGGCTGGCAGGCTTGACCAGGCAGGGTACGCCCGCGATCAGGGCGGGTGCGATCTTTTCCAGCATTCCCCAGCAGGGGAAGTTGAAGGCGTTGATATGAACGGCAATACCGCGCAGTGGTGTCAGCACATGCTGCCCTGAAAAACTATTGTCCCGCGACAGCGGCTCCACCGCACCTTCGACGAACTCCCGGGTGTTCGGCATCTCGCGACGGGCTTTGGAGGAATAGGCGAACATGGTGCCAATGCCGCCTTCAATATCGATCCAGCTGTCCTTGCGCGTTGCCCCGGTCGCGAAACTCTCCTGGTAGAAGATTTCCTTTTGATCGGTCAGCGCCTGCGCCAGGGTTTTCAGCATCAAGGCGCGCTCGTGGTAGGTCATCTTGCGCAAGGCCTTGCCACCGGTGTCACGCCCCCAGGCAAGGGCCTCGCCAAGGTCCAGACCGGATGCGTCAATCGCGGCGACAGGCGCACCGGTTGCAGCGTCAAGCAGTGGCTTTCCCTCGGCCTTACCTGGCCTCCAGCTGCCAGCGAGATAGCTTTCCAAAACGCGGACTTTTTGCGGATGAACGGTCATTTTGAATTCCAGTTCTTGAAACGGAATGGTCTCAGGCGTCGTAAGTCACGACGAGGCGTTTGCTCAGCGGCCGCGACTGGCATGTCAGAACGTAGCCATCCCGAATTTCGTCGTCTTCCAGAGCATGATTGGCCGCCATTTCGACCTCACCTTCCAGCACCTTGCCGCGGCATGTGGAACACACGCCTGCACAGCAGGAATATGGTGCATCGATGTTGTGACGATGCGCTGCTTCCAGAATGGTCTCACCCGGTTCCATGTGGATTTCCCGCGTGGTGCCGTCGATGGTCAACCGAAGATCGGCCTCCTTCGCTGAACCATCGATGACCTCCGGCCGCAGCCGCGCCGGCAAGCGTCCCGGCTGGTCGGACTTGAACAGTTCCTGCCGTATCTTGTCCGCCGCGACACCGCGCGTTTCCAGGCTGCCACGAACGGTTTCCATCATGCCGTGAGGGCCGCAAAGAAATGCAATATCAATGTCCTGAGGATCGATCAGCGTATCGAAGAGATCGTTCAGCTTCTGCTCATCGACGCGGCCGGAAAACAGCTCGGTGTCCTGCGCATCGCTTTTGAGGATGTGGATCACCTGCAGGCGACCGAGATACCGGTTTTTCAGATCCTCCAGTTCCTCTCGGAACATGATCGAAGATATCTGCCGGTTGGCATAGACCAGTGTGAATTGAGAATTCGGCTCGCGGGCCAGTACCGTCTTCAGGATCGACAGGATCGGCGTGATGCCAGACCCACCGGCGAAACCGACATAAAAACGTGCGAGATCCGGTTCGATCGGGGCATTGAAGCTGCCGAGTGGTGGCATGGCCTCGACCATGTCTCCCGGCCGCATGCTTTCATGCGCCCAGCAGGAAAAAGCCCCTCCGTCGACGCGCTTGATCCCGACCTTCAGTGCACCGTCTTCGGTCCCGGCACAGATTGAGTAGCAACGGCGCACCTCGTGTCCGTCGAAATCACGCCGGAAGGTCAGATATTGCCCCTGCTCGAAACGGAACAGATCCTGTTCCTCCGACTGCGGCTGAAGGGTCACAACGACGGAATCTCTTGTATCCGGCGTTACGTCAGTCACTGTCAGCGCATGAAACCGCGACATGCATGTCCTCCCGAAACATGATCTGCTGCACCCTGCCTATATCGGCAAAAACGGATGCCAAAAAACTCAGGACGGCCTATGGAAGCTTTTCACCTTCCCTGGCGACCCGACTAATTGCAGTGCCCTCTCAGTGGCACTTGAAGTAATCGAATGGCTCCAGGCACGACCGGCAGCGATAAGCCGCCTTGCAGGGCGTGGAGCCAAACTGGCTGACCTTTTCCGTGTTTTCCGAACCACAGCGAGGACAAGCGACCTGAAAGCTCCCCTGACCTGTCAGCCGCGCGAGCCTTCCGGCTGCCGAACTGTCCGAACGGGTTCCGTCTACCGGCGGTGCAATGCCGTAGGCACGCAATTTCGCCCGGCCTTCCTGCGTCAGCCAATCGGTTGTCCAAGGCGGGCTGAGCTGCTGCTCAAGACGCACCTTGGTAACGCCGCATTCCAGCAACTTGGTTTCGATGTCCAGATTGATCACCGCAGTTGCCGGGCAGCCGCTGTAGGTCGGCGTGACGGTTACAACAAGCGTTTCGTCTTGCCAGGAGACATCACGAATGACGCCCAGGTCCGTCAGGGACAGAACCGGAATTTCCGGATCAGGGATCTCGGAAAGCCATTGCCAGACCGTGTCCATGGAAACAGGCATCGGATCACCAGGTTGCGCCGGGGTAGGCCCGCTGAAGGAACTGCATTTCTGCCAGCATGTGCCCCAGGTGTTCGGAATGACGACCAGTCAAGCCGCCCATATGGGCGAAGTCGCTTTCCGGAAGGGTAAGCGTAGCTTCATCCAGAACAGCTTCGACTGTTTCTTTCCATTCCGCTTTCAGGGAGGCGGCATCTGGAGCAAGCCCAGCCTCCGCCATCGCGGTGTCGATGGCATCACTGGCGAACATTTCACCG
Organism: Labrenzia sp. THAF35; assembly: GCF_009363595.1. Lineage (NCBI taxonomy): Bacteria > Pseudomonadati > Pseudomonadota > Alphaproteobacteria > Hyphomicrobiales > Stappiaceae > Labrenzia > Labrenzia sp. THAF35. Next base: position 4,488,938 of record NZ_CP045380.1, read on the forward strand.
GTGTAGGACCACAACGCATCAAGAGCCTGCTGCATGCGGCGATGGCTCTCTTCAGTACCGTCTCCTAGACGGATCACGAGATCCGCGGATCGGTCGAGATGGTAGGCAACCTCCTTGCCAGCCTTCGCTGCAATGGCAGCGATCCGCTCGTCCTTCGAGCTTTTCAGGGCCTCGAGCAACGGCACCTGATAGGCATCGATCAGGAACTGTCTCATCAACGTCTGGCCAAAATCACCATTTGGCTGTTCGGCCAGCAGGAAGTTGCGAAAGTCCCAGGCGTCCCGAAGGTAAGCCAGCTCATTTTCGCCGCGTCCCTTGCCTTCAATTTCGCCGGCAAGCCCCAGCCACATGCGCGCCTGCCCGATTAGATCGAGAGCGACATTGGCGAGTGCGATATCCTCTTCCAGGACAGGAGAATGCCCGCACCATTCCGAAACGCGGTGCCCCAGAACAAGCGCGGTATCGCCTCTGCGCAGTAACCATTCGAAGAGAGTGTCGCGTGCGACTAGTTCGTCTTTTCTGGTCATCACATTTTTCCGACTTCATCCGGAATGTCGTAAAAACTTGGGTGACGATAGATCTTGTCCATGGACGGCTCGAACAAGGCATCCTTCGCGCCCGGATCAGAAGCAGTGATCTGTGCTGACGGCACGACCCAGATCGAAACGCCTTCCTTGCGGCGCGTATAGACGTCGCGCGCATTCTTGATTGCCATTTCAGCGTCCGGCGCATGCAGTGACCCTACATGGCGATGATTGAGACCATGCTGGCCGCGAATAAAGACCTCCCAGAGGGGCCATTCCTTTTTCATGATTTCCTCCGAAATGTCAGGCTGCAGAACTTGAGCATTGTGCCGACCGCCACAGATTGGCGTCTTTCACATGCTCCCAGCCGAAGGCAAGATCCGTTGACCCGTGCTCGTTCAGATAGTCGAGCTTCTGCCAGGCTTCTTCGAGCGTTGGCACATGGCCAGCGGCGACCGGCCACATGACAAAATGCATGCGCTCCATCACTTCGAACCATTCCGCCCGTCGGTCGTAGATGCGTTTGTGAACGGTCTTGAACACGAAGTTTTCCAGAGACCCGACGTCCGTCCAGACCGAAAGGTTCGGTATGACCAACGGGTCGCTTTCGCGCGTCATGGAAACCGCGTTGCCGGCCTCATCCTTCAAGCGCCAGACAAAACCGTTGCTGCGTTCGGCGGCGGCGTTTACCCGGTTCAGATTGTTGACGAAATCGGCAATCCGCGGATCGTTGATATCGTAACGGAGCCGAGCCACATTCAATTCGGCCAGATGAGTTTCGGTCATGGCGCTTACTCGGCCGCGGTTCTGGCAGCGACCTGCTTGTCAGCATGCGCCATCAACCCGTCACGCACCCAGGCACCATCTTCCCAGGCCGTCACCCGGGCTTCCATGCGTTCCCGGTTGCATGGACCGTTGCCCTTGAGAACTTCGAAAAACTCGCTCCAGTCCGGTTCGGAAAAATCGTAACCGCCCTTTTCCTCGTTCCACCTGAGGTTCTCGTCAGGCACTGTCAGCCCGAGATACTCAGCCTGGGGAACGGTCTGATCGACAAACTTCTGGCGCAGCTCGTCGTTGGTGTTGATCTTGATCTTCCAGGCCATCGACTGGGCGGAATGGACAGAGTCCTTGTCGGACGGACCGAACATCATCAACGACGGATACCAGAACCTGTTCAAGGCATCCTGCGCCATGCGGCGCTGCGCTTCCGAACCCTTCGCCATCTTCATCATGATGTCGTAGCCTTGGCGCTGGTGGAAGCTTTCTTCCTTGCAGATACGGATCATCGCCCGCGAGTACGGCCCGAAGGACGTCCGCTGCAACGGCACCTGGTTCATGATTGCCGCGCCATCCACCAACCATCCGACAGCACCGATATCGGCCCACGTCAGGGTTGGGTAATTGAAGATCGAGGAATATTTCATTTTGCCGGCATGGAGCAGCTCGATCAACTCGTCCCGGCTTACGCCGAGGGTTTCAGCCGCACAGTAGAGGTAAAGGCCATGGCCTGCCTCATCCTGAACCTTGGCGAGCAGGATCGCCTTGCGCTCGAGTGTAGGCGCACGAGTTATCCAATTGCCTTCCGGCAACTGGCCGACAATTTCTGAATGAGCATGCTGACCGATCTGACGGATCAGGGTCTTGCGATAGCCTTCCGGCATCCAGTCCGTTGGTTCGATTTTCTCACCACGGTCAATGCGTTCCTGAAAGGCTCTTTCCTCGTCCGTCATCTCCGCGAGAGAGAGAACTTTGGTCGAGTCGGTTTTTACCATCTGGGCATACATGACGCCTCCTTTCGTCATGTTGAATTTCCAAAAGGATACCTCACAACACATCACAGAAAAAGCATGAAATTAATTATTTTTGTGATGTTTTGTCGCCTGTTTCAGATGATTGCCGAAACACGATATAATTTAATCAGTTAGGGAAAGTGACCGCATACGTTCCTGCACCGCATCCGGTGTGGCCGGTAGTGGACCGTCCTGGTTCAACAGGTTCCGACCGATGTAACTGTCGGCTGCCGGAGAAAGGCCCGCGTAGAGCGCGGCGAACAACGAACGCGCTTCATATCCGGCCCAGTCTGCCGGCAAGACCGAGCGTGGCAGGCGGGGATCCCGCAGGCGAATGCCGCGATAGGCATGCACCAATGCCAGTCGGAACAACAGTGCGGACGGAGGCGCAACACCATCTGCGATCAGGTTCTGCATGGGTTTGAAGTGGGAGACAAAGCCTGTGTAGTCCCGAGCCAACAGCTCCAGTCCGAAGGAGGAAGCAGCTATTTTTTCCAGTTCACCTGATTTCAGGTTCAAAGCCGACGCGCGAAACGCGGTGCCAAGGATGGGGCGTCCCGGTCTGTCGGCGCCGATGTAGACATTCCCCTCAAGTGACGCGAAACCAAACCGCATCAGAACGGCCTGATCCGCTGCTTCCGTACAACGGGTCAACAGCCAGCCACAATCCGGATCCTCAGGGCCATAAAACAAGTCTGCCGCCAGGTGATATTCCTCCCGGGCATCCGGTGTCAGAGCGTAAAAGCTTCGCCTGCCTTCCCGCTCACCTTTCAACTGACCTTTTGAAACCAGGCGAGACACCGCGGTCCTGACAAGCGATTCATTAACGCTGAAGCCGGCGCAAAGGCTGATCAGGTCTCCCATCCAAAGCACACCGCCACGCGGTTCAACGATGTCGCCGTAGATGGTCACGATCAGCTGCGCAGCCTTGGGCGGAAAGGGCCGCAGGAAACTGTCGGCAAGTATTTCGGTTCCGGTGTGCATGAAGCTTCTGATCCGTCAGCATTTTTCTAAAGCTTATCTGTACGGCGGCTGCAAACCAAGATGTTCACGGATGCTCTCGACAACATTCCGGCGAAAGCGGACTTGAAAACCCAATTTTTGAACGTTATAAAATAACACGTTATAAAATTACATCATCCTGAAGGCCTACTTATGCCCCTCACCTTCTCCGCCATCAAGAACAGCGCCTGCAGGTCACTTTATCTGACGGCTCCCGCCGCAGCAGCACTAGTGACCCTGACAGTGAATGCGCACGCCGACGCCCCCAGTGTCGTCACGTCCATCAAACCGATCCATTCCATCGCATCGGCCGTTATGGAAGGTGTCGGGACGCCCTATGTCCTTGTCGACGGCGCCTCCTCTCCTCATGGCTACGCGCTGAAACCGTCGCAGGCGTTTCTACTTCAGGGAGCCGATGTGGTGTTCTGGGTTGGGCCAGAACTGGCTCCCTCGCTCAAGAAGCCGATCGAAACCATGGCCAAGAATGCTGTAACGGTCGAACTGATCGATGCGTCTGGAATTCATCAACTCAACATCCGCGAAGGTGCCAGCTTCGACGCCCATGATCACGATCATGACGATGGGCACAGTGGCGAAGAGCATGCGCATGATCATGCAGAAAAAGATGACCACGACCACGCCGGCGGCGAACATGATCACGAAGAGGGCGAACATGAACATGCCGGCCACGAACATGATGACGACGACAGCCACGCCGAAGCCCATGACCACTCGGGTCACGACCACGACGCAGAGCATCAGCACGCGGCACACGGGGCTGTCGATCCGCATATCTGGCTGAACCCGGAAAACGGCATAGAGATCGCAAAAATCATGGCAGATACCCTGGCGAAACAGGATCCTGCCAACGCCGAAATCTATAAAAAGAATGCAGCGGCTTTTTCCAAGCGGATCGCGTCACTCGATCAGGACATTTCCGCTGAACTGGCTCCGTTTGCAGGCAAAAAGTTCATCGTCTTCCACGATGCCTATCATCATTTCGAACATCACTATGAAATCGAGGCCAGTGGATCGGTTACCGTTTCTCCGGAAGCTCTGGCGAGTGCAGACCGAATTCAGGAAATCCAGGGCAAGATCCGGGACCTCGGCGTAAGCTGCGTTTTTCAGGAACCGCAATTTGACGCAAAGCTGGTTTCGGTTGTTCTGGAAGGCAGCAGCGCTCGGTCAGGTACGCTTGACCCGCTGGGCACCGATCTTGAAAATGGCCCGGACCTTTATCCGCAACTTCTGAAGGGGCTCTCAAGTTCTCTGAAGGAATGCCTCGGCGGCGCCTCCTGATATTGCCTCTTCGCGAGTGCAAACAAAAAGCCGCCGGAGGTCACCCCTTCGGCGGCTTTTGTTGTTCTGCTATCCCAGATCAGGACGTTCTGACTTTTTCCCGCTCTGCTTCGGTTTTCTCGATGGCCTTCAACAGATGCATGTCCCGATCGTAGACGTCGGTATAGAAGGCAACCGTCCCGTCCAGTTCAGGCCACGCCGTAAAGTAGGACACATAAACCGGAATATCGCCGGTCACCTGTTCTTGCTGGTTCTGACCGCCCGAAATACGCGAGCTCACGTAATCCTTGGATTTGCCGAGAACCGCAGCGGCCATGGCCTTCGGATCCTGCAGACGGATGCAGCCATGGCTGTATGCGCGCATATCCTTGTTGAAGAGGTTCTTTGACGGCGTATCGTGCATGTAGATGTGATGCCTGTTCGGGAACAGGATCTTGACTTCGCCAAGCGCGTTTGAGCTGCCCGGATACTGGCGGACGTTGACCGATTGCTGTTTGGAAGCAACCGCGTACCAGTCGACCGCGGAAGACGAAACCTGCCGGCCGCCTGGTGTCGTTACTTCATAACCGGCGCGGTCGAGATAACTCGGGTCGTTGGCCAGTTTCGGCAGCATTTCATTGACAATGATCGAATACGGCACGCCCCAATACGGATTGTATTCAACGATTTCGATCTTGTCGTAGAAGAAGTTGGTCTGATTGGATTTCTTGCCGACTACCACCCGCATGCTCAATGGAGCTTCGTCAGGCGCGGTATAGGTCGCGGTGAAGGCAGCCTGGTTGATGAAAACCTTGCGTTCGCCGAGCTCTTCGGGAAGCCAGCGGCTGCGCTCCATGGCCAGTTCGACCTTGGCGATCTTCGCCGCGTTGGTTTCGCCGACCATCGCGTTGATGGTGTTCTTGCCGATGATACCATCCGGCGTGAGCTTGGCTTCCTTCTGGAAAGCCTTCACCAGCTCAACGAGTTCCGGAGAATAAAGTTCAGCGCCATCATAGGCAGTCAGCGTCTCTTCATGAGCCGACTTGAGTTCCTCCGAGCCGTTCTTGGCGATCGCGGCGACGATGTTCTTCATTTCAGGGCTGGATTTGCCAGCCTTCAGGAATGTGCCGGGCGCGATGACGATCTGGTCGGCGTCTTCATCTTCTGCTCGCAAGCGGGCCAACTCTTCGGTCAGCTTGCGGAAATGTTCACTCTGAGGCTGCGCTTTGGCAACTGCTGTTTCGGCATTGGCCGCTGCCTTGAAGCCTTCCAGGGCTGCAACGAGATCGACTTCATGCCTCGGAAGATCGTGATATTCGGAAATCCGGTTTGGATCGACACGTCCGCGCCTCGAATCCAGAACATATGTCAGAACGGCTGCACTCATCTCCATCTCGAACCGCATCGTGGCGGCATCGAGTGCCTCACCTTCAAGACCTTCAGTTACGGGAAGATCGACGACATAGTCTTCCGGGTTCAGCGCAAATTTGCCTGTATCAGCGAGACTGCTACGGACCGCGATTGCCTTTTCTGTCGGCTTACCGTCTTTCACCCAGACGAAATCGGGATGCTCACGATAGAATGAAATGACTGCAGAACCCACTTCCGGAAGGACGGTGAGCGACATGTCTTTCAATGCCGGACGCGCCGTGTCGAATGCGGTCAGAACGACCGGAGCCTGTGGCAGGCTATCGCTTTCGGTGCTCGGGGCATCCGTCGTTTCAACGGGCTGGACATCAGGCTTCACCTCGGCGGACTTGATCTCCGACAATTCAGCCAGCGAAACCTTCTTCCAGCTGTCGGCCGTGTAATTGAGGTAGCGCGGCGCAGAGACCTTTGCGGTAACGACCTTCTTGCTAAGATCCTGTTGGCGCTCACGTTCCTGCTGTCGGCGATGCGCTTCCGGATTGAACAGACGCTGGAACAACCCCTGCGCGGAAGCAGGCTCAACCGAGACCAGGTTAAAACCGGAAAAAAGCACCGTCGCCATCAAGCCAGCCCTGAGGGACGTCCCCAGGACAGAACGTTTCGGTTTTTTCCCGGTACATTCGCTCAGTGCCATTGCATTCGCTCGCATTGTCTAAACCCGCTTTTTTTAAATCTTTTCGAACCTGACGCCTTGCCCAAGTCACCAGGGTTTTATTGCTTCCCTGCAAGGATCGAAGGCTGTTCGGCATATCCGCCGAGGATGTTCTACATCCGAACGTGATATGGCAACGCAGTTACCGTGCAACCGGGCCCCGCGACCCGATTCCCGGAAACTGCGCCCGTAAACCGTTTGATACTATAACAGGGTTCATCAGATGGTTAAGGGGCGCCGTCCTACACAGGTTTGAAATCAGTCGACTGTGACGATTTTGCCTCGTTGCTGACAGTACGGCTGCCCACCATCACGGTGCCAGAAACGGCAGAACTGCGGCTGTTTGGAAAAACAACCTCGCGTGATTGGCATCACGCCACCTTCTTCATCAAAGGCGTATCTACGGCTTCACGAGTACGTGAGACATTACCGGAGAGCCAAATGCCGTTTCAATTCAATGTTGGTGACCATTCGTCACCGATCTGGAAATACACAAGTTTCAACTCTTCCCAGTATTCAAAGCTGAAATGGGCCAGAAACAAGCTTTTCAAGATGGTCAAGAACAACCCGGGATGTAATGCCTATTTCCGGACGCTGCCCAAGGGGCGAAGCTTGTCGGACATGATCAACGACAGCTCGATTTGGGTGAATTACGGACCGACCATTTCACCGCTACATGGGGAAATCCACGTTCCTTCCGGGGAAATCGCGGTTGGTGACCGGGCCTTTAAAATGGGCAGGTGGATGGTGCTGGCCACCATCATTCATGAATTCGCGCATCACAACGGCGCCCCGATTACGGGTGGCGACACACGCGCAGAAGAAGCCGTCTATCACTGCGGTCTCGGCAGTGCGAAGGAATATTACGACGGCGTTGATGACCCGAACACGCCTTACGACCCGAACGTTGGCGGTTGATCAACATAACCTGGTGCGCGGCCCCAAAGCATGGGACCGCACCCGGTAGGGCAGAAAAAGATCAGAACGGAATTTCGTCGTCCATGGGGCCACCACCACCGCCGCCGGACGGACCGCCGTAACCGCCACCGCTGCTGGAACCGCCGCCATAGCCACCACCGAAATTCCCGCCGGAACCGGAACCGCCGCCGCCGAAGCCACCTCCGCCACCGCCTTGTGAGTCATTGCCGTAATCGGGAAGACCGCCGGATGCACCGCCACCTTCGCCGCGGCCGTCAAGCATGGTCAGGTTGGAGTTGAAACCCTGCAGCACGATCTCGGTGGAGTACCGGTCCTGACCGGACTGATCCTGCCATTTGCGGGTCTGAAGCTGGCCTTCGAGATAAACCTTTGATCCCTTGCGCAGATATTGCTCCGCAACTTTGCAAAGACCGTCGTTGAAGATCACGACGCGGTGCCACTCCGTCTTTTCACGACGCTCACCGGTGTTGCGGTCTCGCCAGGATTCCGACGTCGCAATCCGGAGATTGGCGATCGGGCGGCCATCCTGCGTACGGCGGATTTCCGGGTCTGCTCCCAGATTGCCGACCAAAATTACTTTGTTGACGCTGCCCGCCATACTGAACTCCTGTTTGTTTTTCGTTGACCCCGCCGACGATGTTCGTGTGCTTCTCCGGCACGTGTCGATAAACGGTCAACGTTGCAAGCTTTGCTGCTAGAAACCAGAACCCTAACGGCACGCCAACAGCTTCGCCGCTATTTTCGCCCGGCTTCACTCATTTTCCACAAGGCAACTCACAAACTGCCGCCTGGTTCATCCGCCTAAAATTCGAGCAAAGTCGACAGACACAATCCTTGATTGCGCCAAGTTACAATTTGCTCCACTTTTGTTCCAATCAAGCCTCGATTTTTCTGTCAGGACATTATCTCATGAACTGCGAGGTTTCGGTCACCTATTTCTGCTCGGCTCCTGACGCGGCAATCGTTAATGTACTTGTTTTGTTCTTATCATTTCGGTAAAAGCGATTCAATCAGGCATCGCATCGACAAGTGCCTCCGGCACGATAATGAAAATGCCTCACTGGAAGCTCCGCCCGAAACTGCTATATCGGGGCAAACAGACATCATCGGCAATGGACCATCTTAGCGTATGCGAGAGCAACAATCGTCTTTGGGCGACGCATGCGGTCAGGAAGAACGACAATGAAGACAGCCAAGGGATCGCAGTCGGAAGAAGCCTGGAAGGCGGACCCAACACGGGTCATCAGCATCCGTGGCGCACGGGAGCATAACCTGAAGGGCGTCGACCTGGACCTGCCCCGCGACAAGTTGATTGTCATGACCGGCCTGTCTGGCTCAGGCAAGTCGTCACTCGCCTTCGACACCATATATGCAGAAGGACAGCGGCGGTACGTGGAAAGCCTGTCCGCCTACGCGCGTCAGTTCCTGGAAATGATGCAGAAACCGGACGTCGACCAGATCGACGGACTGTCTCCGGCAATCTCCATCGAACAGAAGACCACGTCCCGCAATCCGCGCTCCACAGTCGGAACGGTTACGGAAATCTACGATTACATGCGCCTTTTGTTTGCGCGTGTCGGCGTTCCCTATTCCCCCGCCACCGGTCTGCCGATCGAAAGCCAGACCGTCAGCCAGATGGTGGATCGCATTCTGGAGCTGGAAGAAGGTGCCCGCCTCTACCTGCTCGCGCCGATGGTTCGCGGCCGCAAGGGCGAGTACCGCAAGGAACTTGCCGAGCTGATGAAGAAGGGTTTCCAGCGCGTCAAGATCGACGGAACCTTCCATGAGATTTCCGAGGCCCCTGCCCTCGACAAGAAATTCAAGCACGATATCGACGTCGTCGTAGACCGTATCGTCGTGCGCGACGATATCTCCGGCCGGCTTGCCGATTCACTGGAAACGGCGCTGAAACTTGCCGATGGCATTGCAATTGCCGAATTTGCCGACAAGACCGACGAGAACGGCAACCCGGAACGGCTGATCTTTTCCGAAAAATTTGCCTGCCCGGTATCCGGCTTCACCATTCCGGAGATCGAGCCGCGCCTGTTTTCGTTCAACAATCCCTTCGGTGCCTGCCCCACTTGTGACGGCCTTGGAACGACACTCGCCTTCGAAGAAGACCTGGTTGTTCCTGACCACTCGCTTTCCCTGCGCGAAGGAGCTGTCCTGCCGTGGGCGAAGACAGGGTCGACATCACCTTATTATGCCCAGACGCTGGAAGCACTCTGCAGTCATTTCAAGGTGTCCATGGCAACGCCCTGGAAGGATCTTCCATCGGAAGTGCGCGAGGCAATCCTTCATGGAACCGGCAATGCGAAGATTGAATTCGTCTATGATGACGGCGTCCGCAGCTATCGGACAGAGAAGACCTTTGAAGGTGTAATCGGCAATATCGAAAGGCGGTGGCGTGAGACGGAATCCACCTGGGTTCGCGAGGAACTGGCAAGGTTTCAATCCGATCATGCCTGCCCGGCTTGCAGCGGGTTCCGTCTGAAGCCGGAAGCGCTTGCCGTCAAGATCGCCGGCAGGCACATCGGTCAGATCACCGAACATTCCATTCGCGATGCAAGCCTCTGGTTTGAAGCCCTGCCGGAGCAACTGAACGACAAGCAGAGCGAAATCGCAGGCCGCATCCTGAAGGAAATTCGCGAGAGGCTGAAGTTCCTGAATGACGTTGGCCTTGAATATCTCACCTTGTCCCGCTCTTCCGGAACACTGTCAGGCGGCGAAAGCCAGCGTATCCGCCTCGCCTCGCAGATAGGCTCGGGGCTGACAGGAGTTCTCTATGTACTGGATGAGCCGTCCATCGGCCTTCATCAGCGCGACAACGCCCGTCTTCTGGAAACGCTGAAACACCTGCGCGATCTCGGCAATACGGTGATTGTGGTCGAGCATGATGAAGACGCGGTGCTGACTGCCGATTACGTTGTCGACGTCGGACCTGGAGCGGGCGTCCATGGCGGGCAGATCGTCGCCAAGGGCACTCCCTCCGAAATCATGGCCAATCCCAATTCGTTGACGGGGCAGTACCTGTCTGGATCCATGATGGTTTCGCGCAACGACGAGCGCAGAAAAATCAACAAGAAGCGGAAGATCTCCGTTCGCGGCGCCCGCGGCAACAATCTGAAGGACATTGACGTCGACGTGCCGCTCAGCACGTTTACCTGTGTCACCGGTGTGTCGGGTGGCGGCAAGTCCACGTTCCTGATCGATACGCTCTACAAGGCCGCGGCTCGTCGCCTCAATGGCGCGCGGGACAACCCTGCCCCGCACGATCGTATCGAAGGCCTGGAAGTGCTCGACAAGGTCATCGACATCGATCAGTCACCGATCGGCCGGACACCCAGATCCAACCCGGCGACCTACACCGGTGCCTTTACCCCGATCCGTGAATGGTTCGCCGGCATGCCTGAAGCCAAGGCCAGAGGCTATCAGCCCGGCCGGTTCTCCTTCAACGTCAAGGGAGGCCGCTGCGAAGCCTGTCAGGGCGATGGCGTCATAAAGATCGAAATGCACTTCCTGCCGGATGTGTACGTCACTTGCGACGTATGCAAAGGCAAACGGTACAATCGAGAAACGCTCGAGGTCGAGTTCAAGGGCAAGTCGATTGCCGACGTGCTCGACATGACCGTGGATGAAGCCGCCGTGTTCTTCTCCGCAGTTCCTGCCGTGCGCGACAAGATGGAGACCCTGGCGCGTGTCGGTCTCGGCTACATCAAGGTCGGCCAACAGGCGACCACGCTTTCAGGTGGTGAAGCGCAGCGCGTAAAGCTTGCGAAGGAACTCTCCAAGCGCTCGACGGGCCGTACGCTTTACATTCTGGACGAACCCACGACAGGCCTGCATTTTCACGATGTCGCAAAGCTGCTGGAAGTGCTTCACGAACTGGTTGACCAGGGCAACACGGTTCTGGTGATCGAGCACAATCTCGAAGTCATCAAGACGGCAGACTGGATTATCGATCTGGGACCGGAGGGTGGTGACGGTGGCGGTACGGTGGTTGCAACCGGACGCCCTGAAGACGTTGCTGAGGTTTCGGAAAGCTACACGGGACAATTCCTGCAGGAACTGCTGCAGCGACGTCCGCAACGGGCGCACGACGCTGCGGAATAAGTCTTAACCAGTCTCCAGTTACGTGACGACAGGCATGTGTGCACCGCACACATGCCTTTTTCATTTGTATTTCCGCATGTTCCACGAATCATCCGGATTCTGGCTGCGCAAGCTTTGCTGCATTGCATCAAACGCATGTCAGGCATGCAGAGATGGCACTTCTTTTATTTCGAGTGGTGAAATATATCATTGGACAACAACGGCGCGGAACGCACACGCGTTTCGATAATTAAGGAATAAGAAGATGTTTGACACCGTGCGCCAAAAGTACAGCAACTGGGTAAGCTACCGCCGTGCGGTTGACGAATTGTCCCGCCTTTCGGCCCGTGAGCTTGCCGACCTCGGCATCTGCCGCAGCGACATCAAATTTGTCGCACGTCGTCAGATTGGCTGAATGAAATAAAGAGATCGCGTCCCTAGGCATCCTCCTCCCAGCCGACGGGCGTGTGACACGCAGGGCATCCTCCTCCCAGCCCTGTCACGTCGAAACGTCGCCCGCCAGCACCTCCTCCCGCTGGCGGGCGTTCGTTTTTCTGGCGTCCTGATTTCCTCCCATGCCTGCCTGGTCAGGCAAGAGATTCCTCAAAATTCTGACACTCCAACGCCAAGTGCGATATCTGGATGTGTTCAACTGTCTCCAGGTCGATGTCTCTGCTTTTGCGGCGACAGCTCGCTCTTTCCTCCAAGCGAAGCAATCCCTGTGAGAACGCCCAAGCGATGCAAGTCAGCAGAAAATAGGTATTCACAAGCTGGGTCGTTACCCGGGCCGGGGGCGCATTCGGATAATTTGATGTCTTCGCTTGTTGCGATGCCGTGTTTTCAATTGGGCTGGTAGATCGACAATCTGTCTTGTAAACTCCGCCGTCTTCTCCGTCTATCGCCGCCTGCCTTCCGTCAGCGCAGATCACTCGTGCGTACCAGGTCTGTCTATAGTTTTCAGGCGATACCAAATGACGGACTGATCCGTAGAAAGGAACCCTCCCGACTGCATTTTCATTTCGCACCTGCGAACACTCAAATCATGACAGCTATGCGAAGCATGCGGGTCGTTTTGCCATTTCAACCCCATTAAGGCTTTTTTAATCTGCATTTTTTGCATATCAGCTTCGCGATTTCCCCTCTACCTCGCACTGCACAAAACACCTATCTTCCAGCCTGTAAGAGATGAACGGGCCAGACGCCGATCCGCGGTGCCATGGCCATGAGATAGCGAAAGGCCTAAACCATGATCGATACTGTTGTTCGCAAATTCAATAACTGGAAACGCTTCCGTCAGACCTATGACGAGCTGTCCAACCTGTCCAACCGCGAACTGGACGACCTGGGCATTGCCCGCTCCGACATCGCTCGCTACGCGCGCATGTCTGCGAAATAACAAAGCTTCGCGGTCAGAAGGTATCCTCCTCCCAACCTGATGACCGCATCTTCCGCGCTCCATGCGTGGAACTCCAAAAGCGCCTGCCGGTACCTCCTCCCACCGGCGGGCGTTTTTTTGTTTTGTCGGCAATCATATCTGTGCCCGACCTCAGACCATTCCGTCACATCGATATGGCGCACATTGCGGTTGCCCGACTTTGCCTGTAATCAGGGCGGCAAAGCAATTGTCCGGATCCACCTTGCCGCAAGTCGGTGACGAAAGGCGGCCGGAACAAGTCCCAGGGACACAAAATGACCCCCATCCATATCATCGGCGGCGGCCTTGCCGGTTCAGAGGCTGCCTGGCAGATCGCACAAGCCGGACTGCCCGTCGTCCTCCACGAAATGCGCCCTGTCCGCAAAACGGATGCTCATCAGACCGAAGGTCTTGCCGAACTTGTCTGCTCGAATTCTTTTCGTTCTGACGATTCCGAGCAAAACGCCGTTGGACTGATACATCATGAACTGCGTCAGCTCGGTTCTCTCATCATGTCTTGCGCTGACGCTCATCAGGTACCTGCCGGCAGTGCACTTGCCGTGGATCGGGACGGATTCTCCAATGCTGTTACGACCGCACTTCAAAATCATCCGAATGTGACGATCTCGCGTGAGGAAGTCGCAGGTCTGCCCCCTTCTGACTGGGAAAAGGTCATCATTGCAACGGGACCGCTGACGTCACCGGCTCTCTCGGCGGCAATCCTGGAAAAAAGCGGGGAAGATGCTCTTGCATTCTTCGACGCTATTGCACCGATCGTCCACTTCGAAAGTGTTGATCTTTCCAAGGCCTGGTTCCAGTCACGCTATGACAAGGTGGGGCCTGGCGGCACTGGCAAGGACTATCTCAACTGCCCGCTGGACAAGGTGCAATACGAAGCCTTTATCGATGCGCTTCTTGAAGGTGAAACAGCGGACTTCAAGGAATGGGAAGAAAACACGCCCTACTTTGATGGCTGCCTGCCAATTGAAGTCATGGCTGCCCGCGGCCGCGAAACACTTCGGCATGGCCCGATGAAGCCCATGGGACTGACCAACGCGCATAATCCGGAGGTGAAGGCCTACGCGGTTGTGCAACTACGTCAGGACAACGCACTCGGCACGCTCTACAACATGGTTGGTTTCCAGACAAAGCTGAAATACGGTGCCCAGGCCGAAATTTTCCGGATGATTCCAGGCCTTGAAAACGCACAATTTGCCCGCCTTGGCGGCCTTCACCGCAACACCTTCCTGAACTCGCCGAAGGTTCTCGATGGAACTTTACGGCTCAAAGCCGATCCTCGGCTGCGGTTTGCCGGTCAGATCACCGGCTGTGAGGGCTATGTGGAATCGGCGAGCGTCGGTTGCCTCGCCGGACTGTTTGCAGTCCTTGAAGCCCGCGGTCAGGAGATCGTCTCGCCACCCGCAACGACTGCCATGGGTGCGCTGCTCGGTCATATAACCGGCGGACACATCACACGGGACGAAGGTGCCGGCAAACCGGGGTCTTTCCAGCCGATGAATGTCAATTTCGGCCTCTTCCCCGAAGTGGACGCACCAAACAAGGATGAAAACGGCAAGCGACTGAAAGGCAAGGACAAGACCCGTGCCAAGAAACTTGCGATGACCAATCGGGCGAAGACGGACTTCACGGGCTGGCAGGCCAAGTTAGGCCTTGTGAAACAGGCCGCCGAATAGTCGGTGCCGATTGGCCCCATGTTCAGGCATGCGCGGCCGGATCGAATGCATTTTCATGATTTTCAAACAGGCGCTTTTTCACTCGGGAAAGCGCCTTTTTGCGCGTCGGGAAATCAGTCCATTCAGGATCAGATGGCCTTCAGTACGTTCCCGGACGCTCGCCAGAGTATCCATTGTCGCCTGAGTTGAGACATCTCCGCGACTTGCTTCAACGGATCCAGGTCTTCCCGTTCCAGTTTTTTCAGGAATGGCACCACAAGAACCAGTGGCAGGTAGGCTGCCTGACAGGCGGTTGGTACATCCTTCGACGCCTGACGTACACGGCCGAGGTGATGGCGGACATGGCCGCGCATTTCAGCAAGCACAGCCCGAATTTCAGCCGTCGTTTCGCCTCGAAACACTGTCTGGACGTCAAGATTGTGCCGGTCACAGACGTCCTTCGGCAAATACATCTGCTGCCGCGACGCATGCCAAGGAAGTGCGCGCATCAAACCGGTCAGCGCATACGCCACGCCCGCGTGCCCTGCGGCCGTTGCCGTGCCGGCTTCCTTGCCATCATTCAAGACAAGGCAAGCCAGCTGGATCACCCCAGAAACGGTTTCACCAGCGTAACCTTCCAGATCGTTGAGACTTGGCATCTGGTCGTTGTAGAGATCGAAAACCCTTGCCTCCGCCATCGCCACAAGGCTTTCTTTCGGCAATTCGTATCGGTCGATCGTCTGCAACAAGGCATTGGCAACCGGATTGGACGCAACAGCTCCATGTTCCGTGCCTTCGAGCAGGTCTCGCCACCATTGTAGCCGAACTTCACCCGGAAGCGGTTCCGACACCAGTTCTCGAATACGGGAAATCTCGGCGCTGTAGGCATAGAGCGCCATCAGTCCATTGCGATGGGCTTCTGGTGCCAGCAACGCACTGAGATAGCGGTCCTTGTCAAATTGACGAACCACATCGGCAGCATGGTCAAAATCGGTCGTCATAAATCCCGATAGCCTTTGAGGTGCTTCAGTCGACAGCGATCAGTGCAGCAGCGACAGCCCGGTCTTCCGACAAAAGCACATTGAAGGTCCGAAGCGCGGCGCCTGTCGACATCGGGTCGGACAATATGCCCGCCTCCCGAAACAGCGTTTTCAGCTCTGCCGGCAAAGGTCGAAGTTCCTTGCCGGTTCCGACCAGAAGCACTTCAATGTCCGCCTGTTCCTCCAGAACCTTCTGAAAGGCTTCAGGAGTAAAGGCGGACGCATCGCTAACGTCCCAGCCGTAGATTCCGCTCGGAACGCATAACAAGGATCCGCGATGAGACATCCCGGCAAACCGGAAGCCGCCGTTGCCATAAGCTTCGAGCGGCGCCCGACCGGGAAAATGCGCATCGCGGATTTCCATCGTACCGTCCCTAAGCCGACGCTTTTGCCTTTGGATCCTTTTCGCCATCGTCGTCCTTCGGAGACATGGCCTCCGCACGAAGATTGAACAGGATCAGGAAAGGAGCCGCCAGGAAGATCGACGAATAGGTGCCGATCACGATACCGAAGATCATTGCCAGGGTGAACGACTGGATGACCTCACCGCCGAAGATGTAAAGCGCGAAAAGCGCCAGCAGCGTCGTGAGAGACGTCATGGTCGTACGAGACAGCGTCTCGTTGATCGACATGTCGAGCACTTCCGTCAATGGCCGCTTCTTGTATTTGCGCAGGTTCTCGCGAATACGGTCATAAACGACCACGGTATCGTTGAGTGAGTAACCGATGATGGTCAGAACGGCCGCGATACTGGACAACGAGAAATCAAGCTGCAGCAGGACGAACAGGCCAATGGTTATGACCACGTCGTTGGCCGTTGTCAGAATGGCCCCAACCGCAAACTGCCACTCGAAGCGGAACCAGATGTAGAACAGGATCGCCAGCAACGAGGCGGCAACCGCGATTGCCCCTGCCTGAGCCAGCTCACCCGAAACACGCGGGCCCACAACTTCGACACGGCGGAAATCCACTTCCTGACCTTCGAAAATGGTTCGCACCTTGCCGATAACGGCCTGCTGGGCAAGCTCGCCACCCGGCTGTTCTTCAACACGGATCAATATGTCGTCCGACCCGCCGAATTCCTGTACCTGGACATCCCCAAGGTTCAGGGAAGACAGATCGGAACGGATCGAGGCGACATCGGCCGGACCATCGGTCTTGATTTCGATGATGGTACCGCCCTTGAAGTCGATGCCGTAGTTCAGCCCAATGGTGAAGAAGGCGGCAATGGAGGCGATCACCAGTACGATGGACAGCGGAAAGCTGACTTTCCGCAGCCACATGAATTTGATTTTGGTGTTGTCCGGAACAATTCTCAGCAACATTTGAAAGTCTCCCGGATCAAATCGGCAATTTCGACGGACGGCGGTGGCGGAGCCAAAGGGCTACCAGCAACCGGCTGAACGTGAATGCCGAGAACACTGTGGTGAAGATACCGATGGCCAATGTCACGGCGAAGCCCTTGACCGGACCCGAGCCGAGCTGGAACAGGATCACGGCGGCGATCAGGGTCGTGATGTTGGCATCCAGGATCGTACCGAGGGCACGGCTGAAGCCTGCATCCACCGCAGAAATGACAGATCTCCCTGCCCTTGCTTCTTCGCGAATACGCTCGAAGATCAGCACGTTCGCATCCACCGCCATACCGATCGTCAAAACGATACCTGCAATGCCGGGCAAGGTCAGTGTTGCCTGCAGCATTGTCAGCGCACCGAAGATCAGGAAGATGTTCACCATCAGAGCCAGGTCGGCAATGATGCCGAAGCGGCCATAGGCCAGGATCATGAAGACGATCACCAGACCGCCGCCGATGATAGACGCCAACTTGCCCGCTTCAATGGAATCAGCGCCGAGGCCCGGACCGATGGAGCGTTCCTCGATGACGGTCAGCTTGGCCGGCAACGCACCGGCGCGCAACAGCACGGCAAGATCGTTGGCGCCCTCCAGCGTGAAGCTGCCGGAAATCTGACCTGAACCACCGGTGATCGGCTCACGGATAACCGGCGCGGAAATGACTTCATTGTCGAGCACGATTGCGAACGGACGGTTGACGTTCTGCTGCGTGATCTGGGCGAACTTGCGCGCGCCGGACTGATTGAAGCGGAAGTTCACAACCGGTTCGTTGTTGCGCTGGTCGAAGCTGACCTGAGCATCGACAAGGTCTTCGCCCGACAGGAGCGGCGCTTCCTCGAGAAGATAAGGAATGGGCGGATCATCAACCGAAGTCATGATGACGGTGCCTGCAGGCGGACGGTTCTGAAGCGCCTGTTCGCCGGACATGGACGTATCGACCATGTGGAAAGTGAGCTGCGCCGTCTGGCCGACGAGATCTTTCAAGCGTTCCGGATCATCTTCACCCGGCGCTTCGACCAGAATCCGGTCGGCGCCCTGGCGCTGGATGCTGGGTTCCGTAGTCCCCAGTTCATCGACACGACGCCGGATGACCTCGATGGATTGCTGGACGATATTCGTCATGCGATCCTCAAGGCCACGCTCGGAATAGGAAAATCGAACCAGACCGTCTTCCGTCACGGTCATGTCAAACTCATTGACCGCCTGACCGCCAAAAACACTGGAGGCCAGCGGGTTGACGAGTGGTTGCAGACGCTCTTCCGCATCGGCCAACCGGGTCAGATCGCGAATACGAACCTGAGCGGCGTCTCCCTGAACTCCGAGCCCCGTATACCCGATGCGCGGATCTTCGCGCAGGGTTGACCGGATATCGCCGACCAGCGCCTTCATGCGCTTCTGGACGTAATCCTGCTTGTCGATTTCATAAAGCAGATAAGCACCGCCCTGAAGGTCGAGACCGAGAACCATCTGGTTCTTCGGCAGGAAGTCCGGCCAGCTTTCAAGTTGTTTTTGGGAGAAGAAATTCGGCAGCGTGGTCAGGATGCCAGCGGCAACCACAAGCACGATCAGCGCGATTTTCCAGCGTGCGAAATAGAGCATGGTCAAGCCTTAAATGCAGCCAGGCCGATCTGAACCGGCCCGGCGGTATCATCGAAGCGGCGGGGATCGCGTTACGCGTTTTCCTTGGCCGGTTCGGTTTTGGAGCGCACTTCCTGCACCATGGAACGTACGAGACGAACCTTGACGCCCTCGGAAAGTTCGACCTGCACTTCACCGTCGTCTACGACTTTGGAAACCTTGCCGATCAGGCCACCGGTGGTCACGATGGTGTCACCACGGCGAAGGTTGGCAACCATGTCCTGATGCTTCTTCATGCGCTGACGCTGCGGGCGGATGATCAGGAAATACATGATTGCGAAGATCGCCACGAAAGGCAGGATCTGGATCAAGAAACCGGAAGCGCCTGCCGGACCGGCTGCCTGCGCGTAGGCTGGGGTGATAAACATTCACTTCTCCTAAGTGGCGTTTTTGGGGACCACCGACCCCGCTGTCGGGTCTTCGGCAAAAACGCTCTCATTCTGGTGGCGCGGACTATAACTGCGGCGCGCCTCATTTCAAGCTTTGCAAGCAGTTTCCTGCGTACCGGTATGGGAATAACTGACGTTTTCGTGTTTCCCGCACCGTGTTAATCCTGCCATCACTTAATTCAGGGCCTGACATGGGCCTTTTTGACAGGGCTTGCAAGAAGAATGAACGCTGAAAACGACCTCACCGCATTAAATGCAAAACTCGATTCCCTGATCGACCTTATCACACGTGCGGTGCCGGCCCGTCCCGGCCGCCCGGATTTTTCGGTTGCTGACGCTTTCGTCTGGGCGCCTGATCCGGGTGAGCTGCTACCGGTTCAAAAGGTCAATCGCGTCGACATCACCTTGCTTTGTGCGGTTTCCCATGTGCGTGATCTTCTTCTCGACAATACGCGCCGGTTTGCGAAAGGATTACCTGCAAACAACGCATTGCTCTGGGGCGCCAGAGGCATGGGCAAATCCTCACTGGTCAAGGCTGCCCATGCAGCGATCGCGGTCGAAAACGCTTCCGCCGGCTTGAAACTCATTGAAATTCATCGAGAAGACATCGAGTCGCTGCCCAAACTCATGAACCTTATCCGGGACGTTTCCTGCAGGTTCATCGTCTTTTGCGACGACCTGAGTTTCGACAATGACGACACCTCGTACAAGTCGCTCAAAGCCGTTCTTGAGGGCGGGATCGAGGGTCGGCCTGATAACGTCATTTTTTATGCCACTTCGAACCGCCGTCACCTTCTACCACGGGACATGATCGAGAACGAACGCTCGACTGCAATAAACCCCGCAGAAGCCGTTGAAGAAAAGGTTTCGTTGTCGGACCGGTTCGGGCTTTGGCTCGGGTTTCACAAGTGCAGCCAGGACGACTACCTGGATATGGTGCGCGGCTATGCCGCACACTTTGACCTGAAGATCGAAGCAGACGAATTGCGGGCAAAAGCGATGGAATGGGCGACGACACGCGGCAGCCGGTCGGGCCGTGTCGCCTTTCAGTTCATTCAGGATCTGGCCGGCAGGCTCGGCAAGACGATTTCCTGAAATGACAAAGCCCGGCGCAAGGGCCGGGCTGATTGACAAGATTAACGGTTTTCGCCACGGACTGCCTTTTCTCATCCGGCGGATCGCAAGGTCCCACCGGATACGAGAATTGTCAGCGTCAGCGTCGCGGCAGGTATTTCAGCGGATCGACGGGCTTGTTGCCCTGGCGCAGTTCGAAATGGAGCTGCGGCTGGTTGACTGACCCAGTCGCGCCCGCCAGCGCAACCACATCACCGCGGCGGATCGTATCGCCCCGCTTGACCTTCAACTCGCTGTTGTGTGCATAGGCAGAGACCCAGCCGTCATTGTGTCGCACGAGGATCAGGTTGCCGTAGCCCTTCAGTTCGTTGCCTGAATAGATCACAGAACCGTCGTCAGCAGCATGAACAGGTGTTCCTTCAGGAACAGCAAGATTCACACCCTCGTTCTTGCCACCACCTGGCTTTGCGCCGAAGTCGGAGATGATACGGCCACGAACAGGCCACCGGAACTTGGCATCCGCGCTGTCGTCTTCCTGAACCTTGGCAACGACAGTTGGCGTCTTGATCGGTTCTGTGGGCCGGGCTTCCTGCGTGAGAGCGGGCTGTGGCAGCTTGGTTTTCTCTACCGTTCCCGACGGTGCCGCAGCAACGGGCTGCGAGCCCGCGGACGAAGTCTCTGGCTGACGGCGCGGTGTCGGCACGCTCGAGGAAGACGATCCGGACGAAATGGAAGCTGTGGTCAGAGTTTGATCGGATCCACCGGGCTTGCGCCTCGGCAAGGTGCTGACGCGGACAACGTCGACCTTGCCCTGGCTGATATCAGCAAATGTCGGCTGCTGACCGTTCTTCTGATCAGGCCTCGGCATCGTCCCGACAGACGTCGGCACGGAGCCAGTGACAACATTATCGCTTCGTCCAGCTGTCGGCAGTTTGACCTTGCCGCTTTCGCCTTCAGTCGTGCTCGTTGAACCGTTTCGTTCAGCGTAAACGTAAGTCGGGATGATGACGCTCTGACCCGGCTGTACCTTTGCCGGGTCGTCGATGCCATTGACAGCAACAATAGCCTGGATCGGAACACCATACCGGCGTGCCATCGAATTGATGGAATCACCCTGACGCATTTGCACCCGGGTTCCGCCGGCAGATGTCCACCCTTTCCAGCTCCTCACATTCCCGGTCGATGCCACTGCTTCAGGTGCGGGCTGTGTCGCAACTGGTGCTGCGCGGACAGGTGCAGGACGCTGAGCCGTCGTCACCGGCGCCGGCAACGGCGCAGACTGGACAGATGGTGCTCTGTTCGGGATGGACCCCGTCGTCACTGGCTGGGACGAACTCTGTGGAAGCCCTGCGGCGGTCCCTCCAGGCCCATTCACGATATCCTGGTATGTCGGCTGCTTCTGGCCGCCGTTGAGAATATCCCGCTGATTCTGGGTATTGCCCGTATAATAGGGTGGTTCACCAAATCGCTCGACCGCGCTGGAACATCCCGCGAGAGCAACAGCAACCAGCGACACTGTCGCTACCTTGCCCATCAGATCCCTGCGGAGGGTACGCTTCCGCTTCATCATCGCCTTAACTCTAACCGCTGACTGTGGCTGTTATGGTTAAGAGTAGACGGTAGTAAGGTTTATAAAGGCTAAAGACGGTTGACGCTTTCGCTGAAAAACAACGATTTCTCAGTATTGAAGCAAACCAGAAAGCCAGCAATCGCGCCGATTATAGTAAATTTGAACAGGCAAGTGGTCGAGTAAGCTCAACGAATGCATGGGCCCAAGAATCGGCATGAATCACCGTTCTAGAGCTTCTTGGCGATTCCCGGCTGCAACATGACCGTCCGCACCATCATCAGCGTTTCCGCAGTCACAACACTCTCGGTTTTCTGGAACTTGATCAACGGCTGGGCCATTTTTGCCTGACCGACCGGCGCGATCAGGATGCCTCCCGGTTTCAGCTGCTGCAGCCAAGGGTCTGGCACTTCTTCCACTGCCGCGTTGACGACAATCCTGTCGTAGGGGCCTTTCTGGCGAAACTCGCTCAAACCGTCGGCCTGCCGGGCTTTCACGTTCGTCAGTTTGAGCGCCTCAAAACGTCGTGTTGCCAGATCCGTCAAGGTGGCGAACCTGTCGAGCGTTTCCACCTGGGCGGCCAGATGGGACATAACGGCTGCCTGATAGCCGGAACCGGTCCCTATCTCCAGAACCACGTGACTGGAGTCGATTGCTAGCGCCTGTACCGTAAAGGCAACGATTGAAGGTGCTGAAACGATCTGCCCGCATTCGATCGGCAGCATTGCGTCTTCATAGGCAAGACTGTGATGGCGTGCGGACAGGAAAAGGCGCCGGGGGACGCGTTCAATTGCAGCCAGTACGTCCCTCGCCCCGACACCGCGCTGTCGCAGTGCCAGAACCAATGCAGCGCGGGCTTCCGCTTCATCCGGCAAAGCGGACGCCATCGTCCTGTTTTCCTTGCCGGGCAATTGACCGGCCATGAACCGTTCCCCCTCAGGGTTTACCCCAAAGCCTCCGCCAAGTGTGTCACCAGGTCGTGGGCTGTCAGATCTATGCGTAGCGGCGAAACGGAAACATATCCATCCGCAATTGCCTGCAGATCGGAATTATCAAGTACGGATTTGCCGCGATCCTGAAAACGCAGCCAGTAATAGGGATAACCACGCCCGTCCGAACGCTCGTCGATGGACAGTCCGCTTTGTTCATGGTGCCCCTGTACGGTAACCTTGATCCCCTTCACGTCCTTGGCGTCACAGGCCGGAAAGTTGACATTCAACAACGTATATTGCGGAAGTTCGAAATCGATCAGCCTGCGGAAGAGCGCTGGTGCGTGGGCTTCTGCGGTCGAATAGTCCGGCTCGGCACGCACATCCCAGTTGTAAGCCTGGGAAACGGCGATCGACCTGATCCCGAGGATTGCTCCTTCCATCGCTCCGGCAACAGTTCCGGAATAGGTCACGTCTTCAGCGAGGTTCTGGCCCCGGTTGATTCCCGACAGCACTAGATCCGGCAAACCGGGAAGCACCTTGCGCACGCCCATGATCACGCAATCTGTTGGCGTCCCTTTCAAGGCGTAGTGGCGGTCATCGAGCTTACGAAGGCGCAGCGGGTCGCTCAGTGTCAGGGAATGGGCAACACCACTCTGGTCGGTTTCAGGAGCGATTACCCAGACATCGTCGGAAAGTGTCCTGGCAATGTTTTCCAGAACCGTCAGCCCGGGAGACTGAATTCCGTCGTCATTGGTGATGAGGATACGCATCTCGATCTTTGCTCCGTTTTCCCACGAGCTCTTCTGACATCATGTCCGAAGAGGCCCAAATGAAGATGGACGGCAAACTTGCGCGGTTGCCGTCCATTGCAATCAAAATTCCGGCGGTATGCTGCGACTGAACGCCGGCGCTCACGATCCAGGCAATGCCGATCAGGCCGCCCTTCCCGCCGGTCCCGCTCAGCCGATCTTTTCCAGACCACCCATGTAAGGTCGCAGAACGTCGGGAACGGTGATCGTGCCATCGCCATTTTGATAGTTTTCCAAAACGGCAATCAATGCCCGCCCAACTGCGATACCCGATCCGTTGAGGGTGTGCACGTGGAGCGGTTGTTTTGAGTCAGTGGGCCGGAACCTTGCATTCATGCGGCGCGCCTGAAAGTCGCCGCAAACGGAACAGGACGAAATCTCGCGGTAGGTATCCTGTCCGGGCAACCAGACCTCGATGTCGTAGGTCTTGCGTGCACCAAAGCCCATGTCGCCGCTGCACAAGGTCATCACCCGGTAATGCAGGCCGAGTTTCTGCAGAACTTTCTCCGCGCAGCCCAACATGCGTTCCAGCTCGTCGAGCGAGTCTTCCGGCTTGGTAACGGAAACGAGTTCGCATTTCTGGAACTGATGCTGGCGCAGCATTCCACGCGTATCACGCCCGGCAGACCCGGCCTCGGACCGGAAACAATAGGTGAGCGCAGTCACACGAAGCGGCAGTTGATCTTCCGGGAGGATCTCACCGGCAACCAGATTGGTCAGCGGTATTTCGGCCGTCGGGATCAGGTAGTGATCCGTGGTGGTCTTGAAGAGATCTTCCTCGAATTTCGGCAGCTGACCGGTCCCGTAGAGCGGATCGCTATGAACCAGAAGCGGCGGCGAAACCTCTGTATAGCCGTTTTCCTGGGTGTGCAGGTCAATCATGAACTGGCCAAGAGCGCGTTCCAGCCGGGCAATCTGACCCTTGAGGATCACGAAGCGCGAACCAGACAGCTTGGCCGCAGCGGCAAAGTCCATGCCGCCGAGGTCTTCGCCCAGCTCATAGTGTTCTTTCGGAGCTTCATTGAACGTGAAGACCGGTTTTTCACCGTGCGTCTTCAGAAGCACGTTGCCGGCTTCATCCTCGCCCACAGGAACATCGTCATGCGGCAGATTGGGGATGACGGCCATGGCCGCTTCCAGATCGGCAATGAGCTTACGCTCTTCTTCTTCACCCGACTGAATGAAAGCCTTGATCTGTGCGACTTCGTCAATCAGCTCCTGCGCACGCGCGTCATCGCCCGAGCTCTTGGCCTTGCCGATTTCCTTGGAGGCGGCGTTGCGCCGTTCCTGGGCTTCCTGAAGTTTGGTGATATGGGAGCGGCGGGAATCGTCCAGTGCGATCAGCTTGGCTGCGGAAGCTTCATAACCCCGTTTAGCCAAAGCCTGGTCAAAGGCGACTGCGTTTTCCCGTATCCATCTAATATCAAACATCTTCGCTTCCCGAACGACGGTCGTTTCAATCAATTCCGTCTGTCAATCCGGGAAGCGCAGCGTTCAAAGCATCAAGCGGCCGCATCCTCGGCTTCGCGTTGAGCCTCCCTTTCGGCACGCTGGCGTTCCACCAGTTTGACGGACAGAATGGAGACTTCGTAGAGAAGCAGCGTAGGCAGCGCAAGACCGATCTGCGAGATCGGGTCGGGTGGTGTCAAAATTGCAGCAGCAGCAAAGGCACCAACAATCGCATATTTGCGTTTTTGGCGAAGCGTATCGGAGCTCACCAGGCCAGCCCTGCCGAGCAAGGTCAGCACCACCGGCAACTGGAACACCAGGCCGAAGGCGAAGATCAGGATCATGATCAGGCCCAGGTATTCACTCACCTTGGCAAGATGCTGAATGGCAACCTTACCGGTGGCCGCAGCCTGTTCCTGAGACAGGAAGAAGCCCATGGCCATGGGCATGACCAGGAAATAGACGAGACAGGCGCCGATCAGGAACAGAACAGGCGTTGCGACCAGAAACGGCAGGAACGCGCCACGCTCATGCTTGTAGAGCCCGGGCGCCACGAACATGTAGATCTGGCTGGCCACGACAGGAAATGCCAGAAAGAGCGCGCCGAAAAGCGCGAGCTTCAACTGGGTGAAAAACCATTCCTGCGGCGCGGTGAAGATCATCTCCACCGGGTGGCCCTCTCCTGCAGCGCGCAGGTAAGGCACAGTCAGGATGTTGTAGATATCCGTGGCGAAATAGAAGCAGATAACGAACATCACGAGGATCGCACCGATCGACCACATAAGTCGTTGGCGCAGTTCGATCAGATGTTCGATCAGTGGCGCCTTCGAGGCGTCGATTTCGTCCTGGCTCATGCCTTTACATCTTCCGTCACCGGCGCGGTTTTCGGCTTTGCCTCGGTTTCAGCCTGGGCTGTTTCCGTAGGAGAAACCTTGTCCGCATTTGCGCTGTCTGCCGGCGGCGACGCCGGTTCGCTGGCTGCCACTTTTGGCTTGTCGGCTTTCTTGGTCGCGTCTTCTTCGATGGATTTTTTCAAATCACCCAACGGATTGAAGTTGGCGGCCGATTCGACCTGCTTCTTCATGTCAGCGATATCGGCCTGTTGTTCGGCCTCACGCAGCGCGTCGTTGAAGGTCGACTGGAACTCACGCGAAAGCTTTCGCATCTTCCCAATCGTCTGGCCAAGTGTGCGCAGCATGCGCGGCAAATCCTTTGGCCCCACGACGATGATCGCCACACAGGCGATCACCAATAGTTCGGTCCACCCGATATCGAACATGAGATGTATCGTCCCTTAAGGAGACGCGATGCAGATTGAGATCAGCTCGCTTTGGTCTGATCTTCGGCGTTCACGGACGATGCCGTTTCGCTGCTCTTGTGGTCGATGGTCTTCGGAGAGTCGGCTACGTCGTCTTCGGCCATGCCCTTCTTGAAGCTTTTGATTCCCTTTGCAACATCACCCATGAGATCGGAAATCTTGCCACGTCCGAACAGCAGAACAACGACCACTGCGATGATCAAGATCTGCCAAATACTAATGCCCATACGCCAAACTCCTGATAATCGGCTTTAAAAGCCCTTAGGCCCTTCTTACAAAAACGGCCCACTCCCTGCAACATGCCAGTCTATTTGATTTCGATCACTTAGACGGAATGATAAGTTGCCCTCCCCTTAGACTTGGGAAGGTGAACGCGGAAAAACAAGCACGTCTTTCGGATCAGTCGTGACGGCAACGTCCATTCCACGCTCCCAGGGACTGCCCGCACGAACCCTTGCCTGAAGGGGATGATTGAGCCCGTCTATTGCAATAGACAACAAATCGACCTCGCCGACGAATCGTTTCGAACGAATTCTGCCGGGAACACCGCACAATCCGGCATTGTTCAGGACAACGCCTTGTGGCCGAACGCAAACATCAACCTTCTGCCCCGGCGACAAACCCTCCGATGACAAGACGCCGACCGGCGTTTCGACACCTGCCGGGGTCACAACACCTTCCAACTGGTTCAGTTCCGAAAAGAACCTGGCGGCAAACAGGTCGACGGGCGCCTTGTAGAGGTCTGCGGCCGTGCCGTGCTGAACCAGGCGGCCCTGGCGCATCAGCGCGATCTTGTCGCCCATGCGCATGGCTTCTTCCGGATCGTGGGTCACAATGATGCAGGTGGCGCGCGTTTCGCGAATAACCGCGAGCGTTTCATCGCGCACATTGTCACGGAGACGTTTGTCGAGCCCCGAGAATGGTTCGTCCATAAGGAGAATGCCGGGCCGGGGAACCAGTGCACGGGCCAGCGCGACACGCTGCTGTTCACCACCGGAAAGCGCGTGAGGATAGTCGGCTGCATAGTCCGCCAGACCGACGCGGCCGAGAGCACTCAGGGCGGCGGTCTGGGCTTCCCGTCTTGGCATGTTGGTCAGGCCGAACATTACATTCGCCAGAATGCTCATATGCGGAAAAAGCGCGTAATCCTGGAACATCAGGCCGACACCGCGCTTTTCGGGAGGCTGAAACAGTTCATCGCCGGCAATTTCCCGGCCGTTGATCAGCACCCTGCCCTTGCTCTGACGCTCAACGCCTGCGGCAATACGCATCAATGTGGTCTTGCCGCAACCGGAATGACCAAGCAGACAAAGGATCTCGCCTGGTGCGATGGACAGGCTCAGGTCCTGAACCGATGTCACGCCATCATAATCGTGAGACACATTCTCAAAGACGAGACCTGCGGCGATGGTTGCGCCGGCTGTTCCGGGCGCACCCCAGCTCAGCGTATGGCCATTGCCATTGTTTGAAGTCGGCTTTTTGCGATCGGGCATCAGGATCCGGCGGTCTCGTCCGCGTCATCATCGTCAAACAGAGACCCGTCTTCTAGAGGATCCTCATCTTCCGTCAATGCGATATCGTCATTGGGTGTCGGCACAAGGAACGAGGCCGGCACGGCGCTGTCCAGAAGCCCCGCTCCCTTCAGCTCCTCGAGTCCCGGCAAGTCTCGGACATTCTCCAGACCGAAGTGGATCAGGAAATGATCGGTGGTTCCGTAGGTGACCGGACGGCCGGGAGTTCTGCGGCGTCCACGCATTCGTATCCATGTCGTTTCAAGCAGAACATCAAGCGTTCCCTTCGAGGTGGAAACGCCTCGGATTTCTTCAATCTCGGCGCGCGTGACCGGCTGATGATAGGCGATGATCGCAAGCGTCTCGAGTGCAGCGCGCGACAATTTGCGCTGCTCTTCGACGTTCCGGTGCATCAGATAGGCGAGATCCTCAGCCGTTCGGAAGCACCATTTCCCGGCGACCCTGACCAAATTGACGCCTCTCGAGGCATAGGTGTTCTGCAACTGCTCGAGAAGGGCCAGCACATCCGTGCCTTCAGGCAGACGTAGTGTCAGCTCTTCAAGCGACAGCGGTTCGGACGAGGCGAACAGCAACGCTTCGACCATGCGAAGGCCAGCCGGATCCAGAGGCTTAGATGGAGCGGTTTCCTCGTCGTTTTCCAACTGCAGAAGATCGAAATCAGACGCCATGATCCGGCTCCTTCATGACGGCACGGATATAAACCGGCGAAAAAGGTTCGCCCTGCCGGATTTCGACCTGTCCTTCACGCACCATCTCGAGACTGGCGCTGAAGGTGCTTGCGACAATCGTCGCCCAATCCTTGTTGTCGTAGAGATAATCGCGCAGATAGGCATTCATCGGGGCCCATTCACCAACCCGGCCAACCAGTTTGGTGAGCAGTTCGCGCGCTTCCTGCAGCGACCATACCGTCCTGCGCAACACACGGACGGAGGTTACGGATTGCCTTTGGCGCTGCGTGGCATACGCAGACAGCAGATCATAGATGGAAGCGTCCCAGATGCTCTTGTGTTGCACCGACATGGTTTCAGGTTCACCACGATGGAACACGTCCCGTCCCTGTCTGTTCCGGGTCAGGAGTTTTTCGGAAACCTCCCGCATAGCCTCCAGACGCCGCAAACGGAATGCGAGAGCCGCGGCAAGTTCCTCACCTGTCGGTTCGTCCTCATTCTTCTGCTCAGGCAGCAACAATTTGGACTTCAGGAAGGCAAGCCATGCAGCCATGACCAGATAGTCCGCGGCCAGCTCCAGCCTCATCCTGCGGGCTTCGGCCACGAATTCCAGGTATTGTTCGACGAGTTCGAGAATGGAAATACGCGCAAGATCTACCTTTTGCGTTCGCGCCAGGCCTAACAGGAGGTCGAGCGGGCCTTCGAAACCTTCCACATCGACAACAAGTTGCGGATCGGAACTCGCACGCTCCTCGGGAGTGCTGACAGAACTGAGAAGATCATAGGAACCATCCTGCTGTCTCTTCGAGCTGTTTTCCATTTCCGCCATTGCCGCTCCGGTCAAACGCCCTGCCAGCCGGTCAAGGAGTGAAATTCATCAAAGGCCGCAAGCCTGTCAAATTCCGGATCGGGAACCTGGAAACCGCTCAAGGCCGTCTCGCAACGCCGCCTGGCTTCACCCGAAAGCTCGGGCACCACCTTCGCGACTGCAATCATTTCATCCATATCACCATTGCAGTGCAAAACGATGTCGCACCCTGCCTCAATGATCTTGCCGGACCGATCCTCAAAACTGCCTCCGAGCGCCTTCATGGAAATATCGTCGCTCATCAGACAGCCGTCGAAGCCGATTTCACCCCTGATGATTTCCTGAATGACTTTCGCGCTTTGCGTCCCAGCTGTATTCGGATCGATCCCCTCGTACACAATATGGGCTGTCATCCCCAATGACACGTGAGAAAGGGCCTTGAAGGGCCGGAAATCCACGCTTTCCAAAGAAGAAATGGCCGCATTGACACGCGGCAGCTCAAAATGACTGTCGACACGTGCGCGTCCGTGGCCCGGAATATGTTTGATCACGGGCAACACGCCACCTGCCAAAGCACCTTCCGCCATCGCCTTGCCGAGTATTGCAACGACTTCCGGATCCTGTGAAATCGCCCTGTCTCCGATAGCATCGACAGTTTCAGGGAACCTGACATCCAGACAAGGCAGGCAATCGACCGTTATGCCAACCTGGTTGAGATCATCTGCAATCAGCCGCCCGGCAAGCCAGGCAACTCTTTGTCCTGCTGCAGCGTCCCGGTCGTACAGATCACCGTATGCCTTCGGTGCAGGATACTTTGGCCAATGAGGTGGCTTCAACCGTTGCACCCGGCCACCTTCCTGATCCACCAGAACGGGTGCATCGCTCCGACCTACAGCTTCCCGAAAAGCCGACGTGAGTATCCTGACCTGTTCCGGCGTTTCGATGTTGCGCGCGAACAGGATCAGTCCCCAAGGGTCTTCCTGTTGGAAAAAGTCGATTTCGGAACTTGTCAGGGTCGGTCCGGCACACCCGGATACAAAGGCTTTGGTCATTGATCCGGCTTAGCCGCAGCGCCGGGAGCCGTCAAGAAATGCAAGTGCTGCCTCTTGCACCCTTGTCACTATCTTGCAATCTAGACGACCTTCGTCCCAGATCTGATTGGAGCCCCCATGCGCGCGCGTCTCGACATTCCTGCCGGCACCCTGCACCGTTTTTCCCATAGATCTGAAATCCTTGGACGAAACCGGCTGGGAGATACGGCAACGCGCGAGATCCACGTCTATACCCCACATGGTCATGACGGCAGCGGCTTGCCGCTTCTGGTGGATATCGTCGGATTTACCGCCGGCGGCCCGGCTCACACAAACTGGAAGAATTTCGGAGAGAACGTACCGGAGCGGCTCGACCGGCTCATCCATGACGGTGCCATGCCACCTGTTGCAGTCGCCTTTCCCGACTGTTTCACGCGTCTTGGCGGGAACCAGTACATAGACAGCGACGCAATGGGGCCCTGGGCAACCTGGCTGACAACCGAAATGCTGGAAGATGTTGAAAATCGCTTCAAGTGCGGCGGCACCGGCAAGCGCGGTATCTTCGGAAAATCCTCAGGCGGCTACGGCGCGATCATTCACGCGATGAAACACTCAGACGTCTGGTCTGCCGCCGCCTGCCATTCCGGTGACATGGCGTTTGATCTTTGTTACCTGCCCGAAATGCCAAGCGCATTGAGGGCAATTGCAAAAGCGGGCTCAATCGAAGCTTTCGTCCGGGATTTTGAAAAGGGTCCGAAATATCCGGGCAACTCACTTCATG
This sequence comes from Labrenzia sp. THAF35, assembly GCF_009363595.1. Lineage (NCBI taxonomy): Bacteria > Pseudomonadati > Pseudomonadota > Alphaproteobacteria > Hyphomicrobiales > Stappiaceae > Labrenzia > Labrenzia sp. THAF35. The sequence continues at coordinate 4,520,119 of NZ_CP045380.1, forward strand.
ACCTGATGACCTTTGCCATGGCTGCGACCTACGATCCGGATCCCGATCCGGAGGTCTTTTGCGGCATCCGGCTGCCTGTCGATCCGGAAACATGCGAACTCATTGAAGAACGCTGGAATGCCTGGCTGAAGTGGGACCCTGTGCATATCGTAGGTCATCACATCGATGCGCTGAAATCCTTGAAGGGGCTATGGATCGAATGCGGCGACGTCGATCAATACAACCTGGTCTATGGTGCGCGCCGCCTGCACAGGAAACTGAGCGAAGCCAGCGTTGACCACGTCTATCAGGAATTCAGCGATAATCATTCCTCAGTGGACTACCGGCTGGATGAGAGCCTGCCGTTTCTGGCAGAAAAGCTCAGTCATTGACCTTCGGCGCCAGGCATCTCAGGAAGCCTGGCGGAACTTTCTGAAAGGGTTCGGCAGGGTCAGAATAGCACCTCCTGCCACAATCAGAACGGCCCCAAAGACAGCAACGCGAGTGGGAATTTCTCCCCAGACTGCAAAACCGAAAACAGCCGACATCACCACTGTGCCGTAATACACGGGGGCAAGTGTTGCCGCCCCTGCTCTTCTGTAGGCGGAAATATTCATGGACTGGCCGACAATTGCCAGTGGACCCATCCAGGCAAAAATCAGCAGATCGCTCCAGGAAACTCCCTCTTTGACGATCAGCCAAAGGACCGGCCCACTCAACAGCACCGCGGCAAAGACATTGACATATGCCAGGATGGTGATGGTGTCCTCGCGCTGGGCAATATAGCGCATGATCAGGGCTTCACAGGCCATGAACACGGCGCCCATGAGCGCTGACATGACGCCAGCCAGTGCAAGCTCGTCATAACCCGCAGCACTTTCCGCAGACCGGACCACGAGATACGCCCCTGCAGCGCACAACACACCTGCGACCCAATGGCGACCGGTGATCACCTCCTTGAGGACAAGACCAGCCAACACGATGGCGATGATACCTTTTGTGAGGCCGATCGCGGTTGCGTCCGCCAAGGGCAGAACACTTGCGGCGTAGATGGAGCAGGCAAGTCCGCCAACACCACAAAACGCTCGCATGAGGTGCAGTTTCCAGAGCGGGCTGACACGTGTGAACACCGGAACACGCTTGACGGCCGCAACACTCACGATCGTTGCAGCTCCCCCAATGAAACGAAGCCAAACCAGCACAGCAACCGGCAACAAACCTCCAGACAGTTTGCCTGCGGCAAATATCGGTGTGAAAGCAGCCATACCGGCAAGTGCAAGCAACAGGGCGAGCAACGTGTTATCCGGGCGGTGATAGACGGAGTTCTGTGACATTCAACGGTTCCAGGTAATTTCAAGAGAGTCTTATCACTGCTCCGGCAGCCAAATCAGTCGTGAAAACCCCATAACGGGTATGCGTATACGCATCACGTTGCTCCTCGCCTTGTATATTGGTATAACCCACCCATGAACTGGGATGATCTGAAACTGGTTGATGCGGCTGCCCGCATGCGCTCTCTCTCCGGGGCGGCAAAGGCACTGGACATCAGCCAACCGCAACTGAGCCGCCGCCTGAAGAGCTTTGAAGACCGGATAGGCGCAAGACTGTTCGACCGCACGCCGACAGGACTGAAACCGACGGATGCCGGGCTGCGGCTGATCCCACTGGCAGATGACATGCGCAAGAAGGCGGAGGCGGCCGCACGGATCCTGCCCGATCTGTCCGGATCGGCACTGAAGGTTGTTCGTGTCGCCGTGGACGAAGTCCGTGCGCGGGTTCTGACTGACCGGTTTGAACTGCTGACGGGCCTGCTCGACGGTGTTGAGCTTGAACTGATATCAAGCCACCAGCATGTCAATCACCAGTCACGCAGTATTGAGCTGCAGATCCGCAATTGCCTTCCGGAAACCGACACGTTGATTGCACGGAAAATCGGTGAATTGGCCTACGCGGTTTACGGTTCGGCCGATTACGTCGCAGAACACCCTGCCGCCAGAACACCGGACCGTTACAAACTCTGTACATGGCTTGGCTTTGCTCCAGACGACCTCTGGTATCCCTCGCAGATGCGCTGGCTGGAAACCCGGCTGGCTCAGATGCCGAAGCTGCGTTCCAATACCATGACGACTCTCATGAACATGACCGCATCGGGAGCCGGATTGTGTCTCTTGCCGGTTTTCATGGGCGACAGTAACCGCGAGCTCGTCAGATTGACTGAGCCGCTTGCGGAACTCACGAACGTCGAGCACATCATCGTTCACCGGGACTTGCGCCGGGAACCCGCCGTGCGTCAGGCCATGGATGCCATCGCCGAGGTCTTCCGTCACATGGGACCGCAGTTGCGCGGCACCTCGTTGAACGAGCCAGTCGCAGCAGCAGAATAAAACGGCCGGGAATACCCGACCGTCTTAGTTACGCTTTTCGATTGTGTAGTCCGTCGTCAGGGCTGTCTGCGAACGAAGCAGTCGCCACCGGCTGCCTGGAGGCTTTCGCACAAGCTTATTGCTTCATCGCGCGACCCGGTCGGGATCCGCGCCCTGTAGAACACACCCCTGTCTTCAACAGTCGCTGCAACGATCACTGCGTTCCGGTTACCCAATACGGCCGGGAACCGCCGTTGCAGTCCAGAGTATGCGTCGCTTGCAGCAGCTTCAGAACGTTGAGACGTTACCTGAACGATATAGGTTCCAGACGGGATGCTGCCGCCGGAGGTGCTGGCAACTGGCGCCGGAGCTGCGGGCGCAGTTATTGCCGGGGTGGCAGGCTGTTGCGTCAGGTTAAGAGGACTATCGTTCTGCTGCGCCTGCACCGGCGTTGTGACGGCGGCTGGGGCACTGGCAACCTGAACAGGAGCATCCGGCTTCTTGCGAGGCACAACAGACGGCACCGGTGCAGCAGGTTCACTTGCAGCTGGCTCCGGCGCTACGTCGGCACCGGTTACGATTGCGGGTGTATCGGGTTGAGCCGGTTCCGGAGCCGTGGCTGACGGATCTGCAGGCGCGACATCCGCACCGGTCACGACGGGCGAGGTGGAAACAACCCGCGAACCGTTTTCGCCGGAAGCCGCATCAGGCTCTGCAGGAACCGCCGGCTGAGGCTGCGCAGGTGTCGCTACAGCAGGTTCTTCACCTTCAGGAATGATGGTTCCGTCCGGTCGCACGACCACAGTCCTTACCCGTTTCGGAGTTCCGGGAACGAGATCGGCGTCGCCATTGGTGCCTGCAGGTGCCGGCGGCAACTCTGCGGGTTGCGGAGATTCTGTCGGGATAAGCCTGTCTGGTCCGGCTACACCAGTGCCGTCGACCCGATCATAAATAAGCTTTCCGGCTTGATCGTTTGCCGAAGCCTGGCTCTGCTCCGGATATACCTTGAGCGGCTCCTGCAGACCGCTGATGACCGGTGGCGGACCACTGGGTACAGGAACGGCGTCGCTATCGAACAGAAAGAAGCTTGCGCCGCCCAGGACAGCAACGCCAAGCACTCCAGCTGCAACGAACAAGCCTTTCCGGGATTTTTCGCCCGCATGCGGTATTGCGTTGCGTTCGGCTGCCGAGTGAGGCGGCAGGACGCCAGCACCGGTAAGGCTTGGATCGCTTTCCTGCATTGCCCGTGCAACCGCATCAAGGTCATAACCTTCCGGCGGTGGCGGCGTTTCGTCGTCTTCCGATTGAGGAACCGCTGCAGCTGCGGCCGGCCAAGCCATATCGTCCAGATCCGGCTCTGTTGACGGAGTGTCCTGCGACGATGGGTCGATCGAGCCACCAACAGGCTTCCGAGTCGTTGGAGCCGGGAAGTCAAGATCGGCAAAAAGGGCGTCTATGCCGGCAGGATCTCCTGCCTGTTCCGGCGCGGCTTCCACCTTTTGCGCCGCTGGTTCGGACTGAACCGGGTTCAGCGCAGCAAAGAAGTCATTCTCGTCAATCTGCGGACGTTGCCCGGTTACCGGCTGCTGGTAGCTGGAGGTTTCGAATACCTCCTCATCTCCAGCAACTGCCTCAACCGGTTCATCGTGTTGCACGCCACCAATCCGGTAGTCGTCCGAGGGACGCGGCGCATCAATTGGCTTCGAAATGCTGGACGCTGCGGTCCCAATGGCGGGAGACACGGACGGCGCGCTCGGCACCTGGGTTGCGCGGGTCAAGCTGTCAGAGGAAGCAAAATCCGTTTTTTCGCGGGAGTATGAAGATGCCGTTGGCATCACAGGAATTGAGGGAGTTTGAGGAGCAGCCTCTTCCACCTCGTCTGCATATCCCATATCGGGCGCGCTTGCCGGATGTGTCTCGTCAACGGACTGACGCAAGGCGCCGATCAACTCGTCTTCCAGTTCTGCCGTAAGATTCTGTTCGAGATCCATGGCAACGGAAGGTGCGAGATAGGACTTGTCGTTTGCGCCCTCCGGCTCAGCGTGCACTGCGGCAGCCTGCGGCGTGCGAAACTGCACGACATGATCCACCGGAGCATGTGACACGCCAACTGGGGGAGCGACTGGTTGTACAGGTTCTGCGGCCTGCTCCGGCTCGCTCGGCCAAAGCGAAGAAACGTGTGAAGAAGGCGTCACTGGGGCTGTTTGAACCGGCTCTTCCAGCTGGAAAGACTGCTCGAAGCTGGACGGCGGTGTCGCCGCGTAGAAATCATTCCTGGAGGCGCTGTATGTTCCTTCAGGTTCTTCTGCAAAGTCCGCGCCAGCAGTGGCTTCAGGCGTATTCGACACCGGACGTAGATTTGAAAACGAAGGTTCGATGCGCGACGGCGCCGGGGTGGATTGTGCAGGCGCATCGCCTGCCACATCGTCCAGCCCCGCAAAATAATCTGTACTACCAACGCGGCCGCTGCTCACATTTGCCCCCGATTGCTTGTTCTTGTGGACAATCCGGGCCAATTCAACCAGCGGATCCTCCGCGGCCGGCCGTTCGCCGCCCGCCTCGTTTTGCGAGGCGCGCAAATCTGATCGCTTTGTTTCGTAGTCTTGTGACATGAGCTTTACGAAAACCGGTCCACTTCAAGTCGCTGGCGAGCCATTTAGTCGTTCCCAGCGGCCATTAAAACTAGCGCATTTCTTCAGGAGCATTCACGCCGAGAATCGTTAGACCTGAAGCGAGCACCAAAGATACTGCACGAACCAAAGCAAGACGCGCTAGGGTTAATTTCAAGTTACCGGCCTGAATAAAACGTAAATGAGGCAATTCGTAGCCTTTATTCCAGTGGCCATGCAAAGAACTAGCGAGTTCATGTAGATAAAACGCAATTCTGTGCGGCTCATGTGTTTCTGCAGCTGCTTCGACCACTTTCGGCCATTCCGCCATCTTGGCGATAAGCTCCTGCTCGCCGATATCATCCAGCAAGGTGAAATCGGCCCCGGCAAGATCATCAACCGCATACCCGGCTTCCTTGAGCTCATCGGCCGCCTGCCGCAAGACCGAACAGCAACGCGCATGGCCGTATTGAACATAGAAGACCGGATTGTCTTTCGATTGTTCCGTAACCTTTTTGAAGTCGAAGTCCAGCGGTGCATCATTCTTGCGGAACAGCATCATGAAGCGAACCGGGTCCGGCCCGACTTCATCCACGACATCGCGCAGTGTGATGAAATCGCCGGAGCGTTTGGACATCTTGACCGGTTCGCCGTCACGCATCAGCTTCACAAGCTGGCAGAACCGGACGATAACTTCCGTCTTGCCGTCGGAAATCGCCTTCCCGACTGCCTGAAGGCGTTTGGCGTAACCGCCGTGATCGGCACCAAGCACGTAGATCGTCTCGGAAAAACCCCGCTCGAACTTGTCCTGGAAATAGGCGACGTCGGCAGCGAAATACGTGTAGGAGCCATCGGATTTCTTGAGAGCCCGGTCGGTATCGTCACCAAAGTCGCTTGCGCGAAACAGTGTTTGCTCGCGGTCTTCCCAGTCATCAGGAACCTGACCCTTGGGCGGCGGAAGCGTGCCTTCGTAAATCAGACCCTTGTTCCGGAGAGTTTCGAGCATGTGATCGATCTTCGAACCGTTGCTCGAGCCGCGATCATGCAAGGTTCTTTCGGAATAGAACACCTCGTGTTCCACACCGAGCGCCGCCAGGTCCTGCCGGATCAACTCGAGCATGGCGGCAATCGCGCGTTCCTTTACCAGCGGCAGCCAGTCGCTTTCTTCCTTGCTTGCCAGCGTCGGACCGAATTCCGCCTTCAGTTTTTCACCGACGGGTTTCAGGTAGTCTCCCGGATAAAGGCCAGCCGGAATGTCGCCGATGTCCTCGCCAAGTGCCTCGCGGTAACGCAGGAAGGCGCTACGAGCCAGCGTATCGATCTGCGAGCCAGCATCGTTGATGTAATATTCCTTGACCACGTCATTGCCGGCAAATGCCAGAATGTTCGCCAGAGCATCACCCACGACCGCTCCACGAATATGACCGACGTGCATCGGGCCTGTCGGGTTGGCGGAAACGTATTCGACGTTGACCTTCGGAGCAGGAGAACGTTCCTGGGCTCCGAAGCGGATACCCTGATCCAATACGCTGGCCAGAACCTTGTGCCAGACCCCCTGGGCGACACGCAGGTTGATGAAACCAGGGCCGGCGATCGTCGTCTCGGTAATTTCCGGGTCAGCGTTGAGCTTGGCAACAAGCTGCTCGGCAAGATCGCGCGGCTTCATGCCGAGTGGTTTTGCAAGCACCATTGCAGCATTGGTGGCAAGATCGCCATGTGCCGGATCACGCGGGGCTTCCACGACGACTCGCGAAAGATCCGGTGCCTCTCCATTTGCATCTTTTAAATCAAGGCTTTGGAGGGCGTCTTTGACGCGCAGCGTGAAGTCCGCGAAGATATTCATAGAACACCGGTCTGGTTTTGGTTTTCAAACACAAAGCCCCCGCGCGCTGCGAAGGAAAAGCCTTCGGCGCCACGGGGCTGTAAAGTCGCCTCTGCGCCTACCCCAAATCAGGAGTGTCGTCAAACAGTCTGCGGTGCTCTTCGATGGCGTATCGGTCGGTCATTCCGGCGATATAGTCGCAAACCAGTCGCGCGACTTCCGCTTCACCCAGATTGCCAAGGCCACTGTTCCATGGTTTCGGCATGAGGTCCGGTTCCGCAAGGAACCTTGTGAACAGGTCCCGCACAACCCGGGCAACCAGCTTTCGAACTGCAAGAACATCTTCATGCCGGTAGACCCGGGCGAACAGGAACCGTTTCACTTCCTTTTCCGCAGCCGTCATGTCCGCAGAGAAACCAACGAGACAACGCCCCGCCATGCGAATCTCCTGGACGCTTTGCGGAGCAACGTCATTCAGATTACGCACCGCTTCGCGAATGACATCCTCGACCATGCGCGTGATCGATCGCCTGACGATCTCGTGGATACGTCGGCTCTCTTCGAGACCCGGATATTTGCCATCGACCTCGGCAAGGATGTCGGCCAGGAACGGCACATCGCGCATGTCTTCGATCGCGAACAGCCCTGCCCTCAATCCGTCATCGAGATCATGGGCGTCATAGGCAATATCATCGGCAATGGCAGCGGCCTGTGCCTCTGCACCAGGCCAGGTATGCAACAGGAGGTCCTGTTTCCTGGCATAGTCGCGGATTGCAAACGGCAACTGGCTGTCCTTGAACTTTCCGAGCGGCGCACCGCTGGCATCAATCAGGGGGCCGTTGTGCTTGACCAACCCTTCCAGAGTTTCCCAGGCGAGGTTCAGACCGTCGAATTCGGCATAGCGCTGCTCCAGATGGGTCACGACCCTCAGTGATTGCGCGTTGTGGTCGAACCCGCCGAAGGGTGCCATGCACTCATGCATGACGTCTTCGCCTTCATGCCCAAACGGCGTGTGACCGAGATCATGTGACAAGGCCAGGCATTCCGCCAGATCTTCATCAAGCCGCAAAGCGCGTGCCAGCGAGCGCGCGATTTGCGATACCTCGATGGTGTGGGTCAACCGTGTGCGAAAATGGTCACCTTCGTGATAGACGAAAACCTGCGTCTTGTGCTTGAGCCTGCGAAACGCGGAAGAATGAATAATCCTGTCCCGATCCCGCTGGAAGGGTGTCCGCGTCGGGCTGTCAGGCTCGGGGAAGAGCCTTCCCCGGCTTTCCAGAGGGTTTTCCGCGTAGATTGCGCGGGATTGTCCCCCAAATCCGATATCCGCTTTCATCAGTTTCCAGCCATCCTTCACAGAACCGGTCTGCGTTTGCTGTTGCTCGGGCCGCGGGCAACACATTGACGCGGGCGGTCGCAAAACATACTTATCTGAACAAATCAGGTTTAACGTTCCCGCACATTGCCGGAACTAAGCGAGTCGGTGAAAGATGACCGAAACACTTGAAATTGGCGTAACAGTCAGCGACCGCGCTGCCAAGCGCATTGCATCGATTTTGTCCAAGGAACCGGGCGGCAGCATGCTGCGTGTCAGCGTAGAAGGTGGCGGCTGTTCCGGACTGCAGTACAAATATGACGTGGTCGACAGCCGCGAAGACGACGACCTGGTGATCGAAAAGCCGGGGGCAACGGTTCTGATCGATTCCATTTCCCTTCAATATATGAGCGGATCGGAAATCGATTTCGTCGATGATCTGATTGGCCAATCTTTTCAGATCAACAACCCGAATGCGGTCGCCGGATGTGGCTGCGGCACCAGTTTCACGATCTGACACTGTTGCGATACCGCATTGACGCCGGTTGCCCCGGCAGTTTCGAACAATTGAGGCAACCGCGCTCATGAAAATTGCGACCTGGAACATAAACGGCGTCAAGGCACGTATCGACACTGTCCTGGAGTGGCTCAAGGAAGCGTCTCCGGATGTCGCCTGCCTTCAGGAAATCAAGTCCGTCGACGAGAACTTTCCCCGTCAACCGTTTGAAGACCTCGGTTACGTGGTCGAAACGCACGGCCAAAAGGGTTTCAACGGCGTGGCGCTTCTGTCCAAGACGCCGCTGACTGATATTCAGCGCGGCTTGCCCGGAAACGACGCGGACGAACAGGCCCGTTATATTGAAGGCAGTCTGTCGACGGATAGCGGCCAGGTTCGAATCGGTTGCCTCTACCTTCCCAACGGCAATCCGCTGGGAACAGAAAAATTTCCGTACAAGCTCGAGTGGATGGACCGCTTGATTGCGCATGCTCAAATGCGTCTTTCAGAGGAAACGCCATTCCTGCTGCTGGGAGACTACAATGTGATCCCCGATCCCGTGGATGCCAAGAACCCGCAGAACTGGCTGGAAGACGCTCTCTTTCAGCCTGAGAGCCGGCAACGCTTCCGTGCCCTCACCCACCTCGGCTTGACCGAAGCAGTCCGGTCCTGCAGCGAAGCGCCGGAAACATTCACGTTCTGGGACTATCAGGCAGGTGCCTGGCAAAAAAACAACGGCATTCGGATCGATCATATTCTGATGTCTCCGCAGGCCACAGACCGGTTCTCAGGCTGCGGTATCGACAAGCATGTGCGCGGCTGGGAAAAGCCGTCGGATCATGTGCCAGTTTGGGTGAAGCTGGCTGCTTGAGACTGAAACCGCCTCCAGAAATCCAGCTCCATTGCTGATGCAGGCGTGAAGCGCGGTGCGTGCCCGGAAACCGGGCTTGCAGTCGGCTGACGTCATGGTAAGCTTTTTTCCATCATGGGATGACGCTCAGCCGACCAACATCCGCGACGGCGACATGCGGAAAGGACATACCGGTAACGACTTCGATTGCCGGTCGTTCGGTCTTTACTGTCACCGCATGGTTGTTTTCCGGACTGATTTTCGGTCTGGTTCTTGGGTCAGGCAGCGCGGCTCGGGCGCAAGACGTCTCGTGTACCTGCCGATACCAGGGCGAGAAATACGGCGTAGGTGAATCTATCTGCCTGAAGAGCCCATCCGGGCTGCGAATGGCGACATGTGAAATGGTGCTGAACAACACGTCCTGGCAGATCAGCAACGCGCCTTGCCCACTGACCCAAATTCAAAGCCCTGCGATCGATAAATTCACGACCAAGCGTCCGACGACACCGGCTCATCCTTCGGTTGAAGTCCAATCATAAGATAAAGCGGATTTTCTGCAGCCCTGGCACTTTCCAGCTTCGAACCGGAGCAAGACATGACTTGGCTGTGCGAAAGCCATTGCAGCCGATCACACGCACCTGGTGTTCAGATCGGTCTCTATGAGCTTGAGGTTATTGTGCGGGCAACTGCTGTGCGGTGAGCACGTCCGGGCGATTTTGCTTCAACCATCCGTCAGCCATTGATCTGGCCATCTGCCTGACAGGCTCGGGCGAAACCGCGAAATACTGCTCGTGCATGGAATGAATCCAGCTGGCATCCGTCCCCTTGGCCTGTTCCCGGGCAACGGTCATCCACATCAGGCCGCGAGCTTTTTTCTTGTCCGACGTACCGAGTGCATAGAGCGTTTCACCAAGGCGTGCCTGGGCACCCACATGTCCCTTGAGCGCGGCAAGATTGTACCAACGAACGGCCATGCGGCTGTTGTTTTCCTGGTACATGCGGCCAAGTTCATACTGGGCATCGGCATCGCCGAAATAGGACGCGGCATGCGTGAAGATCTGACGGGCACGTGATTCATTCTTGGGCACAGCGCCGTCGATGCCGTTCAGATAGTAGGAACCGAGCGCAACGAAGGCGCTTGAGACGAAGGGAGCATCCGGTGCATCGGGGCGATCTTCCCCGTGCTCACGAACGATCTGACTGTAATATTCGAACGCCTTGAGGTCGTCTTCCTTGACGCCGTCGCCGGAGGCATACATTTCGCCCAGCTTCCAGGCGGCCATGGGCTGACCGTTTTCGGCGGCATACTGCAGCGACCCAAGTGCAGCGGCCTTGTCGCCGGAATAATATTGGCGGGCACCGGCCCGCAGTGCTTCAGACGGGGAAAGATCGTTCGGACCGATCGCCCGTGCAGGCGCCGGCTGACCGTCAAAGGCGGCCACGGGCCCTGTCAGGCCGATCAGGATCAACGCACCGAGCACGGTTCCGGCTCTTCCCATGCGTTGAAGCTTTGTGCTGTTCTTAGGCATCCCAGTCACACTATTATCCGTCGGCAACGAAACAGATCCCCGACGGACTTTCTTGTTATTTGTCCGCGCCAAGCGCATTTGCTGTCTCTTTGGTCCCAAAAGCATATGCCTGCGGGACCCACTGTTTCGGAGTGGCCTAAATTGGCCGATCATTTCGTCTTAAGTTGGGCCATACGACGCCGAAATAAGACCATTTCCTGACACTTTTGTCCGGACTGTGAACCACTTCAGGAGTTGATCCCGATCTGGTCGTCCCAGACATTAGCGTAACGGGTGACGGGCAAACATGGCCGAACAGGGGCAACGGCGGTAAACCGGGGCCCTGCAAATGACTCTGTCAGTAACTGTTGCGGAATTAGCACATATTGTGACCGCCCCTCTCTCATTCAAGACCCTTATTTCATCACAGGCGGGTTGATGATGTGTTTCCAGATCGGATTTTTGGGCCCAGGGCTGTTGAAAACGGGGGCTTTTGGCCAATTACCTTTGCCGTTCTATCTTTGTCCTTCAAACTGAGACATGATTCGGTGTAGGTAACAGCGCTGAGTTTGTAGAAACTGTGACCCAAGACCCATCAGGCGATACGGAATGAGCGCAAAAGACGATCTGTTTGCAGGCAACGCGGCGGTCTCTGCCCCAATGACACAAGATGAGCCCGCCCCAGCTCCGCAAAAGCCGCGTCCCGTTGCGCCAGTCGCGGTCAGCGACGATTATTCAGCGGCCGACATCGAGGTTCTCGAAGGGCTCGAGCCGGTTCGGCGCCGGCCAGGCATGTATATCGGCGGCACTGACGAAAAGGCGTTGCATCACCTCTTTGCCGAAGTGATCGACAACTCCATGGATGAGGCGGTTGCCGGCCATGCGACGTGGATCGACGTGTCGCTTTCCAACGATGGATATCTGACGATCACCGACAACGGCCGCGGTATTCCTGTCGACCCTCACCCGAAGTTCAAGGACAAGTCCGCACTCGAAGTGATCATGACGACGCTACATGCGGGCGGCAAGTTCGACAGCAAGGTCTATGAGACCTCTGGCGGTCTGCACGGTGTCGGAATTTCCGTGGTCAACGCGCTGTCAGAGGAACTGATTGTAGAGGTCGCACGCAGCCGCAAGCTCTATCGCCAGATTTTCCGCCGCGGTCACGCCCAGGGTCCTCTCGAGCTGGTTGGCGACACCCAGAACAGACGAGGGACCCAGGTCAGCTTCAAACCAGACGATCAAATCTTCGGCAAAGGCGCCAAATTTGTCCCGGCGCGCCTTTTGAAGATGGCACGGTCCAAGGCCTATCTCTTTGGCGGTGTCGAGATCCGCTGGCACTGCGCACCTGAATTGCTGTCTGAAAAGGACGAGACACCGGCCGAGGCCGTGTTTCACTTCCCCGGCGGTCTTCGCGACTTTCTCAACGAGAGACTGACCAAGGAACGCCGTGTCGTCGACGACGTGTTCTTCGGCCGCACCGACAACGCCGGCAAACACGGATCCGTGGAATGGGCAGTGAGCTGGTTTGCCGGCGATGGCTTTGTCAGTTCCTACTGCAACACCGTGCCGACACCGGAAGGCGGAACTCACGAAGCGGGTTTTCGATATGCCCTGCTGCGCGGCCTCAAGGCATATGGCGAACTGACAAACAACAAGAAGGCATCCATCATCACCGGCGATGATGTGATGACATCAGCCGGCGGAATGCTGTCCGTCTTCATCCGTGAGCCCGAATTCGTCGGCCAGACCAAAGACAAACTGGCGACCAACGAAGCCACGCGCATTGCGGAGACGGCTGTCCGAGATGCATTTGACCATTGGCTGACGGCCTCCCCCAACCAGGCAAACAAGCTTCTGGAGTGGGTGATCGATCGCGCGGATGAGCGCTTGCGCCGTCGCCAGGAAAAAGACGTCGCCCGCAAGACAGCCGTGCGCAAGCTGCGCCTTCCGGGCAAACTTGCCGACTGCTCGGCAAACCAGTCCGATGGCACCGAACTCTTCATCGTGGAGGGTGACTCGGCAGGTGGCTCGGCCAAACAGGCGCGCAACCGTTCCAACCAGGCCGTCTTGCCGTTGCGCGGCAAGATCCTGAACGTTGCAAACGCCGGCCGCGACAAACTCGTTGCCAACCAGCAGCTCGCCGATCTCATCCAGGCCCTTGGCTGCGGCACGCGCTCCCAATACCGGGAAAGTGACCTGCGGTACGAGAAGATCGTCATCATGACGGATGCAGACGTCGACGGCGCCCACATTGCATCACTTTTGATTACTTTCTTTTACCGCGAAATGCCGGAGCTAATCCGTGGCGGCCATCTCTTCCTGGCCGTGCCACCACTCTATCGTCTCACCCAGGGGGGGAAGACCCTCTATGCACGCGACGATGCCCATAAAGACGAATTGATGGACACCGTCTTCAAGGGTAAATCCAAGGTGGAAATCGGCCGTTTCAAGGGTTTGGGTGAAATGTTGCCGGCTCAGTTGAAGGAAACGACGATGGATCCGTCCAAGCGGACCATGCTGAAGGTCGTCGTCGAAGAAGAAGCTGTAACAGACACCAACGACACCGTTGAACGGCTGATGGGCAACAAGCCGGAAGCGCGCTTCCGGTTCATTCAGGACAACGCTGAATTCGCTGAGGATCTTGATATTTAGCCGCAACAGCAGGTATTTTGATCTATATCTTTTTTTGAAGAGGTTGGGCGGGCGTATATTTTTGCCCGCACTGCCTATTTGACCGGTCGGAAACGTAGCATGTTAAACCGGATGTATTCGATACTGGACAGACGGCTTCGCCCCTTGCGAAATCATGTCTTCCTGGCTTTTCCCAAGCACAAGATCGCCTTTGCCCGTATCGCAGAACCTGCTTTTCAACTTCTGCGCCCGGTTCTTCATTGCCTTGCCGGTACCGACAAGCTCAAGGCCCTTTCCGGTTTTGATCTTCGGACCGCCGCCACGGAACGGCTGCTCTTCCATGGGAATGTGGAGTTACTGACAGCACGCGAACTCAAGCGGCGGCATCCCGAAATGAAAGTCGCGGCCTGGGTCCAGGATCCGATGCATCGGTTGGCCTACTGTTATGAGAAAGTCATCCTGAGTGCCGATCCGCTTCCTGCCTACTATGAAGAGCGCCAGTTCAATCAGGACATGACACCTCAGGAGTTCGTGTCACACGTTGCGTCGATCTCGGACCTGGAAGCAGACAATCTGTTTCGCAGCCAGACAGCTGCCCTCACCTACAAAGGCATGTTGACGGCCGATCTGATCTTGCAGCTTGAAGATTTCGACCAGTCATTCGCAACTTTTCTTTCGGAAAGCTCTCTCAGGTTCCGCACGAAATCTCCTGTCGCGTATCACGTGGACAATTTTGTCGGCAGGGACACGCTGCTGTCCTTTACCGAAGACAGCCTGGTTCAGCAGCTGCGGCGGCGCTACAAGTCAGACTACGACCTGTTCTACAAACCGGTGGCTCTTTCTGCCTGACGCTGCGCAATTTTACGTATCGAATACCGGCTGAAGCGATACTTTCGGAAACACATACCTTCGTTTGCGCCTGCATTTTGGGCAACGCATACTGATTTTCCAGCCGATTTCATGAACCAACTTGGTTGCACTATTAACTGAGATGGCAAATCGTACTCGGAATTACTCGATTTTCTTGAGATTTTACCTCTCAAGCGCATTGACACCTGAGCGCATGAATGTAGGGTGTGCGCACATTGGCACCGGCGGTTCCCACGGCGCCGCCGATTAACAATCACAACATTCGGGCAAAGCGCTCCATGGCATTTAATACTCTCGGTCTTAGCGAGAAGGTCCTCGCTGCAGTTGAAGCAGCAGGTTATAAGGAACCCACGGCAATCCAGTCGGGCGCCATTCCGCAGGTGCTTGAGCGCCGCGACATCCTTGGCATTGCCCAGACCGGAACCGGCAAGACTGCAAGTTTCACATTGCCCATGCTGACGCTGCTCGAAAAGGGCCGCGCTCGTGCGCGGATGCCGCGTACGCTCATCCTGGAACCGACGCGCGAACTCGCTGCGCAGGTTGAAGAAAATTTCGCCAAATACGGCACCAACCATAAACTCAATGTCGCCCTGCTGATCGGCGGCGTCTCCTTTTCCGACCAGGACAAGAAGCTCGACCGTGGCACAGATGTTCTGATCGCGACGCCTGGCCGTCTGCTTGATCACTTCGAACGCGGCAAGCTGTTGTTGCAGGGCGTTGAAATTCTCGTCATCGACGAAGCCGATCGTATGCTCGACATGGGCTTCATTCCGGATATCGAGCGGATCTGCAAACTGATCCCGTTCACTCGTCAGACTCTTTTCTTCTCGGCGACGATGCCACCGGAAATTCAGCGTCTGACCGAAACGTTCCTGCAGAATCCGGCCCGTATCGAAGTCGCTCCGACTTCGTCGACGGCTGAAAACGTCGCTCAGTTTCTGAAGGCAGCCGAGTCCAAGGACTACGAAAAGCGCGCAGCCCTGCGCGAACTGCTGGAAGGTGCTGAAGACCTCAAGAATGCGATTGTCTTCTGCAACCGCAAACGGGACGTGACGACGCTTTACCGGTCTCTGGAGCGTCATGAATACAACGTCGGCGCTCTCCATGGCGACATGGACCAGCGTACACGCATGATGATGCTGGACAATTTCCGGAAGGGAACGATCAAGCTCCTTGTCGCGAGTGACGTTGCCGCGCGTGGCCTCGATATTCCCGAGGTCAGCCACGTCTTCAACTTCGATGTTCCGAGCAATGCCGAAGACTATGTCCACCGGATCGGCCGGACGGGCCGCGCCGGACGCAAGGGCACAGCCTTCACGCTCGTAACCGGTGAAGACCAGAAATACCTCGATGCCATTCAGACATTGATCAAGAAGGACATCGACTGGCTGGGCGATGCGATAGACTTCGAAGCTGCAGCTCAGGAACGCAAGGCACGCCGCAAGGCCGGCAAGCCTTCCAGGAACGCACGGTCGAGCAACGACAACGAGGCTGCCGAACAACCCAAGCCCTCCAATCGTCGCCGGTCGCAGAGTAAGCCACGCGAAGTCGTGGAAGAGCAGATGGAGGAACTCCCTGAAATGCTGAACCCGACACCGGTCTCAAACCTGCCGCAACGGCAGACTGGAAAGCGCTCCAGAAACGATAAACTGGAACCTGCCTTCGGTGCTGGCGTTCACATTCCTGCGTTTCTCCTGCGTGAGCCACGGCCTAAAAAGGCATCGTAACGCCGAATTCTCTCCAGGTTTCGCTTTAAGCTTAACGGCTCCTTAAACCTTCCAGCCGAGTTTAAAACCTAGTTCTTGTGTCCGTGTGGGGCGGATTCGCAAGGCATGGGTGAGAGAAACTTGATGGCGGATGAAGACGACCATAAGCGGACTATCCAGTATGGAGAGTCCGCAATCAGTTACATCAAGAAGAATGTGCTGCCAGCCTACCCTCGTTCCTACGAGCTTTGGTACACTTACGCGGCTGGATACAATCAAGGCCTGAACAGGGCCGTCAATGAGTCCATAAAATCCAACGGCAGGATCAGCACCGACGAGATGCTGACCCTTTACGGTCGCTTCCTGTCGCCGACACGGCTCGGTGATCGCCTGGATGAAGTTGGCTCCAAGGTTTCCCGGGAAGTTGAAGAACTGGTTGACACGCTAAAGCTGAGTGCTGACGCCACGTCCGATTATGGCACCGCGCTCGAGCAGGCAGGCGAAAAGATCAGGTCAGTTTCCGATCCGGAGAAATTACAGAACTACGTCACACATCTGGTGAAATCGACCCAGAATGCAGTTGCGTCCAACCGCAAGCTTGAGAGCCAGCTGCTTGAGTCCAAGAAACACATTGAGAACCTGCAGTCGTCACTGGAAGCGATCCGCTACGAATCCCTGACGGACGAGCTGACGACACTCAACAATCGCAAACACTTCGAGAACTCGATTGAACGTGTCATCGATCAATCAAAGGAGAGCGGTCGTGGCTTCTCCTTGCTGATGACCGATATCGATCACTTCAAGAAGTTCAACGACACCTATGGCCACCAGACTGGCGACCAGGTTCTGCGACTTGTCGCACTTGCGGTTAAACAGAACATCAAGGCACAGGACATCGCCTGCCGGTATGGCGGTGAGGAATTTGCGATCATTCTGCCACATGTCGGGCTCGAAGATGCCGCTGAAATTGGCGAGAACATTCGAAATGCGGTGATGTCCAAAGAACTCGTGAAACGTTCAACGGGAGAAAATCTCGGCCGTGTGACCATCTCTGTCGGCATCGCAACCTACGAGAACATCGATACGGTCCATTCCATCGTTTCGCGCGCGGACGAAGCGCTCTACCTTGCAAAAGATGCCGGTCGAAACCTTGTGAAGACTGAAAAGGATCTTGCAGGAGTGGATCAGCGGGAAGACGTTGCCTGATCCAAGGCATCGTCTCCGATCAAGTATCGGGTCTCAAAATCCATCGGAAAAACAGGGGCTGAGCAGAAAACTGTCTCAGTCTTTTGCATTCAGCCCCATTTGCCAGAAATCACTTTCCAGTCGGCAGGCCTTCTCAAAAATGGACAGGACGCGCGGATAGCGGTGCTCCGTCAACGTCTGGCCTGCAGTTCCGTCGAGCCAGGCGATAAAGCCCTTTGCGAGTTCCTGATAGCCTTCGCTGGCGTATTCCCGGATCCAGCGTGCGTAGGGATTGCCATCGGTGTCGCAACCTTCCGCTGCCAGCCTGGCTCCAATTTCCGCATAACCAATTACGCAAGGTGCAAGAGCTGCCTGAAGGTCCAGGAGATCACCAGCCATACCGGCATCGAGCACAAAGCGCGTATAAGCCATTGTGGGCGTGTCTTCTGGCGCCTGCTCGATCATGTCACGCTCCATGCCCCAACTGCGGCACATCTCGACATGCAGATCGAGTTCGTCATCCAGAATCGCCTTTACCCCGTCCAGTGACTGACGCATGTCGGCGACTAACGGGCTTTTGTAGACGCCAAGCGCATAAGCGCGGGCGAACTGAATGAGAAACAGATAGTCCTGAACCAGGTAGTGCTTGAAACAAGATAGCGGCAGCGTTCCCGCGCCAAGCTGCTGAACAAATGCGTGACGGGTGTAGTCGGACCATTGCGGACCGGCGTCGGCCTTCAGCCGCTCGAAAAGGCTCATGAAAATCTCATCGAATAGATAGAAAGGCGCGATCAGCGTGCCAGGGCATTCAGGTCGGCAGCCTGAAGCGAAACGGATTCCCCACAGCCACAGGCGGACACTTCATTCGGGTTCTTGAAGATGAAGCCTGAACGGAACTTGGTCACTTCGAAGTCCATTTCCGTGCCGAGCAAAAAGAGCACGGCAGAAGGATCCACGAAGAGTTTCGCCCCCTTATCTTCAACGGCATCATCACCTGGCCGCGCCGCATCCACCATTTCCATGGTGTATTCCATACCGGCACAGCCGCCCTTCTTGATACCGACACGCAAGCCGATGGCATTCTTGTCGGAGTTATCGACAAGTTCCTTCACGCGCTCAGCGGCGGCGTCAGTCAGGGTCATCACCTGGAATTTAGCGGCGGAAGCCATATGATCCTCGTTCAGTGCAGCGAATGCTAAACCTGATATGGGGTTTCAGCTTATCCGATTAAAGGCTTGAAGCTCAATACCAGTTGAGCGCAACCTTCGCTTCGTCAGACATGCGATCGGGTGTCCAGGGAGGGTCGAAGACCATATCGACGTTGACCGGCCCCACCCCTGCAACCGCAGAAACGGCATTTTCCACCCAGCCCGGCATTTCGCCAGCCACAGGGCAGCCAGGGGCCGTCAGGGTCATGTCGATGTTGATCGACCTGTCGTCCTCGATATCGACCTTGTAGATCAGGCCAAGCTCATAGATGTCACACGGAATTTCCGGATCGTAGACCGTCTTTAGAGCACCGATGATATCGGTGGTCAGCTGGTCGAGTTCATTTGCCGGAATGGCGCTCTTGGCCGAGACTTCCGTCTGCAACTCTTCGCCGTCCGCGCCGGTATCGATTGTGGTAGCGTTTTCCATGGGGTCCGTCCTTACCCGAAAAAGCTCTGAGCCTTCAACAGGGCTTCATACAGCGCGTCCACTTCCGCACGCGTGTTGTAAAGCCCGAAGCTTGCCCGACATGTAGAGGTCACACCATATCTTGCCAAGAGCGGCTGTGCACAATGGGTCCCTGCCCGCACGGCGACCCCTGCCCGGTCGATGATCGTGGCAACGTCGTGCGCGTGGGCGCCCTGCAGTTCGAACGAGACAATTGCGCCCTTGTCCGGCGCATCCCCGAAAATCCGCAGCGAGTTGATCTCGCGCAGCTTCCGGTGGGCATAGTCCTTCAGATCTGCTTCGTGGCGTGCAATGTTTTGTCGGCCTATCGCATCCATATAGTCGAGCGCCGCGCCAAGACCGATTGCCTGCACGATCGGCGGCGTCCCGGCCTCAAACCTGTGCGGCGGTTCATTGTAGGTAACAAGGTCCTCGGTCACGTCGAGGATCATCTCGCCGCCACCATTGAAAGGACGCAAGGCTTTCAGCCGATCCGGCTTGCCCCACAGGACCCCGATGCCCGACGGCCCATAGACCTTGTGTCCCGTGAAGACATAGTAATCGCAGTCGATGTCCTGAACGTCGACAGGAAGATGTACGGCCGCCTGGCTTCCGTCCACAAGCACCGGGATGCCCCGTTCATGCGCGATCCGGCAAACTTCCTTCACCGGAACGACCGTGCCTAGAACATTCGACATGTGCGTGAGCGCAACCAGTCTTGTCTTGTCCGTCAAGGTATCAGCAAAGGCATCAAGATCGAATGAGCCATCCTCGCGAACATAGACCCATTTCAGCTTTGCACCGTGACGCTCCCGATGGAAATGCCACGGCACGATGTTGGAGTGGTGCTCCATGATCGATAGAACGATTTCACCGCCATCGGCAAAATAGTCGGGCCCGAGGCCATATGACACCAGGTTGATCGCTTCGGTCGTGGACTTGGTGAAAACCACCTCATCGACGGATCCGGCATTCAGGAAACGGCGCACTTTCTCGCGCGCGGCTTCATAGTTGTCCGTTGCGGTATTCGACAGGAAATGCAGGCCACGATGAACGTTGGCGTACTCCTCCGAGTAAGCCTTGGTCACCGCATCTATCACCTGCTGGGGTTTCTGGGCGGAAGCACCGTTATCCAGATAGACCAGCGGCTTGCCGTAAACCTCCCGTGACAGGATCGGAAAATCCCGACGGATGGTTTCGACGTCGTAACCGGTGTTGCCGGTTGTTTCTTCTGCGGTCGCGACCGTCATGCGGCGCTGCTCCTTATTCCCGTTCGCTTCAGATGTCAGTGATTGGCAAGCCAGTCACGCACGCGCGCTTCCAGGCCTTCAGTCACATCATCCTCGCCGTATTCTTCAATCGCTTCGGACAGGAAAGCGAGTACCAGAAGGGTCTTTGCCTCGTCTTCCGGAATGCCTCTGGCGCGAAGGTAGAAGAGCAGGTCTTCATCTATCTGTCCGCTGGTCGCACCATGGGCACACAATACGTCATCCGCGAAAATCTCCAGCTCGGGCTTGTTCGCCATTTCCGCATCCTCGGAGAGGAGCAGAGCCTGGGTCATCATCTCGCCATCGGTTTTCTGCGCATGCTGGGCCACGTTGATGCGGCCCTGGTAGACACCCCTGGCCTCACCGTCCAGCACGGTCTTGAAGAACTCGCGGCTGTTGCAGTGTGGCACAGCATGATCGACGATCAGCGTCTGATCAGCCAGCGATTTACCGCCAGCCATGGTCACGCCGTAGATCTTCGCTTCGGAGTTTTCACCGGTAAAGTTGATGAATTGCTGGTTACGCGTGAACTGCGGCCCAGCGACAAAGCCAAGCGATTTCAGCTCGGTTTCAGCGCCTAGCGTAGCGATTGTCGTGAACAGCTGCGCGGCGTCCGTCTTGCCGACGATCAATCGCGTGGCAGCAAGCGCTGCCTTGTCGGCGAGATCGTAGTCAAACACCGTGTTCAGTTCGCCTTCACCGGTATCTCCGACAAAGGTCTCCAGAAGACGTAATTTTGCGCCTTCGCCAAGTTCGATGCGGTTGCGGACGGCCTGAGCGCCCTTGGAAGTCGCCACCTGAACCAGCTCGACCGGCTTGGACACTTCCACGCCCGCCTCGACTGTCATGACGACGCCGCCTTGGAGGAAGGCAGTGTTCAAGGCAACGACACCGTCGGACGGTCCCGTCTTTGGCGACGCAATCAACTGGGTGCCTGTTTCGCCGGCAAGAGTATCTGCAACGTTTGTCAGGGTTACACCTTCGCCTGCGAGCGCTTCCACGTCCGAAAGCTCGGCAAGATAGGACCCATTGGCAACGACGACGCGGTACCGGTCGAGATCTCCGAAGCCGTCCTGTGTCTCGATCAGCTTGCTGGCAATGGCCGCGTCAGTTGCACCCGCAAGGGAGGCAGCCGACTTCATGTAGGCACGCAGGTCGGAATACTTGTATTCCTCTACCCGGCGATGCGGCAGTCCACGGTCCCGAATCTGGCCGAGCGCCGCTTCGCGCAGAGCCTTGACGGCAACCGAGCCGGCCAAACCGTCTTTCGCGCTGTCGAAACGCTCCAGCAGGTCGCTTTCCGCCTGGGTGTGTTTGATGGGTGCGCTGGCGTTCATATCGCTTTGCTCCCTCAGGCGGCCGTGTCGATGTAGTCGGCGTAACCGTTCTTTTCCAGCTCCAGCGCCAGGTCCTTGTCGCCGGTCTTGACGATGCGGCCCTTGGACAGAACGTGGACGACGTCCGGAACGATGTGGTCAAGCAAACGCTGATAGTGGGTGATCACCACCATGGCGCGATCCGGACCACGCAGCTTGTTCACGCCTTCGGAAACGATCCTGAGCGCGTCGATGTCGAGGCCGGAATCGGTCTCGTCGAGCACGCACAGCTTCGGCTCCAGCAAGGACATCTGCAGAATTTCCGCACGCTTCTTCTCACCACCAGAGAAGCCTACATTGAGCGGGCGCTTCAGCATGTCCATGGACACGTTCAGGTGGCCGGCGGCTTCCTTGACGCGCTTCATGAAGTCCGGGATCGACAGCGTGTCCTCACCGCGTGCCTTGCGCTGTGCGTTCATCGCCGTCTTGAGGAATTCCATGGTGGCAACACCCGGGATCTCGATCGGGTACTGGAACGCCAGGAACAGGCCCGCAGCAGCGCGCTCATCCGGCTCCATCTCAAGGAGGTTTTCTCCGTTGAACAGGATCTCGCCTTCGGTAACCTCGTAGTCGTCCTTGCCGGCCAGGATGTAGGACAGCGTCGACTTGCCGGAACCGTTCGGTCCCATGATGGCGTGTACTTCGCCTGCATTGATGGTCAGATCGATGCCGCGCAGGATCTCTGTTTCGTCTTCCGCAATGCGGGCATGCAGGTTTTTGATCTCAAGCATTGAGATTGTTCCTCGTATTTCGGCGGGCATTCAAGGCCCAAATCAATTCGTAACTTTGCAGGGCCCTTTAGCCCACGGATCCTTCCAGGCTGATCGAGATCAGCTTCTGTGCCTCGACGGCGAATTCCATGGGCAGCTGCTGGATGACGTCCTTGACGAAACCGTTGACGATCAGCGCCACGGCTTCTTCTTCCGACAATCCGCGCTGCAGGCAATAGAACATCTGGTCGTCCGAGATCTTCGAGGTGGTCGCCTCGTGTTCGAACTGGGCCGAGGCATTCTTGCTCTCGATGTAAGGCACGGTGTGCGCACCACAGTCCTGGCCAATCAAGAGCGAGTCACACTGGGTGAAGTTGCGTGCATTCGAGGCCTTGCGGTGAGCGGAAACCAGGCCACGATAAGTGTTCTGGGACTTGCCTGCGGAAATGCCCTTGGAAATGATCCGGCTGGAAGAGTTCTTGCCCAGATGGATCATCTTTGTGCCGCTGTCGACCTGCTGGTAGCCGTTGGAAACCGCGATCGAATAGAACTCGCCACGCGAATTTTCGCCGCGCAGGATGCAGGACGGGTATTTCCAGGTAATCGCTGATCCGGTCTCGACCTGCGTCCAGGAGATCTTGGAATTCTTGCCGCGGCAGTCGCCACGCTTCGTGACGAAATTATAGATGCCGCCCTTGCCGTCCTTGTCGCCCGGGAACCAGTTCTGAACGGTGGAGTATTTGATCTCCGCATCATCCAGGGCCACCAGTTCAACGACAGCGGCATGAAGCTGGTTCTCGTCGCGCTGAGGTGCCGTACAGCCTTCCAGGTAGGACACGTAGGCGCCCTTCTCGGCAATGATCAGCGTGCGCTCGAACTGACCGGTGTTCTGTTCGTTGATACGGAAATAGGTCGACAGTTCCATTGGGCAGCGAACGCCTTCAGGAACATAGACAAAGGATCCATCCGAAAAGACGGCCGAGTTCAGCGTCGCGTAGTAGTTGTCGGTCACCGGAACGACGGAGCCGAGATATTTCTTCACCAGATCCGGATATTCGCGCAGCGCTTCGGAAATGGAACAGAAGATCACACCGGCTTTTTTCAGCTCTTCCTTGAACGTGGTGACGACGGAAACTGAATCGAACACAGCATCGACCGCAACCCGGTTCTTGGGCTCGACACCGGCCAGGATTTCCTGCTCGCGCAGCGGAATACCGAGCTTTTCGTAGGTCGCCAGCAGTTCCGGATCGACTTCGTCCAGGCTTTTCGGGCCTTCGACGGATTTCGGAGACGCCCAGTAATAGAGGTCGTCGAGATCGATCTTCGGGTAGGAAACGCGCGCCCAGGTCGGCTCTTCCATCTGCTGAAAGCGGCGGAGCGCATCAAGGCGCCATTCGGTCATCCACTCCGGCTCGTTCTTTTTAGCCGACAGAAAGCGAACGGTTTCCTCGGACAGGCCTTTGGCGCCTTTTTCCGACTCGATATCGGTCACAAAGCCGTATTTATACTGGTCGACATCGATGGCTTTCACCGTATCGATGGTTTCCTGTACAGCTGGCATGTCTTGCCTCCATTCAACAGGCCTCGTGCCTGCTTTTGTTATTTCCTGCAGGGACCTTGTCACCTGCGCCATGTCTGGCAGCGAAGCTGCCTAAATCTTGTCGTCAAGCCGCCTGATGACGTGCTTGCGGATTGAGCCTGCCGACGATTTTCGGCCACAGCTCAAGGAACCTGTCGATATCGGCGCCGCTGGTATTCCACCCCATGCTGATACGCAACGCGCAGCGGGCAAGATCTTCCGGAACGCCCATGGCTGTCAGCACATGAGACACGGAAACCTTGCCGGAAGAACAGGCTGAACCGGATGAAACCGAGATATGGTCGAGATCGAAAGCGATCAGCGCGGTTTCTGCCGGAATGCCCGGAACGGCAAAGCAACAGGTGTTGGACAGTCTTTCGCCCTTGTCGCCAAAAATAACTGTCGAAGGACAAATCGCGCACAGCCCGGCTTCGAGCTTCGCCTTCATATCGGTCAGATGGCGCGTATCGGCGGATTCTTCAAGAGCGGCTTTGCTGGCAATGCCGAAGCCGGCGATTGCCGAAACATTCTCCGTGCCGCCACGGCGCCAGTTTTCCTGTCCACCACCAACCATCAAAGGCGCAGGAACCCGGGCTGTTGAGCGCACCACAACCGCGCCGATGCCTTGCGGACCACCGAACTTGTGAGCAGACAGCGTCAGGACATCTGCCTTCCAGCTTTCCAGATCGATCGGCATCCGGCCGGCAGCCTGAACCGCGTCGACATGAAAGAAGTGGCCGTGTCTTTCGGCAATGGCACCGATTTCGGCAAGAGGCTGGATGACACCGGTTTCATTGTTGGCAGCCATCACGGAAATGAGGCTTGGCCCGGCGTCCTTGACAGCCAGTTCGAGGGCACCGAGCTCAACACGGCCATCGCTGTCGACAGGTATGACCACTTGATCGGAAACCGCAAAGCGTCCGCCAGTCATCACGGAAGGATGCTCGATAGCGCTCCTGAACAACTTGTCGAGGTAAACGGGCGCTCCCTGGTCTTGCCAGGCCGGTGATAGCGCCGTCATGTTCGCTTCCGTTCCGCCGGACACAAATGTCACAGCACGGTTCCTGGCATTGCAAAGACGGGCGACCTGTTCGCGTGCAGTTTCAATGCGTCCACGCGCCTTGCGGCCGTGAGCATGAACGGAGGATGCGTTGCCTGCATCATTCAGCACCTCGACCATGACCTCACGCGCGGTTTCGCGCAAAGGCGCGCCGGCGTTGTGGTCCAGATAGATCGGGGCTGACTGCTGCTGCATAGCGCCTCTTACGCTTGAACTCGAGTTTCGCAAAGAATCGAATTTTCGCTTTACTATCAGCTACATGTGCGAAAAACCTTGAATTTTTCCGCCATGATGACGATAACTGCCCCCAACCGGTCGAACCGAGCATCGTCTGCCTGTTGAGGGATGGTGCGAACTTTCGAATAATTCTAAACAGGGTTCTAGAAACTCGGAGACAAAGAGTCAAGTTTAGACTTACGGGAAACCACGTATCGTGAGCCCAAATTACCGCGCGATCTTCTTCTGCGCGACAAAATGACAAGGACATAGCGTTTCATGCCTGAGGTGATCTTCAACGGTCCCGCCGGCCGGCTTGAGGGCCGGTTCCATCCCGCCAGAAAACGCAACGCGCCCATTGCCCTGGTTCTGCA
Organism: Labrenzia sp. THAF35; assembly: GCF_009363595.1. Classification (NCBI taxonomy): domain Bacteria; kingdom Pseudomonadati; phylum Pseudomonadota; class Alphaproteobacteria; order Hyphomicrobiales; family Stappiaceae; genus Labrenzia; species Labrenzia sp. THAF35. The sequence continues at coordinate 4,545,695 of NZ_CP045380.1, forward strand.
TCTGCATCCGCAATTCGGCGGCACGATGAACAACCAGATCGTCTACCAGATGTACTACATGTTCGCCCGGCGCGGATTTGCAGTGCTGCGTTTCAACTTCCGCGGCGTCGGCCGTTCGCAAGGCTCCTTCGACCATGGCCAGGGCGAACTGTCCGATGCAGCGGCGGCTCTCGACTGGGTGCAGACCGTTCATACAGACGCCCGCGCCTGCTGGATTGCCGGTTTCTCGTTCGGTGCCTGGATCGGCATGCAGTTGCTGATGCGCCGCCCTGAAGTGGAAGGCTTCATCTCGGTCGCCCCACCGGCAAACCTGCACGACTTCTCGTTCCTGGCCCCCTGCCCGTCCTCCGGCCTGATCATTCATGGTGATAACGACAAGGTCGTTCCGCAGAAGGATGTGCAGACGCTGGTCGACAAGCTGAAAACCCAGAAAGGCATCGTGATCGATCACGAAACCATTCCGGGAGCCAACCATTTCTTCGAAAACGATATGGACGAGCTCATGCAGCGTTGCGGCACCTATGTGGATGGGCGGCTTGGGCTGACGCCATCCGATTACGTCGACATCGACTGACACAACACCGAAGCCCGCCACCCGGCGGGCTTTTCATTTGTCCGAACGCCTGCGGTTCTCATGCCCGTCTCAACAGACAGTCTCGTCATTCGCTCGGCAAAGTCCGAAAATTTCCAGGGACTTTGCGCGCTCTATGCCCAACTGATTTCCAACGACATTGCCGCTGATGATGATTTTCGCCTCGAAACTTTTCACCAGATCCTGACGCAACACGGTGTCGATTTGCTTGTCGGAGAACTGGCAGGCACATTGGTTGCGACCTGCATGCTGATTGTCGTGCCTAATCTGACGCGTGGCTGCGCACCATTCGCCCTTGTTGAAAATGTCGTTACACATGCCGACTGGCGGGGGAGCGGAATTGGAAAGGCACTACTTCGTGTTGCCACCGACAAGGCGTTTTCGGCCGGATGTTTCAAGGTGATGTTGCTGTCGGGTTCAGCCAACAAGGACGCTCATCGGTTCTACAAGAACCTCGGGTTCACCACTTCCAAGACTGGCTTTGAATTGCGCGCTCCAGGGTACCCTGCACGCAATTGAGAGCAACCGCCAAGTCCCTGTAACAATTAGCAGACTGGACAGACCGGTATTTGCCTGCCTTGATTTCCCAGATTGAGAACCGGGAGGCGTGAACACGATGGCCGGCTACTTCGGGACGGAACAGCAAATCAAGCTCCAGCAGCGAGCGGAAGAACGTTACGGCTGGACCATGAAGACGCCCGGAGCCTGCTGCAATGTACGCACGCTCGGTACGGACGATCCTGATGCCCTGGGGCTCGACACCATTTTCGAAGTACTGGCAGAAGATGGCGTGTTCGGGTTTCGTCTGCTTGAAAAAGCCCGTCAGCCCGACCTGGAAAACGCTCTGACAGAAAACGGCTACCGGCTGGACACCTGGGATGTCTTCGTGGGCGACACAAATGCGATCCGCGACGCAACAAGGCCGACCCTTTCAACCGCCCTTCCAGGCGGCATTCGCGCATTTTCAGAGCTTGACGGCGCAGAGGGTCCGCTGACGCGTTCGTTCCAGGAATTCATGGCAACGGCTGGAATCGCTCCGTTCTCAGGATCGTTCCTGAATGGCGATCATGGTGCGGTTGTTTCCGTCGGGTTGATGGATGACGCCGGCAGTCTTGCTGCTTGTGCCCACGCCTATCTGCCGCACAATCATCACAGCCCCTATCACAGTTATGCCTGGGGTGGTCTCGTTGCCGTTGCTCCCGAACATCGCGGTAAAGGGCTCGGCACTTACGTCAATGCGCTGATGGCGGACGCTGCACTGACACGACTTTCCGCGACACATGTCTATGAACTGGTAGCGGCAACGAACACAACGTCACGCCGAATGGTCGAAGGTTGCGGGCTGTCTTTGTCGCAAGAACTCTATTCCGGGCTCGCGACCAGGGGAGCAGAACGGTTTACGCGATAAGACCCAAAGCCGTTTTCCGACTTCTGCCTACCCCTGGAAGGGTTTCGGACGCGGCACGCCCGGACCAGTATCCACACCGTCGTCAGGTCCAGCCAACGGGTCTTCGCCCTCTGCAACGGTGCCTTTAATCGGAGGACCGGCATAATCTTCTGGCGGCGGAACGCTTGAGGCAAGTTTACAATCGGTCAGCCAGATATCGTACACGGGGTGCTCAACCGCGTGGAGGCCCGGGCTGGCTGCAAACATCCAGCCGGAATAGATCCGCCGTACTTCGTTGTTGAGCGTGATTTCATCGACCTGAACAAAACCGGTCGTGAGAGGCGATTCTGTCTGAGGGCGCGTGTGACAAACTCTTGGCGTGACCTGCAGCGCACCGAACTGGACGGTTTCACCAATGTAAACATCGAAGGAGATGATACGTCCGGTGATCTTGTCGAGGCCCGAAAAGACTGCGACCGGGTTTTCGATTTTTTGAGCGTTTGCAGAAACCAGGGGCGTGACCATCGCCATCGCCGCGATTCCTAGGCCTGCGCCCAGGCGCTTTACCGCTTTCATCGTGTCAAACTGGTCCGCCATCAGCTTCAATTCGATTCCTTAGGTGCTAAGCATACGTGTGTTCTTTTATGCGGCGCTAGCACCGAATTGCGGCCCGGAAAAGACAAAGCTCGTTCCGGGCCGAGAAATGATCTAGCCGATTTCCGCCAGACGACCGAGCGCCGTCTGGACCTTCTCCAGCTTTTCCTTGGATTCGGCAACTTTTTCGCGTTCGCCGTCAACAACCTCTTCGGGGGCCTTGGCAACGAATGCCGGGTTGGAAAGCTTCTTCTCGATCTTCGAGATCTCACCTTCCAGCTTGCCGGCTTCCTTCTGAAGTCGGGTCTTTTCTGCACCAAGGTCGATGACCCCGGCGAGTGGCAGACAGACCGTGGCTTCGCCAACAATAATCTGGGCCGCTCCGGAGGGAGCTGCATCAGCCAGGGAAACGGTCTCTGCCCTTGCCAGACGAAGAATGGCAGACTCGTGGGTCTTGAGCCGGGCCTTGGTCTGTTCACTGGCCCCTGCGACGACCACCGAGACCTTCGCACCTGCCGGAATGTTCATTTCCGCGCGAACCGATCTGATTTCGGAAATCAGATCGACAAGCCAGTTGATCTCACCAGCCGCAGCCTCATCGGAAACCTTGGGCTCCGGCCAGGCAGTCAGCATCAGCAAGCCATCATGCGCGTTGCCTTCGTCTCCGAGACGCTCCCACAGTTCTTCCGTCAGGAACGGCATGATCGGATGCAGGACCTTCAGGATTTCGTCCAACGCCCATGCTGCCGTTGCCCGGGTTTCAGCCTTGGCAGCTTCATCATCACCGTTGAAGATCGGCTTTGCGAGTTCCAGGTACCAGTCGCAGAACGTGTTCCAGGTGAACCGATAGGCAGCACCGGATGCATCGTTGAACCGGAAGTCCTCGAGTGCCGCGGTCACCTCGGCGATACAGCGGCTTGCTTCCGTTGCGATCCAACGGTTGAGCGTGTGCTTGGTTGCTGCCGGGTCGAACCCTTCCATCCGGGCACAGCCGTTCATTTCGGCGAACCGGGCAGCGTTCCAGAGTTTGGTGGCAAAGCGCTGACCGCCTTCGGCTGCCTGGTCGGACATCCGAAGCATTCTGCGGGCCTGAACCTCCTGGCTCGCAAGCGCAAACCGGGTGGCATCGGCGCCGAAACGGCCGATCAGATCGAGAGGATCGATCACGTTTCCGGTCGACTTGGACATTTTCTTGCCCTTGCCGTCAACAACGATCGAGTTGAAGTAAACCGTGTGGAACGGCACTTCGTCCATGAAATGAATGCCCTGCATCATCATCCGGGCAACCCAGAAGAAGATGATGTCGAGACCCGTGATGAGCACATCCGTCTTGTAGTAGCGCTCGAGTTCCGGCGTCTTGTGTGGCCAACCAAGCGTCGAAAACGGCCAGAGCGCAGAGGAGAACCACGTGTCCAGGACGTCCTCGTCCCGCGTCAGCGCCTTGCCGCCTGCCATTGCAACGGCCTCTTCCTCGGAATGTGCGCAGTATTCCTTGCCATCTTCATCGTACCAGACAGGGATCTGATGGCCCCACCAGAGCTGGCGGGAAATACACCAGGGCTGAATGTCGTTGAGCCAGTTGAAATAGACCTTGTCGGCGTTGCCGGGAATGAGCTTGGTCGTGCCGTCCTGAACGGCTTTCAAGGCGGGAGCCGCCAGTGTCTTGGCATCGACAAACCATTGGTCCGTCAGCATAGGCTCTATGACCACCTTGGAGCGGTCTCCGAACGGCTGCATGATCTTCTTGGACTCGACCAGCGGCAACCGCTCCGGCGCTTCCGCGCCTTCCTCCAGCGGACGAACGACGGCCCGGCCAAGCGTGTTCCATTCAGGGGCCTGCCCCTTCATCCAGGCAACGTCCGGATGATCCGCCGGCGCCGTAACTGCCAGACCTTCCGCCGTGATCTGTTCGATAACGCGTTTGCGCGCCTCGAACCGGTCAAGTCCACGCAGATCGTCCGGAACGATGTTGATGAGATCGACCTCTTGAATGGTCATCTCTGCGCCATCGATGATCGCCTGGGCCTTGGCAGCCTCTTCGACATAAGGCGCACCGTCGGCGCGCATCGCACCCTTGGTGTCCATCAGGCGGTACATAGGGATCTTGTTGCGCTGAGCAACACCATAGTCGTTGAAGTCATGTGCACCTGTGATCTTGACCGCCCCCGAGCCGAAATCCGGATCCGGATATTCGTCGGTGATGATCGGGATCAGACGACGATGTTCCTTCGGCCCGACCGGGATTTCGCAGAGTTTGCCGACAATTGGCTTGTAACGCTCATCGTCCGGATGAACGGCAACGGCACCGTCACCCAGCATGGTTTCCGGCCGCGTCGTGGCAATCGAAATATAGTCACGGGTCTCGCGAAGGGTGATGTTCCCCTCTTCGTCTTTCTCAACGTATTCATAGGTCGCGCCACCGGCCAGCGGGTAGCGGAAGTGCCACATGTGTCCATCGGTTTCGATGTTCTCGACCTCGAGATCCGAAATGGCTGTCTCCATCTTCGGATCCCAGTTGACGAGCCGCTTGGACTTGTAGATCAGGCCCTCGTTGTAGAGGTCGACAAAAACCTTGCGGACGGCCTCCGACAGGCCCTCGTCCATGGTGAACCGTTCACGCGACCAGTCGCATGATGCGCCCAGACGCTTGAGCTGAGCGATAATCGCGCTGCCGACTTCTCCCTTGTAGCGCCACGCACGCTGTACGAATGCCTCGCGGCCGATCTCTGTGCGGCTCGGCTCGTTGCGTTCGGCCATCTGTCTTTCGACAGCGATCTGAAGCGCGATCCCCGCATGGTCGGTGCCCGGCTGCCAAAGAGTATCGAAGCCCTGCATGCGCTTCCAGCGGATCAGGATGTCCTGAAGCGTGTTGTTGAGAGCATGCCCCATGTGCAGCGAACCGTTCACGTTCGGCGGCGGAATTACGATGGAAAAGGAGGCTGCACCCTCTTTGGCACCAGCTCCGGCCTTGAAGGCCTCCGCCTTTTCCCAGGTTTCGTAAATCCGCGGCTCAACGCTGGCCGCATCGTAGGTCTTATCCAGCATCAGGGTCACTCAATGGGAGAATGAATTTCGATTTTCGTGAAGCACCGTGTAAATCGGATGCGCTGCCGCAAGTCAACCGCCTATGCAGGCCAATCCCGCAGCCATGTGGCGCATTTGGAGGGAGAAGCGCCTATCCGACGGTCAGAACTTGGGTTGAATGACGTTTGCTGCGATAAGCGGGTCATGACCGTTTCAATCCGTCCACACCACCTGCTTTGCATGCTGACCTATCTGGGCAAAGGCTATACGCCGGCCTTTGTCGAAAATTACAGCACAATCGTTCAGCGCCTGAATGAAGGTGAACCCATTGAGCTGGTAGAAGGCCCAGACACCTTGTGCCGGCCAATGTTGGACGAACCGGGGTGCCATTGTCGAAATGAAAGCGTTCGCAACAGGGACCGGACAGCGGCCGCGGATATTGCACTGGTGCTCGGACGCCCTCTTGAAATGGGCAATTCCATCGTTTTGGACCGACAGACCCTGTCTTTTCTGAGGGATGCGTTCGCTAACGGCTCAATCCGCAAGGCTTGCCAAGGCTGCGAATGGCAGAGCATGTGCTCAGCGATTGCCAGAAACGAATTCAGGGGATGCCATCTGACATCCCCTGACTGAAAATCGTCGAATTAATCCGGCCTAGCGCCGGCGCGTCACGCGCTGAATTTCCTTTTGAACCATCTGCTCGACCATGCCAGGCAGGTTCTGGTCCAGCCATGCCTTCAGCATCGGCCGCAGCATTTCCTTGACCAGCTCCTCAACCGTCTGCGCCTGGGAGCCTACAAACATGTTCGACAGGTTGTCGAATGCCGCGTGAACGGCTTCACCGGTGTTCTGAGATGTCAGAGGGGCATCGTCCGCCACATTCGGCAAATCGTCTGGCACCGGCCGAGCGGCCATCACAGGTTCAGGGTCGAAAACAGGTGCTGGTTCGGGATCAAATTCAGGAGCAGGTGGAGCCGCGAAGGAAATGTCTCCTTCGTCGCCGTCCAGGTCCTCTGCCATTCCTTCGACAATGTCCATCGCATCATCGTCAGGAATCGCCAGTTCCTCGGTCAGCTCCAGAACGTCTTCGCCTTCGTCCTCTTCGGCATCCGCAGCCATGGCTGCAGCCATGTCATCCGCGTCGTCGTCTTCTACCGGAAGGTCGTCTTCATCATCGTCGCTGCTCATGTCGAACAGCTTGTCGAGATCGTCCTGGGACATTTCGGAGGCATTGCCCATATCGTCCGCCGCCTCTTCTTCTACTGGTGTCTCTACGGGTTCGCTGCTGCCGCTTTCGCCGTCTTCGGCTCCCTGGGAGTCCTCATCGGATATGATTCGGCGGATCGACGCGAGGATTTCCTCCATCGACGGCTCATCAGCCTTCTTCGCCTGCGCCATGACTTCCCCCGTACTTACCGGCTACGCTCAGGAACAGTCTGTTCCATCAAAATGATTCGTTAACCGAAATTATGCGGGTCAATAAGAAACGCGCAAAGTGAACGCGCCCCGAAGCATCGCCTTATCCCCTTTTTAGTCGGGAATTACCGATCAAGGGTGGAATTCGGCCAGACGTTTCACGTCATCCTTCGTAAATTTGTCAGGATGTTCAGCCGAATAACAAAAGCGGCTGAAGATCTTTCGACCGTCAGCCGCCATCGTGAAGAATATAAGTTACCAGTTTCTTACCGGCCATCCGGAGTGCGCAGACCAAACCACTGGTCCCGCACAGCCTCGTAATGCTGCTTCGGATTGTAGCGGGCAACGTTGAGGCCAAGTGATTCAGCGTCCAACCGGCCAATCGAAGCAACCAGCTGATATCCGCTGACAATCCGGTTGCGCTGCGCGGTTACGAGATTGGACTGCTGAATGACCAGTTCGCGCTGCGCGTCAAGAACGTCGAGCGTGGTGCGCTGACCGACGCGCTGCTCTTCAATGACGCCTTCCAGAGCCAGCTGCTGTGCTTCGACAGCGGCCTGGGCTGCAACAATGGAAGCTTCAGCCGCCTGGTAGTTACCCCAGGCGGAAATGACGTTGGCGCGAATCTGATCGCGCGCCACATCCAGCTGCAGACGGGTCTGGCCCAGTTCTTCCTTGGCCTGTCGCACACGCGAAGACACGCCACCACCCTGATAGAGCGGAATGCTTACGTTACCGAAGATCTGCGCATTGTCGCTGTAGTCGGTCGTTGCAGACGGGTTCCACGATCTGGAAATGCTACCATCCAAGGTGACGGTCGGCAGAAGTTCACCTTCGATCGTCTTGATGTTGAAAATGGCGGCATCGACAAGGTGTTGCGCCTGCCGGATCAACGGCTGATGTGTTTCGCTCAGCTGCATCGCCTGGTCAATGGACTTGGGAACGTAGCGGCTGATCGACGTATCGGCCGAAAGGCTGCGTGCCTCAACGCCGATCACCTGACGGTAGATGGCGCGACTTGTATTCAGGTTGGCCATCGCGGTGTTGAGGCTGGCGCGGGCTTCGGCAGCGCGGGCTTCCGCCTGGCTGACGTCCGTCCGGGTGCCCTCACCTACGTCGAACCGGTCACGTGCGGCTCTTACCTGTTCCTGAAGGAAGGCAAGGTCACTGCGCTGAAGCGACACCAGAGCCGTATCCCTGATCACATCCACGTAGGACGTTGCCGCATCCAGCAGCGTGTCCTGTTCCGTCGACATCAGGCTTTCGCGCTGAGCACGCACGACAGCTTCTGCCTGACGGGTGGAATTGATCGTCCGGAAGCCGCGGAACAGAGTCTGACTGATCGTCAGCGAGATCGACGCGTTGTTGCGATAGTCGATCGCCGAGTCGGCCCCGGCTGCGAGGCGTCCGGCCGCTGCGGATGCTGTCACGGTTGGCCGCCAGCCCGTCAGTGCCTGAGGCACATTCTCATCCACACCACGAAGCTGCGCACGCGCCGCGTTCAAGGTGGGATTGTTCGAATAGGCAAGCGCCAGCGATTCTCTGATGGTTTCAGCATCAGCGGGAGACAGGGAGGCACCGGTCAAGGCGGTGGCGGAAACGCCACCCAACAGGCCAATAGCAATGGTCAAAACTTTTAGAGTTGAACGACCAGACACCCCACACTCCTTCCGGGTCAACCTACTTGATCCTGTTGAGTAAACTGATGGGTGTTATTCTTCAACCGTTTGAGAGCGGATAATTGCGAATTTCCGCGAGTGCGGCTTAATGGCAACAAGTTATCGCTGCGTTAAGCCATTTCTCCGCTTTTAAAGCAAAAACCCGCCATCATTCGGCGGGTTTCTGTCAGTCCAGACCAAATTGATCGCTCAGAAAACGAATTCGTCAGCCTTGTCGAAGCCAGGAAGCACGCTAACGGAGGCATTGAAACCGAATCGGCTGCTCACCGCTGAACCCGATTTCTGGTAGAGTTTGGCGACGCCAGCACCACCGCGTCCTTCAATCACTGCCAGACGTCCTGTCGGCTTCAGCTGGTCAGTCAGAGCCTTTGGCAGCACCTCGACGGCTCCGTCCACGAAAATGACGTCGTAAGGTCCTTCAGAAGAATATCCTGCTGCCAGTGCGCCTTCCACAACAACCGCATTTTCGATGCCGAGATCGACCAGAACCTCGGTTGCCGTCTTGGCAAGGTCCGGATTTTCCTCAAGAGCCACGACGGAAGCAGCAAGTTTGGAAACGACTGCAGCGCTGTAACCGGTGCCAGCTCCAATGACCAGAACGACATCGCCTTCCCGGATATCCGCTAGTTGAACCAGCTTTCCGAAAATATGCGGCTTCATCAGCATGCGGCCGGTTTCGACTGCTCCAATCGGCAGATCTTCGTCGATATAGGCAACGGCACGTTTGGATGCGGGAACGAAGCGCTCGCGCGGCACCACTTCCATTGCGTCCAGGATCCGGTGATCGGTCACATCGTTGGTGCGCAGCTGGTTATCCACCATCTTGCGGCGGGACTGATTAAAGTCCGTCATATCGGCCCTCACTTTGACATGCCGGATTACCGGCGCCTCTTGAGAAACGTTCATTAGCGATGCAAAGGCTGCCTGACAAGTATGCGCGCGAGCAGATCCTGCGATGGCACCCGGTTTCTGCGGAAAATAAGCAGCAACTCATGGCTTTCCTCAAATCGATAATCGGCAACGGTGGAAATGTGTACGACGTTGAAAACAGGGCTTGACCAAATCGCGCAACTGTTTGATAAGGCGCGGCACACCACCTAGGGGCCCTGTGGCGGAGTGGTGACGCAGCGGATTGCAAATCCGTGTACACCGGTTCGATTCCGGTCGGGGCCTCCAGACTACTTTCCCCCCATTGATTTCATTGGCTTTTTTGGGTCTAAACGTCCCACTTTTTGCCACCCCTGAAAAAGTGGGACATTTTTGTTCCCAGTTCACCCCTCCCCAGGGGCGCCCTTGAAGTCACCGCGAGCGTGCCGAAGCGCTCCTTCAAAAGCTTCTGCAACCGCGGCCACTTCAACCCAATCAGCTGAGCTACTGCACTTGTCTTGAGCGACTTTTGCGAGTCCTTCCAAACCTTCAGGCTCTTGTGGGTGACCGTCCAGAAGCGCCCTCGCCATATATATAGACGCGCAAATATCATTCGAATTCATTCGTATCTCCATTTGTTCGTGACCGGATCTTGCCAGATTAACCGGAAGATCGATATTGGAACAAAGTGAGAACAAATTTCAGGACTGGATATGTCACGTCGCAGTGGACGCGGTTTCATCAACACCCAGGAAGTGCTGGAAAAGCTCTGCGTTGGCAGAGCTGGAGCTGTCCAGGTCATGCGATCGGCAAAGATCGGATCGCCGATATATCGCACAGCCATGCACTTGAGCGAGGCGATTGACGACATGGCTGAAAAGCTGACCGGCGATCGAACCCATTTTCACGACAAGCCCGCAACGACCGCGCCACGGGAAGATCCGGTGAAATGACCTTTCATTTTATTGCTAACAGAACATCTCCCGCCAGCTGACACCCCCGAAAAAAACATCCGAAACTAGCTGCAGCGAATATTACGCCAATCCAAGCTGTGATGGATGCCCACTTATTGGCGCTGGTAAGCTTCGGCAGGTTTATCGATTTTGTTTCTTCGAAGTGCTTCTTATTGGCTTCAAAATATTCCGGCATGTGATCACTATGCCACTTTACATATTCAAGTCTTTGCAGGTTGTCTGAACTTTCAGCGATAATCTGATAGTTGACATATGCAACAAAACTGCAAACTCCCGATGCGACAACGCCAAAAACGAAATACGCAGCAGGCCAATACAGACTTGAAGCTGCGACACTGTCGCCGTTGTTTGAAAAGCCAATCAATACTGGAGGTAGAGCGAACAGAGCCGCTCCATTCAGGAGAAACGCACTTCGAACCGCCAGCATCGCGAAATTCGCGGACATTTGATTAAATGCGATCCCACGCGTATTTGCGCGGTCCAACGACTTGTCATATCGACCTGATACGATCTCTTCGCCTTTGCGTGTCACCTTCAAGTGCTCCATCGCAGTTCTTGATTGCATCGTAAGAAATTACAGAACACAGGCTATATCAGAAGGAGCAGAAAGGCGAGCAACGCCCGCCTTTTGCTTGCACACTGGAGGCAGTGATGGAAATCGCCTCGCGAGACAATTTACCTGCGGGGAACTCCCCGCCAGATTTCCAGCAGGTCCTGCGCAAATGTCTTTGGGTCACGGCTTGCCCTCAGGAGGAAAACCGCGATGTTCCTGCCCGTCATCGCAAGAATTCCGGCCATGCCGTAAGCCCACATTTCACCAAATCCGAGCAGAGCCCTCACCGGCTCTCCGAAAACGAGCGCAGCAATAAACCCGACAAAGAAGGTCATGCAGCGATCGCGCGCCGACAAGTCCTTCGGCAGAGCCGCACCAATCATTGCGAAGGCCGTAATCGCCGCTATTTTTGTAAGTGGCAGGTGCCAGATCCATTCGAGAAAGTCTTTCATTCCACATCCCCGCCTAAGCTGTTTCGATAGGTGTCGTGCCAGATCGCGCAGCGCGCGACCCGGCTGTTCGCCCGGCCGAGGGCCTGGTCTGTTTTTATGAGCGCGACATCAAGCGGATCGCCGAGAACAACGCCCGATCGTTCTCGCTTCCTGCAGTCTTCCGGCAACGGCGGATCTGTCTGTGACTGCGCAGCCGCCGCGCCGATCCGTGCGCCGGCCGAGATCGCCCGGTCCCTATCGGTTTGACAGGCGGTCAAGAAGACGCTGATCAACAACATCACGGGAAGTCGATTCATAGTTGTCCAGCTCCTGCGCTTGGATAGTGGCAATGGCTTCAGCTTCCGAGAGTTGTCGTTGGAAGGAGAAATTCGCCGCCTCCGCGGCGTCGGCCCGTTTGCGAGCCGCCGTCAGTTCGGCCTCGGCCGCCGCCAGCTCGACGTCTGCGACGTAAGACGTCACAGCGGCACGAACGGCACTCGACTTATCCAGCCGGTGCCAGGTGTAGAGCGCCGCCGCAACCGCAAGAAACGCGAGCACGACGGCGCCGGTTCTGGATTTCCAGACCGCAACGGCAAGCGCCAGCATCAGCCGTAATCCTGAGGCGAAGGTGCTTTCGACATCAGCTGCTTGCCCACAGCATCGAGGCCGAACGCGGCAACGGCAAAGGTGATTACCGGAGCAACGAACAGCTCTGCCCAATCACGAGCCGCCGTGCCACCGCCGTGCAGCAAGTCATAAAAACAGAGCGCCGCCAGACCAGCCAGCAGCGCCCACGCGGTTTCCCGCTTGTAGGTCTTCACCATGGATTTTCTCTCAGTCGGGGATGATCGAAATTCGGTCGTCGATCTGCAGTCGCCAGACGCCGTTGAGGCACCGAAATGTTCCGATTGAAGTTGAAATGAACTGTCCGCGCCGCTCAATCAGCTGCACTTCCAACCCGTGCCATGCATGCCCCTCAGGAGCCTGCACGACACATCTGTTTCTGCGCGTCACCGGGTAGCTGCGTAATCAGCCGGCTCAACGCTATCCGCACGCAGGGCCGGATATCTGCGAAACGGGAAGGTCTTCGGCCAACGGAACGCGATAAACTTGCTTGCAGGAAACGAGCTGATCGTGACCGCGTTCTGCTGGTTGCCCCCCATCAGAAAGACGCGGCGTTTCGCGGCGTCATAGCCGACAACAATGCCGACATGTCCGGAGTTTGCGGTCCAGCGAATGACGCCAATCGCTCCAACCAGAGGGCCACCGGCATCCATGCCGAACGCGCGCCAGTTCTGAGCAAAGAACGGATTGGACGGAACCGGCTCATCCGGAAGAGTCTTCACGATGCAGGTTTCAACGGCATCTCCGCACCAAGGCAGCTTCGAAGGATCGCCAAGGAACTTTCCGAATTTGAGCCATCCGGACAAGGCAGTCTTGTCGCGGACCTCGTGCAGGCCCATGCGCCGATCCATTTCCTTGAGCCAGGGCGGCATGTCCTGGGAAGGAACATCACGCGTCGCCACTCGGCCGCGGCCGTTCGGCGACTGCCGAAGAAGTTTGATCGTATCACTGTCCGCAAGGCCTGACACTTTCAGCCCCTTGAGAGCTTGGAACTTCTTAATTTCGCTGGTGGTCTCGTTTCCGATCTCCCCATCTTCAGCGATATCTGCACCATGCAGGTTAAGTCGCTGCTGAAGCCATTTTTCAAACGTCAATGTGCTCATTGCGCCCTCCATCGTTTGGGCATGAAAAAACCCGCCACTTGGGCGGGTTGGGTGAATTCTGCGATTTGGATCGACCGTCAGCGGCTGTCAGTTCCTGCGCCATCCTGAGGCTGTTGCAACTCCAGATCAGTCGTTGCGCCGCCCGTTCGGCTTGCTGAGTGCGTGACGGATACAATCCGGTAGGTGCCATCGACACCAGCCCGCGTTCCCTTCAATTGAAACTGCGCCTCGGCCTGCGCCTCAGGCATCAGATCAAGAGTGACCCGGCCTTTTCCGCCCTCGCGCTCAATCTGCGCCTTGCGAGCCTCGGCTATTTCCTTCGCCTGATTTTCATCGTGCGCGACAGACCGAACAAGATTGACGGCTTCGGCACGCTCACCAGCCTTGCCCGCATCCGTCTTGTAGATCAGCGGCAGCCCCTTTTTCCTGTCGACGTATGGCACCTCGACGGACTTGAACACTGTGCGTGTCGACAGCGGCTCGATATCCCACGAGATCAGGTTGCCGGACCCATCCGGCTTGAAGAGACCGGAGATCATCGGAAGGCCGAAGTCCTGTCCATGTTTGGCAAGAACTGCCATAGGGCCGCGAAGCTTGAAGGTAGCACCGAGTTCGCGGGCCAGTTTCTCGCCGATGTGCAAAAGGCTTTCGCCATCCGCTGCGATATAGTCGCGTGCGATATTTGCTAAAGCCGGGTCGATCTTCATTTCGAAACCGGCCCTTTGCCCCAGCTTCTTCAGGAAGTCCCCGACCGTCCCCTCATCCTGATGAAGGCGCTGCGGCTGCTTTGCCTTGCCTTTCACGTCGAAGCCCTTGGCAGAGACAGACAGCGATCGGCCACCGGACCTGTTGCCGGAGGACTTCACGCTGTCAATCACACCGGAGAACACCTGAACGCCGTTCAGCCGAACCGCGACTTTGCCGCCTGGCTGCGGCAGTTTGATCTGGCCGCCGGCATCATCGAGCGTCAGCGAACAGCTGTCAGATGAAGCGCCGGCCTTGTCGGTCACCGTGATCTGCTCCAGGTAGTTCGCCATCTTCGAACTCACGTCCTGACCGTCGATCTCAACCGCCCATCTCGTTTTCCACGCCATCAGATCACCCGAACAAGGTTATGACTTCGCGGGCCTGGACGGTTTCCGCAGGAAGGTCTGGCAAGACGACATCTGTGCCAACCGGCACATAGACACCGATCAGCTTCGGATTGAGTTTCATTGCCTCTTCAATGAGAGCCAGGCCGCGCAAACCATGCTTGCGCCACAAGATCAGATCGAGCGTAAGATTATCGCCCACGATCTTTATTGTTTCGGTCATTATCACCCCAAGATGTCGAAAAGCTGCAAAAGCGAAGGGATGACCTGCAGGCCGGTAGACTGCTGTGCAGGCACCTTTTTTAGGGAAACCGAAACCCGAACCCTTGCGCCGATACCGTCCCGCAGAAGGTCGCTGTGGTGGTCGCGAAGGCTCACAATCATGTAGCTGCCAAGCCGCACCCCGTCCCCGCGCATCACCGGTAAGGCAGCGCCCTGTTTCATATGAGAGCGAAGCGCTTCCAGTTGCGGCAGACCGCCGATTTTCGCCGGCAGGAGCTGACCGCGCATGCTGAGCGTGTCATCCCCCTCGCCCATGAACTCCGCGCCCTTGAGGCCGTTCAACAGAGGCTTGAAGGCAATGTCCGCCGAGCCCGACCGGCTGACAGCATCAAAGGCAAACGGGTATGTGTCGACCGCGACCGCGCCGATCATGTAGAGCATGCTTTTCCCCTTACACCACTGACCAACCGGTATCGGCCTGAAGCCCTGCCAGCTGCGAACGGATCTCTTCACCGATCTTCTCGGCAATTGCCTTGGCGTCCTGCGCGCCGTGAACGTTGATATTTTCGATTGAGAGGCTTACGGATTGCCCGCCACCTTGCTCCTGCCCTGCACCGGCCAGAATGCGCTTTGTCGCGGAAGCGCTGTGAACGAACCCGTTACTGTCAGGCGTGAACAGCTCATCGCCTTTTTCCGCCGTGCGGTAGGTTCTGCCGGCGACGACTGGACCGCCGAGGGCGCGAGCCCCTTCAATCTTTGGCTGAGGTACCGCAGGGGCTTCACCGCCGCCACCGCCGAGGAACGAAGGCCAGCGGAAATTTCCCGACAAGTCGATGCTGCCAATTGCCGAGACGATCCGATCCGGGATTGAACGCAGGAAGGCAAAGAAACGTGTGAAGGGTTCGATCAGGGCGTCGACAAGGACTTCACCAACCCGGCGACCCGCATCGCGGAACTCCCCTTCCATCTGGGCGGAGTGATCCTTGATCGTGAAGATGTCGCTGATCCAGTTGCCGACCCGGCCAGGTATCCCCATCACAAATTCGACCATGCTGTCGAAAGTGGATGTCATGACCGAATAGGCGGTGTTGAGCGTCGAGCGGATTTCCGCCTCATCCAAGCCAAACATCGCACCGAAGTTGACGATCTTTTGTGTCGCCCACTTTCCGATATGATCGGCAATGTCGCCCGCAAAACCGGCAACCTGCTCTACCAGCCTGCCGAGACCAGCGCCGACGACCTCGGCAAATCCGAGTGTGTACGCCTTGATCAATTCCCAATGGTGATAAACGGTTGCGGACAGCGCCGCGATACCGGCAACCAACAAAAGGACTGGCCATGAGATACCTGCAATCGCTCCGCCAATCACAAGAGCGGCAGCCTTCACCGTACCGGCAGCAGCAGTCGCGGCGGCTGCGATAACGCCAAATATCGTCCCGCCGCCGGTAGCTGCGCCTAACATCGATGCAGCGAAGACCGCAAGGCGAAGCCGCTTTGTGGCCGCAAGGATAAGATCCGCACTGCGGCCAATGACAAGCGCCGCATTCAAAACCCCGCCCTTCAGGAAAAGGAAGGAATACCGGCTTGCGATGGCGGCAATATTCAAGGCGACGAGCGCTGCCGTCACGCCGACAACCGCAGCAGTCACCTGCGGATAGGCAGCGGCCAGATCCGCGATCGCGCTAATCGTAGGCATCACCGCCTCGATGATCGCTGTCAGCGCCGGCAGCAAAGCATTGCCGATCGCAATGGCAAGTTCGGTCATGCGGTTCTGGAAACTTTGAAGCTTCGCATTGAAGGTCTGCGAACGAACCTCGAATTCCTTTTGCGCGGAGCCGAGATAGTTGGTTTCGCTCGCCACCTGGCCGAGGGCATTCTGCAAAAGCTCTGCGTTCTCGATCAGCGGCATGACGGCGCGTGCCTCATCCCCGAACAGATCGGAGATCGTCGAGGCCTGCAATTCCTTCGGCAGCGCGCGGATGCGCGCAATGACATCCTGCAGTGTGCCAACTGCATCCTTTTGAAGGCGCTGCGCTACGTCCGTCGCGGACAGGCCGAGCTTCTTGTATGCCTCATGCTGGCGCTTGGACGCAGACTCGCCACGCGCCAGCGCCTTGGTCACATTGCGGAAGCTCGTGGCCGCAACATCAGCCTGCGCACCGGCCGCAACCATCGCCGAACCAATCGCCGCAACCTCGCGCGCCGAAAAGCCCATGGCGGTACCTGCAGACCCAACCCGCCGCATGAAGTCCAGCAAGTCAGCAGCCGAGGACGCAGACGTATTGGATAGGTGGTTGAGCACATCAGCCAACTCGCCGGTCTGTTCCACGGTCAGGCCAAGCGCGGTTTTGATCTTGGCAAGGCTTTCGCCCACCTGGTCGGCCGACAGGTCGAAGGCAACGCCAACCTTTGCCGCGATTTCAGCGAAGGCGAGCAGTTCCTCACCCTGCATACCGGCCTGCCCGGCAGCGGCAACAATCTCCGCAATCCCGGTTGCAGCCACTGGAATGACCCGGCTGAGTGCAAGGATATCGGCGCTCATTTGCTTGAGCCCGTCCGGCGTGTCGAAATCAACCACCTTGTTGACATCCGCCATCACCGCTTCGAATTCGCGGGCTGCATTGATCGGCGCAGAGATCGCCTTGGCGAGCACATAACCGACGCCAACTGCGTCCAGCATCCGGCCGCGCATGGCATCCATTGCCCTGGCGTTTGCATCGACGCGCAGGCGCATTTCGGTCAGGGACTGACTGACGGCGCGCGCCGGACGGGACACGCGCTCAATCAGCGACACAATGAGTTGTGACGTGAGGGTTGCCATTCTCGTTGGCCTCTAGGTTGTAAAACTGATACGTCAACACCACCCGCTCGACACGCAACGGTTGACGTGCTTTCCTGCGCACTATCCGAACCAGGCGGCCCGCACCTGCGGATAGCTACTTTTCTGATTGCGAGCGGAGTTGAACTATGAAGAAGGCTGGTGGAATAATTGCGCTAATTGCCGGCATTTTTGCCGTGCTTGCAGCATTGGTAACTCTATTTATTGGTGGCGTAGCAACTGCCGTGGAGGCGGATCAGGCCGATGTTGCTGTCGGCCTTGGTTGGGGCGGTATTGTTTTTTCGTTCCTCACAATTGCCCTGGGAGCGGTGGCGATAGGATCGACATCCCGGTGGCCCGGTATTCTTCTGATCGTTTGCGCCATTGCCGGAGCGATCCTCGGTGGCACGCTGGTAGCGGTTTTCATGTGTCTGGCCCTTATTGGCGGGCTGATCGCAGCCTTGGGCAAGTCCCCGCAGAAGGAAGTTCCGCAATGAAACTAGCCGTTTTCGCTGCTGTTGCGTTGTCTGCCCAACCCGCTTTTGCTTGGAGCGAGTCAGAGCAATATGACGCCGCAAAGCGGTTAGGTTCGGTCATTGCAGCAGAAAGCTTCTGCGGCATGTCCTACAAGCAGAGCGCCATCAGCGGCTACGTCGAGCGAACGGTTCCCGCCGACGACATGGGCTTTGCGTCCATACTGGATACCGAAATCTACAGCGCTAACTATGACCAAGGGGAAATGGAACAGTCGCAAAAGACCGCTCACTGCACACAGATGCGCCGTGTGGCAAAGTCATATGGTTTCATAGACTGACCCGTTTTTTCAGGCCTTACAACGTGGGCAGGGTTATTCCCTGCCCTTCGTCTTTTTGGCTTCAGCCTCGATCTGCAAGACCTCTTCGACATGGTCGAAATAACGGAAGAAGGTTGGAACGTCCCAGTCCTCGATTTCCGTCAGGGACTGATAAAGGTACCGCGCGATCTGCGCGGCCATCAGTCCGAATTTTGTGCCCGCCGAGCCATTTCTGCCTGAATGCCTTCCCTCAGGCCGTAGTTCATCGCCTCTTCCGTCACGAGGCTCATCTTGACGTCCTCCCAGGACTTTCCCATGAGAGGTGCGACCTGTTCTTCAAGCGCCGCATAATCATCGGCATTGAGATCGAAGATCACTTCCGCCGGAACACCTGCCATTGAGGCGTAGACAGCCCCGGTCTTTTGCAGAATGCTTTTGTAATCATCCGCCGCGACGAGGTCCCGGACCTTGCGTTTGCGCGCGAAAGTCAGCTTGTCGAAGGTCTTGCCGTCGTGCTCGACCGGCTCTTCGAGGGTAAGTTCGACGGGAGCGATTTTCTGAGACATGTGGTTTCTTTCAAAAGAAAGGCCGGGACTGAGCCCGGCCGGTAGAGGTTGCGAGGAAGGATTGAGTTACGCGCCGAGCGCGCCGCGCACGCCCTCGAACAGATCAACACCGTTCCGGCGAAGGATGCGTTCCCAGAAGTCGATGTAGAACAGCTCCTTGCCGTCGAGCGTGAACTCGAAGTGCGTCACTTCCGTCAAAGCGTGGTTGCAACCCTGGAAATCGACCGGGTCGCTTTCATCGGACTCCCATTGCGTGACGGCACCTTCGATAACCGCGCGAGCAGGTACCTGAACTCCGGTATATTTCTCAGTGTACGCACCCGCAAAAACCCATCGATCGCGCTCACCGAGACCGCCGAACACCTCGGTATCGAGGCCTTTGACCATGAACTTTGGCTCAAGCGCCTCAATGCGAGGCAGGGTGAAGTCCGTAGCCATCACGCTCCCGCCAGGGTTATGGCCTGCCGTCGCGAATTTGATCGGCGGGATAGTCAGCTTCGAAATTGTGTGAACCCTCGACGTACCGGGCGTTTCCGCACGGCGAACATCTACGGCTGTCAGCATGTATATTTTCTGCATGATCAGATCCTGATTTTTCGAAAATCGTTAGTCGTTACCGTGTCAGCGCCGATCAGAGATCGTTCGACAGACGGGCGATGATTTCGTTGACGAGGTTGTCGACCGCGGGTCGGTACCGGCGGATCTCGTGCTGAGCGAGCTTGAAGACCGGGCACGGCTCAATGCCGATTGTCAGCTTGAGCCGGCCAAGGCGGATGTTTTCCGGGCTGTTCTGACTGGCCTTGAACATCTGGTCCTTCGGCGTGTAGCCGAGAATATTGCCTTCATTGACATGATCACGCAGCGCGAATGCAATCGAGTTGATCCAGGACTCCGTTGTGTCCGCATGAATGCGGCGACCAAGGAACTGGTTCGTGATCTCGATGATCTGCGTGATGATGTAATCGGTACCGCGCACCTGGTGGATCTGCTCCCACAGTTCGCCGGTCTGGGCATTGTCCGTACCGATGAAGCGATACCCGCCATCGGCAATCGCACCATCAACACCGGTTTCGCCTTCGGCCACGATGGCGACGTTCGCCGCAAGCAACTGCTGGCCCTCGGTGGAACCGTCCAGCGTGGAAAACGGGATCTTCCGGGAAAGACCGGCAAGGCCGTACAGCTCACGGTTTGCAAACGGGTGGAACGGCTTGCCGCCGCCAACCTGGTTGTCGATCCGCGCCATCAGACCGGCAACGCGCGGCATCATCGGACGGGTGACAACCTGCGCACCATCCCAGACCTTTGCCGCGACACCGATCGGCATCAGACGTTCCGAGGTCATCGTCTCGCGCGCGTCGATGGCGTTCGCCGCGGAAGTGTCGTCGACGTCGACAGGGGCGACAGCCATGATCTTGCCGAGGTTGGCTTCCAGCGCAGCGATCACCGGGTTGGTGGTTTCGAGATCCGGGCGCCAGGCAGTGCGACCGGCAACGACAATGCGCGGGGTCTTGTTGACTGCGGAGGGGATGCTGGCAATGCCGTTGACAATGGTGGCAATTGCAGCCGCGGTCGCGGCGACGTCCACGCCCTCGGCAACGCGAACGATCGTCACATCCGCTCCGGAGTTCAGATCGGTCAACTGATCGTTGATCCCTTTGACGGCATCAGCCAGCAGCCCGGTACCGAGGGCGGACACGGCCTCGGCATCGCTGGTCGAGATCCGCACCGGTGTATCGGCCGGGTATTCCGCAACCGAAGCGTCCTCGGACGTTTCGATCAAGAGCATCTGGGAGAAGTCGGCACCAAGCGCCGGAACGATCTCATCGTCCGGGCGCGTGAAGCTCATTCCAAAGACTGGTTCGGTCATCTTTCCTCACAATCAGCCCGACAACCGGGCACAAAAAAACCGCCTCACGGGCGGTTGCGGTCAGGGGTTAGAAATTTGCGGAGCTGGTTACGGCCAGAGCGCGACGATCTCATCGAAGTCGGACGGGACCGGGTCCATTGCCTTGATGGCGTTGGCAGCGAAGATATGCGCCGACTTGTGATCGAGGACAGCTTCACCGAAAGCCATCATCGTCTGCGCGTCCATCTTCACTCGGCTATCATCGGCCGCGATCCATTCGAAGTCGCCAGGGCCACCGTGCCAGGTGAAATCACCAGGCTGGGCACCGTCGATCAGAATAGCCGACTGAGCGCGGGAATAAGCGCCCTGAATGTTCTCGCGATCTTCCGGACGGGTCTGGAACAGTACGCCGTTGAAGTTAATGCCGGCGTCAATCCGGCGATCGCGAGCAGCGTTGATCTGATCGTTGGTTACGCCCGGCACCGGTTTCAGGGCCGGCTTCAACAATGCCGGAACTTGCGCCGCAAGGAACGCGGCGACGGCTTCGGCCTTGCCGTCATCCCGGATCGGCCACGCCCAGTTGCCGGAGCGCTCGTCACTGTCCTGCGTGAACGTCACGTCAACGCGGGTTTCGGTTTCATCGGTGAAGTGGATTTCTGTGACCTGCATCCCTAAATCTCCGCATCTACGTTAATGGCTGAGAACCCACATCGCGTTGTTGCCCCGGCTACGGTATCGAGCCTTGCAGCGAGTTCTATGTATCCGGGTTCGGAAGTTACTGCGTGAGAAGACCACGTCCCCACGTTCGAACTGAACGTATAAGTGACGTCAGGATCTCTGATCATTGTGGCAGGCAGGCCTATCGGCGTTTGGTAGTAATACCCCGCAGTCTGCCCCCGAAGCGTAATCCCCGGTATGTGGTAGAAAAACCTCTGGCTCCGCAGCAGTTCCATACTGGCGTCCCGCAGTCCCTTCAGATCTCCCGGCACATTCAGAAGGTTCCCAGGGAACACCCCGAAATTGGCAATATCGAAATCAGCGGCTTGCGGACCAACATTGAGCGGTTCGGTACGAGCTGTCCCCATGGAGAGCCAGAAAAGCAGCTCGTACCGTGCAAAGTTTCCGAGTGCCGAAGGTGTCCAAGCCGGGACGTTGACCAAAAACCTGTTGCGCTTCCAAATCCCGGTCGTGGTCATTGCATGCGTCTTGTAGTCAATGCCATTTACGTCATCGGCAGGGTTGCCGCTGTTTGCTGCAAGCCTCCCTTCGATGCCCACAGTCAGCGGATTATTCACACGCCCGTAGAACTCAACAGTGTACTGCTGATTGGTCATCCTCTGCGGATAAGGGAACTTGTATCTGAACCCGGCGTAATGCTCCGTTCCGGCCCCTCCAAGGGTGCCGTTGAAAGAGACCCGTAGATAGTTATCCGGGTTTTGCGGAACTTGCCCGTGGGCAGGCGTGAACGCCATGTCATCGGCAGAGAAAAGGCCGGGAAGTTCCGAGGCAAACACCGACATCCGGTCATGAACCAAACCTGTGGTAGTTCGACTACCCAGACCGCGCTGGTTTACATCCATGAACCCGTTGATTACGAGGTCCTTATTGGGGCCGAATGGACCATCGATCAGGCTTTGGGGGAGAAACGTCATTTAAACCTCCGCCAGCAAAAGAAAATCTGCTTCGAAACGGTTGATGTTTGCCCCGCCTGTCCCTTCGGCGTAGACCGCAAATCCATTCGCAGTGACATCGGCCACAATCTCATTTTTTGTGTTTTGACGAGTGGTGACCGTCATGTCGATATCCGGAACTCGGTGCATCGGCGGCGCAACGCGCACGTCTTCAAACAGGAAATCGACACCGTCAGGAATAGTGTTCTGATGGCGGAAACCGAAATTCACAGAATCGAGTTTTCGCGCAAACCTTTGGCACCGCTGATCTTCCAAATCTTGGCCCCGGTAGTGCCGCGTGACGTCTGCCAAGGTGTCGAACTCGTCGCAAACATCACCTTCAAAAACCAGAAATCCTGTGTAGTCCAACCGCCAAGGGTCGGTGCTAGCATCGAGCAATTGCCCAATTCGCAGCTTCAAAAAACTGTCAGAGAGCAAGTCAACCCCGTCGATCTCGGGGATATCCAGGACCACTTTCTTAAGCGACCATGTTGCATCCACGCTGAAGCTCTGGCTATCCACGGTGTAGCGCTCTGGCGTAGTTGAAGCCGCCCCAAAAAACTGATCCGCAGAGACAAACAAACTGCCACCGGCAGGGTTCACGCCACGGGCAAGAAACACGACAGTGATTGTGTCACCCGCAAACTGACGTGCGCTCGGCCACCGCTGAGCCACACGGCAATTGTCGTTGCCCACCGTGACATCGAAACGCAGGAAATGACGGATGTCGTAAGGCATGCCATCTTCACCTCGCGGCAATACCTCTTGCGTAACAATGCCGGTGGCACCTGATAATTCCAGAACCCACCTATCGAGCGTGTAGCCGTCTAAGGTGTAGGACGCCTGCCCCCTGACGTTGTTCAACATGTATGGGTTCCAAGAGTGGTTCCAGCGGAACGGCTTTTCGCCCGATGCCGTGAGCGCTTGCCTGATCAGGGCGAGTTCCGACACGTCTTTCGACAACTGTGCGAAGCCTACAGTTTCGAGAGACGGCATGCCGATCTCAACAGCGGTCAACACCAAGGCGTTAAGCGTAATCCCCTCAGGAGGCTTGTAGCTCAAGGTGACGTCCGAACCGGCCAGCGTGAAATCTTCGTGAAGCACCGAGACCCCATTGAGATTGAGGATCACGGCATTCTTTGAATTTGGCGTTGCAGGAAGCGTGAAGGTGTCGGTCTCGCCATCGCATTCATAAGACGCCACAGAAGGATCGACGGTAGGTGTCGTGACTTCCTGGACCAGCTCGGCAAGTGCCGCCTGGACGTTGTTCGCGGAAAGACCGTTGATCGGGTCGATAGCAAAGAACGCGGCCTTGGCGGCAACAGACACCCACTTCTCATTGAGGTATTGCAGGAGCATGCCCTGTGTAGCGTCGGATACGTCCGTATCTTCCAGCCCCGCTAGCGTGCCGGACACGTTGGCAATGCTGTCTGCCAGCGTGTTCAACTCGGCTTGCAGGCCTTCGACATCGTCAATGACATGGCCATGATTTGCGGCCGCAACGCCAGCAAGTGCTGTCTGGAGCGCATGGATAAAACCATCGATCATCTCCATCGCCAGAATAAGCCGGGTGAAGTCATAATCGACATCGTTGGCCGGGTCCGGCATTGGAATGCCGAGTTGTGCTGTAATTGCGTCGGTTGGCATCAGAACCTCTTAGTGACCGTAAGCACGCAAACGCGCGATGGAGGGACGCGCGGCAGGCGTGCCGTTGAGGGTGACTTTCACGCGGCCGCCGTTGGGGGCGGAAAAGCCTGCAAGATTAAGCTTCGGTTCCGTCCAGCCGCCGCCAAGCGCGCGGGCGCTCTCCTGAACGAGCGGCTGCCAATTTTCATCCCCATTGCTGTCAACGAAGATCGTCACCGTAGCGCCGGCCGGCTGCCAGCGATCGAACAGCGCTCGTAAGCCAACCGGACCTTCGATCTTGAAATTCTTCGAGACATAGTCCGCTTGCTCCTGCACCTGCCCGCCAATGATCGTGGTGCCCGGCCAAAGGACAGGCGACAGGTACTCGTTGCCGTTCAACACGGCGCGCAGAGTGATCGTCTCGGAGACATATTCATCGAACTCGATGGACTGCCCTGAAGCGAGCGGGATCACATCGCCATTGGCGCGAACAAGCTCGTACCGGAACCTGGTCTGATCGGATTGCAGCTCGACCGTGCCGCGAACGACCAGGTCGGTGATCGCCTCGATGTCGCCCTGGTACAGATCTACGGTTTTTTCCACCGGACTGAACTTGGCTGCGACGATATCGATCTTGAGATCGCTTTTCGGATGCGCCACCCAAGTGGTGCGGTTCGATCCGGAGAACAGGTCGCCATTGGTATAGGGCTGCGATGAAACCAGCTGCTGGGATTCAGGAACCACCTCACCAAGCGTTGCGATCTTGAGGGCGTGGTCCGCATCGTCGGTCATGATGACAACGCAGTATTTTTCCGAAGCACTGAGATAGTGCGGCGCATCCCAACGCGGGCTGACCTGGTCACCAGGCTGAACGCCAACCATCGGAATGAACGTGGTCGCCAGAACTTCATTGGTCGGATAGCCGTTCAAGGTCCGGGCGAGCTGGCAAACCAAGCCATTGGCCGGATCTCCAACCTCGGCGATCTCCACGTCAAACCCGAGCATCATGCAATCCACCGGCGGGACGAACGTGAATGCCAGTGGATCGCCGTTCATGCCCCCTTCGCGTCCGGAGCCTTCACCGGGGCCGCGATTGTTGGACACGTTGTTTACGTTGGTGACACGCACGATATTGTTGATCACGTTGACCACGGGTGGCGGCGCGGCCCTGGTCACCAGATTGACCCGGCGCATCACCTCGACGGTGATTTCACCTGCGCCAACGAAGGACGCCTCGGCGAAGCCACCGGCTGCGCCTTCCGCCCGGATCGCATGCGTTCCGGTCGGGACACGGGGCGGGATCTGGAATGTGCCTTGCACGTCACCGTTGGCACCGGCAACAAGCGGACCTGCTGGCGTCACGTCCCGCCCTGCGAACAGAAGCTTTTCCAACTCTTCGTTGGGGGCAAACCCTTCGATCGTGAAGTCGATATCGATCTGCCGCAGGAACTCTGCCGCCCGTGTCGTCTGCCGCACTTCTTCGGTAATCGTAGTGCGGCCCGGAGACTGACCGGGAGCTGCCGTGAACTGGCGCGTGATGGACGAGGTCCACTGCGTTTCAGTCGACGTCCAGAAGTCGTTATTCGGGTTGAGAGCCAGCAAACCCGGCATCGGGTTATAGTTGGCGTACGGGTTGACCTTCATGGACCCGGTTGCCAGTGGCTGCGAGATGATCACTTCTTCGGTGTAATCAAGGATCGCGAGCGTGTTGATCGTCTCGACAAACTGCTCATAGACCGGCAGCTGCAAGACGCCCTGGTTGGCGGCCGCTGTTTGTACGACACCCTCATCGCGGTAGAAATCACTCCAGAAATCATCCGTGAAGATGCCATCGGCAGAGATCGCAGCCGCGTCCGGTACCGATTGTTCCATGAGCGTCCGGTTGAGCTGATCGGCGAGTTTCACCGTAAGCCGCAGATATCCCCAAAGCTCATCATAGGTCGGTACACGGGTGCCGTTGTTGACGATCTCCGGAGCGCCGTCCCACGTGTTGTGGATCTCGGCAATCTTCAGGTAGCCCTCGGGCGGCTTCGGCGGCAGAGCGCCCTTGCGAGCGGACTGCCCTTTGACGACGCTCGGCGTGCCATCGATATCAAAAACAAGAACATCCTTGCGCGGGATCTTCGAGTTGTAAGTCAGCAATGCCGTTTCGTCGGTCACGCCGCCTGACAGCGTGATAGTCGTTGCGTCGAAGGCATCCGGCGCGACCTGCTTGAAATACCGATAGGTGACGACATACGTGCTGCCGGCAGCCGGCTCATCACCAGCCGGAGCCCACGAAATATTGTCGCCAGACAGGGAATATGTTGCCGGATCAAACGTGGTCGCGGCCTGCGTGACGCTTATGATTTCGACAATCGATGCTTCCTGCAGTTCATCCAGACCGTTGGGCACAGGCCCGCGCGTCACGTTCTCGGAGATCTGCATGGTGACAACCGCAGAAACCACGTTCGCGATCGGCGGCCTTGCGACTGTCAGAACTGCTGTGCCGCTGCCGCCATCGGTGAAGGTCTTCGCCTCGGCCGAGACCAGTTCAAGATCCGGATCTTGGGTCTGGAACAGGGTGAAAGCGGTTTCGCGCGTGCGGCGCCAGCCCTGAATGTTCGCAGCACCGGCACCCACCGAAAGGATCTGCCGGTCGTTGCCGTCATCCCCAAGCGCACTGACTTCACACCCTTCAACGATGTAAGAGCCGCGTGCGCGGTCGTAAATGGCAGCGGTCGCAAGAATGCCATCAAGCGCAGGCGGAGCGGTCTGATCAACGACAGTGCCGTCGAGCAGCTTGTAGACCTGAATAAACTGGCCTTCGCCGCCATCGTTCAGCAAACCCCACTCAAGCGACCGGTTGGTCCGGTAAGCACCCGGTTCCCCTTCTGCATCGGTACCCGGATGCAGGCCGACGAGAGAAGCATCTTCCTCGTGACCGATGCGGGTGACCACCTGGCGCACGCCGACGATCACGTCGCCAGAGATCGGAACATCATCAAACTGAGCGGCTGCAACGGAAAGAACATGACCGTCAATGTAGATTCGGCCGGCCTGCAGGATGATGCTGGCCGTGGTCGGAATGGCGTTCGGGTCTTCCGGGTCTATGTCGAATGCGACCTTGATTGCCGCATCGCTTTCCCGGTTGCCATTGCCAGCAACCAGATCGCCAATCGCCTGGATACGGCGGCCGGTCAGTCCCTGCAGTTCATTCAGTTCCGCGCCCTGAATGAAGCGGTCCTCGACAAATACCAGATCCGTCCGGGTGGACGGCGCGTCTGGAGTTCTGTCATAGGCTGCGGCAATGCCGGACTCGTGTTCGTAGGCCATCAGAACCTCAAGAAAAATTGGACGTATTCACGAACCGTCTCGCCAAAAAGGATCGAGATCGGCTGTGACGCGATTTCAACGCCTCCGGTCAGGCCGGCAGGCTCCAGCCAGAGTTGGCCGGGTTTCGACTGGTCGGTGACATCAGCGCCGAAGACGATGGAGACAGACGCGGCTTCTGAGCCGTAACCGTCGCCGAACCCGGTGCGCACAAAGACATGCACCCCGATCGGGTTCTCAAGGCTCGGCTCCAGAAAGTCAGTGCCGAACGCGTATCCGGTGAGCCCTTGTTCAACACCCCGGCAGATAGCCCGGCGATAACCAATCGTCTGGTCACCGTCATCGGCAAAGCGAAGCCAGCAAGGCAACGCCTCAATGGAACTCGCCATCGAGACCCTGCGGCCAAGCGCGGCGTCATCGGCCCACTTGAACGTGGCCGTTGCCCAGGGAAACTCCATGTCGGCCCAAAGCTGACTCGGTACTTCGGGAAGCCAAACACCAAGCGCGGTCAGGTCATCTTCCGTCAGAACGTGGGTGTAGCGATAAGCTCGACCGAAAGACCATTTCGGCCCCTTGCCATCGATCCGGACACCGCTGTCATCTCCAAGGATCGACCCGCTCAAAAGGGTTCGGCAACCTTCGGCGGCCGGCACATCGTAGCCATGGACGCCACGGCGGAATGTTGACCGCTCCGGGCGGCTGATCTCGACGAGGCCAGCTATGATGCCAAGATCGTCTTTCTCATCGCGGACCCGGTCCAGATCAATCTGGAACTCGGCCCATGCGAGACGCCGAGCTGGCGGATCTTTGAGCGTGCCGGAATAACCAGCAACCGCGAGGCCTTGGGAAATGGCTTCATGCGTGCCCCTCACCTCGCACCAAGGCCTGCGAAGCGCCAGAATGCCGCCATAGGTCGCGACATAGGGCTGGAGAAGCCCCATGCCGAACTCATGAACCAGATACGGCCTCAGATCGTCAGGCTGCACGCTATGCTTCCACCCGGAAATATAGCTCAGAGCGGGATCAATCTTCGGTGCCTGATCCCCTGCCCGATCGAGCGCGACTTCAATCGGTGTCGCATTGGACGGAAGAAGTGTCTCTGTCATCGACCCCGCCCGGCAAACTGAACGGTCACGTCACCAATCTTGACGGCTTCCTCCGGGCTTGCGACCACATCAGCCGCCGGTGCGTTGACCACGACATTTGAAACGCCGGACACCATTGCTGCCTTGCTCACCCAAGCCCGGTACAGGTCGAGCCCCAACAGGTTCTCCTGGTCGCGCGCCAGGCGAATGAGATCTGGAAGCTCTGCGAGAACGTCTTCCGAAGCATCCGGTGTCAGGGTGACCGAAAGATCAACCGCCACAACTTTCTGAACGGCGGAGATCACGTTGTAACGGTCGGACACCAGTCGCACCGCGGGGGCTTCAAGTGCTGCCCGAACAGTCGCAAGAAGGGACGCAGAAGCCGCGCCGCCAACGTCAGTTGACAGAACTGCAATGTTGACGGTCGGGTCTCTGTCTTCGGTCCATGTTGCGATATCGCGAACCTTGGGGCTCGATGCCATTGCAATGGCCTTGAACCGCTCATGGGTGCCGCCAGGAGACCGGCCAATGGTCGCCAGCTGAACGCGCTCACGCAAGCGCTCATCCGTTTCACCTGCGAGCCTGGCAACACCGTAGTGGGACGCCAAATGCTCAAGATCGGTACCGGTCGAATAGGCAAGGATCTGGTTCCGAGCGACATGGTTCGCACGGGTGCGCAAGCGGATCTCGCGATAGGAGAAGGCTTCCAGAACGATCTTGACCGGATCTGTTTCGAGCGCACCGACATCATAATCGATGCCTTCGGCAGCAAACAAATCCCTCACCTCATCAATGAAGCTTTGCAAAATGGTCTCGTAATCCAGTTCCTCAATCACTTGAGGATCTGGAAGGCTGGAAAGATCGATCACGGTTTACCCTCAGATGACCGAGGCCGAGGCGGAGCCGCCTGCAAAACGCACGGAAAAGGAAAGATTGCGCTCGATGGTGAAGTCACCAAGATGGCCGCGGGGCCGATAGTCCGCCTCAATGACGATGCCGACTGTCCCGCGGCGTACTGCGTCAGCCGAACCGCTGAAGGAAACCCGGCGCACATGCAGACGGGGCTCCCAGAGATCTATGGCGGTTCCGATCACTTGCTGCACGATCGCCATCAGTGACGGCTTGACCGCCCGGCCGAGCAGCTCAGCGACCCCGCCTCCGAACTGCCGGCGCATCACGCGCGATCCGATGCCCGTTGACAGGATCACTTCCACGCTCTGAAGCGTGTGTGTGAGATTGTCGATCGGGAGCATCGTCACGCGGTCAAAACCGGACATGGCTTATTCTTCGCCTTCTGCGGACCCGAAACTGTCTGCCGCAGCTTTCGGCTTGGACGTCAGGAGTCGCCCGAGCGACACGTCATGCATCGCCTCTCCCTCGGTCAGACGCAGTTTGCGGCTTTCGGGAATGCGAGCGGCGCTGATCGCGCTGACACCGTCAGCGACGTAATAAGTCTTCTTCGACATGGATTTCTCCTAGTGCGGTCCTTCGGTGTCCGCTCCGCCGGGGATAACCCCGGAGTGGACATGATCATCGCCGATGTTTGTGCCGTTGTGCATGACGTGCCCGTCCTCAAAATCGACATCGCCTTTGACCAGCAAGTTTCCTTCGATTTCAACGTCAGCGATGAATTTCACCAAGCCACAATCAACGGTCAAAGTTCCGTCTTTCAATGTGACTGTAGCGCCCAATCCCTTTAGGACGTTTGCCATCAAATCGGCGCTCGGCGCAGGATTGCTGTCGGTGAATCCACCTCGAAGTAACACCCCCTGCCGAATGTCACCGTTCGGGCTGAGAACACCGACAACTTGCCCCTTCGATAGAGGTATCCAAGATGATGTCTGACCGCCGCTTTCCGGATGCGGCAACCAGGGCGACAGAAACGGGCCGTCTTCATCGTCGCCAAGCTTGATCCGGTATCCCTTCGCAGGGTCGATCTCTTCAATAGGCCCGATCCGGATCATTTGACCGAACCGGGTTTTCAGCATCTCGATATCGATGCGCTGCCCTGTCAGAAACTCAATCATGTCCCTACCTCAACCGGCTGACCGCCCGCGACATCAATCGTCACATTGCTGATCTCGCTGTCCTCATCCGCATCTGGCACGTATTCAAAGCCGAGCGAACCGAGTTCGGTCAGGGTCAGGCCGATCCGCTCGCGCGCCTCTTCAAGATCCTCCGGGGACACCGGGATCTGATCGAGGATCAGCGCTCCGAGCTTCTGGTCATCGGCATCGCCAGCCGCGAGCAATGCGAGGAACCGTGAAAACGGCGCGCCCTCAGGCACGTCCTGAAGGAACTGCGGATCTTGCAGGGCGTCGACCGTAAACGTCAGCTTCTGAGCCGCGACACGCTCCCCTGTCCGGTCGCTGCCGGCGCGCTCACAGGTGACTTTGACGACGCGGCGGATCAAGCCGCGCAACACTTCCGCAGCTTCATTCTTCCCATCTGACAGACCAGACCGAATTTGCCGCCCCAGAATGTCCAGGTAGAAATCATGCATCCGGCTCGCATGCGGGATCGTCGGGAAAATGACCTGCATCTTTCTTCCAGGATGGTCCGGATCATCAACCTCTTCACGCATGGCGTCGGTGACACCGTATTCGAGGCAAAGGTTTACTAGGCCGTTCTCGTGAAACGCACGCTGCTCGTCAGGCTTGGCTTCCGCGTCATCGGTATAGACCGCGATGAAGCGGCCCTTTTCCGGTTTGATGTTCAGACCATTTTCGTCCTCACCGAGAATGCCGATCTCGCTGTCGAGCACGTTTGCACCGGCCACGGTGCGATCCTTGAGGGCTTTGACCGCGAGCATTCTGAGTGCGATCCGCACGAGGCTCATCAGTTCTCTCCCAGATTGATAAATAAACGGCCGTGACCACGATCATCGACGGATGAAACCTTCCAACGGGGTTGCCCAGGGCGGTCCAGTGCAATGACATGGTCATCCTTGCGGACAACGAGATCCGGATATTTCACCGGATCCGGTTTCAGCACAGCGCCACCCGTCCGGATATTGCCCAGAAACTGGCCGGAACGGTCACCGGAAAGCGATTGTGTCTGACGTCCTTCCTTGACCAAGGGCGCTTCAATCTCGCGCGCAGGGCGTTCCGGGTCTTCTCGGCCATCCTTCCACGAGACGATCCGCACACGTTCCGCGAAATCCCCATCGTTTCCGGCAATGACAGCGTTGTTGACATCGGCATTGCCGGAAAGAATTGGCATTTCGGGTTCCTTCGGACTTAGTTCGAAGTTTCCATTTCGACGATCGTGTCAGGCTGCTTGCAAACAGCCAGACGATTGGACTGGCTCTTCAACTCGTAGCCTTCCCCATGATCCAGCTCTTTGCGGGAGATGAAGATCGAGTCCTGGTCGGGCGCGTCATTGACATGCGCAATGTGATGAACCGGCGCTTCGAAGGTTTTCATCATGTCCTGTGTGCCGGCAGGATAGGCGTGGCCCTTGCCAGCCTGGACATTGGCGACGGTTTCGATCGTGCCATTCTTCCGCTTCACCGGCAGGCCGCCCTTGTATTCCCGGAAGAGGATATCGCCGAATTCAAACACGCGGCCCCAGCTGCCACCCATCATCTGCCGGTTGAGTTCCCGATGTTCGGAACTGTTCTGCGCTTGCAGCCAGAACTTCTCGACGTTCGGATGAGTGATAAGCTTGTTGAAGAAAGTCGGCGAAACCACGGAATGAACGCCGCTGGTGGTCTCGCCCTGAAGATTTGTCATCTGATGGTCGACGACTTCTTCACATTTCGCGCGAACATCAGTCGCCGCCGTGCCGAGCAAGAAATCAACGGTCTTCTTCTGAATGTCGAACAGGTCATAGAGATCATAGAGGGTCGTACCCTCACCGTCTGTGATCAGACCTTTGAGCATGCCGAGGCGAATGAATTCCAGAGTGATCGAGTGATGTTTGCGGATGTTCATCAGTTTCCGCGCTAGCTCGCGATCCAGAGACCGAGGTGTCACCTGGCCGTTGACCACTTCGAGCAGCCCGTCCACATCATCGACAGAGATATTTTCCAGATGCGGGAAGTACGGAATTTCGATGATCACGCCGCCTTCCGTTTCATCAGGCCCAACGGTACCAGGTGCACCACGGGGGCGAGCTGCCAGGACATAAATCTGCCCGTTCTTGAACTCGATGCGGACGAAGCGGGAAGTCTTGGTTTCAAACGGGGCGATGCCGAGTGCATTCAGCAGGCCATACTGGTTGGGAATGCGGTTCACTTCCTGAGTGAGATCCGAATTCGTGTAAAGAAAGTCAAATTCAGCCATGACAGGTCCTCGTGAGGGGCAACAAAAAAGCGGCCCCGAGGGCCGCCGTTGGTAGGTGTTAGCGGACGATCATCCGCATCTGTTCAAGTTCGACCACCGCGGCGGCCTTCTGATCGTCGGTGATGCCGTCCGGCCATGCGATTTCCTGCCCGGCCAGGATAACGTCACCACGGCGAAGAGCGAGCCCACCGGAGACGTCTTCACCATCCGGTGCTTCCAGATCGACCAGAGAAACACCCCAAATGCGTTCGGTGCCGTCCACCGCGTCCGGGTCCCATTCAACGACCTTGTTAGTTGCAGCACCGAGTTCGACGGCAACAGAAACAACGAACCGGTCACCTTCAACAAAATCAGTGCCACCACCGGCAATCGTAAACTTGATATGTTTGGCGAAGGATGTGCCGCCAGTCGCGGTGCCGACATGGTTGCCTTCCGGATCTTCAACCCGGAATTTCGATACTGCGTCAGCGCCGCCGGTCGTGCAGACAACCGTGTAATCGCCGGGCAGCACCGCATTGGTGTAGGCAGGATCTGCCAGTGTAAGCACGCCGTTACCGGTGTTGCCCGCGTCCGCTGCCTGGGCTACGTTCACAGCGCCAACACCAAACGTCATTGCGAGCAGCATGCCCAAGCCGATAGCGCGAACGCCGCCGGCACCGCCGAGAAGCGTGAAGGTTTCGCGCGTGAACTCGGGATTGCTTTCAAATTTGACCAGTTGAGACCGGCGTTTTTTGCCGGTGTACTTGTAGGATGCAAGCATGTGTTTGATCTCCGATTACGTGACCGGTGAAAAGAAGGGTTAGCGAGCGGAAGTCATCCGATCGACTTGTGCGCCAACCAGCTTGGAAAGGCCGCTCTTCGGTGCCGGAGTACCGGCAGCTTCGCCAATCGGGTCCTGATCGGACTCGCGGGCGGAAAGGCTTGCAGCGTCATCTGTGGTCGCTGCCGTGCCAACGTGTTTGGTTGTCATTGCAACAACCTTATCCGCCGGCATGTCCGGAGCCTCGGCAGCCAGTTCCAATGCGTGGTTCATGCGGGCGGAATTTCCGGAAATACCTTCCGCAGAAAGGACTGACATGAGACGTTCGCGCTCGGCAGTTGCGCCTGCGCGACGGCCTTCCACGGTTGCGTTTGCAACAGCGGCATCATGGTCGGCTTTGGAAATGCCCGTATTTTCAGCGGCGGGCACGCTGGTCGGATTGTCCATTTGAGTTCCTCTCGTTAGGACGGTTGTGCGCCCGCCTGGGGCGCGGGAAAGCTCTTCCAGCACAGACTCGAACGTGCCGACACGATCAGCGAGACCATGTTTGACAGCGTCGAGATCTGGATTGTCGCTCTGGCCGAAGTAGGTTCTGGCTTGTGTCGCGCGCGCCATTTCTTCGGTCAGTCGGTCACCGCGGCCAGCGGCAACTGTTTTCAGGAATTGTGCATAGAGGCTGTCCACCTCCGCCTGCAGGCTGGCGCGGACATCGGCAGAAAGCGGCTCGAAGGGATTACCGTCGACCTTGTGCTGACCTGCGAAAATGAGGGTCGGTTTCACGCCGTCTTCCGACAGCGCTTTGGAAATGTCGGCGTGCAGCAAGACGACACCGATCGAACCGGAAACACCGGAGGGTGTCGTTACGATCTCTGTCGCACCGCTTGCAATGGCGTAGGCAGCGGAAGCTGCCATCCCATTGACAACAGCAATAACAGGCTTCTCGGCGGCAAGTTCGCGAACGAGTTCGGCGGTTTCAAAAGCTCCAATGGCTTCGCCGCCAGGACACGTAATATCAAGGATACCCGCCTTGAACGCATCGTCTTTGCGGGCCTTTTTGAGCTGGTGCTTGACACCCTCATAAGAGACCAGACCAGACGAGGCGCCAACGTAGGCGCCACGGTGAACCAGCGAGCCGGCGATAGAAATGATACCCACGCCGCGTTCTGTCAGACGGTAGGGAGCTAGAACTGGATCTCCCCACGCATCCCGCTTAACGCGGCCATCGTCATCCCGTTCATACGGATCGCCCTCAAAGCGATCAGCAGCGGGCATATTGACACCAATCCGGCTACCAAGAACCGACATGATGACCTGCGCCTTTTCAGGCGTGATCAGCAGGGGGCGGTTAAGCACCCTGTCCGCAAGATGTGCATGAAAGGACATAGTTTATCCGAAGGTTATGGCGCGACGGGCCGGACGGGCACCGCGCTTTCGTGCGCAGGCCATCTGCAATTCACGAATGCGGCGACGAAGTTCTGGAATGTTTGATTGCTGCCACTGCCGCTCGTCTTCCCCGACGCGAGCACGGACAACCATTTCACCGGTAAGCAACCTGTCCAAAACTTGCTCAAGCTTCGGATACACCGCACACGGATCGCTCATATCGATCCCTTCGAAGATCGAACTCATGGCTTATCCTCTTCCGTGTCGATGGCCTTATCGGTGCCAATCTTTGCTTCTTCAGAGCGGTCGCCTGGATGCGGCAGGTTCTTGTCTTCCCGGCTCTGCCGTTCCCGTGCGAGCCCTTCGTGAACATCCGAAATATCGTCGCCGCGCTCGGCTGCAATCCGGCCCTGCGTCCTGACGCCGAGGTTGTAGTAAATCTCATCGGCACGAGCGGCCTTGAGTTCGTCGGCCACGGGTTTCGGAGGTCCGCGCCACTCAGCGCGGCATGCAGCGGTTTTGTTTTCGAGAAATCCCCGAATGCCGCCTGGAAACTCAATGCGGCCGGCATCGATCTCTTCTTCTAACCAAGCCTCGTAATCAGCCTGTTTGAAAGGCATGGCGATATGCTGACGGCGATAGAGCGTGATCGGCCAGATTTTCGCGATACCATTTTGGAGCGATGAATACGTCGCACCTCGATAATCCCCGGTCAGGTCCTCAAAAAGGCAACCGAGGCAGCGAGCGATCTCACGCAACAGGAAATTTGCAAGGGCTTCATAGTTCGCGTTCGGGAATTTCGAACCCTGCAGGTTCAATTTCTCACCAGCAAACAGGTGCGGGATCTTGCCGAAGTCCCCGAGCTTGATATCGACGTTCTTGTGCCATCCGGATAGCTCTGACATGAACCCAGCCATCGGGGTGTCTCCGCCGAGGGCATTCAGAACGTCTTCAGTCGGATAGTCGCTTTCGATAGTCGCCGCGAACATGGCATGCAGAAACGACGCGGCAAGGGTCGATCCTGTCAACTTGTCATAGTGCTGGATCGTCTTCAGCACCGGCGCGAAAACGGTGATGCCGCGATACTGGCCAGGCATGCCGTCAAAGATATGTTTGATGATCGGTCGACCTGCCCGGTCGCGAGCCCGATATTCGACATCCTTATGGACGCCATCTCCATCCTTCAGTCTAAAGCGATAAGACACCGGAGCGCCGTGGTTGTCGATCCGAACACCTTGATGCAGTCGTTCGGAAACACTGGTTTCCCGAGACAGCCAGTGAGACGGCAGCAGCCGGGCGCGGGTTCTGCTGGTAACGCCTGGACGGGAGAACATCAGGAACTGAGTTACCCCCTCACCCGTTGCAAAGAACTGGCGAAGGTGAGCAGCCTCCATCTGTCCCGCTGTGTATTGACCGCTTGCGTCACATTCGAACGCGTTGCGACAGCGCGCATCATATCGGCGCTCGACGTTTCGTGACCACCTATCCGCCTCACTGGTGGTCATCCCGATAACTTCGTGATCCGGATTTGCATTCAGCTTCAAGCCGGTGCCTATGATGGTCGAAATCGCCGCTTCGACGCCGCCAGCAATCCATCCGTTATTCTGCAGCGCTTCAATTGTGCGGGCTGCAGCCGGGGTCCAAGCCTGACGGATCTCATCGGAGATATCTCGGATCGCCGGACCACCCATGAAGAATGCAGGCCCGGTACCGGTATTTCTCAG
Source organism: Labrenzia sp. THAF35 (assembly GCF_009363595.1). Taxonomy (NCBI): domain Bacteria; kingdom Pseudomonadati; phylum Pseudomonadota; class Alphaproteobacteria; order Hyphomicrobiales; family Stappiaceae; genus Labrenzia; species Labrenzia sp. THAF35. Next base: position 4,582,121 of record NZ_CP045380.1, read on the forward strand.
ATACCCCGCGCTCGGCGCAGCTCGACCGTCAACAGCCGAACCAGGCCGCGGAATAACTGGAACCGAAGTGCGCATGCAATCCTACTTGTTCAGGGTTTTCGATAGTTCGGCCAAAGACATCTTCGGCGCTTCCTTCTTGTAGAAGGGATCTTCAGCCGCGACGGTGAAGAGGTCCGGCGTAACAGGCTGGCCGTGAACGTCCAGCAGCAAGTTCGACCAGCGCTCCTGGTTGAGACGCAGTTTCGTTTCGAGGTACCATGCGAGGGCAACACCGTAGACGGAAACGTCAAACCAGTCGTTCTTGCGCCCGCTGATCTTTTTCCATTCCTTCTTCGCCCTCGGGTCGATCAGATCGCTAGACCTGCGATTAACCGATTTCTTGAGTTCCTCTTCCGGATCAACCAGCCTTTCAGCTGTCAATTCGAGGGCAAGATCGTCGTCGCAGAGATCCGCGGCGATCTGGAATGTGTTCCTCGGCCATTTGCCGTTTGCATCCTTGCCGAGGACCAGGTTGGCAAGACCGGCCATGACCTCTGTTTTCACGTCATAGGCATTGACGGGATAGAGCATCACCTGAGCGATCTTGCGTTTGTACTCGTCGACAATCGCCTGTTTTGTTGGCGTCCCCAGCCACGCAACAGCCTGCGTTTTGCGTCCGTCCAATGCGTAGACGTTCGGCCGGCTTGAGCAGAACCTGTAAACACGCTGTGTAGCCCAACCGGAATCAACGCCGGAAAGATCAATGCCGCGTTCCAATCCACCCGCACCCGGATACTTACGACCGAGTGCATCTGCCAGAGCGATCCAAGGTTCATCACTCTGATCGGGAGCACCTTCGAAAATCTCCCTGTCGATCATGTATCGCTGGCTGTTCGGTCCAACGGCAAAGCAGGCCCACTTGATGCCATAGCCCTGAATATCAGCCGTGGACACAAGCAGCCCCGCGTCCCGCGGGATTGCCCGAGCAACGACCGGGTTGAGCCGCGCGGTTTCTACGATCTGCTCGTGATCGACTTCTGACGATCCGGGGTCATAGGGCTCTGCCAGATCCTGCTGGTAAAACGTCCGAAGTTTGGTCGTGTTGCCGTCAGCCAGTTCCCACCGTTCCCAGATCGCCTTGAAGCTTTCCTTCGGAGCGTAGGCTGCCCAAAGGTGATAGCTGGGCTGCCAGTCGATGCACCGGCCCTCGCAAGGGGCGCACTGCCATTCCCGTATTTCGTTGGCCGACAGGACCTGCGGCACCTTCGGCTCACCGTCATGAACCCGCGTCGCAATCCAGATGCCGCTGGCGTTCAGCTCGGTCTTGTGCCCGTTTACGATAGCCTCGTTACAAGCCAGGCACTTGAAATGGACGGGCAGACCATTTTCGGGATCAGGACCGTACATCTGATCGAAAATCAGTGGCTGATACCTGTCGCAATGGGGGCACGGAACGTAATAGTACCGCCTGTCCCCTGCGTTGAAATCCTCCGAAATGGCGCATTCATTCACCGTTCCGGGCGTTGATCCCTGCCATTCCTTCGCAAGGTCGCCGTACATCTTCTGGCGGGCGCGAGCCTGGTCGCGAGGTGATCCGCGATTATCAACATCCTTCGGGTATCCCGTCACCTCATCCATGGCGAGATATTTGATGGACACCATTTGCAGGCCCTTTGAAGAACCTGCATTCACGATCTGGCAGAAGCCGCCGGCATACCGCTTATAGAAAGTGGTCGAGGACTGTTCGTCCCGGCTGTTAACCGGCACAACCTTGTGCGACACCCGCGGCGTCACTTCGATCGTCGGCTGCAACTTGATCCGGTTGAACTTCGTTGCCTCTTCCAATGTCGGCAACGTGATCATCATCGAACCGGGAGCCTGGTCCACGATGAAGCAAAACCAGTTTTCGATTGCCGTCGATTTGCCGAGCTGCGCGGCCCATCTTGCCGTCACCCTACGCGCCGGATGATCCGGATGCAGACAATCCTGCGGCTCCCTCAAGTAAGGGACGCGGGATGTCTTGAACTGTCCCGGCCAGGGTGAACCGGATTCCGCTGATACGTGGCGATACCGATCGGACCATTCGCTGATGGTCAGGTCTTCAACTGGCTTTGTTGCCTCGACGAAAGCCTTGAACAGCACCTCGCCACCGAAAGGCAGAGCCGGAAACAGTTCGCGCGTGTCGTGGAACGTCATTGCAAAACATCGGTTCGTTGGTCGGCAGTCTCTTCGCCTGCCATTTCCGGAGCGTCCGCCGTCCGTTTGAAGTCATCGAGCCGCTGCAGGATCTCGCGATGGAAGATATCGAGACCGCTACGGGCGAATTTTTTCAGCGCCAGGCGCGTGGTTCGTTCATCCCAGCCATACTTGACCGAGAGAGAAGCCGCTTCGCTTTCAACGGCGCGCTCAAATGCGCTGTTCATCAGTGCGATAGCATCACGGCCGGCACGGTCGACTTCACCGGTTGGCGTGACTTGCTTGCGGCGCTGCGCCAGGTCCAGTTCCCGAAGCTCGGCATCGGCCATCGCTTTTCGGGCTGCACCATGGTTTTGCGTCCCGGTGCCCTTGGTCGGAAGTGACGGCGCGACGGACGGCGCCGGGCTGGCCGTTACCGGAGCGGACACGTTTTCAATGCGGATATTCTCCGCCCGGTGCGCGCGCAGCTGCACATAGTCCACCTGCGTCTCCCTACCGCTCTTTCGAGTGGAAAGTGCGTCGGTGTGCTTGCTCAAATAGCGAGACAACGTCGAGCGGGTGACAACGTCGCCAGCCTTACTCAGGCGCTCCGCCGCTTCCGTTATCGAGATCCAGTCCTCATTCATTTGTGCATCCGTGCAGCTGCACGCGTGCATCCGTGCAAAGCGTGTATCGGTTGAAAATCACCCTACTGGTGAAATCTCGGGAGCTTTCCGCCCGTGGGAGGCAAAATACCCCCGTACGGTCCCTATGTTTCACGGGTCCTTCCGTGAAACATTTCGCGTCCATCTCGCTCATTGGTGCGGTGAATGGTTAGCCGAACGCTTTACCGGTCTCGCGCTTCAGCTCATGAGCCAACCGCCGAGGAAGAACGAGAGCTACCGTGCTCTCCCAAGCCTGGGCGCTCGTGCCCTTGATCATTTCATTCGGGATGACCACCCCGGACTTCACTGCCTTGAATGGAAAGCGATCCGCGCTTGTCCTCTTCATGACATGACCATGGAACACGATGCCCTTGCGGTTTGGAAACCTACCGCCTTTCAGGAATGTGCCGTCGAAGACCTGGCGCTTGCGGAACGGGTTAGCGCTCACCCCCTTACGAGTTTCGCGGGGGGCGAAGAATTTCAACGAGACATCGCCACCACTTGCGCGAACTTTGTACTGGAGGTTCGTTGCGTTTGCGCGCACCGGGACCATGGCACGTCTTACGATCTTGAGCTTGAGACCAGTATGTTTTGCCAGCTCCCGGCTTGCCTTGGTCCGAGCCATCGAACCGACACGGTTCAGGGCACGGGAGCTGACGCGCCGAATGGACAACGGCTCCAGCTTTGACAGCGCACGGTCCAACGTTCTCAGACCGGACGTGTCTGACCAATACATCCCCGCCATACCAGAACCTCAGATCAGGGTTTGGACGATGATGCCATCGTCTAGATAGATCATCACATCCGCCATTTCGAAACAGCCTGGCACGATCTCAATCATGCGGGCGTCCGGGAATGCCTCACGCAGATACATCTTGGCAGAATAGAAATCGGGGTCCTGATCGATACAGTCGAAGAGCTGCGCACAGCTGTCGATACGATCAAGCGCGCACATGGCTTACCCCAACAAAAAACCCCGCGGGCGTTGCCAGCGGGGTTGTCTAACCTTTTTCAGTGCGGCTGTTGTATGTCAAGCGGCGCTGTCACGTCAAGAATAAAATCGCAGGTCGTTCAGGATGCGGGGACCATGCCACCCCTCCCCCTCCCAAGGACAGGCAGCGCGCGGTGATGGCGTCAACGCCCAAGAAGTCAGCTTTTCTGCCAATTCCTCAGTGAGGATATCGAGACATGACCTCCAGATTTGATACTCGCCACGGGCTATAATCAATCCGGTCGGGTCCGGCTTCAGAATAAACTTCTGGTATGCACCGACCTTGGGAGCCTTGGTGTTCCGGTTCCACCCGTCCTCAGTTTCGCTCCGGAACTCGACAGCGTTGCCGCTCTCATCGAGCGAGTGTGTAATCCGCATCTGATACCAGATCGGCGCACCATTCCCGTTCCGCACAACTTCTCGCGCTGGCACATCACCCTCCCAATCAGGGCACCCGCCGAGGATTGCATGTTTGCGGACCAATTCAGCAGCAGTCTTGCGGCGGCAACCAATGCCAAACCGGGCGGCGCTGAGTACATGATCACACTCCGGGAAGTCCGCGATTTCCGGCACAGGGTTCCAGTCTAGCGGGAAATCGATCTGCAGCATGTCAAGATCGCAGACAGCCTCATGCACACGCAAAGCATCATCATTCGGTTCTCCATCAAGCGGGCTCAAGGTCGGAACGACGCCATACTCGTTGTCATCGATCTTCGTGAGCAACTGCATGAAACTCTCAATCGATGCCCATGCAGACCCAGCCCTACCTGATGAACTGTTGCCGCCCTTCGGCAACTCATCGCAATAAGCCCACTTCAGCAGCTTTTCGATATCGATGCGTTTTTTCATCAAAATCACCCACTCTAGATAGTTATAGATAGTTAGTGACAGTTAAATAGAGAGTTTAAGTGATGGTTTTTATGTTTTGTTTCATACACTTAACGGGAAACAAAGACAGTTGAGATAGTTTCTAGCGCACCACATATAGCGCTGAAAAAATTACCCCAAACCCCTCTCATATATAGAGAGACACGCCAAACCCTCTTCAACCCTCATAAGTCATTGTTTTGATGAAGTTTCCCCACACCCCCAACCCTCATAGAACTGTCAGGAAACCCTCTCTAACCCTCTACAGAAGTGAGGGTTCAGTAGTCTGACCGCGTCTCATAAAGGGGTCCGGGGTCAGAGGGTTGAGGCACATCGGTGAGCTTGATCCCTTCGTAATAGATCCGCCCGTTCTTTGTCACCTTTTTTACTTGGTCCTTGATCGTTCGCCCGAACTTTGTTTCCGTCCTCACGCGCTTGGCGTTGGCCGTGCTCCAGTCCCGATATGCATTGTAAAGGTCACGTGCCTGGATCTCGCAGACCGGGTCTTCCCTGACGCAGGTCATCCAAAATTCCCCGATTGGGTCCATTTCCTCGTGATAGGAGTCGGTTTGCGCGCGCACGGCTGGAGCTATGAACAGTCCGTTCTGGAGATAGTCCAGGACGCCGGCAGCAAGCCAGGCAAGTATCCCGGACCCATCTTCGCGCACCAGCTCGGCGACCATTTCCTCAAAGTCACGCCGTTCGTTTTCCGGGATGATCTGATCCCAATTGACCAGAAGCATCCGTCGCCAGATGCCGTTGTCCGTCCCGTTGATCGTTGGAAGGCCGTTACCGGACATGTGCGGCGTTGCCACGTTATGGAACTCGAAATAGCCTTTGAACAATGTCCGGACGGGGAACGGCTCGCCGCCCGTAAGTTTCTTGATCAGGTCCTCATGGAGCGGCTCATCGCCGGGGACTTCCAGAATGCGAACCATCGTCTTACCGTAGAGCCGATAGAGATCCGGCGAAGCACCGCCAACAGATCGTTCACCGGAACCGATGATCGACTCCCTCGGGAGACCGACCATAAGGCCAGGGCCAAGCACGCGGGCCAGGGTTTCCAGAAACACGGATTTGCCGTTCGCCCCTCGGCCATAGTGGAACATGACAAACTGGGGCGACATCGCCAGAAGGCCGAGGCCGGCCACCTGCTGCACCGTTCTGCGCTTTTCCATGTCAGGCAAGCAGCGATCCAGAAACTTGGACCATTTCGGCGCAGGGCAGTCCAACCCGCGCCAGACGATCGGCACACTCGCCATGCGCCAGTCCTCGCGGCGATGCCCGTCAATCACCTGCAGTTCGGCAATGTACCTGTCAACGTCCGGGTCCGGGCAATCAGGGTCGATCTCACGCGTGAACTTGAGGGTATGGGACCTGGTTGAGACAAGAAGGGGATCGGGGTTGAACTCATCGGCCGGCTTGCGGATCTCCGAGACCGCCATCTTCAGCATCGCCTCCACCCTGCCGGCATTCTTGGAAGTCACCCCGAAGTTTGCACGGTTCGCCACCCGCTTTTGCCACGCCCGCAGAGCTTTCGCAGCATGCTTCACCGGCTCGGGGAAATCGCTCAAGGTCAGGAATGGTTGATCAAGCATCTCGCGCGGCCAACCGTCCTCGGCCGCCCTGTCGAGAAATTCTGTTTCGATAGGCGTTTCAAGAATATAGGCGGTTTCCAGGTTGATCAGATCGCCAACCTTTTTCGCCTTTTCCTGAACGCCTGCCAACCCGCCAGACATATCCCAATGCGTCCCGCACCAGTGCAGCCAATCGCCACCGGCAGACCCGTCCATCGCCAGAACAGCGAGATCCGACCCGAAGTGTGTCAGCAAACGCTTCGCATTGTCGGTATCGGAGGTATCGAGTTCCGCACATTCCCGCAAAGCATCGAGGGAAACCCCGTTTGCAATTGACGGATCTTCCGGCATGTCGGCGCCATGATCGGTACCGCCTACCACGCGAAAACCGCCTTCAGGTCCGGGAGGCCCATCCGGAATATCAGTATGCGGCGGGGGTTCTGCCTTCCGCCAACCACCACGCCGGGAGGCCCTGTCCTCCACCTCACGGCGGATTTCTTCAAGCCGTTGCTGTGCTTCGGCGGCATTGACCGACCCCGCCTCCAATCCACGGCGGATCTTTGCATCTCGCTCATTGGGGCCATCGACGCCTGTCATGCCATTGGCGTCGGCCGCATCCGCAAGTGCAGCCCAGACTTCCCGCTCCGACAACGCTCCGGCTGCAACAAACTTCCCGAGAGAAAAAGCAACGCTGTTCAAAGTCGAACCGCGCGTTCCTTCCGCTGCTGCCTTCACTTCGTTTGCGGCATTCGTCACGGCCGCCTGCACATATTTCCTGACGGCATCGCTGCCGGCGTCATTCTGGTTTGCCGGGCTCGGTAGTGTCCGGCCGGAAAAACCGGAACCGTACCCTCCCTTTTCAAACTGTTTTGCATGCCGGGCGAACGGCCCGCGCTGATAAATCAGATCAAGCAACAGTGGCGTTGCTTCTGCTGCCTCCCCCTCATCAGGACCGAGAGACCACTCATATCCGGCACCGTCCAGCATGACAGACGGCGGCACAATCACATATCCGCCATCACCCCGCCAATCGATGCCCTTCAGCTTCTTGGCAGCATTGCGCGGGGTCTCTTCGCCTTCAGGAAGCTTGAAATAATAGTGCGCGCCGCCAGATGGGGTTGTCGCCCGTAAACCGGGGGGCAAGTCACCAACAGCTGCTGACAAACGCTCTTCAACATCATCGAGCGTTTCCCCGTCGCGAGGGTCCAGGTCCACAACAAACACACCAGAGGCATTGCCTGTTCTCATGCCTATCAGCGCCTTGGGCCATTTGGTCCACCACGCACGGATCTGCTTTTCATCGCAGGTCGCCTTGTAGAGACCTCCGGTTTTCGGGATTGGATTGAAATTGGCGTCCCTGTCATTGCCGACAAGCGGGGACTTCGCCTGTTTCTTCTTAGCGCTCGGCACATCCGGCATGGGGTTGCAGGGAAAAACCGGCCACCCCGCGCGGGCATAGGCCAACGCAGCTTCAAGCACATTGCTCAACGGCATTACCTCCCACACCGCATGCCGGGTGCATCCCGTCCGATCCGTTTGGCGTGCTCCTGCACGCTGTAATAAACGGTGGTGTGATCCAATCCGTAGAATCGGCCAATGACATCCAACGACTTGTCAGTTCCGACGCGGGCGCCAAAAATCGCGCGCTGTCGGGCTGCGACAAGAGGGCTTTTCCGGCAAGTTCGTTTCAGGTCAGACAGAAAGAACCCCGTTCTGAGTGCAACCTTCATCGCGATTACGCGGCAGGTTCGGGAAGCCCCAAGACCCTCTGCCCTTATGATTTCCGCAATCAACCGGCGGCGCTTCAGGTCGTCAGATTGCTTTTCCATTTGTCGCGCATAGGGATCTGGTTTCGGCTTGGGTGGAACCACGACAATGGACCTGGACACAACAACCGGCAGACCGAGGCGCTCAGCCTCTTTCCGGGTTATCTGGTATGACCGTGATCCCGCGTGGACATGCAAAAGTTTCATTTGTGCCGTCATCACATCATCAGCGGCTGCACTGTGCCGTCCCCGTAAACAGTATCAAGTGGCGTGTCGGCGGTCGGCTCGGAACCAGTCCACCCTTTTGGCCATGTTTCCAAGGAGATCAATTCGCGAATGCGCGCTTCTTCCTCAGCGTTCAGAATGTCGATTTCCGGTCGACCGAGATTTCGCGCGGAGGTGTTTACCGCCTCTTGAATGGCGATGATCCTCGCCAGCGCCATGAGCCGCGCATCGAATGTCAATGGCCCCATCCGTTGTGGGTTCTTTGCGAGCGTGCCGTCTTTCAGCGTCTCTGCGCCAGGCTTGCGCAATCTGTGTTGGGGCAGACGCAGTTCGCGATAAAGCTGTTTCAGCCCCTGCAAAGGCTCCAGATAGTACCAGTCTGGATTGGTGAGAATGGTTTCAAGGGCAAGTTCACGACTTGCCAGCGGGCAACCGATACAGCCAGTCCGAGCAGCTATTTCGGCCGCCTCATCTCCACCATACGCGTCTGCTATTGATGCAGTTGCCCAGGAACCGTAATCGCGCATCGGTGCATAAATTTTCAGCCAATCCCACACGTTGCAAACACGCCAGTGAAGGATTGGCGCTAACGTAGCGATGCGGCCACGAATACCTTTGGCATTCGGCAGAACCTGCTGATACCACCCCTGCCCGCACTCTGCCCCGTCTTTGCCGCAAGACATAGCTATCCGCTGATCTCGTACCGCGCTTTCCCCCTGCCGGACGCCCGTGATCATCAAGATGCTGCTGTCAAGTTCTTCGATCCGAGCGGCCAAGGCATCGGTCATCGGATCGACCTTGATCTGCCGCGTACACCAGCGAAGCGTATTGTTATTGGGAGGCGGAACACCTCGGCCGAGCATATAAACCAAAAATCGTTTATCGAGCGGCGCGGTCACAATCTCCAGGTTGATGTTGCGCTCAGCAAGTTGACGCATGATCAACTGAGCCGCTATTGCCAACGGCGGCAACTCCTGGCGCGTATCGGCATAAAAAACTGAAAGCGTTTTCGGTGGCGCAAGTCGGCCTGCATCTAACAGGTGGACAATCAGTGTCAGCACTGCTGACGAGTCTTTTCCACCTGACCAGGCAATCCCCCAATGGTCATGCTGCTGTCCATAGGCCTGCATCGACTGCAACGTCATTTCCACCGCATCGTCGTAAACCAGGCGCTGCCCGCCTTCGAAGAGCGTCGACTGAAACTCCCTCATGCCGCCTCCGCATCCGAACTTGGATAAGTTCTCTTTTTGTTCCGAAATGCTTCCGGTATTTTTTCCGGATCAGGCGTTTTGCGGACGGCGTTGCCGCAACATGAGCACCAGCGAGGCGTGTCGCGCCTGGACTTGAGCCACGCTTCAAAATCGCGCCCCGCCAGTGGGAACTCATGCGCCAAGGTGACTTTGCAACCCGCTGCGACTGCGGCTTTCACCAAGGGCGATCCGGCAGAGAGGCATTCCGTATGCTCACGTACCCGCCGTTCCGCCGTCTCATCGGGCGTATATCCGATGTAATGACCGGCATGCAGATACGGCGGGTCGAAATGGAGAACATAAACAGTCATTACGCCACCTGCGCGGCGGCATCGGCGTCGTTGTCACCACTGCGCGCCAACGTCAGAAGCGATTTTCTGGTGAATTCATTTCCGTTTCGCACGGGCATGAGCACAATGAGGGCTTTGGAGCCTTCATGGCTTAAATAGACCGGCGCATTGCTCTCAGTCCCGCGAATGACAAGTTCGTCTGCCTTCCGGTTCAGGCGGCAGATTTCCATGAGGTAGGTTGAGCTTGCAGACCAGATACTGTTCGCCATCCGCGACCAGTTCTCGGCTGTCCCCTTGTCGAGACGCTCTGCACATTCTTCGCCGTCTGAACCTTTGCAGGTCACAACAACAAGGTCGCCCGATGCGTTGGCGCAAATATCGACCGCGCGCCAGCTTCCATTCCTGGACGCCAGCTTCATGCGGCCGAGGACCCCAAGAAACTCGCGGGGCGATATCTTCAATTCAGCAGCGTCGGCCGGGAGATCGGGAACAACGCGCGTCCAAGCCGGATAAGTTCCATCAATCAGCTTGGATTTCAGCCAGTTTCCACCCGGCAGGTGAAACACCATCTGCTTTTCTCCGCGCATCACCCGCTCAGGCTGAGCCAAACCAAGCAACGCCGGCAATGCCAGTCGCGGAAGGATCGGGTTGTCCTGGCAGTCATGGGCATATTGATAGGCAATCAGGTGATGCCCGGTAGTCGCGACGATGACGCCATTTCCTTCCTGGTCTCGGCTGAAACAAACCCCGTTCAGATAATACCGGGTCTCTTCGGTCGAAATGAAAGGCTGGCAGGTTTTCAAAGCCTCAAGCAAACCGTCCGGAGAAGCCATCTCCTGCAGATCATCGTCCCTGACCGTCCACTCGGGGAAATCTTCCGCTGGATAGGACGGGAGGTAATAGCGACCGCCCGCAAATGTCACGAACACGCCGTAGCCGCTCCGGTCTGTATCCTGAAGCCTTAACTTCGTTTTCTGCGGCAGGCCTCCAACAAGATCCAGAAGCTGGAAGAACGGGATGGCCGCACTGCCTTCGAACCGCTTTGCGGCAAACTTGATGCGGATTTCCAGATCCAGATTAGTGCCGGTCACAGCCCCGTCTTTCAGCAAGACAGCGCCGAGAACCGGTATGCAGTTCCGGCGATAGATCACCGGCTTGAGGGCATCCAGCGCAGTTTTCAGTTCACCTGCCGTTGTTTCGATCAGCATGCCATTGCTCCTTTCGGCTCCACTTCGGAAAAGAACTGAGGCGCATTGGCTTCCGCATCGGCTAGGTTCTTCGCCGCGTCGCGCCAGTAGTTCGGGTTGAGTTCGATGCCCAGAAACTTTCGATCCGCTCTCAGGGCCTGATAGCCTTCGGAGCCGATGCCGGCGAAGGGCGACAGCACAACGTCACCAGGGTTTGACCAAAGCCGGATACAGCGATCGATGATGTCGAGCGGCATCGGGCAAAGGTGCTTTTCCGCATCTTCGTTGGCAGCCTGCTTGACGTTCAGGACATTGGTTTCACTGGTATCCAGCCAAACCGGATCGGCCCATTTCTGCCAGATGTCGAGCGCTTCCAGATATCGCGGATCTTGTTTCTGCAGCTTGTCGGAAAGCGCTGCATAATCGGGCAGCTCCAGCCCGTCCGGCGTCCGGTTCGATACGAACTGAACGCCCTCACCGCCCCACTCCGGCCACAGGCCCGGCAGGTGCACAACGGGCTCTGCCTGGTCACCGTCTGCCCATTTCCGGAAAGTGATGATGTATTCCGGCAGGCCTTGACGAACCCGCGCGGCGTCGAGCCGGAAATTCTTGTAGAGCAGCCCGTCCGGTTTGGACTTGGTCATTTCCCGGACCGGGCAACGGCGCACGGTCACCTTGGAATGAAGCGTCCAATCGGCCGCCTTATGTGTTTTGATGCAGTCGCCGGAAAAGTCTGTCAGGCCACGATCGCCCTTTGCCGAGGCATTGGAGTAATAGACCAGGTCCTTGACATGGATCGAACACAGCCGCCCCGGCTTCGTGATACGGAACAACTCACGCGCCACGAAGCTATAGGCCTCCTGAAACGCTTCATTGTTTTCCACGTTGCCCATGTCACGGGCACTTTCGGAATAGATGTAGAGATTGGCGAAGGGAGGCGAGAAGACGCTGAAATCAACGCTGTTGTCTGGCAGCTGCGCCAACACCTCGACACAGTCGGCATTCCACAACGTCCAATTGGCCCCTACGGCCACATCGATGCAGGAAATCTCAGTCATGACACCATCCAGGCCGGCAGGCCTGACCTCTTGTTCGGTTCGTATGCCTGGTAGACCGACGACGACCGGGATGCGCGCGCCATGGCAGCGGTCATTTCCCGCTTCATGGTCTGGTGATCGGCTGCCTTGCGGGCCTGCGCGTTCCAGATGCCGTTTTCGGTGTCGGTCCCGACGATATGCGCCTGCACGGGCCGGGTCTGCCCGAACCGCCAGCAACGGCGCAAAGCCTGGTAATAGGTCTGGTAGCTGAAATTGATCCCGGCAAAAGCCATCCGGGCACAGTGCTGCCAGTTGGACCCGAAACCGGCGATCGATGGCTTGGTCAGCAACCGGTCCAGCTCTCCGCGTGCAAAGGCATCGAGCTTTTCTTCCTTTTCATCGATGTGCTGCGAACCGCTCACCTCGACGATGTCGCCAAGGCAATCACGCAGGGCCTCGGCCTCGTAGTCGGTATCGCACCACACCAGCCAGATCTCATCGGGATCTGCCGACAGGATATCGGCAACCTTTTCAGCGCGGGCAACGCAGCTGCGCCGCTTCTCGGTATGAATGGACGTTGCGGAGTTCTCAGGCACACGGAACAACCGCCCCTGCCCGTTCCGTTCCTCGCCCGTGTCGCTGAAAACGTCCGCACGCAGGATGTGGCGCAAGGTTTCCAGTTCCGGCAGTTCATACCCCTCATCGGAAAACCCGAGATCTGACGGCATGGAAACGCAGCGCGCCCAACTCGCAACCCACTCCCAGAATGGGCCGACAGCGGCGCGCTTCAGCCGGTACTTGCCCATCTGGCGGCTGTCGTTGATGAACCAGCGGGTCAGCATTTCAGCTGACCGCATAATGCCGAGAAAGCTTGCGTGCTGGCCGAGTTCGGTCGTGTCGTTGGGTGCAGGCGTCGCCGACGCAGACAGGCGGAATGGGGTTCGTTCAAACGCCTTCGTCAGCTTGCGGGTGGTTGCCCCGGTGAAGTTTGCAATGATCGAGCTTTCATCAAGGATGACACCGGAAAACATGTCCGGATCGAACCGCTCAAGCCGCTCGTAATTCGAGATGATGATCCGTGCGCCGTCCGTTGGCTTGGCCTCGCGGCGATAGACCGCGTCAATGCCCCAGCGCTCCGCTTCACGCTCATGTTGCAAACCTACCGCAAGCGGCGCCAGCATCAGGACGGGCTTGTTCGTATGCTCGACAACAACCCGGCCCCATTCCAACTCGTCAAACGTCTTGCCGAGGCCGGTATCCTTGAACAGCCCCGCGCAACCGCACCGCAAGCCGAACTCGACGCAATGCGCCTGCAGAGGTTTCAGGTTGCTGTTAAGCTCAGGGATCTTGATCAATCCGGAGGGCTCGAAGGCCACCCGCTTGCGCGTGATATGATCGTGATACGCGCCAAGGGAAGAAGCATGGGCATTCATTGCGCAGTGCCTCCCCGTGCAGCTTCAAGCCCCCATTCCACAAGAATGCGAACCTGCTCGTTGAAGCTGGTACGTTCAGAAATCGCGCGCGCCCGGATCTCGGCGAACAGTTCGTCCTCGAAGCGGCAAACGGTTTGAAGATGCTCTGGAAAACGCGGGTCGCGGGTCCCTTTGGCGACAGGCCTGGTTTGCGTTCTCACCGCATCACCTCCGGATCTTCCGGGAAGAGATGCGGATGGGTGAGAACAGCGGTCACCGCACCAAGCTCTTTCAGAACCGTCATGCGCGCCGCGATCTTCTCTTCACCGTCCTGCGCCGGCACATAAATGTCTCTCGGCCCTTCGGGATGAAACACCCACAACACCGCTGCAGGCGGGTCCAGTTCCGCAATCTGCTCAGCTGTCATCTTCATCATTCCGGGTCTCCTTCGGTGCGGCCGAGCGGCGTCAGCGCGTAGGCGCGGCCGTCGCGGGTCAAGAGGTCGGCAGAAACAAGAAATTCGAGGGCCTTGCGCACAGCGGCCGGGCCGACGCGCAGGTCCATTGCAGCGCCCTCGACAAAGATGCGATCGGGACCGGCATCGAGATCGCGCTGCGCCTGGCGCAAGAGCGTCTTTTCCAGACCGGACAGCGGCGGCATGGTCCCCGCCCGCCAGACAAACAGAATGTCGCCATCCTGGTCGCGACGGGCTTTCAACTGCCGTGCGCACAGGGCGATCTCGACAATGTCGTGCGCTTCAAGGAACAGGAGCCCGTGATAACTGGCGATATCGATGACACGGACACCGTCCGGATGCCGCTTGGCGAGATAGTCCATCGCGACGGGGTCGATCACCTGATCGGACTTCCGGACAAAGTCATTCATCGGAGCGAGCAAATCAGGAAGGATGCGCGGAGACTGGTTCATTGCACACAATCCCGATTGCCTGATCGGAGTGTGCAGTGCTTCAGCAGCTTCGCTTTATTGTCGGGCGTGAGGTACCAACCCCAGCCCCACTTTGTACTGATATCGATGCCAAGTGGGCGCAGGAACTTCCTTAGGTGACAGATGTATACGTCAACAATTTTCGAACTCGGCTCATCCCCCGCCCGATCGCTGAAAAGCGCCGCCATCGCAGCGTCTTTTGTCATCAGGTTTCGAGCGAGAAGGCACCGCAGGACGGTCGCCCAGGTCTTTCTCAAATGCCACTCAAACGGGAACTCTATTTCCGGCTTGATCAACTGGCTCTTGAGGTACTCAACCTCGTCTTCCAACGCCTGAATGCGCGCATCTTTGATGTCGATCTTTTCGCGCAAAAGTGCTTCTGCGCTTCTGCCGCCTTTACGGTATGCCTGGATTGTGTCCATCGCCCTTACCCTCACGCCTTCGAGGATCTGCGGCACAAATCGGCCAGGCAAAACCAACTTTTTCCCCACCACTTGCCAACCCACGCTCCGCCGCGACCAATGGCGCGAAACGTGACTTCTAGAACCGCAAGGCCCTGTTGACCGTGCGTTTTTCTTTCTGTACTCGGTTTGTTCTGCCCGTACATTCCGGCCTCCAAACAAAGGGATTTACTGGTCGAGCATCCGTTGCAGCTCGGCGATGTCTTGAAGTGCTTTTTCACGCTGCGCGTTGCGAGCGGCTTCACTCAACCAGCCCGGTGTCTCAGGCAGCAGCACTGAGAGAAATTCCGGGCCGTATACCCAGATAGCCGTCACCAAATGGGCAGCGCGAGGCGCAGAAGGGGTAGACCCAAGCCAGCCTTCCACCGTGCGCAACGACACACCTAGATCATCTGCGACTTGTGCAGCCGTTCCAGTCGGATACCGCTTGCGAAAGAATGTTGCCAAACGGGCCATATCCACTCCCAAAGCCTGCGGTCGGTTCCGCAGGATTTGCGTGTCGTTTCCGCAGGAAATGGTCATTGGCCTTCCCCTATATTGGCTTCATCAAATTCAACAGAACGAGGGTCTTGAGCAGTGTTGTCGTTTGCATTTTCCAGATCGGAGATCAGCAACCGCTCCTGCTCGGTAAAAACCAATTCTTCAAGAGAGATCGGCTTTCCGCGACGGATTAGCTCACACCAAATCAGGAACAAATTCCCACCTGGAACGCGACCATCCGCGCCACCTTTGCTCTTAGGTGAGCGCCAGCGGAAAACCGAAGAAGTGTCTTTTCCGACCAGTGCCGCAGTGGCTTTCAAGCCACCACACGCACGGACGACGAGAACTGCAGGATCTTTGCTCATGAGGCGACTATGAGATTATCGCATATTAATTGTCAATATCCTCATTTCAGAAAATATGAGAATTACGGCAGTGCGCCGATTTGCGAAAATATGCAAAATTCTCCTATGAATGAGATCGACGCACGAACCCGCATAGCCACGTGGCTAAAAAACGCACTTGATGAGACAAGACTCTCGCAGGTGGACCTGGCGCGAGAAATCAAGAAGCGCCAGATCAATTTGGATCAATCCAAAATAAGTCGGATCATCAACAATGATCGAGGAATGTCCGCAGAGGAAATGCTGGCTGCGGCAGAAATCCTGAACGTCCCCCTTCCCACCATCGGAACAACACAACCAAGGTTCTTGGCGTCGGATGGTAACGAAATGACTGAAGAGGACTTCAATCCAGACCTGTCTGATTTAGCCCTGAAAATTACCAAGGAACTTGAAGCAAGTGAGTTCCAGGGTGAGATGCATCCTGACACTTATATCGAAGCATCGGCCTTGATTTATAACATGTTAAGAGGTGCCGGAGCCTGGCATCCGCAGCTGTTTGCTGCATCGCGAAAAATGATGGCCAAAGTACAAAAGGAACGCAACCTTACGAATTTGTCCTTTACAGATTACGTGAAATCGGTTGCGATATACTACCGTACATTGGCACAAGCTGAAAAAAATTCCACTTAAGCGTGCCTTAGCTTAGACAGGCTCAGAATGAATTTTCGAAAAATCTCTACGGAAGGATTATTGCAACCCGGAGCACAACCAAGGATTGGTCTGGAGAGGTTGTTCAATCTTATGCTTCGCGCTCAAAAGCACAATTTAATGTGGATCATACTCGATGAATGCGAAAACGAGTTCAACCACAGAAAGCTCCATAAGCTTTCACTGAAGGAGCAGGAGAAACTCTACAATATTGCCCGTGACGAGATAGCCAGCTACTGGCACCGTAATGAAATTATTGAGTTTTCTACCCCAAGGGAAACCGTTCAATGAGTTGCGATATCCATACCGAGCCCTGCGACCTGGTTGACAGGGGGTACGTAGATGAAAAAGCGAAATACCTCCTGACATTATGGCGCCAAACCAAAGGTGAAATTGAAGACCCAAATTTGTTTGAAGGCATTGCGCCGTATCTGGTTCGCTTCGCCGGCCACGTCCCCGAAACGGACAGTCCGGAGATCCAGTTTGTGGGCCGTGCGAGTCTCTTAGGCAGATCTGTTAAGCTGGCCCGACGCACCAAGAGCGACCGACGCAAGTTGTTCAAGACTGAACATAGAAAGACCTTGCGCGCAGGATTTGAACTGGCACTGTGCGAACCCACTCTTCAGCTTGTGCAGGATGACTTTGCTACTGACGATGGCCTCTGCAAAATGACCTATGAGAAGCTTTCTCTGAGATGGAACGCAAACGGAATTCCGTTTCTGTTCAGCTATTCTAAGCTTCTAAATATTTCGCCGCTAGAACGTCGATCACATCCAGCAGCTGCACACGATCGTTTACAGCTGCAACCAGATCAGGGTCTATGGAGGCAGGCGGGTCGTCCCACCGAAGACCATTTTCATACGTCGTTGTGAACCCGTACGCGAGCGGATATCTCATAGACCAATCGCGCGGTTTCACCCAGGTCATGTACCAATCTGCACTGAATTTCTGTGCGGCAAGCAAGAGCATGAACGGCCCGAATAGCTTAGGCAAACCCTTGCCCTGGAAACCCTTTTTCTGCAGAGCAAACTCTCCGAAGTAAACGATCCGGCCACGCATACGTCGCCAAAATCGCGGCTGTACTGCACTTGCTTTTGCGTTCTCCGACTTCTTACCCGGATAACATCGGTGCCAATATCTCGGCAACCAATCCGCCATACTTCCTTCGCCGAGATCGTCCATCCTAACAGCGTTTAACGCGACTAGGTTTTCGTCCGCATCAAAGCCACCAACCCAGAAAGCGTTTGCTTCTGAGTAGGTGTTGAGAACGGTTGAAAAATGAGGGGTGAGTTCTTTCTTGTCATCGATCGGCAAGAGTTGCTCAAGGCGCTCAAAACTTGTGTCGTACCGAACGGTCACGCCAAGTTTCGATATTTCACTTTCCAACGCCGCAATTAATTTGCTGAGCTGGATTGGATCGACCGTACCCAACTGCATAAATTCTCCTTCTCAAAATATGGAAAATACGCTTTTCACATTTTCCTATTGACATCAACTATGTGTTTTTCTCATATTGCGTTCTAGATAGGAGGCGCGGATCGTTCTCCGTGCGCTTTTTTAGCTCGAAAAAATCGGCTTACACGATTCAGAGCCCAAGGCAGCAGAATTGACAAGGGCATGACCGAAACAACCGAAATCTTAGCTCAGGCCAAAACTTTGGAGAACGTGCTTCGCGGTATTGCGGGCACATCTTTCGAACCTAGCTGGATCGGCTTGAGCGAAGCTGCAGTCGAAATCACCAACGATGGCAATGAATGCTGCCATTGTGCCGTCTGTCGCGGTAGCGTTTCCGCAAAAGTTTCAATCAGGAGACGCACAAATGAGTTTCGTTCAAAACACCTGGTCCAGCCTGAAGGTCCTGAAAAACGGACTGGAATGGTTTCACACGGCAACACACGAAGAGCCGGAATACCGGGTTTGGATGGTCGGCACGCTGGTCGACAGCCTGCAAAAGTGCATCGCGCGGTTGGAGGCCGAGATCCGTTACTACCACTCAGCAAAAAGCCCTACGCGCGCTCTTGCCATCACGGAACCGGACGGCTCCCAGCGGTACGTGCATGGCGCGCAGGTGGAAACCTTGTGCCTGCGCTTGCCCGGCTCGGCCGAGGATGCCGTTGTCTACGGCAAACCTGCAGCCTTGAAAGCAATTGCCGACGCATTGGCCGCCAATGGTCAGCCGGTGTACGGCCCCGCTCCCATCCATGAACTTGCTCAGCAACTGGCAGACGCATGCGATCCGCCGGGAAATGGAGATACGAATGAGCATCGAAGTTCTTGATCTTATTGCCCACGGCACCCCCTACGCGGCGACAGGGCTTTCCGGCCTTTGCATCGCCGCCGTTTTCTGGATGCAGCACCGCCAGGGTGTAAACAAGCCCCGCTCGCGATCTTCCAATTCCCTGATTTTCGGCCAGTGGCCAAACCTTTCCTGCCCCGTAGACAGCAATGCCGACGCCACCTCCCCGTCGCTGCACTCGGGCAGGTTCGGCCGGAGTGTTGGCAGCTCCGCTCCGGCCGGCCCCTTTTCCCTTATCAACCGGACACAGATCCGGACTGCGCCGCCCCATCGGAGAGCCGAAGCTTCATGCCCTCAAGCGGAAAGGACAGCCGAATGAAATAGCAGACACAAGGGACGGCGCCCGGACCTGACCACGTACAAATCCCTGAAAGGCGCGCCGTCCTGCCAAGCAGATTTTGGACCCTCAATCTGTTTCGCAGGACTTCCCCAAAACCAAGGAGATCGAAATGAGTGATCCAGGCGGCGTTGCCGGCGACCAGCTGCGTGCTTTTGTCGAGCGCATCGAGCGGCTCGAAGAAGAGAAGAAAGTCATCTCGGATGACATTAAGGACGTCTACGCCGAGGCCAAGGGCAACGGGTTTGACGTTGGCATCCTCCGCAAGGTCGTATCCCTGCGAAAGAAACAGCCGCACGAGCGCGAAGAGGAAGAGGCCGTTCTTGATCTCTACCTGCACGCCCTCGGCATGGCGGGTGGAGCTGACTAATGTTCCGAGACCGGAAACGCAGCAGCCTTCAACTGCCTTTCGACCCGGGCAACCTGCTCAGTCGCGCGCTTGTGAAATTCAAGAGCGCCTGGGCTGTCTGCCCCAGACGGATCGAAATGCGACCGGAGCTGAGCGAGCACGTTGGTGAACGTGACCTCCGGCTCGGGCGAGTCCGCGATAAGGCTTCCCGTAACGTCAAACAAAAGACGCTCGGTCACGGCAAGTCGCACAATGAGATCGTTCAGCATTTCGTTGATGTCGGCCACAGCACACCCCCTCAAATCGCCCCGGAGACGGCTTCACTGTACCGGGCATATGTCGATTGGAGTGATCGCTGTAGCACACGGCTGATGCAACCGGAAGCGGAGGCTATTTCCTGATGCCTCAAGTTTCCGCCCTGCAAGTTGCCGATGCAAAACGTTTGCAGCCGCCGGCCGCTCACAGGGCGGAACGGCTCCTGACCGATGCTGGCGACCTGATTGCCGAAATCGGCACACTCAAAACGGATCTGGAAGCCTGCCTTGAGATCCGCCCCCACGACAAGGCCGAGATCCTCCGCCTTGTCGAAAACCTCAAGAAGCGCGCCATGACGCTGCACGGCCAGGCAGTGCAGGCCTGTCAGGCAATCAAGGAAGGCCGATAACGGCCGGAAAGGAAGCGGAATGCAGTTCATCCACGTCCACGGGCCGGCAGCGACCGGCAAGACATTGAACCGCGATCTGATCGCCGAACACTTTAATTGCGACATGATTATCGATGACGGCAGGCTCGTCCAACACGGCACGCACAGGGCACTGGTTCTGTGCCAGGAAGCACCGGATGAGGACACCCCCTCTGATGGCACTTTCGATATCGGTACCACCCGTAAGTATATCCTTAACCACCCAGGATATGCCGGTCGGTGGATTGAGCCGTCGCCGAAACTTAAACCCAAAGAGACCTCGCAAGAGGACAACCTGTCCAGTCTCTTCTTTCGCGTTCCGAGATCTTTAGTGCCGACTGACCCGCGGGTGGAGATTCGCAACACGGTCCATTTTGACGATCTGAAAGAACCGGACCCGGATTATCTGTGCCCCGACACGCGCAAAATGGCGGAAAACATGATCGGCGCCATGATGCAGACGCCCGACATCTACCCACGCGCTCTGTATGGCCGCCAGCCCTGCGAAATCGATGTTGCGTGCAATGCCCCGCCGATGGGGGAAGATGGTCAACCGGCTACGGAAACACCTCAATTCAAACTCGGCGCGGTGGTTCGCCTGAAATCCTGCGTCAAACCGATGACGGTGGTGTCTGACCGCTGCGGCAACACCTATGACGTCATGTGGTTCGACGGCACCGAATTGAAAGAAGAGTCTTTCCACGTCGATTGTCTGGCTCCCAGCGAACCCGACATTGACCATCGCTTCGATGTTCCGTGGTGAGACAATCAGATGTTTGACAACTCCCACAACACTTGGCGCCAGGGCCGATTTATCGAGCTTGCTAGCTACGATATGCGGTCTCCGGCCTGGAAGGACACGCAGCGACAGACCGAAGCGTATCTGGTTCGATCGTCACCAAGACAAAACGCGATTTGCACCGCGTGTACCCCGTGCGCTGCAGTTTGGATCGCCGAACGGCTCAACTTAGCCGCCGATCTGGAACGCCTCGTCACCGATTTTGCGCGCGGCGAAACCGATGGCCAGAAACTCAAAGACTTCATTCGCTCGAAAGAGCAATCACCGGCAAGGAACCCTGTCCCATGACACAGCATGCCAATCCTGTTTCCGCCCGCTGCATGGCAAACCCGATGCTGATGGCATCCGGCCGCGCAGTCGATCTCGCTAACCTTGCGCCCGCCGGTATTTTCTGGCCTGACCTCGTCGAGGCGCTTGTGAAGATACCCCGCTTCAATGGCGCAACACCTCATGTTCACTACAGCGCCGCGCAGCATTGCTGCCTGATGTACGATCGGGCACTCGATGCGCACAAGGCTCATGCCCTGCTGTCTGATTTCCATGTCGCGTTTTCCTGCGAGCCCGCTTGGCCGTTCCTCGCGTTCGCAGCGGCAAAAACCGACTTCGCCGACGCCTTCATGGACGCGATCCGCGAGGCGAAGGGCGAACTGACCGACGCCATCTATGCAGCCGCTGGCCTTCCGGTAGATGAAGACGACGAAATCGCCATGGCTCGGCTTAAGTACCTTCAGATCCTCGACAAATCCGTGACCGCAACCGAGGTTCGAGATCTCCTGAAGGCAAGCGCCGTCATGGAAACATGGCACCTGCCGAACCCCTTCAAGGAAGTCATCAAGCCCTGGGGCCTGGACGAAGCCCGCACCCAGCTAGAGTTGCGCCTTACCTTCATCGGCATCCGGACGCGGGGCTAAGACCGTGTCCGAGGCAAAAAGAGACACCCAGCGAGCCCTCAAGGCAGCCCAGGAAATTCTTGACGGTCGCGGCATGGATGATGCGGCTGCCGTCATGGTGACGCTTGAGCACGCAGTGGCGACACTTCTGATGGCCCTCTACCGCGATCATGCCTTCGCCGCCTCGATGCTGAATGAAAGCCTGGTACCGGGCATCGAGGCCAGGATCGCCCGCACCCGCACATCATCCAATTCCGCCTGCTGGCGGCTCGCAGAGCAGTAAGAAAGGTTCTTTCATGCCTGATCACTATCTGTCTGATGAAATGATTTCCGAGTTTTGGCCTGAGGCAAAAACGGCGGAAGATCGCGACGAATTACGCAAGCAGTTTCATGCGCTCATGGCTCAGCTTAGACGTGTTTGGTTCCGAAGGCTTCCTCGCCACCATGAACTATTTGCCCAAATCACCGCCGAGAAGGCAAAAGAACTTCCAATCCGGGTTGCCGAGCTTGAAGACGCTCTCGCAGGACTGCCCAACCACTGGCATCAGTATCAATGGAAAGCTGATAAAAAACCGGTCTTCGGAGAGAAGTATATTCGCTCGGTCTACGGAGATAACGGCAACGGAGCGGGACGTCAGGCAATTGCCGTTGTTCCTCATCAAAAAGAATACTTTGGCACGGTCGCTGATTTCATCGCGGCCGCAAATCCCGACACGGTTACGATGCTGCTGGCAAGGCTGAGAGATCTTGAAACTCAGACGCCCGAGATACCAGCGCTCGATTGGGAAGAGCCGAGCAGCAAAAACAATCAGTGCTGGGTCGCACGCACCATCATCGGCGAATATTGGGTAGCCTTCGAAGACGGATGGGACGCCGGCCTCGAAGACGGCCCGAAGAGTTGGGAATGGGAACCGGAATATGATCGCAGATCGTACGAAGGGCCGCACGCAGCCATGAAGGCCTGCCAACAGCACTATTCGAGCGTTCTCAACAGCGCGTTGCGGCCCGCGCGGTAACTCCATGGCGGCAGCACAGAACATGCGGATCTACAAGAAGCGCGCCAAACGTGCGCGTGAGATCCTGACTTGTGAGTTCGGTTACAGGTCCAACAGCTTCGACACCCTGAAACCGGATGACGAAGCTGGATACGAGCTTCTCGGCAATATTGATGGCCCTGAGCCGTTGACCGGGACGCCTGTTGTTGTCGAGAGGGACTATTGGACGGCAGACTGCAACATCGCATGCTGCGTCGAGTATGTCCTGGACCATCTTTTATGGGACGTTTCACACGCTCAGCTTAACCGCCGTTACAGCCAAATGCGAGGGTAAGGACATGGGAGCAACGCAAAATCACCCGTCCGTCGCACCGCGCGGCCTTAGCCGTGCTGATGCAGCACGGTATGTCGGTGTCGGTGTCAGTCTCTTCAATCAGATGATTTCGAAGAACCTCATGCCCCCAGCGCGGGCAATTGGTGGCCGGCACGTCTGGGATATTCGTGAGCTTGACGCAGCATTTGACGAACTTCCCCACATGGACGAAGGTTCAACTTCACCGCTAGTAGCTGGGAACGATGATCCCGCCGGCAGTCCTGACAACGATTTTGTTTAGCACCAGATGGGAGCCATAGATGCCGGCAAGTCCTGATCGGAAGCCATGCGCGGTCTGCACAAAATGCGGGATCTATGGGCGCTCGATGCAATTCATTAATGAGCAATGCGGCCAGCGCATCGGTAAAAAGCGATGCCAGGGCGTAATGGGTAGCGCTCTTGGGAATGACGACTGGATTGAATGCCCTTCTTGCGACGGTACCGACCGTAGCTGCCCTACATGCCAGGGGACCGGCTGGAGATACAACCGGCGTTGATAGAGAGCCAAGGAACCAAGCATGACATACAGCTGGACCACAGCAGCTGCTCACCCCCCCTTCGTTCAGTTCGTCATTGAGAACATTTCAAACGATGACGTTCCCGACTTGTCTGCATGGCCGTATTCGGCTCAAACTTACAAGATGCTACGCGGCCAAATCTTGGCTGCATTGGGTGAAAAGAAAACACCTTCAGCAGGATTGAAGCTGAAGGGATAGGAGTGACCAAATGGCCGTATATTCGAGCGAAAATGGCGAAGAAGTCAAAAAGCTTATTGAGGAAATGAATGAGATCCTCAACAAGATTAAAGAGTTGAGCGCAACCGGTGATCTCCAGGGAATTCTGGAAATCGAGAAGCGACATCACGAAATCGCCAATCGACTTCGCGAACTCCAAATTTCCTGATTTGATTTGCCGAATAAGGAGGCGTCCATGACCAGGAAGATTAAAGGTGTAGTGAAAGACACCGACCGGCATGGAAACGTCAGGGTATATTTCCGGCCGACTGAAGGGCCGAAGGTTCGATTGCATGAACCATACGACAGCGCAGAGTTTCACGAAGAGCTTGCATGTGCCCGGCTAGGCCTTCCCTACAAGAAGGCTTCTGACCAGGCTGACGGTCCCGAGATCAGCAAAATACGCCGTGGCTCTTTCGGCTGGTTGACCGAGAACTACCTGTCTCGCGCGCCCATGGCAGATAGCACCAGGGCGCAGAAGCGTCGAGTGCTCACAGCGATCGGCGACGAAACCTGTCTCAGCAAGTCTGGCACCCCTCTCCGCCACATGAACTACAACGGCCTGACACGCAAACATATTGCGCTGTTACGGGATCAGAAACGAGACAAGGTCGAAGCCGCAAACCACCGCGTCAAGGCACTGTCGGCCTTATTCGTCTGGGCGATCGATGAGGAGTTTATGACTGAGAACCCGGCATCCTCTGTGAAGAAGTTCAAGGGAAACGCCGGCGGACATCACACCTGGACCGATATGGAACTCGAACAATTCGAGGATCGACACCCCAAGGGAACCAAGGCACGGCTCGCCTACACGATTTTCCGCTACACAGGCCTGCGGATCTCCGATGTTGCCAGGTTCGGGAAACAGCACCTCTACTGGCGCAATATCACCGTTGACGATGAAACCGGTGACACTGAGAAGGTCCAGTTCTTCAGGATCAAGACCTTCAAGGAAACCGGCGCGAAAGAACCAGTGTGGATCGACATGCCGGTATTGCCGCCACTCGCAGAAGCCCTTGCCGAGGCAGACTCGGATCACCTCACCTTCCTTATTTCCGATCACGGCAAGCCATTCAGCGTCAAGGGCCTCGGAAACAGGATGCGCAAGTGGTACGACGAGGCCGGCCTAAAACATTGTTCTTCGCACGGCATCAGAAAAGCCGATGCTGTAATCGCCGCTGAGAGCGGTGCAACCGCGAACCAGCTGCTTTCCATGTTTGGATGGGTAAATATCAAACAGGCTCAGCGCTACACCCGCGCAGCGAACCGGCGCAAGCTTGCAGAAACCGGCGTTCACAGCCTTCTTGGAACCAAGAAAGTGGGACAATCAAAAAGCTAACTGCTTGATATTCAATAACCTGCAAACTGTCCCACTCTTCTACTAAGTTATTGATTTCATTAAATCTGGCACGCCCGGTCGGGGCCTCCAGACACTTTTTCAGATCATTGCATGTTTTCAGGCGTTCGTTGTCTTGAACGAAGCCGATGCTACATCTTTCCCTACGTCATGTTAACTTCTGTCCAGAAGCCTTGAAAAAGGGGATGTGCAATGAAAACACCAGGTGGAAGTCCGCCAGCGCCAGGCAAACCGGCGCGAGTGATCACGACATCAACCATGAAACGCGTTGAACCGCCCCGGCCGCGCAAGACACCGCAAGCGGTATCCGCCAGCGACAATACCGCGGCTCTTGTGGAAGCCTTGCGCCAGCGCATCAATGACCTGGAAAACCGAATAGCTGATCTGGAAAGCGTGATTTCGCTACAGAACCAGGATGTCATCATCAGTGCGCCTAAAAGCGTGCTCATCCAGGGCATGGACACTGTCGAGATCTCGGCCGGCAGCAAATTCAAGGTTTCTGCCAGCATGACCGAGACAAGCACACCCATCGTCAGGTTTTCCGGCATTCTTGAGTGCGACATCGTCAAGGCGAACACGGTGATGGGTGCTGCCTATACGCCTGGCGCGGGTAACATCTGGTAGTTTTTGGCAAGGATGCGGGTGTCGATCGTATCTCAGGTGCTCCATCCGCATTTATCCTGCCTTGACCGACCGCTGTAACAGCACGGAAGCTGCCTGGCATGAAGGAACCGAGTTTCAGCATTGGCGTCGAGGAAGAATATCTCCTTGTCGACAGATCGACCCGCATGTTGGCGAGTTCGCCGCCACCGGAACTGTTCAAGGCCTGCGAAAGCGCCCTCGAAGGACGAGTCAGTCCTGAATTTCTGAAATGTCAGATCGAGGTTGGAACACCGGTTTGCTCCAGTCTGCAGGAAGTCCGCACGGAACTCGGTTATTTCCGCAAGACCATTGCGCGCGAGGCGGCAGTGTTCGACCTGGCGCCGATTGCGTCTTCAACCCACCCGTTCGCCGACTGGACAGACCAGCCGCACACAGACAAGGAACGTTACAACGAGATCGCCAGGACCATGCAGCTCGTGGTCAAGCGCATGGTGATCTGCGGAATGCATGTTCATGTCGGTATCGAAGACGAAGAACTGCGCATCGAGCTGTTCAATCAGCTGGCCTATTTCCTGCCGCACCTGCTCGCACTCAGCACTTCATCCCCGTTCTGGCGTGGTCGGAACACCGGCCTGAAGTCCTATCGCTTATCGGTTTTCAACGAAATGCCGCGGACCGGCCTGCCACCTGGATTCGACAGTTACTTCGACTATCGGCACACGGTCGACATCCTCGTTCGCGCCGGTGTCATCGAAGATGCCACCAAGATCTGGTGGGACCTGCGCCCCTCCGACCGGTTTCCGACACTGGAAATGCGCATTACCGATGTCTGCCCGTTGCTTGACGATGCCGTCGCCATAGCGGCGACTTTCAGATGCCTGTGCCGCATGCTTTACCGCTTGCGCCGCGCCAATCAGGGTTGGCGGCAATATTCACGGTTTCTCCTGGCGGAAAACCGCTGGCAGGCACAACGACACGGCACAAATGCACAACTGATCGATTTCGGCCGCAACGAAACGGCAGCCTTTCCGGACATGATCGAGGAACTGATTGAACTCATTCTTCCGGACGCAGTTCATTTTGACTGCGTGTCCGACGTGAACCATTTGAGGGAGATCGCCGCCAGGGGCACCTCCGCAGAACGCCAGCTGGAACTGGCTGGTGATATTCCTGAAGACGGTCACCTGCCCCAGGACACTCTCGACAGGATTGTCGACCTGTTGATTTCCGAGACCCAACGAGGGCTTTGATCAATCCAATCTTGGGTCGGTTCTCGCCACGATCAACCTGGTTGTCTTGGCGGCGTTCCGTGAGCGTCTGTGTGAAAAAACTCGGTCGAACCGGTCAGCACAAAGGCAAACTCGTCGATTTCTTCTATCACCGCAGTGGCAGAGCGTGACAGTCCGGATCTGGGGCGCATGCCGCGCTGCGCCTTGATCAAGGCCTGCCGCGCCAGCGCAAGCTGAGCCAGCAGGGCGTCGCGTTCCACGTCCTGCAATGGTGAATGGTGGCTGATCTTTGCCATCAGGGCGTCCTTCGGTGCACATTGTTCTTCTTTTGTTCTTTTTTCTGCACTTTGACGGATCTGTCAATGCGCCCAAAGTTGCGTCGCCTTGCGCCGTACCCGCCTCCCTTGCACCCTAATAATAGAAGTGTAGTACCGAACCCTGATAAATGTTTGAAAAGGCAGGCAACATGCGCATAACAGCCTTTGGGACAGGACGAACCAAAGCGCAGGACGTTCTTGCGGCAACGCATGTCGGGAACCGTCTGTACTTTTTGTCTCCCTACCGGCTAGATGAGTAACGAAAGGCAGATCGGCCGACCTGCCAACTGCAAGAGGCATTTTCATGGAACACGGCGGGGATTTGACCCTTGCGATTGAGCGCTTTGGCGGAACGCATGACGACTGGCTGGATTTATCAACCGGGATAAATCCATACAGCTATCCCGTGCCTGACGACCTGCCGCTGTCCACCTGGACCAGCCTGCCGGCACGCGGGGCCGAAGAACACCTGATTGCAGCTGCTCGCCAAGCTTATCGCATTCCCGACAATCTCGCGGTCTGTGCAGCGCCTGGAACACAGGTCCTGCTGTCGCTTCTACCGACCATCCTTCCTGAAGGACCGGTCGTTCTCGCCTCACCCACCTATACCAGCCACAGGGATGCCTGGACGCGGGAAAGCCGAGCACCTATCGAAGTATCCAGCGTCTACTCCCTGCCCGCTGATGCAAAGATCGTGGTTCTGGTCAATCCGAACAATCCGGACGGACGTCTGATAGATGTCAAAAGCCTGATCGAAATCGCGCGGACACTGAGCGCACGCGGCGGTTATCTGGTGGTGGACGAAGCCTTTGCCGATGTCGTACCGGGCGCGACCTTGCTGCCGCACATCGGAACCGAAAACGTTGTCGTTTTGCGGTCCTTCGGAAAGTTCTTCGGTCTTGCGGGACTGCGGATCGGATTTCTTGCAGGCGAAAAAACCGCCATTTCCAGAATGTCCGGCCTGCTGGACAGCTGGAGCCTCAGCGGACCGGCACTGGAAATCGGGGCCAGGGCACTGCGTGACAGCACCTGGCAAGATCGGACAACCAGGCAGTTGATCGAAGACATGGTGGACCTGACAGTCGCACTTTCCGAGGCAGGCCTCAGTGTCTTCGGCGGCACCCCTCTCTATGCGCTTGCCGGTCTGCGCAATCCAAAAGGCCTGCATGAGGCCCTTGCCCGCAGAAGGATCTGGACGCGGATCTTCGACTACGCACCAACCTGGATCCGCTTTGGCCTTCCAGGTGGACCTGAAAATCTCAAACGTCTGACAGACGCTCTTGCAGAAGCGCTAAAAGAGGTCTGACGGACCGGGATGCTGCTTTACGACCACGCTCTCTGGCTGCTTCTCGCCGCGCTGTTGCTGGACGCCCTGATCGGTGATCCCGACTGGATGTGGCAACGTCTGCCGCATCCGGTTGTTTGGATCGGCAAGTTGATCGGCCTGTTCGACCGGCATTTCAACAAAACGGAATTCGCGCCGGCGACACGCAAGCTCGGCGGCGTGCTGACACTCCTGGCGCTGCTTGTCAGCGCCGGACTTGCCGGCGTCGTGATTGAGGCAGTTGCGAAGTGGTTGCCATATGGCAGGGTGCTTGAAGCTGTCGTAGCTGCGATATTTATCGCCCAAAACAGTCTTTACCGTCACGTGGCAGCCGTGCGGGATGGCCTGTTGAAGGACGGGTTGGAAGGTGGCCGCAGGGCGGTTTCCTTGATTGTCGGACGTGACCCGAACCGGCTGGACGAAGCCGGTGTCTCGCGGGCGGCCATCGAATCCTGCGCCGAGAATTATTCCGACGGAATCGTGGCGCCGGTCTTCTGGTTCGCCGTGCTCGGCCTGCCCGGATTGATCGTCTACAAGGCGGTGAATACAGCCGACAGCATGATTGGCCACAAGAACGAGGTTTATGCCGACTTCGGCTGGGCCGCGGCCCGTTTCGACGATCTGGTCAATCTGCCCGCCTCGCGCCTGGCGGGACTGTTTATCGCCCTGTGTGCGCCCTTGTCCCGGGGCTCGGTCCGCAAGAGCATTGCCTGTATTCTGGACGACGCCCGCAAGCACCGCTCGCCAAATGCCGGTTGGCCGGAGGCGGCCATGGCAGGCGCATTGAACTTGGCTCTTGCAGGACCTCGGATCTATCCGGGGTACACCGTCAATGACCGGTATCTGAATGCGAGTGGACGAAAGGATGCGAGGGCGGAGGATATTTCGCGCGCCTTGAGGATCCTCATTGGCTGCTACGCACTCGAGGCGTTGCTGATCGCAATTCTGGCGCTATTGCTGGCCTTCTAGGTCAGGCGTTTTCATCGGCACCGCGTGCGATCTTCAGGATGGCCTCCACGTCGAGGACGCTGTCCAGATGCCCTGCAAGATCATCCAGAATCCGGTCTATGTCCCTGTCATAACTGATGTCTGAGCGCACGCCGAAAGCATTCAGGTATGCCGTCCGGAACGCATCGGCGGTGAACAGGCCGTGAATGTAGGTTCCGTACACTCGGCCATCCGCTGAGACCGCACCATCGGACCGACCATCATCAAGGCGCATCATGGGATTGGTACAGTCTGGCCCGGACGTTCGGCCGACATGAATTTCGTAGCCGGAGACAGGGGCTCCGCTGGCAACATGGGTCGCGCGTGCGGCAACGGTCGATTTATCTGCCGTCAGGATGGTCTCGACATCCAGATAGCCCAGGCCTTCGACCGTTCCGGGGGATCCCTCGATACCGTCCGGATCCGAGATGACCTTACCTAGCATCTGATATCCACCGCAGACGCCCAGGATGTGCCCGCCCCGCCGGTGGTGTGCCTTGAGATCTATGTCCCAACCCTGTCTGCGGAAAAAGGCAAGGTCACCAACCGTGGACTTCGACCCGGGTAACAGCACGACATCGGCGTTTCCCGGCAACGGGGTGCCGGGTTGAACAAGCTCAAGCGTTACACCCGGTTCAAGCCGGAGCGGATCCAGGTCGTCGAAGTTCGCGATCCGCGAGATCACGGGAACAACGATCTTGAGCCCCCCGTCACCAAATCCGTCCGCCAGACCGAGCGCATCTTCTGCCGGGAGTTTCGCAGCATCCGCAAACCACGGGACAACACCGAGACCTTGCCAACCGGTGCGCTGCTCGATTTCTCGCAAGCCTTCGTCGAACAGGCTCGGGTCTCCCCTGAACCGGTTGATGAAGAAGCCCTTGATGCGCTGCCGTTCGTTTTCTTCCAGCACAGCACAAGTTCCGACGACTGATGCAATAACCCCGCCGCGATCAATATCCGCACACAGGATCACCGGCAGATCCGCCGCCTCGGCAAATCCCATGTTGGCGATGTCTCCAGTGCGGAGATTGATTTCCGCAGGGCTTCCTGCCCCCTCGACAATCACCAGATCAACACCTGAGGCGTTTATCGAAAAACTCTCCAGAACCTTCGGTAATAATTCAGCTTTCTGCTTTCCATATTCGCGCGCCCGCATCGTGCCATGTCGCTTGCCCTGTACGATTACCTGAGCACCGGTGTCGGTTTCGGGCTTCAACAGTACGGGGTTCATGTGAACACTCAACGGAACACGGCAGCCCATGGCCTGAAGCGCCTGGGCCCTGCCGATTTCGCCGCCGTCGGCTGTAACGGCAGCGTTGTTCGACATGTTCTGCGGCTTGAAGGGGCGAACGTTCAGGCCGCGGTTGGCAAAGAGACGACACAGACCGGCGACGATCAGGCTTTTGCCAACATTCGAGCCTGTGCCCTGGACCATGATTGCCGGCACCTTGCCGGCCGCTTTTGTCTCAACCATGCAACGTCAATCTTTGCCGAATGGTGCTGCGCCATATGGCCGAATTTCGCTTGGTACCGGAAGATTGGCGAGCCGCAATTCCAGCATCAAGCGAACTGTTGGCCGAACGGCAAAGAGAACGGACCCGATCACGAACAACCATGTTCCTGCATACATCAGGCTGTCGTAGAAAAAGAAGACGCTGCCGACAAGAAACGTCAATGCAGCCAGAAATTCGACAACGGTTCGGTAAAGTTCGTATTTCCGGACCGTTTCCACATGCACCTGCGAGGCCGTGCGAAGACTGTGATCGAATAGCTTGCTCATCCTCGATCCCCTTTGATTACCTCTGGGTTTCGTGATCCAAGTGCCCGGGTCTAAAACTCGATGCCTTCCTGTGGTTTCACACCAGATCGGAAGGGATGTTTTATCTGGGTCATGTCAGTGACAAGATCTGCAATGTCGATCAGCTCGTCCTTGGCATTGCGCCCCGTGATGACGACATGCACATCGTCCGGTTTTTCGTTCTTCAGAAAATCGACCACTTCGGCAATGTCCAGATAATCGTAGCGCAGAACGATGTTGAGCTCGTCACACAGGATCAGACGATATTCACCGGATGTGATCATGTCCTTGGCGGCTTGCCAGGCTTCGTTCGCGGCATCGATATCCCGTTGCCGGTCCTGTGTTTCCCACGTGAACCCCTCACCCATCCGTTTGATCGTGACGAGGTCAGAGAACCGTTCCAGAGCCATGCGCTCACCGGTTTCGATCCGTCCCTTTACGAACTGCACCACGCCAACCTTGTGGCCGTGACCGAGAGAACGGAACACCATTCCGAAACCGGCTGTCGACTTGCCTTTGCCCTTGCCCGTGTGGACGATCAGCAAGCCCTTTTCGATGGTCTTGGTCGCCATGATCTTGTCACGTGCGGCCTTTTTCTTGCGCATCTTCTCGGCATGGCGGGCATTGAGTTCTTCTTCGGTCAGTTCCGGCTTGTCCTTGTCGGCGGTCACGATGCGTCCGTCCCTTCCAGTCTTGTTTTCAAATCATTCAGCGCAGCATGGGTCGAATTGCGCCGCGGCGTCCAGAGGCCGCGTTCAATTGCTTCATGAAAGCGGTCCAGCATTTCGTTGAGACCCGCCGGGTTGGCGTCCTTGAGGAAATCCAGAACCTGTTGGTTATCCACGTAGGCATCATACAGCTGGTCAAAATGGTGATCTCCCACGGCCCGGGTGGTTGCGGCAAATGCGAACAGATAGTCGAGCGTCGCAACCATCTCGAACGCGCCCTTGTAGCCATGCCGCATGACACCTGCGATCCACTTCGGATTTGCCGCACGAGCGCGCACCACGCGGCCGATCTCTTCCGAAAGGGTGCGGACCACCGGACGCTCAGGCCGCGAATGGTCGTTGTGGTAGACCGTCGGTGCTTCGCCTTTCAGTGCTTCGACAGTCGCTGCCAGTCCGCCCTCGAACTGATAATAGTCGTCACTGTCCAAAAGATCGTGTTCGCGGTTGTCCTGATTGTGCAGGACTGCGTCCACGGTTTTCAGCCTCGTTTCGAGATCGTGCCTGGCGACGGAGCCTTCCGCACCGCCACCGTAGGCGTAACCACCCCATGTCAGAAAGGCATCGGCAAAATCCGAACGTTCCTCCCAAAGCTTCTCGTCGATCAGCGCCTGCAGACCAGCACC
Source organism: Labrenzia sp. THAF35 (assembly GCF_009363595.1). Lineage (NCBI taxonomy): Bacteria > Pseudomonadati > Pseudomonadota > Alphaproteobacteria > Hyphomicrobiales > Stappiaceae > Labrenzia > Labrenzia sp. THAF35. The sequence continues at coordinate 4,614,901 of NZ_CP045380.1, forward strand.
ATAGGCACCCGGTTTTGAGCCAAAGACACGGAACCCGGCCCTGCGTTCGGCTTCGTTCTTGTCCAGCCCTTCAGCCTGAAGCCGTGCACTTTCCGATCGCATTCGTGCGGCAATCGGATTGGCTTCGTCCGGTTCTTCAAGCGCACCGACCGCACGGGCGGCGCTGTCAAAAAGATCCATTTGATGCGGGAAGGCATCGCGGAAAAACCCGGAAACCCGCAAGGTAACGTCGACACGCGGTCGTCCAAGTTCTGAAAGCTTCAGAATTTCGAACCCGGTGACACGGCCCGAACCCTGCTCCCACACCGGACGAGCCCCAATAAGCGCCAGCGCCTGGGCAATGTCGTCACCTCCGGTTCGCATGTTGGCAGTGCCCCAACATGTCAGGACCAGCGATTTCGGCCATTCGCCTTCTTCCTGGAAGTACCGTTCTGCAATGAGAGATGCGGATTGCCAGCCGAGCCGCCATGCGGTTTCGGTCGGCACTGCACGTACATCGACGGAGTAGAAGTTCCGGCCAGTGGGCAGCACATCCGGACGCCCACGCGAAGGCGCGCCGGACGGCCCGGGGGCAACGAACCCACCTTCCAATGCCGTCAGCACTGCGCTTGTTTCAGCGTGTCCGGAGCCGGTTACAGCCGGTCGCAGAACCTGGTTTAGATCATCCAGAACAGCAAGGGTCGATTGCCACGCCTCAGGCACTCCGCGATTACCCGCAACGATTTCGCGGGCAAGAAGCTCGATACGTTCAACCGTATCGCCTTGCGATCTCCAGGGAGCCTCCAGAACAATTGCAAGGAGCTCCGGTCGACCCTGCTGCCAGGGGGCAGAAAAATCGCAATCCAGTGGATCAAATCCATCAAAACCGAGGTCCGAAGCGATAGCCCTTTGCAGGCTCCGCTGTTCCGGCCTGTTGCCTCGCGGTACCCTTGCCAACGCAACCAGCAGATCCATCAGAAGATCGCCTTCGGGACTTTCGCCAAGAATATGCAGCCCGTCCCTGATCTGCAGTTCCTTCAGGTCGCACAAGTGAGCGTCGAGGCGCGCAAGGCGGGTTTCCTCGTCCATGGTCTCGGTAATACCGATATCCTTGTCCAGACCATGCCGCGCAGCGGTGTCCAGGATGTCCCGCGTCAATGCCTTAAGGCGGCGCGGGTCAACGCCGCTCGCCAGATAATACTCATCAAGCAGCGTCTCCAGCTCTTCGGCGACGCCATGGCTCTCCGCCCGGGCCAAAGGCGGTGTCAGGTGATCGACGATGACGGCCGAAGTCCGTCGCTTGGCCTGCGCCCCCTCGCCTGGATCATTGACGATGAACGGGTAGATGTTCGGAATTGGCCCCAGAACGGCTTCCGGAAAACAGCTTTCAGCCAGGGCCAGTGCCTTGCCGGGCAGCCATTCCAGATTGCCGTGTTTGCCGAGGTGAATGACGGCATCGACGGCGAATTGTTCCCGCAGCCAGATGTAGAAGGCAAAATAGTGGTGCGGCGGCACCAATGCCGGATCGTGGTAGGTTTCCTTCGGATCGATGTTGTAGCCACGCGCCGGCTGAATACCGACCACCTGATTGCCGAACCGGTGCAGGGCCAGGCGGAAATGGCCATCCGTTACATGAGGATCGTCCGACGGTGCTCCCCAACGATCAACAACTGCTGACCGAACAACGTCGGGCAACTGGTCGAAGGAGCGCTCGTAGTCCTGAAGCGACAAGGCCTGATATTCTTCCTTGGCTGATCGGCCCTCCAGGGCATTGGTTACGCCCGAAGTCAGGATTTCCATCAGATCGGCGGAGCTTGCTGGAACCTTGCCGGCGTCATAGCCCGCGGCGGCCATGACCTTGAGCAAATGAACGCATGACGCAGGCGTGTCGAGCCCTACGCCGTTGGCAAGACGCCCGTCCCGGTTCGGATAGTTTGCCAGGATAAGGGCCGACTTCTTGGCTGCGGCCGGTTTCCGGCCGAGTTTCCCCCAGGCGGCCGCAAGCGCCGCGGTAAACATGATCCGATCCGGAACAGGCGTAAAGGTAACCGGCGTCGACTGGGTGGCCTCATCGAAGACCCCTTCTTCCTTGAAGGAGACAGCACGGGTCAAGATCCGGCCGTCAATCTCCGGCAAAACGACATGCATGGCGAGGTCACGTATCGACAAGCCCTGATCGCTGTCTTCCCAGCCCTCTTTGGACGAAGACGAAAAGACGACCTGCAACACGGGTTTGCCGGGTCGATCGAGCGGTGTCGGCTGATGGGCTGCTCCGGCCTTCGAGACGGCGAAGGCAGTACCGTTCAACACGACATCAGGCGGTGCCTCATCGAAAAGGCTTTCCAGAACGGCGACGGATTCCGCTTCCTTCAGGCTGGAAACATAGATCGGCAGTGCATTTACGCCGGCTTTGTCGAGAGCAGCGATCAACGCATCCAGTGGTGCGGTTTGGGCACCTTGCACCAGAGCGCGGTAGAAAGTGATCGCTGCAACAGGTCTTTCAGGATCCCGCCAGGAGGCCTTCAGTTGCGCTATATCCGGGGCGGCCTTGCCAGCAAGATAGATACCCGCGCGAGGAAGAGGCACCGGATGCGCGGGCTCTTCTCCCTTTCCGATCAGGTGCGCTGCATATCTCAAGGCATTGGCGTAATTCTCCGCGCCGCCTTCCACACAATATCGCCAGAAGCGATGCACTTCAGCTGGTGATCGGGTGGAGCGAGACGTCAGTTCTTCGTCCCACTTGTCGTCGCCCGGAATGACAATCAGATCGATGCCATTCGCGCGGACTTCTTCTTCAAACCTTTCCAGGCCGTAGCGCCAGTACTCCACTCCACCCAGAATTCGCAGAACGATCAGCCGAGACCCACGGACGGTCTGTTCGGCATAAAGATCCACCGAATAGGGATGCGACAAGGCCATGAGATTGGCGAGCCGCAGGCCTGCCCGGCCTGTTCCAAGCCGTGATTGCGCAGCGGCAAAGCTTCCCAGTTCGGTGTCTGCAGCGGACAGGAACAGAATGTCGGCTGGAGACTGGCCGAGGTCGACCGCGTCCCCACCGTCATCGATCCGGCGCGTCTGGCTGGCGAGAATGTGCATGCTTGGTCTTTATTTCCAGCTTCTATCCAGCGTGTCAGGCAGCAGCCGTCAATTCACCCAGCAGGCCGCGAACCGCAGTCAGGTCGAGGCCCTTCAAACCGATCACGACCAGTCTGCCACTGCTCTCGGCGCCGGCGGCGAACCAGGTTTCGACACGCGGTCCGACAGCTTGAACCATTGCAGGTGCTGCCTTGCCCTCGATTTTTACGGCCCCCTTGATGCGCAGGACGCCTTTTTGCGCCATGGCTTCCAGAACCTTTGCCTCTGCATCTTTCAGGCTGGCGAAAGACGAGACTGCCAGCACGTGACTTTCAAAATCATCGTGATGGTGATGATCGTGATGATGGTCGTCATGGTGATGATCATGATCATCATCATCGTGGTCATGGTCATGGTCGTGGTCGTGGTCGTGGTCATCATGATGGTGATGATGCTCGTGCCGATCAGCCATATCGTCCTCGGCAGCAGAGCCTCTGCCGAGCAGAACTTCAATCGGAAGCGTGCCTTTTTCGGATGTCACCACGTGAACCGCCGGACGAACATCGGCGGCGATCTTCTCATGCACATGCTTCAAAGCGTCTTCGGAGACGAGATCAGCCTTGTTCAGAACGACGAGGTCTGCGCAACGCAATTGGTCGTGGAAGAGTTCTTCAACAGGACTGTCATGATCAAGCGCCTCGTCGGCGGCACGCTGCGCGGCAAGTGCATCTTCATCAAGTGCGATCCGGCCTTCGGCGAGTGCAGCAGCATCCAGCACCGTGACAACACCATCTACCGTTACCTTCGGCTTGACGCTCGGCCAGGAGAAGGCCCGAACGAGCGGCTGCGGCAAAGCCAGGCCAGAGGTTTCGATAACAATATGCTCCGGCGGATTGTCCCGCGCGAGCAGCATTTCCATGGTTGGCAGGAAATCGTCGGCAACGGTGCAACATATGCAGCCATTGGTAAGCTCAACCACCTCTTCCGCGGCGCAATCGGGATCAGCGCATCCATTCACCAGGGAACCGTCGAAGCCCATGTCCCCAAACTCATTGACAATAAGGGCAATGCGTTTGCCATTGGCGTTGGTAAGCAAATTGCGGATCAGCGTGGTCTTGCCTGCTCCGAGAAACCCAGTGACGATCGTTGCCGGAATTTTTGCGCCCGGCTGCAGGGATGAAGTGGTCATAATTTGATATCCGGTTGTGATGTGGGTTTCAAAAGTATCGGCAGGCCCGCAGCAACGAAGACGACCTGTTGGCACCTATGCGCCATATCCTGGTTCAGTCGTCCCTGCACATCGCGGAACGACCTCGACAGACGGTTCTCCGGCACGATCCCCATACCAACTTCGTTGGAAACGAAAACGCACGGCCCCTGAAGTTCCTTCAGAACCGCGCAAAGTCGTGCCGTTTCGGCGGGGATGTCCTTGTCTGCAAACAGCAGGTTCGACAGCCACAGGGTCAGGCAGTCAACAAGAACCACCCGGTCTTGCCTGCATTCGTTTTCAAGCACCGCTGCAAGTTCGAGCTGTTCTTCCACGGTGAGCCAGGACGGGCCGCGTTGATCTTTATGAGCGGCGATCCGGCTGGCCATTTCATCGTCGTGGGCAGCACCAGTCGCGATATAGATTTTTTGCAGACCGGTTTCATGGACAAGCTTTTCCGCGAACCGGCTTTTTCCGGAGCGGGCGCCGCCGAGGACCAGCGTCGTCCTCTCGCCGTTTGAATGCGTCATTCCTTCTCCCAGCCGTCCGCCCGACAGCGCCATAGGGTTGACAATGTGACGGCCGGTCTCCTGGCTTGCGGCTCAGCGCGGTCTGTACCCCTTCCCGGCCCCATCAGGACGCCAGTGGTTTTCGTACAGCCACTCACCGCTCACAGTTGCGGGGGCAGCTCCGGATCTGGACTTGAAAAAGACCGCACCGGATTCCCGTTTCATCCGGATCAGGCAAGGCCTTTTCCGGAACCGTCGGTTTCTTCCTAAACGTATCTTGAGGCCGACACAAGCAGCAGAAAGTCGCTGACGACTAACCTTGAAAATCGGCCAGGCAGTCAACAAGGACGCCTTCTTGCGACAAAGTCAGAAAAAGGCACAGCGGATTTAGCCTGCCCGGGGTGTTCCAATCGTCGCGAAACGTAGGGTTTTCCAAGCTCGACAGAACGCCTAGCCATCTGAAATATATCGAGTTTTCCACACCGAGATCAAAAAAATGACGGCTTGATGAAAAAAACGCCCTCGGGGGCTTGGCAAACGGATCAAGCCTTTGATATACGCATCTCCATCGACGGGGCGGCAACGCGCTGGCCCCGAGCGTGGTGATCCCCAGTAGCTCAGTTGGTAGAGCAAGCGACTGTTAATCGCTGGGTCGCTGGTTCGAGTCCGGCCTGGGGAGCCATCACCACCTCTTCCTAATCCTCCCGAATGCTGCGTTTCTGAAGACTGGAACACTGTTCAGTGTCCGGATTGATCTTATTCACGTTTGATCTTGCAACAATCTGCACCGCCTCAAAAATCGACAGCCATTTGATGCGAACGCGTCTTTCGCAGCAGTAACGTTCCGTATCATCTTCCTAAACAACATTTCCTGGCTACGTTTTTAACGAAGATCGCGCCTCCAGTGGCTCTGCGTCTTTGAATAGCGCTTCTTGATAAAGCTCCAGGTTGCTCCTATCGTGATTTCTCCAAAGGGAGCATCATGGAAAATCGCAGCTAAATCCAGCACCCCTGAACCCGCAAATCTTCAAATGCGTGGTACCTTTTATGAGCGGCGACAACACACACACCATTGCCACCGTAACCGCAGCACCAGGTTATGCCGAATTTCTTGAAGCCTACTGCGACAAGGAACAGCCCCTGCTGATAAAGGGACTAGCGAAAAACTGGCCCGCGCGGGAAAGGTGGCAATCCGGCCGATTACGAGCAGAACTCCATACACTGCCAAAGGTCCGCGACAGAGGTGTCTTTTTCGTCAGCCGCTCCCCCGTACTCGAACAAGATATCGAGATGCCGGATTTCCTGAAGGAGATCCTCGCGTCCGATCGGATAATGCAAGATTCCGTTGCCTGGAGGTTCTGGATCAACAGCAGGAACAACCGGACAGAGTTCCACTACGATACCAACGCCGAGAATGTCATCACAGTTCAGGTGAAGGGCCGTAAGGAATGGGTACTGGTTTCGCCCGAAACACCGCTACCGTGCTACCCGTTCACCAACTTCTCTCTACTGAAAGACGAAGAGCGATTGCTGAGGAACAAGCGGTTCTACAAATTCGATCTGGAGGAAGGCGATCTTCTCTATCTGCCGCCACATTGGTACCACCGGGTGGTTGCCAAGGAAGACGAGAACATCAACATCAATTGGACTTTCACGAAACGCGAAACTTCGGTCATCTCAAAGGAATTCAAGCGTGACATGGAGCGGTGCGGCCTGCTGCATTCATTCAAGAACAGTGATTCCGCGCTGGTTCGGCGCTGTTACGAAACCGCTATCCGCGCCCTTCCAAATGTTGGCGGTATTGGCTGGGGTCTGAAATCGTTCATTTCATCGCCCTATACGCCAAGCCGCGGAGCATTGGTCAGCCGCTTCTTCAAGGAATTGCTGCAAATACCGAATACGCTGCTGACACTTCCAAACGTTCGCTCAACGCTGAAAAAGGTCGACAAGACCTAACCGGCGAACGCGCAGCCACCAATCCCACAAGTTCGGCGCGGTATGTAGACTACCAGCGTATATGCCGGGCTACGTATTTGAGAATTGCTCTCCCGCAATCCATACGCCCTCGACCTCATAGGCATTGCCAAGCTGTACGAAGTCAGCCGGATAGCCTTCTTCGAAACGACCGAGCGGGCGCCCGAGAATGTCCGCAGGATCACTGGTCGCCATTGCAAGAGCAGCTTCAACCGGAAGCTCGAGTGTGCCGGTGAGAAACTTCAAGGACGCCGGCAAATCTATATCGGCGCCGGCAAGCGTGCCGTCTTCGAGGGTCAATGTGCCATCGCGGCGAAAGATTTCCCGACCTCCGAGAAAGAAGGACGTAACATGGGTGCCGGTCTGGGACATGGCGTCGGTAACGATAAAGATCCTGCCCGGGCCAGTCTTTGACTTGAGCGCAACCCGCATCGCGACCGGGTCGACATGGACACCATCAGCAATGATGCCCACGTTGAGCGCGCCCAGATCGAGCGCGGCGCCCACAAGGCCGGGCTCGCGGTGTTGCAACGGGCTCATGGCGTTAAAAAGATGGGTGACCATCGAAGCACCCGCTTCAGCCGCTGTCTTGCACTGCCGGTATGTTGCTCCGCTGTGGCCAAGACTGATGTGAATTCCCGCGTCAGCCAATTCCCGCATCTGTTCTGGCGGCACCGTTTCCGGTGCAACAGTCATGATGAGGCTTGGCAATTCCCGCGCCGCGCGCTGGTAAAGCGCCATATCTTCGCGGTTCAAAGGCCGGATCAGATTCGGGTCATGCGCCCCCTTGCGCCCCGCGAACAGATGCGGCCCTTCGAGATGCAGACCGTGAAACCCCTTCACACCCCGCGACCAGGCGGCAATTCCCAGATCAACGACTTTTCGCGTCACCTCGGGCGTGTCCGTGATCAAAGTCGGTGTCAGGGCTGTTGTACCGAGGCTGACATGGGCGGCGCAAATACGTTCGATATCGTCGACTGTTTCCGCATCCCCCAGCATCAAGCCGCCGCCGCCATTGACCTGCAGATCGATCAATCCCGGCGCGAGAATGCCGTCACCAAGATCGACAGTCTCTACGCCAACGGGCACCTGATCGGCCGAAAGAAGGCCAGCCACCTTGCCATCTTCGACAAGCAGGGCAGCATTCGCATGGATTTTCTCACCATCGAAAACCCGGCTGCAGAGATAGGCGGTTGTGGAGGTCATACGGTCTGGGTGACTTTCTTCAGGTGCTTGGGAACGTCCGGATTGAACCCGCGCTGCCGTGCAAACCATTCGATGAAGGCGTAGAAAGAAACAATCTGCACCAAGGCGTCGGTCAATGGATGCCCGGTTGCCTGGAACGCCAGCTTTTCTGCCCGCTCCACCTTGTCGGTCGTTGCAAAAACACTTCCACCCTGGTCCACCATGCGATCCGCAGCCTGGGCTAGCCCCTCTTCGGCTGCATCGCGCACGCCAAGTGCCAGGATCGGGTATCCGTTTTCGACGATCGAGACAGGACCGTGCATTACCTCGGCGGACGAATAAGCCTCCGCATGGATCTGGCAGGTTTCCTTGAATTTCAGCGCAGCTTCATTTGCGATTGCCAGACCAGGTCCGCGTCCAATGACATAAAGCGAACCCCGCTGCTCGATCGGCTTGGCAAGCGCGCGCCAGTCCTTGTCGATTGCTTTTTCAAAATGCTCCGGCAAGGCAGCCAACGCATCGAGCAGTTCCTTGTCAGCTCCGATTTCCGCCAAAAGCAGCAAGCCCGCCAAGACGGAATTGACGAAGGTCTTGGTCGCGGCGACGCTGCGCTCAGGACCTGCGCAAATATCGATCGCGGCGCTGGAAAGCTTTGCCAGTTCACTTCCCGACGTGTTGGTAAACCCTACCGTGAAAGCCCCCTGCTCGGTTGCACTTTCCACAACCGAGAGACTGTCCGGGCTGGCGCCGGACTGGGAAATTGCAATCACAAGAGCCTGACCCAGCTTGACCTTGCCACCGTAAACCGAGGAAACGGATGGGCCGAGAGAGGCCATGGCAAGACCAAGGTAGATCTCCGAGGCATATTTGAGAAACGTCGCAGCGTGGTCAGAAGAACCGCGAGCGACGCTTGCCAGGAACACCGGCGCGCCTGCCTTCTTTGCAATGTCGCGGATCAACGGGTGTCCATCGGCCAACAGACGGCGCGCAGCGTCCGGGATTTCTTCGATTTCCCGGCGCATGTGCGTCGGCGTGGCCATGGTACTTGCTTCAATCATCAGGATTAGTCTTCCGAAATCTGAAGTTCGGCGATGAAGTCATATGCATCGCCGCGGTAAACGGAACGGGTGAATTCGACGACATTTCCGGACGCAAGATAGGACACACGTTCTATTTTCAACCCGGCAGACCCGGCCGGCACACCCAGAATATCGGCATCGATAGGCTCAAGATTGCGGGCTGAAATGCGCTGGATAGCGCGAACAGGCTGCAAGCCGGCCGTGCGCAGGATGGCATAAAGAGACGTGGTGACCCGCTCCGGATGAGGCAGGACGCTCTCGGAAAGGGAGGCCCGCTCGATTGCCATCGGGGTGCCGTCTGCCTTGCGAAGCCTGTCGACGCGGGCAACGCGCTGTCCTGACGTGAGACCGAGCGTGAACATTTCTTCAGGCGAAGCTGGAAACAGTCCGCGGCGCAGCCACTCGCTGCTGGCGGAAAGACCACGGCGTGCCATATCCTCGGAAAAGGACGTCAGGCTGGAAAGGCGCTGTTCAACCTTGTGCACCTTGGGCGCAACGAAGGATCCGCTGCCGCGCTTCTGGACAACGACCTGATCCTCAACAAGCCCGGCAACTGCCTTGCGCACCGTCACACGGGACAGATCCGTAATGGAGGCAATCTCGCGTTCAGACGGAAGCGGCTCATTCTCCTTCAGCACGCCGTCGTCAATAGCCTGCTGAATGCGCCGCCGCAGCTGCAGGTATCGGGGACCGCTGGAATTCGCCAACCAGTCACCATTTTCCAGCAAGGAAATGAAGTCAGTCATGAAAAGGGGCGCCTTAGGAGATGAAAATAATACCTTTCAGATACCAATTTAAACTCTATCGAAACCGAAAATCAAGTGTTAAAACAATTTCCGAACCTGCATCACCACCGATGGAGCACCCAACGGAAACGTTCCCGAAGCGTGATTGCCTTGAGAGACTTAATTCCGCGATACGAAACTTGGTGTGCCTCCGAGTTCCTGAACCATGAATTTGCCGACGACCGAAGACCGCGATCCGATTTCCATTGGCCTGTCCAAAAAGTCTGATGAAGACGTCCTGTCGCTGCTGCTGCAACGGCAGAAAGATGCGCTGAATGCCACCGAAACGGCCATTCCGGAGATCGCAAAAGCCGCCGAAGCACTTCAGACAGTCACTGTTTCAGGCGGAAAAATCGGTTATGCCGGTGCCGGCAGTGCCGGACTGACAGCCCTGGCGGATTGCCTGGAATTGCCGGGAACGTTCGGCTTTCCCGTTGAGCGCATGCGCATGCTCTATGCCGGGGGGGCTGCAAACCTGCTTCACCTTGCCGGCACATATGAGGACGACGAGGAAGCCGGCTTCGCTGACTTTCAAAAATCAGGCCTTGGAGAAGGAGATATCCTGATTGCAGTTTCTGCAAGTGGATCAACTCCTTATACTCTTGGCACGTTCAGAGGTGCACAGTCGGCACGCACAAAAACCGTTGCATTGGCAAACAATCCAGACACTCCCCTCCTCCGTCAGGCAGATTTTCCGATCTTCCTGAAAACACCTCCTGAAATCATCGCAGGCTCTACACGTCTCGGGGCGGCAAGCGCCCAAAAAGCTGCACTCAACATGATCTCTACATTGGTGGCACTGAGGCTTGGACACGCAGTTCGTGGTCACATGGTCAATCTGGTTGCGGATAATGAAAAACTGCGCCAGCGCGCTTATCGCATCCTTCAGGATCTGACGGGCTGTACAGCAGAAACTGCAGCGGAAAAGCTCCAGCAGGCCCAAGGCAGAGTGAAGGTTGCGGTTCTCATGATTCGAGAAGGCCTCGACGCGGAAAGCGCCGAAATGTCGCTCAACGAACACAGCGGAAACTTGCGTCCTTTCCTTTGACACGTGCCCGCGCTTCCAACAGACACTGGGCACACTTTCGAACATAATCTCGCCCACAAACAGCAGGTTGAGCCTTCTCACGGCACTATTGAGCTTGCGCGATGTAGCCGTTGTTTTTGACAGGTGTCAGCCGCCCAATTCCTTTAAAAAATGATGCCAATTTCTTTTTTTGGTTTACTACCAATGCGATTGGTTGCATATTGGTATTATAACTGGACGTTAACAAATATAACCCAGAGGCGTTTGAACAGGCGATGACCACCTGTTTTGATATTGGCGGCTCCTTCATCCGACATGGAGAGCTCCAAGCGGATGGAACCGTTGCGGAAAAAGGCCGGGTAGCGACACCCGGATCTGACTGGCAGGCGTTTGTAGATGCGATTGCCGACTGCTCCGGGCCGGATGGATCTCCTATCTCGATTTCACTTGCAGGCGCCTTTGATACCCGCAGCGGCATCGCGGATGTGGCCAACATCCCCTGCCTGCATAAACGACCCGTGCAATCGGATCTGGAAACCGCCCTCAAACGTCCCGTCGCCATTACAAATGACGCCAATGCTTTTGCACTTGCCGAAGCCGTCGATGGCACCGGACGGGGTAAGCCGGTCGTTTTCGGTATTATTCTCGGGTCTGGTGTCGGTGGCGGGCTTGTCGTCAATGGCACGCTTGTTACCGGTTATGGCGGCATCGCGGGTGAATGGGGTCACGGCCCCATCATGGACCCGACAGCTGGCGGCCAGTTGAAAGGTATTGAGCACTATCCCTGCGGCTGCGGCCAGACAGGATGCATCGACGCGGTCTGCTCGGCCCGTGGCATGGAGAAGATCCACCGGTCACTGCATGGGCTGGATCTGGCAAGCAAGGATATTACTGCCGCCTGGCATGCCGGTGATGCAGCAGCCACACAAACGCTCGACGCCTTCACCACTCTGCTTTCGCGTGCGCTTTCCGCTTTCGTCAACACACTTGGTCCGGATGTCATACCGGTGAGTGGTGGCCTTTCGAACGATCTTGTTCTTCTCGACGTGATCGATCGAAAGACACGTGACCTTGTTCTTGCCGACTATCGCGAGCCACTCGTCATCAAGGGCGAATTTGCCGCCAATGGCGGCCTGCATGGTGCCGGCATCGTGGCCCGTACGCTCATCAAGGAGGCGGCCCGGTGACCAGGATCCCCCTCGAGGTATGTGTAGACACCCTCGAAGGCGCCTGGACGGCAGCCGAAAACGGCGCTGACCGAATTGAATTATGCGCAGCTCTGTCCGAAGGCGGCCTGACCCCTTCCCAGGGGTTCATGGTGGCCGCGGCCAGACTACCGGTTCCCGTCTACGCGATGATCCGCCCCCGATGCGGTAGTTTTGAGTACTCGGACCTGGAAAAGGCCTTGATGCTGCGCGACATCCACGCGGCTGAAAAAGCAGGTCTTGCGGGAATCGTGATCGGGGCAGTCGACAGCCAGCACAATCTCGATCGAGACTTTCTGGCCGCATCCATCAACGGCACCAGACTGCCGGCAACTTTGCACCGGGCCATCGACACCGCACGCGACTACGAAAAAGCGATTGAAGACGCGATCACGCTCGGTTTCGAACGCGTGCTGACCTCTGGACAGGCCAGCAAAGCAGAACACGGCCTTTCACTGCTTCAGCAGGCGGTCAATGTCGCTGCAGGGCGGATTTCCATTATGGCAGGATCAGGTGTCACCGCCGCCAATGCTTCCCAAATTCTCAAACGATCCGGCGTGCAGGAACTGCATGCGTCCTGTTCTTCCGTGAAGCCCTTGCCGGAGCCGCAGGACCTGGAAACGCGCCTCGGCTTCGTTTCCGAGGCAGGCATCAAGGACACCGATGGAAACGTCGTCCAGGCACTTCGCCGTGCCATGGACCAATTTACGGAGGCCGCAGCATGAAGACCGGCTATGTCGGACTGGGCGCGAGAATTGCCAATGTCAGCAACTGCCTGCAGGAGGTTTCAGGAGATCTTGATCCCTGCGCTTACGTCGACCCGACACCCGCCGGCCTCAAGCATGTCGAGGCCAAATGCGGCCACAGCCTGACCGCCTACACTGATCTCGACAGGATGATCCGAAAGGAAAAGCTAGACCTCCTGATGATCGGGTCCCCCAATTTCATGCACCTCGATCATCTGCGAACCGCGCTCAAATCCGATGTACGCTACATCTTCTGTGAAAAGCCGGTTGTCGTCAGCGAAGAGGAAACCTTCGAACTCCTGTCCCTGATGAAGGAACACGGTGGATCGAAACGTGTCCTTGTCGGACTGGTGCTGCGATATTCGCCGCTCTATACCGAACTTCAGAAAAGCCTCAAGTCCGGCCAGATCGGCAAAGTGGTCTCGATCGAGGCGTCCGAGCATATCGGCCCCTACCACGGGTCCTTCTTCATGCGCGACTGGCGCCGCTATGACCGGAATTCCGGCGGCTTCATGCTGGAGAAGTGCTGCCACGATCTGGATCTCTACCAAGGTGTGACAGGTTGTCGGCCGAGTTTCGTTTCCAGCTTCGGCGGACGCAAGAGTTTTGTTCCGGAGAACCGGCCGGATCAGGACCATACCTTTCCGACACCGAAAATCGAAGGCAGGGTCGATCCGTTCACACCACGCTGGGGTGGTGGCAACGCCGACTTCGACAGTGATGGCGACATCATCGACTACCAGACAGCGCTGATCGAATACGAGGACGGCGCGAACCTCTGCTTTCACACCAACATGTATGTACCGGACGAATTCCGGCGCTTTGCCGTCATGGGGACCAAGGGCATGGCGGAAGGAGACTTCATTCGGAATTACTACCGGGTGCATGACGCCCTGACATCCGCCTGCCTGATCGACAAGCCGCAGGTCGTCGATGCCAGCCGGCACGGCCACTATGGCGCCGATGAAGCCATGGCGCGTGACCTCGACCATTACTTCCGTAACGGCGGACATCTGCCGGTCAGTGTTCTGGATGCGCTTGAGGCCGGTCTGACGGCGATCAAGCTGGATGAAGCGCGCCGGACGCGCAGCGTCATCGACCTTGCCGAAACCTGGCAGCAATTCGACAGCTACGGCGTGGCATAGGGGGCACCATGGCGCACTCGCGAAAGAAGACCGACTATTTTCCTTATCTGCTTCTGGTGCCGGCGTCCCTCGTCATGCTGGCTATCGTCGCCTATCCGCTTTTTGAAACATTCCGGCTTTCCTTCACCAACACGAGCATGAGCCCGAACTACGAATACGTAGGGCTGGAAAACTACGAGAAGCTCATGTCGCGCCGCTTTCCGGAAGTGATTGCGCGGACCTTCTACTGGATGGCTCTCTCTGTAGCGCTGAAAATGCTGATCGGAACCCTGGGAGCCGTGCTTCTCAACGCGATGGTGCCGGGTCGCACCCTGTTTCGCGTGCTGGTCATGCCGCCGTGGGTGATCCCGATTGCCATTGGCGTCTTCATCTGGGGATGGATGTACAACGGTCAGTTCGGAATGATTTCCGGAATGGCCCAACGACTTGGCATTCTGAGCGGGCCGTTCGAATTCCTCGCCTACAAGAACTCCGCCTTCATGTCGACCATCGTGACGGACGTGTGGATCGGTGTTCCAATGGTGACGCTTTATCTGCTGGCCGCCATGCAGTCCATTTCGAAGGACCTTTATGAAGCGGCCTGGGTGGACGGGGCCTCTCGGCTCTACAGGTTCCGCCGCATTACCTTGCCACTGATCATTCCCTCGATCGCGACGATGGCGCTTCTGTCGGCCATCGCGACCTTCAACTCCTTCGACATCATCTGGATCCTGACCGAAGGCGGTCCGCGCGGCGCAACCACCACGATGATCATCGACACCTACAAGACCGCGATCAGCCGCTTCAAATACGGCGAAGGCGCCGCCAGAACGGTGATGATCGTGGTGTTCCTGGGCTCGTTCATGCTGGTCTATTTCATGCTGCTGTCGCGCCTTGCCAAAAGGAGCCCGCACAATGCTGCATAAGTATCGCTGGTACGAATATGTGCTGATCTATCTCGGTCTCGCGGTGTTCCTGACCTTCGTCCTGGCTCCCTTCGTCGAAGCCTTCGTGGTGTCGCTGAGGCCGCTTAGCAGCCTGTTCTCGATCCCCTACAAGTTCATCACCGACAAGATGAGCTTCGATGCCTACATCACCATGTGGCAGAACGTGCCGCTGTTGTGGGTCTACATGCTCAACTCGTTCTTCATCGCCACGGTGGTGACGGTCCTCGGCCTGTTCTGCATCATCCCGGCTGCCTATGCCTTCGCCCGGTTCGAGTTTCCAGCGCGAAACTCGCTGCTCGGCATCTTCATAGCGGTGAACATGTTCTCCGGTGCGGTGCTGATCATTCCGCTGTTCAAGCTGATGCAGCAATACGGGCTGCTGAACACCTATTTCGCGATGATCGCACCTGGAACGGCCTTCGTCATTCCGACCGGTATCTGGCTTCTACGCTCCTATCTGATCCGGATCCCCAAGGAGCTTGAGGAAGCAGCCTGGGTGGATGGCGCCGGCAAGATCTACACGCTCTGGCGCGTGATCATTCCCGTGGCGTTGCCGGGCATCGTGGTGGTCACGATCACCGCTTTCATCACCGCTTATGCGCAGCAATTCATCTATGCGCTGACCTTCAACTCCGTGAACGAACTGAACCCGCTTCCTGTGGGGCTGTTCCAGTTCTTCGGACGCCAGACCGTGGTCTGGAACGAACTCATGGCCGCCAGCCTTGTGGGCATCCTCCCTGTGCTGTTCGTCTATGTGTTCCTGCAACGTTTCATCGTCGCCGGTCTCACGGCAGGCGCTGTCAAAGAATAACAAAAAGAAGAAACCAACCAGAAAAGGGAAAACAGATGACACTTAAATCAGTGCTTTTGGGAGGGGTCTTCGCGCTCTCTCTCGTCGGAGCCTCCCAGGCAGAAGACAAGGTCATTCACATGATCAACTGCGGCGACAACACCGGCGCCGGAATTCCGCTGCAGGATGAGTTGATCAAGGGTTGGGAAGGCGAAAATCCCGGCTACAAGGTCCAGCTCGAGTTCGTTCCCTGGGGCCAGTGCCAGGAAAAATCCACGACGCTCGCGTCCGCCGGTAACCCGCCGGCCGTTGCCTACATGGGCTCGCGCACGCTGAAGCAGCTCGCAGCCAATGACCTGATCATTCCGGTCAACATGACAGAAGAAGAAAAGGCCACCTACGCGGCCCCGATCCTGGCAACGATCACTGCCAACGGTCAGCAGTGGGGCCTGCCGCGCGCCTTCTCCACCAAGGCACTCTACTGGAACAAGGATCTCTACGAGGCCGCAGGCCTGGACCCAGATACGCCGCCGAAGACCTGGGACGAAATGTACGATTTCGCCAAGGCTATCAAGGACAAGACCGACTCTGACGGTTTCGGTCTCGCGGCCGCATCCTTCGACAACACCATGCACCAGTTCATGAACTACGTTTATACGAACGGTGGTCAGGTCATCAACGAAGACGGCGAAATCGTCTTCAATTCCCCGAATAACGTTGAAGCCCTCGCCTTCTACGGCAAGATGGCCGAAGTCTCGCAGCCGGGCCCGATCGCATATGACCGCGCGAAGCTGCGTCCGCTGTTCTCCGAAGGCAAAATCGGCATGTTCATTTCCGGTCCCTGGGAGCGCACCCGCGTGACCGACGTGAACTGGGGCGTCGCACCGATCCCGGTCGGTCCGTCCGGCACTCCGGGCACTTTGCTGATCACCGACTCCCTGGCCGTTTTCAAGGGGTCCGGCGTTGAAGAACAGGCGCTTTCGCTCGCAAAGCTTCTGACCAACCCGGAAAACCAGATGGCCTTCGAATTGGCTGAAGGGTTCACGCCGCTGCGCGATCTGCCGGAAGTGAGTGCGCTGGTTGAGAAGGACCCGACCTGGTCTGCTTTCCTCGATGCGATCCCGACCGGTGGTCCGGAGCCGTTCGTCACCGATTACGTCGGCCTTCAGGATTCGATCAACGAAGCCGTTCAGGGTGTTGTCCTTGGTGAAGTCGATCCGGCTGAAGCCGTCGAAATCGCCGCGGAACAGCTTGAGGAATTCAAGTAACACCTTGAGCACTGTCCGGGCCCCCTCTCCCACTTTCGGGGGCCCGGTCACCTCTTCAAAAAAGGAATGACCATGGGCGAGTTGCAGCTGCGCGACGTACGCAAAAGCTATGGCCATATGGAAGTCATCAAGGGTGTCAATCTTGATGTGGACCATGGCGAATTCATTGTTTTTGTCGGTCCGTCCGGATGCGGAAAATCGACCTTGCTGCGCATGATTGCAGGGTTGGAGGAAATCACGGGCGGCGATATCACGATCGAGAACAAGGTCGTCAACGATCTGCCACCGGTCAAACGCGGCATCGCCATGGTATTTCAGTCGTATGCGCTCTATCCGCATATGTCTGTCTACGAGAACATCGCCTTCCCCTTGCGCGTCGAACGCCTTTCCAAGGACAAGGTGGAGGAGAAGGTTCAAGCCGCTGCCGGCATTCTTCAACTGAAGGAAAGACTGCAGCACAAACCGGGCGAGCTCTCCGGCGGGCAACGCCAGCGCGTCGCCATCGGCAGGGCCATCGTGCGCGAGCCTTCCGTTTTCCTGTTCGACGAACCCCTGTCCAATCTGGATGCGGCACTACGAGCGGAAATGCGTGTTGAACTTGCCAAGCTGCACACGGAACTTGACGCGACCATGATCTACGTCACCCACGACCAGGTTGAAGCCATGACCATGGCGGACCGGATCGTGGTGCTGGATCACGGTATAATCTCCCAGGTCGGTTCGCCGCTGGAGCTTTATCACAAACCGCAGAACACCTTCGTTGCCGGCTTTATCGGCAACCCCAAAATGAACTTCATCGAGGTGTCCGGAAAAAGTTCCGGTCCTGAAGGCGTTGTCGTCACCTTGCCATCAGGCAAGGATCTGACAGTCAAGGTAGATGCCGCGGAAGTAGTTGCAGGAAAGAGCCTTACCCTTGGCATTCGCCCGGAACATCTGACACTAGGCGCTGCCGATGCCTCCATAGAGATTGTTCCGACCGTCGTTGAACATCTCGGCATTCACACCGTCACCTACAGCACGGTTGCCGGTGCCAAGTCCACTTTTTGCAGCGTCTTGCCCGGATCCGCCCCGGCGAAGGTTGGTGTGCCTGTTTCCATGGGACTGAAGGGTGTGGATTGCCACCTGTTCGACTGTAACGGAAACGCTTTTGACCGCCAGCTTTCGCTTGAAGAACTGGATGCTGCGGACATGCATATCTGACACTTGGCATCAGATGCCCCAAATAAAAACGGCCGCCCGAAAGGCGGCCGTTTGAAATTTCGAGAAACGGCGGGCAAGCCGTCTGGAGGACTAGACGACTTGCCCACGGGCGGCGACCGTCTCGATGCGGGTCACCACGCCGTCTCTGTGAAACACCAGGCGGTCGAACAGGTTTGAAACGACGCACGTATGGTTGGGAATGATCCGGACCCGTTCGCCGATCTGCGGTTTTTTGCCGGACTTTGTCAGGTCGACAACGGCATGCTCCTCGCTGAGCGCGGCAATGGACGCCTCCGGATAATCGATCAACAGACCGTGGTCGGCAAAACCCAACAAATCGGACGTCAACGCTTTCGATCCCGCATCCAGAACCGCCCGGTTTTCGGTCGGCCGGGAGACGACTGTGGCCAGCACATGCATGGCGCAATCGTCAAAATCGCACATACCAGCACGCACCATCGAGCGGTCGTTGAAGATATAGGTTCCAGCCCGGTGCTCCGTCGCGCTAGGCACAAGATCACTGTCGAACAGGCTCGGTGAACCTCCATGCGAGACGACGGGGCACTCAAGACCTGCCTGTTTCAGAAGTGACAGTGTTTCAGAAAAAAAGGTTTCAACTGCCGTTTCGGACGATGCCTTCGGATAGGTCAGCAGACCATGGAATACCAGTCCGGGCGATGCATCGATGCGCTTGGCCAGCGCGACCGCAGCATCCGGATTTTGCACGCCGTTGCGTCCGGCCCCTGTATCGCATTCGACCAGAACCTTCAGCGGCTGATCCCCGGAAAACGCACTCGCCAGACCGTCGACGACAACTTCATTGTCGGCAACAACCTGCAGATCCACCTTGGTATTCAACAACTTCAACCTGTCGAGCCGTGATTTGCCGAGCATATTGAAGGTGATCAGGATATCGGTGAAGCCTGCGTCGGCGAACACTTCCGCTTCGCTTATTTTCTGGCAGTTGATACCGCGTGCGCCATAGGCCAGCTGCAATGCTGCCAGCGCCGGGATTTTGTGTGTCTTGATATGAGGCCGGAAGTTCCGGCCAATACGGTCGAAATACTCCTGTGCAACCTTGATGTTCGTCTCCATGACCGTTTCATCGATCACGGCGACAGGGGTCAGAAGATCCTGCACTGACAGCCCGACACTCATCGCTTAGCCTCCCTTGCTGCCGGCAGTGCCGGCACTGGTATCGGTTTCATGCCCGCACGCAGTAACTGCCTCGTTGATCGGCCAGATATCCCTCGGCGCTTTCTTATAGGGGGTTACCCTCGGGTCGTTGGGATAGGGACGTCCGGCGGCGCAATAGAGGATCAACGGACTGATGCGGGCAAACGATTGATGAAAATGGTTCGTCGACTTGACCACCAGGATCTTCCTTTTGGTCGGATCGATACCGAAGTTGGAAAACAGGCTCGTGTCGAAGCATTGGGCGCGGGTCGAATTCAGGATCACTTCGATCCCGCCAATCCGGATCAGACTCGCGTCACCGATGGGAACGATGCTCTGGCCAAAAAACTGCTCTGCATTCCGGATGTTGCGGAGAATCTCAACTTCGGCGTCGATCGGCTCACCGGTTTCCGGTGCTGATTTCGCTCCGAACCGCAGCATCATCCGAGCCCCCTCGCCCGCTGCGTGACAGAGCTGAACAGCTACCGGGTCCCAGATTGAGCCGAAGGCAATATTCTCGAGGTTACCGGCCATGGCTTCTGCCAGCAGGACGGTCGCATCCCCGGCCGTTCCCCCACCGGGATTGTCCCACATGTCCGCGATCGTGACCGGACCACGTTCACAGGACATTGCCTTGGCGTAGGCTTCGGCCGGAGTAAGTTCAGCACTTCGCACCTTGCCGCGCAGCTTGAACAGGGCCTCTCCAAGCTCACGGGCAACTTCGGACCCAAGCACCGGATCGTTGTTTGTCACTGCCAGCAACTTGGTCCCCATTTCGGGGACGTCGCCCGCCATGAAGCCATGGATAACAGAGAGAGACAAAAGGCCCGGCGTTTCCTGCTCCCGGCGGATCATGTCATCGACAAACCGGCGCATAGGCTCGGATGTTGTCGGGAAGACGTCAATCATCTTGGGATCGTAAACGCTCATTACAGGTTTGACTTCGCCTGCAACCGCTTGCCCGGCAATACGCCATGCATCCTCCGCCCGATCGACAAAATCGATGTGGGGAAATTCCTTGAAGGCGATGAGCGCATCAGCCGCGGCAACACGCTTTGCAGTCAGATGACTGTGCGGGTCGAACGTTGCAATAACAGGGACATCCGGGCCGACCACGGATCGAATTCGGCTCAGTAGATCCCCTTCCGGATCATCATACCCGTCAGCCACCATCGCACCGTGCAGGCCAATGACGACAACGTCGAAAGGTCCACCTGCCACGATCTGATCCAGGATTTCGTCACGCAAGCCCTCAAAGGTCTGCCGCGAAACCAGTCCGGCCGGATCTGCCCACGCCGCGGTACCTTCAACCAGTTCCCAGTCGTTTTCACAGGCAAACCGGCGCCCCACGGTGACGACGGCAGAACACAGGGTCGGAGTTTCCGGATGCTCCCCCGGCCTTGCCAGCAGCGACGCCCTGAATGCGTTGATATCAATCCGGATCGGTGAAAACGTGTTGGTTTCTGTTGCCAGAGCTGCCGTAAAAGCGCGGGGCTTCGTCATGATCAGGACGCGGCTCCGAGAGGATTGGGCAAATATCCGGCAAAGCCGCAGATCTTCCAGCGCCCCTCCCTTCGGACACAGAAATAGAGCGTCTGCCACAACAAGCGGTCCTCGCCACCATCTGCTTTCCGAATGCGGCCGTCGAATTTCTTGTGCGCGATCGCCCGGTTTCCGTTGATGTCGATCTCGCTCAGGCGGGTAGCGTCGAAAATGGCGGCACGCGCGTCTTCGGTAAATTCCGTTGCTCTGAAAATTTCCGCCTGGCTCAACCAGCGCTCCTTGTAGGAGCCGAGATCCGGAAACCCGAGTTTCCAGTCGTCGGGATTGGGTACCTTTCCGCCGTCTACGCCAAAAAAGGCTGGTTCGTCGAAATCATCGGCCACCTGCTCCCAGTCCGCTGCGACGAAGGCATTGATGTCCCGCATGACAAGCATGTCCCAGATCTCGGAGCGATCTTCGTCTTTTCCTTCAAATGGATTTGTCTGGCTGTCTGGAAGGGCCTGCATATCGGAAACCATTTTCATTTTGACGGTTGATTTTTGAAAAATATAAGGGTGAAATAAAACCAATGTCAAACCACTATGTAAATCATTTTCATTTTGGAGCCAAATATGTCTATCAAGCGCTATGGTGCTGAAAAATCAGGTGCCGGCGGCCAGAATCTGCCCTTCGCTCGAGCCGTTGAAGCTGACGGCTGGCTTTATGTCTCCGGCCAGGTTCCGATGAAGGATGGTGAGATTGTCGGCACGGGGATTGTCGAACAGACTCACCTGACCATCAAGAATGTTATCGCGATCCTGGAAGAGGCCGGGTACGGCCTTGAACATGTTGTCCGCGTCGGTGTCTGGCTCGATGATCCGCGCGATTTCTGGTCGTTTAACGGCGTCTATAAAAGCTATTTCGGTGAACACCCACCGGCACGCGCCTGTGTCCAGTCAACCATGATGGTGGACTGCAAGGTCGAGATTGATTGCGTCGCTTACAAGAAGCCGGCCTGACCCCATGCGGGATATCCTGTCCGTTCTGCAACAGATCGAGCCGGAGCTGTCCAAGTCGGAACGGATCCTGGCTGCATTGTTGCGCAACGATGCCGAGTTCATCGTCAATGCCGGCATTACGGATGTTGCCGAACGTGCAGGTGTTTCGCCGCCGACCGTTACCCGTTTTTGCCGTCGGCTTGGCTGCGAGAGTTACACCGCCTTCAAGGTGCAGGTTGCCCAGGTCACCTTCGCCGGAACCAGATATCTGACCGCTAATGCGGCTTCTGACGCGCCGCGCGATATTGCTGACAGTCTTCTGGCCCAGTTTCAGGATGCAGCGACCAGTACGCGCAAAGCGTTGGACATGGAGTCGGTGCTTGCAGCTGCAGATGCGATCTCGACCGCCAATCTGCTGGCAGCGTTCGGTGCGGGCGGGACCTCCTCGATGATTTCGGACGAAATGCAGAACCGGTTTTTCCGCCTGGGTCTGCGTACGGTGAGCGTGACGGATCATGCCATGCAGCTGATGCAGGCAGCCACCATGAGGACCGGAGATGTCATCATTGCGTCGTCTGTCTCTGGCCGGAACCTGCAGATGGCACGTGCGCTGGAGGCAGCGAAGACCTACGGGGCAATCGTAATCGCCCTCACCCGCCCGGGTCGGCCCGTCGCCGATCTGGCGGATATCACGATTGCGATCGACCTGCCCGAAGGTGACAACATCCTGCGGCCAAGTACCAGCCGCTACGCCTTTCTGTTTGTGACAGATCTCTTGGCAACGCTTGTCGCCATGCGGCGGGGCGACGAGGCTCGAGAAAACCTCAGACGCGTCAAATACCAGCTCAGCAACACGCGCGATCCGGACGACAAGGAAGCCCTCGGTGACTGATCAAACTCCGAAACCCGTTGCCGTGGTAACGGGCGCAGCTGGCGACATCGGCATGGCCATTGCTGCCCAGCTGTCAGCAACCCACATCATCGCCGCTGTCGACATCGACATGATTGCCCTCGAAGGCGCGGCGGAAAGTCTTGAAAACCACGGTGCCGATATTGCTGCGATCCAATGTGATCTGACCAAGGCTGACGACCTAGCCCGGCTTGCCAAGGAAGCTGCCAGACTGGGGCAGGTCAATACAATCATCAACAACGCGGGCGCCGCTGCGGCACTTACGTTGCATCAGATGACTGCCGAAACGCTGTCCAGGGATCTCGCCCTCAATCTGGAAGCCGCGCTCAACTGCTTCAAGGCCTTTGAACGGCCCTTGATTTCAAGCGGTGCCGGCAACGTGGTCAATATTGCCTCTGTCAACGGACTGTCTGTCTTCGGTCACCCAGCCTACAGCGCTGCAAAGGCCGGCCTGATCCATGCAACAAGGTCCATCGCAGTCGAATATGGGAAGTATGGCATTAGATCGAATGCCATCGCGCCTGGGACTGTTAAGACCCAGGCCTGGAAAATACGGCAGGCTGCCAATCCGGATGTCTTTGACGAGGCCTTGTCATGGTATCCGTTCAAATCTCTGCCTGAACCAAATGACATTGCCTCGGCCGTTTCATTCCTGATCAGTCCGGCGGCGCGTTGCATCACGGGTGTTTGCCTGCCTGTCGACAGTGGGCTCACTGCCGGGTCACCCGCCCTAGCCCGAACCTTCACTCAATCTCCCGATTTCGACGGATTTTAAGTCATGACCAAGTTTGTGCTCGACTGTTTCTACCGCCCTGCGGAGGATCTTGCTGCGTCTCGTCAGGAGTTTGCACTGACCAATACAAGCTCCAGGCCCCTGAAGGATTTCACGCTGGCCTACACGGCGGTCAACCGGGCCACGGCAAATGCCAAGCTTGAAAACGCAGCGAGTTTCAGCCGGATTGCGAATTTTCACGAAATCACGCCAAACACTGGCGAAACGATCGAACCAGGCGAAACCTGGACCTTTGCCATCACCGGCCTGGCGAACGTGGCAAGACACCGGCTTGATGGTCCTAAGTCCGCCTATGTCAGCACCGGTGGCAGCGTCATCGAGGTACTGTGCAATGATCTTGAAGCGCCGGAAGAGCTTGACAGCGGAGAACGCCGCAGCATACCGGCTGGACACCTTTCTGAACCGCTGCATATCGTTCCCTGGCCCCAGAAAGTGGAAGTAACGGCCTTTGCGGACGACAAGACAAGCTTCCTAGTTGCCCAGGGCTCTGCAGAGGAAAAGGCGGCGGCGGCCAAGATCAACGCGCTCGCAGCAAGGCTTTTTCCAGGAGCGCCACATCCTTTCCGGTTTACTCAATCGCATCATCAAATCGCGATTGAGTTCCGACAGGACGATAGCCTTGCAGCTGACGGTTACCGGCTCGAATTTGCCCAAGCGAAAGCAGCCTTGCGCTACAGCGGCCCCGTCGGCCGTGACTATGGCCTGACGGTACTCGCCCAGATGGCCTACGGCACCTATGAGGCACCTGGTACATTCAAGTATCCTGCACAGGGCGTGATTGAAGACGCCCCAAGGTTTTCCTGGCGTGGAACGCATCTGGATGTGTCACGACATTTCCGTGGCCCCAAAGACATCATGCGCCTGCTCGATATTCTCGCCTGGGGTCGGATGAACGTCTTCCAATGGCATCTGACAGACGATGAAGGCTGGCGACTTGAAATCAAGGCCTATCCCGAACTGACCGTGGGCGGTGCACGGCGTGGCCCTGGTTGCCAGCAGGTGCCCCAGCTCGGCTTTGCCGCTGAAGTCTACGAAGGGGCCTATTCGCAGGAAGAAGTTCGCGAGATTGTTGCTCATGCCACCAGCCTGAACATAGACATCCTGCCGGAAATCGATGTTCCGGGGCATTCAACTGCCGTTTTGAAAACCTACCCGCGCTTCGCCGATCAGGCGGAGACCCCGGAGAGCTATCATTCCATTCAGGGCTATCCGAACAACGCACTGAACCCGGCGATGGATGAAACCTTCGAGTTTCTGGAAAAGGTCTTTGCGGAAGTTGCCAGCCTGTTTCCGTTCGACTTCATCCACATCGGCGGCGACGAAGTCGACGTCAATTCATGGCTTGCCTCTCCGAAGACCCAACGCCTCATGGAGGAAAAGGGTCTTGCGGATACAATGGAAGTGCAAGCCTATTTCATGGGCCGCGTGCGTGACATCCTGAGAAAACTCAACCGGAAACTTGCCGGCTGGGACGAAGTCTCACACGGTGGTGGCATCGACCCGGATGGCGTGCTTCTGATGGCCTGGCAAAGACAGGAAGTCACCAAGGACCTGATCGATCAGGGCTACGACGTCATCTGCACACCGGGACAGCACTATTACATGGATATGGTCCAGGCGTCCGGTTGGCATGAGCCGGGTGCGGGTTGGGCCGGCGTTTCGACACCGGAAGACTGTTACGGCTATGAAGCAGCTGCCGGTCTCAGCACCGGCAGTGAAGAGCGCCTCAAGGGGGTGCAGGCCTGCATCTGGTGCGAGCACATGACCGACAACGCCATCTTCAATCATATGGTCTTTCCGCGGCTTTATGCAGTCGCTGAAGCCGGCTGGACCGATCCCGCCAGCAAGGCCTGGCTTCGATTTGCAGCACAGGCCCCCTTCTTCCCTCAGCTTTGAATGCGTGACGAGGCAGGAAGATGAAAATTGCAGTTGGCGGCATTCATACCGAATGCAGTACCTATTCACCGGTCCAGCAAACCGCATCAGACTTCACGGTCACCCGTGGCAAGGACTTGCTGGCACAGGCAGGCGTCGACGGCCGCAGATTTCCTGACGTCACCTTTTGTCCATTGTTTCACGCCAGATCCATTCCAGGCGGACCAGTGTCTGCGGATTGCTATGCGAGCTTCAAGTCTGCCTTTCTTGACGAACTCGAAGCCGAGAAGCCATGCGACGGTGTTCTCTTGATTATGCATGGCGCCATGCATGTGATCGGTCTGAGCGATGCGGAAGGAGACTGGATCTCTGCCGTTCGCCAACTTGTCGGGCCGCAAGTGCCAATCGCTGTCAGTTACGATCTGCACGGCAATGTCACGCAAACCATTGTCGATCAGATCGACATCTTCTGTGCTTATCGCACTGCCCCTCATATCGACGTGACCGATACCCACCGACGTGCCGCGGCAAATCTTGTCGACCAATTGGGTGGCGGTCCCAAGAGGTACGTGGCCTGGGCTCCCGTGCCGGTTCTCCTGCCCGGGGAACGAACCAGCACGGAAGATGAACCGGCAAAATCGCTTTATGCAACGTTGCCGGAGTTCGATCAGAGATCCGGGGTGACCGATGCCAATCTTATGGTGGGGTATGTCTGGGCTGATACGGCAAGAGCCACCGCGGCTGCCGTGGTGACGGGAACAGACCTGGATGCCATTCAACAGGCGGCTTCCGAAATTGCTGCGCAGTACTGGTCCGCAAGGCAAGACTTCGAGTTTGGTGTCCCCACGAAGCCGCTCGAACTGTGCCTGGGCGATGCAGCAACAGAAAGCTCGTCTCCCCTCATCCTTGCCGACAGTGGCGACAATCCGACAGGTGGTGGTGTTGGTGACAGATCCGATGTCCTGGCGGCCTGGTTGGAACGAGGCTTGACTGGAGGTGTATTTGCAGGGATCGCTGATCCGGTTTCGGTCGATAAACTCTGGCCATTGCCAGAGGGCTCTTCGTCCCGCCTCACAATTGGCGGTGCCCTGGGCAGCGATTGCAAGGTCGTTAGCACGGAAGCTGTCTTGCTGTCTAAACTAGGCAGAGAACAGGATCATAATCGGGAAGTGTTGACCAGAATCGCAGGTAATTTGGTGATCCTGACGGAACACAGACGCCCCTTCCATCAACTGGAGGATTTTCGGCGTTTTGCCATTGAACCATACACTGCAAGGTTCTTGATCGTGAAATCCGGATACCTGTCGCCAGAGTTGGCCCCAATCGCCAATCCCGCCCGTATGGCCCTCACAGATGGTGCGGTTAACCAGGACATTGAGGCGCTCACAAACCAACACCGCCCTGTGCCGAGCTACCCTTTTCAGCGGGTCTTCGATTGGAAACCGGTTACAAGTCTATCTCGCAGGGCGTCCTCTTGAGTATTGCGCGCTCTTTCGAGCGGCATGAGTAACTGACGAATCCAGCCGACTAAAAGGGGTGCATTGCTTACCAAGCGCGTCCTGAATGCACGGATAATTGGCATTTTGCTTGCAAATACAAGCACTCGCAAAGTTTTATTTCTATTATTTTCAGTACCGAATTTAAAATCGGTCATCCGCCTGCATTTACATTTCTCAAATCAATCATACTCTTACATGGGATCTTGAGCTCAGCAGCGCGCCCTCAAACACACTAATTGTAATTTTTACCAAGGTTGAATGTGAATGGTCGGTCAGTATCAATTTATGGGATGATCGAAACTCAGCCTTCAGGACCTGCCCCGATCTGCAGATCCAACGGCAAACTAAAACGGCCTGATTGCTGCAAGGATTTGATCTGTAGGGAGATTTGCACGTACCCCATCAACTGTGCCGATCCCATAAAGCTCCGCCGGACCTCTGCCGGTGGAGCTTTTTAATTTGAACTTCTGTCAGGTAGTTACTTCTAGCCGCATTGAGCAACCCGGCTTTCTGACCTCGAGTTCGAGCAAGTGCACAGGCGATAGCGGAAACCGATCAAAATCATCGAAAAACATCGACAAAATTACCACAGTCAACAAACTTACTCTACGTTCATTGTTAGTTATGACGATGGCTTTGCGTTCACGAACTGGTGATTGGCCTTGAACTTCGTAGTTCAACCCACATTTATTACCGAAATATAACTGAAAAAGCCCGGATTTGTGATCTTTGTTACACGCATTCGGGAGATTGTGGTGCGATAATGGCAAAATCGTGACCGCACGAACGGGGCGCAAAAGCGCGGAAGACCTGAAAAGTCCTACAATGGACCTCCGTTTACAGACCCCACGCGCGGTAAATTAAGTTGTATTAGCCTTGGGAGGCGTACATGCAACGGAATACCAGAGCAGGAACTCTTGCGCTTGGCCTCATCCTTGCCTTGGCGGGAAGCGCTGCTGCGGCCCCACTGCCTCAGGAAACGATAACGTTGCCTGAGGATCGTTTGGCGGTCACAGTCGCGTCAGCGTCACAGGATCAGGCCGATCCGCTGGAAAGTGAGCTCACGATATGGGTGGGCGAAATCGAGCTTGAAGGCCGGAAAACGATCTGGGTAGAACTGATCGATTCCTTCGGCGAAGTTATCTATGACAGTGAAGTGAACACCAACGAAACCCATCTGCTTCCAGATGGCCGGGCCGTTGTTGTTCGCGCCATGGATCAGGATACGGTTGTCGCCGGCAAGGATGAATCAAGACTGGTCAATGAAGGCACCCTTACGGTCACACGTCGTGTGGTCAACGAAGGTGTTGATGCGACCACAATTGAACTTATCGAAACCGGCCAGCAACCCTCGCAGAAACGCGGCACCATGCTGCAGGTCGCAGATTTTGGCGAATTGGTATGGCAGAAGGTCGTTGCCTTCTTCGATGCCGCACGCACGCGCGTCGAAATCGCATGGAACTGGATTGTCGACACGATCCAGGCCTGAGGCTTGTTTTGGCGCAATTGCCTTGCAGACTTGCGACACGCCATTCGCTTGCCCGGCCTTTTTGCCGGGCAGCGGCGATGCGCGTGTGAGCTTTTCCGCTCTTCCGAGGTCGCAAAACCTCGGATGACGCTGGCTGAAGTCGCGCCAATGGTTTTGCGTCAAAAATAATCCATAAAATTCATCGTCCTATGTGATCCGCCCTTCAAGGCGAGGCGTAACCGCTGCACATCAACTGGAAAACTTGGCTTCCAACCAGGTTTCCCGCGGTAACACCGACGCCCCGAAGGATATGATATGCGGATTGCCGTAATCGGCTCCGGAATTTCCGGAAACAGTGCAGCCTGGGCCCTTAATGATCTTCATGACGTTGTTCTCTACGAGCGGCGCGAACGGCCAGGTGGTCACAGCGCCACGGCGGATATCGACTATGATGGCGCCCGGATTTCGGTGGACACCGGTTTCATCGTCTACAACGAGCTCAACTACCCGAATTTTACTGCGCTGCTTGACCATCTGGGGGTCGCCAACGAGATAAGCGACATGAGTTTTGCCTTGTCGGCGGACAACGGCAAGCTTGAATGGTCAGGCCATTCTCTGAACGCGGTCTTCGCACAACGGCGTAATCTGGTCTCACCGCGGTTCCTGCGCATGTTGCGGGATATCTTCCGCTTCAATGGCAAAGCAGTTGAAGATCTGAAGGCCGGACGCCTCAGCGGGCAAACGCTCGGTGGCTACCTGGAGCGTGAACACTACTCTTCCGGTTTCATAAACGACTATCTGCTGGCGATGGGCGCTGCCATCTGGTCGACGCCGATCAACGAAATGCGGGACTATCCTGCGGAAAGCTTCGTGGCTTTCTTTGAAAATCATCGCCTGCTTTCATTCGATCGGCCGCTGTGGCGTACCATTTCCGGTGGCAGCCGCAACTACGTGGAAAAGCTGCTGGCGCCACTTCAGGGAAAGATCAGGCTTGGCAAGCCGGTCACAGAAGTTCTCCGGCAAAACGGTCAGGTCATCGTGCGCGACGCATCCGGCCACCAGGACGTCTTCGATCATGTGATCCTTGCCAGCCACACGGACCAGACCCTTGCCATGTTGGGTGATCCCTCACCACAGGAGCGCGATATTCTTGGATCCATCCGGTATCGTCCAAACGAGGTTTACCTTCACCGTGACGAGGCCCTGATGCCGAAACGTAAAAATGTCTGGGCTTCCTGGAATTACATGTCCGATCGCGAAGCCGGCGAAACACGGGACGTAACCGTCAGCTACTGGATGAACCGGTTGCAGAACTTCGATCACTCCAAACCTGTCTTCGTTACATTGAACCCCTATGC
Source organism: Labrenzia sp. THAF35 (assembly GCF_009363595.1). Taxonomy (NCBI): domain Bacteria; kingdom Pseudomonadati; phylum Pseudomonadota; class Alphaproteobacteria; order Hyphomicrobiales; family Stappiaceae; genus Labrenzia; species Labrenzia sp. THAF35. Next base: position 4,644,560 of record NZ_CP045380.1, read on the forward strand.
ACCACCTCAGGAAGACAAGACCTTCGCGAAGTATGTTTATGATCATCCCCAGTTTGATGCCATGGCTCAGCAGGCAAAGAACCGGCTTGGGGAAATTCAAGGCGTCAACAACACTTGGTATTGTGGTGCCTGGCGCGGTCACGGCTTCCACGAAGATGGACTTTCGTCCGGACTTGATGTTGCCCGTTCGCTCGGTGCCCGGCTGCCATGGGAAAAAGACGTGGCTGGCGATACCTATCTGGAGGCTGCCGAATGAAGGCAAGGCCGAGCAATTGTATGCATGACAATGGACCGCCCCCTGATCTGGCGGCATCCCTGTTCATGGGCTCGGTCATGCATCACCGCATGAAACCCCGTGAGCACAGGTTTTCCTATAAGGTCTTTTCCGTGCTGCTCGATCTGGATCGGCTTGAAGAAGCTGCGCAGTCCAGCCTGTTCTTCTCCGTCAACCGGTTCAATTTGCTGTCGTTTCATCAGAAGGACCACGGCCCAAGGGACGGGTCTGACTTGCGGCTCCATGTCGACCGATTGCTCGCCAAGGAAGGACTAGAGGCACCTGCTCGGGTCCTGCTGCTCGCATATCCGCGGATGCTGGGGTACGGCTTCAACCCTCTCAGCGTTTATTATGCCTATGACCGGTCGAACCAACTGATTGCACTCGTTTACGAGGTACGCAACACGTTTGGCGGCATCCACACCTACGTAGCACCTGTCAAAGCCGGCCAGTGCAGTGATGCAGGCATACGTCAGGATCAGAAGAAGCTGTTCTACGTGTCGCCCTTCGTCAGCATGGAACAACACTATTACTTCCGCATGATGCCGCCGGGAAAAACCGTCCGCGTTCGCATTCTGGAAAAGGATTGCGAAGGCCCGCTTTTGTCGGCGACATTTTCCGGCACACAACACCCCCTGTCCAACGGCTCGATTCTGCAGGCCTGCCTTCAGGTGCCGCTGCTGACGTTCAAGGTCATCAGCGCCATCCATTGGGAAGCCTTTAAAATCTGGCGCAAGCGTGTACCATTTCACGCTCGACCCGCAGAAGATGCAGGGAATGACGGGTTGCCTGGGCAGACAGGTTCTGTCTTGCCAGTTTCAAACAACTGACGTTTCAAGAGGTTCTGCTATGAGTGAGCCGATTGTTCTGACCAAGGAAAACTTCCGCGCGGAGTTGAAGGGTACTCCACGCCTCGCCAAAATGGCGGCCGGCCTTGCCCTCAAAATCCGCTACGGGTCTCTTGAAGTTCAATTTCCAGACGGTCGAAGGTTCCATATCAAGGGGCAGGAAGATGGCCCACACGGTGTTCTAAAGATCCATAACTGGGCGTTTTTCCGGATGGTCGTCCAAGCAGGCGACGTTGGTGTCGGAGAAGCCTTCATGGCGGGCTACTGGTCGTCGCCCGACGTGACCACATTTCTGGAAGTCTTCTGCATAAACCAGGAATCGACGCTTGAAGCCCTCCAGGGGAAGCCGTTTACACGTTTTTTGATGTCGGTACGCCACTGGCTGAACTCCAACACCAAACGCGGGTCGAAACGCAACATCTCGGCGCACTATGATCTCGGAAATGCATTTTACCGGGAGTGGCTCGATCCTTCGATGACCTATTCCTCGGCGATCTACAGCAACGAAACCAACAATCTGGAGCAGGCGCAAACCGAGAAATACGCTTCTCTGGTCCGGCAGACGGGCATTACTCCCGATCACAAGGTTCTGGAAATCGGGTGTGGCTGGGGCGGTTTTGCCGAATATGTCGCAAAATCGGTTGGTGCCAACGTCCGAGCATTGACCATCTCGCAGGAGCAATTCGATTACGCGCGCGAGCGGATCTACAAGGCCGGCCTCAACGACAAGGTTGAAGTGGTCTTCCAGGACTATCGCGACGAAAATGGCGTGTTCGACAGGATTGCCTCCATCGAAATGTTCGAGGCCGTCGGTGAAAAATACTGGCCGACCTACTTCCGCCAATTGTCGAAGTGCCTGAAGCCGGGTGGCAAGGCGGGCCTGCAGATCATCACGATCCAGGACAAGATGTTCGAGGACTATCGCAGAGGCACAGACTTCATTCAGCGCTATATCTTTCCAGGTGGAATGCTGCCTCCGCCCGGTCGTCTGGCGGAAATCGGCAAGTCACTGGGCCTGGACCTTATGGATCAGAAGATCTTCGGCCAGGACTATGCGAGAACGCTTGCAGAATGGCGGCAGAGCTTCCGACAGGCCTGGCCAAGGATCAGTCCGCTGGGATTTGACGAGCGCTTCAAGCGCCTCTGGGAATTCTACCTGCATTATTGCGAGGCAGGCTTCCGGTCCGGCAATATCGATGTTCGCCAGATGGTCTACGTCAAATCTGCCTGACAAGGCACTGATCTTGAAGACACATTTCAAAGGCCGGGTCACCCGGCCTTTTTCTTGTTCCAACCCGTGGACCGGGCGACTAGCGCGAAGTAGGCACTGTACGGCAACCAGCGCAAGAGCTTCAGTTGCCGAACAAATTTACGCGGAAATGCAATCTCGAAACGGGCAGGATGGGACAGGCCTTTCCTGATTTCCTCAACAGCCCCTTCCGGAGACATCAGATAAGGCATCGGAAACGGATTGGACTTTGTTGCCGGCGTATCGACAAAACCAGGACTGATGATCTGAATTCGGATCCCTGCAAGGTCCAGATCGAATTTCAAGGATTCAACAAGGTTGATCAACCCCGCCTTGGTGGCACCGTATGCAGCTGACGTCGGCAAACCGCCATAACCTGCCACAGACGACACCACTGCGATCTGCCCCCTGCCCGCCGCCTTCATGGCTGTGATTGCCGGCAGAAGCACATTGACCGTCCCCATGAGGTTCACATCAAAGCTTTTGCGAAAGGCGTCTGCTTCGGCATCGAGGCCATCCTGCGGCAGATAAATGCCCGCATTAGCCACAAGCAGGCTCAAACCGCCGAAGTCCTGCTGAATTTTTTTCACGTGTTCGGCCATGAGGTCCGTCTTCGTGACATCCCCAGGAAGCGCATGAATTGAACCGGCAAGCGTCTTTGACTGCTTCTCCAGCTCTGCCAGATCCTGTTCCGAGCGGGCAGTTACAATGACCTTCCAGCCCGAACGGGCGAGGTCAAGTGCAAGCTCCCGGCCGATACCGGAACTTGCTCCCGTGATCCAGGCGCAACCGTGATCAGCTTGGGCAACATAATTCGTCTTGGGCAATTCATTCTCCCGGTTCGTTTGCCTCTTTACGCAAACAGACCGGGTGTCGGATTGAATTTTAGCGGATAAAGGGTGCGAACCAGCGGCCAACAGGGCCGGTCAACTGCAGGCGTCCCGCCGTCACCGCGAAGCAAATGCAGTCTTCACCTTCGTCAGCTATAGGTTTGTGGTCCACATCGCCATCGGCAAAGGCAACGTCACCAGCCACATAGTGGCCGTCTTCGTCCTTGAACCCGCCCGTCAATACCAGCGTAAGCTCAGTGCCGTGGTGCGTATGGGACGGCATTGCTCGACCTGCCCGCACCCAAAGGAGACTGCTTGCGCAGCCGTCAATTTCACCGAACTTGCATTCCTTGACGCCAGGAAGGAGCGTTTTCCAGGGTAGCTGATCCATCGAGGAACCGATAATCGACTGCAGCGATTCGGGAACGGCCGGTCCGCCTTTCTCAGACAGTTCGGCGGCAGGCGCGTTATCGTTCAGGTCATCAACTGCGCCACTGAATATCGATCCGAGGAATTCGTCCCGATTGGAAATGGAGACCGGTTCGGCGTCTTCCAGCTCAAAGCCGGCAAGAGTTTCAAGTGAGCTTACATATGACCTGTTGCAGTCGCTCATTTCGAGATGAGCACCGACCAACGCCTGCGCCGGATAGGTCAAGGTCCCGGCCGCATATCCGGCCAGTAACTCGTCCATTCCGGTCACGTTTTTTTCCATTACCGCTCTCATTTGGCTTTAGAATCCCAAGTTGCCTTACCGGCGATACGACAGGCAACAAAAATCGGATCAACAATTACACCAGAATTGTTGGAAATAGAATTTCAGTGAGCTGATTTCACGGAACAACTGATGGCGTGTTTTTGACACCAGAGGGAAAAAGGAACCTGATTGGCCTCAGGTGCTGGCATTCCCCATTTGAAGCCTTACATTGCGACCTTGATCAAGGCCCTTCAGACCTTTAGCGTCCGGGGCTTATCAGATTTCATCTGGCCGGTCAGCGCCACCGAACCAGATCAGCCGGGAAAGAATAAATGTCTGTGTCCGCTTCTGTTGTCGATGCGATCGGTAACACGCCCCTCATCCGTCTGAAAGCTCTGTCCGAGGAAACGGGTTGCGAAATTCTCGGCAAGGCCGAGTTCATGAACCCCGGTCAATCGGTCAAGGACCGCCCTGCCCGGCAGATGATTCTTGAAGCCGAAGCCCGCGGTGATCTCAAGCCCGGTGGTGTGATTGTCGAGGGCACAGCCGGAAACACCGGTATCGGACTGGCGCTGGTAGCCAGTGCGCGCGGTTACCGGACCGTGATCGTTATCCCGGAAACGCAAAGCCAGGAAAAGAAGGACATGTTGCGCCTGTGTGGTGCTGAACTTGTCGAAGTTCCGGCCAAGCCTTTTTCCGACCCCAACAATTACCAGCACGTCGCCCGCCGTCTTGCAGAAGAGATGGCACAGACTGAACCTAATGGCGTTATCTTTGCCGATCAGTGGAACAACCTCGACAACCGCAAGGCTCATTTCGTAACCACAGGTCCTGAAATCATGGCCCAAACGGGTGGCCGTGTTGACGGTTTCATCTGTGCGGTTGGTTCCGGCGGCACGCTGGCTGGCGTTTCAACCTATCTTCAGGAAAACAAGCCGGGTGTCATCATCGGCTGCGCCGACCCGCGTGGCGCTGCGATGCAATCGCTGTTCACCACCGGCAAGGCTGTCGCCTCCGAAGGTGGATCGGTTTCCGAAGGCATCGGCCTTGGCCGCAGTACCGCGATTGTCGGCGATCTTAAAATCGATCACGCCTACACAATTCCGGACGAAGAAGCCTTGCCGCTGGTGTTCGATCTCGCGGAAAAGGAAGGGCTACTGCTGGGTGGCTCGACCGCTATCAACCTGGCCGGCGCCCGGCGCCTCGCACGCGAGCTTGGACCAGGCAAGACGATCGTCACGATTCTGTGCGACCACGGCACCCGCTACCAGTCCAAACTCTACAATCCGGACTTCCTCAGATCAAAGAATTTGCCGGTTCCGGAGTGGCTGGAGCGAAAAGTCACGATCCAGCCACCCTTCGCCTGATCGATTGACACCGGGGGCATTACATGAGTTCAGCGGATCAAGCATTGGCGCAAGGCGGTGACGCGGCCGAAGCGGTGATCCGCGATGCCGTCACAGATGCCAGCGTTCTGGATGTCATGGCAAACAATCTCGGACTGGTCGCGGCATTTGTCGCGATCATGTACGTCACGGCGGGTATCTGCGCCGTTCGCGAAGTAATGAATTCAAGGACTTCCCAGGGATCCGTCGCATGGCTGCTGTCCCTGTTTTTTCTGCCTTATCTCACAGTGCCGCTCTATTTCGTGTTCGGCTGGCGATCCTTTTCCGACTACGAGAAGATTCAAGCGACCCTTGGTCGGGCAGAACGGGCAAGGCGTGCAGACGAACTTGGCCTGACCGATCACGAGGAAACCAGAGACTGGCCTGTTCTTTCCCGCGTTGCCGGGGTTCCCTTCATGGCCGGCAACAAGGCAGACCTTCTCATCGATGGTGATGCGACGTTCACAGCCATCAAGAATGAAATTGCAAAGGCCAGAAACGTCATATTCTTCCAGTTCTTCGCCATCCATGACGACGAACTGGGACGTGACATGGCCGACGCCCTGATCGCCCGTGCCAAGGATGGCATAACGGTCTATTTCCTCTACGACGATGTCGGCAGCCATTCTCTGTCAAAAGACTATCTGAACCGCTTGAAGAGCGCCGGCGTCAAGGTTTGCGGTTTCAACGAAAACCACAAGTTCCTGCGACTGCTTGGACCGATGCGTCTCAACTATCGCAATCATCGCAAACTGGTCGTGATCGACTACCGCGTCACATTTGTCGGCGGCCACAATGTTGCGGACCAGTATGTCGGCCGGGACAACTGGTTTGGCCACTGGCGCGACACCCATGTCCGTGTCGAAGGGCCCGCTGCCGTTGCTTGTGCACTCTCCTTTGTCGAAGACTGGCTCTGGGCGAGCGGCGAGCGCATCGAACTGCCTCAGGTTGGCGAAATTCCGATGCCAGGTGACGAAGCCGTTCTGGTGATGCCGACAGGGCCTGCAGACAAGCTGGAAGAATGCGCACTGGCTTTTGTCGAAACGGCAGCCCGGGCACGAAAGAGGCTATGGATCACCACACCGTATCTGGTGCCGTCTCTCGACATCCAGACAGCGCTTTGCTCAGCAGCAATGCGCGGTGTGGACGTACGCGTTCTGATGCCGGAAAAACGTGATCACTGGACTGTATGGCTCGCAAGCCACGCCTACGAGGACACCCTGGTGCAGCGCGGGGTGAAGGTTTACCGCTATATCGACGGTTTTCTGCACCAGAAGGTTACGCTGATGGACGACGAACTCGTTTCCATCGGCACGGTCAACTTCGACAACAGATCATTCCAGATCAATTTTGAACTGACCCTCTGGTTCACCCATCCGCGCATGATCGACAATGTCGAAACCATGCTGGAAACCGATTTCCAGAACTCCCGCCTGACCTGGCCGGACGCGTTCCAGTCCCGCAGTTATGTTTTTCGTGTCCTGGCTCAAGGCGCCCGGTTGCTGTCTCCTATTCTTTGATCAGTGTTCGGGACATATACAGTCCCTGACTGCGCGGCCATGCAGAGCGCCTCGTGCAGCTTGAAGGCAAAATCCAGCATCTGTTTTCTGAAACCGATGGAAGAGTGCCCCCCTTCCGGACTGGTGCCGTCGAGGCGAATGATCTAAACCTCTATCAGACCAACTTGTCCGGCATCTGCAAACCATGGCTTACATACCCGACTACGCGACCCTGCTTGCCTTTACGGCCGCAGCACTGGTGTTGACCGTTACGCCAGGACCCGACATGACGCTGTTCATGAGCAAGACGCTGACACAAGGCCGACGAGCCGGGCTTGCTGCTGTGTTTGGGGCAACCTGTGGTCTGATCCTGCACACCGTGCTTGCCGCGATCGGTGTTTCCGCCCTGCTTTCAGCATCGGCACTTGCATTTACAGTGCTGAAGATCGTCGGCGCCGCTTATCTGATTTATCTCGCAGTTCAAGCCGTCAGGAACGGGTCCAGCCTTGCGCTGGAAGCAGCCTCCGTGAAGAAGCAACCTATTCACCGGGTCTGGCTACAGGCACTCGGGATCAACATCCTCAATCCCAAGATCGTCTTGTTCTTCGTGACCTTCCTGCCTCAGTTTGTCAGCGCGGCGGATCCGAACGCGACAGGAAAACTGATGTTCCTCGGGTTTTACTTCGTCGTTCTGGGAATGCCCATCTGCGCTGCGATGGTTCTGGGAGCCAGTGCATTTGCCCGTTTCCTGAAGTCCTCGCCGAAGTTCATGCGAGCCTTCGACTGGGCTTTTGCGGGCATCATGGGCACCTTCGCCCTGAAGCTTCTGGTCGCCAAGGCAAACAGCTGAACCGGTTCCTTTGGCTGCCGGTGACCCGTGGTGACTGAGCGTCCAAAACCAGTCTAGCGTGCCAGCAGCTCTCGCAGGCCGGCGGGGGTAACTTGGGCCATCTTGCGAAAGTCCCGGCTCATATGGTGGCGGTCCGAATAGGACGCCTGGTAGGCAATCTCATCGAGACAGCAGTCGCCCGACGCCATCATACGCGTCGCCTTTCGCAGACGGACGAAACGAGCGAGCCTGGCGTAGCCCAACCCCGCCTCCGATAGCCGCCGGGACAGACTTCTCGGCGATAAACCAAGTCCCGACGCTGTTGACGACAAGCCAGGATGCTCCCCCACTGAAAGTTCGAGAACGCCGACGACCCGCGCAAGAAGTCGGTTCGTACCCGGCCCCTGCGGCCTATTCAGCAGGTGGCGAAAAGACAGGCTTGAAGCAGAAGACATCATTCCGATTTCGGATTTGAACCCGGAAGTTTCTTCTGCAGGAATAATCAGGATATCGCTGTCGAAGTCCAAGTTGCCGTCGACGAAATTGCCAAACCGATAAATCGGCCGGGAAGCACTGCCGCGGCTAACCGCCCAGATGTCCTGAATATGTATCCCTGCGCTTTCAAGCGTTCCGGTCACGACACCGGCCAGCATTGCCGGTCCGAATGGTTTCTGGTTCGCGGGACGTACCTTGTAGGGTGACAAGACCAGTGAATTGCGCTGGACGGAAGAAATAAAATCCTTTCCTTGACCGCTCTCGTGAAACCGAAAGGACGCCTGCAGTGCCAGGACACCCGACCATCTGTTCACCAGGTCAGGCATGCTCTGCGCACTCGTCAGGAGATGACTGATCACATCGAAACCGGCAGGGCGACCTAGAGCACGCGCCAGATTGAAAACCGCTCCGCATCCTCGTGAAGCGTAGAGCATTCCGATACGGGACAGCGGATCCTTCGCCTCAGTGCCCTGCAAAACGGAATTCCCATAAATTGCGGGAAACCGTGCCTCAGCCTGCTTTGCAAAATGCCTCAACCACCAGTTCCAATACGCCGAATAGGCTTCTCCGAGCGGCTCGTTGACACGCACGTTCTCCGCACCTTGTTGCGGCTCAATGGAAATTTTGGCGTCGATATTCACAGGTCTTCTTTCGACCGTGCTGCAGGATGAAGTGTGACCTGGAACGAAACCAAGGGTTTAGCGCAAATGCAAGCATCGAAATCGAGGGGAACATGCGCAACTTGAAATCTCAGCTACGACTTCTTGCACTGACGTCGCTGGCAACACTGACGGGCAGCTTTTACGCACTGGCTGATCCGGCCAACCTGACGGCAGACGAGATCAACGACATGATGTCGGGAAACTCCATCCATGGTTTCTTTCCCGACGGCGTGACGGAGTACAAGCAGAACAACCACGCCGACGGCTTCGCCGTTGTCGTGGTCAAGGGCGACAAGATCCGGAACATTCCGTGGGAAGCCGTCGAAATTAACGGGACTGGTCAATATTGCGAAGACTGGAGCGGCGATGGCTGGAGCAAACTCTGTTTCACGGTGACGCGCGAAAACCCGGCCAAGCCGATCTTCACAAATGCAAAAGGCAAGGCAAATGCACAGAACTGGTCAGAAGGTTTTGTCGATCTGAATTTCGCCGACTGAACTTGGTCCACATCATTGTTATCGCCCGCGGTCCGGCCGGATTGCGGGCGTTTGTTTTTCATGACCCCGGTTTCCTGCAAATAGGGCCTTGCACCGCATGCTGTTCGTTGGTCAATTCGACGCTATTCGTTTCAGGGAGTTCCGGATGACCACGCCTTTGTTTCGCGACGATGCCTACCTCAGAACATGTGAAGCCGAAGTGACCGACATCAACGAGCGTGGCGGCATCGTGCTTGATAGATCGGTTTTTTACGCGACCGGTGGCGGTCAACCGGGCGACAGCGGCACATTGGAGCTGGAAGACGGCACGAAGATCGACATTGCCACCACGGTCTATGATGACGACAAGAAAACCATCGTCCATGTCCCTTCAGAAGGACAAAACCTGCCTGCTGCCGGCGCAAAAGTGACCGCCCATCTGGACTGGGCAAGACGGTACCGGTTGATGCGCATGCATACTGCCTTGCATCTATTGTCCGTGGCCCTGCCCTTTCCCGTTACAGGTGGTCAAATCGGGGATCCCGAAGGACGGCTTGATTTCGATATGGGTGAAGACACAATCGACCGGGAAGCGCTTCTGGAGAAGCTCAATGCGCTGGCTTCTGGTGATCACGAAGTAACCACCCAATGGATCACAGACGAAGAACTCGATGCCAACCCGGGTCTGGTCAAGACCATGTCAGTCAAGCCGCCCCGCGGGTCTGGCAGGGTAAGACTGGTCAGGATCGGCGACGATGTGGACTTGCAGCCTTGCGGTGGTACCCATGTAACGAGAACCTCTGAAATCGGCCTGCTTGAACTCGGCAAGATCGAAAAGAAGGGCAAGCAGAACAGGCGCGTCCGGATCCGCCTGACCGACTGACAAGCAAACGGGGAAGTTGAAATGAAACTGTCAGGTGGCTGCCGGTGTGGAGCTGTTTCCTTCGAAGTGGAAAGCAGAACCCCATACCCCTACATGCGCTGTTACTGTTCCATCTGCCGCAAGACAGGTGGCAGCGGCGGTTATGCAGTCAATCTGATGGGAGACGCCGGCAGCCTTGAGGTATCGGGTGCGGAGACGAAGTCGGTCTACAACGCTGTCATCGATGGAAAGACCAGTCCTGCGGAACGTCATTTCTGCAAGGCTTGCGGATCTCACCTGTGGCTATGGGATCCGCGTTGGCCTGAACTGGTGCATCCACATGCAGGAGCGGTCGATAGCCCCTTGCCAACACCGCCAGAGATTGTCCATATCATGCTGGCGTTCAAGCCTGACTGGATAGAGGTGCCGAGCGGTCCCGGACACGTTCACTTCCAGAACTATCCGGACCTCTCAATCGAGGACTGGCACAAGTCCAAAGGCTTGCTGGAGACCTAAGGAGCCGTAATGACCGACCATCCCCTCGTATCGACTCAATGGCTGGACGATCATCTCTCCTCGCCTGATCTGATTGTCATCAATGCCTGGATGCCGCCGGTCACGCATCCAGATGCTCCGCCTGTCTATCCGAACGCCCACATTCCAGGCGCCGTCTTCTTCGACGTCAACGAGGTCTGTGACAAGACCAGCGATCTGCCTCACATGCTGCCAGCTCCGCATGTGTTTTCGTCAACCATGCGGAAGATGGGGATAGGCGACGGTCAGACACTGGTGGTCTACGATGATTTCGGTTTCTATTCCGCGCCACGCGTCTGGTGGACGCTGCACAGCATGGGCGCGGAACGAGTTTATGTTCTGGATGGTGGTTTTCCGAAGTGGCGGGCAGAAGGCCGTGCCTTTGACGACGATACGCCCCGCAGAGTTCAAAGCCACTTCTCGTCCCGTTTGAACCATGGTGCCGTTGCCGACCTCGACCAGATCCGCTCCACCATCGCAAATGGTTCACGGCAAATACTGGATGCAAGGTCTGCCGAACGATTTGCCGGAGAAGCGCCAGAGCCGCGTGCCGGACTGAAGTCGGGTCACATGCCGACCGCGCTCAACCTACCCTTCACCCAACTCATCGCGGAAGACGGCACATTCTTGCAGAAGGAAGACCTGGCAAAGGCTTTTCAGGATGCTGGAGTGGATCTCGACAAACCCGTCACGACCTCTTGCGGCTCCGGTGTCACAGCGGCGATCCTGACGCTTGGCCTTACCGTGCTCGGTGCTCGGGATCTTGCGCTTTACGACGGGTCCTGGGCGGAATGGGGAAGCCGGGACGACACGGACGTCGTCACCGGCCCAGCTTGAGAGATCAAATAGCGCCTTGATCAGGTGCCTGTCTTCAAGGTTTCAAAGAAATCCCGGATCTCATCCGAGATCGAACTGGTGCTTGAAGACATTCTGCTGGATGCAGCCAACAGACTGTCGGCCGCCTGATCGGTTGCGGTGATTGCCTTTTCGACACCGCCAATGTTCTCATCGAGGGTCTGCGTTCCCGAAGCGACCGTCTGGATACTGTGGGAAATTTCCTGCGTTGCAGCACCCTGCTCTTCAATCGCCGCTGCAATCGACGACGTCATTTCGTCTAGTTGCTTGACCACTTCGGAAATCGACTGGATGGAGGCAACGGCATTGTCCGTCGAACTCTGGATTTCGGTGACTTGCTGGCTGATTTCCTCGGTGGCCTTCGCAGTCTGTTCTGCGAGGGTTTTCACTTCGCTTGCGACCACCGCAAAGCCTTTGCCGGCATCGCCGGCACGGGCAGCCTCGATCGTTGCGTTCAGAGCCAGCAAATTGGTTTGTTCGGCAATCGCCTGAATGAGACCGATCACATCCCCAATTTTCTGGGCTGCACCTGCCAGGCTGGCCACCTGAAGGCTCGATTGTTCTGTGCCGCCTGCCGCCTGGCTGGCAATACGGGATGCACCGGAGATCTGCTTCGAAATTTCCTGGATGGAACTGGAGAGCTCTTCCGTTGCAGAGGCTACGGTCTGGACGCTGACACTGGAATCTTTTGAGACATGACCGGCGTTCTCGACCTGGCTTCTCGCGGTCTGCGATACGCTCGTCAAATGCTCGGCTTCACCCGCAACGCTGCGAGCACCGGCCTCAACGTCGGCCAGCGGTTGCTTGACGCTGCTCTGGAACTTTTCGATAGCCTTGTTCAACCGTTCCGTCTGCGCTGCGCGCTCCAGAAGAAGTTCTTCTTCGTAGGTTGATATGGCAAGGTCCATGTCAAGAAAGACGGCCGCCGTGACATCGTTCAACAAGACGGCAAGGTTTTGAAAAGACCGTCTGTATTTACGGGTCAGATGGGCATGCAGATGGCGCAGGACATAAAGATACCCGGCAATGTACCAACGCGGTTCCAGCCCGATGCGGCAATGCACATGACCGATCTGGTTGATGCTCTGCTGGTAGCTCTGGTCGAAGCCCGACGTGAACAGCTTCTTCCAATGGCCCTTTTGAGCTGAAACAAGTCGGGGTTGATGCGAGCCGACGAGTGCAGCCAGATTTGGCTGGGTGTTGATGTGAACGTAAAAACCCGCCAGCACATCGTCCAACACGGGCTCGATTACCGGCCAGAGTTTTCTGAGATTTTCGATTGTGGAATGATCAATTTGGGCGAATTTCAAACGGGATTGGAAGTCGTATTCCTGATCGCTCATGGCAGGTCACCTTGATAAAAACTGACCCTACGTGACCCGACAATTCTAAATAAACCATAAATTGTATTTTTACGTACGACATAGTGACAATGGCGCGTTGAGCCACAACGAAAACGAAATAGGAATAATTACCAACCCCCCCGGTTTTTGGCCGTTTTTTAGGCAATAAAAACGCGATACCCGATTCTTTCCGATGGGAGTGGCGAACACAACCTGAAAACGAAGGTAGCGATACTTTGGTCGTATTCCGGTTGTCCAAAACAAGGCTCACTCTCCCGGCTGGGGTCTTGCCTTCAACCCATCCGGTTTCTTGCGTGAAGGCTCCAGACTGATCAGAAAGTCGGCACGTGTGTCGGCAAGATGATGGCCTGGCCAGATCTCCAGAGCATCGTTCAGTTTCCCTTTCGGGTATCGAGCGAAGATGTCCTTGCGAACGTTCTGCGCGATCCTGCGCTGCCCCATTCCGAACACGTCACACATTGCTCCACGCGAAATAAGATGTGCTTCTGCACCATATCTTCTGGCAGACACATACCCGTTAAGGTGCAGTCCGATGGCATCGGCAATCCGATGTACCTTTGCCCGGTCATGTCCCTGGCCGACAAGGTGGTGCTGGCAGCGTTCCGCACCATGGACCACGAAACAGCAATCCCGCGGCTCACTGGCCCGGCCTGACGCGAGGCCTACGTCATGCAATATGGCTGCACAGAAGAGGATTTCCTTGTCTACAGTGAGCTTACGATAGCCACCTAACAACAGGCCAAAGTAATAGGTGCGCCAACTGTGCCGCATCAGGTCCAAATTCTGGACTTCGTCGGCAAAGTCCAACGCATCCCGGACCAATGCGGTCTCCGGTGGCTGCAGTCCTTCAAGGTCTGCACCGAAGGTGTTGATCAGGCCCAGTTTTCCTCTGAAAGCATCCAGCGCTTCCAGCATCCCCATACGGCCAAGATTTGTAAGCACCTTCAGCTTTTCAGTTCTTGTCAGTCGCCCATTGCTGAAATGACCAGACCTTCGTCCCCAAGCCACCGTCCCCATGTCTGCAGTGTTTTCCGGCATCTCCCAAAACGTCTCCATTGATTGCTCCATTTTTATGTACCGTATCGCATAAAAATAGACATGTCGATATTTATGTGCGAATTGGTAAAAAATGAAAGCCGAAAGCAAACGCGGCCGTCCGCGCAAATTCGATGAAGACATCACGCTCGACCGCATCATGCTGGTGTTCTGGCAGCATGGCTATGCCGCTACCAGTCTCGACCAGATAGCAGAAGCAACCGGCCTGAACAGACCCAGCCTCTACGCCGCATTCGGCAGTAAGAAAGACATGTATCTGAAGGTGATTTCACGGTTCGCGGACCAGATGCAGGCCCACCTGAAGGCGGCAGGACAGACAGAAACAGGGCTGAAACCCAGGCTCAAGGCCATCTTGACCGCTGCTATCGATCTTTATTGCGGCAGGTCGACATTTGGTGATGCGGCCTATGGTTGCCTGGCCATCTCCACACTGACGACTGAAGCTGCTGACGATCCTGACTTCAGATCAATGCTGGCGCATGTCGTTGAGCGAATGGATCGAGGGTTCGCCGGTCTGATTTACGCGGAGATGAAAGACTCGGTTCCGGAAGCAAGCGTCCAGTTCGCCGCCCAGCATTTGTCTTTGATGCTGCACGGTCTTTCGGTTCGCGCCCGCGCTGGGGAATCTCGCGATATCCTGGTGGAACTGGCAGAGGCTGCTGTTGACCGGCTTGTACCGGACCCTGCTTCAGCGCCCGTTATGTAGATCCAGCGACCAGTCAAGCGTCAGGGGCAGCGGCGTCCACATGCCGGTCTTCACCCCTGCCCGCCTCAACATGTCGGCCGTCCAGGTGTTGCAGCCCATCATCGCGTTGAAGCCGCCAACTGCCGGAAAGAAAATGTCGTGTGCGTCGTACGCCACGCCGGGAATTGCCGTCGGAGGCGTTGTGCCATCTGACAGGAAGCTGGTCCTGATATCATTGACCAGCTCATCAAATTCCAGCTGGCTCAGTTCAATTACGCGGACACTATCCTGCTCAAGCGGAATATCGCCGGTGCGACGGACATGCATGACCGAGGCATCCCAGGTCAACGCGTCTATTACCGGACCCGGTTTCAAATCGCCCCACGTTGGCGTTTCGATATAGAAGGACCGCCCACCCCAGCCGAAAGCAATCCAGAAAACACCCGGATAATCCAGCTCCAGCCCGCCATCCGATACGAATCCGAACGCCTCCAGCACGTCCGGATCGGCCGGGAGGGCGATATCAGTATGGATGGGATTGTTGAGTATCAGAATACGCCGTTTATCTGCTGAACTTTGCGCAGCTTCCATAACCGGCCTGGAATCGAACAAAGGCCTCGGAACGAGTGCTCCGAGGCCCAGTGCTACAACAGCAGTGAAGACAACAAGGCAAATTCCAATCAGGAACCTGCGCAGCAGTTTCATCATCCGCAGTCTTTAGCCGATCAGTGGTGCAGGATCTGGCTCAAGAAAAGCTTGGTACGTTCATGCTGCGGATTGGTGAAGAACTCTTCCGGCTCGTTCTGCTCCACGATCTGCCCCGCATCCATGAAGATAACGCGGTTTGCAACCTTGCGGGCAAAGCCCATTTCGTGAGTGACGCACAGCATGGTCATGCCTTCTTCGGCAAGTCCGACCATCACATCCAGAACTTCCTTGATCATTTCCGGATCGAGCGCCGAGGTCGGCTCATCGAACAGCATGATTTTCGGGTTCATGCACAAAGACCGTGCAATAGCAACGCGCTGCTGCTGACCACCGGACAGCTGCCCCGGATATTTGTTGGCCTGCTCCGGGATCTTGACGCGCTCGAGATAGTGCATCGCGATGTCTTCGGCTTCCTTCTTGGGCATCTTGCGAACCCAGATCGGAGCCAGAGTGCAGTTTTCCAGGATCGTCAGATGCGGGAACAGGTTGAAGTGCTGGAAGCACATGCCGACTTCGCGGCGGATTTCGTCGATCTTTTTCAGATCGTCCGTCAACTCGATGCCATCAACAAGGATCTGTCCCGCCTGATGTTCTTCCAGACGGTTGATACAACGGATCATCGTGGATTTGCCGGAACCTGACGGTCCGCAGATAACGATACGTTCGCCGCGCATGACCTTCAGGTTGATGTCGCGCAGAACGTGGAAATCCCCGTACCACTTGTTCATGTTCTTGATTTCAATAGCCACGTCCGTATCGGAGATGGTCATTCTGGAACGATCGGCTGCGAGTTCCTCGTCGCGTACAGCGTTTTCAGACATAGTTTTTAACTCCAAGAGTGTCCTGTGGCCGGGGCGCCGCGGTTCATCGCGCGCCCCGGAAGCGGTTTGCTAGCGTTTGTGTCCTGTATGAAGCTTCTTCTCCATGAAGATGGAGTAGCGCGACATGCCGAAGCAGAAGGTCCAGAACACCACTGCAGCGAACAGGTAACCCGTGTGACCGGTGCTGGGCGTCGACCATGTCGGATCCGTGAAGGACGACTGGATCTGGCCGAGAAGGTCGAACATGCCGACGATCAGAACCAGAGTCGTATCCTTGAACAATCCGATGAAGGTGTTGACGATCCCGGGGATCACGAGCTTCAGAGCCTGCGGCAAAATGATGAGATACATCATCGGCCAGAACCGGAGCCCGAGCGCCATGGCACCTTCATATTGTCCCTTCGGAATGGCCTGCAGGCCACCACGGACCACTTCTGCCATATAGGCGGCAGAGAACAGGGTCACGCCGATCAGAACGCGCAGCAGCTTGTCGAAGGTCACGCCTTCCGGCAGGAACAACGGCAGCATCACCGACGACATGAACAGAACTGTGATCAGCGGAACACCGCGCCAGAACTCGATGAAGATAACCGAGACAAGCTTGATGATCGGCATTCTTGATCGACGTCCAAGCGCCAGCGCGATACCTAGCGGTAGCGAGGCCACAATACCCGTGACCGCGATGACAAGCGTGACAAGCAAACCGCCCCAAACCGCTGTTTCAACGATCGGCAGGATTACCGCATCTCCGATGACCAGGCCGGTCAGCAGGAAGTATGCGATGATCGGGAAGACGACCAGAAACAGGATTGCGTTGATTTTCTTGAACGGTGCGCTGGGGATTGCAAGCGGTACAAGCAACACCGCGAACAGGAAATAGACGATGTTCACCCGCCAGATTTCCTCGGTCGGATACCGGCCATAGATGAACTGCGGGAAGTATGCTTCCACGTAAGCCCAGCAGGCACCGCTATGGCCGCCGTCCTGCGGCAGACATGCTTCGCGATTGTCGCCACTCCAGACAGCATCGATAAATGCGAACTGGATCAAAGGCGCGATAAGTGAGTAGGCGATCAGAATGCCGATTACAGTCAGAACGGTGTTGCCGATGGACGAAAACAGGTTCTGACGCATCCAGCCGATGACGCCGGTGGTCGAGATCGGCGCCGGCAGTCGCGGCGCCTCCTCGGTTCTGATTTGGAACATATCAGTGTTAGCCATTTTGCGCTCCTTACCGTTCCACGAGCGCCATGCGCTGGTTGTACCAGTTCATGAAGGCCGATGTGATGAGGCTGAGCGACAGATAGACAACCATCCAGATACCGATGATTTCAATCGCCTGGCCGGTCTGGTTGAGCACCGTTCCACCCATCGAGACGAGGTCCGGATAGGCAATGGCAACTGCCAGTGAAGAATTCTTGGTAAGGTTCAGGTACTGACTCGTCAGCGGCGGAATGATCACGCGCATCGCCTGGGGAATGACCACCAGTCTCAACGTCGGTCCGTTCCTCAAACCTAGTGCATGCGCTGCTTCGGTCTGACCATGGCTCACCGCCTGAATACCGGCACGTACGATCTCTGCGATGAACGATGCGGTATAGATTGCCAGGGCTGCGGTAAGAGCCAGGAACTCAGGAATAATATTGAGCCCGACATTGAGCTCGAACCCCTGACGCAGGATTGGCCCGGTTTCGACGAAGTTCGGATGTTCAAGAGTGATCGGCATGCCGGTTGCAAAGTACGTCAGCAAAGGCAGCCCAATAATAAATCCGACCCCCGTCAGGAATGACGGGAACGGTTGCCCTGTGGCCTCCTGACGCTTGCGCGCCCAACGTGCCACGAGGAACGCTGCTGCTATCCCGATCAGGAACGCATAGCCGATCCATTCCGATCCGGTCCCCATGATGGGTTTGGGAAGCCGAAGACCGCCAATATTCAGGTGGAATGTGTCGAACAACGACCATTTTTCACGCTTGCCGGGGATCGATCGCAGCACCGCGAAGTACCAGAAAAAGATCTGCAGCAGCAGCGGGATATTACGGACCAGCTCGACGTAGCAATACGCCAGACGGCTGATGACCCAGTTGTTCGACAAGCGGGCGATACCGATGATGAACCCAAAGATCGTGGCGAAGAAGATACCTACGCCCGCCACAAGCAGAGTGTTCAGGAAGCCGACATAGATCGCTCTTCCGTAACTTGATGTCTCAGAGTAGGAAACCAGTGACTGGTTGGTTCCAAACCCGGCTGTATTTTCTAGAAAGCTCCAACCGGAGGCGATGTTCTGCCTCTCCAAGTTGGCTATCGTGTTCGAAACGATGACATATCCCAAAGTCACCAGCGCGACGACCAGCAGCAGCTGGTAAAAGATGCCGCGCGCTTTGGGATCGTTCAACAGCGAAGCACGCGCCGGCGCCCCCGCCGAGTCCTGCTCCATTACTGACATAGAACCTCGCCCAAGTTTTCACGAAAGAGCCCGGCACGCAGCCTCTCCTCAATCGTGTCTGACCTGCTTCCCTGGCCGAACTTCGTCGGCACTCCCCTATCGACGGAAGCAGTCTGTTCCCCCACGCGGTTGCCGGGTATGTTGTCCGGTTTTTATTGCGTGGAATTTATTGAGGGTTCCGGCAGAACAACCGCCGGAACCCCTTCAATCCTCAATCAAAGAAGAGGATTAGCGGACCGGCGGTGCGTACATGAAGCCGCCGTCGTTCCACAGAGCGTTTACGCCACGGGAGATGCCGAGCGGAGTGTCCGGACCAACGTTGGCGTTGAAGGACTCTTCGTAGTTACCGACGTTTTTGATGATCGCATAAGCCCAGTCGTTCGGCAGGCCGATAGCTTCACCAAATGCGCCCTCAACGCCCAGAAGACGCTTGATGGACGGGTTGTCGGAAGACTTCATCTCGTCAACGTTTTCAGAGGTCACGCCGAGCTCTTCTGCGTTGAGCATCGCGTTCAGCGTCCACTTTGCAATGTTGAACCACTCATCGTCGCCCTGACGGACAACCGGACCCAGAGGCTCCTTGGAGATGATTTCCGGCAGGACCATGTGGTCGCCCGGGTTGGTCAGCTTCAGGCGCTGTGCGTACAGGCCGGATGCGTCAGTGGTGTAAACGTCGCAACGGCCGGCGTCGTATGCAGCCACAACTTCGTCGGCCTTTTCGAAGGCGACGATTTCGTACGGCATGTTGTTGGCGCGGAAGTAGTCGGCAACGTTAAGCTCAGTGGTCGTACCGGTGTTGGTGCAGACCGAAGCGCCGGACAGTTCCAGTGCGGAAGTCACGCCCAGGTCCTTGCGAACCATGAAGCCCTGACCGTCATAGTAGTTCACACCAGCAAAGTTCAGACCCAGCTGGGTGTCGCGGGACATGGTCCAGGTGGTGTTACGGGACAGAACATCAACTTCGCCGGACTGAAGCGCGGTGAAACGCTCTTTTGCGGACAGCGGAGTGTATTTCACAGCGGACGCATCGCCGAACACTGCTGCAGCCATAGCGCGGCAGTAGTCAACGTCGATACCGGTCCAGTTCCCCTGAGCATCCGGGTTCGAGAAACCCGGCAGACCCTGGCTCACGCCACACTGAATGAAGCCCTTTGCCTTGACGTCTTCCAGCGTCGTTGCACCAGCAGCCGTCGTCGCGGCGACTCCCATAGCAGCGCCGATTACGAGCGGAAGGAATTTATTGGACATGGATATGCAGCCTTTATTTGTTACCCATACTTTTATTATGCCGGGTTTGTTCGAAAGACATCTTCTCCGTCTCTTGTAACCGGACGGATGCCAGCCTTGACGGCTGCTTCCTCCAGATATCTTTCGTCCCACCCAACGGTTCCATACGATGGCATTTAGCTGTTCGGGTCAAGTACTTGCTGCAGATATCTCGTCAAATTTCTCGAGCTATCCGCCATTTGCCATCAGGTTGGATGCACAAACAGCGAACATGTCTAAATCGAATTCATTCAATGCCTAAAAAGGGTTCAATGCATTTAGCGGAGACCTTGCGAAGGTTAACGCTAATCGAAAAATTCTCCACACAAAGACCCGCGCACAACACGTGAAATGGCGGTTGCGACCATGACGCGAATGACTAAAGTGAGCGCTCGGCGCACGGCAGCTCATGTCGCGCCGCCTCTCGCAAAACACACACCCAAGAGCCTTCATGTCTTCCACCAATTCCAAGCCGCCGTTGAGGCAGGATACCAAACTGGCGCATGCAGGGCGCGACCCGCTTGCATTTCACGGTTTCGTCAATCCGCCTGTCGTGCATGCTTCGACTGTTCTCTACCCCGACACCAAAACCATGGTGACGGGTGCCCAGACCTATTCCTACGCCCGCAGGGGCAACCCGACCACGGACTCCCTTGAAGGGGCCATGAAGGAGATCGAAGGGGCAGCCGGGGTCAAGATCGCGAATTCGGGTTTGAATGCCATTGCATTGGCCATCCTGTCCTGCGTGAAATCCGGTGACCACATCCTGATTGTCGATACGGCTTACGGACCGACCCGCCATTTCGCCGACACTGTTCTGCCAGGCATCGGGGTTTCCGTGACCTTCTACGATCCGAAGATCGGCGCCGATATCAAGTCACTGTTCCAGGAAAACACGACAGCCGTGTTCACCGAAGCACCCGGCTCCCTCACCTTCGAGATGCAGGATGTTCCGGCGATTGCCGCCGAGGCCCGTGCCATCGGCGCGACCGTTCTGATGGACAATACCTGGGCGAGCCCGATTTACTGCCAGCCACTGTCCATGGGGGTCGATCTGTCGATCCAGGCGGGCACCAAATATCTTGTCGGACACTCCGACGCTATGCTCGGTACGGTCGCTGCCAGCGAACGCGCCTGGGAAAAACTGGATGCGTTCTGCGGTGCCATGGGGTGCCACGTCGCGCCGGATGACATCTACCTCGGCCTGCGAGGCCTCAGAACTCTGTCCGTGCGCCTTGAACGGCACCAGCGCAACACACTAGCCGTTCTTGGCTGGCTGAAGGACCAGCCCAACATCGATCGCATCCGCTATCCAGGCCTTGAATCGGATCCTGGTCATGCTCTCTGGAAACGAGATTTTTCGGGAGCCTCGGGCCTGTGCGCCTTTGACTTCAGTGAAAGCACGACACAGGAACAGGCCTACGCCTTCCTGGATGCGCTCACGCTTTATGGTCTCGGCTATTCGTGGGGTGGTTTTGAAAGCCTTGCCATTCCGGTTCGCCTCAAGGGCGGCCGCACGGCAACCCCGGTAAACCTGGATCGCCAGTCGGTTCGCCTCCACATCGGCCTGGAAGACCCGGAAGATCTGATTGCCGATCTGGATCAGGCACTGGCGAAGGCATTCGGCTGACAGACTGTCGAGCGAACGGCGGAACGGCTCAAATCGTAGGGTCGTTCCGCTTTTCCTTGAAGATCAGCCACAGGTTCCGGAAATAGATTAGCAGACCCAGTCCCTGACCGGCGATGAAGACCGGATCCTGTCGTTGAATGGCGTAGATCAGCAGCAGCGACCCACCTGCAACGGAAAAGAACCAGAAAGCGACCGGCACGATTGAGCGGCCGACGCGCTCGGATGCGATCCATTGGATGACGAAGCGCATCATGAACATGGCCTGGGCGAAGAAACCCAGAATGATCCAGAAGTCCAATTGCGCGATGAAAACCGCATGGATCCATTCGTATAGAGCGCTCATGTCTCAGGTCCAGTCAGTGTTTTTGAAAGGTCGGCGGGCTTCTCCACCCGGATTGGGGCATTAATCAGGTCAGCGGCCGGACATCCGGAATTTTTTTGCGGCGGCGGCGTAGCCACCACACTCCGAACAGATCCAGCACACCGACCAGCGCCCTGTCAAAGATCCCGTATTTAGACGTTCCATGGCGCCGCTGCCGGTCCTGAACGTCGATATGGGTGACACCGTAACCCTCGCGGATAACGAGTGCGGGCAAGAACCGGTGCCAACTGTCGAAGTACGGCAGTTGCAGGAACACTTCCCGGCGCAGGGCCTTCAGGCCGCAACCGCTGTCGCGAGTGTTATCCCGCAAGATCGCGCCGCGCAGCTTGTTGGCAAACTTCGACGCATAGCGCTTGGCCAGGCTGGCCTTGCGGCCAAGCCTTTGCCCGGCGGCAAGAGCAACTGCCGGGCCGGCAGCGTCGAGAGCGTCCAAAAGCGCTGGAATATAGGCGGGGTTGTTTTCGCCATCGCCGTCTATGGTCGCGACGACGTCGCCCCTCGCATTCAAAAGACCGGTACGCACCGCGCAGCTCTGGCCACAAGACTTCTCGTGCCTGACCGGCCGCAGCCAGTCATGGGTTGCCGCGTAATCCTGCAACACGATATCCGTGCCGTCGGACGAGCCGTCGTCGATAACGATGACCTCGAAACGCCTGCCCTGCAATGCAGCTTCGATTTCATCCAGCAGGATGGGCAGGTTTTCCGCTTCGTCCTTCGCGGGAACCACGACCGTGACGGCGAGCGCGCCCTTGCTGGCCGCAACAGCTTCCAGATAGCTTTGTGTCATGCGCTTGTCCGTTCTGTCGTGTCTGCCGCAGGGACCTCGGCTTCCACACGGTCAGCGCCTCGCTGGCCGCGCAGAACCTGCCAGACAGCCCTCACACAGGCCTTGGCAGACAGGACATTCATGTTGGGTACAATCTTTCCGGAGGAAGACAGGTGAAAGCCGATCCGCCGCCGGGCCATGGCACGAACCGTGAAAAAGGTGAACGTCATCCCCAATAGCGTGCCTGCGATGACGTCGCTGGGGTAATGCGCCCCAACCATGACGCGGCTGAACGCAAGCCAGAAGCCCGCAACAATGATCAGCCACCGGTAGGCCGGGAAAATAAAGGCCAGCGCAGTTGCAAGTGCAGCGACAGTGGTCGAGTGACCAGAGGGGAAACTGGTGAAGGTGCCGTCGAAGGCCAAAAAGTCGAAGCGGACCGGACCAACTTCCTCATAAAGCTTGGGACGCGCCCGGCCGAGCGACCACTTGAATGCAATGGCCAGAAGCCCCGTCGCGGCGACTGAATAAAAGATGAAGGCCGCATAAGTGAACACTGCGCCGATTGCCATGCGCAGGCGGAATGCGTAGCGCCCGGCATCCAGCGCCAGCAGAAACAAGCAGCATAGACCGGTAGAAACGAGGATCCAGTCGGCCTTGCCGATATCGGTGAAGGTTCGGAAGGCGGCCCGGTATTCGCCCGGGAGGGAGCGCAGCCACGGATAGGTCGGAACATCGAACGCAACGACTGCAATGCCAACCGTCAACAAGAGGACTGCGAGGATATCCTGCGGCCGCTGCCCGGGAGGAAGCGGATCCCTGTTGTGGCGCGCACGTTCCCTGCGACCGGAAAACAGTATTGCAGCCCGCCGAGAATTCCCGCGCATGCGCGCCAGAACATGCCAGACAAATTTACTGCTGTTGCTCATTGCCGTCTTCTGAAACCGTCGTCGGCACGGACTTCTCATAAAGCCCGATATCGACATCGTCCCCGCCGTTGATATTGAGGCCGTCTACCCTTTTTACAGCCTCCGGCACAAGACCAATCTCCTTTGCGGCGGCCAAAAACGCGGCTTCTTCCCGGCTTTCTATTGCCGCTATGCGGCAGCTAGCTGGATTCGCGGCTTCATCGGCAGCAAGAAAGGCGGCGGCATCCTGCGCCGAAACGATCTTTGTCGTCGTGCCTTCCAGGAATATGAAACTGGGTTCGTGAAAACCGGTAGTCACGACCAGACGGTTCGACTTGTCTGCGCAACCGGGGATTTCGTCCATGGCCGCAACAAGGCGCGGACTGACCCAGATCGGCGTAAGAGCTGGGCCGACAAAGCCCCAAAACCCGATGCTGACGCAGATCGCTGTCAGACAGATGGCGGGGAAAGCATAGAGTGCCGGTCCTCGCAGAACCCGGGATGCTGCTGCAATCGCAAAAACAGCTCCCACTGCAAGCAGAACGGCTCCGGGAGGTGACGGCCAGACACCCAGGGCAAAAGGACCGGCAAACGCGGCGACGGCCAACCCCAACGCAGGCACCGCCAGCAACACTGCCGCTACCCAACGCAGCCACGTTCTCGTCGTGGCGCCAGCCCCCTCCATCAGCGCAGCAGCAACAGGTAGCGCGAGCGCAGGCAGCAGCGGCATCGTGTAATGCGGAAGCTTCGTTGCAACCAGCTCGAACACGATCCAGCTTGGGACGAACCAGGCAACGGCAAACGTCACCAGCGGACTTTTTCGTTCATGCCAGATGAGCGGCAAGGCAATCACGAAGAATGCAGGCAAAGGCCAGAATATGCCGAACATCGCCCCGAGATGGGTAAGCGGGGGTGCACCATGACCTTCCTGCCCCTGCCCGACCTTGCCAAGGAGGTCCTTGCCGATGGCTTCAGTGAAGAACGTTCCGTCCGTCGCGATCCAGATTGCCACGAACCAGGGTGAGACGAGCAGCACGAACCACAGCAGACCCGCGATTGGCGCCGTTCCCTTGAACCATGCAGCTTTCCGTTTCATGGCCATGAGGCCAACAACCGTAAGGCCAATCACCATGGGTCCAACCGGCCCCTTGATGAGCACACTGCCCGCAAGTGCAGTCCAGAACAGGAACCCAAGACCCCATAGCCGCTTATCCGGATCCTTCAACCAGACCCGCGCCAAGGCACCTTGCGCTATTATGATCATTGCAAACAGCGCGGCATCAGTTTTTGCCAGTCGCGCCTCGACGCCGACAATGATCGCCAGCGCCACGAAACCTGCCGCCAACAGCGCACCGGCAGGCCCCATGAATGCCCGTGCAAGCCAGAAGGTTGCCAGAACGCTGATTATCGAGGCTATGACGGAAGGCAGTCGATAAGCCCAAAGCGGCGCGTCCGCCCCCTGCCCTGTCAGCTTTACGGCAGCTGCCTGAAGCCAATAAATCCCGACCGGTTTTTTGTGTCGTGCCTGATCCTGAAAACGAATGTCGATGTAATCGTTCGTTTCCAGCATCTGCTTGGTTGCCTGGGTAAAACGCGGTTCGTCCCTGTCCAGCGGAGGTACCGTCCATTGACCTGGTACGAACAAGGCAAGCGACAGGAGCAACAGGAGGAACGGGGCAGTGATGTCGTGGCCGAAGATATGCAACCAGACCGGTTTTCGAACCGGGGCAGCCGACGGGCTGTCCACGTTGTCCTTGCGTTCGGAATTCCCGGCTGCCTTGCCTGCCGCCTCGGGCTTCTGATCGTCGCGCGTGTCCGACATCAACTTTCTGTCCAGTTCCTGCGTCCGGTGTCCTGCGCCCGGTATCCTGCGTCTGGGCGGTCGCCCCTGCCCGCCCGTTTCTGAACGCTTCTCCTACATGAGCTTTTCAAAAAGGGAAACTAGTGCTTGCCCTCTTCGAACGCACGGTTATCGTCCGGGCAGATGATCCACCTGACGAGTCACAAGGTTTTCCATGACATTGATTGCTCATATGACGGACCTGCATTTGCGTCCGCGAGGTTTGCCCTGCTATCGCGTTTCGGACACCAATATGCTTGCCGAGCGCGCGATCAAGTCGCTGCAGAGTCTCACCCCGAAACCTGATGCTCTCGTTATAACCGGCGATATAACCGACAGAAACGATCCAAGGGAATACGCACTCGCCCGCTCCATCCTCTCGCGCGTCGACATGCCTGTCTATCTTGTGCCCGGGAACCACGACGGCACAGAAGTCATGCGCCGCGAGCTCGGCAGCTTTCCAGGTCTTTCAGGCAGCCTTGAAGACAAGATCTGCTATACGGCAGACATCGGCGATATCCGCCTGATTGCGCTGGACACCCATATTCCGGGTGATCCGCGTGGTCGGCTCGGTCAGGCACAGCTTGACTGGCTCGACAGCCGGCTGCGCGAAAGCAACAAGACAACGCTGATCGCCCTCCACCACCCGCCTGCACTTTCCGGGATCCGACACATGGACGACATCGGACTTGTGGATGCCGATGCGCTTGCAGAAGTTGTTTCGCCACACCGGCATGTTGCGCGCTTCCTGTGTGGTCATCTTCACCGTCCGATCATCGCGAGCTTTGCCGGAAAGGTGATGACGCTTGCTCCCAGTACCGGACACCAGGTCGTCCTCGACCTGACGGAAGACGGCCCCGCCATGTTCAACTTCGAACCCGCAGCCTATTTTCTCCACTATCATTCGCCGAAAACCGGAGTGGTGTCACATATGGCCTACGTGGAAGCGTATCCTGGCCCGTACCATTTCTTCGCCGATGAAGGCGTCGTCTGGCCGGGAGATGAAACCTGATGTCCTTAATCGCCCTGCCCAAACGCTTCTTGGCGCTGTTGCTGCTTGGCCTTTTCGCGGCCTCACTCGGCGCCTGCGGCGCCTTGCCGGGAAAAAGCGACCTTGAAGACAAGACAGTGCTGACGGACCAGCCGGTCGACAAGGCGCAGATGCTGTCGATGATAAACGCCTACCGGCAGCAAAAAGGCCTGCCCGCTTTGCGCCACGACCCGGAACTGGATGTCGTTTCCCAAAAGATGGCACGCCATATCGCCGAGCGCGACAGTATGGACACCTGGGCTCACAGTGCCTTCGGTCTGTCACAACGGCTCGACAAGGCAGGATACGCAAATTACGCAGGCGCGGAAAACCTGGGGGCGGGATACGCTGATCTGGCAGCAGCCTTCCGTGGCTGGCAAGGCTCAGAAGGCCACAACAAGAACCTTCTCAACCCCTACGTGACACGGGTAGGTATTGCCAGAACAAACCGCAACAATGGCAAATGGCGCAATTTCTGGGTGATGACACTGTCCCGCCCTTATGCGGACGGCCGACCGACCGTCCGATAACAAGGCACCTGGAAAAAGGGCGGAGCCAAGCTCCGCCAAAAGGCTTCTTCCAGAGATCGAATGACCCAGTTGTCATCCGGACGCCTCGCAAACAAAACATGAATGCAAAGCTCATATTTTATTAAGGCCGGCGCATCAGCCTGTCAATCGTTCAAAAGGGAAATGGTCGGGCGGCAAATTCGGCTTCGGACGCAGGTATGTCTCGCAAACCACGCTCTACAACCCCGTCGAACAACCTTTTTTTGCCGAACCTTGGCTCCCAACTGCAAAGCTCGGGGGACAACAGCTTGATGCAGGGAATTGCAAGGTCTTGGCGGGTCGCATCAAACTCCCAAAGGCTGATCTCGCGGTCGAAACAGCCCTGAAGCAGGCTTTCAAAAGTTGAGGTCTTCTCCAGAACCTCAGGACGCGTGGCAACCGCACCCTGCAACGGCAGATCTTCGAAAATCACGCGCTCTCTGGCATACGCCAGCTGCCTGGGTAGAGACCTCAGCGCTTCTTTTGTGCCGTGACTGGCGGGATAGGATTTGTCCATCAGAGAGAGCGCGTTTTCCGATTGCAACATTTCCTGAATTGCACTGGTGCAGGCCTGTGCGGTGTCCCAACCGGCGGATGATCCAAACGCACACCCCCGGCCGTAAACGTCATGAGAGACACAAATCACCACCTGGACCGGCAGGTCCGTGTCGACGTGCAAGAGCTCCCATTCCCGCGGCTGGTCATCGAGATATTGGACCAGATCAGGAGGGAGCATTTCCCTCACATAGCCTTCAGGTAGAGAAGTTATCCCCAGGCGGTTGTACCAGGCCTGCGCAACTGCATCACGCTCTACAAGCTCAAGAAGCGCGCGCGCGCGCGCTCCCTCGAGGTCATGCCAGACAGCGCATCCTACGCTCGAAGCAAAGGGCAAACGTAAGCCCGTAACCTCATCGGCTTCGTTAAACAAAATTCCCAAACTAAGGCACTGCGCCTCTTCATCAGTCTGCAGATTCCGCAACCGGACACGCCTGTCTGAAAGAGATGACCAGTCTGAAGAGTTGACGCGTGAAAGATCCCACCCGAGACGGAGCCTGCCGAGAGCGACACTTGCCTGGGCTTCACTCAATCCAAGCAATCGACCGAAATCTACCTGAGGTTGTTTTTTGTCGTAATTGAAAATCCTATTGTCACTAATCCCGATACTACAAAGGGTTAGCCTTTCGGAAAGCTCTCCAATACAACTAATGGCTGCAACTGATGCGACATCCCCCTGTCCACCGGCAGGAATTGGTGCCCCTGCAGCAGTTACTTCTTTTGCATCAGTTTCAGATGACTTGAGCAACCCCGTGCAAAAATGCACCGGGCATCCGGGGCGTGTCATCGGGACCAGTCTTGGGGAGAATGACGAAAGCAGCTTCAGGAAAAGACGAAGGTCCGGCTCCAGCAAGCGCACACGATCTCCCTCAACGCCCGGCTCCACAGATATCAGGCCCAAACGCGACAGGTCCGCAAGTACGTCGTCCGCAAATCCACTTTCAACGATCATAGAAGAGACACCGCCGCCAACAGTGAGGATGCGGGACGGCTGCTTATGTTTTGATATGGCAATTTACTTCGCCTCACCCTGCAATTGCACACAACGTAGATTAACAAAACTGCCATTGAGCGAGTTCATTCCCTCGTTCTACATTCTATTCGAAAGCAGTCGATCAGTAGTAAACAGTCTCAATACATAACTATTTACTAAAGTTTGACCGAATTTCAAAAAGCCAGGTGACCATCCCACCACCAGGCAGGACACATTGCAACTCAACCTATCGGAGGCTCATAATGCACGCTGACACAACTTCCCGGACTGAACTGGAAATTGGCGCGAAACTTGGCGCGATCATTCAGAACGCCACAGCACGTGAGCGGCTGGTTGCCAACCCGGCTGAAGTCCTGGCTGAAGTTGGCATCAACTCCGATGCCGCAATCTTCGCCGACACTGCTGACCTCGTCCACCTCATCATCCCGGCAGAAATCGATGCAGCGCGCGTTGCTGCTGGCGATGAGAGATATTTCGAAGAACTCGGTAAAGCAGCTCTCGGCAATTGCTTTTACGAAGACGTCCCGGAGTAAGCCGGTAAGGTCGTCACGATACGTCTCCGGCCTTCTTGCTTCGCGCAGGAAGGCCGTCGTTTTTTCCGATTGGGGTAACGATGGCCAGATTTCCTTACTACCAGAGCAACGTCAAAGACCTTGGCAAACTTATCGCCAGGGCAGCGATCGACGAAAACTTCCGACGCGAGCTCGAGCGAGACCCGTTAGCCGCAATTTCCAATATTGGCCTGCCGAAAGAGACGGTGGCGCTCATGCGGTTCAAGATCGTCGATCAGAAAAACAATCCGAACGCCGTAGCTCTTCCTTTTCGTCTGAACGAAGAAAAGCTGAACAGCGCCAACGAGGAGTATCTGAAAGCTCTGTCTTCGACGTTCGCGCTAAATTGAACCGGAACCGTCGAACAGGAACCGCTGCACCAAGGCTGCGCCCTTATCGAAATCGTTTCGCACTTTCTCGTTCTGGAAGAAATTGATCTTCTTTCTCCAGCTCTTGGGGTCCTGCGCAAGCTCGGGAGAGTTTTTCAGCAAGGCAGCACGGTTTTCACCAAAGCGTTCAAGCGTTTGCATGGCTTCTTCTTCTCGCCCGGCACAGACCAAAGCGGCCACACGAGTGGTCAAGCCACTGATACCAACCCCGGCTCCCCGCTCTATCTGCTTTATCGCGCTGTCGTAATCTTCCGCGGCAAAATAGATGTTCGCCAGGTACTCGTAGAAAACGCGGGGAACAAACGCGAAGAGAGAAAAAGCTCTTTCGGCCGTAACGCGCGCTTCGTTGATGTCGCCGGAAAAAGCCAGGCCCTCCGCAACGGACATCAGGTTGGCCGGATCAGCCGAGCTCAGACGGCCGGCATTCTGGAATGCTCTTCGCGCCTCGTCAGGCATATTGGACAGAATAAGTGCCCAACCATAAACGCGCTGATTAACCGCCTGCCAGGGATCGAGCCTGATCGATTTTTCGGCAAGGTTCAGAAGATTGTTTTCTTCACCGGAAAACGTCTTGTCCATGAGCGGGAAATGCAATTCCTGCTTCATGATGATTGACGCCTTGCCAGCATACGTCATCGAGAACGAACGATTTGTGCGCTCCAGATCATCCAACAACCGCATCGCTTTTTCGTCGGATTGCGGCGTGAAATCCCACAGCAGGGCTTCCGCCTGACACCAACGGGCGAAAACGGATGTTTTCGCGGGGTTTCTTAGTCTGCTGGTCGCGTGGTTATGGATGCGGCTCACAATCTGGCTCGCAGCCGGCACCAGACCGTCCCAGTATTGCAGGTCAATTATCTCGTTAAAGACAATCTGACCGTTGCCCCTGTCCTCGAATTGGACAACCACTTTGCCCGATCGCTCATCATGCCGAAACCTGAGCAGATAACAGCCAAGTTCGTGACCTTCCATCAAGGTTGGACGTGGCACGTTTTCTTCGCCGAAATACTCAGATTCAAACAGCTCGAACGACCGAAACGAAGAAAGGCCGGAAACGATTTCCTCTCGCAGATGGATCGCGTCGTTCAGCCCTTTTTTCAACAAGGAAGACGAGACAATGGAAATTTCTGGCAAGGGAACGAAGTCATCGTAATTTGGCAGGAACCCTCGGTTTCCGCCGCTGTTGCCATCACTTCTACCAACCGGCACCGGAGAAGCATCGACCTCCGATGCGATCAGCAGCTTCCGAGTCTCCTCATCGGGCTCAGCATCCAGATGGAGCCGCATTTCCCTTTCGCAGGATCTGAGCTGCTGTTCGGCGCGCTCGGGCTGGCCCAGATTCATGTAGAGACGAATAAGAACGCGATGGGCCGCTTCAAACGCGGGATCGAGTTTCAGGACAAAACGCGCCCCGGCCTCTGCCTGCACACCCCCGTCTTCCGTGGATATCCGGTTCAGATGCTTGAAGGCGGCGCTGATGAGTTCTGAGCGCACCCGTTCACGCTCGACCGTCAGCCACTCGGAAAATTCAGAATCGATATCGTCGTAGCCGGTCAGGAACTCGCCGCGCCACAGTTCCCCCGCCTTGCGGAAATCAGCTGCCTGCCCACGTTCCAGAAGCATATTCATGGCCATGAGATCAGACGCAAACGCCGATGGGTCGAGTTGAATGTGACCTGGCGCTGAGCGCACTACATCGATGCCGGCCGTTTCCTCGGCGCTTTTCAACTGGCGCAATGCCTGACGCAAGGATTGCATTGCCTTGTGGCGGTCTGTCCCGCTCCAAAGCAAATCCGCCAGTGCTTCCCGGGGCGACGCCATGCCGCTCATGCGGCTCAGATAGCCCATGATCGCCAGAGCCTTGCGGGTTTTGACCGCCACAGGTTCCTGGTCGCTATCAAGGAGCAAAGGCCGCCCAAGGCATGCAAAGCAGGACGCGATTGCCATCAATTCCCCGTAATTGAAATGCACGCTTCAGCTGTCGCCTTCGCGCAACCGCGAATATCACGCAACCTGAAACACAACAGCACCTTATCACGCTCATTTCACGCTGCAACAGCATGCTTTAATCGGATGGTCACAGCAGCGACGCTGCAATCGGCAAATCAAATACTGGTGGGTAGTAAAATGTCTAAGACCGTTAGCAAATCGGACCGCACTGAACTCGAGCAGGAGCCTGCAATCGAGGCGATCAAGCGCATGATCCGCTACACGAAAAAAGAATCGGACAAGGACGGCCGTACGTTCTGTTCCTATTTCCTGGATATGGCTCTTCAGTCCCTGGAAGATGGTTCCGAGGATGTGGACATGATCCTCAAAACAAAAATCACGCCGCTCATGGTTGGCCAGAAGGTGGAATCGGGAAAGTCCGAGACGCTCTGACCTTCAGGCGAATCGCGGTCTAGAAACACCGCCGTGCTCCTATATTGCAGGGGCCGGCGGTTTTTGTTTTTTGCAGGCTTTTTCCAAGTACCCGACTTGAACGTCCAGTTTAGGACATCTGCACGGCAGGAAGCCTTTCCACGCAAGGTAGAGGCATCGAAGATCAGTTTTTTTCAAAAAAATCAAGGAGATGGCGACTCCGGCAGGATTCGAACCTGCGACCATTCGCTTAGAAGGCGAGTGCTCTATCCAGCTGAGCTACGGAGCCAATTTCTCAGGAACGCAAGCTGTTCCCAGATGAGACTATCAGGCAGTATCTCTGAGGCCTGCCAGACGTTCATGCAAATTTGGATCGAGACCAAACGTCCGGAGGCAACCCGATCCGGCGATCGCCTCCACTGCCCTAATGCGTCAAAAACCCGGCTCGTGTCGATTCGAAATCTGCGCTTTCAACAGACAATCCGAACTCTTACCGAACAGGTCAGAAGAGCCGAACGTTCTTGTTCAGTGGGTCCAGGGCGCAGACCGGTTGAATTTGAAATTGTCCGCATAGGCAGACCCGCGCACTTTGCGTTCCTGGGCTTTCTCAACCCTGTGCGGAATGCCATGGCGCTTCGCATATGCGACAGCTTCTTCTGAAGTCTCGAAATAGAGCCGGATTTGCTGCTTCATGTCGGAAGACGACGTGTAGCCCATCAAAGGTTCGACGGACTTGGCGACCTCCGGCTCGTAATCCAGCACCCATCTCTGGGTTTTCGCCTTGCCTGACTGCATGGCGGTTTTCGCCGGACGGTAGATACGCGCAACCATGTGACAGTGCCCTCAAGTCTGAATATGTGAGATGCAATTCTTTACAGCAGCTTTTTCCCGCCTTTGCCGCCGGTGTCAACACCGATATTGGCCACATCCCGCAATCTTCGGTTCATCGACGACTCATTTAACAGCACAAGTATGTATTAACGGTGTTGGTGGAGAGGCGATTTATGACATTCACGTAACATGACACGGAGGCGCAACTCATGCTATTAACTACCCTAACGTGAACTTGTCTGGAAGACGCCGATTTTCGGAACGCAGTGCAGGTTCAAAAAGTACAGAATCGCAGGGCCGGACAGCCTGAAAGGGCCGATCCAAAGATCAAAACGATAAGGCTTTGACATGCATTACGAATTTCTGAAAAGACTGGAAGGCTATGTTCCGGAACATGTTCGGCCGGTTACCAGAGCACCGGAAAAAATTGCACCGGTCGAACTAAAAGCGGCGATTGACGACGCCAATCTCACTGAAATGTGGGACATGATCCTGACACTGGACTATTCGGTATCCGACCCCACCGATCTGTCACCGGAAAGACGCGACGAATTTCTGAATGTCATGTCGCTGTTGTTGAAAGCCTTCGACCGGTAGAAATGCTTATTGGCAAACGGCGAAAGATTTGCGGTGTCGCTGGTCGATTTTTGCCGGATGGAACAATTCAAAACATGAGAGAGGACCGTGCTAACACGCCCTGATACTCATTTTTCGGAACTCGGCACACAGGCCATTGAAAAAGGGCTTGCCGACCCGGCTGTGTCTGCGTTCTACGACAGCATCATGTCGACCGATGCGGTTCAGATCCAGCAATGCCTGAAACCGTTCCTGCCTCATTTGAGCCTTTGCTCGGACAAGATGCCCGGCAACGCTCCCCCTCCGATCTTCTATGTCGGCAAGGAAAGTGGGCAGCGACACCTGTTCGGCGAAGACTGGGCAAGCCCGGCGACACCCGCCTGCGGTCTGCGCACACCTGATCCGGACCTTGAGAAGGCTTCGGCGGAAGGTTATCGCAAGGCTTTGGAAGGCACGCCTTATTACGGCTACGCCCACACGAAAATTCAGGTCAATGGCGAACTCTATGAAGTTGCGTTCGAGCGGTTGATCGTCGCCGTGCGACCTTCGTTGCAATCCGATCTTCGCTTCTGCGCCTACCTGGGCGTCATTCAGGATCTTCAGCGGACGTCCTGAGGATAAGTTTTACAAGGCCGTGTAGATCGCCTCTGGTGGCATAGACCAGCCAGTCGTCCGGCCTGATATGTCCAGGCGCAATCTCCCAATGCGTTCCGCGTGGCACGAACCTGCGGTAACCGACCCGGATGCCGAAGCCTTTTTCTGCGCTTTTTGCGGCCATCAGGCCATAGAGATAGTCCGGCGACCACTTCAATAGTGAGAGCAGAAACCCCAACTGGGTCAAAGGCTCGGCAAGGCCCTGCCCCCGGATGTCCCGTCTCAGCCAGAGATTGCCGTGATAAACGATACGCCCGCGCATGAAATAGGCGTCATGCGCGTGCTCTGCCCCGAAGCGAACCTGAGGGTTTGGATCGACAAACATCCTGCGTTGCTGCTGATGCCAGTGCTCGGCAAGGCTCCTGTCTTTCAGGTCTTCCACCTTTGCAGCTTGCACAGACACGACGTTACCATGGCTGTTGACGGCCCCTACCCAGAACGCGGTCGTCCCGTGCAGGTCGAAAAACCGCGGTGAAAAATCTTCCATCAGGTATTTGTCTTCGGTGCTCCGGACGGTCTTTTCGAAAAGCGCAAAATCCGCGCTTTCCTTCAGAGAAAGCCCGGCCTTTTCAATTCTGGACTGCAGTACGGCTATCGCCGCCGATACATCCAGCGTCGCCTGGTCGTCAGGATCCGGTATCATCAGCCCCATCCGGCGCGGCCTGCATGCCGTCGCAAGCGGCGTCACTCCCACAGGCATTGGAAACGCCCGTCTGACCAGTCTGTTATGCGGCGATAAGTTGCACAAGACGCCTGCGTAGCTTGGCCTTAGTTATCCCGGCCTTTAGGCACGGAACCACAGCAAGCGCATGGATTTGCATTGCAAAGTCCCAGGTCACGCGCACCGCATCACATCGATTTTCAGGAGAATGAATGGTCGGGGCAGCAAGATTCGAACTTGCGACCCTCTGGTCCCAAACCAGATGCGCTACCAGGCTGCGCTATACCCCGATCAGTTGATGCGCTCGGATGTATAGGCCACAGACTCCATCGTCAAGCTAGAACAAACCAAGAATATCCGAGTTTGTGGGCAAAACCTGACAAACATGTCCCGTACTTTGTTCTCAGTTTGCACACAAAAGCAAAACGGCACGCCCGATGACCGCGAACGAGCCTCGTAAACGCGACGGCCAAGGCATCGTGCCGTCACGGTCTTTGAAATTGCAAACTGAACTTCAGTATATTTGCTTGATCAACCAGATTACTGGCGGCATTCTCCCGAATGAAAAGTATCCAATCAATTGATTCAAATACCAAAACGGTTACATCAGCTCAATTACAATTTTTGATATAGATTTCAGGAAAAGAACTAGATGATCACCAAAGATGACTTCACAAAGGCACTAAAAGACTTCGGTGGATCCGAGTCCCAGAAAATACTTCAGGATCCGCAAGCATACCAAGCTACCTTTGACCTGCTGATCACCGTCGCAGAAGATTCGTCAATCTTCCAAAAAAAGCTGTCGATAGCGAATACAGCAGCGGGTGTAGCCAATATGGCCGTTGGACACTCCTCTGCCAACCGTCGGACAAAGAATGCTGTTCGCGCGGGATCTTTTGCTTTGAGCCAATTCCAGCAGACAGCGAATCTAGCAAGTGTCACCAGGTTATCGCCAGGAGCCGCGATGGTTGCTGTCAGTGCCACAGTCGTCAACAAGACAGGTATTATCGTGTCCTTTGCAGGCGGAGACAAAAAGAAGGCTCAGTGCATCGGTGCGGTGATGGAGCTTTCTGCTTCCGCGGTAATCACCGCCGTGTCTGCACCAACGGGTGTCCTGCTGGTCCTGTCGGTCGCCAGTCTGGCCGCCTCATCGGTCAACGCATATAATTCATGTTTTTAGAATTTTGGAGCAGGCTGGAATAGGTACAGCTCGGGTTCATTCCAGCCCCATGGACGGGCTGCTGACCTTGTCTCCGGCCGAGATATCGAGTTTTTCCGCCAGACCGGCGTTTATTTCGAACACGTACTTCGCCGGACCAAGCGAGGGAATGACGTCTTCGGAAAAAGGCGTGGTGTTGTCGGCGATGCTGACGATGGAACCCTTCGCGTCGATGAAAATGATGTCGAGCGGAAGGGGTGTGTTTTTCATCCAGAAGTAACGGTCGCCCTTCCCTTCGAAGAGGAACAGCATGCCGCGTTCCGCCGGCATCTCTTTGCGGAACATCAATCCCATCGACCGTTGCCGGTCCGTCGCCGCAACCTCCGCCTTGAACTGGTGTTCCTTGTCTCCAGACCTAATGACGAGTTCTTCCACCGGCAGGTTCAGCTGCGGGTCCTGCGCCAGCGCCTGCCCTGGTGAACCCGCGAGCGAAATCCAGAGTGTTGCGGCAAAAAGCGAGAGGCACAGAAAGAAAGGACGCATTCTGAAAACTTCCTGAAAGACCCGGCAGAACCGGTTTGGGAAACTGGCAGTCAAAGGCAAGACTGGAATATCACTTCCCGTTTGCCAAAGAAGATTGCCTGAAGGTCGGCAAACAAAAAGGCCGGAACATGTCCGGCCGAGTCAATGTGCAGAATGACGGAAAGCGGGGTCAGTGAGAGGCAGGTATGTGGGTGCCTGTCCCGACCGGCCGGATTTCAGCGGCCATGCGGCCTTTCGGGCCTTCGCCGAAGCGCACCAGCACATCCTGGCCGGGACGCAATTCAGTGATGCCGAAGCGTCGCAGCGTCTCCATGTGAATGAAGATGTCTTCTGAACCTTCACCCTGGGTCAGAAACCCGAAGCCCTTGACGCGGTTGAACCATTTCACGGTCGCTTTTTCGAAACCGCTTTCGGGAACAACCTGAACATGGGTGCGCGACGGTGGCAGCTGTGACGGGTGGGTCGCCGTGCTTTCGTCCATCGACAGGATGCGGAAGGCCTGAAGACCGCGCGGCCGGTCGAGTACTTCGCAAACAACCCGCGCGCCTTCGTAAGCAGTCTGGTACCCGTCTCGCCTGAGGCAGGTGACGTGCAAAAGGATATCACCGTCGCCGTCGTCCGGGACGATGAAGCCATATCCTTTCCCGACGTCGAACCACTTAATTGTTCCGGCAATCTCGAGAACATCAACGGCGACTTCGTCCGTCAATGTTTCGAGTGCGCGGGGCTCCCGTGCGGTTTTAACCCCCATAGCCTTTTGTCCCGTCTCTGGTCCGCATCATTAAGCTGAAGGCAAAATTCGACTCACCAGCCAGCTGATTCCTAACAAAAGGATAACATTGTGCTTTCTGGCGAGAAGGGAAATTGTCGGACTAACCACAGACCATTTACGGAAATCAGGCCGGTTATTCGCCAAATCTCGCAAATGTTTGAGCTAAAGGTGTTCGAATGACTATTGACGCGTAAGAATCGAGCGGCGTTTCCTGGCCGTTTAGAATCACCAGTTCAGCACCGCCACGAACGGCGATGGCCGGCAGTTGTGCGGCTGGATGCACGACAAGTGACGAGCCCAACACCAGAAACAGATCGCAAGCAGCAGCAGCCTCCGCTGCCCGCTCCAGTTCCATTTCCGGCATCTGCTGCCCGAAACTTATGACCGCCGCCTTCAACAGTCCGTTGCAATCTGAACATCTCGGACTTTGCCCAGCGTCAACAATCGGCTTTTGAGCTTCCAGTTCAGCCCGCGCCCCGCAGGAAAGACAGGTTGCGAATGTGGAATTGCCATGGATCTCGACAAGCTTGTCATCGGGAAACCCTGCTCGCTGGTGCAGGCCATCGACATTTTGTGTGATGAGGCAATGAAGCTTGCCGGCCTGCGCCAGGCTCGTCATGGC
Source organism: Labrenzia sp. THAF35 (assembly GCF_009363595.1). Classification (NCBI taxonomy): domain Bacteria; kingdom Pseudomonadati; phylum Pseudomonadota; class Alphaproteobacteria; order Hyphomicrobiales; family Stappiaceae; genus Labrenzia; species Labrenzia sp. THAF35. Next base: position 4,682,170 of record NZ_CP045380.1, read on the forward strand.
CTGGTGTGCTGCATTCGGCTCCGCTCTTGCGAAATAGTCCATCATTTCGAACCGGCGGTCCCAGTCTTCCAGGCGGCTATCCTCATCGGCGACAAAGTCCTGGTATTGAACAGGCTGACGTTTGGACCATATCCCGCCAGGTGAACGGAAATCCGGAATTCCGGAGTCCGTCGATATCCCCGCCCCGGTCAGGGCAACGATCTGCCGGTAGGAACCTTCCTTGAACTGTGCCACAAAGCGCTGAGCTTCGGGCAAGGTATCAATGCACTTCATCGGCCGGTCCGGTGCCCGTTTGGAAAATCCCTCGATTGAGGAAAAGGATAGGACATGCGTTATTTGCACACGATGGTCCGCGTGACCAACATTGAAGACTCACTTGATTTTTATTGCAACAAGATGGGCATGACGGAAGTCCGTCGCTACGAAAACGAAAAAGGCCGGTTCACCCTGATCTTCCTCGCCGGATCCGACGATGTCGAAGCCGGCAAGGCAAACGCTGCGCCACTTCTCGAGCTGACCTACAACTGGGATCCGGAAACCTACACCGGCGGCCGCAACTTCGGTCATCTCGCCTATGAGGTCGATAACATCTACGAGTTCTGCGAGAACCTGCAGAACAAGGGTGTCACCATCAATCGTCCTCCACGTGACGGCCGCATGGCCTTCGTCCGTTCGCCGGACAACATCTCCTTCGAGCTGCTTCAAAAGGGTGAAGCGCTTGAAATCAAAGAACCCTGGGCCTCCATGCCCAATACCGGCGAATGGTAAAACCTGACAGTTTTCAACAGGTGCAGGCCCGGGATTCCGGGCTTGCAAAAAATTGTCGCAAAGGCTCTTGCGGGCTGCTCCAATCCCGCCTATAAGCCTCCCCACGACGCAGCCGCGTCGACCGCGCGCCCATCGTCTAGCGGTCTAGGACGCCGCCCTTTCACGGCGGAAACACGGGTTCGAGTCCCGTTGGGCGTGCCAACTTCTTCCCTTCCGGTTCAGAAGCAGGCACCTGACATTGGCGTAAGCTACTGGTCAAAGTGCACCTGGCGATACGTAACTGCCTTTTATATCCAGGGCAGGTTCATCCTTGCGGAACAACGTCCGCCCCGGAAATTCCTTCTTGTAGAATGCTTCGATATCTGCGGCTGCAGGGCCGGCATATTCTATCCGTCCACTCGGGAAGAATATGTCCAGGTCGTCATCCTTGTGCTCCGTCGCATAGGTTTCCTGCGATCCGTGCAAGACCATGGCAATGCCGAGCCGGTTGTTGACGAAATGCTGCACGTCAAAAAACTTTGGCGAGCGCGTGTGCTTCTGACCCAGGCGATCCTCTCTGACGCGGATCATCTGGTCAGGAGCGTCCATATCGACAATGCCGTAAAGATCGAAGTCTCCGTGCACACACTTGGCCGCGGTGATAAGCGAACTGGACGAGAACTTCACACAGCCGAAATAGGGGTCTTCTGGATTGCGTTCGACGAAATAAACGCCTCCACGCGGAATGTAGGTCAGTTTCCGTTGCTGTTCGAAGGTTGCCATTTCCGGTCGCAACTGTTTTTGAAATTCCCTCCATTCCTCGATCACCTTTGCCATCTTGCTCGCTTTGAAGGCCTTTTCGCCAACGATTTTTGGATCGACTACCAGGCCCGCAAAGCTCTTGCGCTGCGCGTCCGGACACTTGCTTCCGACGGGCTTAACATCGAAATCCGCAGTCTTTGCCTTGCAATCCAGACGCTTGGGCGTGGCGTAGGGTTCGCCAACGTGCTCAAGGGATGCTGTGTTTGTCCTTCGTACCAGAATCGCAACGTTGTAGAGCCGGGCTGCGGACTGAAATACGCCGACATGCTTGGCTCTCATATGTTTGAGAATATCTGCTCTTCCGGCCATAATGTGTTCTCCGCTGAGTGCAGGCTTCAACCGGGCCTGCGAAAACGCGCATTTGCAATGAAACCAGATTACCAGACAGTCTCCCAAACTCGGTGATTCAAGTCACAAAGCGTTTTTTCAGGTCGAAAAACCCGGTCCGTTTTCAAGTTGTGGCCGGCAAAAAAACCGCTACCACCTTCCCTAACGTCCTTTCGCGTTAACGTAACTCAAAAAATGGCAGCAACTGTCTGTTGAAAAGTGGTTTTTAGAAAAAGGATTGGCTATAGTCTGCAACTGATTTTAGTGGGGTCATCAACGGACCGTTGCGGTCCGGATTCAGTTGGTTGCAGGGACAGCTTCTTCTATTTGACGTTCCTGTGACGCGTATTACAGAAACATAGTGCCATCCGGGGTACCTGTTCCTCTCAAGAGGACAAAGACCTCGTGTAAAGATCGGTTCAACCGACAGGCAACCATGATCTACGAGAGGACAGGATATGTTCAAACGAATGATCGCCGTGCTGGCAATAATTCTCGCAGGGACGGCTCCGGCACTGGCTAAGCGCGTTGCCCTCGTACTCGGCAACGGCGCTTACGAGCACACAGTACAACTTCCTAATCCGGCGAATGACGCCGAGCAGATGGCCGCCAAACTCAAGGCCCTCGGCTTCGAAGTCGTCGCCGGCCAGGACCAGACTTATGGTGAAATGCGCAGATCCGTCATGGATTTTGCGAAAAAGGCATATGGCGCGGATATCGCCATTCTCTTCTACGCCGGCCACGGCCTTCAGGTCGCCGGTCAGAATCACCTGGTCCCTATCGACGCCACGATCGAGGATGAAACCTCGCTCGACTTCGAAACCATTACCGTTGATTTCATCATGCGCCAGATGTCCAAGGACGTGAAGGTACAGATGGTGTTCCTGGATGCCTGCCGCGACAATCCGCTGGCCCGCACCCTCGCACGCCGCATGGGACCGAGCCGCTCCGGCAGCATTGGTGCAGGTCTTGCTGAAATCAAGATTCAGGAAACCGGCGGCGAAGGCTCCGTGATCGCATTCGCGACCAGCCCGGGAGATGTTGCCCTGGACGGCGACGGTGCGAACTCGCCCTTCACCTCTGCGTTGATCAGACATATCGACACGCCGAACGCTTCCATCCAGACCGTCATGACTCGCGTTACCGGAGAAGTCTATGAAGAGACGGAAAAGAAGCAGCGCCCGTGGGTGAATGCATCTCTGATCGGCGAAGTGTTCCTGAACAAGCAGGCCGCACCGGCCGCGACGACCACTGTTGCCTCCCTTGGCGACACCGCGACGTCCGCTCCGCAGCAGCCGGTTGTCAACAATGCAGCAACGACCTCCCCCAGCCAGTCGGCAATTGCATGGGAACGTGAGAAGCTCATCTGGGAAACTGCCAAGTCCAGCAACACCGTTGCTGACTACAAGGCTTACCTGGATGCCTACCCTTCAGGCCTCTTCGCGGACTTTGCGCGCAATTCCATCAAGCGGCTCGAAGCCGGCAGCCAGGTTGCTTCGGTCAATCCGACCGTCGTCCCGGGTGCAGCAACGGCTCCTGCCGCCAGCACCACGGGCGTTGTGGCGACCCTGCCGGACCCGCAAAAGGCCGTTCCGGGTAATGAGGCAACCGAAGCTTCACTCGGCTGGAACCGTACTGCCCGCCGCGAAGTTCAGACCCGTCTGAACCTGGCTGGTCAGGATGTCGGCCGTCCGGATGGTGCCTTCGGTCCGAAGACCCGCGCCGGTGTGAGCGCATGGCAGGCTGCCAACGGCATCGTCGCCACGGGTTACTTCACCGCCGCCCAATACGCCTTGCTGACTGCACAGACGGCGACGCAGTATTCGGTCTACCAGGCTGAAGTGAACCGCAAGCAGCAGGCTGCCGCGAGCGCCTCTCGCAGTGCGACGTCCACGCGCCGCACCAACAACACCACCACTCGCCGTGCGAACAACAACAACAACAACGGTGGTAACTTCAACCCGGCTGGAGCCGCTTTCATCGGTGGCGTTGTGGGTGGCATCATCGGCGGTGCAATCGGTCGCTGATCAACCGACTTGTAATCACATGTCAAACCAGAACGGCCCGGTCTTGAAAACCGGGCCGTTTTTGTAGCCACAGATGAGGTTTTGCGCACGAACGGTTCGTTTGCATTCCAGGAACGCCTTGTGTTCCTGTCAATCGAGATGCAGCCGAACGCTTGTCAGCTTTGAGGTTCGGGCTTCGTCCAGAATCCGCACGACCTGCTGAAAATCGGTTCCCTTGTCAGGCAAAAGAACAGCATCCCTGGCACCAGCTTCTGCCAACCGGTTCAGTTCCTGTGCCAACCCTGCAAGTGGCAGTTCATTTCCATTAACAGTCACGGCGGACAGATCTTCACCGGGAACAGACTTCACGACGATCAGGACTGCGGGAACGCTGACGTTCGATTGTGCCTCTGCCCCCCCTGCCGGCGCACCACCACCAAGCGCAACTTCCAGCGGCCGCCAGACACCAAATGTGGAAGACAAAAGAAAGAACATGATCAGAATGAAGATCACATCGATCAGAGGTGTCAGCGGAATGCGCTTTCGCCTTGCAAGCGGTGTTTCGATGGAGATCATGGCTCAGGCCATCCCGGGTCTTCAGGTCATTCCGAAAATCGAGTTTCGCCGAAATAGGACTTCAGCTCAATCGACTTTCCTAAATTGACCGCGGGTTCGCAATTCCTTAGCGTATTTAGCAGGTTGGCAAACTGGAAACACGACCATGAAAACGGACCGCGACAGCGGCAAGGTTAGGCAAAGACGCCGGATCGAGTTACGCGGGATCGCGTTATTCGGGGCGGTGGCGCTGTCTGGAATTTTGTCGACCTCTGCTGCTCACGCGGGCCTGCGTGTTTGCAACGGGTCCGTTGATCTCGTGAACGTCGCGATTGGCTATGAAACGGACGAAGGCATGCGGACTGAAGGCTGGTGGACAATCACTGCCAACGCCTGCAGCCAGGTGCTGCAGGAACCTCTCGAGAAAGCACGCTACTATTTGCACGTGGCAGACGGTTTTGGCGAAAGCCGTCTTGGAGGCGATATCACGCTTTGTATTCGCGAGGAAAAATTCGTTCTTTTCGATGGCGATCAGTGCTGGCAACGCGGGCTGATCGAAGCAGATTTCTTTCAGGTCGAAACCGAGGGAAAACAGGATTGGACGGTCCTACTGTCTTACGATTAGGAACGGCAAAGACCGGCATTCACAATCCTTTCCAACATTCATTGACGCATTAACCGGGGGAACAAGATGCGGATATTGGTTCAAAGAGTTTTTATAGCGATTGCAGTTGCCATTTTGGCGGCACCCGCACAGGCACAGCAAGTGACGGGTAAAATCAGCCTCGAACTCAACCAGTTGCAACCGACAGCGGACGGCGGCTGCCGCCTTTCGATCATCGCGACCAATGGCCTTGAACGCCCCATGGACAAGCTCGGCCTGGAAATGGTTGCCTTCAACAAGGACGGCCTGGTGGATCAGTTTCTGCGTCTTCAGTTCTCCCGCATATCCGCCGGCAAAACCAAGATCCTGCAATTCGACCTTGCCGGGAAGGCATGCGACAGCCTTTCGCGGCTTCACATCAACGACGTCATGAATTGTGTGCCTTCCAGTATTACCGATGTCTATTGCCCGGATCTGCTGGACCTGAGCAATCGTACACCCATCGAATTCGGCGATTGACCCTACCCTTGAACGTCTGATGGAGCGTCTTTCGCATGGTCGAGACATCTTCCTCCCTTCTGGAGCTTGGCGGGCCGGTCGTGCTCATCCTGCTCGCAATTTCCGTTGCAGCGCTTGCAGTCATCCTCGCCAAGACCGTTCAATTCTCCACGGCCCGTGTTGGCCGTCACGGACTTGTTCGTCAGGCTGTTACGCAATGGCGAAGTGGTGAACGCACCAAAGCCGCGCAAAACCTTTTGAAGGACAGGTCCTTATCGGGTGCACTGGTGCGCAGCGCCATGGACGCCATCCAGATGCTGGATCAGCAGCCCCTGTCCTCTCAGGTGCGCGACATCAGGGAAGAAAGACTACGTGAGGAAATTTCTGCCAGGGCTGCCGACCGTCTCTTCGGCCTCGCCAGTTGGCTGAAGGCGCTTGATCTGGTGACGCAGATTTCGCCCTTGCTCGGCCTGTTCGGCACGGTTCTCGGGATGATCGAAACGTTCCAGACCCTTCAGGAATCGGGTGCGTCCGCCAATCCTGCCACGCTTGCCGGTGGCATCTGGGTAGCGCTCCTGACAACTGCCTGCGGCCTTGCCGTTGCAATGCCGGTATCCATTGCCGTCACCTGGTTCGAAACGAGGCTGGAAAAGGAACGGGCCGCGCTGGAAGTTCTCCTCACCGGCGTCTTCACTGCCGGTGCTTCATCATCGCAACCCTCAGCGTGACACCTTGAACGCCGTCAGCGAATAGACCCCAGGCTCTGCCAGTATCTCGGCCACCCGTTCGGAAGGAAGCCGTCCGAATCGAGAAGGCTGCCGCTCTGAAGGGCGGTTCCAGATTGCGAGCACGAGCGCTGTCTCGTCACTCTTGTCGCTGGCAATCATCGTCACCGGTACCTTGAAGCGCCAGCCGCCTGCCGTCTGACTGTTCGATGCAGGCAGAAGAAACTCCCGGCCGTCATGGATCTGCCCGGCATCATCGATCAGGTACAGTTCAGGTGGCCCCTTGCCGCTGAGATCCAGTCCCGACTGTTCCGCGCTTGCAATCCGCTCGATCGGCAAGTCACGCTGAATCACACCGGATACAGGAGTTCCGCTGCGCACGATCGTCCGGTCCAATTCGACCAGACCGGCAGCTTCAATGCCTTCAGAAACGCCAAGGGCATCCAGCAAGGCGCATTGCCTGCGCGTCACCAGTCGGACTTCGATCTTTGCCTCGAAACCCTGATCCGCCTTGAAGCGCTGATCGAAGATAGCGAAAGGCGCTATGCCTGCGCCAAAGGCCGTAACTTCCGCGGTATCCGCACCAGCTGCAAGAACAGACATATGTGTGCATTCACCGAACTTGTAACTGGCAACATAGTCCGACACCTTTGCCAGTGGATCTATGGAAGCGACCGCGACGGGCGGCACGTTTTCTGTCAACTCCCCTTGAGGCTGCGTTGCGGGGACCGTTGAAGAGACCGAGGCATTGGGCGCTAGCTCGGGCGTTTCCGTTTCCGTGGGCTGCAGGGCAGCAACCTGTTGTTCCGCTGGCAATACCGCATCCACCTCCGCAGTAACCACCGGATCGACAGTTACGCTGGTATCGGGTGCAACAATGCCCGGGCTTTCAACGGAAGGCTGCGTTTGTGGAACAAAGACCTCAGACACGATTTCGTTGCCAGTGGGTTCGGCAGGTGTCTGATCGACTGCGAGCGGAGCCAGAACAGGACTTTCCTGCACAGCCGAAACGATCGTCTGCGTCTCACCTGCGGCGGCAACCTCACCGATATCCGTTGCAACCGCTACCGAAGGCACCACTTCCACCGTGACAGGGACTTCGGCACCGGAAAGAGTGACTTCAGATCCGGCAACAACGCTTGGCGCGACGGGCGTCACAGCGACAACCGCATCCGGTACAGGCGTGGCTGCGACAACGGTGGAGGCAGTTTGCGGAACAACAGAAGGCTGAGTCGCCTGAAGCTGCTCCGGTGGCATTGCGGTGACCGGGCTTGTTTCGACAGGGCTGACTTCTTGCGCTTCAATGATAGGCGTGTCGTCCGAAAGCGATTGATCCAGAACGGTTACCGGCACGGCTTCAACCAGTGTATTGACTGGGCTTTCGGTGACCACCGGCTCAGACAATACCGGCTCCAGGATCTCCGCAGTCTCGGAATTGACAACCGTTTCCACTGGCACAGAAGTCTCGACGGGCAAGGGAGTGTCCGGTTCGAGCGGTTGTGTGATTTCAGTTTCGACACTTGCCAGATCTTCAAATGGCAGACCACCACTTTCCAGGATCACTTCGGTCTCGACCAGTGGCAAGGGAGCTTCTTCCGTCCAAGGCAACGCTGGCAGGCCGTAGATCAGCGCGGAAACATGCAAGGCAACCGAAACGCCCAGAACAGCCGGCCAGACGTACCCCGGGATATCCCATTGCCGGTCCTGGTTATAGGCGACAACGGTCAAGGTGCACCTGCCTCAACAGTCATCAGTGTCAGGCGTTTCACACCGCCAGCTTTCAATCTGTCGGCAAGCGCAGAAACGGCCTCCATTCTGGTTCGCTTGTCGACCTGAACCACCATGTGGGGCCTGTCGGATTGCCGAGCTTCAAGAAATGGACCCAGGTCGTCGTAAGCCAGAACTTCACCGTCGAACCAGACAGTCCCTGCCCTGTCCAGCACAAGACTGCCTTCCAGTTTGCCGCTGCCATCGTTCTGTTGCGTTTCCGCCCAGTCGAACCCTTCAGGCAAGGGTGGCCGCAGCGTTCCGGATACCAGTAGAAACAGCAGCAGCAGGAACACCACGTTGATCAATGCAAGGGAGCTGTCCGCACGCCGGTGCGGTTTCAGCTCCTGCAAATGGATCGGTTTGGTGTAGCGTTTCATGGTTGGCCAGAATATCCGCTGCGCCAGGTCTCTTCCCGGTCAGGGCACCACTTTGACCGTGGTTGCCGTTGCCCGCAAGACCGGACCATCCTGCATCAGCTTTTCGAAATAGTCTTCCGGATCGTTTTCGCGGCGCTCAGAAAGCGTCTTGGTTATATCAGGGCCCACCATGGCAATGATCAGGCCGGTTTCTTCAGTAGACGTTTTCAAGGTCAGCGGCACAACGAAACCGGCACCCCGGTCGTCCGTCTGCAGATATGGGGACAGATTGACCGTCTCCCCCTTGCTGTTGACGAATATAAGCCCGAGCCCACCCGTTGATGGTTCATAACCGGAAATGCGGCCAGCCATGTTGCTACCGTTCGGCACGACCGTCCGCTGCATGTCGAGACGCAATTCGGTCTTGGCGTTTCCCTGTGGTGTTCCTCTCAGAAAAGCTATCGCCGGACATTGCGCATCGCTCACAAGGTTGACCTGGATCTTCGCTTCAAACCCCTGAGACTGGGTGAAGTCGCTGTCGAAACTGATGAATGGCGGCGTCCTGGAAGCAAATCCCTCAATCTCTGCGGAACGGCTCGCGATCTCTATCGGCTGCAAGTACATGCAATCGCCCGCCTGGTAACTGCTCACGAAGTTCCGGATCCGGTCTTCGGGGGTCACGTTTTCAGGCGTCTCTTGCGGATCGGTTGCCACCGGTGGCCGGGTAACGGTTTCGGTCGGTTCCGGTTTCGTGTCGACGGTCTCCTCTGGAGGCGTGGTCGGAATTGTCGGAACGGTGTTGTCCGGCGTCGTCGGCGCCTGCGTTTCCGGCGTTTGTGTTGAAGGCGACTGAAGTGCAGTTGTTTGCGTTTCAGTTGGCTGCTGGGACACTGGTTGCTGCGTTGCCGGTTGCTGGGTCGTTGGCGTCTGCGTTTGTTGTGTCACATTCGTCTGCTGCGACGGTGCGTCCGGCGCATTCGGTCGTGGCGGTGCCACAAGCACAGGTTTCTGGTCCTGCTCGGGCACGGATTGACCGACCAGGAAATAGACACCCCCGGCACCGACACCGGCGAAACCGAGCAGCGACAAGGCGACCAGAATGCGCTTGCCCCAGTTTGCCTGAGGCGGCGGTTGATCCAGTGCGGATTGTTCCGGCGGTGGCGCAGAAGATGGCCGAATGATCGTGCGGTCCTGGTCCTGCCGCCCCATCGGAGCACCTAGCGTCCAGTCCGCAATTTCCTTCATACTGGCCGGACGGTTTGCCGGGTCGGGCTGTAACATGGCCTCCAGCAACGGACGGAAACGATTGTCGATACCTTCCAAGGGAGGCGTCTGCCGTCGTTTGTCGACGATCTGCACCTGCGTGCCGCCCATGTCGATCTGTTTGCCGGTCAGGGCTTCCGCAATGACCAGGCCAAGCGAATAGATGTCGCTGCGCGCAGTCACCTTGGCATCGAAAATGCCGACCTGTTCTGGCGAAACATAATTGACCTTGCCTGCAAAGCCGTCACCGATAATGGTCGGCCCGCCCGTGTTTGCCCGCGAAATACCGAAATCGATGATTTTGGCCTGCGCGACATCGCCGTTCTGGAGAATGACGTTGTCCGGCGAAAGATCCCGGTGGATCACTTCCCGGTCGTGGACCGCCTGCAGGGCTTCAGCCAGACGCTTGATCAACCGTGCCACCGCCTCCGGCTCAAGCGGACCGGATTCAAGGCGCGTGCTCAATGACGGGCCACTGACGAACTCCATCGCCAGGTAATAAATCCCAAGCGTAGGCTCCTTCGCGAACACGTAGTACTGGGTCAGTGCGTCGTGTTTGAGTTTGCGAAGGATCTTTGCTTCCCGCTTGAACAGATCCAGGATCATCGGGTCGCGCGAGAAGGTCGCGAGAAGGACCTTGACGGCAACCGGATCCCCGCTTTCCACGTCCCTTGCCTTGTAAACCGTCCCGATACCGCCATCGGCAATATGTTCTTCAATCTCATAGAGATTGTTGAGCCGGGTTCCGGCTGGTAGCAGGTGGGCACCAACGTTCATCAGTTGCGAACTCCTTCGCGCGCAGACATTGCATCGATATCGACAATCACGACAGTCACGTTATCCGAGCCGCCCTCTTCGAGCGCTCCATTGATAAGACATTGTGCCGTCGGCTTCGGCGCGCCGTTCATCAGGAAAGTACCAATCACACTATCGTCCAGATGTCCGGTCAAGCCATCCGAACACAGAAGAAACCGATCGCCCTGACGCAGATTTCCGGAAACCAGTTCAAGTTCAAGCTCGATCCCGGATCCGATCGCCCTGGTGATAACATGCCTGCGGGCGAACGTCCTTGCTTCTTCAGGCGTCAGCACGTTCTGGTCCACCAGTTCCTGCGCCTCGGTATGATCTGTCGTCAATTGTTCAAGACGGCCATTGCGCAGACGGTAGACGCGGCTGTCGCCTGCCCAAAGGCACGCAAAGTTCGATCCGGAAATCAGAAGCGCGGCGATCGTCGTGCCCATGGCGGCACCGTTCGCCTTGGCTGCGGCCTGTTCGATCCGGTCCTTTGCGGTAATCAACCTGCTTTCGAACTGCTCCAGAAGGTCTTCCGCGCTGCGCGGTTGAGCGATACTGGCAAGGGCCTCACGCACGAGACTGGACGCCATCGCACCGTCATGCATGCCTCCCGCTCCGTCCATCACTGCGAAAACGCCCTTGCCCTCGTCAACGTAGAACGTGTCCTCATTGTGCTGCCGAACCCGGCCAACATGGGTCAGTCCAATCGCAAAGCCACGCATAGAGGCTTCCATTTGTTCGATCATGTTCGATGATCCTCCGGATGAAATCGCCCATGACTATTCCCTGCCACGTCCTGTCGAGCTTCCGTATCGGCGTAGGATTCCGGGAGAAGCAGCCATCGAAAGGCGCTTGCGTCCGGCAGGCCTGCACACGAAAACTCAAAACCCACTTCTCCTGCACGGCACCAGAATTCGGATGACAGAACATCCGTTCCTGGCATCGTCGGTAATTCGGCATCCCTGCCCGTCTTGCCGCTTGCCTCCACCGCAAGTGGCGTTTCCAGACCTGCAACAGCCTTTTGGAAGTCTTCCAGGCTGGCATCTTCCTGCAAGGTGTCGCGCAAGATTATCTCGGCACGGTCGTACCAGGTCTCTTCCGGCCGACCATTCTGCGTTTCCAGTCGGATGTCGCAGACAAGTGTCAATGGAAAGGTCCGGCCGACCTTGTCGACATTTGGCATGAAAGCACCGGCGACGGCCTGAACAGGTTCGTCGCCCTCTGAAGTGTGCAATAGCCAGAATCGCCACACCGGCATTGTCATGAAGGCTTCCTCCCACCCCGCGCCCAGATCCAGACGGGATTGAGCCAGTCCGGTCATCAGGAAGGCCTCCCAGCTTTTCAGAAAGCCGGCAGGGCATTGCCCGATGACAAAATCCGCTCGTGCCGGCAGTTTGCCGAAATAACCGGTTCCCATTCTAGAAGCTCGTAGGGCAACTGAAATCGCCGACTGCAGACAGGAAGAACGGGTTCGGATTCGTTCTAAGCGTCACCGTGAAGGCAACCTGTCTGCCGCCAAGCGTTTCGCGCACGACGAACTTGTTCTGACCGGAACTGACCCTGTTATCGCGAACGAAGCGATAGAAGGCCCAATCTCCATGGATTTCACGACGAGATCTGTAGCCAGGCACTTCCGGCTGAATCACCAGTACAACGCGCGGGGTAGCCGTGTTGCTGGGCCAATCAAAATTGGCCGGCAACGGTTCGATTTCTGCGTTGAAGCCGGGACCACGCGTCACCAGTACGAGATTGCCGTTCACTTCCAGGCTGGCCGCGTCAGCCTGCTGAGACAGGGCACGCGGAACCACCTGAAGTCCGACGGACGGAAACGCGTTTCCTGTCGGGAAGAAGGCCTGCTTAATCAGGTCTGCACGTTCGAACTGCCGAAGCGTTGCGTTCGACAGACGGTCCGCCTGAGACACTTCAGGCTTCCAGTTCCAGGGGCGCGTCGAGGTATCGACAAGCGGCTTCAGGTTTTCATCGAAAAACCGCTGCATGATTCCCGTCGGTGCGAACAGTTTGGCAAATTCCGTCATCGGCACTTCGGAGCGACCGTTTTCAAACGGGTAGTTCCGGGCGACGATCCTGCGGCATTCACCAACAACCTGGGTGCTCAGCTTTTCATTCAGCTGAGTGATCGAGGTTTCCTTGAACTCCTCGTCAAATTCCTTCGCAGCCTGGATAATCAGTTTATCGAAAGGCGGCGGGAAACGCGTCGCGTTGCTTCTCAGCAGAGACGCCTGAATTTGCACGTTGGAATTTGCCGTTTCGCTCTGCAGCGGGTTGTTGGCCACGATCAGAAGATTGTCGAGTATGTTCTTGAAGTTCAGCAGCAAGGCATCGATCTTGCGACTGTTCTCGCCTTCCACAAGTACATGGTAAGGACGGAAGTGATCTTCGATCGCCTTGCCCGGAATAATGGTTGGACCTCCGCCACCAGCGGCAGTTCCAAGCGCATTCGACAAACCTCCCGGCGCGATTGCCTGAAGTCCGGCTTCAAGGCCGATACGTTTCAATCCACCGGACGAATCCAGCACGTAGCGCTGGAAGATCTTCTGTGCAGCGTCAGTGCCGGCATCTTGCGCATTGCCGCCTGTCAGGTTTCCGGCAAGGCCTTCACTCGACAGATCCTGGGTGAGCAGGGTTTCGCGCCGAATGCTCTCAAGAAGCTGCACGACGGGTGATGTTGGTGCAGAGACGGCCTGAAGCGTCGTGTAAAGCGGCTTGTCGTTGCGCATCGACTTGAATTTCAAGTTGCCGAGCGCCTCTTCCCAGGCCTCGATGAAATCCTTGGTGTAAAGCGCCAGGATCTCGCCGGGAAGTGACTGATATTGATCGGAAAAGGCATCGGCTTCGCCGACATCCCCAAACACCCACTTGTCCCGTTCCAGTTCTTCACGAATGCCGGCAAGGTTCGGCAGAACGGAAAGGTGGAAGCCCGGATAGGTGAAGAACTTGTCGACCGCGACCGTGTCCAACGTGTCGCCATTCTCCGTTTCGAAAACGGTCTCCATGTCGGAGCCGCCACGTTGTTCTGCAATCCAGTCTTCGCTGGCAAGACCCTTGGCACGAGACTTGAGAAGTGCATACCCACGCTCAGCGAGGCTGACACGTCCGAGCTCTCGCTGGACCTCGGCAACCAGAATGCCGTCCAGCTGATCGGTCAGGACGTTGCCACCGAAATCGAGATCGAGCATCGCGGCAACGTGGTTGTTGAGCTCGTTGCGCAAGATCTCGCCCTGAGGTCCGGGGAAGCTTTGCAGGAAGTCGGCACGGAACGAATTCTTGATCTGCTCCTTGTCGATCTCTGGCGCATCCCCCGCCACCATGCGGTACAGCTTTGCCAGATTGTAGAGCGTATCGACGTCCTGTCCGCCCGGACCGGTGCGATTGTCGAGCACCTCGGTCATCTGCTCTTCGATCCTCAAGAGCAAACGCGGCCGCAACAACCTTTCAAGACCACTTCTGTAGGACGTCACGCCAGCTGCTTCCAGACGGTCGCGCTGGCTGAGGCCGAACTGTTCCATGACAGGTGTTGGCGTATCGCGGCTGTCGTAACCAGCCGGCAAGCCCCGCAACATCGACAGGATGTAGGCGGTATCCGCCAGATTGTCGTCACGTACAACCCGCTCCGCCAGAACGGTTTCGCCGTTTACGCGCACCGTGTCCACAGCCTTGGCGGTTTCGTCAATCAAGGCCTTGTTGTTGAGATAACTGATCCCCCACAAGCTGCCGAGGCCCAGGGTCACGAGAGCAATGGCTGCGTAAGCCGCAATGCGGGTTGCGGTCGCAACTCTGACGGCCTGCCGGTTATGGGTTACCCAGCCGGCTTCTCCGATAATCACCTTGGAAAGAAGATCACGCAGGAAGTAGCTCTTGCCCTGACCGGATAGAGCGGCCGCCTGATAGGCTGTCCCGAAGGCCTGGCTCATTGAGCCGATGACCCTGTCGATTGCCGTGCCTTTTTGGGTGCCGGAGGTAAAATAGAAACCGCGAAGAACAGCATTCGGATAATACCGGCTCGGTTCGAAAATCGCATTGAGGAAACCGGTCAGACGGTCCTTCAGAGCAGCGACCTGTGTCGGGAAGCCATAGAGCATCAGCCGGGCGCGCGGATCCGGTTCTTCCTGAAGACGGTCCGCCATTTCCTCGTTGAGACGCTCCACCAGAAGATCAAACTCGGCGGGCGCTTCCGACACCATGTTCTTGGTTTTTTCGCGGGTCTGGAAGGTCGCACCCCAGACCAGGTTGCGACGGGTTTCGGGATAGGAGCCGAAAAACTCCATGAAGCCCGCAACCGTATCGGCCTTGGTGAAGATCACATAGACCGGGAAATCGATTTTCAAGGTCTTGTAAAGTTCGATCAAACGCGTGCGGATCGCATCGGAATGCTGTTTCAACTCATCGTCAGACAGCGTCATCAGGTCTTCAAGACTGATCGACACCATGACGCCGTTGATCGGCTGACGCGGACGGGCCTTGCGCAGAATATTGAGGAACCCGTGCCAGGCTTCGCGGTCATGCTCTTCGTCGGAATCCTGTGTGGTGTAACGCCCTGCCGTATCGATCAGCACAGCCGTTTCAGCAAACCACCAGTCGCAATACCGGGTTCCGCCGAGGCCCTCCAGCTTCTGGGCCTCTCCCTTTGCGCGCGAACCGGCAAACTTCAAACCGGAGTGCATCAAAGCCGTGGTCTTGCCGGCGCCCGGAGGGCCGATCATCAGGTACCAGGGCAAGTCGTAAAGATAGGTGCGCGCGTTTCCGCTGGACGTCTTGAGCGTCTTCAGAGCGTCCTTCATGCGCTCCGACATGATCTGCAAGTCGGCATCACTTGCCTTGGGTTGCAGGATCTCACTCTCGAGTTCCCGGTTGGCCTTGACGCGCTTGTAGATCCGGTAGCCGGTCCAGCCGCCAACGGTCAGAAGGACAAGCGCAACCAGCGACAACCTTACCCAGAGAGGTTCGAAGGGCCTCACACCGGCGATCGACAGGAACGGCCCGCCAAACCAGATCAGACCGATCAGGGCGAGTATGCCGATGACGATTGCCGTTATTCCGAGCCAGAATTTCATAGATACAGCCTTGTTCTGCGGTTGCCCCGGATATCAGTTGTTTATCACCAGCCCTTTGGCCGGTGGTTTCAGGAAGACTTCCACACGTCTGTTGAGCGCCTTGCCTTCCCTGCTTGTATTGGGAGCGATCGGCTCGTCGGCGCCACGTCCTTCCACCTGCACCCGCCCTGGTGTCTGGAGGACTGATTCCATGACAGCGGCAACTGCCTTTGCCCTTTCAACGGACAGGTGCCAGTTGGTCGGGAACCGCGGATTATTGCGGATCGGGTCGCTGTCCGTATGGCCGACGACCAGAATTTCACCTTCCACCTGGTCGAGGGTCTGGCTGACCTGCTCGACAAGAAGCTGGAATTCAGGGCGCAGCGTGGCAGCTGCGACGTCGAACTGCGCGCGCATGCGCAACATGATTGCCGGTCCCGCCTGCGAAATTTCCAGGCCATCGATACCTGCCAGCTGTGCGGAGACAGTATCGATCGCCGCATCTTCCGGTGGTGGTGGCGCGGGTGGCGGTTTGGGTTGGTAGCCTTCGCGCGCCAGTTCAATCGGGCCCGACGGGTAGAGCGCACTTGCGCGTCCAGCGACGACTTCGCTTCCGCTCGACAGAAGAAGCATCAAGGTGACGTAGCCCCCAAGAAGCAATGCGCCTGCAACGGCCGCGACCGACCAGATCGGTACCGAGAACCCTGCCCGCTTTTGCAGAAGTTCCAGGCCACGCCAATGGGGAGAGAGATCGTCTCCGGGCCGCGGGCGAACACGACGCAGAATTTCATGCAGGTCGCGTCGTTCGCGTTCCAGGCCCTGCTGGCCACCCTGGATCGCACGGTACTTGCCGTAAAAGCCGAGTGACAGACAGGAATGCATGACCTCCAGAACACCGTAGTTACGACCGGGATCCTGCTTTGCCTTCTCCAGTAGCTGATAGAACTCGACACCGCCGGTTGCCTGACCGAAGAACTGGGTCAGCATGGAGTATTGCGTCCATTGATGACGTCCGGCAGACGGCAAGTTCTGGACGATATCGTCTGATGTCGCACAGAGCGCATAGGCGGCGGAACGGATCTGGTCGTCCGTGATTCCGGCGCTCCGCAATTCTTTCTCGAACGTCTTGATGGCGCTGTAGACATCGCGCATCAACTGGTCGAACTGGGCGTCCGTCATTGTCAGGTGAAGCCGGCCCAGAAGCAGAAGCAACGGGGCAGCCGCACGGGAAATCGGATTTCGATTGGCAACGCGGATCTGGTTGATGTCCGGCATATGCGCCAGTTTACCGGCACCTTGTGCAGGTGCGGCCGCCGGCTGTGGCGCAGCGCCTTGCGGTGCCTGGTAACCGCCTGGCGGGGTTCTGAGATCCGGCGCCTGCTGTTGGCCATACTCATACCCGGCTGGCGTTGGAGCGTAAGGATCACGCCCTCCGCCGCCTCCCCCGCTTTGCCACGGATCAGAGCCACCGGAAGGCGGATTGTGTGGCGGTGGCGGAGCTGCCTGTCCAGGAGGCGCCTGACCGGGAACCTGTTGTGGCGACGGCGCAGGTTGCTGAGGCGGCTGCCCGGGCTGTCCTGGCTGGCCTTCGCTCCATCGCCCGCCCGGATTGGGCATTACAATTGTCTTTCCCTTGCGTTTGGAAACGCCAAAGGGATCGTCATTGTCCGACATCAGCGGCCCTCCCGGACGGCATAGAACTCAAGCTGCAGATCCGGCCAGTTGCCGGAGAATTGCAGCCCGATCGCCGAGTCCTGGCTAAATTCGCGCCAAAGCGGGGTCGTCTTGTCCAGCCGGAAGTAGACACGGTCCGTGAGAGCCCGGATCTGTGCCGGAGGTACCGGCATGTGGATCAACGGAATACCCGGCAGGTTGGAGTAGACGATCTGGCGCATCTGGCCGAAGGGGCCAACCTTGAAGAGCCTTGGAAACTCGTTCTGAATTTCCGTCAAAGGCCTGCGGGCAGCCACTTCGATGACAAAGCCCGCCTGCGAGAACAGGTTGCGATCGACAATGGTCGACTTGAACGCATTCGGCGCCAGCTGTTCCAGAGGCAAGCGGATTGCACGCCGGTCGTAGCCGGCCGACAGGAACGCCTGTATGTCGGCCAGGACAGGCTTGAAGATATCATGCAGCTTGTCGTGGTCATAAACGGGATAATTGCGCGCTCGGCGCTCTTCCGTTGCAAACGTTGCAAGCTCCCCCGCCAGCTGCAGGAACAGTATGTACAGCCGCTCCGGATGCACATAAGCCGATTTGCGCAGGTGCATCAGCAAAGGATAAGTGCGGTTGAGCAGCTGCAACGTCAGATAATCGAAATTCTGCAATCCGCCCCCGGCGGACGTATCGGCGGCGTAACGCGCCAGTTCGCTCAGTTTGCGCTCCACCCAGCCAATGACGGAGTCAATCCAGCCGGTGATGACCGGATGCACATGACAGGCAAGTACCGGTGGCGCAAAGGAACCATCGGTTATGACAATGCGATCCTTGATTTCCGTGATACGGGCGACCGGCAGGCAGACCTGACCGGGATGGGGTGTCGAGCGAATCGAATACTGCAGGCGCGGATGCGCAACATCGATCTCCTCCTCCTGGCGGATGGTGGAGGTGGAATCGATGATCGTCTCCCTGCCCTGAATATATCTCGTAGCGGCATCGTCGCGGCCATTGGCGACTTCCACTGCATTGACGGTCGTCTCGGGAATTCCCAGCCAGACGATTTGTCCTGCCGCGTCCTCCGGAACGTCGATTGCAGGCGGCGGTGTGCCGTCTGCCGGGAAGTTGAACACCGTTCCGTCGGAGAATATGCCTCGGCCATAGCGAAGCGCGAACCGGCATTGCTGTCCTACGTCCTGATCTATTTCCAGCTCGGAAAAGCCCCAGGGATAGGGAGAGGCAAAACGGACCCGTTCGTCCAGCATATGCTCCGCGTACCGGTCGCTCTGCTGGAGATGATGAGGCCGCAGAAACAAGCCTTCGGTCCATGCAACCTTGCTATACCACGACATAAAGGTACTGCTCCCTTAACACTTTCGCGCCTTCGCGCTCTTAAAACTGGCAAAGGTCTTAATTCATCAGTCCGGAGCTCTGCTCCGGATCGTCACTGCTCAATTCTTCATAACCTTCGGTAAAGTATTGCGTGAAAAGCCCGACCACGCCATCGTCGTACGAACCGGACAAGGAACTCCAGCGTTCCTGAATCCGCTCCCATAGCTTGGCCTTCTGGTTACCGAATGTACTCTTGGCGACCTGGCCTTCTGATTCGATCGCCTTGGGGGAAAGCTTTTCTTCAAATCTTCCTGCAGCCTTCTGCATGGCTGCATAGGTCCAGACATGATGTTTCTGGATGTCCTTGAAAGCAGCCTGCATGGCCTTTGAAATCGGCAAATACCCGTTTTCTTCCGCTCCTGGGGCCAGCATCGTCTGCAATGCCATTTGCGGTGTCGGCGAAAACTTCAAGGCATTGTTCCCGCTACGCATGATCAGCGTGCGGTTGGCGTTCCGGGTCATGGCTTTCACCTGACTGCGTGCCTGCAAAAGACCCATCAAGTCGCCGGTGATTCCTTGCAATATGGCCCCGACTTCCCTGGCAAATTCTTCCGGATCGCGGCCGGCTAGCGTTGCAGCCGGAATACCGGCTCCTTCGGCGAAGGCCTTGATGAAATCAACATTGGCCGCCGGATTATTTGCCGGCTCAATATCGACCTTTGCAACCGCCGCTGTGTCTGCCTTCGCTGGTTCTTGCGGGGCAACAACAGGCATGGCCGCAGGTGCAGCTTGCTCCACTGGAGCCGGTTGTTCAGGCTGTGGTTCCTGGACCGTTGCCGGCTGTGTTTCCTCTGCCTCTGGCGCGCTCCAGACAGGCGCTTCGGGAAACGGCGACGCTGTGGGCTCTCCAGCAGGTGGCGGAGCAGATTCGGTCGCCGGTTGCTGGGTTGGTGCCTCTGGTTGAAGATCCGGCATCTGGAAAAGCGGCTCAGCACTTTCCTGCGCCGGGTTTTCAGACAGCGCCGGAAACGGAGATTGAGCTACAGGTTCCGGAAATCCAAAAAGCGGCTCTGCGGGTGCGGCTCCGGCAGATTGAAGATGCGGTTGCTGGGCAAGATGATCCAGCGGGTCCGCCTGGGCCGGTCGAGGCGCTTCCCGTTCGCCGATGTGCGCATTCGGATCGTACAGCGAAGGATCCGCCGTACCCCAGCCGTGTCCTTGCTGGCTCCAGACATCATCTGCCGGCGTGCCTATGCCTGGATTGGAGGAAGGCGGAGCGTGTCGCCCTTCCATGCCCGCTCCCGGTGTAGCCCAGGGCCCACCCTGATTTTCCATTGGGTAGTGACCAGGAGCCGCGCCCGCCGGTCCTGGTCCCGTAGGCCAGGAGGAGCCACCACCGGACATAGACGAGGTTTGAGGTGCGTCCCAAGGCTGTGGAGCAGCGGGAGCGACTGGTGCTGCGGACATGGCCGGCTGCCCGGATCCGGCTTCCAGCGATACGACAATGATGTAATCGCCAATCATCAGCCGATCACCGGAGCGCAGCACATGTGCCTTGTCCATGCGGGTCTGGCTGCCATTAAGGAAAGTGCCGTTTGTCGAATAGTCGTAAAGAACGAAATTCCCGCTTTCAAAGCGCACTTCGCAATGTTTGCCGGAAATCACCCGCTGGGGATCGGGCAGACTCCAGTCCAGATGTTCGTGCCGACCAATGTCGAAGCCTCGGTCGGCACAGCTGTAGGACAGCTGACCGCCGGTCTCCAACCGGTCAACATTTTCAATCTGGAGCGTTATGCGCATTCCCACATTTCCTCTTTGCGCTTAGGAAAAGGCTGACGAAGAACCGCCGACAGTCACCGCGGGCATCATCCCACCTCCGGCGAAGGACAGCCCGGCAGACAGGCAAGATTTCAGAGCCTCATCCCGTTTGGCAGGCTCAAGTGTTCCAAGCGCAATCAACACAGCTGTATTCACGGCCTTGGCCGTCAGGTCGTCAGGCATGTCCACCCGGTGCTCGGGGCTGGGCGAAAGGGATCCGCCAGACCAGCCTGCAGCAAGACCGATCCAGACGGACGCGCTGTCCTTCTTGGCGGCCTCAGCCGCAGCGTGAACCGCAACACGGGCATCTTCATCCCCCTCGCGGACCCAGGTCTCGCTGAGTTTAAGAACCTGCCGGTCATCCTCGTTCTTGGCCTGATCCAGACCGGCAACGCAATTCATGCCCCACCAGACCGATTCCCGTTTCGGCAGGATATGAGCGAAATAGGCAATCGCCGACAGCGGTGCCTCGCTTTTCTGCAATTCCAGAGCATAGGCGTCCGGAGCGATATCCGTGGCCGGTTCGCTTACCGTTTCCGACAACTCCGGAAAAGTCTCAAATACCTGTCTAGCCTTTGTAAAGCGGATACGTGATCCCATCTGCTCTACTCCGTTTTTTCTCTTGGCCGCATTCGTTCAAGAACCGCAGCATCAATTGATCAGTACAAGGCCGCCCTTGAGTTTCAGCAACGCACTGCCTGTCACGTTGGTCATTGTACCCTTGGCGTTGAGCATGCCCGAAGCCACGATATCGATTTTCACCGACTCGATCTTGATCGAGGCAGGCGTCATGGTGATTTTGCTGGCGCCGCAGATAAACTCGATCTTCGTTCCGGCGGTTACCTTCCAGTTCATGCCGATATCTTCGGTCGTGTTTCGGCCAACCGATTCCGTTCGGTCAACGTCTATCTGGGTCTCGCGGCAGTTTTTGACATGCAGCATTTCGTTATTCTCGACAACGGTCTCCATGTCCTTTTGGGCATGAACCCCAACAAGCTCATTCCCTTTGGTGTCATCGAGCACGAACTCGTTGTAACCGCCGCCGCCTACCGTTGAATCCGACTTGATGCCGGCTTTGTTTTTCTCGCCTGGCAGAGAATAAGGCGGCATGTTTTCCGCATTGTAGACTGTGCCGACGATGATCGGTTGATCCGGATCGCCTTCCAGGAACTGAACAATCACTTCCTGGCCGACACGCGGGATATAGATGCCGCCCCAGTTCTTGCCTGACCACACTTGCGCCACACGAACCCGCCGAGACGCAGTCTTGTCGCGGTCCCAGTGAAAGGCGACCAGGATCTGACCGTATTCGTCCACATCGATTTCGCCTTGCCCCACGACTTTTGCCGTTTGCGGGCCTGGTATTCGCGGTTTGCGGGTGATGGCCGGTGTGCGGTACGTTATACTGGCAGGCAGAACGTCATATGTCCCGGTATAGGCTTCTCCCTGGGCCCCACCACCACCGGATCGATATGCCTCGGTGATGATCCGATGGCTTGCACGCACGATCAGGTGCTCCGCGTTCTGCGGACTGTGTGGATGTTTGACTAACGCGAACAGCCCTCCTGCAAAGAACCGCGGCACTTCGCCGGCTGCTTCAATTCGCTTGTCCGCAGCCTGTTCGGCTTCCATACGAATCTTGCTGAAAGTGCTGCCCTTGTCTTTTTCGGTGTACCTTCCCGGATAGTCATAATTTTCCAGAGACCCGGCCCGATATTGAGTACCTGCATCACGCTCTGCTTCCAGCAGCGCACTCGGTTTCTCGAAATCATAATCATTGACAGCAAACTTGCCGGTCCGAAACTTGCGCGTCGGAATCCAATGGTAAAGATGCTCCGTATTCCTTTGACTGTCGCCGCCAAGAGCAATGTAGGGAATGGAGCTGTCACCCACGATCGGGCTGTAGGACGATTTGGCGTCCGCCAGAATCATGACGTGCTTGCCGTCCTTGTGCTCGAAGAAATAGGAAATTCCGAATTCTTCCATCAACCGGCAGCAGAAATCGTAATCCGATTCCCTGTACTGGACGCAGTAATGAATCGGATCATAGGCCTCAGTCAGCTTATCCTGGAAATCGGCGAAGTCATGCTCCCCCAGAACTTGCTTAATGATGTCAGGCGCGGACATGTCCTTGAAAATTCGACAATTTGAATTCTTGGTGAGCAGCCAGAACCACGGGCGTAGCGTCAATTTGTAGATGTAATAGGAATCGCGATAGCCCATCCATTTCGCATCGGTCAGAAGACCGTCGAAATGCCGCGTATCACCATTGTTGGTGACAACCTTCACCGTCATGGAAGTCGCTATGGCCTGGTCGAAATTCAGATCCTCTTTCTGACTCAGAACCTCAAGCCTGATCTCAAAATCTTCGCTGAGCCCCTCGTCGCACTCGATGGTGACAACGGAAAGCTCATCCTTGCCAAAGACCGATGTCAGCTCGGCCATTCGGTTAGCTTGTTTAAGTTGTCCTTCTGCCACGAAAGATCTCCTCGGAAATAACGCGGTTTTCTGCAAAAAGGCAGCCTGGCAGCTACCACGTTTCAGACACTAAGGCGTTTCCGGCAAAAATAGTGTGCTCAAGAACACACTTGATGCAAATACTTTGAACTTCAAACTCTTTTGTGAAGGAGGAGGCACTTGCCCCTTCCCCAAGTGCGGCTAAAAAACACCGCCTGCTGCTTTTAAATACCAACCCTGCTCACCGACGTCACCCCAACAGCTCTCCTCTTGCTTATTGCCGATAAAACGACATACTGACATCAAATCGCACTTTAGTGACTTTCGCCACACTATTATTCTTATCCATATGGCACGATCCATTTCGAAGCCCAAAGCGACATCGCTTTTGAACACTCCACAAGGGAGGATTGAAATCGTGACCCCTACTGTATTTTCGCTCGACCGGAACAATGCCGCTCGGACCGGCCTTCGCCGCGCTCTCCTGGCTGCTTCCGTTTCTCTTGCCATTGCCTTGCCGGCACTTGGAACCGCTCCGGCTTTTGCCCAGGACGCCACTTATTCGGCCGATGAAGTCAGCAAGCACTTCAAGCAACTGAAAACGCGTTCACTGAAGCCGGCTGGCGGAACGCGAGCCCTTTGTATCGGTACTCGCGACGAATGTAATCCGAACGCCAAACCGGAAGAAGGCGGCCAGGTCGCAGTCTCCCAGGACGGCGCAAAGACCGAAGGTGGTGAAACGGAACAGACCCTTGTGGTCGATCCGGAAACCAACGCCATCGACGCTGCCTTCAACCTGCTGGTTTCGTTCGAATATGCCTCGGCCAAGCTCAGCACGTCCGCACAGGCCAACCTTCGTGAGTTTGCCAAGGGCATCAATGATCCCGACCTGGCCAAAGCCACATTCGTGATCGAAGGCCATACCGACGGAATTGGCTCGACCAACTACAACCAGCGTCTTTCCGAAGACCGTGCGCAGGCGGTTACGCAGTATCTGGTCAACCTCGGCGTCAGCCGGGACCGGCTGAAAACTGTTGCCTACGGCGAATCCCGGCCGAAGGTTGCGGATGTCAACGATCCGGCAAACCGCCGCGTTGAAAGCAAGCTGGTACTCGAGCAGTAATAATTCACACATCAGACATGCCGGACCGGAGCTTTTCCCGGTCCGGGTCTCCTGAACAATAACCGGGACCGATCTCGGACATACCACCGGAATGCATACCGGGCTGGGGAGCACGAATGAATTTCGATCCGGAAACCTACGGCACTGAAGTAGCGCCGGGTGCTGGCTGCGGGCCGGACCTCTACGATACCGAACCCGCCTTTGCCGCACTTCTGGATTCGTGTGAGGAATTGCTGCCGGAACGGTTCAGCGAATTCGACCGATCCGAGATCGACTTTACCGACCTCTTCAAGCAGATGGACGGCTTCCTGAAGCAGTCCAGAGACTTGAGACTGCTTGTCATTCTCGCGCAGTTCGGTCTGCTGAGCGGTCAAGTCCATACGTTTGCGAACTCGATTCGCATCATTCGCAAACTGTTGGAGAACCATTGGGACGACGTCCATCCAAGCGATGCCGACTTCGGCCACATGGAACGAATCGGAGCGCTCGAATCCCTCAACAACAGGCCCACGGTCGTTCTTCCGCTGGAAGCAGCGCCCCTGCTCAAAACCAGACGGACAGGGCCCATCAGCTATCGCGCCATCCAGATTGCGGCCGGCGATGCCACGGCACGTCCGGATGAGCATACAATCTCACTTGGTGCGATTGAGGCTGCACTGACATCGGGCGAACTCGAGCAGGACGCTATCGACGAGATCCTCAAGGACCTTGGAGACCTGCCGGACGAACTCCAGACAATTGCCGAGCTGTGCACCGAAAAGCTCAAGGAGAGCGGCGCGAAAGCAGCTCCTCCCAATTATGAGGCCTTGTCCACTCTCCTGAAGGAGATGAATGCCGAACTGAACAAGCGGCTCGGACGCCTCTCCCCTGAAGAGACGGAGGTCTCTTCGTCTGAAGATACTGCAGCAGAGGCAGCAGCAGCTGACACATCGCAGGCGTCTCAATCAGAAATCAAGAATGCCGCCCAGGCAAAACTGATTCTGGACGCTGTCGAAGACTATTTCGCCAGCCGGGAACCGTCGCATCCGGCGCTGTTTCTGGTGCGCGAGGCTCGCGGCCTCGTCGGCAAGTCCTACCTGGATGCCTTGAAAATACTGATGCCGCGCAGGTTCGACGACGTAGCGCTGATTCTGGGTGCGAGCGGGTTACAGCTTTCCAACGACCGACTGATCGACCTGAACGACGGTGGTGACCGGGAACTGGGCGAAATTGATGATTTCGCAGTGATGGTGATCGAAAGCCGAAGTGACGCCATGAAGGGTATTGCGGCGGTCAAGGGTTACTATTCTTCCAATGAACCCACCAGCCCGATCCCCCTTTTGCTGGACGAGGCGCAGAATATGAGTTCCGGTTCATTCACCGGTCTTCTCAACCTCTTCCTGAGGCCGGAGGAGGACTGATTCAACTGCCATTACAACCCCTATGTTACCTAGGGTTTTCAGCTTCTTACTTGACACCAATGGCCAACGGGTCCTCAATATTTCGAGAAAAAAATAAACCATCGATCATGTGACCGTGATCACTTCCCGTTCCCCAGAAACGCAGTACATAGATATCAACGAAACGCAGCGCCGACCTAAGTACAGCAATTAGCAAACAAGAGTTACGCGCTAGTATTTGACTAAAATTGACCTTTTTTCTTCTGGGTCATGAAAATGAAAGGCAAGTACAATGGCATCGAACAGCGGGCAAGGCTTTATCAAGCGCAACAGACCTCCGCGGGTCCACATTTTCTATGAAGATCCGTTTGACGCGGAACAGAAGGTGGAACTGC
This sequence comes from Labrenzia sp. THAF35, assembly GCF_009363595.1. Classification (NCBI taxonomy): domain Bacteria; kingdom Pseudomonadati; phylum Pseudomonadota; class Alphaproteobacteria; order Hyphomicrobiales; family Stappiaceae; genus Labrenzia; species Labrenzia sp. THAF35. The sequence continues at coordinate 4,707,849 of NZ_CP045380.1, forward strand.
CATTCGTCATGGGCATCATGGCCGATCTTTCCGGCGACAACCCTGGCGTGGAAAAAGCCGATATCGATGACCGCAAGTTCCTCGACATCGACATGGACAACTTTTCCAAACGCATGGAAGCAATTGAACCTGGCACCTCCTTCACCGTGAAGGACAAGCTGTCCGGCGAAGAAAACTCCAAAATGAGCGTCCAGCTGCGTTTCAAGAGCATGGACGACTTCACCCCGGGACGCGTTGCCGAACAGGTTCCGGCACTCAAGAAGCTGCTCGATGCACGCCGCAGCCTGGCTGCATTGCGCACCATGATGGACGGACGTGTCCAGGCGATCTCCCAGCTCGAGGAGCTGACCCGGGACCCGGCCCTGATGCAGGCACTTGCTCAGAAAATCGAAGCCGACAAGGCATCGTCCGCCGACAAGCAGGCAGACGGCGACGGCACGGAGGAGGCATAAATGAGCAGCACCGATACCAGCGCCCAGGCAAGTGGCGCAGCAGCCGGCGAAGTTGCGGTTGAGAAGAGCCCCGAGGAGTTCGCCTCGATCCTGAAACAGAATTTCCGGATCAAGAACGAAAACGATACGGCCAATCAGCTGGTTGACAACGCCATGTCGACCTTCCTCGCCGAAGCCCTGTCCGATCAGGCGCTTATCAAGGAAGACGTCTACGACACGATCGATGAGATGATCGCGAAGCTGGACGAAAAACTGACGGCTCAGGTGAACGAGATCATTCACGCCGAGGAGTTCCAGACACTTGAGAGTGCCTGGCGCGGGATCGATTACCTCGTGCACCAGTCTGAAACCGACGCTTCGCTCAAGCTTCAGTTCCTGAACATCTCCAAGAAAGAACTTGCAGGCGTGTTCAAGAGCTACCGTGGTGCCAAGTGGGATCAGAGCCCGCTGTTCAAACAGATCTATGAAGCCGAATTCGGCCAACTGGGTGGTCAGCCCTACGGCTGTCTCGTGGGTGACTATGAGTTCTCCTACGACCCGCAGGACATCACCGTGCTGCGCGGCATGGCAAAGATCGCTTCGGCAGCCCATGCACCGTTCCTGGCAGCGGCCAATCCGCAACTGATGCAGATGGACAGCTGGACGGAACTGCCGGCCAAGCGTGATCTGTCCAAGATCTTCGATACGGAGATCCATGCCCAGTGGCGGACGCTGCGGGAATCCGAGGACTCCCGTTACCTTGGTCTGACAATGCCCCGCGTGCTGGCTCGCCAGCCCTACGGTGCGAAGTCCGACCCGGTGGAAGAATTCGCCTTCGAAGAAGAGTTCGGCGAAGACAGCCACGAGAATTACGCCTGGATGAGCTCGGCTTATGCCATGGCAACCAACGTCAACCGTGCCTACAAGGAATTCGGTTGGACTGTGCGCATCCGCGGCGTCGAAAGCGGTGGTCTGGTGGAAAACCTGCCGACCCACGTCTTTGAAACCGACGATGGCGGTGTGGACCAGAAGTGCCCTGCGGAAATCGCGATTTCCGACCGGCGCGAACACGAGATCTCCCGTCTGGGCCTGATCCCGCTGATCCACCGCAAGAATACGGACCAGGCAGCCTTCCTTGGAGCTCAGTCCGTCTTCAAACCGCGCCAGTTCTCCGGACCGGACGGCAAGGATGCAACGGCATCGGACAACCTGTCTGCCCGCCTGCCCTACATGTTCGCGACCACTCGTTTCGCCCACTACCTGAAAGTGATGGTGCGCAACAAGATCGGTTCGACCAAGGAATCGGCGCAGCTGCAGCGTTGGCTGAATGACTGGATCATGGACTACGTCGATGGTGATCCGGACAACTCGACCGAGGAAACCAAGGCGCGCAAGCCGCTGCGGGAAGCCAAGGTCACTATCGTGCCCGACGAGGAAAACCCCGGATATTACCGGGCCCAGTTCTTCCTTCGTCCGCACTATCAGCTGGAAGGCATGGACATCGGCATGAGCCTGGCGTCCCGCATTCCGCAAGACGGTAATTGATTTCACAAATTGCCGGCGGGGCGGCAGCCCGCCCCCCGGCATGCATCCCACGGGATGCAGCCCGGTTTTCCCGGGCGGAGGTACAAACAAGGTGCGCAAGCGCCTAGGGGTTTGGACCGCGAGGTCCGAGGTAGTTGTCAGGAATAGCAGAGTTTGAGCCAGGAACATTTACCTGGCCCTCAACAACCAAGAGGATCTATTAAAATGGCCGTCGATTTTTATCTGGAACTTGAAGGTATCAAAGGCGAAGCACAGGACAAGACCCATAAGGACAAGATTGACGTCCTTTCCTGGTCCTGGGGCGCTTCCCAGTCCGGCACCACCCACATGGGTTCGGGCTCCGGCTCCGGCAAGGCACACTTCCAGGATCTGAGCATCACCAAGTTCGTCGACAAATCCACCCCTGTGCTTCTGCAGCACGTGTCGACTGGCAAGCATATCACCAAAGGCACTCTCTTTGTTCGCAAGGCTGCCGGTGATAACCCGCTGGAATACATCAAGCTCGAAATGAAGGACATTATCGTGACCAACGTTTCGACCGGCGGCAGTGGCTCCGACGATCGCATCACGGAGAGCGTCACGCTGAACTTCGGTGAGTACAAGTACATCTACACCGAACAGAAGCCGGACGGCTCCAAGGGCGCAGCCCCCGAGTTTGCCTGGGACATTGCAGCAAACGAAAAGAAATAAGGCTTCGGCCTGCAGGGCTGCCGCGCTTCGGCGCGGCAGCCTTCTTTGGTTTGGACCGGCGATGCGGACTTTCAACTTTCGAAGCGGCACCACCACGGTCATACTTAGGAATTTCCGGGGCAGCAGTCAGCGTGGGCTTGGCCGATGGCTAAATCAAATGTGAAAATGCACTCCCCGCTGATGTGGGCCTTCCGTGCAATGGACGACCCAGACTACAAGGCCGCACAGGACAGGCAAAAAGAAGCACAGAACGGCGCCAACCTCAGGTCCGGTCGGCGGCTTTCCAGATCCTACGGTGTCTCTGAACACACGCTGCTTTCCGAAGTCCGGCAAGATCTGCAGGCGCTCCTCAATACGGTCAACCTCAATTCCACTCAGGACCTTTCCGATTTTCCGGAAGTTGAGAGCTCGATCATCAATTACGGGTTGCCGGACCTTTCTGTCCATATTGTTGACAGCGTTCGCATTGATCGACTTGCCGAAGACATCCGACAGGCCCTCATCCATTTCGAACCGCGCATGGACCCGCGCACGCTCAAGGTCGAGCGCGACGACAAGGTCGAAAGCGATACCTTCAAGGTAAGATTTCTCATCAAGGCAGAAATACGCTGCGATCCGATCCGGGTCGCGAGTGAATTCGTTGCCGACGTCGACCCTGCTTTCGGTCGTATCAAGATCATCGGGGCAACTGCATGAACCGGGAATTTCTCGACCTCTACAATCAGGAACTCACCTACCTGCGGGAACAAGGGGCGTCATTCGCGGAGGCCTATCCTGCTGTAGCAGAACGCCTGGGTGGGCTTCTGGAAGATCGTTCCGACCCCATGCTGTCCGGATTGCTTGAAGGTACTGCCTTCCTGTCAGCTCGCGTGCAGCTGAAAATGAAGCATGAGTTCGCCGAATTCACTTCCAACCTGTTCGAACAACTATATCCAACTGCGCTGGCACCCATTCCCTCTCTGGTACTTGCCCGCGTGACGCCGAAATATGGCGACGCGAATTTGCGCAACGGCATAAAGGTCGATCGCCATGCTCCCATGGAGGCCGTCTTCCGTGAACGCCAGGGAGAGGTTCGCTGCAGGTTCACTCTCACCTCTCCTATTACGCTGACACCCCTGGAGCTGACATCTGCAAAGTACCTGAGCTCAGCTGCGCAGGTCTCCGGTCTCGGTGCGGAGATGGCTGAAGACAGACGCACGCGCGCAGGTCTGTCCATCACGTTCACACACCGCATGTCCGAGGATCCGGAAAACGAGGTTTCAGCCGAAGAAGCCTTGAAGAAACCTGAATACCAGGTGGCCGGCTGTCGGATCGATTCACTTCCCGTCCGGTTGATCGGACCTCTGGATCTGGCTGCGAAGGTCTATGAACAGATCTTCGGACATACAATCGCGCTCTACATCCGTACCGAGGACGCCTTCGGTCAGGCCAGCCTGCAGCGCCTGCCCGTCGATGCCATCGAGCAGCTGGGTTTCGATGAAGAAGATTCCCTCTTGCACAACGACTTGCGCCTGTTCACCGGCTTTGATCACTTGCGCGACTATTTCAACTTTCCGCGCAGCTTCCTCGGGTTCCGTCTGACGGGTCTGCGCCGTTACCTGGATAGGGTCAAGGCAAAAGCATTCGATCTGGTCTTCGTGTTCGATGAAGCAGAAAACCGGTTGCCTGCTCACGTTGAACGCAAGATTTTCGCGCTTCACTCAGCGCCGGCCGTCAACTTGTTCGAAAGGCAGACTGACCGGGTGCCGATCAAGAAAGGGCAGCACGAGTTTGCTGTCATAACGGACCGGACACGGCCACTGGATTATGAAGTGCATGCCGTCACTGAAGTTTCCGCCCACTTCTCAGGAGGCGAGAAACGACCGGTAGAGCCGCTCTACAGCGTTGCACCAGACACTGAAAAAGCCGGTCACGAGTGGTTTTATACCATTCGTCGTTTGCCGCGACGCCAGTCGTCTTCCGAAATCCGGCGCATGCAGCCGAGCCACTACATAGGTACAGAAACCTTCATCTCTATCTCAAGCGGAGCGCAGGCTGCCGCCCTGCTGCAAACCGGCAAGAAACGTCTTTCGGAACTATCACTAAAGGTATTGGCATCCAACCGGTCGCTAGCCGCAGATCTCCCCGTGGGAACCAACCCGGACAAGTCCGAGATTGGGGATTTCCGCATACTGGAGGATATCGGCCTCAAGGTAGATTGTGTCGCCGGACCGACGTCCCCGAGGCCGCCGCTTCTTTCCTACAATGAAAGACTAGGCGAACAGGGCCACGCTGGCGCTATTGCCTGGCGGCTCATTAACATTCTGGCCTTGAACCATACCGGCCTTGTGCACGATGCGGCAGGTCAGGACGGTCGGTCTTTCCGCGATGTGCTGAGCGTCTTCGCGCCACTTTCCGACAGTTCAGCAGACCGGCAGGCCCAGTCGGTTCGGTCGGTTTCGACAAGGCCAGTTGTGCGCCGCCTGCAACAGAAGTCCGGGACAGGTGTCGCCAGGGGGCTCGAAATCACGATCACGCTCGATGACAAGGCTTTTGAAGGGGCGAGTGCCTTTCTGATGGGGGCTGTCCTAGATCGGTTTGTCGCCGAATACGCCTCCATCAATCACTTCACGCAGTGTGTGATCGCAACGACAGAGCGCGGCGTTATCATGAAGTGGCCTCCGCGGATCGGTGCGAAAGGAATTCTATGAGCGGTCCGGCAGACAAGGATCTGACGAAGACCCGTGTTGCACGGGACAAGACCGTTGTGCCTTCATCCTCCCGGAAGGCCCCGGCATGGCCGATCAAAGAGGAGACGGCGACGGCAGTCGAGACTGATGAGAAGGCCGACGCTGACGATATCTGGACCGTAAAACCGCAGGACAACAACACACCTGCGGACGAGACAGAAGCGCCCGCGCTCAAATCGCCCGCGATTGAATCTGCCGCGATCACATCGCCAGAACACGCCGCTCCCTCACCTGCCGACACCCAACCAGAAACGCCTGCCCCACAAATCGATCCTCCGGCGGAGACCCCTGCCGAGGTTACGGAAGAGGTGATTGAAACGCAGGCCGAAGAGACTGCGTCTGATCCAACAGCTGAGGACGCAGTACCGGAAAGCCCGCGTATCGAGGTGCCGGTCCAGCAGCAATACGCGTCGTTGCTTGCAGCCCTTGGGGACCGCATCGAGAAGCATCCAGGTGGACATGATCTGCTGGCAGTGCTGAGAATGCTCGAAGGCCAGACCGCTCCGGGAATATCAGAAAGCGGAATTAAGCCGAAGAACGCCGATGAGCCCGCTCCACCCAGGATCGGCAAGAGCCGGCGCATGATGGAAGACATCGTTCGCTTCGGTCAGGACCCGTCCAGCGAATTCGCCACGTCGACCATTGAGCGTGCGACAAAGGACGGTGACGGCGGCCTGGTCTTGCTGGAACGCTTCCTTGGTTTGCTTGGACCGCAAGGCGCTCTGCCATCCGCCTATACCGACGAAGCGATCATGCGCGGACTCAGAGGCGATGACAGTTTTCCAAGATTCCTTGACCTGTTCAACAACCGCTTCGTGCAGTTGTTCTACCGCGCGTGGGCCGATGCCAGACCGATCGTTCAACATGACCGTCCAGACGACGACCGGTTTCTCGCCTATCTCGGGTCGGCGATCGGCATCGGCACCCCGTTTTACCGGGACCTCGACAGGATCGACGATCGGCTCAAGCTGCTCTACGCGGGCCTTATGGCCCCCAAGACAAAGAGCGCCGCTCGTCTGAAGGCCCTCATCACGGGCGTTTTCGATGTCCGGGTAGAGATTGATCAATGTGTCGGGACGTGGCTGCATCTGGACAAGGACGATCAGCTCAAGCTTGGAGGTTTCGGGCCAGGCGGAGCCGGGCAACTTGGCGCCGACACGATCGTTGGATCCAAGGTCTATAGTGTGAGTGACAAGATCCGGATCAGGATTTTCACGAGCAGTCTGGAGGAATATCGGCAGTTTCTCCCGCCAACCCGGGCAAGACCCAATCCCTGGACAGAGAAGCTTTTCGACCTCATCGATTTTTATCTGGGTCTGGAAATTGAATATGAAATTGAACTTGCGCTGCCGAAGAGATGCGCATCCGCTGTCCGGATGGATGCCAACAACTCCGCAACGCTTGGACATATCGGCTGGCTGAAGCCCGCCGCTTCCGGCCCCGACGACGATACTGACCTGGAGGCCGAAGAAGAAGAAATGCTTACCGACACCCGTTTCCGGCCTGTGCGTCGCCACACCACAGTCTACCAATAGGTCTCAAGTCTGAAGGACCGATATTATGAATGACATTACGGTTGAAAAAGTTGTCAACAAGACCAACTCAACTGCCTACGACAGCCTGGACAAGGCCATGAGGCTTACGAAGGATGCCGGCCACCGGCATCTCGAGCTGGTCCACTGGTTTTACTATCTGATCCGCAACGAAAATTCTGATGTATTTCATATTCTGCGGCATTTCGACGTCGATCTCGGCACCCTTGACAAGGACCTGCAGGCCGCGCTTGCAGAGTTCAAGATCAACCAGACCGAACTTCCGTCCATGTCCAAGCCTTTCCGCGAAGCGCTGGAAGGAGCCTGGTTCGTTGGCACGCTGGCATACGGCGACTACAAGATCCGCACGGCCTATGTCCTTCTTTTCATGCTTGGCGAAGAGAGCACCCGAACGCAGCTTTTCCAGCTGTCCAAGGCTCTCAACAAGCTCAAGCACGATGAAATCGCGAACAACCTTGACGCCATCGCCGGATCATCCGGTGAAGTGCGGGCGAGGCCCATCGACGGTTCAAGTCCAGCCTCCGGTAGCGCAGCAGGCGAACCGGGCGCAGAGCCGCTCGCGGCAGGCGGCCCCGGGGAAGATGCACTCAGCCAGTTCACGGTAGATTTCACAGCTCGTGCGCGGGCAAAGGAATTCGATCCGATCGTCGGCCGCGACGAAGAAATCCGGCAAGTCATCGACGTTCTGATGCGCCGCCGCCAGAACAACCCGATCCTGACCGGCGAAGCCGGGGTCGGCAAAACGGCTATCGTCGAAGGCTTTGCACAGAAAATCGTTGCCGGGGATGTTCCGCCCGCGCTCTTGGGCACCCGCCTTTGTGCGCTGGATCTCGGCTTGCTTCAGGCCGGCGCGTCGATGAAAGGCGAATTCGAGAAACGTCTGCGCGCGGTCATTGATGCCGTCCATGGTTCCATCGTGCCGACGATCCTGTTCATTGATGAAGCCCACACATTGATCGGAGCCGGCGGCGCTGCCGGAACGGGCGATGCAGCCAACCTTCTGAAGCCTGCACTTGCCCGCGGCACACTCAGGACCGTCGCAGCCACGACGTGGTCGGAATACCGCCAGCATTTTGAAAAAGACCCGGCCCTGACACGGCGCTTCCAGCCCGTGCAGGTTGACGAACCGGACGAGGAAAAGTGCTTTGCCATGGTGCGCGGCCTGCTTGGCCCGATGGAAGATCATCACCAGGTTCGCATCCTCGATAGCGCTGTGCGGTCAGCGGTATCTTTGTCACATCGCTACATTCCAGCGCGCCAGCTGCCGGACAAGGCTGTCAGCGTTCTCGACACCGCCTCGGCACGCGTCAACATCTCGCAAGCAGCACAGCCGGCCCGGTTGCTGGACCTGGTTGCCCGAAAAGGTTTTCTGGAGACAGAGAAAAAGGCCCTGACCAACGATGCCGAACTGGGCCTGGAGCATCAGGAACAGCTCGAGGCACTGTCCAAAGCGATTACAGAAACCGAAAGCGACATTGAGACTGTCCGCAATCAGTGGGAAAACGAGCGGAAACTGGTAGCCGGAATCCGGCGTTTGAATGCCGCTCTTGCAAAGCTTCGCGGTGTTGAACCTGCGCCTCATCCGGAAAGCGAGGCAATCGAAGATCCGCAGCACGACAAGCCCGCTCTAGTTCCGATCGACGAGATCGAGCTTGAACTTGACGTCGACCTGACCAACGAAGACGCCATTCGCGAAGCGCTCCAGGCGATGCGCACTGAGCTTTCCGAAATCCCCGAAGATGATCGCATGGTCTATGCCTATGTCGACGATGAGGCTGTTGCCAGCATCATTTCCGACTGGACCGGCATTCCGGTCGGCCGGATGGTGCAGGACGAAATGCAGACGATCCTGACGCTGACCGACAGCCTCAACAAGCGCGTGATCGGTCAGGCCCATGGCCTGGCAATGATCTCGAAGCGCATCGAGACCAGCCGCGCCCAGTTGGGCAATCCGGACAAGCCCATCGGCGTGTTCATGCTGTGCGGCCCCTCCGGTGTCGGTAAAACCGAAACCGCTCTGGCCCTTGCCGAGACCCTTTATGGTGGCGAGGAAAGTCTGATCACCATCAATATGTCCGAATTCCAGGAAGCACATTCCGTTTCCGGTCTCAAAGGCGCTCCTCCGGGATATGTAGGCTATGGCGAAGGCGGCCGGTTGACCGAAGCCGTGCGGCGTAAGCCTTACTCGGTCGTCCTTCTGGACGAAGTCGAAAAGGCTCATCCGGATGTTCACGAGATCTTCTTCCAGGTCTTCGACAAGGGTTGGATGGAAGACGGCATGGGCCGCAAGATCGACTTCCGCAACACGTTGATACTGCTGACCTCGAATGTCGGCACTGACATCATCATGAATGCAGCAAGTCACATGCTGGATGCGCCGGTTTCCAGTGATCCAGACCTTGCGGCAACCGACCCGAACGCGCCGGATCCGGAGAAGCTCGCGGAAACCTTGAGACCAGCGTTGCTCGACGTGTTCCCGCCGGCCCTGCTCGGCCGTATCGTGACCATCCCCTACTATCCGCTGTCACCATCCATGCTCGGGTTCATCGTCCGGCTTCAGCTCAACCGTATTGTCAAACGGGTCAAACAGAACCGGGATGCCGTGCTGAGTTATGGCGACGACGTGGTGAGCCATATCGTTTCACTCTGCCGCGACCCGGACAGCGGTGGCCGCATGATCGACAACATCCTGACCAACGACCTTCTGCCGAAGCTGTCGCGTGCTTTCCTCACGGCGCAAATGAACGGCGAAGAACTGAAGGGCGTGACCTTGAAAGCGACGGAAACCGGTATCGAAATCGAGCCGGCCAGCTGACATCAACCAACAAAAACGCCGGACAGGTTCTCCCACCTGTCCGGCGTTTCGATTCTGCCCGGAAATCTGCGTGATTGTCGCTGGTCCTGGTTCAGCCCCCGATAAGAACGGTAAATTCCCCGGTCGTGATCGCGCCACCCTTGGCTGTCGGATCGCCAATGCGGGCCGCGGGCAAACTTCCGATAAGAACAGTCAGCGACCCCATGATAATGGGGTCGACATTTGCGGGCGGAGGGCCGACACACACGCAAAGGTCCGTCATTCTCGCAGCAGGACGCTTGCCGATCAGGACGTTGATCTTGCATGGTGGCGCAATTGGCAACCCCGGCGGAACGGGTGTCATCGGGCACATATGAAAATCGCCCAGGCGGGCAGCTGGTCTGGTCATGGCAGCCTCGTGCGTTGTTCCACTCTTGCCAGAATGAACGTTCCTGCGACAAATACTGGGACCTGGATCACAGTCTGGCGTATTTCAGCGCTTCCGCAAGTCCTGTTTCACTGCACGCTCAAAATGTCTGCAATCACCGTCCGGTATTCCTGCAGATCCTTGCCTCCGACAGACTGCGGTGCTTCCGCTCCCGTCTCCATTTCAAAGGCCAGCGGGTCTGTCGGCTCTCCCCTGTGCCTGATTTCGAAATGAAGGTGCGGTCCGGTGGAAAGCCCGGTAGTTCCGACGTAACCAATCAGATCACCCGCCTGAACCACAGACCCCAGCTGGATGCCATCGGCGTATTCATGCATATGCGCGTAGCGGCTGGTAATTCCGTCCTTGTGGGTGAGTTCAATGAAATTGCCATACCCGCCTCGAACATCGCGATAGGTGACCTTTCCGGAAAAGGCCGCGTGGATCGCAGTTCCCGTGGGGGCCGCCCAATCGACACCGGCATGCAGGCGTTCCGTTTTCTTGATCGGATGAAATCTCATGCCGAACTTCGATGTCAGAACACCTTTGACCGGGACAAGCATGGCGCCGGACAAGCTAACCTTGCCACCTTCGTTCACACAGGCAAAACCGCGATTACCGGGCGCTTTCAGCACGTAGCAGCGAACGGACCAGTCGTCCCCACGCCGAACACCGGCAAAGAGCACCCTGCCACCGCCACGCTTCTCGTCTCGAGCACTGTCCGTGAATACCAGAGTGACTCTCTCATCTGGTTTGATCGACCGCTTGAGGTCGGTCATGGGTGCCAAATATGCGATTGCCTCGCCCACGATAGAAGCGGGCACGGCATTGCGGACTGCAGTGGCATAAACACCGTCGATCAAGCGATGCGAGTTGGCAGGTTGAGTTGCCTCCTCACCCGCGATCTTCTGTTCCACGATCGTCTTGCCAAACCAGGGATCGGCGCCGGCTACATACCCGTCCCCATCTCTTCCGACCGAATAGGCGGCTGTACCGATATACCCTTCCCGGCCGTAGATCGAAATCTGGACAGGCCGATAATAATCGCCAATCCGGCCTACCTTGTTCGGCATGCGAATACCACGCGCCGCGATCTTGTCGCCTGCGATCAAATCGCTTTTGTCAAAGTTGTCCTTGACGAATTCCACCAGCGAATCCAGGACTTCCTCGTCGAAGCCTTTGCCTTTCAGGAAATCCTTGAGCGTAGCCGCTTTTGCTACCTCCTCGCGTACTTCGACCCGGCTGGGCCCCTGACCGATGGGACGCTCGGTGAGATAGAGGTTCAACGTGTCAGTTGACGGTTTCAGAAACACCGGCAAATCGGGAGAACCATCGTCCGCGGGCTGCGCATCTTCTTCAACGACTATGCCCTCGGCCTCATCCCCGCCCCCGAAATTGCCGAACTGAAAGTCCGCCTCACTACCCGGTGCGCGTATAACAAGGTTGCCGTCATCGTCCAGCATCTGGCTGTCCAGCACATATGCGGCAACAGACGGTACCGATGCAGCACCGTCCCCGATCGCAGCGGCTGGCACTGGACGCTCCGACAAGTCTATCCGCCGATTGGCGGCACCATCCTTCAAAAGGACCGGGTCGCCCGCCAACGGAATGACAGCAGAGAGGGCCATGTCGAAAAACGGATCGGCCGGAACATCGAGATCCTCCTCGTTGGTCAACGCAGTGTCATCAACATCCTGTTCCAGGGCTTGATCATTGGCGACGGTTTCGTCCGGATCTTGCTGCGGAGCATTTTCCGGAGAGGCGCTGTCCGTCACCGCTTCGGCGATCTCCTGTAACCCTATTTCCTCGGGGGGTGACAGGGATATCGCGCCGGAGGAGATCAGATGGGCAATGCCGCCAGCAGCACCGCCCAGCACCAGGAACCCGATGGCCATTGCAGCATAAAGCACAATGGGTGACCGTTTCGGAGCCGCCCCCTTGGCCGGCGCAGCTCCTGGCTTTGGTGGTGGTGTAGCGGTAGGGCCAGCTTGTGGCGCCTTTTGCGACGGACGGATCACGGTCCTGTCAAACTCTGGGCGATGAGCACCCGGATTTTGGTTGTCAGGCCATTGGACCATTGTGAGACCTTAAGCGCAGCGTCGCAGCTGCTCAGGCTGCCGAAAATCAATATCCCGATCATGCAGGATGATTGGGAAAGATGCAAAAAATGCTGTGTTTGAAAGCGCTTCGTCAGGAGCGCGGAAACGTGACCAGCTTGCTCCTGTCCTGTTCCTGCCGCGCGATCGTCCGTTTTTCTTCCGGCTCCATGTACATTTCAGGTAGATCCAGAGTGTAAACGGTGATGTCAGAACTGAGACCACGCAATTGTCCTTTCCAGATCTCAGCAACCGGATAGGACGAAGGCAGTTTCTCGGCGACCGATTGACTGACTGCGAGACGAACCTTGTGGTCCTTGGCAACGGATTCGACCCGGCTTGCCGTGTTGACGGTGGTACCCATGACGGTGAAGGAACGGCGATGTTCACCACCGATGTCGCCCACCAGAACCGGTCCGGCGTTTAGGGCTATGCGCAGGTCCAGCGGTGGTTGTCCGGTGATTTCGCGCAATTTGTCTAGCAGATTTATGATTTCTGTTGCGGCATCGACAGCCGATTTTTCGGGATGCTCGACCGTATTGGGTGCGTTCCAGACCGCCATGATCGCGTCGCCGATATACTTGTCGATATACCCTTGGTGAGCGGTGATCACCTGTCCGATCCTGTCGAAACAGGAATTGACCACGCGCACCACATCCTTATCGGCGAGTTTTTCCGACATCTTGGTGAAGCCGACGATATCGATGAAGGCCACGACGACATGCCGGGTTTCCCCACCAAGCGCCGGCAATTGTTCGGAACTCGCCATCAGCTTGATGACATCCGGGGCAAGGTAGTGACCGAAGAGCCTCACCAGAGACCTCTGCCGGCGCTGTAGGATGCCTACCTTCCCGACAGCCGCGATGATTGTCGCGGTGACGAAGGCAACCGGAGCAACGCCTGGCGAAGGAAACATACCGAGCTCCATACTGCCAAGGCTCACGCCCAGTCCGCAAAGCACTCCGCCGACAGCCACAACAGGTAAGACGACCAGCGGAAGCGACAGACCTGCGAGCGCGCCAACCACGGCAAAGATGACCGCAAATGCGGGGACGAGACCAGCGGGAGGCTCGGTCACGATCCTTCCGGCGATAGGCGAGCCGATGAAATCGGCCAGTACAAATACACCGGCGGTTTGCGGCTGTACGCGCGGTCGCCCGCTTGGCCCCGTTTCTGCCAGCTGTTCTGGCAGATGAGGCAGGAAACGGTCAGAAAAAAGATGCTCGTCTTCATAGGGCAACAGCCCGCCGAACAGTACGATGCGGCCTTCTGCAAAACGGGCAAGCTCCTGCCTGCCCTCTTTACTATCCAGAAGCTGCAGAACATCGATAAGCGAAAGATACGGAACGGACGTTGCGAGGCGGGCGGATGGCACCGGAATGTAGGTTTCAGCGACCTCGACACCTGCGATACCCAAAAGCGCATCGATCAGATGTGGCGAAGCGGTGAGAGGTGAATGCGGCTCGTGTCGTCGCACCACACCGTCGCTGTCAGTTGAAACGATAACCGACCTGACACCGCCCTCACCGGCTGCAGCGGAAAACATGCGTTGAGGTACGCCTATTTCGGTGTGAGCAATGAACACCTTGCCGCGGTTCTGATAGAGGAACCGCTGAAATGCCAGGTCAAAACCTTTCAATCTGGCTTCGCCGGTGCTGGGATCCACAAAGCCGTCCGCACTATAGGCAAATACAAAGTCATAGCCCAGCGCCACCGCGCCGGCATTCAGCATGGCTTGTCCGGCCTCTGCCAGAACCGGGGTCATCAGAACCCGCGGTATTGGTGCCAACCGGTCGGAGTTAAGCGCTTTTTGATCAAGGCCGACCACGACAACAGGTGCAGGACCTGCCTGCTCCTTGTTGTCCATGAGGGCCTTGATCTGGAACAGGCGGTCTGTCACCCACCCTTCCCAGATGGCCTTTTGAGCGGATAAACCGATGGCGATCCCAGCCCCTACCGCAACGAGTGCGATGAGCAAGATGAGCTGTTTTCGTCCAATGGCTGCGTCCGCGAACCGGCCGCCAAATATCATTTCACGATGACGACAGCGGTTTTCCGTCCAACCTGGACCGGGTCGATAGTGATCGTGCGCATGACGACACCATAGTCTGGCGCCTTGCCTTGCAGGAACAGCTCAACCTCAACGGCCTCGTCTTCCGGCTCACGGTTCGGCATATCGGTCAGAATATTGTCGAGCATATCGAAGCGCTTGGGTTCACCGCCCCCAAAGGAAACAAACACCGTGTCGTATTGATCGCGCAGCTTGTTGTCGAACCGCAGCATCAATGACGCAGCTTTCTTGTTTTCCAGTGTAAGGCCACGCAGCGTGACGGTCAGACCTTTGTCAGCCTTTTCGCTGTCGGTTCCGCTGTCTGCCTGCAAGCAGTTACCCGCTCTCAGAACTTTCTGTTCAGAACCTTCTGCGGTGTATCCCTCGGAAGATACCTTGAGCACACCGGCCTGAATCCTGACTTCCTGACACGCGGAATAGTCCAGCAGGTCAACATGTCCGGTAGCGCCGAGATCGACTACGTCACCAGGCATTAGCTCGGTAAACGCGGACACATCAACACCTTCCGACTTGTCCAGCACCAGCGCAATCGGATCCGCTAGTGCAGATCCGGCGGACAGCGCAAACATCAGACCCGCGAGAGCACTCGTGGCCTGCAAACTTCGCCTTGAACAGGCATGCTTCAAAATCCGTTTCATGAAGGGCTCCTGATTCCCTGGTCATTCCAAATACGCCCGGCCTTTTCGACGCAGCCCAGCGCTGACTATGGTTCGATATTACCAGAGGATGGCGAAATGAGTGTGGCCATGGTCACAAAAATTCTTTTCAAGCGCAACAAGATAGAAGGAGACCTCGCGTGTCAGCCGGCGGGCTCCGTGTAGACACCGGCAATACCCACAGCATCTGCATACTGGCCAATCAACTCAAGCAATTTTGGTGTCAACTCGGCGCTCAGAGGTTTGCCATCGAGTGCAGCCAACACGCCGACCAATTGAGGCATCGGTTTGGCCGCCCGTACCATAACGATATGGTCCGCACCGAACGGCAGGGCAGCCCTCAAGTTCAACACATAAGGCTTGGCTGCCTGAACCGTGGTGTCCTTGCCAAGCGGGTCTGCCTTCTTGTTGGGGGCAAGCAGACGAAGCGTGCCGTCTGCTTCCAGTGCAAACACGGCCATATTGCCTGCCTGGTCCGATTTAAGACCAACCTTGAACGCATCTCCTTCAGGGATATGACCGACTGACGGCTGGAGTGTTCCTTCAATAGGCTGGCGCTCCCGCGACAAGGCATAAAGATCGGTCAGAAAACCCCATTTGGTCACAACATCGGAAAACCGGTCGATGTTGGTCGCCTTGCCGCGCAGCACCACGTCGCCAAATTTGGTCAGGACGTCGCCTTCTTCCACATCCCAGAACAGATCCGCGGTCCCATCTTCAACGACCTTCAGGCGGCCCTCCTGTTTGCCGGCCAGCTGCTGCAATACCGGTGTGGCAGCATTGGTGCTCGCAGACAGGGTCAAGACGCCGTTTTCATGTGCGAATATCTGCTCGTTGACACGCGGCAGGACAGCGGCGCGGCTGTCACCGCTCATGGTCAGGCTGGGCGACTGGCGTCCCTCCGTTGCGACCCGCACGGTTTCCTTGAGAAACAGGCTGAGCTCTTCCATGGAGATACCGCCATCACGATCCAGGTCCGCCCTTCCCTCGACACCGCGCGCGAAGGCCCAGCTCAAGGCACCGCGCGGTTCACCTGCAATCAAAAGTTCCGGGATGACCTGTCCATCGACAGTAGCGCCTACGTAGATAACGTTGGGAAGGTCCTGGACATCGCCTGACTGCTGCGCGTTTCCGGCCAGCATGGGCGGAAGAGGTTGAGAGCGAAGGGCGTCGTTCTCGAACGGTGGTAAACCAACCAGCCGCGTCCCCAGCCGTGTGATACGCGGGTCCACGGATCGGGTCATTGTGCCTGAGTGGCAGCTATCTGCCAGAACCAGAACACTGCGTCCACCGGCAGCCCGGAGCATTGCGGCGATGTCATCGTCTCGCAGTCTCTCGCCATTACCCGGAGCTGCAATATCGAAACCGGCCAGAAGGAAGACTTCGTCCATGCCGTCTTCTTCCGAACCCTTTACCCACTCGGGCTCCTGTGCCCCATGCCCAGCATAGGACAAAACAAGAACATCATCAGCGTCCGCGCGGGAAATGAGATCCTGCCACGACGAAAGGATTGCCTGCCTCGACGCATCGGCATCGTATAGCGTGGTCAGGTCGGTAACACCGGCAGCTGTCAGTGTTTCGGCGATGTCTCGCGCATCATTGACCGCCCCCTTCAAGGGAGAAACGTGCTGATAGGCGTCGACGCCCACAACGAGTGCTCGCCACTGTCCGGCTTCCGCTGTCGAGCCAAAGCTCACTGCGATAAGAAACAGGCTGCACACTCTGGCCCAGAAATATCGTCCGGACGCCAGGCCAAATGGAACATTCATCGGTGTTACCTTTTCTGTGCGAGGTTAGCCCCAGCTACCGCCGCCGCCGCCACTTGGGCCACCGCCACCGCCGCCGCCGCCACCGCCGCCACTTCCGCCGCCGCTGTTGCCTCCTCCTCCACTATTTCCGCCGCCGCTATTGCCGCCACCGCTATTGCCGTTGTTGCGGTCTTGAGCGCTAGGATCGTTGATCGGATCATAGGTAGGTCTCGAAGCCCTATTGGTCGTCGGGCTCGTGGTCGCAGGCTGCCTGACACCTTGCGGGGCCGGGTTTTGCTGTGTCTGGCATCCTGCCACCATCAGCGTCAGCAGTCCTGTGACTGGCAATAAGTACAAGAACGATTTCATCTGAATATCTCCCTCAACGATTAAAACAGATCATATCTGGGACGGTTCTGTTCCCACTGATGCTTTACCAGTGCAATCAGGGCCTCATCGCCTTCGGAAGGCGCCCGTCCAGAGGCTTCAAAGAAGTCGGCCAGGGCTTCACGGGTTTTCCGTCCCGGCTGCCCGTCAACCGGTCCTGGATCGAAACCGAGATCGGTCAGGGTCTGTTGCAACACCTTTGCCTTGAGGTTTTTCCGCGCATCGCCGAGAGCGGTCTTTGCCTGCTCGGCAGCCTGCGAAGACGGTTCAACAGCCACAGCCATGGCAAGCATGCGAACACGGTCCTGGCCTGCGGCATCGCCATCTTGCTGGCCAAGCATCCACGCGGTGTTGAATGCACCCCAGGGATCTCCGCGCTGGGCGCTTTCACGGAACCAGCGAGTTGCCTCTTCCGCATTTTTCTCAACACCCTGGCCATTGTAGTAAAGCAGTCCGATAGCCGTGCCTGCTGCGGGATGCCCGCCTTCATGTGCTTTCATGAACCAGCCAAGTGCTGCTTCATAGTCCTGCGGCACACCTTTACCATCGCGGTACAGCGTCCCCATGTTCAGGTAGCCATAAATGTCGTTCCGCGATGCCGAGCGATTGTAGTAATAAACGGCGCGGTCGATGTTTTCTTCCACATGCTGGCCATTCAGGTAGAAACCGCCAATGGCATTGAACGAGAACGTGTGGCCTGCCTCCACCGACTGTAGCAGTTTGTCCAGGCCGTCCTTTTCGTTCTGGGCCGTGCCTTCGCCCTTGATCTCGGCCATACCAAGCGAATGCAGAGCATAGGCGTCTCCCCGCTCCGCAGCCTTGCGGTATAGGTCGACAGCTTTCTCGCGGTCACGATCGATCCCCGCACCCAGGAAATACATGCGCCCCAGCACCTGGCCGGCACGAACATGTCCCATCTGGTAGGCCTGTTCAAAGTAACCGACAGCCTGTTGCAGGTTACCGGCAGCAAATGCTCCACGGCCGCGCTGGAAGACGAACCGGCCGATCTCCGGGTAAGCAGCCATCGCTTCGGCGCAGGCCGTATCCACAGCCGCCGCATCCAGATCGTTGGCGAGCCGTCCTTCCGTAACCGCCTGCAAATCGAAAGGCTGGGTTGCCAGGCGATCGCACTGCGTTACACGGGGTTGAACGATCTGCGTGATGGTTCTTGCAGGCGTTCCTTGGACAGCCGGCAATTCCAGAGCAAATTTCCGCGCTTCACTTTCGCTGCCGATCTGCGGACGGACGGTCAACGTCGCGAGCGCAGAAACAGGAAAACGGTCGCCGGCCTGCAGCAAGCGGTTGTCGGAAGCAAGCTGCAGGTCCGTATCGACAGAGACAACCTTCAGCCAGTCGCTTGTTGCCGGCAGATCCTCGACAGGCGCATCCGGATAGACGTTTACGGGGCCGGTGCCGATATCAGCTTCTACCGCTCCCTTTGAGGCCGTGTTGCCCAGCCATGACAGGAGAGCTTCAAGCCGCTTTGTGCGGTTTTCCTCCACCTGCTCGTTTTGCACCGGCGCTTCGGCCTGTGCGACCGTAATTGAGGCGATCGCGGATGCAGAACCACCCCATTGGTCCTCTACTTCGTAGGAGATCAGTTCCACGTCGCCGGGTTTCGAGCCTTCCGGAAAGAACTCGAGACTGGCAAGCTCTGCCGCATCTATCACGTCCCCCTCAGCAACGGCCCGGCCTCCCGGCAGCTTCAAGGTACCTTTTTCAGGTAGCAAGGTGAGCTTCGCCTTCAGCGTTCCACCTTCCGGCTGAACCGGTTCGGGGATGCTGATCGGAACGGATTCAGCCGATGCAGATACACTGACCCTGTGATGGGCAGTCACGATCGGAGCCGGTTTGGGCGGTACGAAATAGAAGCTGGTGACGAGCGTTGAATCCTCATATGGGATCTGCTGGCCGCCGGTCTTGCGAACCACGTCATCGCGAACCTTGGTCATCAGGTCCTTGATCTCGAGCGCCGGATCAAGAGCATTTTCGACCACAGAAGAGGTGAACGGGCTCATCGGCCCCTTGCCGTCGTAGGCAACCTGACCAGGACGCGTGGCATAGGAGATGAATGTGCCGAGCTTGTTCGGAATCCGGCGCAGCCCTCTGGTCTTTCCGAGCGAATATTCTTCCTCGCCCCAAAACAGGCTTGCGATTTCGAACGGGTTGTCCCGGCAGGCGTCAAGCATGACGATCTGCAGGCTGGAAGCGGCCTTCATGTAGTCCAGCAGATGGGACACCTTGAGGCTTTCGAATTCCAGGTCGTATTGAGAGGACAGTTTGGCGTCGACAGGAAGAATGAAATTGGATTCGCCAACCTGAAGCGCATGACCGGAATAGTAGAACAGCGCCGTGTCGCCGTCATTCAGTTCTCGCAGGAACCGGCGTACGACCTGCTCCAGATCCTTCTTGTTGAGGTCCGTGCCGATCGTCACATCAAAATCGGCCTCCCGAAGGATCCTGGCGATTTCCGTCGTGTCCGTAACGGGATTTTCCAGCGGGGTCACATACTGGTATTCCTGGTTGCCGATGACCAGCGCAACCCTGCGCCCGTCCTCGGTCTGTGCCATCGCCTGGGCGGAAGGCAATGCAAGAGCAGCACCCACCGGCAGGCTCAGAAGGCCCATCCTGACAGCTTTCCTCAACCGGCCCACAGGCTTGGTGGAGGTCATAGATTTGCCAACTCGTGTGGCAAGAGGTCGATAATCCCGTTTCTGCATAACGTCCTCAGCGCTTAAATCCGCGTGTAACTATCGCGCTAGAGCTGCTGCCTGTCTGTGATGGAACTCACACGGAGGCACTTCCGGCTCCAAAGCGTCCGGCGCCCCCGTCGATCTAATACCCTTAGGGAAAGTGATGCACACTTGTGGTCCCGACGCAAGGGAGACAACATCAGCAACCGTCAGCTGTTCAGGCAAAGCCGAGGGAATGCCACATCAGGCAAGTGTTTCTTTTCATTTCGAGTCATCCTACGCTGCTTAAAAGCCTGCAAATGCTCGGGAGGTCAGATGACAGACGCGTTCAGGATTCGCCAGCTGAAGGAAAGTGAGATTCACATTCCACTCGAATTGGCGATGGAGGAAGGTTGGAACCCCGGGATTGAAGACGGCCCAGCATTCTTCACAGCCGATCCGAACGGGTATTTTGCCGGCGAAATAGACGGAAAATTGATCAACGTTATTTCGGCAGTCCGCTACGGCGATACATTCGGCTTCATCGGGCTCTATATCTGCAAGCCCGAATTCCGGACCATGGGATACGGCCACCGGATCTGGGACCATGCAATGGCATATCTGGGGTCTCGGGTCATCGGTCTGGATGCGGTAAATGAGCAGACTGCGAGTTATGCCCAGCACGGGTTCAAATCTGTCTACCGGAACATCCGGCGTGCCGGCATCTCAATGTGCGATACGCCCATGGACCCGCGCCTTGCACCACTGGGTCATGGCCTTTTTCCCGGCATACGTGATTATGACCAACGCTTCTTTCCGGCTGAACGCACGCAATTCCTGAAGACCTGGGCCGCCCCCATGCTGGAAACACGCCGTGGCTTTGCCTTTGTCGAAGATGGTCATGTCAGGGGCTACGGCATTATCCGCCAGTGCCACGAAGGCTACAAGATCGGGCCCCTTTTCGCGGATGAGCCGGAAATTGCCGATACCTTGTTCCGCACACTTGCCGGACAGGTCAAAGGGCAGACCATTATCCTCGACACGCCCGAACCCAATGCGGCAGCATTGCTAATGGCGGAAAAATACGAGCTGTCACCGGAATTCGAAACCTTCCGCATGTATCGCGGCCTGGCACCCGATCTGCCTTTGGACCAGCTTTACGGCATCACAACGTTCGAATTGGGCTGAGGCGGAAAACCGCCCCGCCCCTGTTTCCGGTCAATGCTCGACTGACTGGTAGGCAAGAATGGCGCCGGCAAGGTCTTCCAGCGCAGCCCCCACCGACTTGAACATGGTGATGGCTTCCTCACTCTGCCGGCCGGGATGTTCGCCCCGACAAAGCTCATAAAGGTCTGCCTTGATTTCGCCTGGCGACAATACCCCGGCCTTGATCGGCTGAACGATATCTCCACCTTCGGAAAGGCACCCATCGCGGGTGTCCACGAAGATCTCTGCCCGCTTGACAAGATCGTCGTCACTCTCGCGCATGCTGGGCTTGAAGGCCCCCACAAGATCCACATGCGTTCCCGGCTTCAACAAGGCCCCCTTGATCAAGGGTTCGGAAGAGAGTGTTGCGGCACTGACGATATCCGCTTCCCCAAGCGCTTCCTTCAAACTTGTTGCTGATTTCAGTTTCACCGGAAACTGGTCGGCAAGCGAGCGCACGACTTCTTCCGTCTTTTCCCTGGACCGCCCCCAGATGGTGACTTCGTCAATGGAACGAACGGCCATATGCGCGGCGATCAGATTGGGAGCAAGGCGCCCGGTGCCGAGTACCAGCAGATGCCGCGCGTCGGAGCGAGCCAGGTAGCTGGCCGCAAGTGCGGAGGCCGCTGCGGTGCGCCTGGCTGTCAATTCCCCGCCGTCGATTAGCGCGAGCATCTCTCCGGTTCGTGCATCCGACAAAAGGTATTGCGCAGAAATTGCGGGAAGATTGCGCTCCGAATTGCCCGGAACCACATTGACCACCTTCACGCCCGCATATCCACCCGGCACCCAGGCCGGCATCAGCAACACAGTCGCATCGGGCTCACCGGGTATTTCCATGTCATGATGGTGGCGGGTTGGCATCACGCAGCCAGACCGGAACATCTTTGCCAAAGCGTCTATCAGATCAGGATATGGCAACGCATCGCGGGTCTGGTCTTCGGTCAAAAGCAGCATGTTGGGCCAATCTGTTAAGTGTTAACTTTATTGATACAAATCATATTCCCCGGAGCAGTCCAAGCATTTGCTCGGACGAAAAACTCCAGGAGAGCGTAATTTTCAGGACAAGTCGAAGATCATCATTACATAGGCGGCGAACAGTGCCAGATGAACCGCGCCCTGGAGATAGTTCGTTGCCCTGCTGCCGAACGTCAACAGGCTTATGAACAGGGTCAGCACGAGCATGATGATGTCGGCAGGTTCCAGGCCGAGTTCAATCTTGAGTCCTGTCACCCAACTTACGAGAAGGACGGCCGGCACCGTCAGACCTATGGTCGCCACCGCGGATCCAAGGCAGATATTTACAGCGCGCTGAAGCTTGTTATCACGTGCGGCCTGCAAAGCGCTGAGCCCCTCGGGCATCAGCACAAGTGCCGCAACAATGAACCCGCTCAAGGCCAGCGGTGCTCCCAGCCCCTCGATACCGAATTCAACATAGAGTGCGAGCTTCTTCGACAGGAGGATGATCGGAAGAAGTGCCCCGAACAGGCCAATGATGTGAAACGGCATCGACCGGACGACCACCCCATGATGCCCTTCATCATGGCCGTCGTCGTCGGGCTGCCGAAATATATCGCTGTGCGTTACCGTCTGGATCGCCAGAAACACGCCATACAGCAGCAGGCACATGACGACATCGAACGCTGACTGTAGCGGAGACAGCTCTCCGCCAGGAGCCGAGTGGGTGATGCGCGGCAACACGAGTGCAAAGATTGCCAGAGGCACAAGCACCGACAGGAACGCATTCGCGCCTTGCAGATTATAGGTCTGGTTCTTGTGGCGCAGGCCGCCTGCCAAAAGACACAGGCCAACCAGCCCGTTCAGGACAATCATCACGACCGAGAACATCGTGTTGCGTGCCATCGTCGGAATGGCGTCGCCCGACAGCATGATCGCAACAATCAGCGCAACTTCGATCCCGATGACCGCCAGGGTCAGGATCAAGGTACCGAAGGGTTCGCCAAGCAGGGTTGCCAGGCATTCCGCGTGCCGGACGACCGAAAAGGCGCACCACATAACCGTGACGAATATGACCGCCAGTAGCAGCAGCGACGGGACAATCCCGATCGTTTCCGGTTTCAAGGCATCGCCCGCGAAGGTGAAGGCGGCAAAGACCGCAAATCCAGTGAAGCTCGGCAATTCCGATTTGAGGCTGGTCACAAAGAAACCCGAAAAAAATGAAAACAGTCTGGACAGACTATAGGCCGCCGCCGCCGCCTTCAACCAATGCCGGCAGACAAAAAAGGCCGGCGCTTGGCACCGGCCTTCAGCTTCTGAAATGTCCGCAGGGTCAGATCGCCAAGTATTCCTGACGCAGCTGCGGATTGTCGAGGACTTCCTGTGCCGATCCGTCGAACACGACCTCTCCCATGTCCAGAATGACCGCCCTGTCGGCAAGGTGAAGCGCCGCGATTGCGTTCTGTTCAACAATGATGGTCGTGATGCCGAGATCCTTCACGCCTTCGAGGATGCGCTCGATCTCCTGAACGATCACCGGCGCGAGGCCTTCATAGGGCTCGTCCAGCAACAGCAGTTTGATGTCGCGTGCGAGGATACGTGCAACAGCCAGCATCTGCTGTTCGCCGCCGGACATGGTGATGGCGTCCTGCGACCGTCGTTCGGCCAACCTCGGGAAATGCTCGTAGATACGCTCGATCGACCATCCGACCGGCTCGGCAATCTGCGAAAGCTCCAGGTTCTCCTGAACCGTCAGTCCCGGAATGATGCGTCTGTCTTCCGGAACGAGGCCGACGCCCTGGCGGGCTGCCTGAAAGCTCTTCATGGTGTGAAGCGGCTTGTGATCCAGCCACACCTCGCCATGTTTCAGCTGCGGATCCTCCATCCGGGCGATTGCCCGCAACGTCGATGTCTTGCCTGCGCCATTGCGGCCCAGAAGTGCCAGGATCTCGCCCTCACGAATGTCAAAACTGACACCCTGAACGATATAGCTTTCGCCGTAATAGGCATGCAGGTCCCACGCAGAGAAAAATGCGGGGGCGCCGCCTTGAGATTTGCGCGGCGGGACGCCGGGAGCGGACCGGCCGCTGAACTGATCGTCAAGTAGGGTCACAGATGCGCTCCTCCGAGATAAGCTTCCTGTACGCGCGGGTCGCCCTTTATCTCTTCGGGCTTGCCTTCCGCGATGATCGTTCCCTGTGCGAGCACGGTGACCTTGTCGGCAAGCGAGAACACGACATGCATGTCATGTTCGATGACCACCTTGGTGATACCGCGTCCGGCAATCCGTTTCAGAAGATCGATCGTGTTGTTGGTATCGGCGCGGGACATGCCCGCGGTCGGTTCATCGAGAAGCAGCAGCTTCGGATCCTGCGAGAGGCACATGGCCAGCTCGAGCCGGCGCTTGTCACCACGTGACAGGGAACCGGAAATAACGTCTTTTTTCTCCGCAAGGCCGACGTCTTCCAGCATGTGAAGTGCCTTGTCCTGGATTTCCGCATCCCTATCGAGCCGCTTGAACGGACGCAGTGAGAACTGTCCGTCGCGCTTTGCCATGGTGGGGATAATGACGTTTTCCAGCAGGGTGAGTTCTGCGAAAATTTCAGGGGTCTGGAACACCCGAGAAACGCCGACCTGATTGATCTCGTAGGGCTTCATGCCTGTGAGCGAGATATCACCGAACTTCACCGTGCCGGTATCCGGGATCAACCGGCCGATCATGCAGTTCAGGAAGGTCGACTTACCCGCTCCGTTAGGCCCGATGATCGCGTGAACAGTGCCCTGCTCCACCGAGAAGTTGACATTGTTGAGGGCTCTCAGACCGCCGAACGACTTGTTGACGCCCTCTACACGTAGGATTTCCATATTCTTGTTCCTTACTCTGCAGGGGCAGTTGCACGGTTCGGTTCGGACTTGCCGGATGACCGCTTGAACAGCTTACCGATCCGGGACACGCCTTCCATGATGCCACCAGGCAGGAAGATAACGATCAGCATGAAGAGAACACCGAGCGTAAGATGCCAGCCTTCACCGACGAACAGGCCGGCAACGGAGATGACGGGGCCTTCGATAAAGTCCGGAAGGAAACCGAAAATCTCATGCAGGGTCTGCTCGTTGAAGGCAGAGAAGATGTTCTCGAAATACTTGATCAGAGCCGCACCGAAGATCGGGCCGAGCAAGGTGCCTGCGCCGCCGAGAATGGTCATGAGAACGACCTCTCCCGATGCAGTCCATTGCATGCGCTCAGCACCTGCCAGCGGATCGGTGATGCACATCAAAGCACCGGCCAGACCTGCGTACATGCCCGAGATCACGAACGCCGCCAGTGTGTAGGGACGCGGATTGAGGCCGGTATAGGTCATACGGTTCTGGTTGGTCTTGACGGCGCGCAACATGATGCCGAAAGGCGACCGGAAGATCCGCTGTGCAACGAAGAAGCCGATCAGAAGGATGACCGCACAGAAGTAGAACCCGCCCCACCCGGTCATTTCAATGCCGAACAGGTTCGCGATCAGCGGGCCTTCCTGACCACCATTGCCATCGAACAGACGCGGGTCGCTGCGCAGAACACGCAAGCCGGTCTCCCCGTTGGTGATTGGCGTCAGAACCGAATAGGCCAGGTTATAGGACATCTGAGCGAAAGCGAGCGTCAGGATCGAGAAATAGATGCCCGACCGGCGCAGCGACACATAGCCGATGGCAAGTGCGAAGATGCCGGAGGCGATGATTGCCATGATCGCGGCGGGGATCGGGTTCATGCCAAGCAGCTTGAACGTCCAGACTGCGGTGTAGGAACCGACACCCAGAAACGCGGCATGGCCGAATGACAGGTATCCAGTCAGACCGAACAGAATGTTGAAACCGGTCGCAAAGAGACCAAAGATTGCAAACTTCTGCAGAAGGTCGGGATAACCGGCACCAATCGGCTCAAGCCAGATCGGCATCGTAAGCACCGCGACAGCAAAGATCGCAAAGAAGATGTAGTCGCGTGCAGGAGATGTTTTTGTAGACATTTTTTTAGTTCTCCATGACGCCCTTGCGGCCCATCAGCCCGCGCGGACGCACGAGAAGGATGACCACAGCAACGAGATAGATGATGATCTGGTCGATGCCTGGAAGAATGGCCTTGATTTCATTCATCGATGCGAAGGACTGCAGGATGCCGAGCAGGAAACCTGCCGCAACGGCTCCAGGCAGCGACCCCATGCCGCCAACAACGACCACGACGAAGCTGAGCACGAGGAAGTCCATGCCCATGTGATAGTCGGGTGGCAGGATCGGCGTGTACATGACCCCGGCAAGACCGGCGACCACTGCGGCGATCGCGAAAACGATGGTGAAACGGCGCTCGATGTTGATGCCCAGCAGCCCGACCGTATGACGGTCTGCCATGCCGGCCCGAACAACCATGCCGAAGGTGGTGAATTGCAGGAAGGCGAAGACGGCTGCGATGATGGCGCCTGCGAAGGCAAGGTAGACCATGCGCCAGTACGGATAGACGATCACGCCAGGATCCAAGCCGAGGGCAGCTCCGATGTCGGCTGCTCCGCGTACGGCATCTGGCGCGGTTTGCGGGATCGGGTTGGCGCCGAAGATCGACTTGATGATTTCCTGAAGAACGATGGCGAGGCCGAAGGTGACGAGGATCTGATCGGCGTGCGCCCGGTTGTAGAAGTGCTTGATCAGGCCGCGTTCCATGATGAAACCGAAAAGCAGCATGACCGGAATGGCAAGCAGGATGGAAACCGGCACCGAATAGTTGAGCACCCAGTGACCGAAGTCTCCGAGGTATGCCTCGATGTAGGGTGTCCGGATTTCGAGGGGAGTTCCCCACGCCGTCGTCTTGGTCGGATCCGTCGTCACGATCTCCAGGCTGAGAAGCTTGTTGAACGACACCGCGCAGAACGCACCCAGCATGAACAAGGCACCATGCGCGAAGTTGACGACCCCAAGGGTCCCGAAAATCAGGGTCAGTCCCAAGGCGATCAGCGCGTAAGCTCCGCCCTTGTCCAACCCGTTCAGCAGTTGAAGAATAATCACATCCATGGTCTTGCCGCTATTTGCTGCGTCACTTGCGTCCTGATAAGCAGCAGCCGCCGGCGGAGATCCTCCGGCGGCTGCCGACGTTCAAGAGCTTATGCGCCGTTGTTGCACGCGCCGAGTTCGCCACCCAGCATGTCTGCCGGGTATTCGACCTGCGAACGCGGAGTGACTTCCACCACTTCGAGAAGGTCGAACTGGGAGCTCGGGTTTTCTTTACCCTTCACGACCAGAACGTCCTTGAAGCACTGGTGGTCATCTGCACGATAGAGGGTCGGACCATTGCCCATGCCGTCGAACTCGAAGCCTTCGAGAGCTGCGGCGATCGCGCAAGGATCGAACGTGCCTGCCCGCTGTGCAGCATCGGCATAAAGCAGGGTCTGGACGTAGCAGGTGTGCGCAGCCTGGCTCGGCGGGAAGCCGTATTCCTGACCGAAGGACTTGACGAAAGCCTTGGAGCCTTCGTCCTGCAGCGACCAGTGCCAGTTGGTGGAGCCGAAGATACCCTTCACGTTTTCACCGGCACCCTGTGCCATCAGACGAGAATACAGCGGAACCACGATCACGAAGTCCTTGCCGTTGACCTGCTTGTCGCGCAGACCGAACTGAACAGCCTGGGTCAGGGAGTTCACCATGTCCTTGCCATAGTGGTTCAGAACAAGAACGTCAGCACCGGAGTTCAGAACCGGCGTGATGTACTGCGAGAAGTCACCAGCGCCAAGCGGCGTACGAACAGCAGCTGTTGTCTCCCAGCCCATGCCTTCGGTGTACTTCTTGATGGATTCTTCCTGAGACCAGCCCCAGGTGTAGTCGGCGGTAAGGTGATAGGCCTTGCGATCGGTGCCGTAGTTGTTCTTCAGAACCGGAGCCAGCGCAGCGCCGGACATTTCGGTGTTGAAGAAGTGACGGAAACCGTTCTTGCGCTTGTCCTTGCCGGTGGTGTCGTTGGAGTGGGTCAGACCCGCCATGAAGATGACGCCGGCTTCCTGGCAGAGCGACTGCACGGCGATCGCCACACCGGAGGACGAACCACCGGTAATCATGATAGCGCCGTCTTTTTCGATCATGCGCTTTGCGGATGCACGGGCTGCATCAGACTTGGTCTGCGTGTCACCGGTCACGAAGGCGACCTTCTTGCCGTTGACGCCGTTGCCCTTGAGTTCCTTCGACGAGAAGGTGTTCAACAGACCGCCGTCGCCTTCACCGTTCAGGTGCTTGACGGCAAGCTGATAGGCGCGCAGTTCGTCTGCCCCTTCGTCGGCATATGCGCCGGTCTGCGGAACGTTGAAGCCCAGAACGACTTCAGCGCCTGTCGGTTCGTTGAGATAACCGGCAGACCATGCGCGGCTGGTGAAAATGGTCGGCGTTGCCAATGCGGCACCGCCCAATGCGCCAGCGCGCAAAATGGAACGACGATTGAGGGGTTTACGAATTAAGCTCATACTTTCCTCCCAGAAAGGCGTCGCGTACCCACCTCGGGCACGCCTGCAATAGCTGTACAGCTGCAAGCAATTCCGGCTTGTTCCCCGTCCGGGATCCCGGCTCCTCCGCACCAAAACTGCAAGCTGCAACGACTGTAAAAAAATCATCTGCAAAACAGCAATACGACTATCGGATCGCTCACCCTCACCAACTCATTATACTTTCGAAGTAATCACGGCTAATCTTCGAATTTTCTCGCGATTTTTATTGCATTGCGTCATTTTGTTTCTTTTTGATTTTCAGCCACTTACTTCTCACGCATACCGCAACGCGAAATTACCTTGACGTAAAGGTTCAAAAATCCGGGATTTCAAAACGTTAGACCAAAGTGCAAGATCGGACGGAGCTCAAAGGACGTCCGCGGCGAAATTGACGGAGACGGATACGGGCGGATAAGCTGCGGCTCTCGCCTTCGTCCCCGTACACCCGCCCGGAATCATTTCAATGAGCATCCTCACTTCCCTTGAGGACCTTCACGCACACTACGGTACTGCCGGAGAAGCGTCCTTGATCAAGGAAATCGATCATCTGAGCCCTGCGTATCGCAGGATTGTCGAGGCTTCCAACTTCTGCACACTTGCAACCTGTGGACCAGAAGGGCTCGACTGCTCTCCGCGCGGCGACGACGGCATGGTTGTCAGGATACAGGATGACCAGACGCTGCTGATGCCCGACCGGCGGGGCAACAACAGGATCGACTCGCTGCGCAATATTGTTCGCGACCCGCGTGTCTCGCTCATGTTCATGATTCCCGGCTGGAACAACGTTCTGAGGATCAACGGCAAGGCAGTACTTTCCGTCGAGCAGGACCTTATTGCCAGCTTCGAGAAAGAAGGCCATTTGCCTCGTTCGGTGATCGTGGTCACGATCGGCTCGGTCTACTTCCAGTGTGCACGCGCCATCATGCGTGCCGGCCTCTGGGAAACCGAGAACAGGACCGGCAAGGGCGACTTGCCGTCACCAGGTGAAATCATGAAGGAAATCAAGGCAAGTTTCGATGGTGAAACCTATGACCGCGAATGGCCGGAGCGTGCCAAGACTTCGATGTGGTAAGCGGTCTCCAAGGGATGCCAATGACATCGAACGACCGATACAAGACATCATGAGGCAAGCGATTGCCGTTGCCTTCCTTACCCACCAAACAGTAACACCGGTTGCCATATCGCGTTCTGCGGCCTGACCGGCTTCAAGGCGCTATTTAGCCGCAGAGTGCTTGGAACCGATCCCAATCTGCGCCATATGTCGCTGACATCCTTCAAGATACCTTCCGAGGCACAAATGACCGTCAATCCGCTTCTTTCCGACTGGACCACGCCGTTCGACCTGCCTCCCTTCGAAACGATCTCTCCCGAGCATTTCGAGGAAGCATTCGACGCCGCCATGGCGGAAGCCAAGGCGGACACTGACAGGATCGCCGATCATGAGGTGGCGCCGACTTTTGAAAACACGATTGTTGCCCTGGAGACGTCAGGAAAGACGCTCACCAAGGTTGCAAGGACGTTTTTCAACCTGACCGGTGCCCATACCAATGAGGCCCTGCAAAAGATCGAGCGCGACGTTGCACCGAAGCTTGCCAAACATTCCTCGGATATGCTGCTGAATTCCAAGCTATACGGCCGGATTGCTGCATTGTGGGAACAAAGGGATTCGCTTGAACTCAATTCCGAAGACGCACGCGTGCTCGAGCGGTATCAGAAAATGTTCCAGCGGGCCGGTGCAGGCCTTGACGATGCCGGCAAGGCGCGGATGGCTGACATTTCGCAAAGACTTGCCACCCTCGGCACCAGCTTTTCCCAGAACGTACTCAAGGATGAGTCGGATTATCAGCTTGTTCTGGAAACCGAGGAAGACCGTGCCGGCCTGCCTGACTTCCTGCTGACGTCGGCTGCCGAAGCTGCAAACGAACGAGGGCTTGACGGAAAGCACGTCATCACGCTTTCCCGTTCCTCAATCGAACCTTTCCTTCAATTTTCCACGAACCGGCGTTTGCGTGAAGAAGCCTTCAAGGCATGGTCCGCCCGTGGAGAAAACGGCGGCCAGACCGACAACCGGGCAATCATCAGCGAAACCCTCAAACTGCGGGACGAGAAAGCCCGGATGCTCGGTTTCAAGAACTTTGCGGAGTTCAAGCTCGACGACACGATGGCCAAGACGCCTGACAACGTCAGAGGCCTGCTTGTGAAGGTCTGGGAACCGGCGGTCGCTCAGGCGCGGGAAGAAGAAGCCAAGCTGGCGGATATGGCGCGCAATGCCGGCGAAAACCATTCTATCGAGGCATGGGACTGGCGCTTTTATTCCGAAAAAGTCCGCAAGGCCGAACACGATCTGGATGAAACGGAGCTGAAGCCTTACCTGCAGCTTGAAAACATCATCCAGGCTGCCTTTGACACGGCAACACGTCTCTTCGGGCTTACTTTCAAAGAACTCAAGGGCATGCCAGTCTACCATCCGGATGTCCGGGTGTTTGAAGTACTCGGCAAGGATGGCAATCACGTCGGTCTCTTTCTGGGAGACTATTTCGCACGGTCGTCAAAAAGATCCGGTGCCTGGATGAGTGCATTCCGGTCGCAACACAGGCTGGAAGGCGACGTAACGCCGATCATCGTTAATGTGATGAATTTCTCCAAAGGTGCCAAGGGTGAAGCCACACTGCTGACGTTCGATGATGCCCGGACCCTGTTCCACGAGTTTGGCCATGGCCTGCACGGTCTTCTTTCGAATGTGACCTACCCCATGATCTCGGGCACCAGCGTCTCGCGTGACTTCGTCGAGTTGCCCTCTCAGCTGTATGAGCACTGGTTGTCTCAACCCGAAGTGCTTTCAAAATACGCCGTTCACTACAAGACCGGCGAACCGATGCCCGAGGCACTTCTCGACAAGCTGCTTGCTGCCGCCAATTTCAATCAGGGATTTGCGACGGTAGAGTATACGGCTTCCGCACTGATCGATCTCGAACTCCATCAATTGGAAGATCCGGCAGAACTAGATGTTGCAGCCTTCGAAAAGGAAGAACTCGGCAAGATCGGCATGCCGCAAGCCATCACGATGCGTCACCGTATCCCGCATTTCCAGCATGTCTTTTCGGGCGACGGCTACGCGGCTGGATATTACAGCTACATGTGGTCGGAAGTGATGGATGCGGACGCGTTTGAGGCATTTGAAGAGAAGGGCGACGTATTTGATCCGGAAACGGCTGGAAAACTGTTGACCTACATCTATTCAGCCGGTGGCCGGCAGGACCCGGAAGCCGCGTATCTCGCATTCCGGGGACGTGCGCCACGGATCGATGCTCTTCTTGAAAAGCGCGGCTTTGCTGCCTGATCCGACCCCTTCTCCAGGCCTGCCGGCTTGCGCCGGCGGGTCAAACGTTTCCAGGACAACCGGATGACCCACATGCAGCCTCAGGCGACCCCGACCGCTCCTCTTCTCAGAACGGGCATGGCCATGGCCGGTGTCTCAGGTGCAGCCGGCGTCGTAAGTCTGGCATTGTCCGCGCACGCCAGCGCGTCAAGCCTGATCGAAACCGCTGCACACATGCTTTTGTTTCACGCGCCTGTGTTCCTGGGCATCGGCCTTCTCGCCCAATTGCGGAGAGTGCCGCTCCTTCCCGTCGCTTTGATATTCCTTGCCGTAGGACTGTCCCTGTTCTGTGGTGACCTGTTGATGCGGGCTTTTCTGGAAAGGCGCTTGTTTGCGATGTCGGCGCCAATCGGAGGCATGATGGTGATCCTCGGATGGCTGATGCTCGCGCTCTGTGCTTTACGTGTTCGGCCCAAGTGACTAAAAGCCATCTGACAGGTTATTCCGGTAAAACCAAAACCAATTCGGATTATTTTTAGTGACTGTTTCCGCACAAATTTCAGGCGACACCCAAAAGGCCGAACCGACAGCCACCAAGGCTGAAGACTTCGTGCCGCCCTACCCGTTCCGCTATGAAAAGATGCCGCCGGTCTGGAGCCTGATCGGCATGGCCAAGCGCAATTTTCTATCTATTTGGGGCGTTGATGATTTTCAAAGCCGCCTCAGAAGCAAAAAGATCTTCACTCGTGAACTGGTGATCTGCAACCGGCCAGACGTGGTTCGTGAAGCATTCCAGACCAATCACGAGGTCTTGCAGCGCAAAAGCCCGCAAATGCGTCATGCCTTGCAGCCTCTTCTCGGCGACGGTCTTTTTATCAGTGATACCGAAACCTGGGCGAAACGCCGCAAGGTGGTAGCACCGATCATCCACGGCTCGCGCGTCAAAGGATTCGCGCCGATCATGATCGAAACCATCGAGGAACAGCGAGCCGACTGGGCATCGCAGGGCGAAGGCGCTGAGGTCGATGCGCTCGCCGATATGGCACACCTGACAGCAGAGATCATTTGCCGGACCATTTTTGGGCGCCAGCTGGGCAAGGATCATGCTGCAGAAGTCGTTCAGGGTTTTTCGGATTATCAGCGCCATATCGACCAGGTCGACATCCTCTCCCTCTTCGGACTGCCCGAATGGCTGCCACGTTTTCGTGGTCGTGCGATCAAGAAACCTGTCGAGCGCATCATGACGGTGCTCGACAAGATCATCGCCAACTACGAAGCGCAGAAGGAAAAAGGCGAAGCATCCGTCATTGGTGGTTTGCTGGAAGCGAGAGACGAGAACGGCGAACCACTGAGCCGTGAGGCAATCATCAGCGAAGCTGCCGTGATTTTCATGGCCGGCCATGAAACAACCGCCAACACACTGGCCTGGGCCTGGTTCCTGCTGTCCCAATGCGACA
This sequence comes from Labrenzia sp. THAF35, assembly GCF_009363595.1. Lineage (NCBI taxonomy): Bacteria > Pseudomonadati > Pseudomonadota > Alphaproteobacteria > Hyphomicrobiales > Stappiaceae > Labrenzia > Labrenzia sp. THAF35. The sequence continues at coordinate 4,741,087 of NZ_CP045380.1, forward strand.
AGAGCAGGGCTAAATTGCAGGCCGAACTCGACACGGTCCTCGCCGGCCGGTCACCGACATTCCAGGACGTTCCCAACCTGCCCTACACCAAGGCTGTCATCGAGGAAACCTTGCGGCTGTATCCGCCGGTCCCTATCCTTGCGCGAGAGGCAATGGCGGACACAAGCATCGGCGGCAAGTCAGTGCCAAAAGGTTCGCTGGTCATGGTGGTGCCATGGCTTATGCATCGCAATCCGGTGCTATGGTCGAAACCGGACGTCTTTGATCCCGGCCGTTTTCTCAATCCGAAATCGAAAAAACCCAATAAATACGGGTATGTCCCCTTCAGCATCGGCCCGCGCATTTGCGCCGGACTGCAATTCGGCATGACAGAAGCAATTCTCAGCCTGGCCATTCTCGCCCAGGATTTCGAACTCAAGCTGAAAGACGGTACGGACGTCCAGCCGGTAGCGCGGTTGACCTTGCGCCCTGGTGAAAACCTGCCAATGACGCTGCACCTGCGCCATTCATGACCAAACAGACGCGGCTGGAAGATATTCCCTTCGCTGAAACTCTTGCAGTAGAGCCCGCCGCTCCTCGTCTACGGGATCTCTTTTCTCAACAGGAGGCAGAGCGGGAGGCAGCTCGGCTTCACTGGTTCGTTCACGTCAAGGACGGTGTGCTGAACACCCTTTTTCATCATTCGCTGAAGCTGTGCCCACCAGCATTCGCATCGGCTGTCGGCAATTTGCTCGTGCCGGTAATGCGCTGGTCATATCGAGACAAACTGTTTCCGCAGCGCATCAGCCGTAATTTTGAAACGCTGACCGTCAACCGCTGGAACACCGACAAGGGCCAGAAAGCGGGACTGAAACGATGGTGGCACAACATCGGCCGAACGATGTCCGAGTTCTGCATCGTCAACAAGTTATGGAAAAGTGCTCGTATTGAAGTTGAAGGGCTGGAACATCTGAAAGTGGCGCAGGCCAAAGGCGCACCAGTGATCTTCACATCCATGCATCTTGGCACCTGGGAAGCACTTTTCGTGGCGATTCACGAGGGTCTCGCCGGACCGAGCATCGGTCCATTTCAACCGGAACCAAACCGGTTCAAGAATCGCATTGTTCATGCCATCCGCAAGGAGCGAAACCAGTATCTTTTCCCGCCGGGGCAAAGAAGCGCGTATCGGCTACACCGGCTGATGAACAACGGGCAGTATTCCATGACCATTTTCGTGGACGAAGTTCGCGACAAGCAGGTCCATCTGCCCAGTTTCGGTCGACCATTGCCGAAAAAAGGAAATGCGATCGTCGCAGTGAAGATCGCCAATTCCTGCGGCGGCACAATTATCCCGACATATCTTGTGCGACTGGGACCGGCCCGTTTCAGGATGGTCCTTCTGCCGCCTCTGGAAAGACCTGAAGAAACCACCGGCTATGATCTACACGAAGCAGTCCGGGCCATGAACGATGTGTTCGAACCGATCGTGCTCGAACACATCGAAGAATGGTACATGTTGGGCGAATTGAGATTGCCCAGGAAATTCGCCCAAAGCGCCTACGCGAAAGCCTTGAGCGAAAAGAACCAAGTCCGAAAGTGGTAGATTAACCCTTCAGTCGCTCGGCATGCCAGGCGACGTGGTCTCGCGCGAACGTTGACACGAAATAATAGGAATGGTCGTAGCCTGCCTGCAATCGGTAGGTATGAGCCGTCTTCGTTTCGGTCAATGCATCGATGAGCGCAGCGGGTTTGAGCAGTTCGTAGAATTGATCGCCTGCACCCTGATCAATCAGAACATCACCGGCCCAGCCCTTTTCCTTGACCAGAACCGTCGCGTCATGCGCTGTCCAGAGTGTCTCATCAGCTCCGAGATAGGCCCCAAGCTGTTTGCGGCCCCAGTCGGAAGCTGTGGGGTTTGCGATCGGCGCAAAGGCTGACAATGACTGGTAATGCCCGGGATATTTCATTGCCAGCGTCAACGCGCCGTGCCCGCCCATGGAATGCCCGGTGATCCCGTGATGCACGGAAACTGGGAAGTTCTCGGTCACCAGATCGCGCAATTCGCTGGCAATGTAGGTCTCCATCTGGAAATGCGGCGCCCATGGAATCTCTGTCGCGTTGACATAGAATCCCGCCCCCTGCCCCAGATCATAAGCCTCATCATTGGCAACGCCCTCGCCACGCGGGCTGGTGTCCGGAAAGACGACGGCAATACCAAACTCTGCTGCATGGGCCTGCAGCCCGGCTTTGGTCATGGCGTTTTCATGGGTGCAGGTCAGACCCGACAAATACCAAAGACATGGCACGGGGCCGTCCTTGGCCTGCGGCGGAATGTAGACCGCAAAAGTCATTTCACAACCACAGGCTTCCGACATGTGGCTATAGACACCTTGGGTGCCGCCAAAGGACTTGTTTTCGGAAAGGGTTTTCATTGTCAGTCAATTCCAATCTCTGAATAGCCGCCTATCCAAAAGGATTTCTCCGGCCTTGCCTTGCCAGACCGGAGAGACGCAGCATGCGCGTCCCCACTTTCGCAGGGACGACGCCTTGGCAATATGTCGGCGGGTTACGCCTGACGTTCGATCAGTAAACCACCACCGAGCGGATCGATTCACCGGAGTGCATCAGATCGAACCCCTTGTTGATGTCTTCGAGAGGCATCGTGTGGGTGATCATCGGATCGATCTCGATCTTGCCGTCCATGTACCAGTCAACGATCTTCGGAACGTCCGTGCGGCCACGCGCGCCACCAAATGCAGTGCCTTTCCAGACGCGGCCGGTCACAAGCTGGAACGGACGGGTCGAGATCTCAGCACCAGCCGGAGCAACACCGATGATGATGCTCTCGCCCCAGCCCTTGTGGGCTGATTCAAGCGCCGTACGCATGACATTCACGTTGCCGGTCGCATCGAAGGTGTAGTCGGCCCCACCTTTGGTGAGGTTCACAAGATACGGAACAAGGTCGCCGTCCACTTCACTCGGATTGACGAAATCGGTCATGCCGAAACGCTCGGCCATCTCTTTCTTTTCCGGGTTCAGGTCAACGCCGACAATCTGGTCGGCACCGGCAAGACGCAGACCCTGGAGAACGTTCAGACCGATGCCGCCGAGGCCGAAGACAATCGCACGCGAACCGATTTCAACCTTTGCGGTGTTGATCACCGCACCGATGCCGGTCGTAACACCACAGCCGATGTAGCAGACCTTGTCGAATGGCGCGTCCGGACGGATCTTCGCCAGAGCGATTTCCGGTACGACCGTGTAGTTGGAGAACGTCGATGTGCCCATGTAGTGCAGGATCGGCTCACCATCGAGGGTCGAGAATCGGGACGAGCCGTCCGGCATCAGGCCCTGCCCCTGTGTCGCGCGGATCGACTGGCAGAGGTTTGTTTTCGGATTGAGGCAATATTCGCAGGTCCGGCACTCCGGCGTGTAGAGCGGAATGACATGGTCGCCCGGCTTCAGGGTAGTCACACCCGGGCCAACCTCGACAACGACACCTGCCCCTTCGTGACCCAGAATCGCGGGAAACAGACCTTCCGGATCCGCACCCGACAGGGTGAATTCATCGGTATGACAGATGCCGGTTGCCTTGATTTCCACCAGCACTTCAAAAGCGCGCGGGCCTTCAAGCCTTACAGTGGTGACTTCAAGCGGTTTTCCGGCCCCAACGGCCACAGCGGCGCGAACTTCCATGAAGGATCTCCTGATGTGTGTTTCCCGGGGAGAGTTAACGTCCATATCTGCAAATGCAAGAACCGATGCGGCATCCGCTGTCGGGATTGCGCTATTCGACGAAATCTACCCTGCCCGACACCTTGCAGGAAGCGCTGAAATCCATTGTTTCTCCGAGGGTTTGGTTAGTCTGGCACAATTCATCGCAGGCCGTAAGACACCCATGTCGCATTCAGACAAGCATGCGACTGAAACCTTATACGCAACCTCGACCCCAATCGCGAATATGCCTCCCAATGGACGAGACTCCGGCCGTGTCGCTAAAGTCGTCGTTCAATTGCGTATTGACCCTGACGGCCGGCCGAGCGGATTTATCCGATTTGCTTGCCGGCAACGTGCGGAGCCGCTGCTTCATGAAGCGATATTCCTTTCTGGAACTGGCGAAAAACGCCTTTTCCGCGCACCAGAACTGGGGCCGCCAGTGGCGCGCTCCGGAACCCAAGGCCGAATATGACGTCGTGATTGTCGGCGCCGGCGGGCACGGTCTGGCAACTGCCTATTACCTTGCCAAGGAACACGGCATCCGCAACGTCGCGGTCATCGAAAAAGGTTGGCTCGGCGGTGGCAACACTGGTCGCAATACGACCATCGTGCGCTCCAACTATCTGTGGGAGGAAAGCGCCGGGCTCTACAATCACGCAATGGGCTTGTGGCAGAACCTGTCCCAGGAACTGAACTACAACGTCATGTATTCTGCACGTGGCGTGATGATGCTCGCGCACACGGTTCACGACGTTCAGGTGGCACAACGCCATATTCACGCCAACCGTCTGGCAGGCGTTCAGAATGAGTGGCTGACGCCGGAAGAGGCAAAGGAATATTGCCCGCCTCTGAACATTTCAAAGAACATCCGTTATCCGGTCATGGGCGCAGCCTTGCAGCGCGTCGGCGGTACCGCCCGTCACGATGCGGTCGCCTGGGGCTATGCCCGTGGTGCCGATGCCCTGGGTGTCGACATTATCCAGAACTGCGCCGTCACCGGCATCCGCCGCGGCCAGAATGGGGCCGTCGAGGGTGTGGAAACGGTCAAAGGTTTCATCAAGGCCAAGAAGGTCGGTGTCGTCGCAGCCGGTCACACGTCTGTCGTCATGGACATGGCCGGCGTCCGGCTGCCGCTGGAATCCTTCCCCCTGCAGGCACTGGTCTCCGAACCCGTGAAACCTGCCTTCCCGTGCGTGGTCATGTCAAACACGATCCATGCCTACATTTCGCAGTCCGACAAGGGTGAGCTTGTGATCGGTGCGGGCACTGACCAGTTCGTGTCCTATTCGCAGGCTGGCGGCATTCACATCACCAACCACACAATCGACGCGATCTGCGAACTTTTCCCGCATTTCCGGCGCATGCGCATGCTTCGCAACTGGGGTGGTATCGTCGACACGACGCCTGACCGTTCGCCCATCCTGTCGAAAACCCCGGTTCAGGGGCTCTACGTCAACTGTGGCTGGGGCACAGGCGGCTTCAAGGCGACGCCCGGATCCGGCCATGTCTTCGCGCATACGATTGCCAAGGATGAGCCGCATCCGATCAACGCACCTTTCACCATCGACCGGTTCCGGACCGGCCGCCTCATCGATGAAGCCGCTGCAGCGGCCGTGGCCCACTAGGGGAGATCAAAAGAATGCTGCTGATTTATTGCCCCTACTGCCAGGTCGAGCGTGCAGAAACGGAATTTGCCTGCCGCGGTGAAGCCCATATCGCGCGACCGGCCGATCCGAGCCAGGCCACGGACGAGGACTGGGTGGAGTTTTTGTACATGCGCGACAATACCAAGGGTGTAGCCGCCGAGCGTTGGCGCCATATCCACGGCTGCGGACGGTTCTTCAACGCTGTCCGCGATACCGTCAGCGACAAATTCCTGAAAATCTACAAGACCGGCGAACCGAAACCGGATCTTGAAGCGCTTGCCAAGGAGGCCGGCAGATGAGCCAGCCATTCCGTACTGAAAAAGGCGGCCGGATCGACCGCGCCGAGCAACTCACCTTCACCTTTGACGGCGAGGAAATGCAAGGCCACAAGGGCGATACCCTTGCCTCTGCGCTGCTTGCCAATGGTGTTCACCTGGTCGGTCGTTCGTTCAAGTATCACCGTCCGCGCGGCATTCTGACTGCCGGTTCGGAAGAACCGAATGCGCTGGTCGGAGTTTACCGCAACGGCGATCAGACGCCGAACCTGCGCGCTACACAGGTTGAGCTTTATCAGGGGCTTGAAGCCGTTTCACAGAACCGTTTTCCCTCGCTCGGGTTTGACATCGGCGCCGTGAACGATCTGCTTTCGCCGCTGTTTCCGGCCGGGTTCTACTACAAGACCTTCATGTGGCCGCATGCCTTCTGGGACAAGGTCTACGAGCCGATCATCCGTTCGGCGGCCGGCCTCGGCAAACCGCCGAAAAACCCGGATCACGACTTCTACGGCAACATCTACGCCCACTGCGACGTTCTTGTCGTCGGCTCCGGGCCAACCGGACTTGCAGCGGCTCTGGCTGCGGCAGAGACCGGTGCCAAGGTGATGCTGGTCGACGAGCAGGCTGAATTCGGCGGTTCGCTGCTTTCTGAAGTCAGCGCAAGCATCGACGGAAAGGATCCTGCGGAGTTCGTTTCGGAAACCATCGCCAAGCTTGCCGCGATGGACAATGTCACTCTCCTGCCGCGGACAACAGCCTTCGGTTATTTTGCGCATAACTTCATTTCGCTGGCAGAGCGCATCACCGAACATTTGCCCAACCCGGATCCCAAACTGCCGCGTGAACGACTGTGGCAGGTGCGCGCCAAGGAAGTGGTGATTGCAGCCGGTGCGATCGAACGTCCGATGGTGTTTCCGGAGAATGACCGACCTGGCATTCTGCTTGCGGAAGCTGGAAGAACCTACCTCAACCGCTATGGCGTCAAAGTCGGCCACAAGGTTCTGGTGGCAACAGCCTGCGACAGTGCGTGGCAAGCGGCATTCGACCTTGCAGACCATGGTGTCGACGTAGCTGCCATCGTGGACATGCGCGAAACGCCGCCTGAAAGCCTGGTTGCAATCGCTGAAGCCAGGGGCATTCGTGTCGAGGCAGGATGCGTTGTAACAGGAACTCTCGGTCGCAAGCGTGTCAAAGGCGCCTTGCTCGGCCGGATGATGACATCGGGACAGGTTGCCTCCGGTGGCCAGATTGCGTGCGAAGCGCTGTTGATGTCAGGCGGCTGGACGCCGACCGTCAGCCTGTATTCCCAGTCTCGCGGCAAGGTCGTCTGGGACGCGGACAAGGGGGCCTATGTTCCCGGTATTTCCGTTCAGAAGGAACGTTCGGCAGGCGGCTCCAAAGGCCTCTATGGCCTGCAGGCAACGCTTCACGACGGCTATGCGGCCGGTGAAGAAGCAGCCAGGGCCGCAACCGGCAAGTCCGCAAAACTGACCTACGTCACGGCAACGGGTGGAGAAGCCGGATCAGGCGGCATCCTCGGCGCCCTGCCCCACGATCGGAACGCTTCACGGGTCAAGGCGTTCGTCGATTATCAGAACGACGTTACCGCCAAGGACGTCAAGCTGGCGGTGCGCGAAGGCATGCAGTCCATCGAGCATATCAAGCGCTACACCACCACCGGCATGGCCACCGACCAGGGTCGTCTTTCGAACATGAACGCCCTGGAGATCGCATCAGGGGCCTTGCAGAAGCCGGTGACAGATGTCGGGCTCACCACATTCCGCCAGCCCTACACTCCAACGACATTCGGTCTCTTTGCCGGTGTATCGCGTGGCGACTTCTTCGACCCGGTTCGCAAGACACCTTCCCATGACTGGGTGGTGGAGAACGGTGGCGTCTATGAGGACGTTGGCCAGTGGAAGCGCACTTGGTACTTCCCGAAGAACGGTGAAGACATGCATGCGGCGGTTGCTCGCGAATGCAAGACCGTCCGCGAAAGTGTCGGGCTGTTCGATGCCTCCACGCTCGGCAAGATCGAAATTGTCGGACCGGATGCGGCCGAATTCCTGGAGCGGATGTACACCAACCCGTGGAAGAAGCTGGCGCCCGGCCGCTGCCGCTATGGCCTGCTGCTCAATGACGCCGGTTTCATCACCGACGACGGTGTTATCGGACGCCTTGCGGAAGACCGTTTCCATGTAACCACCACGACCGGCGGCGCGCCGAGTGTGTTTGCGACCATGGAAGACTACCTGCAAACAGAATGGCCGGACCTCGATGTCTGGATCACGTCGACCACCGAACAGTTTGCGGTCGCCGCGGTTCAGGGACCGAAGGCTCGGGAGGTGATTGCGCCCTTTATCGAAGGTGTCGATCTTTCCGCCGATGCCTTCCCGCACATGAGCGTCAAGGAAGCGACCTTCTGCGGCGTTCCCTGCCGGCTTTTCCGGATTTCCTTCACCGGCGAACTCGGCTTCGAAATCAACGTTCCCCGTCGTCATGGCAAGATGATGTGGGAAACGCTCGCCAAGGAAATCGAGAAGCACAACGGCACCGTATACGGAACGGAATCCATGCACGTTCTGCGCGCCGAGAAGGGTTACATCATCGTCGGTCAGGACACGGACGGTACCGTTACCCCGCAGGATGCCGGCATGAGCTGGGCGATCGGCAAGAACAAGTTCGACTTCGTCGGCAAGCGTGGCCTGGCCCGTACTGACCTTGTTGCTGACGGTCGGAAGCAATTCGTGGGCCTTCTGACGAAGGACCCGAAAGTGAAGCTGGAAGAAGGTGCCCAGATCACGACTGCCGAGAATCCCGCCACCGGCACGCCTGCGGAAGGTCATGTTACCTCGTCCTACTACAGTCCGGCGCTCGACCGTACGATTGCCCTCGCGATCGTGAAGAACGGCCACGCATTGGAAGGCAAAACGCTCTATGTGCCGATGCCGACCGGAAGCATTCCGGTCGAGGTGACGAGCACGGTGTTCTATGACAAGGAAGGAGCACGGATCAATGTCTGAACTTCTGGCAAGCGATCTGATCACGCCGGACGCGGGTGAAACACCGCTTCTGAGCCTACCGTCGGTCTCCATCCTGAAAGCCGCGCCCATGACGCGTCTTTCCCTGCGTTGCCGTGAAGCTGCGCAAAAGGAAGCCGGCACGGCATTTGGTGCCTCACTGCCGCTTTCTCCCTTGTCGAACTCCACTTCCGCCAAGCGGGCAGCGCTCTGGATGGGGCCGGACGAGTGGACATTGCTTGCACCTGAAGAAGACCTCAGGGCGGTGTTCGACGGCATCGAGGATAAGCTCTCAACGCATCCTCACGCCCTGGTTGATATCTCTGACCGATCGGAAGCGATCATCGTCAGTGGCGACAAGGCTGCCTGGTTGCTCAATACCGGTGTCTTCATCGATTTCTCGCTTGAGGTCTTTCCGGTCGGCACTGTGACAAGGACGCTGTTTCACAAATCGCCAGTGATGATCTGGCGGACAGGTGCGGACACCTTTGTGGTGGAAGCCTGGGTTTCCTTCATGGACTACGTGGCAGGTCTGCTTGTCCAATCGGCTACAGAGCTGGAAGCAGCCTGACCGGGGTCGGTGAAAACACCTGATTTTAACGAAGCTTTGCGAGCCTTGCGGAACACATCGTTGCGCGAGGCTCGCTTTTATGTCCGAACAGGTTTCCAGAAAACTCCGGCTGGCGGAGCTGCTCGGCGCACTCAGCCACGCATTGGACATCACTGAAGGCCAGCCGCGCGGGCACTGCGTTCGCTGTTGCTGGATCGGCATTCATATCGGACGGCAAGTCGGGCTGACAGAAGCGCAACTCAGCGATCTCTATTACACGCTGCTTTTGAAGGACCTTGGCTGTTCAAGCAATGCAGCGAGGATCTGCGAGCTTTATCTCACCGACGACCTGACCTTCAAACACGACTTCAAGACGATCAGCGACAGCCTGCCTGCGGCCCTGCGCTTCGTGCTTTCCCACACCGGGTTGAAACACGGCTTTGCGGAACGTGTGCGCGCCATCGTCAACATTCTTCAAAATGGCGGCGACATTGCCAACGAGATGATCGAAACACGCTGCACACGCGGCGGCGACATTGCCCGCCAGATGCATTTCTCGGAAACTGTCGTATCCGGAATTTACAGTCTGGATGAACATTGGGACGGCAAAGGACGGCCGCACGGCATCGCAGGTTCCACCATCCCGGTATTTTCCCAGATCGCCTTGCTGGCACAGGTCATGGATGTCTTTCAGATCAATGCAGGCGTACAGGGGGCCTTGCAGGAATTGAAGGAACGGGCTGGCAGCTGGTTCGACCCCGCCTTGGTGGCCGCAGCAGAAACCGTCGCAAGTAATCCCCAGTTCTGGAACACCTTGAAGTCGGAAAACCTCGACAAGATCGTCTACGGTCTTGAACCAGCGCAGAACATTCGTTTTGCAGATGAGGAGCAGCTCGACGACATAGCCCACGGCTTTGCGCTCGTGATCGATTCCAAAAGTCCCTACACCGCCGGACACAGCGAGCGCGTAACGCTTTACACCGACATGATCGCAGAAGAGTTGGGTTACGGAATGCGTGACCGGCAGCTGCTGAGACGGGCGGCTCTCCTGCACGACATCGGCAAACTCGGCGTCAGCAACTCAGTCCTCGACAAACCCGGAAAGCTTGATGACCTGGAGTGGGAACAAATCCGCATGCATCCCGTTTACTCCGACGAGATCCTCTCCAGGATCGATACGTTCAAGGACCTGTCGCCGATCGCGAGAGGGCATCATGAAAAACTGGACGGCCGCGGATATCCGGACGGGCTGACCACAAGCAGGATTTCGATGGAAACGCGTATTGTCACGACGGCGGATATTTTCGACGCATTGACCGCAGAACGGCCTTATCGTGGACCGATGCCGTTGCCCAAGGCACTCGGCATCATGGAAAGTGAAGCCGGCACAGCCCTGGATGCAAAATGCCTTGCTGCGCTCAAACGGGCGACGGAGCGCATGGAGCAGACCAAGGCTGCCTAAATTGGTCGCAAAGGCGGCCAAATCAACCTATTCCCCTTGCAACTCTTAACGTGAGGCCTTCACTCTGCGCCCATGCTGAAAATCGGTTCTTACAACATACAAAAATCAATAGGCGTCGATGCGCGCAGGCGGCCTGACCGGACGCTCAAGGTTATCCAGGAACTGGACTGCGACATCCTGGCCCTGCAGGAAGCAGACAAGCGCTTCGGACCACGGGAAAGCACCCTCGACAGAGACACGATTCTTCAGGAAACGGATTACCGCCCCGTTCCGTTCGCGACGGGCGACAAGAGCCTGGGCTGGCACGGCAACGCTATTCTTGTTCGAAACTCGATCGGTATTCTCGACCATCGCCGGCTAGATCTGCCGACGCTGGAACCACGTGGTGCGGTTGCTGTCGACCTTGAAGTTGCCGGTGAGAAAATCCGTGTGGCAGCCATGCACCTGAGCCTGATCGGTCACTTTCGTAAAAAGCAGATAACCTCGCTGATGCATCAGCTGCATGAGCATCTGGATTACCTGCCGACAGTGCTGATCGGAGACCTGAACGAATGGCGAGACACGGCGGGCAGCATCAAGCTGTTTGAAGAACGCTATGAGGTGACGACGCCGGGACGGAGCTTTCCCAGTCCCCTTCCCGTCGGCAGCCTGGACCGGATCATAACCAGCCCGGAATTCGTCGTCAGGCAGGCAGGCGTCCATAAATCGAAGACGGCGCGCGTTGCTTCGGACCATTTGCCGGTCTGGGCCAACCTCACCCTGGAGCCGGCCGGACATCTACCCGGTTAGAAATCGCCTTTATCAGGCAATCAGCTTGACCATGACGAAGTAAAGCCCGGCGGACAGGACGGCAGCAGCCGGAACGGTGACGACCCAGGCAGCGACGATGGTCATGAAATGCGCCCGGCGTACCAAGTGACGGCGTGCCTGCTCCTCGCGATTGCGGACAGGTCGCACCACGTTGCCATTGCCTTGTTTCTGGTTCACGAAATCCAGGCGGCGCTTTGAGCGTTCCGTATACCACTCCCGGAAGAACCCAACACCGAAGACAGCTCCCACGGCGATGTGCGTGGAACTCACGGGCAATCCGAAACCCGAGGCAACAATCACAGTGATGGCAGCTGACAGCGAAACGCAGTAGGCCCGCATCGGGTTGAGCTTGGTAATCTGCTGGCCGACCATTTCGATCAGGCGCGGGCCGAACAACAAAAGACCGAATGAAATGCCGAAAGCACCGACTGCCATGACCCAGAGCGGAATGCTCACCTTGGCTGCGACGTCTCCGAGTTCCGCCGTGTGAACGATGGCGGCAAGTGGTCCCACAGCATTTGCAACGTCGTTCGCTCCGTGGGCGAAGGACAAAAGAGCCGCCGAACAGACAAGCGGCACGGAAAACAGGATGCGGAGAGACTGGTTGCGATTTTCCAGCCCTTCAGACTGACGCCTGATCAGCGGTCGCACGATCGCCCAGACCCCAAGCCCGACAACAACACCAAGCAACAATGACATCGGCATATCGATATGCACGATCTTCTTCAGGCCCTTGAGTGCCAGGTAGCTGGCAAAGGTTCCCGACATGACACCGATCAGAACCGGAACCCATTTGCGGGCAGCGGCGATTTTGTCGTCCTGATAGATGATGAAGGTCTTGATGAAGGCCAGGAAACCTGCAGCAACCAGACCGCCGAGGAACGGCGAGATGACCCAGCTTGCTGCGATACCGCCCATTGTCGCCCAATTGACCGCGCTGAAGCCTGCCGCCGCAATGCCAGCTCCCATGACGCCGCCAACGATGGAATGCGTTGTCGAAACCGGCGCACCGATCCAGGTGGCAAGGTTGATCCAGAGTGCGGAGGACACCAGTGCCGCCATCATCGCTGCCATGAAGACATTGGCATCGGCTACCGAAGCGGGATCAATGATGCCTTTGGAGATGGTGCTGACGACATCACCACCTGCGATCAAGGCCCCTGCACTTTCAAAGACGGCCGCAATGACCAGCGCCGTCAGCAGTGTCATGGCCCGCGAACCGACGGCGGGGCCAACATTGTTGGCAACATCGTTGGCACCGATATTGAGTGCCATATAGGCGCCGATGGCTGCCGCAGCGACGATGATGACCGTTCCCGGTGCTCCCGACATGGAGGCGCCGGCGCCAAGGGCGCACAAGACGATAAAGACCAGCGCGATACCCGGCGCAATCAAGCCACGTCCAAGAGACCCGGCGGCCTCTTCCATGTAGCTCAGCTTGTCGAGATCCTTGTCGAGGGTCGGCTTTTTCAAATTCGGCATGGGCGTTCCAGTCGGGAAGTCCTTTGAAGGCAAGTCTTGCAAGCCAAGCGTCATCTGGCGCCTGCCTTAAACAATCGTCCGAAAAGGTCAACCAAAACGGCCCTCATTGGCCAAAATTTCTTAGTTGGGTAAATTTTCCAGTTTGCGAAGCACCTTCACGAGGCCCGGATCGCCGGCAAGCCGCATGGCTTCCTGTATCGGAAGCCACCGGACATCGCGCTCGTCCTTGTCGGGAAAACTGCTTGTCGTGCTTTCAACGTCGACAAGGAACACAAGAACTTCCGTCCTGAGCTGCAAACCGCCTTCGCCACCTTTGTGCGACCGAAAGCTGGCAAAGGGTTTCTTCTGCGCATTTCCGATAACGCCTGCCTCTTCGAAAGCCTCTACCGCCGCGGTGTGGTGTGCTTTCAACGACATGATCGGCCAGCCTTTGGGAAGAATCCAGCGATGCGTGGATTTGGTCGTCACAAGCAGAACTTCCCGCTCCCTGTTGCGCAAACGATGGCACAACGCTGCGATCTGCAATCTCGAAGGGCGCCGGAACAACAGAAGCAGGTTCTGAAACCAGGAAGTCCGGGTGTCGATTGCTGAATAAAGCTGCGCCATGGTGCCCTTTCCGAAATGTTGATGACACTCGAAAGATAAGGCCGGAACTCAGGCTTGTCCAGAAAATGCGCACTGTGTGCTGCTTGTTATCCGTCAAACTTGTTAGAGCAGAACGGAATTCTCATGAGAGGACAAGCTTGAGCGCCGTGAATAGGCCGGCGGCCAGCAAGGCTGAGGCGGGAACAGTGACAACCCAGGCTGCGATGATGGTGATCAGACTTGATCGACGCACCAGGAGGCGTCTGCGACGCTCTTCCCTGTTTTTCATCATCTTGCGCGGTTTCATGACCCCGCCTTCCGCAACATATTTGTTGCGATACCATTCCCGGTAAAAACCCACACCGAACAGCGCACCAACCGCAATATGGGTGGACGATACCGGCAACCCCGCACCAGAAGCCGTCAGCACGGTCGCGGCGGTTGCCAGGGTGATGCAAAAGGCACGTACGGGGCTAAGTTTGGTGATCTTCTTGCCGACTACAGTGACAAGCCGTCTGCCGAACAGCAGAAGGCCGGCGGAGATCCCGCATGCGCCGACTGCGCTCACCCAGATCGGCACTTCGGGATTGAGCGCCCCCAGATACCAAAATACGAGATCCGGAAAATCATTCGATTGGCTGAGAACGATGGCTGCCAGCGGCCCGATGGCGTTTGCAACGTCGTTGGCGCCATGGGCAAATGACAGCAAACCTGCCGCGACCATGAGCGGTACTGCAAAAAGGTTGCGCAAGGCGCGCGCACTGTTTTCCAGCGTAAGCGTTTGGGCGTGGATTACCCGGCAATAGATCCGCCAGACAACGAAGCCGACGGTGAGCGACAGCACGATGGCCAGCCATTCAGGAACAGAGATGAGCCGATCGGACGTTTTCAGCAGAATGTAGCCGGTGAAGGTCGCCCCCATGAGGCCCAGCAGTATCGGCAACCAATATCTGGCAGCTTTCAGCCGGTCCGGCGTATAGACGACCCTTGAATTGATAAAGGCCATGATCCCGGCCCCGACAAGACCGCCGAGCACCGGAGACAGAACCCAGGAAGCAGCAATTGTCGAAATGGTTGTCCAGTTGATGGCTGCAAAGCCGCTTGCCGCGATCCCGGCGCCGACAACACCGCCAATGATCGAATGGGTGGTCGAAACAGGTGCGCCGATCACAGTCGCGAAATTGATCCACAAAGCTGAGGCAGCCATGGCGGTCAGCATTGCCAGCATGAATTCCGAACTGTTTCGGACATCGCTGGGGCTCAGGATATCTCCGGAAACGGTCGAGACGACATCCGCTCCGGCAAGCAATGCGCCCGCGCTTTCGCAAACGGCCGCAATCAGCAAGGCGCCGGTGAGGCTGACGACGCGCGCGCCCACGGCAGGACCGACATTGTTGGCAACGTCGTTGGCGCCGATATTGAGCGCCATGTAGCCGCCAATTGCACTGGCGGCCACAAGGATGAGCATGTTGGAAAAACCGCTGGAAGACACCTGGAATGCGGCCACGCAGGCGCAGATCACGAGGAACACCAGGGCAAGACCCGGTCCGACAAGACGCCGGCCCATAGCCTCCGCCGCCTCACTGACAAAGCTGATCTTGTCGAGATCCTTGTCCAGAGCCTTCTTTTTCAGGTCCTTGTTGGTGAGCACCCGAACACGCCTCGCTATCCCTCAGGAAATGTCTAACAGATTTGCGATTTGTGCTGCCGCAAAAACCGTCTCAGCGCCGGCTCTTCGGCGGCCTCGATTGCCTTCGAGAAGGGCAGCCAGACCCTTTTGCGTTGCCCGAGTTCAGGAAAGTCTTTCAACTGTTTTTCAAAACGGATCTTGAAGACAATCACCTTGGTACGGATCTTCAATCCGTCCGCAAGGCCCTTGTAGGACCGAAAGCTGCCAATGGCCCGCGGGTCGGCCGTGCCGACAATTCCCGCTTCCTCATAGGCTTCGATCAACGCCGTCTCAAACGCGGGCTTGTCCTTTTCAGGCCAGCCTTTCGGCAAGATCAAGCGGCCGGTCTCGCGGGTCGAGACCAGGAGAATTTCTGGCTCCGCCTCGCCCGGACGCACGCAAAGAGCCGCGATCTGCAGACGGAGCGGTTTGACAAACAAACCTGCAATACCGTGCAGCCACGATGCATCCCGCGCTGTCAGTGCCTTAGCGAATCCCATCTCCACACCTGTTGTTCTGGAACAGCAGGTGTATAGGGAGTTCCCTTAGGGACGTCTAGAGAAAAGTGCACTCGGTGCGCGCACATTTTTATTACAAATATTACAAGTCCGCTTCAGGCCGCCGAAACGGAAACGTGATCGGCTGTCCAGGCTCCCGGCCAAACTTCCGCCTTGCCGGACTTCAGGTCTCGAAGTTCGTTGAGGGGGACCGAAACGACAAGAAACGGTTCTTCCCCGTTGCTTCCGGAGGTCGCGGCTACCTCTGCGGCAACACCTGTAAAACCGAATTCCTCTTCGCACGGCAGATACAGCGCCGCCCCGGAAACGTTGGTGTCGTTCTGCGTTGTGCCCTTTGATGTGCCGACAAGACCGCATACGGCGACCGCGCACATGAGCTCAACAGCACGTGCCTTGGCACAGCCGAAGACACGGTGATAGCCGGAGAGTTTTTCCGTCATTGAAGGCACGAGCAGAAGATCGAGATCCAGCTTCGCCAGCAGGCTGCTGAGCGCCGGCATTTCGACATCCAGGCAGATCAGGATCGCCATCTTCAATCCGTCGAGCTCGAACGTCTTCAGATCAGCTCCAGGCACCAGATGCCAGATCTCCGGATCCTGCTCAAACGGTGTGAGGCACAATTTGTCCTGACGGATCTCGCGCCCGTCGGCTGTCAGCAGAACGGCTGTGTTGGTGAAACCCTCAGGCGCCTGAACAGGCATCGATCCAGCCAACAGCGACACACCATACCTGGCAGGTAGCGGAGCAAGTATCGCGAGCAAGTCGGTGCCCACGTCCGCCAGGAACGCCATTTCCTGGTCAGGCAGCAGACCTTCGGGTTTGAACGCCAGGCAGCATTCCACAAGATATTCAGGAAGCATCAGGAGCTTTGCGCCCTCTCCCGCGGCGCGCTGCATTCCCTCTTCTATCTGTGCAGCAAAAGCTGCCACCGAAGCTGGAGCGCGGCTCAGGTTAAAGGACCAAAGTGCAATGGGATAATCTGTCATGGTGCCCGACGTCTCGATAACTAAGACGCAAGACTTAAAGGCAGCACGCAGAGCGTTTCAAGCCCTTGTCTGTCTTTCGTTCACCTGAACGTGGCTCGTCCGGTATTTCCGGAAGGTTCAATCGATGAACAGTCCGAGAAATGCTACCAGAACCATCAGAAATCCTGTTCCGACAAGGGCTGCTTTCGGCTCTTGCGGCAGGGCGGTGAGTTTTGCTGAACGTCTGACTTCCCGAATCCCTTTCAGGGCCCGGTCCGTACGCCTGTCTATTTCTTCGAAATAGGGCGAAAGCTCATTCTGAGCACGCATGCCTGATCCTCACGATTCCTTCGTGGGTTCAAACCTTATGCCCGGAGACTTAGCGTTTGGTTAATTCACGTTTACCTGCACCGCATCAAAGGCGGGTTTTCTGCGGATCCGCGACATCAAGGATGCGCAGTTGCACCTTGGGTGTCCCCTGCCAGGTGTCGATTGACAGCGTACCTGCCACATGCAGCGACTGTCCCCGGCCCTGCAAAAGCATCTGACCGTGCGGTTTGTCGTCCGCCTTGAAGCAGATTGCCTTTAACGCAGTCCCGTCACCAGAAGTAATCGAGGCTCGGACATGTCCCTTACCGACCACATCGGCGAAGGAAATCCGGTGGGCGGGAAAGGCAAACACCGGTTCAGCATGACCGGCACCATAGGGCCCCGCCTTTTCCAGCAATTCCAGAAGATCGAGATTTGCGCCCGTTGCCGTCAGCGCGGCGTCAATCTTAAGTTCCCGGTTTGCACTTGCCGCCTCGACGTCGTCCTTCAGCACATCGTTGAAAAACGCTTCCAGGTCGGCGGTCTTCTCCCGCAGAACCGTAAGCCCTGCCGCCATGGCGTGCCCACCACCCTTTTCGAGCAAACCTTCGTCAACCGCTCTGCGAACGGCCTTGCCAAGGTCAACACCGGGGATGGAGCGCCCCGAACCAGTCCCCTTGCCGGTTTCATCAAAGGCGACCGCAAAGGAAGGCCTGCGGTGAGCTTCCTTGAGCCGAGAGGCAATCAGTCCAACAATCCCGGGGTGCCAATCATCGGAACCGGTCAGGAGAACCGCCGGATCACGTGCCTGGATCGCCATTGCGGCTTCTGCGCCGGCCTGTTCCAGCATAACTGCTTCCATGGCCTGACGTTCGGTATTGAGCTGGTCCAGCCGCTCGGCGATTGCCCGCGCTTCGTGCGGGTCTTCCGTCGTCAGAAGGCGCGCGCCCAGTGCAGCGTCGCCAATCCGGCCGCCCGCGTTGATCCGCGGGCCTATCAAGAAACCCAGATGATAAGGCGCCGGCTTTCCGCTCACGCGCGCTGTGTCCGCAAGCGCAGTCAGCCCGGAATTGCGGCGTTGGTGCATCACCGCAAGGCCACGTGTCACATAGGCCCTGTTCAGGCCCTGCAACGGAACGACGTCGCACACGGTACCAAGCGCCACCAGATCGAGCAGCGCCATGAGATCCGGCTCCTGCCTGCCCTGGAAAACCCCGCGGCGTCGCAACTCGCGGTTCAGGCCGACAAGAAACAGGAAGGTGACGCCGACAGCTGCCAGATGCCCCTGCCCCGACAGATCATCCTGCCGGTTGGGGTTGACGAGCGCCTCAACTGCCGGAAGCGTTTCGCCAACCTGGTGGTGATCGATGACCACGACGTCGAGATCGAGTTGCCGGGCAGTTTCAAAAGCTTCAAAAGACGTGCTGCCGCAGTCGAGCGTCACCAGCAGATCAGCCCCGCCATGGCGAAGATGTTCGATGGCCGGACCGTTCGGTCCGTATCCTTCGATGATCCGATCCGGAATATGGATCACAGGGTCAAGGCCGAGCCACTGCAGGTATTTGGCGAATATCGCAGACGATGTCGCCCCGTCGACATCATAGTCGCCGAAGATCGCAATCTTTCGACCAGCCTGGACCGCATCCGCGACCCTTGCCACGGCGGCGTCCATATCGACCAGACCGGAAGGATCGGGCATCAGCAGCTTGAGTGACGGTTCCAGGAAGCCGGTTGCCTCGTCGGCCTGAACGCCGCGCGCAGCCATGACACGCGCCAGCACGTCCGGCAGTCCGTGAACCTGCGAAATCGCCATCGCGGTTCGCAGGTCAGCGCCACTCAGGCGCTCGCGCCAGGCGTTGTCGTTTGCGGAACGGGCGACCCCAAGTACGAGTCGCCTGTCGTCTTCCCCGGATTGTCCCAGCATTCAGCCGCGCTTAGTCCAGATGAAACTTCTCAAGATCCGTGTGCTGGGCCTTGATGTAGCGCACCGTCCCAGTGGAGGACCGCATGACAACGGTGTGCGTGGTGATGTGATGACGGCCGAAGCGGACGCCCTGCAGGAAGTTGCCGTCGGTTACCCCCGTTGCGGCAAAAAGCACGTCCGGGCCGGCCATTTCTTCAAGCGTGTACTTCTTCTTGATGTCCTCGATGCCCATGCGATGCGCACGCTCGACCTGCTCGTCGCGCGTGATCACAAGGCGAGACTGCATCTGGCCACCGATACAACGAAGTGCGGCAGCTGCAAGCACACCCTCCGGGGCACCGCCGATACCTGCGTAGATATCTATGCCGGTTTCGTCCGGATCGGTCGTGTGAATAACGCCGGCGACGTCACCATCTCCGATCAGGCGGATTGCGGCACCGGTCGCCCGGATTTCTTCAATCAGGCGGGCGTGGCGCGGACGGTCGAGCACGCAGGCCGTGACTTCACTGACCTTGACGCCTTTTTCCTTGGCAACAGCAGCAATATTTTCGGCAATCGGTGCGTCCAGATCGATCAATCCGGCCTTGTAACCCGGCCCGATGGCAATCTTGTCCATATAGCTGTCCGGAGCGTTCAGAAGATCGCCTGCCGGCGCCAATGCGATAACCGCCAGGGAGTTCGGCAGGTTCTTGGCGCAGATGGTCGTGCCTTCCAGCGGGTCGAGAGCGATGTCGACTTTCGGTCCCTGCTTCGTGCCGACGTTTTCACCGATGTAGAGCATCGGAGCTTCGTCGCGTTCCCCCTCACCGATAACCACGGTACCGTCGATAGGCAGGCGGTTCAGTTCGCGCCGCATTGCGTCCACTGCCGCCTGGTCTGCGGCCATTTCGTCGCCGTGACCGCGCAACCGGGCTGCCGACACAGCCGCTCTTTCACTGACGCGGGCCAGCTCGAGCGTCAGAATACGGTCCAGGCCGCTCGACGGTTGTTTATCAGTATTGGACATCAACATCTCCAGTCTCTCCCTCCGCAGGACGCCTCGGCGGGCACTCACTCGTCAGTTTAGTTTTTCAATGCGGATCATCTGAGGCTGTTCGGAAACTACCCCCTTGGACATGATCACGTCCAATGCCTCTTTGATTGCCACTTCAGTCGTTTCATACGTGATGAGGATGACAGGTTGAGGCAGGTCCGCATCAAATTTCACAGGAACGTCCTTATTTGCATGACGTTTCTGGACAATCGATTCCAGTGAAATGCCGGCATCGCCCATGCATCTGGCGATTTCGGCGAAAGCACCCGGCCGATCGAATACGGACAGGCGGATGTAATATCCGCCTTCATGAAGCCGCATGCGGGCACGTTGATAGCTGTTAAGCTCTGCAGCGGGCATGCCAAGGACGGGCGTTTCGTCGCCCCGGGCAATATCGGCGAGATCGGCCACGACGGATGACGCCGTAGCATTGCCGCCGGCACCCGGTCCGACGAGCACGATTTCACCAACGAAGTCACCGTCGACAGCCACAGCATTCAGGACGCCGTCGATCCGAGCAATCGCAGAGGACTTCGGCACCATGGTCGGATGAACACGTTGCTCGATGCCCGTATCAGTGCGTTGGGCAACGCCCAGCAGCTTGATGCGAAAACCGAGTTCGTCCGCAGCCTGAATATCGGCGGTCGTGATCGAGGTGATGCCCTCGACGTAGATGTCGTCGCTCGAGATTTCCGTGCCAAAGGCAAGACTGGTGAGGATGGCAAGTTTGTGGGCGGTGTCATTACCTTCGATGTCGAAGGTCGGATCCGCCTCCGCATAGCCGAGGCGCTGTGCATCCGACAGACAATCCTGAAAGCTGATGCCTTCTGCCTCCATCCGGGTCAGGATGTAATTGCAGGTGCCGTTCAGGATACCGTAGATGCGGCTGATGTCGTTGCTGGCCATGGATTCGCGCAGCGTCTTGACGATCGGAATGCCTCCTGCAACGGCTGCCTCGTAGTTGAGGCAGGCGTCGTTGGCCTCCGCCAGCACTGCCAGCTCAACGCCATGGCGCGCAAGCAGCGCCTTGTTTGCTGTCACGACATGAATGCCACGCGCCAGAGCAGCACGCACGCTTTCCTCAGCGGGGCCGTTGTCGCCGCCGATCAGTTCGACAAAAATATCGACATCTGCCGTCCGGGCCATTTCCACCGGATCGGTGAACCATTCGAATGCCGAGACATCGATGCCCCGATCACGGGTTCGATCACGCGCACTGACCGCTGTCACGGTCACTGCTCGCCCGGTTTTCGTTGCAATCTGTCCGCCGTGTTTTGAAAGGAGCTGCACCACGGCCGCCCCCACGGTGCCAAGGCCAGCGATGCCTACCTTCAATGCGTCTGCCATACGGAAATGAGTCCAGTTCTTATCAACCTTTGGTCCCGAGCGGGATGACGTTGTGCAGCTTTTGATCCGCAGTTTCAAGGAAGCGGCGGATATTTCTGGCGGCCTGACGCAGTCTTTGTTCGTTTTCCACCAGTCCGATGCGGACGTACTCGTCTCCGTGTTCACCGAAACCGATACCTGGTGCGACGGCCACTTCCGCCTTTTCCAGTAGCAGCTTGGAGTATTCCAGACTGCCGAGCGCCCGGAACTTCTCGGGGATCGGTGCCCAGCAGAACATGCTGGCTTCCGGTGCCGGAATATCCCAGCCGGCCCTGCCGAAACTGTCGACCACTACATCGCGGCGCTTCTTGTAGATTTCGCGGGTTTCACGGATGCAGTCATCCGATCCGTTCAAGGCCGCGGTTGCCGCAACCTGAATGGGTGTGAAGGCCCCGTAATCGAGATAGGATTTCACTCGCGACAACGCAGCAATCAGCCGCTCGTTGCCGACAGCAAAGCCCATGCGCCAACCCGGCATGGAGAAGGTCTTCGAAAGTGATGTGAATTCGACGGTGACATCCATGGCACCCGGCACCTGCAGAACCGATGGCGGCGGTGTCGCACCGAAATAGATTTCGGAGTAAGCCAGGTCAGACAGGATGAAGATGTTGTGCTTGCGAGCGAATGCGACCACGTCCTTGTAGAAGTCGAGATCCGCGCAATAGGACGTCGGGTTCGCCGGATAGCAAAGAATGATTGCGATCGGCTTCGGCACGGAGTGGATCACCGCGCGTTCAAGCGCATCGAAGAACGCTGGGCCCGGTTCCGCCGGAATGTTGCGGATCGAGGCACCAGCCATCAAGAAGCCGAAGGTGTGAATCGGATAGCTGGGATTGGGGCTCAGAATCACATCCCCGGGTGCGGAGATGGCCTGCGCCATGTTGGCGAAGCCTTCCTTGGAGCCGAGTGTCGCGATCACCTGGGTATCGGGATCCAGTTTCACGCCAAACCGGCGACCGTAATAAGCCGCTTGTGCCTTGCGCAGGCCTCCGATGCCCTTGGATGCGGAATAACGGTGCGTGCGTGGGTCCTGCACGACTTCGGTCAGCTTGTCGACAATGTGCTTCGGTGTCGGCAGGTCAGGGTTGCCCATGCCAAGATCGATAATGTCCGCCCCCGCCGCGCGCGCCTTCGCCTTCAAACGGTTCACCTGTTCGAACACATACGGCGGCAGCCGCTTGATCTTATGGAATTCCTCCATGACGCGAATCCTTGCGAGTTGACAGTATCAGCTGCGCTCCCTTGCCGGGCGCGGCGACGGCGCAGCGGGGCTCTTTTAGCAGTCCGGATAAAAATACGCACCCGTCTTTGCGTCGCTAGCCGACTAAATTTGTAGCGTTTTTTAGAACATGATTGCTTTGGCAGTAGTCCTCGCCTGCCAGAGCTCCACTAACGGCTTAAATGTCCTACAAATCGCGGTGTGCAGGAGCAAAAATCTGGCGAGGAGTGAATGGCAAGGGAGCAGTAAGCGGACCGCCTTCCGGAGCCGGATCCATCAATCCATTGTGCCGGGCGTGTCGCGGCGATCAAAGAAAGGAAGAGGTCAGGCCGCCTTTTTCCGAAGCACGGAAAAACCGGTTCTTTTTGCGTCCTTGATAAGCCGGCCATTGGGCGCAAGATCCATCGTGACGATTTGTGCGCGGCCCTGTTTCTTTGCCCTGTGCAGGCCACCTTCGGCAGCTTCCATCGCACGCTCCAGCGGCGTCGAAACGCTGGCACTCACCAGACCGACGCTCGCTGTCACCATCAGCCGGCCGCCAGACGCTTCCTGACATTCCAGCCCGAAACGCCTGCAGATTCTCTGAGCAGTCAAATGGGCGAGTTCCTTGTTGCCCTCCGGCAGGAACACGGCGAATCCGGCGCCGCCTACCCGCCCTGAAATGGCGTTTTCGACCAGTGTATCCTTCAAGATGCGCGCGAATAGCTGCAGGAGCGCATCTCCCATCGCCTGACCGAAACGCTCGTTCACCGATTTGAACTGGTCCATGTCAAACAGGATGAGGCTGTAAATTCCCTTTGGGGAGGAGTTCGAAGCGATCCAGTCCTCGGCATCGTTGAGAAACGCCCGTCGGTTCGGCAGAGCTGTCAGGTCGTCCTGAAGAGCCTGCTCCCTGAAACCGTGCAAGGATCGTTCGATGACCATGGAAGCCGGCAGGACGATCGTCATGATGATCGAAAACAGAACGGTGATCAGGTAGGTGCTCATGAACCCTTCCGTGAACGTCGACTGGAAGGACGGGAACAGCAGTATGTTCTGGTGAAAGGTAAACCACATGAATCCCGCGGTTTCGACCAGCGTTGTCATGCCAAGCATACGTGCTGAATAGAGTTTCTCCCGATTTTCGAAGAACGCCATCCAAACGACCCAGAGACCACTCAGGATGAGCACCGACTGAACATAATTCACCCGGGTGAGGAAGTTGTCCTGAAATTCGGGAAACTGGCATAGAACGAGCCAGGCAAACGCTATCGTTGCGAACACCCAGACATGACCGCTGCGGCCCAGGAACACGGCGAAGCCGCTTCGCCTCAGGCCGGTCCCGAGAATGACCAGGAAATTAGCGGCAACGATACTGAAAAGGTCCGGAATTGTCCCGCGAAATGCCAGGAGAACCGTCCCGCAAGCCGCCAGAAACATTCCTGCAGACCACAGGGCGAGGCTTCTCGAACAGGCAACGCTCCGTCCGGGCCAGAACATGTAAAAAAGGAACAGGATGACGCTACCGGCAAACTCGGCAATCATAATGCAGGTAAACAGTGTCGGTGTATCGAGCGTCATGAAAACAAAGGCCTTGCGATCAAGGCTTGCAGCCTAGACCGCCAGTCGTAAAGGAAAGATTTAATCCGTATATTTATCAATATTTTATCTTCTTTAGCCACCTCACATCATCCGCATATGTATTGGGCATCGTCCCCTGCGTCACTCAGACGCAAGTGTTTCCAGATAGGCCTGCGTCTCTTGCCTCTCCTTCGGATTGATGAGGCCGGAAGACTCGCCGGGATTGACGATTGCACCATAGCCTTTCGGTGCCGGGACGTTGCCTCTCCCCTGCCCGGGTTCGGTTTTCAGCGCATCAAGCAAGGGTGTCCCTGGCCCGACGGCGCATGCCGACAATCCAAAGGCGAGAAGCAGGCACCCACCCAGTGCCAGCACGTTCCGCATGCAGCTCAACCGATCCTCCACCACTTTGTTTCCTCGTCCATCCGATCGTCACAAATTTCCACTAGCCAGAGGGCCTGAACGTGGATTGAAATCCAATCGACGGAGACGTTACCTTGTGTCATAAATAGCCGATAGTTCAAAATATCGGCGAAAAAATAACAAGATAACGCGATTGAACAACAAGGGCTCACAGGCCTTTCGTGGGCTGAATGGGGCAAGACAACCGGAGGAAATCCCTGCCTATGGCTGATGACCGCGACCATCCCATGTTGCAGTATATCATCAACAACCCGGAAGCCTTTGCACAGAATCTTGCAAAGACGCTCGAGCAGGCAGGCAAGGCACTGGCGGCCTATATCGAGCCCCGGGAACAGGGCAAGATCACCCACGATTCGACCGACGAGCTGACTGGTGTCGTAAAGACCCTCGCTCAGGTTGGCGAATACTGGGCTTCCGATCCGCAGCGCGCCGTCGAGGCCCAGTCGCGCTTGTGGAGCGGCTATATCGATCTCTGGAATTCCTCGCTGAAACGGATGATGGGCGAACCGTCTACACCGGCGATCGAAACTCCGGCACGTGACAAGCGCTTTGCCGATCCTGACTGGGAAAAAAACCAGTTCTTCGATTTCATCAAGCAGCTCTACCTGATCACCAGCAAATGGGCGGAGGACATGGTCCACGACGCCCAGGGGCTGGATGAGCACACACGCCACAAGGCCGAATTCTACGTCACCCAGATCGCCAATGCTGTCTCCCCGTCCAATTTCGTGCTTACAAACCCCGAGCTGTTACGTCTGACACTGGAAAGCAACGGCGAAAACCTGGTCAAGGGTATGCGGCACCTGGTCGAGGATCTGAAAACCGGCAAGGGCGAGCTGAAGATCCGCCAGACCGACCCGACAAAATTCAAGCTCGGCGAGAACCTCGGCACCACGCCGGGCAAGGTGATCTCGCAGAACGACGTCTGCCAGGTAATCCAGTATTCGCCATCTACCAACGAGGTCCTGAAGCGTCCTCTCCTGATCGTTCCGCCGTGGATCAACAAGTTCTACATTCTCGACCTCAATCCGGAAAAATCCTTCATCAAGTGGGCGGTCGACCAGGGCCACACGGTGTTTGTCATTTCCTGGGTCAACCCGGACGAACGCCAGGCTCAAAAGAGCTTCGAGCATTATATGAAGGAAGGCATCCTCAATACGCTCGACGTCATCAAGCGGGCAACGCGCCAGGAAGAGGTCAATTCCATCGGTTACTGCGTCGGCGGCACATTGCTGGCGGTCACGCTTGCCTATATGGCAAAGATCGGCGACGACCGCATCAAGACCGCGACCTTCTTCACCACACAGGTCGACTTCACTTTCGCGGGTGACCTGAAGGTGTTCGTCGATGAAGAACAGATCTCGGTCCTTGAAAAGAGGATGGCCGAGCACGGCTACCTGGACGGGTCGAAGATGTCGTCCGCCTTCAACATGCTTCGCTCCAACGATCTGATCTGGTCCTATGTGGTCAACAACTATCTGAAAGGCCAGGACCCCTTCCCGTTTGACCTGCTCTACTGGAATTCGGATTCCACACGCATGCCCGCCGCGAACCATTCGTTCTATCTGCGCAATTGTTATCTGGACAACAAACTGTCCAAGGGCGAAATGGAAATCGCGGGCGAGCACCTGGATCTCTCCAAGGTGACCATTCCGATCTTCAACCTGGCAACGCGCGAAGACCACATCGCACCGCCGAAATCGGTCTTTCTGGGGTCAGGCTGTTTTGGTGGCCCCGTCGATTATGTGCTGGCCGGTTCCGGGCATATTGCCGGTGTGGTCAACCCGCCTGCAAAGAAGAAATACCAGTTCTGGACAGGCGCGGAGGCCAAGGGAACGCTGGAGAACTGGCTCAAGAATGCCGAGGAACACCCTGGGTCCTGGTGGCCTTACTGGGATCAGTGGATCCGTTCGCATGACGACGCCAAGGTCAAGGCCCGCAAACCGGGTGCAAACCGGGTCAAGATCCTTGAGGATGCGCCCGGCTCTTATGTGATGACCAAGGTCTAGTTAACTAGCAGAAGCGCTCCTGCGCGAAGTTCATTTGGTAGCGCGTGCAATGCATAGCTAACGACCATAGTCGGTTCTTCAAAATATATAGAAATCCCGACATCAACGAGAACCGCTTTGCCTTTGTTCAAGTTTTTGACCGCGTTTCTAGCAGCTTGGTTGATTTCCGAACCCTCCGAGGCTTGCGTGTCAGGTCGGGGACCAGAACTGCGAAGTGTGCTGCGTTCAGAGTTTGTGTTCAGAGGCGAATTACTTGCGGCTGGGCCAATCATCGCCCTTGAAGACGGTTACTTTGAGCAAACCTTATCGTTCCGGATAACCTATTCTTTTATTGGATCTTTTTCCGAAGGAGACGTCCGAGTCATTGCGTTTCAATATCCGTTCAATCCAAACAAACGCAGCACAGGCCCGGAGCCCGAGATACAAACTGGCGAAGGATACACCGTCGTTCTGGACAAACTTTGGTTTCCTAGGCCGATGAATGTGAATGCTGCAGCTCCATCCTCAGACGACCCAGGTAAGAGTCGAATTGTGCATCGCTGGCATAAATTTCGCTGTGGTGGAGACGGGCTACGTCTTCGAAAGAACTCTCACGATCACGCGAAAGCAATCTGGTCGGTATTCACCGGCAGCCGGCATACGCCAGAAATTCGTGCGGACATTCTAACCGAATTTTTGGGCATTAACGGGCGATTTTGACACTCAGATTCTGTAGGCCTTGAAATTTCCTACCCGAAATGTGCGTCCAGAGGCGTCAATGTCATGGCCAGCAGCTTGCCGAACTTGCGGGCGGCCATCGGGCGACCGAAATGATAGCCCTGGACGACTTCACAACGGCAGCTGGCAAGAAAAGCCTGCTGCTTTGCGGTTTCCACGCCCTCAGCCACGACACAAAGGCCTAGCTCCCGCCCAAGGGAAATGATGGCCTTTGCGATACACCGGTCGCTTTCGTCGAAATCCAGATCACTGATGAAGCTGCGGTCGATCTTAAGCCTTGTCAGCGGAAAGCTTTTCAGCGCGGCGAGACTTGAATACCCGGTGCCGAAATCATCTATGGCGAGCTTCACGCCCAGCCGGCGGAAATCGTCCATCAGTCCAACAGCCTGATCCGCATTCTTGATCAGCAGGCTTTCGGTCAGCTCCAGCTCAAGGTAGGTCGCGGCAAGTCCGCTTTCCTCGAGTGCATCGCGAACATCCGAAATCAAACCGTCGTCCCGGAACTGACGGGCGGAAACATTGACGCCAACCGTAATCGGCATCAGGCCACTTTCCTGCCATTCCTTGTTCTGCCGGCAGGCTTCGCGTGTCACCCATCTGCCCAGAGGCACGATCAGGCCACTTTCTTCCGCCAGGGTGATGAACTCGCCTGGCATCATTCGACCAAGTGCCGGATGTTGCCAGCGCACCAGCGCTTCCGCACCTACGATACGGCCGCTAACCAGATTGTACTGCGGCTGGTATTCCAGGAAAAACTCGCCGTTCTCGATGCCGGTCCGCATTTCCTCCAGAAGTGTCAGCTTGTTGACCGAACGTTCCGGACGGGTCTGCTCGTAGACCTTGAAGCTGTCACGTCCTGCGGACTTTGCTTCGAACATCGCCTTGTCGGCATTCCGTAAAAGCTGTGCTGCACTGTCTGCATCCTGCGGATAACAGGCAGCACCAATGCTGCAGGTAACATGGAACGACAGGTCATCGATCTGGATCGTTTTGGTGATCTCGTCCCGCAGCCTTGCCATGAATTCGTTGAGGGCGGCTTTCTCTGCCGTGTCACGGTCGACAATCAGGACAAATTCGTCGCCCCCGAAGCGGATGGCCTGATGAGCACCGTCGTGGACGGCCATGATCCGTTCCGCGACAATCATCAGCACCTGGTCGCCAATCGCATGTCCGAAGCTGTCGTTGACGAACTTGAAATTATCGAGATCAACAAAAACGACGGCAACAGGCACGCCGGTCCTGTCACTTTCGGACACCTTTTCTTCCAGCTTGGTCTTGAACTCCTGCCGGTTGGGCAGGCCTGTCAGGACGTCATGATTGGCCAGATAACGGATCTTGCGTTCGGCTCGGTCACGCTCGACCGCTACGGACGCAAGCCGGGCAGCTTCCAGTGCAAGCTTCAGCTCATGATCCGTCGGGCTGCGCGTTGACTTGGTGTAGAGCCCAAACGTGCCTAGAACCTTGCTGTCCTTGCCGAAAAACGGCACCGACCAGCAGGACCGCAATTCGAAAGGAGCAACAAGGTCGCGTACATCCTCCCATAGTCGGTCCTTCTGGATATCTTCGACGATGACACTCTCGCGGCGGAACACAGCGGTTCCGCATGAACCCATTTTCGGACTCACAGGTATGCCATCGGTGATGTCCAGGTAGTCTTGCGGCAGGTTGGGACCGACAGTCGCCAGAAGATGCTCGCCTGTGTCATCCACAAGCATGATCGACCCCATCACTCCATCGAGTTGGTCTTCAATGGTCAATACGAGTGTCGTCAACACCTCGTTCAAGGGTCTGCCCGCAGCAATTTCCTGAAGGACCTTGTTCTGCCCCTGCTGCAGCAGTAACGCCCGTTTGCGCTCGGT
The DNA here is from genome assembly GCF_009363595.1 of Labrenzia sp. THAF35. Classification (NCBI taxonomy): domain Bacteria; kingdom Pseudomonadati; phylum Pseudomonadota; class Alphaproteobacteria; order Hyphomicrobiales; family Stappiaceae; genus Labrenzia; species Labrenzia sp. THAF35. The sequence continues at coordinate 4,770,204 of NZ_CP045380.1, forward strand.
GATGTCCCGTGAGAGGCCAACAATGCCGACGACTTCACCCTTACTGTTTGTGACCGGGTACTTGGACGAAGAGAACCATTTCCGCTTGCCGTTCGCCAAAATTGACGGCTCCTCGAAATCGATACGCGGAATATTCGAGGCCATGATCTCCTGCTCGATGGCATGGAACTTGGACCCGGTCTCTTCCGGATGCAGCTCCAGATCGGTCTTGCCGATCAATTGCGAAGCATCATCGAGACCGACATCAAGCGCGACCTGCAAGTTCGCCATGACGAAGCGCGAGCTGCGGTCCTTCACATAGAGATAATCGGAAACCTCGTTAAGCAGTGTATGAAGCCAGTCGCCGCTGAGGCGAAGTTCGTCACTTCTTGACAGCTTCGTGATGTGGTTAAGCCGATCCAGCTCGGAGGCCAGGGACGAGACTATTTCGCTATTTTCCGCGTCCCCATCATCCTGGCTTGTTTGTAAGACCATGCTCCAGTCCAATTGATTGGAATTATCACTCTCAAGTATTTGGCTATTTTTGCCGATTTCAAACTAAAAAACAATGAACTGAACAGAATGCAGGCCTTTTTACTCATTAGTGTTTTGTTATTCATCGAACGAACTAGCCCATCCGGGCAAACACATTGAAACTACACCAAAATCTCCAGGAGACATCGATTCAAATACTTAGTGATACCGATCTCTGACCTAGGTACTTTTCACGATCTTTACTGTTGCTTGCGACAGAATGTTGTTTGCCAAGTCCCCGTTTCGCCGGGTAAGATTGCCGAATATCCGAAAGGCCGGCTTCAGCATATGCAAACCACGCAACGTCACCCGAGCCCCCTTGCCCGTCCGGCATTGAAAGATGCCAATGGCCTGAGAGCTCCCGTTCTTCTGCCCAAAGCAGCGACCGGCAAGCCAGCGCCTGCCCTGGCAACTTTCATGAAGATACTCGCACCTGGCATGTTGACCGGTGCCTTGTGGACGCAAGCCTGGCTTGGTGTCTGGGGCGCACTTCTGCTCGCTTTTGCGGTACTGGCAGGCGTGATCGCTGTCCCCAGGCTTGTTGGGGAAACCGGCAAAGCCTCCAGTTGGGCCAAACGAGTGAGCTTTGGAGAAAAGATCTGGCTCAACAGATTGTTCCTCCCCGTTCCCGCCACCGACAGTGCCCGGATAACAACGCTTTATCTCGTTTTCTGGATGGGTGGGCTGATTGCGTTGCTCGGCGGCTTCCTGTCATCGCCAATCCTGTCGCTGACAGGTCTGGCCGTTGCGTATGCGGCCCAATTCGTCAGCTTCGGCAAGTTGATCCAGCTTTACCAGACCATGAAGGACAAAACCCCGCTGTACCGGTTCTGGACTGCTGTTCCGCACAACGACAACCTTCCCGGGAAGGCAGCGCGTAGCAAACACGGCTGATTTCCTTTGAATGTCTCCTTGAAGCGGGTCGCTGTTCAGTCGGCTGTGCTCAACTCCAGACTCACGATGGCGACCAGACCAAGTGCGGCAAGCGCAACTTGCTGCTCCTGACCCGCGATCTTGCTGCTCAAATCCGGCTCGTGAATGTCGAGCACCCAATCCCTGCCAGTCACGAATCTCTTCAAACCTGACAGCAAACCGGCTTTCTTGCCTTCTGCCTGATCCCGATGTTTGCGGACCAGCGTCCCCACTGGATTGCCGTCTGCCAACAGCACCAGAGCTTCCGTGTCGCCACCAAGCATCGTGCGGACGGTTTGTTTGGCAACACTGTCAGGGTTGGCAAGGCTGAACTGAACATTGCTTCCAGGCACTTCCAGTTGCCAGCCCTGCTTCAAAGGTCCTCGTCCCCCGATTTGTCCGATGCTGACGTCGGCATCGGTCCTCAGTTCCCAGCTGCCAGTACCGGACCTGGATCTGCACTCGAGTGCCCAGGCAGTCTGTGGGCCGATGCGGATGCTTGTGACGCCTCTCATGTGCGGCTTGTCCAGTTCGAACACCATGGCAGGTGCTTCCTCCAGACTTTGCCCGGTGCCAAACACCTTGAACTGCCTGGCGACACCGGGCGGCAACGGCATGCTGCCCGGCGTTTTGACAAATCGGAAGCTGAGGTTCGTTTCCATGTTGCCCCTGTTCTGGCCTCAGCCTGCCTGTTTCCGCTTTTCAGCAAGCAGGCCAATATAGGTCAGCGCGACGCTAGCGCCGGCAATCGAGGTGATATCGGCATGGTCATAAGCCGGTGCGACTTCGACGACATCACCGCCGACGAAGTTCAATGACCCCAGCCCACGCAGGACCGACAATGCCTCGCGAGAGGACAGGCCGCCGGAAACAGGCGTACCGGTACCGGGCGCAAACGCCGGGTCAAGGCAATCGATGTCGAATGTCATATAGGCCGGGCCATTGCCCACCCGGGCCTTGATCCTGTCGACCACGCCGCCGATACCCAATTCGTCCATCTCATAGCCAAGAATGATTTCCAGCCCGCAAGTTTCGGGAGCATGGGTACGGATGCCGATCTGGATCGAACGGTCTGGGTCGATAAGGCCTTCTCGCACGGCGCGTCCAGTGAAGGTGCCGTGGTCGATCCGGTCGCCTTCATCGTTCCAGGTGTCCTGATGGGCATCGAATTGCACCAGGGCGAGCGGGCCATGTTTGGCCACATGCGCCTTGAGAAGCGGATAGGTGACGAAATGATCGCCACCGATGGAAAACAGATGCGCCCCGGAAGCCAGAATATCAGAGGCCTGAGACTGGATGTGTCCGGGAATATCAGCGTTGCGGCCATAGTCGAAAACACAGTCGCCGTAGTCCACGCAGGCAAGAACCTCGAAAGGGTCCATTTCGAACGGATATTGCGGGTCGCCGTCGAAAATGGCGGATGCGCGGCGCACCCCCTGAGGACCGAACCGAGCCCCCGGACGGTTGGAAACAGAGGCATCAAACGGGATGCCCCAAACCGCCAGGTCAATCCCGGTCAGATCGCGGCTATAGCGGCGGCGCATGAAGGACAGCGCGCCTGCATAGGTCGGTTCATGCGAACCGCCCTTGACCGATTTACCCAGAAATGCGTTGTCGGTTTCCCGCGGCAATTCTGCTGACATGACAATTTCCTTGAAGTCTGGTGTGGCAGGATTTTTGCGCCGCTCCGGATCAAGCGGCACGGACTGCCGGGTGTGTCATTTACCGGACACCCGAGGACGGTCTTTCAGGTTTTACCAGCGATGGATCGTCCCGCCAATCCCGAGCCGCAAGGCCCGCTACAGAGTGTTGAACCAGAACTTGTCCCCCGTCTCTTTGGTGCTGTTCCTGTTCCGCTTCTTGTCAACCGTGGGGATATGTCGAAAGATCAGGTCGCCTACCTCTCCCTGCAAAGGAAGGATCACAGCCATGAGCGACAGCGGCCATCACGACCATGCCGGCGGCGGTGCGCAGCGCCATTCTCACGACCATGATCATGGTCAAGGGCATGACCATGATCACACCCCTGAAGTGACGGACAAGAACGCCCGCGCTGTTGCGTGGGCAGGTCTTTTGATTGCTGCCTTCATGTTTGCGGAGCTGATCGGTGGCTGGCTTTCAGGGTCTCTGGCGCTGATGGCAGACGCCGTCCACATGGTTACGGATGCCGCATCACTGGGTTTGGCCTGGTGGGCCTTTCAGCAATCAAAGAAACCTGCAGATGCCCGGCTAACATATGGCCGCGACCGGTTGCCGGTATTGATTGCCTTCGCCAATTCCATATTCCTGCTGGTGGTGACAGGCTGGATCTGCGTGGAAGCTGCCGGGCGCTTCATGGAGCCGGAGACCGTGCTTGCAGGCCCGATGTTCATCATTGCCGTAATCGGCCTTCTGGTGAATATCGGCGCCTTTTTCATTCTGCAGCGTGGCGGTGACGGATCGCTCAACATGCGCTCTGCGATCCTGCACGTGCTCGGCGATCTACTCGGCTCCGTTGCGGCGATCGCGGCCGCTATCGTCATCTATTTCACGGGTTGGTACCCGATTGACCCGATCCTGTCGGTTTTCGTCGCTGTGCTGATTGTTCGTTCTGCGGTCGCGGTAATGCGCCAGTCCGCGCATATCCTGCTGGAAGGCGCACCGGCAGACATCGACAGGGACACCCTGAAAACCGATCTGTTGCATGAAGTCCCTGGCCTTGCCGACGTTTATCACATTCATCTCTGGTCGCTGGCCGAAGGCAAGGTGAATGCCACCATGCATGCCATCTTGAAACCGGAAGACAGTCCGGATGCCGTTTTGCAGCAAATCCGAGAGCGGTTGAAGACAAGGCATGGCATCGGCCACGTGACGATCGAGGTAACTGAAGGCTCCTGAGTCTCTGAGATTTCTGAGCACACCCTTCCCGATCATTGCCGCTGTTTTGAAGTCCCCAACCGTTTACGCGAGATTATCTCTTGCCGGTTAGCCTGAAGTCAGGATGGCTGGCTATGACAGAAATTCGGCGCAGGACCCGGCACCAACGGCCTGGAACGCCAGAAACGAAAACACTGCACCTCTGGAAGGTGCGGCCACCATTTTCACGTTTTATGCCTGTCTTGCCATTCTCGCCACACTGGCAGCCCTGGGTGGAGCGCTATTTTCCCTGACAGGATCCGGGCAATAAAGTCGGCTTGCCTCACACACAGATTTTGTCCTCCGGATTATTTCCCGTCTTTCTTCGGATTGCGCGGCGATCCACGGGATACCGACACGGGACCGTTGTCGCCTTGCGCCTCCAGGACTAAAACGAGGAACAAACTGGCAATTGCCGGTCCACCTCCATGAGGAATTCCTGCCGTGGCAGACATGACCCCGAAGATCCTGCGCGGCAGGCTGCTTTCTTTCTCCACCGCCCCCAAAGGGCCGGATGACACGGACGCTTACAGCTATATCGAGGACGGTGCCCTTCTGCTTCGTGGCGGCAAGATTGCTGCTTGCGGCGAGTTTGCGGACGTTGCTGCTTCCGCAGATGAAGGAACGGCCATCATCGATCATCGGCCACATCTGATCCTGCCCGGCTTCATCGATACCCATATCCATTTCCCCCAAGCACAGGTGATTGCGTCCTGGGCGGACCAACTGCTGGACTGGCTGAAGGACTATACGTTCCCGGCAGAAATGAAGTTTGCGGACAAGGCTCATGGGGAACGGATCGCCAAGGCCTTTTATGACGCGCTGGTTGCCCACGGCACCACGACGGCCTCCGCCTATTGTTCCAGCCACCCCGCCTCGGTCGACGCCTATTTCGAAGAGGCGGAACGGCGCGGCATGTTGATGCTGGGTGGCAAGACGATGATGGACAGGAACGCGCCTGCCGATCTGTGCGACACCGCTCAAAGCGCCTATGACGACAGCAAGGCTTTGCTGAAAAAATGGAATGGACGCGGACGGACGCATTATGTCGTCACCCCGCGCTTTGCAATCACGTCGACACCCGGGCAGCTTGAAGCTGCCGGAACATTGTTGAGGGAATATCCGGACTGCCATTTGCAGACCCACATCAACGAAAACCACAACGAAATCGCCTACACGCTCGAACTCTACCCGGAAGCGGTAGACTATCTTGGCGTTTACGAAGGGTTTGGCCTGCTCGGCCGCAAGACCTTGCTCGGTCACTGCATCCATATGAACGACCGGGAACTGGGTGTCATGCGGGAAACCGGCTCCGTTGCCGTTTTCTGTCCGACGTCCAATCTCTTCCTCGGCAGCGGTCTCTTCAACAAGGCCGGACTGGAGCAGGCTGGCGTTCGCACGGCCATCGCCACCGACGTTGGCGGTGGCACAAACTATTCCATGTTGCGCACGCTCGACGAAGGCTACAAGGTTCTGCAGCTCCAGCGCCAGCGCCTCCACCCGCTCGCCTGTTTCCACTGGATAACGCTCGGCAACGCCGAAGCGCTTTCACTGCAAGACAGGATCGGCACACTGGAGCCGGGCACAGATGCAGACCTTGTAGTCCTGAATGCGCGTGCGACCCAACCGATGGCCTTGCGGATGGAGACTGCAGAAAGTCTGTCGGAAGAGCTTTTCGTGCTGCAAACCCTTGGCGATGATCGTGCTGTCGTTGAAACCTATGCAGCGGGTAAAGCCTTGAAGTCCTGACACCTTGGCCGGGGCACACCTAAATGCCCCGGCTTTTGGCCGCCTCAGCCAGCGTGCCTTGGCCTGAACGGGCGAAACAGCAACAAGCTGAACCCCGCAACGGCAAACAGGACCAACGCCAGCGCTGTTCCCCGGTAGACAGTGGCAAAACCGAAGTCCTGAATGGGCATTGTCAGGACCAGCGGCGAAACGACCTGGCCCAGAAACATTGCTGTCGTCACGATGCCCGAAACGCTGCCACGCCGTTCTTCCGGTGCGACTTGCAACGCAAGCAGCAGAAACGACGGCTGCACGAGAGAATAACCCGCCCCGACCAGCGCAGCACCGCCGAGGATGAGCGGCCAGAGAGCGTCTATCGAAAGAATGGCGAATCCCAGCCCCATCAACACAAAGCCGATGCCGAAAGACGCAGACAGGCCGACAAGGGAGCTGATCCTTTTGTAGGCAATCGCAACCAGGCCTCCGGTCAGTGTCAATGCACCTAGCCCCATTGCCGTTCCAGAAGCGCTATCGATGCCGTTTTCATCCAGATAATACGGCAACTGGCTGGGCATCAGGAAAAAGAACATGATGGTGACCATGGTCAGCAGGCCAACAGCCAGTGCGGGCACAAGCCATCCTTTTTGCGGGGCAAGGTCTGCATTTGCGGCTGTGCTGGCCGCACTCTCGCGGCGAGTGTTTCTTTCCTGTTGCAGGATCGGCAGCAACAGCGGCACCAGCAGAACGGGCAACATATAGACCAGGAACGGCAAACGTGGAGACAGGCCTGCAAGCCAACCGGCAAAGCCGATGAACAGGAAGCCACTGAAATTGATCGCCGCCGTCTGCCATCCCATGAAGGCACTTCGGCGCTGACCGGAAAACAGGTCCCCAACCAGCGCAACCTGCGCAGTCATCGTCATGGCGACCGCAACACCCAGCAAAAGACGGCTCACCAGGATCGACTGCAGGTCCGGCAGGTAGGCTCCAGCGCTGCCGGCAAAGGCAAAAAGAAGAACGCCAGCCAGCAGCAGCGGACCTCTTCCGAACCTGTCTGCCGCCAGTCCGGCGAACGGTGCGATCAGAACAACGGACAGCGACGGCGCTGCGACCAGGAAGCGGGTCAGATAGGCCGCCGCGGGTTCATCCGGAAAGCTTGCCTCGAGCGCCGGAAGCGCCGGGCTGATGGTCGCATTTGCCATGATTTTCAAGGTTGCCGTCATCAGCAGCGCGATTGCTGCTGTTTCCAGCCAGAGCGGTCGACCTGTTGATCGAGGTTGAGAAGACATAGTGGTTTTTCCTTGCCTTTTGAAAGCCAGGAGCACAGCCTACAAATTCAAGTCGACTTGAGGTCAATAGATGAAATTAATGGATATTTCCGAAGTATCGAAGCAAACGGGCATCGCTGCATCGGCCATTCGCCACTACGAGGAAAAGGGTTTGATCACGTCCGTCGGTCGCCGGGGGCTGAAGCGCCTGTTCGGACCGGAGGTGCTGGATCAGCTTGCCCTGATCACGCTTGGCAAGACGGGCGGCTTTTCGCTGGAAGAGATCAAGTCAATGTTCGGCTCCGACGGCCGCCCCGCCCTCTCACGGCCCGGTCTTCACATGAGAGCAGATGAACTCGACAGACAAATCCACACGCTGGAAGCACTTCGCGACATGATCCGTCACGTCGCCGACTGTCCTGCACCGTCACACATGGAATGCCCGAAGTTCCAGCAGCTGATCCGTATCAGTGGTCGAAGAAGCCGAAGTGAGCGCGTCACACACAAGTTGCCTCCGGTCAAACCGGGTCGAATGTGATTGACCGGCTACCTTCTTGAAAAGAACAGGATGACCTGACGCGCCTGACGCTGAAAGAGCCCCGGTTCTCGCGGCTTCTCATGATGCTCCTCGACGGAGCGAATGACACCACGCACGATGAGGATGGCAGCGACACCGAACAAGACGCCTCCGGCTGCCTGACCGATCAGGACACCAGGCGCCCCATACAGCGCTCCCCCGATCCAGACGAAGGGAATCGTACCGACCGTGTGCCTTCCCCAGTTGAGCATGGTTGAATAGAACGGCCGGCCCAGATTGTTGAAGCAGGCGTTCGCAACAAAGATGGCGCCATTGAAAAAGAAGGCCAGCGCCAAGGGACCGCAGAAAAGGAAAATCAGGGTCAGGGCAACACCTTCGGCCTCGAACAGATGCGCGATCGGTTCACGAAGCATGAACAGAACCAGCGCGGCCAGGCCGACCACAAGTGCCGTAAACAAAAGCGCTTCGCGCAGCGTGTCACGCACCCTGTCAAACCGTCCCGCCCCATAGTTCTGCCCCACGATGGGCCCCACGGCTCCGGACAGCGCAAAGATGGTTGCAAAGGCCAATGGCGACATTCTCGCGACAACCGCCATGCCTGCGACGGCCTCTTCACCGAATTCGGCCATTGATCGGGTTACCCAGGCCTGCCCCACCGGTGTTGCGAGTTGGGTGAGAATTGCTGGACAGGCAATCGCGGCAATTGGCGACATGTCCCTGAACAAGGCCTTCGGGCGCGGCAATGTCAGGCCGCCGTGGTAGCGAAAGATCGGTACCAGCGCGAATACGGCAATGGCGACGCGGGATGCTGCGCTGGCTATTGCTGCCCCTGTCAGTTCCAGGTCGAAGCCGAAGATCAAAATCGGATCAAGCACTGCATTCACCAGCCCGCCGACAATGGTCGACATCATCGCCCACCGGGCATCGCCATGCGCTCTCAGAACGGCTCCACCTGCCATGCCGAGCAACAGGAGAGGCAACGTCGGAACGATGATTGCCAGGTAATGAACTGCGAGATCATGGGTCTGACCGGTTGCGCCGATCAACGTGACAAGCGGCCCAAGAGAAATCCAAACGGCCAGTGCAAAGACCGCGCTGAAAAGGACCCCCGTCGTAAGAGCGTTGGAAGCCTGTTGCCGTGCCTCCTCTTTGTCCCCTGCCCCCAATGCCCTGGCCACCAGCGCACCGGCGGCAATGGCAACGCCGATGTTGAACGAGGTGGTGAAGAAAAGGATCGCGCCGGCGTATCCGACCGCCGCCGCCAGTTCCGCCTTGCCCAGCATGGAAATGAAGATCATGTCGACAAAGTCGACAGCAAAGATCGCCATCAGACCGATAGACGCGGTCAGGGACATCACGGTCACATGGCGAAACAGACTTCCAGACAGAAATTTTGCCTGGGTTGCGGTTGCCTGATCTTTCACATTCGAACTCAGCGGATTGTCCTCCTCATGGGTGGCTGCAAACGTGCCAAAGCCCTAGCAGGCATTGATGCCAACAAAAAACCCGCCGGATCGCTCCGGCGGGTTTTTCGAACTGGTAACTTCCAGATCCAGCGATTAACGCTTGGAGAACTGGAACGACCGGCGTGCCTTGCGCTTACCGAACTTCTTACGTTCGACAACGCGGCTGTCGCGGGTCAGGAAGCCGTTCTTCTTCAGAACCGCACGCAGTTCCGGCTCATAGTGGGTCAGAGCCTTGGACAGGCCGTGACGCACAGCGCCAGCCTGACCGGACAGACCACCACCGGTAACCGTTGCGATAACGTCGTACTGGCCCGCACGGTCGGTCAGCATGATCGGCTGCTGAAGGATCATCTGAAGAACCGGGCGAGCGAAATACTCGGTGTAGTCCTTCTTGTTGATCACGATCTTGCCGGTGCCCGGCTTGATCCAGACGCGGGCAATAGCGTCTTTACGCTTGCCGGTTGCATATGCACGGCCATTGGCGTCCAGCTTCTGGACATGGACCGGAGCTTCGGGGGCAGCGGTTTCGACCGCACCGCCCAGTTCTTCCAGGGATTGCAGCTCAGCCATCGTTAAGCCCTCTTGCCATCATTCTTTGCGTTGAGGCCCTTGACGTCGACGAGTTCCGGCGACTGAGCTTCATGCGGGTGGGTCGGACCAGCGTAGACCTTGAGGTTCTTCAGCTGCTTGTTGGACAGAGGACCGCCCGGCATCATGCGCTGAACGGCTTTTTCCAGGACGCGCTCCGGGAAACGACCTTCGAGGATTGCACGTGCGGTGCGCTCCTTGATGCCGCCCGGGTGGCCGGTGTGCCAGTAGTACTTCTTGTTGTCGTACTTGCGGCCGGTGAACACAACCTTGTCGGCATTGATGACGATGACGTTGTCACCGGTGTCAATGTGAGGCGTGAAGGTCGGCAGATGCTTGCCACGCAGGTGATTGGCGATGAATGCGGCGAGACGGCCGACAACCATTCCTTCTGCGTCGATCAAGATCCACTTTTTCTCGACCTCAGCCGGCTTGGCAGAGAAGGTCTTCATGAGATTGATCCGTACTGGTCGGTTAAAGAAAAGGCCCGCGCGGCCTGTAACAAGCCAGCGAACGGACCGAAATTTCGTTCGGGGGCGCTTATACGCTCACGCAGAATAAGCGTCAAGCACGATATTTTCACCACCTCTCTTATTTTCTTATATTTTTCAATAAGTTAAAAAAACGGTATTATAATACCGTAAATTAGATCCGGCAAATGCGCGCCAAATACGGCTGGTTAAGGCGAAACCCCGGAAATTCTGTAGTCGATTTTACGCCAGCTTAAAGCTGAACCGCCATGATGGGCGGCAAAGAAACAAACTTAAAAGCTGTGCACATGACGTTTGCCAAAGTCAGGACGACACTGACGAAACCCCTGAGTGCCGCCATTCTTGCCGGTTTGATCCTGCTTGCCGGTATCGCTTCGGCGGTGCACTTTCTGCTGGACTGGCAGGTTCACAGATCGATAACGCAAAATGCCGAAGTCAAGGCCATGAAATGGTCTGAAAATTTCTTCCGCACCATTCCGAATGCAGAAAAGATGTTCAACACCGATACGGTTGTGCCCGAGGACCTTGCTCGATTGGCCGATTCCTTTGCAATGATCGACACCATACACTTCGAGCTATTCGATGCCGAGGGTCACCGGACATTCCTTTCAACAGATGGACGCGTTGAAGAAATCACGTCTTTCAGCCAGACCGCACTGGAAACGTTCCAGACCGGAGTACCTCAATTCTTCCTCCATCACGACGACACAGAGGAAGAAAACGAACAGCACGAAGCCATAATAGAATCCTATGTGCCAGCCGTGACGCCTGACGGCCGACTGCTGGGCACGATAGAAGTCTACGTCGATGTCGGCCCGCTGAATGATGCGCTTGAAGAAGCGTTTCAACAAATCAGCTGGGTACTGATCATCGGAACGACCGTGCTGCTCGCGATACCTGCTTCTGCCTACGTTTATCGAACGAACCAGCTCAGGAAAAAAGACCAGCGGCTTCTGGATCTTACGAGATACGACCAGTTGACCGGTGTATTTAACCGGAACTCCATTTCAGAAATCCTGAAGGAGAAATTCGCGACACCAGCCAGTTCGGCAGGCATGGGTGTCCTTTTCGTGGACGTCGACTTCTTCAAGCAAGTCAACGACCAGTTCGGCCATGTGTGCGGTGACCGTCTGTTGAAACATATTGCCCGCATTCTTCAAGCCAGCACGCGTAACAAGGACGACATCGTCGGCCGGTTCGGCGGCGACGAATTCGTGGTCATCGCTTCCAACATATCGCAGGAAAATTTTCGCAAACTCTATGGTCGTGTCATGGAAGGGGCAAAAGCACCCTGTGTCTATGAAGACAAGTCGTATGTTCCAAGCCTGAGCGTCGGGGCCTATCTGACCACAGATCAGGACACCGAAAAAACCGCCATCCACCGGGCGGATCTGGCGGTTTACGCTGCCAAGAGACGTGGACGCGGACAGGTCGTCGAATACACGACCGACCTGGAAGACTTGTTTGCGCAGGATGACGGCAGGCAATCAGCCTGACATCGAGGCCGCCAGTCCGGATACTATCAGCGGGGAGGAACGGAATAGGTCGCCGTGGCATGAGCCGCGAGTTCTTCCTGTCCCTCAGCTGCAATTTCGCAATCGACAACGGCAAGACGCTTGCCGAGTTTCAACAGGCGGCACGTGGCAAGAAGATCTCCCGCCTCAGGTTTCCTCAGAAAGTTGATGTTGAGATTTGTGGTCACGGCAAGCGCAACCGGGCCAATATGAGCCAGGATCACGACGTAAGCGGCCAGGTCGGCAAGCGCCATCATGGAAGGACCGGAGACTGTGCCCCCCGGGCGCAGGTGCAGCTCGTTGGCGGAAAGGCGCAGGACCGCTTTCCCGGGTGAGACGCTGTCGATCGCATAAACACGACCACCTGCATGGATTTGCGGAAATTCCTTGTCCAGCATTTCCATGATTTCGGCCTCAGTCATAACCGGTGTCATGTAGCCTCCCCTACCACTTTCTTTTTCAATCCATAATCTGATTTCATCTTACGTTCACGTCAATTCGTTTCTTGGGCAAAAGCGGATCCAGACACACAAGGGCCTCACTTCAGTCCTCTGTCAGGTTTTCGTTTTTGAATAGTGAGGGTCTTCAATTGATCAGACTGATTGCAGCCTTGCGCAAAGTATTTTCCGTTCGCAGCCTTCGCCCCTTGCCATCGCTTGTTGCGGCTGCCTCGATAATGACGTTCCCCGGTATCGCCGTGGCCGACGTCAAACATTACCTCTACACCAGTGCAGGTGCGTTTTCCGAGACACGTGAGCTATTGCACAATCCAGCGATTTCGGGCGTTCAGATCCTCTACAACTGGCGAATGCTCGAACCGGAAAAAGGTCGTTATGACTTTTCCGCAATCGAGTGGGACCTCGCCGTAGCCCAAAAATACGACAAGGCGTTTTTTCTCCAACTTCAGGACCGCTTCTTCTGGGAAGGTGCTCGCTTTGTGCCGGACTATTTGCTGAAGGATCCGCTCTATGCAGGCGGCCTTGCCCGGCAGGTGGACGACAGTGAAGCCGAAACCCCGACACCAGAAGGCTGGATAGCCGTTCAATGGAATGAAGCGGTTCGCTCCCGTTACCAGGCTCTATTGACCGCCCTTGCGGACCAGTTCGATGGCCGCATCGAAGGCCTCAACCTGCCGGAAAGCTCGATCGACGTTGACAGACGCAAGGACGAGACGGGCTTCAGTTGCGACGCCTATTTCAACGCGACATTGGAAAACATGGTCCATGCGCGCAAAGCGTTCCAGGCATCCCATGTCGTTCAATACGTCAACTTCTGGCCATGCGAGTGGGAAAACAGTGAAGGCTACATGCAGCGCAGTTTCGAAAAAGCAGCCGAACTCGGAATCAGTCTGGGCGGTCCCGATATCGTTCCGCACCGAAAGGCACAGATGAAGAATTCCTACCCCTTCTTTCACCAATTCCGGGACAAATTGCCGGTCATCGCGATGGCAATCCAGGAGCCCACTTTGGAGTATATCAATCCGGAAACGGGCAAGACCTTTACCCGTTCGGAATTTATCAATTTCGCGACCGACTATCTTGGCGTTGACATCATCTTCTGGAGTGCAACAGCTCCCTGGCTGCGATAAGCCCTTCCCGCACGAAGCGGGCTTTCGCAGGTCGGAGGCCCTATTCTGCTGGCTGTGTCTTTTCGGCGCGGCGTTTTTCGATTGCGTAAATTCCCCGATCCCAAAGCCAGACCGCCAGTCTGCCCAGGCCAATACCGGTTCGCATCTGAAACTCCTCGAAGTGAAAACGGCTGGCTCTCAAGCCCTTCAACACGAGGCTGCTCTTCAGTGTCTTGCGAAGGGACGCAGGCCCGCAAAAGAAGACATGGGCATTGCGTAAGTCGCCCTTCAGGTCTTCGACAATCCGTTCGGGCGTCAACCTGACGCCTTCAAGCGAATTGACGATCATCAGCTCAAGCTTGCCGGTTTCTTCGGCCAAATGCTGAAGGTCAGCCACATATGGAATGTCGCCACGCTCGCGCACACAATAGTAGAGCTTTATCGGCCCGCTCTCCCGGTGTTTCAGGCTCTGCGCAAACGCAAGGAAGGGAGTTATTCCGACACCGGCGGCAATCCAGACCTGAGGATCCCGTCCAGACGGCATCGAGAAATTGCCATAAGGACCGGAAACCGTAGCCTCCATACCTACCTTCAGCTCGCGGTACAGGCGGCTGGTGTAGTCGCCGAGATCCTTTATCGTGAAACGCAGCGACCTGTCATCGCGTGGCGCGGCACTGAGTGTAAACGGATGTTCCTCCGTCAAGCCTCCTCCCGTTACCGAAAGGAAGGCGAACTGTCCGGCCACATGTTTCAGCCCTCGCCCCCTGGGCTCCAGGAGCACTTCCGTCAGGCCATTGGTGTGACGAACGGAGGCAACCTTGTAGGCGTGGCCACGTGGTGCCAACGGCCGCAGAACAGACATCCAGACATAGGAAACAAGGCCGAGCACACAGAACGCAGAAACGTAAAGCCCTAGCGGGTCTGCGTTCGCAAACGGCTTTTCAATGAAGAAGTAATGGAATGCTCCCATGAAAAAGAAGACGCCGATCAGCCGGTGGCTCCACTTCCACAAGTGGTAGGGAATGAAGGTGATGACGGATGCCAGCACCAGGATCAGAAGACCGTAAAGGCTAACCTCACCGATGTCTTCAGCAGCGTCGGCCAGCGGCCCACCACGCAAACCGTCCATATCCGCATCGATGATGTCGTGCAGTCCCAGGCCCACCATCGCGATGATGCCGAGCCATTTGTGCAAAACGTAGATCCGGTCGAGCGGCCCGAACACCAATTCCAGCCCCGGTATGCGCGTCGCCAGGAATTGGTTGATCCCCATCACGATCAATGCAGCGGTTCCAAGATACTGGCTGAAAAGCGCCACCGGATCTCGCGACGCAGCCAACGGGGTGAACCAGAAAAGAGGGATCAGGGCAGCCAGAGCAATCAGTGCAAGTCCAACAGGGCGCAAAACATGTGTCCGTTTCTGGCTTCAGGCTCGAAGCGGTTCCGTTAGCTTGCGGATCGGACGGCGCGCAGTTCCTGCTCATGCATCATCGCGACTTGCCGACCTTCCGCAAAACGATCGGGATGCGTTAGAGGGCTTACGTGACAGCTGCAACACTGTTGCAGGACTTTCTCCGAAAAAAGGCGCCTATTGGCGCCTTTTTAAAACCCTGACTTGTGGCTTGAGCGCAAGATCTAGCTGCGCCTGCGACCCCTGCGCCGACCGGAGCCCGAACCGTCGTTTTCTGCGCGGGCGGCATCAGCTTCCTTGTTCGGAGGCGAAACAAGCGGACCGATTTCGGCAATCACCTCGTTCAGTGTCGGCCGGGCACCCGCCTGGTGGGCATCCAAGGCTGCGCGCATTGCAGCCAGATGGATCGGCGACGTGCCGCAGCAGCCACCGACAATCCGCGCACCTGCATCAAGGGCCATGTGTGCGTATTTTGCCATCAGCTCCGGCGTTCCGGTGTAGACCACTTCATCGCCCTTGATCTGAGGGATGCCGCAGTTGGCTTTCGCCACGATTATCGCATCAGGATAGGCTTCGGTGATGTCCATGATCGCTGCCAGCAGATCCGACGCACCGACACCGCAATTGGACCCGATCGCGACGGGCGTGCAGGCAAACTGGCTCTGAAGGTCGCCAAGACCCTTGGGGGAAAGACCCATCATCGTCTTGCCGGCTGTATCGAAACTGGCAGTAATGACCAATGGCAAGTCGAAATTCTGCGCTGCTTCAGCGGCAGCCTTCATTTCTTCGACGGCTGACATGGTTTCGACCCACAAAATGTCGGCACCACCTTCAACAAGGCCTTCCATCTGTTCCTTGAAGGCTGCAACACCCTCTTCATAGCTGAGTGCGCCAAGAGGTTGAAAAAGTTCGCCGGTCGGTCCGACGGAACCTCCGATCAGAACGGTCCGTCCGGAAGCTTCGGCCACATCGCGCGCCAGCTTGACGGCGGCAATGTTGAGTTCCCTGACGCGATCCTCCGCCTTGTGCAACTTCAACCGATGACGATTGCAGCCGAAGGTATTGGTCAGAATGATGTCGGATCCCGCATCGACAAACGACTTGTGAAGCGCAGTGATCTTTTCCGGTTCATCCGTGTTCCATAATTCCGGAGCGTCACCGGAAACGAGACCCATTTCGAACAGGTTCGTTCCGGTTGCGCCATCGGCAAGCAACGCCCCCTTCTGGGCAAGGAGCTCTTCCAGCTTGGACATTCAGCAGTCTTTCGTCTTGTTGGTGTCGTCTTCGCCCGTTTTCAGGCCTGTTTCTGCAATAGCAGACCGCACCGGGAAATCCATGTGCGCAAATTATCTTCTACGAAGCCCTGGCCTGCGCGGTTAGGCGTAAAGGCGGTATTTCTGTACGGCAAGGTGACCTCGACCTTCGCTTGGTCGCCAATTCCGAAACCACTTTTCACTGTGCGAAGTCAATGGACTTTCCGGCGAAAATGAAGCAACAAAGCGCCATGACGCTTTTACGGTATTGTGCGACGGTTATGGAGCCGGGTTGTCAGGGCTCCTGATAAAGACTACGCGCAACCAAAATCATCTTGGGAGCATAAGATGTCAGACGCCGCCCCTTCTGGCCGTCGAGGAAGAAGCGCCCGCCGCGAGCGCCGGCAAGCCGGACCTGCCGGCCTGGCCATTCCCTACATTTCGCGCAACATTCCGAACTTCGATATTTTGAGCGATGAAGGCGCGGAACGGATCGAAGCCAATACCGACCGCATTCTCGCTGAAATCGGACTTGAATTCCGTGACGACCCCGAAGTTATCGGTATCTGGAAAGAAGCCGGTGCGGAAGTCGACGGCGAACGTGTCCGCTTTCCAAAGGGCATGCTTCAGGAGCTGGTAAAGACGGCCCCTTCCCAATTTACCCAGCATGCCCGCAACCCTGCGCGCAACGTTGAAATCGGCGGCAACAATCTTGTGTTTGCTCCGGTCTACGGCCCCCCTTTCGTCACCGATCTCGACAAGGGCCGGCGGTACGGCACGATCGAGGACTTCCGCAACTTCGTGAAGCTCGCCTACATGTCACCGTGGATGCATCATTCCGGCGGCACCGTCTGTGAGCCTGTCGACCTTCCGGTCAACAAGCGGCACTTCGATATGGTCTATTCCCATATCAAATATTCCGACAAGCCGTTCATGGGGTCGGTCACCGCACCGGAACGCGCCGAAGATTCCGTGAAGATGGCGCAGATCACCTTCGGTGAGGACTTCGTCGATCAGAACTGCGTCATGATCCAGCTGATCAACGCCAATTCGCCTCTGGTTTTCGACGCCACCATGCTTGGTGCTCTCAAGGTTTATGCCAAGCACAATCAGGCTTGTATCGTTTCGCCGTTTATCCTGGCAGGTGCCATGAGCCCGGTAACCGTTGCCGGCACGCTGTCGCAAGTGCTGGCAGAGGCTCTGGCCGGCTGTGCCCTGACCCAGTTGATTCGTCCCGGTGCTCCGGTCGTTTTCGGTGCCTTCGTCAGTTCGATCTCCATGCAATCCGGCGCCCCGACTTTCGGCAGCCCGGAAGGCTCCCTGCTTCTCAACGGGGCAGCAAAACTCGCCCGCAGGCTCAACCTGCCGTTCCGTTCAGGTGGCTCGTTCACCGCATCCAAGAGCCCGGATGCGCAATCTGCGCAGGAATCCGCGCAGACCATTCTGGCCACCTTGCAATCAGGTGTGAATTTCTGCCTTCACGCAGCCGGCTGGCTGGAAGGCGGATTGTGCTCTTCCTACGAAAAGTTCGTCATGGATGCCGACCAGCTCGGCATGATGCATGTACTTGCCAAGGGCATCGAAATCTCTGATGAAACTCTGGCGATGGACGCGCTTCAGGAAGTCGGTCCCGGTGGCCATTTCCTCGGCGCGGCGCACACGCAGCGCAATTTCGAGAGCGCTTTCTTCAGGTCCTCGATCGCCGACAATAACTCCTACGAGCAATGGCTCGCAGACGGGCAACTGGATGCCGCACAACGTGCCAATGCCCGCTGGAAGGAACAATTGGCGGGTTACACGGGCCCCGAACTTGACCCGGGCATCGACGAGGCGCTGCTGGCTTTCATGACCGAACGCAAGGCGTCTTTCCCGGACAGCAACGTCTGATCCGCAGCCGAACACCAAAAAACGCCCCGCCCTCGCGCGGGGCGTTTGTTTTTCAAGAGATTTTCAAAATCTGTTCTTGCAACGCATCGACGCTTCTTAACAACACTCAGAAGAAATACGATTTTTTATGTATCTAGCCTTTTCCAGCATTTCTCCATGGGATAAAGGTTGCCAAACCCTGCGTTTGCAAGGTAGCTGGAAACGCTGTTTGGCATGGGATAAGCTTACGCATGGCAGCACTGGGACTGGGTCGCGCCGGTCTGCGATTTATCTCGAGGGAGCATGCGGAAATGACTGTTTATAAACTGTAAGTTTTCTTATGAAAATCAATAGCTTGACTGTACCCAACTAATAAAAACAGGTTGTTCTGTGGCGTCGCTTACATCAAATATCGATATTCTTGGTTATTCTACCCGCCTTCCCGGCGCCAACGATTCTGCCGAATTCTGGTCATTGTTGAAAAACGGCGAATGCGCAGTTACGTCTGTCTCCAAAGACCGCTGGCCGCTGGCCCGCTTCGGACACCCGGTCCAAAGCACGTCTGGAAAGACCTACACCTGGGCTGCCGGGCAGCTGGATGATGTGTGGGGATTTGACCCCTCTTTTTTTGGTGTTTCTCCGCGTGAAGCCGTGCAGATGGATCCGCAGCAGCGATTGCTGCTGCAACTGGTCTGGGAAGCTCTGGAACACGCCAATATCCGCCCCAGTGACCTGGCCGGCTCGAACACCGGCGTTTATGTAGGTGCGTCGTCTCTCGATTACCACCATCGCTTCCTGGTCGATCCGGCCATGGCCGACATGCAGTTCATGACCGGCAACACGCTGTCGATCGTTTCCAACCGCATTTCCTACATTTACGACCTCAGAGGCCCGAGCTTCACGGTCGACACCGCCTGCTCCTCTTCCATCGTCGCATTGCACGAAGCGGTTTCCGCCATCGAGTCCGGCCAGATCGATACCGCGATCGTCTGCGGCGTCAGCCTTCTGCTCAGCCCGTTTGCCTTTGTCGGCTTCTCCCGCGCCACAATGCTGTCGCCGACAGGCCTCTGCCAGGCATTCGACGCCAATGGCGATGGTTACGTGCGCTCCGAAGGCGGCGCAGTAGTCGTTCTGCGTGCTGCGCGTGCTGGCATTCCGGAAGGTGCAAAGAGCCACGGCAAACTGCTTGCAACCGGCATCAATGCCGACGGTCGCACTGTCGGCCTGTCGCTTCCGTCCCCATATGCACAAGCAGACCTTCTGCGAGAAATTTACGAAGGCCTTGAAATCAACCCCACGGATCTTGCCTTCGTCGAGGCCCACGGCACCGGTACGCGCGTTGGCGACCCTGCAGAAGCTGATGCGCTTGGCAAGGTTATCGGCCAGAAACGCGACAAGGCGCTGCCCATCGGATCCGTCAAGACCAACGTCGGTCACCTTGAGCCTGTTTCCGGTCTGGTCGGACTTCTGAAATCGGTAATGGCGCTGCGAGAAGACCTCCTGCCGCAGTCGCTGCACTTCAGAAATCCAAACCCGGATATTCCGTTTGACGAACTGAACCTCAAGGTTGCCGGTGAAGCCGTTTCCCTGGAGCGCAATGGCACCCGCAGACTTGCAGGGGTCAATTCCTTCGGTTTCGGTGGCACGAACGCTCACGCCGTCATAGGCGATCCCGATCCTGAAACCGCCGAAGCTTCGACAGCACCGGTTGACGCGCCGCTGGTCATCAGTGCCCGGTCCAAGGAAGCCCTGCAGCAACTAGCCGGCAAGTTCGCCGAACGTCTCGACAACGAGGCGGATGAAACAGCCGGCAATGTGATTGCCTCGAGTGCCCACGGTCGCGATCTGCTTTCTGAGCGACTTGTTGTTCTCGGCAAGACCAAGGCGGAAAAACTCGACGCACTGCGTTCATTCGCAGAGAGCGGCGATGAAAACGCAGAAGTCGTGTCTGGCAGCGTCATCAAGTCGAACGCGAAGGTCGGGTTTGTCTTTTCCGGAAACGGGTCTCAATGGGCCGGTATGGGTCAGGAAGCCTACCAGGCCGACACGCCATTCCGGACCGCCTTTGACAAGGTCGACAAGATCTTCATGGGTCTGAGCGGTTGGTCGCTCGTCACAACGCTTTTTGCAGAAGACCTTGAAGCCGATCTTGAGCGCTCCGAAATCGCGCAGCCGCTTCTGTTTGCTATTCAGGTCGGCATTGTGGAATCACTGCGCCAGCGCGGCATTACCGCTGCCGGGACCGCAGGTCATTCGGTCGGTGAAGTTGCCGCAGCCTGGTGTGCAGGCGCCCTGAACCTCGAACAAGCAGTCCGCGTCATCCGTGCCCGTTCCAGCGAACAGGAAGTCGTCAGGGATCTCGGGTCCATGGCTGCCTTGCTTCTGCCGGCAGATCAGGCAGTTGCCGCCATCGCGGAAAGCGGACTGCCGAGACTTGAACTCGCTGCCGACAACAGTCCGCGAAGCGTTACAATTTCCGGCGACAGCGAAAGCCTGGATGCTTTTGCGAAGTTTGCCCGCAAGAAAAAGTGGGCCATGCGGCGCCTGAACCTGGCGTATCCGTTCCACAGCGCTCTGGTTGACCCGATCGAAAAGCCTCTGCTTGCTGCATTGGATGGTCTTGCGCCCACAGACGTGTCGCTTCCATTCTATTCGACGGTTACGCCAGATGAACGCGATGTCCGCGTTGATGCCGAATACTGGTGGCACAACGTTCGTCAGCCAGTCCGGTTTGCCGCCGCCATGGAAAACATGGCAGCAGATGATTTCTCTGTCCTGATCGAGATCGGTCCCAAGCCTGTTCTCGGCACCTATGTAAACGACGTCCTGCGGGCCAAAGGCAAGAAGGCCAAGGTTCTTGAAACGCTCAAGGAACCTTCCAAGAAAGCAGCTGCCGCAGCAGGCAATCCGCTTGACAGGATCGCCGCATCCGTTGTGGCACATGGCGGCCAGACTGACCTGATCCGGTTTGTCGGCGAACGCCCAGGGCATCTG
Organism: Labrenzia sp. THAF35; assembly: GCF_009363595.1. Classification (NCBI taxonomy): domain Bacteria; kingdom Pseudomonadati; phylum Pseudomonadota; class Alphaproteobacteria; order Hyphomicrobiales; family Stappiaceae; genus Labrenzia; species Labrenzia sp. THAF35. Next base: position 4,791,208 of record NZ_CP045380.1, read on the forward strand.
GTTCCGCTCCCGTCCTACCCCTGGCAGAACTCCGAGTATCGCCCGGAAAACAGCCCTGAACGCGTCGATTTCATGTTCGGTCAGACCTGGCCGCTGCTGGGATACCGTCTGCGTCAGGACACTGCGGAGTGGTTCAACCACATTGACAGCGGTTCCCTGCCCTTCCTGCAGGATCACAAGGTCGAGGAAAGCATCGTCTATCCGGCCGCGGGCTATATCGAGATGAGCCTGCGCGCAGCGCTCCGGTGGAGCCGGAGCGACCAGATCGAATTGCGCGACTTCGACATTCTTCGTCCGTTGGTGATCGAAGGCGATGAAGTCTGGGAAACCCAGGTCCGTATCTCGCCTGACGATCATGTGGTCGAGATCCTGTCTCGACCGCGCCTGTCCGACAACGACTGGTCCTTGAATGCCCGGGGAACATTCCTGACGCCTTCAACGACTTCCAGGACCCCATGGGCGAAACCCGGCGACAGCGTTCTGTCGGAACTCGATCACGAAACGCTTTACACGGTCACCAAGAGCTTTGGCCTGAATTACGGTCCAGCTTTCCGCCGTGCCGATAAAGTGGTCAAGCACTCGAATACCAGCGCGACCGTTATGCTGTTGCCGCAGGACGAGAGCCTCGCAGATTACTCGTTCTCGCTCTGCCCGACTTTGGTGGATGCCGGTTTCCATGGCCTGTTTGCGCTCCTGGATGGTGTCGAGGACGTTCCGCAAAACACATCCTTCCTGCCGATCCGACTTGGCACCTTGCGTCTTCTGGCACCGGAAACCCTGCCGGCTTCCGTGCGTATCGAAGTCACAAAGGCGTCTCCGCGCTCGATCGAAGCAAACTTCGAGTTCCTGGATGCCGAAGGCCTGACAATCGCCCGCTTGACCAAGACCCGGTTCAAGGCGGTTACTCTTGGACAGGACACACGTCCCGACGATCTGGTCTACCGCCAGATTGCGACGCTTCTTCCTGCGCAGGACCGTATCTCGCCGCTTCAGGAAACCTTCGAAGGCTTGCCTTCATTGGCAGGCAATCTGGACCTTCTAGGCGCCGACGACCAGGAACTCGACGACAGCCGTGTTCTGATCGAAGCGCTGGGTCGCACGATTGCGCACAAGACTCTTTTCGATCTTTTCGCAGATCGGAAAATTGAACTGGCGTCGCTTGTCGCGGCCGGCGATCTGCATGAAACGGCAGTGCCGCTTGCAGCAAGTCTCTTTGGCTGGCTGGCCGAGAGCGGGCTGTGCACGGAAAGTGACGAAGGTTTTGAACTCACGGATCCGTCTGGCAATCCAGATGCATCGGCGCTTCTGCAAGCCCTGACCGATGGCGGCGGAGAACATATCGCCGAGGCAGCATTGCTGGCACGACTTTGGACGGGTTTGTCCGATATCCTGAAGTTCGGCCTTCAGGAAGCTTCCGGCAAGGAATATTCTTCCAGCCTGTTCGACGCCTACCGCTCCTCCTCTCCTGGCAAGCGAGCCCTGTCGTCGGCCCTGCAGTCTGGTGTGCAAAGCCTGATTTCCAGCTGGCCAAGTGACCAGGCACTAAGGGTCCTTCTGGTTGGGGCAAACGGTGGCCTCGCTGCGGCGATCGATGCTGCGCTTGATCCCACCTACATGGCGCTGACCGTAACAGATGCAACGTCCTCCGCAGTTGGCAGGGGCGAGCGTTTGTGGCAGGGCAGTTCGGCGACCGAGTTTGTTGAACCAGGCGAAGCATCCTTTACCTTCGACCGGCATTTCGACATCGTGCTGTTCGATACGTCTCTTGCGGAAATCGATGCCGACGCGCTGAAGCGTTTTACGAAATCCATCGTTCCGGGCGGGCTGGTGCTTGGCGCAGAACCGCTGCCTCATCCGCTCACCGACCTAATCATGGGCGTCGGCTCGTCGTGGTGGGACGAAGGCGCAACTGCCGAGTTCCCGATTTCCAGGCAACAGGCAGACTGGACCAAGACGCTGGAAGCTGCCGGTTTGACCGAGGTCCAGACCGTACCGCTGAAGAGCACTTTGATTGAAGCCGATCTCCTGTGCGCGCGTGCGGGTGATCGCGCTGAAGAAGCATCGGACACCGACGAAGAAGCACCGGAAGCTGAAGCCGAGAAGAAAAAATATCTTCTCCTGACCAGCTCAGAGGGCGCGTCTCACCGTCTCGCCGAAGGTCTGAAGGCTTGCCTGACCCGAAAAGGTCATACAGCCACCCTTCTTGTTCCAGGAGAAGTTACCGAACAGCTCGGCGATGACATCTGGAGTGTTGCGCTTGGCGACAAAGTTGATGCCCAGGTAGCCGACGAAGCGCTCAACGCGCTTGTTGCCGCACATAACGGCCGGGTCGTTCACCTGCTTGGTGCCTATGCTGCCCCGGCCGACGCTCTCGCATCTGTCGATAGTCGTGCCTTCAGCCTGATGACACTTCTCAAGGCGTTGGGACCAAACGGCGGCGAATTCACGGTTCTGGCACCAGCCGGCGCGCAGGATATTGCCGGTGGCAAGCCAGCCGCTCCCGAGCAAGCCGGGATCTGGGCGTTTGGCCGTGTGGTCATGAACGAATACCCGGACGCGAACCTGAAGCTGATCGACGTCTCACCGGATCTGGAGCCAGGGATAGCTGCTGCACGTGTGGCCGACGAAATCCTGGTAGCAAATTGCGAGCGGGAAATCGTTCTCGACAGCAAAACCCGTTCCGGTATCCGCCTTGTAAAAGGTGGCGTCCTATCAAACGTCACGTTGCCGGAAGGCGCCAAACCCGCCATGCGGCTGGATATCCTGCGCCAAGGCTCCCTGGACCAGCTCTCCTGGCACGCCGTTGAGCGCAAGCCGCTTGAAGGCAAGGACGTGGAAATCGCCGTTGAAGCCAGCGGACTCAATTTCCGCGATGTGATGTGGGCACTTGGCCTGTTGCCGGAAGAAGCTCTCGAAGATGGCTTTGCCGGACCGACACTCGGCATGGAGTGCTGTGGTCATGTTGTGGGCTGTGGTCCGGACGTGACCCGCTTCCGACCGGGTGACAAGGTCATCACCTTCGCCCCGGCCTGCTTTGCATCTCATGTCACGGTCGACGAAAGTGGCTGTGCGCCGATGCCGAGCACGGTTTCCGCGGAAGAAGCTGCGACGATCCCGGTCACCTTCCTCACGGCCTATTATGCCCTTGTGCATCTGGCGGCTCTCTCTAAAGGGGAAACGGTCCTGATCCACGGTGGCGCCGGTGGCGTCGGCCTGGCCGCCTTGCAGATTGCCAAGTGGCGTGGTGCGAAAATCATTGCGACTGCAGGGTCCGAAGACAAGCGCAACACCCTGAAGCTGCTCGGGGCAGATGTCGTTCTGGACTCCAGAAGTCTGGCTTTCGTTGACGCAGTCATGGAAGAAACTGCCGGCGAAGGCGTCGATGTGGTTCTCAACTCGCTGTTCGGCGAAGCCATGGAACGCAGCATTGAGGTTCTGAAACCGTTCGGCCGCTTCCTGGAACTGGGCAAACGCGACTACTACGGCAACACCCGGATCGGCCTGCGTCCGTTCCGTCAGAACCTGACCTACTTCGGCATCGATGCCGACCAGCTTCTGACCCGTCAGCCAAAGCTGGCCGTCGACCTGTTTGTCAAACTTGTCGAGCTATTCGAAGCGGGCACGCTACGTCCCTTGCCGCATCGCCTGTTCGAAGCCGCAGATGTGGTCGACGCCTTCCGACTGATGCAGCAGGCGGGCCATATCGGCAAGATCGTGATCCGCCCGCCCGCGGTTCCCGAAAACGTGCCGACCAAGCGCGAGATCTCGTTTGACGGTGAGGCTGTTTACGTCGTTGCCGGTGGCTTCGGCGGCTTCGGTGCAGCATTGCTCAACCGCCTTGCCGATCACGGTGCCAAGTCGCTTGCGGTTCTCAGCCGCCGGGGCGCTTCAAGTGAAGATGCCCAGGAGGTTCTCGCGCAACTGACCAAGCGCGGCATCTCGATCAAGGGTTATGCCTGCGACATCACCAACGAAGCAGCAATCAAGAAGGCGCTTGCAGAGATCCGGGCTGAAGGACATCAGATCAAGGGCGTGTTCCACACGGCGATGGTGCTGAATGACGTGCTGATCGCCAACATGGATCATGACGGTCTGACAAAAGTGCTGGCGCCCAAGGTCCGCGGCGCGGAACTGCTGGACAAACTGACATCCGACGATCCGCTCGATCATTTCGTGTTGTATTCGTCCGCCACGACCCTTGTCGGCAACCCTGGTCAGGCCAACTACGTCGCCGCCAACGGCTACCTGGAAGGTCTTGCACGCAAACGCCGGGCCGAAGGCCGGCCAGGCCTTGCTGTCGCCTGGGGTGCAATCTCCGACGCCGGGTATCTGGCCCGCAACGAAGAAGTCAACGAGATGCTGTCCCGCAAGCTCGGACGCCATGCCCTGACTGCCAAGGAAGCGCTCGACGGGCTCATGGCCCTTATGGTGCAGCCGTCGCAGGAAGACGTTGGCCTTGCGGCGCTTGGATATGCGCGTATCGACTGGCAGGCGGCACGCAAGGATCTGGCACTGGTCGGCACACCTCTGGTCGGTCTGCTTGGCCTTGGTGACGAGGACGAAACCGGTGCGGACGGAGCGATCGACCTTGCAGCCATGCTGGAAGGCATGGATCAGGTCACTGCCGCACAGACTGTTGCCAAGCTTCTGGCCGCCGAAATCGGCAAGATCCTGCGGATTGCACCTGAAGAGATCGATCCGCACAAGCCGCTGTCGGACATCGGCATGGATTCCCTGATGGCTCTCGAGCTGCGCATGAGTGCGGAACGGCAGCTGGGGATCGACATTCCATTGATGTCTCTCGCAAACGGAGCGACGTTGATCGACCTGTCCAGCCGTGTTGCAAACCGGGTTCTGGGCGAAGAAAATGCCTCCGGAATTTCGGATGAAACGCAGCAGCTCGCCAGCTTGCACGTGGATGACCAGCGTCAGGAAACGGAAGATCTTTCCGACATTGCTGCCGAAGTTGAGAACAAGAGCCGCGAACTTGGTTCCTTCCTGTAAGCGGCATCATAAAAGGATTGACTGGTATGGGCGCTGATGATCGCGCCAAGCTGATGGACAGCTTGAAAGCCAACCGCCGTTCTGCGCGTGGACGGGCGACGTCTTCGTCGGCACGTCCACAAGCGGCAGCCCCGAAGCGCAAGGTCTATGACTTCAAGGAGCTGCCGCAGGTCAAGCAATTGCAGATGCACAGAGCTGCGGCAGATATGATGGGGATCGAAAATCCGTTTTTCCGACCTCACGACGGGCTGGCAGCGGGTACGAGCGTCATCAACGGCAGCAACTACGACAATTTCGCTTCTTACAACTACCTCGGCCTGAACGGGCACCCCAAGGTCAACGAGGCCGCAAAGGCCTATGTCGACAAGTTCGGCACGAGCGTTTCCGCAAGCCGTATTGTTGCCGGCGAGCGCCCTTTCCACGCAGAACTGGAAGCAGCGCTGGCGAGGATCCACGGTGTGGAATCGTCGATCGTCATGGTGTCCGGTCATGCCACCAACGTCACGACGATCGGCCATTTGGTCCACAAGGGTGATCTGGTCCTGACAGACTCTTTCGTGCACAACTCGATTGCCGAAGGTGTTCGCCTTTCCGGCGCGACCCGCATGAACTTCCCTCATGATGATCTTGATGCTCTGGAAAAGATGCTCGCAGATCATCGGCACAAGTTCGACAAGGTGCTTGTTGTTGTGGAAGGTCTCTATTCGATGGATGGAGATTTCCCAGACCTGAAGCGGGTCGTGAAGCTCAAACAGGCTTATGACGCCTGGCTGATGGTCGACGAAGCACATTCCATCGGTGTCCTCGGCAAGACCGGCAAGGGCATCGCCGAGCATTTCGGAATAGACCCGACTGAAGTCGAAATCTGGATGGGGACGCTGTCCAAGACCTTCTCATCCTGCGGTGGCTATATCGCCGGATCCAAGGTCTTGTGCGACTACCTCAAAGTGTCTGCGCCGGGTTTCGTGTTTTCCGTTGGACTTTCCGCCGCGCTCGCGGGCGCTGCCATTGCGTCTGCCGAACTGCTCGAGCAGGAACCTGAGCGAGTCACAAAGCTTCAGAAGAACGGAGCACTCTTTCTGGAGCTCGCAAAGGAAGCCGGACTGAACACCGGCCCCAGTGCCGGCTACGCGGTGGTTCCCGTCATTGTCGGCGATTCTGCAAGTGCCGCAACACTTTCCAATCGTTTGCTCGCAAAGGGAATCAATGCCCTGCCGATCATTTTTCCGGCCGTGCCTGAAAAATCAGCGCGCATTCGGTTCTTCATTACGAGCGAACATACCGAAGACCAGATCCGGCGCGCTGTAGAGACAACAGCGTCCGAACTCGACGCCATGCGCGCGGACGGAACTGCCGTCGACAGGCTTATCAAGGCTACGCGCTAAAAGATTTGGGCATCATGCCTCCCGCAATTGCCGGACACGGATATGTTGTCGTGTCCGGTTCAATGGAAGCCTACCTGTCAGAGTTCTCTCGATAACGCGGATCCTGATCAATCGTCACATCAAAACCGCCCATGAAGAGATCGCCGATCTTCGTCGGCAACAGATTTTGAAGGCGAATACCCCAGGCCAGCAAAAACGGAAACGCATAGAACGGCTTGCGACGGTCGATTGCCCGTCGCATCAATGCGGCTGCTTTTGAAGCCGGCATTTCGAATGGTTTGGCACCGTTGTGGCGCGCAGACATCGGTGAAGTGATGAACCCCGGACAGATGATCGTCACGGATATGCCGAAGGGCTTCAACCAACCGCGAAGGGAATGCCCGTAGGCAATGAGTGCCGCCTTCGTGGCGCTGTAGCTCGGCATATCCGGCAAGGCACGCATTCCGGCCAGAGACGAGATAAGCACCAGTTGCCCCTGCCGGCGTATTTGCATGTTGTCGACGAGGCCCGTGAGAGTGTTGACCACGCCTCGATAGTTCACATCAATCTGCCGATCGCTGTCGGCATTCGATTCGCGCGTTCGGTTGGGACCGAGCCCGGCAGTCACACCAGCATTTGCAATGACCAGATCGACAGGATGCCGTGCATCCAGATCGCAGAGGTAGCCATGCAGTGCTTCGCGATCACGAATATCGATGGCGCAGATTTCACCGTCTGCGCCAAGCTCGTGAATTTCCTTCAGCAAAGCTTCCAGCCGCGCCTCGTCCCGGGCAATGAGGGCGAAATAGATGCCAGGGCCAGCGTATTCACGAGCAAGCGCCTGCCCTATGCCGCCACTGGCACCGGTCAACACGATGACTTTTTGTGTTTCGCCTGCCATTCTTGCCTCTCCCATGAGGGTTAGATTCCAAGTTTTCTGCCTAGCCAGGACGAGTGCTGCTTGATCGCGGTCACCAGAAGGTGCCGCTTGTCTGTCCGCTGCTCCGCTAGCCGCGCAACCAGAAACTCCGGTGAGCATGGCAACAAGGAAACCGGGTCAATTGTACGGGCATACTTCACGAGAGCCAGATAGACCAGCTCCGGCAAGGTGCGGCTTGTGCCCCTGCCTTCAATCTGGGTCAAATCCTCACAAAGGCCCCAGCCGGCATAAAAGGGCGCTCCATGGACACACACCTTCTTGCCCCGTAGCAAAGCTTCGAACCCCGATAACGAAGAAAAAGTCTCGACGCCATCGACTGCCTCTATGAGGTCGATGATATTCGCATCTTCGGCAATTTCATCGGCGTATTCCAGCGCGGTTTCACGGGGCACCTTGCCTTTGCGCAAACCGGTCTCAACATCGGGATGTGGCTTGAAAATCAGGAACGCCTCGGGATGACGGGCACGGGCGAGGCGAAGCAGATCGAGATTCACGTTCGGTGTGTTGGCGCAATCGATTGTCGCAGATCTGGATTTTCTGATTGCCGCATCGTCCGCAACCTGCCCCGGTACAAGGATCTTTTCCTTGTTGGCCGGATAGGCAAATGAACGCGTCTTGCCGAAATTGTATTTGGAGACCCTGGCGCGGATGATCAGGTCGATCAAAGTTTCGCCCCGTTCCCGTTCTGCCGGTGAAAGCTCGTACTCATTCAGTAGAACTTCAAGCCGGCTGGGCCGAGACGGGTCGTAGTAGATGCCGAGGTCATCGACCGCAAGCATAGCCCCTCTTGCAAGGCCTGCACCAAGACCGACGGAGCGCAAGAAACCGTCTTCTATGCGCGACAACTGAATCCCGTTTTGTATGCAGATCTGCTCGAACGCGGGATCGGTGCGCCCTGCCCAGGAATATATCCGCCCGCCGTCACTCCGTGCGGCTGAGACAGCGTCCTGTTGGGTTTCGTGAAACGTGACCGCCCCGCCTTTTCCGGAAAAGGTGGCGTTGATCGAAGGATGGTTCCAATACTGCGCGCCGTAGCAATGGCCAGGCATGGCGTTGTCCTGCCACTGCTCCTGCATGAGCGAGTGGATCTCCAAGGCCTCACCAGGGTGCAGAAGATCGCCTGTATAAGGTGAGAACCAGGCAGTCCGGCACGACAGTATCCAGTTCAGCAAATCGTCGATGGCTATCTGCTCAAGAGCGGCCCTGTTTTTGAGCTCGGTCCAGAACAACGCTCCCTCTTGTTGGACTTCGTCTCCGGTCAAAAGCCTCTGAAGCGAAAGACCTTCGGTTCCAATGATCTCTGTTTCGCCCGCCGCTGAACAGGAGAGCAACTGCTCACGCCAAGTGCCTGCAAAATCGCAAACCGACGCAATGTTTCGGCCATGTGTGACGAACTGCCGAATTAGCGTGTCACAGGCGACGCTCATCAAAGACCGTTCTTTCAGCTCTGTGCGGCTCACTGGCAAAAGAATTAAGCTGGAAGGCAGCCGCCGGGCTTGTGCAGGGGTCGGTCCTTCCAGGACCAGAAGAAGGCCACCTGTGGTGGATTTCATGCTGCTGAACGCATTGGCGTTTTTCAGCCAAACTGCCTGATATGGACTGGTATCTGAACTCTCAAGGATCCCGCCCTCGACAGCCGCTTGAAGCCGGGCTTCCAAAGGCCGAAGCTCCGGATCGGCAATCTTCAACGCCGACTTATGCCCCTTCAACCAACCGATCACAACGGCACTCCGAGCGAACGTGCCCTGGCGAGCCTGGGAGGAGGATCGACATAGGCTCCGAAGGCGTTCAAGTCTCTATTGGCAATCTTTTCGGCAATGTTTTTTGCCGCAACTGCGACACCTTCCGAATTGTGGATTGAACCTCTCACCTGCGTTGAAGCTGCCAGCGCCTGAACGTAAGTGAGGAGAAGGTCACGATCCGGCTGATCCGGATTATTCCAGAAACTCGCCAGATCACCCTGGTGGGTCAGGCCGGCAATATCATAGTGGGCCGGCACCAGCGTCTTCACCGGCACACCAGCTTGCAAGGCTTCCAGCCCGGCGGTGGAATTCAGTGTCACGACCCCGAGCGCCTGCTCGAACGGCTTTGCAAGGCCGCCGCCATCGAGAAAATGCACCCGGTGCTGCAAGCCGAAGCGGTCTGCAAGTAGATTGGCAACACCCGGCCAGTCTTCGAAGCCGACATCGAGAGGGTGGCTCTTCAAGACCAGATGAACGTCGTCATCTGCCACTTCGGCCAAGGAGCGGAAAACGACCTCCAGAACCTCTTCAAAACTCTGAAATGGTGAATGTCTGCGCAACTGGAAATCTCCCTCCAGCTGCAACGGCAGCACGTAATAGCGAACCGCCTTCTCCTGCAATTCCGCAAGCTGGCGTTCTGCTGCCCTGTTCCTCCGCTTTTCCGTCAACAGCCTGACTGCTCCGCGCAGATATTCAGCGACCGGGGAATAGATCGTGTGCCGCTGATAGGCGGGATAGAGCGGCTTCAGGAAGACATTCGTCAGGTTATAAACTATGTCTGGAGCTGTCTGGAGCCAGAAGCTGGAGGGATAACGCGGGGTGAGATCCACCGCCTCCGCAGTCTCGGCTATACGCCTTATCGCAGCCGGGTCGGAAGGAAAGTGACTGAGCGTGGACAAACCGGTTCGCTCCAGCGTCATCCAGCCGGGCCGCAATGCCCCAAGTTCTGTCACGGCAACATAAACGCCTAGCCGGACTGCCTTTTCGACAGCAACGCGATGGTAAAGGCGCTGATCCCCATGAAGAACGAGATCTGTGATCTCGTGTTTGCGCAGATAGTCTTCTATGTAGGCCGGCCATTCGGATGGCTGCCCCTTGAAACTGATACAGCCCTTTCCGTGCCAATGTAGCCAGTCACCAGCGCAGAAGTTGATCCGGTGAACATCAAACCCGAGGGCTTTGAGGCAATCACCCGTTTGCTTGTAGAGCGGAGATAACGGTCCCTGCAGAAATAAGACCCGTCTTACGACGTTTGGGCGAGTTTCCGTTGCCACAGACGGCTCAACCGCGCCAGACATGTGTCCACCGTTCGGTTTTGCCACGCCGTTCCAGTTGTTCGGAAAAGGTCGTTGCGATCCCTCTCGCCTGCGCCTTTTGTAAACGAGGCGGCATTTCACAGAATGCTTGCGGCAAATTAACCGTGTCCGCAATCATCCGTTCCGCCATCATGTCGGCAGCCGCCTCTCTGCCTTCCTTGGTGTAGAAACATCCCTTGACCTGAATGGACGCGGCAAGCAACCGTTCAAGCGCATCCAGCAGATCCTGATCCGGCATCGTCGGGTTGCGCCAGAAATCATCAAGAGGGTTCTGGCAGGTCAGCCCCGCGATATCATAAAGTGCGATGCCAAGAACCTTCGTGGGGCAATTCGCTCTGAGGGCATGCAGACCGGTGGTGCTGTTTATCGTCAATGAGCCTGCTGCGTGTTCCAAAAGCCGGTTCAGGTTGCCACCATCCACCAGAACCACACGTTTCTTGACCCGATATTTCTTGGCGAGCGTCCGCAGGATTCGCCCCCAAGGCTCCATGCCATTGTCCAGAGGGTGGACCTTGAAGACAAGGCGCGCCGCGGCAGGTGCGTTTTCTGCAAACGACTTGATGACCTCCTCCGCAGCATCCGCAATATGGTCGTACTGGGAGTTATAGCGCAGCTGATAGTCGCTCTGAAGCTGAAGGGGAAAGACGTAGTATGGCAGGCCAGTCGCAATAATGTCGTCAATCACGTGGTGGGCATGCCTGTTGCGGCTTTTGGCGAGCGAGAATCGCGGAATATTGCTCAGGTAGTCGATCAGCGGATGATAAAGCTTGTCACGGACATACCTGGGATATGACAACGCGAAGATCACGTTCGACATATTGTAGGTTACCTCGTTCACCGCTTCGTTGATGAACGGGTACTTGTAAAGTGCCTGCCGGTCGATATCCGGAAGGCTGCTGCCTACTTTCATGATGAGTTCCGGATCATCCGGAAACCGGGAGTGCGCGGACATTCCGCAATGCTCGAGCGTTATCCAGTCCGGACGCAGATAGCCATTCTCAAAGGTCAGACACGTTATGCCGAGTTCCGCCCCCACTTCCGCCGCTGCGACATGATAAGGCACACGATCCGCGTAATAGACGATGTGGGTAATCTTCTGGTCGAGACAGTAGGCTCGAAGCCAGTTTGGCCAGTTTCGCAAGGAACCGCGATAGGATGTACATCTGCGGTCGTGCCAACCGATCCAGTCGCCGGCACACAGGTTCACACGGCGTGTGGACGCCCCTGCTTTTTCAAGGCTGTCGGCAATGGTTCGCGCAAAAACGCCAGGCGGCCCTTGCAGAAACAGCACCACCATTGAACTGACTGAAACCATGCAATCTGCCAACCTACCGGCTTTAACGGCCCACCATGTTTATCTGAGCCGTTAAATCTTCTTACGGCAACTGTTATTCTGTGAGGTTACTTACCACAGAGTAGTTGCTGATGAGCGGTGCGATGATTTGTAGGAACTTGCCAAGCTCAGCAGTCGGATGGTTCGAAACGAACAGGATGTCCTTGTCCCGCATTTCGAATTTCTGCGACATGAAAAAGCCCTTCGGATCGCGAAGGCTCAGTTTATATACAAGTGGAACGCTCTGCGAGCCCGTCAATTTGTCCGCGAGAAGAGGCTTGAGCTTTCGCACAAGCGCAGCATCTTCGAAGCGGAACAGGAACACACCGTTTGCATCCGCGCGATCATCCCGCAAACCACCCACCGTCGCCAGGGCCTCGGCCATTGTGACGGTTTTCGTCCTGAACGGAACGAGCTGGTTTGCCTTGAGGGCACCAAAAGCAGAGAAAGTACGCGGGCGATGCGACAGAAGAATGTTGTCGTTCGGCGCGATCAGAACGTTGTTTTCCGGATAGTCGATCAGATCTTCCAGACGCGTGGTACCGGCGCGATTGCCGCGCTTCAGCGTAACCACGGTCTCATAGGTCGCGTCGCGCGCGCCACCTGCCTGCGCAACGAGGTCAAGCAGGCGAGTATTTCGCAGCGGCAGCGGATAAACGCCCGGCTTGGCGACATCGCCGACGACAACCGCGGTTGAGCTCAGCTTGTCTCGGAGAGAAATCAGAACCTGCGGCTCAACGGCCTTGCCAACGAGTTTCTGCTGCACCGATTGGCGCAAGCCCTCAATGCTGAGGCCTGCTGCCCGTATACGGCCAGCGTACGGCACGAAGATATAGCCGCTCTCGTCAACAACGGACGGAATGTTGCTCGACCCGCCACCGCCACTGCTGAACAGGCCGTCTGGCGACGCTTCCCAGATAGTGACATTCAGCGTGTCGCCAACGCCGAGGAGCGTTGAAGACCCGCCACTTCCAACTCCGTGGAACTGGTTGGCGAAAGCGAGTGGGCGGTAATTCTTGATGGTGTCAATATTGGACGGTTCGACAACGACGACGGTGTAATCACCCGTCTGCGCGCTGGTTTCGACATCTTGCGACGAAATATTTATCGCAGCCGGGCCCTCGCCCGGCAGGGCGGAGCATCCAAACAGAACTCCGGCAGCCGCCAATACTGACAAAAAACGCATTAGTACCCAATCCACCCAAATTGCTGCCAAGTCTGGTAACACCCTCTTGCAAGGTTGTCCAAGACGCATCGCAGCTTTCCCCGGGAGAAACCTCCCAGCTGTGACTTTGCTGTAACACTACACCGTCTTTTCCTAGTGAATTGATAAATTTCCAATTTATCGTCTTCTGTTCGGCATGTGAGCGTCGATAATCGAATTCAGCGTCAGAGCTTCCAACATCTGTCTTCGGGGTATCTTATGACCGCCAGCAACCGGCATAACGACATTAAAAACATTAAAATTCTCTCGTCAGAATTAACAATCTGGCTGCGGGATTCTGCCTTGCCGCTCTGGTCAACTGCCGGTATCGACCCGCAAACAAAAACCAGTCTTGACGTTATCGACCTCAATACTGGTGCCGGCCTTCCGGTCACGCGGCGCGCGCGGGTCGTGAGCAGGCAGATCTATTCCTTTCTGGAAGGCAAGAAGCTCGGGTGGACGGGACCAGCCGAGGAATTAGCGGCCGAACTTTATGGCTGGTACACGAGCACTTTCCTGATGCCGGACGGACACTACGCCTCTTGTGTTGACATGAATAACACAGTCACAGACACGAGTTTCGACCTCTACAATCAGTCTTTTTCCCTCTTTGGCTTCGCCAAGCTGGCAGCGGATCTTCCCGCCTGTAAAACCAGAGCAAGCGAACACGCAGACAAGCTGCTGGCTCATCTGATGACGGCCTATCGTCATCCGGAAGCAGGATTTCAAGAAGCCTCTCCCGCGAAGGCACCGCTTTGCTCCAATCCGCACATGCACATGTTCGAAGCGTGCCTCGCATGGGAAAAAGTCTCCTCAGATTCTGCCTGGGCGGACCTTGCCGATGAGATCGCCGAACTTGCCCTGACGCGTTTCATCGACCCGGTTTCAGGCGGGCTTCGAGAATTCTTCAACAGCGACTGGACCCCATTTGATGGTGACAAGGGCCGTGTCATGGAGCCCGGTCACCAGTTCGAATGGGCGTGGCTCCTGACAAGATGGGGGCAATCGAGAATGGATGCGGGCGCCCTGATTGCTGCGCGGCGCCTCTATGACATTGCATGGACATACGGCATAGACGAAAGCCGCGGTGTTGCCTTCATGGCCTTGAACGACGATTTTTCCGTCAGAGACCCCATGGCACGCCTGTGGGGACAGACGGAATGGATCAAGGCCGCCGTCGCTCTGGCAGAAGTTTCAACCGGCGCGGAAAGGGACGCCTACCTGGCAGATATTCCGGAAGCCGTCCAGGCACTGAAGGTCTATTTTGCAGACGTCCCCGCCGGCTTGTGGCGAGACAAGCTCTCTCCCGACGGAACCTTCGTCGATGAACCTGCACCGGCAAGTTCGCTCTATCACATCGTTTGCGCCATCTCGGAACTTCACGATTTCGCAGAATCACTTTGACCGGGCCGTCGGCGTCAAAAAGGCGTGCATGGCGAAACCAGAGCAGTAAAAGACGCATTCGGCCTTTTTCATTTCGATACAGAGCTCTATAGCTTGTCGCCGGTTTAAGAAGACGTGCGACCTAATGAGGAGGCCGAATGCCCAAGGCTCAGATCATCGATGGCAAGGCTATCGCGGAAAGTGTCAGGCAAGAAATCACCAACCGGGCAGCCAAGCTGCTGGAAACCAGCGGCAAACGCCCCGGTCTGGCGGTCGTCCTGGTGGGTGAGGATCCTGCCAGCCAGGTCTACGTACGCAATAAGGACAAGGCCGCCGAAGCCTGCGGTTTTCACTCCGTGAAACACACGCTCGCTGCCGACACCAGCGAGGACGCTGTGCTGGCACTTGTCGACCAGCTCAACAACGACCCTGATATTCACGGAATTCTGGTGCAGCTGCCTTTGCCGGGACATATCGACGAGAGCAAGGTGCTGCGCCTCATCCGCCCGGAAAAGGACGTCGACGGTTTCCATCCTGTCAATGTTGGACTGCTGACTGCCGGAGAACGGGACAGTGCGCTGGTGCCCTGCACACCTGCCGGTAGTCTGGTGCTGTTGAAGCGCACACTCGGTGACACGCTCTCGGGTCTCAACGCAGTCGTGGTGGGCCGATCCAACATCGTCGGCAAACCCATGGCGAGCCTTCTGCTTCAGGAAAGCTGCACTGTCACGATCGCTCACAGCCGCACAAGAGACCTGCCGGACGTCGTGCGTTCCGCGGACATTGTCGTCGCGGCGGTCGGTCGGCCGGAGATGATCAAGGGCGATTGGATCAAACCGGGCGCGACCGTTATCGATGTCGGCATCAACCGAATCCCGGCTCCGGACCTGGGTGAAGGCAAGGCTCGCCTGGTTGGCGATGTGAACTTTGCAGAAGCAGCAGAGGTTGCAGGTGCCATAACACCGGTTCCCGGCGGCGTTGGTCCAATGACGATTGCCATGCTGATGGTCAACACCTTGACGGCTGCTCGCCGTCTGCTTGACCTCCCGGAGGAAGAAGCGCTTTTTTGAGTAATAACCGGCCGGCACGAAAGCGCGCGCAAGAATACTTTCGCGCGTTCTTTCGGCACATTCACTAAAGTCTTGTGCCACCTTCTCTCTTGAACTCGTTCCGGCGCCATGGTCTATCGTGTTTGTATTCGCTTAACCATGGCCCTTTAAGGTGCGTAACGTAGGGGCTGCAAACGCAGATGGTTGAATTGCGCTGTTATCAGATGCAATTCGGCTGACCAATTAAACAGGCGGCAGTGAGTGAAGGGTCTACCGTCTTGCAAGTCCGGCAGGTTCGCCGGCAAGCGTTTCAACGCATTTTCCTCATTGGCAGCCTGGTTGGCTGGCGGTGTTTCTTTTGTTGCCTTGCGCCCGGCTGGTGCTGGGTTGGCCTGTGCCCTTCTTCTTGCTGCTCCCCTTCCCGCAAATTCCTTTGAAATATTCGGCTGGAAGTTTTTCGAATCGGCGGAAGACGAAGCCAACGCTGTTCCCGATCCCCTGCCCTACGAGGCAGACCTGACAATCTCCAATGGTGCGGATGATCTCACCAAGGAATTGAGAGACGCCTCGCTGCTGGTGCAGCAACAGGAAAAGCCTCCCTCCGGCGAGGCAGGCCTGCTCGCACGCTCTCTTTCTGATCGCGAACGGCTGATCGCCCAGCTTTATGCCGATGGCCGCTACGGTGGAACTGTCGATATCACGCTTGCAGGCATTCCGCTTGAAACCGCTCTTGAACAAAGTGATTTGCCTGACGCTCGGCCGGTGAAGGTTGAGATTCTGGTCAATCCGGGGCCGGTCTTCACCTTCAGCAATATCGACGTTTCGTCCCAGGACGGCGATCTGTCCACCGACCCGTCCTTCTGGGGCCTCGCGAAAGGCGAGGTCGCTGCTTCCGGCAAGATCCTGACGGCGGAAAAGCGCATGATCGCGGTTCTGCGCGATCGCGGGTATCCGAAGGCGCGGATCGCGGAACGCCGGATAACGGCGGACCATAGCACCAACACCCTCGCCGTGGTGCTGATCGCCGATGCCGGCCATCAGGCACGTTTCGGCCCGGTCTCGGTCAAAGGTACGGAAGTCACTGACCCGGATTTCGTCGTCCAGCAGGCAATGCTTCCGGTCGGAGGCGTCTATTCGCCTGAAGACCTGGCCCGTGCACGCAAACGGCTCAACGAACTCGGCATCTTCTCGTCCATCCGGCTCGTGGAAGGTGAAATCGAAGGGCCAGACGGCACCATGCCGGTCACCATCGAGGTGAGCGAGCGCAAGCGCCACGTGATCGGTGCCGGTGCTTCCTGGTCCAGTACCGAGGGCTTTGGTGTCGAATCCTATTGGCGCAGAAGAAATCTCTTCGGCCGCGGCGAATTGCTCTCTGTTGAAGGGTCCGTTGGCAGGATCGGCAACGAGAGCGTCCTCGACATGGAGTACTCGGCGCGGATCGCCTTTGAAAAGCCAGGCGTTTTCGGCCCGCTTACCAGCTTTTCGACCAGCCTGCAGGCACGCCAGGAACATCCTGACGCCTACAAGAGCCGGTCGATTACCTATGACGCCTATCTCAACAGGGAATTTTCCGAGCAGCTGAAAGGCCGCGCGGGCGCCGAGGTCTTTTACGCCAATGAAGAAGACGCCTTCGGCGATGGCGACTATCTGCTGGTTGGACTGCCGGCGGACCTCACCTTCGATAACCGTGATGACAAGCTCAATCCGTCCAAGGGGATTTTCGCAGCCCTGTTTGCGGAGCCCGCTTACGATACCCTGAACAGCAACGCGATGGGTTTCATCAAAGGCACTGTTTCCAGTTACTATGCGCTCGATCAGGCCAAGCGTTTTATTCTTGCGGGCCGCGTCTCCACAGGGTCGATCCTGGCGCCGTCCGTGGAATCGGTTCCCGCCAGCCGGCGGTTCATCGCCGGTGGTGGCGGGTCCATCCGTGGCTACGCCTATCGCAACGTCGGTCCACGCAAGGATGGTGAAGTTACCGGTGGACGCTCAATTATCGAGCTTTCCGGTGAAGTTCGCGTCATGGTAACCGAAACTATTGGAATTGTTGGATTTGTTGATGCAGGTAATGCATACGAAGACAGCATTCCTGATTTTTCCGAGAGCCTGAAGGTGGGCGTTGGCGCTGGTCTGCGCTACTTTACTCCAATAGGCCCGCTTCGAGTCGATGCTGCGGTGCCGCTGGATCCGGGACAGGATGACCCGGACTTCGCCCTTTATGTAGGTTTGAGCCAGGCGTTCTAACGCAGATGCGTTTTCTGAAACTTTCCTTGCGAATCTTCGGATTCCTGATCGCGGTTGCGATTGCTGTTCCCGTCCTCGCCCTTTGTGCCCTGCAAGTGCCGGCGGGCCGCACCTTTGTGTCCAGCGTCGTCAGCACGCTTGCCTCGTCCGACAATCAGACCATCACGATCGAAAATTTGTACATCAGCTTTGGGCTGAAGGCTGAAGTCGGCAAGGTCTCCCTGGCCGACAAGGAAGGAACCTGGCTGAACGTCGAGAACGTTGCCGCCGACTGGCATCCCATGCGGCTCCTTGCCGGCAATCTCGATATTTCTTCTCTCACCGCATCCCGGATAGATCTGGAAAGAACACCTGTCCAACCACCGGCTGAAGAGGTGGCAGCGACCGAGGAGAGCAGCTCTTCGGGCGGTGTATCGCTGCCATTTAACGTCACTCTCGAACGTCTGGGCCTTGACGAAATCAACCTCGGCGCTCCCCTGCTGGGTGTACCTGTCTCCCTGACGGCCGCAGGATCAGGCTCTTTCGCGCTCGACCCGGCGCTTGTCACTGCCGATCTCGACCTGCACCGGATCGACGGCATAGAAGCCGGTCTTGTGGCCAAGGCACAGTTTGAACCCGCCGCCGAAACGCTTGCCTTCGATATTGAAGTGTCCGAACCGCGCGGGGGTCTTGCCGCACGGCTTCTTGAAGTTCCCGACCTGCCTGCGCTGGATCTGTCGCTCAAAGGTGATGGTCCCCTGACCGACTGGGCAGCCAACCTGAGTGTGGCTCTCGATGACAGGACCACCGTCACTGGTTCGGCAAAAATCGAGGAAAATGCATCCGAACGGCATCTGGCCTTCGATCTGGACGGCGATCTCGCGCCACTTGCACCTCCCGCGGCACAAGCCTTTCTGCTCGGAACGACAAATGCCAAAGGAGCTGCCAGGTTCTCTACGGAGTTCGCCCCTCTTTCGGCCAACCTGACCTTGAAAACACAAACACTTTCTCTGGAAGCAAAGGCCGATCTTGAGAACGATGCCGTCAACGCCACGGCGGATCTTGCCGTAAGTGCCGGGAATGACGCGCTGATTGCGCTCGACCTTGGCGAGAGGCGCATTGCCTTCGGTCCGTTGACCGGAACGGTACGTGTTTCCGGACAACGCTCCGCGGTCGACTGGCAAACCAAGATTGACCTGAAGTCGCTGCAGACAACGGAAGCCAGGACTGGAGCCATCACGCTGTCGTCCTTCGGAAATGGAGCAGATCTCTCCGAAGGAACGCTGACGTCACCCTTCTCGCTTTCGCTTGCCATTGACAGGCTGGAAGGCATTACCCCGCAAACAGAGCCTTTGACCGGTTCACTTGAATTGAAGGCTACAGGCGCCGTGAACGGCTCAACCCAATCGGCCCAGATCAAGGATCTGACCCTTTCAACCGCTGTCGCCTCGCTTGCACTGTCGGACACGAACCTGTCAGCCGACGCTGTCAACGGATCGGGCAGGCTTTCGCTCGCCGACCTTTCCCGTCTGTCGGGGCTGGCAGGCCGCGATCTGGCCGGTGCTTTGAACGGAACATTTTCGCTGGATCTTGATCCAAGCCAACTGTCAGGCACAATCACCAGCGCTCTCGTCACCAGGGATGTCGGGACGGCAATTCCTCAGGCCGACGCGCTTCTTGAAGGTGAAACACGCATCGACGTGGCTGTCGATCTTCAAGGCGTGGACGATATTTCCGTCACCAGTCTCGCTGTTTCGAACAAGGCGCTGGATGCGAAAGGGAATGCCCGTTACCGGCAGAACGAACTCAGTTCCAGCCTGACGACCAGCCTTGCCGATCTCGCAAAGGTCGATCCGCAACTTGCCGGCTCGCTGGAACTCGAAGCGAGCACGGAAGGTCCGATCGACGCGCTTGAAGTGCAGGCGGTTGCCTCTTCAAAGCAGATCATGCTTGCAGGCACACCACTGGATGACTTGAAGCTTTCTGCAGAGGCAACGGCCAATCCCGCCGCGCCTACAGCCAAGATTACCAGCAGTGCCAGCCTGAATGGCCAACCCATTGCCGTTGATGTCGAGCTTACCAGCAAGGACGGTGGGGCAAGTGTCAGCCCGCTTTCCGTCAAACTGGCCGGCAACACCGTGACCGGTGAACTTTCTCTGGCAGATCTCGACAAGCCTGTTGAAACGCTCAAGGGCACGTTGAACATCGATGCTCCGGACCTTGCCTCGCTCTCTCCTCTCCTTCTGACGGAAATCGCCGGACGTGTTCAAGGCACAGTGACAGCCAATCCGGAAACGCGGCAACTCGCACTTGACGTTACCGGAAGCGATATCAGCGTGCCCGCAGTCAGTCTCGGCAGCGTGAAGCTCAAGGCCAATCTTACTGCCCCATACGAGCCGGAAACCGTCACTGCGGACATTCAGCTTTCAGACATCCTGACAGATGCGACCCCGGTTCATGCGGTCAGCCTTCAAGCCCAGCCTCAAAACGGCGGCACCGCGATCACGGCAGACGTCAAGCTGGACAAGAACGGCAAGGATGGCGTGACGCTTGCAGCGCAGGTGAACGAACCGGAAGCTGGCTCCTACGTCGTCGCCCTGTCCGAGCTTGCCATGCGATATCAGGGTATCGCCAGCCAGTTGAAGCAGCCGACAACCATTTCCTATGCGGCCGGTGAAGCGACGATCGAACCACTGGAGCTTCAGCTTGGCAATGGCTCGCTTGCCGTGTCCGGCAAGGCCGGCGAGACGCTTGACCTGAACGCCAACCTGACATCCATTCCGCTCAATCTTGCCAACGCCTTTGTCCCCTCGCTTGGTCTCGGCGGTGCTCTTTCCGGGAAAGTATCTGCCTCAGGCAGCTCATCGGCTCCCGAAGCGACCTGGTCGATCTCCGGAACAGGTCTGACGGCTAACGAGTTGCGAAACAACGGTCTGGCCGCGCTCAGTCTGTCGACCTCAGGCACATTGAAGAACAACCGGATCGACCAGACAACCAAGGTCAGCGATCCGAATGGACTGAACCTCACGGCTGCGGGAACGGTCGGGCTGCAGAAACCCAATCCGATTGCTCTTACCCTGAATGGCAACGTGCCGACTGCGGCTCTCAGACGCCCCATGATCGAGGCAGGTTTGCGCGGTGAAGGCACAATCGCCCTGAGCGGCAATGTCGGCGGTTCGGCAGCAGCCCCCACTTACCAGATCACCGCCACGCCCAACGGTTTGAAGATCACCAGCCTGTCGACAGGTATCACTGTTCAGAACATTCGCGGCACGGCTTCTGTCAGCCAGAACGAAGCGTCGCTAAACGGCATTGCCGGTGACCTCGCGACGGGTGGCTCCATGTCTGCGTCAGGCACTGTTGGCATGAAGGACGGATTTCCGGCGGATCTCAGCCTGAAACTGGACAATGGGCGCTACGTCGATCCTGGCCTGGTGACTGCGGAAGTGGATGCGGATCTCAAGGTTTCCGGTCCGCTTGCTTCTACCAGCGCATCTGCTCTTATCAGCGGTCAGGTATCGATCAACAAGGCGGACGTCTCAATTCCCGAGTATCTGCCCGGTGCGATACCTCCCGTTGATGTTCGGCATATCAATGCTTCCAAGGCGATCCAGCAGCAGGTTGCAGAACTTGGTGGCGAAGTCTCCCAAACACAGACCCAGCAAAAGACCTTCCCGCCGCGTCTGGACATCGTCCTGTCCGCACCGGGACGGATCTTCATTCGCGGTCGTGGTCTTGATGCGGAACTACAGGGCAATCTCAAGATCGTCGGCACAACGGCCTCGCCGCAGGCAATCGGTGCTTTCGGACTGAAGCGTGGCCAGCTCGACATTCTCACACGCCGCCTGATCTTCTCTCGCGGCAACGCCACTTTCGAGGGCTCACTGACACCAGTCCTCGACTTTGCGGCAACGACAGTCGTGAGCGACACCACCATCACCGTTACCGTGAGCGGCGAGGCAGACGATCCCCAGATCGCGTTCTCCTCGTCCCCCGAACTTCCGCAAGATGAAG
Source organism: Labrenzia sp. THAF35 (assembly GCF_009363595.1). Lineage (NCBI taxonomy): Bacteria > Pseudomonadati > Pseudomonadota > Alphaproteobacteria > Hyphomicrobiales > Stappiaceae > Labrenzia > Labrenzia sp. THAF35. The sequence goes on from NZ_CP045380.1 coordinate 4,812,780, forward strand.
TTCTGGCACTGCTTCTGTTCGGCAAAAGCGTCGGCAACCTGTCGCCCACACAGGTGGCACGGCTTGCGGCGGCCATAGCCACGCTCACCGGGGGCAGCGACAACGGACCGCTTGCCACGATCCGGAAGTCTCTGGGTCTGGATGCCATCGACATCAACACGGACGGGGACAACGGCCCTTCGGTCGCTGTCGGAAAATACATCAATGACAACATCTACGTCGGCGTTGAACAAGGCACGGGTACCGGTTCCAGCCGGGTGAAGGTCGACATTGATCTGGACCGCGGACTGAAGGTCCGTGGTGAAGTCGGTGCGGACGGATCTTCTAAGGCCGGTATCTTTTTTGAACGCGAGTATTGAGCCCACTCCCGTTCCCGGCAAATCTGACAGGGGCGAAGCGTGTAGCCGCCGCTGGAAACCGCGATTGCGACAAATTGCCCGCCAACGGTTGCGGTGCACTTGTGTCTCGTGCGAGTGTGCCCGCCATGACCAAACAATTTATGAGAAATACTCCGTCCCATCCGGAGGAAACCGTTTTTTCGGTGACGGAGACAGCCGTGAATGACGGGGGTGCAATCATGTCGGTAAACAGCAGTGACTACACTCTGGGTGAACGGATCTGCAAGGCGCGCGATGCCTCCAATCTTTCGACCGCCCAGCTTGCACGTCGGCTGGGCATCAAGACATCCACCCTGCAGAGCTGGGAAAGTGACCGGTCCGAACCGCGTTCCAACAAACTCGTTTTGCTTGCCGGTATCTTGAATGTAAGCCCGACGTGGCTGCTGGTTGGCCGGGGGACACCGCCGGTTTCGGAAAGCAGCACGACCTCCGATCTCGATAGCATGCGTGTTGCCCTCGACAGGGTTCAACGCCAGGCTCAGGCACTTGCCGACGAGATTGCCACGCTACAGGATCGTCTTGAAGGCTGATCCATTTCGCTGAATGACCAATCTTCTTGTAACGGCCGCCAATAAAAAGGTGGCCGTTTTCAAACGTGTGATTTGCTTGGCTCAAAATTCTGCAAAGCAATGGGACTGGTGTCCTTCGGCGCAGGCGTTAAGTGGATTATCCGCGTCCCCGCCCCTCTTGGGTCGCCAGACCGTGGCCTGACTGCTTGTTTGTCTGCCTACTATTTTCCGGCACAGTACGCTTGGCCGGGAAAAGCGCTTGCCAGACCTCGCGCCTCCCCCCTATCTCTAGGTCAACGATTTCCTGGCCGGAATCGAGCTAAGGCCCGAAAGCTGGACCCTCCAGCCTTTCTGGCTCCGCTCCTCGCGTTCGTCAGAATGCACTCACTGCCGGGCGATCCGTCAGACCACCAGCGTCTGCCCCTCTCACGGTTCAGGAAACTACCCATGTCATTGAATGCTGCACTCTTGAAGGAAAAAGTGTTTATCGGCGGAGCATGGAGCGATGCGGACAGCGGACAGACGGTCGCCGTAACCAACCCTGCGACCGGAGAGACGATCGGAACCGTTCCCTTCTGCGGGCGCCCTGAAACCGCAAGGGCGATTGCGGCTGCCGAGGCCGCGCTTCCCGCCTGGAAAGCGTTGACGGCCGAGGCGCGGGCCAACCATATGCACGCTCTCTGCGATGCTATCATGGCCGACCTGGACGACCTGGCCGCCCTCCTGACCACGGAAATGGGCAAGCCGCTTGCTGAAGCCAAAGGCGAGATTGCGCTTGGTGTGAAATACATCCGTTTCTTTGCCGAGGAAGGCAAACGGGTTTATGGCGACACCATCCCCTCGCCCTGGGCAGACCGCCGCATTCTGGTGACCAAGGAACCTGTCGGGGTCGTCGGCTCGATCACCCCCTGGAATTTTCCGAATTCGATGATTGCCCGCAAGCTTGGCGCAGCCCTGGCCTCCGGCTGCACAATGGTGATGAAGCCTGCCGAATTCACCCCTTATTCAGCGCTGGTCTACGGCGTGATGGCGGAAAAGTCCGGTCTTCCCAAGGGCGTGATCAACATCATCACAGGTGACGCTCCGGCGATTGGCGAGGAGATGTGCGAGAACCCCGTTCTGCGGAAACTGACGTTCACCGGTTCAACCCGTGTCGGCAAGCTGCTGGCCGGGAATGCTGGCCGCAACATGAAGAAGATCTCCATGGAGCTCGGCGGCAACGCGCCCTTTATCGTTTTCGACGATGCCGACCTCGACAAGGCTGTCGAAGGAGCAATTGCCAGCAAGTTCCGCAACTCCGGGCAGACCTGTGTCTGTGCCAACAGGCTCTATGTGCAGGCAGGCGTCTACGACGCTTTTGCCCAGAAGCTGAAGGACGCGATGGCGGCGCAGCTGAAGGTCGGCAACGGTCTTGAAGCCGGAACGACCCAAGGCCCGCTGATCAACGAAGCTGCTGTCGAAAAGGTCGCCGATCACGTGCAGGATGCGCTGTCCAAGGGTGGTGAACTTATTACAGGCGGACACCGCCCCAACGGACCGGGAACGTTTTTCGAGCCGACACTGATCACCAAGGCGACGTCCGATATGAAGGTGGCGCGCGAAGAAACCTTTGGCCCGCTTGCCGTTCTGTTCAAGTTCGACACTGAAGAAGAAGCGGTGCGACTTGCCAATGACACCGAATTCGGTCTCGCCTGCTACTTCTATACCAAGGATCTTGGCCGCACCTTCCGCGTCATGGAACAGCTTCAGTATGGTCTTGTCGGGGTCAACGAAGGTGTCATTACGACGGAGGTTGCTCCCTTTGGCGGCGTCAAGGACAGCGGCATGGGCAACGAAGGCTCGAAGTACGGTCTGGACGATTATCTGAACGTGAAATACAGCTGCATCGGCGGCCTCGGCATGTAATTGCCTTGCGTCCCGGCCCAACGCCGGGACGCATTACGCTGCGTTGAGCAGTGTCGACTGAAGATTGGCGGAACTCATGGGGCGCCCGAAAAGGTAGCCCTGACCGTACTTGCAGCCCAGTTCACGAAGCCGCTCAGCCTGTTCAACGGTTTCGATGCCCTCGACGATGACGGACATTCCATAGCCCTTCGCCATATGCAGAACTGCCTCGATTACGGAGATGTCCTGTTTGCTGGCGATCGACTGGCGAACAAATGTCTTGTCGAGCTTGATCTTCGAGAACGGATATTTGGGCAGGTAGCCGAGTGAAGAATAGCCGGTCCCGAAGTCGTCCAGTGAGAAGCTGCAGCCGAACGCCCGCATTTCTTCCATGGCAAACTTCAGGTCGAGCGTTTCATCGATGAACAGGGATTCCGTGATCTCGAGATCCAAGCGGTCCGAAGGGAAGCCGGTTCGTTGCAGCGCCTCGCCGACAGTGGCAACAAGATTGCCGCGGCTGAACTGTATGGCTGACACATTGATGGACAGACGAAGGTGGCTCGACCAGGTCAGCGCTTCCTTCATTCCCCTGTTCAATGCCCAGGCCCCCAATTCAACGATATAACCGTTCTCCTCGGCAATCGGGACAAACTCGGCGGGCGAGATCGGCCCCAGTTCCCGATGGTCCCATCGCAGCAACGCTTCAACGCCGAAGATCGACCGGTCGGCCAGATTGGTGAGTGGCTGATAGACCATGTGCAGCTCGTCACGGACGATAGCCTTGAAGAGTTCCGTCTCCAGTTGGCGCCGGCGCTGTAGCGCTGCGTCCATCTCCGGCAGAAAACGCAGGACCGGCGACCGGTTGTTTCGCCGGACTTTGGCCAGGGCATTGCCGGATTTCTTCAAAAGATGCTCGGGTGTCATGTCTCCGCTGGTAACGATGTACCCGAACTTGAGCTGCACCGAGATTCTGGCGCCTTCGATCTTGTAGTCCTCGCCGATCACTTCCTGGAGCGACTCGATCAGCGCCAGATCCTGATCCGGCTCACAGCGAAATACGCCTGCAAAAACATCTGCTGTAATGGCTGCCCATGTCGTGCGAGCGGAAAGATGGCTTTTCAGACGCATCGCGACCGTTTCACGAAGCTGGTCACCGTAGGAAAATCCGAGCGAAGCAACGATCTGATCGAAATTGGCAATCGCGAATTGAACCAGGCATACTTCCTGGCCCGTGCCGCGAGCCAGCTTAAGCGTTGCGGCAACTTCTTCTTCGAAACCGTTCCGGTTGAAAAGCCCGGTGCTTGGATCGAACCGTGCGAGATAAGCAAGGCGTTCCGCAGATTCCTTTTCTTCCGTCACATCCCGACATGTCAGACAGGCGACCGCTTCGATTTCCATATCGCGCAGTTTCTTCGATTTCGCGACCGTGCGTTCAGAGCGCGTGACGACATATTCGATAAACCGGCGTCTTCCGTCATCCAGGCGCATGTCCAGGATCTTGGCCACCGGCTGACGGTTTCCAGGATCGGCAAGAACTGACAAAGCTTCTTCAACCAGCTCCAGCGGCAGTACATTCCTGGCAGGCTTACCGACAAGAGCATCGCTTTGGAACAACGAGCGGGCCATTTGGCTTGCAGCGGAGACACGACCGTCATTCTGAAGGACGACGATTGCATCAAAGCTGTCGTCGAAGACAAGACCGAGCATACGCTCGCTGTTGCGGCGTCTGACGTTGGCGATGTGCGAGAGGAACTTGTGAAAGCCCAGTTCCCGCAAGACGATGCTTGCGGCTGCCAAAAGCAGAATGAGATGCGAACTTGCGGTCGGCACAAGAACGGGAGCCGACTTCTGGATGGCAATGGCACCAATTTCAAACATGATCGCACAGAGCGCAAGAATGCTGATCTTGAGGGACCAGCCTTCGATTTTCGTCAGAAGCAGAGCGAAGAAAACAAGGAGTGCCCACAGGACCGCAATCCCCTCACCCCTGACTTCCATGGCCCTGTTCTGCAACAGCGTTTCGGCGCCGAGAGCCTGGATTACACTTCCCGGCAAGACATCGTAGACGGGAACAGGAAACAGGTCGCGAAGCTCCTGCGCACTTGCACCGACGATCACCTTCTTGTCCAGAAACAGACCTGGGGCCGCTGACTTGTTCAGGACATCAACAAGCGATACCCGCTCAATCTGTTCCAGTGAGATACTGTAATCAATGCCGAAACTTCCGGCTGCGTCTCCGGTGTACTCACCCAGGAGAGCCGCGGCAGAGATCTCCGAATTCCCATTGATTTCGAAACCGTACAGATTTCGCCAGATGCGGCTGTCGGTTTCCATCGGAACCATGACGACGACCGGCCAGGCAACATTCAGAAACTGTTCGATCGGCTGGTTGACGACTTCCCCAGCGTGCTGTTCAGCCGAAGCAGCTTGCCGAAACACGGCAAGGCTGACCTTACCGGCGCGCTCGATCGCGGCTGCAAACAGCGTGTCATCTTCAGGATTGGAAGCTGAGCTGAAATCGATGTCGAATACGATGTCGCGGGCGCCCGCTTCAGCCAGATGATCTGTCAGGTCGGCATAAAGACGGCGCGGCAATGGCCATACGCCGAGTTCATTCAGGCTTCTGGCATCGATATCCACGACCACGATGTCGCCGGAGACCGGTCTTTCGATCGTGTGGAAACGAAACTCCCATAGAAACCGGTCGAACGCCGTGGTCAGGGCAACCGTGCGCAGAACAGCCACAGCGGCGATCACGCCGACCACGATCAAGACCGCGCTCGCTATCCGTTTCCGCTGTTCAGAGCTTCCGATCAGCACACCCACCGCCCACTTTCTCAGTCCGCACTTCAGGTGTCAGTGGCATAGCCTCGCACCTGCGGCATCCTGATTACCGTCAATTCTTGTTTTTTCCGTTTCCGTTTCCGGAATTGCCTTTGCCGTTCCCGCCGGCATTGTTGTTTCCGCTCCCGGAATTGCCATTTCCATTGCCACCGGAATTCCCGTTGCCGTTACCACCGGAATTGCCGTTACCGTTTCCGCCTGCGTTGTTGTTACCGCTTCCGGAATTGCCATTTCCGTTGCCACCGGAATTCCCGTTGCCGTTGCCGCCGGAATTCCCGTTGCCATTGCCACCGGAATTGCCGTTACCGTTTCCGCCAGAATTCCCGTTGCCATTACCACCGGAATTTCCGTTGCCATTGCCGCCGGAATTGTTGTTACCTTTGCCGCCGGAATTGTTGTTACCTTTGCCGGCATTCCCGTTCGAGTTCGCCGATTTCGCTTCTGCTGCATTTGATGGCACGTTTTTCACGGCCGGCGTTTCGAATGCAGGCGCGCGCTTGGCTCCAGATTTTACGGTCGGTTTGGTGCGACCGCTTACAGACAGGCCAACCCGGTTCGACGGTGCACTGGCAGCAGCCTGACCGGCTGTCAGGTCCACCCTGTCGCCGGAAGCGAAATCTTCCACAGCGACGACGCCACGTTCGACGGAAACGCGTGCCTGCATGCCCTGCACATTGACCTCAAATCGCGTACCTTTGACCACAGCGGCAAAGAACGGGGTTTCGACGGTGAAATGCGGCTGCTGCCGTTTTTCAACATCGACCTCGATCGTCCCCTTTCTCTGCAGCAGTGTGGTCTTTGTTCCATTGCTGCGGAATGATGACATGGCAAAGGTGGTGTTTGGCCCAACGGCAATGGTTTCGCCGCCTCTGCCTATGAGAGCGCGGGCACCTGCTCTGGTTCCGATGGTGTAGCCTTTTTCAAACACCATGCCCTTTTTGACACGGAAAGCTTCCACGCCAGGCGCAACGAAATAAACGATGCCGGACACACGTTTGACGACCCAGTCCGAAGCATTCGCAGCAGCAGGAAACAGGACCAGAGCTGCAAGCAAGAGGACCCGCAGAAGTGATCCTGCTTTCCGCTCGACTGAATACATAGCGTCTTTTTTCATCTTGCTCTTCAACACGTTACGACTGAATGTCAATGCCGTGCGCAGAACCCACGGACAGGTTTATTGAGCTCTACACATCCTGTGTAGCATTTCAGCGTTTAACCCAACGTGAAGACAGGCGGAAAATATTGCCTATGCTCGTCACTAGTTGCGATAAACGACTACTTCAAAACAGAAAGGAGCTAGGTAATCTTCCGTAACATACGGAGTTACCCAGCCCGACCTCCACGACTTGCGTCCGGCAATACGGATTGCTTGTCGTCATATTCCTGGAACGCCTTCAGCAGTAATATCCCGGGCGATGCCTTTTCGCAGACGGAGTGGCGTTACCGACCCTTGCCATTTCCGTTGCCACCGGAATTGCCATTGCCGTTGCCACCGGAATTGCCATTGCCGTTGCCGCCGGAATTGCCGTTGCCGTTGCCACCGGAATTGCCGTTGCCATTGCCGCCGGAATTGCCGTTTCCGTTGCCACCGGAATTACCGTTTCCGTTGCCGCCGGAATTACCGTTTCCGTTGCCACCGGAGTTGCCATTCCCGTTGCCACCGGAGTTGCCGTTGCCATTGCCACCGGAGTTGCCATTGCCGTTGTTCCCCGAGCGGGAATTTCCAGCATTGCCCCGGTTGCCGCCATTGGCAGCTCTTGCTTCAGCTTTGGTAGCTGGCACGTTCTTCACGACGCGTGTTTCGAATGAAGGAGCCCGTTTGGGGCCAGAACGCACCGCAGGCTTGTTCTTTCCGCTGACGGATAAACCGACGCGGCGCGAAGGGTTGGTGGCGGCCGCCTGACCGGCGCCTACGTCGGCACGATCTCCGGATGCAAAGTCATGAACACCGACAACGCCCCGCCCCACATTGACCGACGCAGTCCTGTTGCCGACCTTGACCCTGAACTGAGTTCCTTTGACAACAGCGGCAAGGAAAGGGGTTTCCACTTTGAAATGCCGATACCACCGGCGCTTTACGTCCACATCTACCTGACCAAGGTCCTGGTAGACGACCATTCGCTTGATCAGCACGCCCTTCGGCTCAAGCGTCACAACAGAATTTGGAGAAACAACGAATGTTTCTTCACCCCGATTGATGACTACACGCCCACCGCCGGTCTTGATCTTCCATCCCTTGCGCACCGTCATGCCACGCTTGACGGCAAAGGTCTCGCCGGCACGGGTTTGCACCATGACCCGGCCGCTGACGCGTTCGACCGACCAGTGCCACGGCGTGCCACCTGTCTCCGCGTCTTGCGACAATGCCTCTTGAGAAAACCAGAAGGCCATAAGGGCAGCCAGCAGAAGCGACGCTGCCAACCGCATCCGGAGATCCCAGAACTGTCCAACGTCATCAGCTTTTGCTGCCATGCAACTGGCCTGACCTGAGCAATTGACGTTTATTTTGTTGGACATGGGAGCCCTCTCTTGGCCCAGCTTCGGAAGCTCGGCAAGCTATTCCGCCCCCGTTAACAAGACTTGAATTATAATGGGAAACCTTTTTATTTCATTCTTTTAGTAAAAATTGTTCTATCATCTAACGTTTCCAACTTTTTCCCATATTAGATAAAATTTTAATATTAAAACTATTTAAGATTGTGTTTTTGGATAACTAGAGAAAAATCACAATCATAGATACCTGCGATCCCTGATCGAAATGGCGTATGACGCTCAAAATATTTTTTCAATCATTCCAAAACAAAACGGCCAGGAACCCGTAAGTTCCCGGCCACGCCAGTCAATGATTTCCGTCTGAATGCGAGTTGCATCACGCCGAAGCGTCAGACGGTTGCCAAAAGCTCTTTTTCCACGGACTTGAAAATTTCGACCTGGTCGATGTTCATTTGTTCGACGCCGCAGCGCACGGCTTTCTCGAAAACGGCTCGTTCAGACCCGGCGTAGAACATCTGCGTAATCAATCCGGCCTGCTTTGCCTCGTTTATGAGGTTCTCTTCCAGGTCATCTTCATGGAATTCCAGAATATGCGCACCCTGGGCAACAGCGCGCTCGACCGAACCAACGTGAGCGTAAAGAACCATGCGTCGCAGATCCGGTACCTTTGCACGGGCTTCAGCGCGGATTGCCTGATCGAACGAAAACGTCCAGGCGTCACCCAGCATGCCGCGCACTGCCAGCATGTCGCGAATTTCCGCGGGGTCGCCTTCCTTGATCTCAACATAGGTGCCAATACGGCCCTTGCAGGTATCCAGAAACGCGTCGAGCCTTGGAACTCGCTCGCCCTTGAAGGTCTCCTTGAACCAGTTCCCTGCATCAAGAAGGTCAATTTCGTCGGAAGTCATATCCGAAATTCGGCCACTTCCATCCGTCGTCCGGTCAACAGTTGCATCGTGCATCACGTAGAGGATGCCATCCCTGGACGGCCGAACATCCAACTCGACAACCTCGGCGCCAAGCGCAATTGCTCCCTCGAGCGAGGCAATCGTGTTTTCCGGAGCCTGAAGGCTGGCTCCGCGGTGGCACACAACGACGGCTTGTTTCACGGTTAGGTCTCCTGTGTCTCCAGAGTGATATCCGGAGCTTGGATAGGGCTGGCAAACGGCCACTCTAGAGGGAAGTCGATGAAACAGGTGCCTGAAATTCTTGATGAAATGATGACACTACAACTTCCCTCGCAATTTCATGTGCTTACCGGTCGCGACAACCCTTAATTGAATGACTGAACAATTCACTTCAGCCTCGGAATTCTATCGCGATTCTCACCCAATACCGCAGGGTCGACTTTCTATCCCCCTGACGCTTGAAAATCTTTCCAAAGCCACACAGTTAACGGTGAAGAAATCAACTGAATTATTGTTCAGCATTTACGAACAGTCAGTCAAATTGCACCGCACAATTTTCTTCCTATGTTCCAGTCTGCAGCGTTCATGAGCGAACGCTTCTGGTAACATCTATGAGGTTTGATCATGATCCGTCTCGCAGCTTCTGCGCTTGCCCTTTCCCTCGTTGCAGGCACCGCCCTTGCCGAACCGGTGGCCTACGACTTCGACAAGTCCCACGCCAACCTGGCTTTCTCCTATAACCACCTTGGCTACTCCACGACCGAAGGCCGTTTCGGCGAATGGGAAGGCACGCTGCTGATCGACAAGGACACGCCTGCCAATTCCTCCATCGAATTCACGATCGACGTCGGCAGCCTCGACACGTTCTGGGCAGAGCGCAACGCGCACTTCCTGAGCGCGGACTTCTTTGACGCTGAAAAATTCCCGAAGGCGACCTTCAAGAGCACCAAGGTCGAAAAGACCGGTGACAACCAGCTGGAAGTGACCGGCGACCTGACCATCAAGGACATCACCAAGCCGGTGACCCTGACCGTTGATGTCACTGCACTTGGTGAGCACCCGATGGCGAAGAAGGAAGCTGCCGGTTTTGCCGTTTCCACAGTTCTGAAGCGTTCCGACTATGGAATGGACATGTATGTTCCCTATGTAGGTGACGACATTACCGTGACCTTCCATTCCGAAGCGCTCAAGTCCGACGCGACCAACTAAGTGAACACCCTCGGAGGCCGGACAGACCGGCCTCCGTTTTCCAGGAGCCGCCATGCTGCGCAACACTTCAACCGGGTATGGAAGAATCGCCATCGCGTTCCATTGGACGATGGCAGTCTTGATCATCGGCATGCTTGGCCTCGGCCTCTACATGCACCAGCTTCCCCCGACTGAACAGGCAACCTTTGAACTCTATCAGTTGCACAAGTCGATCGGCTTTGTGGTGCTGACGCTTGCCGTGCTCCGTCTTGTCTGGCGCCTTCTCAACCCTTCGCCGAAACTGCCTGACAACATGCACCCGCTGGAAAAGGCCGGGGCGCATCTGGGACATGTCGGCCTGTACGCGCTTCTGTTTGCACTGCCACTGACCGGCTGGTTCATGGTGTCGGCCTCGCCGTGGGGCATTCCGACCATCCTGTTCAACACCTGGCCAGTGCCGCATCTGCCGGTTCCAGGTGTGCTTGGTTCGCAGGAACAGGCGGAAACCTTCTTCAAGCTGCTGCATGAATACGGCGCCTATCTGCTGATTGCGCTGATTGCCGTCCATGTCGCAGCTGCGCTGAAACACCACTTCATCGCCCGCGACGCCACGTTGAAACGCATGATTTCAACCGCACCCGCCAAGGCCGATAGCTGACAACACGAACTGGAAATCCGCAGATGACATTGAAGCATTTTACATATGCCGTTGCAGTCCTGTCGGCGACGACCTTCACCGCACCGGCGTTTGCCGACACCTGGAAAGTCGATCCGGACAAGAGCAAGCTCGGCTTTGAAGTCAAACAGGGCGGCGGCACGCTGACTGGCGTCTTCGCGTCGTGGGAAGCAGACATCGATTTTGATCCTGCGGCCCCTGAGACCGCCAAGATCAGTGCTGAAATCAAACCCATGAGCGCCACCACCGGCAACGCCCAGTTCGATGGCACCCTGCCTGGCAAGGACTGGTTCAACGCCGGGGACTTCCCGACGGCCGAATTCACGTCCGACACTGTCGAGCTTGTCGAAGGCAACAGCTACCGGGCACAGGGCACGCTCTCCATCAAGGGAATTTCCCAGCCGGTCGAGATGGATTTCACCTTGGACATCGCGGGCGACACCGCCACAGCAAAGGGGACGGCCATCGTCAACAGGCTCGACTATCAGCTTGGCAGCGGCGTCGGCACCGACACGGTCGGAGATATCGTCACCGTTACCCTGGATCTTACGGCGATCCGCTGACATCGCGTTCGGCAAACAAGACTTCCGGCTCCGACCATTTGATCAGGCTGCGGCACTTGGCGTCCGCAGCCTTTTTGCCGTATGAGAACAGCACTCAACGTTCCAGCGCTTCCCGATGTGACGGGAAGCAGCCAGATCAGGAAAGCCTCCTATGAACGCTCCGCTCACACCTCCAGCTTATCAGCACAGCGCCCTTTTCCCTCAGGGAGAAGACAAGACCCCGTATCGGAAATTGACGTCGGACCACGTCAAGACAGCCGAGTTCAACGGCGAAGAGGTACTGGTTGTCGAAGCTGAAGGTCTACGCCTTCTTGCCGAAGAGGCCTTCAAGGACATCAACCATTTCCTGCGTCCAGGCCACCTGGAACAGCTGAAGAAGATCCTGGAAGATCCGGAAGCGACCGAGAACGACAAATTCGTTGCGTTTGATCTCCTGAAAAACGCGAACATCGCCTCCCACGGTGTTCTGCCAATGTGCCAGGACACGGGCACCGCAATCATCATGGGCAAGAAGGGCCGCCGGGTCTGGACCGACGGGTCGGACGAAGCGGCACTCGGCGAAGGTTCCCGGGACGCCTATTTCAAGAAGAACCTGCGGTATTCCCAGCTCGCGCCGATTTCGATGTTCGAGGAAAAGAACACGAGCAACAACATGCCGGCACAGATCGAGCTCTATGCCGAAGGTGAAGATGCCTACAAGTTCCTGTTCATGGCCAAGGGTGGCGGTTCTGCCAACAAGACCTTCCTGTTCCAGGGCACGCCATCCCTGCTGACCCATGACCGGCTGGTGGAATTCCTCAAGGAAAAGATCCTCACGCTCGGCACCGCGGCCTGCCCGCCCTATCACCTTGCGATCGTCATCGGCGGCACGTCTGCGGAAATGAACCTCAAGACAGCAAAACTGGCTTCGGCCCGCTATCTTGACGGCCTGCCGACGCAAGGGTCGGAACTCGGACATGCCTTCCGTGACCTCGAGCTGGAAGCCGAGATCCACAAACTGACCCAGGCAACCGGCGTCGGTGCCCAGTTCGGCGGCAAGTATTTCTGCCACGATGTGCGTGTCATCCGCCTGCCGCGTCACGGCGCGTCCTTGCCAATCGGCCTCGCCGTGTCCTGCTCTGCGGACCGGCAGGCCGTCGGCAAGATCACGAAAGACGGGATTTTCCTGGAACAGCTCGAGATGCACCCGGAAAAATACCTGCCGGAGGTCACCGACGACCACCTGTCCGACAATGTGGTGAAAGTCGACCTGACCCGGCCGATGTCCGAAATCCTGGGCGAACTTTCCAAACACCCGATCAAGACCCGGTTGTCGCTTTCCGGACCGCTGATCGTTGCCCGCGACCTTGCCCATTCCAAGCTGCGTGACCGGCTGGAAAGCGGCGAGCCCCTGCCCGACTATTTCAAGAACCATCCGATCTATTACGCTGGCCCGGCCAAGACACCGGAGGGAATGCCTTCAGGTTCGTTCGGTCCGACAACCGCAGGACGCATGGATGCTTATGTCGATCAGTTCCAGGCAGCCGGCGGTTCCATGGTCATGCTGGCCAAAGGCAACCGTTCCGCTCAGGTGCGCCGCGCCTGCCAGGCTCATGGCGGATTTTATCTCGGCTCCATCGGCGGTCCGGCCGCTCGCCTTGCGCAGGATTGTATCAAGAAGGTGGAAGTGGTCGAGTTCGAGGAACTGGGCATGGAAGCCGTCTGGAGAATCGAAGTCGAGGATTTCCCGGCCTTTATCGTCATTGATGACAAGGGCAACGACTTCTTCAAGGAATTGAACCTCGGCTGAACGCCGCTTCAGCTGAAAACACCAGACCCGCGGCTTTTGCCGCGGGTTCTTTTTTGTCTGTCGACACACCAACAACAGTAACCACGCGCCGTTTTGGCGCGATTTGGATCGCGGTCATACGATTCGGCATCAGGCGCGGAATCGCCCAATCCGGATCAAAGATAGCTGACGATTTATGCCAAGGCGGGCAAATTCCACAATTTCAGCGAGCGAACGCGTCTTCATCACGTTTTTCACGAAAAATCCGTTGCAATTTCAGCACAGACGCAGGACATGGTCGGTGGTCACATCAACGTGAGATTTTCCCGAACGCCGTTTTGCGACATAATAATTAAGAGTGCGGCAAGGACATTTTCGTAACGTCACTTTGATTGAGAATCGCATCGTTGAGGCACCAGCCCGATGCTGATGGGGGATCGGAATGAAGAAACTTTTATTTGTAATGGTTGCGGTTCTGGCGGGCGCTTTTGCGCTGACCGCTCAGGCAGCTCCGCGATATGGCTACTTTGACCACAGCACGAACACCTGGGTCACTCCGAAATATCACCCGGGCGGCCCGTCCCCGGTCAAACGCAAGCGCGTGAAATATGATGGCCCGTACCCTGCAGGCACGATCGTCATCGATACCTCCGAGCGCCGTCTTTATCATGTCCTGCCTGGTGGCAAGGCCATGAAGTACGGCGTCGGCGTTGGCAAGGATGGCTTCCAGTGGGCCGGCACGCACCGCATCACCCGCAAGGCTGAATGGCCGAGCTGGACCCCGCCTGCACAGATGCGTGCTCGTGAACGTGCGAAAGGCCGTATCCTTCCGGCTTACATGCCTGGTGGACCGAACAACCCGATGGGTGCTCGCGCGATGTACATCGGCTCGACCCTTTATCGCATTCACGGCACGACTGAGCCGTGGACCATCGGTTCGGCTGTCTCTTCCGGCTGTATCCGTCTGGCAAATGAAGACGTGATCCACCTCTACAACAGCGTGACTGTTGGTTCGAAGGTCATCGTGAAGCGCTAAACTGCGGCACCAATTATCAAGAAATAAAGCCGGGCCCTGCCCGGCTTTTTTATTTGATGCTCACTTCTAAATCCCAGCTTGATCAATTTTCCTGGATGTGGGCATCGATCAGCACCGCTGCCGCGTTCTTTGCCACACCTGACGGATCCGGGTCGAACCCCATCTGAGCGGCTACGATTGCCCCCTCCTTGAGAAGGAGGATCTGTCGTGCCAGCAGATCCGCCTCGCGAGCCCCCGCCTTTTCCGCAAGACTCCTGAGTGCCGACAGAAGCAGGCGCTTGTGTTCGGTGGACTGGGCATATGCAGGGTGTACGGGGTCCTGAAACTCAGCCGATGCCTTGATGAACATACATCCCTTGAAACCGGGTTCTTCGAACCACTCTTTCAGAATATCAAAAACTGCGAGAAGCTTTTGCCTTGGCGAAAGATCGCGTTCATCCAACCTGCGCAGGAACCAGTTCCGGAAAGTCTCGTCCCGGTATCTCAACACCGCCAGGATCAGATCATCCTTGGTTCTGAAATGCTTGAACATCGTCGTCTTGGAGATGCCTGTTTCAGCAACAAGCGTATCCATGCCGGTCGCATGGAATCCGTCTCTGTAAAAGACAGCCAGAGACTTGCGTACCAGTTCATCGCGTTTGCTTGGTCGCATGAGCTTCCTTTCTGTACTGACTTGTAAATAGTCAAACATCAGCGATCGTTCAAGATACCCAAAATAGGTGCTACCCAAACAGCCGAAACACGACCTCCTCACGTTTTAATGATCTCAGACACGAAGTTAGCGCCTTGCCATCATGTACAGATCGGTACATATATAACTCGTAACTGAACAGATCGGTACACATTTATCTGTTTAACACTGCGAGGCAAACCCATGTTCTCACCAAGACCTGCATATCCGCGCGGCTTCTATCTCTTCGGCGCACTTGTTGCCGGGGTACTTGTGATCACATCAGCCTTGACCCCGGCCCCCCAGCCGCTGGACGCCCGCCTTCATGCGGGGTTGGCCTCGTCTCCTCAAATTCAGACTCTGGAGCTAGCGCGATGACAGAACAGCGCCCCCCGCTGCCGCCTTTTACCCTTGAGACCGCCCGCCAGAAGGTGCGTGCTGCGGAAGACGGCTGGAACAGCCGGAACCCGGAGAAGGTCTCGCTAGCCTATACACCGGACACCATTTGGCGGAACCGGTCGGACTTTCCGGTCGGTCGGGAGCAAGTGGTGGAATTCCTCACCAGCAAATGGCAGAGGGAACAGGAGTACCGCCTGATCAAGGAACTGTGGACCTTTGCCGGCAACCGGATTGCTGTTCGCTTTGCCTACGAATGGCACGATGCGGCCGGACAATGGTACCGCTCCTACGGCAACGAGAATTGGGAGTTCGCTCCCAATGGACTGATGCATCGCCGATTTGCCAGCATCAATGATCTCGCCATTTCCGCGAATGATCGCAAGATGCACTGGCCTCAGGGCCCGCGCCCGGCAGACCATCCTGGCCTGAGTGAACTCGGACTTTAAACATCCACAACCCACAAGCCCGCGAAAGCCCGGAACGTTTCAAGACGTTCAAGCAACCGGTGCCCTGCGTTCAGCAGGACACCGGCCGGTTATCTAAAAGACCGGCAGGGCAACTCAATGTCCGGACAGCATCATCTCGCCGTCGTGCAGGAAACAGCCCTTGTCGAAGTGCGATAGATCGACAGGATTGGTCGTGCGGATATCGGAGAACCCAGGCAGTGACCGGATCTCGGGATCAAAGCTTCTGTGGACCTGCGACAGGAAGACGAGCGTGATACGCTGCTTGTTTGCAAATTGTCTCAGCTCCTCGATCTGCGCACCGAGCGGAGGTTGCGAGCGATGCTGGTCCATGACCTGAAGATAATCGATGACGGCAATGGAGCCCGGCACAGCATCAGCCAGCGTCTCTTCAATCTTCTCGGCGCAGACGTTGTCGGAAAGCCTAATCCGGAACGCTCCCGATTTTTCCGGATCGCGGTATCCGCTGGCGGATAGCTTCATACGAACATCGCGATAAGAACATTCTGACGAAAAGAACACGGACGTTCGACCGGCCTGGGCCGCTTCTGCAAGCAACTCGAGCCCCAGCACTGTTTTGCCGTGTCCGGGCCGCGCCCCAAGGATGACCATATCGCCGGGTTCAAGCGCTGACAAAAGCCTGACCGATGGGCCTTGGTCGCGCACAGCAGACGCGAGATGGCTCCAGCTTCTGAAACCTTCGCGAACAGCAATTGCGTCCAATGCGCGGCTCAACGCGATGGATTTGCTGCGGGCAAGTGATCGGGCTTCACGCTTCAGGCGGAAAACGGGTGCAGTGAGTTTCATGGTGCGACCTCCAGATCGCGTGCATCAGCCGCAGTCCCTCCATATGCGAACGCACGATCGTCTGGTTGCCAGTATGAAACGACCCTGCAGTTCGGCTGCTGCTCCTGATGGAGGGGGATGGCTTGGGTCGAGCCACTCCCTTTATAGCTGATTCCAGCTGGCTTCAGCCAGCCCGGCCTGCTCTCAGTCAACGATCCCGTGTCAGGCCCTTGTCCGCCAGTTCCTGCAGGTAGACACCCCAGTGTGCTTCCGGATCTCTGCCTAACTCGAGGAAATACGTCCAGGTAAAAATTCCGGAGTTATGCATGTCGTCAAAATGGATACGGACAGCATAGTTGCCGACAGGTTCGATCTTCATGATCTCGACGTTGCGTTTGCCGGGCACGGTCTGCTTCTGGGATGGATTGTGGCCCTTCACTTCCGCCGAAGGTGAACACACCCGGAGATATTCGGCAGACAATTCGTGCCGCTCACCCGTGTTGAAAGCAACAGTCAGGCTCTTCTTGTCTTTCGATACGCGTAGTTCCGTCGGCCAGGGAGCAGTCGGGTCGGTCATCTCCGGGTCCTTTGATTCCACCCGGCACATGTCGCCGGGACTTGCGCGCGGACGATACCGGTAGCACGGGCACCGTCAAGCGGCGTCTTGTCCCGCCTGCTTCACCGCTTCATAGCCGTCGAGCGCTGCCTTGCGTGCCTTGGCATGGTCGACCAGCGGTTTCGGATAGGTCTCGCCAAGCGCGATACCAGCCTTTTTCAGGGTTTCGGCCGGGGCATCAAACGGTGCAAAGAGATAGTGCGTGTCCAGATCGCGCAGCTCTGGAACCCATTTGCGGATGTACACACCTTCCGGATCGAATTTTTCTCCCTGGGTAATCGGGTTGAAAACCCGAAAATAGGGAGCAGCATCAGCACCTGATCCAGCGACCCACTGCCAGCTTGCGGAATTGTTGGCAAGGTCCGCATCCACCAGCGTGTCCCGGAACCAGGCCTCGCCATGGTGCCAATGAATACGCAGATGCTTGATCAGGAAACTCGCCACGATCATGCGCACCCGGTTGTGCATGTATCCGGTTTGCCAGAGTTCGCGCATGCCGGCGTCGACAATCGGATATCCCGTTTGTCCTTTCTGCCACTTCTCCAACTCGTCGCCCGGCTCCTGCCAGGGATAGGCATCGAACGTTGAACGCCAGTTGTCCGACGGCAATTTCGGAAAATGGTAGAGCAAGTGGTACGCAAATTCCCGCCAGGCAATCTCGGACAGGAATTTCATACCGTCACCGGCAACCGACGATTTCCGGTCCATTACCTTCTGCGTTGCATGCCAGATCTGTCGGGGTGAGATTTCGCCGAAGTGGAGATGCGGCGACAAACGCGACACGTTCGGAAGATCAGGGCGATTGCGCAATGTGCCATAGCCCTTCAAGCCTTCCTCGAAGAAGCCTTCCAGCCGCTCCGCAGCGCCAGCTTCACCGGGCTGCCAGCAATCCTCCCATCCCTTTGCCCAGTTCGGTTTCGTGGGCAAGAGGTCAAAGCTCTCAAGCTTTTCACCGCCATCGTAGTCCGCAAATTCCAGCTTCTCCGGTGCTGGCAAGGCGTCATCGATGGTCTTTTGCTGAGCAGCCTTCCAGAACGGCGAATACACCTTGAAGGGGCCGCCTGATTTGGTCTCCAGTTCCCAGGGTTCGAACAAGAGGGACGCCTTGAAGCTTTTGACTTCAAACCCGTCTTCTTTCAGCACCTTCTTGAGATCGGTGTCCCGCTCGATTGCATGTGGTTCGTAGCATCGATTCCAGAAGACGGCCTCGGCCTCGACTTCCTTTGCAAGCTGTGGGATCAGGTGTCTCGCGCTCCCCCGCAGGAAGATCAGACCCGGCAGATCCGCCTTCAAGGACGCCAGGCTGTGATGCAGCCACCAGAGGCTTGCCCCGCCAAGCGGGTGCGTTTCACCGGCCTGCTCTGATGGTTCAAGGATGAAGACCGGAAGGACACGTCCCTTGCGGGCCGCCTCGAACAGGGCCGGATTGTCTTTAATGCGCAAATCCTGTCGAAACCAAACAAGTGTTGTCATGCTGCTCCTGCCGCTTGCTACAGCTCAGATACGCCGCAAAACACAATCGGATCAATGGTGTGCCGGATTTTTTGGCTCCAATACCGGGCGAGCGGCAAGTAAAGTGGATCTCCTAGGATTGTGACCGGACCAAGCACTCGTCAGTGGGCGCTTCGATGCATGTTCCTGGTCGCGCAGGCGAGTGAATTCCGGCATCTTTCCAATTGATTTGACAAGAGTACACTCACGAGTTTACCTGATGCCGTAAACCGGACATTTGCAGTCCGGTTTCAATTGATCTTGCCCACATCGACGCCATATGATCTGGATAAGATAAAAATCGAGGGAGAGCGAAACGTGACAGACGGCAAGATTGTGGTCCCGGCACAAGCGGCAATCGGAAAAGCGGAATCACATGGTCCGATGATCGACCCGTTCGGCCGCGCCGTCACCTACCTTCGCGTCTCCGTGACCGATCGTTGCGATTTCCGTTGCGTGTATTGCATGGCGGAAGACATGACCTTCCTGCCCAAACGCGAAGTGCTCAGCCTTGAAGAGCTCGACCGCCTGTGCACTGCCTTCATCGAAAAAGGCGTCCGCAAACTGCGCCTGACCGGCGGTGAGCCGCTGGTCCGCAAGAATATCATGAGCCTTATCCGCAGCCTTGGCCGGCATCTGGACAGTGGCGCTCTGGAAGAGTTGACACTGACCACAAACGGCTCGCAGCTCGCCCGCTACGCGCAGGAACTTTACGATTGCGGCGTGCGCCGGATCAATGTGTCGATCGATACGCTCGATCCGCAGAAATTCAAGGCAGTCACCCGCTGGGGCGACCTTGGCAAGGTCATGGACGGAATCCGAGCAGCGACTGCCGCGGGCCTCCAGATCAAGATCAACATGGTTGCTCTCAAGGACGTCAACGAGCATGAGATCGTGACGATGCTTGAGTGGTGTCATGAGCACGGTCACGACCTGACCCTGATCGAGACCATGCCACTTGGCGAGATCGACGGCGACCGCACGGACCAGTATCTGCCGCTCTCGACCGTGCGTGCGCGCCTGGGCGAGCAATTCACATTGACGGACATCCCCTACAAGACTGGCGGACCTGCCCGGTATGTGACTATCGAGGAAACCGGTGGTCGTCTCGGCTTCATCACGCCGATGACGCATAACTTCTGTGAAAGCTGCAACCGGGTGCGCGTCACCTGCACCGGCCAGCTATACATGTGCCTTGGTCAGGAAGACATGTCGGATCTTCGCGCGCCTCTGCGCGCTTCGGAAGGCAACGACCTTCTGAACGATGCAATCGACGAGGCCATCGGGCGGAAGCCAAAAGGGCATGATTTCGTGATTGACCGGAACCGCAACCAGCCTGCAGTTTCCCGGCACATGAGCGTCACCGGCGGTTAAACAGCCAAAACTTCAGTTACCCAGGCAACAGCAAGTTCAGCGACCTTGAAAACCGGCAAAACTATTCTGCCGGAACAAGCTCGGCGCGCGTGGTGTAGAACCTGATGCAGACGGTCGCGATCAGGCTGCACCCGATGCCCAGTCCCATCATCAGGATCATGCCCCAGGGCGAGGAGGCCAGCAGGCCATCGGCATAAAGCGAGGCGACAATGGATCCGGCCAGCGCGCCCATGGCGACCTGAAGTGACGCCGTCAGGCCGGAAGCAGCTCCCGTCAACTCAGGCCGTACACTGACAGCACCGGACAAGGCACTTGGCAGGCAAACCCCATTGCCGAGACCAAGAAGGAACATCGGCAGGAAGAGGCTGGGTGCGCTCAACGCTCCGAAATAGGCAAACCCGGAGATTATCGCCACGCAGACAACGCCGATGAGAGTGCCGGACAGTATCATCCGAAACAGGCCAACTCGCTCGGCAAACCGGCCGGAGATGAAGTTTCCAGCGATATAACCGAGCGCCACGAACATGAAGTAGAACCCCATTTCCTGCGCACTCAGGGACAGGAGATCGGCGGCAATAAAGGGAGCCCCTCCCAGATAGGCGAAGTAGGCAAGCGCGTTGGACGCCGCTGTCAGACTGTAGCTCCAGTAGAGCGGCTCACGGCAGAGGGTCGCATAGGATTTCAGGATCTGCCGCCCACCAGCCGCTTTTCGGTTCAGGTGCGTTTCAGGCAGAAGCGCAATGCTTGCCCACAGAACCGCCACTCCGAACATCAGCAGCAGCACAAACCCGCCCTGCCAGCCATAGTATTGATCCAGAATTCCGCCGATTGCTGGTGCCACTGTCGGCATCACCGCCATGCCCATGGTGACATAGCCGATCATGCTGGCCGCCTGCTTGGGGCTGTAGAGATCACGCAGGATCGCACGGCCAAGGACCATTCCCGTACAGCCACCGGCAGCCTGAAGAACCCGGGCGGCGATCAAGGCTTCGATTGTTTGCGCAAACAGACAGAACACGCTGCCGATTACGAACAAAGCCATGCCGAGAATGATTACCGGCCGGCGGCCGAACTGATCCGACAAAGGCCCCCAGAACAACTGGGAAACCGCAACCGCGATGAAATAAGCGGACATCGACAGCTGAATCTCGCCCGCGGTTGCGGAAAAGACCACCATCATTCCTGCCAGGGACGGCAGGTATATCTGCATGGCAAGCGGGCTGACCGATGAAATCGCTACAAGCACCGCCAGGGATGGTTTGGCATCGGTGCTGGAAGTCTGAGTTCGGCTGGTGAGCATGCCCGGGAAGGAACCTTTTGGTTTTCACCCTCGCGGGCGATATATTCATGTTCGAATATATATTGGCCGCGTGATCCGGACGTGAAAACCTGAATTGCTACAGGCCCAACATCGAAAGACGGCAGAAACCGCTAATGTTTCTCCTCATTGGCTTTGAAATTGTTTCAACTTTTCAAGACTGACCCGAGCCTTCGCAACGGGTGGAAACTGCTGCATTTCACGGATAAATCTGCGATCAACACCACTAGTCCTGCAGCCAGCTAAACCCGGATGAAAAAAGGCCACAGCTCTCGCCGTGGCCAAAACTTGTCTCGTCGCCTAATCAGGAATTACCCAGGGATCGACCCTGCCCTGTATCAATCGAAGACGATGTTGGGGGCGGCTCGTGTGGGTTCCGCGCTCTCCCGATCAATGCTGTCGAGTACCTTGGTAGCAATGTCCTTGTAGATGCCTGCGACCGAGCCTTCCGGATCGGACACCACCACCGGTGTTCCGGCATCGGAGGTTTCACGGATCTTCATCGTCAAGGGAACTTCGCCCAGGAAAGGAACGTTCAGCCGGTCCGCTTCCGCGCGCGCTCCGCCATGGCCGAAGATATCATGGCGACCACCGCAATCGGGGCACAAGAAGTAGCTCATGTTCTCGACAATCCCCAGCACGGGAACATCGACACGCTTGAACATGTTGAGACCCTTGCGGGCATCAATCAGGGCAAGGTCCTGCGGTGTCGACACGATAACGGCTCCGGCCAGCGGCACTTGCTGGGCCATGGTGAGCTGGGCGTCGCCGGTTCCCGGTGGCATGTCGACCACAAGGACGTCAAGTTCGCCCCAGGCTACTTCGCGCAACATCTGGGTAAGCGCGGAAATAACCATCGGTCCACGCCAGATCATTGGCGTTTCCTCTTCCACCATGAAGCCCATGGACATCACCTTGATGCCATAGCCTTCCATTGGCTTGAGCATTCTGCCCGACAAAGCTTCCGGCCTGCCGGAAACATTGAACAGCCGCGGCACCGAGGGCCCGTAGATATCAGCATCCAGGACGCCGACCTTCTTGCCGAGGGAGGCCATCGCCAAGGCGAGGTTCGCCGTGGTGGTGGATTTGCCAACACCGCCCTTGCCGGACGCAACCGCGACAATGTGCTTGATGCCCGGCACACCCGGTTTTGCAGGCGCCTGCTCTTCCGCAGGTCGCCGAGGCTGTTGGGGGGCTGGTTTGGGAGCTGATTGTTGTGCCGCATTGCGAGCGCCGCCCGCCGCCCGTTCGGCAGTCAGCGCGACCATCACGGTTTCGACGCCATCCACTTCCTTGACCACCTTTTCAGCGGCCTGGCGCAGAGGCTCAAGCTCCTGTGCGCGCTCTGCGGGAACTGTGATGGAAAAAACAACACGGCCATCGGACACAAACACGTCCGAGACAAGGCCCAACGAGACGATATCGCCTTCAAGGTCTGGTCCCTTGATCTGCCTCAGTCGTTCCATGACTGCGCTTTTTATGGTGTCGGTCATCTTTCGGTCCTGTTTCGTACACCGGCCACTGTGTTCAACCGGCTATTTCCGGTGCGAACTCTAGTTCGCCGCTCCATTCAGGCAACCTGCCAAAATGAAGCACGGCGCGTTCCGGTTTCAGACCGCGAGTCATAGAAGGGGTGAAAATCCGACACAAGCCCTGCGCAGTTGAAAGCCGCAAGCTTCAGAAGCTTTCATAACCATGGAATTGGCCATGGTTGCTGCTGGATCTCGCGATTGTTACCCCTCCTTAAAGGGAGACAATGTTTTCGTTGAACAGCCAGACGGCCCGGTTAATTTGTTACGGCTCTATACAGCGTCCTTCCCAAGACATTCCAGCTTCAGGAATTTGACATGCCAACCTGCCTCATCACCGCAGCCAATCGCGGGATCGGTTATGAACTTGCCCGCGCCGCACTGGACAGTGGTTGGACCGTTTACGGCTCCGTCCGCACGCAGCAGTCGGCTGACGAGACAGCGGAACGGCTCGGCAAAGATTTTCATCCGTTGGTTTTCGATGTGAGAGACCATGCCGCCGTTCGCGCGGTCGCCGGCGACCTCGACACCCCGCTGAACCTTTTGATCAACAACGCGGGCATCATCACTCCGGAACGTCAAAGCGCACTCGATATGGATTTCGAGGGTTTTGCCGAAACCCTGGCCGTCAACACCCTTGCACCTTTGGCGGTCTCACAAGCTTTCCTGCCTCATTTGCGCCGGTCGGGATCCAGTCGAATCCTGACTATCTCCAGCCAGATGGCCTGGATGGGATACCGGAAGTCGGACACCCTCGCCTACCGTGCCTCCAAGGCGGCAGTGAACAAGGTCATGCAGGGGCTGGCGACCGATCTGGAATCCGAAGGCATTCCGGTCGCACTGATAGATCCGGGCTGGGTGCGTACGGACATGGGCGGCCAGTTGGCAGACAATGACCCGGTGGATGTGGCGCGGGGCGTTCTGAAGATTGCCGGTTCCCTGTCTGTTACCGATACCGGAAAGTTCTTCAAATGGAGCGGAGAAGAGCGTCCGTTCTGACCTGCCAATTCGACTGGAGACACATGATGGCCTGGCCTCTCCCCGTAACCCTGAAGGGCAGTACCGGCACACTTGCGCCCTTGAGCCTTTCCCACGCCGCCGATCTGTCTGAAGCTGCCGCCGACGGCGAACTGTGGAAGCTTTGGTATACCAGCGTCCCGAAGCCGGATGCCGTTCGGGCGGAAATTGAAAGACGGCTCTCGCTTCAGGAAGCCGGCTCGATGCTTCCGTTCGCCGTGTTGACGCCAACCGGCAAGGCCGTCGGCATGACGACCTATATGAACATCGATGCGGCCAACAAGCGCGTCGAAATCGGTTCGACCTGGTATCGCAAGGCCGTGCAGCGCACTCGCCTCAACACGGAATGCAAACGCATGCTGCTGGCACATGCGTTTGAGGAACTGGACTGCATCGCGGTCGAATTCCGGACGCACTTCATGAATCACCAAAGCCGCGCCGCGATCGAAAGGCTAGGTGCCAAACTGGATGGTGTTCTGCGATCCCACCAGCGCTCGCCCAATGGAGCGCTCAGGGATACGGCGGTTTATTCGATTCTTCCTCACGAGTGGCCTGCCGTAAGAGCCAGTCTCGATTTCAAGCTCGAAGCCGGTGCCTGACCTCCTTATCCACACAAAGATGTACGCACGTTGTATTGCACAGTTTTCTTGTTCTGTTCACCGGGCTGCAAAGCACACTTTTGCGGAGGACTTGGCAACGCTTCGGTAACACGAAAAGCTCTTCTTCGTATTTGATTCAAATTTTAAGCAAATGTGAGGAATTGAAGCGCAGGCTGGTTTCATCGGCAAAAGGATGGACACGCCATGGAACTTTACCGCGCCTGCTACCGAAGCAAGATCAACTGGGGCAAGATGCGTCTGCCCCTGCCCGACGAAATCGACAAGACGTTGCTGCGTATTCGGCGGATCAACAGAAAGGCCGGCGTAACCGGTGCGCTTCTGCTGGTCGATCAGCACATCATCCAGGTTCTGGAAGGCCTGACCGGCCCGGTGCTTGATACCGTCTATTGCGTGATGAACGATCCGCGTCTTGAAGCCATCGAGGGCATCATTCACGAACCGGCGGATTTCCGGCTGTTCCCGAATTCACTGATGTTCTTCCGGGATCTGACCGATGGCCTGGCCGCTTCCAAGCATGACGTGCTGCGCCCTCTGCTTGACCACCCTGCCGACGTAACGCGGGAAGAAGCCTACCGGGCGTTCGGACATTTCGCGCAGGAACTTCAGGAAGGCCGCCTGACCAACGACATGTTGATGATCTGAGCCGCTCCGGGTTTTCTGCCGCGGAGCCCCAGCTCATCACATGTTTCGCAAAATTATCCGGTTCGTGGCCGCAAGGTCCTAGTCCGATTGCCAAGCATGCCGATATTGTGCGCCCTTGTTAACTGGGGGATTGCATCATGTCAGGCAGGTTCGCCGGCCTTCAGCCGGTATCAGCCGGCTTTCTTGCTGCCATTGTCGGCTTTGCAAGTTCATTCGCTATCGTCATTCAAGGGCTGACAGCAGCCGGCGCTTCCCCAGCCGAAGCAACCAGCGGCCTGATGGCACTGTCCATTTCCATGGGCCTTTGCGCGATCGTTGCCTCCCTCGCCACGAAGATCCCCGTCAGCATCGCGTGGTCGACACCCGGTGCCGCGCTCCTTGCGACAGCCGGCCCGCTCGAAGGAGGCTTTTCGGCAGCCGTTGGTGCTTTTCTGGTTTGTGGCGCGCTTATCGTACTCGCGGGCCTGATCAAGCCTTTCGGACGGGCGGTCGCAGCCATTCCGGCACCACTTGCCAACGCGATGCTGGCAGGTGTCCTGTTCGGACTGTGCCTTGCGCCGGTAAGAGCCGTCGCAGAACTGCCTTACAGCGCACTAGCCATCATTGCCGTCTGGGCGATTGCCCTGCGCTTTTTCAGGCTCTTCGCGGTTCCCCTTGCCATGGTCATGACATTCGCGATCGGCCTTTCGAGCAGCGGCCCGATCGACCTGAGCAACGTCCAGCCGATCACCGAACCAGTCTGGATCGCACCCTCGTTTTCCCTGGAAGCATTGATCAGTATCGCGCTGCCGCTCTTCATCGTGACGATGGCGTCCCAGAACATCCCGGGTGTCGCTGTGCTGTCCGCCTATGGATACCACCCCAAAAGCGGACCGCTTTTCACTCTGTCCGGCGTCTTCAGTATGCTGTCCGCCCCATTTGGCGGACATGCGGTCAACCTTGCCGCCATCACGGCAGCAATGTGCGCGGGTGAAGATGCGCACCAGGATCCGGCAAAGCGTTACTGGGCGGCCGTGACCGCAGGTGCGGTCTATGTCCTGTTCGGCCTATTCGCAGGGCTGGTGATGGCCTTTGTCGCGGCCACGCCGACTATCCTGATCGAAGCCGTTGCGGGATTGGCCCTGCTGGGGGCTTTTGCCTTTTCCATCAGCGAGGCCACAAAGGCTCCCGCCGACAGGGACAGCGCCATCATTACCTTCATGGTGACGGCTTCCGGGGTTAGTTTCCTGGGTGTTTCGGGTGCATTCTGGGGACTGCTGGCCGGCGGTGCCTTCATGGCACTTTCGCGAACCAAAACGGCAAAGTAACACCTTGCCCCGCGGCAATCGCGTCCCATAGTGTTGAGACAATCGAAGCAAATGGAGTCGTTTGCCTGTGTCAGGCTCATATGTGCTGCAACCCGACCCGGAAGATTCGCGTCTTTCGACGTCCGTAACCGGTATCGATCAAGACGGACAGCCGGTCGAAACGCGTGTCGTGACGGAAAAACCCCTGACCCTCTACCTGAATTCTCAGGAAGTGGTCACCATGATGACCATTGGCGATCATCCGGACCTTCTCGCCGTCGGTTATCTGAAAAACCAGAACATGCTGGCCGAGGACGATGTCATCACCGGCATCGACCATGACGACGATCTGGATGTTGTGGTGGTTCGCACCGAGCGCGAAACCAATTTCGAGGAAAAGCTGAAGAAGAAGGTGCGCACCTCCGGCTGCGCCCAGGGGACAGTCTTCGGCGATGTCATGGACGGCTTCGATACCGTTCAACTCGCTGAGGACGCCCGTCTCAACACTTCCTGGCTCTATGCGCTGACCAAAACCATCAACACAACACCTTCCCTCTATCTCGAGGCGGGGGCGATCCATGGCTGTGTTCTGTGCCAGGAAGACCGTGCGCTAGTCTACATGGAAGATGTCGGCCGCCACAATGCGGTCGACAAGATCGCAGGTTGGATGGTCCTGAACGACATCCCCGCGCACGACAAGATCTTCTATACCACTGGCAGACTGACCTCCGAAATGGTCATCAAGACCGTGATGATGGGCATTCCGATCCTCGTGTCACGCTCGGGGTTTACCGCCTGGGGCGTCGAACTCGCACGCAAGGCCGACCTTACGCTGATCGGACGCGCACGCGGCAAGCGGTTCGTTGCCTTGTCCGGTCACGACAGGATCGTGTTCGACATGTCCGCAAGCGACGTGGAAGACGAGCCGGATACGGCCCGCCGAAAAGGGAGCGTCCCGGCAGAATGACCAGACACAAGAAGACCCTTGAGAGCAGCAAGGTGCTTGGTTGCGTGCTTGCCGGCGGCCAATCCCGCAGAATGGGCGGCGGCGACAAGAGCCTGATGGATCTTGGCGGCAAGACGATGCTTGATATGATCCTCGACCGTCTGAAACCACAGCTGCACGACATAATCCTCAACGCCAATGGTGACCCTGACCGGTTTGCGCGCTTTCAGCTGCCTGTTGCCGCTGATCCGGTAGGCGATTTCGCAGGACCGCTGGCAGGTGTCCTGGCCGGCATGACTTATGCTCACAACGAGCGACCGGATATCAGCCATGTGATTTCGGTAGCCGGTGACACGCCGTTTTTCCCTACCAGCCTTGTCAGCCGGTTCTGTGCCGCAGTCCCTGGTGACAGACCGGTCATTGCCCTCGCCTCCTCTGCGGACAAGCTCCACCCTGTCTTCGGCCTCTGGCCTGTCAGCCTGAAGCCGGATCTCGAGGACTGGCTGCAATCCGGCAAGACAGGCAAGGTGCTTGCCTTTGTCGACTGTTACGACAGTGTCGAAGTCGCCTTCGATGCGGATCCTGACAACGGGTTGGACCCCTTCTTCAATGCCAACAAACCTGATGACCTTTCGACTGTCAGAGACGCGCTGAGCTTACATTCCAGATGACCACCACCCCTGTATTCGGCATCACCGGCTGGAAGAATTCCGGCAAGACACAACTCGTGGCGAGCCTCGTGGCCGAGTTCACCGCGCGGGGCCTGAAGGTTTCGACCGTAAAGCATGCGCATCACGGCTTCGATATCGACAAGCCGGGCACGGACAGTTTCCGGCACCGCGAAGCAGGTGCAGTGGAAGTAGCACTGGTGTCCGGACGCCGCTGGGCCTTGATGCATGAACTGAAAGAGGAAGACGAGCCGCCGCTGGAAGACGTTCTGGAGCGGCTTGCTCCCTGCGACCTGATCCTGATCGAAGGCTACAAGAGCGAACCCCATCCGAAGATCGAGGCACGCAGAACCGAGGCAAGCGAACGCGGTCCCCTTGCCGTTTCCGATCCGAATATTCTGGCCATCGCAACCGATCACGATTTGCCGGACGAGGTGTTGCCGGTGTTTCATCTGGACGACATTGCCGCCATGGCGAATTTCATCGAGACCCATCTCGGGCTGAAAAGGTCGACAACATGACCGGTAAACAGCTTCTGGATGACTGCTTCCTGCACGACAAGGACCGCTTGCGCCACCACGAGGCGCTGGAGATCTTGAAACAGCGGCTGCATTGCATTGCCGAGACCGAAACCGTACCCCTGCAGGATGCCGCCGAACGCATCCTTGCAGATACGGTGACCGCTCCCCGCAATGTGCCACTGGCCGACAATTCGGCCGTTGACGGTTACGCCTTCCGTAACGCCGATTTCGAGGAAGCCGGAGGTTTCTTCCGTCTGGAACAGAGGATAGCTGCAGGGCACGCGAGCAACGCCGATCTTGGCCCATGGGCAGCAGCCCGGATCTTTACTGGAGCGGTGATGCCACCCGGTGCGGATACGGTCGCCATGCAGGAAGATTGTGAAACGCACCAGCAGGATGGGCAGGACTTCGTGATCGTGCCGCAAGGCCTGAAAACGGGTGCCAACCGCCGTAAGGCGGGAGAAGACGTGGCGGAGGGAACGACGCTGCTGAGCCCCGGTCAGCGCTTGCGCCCGCAAGATATCGCGGCAATCGCGTCCACCGGACAGGCAGACGTTTCCGTTTACCGGAAACTGAAGGTGGCCCTAGTGTCGACAGGCGACGAGCTGCGCCGGCCTGGCGATCTCATCACGCTCGGAGACGTTTACGATTCCAACCACTTTCTGCTGCGCAGCCTGTGCGCAACGCTGCCTGTCGAGATCGACGATCTGGGCATTCTGAAAGATGACGCCGACGCCCTTGAAGAAGTGCTTTCGACGGCAGCAGCCAGCCATGACGTGATCCTGACCACCGGCGGAGCAAGCCGCGGCGAGGAAGATCACATGCTCAAGGTTCTGGACAAGATCGGAAAACGCCACATGTGGCAGCTTGCTATCAAGCCTGGCCGCCCGATGATGTTCGGAAATATCGGATCCTGCGTTGTTCTCGGACTGCCGGGAAACCCGGTTGCCGCGATGGTCTGTTTTCTGCTTTACGCACGGCCGGTCTTCAGCGTTCTTGGCGGAGGTGCCTTTCTGGAACCGCAGGCCTTTCAGGTTCCGGCAGCCTTCGAAGTTCCCAAGAAAAAGCCGGACCGCCGAGAGTTCTACCGTGCTTATCTGAAGCCTCGTCCAGACGGATCACTTGCAGCGCATAAATTTCAACGCGACGGCTCCGGCCTGATCACTGGCCTGCGCGAAGCCGACGGTCTTATCGAAATACCTGAAGACGTGACCTCGATCCGCAAGGGTGAGCTGGTGTCCTTCCTGCCCTTCTCCGGGTTCGGACTGCGCTGACCCGGCAGCGTTGCCGGGCCAGAAAGAGTTTCTTCGTTAGTAGGCGTAGGGCCAGTTGGCCGGGACGAAGCGATAACCCTCGCCGTCCTTTGCAACACGGCCCATACCGGGAAACGGAATATGCGCGCCTGCAAAGAACAACTTGTCGGCGGCGGCCTGGTCCAGGAATGTCTTGCGTGTCGACACTGCCTGCCCGGGATCAATGTCGAACCCGATACCCCAGTCCGGCCGGTTGAACTGATAGACGGCCATATGGACGATATCGCCCGCAATCACGAGGGTTTCGCCGTTGCTGTCGAACAGATAGCCGGTATGCCCAGGCGTGTGACCCGGAAGAGCCATCGGCCGGATGCCGGACAGGATTTCCTTGTCGCCGGAAATCAGGGTCTGGCTGTCCTTGTAGGCATCGGCAGCCTTGCGTGCACCGAGGAAGAACGGTTTGAACTGCTCGGGAGCGCCGTTCATTGCCGCATCATCGTACCAGAAGGCCTTGTCCACCTCCGGGAGGATCAGTTCCGCATTCTTGAAAACCTTGTTGCCGTCACCATCGATCACGCCGAAGAGGTGGTCCGGATGCATGTGGGTGATCAACAGCGCGTCCACCTGATCGGGCGATACACCTGCGGCTGCCAAGGCATCCGGCAGACGCCCCATGGTCGGGCCCAGAGCATCCGCAGTGCCGGCATCGACAAGGATCAGCCGGTCACTGGTGTTGACGAGGTAGGCATTGACAGGAATACGCAACGCCTCACCTTCAACCATGGCTGCATCTCTCAGGCGCTGCCCTTCTGATGCGTCGTAGCCGATCACCAGTTCCGGCGTGACATCGAGATACCCGTCGAGCAAGGCGGTGATTTCAAGATCGCCGACCTTGTAGCGGAGTGCGCCTGCCATCGGCTTTCCGGCCTGATCGACAGCGGCCTCTGCGGGTGCGGACAGAAAAGTGACACCACCGGCAGCGGCAAGCGCCCCTGCCCCGGCAGCCGCACCGAGCAGCGAACGTCTGGAAACGGAAATCTGTGAAGTGGTCATAATTGGCCTCCCGGCTCGACCTGATGGAAAACTTTGACGCTCGAACCGTTGGATCGGTCCGGCAGTCCTAAAAGTGTTTCATTGGCTTTGTTTTTAAAGCGGCCAATATCTTATATTACTCATAACCCGTGCTTATGTATGAGATCGTTCCTCACTCGCTCTCCAACTGGGGCCGCCATGGACAAGCTTTCCTCCCTTTCCGGCTTTGTGCAGGCTGTCAATCTCGGCAGCTTCTCAGCAGCTGCAAAACTTCTCGGCATCTCGCAACCTGCCGTCAGCCAGCAGGTTCGGGCGCTTGAAGACGATCTGGGCATCAGACTGCTGAATCGGACCACACGTCAACTCAGCCTGACGGAAGCCGGGGAACGCTATTATGCCTATGCAAGGGATATTCTGGAGCGCCTCGATGAGGCCGACCGCTCGGTTCAGAGCGAGGAGGCCCAGATGTCCGGCCCGCTATCGGTGGGGCTGCCTCTTGGCTTCGCGGAAACCATCCTTTCGGACTTCCTGATCCGCTTCAAGAAGGATCACCCCGGCATCCTGCTGGATGTGTCGTTGTCCGACCAGTTTGTCGATGTCATCCAGCAACGGCTCGATGTGGCAATCCGCATGGGTGAGATCGAGGACGACCGGCTGATTGTTCGAAGGCTCGGGCTTGCTCAGCGCTGCCTGGTGGCATCACCAGACTATCTGGATAAACGTGGACGCCCTGACCATCCCGACGAGCTGCCCGATCACGATTACTTGCTTTACAAGAACATCGCGACCGGGAACCGGGTTCCGTTCATCAGTCCGATCGGTGAAAAGCTGTCTATCAAGATCACGCCGACAATGCTGGTCAACAACTCTTCGACCCTGCGCCGTGCGGCACTCGCCGGTCTCGGAATTGCGCTTTCCAATCGCTGGCTTATCGAGCCGTACCTGCGAACTGGAGACCTGGAAGTGGTGCTGCCACAATGGCAATACCCGCCGCATCCGGTCCATGCGGTCTATCCTTCCAATCGCTTCATTCCGCTGAAAGTGCGCCGGTTTGTCGACAGCCTTTATAGCTTTTTTGAAGACGAAGGCGCATTCCAGTACGCCGGTAAACCCGATTCAGGCAGCCGTGACTTTCAGCAAAGTGAGGACACTGCGTTGGCCAGCGACGCGGTTACGGCCTGACGGCCGCCCGGCGGCTGGCGCCGGGCTGGCAGGAACCTCACTCGGTATCGACGATCCAGGTTTCCTTGAGTGCAGCCTCTTCCCAGACTTTCCAGGCCTCGGTTGCCTTCATGGCTTCGCTGTATTTGCTCACCACAGGGTCGCTGGATAGCTGGTAGGTCTCGAAACGGCTGACGACGGGTGCATACATGGCGTCGGCAATCGTGAAATCGCCAAACAGGAAAGGACCGCCTGATGATGCCAGGCATTCTTTCCAGACGGTCACGATGCGGTTGACCTCACCCTTAACCGCGTCGCTGACGGCTTTTGCCACCACAGGGCGCTGCATGTTCATGGAACATTCGCTGCGAAGAGCGGTGAAACCGGAATGCATCTCCGCCGAGATGGACCGTGCCCAGGCGCGCTTGGCCTTGTCCTTTGGCCACAGGCCTTTGTCCGGAAAGCAGTCGGCGACATATTCCAGGATCGCCAGGCTGTCCCACACCGTCAGGGTACCATCCTTGAGAACCGGTACTTTTCTGCTTGGTGAAAATGCCGCGAATTCCGGATTTCCATTTTCGAAATCGAAAGGAACCAGGGTCTCCCGGAATGGAATATCCTTGTGCCTGAGAGCGATCCACGGCCTGAAAGACCAGGAGGAGTAGTTCTTGTTTCCGATGAAAAGTTCGTAGTCCGACATTGCTGGGCCCTTTTCCGAAACCCGGCAGAAATAACCATGTGTCACCGGGTAGTCTTTTCCTAGGAAGTTCGGCTTCCAGCTTCAAATTCAATAAGTTCATGAGATTCATCAGGGTTTTTAATATCCCCTCTCGGCACAATTTTTGCTTGCATATTTGACAATACCTGCAGCCAGAAAGAGGATCCGATGACATCTGCTCTGCCGCCCACGCCTTCCGTGTCACCGCAATCGGCCAAGGCGCCCCAAAAGCAGCCAAGCGAAACCGAAAGCCGGTTTCTGCAATTCCGCAGCATTCTTGCGGAACAATATGCAGAGTGGCGTGAACTGCCTGAAGAAGAGCGAATTCGGCACAAGTATCTTGAAGATCACGGGCTGACCGAACTCGGTCTGGACAACCTTTCCCCCAGAAACAGGGCTGTTCACGAAGAAAAGATCGCCGAATTGACAAAGCAGCCGGTTGTCTCGCCGACACCCTATCGTGGGGCAGATGCAGGGGATGCGCTTTCCCGCCCGGTGATTACCCTGCAATCCGTTCTCGACGTTCACGACGCTTCCCGGGAAGCTGAAGCAGCAGAGGCAACAGCCGACTCAAAGGCCTGATTTCTGCCCTTCGGCCGACATTTGGTTCAGGGTGGCATGCTTCTACAGCACGAAGAAAAGGCCTCAGGGAACAGTCAGGTTTCCACAATGACTTGACGCTTCCCCAACGACATGCCGGAAAAATTGAAAATTCGGCGAAATCACGCTGTGTTTTTTTCGTAGGCATGCTTGAAATTTGAACCGAAGTGTATGGAATAGAGCGCTCGGGCAAGAAGGCGGGACGAACCCGCTTGCGCCGCGAAGAAGATATTAGGGGAACAAAATATGCGTGTATTGCGTATGGCTGCGGCCGCAGTAGCAGTACTGGCTGCCGTGAGTGGCGCTGAGGCGAAAGACTGGTCAAAGGTGCGTATCGGCACCGAAGGCGCTTATCCTCCGTTCAACTCCCTGACCGCAGACGGCCAGCTGATAGGTTTCGACATCGATATTGCCAAGGCACTCTGCGAAGAAATGAAAGTCGAGTGCGAATTTGTTACCCAGGACTGGGACGGCATGATCCCCGCCCTGCAGGCTGGCAAGTTCGACGCCGTGATCGCTTCCATGTCGATCACCGAAGAGCGCAAGGAAAAGGTCGACTTCACCAACAAGTACTACAACACCCCGCCGGCAATTGCCGTGCCGAAGGATTCCGCTCTGACCGGTACGTCGGATGAAGACCTCAAGGGTGTCGCACTTGGTGCACAGTCCTCCACCACCCACTCCAACTATGCTGAAGAAAAGCTGCCGTCCGCGGACCTGAAGCTTTATCCGACGCCGGATGAATACAAGCTCGACGTTGCCAGCGGCCGTGTCGATGCCGTCATTGACGACGTTGTGGTTCTGTCCGATTGGCTGGCGACCGACGACGGTGCCTGCTGCAAGCTGCTGGGCACCCTAACGCCGGATCCGGTGATCAACGGTGAAGGCGCCGGCATTGCCATCCGCAAGGACGACGGCGAGTTGAAGGAAATGTTCAACAAGGCCATCGAAGGCATCCTGGCGAACGGCAAGTACAAGGAAATCAACGACAAGTACTTCACGTTCGACGTTTACGGCGGCTGATTAGCCTCCAGTTGATCGCATTCCGGTGCAGCGCGCCCTGTGCGCTGCACCACCTGCAGGGAAAAATCCCGCAGTACGGCCGGAGGGGCGGCCGGAATAGCAACGACAAACAGAAAGAAGCGCCGGCTTATGAATGAAGCTTTGACGCTACTCTCCTTCGGACCAGAGGGTTGGGGAGACGAAATTGCCTGGGGCGTGGTTGTAACCGTATGCCTGGCAATAGTGACTTTGCCGTTCGGATTGTTTCTGGGATTTCTGATTGCGCTTGCGAAAAAGTCATCGGAACCCAGCTTGCGCCTGGCGGCCAATATCTACACCACTCTTTTCCGGGGCTTGCCGGAACTGCTGACCTTGTTCCTGGTCTACTTCGGCCTACAGATCGCGATACAGGTCTTGCTGAAGATGGCCGGCTTCGACTTCTATTTTGAAGTCAATTCGTTTGTCGCCGGTGTCATCGCACTGTCCTTCGTCTTTTCTTCCTATGCTTCCGAAGCGTTTCTTTCCGCCTTTCGCGGGATCCCGCAGGGACAATACGAAGGCGGATATGCGCTTGGACTGTCGAAAGGCAAAACCCTTCGACTGGTGGTACTGCCGCAATTGATCCGGCTCGCACTGCCCGCACTTGGAAACAGCTGGCTCGTCCTTCTCAAGGACACCTCGCTCGTTTCGGTGGTCGGCTTGTCTGACGTCATGCGCCAGTCAGGGATCGCCGCAAGGGTGACCAAGGAACCCTTCATGTTCTTTGGCATCGCCTGCCTGATCTACCTGGTCCTGGCAATGATATCATCCACCGGTCTCGTGCGTATCGAGCGCTGGAGCAAACGCGGAGATACGGCACGATGATCTCCGCAAACCCCGCCACAGGCCTGAAACGGCCGCCCGCACCGCCCCGTGGTTGGACCAAGACGCGAATTCTCGGCCATGTCCTCATGGCGCTCTGGATCGTCTCCGGTGCCTGGCTGCTCTACTATCTGGCGATAAACGTCGCGAGTCCGTTCGTGCTGAAGTATTGGCCCGAGTACCTCAGCGGTTTTCTGGTCACCCTTCAGATCGTCGGCCTGTCGTTGCTGATAGGTGCGGTGCTGAGCGTGCCCATCGCAGCTGCACGAGCGTCGAAATGGTGGCTTTTATCGAAGCCTGCCTATTGCTTCGTCTATTTCTTCCGCGGCACACCGCTGCTGGCACAGACCTTCCTTGTCTACTATGGCGCAGGCACCTTCCAGGCACAGCTGGAGGCAGTCGGCCTGTGGGGTCTTTTCCGGGAAGCCTGGTTCTGCGTGATCTTCGCGTTTTCACTGAACACCTCCGCGTATCAGGCCGAGATCCTGCGCGGTGCCATTCAAAACGTGCCCAGAGGTCAGTGGGAAGGGGCTGCTGCTCTCGGCCTCAACAAGCAGATTACCTTCTTCAAGATCATCCTGCCGCAGGCACTGATCGTTGCCCTGCGGCCCTATGGCAACGAGATCATTCTCATGCTCAAGGGTTCCGCCATTGCGGCAATCGTGACGGTGTTCGATCTGTTTGGAGAAACCAGACGGGCCTACTCGAGATCGTATGATTTCCAGGCCTACATCTGGGCAGCGGTGATCTATCTGTTCCTGGTAGAGATGCTGCGCCGCCTGTGGGACAAAATCGAAGCACGCCTGACGCGGCACCTGATACGCTGAGCAGACTTTCAGCGTTCGAAATAATTGGGCCGGACTTTCCAAGTTCCGGCCCGTTTTTCTGTAACCTGTCCCGCGTTCGCCTTCTCGATATTCCTTTGGAGGCAAGTCGGCACCGCTCTCCCAAATGGATTGATTTCATTTGATTATCCAAGCGGACGGCGATAACCCGAAGGGACCCCCATTCACGGAGCTCTCCCATGCCGAAAACGCCCTCCATTGCCCATGGCCTACACCTCGACAGCCTGCTGGCCCATGGTGGTGGCGGTTTTGATGCGGCAACAGGCGCCGTCGTGCCGCCGATACAGACTGCTACCACATTCGTGCGTGACGAAAACTATGAGCTGGTCAACCCGGGTCATATCTACAGCCGTGACGACAATGCGCTTTTCAAGAAGACCGAAAAACTGATCGCCGCTCTTGAAGGGGGAGAAGACAGCCGGCTGTTTGCATCCGGCATGGCCGCTGTCGCGGCCGTCGCCCGCATCGTCAAGCCAGGCGGCACACTGCTTGCCCAGTCCGGCATTTACTGGGGGACCACGTTGTTCCTGCGCAAGATGTGTGCACGCAACAACATTGCCCTCGTAGAAGCTGATGCAAGCGACCTTCAGTCCTTCCAGGACGAGATAGCTGTCACTCGCCCGGATCTTGTCTGGCTTGAAGTGCCCAGCAATCCGTTCTTGAAGGTCGCCGACATCAAGAACATCGCCAACCAGTGCAAACAGGCGGACGCCCTGCTTGCCGTCGATGCGACCGCCGCAACACCGCTGATCCTCAAGCCTCTGTCGCTCGGAGCGGACCTGGTGATGCATTCGGCGACCAAGGCCCTCAACGGTCATTCAGACCTTCTGGGTGGCGTCGTCACAACCGACAACGCGGGCAGCGAAGCCTGGGCGTTTCTGACCGAGGAACGCAAGTTGGCCGGCGCCGTGCTCGGTTCGTTCGAAACCTGGCTTTTGCTCCGGGGCCTCAGGACACTTGCCTTGCGTGTGGAGCGCATGAACAGATCGGCACAGGTTTTCGCGGAACACTTCGAAAAACACCCGAAAGTGGAAGCCGTGCTTTATCCCGGCGTCAAGAGCCACCCTCATCACGAACTTGCAAAAAGCCAGATGACCGGCGGTTTTGGCTCGCTCATGTCCATTCAGGTCAAGGGCGACAAAACGGCCGCCCTGAATGTCACCGGTGCGCTTGACCTGTTCCAGCGAGCAACCTCCCTCGGCGGCACCGAGAGTCTTGTCGAGCATCGTTTCACCATCGAGGGCGAAGGCTCCGGCATTCCGGAGAACCTGTTGCGGCTGTCCATCGGCATCGAGCATTGCGACGACCTGATTGCGGACATGGAGCAGGCCCTCACTGCAATCTGACGTCTGCCCAGGCTAATCGGCGAGCTGTTCGGCGCGCATGGCCCTGAGCCAGCTCATGAAGGCCTTGAGTGGTGGACGGTTGACACCGGGGCGGGTCACCAGATGGTATCCCGTCCCCGGATAAACGCCGTCTTCAAATAGGACCCTGAGGTTACCCGCCTCGATTTCAGGCTCGACAAAGGTCTTGGCGGTGGCCGAAATACCATCGCCCCGCCGCAACCCTTCCAGCACCATATAGCCGGGCAAATGGGTGATGTTGAGCTTGCCCTTGGGCACGACGCCCTGGCGCTCCAGCCAGATGGTCAATTCGTTGGTGCCGTATTCCTGCAACCAGGGAAACTCCAGAAGATCTTCAGGGCTTTCGATCTTCTTGTCTCCGATCAGGCAATTGGCACCGATCACCGCAAAATTCGTCGGGATGAACAGTTCCGATTCAAGCCCTGTCCAGTTGCCCTTGCCGAAACGGATCGCCAGGTCGACGCCGCCAGGTCTGAGTTCAACCACTTCGGCCGTCGGATTGAGCATCAGTTCAATGTCGGGATGCTTGTGCCGGAAATCGCTGATCCGCGGCATCAGCCAACTTATTGCAAAGGACGGCGTCATGGTGATGTTGAGCGGACGGACCAGATCTTCCCGCGTCAATTCATCGACTGTCTCCCTGATGATTTCAAAGCCTTCGCTCAGACCTTCAAAGAGCTGCTTGCCTTCAGGGGTTAATGCAATGCCCCTGCCCTCACGGACAATCAGTTTCAACCCCAGAAACTGCTCCAGAGCCTTGACCTGCTGACTGACGGCCGCGTGAGTGACGTTCAATTCTCTTCCCGCGGCCGAGAGACTGCAGGTCTCGGCAACGGCAGTGAAGGTTCTCAGACTGTTGAGGGATGGGAGAGATCGCCAATCCATATGTAATTTCACCTTACATTTTGAAAATCTTCCTGACTGGCATCAGCAGCCGTAAACAGCCACATTACTCTCACACAACGCAGCGAGAGGATGTAAGCATATGTTTGATATTTACGCACGTAGCTTCCTGGAAGCAACCCGGTTCTCCAGCAACACTCGTCCGGATCCGCGCACCCAGCGGCACCTGGACGCCCAGTCGGCGAAGCGGGAACGTCATTTGCGGCTCTGGCAGCGCGGGCCCTATTGGATCTAAGCTGACAGCAAGAGGCAAATGGCCTAAAACCATGATGAACCAGTTCAATTAAAGGCCCGGCTCGTACCGGGCCTTCGCATGCGAAGGGAGCGTCGTCATGGCAAAGGTTGCATTTATCGGTCTGGGCGTCATGGGATATCCGATGGCCGGATACCTGAAAACCAAAGGTGGGCACGACGTCACGGTCTATAACCGCACGACTGCTAAGGCCGAGAAATGGGCTGCCGAATATGGCGGCAACTTCGCCAAGACCCCGAAGGAAGCAGCTGAAGGTTGCGACTTCGTCTTTTCCTGCGTCGGAAACGACGATGATCTGCGCTCCGTCACGACCGGCGAAGATGGTGCCTTTCATGGATTGAAGGAAGGCGCGATTTTTGTCGACAACACCACCGCGTCTGCCGAAGTTGCCCGTGAGCTTTATGCAGCGGCCAAGGACAAGGGCTGCGGCTTCATCGATGCTCCGGTTTCCGGTGGCCAGGCAGGTGCCGAAAACGGCGTCCTGACAGTAATGTGCGGCGGAGATCAGGATGCTTTCGACAAGGCCAAGCCGGTCATCGAATGCTTCGCAAAATTCGTCGGTCTGATGGGAGAAAGCGGCGCAGGGCAATTGACCAAGATGGTCAACCAGATCTGCATTGCCGGCCTGGTGCAGGGCCTTTCCGAAGCCATCCACTTTGCCAAGAAAGCGGATCTCGACGTCGCAAAGGTCATCTCCGCAATTAAAGGCGGGGCTGCCCAATCCTGGCAGATGGAAAACCGGTGGGAGACCATGAATGCGGGCAAGTTCGACTATGGCTTTGCGGTCGACTGGATGCGCAAGGATCTCGGCATCTGCCTGAAGACCGCAAATGATACCGGTGCCCGCCTGCCTGTTACGGCGCTGGTCGATCAGTTCTATGCCGAAGTTCAGGCCATGGGCGGCAAACGTTGGGATACGTCCAGTCTGATTGCCCGCCTGGAAAATGCCGACAAGTCATAAACGGGCACCCATATGCCCCAAGTCCCGGACACGACCTTAACGCTTGAAAACGTATTGAACGATCTGCGTGAAGCGGGAACGGAGCCGAACCGTGCTGGAATGGCGCGGTTCGGCATCGAAACAGATCGGGCCTTCGGCGTTCCACTCTCTGTGCTGCGTCCGTTGGCCAGATCCATAGGCCCTTCCCCGGACCTTGCACGGGAACTCTGGGCCAGCGGCTTTCACGAAGCTCGCCTCTTGGCAATCCTTCTGACCCCACCCAAACACCTGGCACCCGAGCTCGCCCTTCAGTGGCTGAACGACATCAATTCCTGGGATCTGTGCGATCAGCTCATGAATGTTCTGGCCCGGCGTGCCGGTTCAAACGAACTGGTTCCGGCACTTGCCGCAGACGAACGCGAATTCGTCCGGCGGGCTGCCTTTGCGCTGATCGCCTGGCGCGCCGTCCATGCCAAGACAGCGCCCGAAACCGAATTTCTGGACTACTTTCCCTTGATCCGCGCTGCTGCCGCGGACGAGCGAAACTTTGTCTGGAAAGCGGTGCATTGGGCCCTCCGCCAGATCGGCAAACGCTCCTTGCCTCTACATGGCGCCGCTCTCGCGATTGCCGAAGACCTGGCAACATCCGAAAACCGGACAGCCCGCAAGGTCGGCAATGCGGCTGCCCGGGAGCTTTCGTCCGAGAAGGTTCTGAACCGCCTCAACAAGGCTGCAGACATCTAGTTAAATGTTGCTGTCGATCTATTATCGACCGCCGCTTACTGACCTGCCGCTTCCTTGGCGATGGCATCCAGCAAGGCATTCACTTCACCGATAGCCGCCTTGGATTCCTCAGAGCCTGTTTCACCGAGGTGACGATATCCGACCGTTACGGTGCCAGGCTGGTCCGGAGTTTCGTAGACGAATACCGAATAGGGGCAATAGGCGATGTTCGCAGCGTCAGCCTCCATCACCTTGCGCGAGAGATTAGCCGAGCAGAACAACATGGCCTGCGCCTTGACGAAGATCTGTTTCTGACCACCGACATCTTGTGATGTGCGATCCAGCATGTCGCCTATGTGCGAGACGTAATCGATGACCAGGCCATGATTGACGATGGCATTTTCAAGATCGAAACGCACATCATCAAAGGCCGCTGAAACCTGGTAGGCGGTAACGCCTTCCGGAATTGACTGGGCGCTGGCGGCTCCGGTGCCGCAAACTGCGAGGCCCACAAAAGCAATTGCGATCCGAAACGGCTTCCTGAAACTTTCAAACATGCGACGTCCTCCCGAGCATGAAGACCAGAATACTCCGCTCTTCATGCCCGCGCCATTGATACATCGCAAATTTTGAATATTTCCTCGACTATCTCCGGCTCAGATATCGACCTCGACTGTACCGATCGGATTCGAGCAACAGGCCAGAATGAAACCGGCCTCGAT
The DNA here is from genome assembly GCF_009363595.1 of Labrenzia sp. THAF35. Lineage (NCBI taxonomy): Bacteria > Pseudomonadati > Pseudomonadota > Alphaproteobacteria > Hyphomicrobiales > Stappiaceae > Labrenzia > Labrenzia sp. THAF35. The sequence goes on from NZ_CP045380.1 coordinate 4,853,771, forward strand.
ATCTTCATCGCTGATGCCACCGGAGTGGACCATGTGAACTTCACCGGAAAGTTTCTTCACCTTGCAGGTGCCACACACACCGAACGTACAGCCCGACGGGATATTGAGCCCTGCATCCTTTGCAACCGCCAGAACCGTGTCGGTTTCCGAACACCAGGAAGACACCTTGGAGTTGGCAAAAACGATCTGGGCCTGCACGTCGTCCTGAGGTACGACGTCATCGAACTCTGTCAGTTCAGCCTTGGTTTCAGCCGGCGCCTGGAAGCTTTCCTGGAAATAGTTTTCCATGTTGAAACCCAGCGAGTTCAGAATCTCGCGCACGGATTCCATGAAGCCTTCGGGGCCGCAGCAATAGACTTCGCGCTCCAGATAGTCGTTGCACATCAGGCCCAGCATCAGCTGGTTGAAGTGCCCGCGATAACCGGTCCAGACCTCGTAAGGATCGCTCTTCGTGACGACGAAGTGCAGTTGCAAACCGTTGACGCGGCTCGCCATGTACTCAAGCCGCTTGCGGAAGATCAGATCAACAGGCCGCGTTGCGCACTGGATGAAACAAATGTCAGGATCCTCACCGCGCTCGAAGAGCGTCGTCGCCATCGACATCATGGGCGTAACGCCGGAACCGGCTGAAATGAACAGGTACTTGTTGTCCGGATTGCGCGGCAGATGGAACAGTCCAGCCGGTCCATAAGCCTTGATCTGCATGCCGGGAACAAGGTTCTCCAGCATCCATTTCGTACCGACGCTGTCCTGCTGGACCTTTACCGTTACGGAGATATAGGCGTTGGTCACCGGCGAAGAGGAAATCGTATAGGTGCGTTGAACGTTTCCGCCAGGCACCGGGAGATCGAGCGTGATGAATTGGCCTGCCCGATAGACGAAAGTCGCGCCTGATGGCGGACGGAAGGTGAAGGTTTTCACCCCCGGCGCCTCGGGCAGAACACTCACGCATTCCAGAACTTCACTGTCGGACCAGACCGGCGTATCGCGTCCGGGCATCGGGATCATCGTACTACTCCGCGGCGACACGGAAACGGCCCATCAGACCGTTTTCCAGGGTTCGGGAGTACCAGTCGACGAACTGGATGACGCCGCTTTCCTGAGCCGGAGAATACGGCCCCGGTTCATAGGCCGGTGACTTGATGCCGATCTGGTTCTCCTCAACGATCTGACGGTCCTCATCGTTGGTGTGGACCCAGACTTCCGTCAGCCGCTTGAGGTCGTAGTCGACCCCTTCCTGAGCGTCCTTGTGCACCAGCCAGGTGGTTGTCACCTCGGTTTCCATGGGACTGATCGGCAGAACGCGGAAAGTCAGCACCTGGTCGGACAGGAAGTGGTTCCAGGTGTTCGGATAATGGAAGAACAGGCAAGACCCCGCGTTGTCGAAGGGCACGGTCCCGATACGCTTGGAAACGGCCGCCTTGCCATCCATGGTGTAGCTGACCGCATCTCCCAGGAACGGAATGCGCACGAAACGCCATTGCTCGGACGGCGAAATCAGGAACCTGGACGGAAGCCCTGCGCCTTCGCAGCGTTCCACATGCGCCTTGCCGACGTTGGAAGAGGTTGAATCGTCACCACCCACAAGGTTGGGATCGTCCGGGAATGTCCGGCATAGCGACGGATGCGACCCGGAGCAGTGATAGCACTCGCGGTTGTTTTCCAGAACAAGCTTCCAGTTGCCCTGCTCGACGATGGTCGACTGGTGGGCAACCTTGAGGTTGGAAAGGTCGTGCGGACCGAGATAGCGTTCAGCCTGCTTTTCCAGTTCCGTGGTGTCGGGAGCAACGGCAGCAAGGCAGATGAACACCATGCCTGAAACGGTCACGCAGTGCACGGTCTTCAGTCCATGGTTTTCCGGCTTGAACTCCGGCCCCATTTCGCGCGCCCACAGAAGCTTGCCGTCGAGTTCGTAGGTCCACTGGTGGTACGGACAGACGAGCTTGGGCGCCGAACCTTTGGATGCTGCACAAATGCGGCTGCCGCGGTGACGGCAGGAATTGTGGAATGAGCGAATGACACCGTCGGCTCCACGCACGATGATGATGTTGTAATCACCGATCTGAAGCGTGACGTAATTTCCCGACTTCGGCAGCTCGGCAGACGGAATGGCGAAAATCCATTCCTTCTGCCAGATGTTCTTCAGGTCCGCCTGGTAGACGTCGGCATCGGTGTAGAAGGCCTGGGGCAAAGAATACCCGGCTCGTCGGCCCATCAGAAGTGATAGAATTTCCGCATCGCTGAACATGGTGACACATCCTCTTTGGCCGAGTCTCCCGGCCTGTCCTTGCCGGGAACGTTAGGCCCACCCGACCCCACCGCCGTAGCGCAAAAGCGTCATTTGGTTATCCATGTAAGACGCTGCCCAAATTTTCCGCGTGCGGTGCAGCATCACGTCAAATGTCCTTGACCAAACGTAACGCATCATAGATTGCCGCATGGGTGTTGCGAGCCGCAACCGCATCGCCAATGCGGAAAAGCGCGAATGTTCCATCCGGGTTGGCCTCGAGAGGCTGCGGGCGGCCAAATATCAACGCTTCCTGCTGAACCGCACCAAGGTTTTTCGACATCGGCTTCAGCTCGAAATAGAGTTCGTCCATCGGTATTGTACCGTGATTGACGACGATTTGGTCGAATTCCCGCTCTTCCGTGTGGCTGGAATAGTCTGTTCCGACGACAGCGGTGATCAAGTTCCCGGAACGCTTTGCAGCTTTCAGGCGGTAGGTGACCGTGAAGCGAACGTCCTTGTCCTGCAGCGATCGCATGTAAGGCACCAGGTTCATTGCCATGACATCCGGGGCGAAGGACCTGTCCGGCGTCATGATCTCCACGTGAGCGCCGGATTTTGCGATCATCTCGGCCGCCTGAAGTGCGGGATGATCACCGGCATCGTCGTAGACGAGTACACGTTTGCCCGGCTTGACGTCGCCAGCAATGATATCCCAGGCAGAGACAACAAGATCATTGCCTTCGCTCAGGACTTCCGTATGCGGCAAGCCTCCTGTTGCGACGATCACCACATCCGGGTTTTCTCCCGTGATATCTTCTGCTTCTGCAAAAGTGTTGAAACGGAACTTCACGTCTTTCGCCAGGCACTGGTCCATTCGCCAGTCGATTATGGAGATCATTTCGCGCCTGCGCTCGGATTGCGCTGTCAGCCGGACCTGACCACCGGCATTTGGCGCTGCCTCGAACACGATCACATCGTGCCCCCGTTCACCTGCAACGCGCGCCGCTTCCATGCCGGCGGGCCCTGCGCCAACGACGACCACCTTCTTTTTCGTGTCCGCGAGCGGGATCTCGTGGGGCATGGTCAATTCCCGACCGGTTGCCGGGTTGTGGATGCAAAGTGCATCGCCAGCCTGATAGATGCGGTCGAGACAATAGGTTGCTCCCACACAGGGGCGTATATCCCCTTCCCGCTTTTCGGCAATTTTCCGAACCACCATAGGGTCGGCCATATGTGCCCGCGTCATGCCGACCATGTCCAGAAGCCCTTCGGCGATCGCATGGCGCGCTGTTGCGACATCGGGGATCTTGGCTGCATGGAAGGTCGGCATGCCGACTTCCTTCTTGATGCGGCCGGCAAAATCCAGATGCGGGGCGTTGCGCATGCCCTGAACGGGAATCACGTCGGTGAGCCCCGGATCAGTGTCGATGTGGCCCCGAATGACATTGAGGAAGTCGACCTGTCCCGTAGCCTTCAGGCGGCGGGCAATTTCAAGACCTTCGTCTTCCGTGATGCCTCCGTCCAGATCCTCGTCCGCGGTAAAACGGATGCCCAGAATGAACTCGTCACCAACCCTCTGCCGAACCGCCTCGATGACTTCGAGTGAAAAGCGCATCCGGTTTTCCAGTGAACCGCCGTACGGCCCATCCAGTGTGTTGGTGACCGGCGACCAGAACTGGTCCATCAGGTGACCATAGGCCTGCAGCTCTATGCCATCCATCCCGCCGGCCTTCATGCGTTCCGCCGCGTCGGCATAGTCGGCTATGATGCGGGCGATGTCCCACTCTTCGACCTGCTTGGGAAAGGCCCGGTGCGCTGCTTCACGTTCATGGCTGGACGAAACCGCAGGTAACCAGTCCCCCTTGTTCCAGTGTGTCCGGCGACCAAGATGGGTCAGCTGGATCATCACCGCACAATCGTGTTCGTGGCAGGCATCCGTGAGCCGCTTGATCCACGGCACGACTTCGTCCTTGTAGGCAAGGATATTGTTGAAGACGGGCGGCGAGTTGCGAGAGACGGCCGCGGAGCCGGCGGTCATGGTCAGTGCGACACCGGCCTTTGCCCGGACCTCGTGATAGGCGCGATACCGGTCCTTTGGCATGCCATCCTCAGGATAGGCAGGCTCGTGCGACGTGATCATGATCCGGTTTTTCAGCGTTAAATGTTTCAGCTGATAGGGCTGCAACAACGGATCTTTCGACATCTCTTTCCTCTCCGGGCATTCCACCGCGTCACGGATTTCCTCAGGTTTGCAAAGATTAATTCCCACCGATCAACTTTGAAAAGTCTGAAAAGCGACATATGTGTCGCTTTTGTCGACATTAGTGTCAATTTTGATTGTCGGCAGGCCGGAGCTTTGTTATCGCAAGCACATGAGCGACCTATTGATCGAAAAAACGTCCGGTTGGCGCGGCACACGTGAAATCTGGATCGAAGCTGCCTACCAGGCGCTGATTGAACATGGCATTGATGCCGTCAAGGTGATGCCCCTGGCCGACAGGCTCGGTCTGTCGCGGACCAGTTTCTATGGCCATTTCTCAGACCGGAACGACCTGCTCGACGCCTTGATCACCCAGTGGCAAACGAAAAACACCGGCAATCTGGTGAAACGGACCGAGGATTACGCGGAGACAATCACCGAGGCGATCCTGAACCTTTTCGATTTGTGGCTACTGCCGGAGCTGTTCGATTCCCGGCTGGAATTTGCGATGCGCAACTGGGCACACGCGGATCCGGACCTGACGCCCATGCTGGAAGAAGCCGACCGGGTGCGGATTGAGGCTTTCACGGCGATGTTCGAACGTTTTGGCTATGAACACGCCTCGGCCGACGTGAGAGCCAACACCATGTATCTGACGCAGATCGGCTATATCTCCATCGTCAAGGATCGGCCGAGCGAGCCGCTTGGCCCCAGGCTTCAGCGCATGCCCCACTACATCGAGATCTTTACCGGGAAAACCGTATCCGATGCGGAATTCGCCAGATTTCGCGCGCGCCATCCGCTGGGTCCCGGTAAGACTGAATGATTATGGGTGACCACGACCCGAGTTGATCCTATCCTGCCCCGACAAGGAAGGATCATGACCACCTCGCAAGATGCCTCACTGCCCTCCTCCTCGGTTCCCCCCGGCATTGATGCCGGTTTCTGGCGCCGGACAGCACCGCCGGACTTGCGCAGCCTTTTCACCGACATCATCGGCTACGAAGAGCGAAACCCGCAGACGAACAGGCAGGTTGAAACCGCCTCGCTGACCATTCCGCTCATCCTGAGTTTCGGCGATCCGTTTGAAATCGCACTCGGTCAGCATCCAACCGCTGAAAATGAGCGTCCCACCTTTCTGGCTGGGCTCAGTAGTTCTCCGGTTTTCATTCAGTCAAATGGCCGTGCCAAATGCCTGCAGATCAACTTTACTCCGATCGGTGCCCGTCATTTTTTCCGGTTCCCAATGGACCTGCTGACGGACCAGATGTTGCCGTTTGCCGATGTCGCGGAACCGGAACTGGCTGAATTTGTCCGCCGGATCGAGGATCTGACAAGCTGGAATGCGCGGCTTAATCATGCCCTTGCCTACGTCATCAAACGCCTACGGCAAGACACCGTCCAACGAACGCCGGCGGACCATGTGTTGCGACGGCTACTTGAAACCGGAGGCCAGGTCTCAGTCACATCGTTGGCTAAGGAGATTGGCTGGAGCCGAAAGCACCTGGCACAAAAGTTTCGGAAGGATATCGGCCTTCGACCCAAGACGGTTGCCCGGGTGATCCGCTTCGGCAAGGTGCTCAAACATGCACAGAACTGCTGCGACATCGATTGGGCCGGGTTGGCGGTCGATTGTGGTTACGCCGATCAGGCCCATCTCATTCGGGACTTTTCCGAGTTTTCCGGTCAGTCACCGGAAGCCTGGCGCACACGGCTGCTGAATGGCACTGCCAACACCTGGTAGGTAACAAAACTTCAATCCCGCAAAATCGCGAAGAGCTATCACCTCCTTCATCAAAGGAGGTACGACATGTCTCATGAAGCAAGCAGAATTTATCCCGTTTTCCGGTTCGGCAATGCCAATGCGATGATCAAGTGGCTCTCAGATTCATTCGGGTTTGTCGAACACGAAGTGCACAGGGACGACAACGGCACTGTGGTGCATGCAGAGCTTTCTTTCGGATCAGCCATGATCATGGTCGGTCAGGCCCGCGACGACGCTTTTGCAAAGATCATCGGGCATCCGGACGGCCCTTGCGGCAAGGCAATTTACCTGGCGGTGGAGAATGCCGACAAACTGTTCGACCGCGCCACTGCGGCTGGGGCGACAATCCTTGAGGGGTTGACGAACCGGGACTACGGCAGCCGGGAATTCATTTGCCAGGATCCTGAAGGAAACATCTGGAGCATCGGCACCTATTGGCCCAAAACGTCCACGTGAACCAACCAGAAGAACTAATGAACCTGAGGGGTTCGCTGGCCGGAACGGATCGTGTTGCCGGCCAGTTCACTTGTCCCGGTCGGGTTTAGGCTTTTCCGGTGCCACATAGCTGAGCGGCAAGGCCGTGGTATTCTTGATCTGCTCCATGGCGAAGGTGGTCGAGACATCCGAAATGTCGATCCGGGAAATCAGCTTCTTGTAAAAGGCGTCATAGGCCTCGATGTCCGGCACGGCGACACGCAGCAGATAATCGACCTGACCTGCCATCCTGTAGAATTCGACCACTTCGGGAAACTCCCGGATGACATCGGCGAATTTCTTCAGCCAGTCTTCGGAGTGCTGGCTCGTGGTAATGGCGACGAAGGCAGTTACCTTCGCATTGACCTTTGCCGGGTCCAGCAAGGCGACGCGACCGGTGATGACCCCGTCTTCTTCCATTTTCTGGATGCGCCGCCAGCACGGCGTGGTCGACAGCCCCACCCTGCGGCCGATTTCAGCCACCGGAACGGTACAATCTTCCTGGAGAATGGACAGGATACGACGGTCGATACGATCAATCATGAATTCAAGATCCGCCCAGGAGCAACAGAGATTCCCGACCGCGCAGACCGCAACATGTTGGGAAATCATTTTCATTGAAGATAAAAACTCGTAACTGAGTTTCAATGAAAATGTCAATTCTCACCGAAATGAGAATTATTTTCGAATTCCAGCAATTAGGGCACCTTTGTAAGGCGCTGAACCTCGCCTCTCAGAACCGGCAGCAGCTCGGTTTCAAACCACGGGTTCTTTCTCAGCCACGCATTGTTGCGCCAGGAAGGATGCGGCAACGGCAGGACCGCCGGTTTGCCGTCCATCTGCCGAGCGAAATGCTGACGCCAGTTCGACACTGTCTCGGTAAGGGATTTCTGCCGGTTTGACCTAAGATGATAGGCTTGGGCGTATTGGCCGATAACCAGCACCAGTTCGATCTGCGGCATGGCAGCAAACAAGCGGTCATGCCAGGCCTTGCGGCATTCGGTGCGCGGTGGCAGATCGCCCCCTTTTGCGTCCAGTCCAGGAAAACAAAACCCCATCGGCACGATAGCCAGTTTACCGGCGTCGTAGAAAATATCCTCGTCGATGCCCATCCAGTTTCTCAACCGGTCACCCGAGGGATCGGTGAACGGTCTGCCGCTCTGGTGAACGCGTGTGCCTGGCGCTTGTCCGCAGACACAAAGCCTTGCTGTTCCAGACACTTGCAGAACTGGTCTGGGCTCATGCGGTAACGCCGACTTTTCAGGGTTCTCGACGCAGATCCGGCACGACCGAACGTCAGCCGCGAGTCTGTCGAGTGTTTTCGAATTCGTCTTTTCTGACAATGAGTTGCACCTTGGCACAGCCTGTTAACACTTCCCTTACCACGATCTTGAGGACGATCTTAAGGAATGGTGAGTCAGGTTGAATAAACACGCGGCAGCGCGATAACAAAATCAAAACTTCGGGCAGCAAATGGCATCGGTTGCGTCAGAAACCGGCGACGACAAAGTCACCATCAACGAACAGCGCGCCAAGCGTCGTCGTGAGATGGCGCGCTCGGCCAACGATGTGCGCAGCCGCCTTGGTACGCCTGAAAACTGGTACACGTCTTTCGATCTGGAACGGCAGCATCTGTTTGCCGACACCCGCATCAACGCTGCCTACGCGGTCCCCCTTCTCGCCCTGATCGTTGCCGCGATCTCCGTTCTGTGGATCAACCCGCTCTTCATCGGCGCCTGGTTTACGGCGACGCTCTGCACCCACTTCATGATGGTGATCACCAGCCATTCCTACGAGAAGGCTCCGTCCGACCAGAAAGCCCGCATCTACTGGCGGCGCAGGTTCGCCTTTGGTGACTTCGTCTACGGCTGCAGCTGGGCCAGCTTCTTTCTGCTGCCCCAGACCAGCGAATCCGGCGACGGATTTGTCATCTTTCATTTCGCGACGCTGCTGATCGTGGTTGCCATGAACACGATGCAGTCGGCCACCCTGCCGAAATGCCTGCTTGCCAGCACCTTGCCCATGACACTGATCGTCACCGTCAGCTTCCTGCAGCAGGTGAACCCGATCCACTATACGCTCGCCGCCATGGCGATCGGCGCGCAGGGTTTCTTCCTGATCCTGGGCAACCAGCTTCTGAAGAACGCCAACACGATGCTGGAATACCGGGCCGACAAGGATCACCTGATCGCCGAGTTGGAAACTGCGAACGCGATGTCCGACGAAGCACGTCGCCGCGCAGAAGCTGCCAACCTTGCCAAGTCCCGCTTCCTGGCCACGATGAGCCATGAACTGCGGACACCGCTCAACGCCATCCTCGGATTTTCCGAAATCATGAAGGATGAAGTGCTCGGCAAGATGCACAACAAGAACTACCAGTCCTATGCCGAAGACATTCACGGCTCGGGACAACACCTGCTCAACCTGATCAACGAAATTCTCGACCTGTCCCGCATCGAGGCCGGTCGGCACGAATTGCACGAGGAACCGATCTTCCTGGACGATATCGTCGAGGAATGCGGGACCATGATGAAGGTTCGGGCGAAGGCCAAGACGATTTCGCTTCACCACACCCACGAGCCTGACCTGCCGCGCGTTTGGGCGGACGAGCGAGCCCTGCGTCAGGTGGTGCTCAACCTCCTGTCCAACGCCGTGAAGTTCACACCGGTGAACGGCGAAGTCTGGATCAAGGTCGGACCGACGTCAGATGGCGGACAATACGTCTCGATAAAGGATACGGGCCCCGGCATTCCGGAAGACGAAATTCCGACCGTACTGGAAGCTTTCGGTCAAGGGTCTCATGCCATCAAGACGGCAGAACCGGGGACAGGTCTTGGCCTGTCCATCGTCCAGGCGCTGATCAACATGCACGACGGCAAGTTCTCGCTGAAGTCCAGGCCCGGCGATGGCACGGAGGTGATCGTCACCCTGCCGAGAGCCAGGATCATGAACTATTCGCCGGATGTCATCTGGGTGGACCCGAACGACAAGGACAGCGGCGTCCCCTCCGGCAAGGCAAGATCGGCCTGAGCCGCATCAGCGGTTTCAGGCCGCTTCAATTTCAAAAAGAGCTTCAGTCGTCTTTTTCGGACACACCAGCGTCTGCGAAGGTGGCCATGCCGGAGTGCATTTCGGCGGCGGCCTTGGCAATACCTGCAGCGAGTGCAGCACCGGAGCCTTCACCCAGACGCATGCCAAAATCGAGCAGCGCATCCTTGCCCATGTGCTCGAGCACCTTCGCATGGGCCTGCTCTGCCGAAACATGGGCGAAGAGGCAGTGGTCGAGACCGGCCGGGTCCATCGCATAGACAACAGCAGCAGCAGCCGTCGTGACAAAGCCATCGACAATCACCGGAACGCGCTGCAGGCGTGCGGCAATGATGAGGCCGGTCATGGCTGCAATCTCGCGGCCACCGATGCGACGCAGGATTTCCAGCGGATCGCGTTCGCCGTTCAGTCGAGCAACTGCTTTTTCGACAGCATCGCGTTTGCGGGCAAGGCCCTCGTCGTCAACGCCGGTACCGCGCCCGATCCAGTCTTCAGCCTTGCCGCCGAACAGCGCATTGATAACCGCAGCAGCGACTGTGGTGTTGCCGATCCCCATTTCGCCAAGACAGATCAGGTCAATCCCGCCGGCAAGCGCTTCCATGCCGTATGCCATGGTCGCAGCGCAATTGGCTTCGTCCATCGCGTCTTCCCGCGTGATGCTGGGGGTCGGCATGTCGACCGCCAGGTCGAACACCTTCAGGCCGATGTCATAAGCGCGGCAGATCTGGTTGATTGCAGCACCGCCAGCCGCGAAGTTCTCGACCATCTGCCGGTTGACCGCACTTGGAAACGCGGACACGCCTTCATCCGCAACCCCATGGGCGGTCGCGAAGATGCCGACCATCGGCCGCGTGATCTTCGGCGGTGCCTTGCCGGACCAGGCAGCCAGCCATTCGGCAATTTCTTCAAGCCTTCCGAGCGAACCGGCAGGTTTGGTCAACTCCGCATCCCGGCCCTTCACCTTCGCGAGCGCATCCTCGTCCGGCCCCGGCATGGATTTCACCAGATTGCGGATATCGTCAAAGGGCAGCGCGGTCTCGGAGAGGGACATGTTCTTTTGGTTCCGGTTGTTCGCGGCCGTCGAGTGGCCACTTGGTCTCGCTTAGCCGCTGTTCTATAACTTCGCCCGGTAAAAACTCAAGCACGGGACCGGCCTGATGAGCTCTGAAACCGACCAAGAGCCTGATTCACAGGTTGAAACGCGGTCCAGGAAAACCCGGGATCAACACCAGGTCTGGCTGGACGGGGGCAAGGCACTCGCCGCGGACACGGCCGCTTGCGTACGATTCTTCTCCCGGCTGCCGCTGCCTGCAGTCAACACCGAAGACGACCCGATGTCCCCTCCGGACTTTGTTCGGATCGCCCGTGCAGCGCCTCTGGCAGGTGCAATCATTGCCCTGCCCGCGGCCGGCATCGGTGTTGCGCTCGGTTTCACTCAACTGCCGCTTCTGGCCATTGCGGTTCTCCTGACCGCGGTTCTTGCGGCAACGACCGGAGCTCTTCACGAAGATGGTTTGAGCGACGTAGCCGACGGCTTCTTCGGCGGTGCAACCCGCGAAAGACGCCTCGACATCATGAAGGACAGCCGCATCGGAGCCTTTGGGGCTCTCGCCCTGATGATCTCGGTACTCCTGCGCGCCGTCCTGCTTGCAGCGCTTTGGCAAAAATTCGGACCGGCTGATGCGGCGCTGCTTTTTCTGGCGGGAGAAGCCCTCAGCCGGATGTTGCTTGTCTGGCAGTGGCAATGCCTGCCATCTGCAAGACCTGAAGGGCTTGGAGCTCGCTTTGGAAAGCCGTCCCGGTCAACCGTGCAACAAGCTTTTCTTGTGACGTTGCCCGTGATGCTGCCTGCGTTCTTCCTGCTCTCCCTGCCGGCCTTGCTGCTGGCCCTTGTCATCGCCATCGCCGCGGCACATGCGACCGGTCGGCTTGCCGTGGCCAAGATTGGCGGAGCCACTGGCGATGTTTTAGGCGCAGTTCAACAACTCACTGGTCTTGGCTTTCTTGCAGGGATGCTTATGGTGCCGTGAGTAGCGGATAGAGGCCTTGGTGGCGGGAATAGCTCACATGTCAGTATCGGGCAATTCAGTTGGACGAGAAGCAACAGGTTTGCGCGCAGCAACCCTGTTGATCGTTTTTGCCATCTTGTCCGCCTGTTCCGGAAGGCCGGAAGTCGGAGCGCTCGCGCTCAACGAAGACCCGGTCGTTGGTGCCAGGGTAAATGATATCCTGATCGTCACCACCCGCCAGCGGGACGACCGCCCCGACACCTATTTCAGCGGTGAGCGTTCAGCCGCGGTCAATTACGCGGAAGCCTCGATTTCGGTACCGCCTTCTCACAAACCGGGACAGATCGAGTGGCCCGAAAGTCTGCCGGGTAACCCCAAGACCGACTTCGTTGCGCGCAAGGCCGACTACATTGCCGACAAGGCCGCCTTCCGGCGTTCCGTCAACGCCAGGCTTGCCAGTTTGCCGCGCGGCGAACGCGACATAATGCTGTTCATTCACGGCTACAACACGCGCTTTCCGGAAGGGCTTTACCGGTTCGCGCAGATTGTCAACGACAGTCAGTTCCAGGGCGTCCCGGTTCTGTTTACCTGGGCCTCACGCGGCAAGCTTCAGGATTACGTCTACGACCTCAACAGCGCCGCGATTGCTCGCGGAGCCCTTGAAGAAACGCTTGTGGAACTTGCCAAGACCAATGCCGACAACATCACTATTCTCGCCCACTCCATGGGCAATTGGCTGCTGATGGAAACCGCGGTACAGGCACGACCGGAAAACCGCCGGCTTGTCGCAAAGCATGTCAACGACATCATTCTGGCGGCGCCCGACATCGATATCGACCTCTTCAAGACCCAGCTCAAGCGAATTGGCCCGATGCCCCGGCCCTTTACCGTTATCGTTTCGCGTGACGACAAGGCCCTGCGCATTTCGCGCACCATCGCAGGTGGCAAGGAACGTGTCGGGGCTTTTTCCAACGATCAGGAACTGGCGGAACTCGGTGCTGTCGTTATCGATGTGACCGAACTTGAATCGCTGGACAGCACGAACCATTCGAAATTTGCACAGCTTGCACAGCTGCAGCCTGACTTGCGCAAGGCACTCGGCAGCTCCGCACTCGGGTCCGGTGCCGACCACAACCGTGGCGCCAATCTTGGTGATGACCTGGGGTCCTTTGTGGGCACGACGGCACAGGCAGCAGTTACCTTGCCGATCAAGGTCATCACCGCGCCGTTCACCTATGCGTCAGGCGGCTATTGATCCGGTCATTATTCGCTGTTTTCCGCCCAATACAGTCTTGGCAACGCCACAATCTGCGGCCATATGCGCTTCATGAAGTCACCTTGTATCAACATCTGCCAGATCGACGCCAAATCAGGCCTTTGCACAGGCTGCCTGCGCACTCTTGACGAAATCGCGTCCTGGGCGAGTTACAGTGAGGCCAAGCGCAACCAGATCCTCGCAGAATTGGCGAACCGGCCTCAGCCGACCACTGAGCCCGGAGTGCGCGGATGAACAACCCCAGAAACTACCGCGGCCTGATGGTTGTCATTCTGGTGCTGGTCATGGCAGTTGCCGCTTTCTATGCGTTTTTTGGTGACCCGACCGACCCGGCGAATGTCAACTTCGATGACACTGGCCCCCGGGTTGTTGCCCTTTCCGCACTCGCCTTCGTTTTTTTGGCCAGTTTTCTGTTCGGCCAGCCGAAAGCCCGCGAAATCCTGCATGGCACGGTTTTCTGGGGTGGCTTCTGTGCCCTGCTCGTTGTCGGCTATGTCTACAAGGCGGAACTGGTCCAGGCGGGCTACCGCGTTCTTGGAGCACTGGCGCCCGGACTTGCCGTGACCCAGCCCGATGGCACCATTTTGATTGTCCGCGATGCTGGCGGGCATTTTGTACTGGATGGACGCATCAACGGTGCGCGTGCAGAGTTTCTGCTTGATACAGGCGCCAGTGCCGTCGTCCTGACCTATGAAGACGCGCTGCGTGCCGGCTATCGGCCACAAGACCTGACATTTTCAGTACCGGTTTCCACCGCCAACGGCCGTGCACTGGTCGCGCCGGTGAAGATCGACACGATCACCATCGGCGATCACACGCTGCGCAACATCCGCGGTTTCGTCGGGCGCCAGGGGACCCTCGATTCCAGCCTTTTCGGCATGACCGCACTTGATCATCTGCGCAGTTGGCGCATCGAAGGCGACAAGTTGATCATGACGCCTTGAGCGGATCGGGAACCGCGCGATAGTCCTATTCGGCTGCCGCCAATTCGGCTCCTGCAGGACTGACCGCTGCAAGCGCCTTTTCAACCACTTCCAGACCAGCACCGGGCTTGATCGCCTCCACTGTCAGAATGCGCCGCCAGGACCTCGCCCCCGGACGCCCGTGGAACAAGCCCAGCATGTGCCGCGTCATATGTGCCAGTTTTACGCCCTTGCCCAATTGCTCTTCCAGATAAGCCATATGCGCCTTCACTGCATCCCATGGCGAGACGTCCGACCCGCTGGCGCCATAGAGCCGCCGGTCGACCTCTCCCATGATCTGCGGAGTGTGATAGGCAGCGCGGCCAAACATCAGGCCATCCAGGGTCTCCAGGAATGGTTCCGCCTGGTCCAGCGTCTGCAAGCCACCGTTGAGGCCGATGAACCTGTCCGGCAGACGCCGCTTCAGGCGCAGAACCCGCTCATAGTCGAGCGGTGGAATGTCCCTATTTTCCTTTGGACTGAGTCCCTTGAGCCAGGCCTTGCGCGCGTGTACCCACAAGGCATCTGCGCCCGCAGGAAAAACGGCATCCGCCATGGCGTCAAGCGCTGCTTCAGTGTCCTGTTCGTCGACACCGATCCGGCATTTCACGGTTACGGGAATATCGACGGCGGCCTTCATGGCCTCGACACATGCCGCCACCAAGGTGGGCTCTTCCATCAGGCACGCGCCGAAGCGGCCGGACTGAACCCGGTCGGACGGGCAACCGACGTTGATATTGACCTCGTCATAGCCAAAATCGGCAACGATCCGCGCAGCTTCCGCCATGTCCTTCGGATCGGATCCGCCCAACTGACAGGCAACCGGGTGCTCAATATCAGAAAAGCCTAGCAGATGCTGCCGGTCGCCATGGATCACCGCTCCAGTCGTCACCATCTCCGTATAGAGCAACGCATGCCGCGTCAGTTGCCGGTGAAACGCGCGGCAATGGCGATCCGTCCACTCCATCATGGGGGCGATGGAAAATACTAAGTTGTTGTTTTCATATATTTTTTGTTTCTTCACAACAGCTTGCCACGTTTTATTTGTACAAATTTTGACAATTTTCTCAGCCATTTATGATCGTTTTGACATTCTCGGTGCTACATTGTAGCACTGAAGCACATTTTTGTAGCACCGGGATACACCACATGGGGACGATCACTGCCCGCAAGGGCAAGAACGGCAAGCGGTATACCGCGCAGATCAGGATTAAACGAGACGGCAAAATTGTCCATACGGAGTCGCTGACCCGTGGCGTTCGAAAAGATGTCTCGGATTGGATGAAGCGCCGCGAGCTCGAACTGGCTCAGCCAGGTGCTCTGGACGCGCTGAAGAAAAAACCAGAGGATAAGACGTTGGCGGACGCGATCGACCAATACCTCGAGTCTCACAAGAAGGGCATCGGCCGAACCAAAAATCAGGTACTTAGGACTACCAAGGAATACCCACTTGCCGACAAGCTCTGTCAGGAGATTACCAGCCACGACGTGGTGAGCTTTGCGGAGACGCTGAGCGGCAAGCGCGGACTTCAGGCCGCAACCATCACCAGCTACCTCTCGCACCTCTCAGAGGTCTTCTCTGTGGCCGGAGACGCGTGGGGCTTCGCACTTGACGACGCGGAATTCGCGAAAGCCAGAAAGGCATTGAAGCGAATTGGTCTGATGGGGAAAGGAAAGGCTCGCACGAGGAGGCCGTCGCTCGACGAGCTTGACCGCATCCTGACCGGTTTCGCGAGAGCCGAGGAGATCTATCCCGACAGCATGCCGATGACAAAGATTGTGGTCTTCGCGATATTCTCAACTCGCAGGCAGGAGGAGATCACGCGGATTGTGCGGGCGGACTTTGAAGAGAAGCATGAGCGGATCATGGTTCGCGACATGAAGCACCCAGGGAAAAAGGACGGCAACGATACCTGGTGCGACCTAACGCCAGAAGCCATCCGCGTCTTGAATAGCCAGCCGCAGGAGTTCGAGCTCTTTTTTCCATACAATCACCGCACCGTAAGCTCGCGCTTTACGAGGATGTGTCGGTTTCTGGAAATCGAAGATTTGCATTTTCACGATCTGCGGCACGAGGGTATAAGCCGGTTGTTCGAGATCGGCTACACCATCCCGAGAGCGGCAAGCGTCAGTGGTCACAGATCGTGGAGCTCGCTTCAGAGGTACAGCCACATCAGGCAGACCGGCGACAAGTACAAAGGCTGGAAGTGGCTGGATATCGTCTGCGGATCATAAGGGCGGGTTATGACGGGCGGGTCATGGGGAGTTGGGGGCTCCCGATGAGTCACGTTTGTTTTCTGCGTCGTTCAATGCCCGAGCGAGAAACTCAGCATTGCGTTTATCCTGTGCGTCATCTGCTGTGATGGCGATGAACGCGAACGGTTTGCCGTTGGCCTGCTCTACTTTGTAGGACGTGAAATCATCGACGTAATGCGACTGACTCACGACAAAAGGTCCACGCTTTTCCACGGCCTCGGCTCCGCAATATCTGCATTGCATTTCACCATTAGGGCCATGCGGGGTGTAATCGCACCCTGCCCCACTTGCTGCGCATTCCATCATTGTTCCACCTCTTGTCACAGATTGTTTCGGCCGAGATAAACCGTGGAGTGCACCACGTCGCAGTCATAAACAATATTGAAACCGTGCTCTCGGATCGCACGGCTCAAAACCATGTAGCAGCCTGGCGGCCCACCCCTTGTCGGATAATTCCAGGCGTTGGGATAATGCTCTTTTGGAAATACGACACGAGCCAGATCGTAATACAGCATGAAGCCGCCATTGCTCTTTAGAGCGGCTACAATCCTGTCTTTGATTTTCGCTTGTTTTGCCATGCCCGCTTCCTCTATGTTGCATCAGCCTTCACCCGATACGGGAATTACAAAATGAGAACCCCAGAACAAATCCGCTCCGAAATGCTTCAGCTCGAGCAGGAGCTGCGCGAGGCAGAGGAGCAGGAACGCAAGCAGGCAATGGCCGGAAACGCCATCAAGGCAACAGCCCTACTCTCTGCCATGCGGACGGCCTACAAAGAGCTGTCGGACATGTTTCCGGACACGTTCGAAAGCGACAAGTGGGCCGCCATTACTCCGCAAGCCTGGCCTCGCGACAACAAATTCAAGCGCCTTGCCGATCTGTCTGAAACGCAGGTTCACGAGGCCAGAGAGCGCGGCAAGGCTGCTGTCGATAAGCTGCTATAGCGGATAGACTACAGCAAGCGATACACGGCGCTCTCAACCTGCGACAAGAGCGACTCAACCGACCTTGCACTGATAGTGAGATCGGCGACGATTGCGGCTTGTGCCTCGTCACTTTCAAAGCCGGCCGGGCCTTCGTGGTCTGGCCGTTCAAGGCGGATTACAACCCCGCCACACTCGCGGAAATAATCGACCTCGTAGACGATGGACTCGCAGACGATCCTGGCCTGCGGATGGAAGCGACGAGCGCGATCGATCTCCATGCCGAGCGTCCACGGCACGCCCATCTCGACACCCATGAACTTTCCGAAGCGTTCAAGGAAATGCCGCGGCGCCACCTCACCTGGAAGGAAGTGTGATGGCACGTCTTTCAAGTCGCCGTAGACCATACGATTGGCGAGACTGTAGTCACCCGTCAGGTAGCCGAAATACTCGTATGCCGCAGCCCTCCCGCCACCGAAAGCATGGATCGAGCTGAAGCGGTAGTTTTCGACCAGATGACGAGCCGCTGTCGATTTTCCGACGTTACGCTTGCCGGTGAAGCCGATCAGAGGTGGATGCGTCGTCTTTGCATCTCCTGTGGTGGCCGGCAGACTTGTGAACGGCTGGTCAAGCGCAGCCGATGCCATAGCGATGGCAAACCTTTCATCGCAGTACATTCAGTTCCTTTCTGTGGTGGTGACTTATAGGGACAACATCAGGGCAAGCCTGTTGTGCAGCATCAGGAACTCCTGCTCGGCGTATTCCGGATGCCAGAATTGCAGGTCGATTTCGAGCGCCGGTCCCGGCTCGTAATCCCATTCCATGTAGACCATGTTTTGCGCGCGCTCGTCGCTAAGGATGCGGTCGTCTGCTTCCTTCACGACTGTCGGCACGTATTGCGGCATACCCAGGTAATCCCAGACGCACGCCTGCACCGCCTTTTCCAGAGCGGAATACCCGCGAAGCCATGGCTTCACCGGCCGCGGCACATCTGCGAGGTACGCCTCGCTGTCGTCGTGATGGAGACCGTAGAAAGCCTTCACCGGGTCGTGATTATTGAGTAGCCAATTGCCGACATGAACCGCGTGCTCAGCAACGCTGTAATAGCGCTTGCAGTGACCGTTGTATCTGCACTGCATCGACAGGCTGTGGGCCACATCTTCCAGGTGAATCTCATCAGACCGTGGATCCAGAGGCCAGAACTTCCGGCCGGAAAAGGTCTGCATGTAATCCCCGGCCCGCTCTGGTGTAAGCGGGCCGAAGGTCTCCATGATATGGTCGTCTGCGAGTTCCATGTGGTGCCTTTCTGTGGTGGAGTTGGTGGTTAACAAACCTCGTTGAAATACTGGTTGAGCAGGGCGTTCGTGAATGGCGGCGCGGCCTTCATCAGATCAGCTATTTCGGTTTCCTCACCGCCTGCGATGATCCGCAGATCTTCGACAGACTGCGCGGCAAGCCACGCATCGATCTCGGTCAAATAGCCATTGTCAGCGCGCTCAAGGAACGCCCGACACTCTTGGCGCATCTTCTTTTCCGAGCGCATACGGTTGATGCCGCCGTTGTCATAGGCGATCTCGACACAGGCTTTTTCGATCCCTGGAAATCGGCATTTCATAGTCTGGGGGTACCCCTCATCAGTACGCCGTCGAGCCAGCCGCGGTAGGCCGGCAGCATCACTTTTGACCATTCCGCGTGCATCAGCCTCACCTGCTTCCATCCAGCATCAGCGCCAACGAACAGCCCGCTTGCCAGAATTGAAAACCAGGCAAGGGGCGTCAGGATCAGAAACATTGGCGAGAAGAGCAGCATTGCCAGGCTGCGCAAGAGCTTGTTGCGCACGTTCCACGGACTCAGGCGCATGTCGACGCCCCCTGCATGACACGTGCCGCGGACAGGGTAACGCGACCATCCTCGCCGAAACGTTTGTGATACGTGATGACTTTGGCGGATCTTCCGGAAAGCCAATTTGATCCATATGCGTCTGGAGCGGCGAGCGTTTCATGCTGCTCCACCTTCATCAAGTCGGTTGTCTTGAGCTCGTCCGCATGTTTGTGACCAGTGTGGGCGTAACTGATGCTTGTGCGCCCATAAATCTCGCGGTATTTCCCCACCAGGATGGAGTCAACGTTCTTGACGCCGCGGCGATGGCCATGGTGGTAAAACAGAGAGACGTCGCCATGCTCAATGACTGAATAAGTCCCAGGGTTTGTGTCAACCCGAACGCGTGGTTCGTCATCGTAAAACGCTGCCATCATTTCCCGCAGCCAAACCTCGCCAGCGGGATCGTGGTTGGCATCACACATGATGACGTCAAGCCGCTTGTGTTTTTCCAGCAGCATGTGAATGACCGTGCGCACGATCCGAATCGCGGCCCGCACCATCTTCGGGTAACGGCTATCACTGTCCAGGTGATGGCCATGCTCAGGCGTCAAGCTCCTGAATGAATCGTAATGCAGGAAGTCACCTAGCTGCGCGAACACGGCACGCTCAGCAGGCGGTGACTGTGCAATAGCAGCGGCGAACCATCGTAGAATTAGTTGCTCACCGATCCGTAGGTCATAATCTCCCGACCCGGTCTCCTCGCCCCACGCCAAGGCGCCGAGGTGGTGATCCGTGATCGTGTACTGATTCAGCAAATCAGACAGCGTGTGAGCCGGCGCATCGATAGCTGGTGCTCGCGGAATCTCTTCCTTGAACGCTTCCACCGCGGCGCGCATCGCGTTCGCCTGTTGCTCTTTGCTGGGCTCAACAATATCCCATCGAGCAATGGTGCGCCCCTGCCCATCCGACAGGTTGGAGATGCGCTTTGGCAGGAATCCGTCAGGCAGCTCGAAAACCGGCCCTTTTTTCTGCTTCTGCTGTACATAGTCACCCCGAGGAGTGTTTGACACCTTGGTAATTTCGAACCCTGGCATGACAGGGGACGTTCCAAGCATCCCCTTCCGCGCTGCCCTCTGAAGGCATTCCTGCAACGCTGTCTTGCCGATGCCGAGTTCTTGCGCTGCCGCGCGGTACGACCCGTGCTTCAAATAAGCCGCGTGCCGTGCCTCAAGCTCTTCCTTCGAAATCTTCATGCAGCTTCCTTCGGCTTTGCTGGGTCGCGGATCACGACATATGCGACGATGTCGCTGGCCTGCTGTTTGTGATCCCACTCGAAAATCTTGGCAGCGACTGGAACGGTGACGTACCCATTCCGGAGCTTCACGCTCACAACTGCCGTCCAGTGCAGCGGGCAGTCTCCCCCGCCCCACTCAATCCAATTTGTTTCGTTCACATCTCGCTCCGAAAAGGCCGCCACACTCTTGGAACGGCGTGGCGGCAGGCTTTCAGGGTTGGAAGACTTCTTCGATCTTGAAGTCGATTGCCTTCGGTGCCGCGGTTTTCAGGAAGTCGCGGATCTTCTTTGCCGGGGTGTAAAAGCCCATGTACGGCGCGCCCCTGATGCCGGCCGTAGTAACGCCGATGAGCTCATATTTTCCATCGGGCCGCTTGTGATAAAGGGCGCCGCCGCTGTTGCCGCCGATGATGTCGGGCGTCGCGCGGTAGTATTCCGTGTCTTCGTTTCGCTCGGGGAAGTTGATCGAGTCGTAGGACGAGAACAGGCCTTCCGTGATCGTGAGGCCGAGCCCCATTGGGTAGCCAACGGTGTAGACACGGTCTCCCATCTCGATCGAGATTTTCTCGCCGGGCAGCGTTGCCACCGTGTCGAAATAGGTTTCCTTGTCGATGAGCTCGACGACGGCCAGGTCAGCGCTGAAAGATTTGGTCTTGTATTTGGCGACGTAGCTCTCGCGCTTGACCACGCGGTTTTCCTGGTAGACAGGAATGTCGACCGTCATGTTCCTGCTTTCGGAACCCTTGACACAGTGTGCCGCGGTCAGGATGTATGTGTCGACGTCGCCGGTCTTCTTGTCCCGGTCGGAGTAGATCAGGGTGCCGCTGCAATTTCCGTTCAGCTGAACCGTAACGCCGAGCATCTCCTCCTGCCAGGCAGCATCGGCCGCGACTGCCACTGATGACTGTGTGATTGTGGCCGCGAACGCCAGAAACAGCGCGCCGCGGACAAGCGCAAAGAAACGCATGCCTTTTCCTTTCTGTGGTGGATATCTGGGTTGGTGGCCCAGCATGCGTTAATTTCATATACCAATTCTACAAATTTGTCAAGTCAAACAAAAATAGACCCCGCCACGTTTCCGCAGCGGGGTGCTTACTTTATTGCTAATCTGGTTTTCGCTCGTGGAGGGAATCGAGCCGCGAAGTCAGGTGTCTGAAATCATCTCGAAGGCCGCCAACGGCCTTCAGGATTTCGTCTCGCGTTTCCTTGAGTCCCTGCTTCGAGACGTAGTTTTCGGCGATGTGAAGCTTGTGAGCCGCTAGCTCGCCGTGCGTTAGGCGGGCCAGCTCCGCAGCGGAGTCGGCCTTCAACTCAGCGTCCTTGCGGGCCGTGGTGATCTTTGCGTCAACATATTTCCACACGCCGAACATAGCCCCAAAAAGTGCCAAAATGACCCCAACAAATGGAATGATCTCAGCGCCGGTCAACCGCGCCTCCAAGCAAAGATGGACAGCGCTTTCGAAACCAGGCTGGACGTCGTCTGCAGGCCAGCGCCAGTAAGGCCGGAGTAGAAGAGGCTGTTGAAGATCTGATCCGCCCACGGCTTGATTGTCATCGGCAGGTTTGAAACCCCCCAGCCGAAATTGAATGTGGTGTCCAGCATCACCGCACACCACCAGCCGCCGAGCGGAACTGCAAACATCGACCAGACGACCCAGAACATAAAGAACGACATCTGCATTCTTTGCGTCGTCGACTGCTCCCTGAGCCAGTTGTTGGCGAGCTCGGCTTTCGTCTTGAATCGCTCCGTGTCGTTGTCGAAGTAGTGATCCACGGTGTCGAAAATCCGACTCAGCGGGTTCTTTCCCAGCAGCAGGCTAAAGAAGTTCATTCGACCTCTTTCCCCCTGAACGTGTTCCACCGACGCTGGATGACATCACGGTAGCGCCAGGCGAAATAGCCGGCCGCAGCCACTACGGCGACCGCTGCGACGGATACGATGAGCCACACAGGCACGCCGAGAGCCGTTGCGGTTGTCGTCACACCGACAGCAGAACCTCCACCCTTGGTGATCGCGTCTTTGACGGCGCCGGCATCCCGGCGAAGCTGGGCAAGTGTTGCCGGGCCAAGAATGCCGTCATTGGTGAGATGCGGGTGCGACTTCTGATATTCCAGAATGGCGGCCTTAGTGTTGCGACCCATCCAGCCATCGATCGCGCCAGGATTGAAGCCACGAGCCGTCAGAAGCTCTTGAGCCTCTTTGACGACAGGATCCGGCTGCCTGCCCGGAGCGTCCGATTCAATGCGCTGAACACCCTCCCCTGCGCCATCCGGATACACGCCGCGGAAGATCAGATCAGCTTCAGCTTTGCGGCGATTCACAAGGCCTTTGATTTTCCGGCCGCCAGACTTCACCCAGAGCATCAGCGATGCCTCTGCCTTGGCCCAGGACTGATCGCGATACCGCTTTACCCAGGTGGCGTCGTGGATCCGGCCCGTGTTGAAGTCGAAGGACACGGCACCGTCAAAGGCATGCTGACGTACGAAAATCCTTTCGGCCTCGACTCGCTTTTCGAATTTGCGAAGATCCTCCGCAAAAATGGCCATTGCCTCTTCGCGTGTGATCTTCATTCCCGGCTTCGGCACGAGGCCACCAGCTGCGGCAGTGTGCCCAACGCCGATCGTCCAGACGCCTTTGACATCCGGATAAGCGCGCAGCACAACGCCCTCGTGGGCAGCGATTGCCTCGCCGCCACGTGCGCTTGTTTTCATGAGATTCTTTCTGTGGTGGAGTTGGTGGTTAGGATGTGGTTGTTGACGGATTAGAAATCTCGGCGCAGCGCTATGGCCGTCACCGTCTTACGAACGGCAGCGTTGAACATGGATCACCTTTTCCGGCCTTTGCGCCGATTGTCTGGTTGCTAGGTTGTAAAATCCAAGATAGACGTGTCTTGACATTCACGTTTAACGAGCGTTGAGAATGATTAAAAATGCAGTGTTCCATCTTGGTGCACACAAGACCGCAACTAGTTCTATTCAGCAGTCATTGAGGCAATCCGGGCTCCGCCAAAAAGGCGTCCTTGTGATTGCAAAGGGGGCGGCAAATAAAGGGCGCGACCTATACAAGGAGATGGTTAATCCGCTCATTCGAAACAGCTACACGGCGCAAGATATAGAAGCCCTCTCCTCTGCCGTGGTTGACGTGATCACCGCACTGTCAAAGCGACACCGTTGCGACAGCGTTATTTTGTCGGATGAAAACCTAGGTGGACCAATGCCGGGATTGTCACCATTGTTCTATGACGATGGTCCACGCATCCTGTCCTCCATTCTCGACAAGCTGAAGCCGGAAGCATTCACCGTATTTTTGACCTGCCGGAAGCAAGATGACTTTCTATGTTCCTGCTATCGACAGCTCTATCATCTCGGAAAGCCCCAACTCCTTGAGGAATTTTTAGAGTCTTTCCACCCTGGGCGAGCTGACTGGAACGCAATTGCTGACAAATACGTTTCCGCAATCGGCCGAGACGGCTTTCGGCTGTTACCATATGAGGCCGCAACCGGTTCATTTGTGCCATTCTTTCAGGATCAGCTTTGCAGGATCGGGATTGACGTAAAGCTTGCCGACAAGCACGCGAACATTTCAGTAGACCATCAGAAAGTCGCGAAACAGCTACTGGCGAAGGACGGTCTAAGCCAGGAAGAGGCACGCAGCATTGCCATGTTGGCGCAACCCACCAGCCGGCAGAGTGGATTTCCGCCGATCATTGCCCGCGCGATTATGGGGCCACTAGAGGCGGGAAACAGAAGACTTTTCAGAAAGCACCTTAGAGAGTATCGCGGCCATAAGCTTGGGTACTACCAAGCAAACAATCTAGATTTGATCAAGGCGTTTCGTCTTCCGGCTTTTCCGATCGAAGAGAGCAATATCTTGAATTATAAATAAAATTTTCAACTTCCTTATTAGTAGTCACAGTCATCTCTTCACAATTAGCAACGATGACGACAGACTCGCCGGAGAGTATTTTGTCGACCAAATGACCAAGACCAAAAGTTTCAGCGGGTATCGGATTAGCCTCCAATTTGAACTTTCTTGAAGGCTGCGCCTGCGGCATAGGCTCGCCAAGAACGATGGCGCGGCACCCAGGATTTTTTATTGTTCTAGGCAGCCCATCAGCGACCGTTAAGACGTTATAGGGATTGCGACAGATCGTTCTAGACATGACTACCCATCCCAGACTTATCGCACAAAACAGAACGCCACCGCATAACCCTTTTTCGGGTCGAACGGCTGGCGAATTTCCATGCAGAGCACGTTGGTTTCCGCATCCGACTTGGTTCCTACACCATCAGCAAAAGGTTTGACGTATTCCCCGACAGCGACTGTCTCATCAACGCGCACATGGATCTGGCCGAGCAAGCCGACGCAAGTCCACTCTTCGGGCCGGTCAGACCGGCGCACGTTTTCAATCGACGGATCATAATCCGGATTTTCACGCTGGATCTTGACCAACGGAGCCGGTACCGGGTTCGGGACAAGCGGTGCGGGCTCAGGGTTCGGAATGAAGGGCGACGAGGCAACGAGCTTGCGAAGCTCGACAATTTCGCCTTTGTCGTTCTTGACCTGCACCTCATCAAAGACAGGGTGGTTCGGATTCGGCACACTGCGCGGCCAATCCGGGTCTGGCACCTTTTCCGGCCAATCCGGGTCTGGCACTTCATCATAGAGCTCTTCACCGAACTCTCCAGTCAGGAAGCGGCCCGCCCAGGTAAACGGCGTGTCGCCTGCGACAACCAGAGCCGTTGCCGAAACAACGCCAAGAACTCTGTCCCCGTCACGTGCAGGGCGCACCTTGCGGCCATTCAGCGCGACCAGCGAACCGAGCAGGATGACACCATGCTCAAGGTTCTCGAAATATTCCGCATAGTCCGTGAAGGTGTGCGAGCCGTTGAACGCACCTGCCGCGTAGACTTGGCCGTTCGGATAGGCATGCCATTTCATGTTGGCGGTCGAAGCCCCACCTGCGCCGCTATCGCCAAGACCAATTGACCGCGTCACATTATTAATCGTGCGCCGACCCGCAACAACAGCACCGTCAGCCGTCGCATTACAGGTATTTGCCGCGAGTGCGACCGAGAAAGTCCCTGTTGCAGTTGATGCACTTGCGGCTATTGCTGCGGCAAAATCACCGCTGACAGTGCTGTCTGCGGCTGCAAGCGCACCTGACACATCGCCAGTAACATCTGTATTGTCGGTTCCGAGTGAACCTGAAGCCGTACCAGTGACTGTTGAGCCATTGATGTTGGCTATATTGGCAGAGAAATCGCCCGTGCCGTTGTCAACGCAAGCATCTACGGTGTCCGAATAACCGCTCCCACCATTGGTGACAGTGACAGTCAGAATAGCCCCGCTGCCGTCAACTGTCGCAACTTCAGCTGTCGCCCCCGTACCGGGGCCGGCCCGATCAAAGATCGTGATGTCATCCCCAACCTGGAAGCCCCAACTCATGTCATTTGCATTTGGAGCGATGGCCGTGATGACGCCGCTCGAAACGGTGACGTCAAGAAGATCGCCGCCTCCGCGACCGACAGAACCGCCAGCACTTGCCGCCAGAAACGCAAAACGGCCACTCACAAAACCATATCGAGCTGAAACAGAAGAGCAGCGTTCGTTGCTCAGGAGAGTAAACTGGCTGCTATATGCGCCGCCGCCAAAACCGCCAACGACCCAACATTCTTCGGACCCGAGCGCAACCGACTGCGGTACATCAAGCTTGCACTGCCGTGCTGCCCCGCCGAAATACACGTTTCCACGGCCGCTAGAATAGGTCGAAGCCGCAAAAACACCACGCGTGAATGTGGTGTAACAATTGGTTGAAGCAATCAGCGCCAACAGGTCGTCCGTACTCGCACCGCTCTCTGTCGGAATGGGAAGCACACCGCCACCATACGCCGTCAAGTTCTGCGGCGTTCCGGACAGCTCAGCCGCTGTTATGATGGATTTTTCGAACCTGTCTTCTACGCGCTCCGGCGTCATCACCTTATCTGACGCAGTCCCCGCTTTCGCTTCAGCTTCGGAGGCAATGTCGTTGGTCCAGGACACCGAACTAGCGTCGAAAATTTCCAACCAATCGCCAGACCCACCGGAAACAGGATCATCGCCCGTCGCGGATGCGACCTTCAACTGATACCACT
Source organism: Labrenzia sp. THAF35 (assembly GCF_009363595.1). Lineage (NCBI taxonomy): Bacteria > Pseudomonadati > Pseudomonadota > Alphaproteobacteria > Hyphomicrobiales > Stappiaceae > Labrenzia > Labrenzia sp. THAF35. Next base: position 4,880,164 of record NZ_CP045380.1, read on the forward strand.
TGTCATCTGAACCGGTAACGATCTGCCCCTCTGCGTAGGTGGTCCCGTTGTCGTACGCACCTTGATGATCAAACTGCGCACCCTCTGCCGAGCTGACAAGCTGTCGCCATTCCGAACCGGAGCGGAAAAGCAGAGTGCCAACGCCATCGATAATGTCGCCGATAGCAACATCCGCCCCAGACGCAGACTTGATGTTTTCTGCGCTGCCGCCATCGATAGCAATGGTTACCGTTGTGCTTGTGTTAGTTCCTGGCGGATCAGGCAGAATAAGGATCTGCACCTCAGACGGATCGACGCCGGTTTCCGTATCGGCCGTGATAGCGTTTGCTGTGCCACCAATATTGGTCAGCACTGCAGCAGTATCTGGAAAGCTGCGAAGCTTGCTCCAGGAGCCGCTCAGCGACTGATAGATGCCGTTATTCGTTCCTGTCGAATCCGCAACGACCCAGGCCATCTGGTTATCTGTGGCACCGGTATTAGCGTCGAGCTGAGCCTTCGTGCTATAAATCAGCGCGCCGAGAGATGCGCCAGTAGCGAGCTGATTGAGAAGTGCGCGAATGTTTGCCTTTTTGGGCTTGTAGCTTCCAGACGACGAAACACCGTCGACGTTGTAATCCCGAAATTCGGTATTTGGAGTGAGTACTGCCATGTAATTTCCAAAAAAAAGGGGCGGCCGAAGCCACCCCTGTGTTGGTCAATGTGTTTCGTTTTCTGGTCCGGCCTACGTCACAGTCACAGACCCGCTTTCAACTGGAGGATCACTCTCGACTCCACTGAAGTTCGCTGCTGTGAAATAGTAGTAGTAACTGCCGGCCGATAGGCTTCCATCCGTGTGAGTGTACGCCGTGGACGGGGAGCCGTAGAACGGGCTGCTTCCAATCTCTGTCGCAGTGCTGAAGTTGTCTGTCGTGTTGCGATAGATGTGAACACGAGAGAAGTTTGCGCTGTTTGGCGTTGTCCATCCGAGATTAGCAGACCCGACACTATCGACAGCGCTAACGGAAGTTGGATCGCCAGGTGGCGTCTCGTCAGCTGTTGCGGTAACGGTAATGCTTGATGTCCAAGCACCTTGACGACCAGTTAACGTGATATACCGCGCCTGAAATTCGTATTCGACGCCGTCATCCATAATGAACCCGTCAACGCTCGTGGCACCATCTGGAACAGTTATCGATGTCCAGTTCGTGTCTGCGGTCTTCTTTCCACGAAGCTCCGTCACCAAAGCATCGCCTGGATCATCAAAGTCAAGGACAGGGTATGGAACCGTAACCCCACCGACAACACGGTTATCGACCGTTACGTCAAAGCCAGCGACGGCAGGAATTGTATTGTCGACGACTGCCTCATCAACGACTGGAGCGTCACCTTCCTCCTGATCTTCGTCCCAGGTGTAAGCCACGGCACTCATGGCGCGAAGCGTCAGCGTGACGCTTTTCAGGATACCGTTGTCACCGATATTAAACTCGAAATTGTCAGTTTCGAACGCGCCCTGAATTCGAGTATTTCCAACGGTGTAATCAACCGCAACGAATTGCTCCTGGAACGCTTCCATAGCCTTGAGGCGGCACGTTACCGTGATGCTCCAAAGCGGATTCAGTCGGTAATACTGGATCTTGAGTAGTCGCCTAGCCTGACTGTGGGAAGGCGTCCAAACAAGCGGGTAGTCCTCTGGAATTTCACCGCGGGCCGCCACACTCGTTGCGTCGATCCACGCATCTATGTCTGTAAGCTGATAGTCCTGATCTTTGGAAAGCCATTTGCCAGTCAGCTTGTTCGCGACATCGGCGACGTTGTTCCCGCGCCTCAGCTTTGAAAAGCCAGTGATCACGGTGTTGTCGAGCAACACGGTTGGCTCGTAGTATTCACCAATAGCGATTGACATGCCGCCATCACGTGTCAGAATTGGACGTGCGTCACAATTCTTGAGCATGGCGTCAAGAACGCTGCCAGGCGTCTCCGATAGCTTATACGCCCCCCAAAGACGATAGCGCTTCTCTGTCCCGCCTGCTTTCAGGTCGATATCGTCGTCGCATCTATTCCAAGCCGTTAGCCACGCAGCGGATGCGAGTGTTGTATCAAGCACCTCTGACGGGATCCGCATCCCGTTCTCGCTTTCCATGAAGTGCTTGATCACACCTGCTGCATTGTCTGACCATTCCGTCACGCCAGTCGAGATGTTGGTCACCTTGGTGAACTTTCCCTCGATGCGATAAAGAGTGTTGATGCCATTCGGGAACGTGTCGTAATACGACGATTGGCCGACCGGGAACTGAGTGGCGTAAAGCGAAACAACTCCCAGACCCTTATGGCTGGAGGTCCACTCCGAAAACGCAGAGGCAAGATTGGTGTAATACGTCTCTGTGCCGTCTCCGTATCTCAGCTCGACTCGTGCCTTGGAGTTGTAAGGCGAGCTCGTCACAATGCCGCTTCCGTTGCGGGTGACGGTATTGTCGTCGATCTTGACACTCAAGAGCTGAACCAGCGGACCTTGGCAAATCGCCAGAAGCTTGTGAAACGAACCCTGTTTCGTTTCCGCGAACACCCAGTTTCCACTGGCCTGATATTGACCATAAAACACCTGACGGTCAGCCGCGGAGGCTCTTAGGGATTGCTGAACATCTGTCGGGTTGGAGGCGGAGGCCGGAACTTCCTGAGAGAACAGCGCGTTCGCTAGAAACGAAGCCCCGAATGCCAAGCCGATGCTGACAGCTGCTCCAAAAATCGAACCGGCAATACCAACGCCGGCAACTGTGTTCACAATAGCGAGGGGGGCGCCGAGGCTGAAAAGCAGCCCGGCGATAGGTACAGCAATAACTTGAGGCACTATTACAACCCTCGAGGTTCAATTCGCCATGCGACGATCGTTGCGCCTACGTCTGCGCCGATGAAACCATCTGCATCGCGGGAAAACCATTGCGACCCGTCAAAGACAGCCACACAAACTTTTCCGTGTGTGTAGATAAGGCCGACGTCGTTTTCCTCTGGCTCGGAGGTGCGCTTAAACCCGCAGGAGCGCATAACTTCCTTTACGGCCCTTATCAGACCGCCCGGCTGAGCCATCCACTGCTCCGCTAGATCAACGGAGTTATAACCTCGGCCGAACTCTGCGAGCGGCGAGCGCCCGATAACCTCTTGAACACGTCTGTCGGCCATCGCTGCACAACTCGCATTCTCCCACGAAAATGGAATCTGCATCTCGCGTTCGATGAAGTCGGCCATGCCGCTCTGCTGCATATCAATAGTCCGGATAGGTAAATGTCTTGAAGACAACCGGCGCCACGAACTGGAAAAACTTGTCGCCTGGGTGCCTGATTTGTTGATCGCGATCAGTGAACCGGCCGCCGACAGGTTTTGTGCGGTTGAAAAACACGTTTTCAGCAGCAACTTCGATCGTGCGTACCTTCTGTGAGTCGCCGTCGAATTCGATTTCTGTTTCCGTGATCTCTGGCGGCTGCATGAATCCGAAAAACACACAAGGCGCCGCAGCGACGGGTTGCCATTCGTCATCGAAGAACTGCAGGTAAATTCGCATCAAGCGATCTTGCACTTCGCCAGCATCCTCAAGGGCAAGGCCGATCGCCGTGTCTGTGACGCCACTCAGGGAGACGGTCACCTTGTCGGATCTCGTTGCATTCTCGAACGACAAGCCGTCCACGCGGCCGGCGCCGAAGAGAGGCTTATACTCCACGCCATTGACGGTTAACTCGTCGAAACCGTTCCAGACGCCCATCGTTTCATCGTCGAAATTCAACTCGACGAGCAATGCAACGCGGATGGGTTGAGACGAAAGCGCCTCAACCTCATCAGACGTAAAAAATGCCATTCTTCCTGACTCTCTACGCGGAAAGGTCTTCCACGAATTCGACGGTTCGAACCGACAGGCGTCCAGACTTCAACGGCAGCTCCATCTGCCGATCATCCTTCAGCCGCATACGGCAAACAGGATCCGAAAAATTGAGCTCATCACCAGAAATTACGGCTTCTCGCAGAGGCGGCCGGAACGTGATTTCCGCGAACTCTTCACTTGAGTAGCTCACCGATTTCACCTCATACAATCGCTCGAAAAAAGAAAAGACATGACCAGGTTCGATCGTGTCGCCGTAGTGAATGGTAATGTTTGCTGTCGTCGCGCGCTTCGCCAGCGCTGTGTCGGTTGTCACCAACATGGTGGCGCCGACATACCCCGTGTCATCGTCGAACAATGCATCATCATCGTGCGCGACCTGATCGTAAGCGCCAGAAACAACTGGCAACGGCTGATAGCTGCGACAGTAGGGCACCACAATCGGAGCCCCCCTGCCCTGCAGCTGAGCTTTCAAGCCACGCCAGGCTCGCACCGTCGCCTCACCCCTGATCGGTATGTCAGCGAGAGTGCACCTCCAAAACCCGGAGTCCCCCTCGACCACATCGGAAATTGACGTGCCGGAGATCGGGCCGCTCAAGGAAACCGGCGTGAAGTCGAACATCGGCTCTTGCGAGATCAGCAATTGCCGCGGCCAGTACAAAGCCATCAACCATTCCTCTTCTTCGCATTCGCCAACAGACTTGGCATTGATTTATCGACGGCCTTCACGCTCGATTGCACCGCGACTTGAACGATGGATCCGGATCTGGTGCGGATCTGCTGATCAGCAATCTCTGCCATCCTGCCGCTGTCGTCTTGAAGGATAATGCGAACAACATCATTCGACGCAGAACTACCGCTGAAAGACGGAATGGACGGAGCCCCAACGGCCCCACCATTTGCATAACCGCGGAGCCTCTTGCGCATCGCGTCGAGTGCCCCAGGGCCGCCAGCCGCTCTGACCGAGTCCTGGTCGAAGACGTACTCGCCCTTGTGAACCACGCCGGCCGGCTGATACTTCCCGCCAGGGCCTGTATAGCCGCCCTTGTCGAATGCGCCGAACAGCCCGCCAAGCAGGCTGGTGAAAATCCCACCAATGCCCCCGCCACCCTTGCCGGGCATCGGGAACGCAGCGTTAATTGCGATATCGATCAGTTTGTCGCTGATCTTTGTCAGCGCATTGGAAAAGATCTCCGCAGCGTCTTTGCCGTCACGAAAGCCGCGGATAATGTCGCCGGCCAACTCTCGCTGCAGGCCGACCATTTCTTCGGCGCGCTCGCGGATTTTATCCTGACTCTCTGCGAGCTTGTTGGACTCTTGCACCGCGGCAGCGTATGCCGTGGATAGCCCTTCAACCTGCGCGGCAAGTTGTGGCGTAATTTCCAGACCGTTGCGCTTTGCATCGGCCAAAAGTTGCTGCGCTGTACTGGCCTTGGTAACCGAAAATCCAAAGTCGTCGATTAGCGGGTTGAGCCCACGCTGCGCCTCTGTTTCAGCCTTTAGAGCTTCCGTGCGCTCCCTGATTTGCGCGATATCATCAGCGAACTTGGCACCGCCGCTCTTCTTGCCACCACCACCGCGGCCACCAGACTTAGCGGGCGGAGTGAAATCATCAAGAGAAACCGTCTTTGCCGCCTTCCGACTCGGGCCGTTTCTCGCAGGCGGGCCGTATGAAAGCGGAGTATCTCCAAGGCTCGGATTCGGCAATGTGGCTGGAATGTCAGCCGCCTCTGCTCGAAGCGCGGCGAGCGCGCCACGAACCTCGTTTAGACGGGCGATCGCTTCAGTGTTATCGAAGCCAAGATTGGTATTTTTCTCAATCGTGGCCTGCAGAAGCTCGACTTCGCGTTCCAGGCCAGAAATCTTGGTTTCGGCTTCCGAAACATCCGGATTTACCGCATTCCCTTCTTCATCCAGAAGGCCAAGCGCTCTGTTCAGGTCTTCGAAAACCGACGCGTTGCCGATATTGGTGAAGAATGTTTCGAACTCGGCATTCGCTTTGGACAGCTTGTCAATTAGTCCGGAAACATCAAAATTATTGATTGCCTTAGCGGCAAAATTCACACCGTCAGCGAAATTCTTGCTTGCACCAGTGCTGTTGTTGAACTCCCGAGCTGAGTCAATGAGAGCGGTTTGAAGATTTCCGAGCGCCTGAGCTACTGTAAACTGAGCGTTTGCCACCTTCTCCGCAAGTGTGGGAGCCCCTGCTTCGAATGCCCTGAAAAACGCCTCTGACGACACCTTGCCGTCAACAACCAGCTGACGAAGCTTGGCTACAGAACCACCAGCCTCCTCCAGTCCGCGCGCAGCAGCTTGTGCAATCGGCAACGCGCCTTCAAGGATGCTGTTGAATTCTTCTGCGCGAACAACGCCTGAACCGAGAGCCTGACCCAACTGCAACAAAGCGCCAGACGACTCGGCCGCAGATTTACCAGACACACGAAGCGCAACAGCTACGTTGTTCGTAAATCCAAGCAGCTCTTGGCTGCTAACTCCGAGTTCCTTTTGAACTAGCGCGGCCTTACCGTAAACCTCAACCAGGGCCTCTAAAGGTGCAGCATTTTCGATTGCCGCGTCTCGCAGCTTCCCGTAAACCTTCTCGAGCTCGATACCGGAAAGTCCGGCAACCTTGAGCGAGTTATCAATTCTGGTCGCGGCGTCTGAAAGGTCTTTCAGACCACGCACGGAAAGCGCTGCGCCGATCGCCAGAGCCCAACCGCGGGCAGCGGAGCCAATGCTGGCTCCGATCCGCTTGTTCATGGCAGCAAACCGACTTTCAATGCGTCTCGTTGCCGTATTGGTGATGCCTCTGGCTTTATCCAGCCCCTTCTGATACTTGCGTACATCCGCGCTAAGCTGGACAACCAACCGCTCGAGATCTGTTGCGGCCATTATGTTTTTGCCCTACAATATATCGTTATGAAAAAACCGTTTTGGCCGCGCTTGTGGCAATGACGACGTTCAGCGCTTACGCGAACGAAATAGACGACGCCATGAAGCGTGTCGGGCCAGCTTATATGTGCGGCCCGGAATACGAATACCGTGCATCTCTAAGCGATCTGAAATCAGCCCTGCTAGACGCTGGAGTGCCTGAATCTCTAGCCGTGTACGCCGTCACCGGGATATCCGAATGGATCGTCAAGGAACACTCGGCAAATAGAAAGACGATGACGGCAGAAGATTGTAACCGTGTCTACGATCGCTAGGCGTCACCACGCTCCTTCATCCAAGCGAAAATTTCATCAGCCTCTTTGTCAGAAAGCCTGCTCTGATCATCTGGAGAGTTGGCCCTTATGTAGCCATCCAGCGCCGCCATGTATTGCCACATGGACATCTGATTGACCTGCTGCGGCGTGAACCCCATAACCACGCCCGTTCCGTAAATCGCGGAGACACGAAATTTGCCGTTCGGAAGGGAGTCTAGGGGTTCTCCGTCTCGTCTTCCGTTTCGGGCTCCCCCGGCTGCTCATCCTCCGCACCGAGCAGGCCCGCTGACAGAATTCCGATGGCGTGCAAAAGGTTCTCAACCGGAGGTCTTGCTTCAACATATTGGCGCACCAGCCGCAAAGCTTTTACTGGCTCGAGGCCGCCTCCGATCAGGCCCAGCCTGATAACGTTGGAAATATCCTCAACCAGCCATGTACTGTTCTGCATGCGGTTCAAAATGACATACGGCCCGGCGTCACATTTTTCCTGGAGCTCGACCAACTCACCCCAACCAAGGCGGAATGTGTAATCATCATCCGCCCAGGTTAGATCAATTTTTGCGTCGCGCATTCCGGATTACGCAGTGACTCTGGTCAGTTCGCCATCGCTCTGCATTTCGATGGCCATTGTGACGCGGCCACCCTGCTCCGCTGACGGATTGAGCGAGGACACGTGCATGTATCCTGTCCAGGTCGTGGTTGTGCCGCCCGTGAATTCAATCTCGATCTTGACCGGCGTGGAAGATGTGCTCTCCCATGCGTCAAGCCAGGTGGTCAGGGATTCCGAGGCGACAACGCCTTCGCCGGAGACGGAGGCAGACTTTGATGTCGCGTCGCGGCCAATCCATGCAACCGCGTCGGGGTCGTCGCAATCCGGGATGAGAACGTCAGCAAGTTCCTTGCTGAGAGTCAGTGATTTCTGAGTGAAGCCACATGGACTGGTGTAAACAATCGGGTCGCTATCGTCGCCGAGCTTGATGAGAAATTTGCCAAAGCGGGTCGTTGAAGCTTGCATTGCTCTTGATAAACCTCATAAAAAAACCCGCCAACTGGCGGGTTGCTGTAGTTCTGGTGATTTGTGCTCTAAAGCAATGTTAGAACTTTATTGCTCTTTTTAATGTTGTCGACGGCCCATAGCGGCCTGAGATTTGTTATCGCCCAACAATGCTTGAACTCTTCGTCTTCATGACTTTCAAACGTAAACTTTGATCTCGGAATAATGTGGTCGATATGCCAATCTCCCATATTATCCCACGTCATCCCCGGCAAAAACTGTTTCTCAAGGTGACGATAAAGATCTTCTAGGGAATATGGAACAATACTAAGCCACGACTTCCCCTGCTTGCCACCCTTAAGTCCGGACCTTACAAGCTGGCTCATCCTGTGATGCAGCCTTTTGCATGGGTCCGCGTGACGCTTGACCGCAGCGCGAGCGGCCCGCGCTCTTGTTAGTTCCCTTCGTCGTGGATCGGACTTGTCTTTCTCTCTTCTTTCCCGACTCCACTTTTTGACGAGTTCGGGATTATTCCTTTTGTATTCCTTGTGAATCTCATCACGGGCGGATTTTTGGCAAGAGTCGCAACGCTTTTGAGCCTGCGCCAGATATACAATCTGTGTGCCGCAATCCTGACACGGCACTGTGTCGCCAATTTTCTTTGCGCCCTTTAGCCGAGTTTTCTCGTGGTATCGTTGCAGTTCCATTGCTCTGCGGCATTTCTCACTGCAATACTTGTTCCCGCCCTGCCTAGCGGGGAATTCAGAATCGCAGACGACACACTTTATTGTATCGCCAGCTATAACTTTTCCGCCCGCCCTACGAAGAGCAATCGCACATTCAGAGCACCGCAATTGACGGCCACCAGTCCGCTCACACTCGCGGCCACACGATTTACAAATCAATTTTCGACCCCTAACGATTTATTTCGCAGGTAGTCTGTTTTACAAATTTGTCAATCACCTAGTTCGACCGTGGCTATAAATGTCATGATTGCGCGGTTCGTGGCGCCATCCGATTCACGCCTGAAACGGGTGATCCTGTGCTGGATGTTTGCGAGCGCATTGTCCGTGAGGGAAAATTCAGCGTCGTGCAGAAGTTTCTTGATGATGCTCGCGATCTTCTTGACCTGAGCGCTGCCGTATGCCTCACCGCTGCCACGCGAATAAACGTCGATCTGAAAAGTGATCTCGTCCGCGTAAACGCAATCGGCGTCGTCGGGTGTGTTGTCGGATGGGCCAAATGCCACATACGGAAACGTGCTGAAATTGTCTGGCACACGATCAAAGAAACGATTTGCGCAATACCCTGCGAAACTCGCGTCTGCCTTGACCCGCGCCATAACTGCGAGTTCAAGTTCGTATTCTGAGCTTTCAGCCACTCGCGGCAACCTCTTTTGCGGCCTTGTTTATCGACCGCGTAATTCTCGATTTTGTACGCTTGCGCAGTGCCCGATAGGACACAAAGAAGAATGGTGATGCCGGGATTGCCGGGATCGTAGCGCCTTTGAACTTTCCGCCAGCCGTATGCGAAGGTGTTCCGAATTCGACCCAGGCCGCGTAAAACGCCTCCTTGCTGCCGGCGTAGATTGTGAGCGTTAAATCCTGCCCCGCGCCGACACCCTGAACCGTTGCGATAACCACAGAGCCTTCCGGCGCCTTGCTCCCCCATCGCCAATCGATCGAATCGCGCAGCGTTCCTGGTGAGTTTCCGTGCGAGCCGCTAGAGCTTACCGGGACCAGATTTTTCATCATGGCCACGATTTCATCAGCGCCCTTAGCCATTGCCTCCCGGATACGCTTCTTGGCAACCACCGGCATCAGCGCGAGTTTGCGCTCGAGTCTTTTTAATCCAAGAATTTTCGCCGTCATTCGGCCGTCCCTTCTTGAATCAGAATTTCGAGAAACGCGTTCTTGCTGGTGTCGTCAGTGGCTGGCGCGATCACGGCAAAGGTTCGGTCGTTGTTTCGCGCGTCTACGGCCCGCCAGGCGGTCGTAATATCGCGTGCCTTCGCGCTACTCCGGATCTTGGCGATGTAGGGCTGCTGTCCCTGCAGTCTGGCCGCCTGGACGGGCTCAGATCCTCGCAGCGGCCGAAGCTCTGCGGCAGCTGTAACCCTCGTCTCGAATTCCCCGGCAATCATATTGCCGAAGCCATCGTCTTGCAGCGAGCGCTCCTGAAACCACAGGAGAACACGCTTATTGCCTGCACTCATCCTTTGGTTTCCCGGTCTTGACTGCCTTGCCGGCGCCCACTGCTCGAGTCGCGCACGCGCGGGTGACAAACTTCGTCATCCCCGCGCGGTATGCGATCGTTACTTCTGATTTTGGGCGCCAGTCGAAGTCATGAGTGAACCGCACCCAAGGCAAGTTAAGCGGACCTTGCGAGCACGATTATGGTGTATGTGACTGCGGTTCCGGAGGAGCTGTTGGCAACTTTCAGATCGTCAGTCGAGCCGGCGCCTACGGTGAACTGGCCAGCCGCATTCGGAGCGAACAGCACAAAGACGCCGCCAGGCTTTACCGACACTGTCGGGTTCGTGCCGCCAAGCAACGGAACCGGCGCAGTCGCGTCACCCAGAACAACGTCGTTGGTGTTGCCCGCATCGGCCGTAACCATGACGCCGACCACCTCGGCCGCGGCAAGCGTGTCGCCAAATGCCGTGGTGAGCTCGCCCGCGAGATCGAGGTCTTCACTGCCGGATGCGGCAATGGTTCGCGTGTCGGCCCAGACAAGGTCGGCCTTGTTGGCCGTTGTGCCGTCCGTGAACTGAAGAACCTTCTCAAGCTCGGGGACGTAACGCTGTGCAGCGAGATCATTTGAACCGGTTTCGGTGGCCTTGAACTTCACACGAAGTTCGGACGTAAGAGACATTGAAAATCCTTTGTGATGCCGCGGTTAACCCGGCCAGTTTCGATATGGCATGAGAAGACGATCGATGGCCTGAGGAACGACGTAGACCTTCTTTTCGGAAACGTCTTCACGGTTATCGAAAAGAGTTCCGATCATCAATTTTGCCGCGTGTTTGACAGGCGCTGGAACAACATCGTAACCACTCGTGAAGCGGATCCTCACCGAGGCCGGCTCACCATTCGTGTCGGGCCAGTCCTCATCGATCGCCGGCAGGATATAGCCGCCGCGAAACTTCACTTCAGCGTCGAACGTGCGGAACGTCAGAAGCTCCGTTTCAACATCCGTGTCTGGCGTGTAGTAGACGTTGTCGACCGTCTTTAGCGGCGGTCGCGGGATCCGCAAAAGACCGCAAGGGAAAGTGCAAGCGGTATATTCCCAAACCTGCTCAACCACAGAAATTCCGAGCCATCCCTGCTCGCCACAAAAGTTTTCGGTCACTACGGCCAGGAGGGCGTCGATATAGTCGTCTTCATCGTCGTGATAGACGCGAAGATGCTCTTTCGCCTCATCCCTGGTCAGTAGATTTCCCGAATCCATCGAAATGAGGCGAAGACTCATCTGACGCCTCCATCGTTATTTGTCGGCTGATTTCGGGCGCCCGCGTCGCGGTTTAGGCTCTTCCTGGCTTTGTTCGGCCGGCTCTTGCTCTGGCGTCTTTTGCTCGATTTTCTTCCCGCTGTCCGCGGCTTCAATCAAGCCTTCCTTCTCCAGGCCTGGGGCGCAATCATGAAAGTCGGCCTCATCACCGACTTTCATCATGATTGCTTCAATCCCATTTTTGGCATACGGGAAGGGTTTCTTAACCCTGTGCAGCATTAGGCAACCGCGGCGAGCGCCGGATGACCCTTGACCGCAACAGCGCTGAGCGTGCCGCCTGAGGTCGTGCTGGCGGAAGTGATGTTCAAACGAACGTATCGCTTCGTGCCACTGTACCCGATTTTCTTCACTGCATTGTCATCAGCGGCTGCAAAGGTGGCTGCGGCGATGGTGCCAAGCAGATCTGCGGCGACAACGGCAGAGCCGTCAGAGAGGTCATCTTCGTCGCCTTCGGTGATGGAAGGCGTATAGGTGCCGTCCGTCAGGGTTTCGGATTTGATGAGAAACTCGACGCTCTCGTAATCGCGAGTATCGATGATTTCACCATTCGTCGTGGTGTCGGAACTGATCGCGGTGGAATCCAGTGCATTCTCGGCCGCAATGTTGTTATGAAGATCGCGTACAGCCATGGCTGCTAAAAACCTCGTTTCTTGAAAAGAAAAGAGCCGCTATTCAGCGGCTCTGATTGTTGAGTCTTGGGACTGCTTACGAAGAAGCGATCTTCTGCAGCTTGACAGCTTCGAAGTTCACCACAGCACCACCGACGCGACGACGCGTGTAGTACTTGGTGTAAGGCTTCGCGGTATACGGATCGCGGAGCAGCGTGATGCCCAGGCGATCAACGATCGTGTAGGCACGCTCAAAGTCGCCGAACGCCATTGCGAGCGCGTTAGCTGCGATGGTCGGCATGTCTTCGGCGCGAGTGACTTCGTAGCCAAGCAGGGTAGCCGGCTGACCATTGCGCACGTCGCCCATCTGCCACAGGTAGTTGCCCTGGCCATCCTTGAGCTTCATGACGTCGCGCACGGTCGTGCGTTTCATCATGAACCGTGCGTTCATGGTGTAGAAGTCCTTCAGGCTGAACACCAGGTCGTAGACGCCGTCAGATGTGACGGTGGTGGCGCCACCGGAAACGATCTGTTCAATCTGCCCGTTGCTTGTGCCGGCATCGTAGGTCAGGAGACCGCGAGGCTTGTTGACGCCGTTGCCGTTAAAGAATGCGGCAGCCTCGACGCGACCGAAGCGCTCACCAACCTTGCGATTGATCCAGCCATCGACGTCAAACCCACCGTCTTCCAGCATCTGCTGGGTAACGCGAGGCTCGGCGTACATCTCATGAACCGCGATCTTCGATTCACCGAACTGCGAAGTCATGGTTTCAGACGGAGCCTCGGTTTCGCCAATCCAGCCATAACCGAACTCGCCTTCATCGCGAGGGATGATCAGCTCTTTGCCGGAGATGGATTCAACGGTCGCATAGGCGCGCAGATTGGAAGTCTCGTAGACCTTCTCGATGATGCGACTGGAGGACTCGGTCGGCACCATATAGCCGCCATCTGGATCCGAGCCGGTGGACAGTGCGGCCTTGATGTCGGTGCTCCGACCCTCGCGTGCACGCAGGTAGGAGGCGTAAGCCTTCTTGTACTCCGCGTATGCTTCCAGGTCCGGAACGATCTCAGCGTCGTAGGTCAGCTTGTTGTCGCCAACCAGGAGCGCTTTGTGCCAGTCATAGGCAGCAGAGGCTTCCTTGGTTGCGTCTTCGCCAGACCAACCACCGCCGACGCGCTTCATAGCCGCCTCAAGGTCGCTAATTCCGTCCTCAACCGCCTTTAGGCCGGTTTCCAGGACGTTGGTCTTTTCTTCGATCGATGCGGAGAACTTGTTGATCTTTTCATCGACAATCGGATCGACATTTTTGCCGGCCGCGTCGAGTTCGGAGCGCATGTTTTCAAGTTCGCGCTTGGTTTCGTCCTGCAGCGCCTTGAAGTTGTCACCATGCTTTTTGATGTCAGCCGAGATCTGCTCGACGACCTTATCGTCAATTGGCAATGTATTTTCCTGTGGTGGAGTCGGTGCTTGGTGGGCACCTGGTTTAGATCGTGGCGAGCTCGCGAGCCGCAGCTGCCAGTTTGCTAAGGTCGACGCCAGCGTCTTGCGTGGTGTCATCTGCGTCGCTTGACGCCTTCAGGACGCGCTTAAGCGCGCGAACCTTGGAACGCGAATAGCCAGCGTCTTGCATGACCAGCCGTTCCCAGTCTCGCTCCGTCTCGGGATCGAAGCTGTCATCGGATGGCCATTTCAGCGCATCCGGCACAGACCCGAAAACCGAGAGGTCGAATTTTGCTTTTGCGCCGTCGTCGGCGACTTTGATTTCCTTGTCTGCAAAACCGAACTCAATCGCCTCTTTGGCTGTGAGCCAGGTTTCATCGTCCATCATTTGCTTGATGGATCGAATTCCGGTTGAGGTGCGCGAGACGTAAGTTCTTGCAAGAGCATCATCGATCTTCGCAAGGACGCCGGCCAGCTCTTCGAAATCGTGGCGATTTCCAAGGCCGATCGTCCAGGCGTTGTGCACCATGAAAAACGCGTTCGGCGCGATCGTGATTTCGTCACCAGCCATCGCAATGATGGATGCGATCGACGCGGCAATGCCCGTGACTTCGACGCGTACGTTTCCATCGTGCGCGACAAGATCGTTGTACATGGCAATGCCATCAAAAACGTCACCGCCAGGACTGTTCACTCGAAGAACAATGTCACCGGCACCGCGCAGGGATTCCCGAAATCGTTTTGCGTTGACGCCCCAGTATCCAATCTCGTCGTAGAGATCGATCTGGGTCTCCCCGCCTTCATTTCTTTTGGTTCCGGCACCAAATTTTGTGCCAACGGAACGCGCGAAAAAGCGCTCCCGACGATCGCCGAGAGGCGCAGTGAAATCAATTTTGTCCATAAATTATCCCTGCGCGGCGGCCGGCGTTCCCTCTGTTGGGGGGAACATGTTCGTTGGACGCCAATATTCGTCGCCGCCCTCCCTCGGATTCATGTTCTCAAGAGAGCGAACTTCGTTCGGGCTTCGAATTCCGTTTTGAATTTGCTGTGCGTAGCCTTCCATGCGGCTCTTGAAATCGCCGCGAAGCAATGCGTCTGGAAGGAATTCACAGAAATAGCCTTCGGCTCGCTCTCTTGCTGTCAAGAGATCACGGTTCGCCGCGGACGCGATGCGCACCAGCCACGGCATCAGGCAGTGCATGACGTACTCGAGCGATTGATGCTCGATGTTGTTGTTCGTGGATCTGTCCAGGTCGCCGATCATGTGCAGCGGCACACGAAACACGCCGGCAATCTCGGAGCGCTGGAATTTGCGCGTATCAAGGAACTGTGCATCGTCTGGATTGATCGACAGCGCGACCCATTCCATCCCCTCTTCCAGCACCAGTGGTCGGCTGCTGTTGGCCAAGCCGCCGTACTTCTCCTCGAACTGCTCCCGCAGCGCCTGCGTGGCCTCTGGACCAATCGCGCTGGGATGCTTGAGCACGCCAGAAGGTTTTACGCCGTTCTTGTAGAGATGAGACCCGAATTTCTCCGCAGCCAGGCCAAGCCCAATTGCATTCCTGGCAAGGGAGATGATCGACTGACCCTTGTATCCGATCGGCATTGGGCCGCGGATATGGTGGATCTCATTCGACTTCAGCATACGCCGACTATTGTCTGGCATGATCGCAGAGTAGACAGGCGACCAATCGACATCTTGCTTGATTTCGACAGCATCGGGATTAAGGGGTACAAGTCCCCTCACCCTGTCCTTATTGTCGCGATTGATATAGGCATACGCATTCCCACGAGTGGCGAGGTTGACCATCTGGCCTTCCTTGTACTCGTAAGCCGTATTCCAGCCGTTCGCTTTGTCGTGGAGAACCTGATAGAGCGGATGGCCATCCGCTCTATCTTTACCGCCATCACTTCGCGTCTTGTAGAGCATCAGCGGCAGCTGAGCGACGCTTTCCGAAAGCACACGCACGCAGCTCAAAGCCGTCGTGTAGCGCATCGCGCTTTCCGGAGACACTGCAACACCGGTATCACTCTCCGGGCCACTGAACATGGCCTGGTATAGCTCTTTGGATGTCGTGATGTTGTCTTTTGTGATGGCGTCTTTCGTGCTTAAAATAAGATCAAAAAGCCCTGCCATCAACTCCCCGCAATCATCGGCGCGATGTACGCGGCAAGCGCGATCGAACCAAACACGAGGTAGCCCATCGGTTCATAAACCAGCCAGGCGCCGTAAGTCACCGACGCCACGCCGGCAAGGGCGGTCAGGTCGCGAGCAACTGCGCGGCAGAAACTGACAAATTTGTTCATTTGCGTATTCTTCATGCTAGATCTCAGTGAACCGCGGCCGTTTTTTGTAGAGGGAGTCGTGCTGAGATTCAGCGCTGTCGACAGCCGCTCCAACCGCCATTGCCAAAGCAACGGCGCAGTCAATCCTGACCGACGCCTTCTGTTTGACGAACCACCTGTTGTCCTGAGGATCGTGATCGAAAGTCGCGCCCATCATCGCGGTCATGAGTACCGGGCTGCGGCGCAACCGGATCCTGCCGTCGATGATCATGTTCTCAAGCTCGGAGACGCTTCCAGGCATCCAGAGCCCTAGGGGGGCTTTTTTACCGGCCTTGCGGGCCGCCTCGACTTTTTCGTCTGATGGCTTCGCCCTGACCCTGCCACCCTGTGGATGCGGCACGTGCTCCAACGTCAATCCGAGATTTTCAATCTCAACCCGAAAAGCATCGTACGCGTATTTATCGTATGCGATGCACTGGATATCGAAAATCTGATCCAGGTGCTGAACATGAGCCGCGACGAAGTCATTCCGGATCCGCGGCCCTGGCGGCGCATTCAGCCAGCCCTCTGCCACCCACTGCTCATACGGAGCCTTGTCTTGTCTGGCGCGCTCGGAAAGAGTGTCCCTCGGTGTCCAGGCGTCTACCCACGCATCGAACGTAGGCAACATGACGGTGGAACCGTCTTCCTTGACCATTTCCTTGAAGCCGGTCTGGATCACGCCGGCCAATGCCGTCATATCCTTCGAGCCGGAAAGGTCACAACCGAGAAAGAGCTTCTTGTCGCGGTGCTCGACCTCTGGATCGAACTCCTCCATAACGCCTTCGATCGTCGATCGCGGCATCCAAGCCTTGTCGCTATCCGTCCAGACGCAGAAATGCAGCCGGAGAATGCCGTTCAGCTTTCCCGGAATCTGCCTCGCCTGCGCCACAACACCTTCGAGATAATCGAAGGTCAGAATGACGCCGAGCAGCGGATTGGCCTTTACCCAACAGGATGGGTCTGTGAGCGGATCGTCGTCCTTATCAAGGGCGCACACATAGGAGAACGTGCTGTCGTCGAGGATTTCTCCAACGTAGGTGAAATCATCATCGGGCTCACTCGTGCCAGCTGCGACACGAACAGCATGTTCGTGCTCTTCCCAGCAGACCGTGTTTCGATCGCTGCCGCTGTTCGTGATCATCAAAAGCAGCGGCTGCCGGCGAAACTTGAACCCGCGCTCGAGCATTTCCATCACGTCGCGGTTCGGGTGTTCGTGCACCTCATCGCAAAGCGCGAAATGCGGGCGGAGACCAGAGCCTGTCTTCCCTGCCTCTTTCGACAGAGTGCGGAAGAACGAAGCAGACTTCAGGTGAGCGAGATTGTATTCCCTGCCCGGCCCGCCGCTCGGGTTCGTTCTGCTGACAAGTGCGGGTGACTTGCCGCGCATCTTGATCGCATCGCGGAAAAGAATATTTGCCTGATCTTTTGTGGCCGCCGCGGCGAAGATTTGTGCGCCTGGCTCGCCGTCAGCGGTTAGACCGTAGAGGCCGACCCCACCAGCAAAAGGCGACTTCCCGTTACCTTTTCCCTCTTCGATGTAAGCACGTCGAAATCGACGAGATCCATCTTGACGCTTCCAGCCAAATAGAGAGCCAAGCTTAAACGCCTGAACCGGCGCAAGATTGAATGGAACACCTTCAAACTGTCCTTCGCTGAGCTTTAGGCCGCGCTCGAAAAAATTGAAAACGTGCTGGGCCGCGCCATCGTCGAACCAAAGCCCGCGCTCGTGACCTTTTTCCAGGTCGTCGAAATGTCTGCGGCAAGCGTTTCGCACATGCGGACCCGCAACGATTTCGCCATCTAGGACGGCGCGAGCATAATCGTTTACTCGTTCAAGCGCCGTCCCGCTTGAAGAGTTCTTCATCTGGGTCGTCGTCACCTGTGTCAGGTAGTGTGATTTTCGAGGCGTCGGCCGGAGTAGCACCCATCTGGCCAAGCATCTGGCGTAAGAGATTGAGGGCCTGAACGCCGACTTCCTGCCCCGTCATGACTCGGCCCTGCAGAGTGGATGCCATACCGACAAGCATGCGGTGCGAACCGTTCAGCCATGGCATTTCCTTTTGAAACAGCTTCCACGCCGATCGAGCCTTACAGGTGGCTGTGTCCTTCAACCAAGCCGGAGGAGCCCCGAGAGGCGAGTCAATTCCGACTTCCTTCCGATCCTTGAATCGGCCTGGGTTCATCTTGTCCGACGCCTCGACCGCAGCCTTGGCGCGCGGCTTTCTGGGGCGCGGCATAGAAAAACTCCTATTTCACCACAAGTTGGGGTCATATTATGAATTGCAGATGCGTGCAGAACGGGACCGCGCCGGTCCTAGGATGGGCGATCCCCAAGGATCGAATCCCCCCCCCTACGCCAAAACCTTCAATGATATCAAAGTTCTACAAATTTGTCAAGCGATATCTTTGAAAAAATGATCTTTTTTCTAATTTTTTTTGGTTTATTTTGCTATTGACTTTTCTTGATCCGCTCATCAAGAGCTAGGCCAATGGCCAGCCATCCGCACCAAATACGATCACGTCTTGCCCTGCCTCCTCGCGCTGCTTGCGCTTGTTGTGGCATGGTGAGCAGAGGGATTGGAGATTGAGTGGGTCAGTGAACAGCTTCATGTCGCCACGATGTGGCGTGATGTGGTCGACAGTGTCGGCCGCTGTTACCTCTTCGCTTTCCAGGCAGTACTCGCACAACGGCTGCTTGATCAGCTGCCTGCTTCTAAGCCTGCGCCACACAGCCAGCTTGTATAGGTGTGTGTGCTTGCCCATGCGCTACCCTGTGTGGATTGGTCAGCGTAGCAGGGCTCGAACCTGCGGCCTCCGGTTCCCAAAACCGGCGCTCTCCCTTCTGAGCTACACGCTGTAACCGGATACGGTAGGCCGAGATGTGGAGCCGGCAGCAAGAGTTGAACTTGCGACCCGCTGTTTACAAGACAGCCGCTCTGGCCACTGAGCTATACCGGCATTAGGATTAGTGCAATGTGGGCTCGATCTGCCCACAGAACCAACCAAAGCTCTTAGCTGTACGCCTTCTGTGGCAGTTGGCACATCTAACATCGCATTTTTCAATTTCAGCCAACACCTTACCAGCGGCGTATCCGCTGCTTACGCAATCTGAAATATTGAAAAGCTTATTTTCGTCGTCTCTATGATCGAACTCAAGGACTGTTGGGTCACTCTCGCCGCAATCGATACAAGGGTTTTGTTTTAGGTAATCCCATATAAGCGATCTTATTTTTATTGCGGCTTTCTTTTTGTGGGCCATGGCCCTTTCTTTGTACACGCTTTTGTTTGCTCGATAATGAGCCCTACCATATGCTCTTCTGGCTTCAATGTCGGCGTGTGCCATAAAGAATTCCTTCGACTACATTAGTCAGGACACATAATTGCTGCCTCGCTCAACCGGTGAAAGGATAAGCCGGGAGCGAGGCCACCAGGCTGCGATTATCGCGCCACAGTGATCGAACAAGCTGCGGATGTACACGCGAGCCTTAGCTGGCGTTTGCTATACCTGCCGCAGTCAGGCTCCAGCCGCGTTAACTCCACAAGACAAGCGACTGCCTTTGTGGTTGGCTGCGCACACGCATGACCCAGACGTTCGCTGCCTGATCCGGTCAGAGGAGTAGTGCGGCACTATTTTGTTACCAGCGACGTGATCCAGCCTTTACACGGATACGCGGCTTCGCTCCGCAATAGACCTCGCGGACAAACTGCTTGATGTTTTTTGGAATAATGTAGCCGCCGTTCGCATCACAAGCGGCCTGCATCCGTTCACATTTGCAAAGACCATCAGCGCCTCTGCCTGTGCAAAAACACTGCTGAGACCGCCTGAGTTCTTTGCACAATTTGTCTAGAGGATTACGCGAAACAAGCGGAACAACGCGCGAGTCCTTGTAAGTCGGATCGACCAGACACATTGTTTTTTCCCTTTCAGAATTCCGTAGCGCCACCATTGGCAGCGCTAAAGAGAAGCATCACCGTCCGTTGGCCATTATGACTTCGGCGCGTCGGTAGAACCTACTTCCTATATAACCAACGACGGGAGACGGTTTGACCTATAGGGCACCACGCAAATCATCCCGCGAGACGTTCCCGGCAAAGTCTCTAACTCGAACCAAACCAAGGTGTGCGACAGCCTGAGCCGCCCCTCTTGCGCCGGCCTCGTTACCGACCCCCATGCGCCTGCCCGCTTGTTCGTACGTCAAGCCATCGCACACCATCTCTTCGAAAGGCCCCAGAATTGGCCCCAGAAGCTGCTCTAGACGCGGATAAAGCCTTTCGGCGTCCATCCTGTCATTTACCGCACGATCACCACTCCACGCCCCTTGTATCGGCGCCTTGATGTCATCTGGATTGGTTTTGTCGTCGGCCTTGGTCGTTCTAGTTCCGCAGTTGACCTTTGCTCCAGAAGCCTTGCTTTGTCGGATGTCGGCTTGAACAATCTCGCCGTTTCGGCGAATACGCGTCTCACGATCGATCATGACCTCTCGCATATCAACGCTGCCACCACCGCCAATCAGTGGATTGCTGTGTGCCTGAGCCTCTACCTTGCGATAGAACATGGCCGCTTTCAGGAGCTCTTGATTGCCCTCACGAATGAGGGCCGTTGCAAGTGGCCAATTGATGTTGTTTGCTGAGCTTTTGCCGTCCCAGTCATCACCGATCGACTGGCGCTTCTTGATCTTCCTGGCCGCTTTCGTGACCGCTTTGGATTCTTCTTTTTTGCGCTGCGCTTGCTGCGCCTCGCTGAGTGCTACTGATGACACTGCGATTCCCCGATTGGTTTCTCGCTATGTATACCATTTCTACAAATTTGTCAAGCTAAACACGAGGTAATATGCCGTATGACGAATAGACGGTTTCGGGAATAGGTTCCGGCTCCGGCTCGAACCGTTCCGCGAGGTTGAGCAACAGGTTTGCGATCTGGACCGCATCGTCCACCGGGATCTGATTGTGAGACCGGTAGAGCAGCTTGTTGGCCATCTCGTGGGCCTGTTTCGTCAGGTCTTCTGTGGTGTACATCACTGGCCTGCTAATTAAGGAAAAGGCGGTTTCGTTTATTAAGATGCCTGCGGTGGATCCATAACCACGTCCGCTGGGTGGCTGAAAAGGGACTGCTCGCCGTCTTCGCGGGCAAACCTGATGTAACCGTTCGGGTTCGGGTAGACGCCGGTCACGAGATAGGCAGGCTCGCCGCCAACCGTGATCCGCTTTCCGAAGTCGTCAGGCTCTTGCGCTCGACGCGCAGCAGCGATTTTCAGGAACTCTTTGAACGGCACGTCGTAGGCATGACTGTAATCACGCCAGGCAGCGGCAATAGCCTTCCCGCGAGACGCTGCGGCATAGTTCACGTCGGCGAAGCCAACGACCTGGACTCGGTACAGCTTCAAACGAAAGGTCATGCCGGCATCACCGAAACGCGTTCCCAAACCCCTACCACGTCCTTGGCCCCGCAATAATCACACTGGCTCGAACTGCGCACGTATCGCTCCCAATAAGGCTGCAGCCAGACACAGTTTTCTCCATCGTCCACGTGTGTCGGAAACCAGGCAAAATGCCTCTGCCACTGCGGGCTGTATTCGCTTGGCCAAATCATCCAGACCATCCATTGCTCAGCAAAACATTGTCCCGCGGATATGCACCATTTGTGGTGTCGATCCAGGTGTTGCCCTTGGCGTCCTCGAAAACACGCATGGCCTCGAAGTAGCCATCTTTTGTCCAGATCACGTCGCCGGCCTCGATTGGGAACTGCACGGTAATGCTGGCAGGTTCGCCTGGCTTGAACTCGATATTTGAAACATCGCACTCAATTTGGCTTCCATCCGGGAAGCAAGCCGTGAGGGTCTTGCGACCTGCGCCGAAACACTGCCAACCTTCGTCGGTGACTTCCACCTGTTTAAGGTCACGAGTAAGGGCTATACCGTTGTTTGGCGGCACTGCCCATGGAGCTGTTTTTTTGTCAGGATACATCACATTCCTCCAACCATTTCTCAACCAGAGCCACGGCCTGGGCCGCGGCATCTTCCTCTGTGACTGCCCGCACCACTTCAACGCGATGCCCGATCGCTTCAAGCATGGGGTGACGTCTCTGCTGGCTCTTTGTCAGCCCGGCCTTACCGACCTTGTTCTCGATGAGTCCTATGCGTTGGCGCGGCAGGTAGATCCGAACATCGGCCTCGCCTGCCTCCATGCCTGCCGCTATTGCTTGCACCTGGGCCTTTGCCCCGCGTTTGCTGGCGTTTTGATCCCCGGCCGTCAGGAAACGCTTGCCGTAATCCGGATGGGCCTTCAGGGCTCGGATCTGGGAGGCTTGAAGCTCCCATTCCTCCGGCAACGCGTCTTTGACAGAAACCTTGCCTTTCGCGCTGGTGCGAATAACCACCCGCTTGCCTGCGATGCGCGTGGTCTGCTGGCTTGCGCTAGCCACCGCTGTAGCGCTCGGTGTAGGTGGAATAGCGACCCTGGCCGTCCCAGGAATTGTAGCGGACATAGCTGACGCCTTGCCACGTGAAGTAGGTCACGCTGGTTTTCATAACGCGTCCCTCTGCTGAGCATCTGCGATGTCGACGAAGTGGTTCCACAACCCGGTGATGATGTCGGCATGGACGCTGGAATTCGGGCTTGTCCCTGTGTGACACAGGACCGTTGCCGTGCCGCTCAAGTAAACGCCATGCAAATACCTGTCGCCTTCCGTTCCGAAGGACTCGCGTGTGATGCGAAGTGTGTTTGCGAAGTCTTTCACGTGCATCTCGTCGGTCTGCTCATGCGTTCGCCCATGCTCGACCTTGCCGATTGCGAGGAGTTGCTCAGCGATGTGATCCGGGAGTCTGGTCATGCCGCACCTTTTTGCTCTTTCACTGGATCGCACATAAGGGCATAGCTGTCGCCGGACCAATTGTGCTCCTGCAGGAATCCGGCAATTCCGTCCTTGTGCTCCGTCGCAATTGCGATCAGCTCAGCAAGCCATGTGATCGGAATATCCGCGTTGTGGACAATCACACAGGAATGGCCAACTATGAGATGGGTATTGCCTTCCCATGTTTCCTCGATTTCGAAGAAAGAGCCGCCGCGCGCACCCTCCCCGCTAAACCTGTTCGGGCATTTGTGTTTCGCCATCAGTCGTCCTTCGGATCCGTGAATGTGAGCCCGCCGTCTACCTGCCTCGCGAATTCCGGGACATCCCAGCTCCGCTCGTCATCCTCCGGGATTTCCAGCCAGGTAAACCATTCCTCTTTGTGCTCGACGGGAACGACATAGTCGTGCCCGCTGTTGTCGCCCGCGAGGAAGTAACGGGTTGGAGGCGCCGCAGGCTCGATGAGAATGAGTTCGTTCGTGAATGCCCACGGACCGTCGTCACCCACAACTTGAGCCCCGTCCTCCATCCGAATTCCAGATCCCGGTTTCATTCGTGCCGAGCGCTCTTCGATGTAGTCGATGATGTAACTCGTGAACCTGGTCCCCCAGGTCACGCGATCGCCGACCCTGAACTCGTGCTTGCTCGAATCTTCCATGGATGCCTCGTGGTGGTTTTTGCTGGTGGAAAGGTGTGTATATCATTTCTACAAATTTGTCAAGGCGCGTGTGCGGCAGGCGGGAGGCCGAGCGGCCGGCACATGGCTGGTGAGAGTTGACGGCCTTCAATCAGTCGGCTGTCCGCTTTCGGCTGGCCGCTATTTCGATTTGCGCAATTCTCGCGTCTCAAATCCTATCTTTCTAACACCCCTGCTAAATTATATTGCGAACATCAGTGCGCACCAAAGTATGCGCATGAAATTCGCATATATTTTCGCAGGTATGTAGAGGTGTCTCCTGGGCCTATTTGCGCAATTCGAAATGCGCAAATTTGATAGAAATGCGCAAGAAGTGCGCAGCCATAAAATGGCGGCTATGCGGGTGGCTGTGAGAACTGCGCAGGCAGGCGTTGAAAAACAACGGAAAATCCTGCGCAAGTATTGTTTTTGCTGGACTTTCGCACTTTCGCAGATCACCTAACCGCCAACCCTGGCGCACAACACAAAGTCTGTGGGGTATAAGTGCCATCATTGGCACGTTGCAATTCTCCGCGCCTGCTGTAAGTTAGAACAAAACAGGTACAAAGAGGTTGCGGCATGGCCCGGAGACGCGGACACATAGACACCCAGAAAGCCCTGGAAGGCCTGCGCAAGGGGCGTGAGAGCGCGATACAGGTGTGCAGCACGGCTCGCATAGGCTCTCCGCCCTACAGGCTCGCCACAGCGACGCTTGAGGCCATCGACGATCTCGTGGGCGAACTCACGGGCGATCGGGAATATCTGTGGTCCAGCGCAGCAAAAACCCCGCCTCGGGAGCGAAGCGGGGTTGGTTAGGTTTTGGGTTGGCTTGTGCGCAATTGCTCACGCATATGTCGCCCTGATTTCTAAAAGCTTCTGCTTGCCGAACTCGATGTCAGCGAGGCGATCGGTATGGTTGGAGCAATTCGCGTAGCCCGGAACAGGCCGAACACTCTCTTCGGCGCGCTTGATGAACTCGCGCGTCAGGGTAATCATCGAACCCCAATTAAGGACACCAGCATCAACCTTTGCCTTGCTGGCTGCGAGAAGAGCTTTAAACTTGGTGCGTGTCATTTCCGTATCTCCTGTGGTGTTGCGCTTAGACTGACACCATCTGACAAATTTGTCAAACAATAAATGTACAAGATTTTTGTATTTTTGTTGTTGACTCAGATCTGACAAATTTGTATAACGGGTCATCAGCAAGGGAGATACGGAAATGAACATGGAACAGATCAAGGCAGAACGCGCAGAGGAACTCAAGAATGAGTTGGCCGCAATCGACCAGGAAGACACCTTTGCGCAGTATTGGGCGCAATCTCCGTCTGCTTCCGTCATCCGTGACTATAAAGCGGGTCGTACCGTGGAAATCAAAGCTCGCCGCATTCGCAACCGCAAAAATCGTGAGGCTCTTTCTCGTGCTCGTAAAATTTAATCACCCATTTAGAGCCCGGCGGAATCATACCTTGCCGGGCTTCTCGTATCATAAAGGCTTTACACGCCTTCAAAACAACGGAACACCTATTGCGCCAGCAGCAATAGCTTCCCTGCTTCGACACGCAGCAGAGCATCGGCATCTCCCAATGCATCACAAAATTTACATGGACAAGGTGAGAGCCGTTCGGAAATACGGATCTTGGATAGATTCGAGGGGGAAATACGTTGCATGACTCCCGCATCCTTCACCGCGTGGCTCGCCGAAATGAAATCCTCGGGCCACGCAAAAACAGACAGGGATATCGCAGCGCTGCTTGGAGTGTCTGCAAATAGCGTGGTCAATATGAAGCGCAACGGCGCCGATAAGCGCACAGCTCTGGCATGCACCGCCCTGCTCCACGGATTGCCGGCCTATGAATGAAAATACAAAATTCTTGTATTTTCTATTTGACATTGGTTTGACAAATTTGTATAACTAAATCATCGAAAGGGAGACGTGGAAATGACCAACATCAAATCAGCTACACTCAAAAGGAATGATAAAGAACTTGAGATCTTCGTCGGTGAGCTGGAAGAAAACTCCCGTGGAGAGCCGCGCTATGTGGCGAGCAAGCAGCCCGATATGAAGTACGTATTCTACGCAGATCCTGAGTACGTGACCATCAATGAGTGATATCACGAAAGACGCCATGTACTGGGCCAATGTTGGTGATAACCGAGTTGGTCCTCTCATGAGAGAGTTGATCGAGGCGCTTGCCGAGAGTGATGACCCGCATTTCGTGCGCCAAATCTCTCGACGTATACAGCTTCTTTCCAGCTCTCTAAACTCAATGGCGCACAAGATGGCGAAGTCCCATGATCGCGAGTCTTGCCCTTTGTGCCAAAAGGGAAGCCCGCTATAAAAGCTTGCCGTCCCACGAACGAAAAAGCCAGCCCGAAGGCTGGCTCTGCTGCCGCGACTACTGTGGCACAGGTTTTCCTATTTCATCGTATAGCTGCACAACACCGTTGTCGCCATCATACCACGCGGCGATGATCAGTCCCTCGCATTCGATCCTGCGCGCATTAAAACACCGTCCCTTGATCCACCAGCCGCATGACTTCTTGCGGAACTCGTGTACATCGATTGGAACTGAGCCCTTTGGAGATTCAGGGTTTTCCCAGTTGATATCCAAGTCTCTGGCGACAGGCACGCGCACGAAGTCTTGCCCATCTGAAAACGAGTGCGCTGATTCGGCGAGAACTCCGCGCAGATAATCCGCGCGCTCGATGTTTTCCTGGGTTGCTGCTTCAGTCAGCATCCCTGTGCCTCTCTGCATATCCCGCACTCCTCACGTATTCCGCATTCTTGCGGCTGAGCTCGTCCTTCTCCGCCACAACGGCAAGCTCGCCGGAATCAAGCCATGCCTTTAAGATCATGCCGCATTTCTTGCGTGTGGCTTTATCGTCGGAGTCGAGACCGAGCGAATAAGCGATCGCATCGCCGGCCCAGTCTTTGGCCTGGGCGCCGCGCTTGTATGCCCCGTTATCGAGAAGAACCTTCACGGCCGGCAGCTTCTTGGCGTGCTCCGCCGCGATGTCTTCCGCTGTTGGCCATGCCCAGTCTGTGACAACCGGTGCGTGATCCTGGGGCTTTGCCAGGCCCTCCCCGTTCCCGAGCCCGACAGACTCCATCTTCCGCCAATCCAGCTTGCTTGAGAGCGGTGTCAGGTTGGCCTTGCCGTAGGTGATGGAGAAGTAGCCGTTCTTGTCGTCCACTCCAGCTGATGCGGCCTGATCCGGCGACATGCGATTCAGAACCCGCACCGAGCGCGCCGCGCCGATCAGGGATACAGCTCCACGAGCATCGTCAACCGTTGCCTCACGATCCGCGACCTTGCGCAGGTGGTGCACGATGTCGATTGAGCAATTCGTGCGATCCGCGATGTGCGCCCAGAGCTTGGCCACCTTGTCGATCGCGCCATTGTCGTTCTCATTGACGCCGTGGGTCGAGACAAACGGATCCACGATCATGACATCAATGCCGTGCCTCGTTATCTGTTCCACAACCGCCTCGACGATCGGCTCGATGATCCTGACGCCTGACTTCTTGTCTTCAATCGCGACGACGAGCTCCTGCTCGCGACCCGTATCGACGAAAAGCTGTCGCTCCAGGTCGCTAGGTCTGATCCTGTAATGGATATTTGCCGCAGCAATACGCCTGTCGAGCTCGTCGCGGGGGTCCTCAGCATTAAAAATCCACACTTTGGCCCGCTTCTCCGGCTTGACCCCGCAAAGCTCGCGACCCGTGGCCATGGCCAGCGCCTCGACAATGCTGTTGCTGGTCTTGCCAAGGCCGCCAGGCGCAACCGTGACGCTGACGTATTTGCGGATGTAGTGCTTGCCGAACAGGAATTCGCGCCGCGGGAGTTTTGTCGGATCCTTCCATTCAAACGGCGTCGCCAGGATTAGAGGCGGCTTGGCCTCTGGCTCGTCTGTCTTGGTAGCCGGTGCGTCCTTCTTGCGCAAACCGCTTTCGATCATGCGCGAGATGTCGACCAGCCGCGTGTTGTCCTCCGGAACGCCAGTCGGTGCCGGAATGGATCGTGGATGTTGCGCCCCGTCTTTCAAGCCGCGGCTGATCGTGCCTTTTGACTTCTGGAAGTTGGGCCACTGTCGCGCGATCGCCTCGAGGTATGCTCGTGCGTTAGATTCGCTGACGACGCCGGCACCGACGAACTGCCCCAGGCAGAACGAAGCGTCATTCAGCCTGTTGTTGCGCGTGCCGGGAGGTGCTGAAGCGAGGTCAGCAAGCTCAGCGTCGATCGCGGCCTGTACATAGGTCGGATTCTCCTGCGGAGGTAGCGAGGTGGTCGTTGGCTTGGTTGCCGGCGCTGCTGCCGGCGTGTCAGCTCTGGGCAATACGATATGGAGCAACCATTCCGGAGCGTCAGCGATCTGCGACAGACCAGGCGAGTCCTCGTACCAGTCGTATTCCGCCCCGCTTGCCAACTTGCTGCCCGGCGCGATGATGTAACCGCCCTCGCCTCGCACATCGAGGCCGTCGCCCATCTCGCCGCGGTTTCGAACCCCGGAGACGTGCTTGAAAAGGTAGTGCGAGCCACCACCAGCTGTCTTGCCGCGCGCCGTGTCTGGCAAGGCGCCGTGTTCGGACTCGAGCTCAGCCAGAGACGCGTCGCCATTCTTGCCGTGCTTGTTGTCAACGTCGAGCACCCACAGCCCTGACTTTTCCCCCGTGGGTATGCCGATCATGGCGTCGGGATGCCGTTCCCACAGAGTCCTAATGATCCGCTCGTTGGTCGTAGCACCCTTAAAGCCGTTGCTCGTAAGTGGTGTTTTTTCCTCGAGCGTGATGAATTCGCCGGTATCCGGGTCTACCTGGTCAGTCGTCTCAGCAGCTGCTCTGCAGGGGAAAACCGGAATTCCCTTCGATGCGTATTCCAGCGCGAGATCAAGCGGTGTTGTCATGCTTTTCCTTGGGAGCGGTCAGGTAGCGAACGAAATGCCAGGCGCGGCCGTCGTGGCTGTAAATGGCGCAAACGTCTGGATCGGTGGCCAGATCCGCGCCGTAGAAAACAGGGATGCCCGGCTCGAGCTTTGGTAGTGCTGCCGCAGCTGGAATGACTGTGGCGCAGAGCAGGAGTTGGCGACGGGTGAGAGTCATCCGACCTCGATGCTATCGAGCATGATGTCGATGATTTCATTGACTTTCACAGACGCAGTTTCATCCCCGTGCCGCAGGGCGAAAAGCCTGCTGTAAAGCGATTTGTTCTTAACTAGGGCCTTTGCCTCCGCAAGAGACAGACTCCGGTCTTCCCGCGCTTCCTTGACATCTTTCGCATCCACGAATTGCCCTCGCGCCAATGGGTGCATGACCATCACATCACCCTCACATAGTTCATTGCTGACATGACATAGGAGCGCACGTCACTCCTGCGCGCCTGGTTAGCCTCCGCCAGAGCCGCGCGAAGTGCGCGAATTGCTGAAGGCTTGTTGCGATCGAGGATGGCAGCGCGGGCTGTCTGGAGGTGGTGTTTCATCACACGCCCTCCGGCCGCTCGACGAGGCTGTCTTCCCAGTCCGTGGTGCCGCGGGTGTAGGAGGTGAAGGAGTCGGCCCGGATAGCGTAGTCGCCAGTTCCCCAATAATGCTCTTGGCCAAAAGGCTTGCTTCTGAATACGTGCGAATCCCCACTCTTATCCCGCGCCATCCACTTGTATTGCGGCGCGACGTGCGACCAGTCGATGCTGTCAGGCACAACCGGTTTCACGCGGTACTCATAGGAGTACCAGTCGAACGTTGGCGCCTCATCCTCGTGCCACTCCGGCCGAAGCGTGCCACGGAAGCACCATTCCACTTCGGCACCATCGGCATAGGCCTGCATCAACTCTGCGGCTTTCCGCGCCTCATCTCTGGTCATCGCTGTTTCCCTTTCCGGCGCCTGCGCCGTTCAATCTGTCTTGCTCATCGAACAGCCGCGCGTAGAACGCCAACGGCGTGAGATCGTAAAGACGAGACATTCCATCTCGGCTATCGCGTGGCACGTACCGCAAGAAGTCATCGCGGTAGCGCTCGTAGTGGGTTTTCATGCCTCAAACCTTTGCCCCATCCTTGCGAAGCGCCTCCCGGTAAACCTCTTTGGCTTCCTCGGTCAGTCGATCGCTCTTGATGGCCTCGCGCCAAACGAACTGACGCGCATTCCTCGGTGTCTCCGCCAACATTGCGGTGACATTTTCCTGAGCTTCTCTCTCGGTCATTTTCTTAAACATGATGCTCTCTCCAAATCTGTTACAAGCATTCTGCACTGTTTTACAAATTTGTCAAGAGAGTCATGTTAAATTTGTTTCCGGCATGAGTTGAGACAACCTTCTGCCCAGCCAAACAAACTTCGGGACTGCCCACGAATTCCCGAGCGCCTTATACCTGGGGCCATCCGCAGCCATGAGCCACCACTCACCGTCTAGCAGTTCCCACATGTCTTCCGGCCGTGTTTTGGTGACCTTCTTGGCATCGTATCGCTTCATCGGAATTCGGGTGTAATTGTCCGGAAAGCCCTGCAGACGCTCGCACTCTTTCGGTGTCAGTCTGCGAACTCTGGCTCCAATGGCGGCGGCCAGATGTCCGCCTCCATTCTGGTGGCTATCAGTGTGACCCATAGCCCTCAGTGTCGATGCGATCTCGCCAACGCCAAAACCGCTCTGGCCGGATGCTTTGCAGTCGAAACTCAAGACGTGCGGTTTATCACCACCGCCTTGGCTGGCTCGAAGTGCTGTCGCGACATCGCCACCAAGTTCAGCAGTAGCTCCACCATCTCGCCCACGAATAGCAACGCTTTTGGCAACAATAGGCGTGCCACGGCCTGAGCCATCTTCGCTTGCATCCGCACCTTCAGCCTTCAAGGTATGAGCAACGTTACCAGTGACACCAACCGCCAGCATGGTTGTCGTTTCGTAGTCGAGCGAAGAGCCTTCGCGCGTTGCGACGCAACGCGCGAGATCTGGTGCATACACCGCCAACGATTCATGACTATCCTGCTCCCTGGCTCGTAGCGGCCCGACACCTTCGCGCCAATAGCCATCACCAGAGCTTCCGAAGCATGCGACAACAGGATCTTGCCCTCTGGTATCTCCCGGCCGCTCTACTCCGCGGCCACTGCTAACAAGGCTTGGCGCAACATCTGTGGCAACTCCTTCCCCCGCTTCTCTGCTCGGCGGAGAATGCCGCGGCACGCAACCGGACTCAAATAGAACCTCTGCGGGATCGGCTCCCTGTCCAAAATCTGCGACAACGAGCACACGACGGCGTCGTTGGGCCACTCCGAAAAATTGTGCGTCCTTGACAATCCACGCGGCGCGTCCTTTCGGCCCATGGACCACCCCGCTGGTTGGCCACCGCGTGACATGACTCCCGAGTTCTTTGACCCATCTCCAAAATCCGTTTGACTTTCCGTCTGCTGGCTTGGGTCCGGTTGAAATGAAGGGGGCATTCGCTCCAACAAGTCCGGCAAGGAAGCACCCAAAGGCGTTACCTTTGTCTGAGAGCACTCCGACGACGTTTTCCCACACAACGTTTCGAAGTCCATTACCGTCTGTGTTGCCGAAACCAGCAAGTTCATGCGCAAGCTCCACGAATTTCAAGGTAAGGTTTCCGCGCTCGTCCTCGAGTCCGCGGCGCAAGCCTGCGACGGAAAAGGCCTGGCAAGGCGTGCCACCACACAGGATGTCAACACGGCCAAGCGTGGCGGTATCGATCTTTGTAAAATCTCCGAGATTCGGCACGGAGGGGTAGTGATGCGCCAGAACCTGAGACGGGAATTTCTCTATCTCGGAAAAGGCCACAGCCTTCCAACCGAGCTCGCCCCATGCGACCGACGCAGCCTCGATACCGCTGCAAACCGACAGGAAGCGGAGTGGCGAACAGGTACGGGCTTCATTTTGAATTGGTTTATTCATTACCCCCCCCCGCGGGCCAGGTAGAACAAGTTGTACTTCTGAGCGAGCTTCGAGGGTGTAAGCAATTTCAGGCTGCACCCCTATTCCGTCTGGGCCACTACTTGGATTTGTTCGTAAAGCGCCAGCCTGTATCGCGTAGGCTGTCACCTCAAACGATCCGCCGTCTTGACTGTCACGCCGCGCCGCGAGAGCTCGAGCCCCACAGCAGCCGGCCAAATCATGGTAAAAACAGCTGCGTCGGCTACACTTTCTTGACGAGGCACCACGTCGGCACCAACAAATCCGTGCGCGAAAAGAGTCCCGGCAATCCAGAACGCGATAATGTATTTCATGGCAGTGGTCCTTTCTGTGGTGGTCATTCCTCGGTGCGTCAGAACGGCGGGACCTGCTCCCTGACCAGGGTCCGGATCCCGTCTGAACAGCCCATCCAGGCCGTCTTCACAAGCATGCGCACCTCGAGCTCATCCATCTCGGAAAAGTCCGTCTTGCCGATCTGCTCCAGAAAGTCGCCCACCGCATCCATGCCGGCATCGAGTGCATCGACCTCGTATGGATCCAGCCGGCGCAACTGCTTCAGGGGCTCAAGGATCATGATGCACTCCGTGCAGAGAAACTTCGGGTCGCCTTTCCATGTCTCGTCTGATCGCAGCTTGACGGTGCCGATGCCGACACCGACAGAATGCCGACCACAGCAATAGCAAACAGATGGAGTGCCGTTTTCGTGTGTTGGTTCATGCATCGACGCAGGCTCGTTTAGACATATGTGAACAAACTTTATCCATAATTCCAAGCCTCCTTGCTGCGTTCACCGCCCCTCCCATGATTTTCTCAAATTCGGTTCTCGTCTTGTATTTCAGAGCTTCGTCTCCAATTGATTTGGCATCCCAGTAATTTAGCTTTTTCATGTGTTTGCTAAATCGTTCAACGCCTCCAAATCTTCGTGTCGCTGCTCCATATGCGCCTGGGCTTCCGCGCTGAAAACTGGTGATGGTTTTGTACTTCAGTGCCTCTTTCTGAATGTCAGGCTCGCTCCAACGAAAAGATCCTAGGGCGCCGAGAGCGCCACCAGAAACAGCGTTTAGCACTGTGACGCCTTTTTCGGCGAGCTCCATTATAGTGGCCTTTTCTAGTTCCTGGGCGTCGGTTTCAGTGAGGTCTTCAGCCAAAATTCTCAACCTATGTTCAGAGGAGATCAGCTCCCTCACCGCACTCTTCCCGCGCCTTTTGTGCTCTCTATATCTCCGCTTCGGGTCGCAACTGAGTCCAACGTAAGCGCTGCGCCCATCTGTGGACTCAATAATGTAAACAGATCTTGGTATCTCGTTTCTCTTCTTGTTCATATGTGAATACAACTCAGTCCTTCGGCCACTTCGTAATCCAGCCGAATACGCTGCATAATCGCCAATTCTGAATTCTTTGATGGTCTTATATTGTCGAGCCACCCTCAAAATATCGTCGAAATTCCATCTCTTGAAATTCTTTTTCATATGACCGCAGAAATATTCGATTCCAAATTCGTGCCTATATGCCGCACCGTACGCCGCGCAGTTTCCCGCTCTGAACGAATTTTTTGAATCATAACCCTTAGCTGTTGCTAAAATTTTTTCTGCAGTCCATTTAGATTTGAATGGCGCTTTTCCACTATCGCGTTTCATGCATAGACGAGCCTGCGCTTCAGTTGCCGTGGGTTTGCATCACTATCGACACGACGATGAAAGATCGTTCTGTCGAGCGGCGATCGGTCGAACCTGTACCAGGAGCAATTTTCTTTTCCGGCCATCTTCGTAAACGGTATCCAGATGAGGCGACCGACTGAGACAACGTCGGTGCAATACTTCATGTATGGCTCGGATTGATCTGTGTATGCCCAATCTGAATCAAACAGCAGCCAAGTGGGCGCCAGCTGGCACAGATGCATTATGATTGGATGCAGAGAAGTCCGCGTCCATGGTGGATTTGTAATGATCAGGTCGGCACCATTCAGATCGGCCACGGTTAGATCGAGAGCGTTCTTTTCGACGACTCCAGGGTAGCATGGGTCGATGTCGTATCGCGCAACACAGTCATGACCAGCCCGCATCAACGGCCCGACCAAATCACCCCATCCAGCCGCCACCTCGGCGAAGCTCGCACCTTTTGGCAGATGAGGCAGGAGAGTTCTGTGGGCTCTGAGATCCTGAGTCCGGTAAAAGTCGTTGCCGACACGCTCGAAATTTGAGCGCTTACCCATGACCGCACTCATCAATAGTCATGCAGTGACTCCGCGTATCCTCGGTTATGGTTTGCCACCCGCGGTTCGAACCTCTCCGCAACCTCCCTGATCGCGGACTTTCGGCCAGACTGGAATGCTTTCCGAAGCGCCTCTGCTATAGCCGGCTCGAGCTCAGAGATGCCACCGCTGAGAATTCCGGCCTTTCCCCACGCCCAATCTTTGTTCTCAGTCGTCATCCGGCTTCCTTGTACTGATCAGGTTGACGCGCCTGGACGAGACCCCACAGGGCTTCCAGCTGCTTGTCGCCGAGTTTCAGGATGAATGTGGTTATGTCGTCGTTGAAGCGAGACCACGCCTTGCTGTTGCCCCGCGCTATGACACCAGCCTCTTCGAGTTCCCAGAGGCTCAAGTTGTGGAGGATGGCGACAGCGTTTCGGAAACTCCGTACATTCACCGCGCCAC
Organism: Labrenzia sp. THAF35; assembly: GCF_009363595.1. Taxonomy (NCBI): domain Bacteria; kingdom Pseudomonadati; phylum Pseudomonadota; class Alphaproteobacteria; order Hyphomicrobiales; family Stappiaceae; genus Labrenzia; species Labrenzia sp. THAF35. Next base: position 4,914,181 of record NZ_CP045380.1, read on the forward strand.
CTTCCTTTCCGTGATCTTGAACCCGTCGATTTCGCGTGTGCCTGCGCGCGCCGCGGCATTCGCCATGTTCAGCGCGACCTCTTCGAAACTCTCCGGTGCTTTTGCGTAGGCCCAATCCAACGCCTTGCCGATGTCTGTGATTTCGACATCGCAGACAGTTCTAAGTCCTGTGCCGGTTTCGGCCGCTCTGCCCCAGCGTTTCGCTGTCTTCTCGAGGCTCTTGGCGTGCGCCAGCTGCTCTTCAGCAACGACGCGATCTTCCAGATTGCCGCGGCTGTCGCGAATCTTAGCTTCGGCTTCCGCCTTCTCTTTGGCGGCAAGGTCTGCGGCACGCTTCGCCTCGGCCTCTTTCTCGCGCTGCAGCTTTTCACGCCACGGCGTCAGGAGTTCCTGGCATGCCTTCTTGCCCAGAACCACGAGACCTTTTTTGGTCTTGGTATCGGCCAAGAGCGGCGCATACTTCTCCTGGATTTCCTTCACCTTGTCGTCGAGAGGTTTCTTCTCTTTGACGCGCAGATCCTCGGCTTCCTTGCCGGCCTTGTGCAGATCGTCGTGAACCTTCGTCACGTAGTCCGCGATGTCCTGATTGTCGATCGACTCGCCGTCACAGGCATTTTTCGCCTCTTCGAAAAGGTCTTCAATCTTCTTCTTGACCGTTTCGAACGTGTCTTCAGGCGCGCCGTTGTGGCCGATGCCGGGCTCGGCTTGCTGGGCTGCGTCTTTCTGGGCGGCCGTCATTGCACCCACCCGCTTTTTGCAGCTGCGATGAACAGCGGAACAATCAGCACGAGCCCGAGCAGCAGGCCGTAACCGAACTGCTTCAGCGCCCAGCCGAGCGAGAGATCGTCTTCCTGATCAAACATGAGAAACCCCGTGTGGTGTGGTGGTGGTTTGGTCTACGCAGTATGCATATTTTTACAAATTTGTCAAGCCGCCCACGAAGAACAGATTAAACCCCTGACGGAGTCAACCCCGGTCTGAGACGTTGCCTTTTGCTCGATGAGCGATCGAACGGCCTCATGCGGATCGCGGCCTGCGCGGACCTGAAACAGGAGCGGTTTGAAATAGTCGGCCGCACCGGCTGCTATCTCTGTGGCGAATTCCTTCTGGCTCATTCCTGCGTGGATGTTGACAATGGTGCGAAGGCCTCGCGCAGTCCCATCCACTCCCCTCAACACCTCATCGCGATAGCGCCTGGCACTGTCCGCGGTCCTCGGGTCGAGGACAGGCAAGACATCGTCGAGCTCGCCATTCAGCACGAGGCGTAGAATGTTTTTCTCCTGCGTGACGCTGTCTTTGGCGCGGTGCTTCAAGACGTAGTCCTCCGCCTTTGCCTTGACCCATGTCCCGTCAGCGAAGCGGACGACAAAACCTTCTAGGCCTTTCAGGTCGCGGACGTAGGCGAGGAAATCGGTGGCGCTGGTGTGATGCCGATTGAAACCGCGAGCATGAGGGATTTGCATGTGCGCCGCTGCGTACACCATGCCTGCCTGATTTGCATATGTGCCGTACCGATTGCTCCGAACCGCCAGAAGAGACAGCTGGCTCTCCTCGTAATTGATAACGATGCGATTGTCTGGCGCGGTCCACTCAAAGATGCACGTCTGCCCAACGCGGTGGAGCCCGGCGCAATAGTCCCGAACAGCCGGCGTGAGATGCCGCTCCGCCGTGAGCGCGTGATCCGTGCGACCCATGCGTGTCATGAAGACGACTTCGCCGTCAATCATGGCACTGTGGATCATGGAGCCGTCAAGCTTCTCAGTGATGGTGTGCGGCTGGGTGAAGTCCAGCGCGGCAGGCGCGACCTCGGGCGACTCCCCGATATTCTTGAATTTGTGCAGTGGGCGGGCGAGCACGGATCCATCAGGAGCGAACTTGATGCCTCGGCACTCCTTGCGGATCGGATCGTCAAACGTGTCTTCCAGGGTGTAGACATAGTCGATGACGGTGTAGTCGTCTTTGTCGGCAATCACGAATTCGTCGCGCTCCATGACTGACGGAAGGACTTCGTCGATGTGGCTGATGATTGGGTAGGTCATGCCGCGAGTCCCCATTTGAGCACCGTTTGAAAATCCCAGTCGAAGAACGTGTTCAGGTGCAACTTGGCCTGCAGGCTCAACTCATAGAAATCCGGCGCAGATCCACATCCTGATTCATTCATCCGCTTGAACGCATCCAGGCCGAGCATTGCCACAGCCTCGTGATAGGTCAGAATTTCCGTACCAAGGTCCGGACGCAGATAGACGAACAGGCTTTTCCGATTTTCCGGAATAGGATGACGCACCGCGTATTTCGGAAAGTAGTCCGTGCCAGCACTGTCAAACGGATCCGTAAATGGAATGGCGTTTTCGACCAGCCATTGCTCAAACGGGACGGAGACGGACTCCAGCAATTTCTCCCGCCAGGCCGGAGTGCCGCGGTCAGATATCGCCACCGACTTGCAATAGTGATACACGCTCCAAAGCCGCGCGATCGGTTCGCGGAACACACCAACGCGCCGCCAGCGGTCGTAACCGAACGGCACGCCGTCGACTTCCATGTGGCGATAGACCATGAAGGACTCGGGATACTTCGCCAGCACCTGCCGAGAGATGGAAGTGCTGCCAGTCCTCGGAGGGGTGACAAGCACGATTTCTTTTTCTGGAATGATGATCATTTGCGAGCCTCCATGGAAAGCATCTTGGCGATTGGGTTCCCTGCCGGCAGAAGGCCGCCGTACGGGTCCAAATAGGATCCGTTGTCTTGCACGCCGCCGCCGAACTTCAGATCGTATTCCTCTGACTCAGACCAGCCGCAGTGCGGGCAGCCCCAGGGGCCGTAAATGATCCCGACGCCAACGTCAGCGTCTTCGCGCCACAGGTCCTTTTCTCCGCAGCGTGGGCAGGTTCCCTCTTCGGTCATGGTTTCGTGTTTGGTGGTCATGTGGCCTCCGGAACGCGCCAGCTGATGAGCAGTTCAACATCGCCGTTGAACCGCGAGCGAGCCGCGTCAATCTCGTCTACCGTCTTGATCTCAAACCGCACATCTGGCCCGAGAATGATCGAGACGAAGGCGTGACCGCCCTCGCCTTCCCCTGACCAATTGTGAGTCCTGGTTTTGAGCCCGGCTTCATTTAAAGCCTTGAGCAGCGGTATCAGCGCGTTGTCCGCAACGAAGCGGCCCGTCCCGAAATCGACGAATGACTGATCGTCCTTGATCGGGTGATGGTGATTGCAGCGGTACAAATCGTGGTGCTTCCCGTTCATACCGCCCTCTCATGTTTGTATCTCTGTGGCTTCGGCGCTTCGTACCAGAACGCAACGCGCGGAGGCTCTTCGAAGCACGCAATCACAAGGGCGCCGTCGTAACGACGCTCGGCTTTTCGTAACGTTCGGCCGGACTGTCGGGCCGTGTCGATCAGCAGCATCTGCCCAAGATGATCCGGAGCCGCCGAGCCGTAAGGAATGAATGGCACACGCAGGTAATGGCTGGCGTAGACCGCGGCGACAGCCCCGCTTCGACCCGGCCCAGTCACGCAACCGATGTTGCCTGTGTCAGCGGCGGCCAGGATCGATGTCAGGCGCTCACGAAATTCGGGTTCGGTGACGATGCGCATTGGTTCAGGCCGCCTTCGCGCTATCAAGCCAGGACCAAGTTTTTCCACTAGCTGCGTCTTGTACGGTTCTCACAGATACTCCGAATTTCTTCGCGATTTCACGAGTTGGGGTACCCTTATGTGAACGTATCCAAATTACATCTCCTGCGGTAAGCTTGCTACTCGCGCACCTCTCTCCGCGGTTGCTAGTTCCGTGATCTATTTTGTCTTGCTCATTCTCGGACGGAGTTTTCCACTGAAGATGCTTTGGATTGCAGCAACCATGTTTACCGTTTCCGCAGGAATGCGCTGCGTGATGATCCGCAGTTGGCGGTTCACCATGTACAGATGCACACACCGCCCTATGAACAAGTTTCTTGCCGCCGTTTATCCATATTTTTCCGTAACCATTCTTGTCTCTAGAATATGGCCAGGCAAGGCACTCTTCCAGATCACACTTCAACAAAACCTCGTTGAAGAATTTCAATTGCTGCCCTCGCGGCGTACCGCGGAGTTTGTTTGGATCGCCGTTTCGCTTAACTCTCATGTGGTGCATTCCACACATGCCTGAAGCGTACATTCTTGGCTTATCGCAGCCATCCAGAATGCAGCTCTCTACATTGGATTCACTCATGCGGCCCTCCGCATGTCTTCCCTCTCATCCAGCACATAGACATTGCTTAAACCATCACCGCGCAGCACATCCTTCAGCACGGACTGCATGCGCTCGTGGTGCTTCATGACAAGCGTCTTGTCACCGATCACAACCGCGTTCCGCCATCCGCCGTCTTTGACCTTCTCCTCGAGCGGACGATCGACGACGACGTAGCGAACATGCGTGTCCTCCGAAGCCAGCGCGACACAAGCCAGTCGATCGCGCCGACGAAGGTTTGTGGCATCGACTGTTACCGGCAGGCCGCAATTCAGACGGGCGCGCACGAGTTCATGGAGAGCCTGGAAAACTTCGTCATTGCGATCCTGACAGCGGAAATCACCGCAGAGATATTCACGCAGCTCGTCACTCGAAACGATTTCGCTGGCAGGAATGTTGTTCTCACACCATGTCGACTTGCCCGCGCCGGCCGGCCCAACCATGACGGTCAACAACGTCTTGCGAATGGGCGCGATCCGCTTCGGCGCTTCCCAGTTCTCTGTGACCTGGAAGCAGGTGACCCCTTCCGATCTCCACATGTCGACAACGCGTTGCCGGTCATCATAGACAACGTCGGGCTTGCGATCTTCCTGGTGCAGCCAGAAGCGCTTCAGCTCGACGTCAGGCGTGTTGTCGTCCGCGGCGCGCATATGCTTCAGCAGATCCGGCGACAGGCCGGCCTTCCACTGCAGCCAATGCTCGGTTTGCTCGCGAACCTCGTCGCTTCTAGCGCTCCAGATTTCAACGCGATGACCCGCGACCAAATGAGCCCTTAGGCTGTCAATCACCTCCCACACGGGCAGATCGTCGACGCATTCCTCGAAGAATGCTTTCCAGTTCGGTTTCCCCGTGCCGCTGACGTGGTGCACGCGGTGCGTAATGTCGGCAATGGTGCCGTCCAGATCGAACACAACGAACATGATTCACCCCTGTGGTGTAATTGGTGAGGTTGGCATAGTGGTTAGCGCGTGGCCTTCGGCAACTCCGGCTCGTAGGCATACGGCTTGCACATCCAGCCGGTGCGCTCCTGCGAGAGCACCTGGGACTCGAGTTGTGTGAGGCATGCGTTTTTGTCGTCGTAGACACGATCGACCTCAAACGTTCCTGACAGAGTCAGGACGATCAGAAGAAATTGCATTTCTGGGTTCCTTTCAGAAAACTGGCACTCTGGCAGGTCCCGCCTCCGTCGCCTTTGCTCCTGACGGTCGAGCTCGTACTCTATTTTTTCAAGTAGTCTGCCACACAGGGTGCGCGCATCGCGCTGCGGTCTACATCTCGACCTCCCGGCTTCATTGCTCACTTCTTTTCACTTGGTATGATTCCAAGCTAGTCGCTTTTTACAAATTTGTCAAGCGAGTCAGAAAGGAATTTCGTCTTCCAGTTCTTGAGCCCAATCCACAGGCTGTGCATCTGGCACATCCAGCTCGACGGTGTGGCCACAAACCTCCCAGTACCTGCCCTTTGGTCGGACCTTGATTTCAATCGTGTCCTTCAGCTCCGCCTGTCGCTCAAGCCATTCCAGTGGGTTCTCTGGGCAGGGCTCATCCCCGCCGTGTTTCTTCCAATATTGATCCGCTTTGTTTTTCGCGTATCCCTCATGGGCAGGGCAAACCCACTCAGGGATTGGCGTCAAGCCAATCATGTACGTCACTTTAACGCTGTCTTTCTTGCCAGGCTTGCCCTCGTGGAAGCGGAACGTGCGACGCGTGACTTGCCGCGGTTCGGGTGCTGTTGATGACAGGATGGGGGCGTCGGAGGCGTGGTCCTTGATCTTCGGCTCTTCGTTGATCGGAAATTCAAAACCGCATTCACGGCACACGCGTGCACTTGCGTGCACTTTTTCTCCGCAGCCGCCCTCTTCCTGGGGGCAGATTTTTATCGGCGCCTCGCCGGTTCCTTTGCCCGGCTCTTTCGGGTTCACCATGTCGATCGGGCCGTGTTTGTCCACGAGACCTGCAAAATCCAAAACAAGGCAGTTCGGCTTCGGTCCTGCCGCAATAGCAGCCTTGCGCTGCTCCGCCGTCTCGAGCGGCATGCCTGGCGCATAGAGGACGCGCGTGCCCCTGCCCGCCATCTGGACATACAGGCTCAAAGATAGCGTAGGCCTCAGAAAGGCAATCAGATCGACGCCTTTATGGTTGAACCCGGTGGTCAGAACGTTGTTGTTCGTGAGCGCACGGATCTCATAGTTCTTGTACGCGGCCAGAATGTCACGACGCTCCGCCTTTCCGGTTTTGTCGGTGATCGCCTCGCAAGTGATACCGCGCGACTGGATCTCGTCTCGCACATGGATCGCGTGATCAACGCCGGAGCAGAAGCACAGCCAGGATCGCTTATCAGCCCCTTTCGCAACGATCTCGTCGACCGCAGCGCTGGTGACGCTCGTTTTGTCCACAGCCCTCTGAAGATCGCCTTTCTTGAAATCACCGCCAAGGCGGCCAACACCCTTCGTGTCAAGCTCCGTCGCAGTTGCCTTTGACGAAAGCGGCGCAAGGTAGCCATCATTGATACCATCGGCAACGCCATAGGTGTAGACCACCTTGTCAAAGATGCGGTCCTCGCCCTCGTCGAGCCTGCCGCTGTCCAGGCGGTATGGCGTCGCGGTCAGCCCAACCACTTTCAAGTCTGGTGTGATCTCACGGGCCATCTTGAAAAATTGGCCGTATCTCGTGGCGTCATTGATGGGGATGGTGTGACACTCATCTACAATGATGACGTCAATGCCGCCATGCTTGCAGATCTGCTCCAGCTTGTTCCACACTGTCTGGATGCCAGCGAAAATCACTTGAGCGCGCGAGTCCCGCCGCCCGAGCCCGGCGCTGTAGATCCCGGCTGGTGCCATTGGCCAAAAACCAACGAGCTCGAGGTAATTCTGCTCGATTAATTCCATGACATGCGTAACGACCATGATCCGCATGTCTGGCCAACCATCGAGCAACCGTTTGATGAGCGATGCGGCTAGCAGGCTCTTCCCGCAGCCGGTCGCGAAATCGACCAGAGGGTTGCCGTCCTCATCCATCCAGTAATCAAAGACGGCCTGCTCTCCCTCAGATTGATAATATCTGAGATCCATCAAGCAGCCTCTTTGTTACGCTCATAGAACCGCTTCGTGCGCTGATTGATGCGCTGCTTGGACACGCCATCGACGGCTGCGATTTCTTCGCAGGTATAGCCAAACGCCCAAAGCACGGCCTCGCGGCTGTCCTGACCACCGACGCGAGACAGGTCTACAACGGCCTCCTGGTTTGGCTCTGTGATCAGTTCGAACGGAGCATCGCCGACGCAGACGACACACTTCGACATTCGGTGCCGCCTCACCCACGTCGTCATGACATCTCGTGCGATGTAATGAATCCAGGTGCCGAAACTGCCTCTGTCAGGGTCGAAATTGCCGCGACGCTTGTATGCCAGCGTGACTATTTCGGAGACGAAGTCTTCCCTGTCGTATTCCGTGAAGGCGCATTTGCGAGACTGCTGCCTCATGAATGGGAGGTAGCTCAGGACGAGCTTGTCGAATTCGTGTTTGGTGATATTCATGGCGACTCTGTGGTGGTGTGGTGGTGGTTAGGCGGCGAGACAGGAGCGGTTAGGATTCCATAAAGATTTCCGTCGGCTTTTTCCCGTCGTGATACGTGCCGTAAATACAGCCGTGTTCGTCCAGCACGTTGATGTGCTTTATTTCATCCTCATGACTGCAGGCTAAAACAACCAAATCGCCGTATTTCTCTCGCAGTTCGCGCAACCTGCTTTCCAGTTCACTGGCCTTCATGACTCACTCCCCAATCTCAAAAACAGGTATCCCGGCGAGCTCGCAGCGGTCTTTCATGTCGGCCGTTCCGGATCCGCCTGGAAAGACAATGCCGCAATCCGGCCTGCCCTCGTCGATCATCTGCTGATTGCGCCTGCCGCCTGCTGCTGCGTCGTATTCTGTTCCATTGCGGCGGGTTCTTACGCGCGCGTCTGGATGCGAAAGATCATCCCAGTCAGCTGGATACGGCTCGACAGGTATGCCTCTCTTTTTCGCCCACGCTTTCGCCCGCAGGTCCGCGCCTTGCGCCTCACCTTCGATCAACACCGCGAAACCGATGTCCCTTTCAAAGTCATCGAGAGCAGCATCCATCATGTCTTGATCGCGAAAGTCCCGACCACCAAACACGACAACACGAACAGGCTTCGGAAGTGCCAGAAAGTGATCTCGTATTTGCTCCAGGTATTCTTCCAGATCGAGCTCAACGAGCATTCCGTCACCTTCGCCGGGATACTCGTCTGCTGCGAAGTAGCTATCGCTTTCCGGGTGCCGCCAATAGGTTCGCAACGCTTCACTCCCCATCAACCCAAATCTCACCCGACGCCAACCGGTAAGTCACGGTCTCCCGCTCCTCGTCGACATCGATCTGCTCGCCAGGCACGACAGCTGGAATAAACAGATGCGCCTCACAGCCCGCCTTCTGTTCATCCACGCTCAGCGGCTTGCACCATCGCGCACAGCTCCAATGCGCATTGCCGGTCATTTCCGGCGTGCTGTGCAAACAACTGCGACACGTTGCCCGCGGCCAATCCTCACCCCAGCAAACCGAGGCCTGCCGGCAGAGCATGCCGCGAAAGTCATCTCGCTTCGTGCATAACCGTGCTGGCGGCTCGTCCATCTCAATGATCCGCTCCAGCCGCGCGAGCAGCTTGGCGCAATATTCAAGGTCGTAATGGATCCGCTCCGAATGCCGTTCGTCAGTGTCTTTGTTAACGACCAGGTACAGGCAGCGCTCCAGCCCGAAATAATGCATCCCGAGTTGGCACTGAGCATAATGGAGCGGCTTGGAATCCTTCACGCCGCGCTTGACGATGTCGCGAAAGTCACTCGCCTTGCTCGACTTGAATTCGAACAGGTGCTCCTTCTTCGGAGCCTCCGGAACCCCTACCCCGGCGCCGTCACGTTTTCCGCGGACATGACCAGCGAGTAACCGCATACGATCCTGCTGACCGTAGACATCGACGCCGATGGCTTCGAGATCCCTGACCAGCCGCTCTTCCCATGCGTCGCCGGTTCTGAAAATTGAGACCTTGCGGCCATCAACCTTCTCCGGCTCACAGGCCCACCGAAACATGAACCACAGGGCTCTGTCGCATTCCGTACCTGCCACGCCGACACTGATGCCGAGTGACTCGTAATACTCGTTTGCGTCTTCGTAGGCTTTGTAAATCGCCTGGACCGTGGATGAGACTGACTTTGGGATTGCTACCACGTAACGACACCAACGACGCAACCATGACCCATTGCAACCAGATACTGGTCCCAGCATTCGGATGCACTCTTCCACTTCGGGTGCAGCATCCTGTCGATCGCCGTCTCTGCGTCAGCTTCACGACCTTCAGCAAATGCGCGATCGATCCAATCAGCCGTATCCGGCCAGAACGCCCGAATTCTTTCTGGTGCTTTTTTCATAATCAGGCCCTCAGTGGCATGATGGTTCCACGCCAGCCTGGAAGACTGCTGACGGTGATGAGCGGCGCGCTGGTCGGATCTCTGATGTAGAACGTGACATCCCCGCCATCGAAGACAGCCAACGTGTTTCTCAGCAGCGTCGAGTTAAATGCCATCATTGTTGGCTCGCCATTGTAGTCAGACTCGACATCACACTTGGCGTCACCGTTGTCAGACGCGGTGGTTAGCTCGATCGCGCCGGCAAGAAAGTCCATCTTGACCGTGTTGTATTTGTCCCCGACTACTGCGAGCACGCTTCCGAGGGCTGATGTTAACTCGGTCACTGACGCGGTGATGATATGTTCGTTCTGGCGCGGCAAGATCCGATCAATTTCTGGAAACTGACCGCTGATTAACGAGGCGATCAGCGACGATGTCTCCGTCTCGATCTTGATCTTGCGATCACAAATATGGACCTTGACCACGCCATCAGGAGTCAGGCCGATCGCTCTGGTGGGTATGATAACCCCCTCGAACGTCGCCTCACATTTCACTTCATTCGATGCGAGAACGAGCCTGTTTGTTGCCGAGGCCGTAACCACACTGCCGTTCCCAGAAATGTGGACACCGTTTAGAAAATGATACATTTCCTCCGTGCTCTGCGCATACGCCACTGGCGCGATCAGAGACTTCAGATCAATCTCGAAACAGCTGTCGTATTCCGGCTCGTCGAGCGGCGGGAAATCATGCGCCGGCAGCGTGTTTAGCTTGCTGCGGCTGCGGCCACATTTTACAACGAGCTGGTCGCCAGATTTTTCAAGCGTAACTTCGTCGCCTGAGGCGCTGCGAAGCAGGCTGGAAAGAACCTTCGAATTCACAGTGATGCTTCCGGACTCGCCCTCAGCGATCAGACGTGAGATTGCCGTCACATCGAGATTTGTTCCCTTGACGGTCAATGTCCCGTCATCGAAATCGAGATGAACGTTTCCAATGATCGGTATGATGTTGCGATTTTCGATCGCCTTACTCGCAAAGGTGACAGCCTTCGCAAGATCGGTACGCTTTAGTTTCACCAGCATGAGTGCCCTCGCCTAGACCGGAAAATCGGGAGCGCGCTGTAGCGCTCCCAGTTTTGTTTTTTCTGCGGGCTGTTACTTTCCCCAGGGACGCTTTTTCTGGGTCTGCTGCTGGCGCTGCTCCTGCCGATCATCTTCACGAGACGTCTGACGCGTTTCTGCCTGGCGTGAGGATCGCTCTGCGGGCTTGCCGCCCTGCTGAGCAGCTGGGGCGAGAATTTCGACTTCCGGCATTTCATCGGTGTCGGGGAAGAAGTATTTCTTGATCTCTTCGCGGCCTGGCCATTTCGGCGTGCCGTCCTGGTTCTTTTCCTTGGAGTCTTTCCCGATGCCGATTTTGGCGCGGAACCGCTTGAAGTGGAGTTCCTCACTATCATCGACGGTCGTCTCGCCGATCGCGCGGCACAGCCTCGCAAATTCCTGTTGCCCGATCTCCTGGGCTTTCGCGCTGGAATGCTGAAGATTGAAATTCAGGAAGACTTTGCGGCCGGCGAAATCTTCCGGCGCGAGGACTTCAAGCGTACCCTTGAGCACGATGTCGCCCGTGTCTTTCTCGTCGACCTCACTCGCGACCATTTCAAGGTCGTAGATGCCGAGCGGAAGCTTCTGATACTCCTGTTGCTCCGTGTCGTGATCTTGTGCGTCAAAGGTACGGCCTAGTTTAGCCATGTGTTGCTCCTGTGGTGGAAATGGTGGTGTGGTGGAAGTGGTGGTTAGGTGGTGACGTAGTAGCGCCAGGGGCCGGCGCCATTGGCTCCGGATTGCCCCAGAACGAAGAACGCGGGCCGCTCACGGGTTACGGTTTGGAGCCATGCGACACGTTTGCGGCCGAACCTGTCGGCAGCTGCAACGGGAAACCAGGCAAACCAGTCTTCGCGCTCGAGCACTACTCCCGAGCCCCCTGGATGTACTTCGACAATTCCTCGAAGCCCCTGCCCTTGTGATACGGAATTTCGGGCGGCATGCTCATCCGGTTCTTGGCAAGAAAGCCGGCGCGCTCGTCGGTGTAGATCACGCGCTCGCGACCGGAAGAGCCTTCGGCCTTCTTTTCCTTTTTGCCGAAACCCTTGTCTACTTCCTTGAGCGTGGTGCGTTTATTAACGAACAGAAGCGCGTCGCTCTTTTCGACAATAAGGTCACATGCCCTCTTCTGCAGCTTCGGCCGGTAGCGCATGTAGGAATCGACAACCGGATCCTCGTGCATCTTCGTCTCGCAGTGCATGATCTGCACCACGTAAATCCCACGCTGAGCGAGCTCGGTGATGGCGCTGATGTATTCACGCCAGTCGTTGTCTGCCTCGAGGTAGCCCTTTCCGAACGCGGTTGGAGAGCCCTTATCGTTGGAGTCGATGGAATCCCAGGCCATCCGCTCGCACGTGTAATCCCAGATCATCGGCTCGATGCCGTCCAGGCTGTCGATGATCGCGGTCTGAAAGGGGTGCTCCTCCGTGACGAGCTCGCCAAGAATGTCGAGCAGGCTGTCGAACGAAGTCACTTCGAACGCCGCCTCATCCAGAATGACGTCGTCTGGCGGGTTCTCACCGCGGGTGTGCAGATAGATCGGGTCCGGAAACTCCGTGGCGAGGCTGGTTTTGCCCATGCCACCGGAGCCGTATACAGACAGGATCGGCGGGTGGTCTCTCTTTGTCGATTTCAGAGAGCTCAGAAGTGTTGCCATCAGTTTCCCTGTATTGCGTAAATGAGGATCAGGGTTGCCAGCAGAAGCAGAACAGTGACTTTCCACGGACTGCCTCTGCCAGCGTCGTCATCATCGTGTCGCCGAGGCATGACGGTACTTGACCGGCCGCTGCTCAGAAACCTTTGCCCGAGATTTGGCGGCCATGGCTCGACGCCGTTGGCCTCTTGTGAGGCCATCCGCATTCTTGCGAGGCTTGCCAGGTTCTTTTGCGAACCCATCACCGCCACGCATGTTTCGGAAAAGCGTCATGCGGCGATCGTGCGCAGCCTTGTCGACGGCCGGCGCTCCGAGAGACACGTCGGCCTTTTGCTCGCCATGAATGATGGCCGCGATCTTTTTGAAGAATTTTTTCATGCCTACGCCGCCAACTCCCGCGACGCTGTCAGCTCATCGGACAGCTGAAACATGTAGGCCGCACTGATCTGGCCGTAGCTCGGCTCGGCTCCGTCTTGCTTGTCCTTCTGGAACTGAATGACGGATTCAAACTGCGCCATGAAGGCAGTTGGATTTTCGACGTATCGCCGCATCCATTCATTGAATGCAGCCACCATGCTGTCCATCGACAGCGATTTTTGTTCGCGCATGATTACCCCGTTGTGGTGAACGCCCGCGGCTGGTTAGGCCGCGACCGAGCGATGTTTCGTGACGGTTTCTTCGTACGCCTCTGCGACACGTTTTTCCGTCAGGACGAACACGCCGAACTCCTGACCGATATGCATCAGCGACAGGCGCTCCGCTTCCTTCGTGGCGGACTCTTCGGAGGCGTGCACGAACGGTTTGACTGATGGCCGCGGCTCTCCGTCCTCGAGAAGGCAGACGATGGAGGCGTCGATGTAGGGTGTGACGTGTTTAGCGGCGATCCACCACCTGTCAGTGCCTTCGCAGAAGTAAGTCTCTTCCGGGTCATCCGGATCTACGTCGCGGATCCGAGCGATTTCGCCAGGCAGGTATTTGCTGTCCAGAGATATGCAAACCTTGTCGCCACGCTTCAGCAGCCCTTGTTCGGGCTCGATGTGTTGGTCGTCGACGAAAACCAACGCATCGGAGTCGTCGCAGACAACACGATATTTCAGCGATACCGCGTCGTCTTCAACAAATCGTACTTCGCCCTCCTTGATTTCCGTATGCGGCCCGAACCACCACCCTCTGTGACACTGATCCGTAAATCTCACCCTGTCGCCGACCTTGAATTTCGCCATTTCACTTCCCTCTCGTTAGCGAGACGACCTTGCTTTCAGCGTCGCCGCAATTCGGTTCGTTGTCCTGATCCATGTCTGCTGGCTCTTTCGGATCGAATTCCGGGTCCTTCTCGAGTTCGATGTCATTGAGCCAGACAGCTGAAACAGTTCCACCGAGGCGAACGAGATATTCATCGCCCCAGTTTCGCTCGTTGATGACTTGCCCGGTCAAATAGTGGTTCTGGACAAGTCGCACGCGGTCGCCATAGGAGAAATAGCGCCCTTCATCTGCACCGTCGCAGCTCATGCAGCCACGCGGAAGTTGCGGTGGTAGCTGACCGGAGCTGAACTGCGCCAAGCGCCGTCCTCACATTTGACAGCGGTACGGATCGCCTCGGCCTTCTGCTTCACGGTCCGATAGGGCTTGCGGTTGGTCAGATCGAGCTTCCCGGTTCGGGTGAAGTTGGTCTGATGCGCCAGGTGTGCCGGAACATTGTTTTTCTTGCGGTGCCGGGCCATTAGCGCGCCTCCAGGCAAGAGACAGCCGGCAGCGTCACAGCCTTGTGGCCGCAGAGCGTTGAACAACCGCCATTATTGAAGACGTGAGTGGTCACCTTCCTGATCGTGTCAGAAAGCAATTTCCGCTTCCGGGATTTCATTATTTTACCCTTTCGTGGTGACGAATCGAATTGGTGGCTCGATTCGCTGTTGACAAAGGTCTACAAATTTGTAATGTCGTATTTAGTAACGAAAAAACGCCAAAAAGTCAAGTTCAAATTTGTAGAGGTGGTCAGAGTGTCACGTTTGTCGAAGATGATTGAGCAGGAGCAATCCCGCCGCGGCCTTACTGAAAGAGAGATTTCGACGCGCTGGGGATGGGGTCAGCAAACGTTCAATACCTGGAAGAAAGGCAGCGTTCCGCGCCCAAAGATGTACAAGGGCCTTGCGGACTTCCTCCGCGTTTCGACGGATGACATTGCCCTGCTCGCGAAAGAAGCTTCGGTCAGCACTGGCAGCACCAAGCTCCCGAACCTTGGCTCGCCAATCTACGGGCGGCAGACCCCTGATGGGAGTTTGATGTTCGATGACGAGGCGATCGGCTTCGCTCAGCCGAACACGAAGGGCTGCTATGCCATCCGCACTGGCGGGCATCATCTCTGGGTCAATCCCAACCTCAGACCCGTTGCCGGTAATCTGGTTGTGGTCCGTAACCAGGATGGAACCGGCGAACTTGCTGAATGGCCGGTAGACGCTGGAAAATGTTCTGTTCATGTCGTCGTCCTCAAGGAAATGGTGTGACGACAGCCCTCTGATTTGTTGACCGGGAAAAGTACGTATGCTAGAGATCAGCCGCTTCTGTGGTGGAAGTAGGAACGGTGGAGCTGAACCCCAGCTTGCCCAGTACGAAGATCAGGCACAGGCTGTTAAACGGGTGGTGCCGGCCTTAACGGGTCGGCCTGTGTTTGATACCTCTTCTTTAAACCCCTCCCATAGCTTCGAGTCTGTGCTATCATCTTCTGATAAGCCAAATCTCGAATTTAATTCCAGATCACGTTGTAGTCGCATCGGGGGAAAGTCAACCAGAAATTTAGGGGGTTGCATGGAATGGCACGAAAGACTTGAGCGAAAACGCCTGGAAAAAGGCATCAGCGGCGCCGAGCTTGGCAGACTCTCTGGCATCAAATACGACAATGTTATGAAATATTTACGCGGCAAAGTAGAGAAGCCGAGAGGGGACACTCTTTCGCGTCTCGCCAGCGCGCTAGGTACTACAGAAAAGTTTTTGCTCTATGGGGATATCGAGCAAACAAACGGTGCGGCTACTGTAAATTATGACAGGGCAACTGCCGCAGAGTTCATCAAAACATCTAGTCAGGCGTATGATCAAAAGGTTTACAACGAGGCCTTTGACCTCACGCTGGAATTGCAAAAAACTTTTGCCAAAGAGTCCCTTGTCGGCCGAGAAGACTTCCAGAAAGCGCTCCTCCTGATTTACGAGGCGAAACTAAAAAACAGGACGTGACCGACCATGTCACGACCATGTCACACCACATTTGCCACAAACGAATATTGTGGAGGGGTTATGTGCACTGAACAATTGCCGGATGAATGCAGAGACGAAGTGCTTGAGATCTTTTTCGGGTGCCAGCGTCTTTCGATAAAAGAAGCCTTCGATCAATTCATTATCGATATGAAAAAGCTTGGAATGGAGACCTTTGTGGCTTTCCAGGCTGATATCGAGCTAGAGGTTGAGAGCTTCGAAGAACTTCAACAAACACTAAGCGACGCTCAAAAGTCGCGCCTCATGGAGGAATGCAACAGGTATATGTACTGGAAAGCGATTGGAGGCGACGATGCCCGGTCTTCAATTTGTTGAGCCGATCTCCGTCTCGGCCATCCAACGAGGACTGATCGACGACACGGCGCAAGCCATCTGGAAGCACTGGTCGAAATCTTGCGGCGTGGTCGACATGGAACTGCGCCCGCTACTCCAGCACTGCACGATTTTTGAGGGATTTGTCGAGCCTGGCCGGCTCTCAAGGATACTTGGTGTCGGCCGCCACACGATCACGCGGCGCATGTACGAGGGGCGCGTTGAGGATCTGACGCGTCAGAAAATCAATTTCGACAACGATTTTCAGCGCGAAACAACCAACTCACACTTCCTGTCGTCGATCGATCGAGAGACGCGGATAGACAGCATTGGATACGACTACCCGCTTCCCGATGGTGAGGACTGCTACCTGCATTACGACAGGATCGTATTCCCGTACACGACGACAGCAGGGGTTAGCTTTCTAATAATCTATGCGAAACCTCTTCGTGTCGTTTTGCCAAGAGATATACCATCGCGTCGATATCATCACGTGAGTTTGCCACATACCATAGATCAAACTTTGGTACACGCTCAGTGTTCCCCCACTGCAGCAGAAGCTCGCGTCTGAAGCCCCAGCCGTAGACCGCTTCAAGGGCGTTGCGGAAGTCGCGCCACGGTATGAAGGCGTAAACCAGACTGGCGTTGAATTTCTTCTGCGCCAGCACCTGGACGAGTTGACCCACAACTCGCCCCAAGCCTTTTACGCGATATTCTTCCCTCACCCACAAGTCGCCGACATATGCGACGCGACCGCTAATTCTTGCGGCAAAGTCATAGATCGGCTCATCGAGCCGCGGCTGGTAGCCGAACTCGGCATATATTCTCGGCCAGAATTCCTTCCAGTGGTCGAGCAATGACATTTCATCCAAGTCATTGATCCGGCCTGTTGCGGTGCAAACGACCTCGTCATCGGAATTCGTGACGACGATATAGAGAAAATCCGATCTCAGATACGTGCTCAGCCTGGAGTGCCACTGGTGGCCGACATATAGTTTGTCGCATTCTTCCATGCTGTCATGGAATTCGTGGTACTTCGTCAAATTGTTCCCGTAGTGGATACTGTAGCCAGCTGAAACAAGACTTGTTTCCAATCTTGATAGCGCTGCGGAAAACAGCATTTCACGCTCGACAGAATTCATACACAACCCCCACGTCGATTTTCTAGTTAAGGAAGTGTGTGCCGGTGCGTCAATCGTCAATGGGGAAAAATATTTATGATTTTCGTTGACTTTTTTTACAAATTTGTATATTGAGTCTGAGTGAATTTTGGAGGCGCACCGTAATGACAGATAGAACCGTCGCTGAGATAGAGTTTAAGGCGCAGCAGCGCCTGCCCGTTCCTGGTCGAGATGTGTTGGTATTGGTCGAGCGGATACGGGAGTTGGGGAGTGTGCTGCGCGAGATTGCTAACTCTGACGATGTAGATAACGCGCTGGATCCGGAACGCAACAAGCGGCTGGCTATGGCGGCCATTTCTGGAGGCCAACCATGAACACGGTTTTCCTTCTCATGGCGCAATTTGAAAAGGTCGCCATTCCGCTCGATGCCGTCCGCAAAGAGTTTTTTGGCGGCATGACAGATGTGGCCTTCAAGCGCTGCCTGTCCGATGGGCGGATCAAGCTGCCCGTCGCTCGTGCCAGCGACAGCCAGAAGTCTGAACGGTTCGTGCATGTCGCGGATCTGGCCGCCTACATCGATGAGAGGCGCGACCAGGCGCTGCGTGAGATTGGGTGAATGGAAAGGGAAGAGCTATGAGCAAAGAAGCAGTGAGCAAGATGCGGGACGGGCTGGGAAGCGTTGTGATGAAGATGAAGGACGATGAGGCCGCGGAGCCTCATCCGGATTTCGAGGTCTTCTCAGACGAGGCGTATTTCGGCATGTGGTGTCTGCGCCCGA
The DNA here is from genome assembly GCF_009363595.1 of Labrenzia sp. THAF35. Classification (NCBI taxonomy): domain Bacteria; kingdom Pseudomonadati; phylum Pseudomonadota; class Alphaproteobacteria; order Hyphomicrobiales; family Stappiaceae; genus Labrenzia; species Labrenzia sp. THAF35. Next base: position 4,932,052 of record NZ_CP045380.1, read on the forward strand.
TCGGCAATCGTTCGTTTGACGAAACCATCCATTTCAACATGCGCGGCGATGCCGTTAACGCGTCTCATGTCGTCGCGGCATGGATGAAGAAGTAGAGGCAGGCCCGTGCTCGAATGGCTGAAGCAACTGGTCTGCAGGCACTACTATGTGGAGAGGGGACGGACGAAGCACATGGCCTTCACAGCGGTAGGCCCGGAACGATTAATTTTCTGGGAGCGTGGCCACGAATATTGTCTGAAATGCCGCAAATATCGGCGCGGCAAAAAGTATGAAAGTTGAGGTCCGGCAGATGGAAGAACTCACATGCTCTTGCTGCAATCGGCACGTCGGATGGATGAACTATGCAGGCCCTCGCGGGTCCGTCTACTGCGACGATTGCAAGGAAGAGGAAGACAGAGAAGAGGCAGAGCGCGCGTTTGAAGACGCCATCATGCCTGGCGGTTTTAACTGATCAGAAAGGCCCGTCATGGACGTGAAGATATTGACATTTCAGGGTGAAAACGACCCGAAACTCTACGCGTGCGGAAAGTGCGGGAGTGTCTTTTCGCCAAAGATTTACGCCGTTCGTGATGACATGGCACACGACGCGGCGCGGAGCCGAGCAGATGAATGTTGCGCCAAAAAGTATTGCGCCTGCGGTACTGAACTTGAGAGCGGCTGGACAGCCTGCGCACCTTGCCGCGAACGAAACAAGCTTCTGAAGGCAGACGTTATCGACGCGCAAAGCTATGACGGTGCCGTATCAGCAGATGTCACTGGTGAGTGGGGTGAAGGCTATTCGTCAAATATCGCCGCGATGATGCAATCCTGCGAAGATTATGACGAGCCTGTGCCGATATATTGCCATCCGTGCACGGAACAGCATCTGCGCTTAGATCCCTACAGCCTGCTCGAACAAGCGACGGACGACATGCACGAAGATGCAGGCGACCAGGTCGTTGATGCTGACGCGCTTGTGGCGTTTCTCAAGGACTGGAACGCCAAGCAGACCTGCATTTCATATTACGAAGACAGAAGCCGCGTGATCGTCCTCGATCAGGAGCGCTTTGACACACTGATTGCAGAGCGTGAACCAGCGTAATCAGAAAGGCCCGGACATGGCTGAAACGGTAGAAACTTGGTGGGGTGAAGTCACCATCATTGACAAGCAGGAAGCGCGGGAATTGGCGATCAGCGAGTTTGATGCCGCCGTCAGCCGCTTTGTCGATCAGATGCAAAGCGCGGGCGGATGTATGCCAGCCATAGCCACTCGCCTGCGCATCCATGCCGACGAATTGGCAGACCGCTTCCCTGATGATGCAAACTCGTGATCAGAAAGGCCCCTCGGGGCAGAAAGGACAAGCTATGCCGACGATGTTTGAACAGGCAATGCGCCTGGATATGGAAGAGCAAGCGCAGCGTGACGAGCAGTCAGACCTGCAATTTCAGGACTACGTCAAACCGTGGATGCTGGCGTGCTTTGGTCAGGAGATTGCCGACAACATCATCGAACGCAATCACCGCTTCCTTGAAGAGGCGCTTGAACTTGTCCAGGCGGAAGGCTGCACACGGTCTGAAGCGCACCAGCTTGTCGACTATGTTTTCGACCGGCCAATCGGTGAACCGCATCAGGAGGTCGGCGGCGTCATGGTGACGCTTGCGGCGCTCTGCCTGGCTGCAAATCTGAACATGCACAAGGCAGGTTCTGATGAGCTGAAAAGGGTATGGAAAAAGAAAGACCAGATCCGTGCGAAGCAGGCCGCCAAGCCGAAGCATTCGCCCGGCATGATCAGCGTGAAGGAAACAGTAGAGAAGAGAACACTTCGAACCGGTCGCGTCGAATACACGATCCAACTCGAAATCGGAGACGGTGAATGTGTCCGCGACATCATCGCTTTCGAGTTTGATAGAAAGAGTCTCTCAAGCTTCCGACAAGCGCGTGACCGCGCTTACTGGCTTTGCTGCGGCCTCTCTCAAGCAGAAAACATTTTGAAGCCGCTCGCTCAATCTTCGGCAGCGTAACCAGAAAGGCCCGGCTATGGGATATGGCTGCTACGAGCTGAACGGACGCGACCAAGGATATGGCGTGCCGTGCAAATGCGATCACCCGGATTGCGGCGAGGAAATTCATCGCGGGATGGCTTTTGCGTGTGGCGGCGACCCGATGGAGAACTGCGGACTGTTCTTCTGCAACAGGCATCTGGCCAACTGGCGAGACGACGACGGCAACGGGTGTTGCGAGCGGTGCGCATCAGATCAACCCGCATTCGATCCGAAGCCGGATATTCAGGAATGGATTGACTGGAAACTGACTGACGAGAGTTGGGCCGCCTGGCGGGCTGAGAATCCGGAGTGGGTCGCGAAGCACCAATCAATGTCGCCTGAGCCGAACGCCAAGCGCCATAGCGTTACGCCGAAGAGTTGTGACGTTGGCTGGCACATGCTCGCCTTCGCGTTCCTGGCCGTCACGGGCGCTGCGTTGGCTTTCGCCCCGCCCATAAGCACTGGTGGCGTGCGGGATGCTGTGGAAGGCCCGCTCTGGCATCTGGTCGCGCCATAACCGTTACCCATCACACTCAACCTCACGCGTCATGCTTCCCTCCCGGCATGGCGCGTTTTTTATGCCGATCTCCACGCTGCCGGCATTATCATCCAGCCACGTTAAACAGGTGCTACAAATTTGCTACAACGGCAACCAACAGAAATCTAAGCCATTGCAACGTAACATCTATTTCTATCGATCCGTCCACTCCATCATGGGGGCGATGGAAAACTTATGCTCTTGATACTGTTGCATTTTTCTTCAACTGCAAGGAACTGGCTCCGGACGTCCACCGTCTAGGATGGACAGGCCGCGTGTCGCGTCGTCCAAGCTTGTTCTCATGTCGATCAACTTTAGTAGACGCGAAATAACAAATTTCGCGGCTTTTCAAAAGCTCCGCTTTTCACAAAGGGTAATTTCAACGTCCCTTGCGTCTATTCCCCCAAAGACCGCCAGCGCGACACGCCAGTGCCCTGAACGCCGGCTGATCTGGAAGGAACTGGCCGGACGGCGGAGGTCGGGCGGCGCGGAAATTGCGATGTCCCGATCGTCAGCCAAGGTAAAGCTGACGGTGGTCAGATCGGCTGTAATGCCCAGGCCAACAGCTTTCAGATACGCCTCTTTCAGCGTCCAGAAATCCAGAAATCTGGAGGTCTTGTGAGCTCCTTCAACCTTCGCCAGCTCTTGTCTTTCTCCGGGTGAACAAACGTCGCGCATCAACATGTCTACTTCGACCGTGCGCTGATCCGTTTCCGCATCAATGCCGATCACGCCCTTCCTCGTCACGGCGCAGGCAACCAGGCCACGTGTATGCGTCAGGCTGAAGTCGAGGTCTGACCGTCCGGCGACTGCCGGCTTTCCCTTAGCCATTGGCGCGAACTGCCAATCGCGCGGTGCCGTACCGGGTTCCAGATCACTCAGGGTTTTCCGCAGCAACGCATGTGCAAGCGCGTAGTCCTTCCGGTCCTGATCGAAATGAAACGCATGAAACCGCTGTAGTTCATCCTCCGAGAGAATTTCCAGCGCAGATTCGAGATCCTCGGAGCTGCAGCCGGTCGTCTCCAGAATGATCGCCTTGGTGCCTGGCAAGTTAACTCCCGGAACTCTGGAGATGGTAATCGGAGGGCAGACTGTTTCACCCTGTTGAGAAGTGACCTGGACACTAGCGAGGCTCTACCGTCAAGAACTCAGCCGAAGGTTTCAGACCGTGGCATCAGCCGGACTGGACACCTTGCTGATCCTGCCTTCTTCCATCCAGACGATCTTGTCTGCAACATCGAAATACCGGTCGTCATGCGTGATCGCGATGACTGTGCGGCCTTCTTTCTTCAGTTTCATCAGGAAATCTGTATAGAACCAGCGCCGATACTCCGGATCCTGATCGGCGGCCCATTCGTCAAAGAGGTAGACATCCCTGTCTTCCAGCAGGGCAACGACCATGGCGAGCCGCTTTCTCTGGCCAGTGGACAGGTTCGTCGTGCTGAACCGGTTGTTCCGGTAGTGAACCTTCTCGTCCAGTTTCATGTCTTCCAGCAGGTCGTAAAGCTTCTGCTCGTCCGTCAGATCCACACCATAAAGCCGGTCGAAGAGGTGGAAATCGGAAAAGATGACCGAAAACAGGCTGCGATACCGGTCGATGTTTTCAGGTTTGACGACCTTGTCGTCCCATGACAGATGACCACCATCCGGCTCATAGAGACCTGTCAGGATCTTCGCGAGGGTCGACTTGCCGCTGCCGTTGCCACCAACGATGAAGGCCATTTCGCCCGATGCAATTTCCAGGTCACACGGCCCGATCGAAAACGGGCGGTCGCCATCTTCGCTATGATAGGTGTAGGCAATCTTCTTCAGGGATATACCTTTGGAAAGCCTTGCCTGCCGCACTTCGCTGCGCTCATCCATGGCTTCGCTGTGTTTTTCCAGAAGCTCTCTCAATTCCTCGATATTGGACACCGCCAGATTGGCACGCGAAACCACCGGCAACATGCGGATGATCGAAGTGATTGCGCCGCTGGCAAAGACGATCACCGTGACAATCTTGCCCGGGATCGAGAGGTCCGACACATAAAACGGTATCGCAAAGACCAGCGTTCCCATGAGCGTATAGAAGAAGACATCACTGACAGACTGGCCATAGTTGAAGGAGCGGCCTGATTCCACCCGTAGATCCTCGACCCGCTCCGATCGCGGAATGATGTAGTTGTGGAAGAGATCGTCGCTGCGCTGCGCGTTCAGTTTCACTTCCTTGAAGCCGCTGAGAATATTCTCGAAGCTGTTGTGAAAGGCCTGTTCGCTCAGGCTTGCCTGGCGCATCAGTTCCTCCGCATCGCGGTAGCTCTTGCGATAGAAGAAGATGGCGCCGGCCAGAAACGCCAAGGTGACGATAAAGGCAAGCGGCGAAAGATAGCAGATATAGAGCGCCGACATGACCAGCTGCATGACGAAATAGATCAGACCGACAAGCGCTGGCGCCGTTTCCTCGATTGTCTGATGGTCACGACCAACTGCTGCCCGGATACGGGTCAGGCCGATTTCTTCTACGGTTGCGAGGTTCAGACTGCGGACTTGCGCGGTCACCCGGATCCGCAAGCGACACAGATAATCGGCGATGATTGCGGTTGCCATGTTGAGGGCGCGATTCATCGTGAAAAGAACCGTCGCGCAGCCAAGCACGAAGAGACCGAGATACTGCCACTGCAGACCGGTGTTCTGCTGATAGTTCGTCACCGCGTTGATGACGGCGATGATCAGCCCCATGACCAGCCCGGGCACCAGGGAAAGCAGCAGGAAGGTGCGTTTGCTGTCGCCCGCTTCACGATACAAGAGACGAAAGAAATTCATCGAAGACCAGGCGCTCCAGGTGGATCATCACCGTTTGAGAAATATGTCAGTTCAAGGCAGCATCCCGAAGACTTTTCGGGCGGATGTCGGTCCAGTTGGCGTTGACATAGTCCACGCAGTCCTGCCGCTTGCCGGGGCCGAAGACCGACCGCCAGCCATCGGGGATCGGCACGAATTCGGGCCAGAGAGAATGCTGTTCCTCGTCATTCACCAGCACATGGAAAATGCCGTCCGGATCGTCGAATGGATTTGTCATCGCCGTCTCTCCCAACCTTGCGCGTCAGTCTTTCCACGCCGTGTTGCACCAGCCGAATTCATCATAATCATCAAGGCACTGGTCAACAAGCGACAGCATTTGGTCCATTGAACCGTCGCGCCGTGCGATTGCAGGAAGCTGCAGTTTCACCTCTTCATGATTGCCGGCATAATTGCGCTCGTAAAGCTCGTGACGCCCGGCAAATTCCGAGCCCGTGGCGTCCCACAGCAGCTTCATCAGCTTGATACGGTCCTTGTAGCCAACGCCGTTGGAGCCGCGCACGTACCGTTCCAGATAACCGTCGATTTCAGGGTTCTGGAAATCCTTTGCGGAAGACGGCAGATAGATAAGCGCGGACGCGACGATCTTCTGGACAATCTCCTTCACACGACCGTAGGCATCGGGCGCCAGCGCGCGATAGGCCTGCGCGGCCGATAGTCCAGGCAGGAAAGCGCCGTCTGCAAAGGTTTCTGGTGTCCGGGCCATTGCATCCGACAACGACCAGAACAGGTGACGCAGTGCGATCACCTCCCCTTGCAGAACCTGATTTCCGCGAAACTCGTCACCACTGGTGATGTGCAACGCCCTGGTCAGCAGACCGGCGAGAAAGTCCAGCTTCACCGCAAACCGGGTGCATCCGTGGAAACAGGTGCCTTGCAGGTAGCCCGTGTCCATCAGGAAGTCGATCGGCTTGTGTGCAGGCCCATAGACCAGCACGTTCTCCCAGGGCACGAAAACGTTGTCGAGAACGAGGATGGCGTCGTTTTCGTCGAAGCGGGAAGACAGTGGGCTGTCGAACGGCGTCGAAGATTGGCTCGCCGCATATTCGTAGGAATTCCGGCAGATCAGCTTGATGCCCGGCGTCGACATGTCGAGAAAGAACATGAAAGCCGTAGGCGGTTCGTTGGTTTCCGAGACCGCGTGGTGGCTGAGAAAGTTGTAGTGGGTCAGTGCTGCCGAAGTCGCGACGACCTTTGCACCTGAAAGATAAAGCCCCGCGTCTGTTTCCTTGACAACGTGAACCAGGATGTCTTTTGCATCGCTGAAAGGCTTTGCCCGGTCAATCGGCGGATTGGCCACAGCATGGTTCATGAAATAGGTGCGCTGCTGAGCCAGATGATACCAGCAACGCGCGTTGTCTGCGAAAGGCCCATAATAGGCCGCGTTGGCGTCCAGCGTGTTGACGATCGCTGCCTTGTAGTCCGGTGAGCGTCCCATCCAGCCGTAGCTCAGCTTTGCCCATTCCGCGATCGCCTTCTGTTGACCGAGCAGGTCCTCTGCCGATCTGGCCACCTTGAAATACCGGTGTGTGTAACCGGTTGGATCGGCGTCGGCAGGTGCGGTCAGGACATTGGTGCCGCTATCGTGATCCTGATGCAGGGCATCGTAAAGTCGTGCCAGGGAACGTACCGAGTTGCGAAAGGCAGGATGACCCGTCAGGTCGGTCACCCGCTCCCCATTGAAATAGACACAGCGCTGGTCCTGGAGACTGTCGATGAACTCCGCGCCGGTCATGGGTATCGCGCGCTGTACAGCGTGCTCAGGTTCCACGGGATTGAGGATATCAACCGACATTCTTTAGTCTCCCTTCCGCAACGGCCTGCCTGAACGGCTGATCGCCAAGGTTCATCAAAGCATTCAGCCCCTCGCCGATTTCGCAAAGGGCCTGCTGCGATGTCATTTCATGGTGTGTACAGTCGAGTGCGTGCGTCTTGAATTGTCCGCTTGTCCGGTTTTCCCAGGGATCGGCCTCAACACCCAGCATACGCTTCGTATCGTTCGAAGCGTAATGCACCAGGGGACAGTTTAACGTCTTGGGCCGATAGCCATGTGCGAGCAGCGCGTTGTTTCGGGCGATCCGCAGCATGTTGTTGAAGTCGACTGGGCTGAGGTCTGCCAGAGGATGGGCACTGTCTTCCAGAAATCTCCGGACATCCTCAAAGGTAATGTCTTCGGGTACGCGTCCATGCGGATCGAAGCCGATCATTTCAAGGAACGCACCGCGCGCTCCACTATCTGAAAGATCCGGCAACGGGTCTCCTTCGTGCATAGGATAACTGTCCAGAAGCATCAGGAACTCGACGTCTCTGCCGCTTTCTTCCAAAAGACGTGCCATTTCGAAGGCAGCCAGCCCTCCGAACGACCAACCAAGCAACCGAACCGGGCCCGTGCTGGCCACCTTGTTGACGCTTGCGACGTAATCGGCCGCCATTTGGTTCAGCGTTGAAGGCAAATCGGCCTTGCCGATGTAGCCGCGCGCCTGAAGGGCGATGATCGGGACATCGGCTGGCAGGACGGAAGCAAGACCGGCATACGTCCAACCAAGACCGAAGCCCGGATGAACGCAGAATAGTGGCGCCTGACATCCTGCCCGCCGGATCTGCAGCACCGGCTCCAGCAAACCGGTCTTGCGACCTTGCCGGAGCGACAGCAGACCGCGCACCGTCGGTGTTTCGAAAATATCTCGAAGGCTGACGTCCAGGCCCATGCGTTCCTTCATCAGTGCCTTCAGGCGTGCGGCGAGCAGCGAATGCCCCCCCATATCAAAGAAACTGTCTTCCGGTCCCGGCACTACGCCGGGCAGCAGTTCAGCGAAGAGATTGCACAACAACGTTTCCTGGAGTGTTGCCGGACTTGTTTCTCCCTGTTTCCAGACAGGATCCGGCAGCGCCAGACGGTTCAGCTTTCCATTTGGTGTCAACGGCAATTCCGAGAGTACGATAAAAGCGCCAGGCACCATGTAGTCAGGCAGGTTTCGCTGGAGCACGGAACGAAGCTCTGCAGTTTTGAGTTCAGCCCCTTCTTCCGGAACAACATAGGCAACGAGCGAAGAACCTCGCGCTCCATCCGGCCGGTCCAGAACCACCGCCTGAGCAATGTTCGTCATCGATGCGATGGTCGCCTCGATCTCGCCAAGCTCGATACGATGGCCTCGGATCTTGACCTGGCTGTCGCTGCGTCCCAGGAACACAAGCTCACCGTTGCGTCTGCGATAGACCGTGTCCCCGGTCCGGTACATGCGCGCTCCATGGCCTGCAAACGGATCGGCAACAAAGCGTTCGCTCGTCAGGTCCGAACGCCCATGATAGCCACGTGCGAGCCCAAGCCCGCCAATGTAGAGTTCGCCGGAAATACCGTCGGCGACAGGCTGAAGGGTCTCATCAAGTACGTAGACCTGCGAGTTCCACAAAGGTTGCCCGATAGACGGAATGCCTGAACTTTCAGGGCGAACAAGTGCGCTCACAGACCAGATCGTTGTCTCGGTCGGGCCATAGACATTCGTCACCGGCCCTGCGGTTTGCAGCTGCGACGCTAGTCCGCCGTCCAGAGCCTCACCGCCCACAAGAACCTGCAAACGCGGCAGTGGCCCAACCTCCAGAAGCGACCGCCAGAGTGATGGCGTTGCCTGCATGACCGTTGGTTTTTCCTGGCCGATCCAGTCATGGAGGCGGTCCGCTTCGCGCTGGTTGCCCTCAAACAGCACTACGCCTGCACCAACCAGCAGCGGGCCGTAGAGCTCAAGCCCGGCGATGTCGAACCCGATCGTGGTCGCGCTGAGCACCTTGTCCTGCGGCCGCAAGCGAAGCTCAATGCTCAGGCAGCACAACAGGTTCTTGAGAGCCTCGCGGGTGACAACGACGCCCTTCGGCTTTCCGGTGGAGCCGGACGTGTAGATGACATAGGCGGGATGTGCGGGATGGATCGCCTGTCCCCGGTCATCATTGGTTGGAGCCGAAGCGGACATCGCAGCCAGCTCGACACCGGTCGCCTCGGCATCCAGCAGCAGAAGCGCCGATGTCGGTGCACCGTCCGTCAAGGCGGCGGCGGTCACCGTCTCGGAGATCACAAGACGCGGCGCGGCATCGTCCAGCATCATCGCAATGCGGGCTGCCGGATAGTCCGGATCCAGCGGCAGATAGGCGGCACCCGTTTTCAGCACCGCCAGCAGCGCCACGATCATGTTCGGGTTTCTCGGCAAGGCAATCGCGACCCGGTCCTCAGCACCAATGCCGCGCCGGATCAGAAGATGCGCCAGCCGGTTTGCCCGTACCTCAAGCTCGGCATAGGTCAGCCGCTCCGTGCTGCCGATAACCGCTTCCCGCGTTCCAAACCGGGAAGCCGTTGCAGAGACAAGCTCCGTCAGATCCCCTTCCAGCAAGGCGTGCCGTGTTGCGTTCCACCGGTCCTGCACAGCCTTTCTTTCGGAAGCCGGCAGCATCTCGAGAGATCCGAGCGGCGCTTCCAGACGGGAGACCATCTGCGCCAGTACATTGCACAGCTGCCCCAGGAGACTGCGGCCAAGGTCTGCGCCGATCCTCTCTTCCCGGCAATCCAGCCGCAGCAGCAGCCGTTTGCCCGGAACAACCATCAGGCTCAAAGGATAGTGGGTCTGGTCATGCACCTCGACACCGCTGATCCGCAGGCCATCCGGCGAAGCCTCATGGGTCTCGTCGCTGAAGGGATAGTTCTCGAACACCACCAGCGTGTCGAACAGGTCTCCAAGTCCCGCTTCTGCCTGGATCTCCGGCAGCCCCAGATGCTGGTGCGGCAGAAGTGCGGCCTGACGGGACTGCAGCTCCTTCAGAAAGCTGCTGACGGATGTTGCCGGAACAGGCTTGGCACGCACCGGCACGGTGTTGATGAAGAGACCCGCCATGGTCTCAACGCCGGTGATCTCGGCTGGCCGGCCGGAGACCGTCGTGCCGAAGACCAGATCATCCCGTCCGCAGATGCGGCCAAGCACGACCGACCAGGCGCCCTGGAGCACCGTGTTCAAGGTGATGTCCAGCGTGCGGGCCAGGCCTTCCAATGACCGGGTTGCGTCCTCGCTCAGCAGATCGTCAAAGCGCAACACCGCACTGCTTTCACCTGACGAGGAGCCGGAGGACGTGTTTGCAGACTGGCCATAGACAGAGGCCGCCAGCCGGGTCGGTTCCTCCAGACCGGACAGAGCTTCTTGCCAGGCCGCTTTCGCAGCCGTCTTGTCCTGCTGCTGCAGCCAGCCGAGATACCGGTCAAACGGCGTTACAGGCGGCAGCCCCCCTGCCCCGCCGGCTTCATAAATCTCCTTCAGCTCCCGCATCAGCACCGGCAGCGACCAGCCGTCGAGAAGAATGTGATGATTGGTCAACACCAGCCAGGCACCGCCGTCCGGACGTTTTACGAGGCAGACACGCAGCAGTGGACCTTGAGCAAGGTCGAAACGGATCTTCCTGTCTTCCTGAAGCAATAGATCCAGCTGCGCTTCCGGATCTGCGTCCTCGGACAAGTCCACCTGCTCAAACGGCAGCTCGACCTTCGACAGGACCACCTGAACGGGATCGCTCAGGCCTTCGTGGCAGAAGACAGCCCGCAGGGGAGCGTGCCGGGCAACGAGAGCCTGAAGGCTCGCCTCAAGACGCTGTGCATCCACCGGGCCATCCAGGCTGACCACCGTCTGCACCTTGTAGGCGTCCTCGCCCGTCTCAGCGTCCATCAAGGCGTGAAACAGCAAACCCGACTGAAGGCCCGTCAACGGCCACACCGTCGATAGCAAACCGCCGTAGCGTTCAACAAGCAAGTCGACATCGGCCTGGGAAACAGCAGCCAGCGGGAAGTCCGAAGGCGACTGACCACCGGCTTGAGACCAGTTGCCGTGTGCTGCCAGCCGGATCAGAGCGTCTTCCCAGAGAGCCCTGAATTCAGCAGTCTCTTTTTCCGAAAGATGTCTGCTGGCAAACCCGAACTCGGTGTGGAGGCAAAAGCCCTTTTCCTCTTCGATCGCCTGACAATCGATGGAAAGCATGTGAGCAAGCGGCGTTGCCGGATCGAAACCGCCGTGCATTCCACCAAAGAACGGCGCCGCGCTCCAAGCACCACCAGCGTTCGCCGGAAAACGACCGAGATAGTTGAAGGCGATCTGCGCCTTGTTTTCACTCACAAGTTTGGCGGAGGTCTCCTTGTTGAGATACCGCAGCATTCCATAACCAAGGCCATGATCGGGACGTGCGGAGGCTTGCTCCTTGATCTCGATAATGAGCTGCTTCAGGTCCGCGTCGGAGATACCGGAAATTCCATTGCCTGCCGTCGTGACCTCCAGCCGTGCCGGGAAGACGCTAGTGAACCAGCCGACAGTTCGGCTGAGGTCGGCGTCTCCAATCGCTTCGCGTCCATGCCCTTCGACGTCACACAGGATCGGACCACCCGGTTTTCCAAACCTGGAAGTTTTGAAAGCCCCAATGGCAAGGCCAAGTGCCGCCAGAAGCACGTCCTGCGGTCCGCAGCTGTAAAGAGCAGGCAGACGGGTCAGGATCTGCTCGGTTTCCTCAGCGCTCAGAAAGCTAGCAAGAGAGTTCAACGTTTGAACCGTATCCTGCCTGCGATCCAGATCACCTTCCAGAAAGCGCTCAGTGCCGGATGATAGAAGCGCGCTCCAGTACCCCTCTTCAGATACGCGCGCATCGGAGGCCGCATCGGCTTGCAGCAGCCTGCTCCACCCTGGGAAAGAAGTGCTTTCAGGTTCCAGGCTGATCGGGCGGTCGGCCGACCAATCGTCCCAAGCTGTCCGAAGATCATCGGTCAGGATGCGCCAGGAGACACCATCGATCACCAGGTGGTGCGCCACAAGCAGAAGCAGACCCGGCTCCATCTGGCCACGGTCAAACCAGATGGCACTGAACACCTTGCCTCGGGAAAGAGACAAGGCCTCAACTGCGGCGGCATGCTGTTCTTCCAGGAGATCTTTCAGCCCGTTTTCGTTTTCGACCTCATTCAGGCTGATGTGCTTTAAAGGGAAAACGTCAGTGAATTCGGCAACCGGACCAATCTTCATCGCCGGCGTGGTCTTGTTCGCTCGAGCCCGCAGCATCCCGTGTCGCTGGACGATTGCCCCTAGTGCAGCTTGCAGGAATTCGGCATTTGCCCCCTTCGGAAGCATCAGACAGGTCGACTGGAAAAAGCCGTCGACGGGACCACCCAGTTCTGCAAACCAGCGCAGGATTGGCGTGGGCAAAACGGTATCTGGCTCGAACTCCTTCAGTCCAGTGACTTCCGGTCCTTCAAGCGTCCTTGCCACGCTCGCAAGCTTTGCAACCGTCTTGTGATCGAAGACGTCTTTCGGTGTTGCCTTGAGACCCTTTCGACGCAACAGTCCAACAAGCCGGATTGCCGATATGCTGTCGCCGCCGAGACCGAAGAAGCTGTCGTCGAGCGCGGGAGGCGATATGCCGAGCGTTTCGGCAAAAGCGGCGGCTACCGCCTGTTCTGCCGGAGACTGCCGTCTTGTTTCTTCAGCTCTTTGCGGGCGGCTGGGTGCCGGCAGGGCCTTCCTGTCGATCTTGCCGTTCGGAAGCCTAGGCAAGTAGGGTAAGAGGTCTATCTGTGCCGGAACCATATAATCCGGCAGACGATCGGCGCAGTAGCGCTGCAGCTCTTCTGCACTTGGATCCGATCGTTCCTGCCCGATCACGTAGGCAACGAGCCTCGAAGCGCCCTTCCGGTCGCTGTAGACGCTCACGAGACATTGGGCGACATCACTGCGTTCCAGAAGCACACGTTCGATTTCGCCCGGCTCGATACGTCGTCCCCTGACCTTGACCTGCGCATCACTGCGGCCCAGGAAAAAGAGGTTGCCGTCTTCCGCCCGATAGACGAGATCTCCAGTTCGGTACATTCGCCGTCCGGCACCGGCGAACGGGTCGGCGACAAATCTGGAAGAGGTCAGATCCGCCAGGTTCTGATAGCCCCGTGCAAGACCGACACCGCCGATGTACAATTCTCCAGCCACACCGTTCGGGACGGGCTGAAGCGTTTGATCAAGTACGTAGAGGCTGGAATTCCAGATCGGCAACCCGATGGGCGCGATATCGACTTCCTGAACAGGTGTCAGCGGCAAGCTCATGGAACCGCACACGGTCACTTCTGTAGGGCCGTAAGCATTGACGAGGCAACAACGGTCAGACCATCTGCGAACTTCCGGCACGCTGATGGCTTCACCAGCCGTTACCAGCACACAACCTTCGGGAAGGTCTGTCGTCTTCATCACGCTCAAGAGGCTCGGCGACAACGTGATATGCGTTACCCGTTGCGCATACATGAATGTCTTCAGGGCTGCGGGATCTGTGAATGCCTGTCTTGCCCAGATCACAAGAGCCGCACCGGAGACCAGGGCCGTGGCGATTTCCGAAAAGGCGGCGTCGAAACTGAAGGATGCGAACTGCGCGACCCGAGACTGTTCCGAAATCGCAAACCGTTCGATCTGGGCATAGGCGAGATTTGAAAGCCCCTCGCGTGTAACGACGACACCTTTCGGCTTACCAGTCGAGCCGGACGTGTAGATGACGTAGGCCGGGTGCGCGGGATCAATCGGTTGTTTCCGGTCGGCATCGGTCGGGGTCGAAGCGGACATCGCAGCCAGCTCGACACCGGTCGCCTCGGCATCCAGCAGCAGAAGCGCCGATGTCGGCGCACCGTCCGTCAAGGCGGCTGCCGTTGCCGTCTCGGAGATCACAAGACGCGGCGCGGCATCGTCCAGCATCATTGCAATGCGGGCTGCCGGATAGTCCGGATCCAGCGGCAGATAGGCGGCACCCGTTTTCAGCACCGCCAGCAGCGCCACGATCATGTTCGGGTTTCTCGGCAAGGCAATCGCGACCCGGTCCTCAGCACCAATGCCGCGCCGGATCAGAAGATGCGCCAGCCGGTTTGCCCGTACCTCAAGCTCGGCATAGGTCAGCCGCTCCGTGCTGCCGATAACCGCTTCCCGCGTTCCAAACCGGGAAGCCGTTGCAGAGACAAGCTCCGTCAGATCCCCTTCCAGCAAGGCGTGCCGTGTTGCGTTCCACCGGTCCTGCACAGCCTTTCTTTCGGAAGCCGGCAGCATCTCGAGAGATCCGAGCGGCGCTTCCAGACGGGAGACCATCTGCGCCAGTACATTGCACAGCTGCCCCAGGAGACTGCGGCCAAGGTCTGCGCCGATCCTCTCTTCCCGGCAATCCAGCCGCAGCAGCAGCCGTTTGCCCGGAACAACCATCAGGCTCAAAGGATAGTGGGTCTGGTCATGCACCTCGACACCGCTGATCCGCAGGCCATCCGGCGAAGCCTCATGGGTCTCGTCGCTGAAGGGATAGTTCTCGAACACCACCAGCGTGTCGAACAGGTCTCCAAGTCCCGCTTCTGCCTGGATCTCCGGCAGCCCCAGATGCTGGTGCGGCAGAAGTGCGGCCTGACGGGACTGCAGCTCCTTCAGAAAGCTGCTGACGGATGTTGCCGGAACAGGCTTGGCACGCACCGGCACGGTGTTGATGAAGAGACCCGCCATGGTCTCAACGCCGGTGATCTCGGCTGGCCGGCCGGAGACCGTCGTGCCGAAGACCAGATCATCCCGCCCACAGATGCGGCCAAGCACGACCGACCAGGCGCCCTGGAGCACCGTGTTCAAGGTGATGTCCAGCGTGCGGGCCAGGCCTTCCAATGACCGGGTTGCGTCCTCGCTCAGCAGATCGTCAAAGCGCAGCACCGCACTGCTTTCACCTGACGAGGAGCCGGAGGACGTGTTTGCAGACTGGCCATAGACAGAGGCCGCCAGCCGGGTCGGTTCCTCCAGACCGGACAGAGCTTCTTGCCAGGCCGCTTTCGCAGCTGTCTTGTCCTGCTGCTGCAGCCAGCCGAGATACCGGTCAAACGGCGTTACTGGCGGCAGAACCCCTGCCCCGCCGGCTTCGTAAATCTCCTTCAGCTCCCGCATCAGCACCGGCAACGACCAGCCGTCGAGAAGAATGTGGTGATTGATCAACACCAGCCAGGCACCGCCGTCCGGACGTTTTACGAGGCAGACACGCAGCAATGGACCTTGAGCAAGGTCGAAACGGGTCTTCCTGTCTTCCAGGAGAAACCGCTCCAGCTCCACTTCCGGATCTGCGTCCTCGGACAAGTCCACCTGCTCAAACGGCAGCTCGACCTTCAACAGGATCACCTGAACGGGATCGCTCAGGCCTTCGTGGCAGAAGACAGCCCGCAGGGGTGTGTGCCGGGCAACGAGAGCCTGAAGGCTCGCCTCAAGACGCTGCGCATCCACCGGGCCATCGAGGCTGACCACCGTCTGCACCTTGTAGGCGTCCTCGCCCGTCTCAGCGTCCATCAAGTCATGAAAAAGCAAACCAGACTGAAGACCCGTCAACGGCCACACCGTCGATAACAAACCGCCGTAGCGGCTGCTGACAATGCTCAAATCTTCCTTGCTGATCCATCCTGACTTGAGATCAGTTCCGATCTCCGGCAATTGCTGCCTTTGCGCAACCGTTGCCAGCTCTGCAGGGGTCTTGTTGCTGAAGACATCCCTTGCCGAAAACACCAGCCCTGCTCGCCGTGCTCGGCTGACCAGTTGAATGGAGAGAATACTGTCGCCGCCAAGTGCGAAGAAGTTGTCGGCAGGCCCTACGGTTCCCAGACCCAGAACATCAGCAAACAATGCGCAGATATCGGTCTCGGTTTGCCCCGCAGGTACCTTCGCTCCATCGCCGTGAATTTCAGGCGCAGGCAGGCGCTTGATGTCCAACTTGCCATTGGTCGTGAAAGGAAGTTGTTCCAGAAGAACAAAATGGGCTGGCACCATGAATGCAGGGAGTGTCTCGGCAAGCCTTTTTCGTAAGCCTGCAAGATCTGGTTCTCCTGTCCCCGTACCAACCACATAGGCAACGAGTTTCTTTTCCCCGGGCCTGTGTTCACGCACGATCACCGTGCACTGGCCTATGTCCGACTGCCTCCCGATAGCGTTTTCGACTTCCTGCGGCTCGATACGGAAGCCATTGATCTTGACCTGGTGATCGGCACGTCCGACGAAGGTCAGCAAGCCGTCGCTGCGCCAGCGCACCAGATCCCCGGTCCGATACATTCTGCTGCCTGCGGGCCCCGCGGGATCGGCAACGAAGCGCTCGGCCGTCAGACCAGTCCGGTCGAGATAGCCAAGCGTCAGGCAGGCACCGGCCAGGTAAAGCTCGCCCACCATGCCGATACCGACAGGTTGCAGGCGGTCATCCAGAATTCGGACGCTACAATTGTCACGCGGCAACCCGATGGGTACCTTGTGCGCGGATTTCTCCAGCGTGTGCATTGCATGCCAGGTCACGAAGGTCGTGCCCTCTGCCGGGCCATAGCCATTGACGAACCGCGTACCAGGCGAAGCTGCCGTTGCCCGGCGCAAGGCTTCTGCGGAAGCCGCCTCACCACCTATCAGCACTGACCTCAAAGGCTTGAATGCTTCGGGTTTTTCACCTGCAATGATGTTGAAAAGACGTGTCGTGATGCAGGCTGCAGACACCTTGTGCTCTTCGACCAGCCGCGCAATCGTTTCAGCATCGAGAATGCCAGGCGGCGCGACGAAAAGCTCCTGCCCCAACATGAGCGGTGTCCAGATTTCATAGGTCGAAGCGTCAAATGCATAGGGCGAATGCAGCAAGACCCGCTCATGGGAGCCTTCCGGCCAGCATCCGTCGAGCGCGAGGGCCTGAATATTGCGGTGGCTGATCGCGATCCCCTTCGGCCTGCCTGTGGAGCCGGAGGTGAAGAGAACGCAGGCGATCTGTCCATTGGTGATATTCGGTAAGGTCTCCTTTCCCGCCGCCACTTGCAGGTGGCTGAAAGGAACGCAGGGTGCATCATTGAAGCTGACTGATATCGCGCCTTCACTGTCAGTCAGCACGAGGTGGGCCCGGGTGTCGGCAACGAGTTGTTGAAGCCGGTTGGCAGGATCGTTCCTGTTCAAGGGAACATATGCCCCACCTGCCTTCACGATCGCGAGCGTTGCGACGACAAGATCAATGGAACGGTCCATCAAGACCGCGACCCGTGCCCCAGGTGCAACGCCCCGGCGGAGGAGGTTTTGCGCAACGCGGTCCGACAATGCATCGAGTTCGGCGTAGGAAAGCGTGCGGGTCTGGCTGGAGAGAGCGACCTTCTCGCCCTTTTCCCTGGCCAGCAGACGAAACCGCTCGGGCAAAGACATTTCGATCGCAGCTTTTTCGACCCGCTCGCCTTCGCACAAGGTGACAAGGCGTGACGCTTCGTCGGGATCGACAATCATGAGGTGGTCGATCCGTTTGTCCGGATTTTCCACGGCTGCGCGAAGTAGATCGATGAAACGCCGGGAAATGTTGCCCGCAACCTCCCGATCCAGGAGATCTGTCCGGAATTCGATCCGCCCGCCGATACCACCTGCGCCTCCGACCTCGTCGCGACGAGCAGTCAGGTCGAAGGAAAGATCAAACTTTGAGGCTTCGACAGGCACGTCTTCAACCTCGCAGGTCAACCCCGGCAAAGTAACAACAGTCTCTCCTCCCATATCGAGCGCCAGAACGGTCTGGAACACCGGATGAAAGGACAGGTCCCTGCGTGGAGCGACCTTGTCGACCACGAGCTCGAATGGCACGTCCCGGCGGGAATAGGCGGCAAGGTTCCGCTGACGCGTATCGGCCAATAATTCGCGAAAGGTCGGTCTGCAGGAAAGATCGCTCCGGAGCGCCAGCATGTTGACGAAGAGGCCTATGGTTTCTTCGAAAGTGCTGTCCGGGCGGCCATCGACAGGCGTTCCGATGACGATGTCGTCCCCAGCGCCGAGCCGCGCCAAGGTCGCAGCCATCGCAGCCTGCAGTACCATGAACAGGCTGGTCCGAGTTTCCAATGCCAGTCGCTCAAGCTTGCAATGAAGCTCTGGCGGGATTGCGACGGCTACTCCGTCGCCTCGCCAATAGGTCTTCTTTCGTTGCCCCTCGGCACAGGGCAGATCAACACAATCCGGAGCGCCTGCGAGGTCTTCGCTTGCTTCGGCAAGACGAGTGGCAAGTTCCTGTTCTGCTGCCTCGGACAGCCGGGTATGCTGCCAACTTGCGAAGTCGGCATATTGGACTGCCGGCTTTTGCCAGACAGGTTCCTTGCCGCTCATTCTCGCCGCAAAGGCCGTCTCGAAGTCGGCAAGCAATGGGCGCAGGGCGCCACCGTCAATCGCGATATGATGCACGACAATCTGCATCATGCATTGTGGTTCAGGACCGAAATTTTCGTCCGTAACGATCGACACTCTCACCGGCAGGTCCTTGCACAGATCGAACGGCCTGGAAGACTGACGGGTGAGCTCTGACCGGCCTTCAGCTGCCGGTACTGAAACAATCCGGATGACATCTTCCGAAACGAAACCCGTACGGATGTCCTGATACGGCGCTCCGGCCCCGTCTTGCGGATAAACGGTCCGCAAGACTTCGTGCCTCTCGATAACGTCTGACCAGGCTTGCCCAAGAACGGACGGATCGACAGCACCGGAAAGCCGGAAGCGGTAGACCAGATCGTAGGAAGTATCTTCCGGGTGAAGCCGCTGCAGGAACCAGAGACGCTTTTGAGCAGAAGACAGCGGAACCTTGTCGGGTCGCGCAACGGATTTCAGTTTCAGGGAACATGGTTTCGCTGCCCCTATCAGACGGGCAAGCGCAGCCGGTGTCGGCGCGTCAAAAATCTCGCCCGGCGCAATCTGCACACCAAAACGGTCTCTCAGTCGATAAGCAAGACGAGCGGCCAGCAGTGAATGCCCACCCAGGAGAAAGAAATTATCATGGACTGAAACCGAGTGGACGCCGAGAAGCTCTGTAAATGCCTTACAGATTGCGGTTTCAAGGTCGCTCTGCGTTCCGCTTGCGCTCCGCCCAGCCGTCCGCACTGGATCCGGCAACGCTGCCCTGTCCAACTTGCCATTGGGTGTGAGCGGAAGTGCATCGAGAGCCATGATCGCCGACGGCAGAAAGGCTGGGGGGAGAGTTTCTGCCAAGGCGGCCATAAGCCTTGCGATATCCTTGTCGGCTCCCACTTCCCAGACAACATAGGCAGCAAGATAGACGTCCGTTTTGTCACGTCGCTTCGCAACGACAGCCGAACGGGCAACTTCCGGCAATCTGTCCAAGGCTGCTGCGACTTCTCCCGGCTCGACGCGGACGCCGCGTATCTTCACCTGATGGTCGGAACGCCCCAGATATTCGTAACCACCGTCAGGCATTCGCCGCGCAACGTCGCCTGTTCTGTAAAGCAAGGCACCAGCGGGCCCAAAGGGCGAAGCGACGAACCGTTCTGCGGTCTTGTCCGGTTGGCGATGATATCCAAGAGCAAGACCTGTGCCGGTTATGTAGAGTTCACCGGTCTCTCCGTCGGAGACAGGCAGAAGCAGATCGTCGAGCAGGTAGACGACTGTTTCCCGTATAGGGTTGCCGATGGCAATTTTCCTGTCTGCATCACATCGCGCCCAGAGGCTGTCCCCCGCAGCTTCTGAGGCACCGTAGAAGTTGAACAAGCGGGCGTCTGGCAGTTTCTCGCAGAATTTTTGCAGGAGACTTGATGGTAGAGGCTCGCCACTCGTGACCCAGGTCCGGCAGCCCTTCAAGTCTGGCAAACAGTCGTCCTCGAGAAGACTTGCCAGCAGGCTCGGCACAACGGTCAACCGCGTGACGGCAAACGCCGCCACCGTCTCTGCCAGTCGCCTCGGGTCAGCGGAAACATTTCCACCTTCGAGGACGACCGCACAGCCATTGCACAAGGCGCCCAACAGCTCGGTCGACCCGTCAATGAAGTTCAAGGAGGTCTTGAACAACGTCCGCTCACCCGGCGCGAAGGGCAAGGCTTCCGATATCCAGGCCAGCCTGTTGGCAAGAGCGGCCTGCCGCCCGAGAACGCCCTTGGGCCGCCCGGTGGAACCGGACGTATAGACCAGATAGGCAGGATCATGGCCCGTCAGCCGGCGAACAAGATCACCACCCACAGGAGCGGTATCAGGCTGTCCGGCGATGTCCCGGCTCAGCGAACCGTTTCCAAGAAAGACCGCCCACGCTGTCTGACCAGCCGCCTCAATGACGCCGGCGACCGGTTGCTCCGCAAGGATCAGATCCGGATCTGCGTCTTGAAGCATGTCAATCAGACGCTGTCGAGGATAGGTCGGATCGAGCGGCATGTAGCACGCTCCGGTCTTGATCACCCCCAGCAGGCTTACGACGAGGTCCGGCCCGGCAGCACAGCCGAGTGCCACGATGTTGCCAGGCCCGATACCCCGGCCGATGAGGTACCACGCGACACGGTTCGCCTTCCGGTCCAGTTCCTCGAAGGTCAGAACCTTATCCGGCAGTATCAGTGCCGTGTCACCAGGTCTCGACTTCACCTGCCTGGCAAAAAGTGCGCGAACAGAATCAGTCTCATTGTCCGATGTTGCTTCCAACGGCAAATGGCTGGCATCCGGACGCGCATTGCTGCCTGAGGCAGCCTTTGCCCTTGCTGTCTGGAAACCACTTTCGCGGGATGTCATTGAGATCAACTCCGTCGAAGAATTGCCGTTTCTGTTTTGCCTGTCCGGCCGAAACCGAATTGAAATATCGTCAGCCTTGCAGCCCGAGGCGCTGCCTGAGTGTCAAAGGTTCGTGCCCCGCCGGCCGTACGTGCCCTCGCCGGCGGAGAATTGGCACGACGGAGCGGGAAAACTCGTCAAAGCTTCCGGGAAAGTGGGTCGGGGTAATCACGAAGCCGTCGCAAGCGCCGCTTGTAAAATAGCTCTCAAGCTGATCGGCCACCTGTTCCGGCGTTCCGACAAGACGCGGCGTCGACGTGCTCCGCGCCATCCGAATGGCAATGTCGCGAAGCGTCCAGAGCCTTCCCCTGTCCTCTTCCCGGATCCTCTCCAACCAGGGAAATGCGGCTCCGCCATCGACAGCCGCCTTGTTTGGCGACTTGCCAGAACTCTCCAACACCTTGTCGATTGGCGTATCAGGATCGAAACCTGTCGCGTCGACGCCGATCATGCCCGACAGAAAGGCGATGGCGACATCCGGATGGATCAGCTCGTCCAGATATTCGGCCCGCGCTTTTGCAATGGCTTCGGTTTCACCGATTACAGGCTGCACCGCCGTCAGCAGGAATATCTTCTCCGGGTCGCGCCCCATCTCTGCAGCCCGGCGGCGAACATCTGCACGCAGTTCCGACATGCCCTCGGCGTCTGCCTGAATGGCGAAAACGACATCAACCCACTTGGCGGAAAAATCACGACCCCGCGGAGAAACGCCGACACTCATCAGGATCGGTTCACCGTCCGGTCCCGCGGGAAGTGACAAGGGACCTCGAAGTTTGAAGCGTTCGCCTTCGTGATCAATGGGATGGATCTTGCCGGTGTCCGCGTAAAGCCCGGACGCCTTGTCGCTTACCAGCGCGTCCGGTTCCCAGGACTTCCAGAGCTTGCGGCAGATCTCCAGGATCTCTTCCGCCCTGTCATAGGCTTCGGGAGAAATGAGCTTTGGGAAATGACCGAAATTGTGCCCGTTGCTCGGACCAGCAGAGGTCACGACGTTCCACGAGATCCGGCCCCTGCTGAAATGGTCCAGCGTACTGAGCGTACGGGCCAGATGATAAGGTTCCATGTAGGTGGTCGATAGCGTGACGGTAAAACCGAGCGACTTCGTTACCGAGGCCATGAGGGAAACCAGCAGGTTCGGGTCATGGCGGATGGCACCAACCGCACCGTGTTTCAAAAAGGTTTCGTAGTTGTCGTTCAGTCCGGTTGTCACACTGAGCGATTCTGGAATGAATGCGAGGTCGAACCCGCCCCGTTCCAATGTGACCGCCGTATCCTTGAAGAGATCGGGATCACAGAAATCCGTTTCGCTGTACGGGTGGCGCCACATGCCGGCGAAATGGCTTCCAGGCACCAGAATATACCCGGCCAGAAACATATGACGATTTGCAACACCAGAACTCAAATCACCCCCCAAGACCGGTTTTTAGCAAAGTAATCGATCGTTTAAATTCGCCACCTACTCACTTTTCATTCTCATGACCTAACGGCAATAAAAAACAATTCACGAATTTTTCGCAGAAGATAAGTTAATTTTTATTCACATTCGTCGTTCAACATATCTCTTTTCGACGTTTACTAAATTTTTCGAAAAACCCTCAGGGTGTTGCCGTAAAAGACCCTTGGTATTTCGAGACTCTCGACCAGTTCAAAGCCCGCAGCCCTTACCTGCTTCTCAACTTCTGCGGTTTTCACCTGCTTCACCCATTCACCGGAAAAAATCAGGTCATCGATATTGTGGGCCAGGCGGCGCCAGAAAGGTGCTTCGACCATATCCTTGAAAAGGAACACTCCTGCGGGACCGACCCGTTTGATCGCCTCTTCAACAGCCGTCATCCGTTCAGGTTCGGCAACATGGTGCAGCACGTCGACCATGGTCACCACATCGAAGCAGTCGTCCGGCAGCTCCGCGAAGCTGTCAATTTGCAGGAAGGATACTTCCGCTGAGTGCCCCGTTCTCCCCGCTGCCTTGCGGGCCGAGGCAAGAGCGCCTTCGTGGACATCGCAGCCGGTTGCTTCGCTTATCCTTCCGGATGCCAGCAGAATCGCCAGCAACGCGCCATTGCCGCAGCCTACATCCAGAACCTTTGCATTTGCTGGAACATGCCGCTCCATCTCTTCGAATGGGCAGACGTAGGGCCTGGCGGAAATCAGCTTGCGCAAGAGCTTTGGTTCATAATCGTAAAGGTCGAAAAGGAACCGGCTAAGGTCCTTGCGATCGAAACTGAATGACCCTGTGCTGGCTGACACTCACCACTCCCATTGTCTGTTTCGATCTTGGTTTCACAAACCAAGAAATTAACCATACGTTGTAGTGACGCAACGATACACAACACAACTTAAGCAAATTCTTTGGCTCTTGCCTAGCTCAAGAAACACGCTTGCCACAGAGTTGTTTTCTTGCAACTGTGCTGCAATTGACGCAGACAAGACTACTCGGAAAGCATTGAGAGTTCTTGTTTTTATGCGTTTCTTGGCCGCTAGGTCACTTTAACGAGCTGCGGAGCCGTTTCAATTCCTGGGAGCGCTGAATGAGCGTTGCGGAAGACGACGTCGAAGTTGGTAAGCCGAAAAAGAAGCCGCGCAAGATCCACAGGATGAGCCGGACCGACAAGGCCATCGCCTATCTGCTGCTGCTCGGCTTCGTCTCGATTTTCTTGTGGCCGCTGACGTTCTTTGTCATCGGGCCGGGTGAAGTCGGCGTCCTGTTCAGAACCCTCACCGTCGGCACCGAAACCAGGTTTGTTTATCCCGAAGGTATCAACATCAAATGGCCGTGGAACCGCATCTACCGGTACGAAGTCCGCATCCAGAAACAGGATGAAACGGTCCACGGCCTGGCAGCGGACGGCTTGCGCATCACATCCGATATTTCGGTTCTGTATTACCCGAAGGCGGATAATGCCGGCAAACTGCACCGGGCGATCGGGCCGGAATACGCCGACCGTTTCGTCCGCCCGACCGCCGTGGAAGCGGTTCGCTCGGTGATCGGCAAATACGACCCTCATGAGCTTTATCAGGTCGACATGACGCGCCTCGAAAAGGAAGTCATGGAGACCATTGAAGCCAACAATCAGGATCTCATCGTCTTCGACCAGGTTATCATTCGCCGGATCGAACTGCCGAAGGAAATCAATCAGGCGATTTCACGTAAGCTGACCGAGGAACAAAACGCCCTCGCCTATGAATACGTGCTGGAGCAGGCCCGCAAGGAAGCGGAACGCAAGCGGATCGACGCCATCGGCTACCAGACATTCTACTCGATTGTTGCAGATGCCCTGACGCCGCAACTGCTGACCTGGCGCGGAATTGAAGCGACCGTCGAACTGTCCAAGTCCAACAACAGCAAGATCGTGATCGTCGGTGGCGGGAAAGATCAGCTTCCGCTCATCCTGGGCAGCGACATTGCAAACCAGCCGAATTTACCAGCGCCCGCTCCGGTTAATCCGCAGCGCTACCGACTGCCTGATTTTGATAACCTGCCACAGCTTTTCCCGAACGCTCCTACAGCAGAGGCAGATACATCTCAGGATCAGGAGACACAGCTGAGGCCTGACGAAAATTCGACCGGCGACAGTACATCAAGCGAAAGCACGACGTCAGGTGAGACCGCGCCTGCTTCGAATGATCAAAACACGGAAAAGCCGCAAACTGACAATTGATACCGCGCTGATTGTAAGATTGAAATCGGACCGCACTCAAGCTACGCTCACGTAGAGTAAGCAGCGGGGAGCTGCGACGCTGAAGGAAGGAAACTGTGAAATGACAACGAAGTCCACTCGCACAAGTTCCGCAAAATCAGAAGCTGAGGACACTGTTGATGCAGCTGAAAAGCTGGCAGACGGCAAGGCTCAGACCGAAAGTGCTCCGCTGACCCCGGAAGAACGCACGCTGGCAGCCGAAAAGATCATTCGGGACCATGTTATCGTCGGCACAGGTACCGGCCTCATTCCGGTTCCGATCTTCGACCTCGTCGCCGCAATCGGAACGCAGCTCAACCTCATCCGCAAGCTGGCAGCCGTTTATGATGTGCCATTCTCGGAAAATCGCGCAAGAACCGCAGTAACCACGCTTCTGGGAAGTCTCGGCGGTGTCGGTGCAGGAACCTTTATCGCCACCAGCTTCATGAAAACCATTCCCGTGCTCGGCACAGCGCTGGGTATCGTCGGATCAGGCGCAACGCTTGGTGCCTTCACCTTTGCCGTCGGCAAGGTATTCCAGCAGCATTTTGAAACCGGTGGAGATTTCCTGAGTTTCGACGCGGCTGCCTACAAGGAGCATTTCAAGAAGATGGTGAAGAAGGGCGAAGACATCGCGGAAGAGAAGTCGGAAGCCGCCTGATGTTTGTCGCACCACTGGTCATCTATCTGCTCTTGTGTGTCCTGGTCGGTTACCGCGGTCGGGACACACGGCTTGGTTCCTTCGGCTGCTTCCTGGCAAGCGTGGTGCTGACACCCGTTCTGGTGTTCGTCATCCTTTTGCTGACAGAACCTGCCGGTTTTCAGTCGCAGAAGTAATCTGACCGAAAAATGCAAACCGGGTAACACCGTTCCTGGTTTCACTTCAGCTGCGTCAAAAGCCTCATCAGCTTACGAGCAGCACGATGCTGTTGAGGTACCCCAAACAATAGCGCTGCAATCTACCCTGACCTTAACGAACTCCAATAGGTCAGGGTACTTGCTCATATGCGTTCGCAGCTAATCCTGAAAAGTCACGTTAGTCAGCTCCTGGAATGCCCCATCGTCAAGACGGCAGGCGGATCACAAAAAGCTTGCGAGTGGTTTCAAGGACTTCCCAGGTTCCGGAGAAACCGGGTTGCAGGACAAAGCTGTCTCCGGGGCCAACTTCCCGGCTGATGCCGTCCTTGTCGGTCAGCACCGACCTGCCGGAAAGGATCGAACAGAACTCCCATTCGTCATAAGAGATTTTCCAGGCCCCTGGCGTTGCTTCCCATACGCCCGAGAACAGGGTCTCGTTGTCCGTCGTTTCAACCAACCAGGTGGTAAACTTAGGATCGCCCGCAATGACCTTTTCTGGTGCTGGCGCATCTTGTTCGGGAACGATGTCGTCTAGATTGAACGGCAGGAAGGCGTGCATACAGGTCTCGCTGTCAAAGATGGATCAGTTTGAACTGCCGGATGCTAGCCTCCGCTAACGATGCTGACCAGATGATCTTGGCCTGCAATTATCCGGCATCACGCCCGCAACAGCCGAATGTTGCGCCGCATCTGCTGAATCTGTTCGAAACTCAACACAAAGGGCGTGGTCCGGGGCAGTGTCGCCAGGATGTTCTGCTTGTGCGCAACATGCTCGCTCACACCCCTTGGACTGTCGATCAGATTATGGGCGACCTCATGGGCAAGTGTGCTGGCATCCGCGTTCTTCTTGATTCGGGTAACAGCACCCGTGTGGTTGGCCTTGGACAGGGCCAGGTCCGTGTCGGGATTGAAGCGACGGATATAGAACACCATGATTTCATTCGGACGGATCCTGACGGACGTATGCGCCTCGGCAAGTTCCTTCATCCGGGCAAACAAGAGGCCATGCTGCGAAAACTCTGTCTCCTCGGCAGCGGTCAATGCCAGCGACTGGATGGAAGCAACCTCGAAGTTGATACCGTAATGTCCGTAAAGCTCCTTCGCAGTCGTTTCCGCAGTTGCCACCGGAGCATCCGGCGTCACCACGACAAAGATGTGCACACGAACCTTGTGAGTGAAGGACGCGAGCGCCCGGTCCAGCTTGGCCATGGTATTTCGTCCGACGGCGCCGTCGTCCTTGATCGGGGCTCCGCCATGCGTTGATCGCTGGAACTCCTTGACCTTTTGCACGGTTTCACTGCCGTAGACCCCATCCGGACTGAGCCCCGTTCCACCAACGGATTTTGGCATGGGAAACCCCAGGTCAATCAACCCGAACTGAACCAGATGCACTCCATGACCGCTCGACCCGCTGCCGAGCCAAGGGCTGTTGGTGGACGCTGCGGTGAGCTGCGGCACGTTGCGGAAATAGGGAGACGTCAATGCCATGGGACGGGGCTTCCGGACAGTGGACCTGGGAACATCGAAAACAATCGATGATTGCATCTTACCGCAAAACACTATCGCCCCGAAACGAATTACGTAGCGGCATCAGTAATTTCCGTATTCCAGTTTCTCCTGGTGTCCGGACAGGCCTGATTTCGTGAAATCGTGCCTTGCCGCCCTGCCTGCCCCGATGCTTCACTGCGCCAAAACCAGGGAGACAAGGGAATGGAAACGGCCATGACCGGCGGTCGCAATCAGGTGACCACCGGAATCGGAATGATGTGTGCAGGTGTCGTGTGCCTATGCCTCAACGACGCCATTGCCAAAACACTGACGGCTGATTACAGCCCCATCCAGATCCTGTTTCTGCGCAATTTGATCGCGCTTCCGATTGCGGTTCTGATCGCACTAAAAATGGGTGGAAGATCTGCCTTGATCTCGCACCGCCCGGCAGCCCATCTTCTGCGCGGAGTGTTGTGGCTCTGCGCCGCCACGCTGTTTTTCACCGGGCTGAGCCTTCTTGGCCTCGCCGAAGCAACAGCGCTGATTTTTGTCATGCCTGTTTTTGTGACAGCGCTTTCCGCCCTGGTCTTGCGAGAGCAAGTGGGCTGGCGTCGATGGACGGCAGTGCTCGTGGGATTTCTGGGCGTTCTGGTGGTTGTCCGTCCGGGTTCAGGCGCTTTCCAAGCAGCATCGCTCCTCCCAATCGCAACGGCTTTCTTCTATGCCGCGCTCATGCTCAGCGCCCGCCTTGTCGACCCGCGCGAGAGTGTCTGGACCCTGATGCTTTACCTGGTGGGGGCTGGCGCAATCATGAGTGCCTTTGCGATGCCCTTCGTCTGGGTGCAGCCACGCGCGGAGGACATCTGGCTGTTTCTTGGCATCGCACTATTCGGCACGGCCGGCATCACCCTGATGACACAGGCCTTCCGCTTTGCCCCGGCAGCCGTTGTCGCGCCATTCGATTATACCGCGCTCTTGTGGGCGACCCTGCTCGGCTGGCTCTTGTGGGGGGAAATTCCCGACATAGCAACCTATGTCGGTGCCGCGATCATCATCGCGAGCGGCATCGCCATCGTCCTGCGCGAACGGCAGCTGGAAACCTGAAGCCCCGCCGGTGGCCAATGCCACCGGCAGGATCAACTCTGCTTACATGCGCTGGGTGAAAGTGGTTGCCTTCACCAGTGCCGCGTAGTCCTTGGCAAGCTCGAGGAACGCGTCATAGCTTTTCTGCACTTCGGCAAACTTCGGATTGGCGGCAGCGTTTTCCGCCATCACTTCCGCAACCGCCGTCTTCAGCGCAGCCAGGACATCATCCGGGAAGTTGGCAAAGGTAACGCCGTCTTCCTTCAGTTTCTTCATGGCAACCGCGTTGTAATAATCGAACTGTGCGGTGGTCTCGACGGAAGCCGCTTCCGCAGCATAGGCGATGATTGCCTGAAGGTTCGCCGGCAAGCTGTCGTAGGCTTCCTTGTTGACGACGATTTCCAGCGCGGCTGACGGCTCGTGGAAGGCCGGAACATAGCAGTAGTTGGCAACCTTCTGCAGGCCGAATGCCTGGTCCAGCATGGGACCAACCCACTCGGCCGCATCGATGGCGCCGGACTGGAAGGCCGGGAAGATTTCCGGAGGCGGCAGCAGGACAGCGTTGACGCCGAGCTTGCGCATGGCTTCACCGCCCAGACCGGCAATGCGCATATTGAGGCCGGCAAGATCATTGAGGCTTTCCACCGGGTTCTTGAACCAGCCGGCCGCCTGCACGCCCGAACTGCCGGAATAAAACGGCTTGAGGCCGCGTTCTTCATAAAGGCTGTCCCACAGGTCCTGCCCGCCGCCATAGCGAAGCCAGGCGGTTGTTTCGACTGCGGTCATGCCGAAAGGAACGGCAGAGAAGAAGTGCATGGCGGTGTTCTTGGACGCGGCATAGTAAGGCGTCGAATGACCGATCTCGGCAGTGCCCTGCTCCACGGCATCTTCAACACCGAACGGCGGTACGAGCTCACCACTGGAATAGACCTTGAAAGTCAGCTGTCCATCGGACATTGCAGCCACGCGGTCGGCAAAGGCGGTCACGTTGGTGCCGACACCCGGCGCCTTCGCCGGAAAGGAAGTCGGCAACTTCCATTCGATCTTGCCTTGCGCAATTGCCGGTGCTGCCAGCAGGCTGGCAGGTGCGGCAACGGCACCAGCCTTCAGAAAATCACGTCTTTTCATGCTTGTGTCTCCCTCGATTTTCAAAACAGGACGTCCGGCAGCAGGGTTGCCAGTGCCGGAAAGGCGGCGACCAGACCGAGCGCCAGAAGCTGGATGGCGACAAACGGGATCACCGAAACATAAATGTCAGAGGTGCGGATATCCGCCGGTGCAACCGATCGAAAATAGAAAAGCGCAAACCCGAATGGCGGCGTCAAGAACGAAGTTTGCAGGTTAAGCGCAATCAGGACCGCAAACCAGACCGGGCTTATGTCGCTTTGCAGGATAATCGGCCCGACAATCGGAACAACAATGAAAATGATCTCCACGAATTCCAGAATGAATCCGAGCAGGAAGATCACCAGCATTGTCAGCAACAACATGCCATAAGCGCCGCCCGGCAAGGCGTGCAGCAACTCGGCCACATGTTCATCACCGTTGAACCCCCGGAACACGAGCGACAGGATGCTGGCAGCAATCACGATGCCGAAGATCATTCCGGTGATGGTGACGGTTTCCCGCAGCGCGGGCACGAGTACTCCTCCCCGGATCAGAGAAGCTGCTGCGATGGCCAGCATGACAAGGGCAGCGGCCGTCATAACGACGGAAACGATCGTCAGTGTCGTCCAGCTGATCCGGCCTCCTTCAAACTCCAGACCGAACAGACCGAGCCTGCGCAGGATCAACAGCAGAATAGCAAAGGCAGCGCAGGCCATGGCAACACGCGCCACCTTGCCGTCGCTTCCTGCTGCCGCGATCAGGACAGCCCCTGCGACACCGACACTTGCGGCTTCCGTTGGCGTTGCAATGCCAATCAGGATGCTGCCGAGCACGGCGATGATCAACCCGAGCGTAGGCGCGATATCCCGGAATAATTCCCGGCCTGACACGCGAGGCTTTGGTGTCGGGGTCTTAGCTTCCTGTCCCTTCGGAGAGGCCCGGCGCAGTCGCAGCAGGACGTATGCCGCATATAGCGCGACCAGGAGCAGCCCCGGGATCAGCGCACCGGCAAAGAGATCCCCCACCGTGACCGGGTCCGGCGCGAAGTTGCCGGCTTCCTGCTGCGCTTCGAAGTAGGCATTGGACACCTGATCACCCAGGAGGATCAGAACGATCGACGGCGGAATGATCTGACCGAGCGTGCCGCTGGCGCAAATGAGGCCACTGCTCATGTGCTTGTTCACGCCCGCGGCCAACAGAGCCGGGAGTGTGATCGTGCCCAGCATGACGATGGTTGCCCCGATGATACCGGTCGAGGCGGCAATGAGTGCGCTCACCAGAACCACAGAAAGCGCCAAAGCGGACTGCTGCCCGCCCATTGCAGCCGTCAGGCTCTGGAGCATCCGCTCTGCCTGGCGCGACTTTTCAAGAAGCAACCCCATCAGCACGAAAAGCGGCACCGCCAACAGGAGCGGATTTGTCATCACGCCATAAACGCGCTGGGGAACAGCCTGGAAGAACACGAGGTCAAAATGTCCGGTGGCGGCGGCGACCAGCGCGACAATCGTCGGTGCGCCGGCGATTGCAAGCAGGACCGGCACGCCGGAAAGAATACAGGCAAATACGGAAAGGGCCAGAATGATGAGCCAGATGATATCGGCAGTCATGAAAATTTCCGTCGCATCGCGCCGAACAGCTTTTGAAGGATGTAGATCACCACCAGCGCAGGCAGGATCACCAGACAGGTCTTGACCAGAAACAGGCCGGGCAGACCGCCGGTTTCCGGAGAGCCTTCCAATATCGCCCAGGAACTTTTGACGAGCGGGAATGCCGTCCAGAGCATGATCGCAAAGACCGGCAGCGCGAGCAGAAGGTCTCCAAGCCAGTCGATACGCCGGTTTGTCCGCTCGCTCCAGTTCTGGCGAAATACATCGACCCGCACGTGCTTGTCTGCATCGAAGGAAACGGCGACAGAAAGGGCCACGAGGGCTGCAAAAGCGTAGTTGACCGCGTCCTGAATTTCCAGAAGACCGAAGCCAAGCAGATAGCGCATGAGCACCATGGCCAGCTGGCCGAAAAAGACGATCGCGGCAAACCCCATGCAAAGCATGTGTACCGCCCGAAAGACCCTACGCATTCATCACTCTTGCTGCTGGAAGTCGCATTTCGCTCTGGTCACGGCGTCAAGACCCGACCTTCTGGAGCCTCCTCCTCAGCCCCGCATTGCGCCACAGGCGAACCACACGGGACGTGGTCAGCTTAATGACCGAAATTGAGCGTGTATACAATGATTTGAGTGCTTTTTCCGGAAAAGGCGGACCACCCACAGAAGTCCGCCAACCGTGCCCCTGGAAATGCCGACCAGCGGCATATCGCCTCGATTGAGTGCTTCGCACAGGCTTCTTGTCTATTGCGGAGCAAAATGGATTGCGGCATTGCAGCAAATGGGCTAGGCCGAACTTCTCCTCCACTTTCAGGGCGCTTGTGCCCTGCCCGGTTCTCCTCCCGCGGGCAAGGCACGATTTCGGCGCTCTGGACAGTTTGCAACCATTCAAATTCTGGAGTTTGCGATGCTCAGCAAAAAAGTTCCGTTCGTTACCTTCCGCACACGCGTCCGTGATGAATCCATTGAAGGTCCGAACCCGTTCCGCTGGGAAGACAAGACCAGCGACGACTACTTCAAGGGCAAGAAGGTCGTTCTGTTTTCGCTTCCAGGCGCATTCACTCCGACCTGCTCCACCTATCAGCTTCCGGATTTCGAAAAGCTGTTTGAAGAGTTCAAGGCTGAAGGCGTTGATGAAATCTACTGCATCTCCGTCAACGACGCTTTCGTGATGAATGCCTGGGCAAAGGCCCAGGGCGTCGAGAACGTCAAGGTTATTCCGGATGGATCCGGCGAGTTCACCCGCAAGATGGGCATGCTGGTTGCCAAGGACAATCTCGGGTTCGGCATGCGCTCCTGGCGCTATGGTGCGGTCATCAATGACGGCATCGTCGAGCAGTGGTTCGAAGAAGAAGGCTTCTCCGACAACTGCGAAAGCGATCCTTACGGCGTTTCCTCGCCGCAGAACATCCTGGAAAAGCTGCGCGCTGCAAAAGTGCAGGCCGCCTGATCCACCAGGAACTGGTTCAGCAAAAAGCCCCGGAGCAATCCGGGGCTTTTTCATTTTCCAACACGATTTCCAGAAAAGCCGGAACTACTTGCGGCCTTCCAGACGGCGGCGTTCGTCTTCCGACCTCAGCTCCAGCCACATGGCGTTCAGGATCGCCATGGCGCAGGCCAAAGGCATTCCGAGGACCCAGGCAAAATACCACATGTTGCAGTCTCCTCAGTAAGCGCTGTGGTTGTCACGTTCGATGGTTTCTTCATCCACCTTGCCCCACAGGACCTTGTACACCCAAGCGGTGTAGACAAGGATGATCGGCAGGAAGATGAGAGTCGCCACCAGCATGTTGAACAAGGTCCGGTGACTGGAAGATGCGTCCCAAACCGTCAGGCTGGCTTCGGGCTGTATCGATGATGGCAGGATGAACGGGAACATCGAGACACCGACTGTCGAGATGATCCCGAAAATCGCCAGCTTCGAGAAGAGGAAGATCGGCATTTCGAAACGTGTCTGCAAAAGCACGAGCGTTCCGAACAGGCCAAGGAACCCGAGACCGGGGGCCAGCCAGAGGATGGGGTGGACTGTGTAGTTGTACATCCACGCACCACCTTCGGTGATCGCCTGCTTCGCCAGTGGATTGGCCGCCATGTTCGGATCGACTTCGGATGTAATGCGGAAACCTTCCACATAGCCGCTGGCAACGAGATACCCGCCGAGAGCGAACAGAGCGATGCTGAGGCCTGCCGTTACCGTGCCGAACCGCCGGGCCCGCGCAGCAATATCACCTGACGCCCGCATCACCAGCCAGACAGACCCGTGCGTGACGAGCATTGTCACCGACAACAGCCCGCACAGCAGCGAGAACGGCGAGAACAGACCGAAGAACGACCCTTCGTATGTCATGCGCAGATCGTTATCGAGCGAGAACGGGACCCCGAGCAACACATTGCCGACGGCAACACCGAAGACAAGCGCCGGTACGAAAGACCCCGTGAACAGTGCCCAGTCCCAGGCGTTGCGCCAGGAGGGATCCGGCCGTTTGGACCGATACTTGAAGGCCACCGGCCGCAGGATCATCGCGGCCAGTACCACGAACATCGCCAGATAGAACCCCGAGAAGCTGATGGCATAGAGCGGCGGCCAGGCAGCAAAGATCGCCCCGCCCCCCAGGATGAACCAAACCTGATTTCCTTCCCAGGTCGGGCCGATGGTGTTGATGACGACACGCCGTTCGATATCTGTTTCGGCAACAAAGGGCAGCATCGCGCCCACACCCATGTCGAAACCGTCCATCACGGCAAAGCCGATCAGAAGGACGCCGAGCAGCAGCCACCAGATCATCTTCAGGATGGAGTAGTCGATCATTTCATAGAGGATCATTTTCGATTACTCCGCTGGTACAGAGGCTGCGGCCGGGACCGGCTGCTTTGGCGCGGCCGGAGCTGCATCCGGGTTCTCGCCGTCTTCAGGGCCGATCTTGATGTATTTGATCATCAGCGTGATCTCGATCACCAGAAGCGTGCTGTAGAGTGCAACAAAGCCGGCAAGCGTCAGCAGGACCTCGGTCACGCTAAGGCTCGAGACACCGGCAGAGGTCGGCAGCATACTTTCGATGATCCAGGGCTGACGGCCATACTCGGCGACGAACCAGCCCATTTCGCAGGCGATCCACGGCAACGGGATCGACCAGACTGCGACATGCAGCAGCCAACGACGCTTTTCTCTGAGAACGTCCAGCCGTCCGGACGACGAATAGTAGAAGAACACCGTGGTCATCAGGATGAAGAAGAAGCCGCACGCCACCATGATCCGGAAGGAATAGAACATCGGCATGACTTCCGGCACGGTGGACCAGGCGGCAGCGTCCACCTGAGCGGTGGTCGCTTCCATCGGATTGTCCGTGAACGGCAGCAGCAGATAGGCGTACCCAAGCGAGTTCTCGTTCTGCAGGAAGGTCTCGCGGACATCCGCACTTGCATTTGCCGGATCCTGCCGGATTTTCTGCAGCGCATCCCAGGCTATGGCACCCTGCCGGATGCGGTCCTTTGTCCGCTCAACCAGATCCTTGATGCCGGGAATGATCGTGTCGAGGGAACGCGTTGCGATCAGGCCCATGACATAGGGAACTTCGATGGCAAAGACGTTCTCCCGCTTCTCCATATCCGCCCAAGCAATCACGTTGAACGAGGCCGGAGCCGGCTCGGTCTCCCACATGGCTTCGATCGTCGCCAGTTTCATCTTCTGGTTCAGGTTGGCCTCGTAGCCGCTTTCATCCCCGAGAACGACAACCGAAAGTGCAGATGCAAAGCCGAATGCGGACGCAATGGCCATGGATCGTTTGGCGATCGGAATATGTCGGCCTTTCAACATGTACCAGGCAGAAATACCCAGAACGAACATGGATGCGGTGACATAACCTGCAGACACAGTGTGCACGAACTTCGCCTGGGCCACCGGATTGAACAGCACTTCATAGAAACTGGTGACTTCCATGCGCATGGTGTCGGGGTTGAATGCGGACCCGACAGGGTGTTGCATCCAGCCGTTGGCGATCAGGATCCAGAGTGCCGACAGGTTTGTTCCAATCGCGACGGCCCACGTGGCAGCCAGATGCTGGCGCTTGGAGAGCCTGTCCCAGCCGAAGAAGAACAGCCCAACGAATGTGGCTTCCAGAAAGAAAGCCATCAGGCCCTCGATCGCCAGAGGCGCACCAAAGACATCGCCGACATACTGACTAAAGTAGGCCCAGTTCATGCCGAACTGGAACTCCATCGTCAGACCGGTAGCGACCCCCAGGACGAAGTTGATCCCGAACAACGTGCCCCAGAACTTGACCATGCGTTTCCAGACCTCTCGGCCGGTCATCACATAGACTGTTTCCATGGTGGCCAGCAGGATTGACAGGCCGATGGTCAAAGGCACAAACAGGAAGTGGTAGAGCGCTGTCATGGCAAATTGCAGCCGGGACAGGTCAACGACGTTCAGTTCCATCGTATTCCCCCTTTACGGACCGGAGAGGCCCGAGCATTTCGGCAGTCGTGTCAAAGGTTCTATCGAACCGCAACAGGCACGTCTGCACATCAGGACGATCGACGGGTAAATGCCCTGTCGGAGGAGACCGGGCCTGTGTCGATCTTGATTGAAAACCCGGTTTTCGTCCCGATCCGGCAACGGCAATCAACTTCACAGTGAATGCGGATTGCGGCCGCCAATCCCGTCAATGAACCGGCTTGGAAAACGAGTCTTCCTATGGCCTGATCGTGGCCCACCGCCCCCCCAAGGTCAATGCGACAGTTAGGTCGCGGCAACCTCAAGATGCGGAAAACTGCGGGAGAACTCATTGAAATTCGGAAAGAATTATTTCCGGCGACCGAATGCCGCTGCCGCATGGTGCCGTCAGATCCAGCACGCGGTCTGCCCGCTCCAACTCCTGTCGTCGGTGCGCAATCATCAGCACAGCCGCATCGCCGCGGTAGGACAAAAACCGGTCCAGAACATCCGCAGCGGTTGCAGCGTCCAGTCCCTCGGTCATCTCGTCCAGAACAAACAGGGCCGGCCGCGTCAGAAAGGCACGCGCCAGGGCAAGACGCCTCTGCTCTCCACCGGACAGTCCGAGTCCCCCCTCACCGAGAATGGTCTGCAGGCCTTCCGGATTTTCAGAAATACGTTCAGCAAGCGCCGCTTGTTCAAGCGCACGCCAAAGTTCCGTGTCGCCAGCATCCGGGTTTGCAACACGCAGGTTCTCGGCAACGGTCTCGTTGAAGAGATAGGCCTTTTGCCCAATGACGGTAACCTTGCGGCGTAGCTCTTTCTCGCAGATACGGTCGATTTCAAGCCCACCCAGAAGTATCTTCCCCTGCCCTGGCTTTCGTAACCGAGCGGCCAATGCCCCAATCGTCGATTTGCCGCAACCGCTGCGCCCTGCCAATGCGAGAATTTCGCCCTGATCGAGGTGAAAGGAGAGCCCCTCCAGAACGCTTCTGTCAGCACCGGGATAGCCAAAACTGACGTCCGCGAAAGCGAGCGCAGGCACGGCGCCTTGGCGTCCGGTTTCTGGTACGGAAAGGCTCTGCGAAGGCTCGACCTCATCGGGGCGACGCATCAAGTGCATGATCCGACAAGCTGCCAACGCGACGCGAGGCAGTCTGGAAAGGCCAGGCAAGCTCATCGAGAATATTTCCGGAAGCCCCATCACCACCAGTATCAGACCGACGCTGAAAGCCGCCGTCAGCGCGCCATTCCCGACTTCGTGCAGACAGACAAGAAGCATGACGGCAAGAAACAGCTGTCCAAGGAGCGTGGAACCCGCTGTCAGCTTGCTGGTACGGCGATCCTCAACCTCCTGGGCTTCCGCCAATCGCGAGTCGGCGACAAGGACCGAGTCGGCTGCCGCTTCCAGCCCCCCGTAAATCGCAAGATCCCGCCGGCCTGCCGCCAGATCCGCCGCTCGAAGCCGCATGGCATCCAGCGCCGCGTCAGAGCGGCGGGCGGTTTTGGTGTCGGACCGTGCAAAGGTCCAGACCGCGAGCCCGAGCCAGGCCAAAACGAAGGCTGCTCCGGTAAGCAACAAAAGCGGCGATACGCTGCTCCAGACCAGAAGCAGCGAGACAGCAACAACCAGCGACAGCACCAGAGGAACCACCAGACGCAAATAAACCGTATCGAGGACGGCAACGTCGAGTGTCAGACGATTGAGCAGCAATCCGGATCGCTGACCGTCGTTTGTCTTTAGTGCCATCGCCGCAAACAGCCGGTTTCTGAACCCAGTCAGAAACCGGAACGTGGCGTCATGTGTCAGGACCCTTTCACCGTAACGGCCGGCGGTACGGACTATTGCAAAGGCCCGAATGAGCGCGCTTGGCGCAAAAATGTTCAAGAACGCGCCACTCAAACCCGCAATAGCCGCAGCGGTGATGAACCAGCCGGAAACGCCGAGCAGAAGAAGCCCGGCAGCCGCAGGCAGCAATGCCACAAGAATGCCAAGCCAGAAATGAAAGCTGTCGTACCGGTGCTGGGTGCGAATGATATGCCAGACAGACCTCACGCGAACACCTCCCCTTCGGCGAGGACGCCGAACGCCTTCAGGTCAATCCGCCGCGAGGCGATTTTCCGAAGGGTCGGGTCGTGTGTGGCGATCACGGCGGTCCGGCCATCGCAAAGTTTCCGCAATCCCTCGATGACATCTGCTGCCGTTTCTTCATCAAGCGAGGCTGTCGGTTCGTCCGCCAGCAACAGGACAGCATCCTTGCGCATTGCCGCCCTCGCGAGAGCCACCCGGCGGATCTCCCCAACCGAGAGGCCGAAACCGTCTTCTCCCAAAGGTGTTTCCAGACCACGAGGCAAGCGCTGGACGAGCGCTTCGGCCCCGGCAAGGCGAAGGGCTTGCCAGAGATCGTCTTCCGTAACCGCTGCAGATGTATCAACAGCTCTCAGGAGGTTGGCCTTGAGACTGCCGTGAAACAGCCTTGGCGACTGGCCGAGCCATATAACCTTTCGACGCAGCAATGGTGCAATCGCGGTTGCAGTAAGGTCGTTCACCTGAATTTTGCCGGAATCAGGCTCCTGGAAGCCCAGTATTCCGTCAATCAGTGTGGTCTTGCCGCTGCCGCTCGGCCCTTCGACCAAAAGCGTTTCATCCGGCTCAATCCTCAGATCGAACTCCTTGAAGACACAGCGCTCATCATGGGAGATGCCGACAGACCTGAACTGAATGGCGGGCGGGCCTGAAAGTGAAATGGAACCGACCGGCACGTCTGATCGTTCAGCGCGCTTAGGGTTTCCAGGGGTGTTCTGCGACGGAAAAAGTGTCGCCAGCTTCTTCCGCGCGGCAAGTCCGCCGGCCCTGTCATGATAGGCTGCCGCGTAGGCACGCAAGGGGGCAAAGAACTCCGGTGCGAGCAGCAGAATGAACAGGCCCTGCGCAAAGGTCAGGGGCCCGCCCCAGGTTCCAGCCTGGATTTCACCCAATAGCGAGAACCCCACATAGACCGCGCAGAAGGCTAATCCGAGTGCGGAAAAGAGTTCCAGAACGGTTGAGGAGAGGAATGCGATCTTCAGGACGCGCATGGTACCGGTTCTGAACCGTTCGCCCGCATCAGCGATTTGCCGCTGTGTACGCTCGATTGCGCCAAACAAGGTCAGTGTTTCCAGGCCCCTGATCCTGTCCAGCAGACTGCCGCTCAGCCGCACCAGTTCTTCCTGTTGCGTCTCGCTCGCAGCCTTGGCACGCATACCAATCAGCGCCATGAAAACAGGAATGAGCGGCCCGCAGACTACCAGGATCAGCGCGCCGACCCAACTGAACACGGCAGTGGCGGCAACGATCCCGAGGGGCACAAGACGAAGCCGGACCTTCTGAGGTTCGAAATTCCGATAGTAAGGTCCGAGCAGGTCGACCTGTTCGGTAACATGGGCGGCAAAGGCACCGGAAGATGGGAATTCTGCAGACGGCGACGTTCTGGCGGCAACGGAAAGCAGCTCTGCACGTGCCCTGCTCTGGATTGCACGGGCAGTTTGCCGGGCAACCGTTTCGGCTCGGTTTTGCAGAAACACTCTCAACACAGCAACCAGCGCGATGCTGGCGGCAGCCTGGAAAGCCAAGCTTGTCAGATCGCCTTCGATAACCTGGCCGTCATCTGCGGCGGAAAACATCATGGGGAGCGATCCGAGCGCCCAGGAAATCAATCCGGCCTGTGCGATCCACAGCAGATCGGATACGGCCAGAAGCCGACCAGCCCGTTTCAAGCTGCGGCCTTCTCCTTTGTCCGGCCAGCCGAAAGCAGCTGCTGCTCCGCTGTCCTGCCCCTCACCCTCAACCACCGTCCCGATCTTTTCCCTTTTTAATGTCATCAGCCGTTTAGTGTCGCCCCGTCCGCCCAAATTCAAGAGGCAGATTGCCACGGTGGCAATGGGAATGCCATGCAAGGGCGACCGGTATCGGCGCAGTGCTGCGCCAGCAGATGCCTATTTTCTTTCACCGGATGCACAATCCTGACAAGAGGTTTTCAGGACGCTTGCGAGATCTTCGTTCATGAAATTATCTCCTGAATCTCTAGAAGACGGCTTTGTGCAGGCCTTGTTTCCAACAAACGCCCTAAAAAGGCAGCTGCTGCGTCTAACAGCCAGTGCCTTTAGCGGAGGTTCGCGGTGACAGCTATCGCACGAGAGGATGCTCCAATTCGGAAAGCACCGCGGCGAGAACCGCTTCGGCGCGTTCTTCCGTGCACCTTGGCCTAAGGCGGGCAATCAGAAACGGGTCCCTGAACAGTTGCGTTGCGTCTTCAACCAATTCGCACGCCCTTTTCAGTTCGCATCCTTCAAATACGGCGCCGAGTATTCCTTCCAGCATTTTCCGTAATCTGCTCACATGGATGGTGACAGGTTCGGGATGCTCTCCAGCCAGTGTCAGATAAGCCCGGAACAGGTCCGGATCGTCGTCAAACCTTTCTGACTTGATTACGAGCTGCACCCTGACAAAAGCTGCCAGTTTCGATTGCCAGCTTTCCGCAGCTGAAATTTCCACCTGAAGCGCAACTTCCACGTCTTCGAACCAGCGTTCCGCCAAGCCGGCCATGAGAGCCGCCTTGTTGGGAAAAAACCGGTAGACATTCGATTGCGACATCCGACAATCGGCCGCCAGATCAGTCACGGAAAAACGCGGCGAACCTTGCCGCCGCAAGCGGTGTTCCGCAGCCTGCAGCAGACTCTCCCGGATTTCGGCGTTTTCAACCTTCGGTCTTGCCATTTCTAAAGCCAGCGCCTCACATTTTTTCTGTAGTCCAGGTAAGGCTGGCCAAACGTCTTCTCGGCGTTCCGCTCCTCAATCGGGATATACCAAAACTGCGCGGCCAGAAAAAAGACGATTGCGAAAAGGACGTTCAATGTTTCGTTGGTGCAGACAGCGACCCCGAGCAGCATCAACAAAAACCCAAGATACATCGGATTGCGCGAAAGCGCGTAGATGCCGGAGGTGACCAAGCGGGTTGGTTGCCGGAACGTATGGATTTCCGTTTCTTGCGAAAGGAAAGTGCCATGCCCCTTTTTGAGGAAAAACAATCCCAGAGCGACAACTACCAAACCGGTCCACTGGAACGGTGCAGGAAGCATGGGCGAACCGGGAGACAATATCGTAACCGGGACCATCAACAACAGGAACAGGCCGAAAAAGACAGGCGGAATTATCTGAGGCATGAGAGGTCTCCAAGCGCACTTCATAATAAATAATAAAATTCATCTTTTATCATTTTACAAGACAAAAAAGAGGCGCTCCAGGCGAAGCCGGGAGCGCCAGACCGGACTTGGTCCGGGAGGAATTACTTCATCGTCGGGATCACGAACTCGGCCCCGTCCTTCAGACCTGACGGCCAGCGGGAGGTCACGGTCTTGGTGCGGGTGTAGAACTTGAACCCGTCCGGACCATGCTGGTTGAGATCGCCGAAGCCTGACTTCTTCCAGCCGCCGAAAGTGTGGTAGGCGAGCGGCACCGGGATCGGCACGTTGATGCCGACCATGCCGATGTTGATGCGGGACGCGAAGTCGCGGGCGGTGTCGCCGTCACGGGTGAAGATCGCAGTGCCGTTGCCGTATTCGTGGCTGAGCGGCAGATCGAGAGCTTCTTCGTAGGTCTCTGCGCGAACCACGGACAGGACCGGACCGAAGATTTCGGTCTTGTAGATGTCCATGTCCTTGGTGACGTTGTCGAACAGACAGCCGCCCATGAAGAAGCCGTTCTCATAGCCCTGCATGGAGAAATCGCGGCCATCGACAACCAGCTTCGCACCTTCCTTGATGCCCTGGTCGACGAGACCCTTTACGCGGGCAAGCGCTTCCTTGGTCACCAGCGGACCGAAGTCGACGTCATTGCCAGCCGTGTACGGCCCGATCTTCAGTGCTTCCACCTTCGGCGCAAGCTTCTCGATCAGTGCGTTTGCGGTGCTTTCGCCAACCGGCACGGCAACAGAAACAGCCATGCAACGCTCGCCGGCCGCGCCGTAACCGGCACCGATCAGAGCATCGGCTGCCTGATCAAGGTCCGCATCCGGCATGATGATCATGTGGTTCTTTGCGCCACCGAAACACTGGGCGCGTTTGCCGGATGCAGTTGCACGGGCATAAACATACTGGGCAATCGGCGTGGAACCGACGAAGCCGACAGCCTGGATGGTTTCATCGTCCAGGATTGCATCAACCGCGCTCTTGTCGCCGTTGACGACGTTCAGAACACCTTCCGGCAGACCGGCTTCGATCATCAGTTCAGCAAGCATGATCGGCACGGACGGATCGCGCTCGGACGGCTTCAGAATGAAGGCGTTGCCACAAGCGATCGCCGGGCAGAATTTCC
Organism: Labrenzia sp. THAF35; assembly: GCF_009363595.1. Taxonomy (NCBI): domain Bacteria; kingdom Pseudomonadati; phylum Pseudomonadota; class Alphaproteobacteria; order Hyphomicrobiales; family Stappiaceae; genus Labrenzia; species Labrenzia sp. THAF35. The sequence goes on from NZ_CP045380.1 coordinate 4,973,616, forward strand.
ACATCGGGATCATGGCCGGGAAGTTGAACGGCGTGATGCCGGCAACGACGCCAAGCGGCTGGCGCATGGAGTACATGTCGATGCCAGGACCGGCGCCTTCGGTGAATTCGCCCTTCAGGAGATGCGGCGCACCAATGCAGAACTCGGCAACTTCCAGACCGCGAATAACGTCACCCTTGGCGTCCGGAATCGTTTTGCCGTGTTCGCGGGAAAGAGCTTCTGCCAGCTTGTCCATGTCGCGGTTGAGAAGATCTACGAACTTCATCATCACGCGAGCGCGACGCTGCGGGTTGGTGGCAGCCCAGGCAGGCTGTGCGGCAGCAGCATTGGCAATTGCCGCGTCCATCTCGGCCTGGCTGGCCAGGGCGACCTGCGCCTCGACTTCACCGGTTGCCGGGTTGTAGACGTCTGCAAAGCGGCCGGAGGTTCCCTCCACGTGCTTGCCGCCGATAAAATGACCGATCTTCCGCATGTCGCGTTTCTCCCAATATGTCCTGACACCAGCCAAAAGGATTTTGGGCGAGCGTCCGAGATGACGTCTTTTTTGACTTTTATTTTTGCCACAAACAAGAGCCAGATTTCCGGACCCGTTGTGCGTTTTTTAAAGTTATGCAATAAAACGCCACGAAGCGTCTGAGACAAACGATAGGTCCAATCCCCCTCGGTTGTCATCCCGGCTGAAACTCTACCAAAAGCCGGTGTGCAGCAAGGCGTGAACTCACCACCATGAACGCGGCGGCATCGTGCCTGGTATCTGACATCAGCTGAAAAACAAACCGGAGCGGGCTGGTCATCGCGGAAAGAAAATCGACATGAACTGGGACGACATCCGCATCTTTCTCGCGATCGCTCGAACAGGACAAATCCTGGCGGCAGCGCGCCGTCTCGGCCTCAACCACGCCACGGTGGCGCGCAGGCTGACGAGCCTCGAAGACAGCATCGGCACACGCCTCTTTGACAGATCAACATCCGGCTGCCTTCTGACGGAAGCCGGCAGCCGCTTCTTTGACCGGGCAGAACGGATCGAAGCCGAGGCGGTGGCAGCGGAAGCCGACCTGACAAACAATACGCCGGAAATTTCCGGAACCGTTCGCATCGGTGCGCCCGATGGTTTCGGTGTCGCGTATCTTGCGCCCCGGCTTGGCAAGCTCACGGAAAAACATCCCGGACTGACGGTGCAGCTCGTTCCCGTGCCCCGCTCCTTCTCGCTCTCCCGCCGTGAAGCTGATATCGCCGTGACAATAGACAGGCCGGAAACAGGCAGGCTGGTTGCCGGCAAGCTCGTCGACTATTCGCTCGGCCTTTATGCGTCAAAAACCTATCTGGAAAGCCGGGGAGCGCCTGCCTCCGCAAGCAATCTGATCGACCACGATCTTATTGGCTACGTGGAGGACCTGCTCTATTCGCCATCGCTGAACTATGGCACCGAGATCCTGAAAGACTGGACCGCGCGATTTGAAATCGCCTCCGCACTTGGCCAGACCGAAGCAGTCAGGTCCGGCGCCGGTATCGGCATTCTTCACGATTTTATCGCGCGCGACAATGCGGACCTGGTCGCCGTTCTCCCGGAGATAAAGCTTCACCGGGCCTACTGGATGGTGACACATGAAAGTTCGCGCCCTCTCCGCCATGTCGCCGCGGCACAGGACTTTCTGCGCGATCAAGTCGCGCGCGATAAGGCGATATTCGTTTAGCCAGGCCGAAGGCGAAACGCACTCCACCTACCGCCAGGGATCTGTCGCCATTATCCATTCCCTGGTGCGCGCTTCCGGATCGGCATTCCGGGTGATGTCAGTGACAACGGCTGCGATATCTGCGCCGTTCTCGAACACACCCGGCAGACGCTCCGGATTGAGGCCGCCAATAGCAACAAGCGGCAATTCGCCGATCTGCCGCTTCCACCGACCAACCTTTTCAACGCCTTGGGGCGCCCATTTCATTTCTTTCAGGATCGTTGGATAGACAGGCCCCAGCGCGACATAGTCGGGCTCGACAGAAAGAGCGGTTTCCAGTTCCTCACCGTCATGGGTCGAAACGCCAAGTTTCAGACCCGCCTTGTGAATGGCCGCGACATCGGCGTCAGCAAGGTCTTCCTGACCAAGATGGACAAAGTCGCAGTCCAGTTCAATCGCAAGCTGCCAATAGTCGTTCACGACAAGTTGGCAGCCGTGCTTTTCGCAAGCGCTCTTGGATGCTGCGATTTCCTTGCGCAGGACTTCGTCGCTCGCGTCCTTGATGCGCAGTTGAACCAGTTTGACGCCAAGCGGAACCAGCCGCTCGATCCAGTCGGAACTGTCGACGATGAGGTAAAAGGGATCGAGCTTCATTCAAACACCGCCATTCCGAGAACCGGGGTAGAAGGAACCGCCATGTCGCGAGGTTCCAGGGGTTGGGCTTCATAGGCCAGGCGACCGGCCTCAATTGCAACTGCAAAGGCTTTGGCCATTGCGACAGGGTCTCCGGCCTTTGCGACAGCCGTATTCAGCAGTACCGCATCGAAACCGAGTTCCAGAACAGCAGCCGCATGGGACGGTCTGCCAAGACCGGCATCCACAACAAGTGGGATGCCTTTGAAGTGACTGCGATAAGCACGAAGGGCATCCGGATTGACCGGCCCTTTCGCCGAACCGATTGGCGCACACCAGGGCATCAACACCTGACACCCCGCGTCAAGCAACCGTTCGCCGACGACAATATCGTCCGTCGTATAGGGAAACACCTTGAAGCCGTCATCGCTCAGGATACGTGCGGCTTCAACTAGGCCAAAGACATCCGGCTGCAGGCTGTCGTGATGACCGATTACTTCCAGCTTGATCCAGTCGGTTCCAAAAAGGTCGCGTGCCATTTTTGCGGTGGTGACGGCTTCCTTCACCGAATGACATCCGGCAGTGTTGGGCAGCACCTTGACGTTCAGTTCCCGGATCAGGTCCCAGAACCGGCCGCCTCCGCCACTTCCTGCCGTTTCGCGCCGAAGGGACACCGTCAGAATTTCAGCCCCGGATACCTTCACCGTGTCCGACAGAATTTGGGGAGATGGGTACTGGGCAGTTCCAAGCAGGAAACGCGACGCAACGCTTTCGCCATAAACTTCAAACATGGGCGTCATCCTCCCTGCATCGGCGACAGGATCTCGATACGGTCGCCAGCTTGAAGGACGCAAGCGCTTCGTTCTTCAGCACAAACCAGATCGCCGTTGCGCGCCGTTGCAAGAAACTCATGGTCATAGGCAAGTTCGTCCAGAAGCGCAGCTAGCGTCGCGCTGACAACTTCCTTAGGTTCGCCGTTAATGGTTAGCTTCAAGGGACATCTCCTGAAGGTGTTGCACGATCCTGCCTGCCGCCTCCATGGCAAAATGCGGAGCAAGCAGGAAGCCGTGCCGGTAGAATCCGTTCATTGACAACGTGTTGCCGGTAAACGTGAGACGAGGAAGATTGTTTGGATATGCCGGACGGATGCCCACCCCGGTTTCGATGATCTTTGCCTCGGCAAATCCCGGATGCAGGCTGTAGGCGGCATTTAGAAGTTCCATGGTGGACCGAACACTGACCGCTCCCTGGTCACCGCTTTCGATCATGGTTGCCCCGACCATGAAAACACCGTTGTCACGAGGCACGACATAGACCGGGATGCGCGGGTGCATAAAACGCACCGGCCGCGAAAGCGAGACATCCGGCGCGTGGAGGATCAGCATTTCACCGCGTACGGGACGCAAGTGCGGATCCGGCGAGGCCATGCCGGTACAATCGGCGACAATATCGGTCGCCGCGGTGAAGTGCTGCGCCTCTAACCTCACCTTGGCACCGCTTTCAGACACCTTTGCCCGCAATGCCGTGAGGGCCTGCCGCGGATCGAGATGGGCTTCCCCGGCAAAATGGAGCCCCTTTGCAAATCGGCCTGCGAGGTCCGGTTCGAGTGCGCCCAGCGCGTCAGCATCGAGCCAGGCAAAGCCGCTGGTTCGAGAAGCAAAGCGACTTAACTCGCCGGTATCGCGCGGCGCGGCAACAACCAGCGTGCCATTGTGCGAAACCTGTCCCGGCAGGACCTTGCTCCACCAGCCAATGGAGGCTTGCCCGAGCCGCAGAACATCTTCCTCGGCACTTTCCCGCTCACACCATGGCGCCAACATGCCGCCTGCGAGCCAGGAGGCACTGGCGGTGAGATCCTTGTGTTTTTCCAGCAGCTCCACCCGCACACCGCGCGAGACAAGCTCATGTGCCAGTGCTAAACCGGCGACACCCGCCCCTTTGATACAGACCTTCATTCCGCCTCTCCTGCCAGGATGGACGTCAGTCGTTCGACATCACGGAATGTCTGATAGCCCGCTTGCATTCAACGGATCTCCGTAAGGACCGGAAAAGGTCGCGCATTTCGGACATTCGGCTTGGAAAGGTGGCCGGGGTGGAGCATTGCCGTGGCGAACGCAGTTGGCCGAGAACACCTTCCCTTCGCCAGCATGACCTGGATCAGGTTCGTCGGGTCCCTGCACTGCGCAAGTGCGCCAGCAGTATCTCAGCCTCTTCTGGAGGCACCCCGGGTGAGCCCCTGTTGTGCCGCCCGTCAGGCGCACCTGTCAAGAGACAGGATGAGCCTTCATCCTTGTTGCCAGGGTCGCGCCAGAAAGTCGTCGATTTCGGCAAGGGTGCTGAACCGATAGACTTTCAGATGGTCCGGAGGTTCGCGGTAGATGTGCTCCAGCTTGGCTCTGGCGGAGTGTCTCGTTCGCCAGATGAACCTCAGGAATTCAACAGTTTGCCAGTTGAACTGCTCCGGGCAGCCCTCGGCCAGATCCGGACGGCTTTGCCCATTGTATTTCACCGACCGTTTCAGCACTCGAAATATGCGGCACGTCACCGGGACATCGAGCCAGATGAAAGTGTCGGCACGTTCGAGACGTTCCGCATAGGTGCTTGAATGACCGCCCTCGAAGATCCACACATCCTTCAGATGGACCTCATGCGTCAGCCGGTCTTTCTCTGCCCGCGTCCGCTCGCTCCAACCGGAGCGGTAGTGGATCTTGTCCATATGATAGACCGGCAGTCCGGTTTTCCGCCCAAGGGCAACGGCAAGCGTGCTTTTGCCCGAGCCCGGGCCGCCAACGATCATCACGCGTTTCATGTCGCACCAAACAAAAGCAAGGAAGGGCCGGTCGTTATACAGATTGTACAGGGGATGAAAACCCGAAACAGACTGTTCAATGGACACTTCGGCTTCGCAGGCCCTATCTAGTTTGCAAGACAGAATGTTCTTTGATGGAGAGGCAGATGAGCTGGTTGAATTGCCCTGATCCCGTACCTGGAAATGCTGCAAGCTGTGACCCGATTGAAACGATCATCGTACCGCGGACATCCGACCTCGGCGGATTTTCGGTAAGACGTGCCTTGCCGTCTGCCAGGCGGCGGATGGTTGGCCCGTTTATCTTCTTCGACCAGATGGGCCCGGCAGAGCTTTTGGTCGGCGGCGGTATCGACGTGCGCCCGCATCCTCACATCGGGTTGGCGACAGTTACCTATCTCTTCGAAGGAGAGATGTATCATCGTGACAGCCTTGGAACGGAGATTGCGATTGCCCCCGGTGCTCTGAACTGGATGAGCGCCGGCAAGGGCATCGTGCATTCCGAACGTGAGAGGCCGGAACGCCTGCAGGAAAAACGTCCCCTGTTCGGCCTGCAGAGCTGGGTGGCCCTGCCTAAACATCTGGAAGAGACAGACCCGACCTTCCAGCACCACGGCACAGAAGAACAGCCGGAATTTGCCGACAAGGGCGCTTCAGTCAAACTTATCGCGGGCGAGCTTTATGGCCACAAGGCACCGGTAAAGACAGCGTCCGACATGTTCTATGCCGATATCACGCTGGAACCGGGAGCGAAGATCCCGCTGGATGCCGGATGGGAAGAGCGCGGCCTTTACACGGTCTCGGGCCAGATCACCATCGCCGGCCAGAATTTCGATCCGGCCCAGCTGCTGGTGTTCAAACCGGGTGATCATCTGGTGATCGAAAACACGTCTCCCGTGCCGGCTCGTTTCGTAGTGCTTGGCGGCGAACCGATGGACGGCCGGCGTTATATCTGGTGGAACTTTGTGTCTTCATCGAAAGAGCGCATCGAGCAGGCCAAGGAAGACTGGCGTCTTGGCCGTTTCGATACGGTACCCGGCGATGCGGAAGAGTTCATTCCCTTGCCTGACCGTCCGGGGCCCTGACACTCCAGCCGCTTTCCAGTGGCGGTGCTTTTTCAAACCTGTCGGCGGGCCGGATAAGGTCCGGCTCGCCAAAGTCCAGAATGATGTTGAGCCGTTGGCTTGCCAGCGGGTCCCCCGTCAGATTTGGATCTTCCGGCGAAACCGACAGCCGCACGCCCCTGTGGGTCGTCTCCAGTTGCCTGAACCCGGAAACCGCCTCGCGAAACACTTCCGGAACCGTCCAGCCATACCGAAGCGACAGGGCGTCGATCACCAGCCAGACCGCATCAAGGCCGATCTGCATCTGGCGCGGATCTTCCACCACCAGCTTCAGCCGCAGATAATCGATGCTTTTTTCCGATGGGCCGCGCAGCAGAAAGAAAAGAGTTGTCGAACCGTAGTCGACGCTGGGTGTGGTCAAGGGCACCAGGTCGGATGCACATTGCCAGCGGCCTTCACTGAAAGGTGCCCGGCTCCAGCCGGGATTTCCGAGCCCCAGAGACCGTAATTCGTCGCATAGCTGATCCGGCTGGCCCAGGAAGCTGCGTTTCAGCTCCGCGGACAGTTCCGGTTCCGGAGCCAGCAGCACCTGCTTGGCCGGAGACTGCAGGGAAGAAAGCGGATCAGGCATCAAGGGGGCGGTTGCAACGCTTTCCTCACTTCCTTGCCCGGCCAGGTGAAGGAACAGGCCGCCAACGGCGAAACCGGCAGCCAGCAACGCCAGGGTTCCCCAGATGTAGTACGGCGTCACCTGAGCACGTTTACGAGATCTGGACGCGCGGGTTGGCAGGCCGGGCCTCCTGGGCTCGCCTCCTTCAGACAGAGTTTCCATGTCCGGCTCGGCCCAGCGCGGGCCCTTGGAACGGTGCCCCGGCCTCGACCTGGAATGCGCTCCCCTACCCGTCCGGTCTGCCGACATTGCAGCCGATCCAAGCAAATGCCTGAGCTTGTCTGCGAAACCTGCCATTCAGTCCCTTAACACCGCGATCCTCAACCGAGTGGTCAAGGGCACGGGATTTATCAAACCAATACCTTGAAAAGGCAACCGGATACCTGTCATGTAAGCGCCGCTTCCACGGTCGCGCAGCCAAACGTAACGCTCGCACCCGAACCAGAACCAAAGAGGCCCCGAATGCCCACCTTTCCAGGTGACACACCTGACCTGCGCCGTGCGATCATCGAGACAGCCCGTGCCTTGCCTCGTCTCGGACTGACCAAAGGCACCTCAGGAAATGTCAGTGCACGCACCGAATCCGGTTTTTTGGTGACGCCGTCGGGAACGCCTTACGAAAATCTGACTGAAGACAAGATTGTCGCGCTGGACTGGGAGGGCTGCTACCGGGGCGAGACACTACCGTCTTCCGAATGGCGGATGCATCTCGACTTCTATCTGGCGAAGCCGGATTGCGGCGCGGTGGTGCATTGCCATAGTCCTCGCGCGACCGCCCTGTCCTGTCACCGGCGCGGTATTCCTGCATTTCACTATATGGTGGCGCTTGCCGGTGGCGACCGTATCGAATGCGCCCATTACGCCACCTTCGGCACCCGCGGATTGTCCGAGGCAATGATTTCAGCACTTGGCGACAGAAACGCCTGCCTGCTTGCAAATCATGGGCAGATCGCCGGTGGAGCAACCTTGCAGAAGGCGCTGTCGACCGCGGAAGGCGTGGAAGATCTGGCAGACCAGTATCTATCAGCCCTGATCCTGGGTGAACCTGTGATACTGGATGCGGAGGAAATGACCGTAATCTTGAAAAAATTCAAAACCTACGGAAAACAAACAAGCGAACTTGAAGACGGCCAGACAGCTGCCTTCGAACTGCCAAGACGGATGGACTGAAAATGCGGCTGGGAATTGACTGGGGTGGAACCAAGATCGAAATCATCGCTCTTTCCAACGAGGGCGAGGAACTGTTCCGGCAACGGGTCGACACACCCAGGGACGACTATGAAGGTTGTCTGGAAGCAGTCCGTTTTCTGGTCGAGGCGGCCGAAAAGGCAACTGGACAGACGGGAACGCTCGGTCTTGGAATTCCCGGTTCGCTTTCCCCCAAGACAGGCCTGGTCAAGAACGCCAATTCCACCTGGATGAACGGCAAGCCCCTGGACCAGGACCTGCAGAAGGTTCTTGGCCGCCCGGTGCGTATCCAGAATGACGCAAACTGTCTCGCTGTTTCCGAAGCGACCGATGGCGCAGGTGCTGGAGCGCATATCGTTCACGCTATCATCATCGGCACAGGCAGCGGCTCGGGCATTGCCATCGACGCGAAAGCCCATCTTGGTGCCAACGGCATCGGTGGCGAATGGGGAGCGATCACCGTGCCCTGGCTAAAGCCGGAGGAGTATCCGGGTCCCGACAGCTGGATCGGCCACAAGGGCGCCATCGATCGCTGGTGTTCGGGAACGGGTTTTCAGCTCGACTACAAGGACAGGACGGGAACGCTGCTGAAAGGCCATGAGATCATGGCGCTGAAACGCTCCGGCGACGCGGTGGCAACTGCCGTCTACGAGGCTTATGTCAGCCGTCTTGCCCGTGCGCTTGCAATGTCGGCTAATCTGCTCGATCCGGACGTATTCGTCCTGGGTGGCGGCATGTCGAATATCGACGAACTTTATGCCGACCTTCCGCCCGCGATGACGCCTTACATTTTCTCCGATACCTTCGAGACACCGATCCGCAAGGCTATGCACGGCGACAGCTCTGGTGTGCGGGGAGCAGCCTGGCTCTGGGGGTGAGAAATCACCTGAAACCCAAAGACGACAAACCGATCCCGCGAGTTGCGGGATCGGTTCTTAGGGTATGGCAAGACTAGCCTGACTTTTTCGCTCCAGCGCCGCGCCCTTTACTGACGAGCACAATCCCTGCCCCCACAGCTGCGACGGCCGCCAGTTTCGCCAAGTTTGGCACTTCACCAAAGGCGAGATATCCAAGGCCAAGACCAATCACCGCGGCAACGGAGCCTATCTGGCTGAGATAGACAGGCCCGGCTGTGTGCTGCAGGCGAAAATACAGCCCGTACTGAAAAGCGAATATCGTTATTTGGGCTGCCAGCAGGCCAGTGGCCTCCAGTGACCAGGTGCCGGGCACAACGGGGATACCGGCCATGGCAGTAAATAATCCGAGTGCCGCAAACCCGACCAGCATCATGCCGAGAGCAAGATTGACCGGTCGCGCGCCTGCTGGCCACTTCACCGTGCGAAAAATGTTACCGGAAGCCAGGAATACAGGGATCGACAGAGCAAACATCGCCCACCAGGAGGCATCCACGGAAAGCTGACGGCCAGACGCTGCCAGCAAGATGCCACCAGCCAGACCGAACAGAACGCCAACCCCACGCAGAACCTGAAACTTCTCCAAGCGTAACAGAACAGCAAATCCATAAGTCAGAACCAGCGGAAAAGCGTAGCTCAGGGAGACAAACCCCGCCCCGACCTTTGGCGCAGCAACCACTGCGATCATGTTCGGGGCAATGAACAGGAGACCGCTGACCAGCAGGTAGAAGGCAAACTGGCCCCGGCTGACACCTGTGTCCCCTTTGGCGGTGATACTTCCTCCGGCTGCAATCCTGCTAATAACGAACAAACCCGTAGCACCGCCAAGGATGGACCATTGCAACAAGGCCAGAGGATGCCACCCGGTCATGGGGGCGGCCTTGGCAATCACCGTGGATACGGCGAGAAAACCACCGACAATCAACAACAGCACCAACGGCTGATCCAAAGGACTTTCACGCCTTTCGCCGGAAAGAGAAGCTTGTTGCTGCAGGGAAGCCGCACTTGCGGATGTTCCTAATCTGGTCGTGTCCACCATGGGACTGTCCTTCCTCACAATTTGGCGCTGGCTTGATGCTGCACCGTTGCCAAAACAGATAACGCATTTTATCTCGATTTCAAGATACTTAATTTCAAGATTCTTGACATCAGTTGACAGAACCACCCGAAACAGCGAGTATCGGAACAACAAAAACAGTCGATATGTCAGCTAGTTACGCAACCTCTTGTTCCCTTGTAAAAAAGTGCGTCATCTGACTGGAAATGATCTGGAGTTTCCGACCATGACCACCCGGTCAAGCGACACCAAGAAGCCATCGGATCACCTGTTCGGAGATCCGGAAGACCTGCTAATCGACCGTGCGGAGCGCGCGCGCAGGCAATGGCAAAGGGAAATACCCGAGATCGCAGAGCAGTTGTCGCCAATGGTTCTGCTTGGTCGATTGAACGAAGCGTCTCAGGTGATGGGCCGCGACTATCTTGCCCCTGCCTACGCGGATATCGGACTGAAGACGGGTGAATTCGATGTTCTGGCGACCCTCGTGCGGTCCGGCCCCCCCTACAAGCTGACACCGACGGAATTGTACCGGACCACGATGATGAGCTCGGGCGGCATGACGGCCCGGGTCGATAAACTGGAGAAAGCAGGTCTGGTTGAACGCTGCCCGCATCCAGATGACAGGCGGGCACTCACCGTTTGCCTGACCCCAAAGGGACTGGACCTGATAAAGGGGCAAATGCCCGACTACATTGCAAAACAGCAGCAGGCGGTGAGCGGGTTAAGCGAAAAAGAACAACAGCAATTGTCAGACCTTCTGGAAAAGCTCATTCGCTCCGTCAACGATCCTCTTGGCAAGACCTGACTGGCGCATACGCTAGCCAGGCGCCTCTGGTCTGGAAACCACAAGCCGCCCCGGACTTGTGACTTACCGTCACTGTGATGGAAACCCGGATTGTTTTCCTGTTCCAGATGACCAATTCTTGTCCGTAACAACACACCGGGACAACACATCATGCTCAAATGGGTTACGCGCATTCTCGCCATCATGCTTTTCGTCCTGCCGGCACAGGCGCAGGAAGAGCTGCAGATCCGGGATATTGAAAAAGGAACCGGCGAAGAAGCAAACGTCGGTGAAACGGTGGTGGTGCACTACACCGGCTGGCTGATGGACGGCACGAAGTTCGATTCCAGCGTCGACCGAGGCACGCCATTTTCGTTCACGCTGGGAGAGCGGCGCGTTATTCCCGGTTGGGAAAAAGGCGTCGAGGGCATGCAGGTCGGCGGCAAGCGCGAGCTGATCATTCCGCCGGACATGGCTTACGGGTCCCAAGGCGCAGGCGGGATCATTCCGCCGGATGCAACATTGAAATTCGAAATCGAACTGCTTGAGGTCAAGGCGAAGAAATTCTCTGATATCGACAACGGCACCCTGAAGGCAAAGCTCGCCTCGGGCACCACGGTCATTGATATCCGGCGTCCTGACGAGTGGAAGCAAACCGGCGTCATTCCGGGCAGCCACCTGGTTACGTTCTTCAATGACAGTGGCCAGGTGAACCCTGCCTTCGGCAGCGAACTTCAGAAGTTGGTTTCCGGCCCCTCGGACGAAGTGGTGTTAATCTGCCAGACAGGGCAACGAAGCCAGGCTCTGTCAGAATATCTCGCCGGACAGGCCGGCTTCACAAACGTGGTCAACGTCGAAAAGGGAATTGCACACTGGATCGAAGATGGCGGCGAAGTCACTCAGGCAGCCTTGCCGGAGAATTGCTGGCTCTGCTGAGTTCGGATCATCCGCCTTATTCCAGTTGATCTGCAAGAGCTCGTCAGACAAGGCCGCCACCGCTGGTTCAGTGATCCAGTGGCGGCATACGGTTCCAGGCATCGAGCGCGGCGATCTTGTAGGCCTCGGCCAGTGTCGGGTAATTGAAGGTATTTTCGACGAAATACTCCAGCGTACCACGCAGATTGAGAACGGCCTGACCGATGTGAACCAGTTCGGTCGCGCCCTCGCCCACAATATGACATCCCAGAAGCCGGCGGGTCTTGAGCGAGAAGATCATCTTCAGCATGCCGGTATCAAGACCCATGATGTGGCCGCGTGACGTTTCGCGGAAACGGGCAACGCCGCACTCGTAGGGAATGCCGCGTTCCTTGATCTCCTCCTCGGTCATGCCGACGGTCGAAATTTCCGGAACCGCATAGATGCCATAGGGAAAATACTCTGGCGGATCGTAGGCCTTTTCTCCCAAGGCCTGGCAGGCTGCGATGCGCCCCTGCTCCATGGATGTCGAGGCAAGGCTCGGAAAACCGATGACATCTCCAGCCGCATAGATATGCGGCACGTCGGTCTGGAAAGTCATCGGATCGACCTTCAGACGACCACGGTGGTCCACTTCCAGGCCGCAGCTTTGCAGGTTCAGGTTCGGGGTCGCGCCCATGCGCCCTGCCGCAAACAGGATGACGTTGGACCGGACACTACGGCCGCCTTCCAGCGTGATTTCACATTCTGCGGGACCGTGTTTTTCGATCTTCTGGACCTTTGCCCCGAAGCGCAGCGCAATTCCGCGGTCTCGGAGCTGATGCGTGAAATCGGCAACGAGCTCCTTGTCCAGGAAGTCGAGCATCGTTTCGCGCGGCTCGATCAGTGTCACGTGTACATCGAGCGCGGAAAATATCGAGGCATATTCGACACCGATAACACCTGCGCCGATGACAGCGACCGACCGGGGCAATTCGCCAAGCTCGAGGATCTCGTCGCTATCGAGAACATATTCTCCATCAAAGGGAACATAGTCGGGGCGGAAGGGCTTGGTGCCGACGGCGATGATGAACTTGTCCGAGGTGATGAAATGAACTTCCCCGGCATCGCCCTCCACTTCGATCTTGTGCGGCTCGATGAACCTTGCCTCGCCCCGGATCGTATCGACCTTGTTTCTGGCAAACTGGTGCTCCAGAACCTCGACCTCATGATTGAGGGTGATGTGCAACCGCGCACGAAGGTCCGCCGCCGTCAGGTCTTCCTTCACCCGGTAGGAGCGACCGTAGAAGCCTCGTTCGCGCCATCCGGTCAGGTTGAGCACGGTCTCACGCAAAGTCTTGGAAGGAATGGTCCCGGTGTGCACCGAAACGCCGCCGACCCGCCGTCCGCGTTCCACCACCAGAACATTGTATCCGAATTTTGCCGCCTGGATCGCCGCCCGGCGCCCGGCCGGTCCGCTGCCGATCACAACCAGATCGTAGTGTTCCATGTGCCCCTCACTGCCAGTTTTCTGTCAGCCACTCGGCCTCCGTTCGTGCGGAGGCACCTTGTTGAAAATCGCTGCACTGCAAAAACAGCATCTTGGCGGAAGGGTCAAGAAGGCAAGCGGAAAATGAAGGTTTTCCGAGAGCTTTGGTGGAGAAGCCGGTCCTGACCAGAACTTGTATCCAGGTTGCAAGACAAACACGGTCGGTCGTCTATATACTCGCCATCGATGAGATTCTCGGTCTCTGCCGAGCCATTCCCCTCACATTTCATGCGACCTTTCAGGAAGCTGAAGTTCGAGAGCGAAACGTAAATATGAAGGACCTTCACGACAGCCAGGCGTGAACGGGTTTCCCAACACTGAAAGGGTCGACCACCGAAATGGGATCATCGCCTTCCCAGACGGCGTGCCGGGCAATGGCATTGCTTGAACGTATTACAGTCAGGCTGCCGCATGCGTTGGTTCTATTCAGTGCGATGCTGCTGTCGCCGATCGATAACGCGAAGGCGGAACAATCCGGCCAATGCCCGATGCATGAAGAGATCGTTCTTGCAGCGGAAGATGCCTTTTTTCCCTATTCAGGCCTTCATGAGGGAGAGCTACGCGGATTTGCAGTGGATCTAGTAACCGCCGCCTTGAGCGCAAAACACTGCGACGTCACGCTTCACGTCATGCCGTACAACAGGTGCATACGTGAGGTCGCGCAGGGCAGACAGCTTGGCTGCTTCGACACCACCGGCTCGGATGAAAACAAGCGCAATTTCATTTTTCACCAGACACCGCTCTTTTTCGGAAAGATCCTGGTCTACAGCCATCCGGACAACACGGCGAAATTTCATCCCGATTTCCTGAAAGACAAGACCTTCTCCGTGGTCAGAGGGTACACCTACACCGACGCCTTCGATGCCGACGAGACGATCTCGAAGGTTGAAGTGGATTCCGATCTGCAGACACTTGCGCTGGTAGCGAAGAGGCGAACCGACTACGCCGTCGCTTACGAAAAGGTTGCCGACTTTCACATCAACAACAGTCAGGATCTCATTTCCCCAGCCCCCAAGGCTGTCCACGAACTCGCAAGGTTCGGTCTCTTCGTGTCGTTTTCCAAATTGACGCCCGAGCGCTCAAGCGCGGTAGCAGCCCTTCTCGATGAGGGACTGCACGCCATACAGGAGAATGGGACTTATAATGATATCGATGCAGCCTGGGACGAATGGCTGAAGCACGGTCTGAAGGATGGGCGCCCCGCGCCGCACTGGAAAAGCCGGTAAAACGTCAGGTAGTCTTTTTTCATTGCCATCCAGAAGCGTATAATCTATCCCTCTTGCCATGAACATGAACCTGAAAGCAGCTTGGTGGTGGCGTCGCGCGAAATAGGCGGCCAGCGATCAGTCATGCTCTGAAGGGATCGAGTATCAAACCAAAGGCCGCCGCGGGACACCGCTGGCGGCCTTGGTTCTTTATAAGGCCGTCACAAAGGCAGCCACCAGAACGGGACCAGAGACATGCCGGTGCTGGCAGACCAGACCTATGAAACCGATTGCGGGATCACCATCCTGCGCACATCGCGCCCTTCCGACTACGAAACCGGAACGTCGGAATGGATCGACCGGCTGGATGCCGAAATGGGGGCGGTCCTTTCCTCCTCCTATGAATATCCCGGACGGTATACTCGCTGGGACATGGCGCTGGTGAACCCGCCCCTGGTGATGGAAGCAACGGACAGAAACGTCGAGATCCGTGCTCTGAACGACCGCGGCGGCCTGCTGCTGCCGGCAATTGCCGAAGTGCTGAAAAAACATGACGATGTGGACACGTTCAATGCCGACACCGGCAAGATCCAGCTAACGGTCAAGCGGCCCGACCGGTTGTTCAACGAGGAAGAACGCTCACGCCAGCCGTCTACCTTTTCGATCATCCGTGCCCTGAAGGACATGTTCGCCTGTGGCGATGACCAGCTCGGGCTTTACGGCGCTTTCGGCTATGACGTTGCCTTTCAGTTCGAGCCCATCGAACAGAAGCTCGACCGACCGGACGACCAGCGCGACGTCGTCCTGTTTCTGCCGGATGAGATCCTGATCGTCGATCACCACGGCAAACGCGCCTACGTGCTGGAATATGATTTTGTTGTCGGTGGCCGTACCACCAAGGGAATGGAGCGGACGGGAGCCAAGCAGCAATATACGCCGGCGAACCGCGACCCGGGCCGCGGCGATCATGAACCTGGCGAATATGCAAAGCTCGTCGAAAAGGCCAAGGACTACTTCCGCCGGGGTGATCTGTTCGAGACCGTGCCCGGCCAGACCTTCTACGAGCCCTGCGCCAATCCACCGTCCGCCGTTTCGCGGCGCCTCGCCCAGATCAACCCTTCCCCCTATTCATTCTTCTTCAATCTCGGCAACCAAGAATATCTCGTCGGCGCTTCGCCGGAAATGTACGTGCGGGTCACCGGTGGTCGCCGGGTGGAAACCTGCCCGATTTCCGGAACGATCCGGCGCGGCAAGAACGCCATTGAAGACGAAGCCCAGATCCGCAAGCTGCTGAACTCTGCCAAGGACGAAGCGGAACTGACCATGTGTTCCGATGTCGACCGCAACGACAAGAGCCGCGTCTGCGTTCCCGGCTCCGTTCGGGTGATCGGGCGGCGGCAGATCGAAATGTACTCCCGCCTGATCCATACGGTGGACCACATAGAAGGCATCCTGCGCGAAGACATGGATGCGCTCGACGCTTTTCTCTCCCACACCTGGGCGGTGACCGTGACAGGCGCGCCCAAACGCTGGGCCATGCAGTTTATCGAAGACCACGAAAAGTCCCCACGCGCCTGGTATGGCGGCGCAATTGGTGCCGTGCTCTTTAATGGAGACATGAACACCGGCCTGACGTTGCGCACCGTGCGCATCACGGATGGCACAGCCCAGATCCGTGCCGGCGCGACCCTGCTGTACGACAGTGTTCCGGAAGACGAGGAAGCGGAAACCGAACTGAAGGCGGAAGCCATGCGGGCAGCCGTTCGCGAGGCCGGTCTTGCCGTCAACGCGCAGGAGAAGCGCGAGGACCGGAAACCCGGCAAAGGTATGAAGATCCTGCTGGTCGATCACGAAGACAGTTTCGTGCACACGCTTGCCAACTATTTCCGCCAGACCGGCGCAGATGTCGTTACCTACCGAACCCCTGTGGCAGACCACGTCTTTCACGACGTCAATCCGGATCTGGTGGTCCTGTCTCCCGGCCCAGGCAATCCCAAGGACTTCGACTGTTCCGCCACCATCGGCCGAGCTCGCGCGCGCGCCTTGCCTATTTTCGGTGTCTGCCTCGGGCTGCAGGCGCTCTCCGAATACTTCGGGGCTGAACTGGGCCAGCTTGACGTACCGATGCACGGCAAGCCTTCGCCGATTTCCGTTTCCGGAAACTCGTTGCTGTTTGAAGGCCTCAACGCCCCGGTGGTCGTCGGCCGCTACCACTCGCTTTACGCCAAACGGGAAACGGTGCCGGCAGATATCCGCGTGACTGCGGAAACCGACGACGGGATCGTGATGGCGATAGAACACGAGAAAGAAGCGATCGCGGCGGTGCAATTCCATCCGGAGTCGATCATGTCTCTGGATCAGGATGCCGGCCACAAGATTATAGAAAACGTGGTTACACGCCTTGTTGCGTCAAAAGACCAACAGGTGGCAGCAGCATCCTGATTTGCGAGCGCCATCGCAATGTCAGCTCTCTCCAAACGTTGAAATCCCGAACGGCGCCGTTGATGGCGCCGTTTCACTTTTTCCATTCAACGTCTTGTTTCTCAATACCGTTTACCCACGCGCGCGAATGGTGCCGGCCCATTTCGTTCCTGAAACTTGATGTTCCTCATCTGAAAATTTCGTGACTAAAAAATCAGGAACGATACCGGGTGTCATTGCATTTTCTCCCCGACCGCCTCAACGGCACGGACCTCAAGTCCCGTCTCAGTCAGTTGCAGGTGTCTCACGAAGCAAAGGAGAAAACCAATGCTTACCCTTAAGAAGACAATCGTTCCGCTCATGAGCGCATTCATCGCCTCGACGGCAATGGTCAGCTTCGCACAGGCGGAAGACCCTTGCGGCAGCGACGGAAGTGGCGACAAGCCAATCGTTGCATGTCCTGAAGCAAACGCAGCAGCTGCGGCTGACGCACCGGTTGATGCCCCCAAAGCAATGGTGGGCGATCTTGACGGTGACGAACCGTTGACCGCCGAACAGCAGGTTGAAGGCCGTGTTGAAAACCACGCTTCAACCAAAATGGACCTGGACGGCAATCAGGCAACCAACCAGCCGCTCATGGACAAGACCGACGGCAACGATTCCTAATTGAGCCGTCGAAAAACAGTCGCGCCGAACCGGCGCGGCTTTTTTTCTTTCAACTCCCGGCACCATCGTGATTTTTGTCACGATTTTTCCCGCAACCTGAGGTAAAGCTGACGCAGTTTTTTTGAAGGAGATTTTCCTTGCATATTCTGCTTGCAGCTCTTGGCATTTTAGCCGCTGGCGCTTTTTGGATCTATCGAGTTCGCAGGGTCGCCGACAACACCAGGGTGGTGCTTGATGCTGCTCAAGACATCAAGGCAGCCGCGCGGCGTTTCGGTTTCAGGACACGAGCAAACCAACACCCGGCGGAAGGTGTCGATGACCCTCGTGTTTCGGCTGCAGCTCTGCTGGTCCTCGTCGCCGAAACCGATGGCGGCATTTCCAGAGCCGAACAGGATATGATCCTGGAACAGCTTCAGTCGGTGTTTGCAATGCCTGCCGGTGAAGTGGAGGAACTGTTCCAGTTTGCCAAATGGCTCGCCAACCAGAGCAGCAATCCGGACGACATGATCCGGCGCCTCATCAAACGTACTGTAAATCTTGGCGGTCGCGACACTCTGCCAGATTTGATCCGCATGGTCAGTGCGGTGGGAAAGGCCGACACCGGAACCCTTACAGACGACACCCAACAAGTGATCGAGCGTCTCAAACAACTGAATGCCTGAGATCTAATTTTACGTTACGTAACTTTAGTATCGAAAGATAAGTTCTGCATCTTCGTTTCGCATGTTTCAGCATGATTTGAAGACTGCTTTGCCAAAAGAAAGTTGATTAACAGATTACAACAGAGTTCTATAGATATACGCAGTCTGGTTTATTCAGCCTTCACTGTTGAAAAGTATAAATACCAAATCCTGTCAAAACAGGTTTCAGGGAGACATGATGGCCGTAAGCGTACCAGAGGCAAGGAAACGCCGGGTTCGGTCGTGGGGTGACGCATGCCGCTGCCTCGTGGCGGCAGCCATTGTGATGTTTCCCTTTTATGGTCAACCTTCCGCTGCCGAAGACGGCGCGTCGTTGAAGAACCACATCCTCGGTCTTGGAACCTGCCCTCCCTGGAACCCGCAATCGGTCGAAATCTGCCGTTACAGTGTGGACAAGGTGATGTCCTCACTGGCCCCAAGGCTCGACGCCGGGCCAGACCGGCAACACTTGCTTGTCAACGAGGGCGCCAGTGCTGCGGCTCTCAAACTCAAGGCAACCGAACTTGCCAACAAGCTCGGACCTGAAGACCGGCTGGTGATCTATGCCAACTTGCCACTTGGTATTGTCGAGCAAACCGGCACTGGTGACCAAACCAACTATGCGCTGGAGCTCTGGGCCAGTGCCAAGCCCGAGACAACGCTTCAGGCGATCAGCGACGGAACCTGGATGTCTGCTTCCGCATTTGCGGCACTGATCCACGCCATTCCTGCTGGCGAAGTCATTTTGATACTCGACACCAACAATCCTCAGGCGTTCGACCTTGGCCTTCTTGAACATCATGCGGTCGATAACAAGAACAGGCCGGAAGCGTTGGTCATTTCCTCTGGTCCAGGCCAGTCAGCCAATTATTCCGCAGACCGCACGATATCGCTGTTCGGAAAGCATCTCGCTGTCGCATTGCACGCTGGCGAAGGCACGCTGCAAGACATAGTGACGACGGCTGTCAACGGCACCCGGCAGGCGGCCATTCCCATCTGCGCGGAACTCAAGGAAAAGCGCGGCGAGACAACCGAACCGCAGCCCGACTGCACCCAGGTGCCGGAAATACACGATCCCGATGCCCTGCTGAACAGGACCGTGCTTCTGCCACTGTCGGAATCCAACGTGAACTGAAGCAGGCGTCTAGCTGGCCAGGTTCTTCTGGTTGGCCGCTTCAAACACCTGCAGCCCGCCGAACTTCAGCCGATCGAGTGCCTCACTCACGTCTTCCGGGATACTCCGGACAAGTTTGGACGTTGGTGCGGGCATTCCGATCAGATAACCCTGAGCTTCGTGACATCCGCGCTGTGCCAACAGGCAGAGCTTTTCCGTGTCTTCCACGCCTTCGGCGACGACGCGCATCTTGAGAGCCTTGCCGAGCCTGACCACCGTTTCGATGATCGCCAATGAACCGTAATTGCGCTGTGCTTCGGAAACGAAGGACCGGTCGATCTTGATGCAATCGAAGGGAAAGCGGCTCAGGTAGCTGAGGGACGAATAACCGACGCCGAAATCGTCCAGCGCTATTTTCACCCCGATTTCCTTCAGGCGTGTCAGCACCGCCAATGCTCTGGCGTCGTCTTCAATCAGGGTGTTTTCGGTGATTTCCAGTTCGATCCGCTCAGCCGGAACACCTGACGTTTCGATGGCTCTGCGAACGTCATCTACAAAATCCCGATCACGGAACTGAACCGGGCTGACGTTGATGCTGATGCTGGCAGTCGTAATTGTCGAGGAGGCTATCCTCAAGGCTTCAGCCAACACATACTTGCCGATCGGAACGATCTGTCCGGAAGCCTCCGCGACGGGAATGAACTCGGCAGGACTGACAAGCCCACGCTCCGGATGGTTCCAGCGGATGAGCGCTTCATAGCTGACGATACGTGCGGATGCCAGGCACATGCGCGGCTGGAAAAACAACTCGAATTCGCCCGCCGAGAGTGCCGTATTCATGTCCTTTTCCAAGGCCCTGCGCTGGCGGACTTCATCCCCCATGCCCGGCTGGAAGACACAATAGGTATGCCGTCCGCCGTTCTTGGCATTGTAAAGCGCGATGTCGGCATTGGAGATGACCTGGTCTTCGGCGTCGTATCCGGTCATCAGCGCAACACCGATGCTTGCTCCCGGTTTCAGTATTAGCCCGTGGCCACAGTCGATCGGCTCCGACAGGGACTTGACCAGACGCATGGCCATATCCTCTGCCTGATTGGCGAATTGGATGCCGTTCTGGATGATCGCAAACTCATCGCCGCCGAGGCGTGAAACCGTATCACCGTGGCGGCACGAGTGGCGCAAACGCTCTGCGGTGACCCGGATGACGATGTCACCGACCGGGTGACCGTGCAGATCGTTGATATCCTTGAAGCGGTCCAGATCTATGATCAGAAGGGCTGCCGACATACCATGCTGCTTGCACTTGCCGATGGTCTGTTTGAGCTCGGCATTGAAGACGGCGCGATTGGGCAGGTCCGTCAACGGATCGTGCTGGGCAAGGTGCAGGATCTGTGCCTCAGCCTTCTTGCGCTCCCTCAGGTCAACCAGAGCGGAGACGCGGGTCGGAATGCCGCGATAGGAAATGACACGGGTGCGGATCTCGACGGGCACACGCTCACCAGAGCGGTTGATCAGAGTGACTTCCCTCGGTTCCTTTTCCGCCTTGACCAGATGCTCCTCGAGCGTGCCGGCGAGTTCATTGTCGACAAACTCGTATAGTCCGCGCATCTCGAGTTCGTCGATCGGATAGCCGATGAGATCCTCGAAGGTCTTGTTACCGTCCAGGATCCGTCCGTCGACCGAAATGACGATTGCATCGAATGTGGCGTTGGCAAGGGCCGACAGGCGTTCAGCCTCTTCGCGCGTCCGCTTGGCATCTGCGGCACGATTGTGAGCCTGTTCCTCGTTCTGAACGGTATCCATGAGCGCATTGAACAGACGCGTCAGGCGCTCTGAATCATCGCCCTTGGCAACTTCCAGCCTCATCGAGAGGTCCGCCTTGCCGGCAATCAGGCGATCAAGGGCATCTTCCACATGTCCGATACCAAGCCGCGTGCCGTGCTCCGCCTCGTTGAGGCCAAGATCCTCGCTTGCAAGGTCGAGCCGGATCGGCTGCATCTTGTTCAAGACGGACAGCACGAGCCAACCGGACCCGAAACTCCAGACAAAGCAGGCAAGCGCTCCGGTGAACTGGACCAGAAACTGCGGTAGATGAGCTCCCAGCGGCAACTGGTCTGCTGGTGCCAGAAGCGCCAGGCCCAGCGTACCGGCAACGCCTGAAAATCCATGTACGCTGATTGCGCCGACGGGATCGTCAATCTTCAGGACACGTTCCAAAAGGACCGCACCGAAAATGGCAACGGCACCACCGGCAGCGCCGATCACCAATGCACCGACCGGGGTCAGAAGATGGCAACCGGCAGTGACGGCAACCAGGCCACCCAATAGCCCCGAGATCGAGTTTTCCGGCAGAATGACCTTGTCTTTCTGACGGCCAAGAAGATACCCCGCCCCGGTGCCAGCCGCGGCGGCAAGAACGGTGTTGGCAAGGATCATCGGCACATGCCAGGAGGCGGCAAGTGTGGAGCCGCCGTTGAAGCCAAGCCAGCCGACAAAAAGGATCAACGCACCAGACGTTGCAAGAACGGAACTGTGGCCCTGAATGCGATAGGCACGCCCGTCGGCTCCGAAGCGGCCGGATCTCGGCCCCAAGATCACACAGGCAGCCAACGCGATCCATGCGCCCGTGCCATGGACTACCGTTGACCCGGCGAAATCGACAAAGCCGATGTTGGCAAGCATTGCGGTGGCATCTGAAAACAGCGCCTGTCCCCAGGCCCAATGCGCAAACACGGGGTAGATCAGCCCGGCGGTCAACACGGAACACCAAATGTACGCCGAAAGGCGCATGCGTTCAGCCACCGCACCGGAAATGATCGTTGCCGCCGTACCGCAGAACATGACCTGGAAGGCGAAGATGGTCAGTCCCCAGGGATCAAGGTCGGACAGACCGAACAGCCGCGTGTCAAATCCCCCGAACCAGCTTCCGCCGGCGCCGAATGCCAGCGAAAAGCCAAAGACCGCAAAGATCAGAACGGAGACCGCGAGATCGAGTAGGTTCTTCTGGGCAACGTTGATCGAGTTCTTGGAACGGACGAGGCCAGCTTCCAGCAACATGAAGCCAACTTGCATCAGCAAAACCAGCCCGGCTGCAAACAGCACCCAGACCATGTCCAGGCTCTTCTGGAAAGTCGCCAGCTCCATTGTCTGCGCGGCCATTGCCGGTCCCGCCACCAGAATACCGGCACCGCAGAGAACGGATCTAGTGTATGCCGCCCGGCTCATGATGTATTTGCCCCACTGTTCGAAAACACAGGCATGATTTCGCCGAGAGGTTAATTCTGTCTTGCTAATTTTGTCAGGTCTTTTACTGCAAAATGGATGCCCAATTCTTCAGCAAACCCGCCAAAATTCCAACGAGCAAAAATTTCAATTTAAGTAATTGAAATACTTGACCAAAATCCTCTCAACCACGCCAACTCCAACGACGTGCCGGGTATATTCCACCAAAAAACATGCTCAAAATTAAAGCAGCTAACAATCTGTAAAAGTTGAAGAATTTCCGCTGTTACTTGCCAACAGGCGGCTTCACATCAACTCACACAAGCGGATTGCAGGGGCATCTGTTTCAACGACCCTGCAGTATCTAACCGGAAGTCTCACCAGCAAGCGCACATGCCTGCCCGGCAATGGCCTCACCAGTTCCTGCAACAGCTGCCTCCGCCTGGCGCACCGCTACCACACCCTTGAGCCGGGCAGTCAGCCACGTCCAGTCTTGAGGATCCACCCTCACCTCTCCCGTTGCACTACGCGGAGGGATCTCCCGGAAGCCATCGTCCTGGGCCTCGGCAATCGCAAAGCGGAAAACATAGTTCGGGGTCATGCCCATGCGCAGATCGGAAATGACGAGCTTTCCGTCGTCCAGTTCGGCCCTGTAGTAGCCACGGCTGAACCAGTCCAGTTTCCGGAAGGCTTGCGTATCTTCAACGCAGGCAACGAGTTCCGGGTGTCGCGGATGGGTATAGATCTCCGGTGTCCCACCCTCGTCCAGAAGCGAATAATACAGATTGTCGTAGCGGTCTTCCTGAAGGCCGATAACCTTCCAGACGAGAATGTTGAAGGGAGCGGCAATTGCAAAAACCTTGTCCGGAAGAATGCCTTCCTGCCTGAACAGATCCTGCGCCTTCTGCTCGACATGACGCTGAAGGACGACGCTCAGGCCAAGATATCCGGTCGAAACCACCAGCGCAGCCGTCATCCAGGCCTGAAAGCGCCGTGTCCAGTTTTTCCTGAACAGAGCCCAGATCACGACGGCCAGAAGAGGCAGGGTATAGAGCGGATCAATAATAAACACCGACCCGACGCCGACGGGATCCGGATAAAAAGGCCAGAACAGCCGCGTGCCGTAGACCGTCATTGCATCAATGCCTGCATGGGTGGCAAGACACAGGAAGACAGTGAGCCAGGTCAGCCAGCGGCAGTCCCTCAAGCCCTTGAACAGCCTTATCAGCCCCTCGCCCAACAATGGCGCGGCCAATGCATGCACAAAGACCGAGTGGGTCCAGCCGCGATGGTAGACGAAACTGTCGATGGGATCGTCATAGGGGATCAGGACATCCAGGTCCGGCAACGTCCCGAGGACCCCGCCGATAAGAGCAGCCTTTCTGGGGCCAAGTTTTTTGCCAAGGAGTGCTGTGGAGACGGCTGCGCCGAGAACAAACTGGGTAAGAGAATCCATCTACTGCCTTGGATCTGAACCGGAAGATAAGCCGGATATGTGCGGCGGAAGCATGCGAATGGCAAGGGTCTTGGACGAATTGATTTCCCGAACCACCACCTAGCCTTCAGGCTGAAGCGATTGTCTTGCCTTGTCATAACCTTGAAATGACAAACGCCCCGCGGCCTATCGGGCGCAGGGCGTTGCAGTTGCGGTTTGCCAAAATTCAGTTCAGCTCGTCGTCAGTCGACCACCCGGAAGGCGCCCTTGGAAGCGCTGGTGGTCAGTTTGGCGTAGGCGCGAAGTGCCGTTGAAACCTTGCGCTTGCGGATCTCGACCGGCTTCCAGGCCTGATCGCCCTTTGCTTCCATTGCAGCGCGGCGTTCGGCAAAGACTGAATCCGGCAGATCGACCTTCAGAACACGGTTCGGAATATCGATCACGATAGGATCGCCTTCCTCGACCAGTCCGATAGCACCGCCTTCGGCAGCTTCCGGCGAAATGTGGCCAATGGACAGGCCCGAAGAACCACCCGAGAAACGGCCATCAGTGATCAACGCGCAGGCTTTGCCGAGTCCCTTGGATTTCAGGTAGCTGGTCGGATAGAGCATTTCCTGCATGCCCGGACCGCCGCGCGGACCTTCGTAGCGGATCAGCACCACGTCGCCTTCCTTGACCTTGTTGGTCAGGATCGCGGAGACGGCACTGTCCTGGCTCTCGAAGATCCGAGCCGGACCGGAAAACTTCAGGATGCTTTCGTCAACACCGGCAGTCTTCACCACACAGCCATCCTCGGCAATGTTGCCGTAAAGCACGGCGAGGCCACCGTCCTTGCTGTAGGCGTGCTCTGCTTCGCGGATGACACCGGCCTTCCGGTCGATGTCGAGGTCGTCCCAGCGACGCTCCTGGCTGAAGGCAACCTGTGTCGGCACCCCGCCCGGCGCTGCCCGGAAGAAATTGTGTACGCTCTCGGAATTCGTCTGGCGAATATCCCAACGCGAAAGAGCTTCCTTCATCGTCGCGGAATGGACGGTCGGAAGGTCCGTGTGCAGCAACCCTGCCCGGTCCAGTTCGCCGAGAATACCCATGATACCGCCAGCCCGGTGGACGTCTTCCATGTGGATGTTTTCGACCGCGGGCGCGACCTTGCAGAGCACCGGAACCTGTTTCGACAGACGGTCGATGTCATCGATCGTGAAGCCGATTTCACCTTCATGGGACGCTGCCAGAAGGTGCAGGATCGTGTTGGTGGATCCACCCATGGAGATATCGAGGCTCATTGCGTTCTCGAACGCCTTGAAGTTCGCAATGTTCCGCGGCAGCACGCTTTCGTCGTCCTGCTCGTAGTAGCGTTTAGCAAGATCGACGATCAGATGCCCTGCTTCCACGAAAAGCCGTTCGCGATCTGCGTGGGTTGCCAGCGTCGAACCGTTGCCCGGCAAGGCCAGGCCAAGGGCTTCCGTCAGGCAGTTCATGGAGTTCGCCGTGAACATGCCCGAGCAGGAGCCGCATGTCGGGCAGGCATTCTGTTCCATTGTCAGAACGTCTGCATCGGACATCCGGTCGTCGGCAGCGGCAATCATCGCGTCGATCAGGTCGACAGACTTGGCAACGCCATTTTCCAGCACCACCTTGCCGGCTTCCATCGGCCCGCCGGAAACGAAGACAACCGGAATGTTGAGCCGCATGGCAGCGTTCAGCATGCCCGGGGTAATCTTGTCGCAGTTGGAAATACAGACCAGCGCATCTGCGCAATGGCCGTTGACCATGTATTCAACCGCATCGGAAATCACTTCGCGCGAGGGCAGCGAATAGAGCATGCCATCGTGACCCATGGCGATACCGTCATCGACCGCGATGGTGTTGAATTCTTTGGCGACACCGCCAGCCTTTTCCACTTCTCGGGCAACCAGCTGGCCGAGGTCCTTCAGATGGACGTGGCCCGGCACAAACTGTGTGAAGGAGTTGGCGATGGCGATGATCGGCTTGCCGAAGTCGTCGTCCTTCATGCCGGTCGCGCGCCAAAGGCCGCGCGCACCAGCCATGTTGCGGCCGTGAGTGGATGTTCTGGAACGATACGGGGGCATTTTCGTTTCTCCCTACGTGTGCAGGCCTTTGTCCCTCCGGCGCGACGTGCTGCCGGAGCGGATCAGGTTTCCGCGCCCGATTTAGCTCTGATATGGGTTTGACAGGTTTTTTTGCCGAACGAAAGGCCGGAATGGGAAAAAAGAGTACGCTCCGGTACGGTTACCAGTCACAGCCGTGGTCGATGTTGAAATCACTCCGGTTTATTGCCTTCGATATGCCCCCGGCGACGTCCCGACAATTCGTTTGAAGGCCCTTGTAAATGCTGCTTCGGACTCGTAGCCGAGCCCGATGGCAATCTCCGCCAGTGTACGCTTTCCTTCCCTCAGATCCATTCGTGCCAATTGCATGCGCCAATGCAGGGCATACTGCATGGCACCTTCCCCGGTCAGTTGCTTGAAGCGCGCGGCAAACGCGGAACGTGACATACCAGCCCTTTCCGCCAACCGGGCAATGGTCCAGCCTTCTTGCGGAGCCCGGTGAAAGGCCTGCAGGGCCCGCCCGATCTTTGGATCGCGCAAGGCTGCAAGCCAACCTGTTCCAAGCGCCTCGTTGCTCTGCAGCCACGCCCGGATCGCCTGTACGACGAGAATATCCGTCAGGCGTGTCAGCACCGTTTCTCCGCCCGGCTGCGGATTGCATGCCTCTTCTGCCAGGTATTTCAGCGTGCTGTAGATCCATGGGCCGGCGTGCTGAGCGAAGGTGTCCAATCGTATGACCGGCGGCAACAGCTCCTGCAGTCGTTCGGCAGCCGCGTGGTCAAGCTTCAACACACCACAGGTCATCCGGGTGACGGCCCCGCCCCCACCAAATACCATGGTTTCGTAGGAGGGGCTGTGTCGGATGGCAGGAATGTCGAACAGAGGCGTCGCGACAGCTTCGGCATCACTACTCATGACAACCGGTTTGCCATGAGGCAAAAGCACAAGCTGCCCGGCGGTCAAGGAAATCGTCTCGCAGTGCTCCGTCTGCAGCAAACAACTCCCCTCGGTCACCACCAGAAGAACCATCTGTTCACCCATGTCCGGAACATCAATCGCCCAGGGAGCTGACAGTTCGGGATTGCAGTAGAAGGTTCCCGTGAGCCTTAGAAGATGCAACACATCGCCAAGCGGCGCAAAATCCAGCGAAGGCGAGGATTCGTCAGCTTGCAAGACCGGGCTCGGCAAGAACATCAGGAACTCCCACTTGAACGCTGGTCACCAACCCAGAAATCTGGACGATCTGCAATTTTTCTTATTCTTTATATCATAGATCATCTGGCGCAGGTATCAGATCCTGGATTCCAGTTCAAACGAACCGGAGACAGCCAATGAACACCCTGAGCAAAAAAGCCGCCCTCGCCCTGTCCGCCCTGACCTTTCTGGTGATCGGCTCCCTGATCGTCTTTGCGCCGGAGCTACTGTTTTCTTCAAACGGAATAACCCTCAATCCTTCCGCGGCGATGATGAGCGAAGTTCGCTCACCCGGCGTCCTCATCTTGCTGGCGTGTTTCGCCGCTTCGATGGGTCTTTTGTATCGTTCGTGGGAGACAATCGGATTGCTGGTGTCCACCGCCTTGCTGCTTGGCTATGGCACAGGCCGGCTTGTCAGCCTGGCCCTCGACGGCATGCCCCCTGCACCACTTGTCGCCGCTGCCGCAGTGGAGTTGGGACTTGGCTGCTGGTGTGCCGCTCACCTGCTTGTCAGCAGGGCAAATACCCCTTTGCACGCATAAAAAGAAAGCCGGTGCGGGTCGAAACCCTGCACCGGCTATCCTTCAGACCGCCCCGGAGGGGGTGGATGTCGGGCGGCCCGAAACCTTCTGGATTACTCCGCCGCGACAGACGCTTCTGCCAAGGTGGGATAATCCGTGTAGCCTTTTTCGCTGCCGCCATAGAGCGTATCGGTATCCAGCGCGTTCAGCGGAGCATTCTTCTCCAGCCTCTCGACCAGATCCGGATTGGAAATGAACGGACGGCCGAACGCGACCAGATCGACTGCGCCTGTTTCCACTGCCTCGATTGCGGAAGCACGGTCGTAACCGTTGTTGCCCATATGGGCGCCGTCGAAGAGTGCGTAGAGAGCTGACAAATCGCCACCGTCCGGGATATCGCGCGGACCACCGGTCTGGCCTTCAACCAGATGCAGGTAGGCAAGACCATAGCCGTTGAGCAATTTGATCGCGTGCGAGAAGGTCGCTTGCGGATTGCTGTCGGCAATGTCGTTGGCGCTGGAGAACGGGCTCAGCCTGATGCCGACCCGGTCAGCACCCAGCACACCAACAACGGCATCCATGACCTCCTTCAGGAAGCGGGTCCGGTTCTCGATGGATCCGCCGTAGGCATCGTCACGCTTGTTGGAGCCGTCGCGCAGGAACTGGTCGATCAGATAACCGTTGGCAGCATGCACCTCGACACCGTCGAAGCCGGCTTTCTTCGCGTTTTCGGCGGCTTTTCTATAGTCCTCGACAATGCCCGGGATCTCGCTGGCGTCCAACGCACGCGGCGTCGGCGTATCGACGAATTGCGTCCCGTCAAACGTCTTGGACTTGGCAGCAATTGCAGAAGGAGCCACCGGATCTGCGCCACCCGGCTGGAGAACCGGATGCGAAATACGGCCGACATGCCAGAGCTGGATGACAATCTTGCCACCTTTTGCATGAACCGCATCGGTGACCTTCTTCCAGCCCGCGACTTGCGCATCTGAATAGATGCCCGGCGTCCATGCATATCCCTTGCCCTGCGGCGAGATCTGCGAGGCCTCGGTGATGATCAATCCTGCTCCGGCACGCTGATCGTAATATTTCACTGTCAGATCATGCGGTGCATCGTCTTCGTGCCGGGCCCGGTTGCGGGTCAACGGTGCCATCACGATACGGTTCTTCAGTTCGATTGCCCCTGCCTTTGCGGGCGAAAACAGTTTTGCTTCTGACATGTTCTTCTTTCCTTTTGAAGTTTGTCTGCTTCACTATTTCTGGACTAAACAGTCCAATATTATGCGCACAACTCCGTGGTTCTTCATGAACGCTTCCACACCGCCCGGGCGATTATGGCATCAGGACGGTCCTTGCCTGCTTCAGGGTTCTGGCAATCCGCTCTGCCGGAACTCCAGCCTTGCGCAGCGCCAGGGTTCCAATGGCAAGCGATGAATAGGCGCTCGCCCTATCCCGGACAGCATCCGGGTTGTCCGGGTCGATCGCCCTGGCAAAGAGGTCTTCGATATTTTCCAGGTGACGACGGCCAATCTCGGCAACCTTGTCGTCATGGGGCGCAAGTTCGGTGATGCAATTGACCAGAAGGCAGCCCCTTGCCCCCCCTTTCGGATCGGACAAAGCCTGCATCATCGCGTCCACCGCGTCATCTTCAGCGCTTTCGGCAACTTCCTTCAGGCCACGGATTCCGTTTTTCGAATAATGCTCCAGCGCTCGCAGAAACAGCGTCTGCTTGCAGCCGAAAGTGGCGTAGAAACTGGAACGGCTAAGCCCCATTGCCTTGGTGAGATCGTCCAGAGACGTCGCTTCGAAGCCCTTCTGCCAGAAAACATGCATGGCCGCCTCAAGCGCCGCCGCTTCATCAAAGCTGCGCGGCCTGCCCGGACCTGCCGTGCGTTTCTCCGAGCCGGAAATATGGACCTCTGCGTTTCTCATGCCTCTGATATGGACTACGCAGTCCAGAATGCAAGAGGAGCAAGTCTGATTTCTGGACCGGTCGTTTCAGATCATCCCGATGCCTGGTCTGTGCAGGATAAAACTACATACGGCACGAACCGGCATAGGCATCGCCGACATCGTCGAAGACCCGGGCAACGGCTTCCATCTCATAGAGCTTGCTGGTGCGCCGGACCCCTTCCACAATATAGAAATCCTGAATGGGGAACTGGTTGGAATTGAAGCGGAAGTCGCCTCGAACGCTTTCAAAGGGAGCCGCACTGATAGCCGAGATCAACGCTTCCTGGTCCTTGATGCCCCCGGTCAGTTCCAGGGCAAAATGGATCAGCTTGGCAGCATCATAGCCTTGCGCAGCGTAGACCGAGGGCTCGTATTTGTAGGCCTTGCTGAACTCCCGCACGAACCTCTTGTTGGCCGGATTATCAAGGTTTGGCGCCCAATGAGATGCGCTGTAAAGTCCCTCAGCCATCTCCGCCGTATAGGGTAGCGTGACGGCATTGACCGTGTCGGACGAGAGGAACGGTACAATACCCTTCAGCCCGGAAGTGTGGAACTGTTTCACCAGTTCTACCCCCATGCCGCCCGGCATGAAGGTGAAAATCGCATCCGGTTCTATTTCCTCGATCTGCTTGAACTCATCCGAGAAATCGGTCTGACCCAGTTTCGGGAACAGTTCGCGGGCGATCTGTCCCTTGAAATGGCGGCGGAACGCGGCAACGGCATCCCGGGCAGCTTCATAGTCAGGAGCGATCGTGACGACGTCCTGGTACCCTTTGAGACTGGCGTAACGCCCCATCGTCTCGTGGACCTGATCGTCCTGTGACGCGGTGGAGAAGAAATAACGGCTGCAATTGCGCCCGGCGATCGGCGCAGGCCCGGAATGCGTTCCGATAAACAAGGTCTTCGACCGCACGATAGGATCGTGCACGGCAAGCATCACCTTGGAGAAATTGACGCCGACGATGAGATCGACGCCATTTTCCTCGATCAGTTTCGTTGCCTGCTCCAGCGCATTGTCCGGATCCAGCTTGTCATCGACCACGATCACATTGGTGGGCAAGCCACCAAGCGCGCCATTGGATTGCTCGACGGCCAGCATGAAACCGTCGCGCATGTGTTCACCGTAGACGGCCGCCGGGCCGGACAGTGTCGCCAACAGACCGATCTTCAATTCCTGCACATCCTGCGCGGCCGCCGAGTGGCACGTGAGCGCCATTCCAGCAGCAACGCCCGCCGCCAATCCGACCGTTCGAGAGATGAGGTGAGAGATCCAGCGCGTCATGATCTTTTTTGCCTGTCGTTTCTGGCTTCGCCTTTCGCCCTGCCCGGGCGAAATGCCTGCCGTTCATTCTATTGGCAGGCCGTTTGCGCGCAGTTTGTCAGAGACAGGTTAGGCTTTTGCAAACGCACATCCATTTGGCCCCGCAAGACCACAGACCCGTCACATTTCATGCAAAATTCCCTACTGCCGCCGCAATCCGGCCTGCGTGCCGACGCATTAACGAAGATTAATGCTCCGGTACCCAGATATGGCAACCGCTCCGAGCGTGCCCGAACCGCAAATCCAGGAGGGCCACATGTATTCCGTCACCGCGCCAGCCAACACTTGCGACTTCCCCGAAGGCCACGATCCGGACAATGCACCTCAAAAGAACGAGCTGAAGCTCGTCGTTCCAAACGATCCTTCCAAGGACGATAAAGCCCCTCCTAGCGAAACCGAAGTTCACACAGAGGCGGCAGACACAGGTTCTGACGCCAGCACACTTGCCGCCAAGATCCTGCAAATGCATGCAACCGCCGACGAACTGAAGCCGACAGCCTCCCGCCGCCCAACGCTGACAGGTGCAACGGACGAAGCCGGCTTTGATATGCCAGGCGTGTTGCACACTCCGGTACGAGGATCCCGGAATATCGGCCTTCAGCCTGAACAAGTCCCCGCACCTGCAGCCGTTTCCAAAGCGGCAGCCAATTTCCGGCATGGTCCGAGTTTCAGAACACTGTTGATCAGTACACTTGTGATTGTCGGCGTCGGCGCAGGAGCAGTCTATTTGAGCCTGAGCGACCTGCTGGCCGGCAAAGAGGCAGACAGCCGCACGGTCCAGACCCAGCAGATCAATACCGAACCGACGATCGAGAGCCTGATTGCCGGCGCAGATCCCGAATACCAGGGCAGGACGGATCTGACCGCAACACCGACCGCAAGCGCAGAGCAGGTAAAGTCGGCCAAGGACCGTATCCGCGAGGTATTCGCCTCAAGGTCGATAGCGTCCACTGCACCTGAAGACCATTCCAACCCGCTGGGTCATGACACCAACAAGGTTGCCGACGACAAGATCCAGTCGCGACTTGCTCCAGCTCAGCCCGCCCCCGTCAGAACCAATAGCCAATCGGCACGCGGCACCACCAATACGCTCGTTGCCAGCGCTGCTGCAGCAGTGCAGGAGACCGACGAAAATCCGGTATCGGATGCATCGCCGCTGGGAGCTGACCTTCCGGCCGTCACGGCACCTGACACCGACACTGCATCCACCTCTACTCCGGAAACCAGCGCCGCTGCGTCGGACTTTCCGCTTTCGGCAAAAATCAAGTCATCCGTGAACCTTCGTGAAGCGCAGAACAAGGATGCGACGGTTCTGGCCGTCATCCCGGCTGGAGCCGAGGTTCGTTTCAACACGTGCGGCAACTGGTGGTGTGGCGTTCAGTATGACGGCAAGACCGGCTACGTAGGTGAAAGTTTCCTGGAACCCCAGCAGCAGCCATGAGTAAAACCTGCGTTTGCCAGGTAGAGCCTTGTTAAGTGTCGAAGCGTAATATCCCGTCGATTTAGTTTTGCCCTGCGGACCGCGGGGACAGCTGCATCGACGGGCGCAATCAGCAGCGCCTGTGTCGATAGCTCTCGATATGTCGCAACACGTTTCCGGCCGGTCTCGGCATTTGGATTGTTGCGCTTTCGCGGTGCAAGTTTGGCACTGCAGACAGGAGACGGACCATGGCAAACCGTGCAGCCCTCAGCCTCAGCGCTTCCCTTCTCTTCACTTTCCCGGCCGCAATCACGCAAGCTCAGGCGGATGGAACCGATTGCACAGTCTATGCGACCGACTATGCCAACGCCCGCATGGGCAGCGGTGATGTCGTCGGAGATGCTGTTTCCGGCGGCATGGCCGGAGCGGTTGTTGGCGGCGAATGGCGCGGGGCATCGGGCGCTTATCGTGGCGCCCGTGCAGGTGCAGCGCTTGGCGTCCTGGACAACATGGGCTCAATGCCCGGCGGTTGGCAGGCCCTTTACGACATGGCCTACCAGATGTGCCAGCAGCAGACGTCCGGGGTAAACGCCCCCTATTACCAGTCCCCCAGCGTCGGAACGTCTTCCTCCGACTGTCGTTCTTCAGCCAGCGTCAACGCGCCGCTGAAAAGATCCCCGAACGGCGGCATCATGGTAGGCTCTGATTTCGGCAATTGCCGCTAGCACCGCAATTTGCTGCCAAAGACTTGGTGGAAGAGCCTTCAGCTCGCCCTGTCGACGGGTTGACGTTACAGGCGAAGCACAGTCAACTATGGCCGATTTTTAAAGGCTCCGGCCTGCCTTTGCGCCCAACGACAGGATTTTTCATGACACTCCGCTTCTCCCCGAAAATCGCTGCCACCGCCCTCGCCGGTTTCTGGCTCGCCACCGCGCCTGCTCAGGCGCAGCAGTGTGGCGGCGACTTCCGGCAGTTCCTTGCAGGCGTGAAACAGGAAGCGATTGCCAAGGGCCTTTCCGCGAATGCGGCAGACCAGACCCTGGCGGGCGCGCAGGTCGATCGCAAGGTGCTGTCGCGAGATCGGGCGCAGGGTGTCTTCAAGATGACCTTCCTGGACTTTTCCAAGCGGGTCATCTCCGGCTACCGGATGAAAAACGGTGCCGCGAACATGAAGAAATACGCGAGCGTGTTCCAGCGTACCGAATCCGAATATGGCGTTCCGGCACCTGTCATTACCGCTTTCTGGGCGCTTGAAACGGATTTCGGCGCGGTTCAGGGCGATTTCAACACCGTCAACGCACTGGCCACGCTCGCTCATGATTGCCGCCGCCCGGAACTGTTCCGGCCGCAGCTGATCGCTGCCATCGAGATGGTCCAGCACGGTGATCTTGACCCGCGCAGCACGACCGGCGCCTGGGCAGGTGAGATCGGCATGGTTCAGATGCTGCCGGAAGACATCATCAAGTTCGGTCGCGACGGCGATGGTGACGGGCACGTGAAGCTGAAGGAAAGCGCCGCCGATGCCATTCTGACCGCCGGCGCCTTCATCCAGCATCTGGGCTGGCGCCGCGGAGAGCCCTGGCTGCAGGAAGTCAAGGTGCCGCAGAACCTCAACTGGGCTGAAAGCGGGCTCGACAAGACCAAGACCGGTGCCCAGTGGGCTGCTCTAGGCGTGCAGCCGCGCTGGGGTCAGATTTCCGGCAACCTGCCCGCTTCGCTACTCCTGCCTCAGGGCCGCAAGGGGCCGGCATTCCTTGCCTATCCGAATTACAACATCTATCTGGAATGGAACCAGTCGTTCGTCTACACGACCACTGCCGCCTATTTCGCGACAAGGCTCGCCGGCGCACCGGTCTACACGGAAGGCAACCCGGACCTTGGCCTGGACGACGCCCAGATGAAGCAACTTCAGTCGAAGCTATCCAGCATGGGTTATGACGTCGGCAAGATCGACGGCATCCTCGGCTCCGGCACTCGAAATGCCGTGCAACAGGTGCAGCAGAAGCTTGGCATGCCGGCCGATGCCTGGCCGACACCTGAACTGTTGAACCGTCTCTGAGGTTTAAAGTCAGAAGACCGCTAATTTCTGCGGTTCTGGACGACACATTGGCAAATGCGCAAAAAGCCCGGAGCCTTGCGAAGCTCCGGGCTTTATTATTGTTGTGACAAGTTAAACTCAGTTGCTGCCGCTCATGCCGGCTTTCAACTTCTCCTCGATCGATGACAGATTGAAGGATCCAGGTGTCTGGCTTGGCGGATAGTCCTGCATGGTCTGCAGGAACCTTGAGGCCAGTGCCTGGATCGGAACGATCACGAACGCACGGTCCAGCAACCAGTCAAAATAGATATTGGCATTGTGCTGGGCCTTTTCGAAAGGATCCCGGCGCAGGTTGAAGACGGCGGGCACACGCAGTTCGGTGAAGGGCTCCTGCCAGACGCCGAAGGCCTGACCGCGGTTTTCCAGGAACACGACCTTCCAGTCGTCGTACCGGGCCGCAACCACCTGACCATCGTCATTCACGTACCAGAACTCGTGACGCGGCGAGGCATCCGTCTCGCCTTTCAGATAGGCGTTGAGGTCGTAACCGTCGATGTAGTTTCGGTAAGTCCGTCCACCGAGTTCAACACCTTCAAGAAGCTGTTCCTTGATATCCGAAGCCCCTGCAATCGCGGCGAAGGTCGGCAGCCAGTCTTCGTGGGCAACGATACCGTTCAGCGTCACGTTTTCCTGGAAGACGCCGGGCCAGCGAACAAAGGTCGGCACACGGTAAGCACCTTCCCAGTTGGAATTCTTTTCGCTGCGGAACGGCGTCGTGCCGGCATCCGGCCAGGTGTTGAAGTGCGGGCCGTTGTCGGTCGAATACATCACCACCGTGTTATCGGCGATGCCGAGTTCGTCCAACAGGTCCAGCAGCTCGCCGACATGCATGTCATGCTCAACCATGCCGTCGTGGTAGGTATCCCCGCTCGGACCGGCAATCCCAGTATGCTCTTCCTTCACATGTGTGCGGAAATGCATGCGGGTTCCGTTCCACCAGACAAAGAACGGTACGTCCTCTTCCACCGCTTCACGAATAAAACGCTTGGCTTCCGCAAGCGATTCCTCATCGACGGTTTCCATGCGCTTCTTCGTAAGAGGACCGGTGTCCTCGATCTTCTGCGTTCCGTCTGCATTTGCCCATGTATGGAGGACACCACGCGGACCGAACTGTTCACGGAAGGTCTTGCCGTTCGCCAGAACCATGTCACCCGGGTAGTCCCGGTTTTCCGGCTCTTCTTCAGCGTTCAGATGGTAGAGGTTGCCGAAGAACTCATCGAAACCGTGGTTTGTCGGCAGATGTTCGTCCAGGTCCCCCTGGTGGTTCTTGCCGAACTGGCCGGTCTTGTAACCTTGCGACTTCAGGATAGTTGCCATGGTGACGTCGGTTTCCTGCCAGCCCTGTTCGGCACCCGGCAGCCCTACCTTGGTCATGCCTGTCCGAACTGGCACATTGCCCCCGATGAAGGCAGCGCGGCCGGCCGTACAGCTTTGCTGGGCATAATAGTCGGTAAAGGCGACGCCTTCCTGCGCGATCCGGTCAATGTTGGGCGTGCGGTAGCCCATCATGCCACGGTTGTTGTGGCTGATGTTCCAGGTGCCGATATCGTCCCCCCAAATAGCCAGAATATTCGGCTTCTGCGCCTCCTGCGCCAGACTTGTCTGGGACGTTACGGCAAAAGCTGCCGCGAGTCCGAGAACCACCGCGCTCAAACGCGGCAACGTGCGAAAATAGCTCATGAAAACTCCCACCTGAATGGTTGCTTAGACTGCGCCCCCAGATTGCAGACGCGTTTTGCATCATCCGGCAGACCGTCTTCACTTACCTTAGGTCAGCTTTTGGATCTGACAAGCGATTTTCGATATTTTACAGAAAGTTCGCATTCCCGAGTGTATCGGAAATCGAAAAGCGTCCATTCAATCAATGGGTGTATAGGACGGTTAGGCGAGATTTCTCTCCCCTATTCGACCTTGTTCTTGTTTGCACCTGGCTTGTCCTCGGCGACCGTTGCCACACCGTCATCCCCGAGCAGGAAAACAGCCAGGATCTTGGCCGGCCCTTCACCGGTGTTCTGACCTTTGTGGGTGACATCCATTGCTTCCAGAAGACCGTCGCCGGCACGGTAGACCTTCTTGCCAAGTTCCTCGTAAGTGACGGTAATCTCGCCTTCCAGAATGTAGGCAAAGAGCGGCGCATGATGCTGGTGCCACTGTGTCTCCTCGCCCGGCTCCATGGTGATCTCGATGGCCTTTAGCGAAGGGTTCGATTGCGGAAAGGCGACCTTTTCACCGGCAACTGTCGTATCTCCGGAAAACACGTCCCGCACCGTCGCATAAGGCGTTTGAGCAGCAGCTTCTTCATCCTGCGCGGCTTTGGACCCCGGCTTGGCATGCGGCTTGGAGGGCGCGGGCTTGCCGTCAGGCGTGATCGACTTGTCTGCCGACAAGACAGGCGACGCACAAAGAGCGCCGCTCAGAACCGCGATGAAAGCAAAGCTGGACAGCTTCATGATGAGTCCCCGGTTATTCACTTGCTTGGGTGGCTGGGCCAAAATGACGGCTTGGCTACCATCAAAATGTGCTTGCATTGTGCCTGACGATTGAAGGCACAACAATATTCTCACAATGACTTGAACAACTTATCACACACCAAAGCGCATTCAGCCATTCGACGTGCACAGAAGCATTGTCACCCCCAACAATAAACACACCAAATATTTTTACTGCTCTCTGAAACACATACTTAAAACTATCAATGTTCTTTTCTCCTATCACCTGACGAAATACTTAGTTAATCCAAGCCCCATACCATCAGAGAACTCACTTCAGACATGTCGAGGCTCTCATGAGATTCGGAATTTCCCGCAAGCTGGCGGTGGTATTTGGTGCCCTGGTTCTGGTTTCCCTGTCCATGGGGTTCTTCTCCTACAGCCTCATGAAAAGTGTCGCGAGCGAAGGGGAACACCTGGGAGCAGAATTGGCGCCGCTTGGGGATGCCGCGATGGAGATCAAGCTCACCGCGACGCATGCGCATTTGCTTTTTGAGGAAATCATGTCCGGTGACGATGGCGAGAGCATCGACGAAGTCTGGAATCTCCTCGATGAAACACGGTTTTACGCGAACGCCATATTAAACGGCGCGAGCAACGAAGAAGGAACCTTCTACCCTTCCCGCTCCCCGGAAGTCCGCGAAAAGATCAAGGAAGTTCTGGCTGCAGTCGACGGGTTTGTTGCCTCCGCCCAAGGCCGGTACGCTTCCCTTGCAGGCGATCAGGGTGTCGGCAGTTCGGCTGACGAGAAGTTCGACGCGATCTACGACGATCTGGAACAGAAGATCGCTGCAATCTCCGCACCGCTGACGAATGATGCAAAGGCGCAAGCTCTGGCAGGTGAAGCAAGGTTCAGTCTTGCGCATGGACATTTGCTAGTCGCGGAAATCCTGGGTGGTGATGCCGGTGAGGAATTCGCAGAAGCTCTGGGCAGTTTCGAAAACGCCCGGAAAGCGCTCGAGGCTCATCCGGACCTTCAAAAGAGCAAGGACGTTCTCGCCCAGATCGGCGAACTGATCGACCTCGCGAACGTTCGACACCAGGCCATGCTTTCAACCGAGAAAGCCGGCTCGGGAGCCGATGTTGCCTTTGACGAAACCTTCGAACGTTTCATCGCCCTGGCGGATGACGCCGAAACGCTCATTCACCAGGAAATGGATAATGGGTTGTCATCCCTGCGCTCCGCCGCAGAAACGTCCAATGCACTTCAGGTCGGCGGCACGCTGGTGCTTGCGCTTTTTGCGGCAACAGCCTGGCTCTATTTCAGCCGCACCATCGGCCACCGCGCACGGCAGCTTTCAGACAATGCCAACCTGTTGGCATCCGGCCAGCTTGAAATCGAGCGACCGACCTGGCGGGCAGCAGATGAGCTGGGCCAGCTCCGCGACACGCTGGACGTCTTCCAGGGCTCTCTGGTTGAACAACGCCAGTTGGCAGAAGAAGTCGACCGGCAGCGCGAGGTCCAGGCAGCAGACCGCAAGAAGCTGATGCACAGGCTTGCAGAAGATTTCCGTACCAGCACCGAAGCGGTCCTCGCGGCTCTCGACAATGCCACAGAGGGTCTGCAGGTTGCCGTTGATATGTCCACCAAGGCCGCCGAAGACTCCGGCTCAATCGTGCAATCGACCACTCACGCCGCGGACAATGCATCCGGCAAGGTCGATACGGTTGCCACCGCCGCAGAAGAGCTTACTGCCTCCATTGCGGACATCAGCAGACAGGTGGAAGCGACCGCGTCCGTGGTTGCCTCGGCCACCGGCCAGGCCAGCTTGACCAACGAGAAGATTTCAAACCTGGCCGACGCAGCCGACAAGATTGGCGAAGTTGTCGTTCTTATCCAGGCTATCGCCGAGCAGACGAACCTGCTTGCACTGAACGCAACCATCGAAGCGGCGCGGGCCGGTGAAGCAGGCAAGGGATTTGCGGTGGTCGCGGCGGAAGTGAAAGAGCTGGCGACCCAAACCTCAAAGGCGACCGAGGAAATCGGCGGGCAGATTGCAGCCATTCAATCGGAAACCAGAGAGGCTGTGCTCGCAATCGAACAAATTTCAACGACCATGACAGAAGTCGACACTCATACGACAACGATTTCCGCCGCAGTGTCACAGCAGGGCTCGGCAACAACCGAGATTGCCGCAAACGCGCAGGAAACGTCTTCGGATACCAGCGTCGTCTCCCGCAACATGATGCAGATGCAGGAAGCCATTCAGGCGCTTGTTCAATCCTCCGACCAGCTCCGAGGGTCTTCTTCCTCCGTTCAGGATCAATCGACCAATCTCAGGAAATCTCTGGACGACTTCCTCGCCCGCCTGGATGCAGCCTGATGGCTTCAGCAACGTGT
The DNA here is from genome assembly GCF_009363595.1 of Labrenzia sp. THAF35. Lineage (NCBI taxonomy): Bacteria > Pseudomonadati > Pseudomonadota > Alphaproteobacteria > Hyphomicrobiales > Stappiaceae > Labrenzia > Labrenzia sp. THAF35. Next base: position 5,012,994 of record NZ_CP045380.1, read on the forward strand.
TGGCTGGCGGCAGGTCAGCTGCCGGTCAGCCAAATCGCCTCTCCTAAAGCTTCAGCGCATCGCCTGACCTCGCGTACGGCTTGGTACTCTTGAACTTTACGTGAGGCGAAATCCCCTCGCTCGCCGGTAAAAATGGCATTGCACGACGAGTGCTGCTTTGAACGTTTATCCAAGCAAAGATCTAAGCTTGGGCGATATCTCCACCTCGATCACTGTCGTCCCCCTGTGCGCAAGCGCCGCGGAAAGAGACGCCCTGAATTCGTCAGCGGTTTTCACCTTCGCAGTCTTTGCGCCGTATCCACGCCCAAGTGCCTCGATATCAAGCCCGGGAAGATCAAGACCCGGAACGTTCGGCGTTTCCTCCAGGATCGCGAATTCCTTCAGGATCGCATATTGACTGTTGCGCATGGCAACGAAGACCACATGCGCCTCCTCCTGCACGCCGGTGTAGATGCTCTGCACCGAATACTGGAACGAGCCGTCGCCGATCACGGCAATTACGGGCCTGTTGCGTCCGCTCGTTTCTTCAGCAATCGCGAGACCGACAGCAGCCGGCATATCCCAGCCGAGACCTCCGGAAGCAAAAGTGTAGAACGTGTCCGGCGTGTCGATCGGAATTTGCCGCTCCAGTTCGATGACGTTGGATGGAGATTCCTCTACCAACACGAAATCTGACGGCGCAGCCTCCCGGATCAAGCTGTAGACTGCATCCGGCGTCAGTGGCAGGGCCGAGTAGTCGGGTACCGGCACCGGATCCTTTTTGTAGGGATTGGGCTTTTCCTCACGTCGATCCAGCTGAGGCAGGATTGCCTGAAGAAAAAGCCTGCTGTCCGAGACGAGGCTGTCGCCAACCGGTGCCTTGGCCGCCATGTCCGGATCGTCGGTAACTTGCAGCAGCTTTGTTCCCGCCGGAAGGTAGTCTCCCGCGACATATGGATAGTAGCGAAAAACCGGCGCTCCAACTGTGATGACGAGGTCGTGCCCCTCGAGCCGCTTGCAGATGGGGCCGATGGCCGAAGGCAATGTGCCGGCGTGGAGCCGATGACTTTCGGGAAATGGCGTGCGCTCCGCAAAAGGCGCCGTCAGAACCGGGGCAGACAGCGCTTCTGCGAACGCGATCCCTTCGTCCCAGGCTTCTGACCGGGCAATGTCGGAGCCGTAGACCAGAACCGGAGTTTTTGCTGCGTTGATACGCTCAGCGAAATCTTTGATTCTTGCCGGGTCGGCGGCCGAGCGCAGAGACACGGACCGGACTTCTGCAGGTCCCTCCATTTCCTTGTCCCAGTCGTCCAGCGGGAGAGACAGAAACACCGGCCCGCTCGGCTGCTGGACGGCTGCTGCGTAGGCGCGCATGAAAGCGGCCGGCACGTCCTGGGCCCTTGCCGGCTCATAACTCCACTTTACCCATGGCTGGGGCAAAAGCGTCGCATTGATGTTGGTAAGAAGCGGCTCGAGCAGCAGCATGTCTCGGGTCTGCTGTCCGGCGGTCAGAATGAGGGGTGTCTTGTTCTGGTAGGCGGTCAGGATGCAGCCCATCGCGTTACCGAGGCCTGCACCTGTATGGACATTCACAATGACAGGTTTGCGCAGTCCCTGCGCCAGGCCGTCAGCGATGCCGACGACGCTGGCTTCCTGCAGAGAAAGAACGTAGCGGAAGTCGTCCGGAAAATTCTTCAGAAAGGTTTCTTCAGTGGACCCGGGATTGCCGACGATAGTTGTCAAACCGAGCTTGCGAAGCAGATCGAAGGTAACGTCTTTTACAGTCGGCATAATATCCTCCGCCTGACGCTGAAACCCAAGCTCCCAGCGTCACAAAACAAGAAAACCACCCTTACTTCTTAAATTTCTCGGAAAAAGACTAAACCTCTACCTCCAAGTGAGACAAGCAAAGATTGCTTCCCTCCACTGAACCCGTCAGACGTCAATCGGTTCACCGGGTTTTGGCTTTGCCACCTTGTCGCGATCGCCGCCCATTGCCTCAAGGAACGTATCCGCCGTCTGGTCGATGATCGGGAACGAGCCGTAGTGGCAGGGAATGATCGTATCGAAGTTGAAGAACCGGGTGCAGGCGAGCGCTGCCGACTTGCCGCCCATCGTGAAGCGATCACCGATTGGAACAAGCCCGATCTTCGGCTGGTAGATCTCGTCGATCAGGGCCATGTCGGAGAAGATGTCGGTATCTCCCAGGTGATAGAGCGTCTTTTCTCCAGGAGCTTCGATGATGACACCATGTGGATTGCCCAGATAGATAGCCTCACCGCCAGCCTGGAAGGACGACGAGTGATCGGCACGTGTCAGCGCGACGCTGAACGGGCCGACGTTCACCTTGCCGCCGGAATTCATGGGGCTGATATTCTCGATCCCCTGCCGGTTGGCCCACATGCAGATTTCGAAATTGGAGGTCAGCTGCGCACCGGTTTTTTTCAGGATGTCGACGGCGTCACCGATGTGATCGTTGTGACCATGGGTCAGGATGACATGCGTTACGCCATCCGCTGCCTGATCGACTGACAGGGTCTCCGGGAAAGACGGATTTCCGGTAAAGAACGGATCGAACAGGATGGATGCGCCTTCAATCTCGATCTTGAAAGCGGAGTGGCCATACCAGGTCAGTTTCATCGCAGTCTCCTAATTCCAGGACAGGTTGCCCGGACCCTATCAGTGACAGACTGCTCGCAACAAGCTGAATGCGTTCAATGTGCTCCGCAGGGCACGGTCCTGTTATCGATAATTTTGACAGTTCACCTGTGCAATTATGGCAACGCCTCGATTATTTCGACAACCAGAGCTAGCTTCCCCTATTCCTTCAACGCAAGATGACGTTGGGGATTCGCGAGACTTTGGAGCTATGCCGATGCGATTGCGTTCGAAACGTGCCTGGCTGGAAGTCATCTGCCCGGCAGTTCTGCTCTTGAGCAGCCTTTCGACATCCGCCCTAGCCGCCAATTGCAAGAACGATGGCGGCCTGCTTTTTCTGGGAACCAACAAGTCTGATAGCCGTTCGATCTGGGTTTCAGGCACGGTAGCCGGCGACTACCGACTGGATGCCGCCCAGGGTAATCAGACCGTCGACACATGGTCCCGCTCCAGCACCGGCCTGCATCTATCCACTTCTCCAGTTGTTTCGAGCGGAAACGGCGGCACGCACAAGCTTTATGGTGTCGACGGCGGGTCCGATTGTCTTATCGACACTCAGAACCAGAAACGCGACTTTCAGCTTCCCGACAACATCAAGCCCCCTAGCCTGGTAAAGCCTCCAATCAGCAGGCTGTTTCCGAATTTCGGACGACCAGTTCCACCGATCGCCGTCGTGCCTCCAAGCGGAGTGATGCCTGGTTTGCCGGGCCCCATTGCGCCGCCTTCAAGCGGGATCACGCCACCAGTTGGAGGATTGCCGCCTGCTGGCTTTAATCTTGGCCGTCCCGGCACGGCTGCACCGCCTATTGGCACCGTGCCTTCTGGTGTGCTGCCGAGTGCACCAGGGGGTGTTACCCCGCCTATTGGAACGCTTCCCCCGTCTGGTGGAGGCACAGGCGCACCGGGCACTGTCACGCCACCAATCGGAACCCTGCCGCCCGGCAGCCGCAATCCAAATCAACCCGCCCTTCCGGCCGGCTTTGTGCCGGTCAGGCGCGCTGATGGTCAGGTCATCAGTTACTGCGTCGATCCACGATCAGCAGAGGAGACACAGACTGCCAATGCACACACGTTCTGCACCCGGGAACAACTGCTGGCCGCCGGCCGTCTGCAGCAGCAGGACGAAGTTCCAATCACTCCGGGCCGGGATCTGATCGAACCGACACTCTGGAATGCCTGGAGCACGGTAACCGGGGTCTACAGCGACGACCGTCGTTTCGGCAGGGACTTTCAGACACTCAGCGGAACCGCGGCATTTGGTGCCGACCGCAAGCTAACCGAAGATATCGTCGGCGGTTTTTCCGTGACCTTTGAAACCACCGACACCGACGGTTTCAATTCCAACCTGACAATCGACACCCAGGGATTTGAGATCGGCCCCTATGTTGCCGCACGAATTTCACAGCACTGGGCCGTTGATGGCTCGCTGAGCTATGGCTTTTCAAACAGTCAGTCGGATATCTCGGTTTTGAGCGGCGAATACAACACCCATGAACTCGGCGCGACTTTCAGTGTTCACGGTCAGTATGCGTTGAGCGAGATCCAGGTACGCCCCAAGGCGACCGTGACCTTCAACCGCGTGTTTTCCGACGGTTACGATCTGAACGGGACGATCCTCAACCGGGCTGTAAGCGTTCCCATCTCGGGCAATGCCGCCTCTCTGGGAACAATTGAACTGACGACCGAATTCAGCCGTCAATTCACCTTGCAGGACGGGCTTCTGATCCAGCCCTATGTGGAAGCAGGCGCGGTATACGAATATTTGCGACCGAACGACGGCAAGATACTCGATGATGAACTCAACTTTGTCACGGCATCGGCCTGGAGCTTTACGCTGCGCGGCGGGGCGACTGCCCTGATTGCGGAGAACGTGACGCTTGATGCAAAGGGAGGCTATCTCAGCCTGGGCCAGAACGGGCTGGACGTTTGGGAAGGGCAACTTCGTGTTGCCATCGGGTTCTGATTGAAAATCGAACTGGTGTTTTCCATGGCTCGCTGGTAAAGCCGCCGAATGGCAAATGACCCCGCACTTTCCCTGGAAGACTTCATGGCCGCCGTGCCCGACCGCACCCGGCTGATCGGCCTGGATCTTGGCACCAAGACCATTGGTCTGGCGCTTTCAGATCTCGGCCGTGGCATCGCCTCTCCCATGGAAACGATCCGGCGCAAGAAGTTCACCCTGGATGCGGAACAACTCCTGGCCATCTGCGCCAAGCAGGGCGTCGGCGGCATGGTGCTCGGTCTGCCGCTCAACATGGATGGCTCCGAAGGCCCCCGCGTCCAGGCGACCCGCGCTTTCGTGAGAAACCTCTCGCAGAAAACGGACCTGCCGATCACCTATTGGGACGAGCGGCTGTCGACGGCGGCCGTGACGCGCACGCTGCTGGAAGCCGATACGAGCCGTGCGAAACGAGCCGACGTGGTCGACAAGATGGCCGCTGCCTACATCCTGCAGGGCTTTCTGGACCGACTCGGCTTTATGGGCTTAGATAACGGCTGATCCCACCGCTGCCGGGTACAGGCCCTTGTTTCAAGGCCTGTCGAACGCGAAAGCCGAACACATGCTGACCACACTTGCCGCCCTGATGCCGGTCATCCTCGTGATTGCCTCCGGCTACCTGATCGCCCGCACCGGACTGATTACCGGCGAGCAATGGCGTGGTGTCGAACGGCTTGCCTATTATGTCCTGTTTCCGGCGGTGTTGTTCCGCACGATCTCGCAAGCGGATTTCGCCAGTTTTCCGACGCTCAACATGGGCGGCGCCCTGCTCGCCTCCATCTTGTCCATGGCGCTGCTTCTGCTTCTGGCACGCACGACCATCGAGCGTGCCTGGGGCATCGCCGCGCCGCGTTTTACCTCCATTTTCCAGGGAACCTTGCGCTGGAACGCCATGATCGCGCTCGCGATTGCCGACAATGTGGTCGGTGAAACAGGGCTGGCCATGCTTGCGGTCGCAATGGTGTTCATGATCCCCTTGCTCAACGTCGCCAGCATCCTGGTGCTGTCGCATTACGCAAGTGGGACGTCACCAAGTGGCGCGAAGATCCTGAAAGACCTGTTCACCAATCCCTTCATCCTCTCGATCGGCGCAGGCGGTATCATGAACGCGGGTGGCATCTCCCTGCCTTTCGTGGTCGACGATACCCTGGAGATTTTCTCCAGGGCCGCGCTCCCCATCGGCATTATCTGCGTCGGAGCCGGGCTGGACCTCGGCTCACTCCGCAGACCGGGACCGGCACTCGCCCTCGGCACCTTTTTGCGTCCGATATTCATGCCGTTGCTTGCCTTTGGCTTTGCCAGTCTTTTCGGCGTTACCGGCCCCGCATTGGTCGTAGTCATCATTGCCAGTTCAGTGCCCTGTGCCAGCAACTCCTACCTGCTCGCCCGTCAGATGGGCGGCGACGCAAAGCTGATGGCCGAGATCATCACGCTTCAGACCCTGGCAGCGACCCTGACGATCCCGCTGGCCCTGCTGCTGGTCACTTGATCGGGCCCTTTGGCAGTAGAAGCTCGCCCAGTTGCGCAAAATCGTGCCCGTCATCAATTCGCTTTAGACCGGCACAGTTGCCAAGCCATGTGCAACGCCTGGCAGAAACTGACAGTTGTCTATAATTTCCAAGAACTTGTCAGCTGTTCCCAACCAGGGTGACTGCAAGCTGCAAGCGGATGGAAGCTGCAGGTTCTTTGCGACTATTGCGGCAGTATTCTCGTTGAGATTCGGTCGTGATCTTGAGTGGAACACAATAGATTCAATCTTTTGGCGGTGCCTGCGCGTGCCGCAGTTGAAACTTCTCCCGTCTATCGCCGCGCACGCAGCCATATTTTGTCCAGCCGATCAAATATTTAGCAGCTATGTGGACAGCGGGCATGATGTGATTTCCTGACTTGTCGAACCGGGCGTTCCTCCTTATAGGAATGGTCTCGATGACCGCGAGCAACACCCATCGAGACAGCCCTTATCCCCATCGTCATTTGCTGGGCATAGAGGGCCTTCACCCCCACGAAATTCTGGGCCTTCTGGACCGGGCGGAAGAAGCCGTAGAGGTTTCCCGCCAGATCAGCAAACGACGGCTGGTCTTGCAGGGACGAACCCAGATCAACCTCTTTTTCGAGAACTCAACCCGCACCCAAAGTTCTTTTGAACTGGCCGGAAAACGGCTCGGGGCGGATGTGATGAACATGGCAGTGTCCCAGTCGTCTGTGAAAAAGGGCGAGACGCTGATCGATACGGCAGCAACGCTGAACGCCATGCACCCCGACCTTCTGGTGGTTCGCCACCACGCGGCCGGTGCGGTGCATCTTCTGGCGCGCAAGGTCGGCTGCTCCGTGGTCAATGCCGGCGACGGCCCGCATGAACACCCGACACAGGCCCTGCTCGACGCCCTTACCATCCGGCGACACAAGGGAAAGATCGCGCGGTTGACCGTGGCCATCTGCGGTGACATCGCCCATTCTCGCGTTGCCCGGTCCAATATCATTCTTTTGAACGCGCTCGGAGCGCGCGTCCGTGTTGTTGCCCCCACTACCCTCCTGCCGTCCGGCATCGCCAAGATGGGCGTCGAGGTCTTCACCAGCATGAAGGAAGGTCTCGAGGGTGCCGACATCGTCATGATGCTGCGCCTGCAGCGCGAGCGCATGAACGGTGCCTTCATTCCATCTGTAAGGGAATATTACCGCTACTACGGACTGGACGCGGAAAAGCTCGCCTATGCCAAGGAAGACGCCCTTGTCATGCATCCGGGGCCGATGAACCGCGGTGTCGAGATCGATGCCTCGATTGCCGATGGCGCCCAAAGCCTTATTCGCGAACAGGTGGAAATGGGCGTTGCCGTGCGCATGGCCGTGCTTGAAGCCCTTGCCGCCAATCTGCCGAACAATTGATCCAGGGGACAAGACACGTGGCTTACGACACACCCAAACCTCTGGTTCTTTCAAACGCCAGAGTGATTGACCCGGCACGCGGCCTGGATGCTCCAGGTTCCGTCATCATCGCGGACGGCACCATTCTCGCCGCCGGGCCGGAAGCTGCCAACCAGGGCTCTCCCTACGGAGCGGAAATTATCGACTGCAAGGGCGCGATCGCCTGTCCGGGCCTGATCGACTTCTGCGTCTCCGTCGGAGAACCGGGTGCAGAGCACCGGGAAACGCTCGCCAGTGCCTCCCAGGCTGCCGCAAGCGGCGGCGTGACGACAATTTGCACCATGCCCGATACGGATCCGGTCATTGATGATCCCGCGCTGGTCGATTTCATCCTGCGCCGGGCGCGTGACACGGCCATCGTCAACGTGTTGCCACTGGCCGCCTTGACCAAGGGCCTCAAGGGCGAGGAGATGGCGGAAATCGGCTTGCTGAAGGAAGCAGGAGCCGTTGCCTTCACCAACGGCCACAAGTCGGTCAAGAATGCCCAGGTCATGCGCCGCATGATGACCTATGCCCGCGATTTCGACGCGCTGGTCATCCACCACACGGAAGACCCGGACCTCGCCGGCGGGGTCATGAACGCAGGCCTGAACGCCAGTTGGAAAGGTCTTTCCGGTGTGCCGCGTGAAGCGGAAATCATCATGCTGGAGCGGGACCTGCGCCTGGTTGCCATGTCCAAGGGCAAGTACCACGCAAACCTCATTTCCACCTCTGACAGCGCAGACGTGGTTCGAGCAGGCAAGGCGAAAGGGCTGGACATCACCGCCGGTGTGTCGATCAATCATCTGACCCACAATGAAAACGACATCGGCGCCTATCGAACGTTCTTCAAGATGTCGCCACCACTGCGCGATGAAGACGACCGGCAAGCGATGATCGCGGCTGTTGCCGACGGCACAATCGACATCATCTGCTCCAATCATGACCCGCAGGACGTGGAAACCAAACGGCATCCGTGGGCGGAAGCAGAAGACGGCGCCATCGGCCTTGAAACCCTTCTGGCGGCGGCCTTGCGGCTTTATCATTCCGAGCAGGTCGACCTTGTCACCCTGCTTGGCGCCATGACCTGTCGCCCGGCGGACCGGCTGGGGCTGGAAACCGGACGCCTTTCCAAGGGAGCTCCGGCGGATGTGACCGTGTTCGATCCCGAGCGTCCCTGGGTCCTGGAAAAAAGTACCATCAAGTCACGTTCGAAGAATTCTCCCTTCGAGGATGCACGGTTCTCGGGGCGGGTGCTGCGCACGGTTGTCGGTGGGAAAACGGTTTTCAGCCACACCTGAACAAGCCCTTGTTTCCGTTCCAACGTTGATCCTGTTCGCGCCACAATTCTCCCTGAATCTGGCGCGAACGGAACTTCCAACGGAACATGCTGATGCGCCTGATCGCCCTTGCCTTTCTGATACCTGCGCTGTTTACCGGCAGCGCTTCGGCGGCTGATCTCTACATTAAGTACAAGCTTTACGCCCTTGGGCTGCCTATCGGCTCCGGCGTCCTGTCACTGGATGTCGACAGCAAGTCCTATTCCGTCAGTGCCAACGGCCAGACCGCCGCCTTCGGACGGCTGGTGTCTGACGGCAAAGGCACAGTTGAAGTCGCGGGAACCGCACAAAAACTCGACCTGGAGCCAGCCCGCTACGCTCTTGACCTCAAGAGTGAAGACGAGACTGGAACCATCACCATGCGAATGCGTAAGGGCAGTATCGACGCTATCGAAGTTCGGCCGCCGCAGGATCGGATGAAGGAACGGGTCAAGGTAACCGCCGAGCATCTTAAGAGTGTTCTCGATCCCCTGACCGCCGCCGTGCTTCCTGCCCCGCAGGGCCTTGCCAAGGAGAGCTGCAACAGGACATTGCGCATCTTCGACGGCAAGGAACGTTACGACGTTCACCTGCAGTACAAATCCCGCAAAGCCACCAGAACGTCTGATGGCCGGTTCAAGGGCGACGTCATAGTCTGCGGTGTCCGGTACGAACCCATTTCCGGCCACCGGCCGAAGCGCAAGTCGATCCAGCAACTCGCGGCAAACAAGTCCATGGAAGTCTGGCTCGCACCGGTTGGTGACAAGCCGTATCTCGTCCCGCTCCGGGCCAGTATTTCCCTTCCGTTCGGGTCGCTGCTGGTGGAAGCGGAAAAATTCAAGCTCTCGGAATAGACCCCGCGCTATTTCCCTGCAAAGACACTCTTTTCTCAGTTGCTGGACTTGATCCGGGCTGCCATGCCGTTACATTGCGATGGCTATTTATTATGCACGTCATTGGAGTATCGCGTGCCAGAACCGATCAGCTGGGCCTTTGCCTGGCCCTACTATCTCGCCGCCCTCGCCTTCGGCTATCTGCTCGGTTCGATTCCCTTCGGCCTGCTGTTCACGCGCATGGCCGGCCTTGGAGACATCCGCCAAATCGGCTCGGGCAATATCGGCACCACCAACGTTCTGCGCACCGGCCGCAAATCTCTGGCAGCTGCCACGTTGCTGGGGGATGGATTGAAGGGCACCGTTGCCGTTCTGATCGTCAATCACTTCTACGGTCAGGAAATGGCTCTTATCGCCGGCCTTGGGGCGTTTCTCGGGCATCTCTTCCCGGTGTGGCTGAAGTTCAAGGGCGGCAAGGGTGTTGCAACCTACCTCGGCATTCTGCTTGGCCTCTATTGGCCGATGTTCCTGCTCGCGGCAGGCATCTGGATCGGCATGGCCTTTCTGTTCCGTTATTCGTCTCTGTCCGCACTGACGGCTACCCTGCTGACCCCGATCGTGCTCTATCTCGTTTTCCATCAGGTCCAGATAGCTCAGATGTTCGTCTTGCTGTCGGTGCTGCTATGGGCCAAGCATCACGAAAACATTGGGCGGCTTCTGCGCGGGGAAGAAAGCAAGATCGGCTCGAAATCCAAACCGGCGGCCAATGCTTCGTCTCCGCCCGGCGATGAAAGCGCGTGAACCGCGTTTCTGAAAATATAACTCCCGGCAACCTCTCCGAGGCGGAACGTCTGGCGTGGCTTCGCCTAATACGATCGGAAAACGTCGGTCCCGTTACATTCGCGGAACTTCTGAAACACGCTGGCTCCGCTCAACGAGCGCTGGAGGTGCTTCCCGATCTTGCAAGGCGCGGTGGCAAGGCAAGCCGGATTTGTCCGCTTGAAGACGCTGAAGCCGAGCTGGACGCTCATGGGCGGATCGGGGCCCGGTTGATTGGCCTGCATGAACCCGACTATCCGCAACATCTTCGACATATCGACGGTCCGCCGCCGCTCCTGTCCGTCAAGGGCGGCACCTCCGCGCTGACCCGGGAACGGATGATTGCGATCGTCGGTGCCCGCAACGCTTCGCTTTCCGGCAGAAAACTTGCGACACGATTTGCGCAGGGGCTTGGGGCAGAAGGCTTTTCAATCGTGTCCGGCCTCGCCCGCGGGATCGATGCTGCCGCCCATGAAGCCTCACTACAAACAGGTACCATCGCCGTGTTTGCGGGAGGCATCAATGTGCTCTACCCGCCGGAACACGACAGGTTGCTTGCTGCCGTTCTCGACACAGGAGGCGCCGTCATCAGCGAGATGCCTCTTGGCTGGAAACCCCGCAGCCGGGATTTTCCCCGGCGCAACCGGCTGATTTCAGGCCTGTCTCTGGGTGTCATCGTAATCGAAGCCGCCAAGGCCTCCGGCTCTCTTCACACCGCTCGTTATGCTCTTGAGCAGAACAGGGACATCTTCGCCGTACCGGGTTCCCCCCTGGATCCGCGTTCGGAAGGTGCCAACGGCTTGATCCGGCAGGGTGCGGCACTTGTCTCGACCGCCGACGATGTGCTGGAAGGCCTTGGTGGCCGACTGGCGCCAACCCTTCCCTTTGGCAGGCAGTTCCGCGAAGAGAGCGAAACCGCCCCTCTTTCCCGCTCTGAACCGGATGGAAAGCTGCGTGACCGCGTCCTTGCGGCGCTTGGTCCAACCCCGGTGGACATGGATGAATTGATACGCTTTGCGGATGGTGATGCGAGGTCGGTTCATGTCGTGCTGCTGGAACTCGAACTTGCCGGGCGCCTCGAAAGACACCGCGGCAACAAAATCTCCGCTTTGATGTAAGGGGCCGTTTTTCCTTGAATCTCAGTGGATAACCCGTATCTGGACCGAACCGCTTGACCCGGAAGGATCAAAGGTCCATTTGACAGGCGGCGCTTGATCCTTGATCGTCTGCGCCACTGAATTAGCACTCAGATCACCTTCTCCACCGGGCGGGGGCTCCGTATCCGGCAAAAATATTTTGGGTAAGAATGAACGTCGTCATTGTCGAATCGCCGGCGAAAGCCAAGACGATCAACAAATATCTCGGTTCCGACTATACGGTGCTGGCTTCCTACGGCCATGTGCGAGATCTGCCGGCCAAGGACGGCTCGGTGCTGCCGGACGACAATTTCGCCATGAGCTGGCAAGTGGATGCGAAGGCGCAGAAACGGCTGAGCGAGATCGCCAATGCGGTCAAGGATGCCGACCGCCTCATTCTCGCGACTGACCCCGACCGCGAAGGGGAAGCAATTTCGTGGCACGTTCTGGAAGTGCTGCAAAAGAAGAAGGTGCTGAAGGACAAGCAGGTCGAGCGCGTGGTCTTCAACGCGATCACCAAGAAGGCGATCCTGGAAGCGATGGACAATCCGCGCCAGCTGGATACGCCGCTGGTCGATGCCTATCTCGCCCGCCGAGCACTGGATTACCTGGTCGGTTTCACCCTGTCTCCGGTTCTGTGGCGCAAGCTGCCCGGTGCCCGTTCCGCCGGGCGCGTGCAGTCTGTCGCATTGCGGCTGATCTGCGACCGGGAAATGGAAATCGAAACCTTCAAGCCGCAGGAATACTGGTCGATCTTCGCCAACATGAAGACACCGACCGGGGACATGTTCCAGGCTGGCGTGACCGGTTTTGACGGCAAGAAAATCGGCCGTCTCGACATCAACAACGAAGCGGAAGCCACCGCGATCAAGACCATGCTGGAAAGCGCCAGCTTCAAGGTCGACAGCGTGGCTTCCAAACCTGCGAAGCGCAATCCGGCGGCGCCGTTCACCACCTCCACCCTGCAGCAGGAAGCCTCACGCAAACTCGGGTTTTCCGCATCGCGCACCATGCAGGTGGCGCAGAAGCTTTATGAGGGCATTTCAATCGGTGGCGAGACTTCCGGTCTCATCACCTACATGCGTACCGACGGCGTTCAGATTGCCGGCGAAGCGATCGCTGCCGCCCGCTCCGTAATCGCCAAGGATTTCGGTGACAATTACGTCCCGGCAAGCCCGCGCGTCTATACCTCCAAGGCAAAGAACGCCCAGGAAGCACACGAAGCGATCCGACCAACGGACCTTTCGCGTCGCCCAAAGGATGTCGCCAGGTTCCTGGATCCGGACCAGGCCAAGCTTTATGAGCTGGTGTGGAAACGGACCATGGCTTCTCAGATGGAGTCGGCTGTTCTGGAACGGACCACCATTGAGATTCTCGCCGACGGTTCCGGTAAACGCGCCAATCTGCGTGCCACTGGCTCCGTCGTCCGCTTCGACGGTTTTCTTGCGCTTTACCAGGAAGGCCGGGACGACGAGGAAGACGAGAACTCCAAGCGTCTGCCGGCGGTCGATGAAGGTGCCGCGCTGACGGCTGCCTCTGTCGACGGGACCGCACAAGCCATCGAAGCCACGCAGCATTTCACGACACCGCCGCCGCGCTACACCGAAGCAAGCCTGGTCAAGAAGATGGAAGAGCTTGGCATCGGCCGGCCGTCCACCTATGCCTCGACGCTTCAGACCCTGCGCGACCGTGACTATGTCGAACTCGACAAGAAGCAGCTTGTTCCGATGGACAAGGGCCGCATTGTTACCGCGTTCCTGGAAAGCTTCTTCCAGCGCTATGTCGAATTCGACTTCACAGCGAGCCTGGAAGAACAGCTCGACAAGATTTCCGCAGGCGAGCTTTCCTGGCTCGACGTGCTACGTGATTTCTGGACCGGGTTTTCCGGCGCGGTCGATGAAATCAAGGACCTGCGCGTTGCCCATGTCATCGACGCGCTGAACGAACTGCTCGGGCCGCATATCTTCCCGCCGAAGGAAGATGGCACCGATCCGCGCAAGTGCCCGTCCTGCGACACAGGTCAGCTATCGCTCAAGGTCAGCCGCTGGGGCGCTTTCATCGGCTGCTCCAACTATCCCGAGTGCGGCTTTACACGGCAGCTCGGCAAGCCGAGCGGTGAAGACGGCGAAGGTGACGACGGCCCGAAGGTTCTCGGCACCGATCCGGAAACCGGCCTCGACGTTTCCCTGCGCAACGGCCGTTTCGGCCCCTATGTTCAGCTGGGCGAGGAAGCCAAGCCGAAACGAGCCTCCCTGCCCCGTGGCTGGTCCGCACCGGATATGGATCTGGAAAAGGCGCTGCAGCTTCTGTCGCTGCCACGCGAGGTGGGGCCACACCCGGAAGACGGCAAGATGATCTCGGCCGGTATCGGTCGCTACGGGCCGTTCGTGCTGCATGAAGGCACCTATGCCAACCTGTCCACGCCAGACGAAGTGTTCTCCGTCGGCATCAACCGTGCTGTTGATGCGCTGGCGCAGAAACGCGCCAAGGGTGGTGGCCGCGGCGGTGCAGCGGCAACGCCGCTGAAGGAGCTTGGCGAGCATCCGTCCGAAGGTGGCCCGATCAATGTCTATGACGGGCGCTATGGGCCTTACGTCAAGCACGGCAAGATCAACGCCACGCTACCGAAGGACACCGACCCCAAGGCCGTGACGATGGAACAGGCGCTGGAGCTGATCGCGGCAAAGGCCTCCAAGGGCGGCACCAAGAAGAAGGCGGCTGCCAAGAAACCTGCTGCGAAGAAAACAGCAACCAAAAAGACGACCACCAAGAAGACGACGGCAAAGTCATCCGCAAAGGCAAAGGTCGATGCGTCGTCCGAAGAGGTGCCCTGGGATGATGCGAGTTGAGCGCAAAACGGATTAACACGCGCAAGCACACCAATCGAAAACACGCCAAGGTTCCGGGTGAAATGCCATCACGCGAGGATATTCTCGCGTTTGTTGCAGATAACCCGGGGCGTGCGGGCAAGCGCGAGATTGCTCGTCATTTCGGTATTATCGGCGGGGCCCGCATCCATCTGAAAAAGATGTTGAAGGACCTGACCGACGACGGCCTGATGGAAAAGCGCAACAAGCGCATGATCCGTCCTGGCGATCTGCCGCCGGTTTTCGTGGCCAATCTCATTGCACGCGACCGGGACGGTGAGCTGATCGCGACCCCTGTCGACTGGGACGACGAGGCTGGCACTCCGCCGAAAATTCTGGTGCTGACCGGCAAGACCAAGGCGACGCAACCCGGCCTGGGTGACCGCGCACTCGTGCGCCTGACCGAAGCTGAGAGCGGCCCCGAAACAGAACATGTCGCTCGCGTCATCCGCGTTTTGGAAAAGCGTCAGGGTGCAATCCTCGGAATTCTGCGGAAGCGTGACGGCACCCGCCCGCCCTATCTCGAACCGATTGACCGCAAGCAGCGGGAACTCGACATCGATCCGCGTGACCTCAAGGACTCAGAGGACGGAGATCTTGTCAGCGTTCAGGTGACGCGCTCCGGCCGCTACGGCCATCCCGTCGCGTCGGTGGTTGAGCGCTTCGGCTCGATGAATTCGGAAAAGGCGGTTTCGGAGATCGCCCTGCAATCGCATGGCATTCCGCATGTCTTTCCGGCAGCTGTAGAAGCGCAGGCCGAGAGCGCAAAGCCGGTGGAGAAACTCGGCAAGCGCGAGGACTGGCGGCAGGTGCCGCTGATCACCATCGACCCGCCCGACGCAAAAGACCACGACGACGCCGTCTACGCCGAAGCGGACGAGGACCCTTCCAACGAAGGCGGCTATATTTGCTATGTGGCGATTGCGGATGTCGCATACTACGTCACCCCCGGCTCTCCGATGGACCGGGAAGCGAACCTGCGCGGCAACTCGGTCTATTTTCCCGACCGGGTGATCCCGATGCTGCCGGAGCGGATTTCCAACCAGCTCTGCTCGCTCCGGGAAAAGGAAGACAAGCCGGCGCTTGGCGTGCGAATGGTGTTCGACAAGACCGGACGCAAGACCGGGCACACCTTTCACAGGGTGCTGATGCGTTCGGCGGCAAAACTCTCCTATCTGCAGGCCCAGAAGGCGATTGACGGTACGACAGACGAGAAGACCGAAACACTGCTGGACGGCGTCCTGAAGCCACTATGGGCCGCTTACGCCGTGCTGAAGAGGGGACGTGAGGCGCGCGAACCGCTGGAACTTGATCTGCCGGAACGCAAGATCAAGCTGAAACCGGATGGAACTGTCGATCATGTCTTTGTTCCGGAGCGTCTGGACGCCCACAAGCTGATCGAAGAATTCATGATCCAGGCGAACGTGGCAGCCGCCGAAACGCTGGAGCAGAAGAAAACGCCCCTGCTCTACCGGATCCACGATGCCTCGACCCCGGAAAAACTGGAAAGCCTGAAAGACTTTCTGTCGACGATCAACATCAAGCTGCCGTCCTCCGGTGGTCTCCGCCCCTCCGCCTTCAACGGCATACTTGCCAAGGTGAAGGACACACCGCAGGCCAATCTCGTCAACGAGGTGGTTTTGCGCAGCCAGGCCCAGGCAGAATACGCCCCGCAGAACATCGGCCATTTCGGCTTGAACCTGCGGCGGTACGCGCATTTCACGTCACCGATCCGCCGGTATGCCGATCTGATCGTGCACCGTGGGCTGATATCCGCGCTCGGGCTTGGCAAGGATGGCTTGCCGGAAGGTATCGAGACGAAACTGGAGGCCATCGGCGCTGAAATCTCGGCCGCTGAACGGCGGGCAATGCTTGCCGAACGCGACACCATCGACCGTCTGATTGCCCTTTGGATGAGCGACCAGATCGGCGCGAGTTTTCAGGGCAGAATTGCAGGGGTGGTCAAGTCCGGCATGTTTGTTCGCCTGTCCGATACAGGTGCCGACGGCTTCGTACCGGCCTCCACAATCGGCCTCGATTATTATCGCTATGACGAAGGGTCGCACGCCCTGATAGGTGACAAAACCGGCGAGACCTACCAACTTGGCGATCAAGTGGAGGTCCGGCTGGTGGAAGCAGCCCCCTTTGCCGGTGCACTGACATTCGAGCTGCTGAGCCACGGCAGCATTGCCGGCAAACGCATCCGGAAAGCCGCGCCGAAGGTGCGGCGTGGACCGCCGAAGGGCGGACGCAGCAAGGCCTCACCGAAGAAACAGGGTCGAAGGAGATCTTCGTGACGGTCCGGTATGAACTGCACGACAAACTGGAATCGCCGGAAACAGCATCCGAAAAACCGCGGCGCAATGTTCTTCAGGCCATGCTGCGCGGTGCCGGCAACCGGTGCATGAACTGCGGAAAAGGCAAGGTGTTCGATGGCTTCCTTCAGCCACACTATGCCTGCTCTGTCTGCGGTGAGGAGTTCCATCACCATCGCGCGGACGACGCCCCGCCCTATTTCACAATCACCATTGTCGGCCACATTATCGTTCCCGGCCTTCTGGCCGTGGAAGTGTTGTGGCATCCCGCGTTGTGGATCCATATGTCGCTCTGGGTGCCGCTGACGCTGATCCTGTCGCTGTCGCTTCTGCGACCGATCAAAGGCGCGCTGATCGGTCTGCAGTGGGCGCTCTACATGCATGGTTTTGACCCGGATGCGGAAGACGACACGCCTCCCATTCCGGTGCCTTCCGAAAGGGTTACATGAGCGGTTCGTTCGAAAAGCAGCTGGCAAAAGACGAAAAAGCCGGAAACTATCCGTATATCCGTCCCAAGGATGCCGCAACGCTGCTCATTCTGGACCGCGACGATCGGGGTTCCGTGAAGCTGCTGATGGGCCGTCGTCACATGCGCCATGCCTTCATGCCGGGAAAATTCGTGTTCCCTGGTGGCAGAGTGGATGTCTCCGATTCCCGTGTGACCGACGTGCTTCCCTATCATCCGGACGTCGAGGCAAAGCTTACGCAGGACCTGAAGAACGCCAAGTCTGCCGCGCGCGTTCGTGCGCTGGCCCTGGCCGCCATTCGGGAAACCTATGAAGAGGCCGGGCTGTTTATCGGGCGTCAGGCACACAACAACCACCTGCACCTTGGTACCGGCTTCGAGGCATTTGCCGAGCGCGGCATACAGCCCGACCTGAGCGGCCTTCGGATGATTGCGAGGGCCATCACCCCACCGCAACGCCCGCGACGCTTCGACACCCGTTTTCTGGCCGTCTGGGCGGACGCCATTGCCGACAGGTTGCCCGATGGAACCGGCCCGTCCGGCGAACTGGAAGATTGTGCCTGGCTGACTTTCGAAGAGGCGAGGCAGAAGGATCTGCCGATGATCACCAACAAGATCCTGACCGACCTGGAAGACAGGCTGGCGAAAGACCCTGAGCTTTCGCCGACGACGCCTGTCCCCTACTATTTCTTTCGCAAGGGCGGTTTCGTGAAGCAGGAGCTCTGAAGTCACCTGTACCTGGCGGATTGCCGGCCGTTGCAACACACAAAGGTGTGTCCAGGCTTGTGCCTTTCCTGATTGCCCTTTCCGGTTTGCCCGGCGTCGGCAAGTCGACGATAGCAAAGGATCTGAGCGGGCGGCTGCCCGCATTTCTTTTGCGTGTGGATGCGGTTGAAGCTGCCCTCAAACGCAGTGTCTTGAACATTCATCCGGCTGAAGACGCGGGTTACCTCGCCCTTGCTGCTATCGCTGCCGGAAACCTGGAACTTGGTCACAACGTCGTTGCCGATACGGTCAACCCGGTTGCCGAATCCAGGCAATTGTGGAGGGAAACCGCTCAATCAACCGGCGCGACACTGCTGAATGTCGAGATTGTCTGCTCGGATGAGCGCGAACACCGCAAGCGCGTTGAAAGCAGGGAAACCGAGATTGACGGACTGCCCCTGCCCCGGTGGCCTGAGGTACGAAGTCATGAATACGAACCGTGGACGGAACCATGTCTCCAGCTGGATAGTTACAGCCTGAGCGTGGGCCAATCGGTTGATACGATAACGAAGGCTTTGACAGCACTGCGGCAGAATGGCTGACATGGTTCGAAAAGGCGGCTGAACCATAGCAAGTGCTTGACTTTCGCGCTGCGATGAGTAGTTTGCGCGCTGATTTCAGACATTGGGGCAGATTCATCGCCAGCCATCTGGCCGCAAGAACTCTTTGCCCGACAACAGAGAACAGGATCCAAGGCCATGGCCAAGGCGACAACAATCAAGATCAAGCTCCTCTCCACGGCTGACACCGGCTTCTTCTATGTCACCAAGAAGAACTCCCGTACGATGACCGAGAAGATGGTCAAAAAGAAATACGACCCGGTTGCCAAGAAGCACGTCGAGTTCAAGGAAACCAAGATCAAGTAAGATCTGGTTCCAGATGATTTTTAAAGAACCCGCCGGAAACGGCGGGTTTTTTCATGCGTGGTCGAATGTGATTTTGAAATTTTGTCGGCGCAGGCCAGCGTCGTGAAACCTGTTTCCACAAATGATTACTGTGCGGACGCAGAGGCACGACGACGCAGCTTCAGCATTGCTGCTGGTGCTGCTTCTTGATTTTCGGTTGAAAGATTAGTGGTCGGCGGGAACACGGCATTCGAGGAGGCCACTCATCGGCCGGTTCCCTGCCGACCTGCCCCACGGACCCAGGAGATGCGGCGGACCTGAGCACTCCGAGGGGAAACTGTATTGCCCGTTTTTACGCTACGGCATTCTTTACCACGTCATTGAGGCGATCAGGAAAAACACTAATCTGCGGTCACACTACCTGAATGTTGCCTGATTGCAATATTTTCCGCAAAATATGCACAGAAACAATGCCGTTTTAGTAAATCCGTAACCTTAATATGAAGAGCGCGTGAACGCGAGGTTTTGCGATTCGCAGGAATTGGTTGCACGCAGCCATGCCAAACAACCGTGAAACCTTGCAGAAATCTTTACCTGCCGCAGCTCTACCGACGGCGGCCCGTTACGCTTCGCCGAGATATGCCCGAACTGTTTCCAGGAATTTCGCTACGGAGATCGGCTTGGATATGTAAGCTTCGCACCCGCCCTGCCGGATACGCTCCTCATCGCCCTTCATGGCGAAAGCGGTCACGGCGATAACCGGGATGGAAGCGATATCCTCGTCTTCCTTGATCCATTTCGTGACTTCCAGCCCCGACACTTCCGGCAGCTGAATATCCATCAGGATCAGATCGGGATGATGCTCACGGGCCAACTGCAAGGCTTCGATGCCGGTCCGGGTCTGCAATGTATTATAGCCGTGCGCTTCGAGCAGATCATGAAACAGCTTCATGTTCAGCTCGTTGTCTTCGACGATCAACACGGATTTTGCCATATGTCCGGCCCTTTACCCGGCCTCTTGCCGGTCCCATTTTATCTTCGCAGCACATTTTAGTCCGCGGTAGAACCCTTCCCCGGTCCGCATTAAATTTCTTCTAACCCGGAATCGTTTCAGAAAGGCAAAAAAACACAATGAAAAATATACAGAGCAAGTCATTGTCCGTTGAAGAAGCACAAGGAATTGCTACTGAAGCTCTTCTCCAACTCAGCCGTGACCCGGAACAGATCGGCAGGTTTCTTGCTTTTTCTGGAATTGGACCGGAAATGATTCGAGAAGCGGCGGGAGAACCGGGGTTTCTTGCCGGTGTGCTCGAGTTCTACATGATGGATGAAGCGCTGCTGCTTGCCTTTTGTGAAAATGCCGGGATACGGCCAACGATGATGGCCGCTGCACGCTACGCAATCGCCGGCGGAGACGAAGACCATGCCTGAACCGACGCAAGTGCTGCCCGAAGTTCTTGCTCAGATCCAGGCACTGCCTTTTTCGAACCGGCCTTTGATCATCTGCGATGTGGATGAAGTGATTTTGCATCTGATCGCTCATCTGGAAGACTATCTTCACGCTCGTGACCTGGCTTTCCTGAAGTACGAGTACAGGCTGACTGGCAATATTGGCCGGCGGGACAACGGTGAACCCCTGTCGTCTGACGACGTTCGCAGACTGCTTCTGGAGTTCTTCGACGAGGTCAGCCATCGTCAGGACATGGTCCCCGGCGCAGGCGATGCGCTCAATGCACTTGCACAGCAATGGGACGTTATCCTGCTGACCAATCTGCCCGGAGGTCACAACAAGCCAGTGCGGGAAAAGCTGCTCACCGGGCTCGGTATCACCTTTCCGTTGCTGACGAATTCCGGTCCCAAAGGTGGTGCGGTTGCAGCTCTGTCTCGTGGACGTCCGGAGCCGGTTGTCTTCATTGACGACAGTCCGACCAACCACACCTCCGTGAACGCGACCCTGCCGTCTGCTGTCCAGATACAGTTCATCGCAGACGCCAGATTTCTGCAGACCACTGAAAAGGCAGGTTACATCGATCTGTTGAGCAGCGATTGGCAGGAGACGGCCGCCTTTATCGGAGCTATTCTGCAGGGCTCGAACCGAAACCAGCAGAGCGGCTGATTGCCCATCCGCACCGCAGCCGATTGCCAACGCCGTGTCCCAACCCGTTCCGCCCTTACGTGCCCTTTGCCGAGACTGCGGCGCCCGCCTCGCCCCGTCGGCAGCCAGGTGCACCCGCTGCGGCAGCCCGAGGCTGGTCAAGCATCCGGAACTCGACACGCTGGCCATTGCCCACATTGATTGCGACGCCTTTTATGCCTCGATCGAAAAACGCGACAATCCGGAGCTGCAGGACCAGCCGGTAATCGTTGGCGGAGGTCAGCGCGGTGTGGTTTCCACATGCTGCTACATCGCCCGCATCTACGGTGTGCGGTCCGCAATGCCCATGTTCAAGGCGCTTGAGGCGTGCCCGCAAGCGATTGTGATCAAGCCTGACATGGCCAAATACGCGAGCGTCGGCAAGGAGATCCGTGAACGCATGCGTGCGCTCACACCCCTGGTGGAGCCTTTGTCCATCGACGAAGCCTTTCTTGATCTGACGGGCACCGAACGCCTTCACAAGAAGTCTCCGGCGGAAACACTCGCCGGCTTCATACGCGACATGGAAGCCGATATCGGCATATCGGCGTCTGTCGGCCTTGCCCCCAACAAGTTTCTGGCAAAACTTGCGTCCGATCTCGAAAAGCCGCGTGGTTTCTCCGTCATCGGCGCAGCGGAAGCGGAAGACGTTCTGGCGGCCATGCCTGTGGGCCGCATCTGGGGTGTCGGCAAGGTGTTCCAGCAGAAACTGGAGAGGGACGGCATTCGGACAATCGGACAGCTGCAGGAAATGGAAGCGACGGATCTCGCCCGCCGATACGGCACCATCGGCCTGCGTCTGGCCCGTCTTTCGCATGGAGACGACAGCCGTGAAGTCACTCCTGAACGGGGTGCAAAAAGCGTTTCCGCGGAAACCACCTTCTTCACCGACATTTCGAGTTTCGACACACTGCGTCCCATTCTCAGAAACCTGGCCGAGAAAGTGTCTGCGAGGCTCAAGAAGGCGGAACTCTCAGGGCGCGGAGTGACCTTGAAACTGAAAACCGCCGACTTCAAGACGATCACCCGCGCCAGGCATTTTTCCGATCCGACCCAATTGGCCGACAAGATCTACGCGGCGGGTGAAAATCTTCTTCAGATCGAAGCCGATGGCCGACGTTTCCGGCTTATCGGCATCGGGGTCAGCGATCTGGAAAATGCGGACCGCGCCGATCCGAGAGACCTGCTCGACCAGTCGGCCGAACGACGGAAGAATGCGGAACTGGCCGTGGATCGGCTTCGGGACAAGTTCGGAACGTCAGCTGTCGAACTCGGCCTCACGCACGCAGCGCGCGCGGCGAAGGAAGCGAAGAAGCAGGGTGACAAGTAGTGCGCCTGTCACCCGATCATTTCAAGAAGCGGTCTTGCCCGGTTACTGCTGCGGGCACTCGGTCTCATCGTAAAGCTCCAGCGATGCCATCTTGCCTTGGATGGTGAAATCGCCGTAGTCGAGCTTCAGGTGTCCGCTGATGCCGTTTTCATACAGCCAGAATGACAGCTGATAGACCGGCAGAAGCTCTCCACTTGCGTCTTCGGCACTTGGGTCGAAGTAGGCGACGGTAACGGGCCAGTAGCCCTTGCCGGACAGCGGTGCATCCACGTGGTCAGCATCGGTTTTTGCGTCGTTGACGGCTTTGGCACCGATCACCGTCGTCGTTGCATAAACCTTTTCTCCGGTTTCGGCGCCGTCATAGATGTCGGCTGCAACAAAATGGACGCCCGCCTCGGCTGACTTCATGATCGTCAGAAGATGCTCCGTCGGAAACAGCACTTCCCGGCCAATCTCCAGCGATTTTTCCGAAGGTTCCTTCAGTTCGACAGTACGTGCTTTCTTTCCGCTCCGTGCGGTTCCACGGGTCGCTTCGACCAGTTTCTGATCGACAAAGGTCTTGGAGAGGAACTGGTAGCTCTCGGCGCGTGGCTCTTCGAAGGAAGTCGTCTGCAGATCAGTGATCTGTGAACCACCGTCGGTATTCTGGAACTCGGTGACAAAGCGGAAGTTGACGCTGTAGCCTTCGCAGGCGCTTCCGGAGAAATCGTAGACCATGCGTCCGTTGAGGCCCGCGATCCCGGCTTGCTCCTCGCTGTCTCCCAGGTTCATGTCGTAAACGGCGCGATGGGGCACGAGTTTAAAGCCGACAGTGCCGCTCGCATCGGCGTCGGTCGCGCCAGACACCGCATAAGCTGCGGCGGCCAAAACGATCGCACCAACGGTCGAGGACACTGACTTCGGAACGCATTGCATCAAAAAAACCTCATTCTCGTCCTGGTGGAAACGCCACCTGGACCGGTTCCACACATTATGCGGCAAACTGCACATTCCGCCACCGCGAATGTGCAGCCATGCCCCAAGCCCCGCTGGCCTGTTATTTCACAAATCGTCCTTCTCAAGTGGTGACCGTGGCAATCGAAACCAAGCTCCTCCACAGTTTCCTTTTACCGTACACACCCCATTTTGACCTTGTCACCTGTGACGAATTACGCCAAGACACGCCGAAAGCTCTCAAACTTGGAGATCCCCATGAGCAGCGCGATCGAAGCCCGGCTGAACGAACTTGGCATCACACTTCCGGAAGCGGCGGCACCCGCGGCCAACTATGTGCCTTTCCTGCAGACCGGCAATCAGCTGTTCGTTTCCGGCCAGTTGCCGATGGCAGGCGGCAAGCTTCAGATCTCCGGCAAGCTGGGTGACGGTCTGGGCATCGACGAAGGCAAGGCCGCTGCCAAGCTGTGCGCCATCAACCTGCTTGCCCAGGCTAAGGCTGCCACCGGAAATCTCGACAAGGTTGCCCGACTGGTGAAGATCGTCGGCTTCGTGAACTCCACGGCCGAATTCGTCGACCAGCCGCAGGTCATCAACGGCGCTTCCGACTTCCTGGTAGAGGCGATGGGCGAAAAGGGCCGCCATGCGCGCTCCGCCGTCAGCGCCGCGTCCCTGCCCTTCGGTGCTGCTGTCGAGATCGAAGCGATTTTCGAAATCGAAGACTGACTGATTGCGGGGAGCCTGGCCTCCCCCACTCTCTTCCCGAAGCCACACCGGCCGGTGAGGCATTTTCCTTCCTGACGAGCCCCCGCCATGACACCGGAACTCGAAGCCATCTTCGCCCGCCCGATCGCCCATCGGGGTTATCACGATGCCGACAACGGCGTCATTGAGAATACGCCTACCGCAATTCAGCATGCGATCGACAAGAATTTCGCGATCGAGGTGGATGTTCAGGAAACGGCAGACGGTGAAGCTCTGGTGTTCCATGACTACACGCTGGAGCGCCTTGCGGAGGGAACCGGCAGGGTTATCGATCTGGCCGCATCCGAGCTCACCAGCATTCACATGAAGACCGGAACAGACAAGCTCTGGCTCCTGAAGGACCTGTTCGATCTTGTCGACGGCCGCGTCCCGCTGGTGGTCGAGATCAAGTCGTTGATGCGCCGTGATGCGCAAATGGACTTTGTCCGGCACGTGACGGACCAGGTGGCGGGCTACAAGGGCCCTGCATGCATCAAGTCATTCGACCCGGACATGTTGTCCATTGCAAAGGCACGCAACGCCTCGGTACTGCGCGGTATCGTTGCCGACGGCGCCGAGCCCGGACCTGACTATGCCCGCTACAGCCGTGTCGACCGGTTCATCCTGCGCCATATCCTGCATGCACCGCGCACGCGCCCGCATTTCATTTCCTACGGTGTCAAGGACCTGCCAAAGGCCGGACCCAGTCTGCTACGCTCTGTGTTCAAGGTGCCACTGATGTCCTGGACGGTGAGAACCACCGAACAACGTGAAAAGGCCGATCGCTACGCAGACCAGATCGTTTTCGAGGGCTTTGATCCGGACAGGAGCGCAGCCCGTTCCCTTTAGAAATAACCATTACACGACATCAACCTCTTGCGCTGCAAAATGCCAGCGCTACATCAAGAGTATGGTTTCAAACTTTGGTTTCTTCTGACGCATGACCTCCTCCCGGTCCACGGACGGCAACTCCCCGGCTACAGATGACGGCGGACAGACAGCGACCTTGCGAATCCTGTCTTCCTTGAAGGATGTCACTGCCTCCAACTGGGATCAGGTGGCCAATCCAGGCTGGCAGCTTTCCGGACGGGGGCTCTTGAAGAAAGACCCGAAATGCGAGGCGCTGGCCGAGCTTTCCGGGGCACTTGGCGGCAGTTCCGAATTTGCCGGTGAGGACATCGATTTCAACCCGTTTCTGTCCCACGCTTTTCTGGAGGCTCTGGAGGCTTCCGGATGTGCAACGGAAGCGACAGGCTGGCTGCCCAGACACATGGTGCTGGAAGATAGCGGCGGCGAGGTCCTCGGTGCCGTGCCGGCTTATCTCAAGAGCCATTCGCAAGGCGAATATGTGTTCGACCACGGTTGGGCCGACGCCTTCTACCGTGCAGGCGGTGACTATTATCCCAAACTTCAGATCAGCGTGCCCTTCACGCCGGCAACCGGACGCCGGTTTCTGACAGGTGCCGGTGTCAACCGTGAAGCGGGCCTGCAAGCGCTTGCCGCCGGTCTGGTACAGGTATGTCAGCGCTCCGGGGCTTCATCCGTGCATGCCACTTTCCTGACCAAACCGGAATGGGACAGTCTGGGTGAACTAGGATATCTGCAACGGACCGATCAGCAGTTTCACTGGGAAAACCACGGTTACGACAATTTCGATGGCTTTCTGGCAGATCTGGCGTCGCGCAAGCGCAAGGCCGTCAAGAAAGAGCGGCGCGAAGCCCTGAGCGCAGAGGGCATTGAGGTGGAATGGGTCACTGGGTCCGATCTGACCGAGGCCCATTGGGACGCCTTCTACAAATTTTACATGGACACGGGTTCACGGAAGTGGGGCCGCCCCTATCTGAACAGAAAATTCTATTCGCTGATCAATGAGAGGCTGGCTGACCGCACCTTGCTGGTTCTTGCCAAACGGCATGGCCAATACATTGCCGGTGCCCTCAACTTCATCGGCTCGCACACCTTGTTCGGGCGCCATTGGGGCTGCACCGAGCACCACCCGTTCCTGCATTTCGAGCTCTGCTACTACCAGGCGATCGACTTTGCCATCGCCAACAAGTTGAAGCGCGTTGAAGCCGGCGCTCAAGGTGCCCACAAGCTGGCGCGCGGCTATCTGCCGACCACAACCTATTCCGCCCACTGGATCGCCCATGAAGGGCTACATCAGGCTGTCGCAGATTTTCTGGAACACGAACGCCTTGCCGTCGAACGCGAGAACGAGGCGCTGGCCGAACACGCACCATTCCGCAAGATCGACCAAGAGACCTGAACCTTGGTGTGCGCTTAGCAATCAAGCCGCATTTCGTATTGTTGTAGCAGCTCTTCCGCACCTGACAGGCGCAGGAATGCGTTGGCGCTTTGCGCAGCGGTGTCGACGTTGACAAACCGTAGTTCGGATCCGCCCAGGGCCTCCATCAGCCCCTGCAACAAGGTTCGGCCAATGCCTTGGCGACGATGGTTCTTGTGAACGGCGATCTGCGCGACCGCGCCATCGGCAAAACTCGCCCCCCACCCCAGAATTTCATCGTCATGGCGAACAGCCAGAAGATGGATATCCGGGCTCAAACCACCAAGCCCGGCAATACTGTTCTGGGGGGTCGGCAAGGTATCGAAATAGGGGCCGGTATCATCGGGAAGATCGTTCAACCCGATCCGCTCGGGCACCCACACTCCGACCTGCGCCTTGAGCGCCTTGCTGTTCACGAGCCGAAAGACACCAAGTGTCCTTTCGCGGCGAAAGCCAAAGGCTTCATAAGCAGCAACCGCCTTTTCGTTTGTCGTGATGACCTCAAGCTGCAGGCCTTTCGCCCCAACCTCAAGCTGCTTTTCGATCACCGCTGCAAGAAGCTTTCTCGACAGGCCTTTGCGACGATGCGCAGGACTGGTCCCGACGGACAACGTATAGGCCCTGTCGCCATAACTGGAGTTCGGTAAGCTCGAAAACCAGAAGGCTGCAATCTCTTCCCCTGCCATCGCAACGAAGGAATGCTCTGCCGAAAACCCGCGCTGGCGCTGAAACTCACGGAAATCCTTCTCGCTCAGATGGAGTGGCGTGACGTAATCCGAGAAAGCAATGTTTAAGGCCTCGCACAGCTGGTCAGCACCAAACGAGCGGCAATCGACAATCTGGTAGGACATGGAAGTTTCCGAAAAATGCGGGAAGTCTCGCAAGGAACCTCCGGTCCCTGTTCCAGGAACCCGGAGCAATGTGCAACGCCGGTCCTTCATGACCGGCGCCATCACGATTTCTGTCATGAAGGTCAGTCAGTCGTAGGCGTCCACGACGTCGTACATTACCGGTTCGAAACTCTTGCACAATGAACTGATACGCCGGTTGCGCTCACGCATTTCCGGTGAACGCAACATGGCCAGGAAATCCTCCCGTCGGCGCCACTGCGAATAATTGGCGATACGGGTTTGAGCATCGTTGACATGCAGCCCGGCACCAATGAAGCCCGGCTGATGGCTAATGAAATTCTCGTAGGCGTCCTTCAGTTCGTCCAGAAGGTCGTAGCATGTGCCCGGTGTCATTTCGAAAGTGGTAATGACGGTCTGGCAATCGCGGTCGCTTGAAATTTCAGGCATGGGCTCTCCTCCTCCGCCGGTACGTCCGAGGCTGGCACGTTTTTAGCGGACCGGCAATATGGGGAGGATTACGTGGCACGGCGGACCATCAATTCTGCTTTACGGCTTTACACTTCCAAATACCTTTGTGAGCCTCTTTCAGGCCGGCTCGACACCCTCAACTTTCATGCTGTTCACCGCCTGGAGCGCAAGGGTCAGCAGGTTTTCGAAATGGGTGGTTCGGGAAGACCCGCATCGCCAGACGAGATGCATCGTCCGGCGCATCGGCAAGCCCTCGATCTTCTTCAACAGAAGATCCGGCTCCTTTCCGAACTCGGACGCAATGTAAGCGGCGGGAAAGAGTGCCAGCCCCATGCCGATCGAAGCCATCTGGCGTAAGGCATCAAGGCTTGTGCCTTCATAGTCCTGCCGAAAGTCCGCACCCGCGGCATGTGCCAACGCCTGAACATCGTTGTGGAGGCGAAACCCCTGACCGAGTGCAAGCAGCTTCTCGCCGCGCAACATATCCACCGGGATCACTTCGACACCAGCCAAGGGGTGCGACTTCGGCACGGCAAGTGAAACGCTTTCCCGGCACAGCACCTGTGCCGTCCACTGATCCGATGACGCAAAATCCGGTGTCAGAATGCAGTCGAGCGCACCGGACATCAGTCCCTCTTCCAGGAGATTGGGCCTGTCTTCGCGGATGTAGAGCTCGAGAAGCGGAAATTCACGTTTCAGGATTGGCAACAGGTAGGGCATGAAATACGGCCCGAATGTGGGCGAGACCCCAAGGCGGATCAGACCGCCGAGATTGGATTGCCCTGCCTGGGCGACAGTCACGATTTCGTCGAGATTTTCTAGGGTACGCCGTGCAAGCGGCAGCAGGCGCTCACCGGAGGCCGTCAGGCTGATCCCCCCACTGCCGCGCTCCAGCAAGGTGCAGCCAAGTTGCTCTTCAAGCAGCTTGAATTGCGCTGAAAGCGTCGGCTGCGAGACGTGGCAGCGAGAGGCAGCCCTGCCGAAGTGCAAGGTTTCTGCAAGTGCAACGAAATACTCCAGCTGCCGTGACGATGGCCGAAACCGCATGTCGCCTCCCTGAATGATAGAAAATTTCTATCAATTCAATTGAAACAATGTATTTCATCTATTCCCTCCTCGTATCCATATCAAGGGTGTCGAAGACACAGCCCACGAAAGAGGAGCAGGCGATGTACAACAGACTGAAGTCGCTGCGCAGCCAGCACAACACCCTGGATTCCCTGATCCGCAGAGAGGAAATGCACCCTTATCCGGATACGCAGCACATACGGTCGTTGAAGAAATTCAAGCTTCGGTTACGGGATGAGATTACCCGGATCGAGACCAATCTGAGCTCCTCTCAGCTGGTCTATTGACCGACAACACAACGCCAATCGGGAGGTTTTGAATGAATCCGTTCCTGCCATTCTTTTCACCCTTTGCGGCCCTGCAGCGCACGCCTTCCAGACAGTCCCGCCTGAAGGATATCGATGCTCGCATGGCCTCGTTCCTGCGCGAGAAACAGACGTCGGGCGCCGCCTGCCCAAAGGTGCTCGACAACGTCAAGACCGCAAGAAGCACAGTCCAGCGCGAGATGGTCTCGGCACGTTAGAACCACGTCCCGAAAAGAGGACGGGTTCCCGGCCCCAACCGGATTTCCGCCATCCGGACCACGCTGACCATCCAGCTGGACATCCCGCCCGCAGGCCTCGCGGGCGGGTTTTCTTTTTCGTTGCCTTGCCGTAAGCCGCGCTTTCTAATTCAGATCGAAACAGTGTTTCGGCAACGGTTCAGGGAAACCCGCATGACCTCATCGCCCTACTACTTTCCAAGCGGCGGTCACCCGCCACAAACCCAGCTGCTGACCGACCGGGCCGTCTTCACGGAGGCTTATGCCGTCATCCCGAAGGGAACGATGCGTGACATCGTCACCAGTTATCTGCCGTTCTGGGAAAAGACCCGGCTTTGGGTGCTGTCACGCCCTCTCTCCGGATTTGCAGAGACCTTCTCCCAATACATCATGGAAGTGCAGCCGGGCGGCGGCAGCAATAACCCTGAGCAGGACGCCGATGCAGAAGCCGTTCTCTTCGTGGTGCAAGGAAAACTGACGCTGACAATCGAGGGGACTGTGCACGTACTGGAAGACGGTGGATACGCCTATCTACCGGCCGGTTGTGCCTGGACGGTCGAAAATTCGGCCGATGCTCCAGTCCGGTTTCACTGGATCCGGAAAGCCTACGAAGCAGTCGAGGGAATGGCTGCCCCGGATGCATTCGTAACGAACGAAAAACAGATCAAGCCGACCGAAATGCCGGGGACGGACGGCAAGTGGGCAACCACCCGTTTCGTCGCTCCGGAAGACCTGCGTCATGACATGCATGTGACCATCGTCACCTTCGAACCGGGTGCCGTTATCCCGTTTGCCGAAACCCATGTGATGGAGCACGGGCTTTACGTGCTGGAGGGCAAAGCCGTCTACAGGCTCAATCAGGACTGGGTCGAGGTTGAAGCCGGTGACTACATGTGGCTGCGCGCCTTCTGCCCGCAAGCCTGTTATGCCGGCGGGCCAGGCAAGTTCCGCTATCTGCTCTACAAGGATGTCAACCGGCACATGAAACTCAGTCGCGGCTGAAAGGCAGACTGAGAAAATGAGTCCGGATACGTCGACAAGATATTGATATCACGAGACTAGATGGCTCTGGAGGCCATAGCGAAAACCGGAACGGCATTTCCGTGTTTCCTGCACTCCCTGGCGTGACGGGTTGGTCCCATGATCAAGCCATGGGGGCCCGGTGTTGGTTGGCGTTGGGATGTCATTTGAGAGAAAGACAAAAGGCGGCTCGAAGGCCGCCTTTCAAGTTTGTGAGTGACCGCGTCTGGGGTTACTTGGCCGGAACAGCATCCGCAGGGACTGACGGCTCCGCCTTCGTCTTGTCCTTCTTCGGCGGGCGAACCCGGAAGAACAGGGCATAGAGCACGGGTGCGGCAATCAGGGTCAGCACGGTGGCAAACGCCAGACCACCCATGATCGTCACTGCCATGCCTCGGAAGAAGGCATCCGACAGAAGCGGTGCCATGCCGAGGATGGTGGTAATCGCCGCCAGCATCACTGGCCGCATACGCGAGACGCTGGCATCGATGATTGCCTGGTATTTGTCCCTGCCCTCGCCAATCAGAAGATCGATCTCTTCCAGAAGCACGATGGCATTCTTGATCAACATGCCGGAAAGCGACAGGAAGCCCAGCAGCGACATGAAGCCGAAGGCCGTGTCCGTGGCCAGCAAGGCAATCGCAACACCATTGATCGACATGGGCACCATCAGCCAGATGATCAGCGGCTGACGCACGGAGCCGAACAGCAGGATCGAGATGATCAGCATGACCAGGAAACCGAGCGGCAGCTGCGCACCCAGAGATTCCTGCGCATCGTTGGTGCTTTCATATTCACCGCCCCACTCCAGCGCATAGCCCGGCGGCAGCTCGATGGCCTCGATTTGCGGACGGACCCTTGCAAGAGCAGCAGTCGCGGTTTCGCCCGCAGTCGTCTCAGCCTTCACCGTAAGCGTACGCACGCGATCACGGCGATGGATGAGCGTATCCTGAGGCTCCATCACGAATTCCCGCACAACCTGCTCGATCGGCACATAGCGGCGTTCATTGCTGCTCAGGACCAGGGAGTCCGACACGCTCTCGTTGACGGAGATGCCGTTCTGCTCGGCCTTGCGGGCGACAATCGGAATGCTCTCGTCGACATCTCGGTAGGAGCCGACACGAATGCCTTCAGTCGAAAATTGCAGGGCGACCGACAGCTCCTCGCGGGTCACGCCGGAAATTCGGGCGCGGTCTTCATCGAAGATCGGCCGCACGACAAGTTCGCGCTGGCGCCAGTTTGTGTTGACGTCTGCAAGCTTGTTGTCAGGCATCGCGAAGATCGCCTGCGCCTCGTTACCGAGCCGCTTGAGCTCATCCGCATCCGGACCGGAGAACCGTGCCTCGATCTTGGCACCGCCACCGGGACCGAACACCAGGCGCTTGGTGATGATCTGAGCAGACGGGAAACGTTCGGCGAACTGCTCCCTCAACTCAAGCGCCAGCATGTCGATCTCTTCACGATCATGCGTCCGGATGATCATGTGGCCATAGGCCGGGTTGGCGTCTTCCGGTGCGTAGGTCAGCATGAAACGCGTTGCACCACCGCCCGCAAAGCTTGTGACGGTTGCGACCCGCTCATCCGTGAGGACGATTTTCTCCATCTCCTTCAGGTCCGCCTCGGTCGACCGGATATCGGTTCCCTGGGGTGACCAGTAGTGGACGTAGAAGATCGGTGTGTTGCTGTCCGGAAAGAAGGCCTGCTTCACGTTGCCGAAGGCCATGACACAGATAACCGTGATCCCGACAAGGGCGGCAACGGTCAGCAGCCGGACATGCAGGGAACCGATCAGAATCCCGCGATAGGCCTTGTAGAGAATGCCCTTGTAAGGGTCATGATCGTCCAGATTGCCGGTGGCGGTTCTGAAGAAGTACTTGCCGAACAGCGGGGTCACAGTGATCGCGAAGACCCACGACAACAGCAGCGATATTCCGATCACGGCAAACAACGAGAACAGAAACTCACCGGTAGCATCCGGCGACAGGCCGATGCCGGAAAATGCCATGATACCGATGACGGTTGCCCCCAGCAGGGGCCACATGGTCTGAGCGACGACGCGGCTGGCCGCCTCGATCGCCTTCTGGCCACGCTGCATGTTGATCATCATGCCTTCCGCAACCACGATGGCGTTGTCCACCAGCATGCCCATGGCAATGATAAGCGCACCGAGCGAGATGCGCTCCATCTCGATGGCGAAGATGCGCATGAACAGAACGGTGGCCATCACGGTCAACAGAAGCACCGTGCCGACCACGATTGCCGCGCGCCACCCCATGAACAGCGCCAGAACACCGATCACGATCACGACGGAGGCCGCAAGGTTCATGATGAAGCCGTTTACGGATTCATCGACCACGATATTCTGCTCGTAGATGGGATGGATCTGCATGCCGACCGGCAATTGCGCTTCGACGGCGGCAAGCTTCTCGATCACCCGTTCGCCGACTTCGACAATATTGGTGCCATCGACCTGAGACACGCCGATCGTCACTGCCGCGTGACCATCATGGCGTATCAACCTGTCCGGCTTCTCCGGCTCGCCCAACTCCAGTGTCGCAATGTCGGACAGGCGGATCATTGCCGTCGACCCTGCCCTGCCGATGACAAGATCCTGAATGCCGCGGAAGTCGTCAAAGGCGGAAGCCGTCATGAGGCGAATGCGTTTGTCACCTGAAACACCCGACCCGTTGGTCTGAATACGGTTTTCCGCATCCAGCACACCGATCACATCGGTGAAGGTGATGCCGAGCCCGGCCATCTTGTCCTGATTGACATTCAGGTAGATGACATCCTGCGGTTCGCCGGCAACTTCCACCTTGCCGACCCCGGGAACAGTCAGGAGTTCGCGTCGGATACGCTTGACCGTGTCGCGAATGTCCCGGTTGGTGTAACCGTCGGCAGTGAAGGCGTAGAAAAGGCCATAAACATCGCCGAAATCGTCATAGACCAGCGGCGTTCCCGCCCCTGTCGGCAGGTTCCGGACTTCGTCATTGACCTTGCGCCTCAATTCGTCCCAGACCTGAGGCAATTCCTCGCCGTCGTAGGTTGGCTTGATTTCGACGCTGATGCGCGACAAGCCGGGCTCCGACACGGATGTGATCAGATCCAGTTGCGGCATCTGCTGGATGGCCGTTTCGAGGTTTTCGGTAATTTCGTTTTCGACTTCAGCCGCAGTTGCGCCTGGATAGCTGGTGATCACCTGAGCCTGCTTGATGGTGAACGCAGGATCTTCCAGCCGCCCCACGGTGGACAGGCCCCAGAGCCCGCCCAGAAGCGACATGATCACGATCATCCAGGTGTTGACCGGCTTTTGAATGGAGTAGCGTGCAATATCCAAGGTTTCTGATCCTCTTGCCTGTCCGGAACCGGATCAGTTCAAACGCCGCACGACCTGGCCGTCGCTGAGATAGGCGACGCCGGCGGAAACGATGTCATCGCCTTTGTCCAGGCCGGAGCGGACCGGAATGAAGTCACCCATGACCGTGCCGATTTCGACCGGGTTCTTGGACACGGCGCCCGTGTCGGCATCGAATTTCCAGACGTAGGCGCTGCCATCACCGTCGACGGCAATTGCGCTTGAGGGCACCAGGAACTGTTCTCCCAGTTCCAGACCTTCCGGCAGAAACTTCACGGTGACAGAAGCCGTCATGCCGGGTGACAGCTGCTCTGCGCCGTCGCGAGGCATGGCAAGGGTGATACGATAGGTTTGCGCCACATCGTCGACCTGGCTGGAATGCTCGCGGTAGGTCAGCGGAAACAGCTTGTCGCCATAGGCCGGGAACCTTGCCTCGATCGAGGCCACTTCAGATTCAGATACCCGTCCGAACAGCGCCTCGGCAACGTTGATGTCCACCTGCACTTCAGACACATCGTGAAGCCGCACAACCGGTGTGCCGACACTGACCGTGGTGAAATTGTCGACCAGTCGTACAGAGACGATCCCGTCGAAAGGTGCTTTCAACGTGGTGTATTCGAGGTTCTGCTTGGCTTCCTTCAACGTCTCAAGCGCAAGGTCGTGCTTGTTCTTTTGCTCGTCGTAGGCGGACTGTGAGATCACGGAGCGTTCGCGCAGGGTTTCCAGCCGGTCGAGTTCCCTCTTTGCCTGCTCGGCATTGATCGTCGCCTCGCGGACGGCACGGTCGTAGTCAGTCGTGTCCAGCGTGGCGATCAGGTCGCCCTCTTTCACGCGCTGGCTTTCCAGAACCGGAAGCGCCACAAGCTTGCCCGGCACCTGAAAGGACAGGTCGACGGTCTTTACCGCCGCAACCCGGCCCGCGAACCGCCGCTCCAGCAGACCTATCTGGTCTGTCACCGTAAAGATCTTCGCAGGTCTCGGCGCGGCGTGAAGCTTTGCTTCTGCTTCGGAAACCGGATCAACTGCGTCTTCCTGGCAGGCCGTGAGCATCCCCGCAGCAAACAGGAGGGCGACCCAACGGCGGATTGGGGCTTTGTGAAGTGCCAGCATTTGGTCTTCCGTTCTAGTCTTGGAGTTGGGTCAGACGCTTGCGCAGTTCCTGAAAAACCAGCGCGCGTTCTTCATCTGTGAAAATCGTGACGCAATGCGCCTCGGAGAAATGCAGACCTTCCAGGCACGCCCAGATTGCCCAGGCTTTGCCGCGGTCGGAAAGTTCGGCTTCGATGGCCGCCTTCATACGGGATTTCACGCCCATGAAAGGTTCACTCAGGTCGGGACGGTCTGCTTTCGTGGCCAGCATGGCCTGCGCAAGATCCCGCTGCTCACTCAGCCAGCCTTCGGTGACTTCGATCATGGCGCTCAAGGTCGGGCATTCGGAAGAAAGGTTCCGCTCCCGCGCAGCGGACACTTCGGTTTCGAACTGGCCCGCAAGGAATTCCACCATGCCTGTAATCAGCGCGTCCTTGGTGGGAAAGTTGTAGAGCACCCCACCCTTCGAAAAGCCGCTTTCCTCGGCCACGGCATCCATGGTGAGGCTTTGCGCTCCCGAGCGTCTCACGACTTCGAGTGCAGCCTTCAGTATTTCCGATTTTGATTCATGCGAGTTGCGTGTCGAACGCGCGGCCATTTCTATACCGTCCAGTCAGTACAGTTTCGCGCTATTTATACCGTCCAGCCGGTACAGACAAGAGGGCACACTGGCATAAGTTCGCCAGCTTTTTCATCCAGCACTCACTCGAAGCGTGTCCGGGTAGCTGGACACCGCAAAGACTGGCACGGGCAAGAGCCTGTGCCAACAGACAGAACCTGATTTTATTGAAATCGATCCGGGTACAAAAGGAGCCAGCCGGGAGCCCGGATCAGGCTGCGGCGTTCTTGCGCATAGCAGCTTCGTTTGCCGCCTGTTCTGCGGCGGCGGCTTCCGCCGCAAGCCGCGAACGCTCATTGGCTTCTTCATCGGTACGTTCTGCAAAGGCGATGAATTCATCGGCCGGCATGGGGGCTGCGAAGAAGTACCCCTGGGCAGCGGTAACGCCAAGCTCAAGCAACCGGTCGATCTGCTCTTCCATCTCGACACCTTCGGCAATGATGCCCATGCCCAGATTGTCGGCCAGTTCGACCATGGAATCGACGATGGTCGTCGAGTTGTCATCCGACCCGATGGTATCGATGAACATCTTGTCGATCTTGATGATGTCGACGCCCAGCTTCTGCAGGTAAGCCATGCCGCCGTGGCCGGTGCCAACGTCGTCCAGCGCCACACGCACACCCAGGGCCTGCAGTTCCGCGATGATCTTGCGGGCGAGTTCCATATCTTCCAGTGGATGGCGTTCGGTCACTTCCACGACGATCTGCTGGAAGGAAATCCGGGACTTTTCGAAGATCGAACGGATGTCGGAAATGATTTCGCGATCCAGGAAGTGTCCCGCGAAAAGGTTGATCGACAGCTTCAGGTCCGGGTTATCGCCATAAAGGTCGCCGATTTCCTCCGACGACACGCGCATCATGTGGCGGGTCATGTCGAAGATATGGCCATTGTTTTCGGCATAAGCCATAAACTGGCCCGGCGAAACGATCATGCCGTTTGGACGGCGCCAGCGCATCAGGATCTCGCAGCCGCGCAACCGGCCACTCTCGATGTCCATGACAGGCTGATAGTAGGGGATGAATTCGCCATTGCGGATCGCGGCGATGAATTCGTCGTCGGCCTCCCGCTCCGGACGCCAGGACAACCAGACGCCGATGGCAACGAACAGAAGTGCAATGCCGGCACAGGCGGCGGCCGCAACGACCTTCAGATCCTGCACGACATTGCCCGCGGCCGAAATCGGCGCGGTGATCGTCGCGACCAGCGGATAAAGCTGCGAGGAGACCTCGACAGACAGGATTTGCGAAGGATCGGTCGCCTCGGAGTTATAGCCGCCGATACTGTACCAGAGCAGATTGTTGCCGAGGCGCAGTTCGGCTCTGCGATAGGAGCGCAGATATTCCGGGCCGGGATCGATGGCAATGACGGCGGGCGTCACTTCCGCGAACAGACGGGTCTGGTCCTTGAGATCCCAGCTGATTACCGCTGCGCGAGCCCCGAGGTAGTTGCGGTCCAGCATGCCGATACCGACCAGCGGACCGTCTTCGCGCATTGGAGGAAGAACGACCTTGCCGGCCAGATCTCGATCCGGAATGATGCACATGCGTTGACCGGCCGCGTCCGCCAGCCCGATGGCGTCGATCATGCCGTGCTCGACGATCTGTTTTTCGTAGATACCTCGGTCTTCGGCGCTACAGGTTTGCACGTCGTCACGGTCCAGTCGCTGCAGCAGGGAGACGGTCGTGGAAATTGCCTCTTCGGCGCGATGGATGGCCACATTTCCCATGGCTTCCATTTCGACGACGGCGCGGCGTTCCGCATATTGGTTGAGGATGACGTTGATCGCAAAAAGCGGAGCAGTCGCCAGCGCAAGGGCGATCAGCACCGTTTTTACAAAACCAACATAGCGGAAAGACAAGTCGCAGGCCTGTTCGTGAATAAACTCTTTCTGACCATGGCTGATCTGGGTAAACAAGGACTGAAGATTCAGCAGTTTCATTCAGATCAAAGCGACCTGCCTCATTGCCGTGTTAGCTGCAGGACAGACGAGAAAAAGCCGGACTTCGGGAGGGTTACATGCAGGCATTGTTTATTGGACAAGCCTATATCGACGTTACGTTTTTGACCGACCAGCTGCCGACGGGCGACGAAAAGACGATTGCCCGGGATTACGCGATCAGTTTCGGCGGCAATGCCGTTACAGCAGCGTTCTGCTGCGCCAAACTGGGTGGCAAGCCGGAACTGTTGTGTTCGCAGGCGGATGACTGGCTGGCGCGGATGTTCCTGGACATGGCCGCGGCCTACGGCATTTCCATTCACGGGCGCAAGGTGCGCGAGAGTTCGCTCTCCTTCATCATGCCGAAGGGAGGCAAGCGTGCCATCGTGCGCTGCCGCGACAACGAATTCCTGCATCCTTTCCCTCCCCTCACGCTTACCGGCATGAAGGCATTGCATCTGGATGGGCACATGCCGGATGCAGCCCTCCACTATGCGACCACATGCAAGAACCTCGGCATTCTGACGTCTCTCGACGGAGGCGCGGTTCGCGAGAACACGGACGAGCTTTTGAACCAGATCGACATTGCGGTTGTTTCCGAACGGTTCTGCCAGCAGCTTGGCATGTCGACCGGCGAGACCCTGGCGTATTTGCGTACCAAGAACTGTCCTGTCGGCGCTGTCACGCTCGGCGACGAAGGCATGGTCTGGTACGAAGCCGGCGGTCCGGACAAGGTTATGCCGGCCCTGAATGTACCCTTGTCGAAAGTGGTCGATTCCAATGGGGCTGGCGATGTTTTTCACGGCGCCTATGTTGCTTCCTACCTGCAATGGCCGGAAAGAAGCTGGGATCAGCACTTCCGCTTTGCGCGTGGTGCCTCGACCCATGCGATCCAGCACCTGGGCAACGAAGCCAGCCTGCCGACACTGGAAGACATCGAACGCGCCAACAGCACCTTCCTGGAAAAGGCAGCTGCCTGACACAATCAGACCCGGTAAAGCACTGGCTACAAGGCCTTCGCGTTTCAACCGGGGAAAGTGTGACGCAGGACATATTTTGTTCGAATAAGCCCGGCTATTGCTTCAACCGGCTTTCGCCTTGCCACACTGTGGAACTTACCCCAGAGTGGGATCACCTCTATTTCGTGGAGATTTTCAATGATGTTTTCCCGTTCGCCCCGGATCGCAGCCGGTCTGACAGCCGCTGTCAGCCTGCTCGCTCTACAAGCCTCTCCGGCTCTTGCCTTCGATCCGTCCGGGAACGAGATTGCCGATGCGTTCCTGTCGCTGCTGGACGCTGAAAAAGGCACTGTCGAGAGCTATGGTTCGGTTGACGAAACAGGTGGCGCCGTCACGCTCAGCGATATCGTCATCAGCAAGGAAGACGAGGAAGGCGCCAGCGTCACCATCGCTTCCACCGTCCTGACAGGCGGCGAAATCCAGGCTGACGGCCGGCTCAAACTAGCAAGTCTCGACATGAGCAACCTTCAGCTCACGGCCGAGGACGGCGGCATGTCGCTGGCAGACCTCAAGGTTACGGAACTTCTCTTGCCCACGCCGGAAGAAGCTGCGTCCGATACGCCGCCGGTCGGGCCCGGCTACAAGACCTTTGAAGCCAACAGCATCCAGATCCGTGATGAAGACAACCAGATTGCCGACATCGTAAAAATCTCCTCTTCGATCGATGCCATGGACGGCGATCTTC
Source organism: Labrenzia sp. THAF35 (assembly GCF_009363595.1). Taxonomy (NCBI): domain Bacteria; kingdom Pseudomonadati; phylum Pseudomonadota; class Alphaproteobacteria; order Hyphomicrobiales; family Stappiaceae; genus Labrenzia; species Labrenzia sp. THAF35. The sequence goes on from NZ_CP045380.1 coordinate 5,051,972, forward strand.
CGACGGCCGGCAGTTTCGCCGTGACCGGCGCCACGATTGATGTGAAGGAACTGGAATCGAAGGAAACCAAGTCCCTCACGGATCTCGGTTATGAAACCCTGACTGTTGATGTTGCCGGTTCAGGCAAATGGGATCCGGAAGCAGCCACGCTTGTGGTGCCGGAACTCAAGATCGATGCCAAGGAAGCCGCCAGCCTGTCGCTTTCCTTCTCCATGGGCGGGGTTACCCGGGAAGTGGTCACCCAGCTCAACGAAAAGTCGGAGAAGCCGGAAGAAGCGATGGCGCTTCTGCAGAACGTGACCATCGAAAATGCCAAGATCCGGCTGGATGACGCCTCTTTGACCGGACGCGTTCTGGATCAGGAATCGAAAAAGGCCGGTGTTGACACGCCGACCTATGTAGCTGGCCTCACCGGCACGCTGCCGATGATGCTTGGCATGCTGCAGAACAAGGAACTGGAAGGCAAGGTCGCTCAGGCTGTAACCCAGTTCCTGAACACCCCAGGCTCGCTGGAACTGACGGCGGCACCCGGTGCGCCGGTTCCCCTGTCCCAGATCATGGGAACGGCAATGTTCGCGCCCCAGATGATCCCGCAGATCCTTTCGGTCGGCATCACCGCCAACCAGTAACTCTGCCTTCAAACAGCAAAAAGCCCGGACCTTGTCCGGGCTTTTCTTGTTTGTGCGTTCAAGAATGCAGGTTTACTCGGCTGCCTCGTTCCGGCTCTGGAACTGCAGTTCGCACAGGCGCCGATATATGCCGTCGTGCTCGAACAATTCGTCATGCGTGCCGCTTTCAAGGACGCGGCCCCTGTCCAGAACGAGTATCTTGTGCGCGTGGCGAACCGTGCTGAGCCGGTGGGCGATCACAAGCGTCGTGCGGCCTTCCATCAGTGTTTCGAGCGCGGATTGGATCTTGGCCTCGGATTCTGCGTCGAGAGCGGAGGTCGCCTCGTCCAGCAACAGGATCGGCGCATCAAGCAGCATGGCGCGCGCGATGGCAACCCGCTGACGCTGACCGCCGGACAACCGGCCGCCACCGTCGCCTGCCAATGTGTTGTAGCCTTCGGGCAATTCGAGGATGAAGTCATGGGCGTTTGCCGCCTTTGCCGCCGCCTCGATCTCTTCCTGCGTCGCATCGGGCCTGCCGATTGCGATGTTGTCGCGGATGCTGATGTTGAAGAGGTAGGAGTCCTGACTGACGTAGGCAATGTTACGGCGCAGGGAACCCATCGTCACCGATTTGATCGGCTGGCCGTCAACGCAGATCGTACCTTGCTGCGGATCGTAGAAACGCTCGATCAAGGCAAACACCGTTGATTTCCCGGCGCCGGATGCACCAACCAGTGCCGTTGTCTTGCCGCCCTCAGCCGTCAAGGTCAGCCCGTTCAGGGCAGCACCTTCGCCATAGGAGAACTTGACGTCCTTCAGTTCGATCTGCCCGCTATCAACCTTGAGGTCCGGTGCATTTTCGACCTGCTCCAGATCCGGCTGCTCGTCGATCAATTCGTACATCAGACGAACCCCGACCAGCGCCTTGCTGAGATTGACATTCAGGCGGGCCAGACGGCGCGCCGGATCATACGCAAGCAGCAGGGCGGTGATGAATGCGAAGAACGCACCAGGGTCCTTGCCCAGTTCCACCACCGAATATCCTCCGTAGAAGATAACCAGTGCGATCGCGAACCCGCCGAGGGATTCCATCAGCGGCGAAGTCCGCGCCGTTAGCGCTGCAATCTTGTTGGACTGGCGCTCGACTTCAGAGACGGATGTCGCCATCCGCTGCTGCATCGTCTGCTCCATTCGGAAAGCCTTGACGATGCGAATACCCAGCACGGTTTCCTGCAGGGTCGAGCCGATCTTGGCGTTCGAAACCACCTGCCGCTTGGCGTAGGTCTTCACCCGTTTGACCAGAAAACTGACACCGACAACGATCGGCGGCATGATCACCAGTGCGAGCAGGCTCATCAGGGGATCCTGGACAATCATCACGCCGACGAGACCGATCAGGGTCAGAATATCCCGGCCAAGGCTGAGCACGATCATGTCGATGACCGAACGGGCACTGCCGGCACCCGTGTTCACGCGAATGCCCAGTTCCGGCAGGGACATCCGGTCGTAATAGGCCTGGTCCTGCATGGTCAGCCGCTTGAACAAGCGGTTCTGAAGGTCGGCAACAATCGCGTTGCCTACCCTTGAGAGAACAACCATCTGACCGTAGGTTGAAGCGCCCTTGAGGGTGAAGATGCAGATGACCGCTCCGGCGATGACATAGATCATCGCCTTGTCGCGGTTGATGAACACCTCGTTGATGACATCCTTCATGATCCAGGCACTTGCGGCGGTCGTCGCCGCTACCATGCCCATGAAAACGAAGGCCACCATGTAGCGCGGTATGTAGGCCCGGAGATTTTCGCTCAACAGGCGCTTGATGACTTGGACCGTGCCATCCGGATCGTTCCAGATCTCCCATTTTGCAGGGTTGAGCACTGTAAGCCGCCTTTCCAAAAACTCGCTAAGCTTAGCATGACTGAGGCCGGCTAGGCCGGCCTCAAGCCTCTGTTGCAGAGGGTTATCCCTATTTAACGGTTACCCGCAAGTAGGTTGTTATCAGGCGTCCGGCAAGTTCAGACGCAAATGCAGATCGCGAAGCTGAGCCGATGTCGCTTCGCTCGGTGCGCCCATCATCAGGTCTTCCGCCTTCTGGTTCATCGGGAAGAGCATGACTTCACGGATGTTGGCTTCATCAGCCATCAGCATGACCATGCGGTCGATGCCGGCCGCGCAGCCGCCATGCGGAGGAGCGCCATACTGGAATGCATTGACCATGCCGCCGAAGCGCTTGTCGACTTCCTCAGCCGGATAGCCGGCGATCTCGAAAGCCTTGTACATTACCTCAGGCTTGTGGTTTCGGATCGCGCCTGAAATCAGTTCGTGGCCGTTGCAGGCCAGATCGTATTGGTAACCCAATACTTCCAGAGGATCGCCTTCCAATGCCTCCATTCCGCCCTGAGGCATGGAGAACGGGTTGTGCGAGAAATCAATCTCGCCGGTTTCCTCGTCGCGCTCGTAGATCGGGAAATCCACGATCCAGGCAAATTCGAACCGGTCCTTGTCGGTATGGCCGAGCTCTTCGCCGATGATGACACGGGCCTTGCCTGCGACCGGCTCGAACTGCTTCGGCTTGCCGCCGAGGAAGAAGGCCGCATCACCGACGTCGAGACCCAGCTGGGTGCGGATCGCTTCGGTGCGTTCCGGACCAATGTTCTTGGCCAGCGGACCGGCAGCTTCCATGGAACCGTCTTCAGCCTTGCGCCAGAAGATGTAGCCCATGCCCGGCAGGCCCTGCTCCTGGGCGAACTTGTTCATGCGGTCGCAGAACTTGCGGCTTCCACCCTTCGGTGCCGGGATAGCGCGGATCTCGGTGCCCGGCTGCTCCAGCAGCTTGGCAAAGATTGCAAAACCGGATCCTGCAAAATGCTCGGAGACGATTTCCATCTTGATCGGGTTTCTGAGGTCCGGCTTGTCGGTGCCGTACCAGAGCGCTGAATCCTTGTAGGAAATCTGCGGCCAGTCGCGGTTGACCGGACGGCCGTTGCCGAAACGCTCGAAGCAGCCTGCAATCACCGGCTCGATGGTATCGAACACGTCCTGCTGGGTGACGAAGGACATTTCCATGTCGAGCTGGTAGAAGTCGGTCGGTGAACGATCGGCACGCGGGTCTTCATCGCGGAAACACGGCGCGATCTGGAAGTACTTGTCGAAGCCCGAGACCATCAGCAGCTGTTTGAACTGCTGCGGGGCCTGCGGCAGGGCGTAGAACTTGCCGGGGTGCAGACGAGACGGAACCAGGAAGTCACGCGCGCCCTCAGGGGAAGATGCCGTGATGATCGGCGTCTGGAATTCGTTGAAGCCGATGTTCCACATGCGGTCACGCAGATCGCGCACCACGTTGGAGCGCAGGATCATGTTCTGGTGCAGCTTCTCGCGGCGCAGATCCAGGAAACGGTACTTCAGACGAACTTCTTCCGGATAGTCCAGGTCACCGAAGACCGGCAGCGGCAGTTCCTTCGCCGCACCCAGGATTTCCATCTCGCGGATGAAGACTTCAATGTCACCGGTCGGAAGTTCGGCGTTGATGGTTTCGTCAGTGCGCTTCTTCACGTTGCCGTCGATGCGGATACACCATTCGGAACGCACGGTTTCGGCCAGTTTGAAGGCCGCAGAGTCGGGGTCGACCACGCACTGGGTGACACCGTAGTGATCGCGCAGATCGATGAACAGCACCCCGCCATGATCGCGGACCCTGTGGACCCAGCCGGAAAGACGGATAGTCTGGCCTTCGTCGGACAGACGGAGGTCACCGCATGTGTGACTACGGTAGGGGTGCATTCTAATTCCTCGACATTTTTCTTGGCATAGAAAATCGTTACGGCCCGCTGGAGGCAGGCCGAGTCCGGCTGCACAATCCATGTTGCGGGACGAAAGTCAAGGGAAAGGCTTGCGGTAGGCTTGCCTCTCCCCTTTTGAACGCGAAACGGTTCGGAAATTTCTCTCAGGCGTCGACTGCTTGCAACAGTGGATGCCACTGGCCGCGGATCTCGTGGGAACTAGCATCGGAATAGTCGAATACGCCAGACCCGGCTGCGGCATGGCGGGCATATATCACCCGATCAGAAATCCGGGCAAGCAGCGGATAGCCCTTCTTGGCGAGCAACTGCTCCAGATCGGCAACCTGGTTTGACCGGCGATCGATCCGGTTTGCAACCACGTGAATATCGGCCTTGCCCTTGCGCACGCGCTTGATATCGGAAATGCCGTCGAGAAACTTCAAGGTGGCGTCCCAGTCGAAGGCGGACGCAAGCACCGGAACGATGATTTCGGACGACTCCGCAATCAGGTTCTTGGCCAGCTCCGATCGAAGCCCGCCGGGTCCGTCGATGACAATGGCGTCCAGATGCTTGTCCTTGTCACCGATAGCCTCCTCCTTGCTCCAGTTGAGACCTTCGATCTGCGCCAGGCCCTTTGGGCGGCGCTTGACCCAGGAAAGGCTCGACTTCTGCCGGTCCGCATCGGCAAGGGCAACATCTTCGCCGCGGGCGGCGAGCGCAACGGCAAGATTCGTGGCGAGGGTCGTCTTGCCGCAACCGCCCTTTGAATTCACCACCAGTATCTTGCGCATTTCCACTCCCCTGTGTGTTCTTTTGCGGACGCTCGCTTAAGCTTCAACATAGGCGCACAAAATGCGCCTTTTCAAGAGCTTCGAGCGCGAAAATTACCATTTCGTGGCGACAAAGCGGCAGAACTCGGATATAGCTGTCCGTCACCATGCATGTGATTACAAAAACAAAAGATCTCGCCGCTGCGTGCCAGCGTCTTGCCGCTCATGATTACGTGACTGTCGACACGGAGTTTCTCCGTGAGACAACCTTTTGGCCCAAGCTCTGCGTCATCCAGATGGCAGGGCCTGACATGGCCTTCATCGTCGATGCCCTGTCCGAAGGGCTGGACCTTGAGCCCTTTTTCGAGCTTATGCGCGACGGCAATGTGACAAAAGTTTTTCACGCTGCCCGCCAGGACATCGAAATCATCTATCATCTGGGAGAACTTATCCCGGCCCCGCTGTTCGACACTCAAGTCGCGGCCATGGTTTGCGGCTTTGGTGATTCCATTTCCTACGACCAGCTTGTCTACAAGGTGACCGGAGCCCGGATAGACAAGTCGTCCCGCTTCACCGACTGGGCCCGCAGGCCGCTGACGGCAAAGCAACTGGATTATGCGCTGGCGGACGTCACGCATCTGCGCGACGCCTATCAGTTCCTGAAAGCGAATCTCGCCGAACAGGACCGCAGCCACTGGGTTCAGGACGAAATGCAGGTGCTGACATCCATCAACACCTACCGTACGGATCCCGAACAGGCCTGGAAACGGCTGAAGCTTCGGGTGCGCAAGCCGGTTGAACTGGCCGTAATGATGGAAGTTGCAGCCTGGCGCGAACGGGAAGCGCAATCACGCGACGTTCCGCGCAGCCGCGTCATCAAGGACGATGCCATCTATGAGCTCGCAGCTCAGCAGCCTCAGGACGCAGAATCGCTCGCGCGCCTCAGGACCATTCCGCGCGGTTTCGAGCGTTCAAAGTCCGCAGACGAGATCCTGAAAGCCGTCAGACGGGCCGTTTCGCTTCCCAAGAACGAAATGCCGAAACTGCCGAAAGGTCGACAGGCACCGGATGGTTCAGCGGCCGCTGTCGATCTCTTGAAGGTTCTTCTGAAACTTGTCAGCGAAGCACATGGCGTTGCTGCCAAGGTCATAGCCACGGTGGATGATCTAGAAAAGATTGCCGCGGATGATGCTGCCGATGTGGCAGCCATGAAGGGCTGGCGGCGCGAGCTTTTCGGCGAAACCGCGCTCAAGCTGAAGCGCGGCGAAGTCGCCCTCGCCTTCCAGGATCGTCAGATCGTCGCGATTGATCAGCCGCGGCAGGCGAACGTTGAATCGGAAGCGGCAGAGTAAACTCTGCCGCCTGCCTTCTCAGTCTCGGTTCCGCAGCACCCCAGAAATCAGCCGGCGTTTACAGCAACATCGACATCGATGACCTTGCTGAGCTGGTTCGCGCGCTTGCGCAGGCGTTCACCGTCGAGGTCGGCAAGATCCTTGCCGAGATCCAGTGACAACCCTGTTTCCGATTTGGTGATGCCGACCTTCGGCAACATGCCGGCAATGGAAGCACTCAAAAGAGACGCCACCCGCATGGTCGCGCCAAGAACCTTGGCGCGGATGCGCAGACGGTCGGTAAACAGCTCCCGGATGACCGGCGAAAGATCGCCCTCGCGCAAACCCTGGTGGCGATAGAAAACGGCTGCCGCAAGATAAGCGCGACTGGCATGATCCAGCCCGACGAAAGATGCGTTCGAAATGATATTGAGGCTCTGCTCGCCGCGATAATCGGGATGGGCGCGCCAGCCGATGTCGGAGAGAAGACACGCTGCGTGGCGAAGCCGAGTCTCATTGGCGGTTTCCTCGATGCCAAGTTCCTTGAACAGCTTGTCCGTCCAGACAATCAGCTCTTCCGCGTGCGCAGGTGAGCGCGCGCGCAGCGTGCACAGCTCGCGTGCAGCTTCAATCACCGGGTCATGAGCCTGCATTTCCGAAGGCAGCTTTTCATGGAGCAGGCCTTCACGAACACCGGTTGCGGAAAAGACCAGGCGCTCCGCCTTCATCGACGTCAGCACCTGTTCCAGCACGACTGCACCGATCGGCACCAGAGGACGGCGCTGTTTGGAAACGATCTCCGCCAGTTCCACCCCTTCAAGGTTGGGAATGGCGATACGCTTGCAGAAGGCAATCGCCTCTTCCGCACTGATTTCATAATTGTGCATCACGTGCAGTGGGTAATTGTTCTGCATCAGATGCAGACGGCCCAGCGAACGCCACGTGCCGCCAACGGCATAGAATGTCCGTTCACCGGGTGCCAGGTCAGGCCACTGAAAATCCTTGAGAGCCGCTTCGGTGATCTTCTGCGCCTTGGCGATCTTGCCTTCGGCCTCTTCCGAAAGCCGCAGCCCGCCAAGGGGGAACGTCGCTCCCGTGCCGGGCTTGTTGTCGGCGATTTCCACCAGCTCCAGACTGCCGCCCCCCATGTCGCCGACAATGCCGCGCGGCTGCCAGAACCCGGCAATCACACCAAGAGCTGAATAATAGGCCTCTTCATTGCCGTCGAGGATGCGAACCGGAGCCTCCAGAAACCGTTCGACCTCGCGCACGAAATCAGGCCCGTTTTCCGCATCGCGCGCCGCAGCCGTCGCCACGATGTAGATGTCCTGGCATCCGGTATGCTTGATGAGGGTCTTGAAGCGGGTCAGTTCACCGAGAGCCAGGCTGACGGAATCGTCGGCCAGACGGCCGGTCGCGGCAATGCCCTTGCCAAGCCCTGCCAGCAGCTTTTCGTTGAACAGCATGGTCGGCGTGCGGGCCTTGCGTTCGTAAATCACGAGGCGCACGGAGTTGGAGCCGATGTCCACGACTGCGACAGGTCCGGACCCGTTGAGCCGGCCCCGTGCCGGATGAAACTCAGCAGTCATGCTAACCTCGTTTTTGCCGTTCCAGGAACGGCCTCGGCCGATCGCTCTTCAATGATTTGCCTCTGCCGGAAAGCGAGGGGTTCGTCATGAAATACTGATGCGCATTGAAGGGTTCCTCATTGGCGTTCGGAACGATGCGCTCATGGCTGCCGTCCGACAGAATGCGCCAGCTTTGCTGGTTGTCCTTCAGGTTGGCCACCATGATCTGGTCAAGAACCTGTTCGTGCACTGTCGGTGTCTTGAGCGGTGCCAGAACCTCGACCCGCCGGTCGATGTTACGCGGCATCAGATCAGCTGAGCCGATATAGACGTGTGCCTCGGGAGACGGCAGACCCTGGCCGTTGCCAAAGCAGTAAATGCGAGAATGCTCCAGGAAACGTCCGACAATGGATTTCACCCGAATGTTGTCGGACAGGCCCGGAATACCCGGACGCAGGCAGCAAATGCCGCGAATGATCAGATCGATCTGCACACCTGCCTGGCTTGCGCGATAAAGGGCATCGATGATCGCCGGATCCACGAGGGAATTCATCTTCCACCAGATCTGCGCGGGGCGGCCTGCGCGGGCGTGCTCGATCTCGTTCTCGGTCATTTCCAGCATGCGCTGACGCAGGTTGACCGGAGACACCATGAGGTTGTTCAGTTCCGCCGGTTGAGCGTAACCGGTGATGAAGTTGAACACCCGGGCAGCATCCTCGGCAATGCCGGGATCATCGGTGAAGAAGGAAAGATCCTCATATATCCGCGCCGTGATCGGGTGATAGTTCCCTGTCCCGATGTGGCAATAGGTCTTGAGCTGACCGTGCTCGCGCTTGATGACCATGGAGAGCTTGGAGTGCGTTTTCAGCTCGATGAAGCCGAAGACAACCTGTACCCCTGCCCGCTCCAGATCGCGCGCCCACTTGATATTCGCTTCCTCGTCGAACCTGGCCTTGAGCTCCACCAGTGCGGTAACGGATTTGCCGGCTTCGGCCGCCTCAGCCAAAGCCTTCACGATGGGGCTGTCGTTGGAGGTACGATAGAGCGTCTGCTTGATCGCCACCACATCCGGATCACGCGCAGCCTGCCGCAGATACTGAACCACCACGTCGAAGGATTCATACGGGTGGTGGACGATGATGTCCTTCTGGTGGATCGCCGCAAGGCAGTCGCCGCCATGTTCGCGAATGCGCTCCGGAAAGCGGGCGGTATAGGGCTGGAACTTCAGGTCAGGCCGCTCAAGGTCTACGATCTGGGACAGGTTGTTGAGCGCAAGCAAGCCGTTTGCAAGGAAGATCTCGCTTTGCCCGACATGCAGCGCCTCCCCCACGAACTCACGCAGCGCCGGTGGTGTGGTTTCCTGGATTTCCAGGCGGATCACCGAGCCCCGGCGGCGGCGGCGCAAAGCGCTCTCGAACAGACGAACGAGGTCTTCCGCTTCTTCTTCGATTTCAAGATCGCTGTCACGAATGACGCGGAACGCCCCCTTGCCCCGGATCTCGTAGCCTGGAAACAAGCGCCCGATGAAGAGGCTGACGACTTTCTCGATTGCGATGAACCGGGCAGCGCCATCTTCGCCGTTTGGCAATTGAACGAAGCGATCAACCTGGCTCGGAATTCTGAGCAGAGCAATCATGCCGCGCCCACCGGAAGTTGGCGCCAGTTCAAAGACGATGGAAAAGCCAAGGTTCGGAATGAACGGGAACGGATGCGCCGGATCGATGGCAAGCGGCGTCAGCACCGGGAAGACATAAGCAAGGAAATAGTCTTGCAGCCAGGCCTTGTCCGCCTGGTCAAGCGTGTCGCCCTGCGGGATCTCGATCCCCTTGTCGGCAATTTCGCGGCGCAGCTCCACCCAGATCTTCTGCTGAGACGCCTGGAGATCACGCACTGCTTCGCTGATCTTCTGAAGCTGTTCGGTCGGCGTCAGGCCGTCGTCGGACAGATTTGTAACGTCGGCCCGTTGCTGGCCACGCAGGCCGGCCACGCGCACCATGAAAAATTCGTCGAGATTGTTGGCGGAGATCGACAGGAACCGAACGCGCTCAAGCAGCGGATGGTTCGGGTTCATGGCTTCTTCCAGAACCCGGAGATTGAACTGGAGCCAGGACAGCTCCCGGTTCATGAACCTGGCCGGAGATGTAGCCAGCTCACCTTCCGGTGTCAGTTCCGGCACGGTTCCCTTTGCATCGGAAGCAACGGTGGAGGCAGGCAGAATGTCCGAAAGATCAGGGGCTTCGTTCATGGCATCATCCCTTGTTCCGCGCAGCTTCCGCTTCAATCCGGCAAAACCGGGCACGCCCATTCTGCCTCAACGCCGCCGTGACTAACATGAACTTCTGAGCGGGCAAATGACAGTCCTGTGGCAGCATCGGCGATTATTGGCCTTTATGCACATTTTCCAAGACCCGCCCGGCAAGTGGTTTCGTGATCTTGACCCGCCCGGCAAGAGCCTCCTGATCGATCGCCTCGACGGCGCGCATGGCGACTTCGAGCGAACGTTCCATTCGCACCACAAGATAGTCGACGACACCTTGATCGACCGCAATCTGCCGGTCGGCAAACAACTTCACCAGAACACGGCGAAGGAGATCATCATCCGGCTCCAGAATTTCGACAGGAGTGGCTGCGCGCAGGCGGGACTGCAGATCGGGAAGGGAAATTTTCCAGCTGGCAGGCCAAGTGCGGCTGGTGATGAGCACTGTCTTGCCCGCCTGACGTGCTGCGTTGAGAAGGTGGAACAGGGCCGTGTTGTCGATGCCCAGGTGCGCATCCTCGATCACGGCAGCTGGTGCGGCAACGAGGGTTTCCACGGACTGCGGATCGAGCTTGGAAGCAGCCAGAACGGCAGCGCCGGTCTCATCCTGAAAGGCCTGGACAAGATGGGTTTTTCCCGCGCCGACGGGGCCTGCAAGGACAACGACCGGAGAAGGCCAATCCGGCCAGCGTTCCAGCAATTCGAACGCAGCCCGGTTGGAGCCTCCAACCAGATAGTCGTCACGGCTCAAGGCCGCTTCATGCGGCAATTCCAAAGGCAACTGGCGCGGTGTTTCCACCATTTTCTACTCTGATACCTGTTCTTCTTGCCCCGATACGGGATGATCGGTTCCCTGATAGACCGGGCTTGCGAGATACTGCTTCAGGGCAAAGCGTGCAAGCACGCCGATCATCGCGGCGGCGGGAACCGCGATCAGCATCCCCACAAATCCAAAGAGATATCCAAAGGCAAACAAGGCAAACATAAGCGTAACAGGATGCAGGCCCGTGCTTTCGCCAACAAGTTTGGGCTGCAGGATATTGCCCTCCAGGAACTGACCGACGCCAAAGATCGCGGCAACTGCGATAATCCAGGGCCATTCCGGCCAGAATTGGACAAGCGCAACACCGATGGACAGGACAAGCCCCAACCCGGCACCAACGAAGGGAATGAAACTGACGAGACCAGCCACCATTCCGATCAGGAGACCGAAGTTCAGCCCGATCAGCGCCAGAGAAACAGCGTAAAACGATCCCAGGATAAGACAGACCGACACCTGCCCGCGAACGAAACCGGCAACAGCCTGATCCATTTCCTTTGCAAGGCCGCGGATTTCTGCCAGATGATCACGCGGCAGCCAGCTGTCGATACGCGCGACCATGCGGTCCCAGTCGAGCAAAAGATAGAATGCAACGACCGGCGTAATGACGAAGAGCGACAGGATCGACAGCAACGCCTGACCGCCGCTCCAGAGCGACTGTGCCAGCTTGCCGACGAAAGAAGCCCCCTGCCCGATGAGATTGGACATGGAGGACTGGAGGTCTTCCGCATTGATGCCCGCAACGGACGCCAGATCGGCCGGAAAGTTATCCGACAGCAATGCCTGCAGCTTGCGGATCAGCTCCGGGAACTTTTCCAGGAAAAGGGCAAGCTGATTGCCCAACAGTGGCAGAAGCAGGATGAAGAACATCACGAGGATGAGGACGAAGGCGAACAGGATTGTCAGCGTCGCCCACATCCGCCCCATGCCCAGCTTTTCCAGCCTGTCACAAACCGGATCCAGCAGATAGGCCACCGCCATGCCGGCAACGAAAGGGAGAAGCACGCTGGAGAAGACATACAGAAACAGGCAAAGAACAACGAGGGAAATCAGCCAGAACTGGACCTGACGGCGAAGGGTCATGTATGGCGCTCCTCGGTTGTGCCGGTGCGTAGGAATGGCTTTCTTCCGGACATGGAATTAAACCCCGCCTCCGGTCAAGTCCAGAAGAAGTCGGCTTTTCGCGGCATTGGGCCATCAAGGAGCCACTTCTGCCTCATGAGGCAAAGCCTATGACCACGGTTTCAAACAGGCCAGCAAGACCGATTTCCGGCAAAAGGCTGTCTGCAGCACCCTTGCACTGAAGGTTGATCCGGATGCTCCATGCTCTCTTTTTTCGCCGGCAATGCACTTTGAGCCATTCAAATCGGCCTGGTTTTGAAGAAAAATGCGGAAGTTGGCCTGCCATCTGTTCTTAAGCCCTGCGCAGAACCGCTCGCCTCTTGTGTTCCTTGGCGGCAGACTGTAATCCGCACTGGCACAGCCAACCGCACGCAGTCTCGGAGTGCCCCATGAGCGAATCCTCTGGTCCCAACGGCCTGACCTATGCCGATGCCGGTGTCGATATCGACGCCGGAAACGAACTGGTGAACCGCATCAAGCCGCTGGTCAAGGCAACTTCCCGCCCCGGGGCCGACAGCGATATCGGCGGTTTCGGTGGTCTTTTTGACCTCAAGGGCGCTGGATTTCAGGATCCGATCCTTGTTGCCGCCAATGACGGCGTCGGTACCAAGTTGAAGATTGCGATTGAAACCGGCCAGCACCGCACTGTCGGCATCGACCTTGTTGCGATGTGTGTCAACGATCTGGTGGTCCAGGGCGCTGAACCGCTGTTCTTCCTCGACTATTTCGCGACCGGCGCGCTGGATGTGACCACTGCAACGGATGTGGTTGCCGGCATTGCAGACGGCTGCAAGATGGCAGGCGCCGCGCTGATCGGCGGCGAGACAGCTGAAATGCCGGGCATGTATGTGGAAGGCGACTACGATCTGGCAGGCTTCTCCGTCGGTGCTGTTGAACGCGGCGGGATCCTGCCGCGCCCGGACGTTGCCGCTGGCGACGTACTGCTTGCTCTGGCCTCCTCCGGCGTTCATTCCAACGGCTATTCCATGGTGCGCAAGATCATCGAACTGTCCGGCATGAACTGGTCGGATGCGGCACCGTTTGCAGCCAGCAAGACACTGGGCGAAGCCCTGATGGAACCGACCAGGATTTACGTCAAACCGCTGCTGGCCGCACTGAAGGAAACCTCCGGCATCAAGGCCCTTGCCCACATCACCGGTGGCGGCCTGCCGGAAAACCTGCCGCGCGTCCTGCCGAAGAATTGCTCCGCTCGCATCGATCTTGGCCAGATCAGCGTTCCGCCGGTGTTCGGCTGGCTGGCGAAATCGGGCGGCGTTGCCGAGAAGGAAATGCTGCGCACGTTCAACTGCGGCACCGGGATGGTGATTGTCGTGTCTGCGGACCAGGCCGATGCGGTTGCCGACGTCTTGCGCAATGCCGGTGAAACGGTCAGCAAGATCGGCGTCATCGAAGCTGAAGGCGCTGCACCGGTGCTGTTTGACGGCAGCCTGGACCTTGGCGCATGACCCGCAAGAAGACTGCCATCCTGATCTCAGGACGCGGCTCCAACATGGGCGCGCTGATTTCCGCGGCAATGTCTCCCGACTATCCCGCCGAAATCACGCTTGTCCTGTCCAACCGGCCTGACGCCAAGGGACTGGAACGGGCCGCTGAGCTGGGCATTGCAACGGCAGTTGTCGACCACAAGGACCATGCGGGTGATCGGGAAGCGTTCGAAAAATCGGTAGATACCGTTTTGAAGGACCACAAGATCGACCTGGTCGCCCTTGCCGGTTTCATGCGTATTCTGACGCCCTACCTTGTCAATGCCTGGGCGGGCAGGATGATCAACATCCATCCGGCTCTCCTGCCTTCTTTCAAAGGCCTTGCCACACATGAGCGGGCCTTGCAGGAAGGTGTCAAGTTGCATGGTGCCACCGTGCATTATGTGTCTGCTGAAATGGACGATGGTCCGATCATCATGCAGGGAGCCGTACCGGTTCTGGACAATGACACTCCTGACACGTTGGCTGCCCGTGTGCTGGACGTTGAACACCAGATCTACCCCAAGGCTCTTTCCATGGTTGCCAGCGGCAAGGCCACGGTGTCGGGAGCACGGGTAACCGGCAGCTGCAACAGCAACGAGACGGAAACGCTCATCTGGCCGTAGGCCGGACGGCTTTCCCCGCTTGCAGCAAAACGATCGCAGATTTTTCAGACCGATCCTGACGCGCCAAATGGATCGGTTTCCTCTGGCTAGCCTTTTCGCACCTTCTGCTGGAACGACAGGACAATGAATTCCGCCGGCCGCAAGAGCGAAACCTTCACCACGACGTTCATGCAACCGGCCTGAACATCGGCGCCCGTCATCGTCGTCCCAAGGCCGACTTCGACACCATATGCATCTTCTGACGAAGCGCCCGCGAGAGCCCCTTGTTTCCATAGCCCGTTCAGGAAATTTTCGATCACCGATTTCACCATAAGCCAGGTCGGAGCGGTGTTTGGCGCAAAGACAAAAGGATCCAGCGCCGCCTTGATCGATTGTTCCAGCATGATCGCGGTTCGGCGGATATTCACATAGCGCCATTCCGAGCTGTTACCGTCCAGCGTGCGTGCTCCCCAAACCACATTACCTCGCTCGGGAAACGACCGGATCGCGTTCACGGCTTTTCCGTCCAACGGAGTGTTCAGGTCTTCCTGCTCAGCATCGGAAATGGATACGCAAGGCGACACGACTGAATTAAGGCTGAGATTTGCCGGCGCTTTCCAGACACCTTCCTGGGCGTCTGTCGCTGCATATGCACCTGCCAACGCGCCTGACGGAGGCATGACACTTACTGCTTTTACAGCTTGCGAGAGAAGCTCGTTGTAGCGCTTTGAAAGACCCCGCATGATCTTGTGAGTAGTGCATTTCTCCTCTTCGGAGATGTCGTCGCCCTCCAGTGATTTCACCGCCTTATCGAAAGCGGCTTTCCGGGCCTCATTGGCCTGAATGGCAGTCTCCTGGCCAACATGTTCGAAGAAGGCCTTGCGCGTACCAGCCGAAACATTTTCAAAGGTTATCGACCCCGCACCGAAGTGAGACGTATTCAACCAGGGATAATAGGCAGCAGCAAAGCTCATGTCTTCCGCTGCGAGCAAGGTGCGCAGGCCGCTTTTTCCCGTGATCACGTCATTCTCGTCTAAAGTTCGCTCCCTGTTCCCATCGAACACGTCGACAATGGCGAAACGGTTTTGCAAGTCTGTACAATGGGCAAGGCATCTATTGCTGACCGTCTTGTAATCTTCTGACGACAACAACACCGCGTCGGGTATCACGATGACCGACGGCTCCTGCAGCTTGGCGAGCTCTCGCCAAATAGGCTCACCGAAATCCTCCACGGACTTGGTGAGAACGAACTCTCCCGCGCCGTAACATCCAACCGACAGGATCCAGCAACCACTTCCTCCATTTTCGAAGAAGAGTCCCATGGCCGCATGCAAATTGAAGCGGCTCGCTTCCTCCAGGTCCAGAGCCGGCTTTCCATCCTGCAGGCTGAAGTCGAAACGAAACATGGGCCCCACGCCGAAACGGGCCTCGAATTCCGACATCGTGGAGATCCGCACCGGAATGCCGGTCACATCCTTGCCATCCACAATTGCTGTTTCCGTGTAGCCGACAAAGACCGCAACGCTCGTCGGGACCTGCACGACCGTGTTTGGGAAGGAGTTCAGCTCGGTGACATAAACACCCGGGGCCTCATACTTCTTCATTGCTCTCTTCCTCGTAGCGCGTCATCCGGCAGGAGCTTGATAAGCCTGACAGGTTCAAGCTCCCACAGTCGTGCCGGCGAGCAAAGGACTTTCTGCCTCAAGTTGCAGATGCTCCATGAAGCACCCTTCGCCTCAATCTGACGCTCAAGGATCGCAAATGCGAAGCCGATAGTATCTTGACTGATTGTGGGCACTTAACCTGTCGGATAACGTGCCTGCATGTTTTTGAGTTTCATGTCCGCGCTTGGTGGCGTCGGGTTGTTTCTGATCGGTATGCTGCTACTGACCGACGGGCTGAAAGCCCTGGCGGCACAGCGCATGCGCGACGTGTTGTCCAGGTTTACCTCAACACCCTTGTCGGGCGCCGTGACGGGTGCTCTCACCACCGCAGTCATCCAGTCATCCAGTGCAACCACAGTTGCCGCTGTCGGCTTTGTCGCTTCCGGCCTCCTCACCTTTCCCCAGGCGCTCGGCGTCATCTTCGGTGCCAACGTCGGCACGACCCTGACAGGGTGGCTGGTTGCGGTTCTCGGCTTCAAGCTGGATCTTGGCCAGATCGCCCTGCCCTTCGTGTTTTTTGGCGCGATTGCGCGGCTGGCATTCCGTGGCCGGATCGCACTCGCAGGCCAGGCGCTCGCCGGCTTTTGCCTGATCTTTATCGGCATCGAACACATGAAAGACGGTCTGGACGCCTTCAGCGGCGTGGTAACCCCGACCGACTTTCCGCCGGACACACTCTTCGGCCGGCTGCAGCTGGTGTTGATCGGCATGCTGATCACTGTCGTGACACAGTCCTCCAGCGCAGGCGTTGCAACGGCGCTGGCTGCGCTTGGCGCCGGTGCGATCAACTTTCCGCAAGCAGCGGCGCTGGTAATCGGCATGGACGTCGGAACCACATTTACGGCAGCTTTGGCGACCATCGGCGGTGGTACCATGGCCCGACGTACGGGCTATGCGCATGTGATCTACAACGTCATGACCGGTGTCATGGCGTTTTTCCTTCTAGGGCCGTTTCAGCTTGTGGCCGGCGCGTTGACCGGAAACGGCGACAGCCAGATTGCGCTTGTCGCATTTCACAGTTTCTTCAATGCGCTCGGCGTCGTCTTGGTG
Source organism: Labrenzia sp. THAF35 (assembly GCF_009363595.1). Classification (NCBI taxonomy): domain Bacteria; kingdom Pseudomonadati; phylum Pseudomonadota; class Alphaproteobacteria; order Hyphomicrobiales; family Stappiaceae; genus Labrenzia; species Labrenzia sp. THAF35. The sequence continues at coordinate 5,069,033 of NZ_CP045380.1, forward strand.
CTTCCACTTGCGCGGCCATTCGCCCGGCTGATCGAACATCTCGTTCCCGAAAAAGGCTCCGATCTGACCAGCCGTCTGGATCCGCTCGTGTTGCGGGACCCGCACGCAGCCGCGTCCCTGGCGGGGCAGACCGTCGCACATCTGGAAACCTTGATCATCGAACGCCTGCGCAGTCGGTTGGGCGCAAAGTCATCTGCTTATGAAGAACTGGATCGGGAGGACCTGGCCAAGGCCATCGCAGAAACACGGACATATCTGGACAAGATCATCGTTCCGCCGAACGACCTGGCCTTTCAGGAGGAACTGAAAGGCCTGTTTCACATTCTCGACCATTTGAGCCGCCTTCTCTACCGTTGCGACCAGCGGCAGAGGATCGACGAGCTGTCTTTGGATCACCGGCTCAAGCGCCTGGCGGGCCTGCTTCTCGGCGTCACGGACATTTCCACCAGACAGAAGGACGCCAAGACACAGGAGAAGACGCTGGACCGGTTGCGGCTGCTGATGCGCCGACAACGCCGCCTCAATCGTGACCGGCTGATTGCAATGGCCGCTGCCGATGCAGTCCCGGCGGAAACAGTCTGGCTGAAACTGGATGCCTTGCGCTGGTTGCACAGGGTTTCCTATCACCTGTGGCGGATCCGGTTGCACCAGAATGTGCTTCTGGATGCGAACCGGGATCTCGCCTCGACCGTCGAAGAAGCCCGCATAGACGTCGACCAGGATTAATCGGCGTTGGCCATCGACCGATCACGCGCCGTCAGGCAGCGGACCGGTCGATGATGACGTGATTTTCGCCACGCGAACAGGCCTCCACGCGCGCCTCAACACGGTAGATGTCACGCAGCATCGCTGACGTGATGACATCTTGGGACGGGCCGGCGGCGACGAGACGCCCTTCGGCAATCACCATGGTGTTCCGGCAGAACCGCAGGGCATGATTGAGGTCGTGCAAGGCAATCAGAACCAGTGTGCCCTGGCGGCGTGCCAGATCGCGCATGAAGTTCAGAACCTCGACCTGCCGGTAGAGATCCAGCGCGGAGGTCGGTTCGTCCATCATCAAAACTTCCGGACGGCGTACCAGTGCCTGCGCAATCGAAACCAGCTGACGCTGACCGCCGGAGAGTTCGCCAAGGTTCCGGAATGCCAGGCTATCGATCTGAAGCGCCTTCAGGATCTGGTCGATTTCGACGAGTTCAGAGTCCTTTACACGCCAGCCCTCACCCTGTTTGGCAGCCAGCAGAACGGATTCATAAACCGTCAGGACGGCATTGGCGTGGGTATCCTGGGGCATGTAGCGGATGGCATCCCGGGGTGCTGCCCGGTTGCCGGCCAGCACGACATCGCCAGGGCCTTTCAATAGACCGGAGATGCGCTTGAACAAGGTCGATTTGCCGGCCGCGTTGGGACCGATCACCGCCGTCAGTTCACCGCCGGAGAAGACCGGCGTCGTGACCCCTTCGACCGCAAGAGTGGAGCCATAGCGTGCGCCAACCCCTTTCAGCTGCAACGTTACCATGACTGCCTCCGGTCGGCAAAAATGAGCGCGAAGAAGAACGGAACCCCAACAAGCGCGGTGATGACGCCGATGGGCAGGATCGCCCCCGGAAGAATGATCTTGGAAACGACCGATGTTGCCGACAGCATCAAGGAACCGCACAAGATGGCCGCAGGCAGGAAGAAACGCTGGTCTTCTCCGACCAGCATCCGGGCAATGTGCGGTCCGACAAGCCCGACGAACCCGATCGTCCCGACAAAGGACACGGGGATTGCCGCCAGCAGACTGACGCCGAGCAGCGTTTTCAGCCGAAGCGTCCTGATGTTGACGCCGAAACTCGCCGCCTTGACGTCGCCGAGCCGAAGGGCTGTCAGAGCCCAGGAATGCCGCGCGAAGAACGGCACGCAGACAACAAGAATGATGAAGGTCGCCAGAACCTTGCCCCATGTCGCCTTGGTCAGCGATCCCATGGTCCAGAAGACGACCGCAGCCAGCGCCTGTTCGGAAGCAAGATATTCCAGCAGCGACAACAGAGCGTTGAACGTGAACACCAACGCGATCCCCAGAAGAACGATGGTCTGAACAGTCACGCCCCGTACCGTGGACAGCAGATAGATGAACAGCGAAGCCGCCATGGCCATCAGGAAGGCATTGATCGGGACCATGTATTGCACTGCGGCCGGAAAGATCGCGACGCCGGCGACAAGACCCAGGGCCGCGCCAAAGCTGGCAGCAGCGGAAATGCCTAGCGTGAAGGGGCTGGCCAGCGGATTGGCAAGGATCGTCTGCATCTGCGCACCCGCAAGGGACAGGCAGGCCCCAACGGTGATCGCCATCAGCGCGATCGGCATGCGAATGTCCCAAAGGACGACGCGTGTCTGCAGATCGGCGCCGGACGGATTAACCAGGGCGGAAAGCACTTCCGACAGCGGATAGCGGGCCGGTCCGAGGGCCAGATCCAAAGAAAAGCTGAACGCCAGAGCGACGATCAGCCCGCAAATAACCAGAATGCGCCTGAACGCAAGGGCGCGGTAAAGACCGCGCCCCTCCTCAGCCGGAATGATTTCCGAAACCGCCATCTTATTTACTCGAGTTCAGCGAAACGAAGTAGCCTGGCCGGTAGTCGATCGGCAGGAAGCGGTCGTGCAATTCCTGGAAAGTCGCTTCCGGGTCAAGGTCAGCAAAGAGCTCCGGATGCAGCCATTTGGCGATCTGCTGAACAGCGACGAACTGGTAAGGGCTGTTGTAGAACTGGTGCCAGATGGCATGGACATTGTTGTCCCGGACAGCCTTTACGCCAGTAAAGCCCGGACGTTCCATCAGGCCCGCCAGCTTGTCTGCCGATACTTCCGGATCCGCGCCGGCGCCGACACCAACCCAATTCCCGCCGGGAACATACAGCTCCCAGTTTGCACCGGTCACAATGATCTGGTCCGGATCGGACGCGATGATCTGCTCCGGGTTGACGGTGCCGAAGGTGCCGGGAATGATCTCGGCAGCCATGTTGATGCCACCGGCCATTTCAACCATCTTGCCGAAATTCTCGTTGCCGAACGACATGCAGCAATCATCGGAATAGCCGCCTGCACGCTCCACGAACACAACGGGTTTCGCGAGATCTGACTGTGCCGCCAACTTGTCGGTCACCTTGGCGATCTCGGCTGCCCGGAATTCGATGAATTCCTCGGCCTTGTCTTCCTTGCCGTAGAGCTTGCCGATCAGGCGCATGGACGGCTCGGTGTTTTCCATCGGCTTTTCGCGAAAGTCGACATAGACAACCGGAATGCCGACCTTGCCGAGTTTCTCGATGTAGCCGCCTTCTTCGGTGGCAACCTTGGCGTCGAGGTTCAGGATGATCACGTCCGGCTGGAGTGCAACGGCCTGCTCAACATCGAAAGTGCCGTTCTTCATGCCGCCGAAAGTCGGCAGATCGGCCATTTCCGGGTACTTCTCGAGATACTGATGGTACCCGTCGTTGTCCGCCTTCTCGAAATCGTCTCGCCAGCCGACGACACGTTTGAAGGGGTCTTCACCATCCAGCGCGGCGGTGAAATAGATCTGGCGCCCCTCGCCCAGGATGACCTTTTCCACCGGCACTTCGACCTCGACCTCACGGCCGGTAATATCCGTGACCGTAACCACGTCGCCGGCAAGTGCCATTGCCGGAAGAAAAGTAGCCGTTACCAGCAAAGATGCTGCCAAGCTTCTGATTTTGCTCACATCCGCCTCGATTTTTTATTGAGGTTATAAGTTGAGTTTTAAATTCTTGTTTTTCGTATTTTTCCTGAGTATATGAGTCAAGAATTATCTTTTGGAATGGTTCCAAGCAACCGGAGCAATACGCCTGATGAGCGACGCAGACACACTCTCGAATTTCGATCTGCGTGAAGAAATCAAGGAATACTGGGGCAAGCGGGCCGAGACCTTCGACACCCAGCCGGGCCACGAGATTTTTTCCGACGAAGAGCACACCGCCTGGATAAGGCTGTTCGAAAAGCATCTGGGCCCGGGCGGCTCCAGGCGCGTTCTTGACCTTGCTTCCGGAACCGGCGTTATCTCGCACCTGCTCGACGACCTCGGCTTTGAGGTGACCGGGATGGACTGGGCGGAACCCATGCTTGCCAAGGCCCGAGAAAAGGCGAGGAAACGCGGGCGCACGATCCGCTTTCTGCTTGGAGATGCCGAACGCACGATGGAAGCGTCCGAAAGCTACGATGCCATAACGTGCCGGCACCTTGTCTGGACCCTGGTCGATCCTGCGGCCGCCTTTGCGGAATGGCACCGGGTGCTGAAACCGGGAGGACAGCTGCTCGTCGTCGACGGAGACTTTGTCAATCCTGGCTGGTTCGCAAAGTTGCTCGCAACGTTTTCAAAAACTCGTGCTCGCTTTGGATTGCTCGCGCAACCGGAAGCAAAGCCGGCAGACATGATGGAAACACATCGCAGCATCCTGTCCCGCGTTCATTTCTCGAGGGGAGCAAGGGCAGAAGCAGTCGTGGAACTATTGCGACAGGCCGGTTTCACTCAAATCGTTGTCGATACGGACCTGAAAGCCGTTCACCGGGCACAACGGCGTCACCTGCCTTTCTTCAAGGGTCTGGAAAGGGCAACGCAGCACCGCTACGCAATCTGTGCCAGGAAATGAACCACCCGACCTGGGTTGCCGATTTGAATACCAAACCAACTATTCTTGACATGGTGAAAGAATTATTACCTTCAGTACAGCAGAAGAAATAAAATCAACTCAAAAAATCTAAGTCAAACTATTTAAACTTACAATTGCAAGAATAAATTGAACCTTTATTCTTCACCCTACGTTAAGCCGGTATCGATAAGAGTGCATGACAACACAACTATCGAGTATTGCCGATGCACGCCGGCCACGCTGTTTACTGCCTTCCTTTTAACAGCCTTCCGGCTTTGCGCAGGACGCTGAAAACTCGTGCCGCAGCTGTTCTGCTGGCTCTGCTGCTTATTCCCCTGTCTGCAGGACTGACAAAAGCTTATGCAGCCGAATGGGTGATCACACGGATTTCCGGAACGGTTTATCTGGTCGCACCAGGCATTCAGGCGCACCGGGCCAGCAAGGGGATGGCACTTCACAAGGGCCATACCATTGCGACGCGAAAAGGCGCACGCGCTGTGCTTCAGCGAGGCAACGACAGCATCACGGTCGGCCCGAATACGGAATTTGCACTATCGCAATATCGCAGCAACGACAGCCAGACCACGCTGCTTCAACGCAAGGGAACGATCGATGTCGATGTCGAGACCCGCGGCAGACCGTTTTTCAGGGTTGAAACGCCTTATCTTGCAGCGGTCGTCAAGGGAACCCGCTTTTCGGTAACCGTAACCGGCAACGAAAGTCAGGTTTCGGTTCAGCGCGGCGTCGTTGGTGTTCAGGATCTCGCATCCGGGCAGCAAAGCGACCTGCGTGCAGGCCAAAGCGTCCAAAGCGCTCCGGGGAAGTTCAACGGTCTCAAATCCGTAGGCAAGAGCCGCGCCGCCATCCAGCAAGGTACACCTGGCAAGCCCAGCTTCGGCGATACCCCGGCAAGCCTGTCACCTGCGGGCTCAAAAGCTCAGAACACCACCACCGGCGGGCGTGACAATGCCGCCAGCGGTAACGGCAACGCAAATGCCTCCTCCGGCAACTCGGGTGATCGCGGGCCGAGTGGTAACGCCAATGGCAACTCAGGCGGAAACTCTGGCGGAAACTCTGGTGCAAATTCCAGCGGAAGCTCTGGCGGTAACGCCGGTTCCGGTAACTCCGGTTCCGCAGGCGCATCAAACAGCGGCGGGGCAAGCGCCGGCGCGTCAGCTGGCGGGGCCAGCGCAGGCGCATCCACCGGAAACGGTGGCGCAAACGCAAATGCCGGTGGCGCCGGAGCTTCTGCCGGACGCTAACCTTCTCTAGATTCTTCCGAGTTCCGCTCTTCAGCCGTTGCCGAGCGCTTCTCCCAGAGAGCGGCCGAGGGCTGACTTCTCTCGCAAATCCAGACCGGAATGCAGATCGACGATGTGGCTCTTCTGGATCTTCTCGGCTGCAGCGCCGTCGCGCTTTTCAAAGGCATTCATCAGGGCATGATGAGAGTGGCTTTCACAGGCAGTGTCTGAGCGCTTCCAGTAAAGAGCGATGATCAGCGAAGAGCGCGAGATCAGTGATCGGATCATGCCGGCGAATACCCGATGGTCGGCGATATCCGCAATCTCCGTATGAAAGCTTCCGGACAGGAACAGCGCCTTGCCCATGTCACCGGCATGAAGAGCTGCATGTTCCGCATCCAGATGTGCGTGCAACTGCGCGAGCTGCCTGTCGGTGATGACATCGGCTGCCAGCCTGGCCACGGCAGGCTCGATCAGGGCACGGGCCTGAAACACCTCGTGAGCCTCGCGGATCGACGGCTTTGCGACGAAGGCACCACGGTTCTTTTCCATGGCGACCAGCCCGGAATGGGCGAGTGCCTGCAACGCAGCGCGCACGACGGTACGGCTGACGCCATAAATTTCGCCCACCTCATCCTCAGACAGTTTCAGCCCCGGTGTCAGTTTGTGTTCCAGAATGGCAGTCTGAAGCTTCAGGCAGATTTCAAGGGCCCGGCCCTGAGGTAGGGCGAAGACTTCATGCAGCTTGCTGCGTTGATCAAGATCGGCTGTGGTCACAGGTTTGGTCATTTTTCTTGAAGTGCCCAATGGGGGTTGAGCGGTGCCTTGATCCTACTCCCCGCCATCCGAAGCGGCAATCTAGGATCGTATACAATTTTTGTTCATATCGTATTTAATTTGCCAAAATATTGTGCACTTTTACCGGTGAGAATTTGCTCATTGCTCCGACTTCTCATCAGGATCTCCGGAATTCCGCCAGTTTTTCGCGTTGGCACGGCACTTGCTGTCTCAGGAGCCGAAAACGGTTTTCTGAAGGAGACGTCCGGCCATGGCGAAGTCCCTGGACCTTGAACTGGCAGCCACCACCAAGATCTATGGCGAGACCATTGCGGTCGACGCGATCAATCACAAATTCGCCGCCGGCACCTATTCTTGCCTGCTGGGGCCATCGGGATGCGGCAAGTCTTCAACCCTGCGAATGATCGCCGGCCATGAGAGCGTCTCCACCGGCGACATCGTTCTGGGTGGCACCAACATCACCGATCTTCCACCTGCCCGGCGCGGCACGGCGATGATGTTCCAGAACTATGCGCTGTTTCCGCATCTGTCCGTGGTCGATAACGTCGCCTTTTCCCAGAAGATGAAGGGTGTCGAAAAACCGGTCCGGCTCAAGAAGGCCCGTCAGTTGCTGGAACTGGTGGATATGGCAGCGTATGCGGAACGGCTGCCTTCGCAGCTCTCCGGCGGTCAGCAGCAACGTGTTGCCCTGGCCCGTGCCCTGATCACCGAACCTTCCGTGCTTCTGCTTGACGAACCGCTGTCGGCACTCGATCCGTTCCTGCGTATCAAGATGCGGCTCGAGTTGAAGAAGCTGCAGCGCGAGCTCGGCATTTCCTTCATCCACGTCACGCACAGCCAGGACGAAGCCCTCGCGCTGGCGGACGACATCATCGTCATGAACGGCGGCAAGATCGAGCAGGCAGGTAGCCCGCGCGATGTGTTCAACACGCCAACAACCGAGTTCGTCGCCCGCTTCATCGGCGGCCACAACGTGCTGCAGCAGAAAGGCGCTTCGGTCGCGCTGCGGGCAGACAGGTTGAGGGTGAAAAAGGCGGCCGGAGAGGACGGCGCCGTTCTGACGGCCTTCGTCAAGGACGTCGAATACCTCGGCTCCACCGTCAATCTCGCGCTTGATGCGGGGGGCGCCGGCGATCTGACGGCCGCACTCACCGACGAAGCCTTTTTCCAGGACCCGATCGAAATCGGCGCAACCGTCTTCCTGACATGGAAGCCGGAAGACGCACACCAACTGGCTGCCTGAAGGCTGCCGATCGAAGGCCTTCTCCCGAGGCCGAACAAACTCCAGAGGGGAACAGGAGTAAGAACATGACAGATACAGTGGGAAAAACTGAACAGATGACCAAGAAAGGCGTCAGCCGCCGCAGCATCCTGAAAGGCGGCGCTGCTGCTGCCGGTGCGGCCCTGGGTTCGGGAGCCATCACCGGCTTCCCGACCATCTGGGCACAGAACATCAAGGACGTGACCCTGCGCCAGTTCGGCACCGGCGTGTCCAACCTCAACGAAGTAGCGCAGAAGGTGAAGGAAGATCTCGGCTTCACCCTGGAAATGACCGCTCTGGACAGTGACGCCGTCACCCAGCGCGCGGCGACCCAGCCGGACAGCTTCGACATTGCGGACATCGAATACTGGATCTGCAAGAAGGTCTGGCCGACCGGCAACCTGCAGGCAATGGACACCTCCAAGATCAAGAACTACGACAAGATCGTCGGCATCTTCAAAAGCGGCAAGCTGACGCCGGAATCCGTGATCGCACAGGGCACCGCGCCGCATACGGTCGGCTTTGTCGACGGTCCGGACGGCAAGGCGTTCGCCACCGAAGAAACTGGCTGGATGACACTCATCCCGACCATCTACAACGCCGACACACTCGGCATCCGTCCGGACCTGATCGGCCGCCCGATCGAAAGCTGGACCGAACTGCTGAACCCGGAATTCAAGGGCAAGGCATCGATCCTCGACATCTCTTCCATCGGCATCATGGATGCGGCCATGGTTTGCGAAGCCATGGGCGAAATCCAGTATGGCGACAAGGGCAACATGACCCGCGAAGAGATCGACAAAACCATGGCGATCTTCACCGAAGCCAAGAAAAACGGCCAGTTCCGCGCCTTCTGGAAGACCTTCGACGAAAGCGTCAACCTGATGGCGTCCGGCGAAGTCGTGATCCAGTCCATGTGGTCTCCGGCGATCACTGCCGTGAAGTCCCGCGGCATCGATTGCGTCTATCAGCCGCTCAAGGAAGGTTACCGGTCGTGGGGTGGTGGCATCGGTCTCTCCAAGAGCTTGACCGGCCTCGAACTGGAAGCAGCCTACGAATACATCAACTGGTATCTCGACGGCTGGGTCGGCGGCTTCCTGATGCGCCAGGGCTACTACTCGGCCGTGCCGGAAACCTCCAAGAACCACATGGACGAGAACGAGTGGGGTTACTGGTTCGAAGGCAAGGAAGCCACCGGCGACATCACCAACCCGTTCGGTGACGTTCTGGCGAAAGCCGGCGAAACCCGCGACGGCGGCTCGTTCTACGAGCGCATGGGTGCCGTTGCCTGCTGGAACGCTGTCATGGACGAGAACCAGTACATGGTTCGCAAGTGGAACGAGTTCATCGCCGCCTGAGGCTGAGCCGACACACTGGTGCCCGGGAAACTTTTCCCGGGCACTTCAAGACACCCGGGGCGAGCATGACACCCGCCTTCTCTACTTACCGGACCCGACCTTCATGACGGATCAGACACAGTCCATTTCCAGCGTGGCCCCGGCTGCAAAAGCTCGTGCAAAGGCTCCCTTCAGCCTCAGTCGCCTGCCCGATGCCATGACCGGCTGGCTACTGTCGCTGCCTCTGGCGCTGGTGCTGTTCTTCTTCCTGGTTCTGCCGATTGCCATGATCGTCGTGGTGAGTTTCTGGGGAGCGACGGAATTCTCGATCTACCCGGCCTTCCAGTTCGACAACTACGAATTCCTGCTGACGTCTCCAGTGACCTACCAGGTGTTCTTCAACACGGTGAAATACGCGCTGATCACCTGGGCGATCACACTGGTGATCGGATTTACCGTTGCCTATTTCCTCGCCTTTCACGTGCGCACGCTGACCTGGCAGATCGTTCTGTTTCTGTTGTGCACGATCCCGTTCTGGACATCCAACATCATCCGCATGATTTCCTGGATCCCGTTCCTGGGCCGCAACGGCATCGCCAATTCCACGTTGATCTCGATGGGCGTCATTGACGAGCCTCTGGATTGGCTGCTCTTTTCCGATTTTTCGGTGATCCTGGCCTTTGTCCACCTCTACACACTGTTCATGGTGGTCCCGATCTTCAACACAATGATGCGTATCGATCGCTCGCTGATCGAGGCAGCCTATGACAATGGCGCCACCGGTCTGCAGACACTCACCAACGTCATCATTCCGCTGACCAAACCCGGCATCATGATCGGTTCCATTTTTGTCGTCACGCTGGTGATGGGCGACTTCATTACCGTGCGCTTCATGTCCGGCAGCCAGAAGGCCAATGTCGGCAGGTTGATCTCCAACGACATCGCGCTTTTGCAATATCCCTCTGCCGCGGCAACAGCGGTCATCCTGCTGATCACGGTGCTTCTGGTGATCTCGATCCTGCTGCGCTTCGTCGACATCCGGAAGGAGCTCTGATCATGGAAAAACGTTCGCGCTCCTTCTATGCGCTTGCCGCGTTCTTTGGCCTTTTCCTGGTTTTCCTCTATGGCCCGACAGTCACCATCGCGATCCTGAGTTTTCAGGGACCGCAGGGCGGGCTGACCTTCCCGATGCGCGGCGTCTCGCTGCACTGGTTCCACGACCTGTTCGAACAACAGGCCGTCGGGGATATCTGGGGCAGTTTCTCGCGCTCGCTCGTGCTTGGCCTCATGGTCATGGTGACAACGGTCGTTGTCTCCGTCATGGGCGGCCTTGCCTTCCGCAAGCGGTTTCCCGGGTCCGGTGCGATCTTCTATCTGATCATCACCTCGCTGGTGATCCCGTCGATCCTGGTTTCGCTCGGCGTCGGCCTGATCTTCTCCCAGTCCGGCCTTGCCGTGCATTGGTCGACCTCGGGCTTCGGCGCGCAGCTGACCTGGACCTTGCCCTTCGGCCTATTGATCATGTTCGCGGTTTTCAACCGTTTCGACAAATCCTACGAGGAAGCCGCGCGCGACCAGGGCGCAAGCGCCTGGCAGACTGTCCGTCATGTCGTGCTGCCGATAATCGCGCCGATGCTGATCGGGGTCGCCCTGTTCGGTTTCACCCTGTCCTATGACGAGTTTGCCCGCACGCTTCTGACGGCCGGCAGCTACAACACGCTGCCGCTGGAAATCTACGGCATGACAACAAACGTCACGACGCCGGTGATCTTTGCGCTCGGCACTCTGACAACCGCCTTCTCCTTCGGCATCATCGGCCTGTTCCTGGCCATTGTCGTCATCCTGAACAAACGCAGGTCACGGCACGGCTCGGATGCCGGAAAGGGCATGGTCTAGGGCCTTACATGCGCGACATACACATCCTCGTCATCAATCCGAATTCCACGGCTTCAATGACGCAGAAGATCGCGGCGGCTGCTCGCGCCGCAGCCGGTCCCTTCAGCCGGATTACGGCCATCAATCCACTGGAGGGACCGGCAGCCATTCAGGGACCAGCCGATGGCGAGGCTGCCCTGCCCGGCCTGTTCGATCTCTTCGAGCGCTCGCTGAAGACCGACCCAAGCATCAGCGCGGTCATCATCGCATGCTTCGACGACACCGGCCTTTGGGAACTGAAGGCGAAATCCCGCGTCCCGGTGGTTGGCATCGGCGAGGCGGCCTACCATGTTGCCTCCGTGGCGGCCGAACGGTTTTCGGTGGTTACCACCTTGTCCGTCTCCGTACCGGTGCTGGAAGAGAACCTGCAGCGCACCGGCCTTGCCGCCCGATGTGTCAGGGTGCGTGCATCGGACGTACCGGTTCTCGAACTGGAAAACCCCGAGAGCGATGCCCGGCACAAGATCGAGGCGGAAATCCAGGCCGCTCTGAGACTGGACGGCATCGGCGCAATCGCACTCGGTTGCGCGGGCATGGCGGATCTGGCCGCCGACCTGACGGCGCAATTCAAGTTACCCGTCATTGATGGTGTGGCGTCCGCTGTGCGTCTTGCAGAGGCGATCACCGCCTAGGCGTCCCCTCGCCTGCTAGTGGTCCAGAATGACCTCCGCCTCCGTGCGGAAGCTTTCCACGGCGGAAAAGAAAACGTCGAACAGCATGCTGCGCTCGTCGCCGAGCGAGAAAACCACTTCCTCGTATTGGCGTTGCATGTCCGAGACCGGAACCCGGTGAACGACATCGGTTCGCCCGGTTCCGAACCGCCACATGAAACCGACCCCGAGGCCATTGACCACTGCTTCATAAACCGCGTCACGGGTGTCCAGTGTCAAAAGAGGCGAAGGCTCGAACCCGGCAGAACGAAAGGCCCTGTCGACCACCCGTTGGGTGGAGGATCCCCTTGTCCGGAAAATCAGGGGTTCGGCCATCAGCCGTTCGCAGGTCACGGCCGGCTCCCGGGAAAGCGGGCTGTCGGGATGGACGATGGCAACGACATTCTGCCTTGCAAGCAAGGCGCGCCGGAAACGGCCATCCGCAGGCACATCCGGCAGCACACCGATGTCGACTTCGCGGGTCAGCACTGCCCGCGTGATCCGCTCATGCGAACCTGTTTCCACCGCGATTTCGATGCCTGGATGCCGCTTGAGAAATTGCGCGATCAACGCCATGCCCGGCATCGAATTTCCCAATCCGATTTTCAAACGACCGTTCAGCAAGGTGTTGTGACGGGTCAAAAGCCGTGTTGCTGCGCGTTCGGCTTCTGCCATGCGTTCGGCGACGTCGCATAGCTCGTTGCACAGGGGGGTTGGCGACAAGACACCGTTTTTCCGGTCGAACAGGCGTACACCAAATTCCGCTTCAAGGTCTTTGACATGACGCGCGACGGCCGGCTGCGAAATCTTCAGCGCCCGTGCCGCTGCAGCATATGAGCCTCCGGACGCGACCGCGTTGACCGCCCGAATGCGCGACAGGGAAAGTGTCATTCCAGGTTTTCTCCGATTAGCAAAGCCAAAGGTTTGATCACCTCAAACCATAGGTTCGCTCTGTTACGGCAGCGTCACAGAGTGACGACAATTTGATTGCGATTTCAGCGGGCCACGCCAACGGAGCACGGCCCTTCCTGACCAGAACAATCCGCCTGCCGTACCGGCGGATCCTCAATGTCGATCGGTGGTACCGAAAGGCAACCGGACAGATATGGACGTCGCAATGCGGACTCGCAAAACAACAACAATTCAATGGCTTGGCGCCGCGGAGGTTGACGGTTATGCCGCAATCCTGTGCGATCTGGACGGTTGCCTGATAGCTGCCGGACGAGCATTGCCGGGCGCGGAAGATTTTGTCCGGGCTGCCGGCAAAAGGGTATCGATCGTTTCGAACAACTCGGCCGACACAAGTGTCACGCTATCGGCAAAACTGAACGCAATCGGACTGCCGCTGCCGCAGGAAAGCATCTTTCTTGCAGGTGAGCTGGCTGTGCGCACGATCGCAGCGGAACGTCCGGGCGCGCGCATCCATGTAATAGCCGAACAGCCGCTTCACGCTCTTGCAACAGAGCTCGGCCTTGAGCGTGCGAACGACCGGACCGACGTCGTCCTGCTTGCCCGGGATACAAAGTTCACCCTGACCGGACTGGAAAAGGCCTTGCGACTGCTGGAGCAAGGCGCAGAGCTGGTCGTGACCAATCCGGATCTTTCCCACCCGAATGCGGACGGTCGCCCGGTGCCGGAAACCGGCTCCCTGCTTGCAGCTTTCAAGGCGTGCTGTCCGGAGATCGCGCCAAGGGTTATCGGCAAACCTCAGCCGTTCCTCATCAACGCGGCACTTGAAGCTGCGGGCGTTCCGGCGAGCGAGGCTGTCTTTGTGGGCGACAACGCCGCGACCGACGGTGCGGCGGCAACCCTTGCCGGTCTCGATTTCATTCACCTCGTCGCAACGCCCTCGCCGCTCGCGAACGGCGCTCCGGTGGAAGACACGTTACCGCTCACTCACCCGTCGTCAGTGGAGGCGAGCGCATGTTGACCTACGTTCTGCGAACCCTTTTGCGGATGGCGATCACCCTGTTCCTCATCGTGACGCTCGTCTTCTTCGCCACCAGGCTTTCCGGAAATCCGGTCGACTTCGTTCTCGGCGAAGGCATCACCAAGGAAGACCGGGCCCTCCTGATCGCTTACTACGGTCTGGATTCCTCCATCGGCACCCAATACTGGCGCTATCTCAGCTCGGTGTTTTCGGGCGAGTTCGGACTGTCCTTCCTGGAAAGGCGGCCGGTTTCGGAAATCGTTCTCGAACGTGCCTGGCCATCCTTGAAACTGCTGCTGAGCGCGGTGTGCTTCACGCTGATAGTGTCCATACCGCTCGGTATTCTGGCCGCCATATACCGCACCAGCATCATCGGCAGCGTGGTAATGGTGATCGCCTTTCTCGGATATGCCGTGCCGTCCTTCATCATCGGCATCCTGTTGGTGCTGATCTTTGCCTACACGCTCAACTGGCTGCCCGTCATTGGCGATGGAACGGCGCTGCATTTCATCATGCCGACGCTTGCCATTTCCGGCACGCTGGTTGCTGCGATCACCCGCTTCACTCGCAACGCCATGCTGGACGTGCTCAGCCAGGACTACATGCGCACAGCCCGTGCCAAGGGCCTGCCGGAGTGGATCGTCATTCTGAAGCACGGATTGCGCAACGCGTCGATCACGCTGCTTTCCGTGGTCGGACTACAGATCGCCAGCCTCGCGGCGGCGGGTAGCGTTGTCGTGGAATCGATCTTCGCATGGCCCGGTATCGGCGATCTCCTCGTCCGGTCCGCCATCCTGCGTGACTACCCAGTCCTCCAGTTCGGTGTCCTGTCCGTCGCTGTCGCGGTCATCGTGATCAACGCAGTGGTTGACATCGCCTACGCCTTCGCGGATCCGCGCATCCGCCTTGCCAAGGGATAAGCGCATGACCGACGCAACACCCAACCTGTCTTCGCCGCGTAATACCGGCACAAGAACATACCGTCTGCCGATCTGGTCGGATGCGAACTGGATTGTCCGGATCGCGCTTCTCATCGGCCTGATCCTGATCGTGACGGCACTCGCCGCCCCCTGGGTTGCCCCCTTCGACCCGAATGCCCAAAGTCTCATTTCCCGCCTGCGTCCGCCAATCGGGTTCGAACGCTACAAGGACGGCTTCTATTTCGGCACCGACGAACTCGGCCGGGACATCTTCTCCCGCTGCATCTACGGCCTGCGGCTGACCTTCGCACTCGCCCTTGCTGGAGCCGTTATCGGTCTACTGATCGGCGGTACATTGGGTCTGATGGCCGGCATCATCGGCGGTGTTTTCGAAGAGGTCATCATGGGCCTGGTCGACGCGCAGATCGCCATACCCTTCACCCTGATCGCCCTTCTCATTCTGGCAGTCATGGGCTCATCCCTGGACGTGATGATCCTCGTGCTCGGTGTCTACGGCTGGGAGCAATACACGCGGATCGTGCGTGGTGAAGTGAAGAAGCTTATCCAGATGCCCTTTGTCGAAGCGGCACGTGCAGCAGGTGCTACGCCGCTCCGGATTGCGGTGAGGCACATCCTGCCCAATGTCGTCTCGCCGATCGTCGTCCAGTTCACACTGAACTTTTCCAACATCGTCATCCTGGAATCGACCCTGTCTTTCCTCGGTCTCGGCGTTCAACCGCCAACCGCAACGCTCGGATCGATGGTCGGCATCGGCCGCGACTACCTGCCGACGGCCCCCTGGATCGTTCTCGCCCCCGCGATGGTGATCCTGCTCCTTACATTCGCAGTCCAGATCCTTGGCGACTGGCTGCGCGACAAGGCGGATGTCCGTCTCAGGTCCCGCTGACCGAACCCAACCACAGAAGCCGGAACGGCCAACGCTCCACCCTAGCAGCCTTGGAGGCTCGATATGACCAAACTACTGGCAACCACCGCTCTTGCTTCGCTCATGGCGACAAGTGCCTTCGCAACAGAACTCACCGTTGGTGCAGCCAACGTGTCCAGCTACCTCGATCCGGGTCGCGATCACTCTAATGTCGGCTCACAGTTCTACTACAACGCCTTCGATACGCTGATCGCAAAGAACCACGACACCACCGACACTGAATGGCAGCCGGGCCTTGCGACAGAATGGAAACTTGTCGAACCGACGATCATGGAACTGAAACTGCGTGAAGGCGTAAAGTTCCACAATGGTGCCGAAATGACCGCCGACGACGTCGTGTTCTCGCTGAACCGGATGTATCAGGCTGACTTCCCACCCTATCAGGTGCGTGCCCGGGACCGTCTTGAAAACTTCGAGAAGGCCGAGAAGGTCGATGATCTCACCGTGCGCATCCATGCAAAGCGCCCGGAGCCTCTTTGGGAAACACTGCTGAACCTGCAGCAGGTCATGATCATTCCGGAAGCTTACACCAAGAGCCTTGCAGGCGACCCGGACAAGCTTGAGCATGACGACTTTGAAGCCTTTTCCCTGAAGCCGGTCGGCACAGGCCCATACAAGGTTGCCGAATTCGTGCCGGGCGAAACAGTGGTCTGGGAACGTTTTGACGACTTCTGGGGCGAAAAGGCACCGCTCGACAAGGTCACTGTCCGGCATATGCCGGAGACTGCTTCACGCATCACGGCCCTGAAAACAGGTGAAGCCGACATCGTCACCAACATCGCACCTGACCAGCTTCAGCTGATCGAGAACGATCCGGACATGAAGGCCGCCGGCAGCGCCACTGCCCTCTTCCACGTCATGATCATGAATGTGAACCATCCGAAACTGAAGGATGCCCGCATCCGTCAGGCCCTGTCGCTCGCCATCGACCGTGACACGCTGAACGAAGCCCTGTGGGGTGGCAAGGCCGTGGTTCCGTCCACGCACACGCTTGCGGAATTCGGCGAATTGTACCAGCCGGAGCTGACCACCTTCGAATACAATCCGGAGAAAGCCAGGGAACTGCTCAAGGAAGCAGGCTACGACGGCTTCGAAATCACCTACGACACCGCTCCCGGTTACTACACCAACGGCCTTCTGGCGGCCCAGGCCATCATGGAGATGTGGGCGGAAGTCGGTATCAAGGGCAAGGTCAACGTCCAGGACAAATGGAGCGGCAACTCCCCTGACATGATGACCCGCAACTGGTCCAACCCGATGTATTTCGCCGACCCGTTCGGCAGCTTCGGCGTCATGTGGGCTCCGAATGGTCCGTCTGAATCCGAAGGCCGTTTCAACACGGACGAAGACTACGCCAAGAGCTGGGAGCAGTTCCGCTTTAACGGTGATGTCGAGTTGCGTCGCGCAGCCTATGCGGAGCTGATGGAGCGCATCAAGCAGGATCCGCCGGTGCTGCCGCTGTATCGCCCATATGAAAGCTGGGCGATGAAGACCAACGTCAACTGGGCTCCCAAGCCGGGTCACATTCCCTACGTGCTCGACTTCCGCGCCGGCTCCATTTCGTTCAACTAAGCAAAAAAGCGCCGCCGGTACACCGGCGGCGCTCTCCCTACCCTTTGATCAATTCAGGAAATTCAACGTGTCCGTACGCATTGCTGTTGTCGCCGACATCCACCACGGCAAACCTTCCGCGACCAAGCGCGGTGACACTGCCCTCGACCTGATGGCCGAGTTTGCCCGTTTCGCCAACGATGCTGCCCCCGATTTCGTCGTCGATCTGGGCGATCGGATTTCCGATATGGACCGCGACACGGACCTTCAGCTGGAACGCGAAGTCGCCGACGCCTTCAAGGCCGTCAATGCTCCGGTCCACCACATCAACGGCAATCACGACCGCGATCACCTGGATGTTTCGGACAACGAGGAAATCCTCGGTCAGTCCCTCGCCAACGCGACCTTTGATGCAGGTGACTGGAAAATTGCGCTGTGGCGCGCAGACAGCAAGATCCATCGGACGCCGGAGCATTCCGGGTTCATTCTCCATGAGGCCGATCTCTTGTGGCTGTCACGCGTTGCACAGAACACGGACAAGCCTCTTCTGGTGCTCAGCCACGTTCCCGTTTCCGGTCATGGCCAGATCGGTAACTACTACTTCGAACGCAATCCCTCAGCTTCGACCTACCCGATGGCAGAACGTGCCCGCGCGGCACTGGCGCAGTCCCGGCAGCCGGTGGTCTGTCTGTCCGGCCACGTTCACTGGAACACAATCACCACGGTGGACGGCATTACCCATCTGACACAGCAGTCGCTCACCGAAAGCTTCACCACCAGGGGCGAACCTGCAGGTGCCTTCGGTTTGCTTGAGCTTGGCGAAACCGTCTCCTGGCAGGTGCAGGGCCTCGACCCGATTGCCCATTCGTTCAAGCCTCATGCCGACCGCTGGACACCGCCGCTACCGGACTTCAACCAGCACCCGGAATTTGCAGCAAGACGCCGCGGAGACCTCAAATGACCAAGCCGGTACTGGACGTTCAGGACCTCAGGATTTCTTTCGGTACTCATGAAGCCGTGAAGGGAATTTCCTTTGCAATTCATGCGCGCGAGACACTTGCGCTGGTCGGAGAGTCCGGTTCCGGCAAATCGGCCACGGCACTTTCCATCCTGCGGCTGATCGAACGAGAAGGTGGAACGATTGGCGGGGGCAGCATCCGCCTGAACGATGGTGATGGCTCCCATGACTTGCGAAGCCTGTCGGATGCACAGCTGACAGCTCTGCGCGGCAATGCCATTTCCATGGTCTTTCAGGAGCCGATGACCTCACTCAACCCGGTTCTGAAAATCGGCGACCAGGTTGGCGAGGTCTTCATCCGCCACCGGAAGTTCGACAGGCGCAAGGCAATGCAAGCCGCGGAAGAAGCCCTCGATCAGGTGCGCATTCCGGATCCGGCGCGGCGGCTGCAGCAATATCCGCACGAACTTTCCGGCGGCCTGCGTCAACGGGTGATGATTGCAATGGCGCTCGCCTGCAGGCCCAAACTGCTGATCTGCGATGAACCGACAACGGCTCTGGATGTCACCACCCAGGCAGAGATCCTGACACTGATCCGGAACCTTCAGGCCGAAATCGGCATGGGCGTTTTGTTCATCACACATGACATGGGCGTTGTTGCCGAAATTGCCGACCGGGTCGTCGTGCTTCGCAACGGTGAAAAGATGGAAGAAGCCAGCGTTCACGATCTTTTCGAAAGGCCGAAGGCTGCCTACACAAAGGCGCTGATGGCGGCAACGCCGAAACCGGGTTCCGGAACCAGCACGCAGCAGGCCGGGACCGAGACAGTGCTGGATGTTGAGCAACTGTCGACACGATTTGCCGGCAAATCCGGCCTGTTTTCCAGGAAATCCGACGGCGTTCTGGCCGTGAACCGCGTTTCGCTGAAGGTTGCGCGTGGCGAGACGCTTGGTCTGGTTGGCGAATCCGGTTGCGGCAAGTCGACCCTGGCTCGATCCATTCTGCACCTGATCGAACCTGAAAGCGGATCTGTCCGGCTTGACGGTCATGTTCTGAACAGCTCCTCCCGGCAGGCGCTCCGCGAAACGCGGAAGGACATGCAGATGGTGTTTCAGGACCCTTATGCGAGCCTCAATCCGCGGCTTCCGGTACATGAGCTGATCACGGAGCCGGCACGGATCCACGGCCTTGTCTCGCGCAAGGACCAGAAGGAACTCGCAGCGGATCTGGTTGAAAGGGTTGGATTGGAGCGCGATGCCATCAATCGCTTCGTGCACCAATTCTCCGGCGGACAACGTCAGCGTCTGTGCATTGCGCGTGCCTTGTCGGTGGAACCGAAACTCATTATTGCGGACGAAGCGGTTTCCGCGCTGGATGTTTCCATTGCCCGGCAGATCACTGATCTGATGCTGGAACTGCAACGCACGGAAGGTCTGTCGTTCCTGTTCATCTCACACGATATCGGCGTGGTGGAGCGGGTCAGTCACCGCATTGCCGTGATGTACAAGGGCGAGATTGTCGAAACCGGTCCAACCGAACAGATTCTGAAAAACCCCCAGCACCCGTACACACGCCGCCTGTTGTCTGCTGTTCCAAACCCGATGCCGAAGCAACGCCGCAAGTCTGCGGAGGCCTTCACGGCATTTCCGCAGGAAAGCACGACACTGGCGGCGATGGCGTAACCAACTTCAGGCCAATTCGTTCCGGTGCAATCTGTTTCAGGAATATGGGGTCTCTTTACTGGCCCCTCACCCGGCAACACGCTATATCCTTGCCCCGGACGGACACAGACCTGGAGCTGCCATGAGCGGATTGCTTGCCCTACTCGATGACGTTGCCGCAATCGCCAAGATTGCCGCGGCCTCCGCGGATGACGTGATCGGCCAGGCGGCCAAGGCGGGCGCGAAAGCGGCCGGAGCCGTAATCGACGACGCAGCCGTCACTCCGAAATATGTCGCCGGATTTTCCCCTGCACGCGAAATTCCGATCGTCTGGCGGATCGCGAAGGGATCAATCAAGAACAAGCTGATCTTCCTGCTTCCTGCCGGCCTCGTACTCAATGAGTTTTTACCAGGTATCATCACACCGTTGCTGATGCTGGGTGGCGCCTACCTGTGTTTTGAGGGGGCGGAAAAGATCTATCACATCTTCAAGCCACATCATCATGACGCCGACGAGCCGGAAGGCTTCGTTGCCGACCCGTTGCATCTGGAAGAACAGAAGGTTTCCGGCGCCATCAAGACCGACTTCATCCTGTCGGCGGAAATCATGACGATCGCCCTCGCCGAGATTCCTGAAAGCACCATCTGGATGGAAGCTGCTACGCTTGCAGTGGTCGCAATCGGCATCACCGTTCTCGTTTATGGCTCCGTTGCCTTGCTGGTAAAGGCGGACGACTTCGGCCTGATGCTGACGCGCAGAGGCCGCCTGTCGCTGACCCGCGCCATCGGCCACGGCATTGTGAAAGCCATGCCCGGCTTCATGAAACTGCTGATGACAGTTGGCACCGCCGCCATGCTTTGGGTCGGTGGCTCCATCGTGCTGCATGGTATGGACGTTCTGGGCTTCGGGCAGATCTACGGCATCATCCACGACATTGCCCACAACGTCGCTCATTCGGTACAGGTCGCTCAAGGCTTCCTCACATGGGTGGTAACGGCAAGCCTGGACGGTCTATTCGGCCTTGCACTCGGCATGCTGCTGATCCCGGTGACCAGCAAGGTGATCCTGCCGGTCTGGCGGCTCGTCAGAGGCAAGTCAGCCGCGAAGAGCCACTGACCTTCGAGCGGTCGGCCCGGAAAAAACAAAGGCAATCGACAGGAGACAGTCGATTGCCTTTTTCGTCAGAGAGCAAAGCGCAGGATTTTCTGTACGCCGTCGAGACCGGGACATGTCAGCCCGACAGCCTGCTCCCAGTCGCTCAATGTCAGTTCATAAAACGTATTGAAGCTTGAGGGGCCTTCTGGTTGAGCAAACGTGGTGTAACGCGCAACCGTAAGTGCCGTACCGACAAAGCCAGACTTCATGATGACATAGGCACAGGCCATGTAGGTGCGGTCATAGGGCACCGACGGGTCCTTGTCGCAGTCAACGATCCGCCACGCCCCTAAACACCTGCAAGCGCGAGAAGTTCAAATTAGCGTTTAGATCCAAATAAAGTTCTACCTTCGCAAATTCGAGCATTGCGATTGAACGGGCATGGTTGGCTCTGCAGATCAGGCTTCGGCGTTACCGGGCAAAAGCATCCCGATTTCTTCGCCCGACAGGAACATTGCAAAGAGATCTGCCGCCTTGTTCGCATCAAGAGGCATGGTCTCGATCCGTTTCGGCAGATCAGCGCGCTGCGTGTCGTTCAAAACATATCCGCGCAGCTTCACAATGCCCGCAAGATAGTCCGGATCTATTTCCGGATGCGGCTGACATGTCAGGATCCGGCCAGGCAGATGAAGCCCGGCAATCGGGCAACCTGAACTGCTTGCAACAACTTCAAGCCCCTTGGGCGCCATTGTGACCTGGTCCTGATGCCAGGCATTGAGCACCAGTTTTTCGTGACCGAAACCGCGATAGGTTTCCGGGCCTGCGGTAAATCCCCTGGGCGACCTCTCCACCTTACCACCAAGGGCCTGAGCAATGATCTGGTGACCGAAGCAAACACCGATCAGAGGGCGCTCGCTCTGGTGGATAGCGCGGATAAGATCCTCAAGCTGCGGAATCCAGTCGTGGTCTTCGTAGGCTCCGTGGCGGGACCCGGTTATCAACCAGGAATCCGCTGCTTCCGGCCCATCGGGGAACTGGCCCGCCTCGACATCATAGGTCGTGAAGGAAAACCCGCGACCGGCCAGCAACTGCCGGAAGCATGCATCGTAGTCGCCCAATTCCTGTGCCAGTTCGTCGGGGGCATGCCCGGGCTGCAAGATGCCGATATGTCTGGAGTTCATCGATAGGTCTCGTCTGGCGAATCCGGCTGGCGCCGATCGCTCATGATTGACCGCTCTTTGCAGCATCCGCAAGACACGCGCCAAGTTTGCGCTTCTGCTCTCCGGATGGCTCGAAATTCTCCGCGGCCAACCAGGCTTCATAGCCCTTTTTCAGCGCCGGCCATTCCTTGTCGATCATGGAGAACCACGCCGTATCGCGATTGAGACCCTTGACGACAAGATGCTGCCGGAAGACGCCCTCCTCGCTGAAACCGAAACGCAAGGCGGCCTGCCTGGACGGAATGTTGTCGTTGTTGCACTTCCATTCGAAGCGCCGGTAACCGAGATCATCGAACACATATTTCATGAACAGATAGAGGGCTTCGGTCGCCCCACGTCTGCGCGAGATCAGAGGCCCCCAATAGATATTTCCAATTTCGATGACACCGTTGGCCTCGTCGATCCGCATAAGCGTCTGCCGTCCGGCAACTTTGCCGGTTTCCTTGTCCACGATTGCAAAAAAGAGCGGATCCTTGCTGGCTGCAGCCTTTTCCACCCACCCGCGGAAATCAGTCTCCGTCTCCGGCGGATACTCAGGCAGCCAGCGGAATTTCTGATCGCCGTCCGGCACATCGGAAGCTTCGAATAGCCCGGACGTATGATGTACCGGGTCAAGCGGCTCCAGAACAACGTAACGGCCCTCAATCGGCTTGTGCTCCGGCCGGGGACGCGCGGTCCAATGGCTAAGGTTTTCAGGCATGATCATCTCCGGAAAGGGCATGGCTTGCTTGCATGTGCCGGCAGTTTGCTACCGGCACGCTCCCACTGTCTACCGCTTCACTGGTACCGCGAGAAGATCCAGTTCCTCGAGACCAACAGAACCAGTTAGGCGTCTCTTTTCCTTTAGGCCACATCACGCCGTAAAGGAGCAACGAAGCCCATCTGCAACCAACAAAACTCGTGTTAAGCTCCACCGGTTTCTGGAGGAGGCAAACCATGACTTCGGGTGTAACGGTGCTTGTCGGGACCACCAAGGGAGCGTTCCTGCTGAACGGTGGAAGTGACCGTGGAGGCTGGAAGGTAAAGGGACCTTTCTGCGATGGCTGGCCGATCAATCACGTGATCGGCGATCCGGAAAGCGGTACGATCTGGGCCGGCGGCGGCGGCGAATGGTCCGGCGCGGGCGTCTGGCGTTCTGTCGACGGCGGCGAGACATGGGAGGTCACCCGACTGACCAAAGGGACGCTCGACGACTGGGCAGCCAATGATCCCGAGACGGCCAAGTTTTTGAATTGGACACCTCAGGACCTGCCTTTTGCGGACGACTTTTCGCAAATCTGGTCGCTCGGGTATGCCCACGGCACGCTCTACGCCGGCACCAAGCCCGCAAGATTTCTCGCCAGCCGGGATGGCGGCAAGAGCTTCGCGCATCTGGAAGGGCTTGCCAATCATCCGTCCGCAGACAGCTGGAACCCGGGTGCGGCCGGCCTTGTGCTGCACACGATCGTTTCCGACCCGGACAATCCGAAAAAGCTCTGGATAGGCATTTCAGCCGCAGGCGTTTTCGCCAGCGAAGATGGCGGCATGACCTGGGAGCGACGCAACCGGCTGTCCAACGCGGCCGCCTGTGAGGGACATGATCACCCTGCCTCCCCGCGCGACGGCGAGACCGGCCATTGCGTTCACAACATGATGCGTGCACCTGGCGACAATGACCTGCTTTATCAGCAGAACCACCACGGCGTCTGGCGATCCGCAGACGGCGGGCTCAACTGGGACAACATCACCGACGGCCTGCCCTCCACCTTCGGCTTCCCGATCCGCGTTCATCCGCGAGATCCTGACACCATCTGGACTCTCCCACTTAACGGAGACACCGAAGGCCGGTTTCCACCCGGTGCGGCAGCAGCCGTCTGGAAGTCCGATGACGGTGGCCGAACCTGGCGGGACAAGCGCGAGGGCCTTCCGCAGGAAGCCTGCTTCTTCACGGTTCTGCGTCAGGCGATGGGCGGCGACACACGAGACCCCGCCGGGCTCTACTTCGGCACAAACTCAGGCTCGGTTTTCGCCAGCCTGGATGAAGGTGAGACCTGGCAGGAAATTGCCCGCCATTTGCCGACAGTGCTGGCCGTTGAGGTTTTGGACCGAGGATAAAACCAGCTGACATCGAGAAGGCCTTGCTGCCAGCTCGCTGCCACGCGTTCGTCACGACCACATCTTCCTGGACACAAAGACCGTTCAGCACGCGCGCTGTTCGCCAGCCGTCCATTGTTCGCAAGCTCCACTGGGTGCCCCACCCTGAAGCGAATGATTGGTGACATCCCGGCACGACCTCTGTATACAGTCAATATCCAGTCAATTTGAAAGCAATTCTTCATGACCGAATGGTGTCCTGACCTTTCCGCCAGCAGTGCTCCGCGCTATGCCGCGATCGCGGACGCCATTGAAGAAGATATTCGCACCGGACGCCTTTCGCCTGGAGACCGGCTTCCTGCGCAGCGCCAGTTGGCAGCCCGGCTCGGGCTTGACTTCACCACCGTTGCACGCGGTTACACCGAAGCCCGCAGGCGTGGCGCTATCTCCTCCATGGTTGGCAGCGGCACATTCGTCACCGGCCCCGACAGCGTGCTGGGCGGCGGCGTTGCAACACGTGATGCCAAGCGGCTGTCACCTCCGGACTTTTCCATGAACCTGCCGCCGGAAGTCAGTGACCCCGGCCTGATTGCCCGTATGAAAGAGGGGCTCGCGGCGCTTTCGGCCGACCTCATTCCGCTGCTTCGATACCAGACAATTTCTGAAAAGGACCCGGACCGCCAGGCTGCAGCACGCTGGCTTGCCGGGGTTGGCCTCAAACCCGACCCGGAAGATATTCTGTTTGCTCCCGGCGCTCAGGCAGCCCTTGCCGGCATTCTTGCAACGCTTTGCGAGCCGGGTGACCGGATCGCATGCGAAGCCGTCACCTATCCCGGGATCCGCTCCATCTGCGGACAACTCAGACTGGAGCTTTGTGGCTTGTCGAGTGACGAAGAAGGCATTGATCCGGAGGCCTTTCGCAAAGCCTGTCTCGACGGTCGCCTGAAGGCACTCTATCTCAATCCTACTCTTCACAACCCAACCACTCGCACCCTCTCCGAGCAGCGGCGCCGCGACCTTGCGGCCGTCGCGCAACGCAACGGCGTGCCGATCCTGGAGGATGATCCCTACGGCCAGCTCAGCCGCAAGCAGGTCCAGTCGATAGCCGCTCTTGCTCCGGATATCACCTGGTACATCGGCTCTCTTTCGAAAAGCGTTGGAGCCGGTCTCCGGCTCGCCCACGTCCTTGCCCCGGACCGGAGCGCTGCATGGCAGTTCGCTCGTTCACAGCGCACGTCCAGCGTCATGATTTCACCGCTCACGACAGCCCTGGCCACGCGCTGGATCGAAGATGGCACTGCCAGAGCCCTGCTTCGGCACATCCGAAGCGAAAGCGCGGCCCGGCAGGAACTGGCCGCCCGCTATCTGAAAAGCCAGAAGTTTGAAGCCGACCCTGACGGATTTCATATCTGGCTTGCCTTGCCGGAAGGCTGGTCTCGTCCGGCCTTTGTCAGCCAGATGAGGAACCAGGCTGTTGGCGTTGTGGAAAGCGACGCCTTCACGATTGCCGGAAAGGCGGATGAATCCGTGCGGCTCTGTCTGGGCGGACCACATGATCGCGCTCAGATCGATAGCGCGTTCAGGGTCATTTCCGAGGCATTGGCGTCAACGCCGGACAAGACCTCCACCTACTTCTGAACGAAAAGGCAAAGACTGCACACAACCCTCTGCCAATCTGCCGCAGGCGATCGGCTTGCTACGCAAGCAATTTGCTTTATCTTTGACTGCAAACATATCCATTCATTCAAATATTGACTGGATTAACGTCTCCGGCTCGAACCGGAAGACCTCTCGCAGGAAAAGGTGTTCCATGACCACTCCACAAAGCTGGCCGCAAATTCCGCCGATCCGCACCGGCATCAAGGGCCGCTGCCCGCGTTGCGGCGAAGGTTCCATCTTCGACGGCTTCCTGAAGCTGAAGCCGAAATGCGACCACTGCGGACTTGATTACAGCTTTGCCGACCCTGCGGACGGGCCCGCGTTTTTCGTGATCTGCTTCGGCTGCATTCCCGCAGTCGCCTTTGCGATCTGGCTCGAAATCGCGTTTACAGCCCCTTACTGGGTGCATTTGGTGACGACCCTGCCGCTGATCCTGGTGACCTGCATTCCTATGCTTCGACCGCTCAAGGGCTGGCTGGTCTCAAGCCAGTATTTCTACAAGGCGGAAGAAGGCAAGCTGGCCACACCCGTTTCCCAATCCTCGGAAAGCCAGGTCTGACGTTCGGAAGCCCCAAGCCGGACCGACGACCAGACTTTCCCGAGGCAGGCGGTGACATCGGACGGGCGATGCACCGCCTTTTCTTTTCTTAAATTGAGAGGCTATGGAGCAAGTGGCCGATCCTTCGAGACGGTGCTTCGCACCTCCTCAGAATGAGGATGCGTGTGCTGCTCTGCTTGCGTCTGAATGCACGTCCGCCTCATCCTGAGGAGCGAGTTCGCTCGCATCTCGAAGGATGGGCCGCAATTACCTAACAAACCGGCAGTCAGCGTCAGACGGCCCTCACCCACACGGCCGTGTCGTGAAACGCCGCGCCACCATAGGGCGCCACCGGGTCGGCGCCGGTGAGCGTGTTGATGCCGCGGCCATCCTCGAAAGCATCGTTCGGCCAGATCCCTTCCGAAATCACGGTTCCGGGCGCGACGGTCGCAACATATCGCGCATGCAAAGTCACGACACCGCGCCGGTTGCCCATCTTCACCTTGGCACCGTC
Organism: Labrenzia sp. THAF35; assembly: GCF_009363595.1. Classification (NCBI taxonomy): domain Bacteria; kingdom Pseudomonadati; phylum Pseudomonadota; class Alphaproteobacteria; order Hyphomicrobiales; family Stappiaceae; genus Labrenzia; species Labrenzia sp. THAF35. Next base: position 5,095,961 of record NZ_CP045380.1, read on the forward strand.
TTCGATGCCGAAACGCTCTGCCTCTTCCGGACGCAACCAGACCTCCGGTCGGCCTTCCTTCTTCTTCGAGCTGTCGGTCTCGTTGAACGTGGAATTCAGGAAAGAGCGGGCTGGCGATGTCACCAAGCGGAACGGATGCTGCTCGTCTGCAAGTTCGATGCTGTCCCATTGGTCCGGCAACTCCGGCATCGTCTGCCAGGGACCGAAGATTGTGCCGTCTTCCGGCTTGTTGGGAGCAGAGGAACGACCCCAGTCAGCCTTGAAGTGGAACTTGCCGTCTGCGTGACCGAAACCGTTGAGATAATGCGCCGTTTCGAAATCAGGCTGCAGATCGATCCACTTTCCCGCTTCCAGGTCTGCGAGCGTTCCATAGTTGGAATTGCGCAACAGCCAGTCGATATGGTCGCGTGCGCTCATATCGAATCCGGGGTGAGGTTTTGAGTCAACGCGCCTGGCGATCTCGTTGATAACAAATATATTTTCCCTAGGACCTTCCGGCGGCTCAACAGCTTTGGGACCCAGCATCAGATACTGGTGTCCGCCGCCTTTATAAAGGTCGTCATGTTCCAGAAACTGGGTTGCCGGCAGCACGATGTCTGCCATCTGCGCGGTCTCTGTCATGAAATGCTCATGGACGACGGTGAAGAGGTCCTCGCGCGCAAACCCCTGCTTTATCAGGTCCTGCTCCGGTGCCACGGAAACCGGGTTGGTATTTTGAATCAGCATCGCCTTCACCGGCGGACCACCAAGCAACGCCGCTTCGTCGCCCGTGAGAATACGGCCGACAAGGCTCTGGTCGAGGGCACGCACAGCCAGGTCCTTCAGCGAGCCGGCTTCGATCATTTCCTTGTTGAGCTGATAGATCGCGCCGTTGTTGTGGAAGGCGCCGCCGCCCTCTTCCTTCCAGCAGCCGGTGACAGCGGCAATGGAACTGGCAGCATGCATGCCGACTGCACCATTGCGCGACCGGGTGAAGCCGTAGCCGAGCCGGAAATAGGTCTTCTTGACCGAACCGATCAGCTGCGCCAGCTCCTCGATCCTTGAGACGTCCAGCCCCGTGATCGAAGCAGCCCACTCCGGTGTCTTCGTTTTCAGATGCGCTTCCAGCTCGGCTGGACAATCCGTGTAGGTTTCCAGGTAATCCCGGTCGGCATGGCCGTCGCGGAAGAGCACATGCATGACAGCGCAGGCAAGCGCGGCATCCGTGCCGGGTTTCAGGATGATGCCGATGTCCGCCTGCTTCATCGTCTCGGTCTCATAGACGTCAACAACAATGATGCGTGCGCCGCGTTTCTTGCGGGCGGCAATGGCATGGGTCATCACGTTGACCTGGGTCGCGACCGGATTTGTACCCCAGATGACGATCTGGTCGGAAACCGCCATTTCACGCGGATCAGGCCCTGCCAACTTGCCGGTGCCGGCGACATAGCCTGTCCAGGCCATGTTGGTGCAGAAACTGTCGAACTGACGCGAGTAGCCCTTGGTATGACGCAGCCGGTGGATACTGTCCCGCTGCACCATCCCCATCGTACCGGCATAGTGATAGGGCCAGACGCTTTCGGCCCCGAATTCGGTTTCCGCAGCCAGGAACTTTTCAGCAATCAGATCCAGCGCCGCATCCCAAGAGATTTCCTCGAAACGGCCTTCACCTTTCTTGCCGGTGCGCCGAAGCGGCTTCAACAGCCGGTCCGGGTGGTAAAGCCGTTCGGGATAACGCGCGACCTTGGCGCAGATAACGCCTGCGGTATAGGTGTTGTCCTTGGCACCATTCAGCCGGCGTACGTCGCCATGCGGATAAAAATGCACCTCCAGCGCGCAGGTCGACGGACAATCGTGCGGACAGGCGGAAAAAGTGCTCTTGGGCGGCTGCTGGGTCATGATGCCTTACTGAATTCCTCGAACATGAGCCCGGCAAGGTTCCCCCAGCGCGGCCACCTGTCAAGTCGGATGGCCGCTTTTACCCATTATCCGGGTGGTTCGTTTCACCCGCGTGGACCGAAATCCGCAACTGTTACGACCCCGTCGCCGTTGCGGTCGATCATTTCGATCCAGGAGGATGCGTTGTCGAGAAACTCGGCTTCAGAAACCTTGCCGTCGCCGTCGATATCATTGACTTCAAGGCGCATGCCGTTTGCCGGGTTTCTTGCACCTTTCCCCATTCCTTTGGGCTCATTCTCTGCCTGATCCTGGGCTCTTGCCTCATCGAAGAGGACATATTCCTCTGCATCCAGAAAACCATCGTCGTTGGCGTCGAAACTGGCAAAGACATTGCCGCGCCGTTCCCGCGCTTCTTCAGCGGTCACTGCACCGTCACCATTCAGATCCCAGTTTTCGATGAAATGCGCCCCAGGCCCTTCTGCGGCAATACATGAGCCCACGGTTGCCAGAATGAGTGCGGCTCCGAGCGTGATCGATTTCATGTGATTTCCTTTCTTTCCAAGTTTCGAATTTTTGAATGTTTCATTTCCAAAAAAGTGCGTGGATGTCACGCACTTTTTCCGTTCAGCTGCCGCTGCAGGGAGATCTCCCCCCACGCCCGGCTTCCGGCCTTGCACCGGGTGGAGGACCTCCGTTGCGCGAGCCAAAGCCTGGTCCATGGCCAGATCCAAGGCCCGGGGGCGGTGGGCGACCTCCATGCAGAAAACGTGGCGGGTGTCCGCCCTGTGCCTGAACAAGCACGACGGCAGCCTCGCTGTTGTCCGACAACGCCGCAAAATCGACCGTGGGAAGATCGCTCTCGTTCTGGATCTCGCCTCTCATGCCAGCTCGTTTCAAGCGCATGAAGCTGCTGTCGGGATTGCCCATCCAACAGCGCGGAATGAAAGGAAATGCATCCGTCAGCACATAGTGATACGTGCCGTTCGGATATTCCGGCGTAACCGCAAAACGCCCGTTGCACTGGTCAAGATCGCCGGCGCCGGCAACATAGGCCCAATCCTGTGTGAACTTGCCGTTGTAGCGCCCGCCCGGCCCGCCCGGCCCGCCCGGCCGATTGCCTTTCTTCACCCTGTAGCTGCTGTTCAGCTTCTTGAGACCCGAATTCCGCTTGGGGTCGGAATAGCCGTAAGGGCCGTAGATGGGAAAGCCGTCCGCGGCAAATCCCAACAAGGCAGGCACTAACTTACCATCCTTGGAGGCCATGACGCCGGTCGGAATGCCATGATAATGGTAGGTGCCATCCGGTTGGACATGGGCGTTGTACCGATCAAGACCCAGCTTGCAAGCACCGCCCAGCGCCTCGTAGTTCCATCCCGAGCGCCGGTCGTTTTGCCAGAACTCCGCCGTGCCAGGGTCCATGACCACACCGTTCACCGCAATGCCAAAAACCGCCCCCTGCGCCCTGGTTGCGCTGGAGTTCTTGTGCGGCACCAGAGGGACTTTCAGATTGTAGTTCTTTTTCGAAATGGAATGCGGGTTCCCGCGGTTGGGAAATTTTCCGGGCGGTTTCACCGGATAGCCGTCGGCATGAATATGACGATAGTTGCTGTCGACTGAAATGTCTGCCGACGCTTCGGCCTTCGGCAGCAAGAGGTTCCAGATTTCCTCCATAACATGCGTCTGCTCGATGGCTTGTTCACCTTCCAGTGGCGCCATGCTGTCATGCGCGGCAGCCGGTACTGCAATCAGCACTCCGGCCAGCGCTATCGATATGCGCATCGCTCTCTCCCGATCTCTTCGCCCACAAATTGAGTATGGGGCCTTTGGAAGCAGAACGCTGTCAGACAATCGCATCAAAGTGTAACGCGATGTAACGGCTGAGAGGTGGCACAAACAGAAAAAGCCGGCCCCGACGGGACCGGCTTTTCAGTCAACTCATTGCCCGCAGGTTAGCCGACGAGTTCAACACCGGAGAACCAGAACGCGATTTCTTCAGCAGCGGTTTCAGCTGCATCGGAACCGTGTACGGAGTTTTCGCCGATGGACAGGGCATAGGACTTGCGGATCGTGCCTTCTGCAGCGTCAGCCGGGTTGGTTGCACCCATGACTTCACGGTTCTTGGCAATGGCATTTTCGCCTTCCAGAACCTGAACGACGGTCGGGCCAGAAGACATGAATTCAGTCAGTTCGCCGAAGAACGGACGTTCCTTGTGAACCGCATAGAAAGCTTCAGCTTCGCGCAGGGACATCCAAACGCGCTTGGAAGCAACGACGCGCAGGCCGGCTTCTTCAAGCTTGGCGGTGATGGCACCGGTCAGGTTGCGCTTGGTGGCGTCCGGCTTGATCATGGAAAACGTGCGTTCAATCGCCATGGTTTCATCTTTCTCGTTTCAGCAGCGGGCCGGCGGAGTGCCGGTTCCGGATTTTTAAAAATTTCGCGGCCTTAATAACGGGGTGCCGTCACGCCCGCAAGGGGGCCGGGTCATGACATTTTGATGTCGGTAACCGGTTTGTGGCTCAATATGGTGCTGGCCAACATACGAACGGCTGCCTAGTCTGCGCGCAAATGCAAAGGTCGAGCGGACGGTTTGCGGCGCTCCTCTTCGGGAATGACACCATGGTCGAACTCTTCGCCCTCCTGCCGACGCTGCTTTATGCGGCCGTCGCATCGCTCTGGCTCAGCCTTGCCGCACCCTCGGTGGCGGCCAATACACATGGGACCGAAAGCCCGCAAACTTTCCCCACTTTGGCAGGGCAACTTGCCGCCCTTTCGCCCGAACAGCTGGAAGAGCTCTTCGTTTTCGTTGCGGGCAACACGCTGTTCACGCTCTACCACGAGAGCGGACATATGCTTGTCTCGGAACTGGAACTTCCCGTTCTGGCCCAGGAAGAAGATGCCGTCGACAATCTGGCCACCGTTTCCATGCTCGGCGCGGACACCGACGACATGGATCTTTATCTCACACAGGCGATGATCGGTTGGTTCCTGATTGCCGAGGAAGACTACGACGACCTGGTTTTCTACGACGAGCACGATCTGGACCAGCAACGCGGCTACAAGATGCTGTGCCTGATGGTAGGGGCCGACGAAGACGCCTTTCTGGATCTTGCCAGAGACCTGGAGTTGCCGGAGGAGCGGATTGAAAGCTGCGCCTTCGACTATGAACAGGCCTCGGCTTCGTGGGAAATCGTGACCGATCCTTATCTGAGGGACAGCGATACGCCCGGTGGCAAGATCAAGGTCGTCCATGATCCGGCAACAAGAGACCTGGAAGCCATGGCCGTTTTCCTGAAGGAAAGCGGACTGGTGGAGATGGTCGCCAAGGAATTCGACACTTTCTACGAGCTGCCGAAGACAGTCACCTTCCGCTCAACCGCCTGCGGCGAGAAAAACGCCTTCTGGGATCCGCAGACGCGGGAAGTGATCCTCTGCCATGAACTTCTCGCCGGTCTGGCCGAGATCTATCTGAGTGTTCCGGAAGAAAATGAAAAAGCTCAGAGCGAGGACTGAGCATTCTTGCGATAAGCGCCTGGCGCTTCGCCATATGCCTTCTGGAATTCTCTGTAGAAGTTCGAACGGGTCAAAAATCCGGCCCGCTCCTGTATCCGGCCGACAGGCTCATCCGTCGTAACCAGCAGTCGTTCCGCTTCCGCGAGGCGGACCAGATTGACGAACTGGCTGACATTGACGCCTTCAACTGCGTTGACGGCTCTGGATAGATCCCGATCAGGAACCCCGACCCGCCGGGCCAGCCGCGTAAGTGTGAGCGATGGATCCCGGAAGAACTCCTGGTCCACCAGAACCTTTCGGGCAGAATCGACAATCTCTGCCCGCTGCGCGTCATTTCCAACGCTCTCTTCAACCTTTGCCCGTGACTGCCCGAAGCGGGCACCCAGAACACCAAAGGCTGCTCCGACTGCAAGGACCAGAAAGAACAGGCTTGCCAGCGAAATCGCAAGCGCGGCGGCAACCTCGCTTTGCTGCGCGAACAGGTAAGCGACAAAGGCGTCGATCAGCAGTGTTGCCAGCATGATCAATATGGAAAAGCTGAGCAGATTGCGAAGCAGACCACTCTTGTTCGTCGGAGCCTGGCAAAACACATCCGGCCCCAGGCACCAGAGCCTTGCAAGCGCAAGCGCATAGACCGCGTAGCTTGCGCCGATTAACCCATCAACGTAACCGGCAACCGGCACAGGCAAATGCATTGCAACTGTCACGATGGCAGCCGCACCAAAATTCAACACCACGAGTTGCCGGGTTCTTTCACCCGAAACGGTCAGCGAGACGAAAGCCAGATAAACGGACGGCGCTATCCACACCGGCAACACCCTTTGCACGGTCAGGAGTTCGACAACCCCGAAGGCGAAGCGCGCGCCCACGAGGGCAGCTTCCAGCGTCAGCAGACCGAAGAGCCAAACGAACAGCCCTCTCGCGACAGACGGCAACGAGCGCCAGTTCAGTGCAGCGATGCCGAGTGACAGGAAGACAGCTGCAAGCAGAAAGGAGACGGGAATGCTGATCATGACCGGTATGCGCAAAGAGGCAGGTTGAACGTGCTGTCCTTTATCACGATTGAGGACAGGACCGGCAGCCTGCAGCAATTGTCAACAGATCCGCCACCGGACATTTGAAGGGCATCGCAACTCTCAGATGGATTTCCCATGTCTCCTCACCTCGCCCGACGGTACTCTTACACGCGCACATTCCTGAGTGCTGCAATCCTTGTTGCAGGCCTCATCGAACCGGTCCTGTCACAGGCACAGGACACCTCAGCCCACCCCTATGGTCCTGGTGTAACCAGTCTGACGATCGGGGACGATCGGCAGGATCGCCCTCTGGCCGGAGATCTCTGGTATCCGACACAGACACCTGGGCTCTTCAGCCAGGCAGACAAGAGCAAGGTCTGGCAGATGGCTGCTGCCGATCCAGACGGCAAACCAGCGGAAGGACGTTTCCCGCTGCTTGTCCTTTCACACGGAATGTATGGCAACACGTTCAATCAGGCCTGGCTGGGCTCGGAGTTGTCGCGGCGCGGTTACCTGGTCGCCATGATCAATCATCCGGGAACCAGTACATTCCTGCGTGATCCGGATCAGGCACGTGAACTCTGGGATCGACCGGTGGATCTATCGAGGGTGATCACTTTCCTGCTGGAAGACGAGGCAACTTCAAAGCGGATCGACCCGGACCGCATCTACGCGGCGGGACATTCTCTTGGCGGGTACACCGTGATGCTGTTGGCAGGTGCCAAGTTTGACACTGAACGGCAAACGGTAATCTGCACTGGCGAGAACCAGCCAGTGGTGTGCGGAGTTTTCGCAGGATGGTCCGTTGCCGAGACCGCCGCCGACAGGAAACAGATGTCCGTTTCGCGCAAGGATAGCCGTGTCCGGAAGGTCATCAGCATGGACCTCGGTGGCACGCCCCTGTTTTCAGAAGAAAGTCTTCACGCAATAGACATTCCGGTCCTGGTACTGGGTTCGGAACGTGCGGATATGCTGAACCAGGAAGTCGAATCCCGCGCTCTTGCGGCCGCCTTGCCTGCAAACATGGTGCACCATCTTGAACTGGAAGATGCCGGGCATTTCGACTTCATGGGCGTGTGCAAACCGGAGGCCTTCGAAATCCTGAAGGAAGATGAGCCCGGCGATGAAATTGTTTGTGTCAAAGGTTCCCGGGAGCGCGAGCATCAACACAGGCGGATAGTCGCCGAGATCCTCGATTTTCTGGAACCTTGACCTTCAAACCGGCGGGCCAACGGTGCAGCGATGCCACAGCCCGCCACCGGATCGCCCGAAGAACAGCTTTCCACTTGCATCCGCATGGGCGCTCCGCCAAACATCCGCCTCATGTTGCAGATTACGGACCTTACTTATCGGATCGGAGACCGCCTCCTGATCGACAGAGCCAGCGTTACGCTTCCCGGCAAGGCCAAGACAGGTCTTGTCGGTCGAAACGGTGCGGGCAAATCAACGCTGTTCAAGATCATCACCGGGGATCTTTCCACCGAGACAGGCTCAGTGCAGATCCCGAAGCGCGCGCGCATCGGTCAGGTCGCACAGGAAGCACCGGGGACGGAAGAAACCCTGATGGAAGTGGTGCTGGCCGCAGACAAGGAACGCAGCCAGCTGCTGGCAGAAGCCGAAACACAGACAGACCCGGCCCGGATTGCCGAAATCCATACCCGGCTCGCCGACATTGGCGCCCACACGGCTGAAGCCAGGGCAGGCTCGATCCTGTCCGGCCTTGGCTTTGATGCCGCCGCGCAGCAAAGGCCGTGTTCGTCGTTTTCAGGCGGATGGCGTATGCGCGTTGCCCTGGCTGCGGTTCTTTTTTCCGAACCCGACCTTCTTCTGCTCGACGAACCGACGAACTATCTCGATCTTGAAGGCACGATGTGGCTGGAAAACTATGTTGCCCGCTACCCGCATCAGGTGCTTCTGATCTCCCACGACAGAGACCTTCTGAACAAGGCTGTCGACAGCATCGTCCATCTCGACCGGGGTAAGATGACCTTCTACTCCGGTGGCTATGACAGTTTCGACAGGCAACGTCGCGAAGCGATGATCCTTGCCGAAAAGGCAAAGGAAAAGCAGGACGCCCAGCGCAAGCACATGCAAGCGTTTGTCGACCGGTTCCGCTACAAGGCCAGCAAGGCCCGGCAGGCGCAGTCACGCCTGAAAATGCTTGAAAAGATGCAGCCGATTGCCGCCCTCACGGATGAGAGCAGCAAGCCGATCCATTTCCCCGATCCGGACAGCCAGCTGGCACCGCCCATCCTGAAACTCGAAGGCGTGGCGACCGGCTATGGCGATACCAGGATCCTGTCGCGGCTGACGCTGAATATCGACACCGACGACCGGATTGCGCTGCTGGGCGCCAACGGCAACGGCAAGTCGACATTCGCCAAGCTGATCTCCGGACGCCTTGGCGCCATGGATGGTGAGATCACCAAGGCGTCGAAACTGAAAATCGCCTTCTTCGCGCAGCACCAGCTTGACGAACTCAAGCCTGCTGAAAGCGCCGTTGCGCATGTGCGTGCCCTCATGCTGGATGCGCCGGAGGCAAGGGTTCGGGCTCGCGTTGCACGCATGGGGCTTCCGACCGACCGGATGGACACGCCCGCGAAAGACCTGTCTGGTGGTGAAAAAGCCCGCCTGCTCCTGGGGCTGGCGACATTTGACGGTCCGCATCTGCTGATCCTCGATGAACCGACCAACCACCTCGACATCGACAGCCGGGAAGCGCTCGTGATGGCGCTGAACGACTTTCAGGGAGCCGTCGTGCTGATCAGCCACGACAGGCATCTCGTCGAGGCTTGCGCCGACCGGCTATGGCTGGTGGCAGACGGCAAGGTGGAACCCTATGACGGCGATATGGAAGACTATCGCCGACTGATCCTGCAAGGTCCCGAGGCGGTTCAGAAAGCCCGTGACAAGGCCGCCGCAGAAGCCGACAAGGCAAATGCACAAGAAAAACGCCGCGATGCTGCCGTTAAACGCGAACTTCTGAAACCGTTGAAACAGAAAATCGATGCCGCTGAAAAGGAAATGAAGCGCCTGCAGGAAAAGATCATCAAGCTGGACGAAGCCCTTGCCGATCCGGAATTCTTCACGAGGGAACCCGAACGGGCAGCGAAATTCGCCAAGGAACGGGCCTTCTGCGAAAAGAAGCTGATCAATACCGAAGAGGAATGGCTGGAGCTTTCCGCCGAATTCGAGGAGGCTTCCTGATGGCCAAGATCACGACACTCGGCTTCGATGCAGACGATACGCTCTGGCACAACGAACGGGTGTTCAGGCTGACGGAAGAACGGTTCGCCTCATTGCTCGGCGACTACACCGACAAGGATCACCTGGCCGAGCGGCTGCTGGCCGCGGAAAAACGAAATGTCCTGCATTACGGCTACGGCGTTAAGGGCTTTACCCTTTCCATGATCGAGACAGCGATCGAGGTCACCGACAGGCAGGTGCCTGCCGATGTCATCGCCGAAATATTGGAAGCCGGGCGCGAGATGATGTCCCATCCCGTCGAGCCTCTCCCTTACGTCGAAGAAACGCTGAAAAAGGTGAAGACGTCTTTCAAGCTGGTCCTGATCACCAAGGGGGACCTGTTCGACCAGGAGCGCAAGGTGACAGCCTCCGGCCTCGATGTCTATTTCGACGCAATCGAGATTGTCTCGGAAAAGACCGACGAGACATACCGCTCACTGTTTTCGCGCCACGGCAGCGGCCCGGGTGAAGCGCTCATGATCGGCAATTCACTGAAATCGGACATCCTGCCGGCACTGGATGCCGGAGCATACGGTGCTCACGTGCCCTATGACCTGACCTGGGCATTGGAAGAGGCGGACGAGCCACGTGGCCATGACCGGTTTTACCGACTGGACCACATTGGCAAGGTTCCGCAGCTGCTCGCTCGCCTGAGTTGAATAGCGGTGTTACGGCCGGAAAATTCCTGTCGGAAGTGAAACCAATTAAAGTCTGACGGGTTGTCGTAAGTGAACATTCAGACACTGCGGGCACGTTTGCGGAGTTACCGCGGGCGTTTTCGCAAAGCTCGATTTTTCGCACGCTTCAGACCAGGATACGTAATGCCTCTCTCCAGAACCGTCACCCTATTCCTCGGCGCAACAGCGCTCGTCGTTGCCCCTTCCCTGTCGCCGGATGTGCCTTCACTTTCCTTCCATGTGGACAAGGCCTTCGCCAAGAATGGCAATGGAAACGGCAATGGCGGCGGTGGCGGCGGGAACGGAAATTCCGGCGGCAATGGTGGCGGAAACAAGGGAAATTCCGGCAACAAGGGCAATAGCGGCAACTCCAACCGCGGTGGGAACTCCGCTTCCAACGGCAACGGCAACAAGGGCCTTGGGATCTTCAACCGCGGCAATGGTTCCAAGCAGGCCAAGTCGAATAACGGCAACGGAAATGGAAAAGGCCTCGGTGGCTTTCTGAATTCCGTATTCGGAACCGAAAATTCAAAGAACTCCGGCAAGCGTCAGACCGCCTCCAGAGGCAACAGCGGCACCGCGAGCCACCGGCTTCCAAAGGCTGAACGCGCGACACTGGCAAGCATTGCCGTGACCCCGCAGGCAAGCCCTTCAGGCAAACCGAAGAACTTCAATGCAAAGCTTGGTCGGTTGAATTCCCTCAATCGCAATTACCACGCCTATATCAATTCCAACGACCCGCATCTGGCGGCCATCCAGGCCTACATAAATGACAGCCTTGCCTTCGAGCGGCTTTCCGCAGATCTGCAAGGCCTCGAACAGGACCTCCTGACCGCACGTACGCTGTTCGACGGGTTGCTTCAGGACGTGGACAGCTATGACGGCTTCGCCTACGAAGGCCTGACCTCGCAACAGCTCGAAGACCGGCTTGCCGAACTTGAAAGCCTTGATACGGCTGAATTGTCAGATGACGAGCTGACCGCTCTCGAAACTGAAAGACTAGCGCTTGAAACTGCTCTTCAGAGCGACGCCTATTCGGATTTCAAAACGGCTGCAACCAACTACGAAACGGAAAAGACCGGCCTGGATGGGCTGGCCGCTGATGTTTCTGACGAAGCGTTGGAAGAAGCACTTCTGGCGATGGCAAACGAGAACCGCGTCCGGGAATATGGCGACGACTACGTCGATGAGGAAATGCTCGACTGGGCCAAGCAGGTTCTCGGGGTTGGCGATTACGACGGCAAGATCGATGAAATCCGCGAAGCAACCGAGACCCCGGACGACGGCACGGACCCGATTGATCCCGAAGAAACCGCCGTCAACGACGATGGTACGGACGGTTCGGACGCCGATCCGGATGAACTGCGCCTGATCTCGACGTCCAACTAGCACCAATACGGCGGGGCGGTCTGTTTCAGTCCTTTTGCTCGACAGGACCGCCCTTCTCGACCCAGTCTGCGAACCCGTCTGTCAGATGGGCAGCTTCAAAGCCCATATCCTGAAGCGTCGCGACAGTGAGTGCAGAGCGCCACCCTGCGGCGCAATGGAAGATGAAGCGTTTTTCCTGCGAGAAGACCTCCTTGTGATAGGGGCTCTCCGGATCCACCCAGAACTCGATCATGCCGCGTGGGCAATGAATGCTGCCCGGAATGAACCCGAGCTTCTGACGTTCACGCACGTCTCGCAGGTCTACGAACACCACATCCGGGTCTCCTACCAGGGCGATGGCAGCGTCGGTGTCGACTTCCTCAATCCGCGCCTTGGCTTTGGCGACCATGTCGGCCGATGAGATCTTCAGCTTCTTCATAAGGCTTTCCTCCAATATCGGCATCGCGCACCGATGCGCGTCTCACTTGTTAAAAGATTGCTCGCCCAACTCAGGGTCTGTGACGGCCTAAGCCTTGCGTTCCCAACCGCCGGCTTCGGTCTGTTGCCAGTAAGCGATTTCAAACCCTTCCGCCTTGGCTTCCTTCCAGCGATTGCGCGCTTCCTGAACAGCCTCGGTATCGTTGCCATCAAACATGTAGATCGCCCGCTTGTAGGCGCTCAGCGGTGGCGGCGCTGCCCTGTCCACCAGGAAGCGCACGTCCGCTTCGTTCGGATTATCCTGCTCGGACGTGAGATATATCGGCTGATGTTCGGCGTAACCGTCTGCCTTGGTGCCATGTGGCAGAAAACCGTCGTCGGTAAAGGTCCACAAATGGGCATCAAGGGCGCTGCATCGCTCCTCGGTTCCCGTTTGTACGACAACTTTCCAATCCCGCTCCAGGCACTTTTGCAGAAGCTGCGGCAAAGCCATCTCCAGTGGCTTGTGCAAAAGGTGATAGAATACAACTTCAACGCTCATGCCGGACCCTGTCTAGACACATCCTTGTACCTTCGCTTTCCGTTTTCCACCGCCATGCCGGAATGTGGTGCAGGCCTGCAACACTCGCCTGTTCAAATTCCCCCGACGGCAAACATGACATGGACAGGCCATAAGACTCGTATCATTAACCCTTCGAAAATGTCGATTGGCTAGGGTTCGTCCCCGGGGACGATCCAATGATCATTTGATTTGGCCATGGATCAAAAAATTTGGCCGGTGAGCGGTTTTCCCGAGCCGGCGCAAAAGGGGATTTGGTGAATGCTTGCGCGTGTCGTTGTGTTTTTCGCATTGGTTGCTGTCGTTGCAGGCGCGACACTTGGCATGGGTCTTCTGGTTGAACCGGCAACGGCCTGCCAGACCTACAAGACCTGCTGATCCAGGGTCGACAGCCAGATACGAAAAACCCGCCTTCCCGGCGGGTTTTTCTTTGCCCAGCGGCATTCCAGTCCTGGCGCCCTCCACCAGTAGAAAATGCGAAGGGCGCCAAGATGGACCTCAGCCTTCGTAGTGATCCGCGACAAGCTGGTTGAGCAGACGCACGCCATAGCCCGAGGCCCAGCTCTGGCAGATATCGTCCTTCGGAGCGCCGAATGCGGTTCCGGCGATGTCCAGATGCGCCCAGGGCACGTCATTCGTGAAACGCTGCAGGAACTGGGCAGCGGTGATGGACCCCGCCCAGCGGCCACCGGTGTTCTTGACGTCTGCATTGGGCGTATCGATGATCTTGTCGTATTCCTTCGACAGCGGCAGGCGCCAAAGCGGCTCACCGCTCGACTTGGCAGATGACAACAACTTGTCTGCCAGACCGTCGTTGTTGGAAAAGAGACCGGCATTCAGATTGCCGAGAGCGACAAGCACGGCACCGGTGAGCGTTGCCAGATCGATCATGATCGCCGGTTTGTATTTTTCCTGCGTATACCAAAGCGCGTCGGCAAGAACCAAACGACCTTCCGCATCGGTATTCAGGATCTCGATCGTGGTTCCGGACATGGCGGTGACGATGTCACCTGGTCGTTGCGCGTTACCGTCCGGCATGTTTTCGACGAGGCCGATGACACCGATCACGTTTGCCTTGGCCTTGCGCCCCGCGATCGCATGCATGGCGCCGATGACTGCGGCAGCTCCGCCCATGTCGCCTTTCATATCTTCCATGCCCGCGGCCGGTTTGATGGAGATGCCGCCAGTGTCGAACACAACGCCCTTACCGACGAACGCAACCGGGGCGTCACCCTTCTTGCCTCCGTTCCAGCGCATCACGGCCAGCTGCGGTGGGCGGGTCGAGCCTTGGGACACGCCAAGCAAAGCAGCCATCTTAAGCTTCTTCATTTCCTTTTCGCCGAGAACCTCGACTTCGATACCAAGGGCCGTCAGTTCCTTGGCCTTCTCGGCAAACTCCACCGGACCCAGCACATTCGCCGGTTCGTTCACAAGGTCACGGGCCAGAATAACGCCGTCGGCAATAGCTTCAGCAGAAGACCAGGCCTTTTTTGATGCCTTGGGATCGGCAACGGCCAAGGTCACCTTCATGTTCTTGGGTTTGTCATCGTCTTTCTTGGCAGTCTTGTAGGTGTCAAAGGCATAGGCCCGCAGCTTCACGCCCATTGCGAACTCTGCTGCCAATACACCGGACGGATCTGCATCGCCCGGGACATCCAGAAGCACCGTTGCTGCGTCTGCCTTGGTCTTCTGCAATTCTGCAAACACCGCGCCGCCAAAAGCCCGCCAATCGTCGCCAGTCAACTCGCCGGCATCGCCAACGCCGAATACGATCAGCCGGTCGAGACCCGATCCGGCAGGAGCGACCAGATCAAGACTTGCCTTCTTCTTCCCAGTGAAACCTGCGATACCGGCCGAACGTTGCAAGCCGCCCTCGAGACCCGAGACAACTTCTGCGGCAACTGGCCCGAGGCTAAGGTCGCTACCGGCCAGGATTACGGCCACCCCACCCTTCGGCGTTTCGGCCTTGGAGAAGTTCAGTTTTGCAAGCTTGGTCATGCTTCGGTCCCGTTGGTTTTTCTGGTTGGAGCGGTTGGGCAGTGGAAAGAAAAGGCGCCCTATCCCGTAGATTGTGATTTTCCTGTCAAATCATGGGGTTTCAACAGCTTTTCGGCAAGGGCGACAAAAATTAATGTATATTTACCATTCTTATTCATGAGCCATTCACCACATTCCGTGTTATTCGGTCTCAGGCCGATTATCGTCATTTTTGCAGGGACATGTACCGGCACCGTTATGAAAACGCTTGAACGTTACATCATCCGCCGGACTGTTTACGCTTTCACCCTCACGATTGCAGCGATGACGGGTGTGGTTTGGGCAACCCAGGCCTTGCGCCAACTGGACCTGGTGACCTCAAAGGGTCAGACCATCGTCCAGTTCATTGGCATAACCATGCTTGCCCTGCCTTTCCTGATCGTCATCGTGGCTCCGTTCGCCCTGATGATCGCGCTGATACTGGTTCTAAACTCCTTGTCGGGCGACAGTGAGCTGATCGTGATCGATGCCAGTGGCGGCTCCAGGTTCCTTGTCTTGAAACCGGTCATGCTCTTTGCCTTCGTAGTCATGTTGCTGACCGCGAGCATGTCACTTTATGTGGCTCCCACCGGATTGGCTCAGCTGCGCACCGAGATTACCCGCGTGCGCGCAGACCTTGTTGCCAACATCGTCAAACCGGGCCGCTTCATCACCGTCGAGGACGGATTGACGTTCCATATCCGCAACCGTTCAGGCAAGGGCACTCTTGACGGTCTTTTGATGCACGACACCCGTGACCCGGAGACGGCCTTTACCTATCAGGCAGACACCGGGCTGATCGTCGAAGCTGCCGATCGCACGCTTCTTGTCATGCAGAACGGAACAATTCAGAGACGTCCAAAACAGCAGGGCGATATTTCGATCGTTCGCTTCCAGTCCTATGCATTCGATTTGTCGAACCTTATTCCCGAAGCTGGCGAGCCGGTGTTCAAAGCCAGTGAGCGGACCACCCTTAACCTGATGTCACCAGGCAGGAACGACGAATATGCGCTGAAGAATCCGGACAAGTTGGCGCAGGAGCTCCACGAACGCTTCAGCCAGCCGCTTTACTGCCTTTCCTTCGGCCTGATCGTGTTCGCGTTTCTCGGCAAGGCCAGAACGACACGCCAGGGGCGCGGGTTCGCCGTGCTCGGGGCAATCTGTTCCTGTGTCCTGTTGCGGACCACGGGCTTCGGCGTAACCGCCATTTCCGGTGGTTCCACCGCGCTTCTCAGCCTGCTTTACATTGTTCCCGTTGCGGGCGCGGTGTTCGCCCTCGTCTCCATCTTCCGCGAACAAGGCGGGTCGCAGCCACGCTGGCTGGTCGATCTGCAACATTCTGTTCAGGACAGGATTGATGCACTGAGTGATCGCTTGAACGGTCGCAAGCCGGGAGGCGTTGCATGATCCTTGGACGGACCCTGTCGCTGTATTTTTCAGGGCGTTTCCTGAAGGCTATCCTCGGTCTCTTCCTGTTTGCCGCTGTCCTGATCTATCTGTTCGACGTCCTGGAACTGGTTAGACGCGGTGGTGACCGCGAAGGATTTTCCGTCCTGCGCGTTGCCATGATCTCGGCCTTGCGGGTGCCTCTGCTGCTGGAACAGGTTATTCCCTTCACCGTCCTGTTCGGTGCAATTGCTGCCTTCGTGACGCTGAGCCGAGGCCTGGAACTGGTCGTGGCACGGGCTTCCGGCATCTCGGTCTGGCAGTTTTCTCTTCCCGCCATCCTTGTCGGGATCGTTCTCGGTATCCTGTCCATCACTGTCTACAATCCTGCGGCTGTCTGGTTTCAGCAGAAATCGGACGAAGCAGCTGCCGGTTTGTTCGGCTCGGAACAAAGTTTCCTTCTGCAGTCCTCGAACGACGTCTGGGTTCGGCAGGACGGCCTGGACGGAGAATCGGTGTTGCTTGCCAAGCAATTGCTGGAAGGCGGCACGCTGCTGCAAGGCGTCACCATTTTCACGTTCGACAAGGACGGTACCTTCCGCGAGCGGATTGAAGCTGACGAAGCGCGGCTCGGAGACCAGATCTGGTACCTGGACAATGCCATCGTCTACACGACCGAACAGGATCCACAGCCTTACGGGCAATATCAGATCAGCACATTCCTGACTGCGACTGAAGTTCGTGAAAGCATCGGATCCCCCGAATCGATTTCGTTCTGGAATTTGCCTCGTTTCATCGAACTGGCCAGAAACGCTGGGTTACCTGCCTATCGCTACAATTTGCAGTATCAGACTCTCCTCGCCCGCCCGCTTCTTTTGGTCGCTATGATTTTGATCGCAGCGGCGGTTTCCCTTAAAGTTTCGAGGTTTGGCGGTTTGGGAAGTATGATTCTGGGTGGAATCCTTTCCGGGTTCGTGCTTTACGTTCTAACCGAACTTGCCAAGGACTTCGGGGGTGCGGGTATTGTCCCTCCCTTGGTGGCGGCCTGGGCGCCGGGAATATTTGGAGTACTCATGGGTTTGACAATTCTCTTGAATCAGGAAGACGGGTAAAGCGATGACTTTTCCGGTTTTTCTGACAACAGAGACTTGGGCCAAAAAAGGCAGACTGTTGGCTGCGGCGAGCTTGTGCGCCATTGCAGCAACCCTTTGCCATGGGTACGGATCACCCGCCGCGGCACAGGACCTGACAGCAGGTCTGGCCGGTCAAGTCGATCCCGATGCCGAACTCCTGCTTGAATCAAGTGAGATCACCTACGATTTCGACCGCGATCTCATCCTCGCGACCGGAGATGTGCAGGTCTATTACGACGGCAGCACCGTGCAGGCGCATCAGGTTGTCTTCGACCGCAAGAGCCAGCAGCTCAAGGCGTCGGGCAATGTGATCTTCATCGAATCCAACGGCAATGTCGTGCGCACGGAAGAAATGGTCCTGTCCGAGGACTTTTCAGAAGGCTTCGCACGTGCCCTTCAGATCGACACGACGCGGCGCACACGCTTCCTGGCTGAGCAAGCCCGGCGCGAAGGCAACAACATCACGACCATCGATAACGGCGTCTATACGGTCTACACCAAACCGACCAACCCGCCGGACAAGCCGCCGCTCTGGCGCGTGCGGGCCGAGAAGATCATCCACAATCAGCAGGAAAAGATCATCCGGTTCGAGAACGCAGCGTTCGAGGTCTACGGTCAGCCGATTGCCTACCTGCCCTATCTGTCGATGCCGGATCCGTCCGTCACCCGAAAGTCCGGTTTCCTGATGCCCAGCGGCATTGTTAACGACAAGCTCGGTTACGGCGTGACTGTACCATATTTTTGGGCGCTGAGCCCCTACTACGATGCCACGACCATCCTAACACCACTTACCAAACAGGGACTTTTCGGGGAGGTTCAGTACCGTCAAAGTTTTGTAGCCGGACAGGTAAGCCTTTCAGCAGCAGGTCTCTTCCAGGCGCAACCAGGAAACTTTTCCACTGACCGAGCTGATGACCGTTTGCGCGGTGCGGTCAATTCCACTGCCTCGTTCAATATCGCAAAAGATTGGACGCTGGGCTGGGACCTGACCTACAAGAGTGATCGCCAGTTCTTCAGCGATTACTCCTTCACCAGTTTTGGTGGCAGTGATAGCTCCACGATCTACCTGGAAGGCAAGACCGACCGTAACGCGCTGTCTGTCAAAGCCTATGCGTATCAGATCTCCCAGGAGGACTATACGGATAGCCAGTTCAACGCCAATGGCTTCTCTCCGGTCGGCAGCTCCCTGCAGGACAAGCAGCCGCTCGTTCTGCCCGTGATCGACTATGACTATGTGTTCGCGGATCCGATCCTCGCCGGTGAGTTGGCACTGACTGCCAACTTCACCTCGCTGACACGCGATGAAACGGATGCTTTCTCCATTGATGGCGGCACAACCGCGAAATTTCGTGGTATCGACGGCACCTTCTCGCGCGTGTCCGTGAAGGGGAACTGGCGCCGCACATTCATCGATCCGCTTGGACAGTCGTTCACGCCGTTTGCCTATATGCGCGGTGACCTGTTCTTTCTTGCCTCACCAGATTCTGACGTGACCGCTCTCACAGGAGAAAGTTTCGTCGGCCGTGCGATGCCTGCTATCGGCCTGGAATACCGCTATCCGTTCATTGCAACCTTCAACGGCGGCAACCAGATCCTGGAGCCCGTCGCCCAGGTTGTGGCCCGCCCGAACGAGCAGCGGATCGGCGAACTGCCGAACGACGACGCGCAAAGCATCGTCTTTGATACGACGACCCTGTTCGACTACGACAAGTTCTCGGGCTTTGACCGCGCCGAAGGCGGCACACGTCTTAACGTCGGCCTGAACTACAAGCTGCAACTGGATAGCGGCTACTATGTCAGCGGCCTGTTCGGTCGGTCCTATCAGCTTGCCGGCGACAACTCTTATGCCATTCCGGACATACTCGGTGCGACGCAGGATTCCGGTCTGGAAACTTCCTTGTCCGATTACGTCGGCAGCCTCTATCTGGACACGCAATACGGTGTGAAGGTCGGCGCCCAGGCCCGGCTCGACAAGGAAGATTTCACCGTTAACCGGATACAGGCACAGGCCAGCGGTATCTACGGCCCGGTCGTGTCTTCCCTTGCCTATGCGTTCCTGAACGCGCAGCCGGATGTCGGGATCGATGATCCGCGAGAGGAACTGCTAGGCTCCGCGAGCCTTCGCCTTGAGGAAAACTGGCGCATTTTCGGCTCCATGCGATACGATCTGCAAAACAGCAACATCGTGCAGGACGGTCTCGGGATCGGTTATGACGACGAAGGTTTTTCGCTGTCCGTCACCTATGCTGAAGACCGCAGCCGCAACGATGGCGATGACGTCAACCGGACGCTTTATTTCCGCATCGGGTTGAGGACCATCGGCACGACACAGGTTTCAAGCGGCGCTCTCAACTAGGCCATCTGACTGACCGTAGGTCATCATGCCGCCATGAAAAAAGGCATGATGCGTGGAACCTTTGAAATTTCGGGCATGATATGCGAAACATCATGTCATAAAACAACGAACTTCGGTTTGGCCTCAAGCCAGCACGGATGGTTATTCAATGCGACTTCGTATCGTTCCGGTATTCTTTGGACTAGCTTTGATCCTGGCAGCGCCGCTGGCAACGCCTTCCCATGCAGCGATCAAGATCATTGTCAACGATGTGCCGATTACCGACTACGACATCAGCCAACGCGCCCGGCTGATTACAATGACCCAGCGCAAGTCCGCATCCATCGCCAAAAAGCAGGCGGAAGAGGAACTGGTCGACGACCAGGTCAAACTTGCCGAAGCCGAACGTGTCGGCGTTGACGTCAGCCAGTCGGAAGTCGACAACGCTTTCAACAACATTGCCCGTAATGTGAAGATGTCTCCGGCCCAGCTTTCCAAGGCGCTTCGCAGTGGCGGTGTTCAGCCGGATACCTTGAAGGAGCGCCTCAAGGCGCAGCTTGCCTGGAACCAGGTGTTGCGGTCCCGTTTCAGTGGCCGGATCGAAGTGGATGAGTCCGACGTGATCGCGGCCTTGAAGAAGACCGACGAGGAAGATCGTCAGAAGTCCGTGGAATATGACCTCAAAAGGGTCATTGTCGTGGTACCGAAGAACTCCTCCGGTGGTTTCAAGTCCAAGCGCAAGAACGAGAGCAACCAGATCCGGGCTGCTTTCAACGGCTGCGATGAATCCGGGGCCATTCTCGGCAAATACAGCGAAGTGGTTGTGCAGCCTATCGGACGCCGGCTCGAAACCGAGCTTCCGGAAAACATGCGCGCCGAAATCGAAAAAATGACGCCGGGCAAGTTGACGAAACCGTCCACCACGCCCGTCGGTTACGAAATGATCGCGGTTTGCGGAAAACGCGAAATCGCTTCGGACATAGCCGTTCGCACGGAACTTGAAAACGAGCTGCGACAGAAGGAAGGCGAAAGCCAGTCCCGTCGGTATCTCCTGGAAATCCGCCGTCGTTCCACCATCATTTATCGCTGATCCTACATGCGCTCCAACCAGAAGCCGATCGCCGTCAGTATGGGAGAACCTGCCGGGATCGGCCCGGACCTGGCTCTGATTGCATGGGCTAATCGCAAAGCTCTCGGATTGCCGCCATTCTACATTCGCGGTGACGAAGCCCTGCTGCACGAACGTGCACAGAAAATGGGCCTGAACGCGCGGCTCAGGCTGGTGGCGCAGGACGAAGCCGTTGCGACTTTCACCAAAGCTTTGCCCGTTGTACAGACCGGTCCTGCCCTACCCGACCAGCCGGGTGTGGAAGCACCTGAAACGGCAGCTTCTGTTGTTGCTGCTATTGAAGGATGTGTCGACGATATAAAGTCCGGCCATGCCTGCGCCCTCGTGACCAGTCCGATCAACAAGGCTGCGCTTTACCGAACAGGCTTCGCCTTCCCTGGCCATACGGAATATCTGGGCTCCCTTGCAGAGATGCACTGGCCCGGAGAACCGGCAAAACCCGTGATGATGATTGCCGGACCGGAGTTGATGGTGGTTCCGGTCACCATTCACATTCCAATTCGCGATGTTCCGGCATCTCTCACGACTGAACTTATCGTTGAGACTGCGGAAATTACCGCACGCGACCTCAAGACCAGGTTTGGCTACACGTCGCCACGATTGGCGATTTGCGGGCTGAACCCTCATGCGGGTGAAAACGGCTCGATGGGAACAGAAGACCGCGACATTATAGAGCCAGCCATTTCTCGCCTGCGAGCGATGGGTATCGAGGCGACAGGTCCACATCCAGCCGACACTCTGTTTCACCCGCCCGCACGGCAGCATTATGACTGCGTGCTTGGCATGTACCACGACCAGGTGTTGATACCGGCGAAGACCATCGGTTTCGATGAGAGCGTCAATGTCACGCTGGGTCTGCCTTTCGTGCGCACCTCTCCCGACCATGGCACGGCATACAACCTGGCTGGAACCGGCACCGCCCGGGTCGACAGTTTCGCTGCGTCCTTGCGCATGGCGGATGTGCTTGCCAACCCCGAGCGGTTCTAGGGCGACAGCGATCAATGGCTCAGATAGACGACCTGCCCCCGTTGCGCGACGTCATCGCCGCTCATGGTCTCAATGCGAAAAAGTCGCTGGGACAGAACTTCCTTCTCGATCTCAATCTCACCTCTCGCATCGCCCGATCTGCCGGCAGTCTTGAAGATTGCACCGTTCTGGAAGTCGGCCCTGGTCCCGGTGGGTTGACCCGTGCCCTGCTGGCCGCAGGAGCAAAGCGGGTGATCGCGATTGAAAAGGACAGCCGCTGCCTGCCGGCTCTTGCCGAAATCTCGGCACACTATCCGGGGCGCCTGGAAGTCATCGAAGGCGATGCCCTTGAAATCGATCCGGTCGCCCTGACTGGAGGAGACAAGGTCCGCATTGCCGCGAACCTGCCTTACAACGTCGGCACCCAGCTGCTTATCAATTGGATTACGACACCGCAGTGGCCGCCATTCTGGTCGTCGCTGACGCTGATGTTCCAGAAGGAAGTCGGTGAGCGGATCAGCGCGCCCCCCGCGTCCAAGGCCTATGGCAGGCTGGCAGTTCTGGCAGGCTGGCGCTGCAAGGGCGGGATCCTGTTCGACATCAGCCCAAAGGCGTTCACGCCGCCCCCGAAAGTGACGTCGGCTGTGGTTCATCTGACGCCAAATCCTTCGCCCCTACCCTGCGACCTGAAAGCCCTTGAAAAGATTACCGCTGCGGCCTTTGGCCAGAGACGCAAGATGCTGCGTGCCAGCCTCAAGTCACTGACACCGGACGCAGAAGACCTCGTCACAAAGGCCGGGTTGAAGCCGACGGCCCGTGCCGAAGAAATCGACATCGCCGGGTTCGTTGAACTTGCCAACACGTTCAGGGCCGCTCAGGCAGTTTGACGACTGGCAGGATGCTGGAAAGTTCCGGTTTACGGCACTTGCCCGCCTGAATAGCTTTCAGGTTGTCCGGGTTATCCAACCCGAGATCCCGCATCATCCAATCCGGCATTTGGTTTCTTCGGTCAGCCTTGTCTGGACCGGTGTACCAAACGTTTCGTTTTCTTGAAAACAGGACCCTTAAAAAGCTGACCATTGTCTCATCTCCCGTTGATGACGGGCAGAAGATGTCAGAACCTTTTCTGAATGTAATTGAATGATTCTGCATGATATCATTCAAAAATGAATGAAACCGATTTTGACTGGGATGCCGTACGCGTCTTTCTTGCTGTTGCCGAGAATCAGAGCCTCAGCAAGGCCGCCCAGGTTCTTTGCCTGTCCCAACCAACCGTCGGCCGCCATATTGCGCGGTTAGAAGAACAGTTGGACGTACAATTGTTCGATCGACGCCAGACCGGCTACGAACTGACGGGCGGCGGGCGGCGTTTGATCAAGATTGCCAGATCCATGGCACGCGGAGCGGCGGACTTCAGGCGCGCGGTTGATCTGGAAAAGGTCGGTTCAAAAGAGCAGGTCTGCAGGATCACGCTCGGTGAATGGGGGCAGCATTATCTGACACGGCACGTCGAGCAGATAACCGATGGTCTTGACGGTGTCCGGATAGAACTTTTCGCGGACGATGCCTTCTGGGATCTCAGCCGGAACTCCGCCGACATCGCCATCGGGAACAGACAGCCTAAACATCCGCACCTGATTGTCCAGAAACTGGGTGAGATCCGGTTTCACGTCTACGCCTCAAAAGACTACTGCCGAAAGCGACCGGACGCAGTTGACCCTTCGACCTGGCAGGAACAGATCTGGGCGGGATATTGCGGCAGCCGGGCACGGCTCAAGTCCTCGCAGTTGCTCAACGCCATTCTGCTGGGCAAGACATGCCGCTACGCCGTCAACAATTCCGTATCGCTCTGCAATATTCTGAACGCCGGGCACGCCATGGGCGTTCTACCAGACTGGATCGCGGAAACGGAGGGGCTGACACGCCTGACGACTACCCCACTCGCTCAGGGAGAGTCATGGATGAGCTTTCACGAAAGACTGCGTTTCCACCCGATGCTGTCGGAGGTCAAGGATCGCGTCGCCAAGCTCTTTCGGCAGAGGTTTTCAGAAACAGCCTCTCGAGCAGAGCAAAGGGATACAGCTCATGTCGCAGGTGCAGGTTCTTCGTCTTCCTAGCTTCTATTGACGCTGAATGGCCAGTCCAAACAGCGCTTGAGACGTCAGGATTTTTCGGCCAGCTCGTTTTCCAGATCATCGACCATGCCCTGAATGAGCGGACCGATTTTCGGTGAGCGGAACTGCTTCAGTCTTTCTGCTTTCAGGATTGCACGAACGTTTTCGTAAGCGCGTTCCAGGTCGTCATTCACCACAACATAATCGTATTTCGACCAGTGGCGCATTTCACCAACCGCAGTCTTCATCCGCTTGAGGATAACAGTGTCCTCATCTTCAGCACGCCGCTTCAGCCGTGATTTCATCTCCGCGATGGACGGCGGCAGAATAAAGATGGAAACGACATCGTCACGCATCTTTTCATAGAGCTGGAAGGTTCCCTGAATATCGATGTCGAACAGGATGTCCTTGCCATTTTCAATAGCATTTTCGACCGGTCCACGCGGTGTGGCGTAGTAGTTGCCATGCACCTCGGCCCATTCCAGCAGCTCATCGTGCTCGCGCATCTGCTCGAACCTGCCGGCATCAATGAAGTGGTAGTGCACACCGTCAACTTCGCTGGACCTGCGTGGCCGCGTGGTCACGGAGATCGACAGGGCAAGATTGTCTTCGTTCTGCAGCAGGAGGCGCGCGATCGTCGACTTTCCGGCTCCGGACGGTGACGACAGCACCAGCATCAGGCCACGGCGCTGCTGCTCGGCCTGCTCCGCACTGACAGTGGTTCCCGTTGAGGTACCGGCAGGTGCGTCGGTCATGTGGCTCACTCCAGATTCTGTATCTGCTCACGCATTTGATCGATAACGGACTTCAGGTCCAGCCCAATGGCTGTCAGGTCCACGTCGTTGGACTTTGAACACAAAGTGTTGGCTTCCCGGTTAAATTCCTGAGCCAGGAAATCCAGGCGCCTTCCGATTGCTCCACCGGTGTCCATCAATTCACGCACGGCTGCCACATGGGCATGCAGGCGATCCAGCTCCTCACGGATGTCAGCCTTGGTTGCCAGAAAGACAGCTTCCTGATGCACGCGCTGCGGATCCAGTTGACCGTCCGAAGCATCCATCAGCTCTGCGAGCTGTCGCTTCAGCCGTGCCTTTATGGCGTCCGGTTTGCGCGCAGGCAGATCCTCGGCGGCCTGGGTCAGTTCGGCGATCCTGTCGATCTGATCTCGGACCACCTTGCCAATTGCCTGCCCCTCGCTGTGGCGCATGTCGACAAGGTCAATCAGCGCAGCATCCAGGGTCGTCAGTAGAGTGTTGTGAAGCGCTGCCTGAACCGCTTCGTCTTCTTCGGGCTCCTTGAGCTCAAAGACGCCTTTTTGCGCCAGAATGGCGTCGAGCGACGGCGGAGCTAGATCAGGTACCCGGTTCTTGAGGAGATCGATTGTCGCAAGGACAGCTTCAAGAGCCGATTCATTGACCTGGAGCTGCTGTTCGGACTGGTCTCTCTGCATGGACAGCCCGACGGAAACATTTCCGCGCCGAAGAAGCTTGCCGCAACGCTCGCGGATCTTCGGTTCGAGCGTCTCCAAACCCGTCGGGATGCGGATACGAAGGTCAAGGGACTTGCCGTTGACAGATCTCAGTTCCCAGGTCCAGCGAACCGGTCCGGATTCTCCAAGGGCCCGTGCAAAGCCCGTCATGCTGGCAAGTGCCATGTGCCCCCCTTTGCGAATGTGCCGCCACCGGCCCGCCGCAAAGGCGGGCTCCGGTCAATTGGATGTGGCTGGCTGCGTTTCCTGGTTCTGCTCCGCCTGACGACGGTCTCTTTCCACCTGACGCCACTTGCGGACGTTTGCCTGGTGCTGCTCGTAGGTCTCGGCAAAGATGTGGCCACCGGTTCCGTCGGCCACGAAATAGAGATCCTGCGTGCGGGAAGGATTGGCGACCGCTTCCATGGCCGCGCGGCCCGGATTACCGATCGGTCCTGGCGGCAAGCCGTCGATCTGGTAGGTGTTGTACTTGTTGTCCGCCTTCAGCTCGGATTGCTTGATTGCCGAGCGGTCCTTGAGCCACGCTTCACCGCCATAAAGACCGTAAAGGATCGTAGGGTCGGACTGCAGGCGCATGTTCTTGTTGAGACGGTTCACGAAAACACCGGCGACGCGCGGTCGCTCGTCTGCCAGGGCTGTTTCCTTTTCCACGATCGACGCGAGAATGACCAGGTCTTCCGGCGTTTCGACCGGCAGGCCTTCCGTCCGGCGTCCCCAGATTTCGCTCAGCAGCTTGGACTGCGCCGCTTTCATCTGGTTGAGAACTTCCTGGCGCGAGGCACCGCGTGCAAAGGTATAGGTTTCGGGGAGCAGTGCACCTTCTTCCGGAACCTCGGTAATCTCGCCTACAAGCACAGGGTGCTCGCGCACGCGCTCGATGATCTGGGCGGTGGTCCAGCCTTCCGGGATCGTTACCGAATGGGTGACGGCATTGCCTTCCACCAGATCGGTCATGATCTCCTGCATCGAGACGCCGGGCGCAAAAGCGTATTCACCGGCTTTCAGTTTGGTGGCGTTCTTGTAGAAGCGGATGCCCAGGTTGAAGATCCACTCGTCCAGCAGATTGTCGCTGATGACGCCCTGCCCTGAGAGCCTGTCGGTAATACCCGAAAGCCCGGCACCTGAAGAAATCACCACGGTGGCGTCCTTCTGCAGCGGGCCCTTTTCCTCGAATTTCTGTTTGCCGAAATAAAGCGCGCCCCCGAACGCGGCAAGTCCGAACACGGTCAACGTGATGACCATGTTGATCAGAATGACGAAGGGGTTGCGTACGTGCCTGGAGCGTTGCGGAGGCGCAGGCGCCGGTTCCGGCTGCAAGGCTTCACGCGGGCTTTTGGGCTTAATGCGCATATTGGGTCGCACCTCCAAGATTGAGCCCCCAAATCCCTGACTTAGGCTCAAACGGACCAGTTGTCACAATCAAAGTTTCAGGCCGGCCCGAGAGAATCGGACCGGCCTGAAGAACTTGAATGGGTTATGCGGCAACTTTGCGGAAGACAAGCGAGGCATTTGTGCCGCCGAAGCCGAACGAGTTCGAAAGGGCGACATTGATATCCAGCTTCTTCGGCTTGTGCGGCACCAAGTCGATAACCGTCTCGACAGACGGGTTATCGAGGTTGATCGTCGGCGGAGCCATACCGTCACGCATGGCCAGAACCGAGAAAATGGCCTCGACCGCACCAGCAGCACCGAGAAGGTGACCGATGGAAGACTTGGTCGACGACATTGTCAGATCGGCGGCATGTTCTCCCGCAAGCCGGGTGACAGCGCCAAGTTCGATCTCGTCGCCAAGCGGCGTCGAGGTTCCATGAGCATTCACATAGTCGATGTCGGCCGGCGTGACCTGGGCGCGCTTCAGCGCAGCTTCCATGCAACGGTAGGCACCATCGCCATCGGAGGACGGAGCGGTGATATGATAAGCATCGCCGGACAAGCCGTAACCGATGATCTCACCGTAGATCTTTGCGCCGCGGCGAACTGCATGTTCGTATTCTTCCAGCACGACGACACCGGCACCTTCGCCCATCACAAAGCCGTCGCGGGCGACGTCGTAAGGGCGGGAACCTTTTTCGGGAGTGTCGTTGAAAGCCGTGGAAAGCGCACGGCAGGCAGCAAAGCCCGCGAGTGCAAGACGGCAGACCGGAGATTCCGTACCGCCGGCAACCATGACATCCGCATCACCGAAGGCAATCAACCGCGATGCATCGCCAATGGCGTGCGCGCCGGTCGAACACGCGGTCACGACAGCGTGGTTCGGGCCCTTCAGGCTGTGACGGATCGAGACATACCCGCCGGCAAGGTTGATCAGACGGCCGGGAATGAAAAACGGAGAAATGCGGCGCGGGCCTTTTTCGGCTAGCAGATTGGCGCCCTGCTCGATGCCCTGAAGACCACCGATGCCGGAGCCGATCAAAACGCCAGAGCGCACCTGTTGTTCGTAAGTCTCGGCCTTGTAGCCGGAATCGGCCATCGCCTGATCGGCGGCTGCCATCGCGTAGACGATGAAATCATCGACCTTGCGCTGTTCCTTGACGTCCATCCAGTCATCCGGATTGAACGCGCCTTCAACGGACGAGTCACGCGGGATCTGACATGCGATCTGGCAAGCCAGATCGTCAACTTTGAAATTCGTGACCTTGTTGGCCCCGCTCTGTCCTTCAAGGATCTTTTTCCAAGTGACATCGACACCACAGCCAAGCGGCGTCACCATGCCCAACCCAGTTACGACAACTCGCCTCATACACCCGCACTTACGTTGGAAGGGCCAGGCGGGGTTTCGCCCCGCCGGCCCGATCTTCAAACATTCACAAGAAAGGGGTTACCCTTACTTGTTGGCTTCCAGGAATTTGACAGCATCGCCAACGGTCAGGATGGTTTCTGCTGCGGTGTCCGGGATTTCTACGCCGAATTCTTCTTCGAACGCCATGACCAGCTCGACCGTGTCAAGGCTGTCTGCGCCCAGGTCGTCGATGAAGCTTGCACCTTCAACAACTTTGTCAGCATCTACGCCGAGGTGCTCAACGACGATTTTCTTTACCCGATCCGCGATATCGCTCATCTTTCACTTCCTTAGTTTTCATCTATTCGTCACTCGCGAAACTGCCCCCATCCGGTTTGCAAACAAGCGGTGGCGCGAACTCGCGGTCTTTAAGATGTCGCCGCACACCAGGCCAGTTTTTTTGGCCAACTGTGCAATTCGAAACAATCGGCGGGTTGGTAACACACTTTGTTGACCTTTACCAGCCGATCCAGACCGCTTGTGAGCGGCCCGGATTCTTTTTGCCTGCTCGGCAAAAATTCCTTTTAAATCATAGCCATGCCGCCATTAACGTGCAGGGTCTGCCCGGTCACGTAAGCGGCTTCATCGCTGGCCAGGTAGACGGCGGCTGCGGCAATCTCTGCGGAAGTGCCCAAACGCCCTGCAGGCACGCTCGTCAAAATCGATTCTTTTTGCTTGTCGTTCAGCGCATCGGTCATTGCCGTTTCGATGAAACCGGGCGCAATCGTATTGACCGTGATGTTGCGGCTGGCGACTTCCCGGGCAAGCGACTTGTACATGCCGATCATGCCGGCCTTGGCTGCCGCATAGTTGACCTGACCGGGGTTTCCGGTCACGCCGACGACGGACGTGATGCCGACGATGCGGCCGGACCGACGCTTCATCATGCCCTTGATTGCGGCGCGGCACAGACGGAAGCCGGACGACAGGTTCACTTCCAGAACCTGATCCCACTCTTCATCCTTCATGCGCATGAAGATGTTGTCGCGCGTGATCCCGGCATTGTTCACCAGGATGTCGACAGAGCCCATTTTCTCTTCAGCCGCCGGCAACAAGGCATCAACAGCCGCGCGGTCGGACAGATTGGCCGGCGTCACATAGGCGCGTTCGCCGAGATCAGCAGCAAGCGCTTCCAGCTTTTCAGCCCGCGTGCCGGACAAGGAGACGGTTGCGCCCTGTGCATGGAGCGACCGGGCGATTGCTTCGCCGATCCCACCGGTGGCACCGGTGACAAGCGCGTTTTTCCCTTCCAAGCTGAACATTCGGGATCCTTCCATTGTTCCTGTTTGGGTCCGCGGCGGACCAAATCGTCGCCTCGGCCGATATAAGCCTTATCCGGAGATCTTTTCCATAAGGGCGTCGATGTCTTCCGGAGAATTGACCGCCATGCCGGTGGCTTCCTTGGCGATCCGCTTGACCATGCCGGTCAGCACCTTGCCTGTGCCAACCTCGATAAAGGTGTCGACACCGTTGTCGGCAAGCCAGGTGATGCTTTCGCGCCAACGCACGGTACCGGTCACCTGCTGAACAAGACGATCACGAATTTCATTTGCGTCAGTGATCGGGCGCGCAAGCACGTTTGCGACCAGCGGCACGACAGGAGAGCGAATTTCGGCATTCGCCAGAGCTTCGGCCATCTTGTCGGCAGCCGGGCCCATCAGGGAACAATGGAACGGTGCGCTGACCGGCAGCATCACCGCACGGCGCGCGCCCCTGGCCTTGGCAATCTCGACGGCGCGCTCGACGGCGGCCAGATGCCCGGAAACAACCACCTGCCCCGGCGCGTTGTCGTTCGCGGCCTGGCAGACTTCGCCCTGTGCGGCAGCCTCGGCCACTTCTGCGGCAACATCAAACTCCAGCCCGAGCAACGCAGCCATTGCGCCCTGACCGGCAGGAACCGCATCCTGCATGGCATCTCCGCGCACGCGCAGGAGCTTTGCAGCGGTCGCAATATCCAGGCTGCCGGCAGCAGCCAGCGCGGAATATTCACCAAGCGAATGTCCTGCGACAAAGGAAACACTGCCGGCAAGGTCGAGACCGCGGGCTTCCAGAACGCGCATGGTCGCAAGGCTGACCGCCATAAGTGCAGGCTGAGCATTTGCTGTCAGCGTCAGCGTTTCATCCGGACCAGCCCACATGACATCGGACAGCTTCTGGCCAAGCGCCTCGTCGACTTCGTCGAAAACGGCTTTTGCTTCCGGGAACGCATCGGCAAGGGCTTTGCCCATTCCAACGCCCTGACTGCCCTGGCCGGGAAATGTGAATGCAATGGTCATCTGGAAACGCCTCCGTGACTCGTGAGCGGACCTTAGTTGTTCTTATAGCGAAAGGTCGACGGCTTATTAGAAAGCGGAGAAGACAGCCCGTGCAGGCTGAAATCGAACTTGGCGCGAGGCTATGATACGGTCTTGACCAAACTGTCAAGGCCCACAGGGCAATCATTTCCGCTTTTCGGGCGGTTTTGCCGGTTTTCCTTTGTCCTGATTATCCCTGAAATGCCCGGCAACCCGATGGGCGTTGTCTTGCGCGCGAAACCGGTCCTCCCCTTACCTGCTTCGGGAACTCGATATATATAGACAGTCAGGCAATCTTCCAAATCGGCAGCGTTCGTATCGTCTTCCGATTTTCGATCCTTTCGGGCGTATGCTGCTTGCAATTTCCGCAAAACAGAGTATAGAGCGCGCTTCATCCGGGGTTTGGCCGGGGGCTGAACGGAAGGGCATGACGCCAGGATCCTTGATCGGATCCGACTTCCCGTGTTCCCGCTCTCGTTAGAATTCTCGTGCCTTTCCGGGGCTACGAGGAGGCTCTGCGCCGATCCCGCGTTGTCAACACGAAGAAAGGCTATTTCCATGCCTCTTTACGAGCACGTATTCCTGGCTCGCCAGGACGTTTCGGCCCAGCAGGTCGAACAACTCGTCGAACAGTACAAGGGCCTCATCGAAGGCGCTGGCGGTACTATCGGCAAGGTGGAAAACTGGGGTCTGCGTTCCCTCGCATACCGCATCAAGAAGAACCGCAAGGCTCACTACACCCTCATGAACATCAACGCTCCGCACGCCGCGGTTGCCGAGATGGAACGTCAGATGGGTCTGAGCGAAGACGTTCTGCGTTTCATGACCTTCAAGGTTGATGAACTCGACGAAGAGCCGTCTGCAATGATGCAGAAGCGCGACCGTGACGACCGCCGTGGTGGCGATCGTGGTGGCCGCTTTGGTGGTGGCGATCGCGGCGGTGACCGCGGTGGACGCGGTGGCGACCGCGGTGAGCGCGCTCCGCGCCGCGCAGAAGGGGAGTAAGATTGATGGTTGATATTGCACAGCTCCCGAGCCGCCGTCCGTTCTTCCGTCGCCGGAAGACCTGCCCGTTCTCCGGCACCAACGCGCCGAAGATCGATTACAAGGACATCCGTCTGCTGCAGCGCTACATTTCCGAGCGCGGCAAGATTGTTCCGAGCCGCATCACCGCGGTTTCCGCGAAGAAGCAGCGTGAACTGGCCCGTGCGATCAAGCGCGCCCGCCTGCTCGGCCTGCTGCCGTTCGTGATCAGCTAAGCGTTTCTCGAAAATCTTGAGACGTTTCTTTCGGGGCTTCCCGGAAGACCCGAATTGGGGCCGCGGGCAAACGGCCTCTAACCATCCTCAACGGGTGGGACAGTAGGAGAAATGACATGCAAGTTATCCTTCTTGAGCGTATCGCCAAGCTCGGCCAGATGGGCGACACCGTTCGCGTACGCGACGGCTATGCCCGTAACTTCCTGCTGCCGCAGGGCAAGGCACTGCGCGCCAACAAGTCGAACCTCGAGCGTTTTGAGCGTGAGCGCGTTCAGCTCGAAGCTCGTAACCTTGAGCGCAAGAACGAAGCTGAAGGCGTTGCCTCCAAGCTCGACGGCGAATCCCTGGTGATGATCCGTTCCGCTGGTGAAACCGGCCAGCTCTACGGTTCCGTTTCCACGCGCGATATTGCTGACGGCCTGACCAATGCCGGCTTCTCCGTTTCCCGCAGCCAGGTTGAACTGCGCAACCCGATCAAGACGATCGGTCTGCACAGCGTTCTGATCCAGCTGCACCCGGAAGTCGAAGTCGCCATCAGCGTCAACGTTGCCCGTTCTGAAGACGAAGCTGTCCGTCAGGCTGCCGGCGAAGATCTCTCCACGCCGGAAATGGACGTCTTCGAATTCGAAGAAGACGAAGAAGCAGAAGACACCGAAGAAGGTGCAGAAGCTTCCGAAGAAGCAGCGGAAGAAGAAGCCTAAGCACTTCGCTTCCCTTGTGGACTTTAGAAAACGGCGCTGGCTTCAGCGCCGTTTTTTTGTTTGCCGGCAACTTTTTGAAATGATGGCAAGCCACGCCTAATCCTGGCTTTTCAGTTTCCGGTTTAAGGCCTTGAAACTGCTCGAAAATTCATTAACCAGCTATTAATCTTCTCAAAAATATCATAAATTTCAATAACTAAGAGGTAGGCCCTTGAGTCTTCAATCGAGTTCAGAGTCAAGCTGGATTCGATTCTTTCCCCGCTGATTTGTCCAAGCCGGTGGGAATCGAAATCAGCCAT
Source organism: Labrenzia sp. THAF35 (assembly GCF_009363595.1). Classification (NCBI taxonomy): domain Bacteria; kingdom Pseudomonadati; phylum Pseudomonadota; class Alphaproteobacteria; order Hyphomicrobiales; family Stappiaceae; genus Labrenzia; species Labrenzia sp. THAF35. Next base: position 5,128,554 of record NZ_CP045380.1, read on the forward strand.
TTTTGAACCTTGAGCCCTCCCCCGTCACAGAGTATTCCCAATGAACTTGGGTCAACGGGGGTCGTTATGAAGGGCACGCTACAGAAGGTCGAAACGGAAGAAGACATCCAGCGCTTGGCACCACACAATGCCGAGGCGGAACGTCAGCTTCTGGGAGCGATTCTCGTTAACAACGAGACGTTCTACCGGGTTTCAGACTTTCTGGAACCACATCATTTTTTCGTGCCTGCTCACCAGGACATCTACGAGAAGATCAGCCATCTGATCCGCGCCGGCAAAACCGCGTCGCCAATCACGCTGAAGACCTTCTATCCCGCCAACGCGAAGATTGCGGATCTGTCCGCGACCCAGTTTCTTCTGCGCCTGGCCGGTGATGCCGCCTCGATCATCAACGCCGAAGACTACGGCCGGACCATCTACGACCTGGCGATCCGTCGCAATCTGATCCGCATCGGCGAGGACATGGTCAATATCGCCTTCGACGCCCCGATCGATGTGCCCCCCTCCCAGCAGATCGATGATGCCGAGCGCCGCCTGTTCGAACTTGCAGAAACCGGCCGCAGCGAAGGCGGGTTCGTCGCGTTTGGCGACGCCCTGACCGAAACCATCGAGATGGCGCACGCCGCCTATAACCGCGAAGGTGCCCTTTCCGGTATTTCCACAGGCCTGCGCGAACTGGACCGTTTGATGGGTGGTCTGCAGCATTCGGACTTGATCGTGCTTGCCGGTCGTCCCGCGATGGGCAAGACCTCCCTGGCAACCAACATCGCCTACAACATCGCCCAGTCCTACAAGTCCGAAGAACAACCCGACGGCTCGATCAAGACCGTCAACGGCGGCGTTGTCGGCTTCTTCTCTCTGGAAATGTCGGCCGAACAGCTGGCCACCCGTATCATTTCCGAACAGGCGGAAATCTCGTCCTCGAAAATCCGCCGCGGCGATATCACCGAAGCGGAATTCGAGAAGCTGGCCGCCTGTGCCCAGACCATGCAGGCCGTCCCGCTTCATGTGGACCAGACCGGTGGTATTTCCATCGCCTCGCTGGTTGCCAAGGCACGACGTCTGAAGCGTCAGCGCGGTCTCGACCTGCTCGTGGTCGACTATATCCAGCTCTTGTCGGGCTCGAACAAGAACTCCGGCAACCGCGTTCAGGAAATCACCGAAATCACCACGGGTCTGAAGGCGCTTGCGAAGGAACTTCACGTCCCGATCATCGCGCTGTCACAGCTCTCCCGTCAGGTGGAATCGCGTGACGACAAACGACCGATGATGTCGGATCTGCGTGAATCAGGCTCCATCGAGCAGGACGCCGACGTGATCCTGTTCGTGTTCCGCGAAGAATATTACCTGTCCAAGACCGAGCCGGAATTCGGAACTGTCGAACACGAGAACTGGCAACGGGACATGGAGAGGCTCAAAGGCAAGGCAGAAGTCATCATCGCCAAGCAGCGTCACGGCCCGACCGGTACGGCGAACCTGCACTTCGAAGGCCAGTACACCCGCTTCTCCGATCTTGCCGAAGAAGATCACCTGCCCGAACGCTACGAATAACAGGCGTCTTCGCGATTTCGGACGGTCCTTGAGACAAGGTGCCCCGATAGCCGCCTGATGCCGCATTCAAGCTCTCGTCTGCGGCTCACTTGCGGCATTTGGCAATGAACACGCCGTCGCTCACGATTAAGCCACTGTTAAAACTCCTCACTTACTTTAAGTAGAAAGAATTTCGCCTAAAATCTTTTCCAGGTGACCGCATCTTGTATTCGTCGGCACAAAAACTCCTCGAAGAAGCTCGCATCTTTCCGCGCAAAAGATGCAAGTGGTCCGGCCTTTTGAAGCAGGACGCGACCCATCGCCCCTGCGTGGTCGAAGACATCAGCGTCGGTGGTTGCCGCGTTGCGACCAACACCAAGGGTCTTGAACGGCATCAGCGCATCACCATCGAAATCGAAAGCCGGAAATTGCGGTTTTACGGTGAAATTCGGTGGGTGCGCTCCGGCGAAGCCGGCGTCGAATTCCTCTATATGGATTGAGCTTCCGCTCTTCAGCGCACTTCCCGAGGGGAGCGCTGCAGTGCGCTTCACTTGGTCACGGTTTTGGCGGTTTGGCCGTTGGTGCAAATGCGCCTCGATGCGCTAAGCTCACTCTCGAATTTCAGACATTGATTCTGACTGGAGAGATATCCGGACCGTGCCTGCGACGATTGAACAAGCCTTCCCATCCGATCTTTACGGCGGACGACTGACGATCGACCTCGATGCGATCGTCTCGAACTGGTCCTTGCTGAAAGGCAAGGTAAGCGACAGCACCGATTGCGCTGCCGTTCTGAAGGCCGATGCCTATGGAACCGGGCAGGACAAAACCGCTGCAGCCCTCTACCAGGCGGGATGCAGGACGTTTTTCGTCGCGGTGCCGACCGAGGCCCTGACGTTGCGTGCAAGTCTTCCGGACGCAGTCATCTACGTGCTCGACGGTCTGTTTCCGGGAACGGCCGACCACTTTCTGACCCATGACATCCGTCCCGTCCTCGGCAGTCTGGAAGAACTTCTGGAATGGGCGGAAGTCTGCAAGGCGTCGGGCAAGAACAATGCCGCCGCTGTCCATGTCGATACCGGCATCCACCGTTTGGGCCTGTCTCCGGCTGAACTCACCCGCGCTCTGAGTGACAACGCCGTTCTGGGGCCGTTCCGGCCATCACTGGTGATGAGCCATCTTGCCTGTGGCTCGACGCCCGGCCACGACATGAACCGGCGGCAGCTCAAGCTGTTTACAGAGACAACCGCCCCCTTCCCTCACATTCCGCGGTCATTGGCAAATTCAGCCGGGGTGCTGCTTGGCCCGGACTACCACTTCGACCTTGTCCGTCCCGGGATCGCGCTTTACGGCGGGCTGGCCATCGAAACCGAGCCCAACCCGATGAAACCGGTCGCCAAGGTGGAAGCACGCATCATGATCGTGCGCGACGTTCCACAGGGCGATACGATCGGCTATGGCGCGAAACAAACCGCAAAGCGCCCCTTGCGCAATGCCGTCGTGGCCGCCGGTTATGCCGATGGCATGATCCGTCGTGCCGGCTCCACGGACGACCGCCCGGGTGGCTTCGGGCTGATCGGCGGTTACAAGGCGCCGATCCTCGGCCGGATTTCAATGGACATGATCACGCTCGACGTGACGGATGTGCCTGAACACCTGATTCAGCGCGGCGCGTTTGTGGAAATGCTGGGGCCAGGTGTTGCAGCTTCCGATCTTGCCGCTTATGCGGAAACCATCGACTACGAATATCTGACAAGCCTCGGACGTCGGTTTGAGCGCGTCTATGCGCCCCTGACCTGACCGGACCCGAGAGCGAAAGGCAATTTGCATGGCACGGCGCTCCACATCCTTCGTCTGCCAGTCCTGCGGCGCGGTTACCGCCAAGTGGGTTGGCCGTTGTGAAAGCTGCGGTGAATGGAACACCATCGTGGAGGAGCAGACCGGCGGCGGCGTCGGTGGCGGCCCCGGCAGGGCTTCCCGAAGCAAGGGCCGTGTCATCCCCCTTGTCGGCCTTTCCGGCGATGCCAAGGAAGCCCCGCGCATTCAGACGAAGGTGCCTGAACTTGACCGGGTGACCGGCGGCGGCTTCGTACGAGGGTCTGCCCTGCTGGTCGGCGGCGACCCCGGCATCGGCAAATCGACATTGCTGATCCAGGCGGCTGCGCAACTGGCAAACCTCGGGCACAAGACCGTCTATATTTCGGGCGAAGAAGCCATTGGACAGGTTCGGCTCCGGGCCGAAAGGCTGGGGCTCGCCCAGGCCCCCGTGGCACTGGCTGCGGAAACAAGCGTTGAAGACATTCTGGCGACGCTGGAATCCGACACGGCGCCGGCCCTACTCATCCTCGACTCCATTCAGACGCTCTGGACAGACCAGGTGGAATCTCCTCCCGGCACCGTGACGCAGGTGCGTGCGTCCGCCCAGGCGATGGTGCGTTATGCCAAGAAGAACGGCACCACCCTTGTTCTTGTCGGCCATGTGACCAAGGACGGGCAGATTGCCGGTCCACGCGTGGTCGAACACATGGTCGACGCCGTGCTCTATTTCGAAGGCGACGGCGCTCACCAGTATCGTATCCTGCGCTCGGTCAAGAACCGCTTCGGCGCGACGGATGAAATCGGCGTTTTCGAGATGACCGGCAAGGGACTGCAGGAAGTCCCCAATCCTTCCGCCCTGTTCCTGGGAGACAGAAACACGTCCGCGCCCGGTGCAGCCGTTTTCGCCGGTCTGGAAGGTTCAAGACCTCTCCTGATCGAGATCCAGGCGCTGGTGGCGCAGTCTTCTCTGGGAACACCGCGCAGGGCCGTCATTGGATGGGACAGCGCGCGGCTTTCCATGATCCTGGCCGTGCTTGAGGCACGGTGCGGCGTCCGCTTTTCACAACATGATGTCTATCTGAACGTCGCCGGTGGTCTCAAGATCAACGAGCCTGGAGCCGATCTTGCCGTGGCAGCAGCGTTAATCTCCTCACTCAGCGGACTTGCCCTTCCGGCCAATTGCGTCTATTTCGGCGAAGTCAGCCTGTCGGGGGCCATCAGGCCGGTCGCCCAAGCCCCTTCCAGACTGAAAGAAGCCGAGAAACTCGGCTTCGATCAGGCTTACTGTCCGGAGGGCAATCTCAAGGACGGCACCGTGTCTTCGTTCAGGACGACAGGCGTGCCGGAACTTGGGGACTTTGTTGCCAAACTTTCGGCGGAGGCTAGTGCTACGGGGCAGACCTGACGCAAGATGGTGACGGGTTTGGGCAAAAAGTTTAAGCTCTTGAAAGAGCGCCAGACAGAGGATTTTTCAGGAACATGCCGATAACGCTGCTGGACGGACTGCTCTTGGTCATCATGTTCATCTCGGCGGTCCTTGCGATGATCCGCGGATTTGTCAGGGAAGTTCTTTCCATCGTTTCCTGGGTGGCTGCGGCAGCTGCGGCATTCCTGCTGTACGAACGGGTTCTTCCTTACACCAAGCAGTATATCAACCATGACCTGGTTGCCATGGGCGTATCTGCCGCGGCAGTCTTTCTGGTCACGCTGCTTGTTGTCAGCTATATCACCATGCGGATTTCCGATTTCGTGCTCGACAGCCGGATCGGCGCCCTCGACCGGACCCTCGGGTTCGTGTTCGGAGCTGTGCGCGGTCTGCTGCTGGTCGTCGTCGCGATGATGTTCTTCAACTGGTTCGTCCAGCCGGAACAGCAGCCGAACTGGGTCAAGACCGCCAAGTCGCGGCCGATCCTGCTGTCCATCGGTGAACGGCTGGTGGCTGTGCTGCCAGAAGACCCGGAAAAGGCGATCCTGGACAAGATCCGGCAGAACAACCAGGCCGGAGGGGGAGCAACCCCGACTGATGAACCGGCCTACAGCGATTCAGAACGTCAGGGACTTGAACAGCTGACGACGGATAGTAACTAACAGGCCTTGGGCATAAACCAGGGACACTAACCGAGACTGGGGCAGTAACGGGCACCGCTTGAGGTGCAGCGTTGAATGAGGCATCCCGCGCCCAAATATGTGCGGGACGATGTACCATTTGCAAAGTGGCCAATGTTTCGTCCACCTGAGTGACGATGACAGACATTTGACCGCAAGACCCGGCCGGTCCTCCCACCGGCCAGAACGAAGGAGTGTTCGCCATGGCTGGCGGAACCGACGTGCACGAACCGTTCGACATCAATGCAGATACCTTGCGCGAAGAATGCGGTGTTTTCGGCATTCTGGGTCATGAGGATGCCAGCGCGCTGACCGCGCTCGGGCTTCATGCGCTCCAGCACCGCGGGCAGGAAGCAGCGGGGATCGTCACCGTTGACAACGAGCAGTTCCGTGCGGAACGCCATCTCGGCCTTGTGGGCGATCATTTCTCCGACGCCGACACTATCGAACGGCTGAGCGGAAAGGCCGCTGTCGGCCACGTTCGGTACTCGACGACCGGTGAAACCATCCTGCGGAACGTGCAGCCGCTCTTTGCCGAGCTGGACGGTGGCGGCATTGCCGTTTGCCACAACGGCAACTTCACCAACGCCCTCACCCTGCGCCGCCAGTTGATCCGAGACGGAGCAATCTGCCAGTCGACCTCCGATTCAGAGGTGGTCCTGCAGCTCGTTGCCCGCTCGCGCAAGGGCAAGATCGTCGAACGTTTCATCGACGCGATCACCCAGATGGAAGGTGCCTATTCTCTGGTGGCGCTGACCTCGAAGAAACTGATCGGCGCGCGTGACCCGCTCGGTATTCGCCCGCTGGTCCTGGGTGACCTGAACGGTGCTCCGATCCTGGCCTCGGAGACCTGCGCACTCGACATCATCGGGGCAAAGTTCATCCGCGAAGTGGAAAACGGCGAAGTTATCGTCTGCACGTCAACAGGGATTGAATCCTTCTTCCCGTTCGGCAAACGCCCGGCTCGTCCGTGTATCTTCGAATACATCTACTTCTCCCGCCCCGACAGCGTTGTCGGCGGTCGCAGCGTCTACGACGTTCGCCGGGAAATGGGGCGCCAACTGGCCCGGGAATCCAACGTCGAAGCCGACGTGATCGTTCCGGTGCCGGACAGCGGCGTGCCGGCGGCCATCGGGTTCAGCCAGGAAAGCGGCGTGCCGTTCGAACTCGGCATCATCCGCAACCACTATGTGGGCCGCACGTTCATCGAACCGACCCAGCAGATCCGTGCACTTGGCGTGAAGATGAAACACTCCGCCAACCGGGCTCAGATCGAAGGCAAGCGCGTCGTGCTTGTGGACGACAGCCTTGTGCGCGGAACAACATCGGTCAAGATCGTGCAGATGATCCGCGAAGCGGGTGCGAAGGAAGTTCACTTCCGGCTCGCCAGCCCGCCGATCAAGTATTCCGACTACTACGGCATCGACACGCCGGTGCGTGAAAAACTACTGGCTGCAAAATACGGTCTTGAGGAAATGCGCGCCTATATCGGTGCCGACAGCCTGGCCTTCCTGTCCGTCGATGGCATCTACAAGGCCATGGGCTACGATGGCCGCGACGATGCCAACCCGCAGTTCACGGATCATTGTTTCACCGGCGATTACCCGACACCACTGACCGATCTTTCAGAGGATCAGGACTTCGTCAGCGCCCCTCGCCTGGTCGAGGTCGGCTAAAGCGCTCAAAACTCTTTGGACCGCTTCAATTTATGCCTTTCGGCGGTACCGCCGGAAGGCAAATTGATCTAAGAGATCACGCATGATCAAAGACTTTGAAGGCCGGGTCGCTCTTGTCACCGGCGCCTCCCGCGGAATTGGCTATCAGATCGCAAAGCAGCTCGGCGAACGTGGTGCGCATGTCATTGCGCTTGCGCGGACTGTCGGCGGCCTGGAAGACCTCGATGACGAGATCCGCTCCGCAGGCGGGGAAACAACGCTCGTCCCGCTTGACCTGACCGACTTCGACGCGCTCGACCGGCTTGGCGCCGCGATCTACGAACGCTGGAAGAAGCTCGATATCTTCGTCGCCAATGCCGGCATGCTGGGTGTTCTGTCGCCGATCGGCCACATCAGCCCGAAGGACTTCGAGAAAGTGACGGCGGTGAATGTCGTTGCCAACTGGCGGCTGATCCGCTCTCTGGACCCGCTCCTGCGCCAGTCGGACGCGGGCCGTGCACTGTTCCTGTCTTCCGTTCATGCAAGCACCTGCACACCTTTCTGGGGCCTTCAGTCCATCAGCAAGGCTTCCGTGGAAGCCATGGCGCGGACCTGGGCGAACGAAAGCCTGCAGACGAAGATGAAGATCAACCTGGCTGACCCTGGCCCTACCCGCACAGGGCTGCGTGCCAAGGCAATGCCAGGCGAGCTTGCCACCAATCTTCCGACGCCGGATGATGTTGCGGCAGATCTTCTGCCCTTGCTGATGCCGGACGTTCTGGAAACCGGCGGCCTGTACGACCGCGTCAGCGGAGAATGGATTCAGCCCTAAGGCGGATCCTGCTGGGCAGATCCAATCAAGGGTTGCATAGCCCGTTCATTCCCTTTACGCCTTCCGGTCGATGATCGGAAGGGAAGCATGCCATGCGGTCAGATATCAGTGTCATCGCCTGGGATTTCGACGGCGTTCTAAACCGCAATGTCGTCGACGGCAGGTTCATCTGGGCTGACACGCTGGAGAGCGACCTCGGAATTGCACTCGATGCATTCGAACGCGGCGTGTTCGATGCCTCCTTCCTGCAAGTCATCTCCGGGAAACGGGACATAAAAATTCACCTGCAAGACTGGCTTGACCGGAGCGGCTACCTTCTGGATGCGGGAGAACTTCTCGACTACTGGTTTGCCAAAGATGATCTGCGGGATCCCTTCACCTGCAGCCTGCTTGAACATCTGACAAGTCACGACGTCGTTCAGGTAATTGCGACGAACAATGAAGATCGCCGCTCCAGCTACATCGAGCATCAGGCCGGCTTCGGCTCGCTGGTCAGCCGAATTTTCTCTTCCGGCCGCATCAAGTCAGCCAAGCCGGACACCGCGTTCTTCGCCCATGTCAGCGACACTCTCAAGGTTGCCCCGTCCGAGATCTTGCTGATCGACGACAGCGCCACAAACGTTCGCGTAGCGAAGGCGCTTGGCTGGAAGGGCTTTCATTTTACCGAGAAGACCCGCCTGGAACTTGCTTCCTTTCTGGAACTTTGAAAGCATGCAGGGTATCCAGCGGCGGTCGCTGCAGAGGAGCCAGGAAGATGAAACTCGGCGCGTTCTCGGTCAGTCTGGCCGTCAAGGATCTCGAAAAATCGAAGGCGTTCTACGAAGGCCTTGGCTTCGTGGATATCGGCATTTCGGACGCGGACAACTGGGCGGTCCTAAAGAATGGCGATACCATCATCGGGCTGTTTCAGGGCATGTTCGACAAGAACATACTCACCTTCAATCCCGGCTGGGATCAGGATGCCAGGACACTGGAAGATTTTCAGGATGTACGGGACATCCAAAAGGTGCTGAAGGCGAAGGGATACACTTTCGCATCCGAAGCTGACGAGGCCGGCAGTGGTCGGGCCAGCTTCATGCTGGTCGACCCGGATGGAAACCCGGTTCTCGTCGACCAGCATGTGTGAGGCTGATTAAGCAGCTTCGAAAGGCGCAAAGGAACTTTCGGCGATTTCCTTCAGATCGGCAAAGACGCCGGGAGCGCCAACAACGACACGTGCGCCGTCGTAAAGGGACTGGTTGATGTCCTGTTCCAGAACTTCACCACCGGCTTCCTTGGTGATCAGCATGCCTGCAAGGCAGTCCCAGGCGTTCATGTGGGATTCTACATAGCCGATAAGGCGCCCGGAAGCTGCGTAGGCAAGCATCAGACCGCCCGAGGCGTTGCGGAAGAACACACCGCCCTTGGAGACCAGAGCACCGACGACGTTGACCGCATCCGTAACGGCAGTGCGGCCGTTGAAACCAACACCGACAGAGCCGTGAGAAAGGCTTTCGCTGTCGGAGGCACGGATCGGCTTGCCATTGAGGAACGCACCGTGACCGGCGGCAGCCTTGAAGGTTTCCTTGGACACCGGATCATGGATCACACCGACAATCACCTGGCCCTGATGAACGCAGGAGATGATGACGCACCACTGCGGAATGCCGGCAACAAAATTTGCCGTACCGTCGATCGGGTCGGTAACCCAGGTGTAGCCCGAAGACCCTTCTTCCATGCCATGCTCTTCGCCCAGTATACCGTCGTCCGGATAGCTCTTTGCGAGCTCCGCGCGGATGAGCGTTTCCACATTGCGGTCCGCTTCCGAGACGAGGTCCTGATGACCCTTCTGCGTAATCGTCAGCGTGTCCAGCTTGTGAAAATAGTCGAGACCGAGCTCGCCAGCCTTTTCGGCAAGGGCAACGGCGAATTCCAGCCGGTCGATGGACATGGTTCAAACTCCCTTAAGTGTCGATAGCGCGGCGGAAAGCTGCTTTCCCGCCAGGAAAGAAGAATACTGGCTGGCAGCCTGGCAAAATGGCAGGCTGCCCTCCCCACTCAGCCCCGTTTTCTCTTCGGGGCGTAAGGGTTTTCGCCTTTGCGGTAGGACAGGCGAATGGGAGTTCCGTGTATGTTGAAGGTCTGGCGCAGCGAGTTGACCAGATAACGCGTGTAGCTTTCCGGCAATTGTTCGGGACGCGAACAAAAAACCACGAAATGTGGCGGCCGCGTCTTGGGCTGGGTCATGTAACGCAGGCGCACCCGGCGTCCGGCAACTGCGGGGGGCGGATGGTTCGCGGTGACCTTGTCCAGCCAACGGTTCAGCTTGGCGGTCGAGACACGCGAGTTCCAGGCCTCGTAGGCGGTAAAGACGCTTTCGATCAAGCGATCGACGCCCTGCCCTTGCTGGCCGGACAAAGTCGCGATCTGAACACCGCGGATCTGGTTGAAATACCGCTCGTTGGCGTCCTTGATTTTCTTCCAGGCTTCTTCCCGGTCTTCGATCAGGTCCCACTTGTTGATCGCGATCACCAGCGCGCGGCCTTCGCGCGCAACCAGATCGATGATCTGCAGGTCCTGCTTCTCGAAGGACATGGTGGCGTCCAGCGTGACAACGACCACTTCGGCGAACTTGATCGCACGCAGAGCGTCGGCCACGGAAAGCTTTTCGAGCTTTTCCTGAACGCGCGCCTTTTTCCGGATACCGGCGGTATCGAACAGCTTGATATGCCTGTCGCGCCAGACCCAATCTACCGAGATGGAATCGCGCGTGATACCTGCTTCCGGTCCGGTCAGCATGCGGTCTTCACCCAGCATGCGGTTGATCAGCGTCGATTTGCCCGCATTCGGGCGGCCGACGATGGCAACACGCAGCGGTCTTTCAATGGTGCCGACCGGTTCTTCGTCCTCGACGAATTCACCGTCCTCGTCGACATCCACGTTGGTGATCGCCTCTTCGCGCTTTGCCTCTTCTTCTTCCGTGACCCGGTCGACATGAGGTTTCAGAGCGTCATAGAGATCAGCAAGCCCCTCGCCGTGTTCAGCGGAGATTGCAATCGGATCACCAAGACCAAGCGAATAGGATTCGTAAAGTCCGCTCTCTCCGGCCCTGCCTTCCGCCTTGTTGGCCAGCAGGATCACCGGACGGGTGGTCTTGCGTGCGACTTCGGCAAAATGGGCATCAAGCGGCGTTACACCGGCACGAGCGTCAATCACGAACAGAACCGCGTCGGCGGTTTCGATCGCCTCCTCGGTCTGCCGGCGCATGCGGCCCTCAAGGGATTCCTTGTCCGCATCTTCGAGACCGGCGGTGTCGATGATCGTGAAGCGCAAGTCGCCCAAACGGGCATCGCCCGGCCGCCGGTCTCGCGTCACACCAGGTGTGTCGTCTACCAGCGCCAGGCGCTTGCCCACAAGGCGATTGAACAGGGTGGACTTGCCGACATTCGGCCGTCCGATAATGGCGACAGTAGCGCCCACAGCAGATTCTCCTGATAGGCGGGCCTCTTCGGGCCCTGCCTCAAATGCTAGTTGAAGGCAGCGACGCCGTCATTGCCTGTCAGCACGATAATCCGGCCTCCGGCGACGATCGGTGTCACATAGACATCCGTATTGGTCCGCTGCGTCAACATGGTTTTTCCAGAAGCGGCATCCACGATTGCGATCTGACCGTCGCTGGAAAAGGCAACCAGTGCCCCATTCGCCAGGATCGGGCCAGCCCAGTTGCGGCGCTTCTTCTTCTTTTCCGGACGCGGCAAGGCCGTTGCCCAGAGGGTTTCCCCGTTTTTCAGATTGAGGGCGACCATACGGTCGTCGAGATCAACCATGAACAACGCGCTGCCGGAGACAACCGGCGTGTGCACGCTGCCGAGATCCTGTTCCCAGCGACGCTGGCCGGTGCGGGCATCCACCGCAACCGTGCGGCCGGCAACACCAGTGGCATAAACCGTACTGCCGGAGACAACCGGGCTCGCCGAAACGTCCGCGAGACCGGACAAGGCAAGTGTCCTGAAGCCGCGCGACACGCCATCGATCCAGGCCGGTTCGCCCGACTTGATGTCGATTGCCATGATTTCACCGGAGGAGAACGGCACGATGACACGGTTGCCGGAAATGGCCGGATTGGCCGCAGACAACAGACCAGCGGTTTCCTCGATACCTGCATAAGTCCAGGCAACGCTGCCGTCAGACTGCTTCAGGGCATAGACTTCGTTGGACTGGGATACGACGATGACGTGCCCGGCACCGGCAACAGGCGCACCACGAGCCGGCGTGTCGATGTCGACTTTCCAGATTTCCCGGCCGGAGCCGGCTTCAAGAGCCGCCACCTGACGATAGCTGGTGGCTGCGTAGACAACGCCGCCTTCAACGGCAACACCACCACCAGGACCCACATCCCTTTCGCCTTCCGGACGCAGGTTCTGGGTCCACTGGCGTCCACCGCCCGTCGACAACGCTACGACTTCGCCATTCGGCTTGTAGACATAAATACGGCTGCCATCGCTGACCGGACGGGAAGACACCCGAAGTGCGGATGTTGTCAGCCCGCCGCCGGACGAGCCGACCTGAGCGCGCCAGGCACGATTGCCGGAGACGGATATGGCGACGTTGCCCGGATCGTTGGTCAGGCCACCACCGGCTGTTGACCAGGACTGCCCGCCAGTCGCAGAACCGACCTTTGCTGCCTGGCCGAGCGCTTCGGCTGCCGGATCGGCGCCGTCGAACACGGGCTGGCGCTCACCCTTGAGGATTTTCTCGCGAGCAAACGGGTTTATGTTCTCGGTAAATTCGCTGACCGACCCGCAACCGGTGAGGACGAGCGAAAGCGCAATGGCACCAAAAACACCGCGTCTGCGGAAAGAAACGGTTACAAAACTCACTGGTTGTTTCCTTCACTGTCCGCCTTGGCTTCGCCGTTGCTGGACCGGATCACGTCACTCAGGATCGACACGCGGCGGCTCACGTCTGCCGGTGTTTCCGCGTCGTCTTCAAGAGCGGAAATCCACTGACGGGCTGTTTCAATATCGCCGGCTTTCCATGCACTTAGGGCAAGAAGTTCGCGTGCAGCTGCACGGAACGGACCAGTGTCGCCGGTCAGCTTCTCGACCCTGTCGGCAATATCGCCGTAGCCTTGGGTGTCGACGGCAAGATAAGCGGCACGCAGCGCTGCAACATCACGCAGAGCATCCATGATGCTGGTATCGCGCGACAGGGCATCGAATTCGGCCAGGGCTTCTTCAGTCTTGCCGGAATTGGAAAGATCGGTTGCCTGACGCAGTTTCGCCAAGGCCGGGTATCCGCCAAGGGCGTCGTCCAGTTCACCGTAAAGAGCTGCTGCTTCTTCGTAGTTCTGGGCTTCGGAAAGCCTCACGGCTTCAAAGAACGTGTCGCCAGCGCTCTGGGACTGCTGTTCCTGCCAATAGAGCCAGCCGCGATAGCCGCCGGTTCCAACAATGATCAAGACCGCAACGCCAAGCACCCACGGACCGAAGCGGTCCCAAAGCCGACGGTATTTTTCCTGGCGGATATCTTCATCGACTTCACGAAAAATGTCAGACATGCGTGTCTATTTCCTGCATTCACTTCTTCGGCCCGGCACGTCTGCCCGGGCACGGCCCCTTCATGAGTGGCGCACATTATCCACTTGATCCGGCTCGGGCAATTCCCTGAAGGGGCTTAAATCGGTCCTTCATGGCGCAAGTGGGGCAATCCGGCACGGAATGCCGGATTTCTAACGTAATTTCAAGCTCCGCGACCGCTATCAGGCCACCGGAACGCCGATCAACAAGGCGTGCAGCTTCCACGCGAACAGTCCGTAGAGGACCAAGCCAAACAGAATCACGACAAAATCGGAGTATTTTCCGGGCTTGGCCGTTGCCAGTGCACCTATCTGCCCTGCGCCGGGCCCGCGGCGCTTGACCGAAATCCGGTCTGCAACTGCCCAGGCGAGAAAACCGCCAAACAAAAGCACCGAAGCCAGATCGCCATTTGCCAGAAGGTGAGCCAATGCCCACAGTTTTACGGCTACCAGCATCGGATGTTTCAGGACTGTCTTGATCCGCGACGGCACATAGGCAGCGACAAGGAAAATGAAAACAGGAACCATGAACAGCATGGTGACGTGGCGCAGCCAGAACGGCGGATCGTACAGCACCGGCGGGCCTTCAAAACGGGCCACGCCATAACCGTAAACGATCAGCCCCAGACCGACGAACGACAAGAGCGTATATAGACCCTTGTACGGTGTTTCGCCGAGCCTTGAGACCAGCCCATTGCGCGTTGCCGGAAACATCGGCAACGTGTGAATTCCCAAAAACAGCACAAGGCCGGCGATCAACAAGGCCATTCCCGCTCTCCCTCTTTTGCCCGCAAGCGGCCGGGTGCCCTCAGACCCGGACATCCCTTGCGGCGAAGATAGGTGGCTGGCGGTGCACCTGCAACCAGCTTCAGACGAGCAATTTGACTGCCTCAGCGGCAGCAAGCGCCTGTGGACGGCTGGCCTGGTGTTCGATTTCGACGAACGTTCCCGTTTCGGCGGATTTCAAAATCGACACCATGACATCGACCGCATGCAGTGCCCGTTCGAGCGAACAGCGGAACTCGGTGTCGTCTCCACTCAGGATCGACTGGGCCATGTCTGCCAGACCGGCAGCGCGGTAGTTCGCACGCGGCAGGCCGTTGTCATCGACATTCGCCAAACCGAACGGGTGCATCGCATCGTCCAGTGGTTTTGTCGTTCCATCTTCGGTGACCAGGCTTACGTCTCCGCCGAAATAGTTCGGGTCGGCCAGAAAAAGTGTTCCCCGGGTACCGTAAAGCTCCATAGGCTGGTGCCTGTGTGCCCAGACGTCCCAGCTCGCCGTCAGCGTTACTTTTGCACCGGACAGAAACTCGAGAATCGCATGGATCGTGGTTGGGGTGGTGACATCGATCTTTTCACCATTTCGAGTGCCGCTCCCGATCGTCCGGGTCTTGAACGGCATGGCTGACATGGCGCACACACGCTTTACCGGGCCGATCAGATTGAGCAGAGCGGCAATGTAGTAAGGTCCGAGGTCGAGAACCGGCCCCCCTCCCGGCTTGAAGAAGAAGTCGGGGTTGGGATGCCAATGCTCCATGCCGTGGCTCATGACATGGCACGTGCCGCCAACGATTTCTCCAATCAGTCCTTCGTCAACTGCCTTGCGGGCAATCTGATGTGCCCCGCCCAGAAACGTATCCGGTGCACACCCGACCCTCAGATGTTTTTTGCGTGCAAAATCGGCAAGCGCCTGCCCGTCCCGGATCGACAGAGCCAGAGGTTTTTCCGAATAGACATGCTTCCCGTGTGCCAGGATTTCATGGGAAACGAGATAATGGGCGTCGGGAACAGTCAGATTGACGATCAGATCGACATCATCCGCCAGAAGCAGGTCGTGAACGGTGAGTGCACGCACGCCGTATTCGGCTGCGCGCTCTTCCGCAGCATGACGGTTCAGATCCGCACAGGCCCTGATTTCAAGGCCATTGAACTTTGGCGCCAGATCAAAATAGGTCTTTGAGATGGTGCCGCATCCGATGATGCCGATGCCCAGTTTGTCTGCCATGAACCTCTCCGCGGATTCGATGCAGACATCCTAGAACAAAGACAGTGTCTCGGAAATCAAATGGATGCCGGGAAACGCCTCAAGGGTTACATCGGCATGGTGCACTGCCTGCAGGTGCCGCGCAGTTCGATGGTCGTCCGGGACAATTGGAAGCCTTCGCTCTGCGTCCATTCCCTCAGGAGGGAAATGGCCTTGTCCGGAGTAAACTCGCTGACGACACCACATTTTTCACAGATGGCGAAGGCAGCCGTGCCATGAACGGAGCAGCCCTTGTGGGAACAGGCCACAAAGGCATTGAGGCTTTCCAGCCGGTGGACCATTCCGTATTCCACCAGCTTGTCTAGAGCCCGGTAGACCTGCAGCGGCGCACGGAACCCGCTGTCGCGCAACAGATCGAGAATCGCATAGGCCGTCAAAGGTCCACCAGCGTCCGACAACGAGCCGAACACCAGGGCCTGGTTCTTGGTCAGTTCGGGATGTGTCTCAACGCTCACGGACGATCTCCTTTCGTGCTCGATCTCACCCTTCTCACGATTTGCACACCCGGGACAAGACTGACGACAAACAGTGCCATCGCCGCAACGACGATGGAGGGGCCGGACGGGGTATCATAGGCCAGCGAACTATAGAGCCCGCCGACGACGGCGGCAGCTCCGGTCAGGGCCGCAATCACCGCCATCTGTTCCGGCGACGCCGACAGACGCCGGGCGGCGGCGGCGGGAATGATCAGCAGCGCTGTGATCAGCAGCGCGCCGATGATCTTCAGAGAAATGGCAATGACGATTGCCGTCAGCAGCATGAAGATCAGCTCGGTCCGCTCAGGCTTCAGCCCCTCGCCCGCGGCAAGGTCCGGACTGACCGTTGCTGCGAACAGGCGGCGCCAGATGACCACGAGGACACCGAGCACGATCGCACCGCCAGCGTAGATCATGGCAATGTCCATGGGTGTGACGGCCAGGATATCGCCGAAGAGCAGCCCCAGCAGATCGACCCGGACCCATGTCATGAAGGCCAGACAGACCAATCCCAGGGCGAGCGCGGAATGGGACAGCAAGCCAAGCAACGCATCGGAAGAAAGCGTGTCGCTGCGCCTCAGTGCCATCAGCACGATCGCCAGAAGGATGGAAACAACCCCGACGGCCAACGTGGTGTTGACATTGAGGAGCAGCGACAGGGCAACGCCCAGCAAGGCTGCGTGCGACAGCGTATCGCCGAAATAGGCCATGCGACGCCAGACGATGAAACAGCCAAGCGGTCCTGCAACAAGTGCCACACCTATGCCGGCAATGAGTGCACGGGTGAAGAAATCATCCAGCATTTCGAATGCCGCCTTCTTTCTCCGCAGCCGCATCGGCAGGTGCGTGATGATGCTCGCCGGAACAGGAGGAACACAGCGAACCGTCCGCGTGGCGCACCTTTCCATCCGGCAGATGCACGTGGTCATGGTGATGTTCATAGACGGCAATCGCCGCATTGCGCCGGTTGCCAAACAGCGCATGATACCGGTCGTCACGGCTGACGTCAGAGGGGGTTCCGCGGCAGCAAACGTGACCATTGAGGCAAATCACCTGATCTGCTGCGGCCATCACGACATGAAGATCGTGAGAGATCATCAGGATGCCGCAGCCAAGCGTGTTGCGGATTTCGGAAATGAGGTCGTAGATCGCGATCTCACCGGCATAATCCACACCTTGCACCGGTTCGTCCAACACCAGCAGCCCGGGATTGCGGGCAATCGCGCGCGCCAGCATGACACGCTGCATTTCACCGCCGGAGAGCGTGCGCATCTGGGAAGTCATCAGCCTTTCAGCGCCGGTGCGCGCCAGCGCAGCGCGGCATTCGGCATCGGACAGGGGGTTCGTCAGCCGCATGAACCTGGCGACCGTCAGCGGCAACGTCCAGTCGATGGCGAGCTTCTGCGGCACATAGCCAATCTTCAGGCCAGGCTTGCGTTCGGCACGGCCTTCGCTCGGGCTCAGGATCCCAAGCGCCATCTTGGCCGTTGTCGACTTGCCGGAACCGTTGGGCCCGATAAGCGTCACGATTTCACCCGGAGAAACCGATAGATCTACGCCGCGCACCAGCCATTCACCGCCCTTGCGGATGCCTGCGCGGTCAAGCTGAACAAGCCTGGTATCCGAATTTGTCATAGTCCTGAAAGCCTGCTGCGCTCTTTGGGAACCAACGCCCTGGCGTTACGTTATTACGTATGTAGCGTTCAAGCCACTTGCTTGCAACTTGTCCCGGTGCTGATTAACACTCAAAGCAACACCGGTGCGCCCGCAAGCGCCCGAATGTGCCAGCAGAACAGGAAGCAAAGCATGATTTTCCCTTGTATTTTGTCCGGTGGTGTCGGTTCGCGGCTGTGGCCGCTGTCACGCACCGACCGGCCAAAACAGTTTTTGCCACTGTTTGGCGGGGAAAGTCTGTTCCAGAAGACCTGCAAGCGCGTCAATCGGCCGGACTTTGCCGCTCCGATCGTGATCGGCAGCAATGCCCACCGGTTTCTGATCGGCGAGCAGCTCAACGAACTGGGGCTGGAAGCCCAGTCGATCTTGCTTGAGCCTGTCGGCCGAAATACAGCGCCCCCTGCCCTGATGGCAGCGTTGATTGCCGCTGAAACCGACCCGAACGCCCTGATCCTGTTGTTGCCCTCCGACCACCTGATCCGGAAGGAAGATCTTTTCCTGACTGCCGTCCATCAGGCGGAGACAGCCGCTCGCGCAGGCAAGATCGTGACCTTCGGCATCGAACCCAGCGAAGCCAATACCGGATACGGATACATCAAGGTTGCAAGTGGCAGCGAGCCTGTGCGGCCTGTGGAAGCATTTGTCGAGAAGCCTGACCAGGACCGTGCCGATGCCTTCCTGAAGGACGGCAGCTATGTCTGGAATGCCGGTATCTTTCTTTATGCCGCCAATACGATGATTGATGCTTTCAAGAAGCACCAGCCGGAGCTTTACGAGAACATTGTCGCCGTCATGAAGACACGGCATGGGGATCTGGATTTTACGCGACTGAACCAGGAAGCCTTCGAAACACTGGACAACATTTCCATCGACTACGCCATCATGGAAAAGGCGGACAACGTCGTCTGCGCGCCCGTTGCACCGGAATGGGACGACCTGGGTTCCTGGTCGGCGATCTGGACGGTCCTGGACAAGGATGCCCAGGGCAATTCCGGATTGGGCGATGCCCGCTTTCTCGATAGCAACAACTGCCTGGCCTATGCTGAACGCGGGCTCGTATCCGTTATCGGCCTTGAGGATATCATGGTGATCGCCACGACCGACAGCGTTCTTGTTGCCCACAAGGACAAGGCGCAGGACGTCAAGACCGTTGTGGAGCAACTGAAGGCGGAAGGCAGGCATGAGGTGGACCGGCACCCGAGGTCCTACCGTCCTTGGGGCTACACCGAACGCATCAACGCCGGCGAGCGTTTTTCCGTTCAGTCGATGATGATCAAGCCGGGCAAGAGGCTCAGCCTGCAAAGCCACCTTCACCGGACGGAGCACTGGGTGGTGGTGTCCGGTACGCTCGAGATTACGATCAATGGCGAAACGCGCCTGCTCAGCGAAAACCAGTCCGCATATGTGCCGCTTGGAGCGCAGCACACGTTGCATAACCCGGGCAAGATTCCGGTGCGGATGATCGAGGTGCAGTCCGGAACCTACTTGCAGGAAGACGATATCCGGCGCCATCCGGAAACATCACAAAACCCATAACGAGATCGTTTTTCCTGTGATGTGTTCTTGCCCTACCAGATGATTTCCGGCAAGACTTCACGTCAATTCGCGACCATGCCCCAGAGGCCAACGCCACGCGACGGAGAGGAAAACGCTCATGCATCATGTCTTCATTTGCGATTATGTCCGCACCCCCATCGGACGCTATGGCGGCATGCTGTCCTCTGTCCGCGCTGACGATCTAGGTGCGATCCCCATCAGCGCCCTCATGGAGCGCAATCCGGACACGGACTGGGCCGAGGTAGATGACGTCTTTTATGGCTGTGCCAACCAGGCCGGTGAAGACAACCGAAACGTCGCGCGCATGTCGGCACTGCTGGCGGGCCTGCCGGATACAGTTCCCGGTCTGACGCTCAATCGGCTTTGTGGTTCGGGAATGGATGCCGTGATGACTGCGGCCAGGGCGATCAAGGCCGGCGAAATCGATCTGGCCATCGCTGGCGGCGTAGAAAGCATGTCCCGCGCACCTTTTGTCATACCAAAGGCAGACACCGCCTTTTCCCGCTCGGCTGAAATCTTCGACACGACAATCGGCTGGCGCTTCGTCAATCCGCTTCTCAAACGCCAATATGGTATCGATTCCATGCCGGAAACGGCGGAAAACGTTGCCGAACAATTCCAGATCTCGCGACAGGACCAGGATGCCTTCGCGCTGCGCAGCCAGCAACGAGCCTCCGCCGCTCAGCAATCCGGTCGGTTCGCCGAAGAAATCGTTCCCGTGATGATCCCGCAGCGCAAGGGCGACCCTATTCTGGTGGACAAGGACGAACACCCCAGGAACACAACGCTGGAGGCCCTTTCGGCGCTCAAGACGCCGTTCCGTGAAAATGGTTCGGTGACCGCCGGCAACGCGTCCGGTGTCAACGACGGTGCTGCGGCTTTGCTGATCGCGTCGGAAGCTGCGGTGGCCAAGCACAATCTCACGCCGATCGCCCGCGTCGTCGGTGGAGCCACCGCCGGCGTTCCGCCGCGGATCATGGGCATTGGCCCCGCGCCGGCGACACGCAAGCTCTGCGCGCGCCTCGGAATCGCGCTGCCGGAGTTCGACGTGATCGAACTCAACGAAGCTTTCGCCGCACAGGGCATTGCAGTCATGCGAGACCTTGGCCTGCCCGAAGACAGTGAAATCCTCAATCCGAACGGCGGTGCGATTGCACTCGGTCATCCGTTGGGGATGTCTGGCGCCAGAATCACGGGAACAGCAGCCCTGGAACTGAAAAAACGGGATGGAAACCTGGCGCTTGCCACCATGTGCATCGGTGTCGGCCAGGGTATAGCGCTGGCTCTGGCATCAGCGTGAGGCGTTTCTGATCAGATCGACAGTTTGGCGTACCGGTCTTCACCTGTGCGCCAATACCGGCTCGGGCCAGTCCCCACCGGCACCGGCCGGTCTTGTGCGGCAGGTGTTGCTGTCTGAGGAAAAGGCCCTGACTGCACCCTCTTTTCCATCGTGTCGCTGACTTCGCCCAGTTCATCCGACAGCCTTTCGAAGAGCAGGCTGGGCATGCGCAGCGTCGCGACATAGTAGGAAATCGCCTCATCTGCCGCTTTTTCCAGGTCCAGTTGACCGATCTCGCGCAGGGTATTTTCCGCCATCACATGAAGTTCGACCGCGTCTTCGACCAGTGGCTGCGCAACCTCTACCGCCTGGTCGGAATGGCTAGCAACCCAAAAGGCGGCTGACGCTGAAAGGCTAACAAAAACAAAAACGTGCAAGTTTCTCAAAAGAAATCGCATTGCAACCCCAATGAATAATTAACAAAACGTTAAACTACCATTGGTCGTACAGGGCGCGTGGAAGATCTGCAACCTGTCCTTGCAGTTCTCCCTTTTTTTCGAACGCCATGGTTAACAGCGGTCTGCGTTGTTCGGAGACGTACCCTTCTTCGCTTCCCGATCCTGGAACGGACCACTGCGGAGTACTGACAGTCCTTCAGCTACATGACCTGGCCGCCCCTTCCCGGCACCGGAAACGGGGCACTGTCAGATTTGCCTGTAGGTATTTGCAGGTACGTAAAATTTTACATGCGGTATTACCGGGACTTTAGATCCTGGGACTGTATAAGCGCGGCATCAAAACGGAGGACGTCATGATCGAAAGGACCGGTGAGATGAGGCTCTCATCCCTGGGATTGCTGCTACTTTTAGCAGCTGCGGCCATGACCTTGTTTGCTGATTTGGGGCCACAGCCCTCGACTTCCGCCAAGGCCAAGTCAGTTTACCAGCAACTCGCTCATTGATCGTTTACGCAAGGTGCCGAACTGACCGAGAAGGTTCACCGGCGCAGATCGTGCCCGCGATTTGCTCTGGCTGGAACCGGCACTGGTTTCATTTGCCCGGTGAAAGATATCGGCAGTCTGCGCCTTGCGGCCCCACCTCCGCCTTTTCCGCTTCGGCCGGTTTCACCCAACAGCATGATGGCTGAGCCCATGACCACGGACCCGAGCGTGATGAACAGGCCGAATGCCAGCATGATGACCGGCAGCACGGGGTCCTCTGCCGACATGACAAGCACTCTCAGATTACCGATATTGCCGAGGAAAATGCCGCCGAGCACGATGCCGGCAATTGCCGTTCCCGCCAGGCCGTTGACTGCAAGCAGACGAAACAAGGGATCTCTCGGAAGCTTCAAGCGAACCGGCCCCTTCATCGACAATGCCATGGCGCGCACTCCTCGCTCTGCGATTGCTGTTGCGATGCATGATCAGCCTAGCGCCGATCGATACCTGCCAACAACCTGTCAAATAGACCGATTAAGATCATTTTGAAGATCAGCTCATAGTTTATTCATCTTCGACGCAAGATTTGTGCAGCGCACTCTTGATTACAAATGCGTGAGCATATATTTGTTCGATATATCGAACCAACATATGACACTTCTTACGATGCCTATAGCGTCATCCGGATCGCAACCGGGCTCGTATGAAGGCCGTCATGCCGGGAGGACGCTCCCAGGCACGGAGTTGTCAATGAGTGTACGCAGTCTCTGCCTCGCAATCCTTTCTTTCGGGGATGCCACCGGATACGAAATCCGGAAGGAGTCGACCGAAGGCCGGTTCAGCTATTTCGATGATGCGAGCTTCGGCTCGATCTATCCGGCGCTGGCACGTCTGGAATCGGAAGGCCTTGTAACCGTGCGCGAGGAGCCGCAGGCAGGCAAACCTGCCCGCAAGGTCTATTCCATCACCGATGCCGGCCGGGAAGACTTCATCCAGTCCCTGTGCGATCCACAGGCGCCGGACACTTTCAAATCACCCTTTCTGCTGATCGCCCTCAACGCCGCACAACTGCCTCCCGAGGTGATCCGCCGCGCGGTCGAACGGCGCAAGGCGCAGGTGCACGCTGAGTTGCGCCTGCTGACAGACAACGAAAAAGACCAGGAATGTTCGCACCCCGGGTCCAACTGGACCCGTGAATACGGCATTGCCTGCATGAATTTCACCCTCGCCTACTTGGAAGAACACGGCGAGGCACTGATCAGGATTGCTGAAGAAGCGGCACAGCCGGTTGCGGCAGCCGCGGAGTAAGCGCAAGACGTTTCGGAGCTTTAGACAATGCGAGTGAAGTTTTCCTACCTCCTGGCGACCGGCATCGCGGCCGGCATCGGTTTCTGGATGTATAGCGGCACGATGGTGATTGGTGGTGTCGGCGACAGCGAACATGCCACCCCGCCCCCGGCGCTCAGGGTCAGCCAGGCGTCCACGGAGACCTTCCGCGTTCAGGTGGAACGTCTTGTGGCGCAAGACCGTCGAGCCGTTCTGGAAGTGCGCGGGCGCACCGAAGCCGAAGCCACGGTGGCTGTCAGATCCAAGACAACCGATGACGTGGTGGAGCGCCCGGCGCAGGAAGGCGCGCATGTCGCCGCCGGCGATGTGCTTTGTGTTCTCGACAAGGGATCGCGGCAGTCACGCATTCTGGAAGCCAAGGCTGCCCTGGCTCAGGCGCAACTGGACCATGAGGCAGCAACTCAGTTGAACAGCAAGGGCTTTACCGCTCAAACTCGTGTGGCTGCCCTGCAGGCCCAGCTCGATGCTGCAAAGGCACGCCTGATTGAGGCCGAGCAGGAGCTGGAACACACAGTTATCCGCTCGCCGATTGCCGGTGTCATCCAGAGCCCCATGGCTGAAATCGGAGCACAGCTTGAACAAGGCGGCATCTGCGCGACGGTGGTTGATGCGGATCCGATGATTGCCATCGGCGAAGTGTCGGAACTGAATATCTCCGAGATCTCGCTGGACATGCCGGCAACGGTCACGCTCGTGACGGGTGAATCGCTCAACGGCAAGGTGCGTTACATCTCGCCGACGGCAAATCCGGACACGAAAACCTTCCGTATCGAGATCGAGCTTCCCAATCCCGACGGCAAGGCCAGGGACGGCGTGACGGCAGTCACCAAGCTGGAGCTGGCTGCGGAGAAGGCACACAAGATTTCGCCAGCAATTCTGACGTTGAACGACGCCGGCCAGGTCGGCATTCGTGCAGTCGATGAAAACAACAAGACTGTCTTCTACCCCGTCAAGGTGCTGGGTGGAGAACAGGACGGAATGTGGATCGGCGGTCTTCCCGACGAAGTCGTCGCCATCACCGTGGGGCAGGAATACGTCTCGGATGGAGAACTCGTGCAACCGGTCTTTGAGACGGCAGAGGTGAGTCAATGATAGACATGCTTGAAGGCGTCCTTCGGCGCCCCAAGACGGTATTCGTGATGATGCTGGCGCTGATCGTTGCCGGTGTCGCCACCTATATCTCGATCCCGAAAGAAGCCAGCCCGGACATCGATCTGCCGATCTTCTACATTTCGATCACCCAACAGGGCATTTCTCCGGAAGACTCCGAGCGCCTGCTCGTGCGGCCGATGGAAACGGAATTGCGCGGCCTTGACGGGTTGAAGGAAATCACCGCGATCGCGTCGGAAAGTCATGCCGGCATCGTGCTGGAGTTCGACATCTCGTTCAACAAGGACGAGGCGCTGGCGGACGTGCGCGACAAGGTCGACCAGGCCAAGAGCAAGCTGCCGGACGAGGCTGAAGAGCCGACGATCACGGAAATGAACTTCGCACTTGCGCCGACCATGATCATCGCCTTGTCGGGCAACGTGCCGGAGCGCACGCTCTACAAGCACGCCCGGCGTCTCAAGGACGAGATCGAGGCCATCGACACCGTCCGGTCGGCGGATCTGACCGGGCACCGCGAAGAGCTGCTGGAAGTCCTGATCGACACCCAGAAACTGGAATCCTATTCGATCACCCAGCAGGAGCTCCTGAACTCGCTGCAGCTCAACAACCAGCTTGTTCCTGCGGGCTTTATCGACGGCGGCAAGGGCCGCTTCAACGTAAAAGTGCCTGGTCTCGTCGAGACCGCAGAGGATGTCTACACGCTGCCGCTGAAACAGAGCGGTGAAGGTGTCGTGACCCTTGCAGATGTCGCCGAGATCCGGCGCACCTTCAAGGATCCCAACGCCTACACACGCGTCAACGGCAACCGGGCAATTGCTCTTCAGGTCGTCAAGCGTATCGGCACCAACATCATCGAGAACAACGCGGCAGTCCGTGAAGTTGTCGAACATGCCTCCAAGGACTGGCCGGAAACCGTTCGCGTCGACATGATGCTCGACCAGTCCAACAACATCTTCGAAGTGCTCGGCTCGCTGCAATCGTCGATCCTGACGGCGATCTTCCTGGTAATGATCCTGGTCCTGGCGGCGCTTGGCATGCGCTCCGCGCTGCTCGTGGGTCTGGCGATCCCGACCTCCTTCATGGTCGGCTTCCTGATCCTTGGCGGCGTCGGCTACACCGTCAACAACATGGTGATGTTCGGCCTCGTTCTGACCGTTGGCCTGCTGGTCGACGGCGCCATCGTGATGACCGAATATGCCGACCGCAAGATCCAGGAAGGCATGGAAGACCGCGAGGCCTATATCCGTGCCGCGAAGCTGATGTTCTGGCCGATCGTCTCCTCGACGGCCACTACGTTGGTGGCATTCCTGCCCATGCTGCTGTGGCCGGGTGTTGCCGGCGAGTTCATGAGCTACCTGCCGATCATGGTGATCATCGTCCTGACCGCCTCGCTGTTCACCGCCATGGTGTTCCTGCCGGTGACAGGGGGCATCCTGGCCCAGGTCTCGCATTTCCTGAACAGGTATGCCGCTGGACTTCTGGCACTGACATTTGGCGTTCTGGCCGCCGTCATTGTCGGATTCGGCCCGTTCGTACCGATGGCTCTCGAAGGCGTCGTGCCAGCGGTGGCTGCAACCGGCATCGCCATCCTGTGCGGCCTGGTGGCCCTCGTCCTTGTCGGCTTTGTTTCCTACAAGCTGCTGCGTCCGTTTGTGCGCTGGTCTCAGGCACGAGCTGCCAAGAGAGCCGAAAAGGAACGTGCGGAAGCCGCCGCCCTTTCCGGCTCCGAAGCTTTCGATGTCAAGAAAGTAAGCGGGTTTACCGGCATCTATGTTCGCATCCTGAAGATGTTTGCAGGCAACCCGATCGGCAACATCGCCGCCATCGTGCTGCTGATCGGCAGTTGCTTTGCGATCGTCGGCGCGTTCATGGCGAACCCGACCGGTGTTCAGTTCTTCATCGATGAAGAACCGGAACAAGCGGTGGTTCTTGTTTCCGGCCGTGGCAACATGTCTGCCTCGGAAGCGCGCGATCTCGTTGTGCAGGTTGAAGACAGGATCATGTCCATTCCGGGCGTCGACAATGTCATCACCAACGCGTTCACACCCGGCGGTTCGTCCGGCGGCCCCTCCGTCGGCGACGTCCAGGACAAGCCTGCCGACGTGATGGGCGAGATCAATATCGAGCTTGCAGACTTCTGCTGCCGCCGGGTGGCGAAGGAGATCTTCGCCGACATCCGTAACGCGACCAGTGACATCCCCGGCATCAAGGTGGAGACCCGCAAGATCGAAGGCGGTCCGCCAACGGGCAAGGACGTTCAGCTGGAGATCAAGTCCACCGATTACAACGACATGGTTGCTGCTGTCGCCCGCATTCGCGAGCACATCAACGGCATGTACACACTGATGAACCAGGAGGACGACCGTCCCCTGCCCGGCATCGAATGGCAGATCTCCATCGATCGGGAACAGGCCGGCCGCTACCAGGCAAGCATCGCTTCCGTTGGCAACATGGTCCAGCTGGTCACCAACGGTGTTCTGATCGGTACCTATCGTCCCGGAGACAGCGAGGACGAGGTGGACATTCGCGTGCGCCTGCCGGAGAACGAGCGGACCATCGACCGGTTCGACCAGCTGCGGCTGCAGACCTCGCTTGGACTGGTGCCGCTGGCAAACTTCGTCAGCCGCGAACCGGCCCAGAAGGTGTCGGAAATCGTGCGTCGTGACGGGCTCTATTCCATGTTCGTGAAGGCGGCGGTCAACCCGGAAAGCGGTTCCACGCCGACAGAACAGGTTGCGGCTCTTCAGAAGTGGCTGGATACGCAGGAATGGCCTGCCAACGTGTTTCTGAAATTCCGCGGCGCGGATGAGGACCAGCAGGAGTCAGGCGAGTTCTTGATGAAGGCGATGGTGGCATCGCTGTTCCTGATGTTCCTGATCCTGCTGACCCAGTTCAACTCGTTCTACCAGACGATCCTGACGCTCTCGACGGTGGTTCTGTCAGTGTTCGGGGTGCTGCTCGGAATGCTCGTCACCAATCAGCCGTTCTCGATCATCATGACCGGGACCGGGGTGGTGGCGCTTGCCGGGATTGTGGTCAACAATGCCATCGTTCTGATCGATACCTACAACAGGTTCCTTCATGACGGCCTTCCCCCGCTGGACGCGATCCTGAAAACATCCGCTCAGCGAATCCGGCCGATCCTGCTGACCACCATCACGACCATCGCCGGCCTGGTGCCCATGGCCACCATGATCAACTTCGATTTCTTCAATCAGGTGATCACCTATGGCGGCATCACGGCGGTTTGGTGGGTGCAGCTGGCAACGGCGGTCATATCCGGCCTTGCTTTCTCCACCTTGCTGACGCTGCTGATGATCCCGGTCATGATTGCGCTGCCGAGTGTATGGTCAAGCACCTTCTGGAAGGTGGTGTCCACCGTACGGCGCAAGCCAGGTACTGCCACCGAGGAGGTAACTCCGGAACCTGTGGCTCTTGGCGATCAACCCGAACAGCGCCCGGCTGCAAAGGTGGTTTCCATGCCGAAGCCGTCGCAACCGAAAATCCCCCCGCAGGAGGAACTGCCGCACGCGGCAGAGTGATCCTAAGCACCTCCAAGCAAAAAGGCCGCCGGTTTCCGGCGGCCTTTTTGTTGGCAACATGCAGCGTGTCTTCACCCGAATTCCAACCACTGCCCCTTGAATTGCGGCCCATCAATCAATATAGTTGCAATATACAACTATATAGGTTTTTGCATGTCCCAGCATTCCCCCTCCCTCGTCAACGATATCCGTGCAGCGTCCCGCCAACTGGTCCGGGAATTCGGCTTTCTGGACAAGACCATCGCCGGTACGGATCTGTCCGGTTCAGGTGTCCATGCAATGATGGAAATCGGTTTGAACCCCGGCATTACGGCCAAGGAAATCTCGACGAGACTGAAGCTCGAGAAATCGACCATCAGCCGTTTGCTGAAGTCACTCGAGGCCCGCGGGGAAATCACGCAAACCCGGTCTGACAGCGATGGCCGATCATTCGGACTGACTTTGACCGAAACCGGAAAGGCCACCTTTGCGAAGATCGACAACTTTGGCGATGCCCTGGCCCGACGGGCGCTCAACCGGATCAACGGGGACAAGGCACAAGAAATTTGCGATGCCATGTCCGCTTATGCGGAAGCGCTCGCCATGCCGCAGGAAACGCCGGCAGATTACCAGCCACAATTCACGGTCGCTGAAGGTTATCAAACCGGAATGATCGGCGACATTGCCGGAATGCATGCCCGCACTCACGGCCACATCGTCGGTATGGGGCCAACCTTTGAAAGTGTGGTCTCAAACGCCATGGCCGAATTCATGCCGCGCATCGGCAAACCGATGAACAACAGCTGGAGCGTGCTCGAAAACGGAGCCGTTATCGGATCGATCACAATCGATGGCGAAGACCTAGGCAACAACATCGCACATTTGCGCTGGTTCATTCTGTCCGAACGCCTGCGAGGCAAAGGATTGGGAAAAGTGCTGCTCCAGAAAGCCCTGGAACACTCGGATGCGCTTGGGTTCGATGAAATCCACCTCTGGACGCTCAAGGGGCTTGAAGCCGCGCGCGTACTCTACGAGAGAAACGGGTTCACCCTTGCGGAGGAATATGTCGGCGACCAGTGGGGCAAGGCCGTCACGGAACAGAAATTCATAAGAATTCGCCCGAAATAAATTCGTAGCCCCGCAGGCCCCCTATCACCGGGCCATATCAGCCTTTCAGCCCAAAAGGAACGGTTCGGGTCTTCGTCAGAACCGTTCCTGTGTTGGCTCATCCCTTGGAGATGGAGTTCCCGCCATCACAGAGCATGGCGGAACCGGTGACGAAAGAACTGGCGTCGGACAGCAGAAACGCAGCCGCCTTGGCGATCTCTTCGGGTTCGGCCATCCGCTTCAACGCGTGGAGGCCGGCGATATACTCGCGGAATGCCGGGTCATCGCCCCCCATCTCGGTCTTCGTGCCACCAGGTAGAAGCGCATTGACCCGGATGTTTTCCGGTCCGTGTTCCACGGCCAGAACCTGTGTCAGGCCGACAAGCCCCGCCTTCGCAGCCGCATAGGCGGCCATGCCCGGAAAACCGGTGGTATGGCCAACGAACGACGAGGTGAACACAATCGACCCGCCTCCCCGTTCGCGCATGGCCGGGATCTGGTATTTGGCCGCGAGAAAGGCGCTGTTGAGATTGGTGGCGACAACATGGTTCCAGGTTTCCATGCTCATGTCCGGCACCGGCCCCATCTCTCCAAGGGTGCCTGCATTATTGAAGGCTCCGTCGAGGCCACCAAAGGCGTCGAGCGTCGCTTTCACGGAAGCTTCGGAAAATGTGGTATCGCAGACGTCGCCAACGAACAGTGCGATCCGGTTGGATGCATGGGGCAATGACGACCGCAGCTCTTTCAGTCGGTCTTCCCGTCGGGCAGCCAGCATCAGGTTCGCACCGGTGTCAGCCAGAAGACGCGCAGCAGCCGCTCCGATGCCACTGCTGGCACCGGTGATCAGAATTGTCTTTCCATCAAGCATGAGAAGGCTCCTCATTTGTCGAGGAGGCCTAATTGAACCAGAAAAGCGCCTGCTGAAACCCGATTTGCGATCAGGCGCGCGTCAGCCGCCGTGGTCCTTGTCCCTGTCCGCGATATTGTCGAGATCTGTATCGCATTCGTCACCGTCGTCATCGAGGCCCAGCGAGGCGTCTGCGAGCACCAGCTTCCTGTGCGCACGCCAGGACAACGGAATGGTCAGCAGGTAAAGGACCGCTCCTCCCGCCAACATCCGGAAGGGATAGGAAACGGTCAGCGCCACCACCAGAACCGCAACCAGGAATAACGGCAATACAAAGTCGCGGCGCACCCTCGTGCCCAGCGTCTTGCCGGAATAGGTCGGCAAACGGCTGATCAGCAGGAAGGCAACTCCGATCGTATAGGCTGCAACAAAAGCTGAATCTGCGAACCAGTGCGGAAACAGGCCGAGAAAATCGAGATAAAGCGGCAGGAGCACGGTCAGTGCTCCGGCCGGTGCAGGCACGCCTGTGAAGAAACGTGACGCCCAGGCAGGCTTGTTCGGATCGTCCAGGGCCACATTGAAACGCGCCAGACGAAGTGCGGCGGAAATCGCGAAGATAAGGCCTGCGATCCACCCCATGTTGCCTGCATCCTTGAGGATCCAGAGATAGAGCATCAAGGCCGGCGTGACGCCGAAATTGACAAAATCCGAGAGGGAATCCAGTTCCGCACCGAAACGCGACGTTCCCTTCATCATGCGGGCGACACGGCCATCGAGCCCGTCCAGCACGGCTGCCACGAGAACGGCACCGACCGCGAATTCCCAGCGGCCTTCGAAGGCCATGCGCACAGCCGTCAGACCGGAGCACAGCGCCAGCAACGTCACCATGTTCGGAATGATCAGGCGCAAGGGTACGCGCCGGAAGCGCGGTGTTCTGCGGGTGTCGGCCGGTCCTTGATCGGGCGTCTCGTTCACGGTGGCCTCAGCTTACACGGGTCAGGGACTGAGCCGGGCTTTGCGGTGCCGACAGATCGGCCAGCACGGTCTCGCCGGCAATCATGGTCTGGCCGAGGGCAACCTTTGGCTGGGTTCCGACCGGAAAATAGACATCAAGACGCGAACCGAAACGGATCAGACCAAAGCGCTCGCCAGCAGAGAGATTTTCTCCTTCACGAACGAAGCAGACAATACGGCGGGCAACAAGACCGGCGATCTGCACGACACCGATCCGGCCGTTGCCGGTGTCGATGACCAGTCCGTTGCGCTCGTTGTCTTCACTGGCCTTGTCCAGTTCCGCGTTCAGAAACTTGCCGGCACGGTAGGCGACGCGCTCTATGCGCCCGCCAACAGGTGCCCGGTTCACATGGCAGTTGAACACGTTCATGAAGATGGAGACCCGCATCAGCGGTTCAGCGCCGAGTTCCAGCTCAGCAGGCGGGCGTGCCAGGCCAACTAGGCTGACGACACCATCTGCCGGAGAAATCACCAGCCCTTCGCCGACAGGCGTCACACGCTTGGGATCGCGGAAGAAATAACAGACCCACCCCGTGAGGAAGAGGCCGATCCAGAACAGCGGATCGATGAACCAGCCGATAACGAGCGTCGCCACCAGAGCAATCGCGATGAAGGGCCAGCCTTCACGATGGATCGGCACCATGGCCTTGGAGACGGAATCGACTATCGACATCTTCTTTTCTTCGCTTTCCATTGCTGCCTGGCGGCAGGCGTATTCCCGGCCCGGGACTGAACGCACCCGTTGCGCTTTAGCTTCTGCCCCGCTTCTAGTGGCTTTTCAAGGCAAAGAGAACCTGCTTTTCATGAAAATCACACGGTTTGCGACCCACTTGAGCCAGTGGAAGCCGTCCGATAGTCGCTCTCCCAGTAGGGCGGTCGACCGTACTTTGAAATCAGGAAATCGACAAAGGCGGTCACCTTGGGCGGAACGAACTGGCTTGGCGGATAAACGGCCCAGATCGCCCCGGTGCGGGCAATCGTATAGTCTTCCATGACGGCGACCAGACGCCCGTCGCGCAGGTCTTCCCAGACATGTGCCAGTGACTTCAGACTGAGGCCAAGGCCGTGAAGCGCGGCGTCGTAAGTCAGGTCGCCGCTATCACCCTTGATGACCGGCTTCTGGATTTCGAAGGCGACCTCTCCCTCCGGCCCGTTGAAATACCAGAACGGCATGGAGGCCATGGCGATGCAGTCGTGGTTGGCAAGGTCTTCCGGTGTGTGCGGCACGCCCTTGCGAGCAAGGTAGGCCGGTGATGCACACAGGGCCCTTGGATTGCCGCCCAGCTTGCGGGACAGCAGAGAAGAATCGGTCAGTGGCGCTCCCCTCACCGCCATGTCATAGCCTTCCTCGATCACGTCCACGATCCTGTCGGAAAAGTCCATTTCCAGCCTGATATCCGGGTAGAGTTCGCGGAACTCCACCAGATACGGCAGAATGTGCTTTCTTCCGAAGAATGTGTTGCAGGAAAACCGAAGCGAGCCGCGCGGCGCTTCTGTGGAGGCTTCCAGGATCGAGCGGGCCTGTTCGATCTCACCAACTGCGGTGCGCGCGTGTTGCAGCAAAACACGCCCGGCTTCCGTCAACATCGTGCGTCTGGTGGTGCGGGCAAAAAGCTGGGAACCGAAGGACTTCTCAAGGCCGGTCAACCGCGTGCTGGCAGCTGAAGGCGACAAGCCGATTTCCCGGCCGGCAGCAGCCATGCTGCCCAGTTCCGCGATGCGGACAAAAAACTGCAGGTCTTCCAGTCTCATTGTTCCAATCTTTCGAAGAATTAATTCTACACTAGCCTCATTCTTCGAAGGAACGCAATATGAGACAAATGCTCATCCCAAGCGATGGAGAGCACCATGACACATACAGGAGACGACTACGAAGCCCGCGCCCGCGCTTCCCGCCACCAGGAACTGCGCCGCCTTGCCAAGGCACTTTCAAGACTGTTGTTCAAAAGGGGTGAAGCTGCCCAAAACACCAATGTGCCGACAACAGGCCATGTGGCCTGCGACAATGATCCGGCACCGCAAACAATTCGTGCGGCCTGACCTCCGGCAAGTTTCTGACTTCTTGTCATCCAGGAAGACCGGTGGTGGAGATCCGGGATCATTGAGCCCAGATCTCTTTCAAGGGTCAGCGTCATACCGGGAACAGGTGCATTCCGTCCCCCGGCCAAAGCCTGGCCAGGCCGGATGACCAGAAATAGCTGTCGCCAGACCTATTTCGCCGGTACGTAATCAGCCCTTTGACCACGTGTGACGATACCAAGATCGTCATTTTCCCTTGCGGCACGCAGCCGTTCCTCGGCCTCGTCCGCTTCGCGCTGGCGGGCCCACATGGAAGCGTAAAGACCGTCTCTGGCCAGAAGCTCCTGATGGGTGCCGCGCTCGGCAATCTCGCCACCTTCCAGAACGATGATCTGGTCCGCGTTGACCACGGTCGACAGGCGGTGGGCAATCACCAGCGTTGTCCGATCCTGCGAAACCTCATCCAGCGCCGACTGGATCTCGCGTTCGGTATGTGTGTCGAGCGCCGATGTCGCCTCATCGAGGATGAGGATCGGCGGAGATTTCAGGATGGTGCGTGCAATCGCAACACGCTGCTTTTCACCGCCCGACAGTTTCAATCCGCGCTCGCCGACTTCCGCGTCATAGCCCTGAGGTAGCCTTTCGATGAAGTCGTGGATCTGCGCCATGCGCGCAGCCTCCCGCACTTCCTCGTCGCTGGCGTCCGGTCGGCCATAGCGGATGTTGTAGGCAATGGTATCGTTGAAGAGCACCGTATCCTGCGGAACCATGCCGATGGCCTGACGCACGCTTTCCTGCGTCACGTTTCGGACATCCTGGCCATCGATCTCGACTGAACCGTCGGTGACGTCGTAAAACCGGAACAGGAGACGGGAGATCGTCGATTTGCCCGCACCGGAGGGACCGACAATGGCGACGGTCTTGCCTGCTGGAACCTCAAAGTCGATCCCCTTGAGGATCGGCCGGTCGGGATCGTAGTGAAAGCGAACGTCCTTGAACGCAATCTTTCCTTCAACAGCCTTCAACGGGCTGGCGTCGGGCTTGTCCTCGATTTCGGCGGGAACCATCAGCAGGTCGAACATGGATTCGATATCCGCAAGACCCTGACGGATTTCACGATAGAGGAAGCCGATGAAGTTGAGCGGAATGGAAATCTGCATCAGCAGCGCGTTGATCAGGACAAAGTCACCGATGTTCTGCTCGCCCGCCAGTACGGCCTGCGCAGACAGCCCCATGCAGGCGGCCATGCCAATGCCCAGGATAACAGCCTGGCCGAAGTTGAGCCAGGAAAGGGACGTCCAGGTTTTCGTCGCGGCGCTCTCATATTTCGCCATGGAGACATCGAAGCGCGCAGCTTCCATGTTTTCGTTGCCGAAATACTTGACCGTTTCGAAGTTGAGCAGACTGTCGATGGCCTTGGAGTTGGCATCCGTGTCGCTGTCGTTCATCTCGCGGCGAATGCCGATCCGCCAGTTCGAGGTCTTGATGGTGAACCAGACGTAGGCGACGATCATCACCGCGACGATGACAACATAAAGGAAACCGAACTGGTACCAGATCACGGCTGCCATGATGGCAAATTCCAGAACCGTCGGAATGCCGTTCAAGATGGTGAAGCGGACAATCGCTTCTATGCCCTTCACCCCGCGCTCAATCACACGGCTGAGCCCACCCGTCCGCCGGGCAAGGTGGAAACGCAGGGAAAGCTGGTGCAGGTGGCGGAATGTCAGGATTGCGAGCTGGCGTACGGCATGCTGGCCGACCCGGGCAAACAGCGCATCACGCAGCTGGTTGAAAGCCACTGCCAATACGCGGGCTGCATTATAGGCAAGCACCAGCATGACCGGTGCCACCAGGAAAGCAGGCAGGTTGGAGCCTTCACCCGTCAGTGCATCCGTCGCCCAGGCGAAAAAATACGGCGACAGGACCGTCACGATCTTGGCAATGATCAGTGCGAAAATGGCCAGAAGCACGCGCTGCTTGAGATCCGGCCGATTAGACGGCCAGATGTAGGGCCACAGGTTGGCCAGCGTCGTGAAGGTGCTGCCTTCGTCTGCGTTGACAGGCTTGCGGATGTGCGCTTGAGCGGAATGGCTGCCGGCAGCCGCAGCCGAAGGCTTTTGCGGCGGGGTCGCTGTCTGATCGGTCACACAAAATCTCCAGGCCGCGGAAGGCGGCCACTTGGGTTAGTCTGAAGCGGAAACCACTTGCGCACCGGCTGACTGTCCTGCCTGGTCCGGCTGCGCCGCGTTCAGGCGCTCCCAGAAGTCCTTGGTCCGGCACTCCGCCAGACTGAGCACTTGCCAATTGAGCGCGTAGTGGCAATTCCTGCCCCGCGTGTCGCAGCACAAGAGCCCGGCGTCCTTCAAAACCTGCAAATGCTGAGACACGGTCGACTGAGCCAACGGCAGGTGACTGACGATCTCACCGCAGCAGGCGCCCTGACGGCTTGCGAGCTGCTTGATGATTGCCAACCGGGCCGGATGTCCAAGTGCACGGAAGATAGCCGCGAGTTCCTCGCAACTTGCCAGACCTTCCTTGGAGGTCATGCAATTTCCACCGGCCGGCAGATCCGTCCCGCTCATGGGGCGGTTTCCTCATTCACGATTGTTTGTTTCATCGTTGATATGCGATGAATCATCAAAAAAACAAGGGGCTGATGCAAAAAGGCAGAGGATCATTCCGATCCCCTGCCTTCATTTTTGACATTCGACCAAGGCGTAACTGACAGAGATAAGCAGCGACAACAGCCGAGAATTTTATAAATGCCCATGGCCGTTTTCAGACGTGCCGACAACGCCCGATGTGCCGACAGAGGCCAGTGTCACCTCAGCCGTTGTTTTCGTCTGGTTTCGGCCAGCTCAGATCCCCTTCTGGTGTCAGGAACACTTGCCCCGGGTAAATCAGATCAGGATTGCGGATCTGTTGCTGGTTGGCCTTGTAGATCGTCGTATAGCGAACGCCCTCTCCATAAAGACGCCGGGAGATCCGCCACAGGTTATCCCCCTTGCGGATGATCACGACGGGAAGAGACTTTTTCACTTCCGCGCCCTGGCCATCGGCTCCAGCCCCCTCACCGCTTGCGACCACCTTGGTCAGCACAATCTGCTTGTCCTGTTCCTTTTCAAAGGTAACGGCTGCACGGGCGTCGACCGAGCTGCCATCCTCACCGATCAAATCGGCGCGAACCTCGACATTTCCTTCAGAAATATTCTTGCCGCCTTCAATCAGCCACTTCCCGCCCGAACCGACCTTAGCCTCGCCCTGAAACTCGTCGCCGACGTAGACACGAACCGATGACCCAGGTTCGCCGGTACCGGCGACAAAGACCTTGTCCTTTTCGGATTCCACGGCTTCGACGGTCACCGTCGGCGCATCCGGTGCTGCTGCGGGAACATCAGCCGGTTCATTCTGGCCGGCTTGCGCAACGTCTGCGCCACTGTCCTGTGTTGCTACAGCTGCCGGCGCTGCCCCTGATGACGCCGAAGCAACTTCGGTTTCTGCTGAAGCCGCCTGTCCCGATGCCTCAGCCGTTGAAACGGCGGCACCATTGCCGGCCGTTTCCGGCTCTGCGTTGCCTGTTCCAGATGAAGTGGTGTCGGCAGACGCAACAGCGGTCTGCTCAGAGGTACCGGCGGGCTGGTCGCTCGTCTCCCGGGAAGCCGTCTGCTGGCTTGCAGAGGTCCCTGCGGCAGGTTCCGCAGAAGCAGTTTCAGTTGCAGACGTCGACCCGGAGGCCTCCGCGGCGGTGCCTTCTGCAGAATCCGTTGTCGCAGCTGTTTGCGAACCTTCGCCAGTCGAAGTGATGGAAGCCACCTGCTGCTCGGCCTCAGGCTTTTGCAAGACGTCCGACGGACCGTCAGGCGTGTTCAGAACCACAAGGGGCTGTTCCTTGCCACCTTCCGGCAGTGAAACGGCAAGCCGTTCTTCGGACGTGGCAATCGCTTTGCCGGTATCGTCATGAACTTCCAGGCCAACGTCATAGTCGCCCGGCTTCAACGGCTCATCCAGAATGATGGTCCATTCGCCGACCTCATTGGCAATGCTCTTGCCGACAACCTTGCCGTTGGCAGTCAAGGCAACGATAGCGCCTGCAACAGACCGGCCCGCAACGACCGTTTCACCGGTCGGCTCAACGCCGACAACGTCAAAACTTGGGCCTGCGCTTGCCGTTTCCGCGGCAGGAGCCTCATCTGACGCATCAGCGTTATCTGTTTCTGCAGATTGCGTCTTTGTGCCTGTATCAGAGCCTGCAGCCTGTTCGGTCGTGGCACTGTCGCCGGAGACCGATGGCGTGACGGCAACTTCGGAACCGCTCTGGAAAGGCAGACGCCCTGTATCGCGATAGATGTAGCCCGTCACGAGAGCGGCCAGCCCAACAGGCACGGCTACGATCAAAGTCCAGATGAGTGTCTTGTTATTCATTGTGTGTCCTGCCGGGAAAGCAGCCAGGCGATGCGGCGCTTTCCAAATCCGTTCCCCTGTTTGCGCCCTTTCGGGTGCTGCCTGTCTCAGCCGAACTCCTGACCTTGATGGCCATGTTTCCTTTGCCGTCGGCTCTTCTTCAGATCGTGGTTCATGCATAGCCGTCTTTTCCAGGCGCGGCAAGAAAACCCGGTTCAGAACTAAGGCCTTTCAAACAGAATGCTTGACCTTGTGGCAATCTGAATGCCACATCTTTGCGTCATGAATACGGTTTCTCAAAATCAGCTTACAAGCGTCTGTGTTTACTGCGGGTCCAGCTTCGGTTCGGACCCTGCACACGAGGCATCCGCCACCCGTCTGGGCCAGCTAATTGCCGAGGCTGGCCTTCGACTTGTCTATGGCGGCGGCTCTGTCGGTCTGATGGGAACCGTGGCCAATGCCGCCCTCGAAGCCGGCGGCAAAGTGACGGGAATCATTCCGCGTTTCCTGGAAAAACGCGAGGTGATGCTGGACACCCTCGAAGACCTGATCGTCACGCAGGACATGCACGAACGCAAACACCTGATGTTTGAGAAAGCCGACGCCTTCATCGCGTTGCCCGGCGGTATCGGCACCCTGGAAGAAGCCGTCGAAATGATGACTTGGGCCCAACTCGGACAACACCGCAAGCCGGTGGCACTGGCCAACCTCAACGGCTTCTGGTCGCCTTTGCTGGAACTTCTGGATCATATGCGGGCACAGGGATACATCCGTCCGGACACTGAAGTTCCTTATCTTGTTGCCCGATCCGTGGACGATATCCTGCCAATGCTGCGCCGCGCGATCAACGGTGAACCCCTGCCGGCACAAGAAGCATGCGCCTCGGTAACAGATCTCTAAAACTCTACTGAGTATAGAGGTTGGGAATACGTTCCCATGACTGTGAATATTGGAACCAAATCGATTTGCAGTCTGAGGAGTTGAATAGTACCGTCGCACGAAACGCAGGAAGAACAGGCCACTAAATGCAAACTACCCTTCTTGTTGAAGATGCGGCGTTTTTCGAGAAGGCAATCGTCAAGAAACTGCATGAGGTCGGCCGTCACCAGATCATGGTGGCGCGTAGCTACGAAGAGGCAGAGAACTGCCTCAATCTGCCTATCGGTGAACCTGACCTTGCTCTTGTCGACCTGACCCTTCCAGACGCCCCCGACGGCGAAATCGTCGATCTTTGCGAGAAGTGGAATATTCCCACGATCGTCTTCACCAGCCGCTTCGACCCGAAAACCCGAAGCAAGTTCCTGGAAAAAGGCGTTATTGACTACGTTCTGAAGGATTCTCCCGGCAGCCTGAACTATGTTGCGGACCTGATCCGGAAACTGGCGCAGAACCCCAAGATCGGCATTCTCATTCTGGACGATTCCGCGGTGGAGCGGGACGTGATCTCCAAGATCGTCGGCAAGCACCTATACAAGATCTATCAGGCCAGCTCTACGGACGAAGCCCTCCAGACCCTGAAGGATTACAAGGACATCAAACTTGTCCTGGCGGACTATTTCATGCCCGACAAGGACGGCTTTGCCTTTCTGAAAGCCGTACGCAGAGTGCATGACCCGGAGAAAGTCGGCGTCATCGGCATGTCGTCCTATGCCAATCCGGACAACCGAGTGCGGTTCCTGAAATACGGTGCAGCGGATTTCGTCGACAAGAACTGCCCTCCGGAAGAGCTGCTGCTGCGCGTGTCGCAGAACCTCGATTACATCTACCGGATCGAGGAACTCAACAACATGGCGATGCGGGACTCCCTCACGGGTCTCTACAACCGCCGTTACCTTCTGGAACAGGCCACCAAGGCAATCGCGACCTGGCCGGTTTCCGAAGGACGTGCGCATTGGCTCGCGCTCCTCGACCTGGACTCCTTCAAGGCAATCAACGATTCACTCGGCCACGATTTCGGCGATGCGGTTCTGATCAGTTTTGCCCGCCACATGATGAAGCTCGCAAAGGAAGACGATATCGTCTCGCGGCTCGGCGGCGACGAATTCTGCATCGTGTTCCGGGACAAGGAAGAAGCCGAGGTTGTCGACGG
Source organism: Labrenzia sp. THAF35 (assembly GCF_009363595.1). Lineage (NCBI taxonomy): Bacteria > Pseudomonadati > Pseudomonadota > Alphaproteobacteria > Hyphomicrobiales > Stappiaceae > Labrenzia > Labrenzia sp. THAF35. Next base: position 5,167,483 of record NZ_CP045380.1, read on the forward strand.
ACTGCAAAACCTTCTGGACAACGTTCTGGCCTCGCCGGTGCGTCACGACGGCGAGGAACATCTGATGAAGACAAGCGTCGGCGTCGCCCCGCTCGAAAGCGGCAGGTTCGGCGATGCCCTGAAGACCGCCGACCACAGGCTTTATGCCGCCAAACGCAGTGGCCGCGGCCAGCTGGTTTCTTCAGACTGACCGCATCTTCCACAGGGCTCTGGCTGCGACTAACTCAGTTTCAGCTCCGGTAGCGCCGCCAGCTGTCGTAGGTAAACACCACCAGCGCAGCCCAGATCATGCCGAACGTCATCAGCTTGGTCGGGTCCAGCGGTTCGCCCCAGATATAAATCGCCATCAGGAAGTGCATGGACGGCGCCATGTACTGCATAAGCCCCAGCATGAAGAGCGGCAGGCGCCGGGCGGCAGAAGAAAAACAGATCAGCGGCAAGGCCGTGACAATGCCCGTCCCCACGAGGGCGAGCAGAACCGGCGGATCGTTCAAGACCATTGCGTCGACACCCCAGCTGAGGCTCAACAGTATGTAGCCGGCGGCGAGCGGAAACAGCACAAGCGTTTCCACGAACAGTCCCGGGGTCGCCTTCACGGGCGTCACTTTTCGCACGTAGCCGTAGCCTGCGAAGGAAAACGCCAGCACCAGAGACACCCACGGCAAACCGCCTGCCAGGATCGCCTGCAGAACAACCGCAATGGCGGCAACGCCGACAGAAATCCCCTGCCAGGTCGTCAGTTTTTCCCTCAACACGAACAGGCCAACCAGAATGCTGACCAGTGGGTTGATGAAATAGCCGAGCGAAATATCGAGCACGTGATTGTTGGAAATTGCCCAGACGAAGGTCAGCCAGTTGACGGCAATGAAAGTGGCAGACGCCGTCAGCCCCATGAGCACCTTCGGCTGGCGAAAAACCTCGCGCACTTCCTGCCAGCGGCCGCGCGAATAGAGAAACAGACCGACAAACAGCACCGACCAGAGGATCCGGTGAGACACCACAAGATCTGCTGGCACGGTATCGGTCAGTTTGTAATAGGCCGGGAGGAAGCCCCACATGCCGTATGCCGCCAGGCCAAACAGAAGGCCCTGACGGAATTCGGCATTCGCTTCGGTGCTGGTCACCGTCTGCGACATGGCATTGCCTTTCTGGCGCCCGAAAGGCGCGTGACCAGGATCAGGCCACGTTGGCTTTCATCAGCGCGAATGTAATGGAGTCGACCAGGGCCTGGAAAGAGGCGTCGACGATGTTGGAGGATACCCCGATCGTGAACCAGCGCCGGTGCGTGACTGTGTCCTGGCTTTCGATCAGAACGCGCGTGACAGCGCCCGTGCCACCATTGAGGATGCGCACCTTATAGTCAATCAGTTCCAGGCCGTCGATGGCAGACTGGTATTTGCCCAGATCCTTTCGCAGTGCCATGTCCAGCGCATTGACCGGGCCGTTGCCTTCAGCAACCGACATTCGGGTTTCGCCGTCGATATCGACCTTCACCACGGCTTCCGAAACCGTGACCAGATCACCGATTGCGTTAAACCGGCGTTCCACCATCACGCGGAAGGATTCAACTGCGAAGTAACGCGGCACCTCGCCCAATTCCCGGCGCGCGAGCAGCTCGAACGACGCGTCGGCAGCCTCGTAGGCATAGCCTTCGGCTTCCCGTTCCTTGACCTTCGCCAACAGTAGGTCAAGACGCGGGTCTGCCTTGTCGACTTCGATGCCCACCCGGGCCAGCTCTCCCAGAAGGTTGCTCTTGCCGGCCTGGTCGGACACCAGCACCCGCCGCTGGTTGCCGACACTTTCCGGTGCGACGTGTTCATAGGTCTGCGGATCCTTCAGGATCGCGGAGGCATGAATACCGGCCTTTGTGGCGAAGGCGGTTTCGCCCACGTAGGGGGCCTGCCTGTCCGGCGACCGGTTGAGGATTTCATCGAACGCATGGGAGATTGAAGTGATCTCTTTCAACTGAGCGTCGCTGACACCGATTTCGAACCGATCTGAGAATGCCGGTTTCAGCTTGAGTGTCGGGATCAGGGTGATGAGGTTGGCGTTGCCGCAGCGCTCACCCAGACCGTTCAAGGTTCCCTGAATCTGCCTTACGCCGGCATCTACTGCCGCCAGTGAGTTGGCGACCGCGTGACCGGTGTCATCGTGGGTATGGATGCCGAGATGCGTTCCGGGAACAACCTCCTGCACCTTGGTGACGATGTCGAAGATCTCATCGGGCAGAGTGCCGCCGTTGGTGTCACACAAAACGATCCACCGCGCGCCTGCATGGTATGCCGTGCGGGCACAATTGAGCGCGTATTCCGGATTGGCCTTGAAGCCATCGAAGAAATGCTCGCAGTCGATCATCGCTTCCTTGCCGGCAGCAACGGCTGCGGTAACGGTCTCGTAGATCGAATCGAGGTTTTCCTCGTTGGTGCAACCAAGCGCGACCCGGACATGGTAGTCCCATGCCTTGGCCACGAAACAGCAGGCATCGGAACTTGCGGACAGCACGTCCTGAAGCCCCGGATCGTTCGCAGCCGAGCGGCCTGCGCGCTTGGTCATGCCAAACGCGGTGAACGTTGCCTTGCGCGTCCGCTTTTCACTGAAGAACTCACTGTCGGTCGGGTTGGCACCCGGATAGCCACCTTCAATGTAATCGACGCCAAGCCGCTCCAGAAGTTCGGCAACCACAACCTTCTCGTTGACAGAGAAGTCGACCCCGCTGGTCTGGGCGCCGTCACGCAATGTCGTGTCGAAAAGAAAAAGCCGTTCCTTGGTCATATCCGTATCCTGAGCAGCGTCGGGGCTGTCTTTTATTCGTTGTCATTTGCCCCGGTGCGAACCGGTGGCCAGGTTTCCGTGTCGTGATCGGGGTGCTGGAACGAAACGAGCGACGCCAGAAAAGGCGCTGCCTCCATATCGTCTTCGGTCACCCTTTCGGGAATTTGAACCATGCTGTCGGCATAAGGCAGCTTTGCCTCGACGCCGAACTGGATGCTGGGCGGGATCTGCGATGGATCGTCAAAGGTCCCGATGGCCAGTGCAATGCCATCCGGCGCTTCATAGGTCAGCGGCGTACCGCAATCGGCGCAAAAGCCCCGGGTTGCGTGATTGGAACTCTGGAAGTGCTTCAACGATCCACGTGTCCAGACAAGCCTGGAAGTTTCGGGAACACTGACCAGTGGCGCGTAAAAGCCACCAAAGGCCTTCTGGCACATGCGGCAATGACAAATGGAAGCCTCGCCCAGTGGCCCTTCCACCTTGAACCGCAAGGCACCGCACTGACAGCCGCCGGTATGGATCTCCGTCATCCGCCCCTCACTTCCCAATGATCCGTGTCATGATCGGGATGCTGATTGTTGGTTGCCGTGACATCATTGATCCCACCTGGCAAGTCGTCCCGATTTGACTGCGTTTCGTTCAGTTCGAAAAGATGCCCGTAGAACGACACTCGCCCCTCGACACCGGACTGTTCAACCGGCGTGACTGCGGCAACATCATCCAGGCTGCCATGGGTAAAGGAAATGTGGTCGTCGCCAATCGTATCAAAGGCCAGAGGCGTGCCGCAGGTTCCACAGAAACCCCGGCGGACAGGCTTGGAAGAGTGGAACCAGGAGGGTTCGCCGCGGGTCCATTCAAAATCGGACTTCGCAGCACCGATCAACGGCAGAAAGAAATTCCCCGATGCCTTCTGGCACATGCGGCAATGACACAGATGCGGATGACCGACCTCTCCCGTCACCTGGTAACGCACGGCGCCGCACTGGCAACCGCCGCTCAGCCTTTGAACATTATCGCCCATCAGAAATTCTCCTTGCCACAAGCGTTCAGGATCTTGCGGCAGACACCGTCAAGGTCGTGCGTCACCTCCGCATTCCAGAAGCGCAAGGTCGTCCAGCCGAGAGCCTGAAGCTTGCGGTCGCGCGCGATGTCACGCGCCTGGCCCTGCAGTTCTGCGTGCTGGGATCCGTCCAGTTCCACGATCAAGCGATGAGCAGGTGCCGCGAAATCGACAATGACCCCTTCGATCGGCATCTGCCTGCGAAAGGAAATCCCCTCCAATCGATGCGCCCGGATCACTTGCCAGAGCTTCTTTTCAGCGTCCGTCATTTGCGAACGCAGGCGTTTGGCGTTGGATCTGAGTTGCTTGGAAACTGTCTGGTGCGGCATGTAGCGACCTCTTAGCGATAGCCTGAAACCAGTGTTTGTTACACAAGCTTTATACCCCCCTCTGTCCGCTTGCGCGGACATCTCCCCCTCAAGAGGGGAGACCGGAGCATGCGGGCTGATTTGAGAAAACTCATACAGCTTTGGAGAGGTCTCCTCCCTGAGCAGAACTCCGGTCTTGCGCCATAGCCGGTTCAAAAATGCATGGCAGCGCGGCATACGCCCCTCTCCCCCCTTGCGGGGGAGATGTCCCCATAGGGGACAGAGGGGGGTATCCCGTCTTTCCGCCTGGTACCGTCTCACCGCTTGACTTCCCAGGTAGTAACGCGGGCACCGGTTTCTGAGTCTTTTGAATCCTTTAGAAGAATTCCCTGAGACGTCAGTTCATCGCGGATCGCGTCGGCTTCCGACCAGTTCTTGGCATTGAGGGCCTCCAGGCGTTTTTCGATGGCTGCCTGAATGCCGGCCTCATCAACGCCAGACAAATCCGCCTTGACCGGATGAACGCCGAGGAGCGCGGCAGATGCCGAGTAAACATCCAGCTTGCCAGGGTCCTTGGAAGCCTCGACGGCGAGCGCGTGGAGCGCCTGAATGGCGCCTGCGGTGTTCAGGTCGTCCAAAAGGGCATCAAGCACCTCGGCAGCAGGGGCTGCATCCGTTTCGACCGGATCCGGCCAACGGGCGAGAAGGTTTTCAGCTTCTTCAAGCTTGCGTTTGGAGAAATCGATCGGCTCTCGATAGTTGGTCATCAACATGGCAAGGCGCAGCACTTCGCCCGGCCACATGCGACCGCCGAAACTGTCCGTTTCCAGGAGCTCCTGAATGGTGAAGAAGTTGCCCTCGGACTTGGACATCTTCCGGCCTTCCACCTGCAGGAAGCCGTTGTGCATCCAGTAGTTGGCCATGACCTTGGTGCCATGAGCGCAGCGGGACTGGGCGATTTCGTTTTCGTGGTGCGGGAAGATAAGGTCCAGTCCGCCGCCGTGTATGTCGAACACTTCACCCAGATGGTGCGCACTCATGACAGAGCACTCGATGTGCCAGCCCGGACGCCCCCTGCCCCACGGGCTGTCCCAGCCGGGCTCTTCTTCAGAAGAAAGTTTCCAGAGCACGAAATCTCCGGGGTTCTTCTTGTGAGCATCAACCGCAATGCGAGCCCCGGCCAGCTGCTCGTCCAGCTTCCTCTTTGACAGGCCGCCGTAGTCGGGCATGGACTGGGTGTCGAACAGAACTTCACCGCCCGCCTGATAGGCGTGTCCCTTTTCGATCAGCGCCGCGATCATCTCGACCATTCCGACAATATGCTGTGTCGCCCGAGGCTCGATGCTCGGCTCCAGCACACCCAGAGACCTGATGTCCTTATGGAACTGGTCCGCAGTCTTCTGCGTCACCCGGGCAATGGCTTCATTGAGCGGCAGATCGGGAAAGTCACGAAGTGCGCGTGCGTTGATCTTGTCGTCAACGTCAGTGATGTTGCGCGCATAGGTGACGTGGTCGGCACCATAAAGATGGCGCAGAAGCCGGAAGAGCACATCGAAGACGATGACCGGTCGCGCGTTACCGATGTGGGCAAAGTCATAGACGGTCGGTCCGCAGACGTAGAGACGCACATTCCCGTCATCGATCGCCCGGAAGTCCTCCTTCTGGCGCGTCAATGTGTTGGTGAGCTTCAAGCCCTTGAAAGTGCCGGATTTCTCTGTCTCAGCGGCGCTCATGTCAAACGGTCTCCTGGCCGGCTGGCCGGGCGGTCCGTCTCAAAGGAAATTTTGCCAAGAGGGAACGGCCACAGCCAGCGGTGTCGCTAGCTGCAAATAATGGTGATCGAAATGATGTTCCGTGTGGCCGTCATCATGGAGCGCTTTATGGACCGGAAAACAGAACCCGGTCAAGGCTGCAGTTGCCGCTGAAACGCCAAATTCCGTGCCTTGTGGCCGCAACGCGTCACTCCCACGAGCGTTATCGGATCGCGCGCTTTTCCTGTAGCGGCAACAAACGGGATCGGCTTTGCAATGGCAAGGAAGCTTAACGCAGTTCAATTATGCGCAAGATGCACTAGACTTTCCCCGTTGGGAATCAGAGGGGGTATTTCCGATGGGAATATTTTGCACGTGCCGTAACAGACATCTTGGTCTTCTTTTCACGCTGGCAGCGTTTTTGTCCGGACCACTTTCGGCACCATATGTCCAGGCACAAACCGCGGCACCGGCGACCAGCGAAACCCAGGTCGTTCCGCCCCCTGTTTTCGAGGAACCGCAGACGCCGATCGCCAGGGCCATTCAGGCGCAAGTTTCTACGATCCTGCCCGAAGGTCTTGCACTCTATTATGGCGAACGCGCTTTCGCACCGGTCTGGTTCAACGAGAATGGCCTCACGGAAGACGCTCATCTGACCATTGCCGCCATGGCGGCGGCGAACGATCATGCGCTCAACCCCAACAATTACGATCCCCTCGGCTTCATAAAGCGTTCGGAAACTTCCCAGAGCGAGCAGGAATGGGCCCAGTTCGATCTGGACCTGTCCGTACAGTTCCTGCGCTATGCGACTCACCTCTCCTCCGGCCGCGTTCAACCCAACAAGGTCAACAAGGCGCTGAACGTGTTTCCGGATCGGCCTGATCCGAAAATGCTTTTTGAAAATGCCGAACAGGCTGTGGACTTCGGGGCCTTTCTGGAAAGCCTCGCACCCCAGACCGACAATTATGCCCGCCTGAAGCGGCGCCTTGCCCAATACCGGGAGAAGGCTGCTGCCGGCGGCTTTACCCAGGTTCCGGATGGTGAGGTTCTGAAACCAGGCATGAGCGATCCGCGCCTGGAGGTTTTGCGAACCCGGCTCATGGAAGAAGACATTATCGTTGCCGGAGATCACACCGGTGATGTCTATGACGGCACCCTGGTGGAAGCCGTCAAGCTGTTCCAGGAGTACCACGGCCTTGAAACCGACGGTGTCATCGGCAAGGCGACAATTGCCCAGCTCAACATTCCGATCCAGGAAAAGCTCATCCAGATGGAGCTCAACATGGAGCGGCGTCGCTGGATGCCGGATGATCCGGGACAGTTCTACGTCTTCGTCAATCTGGCAGACCAGAACCTGAAGGTGGTGCGGGACGGAAAGACCATTCACACGGCGCGGGTCGTTGTAGGCAAGCCCTACCACGCAACGCCGGTGTTTTCCGACCGGCTGGAATATGTGGAAATCAACCCGTACTGGAACGTGCCCTACTCCATCGCGACGAAGGAGTATCTGCCGAAACTCAAGCAGAACCCCACGGCGCTCAGCAACAAGAGCATCCGGATCTTCCAGGAAGGCAACGAGGTCGCGCCGACACAGGTTGCCTGGAACAGCTATTCCGGTGGCAATTTCCCGTTCCGGCTGCGCCAGGACCCGGGTGAGGACAATGCGCTTGGTCGCATCAAATTCATGTTCCCCAACCAGTTCAACATCTACATTCACGACACCCCGTCGAAATCCCTGTTCACCAGAGCGGAGCGCGCCTTCAGCCACGGCTGCATTCGTGTATCGGATCCTTTTGCCCTGGCGGATGTTCTTCTGGTCGATTCCGACGCCACTCCGGGTAAATGGGAAGCCATTCGCGACAGCGGCGAGCGTACGGTCGTCAAAACCAAGGTCGAAATCGACGTGCACCTCACCTACCTGACCGCGTGGATGAACAAGGACGGATCAACACATTTCAGAAAAGACATCTACGACCGCGACAAGGTGCTGCTGGAAGCGCTACGCAGAGCGATGACAGAGAACCTCTAGAGGCATAACATACTGTTCTAATTGAACTTTACTTCCGTTTAGATATCTGAACGGTAGCTGAATGCGGCACTCAGCATGGGTTCAAGCCGGCCCCACTAATCTCCAGTCAATCGAAACGGATTGCCATCTGGAGTTACTCATGCTGAACCGCCTCTTCGTCATCTTCTTCCTGGCCCTCATCCTGGGTGGCCCGTTTGCAGCCATCATCGCAATCACCGACGGCACCAAGGCGTTTGGCCAGGAAGCCCAGCAAAAGGGCATGTGCCTGACCACCGGCACCGGCTGCGGCAACGGGAATATCATTGTCACGGTGGCCAGTCGGATATAAAAGCGCGCTCGCAGGCATTGCGGGAACCGGTGAACGATCACCTGAAAGCGCGTGTACCTTCAAAGTTGTTTCCACTTGAAAAGAGTGGGAATCTTGTCTGAGATTGGTCGCACACAGGACATTCCAGCCTCTTTGCTTGCAGTTTACTCCGATGTTTGGCAAGGTTGTCCCATGGACTACAAAGCACTTGAAGATAAAGCAGAATCCGCGGCGGAATTCTTGAAGATGATGGCATCCGCGCCGCGATTGCTGTTGATGTGTCTTGTCCTCGACAACGAACGCAGCGTTGGCGAACTGGCAGAAAAAACCGGCATGCGCATGCCGACCGTCTCGCAGCAGCTCGCCCTTCTGCGCGCGCAGGGTCTCGTCACGACCCGCCGCGAAGGCACGACCATCTATTACCGGCTCGCCAGCGAACCGGTTAGGGACATCATGTCCGTGCTTTACAAGAACTTCTGCGCGGATGCCGAACTGCCCGGCCCAATGCAGCTGGAAGCAATGGACGCGGACTGACCTGCAAGGTCAGGCTTCTTTCAAATCCAGCAAATCTCTGACATTTTCCCGGAACGCAGCAGCCTGCTCGATAGCCCAGTCGCAGAACCGCCTTTGCTGCGGCCGCATTACACGGCCACTTATTGACAAGAGCCGGTAACGATAGCCTGTCTGAACATGTTTTGCGGGACCAAAGGGCATTATCAAGTGCCCGCCAACCAAGGCGTCAAACGCTTCCGTGACACCGCAAAGCACAAGGCCCTGGCCGGACAGGGCTGCTTGCATTCCCGAACTGATCCTCGAGAAGCGTACCCCTGAGACCTTTTTGCCCGTAGTGACGCTGAAGGTTAGCGACCAGTCCTGCCAGCTTGCCCATTTGGGATCAGGTGTCCTGTTGTCCAGATGCACAAGAGGCACCTTAGCCAGGCTTTTCAGCTCTTGCGAAACACCATGATGGTCCGCGAACTGCGGCGTGCAAACCGGAACAACATAGTCGCCGAAGAGATCGATCGCATCCAGCCCCGACTCAGGTGGCGGACTGTAGCGAATTGCGAAATCGAAGCCGTCGGCAGCAAGATCGATCCGCTTGTTTGATGCATTGAGCCTGAGATCAACCCCAGGATTGAGACGATAGAAGTCCGAAATACGCGGCGTAAACCAATTTTCGGCGAAGGATTCAGGAAGCGTTACAGAAACCTGGTTGGCGGTGCGCACCCGCCTCAATTCCATCAAGACGTCATCGAGAATGGACAAGCCGCCTGTCAGTCTATCCTTGACGCGTAGTGCTTCATCCGTCGGCTTGGCCCCCGTTGAACTGCGCAAAAACAAGGTTCTGCCCAGATAGGCCTCAAGTCCCCTGATCTGCTGGCCGACAGCTGCTGTTGTGACGCCAAGTTCTTCCGCCGCGGCCCGGAACGTTCCCGTCCTCAGCACGGCCTCGAAAGCTCGTAATGCGTTCAGATGCGATACTTTCATACACCTATTACTAAAGATTTTCTTTTCACGTAGCGAGACAAAATGAGCTGACCTTCCGGAAAATCGGAGCGATCCTGTCATCTGCAAACCGACTGACCTTGTCACGAGGGAAGAAAAAGTTTCGCCCCATCTTCCACGGAAGGACTACCAGGATGAAGAAGTACGTCATCGAACGAGATATTCCGGGTGCCGGCAACATGAGTACCCAGGATCTCGCAGCAGCCTCACGGAAATCCAATGAAGCGCTGGCAGAATTGGCACCGTTCATACAGTGGCAACATTCCTACGTTGCCGGGGACAAGACCTTCTGCATTTATCTGGCAAAGGACGAAACCACGATCCTTGAACACGCCCGTCGCAGCGGTTTTCCAGCCAACAACATCACCGAAGTGGCATGCGAAATCGATCCGACAACTGAAAACTGTAAAGGGGCGTGAACATGCTCGCTCCCTACACCCTCTTCTGGGAACGCTTGTCCGGCGCCATCGCACCACAAGTCATGCTTGAAGAACTGGATGTCAGTCATTGTCTTGTTCATGTTGACATGACAGCAGGCGATCATCGGCAGGAAGCGTACCGGTCACTAAACCCCGTGATGCGCATTCCTGCGCTCCGATTGCCGGATGGCAAGGTCATTGGCGAAAGCTCCGCAATAATGCTTGTCCTCGGCGAAGCGCATGCTGGCTCCGACCTTGTCCCCGCACCGGACGATCCCGACAGGCCGGAATTTCTGTTCTGGCTGACATCCATGGCCGCGAACGGTTACCCGATTTTTTCCCGTGCCTGGCACCCCGAACAATTCACCACCAACGCCGAGGCCAACGAGAGTGTCCGGCAGCGTGCGGAAAGCCATCTAGCGGAGTTTTTCGCTGTCATGGACGGTGCTATTGCCGGCCGCCCCTATTTCCTGGCACGTGGCTTCAGCGCATTGGACATCTATCTGGCGATGCTGAGCGAATGGTCTGCGGACCGTCAGGCCTTGTTTGAGGCCAATCCACACGTCGGTGAGCTTTGCAGGGCTGTTCGGGAAAGACCGGCATACAGAAAGGTGCTGGAAATGCACACTGCTCCCTTGGCCGCCTGACGCCCGAACAACAAAAACCAGTTGGCCTCAGTCCTGGACGAAATCACCGCATTTCGGGGGCTGCTGATCTCCCCAGGGCATCAACGGCACGGTTGAGGTCGAGTTTTTAGGGCTGCCTTCAATCAGCTTGTCGGAATAGACCAGATAGACAAGAACGTTTCGCTTGGCATCGCAGCCACGGACGATCCGCATTTTCTTGAACATGAACGAGCGGCGCTGGCGGAACATTTCCTCGCCCTGTTCGAAGTTCTCCTTGATGGTGACCGGGCCAACCTGACGGCACGCCAACGATACGTCAGAGACTTCTTCCGCAACGCCGAGCCAACCGGAAACGCCGCCTTTCTCCGGAACCGTGAAGTGGCAGGAGACACCGTCGATAATCGGATCGTCTATGGCGTAGGTCGCCAACTTGTGGTCGGGCGTCAGAAACTTCCAGACGGTTGATTTCTTGAAGATCAGATCAGGCTCATCCGCCGCAAGAGCAGCGCCCACGCCTTGCAGCAGCAAAGATGCGCCAAGAGCGGCAGCGACCAGAAAACGCATTAGAAATCCTCCAGATTTTCAACCGCCCAACATGTGGGGATCACGAAAGCGCGATCAAGCGTCAGACGAAAAACAAAGCGCGCGCCCATCAGGCGCGCGCCTCATAACTTCATCTTACCGGGTTTTCGACGCGATGTTAGCGGGCGTCTTCAAGAACCTTGTCTGCGGCCGCCTTTTCTTCAGGAGCCGGTGTATCCGACGGTTTTTCGTCCTCGACAATGTCCTCGGCCGATAGTTCCATCTCTTCGCTGTCTTCCGGCTGCTCCTCTTCAGAACCGAGTGCAAGCGAGGCAGCAAAATCGCTGTCCGAGACGAGATCGGATGCTTGTGCTTCTCCGTCATTTGCCGAAGCCTCTTCCGAGACTTCCGCTGCGGGTGCATCGGCGACAGCCATTTCTGCTGCAACCTGCTCCGGTGCCCCCTCACTCAGGCCGGCTGTTCCGTCCAGGGCATCGTAAAGATCGGCGATCCGTTCCCGTGTCCATATCTGGGGCTGGTCGAGGCCAAGAGCTTCGTCATAGGCCCGGGCAACGCTTATGGGCAGATGAAATTCAAAGTCGGCCTTCGAGCCGAAACGGGCAGCAAGCGCGTCACGAACAGCCTGGAAAGTATCCTTCAGGCCAAGGCTCTGCTCGACGCATGCAGCTGCCGCGTCCCGCAAGGTCACGACAAAATCACGGGTGGTTTCAACAGCCGTTGCCACGGCTTGCGTACCGATGGCGGATTTCCCGCGTCCCGGCATCAGCGCAGTCGGACGAAACGCCGTGATGCGGTCGAGCGCGCGCGGCCAGTCGGCCAGATGGGCATCTCCGCAATAAGGAACAGCGGCTTTCTGAACCAGATCTCCCGCGAAGATCACGCCACTTTGCGGAACCCATACGACCAGATCGCCCATCGTATGGGCGCGGCCCAGATGCATCAGCCGGACGTCCAGCCCGCCAAGGTCGATGGTCATTGAAGATGCAATGGTCATGGACGGCATGCTTACACCGGTATTGCCGGGTAGTCCGGCGAACAGTGCAGCGTCCCGCTCCCGGGCCACGCGGATTTCCTCGACGCCGCGGGTTTCCATCATCCGCCTGGTCAGATCGGAAGCAATGACCTCGCCCGGCTCGAATGCCAGGGCACCAAGTGTGTTGTCTGAATGGAAGTGCGACAGAACAACCTGTTTGATCGGCTTGTCCGTGAGCTCACGAACCTTCTGCAGAACCTTTTCCGCAAGGGCCGGCGTTGCCTGGGCATCGACAATCAGAACACCTTTTTCGCCGATGACCACGCCGGTGTTGGAACACCCATCCGCGCTATAGGCATAACAGCCGCGTCCAAGCTCTTCGAACCGTTCGTTTTCACCCGGAACGGCTTCGGACCTGTTTGTCATCTCTACCATAACGGTCTCGCTTTCCTGCCAGATGTCTGACTGCCTGTTTCGGCCTGCGCGAACTTTGCCGCGCTTTTTCCTGTTGACTGAAGCGTCTCAGTTTCGGTGTCTGATTCGCAATTTTTCACGCGCCAATTCCTTAACTATTCTCTCTTTATCAACAGATAGGTCAGCTCTTTCGCCGTATTTTGACTGCACCTGACAAAGCTCTTCGCCATACTTGCTTTCAATCCTGCTACTTTTTCGTAGCTGCCCGGGGTGTCTTTCCGGGGTTATTCAACCGGATATACTTGCTAGTCACAGAAAATGGCCGGATAACGGCATTGTTCATCTGCCTGCTCAATCAGGCTTAACGAATCTCCAAGGCGTCGACTTATCCATGTCCGATCAGCAAGGGTCCAAATCCACTGTTTCCCCAGGCAAGGTACCTTCCAAACCTGTCCTGAAGCTGAGCGCATTCCTGCCTTACAGGCTCAACCATCTGGCCGAGACCGTCAGCAGGTCCTTTTCCAGAATTTATGCCGACACCTATGGTATCGGGATTCCCGAATGGCGGGTGCTTGCCACTCTTGGCGAATACAAGGCCATGACCGCACGAGATATCAGCCAGGCAACCTCCATGCACAAGACCAAGGTCAGTCGGGCTGTCGCCGCCCTGGAAAAGCGCGACCTTATTGTGCGCGACAAAAACCGGGACGATCAGCGGGAACAGACCCTGTGCCTTTCTGACCAGGGCAATGCCATGTACGAAGAAATTGTCCCTCAAGCCCTCGCCTACAGCAAGAGGCTGGAAGACGCCCTGACAGAGGAACAGAAGTCGGTCCTGGACGAGATTTTCGACCGTCTGCACGAGGCCACCCGATCCGGGCAAAGCGACTGAAATCCTGCGTGGTCCTACCGCTCCGCCATTAACCTAACGTGAGAGCTTTCATTGCTATTGATAGGTCCAGCAGCGATAGTGCCGGGGTCGGTTTAAGGCCGATACGGCGTGGCAAAAACGCTGTAGGGGATGGGTGATGAGACGTAGCTGGTCTGCCAGGTCCAAGGTAATGGCACGCGCTGTCGCGTTTGGTGCCGGGCTTGTGCTGAGCGCACATACTGTGAGCGCGGCCACCTGCTCCAGCCTGAAGGCTGAACTGCAGCGGCTGGAATCGCGTTCGACGGCACAGTCTCCCGCAGCCCAGAAATGGACCACCGCCAAATCCCAGCAGCAAAAGGCCATCAATGCCGCGGAACGGGATGCAAACTACTTCGGCTGCGCATCAAACGCATCCCCCAAATGCAGTGGTCTAAATGACAAGATCAAGCGCATGAAGGCCAACCTTTCTGCAATTGAACGTCAGCTTGCGAAGTCCGGTGGCGGATCGTCGAAGAATGCAAAACGTGCAAGGCAGATCCGGGCCTCGCTGGCAAAACAGAAATGCGATGCCTCGACCCGCGAAGCACGACAACAAAATGCCAGCGGCGAGGACAAGCCGAAGTCTCTCCTGGCCCGCATCTTCAACCCGCAGCCGCGCGTCGAACTTGCCTCCGTAACGACGGGCGACCGGGAAATCGCTTCGGTGCGCCGGCAAGCCCGCAGCGAAACCAAACGATATTCCCTGCCTTCCGGTGGCGCATTCCGGACCGTATGTGTCAGAACCTGCGACGGCTATTTCTTCCCGGTAAGTTTTTCGACGGGCAAGAGCCAGTTTGCCAATGACGAAGCAAGATGTTCGGAAATCTGTCCGGCTGCGGAAACCGAGCTATACGTCTATCGCAACCCGGGTGGCGACCAGGCCCAGATGATGTCTCTGGCCGGCAACCTCTACTCCGAACAGCCCTTCGCCTATCGCTACAAGAGCGAATTCGTTGAAGGCTGCAGTTGCCGTGCAACCCGGCAATCGAAGGCACAATCGGCGTGGACGGATCTCAGTACCGGATCGGGAAACAGGGTATTCTTCACCGACATCAGCGCCGGCCTTCCCAGGCGGACACTTCAGCCAAGCCGCGGTGGAACCTACGAACACGAAGAAGACCTTCCCTCTCCGCTGACCAGAACCCCGCTGACCAGAACGCAGCTTCCGCGCTTTGAAGATCCCGACACGCTCATGAACATGGAAAAGGGCTTCGACGTGTCGGCGCGGCTTGATCTCGCCGCGACACGACTTGAGCGCGACGAGGACAAGGTTGCTTCAAGTTCCGGTTTCAAGGACGGTTTCCCGGTCCTGTCGATCCATTCCCCCAAGGAAACGGATGACGAGGAACTGGCGGCTTTTTCGCCTGTGTTCAAGGCAGAAGACGACGGTTTTAGCGCAGCGCCGGACCGAAAGGCCCCTGTCAGGGTAGTCGGTCCAGAATATTTTGTCGCCCAATAAGCGGCAGCAAGGCCTTCATGTCCGGACCGTGATCCATCCCGGTCAGCACCCTGCGCAATGGCATGAACAGGCCACGACCCTTACGGCCGGTTTCATCCTTCAGAGCAGACGTCCACTCTCCCCAGGTCTCCAGCGTGATGTCGCCTTCGGGCAGCAAGGCCTTTGCACCTGAAACGAATTCCTGGTCTTCGTCCTCGATGCGGCTTTCCACGGGACCTGTAACGACCTGCCAATAGGCACGCGCGTCGTCAACTGTTTCGCAGTTGCCACGCACGGTATCCCAAAAATCAGCCCCCCCACTGATGCCCATCGCGGCAAGACGGCTCTCCACCGCCTCAAAGGGCAGATCATGTACGAGGCGCGCGTTGAGGGATTTCAGCTCTTCCGGATCGAACTTAGCGGAGGACCGCGAAACGCTGGTCAGGTCGAATTTCTCGATCAGGGCATCCATGGATGCAACCGGCTCGACCGCCTGACTGGTTCCGGTCAAAACGGCCAGGGAAGCGACCGCCATTGGCTCAAGCCCGGCCTCGCGCAGCGAACCTATGGACAATGCCCCCTTGCGCTTCGAAAGGCCTTCGCCATCGATCGTCGTCAGGAGATTGTGATGACCGAATACCGGCGGCTTTGCCCCCATCGCCTCGAAGATGGCAATCTGGACGCCTGTGTTGGAGACGTGATCTTCGCCGCGGATGATGTGGGTCACATCCATGTCGATGTCATCGACAATTGAAGTGAAGGTGTAGAGATACGAACCGTCCGCACGGATCAGAACCGGATCGGACATGGAGGCCAGATCGATCGTCTGGTCGCCGCGGCACAGATCCGACCAGGCGACATCCGTACGTCTGGTTTCAAACGGGTTGCCGTCGTGGTTCGGCAGGACAAAGCGCCAATGCGGCTTGCGGCCTTCGGCTTCGAAAGCCGCCCGCTCTTCGGCGGTCTGCTTCAGGCCTGCTCGGTCGTAGACCGGAGGTCTGCCAAGCGCACGCTGGCGCGACCGGCGGCGTTCCAGTTCATCCGGCGTTTCGTAACACGGGTAAAGCAGGCCCGCATCTTTCAGCTTCTGAGCCGCTGCATCGTAGTTGGCGATCCGGTCCGACTGCCGCTCCTTCAGGTCCGGTTCGATCCCGAGCCAGTGAAGGTCAGTCTCGATGGAATCGGCATATTCCTGCTTCGAGCGGACGAGGTCCGTGTCATCGAAACGCAGGATGAACCTGCCGCCCATCTTCTTGGCAAAAAGCCAGTTGTAGAGCGCAGGACGGATGTTGCCGATGTGGATATGGCCGGTCGGCGACGGCGCGAAGCGAACAGTGACGGTCATGGCGATGAGTTAGCCGGGGTTGAACCGGACGGCAACCCCAAACTACCGGACCTTACGAAGAATGTTCGGAAGACCGGTAGGTGCGCGACACGAACCCGAGCACACCGCAGAAAACGAGGCAGTAGCCGCCCATTGCCATGACCTGCAGGTCGAACGAGACACCTTTGTCGATCAGCCAGCCGACGAGACCCGGACCAGCCGCGGAAGCAAACACCATCACCGAAAACGCGACAGACCGAATGGCCCCCATGTGCCGCGTGCCGTAAACCTCCGGCCAAAGCGCGCCCACCAGCGTGCTGTTGAAACCGTTCGAGATGCCGACAAGCAGCATGAAAACGAAAGCAGCTGCTGGCGCGTGGAAATTGGCCAGCACGAAACAGGCCAGCGTCAGGGGAACAAGGGTGAAAGGCAGCAACTGACGCGCGGAAAACCGGTCGATCAACGGGCCTATCACCAGGGATGCACAGACCACGCCGGATGCCATCAGCAGAAAGGCGCTTGCAAACAATTCCAGCGTCCACCCTCTCAGTTCCACCAGATAGACCTGGTGGAAGAAGATTGCCGTTCCGATAAAGGCCGGCGCGTTGACACCGCAGTTGACCAGCCAGAAGCGGACATCGCGCAGCGCTTCCCCTCGTGTCCACTGGCGGCCTTCCGGTTTGGCCGAGGCCGTTTCGAGCGCGGAAGGGATGCGGTCCTTTGCCAGGAGCGTCAACAAGACCGGCAGGGCGACAACAGCCAGCACGATGGCCGATACCGTCCAGGCACCGCGCCACCCGAAGGCATTGGCCAGAACAACGAAGCACAGCGGAAACAGCGCTTCTGCCGTCGGAAAACCGAGAACGGCGATCGACACCGCCCGGCCCCGCTGCGCAGTGAACCATCGCCCGGCAGCGGTCACCGACGTGTGGGTCATCATGCCCTGCCCGCACAGCCGGAGGCCATAAAAGGCAAGTCCGACCATCCATACGGAAAACGTGTTGGCCATCGCCAGGCAGAACAGGGCGAGACCTGTCATCACCACCGCTGCGATCTTCTGTACCGGGAAGTGATCAAGGCTGCGACCGACATAAGGCAGGGTCAGGGCACTGCCGAGGGTCGCCACCATGTAAAGCAGGCCAATGTCACCGTGACTGAGACCAAACTCCGCCCTGAGGTCCCCCGCCGACAGCGAGATGAAAAACGTCTGCCCGAAGCCGGAAAAGACCGCGAGAAGGTAACTGGCGGCAAGCCAGCGGGCATTTTCACGCAGGAAGGAGAAATAGGTCATCGAGGCAAAAGCCCACTTTCAACAAACAACTGACGATCCACAAAACAACCCATCCTGCGAAAGCGCGTAACGCCGTCTCGAAGGATGAGGCGACAGCTTTCTGCCACGCCCGTTCAAATTCAAACGATCAGATTCTGCGAAACATCAGCCAGGCAAGCACTTATGAATGCCCTGCCCCTCAAGAGCGATCGCGGAACCTGTTGGTGATGGGATATCGCCGGTCCTTGCCGAAGTTGCGCTCGGTGATCTTCACCCCCGGAGGCGCCTGCCGGCGTTTGTATTCGGCAATATAAAGAAGATGTTCGATCCGGTGGATCAGTGCCCGGTCGTGACCGCGTTTTTCAATGTCACCCACCGACATCTCGTCTTCCACCAGACATTCCAGGATGTCGTCGAGAACATCGTAAGGCGGCAGAGAATCCTGGTCGGTCTGGTTTTCACGCAGTTCGGCAGTCGGCACCTTGGTGATGATATTGGACGGAATAACCTCTCCACCCGGACCAAGCAGCCCTTCCGGCAGGTTGGCATTGCGCCATGCGGCCAGGTGATAGACCTGCGTCTTGTAGAGATCCTTGATCGGATTGTAGCCACCGTTCATGTCGCCATAAAGCGTGGCGTAGCCGACCGACATTTCCGACTTGTTGCCGGTGGTCATGACCATGCGCCCGAACTTGTTGGAAACTGCCATCAGGATGACACCACGCGCACGCGATTGAAGGTTTTCTTCGGTCGTGTCTTCGTTCGTGCCGGCAAACAGATCGCTCAGCGCCGACCTGAAGCCTTCAACCGGTTCGGAAATGGGCACAGTGTCATAGCGAATACCCAGCGCGTTGGCGCAGGCGGCCGCATCGGTGATGCTTTCTTCCGAGGTATAGCGATAGGGCAACATGATCGCATGGACCTTGTCGGCACCAAGCGCATCAACCGCCATTGCCGCACAAATGGCCGAGTCGATACCACCGGAAAGACCCAGTACGACTCCTGGAAAGCCATTCTTGGTGACGTAGTCTCCAAGGCCCATGACGCAGGCCCGCCAATTCGCCTCATCGAGTTCCGGAAGCCTTGCAAAAGTGCCGTTCTCGCAAACCCAGGTCTCACCCTCGCGCTTCCAGTCACTGATACCAAGAGCGGCTTCAAACTGGGGCATCTGGAACGCCAGCGAGCGATCGGCATGAAGCGCGAAAGATCCGCCATCGAAAACAAGCTCGTCCTGCCCGCCAAGCTGGTTGCAGTAGATCAGCGGCAATCCGGTCTGGACCACACGCGAAACAACCACCTGCAGACGGTGCTCCGCCCGGTGTTCCCAGTAGGGAGAGCCATTGGGAACCAGCAGGAGCTCCGCGCCGGTTTCCTCCAGACACTCGCAAACCTCGTCGTTCCAGATGTCCTCGCAGATCGGCAAGCCGATGCGCACACCGCGGAAGTCGACAGGTCCGGGCAAGGGGCCTGCAGCAAAAACCCGCTTCTCGTCAAAGACGCTATAGTTTGGCAGGTCGTACTTGTAGCGAACGGCCTTGATCTCACCCTGGTCCAGCAGCAGGGCGGCATTATAGACTTTGCCTTCCTCGCTACGCCAGGGAGACCCCAGCACGATTCCCGGACCGCCATCCGCGGTTTCACCGGCAAGGGTTTCGGCCGCCTCCATGCAGCGCCTGACGAAAGCCGGTTTCAGAACAAGGTCTTCCGGCAAATACCCGGCGAGCATCAGTTCGGAGGTCAAGACAAGGTCCGCCCCTTGAGAGGCGGCTTCCTGACGGGCCTTGCGAACGAGCTCTGCGTTGCCGGCCACATCGCCAACAGTCGGGTTTAGCTGCGCGACAGCCAGTCTGAAACGGTCTGAAATCATCGGAAAATTACCAGGAAGTGACATTGCTTTCTGGTGTAGCCGTTAGATCGGCGAACGTCCAATCTGAATTTGCATACGTCCAGAAGTAGATTTGCCGGCACCTGTCAAAAGCCCGGTCGTGATGGGCCATGCCCGAAGGCATCGTCAGAGCAAGGCGAGCCCGGCTTGATCGGCTGAAGGGTCCGATGCTGCCGTGGACGAGATGTCCGTGACATTCAGTTTGCGCAACGGCTGCTGATGCCCGGGGCCGAGAAGACCTTTCGAGCGCCCATGCATCTCCTGCCGTTCAAGGATTTCGCCGATGTGACGATACAAGATGGCAGGAGCGATCGGTTTGGCGACGAACCCGTGAATACCGATCTCGATGCCTTCAAGGATTGTCGCGCGCTTGGCATGGGCAGTCACGATCAGAACCGGCGTGGTGCTGACCACAAGGTCCCTGTCGGCACGAAGGATGCGGAGAAACTCATTGCCGCCAAAAGGGCTCATCACCCAGTCGCAAAGCACAATGTCCGGCTTGCGGTCAACGACCATTTCCAGGGCTTCCGCACCATCGCTGGCTTCATAGGCCGAACGGATGCCGAAGCCCGCCAGCACGGAGCGGAGGATCGAGCGCATATGGGGATTGTCTTCCGCAATCAGGCAGGAAACCTTCGTCAGATCCCACTTATCGCGCACAACTCAAACTCCCCACTACACCCGTTTCCCTAAAAAGAAGGTATGCGCGTCGAGCGTTAAGCGAGGCTTACCTCAGGGCACGTTCATCCGGAAAATTCCGGAAAAAACGCAAAAGGGCGGCAAATGCCGCCCTTTCAGATAACGTAACGGAAGAGGCAATCCTCTTTATGCGCTTGCCGCAAGCGGCTCGACCTGCCGGCCGTCGCGTTCCTTCTTCAGGTTTTCCGCGATCAGGAATGCAAGTTCCAACGCCTGATCCGCATTGAGGCGCGGGTCGCAATGGGTGTGGTACCGGTCGCCGAGCTGGTCCTCGGTCAGGGCGCGTGCCCCACCCGTGCACTCGGTCACGTTCCGGCCGGTCATTTCGATGTGAACACCACCGGCATGCGTGCCTTCCGCACGATGAACCGCAAAGAAGGCTTCCACTTCTTTCAGGATCCGGTCGAACGGACGGGTCTTGTAACCGCCAGCGGAAATGGTGTTGCCATGCATCGGATCGCAGGACCAGACCACCGTCTTGCCTTCCCGCTCGACAGCGCGAACGAGCTGCGGCAGGTGGTCGAACACCTTGTCGGCGCCAAAGCGGGCGATCAGCGTCAAGCGGCCCGGTTCGTTTTCCGGGTTCAGGATGTCGATCAACTCCAGCAGGCCATCCGGTGACATGGACGGGCCACACTTGAGGCCGATCGGGTTCTTGATACCGCGGAAGAATTCCACATGGGCATGGTCCGGCTGACGCGTCCGGTCGCCGATCCAGATCATGTGGCCGGAAGTCGCATACCAGTCACCCGAGGTGGAATCGACGCGCGTCAGGGCTTCTTCGTAGCCAAGCAGCAGAGCTTCATGGCTGGTGAAGAAATCGGTCGACCGAAGCTGCGGAACGCTATCGGCGTTGATGCCGCAGGCCTTCATGAAGTTCAGCGACTCCGAAATGCGGTCGGCCAGTTCCTTGTAGCGATGGCCCTGAGGGCTATCGGAAATGAAGCCGAGCATCCAGCGATGAACCTGGTCGAGGTTTGCGAAACCACCCTGCGCGAAAGCGCGCAAAAGGTTCAGCGTGGCTGCCGACTGGCGGTAAGCCATGGCCATGCGGCCCGGATCCGGGATACGGCTTTCCGGGGTGAAATTGATGTCGTTGATGATGTCGCCGCGGTAGCTCGGCAGCTCGACGTCACCCTTCTTCTCGAAATTGGAAGAACGCGGCTTGGCGAACTGACCGGCGATCCGGCCGACTTTCACAACCGGCTGGCTGGCGGCATAAGTCAGCACGACGGCCATTTGCAGGAAGACGCGGAAGAAATCACGGATGTGGTCGGGATGATGCTCGGCAAAGCTTTCGGCACAGTCACCGCCCTGGAGCAGAAAACCGTTGCCCTGCGCGACATTTGCCAGCTGGCTCTTCAGCGCACGTGCCTCACCTGCAAAAACCAGCGGCGGATAAGTCGACAGGCGCTGTTCAACATCCGCCAAAGCCTCTTGATCCGGGTATTCCGGAACCTGCAAGATCGGCTTCGATCTCCAGCTGTCCGGGCTCCACTTCTCCGCCATACTTCCTACTCCTCACTGGACCCGCAGGTTCGTTTCACACCCTAGATCACGCGGTCCGCGACATTTTCGTTCGTTTGGGCCTGCCAATTGAAGGCAAACGTGCGGCCTTATACACTTCATGGGCCGCCAAGGCCACAGGGCAATCCCCCAAAATATACCCTGTTTTAAGGATCATTTTCGCCACTTCTGCGTGGACACGAAATCCTTGCCTTTGAGGCGGATCATTGCGGGTGGTGATCCAGGGGGGCATCGTGTGTGAAATCATACAGGATGACCTCATGCCGACACCTCGTCTGGAGCATAGCCACAGGCCCGATGACATCGCGAACCGGCTCGCTTCAGGACCGGACGCAAGCTATCTGAGAGACTGGGTCTATGGCGGCATAGACGGCGCCGTCACCACCTTTGCCATTGTTGCAGGGTCTGTCGGCGCGGACCTCTCTCCGACGATTATCCTCATCCTGGGAGCTGCCAACCTGTTTGCCGACGGGTTTTCCATGGCGGCAGCCAACTACACCGGTTCCAAATCCGAAATCGAGGATTACGCGCGCCTCAAGGCGGTCGAGGAAAAGCACATCGCCGTGGCGCCAGATGGCGAACGGGAGGAAATCCGGCAGATTTTCCGCGCCAAGGGCTATGACGGACCAGACCTGGAAACCCTGGTCGGGTTGGTTTCCTCCAACAAATCCATCTGGATCGAAACCATGATGCAGGCCGAATACGGTCTGTCGAACACGGCGCGATCGCCAATGAGAGCAGCGCTTTACACCTTCGCCGCCTTCGTTCTGTTCGGCTCGATCCCACTGCTGCCGTTCGTCATTCCGGTGCCAGCCAGTGCAGAAACCGCGACAATCCTCACGATACTCGCCTTTTTTACCATCGGCTCCCTGAGGGCGCGCTGGTCGCAGCGGCATTGGTTTTCCTGCGGGCTGGAAACAAGCGCAATCGGCACCCTGGCCGCGGGCATCGCCTTTGCGGTCGGATACGGCCTGCAAACGCTGCTCGGCTGACGGTACGATAATGCCTAAGTGGCTGGGGAAAGAAAGTTGACCCCGAGGTCTTTCAACTTGCTGTCGATCAGCTTCGCCACTTCCGGATCGAGCACAATCTTGCGCGGATAGAGCGGATTTGCACGGTCAGGCAGTACTGGCACATGCCAGCCTTCAGTCGTTTCCAGAAAATGGTCGATCCCTGCTTCGCCCCAGAAACGGTAGAACCCGGCGAGAACGCAATCCAGGTAACTTTGCAGGATCGGATGTTTGTCCGTGCCCCAGCGACAATGTTCGGGCGCAGCCCTAAAAAGAAACAGTTCGTCAGGCCCCGGCCGCATGGACGCGTCGCAACGAAATGCGCCGCCGACAGCTTCGACCTTCAGGTATCGTTTCTCGCGCAGTTCCAGCTCGGCGAGGCGGGTCTTGGGTTCACGCGCCATCACCCCCATGATGCGTGATCCTTCCTTTTCCCGTACAGTCAGGGCGCAGCGCCCCTGGCCGTCCGGGCTCTCGCCGCACACTTTCCATTCCCGCACCCAACCGTTGAGGGTTCCGGGCGTCACTTCAACGCCGGCGGGAATAGTGTCAATATTGACTAGGGAACCATAACCAAAATATGTGATCGTCATCTGGTGCTTGTCTAGTGCTTGTATGTTTTTCTTAGATTGTTTCCGAGGGTGTCATGATCGTTCCGTCTCTTACCCAGCAGGATATCGACCTCATGAGGGACGATACTCCGGGTGTACGTCAGCTCATTCACTTTAACAATGCGGGAACGGGGCTGGCCCCAACTCCTGTTCTTGAAGCAGTTAAGCAGCATCTCGATCTTGAAGCGACCCTCGGCGGATATGAAGCCGCTGCGGCCGCCAAGACCGCAATGGACACCTTTTATACGTCTCTGGCAGCTTTGATCGGCAGCAAACCGCAGGAAATCGCCTATATCGAAAATGCCACCCGGGCCTGGGACATGGCTTTTTACGGCATCGACTTCCGCGAAGGAGACCGGGTTGTCACCGGCCGTGCCGAATACGTCTCCAACTACGTTGCCCTGCTGCAGATGAAACGCCGCAAGGGGATCGAGATCGATATTGTCGAGGACGATGAATTCGGGCAAATCGACCTGAAGGCCCTGAAAGCCGCGATTGGTCCGAAAACGCGGCTCATCGCCCTTACGCACGTTCCGACCTTTTCCGGACTGATCAATCCTGCCGAAGAGGTTGGAGAGATCGCGCGGCAAACGGGTGTCCTTTATCTTCTCGACGCGTGTCAGTCCGCAGGGCAGATCCCGCTGAATGTCGACGAAATCGGTTGCCATATCCTGTCCGGCACCGGGCGCAAATATCTGCGCGGTCCGCGCGGTACCGGATTTCTCTACGTCAGCGACGCCGTGCTTGACCAGGTAGAACCGCCGTTTGTCGATCTTCAGGCAACGGAGTGGATCGACGAGGATCGTTATGAACTTGTTCCCCACGCACGTCGTTTCGAAACCTGGGAACGCTATGTCGCGGGGCAGATCGGCCTGGGTGTTGCCGTCAGCTATGCCATCGGCTTCGGCATGGAGCGGATCGGCAACAGGATCTGCGGGCTTGGCGCTCAGCTCCGGTCTGAGCTATCTGCACTTCCCGAGGTAACCCTTCACGACAAGGGCCAGCGCAAGGGCGGCATCGTCACGTTCTCGCTGTCCGGTGAAAGCCCGGCACAGACCAAGCTACGGCTCGGGCAAGCCGGCATCAACGTTTCGGTCAGCCAGGCCAGCTCAGCCCGGATCGACTTGCCGCTCCGGGGTCTTGACGCCGTGGTGCGGGCGTCGGTTCATGCGTTCAATTGCGAAGAAGAAATTGAACGCTTTGTTAAGTGTCTCGGTAGTTTTCGCTAGGTAAGCACCCCAGAAAAGCGCCTCCCCCACCCGGTGTTAAAGTTCTTCGGCTAAACAGCTGTCGCATCCGGGTAAGAGGGGATGGCGGTTTCTTGTTCCGTTTGAAGAAAAAGACATCTGAAGCAACACATCCAGGGCTGGAGGCTCCCGAAGCCGGCCGGCGGATCACGGTGTGGATCTATAGCCTTGCCGCGCTCGTGATTTTCCTGTCGACCGCTTCCCTCACCTTCATTGCCCACATGGCCTGGGGCGAAGCCGACAGGCGCGCCCTTGAAGCCGAGCAGATGCGCCTGACCAACACCTTGAAGGACATCCACCGCCAGGTCGCGCGAGACCAGGTGACGATGGCTCAGTGGGATGATACCTTCAACGCCCTTCAGTCCCCTTTGGACCGCGAGTTCATCGAAGACGAACTGATCGGCGACCTTTGG
Organism: Labrenzia sp. THAF35; assembly: GCF_009363595.1. Taxonomy (NCBI): domain Bacteria; kingdom Pseudomonadati; phylum Pseudomonadota; class Alphaproteobacteria; order Hyphomicrobiales; family Stappiaceae; genus Labrenzia; species Labrenzia sp. THAF35. Next base: position 5,192,525 of record NZ_CP045380.1, read on the forward strand.
GAAGATTTCAACCTCGACCGGACTTTCGTCGTGATGCCGGACGGGACCTTGATCGCGCAGGCAATCAGGGACGATGTCCTGATTGAAAATCGGCAATTGCCGGCCGAAAATCTTGTTCGGAAGCTTGCCGAACAAACGGCTGCGGCTTTCCGGAAGCGGCAGGACGGTTCCAACTCCGTTTTTGCCGAATGGTACATGCCTCAGTCCGCCTTGCTGGAAACGTCTCAATCCGCCTTTGCCCAGATCGACGGATCCCGCGCATTCCTAAGCGCCATCCCGGTTCTACCTGATGAAGGTCATGTCCGGCTGGTGGGCGACTATCCGGCAATCCTGGTCAATGCCGTCTACATAGATCAGGACTGGCTGACCGGACTGAACGAACAACTCGGCTACAGGGATTTCCGGTTTTTCCCCGGTGAACCTGAACGCAAACACCCAACGAATTACCTTGTACAGGCGGCAGACGGGTCCACGTTCGGCTATTTCAGATGGGACCATTCCAAACCGGGTCGCGAAATCTGGATCATGGCCCTGCCGCTGATCATCCTGTTGGCGTCCATCATCGCAATCGTCGCCTTTGCGCTTGCAACGAAGATCAGCCGTCTGTCGGCCTCGCTTGAAGAGAGCGAACGGAAGAACCGCCACTTTGCGCGACACGACGCTCTGACAGGGCTGCCGAACCGGCATCATTTTTCCGACTGCCTCACTTTCTCGCTGGATGGCCTGCCGGATCGTGGATTTGCGATATTTGCCTGTGATCTCGACCGCTTCAAACCGGTGAACGACACATATGGGCATGAAGCCGGTGACCGGGTCATCTGTACTGTCGCCGACAGAATGCGGCTGCTGGTCGGCAAGGATGGTGTCGTCAGCCGGATTGGAGGAGACGAATTCATTGTCCTCTTCACCAAGCATACAGACAGGGACAGGCTTGCAGCACTGGCCGAGGAAATCCGCCGGTCGATTGCCGAGCCGATAGACATTGGTGGAGGTCAACAGGTCGACATCGGTGTCAGCATCGGCATTGCCAGCGCGCCAGAGTCCGGCACGAGCGAGAAAGATCTGATCCGCATGGCCGACATGGCGCTTTACCGGGCGAAGGATAAGGGCCGCAATGCCTATGAGTTTGCAGGCCCGCACAGTCTCGAGGCTGCCAAGGCCCGCAAACAGATGGATCTGCAAGCAATTCCGGCGTCACGCTAGCGGGCACCGCCGAAAGCGGCAAATTACATTGTCATAAATACTATAAAAGGCAGTGTCCTTTGAGGATGCACCTCACGAAAACTCCTAAGTTTTTTAATACTCCCACGTCCTGTTAAGGTATTCGTTGATACAATCACTTTACTCTTTAGTGGCAAGAATTCAGAATAACAAACAAAGACCCAATCGGGATCTCAACTTGACCGAGTTTAGGCGTAGATATAGCGACCAGGCCGCGAAAATTCCCCGGCAGCATATTTCCCGGCTGGCGTTTCTGCTTGCCGGATTGCTGATTGCTGTTACGTCCGTTTCGTTGCTGTTCGTCGGTTTCGTTGCCTCTCAAGCTTCCCGGCAGCAGGCCATCGCCAACGAGGAACGTCTGTTCCAGAGCACGCTGGCAGATCACCTTCGCACCATCGTTCGCGAGCAGATCGGCATCGCGTCGTCCGACCAGTCGGTGCTCAAGCTGGTGCGCAATTTCGATCCCGACTACGTTCGAAGCAGCTTTGACACCCTGTGGTCAACCTATCGCCACAGCAAGGTAATGCTGATTTCCGGAAATGGGGACGTTCTGGCTGAATCCTTCGCCGACTATACTCACATCATCCGGCGTCCCGTCTCCGAAACGCCGGAGCTTGAAATTGTTCATGAAAAACTGAAGGCGCTGTACCTGCAAAACCGCGTGCGGGTGCCTGGCGGTTTCGGTCACAAGTCCCTGCAAGGAGCAGATCCCGGGGAATATGCCGTCATGGGTTTTGTCCATATCGACGGCAAACCGGCCATATTCGGCGCGATGCCGATCATTCCGGACGACTATGAAGAGACTTTGCCCGACGGGCCTCCCACCGTGCTGCTGTCAGCCCATTACGTTGACGCCTACTTGCTCGGCCAGCTCAACGCGCAGCTGAATTTCGCCAATTTCGGTTTTGAGGAAGATGCAGGCGTTCCCGGCAAAGGGCCGCGCCATCTTGTCAAGGATCAGAATGACGACCCGCTCGGAACCTTTCGCTGGGACAGCCAGACCGTCGGCGAATCCATCTGGCCAACCATCGTCCCTGTCATCGTGGTTCTGAGTGTTGCCCTTGGCGCCCTCGCCTTCGGCATTGCCTGGCGGATCGGCCAGCTGACCACATCCCTTCAGGCGAGCGAACACCAGAACAGGTACCTGGCTCTGCACGATACGTTAACGGGGCTCGCTAACCGCCTGCAGTTCAACCGTGTCCTGGAATCCTCGGTCAAAACCCTGCCGGACAAGCCCTTTGCCGTCATTCACTGCGATCTGGACAAGTTCAAGGCGGTGAACGACACCTTCGGACATGCCGCGGGCGATATCGTCATCAAGACCATGGCGGAGCGCCTGAGCAAAGCCGTCGGCAAACCCGGTCTGGTTTGCCGTATCGGCGGCGACGAATTCATGGTGATCTATCGTGGCAGTGTTGTGCGGGAAACCTTGAACACACTTTGCCGGGCCCTTGTTGCTGCCGGCGAATTGCCCGTACCGATCTCAAGTGGCGATATTGCGCAGATCGGTCTTAGTGTCGGCATTGCGATCGCCCCGGAGGACGGAACGACTTCCGAACAACTCGTCACCCGTTCGGACGCCGCGCTATACCAGTCGAAGAAACTCGGCCGGGGCCGGTATTCCTTCTATTCCGATTCACTCGATCTGGAAGTCGGACCAGACGGCGTGTTGACTGACCCTGAAGACGAGCCGCTGCGGCGGGCAGCGTCAGGGCCTGCAGAATGAAACCGCTGCGGGACAAGTTGCCCCGCAGCGGCTCCTGACTTTCTGAATTGCCGCCGAACTACCCGCGCAGACGCTCGGTCGGTTCACGCATCGTGACGAGTTCTTCAGCAGCTGTCGGATGAACGGCGATCGTCCTGTCGAAGTCGGCCTTGGTCGCGCCCATCTGCAAGGTGATGCCGAGGATCTGAGCCAGTTCGCCGGCGTCCGGTCCCATGATGTGGACACCGAGCACTTTCTGCGTGTCTGCATCGACGATCATTTTCATGAGCATCTTTTCATCGCGGCCCGACAACGTGTGCTTCATCGGACGGAAGCTGGACTTGTAGATATCCAGATTGGACGTCCGCTGCAGTGCTTCTTCCTGTGTAAGACCGACCGTACCCATTTCCGGCTGCGAGAACACGGCAGTGGCAATCAGGCTGTGGTCGACCGTCCAGGGCTTGTTGCCGAAGACCGTGTCTGCAAAGGCATGGCCTTCCCGGATCGCAACCGGCGTCAGGTTGGCCCGGTTGGTGACGTCGCCAACGGCATAGATGGATGCCACATTGGTGCGGGAGTCCGCACCAACCTTGATCGCACCCGCCGCATCCATCTCGACACCGGCCTTCTCAAGACCGAGGTCACGGGTATGCGGGTTGCGGCCGATGGCGAACATGATCTGACCTGTTTCCAGCGCAAGCCCACCCTTGGTGTGACCTGTCAGAGTGCCGTCTGCCGCCTTCTCGATCCTGGAGAACGTGTCGTTGAGCACCACCTTGATGCCCTTCTTCTCCATTTCCTGGCGAACCGCGGTCCGAAGCTCACCGTCGAAGCCGCGCAGAATTTCCTCTCCGCGATAGATCAGCGTCGTATCGACCCCCAGCCCGTTGAAGATACCGGCAAACTCGACCGCGATGTAACCACCACCGGCAACCACGATCTTGCTCGGCAGTTCGGCAAGGTGAAAGGCTTCGTTCGAGGTGATCACATGCTCGCCACCCGGCAGACCTTCGTCCACGTTCGGAGACGCGCCGACGGCCACGAGAATGTATTTCGCGCTCAAGGTCTGACCGGTGGACAGCAGGCGGACTGTATGGGCATCTTCGATCACCGCGCGGCTGTCGTGGACTTCCACGTCGGTCCGCTCGAGATTGCGCCGGTAGATCCCTTCGAGGCGCGTGATCTCCTGATCCTTTGCCGCAACAAGCTTGTCCCACGAGAAGGCGCGTTCGCCGACCGTCCAGCCAAAGCCTTCCGCATCTTCGAACTCTTCGGAAAACTTCGAGGCGTAGACAAACAGCTTCTTGGGCACACAGCCGCGAATGACGCAGGTACCGCCGTAACGGTACTCCTCGGCGATACCGACCCGGGCGCCGTGTGTCGCGGCAATTCTGGCAGCGCGTACGCCGCCGGAGCCGCCGCCAATAACAAAGAGATCGTAATCGTAGTCGGTCATCAGTGCCTCATCGTGATCAAAAGTCCGCCGGCTGCCGTCCGGCAGAGCCTTGCCAGCCCCGCAGATAGGCAACCGAAGCTGCGGTACAAGCCCGGATGCCCGGTCGGGCCAGGTCATCAGGGACAGCCAAAACGGGCCATTTCCAAAAGAATTGGGCCGCTTGCGCGGCCCGAAAGCCGGACATGACCCCGGCCTCACTTATTCGTGTGAAAGGCGTGTTCCCTGCCATCGGCATGGCCGACGCGGGAGCCCTGCCCTTACTGAGCTGCGTTCAGCTTGGCCAGTTCTTCCTGAACCATGGTCACCATTTCGGTGGAAACCTTGTCCTGCCATTCACGGGCAGCACCAACGGAATACTGCGTGATGGTCGGGATCTTTTCGGTCAGCTTCTGGCCGAGTTCGGTGCTGTAGAATTCAGCAAGCTGGTTCAGCTCTTCTTCGGTGAAGGCGTCTGCCCAGGCCTTGTAAACCAGATTGTTGAGCTCGATCCGCTTCGGCGCTAGCGTCAGCGCGACATTCTGAACGACTTCGGCGATTTCTTCCGCACGGGTCGGGTCGGACTGAATGAAAGCCGTCCGGGTCTGTTCAGCAAGGATCGGAAGAATATCGTCAAACGGTTCCAGAACCTTGGTCACAACGGCAACCTGCTTGGCTGCGGCAAGGTGGCTTTCAGAAACGGCATCCTGTGCGGCTGCGCCCGAGGCGACAAAACCAGCGGCCATCATGGCTGCGCCCAATACAGCTGCCCGCGGGAAAGATTTGATAAGCTTCATTTTTCTACTCCTAGGCGGCTTTCATCTTTAGTCTGGAAAGCCAAATCCACACCACTTAGATGGGCAAGACGGTCTTTACCCCATCTGTGCCGGCCACGTAAGCTTTTGTTGCAAGTTCAATGAAGAGGCCGTGTTCGACAACCCCCGGAATGGCAACCAGCCGGTCGCCCAGGGTCTGGACCTCGGGTATGCTTTCAAGCTGCGCATCCAGGATGAAGTGACCTCCATCCGTGACGAAAGGCTGAGCCGATCCGCCGCGCAATGCCATGTTCAACGGCAGTCCAAGATCCCCAAACACTTTCAGGATCGCGCGCCGCGTTGCTTCCAGACCGAAGGGAACGACTTCGATCGGCAGGGGAAAGCGGCCAAGCGTCGCAACTTCCTTGCTGCCGTCTGCAATGACGATCATGTTGGCCGACGCTGATGCCACGATCTTCTCGCGCAGCAAGGCTCCTCCACCACCCTTGATGAGCGACAGATGGGGGTCCAGTTCATCGGCACCGTCGACGGTCAGATCAAGTTCCGGCAATTCATCAAGCGTGGTCAGCCGAATGCCGAGGCTCGACGCCAGTTCCCGCGTGCGCTCCGAAGTCGGCACACCGATAACGTCCAGGCCATCCTGTACCCGACGGGCAAGTGCATGGACGAAGAATTCCGCGGTCGAACCGGTTCCAATTCCAAGACGCATTCCGGATGTGACATCGTCGGCAGCGCGCTCCGCCGCCAGTTTCTTGTACTGGTCGCTCATTTACCGTTCCTAGGGCCAACCTGTCGGCGGAGAAGACCAAGCAATCATCTCCATCCGGCCGCCGGGTGCTTAACATGGCCGGCGTCCGCCGGTCCAGTGACATTCCCCCTCTTCAACGGGGAAACACCGCCATAGCGCCCATATCCGCAGTTTATTAACCATCATTTCAGACCAACAATAGATAATGCTTTCAATTGTCTAGGGTTTGGAAAGCACAGAATCAAATGAACATTCTTCGACTTAGACCAAGGCAGAAAGACGAATACAATAATTTAAACAACAAGATACCTGCCCCTGAGGAAACTGACAATACTTCCGGAAACCAGCCGGAAGCGCAGCTGGCGGCCAGCCAGATGAGCTTCGTACTGGACAGCCTGGAAGACGATCTGCAAGTCGCGGCCAAGACTATCAACGCCGCGGCGGAGAAGGTGCAGGACCGGCTCGTCAGTCAGATGGACAAGCTGGAGACCATCCGCAGCGACAGTCAGTCGCTTGCGGACCAATCGGCCGTTGCCAATGAGAACGCTTCGGGACTGGCCACGTCCATTCAGGATCTCACCACCTCCAGCAGCGAAATCGGACAGCAGGTCGGTGTGTCCAACCAGTTGGCGCAAGAGGCCCGCGACGTCGCGGCCCAGGTCAACCAGGGTGTTCTGGAGCTCAAGAACGCGATCGATGACATTGCCAATGTCGTCAGCCTGATTTCGGACATTGCCAAGCAAACCAACTTGCTGGCCCTGAACGCCACCATCGAGGCTGCCCGCGCAGGCGAAGCCGGCCGTGGCTTTTCCGTTGTCGCGAGCGAGGTGAAGGCGTTGTCGGTGGAAACGCAGTCGGCAACGGAACAGATCGTCGCCAACATCGACCGCCTCAACCAGTCAGCGGAACTCAGCCTCGGCTCGGTCAACCAGATCATCGATGTTATCGGCAGGATACGGCCCAGCTTTGCCGCGGTCGAAGATGCGGTTCAGACCCAGGTTGAGACCACAAACCGGATCGGTGACCAGGCGCAGCAGACGGCGGATTTCGTTCAGGAAGTGCTGCGCACCGCGCAGACAATTACGGAGTCTGCTGCGGCAGCAGAAGAAGGTGGCATGCTGGCGCGCGAAACCGGTGCGGAAATGAGCACGGCTTCCAAAGCGCTGCAGTCCCGCTTCACCATGATGATCCGGCAGACCGAAATCGGCGATCGTCGTCAGCACGACCGATTGCCGATCAAGATTTCCGGATCGGTGACAGCAGGCGGAACATCCGCACAGATCGAGACCCACGATATTTCGGAAGGCGGCACGCTGTTCCGGCCCGAAGGTGGCTCCAACCTGAAACAGGGCATGAATGCCCGTCTTGATCTCACCGGGATCGGCCAGGTGGAAGTCCGCATCGTCGCCGTTTCCGAACATGGTTGCCACGGTTGCTTCGTCAACAAGGATGCCGGGTTCCAGGCGGCCCTTGAGCGCAAGATCGCATCCATTCATGAAAGCCACGCTGTTGAGGTAGAACGTGTCCAGACAGGGGCCTCGCGCATATCCAACGCGATGGAAGATCTCATCGCGCAGCGTCAGCTGACCATGGACGACCTGTTCGATACCAATTACCAGCACATAGCCGGCACCAACCCGCCTCAAGTGTCGACCCGCGCGTTGGCTCATCTGGAAAAGATCCTGCCAACGATCCAGGAAGAAATCCTCGGCAAATGCAAGGGTATGGCCTTTTGTGCCTCGGTCGATCGCAACGGCTACCTGCCGGTACACAATCTGATCTACTCGAAACCGCAAAAACCGGATGATGTTGCCTGGAACACGGCCAACTGCCGCAACAAGCGCATCTTCGATGACCGGGCCGGCCTCAGCGCGGCGCGCAACACGCGCCCCTTCCTGATCCAGTCCTACGCCCGGGACATGGGCGGCGGCAATATCGTCTGGATGAAGGAGATCGACGCGCCGATCATCGTTCAGGGCCGTCACTGGGGTGGCTTCCGGACCGCGTACAAACTCTAGAACAAACCGGCGGAGCCGATCCCCTCTTGCGGCGGAGCGGCTATGCAGCTAGGCATTGAAGGCGGCCTGCGTTCGGGTGAATGCAGGCCTTTCCCACATTCCGGGGCCGGTTTACCTGCCCGCAATCATGCCTTTCAGCATGAATGCGTTCTTGCCGTCCCGCTCCTGCATTTCAGAGGGTCTCATGTCCGTTCTGGTTTTCGATCTGGATGGCACGCTGGTGTCGTCCATGGAAGATCTCGTCGCCACCTTGAACATCGTCATGACCTCCGCAGGGCATTCGGCCATTCCCCAGGACAACGTCGCCAACATGGTCGGCCTGGGTGCAAAGGTGCTGATCCAGCGCGGCCTGGAATTCAACGGCATTTCCTGGACCGATGAAACCGTGGCGCCGCTCTATGTGCATTTTCTGGAGCATTATGCCGCCAATATCGCGGTTCACACCAAACCGTTCGACGGCGTTGTCGCGGCGCTGGAAAACTTCCGAAAAGACGGATGGAAACTGGCGGTCTGCACCAACAAGGCCGAGCGGCTGACGCATCCGCTGTTGGCTACACTCGATCTCGCCAGGCATTTCGACGCCGTTGTCGGCGGCGATACGTTTTCCGTGGCAAAGCCGCATGCCGAACCCGTGCATGGTGCCATCCACCGGGCGGGTGGAGAAATCGGCGGTTCCATCATGATCGGTGACAGCGGCACCGACATCGATGCCGCCCGTAACGCCGGCATTCCGGTCATCGCGGTCGATTTCGGCTACACGGTCGTGCCGGTCCGGGACCTTTCCCCGGACCGGGTCATTTCGCATTTCGACGAGCTGGCTGGTGCAATCGCTTCGCTCAAGTCCTGAGGCTGGTTCTGTCAGACATCAGAATGTCCTGATGGCATCGCCCAGGGTTTCACGGATTTCTTCCCGGCGCACGGATAGTGCCGCAATTTCCGTATCGACATCCTCGATCCGGGTTTCGCTTTCCTCCAGCTTGCGGGCGGCACGCTTGTAGAGATCGGCACCCGGCTCAAGAGCCGCCAGGTTGGCCCGGTGGCGTTCCTGGTCCCGGCTCTCCTCATCCTTTTCAAGCCGCAAGCGCTGGATCTGGCGCTCGATCTGGGCGATCTCGTTCTGCAGCTCCGACAGTTCCTTCAGCTTTGCAGCGGTTTCCTTGTCCGGCGAGCGCCTGGAGAGATAAAGCAGCTGGTTCGCATCGGTGGAGATCAGTGAATAGGTCTCCGACAAGGTCCGCTCCTGCAGGGCGGAAACCGTTTCCGTTGTTCCCGCTGGCACTTCCACCTTCAAACGGTGGTGCGTTGCGGTGCTGTCCAATTCCTGCTCGGAGGAAAACTGCCACCCGGGACGTTTGGCATGCTCGATGACGATCGTGCGGTCACCGTCCGGGGCTCCCTTGATCGCGTATTGCGTCGAGGATCGCTCGCGCACCATCGCGTTCAGAACCCCGTCATTGACCTTGATCGAGACGATCTGGCTGTCGGCAGATGTTGACTGTGCAATCCTGACCTTCTTGTCGGTCGCAAAGCTTGCCATGCGGCTTTCGCCCGAAGGCATGCCGCTGATCTGCGCATCACCGACATATCCTTCCTTTTCGTCATAAACCGTCAGGATGCCCTGTGGCAGGCTGGTTTCGGTCTCGTTCTTGATCAGGATCGCAGCGATGGGATGCTGCAGGCCGCTTTCAGGCTGGAATACGGAAACCGTTTCGGCGGATACGACCTTGTCAACGATCGGCGCCGACAGGGTTTCCCCGCTTTCAAGGTCGACAGGCCATGGAATTGTGAAGGACGCGGTGACCGCGCCTTCGCTCACCTCGCCGACATTGGCGGCGGCCATGTTGAGAACCATTTCCGGCGCAACCGCCGAGCCAATGAAGCTGGAACGCGCCGCGCCCGGCATGCGGGCCTCGCTCTCGGCAACATCAAACTGCGGTTCCGCCCCCATGTCGACAGGAGGCACGTAGCCGCTGGACACATCCACCGGCACTTCCTGCCGTTGTTTCCAGTAAAGATCGTGGAGCCGCTGTTTCAGCGTTACCGGTGCGCCGGAGGACAGCGTTATCCTGACATCGTCCCAGTCTTCGCCGCTGGCGTTTTCAAGTACGGCCCAGGCCTGCAGCCGGGCCTTGTCATCGGCCATCGTCACCACGCGGTAAGCCGTCTTCCAGATGGGCGCCGGCACGACGTAGGAAACCGCGACCTCACGTTCGCCCTCGCCTGCCACTTTCAAGGCAACGGTTCGCGCGCCGTCCGACTTGCCGTTGCCAACCGCCGACAAGGCCTTGGCAACCTTCTGTTGAATGTCTTCATCGAGAAACGTGACTTCGGTATCTGCGGACAGGCCGACACCGGTGATGCGACCATCACTGAGAACCGAAATGACAAAGGACTGCCCCCTGTCGCCGTCATCCTGCACCGACACGCCGAGAACGAGCCCCTCGACCGTGGACCCGGCCTTTTCCAGACGCACGCGGGTTCCCTGCAGTTTTGCCAGAAGGCGTGCGGGCGACTGCAGGTCCTCAACGGTGAACGGCAGGTTCTTAAAGGTTTCCGCCAGCGGGTTCGGGCCGGGAAGAGTAATACCCTCGACAACGCCTGCCTCGTCGAACACGACAATGCTCTTCAGCACATCGTTCACCTGTTCGAGCGGGACCGTCATGTTGATCAGACCGCTGCTGTCAATATCCGCCTTGCGCACCACTTCGGCGAGACCACCCGAAGACAGCGTGATGCTGGTAATGGGCCCATTGTCGGCGCCAAACGCCCCGGCAGGCAGGAAAAGACCCACGAGCGCGAGAGAAGAAACGCGTGCAATCATTTAAAAACACTCCAAAAAACAGTCAGCGGAAACGATCGTCTGCTTTAAATACGGCCTTTTCGCGAAGACTGATAACGGCTCCTGACATAATCTGTCACGCGATACGACAGCCTTCCGGATCCGACCGCTCGATGAATACCTCACCAGACGGAAGACCGCGCCGACAGCAAACCGCCCCACATTACGGCACCCAGATATTCCAGACATTGCCGGTCAGACGACAAATATTTTCGCCCGGGACAGCGGGTCATCTCTTTCCGCGGCATCAGCACAAAAGCAATTGGCTAGAACCGACGAGCCCCAGCAACAGACGTCGGTTCCAGAAAAAGGGTGTTGCGCAAGCCGTTGATTTGCCCTAGATACGCGCCACCAGCCGCCAAGGCACGGGCGATTAGCTCAGCGGGAGAGCACTCCCTTCACACGGGAGGGGTCACTGGTTCAATCCCAGTATCGCCCACCATTTTCCTTTGATTACCTCCAGATCCGGTTGCCGCAATTTTCACTACTTTGCCGTGATCCGATTCACCACAATTGCAACTCTTGCCAGAAATCTGGGCAAATTTTCCTGAAAACCAGCCCTGCAAAAGGTGAGCGTGTATATTGGTCAGATCCGTTCCGTTGAGCGGATCCTGATGATCGGGCGTACCGGAAGTGATCCGGTTTCGTGTTGCCCGCCAGCAAAGCCCTGGCTCCGGCACTGGGCATGGATGACATGTTTCGCTCCGCGACCAAAAAAGCTGCGGCACTTTTCCTGTTGTTTGCGGTCCTTGCGCCCGCAACGGTCGCTCGCGCGCAGTCCTCGCAGAACATCCAACTGCCGTCTGCCCCCCTGCTCACTGACGAGCAACAGCGACTCAATCAATCGCTTCTGCAGCAGCAGATGTTGATTCTGGAGCTCGAGCGACAACGACTGGCACAGGAAAGGCGTGAACTGGAAGAAGCGCAGCGCGTTCAGCAATTGCGCGAAGAAAGAGTTCGCCTTTTGCAACTGGAAAGACAACGCCGGCTGGGCTTGCCGCAAAACAGGTCCTACTATCAGCGCCAGCAATACCAGCGCGAAGACTACCGGCCGCAGCGGGGTCAGCCGCAACAATACCAACGCCAGCAATTCCAGTCACAGCAGTTCCGCCGGCAATAAGCTCTTTCGAGCAAGAAATTCAGGTTCAATCCCCAAGGTAATCCGGACAGTTTGGCTTGTCGGCCTGCCTTTGAGACCCCTTCCTGCTATTGTTCTTCAAGTGATTCCCGAAGAGCAGATAGAAGATGGCCACGCAAACCGCTCCAAATCCTTTACGCGAAAAGCTCGTCAAGGGGCTGTCCTATCACCAGTCCGGTGAGATCGAAAAGGCGCAGCGGTGCTACAAGCTGGTATTGAAAAAGGCACCGACCAATCCGGATGCGCTCAATCTGCTAGGCGTGACCTACAGGCAATTGGGATCTCCCAAAAAGGCCGTTGAATACATCCAGAAGGCAATTGCCCAGAATCCGAACCAGGCGTCGTTCTATGCCAACCTCGCCCGAGCGATGATGGACATCGGAACGGATTCGGAAAGCATGCTCGCCGTTTCGGAAAAAGCCCTGTCGCTCAACCCGAAGGAGCGCGAGGCGCTCAACATCAAGGCAATTGCGCTGACCGGACTGCAACGGGTTGAAGAAGCGGAAGCGATCTTCAAGAGCCTGCTTGTCTCCAATCCGAACCACGGCGAAGTTTATACGAACTATGGCCTGCTTCTGCGCAAGAACAACCGTTTTGAGGAAGCACTTACCTTCTTCAAACGCGCGGAAATACTCGCACCGGACAACGTCGAAAACTGCATCGAACAGGCCCGTTGCCGCCTTGAACTGAAACAGTTCGACGCCTCGCTCGAGGCGATCGACAAGGCCCTGGAGCGCTTCACGGACAACCCGCTCCTGCTCCACGAAAAGGCCCGTGTCCTGTTCTCGATCTCCAGAGCACACGAGGGCTTGAAATACGCCGAAGAGGCCGTCAGAGGCACACCGGGCAACTATCACTGCAAGGTCACGCTCGGGGTTCACTACCTGATGCTCGGCCGCGGACAGGACAGTATCGACATTCTCCAGAAGGCAAAGGAGGAAGCGCCTGGCGGCGTGATTTCCGGCCTCGACTGGAACCTGTCGCTCGCCTATCTGTCGATGGGCAACCTCGAAACGGGTTGGGACATTCACGCGGCCCGCTTTGAAGACAAGAAAGCAACTTCCCAGCGACGGGAGTTTCCAAAGCCGGAATGGGAAGGCGAGGATATCTCGGACAAGACGGTGTTGCTGTGGGGCGATCAGGGGCTGGGTGACGCGCTCAAGTGCGGCACGATGTTTCTCGATATCCAGGCGCGAGCGAAAAAGCTCATTCTCGAAGTGTCAGCGAAGTCCGTTCCCTTCTTCCAGAATTCGTTTCCGGAGATCCTTGTCAGGCCCGGCACGCCAAAGGACGATCAGGCCCCGGAGGATGCGGATTACGACATAACGGCCAACATGGTCGATCTTGCACGCTATTTCCGGCGGGATTTCGAGAGCTTCAAGAACGCCCCCTACCCGGTCTACAAATTCAACCAGGAAAAGGCCCGCGAATATCTCGGCAGGCTGCCGGACGCCGACAAGAAACCGATTATCGGCGTCTCCTGGCGTTCACGGAACCTGGAAAAATACCGCGCGCGCTATTACCTGTCCGCGCCTGATTTTGCGCCGATCCTTGATGCTGAAGACGCGATCTACGTCAATCTTCAGTACATGGCCCTGCAAAAGGAGCTCGACTTCCTGGTGGCCCGCTCGGAAGGAAAGTTCACCTATTTCCCGGACGTCGATCTCTTCAACGACCTGATGGCGGCCGCTGACCTGACCGCCATTTGCGATGTTGTGGTTTCGGCAAACACCAGTGTTGCAGACATGGCGGGCATTCTTGGCGTTCCCTGCGTGCGCTTCGGCCCGGTGGAACCCGCCCTGTTGCTCGGCCAGGCCAATCCTCCCTGGTATCCAAGCATGAAGTACATCTACATCGACGAGACGCATCCGACGGTGGAGATGGTACCGCAGGTCATTCAGGTCATGCGTGAAGAACTGGCGGCCGGTTATCCTGGCAAACGGAACGAACGGCTGGGCCTGTAGAAAGCTTTGCAGGCGCTGCCAGTGAGCCTGCGGCAAAGCAGTGCGAACAATTGTTGAACTGGCCGCCCCGCCTTAGCGAGCCTTTCTGGCAATCGCAACAAGCGTATCGGTCGCGTCGATCTTGCGGAGCGCGGCCTCGTAAGCCGACCTGAGTTCCGGTGTTTCCAACGCGGACAGGCTCGACTTGTGGCCACCGGGCTTGCCGTTGGCAAGCCAGCCGAGATGGTTGGAAAGCGGATACCGCTGCACCCCTTCAATCACGACATCCGCAAAGCCGGCAGCGACAAGCAGCCGCCTCAGGCTTTCGCGGGTGTGGAGAATAAGGTGCTGGCTCCAGAGGGTGAAATTCTTGAAAGCTTCGTTCTGAAGATTGGACAACAGGAAATCGGAAGCATGCGGAACCTCGACAACGAGAGTTCCGCTGTCTGTCAGCAGTGCGCGCAACTCTCGCAAGGTTGAAAGCGGATCGGGGAGATGCTCCAGCACATGAAAGGCAAAGACCGCATCCTGCGTTGCCGGAGCGATCTGGTTTGGATTGTCCACGCAGCGATAGCCATCGGCAACCAGCGCCTCGATGTAGCCCCTGTGCAGCTCGATCCCCGTGACATCGGCACCACGACTGGCTGCCTCTCTCAGGAAAAGCCCCTTCCAGCATCCAAACTCGGTGACCGTCTTGCCCGCATAAAACTGCTTGTAGGCATCCAGACGCCGGTACTGATCCTGCTGGTATTCGTAGTCCCAGTCGATGCGCTTGTAGAAGTCGTCCTTGCGGTGTTCAGCGCCTTCGTAGGTCTCGTCGCCGACATAGTAATCATTGATGTAGACAACACCTGAAACCGTGTCGCGATAGACGGTCAAACCCTCCTTGTCGCGGGTCCGGGGTGCAAAAACACTCTGGGTTTCAAGGGACGCTAGGCCGAGCTGCTGCAGCGTATCGAACACCGAAACGTTCTTTTGCAGTGGGTCTACGGCCATATTTCACCTTCTCAGTCGCAAGGTGCCCGGGGAGCGAAGACGTTTGCAGATTGCACGTATCGCGATCCCCGAACCCAAATTCTTCCATGTCACCACCTGGAGTGATGACGGTCCTGTCAGTTGGCAATCATGCCCCGTGCAATAAGCAGCTCGGAGACTTCATTCAGCACACCGGCACCGCCGGCACTTTCCAGAACCACCGTTGCCGTTGCCTTCACTTCAGCCGGCGCATTGCGCGGCGCGATGCTCAGACCGCAAGCCTTCATGCAGTCGAGATCCGCAATGTCTGCGCCGATATAGGCAATCTCGGACCACTCCAGCCCCTTTTTGGTGCGCCAGTCCGAAAGGGTTTCCATCTTGTCGAACAGATGATGCTTGTAATCCATGGCAAGCTTGCGGGCGCGCTGGACAGCGAGACTGTCCTCTTCCCGATCCAGCATCAGCAGCATCATGCCGCGGCCAAGCAGACGGTCGAGACCGATTTCATCATACCGGTTGCAGACGATTGACTCCGTGCCGTCTCGATTGACGAAAACCGTATTGTCCGTGTGCACACCGGCAAAGGCGGTCACCACCGCCCGCAAGGGCTGGGTATCAGTCTCGGTCAGGAAGCCGGTGAAGGGTTCTGATCGGATGAAAGCCTCGGCCATGTCCCAGTCCTGCGAAGTATCGATCTCGATCCAGGTCGAATCCACCGGAACCAGGATCGTCTTTCCGCAGTAACGGTTGCCCGCTTCCAGGAATTCGGGAACACGCATGGCATAGACGGCACCGTTTTCCCTGTATCTTGCAGAGATATCCTGCCGGCGCACGCGTTGTTTGCTCGGATCATGGTTGAGACCGACGCCTTCACCGCTGGGGCCGACTTCCCAGTAGAAGCCATGGTCATCGACCACCGAGATCGCGCTGGTCGCATTCTTGGCCAGCAGCGCTTCCACAACATGATCGACATGATGTGCCTGCGTGAAAGGGGCCGTACACTGCAGGAAAACCAGAATGTCCGGCGGTTCGCTGACAAGGCTTGGCTCGTTCTGCAGAAGATGGATCAACGCGGACTCCGAGCTCGCGGTCGGTCCGGAAAGTTCGCTCGGGCGCAAAACGGATTTTGCCCCGTATTTCTCACCGACTGTCAGAATTTCCGCTGAATCGCTCGAAACGAATACTTCGGACACGAAACGCGACCCGCGTGCGGCACGCACGGTCCGGCCGACAAGCGGAATGCCGTTCAAGGGCCGGATGTTTTTGCCCGGAAGACCGACGGAACCGCCTCTGGCAGGAATGGCCGCTACTATTTTCATTTTCTGCTCAACCACCTCGGAGAAGCTGGGGTCACTCTGGTTTGCGCGCGAACACGGTTACGAAAGATCCCCAGAACGCCGGCGACACATCCGCGTCGGCCCGTACCATGCTGTCGAACGTTTCGCGCGTGGCAAAACGCGTTCCGAAATAGGGATATTCGACCATTTCGATGCGGAATCCCGTGTCACGCAGCAGCCTGACAAGAGAATCGTCAGAGAACAGGCTCACATGAGTTGGGTCATGCAGCAACCGGAAACGATCACCGTAGACCCGGGCGGCCGCTGAAGCGAAATTCGGCGTGCCACAAATGAAGTCACCACCCGGTTTCAGGATCTCGAAGATGGTTTCAACAAAGGGGATCGGCTCGTCGACATGCTCGATGACATGGTTGGCGGTCACCACATCGAACGTGCTTGAAGGAAACGTACCCTTCTCCAGAACACCGTGCCGAAGCTCTGCCGAACACCATTGGCGAGCGACCTCTACCGCCTTCTCGGAAGGATCCAGGCCGAAACACTCGTTCTTGCCCGTGAGTTGCTCAAGCAGTTCGCCAAGGCCGAAGCCGATATCAAGCACTCGTCCCGGCGACCGTGCGTTGACGTAGTCCGCGATATAGCGAACATCTTCCTTGCGCTGATCACGCTCGGCTTCAATGTCCCTGACCTTGCCGTCCGGATCCGTCTTTGCTTCCCAATAGTCCTGCGGGAGCGGCCGGGCTGGATAAGCCACGTAGTAGCTCTCCCCCCGGTAAAGATTCAGGCAGCGGTTAATGATGGACATAAATGGCTCTTGAACAAAAAAAGGGCCGACCGGTTCAGGTCAGCCCACCAATACCTCAATTGTCTCACGCCGCCTGCAGCGTGACTTTCCGACGTAGCTTTTCGGCAATCGGCTTCTCGTCTTCATAGAAGCGCAGAACCCCGTCACCCCGGACCACTTCCACCCGGCGCACCTGCGAAACCAGCTCAGCCACTTCCGGCATTTCAAGCGACGCCTTCTGGTCGGAGCCCCAGTCCGAGCGATCCAGCGTGACATGCCGTTCAATGGAACACGCCCCAAGAGCGGCGGCACAGACGCTTGGCAGGATACCTTCTTCGTGACCGGAAAAACCGATCTTCAAATGAGGGAAAGCGTCCTTCAGGGTCGAAATGCCGAGCAGATTGATCTCGTCATCGCGCGTCGGATAGGTGGAGGTGCAGTGGTACAGGCAGGCGATCTCGCCGCCGGAGCGCTCGATCACGTCAACGAAGCTCTTCACCATTGCCATGTCGCTCATGCCGGTGGAAACCAGCAAGGGCCGGCCACTGCGAGCGCAATACTCAAGGAAATCCCGGTCGGTCACCATCGCGGAAGCGACCTTGATATAGGGTGTGTCGTAGTCCAGCAGGAAATCGACGGAGCCTTCGTCCCATGGCGAGGCAAACCAGTCGATGCCCAGTTCCTTCGACAGCTTGTCGATGCGGTCGTAGTCGGCCTTGCCGAATTCCAGACCGCGCTTCAGATCGCCGTTCGTTGCGCCGAAGACGTTTTCACGGGGACGTGCCAGCTCTTCAGCGGAATAGACGACGTCGATCGTACGCTTTTGAAACTTGACTGCGTCGCACCCGGCCTCCTTCGACTTGCGGATCATTTCGAGGGCCTGGTCGATATCGCCATTATGGTTGATACCGATTTCGGCAATCACATAGGTTCGACTGTCGGAGATCATGGCTCAGTACCTTGATGTTTGGCCTGCAGCGTTCAAGTGGCCCTGCTGACTTGCCATTTTTAAGACAGATTCTTGCCACTGCAGGCAATGTCTGTCCACCCGCGAACCCCATATTAGGGTGTATCGACCCTGCTTTCTTTGGAAAACCCAAAATAGATCATTAATAAAGCCGCGGGGGCACGTGTTAAACACGCGCCCCCGGCCAAAGATCTAAGCATTAATAACAGATTAAGCCGTTGCCGACTCAGCCGACAAACGCACGCTCGACAACGAACTCTGCCGGCTTGTTGTTTGCACCTTCGGTGAGGCCTGCTTCTTCCAGAAGCGCCTTGGTGTCCTTCAACATGTCCATGGAACCGCAGATCATGCCGCGGTCAACGGCGGGATCGAGCGGCGGCACGCCGAGGTCTTCAAACAGTTTGCCGGACTTGATCAGATCGGTGATACGGCCCTGACGCGGAAAGTCTTCCCGGGTCACGGAGGTGTAGTGGACCAGCTTGTCCTTTGCGAACTCACCGATCAGCGGATCGTTGATGGTTTCCTGCACGAGGTCCTCGCCGTATTTCAGCTCGGAAACTTCACGGCAGGTATGGGTCAGGATCACCTGGTCGAATTTTTCGTAGGTGTCCGGGTCACGGATCAGGCTCGCAAACGGTGCGATGCCGGTTCCGGTGGAGAACATGTAGACGCGCTTGCCGGGGATGAGCGCATCGTTCACCAGCGTGCCGGTCGGCTTCTTCTTCATCAGCACGGCATCACCCGGCTGGATCTTCTGAAGATGAGACGTCAGCGGGCCGTCTGGAACCTTGATGGAGAAGAACTCGAGCTCTTCGTCCCATGCCGGGCTGGCGATGGAATAAGCGCGATAGAGCGGCTTGCCGTCGATCATCAGACCGATCATCACGAATTCCCCGGACCGGAAGCGGAAGCTCGCCGGGCGTGTCATGCGAAAGCGGAACAGGCGGTCCGTGTAATGCTGGACGGATTTCACTTCCTCGACGAAAGCGCCAGCCGGGGCGGCAGCTTCGAGGTCGGCGGGTTTGGCAAGTACGTTCATGTCAATCTTGGTCCGTATGTCAGCGCTCGTATTAGATTGTGCCTCATGTAGCACTAGTCCAGCCTTGACTTGAAGCAACTGCGATCCACTAAACGCACTTAGTTCAAAAAAATCATTCTAAAAATGTTCAAGATTCCGGCCTGCAGGCGTTCGCAGGCCTTTCCTGACAGGCCATCCGGCGATGCCGGACGGCCACATCACCTGCATTACACGTCAGCGTCTTTCTTCAATTGTCGTCACGGTTTCCCGAAAGAAATCGAGCTTTCCGTGGTCTTCGTGGCTGAGGATATAGGTGATGCTTTCGCATTCGCAGTTCCTGACAGGATAGAAGAACCGTTGCTCGAAACGGGTCAGGAACCATCCCTGCCCCAATGCCTGGGAGGCGAGAGCGAGAATATGTGTTCCCTTCGGAAAAACGTCCTGTGCAAGGCGCTGCAGGACACCAGCCATTTCCTCCAGCCCGGAGGCCACCTGCCAGGCAACGTCGGTTTCATCGCGGTAGTGGTCGATACGGAAGTCCAGTTGTTCCGACAGTTCGCCGAAGAGTTCCGGTGACCCTTTTTCAAACAGATCAAGCACACGATGAATGGCGATCGGTTCGGTTCGAGGCAGCGGAAAGGTTTCTGACGCAGACAGGGGCATTGCGGAATTCATCCGGGAGTTCCTTCGGTACGGCGTTGCAATTGACCGCCCGAGTTGTGCCCTCGACTTATTTCGCAGTATACTCCTATGCTTTCTATCATTGATATAGGCAATTCCTATGCTTGAAGTGACCCCGCTTCGCTATTTCGTCAGCGCCTTCGAATTGGGAACGATCAGCGCGGCAGCCTCGGGACATGGTATTTCCCAACCGTCCTTGTCCCAGGCCTTGCAGAAACTTGAAGACGCAATTGGAACGTCGCTGTTTGTCCGTTCCCGTACCGGGTTACGCCCGACACCGGCTGGTCGCGATTTGTATCACCATGCCCAGTCTATCCTGCGGGCTGTCGGAGAGGCCGAGAACCGCTTCCTAAAAGCCCCCCCGCTTCGCCTGAGCCTCTATACGGCGCCCGATATTCTGCTTCCCGCGTTTCAGGGGGCTTTCCATGCCCTGCGCACCACTTATCCGACACTGGAGATGCGTTTCGAGCAGGCAGCGGCGGACGCGGAACTTTCTCTGGTCGACAAGGCCTGTTCCCCCAAGAGCCACAAGTACCGGGAACTCTACAGCGAGCCTTACGTACTTGCCGTTGCAAGGTCTCATCCGCTGGCCGGGCGCAACAGGATTTCCATGAACGACCTTCAGTCCGTTTCCCTGATCTCCCGCAGGTATTGCCCGAATTACGATGCCCTGCTGGCTGAATTCGCCCTGGCGGGCCTGCCGTTGAATGTTTCAGCTGAAGCGGTCAACGATCAGCAGGTACTGGAATTGGCCGGATTGGGCTTTGGCGCTGCCATCCTTCCAGCCGGTCATTTGAAGATGAAGGATACTTTGACTGGCGTCCCGCTCGACCATGAAGGCCTGGAGCGGCGCAGCGTCGGCATCGCGGTGAAAAAGACAGCATTTGCCGATGAAATGTTCCGCACCTGGATGACGGGCTGGGCAACGTTGCCAATTCGTTTGTGACATTTACGAGAATATCAGGTCTGTAAGCGTTTTTTATTTGACAGATAAATACAAACTGCAAAACTTGCTGAAAGCCAAAGACAAATGGCAATAATACCTTCCATAGAGGCACAGTAAATGTCCGGACGCGCGCACGATGAATCAGGCCAGAAGATAGCATTCGTGCTCATGGAGCGATTTTCCATGAACGCTTTCGCCAGCGTTATCGAACCTGTCAGAATAGCAAATCGCCTTTTGGGAAGAGAGTACTACCAATGGACAACTTATTCGCTTGACGGGAATCCCGTCACGGCGAGCAACGGCTGCGAAGTCGCGGTCAAAAAATCTATTCGCGACCTGCACGATGCAGACATTACACTTTTGTGCACCGGCATCGACGTCGAGCGCCTGCCGCTGGACACGGAACTCGGCAACAAGCTGCGCCGTCTGAACGCAATGGGCCGCACCTTTGGCGCCATCTGCACCGGTGCCTATCTGCTTGCCCGGTATCATCTTCTCGACGGTCGCCGCTGCACCATCCATTGGGAAAACCTGAGATCCCTGCGGGAAGAATTTCCGGATGTCGAAGTAACATCCGATATCTTTGCCATCGACCGCAACTGCATCACCTGTGCCGGCGGCATGGCGTCGCTCGACATGATGCTGCGCCTGATCGCGATCCAGCATGGTGCCTATCTTGCCCATGAAGTTGCCGAAGTCGCGCTCTACCAGAACATGCGTTCCGGCGAATCTGCACAGCGCCATGACATCGAGGCCCGGACCGGCATTTCGAATGCCAAGATCCTCGACGCGATCCGGATCATGGATTTGCATATCGAAGACCCGCTGAGCTGCCAGCAACTTGCGATGACGGTCAACCTGTCGCCGCGCCAGCTGGAGCGCCTGTTCCGGCGTCATTTCAACTGCACGCCCGGCCAGTACTACTTGCGCCTGCGCCTTGAAACCGCGCGCGACCTGTTGCGCCGGACCAGCCGCCCGGTGCTGGATGTCGCGTTGGCCTGCGGCTTTGCCTCCACCTCGCATTTCACCAAATGCTACCGCGAGCGCTTCCTGTGCACACCGACGGAGGAACGTCAGTCCTACCAGTGGGCCAACACCAAGACGACATCCGGGGTCGGCACCGCCACCCCCATGCGGCTGATCGCCAAGTAAGACGCGGCCTGAAAAACCAGTCCTCGAACGCCGCGGTCTTCGCGGCGTTTTTTTGTAGCCCGCCATGGTCATCCCGGACGTAGCGTAGCGAAGATCCGTGATCGGTGAGCCGAGATCTGGCGAAACAAGCCGAAGAAGACAGCGAACACAACGTTGCCTCTGTCCCGGCTCGCGCTTCGCTTGGCCGGAATGACGTTGGAAACGAAAGTCCTTGGCTGCGCTCCCAAGCGCCACGAATTCTGCCGGAAAAAGCTAGAGCAGGCGCCAGAGACCCAGTGGAATGAGGTAAAGGCCAAGGGCGAGGATGGCTGCCAGCACGAGCCGGCGGAAACCGGCCTCCGACACTTTCTTGCGCGTGTGCTGTCCAAACCAGACGCCGGACAGGGCCGGTACGACCAGCGCAGCAGAGGCCACTGCTTCCTGGCCTCCCATCAGTCCGAAACCGCCAAGTGAAATGCCGAGCGCCGTTGTCGACAGCAGGAACAAGAGACCCATTGCCTGGATAAGTTCGTCTCGCGTGAGCCCCAGCGCCTGCAGATACATGACACCGGGCACCGTGTAGGACCCCGTCAGTCCCGAAAGGACACCGTTGACCAGCCCGACGACCACTCCAACCGGGACGACCCGGTTTTCCGGAATATGCAGCACCAGCCCTGCAAGCATCGGCACCGCGTAGGAAACCATCAGTATCCCCAGAAGCAGGTCGGCGGCACCTTCCGGCAACTGGGTGAGGATGAAGGTTCCGGCGGCGAGCATTACCACAGCCGACACCAGAAAGGGCCAGAGACGGGGCAAGAGAACGCGCAGGTAACCACCTGACAGGCTTTGCCAGAGGTTGGTCAGAAATGCCGGCCACAGGATAAGGACCATCGCCTTTTCGACACCGACAAAAACAGTCATCAGGCCAAGCCCGATTGTCGGCAATCCGAAGCCCACAAGCCCCTTGATGAACCCTGCGCTCAGAAACACCAGCACGGCAATCAGTATCAGTCCCGGACCGGCTGCGCCTAAATCCGTCACGCCATCACCTGTTGCTGCATGGGGTCTCTTGCTTCTTCTATCCGTCGCCCGTGGGCAGAGTGTAGCCTTCGATCAGCTTGTTCAGCTCACCGGATTCACGGCGACGCTGCAGCTCCTCGTCAAAGGACTCCAGCATTCTTATACACGGTGTCGCGCGGGAGAACAGGAAATGAACCGTGTTGACAGCCGCAGACCACGGCAGGACTTCGACCTTCCCTTCGACCCCGGCTTCCTGGATCATCATCTCGCCGTCCCGGCGTGCAATGACCAGATAGTCGGCCTTATCCTCTGCCAGCAGGTACATGTTGGTCTTGAAGTCGTCGAAGGGTTGCCGATCGATGGACAGTTTGGCAGCCGCATAGGTCTCGAACTCTGCGCCAAACGATGCCCCGAACGGTGCAACGCCCCTCAGTCCCGCAAGGTCTTCAAGAGATGCAGGGCGGATATCCAGGCTGGTGCGGACAAAGACACCGACATCTTCGCGCATGACCGGCAGACTGACGCCGAACTTGGCGAGCCTTTCGTCAGTCAGATATGCCCCCGCCAGGACGTCGATCTGACCATGCTCAAGCAATGTCAAAAGCCGTTTCCACGGCAGATCCGGCCCCATGACCAAAGGCAAATCCAATGCTGAAAAGATTTCAATTGCGAGGTCGGGAAACACACCGTTGAGGCCGACATCGGCTTCCTGGCGCATGGAAATCGGGTACCAGACACTGGAACCGTTCAACTTGACGGAGGAACAGTCATTCGTGTCGGCACGGGCAGCAGAAGACAGCGTCAAAGCCAGGCAAGCAAGACCCGAAACCAGTATTCTCTTTCTCAAATGATTGAAAACACTCATTTTATACCGCTCAAACAAAGCCATGAATGAAGTCAGGCACATCAGTGAAACTTCTTTTGACTAATCGGTCAATCAAAAAAACACGTTTTACGTGTGCATGCGTTGTATTTGCGGTTTCATTTTGACAACGGCATCTACGGCTCTTGCAAAAATTCACAATAAGATCCCTGCGGTCATTTTCTTTGAAACCTGGAAGATGCTAGCCTTGCCGCATGAGTGCCCCCCCCCTGCCCCGGCTGCCGAATCGTATCGCTCGGCAGCTCTTCCTCGAAAGACACGGCCTTGCATCCGCCCCCAAGGGAACCGGAAAAGGCGATGATCTTGCTGCGGTCATAGACCAGATCGGCTTCGTGCAGCTCGACAGCATCAACACTGTCGCCCGCGCGCACCACATGATCCTGGCTGCCCGGCGACCAGCCTACAAGGAAAAGAACCTCAAGCTTCTTGCCGAGCGTGACCGGCATCTGTTCGAGCATTGGACGCACGATGCGTCGGTCATACCGACAGAGTTTTTCCGGCATTGGCGCCTGCGCTTCAGCCGAGACAAGGAAAACCTCATCAACAGGTGGCGCAACTGGCACCAGAACGAGTTCGAACGGAAATTCGACGAGATTTTGAACAGGATCAGCGACCATGGTCCGGTCACGTCGGCATCTGTCGGAGAAGACGAGCAACGCAGCAATGGCGGCTGGTGGGAATGGCACCCCTCGAAGGCAGCACTCGAGTTTCTGTGGCGCACCGGCGAACTGTCGGTTACCGGCCGGAACGGGTTTCAGAAAGTCTACGACCTGACGGAACGGGTCATTCCAGCGCAACACCTCAATGCTGCTCATGACTTTGAAGAAACGACAGAATGGGCAGCTCGCTCCGCGCTCGACAGGCTGGGCTTTGCGACCTCCGGCGAGATTGCTGCCTTCTGGGACCTGATCACGCCACAGGAAGCCAAGGACTGGTGCACGGCAGCAAAGGCTGCGGGCACGATTACCGAAATTGAAGTTGAGTGTGTCGATGGATCCTGGCGGAAGGTGTTCGCCTATCCGGAAACGCTGGATACCGTTTCCGAGCTTCCAGAACCGCCTTCGCGGGTGCGGATCCTGTCGCCGTTCGATCCTGCACTTCGCGACCGCAAAAGGGCCGAGCGCCTGTTCGGATTCTACTACCGGATCGAGATCTTCGTTCCTGAACCGAAGCGCCAATACGGCTACTACGTCTTCCCTGTCATGGAAGGCGACCGTTTGATCGGCCGCATCGACATGAAGGCACTCAGGAGCGAGAACAGGCTTCATGTGCGGGCCTACTGGCCGGAACAAGGCATCAGAGCCTCAAAGGGCCGAGAGGCCAAACTACAGGCGGAGCTGGAACGCACCGCCCGCTTTGCCGGCGTTTCCGACATCACCTACGAACCGGATTGGCAACGGACGGCCCTTTAGCCGTCCGCACCGTTGTTTCCAATGCTGGCCGGTCATCCGGCCAACACCATGGGTCAATCATGTGGTCAGCTCGCCACCCTTTCCAACAGGTGCTTACGGGCCAGAGCGCGTACCTCTTCGAAAGTCCAGTCCTTCACCAGTACGCCATTGCGGTAGACCGTCTGCAACTGATCGGTTCTGCCGCCAACCGCTTCGAGACGAACCGCGCTCAGCACTCCGTTTTCCAGGACCGTCGCCTGCCGACCGGCCTTGGAGGCCTTGCCGGGATCGGTCGCCGGGTTCTTGGAGACATCGCGCCAGATACCGTCAGCGGTTTTCATCGCATTTGCCTTCATGGCAAAGCGCATCGTGTCCCGGTTGACCTGCTGCAACAGTCCCCCGCCCATTCCGACGGCGATGTTGTCGACCGACCAATTGCGACGCACCAGCTCTTCCACCAGTTGCCTGATGGTGTCGAGCTTCATGCCGTCACCCTGAATGACTCGAACCGACGGATGCAATACGCGCGCACCCTTGCTGTTTTCCGAGCCGCCGTAGTGCTGCCAAAGGGTTTCCATAACCTTCAACGGCATTTCGACAGGGTCGCCGGAATCCGGGCGGATGACGACCGTTGCCCCCGATTTCAGCACCTCGGCCTTCAACCGGCCGCACCACAGGTTCTCGACAGCATTGCCGAGATCGTAGCTGTCTGAAACGACCGCCACCAGAGCATTGGGACGGCCAAACTGCACCAGCATGTTCCGGTACGCGTCGACTTCCCGCTCACGACCCCAACTCGTCATAGTCGAGTGTTCAGCTGCCGGGATCGAAAAACCCGCCACATCTGCGCCGTACCAGGTCATGGCCGCTTCCAGAACTTCCATGGTGTCGGTGCCGGCAAAGTTGACCAGATGGGCCATGCCGCCAAGAGCGGCGCTTTCGGCAGAAGATACACCGCGCGCGCCAAAATCGTGCAGCTTGAACGGGATCTGGCTGTCCGGATCGTCGGACGTGTCCAGAAGACCGCGATACAGGATCTCCTTGCACTTGAAAGACAACGTGGCAACCGTCGACGGGTACCAGACCGACCGCAACAAGGCGGTTTCCACCCAGGTCGTCAGCCAGGGCATGCGCTCGTCGGTGTTTTCCACCTGAACAAGCGGCACACCACTCGGTGCCAGTGTTCCTTCCGGCAGCGCCTTGATCTCCAGCGGAAACAGGCCACCGTGATCTGTCAGGATCTGTTCCCAACCTTCCCGGTTGAAGGGAACGCCATGGGCGGCACAGATCCGATCAGCCGCCGCAATGTCCGATGCCGTGATCGGCTTGAGAAGCACGTCCTTCAAGTAGGTTTGCAGCCCGAAGAACAGGACGCTGTCCGAAAACGGATTGGGCCTAGCTTCCAGGTAAGCAGAAATCCTGCGGGCCTCGGGAGGGTATTGCTTGAAATGCGACTGCTTGTAGCTGTCAGTCGCCAGAAGTGGATTTGTCATTGTGAACTCCTCACGTGACAGGTGCGATTGCCTGCGGGCCTCCCCCGCGGGCGCTGTTACAGGTCCGCCATCAGCTGGATGATGGACCAGTGATCTTCGAAGAACTGCTCGGACTTCAGATCGCCAAGGCGATGCCAATTGGCTGACCTGGCATCGTCACCACCCGTGACTGAAAACAGTTCGCGCCGTTCGGGCAGACGAAACAGAAACGCGTGGGTGATGATGCGGCCACGCAACGACCGGTCAGGATGGTCGAAGACCCTTGTCTTGGTTCCGTCTATGAAAGACGCCAGCATCGCCGGGGGTATTTCTCCCTTGTGGTCGCTGATGGCGGTTTCTTCCTTCAACTCGCGGATCGCGGCATCCTTTATGCTTTCACTGGGATCAAGGAAACCGCCGGGCAGAGCCAGCAATCCCTTGCCGGGAGCCTGGCCGCGCTCGACCAGAAGAATGTTTCCGGACTGGATGACGACGGCATCCACCGTCACGAACGGTCCCCTTCCCCATTGCCCGGGATAGGCATCCAGGTACTCGGCCTCTTCCAGAAGTGCACGAAAGGTCTCCGTCAGAACAAAGGCTTCCAGCCACTCCACCACGCCGGCCGACAGAACCGACCGCGATATGACCGGGATGCGCTGGAACAACTGCCTGCGCACGTCTGTCGACGAGAAGGTGCCGTATTGGCTGGCCAGCTGCACATTGCCCCATTCGGGAAACAGCTTGAGATAGTAGCTCGTGCGGTCCTTGCCATAGCCTGCAAGCGCGATCTCGATATCCTGCAAGCCATGCAGAACGACACCGCCCTTGTTGTAATCGGCAAGCACGGTTTCATTGACGGCCCGCTGAACCTCGGCGCACCAGGCAGCATCCGAATAGGGATGATCCGAAACAGGCTTCAGGATCAGACGGCCGGTGGTCAGCTCGTGCTTGAACACCTTTGCGAACATTTCTTCGCGTTCGGCGCAAGTGAAGGGATTTCGCGGGGTGCGCGCCTGACCGGAAGACCCGATCAGCACGATCAGCGTATCGACTTGTTCCAGCGCAGATCTAATGGCGGCCTCATGGCCGGCATGCAACGGCTGAAAGCGGCCGACAAAAACGCCGTAGTGAAATTTGGACATTCGAGCCTCCCTCGAATTTTTGGAATGCAGCCGAACTCCTCGGCTGCATCTCATCTAATACTCATTTTGAGCATTAGCAAGAGAATAATGCTCAAAATGAGTATTATTCTCTTGTCGATCCGGAAATTGCCGCGATTACGCCGGTGAGATCCCTGCCTGGCGATGTGCCCTGCCGGAACCAAGGACCTGTTCAACGCGATAAAATGGGCGCATAATTTCTCTGTTTCGAATGAATGAAACTTGGGAGAATACGATGACCGTCGAACGCGCCATTCTTCTCGTGGTCGGCCTGTTGATACTTGCGTCGGTATTGCTGGCTGTCTACGTCAATCTCAACTGGCTTTGGCTCACCGGAATTCTCGGCGCCCATCTCGTCCAGGCGTCCTTTACCGGACTTTGCCCGGTGGTGATGGTCCTGAAAAAGCTGGGTTTGCCGCAGAAATCCGGCTTTGCCTGAAACGGTGCAACGCCACCAGGAAAGAAACGCGCGCGAAAAGATCGCCCTCGATCTGATCGAGAGCGATCTTGCATCACTTGATTGTTGACGTAGCTGCTGAAGTTCCCTTCGCCATTCAGCCGGCTCAGGTCCAGCTGAGGACTACCTTGCCGGCTTCGCCGGACTTCATGGCAGCAAAACCTTTTTCGAAATCATCGACACCAAACCGGTGCGTGATGACATTGCGCACGTCCAGACCGTTCTGCAGCATGGCAATCATCTTGTACCAGGTCTCGAAAATTTCCCGGCCGTAAACGCCCTTGATCGTGATGGCCTTGAACACGATGCGTGACCAGTCGACGGGCGACTTTCCAGGCGGGATACCAAGCAGTGCGATCCGACCGCCCATCACGAGGTTCTCGACCATCTGATCGAGCGCTAACTGACTGCCGGACATTTCCAGGCCGACGTCGAAGCCTTCCTTCATGCCGAGTTTCTTCTCGATGCCTTTCAGATCTTCCCGGGCGACATTGACCGGCACCACGTCGGCCACCTTCGTTGCAAGGTCAAGACGCGCCTGATTGATATCGGTGATAACGACATTGCGCGCCCCGACATGACGGGCAACAGCAGCAGCCATGATGCCGATCGGACCGGCTCCGGTGATCAGAACATCCTCTCCAACCAGATCGAAACTGAGTGCGGTATGAACCGCATTGCCGAGCGGGTCGAGAATGGCGCCGATCTCATCGTCGATCTCGTCCGGCAAAGGCACAACATTAAAGGCCGGCAAACGCAGATATTCTGCAAAGGCACCCTGCTCGTTGACGCCTATGCCGCGGGTTTCCGGATCCAGATGAAACTTGCCCGCGCGAGACTGGCGTGAGTGCCGTCCGATCAGGTGCCCCTCGCCTGAGCATCGCTGTCCGATTTCAAGGTCGGTGACGTTCTTGCCGAGTTCGACAATTTCGCCGGCGAATTCGTGACCGGTAATCATCGGCACCGGCACGGTCTTCGACGCCCAGTCGTCCCAGTTCCAGATGTGAATATCCGTGCCGCAAATGCCGGTTTTATGGATCTTGATCAGAACGTCGTCCGGACCGATTTCCGGCACCGGCGCGCGAGTCATCCAGAGGCCCTCTTTCGGCTCGGACTTGGACAGCGCCTTCATTTGGTTGCTGGTCATGACAGAACCCCCGTCGCCTTGCCGGCCTTTTCGAAGGCTTCCAGTGCGCGGTCCAGATCGGACCGGGTCAAGGCCGCGTTCATCTGCGTGCGAATGCGGGCCTGACCGCGCGGCACCACAGGAAAGAAGAAACCGGAGACATAGACGCCTTCCTCAAACAGCTTTGCCGCCATTTCCTGGGCCAACTTTGCCTCGCCCAGCATCACCGGAATGATGGGATGCTCACCCGGCAGAAGCGTGAAGCCGAGCGCTTCGAGGCCTGCACGCCAATAGCCGGCATTGTCGAAGAGGTTCTTGCGCAGATCGTCGCCCTCTTCCACCAGGCGGATGGCCTCAAGACCGCTCATGACCACTGCCGGTGGCAGGGAGTTGGAGAAGAGATAGGGCCTTGCCCGCTGGCGCAGCAGGTCGATGACCGGCTGAGGCCCGGCAATGTAACCACCAATGCCGCCGCCCAGCGCCTTGCCGAGCGTTCCGGTCAGGATGTCGACATCAACCCCGAAATGCGCCGGTGTGCCCTCGCCCTTCGGCCCCATGAAACCGGTCGCGTGGCAATCGTCGACCATCACCACGGCATCATATTGCCTGGCGAGTTCGGTCACCCCCGGCAGGTTGGCCAGATAGCCGTCCATCGAGAAGACACCGTCGGTCGCGATCATGATGTGGCGGGCACCGGCGGCTCGGGCTTCCTTCAGCTTCGCTTCCAGATCCGCCATATCGGAATTGGCGTAGCGATAGCGCCGGGCCTTGCACAGGCGAATACCGTCTATGATCGATGCGTGATTGAGCGCGTCCGATATGATCGCGTCCTCAGGGCCAAGCAAAGGCTCGAACAAGCCGCCATTTGCGTCAAAACAGGCCGCGAACAGAATGGAATCGTCCTTGCCGAGAAATTCAGCCAGGCGTTGCTCAAGTTGCCGGTGAATGTCCTGCGTTCCGCAAATGAAGCGCACGGACGCCATGCCGTAACCCTTTGGCTCAAGTGCCTTGCGCGCCGCCTCCTCGAGAGCCGGATGATCGGCCAGACCCAGGTAATTGTTTGCGCAAAGGTTGATAACCTCGCGCCCGCCAACCGTGATCAAACCGCCCTGCGGCGAGGTGATCAACCGCTCGCGTTTGTAGAGCCCTTCGGCCTCGATTTCTTTTAGCGTCTCGGAAATATGCGACAGAAAGGCATCGGACACAGGGCTTCCTCCGGCAAAATGGATATTTCCTCCACTATGCCGGATATTTGTCCGGAATAAAAGATTCGATTTCCGGTATCACGGATTCTTGCAACTGCCCTTCTGCAAGATCCAGGCGATCGCATCAGCCTTTCCGGCCAGGAAATATCCGCAGATACTAACGCATTACAGTGACACCCGCCATTCGAAAACCTGCATAGAGCAAGGCAACCCCGGCGCATTTGTTGACGAGACCTACAACCCAGTTCTTCATCTCACCACGGGTCAGGCGATCCCCCAGAAAGGCATATGCCGTGTAGGATGTCAGGTCGATCAGGAAAGTCGTCACGCCCATGATCAGGATCTGCGGAACAATGGGTGCATTGATGTCGAGAAACTGGGGCAAAATGGCTGCGAAATAGAGCAATGCCTTCGGATTGGCGAACTCGATCACAAAGCCCTGGGCGAACAACGCCTTCAGCCTGGACTGCCGCCCGGACCGTTTGACGCGGATTGCGCCTGCCGGCGTGAAGAGTGCGGTCAGACCCAGCCAGACGAGATATCCTACACCGGCCCATTTGATTACCGAGAACACCAGGTTGGAGGCAATGATCAGTGAGGCAATGCCGGTTGCCGAAAGCGCAAAATAAACGGCATTGGCAGACGCAATACCAAAAACGCCACCAAGTGCCCGACGCCCACCATTGGCCGCCCCTTGCGACGCAACGGCCACGGCCGCCGCACCGGGAGAGAAAACCACGACAGCTGTCGTGACAAGAAAGATCAGATAGGTCTCGAACTGCATTGCTTTCTCCTGCGCTCGCCAGATTTGCCGAGAACTGCTGCTTCGCCTAAGCGGCCGCGACAATTTCGATTTCGATCATCCACTCGGGTGTCAGCGTTCGAACCACAATGGCCGTGGTCGGGACGCGTCGGGTGCCCAGCGCCTCCAGTCGTGCGGCCTGGTTCTTTTCGGCATGGCCGGGATCTGAAAGATAACTGGTGACGCGGACGATATTGTCGGTCGTCATATCCGCTTCAGTCAGGATCCGGCGCAGGTTCGCCCAAACCAGATCGAGCTGCTCTTCCAGGCTCTCCGGAGCCCGGCCGATTACATCAAGCCCCATGGTGCCGCTGACGAAGAGCAACCGCCCTGCACCAGTCACTTCCAGGGCATGCACATAATCCGGTGTTGCCGGGTAAATGCCCTTGTCCGGGTTGATTGTCCGCTCCATCAAGTCGAAGATCCTTCTTCCGAAATCTGTTTCGGAAATGACTGTTCAGACGAACACGATTCACCGCAACAAGGATCTGGCCGAATGAAATCAAATAAAGAGACCATTCAGAAAAACAGCACCCCCGGCCGCCCCGTGGACGCATTCGACCGAAGAATATTAGGCGAGCTGGTGCGCAATGCCCGACAGACCTATGCCGAGATCGGGACCAAGGTCGGGCTGTCCGCACCGGCGGTGCATGACCGGGTAAAGCGGATGATCGCGTCCGGAACCATCGCCTCCACCAACGCCGCCATTGATCCCATGTCTGTCGGCAAACCGTTTCTGGCTTTCGTGCATGTGGATGCCAGCGGATGGGGCAAGAGCGAGCGGATGATGAAGCTGCGGGACTTTCCGGAAGTGGAAGAGCTCCATTCGGTCACCGGCGACTGTTGTGTCATCCTGAAGGTGCGAACGGCCAATGCCGACGCGATGGAACGCTTCCTTGCACAGGTCTATGCCCTGCCGGGCGTACGGGCGACCAGAAGTTATGTGGTGCTGACGACGTATCTCGACCGGCCGGTGCAGGCGGAAGTCACGGAAACCTGGCCTGATGTCCCGCTGCCGGCTATGTGAAGGTCAAGGAAGCGCTCGCGGCCTTCAGAACTTAATCACCATCAGGATCGCCCGGGCCGGGCCGCCAACGGCTGCAATGCAATGGGGCACGTCGGCGGCATAGCGAGCTGTGTCCCCTTTTCCGATGACACCTTTGGCCACACCGGACGTGACTTCAAGCTGTCCGTCTTCGGCTATCAGTTGCTCCCGCGTTCCACGTTCGTGCGGTTTGCTGTCGAGCTTTCCATCTGCCGCGAATATCAGCTCATAGATTTCGAACCGGCCTGTGTCCTGCGGCGGTGACAGAATGCGGATCTTGCAGCCGTCTCCCGCCCTGTCGAGCGCCGGGGTCTGATGTTCGTGCACGATCTCGACCCGATCCTCGGCTGCCTCCTCCCCCAGAAGACCTGCAAAGTCGACATTCAGGGCCCTGGTCAGATTGAGCAGGGTCGCGACAGTCGGGTTCGACTCCCCGCGCTCGATCTGGCTGACCATGGAGCGGGAAACGCCGGAGAGCTTTTCAACGGCCTCAAGCGAGAGCCCCTGGGCACGCCGCGCTTTCTTGAGGCGGGCCGGCAAACGGGAGAGAATGTCTGAATCTGTCATTACGGAACTAAAATCCGTTTCGCCAGATATTGCAATTTACTTTTCCCGTCATCCAACTGTCACAAATCATGTAAGCTTTCTCTCGGCCAGGACCTGAAAACAGGAATGGCCATCGTCTTCCGGGGGGAACACATGAAAGCGATACCACGTCTATATTTTGCCACGGCCGCACTTTTTGCCCTGATCGGCATGGCCTGGGGCATCCACATGTCCGCGACCACTGATCACACGCTTGCGCCAGCGCACGGGCATCTCAACCTGATCGGCTTCGTGATGATGGCCGTCTTTGGTGCCTACTACGCCCTTGCACCAAAGGCAGCCGCCTCGCGCCTTGCGCTCTTCCACTACGGATTGTCGGTTCTCACCGTCATCGTACTGGTGCCCGGGATCGTATTTGCGATCAACGCCGAAGGGGAAATCATGGCCAAGGCCGGCTCTGTTCTGGCGGTTCTGACCATGCTGGTTTTTCTCGCAACAGTGCTGCGCAACCGCGCCGATTGAGTTGCCGTCGCTTCCGGGGCGCATCCTGTCGCTTTCGGAACATTTGCTGCACCGCCCTCTCCCATAGCGTTCCGGCACAAGTCGGGGCGGTGCAAAACCGCATCCGGAAAACAAGAAATCGGAAACGCTTCGGAGAGAGAGAACACATGGCCAGCGATATTGAAATTGCCCGTGCAGCCAAGATGAAACCCATTCAGGAGATCGGCACACGGCTGAATATTCCCGAAGACTCTCTCCTGCCCTATGGGCGCACCAAGGCCAAGATTTCGGCCGATTACATTGCCAACCTCAATGGCCGCAAGAACGGCAAGCTGATTCTGGTAACGGCGATCAACCCGACCCCGGCCGGCGAAGGCAAGACGACCACAACGGTCGGTCTTGGCGACGGTCTCAACAGGATCGGCAAGAACGCGATGATCTGTCTGCGCGAACCTTCGCTCGGCCCCTGTTTCGGCATGAAGGGTGGCGCAGCCGGCGGCGGCTATGCGCAGGTCGTCCCGATGGAAGACATCAACCTGCATTTCACCGGCGACTTCCACGCTATCACCTCGGCCCACAACCTGCTCGCCGCCCTGATCGAGAACCACATCTACTGGGGCAATGAACTGGGCATCGACATTCGCCGCGTGGTCTGGCGCCGGGTGATGGACATGAACGATCGCGCACTGCGTTCCATCGTCTGTTCGCTTGGTGGCATTGCCAACGGCTTTCCGCGTGAAGCAGGGTTCGACATCACCGTCGCCTCCGAAATCATGGCCATCCTCTGCCTGGCCACCGATCTCGAAGATCTGCAGAAGCGGCTCGGCGACATCATCGTTGCCTACCGGCGCGACCGCACGGCGATCACCGCGCGCGAACTGGAAGCGGACGGCGCCATGACCGTGCTGCTGAAAGAAGCAATGCAGCCGAACCTGGTGCAGACGCTGGAAAACAATCCCGCATTCATCCACGGCGGCCCCTTCGCCAACATCGCACACGGCTGCAACTCCGTGGTTGCTACCCAGACAGCCCTGAAGCTGGCCGACTATGTGGTGACGGAAGCTGGCTTTGGCGCAGATCTCGGTGCCGAGAAGTTCTTCGACATCAAATGCCGCAAGGCAGGCCTCAGCCCGGATGCGGTTGTCATCGTCGCCACCATCAAGGCCTTGAAGATGAATGGCGGCGTTGCCAAGGAAGACCTCGGCAACGAGAACGTCGAGGCCGTAAAAAAAGGCTGCGCCAACCTTGGTCGCCACATCGAGAACGTCAAGCAGTTCGGTGTTCCGGCAGTTGTGGCCATCAACCACTTCACAGCAGACACGGAAGCGGAAGTTCAGGCCGTGCGGGATTACTGCGCCGAATTCGGCGTTGAAGCGATCCTGGCGACCCATTGGGCCAACGGCTCCGCAGGCACCGAAGAACTTGCCACCCGTGTGGCAGCCCTTGCCGAAAGCGGCGCGGCGCAGTTCGCACCGCTCTACGACGACAGCCTGTCCCTGTTCGAGAAGATCGAAACCATCGCAAAACGGATCTACCGGGCAGACGAAGTTCTGGCAGACAAGTCTGTGCGCGACCAGCTCAAGCGTTGGGAAGCCGACGGGTTCGGTCATCTGCCGGTCTGTATGGCCAAGACCCAGTATTCCTTCACGACCGACCCGCAGCGCCGAGGCGCCCCGACCGGCCACAGCCTGCCGGTCCGCGAAGTCCGCCTGTCGGCAGGGGCCGGTTTCATCGTGGCGATCTGCGGGGAAATCATGACCATGCCCGGCCTGCCGCGCGTGCCGTCAGCCAACCACATCAAACTGGACGAAAAAGGTCAGATCGAAGGTCTGTTCTGATCATTCGGGATTGATGCCGAATACCAGTAAAGGCGGGTCTCAGGACCTGCCTTTTTTGTGTGGCGTGCGGTCCACGGTCTCTCAGCCTACGGCGGAATGACATCGCTTCAAACGCTACACAAGAGGAACTGAAACGGCATGGATGCCATGGTCGAGCGAAGGCATGACGAAGACAAGGCAAAGGTGGAGCGGTTTGCCTGCCAACAAATTGCATAATCCATCAAAGAAAGTACCAATCCGTCACTTCCTCCGTCATTGCAGGGCTCGACCCTGCAATCCATACCGAAACATCGCCTCGAACGAAGGCCGCACTTGCGTAAGTCAAACAGCGTGGATGCGATGGTCGAGCCACGCATGAAGAAAGTTGAGATTTTGGCTAGTCAGCGCGGTGTGGGTTTCGGCCGAGCAGAACGAGACCGATTGCAGCCAACAACAGGGAAAGGCCCGAGAAGACGGTCCGTGTCTGGTTCCACACCTGCCAAGGCTCGGAATAAGACCGCCAGAGCATTGCCGCTTCATTCAGGTTTTCCGGGATCGCTGCCTCAGCAAGCTCGAGGTTCATCGGCACGTTGACCAGGAACGTCAGCATGATGCCACCCAGCACATAAACGATTGCTCCACCTACAAAGGCGACCCCGGCTGCGCGCCGGCCAGACAACAGGCTGAAGACCCCGGCAAGAGCAACAACGAAAGGCGTGCCGAAGAAAGCGGGCGCAAAAACGGCGTTCCGGACAGACGCGTTCATGGCCTGCATGGCTGCTATCGCAATGCGAGGATCAGTGGCATCCAGGCCCCACATGGTTGAGCAGACCCAGGCATAGAAGAAACCGAAGATGGCCCCGGCAAAAACAATCGCCAAAAGACCGGTTCCAAGCGCAAGTCGATACATCACAAACTCCAAACCGTAATTAAGTGTACGGATTGTAATTTCCGTAACATCGATTACGGTTTTGAGCAAGCGACGGAGAGAACGACATGCGGGCGGAAGCCAGGGAACGACGGAAAGCAGCCATAGAAGCGGCGGCGATCGAATTGCTGCTGGATCAGGGCTATGACAATCTGTCGATGCTGGCAGTCGCCAAAAAAGCAAAGGCCTCCAACGAAACGCTCTACCGTTGGTATGGAGACAAGACCGGGTTGTTCAGCGCCCTGGTGGATCGCAATGCAGAAAACATTCGCCAGTCACTTCGAGAGTGTATTGAAAACAACCCGTCTCCCACCGAAGCACTGCGGAACTTCGGCCGACGTCTCCTGGGCGTTCTTTCGAACCCGGCCGCAATCGCTCTCAACCGTGCAGCTGCCGCCGACACGACCGGCACGCTTGGAACTGCCCTCGCGCAAAGCGGTCGCGACGCGATCAGGCCGCTCGTAACCGACCTTGTCGCGAAGGTTCAGGGCGACGGACTGCTGACAGGCCTTGAGACGGAAACCGCGGCGGAAATCTATCTGTCCCTGCTGATCGGCGATCTTCAAATCCGGCTGGTGACACGCGCCGTGACTGAATGGTCGGAAAACGACATCGACGCCCGTGCGGAAACCGCCTGGCAGGGCGTGAAGCTTCTTTCGGCAGGCAGCGCCACTGCCTTCTCGTAAGTTTAGACAGCTACAAACATTTCCCGTCACCGTACAAAATTGACATTGAACGGCCTGGCTTGATTTCCCTGTCGCGTAAACGACTAGCCGTGTCGCTTTGGAGATATCGGCGAATCCGGCTTGAGGCATAAGGTTTTGCACTAAGTTGATGGCCGTTGTGCCTGGTTGGAGCTGCCCATGTCTGACGAAGACGATATTGATCTCGCCTCCCTTTCTGACGACGAACTTGTCGAGCAGATGCATGACGACCTCTACGACGGTCTTCAGGAAGAAATCACGGATGCCGTTAACATCCTTCTGGAACGTGGCTGGGTACCTTACGACATCCTGACAAAGGCTCTGGTAGAAGGCATGCGGATCGTCGGCGTCGACTTCCGCGATGGCATCCTGTTCGTTCCCGAAGTGCTGCTTTCCGCCAACGCCATGAAAGCCGGCATGGGCATCCTGCGTCCGCTGCTGGCGGAAACCGGTGCGCCGAAGGTTGGCAAGATGGTCATTGGCACCGTGAAGGGCGACATCCACGACATCGGCAAGAACCTTGTCTCGATGATGATGGAAGGCGCAGGCTTTGAAGTGATCGACATCGGCATCAACAACCCTGTCGAAAACTACCTTGCGGCCATTGAAGAGCACCAGCCGGACATTCTCGGCATGTCGGCTCTTCTGACCACCACCATGCCCTACATGAAAGTCGTGATCGACGAAATGAAGGCCAAGGGCATCCGGGACGATTATATCGTGCTCGTTGGCGGGGCACCGCTGAACGAGGAATTCGGCGAAGCCGTCGGTGCTGACGGTTATTGCCGCGACGCGGCCGTTGCTGTGGAAATGGCGAAAGATCTGATCGCCCGCCGCCACAACATGCTGGCCAACAAGGGCTGACGGCAATGTTCAAGGAGGCTGCCGAAATGTTGGTGGGCGAGCCTCTCTTTCCGGTTGAAACGGATGGGAGCGCGGACGACAAGGCCGGCCGCGTTCTTGTTATTGCCTGCGGGGCTCTGGCACGCGAAATCGTTGCCATCCGCGAAAAGAACCGCCTCGATCATCTCGACATCACCTGCCTTCCGGCGAAGCTTCACAACTCACCGGAAAAGATCCCTGATGAAGTCCGCCGGGCCATCCTCAAGAATGCGGACACCTATTCCGACATTCTGATTGCCTACGGCGATTGCGGAACCGGTGGCCTGCTCGACAAGGTGCTGGAAGAAACCGGCGCGAGACGCATCGATGGCGCGCACTGTTATGCCTTCTTCACGGGGATAGACGAATTCGACCAGATGGAAGACGACCAGCTCGGCACCTTCTACCTGACCGACTTCCTGGCCCGTCACTTCCAGACCATGGTCATCGAACCGCTCGGCCTCGACTGGCACCCGCATTTGCGGGACATGTATTTCGCTCATTACACCCGTGTTCTTTA
Source organism: Labrenzia sp. THAF35 (assembly GCF_009363595.1). Classification (NCBI taxonomy): domain Bacteria; kingdom Pseudomonadati; phylum Pseudomonadota; class Alphaproteobacteria; order Hyphomicrobiales; family Stappiaceae; genus Labrenzia; species Labrenzia sp. THAF35. Next base: position 5,230,601 of record NZ_CP045380.1, read on the forward strand.
CCTTGCGCAGACCGATGACCCTGCCCTTGAGGATGCGGCGCGGCGCGCGGCAGACCGGCTGGGTCTGCCGTTTGAAATGCGCCGAACCGGGTATGGATTGCTTCAGCCGTTTCTGGACAAGGGCCAGGCGGACTGAGCGTCGCAAAATAGCATCCGGACAAGTCGGTTTTTCACGTGATGATGCCGCTATCAGGCGTCCTGGATCAGCCAGCTTCCGGCAAACATGTTTCTCAGGAGGAAAGTCCGAGAATGGCGCAGAAAATCATCGTTTATTGGCGGGACATCCCGGCACAGATCCTGGTGAAACAGGGGCGCAAATCCGCCCGACGGGAACTGCCGGCCATGTTCATGGAAGCCATTGATGCCTGCGCGATGCGGATCGGTGCGAAGGACAGCGACGCCTACATGGCGGAGTGGCGCCGGACAGACCCGGTCTCCGTCACGGACGACCTGGAAACGGAAGCGGACGCAGCCCTGACCGACCTGGTCTCGGCCTATCCGAAAGAGAGACTGAAAACCCTGCTCGCAAATGGAGGCTCGGAACATGACTGATCAGCGCCTGTTGGCCAATGGGCGGCTTCCCGCCTCTACCGAAATGTCTCCCAAGCAGGTGGTCGAAAAGACCGAGCTTCTGGAATTTATTCCGGCGGGCACGCAGGTCTATGTCACGGATCTGGGCAACTGCTCGGAAGACATGATCGTCGATGCCGCCCGCATCCTGCGCGACAACAAGCTGACCGCCGTTCCGCATATGGCGGCCCGCCGGTACGCCAGCCGCGAGGACTTCGAGCGCCGCATCACGCGTCTGACCCAGGAAGCAGGTGCGACCGAGGTTCTGGCCATTGCCGGTGAAGCAGAAAAAGCCGGCCCCCTCACCTCATCCGTCGCTCTTCTGGAGACGGGCCTCTTCGACAAGCTCGGCATCAAGAAGATCGCCGTTGCAGGTCACCCGGAAGGCGCACCTGACATCAAGCCGGACGTCATCAAGAGCTTCCTGCAGCGCAAGCACGAACTTGCTCGCGAGAGCGATGCGGAATTCCGCATTGTCACCCAGTTCGGTTTCGATCCGCACCGCGTCAGCCTGTGGCTGGACGAGCTGCGCGAATGGGGCAACGAGTTCCCGGTCCATGTCGGCGTTGCCGGTCCGGCAAAGATGACGACCCTGCTGAAATATGCCGCTTTTGCCGGTGTTGAAAATTCCTTCAACTTCCTGAAGAAGCGCGGCGGTGCCGTCGTCTCCATGCTGTCGGGCTACGATCCTGACACGATGGTCGATCCGCTGGAGACCCGCGTCACCAGCCAGCCGAACACCCAGCTGGCCCAGATTCATGCCTATCCCTTCGGCGGTATCCAGAAAACCGCCGAGTGGCTGCACAGCCGCGGGAGCTGGTCTTTTCAAACCTCGTCTTCAATCCTGACTGCCAATGAGAGCGCATAAATGACCCGCACTGTTGTCGCGTCCGCCACCAAGGAAATCGTTATCGGTTTCGATCAGCCGTTCTGCGTGATCGGCGAGCGGATCAACCCGACCGGCCGCAAGAAGCTGGCGGCGGAAATGGCCGAAGGCAACTTCGAAACCGTCAAGGCCGATGCGCTGGCCCAGGTGGCTGCAGGCGCGACCATGCTAGACGTCAACGCAGGCGTGACAGCGGTCAACCCGAACGAGACCGAACCGCCGCTCCTCGTCAAAACTCTTGAGATAGTTCAAGAGCTTGTCGACGTTCCCTTGTCTATCGATTCATCCGTAACCGCCGCCATCGAGGCCGGCCTTGCGGTTGCCAAGGGCCGTCCGCTGGTCAACTCCGTGACCGGTGAAGAAGAGAAGCTGGAAGCGATCCTTCCGCTGATCAAGAAATACAACGTGCCGGTGGTGGCGATCTCGAACGACGAGACCGGTATCTCCGAAGATCCGGACGTTCGTTTCGAAGTCGCCAGGAAGATCGTTCAGCATGCTGCCGACTATGGCATTCCCGCACACGATATTGTCGTGGATCCGCTGGTGATGCCGATCGGCGCCATGGGCACCGCAGGTCAGCAGGTGTTCCGGTTGCTGCGCCGTCTGCGTGAAGAGCTGAAAGTCAACACGACCTGCGGCCTTTCCAACATCTCCTTCGGCCTGCCGCATCGCCACGGTATCAATGCCGGTTTCATTCCGATGGTCATCGGTGCCGGCATGACCTCCGCGATCATGAACCCGTGCCGCCCGCAGGAAATGGAAGCCGTACGTGCGGCGAACGTGCTCAACGGCACTGATCCGAACTGCTCGGAATGGATCATGACCTACCGTGATCATCAGCCTGCCGCTGCAGGTGCGGTTGCAGCACCTGGTGAAGGTGGTGCGTCTGCTGGCGGTCGCCGCCGCGGTGGACGCGCGGCCCGTCGGTCCGCCGGCTGAGCCTTGATGTCATAACACGTTTGCGGTTCTCTCCCCTTCCGCAAACAGGGTGGCTTTTCACCAGTTTCAGGATGGAATCTCCACCCCAATCCCCTCCCTTTAATAGGGAGGGGTTTTGCGTGTCGAGGGGCACGTTTCAAATCGCGGGATCCGCGTCATTTTCACGATGGCTCCGGCTTTCGCAGGTTCAGATAAAAACTCCCTCCTCCTTGTGAGTGAAGGGTCAAGGGTGGGCTTCGTCCCCGTAGTGTTTCAAAACCGGTAGTGGCAGATCGCAGACATGACCGAGACCGTCAAACAAGCCAAAGTCGTTTTCCAACCCAGTGGGCGCCGTGGAACCTTTCCTGTCGGTACGCCCCTGCTCGACGCTGCCCGCTCGCTCGGTGTCTATGTGGAGTCGGTATGTGGCGGGCGCGGCATTTGCGGGCGCTGCCAGATTTCCATCTCGGAAGGCACTTTCGCCAAGGAAAACCTGACCAGCGCAGCTGAAAACCTGGAAGGTGCCACCGAAGCGGAAACCCGCTACGCGACCTTGCGCAAACTGCCCGCCGACCGGCGCCTTTCCTGTCAGGCAAAAATCTTGGGCGATCTGGTTATCGATGTCCCGACCGATGCCCAGACCAACCGTCAGGTTGTGCGCAAGCGCGCGGAAGCCCGCAACATCGAAGCCGACAGCCCGATCTCGCTGGTATCCGTCTCGATCGCCGAACCGGACATGGAAACGCCGCGCGGCGATATCGACCGGCTGCGAGAGGCGCTGATTGCCGAGACCGGCATTGCCGACCTCACGATCGACCCGGTTCTGCTGCCACGGGTCCAGACAACCCTGCGCAAGGGCAATTGGCAGGTAACTGCGGCAATCCACGAAGACAGAGGCGTGCTGCCGACACTCGTGGCGCTCTGGCCCGGAGAAAAACCTGCCGTCTACGGCCTTGCCGTCGACATTGGCTCCACCACCATCGCAGCCCACCTTTGCAACCTTCAGAACGGGCGCACAGTCTCGTCCGCAGGCACCTCCAACCCGCAGATCCGCTTTGGCGAGGATCTGATGTCGCGGGTGTCCTATGTCCAGATGAACCCGTCCAAGCTGCCGGATCTGACAAAGGCCGTGCGCGATGCCATCAACGCGCTGATCGGCAAACTGGTCGGCGATGTCGGCGCAGAGCGCACGGATGTGCTTGATGCAACCTTTGTCGGTAACCCGGTCATGCATCATCTGTTCCTCGGTATTGATCCGGTGGAACTGGGCGGCGCTCCCTTCGCGCTCGCAGCCTCCGACGCCATGGTTTTGAACGCGCGCGATCTGGATCTGGAACTGAACCCGGGAGCACGTGTCTACATGCTGCCCTGCATAGCCGGCCATGTGGGCGCCGATGCAGCTGCTGCAACGCTTGCAGAAAGCCCTTACAAGCTCGACGAGATAACGCTGCTTGTCGATGTCGGTACCAATGCGGAAATCGTGCTGGGTAACCGGAACCGGCTGTTGGCAGCGTCCTCTCCAACCGGCCCTGCGTTCGAAGGCGCCGAGATCTCGTCCGGCCAGCGCGCGGCACCAGGTGCAATCGAGCGCATCCGCATCGACAAGGAAACGCTTGAGCCTCGCTTCAAGGTGATTGGTGTCGACGAATGGTCGGATGAAGAAGGCTTTGCCGAAAAGGTCGACACTGTCGGCGTTACCGGCATTTGCGGCTCCGGCATTATCGAGGCCGTTGCCGAAATGTATCTGGCGGGCCTCATCACGGAAGACGGTGTTATCGACGGCTCGATGGCGGAACGGACATCGCGCGTCAAATCCACCGGCCGGACCTTCTCCTATCTGATTGCTGACGACGGGGTCGAAATATCGATCCTGCAGACGGACATTCGCGCGATCCAGCTCGCCAAGGGTGCGCTTTATGCCGGCGTCAAACTTCTGCAGGACAAGCTCGGCACCTATGTTCTGGACCGCATTCGCCTTGCGGGGGCCTTCGGCAGCTACATCGACCCAAAGTACGCGATGATCCTTGGCCTTATTCCGGATTGCCCCCTGGAAGGTGTCTCCGGCGTCGGCAACGCTGCCGGGACAGGCGCCCGGATGGCTTTGCTCAACCGCGGCTACAGGCGTGAAATCGAGCAGACGGTGCGCGATATCGAAAAGATCGAGACAGCTCTGGAACCCAAGTTCCAGGAGCATTTCGTCAATGCAATGGCCTTGCCCAACAAGGTCGATCAGTTCCCCCACCTTCGAGCTGCCGTCGAATTGCCGGTACGCAAGGAGGCTGACGCGGGGTCGGATGCAGCCGGTGGAGAGCGCAGGCGGAGACGCCGCCGAGGCTGACGGTGTCGTTCCTTCGGCTAGCAAGCATGAACGGGCGGCAGATTTGCACTGCCGCTACTGATCCCAGAAATACTGCTCACGCATACGCCGCCAGATCTTTTCTCCCACGAGGCAGTCATATGGCTCTTCGAAGGTGAATTGGGCCGGGATGACTTGTGGCTCGGGCGGCTTGACGCCGCCGATCTCGAGGATCAGCTTGCGACGAACGGCTTCGGGAAACTGTTCCCAGTCGTTCACCGGTATGACGAAGCTGGCGGGCCCGCCGATGACGCAGCGCTGATAATAGACGTCCAGGTCCGGAATGTTGAACTGGAAGCCCATGCCACCAGTTGTCATGAGCGGCAATCCATTGATCACCAGACCGGCCTCCACGGCGGCATCGCGTGCCTGAACGACAGGTGCTCCCTGGTTGTTGGGACCATCCCCTGAAATGTCGATCACGCGGCGGTCTGCCTTGAAAGGTGCATCGGCGAGGAGAGCCGAAGCATGCCAGATTGCGCCGGAAATCGAGGTTCGGCGCTGACCGTAGGTGCTGTCCGCCAGAACCTTGTCGGCAAACTCCTGAGCATCTTCCACGCCCTCGATCACCGACCACCCGACAATTTCGCGCGCATGGCTTTCGTTGGCCCATTCGAACATCATGAGAGCGATCCGGCCGTGAGCCCCGTACCCGATCGCCCGCACCACTTCCGGGCTGGCGATGGCGGCAGCATATCCGCGGCGCTGGATCTGGAGTTCTTCAGGGGACATGGAGCGGGAGACATCGACAGCAAGGACCAGAGCGACATCGACCTGTTCCTGCGCAAGCGCGGGACCGAGAGGTGCCAGCAGCAAGGCGACTGCACCTGCAAGTGAGCGGACTTCGGAAAGCCTCCACATGCCGAAAGGATAACCGAAACCGAAAGAACCGCCAGCGACTTGACGCTTCGTCAGATAAACCATCTGTGATCGGCGGCAGCCACCAGCCGATCGGACACTTTCGCCGCCCTGCCCGCGTCGGCTATAACATCGGCAAAGCAAATCTTCAGGGAGCGTTCCATGTCCGAAACCGCCGCAAATGACGAGATCCAGAAACCGATGCTCGCTACGCTTCTTCATGAAGGCGTTTACCGGATCGTGATGCAGCGGCCGGAGCGGATGAACGCTCTTTCGAGCGAGATGATGACTGCTCTAGCCGGTGAACTTCGGAAGGCGGCCGAGGATCCTGCAGTGCGTGTTGTCCTGCTTGGTGCGGAAGGCAAGGTCTTCTGCGCTGGCCACGACCTGAAGGAACTAACCGCTGCGCGCGGTGAAGCGGACGGCGGGAAAGCCACCTACGAGCGGATCATGCGCCAGTGTTCGGACCTGATGCAGCAGATTGTGCGCCTGCCCAAGCCGGTGATCGCCGTGGTAACAGGTGTTGCGACCGCAGCCGGTTGCCAACTGGTTGCCTCCTGCGACCTTGCCATCGCTACCGACACGGCCACCTTCTGCACGCCAGGTGTCAATATCGGCCTCTTCTGCTCCACACCAATGGTTGCGCTCTCGCGCAATGTTGCGCCTAAACAGGCCATGGAGATGCTTCTGACCGGTGAAAGCATCGACGCATCCACCGCGAAGGATTTCGGCCTGATCAACCGCATCGTCCCGCGTGACTACCTGGAGCAGGTCGTCCAGAAATACGCGGAATCGATCGCCTCCAAGTCTGCCAAGACCGTGAAGATCGGCAAGGAAGCCTTTTACCGTCAGCTGGAAATGCCGTTGTCGGAAGCCTATGATTTCGCGGCACAAACCATGGTCGAGAACATGATGGCCCGGGATGCGGAAGAAGGCATCAACGCCTTTCTGCAAAAACGCAAACCAGAATGGACGGACAGCTGATCCGCCCTGCCGTTTGGAGGCAACAAGGATAAGACATGCCTGAAGCCGGTTATTCCGGACGTCCGCTGTCCGCAAAACTGGGGCTGAAACCGGGAATGATCTGCTGGCGTCACCGGATGCCGGAAGACATTTCCGCCTTGCTGCAGACACAGGCCCCTGGCGCGGTCATTCGTGCCGCGCCGGAACCGGGTGTTGAATGCGCTCATGTGTTTGTCACCGAACGGGTTGAGCTGACTGGACACCTGGAAACCTTGCGGGTCCTGCTGGCCCCGGACGGCATGATCTGGGTTTCCTGGCCCAAGAAGGCCAGCAAGTTACCGACCGACGTCACCGAAGACACCATCCGCGAGCTTTGCCTGCCGATGAGGCTTGTGGACGTAAAGGTTTGTGCCGTTGACGACACCTGGTCCGGTTTGAAACTGATGATCCGCAAGGAATTCAGGAAAGAACAGGCGGCAAAACTGGCCTGAGTGTCGACTGTCAACTCACCGTATTACCGCTGCAGTTCCATATCATTTCAGCGGCAGGAAGATATCGGTTTTCGCTTCATGCTCCGGAACATCCGGAAAGAAGCTGAGGCGTTGAACGAACAGCGGAAAGTCCCGCAGCTCCTCGCCACTTCGTGGCAGCCAATCGCGATAAAGGGCGCGGATTGTTTCTTCAGCGAAGTCGAGTGGACCGGAATGCCTGATTACGGCGCAGCGTCCTGCAGGCAACGTTGCGGCTACCACGCCCTCCGCATTCTCTTTGAACTGTCCTGCTACAGCGCAGCAAATGCCGAACCGGTATTCTTCAGGCAGCGCCGTTCTGGGATCGTCAAAGAGTATGTTGAACGTCGCGCTTCTGGAGGGAGGGCTTGCATTTGCCTTGCGCCAGACAATGAAGCGTCTGACAGATGCGGGCACCTCTTGCGGTGACCCGCGATGCTCAAGCAGGGCGACGGGTGTTTCAGGAAAATCGATGATCCGGACGGCCGAGACTTCAAGGTGCTGATCCGACATGAACTGTCCTTTCAAATTCAGCAATGGGTCATAGGTTCCGTGCCAGACAGACCAGTCGGGCGTTGATCGGAAAGCCGACGGGCTTTGCCCAAAATCTCGTTTGAACGCACGTGAGAAGCTCTCGAGATTTTCGTAGCCCGCATCGTAGGCAATCTCAGTGACCGGCAGCTCCACCCTGAAAGCGAGGCGCTGTCCTGCGCGTTTCAGCTTCAGGAGCCGCCGGTATTCTGCAACTCCGAGGCCAAAGAAGGCCGAGAACTGGCGCTGAAAGTGAAACTTCGAATAGGCGGCCACCCCCGCAAGCGCAGGAACGTCAAGCGGACCATCCAGCGACCGGTCGATCGTTTCCAGCACCTTTTGGAACCGCTTCTTCAACTCACTCATAAAACGCCGCCTTCCGTATGCCTGTTTAGCCTCTCCCGTTTACCGGTGAGCCGCTTATCGCGCCTGACCGCCCCTGCGCAGTTTCACAATTCTTCGAGGCGGACCGGTCTGCGGCAGAAGGCCCCTTGCAGGCAGGTGTCATTTCGCATTGGATAGCGCGACAAATCTGAGGATCTCCATTCCATGAATCACGACACTTATCCGGACGCCTACATCAAGGGTATTCTCGACGAGGTGAAAACCGTCGCCATGATCGGCGCGAGTGCCAACAATGTCCGGCCGTCCTATTTCGTGCTGAAATACCTTTTGTCCAAGGGATACGAGGTCTGGCCCATCAATCCCGGTCAGGCAGGCAAGGAGATCCTGGGACAGAAGGTCTATTCCTCGCTCGACGAACTGCCTGCGGTTCCCGACATGATCGACATCTTTCGCAATTCCGAAGCGGCAGGCGTTATCGTCGACGACGTTATTGCCAGCGGCAAGTTGCCCAAGGTCATCTGGATGCAATTGACGGTGCGCCACGACGAAGCGGCAGCAAGAGCCGAAGCTGCCGGTATCAAGATGGTGATGAACCGCTGCCCCAAGATAGAGTATGGTCGACTGTCAGGTGAAATCGGATGGGCAGGTGTCAATTCGCGCACGCTTTCCTCCAAGCGCCCTGCTCTGAAAGCAGGGTTTCAGCATCGCGGGCTTTCTGGGGAAAAAGACAGCTAATTTTCCCCATTGCATCAGCTTCGCACAATGCTCGCCGGATAGCTCGTTAGTCGAGATACCGCCGTCCGGAAGCCAACCGGATGCCATCAGTAGCGTGAGGCAGCATGACCCAGGACCCGACCCTGTTTACCGCATTTGAATGGGTTCTCATGGCTATGGCAGCTCTGGTTGCCTTGCTGCTGTTCGCATTCGTGCACAAGGCCGAACACGGATCCCCCTTCGCCCACCGTGACGAGACCTGGGCACGAGAGCAGGCCCAGTCCGGCGAGCGGGAGCAGAAGGGCGGCTGAACCGAAATCAATGTATACACCCCCACTTCTACCCCTGCGTGTTTCTGCTATACTTCGGGACTTCAGGGATGGGGTTTTGATCTGCGTTCAGGCGAATTTGCGCCTTTGACGACAGATACATGGGGGCAATACTAATGATATTCGCGCTCGCGACTGTCGCGTTCGTCGTCTGTATCGCGGTACTGATTCATCTGCAGAAACCATCTGCAAACGGCCCGCGCGCAACCAGGCGCACGAAAGATGACGCAACCGACAAAAGCTGACAATTTTAAGTTCAATTTATAAGAGCTTTCGCTCAATTTGCTCCGAATGCCGATGAATTTCTTTCCACTTTCTCCATAAGAGATCGTTAACCTTTTGCCTCGCATCCAAGTTTTCGAACCGGGAGGAAGGCCGCTGTGTTTGCAGTCTTCGGAGATACGACATTTCTGGCATGGAGCCTGCCACTGCTGGCGGCGGCACTGCTTTTTGGTGTCTATTTCGGTGTGAAGCTGGAGAACCGGAAGGACCCTTCCGACCAATAGGCAGACATGCCTCACCCTGGCAGGAGGCAAAGGCCACCAATCCTGCCTAACGCTTTGACATACATAATTTCCTTTAGATCACAAAACCGCAAAATCGTTCTTTGACCTGCCCTGCTCCTTCGGTCAAACTGGCCGCCAATCCAACAGGGAGGTCTTTTAATGAGCGAAAATATTCCAGGTTTTTCCACTCTCGCGATTCACGCTGGCGCAGCGCCGGATCCTTCGACAGGCGCGCGGGCGACACCGATTTACCAGACGACCTCGTTCGTTTTCGACGACGTCGATCATGCCGCTTCCCTGTTCGGGCTGCAGGCCTTCGGCAACATTTACACACGCATCACCAATCCGACGACGGCTGTTCTGGAGGAGCGCGTTGCAGCGCTTGAAGGCGGTACCGCCGCACTTGCGACAGCTTCCGGTCATTCGGCTCAGCTTCTGTGCTTCCATACCTTGATGCAGCCCGGCGACAACATCGTGGCCGCAAACAAGCTCTATGGCGGTTCCATCAACCAGCTGAACCACTCCTTCAAGAGCTTCGGTTGGGGCGTGAAGTGGGCCGACCCTGCGGACATGTCGTCCTTCGAAGCCGCCATTGACGACCGCACGCGCGCGATCTTCATCGAGAGCCTGGCCAATCCCGGCGGAATTGTTGTCGACATCGAGGCGATTGCGGCAATTGCAAAGGCAAAGGGTGTGCCGCTGGTGGTCGATAACACCATGGCAACGCCATACCTGTGCCGGCCGATCGAACACGGTGCTGATATCGTTCTGCACTCGCTGACCAAATTCATGGGCGGTCACGGCAATTCCATGGGCGGCATCATCGTCGACGGCGGCAGCTTTGACTGGTCTGCCAGCGGCAACTATCCGCTGCTGTCCCAGCCCCGGCCGGAATACCAGGGCATCGTTCTGCACGAGACATTCGGCAACTTCGCCTTTGCCATTGCCTGCCGTGTGCTTGGTTTGCGCGACCTCGGACCGGCCATCTCGCCCTTCAACGCTTTCATGATCCTGACCGGCATCGAAACCCTGCCGCTGCGCATGCAGCGTCATTCGGACAATGCCAAGAAGGTCGCGCTTCACCTCGCGGCCCACGACAAGGTCAAATGGGTGTCCTACGCAGCCCTGCCGGAAGACAAGCACCACGCCCTGCAACAAAAGTACATGCCAAAAGGCGCCGGCGCCGTGTTCACCTTCGGCGTTGAAGGCGGTTATGACACAGGTGTCGCCCTGGTGAGCAAGGTGGAACTGTTCTCGCACCTGGCCAACATCGGTGACACCCGCAGTCTGATCATCCATCCCGCATCCACAACACACCGGCAGCTTTCGGATGAACAGAAGACCGCGGCCGGCGCGGGCCCGGATGTGGTGCGTATTTCGGTCGGGCTGGAAGATGTCGATGACATCATCGCCGATCTCGATCAGGCCCTTTCCGGCTAAGAGGCACCAGCTGAACAAACGAAAAGCCCGCCGATTGGCGGGCTTTTTTGCCTGTACACTCGATCGGGCCCGAGGCCGTAAGCACAGCGGAAATCCTGGCTCGGAGAGCCGCAGCGTTCGGAGCGAGGTGCTTCCACGCGGCTGCCCGTTTCCCCAAAAGTTGAGATTTCCGGCGCCTAGCTGCGAATGGCGAAAGGCCCTTTCAGCATGGCCACATAGTCAACCGCAGCCGCCAGGACGATAACCGCGAAGCCTTGATGCACCAGAGCGATGGACAGCGGCACGTGCCACAGCAACGTCAGAATGCCGAAGATCGCCTGCAGCAACAGGAAGCCCCCAACATGGGCGCCTGCCCGGCGCAGCTCCTTGCGGCGGCTCACGCGGAAGGTACTCCAGGCCAGCGCCACACCGGTGAACACCAGCACGTAGGCCGTCATGCGATGCTGAAATTGAACCGTCATCACGTTTTCAAAGAAATTCAGCCAGATAGGCTGGATGGCAAGCATGCCGCGCGGAATGAACTGGCCATCCATGAGTGGCCATGTATTGAAGGTCAAGCCGGCGTTCAGCCCGGCGACGAGACCTCCCAGGAACATCTGAACAAAGACAAGGAAAAGAACCAGTTTGCCCAGCCCTGCGAGCCGCTCCTGCTCCTGAATTTCGGGTTCGGGCAAGGGGCTCAGCCGCCGGGCAATCCAGAAAAGATAGGCAAAAATGAAGAGTGCGAGCGTCAGGTGTGTGGCCAGCCGGTACTGACTGACATCCACCCTGTCCACCAGACCGGATGCCACCATCCACCAGCCGACAAAGCCCTGCAAACCGCCAAGTGCCAGGCCGACAAGCAATCTCGGCTTCAGCCAGGGCTCTATCCTGCCGGTTGCCCAGAACGCCACCATGGGAACAAAAAACGCAACACCAATGAAGCGCCCCAGCAGCCGGTGCGCCCATTCCCACCAGAAGATGAACTTGAACTCGTCAAGGCTCATGCCTTTGTTGATGAGCTGATATTCCGGAATCTGGCGATATTTTTCCAGCTCCTCTTCCCACTCGGCTTCGCTGAGCGGGGGAATAACGCCGTGGATGGGTTTCCACTCGGTGATAGACAGCCCGGATTCGGTCAGACGCGTCGCTCCGCCGACGACGACCATGGCCAGGATCAGCGCACAAACGAAGTAGAGCCACCATCGGATCAGGGCCCTGTTCTGTCGCAATCTCTGCAATTTGGCCGGAAGCATCTGTTCGTTCTTCACACCTTCTGCAATCGCAATCATGAGCCGCTTCCGGAAATTCTTATCGTGAGTTTGACCTTTGGCTTGCGGAGATATAGGTGCAGGAGCAAGACGGCAAGCGGTCCGGGACGTTTTGCGGCAAAAGGTCCCTTATCGCGCGGATTCACACACGGTCAACGGACACGCCCGACAATGGTTCCCTCGTTTCGCAAGTTTATCGGCATGGTGCTGCTGGTTGTTTTTGTGGTGGTCTACGCCCTCACCGCGATGGTGATCGGCGACCTGACATTGCAGCAGTCCTCGAACCTGGTCCGCTTCATCTACTTCGGTATCGCAGGTCTGGCCTGGGTCATCCCGGCAGGCGCAATTATCTGGTGGATGGAAAGAGGCGGGAAAAGCCGGACCTGACACCAAACCCGTTGGCGGCCCACCGGGCAACCCGGTAAAGCGCAAAGGGCGCCCCCGTCAGGTACTGGTCGACAACAGCCGGGTCTTGAAACCGGCCGTTCAGGGAGACGCGTGGCAGCATCATCGGGTCGCGCGCGTTGACGGATTGAAGCACACCGGGCAGCGTCGTCACAGACGAGGCAAATCCGATCTCCCGCAAGATATCCGCATCGCGCGGTGTAACCGCGTGTGATTTTCCATACGGATAGGCAAAGTGCTTCGGCCTGCGGCCGAGCTCTTTCTCCAGCCGCTCAAGGCCCCTGGTCACGTCTTCACAGGCGGCATCTGCATTCAACCGCGCCATGGCAAAGTGATCGTGGGTGTGGGCACCAATGGTAACCAGCGGATCGCCAGCCAGTTGGCGGGTCTCGTCCCACGTCATCATCTGCGCATCCGCCAGGGCTTCCAGGTCGACGCCGTATCTTTCAGCAAGCGCCCGGATGATCTTGCGCTGATCACCTTCGCCGACCTCCAGTGTCAGATGATCGACGATCTTTTCGAAACAGGCGTTTTTTTCTGCAAGAGTTCTGCACGGGATGCCGGCTGAATTGCCTGCCGCTGTGAAGACAACTTCATCGTTGTCTGCGATGATCTTCTCAAGGGCCAGCCACCACAGTTCGCTGGTCCGGTCGATCAGCCCGGTTGTGACGAACACGGTGAAAGGAGCTTCCAGTTCCTTCAGAATCGGATAGGCGACAGACAGATTGTCCCGGTACCCGTCATCGAAGGTCAGCACTGCATAACGGCGGTGCCCGTAACCGGACTTGAGCAGATCGACGGCTTCATCCATCGATATGATTTCATAGCCGTTTGCCCTAATTCGCTCGACCGCGAGCTTCAGAAATTCGGGCGTGATTTCGAGGTGACGGTTCGGCTGGAAAGCATCGGAGCGGGCCGACCGGACATGGTGCATCATAAACACAGCACCACAGCCCTGGGTAAACGGTGCCAGCATACGGCCAAGCCCCGTTCCCTTAAGTACACTGAATGCACGTGTTACCGTCTTGTGCCGCATGCCCATGTGGCCGAAATGCCCACCTTGCTAGAATGTGCCAGTTAGGCACGGTTTCTTTAACAATTATTGCTAAATCTATCGAGACTTAGCTTGATCTGCCAGCGCGACGTCCTGTCTTTCCTTCATGTTCGTTCAAAATGGTTTATCCGATTTTCAATAACCGTTTCAGCCTGTCTTTCACGCGCTCTGGTGCGAGGTGAGCACCGTGTCCTCAACAGACCTTGAATTGTCCATATTCACGAGGCTTAGCGAAGCACAGGCTGACTGGCAACAACTAAAGGATGTGCTGCACAGTAATCCATACCAGTCTCCTGGCTGGCTTTGCAGCTGGTTCGAGACAGTCGGCCAGAGCCTGAATTGCACGCCGGTGATCGTTGTCGGACGGTGTCGCGGTCAGGCGGTTTTTCTGCTGCCACTGCAACTTGAACGGTCTGCTGGAATCTCTGCGCTGACGTTTCTCGGCCACCAGAACGGCAACCAGAATACGGGCCTCTGGCACGCCGATTTCTATCAAGGAGCCACGGCAGACGAGATGAAAAGCCACCTGTCTGCCGTCTGCAAGCAGGTCGGTGCTGATCTCCTCAAGCTTGAAAACGTTCCGGAGACCTGGCTAGGGCGAGACCATCCGCTGGTATTCAAAGGAGCGACATCAAGCCCAAGCCCTGTTTTCGCCCGCGCTCTGCCCTCCGATTTCGGACAGTTGTTCAACGACACACACAGCAAGTCCTCACGCAAGAACCTGCTTCGCAAGGAACGACATCTTCAGGCAGCCGGTAATTACACGATTGCCAAAGCCACCTCCCCTGTCGACAGACAACGTGGCTTTGATGCCTTTCTTGAACAACGCTCTGTCAGGGCAAGGGAAGCGGGCATTCCAAATGTTTTTTCGGCGCCCCCAGCGAAGACGTTCCTGTCCAGCGTGATTGGACTGGATGCAACGGGCAGCGCGCAAGATCACGGCGCTCGTCCCCTGGATCTCTGGTACCTGGAAGCGGGAGACCGGATCAGGGCCACCTATCTGTGCGCCCAGCATGGCAAGACGCTTTATGCCTACAGCAACAGCGTTGCTCATGACGACATGCTGCCCAACAGTCCAGGGCTGGTCCTGATCAAGGAAATCATCGAACGGGCGTGCGGTGATCCGACCATCGACACACTGGACCTCGGCCTTGGCGAGGAGCGCTACAAGACCACGTGGGCGGAACCAGTGCCTTTGAAGGACAGCCTTTTGGCGATGACCTGGAAAGGGGCTCTCCGCATGCGTCTGGAAGCCGCAAGGCTGAAAGCCAAATCCTGCATCCGCAATTCATCGATCCTGTGGCCGCTGATCCGGCGTTTGCGGAAGATGAAAGCTGGTTTTTCCGGCAACAGTTAGACAGTTGGCGACCGACTGTCGCCAACATCTTCCTCAGGCGGCGTGCCCGTCACCGTTTCTGCGCGGCCCCGGTCCGGTTCCACCAGAAATCACGACTTCGACCTTCGCGCCTGTGTTATGTGCCAGAAGATTGGCCGCACTTTGCAGTTCGTGGCCGTGGTCTGGCGCCGATGCTGCAATCAATACCCTGTCCGCGAAACTCAACATACGGGCACTTGCTAGTGACCCATCGATGGCGCCAAGATCGACAACCACGGTTTCATAGGTCGACTTGATTGCCTCAAGAGCGAGCTTGAAACGTTCCGAGTTCACCATTTCGTCCGTGATCTCAACCCGCCCGGCCTCAATGATATGCGCCTTTGATCCGGCATCGCGATAGACCACCTTGGCGAAAGGCGCCGTTCCGGCGACGATGTCGGAGAACCCTTCGGCCCCCTTCAGGTTGGTCTGATCGGGAAAGACTTCCATGATGAGAGAAGACTTGCCACGTCCGGCCGCCTTCCGGATCAGGTCGAAAGCGAGCTCGTGAGACAGGGCCTCATCATCGACGCTGAGAACGACAACGCGTCCCGCCGCTTCGACATCGTCCGCGTGCGTTGTCTTGAGATGCTCTTCCCGCTTTGCTTGTCTGCTTGTCTTGCTGGTTGAAACCACAGGAACAGGAGCGACTTCCGCGCCTGGAACCTCTGCTTCGGTTTCCTTCGAACCTCGCATGTCCCCCACCCAGTCCGGGCTGACATCGTGATCGTAGCCGGTCTTCATTTTGCGACCACGAAGCTTGCCGGACAGGATCCCGATGCGTCCCTTTGGCCGCTGTGTCTTTTCCGAGGCCTGGGGTTGGGGTTGGGGTTGTGGTTCCGGGGTCTGCTCAGGAACCGTTTCTTCGGTAGGTTCATCAATGCTAGCGGCTGTTTCAGGGACGCTTGGTTCCGCGTCACGAAGCGTGTCGGCTTTGCTCCACTCGCCGGGATCGATCCTGTAGCTGGCAACGGTCTGACCGTAGCCGCCGCCCCAGCCTGGGTTTTCAGCCCGCACGGTATCCTGAGGACCTGGCTGCGGCTGCTCATCCATGCGCGGTGCGACGCGCTGCCCTTCAGACGAACCATCCTGCATCCGATAGAGCGCATTGCCGTTCAGAAATTCGCGCATGAGCACAAAGGCACATCCGAGAATAAAGGTGACAAGCGCAGCAATGATGGTGCTGGCAATGATTTTGGGCGAATCCGGTTCTACCGGCACGCTGGCACGGGAAATGATCCTGGCATCGGCAGGCAGAACCTGTGCACGCAAGCGGGAATCAGCTTCCTGGAAACTCAGCAGAAGCTGGTCAAGTTGCGCCGCCTTGGCATTGGCTTCGCGCTCCAGTTCCGCGAGCCGTGCCTGATCGGCGTTGGATTTTGCCGCTGCCGTCTTCAGCTCCTCAAGGCGTGCCCCAAGTGCTTTTGCGCGCTGGTCTTGCACCTTCGCATCGTTTTCCAGCCCCTGCAGGATCTTGCGTGCTTCCGATCGGATTTGCCGGTCGTAATCACCAAGCTGAGATTGAAGCGCCTTTAGTTGCGGGTGGTTGGGCAACAGTGTGATTGAGAGTTCGGCAATGTTGGACTGAATTTCGACCTGACGCTCCCGCAGACGCTGAATGAGTGCGGAATTCAGCACATCGCTGGCAGTCTCGAGAGAACCGCCTGAATTCAACAACTCGCGAATGAGGTCGGCTTTGGCCTGCGCCTCGGCCTTGGAGGACTGGGCGTCGGAGTAAGCGGTACTCGTTTCGGCAAGTTGCTGCTGGTTGAGCGGGATATTGTCAGCGCCGATCAAAAGGTCGGCCCGGGCGCGAAAATCCGATACCGCCTGCCGGGCTGCCTGAACTTCCCGGCGCAATTCGACAATCTGAGGTTCCAGCGCAGCGGAGGCCTGCTCGGTCGTCTGCCGTTTTGCGCTGGATTGAACAGACAGATACTCATCAACAATCGTATTGGCGACCTTGGCCGCCAGAACCGGACTTTCGGCGGTGTAGTCCACCGCGATCACGCGGGATCCTTCCAGCCGGTAGATTTCCAGGTTCTCGTAATAATGCTTGAGGACCCGCTCTTCCTCGCTATTGCCTTCGGTCTCGTTTCCGAACCCGACCAGAGACAGCAGGAGATTGACGAGGCTGCCATCGTCGTTGGCATCGAACTCCGGGATCGCAGCAAGGTTGAGCTTGTTCGCGACACGACGCGCCAGATCAGCGGACTTGAGCAGTTGAACCTGGCTAACAACACCTTCGCTGTCGAGCAGAGCTCGCTCTTCTTCCTGCCCTCGCGATGCACCGGGCAGATTGTCCGTGCTCTCGATGATGAGGCGCGCTTCGCCCTTGTATTTGGGCGCTACGAACTGGAGCCCCAGAAAGACGACAACGGTGACGAAGAGTGTGAGTGGAACAAGCCAGCCCAGGGATCGGCCGATCGTCCGCAACAGACCACCCAGATCCAGCGCCATATCGTCTTCGGAATGTGTCTGCCGCTCAGCATTCATCTTTTGAAACTCCAAGATACCGGCAAACTATGTCGAATTATGGTAAGCGTTCGGTTAAGCTGGTTACAGTCTCCGGGGTCGCCCTGTTAATTAATGCATGCGCAAATTTGACAGGGTGCCGGACAGGTCTTTTTTCCTCTTCACCCTCAATTAACCATAAAGCGCGATCCTGTCTCCGAATTGTAGGAGAGTCGTTGATGCGAACGAGAGCGCTTGTTGTCCTGGGCTTGTGCCTGGGCCTTGCTGCATGCAGCGGGTACAGACAGCCGCCGACAGCGTTTCACGAAACACTGACCCAGCCTTATCGTTTGGACTCAAGCGATAAGCTGCGCATTATCGTGTTCGGCCAGGATGACCTGTCCAATACTTATGTCGTTGATCAAGCAGGATATATTTCCTTCCCGCTGGTCGGCAGCGTCGCTGCGCGCGGCAAGACCCAGCAAGGCCTGGCATCCGAAATTTCGGCCAAGCTGCGTCAGGGCTATATCCGCGATCCGGACGTCTCGGTGGAGGTCGATACCTATCGTCCGATCTTCGTCATGGGTGAAGTGCAAAATGCAGGCCAATATAATTACGTTGCCGGCATGACCGTTCAAAACGCCATCGCAACAGCAGGCGGATTCAGTTCGCGTGCGCTGCAGTCAGATGTGGATATCACCCGACAGCTGAACGGTGAAATTCTAAACGGCCGTGTGCCCATTTCGGACCCGGTGCGTCCCGGTGATACAATTTACGTCCGTGAGCGTTATTTTTAGGGTCCCGCCAAGTTAACTGTGGACTCACCTCCCTTTGTTAGGGTGCAGTTTCAGTGCCCCACAGGTTCGACAAGAAACCTGGGGGTAGCAACAGGGATACTGCATCATGACAACGACCCCCATGCGGATCGTGCATTGCGTGCGCTCGCCCATTGGCGGCATTTTCCGCCATATCCGGGATCTGGCCATCTGCCAGTCGGAAGCGGGACACGATGTCGGCCTCGTATGTGACAGCAACACGGGCAGTGCTTTCGACAATCAGCTTCTTGAAGAGCTGAAGCCGAGGCTAGCTCTTGGTATTGCACGCTTTCCCATGCAACGTCAGCTGACCGTACAGGATCTGACGGCAACTGTTTCCCTTTACAAGCACATCCGGGACCTGAAACCCGACATCCTTCATGGTCACGGGGCAAAAGGCGGCGCCTATGCGCGCCTGATCGGCAGCGTCCTGCGCCTGCGCGGCCAGAAAGCCGCCCGTGTCTATTGCCCTCATGGCGGCAGCCTGCACTATGATCCCAATCGCTTCGAAGGCCGGGTCTACCACACGCTGGAACGGCTTCTTGGCCGCCTGACCGACGGGCTGATCTTTGTGTCCGACTATGAAGCCGCAGCCTACGAAAGCAAGGTCGGTCACACGAAAGCCCGATCGCGCATTGTCTACAACGGGCTGACACCAGACGAATTCACCCCCGTTCCGGTGGATGAAGCAGCCGCCGATTTCCTCTATATCGGAATGTTGCGAGACCTGAAGGGACCAGACCTTTTCATTGAAGCCCTTTACAATATTCGCCTGAAGAACGGCACCGCGCCCAAGGCTCACATCGTTGGTGAAGGCCCGGACGAAGAGCGGTATCGGAACATGGTGAGGAAGCTGGGGCTCGACGGCGCAATCACGTTCCATGGTGCCCTTCCCGCTCGTGAAGCTTTCAAGCTTGCCAGGAACGTCGTTGTTCCCTCACGCGCCGAAGCCATGCCCTATATCATCCTGGAGACCGTGGCGGCAGAACGTCCGCTGATTGCGACACGCGTCGGCGGCATTCCGGAAATATTTGGCCGCTATGCCAATCGGCTGGTGGAACCAGGCCATATCGGCAAACTGACCACGGCCATGGAAGAAGCACTTGCAGATCCCGCCAAGATGGCTCAGCAGGCAAAAAAACTGCGCAGCTGCCTTGCAGAGACTTTCTCGGTCGACCTCATGAACGACAGAATCACCACCCTCTACCAGGAAATCCAGGGCATCGCCCCGACCGATAGCTCGACACCGGCCCAAGCTGATAGTGTTTCAGCCGTGCCGCGTGCGCAGACTGTTCTTGCCAGATCGAGCAACCGATAATGAATACCCCATTTTTAAAACCCTCTGATGCGGCCGAACCAAAGCCTGTTGCGGGCGGGACATCCGCTTTGGGGCACAGATTGGAAAAGCATTTCCGACATACCGTTCATGGCGCGACGGGCCAAAGCAACGTCGAGGTTCTGTCCGCCGCCAACACCAGCCTTTCGGCCGATGCCTTTGAAATTGCTCAAGGCTTAGGCGGCAAGGGCGTTTCCGTCACCGTTCTCACTGGTATGGTGCGTCTGACGGATGTACTTCTGATCGCTGGCACGGCCCTGTTCGCAGTCTTTACCAGTCCCGAAGCGGCAGGTTTCGGACTTGGCAACCTGTTTGTCACTGGCGCTGCCATCCTGTTTGCGCTCGCCTTTTTTCAGGCCGCAGACGTCTATCAGGTTCCGGTCATGCGCCAGGGTCTGTCGCAGATCGGACGCGTTGCCGCCGGCTGGACACTCGTGTTCGCCATGTTCGCGCTTCTGCGCACCACAACAGGCATCGGTACGGAACTGTCAGATGCCTGGATCGGCGCCTGGTTCGCGATAAGCCTGACCGGCCTTTGCCTGTCACGCTTCATTGTCTATCGGCTGGTGCGTCACTGGATGAAATCCGGTCGCCTGGAACGGCGCGCGATCATCGTCGGCGGCGGCACGGCCGCCCAGGAACTGATCCACGACCTGGAAGCCCAGGCGGACAACGACATCCGCATTTGCGGTATTTTCGATGACCGGAACAACGAACGTTCGCCGCCCGTGGTGGCCGGCTATCCGAAGCTCGGCAACATCAGCGCGCTGGTGGAATTCGCCCGTCTGGCGCGCATCGACATGCTCATTGTCTGCATTCCCTTGCGCGCAGAGCAAAGGGTGCTGGAGCTTTTGAAAAAACTCTGGGTTCTGCCGGTCGACATCCGGCTTTCTGCCCACACCGACAAGGTTCGCTTTCGTAACCGCGGATCGAGCTTCATCGGTACGGTTCCATTTGTCGACGTGGTCGAAAAGCCGATAGCCGATTGGGACATGGTGGCCAAGCGGATCTTCGACCTTGTCTTCGCTTCGCTCGCCATCATCACGCTGCTGCCGGTCATGATCGCCGCTGCCATCGCCGTGAAGCTGGACAGCAAGGGGCCGATCCTGTTCAGGCAGAAACGCTACGGCTTCAACAACGAGATCATCGAAGTTCTGAAATTCCGGTCCATGTACACGGAAATGGCCGATCCGGACGCCAAGAAGGTGGTGACCAAGGGCGATCCCCGCGTGACTAGGGTCGGTCGCTTCATCCGCAAGACTTCGATCGATGAATTACCGCAGCTTTTCAACGTTCTCGGCGGCAGCCTGTCGCTCGTCGGACCTCGCCCGCATGCTGTCAACGCCCATACCAACAACAAGACCTGGGACGACGTCGTTGACGGTTACTTCGCGCGGCACAAGGTCAAGCCGGGCGTGACCGGCTATGCGCAGATCAACGGCTGGCGCGGTGAAGTCGATACACCGGAAAAGATCCAGAAGCGCGTGGAGTGCGATGTCTACTACATCGAGAATTGGTCGATCCTGTTCGACCTGAAAATTCTGATCCAGACGCCCTTCCGGTTGCTCAATACGGAGAACGCCTATTGAGCCTTGCGACCGACCATTTTGGCGGCACGCCTCATGCACGCGCGCCTATCGGTCTTCAGGCCAGGAGCCTGGGCAACGGCGCACTGTGGCTTGCAGCCTTTCTGTCCGGGTTCGTTATCGAGGAGCCTGCACCTTACGAACTCTACATGGCACTGCTTTCGGTCGTCTGGCTTGCCTGCGGCCTGAAACTTCGCCGTGAATTCGGTCCGCTGATCATCTGCCTGATGCTTTACATTGCAGGCGGCGTCGCCTCCATTCCCATGGCCAAGGAGATGGGCGATGCCATCATGTACATCGCCGTTTCCGGCTTTCTGGCAATCACTGCAATCTTCTATGCTGCGATTATCGCGGAAGACCCCGGCAGGTTCAGGGTCATCCAGAGCGGCTATATCGCCAGCGCCGTGCTTGTGGCTGCCATAGGCGTTGTAGGTTACTTTCAGCTTTTCCCCGGCGCGTCCTATTTCACGCTCTACGATCGAGCCCGTGGCACTTTCCAGGACCCCAACGTGTTCGGTCCGTTCCTTGTGCTGCCTACGGTGCTTCTGGTCCAAAAGCTGCTCCGGCAATCGGTGCTGCGTAACCTGCACCTTTTGGTGCCGCTTGCCGTCCTGCTGCTCGGCGTCTTCCTGAGTTTTTCACGCGGCGCGTGGGGTGTGCTGTCGGCATCGGTGCTGCTGGTCTATTTCCTGGCGCTCGTCACCGAAAAGGCCGCTGCCCGCCGGGCACGTCTGGTGCTTCTCGGCGTAATCGGCATTCTTGCCGTCTTTGCACTGATCGGTGCGGCACTTTCGGTCGATACGGTCGCCGACATGTTCGCAGAACGGGCAAAGCTCGTTCAATCCTATGACGGTGCCCGCCTTGGCCGTTTCGCCCGCTACTCGCTCGGCTTTCAGCTGGTGATGGAACACCCGCTCGGGCTCGGCCCGCTGGAGTTCAACAAGTATTTCCCGGAAGACGAACACAACGTCTATCTGAAAGGCTACACGACCTACGGCTGGCTCGGCGGCTCGATCTACATTCTGATGGCGCTATGGACGTTCTGTGCCCTGGTGCCGCTCCTGTTCAAAGCCCGCCCGTGGACCGCCTTTACCCAATCCGTCTTCGCGGTGTTTACCGCGCATCTTATCCTGTCGGTGATCATCGACACCGACCACTGGCGGCACATGTATATGCTGTACGGCCTGGCCTGGGGCTTGATTGCCGCTGAAAAGCTCGGCCATGGCCGCCCTGCGCGACCGGTTCCCGCCTTCCCTTACCGCAAGTAACAGATGTCTGGAAAAGCCTCCAAAGAAGCGCAACAACCTGCTTGCGCTTGGCATGCGAACAAGCTAGGTAGGGTCCGTTCGGGCAGTAGCGCAGCCTGGTAGCGCACTTCACTGGGGGTGAAGGGG
Organism: Labrenzia sp. THAF35; assembly: GCF_009363595.1. NCBI lineage: Bacteria > Pseudomonadati > Pseudomonadota > Alphaproteobacteria > Hyphomicrobiales > Stappiaceae > Labrenzia > Labrenzia sp. THAF35. Next base: position 5,253,195 of record NZ_CP045380.1, read on the forward strand.
TCGTCGGTTCAAATCCGGCCTGCCCGACCAACACAAACTTCCCCAAATATTTTGCAGATTTTGAACGAGTATGCGGCTGGATTTCCATCCAGCGCCGCATTGCGTTTGCCGTTCAGCATTCCATCGTTTCACGCAGAAGTATCACAGTCTGCCAATTTCGCTTCCCGCAGTTGCTTGCCGGCGGATGCACGCTATGCGTAAACTTACCTACCGTGACAACGTATGGCAGCTTGCGGCCACGGCACGGAACTGGCACCTGATTATGCTGTATTCCGAGTAATCATAGCTACCAGTTCGTATTCGAATATCCCGAGTATTTTTTTGATGAGAATAGCGACAAAATTTTCGAGAAAGTCGTCTGATGATTTTTATTATTGCTACAGCGTCCTCGCGCGTAATCTGTGTTCTTCGTTCAAAACCATCCCGACGACAGACATCTATTTTCTGAATTCCAACCGCGAGCGGAGCTTGCAGCGCGAAGGCGTCAATTCGTTTTCTACCCGTGATGCCGTTGTTGTCTGCCGTCGTGATCATCCGGGCGTCGTCGAGCGCCTTTTGAATGAAAAGACAAAACGGCTTTATTACGTGATCGATGACAATTTATGGGCAGCCGACCACGATGTGTCACTGCCTGAAATTTACCGGCAACGTTTGTTGAGCCTTCGCAATGGACAGCACAACAAGCTGGCAACTGCAGCCGACACGATTGTTGTCCCTTCGCCTGCCTTGTTCGAGGTCTACGAGCAACAAGGATTTCAGGTCAAAATGCTCGATCCGTTTTGGTCAGAAGCACTTTCGACGGACTGGTGTTTTCAAGACCTGCCGGCAGATGCACCGCTCAGGATCGGCTACCTGGGAACTGCCAGCCACGCCGCCGATCGAAAATTCGTCCTTGAGGTATTTGAAAACCTGTTGGCGACAGGCGCAAATGTCGAACTGACAATCGTTGGAGATCACGACGTACCGCCGCAGCTTTCAACGCACCCCAAGCTACGGATTTTGAGGCACCTCGACTGGTATTTCTATCGCAAGCGCCTTTTCAAACACAGGTTTGACGTTCTTCTCTACCCGGTAATACCTTCGAGCTTCAACGATGCCCGATCCGCGAACAAGCTGGCAGAACATGCCGTTTGTGGAGGCGTTGGTGTGTACAGTGATAGCTGGGCCTATGCTGACTTCGTTCGTGTCAACCGCGTGGGCCTGGTCTGGAAAAACAGCGTTCGAACCTGGGTGGACAACTTGCTGTCGCTGTCGATTGAACGGAACTTTCAGGATCTCGTCGGATCGCTCACACCCGTTCATGAGCGCAATGAAATTGCCGGAAGAGAACAGAAAGCCTTCTGGTCGGCGTGTTTGGAATCTCCTCGAGATTCATGATCTCGAATACCAAAATGAGCGATTACTTGGATCTCTCTTTTGCAATACTCTTGTAACCAGGCGCTGCTATTTCTTTAGCCAATTCCGACCTATTTTCGTCTGATAAATTTATCCCAATTTCTTCAAGCCAAGTTGCGAACCGTTCTGACTGTGCTTTCATCCTCTCGAAAGACAACAGATAAACAGGTTGTTCGATCTGATCGAGAACTTTGGCCATTGCGAAATAAAAATGAAATGCGTGTTGGATACCCATCTGCAGATCCGACTTATTAAGACCATGGACTGGACTCCTGGACATAATTGTCGAAGCCACATCCAACGGATTGCGTATAACGTAAAGCAATATTGAATTTGGATATTGCGATGTAAGATAAGTTAAATGAAAAGAAAAATTTGGAAGCTTGATACCAACAACATCTTCCTCAACAAGCAATCCATCTATCGCGGCTTTGATTTTGTCCTCAGTAAGATCAGGTATCATCAAATCTGGAAGTTCATGATTGTTAACATCAACATCCCCAAAGTAAATGTTAGCTCTCCGCAATGCATAAGCTAGTGCAGAGGTCCCTCCACGACTTGCTCCAGAAATAAGATACACTTTTTTCTTGCCCGATGAAAACTTCTTCATCTTCTCATCGTTTATTGAAACACCAAGGTCAAATAGCTTCATATACTACCACCTACAAATCCATCCATATAACACCTATCAACGAACATATAATAATTAAAGCCCTCAAAATACTTCAACTTACATTATACTGGAAGTAAGCGTTATGATGCGAGAAGTTTTCATTATAATAAGGGTCTCGTTGCATGATATCACCCCAGCGCTGCCTCATGGTCATAGACTCATGCTCGAACCTTGCTATTTTCTCCGGTGAAGTATCTTGGCCACGAGAGACAGACTCATGATGAAATAATTGGGCATATGGAGTGTATACATTCTTTAACCCAAAATCTCTTGATAGCCTTAAGCAAAAATCAACGTCGTTATACGCAACCTTTAGATCTTTATCGTCCAGACCTCCACATTTTAGGTATTTATCCTTTTCAACAACCATACAAGCGGCAGTAACTGCGAGAAAATATTGTGGAAGTTGTAACCTGTGCTGGTAGCCGATATCGCCGCCTTGATAAAATTGAAAAGCGTGATTTGCGATACCTCCCACACCCACGATCACACCAGCATGTTGAACCAAACCGTTGGCATATAGGAGTTTCGCCCCAACAGCCCCGATATGAGGCAGTACCGCATAGGACACCATCTCCCGAAGCCATTCAGAAGAAATAACTTGAGTGTCATTGTTCAAGAGCACAACAACTGAACCTGAAGCATGCTCAACGGCAAAATTATTCATGGCTGAATAATTAAATTCACCAGAATATGGCAATACAGTTACAGGGTGTTTTTCTGTTATTTCAGCCAGATATTCTTTTAACTCCACTTCCACACTGTCATTGTCCACGATGACAACGTCAAAACTTGGATAGTCTGTTTTATCAAACAGACTGAAGACACAGGCCTTTACAAATTCTGTGCAGTCACGGGTTGGAATAATGATGGTTACGTGCGGAACAGGGCTTGGGAGCTCCCTAACGATCCTGTTGCACGCTGAAGGGCCATTCGTTACCGACACCGGCGCGTCCGGGTAATTGTCCTTAAAGTATTCACGCACGGCGCGCTGACGCGCTTCTATGGCTTGCTGCATCCAGCGATCGGAAAAAGATCCCGAACCGGAGAAGCATCGCCAATGGTAGAGAATTTTCGGAATATGACGAATATTTTTCTCGTCAATCCGAGCAACCACCCGGAGTGCTAGATCATGATCCTGACTTCCCTCGAAACCTGGTCGAAACCCTCCGACATCCCTGACGATTGAAGCCCTGTATACGCAAAGGTGATTGATGTAGTTCTGGGTTAGAAAAAGTTCCAGATTCCAGTCCGGTTTGAAGTGTGGATCGGTAAGCCAGCCCTCCTTCCGAATTTTATCTTCATCCGAGTAGATGAAATCTGCCTCAGGATATTGCCGAATTTCTCTGGCAACATAATAAAGGGCATGAACTGGTAGCAGGTCATCATGGTCCATGAACGCAATGTAGGGACCGGTCGCAATATCTATGGCAGAGTTCGAAGCTCTGCAGATATGTCCGTTTTCACTCCGGTAAACGACCTTGATGCGCCCATCACTTTCTTCAAATTCCTTGAGAGCCTCTTGAACGGCTGGATCCGTTGAGCAGTCGTCAGCAATGCACAACTCCCAATGCGGATATATCTGCTTCTTCACGGATTGGATGGCATCTCGCAGCTGAGCCAGATCTGTATTATAGACCGGGATTACAATTGAGATTACTGGAGGATTATGCCAACCGGCAACTTCCTGCAGCATCTCTTCTCGTTCTGATATAGACGGGTTTGCTTGTGCAAAGCAGATATGTGGTCCGACACGAAGATTCTTACCTTGAATACTTGTGGCGCTGAAAACCAATCGGAATCGGTTTCGGGAACGCTGCCTTTTACCAACGACGTACCACCAGCAAGCAGCTACAAATATTCGTGGCGAGAGAAAAGCTTCGTATAGCCTTCGACAGAATTTATTAGCCTGTAAATCAATTAAATTATTATTAGACAAGATTTTCAATTTTCCTCCGAACGGATATATTTATTTATGCGTTAGAGTACCCAGAGACTATTTTTCCCAAGTATTTCCCATATCCACTGCTGGAATATTCTTCGCTCAGCCGTTCCAGATCATTCACAGTAATCCAACCGTTCTTGAACGCAATTTCTTCCGGAACGGCGATGCGGTGGCCCTGTCTTTTCTCGATCGCCTGCACGAAGGTCGCGGATTCTATGAGACTGTCGTGTGTCCCCATGTCGAACCATGCAAATCCCCGCCCCAGTTGTTCAACATGCAGGTCTCCGCGCTCCAGATAACAGGCGTTCACATCCGTGATTTCAAGTTCACCACGCGCACTCGGACGTATATCGGAAGCAATGGCGGCGACGTCCTTGTCATAGAAGTAAAGCCCTGTTACCGCCCAGGACGACCGGGGGGACTTTGGCTTCTCTTCGATTGAAACCGGCGCGCCTGACGGGTCGAACGAGATGACACCATATCGTTCCGGCTCCGCCACCTCGTATCCGAGCAGGGTCGCTCCGGACTTGCGCGCTGAAGCTCTCGCAAGAATTTCCGTCAGACCATGTCCGTAATAAAGGTTGTCACCCAAGATCAGCGCACATTCCTGTCCAGCAAGGAACTCCTCTCCGATCAGAAACGCCTGCGCGATGCCGGCCGGTTCAGGTTGAACTGCATAGCTGATATTGATGCCCCAGCGCGCGCCGTCTTCCAGAAGGCTCTGAAAAGCCATGGCATCGCGTGGTGTTGTGATGATCAGGAGATCTCTTATCCCGGCAAGCATCAGAACACTCAACGGATAGTAGATCATCGGCTTGTCGTAGACAGGCAGCAATTGCTTGGAAATACACCTTGTTACCGGGAAGAGACGCGTTCCGCTTCCGCCCGCCAGCACGATGCCTTTCATTGTCCAACTCCAATTCCAATTGCTTGCCCACAAGATATCAGGCGTTTAGATACAGGCGGTCAAGCATGTCGGACAGTGCCACTGGCCAGTCCCTGGCGGAAAGGCCATGGACACGTGACAGTTTAGAGCAATCAAGCGCCGAGTTCGCGGGCCGATTTGAAAGCGTTGGAAATTCCGACGCCGGAATGCCAATCAGCTCCGGCTGTTTGCAAAATCGTTCCCCGGCCAGTTCGAATATCTTGGATGCGAACCCATGCCAGCTCACTTGCCCCTGTCCGGCACAATGAAATGTTCCGTATCCACCCTTCGGAAAATCGCCCCTCAGAACCCGCACGGATAGCTGCAATGCGATTTCAGCCAGGTCGGCGGCATATGTCGGGCATCCTGTCTGGTCAGTGACCACCCGAATTTCATCCTTCTCCCGTGCGAGCCTCAGCATCGTCCGAACAAAGTTCGCACCTTGCACGCCGTATACCCAGGATGTGCGCAGGATCAGGTGACGTTCTGAGACTGTGCGGACGGCAGCCTCCCCGGCCTCCTTGCTTTCGCCATATACGCCTAACGGGCCGACTGTATCTTCTTCCACATAAGGCTGCGGCTTTGCCCCGTCGAACACGTAGTCTGTGGAGAAATGTATCAAGACGGCACCGCGCCGTTCGGCCACTTCCGCAAGATTGCGCGCTCCGTCGCGGTTGACCGCAAAGGCGGCCTGCCGGTCGGTCTCGGCACGGTCAACGGCAGTGTATGCAGCCGCATTGATGATCAGGTCGGGCGCCAAGTTCTGGACGACTTCCGCCACGGTTCCGCGATCGGTTATGTTGAGTGTCGATCTGTCGAGAGCCACAACATCAAGAGCCAGCGCCCGGGCTTGCCGAATGACTTCATAACCGAGTTGACCGTTCGCTCCCGTTAGCAGAATACGGGTCATGGAACACCGGCAGATGCACTTGAAAAACCATTCGCACCCAGTCCCAGCCTGTCGCCTCTATATTGACCGCTACGGATTGCCTCCCACCAGCTGCGATTGGCAAGGTACCAGTCCAACGTCTGGCGCAACCCGCTTTCGAATGAATAACTGGGTCGCCAGTCGAGTTCGGCAGCGATCCGCGAAATGTCCATCGCATAGCGCACATCGTGGCCAGGACGGTCTGTCACGAACGCGATCAATTCTCGGCGGGGTTTTCCTGCGGGCACTGCTTCATCCAGCAGATCGCAGATCAGATGGACTACATCGATGTTTCGACGCTCTGCGTCACCGCCGATATTGTAAACTTGGCCCGGTGTGCCGCGCATCAAGACCAGCCACAGCGCATCCGCATGATCTTCGACATGCAGCCAGTCACGGATATTTGCTCCCGCGCCATAGACCGGCAGAGGCTTTTCCTCCAGGCCGTTCAGGATCATCAACGGGATCAGTTTTTCCGGAAACTGGTAAGGCCCGTAATTGTTGGAACAATTGGTGGTGACCACCGGCAACCCATACGTATGGTGCCAAGCCCTGACCAAGTGATCCGACGCCGCCTTTGATGCGGAATAAGGAGAATTCGGCGCGTATGCGGTCGTTTCCTTGAAGGCCCCTGTCGGACCGAGACTGCCATAGACTTCATCGGTGGACACATGATGAAAGCGAAAGGCTTCCTTTCGAGACACCGGCAAGCCTGACCAATACCCTCTCACCGCCTCCAGCAAGGTGTAGGTGCCCACGATATTTGTATCGATAAAGGCAGCCGGGCCATCAATCGACCGGTCGACGTGACTTTCAGCCGCCAGATGCATGACAGCGTCGGGCGCCTCTGTCTCCAGCAGACTGGCCATTGCCTCCCCGTCCCGGATATCTGCCTGCACGAACCGGTGGCGGCGATCTTCCATGACCGGAGCCAGGGACACCAGGTTACCGGCATATGTCAGGGCATCCACGGTGACGACTTCCGCCAGGCCTTGCAACACCAGCTTTCGCACGACCGCCGAACCGATAAAGCCGGCGCCCCCCGTGACAAGAACTTTCATCGTTCTATGGCCTCCGGGTACGTGAAACAGCTGGCAGCATCGGCAAATGGTGGGAGTTCCTGATCCTTTTGCGACAGGATGGCATCGGCTTCAGGTATTCGCCAATCAATGTCCAGATCGGGATCGTTCCACACGATGCCCCGGTCATGCTCCGGAGCATAATAATGCGAGACCTTGTAGAGAACCTCCGTGTGCGCCTCCAGGGTCACCAGCCCGTGGGCAAATCCGATCGGAACCAGGATCTGATCACCGTTTTCCGCGGAAATGACGGACGAGACATGTTTGCCGTAAGTCGGAGACCCTTGCCGCAGATCCACAGCGATATCCAGTATCGCACCGCGCACGACACGCACCAGCTTGTCCTGCGCGAACGGCGGCGTCTGGTAATGCAGACCGCGGACGGTTCCCTTTTCCGCAGAGTAGGCATGATTGTCCTGGACGAAATCGATGTCTATTCCGGCGTCGGAAAGAAGCGCTTTGTTGTAGGTTTCGGAGAAGAAACCACGGCTGTCACCATGCCTCTTCGGCCGGAGAATCTTGACCTCGGGAATGTCCAGTTCAATTACTTCGAGCATGAATCCGTTTCGGGTCTCGCGGTCACGTTTCGTGGCAAGCCCCGCTTCAAGGCAGGTCTTGCCGCGAATCTGTATAAGATTTTCAGGTTCCTTCAAGGGCGAAGGAACCACAATCCGACCTCGTTTCCCAAAACGGCTTCGTGTCCGTTTACTGGAGCACCCTCACCTTACAACCGCCGCACGTGGCAGGTCGGAGAGGATTTCCGCGCCGTCTTTCCGCAAGATGACGATTTCCTCCAGACGCAGGCCGAATTGGCCGGGGAGATAGATGCCGGGTTCGATCGAGAACACCATGCCCTCGTCCAGTACGGTTTCGGAGGTCGCCGTCAAATATGGCGGTTCATGTATGTCTATTCCGAGGCCGTGGCCGGTCCGGTGTGTGAAAAAGTCACCATAGCCCGCATCTGCAATGACATCCCGAGCCGCCTTGTCGATTGATTTTGCCAAGACCCCAGGCTTTGCAGCGGCAAGCGCTGCTTCCACAGCCTTGTTGACGATGGCGTGGACCTTCTCAAATTCCGCCGTAGGCGTTCCGAAGAAGCCAACACGGGTCATGTCGGACGGGTATCCCTCGAGACGTCCACCGGTGTCGATCAGCACGGCATCCCCGGCTTTCAGCTGTGTTTCGCCGGTGTGATGGTGCGGAAAGGCACCGTTTCCACCGAAACAGACCGAGGTAAATACCGGGGTCGCGCCTGCCTGCTTGTAAACGTCCCGGATGACCGCAGCGATCTCAAGTTCCGTGATGCCGGGTGTCAGGGCGTCGAAGCCCGCCATGGCGGCAGTGTCGTTTAGTACGGCACTGGCTTTAAGACGGCGGTATTCGTCCTCTTCCTTTCGAGCACGCAGGAACCCGACCGTGTCATCCGTAAACCGGCGAGAAGCGCCTGGGAGCGCGTCCAGCAAAAGAAGCGCAAAATCGGCACGCATGGTTTCGTCGATGACGACACTTGGCGATTGCGGAAGTCCGGAGGCTTCCAGCAACGTGGCAAGCGCGGCGTCCGGTCCGTCGTCGTCACGCCAGGGGAAGAAAGGCAAGTGCGTCTTCTGGCGTGAGCTGTCGACATTGAGCGCCGGCATCAGAAAGCCCGCATGGCTCCTGGAAACCAGAAGCATCACCGGCCGTTCGTCACCATGAGGATCGAGACCAGCCAGATACATCATGTGACTGGACGGACCGATGGCCACAAGGTCGGTCCCGGTCGCAGACATCCGCTCGCGCAAAGCGGCAAGGCGCTGATCGGAAAGGGAAGACATTTCAGGAAACTCCGGAGGGGTTGGTCAGTCAGTGTGCTGTGTCAGCAAACAAAAAAGCCGCCCCGGAAACCGGGACGGCCTGGATTCTGGCGTCAGTTTTTCGTTACGAGACGATAGTAGACGAAGTCGGACGTCGCACCGTTGACGTAACCTTCGACCTTCTGGTCCATCGCGACCTGATAGGCTGCCTGGAACATGATCACGATCGGCGACTTGGCCTGAACTTCCTTCTGCAGTTCGACATACATCCCGTTGCGTTTTTCCGCATCGCTCTCGGCCAGGGCAGCCTTGGTCATGTCGTTCATCTCGGCCGGAACAGCCCAGGCATTCCGCCACGTGGTGGTTGCCTGGTAGTTGTCGTCGGAGTTGTCGCTGTTATAGGCAAAGGCCTTTGCGTTGGAGTGCGGGTCCATGAAGTCCGGGCCCCAATAGAGCAACATCGCTTCATGGCTGCGCTCGCGGTACTTGGTGATGACCTGCGAACCGGTGCCCGGGATGATGTCGAAATTGATCCCGGCTTCGGCAAAGCTTGCCTGCAGCGACTGGGCCATGTCCGTGAACGGGGTGGAGTTGATCACGTCGAGGGTTACCGTGATCGGCGTCTCGATGCCGGCATCCGCCAGGATCTGCTTCGCCTTTTCCGGATCATAGGTGTAAGGCGTCTCGTCATAGGAGCCCGGGAAGCCCTTCGGCCAGAAAGCCTGATGGATTTCCATCTGGCCCTTTAGGAAGCTGTCGGTCATGCCCTTGTAATTGACGAGGTAACGCGCCGCGTCCCACACCGCTTCAGGCTGCAGCACGTCCTTCTTCTGGTTGAAGGACAGGAAGTGCACGGCTGCCTGCGGATAGGTTTCCACCTTGATGGTGTCGCCTTCCATACCGGCGATCTGGTCCGGCGTCAGATTGCGGGCCATGTCGACATCACCGGACTGCAGCAGAAGCTGCTGGGTTGCGGCTTCGGCCACGTGACGGATGATCACGCCTTCAACCTTCGGTGCGCCCTTGAAGTAATCAGCGTTGGACTTGTAACGCACCAGTTCGCCGGCGCGGTAGGTTTGCAGTTCGAATGGACCGGAACCGGCGGAATTGGCATTGAGCCACTTGTTGCCCATGTCGCCATCTTCCTCGTGCTCCATCACCGTCTTTTCGTCGACGATGGAAGCCGGACGGGCAGCCAGGACGTTGAGGGCGAACGCCGGAGAGAAGTCACCTTCGTATTTGACAACGACCTTGTTGCCGTCGGCCGTGACCATGTCCTCGACATTTTCCGCCGTCCAGCCAAGCTGGGCAAGGATGAAGGCCGGGGTGAGGTTCAGCTTGATGACACGGGCAAAGGAGAACACCACGTCTTCAGCGCGAACCGGATTGCCGGAATGGAACGTTGCACCGTCGCGCAGGGTGAAGGTGATGGTCTTGGCATCAGCGTCAGCCTGCCATTCTGCAGCAAGGCCCGGCGCCAGAACTGTCGGGTCTTCGGCGTCATATTGCACAAGGCGGTCGTAGACATTGGTCACGAGTTCGCCGGAGGAAAACTCGTAAGCCTGGGCAGGATCGATCGCGACGATATCGTCGATGTTCTGCGCCACCACCAGAATGTTGTCCGGTGTCGCGGCACCGGCAGGCATTGCCATCGGCATTGCCAGGGCGGCCGCCAGAAGCGCGGTCCTTAAAAGTTTCATTTCTTCGTCTCCGTCTGTCAGGGGGGTTAGGATTTGTTCTTGTTTTTGGTGCGGCTCGGCTTCACCGCGCTCTTGTCAGGCGACACCAGCTCTATGCGGCTGGTTTTCTCGTCGCCGGCGTTGAAAATCGTGAGGGTGCCGGTCCACAGAATCTTTGCCGGAGCATCGTTCGGGTTTGACCAGGCATGCGGGGTGTTGCCCCGATAATGCAGGCTGTCGCCAGCGGTCATCACCATCGCCTCGCCGTCGAGGTACTGGGTGATGGACCCTTCCAGGATGTAGATCAGCTCCTCGCCCTCGTGGCTCACCGTTTCCGAAGCATATCCCGGCGGCACGGTGAGAATGAACGAGGAAAGCTGATTGCCTGGAAACTCGGTTGCCAGCCGCTCATAGCTTACGGCGGAACCGGAAATGGAGAAATTAGGCCGTGTTGCGGCACGGGTCAGTGCATCCTGGGCCCGTGGCTGGGCCACGAAATAATCCAGCCCGACGCCGAGGGCCCGGGCAATTCCCGCCAGAGATCCGAGTGTCGGTGTCGCGTGATCGCGCTCGACCTGACTGAGATACCCGACCGAGAGGTTCGAAGCATCGCTCAGCTGTTGCAGGGTGAACCCCAGCTGCCGGCGCCGCGCACGGATCAGCGCGCCAACCTTTGTATCGACATCGGAAGCGGCACGTGCTGTCGAACTGCTCAAAGATTTTTACTCCCATCAAAATTTTTTTGATGTAACCAGATTTTTTTGTATGCTCCAAGAACTTTTTTAGACACCTTTGAAAAAAGCGCCTTACGAGCGCTTTCTGAAAGCTGTTTAAAAACAACAACCTGAAGACTCAAATTCAGAAAATGAGTCACATGAGTGTGGAGAACGGACTTGAAGAATCCGGTTGAACAGGGAACGGCAACAGGCCGCTACCGGCATGTCTTTTGAGCCTTCCGAGAGCGTAACCGACGCAAGAGAGGGCCTTTTGACGAGCCAACTGCTGGGCAGTGTGGCAGCGTTGTTGCGCTTCTGTCTTGTAACGGCCGGAACATTCCTTGGCCTGCTTGCAATCACGTTTTTCATCGGCCGCGTGGTGCCGATCGATCCGGTTCTGGCAGTAGTCGGCGACAGGGCATCGAACGAAGTCTATGAAGCTGCCCGTCAGGCGATGGGGCTGGACAGGCCGCTGGTCATCCAGTTTTTCTCCTACGTGGGCGACGTCTTCACCGGCAATCTCGGCATGTCGATTTCCACCGGTCGGCCGGTCGCTGAAGACCTGGGGCGGTTCTTCCCCGCCACCCTGGAAATGGCCACGATCGGCATCCTGATCGGTGTGCTGCTCGGCGTACCTATGGGCGTATTGGCCGCCACCCGCCAGGGAACCTGGATCGATCAATTGATCCGCGTCCTCGGCCTTCTCGGCTATTCCGTCCCCGCGTTCTGGCTTGGGCTGGTTGGCCTTGCGGTCTTCTACGCCGGCCTCGGCTGGGTTGCCGGTCCGGGCCGTATCGACATCTTCTACGACGGCATTGTTGATCCCGTAACCGGGCTTTACCTGATCGACAGTGTTGTCGCAGGCGAATGGGACATCTTCTGGAACGCGCTCGATCACCTCATGCTGCCGGCATCGATCCTCGGTTTCTTCAGCCTTGCCTACATCGCCCGCATGACCCGATCGTTCATGCTGGACCAGCTTGGGCACGAGTATGTGACGACCGCGCGGGTGAAAGGTGTGCCCGAGCGCCGTGTCATCTGGCGCCACGCGTTCTACCCGATCCGCATCCAGCTGATCACCGTGATCGGCCTGTCCTATGCCGCTCTTCTGGAAGGCTCCGTGATGATCGAGACCGTGTTCTCCTGGCCCGGTATCGGCAATTACCTGACCAGTGCCCTTCTCAATGCCGACATGAACGCCGTGCTGGGCGCGACGCTCGTCATCGGTGCCGTGTTCATCCTCATCAACAAGATTTCCGATGTGCTCTACCGCATTCTCGATCCGAGGGCCCGCAAATGATCGACTGGCTTCTCGACGATAGCCCCGCCTCGCGCCTGCAGGCCAATCTTGGTCGCGCCTGGCGTGTCTTTGCAGCGCTCCTGCGCAATCCGCTTGCCGTGGTGGGCGGCTTCATCATCCTGGTCCTGATCGTGATGGCGATCTTCGCTCCGCTGATCGCCCCTTACTCTCCCATCGGCCAGGATCTCGCAAACCGCCTGATGCCGCCGTCTGCGGCCCACTGGATGGGCACCGACGAGCTTGGCCGGGACATCTACTCCCGCGTTGTCTACGGTGCGCGCATCACGCTGATGATCGTTACCATGGTGGCCGTCATCGCCGCTCCAATCGGACTCATCGTCGGTGCGGTCTCCGGATATTTCGGCGGCTGGACCGATCGGGTGCTGATGGGCGTGACGGATATCTTCCTGTCCATGCCGAAGCTGATCCTCGCGCTTGCCTTTGTGGCAGCCCTCGGACCCGGCATCGAGAATGCCATCATCGCCATTGCGATCACCGCCTGGCCTGCCTATGCGCGTATCGCCCGTGCGGAAACGATTACCTTCCGCGATGCAGAGTTCATCGCGGCGGTGCGCCTGCAAGGCGCGTCTTCCGCCCGCGTTATCCTCCGTCACGTTCTGCCGCTTTGCGCTTCTTCCACGATCATTCGCGTGACGCTGGATATGGCCGGCATCATCCTGACGGCCGCCGGTCTCGGCTTTCTCGGTCTCGGCGCCCAGCCGCCTCTGCCGGAATGGGGGGCGATGATCTCGCGCGGACGGAATTTCATTCTCGACCAGTGGTGGGTCGCCACCATGCCGGGCTTTGCCATCATCCTGGTGAGCCTCGGTTTCTGTTTCCTCGGTGACGGCCTGCGCGACGTGCTAGATCCCAAGCAGGGAGACAAGCAATGAGCGCCCCGCTTCTCGAGGTTGACGGCCTCACCGTCACCTTCCCGACGGCCCGCGGCCCGGTCGATGTCGTCAAGGGTATTTCGTTCACGCTTGGGCGGGAACGGCTCGGAATTGTCGGCGAATCCGGTTCCGGAAAATCCATGACCGGCCGGTCGATCCTGCGCCTGATCCGGAAACCCGGAAAGGTCACCGCCCGGCGCATGACCTTCGACGGCATGGACCTCCTCAGCCGAAGCGAACGCCAGATGCGCGATCTGCGCGGCGCCCGCATTTCCATGGTCATGCAGGACCCCAAATTCTCGCTCAACCCGGTGATGACCGTAGGCGAGCAGATTGCAGAAGCCCTCGTCACTCACAAGAAGCTGCCACGCCGGGAGCTGAAGGAACGGGTGCTTGCCATGCTGGAAGCTGTGCGCATCAACGATCCGGCACGCGTTGCGGGTCTTTATCCGCACGAGGTTTCCGGCGGCATGGGCCAGCGTATCATGATCGCCATGATGCTGATCCCGGAACCTGATCTCCTGATCGCAGATGAACCAACCTCCGCGCTTGATGTTTCCGTGCAGGCACAGGTCCTGGACATTATCGACGATCTGGTCACCGGCAAGGGCATGGGTCTGATCCTGATCAGTCATGACCTCAACCTGGTGTCCCGCTATTGCGACCGCATCCTGGTGATGAATAGCGGCGAGATCGTCGAGCAGTGCAAGGCGAGCGATCTGCACAACGCGCAGCATCCCTACACCCGTGGCCTGATTGCCGCGATGCCGCGCATGAATGAAGACCGTGATGAGCTGCCGGTTCTCGACCGCAGTACCTGGACCACGGGAGCCGGAACATGACCGACGCCGCCATCCATCTTGAAAACCTCACCATCAGCTATGGCGACACGGCTGTTGTTCACGACGTCACCTTCGATGTTGCTGAAGGGGAAAGTTTTGCGCTGGTCGGGGAATCCGGTTCAGGCAAATCGACAATCCTGAAGGCAATCTCCGGACTGGCCCCGGACTGGACCGGCACCATTGCCGTTGAAGGAAAACCTCGCGGACATTCACCGGACAGGACCTTTGCCGAAACCTGCCAAATGGTGTTTCAGGACCCTTACGGCTCGCTTCATCCACGCAAGACCATCGACACCTGCCTTGCAGAGCCGCTCGCCATTCATGGTATTGGCGGTCGGGACGGCCGTGTGAAAGACATGCTTGCCGCCGTCGGTCTGGACCAGCGATTCCGCTTCCGCTTTCCGCATCAGCTTTCCGGTGGTCAGCGCCAGCGAGTGGCGATCGCCCGCGCGCTGATGCTGGAACCGCGCGTTCTACTGCTGGACGAGCCGACATCCGCACTGGACGTATCGGTACAGGCGGAAATCCTGAACCTTCTGAAAAAGCTGCGACGGGAACAGGGGCTGACCTATCTTATGGTCACGCATAACCTTCCGGTTGTCTCGTTCCTGTGCGACCGCCTGGCTGTCATGCGCTATGGCCGCGTGGTGGAAATTGCCGGTGTCGACGCTCTCAAGTCGGGTCAGCTCTCAGATCCTTATTCCCGCGAACTCTATGCCGCCAGCGGCGGCATCTTGCACCCTGCCTAACGTCAACCAGAATTGCTCGAGATTTCGACACATGACCGATTTCACCGGCCCTTTGGCCACGTTTGACCATGCCCTTTCCACCGCGATCACACCGGATGCGCCTTTTGATGCTCTTCTGAAGCTGACGCAGGAAACCATTGGCGTGAAGCTGTTCACGTTCATGACAGCCGACATGAAAACCGAGCTGGCGCAGCGCTCCTACACTTCGCATCCGGAAGACTACCCGGTCTCCGGAACCAAACCGATCACTTATGATCGCTGGTTTGAAACCGTACACAAGGACCGGAAAAGCTTTGTCGCAAACACGCTTGCCGATATTGCGACCGTCTTTCCCGATTACGAGCTGATAGGCCGGCTTGGCTGCGGCTCCGTCATCAACCTGCCCGTTGTTCTCGGCGATACGCTGGTTGGTACCGTCAACATGCTTCACGAAGAACATCACTACACGCCGGAACGCGTCGCTCAGGCACAGGCCTGGCTCTCGGTTCCGGCCAAGGCTGCCTATCTGGCAAGCCAGTCGCTGTCGACCGCCTCCTAGGACGGAATAGTACACGCAGTCTCTCGTAACCCCGCCGCTCTGGCGGGGTTTGTTTTTGCATGACCTGTCAGTCCTCTCTGACGGTATCGACAGAAGGAGCTACATCGATCGTTTCCGTGGCGAGATCCACAAGCCAGGCAATGCGTGTCTGGTATCTGACGACCACCTTGTAATCCTCTCCCAGAACTTCACGGGCGGCCTCTCTGAACGGATGTTCCTTCATGGCGACCGGCAGAAAATCGTCGAGTGAGCCGATCTTGTACTGCGCGTCCGATGGCAGATCGAGAAGTACCCAGATTTCCGCAATCCTGGTGCGGGCATGAACGTCGACCCTTATGATCTCGACAGGCGTGTCGCCCGCCCACTCCTTGGTGCGCTGTGCCAGAACGGCCTCTGTTCCGGTTTCGATGTAGCGCAGGTAGGTTGCCGCCAGAAGCTGGACCAGAACGACCGACAGGAAGGCAAGCGTGACCGTCATGCCGAGCGTGAATTTGACGCCCCGATGCGCCTTGCGGAAGAGCCGCTCCCGTGGGCCCAGGATGATGTAGACCAGGCTTGCGGAGAAGATGATCGCCCCGAAATTGGTGGCAAAGAGCAATGTGGCCTCATAGGCCGCCTCCTGTTCTTCGAAGTACAACAGGATCCCTGCTGCCGCGAGCGGCGGAACCAGGGACACGCCTATCGCCGCTCCAGGCAAAAGGCTGATTTCCGATTTCCTGATCTGCACATAGGCACCGGCAATGCCCGCGGCGAGCGCAACGACCATGTCTTCCGCCCCGGGATTGCTCCGGCTGAGGACTTCATCCGGCAGCAGCAGCGTTGAAGGCGCATCCGCGATCCAGACAATCAGCCACGAGATCACGATACTGCATGCTGCCGCTACCCAGACCGTCAGCATCAGGACAAGAGCCCGACCGATCCATCCCATCACGATTGATGAGGCGATGCCCAGAATAGGGGTCATAAGCGGGGCCACCAGCATGGCCGCGATCACGACAGCACCGGAATTTCGCAACAGGCCCATCGTCGCGATGATCACGGCAAGCGACAGCAGCAAAGCGAATTTGCGCCAATAGGCCGCCTTTTTGGCGCCCTCGAACCTCAGAATTTCCTTGGTGGTGGAGAACTGACTGATGGACATGAAACAGCTGCTCCGGACATTATATCGTCCGAGTATGCTTCACGTAGCGTCATTCGTCATCTTAATTGCAACGACTTGGTTCACAATCTTCGATAGGCACGAGACCAAATTCCGGAGAAACATGTCTTCCGCCAGAAATGGCTCAATCCAGTCAACAGCTTACCGTCAGGCTGCAGCCTTTTTCGCGCGCTCGATCTTGCCGATGAACTCGGAAAGCCAGGCGATTTCCTTCAGGTAGACTTCCATGGAGAGCGAGGCAAGTTCCATGAGGAGGGCTTGCGGATTGGGGTTGTCCAAGCCCGTCTCCCGCAAGAAGGTCTGGTACTCGTCACTGAAAGCCTTTGGCACACGCATTTCGGCCTCACGCACTCACGGTTCTGCTGGTCTGTGCAAGCAGGCCTTCCAGCCCGCGTTTAGGAATTGTTAAGATTTCAGAACCTCTGCCGATATCGTCAGAAATGTCATTTCCTCACAATCCCCAAGAGCTGAAGGCCTGGCTTGGGATAACTCACCCAAACACGTCAAAAATGGCCCATAGCTCCCGCTTTTCGCTTGCACTTGGCCAGCCAAATCTTCGACCCTGCCAAGAATCACAATTCTACCCCATCCAACCCGACCTCAAGAGCCCTTCATGAGCCCGTCCACAGACCTTTCCTTCGCGCCTTTGTCCGATGCCTTTGCACAAGACCCCTACCCGTTCTACGCCGCACTGCGTGACCGCAAGGGTCTGACTTATTTCGAGGATTTCGATATCTGGCTGGCAGCGAAATTCGATGACGTTTCGGAAATCGTGCAGAACGGCAAGATGGTGCGATCCATGGACCACATCGCGAGCGCGGAAGAAATCGCGGACATGAAACGCGCCCAGAACTGGCATGACATGCCGCATCATTCCCGGTTCGTGCAGTTCTCTCTGCTGGATAGCGACGGGGACGTTCATGACCGGCTGCGCAAGCAGGTGTTCAGACTGTTCACGCCGGTGATGGTCGGCAAGCTGCGCGATGACATACAGGCCTATGTCGACCGCCTTTTCGACAGTCTGTCAGACCGCACCGAAATCGACTTTATCGAAGATCTGGCCGCCCATGTTCCAGGTCACATCATCGGCCGTGTTCTGGGCGTTCCCGATGAGGACTGCCCGCAGCTGCGCATCTGGTCGGAAAACATTGTTCAGTATTTCGACATCGACCGGACGAATGAGCGCAAGGAACTGGCTGAACGAAACACGACAGAATTCTATCACTACCTGCAAACGCTGAAAGCAAAGCGCGAACGCGCACCACAGGACGACCTTCTGTCGCTCATGATCGAAGCTGAACGGGCCGGCCAGATGAACGAGGACGAATTCATCTCGACCGCGATGCTGATCCTGATGGCCGGTCACGGTTCAACCATCGACGTTCTCGGCAGTGGCATGCATGCGCTGCTGAAGTTTCCGAATGAGCTGCAGCGTCTGCGCGAAGATCCCTCGCTGATGAAAACGGCCGTGCAGGAAATGTTCCGCTATGAATCTCCCTTGCCGTTCTTCCACCGCTATTCAACCGAGGACATGACGGTTTGTGGCGACGCGTATCCGCGTGGGACGAAGTTCGGCGTCCTCTATGGAGCAGCCAACCGCGACCCGGCCCAATTTCCCGACGCTGACCGCTTCGATGTTGGCAGAACGCCGAATTGGCACATTGCCTTTGGCCGGGGCGCACATTTCTGCCTCGGCAACCATCTTGCACGTCTGGACATGGACATCATCTTTTCCACACTGCTGAAAAGGTTCCGCACGATTGAGCTGGTCGATCACAACGTCACCTACAAGCGTGGCCTGTCCGTGAGAGGCCCGGAAGCACTCAGACTTGCCTGGCAACCCGCCTAGTTGCAGCTATTGCACTTGCTCCCGGCATGCGTGCCGCTAATTATTGCCCTTCTTGCCACGAAAGCCATTGGATACCTCATGCACCTCAAACAAGTTGTTCTTTGCCTTACCGGGCTGTGTGCCGTCTTGCCTGCACAAGCAGGCACTGTCGAGCTTGGGCCCCGCCCCGCCTACCTTGTGTCCCAGATGGCTGACGGCCCGCTGAAGGACACCTTGGAAGCCTGCATCGGCAAGCCGGCAAAACGCACCCTGTTTTCCATCAGCCATCGAGGTGCCCCATTGCAGTTTCCAGAACACACGGAGGAAGGCTACCGGGCTGCGGCACTCATGGGAGCGGGTATCCTAGAATGCGACGTCACCTTTACCAAGGACAAGGAACTGGTATGCCGGCATTCCCAGAACGATCTGCACACGACCACAAACATTCTGACGACCGATCTCGCCGACAAATGCACCACGGGCTTCACTCCGGCCTCGGGTGAGACCCCGGCTGCGGCCGAATGCCGGACGAGTGATCTGACCCTGGCTGAGTTCTCGTCCTTGCAGGGCAAGATGGACAGTGCAGACAAAACGGCAACAACGCCTGAAGCTTACCAGAATGGAACCGCGCCCTGGCGCACGGATCTTTACGCGGGCACGGGAACGCTGCTGACACACGACGCCTCGATCCGCCTTTTCAAGGACCTCGGCGTGAAATTCACTCCGGAGTTGAAGGCCCCTGAAGTCGAGATGCCTTTTGATGGCTTTACTCAGGCCGACTACGCCCAGAAACTGATTGACGAATACAAGGCGGCAGGCATTCCGGCAGAAGACGTCTACCCGCAATCCTTCAACCTTGATGACGTTCTCTACTGGATCGAAAACGAACCGGACTTCGGCAAGCAGGCAGTCTTCCTTGAAAGCCGCCGCGATGTCGATCCCATGGATCCGGAAACATTCTCCCCTTCCATGACCGAACTGAAGGACATGGGCGTCAACTACCTCGCACCGCCGCTGTTTGTCCTTCTAGCGCAGGAAGACGGCAAGATCGTTCCCTCGGCTTATGCGATTGCAGCGAAGGAAGCCGGTATCGAGCTGATTGCCTGGACGCTTGAAAGGTCGGGACCGCTGTCGTCCGGCGGCGGCTGGTATTATCAGACCGTCAACGATGCCATCGACGGCGACGGCAAGCTTTATGAGGTTGTGGATGTTCTGGCGCGGCAGGTTGGCGTCAAGGGCATCTTTTCGGACTGGCCGGCAACCACGAGCTTTTATGCGTCCTGCCTCGGACTGGAGTGACGTGCAGGAACCGGTTTTGGCAACCAAGGTGAGAGGCGATAAGGCCTTTTTCACCAAAGTTGCCTAACCTCCCGCATCATTCCGCAAATCAGGTGTGGTCTTACCGTTGAAAACGCATCCGCTTCCAAGCGTCGATTCCCAGATCCTCTACAAGCGCTATCAGCCGCTTGACGGAGACGCGATCATGGCTGTCATTGTAGCTGTCGCGGAAAAGGTGGGCGTTCCGCGCAGCGCCTGCCAGCTGTTGAACACGTCAGACGACGTCAACAAGCGTTTTCTGTGCGGCAAGTTCCATGTTCTTGTCACACAGACAGGCCTCTTCGAACACACGCCGCTGATAGATGCTGCGCTTGAAACGATCTATGCCCGGACCGCTTTTCCGGAAGCGGCCGACCTTTTGAACGAGATTGCGGCCTGCACGCAGATTTCGGTCAGAAAAAGCCTCATCCCCACGGATTCGCTGCCAGAGAACCTGAAGACACTTTCCGGAGTAGAAAGTCTGGCTTTCTGCGAGGCTGAGGAAACCTTGCAAGCCATGGAGATCGCAAGGTTGATCACGGCGATCATCGTGGAAAGATCCCGGCCGGACGCTGTCTTTTGGGCTCCTAGCAGCTTCCTGCTGAAGCCGGATGCCTTCTCGGCACTGGCTCGTGCCTCAAACCACGACGACCTGTACCTCTTGCCCAATCCTTACGGACAACAGGATCCCGAAACCGGCGAGCAATTGATCGGCATGATGGGGATCGGCTCCCAGTGGCTAACCGGGTACAGGGTGGAAGTTCTGCCTTGCAGGTTGCCGCCAGAGTACCTTGCCGAGATCCTCGTCGCGTTTTCAAAGTTCACGAACAAGAGTAGTCGCCTGATCGATGATGGAGACGTTTTTGGCCGTGAGGAAAACGAAAAGATCCAGGTGATCTACCATGAGGAAGACGATGACGGGTTGGGTACGATTGAACTCAAGGTCGTCCACAATCCCAAATTTGGCATCCTCCGTGAAGATGTGCCGACAAAATACGTTCGCTACGATGAAGACCTGAATGAAACCGGGAGCTTTACGGACGGGAACGAGGACACAGAACTGGACCCGCACGACCCCGTGGACGCAGCCATCCTGGAACGTTTAAAGGAGCTGAAAGAAGAGCCTTCCTCTCAAGAGCTTCCAGACGTTCGGAGCGAGGAGGATTTCGAACAGGAGATGTCGGCACTGGACCGGCCAGACCAGCCAGCTACACCAGCTTACCCTGAAACTGCTACACCCGTTTCACCGTCAACCGCATCGCAAGTTCATCAGACGATCGCCACCGCGGCCCGACGGCTGGATGACACCCGCATTGCCGGAAAGACTTCCCCGTCATCAAAAAGGATGTCGGTTGCCGAATTGCGAGACTTCGTCAAGCAGGCTCAGGTTTCGAACGAAACTTCGGAAAAGGTCGGCAAAAAACATGGCTTCCTGGCGAAACTTTTCAAACGCAAGGCAGACCAATAAGGTCAGTTATGAAGGTCAGCGCGCCTGATCCAGCGTTCGCTTGCATTCCAGCAACTCAAAGAGGGTTGCCTGCAAGCGGCGGATATCCTCCTTCGTCACGGACGAATGGGATCCCGCACCTTGAGCCGGTTTCTCACCGCGCAGGCGACCAAGAATACTGAAATGCCCATGACCCTGGGCTGGTGACGGTTCCGGTGCATTGTCCGCCAGAACGCCGCTTGGCAACGGGCCGTTATGGATTTCATGCTGGCCATTTTGGGAAATCATCGCAGGGGCAGGCGCAGGTTCCGTCTGTGCCGGTTCTGCAGTGGCAACGGCCTGCAGGGCCGACATGTCTTCATGCCGGATCTGCATGACGAAGCGTGGCCCCTGCTCTTTCAGGATCCGCTGTACACCCTTGATCGTGTAGCCTTCACCGTAGAGCAGATGACGGATGCCCTTCAGAAGCTCGACATCGTCCGGCCGGTAGTACCGGCGACCTCCCCCACGCTTCAGCGGCTTGATCTGCGAGAAGCGTGTTTCCCAGAACCGCAGCACGTGCTGCGGCAGGTCAAGATCTTCTGCGACTTCGCTGATAGTACGAAAGGCGTCGGGGCTTTTTTCCTGCGAGCTCATCCGGTCTTATAATTTTCTGGCTATTTGCTGGCCTGTCCTGTCAGCGCATCATTGATCCGCTGTTTCAATACGTTAGACGGTTTGAACACCATCACCCGGCGCGGTGAAATAGGTACTTCCTCGCCGGTCTTCGGATTGCGGCCGATGCGCTCCCCCTTGGAGCGGACCACAAAAGACCCGAAGCTTGATAATTTTACTGATTCTCCGGTCACAAGACAGTCGGAAATTTCAGAAAGTACGCGTTCGACCAATTCAGAAGACTCGGTCCGGGACAGACCAACTTTCTGATAAACGGCCTCACACAGATCAGCGCGGGTAATAGTCCGATTGCCCATAACCCCTCCTCAACGACGCCATCATCTGGCTGATTTTGCACAAGAACTCCGATGCAAGGCCATACGGTACGGCCTTGCGGCGAGCCGGTCAACCGGAACTCTTGGTGGAAATCAGATTTGTCGTAGGAAGTTAGACAGGACTTACCAGCGCAGCAGAACGGAGCCCCAGGTGAATCCGCCGCCCATTGCTTCCAGCATCACGAGATCGTTCTTTTTGACACGTCCGTCCCTGACGGCCGTGTCCAGCGCAAGCGGAATGGACGCTGCAGAGGTGTTGCCGTGATGCTGGACCGTGGTCACGACCTTCTCTGGCGCGATACCGAGTTTCTTGGCGCTGGCATCGATGATGCGCTTGTTGGCCTGATGCGGAATGAACCAGTCGAGATCTTCCGATGTGGTGCCCGTTGCCTTGTAGGCATCTTCAATCACGTCGGTGATCATGCCGACCGCATGCTTGTAGACTTCACGGCCTTCCATCCGGAGATGCCCAACGGTCCCGGTCGAGGACGGTCCACCGTCGACGAAGAGCTTTTCCTTGTGTCGGCCGTCGGAGCGAAGGTGCGATGTGAGAACACCTCGGTCAGCCGTCGTGCCTTCGCCTTCCGATGCTTCCACCACGACAGCACCAGCGCCGTCGCCGAAGAGAACGCAGGTCGTCCGGTCGGTCCAGTCCAGAATGCGTGAGAACGTCTCTGCACCGATAACCAGGCAGCGCTTCGACAAGCCGGCCCGAATATAGGCATCGGCCGTCGTCAGGGCATAGACAAAGCCCGAGCATACGGCGTGCACATCGAATGCGGCACCGTGATAGATGCCCAGGTTGGCCTGGACGGTGACAGCCGTTGCCGGAAAGGTATTGTCAGGTGTGGCGGTCGCCAGAATGATGGTGTCGATCTCCTGAGCATCCCGGCCGGCGCTTTCCAGCGCGCGCTTGGCAGCTTCCAGAGCAAGGTCCGAGGTCATCTGGCCTTCGGCTGCAACATGGCGCTGCTGGATGCCGGTGCGCTGAACGATCCATTCGTCAGACGTGTCGACCATCTTGGAGAGATCGTCGTTGGTCAGGATTTTTTCCGGCAGGAAACTTCCGCAGCCGGTTACGGTCGAACGGATTACGCTCACAAATCACCTTCCGATGTCGGCGCGGCTTCTGCGAAGCGGCCACGATGATAATGCACAAGATCCTGGGCGATCTTGTGTGTCAGTTCGTTTTTGACCATGTCGTAGGCAAGGTCGATCGCCGAGGCATAGCCTTCAGCATCCGTCCCGCCGTGACTTTTGATCACAATGCCATTCAGTCCCAGGAACACGCCGCCGTTGACCTTGCGCGGATCCATTTTCTCGCGCAGCAGATCAAAGGCGCCCTTGGCGAAGAGATAGCCGATTTTGGACATAAAGGTCCGATTCATGGCCGAACGCAAGTAACTGCCGATCTGCTTGGCTGTGCCTTCCGCGGTTTTGAGCGCGATGTTACCGGCAAAGCCTTCGGTCACGACGACATCGACCGTGCCTTTTCCAAGGTCGTCACCCTCGACGAAACCGGCGTAATGCAGCGAGCGCAGCGGCGTTTCGCGCAGAAGCCGGCCGGCGGTGCGAACCTCTTCCAGTCCCTTGACTTCTTCCACGCCGATGTTCAGCAGGCCGACGCTCGGCTTCTGGACACCGAACAGGGCCCGCGCCATGGCGCCACCGAGAATGGCGAAATCGATAAGCTGCTGTGCGTCGGCGCCAATCGTTGCACCGACATCAAGCACCACGGACTCGCCGCGCATGGTCGGCCAGATGGCCGCGATCGCTGGACGTTCGATATTGGCCATTGTCCGCAGGCAGAACTTGGACATGGCCATGAGCGCGCCCGTGTTGCCGGCAGAGACCGCAACGGATGCATCGCCGGTCTTTACCGCCTCGATGGACCGCCACATGGACGAGCGCCAGCGACCCTGACGCAGGGCCTGACTGGGCTTGGTGTCCATCGCAATGGAGACATCGCAATGATGGAACGTCGAAGCATCGCGAACCCTTGGATACTTTTCCAGGAGCGGCAGCACGACCTTTTCATTGCCGAACAGCAGGAAACGGATGTCAGGATGGCGGACAAGCGCAATTTCCGCCCCGGGAATGACGACGTCAGCCCCATGATCGCCGCCCATGGCATCCAGAGAAATCGGAATAGTTTTCGCCATCTAGAAGGTCTTTTGACGTTTCGCTACCAAGAACAGCACCGAGTGGTGCTTCCAGACAAAGTCCTGCAGGTCCGGCAAGGGCCTAGAACGGGCGCGAACATAACGGTTTTGGCAAGACTGACAACCGTTTTCCTGATCGCGGAGAGTTCTGACGTTGAAAACCTGCATGAAGACCCAGTCCAAATCGTTCCGGCACCTGTGAATACAATGGATATCAGTTATCCGGCAGTCCCTTGAGTGCCTTCAAGGCGGCGAAGGGGGACGGTTTGGCCTCGGGCTCTTCATCGACGCTGTCGTCGTCGGCATCGCCACCCTCGAACTCCACTCCCGGCTTGCGGGGGAACGGGTCGAGCGTAAGTGCAAGTTCCTCGCAGATCACGGCACCAAGGTCGAGAACACCGTCCAGAATGACATCGGGCGGGTCGAGCGTTTCCAGGTCGATTTCAATCTCGCCGTCCTCATTGAGATCGCTGACCTTGCGCGGCCGGCTGGACTGGGGTTCGAAGGTGCGATCGACATCGATCTTCAGCTGGCTTTCGAAAGGTTCCAGCGACACCACACAGGTCTGTTCCAGCGTTGCCGTCAGCGGGCCGACGACACGCAGTCCCGCCTTGCGATACGGTTTCAGAAGAAAATCCGCCTTGAGGTCACGAATACCATCGAGCTCATAGGTCTTGGCTATGGCCTTGAGCGCGGCTTCGTCCGGACTGACAGTGACGCGTTCGTCCTTGTCGACAACGCGGGCGGCGTTGACCTTGTACGAATAGGGGAAAGTTTCTTTTGTCATTTTTGTTTTTACCTTGGCACCTTTGTCGCGGCCTCTTGCACCGCCGGCTTGGCTCTCAGACCGGCAATGCCTTGAATTTTTCAGGGTCGGACCAGACGATGCTCCCGTTCATCAGTGCTTCCACCGTCTGCCCCTCGAGGCTTTCGGCAGCTTCCAGCATATAGTACGCCAAACGCTTCTGTGCGACCGGCTCCGGTGCATCCGGATAGATGTTGCGGCCGAGCGCCTCTGCCAGCTCCTCAACGTTTTTTGATTCAATCGCCGGAATATAGGCATCGGCACGACCATAAAAGGCTTCGCCCATGACTTTCACCTTCTTGGGCACGCGCGTGTCGCTGACACCCATTTCACGCAGCGATGCATCCATGTCCAGAAAGAACAGGTCAAAGACGTTCTGCGTAAACTCCGAGACCGACTTCCCCTCCCCGCGCATCCGGCGGAAATACAGCACTGCATGGGCCACGATCATGTCAAAACGGCCGTCGACACTATCGGGCACGTGAAAGTCGGTGTAAAAGACTGGCTGCCGTGCTTGAGCCACGATTTCACAATAGACCTTGTGCTCGGCATCGCGGGTCCGACGGCGGAACAGGCCAAACAGCATGGCATCTCCTTTTAAGTCAGGTGTTGCCTTGTGCCCTATCCCACGATAGTGACTTTGCCAAGCAACGAAATTCAAGAGCAGCCAGACCGGTCTGGCGAAACGGGAATTCTTAGATGAACTTCAAGGCAAGCGCCCTGATCCTTCCGCTTCTGGTCACCTTACCGCTCGGCGGCTGTTTTACCTCCACCTATACGCACGGGCACGTGATCACCAGCGACATGCTGAACCAGGTTCAGGTCGGCTCCAGCCGCGAACAGGTTGAGCTGGTCCTGGGAACCCCGTCGACTACGTCCAGCCTCAACGGCGATGCCTACTATTACATTTCGCAGAAAACCGCCACGACCGCCTTCATGGCTCCGGATATCGTCGAGCAGCGCGTCGTAGCGGTTTACTTCGACAAGGACGGCTACGTCCAGGACCTCGGCAACTACTCGCTTGAAGACGGCAAGATCGTCGACATCGTCACCCGCAAGACCCGTACGGGCGGTGCCGACTATGGCTTCCTGACGCAGATCCTGCGCGGTGCGACCAACCCGAGCCTTGGTCTCTGAGGCAAAAGTCTCAACCCTATGCAAAAAGCCCCGGCCATCGGCCGGGGCTTTCTTTTTCCGGGGCGTCAGTGCGCCAGGATCGCCAACAGCAGCAAGGCCACGATGTTGGTGATCTTGATCATCGGGTTCACAGCCGGACCGGCGGTATCCTTGTAGGGATCCCCAACCGTATCGCCTGTCACCGAGGCCTTGTGCGCCTCGCTGCCTTTCTGGTGGGTCACACCGTCCTTGTCGGTGAAGCCGTCCTCGAAGGACTTCTTGGCGTTATCCCAGGCACCGCCACCGGCGGTCATGGAAATGGCCACGAAGAGCCCTGTCACGATCACACCCAGCAGCATTGCTCCAAGCGCCGCGAAGGCGTCGGCCGGAGTTGCCACGGCCTTGACCAGGAAGAACACCACGATGGGCGACAGCACCGGCAGCAGCGAGGGGATGATCATCTCCCGGATCGCCGCCTTTGTGAGCATGTCCACCGCACGGCCGTAATCCGGCCGTTCCGTGCCCTGCATGATACCCGGCTTTTCCTTGAACTGGCGGCGGACTTCCTCCACCACCGCTCCGGCAGCCCTGCCGACGGCGGTCATTGAAATGCCGCCGAAGAGATAGGGCAACAGACCGCCGAACAGGAGACCTGCAACCACATAGGGATTGGACAATGTGAACAGGGTGCCGACGTCGATGCCATAGAAGATCGACCCTTCCGCAGCATTGCTGGAGAAGAACTTCAGGTCTTCCGTATAGGCCGCAAAGAGCACCAGCGCACCAAGCCCTGCGGACCCGATGGCATAGCCCTTGGTGACCGCCTTGGTGGTGTTCCCGACCGCATCGAGGGCGTCCGTCGTGGTACGCACTTCCGCCGGAAGATCCGCCATTTCGGCAATCCCCCCGGCGTTATCGGTCACCGGACCAAAGGCGTCGAGCGCTACCACCATACCTGCGAGCGCCAGCATGGTCGTTACCGCAATCGCAATCCCGAAGAGGCCCGCGAAAGCGTAGGTGACCAGAATGCCCGCGATGATGATCAGCGCCGGCAGGGCCGTTGCTTCCAGTGACACGGCCAGACCCTGGATCACGTTGGTGCCATGACCGGTCACCGATGCCTGGGCGATGGATCGCACCGGACGATACTCCGTGCCGGTGTAATATTCGGTCACCCAGATGATCAGCCCGGTCACCACGAGACCTACGAGACCACAGACGAACAGATCGAACCCGGTAAAGGTCGTGCCGCCCGATGTCGTGAACTCGGTGCCGGCACCGATCCAGCCGAAGATGATGATCGCGAGGGCTACCGCGGACAGAACCGCCGTGGCAATGAAGCCCTTGTAGAGCGCCCCCATGATCGAGTTGTTGCTGCCGAGCTTGACGAAGAACGTGCCGATGATGGACGTCACCACGCAGCTAGCTCCGATCAGCAACGGCAGGTGCATCAGGTCGATGGCCTGGCTGCTCGTGAAGAAGATCGAGGCCAGAACCATCGTGGCGACGACCGTCACCGCGTAGGTTTCGAACAAATCGGCCGCCATGCCCGCACAGTCGCCGACATTGTCGCCGACGTTGTCGGCGATAGTCGCCGGGTTGCGTGGATCATCCTCCGGAATTCCGGCTTCAACCTTGCCGACCAGGTCACCGCCTACGTCAGCCCCCTTGGTGAAGATACCGCCGCCGAGACGGGCGAAGATCGATATGAGGGAGGCACCGAAGCCGAGCGCGACCAGCGCGTCGATCACTGTACGGTCCGTCGGGTCGTACCCCATCATTCCGGTGAGGATGGCAAAATAGACTGCCACGCCAAGCAACGCGAGCCCGGCAACCAAAAGGCCGGTGACGGCACCGGCCTTGAACGCGATTTCCAGCCCTGCCCCGAGGCTTTGGCTGGCCGCCTGGGCGGTGCGCACATTGGCCCGGACGGAAACCATCATGCCGATGTAACCGGCAGCTCCCGAGAGGACGGCGCCGATGGCAAATCCGATTGCCGCGGTGCCGGAAAGCAATAGCCAGGCGAGCACGAAAACAACGGCCCCCACAATGGCAATAGTCGTATATTGACGATTGAGATAAGCGCTAGCCCCTTCCTGGATCGCCTCGGCGATCTCCTGCATGCGCGCGTTCCCTGCATCCGCTGCCATAACGGACTGGATGGCCCACGCCCCATAGGCAATGGACAAGAGGCCACAAATGATGACGACAAGCTCGATCATACTTCCTCCCAAAGCTGCGGCGGACTGATTTTCTTGTCGTTTTTTGCCGCCTGACGGCCCTTCACATCAATTCCTCGACGTGAGGGAGGGTAACGATAGCAGCAAAGCGGCGCGCCTCGTCAAGCTCTCACATTGTTTAATTCAAAACTTCCGTTACGGTATTGTTTGATGCAGCGCAGTAATTATGCTGCGCTGACGAAATGGAATTTCGAAGGTACTTTAAGCGGTTGTATCCGCTCTTCTTTCCGCAACTGCAAGCCAGATAAGCAAGCCGATGCAGAGCACCACAAACGGAAACACCAGAAGGGTGACCGTGTTCCAGCCATAGACATTCAGCAAAGCACCGGACGAGAACGAAGCGGCGGCAACAAAGCCGAACACCAGGAAATCGTTGACCGCCTGCACCAGGTTCCGCTCTTCGGGCCGGTAGGTATCCGTCAGCATGGCGGTGGCTCCGATGAAGCCGAAGTTCCAGCCAAGGCCGAGCAGGATCAGCGCAATCCAGAAGTTGGCAAGGTCGACCCCCATCAACGCGACCACGGAACATCCGGCCAGCAGCAGCAGGCCAATCGAGACGATCCGCTCCTTGCCGAAGCGACCGATGAGATTACCCGTGAAGAAACTCGGACCGAACATGGCAAGCACATGCCACTGAATGCCAAGCGTGGCGTCATTCTGCGACAGGCCGCAGCCGATCATGGCCAGCGGCGTGGCCGTCATCACCATGCTCATGAGCGCATAGGAACAGATACCGCAGGCTGCCGCGACGATGAAACGGCGTTGCGACATGATCTGGCGCAGTGGACGTCCACCCGCCTGAGTATGGCTGTGCCGCTGCGGCTTTGGAATTCGGAGAAAAGCCACGAGGAAAAAGGCAATCAGGGACAAGCCAGCCTGCGCCAGATAGGTTCCGGCGAACAGGATTGGCGAGAACAGGTCCTTGGTGGCGATAACCGTTTGCGGACCAACCACCCCTGCCAGAACACCACCGGCAAGCACCCATGAGATGGCCTTCGGCTTGAAGGCGTCACTTGCCGTGTCCGCTGCCGCAAAGCGGTATTGCTGCACGAATGCGCCTGCAAAACCGCTGATGCAGCACCCGAGGGCAAACATCAGAAACTCGTCCTGAAAAACCGCGAATGCCGCCAGCAGCCCGGCGATGGCCCCAAGCAAAGCTGCCCCCATGAAACCGGTCCTGCGGCCGTATCGGCGCATGATCATGCCGGCGGGAATGGTCCCGAAAGCTGTTCCCAGGACCATCGCCGACACGGGCAAGGTCGCCAGAGACTTGTCCGTATCCAGCATCGAATACCCGACCAGCGGCGCCGTTGCGATCACGATCGACGCCGAAGCCCCACCAATTGCCTGCGCCAGAGCCAATAGCAGCGCGTTTCGTTTTGCCAGACTGTCGTCGACAAAGCTATCGGGGGTCGTCACGGTCATTTGGATACTTTCAGGAAGGCAGAAGTTTGCATGGCACATAACACGCCAACAGCCGACCGCGAAAGACCAGAAGTTTCATTTGCAACTGGAGACCAGCCGAGAGCTGTAACGTGCGGCACGTCGCGGCCAAGCGGCACGAAAGCGCAACACCATAGGAAGCAGGCATTCGGGCGATGGATCCGGCCTGGTAAAATTCCGGCACCTACCCTTTGCAATAGCTAAAAGTGACTGAAGCCCGCAAAGCGACCGTAGTCGACAGGTTGCCCGGCTTCCTCAAGCCGAATTCGGCCCTCACCTGCCCGGGCATGACCGATTTGCGTGACGGCACAGCCGGCAAGATGAGCAACCCGGCAGAAGGTACCAGAAACGTCTTCCGGCACCGCCATCAGGATTTCGTAATCGTCGCCACCGTTCAGGCACCGGGCAAAGTCCTCTGGTGACTTGATCTTGAGATGGGCGAGCGCCTGTGAAAGCGGCACCTGATCCAGGTCAATCGTGAGGTCCAACGCCGAAGCGCTGGCCATATGCGCGCAGTCGGCAAACAGGCCATCTGACACGTCCATGGCAGCCGAAGCATAATCGGTCACTGCCCCGGCAAGCCTCGTGCGCGGCCTCGGCAGCAGGTAACGGCCGAGAATATGGGCTTCTTCGCTCTCTGTCAGATCATGATCGCGGCAGAAGTCGGGATTGAGGCGCGCCTGAAGACCGGCAGCGGCGTCGCCAATGGTTCCGGTAACAAACAGAAGATCGCCCGGCCGTGCCCCGGACCGCCGAACTGCGCTGCCGGTTTCAACCTCGCCTATTGCCGTGATCGACACCTGCAGACCATTGCCGGAACGGACCGTGTCACCGCCCAGAAGATGGAAATCATAGGCCGCCTGGTCAGCCGCCAGGCCGTTGCAGAACCGCTCAAGCCAGTCGACTGTCCAGTCGGACGGCAACGAAAGCCCCATCAGATAGCCGCGCGGACGTGCGCCCTTCGCCGCAAGGTCCGAGAGGTTGACCCTCAGTGCCTTGGCGGCAATCGCTTCCGGTGCATCTTCAGCAAAGAAATGAATATCGGCCGCCAGCACGTCCTTGGTCAGAACGAGATCATGGCCTTCCCGCGGTGTCAGCACCGCAGCATCGTCGGTCAGACCGAGACTGCCCGGGTCTTTTGCCAAAGGGGCAAAGAAACGCCGGATCAGCTCGAATTCGCCTGGCCGGTCAGCGCCCATGATCAGGAGGCGCCGTCCGTTTTCTTTTCCTCGAGTTCGCCGCTGCGCAGTTCATGCGCAAGACGGTCGAGCACGCCGTTGACAAGGCCGGGCTCATCATCATCGAAGAAGGCCTTGGTAACGTCGATATACTCGGAAATGATCACCTTGGCCGGAACATCCTTGCGGCGCAGCAGCTCGTAGGAGCCCGAGCGGAGGATGGCCCGCAGCAGGCTGTCGATACGCTTCAGGGGCCAGTCTTCGGCCAACGCAGTGTGAATGTAGGGATCCAGAAACTTCTGGTCCTCCACAACGCCGGCAAGGATCTGCTTGAACCATTGTTCGTCGGCTTCGCGATACTGCGCACCGTCGATTTCCTTGCCGAGTCGAAAGGCAGTGAATTCGCTGACGACACTGGTCAGCGGCGCACCGCCTACGTCCATCTGATAAAGAGCCTGAACAGCGGCAAGGCGAGCCACGCCGCGTTTGTTTGCAGGGCGCACAGTTTTTCCAGCCGGTTTTTCCGGGTCGGCCTTTCCGGTCATTCTTCTTATACTCCAAGCCGCTCGCGCAGGGCGATCATGTCGAGGGCAGCACGGGCAGCCGCGCCGCCTTTGTCCTTGTCGTCCACCTTCGCGCGGGCCCATGCCTGCTCACCGTTTTCAACGGTCAGGATACCATTTCCGACAGCCAGATCCGCATCGACGATCAAATCCATGATCACCCGGTTCGATTCATTGGCAACAATATCGTAATGGGTGGTCTCGCCGCGAATGACGACACCCAGCAGAACGAAGCCGTCGTAAAGCTCGCCGTCATTTTCCATTGCCGTCAGAGCCATGGACAGGGCAGCCGGAATTTCCAGGACGCCCGGAACTGCGATCCGGTCATAGCTTGCGCCGGCAGCCTCAATGGTCTTGATCGCGCCTTCTGCGAGAGCATCGGCCAGATCCTCGTAGAAACGGGCTTCGATGATCAGAAGTTTCGGTGCAGCGCTCATGGGTTTTCGTTCCTATGTAAGGCCGCGACAGGAACCACGTCTGCCCCGGTTTGTCCAGTCTCATTCGTAAAGGACCACGATATCCCGGTGACGAGTTCGTCCCGTGGTTAAGGCGGTAAATGATATTAGCTCTTTTCGAAGGTGTTGGGACCGTCCCCTACCCGGTCTTGGAAAATTCCGCAAGACGGGCGGCGTAGCGGGCCATCATATCCACTTCCAGGTTGATCTTGTCACCGACCTGCCGATCGGACCAGGTCGTGACTTCGAGCGTATGCGGGATCAGGAAGACGGAGAAGAGCAAGCCGTCGACCTCGTTCACCGTGAGGGACGTACCGTCGAGTGCGACCGAGCCCTTCTTGGCGATGAAAGGGGCGGCTTCTTCTGGTGCCTCGAACTGGAAATAGACCGAATCCGGATGGTCTTCACGCTTTGTCACCGTTGCAAGTCCATCGACATGGCCAAGAACCAGGTGCCCGCCCAGTTCCGCACCCATCGTCAGCGAGCGTTCCAGATTGAGTTTCTGCCCCACTTTCCAGGATGCGACGTTGGTCAGAGCCAGGGTTTCGGCGGCCGATTCCACTTCAAACCAGTTGCCATTGGATCCGTTGTCCTTGGCTGTCACCGTGTGGCAGACGCCAGAACAGGAAATCGAAGCCCCGATGTCAAAGTCATTCGTATCGTAGGCGGTGCGGATCCGCGTCCGCATTCCGGCAGGGATCTTGTCGATAGCGAGGATCTCGCCGAGGTCGGTCACAATTCCGGTGAACATGTCAGGCTCCGCGCCGTCTGAGATAAACAAAACTGTCCGGACCGAAACGGCCCGCATCGACCCGCTCGAATTTGGGGTCTTTGAGAACATCTGCAAGGTCAAGACCGTGCAGAGCAGGTATGCCGCCTTCGCCGATTACGATATCCCCGGTAACGACACAAAGATCATCCACCAGGTCCGCCGCCAGGAAAGACGACGCCAGACGGGAACCACCTTCAACCATCACCCGCGTTATGCCGCGTGTTGCCAGCGCACTCAGGATGACAGAGGGCTTGATGCCGGTTTCTTCAGCGGGCACCCGGATGACATTGACGCCAGCAGCCGCCAGGTCCGCCAGCTTGTCAGCATCCGCCGCATTGCCACACACAAGCCAGACAGGCACGTCGACGCAGGTTTGCACCAGTTTGGAAGTCAATGGCAGCCGGGCACACCGGTCGATGATGACCCGCACAGGAGAGCGATCAGCGAGGCCCGGAAGTCTGCAGGTCAGTTGCGGGTCATCGGCAAGCGCTGTGCCTGAACCGACCAGGATGGCGTCGCATTCGGCGCGAAACCCATGGACCTTGCGCATCGACAAGGCACCGGAGATCTTGACCTGACCTTCGCCTGCCCGGCCGATAAATCCATCCCTGGAAACAGCCAGCTTCAGGAAAACCACTGGACGCTGTTTCAGTTGCCTGTAGGTGAACCCTCGGTACAGCGCATGCATGGCCTTTTCGCGCACACCCACTTCCACCTCGATGCCCGCATCGCGCAGCATGGCGACACCACGGCCAGCGACACGCGGGTTCGGGTCCAGCATACCGACGACCACGCGTTTCACGCCTGCCTCGATCAGAGCCTTGGCGCAAGGCGGGGTTCGGCCGTAGTGAGAACATGGCTCCAGGGTGACGTAACAGGTCGCCCCTTTCGCCCTGTCCCCCGCCTGGTTCAAGGCGTTGACTTCCGCATGCGCCATGCCGGGACGGGACGTGACGCCTCTGCCCACGAGAACAGCGACACCTGCGTCGAAACGAACGATGAGCGCAGCCACGGAAGGATTGGGCCACACACGGCCGAGACCACGACGGGCAAGGCGTTCGGCGGCCGCCATGAAACGGGCATCAAGATTGGAAAGCTCGGACATCAAGAACCGGATACTGCAGGTCAGGAGTTTTTGAGCGGCTGTCCGTCCGGATCGCTCAGCTCATCCAGAAGGGCTTCGAAATCCTTCGCCTCACGGAAGTTCTTGTAAACGGAGGCAAAGCGGACATAGGCAACGTCATCGATGCCCTTCAGGCCTTCCATGACGTGGTTGCCGATGGTTTCCGCGGTGATTTCGGTTTCGCCTGAACTTTCGAGCTGGCGAACGATGCCGGAGACCATGCGTTCGATCTTGTCAGGATCCACGGGCCGCTTGCGCACCGCGATCTGCACGGACCGCATCAGTTTTTCCCTGTCGAAGGGAACGCGGCGACCGGAGCGTTTAAGCACCAGGAGTTCGCGCAGCTGCACGCGCTCGAAGGTGGTGAACCTGCCGCCGCAGGTATTGCAGATCCTGCGGCGGCGGATGGCTGTATTGTCCTCGGTCGGGCGGGAATCCTTGACCTGGGTTTCCTCACCCCCGCAAAACGGACATCTCATGTCTTAAAGCTCCTGAGCGAGCCCGCGATTAGCCCCCGTAGATCGGGAACCGGGCCGTCAGTGCTTCTACCTTGGCTTTGACCGCCGCTTCAACTGCCGCGTTGCCCTCTTCACTGTTTGCGGCCTTCAAACCGTCCAACACTTCCGTGATCAGCAGACCGACTTCGCGGAATTCCGCAACACCGAAGCCGCGTGTGGTCGCTGCCGGGGTGCCGAGACGAACGCCAGACGTGACAAACGGCTTTTCCGGGTCGAACGGGATACCGTTCTTGTTGCAGGTGATGTTGGCGCGGCCGAGAGATTTTTCAGCCACCTTGCCGGTGGCGTTCTTCGGACGCAGGTCCACCAGCATCAGGTGGTTGTCGGTGCCGCCGGAAACGATATCCAGACCCTGTTCCTTCAGGACTTCAGCCAGAACCTTGGCATTTTCCTGAACGGCGCGGGCATAAGCCTTGAATTCCGGCTGCAGTGCTTCCTTGAAGGCAACGGCCTTGGCAGCAATCACATGCATCAGCGGGCCACCCTGAAGACCCGGGAAGACGGCCGAATTGATCTTCTTGGCGATCGCTTCGTCGTTGCTCAGGATCATGCCGCCGCGCGGACCGCGCAGGGACTTGTGGGTGGTGGTGGTGACGACGTGGGCGTGCGGAACCGGCGACGGGTGGACACCACCTGCAACCAGACCGGCGATATGCGCCATGTCGACCATGAGATAGGCACCAATGCTGTCGGCGATTTCGCGGAACCGCTTCCAGTCCCAGATACGGGAATAGGCGGTGCCGCCGGCCAGGATCAGCTTGGGCTTGTGTTCGTTGGCAAGGCGCTCGACCTCATCCATGTCGAGAAGATGGTCGTCCTCACGCACGCCATAGGAGACGACGTTGAACCACTTGCCGGACATGTTGACCGGGGAACCGTGGGTCAGGTGACCACCGGAGTTGAGATCCAGGCCCATGAAGGTGTCGCCAGGCTGCAGAAGAGCCAGGAACACCGCCTGGTTCATCTGGCTGCCGGAGTTCGGCTGAACGTTGGCAAACTGGCAGCCGAACAGTTCCTTCGCGCGCTCGATTGCCAGCGTTTCGGCAATGTCGGCGAACTCACAACCGCCATAGTAGCGCTTGCCCGGATAACCTTCGGCATATTTGTTGGTGAAGATCGAGCCCTGTGCTTCCAGCACTGCGCGGGAAACGATGTTTTCCGAAGCAATCAGCTCGATTTCATGCTGCTGACGGCCGAGTTCCTTGCCGATCGTGTCGAAGATATCCGGATCGGCTTCAGCAAGGCTGCGGGTGAAGAAACCGGACTGCAGGGACTGATCGGAGCTTTCCATCAAAGACATAGCGCCATCCTTGTGTTCTTTTGATAGATCAGGAGCATCGGCGGCCAATGTCCGGAAGGACGCTTTCGACCGTCATGCCTGTG
Source organism: Labrenzia sp. THAF35 (assembly GCF_009363595.1). Classification (NCBI taxonomy): domain Bacteria; kingdom Pseudomonadati; phylum Pseudomonadota; class Alphaproteobacteria; order Hyphomicrobiales; family Stappiaceae; genus Labrenzia; species Labrenzia sp. THAF35. Next base: position 5,289,148 of record NZ_CP045380.1, read on the forward strand.
TGAGGCGAGGAATTAACACACACCCCGACCAGAACCAAGGGGCATACCGACGCGTCCAGTTTGGAAAACGACACAGCTGCCAAATCTTGAACGAAACAAGTTTTCGCAACCTCGACCCAAATCTAAACTGACAACCCAACAAGTTACACTTGCAACAGATCCGACCTTCAGCACCGATCATTTGACCAGCACCAAAACAATACCCGGGCACAATTCAAATCTGCTCTCGCAAATCGATCTGGTGCGCCGTTCTTCTCAAAACGATTTAAATTGATAGTTGTTTTATCGAAACCTGATGCGGAAGCAGAGACTTAAGACAAACCATCAATAAAGGGTCGGGTCAGGCCTGTTCTGCGCAGTCAAGGCTTCCTGTTCAAGGCGGCGGCGAAGTTTTCGAACGGCAATCCGCTTCAAATCTTCCTGAGCCGCTGAAGCCGGCCCGAAGACCGACACTTCAAAACCGGTCGCCGCGTCAATGGCAGTGACCTTGACCTGCTGACCGATCGGCCGAAACTCAAGATAAATTTCACCAGGCCGCTCTTCGCGACTCATTGCCGTTCTCCTGATCCAGCACCCCGTTGTCGAACAAGCATGCGAATGGAGCTAGAAGCCATGAAACGCCGGCCTGATCAAGGCCGACGTTTCTGGACAGGATACAATTGTTTGACGTTTGGCGACACCTACAGGCGTGCTTGCTCACCCGTTCCGTAGAGATCGTCGCGGTCGTAGATATCATCGCGGAAATGCACCACACCGTCGGCGTTTGCCCAGGCGGTGATGTAGGTGAGATAAAGCGGAATCTGCGATTTCAGTTTCACGTCTTCACGATCACCTGTGCGGATGACACCATCGACGCGCCCCCGATCCCAGTCAGGAGTTGTCGACTGCAACAGCCAGGTCACCAGCTCTCGCACATTCTGTACGCGCACGCAGCCCGAAGAATGGAACCGGTTGGCTTCGCCAAACAGGGTCTTGGACGGCGTATCGTGCAGATAGACCTGGTGTTTGTTGTGGAAGTTGATGCGCACCGACCCGAGCGAGTTTTCCGAGCCCGGATCCTGGGTGAAGCGATACTGGGTCGCCTCATCCGTGTTCCAGTCGATCTGTTGCCAGTTCAGCTCGTTGTTGCTCCAGTCGAAGATGCGGATATTGTTCTTCGCAAGATACTGCGGATCCTCTTTCATCTTGGGGATCAGGTCCTTGCGGATGATCGACTTCGGCACCGTCCAGTACGGATTGAAGTTCAACTCGTAGATCTTGCTGTTGAGGATCGGCGTCTGGCGGTCGATCTTGCCCACAACGGCCGTGTGGCGCGAACGGACCATGCCGTTTTCAACCGCCTCGATCTCTGCTGCCGGAATGTTGACCATTACGTAGCGGTCGCCCAGGAAACCGGACATGGACCGCATACGGATCATGTTGGTTTCGAGCTGGCGCAGACGTACGTCGGCCGAAATGTTCAGCGCAGTCACGGTGCCGTCGCCCATCACACCGTCCGGAATAAGACCGTGACGAAGTTGAAAACGGCGCAGACTTGCATCAACGTAAGAATCGAAGGTGTCGGAGAGGCCGGCCTGCTGTTCAAGATCGCCGGAAACGATCAAGCGGCGGCGAAGTTCCACGACGCGCGGATCCTTGGCACCAATGCGAAGCGCCTTGCCGCCAGCAGACACCGTTCCCCAGCCACCGGCCTGGACGATGCGCTGATAACGATCGATCGCTGCCGCGATATAGTCGGCCGTCTGCGGCGACAACGTCGGAGCAGAGGATTTCACTTCCGTGATGTGATCCGTCGCGATGTCAAAGTTATCCGCCCATTCAACCTGCTGGTTCTGTGCGAATGTCATCGGGGCCGTCTGTGCCTGCGCACCAGTTGCGATCATGACTGGAGTTACCACGCCCAGCATCATCATGCTCTTGAGCGTTTTTCCAGCAGTCCACTTCCAGTGACACTTTATCCCGAACGGTCCGGATAAAAGGTTCATCGCCGACCCCATGTTGCAGCGCCATTCGGCGCAAATGTTCTTCAAATACGCGAGGTTCAGACCAACAAAACAGGCCACCCCGGCGGTTCCTGCTCCCAGTCCTAACGGAAGGGAGTTAACAAATCGCTTGATTTTTTAACCATCTCGGATTCAGGAGCACTGCACAAAGCCATTCCAATGTGACCACAAGATGTCAACTTTGCCTCAGCAGTTAAAACTGCCTGCACCATAGCTTTGTTTCTCCGCCGTTCGAGAATTCTGGCTGTGCAAATTTGCGTGAGGTCGGCAACTTGAGGCTGAAAAACAGAAAGCACCGCCCAATGGGCGGTGCCTTGTCATCTGAATGTTCCGCGAATGTCTTACAGGCGGTAAAGGATCTGATCGGTCCAGAACCGCTCCAGACGGCGCAGGGACTTGTTCAGTGCCACAAAGTCCTGCGGGCCGATTTCGCCGACCTGTTCCACGGACAGCATGTGACGCTCATAAAGATCGTTTACGATCTTGGCCACTTCCCGTCCCTTTTCCGTCAGGCTGACACGGACAGACCGGCGGTCCATACGCGAACGCTGATGGTGGATGTAACCGGTCTCGACCAGCTTCTTCAGGTTGTAGGAGACATTCGACCCCAGGTAGTAACCGCGTGTCCGCAGTTCACCGGCGGTCAGTTCGCTGTCGCCGATGTTGAACAGCAGCAGTGCCTGCACGCTATTTACGTCGGACCGGCCCATGCGGTCGAATTCGTCCTTGATGACGTCGAGCAGACGCCGATGCAGTCGCTCAACGAGCGTAAGAGCCTCTAGGTAAAGCGGCTTGATCTCAAGCTCTTCCCCTTCACTCTGTGCAACAGCGTCGACTGCCCTACTTGCGGTGATCATGTGATTGCGCCTCTTTTAGTACCTGTCGTTGGACGGATATTTTTCCCGCCTTGTTTCGCAATCTAACCGAGCGATTCTAAAATCCGCTTAAGAGACACGCTGAATCATCCGTTAACTTCCAAGGGGCGTTTTAGACTTCCCTTTAACAAGTTGTTTACGATGTTCCGCGGAGGAACTTCACAATCCCTGAGAAATCCTGGGCTTCGCCACCTGTATTACAGAACAGCGAGTAGAGCGCTGCCGCTTCCGCGCCCAACGGCGTTGCCGCGCCGGCCGAATTTGCTGCTTCCTGAGCAAGTTTCAGATCCTTGAGCATCATCGCGGCTGCAAACCCAGGTTGATAATCTCGGTTCGCCGGAGACGACGGCAGCGGTCCCGGCACCGGGCAGTAGGATGTCAGGGACCAGCACTGACCGGACGCCGTCGAGGAGATATCAAACAACTTCTGCTTGTCCAGACCCAGCTTCTCGGCAAGCACGAATGCCTCCGACACGGCGATCATGGAAATGCCGAGGATCATGTTGTTGCAGATCTTCGCCGCCTGACCGGTTCCGGCGTCGCCTGCATGCACGATGGTCTTGCCCATGATGTCGAGATAGGTTTTCGCCGCTTCGAATGCCTCGGCGGATCCACCGACCATGAAGGTCAGCGTTCCACCCGCGGCGCCGGCAACACCACCGGAGACCGGTGCGTCGACCATTTTCATTCCTCTTGCCTCTGCCGCAGCGCTGACCGCACGGGCGCTGTCGACGTCGATAGTCGAGGAATCGATCATGAGAGTGCCGGGCTTGGCGTTGTCGAGAATGCCGCCCTCGCCTTCATAGATCTGGCGGACATGCTTTCCGGCGGGCAGCATGGTGACGATCACGTCGGCAGCAGCAGCCAGGTCGGCGACACTGCCTGCCTTTTCACCACCCTCCGCTTCGTGTGCCGCCATGGCCGCATCGGACAGATCAAATCCGAGTACCTTGTGCCCTGCCTTGACGAGATTGATCGCCATCGGTCCGCCCATGTTGCCAAGACCGATAAATCCGATAGTGCTCATGATGGTTTCCTCCCAAAGAGATTTCATGTTGATTTTGAATCTGTTGGCTGGCCGTCTTGAACTGCCGTTCCAGGCACTTCAAAAACTGATTCAACCGCCGTCAGCCGGCATTGGCCTTGTTTTCCCTGTCCATCAGGAAGGCCAGTCCGGCATAGATTGCGATTGTCAGCAGGTAGAAGGCGATTTCATATGGCCGCCGGCCGTAGAGATCGGAAAAGACTGTGTGCATGACGATCTGGCAGAAGCAGCGGAATATCCACATCACCGTGCCCCAGGACACGGTCAGCCAGAGGCCGGTCGCGGCCACCAGATCCAGGACGGCAAAAAAGACGATGGCTCCCTGCAGCGCCACGGGCATGTCCCAGAACCACAATCCACGCCATTCGACGATGCCGATAATGCGGGCCCAGTAGATGACGCCGCCGCCGATGAGAATGATCGCAATGCCGCGCAGATACCAGATCAGCAGCGTGCTCCAGGGTGGGCGGGAATCGATCAGGTCCTGAAAGCTGGTAATCATGTGCTGTCCGGGTCAGGTTGAGCTCAGCTGAGCGGCAGATCTCCGTCAGCAGGTACCTCGAAATACGACGCCAGCTCGGCGCTGTCCACTTGGCCAAACTGGGCAGGCGACCATTTTGGCGCTTGATCCTTGTCGACCAGCACAGCACGAATGCCTTCGTAGAACTCCGTCCCCTGCAGAATGCGCGAGACGATGCGATATTCAAGCTTCATGCATTCATTGAAGGAAAGCTTGCGGCCTCGCTTCATTTGCTCGAAAGCAATCAGAACGCTTGTTGGTGATTTTTGCCGGATGGCGGCAGCGGCCTTCCCCGCAAATTCACTCTGCGAAGCATCCAGGCGCGACAGAATGTCTTCCACCGATGCAGCCGAAAAGATCTCGTCGATAACGTCGAGACTTTCGCAGACGGGCCCCTTCTCCGGCGTCATCAGATACGGCGCAAGCACTGCGCCGATATCGTCTGCTGTTTCAAGGTCCTGTTCCAGGTCAGCAAGGTTTTCTTCCGAAACCGCGTGGGTCAGAACGCCGGTAGCCAGAGCATCGCCCTGTTTCAGCCTGCCGGAGCTAAGTGCACAGTAGACGCCGCTGTTCCTGGGCATGCGCGGCAGGAAGAATGTCCCGCCGACATCCGGAAAGAAACCAATTCCGGTTTCAGGCATCGCAAACAACGTCTTTTCCGTGCCGATGCGATAGCTGCCATGAACCGACACCCCGACACCGCCGCCCATGACAATCCCGTTGACGAGAGCGATGTATGGCTTCGGATAGGCCTTGATCTGTGCGTTGAGCATGTACTCGTCACGGAAGAAGGCACTCAGGCCGTCTGTCTGCCCGCTCATTCGGGCATCATAGATGCTGCGAATGTCGCCACCTGCGCAGAACGCCTTGTCGCCAGCACCCGTAACGACGATGTGTGCGATTTCCGGATCTTCCGCCCAGCGCGACAATTGCTCGGCCATTGCCAGGACCATTGCGTGGTTGATCGCGTTCAGTGCCTTCGGCCGGTTCAAGATGACAAACCCGGCCTTGCCGCGCTTCTGGAAAAGAATCTCGTCGCTCACTGGCGCCTCGCAAAAAGAAGAGTCGTTTCAACGGAATGGGACGGAAAACTCGATCAGTCCTTCAGCAGCTGCCGCGCAATGATCAGCCGCATGATCTCGTTGGTGCCTTCCAGGATCTGGTGCACCCGCACATCGCGGAAATAACGCTCGATAGGATAGTCGCGCAGATAGCCGTAGCCGCCATGAAGCTGCAGTGCTTCGTTGACCACCTTGAAGCCGGTGTCGGTAGCAAGCCGCTTGGCCATGGCCGCAAGCTTGGTGGCGTCATGCGATTTCGCATCCACCGCCGAAGCGGCCTTGTGCAAGAGCAGACGGGCTGCTTCCAATTCAGTTGCCATATCCGCCAGGCGGAACTGAAGTGCCTGGAAGTCGGCAATCGGTCGACCAAACTGCTTGCGTTCCTGCACATAGGCCAGGGCGTGATCGAGACAGGCCTGTGCAGCCCCCATCGAGCAGGCGCCGATGTTGAGCCGACCGCCATCGAGCGCCGCCATCGCAATCTTGAAGCCCTGCCCTTCCGATCCGATCAGATTCGACTTCGGCACCCGGCAATCCTGAAAATTGACCTGTGCCGTCGGCTGGCTCTTCCAGCCGAGCTTCACCTCGTTGGCACCGAAGCTGAGACCGGGTGTCCCTTTTTCGACCAGAAGACAGGAAACGCCGGACGGGCCCTCACCACCTGTGCGGACCATTACCGCATACAGATCACTTACGCCGCCGCCGGAGATGAATGCCTTGGAGCCGTTGAGGACATAATGGTCACCATCATCCTTGGCGCTGGTACGCAGGCTCGCTGCATCCGAACCCGAGCCCGGTTCGGTGAGACAGTAGCTGGTGAGCAGGTCCATGGTGCAGAGCCTGGGCAGATACTTCTGGCGTAGGTCCTCCGAGCCATAGGAATCGATGATCCAGGCGACCATGTTGTGAATGGATATATAGGCCGCCGTCGACGTGCAGCCCTTGGACAGTTCCTCGAAGATCAGCGTTGCATCCAGCCGGGTGAGCGCGGAACCGCCGACATCTTCCTTCACGTAGATGCCACCGAACCCAAGCTCGGCTGCCTTGCGCAGGGTGGGAATTGGGAAGTGGCTTTCCTCGTCCCATTCCTTGGCAAATGGCGCCAGTTCATCCCGCGAGAAACTTGCCGCCATGTCCTGAAAGGCGCGCTGATCTTCGTTCAGTGAAAAGTCCACGGGTTATCCTCCCTCAAGCGGTGGCGGCGCACTTCCTCCTCCGGAAAGGTTTGCGCCCTGTCTTCGCGGCAGCACTAAAGCACATTTGACGCGAACGTCAAACAATCTCTTTTTCTTTATTAAATTCAGTTATTTTACAGAATGTTGGATTGCGTCAATCTGCGTGATAGATTGGCGGCTCACTTCGATCAGAATACGCTTTCCAACATCTCCTAGCGAACAGTCAGGGCCGATGCCGTCAAAATCTCCCCTCCCGCCGATAACCTCCGACCATATGGACACACTGCTGGCCGGCACGCGCATGCGCCGCAACCGCCAGAGCGACTGGTCGCGCCGCCTGGTGCGCGAAAACAATCTCACGGTCGATGACCTGATCTGGCCGATTTTCCTGGTGGACGGCGAGAATATCCGTCAGTCCGTTCCGTCCATGCCGGATGTTGTGCGCCTGTCCGTGGATGAAGCCGTCCGCGACGCCGAAAAGGCAGCGAAATTGAACATTCCGGCGCTGGCACTGTTTCCCTACACCGATCCCGGTCTTCGCGATGAAACAGGTTCCGAGGCTCTCAATCCCGAAAACCTGACCTGTCGCGCCTTGCGCGCCATCAAGGCGGAAGGCCTGAACCTGGGACTGATGACGGACGTCGCCCTTGATCCCTACACCAGCCACGGTCATGACGGATTGATGGAAGGCGAGACGATCCTGAACGACGAGACCGTGGATCAGCTCTGCCGGCAGGCCCTGGTGCAGGCGGAAGCCGGATCAGACGTGATCGCCCCGTCCGACATGATGGACGGACGTATCGGCGCTATTCGACAGGCACTCGATTCTCAAGGTCATCGCGGAACCCAGATCATGGCCTATTCGGCGAAATACGCCTCCGCCTTCTATGGTCCGTTCCGCGACGCTGTCGGCTCATCGGGGACCCTGGTTGGCGACAAGCGCACTTACCAGATGGATCCGGCCAATACGGACGAAGCCCTGCGGGAAGCCGAACTGGACATTGCTGAAGGCGCCGACATGGTGATGGTCAAGCCAGGCATGCCCTACCTCGACATTGTCCGGCGGATTAAGGACGAGTTCCAGGTGCCGACCTACGCGTATCAGGTGTCAGGCGAATACGCGATGATCAAGGCTGCGGCCGGAAACGGCTGGCTGGACGGTGACAAGGCGATGCTGGAAAGTCTGCTCGCCTTCAAGCGCGCCGGCGCCGACGGCATTCTGACCTATTTCGCACCGAAGGTGGCCGAAATGCTGGCAGCTGGGAAATGACCTCCGCCGGGGCCACCACCGCTGACAACGTCACATTCGACAAGGTTCAGGAAGCGGCTGCACTTTTGAAGGGCGCCGTAATCGAGACCCCGTGCCTGCCCGCTCCGCGGCTTTCGCAGCTCACAGGGGCGGATGTCTTTGTAAAATACGAAAACATGCAGGTCACCGGCGCCTTCAAGGAACGTGGTGCGCTGGTGAAGCTCTCCAGCCTGACGGCGGATGAAAAGAAGCGCGGCGTGATTGCGGTTTCGGCCGGCAACCATGCCCAGGGCGTTGCCTATCATGCCGGACGGCTTGGCATACCGGCAACCATCGTCATGCCGGTTCTGACGCCATTCGTGAAGATCTCCGCGACCCGCAACCATGGTGCAGAGGTGATCCTGGCGGGAAACACGCTGGCCGAGGCGAAGGAAGAAGCCGACAGACTGGCCGAACAGAACAATCTCGTCTGGGTGCATCCCTATGACGATGCCCATGTCATTCACGGCCAGGGCACCATCGGCATCGAGATGCTGGCACAGCAGCCGGATCTCGATGTGCTCGTCGTGCCGATCGGCGGCGGCGGCCTTATCGCCGGCATCGCCACGGCGGTGAAGGCTCTCAAGCCTTCCGTCGAAGTGATTGGCGTTGAAACGACGCTTTACCCCGGCATGTGGGGCGCCTTCTATGGCAAGGACGTGCGCTGCGAAGGCGCGACCATCGCAGAAGGTATTGCTGTGCGCGACATCGGTGTCCTTACGACCGAAGTCGTCAAAAGGGTCGTCGATGATATCCTGCTTGTTTCGGAAAGCAGCATCGAGCGGGCGATCAACGCCTATCTGACCTTGCAACGGACCATTGCGGAAGGCGCAGGCGCCGCCGGTCTCGCGGCCTTGCTGACCGAACCCGAGCGATTTGCCGGCAAGAGGGTTGGGCTGGTTCTTTGCGGCGGCAATATCGATCCGAGACTGCTCTCCAAGATCGTGGTCCGCGAACTTGCACGCGATGGCAAACTGGTCTCGATCCGGATCGACACGCCTGACCGCCCCGGCGTTCTGGGTGAAATCGCAACCGTTATCGGTGACATGCAGGGCAACGTGGTCGACGTTGAACACCATCGCCTGTTCCTCAATGTTCCCGCAAAAGGCGCAACGCTGGACGTCACCTTCGAGGCCTTTGACCGCCCGCATGGCGAGCATATCGTCGCCGCGCTGCGCGAACGTGCCTTCGTGGTGCGTTACCTGGAAATCGGCGAGCGGATGGACTGAAGGACTGCCACCTCAGTCCTTCATTACACGGCTATTGATGCGGACACTCCACACACCGACCTCATCCTGAGGAGGACAGGAGGACCGTCTCGAAGGATGGGCTCCTTGCTCCGGAGTATGCCGCCCATCCTTCGAGACAGCGCTCCGCGCTTCCTCAGGATGAGGGGTTGGCGTGGATTGCCCGCGGAACGGTTCGGCTTCACCCGGCAAATGATTTGCGAAACCCGCTCCAAATCACCACATGTTGATCATCGAACCCAAGGGAGCCGAACCATGTCAGCTGAAACCACCTCCGATTATGCCCGTCAGGACGTTTTCGATCCTGTGAGCAATCCGGAGCTGTTTTCCGGCGTGCGCAGCCGGCGCATCTTTGCCTTCTTCATCGATCTGATCGTGATCACGCTATTCACCTTCGGTGCCGGCATCGTGGTGTTCTTCCTGGGTGTCTTTACGCTGGGTCTCGGCTTCCTGCTTTACGGCATCCTGCCGACGGCGGTTGCGCTGCTCTATGTCGCCTTCACCCTTGGTGGCCCGCAGGCGTCAACCCTGGGCATGCGTGCGATGGGACTGGAAATGCGCCTCTGGTATGGCGCAAAGCCCTACCCGCTTCTGGCAGCCGTCCATGTCATCCTGTTCTGGTTTTCGGTCTCTTTGCTGACACCGCTTGTTTTGCTGGTGTCACTGTTTTCCGACCGTAAACGCCTGCTGCACGACCTCGTACTGGGAACGGTGGTGATCAACTCGGCCTCCCATCAAGGCTATGTGCGCGGCCAGGCGTAAGGTCAGTTCAAGAGAGCCAGCGACAGGTTCAATACTCCGGCAAAGCAGGTCCAGAGCGCATAGGAAATGAACAGCTGCGCGGACAAACGATCGGTTTGCCAGCTTCCACCGATAAAGTTCAGGATCAGGTAGAGCATCGCCGCGATCACGGCAAAAGCCGTCCACATGAAGTGGAGCGTGAAAAAGAGTGGCGACCAGATCCAGTTGAGAACCATCTGCCCGTACCAGATTTTCATCACGCGGCTATCGGGTGCCCGAAGGAATGTCCGCCAGCCGGCAATCGCTATCAGAATGTAAAGAATGGTCCAGGCAGGCGCGAACACCCAGTTGGGTGGATTGAACGGCGGCTTCTGCAAGGCCTCGTACCAGGCGCCTGGGGTGTTCAAAACGCCGATCGTGATGCCGACACCCAAAACAACTGCCAGAAACAAGACCAGCGAAGGCAGGTCTTTCGGGAACGAAGGCGAAATTGGGTTATCTGATTTCATGACTTCTTCAACGCGGATCGCCAGTCCGGGTTCCCATTAATCGGATCAAATCGCGGTAACGGCACATGAACTTTGACAGTGTCATTGCCTCAAAGGAATATATCAACGGCAATATTATCTTAAGGCTCTTCCATTGCCGGGACCGCCTGCTTTAAAGTGCAGGTTCGTGAAATTGGCCAAGGTGGCTTTGGGCAGGTGAATGGACTCAGTTGATATTGCAATGGCGCTGACCTTCGTGGTGATCGCGTCCACTGTCGTCCTGTACGCCGTCGAGCGGTACGCGATTGAAACAATAGCTCTCGGGTCCGTTTCCGCCTTCATTGTCATCTTTTCGGTATTTCCGGTCGAGAGACCGGACGGTTCGCTTATCACCACCGGCGACTTCCTGTCCGGCTTCTCAAACCCGGCGCTGATAACAGTCATCTGCCTCCTGATCATCGGTCAGGGACTGTTCCAGACCGATGCGCTGGAAGCACCGGCAAAGGCGATCGTCAAGATGACGCGCGGACGGTCGCTGCGGGCTGCGATCCCTGTTCTCCTGACTGTCGCGGCGCTCAGCGCATTCTTGAACAACACCCCTGTTGTGGTGATGTTTCTGCCGATCCTGACTGCTGTTGCCGCCACGGTCGGCCAATCGCCGGCCCGTGTTCTGATGCCCCTGTCTTTCCTCGCGATCCTTGGCGGCATGACGACGTTGATCGGTTCGTCGACCAACCTGCTGGTAGCAAATTTCGCGGCGCAAAGTTCCGATCTCAAACTGACCTTTTTCAGCTTCACGCCAATCGGACTGATCATCGCCGGTGTCGGCTCGATCTATGTGCTGTTCATCATGCCGAAGCTGCTTCCGGTGCGCAAAACCATGGCGGAAGAGTTCCAGAGCTCCTCCGGCAAGCAGTTCATCGCCCAGATCGAAATCACCTATGGTCATCCGCTGGTGGGCGTGGAATCCGTATCCGGCATGTTCCCGCAGTTGAAGGACATGACGGTGAGACTGGTTCAGCGAGGCCAGAAGCCAATCCTTCCCCCGTTTGAAAACGTGGTGCTCTCTCCCGGCGATACGGTGATCGTGGCGGCGACGCGTGCAGCCCTTGCCAATGCTCTGGCTCGCCGGCAGCCGCTGATGGAAGCTGATTCAGATACCAGCAACTCCGGCCGCGAGGCTCAGGCACCTGCCGGCACGATCAGCCTGGCGGAAGTGGTGGTGGCCCCCGCGTCCCGGCTGATGGGACGCACCTTGCCCCAGTCGGGCTTTTACACCGACACCGGCTGTCTGGTGATGGGCATCCAGCGCCGCAGCCGCATGCCGCGCATGGCGATGAACGACATTCGCCTGGAAGCGGGTGACGTGCTTCTGGTGGCCGGCAGCGAAGAGGCGATCGCGCGCCTGCGCGGTAATCGCGACGTGCTGCTGCTGGACTGGTCGATGGCCGAAGTACCGCGCAAACGCTATGCGCCACGGGCGCTTGTCATCTTCGCTCTTGTTGTCGCGCTGGCTGCCAGCGGCCTTGTTCCCATTGTCACCACCGCCGTGGCCGGGACCTTCGCCATGATTGTATCGGGATGTCTCAACATCCGCCAGGCCATGCGCGCCATCGACAGCCGCATCTTCATGCTGGTGGGCGCCTCGCTTGCGGCTGCCGTTGCACTGGAGGGAACCGGCGGTGCGAATGCGATTGCTACCGGACTGGTTCATTTGCTCGCCGGGGCATCACCGACCGTGATGCTGTCGGCCCTGTTCTTCATCGTGATGATCCTGACGAACTTCCTGTCGAACAACGCGGCGGCTGTCCTGTTCACACCGATTGCGATCAATCTGGCAAATCAGATCGGTGCGAGCCCCGAAGCCTTCGTCGTCTGCCTGATTATTGCGGCCAATTCATCGTTTGCGACGCCGATCGGCTATCAGACCAACCTGATCGTGATGGGTCCGGGTCACTACAAGTTCAACGACTTTGTGCGAGCTGGCACACCGCTTGCGCTCATTTTATGGTTGACCTTCTCTCTGGTCGCGCCATGGTATTACGGACTATAGGACCGGGAATAGAGAACAAATCTAAAGGTTTCGCGGGACAAAACGGTGACACGGCACCCCACAGATCATCCGCAGTTCTACCTTACGGCGCCAGCGCCCTGCCCGTATCTTGAGGGAAAACAAGAGCGCAAGGTCTTTACCCATCTTGTCGGCCATGGCGCTCCCGCCCTCAACGAGGTGCTGACGCAGGGCGGTTTCCGGCGCAGTCAAAATATCGCCTACCGCCCGGCCTGCGAACGGTGCCAGGCCTGCATCTCGGTTCGCGTCCGTGTCGACGATTTCAAGTGGAGCAAGTCGTTCAAGCGGGTCTGGAAATCCGGATCGGACATCGTTGGTGCCCGTCTGCCGCCCAGCCCGTCTGCCGAACAATACGATCTCTTCCGCGATTATCTTCAAGCCCGACACGAAAACGGCGGCATGACGGAAATGAGTGTCCTCGACTACGCAATGATGGTCGAAGACACACATGTCGAAACGATTGTCCTGGAGTATCGCCAACGCGGTCCGAACAGCTTCATTACCGGAGCCGGCGAAGGCCCGTTGTTGGGCGTTGCCCTTTCCGACCAGCTCTCGGACGGGCTGTCGATGGTATATTCCTTCTACGACCCCGACTACACCAAGACCCCGCTCGGCACCTACATGATCCTGGATCACATAGAGCGGGCCCGGAAAATGAACCTGCCCTACGTTTATCTTGGCTATTGGGTCAACGGCTCCCAGAAGATGGCCTACAAGGCCCGCTTCAAACCGCAGGAACATCTTGGCCCCAACGGCTGGCTCGTTGTCGACGCTGAGGCCTATCAAACGGAACCGCACTCAGAGGAATGACCGTGTGGAAGGCGGCGCACGCCTGCCCTCTCCTCTAAATTGCGGCAGCTCCCACCCCAACACCTCATCCTGAGGAAGCGCGTCAGCGCTGTCTCGAAGGATGGGCGACACACTCTTGAGCAAGTTCCCATCCTTCGAGACGGACCTGACGGTCCTCCTCAGGATGAGGTTGGAAGGGGGTGCTGCGCTCGAGAAACGGCTGATAATTTTATCGACATCACCGAACTGCGACGAGAGCGTTAAACCTTCGTGTTCCTAAGGAATAAACGAGCGGATCTGCCTGAAGACCGAGTGGAACATTTCCTCGGTGAGGCGGCCTGTGTTGGTGTTGTAGCGAGAGCAGTGATAACTGTCGAAAAGCGTCAGTCCCGTTCCGGGAAGCTCGTGCCGTGCGCCGTGGGCAAAGGCGAAAGATGCCCGACGCTGATCCAGGGCCGACAGAAAAGTCTCATGCGCGATCCGGCCGAGAGCAAGCACAGCCTTGATCGACGGATTGGCATCCAGCGTCGACAAAAGATACGGGCGGCAGGTCTTGATTTCCGCGCCGGTTGGCTTGTTCTGCGGCGGCAGGCAGCGCACCGCGTTGGTGATCATCGAATCCTTCAACTGCAGACCGTCGTCCGGCCGGGCCTTATAGGTCCCTTCGGCAAAACCGAATTCGATCATGGTCTGGTAGAGGAGATCTCCCGCATAGTCCCCTGTAAAGGGGCGGCCCGTGCAGTTCGCCCCTTTCATGCCCGGGGCCAGGCCGATGATCAGAAGACGCGGCGCGTCGGCTCCGAATGACGGAACCGGCGCGTTGTGCCAGTCGGGATAGGCAACTTTCAGCTCTTCACGCAGGGCAACAAGGCGGGGACAGGCCGGACAATCTGATGGGGGATCGACTGGCCCATGGTCTGCGATATAGTCGGACATTGCCCGATCAAGCCTCAGTAGTCGTCGTCCTCGTCGTCTTCATCGACTTGCGCGGGGGTCTGCGGACGGGCAGGACGTTCGGACGGATCACGGCCGATCTTGTTGGCAAGGCTGGCCAGATCGATGAAGTGGTCGGCCTGGCGACGCAGGTCGTCAGCGATCATCGGCGGCTGGGTCTTCAAGGTCGACACAACGCTCACCTTGCGGCCCTTGCGCTGCAGCGCCTCAACCAGGGAGCGGAAATCGCCGTCGCCTGAGAACAGCACCACGTGATCAACGGACTCGACCAGTTCCATGGCATCGACGGCAAGTTCAATGTCCATGTTGCCTTTCACCTTGCGGCGGCCGGCACTGTCGACAAATTCCTTCACCGGTTTGGTGATGACCTTGTAGCCGTTATAGTCAAGCCAATCGATCAGCGGACGGATGGAGGAATACTCCTGATCTTCGATCAGTGCGGTGTAATAGTACGCCCGCAGGAGATACGCCTGTCCCTGGAACTCTTTCAGCAAACGTTTGTAGTCGATGTCAAAACCAATTGCCTTGGCCGTTGAGTACAAGTTCGCTCCATCAATGAACAAAGCAACTTTTTCTCGAGCGTCAAACATCTTATTTGAAACCTTTCCGAGTCATACACGTCGCTCTTGCAATTTGGCGTAGAAGGAACTGGCTTCCCGCGACCAATTCCACGCACACTCTATAAGGCGACGTATATTTTGCTGTAAGTTTACCGCGTATTCCGTGGCGTCACACAGCTTATCGTTTTGTTTTGTCAACGGCCTTCTGATTCTGAAAAGGGCCGTTACTAGTGGCCTACACCATAATATTGGAGTGCCGCAATGCAAAAGCGAGTAGCGTGCGCCAAATCAGGCAAAAAAACCGCGGATTCTTTGCCTATGCGTTCCGGTATCTGACCTCCTCCTCTCAAATTTGACAAGGGGTTGCTTTTTGGAAACGTGAACACTATACGCTGTTTCTTCAAGTTCCTTAAGCCTATGGAGACGTCGAATGGCGCGCGTGACCGTCGAGGACTGCATCGACAAGGTCGAAAACCGGTTTGAGCTGGTGCTGCTTGCTGCGCATCGCGCTCGCATGATCTCGAGCGGCTCGCCGCTGACCATTGACCGTGACAACGACAAGAACCCCGTTGTTGCGCTGCGCGAGATTGCCGAGCAGACCGTCAGCCCGGAAGACATGAAAGAGGACCTGATCCACTCGCTGCAGAAATATGTGGAAGTGGATGAGCCCGAGGCCGAAGCCGTGCCGATGGTTCCGTCCTCGAACCAGCATCAGATGACGCAGGTCAACAACGTTGACGACAGCGCGGTCGAATTCGACCGCATGTCGGAAGAAGACCTTCTGCGCGGCCTCGAAGGCCTCGTTCCGCCGGAGCGGACCGACGACGTCTGATTTGAGTTCACAAGTTCGTCTGAAGCGCGACGGGGTTTCCCCGGCGCTTCGGGCGATTTTTGTCTGTCCCGCTGATGTCTCAGCCGTTTGCCAGGGTCGGTTGCGGCCATGATGCGTCAATACGAACTCGTTGAACGAGTTACGCGCTACAATCCGGACGCCGACGAAGCCTTGCTCAACAAGGCTTACGTCTATGCCATGCAAAAGCATGGTACCCAGACGCGTGCGTCTGGCGACCCCTATTTCTCCCATCCGCTTGAAGTTGCCGCGATCCTCACGGACCTGCGCCTGGACGACGCCACCATTGCCGTTGCCTTGCTGCATGATACGATCGAGGACACCGACGCGACCCGGGCCGAGATCGACTCCCTGTTTGGCGAGGAAATCGGCAAGCTGGTCGAAGGCCTGACAAAGATCAAGCGCCTGGACCTGGTTTCCCAGAAGGCCAAGCAGGCAGAAAACTTCCGCAAGCTTCTGCTTGCGATTGCCGATGACGTCCGCGTGCTTCTGGTCAAGCTGGCTGACCGTCTGCACAACATGCGCACGCTCCACCACATGCCGGAGCACAAGCGTGGGCGGATCGCGGAAGAAACGATGGAAATCTATGCGCCGCTCGCCGGACGCATGGGCATGCACGACATGCGCGAAGAGCTGGAAGACATTGCCTTCCATACGCTCAACCCCGAAGCTTATGAAACCATCACCGACCGTCTGGTCGATCTGCGCGAACGCAACCGCGATCTGATCCTGGACATCGAGACAACGCTGACCGAACGCCTTAGCGAACGGGGAATGGCCGCCCTCGTGAAGGGCCGAGAAAAACGCCCCTATTCCATCTTTCGCAAGATGCAGCGAAAGGCTATCGGCTTCGAGCAGCTGTCCGATATCTACGGGTTCCGCGTCACTGTCGGCACCGTGGAAGCCTGCTACCGCGTGCTGGGTGTCATTCACACGACCTGGCCGACCGTTCCCGGCCGGTTCAAGGACTATATCTCCACGCCCAAGCAGAACGACTACAAGTCGATCCAC
This sequence comes from Labrenzia sp. THAF35, assembly GCF_009363595.1. NCBI lineage: Bacteria > Pseudomonadati > Pseudomonadota > Alphaproteobacteria > Hyphomicrobiales > Stappiaceae > Labrenzia > Labrenzia sp. THAF35. The sequence goes on from NZ_CP045380.1 coordinate 5,305,826, forward strand.
ACCACGATTGTCGGACCGTCCCGCCAGCGTGTGGAACTGCAGATCCGGACCATTTCCATGGATCGGGTGGCCGAATACGGTATCGCCGCACATGCGCTTTACAAGGACGGGGAATTCGGCGGACGCAATATCGCCCGGCATACGGAAGACTGCCGCGCCTTTGAATGGCTGCGCCGCACGACCGAACTGCTGGCTCAGGGCGACACGCCGGAAGAATTCCTGGAAAACACCAAGCTGGAACTTTTCCATGACCAGGTTTTCTGCTTCAGCCCAAAGGGCCGTCTGATCGCCCTGCCCCGAGGCGCGACGCCGATCGATTTCGCCTATGCGGTTCATACCGGTATCGGCAACACATGTGTCGGCTGCAAGATCAACGGCAAGATCATGCCGCTGGTGACCGAGCTGCATAACGGCGACGAGGTCGAAATCATCCGTTCGCCCGCGCAGACCCCGCCACCGGCCTGGGAAGCGATTGCCGTTACCGGCAAGGCCCGCGCCGCGATCCGTCGCGCCACCAGGGAATCCGTGCGCAAGCAATATGGAGCCCTTGGCGAACATATTCTGAAGCGCGCATTCGCCAGAGCCGAAAAAGCCTATTCGGAAGACCTGCTGGAAGCGATCCTCGATCTCCTGCACCAGGCCAGCGTCGCCGACTTGCTGGCTGCCGTCGGACGCGGGGATCTTTCCGCCCAACTGGTTCTGAAATCGGCTCACCCGGACTATCAGGACGAGCGCGTTGCCATTTCCGGCCCGCCACTGGAAGAAGGCTGGTTCGGCCTGAAACAGGGCCACGGACTGAAGTTCCGCATTCCGCCCGGCGAACTGGATGCAGACAAGGCAGCTGCCGGCGAGAGTGGCGAGCCTGAAGAAGGTCCTGCCCTTCCCATTCGTGGTCTGTCCGGCGACATCCCGGTTACTTTTGCTCCCGATGGCGGTGCTGTTCCCGGCGACCGTATCGTCGGCATCTTGACCCCGTCCGAAGGACTGACCATCTATCCAATACAATCGCCGTCCCTGAAGGAATTCGACGACCAGACGGAGCGCTGGGTCGACGTTCGCTGGGACATCGACGTCAACAATCCGGAACGATTCCCAGCACGTCTGGACATTTCGGCTGCAAACGAACCTGGTTCCCTGGCAACCATCGCGCAGGTGATCGGCGAAAACAGCGGCAACATCGACAACGTCAAGATGATGCAGCGAGCCTCGGACTTCCATCAGATGATCATCGATCTTGAAGTCTGGGACCTGAAACACCTGAACAGGATCATAAATCAGCTGCGAACCAAGCCTAATGTTTCCAGCGTCAGCCGTGTGAACGGCTAGATTACAAACGGTAGCAGGCACATAAGGACAAGGCGGCTTGCCGGTGAGTGACACAGCCGCTTGACCATGGAAGACCCGCCGCTGCCAAAGAACTTGAGGGGATCTGATAATGACACGCGATGAAGTTCTGGCCGTATTCCGCGAGGCCGGCGCCTTTCTGGAGGGTCACTTCATTCTGACCTCCGGTCTGCGCAGCCCGGTATTTCTGCAGAAGGCCCGCGTGTTCATGTATCCGGACAAGACGGAAAAGCTCTGCAAGGCACTCGCCGACAAGATCCGCGCCTCCGGCCTGGGCCAGATCGACTACATCGTATCGCCGGCGCTCGGTGGTCTTATTCCGGGCTACGAAACCGCCCGCCATCTTGGCGTTCCCGCCATGTGGGTGGAGCGCGAGGACGGGGAGTTTCGGCTGCGCCGCTTCGAAATGCCGCAAGGCGCCCGTGTCATTGTTGTAGAGGATATTGTCACGACCGGCCTATCGAGTCGGGAAACGGTAACCTCGTTGAAAGCTCTTGGTGCTGAAGTCCTGGGTGTTGCCTGCCTGATCGACCGCTCCGGCGGCGAGGCTGACGCCTCGGTTCCGGTGATTGCTCTGGCAGAATACAAGGTTCCGGCCTATGAACCTGACAACCTGCCGCCGGAACTTGCCGCCTTGCCAGCTGTCAAACCTGGCAGCCGCGGACTGAGCTGAACGATAAAAGACGGGAACGAACCTTAGACCATGCTGTTTCGCCGGAGAAATAGGCCAACACGGATTGAGCGACTGCGCGTTGCCGTCTGGCCCCGGAACAGCTGGGCGCGGTCGACCCGCTATTTCGGCAAGCGCGTCTTGCGCCTCACGGCGACACCCCACGCGATTGCCCTTGGCTTTGCCGCGGGCGCCTTCGCCTCCTGCACACCTCTTGTCGGCTTCCATTTCCTGACCGCTTTCGCACTTGCCTACCTGGTGCGCGGCAACATGATAGCAGCAGCGCTTGGAACGTCCGTCGGCAATCCACTGACGTTCCCGTTCATTTGGGCCTTCACCTTCAAAATCGGGCAGTGGATCATCCACGGGCGCGCTCCAAAGGCGGACCCGCATCAGGTTCACCAGCAGTTTCAGCAAGGTCTTTTCGAAAAATCTCTCGACGCGCTCTGGCCAATGCTCAAACCGATGTTCATCGGTGCGGTTCCTCTTGGATTGATCGTTGGAACGGTCTCCTATGTGGTCGTTTACAAGAGCGTCGAGGTCTACCAGCGCCGCCGCAGAAACAAGCTGGCCGACAAGGGCGCCGGCAAACATGGCCGTTTGTTCCCTGCCCCGGGCAACACTGTCGAAGAAGACGGCAGCGCTTGATTTTCGTGGACGACCTGTCCAACTAAGACCGGGACCAAGAACCCATCCCGCCGCAACCTGGAAAGCAAGGCCATGATCCTTGGAATTGGCAGCGATCTGATCGATATCCGCCGGATCGAGAAAACTCTCGAAAGATTCGGCGAGCGCTTTACCAACCGGGTCTTCACAGAAATCGAGCGGACAAAATCTGACAAGCGCGCCGAGCGCGCCGCATCCTATGCAAAACGGTTTGCGGCCAAGGAAGCCTGCTCGAAGGCACTTGGCAGCGGCATTCGCATGGGGGTCGCCTGGCGGGAAATGGGCGTGGTGAACCTTCCTTCTGGCAAACCCACCATTGCGCTGACCGGGGGCGCTGCCGAACGATTGCAGGCAATGGCGCCTGCCGGTTTCAGGACCACGATTGATCTGACCATTACGGATGATTATCCGCTTGCGCAGGCATTTGTCGTCATTTCGGCGTGGCCGACCGACTGGCCCGAACCGCCAAGGGCGGATTCCCCCTGAAAGCCCAGCCTCAAGGGCCTTCCTCTCATTGCGTTGGCAGGCGCTAGCGGATAAGAGTCCGGCTGTACGCGGCGATGCAGACCAGAACGCCGGACAAATTTGATCAAGGGACAAAATGAGCGTGACGGAAAACAAGAAGGATAAGGACAGCGGCCTCGCCGAAACCATCAAGGTTGTTGTCCAGGCGCTGTTGCTTGCCCTGATCGTGCGAACATTCCTGTTCCAGCCGTTTAACATTCCATCCGGCTCGATGAAGGATACCTTGCTGATCGGCGACTATCTGTTCGTCTCCAAATTCAGCTATGGATATTCCCGCTATTCCTTCCCTTTCGGCCTGGGCCCGTTCAGCGGTCGCATCTGGTCTTCCGAACCGGAACGCGGTGACGTCGCTGTTTTCAAGCTTCCGACCGACACGTCCGTGGACTACATCAAGCGCGTGATCGGACTGCCTGGCGATACCATTCAGGTGATCGACGGCGTGGTGCATATCAATGGCGAACCGGTCAAGCGCGAAAAGATCGATGATTTCATCGAACAGTCTCCATCCGGCATCGTACGCCGGGTTCCGCGCTATCGGGAAACCCTGCCGAACGGCGTTTCTTATGAAACCCTGGACCTGACGACACGCGGAGAGGTGGACAACACCCGCGAGTACAAGGTGCCCGAAGGCCATTACTTCATGATGGGCGACAACCGCGATAACTCCGTCGACAGCCGTTATCTGAACAGGGTCGGCTACGTTCCGTTCGAAAACTTCATGGGCCGTGCCGAAATCCTGTTCTTCTCCGTCAAGGACGGAACTCCTGCCTGGCATATCTGGTCCTGGCCGTGGAGCGTTCGCTGGGAACGGATTGGCCGGACACTCTAACCGGGGCTTTGGCGGAACGCCGCCGAAGCAGGCTGCATGAAAAGACAACTGCATCAACCAGGTCCGATTTCGGCCCTGAAAACGGCACTGCAATACGAGTTTCAGGACCTGGAACTCCTGCGGGTCGCGCTGACTCATGCCAGTGCCCTTGCACCGTCTGAAACAGTGTCGGGCAGTTATCAGCGTCTGGAGTTCCTTGGCGACCGGGTTCTCGGCCTCGTGATAGCTTCCATGCTGCACAAGCATTTTCCCAAGGCTGACGAAGGTGAGTTGGCGCGGCGCTTCAACCACATGGTCAAGCGCGAAACCTGCGCGGAAATCGCCCAGGAACTTGGTGTCGGCGATGCGATGCGCATCGGGCTTGCAGAAGCACAGACCGGGGGCCGGAAGAAAACCGCCCTGCTCGCCGATATTTGCGAGTCTGTCATTGCCGCGATTTACCTGGACGGCGGGTTTGAGGCAGCCGAAAGCTTCATTACGCGCCTTTGGGAGCCGCGTATGCTATCCTGGTCGGGTCCACTGCGCGACGCCAAGACAACGCTGCAGGAATGGGCACAATCGAAGAGCCTGCCGACACCGCGATATGATGTAACAGGCCGGGACGGACCGGACCACGCACCGAATTTCACCGTGTCGGTGACCGTTCAGGGGCTGCCGCCAGGCGAAGGCAAGGGTGGTTCCAAACGGATTGCGGAACAGAATGCGGCAGAGGCCGTATTGCGCCGGGAAGGCGTCTGGAAGGAATAAGACAGCTTGAACGAAAACACGACCAACGATGGTCCGATGGACGAAGATGACGACAACGGCTTTCAGGCCCCCACCGGCCGTTTCGACATGCCGCTGCCCGAGCCGCTGCCGGAGATGCCTGCTGATACCAGGGCGGGTTTCATTGCCCTGATAGGCGCGCCTAACGCCGGCAAATCGACGCTGATCAATCAGCTTGTCGGCACCAAGGTCTCCATCGTTACGCACAAGGTGCAGACAACACGCACCATTGTGCGTGGCGTGGCCATGCACGGCGCGGCACAGCTGGTGTTCATCGACACGCCGGGCATTTTCAAGCCCAAGCGCCGGCTCGATCGCGCCATGGTCGACACCGCCTGGGGCGGTGCGCGCGATGCCGACCTGATCGCGCTTCTGGTCGATGCCCGCAAAGGCCTGACCGAGGAAGTGGAGAACATCCTCAAGCGCCTGTCCAGCCAGCAGGCACCGAAGGTTCTGATCCTCAACAAGACCGATGTCGCCAAGCGTGAAAAACTTCTTCAGCTGGCGCAGAAGATCAACGAATTCGTCTCTTTTGAAGAAACCTTCATGGTCTCGGCTCTGACCGGCGACGGCACCGAAACCATCCTGGACTATTTCGCGTCCAAGGTTCCGGACGGCCCCTGGCTCTTTCCGGAAGACCAGCCGTCGGACCTGCCCCTGCGCATTCTTGCCGCCGAAATCACCCGCGAAAAGCTGTTCGAGCGCCTGCATGAGGAACTGCCCTATATCTCCACCGTGGAGACGGAACAGTGGCAGGCCCGCAAGGATGGGTCGGCCCGGATCGAACAGACCATCTACGTGGAGCGGGACAGCCAGAAGTCCATCGTGCTCGGCAAACGCGGACAGACGATCAAGGCGATTTCACAGGCAGCACGCGAAGAGCTCTCGGAAATCATCGAAGCTCCCGTCCACCTGTTCCTGTTCGTGAAGGTTCGGGAGAACTGGGCGGACGATCCGGAGCGTTACCGGGAAATGGGACTGGAATTTCCGAAATAATTTGCGCGGATCGCCGAATCCGCCAAACTCCCGGCCTGACATGAAACGGGAAACGGCCCTTGGAATGGAGCGGACGCGGCGTGGTGCTGACCACCCGCAAACACGGCGAAAACGATGTCATTCTGGAGGCCATGACGCTGGATCATGGCCGCCACCTCGGTCTCGTCCGTGGTGGCCGCTCTCGGCGGCACCGGCCTGTTCTGCAGCCCGGCAACGAGCTTACCCTCACCTGGAAGGCACGCCTTTCCGACCATCTCGGTCAATTTCACATAGAGCCGGAAACCCTGCGGGCGGGTGACCTCATGACCAGCAGCCTCGGTCTGGCCGCGCTTCAGCATCTGGCCTTTCTGCTCCGTCTCCTGCCCGAACGCCACGCCTACCCGAGACTGTTCAATGCGCTAACGGTGGTTCTGGACCATCTGGAGGCTTCGGACGCGGCAGCCGCGCTTCTGGTCCGTTTCGAGCTTGAGGTATTGCGCGACCTCGGCATCGGTCTCGATCTTTCGTCCTGCGCCGCCACAGGCAGCAACGAAGACCTGGCTTACGTGTCGCCGAAATCCGCCCGTGCGGTCTGCCGGGAAGCCGGCACGCCCTATCATGACCGTCTGCTGCCCCTGCCCGGCTTTCTTCTTGAGGGGCAACGGCAGGCCGGTAGTGAGCTGACCTGGGCTGATGTCACCCAGGGGTTCGACCTGACAAGCTTTTTTCTGAACAGATACCTGCAGGAACATGGCACCAGGGACGGCGGCACGCGAAGCCAGGTACTCTCCGCCCTTGAGAAGCGTTACCGAACCGAATTTCCCTGGAATTTCTGACCGTTCAGGGTCACGTGCTAACTTGAACCCGGCTGCTGCGGCTGCCACAGCGAACTGCCCTCGCCTTTCGGAAGAAGGATCATCTCAACGACAGCGGAGACCCCACTCAGCGGTACATATCCGATGTAATCCGTGTAACGACTGTCGACCGAATTGTCCCGATTGTCGCCCATTACAAACAGATGACCGTCGGGCACGACATATTCTCTTGTCGTGTCCATTTCTCCTTGCGGATCGAGATCCAGAACTTCGTAACTTCTACCGTTTGGCAAAGTTTCCCTGAACCGCGGAGCAGAGATCTCTGAGCCGTCTCGATGCTCGTAGCGATAGTCTGCAAGGGCCTGACGTGGAACAGGCACATCATTGATCAGCACCACGCCGTCCTGAAGCCGTATGCGCTCGCCAGGCAAGCCGATGACCCTTTTCATATAATCGTTCGCTCTTTTGGCGGCGATAGTGAAAACGATTACGTCTCCGCGGACTGGCTCATAGTGCTCGCCCATTGAGGGGAAGATTTTTGTCGCAAGAACAACTTCATCGACCTCCAGGGTCGGACGCATGTTGCTTGAAAGATTGGAATAGGTTTTCAGGCGCAGCAGGTAAAAATCGTTCCAGGACACCGCGACCGCGACCAGAACCAGCGCTACCAAACCGACCAAGAGCCAGCGAAAAGATTTGCGTTTGGAAGCCATGCCCCCCCCAGCAAAGGAACCACACGATTGGCAGTGCGGCTGAATAAACCTTTCGACGGTCTAAGGGACGGTGCTGATTCCTACAATCCTTTCCTGCAACCAAAGGTATTTAGACGACGCGCCTTCATCCTGCCTGGGCAGCCTCCAAAGCAACCGGAGGGTCGTCCGATTGCATAGTGCCGCTGGAAAGGGTCATGCCTTTGGCAAACAGGCGTCCAAGATCCGCTTCGGAAAGCGGCCTGGAAAACAGGTAGCCCTGCACTTCGCTTGTGCCGAGACTTTTTAGAACGGACAGTTCTTCTTCCGTTTCAACGCCTTCGACAACGCAGGCAATGCCCATGTCGCGGCTGAGGGCCAACAGCGACTTGACGATGCCATATCCGGCTGTATCCGGCCGAATTCCGTGGACGAAACTTCGATCGACCTTGATGCAGTCGAGGGGCAGCTTGTGAACATGGGAAAGGCTCGAATAACCGGTGCCGAAATCGTCGAGTGACAGACGGATCCCGGTTTCCTTCAAGGCCAGGATCGCCCGGCTCGCTTCCTTGAAATCCCACATCACGGAAGTTTCCGTCACTTCGCAATGCAGTCGCCCTGGCTCAAATCCGAAGCTCGCCAACAGGTCGAGTATCTCCTGCACGAAACCACGGGACGACAGGTTGCTTGCCGACAGGTTGAAAGACAGCTTCAGATCGGCTGGCCAGTGACGAGCGGCTTCAAGCGCCTTGCGCAACAAGACCAGCGTCAGCCTGTTGATCACTCCGCAACGTTCGGCAATCGGGATGAACTCACCTGGCGGCACATTGCCCAGCAACGGACTGTTCCAACGGGCAAGACATTCCACACCCGTAATCCGATTGTGTGCCACATCCACGATCGGTTGAAAGGCAACCGACAATTCGGCTTCAATGTCCGCCGACTGCAGCGCCTGGGTAACTCTGGCGTGGGACAGCATCTGTTCGCTGTGGCGCGGTCCGAAGACGGCAACCGGCTCGTTCCGATTGAGTTTTGCTTCCTGGAGAACGTAGACGGCGTGTTCCAGCAGGTCCGTCGGTGACAGAACGCTTTCATCCAGATGAGCTATACCGGCGGCATAGTTCAGCTTCATGCTGGCTTCCGGCAGTTGGCAACTCTCCGCAAACAATTCGTCAAAGAAACTGCTGACATCCGAAAAGGCTGCTTCGTCCCCAACGGCTAATAATGCGAACTCGTCACCGGCAATCCGGGCCACGAACATTTGCGGCGCGAGCTTGGATTTCAGCCGCCGCACGACCTCAAGAAGGATCTGATCTCCGGTGTTGAGCCCATAGATGTTGTTGATGGCCCTGAGGCCTCCCAGATCGAATACGCATAACGACAGCGGTTCTCCCGACTGGCGAGCCGACCTGAAGCTTTGGTCCAGTTCCAGAAGAAAGCAACGCCGGTTGGGCAGACCGGTCATGTGATCGTGGTTCGCGATGTAGTAGTTCAGATCACTCAGTTTCTGGGTTTCATCCTGCTTGTGTTCCAGTTCCTCGGAATGACGTTTCAGATCCCTGCCCGTGCGGATCAGTTTGATGAAGCCGCGATAGTGGTTGTTCAGGATGAAGAAGGCCCCCATGGAAGCCGCTATTCCATAGAGCGCGAAATAGGTGAAGACATGCTCGCCTGCGATGGCAAAGTATATAAAATACAAGGTGTTGGCGCAGAAGGCGTTGATGAGGGCAACCGCGCGAAAATGGATCAGGCAGAAAAGCAGCACCAGATTGGCGACGGCAATCGTGAAGACCACCTGAACCTGCAGGTATGGCCCGCCATAGGGAAAAAGCGACAGAACCCAGACCGAGAAAATCGCAGGCGAAACCACCGCCAGGACCTTGGCCTGCTTCTGCCAGGCAAGAATTTCAGCGTGGCTCGGCGTTTCTTTCTGGCGCCTGCGAACCGTCACGATCCGCTGCACGGCGAAGGCGGTCACGAGTAGCGGCACCACAAGCGTCAGAGCGATCGGAGCAACCGACCAGTGCGTCACCGACAAACCCCAACCGCCAGCCAGGCTCATCATGTAGAGGAACGGTGTCTGGCGCTGGATGAACTGATATTGCGCAAGGGCAACGTCCGGGTCGCCACTATCACCAGCAACCCACGTTTTGAAAGCCGTCACGGCCGACGTCAACCAGTTTGAACCCATTCAGGCATGTTCCAAAGTTTAACCCGGCATCGGTAAAATCCGCAGCCTTTCTTGGATTAATACCGCTCTCTCCTTGACATGACATTAAGGAAGCTTCGCAGTTTTCGATATTTTACTTCGAGTTTTTCTTTGAATGGACTTCTTGCTCGCACGCCTTCCGTACTCTCCTGCCTTCGCCTGTGGCGGATAGAAATTCACCCACAGACGTGTGAAATCCGTTGAAAATCCGCTGTTCCCGGCCATTCGAGGCAGTTAGCGAATTGCACCTCGTGCCTGAAACAGCTAGCAAGCAAGTATGGGAAAAGAGACGACACCGCCGCCAAGCGGCATTGAGAGCATCAATCTCAAGAATGCGCTGGAAGAGCGCTATCTGGCCTATGCACTGTCGACCATCATGCACCGGGCCTTGCCGGATGTGCGCGACGGTTTGAAACCCGTGCACAGGCGCCTGCTTTACGCAATGCGCCTTTTGAAACTGGACCCTGGGTCCGGCTTCAAGAAATGTGCCCGTGTTGTTGGTGACGTGATCGGTAAATACCACCCGCACGGCGACCAGGCGGTCTACGATGCCCTCGTTCGTCTCGCCCAGGACTTCGCGCAGCGCTATCCGCTGATCGACGGACAGGGCAACTTCGGCAACGTTGACGGCGATAACGCGGCTGCCATGCGTTACACCGAAGCGCGCATGACCGACACGGCCAAACGGCTGCTGGACGGCCTGGACGAGAACGCCGTCGATTTCCGTGAGACCTATGACGGTGAGGACAAGGAGCCGATCGTTCTGCCGGGCGGCTTTCCGAACCTTCTCGGCAACGGTTCGTCGGGCATTGCCGTTGGCATGGCGACCTCCATTCCGCCGCACAATGCGTTCGAGCTCTGTGAAGCCTGCCAACACCTGATCAAGAACCCGAATGCGGAAACCGGCGAGCTGCTGGAGTACATCAAGGGCCCGGATTTCCCGACCGGCGGTCTTCTGGTGTCGGACCAGGGGTCCATTCGCGAGGCCTATGAAACCGGACGCGGCAGTTTCCGCGTTCGTGCCCGCTGGGAAGTGGAAGATCTCGGCCGCGGGCAATGGGCGATCGTCGTCACCGAGATCCCCTATCAGGTGCAGAAATCGCGGCTGATCGAAAAGATTGCCGAACTGCTGACGGCGCGCAAGCTGCCGCTTCTTGACGATATCCGCGATGAATCTGCCGAAGATATCCGCATCGTCCTGGTACCGCGTTCGCGCAATGTCGACGCAAACATCCTCATGGAATCCCTGTTCAAGCTGACGGACCTGGAAAACCGGTTCTCCTTGAACATGAACGTCCTTTCCATGGGCAAGGTGCCGATGGTCATGGGCCTGAAACAGGTCCTGCGCGAATGGCTGGATCACCGCAAGGAAGTGCTGATCCGCCGTTCCGAGTACCGTCTCGGCCAGATCAACCACCGTCTGGAAGTTCTGGAAGGCTATCTCGTCGCCTATCTGAACCTGGACGAGGTCATTCGCATCATCCGCGAAGAGGACGAACCCAAAGCCGAACTGATGCAGACTTTCGAGCTGTCGGACGTTCAGGCGGAAGCCATCCTCAACATGCGCCTGCGCTCCTTGCGCAAGCTTGAAGAAATGGAAATCCGCAAGGAACACGACAAGCTGTCGGCCGAGAAGGACGACCTGACCAAACTGCTCGGTTCCGATGCGCGTCAGTGGACCAAGATCTCCAAGGAAATTGCGGAAATCTCCAAGGTCTATGGCCCTGAAACCGAAATCGGCAAGCGGCGAACCGACAAGTCCGAAGCTCCGGAAACGGACCTGATCGACATCCAGCAGGCGATGATCGAAAAGGAACCGATCACCGTCATCATTTCCGAAAAGGGCTGGATCCGGGCGATGAAAGGTCACCAGACGGACCTTTCCGGTGTTGCGTTCAAGCAAGGCGACAAACTGAAACTGTCACTCCACGCCGAGACGACGGACAAGATCCTGCTGTTCTCCACCGGAGGCAAGTTCTTCACGCTTGGTGCCGACCGCCTGCCTGGCGGACGCGGCCATGGCGAGCCGATACGTCTGATGGTGGAAATGGACGAAGCACAGGACGTGGTCAACGCCTTCGTTCACAAACCTGGCCGAAACCTGCTCCTGGCAACCACCGAAGCGCGTGGTTTTGTCGTCAGCGAGGACGACGTCGTTGCCAACACGCGCAAGGGCAAGCAGGTTCTCAACCTCAGCGCTCCGGCGGAAGCCTCGATCTGTGTCGAGGCATCGGGTGACCAAGTGGCCATCATCGGTGAAAACCGGAAACTGCTGGTATTCCCGATGGCACAGATCCCGCAAATGGGTCGCGGCCGCGGCGTCCGCCTGCAGCGCTACCGGGACGGCAACATCTCGGACATTCGGGTCTTCAAGGGTGAAGACGGCCTGACCTGGACCGACAGTTCCGGCCGCAGTTTTACCCGGACAATGGAAGAGCTTGCGGACTGGCGCGGCGAACGCGGTCAGGCCGGTCGCCTGCCACCCACGGGCTTCCCGCGGTCGAACAAGTTCGGGCCGAGCAAGCTTTAAGGCAAAGCCCCCGGTCGTTTTCCGATCGGGCTAAGCCATACTGGCGGCGCAAAGCTGCCGCCAGTGACCGGGTGTCATCCCGAATGTTCGCTTGAAGTGACGTGTCAGATGACTTTGATCCGCAAAGCCGCTGGCAAAAGCCGCGTCGGCAAGTGACGCTCCCTGATGCAGCTCGGTCTTGGCCTTCTCAAGACGCCGCATGACGAGATACCGGTGCGGGCTCGTTCCAAAGACCTTTCGAAACTGCCGCGACAGGGAAAACCTGTCCATCTGCGCCAGGTCCTCCAGTTCCTCCATGGCTACACGGTCTGCACAGCCTTCTCTCAAGTACTCGGCGCAGGCCTTGAGGGACGGCCAGTTCAATGAGGAGACACTTGCCATGCGGTCATCGGCATGACGAGCCAGGCAAGCTGCCAGATCCGCAATCAGGCAGTCGCGCCGGAAAGGCCCCATCTCGTGATCGATATCGGTCAGGGCGTCCGCCAGATCTTTCCTGAAGCCTGCGTCGGAGATGACGGGTGAGCCGATAAACGGCAGGCGCGCGTTGCCCGAGGCAGCCAGGGTTTCACAAATCAGCTCCGGTGGAATGTAGATCATGCGGTAGCGGAGCCCGCGTTCAGTCCCTGCACCACCATCATGCAGTTCGTCCGGATGAATGACGATCACCTGCCCCGGCAGCGAAGCACGTTTCTCACCGCGATAACTGAAGGTCTGTACGCCGCTCAGGGTCAAACCGATGGCGTAGGTGTCGTGCCGGTGAGGTGTAAAGCCGTTGCCGTGAAACCGGGCGTCAATGCGCTCGATCCCCTCTTCCGGTGGCGCTACCTGGATCCTGTCCGCTTCCACTTCGCACAAACGTTCAAGACCACTCGGCTTCGGCTCCGCTAGGTCCTTGCTTTCGCCTTCAAGATGAAATCCCCGCGTGGAGTTGAAAGTCATGTTCGAAACCAAGTTCGTCGTTGTTGTCCGAGAAGATCTCGCTGTCTGGCAGAAGCTGAATGTGACTGCTTTCTTGTCAACCGGCGTTGCCGCTGCAAAGCCCGGCATAATCGGCGAACCCTATAGCGATGCGGCGACCAATGTCTATCACCCGATGAGTGTTCAGCCGATCATCGTCCTGAGTGCCGACGCGGAAACACTCGGCAAGATCCACAAGCGGACGTTGGACCGTTCTGTTCCGGCAAGTCTTTACATCGAGGAAATGTTCTCCACGGGCCATGACAGTGCGAACCGGGAGGTCTTTTCGCGCTTTGGCCCGGATGATGCAAAAGTGGTCGGCATTGCCTTTCATGCGGACAAGAAGGTCGCAGACAAAATTTCCAAAGGCGCGAAGATGCATGCCTGAACACCTTCAGACTTTGCAAGCCTCGAAAATTACCCCCCTCCCGCCTTCTTCAAAAGTCGGATCAATCTTCACTCGACTGCGCATGTCTTTTCCGGGCACTGTGGGGCAAAGAAAACCCGGGAGGACTTATGATAGGGGCGTTCACGTTCAATACCAGTCAGCGCATCGTCTTCGAAAATGGAGCAGCTGCGAACCTGGCAAGCCACGCGGCTTCCTTTCTGGGGCCGCGCCCCTTTCTGGTAACGGATCCCGGCATTGTTTCCCTCGGCCTGCAGGCGTCCTGCGAGGCATCCCTGGTCGGAGCGGGGCAAGACATCGCCCGGTTCAGTGACGTCATCGCCGATCCGCCGCGGTCCCTGGTCGATGCCGCCGTGGACGCGGCTCGCTCGCACGGCGCAACGTCGATCATCGGCTACGGCGGAGGTTCCTCCCTGGATGTTGCAAAGCTTGTCGCGCTGCTGCTTGGCAGCAACGAGGACCTGGACGAAGCCTGGGGCATAGGAAACGCCAAGGGGCCACGACTGCCCCTGATCCTCGTTCCGACCACAGCAGGAACCGGCTCCGAGGTCACTCCGATCTCGATCATTACAGTCGGGGATGAGGAAAAGCGCGGCGTCGTTTCTCCTTTCCTTCTTCCCGATCTCGCGATCCTCGACCCGCTGCTGACGCTTGGCCTGCCGGGCCCGGTCACTGCGGCAACGGGGATAGATGCCATGGTCCACGCGATCGAGGGATACGCCTCGAAATCCGTAAACAACAACCCCGTCTCCCGAACGCTTGCCGTTGAAGCCTTGAAGCTGCTTGGCGCCAACATTGAAAAGGCCGTGTTCACACCGGACGACAGGGACGCACGTGGCGCGATGTTGCTCGGCTCCATGCTTGCCGGCATGGCCTTTGCCAATTCACCGGTGGCCGCGGTTCATGCGCTTGCCTATCCCATCGGCGGCACGTTTCACGTCCCTCACGGGCTATCCAACGCGCTGGTTCTGCCACATGTCCTGAAGTTCAATAACGCTGTTGCTTCAGAAACTTATGCCGAGATTGCGCCAATTGTTTTCCCTGGACTTGCCGAGGTAAACGATGCCAGGGCGCGCTCTGACCTGTTTGCAGATAACCTGGCAGACCTGGCTGCAAAACTGGGCCTTCAAACACGCCTGCGCGATGTCGGAATCAACGAGACTGATCTGCCCAAAATGGCGAGCGACGCCATGAAGCAAACCCGCCTGCTGGTCAACAACCCGCGGGAGCTTGGCGAAACGGACGCGCTTGAAATCTACAGGGCGGCGCTATGAACATCACAGCTCATCCACAAGCGGCCAGACCGGAACCTTTAAACAGGTCCGATTTCAAAGCTTTTCAACATATCCCCACAAGGTGGATGGATGTGGACATCTACGGGCACGTCAACAACGTTCAGTATTTGAGCTTTTTCGATACGGCTGTTAACAGCTGGTACGTTGATAAGAAACTGCTCGACCCGCTAAAAAGCCCCGAGATCTTTCTGGTGGTGGAAACCGGCTGCCATTACTTCGCCGAACTAACCTTTCCCGCCATCATATCCGCAGGACTGAAGGTTGAAAAACTTGGCTCAACTTCTGTAATTTTCAGGGTTGGATTGTTTGCCGGCGAAAGCCAGACGACAGCAGCTCACGGCCGCTTTGTCCATGTCCACGTGGCCCGTGAAACACGCAGACCCTGCCCTATTCCCGACTGGAAACGGGAAATCCTGGTAGGTTTGACGGCTTAGATCCCGGACAAGTTCGTCGAGACGGTTACACTGCGAATGCTCACAGGCAATCCACGGGAAAAGTCCGGGATGGGCGTTTCCACTACCCACAGGCACTGCACAGCTCTTCCACACGTTATGCGCAAGCTTTCAACAGGTTACGCGCAGTCATGGAATTGTCACGCAGCGCCGCTGTGGATAGCGAAAATCAGCTGAAGTTCTTCATCAAGCGGGACTTTTCGCGCTGCCAATCGCGTTTCTTCTCAGTCTCGCGCTTGTCATGCAGCTTTTTACCCCGGGCAAGGGCCAATTCCAGCTTTGCCCGGCCCTGCTCATTGAAATAGAGCTTGAGTGGGACAATCGTCTTGCCGTCCTTCTGGACGGCACCAGCCAACTTGCCGATCTCGCGCTTGTGCAGCAGCAGTTTGCGCGGACGGCGCGGTTCGTGATTGAACCGATTGGCCTGCAGGTATTCTGGAATATAGACGTTGTAGATCCAGATCTCGCCCTTATGTTCGGCGGCGTAGGATTCTGCAATATTCGCCTTGCCGTTGCGCAGCGATTTGACCTCGGTGCCCTTCAGCTCGATGCCTGCTTCCAGCGTATCTTCGATTTCGAAATTGAACCGGGCTTTCCGGTTGTCGGAAATGATTGTCCGCCCCGGATCGCCCCCTTTTCTCGGAGCCATTTTTTTCCTTCCGGCGCCAGCGCCTTGAAGTTCGGTTCGTCTCGAAAAGGCAAACAATCGAGACGAACGTCAGTTCCCGGCAGCCAGTGCCATTCCTTTTCCGGTCAGTTGATCAGCCCTGCGTGTGCCATTGCAGCGCGGATCTCGGCTTGTGCTGCTTCCGTCACCGGCAGAAGAGGCAGCCGCAGCTCTTCGTCCACCTTGCCAAGCAGGGAAAGCGCGTATTTTGCGCCGCCCGGGCTCGGCTCCAGGAACATGGCCCGGTGAAGCGGTGCCAGGCGATCCTGATACTCAAGTGCCTTCTTGTAATCACCGGCAAGCGTCGCAGCCTGGAATTCCGCACACAGCCGGGGCGCTACGTTGGCGGTCACGGAAATGCAACCGACACCACCATGAGCATTGAAGGCAAGTGCGGAGATATCTTCACCGGACAGCTGGACGAAATCCGGTCCACACAGATGGCGCTGACGGCTGGCCTTTGCCATGTCAGCCGTTGCATCCTTGACGCCCTTGATGTTCTCGCAGGTTTCAAACAGCTCTGCCATCGTTTCCGGCAGCATGTCGACAATCGAGCGGCCTGGAATGTTGTAGATGAAGATCGGGATGCCGACGGCATCGTTGACGGCCTTGAAATGGGCCTTCATGCCAGCCTGGTTCGGCTTGTTGTAGTAAGGCGTCACGACCAGCAGCGCATTGGCGCCGGCCTTTTCGGCGTGTTGCGCGAAGTCGATTGCTTCGATCGTATTGTTGGAACCTGCGCCCGCCATGACGGGAACGCGGCCCGCGGCCGCTTCTACACACAGTTCGACAACGCGCTTGTGTTCATCATGGGTCAGCGTCGGGCTTTCGCCGGTCGTGCCCACTGGCACGAGACCGGAGGAACCTTCAGCGATCTGCCAGTCCACGAACTCCTGAAACCGTTTCTCATCGAGCGCTCCGTCCTTAAACGGGGTAATCAGCGCTGGAATTGAACCTTTAAACATCTCGGTTTCCTCTTGGATGACTGTCGTGGTTCCGACGGGCGGAAGGGCATCTGTTTCAGATGGAGGCGCAACATACTCATCTGCCGAACAAGGAGCAATGGTTCCAATGCTATAGAACTGCTGCTTTTCGACTTTTCTTGCCTTAACTGCGCTCTTCCAGCGACACCTGACCTCATCTTTTCAATGCCTGATACGAAGTCTTCCTATTGGCACCCGCCCGCAATCCACTCTATCTTTGAAAAAAACAACTTTTGGATGGAAACGTTACGGGAGACACCCATGACTTCTGCGCCGCAAGAAGCGCTTGTCAGCTCCAGCACCGCCCCGATGCCCCCAGTAGTAGACTTTACCTGGAAGAGCCCGGATGGCCTTACCTTGTCAGGCTGCGAGTGGCCGTCTGCCAAACCGGCATCAGACGAGGCAGCGTCGCCTATTCCCGTTCTCTGCCTGCCGGGGCTTTCCAGAAATACGCGAGATTTCAATGAGATCGCGCGTTTCCTTCAAACTTGCGGCCACAGGGTCATCGCCCTCGACTATAGGGGACGAGGCAAGAGCGACTGGGATCCCGATTGGCGCAATTACGCCTTGACCGTTGAAGACAAGGACATCGATGCTGCCATTGCAGAACTTGGACTGGACCGTTTTGCCGTTCTTGGAACTTCACGGGGTGGCTTGCATGCCCTGGCAATGGGCTTGCGTTATCCCGCATCCCGAATGGCGGCCGTGATCTTCAATGACATTGGTCCGCATATCGAGATGCGCGCGATCCACCGGATCGCCGCAACACTCGGCCACCACATGAAATGCGCCTCCCATGAAGACGTCGCAGCCAACCTGGAACACACGCTCGGATATCAATTCCCTGCCTTCGGAAAGGCTGACTGGCTCAAGCTGGCCGGCCAGCTTTCGAGCGAGCAGGACGGACATGTGATGATGGACTACGACCCCGCCCTCGCCCATCAATTGGCAAGTCTCGATGATGCCACGCCCACACCCGACCTCTGGCCTCTTTACGAAAAGCTGACCGATAGACCGGTTCTGGTGCTTCGCGGCGAACATTCGGATCTGCTGAGCCCGGAAACATGTCGGCGGATGACGGACAACCACCCGAACGCCACAGCAAAAACCATTCCCGGCCAAGGACATGCCCCTGTTCTGTGGGATGGCGAGACGCACAAGACGATTTCGGATTTTCTGAAAAGCGTTTGAATCTGGCGGCCACCTGGCCTTGTTCCGCTTAGCTCTTCTGAGCTGCTGAGCTGCTGAGCTGCTGAGCTGCTGAGCTGCTGAGCTGCTGAGCTGCTGCGACACTCTGTACGTCGCATTGTACAGTTCTTTTTACCCGACAAGACAAAAGAAAACCCGGCGTTTCCGCCGGGTTTCCCATCAAACCTCGAGTGAGGATTGATTAGAAGGTGCGCTGCATACGAACACCGAAGAGGAGTTCGTCAACGTCAGATGCGTTGTCCGGGTCGGTGTTGGCGTAACCAACGTCAGCACCCATTACGAAGCCAGAGACCGGCTCCCACTGTACGGAACCGTCGATTGCCCAACGGGACAGGTCGGTTGCGCCGTTCGGCTGATCGATGTCCATGTAGGAACCGTCGAGAGCAAGACCGATCGTGGAAGTTGCCTGGATGTAAGCACCAGCCGACAGGGAGTAGCCGGTGGAGGTGCCGCTGGTCGGGCCGTAATCGGAGACTGCTACGCCGCCAACGGTGCTGCCTGCGCCGATGTAGGACAGAGCGCCGTCTGCGTAGAAGCCCTGGAAGAAGATGTTGGAACCCGGGGAAGCCATCGGGATGTTGACAGCAACACCACCGCCGATTGCCCAACCGAGGGAATCGTCAGCACCGTTGTTGGTTGCGCCGGTCTGGTGTGCGTTTGCACGATCCGGGTAAACCTGGTGCAGAGCACCGGACAGCTGTGCAGAACCCCAGCCCTGGGAAACGCCGAGAGCAGCGACCAGGTCCGGTGCACGAGTGCCGCCGTAGGTGCCAACTTCACGATGCGAACGATCTTCCAGAGCGATCGTAGCGGAGAAGCCGTTGCCGAAAGCTGCAGTGTAAGCGATCTGGTTGACCGTCTGGTCGGACCAGTTACGGCTAACAACACCCATGAAGGTCTGACCGGTGAAGATGTCGAAGTTCGAGGTCAGAAGACCTGCGGTCAGGCCGCCCCACTGGATGTAGGCGTTATCGAGGCTGGCAGAGTTCGCACCGTTGGTGACGGTGGAGTACATGGAGACGTATGCACGCAGGGTACCGAATTCGGTTGCAGTGCGAGCGTCCAGGTACAGGTAGCCGCGAGACAGCCAGGAGTAGCCGTCGGAATCACGGTTGCCCCAAGCGCCGTTGTCCAGCGTGTTGTTGACGATTACCTGGGTACGAACACGGCCGCCAACGCGGAGGCAGGTTTCGGTGCCCGGGATGTAGTAGAAGCGTGCGCCGTAAGCGTCACAGACGCGAACGTAATCAACCGGCTCCGGAGCAACCGGAAGATCGGCTGCCTGTGCGGTGGTGGCAGCAGCAGCAGCTGCAGCGCCGAGCATCAAGCTCTTGAGTTTCATATCTGACCTCCAATCAGTCATTTCAATTGGCACCAAAGAAAAGCGCCATTGTCCCCGCGAATTGTTTCTGAGTTTGCCACCGACCGGAGGTTGGACGTCCGAGGCAGACAAATCAGTGCGGCTCGAAGCCGCTCGCAAGGATGACCATACGCATCCAATTTCCCGGTTCAATACAGAATACGGTTTGCACCTACCGCAGCGGCTGTTTTCAAAAACCGGTGTTGCGCGAATGTCACAAAATCAGATCGGAAATTTAGAAACTGTTAGGAAACTCGGCGAAATCGCCGGTTTGACCGGCACTTGACCGGGAGGCTAGAGGCCTCGCCCCATGCGGATTCTCGGAGAATCAAAATGGGGACGGCCCGGCAGATTGAAGCCTGCCGGGCCGCGTGACTGACTGGAGTTCAGAGGATCACAGCCAGAAATCTAATCAGATGATTAGAAGGTGCGCTGCATACGAACACCGAAGAGGAGTTCGTCAACGTCAGATGCGTTGTCCGGGTCGGTGTTGGCGTAACCAACGTCAGCACCCATTACGAAGCCAGAGACCGGCTCCCACTGTACGGAACCGTCGATTGCCCAACGGGACAGGTCGGTTGCGCCGTTCGGCTGATCGATGTCCATGTAGGAACCGTCGAGAGCAAGACCGATCGTGGAAGTTGCCTGGATGTAAGCACCAGCCGACAGGGAGTAGCCGGTGGAGGTGCCGCTGGTCGGGCCGTAATCGGAGACTGCTACGCCGCCAACGGTGCTGCCTGCGCCGATGTAGGACAGAGCGCCGTCTGCGTAGAAGCCCTGGAAGAAGATGTTGGAACCCGGGGAAGCCATCGGGATGTTGACAGCAACACCACCGCCGATTGCCCAACCGAGGGAATCGTCAGCACCGTTGTTGGTTGCGCCGGTCTGGTGTGCGTTTGCACGATCCGGGTAAACCTGGTGCAGAGCACCGGACAGCTGTGCAGAACCCCAGCCCTGGGAAACGCCGAGAGCAGCGACCAGGTCCGGTGCACGAGTGCCGCCGTAGGTGCCAACTTCACGATGCGAACGATCTTCCAGAGCGATCGTAGCGGAGAAGCCGTTGCCGAAAGCTGCAGTGTAAGCGATCTGGTTGACCGTCTGGTCGGACCAGTTACGGCTAACAACACCCATGAAGGTCTGACCGGTGAAGATGTCGAAGTTCGAGGTCAGAAGACCTGCGGTCAGGCCGCCCCACTGGATGTAGGCGTTATCGAGGCTGGCAGAGTTCGCACCGTTGGTGACGGTGGAGTACATGGAGACGTATGCACGCAGGGTACCGAATTCGGTTGCAGTGCGAGCGTCCAGGTACAGGTAGCCGCGAGACAGCCAGGAGTAGCCGTCGGAATCACGGTTGCCCCAAGCGCCGTTGTCCAGCGTGTTGTTGACGATTACCTGGGTACGAACACGGCCGCCAACGCGGAGGCAGGTTTCGGTGCCCGGGATGTAGTAGAAGCGTGCGCCGTAAGCGTCACAGACGCGAACGTAATCAACCGGCTCCGGAGCAACCGGAAGATCGGCTGCCTGTGCGGTGGTGGCAGCAGCAGCAGCTGCAGCGCCGAGCATCAAGCTCTTGAGTTTCATATCTGACCTCCAAAAGTCAATTTTCATTGGAACCGAACCTGACCCTCAAGGACCTGGCGGGCTCCATCCCCGCGATTTCGTACAAAAACAATTCAGTCGAAAAAGTCCGAACTATTTTTTCTGGCGATTACTCGCCGTCGCAGGGCTTAAGAACCAAACTCGAGTTGGCACAGCAAGTCCAAACTGCTGACTGGCAGCACTGTCAGGCAGCTGTGTGTTTTTTCTGCAACATGCTGTTTTGCAACCAGTTTTCCATTACCCAAGGGAACCATCAAACAAAAATTCGCGGAAAATCCCGGGAAAATCACTATTTCGCGATGAGACACCCCAACCCCACTCCTCCGAAACACAGCACAGAAAAACAAAGAACTTCTATCTAAAAAGATAATACTCAATCAAAAAATAGGTCATACTTCTAAAATAGAATATAAATGTCTTACTTATTTAAGATATTTTCTTAATTTATACTTTATTAACACCTGAAAACAAGCTCAATGGAGAATTTCAACACCCTTCCCTTAAGGAAAATACGACACCACTCAGACGAGTAGAGAAAATCCGCTAAAACCTCGCTAAGGTAGGTGTTTCTTGTCTTCCACATACTTTGTCGCGGGATTCGATGCTGAAAGATTCGCCCCACGGCGATGAAAACCGCATGTTTTTCGGAAGATTCGCACATTCCATGCGAACTCTCGCAAAACAAGCGGGTGCGCAGGCGGGGTGTGTCGATCCGCATCTTTGATGCAGACTGGTCGGCAGGCCTTTATGCGATGCCGACAATGAAAGGGTTCGATTTGGCGCGCTGTTGTGCGATTAGCGCAAGAGTACCGTTATTCCTGCACTGTTGCCGTTGGCATCGAGCACCGTCACATCCGCAAAACCAGGCGTGTCCGGCTGCCAGACAAGTTGCCTTTCCCGCTGCCCTGTGTGGAGGGGGCGTCCGTTGACAAGGAAGGAGAACGGCCCTGCACCGCCCTTGAATTTGACGACCAGAGGCTGCGCCGACTGTTCCAACGAACTGTCCCGTGCGAACCCAAGATCCAGCTCGGCTCCGTCCGGCGGATAGGATATCTGCAAGGTGTCACCCGTGCGAACCGTGCCGCGGTTTTGTGGCAAGCGGGCAAAGCGAAGCGGTTCGGGAACCTGTTGCCCGGCGACACTCATGGCTTCCGCCGGACCGTCCGGAAGCGGAACCCTGTCGGGTCCCAGTATCTGAAACGCCTCGAAGAGAATAGGTACGGCGACCGAAGCTCCCGTCGCCCCGGGCACTGGCGTGCCATCCGGGCGCCCCGACCAGATCGCCACCACATGACGACCGTCATAACCGACAGCCCAAGCGTCACGATAGCCGTAGGCTGTGCCCGTCTTGTAGGCGACGTGGTGTGTTTCTGCACTTTGCGGCTGCGGCAATCCGGAAAGAATATCGCCCACCATCCAGGAGGCCTTTTCCGAAAGGACACGGGCTGAAGACACCGGCGAGGTACCCTCTTCGCAGTCTTTGCGGCACACGGACAGGGCTACCGGTTCGCCACCACGAGCCATTGCGGCGTAGGCCTGGGTCAGGTCCCGCAAGGTCATGCCGAGACCGCCAAGGCTGATGGCAAGCCCCGGTGCGATGCCTTTCTCCATGACGGGATTGGCACCGGCACGTTTCAGTCGGGCAATCAGCCGTGCCGGCCCGACCGCTTCCAGCAACTTCACGGCTGGTGTATTGAGCGACAACTGAAGGGCTTCGCGCAGGGTGACCGTGCCCTGGTAGGACTGGTCGAAGTTCGTCGGCTGGTAGCCACCAATGTTGGTCGCCCGGTCTTCAATGAAACTTTCCGGCAGACCGACACCTTCTTCAAAGGCAAGACCATAGATGAACGGCTTCAGCGTTGATCCGGGCGAACGTGTGGCGCGGGTCATGTCGACATGCCCCTGACGGCGCGTGTCCAGAAGGTTTGGCGCGCCAACGCTGGCCAGAATTTCTCCGCTCTGGTGATCGGCGACCAGAATGGCCAGGGAAACTGGCGATGGCATCGTCTCGCTCTTCCGTCTCGCCAGGGACTCGATCGCACGCTGAAGCTCAAGGTCGATCGTCAACCGGTGGACAGGCAAGAGAGGCGCATCGGCACGCGCCTGCCGGCTTTCGTGCGGCGCCAGGATTGGCATTGCATAACGTATCGTCCGGACCGGTTCATTCGCAGCCGAAGCCGCATCCTCTTTGCCGAGGACACCAGCCACTGCTGCCCGGCGCAAGACACGGTTGCGGGCCTTGCGCGCCTGCTCTGGAAAACGGTCCGGCCGCCGCGCCTCCGGGCTTTGCGGCAATGCCACCAGCAGCGCAGCTTCCGCAGGCGTGAGACGCCCAGGTTCCTTGCCGAACCAGGTAAGGCTTGCCGCCCGAACCCCCTCCAAGTTGCCGCCAAACGGCGCCCTGAGAGCATAAAGCCGCAAGATATCTTCTTTCGAAAACTCCGCTTCCAGCTGAACGGCCCTGAGTAGCTGCTCGTATTTACGCTCAAGCGACTTCGTCGGCTGCTCTTCCAGCAACCGCGCAACCTGCATGGTCAGCGTCGAGCCGCCGGAAACTATGCGGCCGTTCCTGAGACTTTGCAGGGCAGAGCGAGCAAGCGCCAGCGCGTCAAACCCGCCGTGTTCGTAAAACCGCTTGTCTTCGAACGCCAGCAGCATCCGGAAATAAAGCGGATCTATTTCTGGTAGTTCCACCGGCAAGCGCCATTTGTCGTCCTGGCTGGTGAAAGCCCGTAGAAGGCGGTCATTCCGGTCCAGAACGACAACCGACAGAGGCAGGTCGCCGACACGGGGCGGCGCGGACAGCGACGCATAGTCGTGCCCGACCTTTGTAATCAGGCAGACAGACAGTGCGGCGGCACCAAGACCGGCGGCAGCGAACCACCGCCGGATCATGAGCCAATTCCGCCGCGCCAACGTTTTCATCGTACGGCCGCCTTACCGCGTCGGGCCGAGAACAACCAACCTGCCGGTTGCCGTAATGGCGCGACGGTCCGGACGGTACATATCCTCTACCGACGCCGGCGGGTGCGAATAGTCGCCCGGGGTTGCAGCCCTTGCAAGATAGGCAAAGGTCAGTTCCTTGCTGCTCCAACGGGTCTGGTCCACGGCCACTTCGAAACGGTCCCTGTAGAACGCCGAATGTTCCGGCTGATCAACCGTATCGAGGAACGACAGGCCACCGATATCGCCGGAACGCACAAGTCGCGGATTATCGATCACCAGGCCGGCAGGCAGGCGGTCAACGACCATCAACCGGCCTGGATGATCCGTCAGGGCCCGTACGGTGACGACAACCGCAAGCCGGGTGTTGACCGGAACGGCGGCCGGATCGATCGGATTTCCGTCAAGGTCGTAGACCGTGCGTTCAACCGCATAGTCCTTGCCACCTGCGGGCTCGGGCACCAGCGGCTGGCCGGCCACGGAGACAAGAAGCTCCGTTCCAGCGTCACCGTTGTTCTTCACCTCGACCGGGAAGTCGGCAACCTCGCGGCCAGCCAGCGACCAGGCGAGCCGTCCGGGCGTTACTTCACCACGAACGGAGATCCGGGCGTCTTGCGCGGATTCGTTGAGCGCATTCGCTGCCAGGAGCATCCAGGCCATATCCTGTGTCGACCGGTATGGCTTGTTGGCCTGGGCCGTTTTCAGGAAGTCGATGGCTTCCGTCTTCAGACTGTCTTCCATGGACGCCGAAACGACGTAGTCCGTCACGCCCGCGCTGTCGCGCAGGACGGAGCCGTAGTCGTCGCGATAATACTTCGGAGCCTCCTTCGGCAGAGCGGCAAGAGCCGCCCGGAAACCGGTGGCCGCCCGGTCACGCTCGCCATAAAGGGCAAGCCCGGCAGCAACCTGTGCCTTGGCAAGCGGTGTTGCGAAGTTCTGCAGCTTGGCATCCAGGTAATAGCGAAGATCGCCCATGAAGGCGCGGCCGTTGCGGGCCAGCACGTAGAGCGCATAGGCGATGTCTTCGCCGCCATCCTGGAAGTCGGAGGAATAGGCCAACCTGTTTTCCAGATTGTCCAGTGCCGAAGTGAACGCAAGATCAGGCACCAGATATCCCTTTTCGCGTGCACGGGTCAGGAAGTCGGTAACATAAGCATCCAACCAGGTATCACCGCCGCCGTAGCTGTTCCAGAGACCGAAATCGCCGGAAGAGGACTGGTTCGACAGGATCTTGGCAATGGCTTTGACCACCCGTTCCCGAATGGCGCTATCGCCGCCAAGCCCCGCAGCCTCGGCAACTTCGCTGAGATAAAGCAGCGGCAAGGCACGACTGGTCGTCTGCTCGGTGCAGCCATAAGGATAGCGGTCAAGTGCCGCCAGCAGGCCGGCGACATCGATGCTTGCAGCACCACCGGCAGACAAGGTGATGTCAACCGTATCCGCCCGCAGGCCGTCGAAGGTGTCCGCATCCAGCGAGAGGCTGTCTCCGGATGCCAGCGAGAAGCTGGACTGACGGACAACTTCAGGCTGGGTATCTTCAACCTCGAGGCTGAAACGCTTGACGAAAACTTCGCCCTGCGGCCCGGTCAGCGACGCCACGACTTCCGACTTCGTCAGCATGTCTTCTGCCGAAACCGAGAGCAGCACCAGGGCTTTCTTGCCGTTTTCCAGATCCAGCGTACGCGACTGATCCGTGCTGCCGCCTTCCAGCCGAAGGCCGTCAGTGACCGAGACTTCGAGCGCATAAGAGCCGGAAGGGCCATCGACGTTGTCGATTTCCAGGGAAATTCGCGACTGGTCTCCCGGTGCAAGGAAGGCGGGTGCGCTTGCCGTCATCACGACTGGTGAACGCACTTCCACTTCCTGGTCGGCATGACCGACGCCATCCTTTGTCCAGGCAACCGCCATCAGTTTGACGGCGCCGTTGAAGGCCGGGATATCGAAGGAGACGGTTGCTTCGCCAGTATCGCCCACGGTTACAAGTCCCGAGAACAGGGCAAGCGGTTCTTCATCCGGCGGAGGTGCATCGAGCCGCATGCCTGCGGCATCTCCTCCGGAACGGACGCGCCCGCGGGTTCCAGCCATCCGGTCGATCAACTGGCCGTAAAGATCACGGAAGTCGGTGCCGAGACGCCGCTGGCCGAAGTACCATTTCTCCGGATCCGGTGTCTTGAAGCCGGTCAGGTTCAAAATGCCGACGTCAACCGCGGCAATCGTCAGATACGCCTGGTCTCCTGCTTTCAGGTTCGCGAGTTTCACCGGAACGTCCAGTGTCGTCTCGGGCAGGATCCGGTCAGGCGCAGACAACTGCACGTCAAGCGCCCGGTCACCCGGGTCGACCTGCAGCCAGGACAGACCAACTGCCCGTGACGGCATTCGCTTCTGGTCCAGGTCCATCGGCCGGTAGAGGCTGGCCGTAATATAGGCCCCAGCCCCCCAATCGTCGCTGACAGGGATCTCGACCTCGGTTTCCTCGGCAGTCACTTCAACGGTCTTGCTGGCCAGCAATCCGCCGGAAACAACATTGACCACGGCAATCCCGGCCATTTGTGGCTTGAGGCGCAGCTTGGCGGTGTCGCCGGGCCGGTAGCTGGTCTTGTCGAGGCCAACGTCCAGATAATCAGGCGTATCTGAGGACGCATCGGCAGAATACCAGCCGGCATTGAAGGTGACGCGCGTCGAGGTCTGCAGCGTTCCGCTGCCTTCAACGTCGAGACGGTACTCACCCCATTCGACCGGAAGGGATAGCTGTGCCGGCTGTCCAGCAGTCACCTGCACGGTGCCGGTGGCAACACGGCGGGTGGTGGTGATCGGCTCATAGGACCAGTTGCCGTCATAGCGGTACCATTGATACCGACGATCGACCTTGGACAGGGTCCAGCCGATGTCCGCTCCGTCGACTTCCTTGCCGTCTTCATCGATGACGATTACGGAGAAATCGGCAGGACCGCCTTCATCGACACCGCCGTCGAAGGCGGGTTTCACGCCAATGCGTGGTCCGTCGATGGCAACAGGCAGGTCCATGTCCCGTTCAACGTAGCGGCCACCCGCCTCCACCAGGCGTGCGATCAGCTCGCCGGTATAAAGCATGGTCGTCTCGGGAAGTTCGGGCATGAAGACGTCGAAGGTTAGCTTGCCATCTTCATCGGTCTTCAGGCCCGACGACAGGGAGCCACGCTGTGTATAGGCATCCGCATCGGCAATGCCGAACTGATAGCCCGGGTGGGCTTCAAGCGTGCGGATCGGCCGCACGATGACATCACCTTCCAGCGTCTGGCCGCTGGCCGGCGAGCCGTAGAGATACTTGGCGTCCAGCGA
Source organism: Labrenzia sp. THAF35 (assembly GCF_009363595.1). Classification (NCBI taxonomy): domain Bacteria; kingdom Pseudomonadati; phylum Pseudomonadota; class Alphaproteobacteria; order Hyphomicrobiales; family Stappiaceae; genus Labrenzia; species Labrenzia sp. THAF35. Next base: position 5,333,032 of record NZ_CP045380.1, read on the forward strand.
TACTGCTGTCGGTCCGGTACGGTTAAAGGCCTTTGCATCTGTTTCAAGTTCGAAATCGACTCGCTCGGGCTGATAATCTTCCACCAGGAAGGTCTGCTCGGTGAGAGCCCTGCCCTTCGGATCGGCAAAGACCTGCCAGGACCAGATACCCTGCTGAGCCGACGCCGCCAGCGTCACATCCTGAAGGTGGCCACCGAGCCCGCCGTCGTTCACGGTAAAGCGGGCGTGTTCGACCCCGTCGGGCCGATTGAAGATGAAGGTGAGCGGAAAGTCTTCCTGTGCGGTTGCACTTGCATTGCGCAGCAGAGCCTGCGCGTGAACGGTTTCGCCGGCCTTGTAGATACCGCGATCCGTCCACGCAAAAACGTCTAGCGGTCCCGGTGCTGCACGTCCTTCGACACCCCGGTCGGACAGATCGAACGCCGGTTTGCGCAGGTCGAGGAAGGAATAGTCGCCCTCGGACGTTTCAGCAACGAGGATACCGGGGGCCTGACCGCCTCTGCCGCGGGTAAGGCCGACGGCAAATTCCGCAAAGCCTTCCGCGTTGCTGACAGCTTCACCGAGAATGTCGTTGTTGACGGCCAACAGGCGTACGGTCACGCCCTCCAATGCCTCAGCGCTTGTGAGAGAGCGGATATTGGCGGCAATGCCGTTATCGCCTGAAAGGGCCGTCAGGCCCAGATCGGACACAAGGAACCATTGCGTTGCCAGCGTGCCCCAGCGGTTCTTCTGATCGAGCTTTGACCGCGCAGTCATGGCATAGACGCCCGGTTTCAGCTCGATGCCGGTTTCCGAAATCGGTATGGCGGTCGTGATGTCCTGGTTCAGGTCGTTACCGGTCTCGACAATTCCAGACCAGACCTTCTGACCCAGTTCGTCCTCGATCTGGTCTGCCCGCCAGCTGTCGAGCTGCCGCAGGAAGCGGTTGTCACGCAGAATATCGGCGATGGAGCGGTTGCCGATGCGGTAGATCGAGGTCTCGACTTCAGAGGTGTTCACGGAAACGATCGGAATGGTGGGGTCGCCACCAGCTGGAAGAACGTAGGAACGGCTCAAAAAGCTGACGGAGGGAGACCGGTCTTTCACATAGACAGTCAGGTCCGCGGTCTTTTCCAGCTTCTCGCCATCGGCTGCCGGCAAGCCGCTGCGTGCGGTGATCTGATAGCGGCCGCCATGCTTGAGACCATCCGCACAGATTTGGCTGCCTTCCGCCTCGATCGCGAAAGTACCCTCGCCGCTTACGCTGACATAAGGGCTCATGTCTTCGCCAAGCGGCAGTTTTTGCGAGAAGACCAGACAGATCCGTGGCGACGCGCTGTCGGAATCGACTTCGTGATCAACGATCCGGAAGCCGTGCTCGGCAACCAGATCCGCGTATTGCCGACGGACGCTGGAATTTTCCTCGACCGCCAACGATGCCCGCAAGGCCTTGATCGCAGTCTTGTATTCGCTGCTGCGGGTCATCGCACGGCCCACAAGTTCAAGCGCCAAGGCGCGCTCAGGTGCACTGACGGACCGCAGATAGGCATTGATCGAGGCTGATATCGCGTTCTTGCGCTTGGTTTCCCTGTCCTGCCAGTTGTCTGGATCCTGCAGCAGCAGGGCGGTGGTGAGCTGAGTCCAGGCATCAAATTCACCCGGTTCCAGCTTGATCAGCTGCAGGAAGTCGGCTTCTGCCAGTGCGCCGTTACGCTCGCCGAGTGCGTCCTGACCGTTCCGGCGCAGCTGATCCGCAGTCTGCCCGTTCGGGCGCACCGAATTTGCAATGCTGAGGGAATAGGTCTGTGCGCTTTCCAGCTGGGATTTGGGAATAAAAACCAGCTCTGCCTTTCGGTCTGCGCTCTGGTCGGCGCGTGGCGCCTTGACTTCAACGACCCGTCCGGCGATCGCACCGGCAAAACTCTGCAGTTCGCCATAGTCGGTCTTCAGAAAACACCAGCCCGCAGAGGTGTTAAAGGTGAAGGCGCGGCATTGATTGTCGCTGAGGCAGACGGATTTGCACCCGTCCAGATCCACGTCTTTCACGGTGCGATAGTCACCACCGAAGAAATCCGCATCATCGATGGTGACAATACGCCTGTCCTGCGCGCCTGCTGCGGTGGCCAAGACACCGGCGAAACCGGCGCTCGCTACAAGAAGCAGCGCGCTTTTGGCAACCTTCTTGAAACGATGCTTGAAATTGAGGGAAAGCTTTTGGGAAACAAACGAAAAAACGAACATGGCCAATCCTCCGGGGCCTATAATTTCCCCTATCAAGTCACTGGATCGTGACAAGGACAAGGCAAAATAGTTTTTAGAGTGAACTCTCCTGACATAAGGGCGTGGTCGCGCAAATGCAGACGAGATGGTCTGAGAGTTCAGCCAATCCTGCTGACCAGTTCCTCGATCAGCAGCGCAACTTCCTGGGCCGCCTTGCTGGATGGAGCGTCCTCGGTCACGGCGCGGCCTCTGCCCATTGCAGAGGCAAAGACGGTCCGGTTGCCCAGGCGGGCATTGAGCGCGTCATATCCCGAAGCGGCGATGGCGTCCGCCATCTCGCCTGTCAGGGACGCGCGGGGCGGCACGCGGTTGAGCACCAGAAGTGCGGGGGTATCTTCACGCGCAGCCATCTCGATCGTCTGCGAGGTTGCCCAGAGATCGACCGGCGTCGGCTGGATCGGAACGATCACGAAGTCAGCGGCGTCGATTGCCGGCTTGGCATCACTGTCGGTCTTGGGCGGTGTATCGATGACAACGTACCCATGGGACTTTGCGAGCGAACGCGCCTCACGCCTTGCGCCCCAGCCTGACGCGGTGCGGAATTCAAGACCGGTATTGTCTTCGCCAAAGTTGTCTTCGCGTGCCTCGAACCAGGTCCCCAAAGAGCCTTGCGGATCCACGTCGAGGATTGCCACCGGTTCGCCGGACTTTTTGGCAAGCGCAACGGCAAGATGGGCCGCAAGGGTTGTCTTCCCCGACCCGCCTTTTTGCTGTGCAACCGTCAGAATCCGCCCGGACATGCCTAAACCTCCAGAATTTCGCCAATATATTGCGCTGATGTTTTTCGCAACGCAACAAATCTATGTCTTATCCAAATGAATTTACGTTGCGTTTCCGGAATTATGGCTATGATCACCAGTGGTATTTTTTAAAAACTGCCGTCAAGGGAGGCGCACCTGAAGGAACTGCAAGAGCGAAGCTGGGCCTTGCGATGGCGCAATCCGGCGTTCTGCAAACGCCTTTTGTATGACGCGCTGAAACGGCAGCCGGAACCGGATCCCGGCAACCGTCCCCTTCAGTTCAATCTTGCATGGCTGGAGCGTTGGTCCGGTCATTTCGATGCGGCGGCAAAGCTTGCAGACAAAGCCTTCTCGATGATGGATCCCAGGCAGGATCCGGAAGGCTGGTCCGAGCTTCTGGTCATCAAGTCGGTTTGCGTCTACAGCCTGGGTGAACTCAGCCAGGCCGATGCCATTCTGGGAGAAAGCCTGGAGATCCTCGGGGCGGCAACTCACGGACGCGCCGGTATCGAGCCGCTGACCGTGCTCGCCAACATGTGCGCCTATTATCATGACTACGAAAAGGCTCAGTCCAAGCTTCAGGAAGCCATGGACATCGCCGATCGGCTGGGCCTTGTTTACGAGCGTTCGCACATCCTGCAAACCCTATCGCGCACTGAATTGCGGTGTGGCAGTCCCGAGGCAGCCGTCGAAGCGGCAAAGGCGTGCCTGGCAGATGCCCTGGAGCATCGCAACGCCGTGAACCTGCCTTACGCCTATGAAGTTCTGGGAGCGGCGCTGGTGGAAACCGGGGCATTGAAGGAGGCGCGCGCCTGCGCCGCCAAGGGCCTGGCAGCGGCACAGTTCAGCCAGGATCATCGGGTCGCCTGCCACCTTTACTACGTGCTCGGATTGAGCCTTTTCGAAGAGAAGCGCTATGACGAAGCGCGTGCCGAACTGGAAAACGGCCTGCTGAACGCTGCCGGTGCCGACTATCACCACTGGACGCGAAACTTCTACCTCAAGCTCTCCCAGACCCACGAAGCCCTGGAAGAACACCGCAGTGCACTCGACTATCTGAAGGCCTATGTGAAACTTCAGAAGAAGATGTTCACCGAGGAAACGGAACGCCAGAGCAACGATTTCCGGAACCGTCTGGAATTCCGGCTTGCACACAGCAAGGCCGATTACGAGAGGGAATTGCGCACCAGAACCGAAACCTTGAACACGGAATTGCAGGAGGCGAATACGAGCCTTCTTGAACTCAACGCCCAGATCGAATTCAACGCACTGCACGACGCGCTGACAGGTGTCGGCAATCGACGCATGATGTCGAAATTTTTCGAAACGACCCGGCTCAGCGTGGGCCCCGGCGTCAAAGTTGCCGCCATTCTGATCGATCTGGACCGGTTCAAGACCGTCAACGATCACCATGGCCATTCGGTCGGTGATCAGGTCATCAAGGCAGTGGCGGAACGGTTGTCGGATTTGCTGCAACAAGATGAGACGATCATCCGGATGGGCGGCGACGAATTCCTGATCCTGTCGACACGGCGCACTGACGCGGACAGTCTATCCGCCCTGGCAGACAGGATCGTTTACGACATCAACCTGCCGATCCCGATCAAAGGGGCGGTGGACAGGACAGTCGGCGCAAGTGTCGGGGTCTCGGTTCAGGCGAACGGCCCGGACCTCGAATATGAGCTTCTCAGGACCGCGGACGAGGCCATGTACCAAGCCAAGAAAACGGGCCGAAACAGAAGCTGCCTCCATTCCAGTGTGCCGTTTTCCATTCCCCAGAACGCTTCCTGATCGGCACCTGTCAAGCAGGGCTGACCTTATTTCAGCTGGTTGCCCGTGGGCTATTTCCCCCCCAGCACCGAGTACACATTCCAGGACGGACGTCCTGTTACCGGGAGGCCGTGGCGTGCCTCGGCCTTGCGGATGCCTTCACGTGTGGCCGGGCCGACCTTCCCGTCCGGTTCACCGACGTTGAAGCCGTTGCGGTTGAGAAGCTTCTGCAGCTCCACACGCTGAGCACGGGAAAGACCGGGGTTGTCCGTCGGCCAGGGTGTCTTGAACGGGTCGCCGCCTGATACGAGTTCCGACAAAAGGGCGATCGCCAGACCGTAGGAGGTTGATGCGTTGTAGGAGCGCAGAGCCTGGAAGTTGCGGGTCACCAGGAAGGACGGGCCACCCGCTCCTGCCGGCTGGATCAGCGCTGCATCCAGATTGCCGGAAAGACCGCCACCGTCGATTTTGCTGAAGCCTCTTTTGGCCCAGGTCGACAGGGACGAATAGTTCTTCAGACCAGACGGTCCACTGTAACTCTTCGGTGCCTTGACCTCGTATCCCCAGGGCCGGCTGTTGCTCCATCCGGCATTTTTCAGAAAGTTTGCCGTTGAAGCCAGGGCATCGGGGACGGAATTCACCAGGTCCTTGCGGCCGTCGCCGTCAAAGTCGACCGCGAGACTGTTGTAGGTGCTTGGCATGAACTGGGTTTGCCCGAAAGCCCCTGCCCAGGAGCCGACGAAGTCTTTGGCCGGTACATCCCCTCGCGAAGCAATCTGCATGGTCTTGATCAATTCGCCCTGGAAGTATTTCTGGCGCCGTTTGCCGGCGCAAACCAGATTGGCCAAAGCATGTGGGGTGTAGAAATCGCCGCGGAAGTTGCCGTAGTCACTCTCGATGCCCCAGACCGCCAGAACCACGTGCCGGTCGACACCGTACCGCTTTTCGATGGAGGTGAGTGTGCTGTTGTGTTTTTTCAGGTTTGCCTTGCCGTCCTGGATCCGCTGCGCGTCGACCAGAAAGGCCATGTAATCCCAGATTTCGGTCTTGTGCTCAGGCTGGGACGTCGAGAACCGGATGACTTTCTCGTCAAAGGTTGCACCTGACAGCATGCGCTCGGCAATGTCCGGCCGGACGCCTGCGGCAACAGCCTGTTTCTTCAGGGATGCAACACAGCTTTCGATCGCAAAGGCCGATCCTGCCATGGCCATCATGGACAGACCGGTTCCGAACGCAACATTCACAAGATGATTTCGCATGCCCTGGCGCACAGCCCCCTCCGCAGCTTCGAAGCAATTTCCGAACGCTGACACGCTAGCGCGACATAAATGCGGCAAAAAGGGGGTACCTGCAGTTATCAAGATAAACCCGGTGCCGTTACCGCGCCGGGTTTATCACTTTCAGGTCAGACGGACCTATTTGCCTTCAATCAGCTTCCGGCGCAGCCAACCTGAGGTCTGATCCATCAGGATCACGACAATGATTGTCAGGATGATGATGTAGCTGGTGTTTTCCCAATCGCGCGAGGTCTTCATGGTTTCGACCAGCAAGAGACCGATCCCCCCTGCCCCGAGAGCACCGATGACCGTGGCTGACCTGGTGTTCGATTCCAGGTAGTAGAGGACCTGGGACACGAAGACCGGCAGGATCTGCGGGATCACACCGTAGCGATACCGCTGGATCTGATTGGCGCCGGTCGCCCTCACGCCCTCGACCTGCTTGTTGTCGATGTTCTCCAGCGCTTCGGAAAACAGTTTGCCGAGCGAACCGGTATCGGTGAAGGCTATTGCCAGAGCTCCTGTCAGCGGCCCGAGACCGAAGGCGCGAATGAAGATCAGCGACCAGATCAGCATGTCGATGCCACGCAGGAAGTCGAAGAGGCGGCGTGTTCCGAACCGAAGCAGCTTCGACGGCGTGAAGTTGCGAGCTGCAAGAAACGCCAGCGGCAATCCGAAGAATGCGGCCGTGAGAGTGCCGAGAACGGCCATCATGATGGTTTCGAACAAGGCGGTAAGAACCTTGCCGTGCTGCCAGTCAGGGTTTTCCAGAAACTCGTTCACGATGAACCAGATGTTCGACGTTTCCGGATCCATTCGGTCCGAGCTCAAAGCCAACGCATAAAGCTGGCTGAAGGACATGCCGTAAAGTGGTGAGCGGAACGGAAACCAGAAGTTCTCCCAACCGCCGAAATAGTTGTGAACCTCGATCTTCGTCTTGGTGACCTGAAGGCGCCGATCAAGGGTCGGGCGCACATCGAGCTTGCGCGGGTCGATCTTGATCCAGTCCGGTGCCGGCCCTGCCGGCAGAACCGTTTCGACACCATCGGCAGTCGCGGTGCCCTCCACCACGCCATAGCCCGGGATGGTGAACAGGGCTGTCCTGCCATCGATCTCGACCTTGTAGCCATCGCCGAGGTCAACCACACCATTTTCGCCGCTGAGCTGCACCCAGTCAGGCACCTTGGCGTTGTCGTAGGTAGCGGTGCGCTCGCCTTCGATCGCAACTTCGAACTCGTTGTCCCGGAAGCTCTTTGTGACGTGAACTTTGTAGGCGACGCTATCCGTTGCCAGAATCACCGCCCGTTCCGGCTGGGCACGAGAGAGCAGTTCCGGCACCCCGAAGGCGAACCACGTGTAAACGAGGTAGGTGAAGATCGCGAGCGGCACGACGACAGTGAGCCATGCGCGCCGGCGGACCTGGTTCCAGACCAGAGCCTGGGTGACGGGTGTTTCGAGCGTATCGACGGTCATGAGATTTCCCCTCAATGCGCCCGGCCGGACCCGACCAGCTTGCCGCGCAGATAGGACGACAGTTGGTCGATGGCCATGATGGTTATGAACAGAAGGACGAAGATAGCGGCGGTTTCATCGCCTGCACCCTTGCCCCAGCCGATCGTGCGGCGAAGTTCCTGGCCGATGCCGCCAGCGCCAACGAAGCCGAGAATGGCAGAAGCACGCACATTGATTTCAAGGCGCAGCAGGAAATAGCTGAGATAGTTCGGCGCCACCTGGGGCAGCACCGCAAACCGGATGCGTTGCAGCCAGCTGGCCCCACAGGCCGACAGGCCCTCGATGGGCTTGCGGTCGATGTTCTCGTTCACTTCGGAAAAGAGTTTGCCGAGCGCACCTGCGGTATGAAACGCAACGGCGATCATGGCTGGTACGGGGCTGGAGCCGAGCACGAAGATCAGGAACAGCGCAATGATCAATTCGGGAAAGGCACGTGTGATGTCCATGATGCGGCGGACTACCGGGATCAACGGTCCCCAGCTGTCGACATTGCGTGTGGAGGCCATCGCCAGCACCACCGCCATCGCGCCGCCCAGAAGGGTCGCAACTGCGGCAATGTTCAAGGTTTCCAGCATGGCCGGAACGAACTGCAGCATCAGCGAGAAAAAGGCCGGGCCGGCTTCAAAGGCTTCAACGACGATCTCGCCCGGATAGTCGAAGAACTTGGAAAGACCCTGAATAAATCCGCCGGAATTCATCGAATTGGATTTCGAATAACCGGAGACCAGAACCGCTACGACCAGCAGCAACCCTATCAACGAATAGAGCTGGCGGCGTTTGCGCATGGACAGGATTTCCTGCTCGAGTGCGGCAACAGCCATTGTTTGGGACCTTTACTTGATGCTCACTTCATCCGAAGCGGGGTGGCTTAGCTGGATCAACCGTTCGAAACCTGGCGATCCTGGCCCTGTGGAGCCACTTCTGGCGGAAAGTCGATTCCGCTGGCCGATACTTGAGAAAACGCGGGCCGGAGACCGGCCCGCGCGGAGATCGGAACTTCCGATTACTCGCTCTTTGCCTTGCGGGCAGCGACGATGGATTCGTAAGCCGCATGGGTGATCGGTTCGAAGCCGCGTGCTTCACCGGCCATCACGCCGTAACCACATTCCTTGTCTTCCTTGACGAGGTTGGCCATCAGCTCGGTCATCTTTGCCTTGATGTCGTCCGGCAGCTTCTTGGACAGGACAACCGGGCCTTCCGGGATCACCGGCGAACGCCAGATTTCCTTGATCTCGGTCATGTCGACCAGACCCGCATCGGTTGCCTTGCGCAGAGCGCCGGAATTGTAGCCGTCTTCCCATTCGCCAAGACCGTCAGCCCAGGTCACGCCGCCTGCGATGTCGCCGTTGAATACGGCAACGATGGTCTGCTCGTGACCACCGGTGAAGACGACGTCGGAGAAATACTCACCCGGCTTCATGGAGTAGCCGAGTTTCGGGATTTCGATGGACGGGATCAGGTAACCGGACGTGGAGTTCGGGTCGCCGAAGCCGAAGGTCTTGCCCTTCATGTCTTCCAGGGAGTTGATCTCGCTGTCGACGCGGGCAAAACCGATGGAGTAGTAGCCGTAGCTGCCGTCGTTGTTGACCTTGACCAGAACCGGCTCAACGGCTTCCGGGTCGGTCAGGAAGACTTTTGCGTAGCCGGAAGCACCGAGCCAGGCCATGTCGAGGTTACCGCCGAGCAGGCCTTCGATAACGCCGTTGTAGTCTGCCGGAGCAAACAGCTTTGTCGGAACGCCGAGCAGTTCCTCGGTCTTTTCGCGCAGGCATTCGTTGGCACGCAGACGGTCGGAAGCATTTTCGCCGCCGAGCAGGCCGATACGGAATTCCGTGATTTCCGCTGCACCGGCAACAGAAGCGTTCAGAGCGATCATGCTGACGGCAGCAAGCGCAGCAACTTTAGCAACGAGTTTCATTTGGGACACTCCCCGAGAGTTCTCAATTTTGATGACGTTAAGCGGGTGCGCAGCCGGATCAGACCGCTGCTGCCGCCGGGGTCATCGCACCGGCGGATTCTCTGGAACCGGACTGGCCGGCATCGATGGCGGTGGATGTCGCCGCCTCGTTAAAGCTCTCATCGGCACCGTAGATTTCGCGTGCGACAGCCGTGGTCAGCGCTTGCGGCGCCCCGTCGAACACGAGGAAACCGTCGCGCATGCCAATCACCCGGTCGCAATAGGTCCGGGCAGTGTCGAGCGTATGCAGGTTGCAGATGACGATCTTGTTGTCGCGCTCGTGAATTTCACGAAGCGCATCCATGACGATCTTGGCATTCATCGGATCGAGCGAGGCAATCGGCTCGTCCGCCAGGATCATGTGCGGGTCCTGCATAAGAGCGCGGGCAATCGCGACACGCTGCTGCTGACCACCGGACAACTCCTCGGCCCGCTTGGTGGCTTCCTGGGCAATGCCCAGTCTGTCGAGCGCACCAAGCGCGGAATTGACGTCTTCCTGGCTGAAGATGTTGAAGAGGCTCTTCAAGGTGCCGTGACCGTTGAGGCGCCCCAACATGACGTTGGTGACAACATCCAGGCGCGGCACCAGGTTGAACTGCTGGAACACCATTGCGCAGTCGCGCTGCCAGCGGCGCATCATGCCGCCTTTCAGGCTGAGAATGTCCCGGCCATCGAACAGGATCTGTCCGGCGCTGGCGGGGGTCAGCCGGTTGATCATGCGCAGCAAGGTTGACTTGCCGGCACCGGACCGACCGATGATCCCGACCATCTGCGGTTTTTCGATATTAAAACTTACTTTGTTGACCGCGGTCCGAGACCCGAAGGTCTTGGTGACTTCCTGAAATTGAATCACGCGCCAGCCCTGTCCGTTGTGTTCGTCGTGCTGCGCGACAAGAGCCACCGGACCATTACAGAAAAATGACATTCCTTTGTCGGGGAGCCCAAAATTTTATGACAAATCAATGACATCCCTGCCTGAAGCATCGGCAGAACAACCATCTCCGTCGGGAATTCCGCAGCGCTCTCAGCGCTTTCCGAGCCCCCTCGGTGTCACACATGCCTGGCTGAAATTTACTCGGAAATCAGTGCTCAAATACAAGGCTTCTACCCGCCAAATGCCGTTTTCACCGCTGTGGATGCATGCAAAAAAAGTAACGGGAGTCACGTCAGTGTCATCAAAGCGTCACGACCGGTGCCAGCAACACGGCTACAAACCGTTTCCGCACTCCTTCCAACGCTATATGGAGCATCCATGTCCGCCCCGACCCAGAAGCCTTCCCTCACCGAAACCCCGAACATTCACCCGGAAGCCAGAGTGCTGAATTGTGATCTCGGCATCTGGACCGAGGTTGGCGCACGCACGGAAATGCGCGAAAGCAGCATGGGGGACTATTCCTATATCGTGCAGGAAGGCGATGTCGTCTGGTCGACCATCGGCAAGTTCTGTTCCATCGCCCGTCGCGTCCGCATCAATCCGGGAAACCACGCAACCTGGCGCGCCTCCCAGCACCACTTCACCTACCGCGCTGCTGCCTATGACCTTGGCGAAGACGACGCGGATTTCTTCCAGTGGCGCAAGGACGACTGGGTCACCATTGGCCATGATGTGTGGATCGGCCACAATGTCACGGTGCTTGCCGGCGTCTCGATCGGCACCGGAGCTATTGTTGCAGCCGGGGCAGTCGTTTCCAAGGATGTCGCCCCTTACACCGTTGTTGGCGGTGTGGCCGCCAGGGAAATCAAACGGCGCTTCACCGAACAGCAGGAACAGGCGCTGATCGATATCTCCTGGTGGGACTGGTCCCATGAAGAGCTGAAGCAACGGCTGCCCGATTTTCGCAAGTTGTCGATCGACGCGTTCATCGAGAAGTATCGCTGATCCCGCAGGTGGCGCGGACACCTGCTCAGGTGAGCCGTGCCTTCTTTTCCCGCTGCACAAAATTCCCGGGACGCGTTACACTTGCACCATGCAAACAGAAACCGCCGTTCTTGAAAGCAGTCTTGGACCGTCGCTGCGGCGCTGGCGCGTACTGAACCGGGTCAAGCAGGAAGCCCTAGCGCATGAACTCGGCGTCTCGCAGACGAGGATATCGCGCTGGGAGAGCGGCAAGTCGCAGCCGGACGACAGCGACAGGGCGAAGATCACCCGTCTGCTGAGGGCACGACCGGAGAGCGCCGCCGACAAGGCCCTGCTTGATCTTGTCTCCCGGTCCGCAGTTCCCGTGCATCTGGTCTGCGACCTCACACACAGGCTGCTGGCCATATCCGTACCGCGTGCCTGCGAATGGCGCGCACCGGTGAGCGAGTTTCTGAACCGGCCCCTGTGGCGTTTTGCGTCCGAAGGCATCCGGGCAACGGAGCACAGACTGACCGACTATGGCTGGTTCGAGCCGGATGCTCCGGACATTGTCTACCGAACGGAACACGTCGATTTCCCGGAAATGACCATCCCGGAGAGTATCATCCGGATTTCGCGCCTGCCGCTGTCAGACGGACGGTTTGCGCGGCTGGTCCGTGAAGAACAGGATGCCGCATAAATTATGCGGTAACTCGTCTGGCGCGGTGGCCCGCAATAATCTGGCCGCCATGACAAAGACGCCCCCTTCCCTCGATCTTCCTGAAATTTCCCACACCAGACTGACGGGCCTGCTGGACTTCCTTCAGGCTGCAGAGCAGCTGAAAGACACGCTTCGCTCGGGAACGACAACCGGCGGCAGGCCGGAGAGCACTGCCGAACATAGCTGGCGACTGGCCTTGATGGTTCTGTTGTTCGAACCAGAGCTGAAAGAAGTCGACTTGCTCAAACTCCTGAAGCTGACGCTTGTGCATGACCTGGGCGAAGCCATCTCCGGAGATGTCCCCGCTCCACTCCAGACGCCGGGTGACGACCGGCAGGAACGCGAGAGGCGGGACTTCCTGACCTTGTGTGAACCGCTGCCGGGTGACGTGGCTGGGGAGCTAACCTCCCTCTGGGATGAGTATGCAGCGGCACGAACCGTCGAAGCCCGACTTGCCAAGGCGTTCGACAAGCTGGAGACCATGCTTCAGCACGTTCTGATGCCAAGGCAAGCGCCTTCATTTTATGAGTTCAACCTGGGTTACGGCCGTGATCGCACCGATTGCAGTGCCCTCACGCGCCAGTTGCGGGACGAAGTCGACAAGCTGACCCGCACCATGATGACGGGCGCCGGACGGGAAATCGCCTGATTGCACCAGAGACTTTGCCGCTCAAGGGTGCCTGGTGGCTTGCCGGGCGGTCAGCAAAAAAGGTCATGAAGGTTCTTATTTTTCGTGTTTGGGTTTACCCTTCTGGTTGTGCCGTCCAGTCACTGCCGGAGGAACCAGCATGTACACCATTCTGCCCCGCAGCCAGGGTGCCGTTCTCGGTGTCGAGATTTCCGGAAAAATCGATATTGATCAGGAAAAGAACCTGATCGCCAAGGCCGAGGAGATGATTGAAGACCAGGGCAAGATCAACGTTCTGGTCGTTCTTGGCGATCATGTCGGCGTTTCCTTCGAGGCCGCCAAGGCGGACATCCGGTGGGTGCTTGCCAACATGCAGCATCTCAACAAGATCGCCATCGTGACGGACAGCAAGCTGCTTGCCGCCCTCGTTGCGATCGACGCCACGTTTGCACGGATGGTCGGAATTCAGGAAAAGCACTTCGACCGGGATGAAATCGATATCGCCTGGCACTGGATCGAAACGCCAGTCTGAGGTCAAGCCGTTGGCGATTTCTGCCACTGAGGCTGCCGTCCAGCCTCATCTGGCAATTCAGTTCTGGCAGGTCAGTCCTGGCAGGTCAGTCCGGAAAATCAGGCGTCGGCGAGCTGTTCATCACTCAGGAAGGCAACCTGGTTCACCTTGCCGTCCCTGACCTCGATCATCTGGCCCTGAGGCACTTCCATCCAGCATCCGCGGGCTTCATCCAGCGGTTCGGACACCACCATCACACCGTCGTCATACACCCGGTAATAGAGCGTCGGTGCCAGGTTGTCAGAAGCATAGCGGGCGGCATAGAGCGTTTCACCATCCGACCAGCCGGCAGCAAAACGCATGTGCGGCGTCGTTCCGGCGTATTTGGACAGGGCTTCTGCTTCGAACACAGCTCTCGCCATCGCCGCGCGCGGGTGCAGATTGAGTCCATAGGCGAGCGCGACCAGAAACAGACTTTCGCTGTCGGTGCCGCCAATGCGGTCGCGGTAAAGGTCGTCCGGGATCATGTTGTCGAGGCGACGCTTCACCTTGTCGTAGCCGCCGACCTGACCGTTATGCATGAAGGTCCAGCGCTGGAACGTGAAAGGATGGCAGTTGTCCCGCGTGGTCGCCGTTCCGGTTGAGGCGCGCACATGTGCCAGGAAGTGGCGAGACCGGATGTGCTTGGAGATCTGCAACAGGTTTGGATCCGACCAGGCGGGCCGGACGTCCTTGTAGACACAAGGGGTGTCCCGGTCGCCGTACCAGGCAACGCCGAACCCGTCGGCATTGACCGATGTCTTGCAGGACAGCGCGTTGCGGCTCTGGTCGATCAGCGAATGCGCCGGATCGCAAATGACTTCTTCCAGGTATTTGGGAGCTCCGCTCCAGGCAGCCCAGCGGCACATGTCGACTTGGTGTCCTTCAAGCAGCGTCTTGCATGGCCTTGAACCGGGCCGTGGTTTCATCGCACGCGTAGTAATCCGCGGCCGGATAAGGATGCAGCGCCAGATCTTCGACGGCGGCAATGATCCTGTCCGCCTTGTCTACTGTCATGAGCACTGAAAAATTGAGCCGTGTCCAGCCGGGTTTCTTCAGTTCTTCACCGGAAAGAATACCGGCCCTCAACGCTTCGGACTGTTCCGGACCGATATCCAGCAACCGATGGGCATAGGGCCCGGCACAGGCGCAGCCACCACGGGCCTGGATGCCATAGATGTCCGACAGCATGCGGGTGACGAGCTGCTGGTGCACATAGCCTCCGCGTTCCAGATCCTTCACACGGAACGAGAACACGGGTAGCACGTGACGGGCCTTGTCGTTTCCGAGGATCTCGATCGCGGGATTGTCACGCCAGACCGCCAGCGCCTTGGCGCGCCAGGCGGCGTTCCGCTCGTCCATGAGCCGCTGCCCAATGGCTTCCTTGACCAGAAAGGCGAGCGCCGCCCGGATATCGCCGATCACGTTCGGCGTACCGGCTTCCTCGCGGGCTGAAAGATTGTCTGAATAATCATGAGCCCAGGGCGAGACGAAGCGTACCGTCCCTCCGCCCGGAAAGACCGGTGTCGCCTTGCTGACAGCTTCCTTGCGCACGATCATGACGCCTGACGCGGCTGGCCCACCGATGAACTTGTGCGGCGAGACAACAACCGCATCTTTCTGGGCATCCGTGCCTGCTTTCATATCTACCGGGAGGTAAGGGCCAGAACCCGCGCAATCCCAAACGCTGAGTGCGCCGTAACGCTTCAGAACGCGTGTGACCGCCACGTCGTCGGTAACGATGCCGGTTACGTTGGACATCAGCGAGAATGCTCCAACAATCAGCCGGCCGGCCCCCGCCTTGCGCAAGACAACCTCCAGCTCCGCAACATCAGGACCACCAGTTTCCGCTTCGTCTATCTCGATCACCTCCGCTCCGCTCTCGCGCCAGGGCAGAATGTCTGAGTGATGTTCATAGGGACCGATCACAACAAGTGGCTGTTCGCCCCGCTCTGCGGCGGCCGAAACACCAAGAAGATGTACAAGCCGGTTAAGGCCTGCGGTTGCCCCCGAGCCGCAAAAGACCGTCGCGTAGCCCTGGTCAGCCCCGCAAATGCGGGCGATTTCAGATCGCGCGGCCTCGCGCATTCGCGTCATTGCGCTGCCGCAGTAGGAAGCCTCGGTGTGGCTGTTCGCGTAGACCGGCAGGATTTCTTCCAGAACGAAATCCTCGACCTGGCGCAGAGCCCGCCCGGAGGCGACGTAGTCGGCGTAAATCAGCTCGCGCTCGCCAAACGGACCTGAAATGGTTGCCCCCTCGCCGATCAGTCCCGCGCGCAGGCGGGAAATCAGGTCCGGAGATTTCAGTTCCTCGATGAAATGATCGAGTGCCGTGCCTGTTTTTTGGGTCATCTTGTGCTCCGAAACGTCTTTTTCGGATCATACGACCCCTTTCACGGGGATATCTTCACCTCATTCGATTGTTTTACGCGCCAGATCGTGTCAATTGATCGAACATGGAGAAAAATTTCGATCATATTGATCGCGCGCTGCTGCGTGCCCTGCAACGCGACGCACGTCTTTCGCAAAGAGACCTTGCCGACAAGGTCGGTCTTTCCCAGAACGCCTGCTGGCGCCGGTTGAAAACGCTGTACGATAGTGGATTGATTGAAGGACATACGATCCGGCTGGACCCGGCGCAGCTCGGGTTGAATCTCACGGTCTTCGTGATGATCCGGACCCGGCACCATTCCAAGGAGTGGCTGGAAAGGTTCAGGGGCGAAGTGGTGGCCATTCCGAACGTGATCGATTTCTACCGGATTGCCGGAGACTACGACTACATGCTGAAAGTGGTGGCCGAAGACATGAATGCCTTCGACCGCGTCTATCAGCGCCTGATCGAGAAAGTCGATCTGGATACGGTCACGTCGTACATGACAATGGAATCGATCGCGGATGCCCGCGACCTTCCAATCTAGGTATTCTCAGCGGCGGCGTCCGCCGCCTCCCCTGCGCGCACCGCCACCGCCGCCATGACGTTGCGGGCGTGCCTGCGGACGTGAGCGCTGAACGTTGCGCTGCCGATTGACCTGCCGGTTGCCTGCCGTTCTCGCCCGGTTGTCCCTGCTCAGGTGTGCAGGCGCTTGGGGCCGTGCCGCCGGACGTGTGGCAGGGCGGGTCGCCGGTCGCTGCACATTCGGCTTCTGGATATTCGGTCGTTGCACATTCGGGCGCTGAACGTTGGGACGCTGCGCCGGGCGTTGGACGTTGGGGCGCTCCACATTCGGCTTTTGAACATTCGGGCGTTGGACGTTGGGACGCTCGATGTTCGGGCGCTGGCCTGCAGGCAGGTTGGTCGGGCGCTGAACGTTCGGCCGGTTCTGGATCTTGTCGCCAAGGGGGCGGTTGGCAAGGGCTGCCCCTGCGCCGGCGCCGATCGCTCCCCCGGCCAGTCCGGCACCAATGTCACCCATGCGGTCCTGGATTGCCTCGCGGGAGGGCGCAGCGACTTCGCCCCAACGACCACCCTCGAATTTCTGCCATTTCTCGCCATCGCGGCGATAGACGCTACCATCCCGACCGGCAAAGACGTCACCACGGCGATCAAGGTTCGCAACACGGCCCAGATTGCCGTCCTGCTTCCAGCGCTGCACGGCGCCAGCCTGGATATCGCGCGTGCGTGACCATTCCGGCCCGCTTACGACCTTGCCGCCCCAGGAGCCGTAAATGCCCCGGGCTCCGCCAACCACGACACGATTGCCGGTCCGCGGATTATAGGCGCTGATGAAGCCTGCACTGCCGAGCGGGCCGCTGATGGCGGCACCGCGAATGTAGCCGCCCGTACGCGGATTATAGATGCCGCCGCCGGCGATGCCGCGCAGCGGACCGTAGGCATAGCCATAGCGTCCGAAAGTGCCACGGACCGGATTGTAGAAGGCACCGATCCCGTAGCTCACCGGACGCGGGAAGTAGATCGGGCGCAGCCCCGGACGGTACCAGGGCCGATAATAATAGCCTGTGCCGTAAACGAAGACGCCCCAGGACAGAAACCCAGCCAGATAGCCCATCGTGTAGCCGTACCAGACCGCTCCCGGTTCGCTGTCGTAGATGCGCACATAGGTGGTGTTGTAGACCGGGGAAGACGGCGGAATGGTGTAGATCTCGTCAGGAACCGCCGTGGCAACCGTAAATGGTCCTTCCGGGCTGTCTCCGACAAACCAGACACCGTCCTGCAGCACGTAGTATTTCGCACCTACCTGGATCACCTGGTCGCTGGTATTGACCGCGTAGGACATCGACGTGCCGTCGATCTTCTCGAATTCCGGATCACCGGCATAGGAGACATCCGCACTGACGGAACCGACCTCCACACGAGCCGTTGTCGGAATGCTGGCTTTCAGCCGTGCCTGCGAGGCTTCAGAAGTGCCTGGAATGGACGAACGGACCGAATAGTAAGGCGCGTCTTCCGGCAGGTTCTGAAAATCGGAGGGCATGTCCGGAGTGGTGAAAGTCCACGGCCCATCAAGCGAGGTGGACTTGAACCAGCGGCCGGATACCAGAATGTACCAGGTGGACGTGGATTTCAGGAAGAACACGTCGCTTTCGGTGTTTGACGCCCATTCCAGATCGGTGCCATCCACCGGTTCCAGAGCCGGTTCGCCGTCAAAGACGATCATTTCGGCCGGCGTGTCTGAATAGATCACCTTCGGCGGAGTATTGTCCGCGAACGGTTCCCCCGGAATCGCTTCCCGGGTTTCCTTCCAGTTATCGTCATCCGGAAGAGACCCGATCAGATCCGGCAGCTTGTCGACCGCTTCCCACCCTGCCGAGACGTCCTTGGTTTTCATCCAGGATTTTTCATCGCGCAGATAGAGTTCGCCGCTCTCGTCGATTTTCAGAATGTCCCAGTTGCTGTTGACCACGAAGCTGAGCCCCTGATCACCCTTGACTGGCGCAAAGATCGGCGTGCCTTCGGTCTGCACGAGAATGGACGGCTCGGTCGAGACATAGATAGGCGGTGCTTCCGAACTCAGGCCCTGGACATCCTCCATGCGCTGGTATTCGGCAAGGCCTGCGGTGATCCGATCCTCTTTCACGGTGATCGTACCGGTCGGCATGATCTTGCCGACCTGAAGCGACAGGTCAGTGAGGGATTCCCGGTCCAAGGCCGAAAAGTTCAGTTCCGTTACCTGGATCTGGTTGATGTCAACTTCGCTCTTGTCGGTGTCGGCCACGGTCGCGCCGCTGACACCGATCACACCAAAGACAGGCTTGGCATCCTTGTCCTTGATGTATTCCGCTGCCACCATCGCCTTCAGGGTCTTGAAGTTGTCCCACTCGGTGAATTGCGGCTGGTAGAGCACCAGCGTCGCCCCGGCGTCGGTCTGGAAAGACCGCGGCCAGCCGGTCGTCTGTTCCGGCTCGCTAAGCTGAAGATACTGTCCGCTGACAAACCCGTTCTGGCCGTTGTAGCTGATAGAACACCAGGCCCCGCTGTCATCGCAGTTCTCCATTTCGACCTGCGTACCGGACGGCACCGTTCCCAGTGAGCCGAAGTTCGTTCCCGGGCCTTGTCGGAAATTCACGTTGGCGGTCGTCAGGGCCGGCGCGGCAAGCACGCCGTTTACGAAAACCGTTTGCAAAATCAAAGTGGAAGACAAAAGAACGGAAAGAGACTTACGCATTGGGACCTCCCGGGGGCCGGTTCAACCAACCCTGTCGATGTCGGTGCATGTGTCTGTGCACGTGACGGGAACCTGTGCGTTCCCGAGGCAAGCTAAATTTCGTCGTCACGCCTATTCCCTGTGAGGGGCGTCACGGGTAAATCTTACGTGGAGTGATATTCTATCCGCAAGATCACGTTGAAAAAAACTGCATTTCGACCAGGAGTTTAAGGGAATGGTGAAGCGTTACGCTCTGGCAGCCGTATTGGCGGGCTTGGTCTCGATCGGCTCTTTCCCGTTCGCTGCTCCGCAGAAAGCCTGGGCAGAGATATTTTATTGCCAGAGCACGCGCACACCCAACGGCAGCGAGCCCTATTGCAACTTTATGCTTTTCGACAAGGCCTTCACCCGCCACATGCAGGTGATCGTTGCCCAGGGCGCGCGGCGGGACGTGGCCGTGAACGGCCGCTACGACGTCTTCTGCGTCCTGGTGCAAAACCACAGGAACGTGCCGGACAATTTCGCCTACCGGAAACAGCAGTGCAAGAAGTCGGACACGGGCCGAGAATACCAGGTGCCGATCCGCGCCATCAACCTGCGGCGCGGACGGGATGGCTTCAGTTCCAACAACGTGCAGTCCCTGTTGCCGAAGGAACGCTGGTAGCCCTTTCTCGTCTGCCGGACTGGCACGAAAAAAGCCGGCACGACAAATGTCGTACCGGCCAGGTTTCCAGAGGAAAATCGTCTTGTCAGCAGGCGACGGAGGAAAGCGCCTGAGATCGTAGCGTCACGGACTGACCCGTACGGGCAGACTGCTGTGCCGCCAGCCCCATTTCCACAGCCCGCCATCCGTCTTCAAGCGTCACTTCAGGTGCCGGCTTTTCACCGCGTACGACAGCCACGAAGCCTTCGTGCTGATAGAATGTCGAGCCGTTGTGGTCGCCTGCATCGAGGATCATCGGATCAACCGGAATATCGATCTGACGCGGCCCCTTCGGGTACCTGGGCGACACGACAAGCTGAGGCACCGGCGGCTCGCCGAGGTGTTCTGGCCAGAAGCGTCCGGGACCCGGCACGAAGGCTTCGATCTTGCCTTCCGGGCCAACGGCCGACACTTCTTCCTGGTAGCGCGAGCCTTCGGCAAACATGCAAAGTTCCAGCATGGCCCGTGCACCGTTTTCGAAGTCGACGATTACATAGCCATTGTCGAGTATGTCCGGCTGCTCGCCATTGTAGACCTCGTCCTTGTGGTTGGCATCCTGGCCGGCCGACGCCATCACGCGGACTGGTTCGCATTGCATGATCAGCCGCATGAGATCGAAGAAATGGCAACACTTTTCAACGAATGTACCACCCGAGTAGCGGTTGAACCGGTTCCATGCGCCGACCTTGTCGAGGAAGGGAAAACGGTGCTCGCGGATGGTCAGCATCTTGATGCCGCCTGTGGCTGTTTCCGCCTGCTCGATCAACGCCGCGATCGGCGGCATGTAGCGGTACTCCATCGCCACCCACACGGGCGCCGGATAGGACGCCTTGAAAGCCTCCAGCTCGGCAACATCCTTGGGATCGGTGAAGAGAGGTTTTTCGACGAGAAGCGGCAACGGGCGCTTGCGGCGAATTTCTTCCATCTGCGGCACATGGCAGTGGTTCGGACTGGCAATCAGGATGCAGTCCAGTTCGTCCACTTCCAGCAGTTCCGAAACGGAATTGGCAAATCGCGCAAGAGGCGCAAATCTTGCTGCCGCTTCCGCCATTCCGGCGTCCGGCTCGAAGATCACCGTTACTTCGGTGTCCGGCAGGAGTGCGATGTTGCGCAGGTGCTCCTGCCCCATCATCCCGCAGCCAATGACACCATATCTTACCTTTGCAGGCATTCAGTCCTCCATGCGCGGTGGCATTTCTCGTCCACCTATTTCAAGCGCTGCACGTAATGCGCCCGGTCCGTGTCGAACCAGGTTCGCGAATATTCGACCGGCTTGGGGCGATCCGCCCAGCTGAACCGTTCGACAAAGCCTGTGAGAGTGCCCGGCGTCTTCTGAAAGAGTTCCGGCGTCCAATCCGGCAGCGCACGGATGGTCACCCGGTCTTCTGCACGCACGATCCAGAACCCGAGGTGTTTCTGGTAAAAGCGGTAAAGCGAGTCCGACAGAAGCTCGCGCCGCACAAATCCCGCGTCGCCGTCGAGCCAGATTTCCTCCACCGCAATCATCACATCGTTGAGAAACCTCAACCGGCGGATACGGGTGCCTTCGGCGCTGGTACCGAAAAGCGGCAGATCGTCCGGCTTGTCCAGGCGCTTTACGTCCAGAATATCCGCGCGAGGCAGACCACCTCCGGTCAGGAGTTCCAGACGGAACATGGCGTAGACGCTCTCATGCGTGCCGCCCTGCCGTATGTAGTTTCCCGACCCCTGGATCCGCTCGAGTAAGCCTTTTTGCGTAAGGTCGGCGAGTGCCTTGCGAAGGGTTCCGATGGAGATGCCAAGCTCCTCTGCCATGTCCCTTTCAGGCGGCAACCGCTCCCCGTCGATCAGCCGCCCGGCCGCGATATCCCTGATCAAAAGCTCGCTTATCTGCACGTATAACGGCAGCGCGGTAGAGGTTTGCGAGGCGGTTGGCATGGCGGTTCGAAGGTCTCGTTTTCAAAATTGATACACTATTGATTTACATCAAAACGGGTGATATGCAAGAAGAAATCGAAGGCAGAATGAAGCCATTCGAAAACAAACGAAAATAGCGAAACCACAATCGCGCCCATGTCGGTGCATGCGGGTTTCGGTATTCGACAAGATGGTCCAAGGGAGGCACTTCATGACCGTAGTCCCAGTCACGTCACCGGATCTTGATGCAGCGGAGGTATCCTGGTTCGCCGCATTGTGTTCCGACGACTATCAGTTTCTGGGCGTACCCGAAGGCCATCTGCGTTCCTCCTGGGAGCATTGCTCTTCGATCGTGAAAACAGCCGAGCAGCAGGGCTTCCGCAACATCCTGTGCCCGTCGTCCTACCAGGTGGGCCAGGACACACTGTCCTTCGTCGCCGGTTGCGCTCCGATCACCGACAAGATCAACCTGCTGGCGGCGGTTCGCTGCGGCGAGATGCAGCCGATCATGCTGGCGCGGACCATTGCCACGCTGGACCACATGCTCGAGGGCCGGTTGACGGTCAACATCATCTCGTCCGACTTTCCGGGCGAGCAGGCCGACAGCAGCTATCGCTACCAGCGTTCGCGGGAAGTGGTGGAGATCCTGAAGCAGGCCTGGACGCAGGACGAAATCAATTACGAAGGCCAGGTCTATAACTTCAAGGGCCTGACCACGGACCCCGCCCGGCCTTACCAGACCGGTGGGCCCCTGCTCTATTTCGGGGGTTATTCTCCGGATGCGCTGGACCTTTGCGGTCAGCATTGCGACGTCTACCTGATGTGGCCGGAAAAGATCGAGGAACTGGAAGGCCGCATGAAGGCGGTCAACGCGGTCGCCGAGAAATACGACCGTACACTCGACTATGGCCTGCGCGTGCACATGATCGTGCGCGACACAGAAAAGGAAGCGCAGGAATACGCGGACTATATCGTCTCCAAACTTGACGAGACCCAGGGAACCGCCATTCGCGAACGGGCACTGGATGCCAAGTCGCTGGGGGTGAGCCACCAGGCAAAGAACCGCGAGATCGCCGATGAATTCGGTTACATCGAACCGAACCTGTGGACCGGTGTTGGCCGGGCGCGGTCCGGTTGCGGGGCAGCGCTGGTCGGGTCAACCGATCAGGTGATGTCCAAGATCGAGGCCTATCAGAAGATGGGCATTCGTGCCTTCATCTTCTCCGGCTATCCGCACCTGGAAGAAGCCAGGCATTTCGGGTCCAGGGTCCTGCCGAATCTGAAGACATGTTCCCTGCCGCACGCCTATGGTCGTGTACCGGCTCAAACGCCGGCAACCCCGCTTGGCCAAGGAGTGCGCCGCTAATGGACCGCGTGAAACTTTCTGAAACCCTGGACTTCTCCCGGCTGATCTATGGCATGTGGCGCATCGGCGACGACAGCGACACGTCCCCCGCTTACGTGGAACGCAAGATCCAGACCTGTCTCGACCAGGGCATCACAACCTTCGATCAGGCTGACATTTACGGCGGTTATGCCGCAGAGGCCGTGCTTGGCGGGGCGCTGAAGGCCAATCCGGCCCTGCGTAGTCAGATGGAAATCGTCACCAAATGCGACATCGTCGCGCCGATGGGACGGTATTCGGATGCCAGGGTGAAATTCTACGACACGTCCCGATCTCACATCGAGAAGTCGGTCGAGTTCTCCCTCACGGAGATGGGCATCGAGACCATCGACCTGCTGCTGATCCATCGCCCGGACCCGCTGATGGACCATCACGAGACCGGCGCCGCGCTCGATGACCTGGTCAAGAGCGGCAAAGTGCGGAATGTCGGTGTCTCCAACTTCCGCCCCTGGGACTGGGAGCTGCTGCAGTCGGCGATGTCGAACCGGCTTGTGACCAACCAGATCGAGATCTCACTGAAGGAAATCGCGCCGTTCACCAATGGCGACCTCGCGTTCCACCAGCGCCTCGGCACCCGGTTGATGGCATGGTCTCCCCTCGGCGGCGGCTCGCTGATTTCCGAAAGTGGCAAGCTTGGCACCGTAATGGACGAAATTGCTGCAGAGGCCGGTGTAGACCGGTCCGCAGTCGCGGTCGCCTTCCTTCTGGCTCATCCGGCGCAACTTTTGCCGGTCATGGGCACGAACAATCTGGAGCGCATTGCCCAGATCTCCGACGCGCTGAAAGTCAGCCTGGATCGCGAAACCTGGTACCGTCTTTACGAAGCGGCGCTTGGAACAGAGGTGCCCTGATGACCATGCAGAATGCCAATCATACCGTGACCTTCGAACCGGACGCCGACAACACCCGCCTCTTGCGGGATGCGTTCGGTCGATTTGCCACCGGTGTTACGGTGGTAACCACCGGCTCGGCCGACGGCCCCGTCGGCATTACAGCCAACAGCTTCTCATCCGTCTCCCTGGAACCGGCACTTGTCCTGTGGATGCCGGACAAGGGATCGCGCAGGTTCAGGTATTTCGAAACGGCCGAACATTACGCCATTCACGTGCTCAGCAACGAACAGGCTGAAGTCTGCAACGGTTTCGTGCGCAATGCCCATGCTTTCGATCAGCTCACCTATACGATCGACGACAACGGCGTGCCCCTGATCGAAAACTGTCTCGCCCGCTTCGAGTGCAAGCGCTTCACCGCCTATGAGGGCGGCGATCACCTGATCGTTCTTGGGCAGGTGCTGCAGGCCGAGATGCGTTCAGGCGAGGCCCTGACGTTTTATGCAGGCAAACTCGGACAAATCGCTCCAAAATAAGGGCGGAAAACGGGGCGGTGACCGGCCCGTTCTGGAGGAAAGTGAGAAGCCTTCTGTCTCAGGAGAACGCAGAAGACCGCTTCGCCACTTTTAACATGATCAGCTTCGCGGTTCTCATGTTCGCGCACATGAAGGCCGGTTGATCCAGGGAGGAGCCCGAATGGGCATTTTGCTGGCGGTTCTTGCACCGCTCGACTTCGTCAATTCGCTGCTGTTGCGAATTGGCCGGGGCATCGGCATCGTTGCCGTCGCCCTGATGGTGATCGCGATCCTGGTTCAGGTCGTGTTCCGCTATGTCTTCAACAATGCCCTGCCCTGGCCGGACGAAGCAGCCCGTTTCTGCATGCTCTGGATGACAGGTCTTATGGCACCAACAGCGTTCCGCAGAGGCGGTTTCGTTGCCATCGACATGTTCACCCATTCCCTGCCTCGCCTGCTGGGAAGCGCCATATCCCTGCTCCTTCTGCTTATTTCACTTGTGGTGCTCGTCGTTGCCCTGAAGATCGGCTTTTCGGAAGTCACCGGTTTTGGAGGCCGTTTCGCAACCGCCTCGCTTTATGTTCCGGGCAACCTTTCCTTCAGCGAATGGATCCGCGTGCCGCGCAGCTGGATGATGGCTTCCATCCTCGTCGGCGTATTCCTGCTGACGCTCGTCAACATCGAGCTGATCCTGCGCAAAATCATCGCCAGCTTCGGTGGCGCCGACCGCATGCCGGTCATTCCCGATCCCGACATGGCAGGAGCTGACTGATGCTGATCTGGTTCCTTCCCGTCTTCCTCGTCTTCCTGCTGATCGGGCTGCCTGTCTTCTTCGGCCTTCTGGCGGCCCCTGGCCTGTTGCTCTGGCTGAACGGCCAGGAAAAAGACATCACGCTGCTTTACCGCAACGTCTACAACGGCATGGACAGTTTTCCTCTGATGGCGATTCCGTTTTTCATGCTCGCAGGCGAGCTGATGAACAAGGGCGGCATCACCATGCGGCTGGTCGAGTTCAGCCAGGCCCTGATGGGACATCTGCGCGGCGGCCTTGCTCATGTGAACATCCTGTCGTCGATGCTGTTTGCAGGCCTATCCGGTTCCGCTGTTGCCGATACCTCCGCTCTTGGATCCATGCTGATCCCGGCAATGGAGAAGCAGGGTTACACAAGGCGTTTTGCTGCGGCAATCACCGCGGCGAGTTCCGTCATCGGGCCGATCATTCCGCCGTCGGGCATCATGATCATCTATGCCTATGTAATGGGCGAGAGCGTTGCCGCGCTGTTCCTGGCCGGTATCGTACCCGGCATCATGGTCGGCATCGGCCTGATGCTGATGGTCAAGGTCATGGCCAACAAGTACGACCTTCCCAAAGCACAGAGGATCGTCAACCCCGGCCAGACCATGGCACCGGTGGAGTATTGGTTCTCCTTCATTGTGCTGAGGGCAAACCTGGCTGCCCTCTTCACGGTGATCGCGGATCTTGTGATCAATCTGACCGGGGTCGCGTCCCTTTCAACGATGACCTCGTTCATCCTGTTCGCAGTCTTCCTGGCGGTTTCCCATGTGCTCTTGTGGAAGCTCAGAAGTGCTGTCTCGGAAGATTTTCGGGTCGTGTGCAAGAAAGCAGTTGCTCCGCTTCAGACGCCGATCATCATTCTCGGCGGCATTCTGCTGGGGGTCTTCACGCCGACGGAAGCAGCCGCGGTCGCAGTTGCCTACGCGCTGGTTATCGGCTTCTTCGTTCTGCACTCCATCAAGGTGTCCGAGATCCCGGGTGTCCTGAACAGGGCCGGCATAACCTCTGCAGTGGTGCTTCTCCTGGTCGGTGCGGCGATGGCCTTCAAGACCGTCGTCAGCCTCAGCCACGCTCCCGAAATCATGGCGGAGTTCGTTCTCACCCTGTCGGAGAACCCGCTGATCCTGCTGTTCCTGATCAACCTGCTGCTCTTCGTTGTCGGCATGTTCCTGGATGCAGGCCCTGCCATCATCATTCTCGGCCCCATTCTCGGACCGATCTTCGTCAACCTGGGCGTCGATCCGATCCATTTCGCCATCATCATGAGCGTCAACCTGACCATCGGCCTGGCAACGCCGCCCATGGGACTGGTGCTCTTCGTTGCGGCTTCGGTTTCAAGAGAACGGGTTGAAACCATTGCCAAAGCCATCCTGCCGTTTCTGGCGGTGGAAATCGCGGTGATCTTCCTGATCACCTATATTCCGGCACTTTCGATGACGATCCCGCGTCTGACCGGATTTGCCAACTGATCCTGAGCTTTCTAAGGGAGGAACCTAATGCTCAAAACTGCACTGAAAACGCTCACCGTCGCGGCGATGCTTGCCGGATCGTCGCTGAGCGCGCTTGCCGCGGACTACACGCTGCGCGCAACCGCCAACTCCAACGAAAACGACGAAGACTACGACGGTCTTGTCGTTTTCAAGAACTTCGTTGAGGCCGCTTCCAACGGCGCCATCGAGGTTGAACTGTTCATCGGCACGCAGCTTTGCTCCAACGGCGCCGAATGCCTTCAGGGCATTTCCGACGGTGCGATCGACATCTACATCTCCACCTCCGGCGGCGCGGCGGGCATTTTCCCGTATGTCCAGGTTCTCGACCTGCCCTACATGATGAGCGACGACCGGATTGCGGAGCATGTCCTATCGGGTGAATTCACCCGCACCATGCGCACGATGGCACTGGAAGATTCCGGTGACACCATCCGCCTGATGACCATCGGCAACACCGGCGGCTGGCGCAACTTCGCCAACACCAAGCATCGTGTGGCCAAGCCGGAAGACCTGAAGGGTCTGAAGATCCGTACCGTGGTGGCCGACCTGCCGCAGGAACTGGTCAAGGCACTTGGTGCTGCTCCGACACCGATCCCGTGGCCGGAACTGTTCACCTCGCTTCAGACCGGCGTTGTCGAAGGTTCCAAGAACGGCATCACCGACATCATGGGCATGAAGTTCCCCGATGCCGGTCTTCAGTATGTAACCCTCGACGGGCACGCTTACATGGGCGCCTTGTGGTGGATGAACAACGAGAAGTTCCTGTCCATGCCGGAAGACCTTCGCCGCGTCGTGGTGGACGGTTTCTATGCCCTGCAGCAGGCAACCTTCGCCTCACCGAAGCGCAAGTCGATCAAGGCTTATGAGGACTTCGTGGCCGGTGGCGGCGATCTCTACGTCCCGACCCCGGAAGAAAAGGCAGCCTTCAAGGAAGCAGCCGCTCCGGTCTATGACTGGTTCAAAGGCAATGTCGGACGCGGCGGCGAGATCTTCGGCGCCCTGGAAGAAGCCGTGGCTGCGGCCGAAGCCGACATCAACGCCAATCGCTCTGCCGATCTGAACTGACGAAACACCGTGTCACGCCTTGCCACTGCAGGGCGTGACACATCCCAGCACATACACCGGTCCGGAATCGTGCCTGCCGTAAACTGGACAGGGATCGGCACACGTCCCATGGTGAAGCCGTGGGAGACCCGGGAGAGCCAGAGCTCAATGGCCCGGTCCGCCCAGCACTTGATCACGCGAGTTCTGCGCCGATCAGGAACGAACCGCCGGCTTTCAATTGAACGGATACATCCAGACCTTGTAATCACCGACCAGGATATGCGCCTTCTCAATCTCGTCTTTGGTCATCTTCTTGACCACCTCTTCCAGAGAGATCGCGGCGTCGGGGTCCCCCCCGATGGCGGAGAGCGTGTACCACATGTAAGCCCGCACGAGATCCGGAGCCGGCATGCCCCGGCCCACCTCATAGTACCAGCCGACACCGGACTGGGCACCCGGATGCCCCTTCATCGCGCTTCTGAGATACCACTCGAACGCCCGCTGGTCGTCGCGCTCGACGCCCAGACCCATTGCGTACATTACACCGATCAGTTCTTCCGCATCCGCGTTGCCGGAGCGAGCCGCCGGCCAGAGTTCCTTCATCGCCTCTTCGTAACGATTGGCCTCCATCAGGTCGCGCGCGGCTTCGATTTCGGCCTGAGCAGAAGCCGTGCAAAGGCCGAGAGCAAAAAGAGCGGCGGTCAGCGTGGTCTTCATGTCTTGCGGTTGCTCCCTCTGGTCTTCGGCTTGTCGGCACCGGCGATTGCTTCCGAATTGCCACCACCTTTGAAGGAAGACGATTTCATCGCCTTCGACAGAAAGCAGGCAGCCCTCGGCCAGTTGCTTTTTTACGACAAGATCCTCTCCGGCAACAGGAATATTGCCTGCGCCACATGCCACCACCCGACCCTTGGCACCGGAGACCGGTTGTCGCTCGGCATCGGCGAAGGCGGCGAAGGGTTGGGGCTCATGCGGATTGCCGGAACCGGTGACAGCCGCATTAAGAAACGGATTCCGCGAAACGCTCCAGGTCTTTGGAACTTGGGAGCAAAAGAACTCCACGTTCTGTTTCATGACGGCCGCCTGTCGATTGCCGACACCTTCGAAAACGGCTTCAATTCGCCGGCGGAAGAATGGCTGCCCACGGGCTTCAATTCTCTGCTCGCCGCCCAGGCTGTCTTTCCGGTGACGGCCCAGTTCGAGATGGCGGGCAATCCGAAGGAAAACGAGATCGCCGGGGCCATCTACGATCGCATCGACAACGCCTGGCCGATCCTTGCCAAACGCGTCCGCATCATTCCGGAATATGGCCGCCTGTTTGTCGAGGCGTTCGATCATATCGACGCTCCGGAATCGGTCACGATCGTTGAAATCGCAAATGCGCTGGCAGCTTTCCAGGCAATTGAATGGCAGAGCTTCGACAGCCCGTTCGACGCGTATCTCACCGGCGACGAAAGCGCTCTGGATCCGGCCCAGAAGCGGGGTCTCGATCTCTTCTACGGCAAGGCCGGGTGCTCCTCGTGTCATTCGGGCAAACTGCTCAGCGATCAGAAGTTCCACGCCCTGGGCCTGCCCCCATTTGGTCCGGGCCGCACCCGCAGCTTCGATCCGATGGTGCGCGATGTCGGCGTGATGGGAGAAACCGACCGCCTGGAAGATGCCTACAGGTTCCGGACCCCGATGCTGCGCAATGTCGAGCTGACCGCCCCTTACGGCCACAATGGCGCCTACCCCACGCTGGAGGGGATCATCCGGCATCATCTCGACCCCAAGGGAATGCTGAAAGCCTGGACACCGGAAACCGCAGCCCTTCCACAAGCGCCCTGGCTGCAGGCGATCGATTTTGTGGTCTGGAATGACGCTCGTGAGATGGCGCGTCAGGCCCGATTCAGGGATATTGAACCTCTCCCCCTTTCGGATGCGGAGATTGCCGATCTGGAGGCTTTCCTGAAAAGCCTGACCGGCACGCAGTCCGTCACGGCCCCGCCCTTCGGCATCCCTGCCACTGTCCCGAGCGGCCTTCCCGTCGACCGGTAAACATCAACAAGGACTAAGAACGTTTCATGGTTGCTCCATTGAAAGACCGGGCTAACCGGCTGTTCCCGGGTATTGCGATTGCCGGGCTTGTCGCCATTGCTGCGCAATTCCTCAACGAGCACTACGGGGCACCGGCCATGTTGATGGCCATCCTGCTTGGCATGCCGCTGAACTTCCTGTCGGAGGAACAGCGCACGGGCGAAGGCATCGCCTTTGCAGCCCGCACGCTGCTTCGTGTCGGCGTTGCCCTGCTCGGCGTCCGCATCAGCGTGGAAATGGTGCAGCAGCTGGGTCTGCCGTTTCTGCTTCTGGTGATCCTCGGCGTGCTGGTTACCATCGGCTTTTCCCTCTTGATCGGCGGGCTGTTCGGACGAGACAGGTTGTTTTCGTTTCTGACCGGCGGCGCGGTCGCCATTTGCGGAGCCTCCGCGGCCATGGCCATCGGCTCCATCCTGCCGAAACGCGAACATGCCGAACGCGATCTCGCCTTCACGGTGATTACCGTGACCGTCCTGTCCACACTGGCGATGATCTTCTACCCGATCCTCACCTCCTCCCTCGGCCTTTCCATGGACGCGACCGGTGTCTTCCTTGGCGGCACGATCCACGATGTTGCCCAGGTTGTCGGGGCCGGCTTCTCGATCTCCGAGGAAACCGGAGACCTTTCGACGCTGGTGAAACTGATCCGTGTCACCATGCTGGCGCCCATCGTTCTGGTCGCGGCGCTCATCCTGCGCAAGAGTTCGGAGCCGGGCAGCGCCCGTCCTCCGATCATGCCGGCGTTTGTTGTCGCCTTTCTGGTGCTTGCCGCACTCAATTCCTTCGGCCTTATTCCGGACGTTGCCAAGGAGGCGGCCGGACACGTTTCCCGCTGGGCGTTGCTGGCCGCCATTGCGGCAGTGGGCATGAAAACCTCCATTCCGAAACTGCTGGAAGTCGGCGGCCCGGCCATCTGGATGCTGGTCACGCAGACAGCGTTTCTGGCGCTCTTCGTTCTGGGCGGCATCTGGCTGATCGGCTGACCTTTCAATCGGCCTTGCCGCACCCCATATAACGAAGCAGAACCCCGGTCTTTTCAAAGGCCGGGGCTTTTCTTGTGCGGGCGAGTATGGAATATAGCTCGCACCTCTTTAGGCGGAACGGCAGATGCGCCGCAACAGGCCGGACCGGACTTGTTTCCGCCCAAACATTTCGAAAGCGTTTGGATGAAAAGCTACATCACCACCCCGATCTACTACGTCAACGGTTCTCCGCATATCGGTCACGCCTTCACCTCCGTGATGGCCGATATCCTGAAACGCAACCGACAGGCGCTGGGGTATGACATGATGCTGTCCACCGGCGTGGACGAGCACGGACAGAAGAACCAGGAAGCAGCGGAAAAAGAGGGAATGTCGGTTGAAGACTACCTCAACATGCGCTGTGCAGAATTCCGCGATGTCTTCGACCGTCTGGACGTGGCTTACGACTATTTCGTGCGCACCAGCCGCGAAGGCCACAAGACGGCCGTCGCTGGAATGGAGCAGTCGATCTTCGACAAGGATCTGATCGTCAAGAAGAACTACACCGGCACCTACTGCAAGGGCTGCGAGGAGTTCAAGAAGGAATCCGATCTGACCGAAGAGGGCCAGTGCCCGCTGCACCCGACAATGAAGGTGGAGCAGACGGAGGAAACCAACTACTTCCTGAAGATGGAACCGTTCCGCGAGCGCCTTCTGCAGCACATCGCCGAAAATCCGGACTTCGTCCAGCCCGAAGCGTTCAAGAACGAACTGAAGCAGATGCTGTCCGAACCGCTGGAAGATCTCTGCATCTCCCGGCCGAAGGCCCGTGTAACCCTGGGTATCGAACTGCCTTTCGACACCGACTTCGTCACCTATGTCTGGTTCGATGCGCTGGCGAACTACCTCACCAACATCAACTGGCCGGAAGCAGGCTACGAGAGCTGGTGGGCGGAATGCGAGCACCTGATCGGCAAGGATATCCTCAAGCCGCATGGCGTCTACTGGCCGATCATGCTGATGGCCGCCGGACTGCCGTTGCCGAAGAAGCTGTCCGTTCACAGCCACTGGGTTGGTGCGGGCGGCGTCAAGATGTCGAAGTCCATCGGCAACGTCGTCGATCCGATCGAGGTCATCGAGAAGCTGGGCGTCGACGCCTTGCGCTGGTACCTCGCCCGGCACATGCGTGCGGACAGCGACAGCCAGATTTCGGTCGACTTCATCACCCAGTCCTACAACACGGAACTGGGCAACAAGATCGGCAACCTGCTGTCGCGGGCGGCCAAGTTCTCCAAGGCCCGTTTTGACGGCAAACTGCCGGCACCGGGTCCGCTGTCAGCCGAGGACGAAGCGATCCGCAAGTCCGTGCTTGAAGCCACCAAGGGCATGGGCGAATGGGTCAACCTTGCTGAAATCCCGGCTCGCATGCAGGCGATCATCACCGTCGCCGACGAGATGAACAACTACTTCGCCGAGCAGGCTCCCTGGGATCTCATCAAGAACGAGGAGACCCGCGAGCGTTGCCAGACGGTGATCTACGTGACACTTGACTGCCTGCGCGTCGTCATGGAAGCGCTGACACAGGTCATCCCTGCATCTGCCGGGAAGGCTCTTGCCATGCTGAACGCACCGGCTGTCGCCTGCCCGTGGAAGCCGGAACTTGACCAGCTGGAAGGCAATAGCGATCTCGGCGAAATCGAGACGCTTTATCCGCGGGTTCAGTAAGCCCGTCACGGCTTGATCAAAAAAATGAAGCGCCCCTGCTCGGGGTGCTTCATATAGCCAATCGCGAGGAACGCGATTTGCAGCCACAGAGAGTACGGCGAACGAGCAGAGGCTCTAGAGCAGACCGGCGATTTCCATGGCTTTGTCGATCTCGCGACGGGTTGCCTCAGTCACCGGTGTCAGCGGCAAGCGGACATCTTCGCGGCAAAGCCCCAGTCTGGACAGGCCGTATTTGGCGCAGGCTGCGGGTGGCTCTAGGAACATCGCGGAGTGGAGCGGCAACAGGCGGTCCTGATACTCCCGGGCAAGTTCGAGGTTTTCTGCAAGTGATGCGCTCTGGAACTCGGCACAAAGGCCTGGAGCCACGTTGGCGGTCACTGAAATGCACCCGTGCCCGCCATGGGCGTTGAAACCCAGTGCAGCGGCGTCCTCTGCACTGAACTGCATGAAAGCCTTGCCGCAAAGTGCCCTTTGCTTGCTGACCCGCTCCATGCTGCCGGTGGCATCCTTCACGCCGATAATCCGCGGCCAGCGTGCCATCTCGGCCATGGTTTCCGGCAATATGTCGATCACACACCGTCCCGGAATATTGTAGAGGATGATCGGGATCGCGCTGTTGTCGTGGAGAACCTTGTAGTGGCTGAGCAGGCCTGCCTGGTTGGGCTTGTTGTAATAGGGCGTCACGACCAGCGCCGCATCTGCGCCAACGGCTTCAGCGTGCTGAAGCATGTCGAGGGATTGCGCCGTTGCGTTGGAGCCAGTCCCGGCAACAACCGGAATGCGGCCGGCCACAAGATCGACGACCCGCTTGATGACGTCCTTATGCTCGATCTTGGAGACAGTCGGGCTTTCGCCCGTCGTCCCGACAGCAACCAGCCCGTCGCTGCCCTGGGCAATGTGCCACTCAACGAGACGTTCCAGCGCTTCGATGTCAACGCTTCCGTCCCTGAACGGTGTGACAAGGGCGGGAATGGATCCCTTGAGTTCGAGCATTTGGCGTCCTCCCGGATCCGCGCTGTCTGAAAGCACGGTCCCATCTCCATCGATAGTCATTCCAGATCGATGTGCCACCAAAAACCCGTCACTGGCAACCTGCCCCGTCCCTCATGAACATCTTACTGCATCATGATCCGCGATCAGGCAGCCAAAAACTCCAGGCGATCATCGAACCGCGCAGGTGTTATTTCCAGAATTTCGGCCGTAACGACACCTTCAGCAACGAAAGGGTCTTCGGCAACAAATCCTTCAAGTTTTTCCATGCTAGCGCCGTGCGCAAGAATCCCGCCGCCGCGGTTCGGCTGCAGGCTGCCGACCATCAGGAAATATCCTTGCTCGAACCCGCGTTGGATCCAGGCCTTGTGGCCCTCCATGAGTTCGCCTGCCCGGGATTTATCAGCAAAGGTGAGTGTCACGACAAACATGTCATTCTCCATGTAGGGTTTTACGAAAGGCAAAGGCGAGTTACTGGATCTTGTTCTACTGTATTCCGGCAATGACACCGTCCAGCCAGCTCAAGATTTTCGAGACTTCACGCTCGACATAGGCCTTGTCCTTGAATGCCTGGGCGAGTGTCGCGACACCCTGGCTCCAGCCAAGGACATGCATGGCATTGTCCCGCGAATTCTCACCGCAGCCGAGTTCGTTAAACTGTGACTCAAGCCAGTCGCCGAACAGGGCCATGATCTCGTTGGCCTTGTCCCGTGAGGGATGATCGATCTTTGCCAGCTCCGTCGTCAGCGTACCGACGGGACAGCCGTAAGCCATGATCTTCGTCTGGTTGACGATGACGATCCGGATAAAACATTCAATCCGTTTCCGTGCTTCATCCGCCGTCTCGTCCCATTTGGCGAGCAGCTCTTTTCGATCCGACAAACGCTTGTCGATCACGGCATCGAGGATCTCGTCCTTGGTCTTGAAATGATAATAGAAGTTGCCGCGCGAGATTTTGACCGCTGCGGCAATGTCCGCGAAGGACGTCTGCGTAAAACCTTGGGCATAGAAAAGGCTGTCCGCCGCATCCACGATCTGGCGCCGTGTCTCGCCTGCCGCAACCATATCCATCTCCCTTCGTATTTCCGCATCATTCATTAGGACAGGTGACCTATTGACGATTTAGGACGACCGTCCGAATAAGTCAAGTGAAGTTCATCAGGAAAACACGGAGGCCGCCCGAGACAGGTAGTGCGGCACTGCTGCGAAGGGTCATTTCAAGCTGACGCGAAGCGATTTTCGCTTCCCTCACATCAATGTGAACTCTGGTTGCAGCAACTCCTGACACACCCTGTCAGTAGCTGTTTTTTAGGATGGGTTTCGACGGTCACACCTGATCTGCGGGAAGGCAAAACGCAAAATTTCCATCACTCTCAACGACTTGGTGACTTTCCGCACCCGATCCAACCGATTGAAGATCAATCTCAACAATGTTTCTTTTTATCAACAATACGCAATCAAGTGCCTTGATCGCGCATTTGTGCACAGGACCGGTGCAATTTCCGACATTGGAATGCCCCGTTCGCTGCCTACCTAGAAGTCGCTTGGTGGCAGACACAGGTCCGGCTGGAGGCACAGCAGCCGGTTCCCGCGTGGAGGGATTGAAATGACATTGCTGGATGAGCGGACGCATGAAGCGCCTCTTTCCGCCGTTACCGACCTGTTTGATCGGGTCAGGGCACAGACACTTGCTCTCGCCGCCCCCCTCAGTCCGGAGGATATGGGGCTGCAATCCATGGAGGATGCCAGCCCACCCAAGTGGCACATGGCACATACCACTTGGTTCTTCGAAGAATTCATCCTGAAGCCTTCGCTGCCTGGCTATCAGCCACGCGATGATCGTTTCGCCGTGCTCTTCAATTCGTACTACGTACAAGCCGGCCCGAGACATACCCGGTCGAGACGGGGCCTGCTTTCGCGACCCAGCGCCGCCGACGTGCTTGACTACCGCTCACATGTCGAAGACGCCCTGCGTGAAGGAGTTGCCCGAAACGCCTTTTCGCTCGAACAGGACAAGCTTGAAGAGCTGATCACCCTCGGCTGTCATCATGAGATGCAGCATCAGGAACTGCTGGTCACCGATCTCCTCCATGCGTTTTCCTTCAATCCGTTGCTGCCTGCCTATGTCGAGCCAAAACCGGCACCGGTCAGCGCGGTTAAAACCGCCGAATGGGTTTCCTACGACGGTGGTCTTCTCGAAATCGGCCACGACGGGACCGGCTTTGCGTATGACTGCGAAGGGCCACGTCACAAGGTCTGGCTGGAGCCCTATCGTCTTGCGGATCGTCCCGTAACAAACGGCGAGTGGATCGCCTTCATGGAAGATGGTGGTTACTCAACCCAAACGCTCTGGCTGATGGAAGGCTGGGCCGTGCGAGAGAAAAACGGTTGGGACAGCCCCCTCTACTGGTGGCAGCAGGACGGTCAATGGTGGACCTATACCTTGCAGGGACCACGAGCAGTTGATCTTGCGGCACCGGTTGTCCACGTCAGTTACTACGAAGCGGAAGCCTTTGCCCGCTGGGCAGGTCGCCGGTTGCCCACGGAAGCAGAGTGGGAAGCCGCTGCAGAGCCGACCCTGATCGAAGGCAATTTCCTGGAAAGCGGAGCCTTTCAGCCTGTTGGCCGCAGGCCCGGCCTTTGGGGTGATGTCTGGCAATGGACCAGCAGCGCTTTTAGCCCCTACCCCGGTTTTCGACCACCCGAGGGGGCCATTGGCGAATACAATGGCAAGTTCATGGTCAACCAGATGGTGCTGCGCGGCGGGTCCTGCGCGACCCCGAAGGAACAGTTGCGGTCGTCGTACCGCACCTTCTTCTATCCACACCAACGCTGGCAGATGCTCGGCCTGAGGCTGGCGGGAGATCAATGATGACCAAGCATGTTTCTCCCGAGAACCAAACGGACGAGAACCAGTCGGATATGTTTCGCGACGACATCCTCTCCGGTCTCCTCAAGGATCAGAAGGCGATCAGCAGCAAATGGCTCTACGATGATGTCGGGTCACATCTGTTCGAAGCGATCACCGAACTGGATGCCTATTACCCGACCCGAACGGAGATCTCGATCCTCGCCCAGAATGCCAGGAAATATCGCCGTCTACCGGGCGCACGCGGAGCGATGGTCGAACTGGGCAGCGGGTCCAGCCGCAAGACAGACCTGTTGCTGAATGCCTTTCCGGACCTGTCCGTCTACATGCCGATCGACATTTCGGCCAATCACCTGAAAGCTGCCGCCGAACGGGTGCGCCGCGCATACCCGTCATTGGCGGTAATCCCGGTTGCTGCCGATTTCACACAGCCCTTCGGACAACTGCCGTTGCTGCCCGAGTTGCCAGTGCTGATCTTCTTTCCCGGTTCCACGATCGGCAATTTCGAGAAGACCGAGGCAGCGGCACTCCTGGCGAACATTCGCTCAGCCATGCCGGAGGCCAGCCTGGTTATCGGTGTGGACCGGCCAAAGGATGCAAAAGTCCTGCAGGAAGCCTATGACGATCCGGCCGGGATCACAGCAGCCTTCAACCAGAACCTTTTGCAGCGGATCAACAGGGAACTGGATGGCGATTTCGACCTCGCCGCCTTCGCACA
The DNA here is from genome assembly GCF_009363595.1 of Labrenzia sp. THAF35. Lineage (NCBI taxonomy): Bacteria > Pseudomonadati > Pseudomonadota > Alphaproteobacteria > Hyphomicrobiales > Stappiaceae > Labrenzia > Labrenzia sp. THAF35. Next base: position 5,369,905 of record NZ_CP045380.1, read on the forward strand.
CAAAGCCATCTGGAACGAGGTCGAAAGCCGTATCGAGATGCACCTGGAAAGCCTGGTTCAGCAGCAGGTCTCCATCGCCGGTGAAACCGTCGCATTCGCAAAGGGCGAGACAATCCACACGGAAAACTCGCACAAATACAGCGAGGAAGCGTTCGAAGGCATCGCCAGCGAAGGCGGATGGCAGATCACGGACGTCGACAGCGACGAGAACAACTGGTTCTCGGTCTATACGTTGCAGGCTGCCTAAAGCCCTTCGACTTGGGCCACCTAACAGATGCGGGTGAGGCAGAGTTTCAAGGCCTCACCCGCCACTTACTCAAAGGTTCAGCCTGAAGCTTATTCGATCTGTGCGATGAATCCGGCCAGCACCCTGTTGAACCGGTCCGGATACTCCCAGAACATCATATGGCCACCAAAGGCCTGCACCGAGCTGTTGGGCGTATGGACGGCAAGGTAGGCCTTGGCACTGTCGGACCAGTGATCGGCGATCACGAAGGCCGACGGCAGCTTCGCATCGACCTCCTTGGCCGTCTCCAGGTAATTGCTGAAATTTCCAGCCGCCAGATAAGCCGCGGCCACGAATGGTGGCGACTTGGTCGACTGGTCAACAATCCAGCGGGACAGTTCCGGCGTGTAGTCCTGTTCGATCATGACCTCGTCGGCATACCAGTTGATGACGTTGCGTTGGCCTTCAGCTGACTGAATGCCGCTGTAAAGTTCCGCAATTTCCGCGACGCTTCCCTCAGCCCAGTCGCCGTCATTGCCGGTTAGCGGTGTCGGCGAAAGATCGATGCACATATGGGCGGACGCAGCATCCACAGACCTTGTCTTGATGAATTCCCAAGTGGTCAGGCAACCGAATGACCACCCCACCAGCACCGGCTTTTCGACCTTGAGATGATCAAGCAACTTTGCAAGGTCCGCCCCCTGGGTAACGTAGTTATTGCCTTCCAGTGTCAGCGTCGAGCGGCCGTGGCTTCGAGGATCGAAGGTGATGACCCGGTGGTCTTTCGCAAAGGCTTCGATCTGATGTTCGAAAACCTGTGTGGTGAAGGTCCAACCGGGAACAAACACGATCGGAAGTCCCGATCCGTGATCCTCGTAATAGAGATCGACCCCGGGCTCGACTTCAAAGAAGTCACCGGCAATTGCCGGAGCTGCCATTGCAAGTGTCAACAGCACCGACCGGGCACATGTGGCCAAAGTTCTCGATGTGTAGTCAGTCATGTCTCTCTCCCCTTATGGTCACAGGAAAAGCGCAATGCCCCCAATGGATTATATCATTAACAAAACCTTAACGTGTATAAAAATTTCAAAAATCAATTTATGCGTGTATTTTTATCAGTGACGTTTTGAGCAGGTTGCGAGAACCGTCATCACCGCGCCAAACCACTTGGACAGGGACATTTTACTGCCTTGCGAGTGCGGGCAGGACGGGCAAAACCGTAGGGATTTCCGGTAGAAAGGGAGGGATCGTTTTCAACGCGAAACATTTGTTTCACAAATTGACAATGTAAAAAACAAATGGAACAGTAACCGGATGGAAACCATTTCGCCGCCCCATCTTCGCACCGCAATTTCGGCCAATTATGCCGACCTGAGCGATGCATTGCGTACGGCAGCGGATTACATTGCGGAAAACCAGGTGGAAATCGCCACCCGCAGCCTGAGGTCGGTCGCATCGGCCAGTGGTGTTTCGCCGGCGAGCTACACCCGACTTGCAAGGGCACTGGGTTTTTCTGATTACGAAGCGTTGCGCGAACAGGCCCGGAACGAGTTGAGCCACCGTGGGCGAGACACGTTTCAGGACAAGGCCAGGAAGCTGCGCTCGGATGCCGACCTGCCTTTGCTGCCACGCCAGGTCTCCGCTTGCATCGACAACATCAAGGCACTGGTGGACGACATTGACCCGGCCGTTCTGGATGCTGCCGTCGACCGGCTCAGCCAGTCCCGCAAGATCATCCTGATAGGCGCCCTCGCCTCAGCAGGTTTTACCGACTATTTCGCCTATCTGGCCAAATGGTTCGATGACAGGTGGGTCGTTGCCGGGCGCAATGGTGCCACTCTGGGCAGTACGCTTGCCGGCATTACATCGGCCGACACGGTCATCGTCCTGTCCAAGCACCCTTATGCCCACCGTTCGGTACGCGCGGCAAAAGTGGCGGCAGGAAATGGTGCACAGGTGATCGTCCTGACCGACAGCCACGCCTTTCCAGGGTTGCAATTCGCAAATTACCACTTCATACAACGCACTGAAAGTCCACACTTTTTTTCGTCTTACGCAGCCACGCTTGTGCTTATCGAAACCATTACAGGCATGCTGGTTGCGCGGGCCGGAGCCGAGGCGGAAGCCCGGATCCAGGAGGTCGACAGACACAATCGTCTGCTCGACGAATTTGAAAACGTCTAGCGTGGATCGCCATGCCGGACACAAGAATTCAAACAAAGGGAAGCCAAGTCAAATGATGATGAAACTGAACCTTGCGGGCGCCGTCATGGCGACCAGCATCGCATTCACCGGCGCAGCCTCTGCAGAGCAATTCATCACCATCGGCACCGGTGGTGTGACTGGCGTTTACTATCCGACCGGCGGAGCCATTTGCCGGCTCGTCAACAAGGGCCGCAAGGACCATGGCATTCGTTGCTCCGTGGAATCCACCGGCGGGTCCGTCTACAACATCAACACGGTGCGTGAAGGCGAACTGGAGTTTGGTGTTGCCCAGTCCGATTGGCAGTATCACGCTTACAACGGCACCTCGCAGTTCGAGGAAAAAGGCCCGTTCGAAGACCTGCGAGCCGTCTTCTCCGTGCACCCCGAGCCGTTCACCGTCGTTGCCCGCGCCGATAGCGGCGTCACGTCCTTCGAGGACCTGAAAGGCAAGCGGGTCAACATCGGCAACCCGGGTTCCGGTCAGCGCGGCACCATGGAAGTTCTGATGGAAGCGATGGGCTGGTCCACGGATGACTTCGCGCAGGCGACCGAGCTGAAGGCTGCAGAACAGTCTGCCGCCCTCTGCGACAACCAGATCGATGCCATGGTTTACACGGTCGGCCACCCGTCCGGTTCCATTCAGGAAGCGACCACGGCGTGCGATTCCAAACTCGTGAACGTTGACGGCCCGGTTGTCGGAAAGCTGATCGAAGACAACAGCTACTACCGCAAGGCCACCATCCCGGGCGGCATGTATCGCGGCAATGACGAAGACGTCACCACCTTCGGTGTCGGCGCGACCTTCATCACGTCCGCCAAGGTGGACGATGAAGTCGTTTACACGCTGGTCAAGTCAGTGTTCGAGAACTTCGATGCCTTCAAGAAGCTGCATCCTGCCTTTGCCAACCTGAAGCCGGAAGAAATGGTGAAGGACGGCCTGTCCGCGCCGCTTCATCCGGGTGCTGCGAAGTACTACCAGGAACAGGGCTGGATCAACTAATCCTTGCCAACATTTCGGGTCCGGACCATGTCCGGGCCCGTTTCTCTGCTGCGGCCCATTGAACGACATTTTGGCCAAGGCATTTCTTGAATGAATTAACAGATGCCACGGGCTGCGTGGCTGTCGGGTGCCAGCCGAGCGCAACGCCAATGTTGTGCTTCAGCCGGAAGACCGGGGGAACTTCATGTCTGAACAGAACCAGCCGAACGGACGGGACCAACGACAGGGACTATCCGAAGAAGAACTTCAGGAACTCGTCGCCTCCTCCGATTCCGGGTCCAGGAACCCTGCCGGGTCCGTCGGGATGATGATCGCCACCGTGGCCCTGATCTGGTCCTGCTTCCAGGTTCTGCTCGCCTCCCCCATCGTCTACTACGTCCTGCCGTCGGACATCATCAACAACAGCCGACAGGTGCATCTGGCGTTTGCGATGTTCCTGGCATTCATGGCCTACCCTGCACTTTCGAGCAGTCCAAGACACCGAGTCCCGATCCAGGACTGGGCCCTGGCGTTTTTCGGCGCCTTCATTTCGCTTTACGGCTTCTTCTTCTACGACAAGATCGTTGCCAACGGCGGTCTGGCCGACGACACCGACAAGTGGTTTGCCCTTGCCGGTATCGTGGTCCTGTTTGAAGCCGCGCGCCGGGCACTCGGCCCGGCCATGGCCATCGTCGCAACCGTATTCCTGCTCTACGTCTTCTTCGGCTCCTCAGAATGGGTCCCGGAGGTCATCCGCTGGAAGGGCGCTTCGTTGCAAAAGGCGATGAGCCACATGTGGATCACGTCGGAGGGTGTTTTCGGTATCGCGCTCGGTGTCTCCACCAAGTTCGTCTTCCTGTTCGTGCTCTTTGGCGCCTTGCTGGACAAGGCGGGTGCGGGCAACTACTTCATCAAGATGGCCTTCGGCGCGCTCGGTCACCTGAAAGGTGGCCCGGCCAAGGCAGCCGTTGTCGGCTCTGCAGCCACCGGCCTCATCTCCGGCTCGTCCATCGCAAACGTCGTTACCACGGGCACATTCACCATTCCGCTGATGAAGCGCGTCGGCTTTACCTCTGAACAAGCGGGATCGGTCGAGGTCGCATCATCCGTGAACGGCCAGATCATGCCGCCGGTGATGGGCGCCGCCGCCTTTCTGATGGTCGAATATGTCGGCATTTCCTATGTCGACGTGATCACTCACGCCTTTCTGCCGGCCGTGATTTCCTACATCGCGCTGGTCTATATCGTGCACCTTGAAGCCGTTAAGCGGAACATGCCAACCATCGGGCACAAGACCGTTTCAACCCTGCGCACGATCATCGGCATGTTCGTGTTTTTCGCGGCCTTTGCCGCTCTTTGCTATGGCGTGCAATACCCGGTCGGCTGGATTGTCGCCCTGGTACCGGAAGGCGCGTCGTGGATCCTCGCGCTACTGGTTTTCCTTGCCTATATCGCTCTGTTGAAACTGGCTGCCAGCGTCGATGACCTTCATCCGGACGACCCCAATGCCAAGGAGATCACGCTTCCGGATATTTCGCAGATCTACAAGGCTGGTCTCTACTACCTGCTCCCGATCGTCGTGCTCGTCTACTTCCTGATGATCGAGCAGAAGTCACCGGGCCTTTCAGCCTTCTGGGCAACGGCTCTGCTCTTCGCGATCCTTTTGACCCAACGTCCGATCAAGGCGATCTTCCGGGGCGAGAACGAGACAGTCGAAGCCTTCAAGGAGGGCGTCAACGACCTCGTCCACGGCATGATCGACGGTGCCCGCAACATGATCGGCATCGGCCTTGCGACCGCAACAGCCGGCATCATCGTCGGCACGGTCACCCTGACCGGCATCGGCCAGGTGATGGCAGATCTCGTCGAGTTCGTATCCGGTGGCAATCTGGTGCTGATGCTGGTCTTCGTTGGCGTCCTGTCGCTGATACTTGGCATGGGTCTGCCGACAACGGCCAACTACATCGTGGTGTCTTCACTGATGGCCGGGGTCGTGGTCGAACTCGGTGCGCAATCCGGACTGATAGTTCCGCTCATTGCCGTGCACCTGTTCGTCTTCTATTTCGGCATCATGGCGGACGTAACGCCACCCGTAGGTCTAGCCTCCTTTGCCGCGGCGGCGGTGTCAGGAGGCGATGCCATAAAGACCGGGTTCACGGCATTCTTCTATTCTCTGCGGACGGTCGCTCTGCCCTTCGTCTTCATCTTCAACACCGATCTTCTCCTGATCGACGTCACGGTGACCCAGGGCATACTCGTCTTCATCATGGCGACGATTGCCATCCTTGTGTTTACCGCAGGCACCATGGGCTATTTCCTGACCAAGAACAGGATCTACGAGAGTGTTGCCCTGGTGCTGGTCGCCTTCGTGCTGTTCCGTCCGGATTTCTTCATGAACCGGATCCAGCCTCCGTTCGAGATCGTCTCGCCGGACCGTTTCGTCCAGGCAGTTGGCGATGCACCTGCAGGCAGCGAGATCCGCCTGGTGCTGAGTGGTCCGGATTTCGACACCGGCAACACGATGGAAACGCGCATTGCGATCACGCCCGGAAGCGAAGACGGGGGCGAAGCCAGATTGCAGGCGCTTGGCCTGACGACCCTCGAAGAAGACGGTGTTCTGAAGCTGGAGGAACCCTTCCCGGGGACGCCCTACTTCGAACAGCTCGGAACGTTCGACTTCTACGGCGACGAACCCGTGGTCGTTAAAGAAGCTCGCCTCGAGGCGGATCAGTTGCCGAAGGAGCTGATCTATATCCCGGGGCTTCTGCTTCTGGCCCTTGTCTTCATGCTCCAGCGCGCCCGCGCAGGCCGGACCAACCGTGAAGAAGGAGTAGCGGCATGACGAAATCCATCTTGTGCGCCGTCGACGTCCAGCAGGTCGACGACACCAAGGTTCTGGAAACGGCCGACAAGCTCGCCCGTCTGGACGGTGCCCAGCTCGATGTGATCACGGTCGTCCCGAGCGCCGGCATCAATCTTGTCGCTTCCTATTTCGACGAGAACTTCCAGGGTCAGATGGTGGCGGAAACCCAGAAAAAGCTGGTCGAGAAGGTCTCAAGCGTCCTCGGAGCGGAAAGGAACAGCGAAATCCGGCATCTGGTCGCCACCGGCTCCATTTACGAGGAAATCCTGGAAGTCGCGAAAAAGACCGGGGCAGACCTCATTGTCATTGGCGCCCACCAGCCGCATCTGAGCGAATTCCTGCTCGGACCAAATGCAGCTCGGGTCGTCCGTCACTCGAAATGTTCGGTCTATGTGGTGAGGAACTGACGCCTCAGCCGGCTTCCAACAGCGCGGATTTCAATCGCTCGGCCTCTGTGCCGAGCGGCCGCATGTTCGGCCAGGCGATGTAATAGCCCATTCCTGTCTTGAGCGTAGCGCCTTCCAGCGGCACGAGCCTTCCCGAAGAAATCTCTTCCCGCAACAATGGCAAGGCGCCAAGCGCAATGCCGAGCCCCTTCAAGGCTCGCCCTATAGACTGATTGTAGCTTGCACATGACTGAACAGGCCAATCTTTCAGATCCAATCTCCCTGTCCGCTGGATCCAGCCTGTCCAATCGATCCAGTTCGGAGCAAGACGCGGGTAGTTGAGAAGCGCCGGCTGTTGCCCACCACCTCCTGACCGCAGGGCGTCAATAATCTCCGGCATTCCGACAGGTGTCAGGACCTCCTGAAACAACAATTCCGACTGCCAGCCCGGAAACCGGCCGTCCCCGTGCAGGATGACAAGGTCGTGCTCTGGTTTGAGCAGGTCTCCCAGATCGTCTGCTGTTGCCAGATTGAACAGGCAGGCTTCGTCTGACAGTGCAAATTCCTTGAGCCTAGGCTGGAGCCAGAAGGCAGCAAGTGCCGTCACAGACGCAATCCGCACGACAGGCCTCTCCGGCACTTTCAGCGCACTCAGCGCCTGCGTCAGATAATCCAGCGTCATGCCGGTCTTCTCGGCAAGATATGTTCCTGCTTCTGTCGGCAGAAGCCTGCGGCCGGACCGCTCAAACAGGTCGACACCCAGCCAGTCTTCGAGCTGCCGAATGCGTTTGGAAACGGCGGCCTGGGTCACGAAGAGTTCTTCGGCAGCCTCTGTAAAGTTCAAATGACGCATGGCGGCTTCAAAGAAGACCAACGTGTCGAGCGGCGGAAGTGATTTTCGATAGGCTTGCATTACTGAAGGTTATCCAATGACCCGATTTTTTCCAGTCTTTTAAAGAATCGAAGCTCGCCCGATATTCCATTCAATTGAACTGGAGACGATGACAAATGGCGGAACTGGACTGGCACGCGGAGCGCAGCGACCTTCAGGGACTGGCGCAGCTTGACCGCGCACCCGCGGTGGAAGGGATCGATCTGGTGGCCGTGCGCACATACCGGCAGCAGCGTGTGCGGCAGAAGATGGCCGAATATGATGTTGATGCGGTAATCCTCTCCGACCCGGTCAACATCCGCTATGCGACCGGCACGCGGAACATGCAGGTTTTTTCCATGCGCAATGCCCCGTCGCGCTACCTGCTGCTGACCCAGAACCGCTCCATTCTTTTCGAGTTCACCGGCTGTCTTCATCTTGGAGAGGGCTATGAAACCGTCGATGAGGTCCGCCCCTCTAAAACCGCGAGCTTCGTCGCTGCCGGTCCTCATATTGCAGAGCGCGAACGCGCCTGGGCGGCGGAGATGGCCGATACCATTCATGAGCTGACAGGCTTGAAGGACGCCACGGTGGGGCTGGAACGGCTTAATGCAGGAACGGCCATCGCGCTGAAAGAAGCCGGGCTCAACGTGGTCGACGCGCAGCAACCCGTGGAGATGGCGCGCGCGATCAAATCGCCGGAAGAAATGAAATGCGTGATTGCTTCGTTGCGCGCGACGGAAACAGGCGTCGGCAAGCTGCGTGAAGCAATTCGCCCGGGGCTTACCGAAGCCGAACTCTGGTCAGTGCTGCACAAGTCGATCATCGCGCAGAACGGCGACTATGTCGAAACGAGGCTGCTGAATGCTGGCGCGCGCACCAATCCATGGTTCCAGGAAACATCTGACAACGTCATCGGCGCGAACGAGCTGATAGCCCTCGATACGGATGTTGTCGGCTGCCATGGTTATTATGCCGACTTTTCACGCACCTTCCACTCCGGTCCGGACCGGCCGACGGACACCCAGCGCGAACTTTACAAGGTCGCCTACGAACAGGTTCACTACAACATGGGCATTCTGAAGCCCGGAATGAGCTTCCGGGAATATGCCGACCGGGCGTGGAACATCCCCGACCGCTACTATGCCAACCGCTACTACCTGTCTGCCCATGGCTGCGGCATGACCGGCGAATACCCCTATCTCTATCACCATGGCGACTTTCCGGACGCCGGTTATGACGGTGTTGTGGAACCGGGCATGACACTTTGTGTCGAAAGCTACATTGGCGAGGATGGTGCCAAGGAAGGCGTCAAGCTGGAGCAGCAGGTCCTGATCACCGAAACCGGCATCGAGACACTGTCGATGTTTCCGTTCGAGGCACATCTGCTGACCTGATGAGCAGCTCAGCTCCGGAGCGCCAGGACAAGGGCAAACAAACCGACGAAAACGAGGCTGGTTGCCCAGACCCTGTCCAGGTTGAACCACGCCTTTTGCAGGAACCGCAGGCCCAGCCAGAAATAGACGCCGATGGCCAGCAGGCCACCGGCAAGCGCCATGGCGAGCGTGTGGACCGCGGCCACGAGCAACGCCATCCTGAAATCTGCCCCCATGAGTGTTCCGGCCGCCGCGTGGCCTGCCTCCTGCTCCATTGCGCAGATGCCCAGGTAGATCGGCACCAGCATGAGCCCTGCCCCATGGGCAATCGCCACCAGAAAGGACCAGAGGCCAAGCTTCGCCGGTGAAATACGGGCCAGAAAGCGCGGATGGCGATCAGCGATCAGCAGGTACAGCCCCATGCCGATCACCAGACAGGCGGCGCCAATGCGGATTTCCCGTTCCAGGGAAACCAGCGTGATCATTGCCGAAAAAGGCAAGAGAATAACCAGCATTGCCGCCAGATGCCCGACCGCCAGCAGCAACAACGCACGCGGCAGGGCCAACGCGCGTTGTTCCATCAAGGCAGCAGACACCGCCAGCGGCCAACCCATGCCCGGGTTCACGCCGTGATAGAGACCAGACGCAATGACGGCCCACCAGAGAGCCGACAAACTTGCCTCTTCCAAAACCTAGACCGACGGGAAGCAGAAACTGTCGGTAGAGCAGTCCCCGCCTTCAAGCCGGATCTGGTGCGACCTGTAGCCTGCCGGGAATTCGACCCAGAAATCCGGATCGAGCGTCAGTCCGCCACCCGCTCCAACACGAGCCATCACCATCGCGGCGCCGCGCTCGCCCGGATAGAACTGTTCGTCCCAGGTGGAATAGAGCGAGTTGGTCCAATAGACGCGCTGACCATCCCGGCTGATTTCGACCATTTGCGGTCCGTAACCGAAGTCCTTGCCGTTCGGGTGTTTCGTCTTCTTCACGATCCCGCCGATCTCGACCTTGCCGGCGAGCGTCGGGTTCATTGGGTCGGAGACATCATACTGATGCATTTCACCGGTGCCCCAGCATGCGACATAGAGATATTTGTCATCGAGACTCAGGTCGATGTCGGTCACCAGCGGTGGAACTGCGGAAAACCCCTTCAGCATTTCAGGCAGGTCTGCGGGATCGGCCGGCTGCGGGTCGATGGTGATGGTCTTCCTGGCTTCAAACGTGCCATCGTCCTTGCGCCACCAGGTGAAGATCGCCCCTTGCAGGTTGGTTGTGTCGACGACAACGCCACAAAAGCCGTATTGTTTGGCGGGATCGTGGGCAGGGCGAACCTCGAGCGCCATCTGGTGGTTTTCGCCCAGATCGATGGTCTGGATGTTCTTTCGCCCGCGCAGATCCCAGAAATGAAGGCTGTGGCCGTATTTATTGGACAGAAGGTCTTCTGCAACGAGACCGTTCTCGAACTGCGGCGGCAGTCCCCACTCCGACGACACCATGTAGTCGCGCGGCAGGTTCCACCAGAAATCATAGTGTTTGTCCTGGATGCCACGATCCATTTCATATCGGCCGAGAATGTCGAAGGTCTCGCAGTCCATGATGAAGATGCCCGGAGGCCCGTCGGTGCCATCCGCACCGCCTCCCCCAAGGGTCGAGACATAGATGCCTTCCGGCCCGCAATGAATGGTGTGCGGGCGGGAATAGCCTGTCTTGGCGAAGACTTCTTCCGGTTCGATGATCTTGTGAATTTTCGCTTGAAGCGGCTCTTTCACGTCAATGACGTAGATGCGCGACGACCGGATGCCCGGGATGATCAGGTAACGGCGCTCGAGAAAGGCGTGTCCTGTCAGTGGCGACAGCGCCGAGGAACAGGCGTTCCACCCGAAATGGTGGAATTCGTCTCCCTTGTTCGGCATGAAGACGGTATGCACGATCTTGCCGTAGTCAGGACTTTGCGGATCGACATTGACGACAGCCAGACCATCGGGTTGAGAGAAATCTGGACTGAGCATCAAGATGAAAGCCAGCTTCTCAACCGGCGCTTCCATAGCCATGCGCGGCGTCGGATAAAAACTCGGATCGGGCCTTAAATTCATGTCGTCCTCCCTAAACGTGATGACATTCAAGACGGGATGTCCGCATTCCTTTTCTTGTTGTTACCGACCTCCCGAATTCGTCTCCTATGCTGCTTGTGCTGCATTTTGCAGCCGGGCCGCGCCAATGATCACGGTGCCGACCATTGGCATTTCCAAATGCGACTTTAGTACAATGCCTGAAATACGATCAGGGGTCGATGGCGAAAACGCATCCTAACTTTGATGAAGAAGAAAGAACAGAAAACCTCGAAACGGGAACTTATCGCGACCCGGTTTCAACCATGTCCGATTTTGCGCAATAATTTGCCTCAGAACAAAAATCGACCCTAGGCAATCCTGCCATTGCCGCCTATTTAATCGTAAGATTGCGATGGATCGAACCAACCTTGGCTCCGATCCACGCCTTCCTTTACTGCCCGACCCGTTCCGGAGACCCTTTCACATGAGTGACCCGACCTACACCCCGCCCAAAGTCTGGACCTGGGAACAGCCGAGCGGCGGCCAGTTCGCCAATATCAATCGGCCGATTTCCGGTTCAACCCACGAAAAGGACCGGCCTGTCGGCAAGCATCCGCTTCAGCTTTATTCTCTGGCGACCCCGAACGGCGTCAAGGTGACGGTGATGCTCGAGGAGTTGCTCGCACTCGGTCACAAGGGCGCTGAATATGATGCCTGGCTGATCAAGATCAACGAAGGCGATCAATTCTCCAGTGGTTTCGTGGAAGCCAATCCCAATTCCAAGATCCCGGCCCTTGTCGACCACTCGACCGAAACCCCGACGCGCGTGTTCGAATCCGGTTCCATTCTGCTGTATCTGGCCGAGAAATTCGGTGAATTCCTGCCCAAGGATCCGGCGAAACGCACCGAAACGCTGAACTGGCTGTTCTGGCAGATGGGATCCGCCCCTTATCTTGGCGGCGGCTTCGGCCATTTCTACGCCTATGCGCCGGAAAAGTACCAATACCCCATCGATCGCTTCGCAATGGAAGCCAAGCGTCAGCTTGACGTCCTCGACAAGGCGCTGGCTGATCGCCCTTACATCGCCGGTGACGACTACACCATCGCCGACATGGCGATCTTCCCCTGGTATGGCGGAATGGTTCTTGGCCGCGCCTATGACGCGGCGGAATTCCTCTCCGTTCACGAATACAAGAATCTCCTGGCCTGGGCCCAGAAGATCGATGCTCGCCCGGCGGTTGTTCGCGGGCGCAAGGTGAACCGGACCTGGGGAGAAGATCACGAGCAGCTTCCGGAGCGTCATGATGCCGCGGATCTGGACGCAAAAGCCGCTCTGGACCCTGCTGCAGAATAAATTTTCGTCCGGCAGCGGCTCTTTCCCCAGGAACCGCTGCCGGGGTTTTACGCACGACCAGTCTTTGGTCATTTTGCCTTGATGTGTGTATAGGGCCGGGAAAATTTACTAATTCCGGGCCCTATTTGAGTATTCCGACTGCCGAATGCCCTCGCCCACAGTTTCCGATACCCCTATTTTGTAAATCCCGTGAAATTTATATCGCGCTGCTCTCACTGTGCAGTGCGGTAATACCCTCCAAATTCAATCGCAAGACACCTTGTCATAAGTAATATTTTCGTTTCTAAATTCGCAGCACGTTTGTGAGGGACAGGACGCACGGGGGGAGTTTGTTAGCCAATCCGGCCAACTTGCCCTTACCTGAGGCCAATTCCTCGACACTTGCTGGAGAGACGTATGCCAGAAGCCCTAAAGATCGGCACACCAAAGGAAACCTTCCCCGGGGAGAACCGTGTGGCGATGACACCCGAATCCGCAAAGCAGCTGCAGAAGCTTGGCTTCTCCTGCCTTGTGCAAAGCGGAGCCGGGACCGCCGCCGGATTTTCCGACCAGGCTTATGAAGAAGCCGGCGTTGAAATCGTCAAGACTGCCGCAAGTCTTTGGAAGAAATCGGACATCGTAACCAAGGTCCGGCAGCCCGATGACAAGGAATTGGACTATCTGACAAAGGACAAGACCCTGATTTCCTTCTTCAACCCGGGTGGGAACACCGACGGGCTGGAAAAGGCGAAGGAATCGGGCGCCAGCGTCATTGCCATGGAGATGGTGCCGCGTATCTCGCGTGCCCAGAAGATGGATGCTCTCAGCTCCATGGCCAACATCGCCGGATATCGCGCCGTTATCGAGGCGGGCAACAATTTCGGCCGCTTCTTCACCGGCCAGATCACTGCTGCGGGCAAGGTACCGCCTGCGAAAGTCTTGGTCGTGGGAGCAGGCGTCGCGGGTCTTGCGGCCATCGGCACATCTACGTCGCTCGGCGCGATCACCTATGCATTCGACGTGCGCCCGGAAGTGGCCGAGCAGGTCGAATCGATGGGCGCTGAATTCGTTTATCTGGATTTTGAAGAAGAACAGCAGGATGGCGCTGCGACCGGCGGTTATGCCAGCGTTTCCTCACCAGAGTTCCGCGAAGCCCAGCTTGCAAAATTCCGGGAACTGGCTCCGGAGATGGACATTGTCATCACCACGGCACTGATCCCGAACAGGGATGCACCGAAGCTGTGGCTGGAAGACATGGTCAAGGCCATGAAGCCGGGCTCGGTCATCGTCGATCTTGCCGCCGAACGCGGCGGCAACGCGGAAGGAACGGTCAAGGACGAGAAGGTCGTCACCGAGAATGGTGTCACGATCATCGGCTATACCGACTTCCCCTCGCGCATGGCCGCTCAATCGTCCACGCTTTATGCCACCAACATCCGCCATATGCTGACCGACCTGACGCCCGAGAAGGATGGTCAGATCGTTCACAACATGGAAGACGACGTCATCCGTGGCGCGACCGTGACCCATGAAGGCGAGATCACCTTCCCGCCGCCGCCTCCCAAGGTGCAGGCAATCGCGGCGAAATCGAAGGAAAAGCCGAAGGAACTGACGGCGGAAGAAAAGCGTGCGCAGGAAACTGCCGCCTTCAAGGCGCAGACCAAGCAGCAGGTGACCCTGCTGGCGGTCGGTGGCCTGCTTCTGCTGCTGGTGGGCCTCATCGCCCCGGCCAGCTTCATGCAGCATTTCATCGTTTTCGTGCTCTCGGTATTCGTCGGTTTCCAGGTGATCTGGAACGTCAGTCACTCGCTGCACACGCCGCTGATGGCTGTCACCAACGCCATTTCGTCGATCATCATTCTCGGCGCGCTGATGCAGATCGGATCCGGATCGTTCCTGGTCATCCTGCTGGCAGGCTTGTCCGTCTTCATGGCCGGGATCAACATCTTCGGCGGTTTCCTCGTCACCCGGCGCATGCTCGCCATGTTCCAGAAATCCTAAGGAGGCCGGCAGATGGAATTCGGTTTCACGACCGCCGTTTACGTTGTTGCGGCTGTTCTGTTCATCCTGTCTCTGGGAGGCCTTTCCGGCCAGGAAAGCGCCAAGCGCGCCATCTGGTACGGTATCGCTGGCATGGGACTGGCCGTTGTTGCCACCCTGATCGGTCCGGGCTCCGGCCTGTGGCTCCTGTCCCTCATCCTGATCGCTGCTGGCGGCATCATCGGTTATTTCGTGGCGCAGCGCGTCCAGATGACCGAAATGCCCCAGCTGGTCGCCGCCATGCACTCGCTCGTGGGTCTGGCCGCCGTGTTCGTCGGCTACAATGCCTATATCGAGCTCGGCAACGTGCTGGCGATGGGCGAGGAAGAGCGCAATGCGCTTGAGGGCTTCGCCGCTATCCTGGCGCACAAGACCCCGATCGAACAGTCGATCCTGAAGGTTGAAGTGTTCCTTGGCGTCTTCATCGGTGCCGTCACCTTCACCGGCTCTGTCGTCGCTTTCGGCAAGCTGGCCGGCAAGCTGACCTCCAAGGCGGAAAAACTGCCTGGTGGCCACATGCTGAACGCAGGTGCGGCCGCACTCAGCGTCATCTTGTTGCTGATGTTCCTGAACGGGGCCGGCATCTGGACGCTGGTACTGATGACGCTGCTGGCGTTCTTCATCGGTTACCACCTGATCATGGGCATCGGCGGCGCCGACATGCCTGTTGTGGTGTCGATGCTGAACTCCTATTCGGGCTGGGCCGCGGCCGCCATCGGCTTCTCGCTCGGCAACGATCTGCTGATCGTCGTCGGCGCGCTCGTCGGGTCTTCCGGTGCGATCCTGTCCTACATCATGTGCAAGGCGATGAACCGCTCGTTCGTCTCCGTTATCCTCGGCGGCTTCGGCAACACCACCGGTCCGGCCATGGAAGTGGAAGGCGAACAGATCGCCATCGACAGCGATGGTGTTGTTGCGGCGCTTGAAGATGCCGACAGCGTCATCATCGTTCCGGGCTATGGCATGGCAGTTGCCCAGGCACAGCAGTCGGTCAGCGAACTGACCAAGCGCCTGCGCTCCAAGGGCAAGGAAGTGCGTTTCGCGATCCACCCGGTCGCAGGTCGTCTTCCCGGCCACATGAACGTGCTCCTGGCCGAAGCCAAGGTGCCGTATGACATCGTTCTGGAAATGGACGAGATCAACGAGGACTTCCCGTCAACGGATGTCGTGATCGTCATTGGTTCCAACGACATCGTCAATCCGGCTGCCCAGGAAGACCCGAACTCGCCTATCGCCGGCATGCCGGTTCTGGAAGTCTGGAAAGCGAAGCAGGTCTTCGTTTCCAAGCGCGGCCAGGGCACCGGTTACTCCGGCATCGAGAACCCGCTGTTCTACAAGGAGAACACGCGCATGTTCTACGGCGACGCCAAGGCCAGCCTCGACAAGCTGCTGACCCAGATCGGCTAAGTCTGAGTGACGAGATATCGAGAAGCCGTCCCGGGAGACCGGGGCGGCTTTTTTGATGGCAGAGCCACGCCCCTCCACCGTCATTCCGGACAAGCGCAACACAAGTTGCGCTCCGCTCCGGAACCCAGATATCAGCGTGAGCGCAGCGAACATCGTCGCTCTTTCAATTCCGGTTCGGTGTGCCGTTGGCACGAATATATCTGGATTCCGGATCGGCGTTCGGCTTCGCCTTACTTGTCCGGAATGACGGCCCCAAAAAACAAAGGCCACCTGAATATCACCAGGTGGCCTTAGTGTTGTTTCTAAAAGAAGTGCCCTATCCGCGCAGCCGGGCGCCGTCCTTGTCGAAATAGAACGACTTGCCTTCCGCGATGCCGAACCTCAACTCAGCACCCGGCTTGATCTCGTGCTGGCCGAAGAGGCGTGCAGTGATCTGCTGGTCTTGCACCTTCGCGATCACGTTGGTGTCGCCGCCGAGCTGTTCCACATGCTGCACAGACGCTTTCAGTTGCCCCTGGTCGCTCAGGAACAGGTCTTCCGGGCGCACTCCCAACGTGCGGGCATCGCCTTCACTGACCAGGCTTGCGGGCATGAAATTCATGGCCGGAGACCCGAGGAACCCTGCCACGAACTGGTTGACCGGATTGTTGTAAAGCTCCATCGGGCTGCCGATCTGCTCGACGCGGCCAGCGCGCAGAACCACGATCTTGTCGGCCAGCGTCATGGCTTCGGACTGGTCGTGGGTCACATAGATCATCGAGGTCTTGAGTTGCTGATGCAGGTTGGCGATCTCCAGCCTTGTGTTCATGCGCAGCGCTGCATCAAGGTTCGACAGCGGTTCGTCGAACAGAAACAGTTTCGGATGGCGCACGATGGCCCGGCCGATCGCGACACGCTGGCGCTGGCCACCGGAGAGTTCCGACGGATAGCGGTCGAGATAGTCCTCCAGGTTCAGCATGCGGGTCGCCTCGGCAACGCGCTGGTCGATCACCTGCTTGCTCTGCTTTTCCTGCTTGAGCGCCAGTGTCATGTTGTTGCGCACGTTCAAATGCGGATAAAGCGCGTAGCTCTGGAACACCATGGCAATGCCGCGTTTGGACGGCGGCGTCGTGTTCACGATCTCCCCGCCGATACTGACCTCGCCGGAGGAGACGTCTTCAAGACCTGCGATGACCCGCAACAAGGTGGACTTGCCACACCCTGACGGTCCGACGAAGACGACAAACTCGCCGTCTTCCACTTCGAGATTGATGTCCCTCAGGACATGGACGTTGCCGAACGACTTGTTGACGTTGGTCAGGGTTAGCGCCGTCATGGCGTTAGCTCCTTTAGCATGACTGAGTGACCGGTGCGGATGCTCTCGTCGGCGGCAAGGCAAATTGCCAGCGACCGGACGGCATCCAGCATGTGCCGGTTGAGATCGATGTTTTCCGAAATCGCACGAAGCATGAAAGCCTGCTCGGCGTCGCAAAGTTCCTGATGGCCGGGTTCACCCGGCAGATCGATGCGCCGGTCACCTTCCGGGCGATGGACCAGAAGCCCGCCGACCCTGGTGTGGCCGTCAACATCGGCCGATGCGCCCTTGTCGTCCTCGACTATCGAAACGGAGCCTGCGGTCGAAACGACATCCTTCACGAAGAAGGCGGTCTCGGACATCATCGGCCCCCACCCGGCTTCGTACCAGCCGACCGAGCCATCGTCGAAGAAGACCTGAAACTGGCCGTAGTTGTACATATCCGGGCCGATTTCGTCGGAAAGCCGCAGCCCCATGCCGTGCACCTTCACGGGTTCGGCGTCGGTAATCTGGCACCAGACATCGACATAATGCACACCGCAATCGACGATGGGAGCAGTCGTCTGCATCAGGGCCTTGTGGGTTTCCCACTCCGCTCCCGAGCTCTGCTGATTGAGGTTCATGCGGAAGACATATGGTCCGCCGAGCCCCCGCGCCTCCTCAATCAGCCGTACCCAGGACGGATGATGCCGCAGGATATAGCCGACCGCGAGTTTGCGGCCGGTTTCCCCGGCGCAAGCAACCACCCGCTTTGCATCGGCCACGGTTGTCGCCAACGGTTTTTCGACAAATACATGAGCGCCTGCCTGCATCGCCGCAACCGCATAATCTGCATGGGTATCGGAATAGGTGGAGATCACCACCAGGTCCGGTTTGGTCGTGTCCAGTCCCTGCGCGTAATCCGTGAACACCGGATAGCCCGCAAGATCCGGATGGGTCACCCGTCCGGAACGGTTGACGAGACCGACGATCTCGGCGTCCGCATGCTTGTGGTGAGCCAGGGCGTGGGAAAGTCCCATGTTGCCAAGGCCGACGATCAGAACCCGGATCATTTGACAGCTCCCGAGGTGATGCCGCGAATGAGCTGGCGTGAGAAGATGACGTAAAGGACGAGCACCGGCAGGATCGCCATCGAAAGCGCGGACAGGACCGCGTTCCAGTCGGTAACGAACTGGCCGATGAACACCTGACTGCCCAGGGTCAGGGTCTTGGTTTCTTCAGCAGGCGCCAGGATCAGCGGGAACCACAGATCATTCCAGATCGGGATCATGTTGAAGACGGCAACTGTCGCCATCGCCGGACGCACGAGCGGCAGCACAAGGCGGAAGAAGATCGTGTATTCCGAGAGCCCGTCGATACGTCCGGCGTTCTTCAGATCGTCTGACACCTGCCGCATGAACTCGCTCAGGATAAAGACAGCCAGCGGCAGCCCCTGCGCCGTATAGACCAGGATCAGCGCCATCAGCGAGTTGACCAGACCGGTGGCAACCATCATTTCCAGTATGGCCACGGTGCCGATCCGGATCGGGATCATGATGCCGAGTGCCAGATAAAGGCCCATCAGCATGTTGCCCTTGAAGCGGTATTCGCTCAGGGCGAAGGCCGCCATTGCCCCGAACAGCAAGATGAAGGTCAAGGACACCACAGTGACGATCATGGAATTCTGGAAGTAGAGGAAAAAATCCCCCTGCTTCATGACCGTCTGGTAGCCGATCATCGAGAAGCTTTCGGCATCCGGCAGTGCCAGCGGTTCCCTGAAGATCGCCTTGCGGGTCTTGAAGCTGTTGACCAGGATCACGAAGACCGGGAACAGCGCGATCAGCGTATAGAGGATCAGGGCGCCGTGCATGGCGGCGGTGTTGAGCGGGTTGGTACGCGCCTTGTTCATGTGACGACCTCCCTTACAGCTGATATCTGCGCATCCGGGTCTGGATGCCGAAGAGGTAGAGACAGACGCCGATCAGGATGATCGCGAACATGGCGCTTGCGATTGCCGAACCCATGTAGGGATCACCCAGCTGAAGCTGGAATCCGAAGAACGTGCGGTACATGAAGGTGCCGAGAATATCGGTCGAGAAGTCCGGCCCGGCCAGTGCTCCCTGTGCCGTGTAGATCAGGTCGAAGGCGTTGAAATTGCCGACGAAGGTCAGGATCGAAATGATGCCGATGGACGGCAGGATCAGCGGCAGCTTGATCTTCCAGAAGGCCGACATGCCGGTGATGCCGTCAATTTCGCCAGCTTCCAGTATCTCTTCGGGAATGGACAGCAGCGCGGCATAGATGAGCATCATCGGGATGCCCACGAACTGCCAGACCGAAATGAGCGACAACGTGGTAAGTGCGTACTCTTCCTTGCCGAGCCAGGGCGCGAACAGGAACTTCAGACCGACGGCATCCAGCATGGACGGAGCGATGCCCCAGATCGGCGACAGGATCAGCTTCCATGCGAAACCGACAATCACGAAGGACAGAATTGTGGGAATGAAGATCGCCGAGCGGTAGAAGGCCGCAAACCGCAGTCGCGGATGGCTGAGGATGGCCGCCAGGGCGATGCCGATCGGGTTCTGAACCAGCATGTGAATGATGAAGAACCAGAAATTGTTCCCCAACGCGTTCCAGAACTGATCCGACCAGAGCGGATCGCCAAGAAGCGTGGTGAAATTCTGCAGCCCCACGAAGACGCGCTCCTGGTCAATCTTGCTGTAGAGGGCAAGACGAAGCGTGTTGAAGAGGGGAAAGATCATCACGGCCGTGTAAACAAGGACCGCTGGGGCCAGGAACACGACGATATGCCAGCGGAAGCGAGGCCTGCTCATAAAAAGCTCCGGTCAAATGCCCCGGGCAAGCAGACGCCTGCCCGGGATATAGACGTCCCTGGGGCAGGCAGAAGTCTGCCCGGGATATAGACTTCCCTTGGGCAGACAGAGGCCTGTCCAGGTCCAGAGTTCCCGGGCGATGCGAACACCGCCAAGGAACCGTTTGTCATTCGTGCAGATTACTTCTGCGGCTCGTACCAGCTCGCCAGACCATCCTGCAGCTTCTTGCCAAGTGCCTCAGGCGTTTCCGTACCCTTGATAGCGGCAGCGGATGCGCCCCAGGTTTCGTTTTCCAGGTTCGGCGTGCCGCGGGACAGGATCTGGTAGGTGGACCTGATGGTGCTTTCGCACTCGCCGCGCCAGCTGGCGAATTCCTTCGCAAGCGGATCTTCCAGTTCAACCGGCGTCTTGGAGAGCGGGAAGAAGCCCGGCAGAGCGTTGCCGAAGATGGTGGCGAATTCAGGAGAAGCCACCCAAGCCAGGAATTCCTTGGCCTGTTCGGGATGCTCGGTCTTGGCGTTCATGCCGATGCCGATGTCGGTATGATCGGAGATGTAGCACTTGTCGCCAGCGTTGCGGAGCGGCGGCTTGAAAGCACCCATTTCGAAATCGGCCTGGGTGTTGAAGCCCGAAATTTCCCAGCTGCCGGCCGGATAGACCGCTGCACGGCCAAGCGTGAAGATGTTCTGGCTGTCCGGATAGGTCTGGGCCTCGTAGCCATCGCCAAGGTAAGGTGCCCATTTTGCCAGCGTGGCGTAAGGGGCAACCCACTGCTCGTCGGTGAGCTTCTGCTCGCCGGCGATCAGAGCCTTGCGGCCTTCCTCACCCTTCCAGTAGTTCGGACCGATGTTGTTGTAGCCCATGGTGGCCGCTTCCCACTGGTCATTGGTGCCCATGGCCATCGGGATATAGGTGCCGTCTTCCTTGATCTTGTCGAGAGCGGCGAAGAACTCTTCCTCGGTCGTCGGGACTTCGATGCCCAGTTCGTTGAAAGCATCCTTGTTGTAGATGAAGCCGTGGATCACGGCAGCCATCGGCACACAAAAGCTTGCCGATCCGTCGTCCGTCTGCCAGGCGGCCTTGGCAACGTCAGAGAAGTTGTTCATGGCGTCCATGTCGGACAAGTCCGCCAGGTGTCCGGCATCATAAAGCGCCAGCGAGGCGTCGAACGGACGGCAGGTGATCAGGTCACCCGCGGAACCGGCATCAAGCTTGGAGTTCAGTACGGCATTGTATTCTGTCGGTGCGGACGGGGTGAATTTCACCTTGATGCCCGGATGCGAGGCTTCAAAAGCCGGAATGATCTTTTCCTGCCACAGCGCCAGATCGTCGTTGCGCCAGCTTTCGATCGTCAGCGTGACATCTTCAGCAAAAGCAGTCGACGTAAAGAGCGCAGTGCTGGCCATCGCCAGAGCTAGAATATTGCGTTTCATAAGACACCTCCGAAAAGTTCCATCCATTGCTGGACGTTCAAAATTGTCCGTTCACGGCGTTGGAGCCCGTCCCGCTTCCCGGCGCGGCCGGCCCTAATGGGACCTTCCGTTGCCATTCGCGTTTTTGTTTTACCGCCAGATACAGAACAATATGCGCCGGAGAGCATCAGCCCTCCTGCTCATTTCATATAATACCTATTTGATACCACTTGTCGACCTATTAGTTTGAAATCGTGAAAATCATTTTTCACAGGCCGAATCGCCCATTCACGCAGCTTATTGGTATTATATTGGATTTGTTTTTTCAGCCTTTCAGGCTCAGAGGTATTGTTTTGCCACGTTCAGCAAACGCCGAAATCCGGCGGATTTCCGCCTGTCCGGTGTTGTCTTGTAAATAACTGGCATTACTCCAGCCGGAACAAATGCTTTGGCCCTCTTGCGAGCTGGTTTCTGCACAGTCCTGTCCTGCACGGTCGCGAGAGCTGTTCAGTCGAGGTCCCGCTTCAGAGATCAGGCATAACAATCTGTTTTCTAAAAGAAATAAGAACCAGCCGCCTGAAACAGGCCTCCACACCCAGACCCGTTTTCCGAAACCGACCCGGGCAACAGCGCACTTGAATGGTTGCGATTGAAAAAGAAACGGCGGATGCTGCCTGTGCCGCTGCGTCTTCCACAGTACAGCCCCAAAAACTCGCTCTTCCTGGAGCGCAACAGTCGCGCCGGCTCAAGCCACCTCGTTACCACCTGCCCCAACTGCCCGCATTTTCCGATCGGGCCAGAGCCACAAACGGGCAGGCCTAATCCTTGTCGAACAGGAAATAGTCGGGCCACAGATCCTGAAAGGTGCCGATATCGATCTGAAGCTTGTTGAGATGGTTGTTCATATTGGCAACCGCAGCATCTGCATGGCCCTTTTCGATCGCTTCCAGAACAGCGGCATGTTCGCCGACGATCAGTTGCATCCGGCCTTCCTGCGGCAGCGTCAGCCTGCGGTAGCGCTCCACCTGCAGCCTGATCTTCTCGATCATGTTCCAGATGCCCGGGTAACCGCTGGCTGCGGCGATACCGGAATGAAACGCATTGTCCGCCTCGTGGAAGGCCTGTTCGTCGCCTTTGTCGGCCAGCTCCTGCTCGCGCTGGACTATCGCCCGCAGCCCCATCAACTGGCTCTTGCTCGCCTTCATCGTGGCTTCGCGAACGCAGACTTCCTCCAACGCTTTCCTCGCGACGATGGCCTCGCGCAATTCGGAAACGGGAATCCTGGCAACGAAGGTGCCGGACTTCGGGAAAACGTCGACAAGGTTCTCTTCCGCCAGCCGCAAGATCGCCTCGCGAACCGGCGTTCGGCTGATGCCGTATTTTTCGGTCAGGTCTTTTTCCGCCAGCGGCGAACCAGGTGGCAGCGTGACATTTATGATCGCGTTACGCAGGTCCTGGTAGACGATTTCCGAGTTGCGGGCCGCCCGTCTGGCGGTCCCGGAAGCTGCACCGCGTGGCGGTGCATTTTTCGCTCTCGGCTTGCGCGTCTTGCCTTCGGCAGAAGGCGTTTCATCCAGTGATACGGCCATCGTCTTTCCTGAAACCAAGAGGTTCGAAGATGCAGCTGAACTGAGCCTATCTGCTTCGAATTCCTACAGTTTCTCCCCCTCTTTTCCGGTTTACTAGCAATCCAGCAAAGGGATGACCAGCCGAATTCGTTTGCATTCTGACAATATGTCATATACGTAAAATAACTTGTATACCAGTTATACAAGATAGGCCGATTGAGTGGAGGAGCTCGACCCCGGCCGACGGGAGGACAGACATGATTGGAAGAACGATGAAGCGCGGCCTTCTGGCCGCCGCGATGACACTTGCCCTGGCTGGACAGTCCTGGGCGGCGGACCTGAAATGGGCGCATGTCTATGAGGAAGGATCCAGCTACCACAAATGGGCGCTGTGGGCCGCAGACCAGATCAAGGAAAAAACGGATGGCCGCGTGACCATCTCGGTCTACCCGGCCTCGTCACTCGGCAAGGAAGCAGAGATCAACGAAGGCCTGACCATCGGGTCCGTCGACATGATCTATACCGGGCCCAACTTCGCCGAACGCGATTACGGTCCGATCGCCATTTCCGACTATCCCTTCATGCTGAAGAACTATGATCACTGGAAGGCCTACCGGGACAGTGACCTCTTCAGCGACCTTTCCAATGGCTACAAGGAAGCGACCGGTCACACGGTGATGGCCATCACCTGGTACGGCTACCGCCATGTGACATCCAAGTTTCCGATCACAAAACCGGACGACATGAAGGGTTTGAAGATCCGTGTGCCCGATTCACCGCTGATGGTGCTGTTCCCGAATGCAGTTGGCGCCAACCCGACACCGATCGCCTTTTCCGAAGTGTACCTGGCGTTGCAGCAGGGCGTTGTCGACGCCCAGGAAAACCCTCTGCCGACGATCAAGTTCAAGAAGTTCTACGAGGTCCAGTCCAACATCAATCTGACCGGCCATATCGGCAATTCGCTGATCATCGTCGTTTCCGAAAACGCGATGGGGCAGCTGGGGGACGATGCGGCCACCGTGGACGCAGTTCTGAAGGAAGCCGCCGCGCAGAATGCGGACGAGATCTATCAGTCGGAACAGGACCTTGTGCAGTGGTTCGTTGATCAGGGCATCCAGATAAACGAAGTCGACAAGGCTGCTTTCCAGGCAGCTGTCGAGCCGATCCTGACCGATGAATCCAAGGTTCCCTATACCCAGGAACACTACGAGCGGATGCAGGCTCTCGCTCAATGACGCAAAGCAACGATGCCGTGGCTGACCAAACGAAACAGGCCACCGCACAATCGGAGCAAGGGCGCGCGGACGGCGCGCCCGAACTGCTTCACTTTGACGAGACCGAAACCGACCTCAGCGCGCTGAAATGGATCGATGCCCCCGGCATTCTGGTCTTCTGGGTCCTTGCCGTGGTCGTTTTCCTCCAGTTCTTCACTCGCTATGTGCTGAACGATTCCCTCGCGTGGACCGAGGAAGTGGCCCGTTATCTGCTGATACTGGTCTGCTTTCTTGGCGCAATCACCGCGACGCGGCGTGGTGCGCATATCACGCTCGAGTTTCTGATGCGCATGGTGCCACCGCGTCTTGCGAAAGCTCTGACCGTTCTGTCCCAGACGATCACGCTCGGTTTTTTCGCCTCCATGACCTGGATCGGTATCGAACTGACCCAGAAAACCCGGCAGAAGATGATTTCCCTGCCGATCCCGAAGGCATGGATCTACACGATCTGCGTCGTCGCTCTCGGACTGATGGCGTTCTACTCGGCCATCTGGCTGTGGCGCCGCCTTCGCCAAAGCCCCGAAGACCTCGTCCGCTCGCTGGACGACCACCTGCCAACCGATTGAAGAGTTTTCGCCGATGGCCGTCCTGTTCATGATGATGCTGCTGTTCGCCCTGATGATCATCGGGGTGCCGGTCGCAGCCGCCCTCGCCCTCGCCTCGCTCGCCTTCGTGCTGATAGAAGGCCTGCCGCCGATGATCGTGCTGGCAAACATGGTCAACGGAATTAATTCGTTTCCGCTTATTGCGGTTCCCTTCTTCATCCTTGCCGGCAACCTGATGAACTCTGCAGGCATCACCACCCGCATCTTTGCCTTCGCCCGCGCGGCAGTCGGCTGGATGCACGGCGGACTGGGTCACGTGAATGTCGGCGCGAGTGTCATCTTTGCCGGCATGTCAGGGGCCGCCGTGGCGGATGCGGGAGGTCTCGGCAACATCGAGATCAAGGCCATGCGGGACAGTGGCTACGATACGGATTTCGCGGTCGGCATCACAGCTGCCTCTTCCACTATCGGGCCGATCATACCTCCGTCTTTGCCCCTGGTTATCTACGGCGTCATCGCGGACGCTTCCATCGGCCAGCTTTTCATGGCCGGCATCGTTCCCGGCCTCATGATGGCACTGGCCCTGATGGTGATGGTTGCCTGGTACTCCCGGCAGAGGAATTATCCGCGGGATCTCAATTTCCGCTTTTCACGGCTTGGCCAGACCTTTCTCGACGCCCTGCTTCCCCTCATGACACCGACGATCATCATCGGCGGCATCATGTTCGGCATTTTCACTCCGACGGAAGCGGCGATCGCTGCCGTCGCCTGGTGCATTTTTCTGGGTGTCGGCGTCTATCGGACGCTGAATTTCAGAAAGATCCTCAAGGTTTCCTTCGAGACGGTGGAGACGACCGCAGCCATCATGCTGATCGTGGCCGCTTCCACGATTTTCGCCTGGATCCTGACGGCCAACCAGACCGCACGCCATTTTTCCGAGCTGATGGTGGCATTGACGGACAACAAGGTCGTTCTGCTACTGATCATCACGCTGATCGTGCTGGTGATCGGCCTGTTCATGGAAACAATTGCCGCCATCACCATTCTGACGCCGGTGCTGCTTCCGGTGGCCGTCGGCCTGGGTATTGATCCGGTCCATTTCGGGATCATCATGATCCTGAACCTGATGATCGGCCTTCTGACGCCCCCGGTCGGCATGGTGCTTTACGTGCTTTCAAAAGTGGCGCAAGTGCCTTTCGAGCGATGCGTGACGGCAACGGCTCCCTTCCTCGTCCCGCTGATCACGGTGCTGCTGTTGCTGACTTTCGTTCCGGCCTTTTCGATGTGGCTGCCGACACTGGTCTACCGGTAGGCGCAAATCGGCTCAATTTTCGGAAGTGCGGTTCACATCCATTTACCGGTGCCGTGTTTGACTGTGCCAATATTCCGCTAGGGAATTTTTCGCACAGCTAGGGGGCCGGAATGTTCGACAGGTTGGCATTTTCTTTTGCGGCATTTGCAGCCGTCACTTTGACGCTCGACGGTGTTCGCGCCCAATCCACGGAACCGGTGTTCTACCCGGGAACGAACGAGGGTCTGTTTCTGATCGTCACCGACATCCACTTCGACCCGTTCAGTGATCCGGCCCTCGTGCCGGCACTGGACAAGAGCCCAGTCTCCGGGTGGACGGCAATTTTCAAGGGAGCTGCCGAAAACATCAAGAGTTACGGCAATGATGCCAGCTACTCGCTGATGGTCTCCGCCCTGGATGCGGCGGCAGCCCAAGGCATGACCTACGACTACGTGCTCTATACCGGCGACTACCTGAGCCACCACTTCAATGACACCTACCAGAAGACAGCGGGCGACAATCCGCAGGGCGTGACCTCGTTTGCCATCAAGACCACGCAATATGTTTCCCAGCTTCTAGGCGATACGTTCGGCAACATCCCGGTCTATGGCGTTCTGGGCAACGAAGATTCAGCCTGCGGTGACTACCAGCTCGCTCCCGACAGTGCATTTCTCGAAGGTGTCGGCGAACAGTGGGCGAAGCTGAGCCGTCAACCGGG
Source organism: Labrenzia sp. THAF35 (assembly GCF_009363595.1). NCBI lineage: Bacteria > Pseudomonadati > Pseudomonadota > Alphaproteobacteria > Hyphomicrobiales > Stappiaceae > Labrenzia > Labrenzia sp. THAF35. Next base: position 5,396,560 of record NZ_CP045380.1, read on the forward strand.
CGGGTTCCAGGCGTTCAAGCAAGACGGCTTCTACAAGGTTACGCATCCAACGGTGCCGGATCAGGACATCATCGCCCTCAGCAACGTCTATTGGGCAAAACACTATTCGGATGCCTGCAATACCAATGGCGGCGATCCTGGAAAGGACGTCATGGCCTGGCTGGATGAGCAGCTTGCCGAAACGCAGCAGGCCGGCCGCAAGGCGCAGCTACTGATGCATGTTCCACCAGGCGCCGATGCTCGCGATACGGCGCGCCATGCAGACAAGGAGACGTGTGAGGCCAGTATCCACCTCTTCTGGCACGAGCATTACCTCACGGACTTTCTGGAGCTGATGTACAAATATGCCGGCACCGTCGACTACACGTTTTCCGGCCACACGCATATGGACGGCTTCACTGTCATCAATGATGCTTCGGGTGAACCGTTGATTGCGAACCAGATAACGGCATCGGTCAGCCCTGTTTTCGGCAACAACCCGGCCTTTGTAGTCTTTCTATACGACAGGACCAGCGGCGCGGTGAAGGACTCGGCGACCTTCTATCTGACGAACCTCGAAGCTGCCGCCGCCGGTGCAAAACCGGACTGGCAGTTCGAATATGACTATCGCTCAACCTATGCGGTTCCGGACCTTTCCGCCGCCAGCCGGGCTTCACTCGCCAAGACGCTTCAGAACGACGAGCCACTGCGCCAGCGGTTCAGTAATCTCTATGCCGTTCAATCAGCGACCCCGGAAATCGATCCCGTCAATTGGCAGGCATATGGCTGCGCGCTCGATGCCACCAGCCCGGACGCCTACAAAGCCTGCCTCTGCAGCAGCAACTGACCGTGCGCGCACTTTTTAGTCAGCCTGAGCAAGTGGGAGGTTGAGTTCCCCACGCACTCAGGCTGCCAGGCGTCGGCCTTCAGCATCGAACAGATGTGTCTTGTCCAGATCCAGCGCGATGCCGACCGGATCACCGGATTTCAGCGCGAAATGCCCGTGCTCGCGCACCAGGACCTGACCGATGCCTGGCACACTTGCGTGAATGTTGGTGTCCGAGCCCAGGTGCTCGACCAGTTCGGCCGTTCCGGAAATATGAGCGACGTCTTGGGCGACGATGTTGAGATGTTCCGGACGGACCCCCAACTCCCTTGCAGCTGCTTGCCCGTTGCTCAACCCAAGGCCGAGGCTGGCGCCGTTCTTCAGTGCAACGCCGCCTTCCTTCGGTTCGATATCGAGGATGTTCATGGTCGGAGACCCGATGAACTGGGCAACGAACTTGTTGGCAGGGGTGTCATAGAGCTCCAGAGGCGTGCCCACCTGCTGAATGTCGCCAGCATTCAGGACCACGATCCTGTCGGCCAGCGTCAGGGCTTCCACCTGGTCGTGGGTCACATAAATCATCGTCGACTTCAGACGCTGGTGCAGCCGGGCGATTTCCAGGCGCATTTCGACACGTAGTGCCGCATCGAGATTGGACAGCGGCTCATCGAACAGGAAGGCGCTTGGATCACGGACGATTGCTCGGCCCATGGCGACACGCTGGCGCTGTCCGCCTGAAAGTTGCTTGGGCAGGCGTGCTGTCAGATTGCTCAGGCCAAGTGTCCTGGCGGCTTCCTGCACCTTGCTTACCCGCTCCTCGTTGGCCGCTTTACGGATTTCCAGCGAGAAGCCCATGTTCCGCGCCACATCCATATGCGGATAAAGTGCATAAGACTGGAAAACCATGGCCATGTCACGATCACGGGGCGGCACTTCGTTCATGCGTTTGCCGTCTACCGTGAAATCGCCTCCGGAAATCGGTTCCAGGCCGGCGATCATGCGCAGCAGCGTAGACTTACCGCAGCCGGACGGGCCGACCAGTACGATGAATTCGCCATCATCGATGGAGAGGTTGATATCGCGCATCACCTCGACGGAGCCATAGGCCTTGGCGATGTTCTTGAGTTCGATACGAGCCATGGTCTGGGTCTCCTACCCCTTGACGGCGCCAGAGGTAAGCCCCTGGACCAGATAGCGCTGGATGAAGATGAAGAACAGACAGGACGGCACCAGTGCGAGCACGCCGGCGGCCATCATCTGCCCCCAGTCGACAGAGAACTTCGAAACGAAAGTCAGAAGCCCGACGGGGAAGGTCATGGTGTCGTTGGAGTTGATCAGCATGAGTGCGAAGAGCAGCTCGCTCCAGGCGGCGGTAAAGACGAAGCCCAGCGTCGCCCCAAGCCCCGGAAGCGTCAGCGGCAGAATGATTTTCCTGAGCGCTTCGAAGCGGCTGCAACCGTCAATCATGCCGGCCTCCTCCAGATCCTTCGGAATGCCGTCAAAGAAGGACTGCATCAGGAAAGTGGCGAAGGGAATGTTGAAGGCCGTGTAGACGATGATCAGGCTGGTAAGCGAGTTCAGCAGGCCGATCGCTGCAACGATCTTGTAGATCGGGGCAATGATCATCAGAAGCGGAAACATCTGGGTGATCAGCATCAGGGCGATGATCAGCCGTTTGCCGCGAAAATCGAACCGCGAGAAAGCGTATCCGGCAGCCGCGGCAATCGCCGTGGTGATGGCCGCGGTGCCAATGGACACGATCACACTGTTCTTGAAATAGGACAGGAAATCCGTTGCGATCAGAACAGTCTGGAAATTCTCGAAGGTAAACTCGCTCGGAAAGAGCGCCGTCCCTTCCGTGAAGATCAGCTTGTCCGGCGTGATCGCGATCTTGACGAGCCAGTAGAGCGGGAAAAGCGCAAAGGCGACGTAAAACGCCAGAGCCAGATATTTTCCCGTAACCGCCAGAGGCGAGCTATTACGAAGCGCACTCATCGAAGCACCTCAGATCTTGACCAGTTTCCGGCGCAGCACCAGCAGGATTGCCGCGTAGATCAGCAGCAGCCCCAGGAGCGCGACCGCGATTGCGGAGGCATAGCCGAAATCGAGTTTCCGGAAGGCAGTTGTGAAAATGTAGGTCGACAGGATCTGCGTCGAGTTTGCAGGTCCGCCGCCGGTCATGACGAAGATGAGATCGGCGAAATTCGCGATCCAGATCGTCCTCAGCATGACGGTGATTGCGATCATCGGTGCCAGGAACGGCAGCGTGATCTTGGTGAAGGTCTGCCAGGCGGTCGCGCCATCAATTTCCGCAGCCTCGTAAAGTTCGCCCGGGATGGACTGCAGCGCAGCCAGCAGCGTGATGGCGAAGAAGGGAATGCCGAACCAGACGTTTGCGGTCACAGGTCCCCACATGGCCAGGTCCTTGTCACCCAGGATGTTGAACGGCTCCGAAAGGATCCCTAGAGCGGCCAGCCAGTGCGGCAGTGGTCCGATGGTCGGGTTGAAGAGCCAGGCCCAGGTGAGAGCCGACAGGAACGTCGGTACGGCCCAGGGCAGAAAGACCAGTGCCTGAACAATGCGCTTGCCGTGGAACTGTGTGTTCAGCAGCATCGCGAGGCCAAGTCCCAGGAAGAACTGGAAGAAAATCGACCCGAGCGTCCACCAGAACGTATTGGTGAGCGCCAGCCAGAACTTCCGGTCAGACCACAAGGCCTCGAAGTTGGCGAAGCCGACCCAGCCCGACTGGAACGGGCGCAGCAGGTTGACGGCCTGGAAGGCATAGGAAACGCCGATCACCAGCGGCACCAGCATCACCAGGGCAATCAGCACGATTGCCGGGGTCAGGTAGAGATAAGGCTCCACCATGTAACGGAAGTAGAAGGTGGGCCGAGCCCGGGATTTTTTCCCGGGCACGGCAGTGTCGATCGTGGTCATTGCGCGGCTTTCCAGCGGCCATATTCTTCCGTCAGGAACTCGGCCCATTTGTCGGCCACTTCCTGTGCGGAGATTTCACCCAGGAGGGCTTCCTGGCTGGATTCCAGGGCGATGGAGTCCGCGAAGTAACCGAACTGCTCCAGATAGGTCGGCATGACCGTCGGGATGTACTGGTCGCCGTTCAGGGTGTCGAACCAGCCCTTGAACTGCTCGGTCTTGAAGTACGGATCCTGCTCGGCACCTTCATGGATCGGAATGACGCCAACGCGCTTCGCCCATTCCTTGTTGGTTTCCGGGCTGGACAGATGCGCAATCAGCTTCCACGAAAGGTCTTCGTTGCTGGTCGTGTCGAACATCGCCCAACCGGCGAAACCGATGGTCGGGAAAGCCTTGCCGGCCGGACCGACAGGCATCGGAACCACAGCGAAGTCTTCCGGCGCCATACGCTCGGCAACCGCGATCAGCGCATCCGGGTCCTGATCGAGGAACGCACAGGTTCCCGAATAGAAGCCGGCCACGATCTCGTTGAAGCCCCAGCTGACGGAATCCTTCGGGGCATAGCCGTTCTGGTACATGTCGATCAGGAACTGGATGCCTTCGACGGAACCCGGCTGGTTGAGCGTGCTCTTGCCATCGGCGTCAAAGAAGGTGTTGTCCCCGTTCATGGTGGCGGCCATCATGATCCAGCCGTTGAGCCCACCAGGTCCGCCCCGGAGACAATATCCGTATTTTCCGTCCAGTTCGGAAACGGCCTTGGCCGCATCCATGAATTCCGCCATCGTGCTCGGCGGATTTTCGACACCGGCTTCCGCCAGCAGCTTCTTGTTGTAGAACATGGCGCGCAGATAGAAGCCGTAAGGGATCATCCGTGCCGTCTTGCCGTCGGTCTGGCGGCCCATGTCCAGAGTTTTCTGGGTCAGCGTGCCACCATATTCCCAACCTGCGATCTTGTCGTTCAGATCGACCAGCCTGTCCTTGTAGATGCCCGCCCAACGGTCCGGCATTTCAACGACATCGGGAATGTCGCCACCGGCCACCATGGTTGCCAGCTTTTCAAAGGCCTGGCCCCAGGGCAGCGAGACGATTTCAACTTCAGTGCCCGGGTTGGCAGCCTCGAAGGCGTCCACTTGCTTCTGCAGTACTTCCGTGCGCTCCGGGCTGGTGATCACTTCCACCAGCTTCAGGGTTTCCGCGCTCGCTGCCGAGCCTGCCAGAAACGCCAATGCGCTAATTGCTCCTATCAGTCCCCTCATGGTTCAACTCCGCTTCTTTCAGGTTTGGTTTGAATTGCGCCGTCTTATGTCCGGGCGCTTTTGCTCAGGGCCGCCTCGAAGTCGGCCCAAAGATCGTTGGGGTCTTCCAACCCCAGGCTGAGGCGTACGATCCGGTCGGACACGCCAAAGCGTTGCATTGAATTCTGCTCACCGGCCTGGTTGAGGCCGATGCGTGTCGGCAGGATCAGGCTTTCGAAACCACCCCAGCTGACGCCAAGTCGGAACAGCTTCAGGCTGTCGGCAAGGTTCGGGATGTCGACGTTGTCGTTCAGCGCGACGGACAACAGGCCCGAGCGGCCGGTCAGACCAGGCACGATGTTCGGCCCGGGCGAATGCACAGCACTGACATGCGGGTGGCTCGCCAGCCGGTCAACAAACAGGTTCGCGGTCGCCTGATGCTGGCGCATGCGCGGGCCGAGGGTGCGCAGTCCCCGGGTCAGCAGGAAAGCCTCGAATGGCGCAAGCTTGCCGCCGAGCAGCGGCAGGGTCAGGTCCCGGATACGGTCGATCAGGTCCTGGCGAGCCACCACCACGCCGGCAACCGTGTCGGAATGGCCGGACAGGTACTTGGAGGCAGAATGCAGAACGATGTCGATGCCGAGGGTCAGTGGGCGCTGGAAGAGCGGTGTTGCCCAGGAGTTGTCGATTACGGTGATCGTGCCGTGCTTTTTCGCATGTGAGGCGACAAGTCCGAGATCCAGCGTCTTGAAGACGACGGAGGTCGGGCTTTCCAGATAGGCGAGCTTCACGCCCTTGAGCAGATCCGGATCCGACTGGAACTCCTCAATTGAATGATAGGTAACCCCGACGCCAAACGGGCGCAGCATACGCTCGAACAGGCGATAGGCATCCGGATAGACATGCTCGATGCAGGCAATTCGGTCACCCGGCTTGACGAAGGCAAGAACGGTGGAGGAGACCGCTGCCATGCCGGACGCAAAACCGACAGCAGCTTCGCCCTCTTCCGCCTGGGCCATCAGCTTTTCAAAGGCAGCCACAGTGGGGTTCTGAACCCGTGTATAGAGCGGCTCGTTGGAGCGGCCCGCCATCCGGTCTTCGAAGGCCTTGTAGTTGTCGAAGGTGAAGAGAGACGTCTGCACGATCGGCGGCGCCACAGCGCCTCCTGTCTCGGCAGCAGCCGCCAGCAGCGTCTCGATCGAATATCCACCCGGCACAGCGTCAGCCATCGTGTTCCTCTGAAATTTTCTGGGTTTCGGCACAGACCATATCGATGATCATCTCGGTCAGTTCCGCTGCCTTGTCCTCGTCACCGGCGATGATCGCGTCGGCAAGCGGGCGGTGCAGCGGGATGGTGTCCTGGCCGAGATGCGGCTTGCCGAACGGTGTTTCGTAAATGTCGTGAAAGGCTTTCTGGATCTGTTCGATGAACTGTCTGAACAGGGGATTGCCGGTCGCATCGTGAACGGCGTTGTGAAACCGATGGTCGGCCGGGCGCCAGTCTTCACCGGCTTCGAACACAGCCATCAGTTCCGCCGCCCGGGCATTGATGATGCGGCGCTGGTCCGGCGTTGCGGATCTCGTTGCGATACGCACCGACTCGATTTCCAGAGGCCGTCGAACCTGCTGCATTCGCAACAGGCTCTCGGCTTCATGTTTGATGGTGAGGGCCACGCGCAGTGTATTGGTTGATATTTCCGCGATGAGCCTTGTGCCGGCTCCTTTGTTGCGGCTGACGACACCCATGCTTTCCCAGGTCTTGAGCGTCTCGCGAATGGTCGACCTGCCAAAGCCGAGACGGCGCACAAGCTCCAGTTCCGGCGGCAGACGATCCCCGATCTTGAGGCCTTCCTGCTCGATGAGGCTGATCAGGGCTCGCGGCACATCCCGCGGCTCACTCGCTGCTGCAGACCCCGTTTCCGGTTTCGGCTGTTGTGCATTTTCCGGCATGGACAGATGTCGACCTTCTTTGTTTGCCATCTCACGTTACCACTTTGTCTGACATTGTAAACACTTTGTCTGACATAATTTTTAGGCAAAGCGCTATCCCGTTTAAACAATTGTTTTATTGAGTGAATTTCACACTCTCGCGAAGAACACCAGCCACCGCAGCTCCACGCCTCTCACCACAATCACCCTCACCATCGTCATCCCGGCCAAGCAACGCGCGAGCCGGGATCGGAGAGCCGCTGGCAGCGGCGGCAAGTCCTCCTGCCCTATCGACTGGCCCCGGTTCCCCGGTCCCGGATCTGCGCTGCGCTCCGTCCGGGAAGACGAAATCTAGGTGGGAGATTATCCAAAGGGCAGCCAGCTGAGCTGCCCCACCGCTTCTCACAACTATCAAACTCACCGCCGTCATCCCGGCCAAGCAACGCGCGAGCCGGGATCGGGGAGCCGCTGGCGACGGCGGTGGCCCGCCTCCTATCGACAGGCCTCAGCTTCCCCGTTCCAGGATCTGCGCTGCGCTCCGTCCGGGAGGACGAAATCGAGGTGGGAGATTGTCCCGAAGACGGCCTGTCGCGGAGGCTGTAAACAAAAGCCCGGCACGAGGTGCCGGGCTGCTTATGGTTCCAACAGGACAGTTTTGAGGGTCAGCCGACCTGGGCGGTTGCCTCGATTTCGATCAATGCATCGTCCTCGATGAGGCCAGCCACCACGACGACCGACATGGCCGGGAAATGCCGCCCCATCACCCGGCGGTAGGCTTCACCGACTTCTCTCTGCCGGGCAAGATATTCGCGTTTGTCCGTAATGAACCATGTCAGGCGAGCGATATCGGTCACGGCTCCACCGGCAGCCTCGACGATAGCCACAATGTTGGCGAGCGTCTGTTCCATCTGGCCGACGAAGTCACTGGTTTCAAAGACCTGGTCCTTGTTCCAGCCGATCTGGCCGCCGATATGGAGCGTCTTGCCCTCCGTCAACATGCCGTTTGCATAGCCTTTTGCCGGGGCCCAGCCGTCGGGTTGAATGCTTTTGACCGTCATTGATCCTGACTTTCCTTGTCTTCCGGATCAGCTGAAAATCAATCCGACTGGATTGAACTCTCAAGGCTGATCGCTCCCTACCTGTTGAACCGGTCGTCGCTCAAGCGAGTGCCGACTGGTCCAGAAATCGTTGTTTTACCTGTTCCGGCCATGGCTCCGGTCTACCGCTGCTGTCCACGTTGACGATGGTCAGCTCGGTCTGGAAGCGCACCTCGCCATCGCATTGCGCGCTGATTGCGATGCCGCAACTGGTCCGGCCAACCTTGGTCACGTTCAAGCCGAGCACCAGAAGATCGCCCAGTTTGCTCGGAGCCATGAAACGCGTACGAATTTCCGCAGTCGGTACGGCTCCCACCTTGTGAATGTCCTTGAACGGCCATTCGACGACCTTGTCGAAAAAGGCTTCGACACAATCGTTCATCATCTCGAAATAGCGGGGATAGAAGACAATCCCCGCCGGATCGCAATGCTTGAACAAGATGGGTTGCTCGAACCGGAACATCACTCAAACTCCGATGTACTTGGCAGTGACGTCGTCGGTCAGAGCATCAATACCGCCAGTCCAGACGGATGTGCCGCGCTCCAGGATCGTCGCCCGGTCGCAAACCTGGCGCAGTTCCTTGATCGACTTGTCGATGACGAGGATCGCGAGCCCCGTTTCCGCCTTCAACTGACGGATCACGGCCCAGATTTCCTGGCGGATGACAGGGGCCAGACCTTCGGTCGCTTCGTCCAGGATCAGCAGCTTCGGGTTGGTCATCAGGGCTCGGCCAATGGCGAGCATCTGCTGTTCGCCACCCGACAGCGAACCCGCCCGCTGGCCGCGCCGTTCACCAAGCCGCGGAAACATGCCGATGACGCGCTCGAAGGTCCAGTCGCCGCGCCGAGCCGCCGCGATCAGGTTTTCCTGAACGCTCAAGGTGCTGAAACAGCGACGCCCTTCCGGAACAAGGCCCAGTCCCAACCGGGCAGCCTTGTGGCTCGGTAGGCGGGCAAGGTCATGACCGGCAAATGTCAGCGAGCCTTGCGCGGAGAGCATCCGGCAAATGCATTTGACCGTGGTCGACTTGCCCATGCCGTTGCGGCCAAGCAGTGCCAGCACTTCGCCCTCGCCGATTTCCAGATCAACGCCGAAAAGCGCCTGACTGGCGCCATAGGAGGCCGTCACGTTGGACAGTGTCAGAAGACTGCTCATGCTTCGTCTCCCAGGTAAGCTTCCTTAACGGCGGCGTTGGACCGGATTTCATCGACCGTGCCGGTGGCAATCACCTCGCCGTACACCAGCACACTGATACGGTCTGCCAGCGAAAAGACCGCGTCCATGTCGTGTTCGACGAGAAGGATCGGCGCTTCGTGCCGGAGCTGATCGAGAAAACCGGTGAGCAGCTTCGAGCCTTCAGAGCCCATGCCTGCCATGGGTTCATCCATGACAAGCGCCTTTGGTTTCTGCGTCAGCGCAACGGCCACTTCCAGCTGACGGCGCTGACCGTGACTGAGCTCCGCCGTGCGCATGCGTGCCTGGTCCAACAGGCCGACACGGGCGAGTGCTTCTTCGGCGGTTTCACGCAAGGAGGTGTCCCTGGTCACGTTGGAGAAGAACCTCCAGGGCCGACCGCTGGCGCCCAGTGCCCCGAGCAGAACGTTCTGGAGAACCGTGTCTTCCATGGCCAGCGAAGAGATCTGGAAGGTACGCCCGAGGCCGGCACGCGCGCGGGCGCGTGTCGGTTGATGCGTCACGTCCCTGCCCAGCAGGCGAACCGACCCGGCATCAGGCCGCAGTGTTCCGCAAATCTGCCCGATCAGGGTGGACTTGCCGGCACCATTGGGACCGATGATCGCGTGGATCTCGCCAGGCTTCAGATCGATGGAGATGTCACGGCTGGCTCGCAAGGCACCAAAGCTCTTGGAAATGCCGTTTGTTTGCAGGACAGCATCAGTCATGAACAGCCTCCCGTCCGCAAATCATGCCGATCACACCGCCCTTGCCGAAGAGCACGATGACCAGAAGCAACAGCCCCAGGTAGATGTGCCAGAAGTCGCTCAAGGCTCCGAGCCAGTGCTCCAGCGCGACAAAGACCAGCGCGCCGACCACAGGCCCGAAAAGCCGTCCGACCCCACCGATGATGATGAAGATCATGATCTCGCCACTGGTCTGCCAGCTGAACATCGTCGGACTGACGAAGCGGTTCAGGTCGGCAAACAGCGCCCCCGCGAGACCCGTGATGGCGCCGGACACAACGAAGGCAACGAGCTTCAGTCGCACAGGGTCCAGTCCCGCGGTCTCCACACGAACGGGAACCTGCCGGGCAGCATTGAGAGCAAGACCAAAGGGAGACCCCGACAGCCGCCATGCAAACAGCAGCACAACGCACAAAAGGCCCAGGCAAAGCCCGTAGAACTGGATTGGGTCCAGCGTATTGAGCCCCGGAAACCCGTTGCGGACATAGATCGACAGTCCGTCCTCTCCGCCATATTCCGCCCAGGAAATGGCAAAGAAGAAGAACATCTGGCCAAAGGCCAGCGTGATCATGATGAAGTAGACCCCTGCCGTTCTCAAGGACAGGATCCCGATCACCAGCGCAGCCAGGGAAGACACCACGACGGCCACAAGCCAGATCACCGGCATGGACTTCGTGCCTTCGATCAGCAATGGCCACTCGGTGAGCGCGGTATAGTTCTGGGCATGGTAGGCGAGGATACCCATGGCATAACCGCCGAGGCCGAAGAAGACCGCGTGACCGAGACTGACCAACCCGCCAAGGCCGAGCGCGATGTTGAGGCCAACGGCCGCGATCGCAAAGACGACGGCACGCGTCATCAGCGTAATGGTGAAGGGTTCTTCCGCCGAGATCGCCCAAAAAGGGATCGCGACGAAGAGCGCCAGCGTCAGCGCATTGAGATAGCGTTCCCGGATCATGCGCGCGCTCCGAACAGACCGGCAGGACGCAGGATCAGCACCGCAGCCATGAGGATATAGATCGCCATGGAGGCGAGCGAGGATCCGACGGACGTGGCTGTCGACGGATCAAGGAACAGTTTCAGGATCTCCGGCAGGAAGATGCCGCCGAGCGTATCGGTCAATCCGACCAGGATAGCGCCCACAAGCGCCCCCTTGATGGAGCCGATGCCGCCGATGACGATGACGACGAAAGCCAGGATCAACACCGGTTCCCCCATGCCGACCTGCACCGACTGGATGGCACCGACCAGGGCGCCGGCAAGTCCTGCCAGAGCAGCGCCAAGCGCGAAGACGATGGTATAGAGCCGCGCAATGTCGATGCCGAGGGCCGCGATCATCTCGCGGTCATTTTCCCCTGCCCTTATCTGCACACCGAGACGCGTTCTGGAAATCAGCATCCAGAGACCGAGCGCCACGGCAAGGCCGACGGCAATCAACGTCAGCCGGTAGAGAGGATATTCGATGCCGCCCGGCAACGTGACCGGACCGGACAGGAATTCCGGCACGTCGAGAAACAGCGGAAAGGAACCGAAGATCCAGCGCGTTCCTTCGGAGAAGATCAGGATCAGCGCGAATGTCGCCAGCACCTGATCCAGATGATCCTTGGCGTAAAGCCGGCGGATGACCACCAACTCGACCAAGGCGCCCGCGATGGCAGCACCGGCAAGTGCCGCCACGAGGCCCAGCAGAAACGATCCGGTTGCAGCCGCAACAGCCGCCGCGCAGAACGCCCCGATCATGTAAAGCGAACCATGGGCAAGGTTGATCAAACCCATGACGCCGAAGATCAAGGTCAGCCCGGCGGCCATCAGAAACAGCATGATGCCGAATTGCAGGCCGTTCAGAACCTGCTCTATGAGCAATATCAGTGACATGAGTACCCCGCCCCTTTGGCCGGCGCGGTTTCCCGCACCGGCTTTTGGGTCAATACCTTACATGTTGCACTCGGACCAGTAGGCATCCGCATGGCTGGTCAAGGCCTTGCCGATGATCTTGTTGGTGTAGACGTCACCTTCCTTGATGACTTCGCGGACGTAGATGTCCTGGATCGGGTGATGGTTCGGACCGAACTTGAAGCCACCACGAGTGGAAGCGAAATCAGCTTCTTCCAGCGCCGCGCGGAACGCATCAGCATCCTTCACGTCCGCCTTGGCCATGGCCGACAGCAGCAGATTGGCGGTATCGAAGCCCTGCGAAGCGTAGAGCGACGGCAGGCGGCCGTACTCGGCCTGGAAGCTCTCAACAAAGGCCTTGTTGGCCGGGGAGTCGATGTCCTTGCTCCACTGGCTGGTGTTCTTGACACCGAGCGCCGCATCGCCAACGGCCTGCAGAATGCCCTGATCGAAGGAGAAAGCAGGTCCGATGACCGGCAGATCGACACCGGAGTCCTTGTACTGCTTCAGGAAGGAGATCCCCATGCCGCCCGGCAGGAAGAAATAGACACTGTCTGCACCGGAGGCACGGATCTGCGCGATTTCAGCTGCGTAGTCAGTCTGACCCAGCTTGGTGTAGATTTCGCCCGCGAACTCGCCCTTGTACATGCGCTTGTAGCCGGTCAGCGCGTCCTTGCCGGCCGGGTAGTTCGGCGCAAGCAGGAAGCTGTTCTTCAGGCCTTCGAAATTGGCATAGGCGCCGGCAGCTTCATGCAGGTTGTCGTTCTGCCAGGCGACGTTGAAATAGTTCGGGTGGCAGCCCTTGCCGGCCAGCGCGGAGGGGCCTGCGTTCGGCGACAGGTAGAACTTGCCCTGCGCGGTTGCGGACGGCACCACGGCCATGGCGAGGTTCGACCAGATGATACCGGTCAGGACGTCCACCTTTTCCGACTGGATCATCTTGTCGGCCAGCTGCACGGCGATGTCCGGCTTCTGCTGATCGTCCTCGATCACCACTTCCAGATCCGAGTTGCCGGCCTGCTTAACAGCCAGCATGAAGCCATCGCGCACATCGATGCCAAGGCCTGCACCACCACCAGACAGAGTGGTAATCATGCCGACCTTCACCGGTTCCGCGTTGGCGCTGGAAAGGCCGAGTGCGAGAGCGGCTGCGGCCGCCATTGTTACAAATTTCATATGCTGCTCCTCTTGGTCTTGTGACCTGCTATTCCCATTCGTTTTTTTAGTTTGGACCGCCGTGCTTCGTTATCGCGGCACGGTCAGCAAGGGGCTTGTCGTTTTAGTGTCCCGCGTGCCCCACGCGAGGGTCTGGTCAGGCGTCCGGACGCAGCCGAAAGCGCTGGATCTTGCCGGTTTCGGTTTTCGGCAAGGCGTCCGCAAAGATGATCGAGCGTGGATACTTGTAAGGCGCGATCGTCGCTTTAACGTGATCTTTCAATGCCTTGGAAAGGTCGTCTGAGGCTTCGTACCCCGCAGCAAGAACCACATGGGCCTGCACGATGGAACCGCGCTCCTCATCCGGCGCACCGATGACGGCACATTCCTGGACAGCAGGGTGCGCAAGCAGTGCCGCTTCCACTTCCGGGCCTGCAATGTTGTAGCCGGCGGAGATGATCATGTCGTCATTGCGGGCGGCAAAGTGCAGATGGCCGTCCTCGCTCATGGAAAAGCTGTCACCGGTGATGTTCCAGCCATCGATCACGTACTGCCCCTGCCGATCGTCCGCCAGATAGCGACATCCGGTGGGACCGCGCACTGCAAGACGCCCCACTTCACCTGGAGCGACGTCCTTGCCGTCCTGATCGAGGATCCTGACTTCGTATCCGGAAACGGGTTTTCCGGTGCAGGCAGGCTTGTGGTCGTCGAAGCGGTTGGAAATGAAGATATGCAACATCTCCGTAGCGCCGATCCCGTCCAGCATGGGCTTGCCGGTCTTGGCCATCCAGGCGTCATAAACGGGACCCGGCAGAGTTTCACCGGCGGAGACCGCGGCGCGCAGCGAGGAAAGGTCAGCCCCCTCTTCCATGGCCTGCAGCATCACGCGATAGGCGGTCGGTGCGGTGAAGCAGACGGTTGCCTTATATTTCTCGATGATCTCGATCATGTTCGGCGGCGTCGCGCTTTCCAGTAGCGTGGCTGCAGCGCCGAACCGCAGCGGGAAGATTGCAAGCCCCCCAAGACCGAAAGTGAAGGCCAAGGGTGGTGAGCCGACGAAGACATCGTCCGGTGTGACACCCAGAACTTCCTTGGCATAGCCGTCGGCAATGATCAGCAAATCCCGGTGGAAGTGCATCGTGGCCTTGGGCGTGCCCGTGGAGCCGGACGTGAAGCCCAGCAGGGCGACGTCATCGCGTCCGGTCGGGACAGCCTCATAGAGCACGGATTTTTCCAGCGCGAGCCGGTCCAGCTCCGCATCATGGTTTGACGTGCCGTCGAAGCCAATCACCTTCTTCAGGAAGGATGATGTCTTGGCACAGGCGACCATCTCGTCCATGAGACGCGTGTCGCACAGTGCGAACTCGATTTCCGCCTTGTCGACGATCTTGGAAAGTTCGCCCGCGCGCAGCATGGGCATCGTGTTGACGACAACGGCACCGGCCTTGGTTGCGGCGAGCCAGCAGGCGACCATTGCCGGGTTGTTGGCGGAACGGATAAGCACCCGGTTGCCCGGCTTCACACCAAGATCTTCGGTGAGTGCATGCGCCAGCCGGTTGGTCCAGTCCGCAAGTTCCTTGTAGGTTCGGCGGCGGCCATTCCCGATCAGAGCGGTGTGATCCCCCAGTCCCTGTTCCACCATCCTGTCGGTAAGCTCAACGCCTGCATTGAGACGTTCGGGATACTGAAACCCATCGAGCAGGAAATCGGGCCAGCTTTCTTCCGGCGGCAGGTTGTCCCGGGTAAAGGTATCGACGTGTGCGGAGGGACCAAGCATGGATCAGTCTCCCTGAAAGGCGCCAAGGGTCTGGCGCGCGATGATGATTTTCTGAACGTCCGACGCACCCTCGTAGATGCGCAAGGCACGGATTTCTCGATAGAGCTTTTCGACCTGCATGCCCGAGCGAACACCATCGCCACCGTGAAGCTGCACGGCCTTGTCGATGACCTTCTGTGCCTGGTCGGTGGCAAAGAGTTTTGCCATGGCAGCTTCCCGCGTCACGCGGGGGGCGCCGCTGTCCTTGGTCCAGGCGGCACGGTAAATCAGCAGGGCTGCGGCATCGACATCCAGCGCCATGTCCGCGATATGTCCCTGCACCAGCTGCAGATCGAACAGCGGAGAACCCTGGATTTCGCGTGTCGTCACCCGTGAAAGCGCTTCATCCAGCGCCCGGCGGGCAAAGCCCAGGGCGGCGGCGGCAACCGTCGAGCGGAAAATGTCCAGGACAGACATCGCAATCCTGAACCCTGCGCCCGGCGTGCCGATCATGTTCTTTTTCGGAATGCGGCAGCCGGTGAAACGCAGTGTGGCAAGCGGATGGGGCGCGATTGTTTCCAGGCGTTCGACAACCTCGAAACCTTCAAGGTCAGGCGTCACGATGAAGGCCGACAAACCCTTTGCGCCGGGTGCTTCGCCGGTTCTTGCAAAAAGCGTGTAGACGTCGGCGATACCACCGTTGGAAATCCAGGTCTTTTCACCGTCGAGCACATAGGCATCACCATCGTCGGTGGCGGTCATGGTCGAATTGGCAACGTCGGAACCGGACTGAGGTTCGGTCAACGCGAAGGCGGAGATCGCCTTGCCGGTGCGCGTCTGCGGAAGCCATTCGGCTTTCTGGTCGTCCGTTCCGAACAGGGAAATTGCACCGGTTCCGAGGCCTTGCATGGCAAAGGCGAAATCCGCCAGGCCGTCATGACGGGCCAGCGTTTCGCGAATGAGGCAGAGGCTGCGCACATCCAGCTTGCCGTCCGGGGCACCGCTGTGCTGCAGGAAGCCTGCATCGCCGAGCGCTGTCACCAGATGACGGCAGGCTGCGTCCGTGTCCGAATGGTCAACATGAGCCAGATGCGATCCTGCCCAGATCTCCAGTTCTTCAGCGAGACGCCAGTGCTTTTCTTCGAAGAACGGCCAGTGGAGGAAAGATTTATCCGACATCAGTCGCCCTCGAACACCGGCTTTTCTTTTTTCACGAAGGCTTCGTAAGCCCGGCGGAAGTCGTTGCCCTGCATACAGATTGCCTGCGCCTGGGCTTCCGCCTCGATGGCCTGATCCAGGCCCATGGACCACTCCTGCGCCAGCATGGTCTTGGTCATGGAGTTGGAGAAGGTCGGTCCGGCAACAATACGGCCGGCCATATCCATGGCCGCCTGATCCAGCTCACCCGCCGGCACCACCGCGTTGAAGAACCCCCACGCATGACCTTCCTCGGCCTTCATCGAACGACCGAGATAAAGCAGCTCCGCCGCACGGCCCTGCCCGATGATACGTGGCAGGATCGCGCAAGCACCCATGTCGCAGCCGGCAAGGCCGACCTTGTTGAACAGGAAGGCAACCTTGGCCTCCGGTGTCGCAACGCGCAGATCGGACGCCATGGCCATGATGGCACCAGCACCGGCGCAAATGCCGTCGACCGCGGATATGATCGGCTTGCCGCAGTTGAGCATGGCTTTCACCAGATCACCGGTCATGCGGGTGAAGGCCAGGAGCTCCTTCATGTTCATCTTCGTCAGCGGGCCGATGATATCATGCACGTCGCCACCGGAGCTGAAGTTGCCGCCGTTCGGCAGGATCACCACTGCATGGACATCGTCCGAATAAACGAGATCCCGGAACCAGTCGCGCAGCTCGGCGTAGCTTTCGAACGTCAGCGGGTTCTTGCGTTCAGGGCGGTCGAGCGCGATCCGCGCAATGCCGTTCGCGATCTCACACTTGAAATGCGTCACGTCACTTCGCATTGCCGCTCTCCTCTTGGCTTTGACGTTTCAGGACCAGATCGAGGCGGCTCGAAAGCGCCGCGATGTCTTCCGCCGACCAGCCGTCCAGCAGTTCGTCGATCCAGGTTTCGTGATGGGTTGCAAGTTCCTCGAAGGCGGCTCTGCCCTTCGGCGTCAACCGGGCCACCTGGGCTCGCCGGTCACCAGGAACGGCGACACGCAGGGCCAGACCTTCCTCGGTCAGCTTGTCGACAATGCCGGTGACATTGCCGTTCGACACCTTCAGGAACGTGGACAATTCCGACATTTTCAATCCGTCGGGAAAGCGGGCGAGCGCCGACATGACGTCGAACCGCGGCAGCGTCGTGCCATGCTGGTCACGCAGGTTCCGGCGGATCTCAGCTTCAATGCCATTGACGGATTTCAACAGCTTCAGCCACAGGCGCAAACGCGTCTTGGACAGGGCTTCCTGCTTCGCTGCGGTTTCCGCCATCACAGCTCTCCTCCCGAAAGTGTCAGCGCGTGACCGTTGATGGACACCGCTCCATCAGAACACAGATAGAGCGCAGCTTCGGCCACTTCAGACACCTGGATGAAGCGTCCCTGTGGATTGTCCGCTTTCAGGCTGTCAGCCGCGGCTTCCCGGCTCATGCCGGTCTTTTCGACAATCGTGTCAATGGAGCGATGCAGCATCGGCGTCTCGATGAAGCCGGGGCAAATCGCATTGACGGTGATGCCGGTTCTGGCCAGTTCCCGCGCCAGCGAGCGCGTCAGCCCGACGACGGCATGTTTGGCGGCGCTATAAGCGCTTACATAGGGATAGCCGCGCAGACCGGCGGTGGAGGCAATTGCGATCATCCTGCCCCAGCCGCTCGCCTTCATGTCCGGCAGGACAGCCTGCCAGACATTCGACACGCCGAAGAGATTGACCGCCAGCATGGCCTGAAAGTCTTCCGCGGAGGTTCGGGCAAAGGGTTTGCTGCTGGCAGCCCCTGCGTTGGCGACCACGACATCAACCGGACCATTGACCGTCCGCGCCGCAGCAACGGCTGCCTGGACGGCCTGCGCATCGGTTACATCGCATACCTGGTACGGCAGCTTCTGTTCGGCAAGGCTTGCTTCCGTCCTGCCGAGAATGGTGACCTTTGCGCCTTTTTCAGCGAAGAGGTGGGCACAAGCGGCACCGACGCCACTGCCGCCACCGGTAACAAGGATATGGCGGCAAGCGACACTCATACCTTCAACATCTCCGCTTCCCGATCGGCCAGACGCCACATCTGGTCGCGGCCCGCGAGATACGGCAACGGCCAGTCGGTGGCGTTCCGGTCACCGATCTTGGCTGCTTCATGCAGCGTCCAATACGGATCCGCCAGATGCGGACGGCCGACAGCAACAAGATCTGCCCGGCCCGCCATAAGGATCGAGTTGGCGTGGTCTGCCTCGTAGATATTGCCGACAGCCATTGTCGGCAGCCCGCCCTCGTTGCGGATACGGTCTGAGAACGGCGTCTGGAACATGCGGCCATAGACCGGACGCGCCTTCGGGGTTGTCTGACCTGCGGAGACGTCGACCAGATCGACGCCGGCATCACGGAAGCGGCGAGCTATCTCGACCGCATCGTCCGGCGTGATGCCTTCCTCGCCCACCCAGTCGCAGGCAGAAATTCGAACAGACATCGGCTTGTGATCAGGCCAGACAGCGCGCATGGCGTTGAAGACCTCCAGCGGCCAGCGCATGCGGTTATCCAGTGAGCCGCCGTACTCGTCCGTCCGTGCGTTGGACACCGGCGAAATGAAAGACGACAGCAGGTAGCCGTGAGCCGCATGAAGCTCGATCATGTCGAAGCCGGCGCGCTCAGCCATTTCGGCTGCGGCAACGAACTCCGCCTTGATCGCGTCCATCTCGGCAAGTGTGATCTCGCGCGGCACGGCATTGCCGTCTGACCAGGGGATCGCGGACGCCGAAACAAGTTCCCAGTTGCCGTCGTGAAGCGGCTTGTCCATGCCTTCCCAGCCGATCCGCGTGGACCCCTTGCGGCCGGAATGGCCGATCTGGCAGCAGATCTTGGCATCTGTTTCGGCATGCACGAAATCGGTCAACCGTTTCCAGGCCGCCTCGTGTTCAGGCGCATAGAGCCCCGGACAGCCTGGCGTGATCCGACCCTCGGCGCTGACGCAGGTCATTTCGACAAAGACGAGACCTGCCCCGCCCTTGGCACGCTCGGCGTAATGGACCATGTGCCAGTCGGTCGGCGAACCATCAACGGCCTTGTACTGCGCCATCGGCGAGACAACGATGCGGTTCTTCAACTCCATCTCGCGCAGTTTGAACGGCGTGAACATGGGTGCGCGCACGGGAGAATTCGGGGAAACGCCGGCCTGGTTCATGAACCAGCGCTCGGCAGATTCCAGCCATTTCGGATCCCGCAGACGCAGGTTCTCGTGGCTGATGCGCTGGGAACGGGTCAGCATGGAATAGTTGAACTGGACCGGATCGAGATGGAGATAACGCTCGACGTGTTCGAACCATTCCAGCGAATTGCGCGCTGCGGACTGCAGACGCAGCACCTCCAGGCGCCGGTCTTCCTCGTAGCGCTTGAAAGCAGCGGCCATATCCGCTTCGGTGTGCAGGTATTCCGCGAGCGCAATTGCCGATTCAAAGGCAAGCTTGGTGCCGGAACCGATGGAAAAATGCGCCGTTGCGGCAGCATCGCCGAGCAGAACCACATTCTCGTGGCTCCACTTCTCGCACAGAACACGCGGGAAGCGGATCCAGGCGGAGCCCCGGATATGCTTGGCGTTGGTCATCAGCGGATGGCCGCCAAGGTGATCCTTGAAGATTTCCTCGCAGGTCCGGATGCTGTCTTCCTGGCTCATTTCGCCAAAGCCGAAAGCGTCAAAGGTTTCCTGCGTACACTCCACGATGAAGGTCGCCGTTTCATCATCGAACTGGTAGGCGTGCGCCCAGACCCAGCCGTGTTCGGTTTCCTCGAAGATGAAGGTGAAGGCATCGGCAAATTTCTGATGCGTGCCGAGCCAGACGAACTGGCAAAGGCGCTGATCGATGTCAGGTTTGAACGTGTCCTGATAGAGCGTGCGTGTCTTGGAATTCAGACCGTCGCTGGCCACCACGAGATCGTAGTCCTTGCGATAATCCTCGGCGCTGTCGACTTCGGTTTCGAACTTCAGGTTGATGCCGAGCTCGCGGGCGCGCTCCTGAAGGAGCAGCAGCAATTTCATGCGACCGATGCCGCAGAAACCATGCCCGGTGGAGACGAGACGTTCACCACGCATATGAAGGGCAATGTCGTCCCAATAAGCGAAATTCTCGCCGATGGCCTTGGCGCTGACAGCGTCGTTCACCGCAAGGTTCTGAAGGGTCTCATCGGAGAGCACCACGCCCCAACCGAACGTATCGTCGGCGCGGTTGCGCTCGATCACGTCGATCTCGTGGGATGGGTCTCGCAGTTTCATCGAGATGGCGAAATAGAGACCGGCAGGTCCCCCGCCCAGACAAGCAATCCGCATACGAACCTCCCCTGCTGTGGTATGCTCAGCAAACCACAGGGAGGTATTTATTTCAAGCCTAAAATTTCAAGCTTGAAATAAATCACGGTATCGATCTGCAAATCATCTTTTATGTCAGGCTGGATACAGGTCCGGAACCGTTCAATGCGTCTCAGGAATTCGGGATATTGCCAGTCGATTCCCGCACCACGATCTCCCCGGCAATCGCTTCGTCGGCCGCAGCCTCCCCGGCAAAGATCCTTGCAACCGCTGACCCGGCCAGCTGTTCAATGGGCTGACGCAAGGTGGTGAGACGCGGGACCACGAGAGCTGCCAGTGCAATGTCATCGAAGCCGGTGACGGAAAGATCCGCCGGAATGGCGATCTTCAGATCGCGGGCGCAGCGCAAGACACCGATGGCTTGCTGGTCACTTGCGGCGGCAATGGCTGTCGGGCGCGTCTCCTGGGAAGCGTCTTTCAGGATTGACCGGCCGATGTCTTCACCGCTGTCGTAATCGAAATGACCTTCGTGGACAGTAAGCGTGATCGGATCTTCCGGCGTTGACAGGGCCTTGATCCGGGCAACAAAGCCCTCCCGCCGCTGGCGGGCCACTTCCATGGATTGCGGGCCGGCGATATAGGCGATGCGGCGATGGCCGAGGCCGACGAGATGATCGGCGATTTTCGCCGACCCGTCGAAATGGTCAGTTGCGACCAGCGGATAGGGACCGAAACGGCGGTCGAGCGAAACGATCGGCACGTCGGCCTTGTGTGTCTGGCCACCGTCGGAGGTTGCCACCACGATGACCCCGCACACGGCCCTGTCCAGCAATGCCGCGATCTGGGTCTGTTCGGCTTCCGCGTCGTCATGGGAATTTGCGAGCATCACGGAGTGGCCCCGCTTGGCGGCTTCCATCTCGATATTCTTGGCGAGCTGGGAAAAGAAAGGGTTGGTGATATCCGGCACCACTAGGCCGATCACGTCGATGCTGTTGGTGCGCAAAGCCCTGGCAGCCAGGTTGGGCTTGTAGTCCAGCTCCTTCATAGCCGCGAGCACGCGCTCCTTCAGGGGCTGCTTGACCGACTCGTTTTTGGACAGAACGCGGGAGACAGTACCAACGGACACACCGGCTTTGCGTGCGACGTCTTTGATTGTTGGCATGTTTTGCGTTTCTCCCCGCGCCCCAGGCGTTGCCCCCTTGAACCATTCCTCGGTGATCCGATCAAGCAAATGAATGCATTCAGGCAATGCGTTGGGCGGGGAAAGCCTCCATCTCGTCCAGACGTGGCAACGATGTTGCCGCTCCCTTGCGGGTTGTTGCCAGGGCCGCCGCCTGCATGGCGAACGAAATTGCATCCTCAATCGACTTGCCCGAGGCTATTCTTGCTGCAAAAGCACCGTTGAAACAGTCACCGGCGGCAACCGTATCGATGCTGCGAACCCTTGGCGCTGGCAAGGCGCCGGTACTGCCGTCGTTTGACCAGGCAACTCCGTCTGCCCCCATGGTGACGACGGCCCCGCGCAAGCCCAAGCTGCGCAACGCACCTGCCGCCTCGCGGGCTTCGGCCAGTGTTTGCGGTTCTGTTCCCAACAGGCCGCCTGCCTCACCCGCATTTGGTGTCAGGATATCAAAGCTGGACAGAACTTCAGCGGGCCAAGCAGGGTCCGGCGCGGGTGCCGGATCCATGATGACCAGCGCACCCGCCTCACGGGCAATCCGCGCGGCGGCCAGCGATGTTTCCAGACCGATCTCGTTCTGCAGAAGCAGGACGCGGCTCTTGCGGAGGATATCTGCATATTTCGAGACATTTTCCGGTGACAGCCTGCCATTTGCACCGGCGGAGAGGCGGATAATGTTCTGCCCGTCAGGGCCGACATCAATGAAGGCAAGACCGGTTGCGGTGTTGGTCATTTCCTCCAGAAGGATCGCAACCCCTTCTGGCCGGAGGGCTGCGGCGGCTTCCGCGCCAAAGCCATCTTTGCCGACGGCACCGATGAAGTTGATACTGGCTCCCAGACGGGCGGCGGCGACAGCCTGGTTGGCCCCCTTCCCACCCAGCGAGGTGACGGTTTCGCGAACGGAAATCGTCTCGCCAATTTTCGGCCAGCGGGCGAGATAGCTGGTGAGGTCGATATTGATGCTGCCGACAACGGTAACGGACGTCAAAACGCAACTCCGCTGATGAGAATGATGTTGGCGTAGGGGGTCACCTCGCCGGTGCGGATCACGGCCCTGGCCGTTTGCGTCCGGTGCTTGAAAGCCTCGTGCGTAAGCCTTGAAACGGTAATCGCCTTACCCGTCTCCTCCGCCCAGGAAGCCACTTCATGCTGCATCAACGAGGTCAGTTCCACAGATGCCTCCTCTGCCCAGACGGCACCTTCAATGACGAGTTCGGACTTCAGTGCGGTCAGCAGTTCGCGAAAGCTCGGCATCCCTGCAGTGACGGCAAGGTCGATCACCTTCACACCGGCCGGGACAGGCAGACCGGCATCGGCAACAACGATTTCGTCCAGGTGCCCGAGAGAAGCAACAAGCGAACTCAGGTGGCGGTTCAAAAGGGCTGTGCGTTTCATTTGGATGCGTACTTTGCACGGTAGTAGTCGAGGATGACGGCAACGATGATGACGACACCGGTGATCATCTGGCGCATGAAATCGCTGAGGCCGATCAGGATGAGCCCGTTGGCGAGGACACCGATGATGAAGGCCCCCAGCAGCGTCCCGATGACCGATCCGCGCCCGCCGCTGAGGCTGGTGCCGCCAATGATGACGGCAGCAATGGCGTTGAGTTCAAAGCCGATGCCGGCAATCGGGCTGGAGATGTTGAGGCGTGCCATATAGACGACCGCGGCAATCCCGGCGGTCAGACCGCAGATGGTGAAGGCGGCGATCTTGTAGCGAGCCACCGAATGACCGGCCAGCCGGACAGCTTCCTCGTTGTTGCCGATACCGTAGATCAGACGGCCGAAGACCGTGAAGTTCAGCACGAACCAGGCAATGAACACCAGTAGAAGCGCCACCAGGAACACTACCGGCACACCGTAAACCATGGCGGACCCGAATTCCTCGAACGCGAAGGGGAAGGAATAGATGGTCTGTGCCTCGGAAACCTGCAGCGCTGCGCCGCGGGCAATGTTCAGCATGCCGAGCGTGATGATGAAGGACGGCAGCGACCAGTAGGCACTGATGGCACCGTTGAGAAAGCCGCAGAAGACGCCGGTCAGGGTGGCTGCGACCACGGCTAGCGCAATCGCCTCAGCCGGGCCAAAGCCGGGCAAGGTGATCGCCTTGCCGGCAACAACGGCTGCAAAGGCCATCACCGAGCCGACAGACAGATCGATGCCGCCGATCAGGATCACGAAAGTCATGCCGACGGCCAGCACCAGGTTGATGGTGATCTGGGTCAGGATGTTGGTGATGTTGTTGGGCGTCAGAAAGTGCTCGGTGAAGAGCGAGAAAAAGACGATCAGCGCCAGCAGAGCCAGGCCGATGCCTGCGTTGTGCAACACCGTCCGGATGGAGAACTTCGGTGCGGCGGCGGCCGTTTCACTCAAGGTTTCGGTTGTCATTTGTCGTTTTCCCCGGCGCTCGGCGTTTGCCCGTAGGCCAGTTTCAGAATGTTTTCTTCAGAGAAATCCGGTCGTTTCACTTCGCCCTGGATCTCATGTTCGGCAAGCACCAGAATGCGATCGGCCAGTGTCATCAGCTCCGGCATTTCCGAAGAGACGACAAGCAAGGCAACCCCTTCTCGGGCCAGGTCTTTCAGAATGGCGTAGATTTCCGCCTTGGCGCCGACGTCCACACCGCGTGTCGGCTCGTCGAGCAGCAACACCTTCGGATTGCGCGCCAGCCATTTGGCCAGAACAACCTTCTGCTGATTGCCGCCGGAGAGGCTCGAGGCAGGATCCGAGGCCCGTCCGTATTTGAGGGTCAGCCGGGCGGCGCTTGCGATGGCCTGGCGCGTTTCCTCGGCCAGCTTCAAAAGCCCTTTGCGCGAGACCGAGCCCATGTTGGCCAGCGATATGTTGGCAGCAATGGGCATGTCCAGAATGAGGCCTTCGTCCTTGCGATCTTCGGTGACGAAACCGATGCCCGCAGCAATGGCGTCACGCGGCCCCTTGAAGCGCACTTCCACGCCATCACGGTAGATCTTGCCGGACTTGAGCGGATCGATCCCGAAGATGCCGCGCAGGATTTCGGTACGCCCTGCCCCGACAAGTCCGGATATCCCGACAATCTCGCCGTAAAGCAGATCAAGTGAAACCCCGTTTGTCCCGGGATTTGCAGCGGTCAGAAGGTCTTCCAGCCTCAATGCGCTTGCGCCAAGCGCATGGCCATCGGGCTGTTCGTCCTGTTCGGCGGCAAGCTTGCGCCCCACCATCCGCTGCACAACACCTTCCGGAGTGGTCTCGCTGATCAGATCGGTCGCAATGGTCTTGCCGTTTCGAAACACGGTGACACGGTCACAGATGGCAAACACCTCATCGAGGTGGTGCGAGACGAATACCACGGTGACCCCGTCCGCCTTGATACCGGCAACGATGTCAAACAGGCGTCTGGTCTCGCGTTCCGTCAGGGTTGCGGTCGGCTCGTCCAGGATCAGGATCCGGCTTTTCGACTGCAACGCTCGGGCAATTTCGACCAGCTGGCGATGGGCAATTCCGAGAGAGCGGACTGGAGCGGTGACGTCCACATCCGTCAGTCCGATTGCATCCAGTGCCTTGCGCGCGCGCCGGTTCATTTCCTTGCGGTCCAACAGACCGAGGCTGTTCTTCGGCAGATGTTCTATGGAGATGTTTTCGGCGATGGTGAGATGTTCAAGCAGGTTGAATTCCTGATGAACCACCTGAACGCCATGATCCTTGGCGTCATGCGGGCTCATTGGGCGGTAAGGTTCGCCTGCCAGGGCGATCTGACCCGCGTCGTAGGGAAACACGCCTGAAAGGATCTTGATAAGGGTGGATTTGCCGGCGCCGTTTTCTCCGACGAGCGCATGAACCTCGCCTTCATCCAGGGAGAAACTGACCCCGTCCAGTGCCTTGACGCCACCGAAATGCTTTTTCAGACCCTCGACCGTCAGGAAAGCACGGTCCGGTGCAGCGGCGGGCGCTGCGGCGAGCGATGCTGCTGCCATGGTGCGTCCAGTCGTTTTTTGATGGATAAACAGCTCCCGCCCTGAAGCTGACCGGGCGGGAGCGTTCTTGAGACTGCTTACTTCGCAGTCACCAATTCGATCGGCGTCTTGACCCAGCCCTGAAGCTGCTCACCGGTCGAAACGACGTCGAGCGCCATGTCGATGGCATTGGCCGCCATGTCGGTGCCGAACTGGTC
This sequence comes from Labrenzia sp. THAF35, assembly GCF_009363595.1. Taxonomy (NCBI): domain Bacteria; kingdom Pseudomonadati; phylum Pseudomonadota; class Alphaproteobacteria; order Hyphomicrobiales; family Stappiaceae; genus Labrenzia; species Labrenzia sp. THAF35. The sequence goes on from NZ_CP045380.1 coordinate 5,422,080, forward strand.
GACGGTAGCCAGCATCCGGCCGTCTTCGATCATCGGGCCGACTGCAGGAATATTGTCGAAACCAATGACTTCAATGTCGGTGCGGCCGGCGCTTTCCAGTGCCTTTACAACGCCAATCGCCATGGAGTCGTTGGCCGCCATCACGCCCTGAACGTCGGGATGCGCTGTCAGCATTGTGGCGAAGACCTGGTTGGCTTCTTCGGTTTCCCAATGCGCTGTACGGCTGTCGAGCAGGTCCAGCTTGTACTCGGCAACAGAGTCTTCAAAACCCAGGCGGCGCTGCGTGGCATTGTCCGCACCCGGGTTGCCCTCGATGATGACAACCTTTGCGCCCTCACCCAGCTTCTTGCCCAGTGCATCACCGGCAAGCTTGGCACCGCCGCGGTTGTCCGGGCCGACGAACGCGAGTTCTACGCCCTGTTGTTTCTTGGCTTCCTCATCAAGCGCCACATCGAAGTTGACCACGACGATACCGGCTTCCATCGCCTTTTTCAGCGGACGGACCATGGCGCGGCTGTCGGCCGGAGCGACAACGATGGCGTCAACGCCTTGCGTGATGAAGTTTTCGACCGCGTTGATCTGGGATTCAAAGTCGGTCTCGTTCTGCATGCCGACGGCCTTGAGCTCATAGTCGCCACGGCGCTTCTGGTGCTCCTCGGCACCAACCATCATGTTCTGAAAGAACTCGTTGGCCAGTGACTTCATGATCAGGCCCACCACCGGCTTGTCGTCGGCAAGAGCGGTTCCACCAAGCAAAGCGAGGCCGGTCGCTGCCGCGGCAGCGATTTTCAATAACTTCATGATTTTCCTCCCAAAAAGGCTGCACCTCTCACGCCATTCCAAGGGCGCTATCAGGCTGCACAATTGAAAGCACGGCCGAATTACAACGTCAATATGAAACGTTTCATTTTTTTGAATGCATTCATTTCATGTGTAGAAATAGCGAGTGATTTCAGGATCTTTCACCTGAATTTAAACGTGAAAAAATTTGCTTGGGAGCGTTATAGCGCAGCAAAAAGGGGGCCGAATCCAGCCCCCTGACTTCCTGCCTGACTGCAAGGGCACAACCGGTTGCAGATGCACAAACCGGAAGACAGAGCGCGCAGTCTTACAGGTTTCGAAGCTTCAGCGACCGGAACGCGAAGGCGTGACGCGCAATGCAGGGCCTACTCGCCATCCACTTGGCACGCAGCCCTGGTTTGAAAGCCTCTACTCCTCGCGGCCCTCGTTTTCCCGATCGCGCTCGTAGTGTCTGGAAATCGGAAATTCCGGCAGCCAGGCTTCGCGGCGGATGGTCCAGAGTTCGTAGGTCGGGGTCATTTGGTCGGGTGCGTCCAGCGCTCCCAGATGCACCTCGGTTTCATCACCCGTTTGCGAAAAAACGGACGACCCGCACCGAGGACAGAAAAACCGCCCCCGATACGCGCCCGTTTCTCCTTCGTGGCTTACGGCATCCTGCGGAAAGACAGCAGAGGCGTGGAACAGCGCCCCGTGATGCTTGCGGCAGTCAAGACAATGGCAAAGGCCGACCCGATACGGTTCGCCTTCTGCCACGAACCGGACATTCCCGCACAGGCAGCCACCGGTGTATCGCTTCATGATCTCGTCTTCCTTCGGCCGTCTGGATGTCGCGCAAATCTGTTCGGACCTGTCGATACATGATCCCGCCGAGGCTGATCAATCCTCAGATGCAGCGTCCGCCGTCAACTTCCATCGCAACCCCGGTAATCATGCCCGCCTCATCCGAGCACAGGAAACAGGCTGCGTTGCCCATGTCTTCCGGTGTCGAAAAACGGCCTATGGGAATGGTGGAGAGAAACTTGGCACGCATTTCCGGCGTGTCTTCACCCATGAAGCTTTTCAGAAGCGGCGTTTCGCCGGCCACCGGGCAAATTGCGTTGACCCGCACGCCCGACGGGGCAAGTTCGACCGCCATCGTCTTTGTCGCGGTGATCATCCATCCCTTGGATGCGTTGTACCAGTTGAGCCTGGGACGCGGGCTGAGGCCTGCGGTGGAAGCCACATTCAGGATCGCCCCCTTGCCGGCTTCCGTCATGGCCGGGACGAAGTGCTTCGCGGTCAGATAGACCGACTTGCAATTGACCGCGAGGACCCGGTCGAACTCTTCTTCCGTGACGTCCTGCATCGGTTTGGGCATATGCGTGATGCCGGCGTTGTTGACCAGGATATCGACCCCACCGAGCAGCGAGGAGGCAACATCGGCCAAGTGGCTGACGCTGTCATTGCTGGAGACATCCGTCTTGATGGCCAGTCCGCCAACTTCCGCGGCAATTTCCTCTGCAAGGTCCAGGTTCAGGTCGGCGACCATGACCTTTGCGCCTTCTGCTGCGAACTTGCGCACGATGCCGGCACCAAAGCCCGAGGCCCCACCCGTGACAATCGCCTTCTTTCCTTCAAGTCTCATGCAAACCTCCCGATCTTGGTTCCTTGCTCTCCAGCATCATCCCGGACGAGCGAAGCGCGAGCCGGGATCAGGGAGCTACAATCAATTGTTCTTTGTACGCGCATCGAATTGAGCGTCGGGGCGTTCATCCGTGAAACGCCGCAACGGTCTTCAGCGTGGTGAAGCCGTAAAGCGCTTCGAACCCCTTTTCCCGGCCGTGACCGGACTTGCCCATACCGCCGAACGGCAACTCGACACCGCCACCGGCACCGTAGTTGTTGATGAAAACCTGGCCGGTCCGGATCTTTTTGGCGAGCCGCATCTGGCGGGCACCGTCGCGGGTCCACAGGCTCGCGACAAGGCCGTAGTCTGTGCCATTGGCAATCGAGATTGCTTCTTCCTCGTCGTCAAAGGGAATGATCACCTGCACCGGGCCAAAAATCTCGTCCCGTGCCAACACGTGGCCGGGTGAAACGCCGGCAAAAAGGGTCGGGCAGACGTAGTTCCCGCCTTCCGGTGCGTCCTGCAACACACCTTCCGCCACCTTTTGCAGGTCCGCCCCCCGATCCAGAAAACCGGAGACGATGTCTTTCTGCTTGGCCGAGATCAGCGGTCCGACGTCGAGATCGTTCAGTGCAGGCCCGACCGTCAGCGACCCATAGCGAGCCGCCATGCGCTCGGTCACCTGATCGAGAACAGACCTGTGCACCAGTATGCGTGAGGAAGCCGAGCAGGTCTGCCCGGCGTTCTGGATGCCTGCGTTCATCAGGAATGGCAGGGCAGCATCCAGATCGGCATCCTCGAACACAAGCTGAGGCGACTTGCCGCCGAGCTCCAGCGTTACCGGCACGACATTCCGGGCTGCCGCCGTCTGCACCTGAACACCGGTTGCAACCGAACCGGTGAAAGAGATGTGGTGGACACGCGGATGTGCGGTCAAGGCCGCACCGGCTTCCGACCCGAGACCCGGAACCACGTTCAGCGCACCGTCAGGCAAACCGGCCTGGCGGGCGAGATCGGCAAAGGCGAGCGCCGTCAGGCAGGCGTCTTCCGCCGGTTTCAGCACACAGGCATTGCCTGTTGCCAACGCCGCGCCAACTGACCGGCCGATGATCTGCATCGGGTAGTTCCAAGGCACGATATGCCCGGTAACGCCATGCGGTTCGCGCAATGTGTAGACCGTGTACCCATCGAGATAGGGAATTGTCTCGCCATGGAGCTTGTCTGCAGCCCCGCCATAAAATTCCAGATAGCGGGCAAGAGCGACAGCGTCTGCGCGTGCCTGTTTCAGCGGCTTGCCGACATCGATGGATTCGATCCGCGCCAGATGGTCGACCTTTTCCAGCACCAGCTCGCGCAGGCGAAACAGGAACCGGCCCCGCTCGGCGGCGTTGGTCCGCCCCCATTCGCCTGCCATGGCGGCTTCGGCCGCATCGACCGCTGCATCGATATCAGTCGCTCCACCGCGGGCAATCGCACCTATGCGTGCCCCGGTTGAAGGATCGTTGAGCGGCAGTTCTCCGCCTCCTGCCGGCTCCACCCATTTTCCGCCGATCAGGCATTTGGCCGGATCGAACCAAAGGTCCAGTTCCTGGGTCATGGGTTCCTCCCCTAAAGGATGCCGGCCGGAAGGACCGGTGCGGCAGCAACAAGTTGTTGGGTATATGGATGGTTCGGCCGGTCGAAGACCGTGTCCGTCGGCCCTTGCTCGACAATCTTGCCGGATTTCATCACCAGCACCCGATCCGTTATCGAGCGGACCACGCTGAGATCGTGGCTGATAAAGAGGTAGGTCAGGCCAAACCTGTCGGCCAGGTCCGCCAGTAGGTCGAGCACCTGGGCGCGAACGGACACATCGAGCGCTGAAACTGCTTCGTCGAGAATGATCAGGTCCGGCTTGATGATGAGCGCACGTGCGATTGCGATGCGCTGACGCTGCCCACCGGAAAACTCGTGAATGTATTTATGGGCATCCGACGCGCTCAGACCGACGCTTTCAAGAGCTTCGGCAATTGCCGCGTCTCGCTCGGCCCCTTTGGGCGGGTCAGAGAGCAGATGGAAAGGCTCCGTGATCAGCCTGTCCACCCGCCAGCGCGGATTAAAGCTTCCATAGGGGTCCTGAAAGACCACCTGCATGCGCCGGCGCACGATCTGGTTGGCGTGGCGATGGGTGAAGACAGGCAGACCGTCGAACAGAATTTCGCCGCCCTGCACTTCTTCCAGACCCAGGATAGCCCGCGTCAGTGTGGACTTGCCGCAACCCGATTCACCGACAAGGCCGAGGCTCTCGCCCTTGCGGATCTCGAAGCTGACGCCATCAACAGCACGAAACTGCGTGGTCTTGCCCCACCATCCGTGTGTATGTCCGGTATAATCGCGCACGACATCACACACCTGCAGCAGGGGCTGTTCCAGCGTTTCGTTGCCGCGTTCGGGCACATGAGCGGAGGCTTCCAGCAACGCGCGCGAATAGGGATGCTGCAGATTGCCGAAGAGCGTCTTGGCCGGACCGCTTTCGACCACCTCGCCCTGACGCATGATCACCAAATCGTCGGCAAGGTCGGCCACGACCGCGAGGTCGTGGCTGATCAGCATCAGCCCCATGCCGTCCTCGGCGACGAGACGCTTCAGAAGTTCCAGGATCTGTGCCTGGGTCGTGACATCCAGTGCAGTGGTCGGTTCGTCGGCAATCAGAAGCTTGGGCTTGAGAGCAATGGCCATGGCGATGACCACTCTCTGGCGCTGACCGCCGGAGAGTTCGTGCGGATACCGGCTTAACGGAAACCGTTCCTGCGGTAGTTCCGCGCGTTGCAGGGCATCCGCTGCGCGAACCATTGCTTCGGCTTTCGAAACGCGCTCGTGGATCAGGATTGTCTCGGCAACCTGGTCGCCGATGGTCTTCAGCGGATTGAGCGCGGTCATCGGCTCCTGGAAGACCATGCCGACGTCCCGCCCGCGCAGGCCACACATTTCGGCTTCGCCAAGCGACAGGATATCCTTGCCCGACAGATTGATCGAACCGGTGCAGGAAGCGCCGCCCGGCAACAGCTGCAGCACGGAAAAGGCCGTGATCGACTTGCCTGATCCACTCTCGCCGATCACCCCGAGAATACGGCCCGGCGCCACTTCCATTGAGACATTCCGGAGGATCTGAAGACCGTGAATGGAAAGCGACAGGTTCCTTATGGTCAGAAGGCTCATGTCCGGGCCCGCCTGAGTTTCGGATCGAGACTGTCCCGCAGGCCATCGCCAAGCAGGTTCAGTCCAAGCACCGTCAGAAGGATGGCAAGGCCCGGAAACAACGCCAGATGAGGCGCGAGCGATATCATCGTCTGGCTGTCTGCCAGCATCCGCCCCCAACTGGCAGTCGGCGGCTGTGCTCCGAGGCCGACATAGCTGAGCCCCGCTTCGGCGAGAATGCCCAGAGAGAACTGAATCGTGCCTTGAACGATCAGGAGATTGGCGACGTTGGGCAGGATGTGTTCCAGCGAAATACGCGCCGAGCCTTTGCCCGCGACCCGCGCCGCCAGAATGTATTCCCGGTTCCAGAGCGACAGCGCGGCGCCGCGCGTCAGGCGGGCGAAGACCGGGATATTGAAGATGCCGATGGCGATGATGGCGTTGAGCGCCGACGCCCCGAAGACGGCAGTGATCATGACCGCGATCAGAAGGCTTGGAAACGCAAACACAAGGTCATTGGCGCGCATGATGATCTCGTCCATCAGGCCGCCTTTCCTGCCAGCTGCAGCAAGACCGAGCGGCACACCAACAGCCATGCCAATGCCGACAGCCACCAGGGCAACGGCTATGGATGTGCGCGCACCGACCATGATCATGCTGAGAATGTCCCGCCCGAACTGATCGGTACCGAAGGGGTGCAGCCAGCTTGGCGGCTTCATTCGGTTGGCGATATCCAGCACTGTCGTGTCATACGGAACCCAGACGAGGCTGATAAGCGCGGCGGCCGTGAACAGAAGCGTCAGAATGGCGCCTGGCAGCAGCGTGCGGCTGTGGAACAGGACGCTCATCAACGCCGCCTCCGCAGTCTCGGATCGACCCAGGCATAGGCCATGTCGACAGTGAAGTTGACGACGATGACCGCAAAGACCAGCAGCATCACGACGCTTTCGACCACGATCAGGTCGCGCGCGCTGATCGACTGAAAGACCAGCCTGCCGAGGCCCGGCAGGAAGAAGACGTTTTCAATGATGATTGCGCCCGCCAGCAGGAAGGAGAATTGCAGCCCGAGGATCGTCAGCACCGGAATAAGGGCGTTGCGCACCGCATGACGCCAGAGTGCCTGCCCCTTGCTGAGACCCTTGGCACGGGCAGTGCGGATGAAGTCCTCTCCCAGCGTGTCCAGCAGGCTGGAGCGCATCACCCGTGTCAGGATGCTCGCCTGCGGCAGGGCCAGGGCGATGGCCGGCAGCGTCAGCGCTTTCATGGCAGCGAAGAATCCCGCGTCCCACCCGGGAAATCCGCCGGCAGAAAACCAGCGCAGATTGATCGCAAAGACCAGCACCATCAGCATCGCGAACCAGAAGTTGGGGATGGCGATGCCGAGCTGGGTCACGCCCATGACGGCGCCATCGGCGTGGGAGCCACGGCGCGAGGCAGCCCAGATACCGGCAGGAAAGGCGATCAAGGTGCTCAGCACCAGAGCATAGACTGCCAGCGGCAGAGACACCCAAAGCCTGTCGGCGATCATGCCTGCAACGGATGTGCGATATGTGTAGGACGTGCCGAAATCGCCGACCAGAAGACCACCTGCCCAGGCTGCATAGCGCTCAAGGATGCTGCCGCCAAGGCCCAGTTCCTCGCGCAGGGCTGCAAGCGTGTCTTCCTGGGCGTTGAGGCCAAGCATGTAGGACGCCGGATCACCCGGCACCACTTCCAGCGCCAGGAAGATTATCACCGACGCGGCCACGAGGCTGAGCCCCAGGGACAGAAGGCGTTTCAGGAAATATTGCAGCATGAACGCGTCGCGTGCCTATCGGCAGTCAGATACCGGCAAAAGGAAAGGAGTGAAGGTGGATGCCCGCACACCGGGCGCGAGCATCCGCTTTGCGGTATGGGTCAGTCTTCCCAGTAGACCGCCGTCAGATCCGTTGCCTGGGTCGGCTGGTTTTCCCAGAGCCCCTTGATCTTGGCGTCGGCGATGGTCGGGAATGCGAGCTGGAACAGGTAGGTGTTGACGTAGTCCCTTGAGATCGTCTCCTGAGCCTGTTTCAGAAGGTCGGAGCGTTTTGCCGGATCGTTCTCCGCCGTCAGATCGGCAATGAGCTTCTGGAAGTCCGCATTGTCATACTGGAAATAGTAATCCGGCCGGGCATAGATGCCGATATCCATCGGCTCGGTATGGCTGACGATTGTCAGGCCGAAATCCTTGCCCTTGAAGACCTGCTCCAGCCACTGCGCCCATTCCAGGTTGGTGATTTCCGTTTCAATACCGACGGCACGAAGCTGAGCGGCGATGATCTCCCCGCCCCGGCGGGCATAGGATGGCGGCGGCAGCTTGAGTGTGGTGGTGAAACCATCCGCATAGCCGGCCTCGGCCAGCAGCTTCTTGGCGAGGTCCGGATCGTACTGGCTGCTCCCCGTCAGATCGACGTAGTCAGGGTTATGCGGCGCAAAATGCGTGCCGATCGGCGTGCCGTAACCGAACATCGCGCCATCGATGATCGCCTGCCGATCAACCGCGTGGGCAATCGCTTCGCGCACCTTGATGTTGTCGAGCGGCGGCAACTTGTTGTTGGCTGCAAGAATGGTCTCGCCTTCGGTAGAGCCGACCAGCACCTGGAAGCGGGCGTCGGCCTCGAACTGCGGCAGGTTTTCCGGCGCCGGAAAACCGACGAAGGCGTTAACGTCTTCCGCCATCACGGCCGCGAAGGCAGCCGTCGGATCGGAAATGAACTTGAAGGTGACCTTGTCGAGCTTGGCCGGTTCACCCCAGTAGTCGGCGTTCTTTTCCAGATCGATCCGGTCGCCCTGCACCCAGTCGGTGAACTTGAACGCGCCCGTTCCAACCGGCTTGCTCTTGATATCGCCAATGGATTCCGGAGCGACAATAACCGCATCGCCCCAGGCCATGTTGAACAGGAAACTGCCGTTCGGCTCCTTGAGCGTTACCTTCACGGTCAGCGGATCAACCACTTCCACGCTCTCGATACCGGCAAACAGCGCTTTCTGGGCGTTCTGACTGTCGTCTGCGCGGGCACGATCGAGACTGAACTTGACGTCGTCCGCCGTCAGATCCGATCCATCGTGAAATTTCACGCCGTCGTTCAGCTTGAAGGTATAGGTCTTGCCGTCCTCGGAAATCTCCCAGCTTTCGGCCAGCCCGGGATTGACCGAGCCATCCGGACCGAAGCGGGTCAGGCCTTCGAAGACATTGGAGTAAAGGACAGAATCAATCGCGCCTGCAGCGGCACCAGTCGGGTCCAGATGTGGCGGTTCCAGTTGCATGGCAACCACGATATCGCTCTTTGCATGGGCCATTCCCATGCTCACTGCCAGTGCCAAAGCACTGACCAGACCCAATCCAAACTTACGCAAACGCATGACTTCCCCCTTTATTGAGGCTGCTTTCGCAAGGCCTTGCCAACAGCTCGATCAGCGAACGGCCCATGACCTTCGCAGAATCGAGCATGTCATCCACTCCCACATATTCGTCCGGTTTATGTGCCAGATCCAGAATGCCCGGGCCATAGGCGATACAATTTTTCAGTTTGCCGATACGATCGATATGCTTCTGGTCGTAGGTACCCGGGCTGACGACATATTCAGCTTCACGGCCCATGGTTTCGGCAATGGCCTTCGCGACGGTCCGCACCACGGGCGCATCCTTTTCGGTCATGGTGGGCAGCACCCTGTGCAGTTCCCGCAAGTCGTAGCGGAACTTGTCGCGCCGTCCTTCAACCGTCTTCAGAACTTCCAGGACTTCCGCCTGCACGTCGTCGATGTTCTCTTCCAGCAGGAACCGGCGATCGATCACCATCCGGCAACTGTCCGGCACGCAGGGGCTCGGAAGACCGGTAAAGTCCGCATCGCCTTCCGATTGACCACCGTGGATGGAATTGATGTTGAGCGTCGACTGTTTCGCGCCTTCCGGCACCACCGGCATTTCGGTGCGCTTTTGCGCGAGCGCCGGAAACAGGCTCTGCTCCATCTCATCGATCACCGCTCCCATGTGCCGGACGGCACAATCGCCGAGGAACGGCATCGAGCCATGTGCGATCTCTCCGAATGTCTCCAGCTCGGCCCACCACACTCCTCGGTGTCCGAGGCAGATCCGGTCCTTGTTCAGCGGCTCGGGAATGATGACGTGCTGAACCCGGTCCGGACTGAAATAGCCCTTGCCTGCAAGATAGGCGACGCCGCCGTAGCCCCCCGATTCCTCGTCGGCCGTTCCGCTGATCTCGATAGCTCCGGCAAAGTCCGGACAGACCGCAAGGAAAGCCTCGGCTGCAACGATGCTGGCGGCAAGGCCGCCCTTCATGTCGCAAGCGCCTCGGCCGTAAATCTTGCCGTCGACAAGTTCCCCGCCGAACGGATCCTTTGTCCAGCCGTGGCCGACGTCGACAACGTCGATATGACTGTTGAAGTGCACGCATTCACCTGGCCGGTCGCCATCCCGGCGCGCGACGATGTTCCAGCGCGGATACTTGTCGCTATCGCCGGGTGTTCCATGCGCCCGGATCAGTTCGATGTCGAAGCCGGACCTGGACAGACGCTTCTGCAGATAATCGCAGATATCGCGGTAGTTCTCGCCGGGCGGGTTGAGCGTGGGAATGCGCAGAAGGTCCTGGGTCAACGCGATCAGATCCTCGCGCCTTCCGTCGATCTCCCGGATCAGGTCGTCTGCTAGCGCCATCCCGTCTCAGCCTCCCCTTGGTAAAAGCAACGAGAACTATGCTACCGTCAAACTACGGTGCCAATACCGTAGGAACACGGTGGAACATGACAGACCTCGACCAACTGGCCTTCGAAAACGCGCCCATGGGTTTGGCGTTGACCGAAAACCGGATCATTCGTGCCTGCAATCAGACATTCCTTGAGATGTTCGGGTTCAAGAAGTCTCAGCTGATCGGGCAGAGTTTCCGGTTGCTCTACGGCACGGATCAGGAATTTCACCAGATCCGCGACATTGGCCTGGAGCCCTTGCGCCGGTCCCTGCCCTACACGGACGAGCGGTTGATGCGCCGATCCGATGGAACGCCAATCTGGTGCCGGTTTCGGGCGCGAACCCTGACGCCGGAAACACCGCTGGCACGGATCGTCCTGAGTTTCGCCCTGATCGACAATGCTGCTGCCGGGCCGAAGCTGACACCGCGCGAACGCGATGTCCTGCTGCTTCTTTCCCAGGGGCAGACCAGCAAGGAAATGGGCCGTGTCCTGAGCCTGTCCCCAAGAACCGTTGAGGATGTGCGCGCGCGCCTTCTGAAGAAGTTTCAGGTCAAAAGCGTTGCCGTGCTGCTGTCCCGGCTTTCCGGACAATAGACGGCACGCTTCTGTTCACTTGTTACTCGCCTGGTTTCAAACCATTGGGCTTGAAGGCCCCGCCGAAGGGCGACGGATTGGCTTTCACCGGCGCTTCAACCGGCGCCGTGGACGCAGGTGCCTGGTTCTGCTGTTGCGCTTCCATCTTCCGGCGCTGCTCCTCCAGAAGTTCCTGCTGACGCGCGCGCTTGTCATCGAGGATCTGCTGTTTGCAAACGCCAGCATCGTGCTGCGAACCCTGATAGGTGGCAAAGCCTGCAACACCCAGGAGGATCACGAAGATCGTCAGCGGGTGGACGAGCGTTCGCAGAACCGGATTGCCGTAAATGCGGGAACGCGCAGCAGTGCCGGTCCGCATCACTTCCTTCCGCCGCATGTGGGCTTCGTGGACCACTGCCCCGATCAGCGTAATACCGATGATGATGACCGCCAGCGCCGACAAGGAAGGGTCTGTCCCATGACGGACCTTGGAAGCCAGTGCCGTGGTGAACGTATTGCCGGAGAGGATCGTGAAGACGGTGGTGTTGTAGTTCTCGAAAGACGCCAGGAAGGTCAGAAACGCGGCAGAGCCGATGGCCGGCCACAGGAACGGCAACAGGATCTTGCGGAAGGCCTGTCCCGGCGTCGCGCCGAGATCGAGCGCGGCTTCCGTCAGGATCGGATCGAAGCGCTGCAGTCTTGCGAGAAACACCAGCATCGCATAGGCGGAAATGAAGGTGACCTGACCGGCAAGTGTCAGAAACATGCCGTTGTAGAAGATCGAACCGTAGTCCGCGCCAACGGACCTGCCGAAAGCGCCCCAGAAGACAATGGTCGAGATGCCCAGAACGACGCCCGGAATGAGGATAGGCGTGATCAGCACCGTGTAGAGCGCCGCACGCAGGCGCGGTCCGAGCTCCGAGAGCGCAAGCGCTCCCGCCAGCCCGATCGGCACGGCAATGACCACCACACTGATGGCGATCACCAAGCTGTTGGCCAGCCCGCTCATAAGACGGTCATTGGCGAAGAGGACGCCAAACCAATCCGTCGTGAAGCATTCCCATGGCGTGATCCGCGGGAAGGAGGACGAATTGAACGCCGTGATCACCATGATGATCAGCGGCCCGAACAGGAAGGTGAAGAAAAGCAGGGAGAAGCCTGCCGCGACCACGCCGCCGCCTGTGCCCCGGTTCATCGGCCGATCTCCCCGATGGAGACCTTGAAGATCCGCATCAGCATCATGACGAAGGAGATACAGACAATCAGCAGGATCACCGCATAGGCCGAACCGCGTTGCCAGTTGGCGCTCTCGTTGAACCACTGGTAGATGAGCTGGGTGAACCAGAGATTGGAAGGACCGCCGAGGATCTGGGGTGCTGCAAGCGCACCTGCCGTCAGCATGAACACCATGGTTGCCCCGGAGGCGATGCCCGGCTTGGCAACCGGCAGCACCACCCGCCAATGCACCCGCCACCAGCTTGCGCCCATGTCCCCTGCCGCTTCGATCTGGTTGCGGTCAAGCGCCTCGACAGCATTGAAGATCGGGAACACCATCAGAAGGATGTAGGCGTAGGTCAGCCCGGAATAGAGCGCGACGTCAGCCCGGATGAAATCGACAGGCTGATCCCACAGACCCAACGACATGCCGATGCCGTTGATGAGGCCCGTGGAGCCGAACAGGACACGGAAGGCGAAGGCACGCAGGATCTCGTTGACCCAGAAAGGCACGATCAGGCCGATGACCATCATCCGCGCCGCCACGCCGGTGGCCGAATGAGCGAGAATGAAGGCGATCGGGTAGCAAAGCAGAATGTCGATACAGGTGACGAACACCGCCGCGATCAGGGTCTTGAACAGGATACCGATATCGAGCGTGTTTACCGTACCGTCGTTGCCTTGGAAAAAATATGAATAGTTTTCAAGAGTATAGACATCTTGCGGTCCACCGACTTCAGCTGCCGGCAGGTTGAACCGGAAGGAATAGTCGAGCATTGCCACCTGCGGCAGCGTGATCAGGCAGATGACCCAGAACAGAACCGCCACCGCGACGAACGATGCAGCGCCAAGACCATGCTTGCCGGAAATTTCCCTGAATACGTTTTGAAGCGCTTTCATCCTCACGCTCCCGCAAGTGCGCCATGCGGCAGGACGATTGCCTGCTCAGGCGTGAAGCCGAGCGAAACGGCACCACCGGAGAGATTGTCCGGCGCACCGCCAAGGTTGACCCGGGTGAGCCGAAGCTGGACACCGTTCGCTTCCAGGAACATCTGCCGTGAATTGCCTTCGAACTCTTCCTTCACCCAGTTCGCTGTCAAGCTGTTGGGGGCACCATCACCAAGGCTCAGTTGCTCGGGTCGAATGAACAGGATGCAGTCTTCGCCCGCCTTGTATTGACGCCCGCCTGCTGCCCTTCCCTGCAGGCGGCCGAGTGGCGTTTCAACGGAAACCAGCGCGTCCGACTGCTGGGCAACCTTGCCTTCGATGGCATTGGTCTCGCCCACGAATGAGGCGACAAACGAAGTCTTCGGCCGATTGTAGATGGTTTCAGGCGGGTCGACCTGCTCGATAACGCCGGAGTTCATAACCGCGACACGGTCCGACATGGTCAAGGCCTCGCCCTGATCGTGGGTGATATAGATAAAGGTCAGTCCGACGCGCTGCTGGATGGCACGCAATTCGGTGCGCATGTGGTGGCGCAGTTTCAGATCGAGCGCGGACAGCGGCTCATCAAGAAGCAGAATATCCGGCTCGACCGCCAGCGCACGGGCAATCGCCACGCGCTGTCGCTGACCGCCGGAAAGTTCGTGCACCTTTTTGTCGCCGACACCGGGAAGCGCGATCATGTCCAGAAGTTCGTCTGCCCGCTTGCGCCGGTCCTTGCGGCCGATGCCCCGGACCTCCAGCGGAAAGGCGATGTTGTCGGCAACGCTCATCAGCGGAAAGAGAGCAAGGTTCTGGAAGATCAGCGCTGTCGGGCGCTTGTTCGGGCCGATGCCCTTCATGTCCTGCCCGCCGATCAACACCCGGCCTTCGGACGGATCGGAGAAGCCGGAAATACACCGCAGCAAGGTGGTCTTGCCGCAGCCGGATGGCCCCAGGAAGGAGAAGAACTCGCCGCCCTTGATGACGAGATGTGCATTGTCGACCGCGGTATAGGCCCCAAAACGGATGGAAACGTGATCCAGAACAATATCTTTTGTGGCCATGGCGCTCTCAGCAGGACGGCGGGAAAGGGAGACGGAAAAAGGGCGGCCTGGCGCCGGACGCATTGCGCCCGGCACCCGCCATTGAGAAAGCCGGAGAGGCCTTAAGCGGACAGGAACTTGTTGGTATATTCGGTCCGTTTTTCCGAATACCACGGGGCTTCCGCCGGCCAGGCATTCAGGTTGTCCAGCGCTTCGCCCGGATAAGCATCGGCAAAGTTCTTGGCATAGATTTCGCCGCCGAATTCGGCCGCCCCGATTACCGGTGAATTGTAGCCGTGGGTCTTGATGGCTTCGCCGGCGAGCTTGGCGTCATAAGCCGTCTCGATGAAGGCGTAGATCTGGTCGATGTTCTTCGCTCCGGTCGGCATGGCAAGCCCATCGACCCAGGCCATCGCACCTTCCTTCGGCGCCCGGTACATGACCGGCTCACCAGCCGTTTTCAGAGCAAGCGGAGGTCCGTCCCAGGTCTGGCCGACGATCACGCCTTCGTTCAGGAGACCGTTCTTCTGGGTATCCGCATCGTTCCAGATCAGCTTGATGTTCGGCTTCTTGGCGATGGCGGCCTCAACGACCTTGGTCCAGACCTCGTCCATCTTTTCCAGGCTCTCGTAAGCAGCCCACATGGAACCCGGCTCCAGTTCGCCGCGGCCTTCAAGGCCGAGACCGAGGCCAAGCAGCATGGAATGTCCACGGCCCATTGTCTTGCCGGCATTGGCTTCATCCCAGACATCGTAATAGCTCGGGAATTCGCCGCCCGGAACAAAGGCGTCCGTCCGCCAGGCAATGCCTTCCGTGCCCCAGATATGCGGTAGCCAGAAGACGCCTTTGCCGTCGAAGTTCCAGTGGGTTTCGCCAAGCGCCATTGAGGGGTTGACCTTGTCGAGCGCGACCTTCGACATGTCGAACGGCTGCAACAGGCCAAGTTCTGCCCACAGAAGGTTGCGGTTTACGGTCGGTGAAACGATGTCGAAGCCTTCGCCGTTGGTGGCCTTCAGCTTGTTGATGATCTCTTCGTTGGAGCCGATGCCGGTGAAGTTGATCTTGATGCCGGTCTTGTCCGTGAAGCCGTTGACGAAGCTTTCCGGCAGATAGTCCGACCACATCATGATGTTGATTTCACCGGACGAGGCCAGCACGCTGGAGCTGACGATTGCCGGCATGGACAGCCCTGCGCCTGCCGCGGCTGCGGTTTTCAGGAAATCGCGCCGCGTTGCGGATGCTCCCTTTTTAAAACTGATCATGACTTCCCCTTCACTGTTGGTCTCACCAAACTGTTCCTCGTTCTGGCGCGTTACAGGCCGCATTTTTTTGGAAAGGGTCGCATTGCCCGGACGATCCTGCGCCGCGTTGCAAGAAAGGATATTGCGGTGCAATATTCACCCTTAGAGCCAGAGAGTGAAAACTATGGAGCCAGAGGAATTGCCGGGCTTTGCAGGTTCGGGAAACAGCTTCAAACTGCCGCCCTCGGGCCAACCGAATTCAGGGACGACCAAAAAGTTCAAATGCTTGCGACCTATTTCGATACGCCCTTCGATCCGGGCAGACGATTGCAGCACCAGATACAGGAACGGCTGATCGAGGCCATTCTGGACGGTGTGTGGCCCCTGCACGAACCGCTGCCGGCAACCCGTGTCTTTTCCAGCGAGATAAAGGTTTCCAGAAACACGGTCGCCATCGTCTATGAGAGACTGGTTGAGGACGGTTATCTGAAGTCGGTCAGCCGGCGCGGGTATTTCATCAACGAACGGCACATCCGTGAGCAGCTCAACATCCGGGTGGATGATCACGCCAAGGACATCCTGCCCACTGCGGAGCACCCGTTCAATCCGCAAGCCTTTCTGACCTACAGCTACGCGGCCCAGGAAAACATTTCAAAACCGGCCGACTGGCAGTCCTATCCCTACCCTTTCATCTATGGCCAGCTTGCTCCGGACAAGACATCCGTCGCGCGCTGGCGCGATTGTGTCCGGTTGGCAGGCACTGCCCAGCACGCCCCGACCTGGATCGGTGATCTTGTCGATCAGGACGACCCGATGCTGGTCAACCAGATCATCCGCCGGATGCTGCCGCAACGGGGCTTCCGGGCAGAGCCGGACGAGATTCTGGTAACCGTCGGCGCCCAGAATGCCCTCTTCCTGGTGGCACAGCTCTTTTGCCGACCCGGGGTCAGGACGGACATGGAAGAACCCGGCTATGTGGACACCCGCAACATCTTCCAATCCTTTGGGGCAGAGCTGAAGTATCACCCGGTCGATTCAAACGGCATGCGGGTTGGAGACGAGCTGAAGGGGGCACGACTTGTTTACGTGACACCTGGCCATCAGTCCCCAACCAACGTCACCATGTCGATGGAGCGGCGTCTGCGGTTGCTGGCCCATGCTGAAACACATGATTTCATCGTCCTGGAAGACGACTATGAGCATGAGCTGAATTTCATCGGCGCACAGAAACCGTCCTTGCGCAGTTTCGACCGTACCGGACGCGTCATCCACGTTGCCAGTCTTTCCAAGGCCCTGTTTCCGGGATTGCGGCTCGGTTTCATCGCTGCGGACAGGCGCATTATCAGAGAGCTTCGGGCACTCAGACGCTTGATGTATCGGCACCCCTCAGCACTCGACCAGCGGGCGATGGCGATCTTTCTGTCCGAGGGCCATTACGATTCCCATATCCGACGTCAGCGAAAGGTGCTGTCGCAGAAATGGAAGAAGATCTTCAGGCTCATCGAAACGCATCTGCCGACCTGTCAGGCAACGGTCACGACGGGTGGGTCAGGCGTGTGGATCAGGCTACCGGAGAGTATCCGAGCTGCGGAACTGCAATCGAGAGCCGCGCGGCAAGGTCTGCTGATCGAGGCAGGAGACGACCGGTATTTCTCCCCGAATAGTCCTCGAAACCGGATCCGCCTGGGCTTCGGTGCAATTGCTGAAGAAAAGATGGAGCCGGGCATCAAGCTGCTCGGACAACTTCTGGCGGACAGCAGGTAGCGCCCCCGGCTCAAAGCCGGGATACCCCGTGACTGGCAGCTTACAGCTCTGCCTTGCCCAAGACCTTCTGGAGGACATCGATCATCATCGAGAGATCTTCTTCCGATGTAGTGAGTGCCGGGGCGAAGATCAGCGCATCACCGGTTGCTTTGACATGCAGGCCTTCGTCGAACAGCTTCCGCTGCACCAGAGATCCCTTTGCTCCCGGCGTTTCGCCCGGTGTCAGCTGAATACCGGACATCATGCCATGACCACGCAAATCGTGGACATGAGGCAGATTGCGAAGGCTGAAAACGCCATCGAGGAATGTTGACGAGAGGCTTGCCGCCCTCTCGAAAAGACCTTCGGTCTTGTAGATGCCAAGTGTTGCCAAAGCTGCGGCGCAGGCAACCGGATGGGCGGAGTAGGTATAACCGTGCATCAGTTCCGGCCGATCCGCGGTGATGGAATCAATGACGGCCTTCTGGATCTCCGTCTTTACCGCGACAGCGCTCATGGGGATCGCACCGTTGGTAATCGCCTTCGCCATCGTCATGACATCCGGTGTGACACCGAATTCCTGTGCCGCGAAGGCTGAGCCCGTCCGGCCAAAACCTGTGATGACTTCATCGAACACGAGCAGAATGCCGTATTTATCGGCGATCTCGCGCAGCTTCTGCAAGTATCCGACGGGCGGCACGATAGTGCCGATAGAACCCGCAATCGGCTCGATGAAGACCGCGGCAATGGTCTCGCCACCGTAGGTCTTGCAGATCTCTTCCAGATCTTCGGCAATCCACGCTCCGTCTTGCGGTTGCCCTCTCGTGAAGCGCTGATCCTCGTTCCAGGTGTGGCGCATATGGACGACGTCGCAGGTAACGCCGGAAAAGTCCCGCCGGTTGTTGACCATGCCCGCCAGTGACGTGCCGCCAAGGTTGACCCCGTGATAGGCCCAGGCCCGCGAAACAAAACGGGTGCGCTGAGGCTCGCCTTTGGCCTTGTGATAGGCAAGGCAGATCTTGATGGCGGAATCGACGGCTTCAGACCCGGAAGACCCGAAAAAGATGCGGTCGAGACCTTCCGGCAGAATTCCACTGAGCGCTTCGGCAAGTTCGAAGGAGATCGGCGCCGCGCGCTGGAAGTGCGGGGAATAATCCAGAACCTGAAGCTGCTTGTAGACGGCTTCGGCAATCTCCTTGCGGCCATGCCCCGCTGCACAGGTGAACAGGCCTGAAGATCCGTCCAGGATTTCCCGCCCCTCGGGCGTCCAATACCGCACGCCCTCCGCCCGCGCGAACATCTGCGGTTCCTTGTGGAAGAGACGGTTGTTGGTGAACGGAAGCCAGTGGTGATCCATGTTGATCGGCATCTGGGTCATGGCGCAGGGTCCTTCAGATCGGAGCATTCCCATCACTCCTAGGACCAGTCGCAAACCCGCCGTAGAGCCAGCGCTTGAATTCATAGGAGCCAGAGGCCCAAAGCCCGCTTTTGGCGTTGTGCTGGCGAGGCAGCTGCCTATGGTCCGGTCAAGCGACTGTTTCAGATACTTCGGAAAGGCAGGCTCATGAGCGGCACAATCCTCATTACCGGAACGACCTCCGGCTTCGGTCAGGCGATGGCCCGGCTGTTCGTGCAAAACGGATGGAAGGTTATCGGTACCGGCCGGCGCGCGGATCGGCTGGAAAAGCTGAAGACGGATCTCGGCGAGGCATTTCACGCGCTTGTCTTCGACATCATGGACGAAGCTGCAACAACTGCGGCCCTCGCCAGCCTGCCGGAGGACTTTCAGGAGATCGACATCCTCGTCAACAATGCCGGCCTTGCCCTCGGCACGGCTTCGGCACCGGCGACGAAACTCTCCGACTGGAAGACCATGATCGATACCAACATCACCGGTCTCGTCACCATCACCGACAAGCTTCTGCCGAAGCTGATCGAGCGCAAGGGCATGGTCGTGAACATCTCCTCCATTGCTGCCAACTGGCCCTATCCGGGCGGAAACGTCTATGCGGGAACCAAGGCGTTCCTGCGCCAGTTCTCGCTTGGCCTGCGGTCGGATCTTCATGGCAAGGGTGTGCGGGTTACCTCCATCGAACCGGGCCTATGCGAAAGCGAATTCACGCTGGTGCGTACCGGTGGCAACCAGGAAAGCTACGATGCTCTATATGGCGGCGCCAACGCGATCCAGCCGGAAGACATCGCCAGCACGGTCTATTGGGTCGCGACACAGCCCCCGCATCTCAACATCAACTCGCTGGAACTGATGCCCGTCAGCCAGTCCTGGGCCGGCTGGCAGATCGCCAGAGAGGGCTGAGGTGAATCTGTGGCGGCGCAGTTCGCCCACGGACAAAGCGGATTTATCAATCTGTCCACATGCGCCTTGTCATCTCTGCGAAGGCAGGGATCCAGTAATCGCATGAAGTCGCATCTGACCCTCACCAGCCACATAGGATACTGGATCCCGGTCTTGACGCTGACGCGACAAACCGGGACGACACGCAGGAGATGCCGCGCGTCCCTTCTTCAAAAACGTCAACGGCCGAACGCGTCTCCGCGTCCGGCCGTCATTGTGCAGGCAAGATCCCGAACGATCAGGCCTTGGTCACCTTCTGGGTCTGGCTGCCCAGCTTGTCGATGCCAAGCGTCATGACTTCGCCGCCCTTGAGGTAGACCGGCGGCTTCTGCCCCATGCCAACACCCGGGGGCGTGCCGGTGGAGATGACGTCGCCAGGCTGCAGGCTCATGAAGCGGCTGAGATAGGAGATCAGGAACGGTACCCGGTAGACCATCGTCTTGGTGGAGCCGTTCTGGTAGCGCTTGCCGTCCACTTCCAGCCACATGCCGAGATCGTCGAAGTCGCCGACTTCATCCGGCGTTACCAGCCAGGGGCCGATCGGGCCGAAGGTATCGCAACCCTTGCCCTTGTCCCAGGTGCCGGACCGTTCGATCTGGAATTCGCGTTCGGAGACATCGTTGATCACGCAGAATCCGGCGACATGGCTCATCGCGTCGGCTTCCTCGATATAGGCACCGCCCTTGCCGATCACGACGCCGAGTTCGACTTCCCAGTCGGTTTTCTGCGAGCCGCGTGGGATCTTGACGTCGTCATCCGGACCGACAATGGCCGAGGTCCACTTGTTGAAGACCACCGGTTCCGGCGGCACATCCATGCCGGATTCGGCAGCGTGGTCGGCGTAGTTGAGGCCGATACAGATGAACTTGCCGATATTGCCGACGCAAGGTCCGACGCGCAGGTCCTGCTGCGGAGCGCCCTCCACCAGTGGCAGCGAAGCGACGTCGAGCCCCTGCAGGCGTTGAATGCTTTCAGGCAGGAGAGCATCGCCGGCGATATCCGCGACAACGGAAGAAAGATCACGAACGCGGTTGTCGGCATCGAGAACACCGGGTTTTTCCTGTCCCGGAGCGCCAAATCTCAGCAATTTCATAAAGGATCGTCCTTGAGTGGTTGGAGCCCGGCTGCGCGTGCAACCGGGCTCGATGGGGTTGGTTACGACAAAATCGATCAGTCGTACAAGACAGCAGCGATCTTCGGATCGTCAATGTTGGATTTGTCGTAGTAGTAGAAGCCGGTGTCGATATGCGCCGGAACTTCCTTGCCCTGCGATGCTTCGAGAGCTGCTTTCACGGTCTCGTAGCCGATACCGACCGGGTTCTGGGTGATCGCACCGGCCATGACGCCGTTGCGGATCGCATCCTTCTGGGCCTTGCCACTGTCGTAGCCGATGATGACCACATCGGACTTGCCCATTTCAGAGACACCGTTGACCACACCAAGGGCAGACCCTTCGTTGGCACCGAAGATGCCCTTCAGATCCGGATTGGCTGTCAGGATGGCCTTGGTGAGTTCTGTCGACTTCAGATGGTCACCGCCGCCATATTGAACGGTGACGACCTCGATATCCGGATGATTTGCCTTCATCTGGTTGACGAAACCGTCGACACGGTCGATGCCGGTCCGGCTGGTCTGGTCATGTGCCACCACGGCAACCTGGCCAGCTCCGCCGATCAGCTCAGCCATCTTGTCGGCAGCCAGTGCTGCTGCAGCAATGTTGTCGGTTGAAGCCGTCGACACCGGAATATCGCTGTCGACACCACTGTCGAAGGCGATGACCGGGATGCCCTTTTCCTGAGCCTGCTTCAGAAGCGGAATGGCAGCCTGACTGTCGAGAGCGGCAAAGCCGATTGCCGTCGGGTTCTTGGCAAGGGCAGCGGCCAGCATGTCGATCTGGCGGTCGACCATGGTCTCGTTGTCCGGGCCTTCAAAGGTGATGGTGACACCCAGCTCCGAGGCGGCCTGATCGGCTCCAGCCTTCACGGCCTGCCAGAACTGGTGCTGGAAACCCTTGGAGATGAGCGGAATGTAGGTTTCCTGGGCGAAGGCAAAGTTCCCGGAAAGCATCAGGGCAGCGGCACTTGCAGCTCCGATAAGAGTACGTCTGTTCAGCATATTCCTCTCCTGTGGTTGGGTTGGACGGAAGGTCCGGTACCGGGGTGTGACCACCCTCTTGTGTGTTGATGAAACTCAGGCTTTGCGCCTGCGCACCATGTCCGCGTAAACGGCCAGGATGATGATTGCGCCGGTCACCACCGTCTGCCACTCCTGGGCGACGGACAGGACCCGCAAACCGTTGGTCAGGACGGCCATGATCAGAGCGCCGATCAGGGTCCCGAGAACCGTTCCGCGCCCACCGGAAAGCGACGTGCCACCGATTACGACGGCCGCGATGGCTTCCAGCTCATACCCCAGGCCGAGTGCCGGCTGGGCAGAGTTGAGGCGCGATGCGATCAGGATGCCGGCGATGCCGCAGATGGAGCCAGCCAGGGCGTAGACCGACATCTTCCAGAAATCGGTGTTGACGCCGGAAAGGCGAACCGCCTCTTCGTTGGAGCCCAGCGCGAACGTATAGCGGCCAAGAACCGTACGGCCGAGAATGTAGGACGCAGCCCCGGCCACCAGGAACAGGATCAGAACCCCGTTCGGGATCGGCAGCGCCGGGAAAATGTCGCCTATCAGCGAGCCACGGGAAATCAGGTCGAAGCCGGGCGTGTCGTTGAAATAGATCGGCCGGGTTCCGGAAATCACCAGCGACAGGCCTTTCAGGATCAGCATCATGCCGAGGGTCGCGATGAACGGCGGGATTTTCATCTTGGCGATGAAGGTGCCCGAACATAGGCCGCACAGCGCACCGGTCGCGATGGCGGCAACCACACCGAGCGGCAGCGGCATGCCGAGATTGGTCAGAACGACGCCTGCGATGACCGCGCAGAACGTCATCAAGGTTCCGACGGAAAGGTCGATCCCGCCGGTGATGATCACCAGGGTTGCCGCAACAGCCAAGACGCCATTGACCGAGGTCGCCTGCAGGATCGCGATCATGTTGGAGGTTTGCATGAAGTTGGGTGAAGCGATCGAGAAACCGATCAGCAGAAGAACCAGGCTGGCGAAGGCCAACAGCTTCTGGTGCGCCCCTGTCTCGATCAGACGTGCAACGAGCGACGGCGAGGAGGACGGGTTGACGGCGGTCATTGCTGGTATCCTTCTGGCTGCATGGATGGCGCCCGAAGCGTCGCCAGATGCATGATGTCTTCCTGCGTGGTGGCTTCACCGCCCGGCAGGATGCCGGTGAGACGGCCTTCACACATGACGGCGATGCGATGGCTGAGCCGCATGATCTCCGGCAATTCCGAGGAGATGACGATGATCGCCCTGCCCTCGTTGGCCAGTGCCTTCAGCAGTTTGTAGATTTCCGACTTGGCACCGACATCGATGCCGCGGGTCGGCTCGTCGAAGATCAGGATGTCACAATCCCGGTAGAGCCACTTGGCGATGACGACCTTCTGCTGGTTGCCACCGGAAAGCAGGCGGACTTCCTGCCGGTCGGACGGTGTGCGGATTTCCAGTTTGGCGATATAGTCCTGCGCCGTCTTACGCATGGCATCGTCATTCAGGACGCCAAACCGGCTGGAAAAACGATCGAGGCTGGCCAGCGCCACGTTGGTCCGAACATCCATGCCGGTGGCCAGACCGAAATGCTTGCGATCTTCCGAAAGGTAACCGATGCCCGCCTTCACGGCGTCGGAAGGTTTCGATATCGAACGGGGCTTGCCATGAACCCGGATCTCGCCGCTGTCGCGCGGATCAGCTCCGAAAATCGCCCGTGCCACTTCCGTTCGCCCGGCCCCCATCAAGCCGGCAAAGCCGAGGATCTCGCCTTTCTTGACGGAAAAGCTGACGTCGCGGATCTCGCGCCCCCTGTTCAACCCGCGTATGTCCAGCACCGTCTCGGCGTCGGACAGATCGGGGATCACGATGGCCTCGCTGGTCAGCTCCCGGCCCACCATCATGGAGATGATCTTGGTAACAGACGTCTGCGCTGCATCAACGGTGCCGACATAGGAGCCGTCACGCATGACGGTCACCCGGTCGGCGATCTGCTTGAGTTCGTCCATCTTGTGGCTGATGTAGATGATGCCCACGCCATCGGCCTTCAGGCGGCGGATGATGGTGAAGAGTTCGGCGATTTCCGCATCATTCAGGGCGGCCGTCGGCTCGTCCATGATCAGGACGCGTGACCGGTAGGACAACGCCTTGGCGATCTCGACCATCTGCTGACGGGCGATGGTGAGTTCACCGACGATCGTCTTCGGGTTCATCTTCAGGTTCATCGACTTGAAGATCTCGAGCGCCCTGGCGTTGAGCGCCGCCTCGTCCAGACGGCCGAAACGCTTGCGCGGTTCCCGGCCGATAAAGATGTTCTGCGCGACCGTCAGATCATTCATCAGGCTGAGTTCCTGATGAATGATACCGATGCCCAGCGCCTGGGCGGCCCGTGGACCGTCGATCTCCACGGCCTGACCGTTGACCAGCAGCTCGCCGCCGTCCCTGGGGTAAATTCCGGACAGGATCTTCATCAGCGTCGACTTGCCGGCGCCGTTTTCGCCCATCAGGGCATGCACTTCGCCGCTGTTCAGGTCAAAGCTGACATTCTTGAGGGCGTGTACACCGGGGAAGCGTTTTTCGATCCCCGTCATCCTCACCAGATTTGTCATGCGCGATCCTCCCAAACCGCGACAAAGGAGCCACCGTCAGATGGTGACACCTCCATCGACCAGAAGTGCCTGCCCGGAAACGAACCGGCTTTCGTCGGACAACAGGTAGACGATCATCGGCGTCATATCGTCGACGGTTGCCAGACGGCCCATGGGCTGCCGGGCGATGAAATTCTTTTCCGCTTCCACCGGGTCCGGTGCAGAAGCAATGCGGCCGCGCAAGGACGGAGTATCGACAGTGCCCGGGCATAGCGCGTTGCAGCGAATGCCTTCCTTGACGAAATCCGCTGCGACACCCTTTGTGAGGCCAATCACGGCTGCCTTGGTGGCGCCGTAGGCGGTGCGCATAGGAAAGCCTTTGATGGACGATGCCATCGACGACATGTTCAGGATCGATGCCGTGCCGGTTACCTTGGCGCGTTCGCGCATGCCCGGCAGGAAAGCTTGCGTCATCCGGTACATGGAGGTGACGTTCAGCTCGAAGCTGAAGGCCCAGTCGTCTTCGGTGATATCGAGGACAGTGCCGTTGTGAACGAAGCCCGCACAGTTGAAGAGCCCATCGAGCGCCGGCAGTTTTTTTGCCAGGGCGTCAACGGCTGAGCGATCACAGACATCCAGTTTGTGGATCTCGATACCGGGGCATTCGCCCGGGAGCGTCGACAGCGTTTCCTCGTTGATGTCCGCGGCGTAGACCTTTGCGCCTTCCCTGGCGCAGGCAATCGCGCTTGCACGGCCGATACCCTGCCCGGCTGCCGTCACCAATATTGTTTTATCTTTCAAGCGCACTGAAATCCTCCCGAAAGTCCGCGCATCGTCACAATGTTCCGCCGGATGCGGCTACATCACCGCACCGATCTGCCACGGCACGAACTCCACTCCGCCGAAGCCGAGTTCCTCGCTCTTCGATTGTTTTCCGGAGGCAACGGCGATGATCATTTCGAAGATCTCCTCGCCCTTGGCTTCCAGACTGACATTGTCGGAGATCACGTCACCGCAATTGATGTCCATGTCTTCCGACATCCGGCCATACATCTCGCTGTTTGTGGCGAGTTTGATGCAAGGGGTTGGCATGTAACCGGACACGGAGCCGCGCCCCGTCGTGAAGACGATTATATTGGCGCCTGAGGCGATCTGACCGGTCACCGAACATGGATCGAAGCCTGGGCTGTCCATGAAGACGAACCCCTTCTTGTCGACGGGTTCGCCAAACTTGTAGACGTCCACAAGGGGGGCAGAGCCTCCCTTGGCCGCTGCACCAAGAGACTTTTCCAGGATTGTGGTCAATCCGCCGCGCTTGTTGCCGGGCGACGGATTGTTGTCCATCTCGCCGCCATTGCGGGCTGTGTAGTCTTCCCACCAGCGCACACGCTCGATCAGCTTCTTGCCGACATCGACGGAAACCGCCCGGCGGGTCAAAAGGTGCTCCGCGCCGTAGATCTCCGACGTTTCGGACAGGATCGTGGTACCGCCATGACGGACCAGAAGATCGGAGGCAATCCCGAGTGCCGGATTGGCAGTGATGCCTGAATATCCGTCCGAGCCGCCGCACTGCATTCCGACGGTGATTTCGGAAATCGGCACCGGCGTGCGCTCGGCCTTGTTGGCAAGTTCGGCAAGCGCCCGCAACTCTTTCAGCCCGGCTTCAATGGTCTTGCGAGTACCGCCGGTCTGCTGAATGGTCATGTAGCGCAAATCGCCATCAGGGCGGATTTTGCGATCACCGACGAGATCGGCAATCTGCATGACCTCGCAGCCAAGACCGATCAGCAGGATAGCTGCGAAATTCGGATGCTGGGCATAACCGGACAGGGTCCGGAACAGCGTTGCGTAACCTTCGTCCTTGCCGGACATGCCGCAGCCGGTTCCGTGAACGATTGGCACGATGCCGTCGACATTCGGAAACTCGTCCAGCAGACCGGACTTCTCGGCAGCCTCCGCAATGAATTTTGCGACAGACCCCGAGCAGTTCACCGAGGTCAGAATGCCGATGTAATTGCGCGTGCCTGCTCGCCCCGTTTGCCGGCGGTAGCCGAGAAAGGTGCGCTCTTGCGTTGCGGGCTCAAGCGGGATCGAGGCTTCGGCGTGCTGATAGTCCTGGCTGTGATCGCCCATGCCGAGGTTATGAACATGGACATGCTCCCCCGGCTTGATGTCTGACTTCGCCTGCCCGATGATTTGACCGTACCGAATGACGTTTTCGCCAGCGGAGATCGGCTTGCGGGCAATCTTGTGGCCACGCATGACCTGCCCGGATAGCGGACAGTCAACATGGGCAACGCTTGCGCCGGCCGCAATATCCTGAAGGGCGATGACCACATTGTCATCGGCATTCAGAAGGATCGAATTGGCATGAGGCTGCAACACGTCTCTCTCCCCGCTACGGCCGCTACGGCTGGTCCGCCTTGTCATTTCAAGATGACAAGACCCTTCTCAACCCGCTGACATCAATCAGCTTTTCACTCTTCTCCGAGCACTCTCCATGGAGCATCGGCACGGCCAGCCTTTCTTCACGATTAGCTTGACAGGGTAACTGTGTCAACTAACATGTTAGCATTCAATCGAGTTGACAATGTCCCTGACCAACGAACAAGATTTTCCCGAGATCACCCTGCCCGACATTGGCAAACTGTCCGGCTCGCTCGCACAGCGTGTCTATGAGGCACTGCGCTCGTCGATCCTGGCGATGGACCTGCCGCCGGGCACCCTTCTCAGGAAACAAGTCATCTGCGAACAGCTTGGTGTCTCCCGCTCGCCGGTGACGGAAGCGATCACCCGGCTAGCAGGCGAAGGCCTTGTCGAAGTCATTCCCCAGTCCGGCTCCCGCGTGACCAAATTCTCCATGTCGGAAATCCGCGAGGGCGCCTTCCTGCGGGAAGCCATCGAACTGGCGGCGGTTTCCAAGGTGGCGGCGGAGCGCACCGAAGAGCAGTTGACGGAGTTGAACCGCAATTTGCGTCTGCAGGCTCTTTGTCTGGAAGATCACGACGAAACCGGCTTCTACCGGGAAGACGAGCGCATGCACGAGCTTATCTTCTCCTTCACCGGCTACCCGAAGCTCCACAGCCTGTCTGCCACCGGGTGGATGCAGGTCAACCGGGCACGGCAATTGCTGTTGCCCATGCGCGGCAGAGCCTTTGAGGCCTATGACGAGCACCGGGTCATCGTGGAAGCAATCCGCGACCGCGATCCGGAACGGGCACGCCAGGCAATGCAAAAGCACCTGAGCGAACTTGTCACGCGCCTGGAACCGCTCGCCGAGACCAGGCCGGACCTGTTCGACTGAAAACCTGGCCCGTGGCCCGACACCAGACCGCAGATCATGCGGCGTTCAAACTGATCCTGAGGAAACATCCAGAGGAAACACATGACCGCCTTGAAAACACAGCGGCTGAACGACAGAACCGCAAGACCCATCGACCTGACGGAGATGGGTTTCGGCGGCGCGCCGCTCGGCAATCTCTACCGCAAGGTTTCGGAAGAAGATGCCCAGGCTGCCCTTCAGGCGGCCTATGACAACGGCATCCGCTACTTTGACACGGCGCCGCAATACGGCCTGGGCCGATCGGAAATGCGCTTTGCCACTGCCATCAAGCGTTTTGGCCGCGAGAACATTCAGCTTTCGACCAAGATCGGCCGCCTGCTGCTGGATTGCGAGCCGCACGAGGTGACCCCGGAAGCCTTTGTCGATGTGCCGCAAAAGCGGATCGTCTTCGACTACAGCTATGACGGCGTCATGCGCAGCTACGAGGCAAGCCGTCAGCGACTGGAGGTCGCCAACGCGGACATCCTTTTCGTGCATGACGTCTGCGCCTTTTCGCAAGGCTCTCAGGAAGCCAGCGATGCCCGCGTCCGCGAGCTTTTCGATCTTGGCGGCTACAAGGCGCTTACCGAGTTGAAAGAGGCCGGGGACGTTGCGGCCATCGGCGCAGGGGTAAACGAGTGGCAGGTTTGCCAAAAGCTGCTCGGCCTTGCCGATTTCGACTGTTTCCTGCTTGCCGGCCGCTACACGCTTCTGGAACAGGACGCCCTTGAGAGCTTCCTGCCGCTTTGCGAGCAACGGGACGTCGGCATCATTCTGGGCGGGCCCTATAATTCCGGCATTCTGGCAACCGGAGCCGTTCCCGGTGCGAAATACAACTACGCCGATGCACCGCCGGAGATCCTTGAGCGCGTGCGCAAGATCGAAGATGTCTGCCGCAGCCATTCAGTGCCGCTGATCGCGGCCGCGCTGCAGTTCGTGCTTGGACACCCAAGTGTGAAGACCGTCATCCCCGGCGCAGTGAACGCGGCCGAGGTTGAAGCCAATATTGCTCTCTTGAAGACCGATATCCCTGCCGCACTCTGGTCAGACCTCAGGTCTGCTGGCCTGATCCGCCCCGATGCCCCCTTGCCGAGCGAGACTTCCCATGTTGCGTAACCTTCCCCCCATCCTGAGCCCCTCGCTGCTTTATGCCCTCAGAGCCATGGGGCACGGCGACGAGATCGCCATTGTCGACGCCAATTTCCCGGCGGAAAGCTCCGGTCCCGATTGTGTTCGTCTCGATGGTATATCGGCAACAGACACGCTGAAGGCGATCCTGTCGGTTATGCCGCTCGACACGTTCGTCGCCGCCCCCGCCCAGACGATGCAGGTGGTCGGTGATCCGGACGCGGTGCCGGAGATTGTCGCCGAGTTCCAGACCATCATCGATGACACCGCCGACAAGCCGGCCAGGATTTCAACGCTGGAACGCCACGCCTTTTATGAAGCGGCCAGCCATGCCTTTGCCGTGGTCCAGACAGGCGAGAACCGCCTCTACGGCAACATCATTCTGACCAAGGGCATTATCGAGCCATGACCTGCAGACATCACGTGCCATCCAGCCCCTTCCTTTAGCTTCAGGCGCACTTAGACTCGCCGCCCCGGCGTCAATCCATTCACCTTCTCGATGATCGACGCGGCGTCGATACCGAAATGGCGGTAGAGATCGCCAATCGTACCGGTCTGGCCGAAATGTTCGACACCGAGCGGGATGGTCTGGTGGCCGGCAACACCGCCAAGCCAGGCGAGCGTTGCCGGGTGGCCGTCAATCACGGTGATCAGTTTGCAATGACCGGGCAGATCGCCCAGCAGTTGCTCGATATGGGACCTGGCGGCCGCGTTGCCACGAGACCTTGCTCTTTGCGCCGCCGTCCAGCCCGCGTTGAGGCGGTCGGCGGACGTCACGGCAAGAACACCGACATCCCGCCGGTTACCGGCGAGTTCTCCCGCCGCCTTGATGGCTTCGGGCGCAACGACACCCTGATAGGCGATCACAACTTCGCAGTTGGGGCCGGGTTTGCGAAGCCAGTAGGCACCGTCAATGGCGCCCTGGCGGAAGGCATCGTCGGCCCGTTTGACGGGCTGTTCGATCGGGTTGGTCGACAGGCGCAGATAGACGGAGCCGCCGGTCTCGTCGCGCAGCCAGGTGCGTTCGTCCGGATCGCCCTCGCCGTCGCGCTGCAGGTAATCGAAGGCCCATTCCATGATCACGGCCAGTTCGTCGGCAAAGGCGGGTTCGAAAGCGGCCAGCCCGTCCTGGCTCATGCCGATCAACGGTGTGCCGATGGACTGGTGCGCACCGCCTTCCGGCGACAGGGTCACACCGGATGGCGTACCGACAATCATGAAGCGGGCATCCTGATAGCAGGCATAGTTGAGCGCATCGAGCCCCCGGCAGACAAAGGGATCATAGACTGTGCCGATGGGGATCAACCTTTCGCCAAAAAGCGAATGAGAAAGACCGGCAGCGCCCAACAGCAGGAACAGGTTCATCTCGGCGATGCCGAGTTCGATATGCTGGCCTTCCGGCGTGAACTCCCACTTCGCAGTCGAGGGAATCCTGTGCTCGATGAAGGCATCCGCCATGGCCTTGCGGGCGAAGAGCTTGCGCCGGTTGACCCAGGGACCAAGGTTGGTGGTGCCAGTGACATCCGGTGAGGTCGTAACGATACGCTCGGCCAGTTTGCTGTCGCCCTTGGAGAGATCATCCAGCACCTTGCCGAAGGCCATCTGGGTGGAAATATCCCGGTCGGAGGCAAGCTCGATAGCAGGTACGGCGATCTTGTCGTCAGAGAAACGGCGGGTGCCTTTGGCAAAGAACGGCACCTGATCCAGAAACGCCTTCAGCGCTCCAACGTCCGGCACTGTCGCGAAGGGCTCCCATTCCTCGCCTTCCGCAACGCCCATGTGTTTCTGCCACTCGGCCATCTGGGTCTTGTTCATCAGGCCGCCGTGATTGTCCTTGTGGCCAGCAATCGGCGTGCCCCACCCCTTAATGGTATAGGCAAGGAAGCAGGTCGGCTTGTCATGATCGATGGCGGCGAAGGCTTCCGCCATGGTCTCGGTGCAATTGCCGCCGAGATTTTCCATGAGGTCCGCCAGTTCATCATCCGAGCGGCGGTCGATCAGCGCGGTGACATCGCCCTGATCACCCAGGTCGTCCATCAGGCGTTTGCGCCAGACGGCTCCCCCCATGAAGGTGAGCGCGGAATAATCCTGGTTGGAGCAATCGTCGATCCACTGGCGCAGCTTGTCGCCGCCGGGTTCGGCAAAGGCCGCGCGCTGCAAGACCCCGTATTTGACCCGGACCACCTGCCAGCCGAAGGCATCGAAGATTTTCTCGACCCGATCAAAGAGCCCCTCACGAACGATCCCGTCGAGCGACTGGCGGTTATAATCGATGATCCACCAGCAGTTCCTGAGATCGTTCTTCCAGCCCTCCTGAAGGGCTTCATACACATTGCCTTCGTCGAGTTCAGCATCGCCGACCAGAGCGATCATGCGGCCGAGCGGCTTGTCGCCCGACCAGCTCTTGGCCGCGATATAGTCCTGTACCAGCGACGCGAAGGAGGTAATCGCGACACCGAGCCCAACCGAACCGGTGGAGAAATCGACATCATCGATATCCTTGGTACGCGAAGGATAGGACTGAACGCCTCCGTAACCGCGAAAATTTTCCATCTTTTCGCGCGTCTGATTGCCCATCAGGTACTGGATCGCATGGAAGATCGGCGAGGCATGCGGCTTGACCGCCACCCGATCTTCCGGCCGGAGAACAGAGAAGTAGAGCGCCGTCATGATCGAAACCATGGAAGCCGAACTTGCCTGATGCCCGCCGATCTTGATGCCATCCACCTTCGGACGCACGTGGTTGGCGTGATGGATCATCCAGTGCGACAGCCACAACAGGCGCTGTTCGATGGTCTTCAGGTGTTCGGTGCTCATGGAGGCGTTCCCGTTAAGTGCGTACTTGCCGTTACTCTATCTTCGGGCAAGAACCGGTTTCTTGCTATTTCCTAATCTTTTCGGCTAAGTCTTGGAGAGTTTCACCAAGAATGAGGCCTTCCTTGGCGATTTCCGACACGATCGACACATTTGATATCCAGATCCTGCGGGAGCTGCGCCAGAACGGCAGAATTTCAATTCAGGATCTTTCCGAACGCATCGGCCTGAGTGCGACACCGGCAGCCCGCCGCCTGAGGCACCTGGAAGACCGCGGCATCGTGACAGGATATTGCGCGCTGATCGACGAGGTGAAGCTCGGCTACGAGGTTTCGGTCTTCGTGTCCGTTCAGCTCGACAAGCAGATCGACGTCACCCTGGACCAGTTCGAAGCCGCCATTCAGGCGTTTCCGGAAGTCGTTGATTGCTGGCTGATGACTGGCAACCGGGACTATCTCCTGCGCGTGGCAACCACCGGGCTCGCCGCCTTCGAAACCTTCCTGACCGGAAAGCTGACCAAGGTGCCCGGTGTCGCCAACATCGAAAGCTCCATTCCGCTGCGGCGCGTGAAATCCGGTGTCGCAAGGACGCCCTGATTTGGGCTGTCCGCCACGTTCCCCGGCTCTCACTTCCACCGCTCCCGCATCCTGAGGAGCGCGTTTGCGCGCTTCTCGAAGGATGGGCCACTTGCTCCGGAATGTGGGGCCCATCCTTCGAGACAGGGCTTCGCGCTTCCTCAGGATGAGGTTGAGAGGAGGAGAGGATCTGGAGATCCGTGGAAAGACCTGGGCGTTGACTGAGTTCAGGCTGCCGCCGCAACAGGCACCTGCGGCATGGCCTGCGCCAAGTCTTCCAGGATGTCGCCGAGGTCTTCCAGGCCCACGGACAGGCGCACGAGGCCGTCGCTGATGCCGTGGGCAGCGCGCTCTTCCGGGGTGTAGGTGGAATGGGTCATGGAGGCCGGATGCTGGATCAGCGTTTCGGCATCGCCCAGGGAAACGGCCCGCTGGATCATCTTGAGGCCATTCATCATGGAAATACCGGCTTCCAGACCACCCTTCAGTTCAAAGGCAATCATGCCGCCCGGCTGGCTCATCTGCCTGTTCGCCAGTTCGTGCTGTTCGAAGCTTTCAAGTCCCGGGAAGTAGACCTTTGAGACCGCAGGATGGTCTTGCAGCCATTCGGCGACTTTCTGCGCGGACGCACAGTGCCTGTCCATGCGCAGAGCAAGCGTCTTCAAACCGCGCAGGATCAGCATGGCACTGAACGGGGCCATCACCGCACCGGTCATGTCCTTCATTCCGACGAGACGGATCTCCTGGATCTGGTCGGCCCGTCCGGCAACCAGACCGGCCACGACGTCACCATGACCACCCAGATACTTGGTGGCCGAATGCAGAACGAGGTCGGCGCCAAGTTCGATCGGGCGGGTGAGATAAGGCG
The DNA here is from genome assembly GCF_009363595.1 of Labrenzia sp. THAF35. NCBI lineage: Bacteria > Pseudomonadati > Pseudomonadota > Alphaproteobacteria > Hyphomicrobiales > Stappiaceae > Labrenzia > Labrenzia sp. THAF35. The sequence continues at coordinate 5,454,888 of NZ_CP045380.1, forward strand.
TGGCATAGGTGTTGTCGACGATTACCGTTGCACCGGCCTCATGGGCGATTTCCGAAACGTGACTGATGTCGACAAGGCGCATGTTCGGGTTGGCCGGGGTCTCGAAATAGACAACCCGGGTCTTGTCGGAAATGACGGTGCGCAGGTTTTCCGGATCGGTCAGGTCCACATGGGTGATCTTGATGCCGAACTTGGTCAGGCCGTGGCGCATATAGGCAAAGGTGCAGCCGTAAAGGGTTTCGTCTACGATGATCTCGTCCCCCGGTGCCACGAGCGTCCAAAGCGTCGCGGTGATCGCGCCCATGCCGGAAGAAAGCGCGAGGCCGGCTTCTGCTCCTTCCAGATCCGCAATGCGGCGTTCCAGAAGATCCAGCGTCGGATTGGAAATGCGGCTGTAGATATGCCCTGCCCGCTCGCCCGCGAACATCTCGCCGCCGGCTTCCGCCGTCTCGAACACGAAGGTGGAGGTCAGATGCAGCGGTGGTGTCAAAGACCCCTCGTTTTCAAGCGGATTGTAAGCGAGGTGGATCGCACGGCTGGCAAAACCCTTGTAGGCACTCATGGCTGTCTCCCTGATTTCAGCCTGAGCAATATGATCCAATCATGAGGGTGATAGATTTCAAAATCTGTCAGTGATAGCCTTCAGATTAGCATAATCTGCCAATCGAGCTTCAAATGGACAAGAAAGACCGACAGATCATCCGCGCGCTGCAGCGGGATGGCCGCATGACCAACCAGGACCTGGCGGAAGCGGTCAACCTTTCCCCTTCACCCTGCTTGCGCCGGCTCCGGAACCTGGAAGCCTCCGGGGCGATCAAAGGGTTTTCGGTGGATGTGGATGCTGCCGCCTACGGTCTGCCGATCACCGTCTTCGTCCGCATCCGGCTGGAGCGCCACAACGAGGAAGATGTGCGCCGGTTCGAAAGCCGGATGCAGACCATCGAGGAGGTTCTGGAATGCCACGTGCTGACCGGCGCGATGGACTATCAGCTGCGCGTGGTGGTGTCGGATCTTGAAGCCTATGAGACCTTCATCCGCAACCGCATTCATCCGATCGGCGGCATCGCGTCGATCGATACCAGTTTCGTTTATGGCACCGTGAAGAAGACGGCAGTGTTTCCACCGCTCGCCTGACCCTACGGCAATGTTGCTATTCCTGCCGGAATTTCACTGGCGGCGATTTCTCCGGCAACAGTCCGGACCGGAAACGCTGCAGCACCACCTGCAGAAGCAGACCCACCAGCAGCATGCGGATGAACGAACTGCGGGTCGCCCATTCCGGCGGCAGGCGGTTGGTGAAGATTTCCGTCACGGACCAAAGCGTCCAGATGGTCAAGGCGCCGAGGATCGCACCCCTGTTGTTGCCGGAGCCACCGGCCATCAGCATCACCCAGACAAGGAAGGTCACCAATAGCGGATCGGTGGCCGTCGGCGACAGGAAGCGGAAATAATGCGCAGACAGGCCACCGGCGATCCCCATGATGGCGCAACCGATGACGAAGGTCTGGATCCTGAATTTCTCGACGTTCTTGCCGACGGCCGCCGCCGAAGCCTCGTTGTCGCGGATCGCACGCAGGCTGCGGCCCCACGGGCTGTCGTGCAGGCGCGAGGCTGCCAGATAGACCAGCAACACCACGAACCAGACAAAGCCGAGAAACACAATGTCCCCCATGCGCCCGGTGGTGAGATCCGCCAAAGGCCTTGGAATGCGGGACAGGCCCAGACTGCCGTTTGTGAGCCAGCTTTCGTTGACGATGACCAGCCGCAGGATCTCGGCGATCCCGATGGAGGCCATCGCCAGATAGTCGCTCTTGAGACGCACGCAGATCTTGGCCACCGCCCAGCCGGCAAGCCCGGCGAGTATCGCAGCCCCGATCAATCCAATCGGCACAGGCAGGCCAAAGCCCCCGAGATGCTTGGACGAGGCCGCGGTTGTCAGGATCGCCGAGGTATAGGCCCCAACACCGTAGAACCCGGCGATGCCGGCGTTGAAGAGGCCGCCCATGCCCCATTGCACATTCAGGGCAAGGCACAGGATAGCGTAGATACCACCCAGGATCAGAAGGCTGACCGCATAGAAAAAGAGACCGGTGAGTTCCATCAGAGCAACCTCCCCTTGAAGAGGCCCTGGGGCCGGAAGATGAGCAGGCCGATCATCAGGACGAAGGCAACCGCCGTCTTGTAGGACGGGGAGATAAGCGCATCGTCACCGATCCAGTGATAGGAAGAAAGTTCCTCGGCCAGGCCGATGATGAAACCACCTGCCATGGCGCCCATCGGCTTGCCGATCCCACCCAGAATGGCGGCGGCAAACATAGGCATCAGCAGATTCCAGCCCAGATTGGGGTGAGCACTGGTGTTCAAAGCGGCAAAGGTTCCGGCGATCGCCGCCAGAGCCGCGCCGATGATCCACGTCCAGCGAATGACCTTGGCGGTATCCAGACCGGAAACTTCGGCCAGTTCCGGATCGTCGGCAACTGCCCGCATGGACCGGCCGGTTCTTGTGACGGTCAGGAAGTAATGCAGAAGCACGGCAATGATCGCTGTTGAGATCACCGCCTGCAGATGCAGCACCGACACCCGAAAGGTATCGAACAGGACCAGCGGCGGTTTAACGCCTGTCGAAAACACCTGGTTTTGAGAACCCCAGACCAACTGAACGATCGAACGGAAGACCAGCGCAATGCCGAAGGACGAGATCACCGTGTAAATGGTCGGCAGCTCGCGCAGTGGCTTGTAGAAATAGCGGTCGACCAGCAGCGCCGAGACAATCGTGAGTGCCATGCCGAAGGGGATCAGCAGAAGCGGATTGACCGGGACGATGGCAGCCATGGCCAGCACACCGTAAGTGCCCAGGGTCATCAGATCGCCGTGTGCAAAATGGGCAAAGCGCAGGATGCCGAAGATCATGGAAATCCCGACAGCGCCAAGCGCGTAGATGCTGCCGATGGCCAGCGCCGGGAACAGATAGAAATTCACGAACTCGATCATGCAGCCGCTCCCCCGAGGAAGAGGCGACGCACGTCTTCATCCGCCAGCAACTCCTTGCCGGTTCCGCTGGCATAGTTTCGCCCGTTCACCAGGATATGGCCGTGATCAGCAATCTGCAGAGCCTGGCGGGCATTCTGTTCCACCATCAATATCGTGATCCCGGTTTTTCGGATGTCGAGAAGCAGATCGAAGATCCGCTCCAGATAGGCAGGCGACAGACCGGCTGTCGGCTCGTCCAGCAGCACCAGCTTCGGGTCGCTCATCAAGGCGCGGCCCATGGCTACCATCTGCCGCTGTCCACCCGAAAGCTCGCCAGCAGGCTGTTTCAACTTGTCCCGCAGGTCGGGAAACAGGGAGAGCACACGTTCGCGCGTCGCCGCTTTATCCTTTGGTGGAGCTGCATAGGTTCCGACATCAAGGTTCTCGTCTACGGACATGGTCGCAAAGACGTTTTTCGTCTGAGGCACTGCCGATACACCGAGCGGAACAAGAGCGGACGTCTTGCAGCCCGCCAGTTCCTTCGCGCCAAGTTTGATCGACCCGGCGGAGACGGTGGTCAGTGCGAAGATGGTTTTGAGCAAGGTGGACTTGCCGGCGCCGTTCGGCCCGAGAATGACCGCGATCTCTCCAGGCTCAACGGTCAGTGAGACCTCTTCGATGATGGGCGGACCGCCATAGCCGGCGCTGACGTTTGTGACGGAAAGTCGCTCGGTCATAGCTGCGCCTCGTATTTTCCGCCGCCGAAATAGGCTTCGATCACACGTTCGTCGTTACGCACGTCTTCGACCGAACCTTCTGTCAGCAGCGTGCCCTGCGCCATGACCAGCACGTGGTCGCACAGCTTGGAAACGTAGTCGAGGTCGTGCTCGATGAGGCAGAAGGTCAGGCCCCGCTCCCGGTTCAGCATCAGGATCTTGTCCGCCAGCTTGGACAGAAGTGTGCGGTTAATGCCGGCCCCGATCTCGTCCAGCAGGATGATCTTCGGGTTGCGCATCAGGGCGCGGCCGAGTTCGACCAGCTTCTTCTGACCACCGGAAAGATTGCCTGCCTTCTCGTCGATGACATGGTCCAGTTCAAGCAGGCGGACAGTGTCCCGCGCGGTCTCATAGATTTCCTGCTCCTCGGCCTGGTAATGGCCGCGGCGGAAGATCACGTTGAAGACATTCTCGCCTTCCGGTGCCGAGGCAGACGCCATCAGGTTTTCGAGAACCGAGAGATGCCCGAATTCGTGAGGTATCTGGAAGGTGCGTGCGAGGCCTGCCTTGGCCCGTTGATGGGGTTTGAGCGCAGTTATGTCCTTCCCGTCCAGAAGCACCCGGCCGGCACTGGGCCGGATTGCACCTGCAATGACGTTGAAGGCGGTTGTTTTTCCCGCACCGTTCGGCCCGATCAGGCCGGTGATGCGGCCTGCGCCGATCTTGAAGCTTGCATGGTCAATAGCCCGCAAACCACCAAAATCGACGCAGATTTTGTCCAGCTCAATCACGCTGTCGCCTGCTCGGCTTATTCGACGATTTCGACTTGCTTGTAGCCGTCGCCGTCCACGACGAACTTGCCGATATAGCCACCGACATCGCCGTTTTCATCGAACTCCGCGGAGCCGCTGGCACCGTCATAGTCGATGTCCTTGCCTTCCTTGATCAGCGCAATCGCCTTTGCCCATTCACCCGGGCCGACTTTCTCGCCCGGAGCCATGGCGACTTCCTTCAGGGCTTCGGCAATCTTTGCGCGGTCAGTCGAACCGGCCTTTTCAACAGCCAGCAGAGCCAGGAAAGTTGCGTCATAGGTCTGGTCGACAAAAGCCTTGTCGGCACCTTCGCCAAATTCGGCGTTGAAGGCATCATGCAGAGACTGCTGGGCCGGGTTTTCAGCCGGAGACGTCGGTGAGGAGAAGAACGAGGTCTTCAGGGCATCCGCGCCAACGTTCTGGATCAGCAGTTCGTCACGAAGACCATCCGTGCCGATAAATTTGGTGAAGAGGCCACCTTCAATGGCCTGACGGACGATCTTGCCGCCGCTGTCGCCGGCATAGGCGATCACAACCAGCGCCTCGGCATCACCCTTGGCCAGGCTTGCAAGTTCCGAACGGTAGGAATCCTTCTTTTCTTCGTGCTTCGCCTCGGCGACGATTTCACCACCGGCTTCAGTGTAGGCATCGATGAATGTTTCGCCGATACCGACGCCATAGTCATTGTTGACGAAGGTGAGCGCGACTTTCTTGATGCCTTCGTCCATCACCATCTTGGCGAGGATCTCACCCTGATAGTTGTCTGAAGGCACAATGCGGAACACCAGTCCGTTGTCTTCCAGGAAAGTCATGGCCGGAGAGGTCGCGGTCGGCGAGATCTGCGGCACGCCCGCCGGAATGATTGCAGCTTCGGCAGCGGCAATGGTGGTGCCAGACATAAGCGAACCCATGATGATCGGCACGTTTTCCACGTTCACCAGCTTCTGGGCAGCGTCGACCGCGCCCTGGGCGGTGCCGGTGGTGTCACCGTAGACGGCAACTGCCGTGCCACCCAGCAGACCGCCCTGCTCGTTCACCTGCTTGACCGCGAGATCGGCTGCATTTTGAAGCGGCGGAATGAAATTGGCGATCGGTCCCGTGATGTCCATCAGGATACCGATCTTGGTGTCGTCCGCCAGTGCGGCGGTGCCCGTGCCGAGCAACGCTGCTGCGGCCACAATTGTCGTCAATTTTCTCATGCTGTCATCCCCTCATGGCTTGACCTTGAACTCCTGCACAGCCTGTTCTTTCCTCCTCGACAGGCTTTGTCTTTTCAGTCGCGCAGGACCTCCGTTTCGAACCGGCCCGGCAGGCTGACTTCCAGCAGTTCCAGGTCGGCAGTTGCTTCCGCGTATCGCGTCGCCATGTTCGGCGGGATCACGAAGGCGTCTCCGGCAGACAGGCGGTAAGGATCTTTGCCTTCGCCCTCCAGGGTCATTTCGCCTGCCAGCACAAAGTTGAATAGAATATCGCAGTCATGACGCGTCCAGGGAGAGGCCTCCCCGACCGGACGAGCCACCATAACAGATGCCACGCCTCGGGTGTTGTCACAGATGGTGGTGTCGCGTGCCTCAAAACCCGGAATGCGGAACGGTTCAAAAACGCCGTCCTGTGCCAGGCTGTGCACGAATTTCTGTCCTTGCCACTCCCGATCCGGCCGCTCATGGGGCGTCGGCAGGGTCATCTCGTGGTCAATCTCGGTAATGTGCTCGGCTGGGACGCCGATCTCGATTACCTCGATTCCTTCGGCTGCGTGCATCACGCGGTGACGGATTTCAGGCGGCTGGATGAAACAGTCACCAGCTCTCAGACGGCGCATGCCGCCCTGATCTTCATAAAGAACATCGACCCAGCCGTGGACACAAAAGATCAGCTGAAACCCGACCTTGTGGAAGTGAACCATGTCCGGAACCGGTCCGTCCGGAACCCGGATATGCGAGGCGATCATGGCGCCACCGAGCCGTGTCGGCACAAGATCCCGATAGGACATGCCCGCCCGGCCGATCACCCATGGGGCCTGGTCTGCCAGACGGCGCACCACGAAGGCGTGCTCGGTTTCAGGCATCACCAGCGGTGGATTGAGTTCGTCGATCTCGACACGTGTCCCGCTCGGGGAGACCAGCAGGCGCTCGCCATCTGCAAATTCATCCGGATTTTCCGTCAGAATTCGCAGCGTGCCTGGTGCTTCGCTTGCACCCTTTTCCACCCGCACGCGCAAGCCGTGACCGGAGAACACCGCAATTTCCGGGCTGTCGGCCGGATAGATCATGTCCAGCCGCATGTTCAGCTTCTTGGTGAAGAACGGCAGGTCCTTGGCAAGGTCCTGGGTCGGTAGTCTGACTTCCGCGCGGGTTTCCGTCATGTCCTGTCCATCGCTCCCTTTACCCCCGCTTCAGCCTGCCTGTGCAGAGGATGTTGTGTTCTGATTGCCGGCGTCCTCATGTGCTGCGAGGTAGGCCGCCTCCCCTTCAAAAACGAACCGCAGGATCCGGTCGCTTGCGGCAACCGCGTCCCGGCGGCAGAAAGCCTGGTAAAGCTGGGTGTTACCGGCAACGATCAACGGATGGTTCGCCTGATGGGCAAAGGTCATCAGGCGAACGGCCTGCACCTGGGTCATGTAGCGCTGCAGCGCCTTGCGCAACGAAACATTCGGCACGGCGGCAATCCAGCTGTTGCGGAAAATCTCGCAGGCCCGATGCAAATGCTCGGTATCCCCCGCCGCCATAGCCGAACCCGCATCCTCAAGGATGTCGTCCAGTCCCTTCAACTCGTCTTGCGACAGGCTGAGCGCTGCCATGGCGGCTGCCCGCGGCTCAAGAAGACGTCGCAGATCGAAAATTTCCAGAATTTCCCGGTGGTCGAGACGCGGCAGCACAAAGCCCCGCGTTGTCGGTTCCAGATAGCCTTCATGGGCAAGACGCATCAGGGCATCACGAGCCGGCATGCGGGAAACGCCGAATTCGGCCGCCACAGCGGTGTCGACAAGGCGGATATCCTGACCAAGTTCCCCGCGCTGGATGCGCCCCATGAGCAGGTCGTGGATCTGTCCGCTGGTGCTTTGTGCACCCGAAGTGGAGGCGGTTGATTTTCCTGCTGTCACCGGCAAGCCTCCCTTGTCACGAACCTCGTCACCATGGCAAATTCGTATACAGAACAATTCAAGCCTAAACAGACACTCAGCCTATTCAACCCATTTTCAGGCATTTGAAAAGTCCTTTAAGCTTGAACTATCTCAAAAACTGTATACGAATATTCCGGTGACGGTCAATAGCGTGTTTGAGACGGAAACGGATCTGTTTCAGCACCCCGATTGACCGAAGGAAACGACATTTCGGGGGACCGCATGACGACCAGGGAAGACGGCTACTTCCTCTATCATTCCATCGGCCAGTATCCCGGCAAGGAAGCCGGATTGAGCGCCGCGATGGCGGAGCTGGCCGCCGTCTGGAGTGCTCCGAACGATCAGCAGTGGCCCTATCTGCTCGGCAAGCGCGGAGAGTTCATCGATTACTGGCGCGCGATCATCGATGCACCCGCCGGGTCCGCCACGACCTGCGAGAACGTGACCCAGGGCGTCGACATGGTCATGCGGGCGCTGCCGGACGGCCTGCTGCGTGGCCGCAAGGTGCTGGTGGCCGCAGACTGTTTCCCTTCCAACCACTTTCTTCTCACCCGCCTGCAGGAACGGCTCGGCTTCGAGCTGGTAACCGTGCGGGCCCGTCAGGGCGCAAATTTCGTTGCTGACGAAGACATGATCGCCGAGTGGGACCGCGATGTCGCGCTCTGCCTGATCACCTGGGTCAGCTCCACAACCTCAAGACGCTCGGATCTGGAAACCCTCGTTGACCATGGCCGCTCGATGGGCAGCATCATCGGTGTGGACATCACCCAGGCCGCAGGACTCCTGCCCTATTCGGTTGAGGCGCCGAACGTGGATTTTGTGGTCTCGACCAGTCTGAAATGGATGTGTGGCACGCCTGGAGCCGGCATCTTGTATGTCCACCCGGACCTGATCCGGGATTGCAGGCCGGAGCTGTGCGGCTGGTTCAGCCAGGACAACCCGTTCAATTGGGATATCGACGCCTTCGAATATGCCTCTGACATCCGCCGCTTCGACAACGGCACCCCGTCGATCATGCCTTCGGCCGCCTCTGTGCCCGCCCTGAAGTGGCATGCCAGCGCCGACAGGGCGTCCATCCTGCGCAGCAACCGGCACCTTTGCGGCATCCTGATCGATGGCGCGGATGACCTTGGACTGAAGCTGCTCACACCGAGATCAGAAGAAGATCGTGGCGGCAGTCTCATGTTCGGACTTGCTTCGCCAGAACAAGCCGTGCAAGTGCTGACCCATCTGCGTGGTGCCGGATTTTCCGCAGATACCCGCGGCGCAACCCTCCGGCTCTCCCCCGGCATCCAGACGAGCGAAGAGGCCACACGCGAAGTCGTGGTGGAACTGGGGAAGGCACTGGCAGGATGAGCCGGGAGGCCGTTTCGCCGGAGCCAGCACAAGCGCCCCATCCTTCGAGACGGCCTGACGGCCTCCTCAGGACGAGGGCGTGGGTGTAGCAGCCAGGAAAGTTGCCTCTCTGAATCGCAAACTTGCGCCAACCTCATCCTTAGGAAGCGCGAAACGCTGTCTCGAAGGATGGGCTGCACACTCCGCCCGACCCGAAAACGCCCGAAGTATCGCCCCGCCTGCTTCGTCATCAATCTCACGAGAACCGGTCTTGAAGCCCAGTTACTCTGGAAATGGGCAGCCCCCCGGGTCCCGCTATGCTCGCCAGGGGGATAATCGAGGGGTATGTCCCGTCATTGAGTTCCGGGACACCCTTCCTTCAAACGAAGCTCTCAACCGTCTTCAGCGCCCCGTCGAGATCCGTGCCCTTTTCATCCTTGAGGGCAGCTTCGCGCAGGCGGGCAACCCATTCAGGACCATCGTTCCGGTTTTCCACCATCCTTGCGCCGGCCAGCACCTTGTCGAATTTCGACAGGCCTCGTGCATGGGTGTCGGAATAGCCCTTGATAAGCCTGCGGCAGCGCAGGGTTTCCACGGCCATGGCATAGCGGTCCGGCAGGTAACCGGAGACCATCTTCAGCCAGCTTTCCAGATGATCCTGCTCAATCCGGTGGCGCAGTGTCTTGCGGCGCCAGCCGCGCAAACCACCGAGGAAATAGAGCATTGCAAAGCCGCGCAGGCTATCGGTGCGGATGCGGCGGCCACGGTTGAACCAGCGGTCGATGCGGTTCATCCAGACCGGATCATTCTCCATCTTCCGGCCCATCTTTTCCGGCAGCAGACCAACGATTTCTTCCGCACGCGGGTGAAGATAGTCGGTCAAATGCATCAGCTTGCCGTCTTTCACCTGCATTTCCGTTTCAATCCGGTCGAAACGCTGCGACCGCGTCTTCAGGTCAGCAACCCGAATGACATCGTCATAGGCCATTGCATTGGCAATGTACTTGGCAGCCTCGCGGGAGAGTTCGTAATCCTTCTCCGCGCTATCCCGGCTGACGAGACTTTCCAGCCTGCCGAGATACTCCGCCCCATAGTCGGTATCCTGGAAATCGACGACTTTCTGCAGCCCCGCCCGCGCCATCTCGCGAACAGGCTCCGGCAGAGCCGCGACCTTTGCTTCCAGAGATGCCCAGGCCTTCTGCGCCATGTCCGGCCCGGCCGGTCTGACAATTTCCTGCCTGGCCGGTTTTGCGGCTTCAACCTTCGGCTCTTCGCCATTTTTCGCCAGATCGTAACCTGCGGCGAAAGCCCTGAGGCTTGCCTCAATGCCCTTGCCGCCAGCGCGAATGGCCTCTTCAAAAGCCGCCCGTTCGAAGGGCAAAGCACCGGAGCCAGCCAGTGCGCCAAAAAGCGAAGCGGAAATCACGGATCCGACTTTCAGGGCAGCCGTATCCATATCAGCCAGAACAAGCTTCTGTGCAGCCAGTTCAGCTGCCGCTTTTACCTCCTCCGAAGACGCCATGCCGTCGCCCGGCACGGTTTTTTCGGAGACCGCAAGCATGCGGTGGGTCGAAGCGATCAGCGTGGTGCGATCGGGGGTCACGAAACCGCGAATGATCGCACGCCCGGCCTCCATCATTTCCGCGGCAATGATAATGTCGACATCGCCAGCAGATGGCGCGAGCGAAAAGACGGGGGCCGCGACATCGCCCGGCGCCATCTCCATATAGTAGATGGTCGCACCGGTTCTCTGGGCGACACCGGCCACGCTCGTTGCCTGGCAATGATAGCCTTGTGACCTGGCCAGGCCCTCGATCCAGTTGGTCAGAACGCCGCCGCCCTGACCGCCAACGGCCAGAATGGCGAGTTTGATGATCCCTTCGAGCGCCGGATCTGCCGGTCTGGCTTCCAGTGGCAATGAAAGCGACATCACACGCCCTCCCCGGTAAAGGTCAGACGGGAGCCGGCCCGCCGCGTCTGCAGCCAGGAAATGATCTTTGTGCGAAGCCCCGCATACCAGGCTTCAAAGCCTGTCGGGTTGTGAACCACTTTCGCTTCATAAAAGGACGGACACAGGATGGCGGCGTCGGCGACTTCGCCGCAGTTGCCACAGCCCACGCAGGACTGGTCGATATGTGCGACAGGATCATCCCGCAGCGGGTCATCCAGTTTCTTCAGCGAAAGCGACGGACACCCGGACAGACGGATGCAGGCGTGATCGCCAGTGCAGACGTCCTGATCGACGCCGAACCGCGGCACCTCGACCCGCTCGCCGCCTGCAATCGCCTTGTTGCGCTGGGGCTTTTCCCGGCGCTGGCGGTTGAGCATGCATTCGGAGGACGCGACGATCACCTTCGGACCATCATACTCGGTGGTCAGTGCCTCCCGAATGGTTTCGCGCATCCGGGTGACATCATAGGTCCGGTCGATCTGCCGGATCCACTTGACCCCCGCTCCTTGCAACGCCTTGGTGATCGGGTTGTTGGTCGACTTGGTCTTGTTCTTCGCCCGGCTGGAGGGAATGTCCTGTCCACCGGTTGCCGCCGAATAATAGTTGTCTACGATGATCGCGACGCTGTCGGACTTGTTGAACACCATGTTGCCGATGGAAGTGCTGAGGCCGTTATGCCAGAAGCCGCCATCGCCGATGATCGAAATTGCACGCCTCTCGCCGCCACCGTCAAAGGCCGCGTTGGAGGCCGGCCCGAGGCCGTAGCCCATGGTGGAGCCGCCAATTTCGAAGGGCGGCAGGCAGGCAAACAAATGGCAGCCAATATCACCGGTGATCTGATGCTGGCCGACTTCCTGCTCCACCATCTTCAACGAGGCAAAGATCGGACGTTCCGGACACCCGGTACAAAAGCCCGGCGGACGGATCGGCACGGTCTTGGAAAGATCCGGCAGTTCCGGCTTGGGTGCGTTTGGTGCCAGCACCTTGCCCGGCAGAAGCTCGGGCGCGTACTGGCGAACGAAGGTATCCAGACCGTCGAGCATGATCTGGCCGGTGTATTCACCCGCACGCGGGAAAATACCCTTGCCTTCCAGCTTCGTCGTCCGGCCTTCCTTGTAGAGCATCGCCCCGAGCTGCTGCTCGATAAACTCCGGCTGGCCTTCCTCGACCATCAGCACGGCTTCCTTGCCGGCGCAGAATTCAAGCAGTTCGGATTTCACCAGAGGATAGGTGACGTTGAGCACATGAAGCGGGATGGATGTGTTCCCGCTGATATCGGCAAGTCCCAACCGTTGCAGCGCCCGGATGACACTGTTGTAGATGCCGCCGAGACAGACGATCCCGACCTTGCCCTCTTCCGGGCCGAAATGCTCGTTCAGACGATTTTCCAGAATGAACTTTTCAGCAGCAGGCCAGCGGTTGTCGATCTTGTCATGCTCATGCGCATAGGACATCGGCGGCAGGACAACGCGCTTGAAATCGCGCATCGGACTGGAGAGCGCGTCGCGCACGGACAGCGGCGGCGGAAAGTTGTCCCGGGTTTCGAACCGGCCAGTGACATGGCAGGAGCGGATGCGCACCATCAGCATGACCGGCGAATTGCTGGCTTCCGACAGGGCAAAGCCGTCGCCAACGGATTTGACGATGGATGCCAGGTTCGGGCGCGGGTCGAGCAGCCAGAACTGGGATTTCATGGCAAAGGCGTAGGAACGCTCCTGCATGATGGAGCTGCCTTCGCCGTAATCCTCGCCGACGATGACAAGCGCACCGCCGTTGACGCCGGACGAGGCCAGGTTGGCGAGTGCATCGGATGCGACATTGACGCCGACAGAGCCCTTGAAGGTGACGGCACCACGAATGGGATAATGCACGGAGGCAGCCAGCATGGCGGCGGCAGCGGCTTCCGAGGCATTGGCCTCGAAACGGATGCCGAGTTCACCCAGAAGATCCTCCGCATCGGCCAGCACATCCATCAGATGGGAGATCGGCGCCCCCTGATAGCCGCCGACATAGCCGACACCGTTTTCCAGGAGTGCCTTGGTGATGGCCAGAATACCCTCACCCGTGAAGGTGTCTCCTGTTCCCTTGCGAAGATGCTCTACCTCAGCCTTGAACGACCTTTCGGCCATCGGCCCCTCCTTACGCGATCAACTCATATCGGGTGCTTGCGCACGTTCTTCAAAATTGCCTGCAGCGTGGCGACGAAGGCCCGCTGGTCCGCGTCGCTGATGCCCTTGAACATCTGCCGGTATGCACCAGCCAGATGCGGCCAGAGCTGCTCATGCGTGTCGCGCCCCTTGGGCGTCAGATGAATGCGGACGGCACGGCTGTCGTCCTTGTCGGCAACGCGCCGGACAAGCCCGTCCCGTTCCAGTGCGTCCAACGCCCGGCTGAGCGTCGACACTTCGACGACCGCATAAATGGCAAGTTCCCGGATCAGCAGGCCGTCGATCACGGACAAGACGGCAAGCGTACGCATCTTCGGCGTCGTCAGGCCCAGATTGGCCATTTCGTCACGCAGCGCCGCGTTGTAGCGGCCCATGATACGGTTCATCAGATAGGGCGGGAAATTCTCCAGCCCAATTTCGCCAAGCCGCTGCACACGCGCTTCTTCCGTGATGACGTCCGTCCGATCCTCGTTGCTCATGCACCCATCCATTTCGCCAGATTGTAGCCGGACCCGCCACCGAGCCCCGGCCCCGGATGGGTCGAAGCGCCGATCATGTGCAGGTTCCGGATTTGGGTGGCGCTATTAACGGAATGAGCAAAGGGGCGCCAGATGAAAAACTGATCGATGCTGCAGGCCCCGCCATAGGGATCTCCACCGACCAGATTGATATTGATGTCGTTCAGATCCGCTGGCGAATAAGCCCGCCGTGCAAGCTTGATCTGATCGAAGTTGCGGATATGCCGCTTCAGGATTTCTTCAAGCCGGTCGGCAAAGGCCTCCCGGGTTGCTTCGGTCCATTCCGGACCGGTCTCTATCCTGCCCGCGGCGTCGCCCTTGATCCTGCGCGGAGCGTCAGGGATCTGAAGCCACAGGACCCCCTTGCCTTCCGGCGCCCTCGAGGGGTCCAGACGATGCGGCTGGCCAACACATATCGTGGGAACTTCAGGCAGAAGGCCCCGCTCGGCCTCGTTGGCGGACTTGGAAACACTGTCGATGCCGTCCGCAAGGTGGATCAGCGCAACATCCTCAAGCCCTTCGACGATCCAGTCCGGGTCACCATCCAGAGCATAGTGAAGCTGGAAATTGCCGCGGCCGTAGCGGTATTTCTGCGTGGCTTCCGGGAGTGCTTCCTGTTTCAAAAGCCGCTGATAGAGCTGCGTTGGCGTGACGGAGGCAATCACCGACCGCGCCTTGATGGTTTCACCGCTTGCCGTTTCGACGCCGACTGCCTTGCCGTCCTTCACCAGGATACGTTCGACATCGACACCGGTGCGGATCTTGCCACCCTTGGCCTCAATCAATTTTCGGAACGCCTCCGGCACGGAGCCGGAGCCGCCCTTGGCCACCGGTGCCCCTGCAGCTTCCAGCGCAAAAGCAATCACCCGGCCCATCTGACCCGAATAGGTACTTTCCGGCGTCAAACCGGTGTGCAGGACCCAGGGCGCCCAAAGTGCCTGCAGGGTTTCGCTCCGATAGCTTCCTTCCAGCCAGCCACGAGCTGGCTGCAGGCAGGCACCGAGCCACGCTTTCAATCCGCCAAGGCCACGTTTCCAGGCTTGGGCGAGCATCAGGCGCGCCATCTTGCCGGACCAGAGCGGGCTGCCCAGCAAGGCAAACAGAAACTCCGCATCGGCTTCGATACCACCGACGTCGGCCGCATGCTGCTTGCCGTCGCCTGCCGCGAGGGCCTCGAAGGCTGCAATGTTGGCCGCGCGGTCCATCGTCAGCTTCAGCGCCTCCCCTCCCGGCCGTAAAACGGCGGTCGGGTGCGGCGTGTGGCAGAATTCAAGACCATGCCGGCCAAGATCTTCCGCCAACTCCGCATAGGCAGGTGAGGTTATGAAAAGAACGAAGGTGGCCGCCATCACATCGTGCCGGAATCCGGGCAGCGTGATTTCCTCTGTCCGCATACAGCCGCCAAGGACATCTGAGCGTTCCAGAAGCAGAACCGGCTCCCCTCTGCGCGACAGCATTGCTGCCGCGACGAGGGCATTTATACCGGAGCCGACGATTACGTGCGGAGCGGCCATTTCGAGACGCCTCAGGCTTTCGGAACCAGAGCCAGTGCCCGGATGGGGCTACCAGTGCCGCGTTCGATTTTCAGCGGAGCGGCAATCAGGATCGCCCCCTTCGCCGGCAGCTTGTCGAGATTGGCAAGCGATGCCAAACCGAAGCAATTGTCCCTGTGCAACAGGTTATGTGCCGGGAACGGCGGCTCCATGCCACCGGCCTGACCAGCATCAGTGCCGATGCACTGGCTGCCCCAGCCTACGATCTTCTTCGACAGCAGATATTCAATCGCATCGGGTGTCGGTCCGGGGCTGTGCGGGCCCGCTTCGTCGGCATTGAGGAACGCGGCTTCATCGCCGGCGCGTTTGTCCCAGTCGGTGCGCATCACAACCCACTCACCTGCACCGATCTCGCCGTGCTCGGCTTCCCAGGCCTTGATCAAATCCGCAGTCAGCAGAAAATCAGGATCAGCAGCGCTTTCCTTGGAGCAGTCGATCACATTGACCGGGGCTATCAGACGCTGCACATCCAGTGTGTCCGTAAAGCCGTCGCTGTAGTCCTTCCCGGTAATCCAATGATGTGGCGCATCGAAATGCGTTCCGGAGTGCTCACCCAGAACCATCCAGTTCCAGGCGAAGAAGGGACCGTCAGCGTCATATTCACTGATCTTGTGGATCTCGACCTTCGGCGTATTCTTTGCAAAATCAGGCGGAAGTTGCAGGATCGGCGTATTCGGACCCAGAACGCCCGTGCAATCCACCACTTCCACTTCTCCGGACAGGAGTTTAGCTCCAAGCCCGCTGAGCGCGCTCTCTGCAGACATAATCATTCCCTCTGTACCTCTGTGGCCTGTCGGCTCGTTATCACAATTCAATGCTAGACAGATTTATTTGTATTTGCAATTATCTTCTGCGAACAACGGAGGGGATTGATCGTGACCGAGGTGTTGGACGGCGTCATAATTGGCAGCGGGCATAACAGCCTTGCCTGCGCTGTTCATCTTGCAGCTCAAGGCTGGAAAGTCGGTGTCTTCGAGCGCGCGGGGGAACCTGGCGGTGCGGTCAAATCGGGCGAGTACACGCTACCCGGCTACCGCCACGACTGGGCGGCCATGAACCTTTCCCTGTTTGCAGGTTCCGCCTTCTTCAAGCAATACTCCGAGGAACTGGGCAGCCACGGGCTGGCTTTCGCGCCAGCATCCAATTGTTTCTCTTCCGTTTTTCCGGACGGCACCTGGCTTGGTGTCAGCAACGACCTGGAAACGACGGCTTCGCGAATCGAAAAGATCTGCCCGGAAGACGCACGTGTCTGGCGGGCGCTGACGTCGGAATTCCCGGGACGCGCAGAGACCTTGTTCGCGCTTCTGGGTACTCCGGCAAAAAAACGTGCATTTGCATATATATTGTTCAAGGAGTGGCGAAAAAGCGGTTCGGACGGCGTGCTGGACCTTGCCCGCTTTCTGCTATCCTCGCCGCGCGACTGGCTGAACACAACCTTCACATCCCCGAAGGTGCGTGCCCTTCTTGCTGCCTGGGGGATGCATCTGGATTTTGCACCCGACATTTCAGGCGGCGCGCTGTTCCCCTACCTGGAAGGCATGGTCAATCAGGCCTTCGGCATGGTCCTGGGTCAGGGCGGTGCGGATACGATCGTCAAGGCCATGGTTTCGCAGATCGAGGCTTCGGGCGGATCGCTAACCTGCAATGCAGAAGTCACGCGCGTGATTGTCGAGAATGGACAGGCACGCGGCATCGAGCTCAAGGACGGTCGGCAGATCATGTCCCGCAAGGCGGTGATCGCCAACGTCGCCCCATCCGCCTTGCTGAAACTTGCGGGTGAAACCGGCAACGCGCGGTATGACCTGGGTCTGAAGAAATCAGCACATGCGCCGGGCACGATGATGATTCATCTTGCCATGGACGCCCTGCCAGACTGGACCGCAGGCGAAGAGCTGAAAAAATTCGCCTATGTGCATATGGCTCCGGACCTCGATCAGATGGCACGAACCTATGCACAGGCCCAGGCCGGCCTACTGCCGGAAGAACCGGTGATTGTCTGCGGTCAGCCCACAGTCGTCGACCCGAGCCGGGCACCGGAGGGCAAGCATGTTCTCTGGCTTCAGGTCCGCATGGCACCCGGCACCATCAAGGGTGATGCCGCCGGCAAGATCACGGCCACCGACTGGACCGAAGCGGCGGAGCCGTTTGCCGAACGCGCACTCGATATTCTGGAACGTTATGCCCCCGGCACGAGGGCCAAGATCCTCGGCCGCCATATCGTATCGCCCGCCCTGCTGGAGGCGGACAATCCCAACCTGGTCGGAGGAGACCAGGTCTGCGGAAGCCATCATCTGACCCAGCATTTCATGTTCAGGCCCGTACGCGGCTTTGCCGACGGAACGACGCCGGTTGGAAACCTTTACCACACCGGCGCGGCCGTCTGGCCCGGTGCGGGAACCGGCGCAGGGCCCGGATATCTGCTTGCACAAAAACTTGCCGGATAGCGACAAAAACAAACGCACCGGCACCAGAGGTAAAATGGGGAACAGTAACCATGAGAGTTTCAAGACGCACACTGCTTAAAAGTGCGGCCGCCAGCGGATTGCTGACAGCCGTCGGAACACCGGTAGCATTCGCCAGCGACATCGAAGAACTGGTGATCGCCTATAACGTCAACCTGCCGAGCTGGGATCCGACGGTCGGCCCGTCCGCGGTCAACCCAACCATCCAGGGCATCTACCAGTCCGTGTTCGACATGTTCATTCATCAGAACACGGACCTCAGCTTTGCACCGGGCATCATCACCGGCTGGGGCTGGAACGACGACAAGTCGAAGATCTGGATGGATGTGCGCGAAGGCGTCACCTGGCACAACGGTGATCCGCTGACACCGGAAGACATCGTCTGGTCGCTGGAACGCGCTGGCAATCCTGACACGGGCAATCCGATCCAGTTCATCTGGGGCAAGGTCGGCAACTTCCAGATCGACGGCAACAAGATCACTGCCGACGTCAAGGAATATGAGCCCACCATCTTCAAGTGGATGAGCTTCCTGACCGGCTATGTGATGCCGAAGAAATACTATGAGGAAGTCGGCGCAGACGGCTTCGAGGCCAAGCCGATCGGCACCGGGCCTTACATGGTCGACAAGTTCGAGCGCAACGCGTTCGTCCGGCTGAAAGCCAACGAGAACTACTGGGGCGGCGCACCGGAGTTCAAGACAGTCACGATCAAGTTTGTCACCGATGCGTCCAGCCGAACCTTCGAGGTTATGTCGGGCAATGCGCATGTCACGCTGGAAATGCCTTACGAGGAATTCGACCGGCTGAAGGAAAACGACGGCATCGTCGGCACCGCAGCCCCGATCTCCGACATCGGCATGATTTTCATCAACGATGTCGATCCGATGCTGGACGAAAACGTGCGCAAGGCGATGGCCTATTCCATCGACAAGAAAACCATTATCGAGCGTCTCTTGTCGGGATACGGCGTGCCCATCGACACGCTGCAGACACCCGACTATTCCGCTTATGATGCCTCGATCACGGTTCCCTACGACCCGGACAAGGCGAAGGAACTGCTGGCGGCATCCGGCTTCGGTCCGGACAATCCGGTCAAGTTCAAGATCCAGACCACCCGCGGCTTCAAGCCCAAGGATTACGAGATCATTCAGGCCATCGTCGGCTTGTGGCGCAAGATCGGCATCGAGGCGGAAATCGAAGTCTACGAAATCGCCAAGCATTACGAATTGCGCGCGGCCGATACGCTGGCCCCGGCAGCCTTCTACAACTGGGGCAATGCCATTGGCGACCCGACCACCTCGACCGGCTTCGCCATGTTCGGCCCCTCACCTCACTCCGTCTGGGATGGCGAAGAGCTGATGCAGAAGATCTTGCCGCTTTGGGGCGAGGCTGACGAGGACAAGCGTATCGAAGGCTGGAAGGAAGTCGATCGCCACATTGCAGAAAATGCTCTGGTCATTCCGCTCCTGCAGTATGTCCAGCCGATCCTGCACAGCGACAAGGTCAAGGTCACGCCGCATGCTTCCGGCGCGCTGCTGCCTGCGTTGATGACGCGTTCCTAAAAATCCGGAATTTTCGAACCCGCCTTCGCCGCAACACCCTCTAAAGCTTGCTCCCGGGGTGTTGCGGCGACTTTTTCCGATTTTTGGACCAAATACCGTCATGCAAATCGTGCGCGCGCTGCTGACGCGCCTCATCACAACACTTATCACCCTGCTTGGGGCCGCGATCATCGTGTTCGTGGTCATCCGGGTCGTTCCTGGCAACCCCATCGCCATGATGCTGCCGCCCGGGGCGACAGATGCCGACATTGACCGGCTGAAAGCACTTTACGGACTCGACAAGAGCATCTTCGAACAGTTCGTGATCTGGATCTCCAACGTGATCCAGGGTGATTTCGGCACGTCCATCACCCTGCGCCAGCCGGTCTACGACCTGGTGATCGGCCGTTTGCCGGCCACGCTGGAACTCTCGGTCATGGCCTTGCTGATCGCCGTCATCATCGGAGGTGCTGCCGCTCTCACGGCAACGCTCTACCGCGGTTCCAAGGTGGAAGGCGGGATCGACGTTGCCGGCGGCATTGCGCTGTCCCTGCCGGATTTCCTTTGGGGCCTGGCGCTGATCCTGCTGTTCGGCGTGCTGTGGCCGCTGTTTCACATTTCCGGCCGGATATCGCCTTCGCTCGGGTTCGAGTTCAGCTCCAATTTCTATCTCTTCGAAGCGCTCGCCCGGTTCCGGTTCGATGTGGTTCTGGATCTCATGGGGCACATGCTCATGCCGGCGCTTGCGCTGGCGATCCCGTTGGCAGCCATTATCCTGCAGCTCCTCAAGCAATCCCTGAAGGAATGCATGCACGACGACTACATCACCCTGGCCCGAACAAAGGGCTATTCGGAAAGCTCGATCATCCTGCGCGATGCCCTGCCGAACGCGATCCTTCCCACGCTGACGCTTATCGGCGTCCAGTTCACATTTCTCATCGGCGGTACGGTTATCATCGAACGCTTGTTTTCCTATGAAGGTCTCGGCAACATGGCGATTGACGCGGTGATCAACCGAGACCTGCCATTGATCCAGGGCATCGTCCTGATTTTCGCCCTGCTCTTCACGATGGTCAATCTGGTGGTGGACATGGCCTATGCCGCCCTGAACCCGAGGCTGCGCCATGCGTGACGCCCGTGGACATATCCGTCGCCTGCCCGGCCTTCGGCTCTGGCTCAGTGGCGGCTGGCTCACCTTTCTGGTGCTGGCAGCCGTCTTCGCTCCCCTGATCAGCCCACATGACCCGCTGGCACAGGATCTTTTCGCCGGACGTCTGCCGCCCTTCTTCGAACAAGGCGCCGACCCGGCCTATTTGCTGGGAACCGACAGCCTCGGCCGCGACGTGCTCAGCCGCATGCTCTATGGCGCAAGACTTGCGCTGATCGTGGCGCTGGTCGCCGGGACGCTTACCTGTCTTATCGGGGCAACGCTTGGCCTGATCGCAGGGTACTACCGGGGCTGGGCGGATCTGGTGATCTCGCGCTTCATCGACATCTGGATGGCCTTCCCTCCGGTTCTCTTTGCAATCCTGCTGATTGCGGTTCTGGGAACCGGACTGATGTCCGTCATCATTGCCATTGTCGTCATCGACTGGACCCGCTTTGCGCGCGTCGTCCGGGCTGAAGCGATGAGCCAGGGGGCGATGGACTATGTGGCTTCGGCGCAGGTTGCCGGCCGCACCCGTTTCGGCACCGCCCTGACCGAGATCCTGCCGAACGTCCTGCCGACCATCGTAGCCCTCTTGACGCTGGAAATGGGTATCGCGGTGATCGTCGAGGCGATCCTGTCCTTCGTGAACCTGTCCATTTCCACGGACCAACCGACATGGGGCGGCATGATTGCCGAAGGCCGTACCTCCATCTATCAGGCCTGGTGGGTTCTGGTGTTTCCCTTGTTCGCGCTTTTCCTGACGGTGCTGAGCTTTTCCCAGCTCGGCGAAGGCCTGAAGGACCATTTCGATCCGGTGCTGCGATGAGCTTTTTGTCCATTCAGGACCTGACGGTCCAGCTGAAGAACGGCATGCCGCTGCTCCGGCATGTCTCGCTTGATGTGGAGCCTGGTGAGGTGCGTGCACTTGTCGGGGAAAGTGGCGCGGGCAAGAGCATGATCGGCAAGGCTGTTCTCGGCATTCTGCCGAAGGCCGCAAGGTTGACCGGGGGCAAGATCCTGCTCGACGGGGAAGACCTGCAGACGCTTTCCCAAAAGGCAAGACGCCAGCGGATTGGCGCCCGCGCGGCTCTGATACCACAGGACCCGCTCACCGCGCTCAATCCATCCCGCCGTGTCGGGCCGCAGATCACGGACAGGCTGGTGGATATTCTCGGCTGGAAACGCCCGGATGCCGAGAAACGGGCGTTGGAGCTGTTGGAAGAGGTCCACATCCAGTCACCGGAACGGGTGATGAAGGCCTATCCGCACGAACTGTCCGGCGGCATGCGCCAGCGCATCCTGATTGCGTCCGCCTTTGCCGCCGAACCGAAGCTGATCATCGCCGACGAGCCGACGACAGCGCTCGACGTGACCGTTCAAAAGCAGATCCTCAAGCTGATCCGCGAAATGCAGCAGCGCCACGGCACCGCTCTGCTGTTCGTCACCCACGATCTGGGTGTCGTCTCGAAGATAGCCCAGTCACTGACAGTGCTCTATGCGGGCAAGGTGATTGAAGAAACCTCCGTCGAGAACTTCTTTGCCGCGCCTTCGCACGCCTATTCGAAGGCCCTGCTCGCGGCAACGCCGAAATACACAGACCCGCAAGGCTCACTGACACCTGTGCCGGAAGGCGTGACGAAAGCGGTGGAAGCTGAAGTGGCTGCCTTCGACGCACAATTGAAGGCAGGAGCCCGGCCATGAGCGATATCATCTACGAGCTGAAAGACCTGCACGTCTCCTTTCCGGACATGTCCCGCAAACCGCTTCTGGGCGCGGCACCGCGGATCGACGTACTGAAAGGGCTATCCTTCGATATTCCCAAGGGCGAAGTCCTCGGCATTGTCGGAGGGTCCGGATCAGGCAAATCCACGCTCGGCAGGGCACTGATCCGCCTGATCGAACCGGACAGTGGCGCGATCCGGTTTGAAGGCACTGACATCACCCATCTTCATGAGGACAGCCTGCGGCCCTTGCGCCGGCGCTTCCAGATGATCTTTCAGGACCCGATGTCTTCACTCAATCCTCGCCGGCGTGTCGGCGGTATCATTGCCGGGCCACTGCGCCTTCAGGGGCTCGACAACATCAAGGGCCGGGTCGACGAAGCACTCGACATGGTTGGCCTGCCCCGGCATTTCGCGACCCGCTATCCACACGAGTTGTCCGGCGGTCAACGCCAGCGCGTCGGGATAGCAAGGGCAATCGCCCTGAAACCCGACTTCATCCTGGCCGACGAGATCGTGTCCGGGCTCGATGTGTCCTCCCAGGCCCAGGTGCTCAACCTGCTTGAGAGCCTCGTCAAGGACCTCGGTCTCACCCTGGCCTTCATCAGTCATGATCTCTCGGTGATCCGGCGGCTGTGTACCCGCATTCTGGTGCTCTACAAGGGCGAGATTGTCGAAAACTCCGAAACGGCAGAACTCTTCGCCAATCCGAAAGCGGACTACACACGCACTCTGCTCGACGCAATTCCGCTGCCTGATCCGAAACAGGTCTGGCTCTGAAACAACAGCCCGGCACCGGTCCGGATTGCCGGGCCGATGCCACAAATCCGGTCGGTCCGTGGAATGCGTCTTCGTTTGCCTGGGGTCGAGCCAGTGCGCTTTACCGGTCGTTGATTATCTCTTTCAGCGCTTGCCATCTTGCCGGATGCTGGCGCTCCGGCCATTTGCTGTTGGCGAATTTCCTCCGTCCGGTCACTTCATTTCTTCCATGGGGTGACCTACTCTATCCTTTTGACAAAGCGCATCATTCCAAGGGGAGACGACACGATGGCCGCCATTCCGCCTGTTTGCGATTTTGGCTGGAAAGCACCCGATTTCGAATTGCCCGCGACCGACGGCAAGTCCTACAAGCTTTCAGACATTGCCGGCCCCAAGGGCACGCTGATCATGTTCATCTGCAACCATTGTCCCTATGTGGTTGCCGTCCGTGACAGGATCCTGCGCGATGCCCGTGACCTGCAGGCGATTGGCATCGGTGTTGCTGCAATCAGTGCCAATGACGTCGAGAGCTATCCCGAAGACAGTTTTGAGAAAATGACAGAACTTGCACAGCGGGAAAACTTCCCTTTCCCTTACCTCTTTGACGAAAACCAGTCTGTCGCCCGCGCCTATGACGCGGTCTGCACACCGGATTTCTTCGGCTTCAATTCAGCGCTGGAACTTCAGTACCGTGGGCGACTTGATGCCTCCCGCAAGGAGACGGGGCCAGCAGACCTTCGGCGTGATCTGTTCGAAGCAATGCGACAGGTTGCAGAAACGGGCAAGGGACCGGAAGACCAGATCCCGTCCATGGGATGCTCCATCAAATGGAAGGCTGCATGAATCCGATTCTGATTTTCGACCTCGATGGCACGCTGATCGACAGCGCCCAGGATCTTCATGCAGCGGCATGCCGCCTTCTGGAAGGCGAAGGCCTGCCGGCGCTGCCGCTTGAAACCATCCGCTCCTTCATCGGCAACGGCATTCCGACGCTGGTTGACCGTATCATCGATGCCACCGGCCTGCAGACGCGAGATCGCACACGTCTCATTTCGAGCTTCCTGGAGGATTACCAGGCGCATGCGACCGATATGACGGCCCCCTACCCTGACGTCGAAGCCACGCTCAACCACTTGCTGCAGTCCGGACACACGTTGGCGATCTGCACCAACAAACCGCAGCGGCCCGCCGAGAAGATTATCGAGGACCTGGGTTTGTCGCGTTACTTCCAGGGCCTGGTCGGCGGGGACAGCCTGACGGAGCGCAAACCGGACCCGGCCGGGTTGCATTACCTGCAATCGTCCCTCGGCGGCGGTCCGGTCGTTTACGTCGGCGACAGCGAGGTCGATGCCGAAACGGCTGTCAATGCGGGCATGCCCTTTGCCCTGTTCACCGAAGGCTACCGCAAACGTCCCATTTCCGAGATTCCACATGCTGTGTCCTTTTCGAGCTTCAAGGACCTTCCGGCACTTGCGCAGAACCTGTTGTCAGCCCCTGCCTGACACAGGTTTTCGACAGGTTTGCAGCCTTCAGTGCAGACATTGAGCTGGCCTGCCGGGGAAGCTATTATTGCCGCCGCACATGACGTGCGCCTTTCACCCGATTGACGGACCTGCGTTGACCAAGGCACTTCGACAGTTTCTCCTCCTTGCGATTGCCGGCACAGCATGCCTTTCCGGTTTCGGGTCTTCCTACGCAGCCGAGCCTGCGGAAACGGTCATCATGGCACCTGTTCTTGCCGCCCGGGCGGCAGCCGAGACAGTGCGCAAGGAACATGGACCGTTATACACGGTCCTGGACGAGGCTGCCTTCCTGCAGCAGATGTGCAGCACCATCGAGGCGGCTGCGAATAAACAAGGCCTGCCACCGGGTTTCTTCGCCAAGTTGATCTGGAAGGAAAGCCGTTTCGACCCCAACGCGATCAGCCCGGCCGGTGCGGAAGGCATTGCCCAGTTCATGCCTTACACCGCCGCCAACTGGGGCCTTGAAAACTCATTCGAGCCAGTGGAAGCCATTGAAGCTTCATCCCGCTTGCTGGGATATCTTTTTAAAGGTTACGGCAACCTTGGGCTGGCGGCCGCGGCCTATAATGCCGGGGAAGACCGTGTCGATAACTGGCGCCGTGGGCGCGGGCGCCTTCCCGATGAAACCCGCAATTACGTTTATTCGATCACTGGGCACAAGGCATCGGACTGGAAACAGGGCAAAGGGCCGGACGTCGACTTTACCCTGGACCAGACGCAGGATTTTCAGACGGCTTGTCAGGACTTCCGCCTGATCGAAGCGCCATTGCAACGCCGACTTGCCAATACCTACTACAACCGGGGACTGGCACTGGCGAAGTCGAAAGACTATTCAGCCGCGCTGCTTCGCTACACTGTTGCCATCCGGCTTCGCCCCGAGTTTCCGGAAGCCTACAACAACAGAGGGCTGGTCTACCGCATGATGGGCGATTATGGCGCTGCCATCGCCAATTACGATGTCGCTCTGAAGATGCGGCCCGGATATGCCGCAGCCTACAACAACCGTGGATACGCCAAGCGCAAGCTCGACCAATACCGGGAAGCGATAGCCGACTACGACAAAGCCCTGGCGATCAACACCAATTACGCCGCTGCGCGTTTCAACCGTGGTTTCGCCCAGGCTCAACTTGAAGATTACGCCGCGGCGATTGCCGATTACGACGTGGTCCTGAAGCTTGTCGCCAACCACCCCCTTGCCCTTTACAACCGCGGCAAGGCTCATCTTGCCGCAGGCCATCTGAACAAGGCGGAAGACGACTTCAACTCTGCAATCGCCCACAGCGACGGATTTGCCAAGGCCTACTACAGCCGTGCGAACCTGAGGCTGCAACTGGGTCAACGCGACCAGGCCAAAGAAGACTACCTGAAGTCCGTCTCACTCGACGCCGGCCTTGGGCGCGGCAAATACGCCATTGCTTTCGACTGACACCTGCGACTTGACGCTTGCCTGCGGAGCACCCCTGCAACCCGCTATTCCTTCGGCACCTCGGTTCTGACCAGCGGCAGGCTGAATCCGCCCGTGTGATACTGGTGGCAAAGCGTGCATTCCTCTCCAGCCGCACGTTCCGTGTGGCAGGTCGCGCAAGTGGCCTTGTCGATCGGGGTGAAGTTCGGAGCGTGGATGGCAGGGTCACCTTGCTCGTAGCTCTTCAGATAGGTGTCCGCCCCCGTGGTGAGCGCGTGGCACGTCACGCACCCTTCCGTTCCGACTGCGCTGATGTGCGGGTCGTGAGAAAAGCGCGTGAAACGTGTCGTCACCTGAGCGGGATCGAAGGGGTGCCAGCGCACGGCCTTTTCAACGCCAGCCGTGTCGACGCTGTGGCACTTGGTGCAACGGCCCACCGCGCCCGGGTCACTGAGCGAGGCAAACACGGGATCCCGCAGGGCCTTTTCCTGATCCGTTGCCGCATGGCTCGAATAATCGAGCCATGTTTTCAGGAAGGGGTCTTCATGTCCTGTCGGACGATACCGGATCGTATGGTCCTGCCGGTACCAGCCGCCGTAAAGAGCCCAGTTTTCCGGATCGAAAGGTTCCTCCCGGGTTTGCGCAGAGGGGTCGTCAGTTGAAGTCGATGTGTCGACAGGTTCGGCCGCATCGCTCAACAGGCCCGTTCCGCCTTCGTCTGCCGCAAGGATGTCCTCACCGGCAAGAATATCGTCACCGGCAAGTATTTCCTCTCCGCCCGCAGGCTGGCCGAGGAGAGCGTCCCCCTCGGAGCTGCTCGAAGCGTCCTCCTCCACCAGGATGTCCAAGCCGTCCGACACGTCGGCGCCTGCGTCATCCTCTATGGGAAGATCGTCTTCAACCAACGAGCCTTCGTCTGCAAGAATGTCATCGTCGGTATCTGTCTTGCCGGCCAATGCGTCATCGGCTCCTGCAGGCGCCAGCAACAGGTCCTCGGAAGCCAGCTCTGCGCCATCATCCGTTCCGCCGCCAAGGATGAGGCTATCCGTACCATGGCCTTCGCTGGCGGCATCGTCTGTCCCGGCCAGAATATCGCTGTCGTCCACCCCGGAAAGGGTGTCCGGCGCGGCCTCTTCGGTTTGTACCGCTTCGTTCTCTTCAACCTCCTGCCGGGCTTCCTCGAACGCGCGGGTTGGCGTTCCGTCGGCGTGGCGGGCAAGGTCCTCGGCGAGATCCGGCAACCATTCCCGGTTGGCGGCGGCGATCACGTCGTGTGGCATCACACCGACCATCAGCGCCATTTGCCTGTGGTCCGTCATGGTTTCGCTGTCCGCTGCCCCGGCGCCCATGGCGGCAGGAAGGCCATCACGCTCGATATTTGCGAGCAACTGCTTCACCGCCCAGGCCAGCGTTTGGACCCTTGCCAAAGCGTCCTCATCAGCCTCCCGCAGATCCAGAAGATCCAGGTCCGACACTTCTCCCACGATATCCCGGCCGTCCAGCACCAGCGCCAGAAGCGCCCGCATGAAGGGCGTAATTCCTGCCTCGGACCTTTCCGGCCAGGACCCGACGTCGATCCCCCGTTCCGCAAGCGTTTCGACGTCCAGGCCCGGAACAGAGAGGAAATTCGTGCCCTTCGGTCCGCTCACGATGGTCTGGCCGAGAATGTCGCCACTGTGACAGGTCGCGCACATGCCTTCGAAATCTCGAACTGCCATGTAGCGGCCGTCGTTCCCCGCCTCATGGCAGGTCTCGCACATGGCCGGAACCTTGCCGGCACCATCGGGCTTCTCGGCGGTATCCGGGAAGTGCTTTCCGAAATGCGACTTGTGGTCAAAAATGATGCTGGTGCGCTGGTAAAAGGGATAGCCTGCGAATTGCGGATGACTGTCCTCGAAACGCCCGAACTTCTCGACATGGCAGGTCTGGCACCTGTCATTGGAAACTTCGGTCAGTTTGCCCAGGCTTCCCTGGTGCTCCTGGTGACAGGTGGCACAATAGATGTTCTGCGACCCGGTATCTGCGCTACCTTGCGTCTGCCCTGCCATCGGCAATGAGAACTTGATCCGGTTTGTCCAGCTCTGATCACGCCCGGTGCCGACTTCCGCCGTGCGGGCAAGTGTCATCTGCCGGAGCTGTTCAACCGGCGTCGTATGTGCCGTGAACGGCTGCGAACCAACGTCGTGACAGGTGGTGCAGAGCGCTGCTGTCTGTTTCGGTCCTGCAGCTGTTGCGGCAAGGCCATGAAGCCAGCCAAGGCCTTGCGGACGTGCGTCGGCGTGGCACGACTGGCAATCTGTCAGGTTGGCGTGCTGGGCTGCAAGCCGGCCCGGCATCAGATAGTTCTTTGCCACCCCGCCGGAGAGAATGATCGCCACGAGCCCGGCAGTCAGCGCAGTGAGCCAGACTGCTGCCCGCCGCCTGCGCTTGCGCAGGCTCGGCTTCGGCACGCAGGGTTCCTGGTTCAGACAGCAACTTCCGTCCGGCAGCGGACCATCTTCGCAAGGTCCGCCTTCCTGGCTCGAGCGCCGGCAAATCCATCGGTCACCGTCCTGTACAGGCTGGCAGGCAGGCCCCGCCCTGCAGTTTCCCTTCCGGTCCGGTCCCAGACGACACGGACACCCGTCGGCAAGATGTCCGCAGACCCAGTCGTCCTGCGGCCGCTCATAACGGCGTTCCTGAACACCAATTCTGCGTAACAGGCTCATGGTCAGGCAATTCCGCTCGAAAAGGCATAGGCAACAACGACATGCGCCAGGATTGCCAGGATCAGGGCATAAGTTGGCGGTACATGCACAAACAGCCAGAGTTTCAGCAATCCGCCGTTGGCATACTGGAAATCAAGGTCGTTCTTGGCGCGCACCAGCTGACGCATCCGTTCCAGACGCTCCTTGCCCTTGCCGTCCAGATACCGCTCGATCGATTGCAACTCGCCCATGATCCGCGAAATCGGCAGGCTCGACTGACGCAGATGCGCGAACACATACCGCGGCCGCGCAAAGAACCGGCCGAGCTCCCGCTGGTAGACATTGGCAAGGCTGACGGAACTGCCGTCTTCCAACGACGCCAGCGCCAGAGTTTCCGCCTCGTCCGCGATTTGCGCGCGCAACACGGGAATGCGCTCAAACAGGACCCGGTCACCTCGGCCTTCCAGACGCACGGGAACGATCCGGGCCAGAAAACCGCCGACACAGCCACTTGCCGAAACCAGCACGAACAGGATCCACAAGAGCCATTCCAGCGGCGCATTCGGAAACCGAAGATGCGTATGCACCAGAAAGACGCCGATGGTCAGGAACCCGAGGTAATAATGCACCTGCAACCAGTGGCGCACGCGCCCGAGCGGCAACGTGCTCAACTGCTTGCGAAACGTCAGCAGCAGCATGCCGGCCATGACCGCCACCAGAACCCAACCGTTGAGGAACTGGCTGTCGCGCAACGAGATCCGGTAAGCCTGGTTTACGGTCATGAAAACCGCGAGCAAAACAGCGGCCGTACCAAGCTTCAACAGGATGTTGCGATTGAGGAGCCAGCTCATTTCAGCCACTCCAGCAGTCTTTCGGTGTCGCGCATGTTGACGCGCGCAAGCGCGTCATGCGGACAGGACTGGACACAGGCAGGGCCCGTCAGCTGATCGGCGCACAGATCGCATTTGGTCGCCCGGCTGATGGGCTGCCCTTCGCGATCCGTCACGAACTGCCCGTTCTCGTCACGGATCTCGACCATCCGGATATTGCTGTACGGACAGGAATTGGCGCAGGTCGCACAGCCGATGCAGGTGTTGTCGTCAATGACGACAGTTCCGCTGTCCTCGGCCCTGTGAATGGCGCCGGTTGGGCAGCCGATCAGGCAAACCGGATCGGTGCAATGCATGCAGGCGCTCGCGATCATCGCGTTCTCGAACCGGCTCCCCTGCCGAACGAAGCGGGGGTTGTTGTCGTGGGCGGTCGCGCAGGCGCGCACGCAATCGTCACAGCCGACACAGCGCTCCAGGTTGATCAGCATGGCTTCCTCACCGTTGATGAAACGGTGATCGACGAGGAAGTCCATCATGCCCTGGCGCAGTTCCCCGCGCGTGCCGTCACGATCATCCGGCCTGCCCTGCCGCAGGAAGGAAGGATCGAGCCCCGGCAATACATGTTTCTGGACCAGATGCGTCGGAATGCGGATGACGTCGACATAGCCGATGGCCCGCAGGCTCGTATCCAGAACCGGAGAAACCTTGTCCCGCGCAAACGCCGCAATCGCATCCAGTCCGAAAACGTCGTTTTTCGACAGATGACCTATGGTCCTGTCGCCGTGATCGATCCGTTCGCTGACCCGGGCAAAGCCACTGTTGATCAGCAACAAACCGTCGACGTGACTGCCCTGTTCACAAATCACCGGCTCCTGCTGGATGATGTGCTGCGCACCATCCTCCTTGGAAATTTCAGTCTTGAACCGGTGAGTCCAGTTGAAATTGCCATAGGTTTCAAACAGGGCCTCTTCTGCGATTTCCGCCAGCGCTGAGCTGTCGACATGGGCAAAGACCGGGCATTCCTGCAACCGGGTCAGCAAACCGCGTTCATGGTAAAGCTGGTCGATCTGCTTGCGGAAGCCATCCGACCAGTCTCGAATTTCGCGCAGCCCCTGCCAGCGCAGCTCGAACAGGACAGTGTCGTCCTCAAGGGCATAGATGGTCGCGCGCCTCGGGCTTCGGGTCAGGGCGGCCAGCTCGCCGAACATCTGCGGCGCTTCCAGCAGGAAAGTCTCATGCTTCGCGATCAGCTCGTCCGCGTCGACACGCAGGGCAGCGTCCACCGTATTTGCTCGTATGCCTTCACTGATTGAAGCGGCCACGGACGAAGGTCTGCGAGACCGCCGCCGCGCAGGGCGGTACTCTGGCGGACGCTTGCGCGCGAACAGTTGCGCAAGCGACCTGCGCCAGGATTTCTGTTGCTTGCGGCCCGAGCCGGCGGTCGGCGCAGACGCAGTCAGGCCGAACACGGATCCGGACAAAATGATGAACAGCGAACTTCCATAGTCACCCTTGCGCAGGACAGTTTCGCCCTTTTGAAAGGTCCTGATCCGGCCATCATTCGCAATGACGCTTGCAACCGGCAGCCACGAGGGAAAGTCGGCCGGATTGACGTCGGCAAACGCCGGCAGGGCCAGCACACGGTCCACCGTCTCCCGGTCCAGCGGTTCCTTGCCGAATGGCTCGTCCCAGCGCCGGTTTCGCTCGTCGCGAAGCTCCTGATCCAACAGTCCGGCTCCCTACTGCGTCACGGGTCCCTTGAACTTGTCGGCTCCCGGAATGTACTTGTCGACCGCGGCGAACGTCGTCCCGTCGTAGGTGTCGGCAAACTTGAGGCCGAGCACGGAGATCTTTGCCGCGGCATCGGTCAGCTCATCCTGGTTGTTCAGCTTGAGCTTGGCACCACTTGCGATTTCCTGGATCTCCCCCAGTTCGGGCGCCTCGGGCAACAGCTTGGCAAGACTTGCCATGACCTTCGTGGCATTACTTGCCCGTTTGGCCATCTTCACGGCGTAGTCCTTCTTCTCGGTCGCCTTGCTGACACCGATCAGTGCCGTTTCCAGCTCGACGATACGCCCGACGAGGAACAGCATCCGCTTGCGTTCGATGGATGCTTCCGGGTTGGACTTTCCCTTGTTGTACCAGGTGTTGTGACGCACCTCGCCCTGGCTCCAGCTAACCAGTTCAAACGCACTGCCGGGCGTGTGACCGCCGACATTCACCAGTTCCTCGTTCGGCACCAGGTGACAGCTGAAACAGTTTTTCGCCAATGCGTAGGTCATCTTGGGCCGGATCATGCCGGCTGCCTCGGCCTTTTCCCAGCGTGCGGCAATTTCCGCCTCGGTTTCCTGACCTTCCTTCTTGCCGCTGAAATCCGAATGGACCTTGTACCATTCCTTGGCAGGACCATGACAGGACTCGCAGGAATTGCCGGCAATCGCCTTTTCCTTGCCGTCCACCGTCTGCATGGTGAAGTGACAGTTGGTGCAGAGGCTTTCCGCCTTAAGTCGCTTCACGCCCATGTTGGCGGCGATCTTTTCGGCATCCTCACTCTTGGGCAGATCCCTGAAGGTGCTGAAGTGATGCGTGTTCTGCCAGATCGAGGTTTCCTTCTTGTGGCATTCCGCACATTCGTTCGGTCCGACAATCATGCTCGGGTCGGCCTGAGCCGGGGCAAGTCCGGCCAGCACGAGATATCCGACAGCGCACACGGCAAGGCAGGACGCCGCCTGGCGCAAGCCCTTCAGTAATCCAGCCATATCCAATCCCTCAATCCTTTGATCCAAAAATGATGGACACCCTCTCGCGTCGTCAGGCGTCCAGAATGACATTGCCTCCCGGGCAAGCGATACACATGAGCACGGACCCTTGCGCCGGGCTGCTGGCGGGCCGCGTGACATAGGTCACGTCGCCTTCCTTGAGCGCTGTTGCGCAGGTTCCGCAGTTGCCCGCCCGGCAGCCGGAAGCGACCCGGATGCCGTTGCGTTCGGCCAGATCCAGCAGCGTTCCGTCCTGCTCGTGCCAGGAAACCTTCTTGCCGGAGCGCGAAAATTCCACCTGCACGCTTTCAGCCGCCTCCCGTGAACTTGTCGGCGACTTGACGGTTTTGACGGACGCAGGCCCGAATGCCTCGAAGTGGATATCGCTGTCCGGTACGCCCCAATCGCGCAGCTGCTCCGTCAACGAAGACATCATCTGCGGAGGGCCGCAAACATAGAACTCGTAGTTGGAAGACGTCAGATACCGCTTCAGCACATCAACTGTCAGGAAGCCCGGGCAATCGTAATCCCGTCCCTCAACGCAAGCATCAGTCGGTGCGCTGTAGAGCACGCGGTAATGGACGTTGTTCCGCCGCTCGGCGATCTCCCGGATTTCGTCGCACAGCACAATGTCATCGCCGCTACGCGCGGCGTGGAAGAAATGCACTTCGCGGTGGCTGCCGGCATCGTCAAGCGCTTTCAGCATGGACAGCACCGGTGTCAGGCCGACACCACCACCAATCAGGACAACCGGCCGTTCCGATTGCAGGTCCAATACGAAACCGCCCTTGGGCGCTTGCACATCGACGACATCGCCTTCCTTGAGGTTGGCATGGAAATAGGTCGAGGATAGCCCGCCAGGTACGGTTTCACCGGCATCCGGCGGCGGTGACAGTTTCTTGATCGTGACCCGGTACCGGTCCAGACGGGAGGGACTGTCGGACAGGGAATAGCACCGGATAACTGGTGCGGGCTGATCTGAAATCGGCAGTTCGAACGTCAGGAACTGGCCCGGCAGAAACGGTGGAAGCTCGCCTCCGTCATGCGGCTGAAGATAGAACGAGCAGATATCGCCGCATTTGTTTTCGACACGCTTTTCGACAATCCGGAACTTGCGTTTGCCGGCCCAGGTCGTTCCGGACTTGAGCCTGTCGACTTCCGCATTGCGCAGGGCAGCCTGTGCCAGATCGTTGAAATGCTGCAGGTGCCTGGCGTCCAGACGTCTTTCGCGAAAGACGGCCGCCACAGATGAATAAACACCGAGGCAGAGCTGAAACAGGGCGAGCGCAACAATCGTACCACCGCCGATTTGCAGTGCCAGGATCATGAGCAGGCCGCCTTTCCGACCAGAAATGAGCCGATGTTTCTCATCAGAACCTCGTTCTCAGTTCCATTCGCAGTCCCGTTCCCGCCTTCCGGTCCTGTCCGGCGGAAACAAACCCGTCGACCTGAATGCTGCTCCTGTTGTTGAGGGCATGCAAGAGTTGGCCGCCGAATGCGACCACACCGGCGTCGCTGCCGTCGGTATCCTTGCGACCACCGAGTTCCATAACAAGCTGTGTCTTGTCCTCGTTGAAGAACATCTGATGGCCGATAGATCCACCGAAGACGCTGTCTGCCCGGTTGGAAAGTGCAGACCCGCCCAGACCAACAGCCGGAGCGGCAAACAGGATGCCAACCTGCCCCAGAGGACCACCCGTGAGGCTGTCACGGGCAGCGGAGGTGTAGTTGCCGATAGCCCAGAAGGCGTTGGCATAGACGACGTTTTCAGACGCCGTCACGGTGCGCGAAACTTCCGAAAACATCAGCACGCCGTTGTCGACAGCCGGGCCTCGCTTTTCGATCGCGGTCGAGGTGTTGATCCGGAACGCCGTATTGTAAAGCCCGAACCGCTGTACGGCGGACGCCCCGAAATAGAAGCCGTCTCCCCCCTCGTCCTGATCACTGATGACATAGGCAAGATCCAGATTGGCCGTGCTCTTGCGGAAATCGGCCTCGGTGAACAAGCCGAGAAGGAAGGCACTGTCGTCGAGTTCATTGTCGCCGCGGCGGATATTGTTCCAGCCGAAAACGCCGGTTGCTCTCAGATCCGGCGTCAGGCCGGGAATGACGATCGTGTCGCGCGTGATGCCGAGCGCGTCGACACTGTCGTTGATCATCATGCCTTCCTGAAAGAACAGGGGCTGACGGCCGATGGAAAATCCGAAGTCGAAATTGCGGTTGTCGTCCGGATCGAGGTTCGGGAAAATCTCGCCGAACTCCCCCTCGAAAAACAGTGTTGTCACATAGGGATTGAGCCCGTTGACATATTCAACGCCGCCTTCATCCGTATAGAGAATGCCCGTGTTCCGGCGTTTTTCCGTCAAGGGCGAAAACCCGATGAGGATCCGCTCGGTGGGTGTCAGTTTCAGATTGGCAAAGATGTCGATACGGCTCGCCCAGAACTGGCGCGGATCTTCAAGGCCGTTGGCATAGTGGCCAATTGCGGTGCGCGCGTCGCCGAACACCCAAAGCGCCGGTTGCCAGATTGCCCCTGTCGGCAATTCGATACCGGGCGCAAGATTTCCGCTGGCGAGGAATTTCTCGCCGCGCTGGAAGATCGGCGGCGTCGGTTCGGGCTCCTCATCTTCCGCTATGATCGGAACTGCATCGGTGCTCAATTCGCTTGAATGGTGGTCACCGGCAATCAGGGGGGCAGGCCCGCTGTTCTCTTCCTGATGCTTGCGGACTTCCGCTTCCGTGACCATGGGAATTGGGTCGTCGCTCAAGGCACTGCCCGCTGCCCATACCTGCCCGCCGGCCTGCAGAAGAAGCGCAGCCGAAGCCACCGTCGTGATTGCCCACGCTCTGAACCGCCGTCCCCGAGTTCTGCTTGCCTGATATCTCATTTGAGCACGACACTCGCCTTGCGCGTCCACAGCACGGAGCTGCCCTGCACCACCTTGCGCGCGATACCGGCCGGGCTCATGCCGTAGTCGAAGCCCGCTCCCTGAATGGCCGCGATCAGGTTGACCGGCACCATCTGGGAAATCAGCTTCACCGAGATGGAATAGCGTTCACCCGGTTTCAGGTTCTCGGCGGGAACGGCATAGGTCGCGGTACGGCTCGCCCCCGGCTCCAGGTTCTGCTTGTGCTTTCTGGCCCCGCGCGGCCGGCCGTAGATGGTGGTTGCCCGGCGTTCCGGCCGAACGAGCGGCAGAACGTCCGTCGAAGTGTTCACCGCCAGCACCTGTTCGCGTTCACCGCCACGCAGCAACCGGACCACGAACTTGGATTGCAGGCTGAACAGGTCCTTGTCGAGCTTCAGCTCGCCATTGTGAACGTAAAGCGAGTGGGCATCGCGAACGTCGCCATTGGGGTCCCGGTCACCGGACACATAAACCGTGTTGCCCTTGCTGTCCTTGACCGTCACCTGAAGGAATATCAGCCGTTCGGCGTCAAACCCGGTCGGCACACCGTGTCCGTCCGTGCCGCTGCTGACATCGACGGAGAACTTGAGAGCCCGGCTGGCGTTGTCGACAATGGTGATGTCGCTCAGCTTGAAGCCGTTGCGCAGCACCTGAAGCCGTGCCTGACGCGCCTTTTCCAGCCGCTCGAACTGGGTATCCAGGATCTCGCGGCCATCATAACGATCATCGATGGACGACCAGGCTTCGGGAAACTTGTAGCCGTCCTTGACGTTGTCCTCGAACTTGTCCGTTCCCCAACCGGCGCCGACATTGAACTGCAGCCATTCAGCCAGCGTCTTGAACTCCGCCGCCTCGACGTTGTGCGGGAAAATGCCCGGATGAATGATCGAGTAATCAGGGCCTGCAAACATGTGGTTGGTCAGTTTGCGGTTACGGGTCGGGACATCGCCCACAATTGCAGCGGGGCCGTAGTCATAGCCGGAGGCAACGCCCTGAACCTTGCCCATATGGCAGTCCTGGCAGGTCTCGCCCCGCTTGGCGGCCGGCGAGCGCTTGTATTCGGCAAAAGCCTCTTCCAGCTTGAAGCCGTTGAAGAGCGTCACATCATGACAGGTGCCGCAAAAGCCTGGTTTGGTGAGCGCGAAGAAAGGCTTCGCCTCGGTATGGATGCTGCGTCCCGGATCATCCTTGCTTTGGGAAACCCGGTATTCCTCGGGCGTGTTCAGAACGCGCTTCAGCTCCTCGCCGCCCTTGGGGCCATAGACCGGCGAGAACACATCCCCCTCTTCCAGCGCGAACCGGCCACTGATCTTGCCGTAGTTCCGGCTGACGCGGTGGCAGGCAACGCAGGTGATGCCCTCCCGTGAGGTCGGATTGCGCTTCAGGTTTGAGACATAGAGCGACTCGCCAATGTTCATGCCGACCGGGTTGTGACAGCGAATGCAGAAGTCGCCATTGGTCGCACTGGTCTTCATGTTGATGGTGGTCTGCATCGCCATGTAGATCGGGCTCAGCTGCGCATAGGCATGCTGAGACACGGACCATTGCTCATACTGGCCAGGGTGGCAGGTCGCACAGGTGTTTGCGGAGGGATATTTGCTTTCCAGGAAGAGCTTTTCATGCTCCGCATTGGCTGTTCGCCGGATCGTTTCTTCTTTTTTCTTGCCTTCAACGGTTTCGGTCAGCCCGGTTCCGCCGCCACTCAGCAGGTCGTCATCATCGCCAACCGTCAGAAGGTCATCATCGGAGAGAAGATCGTCGTCTCCGGCCAGAAGGTCGTCGCCGGAAACATCGGCCCCGTCGCCCGCAAGCAGGTCATCACCTTCAAGCAAATCATCCCCGGCAAGCAAGTCATCGCCAGCCAGAAGATCATCTCCATCAGCCTTGGGATCATCACCTGCCAGCAGATCGTCACCATCGGAAACAGAGGCGGCACCGGGTTCCTCTGCGGTCAGCAGATCATCGCTTCCGTCATCGGAAGGCAGCAGGTCGTCACTGCTGTCCGTCAGAATCGCCTCATCCGAAACCGCGTCTTCGGCGGGTGTCAGCAAGTCATCATTCTGTTCGGCTTGCGCCAGGATCAGGCGATCGCCGGCGCTCCTGCCGCTTTCGAGTTGGGATACGAAATCGACCAGCGCCCGTACATCGCCAGATTGGATAAGCTGCTGGTGATACTGCCGAAATTCGTCTGAAAAAGCGGCTGCGCGATCAACACTGCCGGCGCCGGAAAGGATGAGTATTCCGAAAAGAGGCTTCAAAAACGGTCGAAAAAATTCCGATAAACGCGACATTCCAGATCCACACAAAACATGTTCTCAGGCCATCGCTTACACCGATCCCCCAACTCAAATTCACACTACGGAAACCTCAGGACAACATCAAAAGAAAACTGTTCACAAATTAGCCGCATTTTCGCCTTGGTAAACTCGCGGCTAACCGCAGGAACAGACAGAGCAACGCACTTTCGCGTCGCTAACCGGTGCCTTCATATTTCGGGTAATGGCGTGAATCAATTGCGTTGCCGGCAGCATCCGTCCGGAAGGTCACAAAGTTGCTGCCGCTGTGTTTCCGCTCGCAACAACACATTCTCGCAAAACAATGTTTGCGTCACACCAGCACACAGACTGGATTACCTGCAGCGCAGCGAAATAGGACTATGAAGGTGGGAAGAAGGAAAGTGGCGGAGAGGAAGGGATTCGAACCCTCGAGACGGTTGCCCGTCTACTCCCTTAGCAGGGGAGCGCCTTCGACCACTCGGCCACCTCTCCGGTAACGCCCGTGTACGAATAAAAGCCTCACAGTTCAAGGCGTTTTTTACGCCTTGTCACTTTTTCCACCGCGCTTGGCCTCGCAACTTCTGGAAGGTGAAGACAGGCATCGAACGCTGAAATCCGGCATCGTCTTCACAAATCGCGGAACCTGACGCCTCGTTCGTTTGAAAATGAACCGCCTCTTTCCACCCGTCGCAAGTCGGGTTGGCAATTCGCTCGCCAGGTTTCGCTTTTTTCCTCCCTACCCGGCCACCGCCACATCTTGGAGTTGACTTTTGGCGCGCCACCGGCAAAACGACCCTCTTTCATCAATGAATTTGGCTTTGGGTGATACTTGAAAAACGTTTTTGTTTCGCTGGGTGGCGGGTGTGACGCTGCGACAAACCTCAAGAAGCTCGGCCTGAGGCATGAGCAATACCCCTTCGACTGGCTCTGGAACCTTGATGCGGGCCTGGACTACGTCTCGAAAATCATCGCGACAGACTTCAAGGGCCTTACCAGCAAGCACGACTATACTTACGCCTCGCATCAAATAAATCCGGTTGAGAAGTTCCTCATTTTCAAGAACTACCCGAAAATCGCGCATCTGCACTCCAATCCACACGACAACAGTGACGTATTGGCGGACTACAGGGTTCGGATTGACAGGTTCAGAAAACTCATCAAAGACACCGGCGAAAAAACGACCTTCATTTACTATCGCAACGCGGCAGTGGCGGAAGAAAATTCGATAAACGACTTTCATGCAGAAGTTTCGCTTCTGAAAAGCGAAACAACCCTTTTTGAAGAGATGATGGCGCGTCTGCATCCAGAC
This sequence comes from Labrenzia sp. THAF35, assembly GCF_009363595.1. Classification (NCBI taxonomy): domain Bacteria; kingdom Pseudomonadati; phylum Pseudomonadota; class Alphaproteobacteria; order Hyphomicrobiales; family Stappiaceae; genus Labrenzia; species Labrenzia sp. THAF35. The sequence goes on from NZ_CP045380.1 coordinate 5,493,363, forward strand.
AAAACATTTTCTCTGGTCAGTCTCCTTGCAATACCCGCGACCTGTTTTGACAATCACGCCCTCAGGGAAAATTTGCGGCGCACCTGCTCGAGCAACCGGTCTGCAAGAACGACATTCGAAATTGTCCCGATGCGTGACGATCGCTACCCGGAACAGTTCAATGCCTGGACAGACGAGTGGACTGCGGCGCTCAGACGAGCCAAGGCTGTTTCGCCACTGGACATAATGCGCGGAAAGATGTCGAAACGGAAAATTCGCACCCGCAAGAAACTGACCAGGCTTCTGCCTCGGGCTTCTGCCAGGCTGTTGGGTTAGGGAACGTTTTTCCAGAGGTGGTTCATCGCGCGACCAGAAAGTCTAAAACCCTTCTCGCATGATGATTGACTGACCTGCCGCCGTCCGCGGGAACAGATCCAGTTCCCGTCTTCCCCTTCATAATTCAGCCGCAGTCCTCTGGTGCGATGGACATTCTTCAACTTGGCCGGGTATCGGAGAAATGCCATAGCCGAGCTCGCCCCTCCGACGCATCTGACACGGTTTGTCGCGGAAAGGTTTCCGTGGATCTGTGCGCTCTGGCTGCACCTTGCGCTCTATGCGTTGTTGAGCGATGCGGCGCTATGGCGGACTATCCTGCCAGAGCCGCCCGAGCCCGTCTCTGTCGAGATCATCCCTGAATTCCTGCCGCCAAGTCTGCCGGAAACCGCGGAGGAAGAAATCGACGAGAGCGAGTCGCAAACTGCGGCAGTCTCCCCGCAATCCACTGCTGATCCGTTGTCAGGTTCGAACGCGTCTTCGGAACAGATGCCTTCTTCGGATGCCACCTTGCCCGCGCCCACGGACCCATCTTCTTCGAGGACCAGGCCCGAGCAGGAATGGGTTACTGCAAATGCCTATTTTGCCAATGATGTCCTGAACGACCCACGTTCAGCACAGGCACGCGAGTTTCTGCCAACCTTGACCAGTGAAGACGGACGCGAACAGATTTGCGCGCTGGAGGCAATGGAGCAGGTTCGCCATGCGCGGCCGGGGTTCAAGCCGACACGGCTTGCGCCACATGCTTTCCGCAATTCATTTCAGAAGGAAGATATGATTGTTGTGCCCGCCGGAGCCCTCAGAAGCAACCGGGTCTGGTACGAGATCGCCTATCGATGCCGGCTGGACGCCAGCGGCAAGATCGTCAGCGGGTTCGAATATGCCCTTGGTGCACCAATAGACCGCTCGATCTGGGATGAGTACGGTCTGGCGCCGATCCATTGACTGGAGCGGTCCCGGCAAGGGGCCGGAAACTGGACGCGGCAGAAAACTGTGCTGCCGCGTCAGGTTGTGGATACCGGTTCAGGTGCCGTTCGGCCGGCAGCCTTCATCCGGTTCAATGCATCGACAGCCATTCACGAGCCGACCGCTGAGCTTCGGCGATTTCGGAAGTGGACATTTCACCGGAAATTTCCTTGCGGTAGCGAGCTGCGTCCTTGTTGCCTTTGAGGGCAGCAATGTTGAACCACTTGTGCGCTGTGATGAGATCGGTCATGCCGTGACGGCCGCAAGCGCTATCCAGACCCATCTGGAACAGGATGTCCGCGGTAACCGGCTTTTCGCCCATGATGGCCATATCGGCCGAGTGCATTTCAAAACGAGCCATAACGCTCCCCTTTCGTCTGTCTGACTTCTGCGGAACAGCTCCGATCCTTCTGGATCCACCGTTCCGGTTCCCTACTGCCAACCGGTCACTTCGCTGAACACAATGGCTTGGCAAAGACCGATCTAAGAAACACAAGCTTTCGTGAAGCTTTCCCCGTTGTTTCTTGAGGTCTACTTCATCAGCAGCAGTTAAAAGGGGCGTTAAAAGACAGGTTTAACGTAATGCGAACAAAATTTTAAATAAGTCTGAAATTCATATTGCGGTAAGTATATGGTTGCGATTTTCCCTTTTTAATCAGTCACATTCTCCGAAAATTTGACAAGGCCCATCAACCTTCTGTTCACCATGGATTCGTTTCCACAATTCTTTGTCCGGCTCTATTTCGTTCCCTTCCCTTCAGAAAACCAGACTTTACCTCCCTTCGGCGTTCAGGAGGATTTTCGGACGACCTGACGTTGGGTGACGGCTTTTCAGCACGTTTCCCGGGCTATACATTCCCTTTCCGTAAACGGAAGGCATTCCGCTTTGGGAGGAACTTATGCTGAAAACCATTCTGTCGTCCGCACTTCTTGCCGGCGCCATCATCACTACATCCGCAACAATGTCTTTCGCAGGCGATGCCAAGGGAGACTGGGTCCGTCCGAACGGGGCATCCAAGATCCGGATAAGCTCCTGCGGCAGTTCCTTGTGCGGCAAGCTGATATGGCTGCGGGAGCCGCGAAACGACACCAGGAACCCGGACGCGGCCAAGCGGGACCGCCCGCTGCTGGGAGTACAGATCGTTCAGGCCATGAAACCCACCGACAAGGAAAACCAGTGGAAGGGCAAGGTCTATAACGCCGAGGACGGCAAGACCTATACCGGCTTCATCGAGCTGACGTCCGCCAACGCGTTGAAACTGGAGGGCTGCGTGATGGGTGGCCTCATCTGCAAGGGCGAAACCTGGAAACGGGAACAATAAACGGCTGAACAAAGTCCGAAATCGCCAGATCCTGTCGATTTGGCCTTTCCTCCGTCGCAATTGCCGGTCAGAGATTGTGGCGCAGTCGTCACCAGCATTGCGACGGGGGATAATCGTGGTTCCTGTTTCTTTCTTTGTTTCTGCGTTTCCGACTTCCAGACTGTTATCGAACGCCGGTCTGTTCGCTCTCCTGCTTGCAGGCACAGGGGGCCAAGCCATTGCAGCCCCGGACATCAACGGCAAATGGCTGACGCCGGCAGGGGCCGTCATCCAGATACAAAAATGCGGCAAGGTGCCCTGTGGCAAGATTGTCCGGTTTCCGGCCCCCAAAGGCTATTCCATGGAAAACACGCCGGATCTCAAAAACAAGGACGAAAGCAAGCGCAAACGGAAGGTGCTCGGCCTGACCGTGCTCTGGCGCATGGCACCACAGAAAGATGGCTGGAAAGGCCGGGTCTATGATCCGCGTCGCGGCTTCAGCGCGGATGCCACCTTGCGCCCGAAGAACGCCTCCGCCCTGGAAGTACAGGGCTGCGTCCGCGTCGTTTTCAATGTCTGCGAAAAGGAAACCTGGCGACGGGTCGACTGACATCGCCGGTTCACCAGCTCGGCCCGGATCCATGTCTGACATGTGCCTCACGTCCGACGATATCGAAACGCTCACCAGACTGGAGGAAAGCCTGTGGCGAGCGGAAACGCGTTACGACCCCGTCCTGATGGACCGGATTTTTGCGGATGACTTTTTTGAGTTCGGCCGATCCGGCCGTATCTATCCGCGTGAAGACCTGATCCTGCCCGCGCGTGCCGCACGGCCTATCGACGTACGCCTGCCCCTGCCCGGCCTCAAGTTCACCGTGATCGACACGAATTCGGTTCTCGTGACCTACGTCAGTGAAGTCAGGCGTGCGCTTGGTGACGTTGAAACAGCAAACCGCAGTTCGATCTGGAGCAGACGAGACGGAGCCTGGCAGTTACGGTTCCATCAAGGCACAGCGCGCCAGGCACCGACTGATCAATGATTGCTCAGAGGAACATCTTCTTGTAGCCGTGATGGCTCTGGTCGTAGCCAAGCCGCTTGTAAAAGTGATGTGAGCCTTCGCGTTCCTTGTTCGACGTCAGCTGCATCATGCAGGCGTTGCCTTGCCGTGCCAGGTCTTCAGCCCTTGCCATCATCAGCCGCCCGACACCGGTGCCACGCTGGTCTGCGCGCACGTGAACGCTTTCCAGTTCAACCCTCGGACGCCCCTGGAAGGCGAGCCCCTTCATGAAATGGATCTGGAAGGTGCCGACCACTTCTCCGCTTTCGGCAAGCGCGACGTAGATATCGCACTCGGGTGCGGTGACAAGTGCGTCAAATGCCGGGCGGTAGTCCTGCCAGTCGGTAAATTCCCTGTCCTTGCGGACACTGGTCGCCCCCGCATTGATGATGGCGACGATCTCGCGAAGGTGCTCCGGGCGGGCTTTTTCGATGGAAACGGTCGAGGCAATTGTGTCCGGCATCTTCGGTTCGCGCCTTTGGTCAGGAAAGATTACGGTCAGCGGCAGATTGGGCTCTCGGGCGGGAGCTTCGCTACGCCCCACCAGCTTGTCCGCCAGCCGGTCGCCTTCCACAAATGCGGCCAAGCGCCGGTGAGGTAGGTTGCCTCAAGCGCCTCGCTGGCATCCCAGAAGGCGACCTGACTGAAGCGCTCCATTGCAGACGTGTCCGGCTCCTTGTCCCCCTCTTCCCAGATGAAGAAGCAGCTTTGTCGCGGTGGCGTTCTGGCCGGAATGGCCTTGGTCACCAGCCGGGCATCGGGAAACAAAACTCTCAGATTGCCGCCGGTATAGCCATCATCGGCAATCAGTGTGGCGTCTGCTGCACCCAGGTCAGCCAGCGGTGCCTTCAGGTCCACGTAAGGCTTCATGTGCCGGCACTTGCCACCGCACCATGTCTTGTCCGGCGCGACCAACCCGGGCACCCGGGCGAGAAAGGCAACCGCGACAACCGCCAGAACAACGGCCGTCAGCCAGCGCCATTGCTTTTCAAATCCGAAGCGTTCCAGGTCGGCGAACAGCCACACCGGCAGCAGCAGAAGCAGCGGGTGCATGTGCCGTTCCTTGACGTAGGTCGCACCGGTGATCGCAATCATCAGCGCCGTCAGCAGGATCATCAGGAGAACTGTGCGCCCGCACAGGCGCGCTGCGTCACTCACGGCAGGTGTTTCGGGCTTTTTGCGGCCAAGATAGCGCGGCCAGAACAGCAGGAGCAGCAGCGGGACCAGCGGAACCGAGAAACCGACAAGTCCGAAGGCAAGTTTCCCGAGCCCCTCGCCTGCGCGCATCAGATGCGATGTTTCAGCACTGACGCCCATGGTGTCGGAAACCGATGCCAGCAGCTTCAGCCCTTCGCTGAAGATCCAATAGGCATAGGGGCTGTAGATCAGTGCCGCAGCGAAAGGCACCAGCAACAGGCCCGAAAGGCGCAGCCGGGTGCGCCATGCCGGGTCGCTGGCCGCCGCCAGGATCAGGGCAAGTACAAAAATCGGGTAGGAATGCTTGCCCAGCAGTCCGGCCCCGGCCGCCATGCCAAACAGCACGTAGTAGCCGAGCCGCTGTGTCTCCAGCGCCTTCAGGAAGAAGAAGGCGCTCATGGCGCAGGCTGCAGTCAACACCACCGTGTGGGTGACGCCTTCATGAAGGTTCCAGCCGAACTGGTAGAAGAGCGAATAGGAAAAGACACACAGGGCTGCAAGGCGCGTGTCGTGAATGGCCTTGCGTGCGATCAGAAACAGAAACAGCGCGGCAACCGAGATCAGGGTGTATTTGACGAAAAGCGCTGCCCAGATTGTAGGGCCGAACAATTGCTGCGCAGACCAGAGCAGCCACTCGTAAAGCGGCGGCTGACGCAGCATGTAACCGGGCTCCAGTGTCTGCACCAGAACGTTCTCGAACATATCGTCCGTACCAAGGACGGGCGTGTTCAACGCCCTCAGCAGGATATGCGCGAGCCCCCAAAGGGCGACGACGCCCCAGACCCCGAGGGGCGTGGCATAAAACGGAGCCGGCCCTGTACCGGCGGTCGAACTGCGAAACATCATGGCAGGGGGATACTAGATTTTCAGAAGCCTGTAACCTCGCATTTTCCCTTGCGAAAACAAAAACGCGCGGCTCGACGCCGCGCGCTTCAAGCGTTCAGCCGACAGGTTTTAAAGTGCAGGCAGAGGCGGCAACGGCGTCTTCAGCCACTTCTCTGACAGCTCGCCCAGCTTGCCGTTCAGCTTCTTGTGCAGAACGAAAACGTTGACCCATTGCAGAAGGTCGATGTTGCCCGTCTTCACACCGATGAAAGACGGCGAATTGGCGATGATGAACTTGTTTTCCAGATTGAAGTCCGGGTTGTCATTGGAAATGCCCAAAGCCACCATGTTACCGGTCACGATAACGTCGGCCTGGCCGGAAACATAAGCCGCAATGGTGGCCGCGTTGTCGCCAAACCTGATGATTTCCGCATCTTCCGGTGCATCCGCCGTGATTGCCAGATCTTCAAGCGTGCCGCTGGTCACGGCTATTTTCTTGCCGGAAAAATCCGCGATGGTGGACACGGCCACGTCAGGCTTGGCAAAGGCTCCGGAAAAGAACGGAGCATAGGCGTGAGAGAACCAGATCGACTTTGCGCGTTCCGGATTGGCACCGAGTGTTGCAATCACGAGATCGGCCTTGTCGGTTTCCAGAAACGGAATGCGCTGCTTGGACGTGACGGGCACCAGCTCCAGTTCGACGCCCAGGTCTTCCGCGATCATCTTTGCGACGTCGATATCGTAGCCTTCATATTCGCCTTCACTGCCCAGCGAGCCAAAAGGCGGAAAATTCTCCGGTGTAGCGATCTTGATCTTGCCGGCTTCCAGAATGTCCTTCAGCTCTGCAGATGCAGGACTAGCAATCATCAATGCGGCAGACACTGCCAAGCCTGTCAGCCCCAAAATTTTTTTCAACATTACGCGACCCTCCTTCGGTTGTTCTTGAAGCGCGATTTGTCAGGCGGCGGCAGCAGCCCCGCCCTTGGACGATGTGGACCCGAGGCGCTTTTCAAGGCGCCGCGACCACACAGACAACGGAAAACAAAGAGAAAAATAGATCATCGCCATCAGCGGATAGATGACGAAGGGTTGGGTGCCCGGCACGGGCGCATTCGCCCAGCGCTTGCCGACCGTCATCAGGTCATGAAAGCCGATGATATAGGCAAGCGACGTGCCCTTGATGATCTGCACCATGAAGCCGACCGTGGGCGCAATGGCCAGGCGAAACGCCTGTGGCAGAATGATCAGGAACATGATCTGGGCGAAGGTCATGCCCAGCGCCTTGCCGCCTTCATGCTGGCCTGCCGGTATGGCCGTCAGTGCCCCGCGCCAGACTTCGGCCAGGTAGGCGCTTGTATACAGCGTCAGGGCAATGCCGGCCGCTCGCCACGGGTCAATCTGGATTTCGAAAAGATGCGGAATACCCAGCCCGAGCAGAAACAGCAGCATCAGCAAGGGCACTGACTGGAACAGCCAGGTGTAGGCGGTGAAGGTCTTCCGCAATATCTTGACCGGTGAAACCCGCGAAGCGGTTACGCATGCGCCGATCAAGCCCCCACCGATGAAAGCGATCAGAGATAGATAGATCGTGTATTGGGTGGCTTCCAGAAGCTGGAACAGGACGATGCCGAATGGTTTGCCAAGGAGGGCGACGAAGGCGTCTTTCATCGAACCACCTTCCATTTGAACAACCGGTCATGCAGCAGCGCCAGAAGGGTTTTGAAACCCAGTGACATCAACAGGTAGATCACCGTCAGGGTGAAGAAGATCTCGAACGAGCGAAAATTCCGGCTGTCGATGAAGAGACCTGCCCATGTCAGGTCCGTCACGCCGATTTCCGAAATGATGCCGGTTGTCAGGAACAGGAAGATGAACTGGCTGTTGAGCGAAGGATACATGGCGGCAACTGCCTGCGGCAGGCACACTTTCACGAAGCTGAGCCAGCGCGGCAGACCGAGCGCATCGGCGGCTTCCGTTTGCCCCGCGCCGAGGGACGCCAGGCCCGCGCGCAGGATCTCCGCAAAATAGGCGGAAAAATTGATGGAGAGTGCCAGCAGCGCATGGGCCCAGAAGGGCCATTGGTACCCAAGAAGCAGCGGTAAACCGAAGGCGACGAAAAACATCTGCACGATCAATGGCGTGTTGCGGATGAATTCGACATAGGCTGCCGCCAGTTGGGCAAGAACCGGCACCCTGTAGTGGCGGACTGCCGCCAGCAGCACGGCGAGGAGAAACCCCAGGATGCCGCCGCCGATTGTCAGCGCAGCACTGATCAATGCACCCTTGGCGAGCAGCCACAAATATTCCGGATTCCGGTAGATCTCGAAAAATCTAAGGTTGGACATTGATACCAACCAGAGAAACAAGGCCGTGCTTCATCAAAAACTTCCAATGGTTCAAACCAGAGTTGGAAGAGCAAGGCTTGTGCCAAAGGAAAGAATTGCAGGCGTTCGCCATGAACCTGCAGCTGAACTTAAGTGATGCGCGAACAACGGAGGCACTTGCCTCGATATTGGGCAAAATTACAAGGCAGTCCGGCCTGACAACCAGGCATGACCGGTGGTCACCCAGATACCGAGCTAGCTAGAACCTGATCAGGCACCGTGAGAGGGTGTGCATCGTGCAGCTATCACGACTTCAAGGCCGCGGGGGATGCCTGGACGATTAATCTGGACCGCTTGCCCGATGGTCACTGCCTCGATGGATGCGACAGGCTTGCTGAACCGCTGTTATCGGGGCCGGTTTGCCATTGCCCTGAAGGCCTCGACACATTGGTCGGCTGCAGCAAGCAAGGCTTCCTCACACACGCCATCACGGGCCAGAACCGACATTCCCGTTTGCATCGAGAAGAGCATCGTTGCCGCGGCTGCAGTATCGAAGTCACCGGGAAGTTCACCTTCCTCCCTTGCCTGCTCGATGCGTGCCTGCAGTTGGAGAAGATTGTTCTTCCGCATCTCACTCAAGCCCGCCGGAACGGACTGGTCCTCGGTGCAACTGTGTTGTGCTCCGAGTACGACCATGCAGCCAGGTGGTTGTCCGGTCATGCAATAGGCTTCTGCAGAGCGTGTCAGGAAGGTCCGGACCGCATCGAAAATTGAGGGGGCCTCGTCCAAACCGGTCCAGATTCCGTTGTGATAGTTCTCGACGTAGTGAGCCAGGGCTTCGCGGAAAAGCTCCTGCTTGCTGCCGAAGGCAGCGTAAAGGCTGGGCGTGTTTATTCCCATGGCTGATGTCAGATCGCTCAGCGATGTTCCCTCGTAGGTCTTCGACCAGAAAACACGCATCGCTCGTTCAAGAGCCTCTTCCCGGTCAAATTTTCTCGGACGACCTCTCGTTGCCATTCAAACCCTTTCTGTATCGATCGATAAATAAATCACTTGACCCTTCAACACAAGCAGTCCATCTAATTTTGTATCAATCACTACAAAATAGGAATCGACGATGACATTGATTGGAAAAACTGCCTTCGTGACAGGGGGAAGCCGGGGCATCGGCGCAGCAATCGCCCGCAAGCTCGCCGAGCATGGAGCTGATGTAGCGATCAGTTATGCGTCAAACGAGGACGCGGCCGCAGGGACGGTTGCGGCGATCGAAAAGACGGGCCGCAAGGCACTGGCCATTCGCGCCGACAACAGCAAGGCCAATGAGTTGCAGGACGCGATCAACAAGGCTGCATCCACCTTCGGAAAGATCGATATTCTGGTGAACAACGCCGGCGTCTTTCTCGTTGGCCCGGTCGACCAACTGTCCCTGGAGGACTTCGACACATCCCTGGCGGTCAATCTTCGTGCAGTGTTCGTTGCATCAAAAGCCGCGGTCACGCACATGCCGGACGGGGGCAGGATCATCTCGATCGGCAGTAATCTTGCCGCTCAGGCGCCCATGGCCGGACTGGTGGCCTATAGCGCAACCAAGGCAGGCGTCACCGGATTGACCCATGCGCTTGCGCGTGATCTCGGCTCCCGGCGGATAACGGTAAATGCCGTGCATCCGGGCTCCACAGATACGGACATGAACCCTGCCGACGGTCCGTTTGCCGACGGGCAACGGGCGCTCATGGCACGGCAAACCTATGCACAGCCTGAAGAAATTGCCAATGTTGTCGCTTTTCTCGCCTCGGACGCTGCACAGTCTGTTACAGGAGCGGACTGGTTGATCGACAATGGTGCCAACGCTTGATGACAAGAGGTTCTTCCAAAGCCACAGCCCTGACAATCGGGCTGTCGGCACTGGTGCTGGTGGCGACGGAGTTCGTCGTCATCGGCCTTGCGCCTGCAATGTCGGCGCAGCTGGACATGACACCCTCGCAATCCGGCTGGCTGGTGACGTGGTTTGCCATTGGCTCCGCCCTCGCCGCGCCGTTTCTTTCCGCGTATCTGTCTGATACATCTCCGGCGAAGGTGCTCGGTTGGATGATGCTGCCCAACTCCGCCAACCTGATATTGATCGTATTGCCGAATTTCGAGCTTGCCGCCGCTCTCCGGGTCGCTCAGGGAGCGGCATTGCCGGTCTACATCAGTTTCGCAAGCTCTCACCTCTCCCAGGTCTATGGCGCCGGCAAAGGCGTCGCGAAAGTTTATATCGGCGTTACGCTCGGTGTCGTCCTGGCGCCGTCTTGCGGAACATTCTTTGCAGAACGGTTTGGCTGGCAAACCCCTGTCGCAGGCCTTGGTTTGTTGTCTGTGGTTCTGCTGGTCGCCAATCTGAGGCTTCATTTGCCACCTTTCCAGGCAAAGACAGCCAGCGCACTTTCCCTGCTTCGCCGTCCATCGTTTCTCTGTCAGCTTTTCCTGTCTGTCTGCGTTTTCTCGGCAATGTTCGCTGGCTATTCGTATCTCACCAGTCTGTTGGCCAACGCCGGACTTGAAGGAGATCAGATGTCCATCGCGCTGCTGGTTTTCGGTGGAGCCGGCCTCGCCGGGAACTGGGTCGGAGGAAGGACTGCCGACCATGCGTTGGCCGGAGCCATTGTCGTTCCTTTGCTTGTTTCAGGCGGAGCCATGGCCTTCGGCCTTCTGGCGACTGCTCCCGCCCTGCTTTTGACAGTCGTCCTGATTGCCTGGGGCATGGCCCACGCTGCCGGCTTCGTGCTGTCGCAGGTGCGCGTGATGACGGCAGGGCCTGATCACAAGAGTTTCGCGGCATCCATGAACATTGCAGCCGCCAATGTCGGCATTGCACTTGGTACCTTCGTGGGCGGATGGATGCTTGAAACGGGTGGCGTAGCCTCAATGAGCGCAACAGCAGCTCTGTTTGCAATACCGTGTATCGCAACGGTCATTTTGCTCGCAGCACTGCCCAGACGGTTTCGCTCGCCTGCCCCGGAGGCCGCAGACCGGATCTGAACCAAGCGCACCAACAGAACGTCACCGAGAACCTGTTGGCAACTGAACAGTTATGTCCACTGAGCTTCAGTGGACATTGTCCTGAAAGCTTGAAACAGGCAGCCGGCAGTGAGGTCTTTCCGCTCAAGGCCGGAATGTAGCCAGTTTGTAGGCTGCGAAGGAGAAGAAGACACCCAGCGTTGCGCTTATCCAGCGCTGACTGCGCCGATAGAAGCGGATGACGGGTGCGGTTGAAAACGTCACTGCATAGGCGACGTGCCCGATGATGGAAATTGCCGTACTCAGGCCAATCAGCAGCAGACCGACCCATAGCGGCGTATCAGCGCCCAGGCCTATCCCGACAATCGCGATCCAATGCAGTGCCGCCTTCGGGTTGGTCATCTGTATAGCGAGCCCCTGCAGGAACAGATTGCGTCCCCTTGCACCGGTCACATGCATTGCGTTGGCCGGCCTTGAAGCCGCACGGAATGCCTTGAATGCCAGCCACAACAGGTAGGCCGCCCCGAAAATCTTCAGAACGGTAACGGCCTGGGCATAAGCGGCAATCAGGGCAGTCAGTCCGATAACCGTGAAGGTTGCCCATAGACCGGAGCCTGCGCCTACACCCAACGCGAGCTGGGTGCCGGAGTTGCGACCGCGTTCCATCGACGTCCCGATGATGGCGAGGATGTTTGGCCCAATGCTTATGAAACCAAGAGAGAAGATGCCGAGAGCCAGAAAAAGGCTCGCAAGAAGCTCGTTCATCGCCTCTCCCGGGTGTGGATGGCATTGCGTGCGCAACAGCGCTTCGGCCCGATCAGAGCACGCAATGTTCCCTCAGTCCAGAAATGTCCAGGTATCCGCGCCATCGAAGTGACGCAGCCCGATGGCTTCGATGGTTCCAGGAGGTGCCAGTCGGAGGTTGACTGCCAACCGATCGGGAAACTCAGCCGACAGGCTTTGCCAGTGGGTGGTGCAGCCGCAAGTGTTGCAGGTGTGGAAAGCCAGCCCCTTGTCGCCCCAGACGTAGCTGAGCGTTGCTCCGGGGGCCGCCTTGATCTCGATATCGCCAGCTTCGCCATGCCCCCAGAGTGTGCCCAGTCGGCGGCAGATGGAGCAGTTGCATTCGACGGCGTGTCGTGGCGGTGTCTTCATTTCGTAAGACACCGCCCCGCAATGGCAGGAACCGGTGATGGGCAGCTCGACTTTCGGCGCTGTCCCCTCACCGCTCATGGTCTTACTCCAGACCGATCTTCTGCTTCAGCATGTCGCTGACGGCCTGCGGGTTGGCCTTGCCCTGGGACTGTTTCATCACCTGGCCGACGAACCAGCCGAGAAGACCCGGCTTGGCGATTGCCTGCTGAACCTTGTCCGGGTTTGCGGCAATGATTTCGTCGACGATGGCTTCAATCGCACCAAGGTCGGTCACCTGCTTCATGCCGCGCTCTTCGACGATCTGCGCCGGGTCGCCACCTTCGGTCCATACGATCTCGAACAGGTCCTTGGCGATCTTGCCGGAGATGACACCGTCCTTGATCAGATCGACGATACCGCCGAGCTGCACCGCGGAAACCGGGCTGGTCGAAAGGTCCTTGCCTTCCTTGTTCAGGCGGCCGAAGAGCTCGTTGATCACCCAGTTGGCAGCCAGTTTGGCGTCGCGGCCCTTGGCGACTTCCTCGAAGAAATCGGCAGAAGCTTTTTCGGCAATCAGGATCTCGGCGTCATAGGCGGTGAGGCCATAGTCGCCCATGAAGCGGTTCTTCTTGTCGTCCGGCAGTTCCGGCAGGTGCTGTGCCAGTTCGTCGACGAACGCCTGCGTGAACTCCAGCGGCAGCAGGTCGGGATCCGGGAAATAGCGGTAGTCATGCGCTTCTTCCTTGGACCGCATGGACCGTGTTTCGCCCTTCACGGCGTCGAACAGGCGGGTTTCCTGATCGACGGAGCCGCCGTCTTCAAGCAGTGCGACCTGGCGACGTGCTTCATATTCGATGGCCTGGCCGACAAAGCGGATCGAGTTGACGTTCTTGATCTCGCAGCGCGTGCCGAATTCACCGCCCGGACGGCGGACAGAAACGTTGACGTCGGCGCGCATGGACCCCTGGTCCATGTTGCCGTCGCAGGTGCCGAGATAGCGCAGGATGGTGCGCAGCTTCGTCAGATAGGCTTTTGCCTCGTCGGAAGACCGCAGGTCCGGCTTGGAGACGATTTCCATCAGCGCCACGCCGGAACGGTTCAAGTCGACGAATGACATGGTCGGATGCTGGTCGTGCAGAGACTTGCCGGCGTCCTGCTCAAGGTGCAGGCGCTCCACACCGATCTCGACCTGTTCGTCCGGCATGTCGAGAAGGATCTTGCCTTCTCCGACAATCGGCTGCTTGAACTGGGAGATCTGGTAGCCCTGCGGCAAATCCGGATAGAAATAGTTCTTGCGGTCGAACACGGACTTCAGATTGATCTCGGCCTTGAGACCGAGGCCGGTGCGGATCGCCTGACGCACGCATTCCTCGTTGATCACCGGCAGCATGCCCGGCATGGCCGCATCCACGAGACTGACGTTATCGTTGGGGTCCTTGCCGAATTCCGTTGAGGCGCCGGAAAAGAGCTTGGCTTCGGACGTGACCTGGGCATGGACTTCCATACCGATCACGATTTCCCAATCGCCCGTCGCGCCCTTGATGAATTTCTTCGGATCGGGTGTGCGTACGTCGACAATCGTCATAGTCGTCAAAAATCCTGTTCGTTTTGATTTCGCGTCTGGTCAACCAGCTGGAAAGACATGCTGCGGCGCGAATTTGTAGCCGTTTGATGACCTAGTCGGGAATTGTCCTGGCTGCAAGGTTTTCCTTGCCTGAAGCGTCAGCTTTCGCACAGCAGGACGCGCCTTTCCTGTCTGCCTGCCTGGCAATCGCGCATTGTGAAGCGTTGCAACAAGCGTCCGTGCCGTCACGGACGTGCGTAATGCCACCCCCCGGCCTGATCATTTCCAGAGCCAGGAAGCACGACCAACACGCGTGCAACGGAAGGTCACAGTGGCAATTGCTTTGTCAGCGCGACAACACTCGGCCTTGCACCATCATTCCTGCGGCGGGTGCTTGGCCTGGCCAGTCCGCATGATGAAGCCGATCAGCACGGCGACCGCCTGATAAAGCTCGATCGGAATTTCCTGGTCGACCTCAATCTGCGACAGGGCCTCCGCCATCATCGGGTTCTGTTCAATCGGCACGCCTGCTTCCCGCGCAAGACGTTCGATCTGTTCAGCCATGGAGCCCGCGCCTTTGGCGGTAACAACGGGAGCGCCCTCGTTCTCATATTGCAGTGCGACCGCAAGCTTCTTCCCGGATTTGTCCTTTTCACTCATTGCCGGTTCCGTCTCACGATTGCCTGTCGATCAATGCGCCGTATTTGGCCGCTGTTCTGGGTGGGAGCCCCCGGATCAGCCGCAGTTCCTGAAGGTCCAGCCCCGCATCGGCAAAAGCGGCTTCCATGGTTTCGCGAACGGCGTTCAGGCTGTCGAAGGTTTCCTTGCGATCCACCCACAAGCTAGCATAGGTACCGCCGCTGCGCAGACTGATGGCAGCTTCCAGCGGTCCTGTCGCGGTCAGATCGAGTGCAAACCGCAGCCGCCAGGCGGGTTCTCCATCATCATCTTCCTGGTTTCCGGCCCCATCGCGGCCGACCTGCATTTGCATCACGGCCGTTTCATTGCCAAACGCGAGCGGCAGCTCAACCACAAGATCCATCGGACGGGACGCTGCGCGCGGTCCATCGTCTCTGGACAGTTTCGTATTGCTGAGCTGCGTCAGCCGCAGGCGCGCCAGGGCCGAATCCGTTTCCTTCAGAAGTGCCTGCAGATTTTGCGAAGCAGCTCCTGCCCAGAACCCGCTGCTGGTCTGTTGCGCCTGGCCTTGTGGTGCACCATGCCGGGATGGCGCCGGAGGCTGTCCTGCGGGGTGGGTGATTTCAGAGCGGGCACCCAACTGCTGAAGCAGTGCCTTGAACGACAAAAGGGCGGATTTCAAATCCGGCAGCGCGACTTGACCCTGCGGCTGCGCTCCGGAAGGCAGGGACAATTGTGCTTCGCGAAACTGTCCGGACAATCTTACGGCCTGTTGCAGATCCTGCGCGGTCGGTGCCTGGGCCGACGACAAGCGTAGACCAAGGATCTGCTGCATTGCCTTGACCACGGGATCCGGCAAAGAAACGTTCCCGCTGTTCTGCGCGGACATCAGGCTTCCGATCTGGGCGAAAAGGCTCCCAAGGCCGGCCTGCTGCTCACTGAGCGGTTGCTTCAGCAATTCGGCAATCTTATTGACCGGCTGCTGACCCACCGCTGGAGCCTGCGCGGTTGGGTTCGGGGCTCCCGCAGCCGGCACGGATGCACCAAGGGATGCAGGATAAGTCTGAGGGATCGCCGTTCGCGTCAGGACTACGGGCTGTCCTCCAACTGTCTGAAATGCGCCGTTTGACTGCCCTGTGGCTTGATTGGGCACGCCTGTGCCAGGCAGGCTTGCAGCTGGAGGAGAAGCGGAGTTGGCACCCGCCCCCGCGGCGGTTGATGCGAATTGCGAGCCCTGGACAGGCGTTGATCCAGGCGGTCCCCCCGACTGGGGATTTGCCTGCACCGTGCTTGATACCGGCGCTCCGGCCCCTGCACCTGCCGGAACCTGACCGGGCGCTGTTCCGGGGACTGCACTTTGCACACCAGGGACGCTTGTGGCAGGCGCAGGTGCGTTTCCTGAAGGAGCCCCCACTGGAGCTGCCGGGTTACCTTGTAAAGGCGGCGGTGCTGGCGTAGCCAGTGTGCCTGCTGAAAGCGTGGATGGTGGTGCCTGAACAGAAGCAGCGGCAGGTGAAACTGCGGCAGTGTTCGCTACGCGCTGGTTCACCGATGTTCCGGGTTGAGTGGGCATGCCTGTAACCGTTGAGGCAACTGCTGCCGGCTGCGAAACCGGTTGTCCACCGGTCAGGTTCGACAGGCTCGCCGCACCTTGTCCGGGAGTAGCCGGAACAGGTACGCCTCCCCCCGACGGCACTTGCCCAGCCGCAGTCCCTGCCGGAGGTGCAGGCTGTCCCGGTTGAGAGATCCCGGAAGATGGCGTGCCCGCCGGTGGTGCGGTAGCGACTTGCGGCTGCGCGGGCCCACCCGAAAGGCCATTTGGCGCAGGTGCGGAACCCTGGGACGGGGCAGCAGCAGGCTGCGTCGGCGCCGAGTTCTGCGGAGAAACCGCTGCCGGAGGTGTCGCTCCAGCGATTGTTTGTCCAGATGCTCCTGTCGGCGGAAGAGGCTGAACGGTTGCCACGTTTCCTGAAGTCGGAGGCTGTGCGCCGCCGGCCGCCGGCGGAGCGCTGGTTGGCGAAGACGCCCCCGGCAGAGGCGTTTGCGGCAAGGTCTGGGGATTGCCGGCAGTCTGGCCCGGAGCCGTGTTGACCGAAAGGACCTGAACCAGATGCGCCAGAACCGGCGACGGCCGCGGATAGGCGGTCGCCGTTGAAGGTTGCGGTTGCAGGGGCGCTCCGGATTCGGATTGCGCAGGAGCCTGGCCGGTCTGGCCTTTTGACGCCTGTATTTGGGGTGCCTGAGCTTGGGATGCTTGGGCTTGGGATGTTTGGGCTTGCGACGCCTGACCTTGAGAAGCCGTCGTCGGCGCGGAAGGTTGCTGCTGCGGCTGCTCCTTGCCCACAGTGATCAGGATCGCAGGCTGCTGTTTGGAGCCGCTGACGGTAACCGTAACCTCGCCGCCTTCAGGAAGTGGTGCGGGAACGCGCAGCTCTAGCTTTGCGTCGGGTGTCGCAAGGCGCACCACACCACCCGGCAGGTTTGCCTCAACCTTGGCCTTGAGTTCCGTTCCCGGCACAAGTCCCTGAGCTACTGTGCCATTGCCGGTTGCCTGGGGCAGCGGCGAGGCGCTTACCGTTTCAACCATCCCACCATCTCCAGGTGTTGCGGCGCTCCGATATGCAGGAGGCGGCCTGGCAGGGGTTCAGAATCATGAACCTGCAGTATGGCTGGTTTCGCAATGCTTGCCCAGAGTTGACCCTGATCAAGGTAACGCAGGTGTTTCTGCTGCATTGTGTCTTTCATAACCGGTGCCGGAAACCAGAGCGGCATCAAGAGACAGAAGGCCTTGGCAGACAATGTCTGCACATGTCCCGTCGGAAGGAGAAACGGCTTGAACTGGATGGATCGCCTCAACGAGCGCGCGGAACTGATGGGCAGGATGCTGGACACAATCGGCGCGATGAACCACGTCCCGACCGGTGTGCACACGGGTGCGGCGCTAAGGTCTGCCGCCTATCGATGCATCAACTGCAGCGAAACCGAAGCCTGTCGTGCCTGGCTTGAAAGCCATCCCGATGGCGCGGATGAAGCCCTGCCGAACTGCCCCAACGCTCCCCTGTTCAACAGCTGGATCGACAGCTGAAAACGCGGCAGCACCGGCCTCAGGCGCGCTTCACGCGGCGGCTGAGCCAATAGGTCACGGCAGACGCAATCAAACCGCCGACAAAGCGGAACGGAAAGACAGCCAGCGCACCGGCATCATGCGCAAAAGGCTGCGGCACGGGCAGCGCGCCAATCGCCACATCCAGAATGAGCGTCAGCGCTGCCGCCGCGAATCCCGCGATCCAGAGCTTTTGCAGCCGGTCGGCCTTCCACCCCAGATACCCGCCGATCAGCAGCGCAAACGGGTTGAACAGGCCAGCAAGGCCGAAGAGGTCGTACCAGGTTTCTGAAAGCGTCATCATGGCTTCCTCATAGCCTTGTGCGGGACAAAATGCGAGCCGGTTTCCAAGTTTAAGGACATTAGTCCGGCGGCAAATTGCTGCAGTCTCGTCTCAGCAGTTGGCCGTAAAGCCATGTAATTGAATGAAACAGTCCCATTTCCCTGGCAAGAAGCCGTGACATGACCCTCAGCTCACCTAAATTTAAACGGTTTTGTACAGCAAAACTCTGTGCTACTTTTGTTAATACAAGTATTTGACATGCGTTGCCTCTGGCAACTTCCATTCCTTAAAATAAGTTTTAAAGGCCATGACTTTACTCTCATCTATTGAAACAGACGACCCAACAGTCGACACCCTCTTCAAGACCGATCGACGCCTTGCCATATTGTGCAATCACTGTGGCCGGTTCCGTTACATGAACTTTTCACGGTTCACCGGAGACCAGAAAGTCTCGTCCTTGAGCGAAACACTTACTTGCGCTTCCTGCGGCTCGCGGGATGTCGAGGCCATCGCGGTTTCCCGCAACCCCGACAACGGCTACTGGCCGGCTGAACACAGCTGAAGCTATTTCTCCCGGCCGAACCAGGAAATCGAAATCCTGCGTTTCCAGATCGCAGCAGATTTGCAACAGCCTCTGCAAATCACCCAGCCTCTCCGCTGCATTGAGCCTCGGCGCGTTGTCGCGTTTGGCAGCGTGTGCGAAGGGCCTTCCCACCAACTGAGAGGTTTTATGCGCGGATTGCAACAGTCCCGGTAGACCCCGGCTGACGTCAGTCGGGGCCAGTCACATCAGCACTGCAGGCGATTAGCTGCGGTGACTGAAGATCTGTGCATACTTTCAGGCAAATTCAAATCAATGGACATTTCCAAAGCCGAGCAGCGGGTCCTGCACCTGCTGGCTCAAGGCGGCTATATCCTTCTGGAAAAGGATGAGGATGGCCGTGTCATCAAACATGAAACCGTCACCCGTGAAGGCTGGTTCTGGGGCGGCTGCTCACCACAGCTTTTCCATAAGCTGAAATACAAACGGCTGATCGCCTCCAGGAACAGCGGCCCTTATCGGATCACGCCGCTGGGTCTGAAACGTGTGAGGGCTCAACTGGACAACAGGTGAAGTCAGGAGCCGGGACAGCCTGTTGGCGTCCCGGCAACTTTCCCAAAGCCGCTCGGGGGTCAGTCCCTGGCGAAATCCGGACGATCGCCAAGAAGAAAGCGGGGCCCACGTCCCTTGCTGGCCGCTGCGTCTCCTGCGTTGTAGAGCTGGCAAGTTTTCATAGACAGGCATCCGCAGCCGATGCAGCCATCGAGCTTGTTGCGCAAGGCCGTCATCCGTTCGATTTTCCGATCAAGGTGAGATCGGAAATCTCTGCTGATCCTTGTCCAGTCCGCCTTGGTCGGTGCCCGCCCCTCCGGCAACCTTTGGAGCTGCGCCGCGATCTCTGCAATCGAGAACCCGAATTCCTGTGCGACCAGTACAAAGGACAGGCGCCTGATATCGGCCCTTAAAAATCGCCGCTGGCCGCCAGCGTTCCGGCTTGGGTGCACCAGTCCCTTTTCTTCGTAAAACCGGATCGCCGAAACGGACAGTCCTGTCCGCTCTGACAGATCCCCGATGGTTAGAAGATCGGTGCCTTTCATAACCTTCGTCAAAATATCGCCTCGCCTCTCTTGACCTCAACTAAGGTTGAGGAATTATGTCTGGTGTCCACAAAAGGTCAAACCCTGAAAGGACACCGAGATGAGCAGTGCATTCCTGGAACATGTGAACGTCACGGTCAGTGACCCGGAAGCGACCGCCAAACGTCTGGAAAGCTGGTTCGGCTGGAAGGTTCGCTGGAAAGGCGCAAGCCTTGGCGGCGGCACGACGTATCACATCGGCAACGAAACCAGCTACGTAGCAGCCTATTCACCGCCAGGTACAACCAGCAAGGTTTCCGGAGACAGCTACAGCCACCACGGAGGCCTCAACCACATCGCAGTCGTCGTCGACGACATCGACGCAACCGAAGCAGTGATCAAGGCCGATGGCTATCACACGCACAATCACGGCGACTACGAGCCGGGCCGCAGATTCTATTTCGACGATGACGATGGCATCGAGTTTGAAGTGGTCAGCTACACGAAGTGAATGATACGCACCCCGTCAGGACGGTTTCCCACCGTCCCGCCGGGATGTTTTTGTTCTAGTGGCCCGTCAGCACCAGCGTCTGGATCGGGAACAGCAGCGCCTGAAGCCGAATGATCATCGCATGGACGAGACCGACCGTGTCGACCACGTGCAGGAAGATGAACTCACCGGTTCCAATCGGTTCGCCCGACGACAGACGGTCATGATTGCTGGTGTAGGCGTTGACCGTGCAAATTGCGCCCGGCGGCAAGTCAGCCAGACCGTCTTCGTAAAGCGGTTCCAGCATGGTGGTGATCGTTGCCGGTTTCACACTTTGAGCGGCATCAAAAAGCTGGCCTGAGGTTGATATCTGTCCGGAAGCGATCTGCGACTGCACTTCTGTCACGACCAGCGGAATAATGGTGAAAGGTACGGCTCCGCAGAACGCTTCCGCCACCATTCCTTCCTTGAGGACCTGGGCCTCGATCTGGCCGAAACCCGCAACGATTCGCTCTCGCTGTGCATCCGTGGGAATTAGCACGCCTGCAGGCCTCATCATCGGGTTGACGATGTCACCTGGACGCAGGATGAACTGGCTCATGGTGCCGTCCACGCCGGCGTAGACAGTCATCTTCTCCAGCTCCACTTGCGCCTCGTGCAATCTGGCCTCCGCGCTTTTCAGGCGCGCGGGCAGATATACCGTGATCTTGGTCTGGATGAGCTCCTGATTGGACTGCGCCGCGCGCAGTGCGCCGGTTCGCGCATCCACCGCGTTCTGCAGCTTTTCGATGTCCCGTTCACTCACGACATTCGCATTGCGGGTGAACAGCTCCTGCCTCGTGTCGAGCTCGTCCTGCGCCTGCTTCAGTGCTGCCTGCGCCTGCTCGGTCTGGGCATTGGCAACAGCCAGTTCGCTCTGGGCTAGAGCAAGCTCTCCCTGGATTTCGACCAATTGCTGTTGCGCGGTCACGACATCCGCTTCCTGTCGCGTGCTGTCGAGCTTGAAAATCGGGTCACCTGCCTTGATGTCCACTTCAAGCTCACGCGGCACGAAGGTTTCAACGACCCTGCCGGAACTTTCCGGCAGTATCGGAATGGTCCGGAACGTCGAGACCGCCGTGGTTGCCGTTGGATGATAATAGAAAATCAGCGTGATCAGGGACACGGTCAGCATCAGGCAGAGCACGATGCCGTAGCGCAGCTCGAACCAGACCGAATAGAGCGTTATTTCCCGGCCGATGCGCTTGCCCTGCACATATCTGCGAATCAGATAGTCGGGCAATATGGTGAGAAGGGAACAGAACAGGAGCTCAAACATGTTTGTTCTCCTGTTCGGCTGTCGATGCAGTGGAATGATCGGCTGGAGATGGCGGTGGTTCGTCCGACACACTCATGCCGGGTTCCAGCTCCTGCTCTTCCTGCTCGAGGTCATGCTCGACCAAGGTTTCGGACGAAACACCACCCGTTCCGGCCAGACGGCTCAGGGAATGGGCCATCGATTCCAGCGGTGTCCAGAAATCGGGAAGCTGAATGAAGGCGAGCAGAAGCGCTGCGACCCAGAAGATGTTGTTATGTGTGAAAAGAGCCAGAAGGCCGAGGACCGCAACAAGCTCGAACTGCATGCGCCCATGTTTGTGAGCAAGCCGTTCGGGGATCGAATGCAGGTGCAGATAGAACACCCCGACAAGGATCCCGCCGAAAATCAGCACGACCAGCATCACGGTAAAAAGCCAATCACCACCGTCCGCAGCCGGTATGAAAGGCGGCAGATGATGCGGAGCAAGCTCGTGCATATTTTCCGCCATCGGAATTCCCCCTTAAGCCCTTGTTCCGCCTGATGTGGCAGAAACAGTCGCGTAACCTTAAAAGGGATTTCCGATCATGCGTATGAAAAAGTATGACTTTGGAGGACTTTGACACAACCTATCCGGCCACAGCCTTTCAGCCACCAACCGTATAGATCTGTTCTTCATGCCGCTCCGACAGCCCCCGCAAACAGCGGTGTTAGCGGGGTGCCATGCGGATTGCGCCGTCAAGACGAATGGTTTCGCCGTTCAGCATGTCGTTTTCGCAGATGGATTTGACCAGCTTCGCATATTCGGTCGCCTTGCCGAGGCGCGAGGGGAACGGAACCTGCTGGCCAAGCGAATCCTGGACCTCCTGCGACAGACCCAACAGCATGGGCGTCTCGAAGATGCCCGGTGCGATCGTCATGACACGAATGCCTGACTTGGAAAGGTCACGGGCGACAGGCAACGTCATTCCTGCGACCCCTGCCTTGGAGGCTGCATAGGCCACCTGACCGATCTGGCCATCGAAGGCAGCAACCGAAGCCGTGGAAACGATCACACCACGTCCACCGTCCGCCGTGACGGGCTCCAGCGCGGCCATGCCCGTTGCTGCAATCGACAGGCACCGGAAAGACCCGATCAGGTTGACGGAAATCACCTTCTCGAACATGTCCATCGGGTGAGGTTCGCCGCGAGACGTCGTCTTCGCCACAGGTGCAATACCGGCGCAATTGACCAGGATCCGCTCCTGACCGTGGGCTGCGCGCGCCTTTTCGAAACCGGCTTCGACGCTCGCCTGGTCAGTCACATCGACATCGGCAAAGACGCCGCCAATTTCTGCGGCGACCTGTTCCCCCTGACCGGCATTGCGATCGAACAGCGTTACCTTGACGCCTTCGGCCGCTAGCATGCGCGCGGTGGCGGCTCCGAGCCCGGATGCACCGCCTGTCACGATGGCTGAAAGTGTTGAGTCCAGTTTCACAGAAACCTCCAAACGGATGCAATTCATTGAAATCAATGAATTTAATCTACTCAATTGACGATTAGGTCAATTTTGAAGGCAAATTGGCCCAGATTGACGGTTCGGTCAAGTGTTTCGGTATTGACCAAAAAGGCAGTTCGGCGGGCCTCCAACGGCCTATCTGGCCAGAACCACCAGGTCGACAGGACGCTTGATACCTTGGACTGCCGCATCCGACCTTGCTTCGATCAAGGGAAGATCGTGCCCCTGTACAACGGCCAGATCAAATGTCGCCTTGTCCGTCAGCGCCTTGGTTCCCTGGCTCTTGTTGGCGTCTTCCAGCTTGGCAGCGCAGTTGACGGCATCACCAATCACCGTGAATTCCAGGCGCTCCCTGGAACCGATCACACCGACCGTGACCGGCCCGGCGGCAGCCGCTGTTCCAATGCGCAATTGTCCCGGCCAGCCGGCGTCCCGAAAACGCTGCTGTTCCCGCTCCACGGTTTCCACCAGACGTCTTGCAGCCCGAAGCGCATCGGCGGCGTAGGTCGTTGAGGGATAGACAGCGCCGAAGGTTGCCAGGATGCCATCACCCAGAAACTTGTCTACCCTTCCTCCTTCCTCAACGATCACGTCAACCGCCAGGTTCTGGTACTCGGCCAGGACCGCCAGCACAGTTTCCGGAGGCAGAGTGGCGGAGGTGGAAGTAAAGGAACGGATGTCGGCATAAAGAATGGCGGCATCGCGCAAGCTTCCTTCGCCGGCCTGCAACTCCGTGTCCGCTCCGGTGATAGAGGCCGCAACTTCCGGCGAGAAGAAGCGGCTCAGGTCCATTGCAGCCGCGTGGTCTTTCGAAGCCTCGAACAGCATCGACCGTCCCCTGTAGAGGGCAACGGACAGAATGACCGTCACGGCCAGGATAACCATGGTCTTGTCCAGTTCGGCACCAATCAGGATGGTGTTGCCCGTCAGGTAGTCGACATAATTACGGGTCACGCGCATGTGGTCCATGTCTGCGAACACCGCATAAAACACCAGTCCGAGCCAGCCAGTGACCGCCACAAGGCCTGTGGTCAATACGAAACGCGGATCGAACCGCAAAGCCCTTAGCCCGATGAAGAGGAAGACATACATCAAGGTTGGGGTTTTCAGATAGAACGTCGGATGCTGGCCGTATTGAATGTGAAACGAAAAGATCAGCCCGACGAGGAGCGCCATGTCGACACCGATCGACACAAATAGATACCAGCGCGGCAACTCAAACCTGTACGACAGCACAAGCCGAAGGACGGTGAACAGAAAGTAGGCAGCAAGGGCGATCGGCACGAAGTTGAAACCGGCCGATCCCTCAGCCCTTGGTGCAATGGCGTAAAGCAGAGAGAAAAACAGAACGAGCCCAAGCTGGACCCAGCCTATCAGGCGCTCGGAGGACGCTTCTCGGGCACGGATTTCGGCCCTGACCCGTTCCGGAATGCCGGTATCCGGAGGTCCGCCTTGCAGGATGTAACGCAGTGTCTGGGATATGGTGGTCATCTCGCCGCCGATAAGACGTTGCTCGTGCGCGGATTTTCCACCGGCACCGCGAATTGCGCAAGCGACCCCGCGGTAAAGTGAGTGGACGTGAGCAGGCCCTTACCGGTTGCCTTGCAAACGCAATTGCTCAACACTGCGCACAAGTTCGGCTTGACGTCGCGACCCGGTCTTGGAGAGCGCAGCCTTGATCTGGTTGCGCACGGTATAAATGCTGATCTCACGGTCCTGGGCTATTTCCGCCGGTGTCCGGCCATCTGCGAGCTTCAGGACCGTTGCCGCTTCTGCCGGGCTGAGACCAAGCTTCTTCTGCATTTGAGCCAGGAACGTATCGCTGCCAGCTTCGGGCCTGACCGCCAGAAGTACTGCAGAGACCGCCTTGTTCATGAAAACACCGAAGGGCGTCTTGTCCAGATCACCCAGTTGCAAACCTATTGAGCGACAGGTCCAGTTCCTGCCTCTGCCGTCCCTTGCCTGCCAGTTCCGAAACACATCGAAACCACCCATGGATTGAAGCTGCACGAAGCCAGCGAACCTGCCTTGATCCTCTTCGGACCGGAAATGCAGACGCCTGTCGAAACCACAACCGACAAGAGAGCCTGAGGCCAGGAGCTTTTGCGCCTCCGCGCAGGCATAGTGGATCCGCATCGCGGTATCGATCACTAAAATCGCCGTTCCAGATCCCATGAGATGCTGTTCAGCAGCCCATTTCTCGAAGGTCAGTCCGGAGATGGTCCGATTGATTTCCAGTGACTGACGGATGACCGGGGCGAGTTGCGCGCACAGGCGAAGCCAGTCGTCTTCGTATTTGTCGCGATCCTTCGAGCGCATGTTGCCACCGAGCAGGAACATGCGATCGCCATCCAGCGCCAGCATCGACCCACCGCCACCGGTAATATCTTCAAGCGGCAACAAAAGGTCGGCGTAGAACTGGGTCTTTTTCAGCGTTTCAGGTCGGCACAGCTGATGGGTTGATACGACGTCTCCCACCTTGCAGGCGGCAAAGTTGGCAGCAAACGGGTTCTTGTCCGCGTAGTGCTCGTCGTAGAGTTCCAGAATGTACGGGTCGTATCCTGACGAAAAGGTGAGCGGTGTGGCTTTAGTCAGGTCGTCGTAGCCGATCAGCTGCGTGCATACGCGCGTACCAAGGCTGCAGCTCAGCGTGTCGAGAAAAACCTGCCACCGCCCAGGATCCAGTGCCGCCGATACAGCAAGGTTCGACAGCCTAATCAATTCTTCTGCTGCGACAGCCAACCCTTCCCCCCGGGAGTTCTTGCGGCATCACGCCAGTAAACGAAATCGGGCCGACCAGATTGACGCTTCAGCTGCCGATAAGCGCGCTCCGCCTCGCGAAGCTCCACCTCAATACATATGCAAAAACCGGAGGCAGCGCTTTAACATTGATCAAATTCCGACCATTTCGTCATCACACCAGTCTGCAGAGGCCGGCAAACTTCCAAATACAGGCCAACCATCCGCCCTTCCCCAGCTGCGGAAAATACATATTTATAGTCCAAATGGACCATGCAAGTAATTCCTACACCCTGTAAACAACTATTGATCGTATCCGGCAGGCACGAGTGACGGCATTTCAAGTCACAAGCGTTTGTTTTCCGGCGGCAATCTCGGGATTCCCGCATTCCAGCAACCGGCGATCGATCTATTTTTAAGCCTTATTGATTTTTTGGGCGGCTATTTGAGCCGCCCTTTTTTTATTATTGAAACGAGGCTTGTCTGGCAGGGCGGTGCTTACGGCTTGAGGGTCATGCCTTCGCTGGCGACCAGTGTTCCGGGATAAGCGTTTTGAGCGGCGAGACCTATTTCATCGAGCTCGTCGTCGGACCTGCGCGGATCATGATGGAACAGAACGGGGGTCTTTACGTTGCCGGCCTTTGCCAGCTCGACAGCCTTCTGCCAGGTGGAGTGTCCCCAACCCTTGTAGGTGTCGTATTCGTCGTCAGTGAACATGGCGTCATAGATCATGACGTCGGAATTGCGCACGAAATCAGGTAGAGCTGCATCAATTTCCGGATCGCCATGTTCGTGATCCGTGATGATGCAAATCGATTTGCCCTTAAATTCGAAGCGGTAACCACACGCTCCACCGGGGTGGTTAAGCCGCGTGGTGCGGATGACGAGATCATCGGTACGCGGGATCAGGTCTCCGGCATTAAAGGACTTGAACTCGACCGCCTTCAACGTCTTGGCCGCCACTGGAAAGATCGGCGGCGACATGATCCGGCTGACGATGTCAACGAGGCTGGTTTCGTCCTGAAAGTGTCCGGCCCAGGCAGTGACGGAGAAGCTCGGATCATAGGCAGGTTTGAAAAAGGGAAGACCGCAGATGTGGTCGAGATGGGTGTGGGTGAAGAGCAAATCGAAGGTTCGTGTCTTGCACCCGCAGATTTCCACGCCCAGATTTCTGGCGCCGGAACCGCAATCGACCAGAACCAGTGCGTCGCCGGCCCGGATCTCGAAACACGACGTTTCGCCGCCATAGCGGAGTGTGCTCGACCCCGGCGTCGGGGTGGACCCTCTGACGCCCCAGCAACGAAGCGAAAATTCCTCAGCCACGTGTTACTCCCTAACCGCTGGCAGCCCCTCGACGTGCGTCGGCAAGATCCCGGGTCGTCCGTTCAAGCCGCAGCGCCAGTGTCCGCATCACCTCCAGCGAGATATCCGGAAATTCTTTCAATAGTTTCAAGAAATCGTCTTTCGAAACAGTGAGAACATCCATGTCATTCGCTGCGACCAGTGTCGCGGTTCTTGGTACGTCGCACAGAATAGCGATTTCGCCAACAATTGAATTTTCCGAAACCTGCGCTACTTTTTTTTCGCCCTCAGGCGTGTCGACCAGAACATCCGCATCGCCGGACAGGATGATGAAGGCGCAATCGCCTTCTTCTCCCTGAGAGCAAAGACGTTCGCCGGAGGGGTACTCGGTCCGATCACTGATGAAGGCCAGAAGCCTCAACTTGGTCTCGTCGATCCCGCGGAACAATGGCACCTTACGGAGTGCCTCGACTTCGGTTTCAAGTGTCATCTTCTTCTCCCGCGCCCCTTGTTTTTTCGTTCCGACCGAACCGAATCGCCCGGCCGGTCCCCGCAGACCGGTTGCCCACCTATTGTCACACCCACCGTCTTACCCTTTTTCTGAAAGCCGTCCTTGATCCAGAATGAAGCGCTGATCGAATTCAGCTGCTATTTCGGCATTGGACGTGCCGAACAGGAATGTTTTGCCGGACAGGATTTGCCTCAAGCCTTCGCGAAGCGTCTTGTCCTCGTCCGTCATACCGGTGGCGATATCGTCCAATATGGTGATTTTTGCGTTTTTCAGAAGACCGCGGACCAGTGCGATCTTGCGGCGCTGGCCGGCAGACAAGCGCGAACCGGACACTCCAACGTGATATCCGAAGCCCGCATAGATGATCGGGCGCCGCAAACCGGTTTCCTCGACAATGGTGCGGATAACATCGTCGATACGCCGCCGTGCATCCCGGCGATCGACGCGTGCACGCCCGAACAGGAGATTGTCCTCAATGGTCAGCGGCGGCAGATAGACATCCGGATCGAAGGCAACGAAATTGTCGCTGTTCTTGACGACCTCTTCCAGGAACGTCTGGCGGGCGCTGATGATATCGCGCTTCAATTCGTCGGTCATGACACCCAGACGATGCCGGGCGGGGACCAGCTTGAAGGCCAGCCCGGTCAGACGTGACCGATCGGCGTCTGTCAGGCCCGGGCGTGGCTGATCGGACTTGGCGATGCGGACGATGCGCTCGAAATCCGGAATCTCATCCAGCGTGATGAAGGAGTAAGCCCCGAGCAGACCGCTGTCGCCGGAAACATTGGAGAACAGTTCCAGCATGGTTTCGGCAATCTTGAGGCCGATTTGCTGAAGCTTCTGATCGAAGCCCGTTTCCGCCAGGAAGGCCTTGACCTCATCGAGATCCGGCACCTGGTCCATGGTGATTTCCGGATCGGCCGGCACGGCAAAGAACAGATTGTCCGCCAGGCTGGCACTCGCATTGAAGCGATCGCGATGCCACAGCTCGACCAGGCCACCAAGTTCGGGTTCGTGGGCAATGCGCTCGGCGAGTGCCTTGCGCACGTTCAGGATCTTGTCGGCAAAGCCATCGTCCATGGTCGGATCGAACCGCGACTGCAGACCGAGCCGATAGATGTCCTTGTCGATCTTGACGGTCTCGAGCAGTTCAAGCGCCCTAGTGTCGAGTTCTTTCTCGTTGCTGACACCCGCGGCAGCGAAATCGTCCCAATCGGCCGCAAGGTCATACGTTGGGTTGCGTGTTTCCTTGGCTTCGGCAAGCCGCCGCTTGTAGTTCTTCAGGCTTTCCCCCTCCCGCTGGGGCGGAACGAGCGGTCGGTGGCGCAAACCGTAATAGAGGTTGTCCCGGATCGTTCCCGTCCAGACATGCACTGCCCCGCCGACATAAGCGATTTGCCGGCCGAGAGTGGCGTCCGTCAACTTGTCGAGATCGTGGCTGCCGATGCAGACCTTGCCGGAGACGGCCGCAACGAGCCCGGCGGCAAGCTGCAGGACCTCCGACCTTCCGGATCCGTCCGGACCAACAATCGCGCAAGCACTGCCGGACGGAACGGTCAGCGAGACGTCGACAACCTCCTGCCCGGCCGCACCGCCGGAGAAATTGACATTCTCGAGCTTGACGTCGCCGGAAAGTTCGACCGTATCGTCCGAGGTCAGGCGCTCCTTGTCATAAATATCCGACGGGTCGAAGTTTTCGACAACAGTCTGATACTTGACGCTGACGTCCGCAGTCATCTGGTAGAAGGAAAGCAGCTCTTTCCAGGGGCCAGCGAGATCCTTGTAGGCCGCGATGACCGCCAGCAGGGCACCGATGCTCAGATTGCCCTGAATGACCAGATACCCGCCGATCAGGTAGAAGAAGAACGGCGTCAGCTGGTTCATGAAGTTGTTCAGGAACTTGATCAGGAATTTCCGGTTGAAGATGTCATACCGGATCTTGAAGTTCTCGTAGAGGCGGTCGGAGATATCCGCCGAATGCCAGGCCGCCGCGTCGTTGGCATGGATTTCGGCAACGCCCGTGATGCTCTCGCCAACCTTGTCGGCAATGACGCGGATGTTGCGCACCCGCTGCCGGGACAACAGCACCACCTTGCGCTGCAAAAGCGGGATCACATAGCCCTGGATGGGATAGGAACTGATGGCAGCAAGCCCCAGTAGCGGGTCCTGCATGAAGATGAAGCCGATCTGAACGATCAGCATGCCGCCCTGGTAGGCCGGCAGCGCAAAGGCTTCACCAATGTAACCGCCGACATCCTCCACTTCCGACGTGATCATCGGAATGATTTCGCCTGAACTGACCTTTCTGAAATGCGGCAAGCGGAAGCGAAGCACCCGCTGGAACAGCTCGAACCGCAGGCGCCGGAGCATGCGTTCGCCGAGACGTCCCTTGTAGACGTTGAGGTAGAATTTCAGCCCGTTCGAAACGACGACCAGAAACAGGAAGGCAAAACACAGAAGAAGAAGATATGGAACTTGATCGAAATCGACGCCAAGGATCGTCCGAGGAAAATTGTCTCCCTGGACGGCATCATTGACAATCAGTTTTGGCAGTTCGAGAAGGACATAGACCACCGGGTATGTGAGTACGGTGACCATGAGAATGAAGATTTGCTGTCTGGCGCTGTATTTCCAAATAAAACCGAAAAGGCTCTTTTCCATAAGCTCATCCAAACAGACAAGGATCAAATATGTGCAAGCAGATCATATTTGGTATATTAGCGATCCGAGTTAGTTGCGCCAGCCGGGATTAACATTTGCCACAACCGCTTTAAAAGGGTCCGCAGACCGTTCCTTGTCGAAAGTCCCCTGTCAAGAAATATCCGCACGTGACAAGGGCCAATCAATTGAGACATAAGCCTTTCGGGGCAGTTTTACAAATTTAGGGGCAGTATGAGTTCCAAGACGCCGAAGATCCTCATTTACAGCCACGATTCCTTCGGGTTGGGCCATCTCAGACGCTGCCGGGCCATTGCGCAATCCCTGGTCGGGGACTTCGATACGCTGTCTGTCCTGATCCTGTCCGGCTCCCCGATCATCGGCAGTTTCGAGTTTCGCTCCCGTGTCGATTTCGTTCGCATTCCCGGCGTGATCAAGCTGCGCAACGGCGAGTACACGCCGTTGTCGCTGCATATCAACATCGACCAGACGCTTGCGATCAGGTCATCGATCATCGAACACACTGCCAAGGTGTTCGATCCGGACATCTTCATCGTCGACAAGGAACCGCTTGGCCTGCGTGGGGAAGTGCTGCGGACGCTGGAAGCCCTGAAGGATACCGACACCCAGCTCGTACTCGGCCTGCGCGATGTCATGGACGACCCGAAGGTGCTGAAGGAAGAGTGGGACCGCAAGAACGTCTATCCGGCCCTGCGCGACCTTTACGATGAAATCTGGATCTACGGACCGGAAGATATCTGTGATCCGCTGGAAGGCATCGACCTGCCGAAATCGGTGCGCGACAAGCTGCGCTATACCGGTTACCTGCGCCGTGAGCTGCCGAAATCGGCGCTCGAAAATCCTGCACCCGCGCCGTTTGACGAAGAACCCTATATCCTGGTGACGCCAGGCGGCGGCGGTGATGGCGTTGAAATGGTCGACTGGGTGATGCGCGCCTACGAAGCCCGGCAGCGGCCGCTTTTCCCGGCCCTGATCGTGCTTGGCCCCTTCATGCCGGCGGCCGCCGCAACCCAGTTCAGCGAGCGCGCCGAACACCTGCGCGACGTCGAGATCATCCGTTTCACACCGCAGATCGAACCCTATCTTGCCAATGCCACAGCCATTGTCGGCATGGGGGGCTACAATACGTTCTGCGAGATCCTGTCCTTCGACAAGCCAACCCTGATGGTACCGCGTGTCATTCCGCGCCGGGAACAGGCTATCCGGGCTGAGCGAGCCGAACAAAGCGGCCTCTTGAAGGTGTTGCCGATCGACCAGTATCCGGATCCCGACCTGATGGCTGCGGCCTTGTCCGAACTTCCGGGCATGGCTTCGCCTTCGGCAGCCGGCGTCGACAACCTGCTTGGCGGTCTGGATATCATCTCCAACCGCGTTGGAGAAATCTTCGACGAACAGCAGGCAGCCAGCCGGAAGCTGGTCAACTTCTGACCATCGCCACCCGCAAATCGCATTCTTTCAAGGGCTGACCGATGTCCCGTATCGCCGTTGTGGTCAAAGGCTATCCTCGCCTGTCCGAAACCTTTATCGCCCAAGAAATGCTTGGTCTGGAGCGGCGAGGTATCGAGATCCTGATCGTTGCCCTGCGCAAGCCGTACGACCCGTACATTCACGATCTGCACCGGCAGATTTCAGCAGAAGTCATGTATCTGCCGGAATACGTGAAAGACGACCCGGCCCGGGTTGCCCGTGCCAAACGCTGGGCGGAGAAACAGCCGACCTTCGAGGCTGCCAAGGCTCTGTTCGATGCCGATTTCGCGCATCAACCCAACGCCGACCGGCGACGCAGGTGGGCTCAGGGTTGCGTCTTCGCCCATGAACTGCCGGAAGACGTGACCTGGATCTACACCCACTATCTGCACACCCCCTGCTCCGCCTCGCGTTATGCGGCGCATCTATCCGGCCGCAAATGGTCTTTCTCCGCACACGCCAAGGACATCTGGACCAGCCCCGACTGGGACCTGAAAACCAAGATCAACGATGCGGCCTGGGGCGTGACCTGTACCGCGGTCAATGCCGAACACCTGAAAGGCCTTGCCGAGGATCCGGACAAGATCGAGCTGCTTTATCACGGCCTCGACTTTTCCGGCTTTCCGGAGCCCAAGACCAAAGCCACGACGCGTGATGGCAGCGGTGAGCCCGTGCGTCTGGTTTCCGTTGGCCGTGCCGTGGAAAAGAAAGGCTATGACGACCTTCTGGATGCTCTTGCAAAGCTGCCTGCCGCTCTCAACTGGCACTTCACCCATATCGGCGGCGGAGACCTTTCCGAGCACCTGAAGGCACAGGCGGATGCGCTTGGACTGTCGGACAGGATCACCTGGCGGGGGGCACAGCCGCGCGAGGAGGTGATCGCCACCTGCCGCGAAGCGGATCTCTTCGTCCTGCCATCGAAGCTCGCGAAATCCGGTGACCGCGACGGCCTGCCCAATGTCCTGATGGAAGCCCAGTCCATGGGCATCTGCTGCCTGTCCACCAAGGTTTCGGCGATACCCGAACTGATCCTCGACGGTGAAACCGGTGTGCTTGTTACCCCTGGCGCACCAAAGGAACTGGCCGAGGCCATGCAGCGCCTTATTACCGCCCCCGAGACCCGTCACGGTCTCGGCCTTGCCGCGGCCACGAGGGTCAGAACAACGTTCTCGACAGACCCCGGCCTCGACCGCCTTGCAGACAAGTTCCGCAAAGTCCTCTAGGCAGAACGCCAGGAAAACCATGAAAATTGCCTTCACTGCCCCGATGAAACCCCTGGATCATCCGGTCCCGTCCGGCGACCGGACCATGGGACGGTTGATCGTGAAGGCTCTGGAAAGTCTGGGGCACGAAGTGACGATTGCCAGCCGTTTCAGGTCCTGGCGCAAGGATGGTAGCGACGACATTCAGTCAGAGGTACGGAATGAGGCGCTGGCAGAGGCAGACCGGATAAGTGCCGACTGGCAACAATCAGGCTATCGGCCGGATCTTTTCCTGACCTATCATCTCTATCACAAGGCGCCGGACTGGATCGGCCCGGCGCTTGCCGACCGGTTCGACCTTCCCTATGCGATCGTTGAAGCCAGCCGTGCGCCGAAACGGCAGCAGGGCGACTGGGCCTTCGGGTTTGCCGCCGCAGATGAAGCCTTGAAGCGCGCCGATGCCGTTGCCGCCATCCACAACGCTGATGCCGAATGCCTTGCGGCGGTCGTGCCGCATCGTTGCCTATCGGTCCTCCTGCCGTTTCTGGATGCCGATCCCTTTCTCGCCGCATCGACCAATGCCAAGCCGCTTGCGGCAAGTCCTCTGAAACTGCTCTCCGTCGGCATGATGCGCGAAGGTGACAAGCAGCGCTCTTACGAAGTGCTTGCCGCGGCACTGGTCGAACTTCGGGACCTGCCCTGGCATTTGACGCTCATCGGCGACGGCCCGATGCGCGAGCAGGTCCTTGCCCTGTTTCCACCCGAACGGATCACCTGGCTCGGCGCCCTTGCCAGTGACGACCTGCCAGCCCAATACGCGCGGCACGACCTCTTCGTCTGGCCCGCAATCCGGGAAGCATTTGGTCTCGTGTTTCTGGAAGCGCAGGCAGCAGGCGTCGGCGTGATTGCCGGTGACACCTTCGGTGTCCCCGACATTGTCCGTGATGGCGAAACCGGATTGCTGTCCCCCGAGGGCGATATATCCGCACTTGCCGCCAACCTCAGCCGTGCCATGCGGGAACCGGCGCTTGTGGACAGCCTTGGCCTGGCAGCCCGCCACCACATCCTTCATTTCCATACGCTTTCGGCAGGCGCTGCCCGGCTGGAAGCACTTGCCGAAAAGGCCATGCGGAACCACTTGAGCCGCCGGGAGACGAAAGACGCATGAGCTTCAAGGCCCTCATACATGTTCAGCATCTGCTCGGGACAGGCCATGTCGTGCGGGCCGCTGCCATCGGCAAGGCACTGGCCGCCAAAGGCGTTGAGGTGACACTTGCCAGCGGCAACACAATACCGCCGACACTCGACACCGGATCACTGAAGATCATCGAACTGCCAGCCTGCAGAAGTCCGGACGCGACCTTCAAGCGTCTTGTGACTTTGGACAATGAAGATATTGACGATGCTTGGAAAATCGCCCGCGTTAAAGCATCGATTCAAGTTCTTGAGGCCGACGACTTCGACCTGCTCCTGACCGAGACCTACCCCTTCGGCCGTCGCCAGCTTGACTTCGAACTGGCCCCTCTTCTGGAAACCGCCAAGGCGAGCAGCAAGGTCCCGCTGATTGCCACTTCCATTCGCGACATTCTGGTGCGCAAGAAGCAGCTTTGGAAAGAACGCTGGATGGCCGACCAAGCGCTGAAATTCTACGACCGGATCCTGATCCATTCCGATCCGGACTTCATCCGCCTTGCAGACAGTTTCCCCTTTGCCGAGGAAGTCGACCACCTGGTTCGCTACACCGGTTATGTCGGCGGCGATCCACGGCCTGCTGTGGAAGGACCGGACGGCGAGGACGAGGTGATCATTTCCTGCGGTGGCGGCGCCGTTGCCGAAAGCCTGCTGTCGGCGGCACTGGAAGCCAAACCACTGTCGCGCCGCGCGGAAGACACGCCGTGGCGGGTGCTGATCGGTCACGACATTTCCGACGACGCCTTTGCCATTTACCGGCAAAGCGCGGTGGATGGCGTCATTGTCGAGCGCGCCCGGCGCGACTTTCCGGACCTTTTGAAACGGGCGCGCCTTTCCGTCAGCCAGGCAGGCTACAACACCGTGCTCGACATTCTTCAGGCTGGTGTTCCGGCTGTCTTCGTGCCCTTTGCCCAGATCAACGAGACCGAACAGACACAACGCGCGGAAGCGCTTGCCGGCCATGGACGGGCGATCGTTACGCCGGAAGCAGACCTCACACCAGAGCGGCTTGCCGCTGCCATAGACGATGCTCTGGCTCTTCCGCGCAGCAAGCACAGCGTCCGCCTGGGTGGTGCGGAGGAAAGCGCCCGTGTCCTGCTTCAAGACCTGAAAGACCGGATGTCATGACCACTGACCCGCACCGCTTCCGGCAAGAGCTTACCGATCATCTCGACTGGTTTGCCGAACGCGGCCGCAAGGTCCGCTTCTGGTGGCGCGATGACGACGCTATCGAACCGACACCAGCTCTTGAACGCATGTTGTCGCTTGCCAACACCCACAAGGTCGATCTGGCTTTCGCGGTCATCCCCAAGATGGCGACGAAAGCCCTTGCAGAGCGGTTCGCCGATCAACCACATGCCCTGGTTCTGCAACATGGCTGGCAGCATAAGAATTTCCAGCGGAAGGACCTCGGCGAAAAAGCAGCCGAGCTTGGTTCCCGGCGGGATCCGGACGACCTGATGGCCGAGCTCAAGGCAGGTCATGACCGTCTTCAGGAACTCTTTGGCGACAAGTTCGTGAAGGCCATGGTTCCTCCCTGGAACCGGATCGATCCTGAAATCTCCCGCCGCCTGCCCGGCATCGGCCTGTCGGGTCTATCAACCTTCACCTGGCACAACTTTCCGCGGGCGCATCAGCTCCAATCGCACATCGACATCCTGAAATGGAAAAAGCAGGTGCGCTTCATCGGCTGGGAAAGTGCACGGCTGCGCTTCGACCTGCAGCTTACCCGCCGGCGCAACACCGGCGCCGAGCCGGTCGGCCTCCTGACGCACCATCTGGTGCATGACGACGGCTGCTTCGAATTTCTGGAGATCTTTCTGGAGATCGCCGCTCATCATGAAGGCGCTGAATGGCCGGACGTGAAAAGCCTCTTTAGCGAGAACGAATCCTGGCCTTTCGGGTAAGAGCCTCTGTCTGAGGCGAGAGGCGCCAGACGAGCAAAAGTTATGCGTCTCCCCGGCCAAGCACCGCTCAGATCCGGGGTCTACTCTCTGCGATCGCCCGGGGTGGCCTTTTAGGGGTGATCTACTCCTGCCAGATGGTCTTCCTTGCCAGAATGGATCAGGAGCTTGCAGCTTGGGCTGGTCTGCCGCATAGCTGCGCCAGATCCAAATCCGGTGAGTCGACGCAAAGGCCCAAGGCATGAAAGACACGCTCTACATACTCGCCCCTGGATTTGAAGACCCCGCCTATCCCGGCAAGACCTTCTATTGCTGGCATTGCGCGCTCATGGAAGGCGTGCTCGCCTCGTTTCCGGAGCTTGCGGACCGGCTTGACGTTCGCCGCATTGCCTGGCCGAAACCGCGCAGGGAAGTGGCCGAACTTCTGGGGGAAGACAATCAGTCCCTGCCTGTGCTGGTGCTCTCCGAAGGCGGATTCATCAATGACAAGGACGCGATCCTCGCCGCCCTCACCGAGCGCCACGGCTTTCCGCATCCTCATCCCTGACAGACAAAAATCAGACCTGTTTACAGTCTTCGTCTATTCCGCGGCTTCCAGTCGTTCCGGCTTCAGAGCAGCAGCAAATTGTTTGCGCAGGAGGGCGAGCTTCGGGTCGATATAGGTCTTGCAGAACGGGCGTTCCGGCCCCTTGGCATAGTAGTTCCGGAACTGTTCGTCGGAGGCCTTGAACTCGGCAAGCGTCATTACGCGCGTCACTAGCGGTTCGTCAAAGCGCTGCTGCAAGGCGCGCATCAGCCTTCCGACCTTCACACCTGTACCGGCGTCATAAACGTAGACGGCACTGCGATACTTACCACGCATCTTGTGGTGGGAGGTGCTGGAGTGGGTGCGCAGATGGATCTCGAGCAGGACCTCCAGCGGCAACGCGACCGGATCGAAGGTCACCACCACCGCTTCTGACCAGGCATTTTCTGGCGGATCGGAGCGGATGAAGCCCTGTTCCACCTTCGAAATGCCAGCAATTGCCTGAAAGACGGCCTCGGTACACCAATGGCACCCGCCGCCCAGCCCGATTTTCACCCCGGCCTCCAATGTCATGATCGATGCTCCCAGTGTGACGTCAGGCATTTCGTTTGCAAAACGGCTTGGCGGAGATTCCCCCAGACGAGATCTTATGCCGTCAATTGACAGACAGCGCACAACATAAGATTGTGAGGCATGATCAATCGCGCGACCCTTCATCTAACCGTGGTGCATATCGTCGTTCCCGCAGGGGACGCGAGGGGATCACTGTTGGCTGAAGACATCTAACCGGATCGCATCGCAACCCTGCTTCGAAGAGCAGGGTTTGTCAGATGCCTGCTCTCTCGATCCAACGAATGAGGGCAAAATGAGCATTTCAGACATCCCCGCGGAATTTGCACCGGTCTACAGGCCAGGTAGCTGGCCCGAAGGCCTGAGTATACGCGCCGAAACACCGGACGACGTGGTCGGTTTGACCGTCCTGCAAGGTCTGCCGAAGTTCCGGGCAGGTACCTTGCGCCTGCCCTATCCCAGGCGCAAGGACGTCGAGGCCCGTGTGAACCAGTCCTCTCCGGACAAGGTTTCTCTGGTCGGCATTTTGGGCGGGACGCTGGTCGCCGCCGCCGGTTTTGCCCGTTTCGCCGGACGGCGCGGACATGCGGCCAGTCTGGGCATGGGCGTACACGACGATTACACCGGACGCGGGATCGGCCGGGCGATGCTGACAGAGCTGATCGAAATAGCGGACAACTGGATGAACATCCGCCGCCTGGAACTGACGGTCTTCACCGACAACGAAGCAGCCGTCAGGCTCTATCAGACACTTGGCTTCGAGATCGAAGGCACCCACAAGGACTTTGCCTTCCGCTCCGGGTCGTTTGTCGACGCCTATGCGATGGCGCGGCTCAGGGTGTGAGTGAAAGGCGCCTGCTCCTGATCTCTTTCCTTGTCGTCCCGGTTTGCCGCGCAAGCGGCAAGACCGGGACCCAGTATCCGCGAGACCCGGCTGAAAACCACAGCGAGTACGGCAGTTTACTGGATCCCGGCCTTCGCTGGAATGACAGGTTCCTCATGCTCGACATTGCAGAAAATCAAGGGTTTTGAAGCCATCCGGACAACAGCCACGGCAATGCGAACCACACGTGCTCCAGCCCCTTCTGCTCAGGCCGCTTCCCTTTTCTCCGCCGCCTTCGGATTGGCCGCAAAGTCGATGGCGGCTTTGAGGACATCCGGATCACCGATCTGGTTGGCGAGGATAAGGATTAGCCTGGCATTCATGCAGTTTGCTTCCTCGTCACTCATATGGCGCTGACTGGAGACCAGATACTCATAGAAGCCGTCCGGATCGGGAAGGTTTCGTGTCAGGTTCAGCTTCAGATTTAGGGCCATGGTTCATGCGCCTCCCATCGCGGTTTTCAAGGCGGCTTCCACCTTGTTGTCGTTGAAATAGCGCCAGCGAGCGGCAACATGCTGGTCCGGGCGGATCAGGTAGACCGTTCCGGGAGCCGCGTCGTAACGGGCTGCAAGTGTTCCGTCCTTGTCCTGCAGGTCCTTGCCCACACGCAGGACCCGGGCCTTGACGTTGCCGGCTGACACATCTGTTGCGGCTTCATCGCCAAAGACAAGCAAGGTGAACCCATCGCCGATCTGGTTGAGGAACCAGGCCGCCTCGCCGTTCACGTTCACAGGTGCGTCCGCACAGCACGTGCCCGGGGACATCTTGCCTGCGAAACTGGATTCGTCGGCCGTGTTGAGCGTGCTTTCGACATAGGGTGTGGGCGCCGACAAACGTCCGGAGTTGACCAGCGGCTTGGCAAAGTCGGTCACCTCGGAAAGATCCAGAACCGCGTCCCGGAACCGGCGAGAGGCCTCGTTTTTCGGTGTGATGAAATCGGTGGACCTGGTCGAGTTCAGCAGGTTGTCGTCCGCCGCAAAGGCTCGCTCCGTGTGGTAGCTGTCAATGAGGCTATCCGGAGCGTCTCCGTCCAGCACCAGTTTCAGCTTCCAGCCCAGATTGTCGATGTCCTGCACGCCGGTGTTGGCGCCGCGTGCGCCGAAGGGTGAAACCTGATGGGCAGCATCGCCCGCGAACAGTACCCGGCCATAACGGAAGTTATCGATCCGCCGGCAGGCGAACTGGTAGACGGAGGCCCATTCCAGCTCAAACTCCTTGTCCTCTCCCAGCATCGCCTTGACGCGCGGAATGATGTTTTCCGGCTTTTTCTCTTCTTCCGGATCGGCCTCCCAGCCGAGCTGAAAATCCAGCCGCCAGACATCGTCGCACTGCTTGTGCAGAAGAGCAGACTGCCCCCGATGGAACGGCGGGTCGAACCAGAACCAGCGCTCGGTCGGAAAATCGGCTTTCATGATGATGTCGGCGATCAGGAACCGATCCTGGAAGAACTGGCCGGAAAAGCCTGCCCCGACCATCTTGCGTGTGTCGGAGTTGGCACCATCGCAGGCAACTACCCAGTCTGCTTCCATCTTGAAGACACCGTCAGGCGTTTCGACGGTCAGCACGACATGATCGTCCCCCTGCTGCAGGTTCAGGAGCTTGTGCTTCCAACGCAGGTCTATGAGGTTCGATTTCTGAGCCTCATCGACCATGTATTCCTCCAGATAATATTGCTGGAGGTTGATGAAGGCCGGGATCTTGTGGCCGTCTTCCGGCAGAAGGTCGAATGTGTAGGCAAGGTCGTCGCGGAAGAAGACCTTGCCGATCTTCCATTCGATACCCTTGTCGATCATGCGTGTGGCGCAGCCGAGCCTGTCCCAGATCTCCAGCGGTCGCTTGGCGTAACAGACCGCGCGCGAGCCGATGGAAACGGTGTTGTTGTCGTCCAGAACGACGGTGGGGATGCCCCGCTGAGCGAAATCAAGCGCAGCCGTCAGTCCGATCGGCCCAGCCCCGATCACCACCACCTTGTGGCGCTTGACCGTACCTGTCTGCTGCTCCTCCGACTGACGATAACTGTATTGCGGATATTGATAGGTCTGAAACATCGGGCTCTCCTCCCAGATCCGCCAGGGCGGCATCAATCGAACGGCATTTGCCGCACTGGCGGCATGTGTCTTGCTCACACATCGGCCAGCTCTTTGGCGTGCAGCCATTCAGCGTGTTTCGGGGCCCTTTTGGTCTTCGACCATTCTTCCAGCATCTGCCACTTGACCTCGTCCAGGCGAGCCAGAAGTTGGTCTTCTTCGGGATCCGGGCAAGCCAGTTCGACACGGTGACCGTTGGGGTCGAAGAAATAGATGGAGTGGAAGATTGAGTGGTCGGTCACGCCCAGAACCTCGACACCGTTCTTTTCCAGGTGGTCCTTGAACGCGACCAGCTCGTCCCGATCCTTCACCTTGAAGGCGATATGCTGCACCCAGCGCGGCGTATTCGGGTCAAACCCCATCTCGGGTTTGGTCGGCAGTTCGAAGAACGCCAGGACATTGCCGTTTCCGGCATCCAGGAAGACGTGCATGTAGGGATCGGGATCGTGGGTAGAGGGAACATGATCTTCGGCGATCGCCAGAACAAAATCCATGTTCAGCATCTTGCCGTACCATTCCACGGTTTCCTTGGCGTCCTTGCAACGATAGGCGACGTGATGCATCTGCTCGATCTTCATGGGACCGCTCCTCCAAATTAGTTACATATGTAACCATATAGCTCCGCAGTCTGTCCGCCTTGATCTAAGTCAAATTGGTTACATTCGTAACTAATTTGAAGGCCAATCCACGCAACACCGTCATCCCGGACAAATGCGACCAGGTCGAGCACCGATCCGGGATGACAAACCCTCCTCAAAATCAGGCGATCAACCTCGTGTTGGAATTGACAGGCCATGACCTGCGTTCTCATATGAGGTACCTGCCAGCGAGGAGCTTTCCATGTCCGCTCACGAGCACGATCATTCCCACGATCACGACCATTCCGAATTGAGCGAAATAGAGCTGCGTGTACGCGCTTTGGAAACGCTGCTGACGGAAAAGGGATATATCGATCCCCCTGCCCTGGACGAGTTGATCGAAACTTATGAAACCAAGATCGGCCCCAAGAACGGCGCCCGCGTTGTTGCGCGGGCCTGGGCGGATGCAGACTACCGGGACCGGCTCCTGCAAGACGCGACCTCAGCGATTGCCGAGTTCGGTTTCACGGGCCGTCAGGGTGAACACATGGTGGCGGTCGAGAATACCGACCAGACCCACAACATGGTCGTTTGTACACTGTGCTCCTGTTATCCCTGGACAGTGCTGGGCTTGCCGCCTGTCTGGTACAAGTCCGCTCCCTATCGGTCCCGCGCCGTGCGCGACCCGCGAGGTGTTCTGGATGAATTTGGCGTAAAGCTGCCAGATGATACCGAAGTTCGCGTCTGGGATTCGACTGCTGAAATCCGCTATCTGGTGATCCCCAAACGCCCTGCGGGAACAGACGGGTGGAGCGAGGAACGTCTGGCGGATCTCGTCACCCGCAACAGCATGATCGGTACCGGCCTGGCGCTCGATCCTTCCGAACTGGAGGATGCGGCATGAACGGCGCGCAGGATCTTGGCGGACAGATGGGCTTTGGCCCCATCGAACTGGAAGAAAACGAACCCAACTTCCATGCCAAATGGGAAGAACGCGCGTTTGCGGTAACGCTAGCCATGGGCGCAACTGGCTCCTGGACGCTTGATGCATCGCGCTTTGCCCGCGAATCCTTGCCGCAAGTTACCTACCTGACCTCCAGCTATTACGAGATCTGGACCAGAGGGCTTGAAAAACTTGTGCTGGCCAATGGCCTCGTTACGGAAGAGGAACTGAAACAAGGCCGGAAACTTGAAGCCGCGAAGCCGGTCAAGCGCGTGCTCTCGGCAGACGCTGTTGC
Organism: Labrenzia sp. THAF35; assembly: GCF_009363595.1. Classification (NCBI taxonomy): domain Bacteria; kingdom Pseudomonadati; phylum Pseudomonadota; class Alphaproteobacteria; order Hyphomicrobiales; family Stappiaceae; genus Labrenzia; species Labrenzia sp. THAF35. The sequence continues at coordinate 5,534,846 of NZ_CP045380.1, forward strand.
CGGAGTTCTGGCCAAGGGTGCACCGGTCGACCGAGAGGAACATCAGCCCGCCCGTTTCCGCGTCGGTGACAAGGTCCATACGCGGCGCATGAACCCCGAACACCACACTCGCCTTCCCCGCTATGCCCGCGATGCTGTCGGCGCGATCGAGGTCATTCACGGCGTTCATGTGTTTCCGGATACCAACGCGCACGGCGAAGGCGAACAGCCGACCTGGCTTTATGGTGTCCTCTTCAAGGGGACCGACATCTGGGGGCCTGACAGCGATCCCAAGCTTTCCCTGCGTATCGATCTCTGGGAGCCTTATCTTGACCTTGCCCGATAAGTTTCTCGAAACGCCGTGCCTGCCGCTGGATGAAGACGGCGGGCCGGTGTTCGGTGCTCCCTGGGAAGCCAGGGTTTTCGCCATGACGGTGAAAGCCCATGAAGCCGGAGTGTTTACCTGGGGAGAATGGGCTGAGGCTCTGGGCGCCGAGCTTGCCAAGGATGGCGACGGAAGCGGCGAGACCGAAGGCTATTACGACCGTTGGCTGGCGGCCTTCGAAGGTCTGCTCACAGCCAAGAACATTGCCGCAGCCGGACAACTTGCAGACCTGCGCAAGGCCTGGGACAACGCGGCCAGGGCCACGCCGCACGGCGCACCAATCGTTCTTCAGAGGTCCTGAGGACGACCATGCGCCTGTTGCTTCCGCCTCCGGTCGTCGTCGGCATCGGACTGCTTCTGCTGTATGGAGGCGCCAGGCTGTTTCCGGCGCTGAACCTCACCTTTTCAGGTCAGACTTCGATCGCCGCGGTGTTCCTCATCGCCGGACTGGCAATTGGCGGACACGCGCTTTTTCGCTTTGTCATGGCGGGAACGACCTTCAACCCCATAACGCCTGATAGAGCCAGAACTCTGGTGACCCATGGTTTCTACAGGGTGTCGCGCAACCCGATGTATGTCGCCGACGTTCTACTGCTGCTGGCATTCGGCACCTACCTCGGTACGGCGACGGTTTTCGCCGTCGTTCCGGCTTTTGTCTGGTACCTGACCGAATTCCAGATCAGGCCTGAAGAAGAGCATCTGAAGCGCCTGTTCGGTCAGGAGTATCTCGACTATTGCGCGCGCGTTCGCCGCTGGCTCTGACAGCTGGCAACGTCACTCAATTCCCGAGGTAGAGACTGCTCTTTTCCTTGAAGGCGTCGGCCGCAAAGCGAAGAAAGGTTCGTACCCTGGCGACGTTCTTCAGGTCCGGATGGGTCAGGATCCAGATATCGAAGTAACGGCTCGGTTCGACGCCCGGCAGGCGGATCAAGTCGGGATCAGGATCCCCCAGAAAGCAGGGCAAACGGCCGATACCCATGCCGGCCCGAACGGCCGCATGCATAGTGATCATGTCATCGGTGACCGTTGCCACCTCACCATTGGGGTACCGATCGCGCATTTCCTTCGGCACCTTGTTGCCCCACCATTTGAAGGCGATGAAAGGCACTGCCTGCGATGTGACCGTTTCGAGCGCCGCGTCCCGGTATCGGCGGGCAAAGTCTCGCGACACGTAAAAACAGCGGTTCTGGCCTGTGGCAAGACGGCCAAACAGGCTTTCATCGGGCTTGTCGGTGACACGCACCGCGATATCGGCCTCGCGCCGGTGCAGACTCAGAATTTCGTTGGCCGCATTCATGGTGACGTCGATGCCCGGGTGCCGCTCCTTGAAGCGCGCGACAATCTCGGCCAGTTGCACCTGGAAAATTAGCTGTGCTGCCGTGACACGCAGCGGGCCTTCGAGTTCGGCATCCTTGGCGGCAATGCGCATGTCCAGCGCAAGCACTTCCAATTCCATCCGGCGGGCGGCTTCAACCGCCTCTTCGCCGGCGGTGGTCGGCGTGAACCCTTCCGGAAGACGGTCGAACAGACGTGCGCCAATTTCCTCTTCCAGCGCCGACAGCCGCCGCGACACAGTTGAATGCGTTACACCAAGGCTGCGGGCGGCCTTTGTCAGGCTGCCGGCATTGGCAATGGCGAGCACGAATTTCAGATCATCCCAGCTATACATGGCACGTGCATTTTTGCACAGTTCGGTTACGAATTTGAAGAATTTTTCGCAAGCCGCCTCTGCGATAGGTTTCTGGCATCTCAAGCAAAGGAGACTAAGAGATGTCCATTCAAGCGATTGCCATGATCACGGTGACGGATCGCGAAGCGCTCGGCGCCTATCGTGAAAAAGCTGCAGACGCTCTCGCCCGCCATGGTGGCAGCGTCATTGCAGCGGATCCCGAACCTCTGGTTCTGGAAGCGGCTATCGATGCGCCGAACATGGTTGCCCTGCTGTCCTTCCCCACGCCCGATGCCGCCAAGGCCTGGCATCGCGACCCGGACCTTGCCGATGTGCACGCACTTCGGAACAAGGGCGGCAAATCGACGATTGTCGTGCTTCCGGGTTGATCACCTGTCACTGGGCAAATCGTCCTCCCGAGGAGGATCACCAAGTGCACTCCAGGAACGGGGGAGTCGCTGCCTGAGCACGCCGCCCCCCTTGAATCATTACAGTCCTGCTTCCTCAGGCTGAGGAAGCAGGACTGTGTTCGCCAAATTCAATGCTGATTTTCGGGCTCTCCGGTGCTTACCGAACCGGCTTCACCAGGCGCATGCGCCAGGTGACGCCTTTCTTGTCGGAGACGAGACGATAGTCATCGAGCACTTCCCACTTGCTGGTATCGTCGGTTGCTTCCCAGAGCTTGTTGATCAGCTTGTTTGCACCTGACTCCGGCTTTTTCGGTGAATACATCGACAGCGCGATAACACCGTTTTCCTTCAGGAACGGGACGTAGCGGGCAACGACGGCAGCCGGGTCATCCGCGAAGTGAAGAACCTCGTTGAAGACAATGGCGGAGAACGTTTCGCCTTCCTGAGCTTCGAAAGTGTGCATGTCGCCTGCACGCAGGCTGGCGATGGCCGGGTCGACATTGGCGATCTGCAGGGAAGCCGGGGAAAGATCCATGCCGACATAGCGCTTGACGCCCATAGGCTGCAAACGCTCGTAGAGCAGGCCTTCGCCGCAGCCGATATCGAGAACGTCATCCATGGAGCCGGTCAGGCTCAGCCACATGCCGATGATGCCGTATCGGCCGCTTTCAGGCAGCGAGCGCAGGAAGGCCCAGCGACCGGCTTCATATTCCTCGTCCCAGCCAGCGGCGGTGGTGGCATTCTTCGACATTGTGACTTCCTAACAGCAAGACGGGCCAGAACGGCCCGCCGGTTCTTCAGATTTCAGATGCATCACTTATAGGGATCTGCCGCGTCGCGCAAACCATCGCCAAGGAAATTGAACGCCAGGACGACAATGATGATCGGCAACACCGGAGCCATCAGCCAGGGATAGACGGTCACCACCGAAATGTTCTGCGCTTCGTTCAAGAGAACACCCCAGGAAACCGCCGGCCGACGCAGACCGAGGTTAAGATAGGACAGCGCAGTCTCACCCAGGATCATGGACGGGATCGACAGCGTCGCCGACGCGATGATGTGGCTTGTGAAGCCCGGCAGCAGATGCCGCGTGATCACGCGCTTCGGCTTGGCCCCCATCAGGACCGCCGCCTTGGCGTATTCCTCTTCACGCAGGGACAGCAGCTTCGACCTGACGGCACGCGCTAGCCCGGGCCAATCCAGCAGACCAAGGATGATCGTCAGGCCAAAATAGATCCAGACGGGGCTCCAGGTGACAGGCAGTGCCGCAGAGAGTGCCATCCACAGAGGGAGTTCGGGAAGAGAGCGCAGGATCTCGATCGCCCGCTGGATCAGACTGTCGATCCAACCGCCGAAATAGCCGGCGATCCCACCGAAGAAGAGCCCTAGAACGATTGAGATCACGACGCCGATCAGACCGACAGTGAGTGACAGCCGGGCCCCGTAGACCAGGCCCGAGAACTGATCGCGGCCAAGCCGGTCCGTTCCGAACAGGAACATCGTGCCGCCTTCCGCCGGGCACACAAGGTGGAAGGACGCGTCCCAAAGCCCCCAGAACTTGTATTTTGCGCCGCTGCAGAAGAAGCGGAGCGGCTGGACATTGTTCGGATCGTCCTTGAACACCCATTGCAGGGTTTCCATGTCGATTTCCGAGGTCATGCCGTAGACGAACGGGCCGACGAGCTTGCCTTCGTGAAACAAGTGGATCGGTTGCGGCGGAGCATAAAGATGCATGCTGTCGCGGCTGTTGGCGCCATAGGGCGCAATTACTTCGGCAAAGGGAACGCACAGGTAGAACAGGATCAGGACCACGCCTGACCAGACCGCTATTTTGTGGCGCTTGAATTTCCACCACATGATCTTCCATTGGGAAGCCTGGTAGAAGCGCTCCTGCTCGGCGGTCATCTCCTCGGTGACTGCCGGGTTGAACGGCGTCGGATCGACGTAATGCTCGACTTCGCGCGTGGGCGTGTTCTTCACGTCCATGGTCATGACGAGGCCCTCCCGCCAAGACGAATGCGCGGATCGAGAACTGCCAGCAGCAGATCGGAGATCAGCATGCCGATCAGCGTCAACATGGCAACGAACAGCAAAATGAACCCTGACAGGAACTGATCCTGCGATTGTAACGCGGACACAAGAACCGGACCGACTGTCGGAAGGCTCATCACCACCGAAACGATCACCGAGCCAGAAACAAGCGACGGGATCAGGTTGCCAATGTCGGCGATGAACGGGTTGATGGCCATGCGCAGGGGATATTTGACCAGCAGGTGGTTTTCCTTCAGCCCCTTCGCCCGGCCCGTGGTGACATATTGCTTGTGAAGCTCGTCAAGCAGGTTGGCGCGCAGCCGCCGGATCATGGCCGCCGTGCCGGAGGTCCCGATCACGATGGTCGGGACGATCAGATGCGCCAGCACCGACATTGCCTTGTCGAAGCTCCAGGGCTGATCGATGTACTGAGGATCCATCAGGCCACCGACGGACAGGCCGAACCAGCGATTGAAGAAATAGAGCAGAATGAGCGCAAGCAGAAAATTGGGGGTGGCAAGACCGATATAGCCCAGGAAAGTGAACCCGTAGTCCCCCCAGGAATATTGACGCGTTGCAGAGAAAATACCGATGGGGAACGACACCACGTAGACGAACAGGATCGTCGCGAAGTTCAGGACCACGGTCAAGGGAAGTGTCGGTCCTATGACCTGCTCCACCGGCTTGTCGAATTCGAACGACCAGCCCCAGTTGCCCTGGATCAACCCGTCGAAACCGTGAGGCCCCGGCCAGAGGCCGACCCAGATGAGGTAGCGCTCCATGAAGGGACGATCGAGAGAAAATTCCTTTCGCAGGAACTCGAGCTTGGCAACCGAGGAACTTTCACCGGAGGACTTCAGGGCAGCAATCTGGTTGGAAATGTAATCACCGGACGGCAACTCGATGATGAAGAAAGTCAGCAGACTGATCACCAGCAAGGTGGGACCCATCATCAAAATACGTCGGACAATGTAATAGAGCACCTAAACTCCCCTCAGCCCCGGCACTTTGCGCAAATCAGGCTCTGATTTCTGCACTTAAAGTCAAATTCGGTTTCGATAGTATGACGTTTTTCAACCAAGAGTCAGTCCCCGGAAAAACGTCTGGCGGAACGGGCCGGATCAAGTCAGCCAGTCGCCTTTAAAGCGTTCGGTTCGGATAATCTTCCGAACCGAACGATATCTCTGGCAGTTTCCCCGGCCGGTTGGTGTCAGAACCAGCCGGACCGGAAAACAAGCGGAACTGCGGCTTACTTGGCCATGTAGAATTCATCCATGCGGTGAATTCCGAAATGGGCGCCGGGATCCCAGCCGTAGATACCTTCAAGCGGCACGTTTTCGACGTTCTTGATCACCACCGGCTGACGAACGCCGGAAACCAGACCGATATGAATGGTTTCGTCGGCATGGATCTGGAGCATTTCTTCCCAGATCTCGGTGCGCTCTTCCGGCGTTCTGGAGCTCAACCATGCGGTATAGAGTTCCATCAGACGCTCGGCCGGGGCCCAGTCGGGTTTTTCACCGCCCTCACCCTGGGTTTCGAAATAGTCACCCCACTTGTGCCACGAAAACGCGTCACCACGCACAGGGGCAAAATCTTCCGGCGGCATTTCGGACGTCGGAATGCCGTTCTCGAAGCCGGACCAGACAGACATCAGCAGGTCACCGGTGATGGCGCGCTCGCGCATGTTGTCACGCTGGCTCGGCTTGGCAAACAGAGCGACGCCGATCTCTTTCCACATTTCCTTGACCAGCTCCAGGGCATCATCCTGGACCTGTTCCTCGCCAGCGGTCTCCACGATGATTTCCAGCGGACGACCATCGGACATCAGACGAATGCCGTTTCCGTTGCGCTTGGTGAGGCCGATTTCGTCCAGAAGCGCGTTCGCCTGTTCCGGATCGTATTCCGCCCACTTGGTGGTGAACTCGGCCTTGTAAAGCGGGCTGGACGCCAGAACCGTGTCGTTGCCCGGTGTTCCCAGCCCGAAGAACAGGACCCGGTTGAGCAGGTTGCGGTCAATCCCGAGCGACAGGGCATGACGGAACTTCGTGTTGCGCATCAGTTCACGCCAGACCGGATCCTTGACCGTCAGGTTCGGCAGGATCGAGATCTCCGCACCCTTGGTGTTGGACCAGAGCGCGGTGACATAGTCATTGTCCTTTTCGCCCTTCTTCAGGACGGTAATGTCGGCGAAGTTGAGGTTACGTGCCTGCAAGTTGCTTTCGCCAGCCTGTGCCTTGGCCGGGATCAGCTTGCCGTCGGCAACCGTCATGATGATTTCGTCGACATAAGGAAGCTGCTGACCGGTGCTGTCGACCCGGTGATAGTATGGATTGCGTTCCAGAACGAAGCGCAGGTCGCTGTCATCGCGGTTGCGCACCCAAGGCTGCAACGACGGCATGTCGACGTTCTGCGCGTTGTACATGTCGTCTTTTTTGTTATGGAGCGGTGCCCAGTCCCGCGCCTTCACCTTTGCAGCTTCCTTGGCGATCACATCAGGATCTCCGTATTTCTCATGAAACTGCTTCAGATAGTGGGCTGGCCGATAGATGAACGGCGGACGGGACTTTGCCAGTTCCGGCAGGAACAGCGGGTTCGGCGAATCCCAGGTAAAGCGGACGGTGGTTTCGTCCAGGACCTCGAACTTGGGGCCCTTGCCGTTGGCCAGCAGGTACGGCGGCAGACCTGACGGGGTCAGGCTTTCGTTGCTGACAATGTCCTCGAAAAAGTAGCGGAAGTCCTCTGCACCGAAGGGATGGCCATCAGACCACTTGTGGCCGGCACGCGTGTGAAGCGTGAAAATGCGGCCGTCTTCAACATCGACGTTCGCCAGGATATCGGGAACCAGTTCCAGTTGCTCGTTGTAGCCAACGAGGCGGGCATAGCCCCAAACGTTAATCAGTCGGACATCCTTTGCCCGGCCGATCAGGGTGTCGATCTTGCCTCCCGGCTTGCCGACGGTTCGACCCTTGGCTTCAAGATCAACGATCAGAGGGTCGGAGGGAACCCGTTCCGCCACAGGTGGCAGAGACGGATCAAGGCCCGGTGTTTCCTTCAGCTCCAACGCGGCCAGTGGCCCCGCCATCAGAGCGACGGTCAGGAAAAGACCGGCCCTTACGGAATTCAAAAACTTCATGCTGCAGTCCCCTCAAGCGCCCCGGCATTCTTCAGGCCAGGTGCGCAGACAAAGTGATCCGGTTCCATTTCCACCAGCGACGGCGCCTGGCCGTCGGTCAATCGGAAAGGTTCCGGCCAAGATTGCGGCTCCGATGCTCTGTTTGCATCTAGGGCGGCAAAATCCAGTGGTGCCGACAGGTCCGGCTCGGGCACGGCCGAAAGCAGTGCTTTCGTGTACGGGTGCAGCGGATTGCCGACGACAGTTCGTGTTTCCCCCATCTCGACCAGTCTGCCACGGCACATGACCGCGATCCGGTCGGCAACATAGTCGACCACGGCCAGGTTATGGCTGACAAAGAGATAGGTCAGGTTCAGGTCGCGCTTGAGATCCTGCAGAAGGTTCAGGATCTGCGCCTGTACCGAGACGTCGAGCGCCGAGGTCGGTTCGTCGCACAACAGGAATTCCGGGTTGAGCGCGAGAGCTCGTGCGATCCCGATGCGCTGGCGCTGACCGCCGGAGAACGAATGGGGATAGCGGCGCAGGAAACGCGGGTCGAGCCCCACCAGGTTCATCAGATTGCGTGCGCGCTCGGCCCGCTCCTGAGGGGTGCCGATGCCGTGCACCTCAAGGGGTTCCATCAGTGTGTCGTTGATGGTCATGCGCGGGTTGAGCGAGGAGAACGGGTCCTGGAAAATAAGCTGCACGCGGCGGCGATAGTCCATCAGTTCCGCGCCCTTGAGCTTGGAGATGTCTTCCAGCCCCTTGCCGCGATTGTAGAGGACATTGCCGCCCTCGATACCGATTGCCCTCAGGATGGCCTTTGCTGCGGTGGTCTTGCCGGAACCCGATTCCCCTACGAGACCGAGACACTCGCCGCGGCGGATCGTCAGGTTGATGCTGTCGAGTGCGGTCATGGTCTTGACCTTGCCACCGAGGAAAGACCCTTTGCGCAGGGTGAACCGTTTGGTGACATCGCGCATTTCGACCAGTGGCTCGCCCGGCTTGACGTCGCAATGCGGGCGATTGGCCGTCAGTTCCTCCGAGCGGACCTTGATGGGCCGGATCGGCACCAGCCGCTCGTCCCGGTCCATGTGGAAGCTCGGGACCGCGTTGAGCAGAGCCTTCAGATAGTCGTGCTTGGGATTGGAGAAGAGCTGCTGGGCAGTGCCCTTTTCCATGATGCGGCCGTGATAGATCACCGCGATTTCATCGGCCATATTGGCGACCACGCCAAAGTCATGGGTGATCATCAGGACGGACATGCGCAGTTCGGCCTGAACTTCGCGAATGAGTTTCAGGATTTCCGCCTGAATTGTGACGTCGAGCGCGGTGGTAGGCTCGTCCGCGATCAGCAGCGCGGGGCGGCAGATCATGGCCATCGCGATCATCGCGCGCTGGCGCAGGCCGCCTGAGAGTTCGAACGGATAGGTGTCGAGAGCGCGCTCGGGATCGGGAAACTGGACCAGGCTCAGCATGGTCTTGGTCAGTTCACGTGCCTCGGCGCTGGAAACATTGCGGTGAAGAAGTGCGGCTTCGCCGATCTGGTCGCCGATGGTATGCAGCGGCGACAGCGACGTCATCGGCTCCTGGAAAATGATCGCAACCCGGTTGCCGCGCAGGTGCCGCATCTGCGGCCCCTTGCGCTCAAGCGCTGCAATATCGACAGGCGGCTCCGCGCCGGTCGGATCCGCCAGGATCACTTTCCCGGATGTAATGGATGCAGCCTGGGGCAGAAGACCCATGATCGTCTGCGATATGACCGTCTTGCCCGACCCGGATTCGCCCACCAGCGCGACAGTCCGGTTCTCGGGTACGACAAATGACACATTGTCGACCGCCCGGACCTGACCTTCCGCCGTATTAAAATCAACCGTCAGTCCCTCAATCGAGAGAACATTCACCGCGCATTTCCTCCCAGGCAAGGATTGTCTGACAGAGGCTTACTAAGCCCTCATTGCATTTGAAAGACAACCAAATTCGCCAGTGGATAGCAATGCAGGATTCATGAAAACAAACTGTGATGTTCGTCACAGTTTGCAAGAGCAGACCCGTTCCGCCACTCGATTAACGGGTGCAACCGAACGTTAAACTGCAATTGTCGAACGAACCTGAAATCATTTTTTCTGCGTTCATCTGAACACGAAACAGACTAGCTGGAAGCCTGGCCGGCGATCCAACGGTCCGGAAGGATTCACTCCGCGGCAGACACCGGCCGCTCCACGGGCCTGTGTACAGGCTTTGACTGCGGAAAGGGATCGAGCCAATAGACTTCCATCTGCCCGCTTCGGCCACGCAGGTGATGCGCGCCGACCGGCCGCTGGTGCCGCTCACCAGGCAGATGCGCAACGGTGTCCGCACTCGCCAGGATGACGACTTCCGGGTTTTCGGGAACTTCCTTGCCAAGCGTCTGCAGGCGTTCGGCCGCATTCACGGTGTCGCCGACAACGGTATAGTTCCAGCGATCAAGCGCGCCGACATTGCCGACAACCGCCGGGCCGGTGTGAATACCGATCCGAAGCGCCATCTGCGGACGCCCCTGGGTAACCGCGTTCAGATTCGACTGATGCAGCGCGGCTGCAATCCGGCGTGCGGTTCTGACAGCAGCCTCCGCATGGTCCGGGCGGGCATCGGGCGCGCCCCAGAAGGCCAGCATGCCATCCCCCAGGAATTTGTCGACCGTGCCGCCCTCGCCTTCGACAGCCTCGACCAGGATGGCGAAATGGTCATTCAGCAAGCTGGCGGTCTCTTCCGCACTCAGGTGCTCAGACAAGGCCGTGAACCCGACAATATCGGTAAAGAGGATCGTGAGTTCGGCACCACGCGCCTGTGCAGCATTCCCGCCTCCCAATCGCATCAGCTTGATGAACAGCGAGCGCGGCACATAGGTGTTCATCGCCTTGAGGCCTTCAACCATGGAATTGAAGGCGAGCGCCACCTGATCGATCTCCGCGACGCGGCTGCGCGGCAGGGGCTCAACCTCGTTGAGCGACAGGCTGCCGATACGCTTGGACTGAACCGCAAGGTACCGCAACGGGCGGGCGACGCGCCGCCCCATCCAGAATGCTATCAGCACCGACACCACGAGCGCACCGAAGCCGACGAACATGGAGCCCGCAAGACGCCGCAGCTCCCGGGAGACCGTCGCGCTGAGGTAATACTGCCCGACAGTCCAGGGCCGGTCGCTGAAACCATCCAGCTGGGCCTTCATGACGATATATTCTTCGTTGTTTGCATCAACGGTGGAGACGTCGATGCCAAGTTCCGCAGCTTTCTTGAATTCGTCCAGCTTTTCTTCATTTACCATGGCAGCCAGAACGGGGTCGCCGATCGTCTGCCAGGAGCCCGGCAACTTGTCCTGAATGCTGCCGCCGGTCTGGAGCCAGGGAGCGTCCGAATGCAGGATCACCTGATCTCCGTCCGCGATGATGAAGACGGTGTTGTCGCCGCCTTCATCCTGAGCAGAAACGATGTGGGCAAGTTCTTCCATGGACGTCGCAGCCGTCAGCATGCCGGCAACCTTGCCGTCCCGCACCAACGGCACCGAAACATTCGCGAAAAGACCGACCTCGTGTTTGACGAGCGGGCCCCAGGTCGGCGGACTGTCGGCGCTCAATTGCGGCATTTCCTGCATGTTCATGCCGGGTGGCGGTGCGTCGGTTTCAATCCGCCACAGTTTGCCGGTCGGTGCCCGATAGATCCCCAACTTGCTTCTGTCGGTCGAAGTCACCACAAGCGTGGTGATGTCGTGGTTGGATTTCAGCGCGATCGAGAGATCCTGCAGCGTCCTTTCCGTATCATCGAAGCCGAGCGTGCCGTCGTCGAAATAGGGCTTCAGGCCGATGATCGCGTTTTCGACAGATACGAAATGCGTCCGCAGCTGCGTCTCGAGCGCCTGGGTGCTCAGGATCGTCTTGTCATTCAGCAGGGAAAACGTGTTCCGAAAGTTGGCCGAGACAGACAGGCCCAGCACAAGACCGATCGCAATCGCAACAAACGCACCGAACCCCAGCCCGACGATAGTCGTCAGGGGCAGCATTATGCGCCGGCCGGTGCGTTTCGATATTTTCATTGGGCGGTGACCCTTGTTGCGAACAGGCAGCTTACCTGCATGACGGTTTCCGTCAAATTAAGGCAAGCTTTCGACTTTCCACCGCAAAGGACTGCCACCGCGATGTCTTTTGCCTTTAGCCAGTCAATCGACGCAGGGCCAGTTCCTGCAGCAAGATTATGGTTTTTGCGTCCATGATTTCACCGGAGCGGATCATCTCGAGCGCCTGGTCGAGGGGAACGTGCATCACCTCGATATCCTCCCCCTCGGTTTCCTTGCCGCCACCTTCGGCGACCTTGTCCTTCAGATGGTATGTCCCGCGGAAGAATGCCACATATTCGGTTACGGATCCCGGACTGCTGAAAGCATCGAAGAGATGTTCCAGGTCCGAAACCTCAAATCCTGTTTCCTCGATCAGCTCCGCCCGCATGCGATCCTCCGGATGCGCACCTTCCAGAAGACCGGCGGGTGCTTCGATCAACATCGGGTCTCGGCCGGCAGCCCAGACTGGCAGCCGGAACTGGCGCGTCAGCAGCACGCAATTGCGTTCCGGATCGTAGAGCAGGCAGGTTGCGCCATGCCCTCTGTCGTAGACTTCACGCACCTGCTCCTGCCAGTCGCCGTCCCGGCGCCTGTACTCGATCCGGTGGCGGGTCAGCGTTCCCCAGGAATTGGACAGAACTTCGCTATCGGAGACCTTGAGGTAATCCGGGGTGCTCATGGCAGTGCTTTCTTCGTTCAGGAGTTCGGGTCAGACGTGATGCCCAGTTCCTTCAGGATTTCTTCCGTGTGCTCGCCAAGTGCCGGCGCGGCGCGGTCCAGCACGAGTGTCCCGTTCCGAAACCTGATGGGCGTGCGGACGGAGGCAACGGAGCCGCCTTCGACACCGGTCGCCGGCAGGTCGACCTTCATATCCCGGTGCAACACCTGTTTGTCGTTGAAGACATCTTCCACGGAATTGATCGGTCCGGCCGGAACACCCTCGCCTTCAAGCGCGGCCAGGAGATCGTCGCGGGCTCTCGTCGACGTTTCCGCCGTCAGGATCGGCACAAGGTCCGAGCGGGCGGCAACCCGCGCTGCGTTGGTGGCGTAGCGGGGATTGTCGGCAAGTTCCGGCAGGCCAAGAACAGCACAAAGGCGCCTGAACTGGCCATCATTGCCAACCGCGATGATCAGATGCCCGTCGCTAGCCGGAAAGACCTGGTAGGGAACGATGTTGGGATGCGCATTGCCCAGACGTTTCGGCGCCTTGCCTGAAACAAAGTAATTGAGCGCCTGATTGGCAAGCACACCGACCTGCGCATCGAGCAATGCCATGTCGACCCATTCGCCTTCGCCGGTTTCATCGCGGCGGCGCAAGGCGGCCAGAACGCCGATGACACCGTAAAGCCCGGTAAAGATATCCGCGAACGCCACCCCGATCTTCTGCGGGTCGCCTTCCGGGTCTCCGGTCAGATCCATGATGCCGCCCATGCCCTGGATCATGAAGTCGTAGCCGGCCCGATGTGCATAGGGCCCATCCTGGCCGAACCCGGTGATCGAGCAATAGATCAGCTTCGGATTGACCTTGGAAAGGCTGTCGTAGTCGAGGCCGTATTTGGCGAGCCCACCGACCTTGAAGTTCTCGACCAGAATGTCGGCATCCGCCACCAGGCGGCGAACGAGGTCCTGACCTTCCTGTGTGCGAAAGTCGACCGCAATGGAACGCTTGCCGCGATTACAGGCATGAAAATAGGCGGCATCCCGGTCCGCGCCCGCCTCGTCCTTGACGAATGGCGGTCCCCAGCCCCGGGTATCATCGCCTTGCGGGCTTTCCACCTTGATGACGTCTGCCCCCAGGTCCGCGAGGGTCTGACCCGTCCAGGGCCCGGCCAGAATGCGGGCCAGTTCAACAACCTTGATGCCTTTGAGCGGCGCGGTCATGTGTCTCTTCCTGAATAGTGCCGACGGTCAGGCTTCTGATGTCTTGCGATAGATATGATAGCGACCCCGGTGAATGCCATCCGGCTTTTTCAGGGTTTCGTAATTCGGCAGGTTGAGTTCGAGCGCGCACAGGATAATTCCGCCAACGGCCATGTGGGCATCTATTGAAGGAGCCAGCCAGGAAGCTGTCGCAAGGTCATTTGTAGGGTCAGCCGAACCGATGTCGATATGGGCGAACGACGCCTTCGTCCCGATCCGCGGCCCGCAGAAAACAAGCGTGTCGCGAATGTTGCCGAGGATCATGTGATGCGCGTCCGGAGCGCAGCTCGGGTGGCAGTCCATAGCGAAATCGAATACGAAAATTTCCTTGTTCGGATAAATCTCGCGCAAGTGGTCATAGGTTCTGCCATTGCCCAACCCGAGTTCCAGGATAGGTCCGTCGACTTCGTTGACCTTGTCGACCAGAAATTCGAGCAATGTTTTCTGGGATGTCATTCGACGAATAAAACTGTCCAAACGGCTCATTAAAAAAATTCCCTGCAACTTACGACGCTCCTGACATAGACAATGCCCCGGCTGCCGTCAAAACCTCCCGTCCGTATTTAGGTGTTATCAAAGGCTGACGGAATACCAGCCCTTGCGGAAGGTCAAACAGGACTTTGCCGTAATCTGCGATCATGCTAACGCCTTAGGTCATCCTCACATTTTCATGAGGGTGCGGTTGCGGCCTCCAAAAAGGGCCTTTCGGCCAGGCACAGGCAGGCAATTGCGCCTAACATCAGCAGGAGAATTCGATGCGTTCAGAAACGGCGCCGGCCATACGGCTGGAAGACTATCAACCGCCACTTTATCGCATCGACAAGGTCGCCCTGAACGTTGAACTCGCCCCCGGCGCAACTCGCGTGACCGCGACGCTTGAGGTCAGCAGGCAACCGGGAACAGAGGCCGGCGCCCCGCTTGTGCTGGATGGTGACGAATTGTCACTTGCGGGCATCAAGCTGAATGGCGAAGCGCTTGCCGAGACTGCCTATGCAGCGACAGCCGATCGTCTCGAACTTGCCTCACCGCCTGCCGATCCGTTCGAGCTGACACTCGTGACCGAACTCGATCCGGACGCGAACACGAAGCTGATGGGGCTCTACCGCTCCTCGGCAACCTATTGCACCCAATGCGAGGCCGAGGGCTTTCGCAGGATTACCTATTTTCTGGACCGACCGGATGTCCTTGCCGTTTACACGACACGTCTGGAGGCCTCGAAGAAAGACTGCCCCGTTCTCCTGGCCAACGGCAATCTGACGGAGACAGGGGATATCGACGGCACCGGCAGGCATTATGCCGTGTGGCACGACCCGCACCCTAAACCGGCCTATCTGTTCGCACTGGTAGCGGGCGATCTCGCCGAAGTTCCGGACACGTTCACCACCATGTCCGGCAAGGAGGTCGCACTCAACATCTACGTCGAGCATGGCAAGGAGAGCCTGTGTGACTGGGCCATGGATTCCCTGAAGAGGTCCATGCGCTGGGACGAGGAAGTGTTTGGCCGCGAATACGATCTGGAGGTGTTCAACATCGTCGCCGTGTCGGACTTCAACATGGGCGCGATGGAAAACAAGGGCCTCAATATCTTCAACGACAAGTACGTTCTGGCCGACCCGGAAACGGCAACCGACCAGGATTATGCCAATATCGAAGCCGTGATCGCACACGAATACTTCCACAACTGGACCGGAAACCGCATCACCTGCCGGGACTGGTTCCAGCTGTGCCTGAAGGAAGGCCTGACGGTGTTCCGCGACCAGGAGTTTTCGTCCGACATGCGCTCGCGCGCGGTCAAGCGCATTGCCGATGTACGCTTGCTGAAGTCGCATCAGTTTCCGGAGGATGCAGGCCCGCTCGCACACCCCGTACGTCCGCGAACCTATCATGAAATCAATAACTTCTATACGGCGACTGTTTATGAAAAAGGCGCCGAGGTTGTTCGCATGCTTCAGACGCTTCTGGGCGAACAGAAGTTCCGGGCCGGACTGGACCTCTATTTCGACCGCCATGACGGCGAAGCAACCACAATCGAGGCATTCCTGTCCTGCTTCGAGGAAGCATCGTCCACCGATCTTGAACAGTTTTCGCTCTGGTACGAGCAGGCAGGAACACCAGTCGTGTCGGTGGAAACGGAATATGATCCCGACCGCAAGTCCTTCACCGTTTCATTGTCCCAGGAAATCCCGCCCATTGCCGGCCAGAAGTCCAGCAAACCGGCAGTCATCCCGCTTCGTTTCGGGTTGATCGGCCCCAATGGCGAGGACATGGAAACAGGCTCCGTGGAGGGTGCCAACGTCGCCGGCGATGTGCTTGTGCTCGACAAGGCTCACCAGGACGTCGTCTTCCACAATGTCGCCGCCGCTCCCGTTCTGTCTCTCCTGCGCGGTTTCTCCGCACCCGTTCGTCTGAACCAGCCCCTGCATTCCGAGGAACTCCTGTTTCAGGCAGCACAGGATCGGGACCCGTTCAATCGATGGCAGGCGGTGCAGACGTTGGCGATGCAGGACCTTGTGAGGCTTGCCGGTCTGGTCCGTGACGGCTCGGAAGGCACGCCGTCTGAAGACGTCATCGGTGTGTTCGCGTCTGTTCTGGGTGAAACCCAGCTGGATGAAGCCCTGCGTGCGCAGGCACTCACGTTGCCCAGCGAAGCGGACGTCGCACAGGAAATCGGCAAGGACGTCAACCCGGACGCCATTCATACGGCCCGTCAGATGCTGCGGCGCGCAGTTGCCGCCCGCATCGCATCTTCCCTCGTCCCATTCATTACCGACCAGTCCGCAGGTGGAACCTTTTCGCCGGATGCGCAGGCAGCCGGAAAAAGAGCGCTCGCAAACCGTTGCCTGCATTATTACGCAGTCTCCGGCGCAGCCGATGCGACTGACCTGGTCTGGTCGCGGTTTGCCTCTGCCGACAACATGACTGACCGCCTCGCGGCCCTCACCCTTCTGGTACACGACCATATGCCACGTGAAGAGGAAGCGCTTGCAGCTTACCGCGAGCGGCACACGGACAGCTCTCTGGCCATGGACAAGTGGTTCATGACCCAGGCCACCGCACCCGGCAACGAAACGCTGGACCGGGTCAAGGCATTGATGTCGGACCCTTCCTACGATGCCGGCAACCCGAACCGTGTCCGCTCGCTGCTGCAATCCTTTGCCACCGGCAACCCGACACAATTTGCCCGGATGGATGGTGCCGGATTTGAACTGATCGCCGAATCAGTTCTGGAGATCGACAAGCGAAATCCACAAGTGGCATCGAGACTTCTGACGAGCTTCCGCTCGTGGCGCGCACTTGACCCACAAAGAAGTGCCCTTGCTGAATCTGCCCTCTTGAGGATTTCAGCATGCGAAAATCTGTCGAGAGACAGCCGTGACATCGTCGACAGAACCTTGCAGTAGTCTGCAATACTGAGAAAGGTTAACGAAAGAACGGAAAATCCGGATTTGCGTTAACCATTTTATTCTTTGACGGGTCTGGACAAAAACAGACGATTTGATTCAAATGGAAGTGATTCGGGGCACCCCCGACGCGGCGGTTTTTGAGGCACACTTCCTATGGCGAGAGCATTAGCTGGCGACGCATCTGCGCGGCGCGGCGAGAAGGAGTCTGAGTGGGAGACAGACGCAGGCACAAAACGCCTGCCTCTGCGCACCCTCCTCGGCGCTCTGGCCGAAAGCCTGGCCCGCTCCGATAGCCTGATGCGACGCCTCATTCCCGGCCTCGCCATCATCTTCATCGTCATACTCGCCCTGTTCCGCACCGGCGACCTTGTCAGCGATTACACCCGGACCCAGGAAAACGCCCAGGTTACGCTGAGCCTGATGGCAACTGTCGTCGCCAGCGGCCTGATGTTGTCGGAAAACGATCTGCCTGAAACGGGCTACCGGACGACGTTGAAACGCATCCTTGCCGACAGTCTGCCCACAGGGGCGACCAGCAAGGGCCGCATTTATCTCGTTGCGGACCAATCCGGCACCATCGTTGCCTCGGCACCGCTCCAGCCATCGCTTGAAAGCCGGCCGATCAGCGACCTGCTCGGCCCGTCACAGCCACTCATGGTGTTTGGCGCCCGTGCCGGCGTGATGCCGGTTGCCACCAACCTTGGTACAGGCCGGGGCCAAGAACAGGTTCTTGCAACGGTTCATCACCTCGACGGCCGCCTCGGAATGGTGGCGGTGCTGCAGCCGGAAAACGAAATCTTCAGCCAGTGGCGGGATGACCTTTCGGCAAATGTGACGCTCTTCGTCGGAACTTCGCTGGTGCTGCTTGCGGTCATCTACGGCTTCTTCAGCCAGGCGACCCGCGCGGAAGCGGCTGACGACATGTATGCGGCAACCCGTGCCCGCATCGACACCGCCCTCACCCACGGCCGCTGCGGACTGTTCGACTGGGATCTGTCGCGCGGCAGAATGTTCTGGTCGTCTTCGCTGTACGAGCTGCTAGGACGCGAACCCAAGGACGATATTCTCAGCTTTGCCGATGTCGCAGACATCACCCATCCCGATGACATCGACCTTCTGGGCCTTGCCGAGCACCTGCTGGAAAGCGGTGAAACCCTGGTCGATGAGACCTTCCGCATGCGCCACGCCGACGGAAGCTGGATCTGGCTTCGCGCCCGTGGTGAAATCCAGTCGGAACCCGGCCGTGCCGAGCCGCACCTCATCGGTATCTGCATCGACATTACCGAGCAGCACGAGCTTGCCGAACAGAGCCGTATGGCAGATCTTCGCCTACGTGATGCGATCGAGACAATCTCGGAAGCTTTCGTTCTGTGGAATGCCCGAAACGAGCTTGTGATCTGCAATTCCAACTATCAGTCGCTGCACAGCCTGCCGAACGCCGTGATCAAGCCGGGCACGCCCTACAAGGACGTGATGGCAGCTGCCTCCAATGCCGAAGTAGCACCGCAACCGGTCACTCTTCGCCAGCGTGGCGGCGCTCCTGATGGCTCCTACGAAGCGCAACTGGAAGACGGTCGCTGGCTGCAGATTTCCGAGCGGCGCACCAAGGACGGCGGCTTCGTGTCTGTCGGGACCGACATTACTCCGCTCAAGAAACACGAAGAAAAACTGATCGACTCCGAAAAGCGGTTGAGGGCAACCGTTTCCGATCTCCAGAAGTCCCGCCAGACCCTTGAGGTTCAGGCCCGGCAGCTTGTGGAAATGGCAGAGAAGTACCAGGAAGAAAAAACCCGGGCGGAAGCCGCCAACAAGGCCAAGTCCGAATTCCTGGCCAATATTTCTCATGAACTGAGAACGCCGCTCAACGCCATCATCGGCTTCTCCGACATCATGACGCAGGAAATGTTCGGCCCCGTCGGCACCGACAGGTATTCCGACTACTGCAAGGATATCTATTCTTCCGGCACTTACCTGCTGAACGTGATCAACGACATTCTCGACATGTCCAAGATCGAAGCCGGTCGCATGAGTATCGAGACCGAAACGGTCAATGCATCGGAATCGGCCGAAGATGCCAGCCGGATCGTCACGGGAGCTGCGACCGAGAAGAACATCACCGTCACCACCGATGTCGTTGAAAACGTCTCGGTGCACGCAGACAAGCGGGCGCTCAAACAGATCCTGCTAAACCTGCTGGCCAATGCGGTGAAGTTCACGCCGGACAATGGCACCGTCACGCTCAGGGCGCGGCCACGCGGAGACAAGCTGCATTTCGAAGTGATCGACACAGGCATCGGAATTTCAGAGCGCGATATAGAACGTCTCGCCCAACCCTTCGTGCAGGTGGAAAACCAGTTCACCAAGACCCACCAGGGCTCGGGCCTCGGACTAGCCATCGCCCGCTCGCTGGTTGAACTTCATGGCGGAGCGCTGGTAATCAAGTCGGAAGTCAAGAAAGGCACCACTGTCAGCTTCACCTTGCCGCTTGCCGACAAGGAAGCCGCCTGAAGGGCTTTACCCTCCAGGCGAGCCAGGTTGTCCGTAGCCCTAAAGCACAGCAGATCAGTCGTTGCCGCTTGTTGTTGCCAGTTCGCTCAGGATGTCGAGCGAACGGCTCCACAGCAATGCGCCGCCTTCCTCCGGAAAAAACCGGCGGCTTGCATTGGGCAATCTGCCTGCGAGCGAAAGACCGAAGTCCGGTGAATGAACCGGGCTGCCATCCTTGCCGCCGTACCAGAGCGAGACCGGGCAGTCGATCATGCCAAGGTCGATACACCAGGGCCTGAGCGCTGCGACCGTATCAAGGACGTATCCTTTCGGTCCCTGCCTGAAGCCTTCCCGAAGGGCGTGCCTGTAGGCTGCGGCGAAAGGTTCGACGCCATATACCGATCGGTCTTCCGGTGAGCTCATCGACAGTACCAGGTCGTAGAAGCCATCCGGCTCGGCGAAGCCTTCAAGCATGGCAGAAAACCCTGCGGGGTCTTCCTGTGCATGCCGTGTCATATCCCTCACCTGATCCGGAAAACGATCCGCGAATTCCGGACGGTAGAGTTCATCCTGACCGGAGACGATCGCCAGGGAGCTTGCAGTCCCCGACGCTGCAGCGGCGAAAGCGAAGGGCGCTCCTTGCGAAAAGGCGACCACTGGGATGCTGACAAGTCCAAGGTTCGCAACAAGTTCGCCAACGTCACGCGCGACACTTGCCAGTGACTTGTCAGGATCGGGCGATGAAGCGCCGAGGCCCGGCCTGTCCGGTGCAATCAATCGAAGGTTTAGCTTTTCGAGATGTTCCAGGCCAAAGCCAAGTGTGCGGGCCATGCCGGCGCCTGTCAGAAACAGAACCGGAGTGCCTGTGACCGGGCCCCATTCAGACCAAGCAAACACACGGTTGCCGGCCAGCGCAATACGGTCGCTCCGGTCCGGACGACGGACCGTTTCGTCGAATGAATAAGTCATGAGGTTTCTCAGAGTATGGGAAAGGGTTCGCTCAAGAGAGCGCGAATGATTTGAAATCGGCCGCCGGCGCGGTCCTTCCCTATCCCAATGGAAACAGCTTGGCAATCCGGGTCAAGTGTTGACCGTTTCAACCTCGCCAATCAGCCGTACAAACGTCTCGCGCACCTTCACCTGAAGGTCTGCGAGCTCTGCTTCCAACCGGGTGAAGGTCGGACTGCCGGATGCCTGAACCAGGAGATCCAGCACCCCGCGGGGTGCTTCTGCCGGCACGAACTTGCCGGAAAGAGCCAGCCGCAACACCTGGGTCAGACGGTGGTAAAGCCTGAGAGCTTCCAGCAACAGCCCTGCGTCGCCCAGGGTCAGGAAGCCGGCGTCGCGGGCCAGTTCCAAATCCTGCTCCGTGCTTTGCGCCAGGATTTCCGGGTTTTCCTGAGCGTGTGCAAGCTGCAGAAACTGGGCAAGAAACTCGATATCGACCAGACCGCCGGCCACCTGTTTCAGATCCCAGACATCCTTGGTGCCTTTTTCCTTCTCGATCCGGGCACGCATGGTGCGAACATCGTCGGCCAGCTTCGTCAGATCACGCGTCTGCACCAACGTGCCACAGATGCTGTCGACGATCTTCTGCTTGAACTCAGGCGTCGTGGACGCAATCACCCGTCCACGCGTCAGAGCCATATGCTCCCAGGTCCAGGCCTCTTTCTGCTGATAGGCTATGAAGCCGTCGAGATTGGTCGCGAGCGGACCTGCATTGCCGGACGGACGAAGCCGGAAATCAACCTCGTAAAGCGAGCCTTCGGCCGTCGGTGCGCTGAGGGCCGTGACCAGTCGCTGGGTCAGACGGGTGTAATACTGGGTGATCGCAAGTGGCCGCTTGCCATCAGACTGCTTGACGTCTTCCGGAGCTTCGTAAAGAAGAATCAGGTCCAGATCGGAGGCTGCCGTCATTTCGCGCCCCCCAAGCTTGCCCATCGCCAGGACCGCGATATTGCCCCCCGGCACCGTGCCGTTGCTTTCGCCGACATGCACGATCACCTGCTTCAGGATCCGGTCGACGACAACTTCGGCCAGCCGTGCCAGTGCAAACCCTACCCGGTCGGCGGACAAGGTATCTGAAATCATCCGCAGACCGATCAGGAACTGCTGCTCCTGGGTAAATATCCGCGCCCTGTCCAGTGCTTCCTCATAAAAGCGGGCCTGAGACAGGGTTCTGTCGAGCCCGGAGCGGAACTCCTCGACGCTCGGCATGGCGCCGAAAAACGCCGGATCGAGGACTGCATCCAACACATGAACCCGCTTGGAAACCGTTTCGGCCATGCGTGGCGCAGCGCCCATGGTGGTTGCCAGCAACGTCAGGAGCTGTGGATTGGACCTCAGCAGCGAGAACAGCTGCACGCCCGCTGGAAGCTTGGCCAGAAAGTTGTCGAACGCCCGCAGGGCAGCGTCTGCGTTGTCCGTGGCCGCCAGCGCACTGAGAAGCGCAGGATGCATTTCGGTCAGCCGCTCGCGCGCCTTGGTCGAACGGGTGCACGGATAGCGGCCGAAATGCCAGGCCTTGACGATCGCGGCAGCTTCCGCAGGCTGCTTGAAACCAAGACCGGCAAGCGTCTCCAGGGTACCGGGATCGTGGTCATCGCCGGTAAAGACCAGATTGCCCAGCTCGGACGACAGTGCCGGTTCATCTTCGAACAGTTCGGCATAGTGGTGCTGAACCGTTCGCAAGTGGTCGAGCAGTGCCGTTTCAAAGGCTGCAAGCGTGTCGTAACCCATCAGCGCGGAAACCCGCTTCATGCCGTCTTCATCCTTCGGCAGAAGCTGGGTCTGCTCGTCGTTCAGCATCTGGATGCGATGCTCGACATTGCGCAGGAACCGGTAGGCGGCGGCCATTTCGTCGCGTGTCTTGCCCTTGATCCAGTCTGCATCCACCAGAGCGTCCAGCATGTCGAGTGTGCGACGTCCGCGAAGGGCCGGGTTGCGGCCACCCGCGATCAGCTGCTGGGTCTGGACGAAGAACTCCACTTCCCGGATGCCGCCACGGCCGAGCTTGACGTTATGCCCGGCAACCGCAATGGCCCCGTGGCCCTTGTGCATATGGATCTGGCGCTTGATCGACTGCACGTCTGCAATGGCTGCAAAGTCCAGGTACTTGCGCCAGATGAACGGCACGATTTCATGCAGGAAGGATTCGCCGGCGGGAATGTCGCCCGCGCAAGGCCGCGCCTTGATAAGCGCCGCCCGTTCCCAGTTCTGCCCCAGGGATTCGTAATAGACCAGCGCAGCGGGCACCGACATGGCAAGCGGGGTCGCACCGGGATCGGGGCGCAGGCGAAGATCCGTACGGAAGACGTAACCGTCCGCGGTCCGGTCCTGCATGATCTTGACCAGGCGCCGCGTCAGCCGAACGAATTCCACCGGAGCTTCCGCTGTACCCGCCATGGGCGCCTTGGCCGGGTCGTAAAGAACGATCAGATCGATATCGGACGAATAGTTCAGCTCATTTGCGCCGTGCTTGCCCATGGCAAGAACGATGAGACCGCTATCGACTTCCGGCTTCTCCAGGTCATGAGGTGCGAACTTGTTCAGACGGACCAGATCGCCGAGGCAGAACCTGATTGCCGCTGTCAGCGCGGCGTCGGCAAATCCGGCCAGGGCACCGGTAACGCGGTTCAGACCGATCGCACCGGAGATATCGGCGAGACCGAGCGTCAAGGCGAGATCGTGTTTGAAGTGGCGCAAGGTCCGCATGATACCGGCCTCGTCCTCCGCCCGCGCTTCACGGGCGGCAGACAGCAGGTTTTCAAGACGGCTTTCCGGCGCTTCCTGCAGCAAGCGAAGGAGACGCGGTGGATCGGCGAGCATCAGATCGCGCAAATAGGGCGAGTTTCCAATGACCCCGATCAGGAAACCTTCCAGGTCCGGTTTTTCGTGCAGAAGAGCGTTGAGGGCCTCGCCGGCTTCGGCATGAGCCAGAAGATCTTTCAGGAACAGAGCTGCATGATCGGGATCCGGTGCCGTTGGGACCACCGCGATCCGGTCGGCCAGAACGCCCGCGCCACCGTCCTGGTCAGTTCCCTTCTCCCGTTTGCCCGGCTGTGCCGCCTTGTTCATGCCCGCTCCTGCTGCTGTCCGGTTTCACCGGCTTGAGATCGATCCGGGCGCTCAGCCCCGGGTCCTCATTCATGAAGCGCAAGTCTCCGCCATGCAAGCGGGCAACCGCCTTGACAAGACTCAATCCAAGGCCTGTTCCAGGTTCGGAACGGCTTTCCTCCAGCCGAACGAAACGTTCCTTCACCCGGTCCTGGTCCTTTTCCGGAATACCGGGGCCATTGTCGGTGACGCTGAGGACGATGCGGCCGTCCTCCTCCCGCCCGCCAAGGCGAATAAGCAGTTCGCCCGTTTCAGGACGACCGTATTTCAGTGCATTCTCAATGAGATTCACCAATACCTGGCTGATGAGGTCGCGATTACAGTCTGCCTTCAGCCCTTCGGGCAAATCGGTTTCAAGCTTGCCGCCCTCATCTTCAACCAACGGCTCGTAAAGTTCGGCAACTTCGGCAACCAGCTTGTTGAGATCGGTCGGCTCCATGACGGAGGCCGGTGCCATGGATTCAACACGCGCAATACGCAGCAGCGCGTTGAATATCCTCAGGAGCTGGTCGGATTCCTCCAGTGTCGCTTCCAGGGCGCCGCGGTAGCCCTCCTCCCCCTTGGCTTCACGCAAGGCATTTTCGATCCGGGTCTGCAGGCGCGTCAGAGGTGTCTTCAGGTCATGGGCGATGTTGTCTGTCACATCCTTCATCGACTGCATCAGCAGTTCGATCCGGTCGAGCATCGTGTTGAGATTGATCGCCAGGCGATCGAATTCGTCGTCATTGCCCGCAACGGGCAGACGGCCGGAGAGCTCGCCCTGCATGATCGTGCGACTGGTGGCGGAAATCTCGTCGATGCGCTTCATCACCCTGCGGCTGACAAACAGCCAGGTGATCGCGGCCATGACCACCACGACGACCAGCCACAGGCGCAAGGCGTTGGCCAGAAGGTTGGAGAACCGGAGCTGGTCGCCCAGGTCACGCCCAACCAGCAGACGGAAGCCGCCGCGAAGCTCAAACGTGCGCACCATGGCCTGCCGCTCTACGTCCTCTGCATCCTGGCCAAGGCGCGTGTAACGAACCCGGCGCAATCCACCATCGGCCTCTTCGAGAACGGTGGTCGGCAGGCGGGCAATATTCCCGACAAGCGCATTGCCGGCAAAATCGACGAGGAGATAAAGGCTGGCATCCGGGTGGCGGGAGCGCCTGTCGATGGTTTCGACAAGATCGCGAACACCGCCGCGCACATAGACGTCGGCAAGGGTTTTCAGTTCTGAATCGACGGATTGAACCACCTGCTCGGACATCAGGTTGTCCGTGTTGTCCGCAATATAGAACAGCAGCACACCGGACATCACCGTGAAGACGGCAATGTAGAGCAGCGACAGCTTGAAGGCTGTGGTTCTGGTAAACCTAGTGAGCCGCGTCACGGATCGTATATCCGGCACCCCGGATGGTGTGCAGAAGTGGTGTTTCGAAACCCTTGTCGATCTTGCCGCGCAGACGGGAGATATGAACGTCGATCACGTTGGTCTGCGGATCGAAGTGATATTCCCAGACGTTTTCGAGCAACATCGTACGGGTCACCACCTGACCGGCGTTCTGCATGAGATATTCCAGAAGGCGGAATTCACGCGGCTGCAGCGGGATTTCCGTTTCGCCGCGGCGGCACGAATGCGCCATCCGGTCCAGCGTCAGGTCGCCGACGGTATAGGTGGTCTCAATCTGGCTGGCCGACTTGGGGCGTCGTGCCAGTGCCTCTATGCGGGCTTGAAGTTCGGTAAAGGCGTAAGGCTTGGGCAGATAGTCATCGCCACCGGCCTTCAGGCCCTTGACGCGGTCATCGACCTGACCGAGCGCCGAGAGGATCAGCACCGGCGTGTGATTGCCTTCCCGGCGCAGGTCCTGAATGACCGAAAGGCCGTCCATCTTCGGCAGCATGCGGTCAACAATGAGGATGTCGTAGTCCCTGTCGAGGGCCATATCCAGCCCGGTCCGCCCATCGGCAGCCTGGTCGGCGGTGTGGCCCAGTTCACTCAAACCCTTGACGAGGTAGCTTGCAGCTTCCGGGTCGTCTTCAATGACAAGAATCCTCAACATCTCATCCTTTTAGCTTGAGTTGGCCCTAAAGAAAATGGCTGACGGCGGCGATGGATGTGAGAGTCGCCGCCGCCAGTCAGTCAGGGTTTAGCAGATAAACCCTTGGCAATGACCGGCCCGTCGGGGTTTGGGGGCAGAGGGCAGGCCGGTCTTGCCTCACAGGTCCGGTTCGGGGCAGAACCGGCCCCTGATCAGGCGAGGTTCATGGGCAGGGCCACGAACCGTGTCGTGTTGTTGCTTTCAACCCGGAAGAGAACCGCCTTGCGGCCATCCTTTTCCGCCTTGTCCAGCGCCTTCAGCACGTCGGACGGGCTGTTGACCTTCATGCCGGCCACTTCCAAGATCACGTCACCGGTGTTGAGGCGCTTTTCGGCTGCCGGGCTTTCCGGGTCGATTTCGGCAATAACCACGCCGTCACCTTCCAGGCCAGCTTCGGCTTTCGTCGTCAGGACCAGGCCGAGATCATCCAGGCTGGTCTTGCTTTCACCGGCTTCCGGCTGAACGGCTGCAACCTGTTCCTGATCCTGCAGGCGGCCCAGTGTCACGGTGACGTCCTCTTTCTGGCCGTCGCGCCAGACCGTGATGTCCACCTGGCTGTCGGGCTCGTAAGCCGCAATGATCTTGGACAGCTCGCGCGGGCCCTTCACTTCAGTGCCGTCAACGGCAAGGATGGTGTCGCCCGAGCGCAGGCCAGCCTTCTGTGCCGGGCTGTTTTCCTGCGCTTCCGCGACGATGGCGCCGCGGGCCTCTTCGAGGCCAAGGCTCTCCGCGATGTCATCCGTGACGTTCTGAATCTGAACGCCCAACCAGCCGCGAACGACGGTGCCGTCGTCCTTCAGCTCCATGATGACATCCTGCGCGGTCGAAGCCGGAATTGCGAAGGCGATACCGACGTTGCCACCGGACGGCGAGAAGATCGCCGCATTCACACCGATGACTTCGCCATGCATGTTGAAGGCCGGACCACCGGAGTTGCCACGGTTGACCGGAGCATCGATCTGGATGAAGTCGTCATAAGGACCGGCGCCGATGTCACGGCCACGTGCCGAGACGATACCCGCCGTGACGGAGCCGCCGAGACCGAACGGGTTACCGATAGCGACAGTCCATTCGCCGACCTGCGGTGCCTCCTTGGCGAAATCGACATAGGTGAACGTGTCGTCGCTTTCGACTTTCAGAAGGGCCAGATCCGTCCGTTTGTCGGCGCCGATCAGCTTGGCATCATATTCCTTGCCGTCACGGTCGATCACGGTGAACTCGGTCCCGTTTTCGATCACGTGATGGTTGGTGACGAGGTAACCGTCATCAGAGATGAAGAAGCCGGAGCCCTGGGAAATGCCATACTGGCGCGGGGCACGGCGCTGATTTTGTTGCTGGTCACCGCCACCCTTGCCGCCGAACTCGCGGAAGAAGCGCTGGAACGGATGGCCGTCAGGCAGGCCCTTGAAGAAGTCTTCGAAATTGTCGTTGCCACCACCGAAGTTCATCATGCGCGGCTCTGCGGCCTGCTTGACCTGAACGCTGACAACGGCCGGGCTGACGGCAGTGACGACGTGGGAGAAGTCCAGCGGAGCCGCAGTATCGACACGGACAGCATCAGCCAGAGCCAACTGGCTCGGAACAATGGTCTGTGCCGTCAGAAGTCCGGCTGCGCCGAGCGCGACGACGCCTGCCAGCAGTTTGGCGCGACGGGAGCGCAGGGGAGAAACTGAGCGACTGTTTTGCATGTTGTCTTCCTCTTTCGAGATAAGGTTTGAAAACCATTTCCTGGACTGCTTGCGGGGAAAGCGCTCCAGGTTCGAAAGTGAAAGTAGGTGAACCAGTCTTACAGGCGCCTGTCGGCGGCATTACGGTTTTGTAAGGTTGGAAGAAATGACAGAGAACGTGAGGAAAACCGCCACGACCGGGGCACAAGTGGCTACGGTTTTTTCCGTCCCGAACATGCACAGAACTGAAAACCGAGTGCAGGAAGCAGGAAACAGCCGGCCAGCGACCCAGGCAGAGTGTTCTCTGCTTCGCGTTACGAGGGGTTCGATTCGCCTGTCAGGGGAAGATGACCGGCGTATCGCCCGCCTGCCATCGGTTCCATTTCGGCATCACGGATTGAAACCGGGGCGACACTTCGAAGGCTTCCAGCCAGGCTTTCAGCGACGTCCACTCCTGGCTGTCGAACCAGCTGCGATCCGAGTTGGCGAACTGACGAACGAACGGCAGGATCGCAAAGTCGGCCAGCGAGGCCTTGCCGCCGAAAAGCCAGGGCGTAGCGGCGAGACGGCTGTCCAGATGCCAAAGGAACTCCGCAGCACCGGCTTGCTCTGTTTCCCTGTCAGTGTCCGGATATCTCGTATCGTACTTGTAGCGATCCAGATGGCTTTTGAACGGGCCATCGCAAACGCCGATCAATTCCAGCATGGCATCGAGATCGCCTTTTTCCGGCTCCAGCCAGTTTTCCGGGTCGGACCGGTCAAGCGCCCAGAGCATGATGTCGAGGCTTTCATCGATCACCGTTTCACCGGTTTTCAGGCAGGGTACCGTTGCCGAGGGAGAAGTTTCCAGAAATTCGGGTGCCTTGTCCCTCAAGACGATTTCCCGCAATTCGACCTGCTCGCCACTTGCGGCGATCGAGAGCCTTGCCCTGATGGCATAGGGGCAGCGGCGGAAAGAATAGAGGATCGGCATCAAGGTTGCGTTCATGCGCGTGGAATGACCCATCGGTGCCGGCAGGTCAACAGTGCCGAAATCACCTTATTGCAACAAAGCACTTGGTGGTTTTCACAGGTTATAAAGGAAATTTGGCGAAACTTATGCCGATAGGGTACGGACATGAGCGACTCGCTTCTTAAGCTTGCCAGGGACAGTTCTTCAGAGAAAAAACACGAGCTTGCCGAGCACGTGACAGGCCTGCTTGTTGCCCGCGCAGACGACCCCGGCTCCGAAGAGACGCATCTTCTGAACAACATGCTCGAGGGCGTCTACGATTCCCTTGCTCACGACGCCAAGCGCAAGATGTCCGAACGTCTTGCAGATGTGCCGTCAATGTCCTCCAAGCTTGCCGCGGCAATGGCCAGCGACGACCTGCCTGTGGCCCAGGCAGTGCTGGAACGCTCCAAGTCGCTTCGCGAGGAAGATCTGCGCAAGATCGCGGAAACCAAGGACCAGGGTTACCTTCTGGCTCTCGCCAAGCGCGACCACGTCAGCAACGATATCAGCAATATCCTGATCAAGCGCGGCAGCAGGGATGTCAAACACACGCTGGCCGCCAACCTCGGCGCCGAGATCACCATGCCGGTGTTCGAAAGCCTGGTGAAGGACATGCCCAAGCAGCTTGGTGATCGCATCCGGCACTTGCGCAAGTCGAACGAGGAGCTGCTGGAAGATCTGTTCCGTGACGACGGTGAAGTCGCTGCCGGTGCGGAACTGGTGAAAAAGCAATCCAAGATCAGCCCGAAGGCGTGGCTAATGGGCATCCGGCTCGGCAAGACGACCCTGAACAAGGCAGTCTACCAGCTGGCCCAGGAACACAATCTTCTCGATGCAGTCGCCTTGCTCTCATTCTTCTCCGGCCTCGACATGAAATATGTCCACAATCTCATGGTCCGGTTCGATTCCACCGGCATCGCCACCGTCTGCCGGGCGACCGGCATCGGTGCAATGGAGTTCCAGGCTGTGTGCAAGGAACGATGCAAGCATCTGAAGTTTCCCGAAAGCACCGGCAGCAAGTGGCTGACAAACTACCACATGCTCGATGACACCGATGCCCGCCGGCTTCTTGCGCTCATGAAAATCAGGCTGAAAGCAGCCAAACACGAGAAGGCTGCCTGATCGCCACCGGCCCAAGTGCGAAAATCCGTTTCGCGACAGGGCGAAAATTGAGTTTCAAAATCCAAGTCAATTCCGGATTTTTCGCCTAGAACTTGTGCAATTGCATATTTTTCAGGCGACTTCATGCACATCGATCCCAAACCGACCTTCAGAACCGCGTTCGCCCCGGCGTTGCCTTGGCCGCAACCAACCGAAGCGTTTCTGGCCATGGCGGGCGGCGCTGTCGGTATCGGCGCATGCGCCCTGATGGTGTGGTTGATGCACGCATTTGGCGGCCTGCCGCTGTTTCTGATGGCGCCTCTTGGCGCCTCTGCCGTACTGGTGTTTGCCGTACCAAACAGCCCGCTTGCACAGCCTTGGTCCGCTATTCTGGGAAACACCTTGTCGGCGGTGTGCGGCGTGGTGGCGCTTGCCTTGCTGCCGTTGGAAACCGCGCCGGTTCTGGCTGTCGCACTTGCGTTTGCCGCGATGATGCTCGGCCGGGCTCTGCATCCGCCTGGCGGAGCTGTCGCCTTGCTGATTGGCTTGTCGCCTGAGCTTCTGACGGAGACAGGCGCGCTGATGATCGTCTTCAATACAGCCGTGATGACCAGTGTACTGGTGGCGTCCGGGCTGGTGTTTCATCGTTTCTCCGGTCGGAAATATCCGTTCCGGACAAGCCTTTCGCAAAGCGGGCCACCACCAATGCGGCGGCTTGGCCTGACCGAGGAAAATCTGTCGGATCTGCTGTCGAAATTTCACCAGTCGACCAACCTCGGTGCTGTCGATCTTGCCCGGCTTGTGGCCGCTGTCGAGGCAGAGTTGATACAGCCTCCCTTCGAAGGGGTAGCCTGTGCAGATGCGATCGCCCTGGAACACCTTCATGTAGCTCCAGACGCGTCTCTTCAGGAAATCCTCAGCAAACTGCAGCAGTCCGAAACGTCCAAAGTCGCAGTCGTGAATGCTGACGGCCATCTTGCCGGTCTTATCAACCAGCGCGACCTGCTACGCGTCCTGAGCAAAGGCTCCGGTGACGGATCGAACTTCGCCCCTCCCCTCGCTCGAGACCTCCTGCATGCTCCGGTGACGTCTTTCGACGGCACCCTGCCGCTTGTTGATGCCCTGCATGTGATGGTTCGCGATAATCTGGATCATGTTCCGGTATGCCAGGAGGGAGTGTTCGAAGGTTTTCTGACCCGTTCACTCCTGCTTGAGGCCCTGGTCTGGCCCGCAACGGACAGAAAGGCCGCCTGACGCGGTAAAAGCACAGGGACGCGAAGGGAATTTTCCTGAATGAGCCAAGATGACGACCTGCCGGGAGACCCTGTCTGCTACGCCGACATGCTGGTGGGCGGATTTGTCGTTGATCAGGAAACCTTTCGCGATGTCAGCCGGTTCCGCAAATCTGAGCGCAGCCGCCTCTATGAAAAGCGGAAGGGACTGACCAGCACGGAGCGGGCGGCAAAGACCGCTGCGCTGATCGATCAGCTTCGCCCCGTCCTTGAAGCAGTCGACTATCAGAGGATCTCGCTCTATTGGCCAATCCGTGGAGAACCGGACCTTCGCCCCCTGATGCAGGAGCTTTGCAACTCGGGCAGGACGGTTCATCTACCCGTCGTTCTCGAAAAGCAGACCCCGCTGGTCTTTCGCCCGTGGCAGCCAGGCTGCAAGATGGTGCGAGGCCTCTGGAACATTCCCGTTCCCGAAGAAGGCCCATCGCAGGTGCCCGAGGTCGTGATCGCCCCCCTGGTTGGTGTCGACGCCCACTTTTACCGCCTCGGCAATGGTGGCGGCTACTACGACCGCACGCTGGCATCGCTGCCGGCCAAACCGCTGACCATCGGGATCGGGTTCGCGTTCTGCAGTCTCAACTCCATCTTTCCAATGCCCTGGGATGTGCCAATGGACAAGGTCGTTCTGGACACCGGGCCTTTGGAAGTTGAACCGGGAAAATGACACTTTCTTCAACCAGTAGTTACTTAGTGCAAATCCGTGCAGGGTCTCCCAGAGACTTTATCAAATAAAGTAAACACGTTTGAGGCACGCATAAGCGCGCAAAATGTCACCCTTATCCTGTAATTAATACGGATGGCGCGATAGATTTATCCTTTTTTTATCCTGCGCTTTAGACAGTTGTAAACTGTCTCTGCGGTAGTCCTGTTGCAAGAAAAACGGACAGCTAAAAGATGCTCAACGACCTTCTCAATCTCGCTCAGGAAAGCACCCCGGAAAAACGCCACCAACTGGTGGAACACGTTACCGAGCTTTTTGTGCGTGGCGCGAATAGCTACCAGACAGAAGAAATCGCCCTGTTCAACACGGTGCTGGAAAGCATGCTTCCCACCATGGAGCCTGAACAGAAGAAAGCGATATCCGAACAGCTGGCGCCGATAGACGACACGTCCAACAAGGTCGCCTATGAGCTTGCCCGAGAAGAGATCGACATCGCCAGGCCGATGCTGACGTCCTCCAATGCGCTCAAGACCGAGGATATCCTGCGGCTGGCCAAGACCATGGGTCAGGGGCACCTGCTGGCGATCTCGAAACGCCAGCATCTTGAGGCCAATGTCACCGATGTCCTGCTGGAACGCGGCGAGAACCCGGTCAAGCAATCTGTTGCCGCCAACTCCGGCGCGGAGTTTTCAGAATGGGGCTCTCGCCTGCTGATCAAGCTTGCGGAAAAAGACGAGAAAATCCGCGACGCCATGATGGAGCGCGCGGACATTACCGAGTCGGACTACGACAAACTGATCAACCAGATGCCTGAGGCTCAGCAGGCGAAGATCCGCCAGCTGCGCAAGGAAAACGAAACCCTGATCCAGGATCTCTTCCACAAGGCCAGCAAGGTTGTTGCCAGCTCGAAGCTGGAACGCAAGGCGACCCGCATCAATGCGAAGGTGACCTTGAAGGAAATTCGGGCCGGGCAACGTTCGCTCAGCAAGGCGATCACGCAGCTGTCGCTGTCCAACAACCTGTTCGACATCTGCTTCCTGCTGGCGGAAATGGCCGGGCTGGAGCAGAAATACGTCACCAATGTCATGGTGCGTTACGATTCCACCGGTGTGGCGGTTCTTTGCCGTGCCATGGGAGTGGAAAACGCGGACTACAATGCGCTGTGCAAGGCCCGGGCGATGCACAACAAGCAGCCGCAGTCGACCGCGGAAAACTGGGCGAACGACTACCAGTCGCTGTCAGACCGCGACGCGCGCCGTCTGCTGTCCTTCATGAAGATCCGTCTGCAGACCCTGGAAGGCCAGGCGGCCTGAGGCCGCCTCTCCGCTTCCCGTCAGATCACGCCTCTGCTTTGTCGGGCGACACATCCCGCGTCACCACCGCAGCGCCCGCTTCCAGGGTGCGATGAACAGGACATTTGTCGGCGATCTCCAGAAGCCGGGTTCGCGTTGCTTCGTCAAGGTTGCCTTCCAGCGTGATCAAGCGCTCGAACCGGTCGATCTTGCCATTCCGCGACTTCACGCTTTCCGAACACTCTTCGCAATCGGCCGCGTGCACCTTGCCGTGCAGAACACGAGTGCCGATCCGTTCGATATCCAGCCCCTTGCGTTCAGCATACATGCGCAACGTCATGACCGTGCAGGCCCCGAGTGCGGCGGACAGATATCCATAGGGCGACGGGCCGCTGTCGAACCCACCGACATCCTTGGGTTCGTCGGCAATCATCCGGTGTACTCCGCTCGTGACCATGACCTGAAACTTGCCCTGGCCGGTCTCCACCACCTCAACACCATCCTTTGCTTCGTCGCCGGCCTGTTCAGCTACCGGATCGAGATAACGCCCGACCCAACCGGCAATCACACGTGCCGCATAGGCCGCGTCCTGGCTCTTTGAAAGAAGATGGTCGGCCGTATCGAGCGACACGAAGCTCTTGGGATGCTTTGCGGCAACGAAAATGCTGGTGGCGTTGTCGATTCCGACAACCTCGTCGAGCGGGGCATGCATCACGAGAAGCGCCTTGCCGAGACCCGCGACCTTGTCACGAACCGACTGGGCTTCCAGATCGTCCAGGAACTCCTTGCGAATGGTAAAGTTGCGCCCTTCGAGAGAAACCTCTCCTTCGCCCTGCTCGCGGATCGTCTCTTCCACTCCCTTGAAGCTTCGGATCACGTGATCCGCGTCGGAGGGGGCGCCGATCGTCACGACGGCCCGCACTTCGGGAATGTCGGCGGCAACGGACAGAACCGCGGCCCCGCCGAGCGAATGGCCGATCAGGAGCTGTGGAGCCTGATAGTTGCGGCGCAGATAATCTGCTGCCCGCTTCAGGTCTTCGACGTTGGAGGAAAATCCGGTTGAGGCGAAATCGCCGCCACTGCCGCCGAGGCCGGTGAAATCGAACCGGAGCACGGCAATCCCCTCTTGTGAGAGCGCACTGGCAACGTGGCGGGCGGCAGCGATATCCTTGGAGCAGGTAAAGCAGTGCGCGAACAGGGCGAAAGCCCTGATCTTGCCAGACGGCAGATCCAGCCGGGCCGCCAGACTCGCGTCGTGCGCGCCGTCAAATTCCAGTTTCAGCGGATGCTGTCCCATTCTTCTGCCTCCTTGCGGTCACTCGGCCACAGGTAAGCACACCTGCCCGTCATGCAAGTCACGCATTGGTGTGAACACAGTGACCGCAGATCTTGAACGGTATGCAGCTGGTGAGACCGAAAACGAACGGCCGGAAGTGTCAGTCGGCCTTGTCCAGCAGCGCCTGCAGCCTACGCTCCTCTTCCGCGGTCAGCTTGGGAGCGGAGACATCATTGGCAGCAGCACGATTGCGAGCACGCTTGCGCAGGGCTGCAACAATCGCAATCAGACCCGCAATGAGGGCAACGGGGCCCGCGGCCCACAGAACGATGGTATGCCAGGCGAAGCGAGGCTTCAGCAGCACGAATTCGCCATAGCGGGACACAAGGTAATCGATCACCTGCTCGTCACTGTCGCCGGCGACCAGTCGCTCGCGTACCAGGACGCGCAGGTCCTTGGCCAGCGGCGCGTCGCTGTCATCGATGGACTGGTTCTGACAGACCATGCAGCGCAGTCCAGCTGACAGAGCGCGCGCACGGCCTTCCAGTACCGGATCGTCCAGAACTTCGTCGGGCGCAACGGCAAGAGCCGGTGCGGCAAGCAGGCTCACACAGAGCAGCAGGGCAAGGAATAGACGCTGTATCATCCGGTCACTCCGCCGCTGCCACACTTTGCTGACGTTTGCGGGCCGGTTTCGGAGCCCCCACGCGCAGCCGCCTGTCTGCAATGGAGAACACCGCACCGAGGGACATGATCACACAGCCAATCCAGATCAGGGTGATCAGCGGCTTGAAATAGACGCGCACGTCGACAGCGCCATCGCCGCGCCCTTCACCGAGCGAGAGATAGACCTGCGAAAACCCTGTCGTATAGATACCGGCTTCCGTTGTCGGCATCTGGCGCGCCGTGTAAATGCGCTTGGAGGGGTCAAGCTCGGCCACCAGGGTTCCGCCCTGACGGATGGAGAAGTGACCGACTTCTTCAGTGTAGTTCGGACCGCGGCGCGGTGCGGCGCCTTCGAAGGTCATCTGGTATCCGGCTAGTTCGACAACATCGCCCGGACGCATTGTGAGGACACGTTCTTCCTGAAACGCGGAAGCCGTGACAATGCCGAGGACAGTAAGGCCGATGCCGAAATGGGCAGTGGCCGTTCCCCAGGCAGATCCCGGCAGGCCAACAAGACGGGCAAACCCGCGCTTGAAGCCTATTTCGAAGAATTTGACACGGGTCACGATTTCGGAAATTGCACCCGCCATGACCCAGACCGCCAGCCCAACACCAAGCGGCGCCAGCACCTTGTCCATGCCCCAGGCCCAGTAAGTGACCAGTGTCAGCAACAGGGCGAGACCGAAAGCCGCATAAAGCCGCTGGCAGGCCGCCCCAAGATCAGCCCGTTTCCAGGACAGGATCGGACCGAAAGGCACTGCCAGGAGCAGCGGCACCATCAGGGGACCGAACGTCAGGTTGAAGAACGGTGCACCGACTGAAATCTTCTCGCCAGTGACGGCATCAAGCACCAGCGGATAGAGCGTGCCGACAAAGACGGCTGCACAGGCAGCGGTCAGGAACAGGTTGTTCAGCACCAGACCGCCTTCCCGGCTGATGGGTGCGAACAGCCCCCCCTGTTTCAACATCGGTGCACGCCAGGCGTAAAGGCTGAGCGATCCGCCGATGAAGATGCACAGAAGGCCGAGAATGAAGACGCCGCGGGCCGGGTCGGTGGCAAACGCATGAACCGAAGTCAGGACGCCTGAACGCACCAGGAAGGTGCCGAGAAGCGACAGGGAAAAGGTGAAGATCGCCAGCAGTACCGTCCAGACCTTCAGCGCCTCGCGCTTTTCCATGACGATTGCCGAGTGCAGCAGAGCCGTGCCCGCAAGCCAGGGCATGAAGCTGGCATTTTCGACCGGGTCCCAGAACCACCAGCCACCCCAGCCAAGTTCGTAGTAGGCCCAGTAGGAGCCCATCGCGATGCCGAGCGTGAGAAAGCACCAGGCAAGCAGTGTCCAGGGCCGCACCCATCGTGCCCAGGCCGCATCGATACGGCCGAGGATAAGTGCAGCCACCGCAAAGGAGAATGTGATGGAGAAGCCGACATACCCGACGTAAAGCAGAGGCGGGTGAATGGCGAGGCCGATGTCCTGCAGGATCGGGTTCAGGTCAGACCCTTCCAGCGGAGGATTTGCAATCCGGGTAAAAGGGTTGGACGTTGCCAGCAGGAACAGGACAAAACCTGCAGTAACCCAGCCCTGGACGGACAATGTCACCGCTCTCAGGTCGGCCGGCAGGTTGCCCCCGAAGACGCCAACAAGAGCCCCGAAGAAAACCAGGATCAGAACCCACAGAAGCATCGAGCCTTCGTGGTTTCCCCAAACGCCGGTGAACTTGTAGAGGAGGGGTTTTGCCGAATGGCTGTTCTCGACAACGTTCAGCACCGAGAAATCGGAATTGAGATAAGCACCCGTCAGCACCACAAAGGACAGAAGGACCAGGAGAAAGAGCATCACCGAAACCGGCGGCGCCACCGCCATCAGGCGTTCATCCTTCTGGAGCGCCCCCCAGATCGGCAGAACGGATTGGACAAGTGTCAGCGCGAAGGCCAGCACAAGTGCGTAGTGTCCGAATTCGACAATCATGTCCGTTCCTCTTCCTCACCGGCACTGCGAACAATCAGTTCGCGTTGCCCTCTTCACCTTGCCAGTGTCCCTGCGCCTTCAGCGCTTCGGCCACTTCCTTGGGAATGTAGTTCTCATCGTGCTTGGCCAGCACACTGTCCGCAACGAAAACTCCGTCCGAACCGACGACCCCCTCGGTCACCACGCCCTGCCCTTCCCGGAACAGATCCGGCAGGATGCCCTTGTAGGTGACGGCAACCGTATTGGCCGTGTCGGTTACACGAAAGCTGACTTCGGCATTGTCGGAGCGCACGACCGAGCCTTCCTCGACCAGGCCACCGAGCCGGATCCGCTGCCCGGGTGCAACGCCGTTCTGGGTGATTTCGGTCGGGCTCTGGAAAAACACGATCTCGCTTCTCAGCGCGATCAAAATCAGCGTCAGGGCAATGGCCAGAACCGCGCCAGCCGAACCGATAAGGGTCAATCGTCTTTGTTTGCGTGTCATCAGCGAAGCGTCCGATTTTCAATTCCCCGGCGCAACTGCGCCGCCTGCGGCAGGTCTGCCGCTCAACCGTCAGTTAGACCAAGCTGGCTGGCAGCGTCCTTGATCATGGACAAGTCCTCCGGCTTGTCCGCATATGCCGACAGCGCCTCCTCAAGAGCCTTTTCCGCATCCTGTTTCTTACCCAGAACCATATAGGCACGGATCAGCCGGTTCCACTCATCCACCGATCCGCCTTCCGTGGACAGACGCTCGGCAAGGCCGGCAACCATGCCGGCGATCATGGCCTGACGGTCATCCGCGGCCATTTCGCTGGCGGCAGAAACCTCCTCCTGGGACGGTCCTGGCAAACTGTTGCCGACCGGTGCGCCGCCTGTCAGCCGGGCCATTTCCTGGCGTGCGGCCCCAACCCAGGCTTGGGTCTCATCAGCGCCCTGAAGGAGAGCCTGCCAAGCGGAAATCGCGTCTTCCTTGCGGCCTTCCTGGCCAAGCGCCAGTGCGAGAAAGAATCGTGGCTTTACGGCTGCAGGTTCCAGCGACACGGCCTGCTCGAAAGCGGCGCGGGCATCGGCTGTAACCAGACCCTGGTTTGCAATCGTCAGGGCTTCGCCCATATCGGTGAGCCAGGCCTGGTTCGGCCCGAGAATGCGGATTGCATTGGAATAGGCTTTCGCAGAAGCCTGAGGCTGACCGAGCGACAGGTAGACCGGAGCAATGACTGCCCAGCCTTGTCCATCTTGCGGATTTTCCGCCAGATGCCGTTCAACACGGGCAACC
Source organism: Labrenzia sp. THAF35 (assembly GCF_009363595.1). Taxonomy (NCBI): domain Bacteria; kingdom Pseudomonadati; phylum Pseudomonadota; class Alphaproteobacteria; order Hyphomicrobiales; family Stappiaceae; genus Labrenzia; species Labrenzia sp. THAF35. Next base: position 5,572,713 of record NZ_CP045380.1, read on the forward strand.
AGCAGATCGACGGATTGTTCTTCCGCTGGTGCGCTCAGACGGCTGAGCAACGGCTGGTCGGGAAGATCGGGAGAGCCAAGGACAAGATAAAGTCCGAAAGCTGAGGCTGGCACCGCCAGCAGGGCCAGCCCCTGCGCAAGCTTGAAGCCTCCACCCTTGGAGCCGTCCTGTTTTTTGCTGTCGCCCCTGTCGTGGGCTGCAAGCAGACGGCGCGCGATTTCCGTTCGCGCTGCCTCGGCTGCTTCCGCGTCTATCAGGCCCCGTTCGAGTTCCGTCTCGATCGCCGCAAGCTGCTCGCGATAAACCGCTTCGTCCGCACGCGCCGGTGCATCCTCCTGATGGCGCCGTGTGCGCGATAGAGGAATAAGTACCGACAATGTCGCAACCCCGGTCAACAGGGCAATCAGGATCCAGAACACCATGGCCGCACTATAGACAATTCAATGCGGACAAAAGCAAGGTGGCTGGGATGTGACCGGCGGTCGCGGCGCAAACAAATCGGTGAATGAGGCCAGACCTTCAAGACCATTGCGGCAACCGGCTTTGCAATGCGCAGACTTCGAAGGCCTAGCGGGAACCGTCAGCGCCGGCCAAGAGCATTGGCGACAAGTTTGCGTTCCGGGCTGGGGCCGGAACTGGCATCGGCCGCGTTCTTGCTCGCTTTTGCATAGGCGGATTGCCGGCTGCGGCGCAGCTGCGCGGCGTAATCCGTGCCGAAATAGATCTCCGACAGCATGATGGCGACGTCGGCCGCGGCAATCTGCGCCTCCAGCGCAGGTCCCTTGGATTTGCCAAGATCGGTGATCAGAGAACGGGTCAGGATTTCAAGCGTCTGTTCGACTGCCTGGCGTGTACTTTTGCCGATCTCGTTGACGGCGAAGGTCTCGGAGGCGTTCCGAACCATTGCGACCACGCGCAACGTACGCACGGCGTCATCAATCGCGATCTGGTCGATCTGCAGCTTGCCGTCCTTGTCGAACTTCGGCACCTGCAGGGCGCGCCGCACACTGCTGTGGGCGCTGTTCAATTCCCGGGTGACGACACTGGAGATGCTGCGTTTGGTTTCCGCCAGACGTTTGTGCCACCTGCCGGTGACCGACAGATCCATGTCACGTTCAACGCCGCGGACCAGCAAGTGGTACTCCGACAGCGCCTGAGAAAAGGCCACCGGGTCCGGATTGTTGTTGCGATGTTCGAACGCCAGGATCTGCAGGCGTTCGGCCTCGCTCATGACCACATCAACAAATGGTGCGAACTGCGAACGAGCAATCGCCTTGGGGTCAGGGTCGCCTGCCAGACGTCCGGCGAAGGCACACAAGGCCGAAGGCATGTCCGAGCGGTCCACCAGCGCGGCGGCGATCACCGGAACATGGTCGGGAAATCGTGCGGTGCATTTGTCGACGAGACGCAGCACCTCAGTATCCTGCTTCAACCGATGCTCGTTGATGCGATCCGGTATGTTCTGCAGGAACGGCACCAGCCAACGTTCTGCCGCAAAGATCTTCTGAATGTCCCTGACTTCGGAGATACCGCGTTCGCCGCCAAGTTCGATTGCCATTCGGCGCTTGTCTTTGTCGGACGTTTCCGCGCGGCGCAGCATGTCGCCGATGGCGTCCACGGCACGCGAGCGCAGAGCCTGCACCAGGGCATCCACACGCTCACCACTAACGGCAGAATTTCCGGCCTGTTCCAGCACTAGGCGAATGTCGGCAGCCATGACATCACGACCGAGCCAGTTCCAGACACGGTCGAGAATGCCTCGCTGGATTCGGCCCTCCTGCCGCTGTGGCAGCATTTCGTTGATCAGAAAATCATCCAGCGGTGTGAAGAACATCCGTTGGATCTGATTGCGTCGCTGAGCGCCACCCGGCATGCTCGGTGCAACCGGCTGCGGTTTGCGAATGAGTGCCACGGCTGCGGCAAGAACGAGCTGGATATGCGGATCAGCGTGTTTTTGAACCTTGGCGCGTTCCAAATTGCGGACCAGAGCCTCAACCGCCTTGGGGCTCAGACTACGCAAGTAGGTTTTGATTTTGGTTTCAAGCTGGTCCGAATATGTCATTCACAGCGTCAACATCGCGATCCTAGTTACCGCGAGTTTAACGTTAGAAGACTTAAGCAAGTGTTGAGAATAAATACCGGGAACTTAAAGGGCTTCGGACAGCATCACCAGAACACTGTCTCCCTTTGAACCCTTTCCGCGCCGGCTGGTTCAGCCGATCACCTGCCAGGCACCCTGGTCAGTTTCACACGCCGTGCCGCGCGCCTGCAAGGTGCGGCCCTGGAGAACCATCTCGTGCGTAAACTCGCGGCAGCTGGTCTCGTTGACGAAATAAACCGGTCCGGGACGGACCTGACCACTGCGGCCGGTACGCTCGTTCTGCCAGGCAACCGAAACCCCAAGGCCCCGCGCGCGCAATGCCCTGCTCTGGGCATCTTCGGCTGCCTTGCGGTCAGACGGTTCAAGCGCGTCCCCGAACTCGTTGTTCACCAGCACCGAAATGGCCGTATTCGCTTCCGAGCCCGAAACATTCGCATTCGGGTCACCGAAAAAGGACCCCCAAGTGTTGCTGTCTCTCGACCCGGACGTCATGGAGCAACCTGCCAAAGCAAAGGCAAGAGCAAGACACGAGGCACCGCGAAGACGCATTCTTGAAAGCTCCAAGTTCTTCGAATTTCAACCAGAAGCAGCTGAAATCCGATTGCTGACCATTTTTCAAAGGCTAGCGCAAAATGACTGCGCTAGAAGGCGTGAAACCGGCGCAAACCGGTCGATGAATCAGTGTTATTTTCAATTTGTGGCCGAACTTGGCCACAACCGTGTCTTTGTTTCCGCTCTTTGCATCACATCCTATCACAGTCCCGCAAGGGCGGCCCAAGCGAACGTTTGGTAAATCCCCTATTCCTTGCTGAGCGCCGGCAGCACCAGACGTGCCTTCAGGCCTCCGAGCGAGGAACTTTCAAGATCGAAGGTACCGCCGTAAAGGGCGGCGAGATCGGCCACGATCGACAGGCCAAGACCTGTTCCCGGCACGGTTTCATCCAGACGCCGACCGCGCTTGATGGCTTCGGCGCGCTGTTCAGGTGTCAGTCCGGGCCCATCATCCTCGACCGTGATCGTGAACATGTCCCTGTTCGTGGCCGGATCGTTCAACGGTGCCACCTGCACCCGCACCTTCGAACTTGCCCATTTGCAGGCATTGTCGATCAGGTTGCCGCTCATTTCTTCCAGGTCCTGGCTTTCGCCTCGAAAGCGGATCTGACCGGACTGCGCGAAACCGACATCAACGCCTTTGTCCTGATAGATCTTGCCCATGGCCCGGATCAGACGGGCAAGAACCGGCTCGGTCTCGCATGAAACACCGATCACCCGCCGCTGCGCCGCCATGCGGGCCCGCTCCAGATGATGCTGGATCTGGGTCGACATGATCGATGCCTGTTCGGACACCTTGTCCGCCAAGGGGCCGCCGGACGCCCTTGCCTCGTTTGAAATGACCGACAGCGGGGTCTTCAGACCGTGCGCAAGGTTGCCGACGTGGGTGCGTGCCCGCTCGACGATTTCCTTGTTCGACACGATGAGCGCGTTGAGTTCCACCGCCAGCGGCGCGATCTCGCGCGGCAGAGCCTCGTCAATGCGTTCGGCTTCACCCTGTCGCACGGCCGAAAGCGACGCACGCAGGCGCGCAAGTGGCCGCAAGCCGAATTTCACCTGCAGGAAGATCGCCAGAATCAGCCCGAGCCCGACAATGCAAAGCGTGATGGCCACAAGCCGCGCGAACTCGAAGATATCCGCCCAGAACCCTGCCGTTGCAGCGCCGACGGCAATTACATAGGCCGCGTCTTCAACGGTAATTCTCTGCTGGAGCACGCGGATTTCGTCAACGGTCGGCCCGACGATGAACCCGGCATTGGCGTCGTCCTGCCCGATCGGCGGCGTATTCAACGGATCTCCCACCAGCGACTCCGATGCATAGAGGATCGACGGGCTGTCGGCGCGTCGAACCGTCCAGTACCAGCCGGACAGTGGCAGGGAGAACCGGGGATCGCCGCGGTAGGTCGGCGCAGTCAGGGTTGCGGTTGCCTGGTCAGCACTGGCATCTGCGTTGGTTGCCAGCATTTCGGCAATCAGTGCCTTGATATGGACCTCGAGCTGGGCGTCAAACGCCCGTTCGCTCGCTCTTTCATAAAGGCTCACCAGGAACACCCCGGCGATGGCGAGCGCGATGGTGGACCATACAGCCGCCACGAACACCAGACGTGCGGCAAGCGACCGCTGAGGCCGATTCACGGGCCGGCCGTCCCCGTTGGCAGAGGTCTCAGGTGTCACTCGCCGCTCCCAGGCGGTATCCGAGCCCTCGGATGGTTTCGATCATGTCCGAGCCGATTTTCTTGCGCAGACGGCCGACGAAGACTTCCACCGTGTTGGAATCACGATCGAAATCCTGATCGTAGAGATGTTCGGTCAATTCAGTCCGGGAGATCACCTTACCCTGGTGATGCAGCAGATAGGACAGCAGCCTGTATTCATGCGAAGTCAGCTTGACCGCGCTGCCGTCCACAGTTACCCGGCCGGATCTCAGATCCAGCCGCACCGCACCGCAAGTGAGTTCGTTGGAGGCATGCCCGGCAGCCCGGCGCACAAGCGCACGCACACGGGCAAGCACTTCCTCCATGTGGAAAGGCTTTGCAACATAATCATCGGCACCGGCGTCGATCCCCGCAACCTTGTCCGACCAGCGGTCGCGCGCAGTCAGGATGAGAACCGGCATGGTGCGCCCGTCGCGGCGCCAGTTTTCCAGAACGGACAGTCCGTCGAGGGACGGCAGGCCGAGGTCAAGCACCACGGCGTCATATGGCTCGGTGTCGCCGAGAAAATGCCCATCCTCGCCGTCCGTCGCACTGTCGACCACATAGCCGGCCTCTTCCAGGGCGGCCACCAGCTGGCGGTTCAGATCGGTATCGTCTTCGACAACAAGAATGCGCATGAAATTCAACTTTATGACTGATGGAGTCGGAACCAGATCAACCAACCGAAAGCCGGCAGGAAGATGTCGCTTCTAGCAATTACCTGTTGGCGTTGACTGTGACAGTTGTCACCTTGCCACCCTTTAGGACCGACAACAGATAGACGTATCCCCCACCCTGCTGGCAAAGCTGGGCCTTGACGATTTCACCGCCTGCCTGCCCTGCAACCGCCCCAAGCGGGGCGGCCTTGCCGCTGGCCACGGCTTCACGGGCCTGCGACTGGGACAAACAAGCGGCTTGCGCCGGCGCAATGACGGCGAATGTCAGGATCAAAAGGGCAAATATCTGTTTCACGTGTCCGATTCCGGTCTGCTCACGAGGTCATGCGCAAGGTGTAATCAATTTCACCTGAACGCAAGCTGAACCGGTTGTTTGGATTTCTTCAACTGCCCTTCTTGCGGCGGCGTCCTTCCGCCGCCTTGTCAGCCCAGCGCCACTTCGTCCGTCTGCAGGTCGTCGTAACGGCCCTTGAACTGCTCGAACACCTGCAGCGTCCGCCGGGCGATCCCTGTCCAGCCGAACACGCGGCGTGCGAAGCGAGCGCCCTCCACCGAGAGGGTTTCGCGCATCCAGGAGTATTGCATCGGCATGTTCAGCATGGCGGCAAACTCTTCTGGTCGCTTGGGATCGGCCACCAACGCATGTCGGCCAAATTCGATCTGGTCGAACAGGCCGCCGTGAATCGTCACCACAGTCGGCGTTCCGCAGGCCATCGCTTCCACGGCGGTCATGCCGAAAGGCTCATAGCGGGAGGGAAGTGCGAAGATACCCGGACCACGATAGAAATCGGCCAGATCTTCATCCGCGACATACCCACGCCAGCTGATGGCATCGGACACGCCCAGGGAAGAAGCGACTTCCTTCCATTGCGCGAGCAGCGCCTTGTCGCTGTCCGAATTGGCACCGGCTGCAAGCACAAGGCGTGCGTCGGGCTGCAGTTTCAGGAGGCTCGGCAAGGCTTCGATGATCAGGTCATAGCCTTTGTTTTCCGCTGCCCTGCCAACGACGTAGATATCCGTTTCCTTGAAATCGTGCTTCCGGCGCGCTTCCGCGACCACATCCGGTGTTGCGGGCGTAAACCGGCCTTCGTCGATGCCCGGCGGGATCATGGTGATATGCTCACGCGGCAGCTGGTATTGCTCGACGATCAGGTCCGTTTGCTGCTCGGTCGTCGCGATGATGTGGTCGCAGTTGCGGTAAAGAACGAATTCCTTCTGGATCCGCTCCTTGAAGCGGTACCCGGCCATCTCTTCTTCACCTGCTCCCACCATGTCGTGTTCTTTCCACCAACCGAGGGAGTGCGGCGTGTGGATGTGCGGGATCTGCAGTTCCTCGGCGATTTTCTGGCCGGCGACGCCTGCATCCCAGTAATGAGAGTTGATCACGTCATAGTGCAACTTGCGATGACGGATCATCGCCAGCGCATTGGTGACGAAGTCACCGTACCAGTCGTGCATGTCCTCCTTCCGGATGAAATCGGATCCTCCGAAAGGAACGCGTACGACGCGCAGGTTTTCATTGATGATATCCTCGGCCGGCTGGTCTTCGAACTGGCGCGTCATGACATCGACCCTGTAGCCGAGCCGCGCGAACCGTTTTGCCAGCTCCAGTACGAAGACCACCTGGCCGCCCGTATCCGGTTTACCCAGTTCCGGCGATCCGGCCACGTAACCGTGCAGCGAGATCATCAGAAGGGAACCGATATTGTGCTTGTTCATGTGTCGTTACCTTGTTCGTGTGTTTTGATCTCCATCTACCCAGGCGTTCTTTTGCTCTTTTTGCTCATCGGCCCGCCGACGTTGCAGCAGGCAGCAGCCTCTCGAAAGGCCGGATCAGACTGCCGATTGCGGCAGCAGGCCCATTACCGTCAGCCCTTCCAGCACGCCGGCCGCATGGTGGGCGGATGCCAGATAGGTCTTGTGCCGCGGCAGGGTTGATAGAAGTTCCTGGCGGGCATTGCCGACCGCGATTGCCTTGCCCGCTGCTTCGAACAGCGCAAGGTCGTTACCGGAATCACCGGCAGCGATCGTTCGCTCCATCGGAATGCCAAGATGGCTTGCCAGATGGCGCATGGCAGTGTCCTTGCCTGCGCCGGGGGCGAGAATGTCCAGGTCACTGGTCCCTGAATAGATGTGCCTGAACGGGATGCCCTCGTCCCGGAGTGCGGCAAGAATCGCGTCCACGCCGTCTTTTCCCGGAACGGCGAAGCTCGCCTTTCCGTCCGTCTGGAACTTGTCGTCGTGCGCATCATACCCCAGTTTCCGGACGATTTTGCGAACTTCCTCGTCAGGCCAGTCGATAAACCGGCTTTGCCAGCTTTCCAGAAAGAAACGGTCCAGACGGATTTCGGTTCCCAAACCGGTGATAATCGCGTCCGGTTCGAAGCCTTTAGGGAAGTAGTCGGCAAGGGTCTGGTCGACACTGGCGGCCGGTCGGCTGGAGTTTAGAGCCAGTTTCAGGTGCGACTTGGCGTTCTTCAACTGCTGCCAAAGTCGCTCCAGATCGGCCCGGCTACCGGTCAGGGTGTCATCGATGTCGCTGACCAGAAGCCAGGTATCACTCTTGCCCGTCTCGCCGGTCACCGGCCCTCCCCTTCCTGATCGGGTGCCCTGTGCGTGACGGAATATGCCGGTTCGACCGTGTGCTCAGTTACCGGACGGCTCAATGTTTCAACCACAAGGTCCTTCAGGCAGACGGCCGCGCTTTCCGTGTAGAAGCCGATACCGCCTTCGATGAAACTGTCGTCAACCAGCGACAACACCACATAGCCGTCGATGGAAAACTCGAAGTATAGGCCGTGCGCCACAACCTCGATCTGCCAGGGGCCATGATCGCTGCCCCTGAAATGCGCTTCCTGAAGCGGCTCGTAACGGAAGGCATGTTCGAATTCAGGTGTCGGGTTTGCGCCCCAAGCTCGCATCTGGGCAATGCCGTTGACGAGATCCAGAGACAGGTAATAACCGTCACCCTCGTCGTTCATCCTCAGCACAAGACCGGTTTTGCCCAGTCCCTCCAGCATGAGCTGTGCCTTGAGGCGGAAATCCTCATGCTTGCCCGGCAGCATGAAAGCTTCGTACCCGCTCTTGCAGCTCAGATGCAGCCCGTCCGGCCGATCGATCGCCGACGCGTGTGTGTTGGAATACAGTGCCTTGCACTGGTAGGACGCAGTCACGACCTGGCGATGCGTCACCAGATCGTTGAAGTCCGAATTCGATTTCAGCTTGAGCCTGCCGGCACTGTCCGTCACCAGTTCCTTCGGCGGCGGCAACAGCTTCTTCACGACCTCGCGCCCGTAGACGTATTCCGTCTTGGAGAAGAAATTGAACAGAAGCAAACGGTCGTTGGTCCGGCAAATACGGCCTGCATAATTGCCCGTCGGCAGGATCACGTTGTCGAAGAAGTTCTGGTATGGGCCCTCAATCGTCTCCGCGTACCAGTAGTGGATCTTGGTGTCTTCGCGGATCGATCCCATCAGGTAATAGCGGCCGTCGAGACGAAACAGGTTCGGCACCTCGACGTCGTCATAAAGGCCAGGCCGATAAAGAGGTGGCTCGAACGTGAATTTGTCCGGTTTGGTCTCGCGGGCGAGCCCGACGCAGCCGCGACGTATGACCGGCCCTTCCTTGACACGGGCAGAGGCCAGCAGCAGGCGTTCGCCTGTGTCTTCATCAACATAGAAGAACGGATCGCGGAAACTGACCCACTTCCGGCCTTCGTCGACAGTGCTCTCGTAAAGCGGGCCCGGCACCTGCAGGGGATAATTGCCGTGATTGCAGCGTTCCCAGGTGTAGAGATCCTTGGACCGTGCCAGCCCGACCCGCTGCACCCTGCCATATTCCGCCCGCGCAAGGCCGGTGTAGAACATGCGCCACTCGCCCTGCCGATCCGGATCGGGCGTCACATGCATCGTCCAGAGCATGTCATCATCCCATTCGCCCGGTTCACCGACGAAAAGTGCATTCTTGACCCGGCGCCATGTCATGCCGTCCGTGCTGACGGCGTGCGCGATGAAATCGTGATTGGGCAGCACCAGATGGAACAGATGATAGATGCCGTCGTGATAAACGACATCGACGTCGCCAATGTCCGACCGCAGAAATCCATGGGATGCATACATGCCCTAACCCTGCCCAGATGTTTCAGCAGGATCAAGAGCCTAAGCCAAAAAATTTGCAGTGCAACATGGCTCGGACGAACAATATCACCCCTTTGCGCATCCTGCCTGATGACTGGCGGCATTTCTGGAACGATTTGCGGTATGGAACAGAAACTGCCGGATCCCGCCCTTTCAGTTGGCCCGCTGCGCTCGGCTCTATGCCTAGAATATGATCGTTTCTGAGCCAAAAGCGCGTCGTAAAAGCATTCCCTTGCCGCCCCTATCCTCTAGAATGGGTTCATGACGGACTGCTGTTGGATCTCACATACCGACTGCCACCGCGGACAAAGCGCGGCGCGCAAGACGTTGCGTCAGGTCATCGGTCTCTTCTCTTTTCTTTCCTTGCTGCTCCTGCCAGGTCCTGCAGCCGCGTGTTCCCTGTCGCTGGTTCTGGCGATGGACGGTTCGGCCAGCGTCGATGCGCGCGAACACACCTTGCAGCTCAACGGACTGGCAGATGCCTTGAGAGACCCGGACGTCGTTCAGGCAATCGAGGCCGTTGGCGGGATCTGGGTTACAAGTTTCGAATGGAGCGGCCGGTACCAGCAATTGCTCCAGCTTGGGTGGAGCCATCTTTCCGATGCGCAAAGCGCTGCGAATGCGGCCGAAACCCTGCGACGTTCACCACGAGGCTACACCGAATTTCCAACCGCCCTCGGTTATGCACTTGGCCATGCGGCAACCCTGATGCGCAAGGCACCTGCACCTTGTGTTCGTAAGGTCATAGATGTTGCCGGTGATGGCATCAACAACGACGGTTTCGGCCCGGAAAGCGCCTACAGGGCCTTCGATTTCCAGGACGTTACGGTCAACGGCCTGGTGATTTCAGGCGCCGACGAAGCGCCGGTGCGCTACTACCGGACCCATGTCATCAAGGGTCCGGGTGCCTTTGTCGAGGTTGCAGCCAGCTATGACGACTACGCCGAAGCAATGAAGCGCAAACTGCTGCGGGAAATCTTCGGCAGCGGCTACGCTTCCCTGCGCTGAAATCAGCTTCAGGCTTGCCGGCGCTCCGCCCGGGCCAAAAGAGCCGCTTCGAAATCCGCTGCCGGCATTCTGTCCTGCAGGGCCCTTAGGAAAAGCTGCTTCTGTGTCTCGGGCGCCAGCCCGCCTACAGGCGGATCCCGGTCCAGATTGGTCGGGAAGGAATATCCTTCCGCACACGCGGAAACAGCCGCCTCCAGTCTGGCACCTGACATTGTTGCCTGTCCGGTTTTCGCCAGGAGCACGGGATAGAGCGCCCGGCACATGGCATCCCGGTCCACACTTTCCATGGCGCGTCCGAAGGCCGAGGACACCTGAAGCAGGTTTGCCATGCGCTGGATATCTGCACTGGAATTGTCACCGGCGGCGTGGAACAGTGCCGGGTTGAAGAACACCGCATCGCCCTTGCGCAATGGCATCTGCACGTAATTCTGTTCAAAAAACTCCTTGAATGCCTCCAGCCGGTAGGCAGCGTAGCCCGGACGATAAAGCTGCGAAAACGGCAAGAGCTTCGTGGGACCGCTTTCAATCGGCATGTCTGTATGCGCCACCGCCCCTTGCAGGGTCATGACCTGTGACAGGTCGTGCACATGGGCTGGATAACGTGCGCAGTCTTCTGCTGACTGGAAACCAAGGTGGTAATCCCGATGTGCCTGCTGCGCCTTGCCGCCCGGACGTACAAGATTGACCTGGGCCGTCATCTGGTAGTTCGGTCCGAGCCAGGCTTCACAAACGGCATCAATGGCAGGATTGGCAAAATAGTCCGCGAAGACATCGGGGGCTTCCAGACAGAGTTTCTGCAGTGAGTTCCAGATCCGGTCGTTTGCGCCGGCAGCTGCAAAATGATCCGCACCGCCGCCTGAAGCAGCTTTCTCCTCGGCGATGATCCGGTTGTAGACCTGCGTTGCCCGGTCTATCGAGGTGACATCCTTATATGCCTCCTCCAGCACCAGCACACCCGAGTGCAGCCGCATAACCTGTGCCCACTCTGCCATCAACCGGCTACGGCTTTCGCTACCTGCGAGTACGGTATCCAGATCGGCAACCCGGTAGACGGGAATACCGGCAACCACCTTGTAGGCGTGCGGTACGATGCCGTCGTCCAGTTTTTGCGACACAAGTTGCCTGAAGTCCTCGACATCGCAGCTGGTGGCGTTGAAATACGCCAGATGATCGACCCGTTTGTCCATGATCCCCTCCCAGGTTTTGTTGGCTGCAATGCTATCAGGATCGGTCTTGATCGGATCGGCATTTTCCATCAAGAATCCATCAAATGACCCATCGCTTCCCGATCAAGGAAATCGCCCTTCAGGCAGGCCTCAGCACTGCCACGGTTGACCGCGTGATGAACGGGCGAGCACATGTCAGCCCGCAAACCCGCCGCAGGGTTGAGGATGCGATTGCAGAACTGGAACAACAGGAAGGTCAGCTGGCTGCCAGGGGGCGGCGGCTTTTCTTCGATGTGGTTATGGAAGCGCCGAACAGGTTCAGCAGAGAAGTGCGTCTCGCCTGTGAAAGCGTGCTGACAGATCTGCATCCGATCGCGATCCGCCCCAGGTTCACTTTCACCGAAACCATGTCGGCAGCCGAATGCAGCGCGATTCTGCAGCGGATCGCAAAGCGAGGCAGCCAAGGCATCTGCCTCAAGGTGCGCGATACAGAGGAAGTCCGGCATATGATCGCAGGACTGGCAGACCGCAGAATCCCTGTCGTCACCGTCTTTACCGACCTTCCCGCGTCCCGGCGGCTTGCCTATGTTGGCCTGGATAATCGCAGCGCCGGCAAAACCGCAGCCTATCTCATGCACAAGCTCCTGCCGGCAAACGGAACGGTGCTGACGACGCTCAGCCAGCACACCTTTCAGGGCGAGGAGGAGCGCTACGAGGGTTTCAGGCGGGAACTGGATCGTCTACGCCCGGAATGCAGATTGGTGGATGCCAGCGGCGGCGGCGGTCTCAATCCCGAAACACGGCGGGAGGTCGCCGAGAAGCTGGCCTCCTCTCCGCCGATTTCCGGTGTTTACTCCATGGGAGGCGGCAACAGGGCCATTTTGCAGGCCTTGTCCGAGGTGGGCCAGATGCCAGGGGTCTATGTTGCGCACGATCTGGACAAGGACAATCTCGAGCTTCTCCGGCAGGAGCAGCTGACGCTGGTGCTTCATCACGACCTGCAGTCAGACATGCACACGGCGTTTCGTCATCTCCTGGCATACCACGGCATAGGCACGTCTCCCTCCGGCGAAACGAGCGATGTTCAGGTGGTCACCCCCTTGAACATCCCTTCCAGGTTCAATGAACCAGCCTGACCTGGCAGTGCTGATCTCCACAGCCAAAGCCTGCCGTTCATCAGAAAACGCGCCAACAGCACACTGCCAGCAGTTGATCAACCGTGTTTCAGCTCTGTGCCAACTGCGCGTTCGACAAAAGCCAACATGGATTGCCTGAGCTGTTTTCTGGTCGAAACATCTCTGGAAACGGCATTCTGGCCACTGCGTTCGATCAAACCAAGAACCAGTTCGGCCGACGTGGCAGGGTTTTCTTCAAACGTTGGCAGGCAGTTGGCAACAGCTTGAATGAGCCGAGCCCGGGTTTGTTCGAAAAGGCAGCCGATCTCGGGATTTCTGAAGGCCTCGGCAACGATTTCCGCGCTTAACGCGGCATGTGCCGGCGACGAACAGAGATCGAAATACTCCGCTCCGAATTGCAGCAGTCTTTCCATCCGATTTCGTGACGTGTCTTCAAGCTGCCTCAGCAAGGGATCAAGTTCGACAGTTTCCAGTTCCGAGATGGCTGCGATGATTTCGTTCTTGCCCTTGAAGTGATTATAGAGATTGCTGAGGCTGATCCCCGCCTTTCCCGCGATGTCGCGCATGCCCGTCTGGTGAAACCCCTTTTCGATGAAAAGACCCGCAGCCGTTTCGACGATCATCTGCCGACGCTTGGCGGATTTTTCCAGACGGCTGGTGGATTGCGGCCTGGTTTCGGCCATCGGGAATCTCCTGTGCGACGCTACGAAGAATGACCGTAGCCCGACTTCTTCTTCTGCTCTGTTCATTTCAGGTTCGTTGCCGTCTTGCAATCCTGGGCCGCGCACCCAATTAAAGAACGAACGTTCGTTCTTTGTGAGGTGTCATGTATTCTGACCTGGAACTTCGCCTTCAGGAGGCGGCTGGTGTCTTCAACGGTATTGAAATACTGGCGCTGGTCTTTCTTCTTGTTTTGGCTTCTGAAACCGTCTGGGACCGGTTTACCGGCTACCGTCAATCGCTATCGGAAACCGGCGCAAATCTGATTATCGGCCTTGTCTACGGTCTGTTGGAACGAACCGCATACGGGCTGATCCTCGTGATTGCCGTTTTCCTTGCAGAACCGTTCGCGCTTTGGGACCTGCCCATGAACGGCTTGACGTGGGTACTTGCGATCATGGTCGCTGATCTGACGTACTACTGGATGCATCGCTGCGAGCACCGGGTACGGCTATTCTGGACCTATCACAGCGTTCATCATTCCTCGCCTGAGTTCAACTTCACGACGGCTCTACGTCTGGCCTGGACCGAAGCGCTGTTCGAATGGATGTTTTTCATTCCCATGGTGATTGTCGGCTTCGACCCTGTGCAGGTGATCGCAGGCCTTGCCGTCGTGGTGGCCTATCAATCGTGGATCCATACCGAAAAGGTCAGACGGCTCGGGTGGCTTGAAAGCATTCTGAACACACCGTCGCATCATCGCGTGCACCACGGCAGCAATCCGGAGTATCTCGACAAGAACTATGGCGGCATCCTGATCGTCTGGGACCGGCTCTTTGGAACCTACACACCCGAGCGTGCCAAGGTTGTCTACGGGATCACCGATCCGCTCAACACATCCAATCCGATCACCATCAACTTTCGAGACTTCATTCGTCTTGGCACAGATGCGCTCAATGCCCCTTCCTTCGCCCAGGCTCTGAAGATGCTCATGAAACCTCCCGGCTGGACACCGACGCGCGATACGGCTCTTCCCGCGGACCAGTCCGACACTCAACTGCAGTCGCCTGCAGGTTCCAGCCAAGGGGAACACCACGATGAACATTGATCTGCTTCTGGCGACGTTTGCCGGCTATCTGGCGGTCTTCGGACTGAGCGACCGGCCACAGGACCCGAAGGTCCGCGACTACACCATTGAAACCGTCCAGATCAGAACTGCGTCCGGCACCGCCATACTGGATGCCGAGCTGACCCTGCCAAAAAGGAGGGGGCGCGTCCCTGCGGTGGTACTCATCACCGGCTCCGGCCCACAGGACAAGAATGAAGAAATTGCGGGCCACAAACCTTTTCTCGTGCTTTCAGATCACCTGACGAAATCCGGCTATGCCGTGCTGCGTTACGACGACCGCGGCGTGGGCCGAAGCACGGGAGACTTTGCGACAGCAACCCCGCAGGATCTCGCGAGCGACGCAGCCGCCGCGCTTGCCTATGTGAAGTCTCATCCGCATGTTCTTTCCGAAAAAACCGGATACATCGGCCACTCGGAAGGCGGCTATCTCGCGCCGATCGCGCAGCAGATCGAACCGGCCGCCTTTCATGTTTATCTTGCGGGCCCTGCCCTGCCACTTGTTCCCGATGTCATGCGCACTCAGGTTCAGGATATCGGGCGTGCGGAAGGCCTGTCCGATGAAGTCATTGCCGAACAGAGCCGCGCGGTGAATGAGATCAGCTCCGCTCTTTTGAAATCCGGAACACCGGCAGAATTACGCAAGGACATCACGAAGGCCTTGCAGAACTCGGGGGCGAGCGGTTCCCAGATCAGGCAAAACCTGGCCGTCTGGGCGACACCCTGGGCCTCCGCCTACGCGCGGCACGATCCGGTTGAGCAGCTGGCAGGCCTGACCATTCCGGTGCTGGCACTTTTCGGTGAGCACGACTTGCAGGTTTCCGCCAGCGAGAATTCACCTGTCATGCGAAGAGCCATCACCCACCCGCTCTCGGATGTCAGAACGCTGCCTGGCCTCAATCACCTGTTCCAACCAACGCAAACCGGACGTATCAACGAGTATGTCCGGATAGCAACGACCATCGATCCAACCGCATTGCAGGCGATTGCGACATGGCTCGATATGATCGTGCAGGTGCCATAAAAACGCGGGAACGGTGCCCTTCTCCTGCGGCCAGGCCGTCACCCCCCGGTGTTGCCGTAGTTTTCCGCCTCCATGCCCCGGTAGAAATCCTTCAGCGTCTTGCCGGGTTCCGGATCAAACCTGTCTCCCGTCTCCCGCATTTCGGAAATTCGGTCCAGACGGAACATACGGAAGTCCTGGCGCAATTCGCACCAGGCCACCAGCGTCCAGACCTTGCCCCAGAACCACAGTCCGAGAGGGCGGATCGTACGATCGGTCGGCTCACCCTTGCTGTCGCAATACGCCACGAACAAGCGCTTGCGGCCATCGGCAGCCGCTTCCAGAAAATCGATATGAGCCCGGATTTGCGGTGTCATCTCTGGCGCGAACGCGTGGATCTCGACTTCGTTCTGACGCACCCGCATCTTTTCCGGCAGGACGGCGTCGATCTTGATCATCGCCTCTTCGGCGGCCCGGGCCATGGCGGCCCCGCCCCAGGCACGGATCAGACGCGCACCGGCGAGTAGAGCGACAATTTCATCCCGGGTGAACATGAGTGGTGGCAGTTCGTAGCCATCGCGCATGATGTAGCCGACACCAGCCGCACCTTCGATCGGCACGCCGGATGCCTGCAAGTCGGCAACATCGCGATAGATGGTGCGTTCGGATACTTCCAGCCATTCGGACAGCTGACGTGCCCGCACGAGCCGGCCACCGCGCAGATATTGCACGATCTGGAAAAGGCGGTCGGCGCGTCTCATGATGCCGGCTCCTTGCGAAGCCGACATCCTGTCAGTCTCAAATCAGCGTGCGAACATGCCGATGGAATTTCCGTCCGGGTCGATGCCATAGGCAAAGCGCCCCGCCGGAATGGCAGCCGGATCGGAAATGATCTCTCCTCCCTTAGCAGCGAACCGTTCCATCGTTTCTTCCAGGGTGTCCGGGCAGACGAGATGAATGGTTGGTCCGGTTCCGTTCTGCGCGGGTTTTCCCGGGTAAAGGTGACCTGCAATCCCACCCTGCTCCTTGGTTGGAAAGATTGCGATCTCATTTGGTCCCATGTCGATGACACGTCTAAGCTCCGTTTTGAAAACGTCGTTATAAAAGCTGACCGCCTTGTCCAGATCGGAGACGGGAATCTCCATCCAGACGTTGAAGTGATCGGGTGCAAAAGTCATGGAAAGTCTCCTCAGGCGCTGTGATGAGGATCACCTTATCAAACCTCTCCTGACAGCATTCTGTCAGGAGAGAGTGACAAACATATATGACGCAAGGGCAAGTAAACACCTGCAAATTTCGTCTCACAGATGAATTTGGAAAAGAGGCTGATGACAATTTGCCGGTACCGCGCCGTCACAGCTAAACTGCATGGGCCGGGACGCAGTCCAAGGCGGTGTGACAACCGGAAGGAGAGGTCATGAAACGCTGGCAGATGATCCTTTTCAGCCTCTTGCTTCTGCTGACAAACTTCTCGCCTGCCTTCGCGCATTTTTCGGAAGGTACCAAGGTGCGCACGCTTCTGGTCTCCCGTGAAGGTGACACGCTGACTGTTTATGTGCGGGTGCCCGCTCCACTTGTCTTCTCGGATCTCGTCGGTCGCTCGCAGGTCGAACAGGTACCACTGGTCTCGCCGTTTCTTCGCCTGGAGCAAACCCCGGACAGTGAGCGCTACCGAGTTGATCTCGGCGCGATCGACAGCAATCGATCTGCCTTTGAAGACCGGTTGCGCAACGCCCTCGTCTTTTCGCAGGCGGGCCTTGCCCTGCCGGTGGAGATCATCGGGTTTACGGTTCACGCCAGTCGACCTGATCAGGACATCGACACAGCTGTTGCCGCCCAATCCGCGTTGAGCGAAGCTTTCCCGAATGAAGACCCGCTCTTTGGTTCGGCAGTCATCGACTACGCGCTCAGGCTGGAAAGCAGCGATCCGACCGGTGTCCTTCAGGTGCAGTCCGGGTACGCTCCCCTGATCCCGGGGCCCGGCATAGCCATCGACAACCACCTGATTGATACCCGCATCACCCCTTCGGTTTCGACCACGGCTCCCGGGCAACTGGAAGAACCTGCGCGGTTCGACGGATCCCGGCTCAGCACGTTTCTGCATTTCATCCACCAGGGTACCCTGCATATTCTGGAAGGCCTTGATCACGTCTTTCTGGTGATTGCGCTGGCTCTGGGCGTCGGGGCAACGCGGAGACTGATTTACCTCGTCACCGCCTTCACGATCGGGCACTCAGTCACGCTGATTGCCACGTTCCTCGGGGCAACACCTTCCTGGTCATGGTTCATCCCGCTGGTGGAGACGGCCATTGCCGCTTCCGTTCTTTATGCGGCCATCGCGGCAATGGTCCGGAAGTCGGGCTCGGTGATCGTCTTCGCCGCGATCGGCCTGTTGCACGGCCTCGGCTTTTCCTTCGTTCTTGCGGACATTCTCGGTCGGGGCGCACCGGATCTCATACCCGCGCTACTGGCATTCAACATCGGCATCGAATTTGGCCAGCTGATCATTCTCGCCGTAACGCTCTCCATCGTCCTGCTTCTGCGAAAGACAGCTGAACCCGCCCTGCAACCCTTGAGGCTCGGCGCGCTGTCGGGGATTGCAATCCTGTCTGCCTGGTGGGTCATCGAGCGCCTGCCCGGATTGCTGATTTCGGCCTGACTTGAGGGCGCCTCATGGCTATTTCAGGCAAAAAACACCCTAAAAAGACATAAAAAGCCGATTAATCTGCCGGGTTAAGCGCCGTTAATTCTAACAATTGACTTGTTCTTAATCCCGACTGTGCAACTTGGGCGGAATAATAATTGGCAATGAAATGGCTCGTCACGGTACCTCGCCCAATACCCGCCCACTATTAAAAGGCTCTCTTGCAGGCCTCGCGACGGTTGCCGTCATGTTGCTTATAGCCTGGGCCGGTGTCGCCTATGACGGGCAAAGCGAACTGCAGAAACAGACGGCAGACCTTCTTGGCATCTGGCAGTCCAACATAGACCGTGGAAACAAGCTCTACGGAGCCCTGGAAAGACTTCCTGAAGACGATTGCAGCGACGCGCATCTGAAAACGCTGAACACGCTCGTCTACAACGACAATCACATTACCAATATCTGGTTTTTTCCGAACGGTGACACGAACGCCGCCTGCTCTTCGAGCTTCGGGCGTTTCGAACCTGCCCACAATTTCGGCCCGCCTGAAAAGGCACAACTGTTCCGCGATGGCAGGGAGACCTGGTACAGGGTGCCCTTCGACAAGGCCGAGGGTGTCGACAGCGTTACAGTGATCAAGAAGGGCCGCTACGGCGTTTCATTCTACCAGACCGGCAACCTGGCGACGGCCGCCGACGACATGTTCTATGTGTCGAGTGTTGAAGACCCTTACACGGTTCTGTTCCACGCCAATGGAAACGCGGGCCTTCTGAAGCAATACCGCGACAACTACGGTCCGATGTTCGGCAACGTCTATGCACAGGCCTGCGGCGAAGGCGATGTCAGGCTGTGTTACCTGACCATGATCCCTGCCAGCCGGATCGTTCAGCAAAATATCGGCCTGCTCGCGATTTTTGCGGTCTTCGGCATCGTCACCGGCGGGCTCGTTTTCCTGAGGGTGAAACGGATCGTGCGTGACCGCCATAGCCCGGCCGGACGGATCCGTCACGCGATCGCCAACGGCGGCAAAGGTTTCGAGCCGCACTACCAGCCCATCTTGTCGCTCGACACGATGAAATGCGAAGGCTGTGAGGTTCTGGCCCGGTTCGAAGATGCCCAGGGCAAGCTTTTCCCGGATGAATTCGTGAACATAATCCAGCAGGAGAACCTGACCTGGGAGTTTACCGAGATCATCATCGCCAAGGCACTGCGCGACCTGAAACCGCTGCTTGCGGGACGGCCGGGTTTCAAGGTGTCCGTCAATTTCTTCCAGGCGGATCTGGAAGACGAACAGATCCAGTCCGTTATTCAGTCGCCGGTTTTTGCAATGGCGACGGAAGCCGGTCTTTCCCTTTGCTGCGAGATCCTGGAAACCGGGATCCGGTCCGGTACCAGCATTGCAAAATCGCTGGAATACCTGCGCAGCATCGGCTGCCTGATCGCAATTGACGACTTCGGCACCGGCTATTCCAACCTTGCCCAGATCAAGGCGCTCAAGCCCGATCTGGTGAAGATCGACAAGATGTTCGTCGATGATCTCGGCAGCACCACCGATACGGCCCGCGGTGCCTTTGTTCAGGCGATCCTCGGCATTGCTTCGGCACATGGCATGAAAGTCTGTGCGGAGGGTGTCGAGACGATGGACCAGCTCGCGTCCCTCAGGAACCGAGATGTGGACTACGCCCAAGGCTATTTCTTTGCCAAACCGATGCCCATCCGGGACTTCTCCCTCTACCTTCTGGAACAGACCTTGAAGGAAAAGATGCCGACGAGCGGACGCTTGGCAAAGCTCAAACCCGTCAGCGGCTGACACCCGTTCCAGCGCCGATCGCCTGCTTTTCCAGGCTTCCAGCCTCGCGCTTGCGCGCAAAACGGCGCCACCACAAAAACTCCGATGCAATTTCGAGCACGATTGATCTGTCTCAAGGTGAATTGAACAGGTTGGCGGCACCTTGTGGTTCTTACAAGGAGGCAAGAATGAGCCACGTGCCACACGAGTTACATGAAGAATTTCCGGAAGCCGCAGACACTTTGCATGCGTTGAAAACAAGTGATGCCCATTTCGCCCGACTGGCGGATGAATATCACACCGTCAATCGCGAAGTGCACCGCATCGAGACAGATGTGGAGCCGGCATCCGACGATGTCCTGGAAGACCTGAAAAAGAAGAGACTAAATCTGAAAGACCAGATTGCTGCCATCCTGGCGGCAACGGCTAACACCGTGTCCTGAGCCCCTCCTTTTCAGGCCGGTGTTAAAGCCCGCGCCGTCCCCGTCCGACGGCGCGGGCCACCACATGCAGCTCTCCAGGAAAAGGTCCTGGCCCACCAGGAGCGCAGTGGAGCACATTTCCGGTTTTGGCGACCTTGTCGCCCACACGGTCAGCATACCGACAAAGAGTTGAAAAAAGAAGGCGCCGCAGCTTTTCGTAAAAGCCCGGCGCCAGTCTGGGGAGGAACGACCCTCATCGTTCACCCTACGATGTGGGTCTTCACGCAAATAGTTGCAAGGCAAGCCTGTGTGAGGCTTGCGTGATCCGGAACCAGCGCTCCCGGGCACAGCTTGACCCGCACGCGGGGCTGTTATCTTCTGGGGCAAGTTCATTTCGGATCAGCCCATGCCCCTTGTTCGCCTTTGCCTGCTTCTGCCCCTCTTGTTCTCGTCCACAGCATTTGCCGCCGATCATTGCATCGATGTTCAGGCGAAACGCGGCTGGCAGCAACTGTCCCTGCCCGGCGGCAAGATCACCGGCGTGCAGTATTCCGGCGGCTGGAGCGTGATTGCCGGCATGTACAAGGCCGTCGGGCCGCGTGGCTATACGGGCGAAGACGCCCGCCGGCTAGGCCCGCTCTACGGCTACAAGTTCGACCAATCCTACGCTTTCGGCGAGATGCTTGTGCGAGATCAGGCGGGCCGCATTGTTCCGTTCGCGGAGTTTGCCGCGCTCGCCGTCAACTCGCGCGATCCGGCCGGTGTCTATGCCTTCCGCATCAACGACAAGGATATCGCGCTGCCGGACAATGCCGGTTCCATTCGCGTCTGTATTTCAATGCGCTGACCTTCTCAACAGGCACGCCTCCCCTTCCCCTGCCCTGAACGGATCTCCCACCCATGACCCAGAAAACCATCCTCATCACCGGTGCTGCCCGGGGCATCGGCCTTGCGACGGCAAAGCTCATGCTGAGCCGCGGCTGGCAAGTTGCCATGCTTGACCGGGATGTCGACGAACTCGCGATTGCGTCCGAAGGTCTGGCAGGTGCCGTTCCGTTTATCTGTGACGTTTCCATCGCAGAGCAGGTCGAGGCAACCATCCCTGCCATCTTGCAGAAATTCGGTCAGCTGGATGCCGTCGTGAACAATGCCGGCGTTGCCGAATTCGGCCCGATCGAGGAGACGGATTTTGCCATGTGGCGGCGGGTCATGGAGACCAATCTCGACGGCGTGTTTCTGGTTTCTCAAGCTGTCGTTCCCGCCTTGAAGAAAACCCGTGGCGCCATCGTCAACATCGCCTCCATTTCCGGCCTGCGCGCGTCAACGTTGCGGGTAGCCTATGGAACCTCCAAGGCCGCCGTCATCCAGCTCACCAAGCAACAGGCAGCGGAACTTGGCGAATACGGCATTCGCGCCAACTGTGTCTGCCCGGGCCCCGTGCGCACCAAGCTGGCGATGGCAGTGCACAGCCAGGACATCATCGATGCCTATCACGACGCGATCCCGCTCAACCGCTATGGCTCGGAAACGGAAATTGGCGAAGTAATCGCCTTTCTATGCTCCGAGCAGGCGAGTTACGTCACCGGGCAGGTGATTGCTTCCGATGGTGGTTTTGAAAGCACCGGGGTTGGGCTTCCGGCACTTCGCAAGTAAGTGAGCTTCACTCGATTTTCAGAAAGACACAACGCTGCATAACGGGCCGGTTTGCGGACTTGCGGGAACAATCTTCTTTCCGGAATGCGCCCTCAGGCCGGTATTTGTCCATGACCGCGTCCAGGCGATCATTGGTGATGGCAGAGTTGGCCCTTTGCAGGCACGGCAGCAGCAGCGCCTTGTTCGCCCGTTGCTGGGCACCGCTGGGATATTTACCCGGCTCCGGTTGGACGGGTTTGAAACACTCGATGAAGACCACCTCCTCGATACCGAGGTCTGCCGCGATCCTGTCGGTCGGGCGGTTCGGGTCGTTATCGGCAATGGCGGGACCAGCCAGGAACAGTGCGGCAAGGAAAAGGGTGGTGCGCATCTGACTATCTCCCTGAAACGCAACCGACTTCCGGTTTTCGGAGACGGATTTCCGGATCATGTAACCACTCTACCGGTTTCAATTTTTCAGGATGTGATAGTCGTCACAAATTTTCCGAAAGCGCCTTTTTTCTCAATCATGGTCATCGATCGCGCAGACAAAACATCCGATTAGCTGTCAGGCAGAAAATGAGCGGCGATCTGGCGCTGATGGGCTCGGGTCCGATGTTCGAACAGATAAATTCCCTGCCAGGTTCCAAGCGCCATGCGCCCTGCCGAGACGGGAATGGAAAGCGAAACCGGCATCATCGCCGCCTTGATATGGGCAGGCATATCGTCCGGTCCCTCCAGGGTATGCACCAGATAATTCATGGAAGGGTGATCTGCGGGCGGAACCAGGCGTTCGAAGAACGCTTTCAGATCGCGCTGCACATCCGGATCCGCATTCTCCTGGATCAGCAGCGAACAGGATGTGTGGCGAACGAACAGTGTGAGCAAGCCGTCTTCCGCACCCGATTCTGCAAGCCATTCAGCCACCGACGAGGTGAATTCGTAAAGGCCCTGCCCACGGGTGCCAATTGCGAATCTGGTTTGCATCGTTTCCTCCGAGGACCATTTGCCGCTTCGCACTGGCTTAGGCGATCCACGCTACGGTTGCAATTACAGCTGCGGGCCGCCATCTGAGGGAAGCCTACCGAAGCCCCGCCAGATTTTCCGAACCGAGGCCCTGATGCCAACTCCCCGAAAGAAGATCCTCATTGCCTCTCTGGGCACGCGCGGAGACGTTCAGCCCTATGTTGCCCTGGCACGCGACCTGGCAAAGATGGGCGCCGACGTCGTGGTGACGACGGGAGAAGGTTTCGATGACATGATCACCGGTGCCCGGTCACGGCCGGTTCCACTCGATTATCAAGCCCTTCTGCAAAATGAGGACATTCAGGCTGCGCTGTTCACGTTGAAGGGCAAAATCCGTGCAGCCCGCAAGAATATCGATCTGCAGAAGGAGGCCGCCCGGCGCCTCTGGCAGATCGGCATGCAGGAAAAACCGGACCTTATCCTGTTCAATCTCAAGGCAACTGTCCTGACACTTGTGGCGCGTCATCTCGACGTACCCGCCCTGCCGACAGCGCTTCAGCCGGTGAGCGCGGCAACGGGTTCCTTTCCGCTACCGCTTTTCGGATTGCCCGACCTCGGTCCTTTCCTGAATCGGCGAAGTTTTGCCATCGGTCGCTCCCTGATGCGGCTGGGTATCGCGCCGCTCGCAAAGGCCGTCCGCGCGGAAGCGGGGACGAAGGATGCGCCTGCCCATTCGGGAGATCTGATGGACGGCCATATGCCTGGCGGAGGATCGCCGCTGTCCCTTCAGGCTTTTTCCCGTGGTCTCGTGCCAACACCACCAGACTGGCCGGAGAACAACTGGGCCTGCGGCTATTGGCTGACCGAACCTGATCCGAACTACGTTCCGCTGGAAGATCTGGCTTCGTTTCTGGAAAACGGCCCGGAGCCGATCTATCTGGGCTTTGGCTCCATGCCGAGCAGGAACCCGGCAAAGCTGACAGAAACCGTGCTTGCAGCCCTGGAACAAACCGGCCAACGTGCGATCCTGGCGACGGGCTGGGGAGGATTGTCCGGGCAAAGCCTGCCGCGGACACTTTCAGGCCGCGTCTTCCTGCTGGATAAGGCACCTCACAGCTGGCTTTTCCCAAGTTGCGCGGCAATCGTTCACCACGGTGGTGCCGGCACCACCCACGAAGCCCTGCGCTGGGGCAAACCTTCGCTGGTCTGCCCCGTCTTTGGCGATCAGCCCTTCTGGGGCGCGCAGGTTCACAAGATCGGAGCCGGGCCTGCACCGATCCGGCAAAAGTCGCTCACTCCTTCGAAACTCGCCCGGGCGCTGATGCAACTCGAAGACCCTGTGTATCGTGTCGGCGCCAAACGGGTGGCAGACATCATGGCAAGCGAACCGGGTGCGCGAGGTACGGCAGAACGGCTCCTGTCGATGATCGGCGCTGACAGGATCTGATTAGACTATGTCGTCTAAAACCAAGCTACGTATCTGAAAAGGCGGCTTCGGCCCCGAAGGCTGTTGCCAGAAACCGCGTCATGCAGGCGACCCGTTCGACAGAGCGAAGGTCGGGATGGGTCAGCACCCAGAGCTCATTTGCTGGTACGTCATTGGCGAGGGCCAGTTTCTGCAAGCCGCCTTGTGCGACATCCACCGGAACGAGGCATATCCCCAACCCCTTGCGCGCCAATGCAGCCATGGTCATCAGATCATCGCTTCGAACCGCGATCCTGTCGCGATGCGTCCTGTCCATCTGTTGGAAGCCAGGCCGCTGGGATAGCAGTCCGCTTGCGCCAATCAGGTCATGTGTTGTGAGATCGGCCGAATTCGACGGCGCGTCCTTGCGCTCCAGATAGCTCTGGCTTGCGAAATAGGCCCAGGGAATATCTGCGACCTTGCGTCCGATCAGGTGTTCGGGCGGAGATGACGTGACCCGCAGGGCGATCTCCGCAGCTCTGCTGGACATGTTGAGCTCCTCGTTGGAAGTCAACAGCTCAACGGTGATGTCGGGAAACCGGGCTCTGAAGTCGCCTAGGTAGCCAGGAAGGAAATGGGCTGCGAAACTTGCGGGGGCCGTCAATCGAATTCGCCCCTTCAAAGCCAGATCCGCCCCGGATATCCGCCGGTCGATGTCCTCCATGGCAACGACAACAGACTGCGCCAGACCCAGAATTTCGGCACCAGCCTCGGTCGGCCTGTAACGGCCCTTCACCTTTTCGAACAATCTGGAGCCAAGCTGCTCTTCCAGAGAACGGATGTGCCTGAACGCCGTGGCATGGCTGATTGCGAGCTTTTCAGCAGCCTTGCCGAGACTGCTGGTCTCGGCGACCGCGTGAAACGTTCGAAGGTAGTTCCAATCCATCATGTTCTTTCAAATTTGAAAGCTTCCACCTTAAATCTGCCTATTCCAAACATTTTTGCAAACACCTAAATCCATCACGCCGGCACCGCACACACCAATTTCCAGGAGAAACTCATGATCGGATATACGTCTTTGGGAACCAACGACCTGAAGCGGTCAGCAGCGTTTTACGACGCATTGCTGGCTGAACTCGGCGCACAGCGGCTGATGGAGTTCGATGACTTCATCGTCTGGGCGAACCAGCCGACCACGTCAGCCTTTTCCGTGCATATTCCTTATGACGGCAAACAGGCGACCGTCGGCAATGGCGTCATGGTCGCATTGTCCGCCCAGAACCGGGCACAGGTCGATGCGGTCTACCGCAAAGCCATAGAGCTTGGCGCGGCGGACGAAGGCAAGCCCGGCCAGCGCGCCGACAACGGCTTTTATGCCGCCTATTTTCGGGACCTGGACGGCAACAAGCTGAACGTGCACCACATGGTCTGAGCTCAAATCGGTTCCATGCAAGAGCGATCAACAGTGTTGATCGCTCTTTCCTTTTTGGCCGCAGCCTGACACAACTAGACAGCCCGCCTAATAGGAGTCACCCGTCCGTGTTTCCCGCCCGCTATACCGTTTTCATTCTTTGTATCGTACTTGCCCTGGTTGCACTTGTCCTGACGTTTGCCCTCAGCGGCTACTTCGTCTGGCCATTTCTGGTTTTTGCAGTGCTCTCGGCGATCGGTTATCTCGATGTCCGCCAGACCCGACATGCGATCCTGCGCAACTATCCTGTTTCCGGTCATTTCCGTTTCCTTTTCGAAGCGATCCGGCCGGAACTGCGCCAGTATTTCTTTGAAAGCAACCAGGACGGCAGACCGTTTTCGCGGGAGCGGCGCTCCATGGTTTATGACCGGGCGAAGGATATCGAGGATGTTCTGCCGTTCGGTACAGAACTTGACGTCTACGACACTTCCTATGGCTGGGTGAACCATTCGATCTGTCCCAAACCGCACAACCATGAAGACATGCGCGTGACGATTGGCGGACCGGACTGCAAACAGCCTTATTCGGCTTCCCTCTACAACATTTCGGCCATGAGCTTCGGCTCACTCTCCGGCAATGCCATTCTGGCTTTGAACAAGGGCGCCAAGGCAGGCGGTTTCTATCACGACACCGGGGAAGGCAGCGTTTCGCGCTATCACCGGCAAGGTGGTGGCGATCTGGTCTGGGAACTTGGCAGCGGCTATTTCGGCTGCCGCGCGGACGATGGCACTTTCGATGCCGAAAAGTTCGCCAAGCAGGCTGTCGAACCGCAGATCAAGATGATCGAAATCAAGATGAGCCAGGGGGCCAAGCCTGGTCATGGCGGTGTGCTGCCCGGACCGAAAGTGACGGAAGAAATCGCCGAAGCTCGCGGCGTTCCGATCGGCACCGACTGCATATCACCTGCCTCTCATTCCGCTTTCTCGACCCCGGTTGAACTGCTGCATTTCATCGTTCAGTTGCGGGAGCTCTCAGGTGGCAAGCCGGTCGGCTTCAAGCTGTGCATCGGTCATCGCTGGGAATTCATGGCCATCGTCAAGGCCATGCTGAAGACCGGCATCAAGCCGGATTTCATCGTGGTCGACGGTGCCGAAGGCGGGACAGGCGCCGCACCGGTGGAATTTGCCAACAGGCTGGGAACCCCCCTGCGCCAGGGTCTGACCTTCGTACACAACTGCCTTGTCGGCACGGGTCTTCGCGAAGATATCCGGATCGGTGCCGCCGGCAAGCTGATCAGCGCATTCGACATTGCAGGGGCGCTGGCTTTGGGCGCCGACTGGGTCAACTCTGCGCGCGGCTTCATGTTCGCAGTCGGCTGCATCCAGTCCCAGAGCTGCCACACCAATCGTTGCCCCACCGGCGTCGCCACGCAGGATCCCAAGCGCCAGCAGGCCCTGGTTGTTCCCGACAAGGCGCAGCGCGTCGCGAATTTTCATCGCAACACGCTGAAGTCCCTTCGGGATTTTTCTGCCGCTGCCGGGCTCAGCCATCCGCGCGAATTCAAGCCGGAACATTTCTACCTGCACGAAGGTCTTCGCGAAATCATGCCGGCCAGCGTCGCGCTGTCCTGGTTGAAGAAGGGGGCCCTCCTGGAAAAGTCGCACAACATTCCGGGCTACTCGACCTATTGGGAAATGGCAGAAGCTGAAAGCTTTCACCCGGCCAAGTCGGTGGAAGCTGCAAAGTCCGCCCACGCCTAGGCATAAAACGTCAGCGGGGGCCTTGCGTCGTCCTTCAAGGTGAAGGTTTCCGGGAAACAGGCTTTCTCGATACGCACCCCTGCTGCTGATCGACCCAACCGGGCCACGCCTGCGGCTCACATGATATCCATGGCTGCAAGGTGACCAAGTCTTGCAGCTAAAAACGAACAGACGTCAGTCGAGTTGGCGCGCCAGTTGAACGGCAAAATCACCAGCCTCATGCGAGCGGATGACCGCGTGGCGAACGAGGTCGTCAAAGTGGCTGGAGAAGAGCTGGACGTGGCGCGTGTTGGAAAACGCCAGGTAGCGCTGCCCGAGGTAGAGTGCCGCCCATTTCTGCCCGAAGACCGTGAAAGGTGCGGAGAACCGGTCGGTCGCGCCGAAGAGGTGCAGACGTAGCGAGGGGTAAAGCTCGCTCAAGGTAAGCCCCATGACCTCCAGCTGTTCGCGACGCAGGTCAACCGGAAGCCCCTGCCATAGCCCCTCCCCGCGCGCAAAGCCTTCCAGCGCCTCTTTCGACAGGGCGATTTCCATGTCGGATTCCGCCCGGCTGAGGAGTGCCCTCTGATCCCTGGTGCCGGTTATGGCCTGGTCGGCGGTGCGCAACGTTTCGCCGGAGTATTCGAAAGCCAGAACAGCTTCGGTCTTGAGGACATCCGGCAGGTTGGCGGGTACATGCCGGATCTTCGCCCCGACCGCATCGCGATACCAGGCGAGCAGATGTTCATCGACCGGGTGCCGCTCGGTCTCGGCCACCTGAACTGCCTGATCCAGGATCTCGGCCGCGGCCCCGCGGTGGGTGGAAAGACCAAGCAACCAGTCGGAAGAAACGCTGAGCGCGGTCGCAATGGCAGCCAATGCCTGCCCGTTTGGCAGACGGGGTGCATCTTCCGACAACAGCTGGGAAACGGTCGACCGGTCGAGCCCGGCACCGCGTGCCAGATCCGATCGGTTCATATCCCGGCTGCGCAAGGCATCCGACAGGCGTTCGCGAAAAAGTACGGCGCGGTCTCTCTTGTCCATGAGAGGAGTATTGTCAGCCGGATTTCGGAAAATCAACACAAGCTGACATTTTCCCGAAGCACCAGCCTCTGGGAAGCTCACGCAAACAAGGTGCTTTTCACCAGACCCTATTCAGCAGCGCTGAGCGCCAGGAAACCACCTGATTGACGTTCCCAAAGCGCAGCGTAAAGACCACCGGAGGCAAGCAGCTCGCGGTGTGTACCTTCTTCCGCAATCCGGCCTTGATCCATCACCACGAGCCGGTCCATTGCGGCAATGGTCGACAGACGGTGGGCAACGGCCAGCGTGGTGCGCCCTTCCATCATGCGGGTGAGGTTCTGCTGAATGGCAAGCTCGGCTTCACTATCGAGGGCAGAGGTTGCCTCGTCGAGGATCAGGATCGGCGCATCTTTCAAAAGCACCCTGGCGATCGTGATGCGTTGGCGCTGACCGCCGGATAGTTTGACACCGCGATCGCCCACATGGGCATCCAACCCCGTCCGACCCTTGCTGTCCTTCTGCTCCTCAATGAAATCGAGCGCTTCGGCAGCACGGGCAACCGCACGGATCTCGTCGTCGGTGGCTTCCGGCCTGCCATAGCGAATGTTGTCGCGGATCGACCGGTTCAAAAGGGAGATGTCCTGGGTGACAACGCCGATCCGGCTGCGCAGAGATGCCTGGGTGACATCGCGCACGTCCTGCCCGTCGATCGAAATCCGGCCTTCGGTCACGTCCCGCAAGCGCATCAGCAAAGACACAGCGGTCGATTTGCCGGCGCCGGACAGGCCAACCAGACCGACACGCTCGCCCGGCTTGATTGTCAGGTTGAACTTGTCCAGGACCGGCTTGCGGTCGCTCTGATAGGCAAAGGACACGTTGTCGAAGCGGATTTCCCCGGCGCTGACATTCAGCTCGCCGGCATCCGGCGGGTCGATGATTGCCGGCCGGCTCGTCATGATCGGCATGGCATCGCGGATCGTACCGAGCGTGCTGGTGATCGACTGTCCGATCCCTATGAAGCTGGACGACGCGTGCGACAGCGAGCGTGTGACGGTCAGCCCGGCGACAAAGTCACCAATCGAGACCCACCCCTTCATCATGCCCCAGAAACCAATGACCACCACAGCCAGGACCAGCAGCACGTTCAGAAAATAGACGCCGCTGTCGGTCAGGATATAGGACCGGTTCTCACTGTGCCTGGTGTCGATTGTTTCGCCGATAACCTTGCGAATGGCACCGGCTTCTGAATCTTCCGCCGCAAACAGTTTGACCATCGCGATGTTGGAATAGACGTCTGTCATCGCGCCGGTGGCCTTGGAATTTGCCGCTGCCACCTTGGCAGAACGCTGCAGATAGGCCGGGATCGCCAACCAGGCGACGAGGATATTCGCGCAGATCCAGAACAATACCGGAATGGCCAGCGGCCAGGCCATGGCCAGAAGCAGCAGGAACGATCCGCCAAACTGAATGACCAGGAACGGAACCGTCTCGATGGACAGCATCATCTGACGGTGGACTGACATGGTGACCTGGGCAATGCGGGAGGCAACCTGACCGGCGAAAGTGTCCTCGAAGAAAGCCAGGTCCTGTGCTTCCACGGCCTTGTGCGCCTGCCAGCGCATTGCCGCCGGCAGAAGAATGCGCACGGTCTGGAAGGCAAAGGTCTGGCGCAGGAGAAAGGCGAGCGGATCAATAATCACGAAGAGGAGGAAGAAACCGGCCAGGATGGTGAGGTTGTCTTTCAGAAACGCCTGCGCGCCTGTCTCGGTCACACCGTCGACCACGAAAGCTATCGCCCAGATGCCCGCAAGACCCAGCCCGGAGGAGATCATCGCCAGGCAGGAAACGATTACCAGTTGCCAGCGGAACATCATCGCGAAATGCCAGACCAGCTTCAGCGGCCCTTCATCCGGAAGAGGCGTGACAGGCAGTTCCAGCGGTTTGATGTGGGTTTCGAACGGATGGAAATACCGGTCGATGAGCCGCGCAAGCAGCGGCCTGGCGATTGACACGCAAAACACTCCTCGACTGGACCAGCGCCTGATCAGGCCGCGGGCTCAATCCTGTAAACACAGCGACGACCGCCCGAGAGCTGATGTTCGGTACGTTCGACCGAGACACCTGGCCCAAGTACATCCTTGAAAAGATTGAGTTCCGACCGGCAGAACCCCTGACAGGCCGTTGCCGCGGCACAGATCGAACAGTGATTTTCGATCAGCAGGTAGCCAGCCCCTTCCGGAACAAGATCGGCCATGTAGCCTTCCCGGTTGCGCAAATCGGCAAGCACTTCCAGCTTGCCGCGCAGATCAGGCGCCTTGCCAACCGCTTCGGTATAGGATTTCCGGCTTTGCGCTTCACGGTGGGCAATCAGCTTGTCGACACCTTCTTCGCCGAAAATATCGTTCAGGCCGGAAATCAACCCGAGCACCAGGTTGGAATGATTGTCGGGAAACTGCTTGTGCCCGTCCGGTGTCAGGTCCCAGACCCGCTTGGGCCGGCCAACCGAACCCTTCTGATCATCGAAGTCCACCAGTCCGTCCTGCAACAGGCCGTCCAGATGCTGGCGAACAGCCACTGACGTCACCTTCAACCCGCTGGCAAGATCTGCCGCAGTCTGTGGGCCGGAGGATTTCAGCGCGTTCAAAAGCCGGGTTCGAGTACGATCTGCCATAGCCGTCTATATAGCGTATTTCAAAGATAAAAAAATAGTCTGCTTATCTTATTGTGAAGCGACCAGAGCGTTTCCCGCCAACAAGCCTGCTTTGGCAGCCACGTTTATTTGCCAAGCGTGGCGGGAGCATGCAAGAAATGTCACTATAATATCCTGCGATGAACCGTTGTCCGGCGCCGGCCCTACTTAGTGCCTGATTGCGCGATCACACGGTTTTCGCCTTGAAATATTTCGTAACCGTCGCGTCAGCATTTCCTATAGACGCCTTAACTCTTCAAGAACCCCAATGCGACGCAAAGTCAGCAAAGTCGCCTTCATAACAATTCTTTATCTCATTTTGATTAGAAGAAATATCAATGGAGAAAATGATGGAAAAAATCAGGGCTTTCCTGAGATGGATGATGATCGATCCTCGCCATCCGGAAATTGCACAAGCTCAGTACAATGAGCTCAAGACCCAGATTCCGTCGCTCTATGCCCTCCTCATGGTCAATGCGGTTGCCGTTGCCTATACCCATTTCGATATCGCGCCGACTTATCTGACCGTCGGAATTCTTGCGCCGATCCTCTTGATCACGACCTTTCGCATGGTGGCCTGGATACGCGCCCGCAAAGTTGACCCGACACCGCAAGAAGCGATCAGCAAGATGCGGCAGACCGTCATTCTCGGCAGTCTTGTGTCCGTCATCTACATTGCCTGGTCGCTGAGCCTGGACGGCTATGGCGGACCTGCCGAGCGCGGTCATGTGGCGCTTTTCATCGCCATCACCGTCATCGGCTGCATCTTCTGCCTGATGCATCTGCCGCAGGCTGCCCTGATGGTCATGGTGATCGTGACGATCCCTTATCTGGTGCACTATCTCGGCCAGAACCAGGACGTCTACATTGCGATAGGGCTCAATATCTTCCTGGTGTGCCTAGTCGTCCTGCAGGTTCTCCTGAACGGCTATCGAGGGTTCTGCAAACTGATTGAATCGCAATCGGACCTGGCCGCCAAACAGAAAGAAACGGAGCGTCTCAACGCAGAAAACTCCAAGCTTGCCCAAACCGACGCGCTTACCGACCTGCCGAACCGACGCTATTTCTTCAACCGGCTTGAAGCCCTGATCAGTGAAGTGGAAGGCACGGACCGGCAGTTTGCGGTCGGCGTCGTCGACCTGGACCGGTTCAAGCCCATCAACGACACCTATGGCCACCAGTTGGGCGACCAATTGCTGATGGAAGTCGGCATGCGCCTGAAAAGCCTTGGACTGCCGAATGTCGAGATCTGCCGTCTCGGCGGTGACGAGTTCGGTTTCCTTTATCTCGGAGACATCTACGAGGCAGCCTCGACGGGGCAGTCTATTTGCGAACTGATCAGCCGCCCCTATCGGATCGGTGAACTGCAGGTTTCCGTTGGCGCGTCCTGCGGCATTGCGTTCTATCCTGACGCCGGCACTTCTGCCCATGTTCTGTTCGACCGGTCCGACTACGCCCTTTACAATTCCAAGACCAGCCTGCGCGGCCGGACGACGGTCTATTCGGCTGAACATGAAGCCCGCATCCGCTCGGAACGGGCCATCGAGGCCGCGCTTCAAAGCGCAGATCTTGCCAGCGAATTCCAGGTCTATTTCCAGCCTGTCGTCCAGTTGCCGGAACGGTTCGTAGTCGGCTTCGAGGCGTTGGCGCGGTGGGACAACCCCCAGCTTGGCAGGATTGCCCCCGACAAGTTCATTCCCATTGCCGAGCGCGCCGGCCTGATCCACAGGCTGACCCTGTCGCTGTTCGAAAAGGCGGTCGAGCAGATCAAGGCCCTGCCCGGAACGCTCTCGCTATCCTTCAATCTGTCCGCACATGACGTCACCTCTGCCGAGACAGTGGCTGCGCTGCTCGAGATCATCCGCCGCGCGGCGATAGACCCGCGGCGGATCACGTTCGAAATTACCGAGACTTCCGTGATCGGTAGTTATGAAGCGGCTGAAACCTGTCTGCAGGTTCTTCGCAATGCCGGTGTCAAACTCGCGCTGGATGACTTCGGCACCGGTTATTCCAGCCTTGGCTACCTGCACCGGCTGCCTATCGACTGCGTCAAGATCGACCGCAGTTTCGTTGCCGGTATCAAGGACCCGATCGCGAGCGGCGTCGTGACCTCCATCGTCAACCTGTGCCGGTCCATGAAGATGCAGTGCGTGGTGGAAGGCGTTGAAGAAAGCAACCAGTTGGAACTTCTGGAAGCGATGCATTGCCGTTTGGTCCAAGGATACCATTTCAGCGCTCCCCTGCCTTTCGAGGACCTTCTTGCCGATGCCAGGGAAAACGGAAGGGTTGCAGGGCTTCCCCTGTCCGGCACTGCCGGGGCCAGCAGCTTTCAGTTCTTTCGCGCCTGACCGGCGATCCGGACCAATTCCACCAGACCTCTTCTAATCCGTCCGGGATTTGTTTACCTCTCCGGTCTCAACCACGAAAAACCGGGACCTGTTCATGACCGGCGGCACCAAGCGACAAAAAGACATGCGCAAGGCCTTGCGGGTCCTGCTGCCGCGCGTTCCCTTTTCAGATGCTGAAGCCATTCTCGAAGTTGCCCTCGCCGGACACCTGCGCCATCTGCCGCCCGGCATTGCCCTCTGGCAGGCCACCACCAGTCATGTCCGGCACGCCCTGACCGACTACGATACGTTGCTGGACGAAGGTTATGACCGTGACGCTGCACGGTTCTTCGTACTGGACGAAATGAATGACGTTTTGAGCTCCTGGGGATGTGCGAAACGCCTGGAAGCTGACGATACGTCCCCAACCGAGGACTGACATCGGTGCTTAAAGCGGATCCGTGCCCGTCACACACAACCCCGGATGGGATTTGCGGGTAGCCGGCCGTTACGGCCGCCGGGCGATCAAATCGATCTCGACCAATGCATCGACGGCAAGGCCCGACACGCCAATACAGGTACGACCCGGCAATTTACCGGGTTCGAAAAATGACCGGTAGGTGTCGTTCATAGCCTGATAATCGCGCTTGAATTCAGTCAGATAGACACGAATGAAAGTCGTGTTTTCAAGGCCGAGCCCGAGGCCGCCCAGAACGAGCTTCAGGTTTTCCATCACCCGCACAGTCTGCGCCTCTATGCCTTCCGGCAGCGGGGCGTCCGGATCGTCCGGCAGTGTCGGCATCTGGCCGGTTACAAACACCCAGCCGTCAATTTCGACGGCATGGGAGAATGGCGCGACCGGCTGTGGCGCCTGGTCGATCATGTGGTGGATCGGCAGCATGGAGGCTCCTGTTGGACGGTTATGACAGAGCATCCAGACTAGAGAATATCGGGCACCTCGGGAAACAGGTTTCCCTCGCTGCGAGCCTTAAATCTAGATGCGCTCGTAGATCCACTGTTCAGGAACATGGGCGGTGACCGCCTCGCCCGCCGCAACCTTCCCCGGGATTTCGACATAGCCAACAAGTCCTCGCAGGCGCTTTGCCTTTTGCGGGAACAACAGGTCCAGTCCTTCCCGGCCGGGATTGGCTTCGGCGATCGCCTCGCCTGCGAAACGGCAGGGTTTGTTGTCACCGTCCACACGAATAACCAGACCGCCCTCGAACACCAGCCGGGTGCGCGGTGGCACCATCGTAAGGTTGGGAATGCCGGACAAGGTAATGTTGCCGCCGATCCATTCGGCTTTCAGTTCGGCAATCTCCATGCGAGTGGCAATCAACGAAAGTTCCTCGGCGGACAGGATGGATATCTGGCGCTCATTGCACATTTCCGTGCCACGCGGATACCAGGGTTCGCGGCCACCGGACCTCCGGGTGTATCCGCCATGCCGGTCTCCCGAAATGCCTTCGAACGTCATCTCCAACGCATCCGTTGCAGTGGTCCTGAAGTCTTCCGCAGAGACTGTCCTGAAAACGCCCTCCACCTTGCCACTTGTCCTGAATGCAGGCGTAATACGAAAGTCCTCGGCAAGAAGCTGGAGCTGGTCTGTCATGCGGGGTCTCCTGTCGCAGTCGAGAGGCGATGCTAGGGCGCCGGCGCCTTCCTGACCAACAAAACTCATTGATGTTTTCATAAGCGCGGAAGATCGATCCGCTGCCCCAGTATTTGCGGTGGTGAAAGCTATCTTCAGGCAGGGCCGGAGAGGAATTTCTCCTTGCGCAAGCCGTCCAGGCATCGGACGATTTTCCGCGCGTGGTAGAGCATCGCGACCCAACCGGTTTCCAGCGCAAGATTGCCTGTTGCGCCCTCGGGCATGGCTGTCATCCAGTCATCCTCCAGGCCCGGGACGGTCTGCCTCGGGCGTCCATCCAGGACAGCCGAGAACTCATCTTCCAGACGCTTGTCCATGCGAGCGACAAGCGCCTCTATCCCCGACCTGGCCTGAGCTTCCACCGTTTCCCGCGTGACGTCGGAACGGGCTTCGCGGTAAAGCACCACGTATTGGGCCAGCACGATCACCAGCACGTTGAGGTCACTGGCGGAGCGTGTGAACGACGACCAGGGCGCTTGCTCGATCCGATAGGACCTGGCGGTGGCGATCAGCGTGCTCGCTGCCGTTCGAAGCCGGGCGAGATCCTGAAGGTCCGTATCCGCCTTGCCGCCTTCCGCCCGCAGGCAACTTCGGCAGGCGTTGAGGTAATCGGACGCCAGCTCCTTGAAGCTTGCGCCAGTGCGGTTGGGAAACAGCAGCCATGCCGCAGCAAGCCCCACGCCTGCGCCAATCATCGTGTCGTAGAGACGCGACCAGAGTTCGTCGATGGGCAGACCTTCAAGCGTCTGAAGCCCCATGACCACCAGGAAACTGATGATACCGGAGGCGATGGCGTAATTGCGGTCGAGGAAAACGATGACCCCGGGTATGGCAATGACAACCAGTACCAGCCTGACGGACGGAAACTCCGCCAGGGCCGGGTCGACCAGCATGGCCAGAACAACGCCGCCCGCCGTCCCGCCGATCCGCTGTGCGGTTCGGAGCAGTGTCGCCCCGAGGCTGTTCGACAGCACGATGATGATGGTGAGCGTGACCCAATAGGCGTGATTGAGATCGAACGCGAGCCCAAGGGAAAAGCCGATCCCGGCTGCGACACCTGCCTGAAGTGACAGGCGCCAGGAAAGCTTCCGCAACCAGCTGCCCTCGCCGCTGTCATCATCCGTACCGAGGCTCAGGCGAACCGGCTGGTCTTTTGCCGCCAGCAGCCACAGACGCTTGAAAGCCTGGGCAATGCGCAATTCCTGAAACCGGTCATGTGGCGTTACTGCCGCATCGGCCTGCAGCCAGCTCGCGGCAGGTGCGCTTGCGCCGGTTTTGCCTTCCCCGACATCGCTCTCTTCCGGAACACCCTCACCGGTTTCAAGGCGATGGACAAGCCGGTCGACCGCACGGCCAAAGCCGTCGTCTTGCGCCAGACGGGTGCGTGCGTCCCGGGAGAGCTGGTCGCGTGCATCGCCCACCACTTCCAGGGCGAGTTCCACCATGATAGCCGCTTCCGGCGACATGCCCTGCAACTCACCTTCCGGTCTGAGCAGATCGGCACAGACCTGAAGCTCCATGCGCAGCTTCGCCAGATCCCTGATCCGAACGGCCGCATCGCCGGACGAACCGGTCGCCCGGCCTGACAGCTGCCTCAGATAGGTTGCCATCGCCTGACGATTTGCAGCTTCGACCCGCAGGTAGGTTCGGTATGTCGAAGGCCGCCAGGGCCCTGTGCGAACCACGAGCGCTGTCACCATTCCAAGCACCGCCATCACCGGAAGCCAGAGGCCGGGCGATCCTCCGACGTTGCCGAGGACCACGAAAAGCCAGCAAATCGCCATGCTGCGGCCAGCGCGTTGCCAGAAGGGACCAAGCCCTTGCATGGCAAAGCCGAGCATGATCGCGGCGATCCAGAGCCCTTGCAGAACGGTTGAGGCGCTTTTCCCCGACATCTCGGCGACAACAGCCCCAAGAGCAAACAGAGACGTCAGCAGAACGCCAAGCTTCAGGATGCCGAGGACCTCGGCCTTTCTGGTGGAGACCGGCGTGAACATCAGGCAGTGACCGCCGCTCGCGGCTGCCAGAACGGCCAGTTTAAAGGCCGACTGACCGGGCACGAAGCTTGCCACGACATTTGCCAGGAAGACCGCTCCGAGCACGGTCAGCATCAAATGAACGCCGCGCATCAGCCGCAGGCCGCCGGGGTCCGTGCGCAGGAGACTTGTCTTAATGTCCGAAGCGGCTTGCAGCATCTGTCTGACTTGAACCCGGCTCTTCAGGGCAAAAACCCCGACGTACTGAATAGAAATCTTTTATGCGGACTGCATTGTCTCGTGTCCATGGCGCTTTGACCGGGTGGGCGCAGGCTTGCCGCCGAAGATCAGTCGGACGACTTGTCGTCGACAACCGTGAATTCGGCAAAGACCGGCCAGTGATCAGAACCGTTGAAGTGTCCGAGTTCGCAGTTTTTGACCGCAAGCCCGCTCCTGACGAAAAAATGGTCGAGTTCGAGACCGATGCCCGGAACAGGGGCAAGCCATGTCGGGGTCCAACGGCTGCCGCAGACTGCCTTGCGCACCCCTGCCGTTTCCTGAAACCGTTTCAGTAGCGGTGCCCAAGAGGCGGCGTTCATGTCGCCGGCAACAAGAACAGGTCCCGGCGTCCTCGACACTTCGGATGCAAGCTTCTGAAGGATCTCCGCCTGGTGCAGATAGAAGTCACGCCTGAAAGGCGGCAGTGTGTGAACTGCAAGGACACTCACACAGGGCTCCGCCTGGATACCGCAGTAAATCGCTTTCGTAATCGCGTATGGGTTCCCGCCTACAGGGATCAGTTCAACGTTGTGCGGCGCAGTGCGCGAGAGGATAACTGCGGCGGGACGTCCACCAAGCGCCTGATGGCGCGTTCCGGCCACATGCAGCATGCCTTCAAACCGGTCGAGCAGCCCTTGGTCGGCTGGTACCGGCAGCTCCGTGAGGATCATGAGATCGAAGCCGCGGGCGCTGTTTTCCTCAACCAGATTGCCGAGCGCTGCGGCGCTGCCGAAGAGATTTGCGGTGACGACGCTGATCGCCGGTTCTGCCGCATCGGCGGTTGGGGCAAAGCGTCCGTTGTCGAAGATGCCCATGCGCATGAGAGCGACCACCGACAGGCAGATAGCCAGTGCCGCCATGTTCCAGTTCCGGATGAAGACGAACCCTGCAGCAAACAGCAGTCCGGCAAGAACGTATTGGGTCTGAAAATGAGCCAGCAGATCGACGGGCCAGCCGACTGCCGCCAGAAACGAGGCGAGAACGGCGATGGCGAAGGCCGCAAACAGACAGACGAGAGTTCTGTGGAACATGCCTTGTGCCGCTCGCAAGGACAAAAATTGCCGGTGGCCGGTTTACATCACCGGTCAAAAAAGATGCCGGCCCGTTTCCGGGGCCGGCACATTCGGGAAACAGGGGGCACGCCCCCCATTTCAGCTTCCAGGCCGTTCGCTTAGCGCGTAAGCGGCTTGTACTTGATCCGGCGCGGGTCGGCGGCATGTGCACCAAGGCGGCGGACCTTGTCCTTTTCGTAGTCTTCGAAGTTGCCTTCGAACCATTCCACATGGCTGTCGCCTTCAAAGGCGAGCATGTGTGTGGCCAGACGGTCGAGGAACATACGATCGTGGCTGATGATAACGGCGCAGCCGGCGTAGTTTTCCAACGCGTCTTCCAGAGCTGCCAGCGTCTCGGTGTCGAGGTCGTTGGTCGGCTCATCAAGCAGCAGCACGTTGGCGCCCTTCTTCAGCACCTTGGCCAGATGCACGCGGTTGCGCTGACCGCCGGAAAGGTCGCCGACCTTGGCTTGCTGGGCAGCACCCTTGAAGTTGAAGGACGAGCAATAGGCGCGAGAGTTGATTTCCTTGTCGTCGAGGTAGATGACCTCGGCGCCGCCGGAAATTTCTTCCCAGACCGTGTTGTTCGGGTTGAGCGCATCGCGCGACTGGTCAACGTAGCCAAGGTGCACACTGTCGCCCACGACGACCTTGCCCTTGTCCGGTGTTTCCTGACCGGTGAGCATCTTGAACAGGGTCGTCTTGCCGGCGCCGTTCGGGCCGATCACGCCGACGATGCCACCGCGCGGCAGCTTGAACGACAGGTTGTCGATCAGGAGACGGTCTTCAAAGCCCTTGGAAACGCCATCGACCTCGATGACGTTGGCACCGAGACGCTCGCCAACCGGGATGAGGATCTGCTCGATGGACGGCTGACGCTCTTCCTGGGCGGTCAAGAGGTCTTCAAAGGCCCGGATACGGGCTTTCGACTTGGTCTGACGGCCTTTCGGGCTCATGCCCATCCACTCGCGCTCACGGGCAATCGCCTTGGAGCGGGCCATGTTCTCGCGGCCTTCCTGCTCCATGCGCTTGGTCTTCTTTTCCAGATAGACCGAGTAGTTGCCTTCGTAAGGGATGCCCTGACCGCGGTCGAGCTCCAGAATCCAGCCTGTGACATTGTCGAGGAAGTAGCGGTCGTGGGTGATGATCAGGACGGAGCCCTTGAACTCACGCAGGTGACGCTCCAGCCAGTGAACGGTTTCAGCGTCCAGGTGGTTGGTCGGCTCATCCAGCAGCAGCAGGTCCGGCTCGGACAGCAGCAGCTTGCAGAGCGCGACGCGGCGGCGCTCACCACCGGAAAGATTGTCGACGGCTGCATCTGATGGCGGGCAGCGCAGGGCTTCCATCGCCATTTCCACCTGGCTTTCCAGGTTCCACAGATCCTGCGCGTCAATCTCGTCCTGAAGCTGTGCGGCTTCCTCGGCGGTTTCGTCCGAGTAGTCCATCATCAACTCGTTGTAGCGGTCGATTTTTGCCTGCTTGTGGGCAACACCTTCCATGACGTTTTCCATCACGGTCTTGGTGTTGTCGAGCTGCGGTTCCTGCGGCAGATAGCCGACCTTCGCGCCTTCGGCCGCCCAGGCCTCA
Organism: Labrenzia sp. THAF35; assembly: GCF_009363595.1. NCBI lineage: Bacteria > Pseudomonadati > Pseudomonadota > Alphaproteobacteria > Hyphomicrobiales > Stappiaceae > Labrenzia > Labrenzia sp. THAF35. The sequence continues at coordinate 5,612,561 of NZ_CP045380.1, forward strand.
CCGGTATATTCCTTGTCGATACCGGCCATGATCTTCAGAAGGGTCGACTTACCCGCACCGTTCGGGCCCAGGATACCGATCTTGGCGTCCGGGTAGAACGAGAGATGGATGTTGTCGAGAACCTTCTTGTCGTTATAGGCCTTGGACAGGCCATGCATGTGATAGATGAACTGGCGCGCCATGGGGCTCCGCTTCTCCGCTTTCAAAATCTGATGGGATTCTCAGGAATTCTGCGGCGTCTTTTAGGGGAAATGGCGCCCGGGGGCAATGGGGGGATTTGCCTGAGAACGCCTCGAGAGTTCGTCTCGCAATCAGGCATTACCTGTGCAATCGCAATTAGACCTCTTCCTTGGCCAACTTCCAGCCACCCTCGCTTTGGGATAAGTGTCCTTTTCATTGGACAGTTTACGGACCGACTCCGATTACCAAAGTTTCCAGAAAGCACGCCGCCCCACTCGCGTTAAACGCCGACCGCTATATTCGGAATTGCAATTACGCCCAAGAACCTGCCCGCCCTGTCATTCCGGACAAGTGCAGCTAGGCTGCAGGCCGATCCGGAACCCAGCGTGTCAGGGTGAGCAAAGCGAATACCCAATTTGCCGCGCATGGCGCGACATATCTCTGGATTCCGGATCGGCGCTCGACACCTGTCTCACTTGTCCGGAATGACGGCGGAATACGCCGTTTCACTGATGAAGTGAGCCGAAAGCGCTTCGAGGGTGACGAAATTTGCGTACCAACTCTGCCCATTCGGCTCTTTTCTCCCCCAACCGAAGACCTTAAGGTCACCTCACCTTTCTTCATCACCCCACCGGACCTGCCATGACCTCCATCGATATTCTGATGCCCCGCCCGATGCTGCCGATCGTTCAGGAGCAGCTTGATGCCGCCTTTACGGTGCATCGGCTGTATGAGGCCGATAATCCGGAAGCGCTGCTGGCGGAAATCGGAGAGAAAATCCGCGGTGTTGCCATGGCATTCGGGCCGGTCAACGCCGAGTTGCTTGCCAAAATCCCGAACGCGGAAATCGTTTCCAGCTTTGGCGTCGGCTATGACCACGTCAACACGGACGATTGCCTGGCGGCGAAGGTGATGGTGACCCATACGCCCGATGTGCTGACGGAAGAAGTTGCCGATACGGCGGTCGGGCTGATGATCATGACCATCCGCGAATTTGGCCAGGCCGAACAGTGGCTTCGCCAGGGCAATTGGGAAAGCAAGGGGCCCTACAAGCTGACCGGGGCGACCATGCAGGGACGTACGCTTGGCATCTTTGGTCTGGGGCGCATCGGCAAGGCGATTGCCAAGCGGGCCGAAGCCTTCGGCATGAAGATCCATTACCATGGACGCAGCAAACAGGACGACGTCTCCTACCCCTATCACGCGACGCCGAAGGCGCTGGCTGCCGCCTGCGACACGCTGATGGTGGTGGCGCCTGGTGGTGCGGAAACGAAACATGCGGTCAATGCGGAGGTGCTGGAAGCACTTGGGCCGGATGGCATCGTCATCAATATCGGCCGGGGCACCGTCATCGACGAGGCCGCATTGATCGCGGCCCTTGAAAACGACACGATCTACGGTGCCGGTCTCGACGTCTTCGAGAACGAGCCGCATGTGCCTGAAGCCCTTTTGAAACTGCCAAGGGTCACCGTACTGCCGCATGTCGGTTCCGCCTCGCAGGCGACCCGCAATGCAATGGGTCAGCTCGTGGTCGACAACCTGAAAAGCTGGTTCGAAACTGGCGGGGCCATAACGCCAGTGCCGGAAATGCGCTGAGATCGAGGGCATGCAAGGGCAGCTCGGCAGCCCGACCCGATTCTTTTCCCGGCTCAGTATTTGACACGCCCGACTTGCGCCATAGGTTTATGGATCAAGCGCATCCTTTCTACTTGCGATGCGCTTACCCGATAGGCGTGGATCCATCAGACCACATAAACCACGCCGGGATGCCGACTGGGGCGGCTGGTGAACCAAAAGACGAATGCGTTCAGAAGCCTACTCAACACCGGCTGTTCGCCCGGATCCGTCAGCGGGTCCAGTTTGCCTGCGGAAGTGGCCCGTTTGCTCGGGGCGCGTCGCAACGGCAGAAGACGACATCCCAGGTCGCAGAAGGTGGCTGGCGACGTAACCTCCGCCAGCACCCTGGGCCGGCCCCTTCCGGGCCGGTCCGCACCGAAACACGTGCTGCTGAGGCAAGGCCCGAAACTGAACCTTCTCACTTCGCTCCACCGGCCGGGCACCTGAACGGTGTAAAGGTGCTGCCCATGTTTGCGCTGACGGTCATCATCGTCAGAATGTCGGCAAAGGCGAATTCGGCGGGTGTTTTCGGGCAAACGGCATTCGCTGCGAAACAACCACCTTCGATAAAGGCATCATGTTCGGCAACGAAACCGGGCCGCATTTGCGAACGGCCGACATTTTCGAACGCCACCCGGACGATCTCCTGATAGTAGGCGCATCTTCTGGCGCGCTTTTGTTCGCGTGTTTCCTCGGCAGATACCTGGGAGAAAACGGCTGATACCGCGACAAGCGCCAACGGCAGGGCAAACAAGGATCTTGGAACGGACAAGGCTGACTCCGTCGGAAGCGGCAGGACATTTCCAGAGGCAGAGGCGCCCGGGCGAATGAAGGGATCCGCCCGGACAAGAAAACTCAGTCGTGGAGACTTTCGGCTAGTGCGGCTGCGATATCGGCAATCGCCTTGTTCCGGTCGTCAAAGGAAGCGTCGGTCTGCGTGATGTAGACCGCGATCACGACGGGCTCCCTGTCGTCGGGCCAGATCACGCCAATGTTGTTGCGCGAGCCATTGGCCCCTGCCCCGGTCTTGTCGGCGACCGGCCATTCTTCCGGCAGCCCAGCGCGCAGGGTCGCGTTACCCACCTTGTTGTCCAGCAGCCAACCTGTCAGCTGGGCTCTGGCGGTGGACGAAAGCGCATCGCCCAGAACCAGTTTCTGCAACGTGGCAACTGCCGCTGCCGGGGTGGTAGTGTCACGGGCATCGCCCGGGCGGCCTTCATTGAGACCCGGCTCCGTCCGGTCCAGCCGGGTGATGGTGTCGCCAATACCCCGAAGGTAATCCGTCAGTCCTGCCGGTCCACCGACAGCTTCCAGCACGAGATTGGCGGCAGCATTGTCGCTGATCGCAACGGCCGCTTCACACAGTTCCAGATAGGTCATTCCTCCAGAGCCGACCTTTTTCTCGGTAACCGGCGAATAGGAGACGAGGTCTTGCGAGCGGATCTTCACGCGGCGTTCCGGCTGAACCTCACCCTGCTCGCCCTTTTCCAGAAGGGCCGCACACAGAAAGGCCTTGAAGGTGCTGTTGAGCGGAAAACGCTCGTCGGCGCGGTGGGTCCAGGTCTTGCCGGTTTCCGTATCCAGCACCGCAACCCCGATCCGGGCAGACAGTCGGCTCTCGGCACCGGTGACGGTTTTCTCAAGTGGTGCGGGATCGAACCCGGCGGCGTGTGCCAATCCGGAAATTGCCGGAAACCCGGCAAAAAGGGCAAGGGAAAGCGTCAACGCGCTACGGCGTGTCCAGAGTTTCATCTTCAACTCCAATGATGAATACAAACAGCCCGAACCGGTGTGGTGTGTCGCCCCCCGCACCATTCGTCTTCGGGACACCGCGACAGTGCCGCTGCCTCAGATATAACGCAAATGATGAATACTGAGGTTAGACATGAGTAAAACTTGGCCTAAGTTGGATCCGGATGGACGTCTCGAAACTTCCGCTCAATGCCTTGAGAGCCTTTGAAGCCTCTGCAAGGCTCTGCAGCTTTACACGCGCCGGCCTGGAACTGCGAGTATCGCAGACTGCCGTCAGCCACCAGGTGAAGGCGCTGGAGGACGTGTTGCAGGTGTCGCTGTTCGAGCGCCTTCCGCGCGGCGTTGCCCTGACGGATGAAGGACTGGCGCTGCTACCTGTACTGAGCGATGCCTTCCGGCGGATGAGCGATGCGCTCAGCCGGTTCGAGGATGGCAACTACCGGGAGGTGCTGACGGTCGGCGCCGTCGCCACTTTCGCGACCGGCTGGCTGTTGCCCCGCCTTTCCGGCTTTGCCAGGGCCCATCCGCAGATCGATCTGCGGCTGAAAACCAACAACAACCGCGCGGATATTCTGGCAGATGGTCTCGACTGTTTCCTGCGCTTCGGCGACGGGGCCTGGCATGCCACCAACGCGGTCAAGCTGATGGACGCCCCGCTGTCGCCTATCTGTTCACCTGGAATCGCTGCCCGGTTGTCCGAACCGGCAGACCTTGTGAACGAGCCCCTGCTGAGATCCTACAGGTTGGATGAATGGGCCATGTGGTTCCAGGCAGCGAAACTGCCGCCACCACGGGCGCGTGGCTGGATGTTCGACAGTTCTCTTGCGATGGTTGAAGCCGTCACGCAGGGCGCAGGCGTCGCACTGGTGCCGACAGCGATGTTCAGCCGCCCCCTCGCGTCCGGCGCGATCGTGCAGCCTTTCCAGACCAGCGTCTTGACGGGAAGCTACTGGCTGACCTGGCTGAAGTCGCGGGAGGAGACCAGCGCCATGCAGAAGTTCCGCTTGTGGATGCTGGAGACAGTTACGGAGTAAATGGAGGCAATCGCCCACCTCAAGGTTTTCGACCCTTCACCATTTCGCGTTTGCCGGCGAAGCCTTCAGCCTTTTCAATCTCGAACCCGGCAGCCTGAAGATTGCGGCGAACCCAGCCGGCAGCCGTGTAAGTTGCCAGTGTTCCGCCATGGGCCGTCAGGTCAGCCGCCACCTTCAGAAGGTCCGCGTCCCAGAGCTCCGGATTGCGAGCCGGACTGAAACCGTCGAGAAACCAGGCATCAATGGGGGCAATTGCCGGTTCTCCTCCCTCGCCCTCACCTGCCATTCCGGCGTTCAGCTCACCGATCAGCTCACGCGCATCGCCAATGCCGATCTGGAGGTTGGCTCCGGCAATTTTCAGGCTGTTCCAACCCGGCTCAGGCGACCAGGCCTGCAGCAGCTCTTCTGCCAGCGGGGCCAGTTCGGGAAAGGCCGCGAGTGCCCGTGCCAGTTGCTCTCCCGTCATCGGGAACAGTTCGAAGGTCAGGAAGGTCAGGTCCGGCCGATTGGTCCTGTCCTGCCATGCCGCAAGGGTGGTGAGGAAATTGAGGCCTGTCCCGAAGCCGAACTCTGCAATTGTGAAACGCTCGCAGCCATCGAACCGGCCAGGCAAGCCATTTCCTTGCAGAAACACGTGACGCGTTTCCGCAAGCCCCCCAGCCTTGGAAAAATACGTGTCGTTGAAGCCTTCAGCCCGGGGCACATCGCCCTGCAGCCATTCCAGATCCGGTGCCTTGATCGACATGATCTTCAGGTTTCCTTCGGGTCGCACCCATCAGCCTTTGCCATTTGCAACGCGTTCTCATAAGAGAGCCGGCAGGATCAATCAATCTCAAAGGACCCCGCCCCATGGCAGCAACCGACGCCGAAACTTTCGATGTTGCCATTGCCGGAGCCGGTATTTTCGGCCTCGCTGTTGCCCGGGCAGCGATCGAGGCCGGGCTGAAGGTGGTTGTTCTGGAGAAAAGCCACGTTGGCGCCGGGTCCAGTGGAGGTGTGCTGGGGGCGTTGATGCCGCACATGCCGGCACGCTGGAACCCCAAGAAGGAATTCCAGTTCCAAGCCCTGCTGTGTCTGGAAGACCGCATACGCCAACTGGAAAGCCAAACAGGGCTTTCCTGCGGCTATCACCGCTGTGGACGCATCCTGCCGCTGACGACAACCGACAAGCTGGAGCACCATCTGGAGCGGGCGGAAGAAAGCAAGCTGCGCTGGCAACCTCAGGAAACCGGCTTTTCCTATGTGGTTGAACCTGCCGGAAGCCGGTCTGACTGGCTGGACGCGAATGCCGCTCCCTTCGGCATCGTCTATGAAACCCTTGCCGCGCGGATCTCCCCGAGGGCTTATCTGGCAAGCCTTGCCAGCTTCGTCCGTCAGAACGGCAGCTTGCGGGAAGGCGTTGAAGCGGTCGGTTATGAGGATGCAACACAGACCGTCCTGCTCGCCGACGGGCAGACCTCGATTCAGACTCGGCAATTCGTCGTTTCAGGAGGATTTGCGGCTTTCGACCTGATCGAAACGCTGACCGGCGAACGCATCGGACGTGGAGAGAAAGGCCAGGCCCTTGTGCTGGAGGGCAAGGGACTGGAAGACAGGCCAGCGATCTATTGCGACGGGCTTTACGTCGTGCCGCATGACGACGGTACCGTCGCCATTGGCAGCACATCCGACCGGGAATTCGAAGACGCCGCCCCCTCTCCAGTCCGTTCAGCCGAACTGCTGGAACGCGCCACCGCCTTTTGTCCGCCATTGAAGGGCCGCGAGGTTCTTTCCGACTGGGCCGGCATCCGGCCCCGCAATCACAGGCGAGACCCGCTGGCTGGAAAACTGCCTGGCTTTGACACCGCCTTCGCGGCAACAGGCGGCTTCAAGATTTCCTTCGGCATTGCACATCTGATAGCGGAGGCCCTGGTGGCGGAGATGACTGGCAGAGAGCCTGTTGTTCCTCTGCCAGAGACATTCCGCCCGGCACACCACTTCGGCAGCGGCAGACTGGACGCAGATCGCTAAAGGAACTCACGTTCACGCAATCGCCGACCGCAGAAGCCGACGGCGCGCATGCAATGAAAGGTTGTATATGCGATTGCAGGTGATGAGACTTGACCGCGAACTTGACGCGGTTCGTTCAATCACAATCGGTTTACGCACCTGCTGCCTAGATGGCAGCAACCACCGCGTAAAGACCGTAAAGGCTGAGCGAAATCGTCCCCCAGAACAGGAGATTTTTCGCCACCAAAAATGGCAAATTCATAGACCCACCCTGATGAGCTGCATAGTCAGCCTGCTTCCTCCTCTCCACCCCAGAGGATTCAACTTCAGTTCCGGCTGTAGCTGCTCTCGCCATTTCGGCAATCCTTGAACGACTTAACCAATGGCCATCTGGAACCCATTTCCATCGGCCACACACAGTACCGTTTACGTCGTAAATGGTTAAAACCCGTTTAAGATTAACATGAATCTTTTCTTAATTTACAGCACAATGAAATTGTTGATATGCACAAATTATGGCCCGGCCCGCGCAGCTCTTGCGCGTCCCTCCCTGCCGGTCTTGTTTGATCCGACCTGAAGGAAGCCCTGCAGCATGAGCCTTGAAAGCGTTCGCAACCACCTTGCCAGTGCCGCCCCCGAACTTGAAGTCATCGTGACGGAAGACAGCAGTGCCACGGTCGACCTTGCCGCCAAGGCACATGGGGTCGAGCCCGGTCAGATTGCCAAGACGCTGTCGTTTCAGCTCAAGGACAAGATCTTTCTGGTGGTTGCCCGCGGCGATGCCCGCATGGACAACAAGAAGGCGAAAGCAACCTTTGGTGGCAAGGTGAAGATGTTGGGCCTCGATGAAGTGGAAACGCTGACAGGCCACCCCGTCGGCGGCGTATGCCCTTTCGGTCTTGCCCAGCCGTTGCCTGTCTACTGCGATGTCTCGCTGAAGGAATATGACGTGGTCATTCCCGCCGCCGGCGCGACCAATGCCGCCGTCAGGATAGCACCGGAACGCATGGCGGAAATCACCGGTGCGGAATGGGTGGATGTCTGCCAGCCACCGCAGGATGCGTCGCCGCAGGCATAAGAGCCACACGTAGCCAGACGTTCGCCCGGCGCCTGCCAGGCGTTACGCCCGGTAATAGTCCCGGTACCATTCGACGAACCTGGCAACGCCTTCCTGCACTGTGGTCTTTGGTCGGTACCCCGTGAGGCTTTGCAGCAGATCCGCATTGGCCCATGTCGCCGGAACATCGCCGGCCTGGATCGGCATGAGATTGCGTTCGGCGGTCCGGCCCGTAGCTGCCTCAATGGCTTCGATGAACTCGGTCAGCTGAACGCAGGTCGAGTTGCCGATGTTGACCACTCGCCAGGGAGCAACCGGCGAAAGGCTGTCGCCTTCCTTCACCCCTTCTCCCTCGGCTGGGCGAACAGGCACTGCGTCCATCAGCAGCCGGATGCCTTCGACGAGATCTTCCACATAGGTGAAGTCCCGTTTCATGTCGCCGTAGTTATAGACGTCGATCGGCTTGCCTTCGAGGATCGCCTTGGTGAACTTGAAGAGAGCCATGTCGGGCCGTCCCCAGGGACCGTAGACGGTGAAGAAGCGGAACATCGTCACCGGAAGGTCGTAGAGATGTGCATAGGAATGCGCCATCGACTCTGTTGCCTTCTTGGTCGCCGCGTAGAACGACATCTGGTGGTCGGCCTTGTCGGTCTCCGCATAGGGCATTTCGGTGTTGGCGCCATAGGCGGACGACGTGGACGCCAGCAGCATGTGTTCCGGCGGAAAGGCCCTGGCTGCCTCGAGCAGCTCGAACGTTCCGCAGATATTGCTTTCCAGGTAGGAGCGCGGCGCTTCGATGGAGTAGCGGACACCGGCCTGCGCTGCCAGATGAATGACAAAATCCGGCCGCTCGGTACGGAACAGGGACATCAGCAGGTCCGGCGCTTCAACGCGGTCGTTCACCGGCTTGAAATGCTCGTTCTGCATCAGCATCTGCTGCCGGCGTTCCTTCAGGCGGACATCATAGTAATCCGTCATGGCATCGAGGCCGATCACCCGAAAGCCGTCCTTCAGCAGTCGGGTACACAGGTAAAAGCCGATAAACCCCGCAGAGCCGGTCACCAGAACGGTTTTCATGATTTGCCCAAAGCCTTTCGATCAAAAATTCATTTTACAAAACGCGTAAGTAGGTCAGCCAAGTTATTAAAAGGCTTCGAAGGTTCGGGCAATGGCGAAGTCTGCCCGAACCATCTTGGCCTCCTGGAACCGCGACACTTACAGACGCCACAACACCTAGTACAAAATGGATTACCGCGGCGTGACACGCCCACAGAGCTTCTGAAAAACGACCGGTTCCCAAACGAAATTCCAGCTCGTCTGGCCGGGATGTCGCACCGGTCCCACAAACGAAAAAGCCACCCGCGTCCTTGCGACGCGGATGGCTGTCTTTCAGATACCAGGGCACGTTATCAGCCTGGCAAGGTCACTTTCGGCCTCTTGTCAGATGCCTCCGCCGTCGGCGGAGAAGCTGTTCAGGAACCCGCGCTTGCGCAGATACTCAACGATCTCCTCGGCAACTTCTTCCGGTTCCCGGCCGACGTTGCGAATATGAAGTTCCGGATTTTCCGGCGCTTCATAGGGGCTGTCGATACCGGTGAAGTTCTTGATCTCGCCCCGGTCGGCCTTGGCATAAAGGCCCTTCGGGTCGCGTTTGCGGCATTCCTCGATGGGCGTATCGACAAAGACCTCGATGAACTCACCGTCTTCCAGGAGATCGCGCGCCATCTGCCGCTCCGAGCGGAACGGCGAGATGAAGGATACCAGCGTGATCATGCCTGCATCCGCAAAGAGCTTGGCCACCTCGCCGACACGGCGGATGTTTTCCACCCGGTCGGCATCGGTAAAGCCCAGGTCCTTGTTGAGGCCGTGGCGGACGTTGTCGCCGTCGAGCGTATAGGTGTGCCGCCCGTCGACATGCAGTTTCTTTTCGACGATCGACGCGATGGTCGACTTGCCGGACCCGGAGAGGCCGGTGAACCAAAGGACTGCCGGCTTCTGACCGAGTTTTTCAGACCGGGCGTTCTTGTCGACGTCGAGGGCCTGCCAGTGAATGTTGCTTGCCCGGCGCAGCGCAAACCAGACCATGCCCGCACCAACCGTCGAGTTGCTCATCCGGTCGATCAGGATGAAGGAACCGGTCGTGTGGTTGGCCTCATAGGGATCGAACGGCACCGCGGAGGACAGTGAGAAATTGCAGAACGCGATTTCATTCAATGCCAGCGTCTTGCCGGCCACATGCTCGAACGTATTGACGTTGATCTTGTGCTTGATCTCGGAGACCGTCGCCGTCACCGTGCGAGTGCCGATCTTCAGGAGATAGGGCCTGCCCGGCAGCAACGGCTCGTCCGACATCCAGATGACATGGGCGGCAAACTGGTCAGCAACATCCGGGCGATGTGCGGTCGAGGTCAGAAGATCGCCGCGGGAGATGTCGATTTCATCTTCCAGCGAAATGGTGACTGCCTCGCCGGCCCGGGCGGAGCTGACTTCACCGCTTGCGCCGATGATCGACTTCACCCTGGACTGCTTTGCCGGACCGGCGACCACCAGTTCGTCGCCAACCGACACCTGGCCGCTGGCCACCGTACCGGAATAGCCGCGGAAATCGAGGTTGGGCCGGTTGACCCACTGCACCGGGAAGCGGAACGGGGCTTCCAGCACATGCTCGCCCACCTGAACCGTCTCCAGGTGCTCCAGCAGGGTCGGTCCGGAATACCAGTCCATCTTGTCGCTGCGCCCGGTGACGTTGTCGCCATAGCGCGCCGACATCGGAATTGCCTGCAGGGTTTCGAAATCGAAGCCGTTGGCAAAGACCTCGAATTCCTTGCGGATTTCCTCAAATCGTTCCTGGGAATAGCCGACAAGGTCGATCTTGTTGATGGCCAGCACGACGTGGCGGATGCCCAGCAGCGACGCGATGAAGGCGTGGCGACGGGTCTGGACCATCAGGCCGTTGCGGGCATCAACCAGCAGCACGGCAAGGTCGGCGGTGGAAGCGCCGGTGGCCATGTTGCGGGTGTATTGTTCGTGGCCCGGGGTATCGGCAACGATGAACTTGCGCTTTTCGGTCGCAAAGAACCGGTAGGCAACGTCGATGGTGATGCCCTGCTCGCGCTCGGCCTCAAGACCGTCGACCAGCAGCGCCAGATCGATGTCCTCTCCCACGGTGCCATGCTTTCTGGAATCGCGTTCCAGCGCGGCCAACTGGTCTTCGAAGATCAGCTTGGTGTCGTAAAGCAGGCGGCCGATCAGGGTCGACTTGCCATCGTCAACGGAACCGCAGGTCAGGAAGCGGAGCTGGTCCTTGCTTTCCTGTGCCAGGATATATTCGGTGACGGCTGTCTCTGCAGCTTCCTGTATGTTCTCGATCGTCATCTTAGAAATATCCTTCCCGCTTCTTCTTCTCCATCGACGCACTTTCATCCTTGTCGATGAGGCGGCCCTGGCGTTCGGATGTACGGGCAATCAGCATTTCGCGGACAATGGCGGGCAGCGTATCGGCATCCGATTCAATGGCGCCGGTCAGCGGGTAGCAGCCGAGCGTGCGGAAGCGGACCATCTTTTCCTCGATCTCTTCGCCGGGCTGCAGTTTCATGCGGTCGTCGTCGACCATGATCAGCATGCCGTCGCGGTTCACGACCGGGCGCTTTGCTGCGAAATAGAGCGGCACCATCGGGATGTCTTCCGTCAGGATGTACTGCCAGATATCCAGCTCGGTCCAGTTGGACAGCGGAAACGCACGGATGCTCTCGCCCTTTGCCACACGGGCATTGTAGAGGTTCCACAGTTCCGGCCGCTGGTTCTTCGGGTCCCAGCCGTGATTGGAATTGCGGAAGGAGAAGACGCGCTCCTTGGCGCGCGACTTTTCCTCGTCCCGGCGCGCGCCGCCGAACGCGGCATCGAAGCCGTATTTGTTCAGCGCCTGTTTCAGCGCCTCGGTCTTCATGATGTGCGTATGAACCGAGGAGCCGTGGGAAAACGGGCCGATATTCTTTTCAAGCCCTTCCGGGTTGGTATGGACGATCAGGTCCATGCCGAGACGCGCGGCGGTCTCGTCACGGAAGGTGATCATGTCCCGGAATTTCCAGGTCGTATCCACATGCAGCAGCGGAAACGGCGGCTTGGACGGATAGAATGCCTTCATCGCCAGGTGCAGCATGACGCCGGAGTCCTTGCCGATGGAATAGAGCATCACCGGATTGGAGAATTCGGCCGCGACTTCGCGGATGATGTGGATGCTTTCTGCTTCCAGCCGCTTCAGATTGCTGAGGCGCTCGGGCGAGATCCCGTGAGATTGCATGTTCATGTTCGCTTTTCCGTTTGGCCGGCGAACCGGCCGTATCAATCGTTCGGCACGGGCCAACCGCCCGCGCAATTTTGCAAATCGTCAGGCAGCGGGCGCGACATCCCGCAGGAGGTTCCTGCACCCGGCTGCCAGAAAAAACGGGTTCCGCAGGTCGTCCTTGCGGGCGTTTTCCGGCACCCGGTAGACAAAGTCCTCACCGGTTGAAGCCAGAACGACCGCCCCGCCGGCGGCGCGTACAACAGCATCACCGGCGGCAATGTCCCATTGCATCGTGGGCGCAAGACGGGGATAGAAATCGGCCCGGCCGGCAGCCACCCAGCACAGTTTCAGCGACGAGCCGACGTTCAGCTGCTCGGCGACACTCAGCCGTGAAATCAGGGCAGAGGTTTCTTCCGAAAGATGAGAGCGGCTGGCGAGCACGCTGATACCATCCACCGGCGGCGTGCGAACGGAGATGGGCGCAACGTCGCTGATGCCGCCGTTCGCGATGGTCCCCTTGAAGGCCCTGGTTTCGGTTTTGCCGTTGTCCCGGATTTCCCCGCCCCAATAGATCTCTTCGAGGGCTGGTGCGGAAACCACGCCGAACACCGGGCGGCCGTCCTCGATCAGGGCGATGTTGACGGTGAACTCGCCGTTCTTCTTCAGGAATTCCTTGGTTCCGTCGAGCGGGTCGACCAGGAAGTACCGCGCACCTGCCGCAGGCAGCTTGCCGGCTTCGACCGCTTCTTCGGCCACCACCGGAATGTCGGGGAACTTTTCCGCAAGGCCCGCAAGAATGATTTCCTCGGCTGCCGCGTCGGCCTTGGTCACCGGAGACCCGTCGACCTTGTTCTCGACCTCGAAAGGTTCCGCGTAGATTTTGAGGATTTCCTCTCCGGCCCTCAGGGCCAGCAGGTTCAAGAAAGATATCTGGTCTTCAGTCATCGATGCCTCAATTCGCGCCGGGAAATATTGCCCCCCGCGCTGTCCGCCCGCGTGGCTGTCCCGTAAATAGAAAGGTACAGTGTATCAATTCAAGGAATGGTGTTCCACGTTTTCGCCTGAATACAAAAAGCTCAGGTTTCTCTGACCGTCGCAAGGGAGCTTTTGTTGCTCCCAACATGGTCCTATGCCGGGCTTTACCTGACTGATCCATACGTGGATTCACCGATTGGCAAGGGCTTTGCGCCTAAACTTACCCCAAATGGGGGTTAAAGTGCCCTTGGACACCATGAGAATGCGAGAAACCCATGTCGGACGCCAAACCATTTCCGCACGCACCCGCGGATGAGAGCGCCAGCGAACAGATGCCGCGGGAGCGGCGGGCACGCGTGTTCAAGAAAGGCAAGATGGTCTTTCAAAACGGGCTGAGATCCATTCCCTGCATGGTGCGCAACATCTCCGAAGGCGGCGCTTTGCTGGAATTCGAGCAGGCCTACATGCTGCCCAAGGAATTCGACCTTCATATCGACCTGGAAGACTATGAAGTCACCTGCGAACGCCGCTGGGAGGAAGGCCTTCGCTGCGGCGTCCAGTTCATCGGCGAGAAACGGCATGTTGCCGCGCAGCGCGCGCAGGTGCTGAAAAGCTCCGAAGAAGCGCTGAGAAGCGAACTCGACGAGCGCCGCGACAGCCCGGACAACTTTTTCCAGCGCCGCCACCAGGACGAACCGCATGCCGACGAGCGCACCTCCGTGCGCCGCAACCGGCAGGACGCAAGTGCCGGCGCCGGCAAGCCGACCTTCGGCAAGAGGCGCTGATACGCTGCGCGCGGCGAAATACGTCAGATGCCCTTTCTCTTCGCGGTGCTCGACAGACAGCCAGCAAGTGCACCCTGCCGCCCAAGGCAGAATGCCGGCTTCCACGCCAGCGCTCAAAATTCCTGGATATGATCCGCCTCCCCGTCGTACCCTTTGAAGATCACGCCAAGGCGTGTTTCGAACCAGGATCATGACCAGGAAACAGCCCGTGGCGACCACCCTCTACGACATGAGCGTGCCAACCTTCCTGCAAACGGCACGCGCCGTCAGCGGGTTTCTTCAAAAAGCGGCAACTCATTGCCAGCAGACAGGCACCGATCCGGACGACTTCGCGACCGCGCGGCTTTATCCGGACATGGCTCAGTTCTGGTTTCAGATCGAGTGCGTCGACAATTTTTCCGTCTGGGGCCTGGAAGCAATGAGAACGGGTGCCTTCACTCCGCCGCCGCTTGTCGGACCAGCTCCATATGCGGATCTGCAGGACCGGATCGCGCAGACAGTGACACGTTTGCAGGCCTATACGCCTGCCGAGGTAAACGACTGGTCGGGCCGGCCTCTCGACCTTGATCTGGTTCACATCAGCCCCCGGCCGATGCCCCTGACATCGGAGACCTTTCTCCTGTCCTTCCTGCTGCCGAACTTTCATTTCCACGCTGTCACCGCCTACGACATCCTGCGCACGCGCGGCGTGCCCATCGGCAAGCGCGACTATGAGGGCCAGTTGCGGACGAGGCCGGACTGACGGCCCTCACCCTCACCGGCAGAAACGGACGGGCTCGCCAACTGGAAAGCCGCGCAGGCCATTCATCCAGTTTCAAAGCCGTTTTCAAGACACCTGCGCAAACAGATATGGCCCACCGGGCAAAACCCGGTGGGCCATTTCGTCAGCAGAGGTTCAAAACCTCTCAGGCCGCCTGGCGTTCACGCTCCAGCGTCCGCACGGTGGCCGGGCGTTCGCTGCACCGCTTCACCCAGTCACGGATCGCCTCGTTGTCCGGCAACATGTCGGGCAGCCACAGGAACGGGCCGCTGCACAACAGGTCGACGGCGGAATAGGTTTCGCCCAGCAGGTAAGGCTGCTTTTCCAGTGTTTCCGCCAGCCGCGCGACCATCGTGTCGAAATCGCGCAGGCTCGCCTCCACGGCCGGATGCGTAAACTGGGCGAATTTCAGGATGATGACCGGCTCCATCACGCCCTGATAGTAGAACAGCCAGGACAGATAGTCCCCGCGCCCCGGCTGGCCTTCGATCGGCCCAAGCCCGGCTTCGGGAAACTTGTCGGTGAGATAAAGCATGATCGCACCGCGCTCGCGGATCCCCTCGGCACCATCGACCAGGTAGGGCACCTTCTTTTCCGGGTGCGGGTTGGATGCATCCGGCCCGCCCGAGCCATCCTGCCGGCGAACCGTCACTTCCTTCACCTCGACGTCGGCGCCCAGCTCTTCGATCAGGGTCACGATCGCCGAAGACCGGCTGTTGGGAGAATGGTAAAGCGTCAACATGGGAAAGCTCCTTTTCTTTGTGATGCCAAAGGTATAGCCTCCCCCTGCTGACAATTTGCGGCAGGAGCGAAAATGGCCCGCACAGACCGATTGATGCGCCTGATGGACACGCTCAGGCGCCTTCCCCATCCGGTGACAGCCCAACGCCTTGCCGAGGAGACCGGGGTTTCCCCGCGCCAGCTCTACCGCGACATCGCGACCTTGCGTGCGGGCGGCGCCCTGATCGACGGGGCCGCGGGCGTCGGCTACACCCTGACGGAAGATCCCGTGCTGCCGCCGCAGAGTTTCTCCCGGCTGGAAATCGAGGCGCTGATGCTGGCGCAAAGCGGGCTGGACCAGATCGGCGACGAGACACTGAAAAAGGCCGGCCGCAACGCCATGGCCCGCATCATCGCCACCCTGCCCGACCGGCAGGCGCGCCAGGCCATGCACACGGTGATGCGCAGCTGGCGGCAGCCGGACAAGCGCCCGCCGGTGACAGTGGATCTTGACCTGTTGCGCGAGGCCTGCTGGGAGGAGTTCAGCCTGGTCATCACCTACCGCGACCTGCAGGAGCGGACGACCACAAGGGAAATCTGGCCGATGGGTCTTTCCTACAGCGAAACCTCGCTGCTGCTGCTCGCCCATTGCCGCCTGCGGCACGACTATCGCCACTTCCACGTCAGTCGGATCGCCTCACTGGCGCGCGGCACCGAAAGCTTCCGCCCCAACCGGGTGGGCCTGATCCGCGACTACATCAAGCAACGGGGGCATGACCGGAACAGGTCACCGCAGCGCGGTGAAGTTGGGTAAAGTGCGAATTGGAAACGGGCTAACCTCAAAACGGGGAAATTTCAGGGGAGCGGGTCACAAGCAACGGAGGCAGGTCAGGCAGACTGGGAAGACGATGACAGCCGGAACAAAAAATCATCATCCAGTTGGCAGCTTTTCAGCAATTTTTCGGAAGCCTTCAGCATTGAAACCCGTCAAGGTGGGCATCTCCCAATCGAAAAAACGTTCGTCATCAACCGCGTGAAAAATTAGGGATCTGATGCCGGAAAGTTCTGAGTACGTGAGAGCACTATTCGGAACAAATGCACTCACAGCATCATGAAGATATTTTGCAGGCCCCCCGGCAATCTCTGAGCAGACAACAATATCTCCCTTCATTTCAAGATCGGAGAGAGTCTTCTTGATTGTTTGCATTAGAAGATCATCGATCATCAGTACGGTTCCGTCCTTGTAGGAAATCGAGAAACATAGTCTGAATAGCCCGTGGGTTACTCATTTGGTGCAAAGGGAGTTAGGTGATACCTGACGGAAGAGAAAGGAGCTTGAGCGGCTTATAGAGCTTTTCGATTCTTTCGTCGGGCCAATAGGAGCCCACAGCGACCGCTTCCATTTTTTCCATATCAATCCCCGTGGCGACCTGCAAAAAATCGCGGGGACCTGCGTAGATCATGTGCCGGACATCTCCGGTTCGCAGTAAAAGAAATTTAATGGGATCAGAAAAGAAAATACAGCTTTCGAGATAATCTGCTTTGCCATTCTCGTCAAAATTAAAGAAGCTACTCCAGCTCACATCATCAGAGTTATATTTTCTTATGTGCGCTTTTGTAACTTCTAAAGATAGATCATTAATCGGCACCGAATAATACTCAGATACACCTAATTTCATAAGCGCCTCACTGAGACAGCGAACAACGTCGTCACTTACATTATTATCGTCTATTACTACCACCTTCCAGCAATGGCTCTTCACCAGATCTGGAGATATAAGATCTTTATCTTTAATTGCACTCCTCAATAACGTCCAAGTCTTGCAATTAATCACCATATCGAATTTCTCGTGTTGTACGAACGTTCCCTGCATCAGTGGTCCGTTGAAATTCGATGGTCGGTCGCCCATCGCGGCTCGGACGCACAATTACATTCGTTCCGTCAGCTAGTGTTCCCATACGACGATCAGTACCAATCGTACGTACATTGGATAGTTTCAATGCATCAAAGTCAGCGTCAGCTTGGGCTCGCGTTCCCCCTGGTATCCGTTCAATGCTGGTGCCTCTCGTAGTTACGTTCTCGACAACAGTTCGGTTATTACCCCAAATATCATCGACTGTTCTCTTTGGTACAATGTTTTCAGTTTGTGGCGCCCCACTCCCAGCGACATTCTGACTTTTGGTCTTTGTTTTGGTTTTGACCTTGACACCCGGAATTGCACCGAGTGCTGCAAGCATGAAGATATCTCGGACGCTTGTTCCGTATTCGCGTAGGCGCTGATCTTTTTGTTCCAGGGTTAGATCGTCGTTCCCGAGAACAGCGCGGACATTTGCATCCATCGCTGCGCGGTCAGCATAGGCCTGAGATAGCCCGTCACCGTATGGATGATAGTTCACCCCAGGAATGTCGTTGTCTAGAACGTAAAGTGCATCAATGAGAGCAAGCTGAGATGCGTTGCGATCTCCACCTTCGCCTACAAGGTCTAGGCCCGACGCATAGCCTGCTGCAAAGACAATGGCGTCCCGTTCTTCCCCCGACAGAGAATTCAAATAGGCGTAGATGGCATCACTACACTCGGCATAGGTTTTGATTCCAAGCGAAAGTACGGAGCCATCAGCTCGGATGATGGTGCAGTTGAACTCCTGCGCGTGTGCTGGCGTTATTAGCCAATTCAGCGGATTGAATTGGTTATAACCCTGTTTTTGGCCGCAGCCGCCAAAACGTCCCCCCTCACCAAGTGCCGCGAGCCCGGCGTTGATGTTGCCACGCTCCTCCTCGCTCAGCTCACGACCAAGCAAATATTTATCGATGAAGCCGCCGGGAGCCGTCGCTTCTTTCAGCGACTTCTGAACAGCCCGCACCGCCGTATCACTCACATAAAGCTCAAACCCTTCCTGCCTTTGCGAGGTCACTTCCACCACCGCGTCCGGGTCGCGGTTGAGGTTGGAAAGTTGGGTTTCGGTGGCGGTGGTGTCTTCCGCCGCCTCCCGGTCCGCTTGCGCGCGCAGGGCTTCGGCGCGGGCCGTGTCGCCTTCGGCTTCTGCCGCGTCGGCCTCGGCTTCCAGGTCGGCGGCCTTGATGCCGTCGCCGTCGCCGTCGCGCACGATGATCTCGCCCTCGCCAATGGTGGCGCGGGCAACGCCCTCGGTTTCGGAGTTGGAATAGGCCCCTTCCACCGTGATGCCCGGTTTGGACTTGCCTTCCGGATTGGAACCTATGCTGACGCCGACCGAACCGGAAACCTGCCGGCCCTTGCGGTGAAGGTCGATATCCGCCGTTTCCAGACGCTCTGTTTCAAGGGTCAGGTCGCCGGAGCGCGAGGCGATCACCCCGCCGGTGATGGAGGTCGTTTCGCCGACATCGGCATTGAGCGCGTTGTCGGTGACGATGCCGGAGGGTGCGTTCACCCAGGCCGAGCTGTTGGAGCCCTTGGCCCCGTTGACGCTGGCAGAGGCGCCGAAGGTCGGCCCGGCGCCATCTGCCCCCAGCCCGATGCCAACGGAAACCCCGGCGCTGTAGCCGCTGCTCTGGTTGGAGCCTTCGGCCGTGTCCAGCCGGCTTTCGATGGTGAGGTTGCGGCCGATGTCGAGATCGGCACTGTCGGCTTCAATCCGCGCGCCCTTCAGGGCAAGGTCCCGGCCGGTTGCGACCGACACGTTGCCGCCCGCCGTCACATCCGTGTTGGTTTGATAGGTCTGCGATTGGCTGTAGGAACTCTGCTGGCCGGAGACATCCAGCCCCAGGCTAAGGCTGGCGCCGGGGGCTCCATTCTTGCCACTGGCGCCGACACCAAGCGTCAGCCCGATGCCCGCGGACATGCTGGAGCTTTCGCCCTCATAGGCGAGATGGTTTTGCGCCGATTCCAGGATGACATCCCGTCCCGCCGCCATGGCAATGTCGTTGCCGGCGTCGATCCGCGCGCCCTTGGCGGTGATGTCGCGTCCCGCCTCCAGGGACATGTTGTTGCCCGCCGACAGCGTGGCGGTGCGGGCGATGGCGCTAACCTCCGACGAGCTGCTTTCCTCGCGGGAGATGCCGATGCCGATGCGCACCCCGGCAATGGTGCCGCCCTGGCGGATGGCGTTGAGCTGGTTGAGCGCGTCGACCGCCTTCAGCCCGGCGGAGACCGCGGAAAGCGCCTGATAGCCGAGATTGCCCTTGCCCGAGGCTGCCATGCGCGGGGCATCCGCCAGCGATTTCACCGGTCCGGAGATGTTTTCGAAGGCGCCGACCGACAGCGCGAAGGTGTCGATCTTGTGGCTTTCCGAATGGGCATAAAGATCGTGGACGCTGTCCAGGACGATGTCGCGCCCGGCGGTTATGCCAAGGTCTTCGTCGGCGGCGACGGAGGCAGCTTCGGAGACCACATCGCGCCCGGCATCGATGGAAACGTTCCGGCCGGACACCGCCGAGGTGACCTGGGTCAACGAGCTGGTGTCGGAGGTATGCCGTTCGGACTTGTAGCCGGCGACCACGCCCATGTTTCCGGTTTCTGCAAAGAAGCCGCTTTTCTTGTCGACCCGGCTGTCTTCGGAGGTGTTTTGGGCAGCTTCCAGGCGCACATCGCGCCCGGCCGAAAGGGCAACGTCGCTTTCGGAGGATACGGCAGAGCCCTTGACCACCACATCCCCTGCACCGGCCGAGATCTCCAGATCGCCGAGCGCGGTCACCATGGAGCCCACCTGCGTGGTGCTGCTGCTGTCGCGTTTCGTGGAACTTGAGGTCAGGAAGCCGCTTTTGTTGCGCGCGGACCGGTCTTCCCGGCTTTCCTCCGCCGTGCCGATGGTGACGTTTTCACCGGCTGTCAGGCTGGCCGTGCCGTCGCTGGCAATCAGCGAGCCTTCCACGGCAATGTTGCGCCCTGCCTTGAGGTCGGCCGCGTCTGCCGCCTGGATGGTGGAGCCGGACACACGGGTCTGGCTTTCGCGCACATCGTAGCGGTTGCTGCCTGCCTGGCCACTGGCCTCGAAATGGCTGTCGAGCTCGATGGCGGTCACCACCAGGTCACGGCCGGCGTCGATTTCCAGGCTGCCGCCGCTGGCAAGATCTGCCCCGGTGATGCGGGTGTCGTTATCGCTGCGGATGGTCAGCGAGTCTTCCGCCGTCACCGTGCCGCGCTCATACGCCCAGGTGCCGATGGCCGTGGTGCCGTTGCCGGTCGCCCGGGTTGCGGTTTCGATCGAGACAGTCTCGCCGGACAGGGTCACATCCCTGCCGCTGATCGTGCCGGACCTGTTGAGCAGGGCGCCGGCGGCGCTGGCGACCAGGGTTTCGTCGGCCTTGATCGTGCCGCGAACGTTCCTGATTTCCGCTGCCTCCAGCGTCGTGTTGCGCCCGGCGATGACCGCGCCGGTCTTGTTGAGGTCCGTTGTCGAGGCAAGGTAGAGACGTGGCGCGATCACCTCGACGCCATCCACCACCGCGCGTTCGTACCAGACGATGTCGCTGGTCAGGAGTGCGATCTGCTCCTCGCTCAAGGACACGCCGAACGCCAGGTCCAGCGCCTCGGCCTGTGCGCCGGCGCTGTCGATCAGCGTCTTCATCTGCAGGGCATCGGAGGTCTGGTCGGCGGACAGCCAGCGGCGGCCCGTGGCCCTGCGCACCTGCTCGGCCACATACTGGCTTTCGAAATAGGCATCACCGAGCGAGCGGATGTGCTTGTCGATGTCGGGAATGCCGACCGTATCCAGGAAATACTGGGACCCGAAGAATGCGCCGATGTCGACGAACGCGAAGCGGGTTTCGTAAAGGAACGGGCTGCTTTCCGGAGCGCGGCTGAAAAGCTGGCCGTTGAACTTGTAGGACGCAGGGTCGAAGGCCGGGGCCTGGGAGCTGGCGTTGAGCTGAACGATGGACGTGTCCTGCGTGGACTTTTGCAGCTTTTCGGGGGTGGAAGGCTCGCCGGCTTCGTTGGTGAGCGTGCCTGTCAGGTTGCCGATCAGCGATCCGCCGGCGTGGATGGTCGCGGGAACAGCATCGATGGTTTCGGCGCTCAGCGTCTTGCTTTGCACCCCGTTGTCCAGAAACTTGTGCGAAGGGGCAAAGCCCAGCGTGCGGGTTTCGTAGCTCGACCAGCTCTGGTGGATGGTGATGACCCGTGTCAGGGTCTTGCCGCCGTTGACGATGCTGGTGCCGTCGATGCGCATGTCGCCGGAGGCGACGATGTCGCTGTATTCGTTTTCCAGCGTGCCGACATCCAGCACCATGTTGCCGTTCAGCGCCGCGATGCGCGCGACCGGGTCGACCAGCTCATAGGTGTCTTCGGTGACGAAGATGGTCACCACATCGCCCGACCCCGCTGCACCGTCCTCGTCGGGCGCGAGCATCAGCCAGTCGTCATAGGTGCCGTTGTCCGGGTCGAACTCGGAAATGGATGTCGGTGCGTAGTCCTTCCACCAGTTCTGGTCCCAGTCCGCTGCCGTGGCATTTTTGGCCGTGAGGATCTCATCGATCTTTTCCGGGTGCGGCACGAAAACATAGCCGCCGGGCCCGCCGCCAGTGTCCCAGAACTGGTCCCAGTCGCCGATGCCCCCGGCCGCCCAGTATTTGGAGAAGCCGCCCTTCAGCCAGTCGGGAGGATAGGCCCCGGCGACGACTTCATTGGCATATGCGGTCGTCTTGGTGTCGAAAGTGGCACCGGTGATGTTCTTCAGGCTTTCAGCCCGGATCGTCAGCGTTCCGGACCTTGCCTCGATGATCCCGCCCTTGCGGTTGATGATGCTGGCCGCCTTGGTGCCCGCCGTGCGGCCTTCCAGCGTCAGGCCGTTTTCGGCAACAAGAACGCCGCCATGGTTGTCCAGGTTGAACGAGCGGATGGTCAGGCCGTTGCCGGCGTGAACGCCGCCCCGGTTGGTGAAGCTGTCCAGCCCATCGAACAGGGCAGCATCATTGGCAACGATGTAAGCGCCGGAGGCGACGCTGGTGGTTCCGCCGTTGACCGTCAGCCCGCCGGTCGCTTCCAGTTTGCCGGTCACCGACAGCGTGCCGCCGATGGTCAGCTGGCCGGTTCCGTTCACGCGCAGCAATCCGGCAACGGTCAGATCGTTGACGCTGAGGTCCAGCGTGTTGGTGGCGGTCAGCCCCGGGGCGGCAGCGGCAAGCGTTGCAGTGCCGGTGATGCTGCCGGAGATATCCCGCGCCGCGACCGTCGCCCCGGAACCGCTGAGGGAGAGTCCACCAAGATCGAGTTCCAGGGAACCGACCTCCAGCGCGCCGAGCTGGTTCCAGGTGCCGGCGGTGATCCGTGTCAGGTCGCCGGACTGGAGGCGGGACCCGGCGGCAACGTTGAGCGAACCGGATGCAGTCAGCGTCAACGTGCCGGCGTCCGTTATCGCGGCGCCTTCGCCGGTGACACCGGCAAAAACCTTGCCGCCGGAAATGTCGATCACCGGTGCTGTCAGCGCGACATGGTCGCGCGCGTTGACCTCGCCCGCCGTTGCCACGGTCAAACGGCCGGCTGCCGAAAGGGCGAGGTCTCCGCCGGAATAAAGCACGGAGCCGGAGGCCACCGTGACGTCGCCAAGGCTGGAGGCGACATCGATTGCACTGGCGATCGATGCGCTGCCAAGGACCACGTCGTTTGATGCCTGCACCGTGTAGGTGTCGGCGGCAACGGTTCCGGATTGCTGAAGCGCGCCGACGTTGAAGGTGATGGCCTCGCCCGCCTGAAGGTGGCTGGCGGCGGAAAAATCGGCCAGGCCGGTCGTTGCCACCTTGATGGAGCCGACCCCTGCTGCCAGCGTGCCACCGGGCGCCATGCCCGCCAGGAGCTGCGCCTCGTCAAAATCGATGCCTGCCGCTTCCAGATCCACCTGGTTGCCGGCACCAAGGGTTGCCTCCTTGGCAACCTTGATATCGCCGCCGGCCTTCAGGATCAGCGTTTCCTGGCCATAGAGAGACGCATTTTGCTGAACGTCCACCGACCCGTTGACGGACCGGGCGCGCAGGGTCTTGCGGGCAGACACCGTGCCGCCAAGCACCAGCTTGCCATCGGCGGTTATCTGAAAATCGCCGGTGGCGGCCGTCGCGCTTTCAGGAGCCCGCACACCGACGCCGCTTTCCGTGCCGATCAGCTTGATGCGCCCGGCATACATGCCGCCAAGCGCGGAGGAATCAATGGCAAATTCCGGCTTGTCCGCCGCCGACCCGGCCTTGGCCGCAACCGAGCGGTTGGCATAATCGTAGTCGTTGCGACCGGCAAAGACGCCGAGGTTCTCGCCAGCGTGGATCTTGCCGTTGATTTCGACCGCGCGCGAGACGATGTCGAAATAGTCGACGCTTTCCGCCGCGACGCCGTCCGCACCGATGGTGACGGTGCCCCGGTCGACCGAGAAACCCTTCAGCGTTCCGGCATCGACTTGCGGCACGCCTGTCGTCAGCGTTGCCCGCGGAATGTTGATGAAGCCGCAGCCGTTACAGGTGATGCCATTGGGGTTGGCGAGGATGTAGTCCGCCTGCCCGCCGTGCAGCTCCGTCGCGCCCTGCAACAAAGACCGGTTGGACGAGGTGACCTCGTTCAGGATCACCGATGCCGGGCCGGAGCCTTGAAGATTGGGGTTGCCGACAATGTAGCCGCCCAGGTTGCTTTGGCCGACACCCTTGGAATTGTTGAGGATCAGGCCGTTCTTGCCGACATTGAAATCGGTGAACTTGTTATGGGACAGGCCTTGCGCATTTGGGGTGACGATGTTCTGGACCGGCACCCCGTTTGGCGCCGCGATGATCTCCGGCCGGTTGCCGGGCGCAGCAGCGCCATCCGGTGTCAGCCCGCCGGCAAAGGCCGGCAGGGAGGTCTGGACCAGAAAGACGGTACAGAAGAAACCATTTAAAACGGACTTGATCATAAGCCGATCCGCCTAAAACGTTTGAGAAATGCCCAGCCGGAAACGCAAGAAGCCGTTTTCCGCCGGATCTAGAAATGTCGGATGGGCCAGAGCCCGCTCATAAGCCACTTCGCCGGTCACGATGCCGCCGCTCAGCCGCAGGCCGATCGCACCGCCCATCAGCTCTCCGCCTTCCAGCGGATCGTCGGCATCTTCCAGAACACTGCCGGCATCCAGACCGGCAAACACCTGCGGCAGACCGAATAGCCGTTTCAGGTTGTCCGGAGCTTTGCTGGCGAATGCGGGGGTGAAGCCAAGTTCAAGCTGGCTGTAGCCACCGGCATCCCCCGACAGGCTGACATCGCGGAACCCGCGAACGGACAACGGCCCGCCGATGGTTGCCCTTTCGGAGGCAAACAGCGTGTCGGGCGAAAAAGCGCCATAGGTGCTGGCCTGGAAGGAAAGCTGGCCGACCGGGTTCTGCCAGACCCGCTGGTAGAACCCCGACAGCGTCACCTGGCTGAACTGAGCCGCCGGCGTGCCATCCAGCTGGCGACTGTCCTTCTGTGCAGCAAAGCCCTCCAGCCCCTGCTTGAAGGCGATACTGGCCTGTCCGAACCCGCCGGCAATCCGGCCGCTGATCTTCGTGGACGCTTCCAGAACGGCCAACCGCTGGCTGGAGGCGTCGATGAAGATCTCTTCGATGAAGTTGTTGGCTTCCTTCAGCGAAAATGCGCCGCCGGCTCTCCAGACAAAGCGTCCTGTGCGGTGGAGCACCCGGTCCAGCTCCACGCGGCCTTCCCAGCTGGTGCCGTCATAGGAATAGTCGCCCGAGGGGCTTTCCAGGCTGGACAGATAGTCCAGATAGGACCCGCTGATGTTGACGGTCCAATACCGCCAGGGAACGGACAGATAGGCGTTGATCGAGCGCGAGTAGATGCGCTCGTCCAGCCTGTCGAGCGAGCTGCGGGCAGAGATCGTCAACAGCTCGTTCAACCCGAGCACGTCCTCAAAGCCGGCGATGCCGTTCCACTGATGTCGGCCGGTGCTGGTGGCCCCGCCATTGTCCAGCGATGCGGACAGTTGCACCGCGTAGGCATCTTTCACCTCGATGGTGACGATGCTCTGGCCTACGCCCGCGCCCGGCTCGATGCGGATGACGGCTTCCTTCGACCCCAGCCGGTTGATCTGCTCCAGCCCCTGCTCGAAATCGCGGATATTCATGATCCGGCCGGATCGCTCGCCGAAAAGCTGCGTTGCCCCTCGCCGCGCCTTGCCGTTTTCCTGAAGGCGAACCTCGGACACCGAGCCCTCGACGATGAGAACACGCAATTCTCCGGAACCGAGATCCTGCGGCACCAGATACGCGCGCGAGGTGACGAAGCCCTTCTCGACGTAATAATTGGTCGCCGTTCTGAGCACGTTCTGGATGTCGGTCAGCGTCAGGCAGGCGCCCTGACGGTTGCGGACCAGCAACTCCAGTTGGTTTGCCGGAACGCGCTTTGCGCCTTCGAACCGGATCCTGTCGACGTCAACACATGGTCCCTCGCCGCCGGTTGCCTGCGGCAGCAGATCCGGTGAACGCTGGGATGGTTCCGTCGTTCCGCCCAGAAAACGGTCACGCTCCAAACGGCGCTGCTGTTCCTCGCGCTCGATGATCTGCTGCTGCTGGCGCAGCACGTTCTCGATCCCCGCAGGCGTTTGAGCCGCCCCGGGCAGTGCAAACAGCAGTGCCCCTGCAAGCGGAGCCAGGAAACGCGCAAGTGCTCGCATGGTGTCAGTCGGTCGTCTTGCCTGCGGAAAGGTCCTTCAACCGGGCCAATGCGGCAGCGGACCCCTGCAGCGAAAACTCGATGCGGACCTGCTTGTCGTTGGTGGCGGTGACACCGACTGCGGTGAGCCGATTGCCCGTCCGGAGTTTTTCAAGGGCCGTTTCATCCAGCGGTACCGGCACCACGCAGCCTGAGGGAAGGCAGGTCAGGAACTGCGCCTTCGGCAACTCAACGTCATCCACCGCAAGTGTGAGGCCTTGCGAGAAGGCCAGGCCAAAGGGCGCCAGAACCGTCAGCACCGGCCCCTCCCCGGCCCGTTCCTCGACCAACAAGGCGGACAGGCGCTGCCCGGTCTTTTGCTGCACCAGCTCCTGCGTCATCCGGCAGATGCGTGTTTCGGCCTCCACGCACGTCACCGTCCAAGCCTTGAACCGTTCAGTGAGGGTCTTCTGGTCCGGCTGTTCCGATTGGGCGGAGGCTTGCGTGCACACAGCCAGCAGACCTGCCGCCACCAGTACCGGTTTCCAGAACTTGTGGCGGTGACCAGAGACGAAATTCGGCGGTACGAAAAATTGGAAAAACATTGTCTGTGCCTGGAGTATCTGTTTTTTGACGGACAGCACGCAGGGCGTGCAGAGGCGTTCTGCCGGGAAAGCCGACAGGCCAATGATCAGGATCGTAAAAAGGCAGCTATCGTCGCCGGACCTTCAAATTCAGAACCGGCAAGTTGTTCAAAAAACAGCGAAACTGTTGCGCATTGTCTTTTCCCGCATTGTCTTTTTTGTTAATGCTGCCCTAAGGGTTTAAGCCACAGGTTGCAAGCAATTTTTGCGGGAAAATTGCTTCATATGGTTGAGAATTTTTGTTTAGCAATCGATTTAATTTCAGTTTTATTTCGCAAAACTCTCAATCAAAACGAGCACTTGCTAGTATCTTCCAGTCCGGCTGGCAAGAGGCGCGCAGCCTGATCAAATCACGCTTTTTATCGGGGACGAATGTAAAGGCCGGTCTCGAGAGACGGCCCACAACGGCAGCAGGTTGCAAAACCAGGTCTGAAACGCACAGCTCCAGCAAGGAAGGCAACGGACATCGCAAGTGCCAATTCGATTAGCCGAGACTGTGGTCTTGGGAGGAAGACGCCGACGCAGGTGTACCAATCGCTGCGGGCGAAAACAGGTCCGAAGGCGTTGCAGGTCGCGAGGCGTTCAAATTGGAAGGAAGAAAATGGTCGGAGTGAGAGGATTCGAACCTCCGACCCCCTCGTCCCGAACGAGGTGCGCTACCAGGCTGCGCTACACTCCGACACAGAATATGAGCTTAGAAAGCTAGGCTCATCGGGAACAGCTGGGCAAGCCCTCGCTGCGTGGAGGGTCATTTAGCAAAGCTGATCTGATCCCGCAAGCAATTTGCATTGCCGAATGTCACTTTTTTGAAACTGTGAACAACCTCGGCAAGGCAAGGGCGAATTACGCCGCTTTCCAGCAGACACGCCAAGTCCGGCTTGCCGTTCCGCCAACTTGAAGCGGATTGAAACGGCCTCCAATCGTCCCGGCGATGGCTTTGCAACGCACCTGGGGAAAACCGGCCCTTCCCCGTCAAAGTTTGCTCTTGTGGAGACTTGCGCAAAGGATCGAGGCTCGCTATACAGCGTCCCCACGGCCTTGGGGTGTAGCCAAGCGGTAAGGCAGCGGTTTTTGGTACCGCCATGCGAAGGTTCGAATCCTTCCACCCCAGCCAGTCTTTCTTTCCTTAAAAGACATCTTCTAGCCTTGCCCGTTTCGGGCCGTGCTGCCACGTGCCACGACCTCGTAGCCGAGATCGACCACCGGCTGTTCCGGCTCAATTCCGGCAAGGGCACCCGTCAGCATGCGAAAGGCATCGCGTCCCATGGCCAGGCGGAACGTGCGCACGCTAGTGATCGGCGGGTTGGCGGCGGCCATCATTTCCAGATCGTTGAAACCGCAGATACCCATCTGATCCGGAACACGGATGCCGCGCCGCTGGCACTCGAACAGGGCGCCGAGCGCAAGGTCATCGTTGTTGCACAGGATCGCATCGGTTTCCGGCGCTTTCGACAGAAGATCGGCGACCAGTTCACAGCCAAGGGTGACGGTTGAAGGACGCGGTGTCGTCACGATCCGGCCCGCATCGAAGACACCTGCCTTTTCCGCCTCCCCGCGAAACCCGGCAAGGCGGCGCTGGCTGCGCGGGTCGAGCCGGGCAGCGATATAGCCCGGACGCCTGTATCCGGCAGCAAGAAGATGGCGAGTTGCCGCGGCAGAAGCCTCCACGTGGGAAAAGCCGACCATCATGTCATATGGCGCCGGCCCGCACTCCATGATCTGGACGATGCGGCAGTCTGCCCGTTCCAGCAGCCGGGCCGTGTCTTCCGACTGATCGAGACCGGACAGGACCAGGCCAGCGGGACGCTGGCTCAGGAAGGTTCGCACAAGGCTTTCTTCTTCAAGTGGGGAATAGCGGGAATTACCGAGCTGGATCTGCCATTTCGACCCTTCAGCCGCTTCATAGATGCCTCGCATGACATCGGAAAACACGTTGTTGGTTACTGACGGCACGATGACGCCGATGACGTTGGTCTTGCCCGCAGCAAGCGCGCTGGCCGCCGGATCCGGCACGTATCCGAGCCTGTCGACCACCTCCCGGATTTTGGTCAGTGTCTTGGCGGAGACCTTGTCAGGATCACGTAGCGCGCGCGACACGGTCATAGCGCTAACACCAGCTTCCCGGGCAACATCGGCGATCGTGATTTTCAAATTATTCAACCATTACAATTATTTATACCATTGCAAATCAACTCTTCGATAATATCCCAGAAAAAAGTATTTGACAAATGTTAGCGCTATCATTTTCAATACGCCTAACAACGAGATCATTCGGGGACGGAAATGCAGGGTGAATTGCCATCAGCCTCTGGCGAAACGGCCATCGTCGTGATGGGCGTTTGCGGCGCCGGCAAAAGCCTGCTGGCGAACCGCCTCGCGGACAGGCTTGGCGTCGGCATGGTTGAAGCTGACGACTTTCACAGCCCGGAAAACAAGCGCAAGATGGCGGCGGGAAAAGCGCTGACCGATGCCGACCGCATGCCCTGGCTCGACGCCGTGTCACTTGCCGCCAAGCTGCAGATCTACTGTGCCGGCGGTGCAGTGATCGCCTGCTCCAGCCTGAAGCGCGCCTATCGGGACCGATTACGGGCTGCCCTGCCCTCGTGCATCTTTGTCCACCTGGCAGGAGAACGCGGCCTGATCGCCGAGCGCCTGGGTGGGCGCCAGGGACATTTCGTCGGTGAAACGCTGCTGGACAGCCAGCTGGCGACGCTGGAACCGCTGCAAGTCGGGGAAGCCGGCTTCAGCCTGGATATTTCAAGGCCTGTCGACGAACTTGTCGACAAAGCCATGAAAGAACTGCGGCCAGCAAGGCCGCCTCGTACCACCATCGCCTCTTGAGCGATGACGTTTCGACTAGGGAGGAAATCATGCTCAAACTCTTGACCAGAACCGCTCTTGCCGCCGTTGCGGCCGGTGCGCTTGCCACGACCGCCATGGCTGCGGACTATTCGTTCCGCTTCCAGTCTTCCGACCCGGCAGGCAACCCGAATTTCGTGCTTCAGCAGGGCTGGGCCGCGAGCGTGAAGGAAAAGACCGGCGGCAAGATCGAGGTCGAGTTGCTGCCTGTGGAGTCCATTGTGGCCCACAGCGAGACCCAGGATGCCATCGCATCCGGCATTCTTGACGGCCATATCACCGATACGTCCTACTTTGCCGGCAAGGATCCGGCTTTCGGCCTGATCGCCAACCCGGTTGGCGCCTGGGCGTCGCCGGACCAGATGTTTACCTTCATGTACGATGGCGGCGGCAAGGACCTGATGAACGAGCTGGTAGAGCCTTACGGCCTGCACTTCATCGGCGCGACGACACCGGGCCTGGAGGCCTTCGTCTCCAAGGTTCCGCTGAACGGTGTTGACGACCTGAAGGGCCTGAAGATGCGTGCGCCTGAAGGCCTGGTTCAGCAGGTGTTTGCAGCGGCTGGCGCTGCTCCGGTCAACCTGCCGGGGTCTGAAGTCTTCACCGCGCTCGACAAGGGCGTGATCGACGCAGCCGACTACTCGGTCTTCTCCACCAACCAGGCACAGGGCATGCACGACGTTGCCCCGAACCCGGTCTATCCGGGCTTCCACTCCATGCCGCTGGTGGAAATTTCCATGAACAAGGCCAAGTGGGATGCCCTGCCGGACGATCTCAAGACCGCCCTTGAAGAAAGCGTCAGGGATTTCGCCAACGCGCAGGTGGCAGCTCTCGCCGAGAGCGACCAGAAAGCCGTCGAGGAAGCCAAGGCCAGCGGCAAGGTGACCGTTACGGACTGGTCGCCGGAAGAACGCGCGAAGTTCCGCTCCATCGCCACTGGCGAATGGGCCAAGGTCGCCGAACGTTCGGACAATGCCCAGAAGGTCTATGACGTTCTGACCAGCTACCTGAAAGAAAACGGCCTGATGCAGTAAGCTGCTTCAATGTGGTTACCTGGCGGGCGCCTTCGGGCGCCCGTTTTGTAAAAGAAGCTGGAGGAAACCTTGGTGGAACCGAACGAAACCCCGGAGCGGGAAAAGGATCCCGGCGCTATTGCCGAGGCCGGCATGCTCGGGCGCTGGATCGACAGGGGCGGCTTGCTGTTTGCCATCGGCATCGTTGCTTCGATGCTGATCCTCATCAACGAAGTGCTGTTGCGCTACGTCTTCAACGCCCCCACAATCTGGGCGCACGAGACCACCATCTTCCTGTGCGGCGCCGCCTTTCTCTATGGCGGGCTCTACTGCACCGCGCGCGACCGCCACATCAGAGTCGTGCTGATCTACGACACGTTGCCGCCACCTCTGCGGCGTGTCCTTGACGTCGTCATCTCGCTCATCTGCATGGTGGCCAGCACCTTTTTTGCCTACGCCAGCTGGCTGATGGTTCAGAAGGCGGCTTTTCGGCCCGATGGCAGCTTCCGTCTGGAACGCTCCGGCAGTGCCTGGGACCCTGTCTTCCCGGGCCTGATCAAGGTTTTCCTTCTGGTTGTCATGACGGTGATGGCCGTCCAGTTCCTCATTCTTGCCTATAACTATGCCAGGGGGCGCAAGTGACAGAGTTCTTCGGCTCCCTTCAAGGGCTCGGCATCGAGACCGGCACGCTGCTCATGTTCGCGATGCTGCTGGTCCTGTTGGTCTCCGGCATCCCGCTTGCCTTCGTCACCCTGCTGGTTGCGCTGATCTTCGCGCTCGGCTGGTTCGGCCCCATGGTCGTGCCGCTGATCACCAGCCGCGTCTACTCCTTCGTCGGTTCCTTTGTCTTCGTCTCCGTGCCGATGTTCGTTCTGATGGCGGCAATCCTTGATCGATCAGGCATCGCCAGAGATCTGTTCGACGCCATGAAGCTGCTGGGCGGACGCCTGCGCGGCGGGGTCGCTATCCAGACCATCGTCGTGGCAGTGATCCTGGCGGCCATGAGCGGCATCATCGGCGGCGAAGTCGTGCTGCTCGGCCTTGTTGCGCTGCCCCAGATGCTGCGCCTCGGCTACGACAAGCACCTAGCCATCGGCGTCGTGTGCGCAGGCGGTGCGCTCGGCACCATGGTACCGCCGTCCATCGTACTCATCATCTACGGCCTTACCGCCAACGTCTCGGTCGGCGATCTCTTCACCGCCGCCTTTCTGCCGGGTCTGATGCTGGCTGGTTTTTATGTCGCCTACGTCCTGATCCGGGCCTACCTCAATCCGGCCATCGCACCGGTACAGGACGATGAACCTGTGCCGATGGCGGAAAAACTCCGCCTCCTGAAGGGTCTGATCCTGCCGCTTACCGTCGTTGCCGGCGTGCTTGGCTCCATTTACGGCGGCATCGCGAGTGTCACCGAGGCATCGGCGGTCGGCGTTGCCGGGGTGCTGTTGTCGACGGTGGTTCGGGGGGAATTTACACTCGAGCTTCTGAAAGGCGCTGCCCTGCAGACGCTTCAGACCGTCGGCATGATCGTGTGGATCGGCATCGGTGCAAGTGCTCTGGTCGGAGTGTTCAACCTGATGGGCGGCATCAAGTTCGTCTCGGCCCTCATATCCGGCATCTCCGACAATCCGACCATCATCCTGCTGTTCATGATGCTGATCCTGTTCGTGCTCGGCATGTTCCTGGACTGGGTCGGGATCGCGCTGCTGACGATGCCGATCTTCGTGCCGATCATCAAGGATCTCGGCTACGATCCTGTCTGGTTTGGCGTTCTGTTCTGCATGAACATGCAGGTGTCGTTCCTGTCACCGCCGTTCGGGCCTGCCGCCTTCTATCTCAAGAGCGTGGCCCCACCGGGCATAACGCTGGCAACGATCTTCCGCTCGCTGCTGCCGTTCATCGCCCTGCAGATACTCGCCGTAGGTATCCTGCTGTTCTTCCCGGCCATCACCGGGCGGTAAGGCAAAAACAAAAACCGCCCGTGGACATACGGGCGGTTTCTTTTTTCGCGATGCCTCTGCTCGCCAATCCGACTATGCGTGACGCAAATCAGGATCGGAGCGGCATTGGTCTTTCGGATATTAAGGTGCCCATTTCATCTGCACCGGCACCCCGATCCCGGATCTTCGCTGCGCTGCGTCCGAGATGACCAACTGAAAGGGGAAACTGCGCCGAGAAACCAAAAGTTGGGTGGCAGCCTTTGCTCACTGTCAAAACCAGCCTCCCCATCGTCATCCCGGCCAAGCGCAGCGTGAGCCGGGATCGGAGAGGCACTGGTCTTTCGGTTTTGAAGATACCCGGTCACCTGCCCCAACTGGCGCGAACCGGGTCTCCAATGCCGGATCTCAGCTGCGCTGTATCCGGGATGACTGCGTTTGGGTGAAAGCCAGCCCAAAGCCTGCTTTCCAGTGTTGTCACTCGCCCGGCTGTTGACCGATCGTCCTTGCCGCGTCCAGTTCCTTGTGGAGGCGCTCTTCTTCCTGAACGGCCGGTGTGATGAACCGTCCGAGCAGGAGATAGGCAACCGGCGTGAGGAACAGGGTCGAGACAGTCGCAAGGCCCAGACCTCCGACAATGACAAACCCCAGGGCAATTCGCGCTTCTGCCCCTGCCCCGCTTGCCATGATCAGCGGCACGCCGCCGACAATGGTACAGATCATGGTCATCATCACCGGTCTCAAGCGGATGTTCGAGGCATTCTCGATCGCTTCTCGCAGTCCCTGCCCACGATCCCGAAGCTGGTTGGCAAATTCCACGATCAGGATGCCGTTCTTCGCCATGATGCCCACAAGCAGCACGAGGCCGATCTGGGAATAGACGTTGAGTGTCGTCCCAGTCAGCAGCATGGCGAAGACAGCGCAGGCCAGGCCAAGCGGAACCGTCGCCATGATGATGAGGGCACTGATGAAGCTCTCGAACTGGGCCGCCAGCACCAGCAGGATGATGATGATCGCAAAGCCGAACGTGCGCGCCATGGAGGATGACTGTTCACCCAGCGTTGCCGTTTCCGCCAGCGGCACGATACGGGCACCGGGCGGCAGCAACGGTTCGGCGATCTTCAGCGCTTCCTCATACGCATTGCCGAGGGCGAAATCGTCGGCAAGACCTGCCGTAACAGCAACGGAGCGCAGCTGCTGTTCCCTTGCAAGAGAAGGCGGCACGGCCTTTTCCACCAGGCTGGCAATGGTCGACACGGGTACGAAGCGGCCATCACCTGTCTTGATGAAGATGTTCTCCATGTCCGTCGGATCGTTGATCGGATTGGACGTGGAGACGAATTTCACGTCATAGGCCTGATCGTTGATGAAAACCTGCCCGATCTTGCGACCGTCCAGCATGGCCTGCATGGCCGTGCCCAGTCCGTTGATGTCGATGCCGAGGTCGGAGGCGCGTTCGCGATCGATGGAAACCGAAAGCTGCGGCTGGGTGGCCTCGGTGGACAGGCGCACCTGCCGGAACCTTGGATCCTGCTCCATCGCCGAGATGATCTTGTCTGCCGTTGCGCCGAGCGTCGCATAGTCGTTGCTGCCGGCGACGGCAAACTGAAGGCCGGACCCGGCACCGCGAATGCCGAGGCTGTTAGGCTGGAAGGCGAAGGCCCGCACACCCGGTACATCGCGCACAAGCGCACTGACTTCGGACAGGATCTGCTGCTGCGACCGCTCGCGCTGGTCCCACGGCGCCAGACGCATGACGATGAAGCCGCTGTTCTTGGAACCGCCTGTTCCCGCAATCGAGAAGGTGCTGTTAATCTCGCCGCTTTCCCGGTAAGGCTCCAGCAGGTTTTCGATCTGGCGCATCTGCTGAGACAGGTAATCGAGGCTCACGCCCTGAGGCGCGGAAATGCGCATGAAGGCAATCGAGCGGTCTTCAGTCGGCGTCAGTTCCGACTTGATGGTGGGAAACAGGACACCCGCGGTGGCTGCAAACAGCAGCGATATAGCCACAACCACCATCGGCGCATCAAGGCATGCATGCAGGCAGCGCCTGTAGAGAGCGCTCAACATCCGGCCCAGACCGCCTGCACCGCCCCCGTGACCATCGGCCTTGCCGGCCGGTTTGCTCTTGAGAATGCGCGAGGCCAGCATGGGACACAGCGACAGCGCCACGATGGAGGACAGGAACACCGCGATGGCGAGTACGAAGCCGAATTCGCGGAACAGCCCGCCGGTCTGCCCCGGCAGGAAGGAGAGCGGTACAAACACGGCAATCAGCGTCGCCGTTGTCGCCAGCACCGCGAAGAAGACCTCTTCGGCACCCAGAACCGCCGCAGCGCGTGGTCCGATGCCTTCGTTTCGCCTGCGCACGATGTTTTCCAGCACCACGATGGCATCGTCGACCACAAGGCCTGTTGCCAGAACCAGCGCCAGCAGCGTCAGGATGTTGATGGAGAACCCGGCAAGATAGATCGCCGCAAGTGTGCCGATCAGCGCCACCGGCAGGGACACGCCCGGAATGATGGTTGCCCGCCAGTCCCACAGGAAAATGAAGATGATCAGCAGAACGATGCTGACCGAGATGGCAAGGGCAATCTCGACTTCATGAATGGCGCCATTGATGAAGGTGGCGTCATCGCTGGTGACCTCGATGGTCATGCCTTCGGGCAGGTTCTCCTGGATACGGTCGACCGCGGAGCGAACGCCTTCCGAAATCTCGAGCGTGTTCGACTGGGCCGAGCGAATGACGCCTAGTCCGATGCCCGACTTGCCGTTGGCGCGCAGCTGTGTCTGGCCCAGATCCGGGCCAAGGGTCACCGTCACGAAGTCGCGGAGCCTTGCACGGCGATTGATGATGACACTTTCGAATTCTTCAGGCGTATCAATGGAAGCCGTGGCGCGGACGATCAGATCCTGGTTCTGACTGGTCAGCGAGCCTGCCGGCGTATCGAAGGCCATGGAGGACAGGGCATTGGCCACATCCGCGATGGTCAGATTGAGGCTGGCCATCTTGGCCTGGTCGATGTCGATCCGGAAGATCTTGTCGCGGTCACCGTAGACCTGGACGTCCGCGACACCTGGAACAGCGGCAAGGACGTCGGAAATCTCGTCTTCCACCAGCACCGTCATGTCCTCGACCGACATGCGGTCGGAAGTCAGACCCAAGCGCAGTACCGGCTGGGCGTTGGCATCAGCCTTGATGATACGGGAAGGCTCGGCGTCCTCGGGCAGATCGTTGGTGATGCGCCCGAGCGCATCGCGCATGTCGGAAGCGGCAACGTCCAGATCGACATCATCGGAAAATTCCACGGTCACACGGCTTCGACCGAAGGAGGACGATGAAGAGATAGACTTCACTCCGGAGACACGTGCCACTGCGCCTTCGATGACACCGGTCACTTCACGGTCGATGGTCTCGGCAGCTGCGGCCGGATAGTCCGTGCTGACGGTGATGACCGGGCGGTCGACATCGGGCAGTTCGCGCACTTCGATGCCGAAAATTGCCGCGATCCCCGCAACCACGATCAGCATGTTGATCACGAAGGCAAGAACCGGACGCCGCACGAACAGGCCGGTGATGCCAAGTTCCTTCAAACGGTCCATCTGCATGGCAATCTCTCCAAGACCTTCAGGTCAATTCTCAGGAACCGCTTTGGCTGGAAGCAGTTGTCGCCGGAGTGTCCGATGCCGGAGCCTGTTTGCGGTCTGCAACCGTCACGTCGGCCCCGTTGCGAACCAGATGAATGCCTTCGGTCACGACCTCGTCGTTGACCGTCAGCTCCGCATCGACCAGCACGCTGTCGGTGTTGCGCTGGATAATGCTGACCGGGACACGAACGCCCTTGCCTTCACGCACGGCCCAGACGAAGGCACCGTCGGAACCCCATTGCACGGCCAGCGGATCAACCGCCGGATACTTGTCGCCGGGAAACTTCATCGAGACTTGGAACGACATGCCGGCTCTCAACTTGTCGGCCTTGTTCGGAAAACGGGCACGAACCTGAAGTGTGCGGCTGTCGATATCGATGCGGTTGTCGACGGCACTGATGACACCCTCGAAGGTTTCACCCGGGCGGGCGACCGACGTGGCGGTGATCGGAGATCCCACTGCGATAGCAGAGGCGAACCGCTCCGGAACCCAGAAATCGACAAGAATTTCGCTGCGGTCGTCAATGGTTGCGATGACGGTCTGCGAGGAAACGTAGTTGCCTGCGGTAATGGGAAGAATGCCGACCACGCCGGCGATCGGAGTTTCGATGGAGCGGCGGGAGAGCGCCAGTTCGGCTTCGCGAAGTTGCAGCCGCGCATTGTCTACCGAGAGTTCCGCGTCTGTCACCTGAACAGCCGTAGCCGTATTGGTTTTCCGCAGCACCTGCATACGCTGAAGCCGGGCCTCGGCATCTTTCAGAGCATTTGCGGCTCTCTCGACGGCGATCTGCTCGGCGTCCAGATCCAGTTTGGCAATGGCATCTCCGGCCTTCACGGTGGCACCGGACTTGACCAGCACCTCGGTCATGCGGCCGCTTGTGTAAGGCGTCACGGCAACAGACTGCAGTGCCGTGCTGGTACCGATCGCCGAAAGACGGTCATTGATCGTGATTTCGACGACCGGCGTTGCAACGACGGCACCTTGCGGCCCACCCCGGCCACGCCGTGGTTGATCACCTCCGCTTGGCGCTGCATCGGCGACGGCAAAATCCAGCCAGTCGATCCCCCAGGCGGACAGATGCGCGCCGGCTCCCGGATAATAACGAACCCAGAGCCCCGCCGCCACGATGACAACCAGGAGGGTGAGAACGAGCTGTTTCCAAATTGACAATTGGAACTCCGATCAGAACTTGCCGGCACTGCCGAAAACGGTTGTTTCCTGAAACCAGTTATCTACGGCAATTCCCGTATGCCAACAATCGATAAGGTGTACCAATTTGTAAGCGAAACGACACACATTCACGCCAATGAGTTGTTCCATCTTTGCAAATTCTACCTATGATATAGAAACTGACTGCCGGAACCGCCGCGAGAGCGTCTTCTGGCCGGGATTTCTATCCAGATAGCGTAGTGATTGCCCGAAACCAGTGCCGACGTCCGGCACCGGTTCTCTTTCAGGATGGCAGGATCTGTCCCTATGCGGCGTCGTCAACGCGGCGCAGGGATGCTTGCCGGGTCAGGATCTGGCGGCGGGCAAACGCGGCGATGAAAACGGCTGTCAAAATGAGGACGATGGTGGGGGCCGGTGCGCTGTCCAGAAAGAAGCTGGCGTAGGTGCCTGCGACCATTGACACCATGCAGACCAGCACCGACACGTAAAGCATCGACTTGAAGGTGCGGACCAAAAGGAATGCGATCGCCCCCGGTGCAATGAGCAAGGCAACCGCCAGGATAAGGCCCGCAGCAGAGAGCGTTGCCACGATCGTCAGTGACAGTGCCGCCAGAAGGCCGTAATGCAACAGCTTTACCGGCAAACCGGAGGCCTGAGCCTGGGCCGGATCGAAACTGTGCAACAGAAGGTCTTTCCACTTCAGCACCAGCCCACCGCCGACAACGAGGGCAATAACGCCTGCGGTGACAAGCTCGTGCTTCTCCACACCCAGCATGTTGCCGAACAGGATATGGTCCAGATGAGCGTTTGTCCGGATCGAGACGTAAAGCACGATGCCGACACCGAACATGCCGGAAAACACGACCCCCATCACGGTATCCTGCTTCACCCGGCTGTTGCCTGACAGGTAACCCGTCAGCACGGCACAAACCATGCCGGCGGCAAAAGCGCCGACGATCAATGGTATGCCAAAGATGTAAGCCAGTACGATGCCTGGTAACACCGCGTGGCTGACAGCGTCCCCCATCAGGGCCCAACCCTTGATCACCAGGAAGCTCGACAAGAGAGCTGTCGGGATGGACACGATCACGCAGATCAGAAACGCGTTCTGCATGAAGGGGAACTTGAACGGCAGAAGCAGTGTCTCGAGGTCCATCAGGTCTGATCTCCCGCTTCTGATTTCGCAACGTCCGCAGCGTATCCCCGGCGCAGGGCTTCCGCCGACTTGCGCCTGGCGGCCAGAAGGCCGTGCTTTGGCGCCAGAACGAATGTGAACAGGAAGATCAGGGTCTGCAAGGTGACAATGATACCGCCTGTGGCCCCGTCCAGAAAGTAGCTGATATAGGCCCCGGCAAAGCTGGTCAGCGTGCCGATCGCGATGGAGGTCAGGATCAGGCGCGGGAAGCGGTCGCACAAGAGGTAGGCTGTCGCACCGGGCGTGACCACCATCGCAATAACGAGAAAGGCCCCGACCGTCTGCATGGCCGCAACCACGGAAGCGGACAGAAGCACGAAGAAGATTGCCTTGAGGAGACCGGGCCTCAGACCGATTGTGCGGGCATGGCTTTCGTCAAAGAAAGTGACCATCAAATCCTTCCACTTGAGCGTCAGGATCGCCAGCGACACAAAGCCGATGATGGCCAGTTGCAGGGTATCTTCCGGCGTGATGGCCAGAATGTTGCCCATGGTGATCGTCTGGACCGAGACCGACATTGGGCTAATGGAAACGATGAAGAGACCAAGGCCGAAGAAGGACGTGAAGATCAGGCCGATGATCACGTCGACCTTCAGGCCCGAACGTTCGGACAGGAACAGCATGGCCCCGGCTGCAAGTCCGCCCGCCAGGAAGGCCCCAAGGGAAAACGGCAGGCCCAGGATATAGGCACCGGCCACCCCCGGCACGACCGAATGAGACAGGGCATCGCCGATCAGCGACCAGCCTTTCAACATCAGGTAGGACGACAGAAACGCGCAAACCCCGCCAACAAGTGCGGAAACCCACATGGCATTGGTCATGTAGCCGTATTGAAAGGGTTCGAGAAGATAGGCGAAACTGAAAGGCTCCATCAGTCGCGCGCCTCTCTTGTCTGCACTTCGTCGCCGTATTGAACGAACGGGCGCTCGTCGTCGGTCAGGATCGTCACTGTACGCTGATCACCATCCGTGTGCAGGGTCTGGTCGGAAATGGTGAAATGGCGCAGCACACCGCCAAAGGCCTTCTCCAGGTTCTGACGGGTGAAGGTTGTCGCGGTTGGCCCGTAGTCGAGCACCGTTCCCTTGACCAGCACCGTCCTGTCGCAGAATTCGGGAACGGAACCGAGGTTATGGGTGGAGACAAGCATCACCCTGCCCTCGGCCTGTAACTCCCGCAGCAACGCCACGATCTGTTCCTCGGTTTTCACGTCGACGCCGGTGAAAGGTTCGTCCAGCAGGATCACCTGGCCGTCCTGGGCAAGAGCGCGGGCGAGAAAGACGCGCTTGCGCTGACCGCCGGAAAGTTCGCCAATCTGCCGATGCCGGAAATCCTGCATGTTCACGCGGGTTAGTGCCTGGTCGACCGCGGCATGGTCCGCTGGTTTTGGTCGGCGCAAAAACCCCATGTGGCCATAACGGCCCATCATCACCACGTCTTCCACCAGAACGGGGAATGACCAGTCGACTTCCTCCGATTGGGGAACGTAAGCGACGAGGTTCTTCTTGAGGGCTTCCCGGACGGTCATATCCAGGATCCGGATGCGCCCCTTGGCTGTGGGCACGAACCCCATGATGGCCTTGAACAGCGTCGACTTGCCCGCGCCATTGACGCCGACCAGAGCCGTGACGGTGCCGCGCGGGATCGAGAAGCTGGCGTTCCAGAGTGCCGTATGTCCGTTCCGGTAGGTAACCGTAACGTCTTCGGCGGCAATTCCGCCATCGTCCCTGACGTTGGGCATATCCATAACCGGGTCCTTGATGACATTCAGCATGTAGGCTTTCCAGTACAATCCGAAGTTACTGTGACACAATCAAGGGCAACATCGGGTCATGCTGCCCGGCAGTCTTTATTACGGGCCATCACTGTGAATTGGATTTCAGCCCCTCGACCACCGTGCTCGAGGTGACCTTCAGCAAATCCAGATAGGTGGGCACCTTGCCGTCCGCCTCGCTCAGGGAATCGACATAAAGGTCGCCGCCGTATCTCGCGCCGGTTTCCCGGGCCACCTGCTTGGCAGGCGAAGTGTTGACCGTGCTCTCGCAGAAGACGACCGGGATGTCGTGCTCACGCACCCCGTCAATCACCGAGCGGACCTGTTGCGGCGTGCCGACCTGATCGGCGTTGATCGGCCAGAGGTACAGTTCCTTCATGCCGAAATCGCGAGCGAGATAGCTGAACGCGCCTTCACAGGTCACCAGCCAGCGCTTGTCTTCCGGGATATCGGCAACGGCCTGGCGCAGCGGCTCTATGGTTTCGCGCAGCTTTGCCTTGTAGGCATCCGCGTTGCCGGCATAGACCTCCGCATTCTCCGGGTCGTATTGGGCAAATGCCTTGGAGATGTTGTCGATATAGATCAGCGCGTTGTCCAGGCCCATCCACGCATGCGGGTTCGGCTTTCCTTCATAGGAACCCGACGCGATCGAGATCGGTTCGATCCCGTCTGTCAGGGTTACGGAGGGGATGTCGCCTAGGTTGGACAGAAACTGCTCGAACCACCGCTCAAGGTTCATGCCGTTCCACAGGATCAGGTCCGCGTCGGATGCCCGCACGATGTCCTGCGGTGTCGGCTCATAACCGTGGATTTCCGCACCCGGCTTGGTGATCGAGACCACTTCGGCGGTCTGCCCGGCAACATTCTGCGCAATGTCGGCAAGAACGGTGAATGTGGTCACCACTTTCATTTTGTCCTGTGCGGAAGCGCCGTTTACCGGTCCGGCTGCAAGTGCCGCAAGAGAGACCGTCAGAAGCAGTTTTTTCAACATCACCATATCCCGGTTCGAACATCATTTCTGCAAGTGATATTGCAACTCATTCGCAACTGTCAAGCTTGTTGCGAATGAGTTGCAATATCATTCTTGTCTTCATGTGCCTTCGCCGGGCGAACCACCTCAGGAAGAATGCGGCGTCACCGGGCAAGCCCAACCTTGTTCCTGCATTAAGGTTGAAGCGTGTCATGCCGATGTATCAATCGAATAAAAAACACCCCACCGGATCGGAGTCCGGTGGGGTGCCGAAGTGTTGCCATTCCCGTTTGCCGTCAAGCTGCTGCAACGCGGGCCAGGAAGGTTTCTATTCCCTGCTTCAGAGCGTTGCTGCGGTTGCTCAGGTCACCTGAAGCAGCCAGAACATCCCCCGATGCTTCCTTGGTATCGCCAACCGCCCGGGCGAGGCTGGACATATTGGTTTGAACAGCCTGCGTACTCTGGGCCGCCCGCTGCACATTTCCGGAAATCTCGTTGGTGGCCGCGCCCTGCTGGGTAACGGCTGCCGAGATACCCTGAGTGTAACCGTTGACCTCTTCCATCGTGTCGGAAATTGCCCCGATGGCCGCGACGGCTTCGCTGGTGGAGTTTTGAATGGTCTGGATCTGGGACGAGATTTCTTCGGTTGCCTTCGAAGTCTGTGTCGCCAGTTCCTTGACCTCGGCGGCCACAACGGCAAAGCCCTTGCCTGCTTCGCCTGCGCGAGCCGCTTCGATGGTGGCGTTCAACGCCAGAAGATTGGTCTGTTCGGCAATCGCCTGGATCAGGTTGACCACTTCGCCAATCTTCGAGGCAGCTTCCGCCAGTCCTTGAACCTTGCCATTGGTCTCGTGTACCGCGCTCGTCGCCGACGTGACGATGTCGGAAGACCGGCGTACCTGTTCCCCGATTTCGGCGATGGATGCCGAAAGTTCCTCGGCCGCACCGGCAACGTTTTCAACGCTCATGCTGGCGTCTTCACTGACCCTGGAAGTATCGCCTGCCTGTTCCGCGCTGCTTTCCGCGATGCCGCCAAGTGCCGAAGCTGTGTTGGACATGCCGGCGGCCGTTTCGTCCAGCGCACCAAGAAGTCCCTGGATCTCACCTCGGAAGTTCTGGATCAGATCTTCGACGTCCTGCTGACGCGCATTCTGGGCCTCGCGATGGGCATTCGCTTCGATTTCCAGGCGAATCCGTTCGCGGGCGTTTTCCTGGAACACCTGAACGGTGCGGCTCATGTCTCCGATTTCGTCCCGCTGATCAGTCGAGGGAATGGTGGCGTCGATATCCCCCTCCGCGAGGCGGCCCATGGCTTCGGTCAAAGCCCGTGTCGGGCGCGTGATCACGAGAGAAAGAACAAAGGCCAGCAATCCACCGGCTGCAACGGCAACGACGAGTGCAACCGCGATCAGCCCAAGCGCGGTATCGGCCCGCGCATAAGCTCCCGCGGACTGAGCCTCCGTGAGGGCCGTGATGACGCTGCGAACCTTGCCGGACAGTGCAACAAGCTCTGTCCGTCTGACATCAAACGCATCCTTCGCGGTGACCATGGCGGCGAATTCGGCCTCATAAGTGCCAACCTCCGCCTCGATCGACGCAATGGCATCCGCGATTTCCGGGAAAGCGGCACTGTCCGCCTTCAGCAGATTGGCGAGGTAGCGCAGCGTTTCGATACGGTTGAGAACCTCTTCCGCACCAATTGTATCGAAGCCGGCAAAATACTCCATTGTCGCAGAGCGAATATCCAGGGACGCGTTCTGGTACTTGTTCACGTTCACATTGACGAGATCGACGATACCGAGTTTCGACGTTGCCTTGCCGGCAATCGACTTGGCGTCATCGGTTGCCGCATAAACCGTCTTGCGCAAGGCAGAGGCCTGAGTGTGGAGTTTCTCCAGTCCCGCTAAGAGATCCGCAGCAACGGCAGCCGACACTGGTGCCGGCCGAGCACCGTCCGCTTCCGGCTTCGGCAGTTTTTCACCGAGCGCTGCCGCCATGTCCGCCAATTCCTTGACCTTTGCCGGGTCGACGCCGTCCACC
The DNA here is from genome assembly GCF_009363595.1 of Labrenzia sp. THAF35. NCBI lineage: Bacteria > Pseudomonadati > Pseudomonadota > Alphaproteobacteria > Hyphomicrobiales > Stappiaceae > Labrenzia > Labrenzia sp. THAF35. The sequence continues at coordinate 5,655,534 of NZ_CP045380.1, forward strand.
TTCAGCTTTCCGGCCTTCGCTGCCGTCTTTGCCAGGGTCTGCGTGCCCTCCACAATGGCTGCCACCGTTTCAGGCGGAAGATCAGCACCTTCACTCACCTCGGCGATCCTGCCTTCCAGACCGGCGACGAGGTCTTCCATATCCGACAACATGCGCCCGACCTTGTCAGCCCGGTTGCGTGTGCCTGATGCGGTCTTGGCGGCGCCGCCCGCATCACGCTGGATCTTGCTCATCTTGTCGTTGATCTGGGCAGCGATGGTTGCCAGATTGACAGCGGACCGCAGCAACTTGTCGACCTGAGCCTGCCTGTTCTCGACAGCCTGCACGACACCATCAAACTCGCCACCAAGCTGACCTACCAGCGAGATGGCCTCTGCGGTGGCCGTTTCGCCCTCTCCTGGCCCCGAGACGCCGTCGAGCGTGACCAGCGCAGTTTCCAATTGTTCAATCTGAAACCGGGCTGCGTCAGCCAGCTCCGGTGTACGATCCGAGAGATAGGCTTCCTGCGCTTGTGCGACCTGCTGAAGGTTTGCCATTGCGGTTGTTGCCTTCGCACTGACATCCGACTGTGTTCTGAGGCCGAGAATAGCGACCGCACCCACTGCACCGACCGCGGCGGCGACCAGAATCATGGCTGCAAAGCCACCGCCTACTTTCGCAGAAAGGCGCACATTCTTTAAAGGTGTAAGTAACCTGGACATTGTTTCCCCCGCACTTGCCGCGATTGAAGGTGTGGGCAGATAAACAATTGGTGAAAAATTTCGGGTTCGACTTTTGTTAGCCGTCACGAATTAAATCGGGCGTTTTTTAGTCTTTATCGACAAGGCGATACTGGACATTTTTCTGAAAATTATTTTTGCCCAAAATAATTCCGATTACCTGCATCGCTATCAGGTGAAACTGAAATTCTACCGAGGGTGTGATTGGGCGAATCTCTCACACCCTCGTCAAAAGCCTCAATGCGTACGGCAACAGCACCTGCGCAACGCCATGTTCGACCTATTGTTTGGCGGCCTCAAGCAGCTTTTCGAGCACCTGCCGCTCACCGATTTGGTTTGCCATCAACAGGATCAGCCGGGCATTGAACGCATCGCTTTCGGCCTTTGTAAGACCTTCATGGGCGGTCAGCAGATCAGCATAAAACCCGTCGGGCGTTTCAAGGTTCGCTTTGGTGACAATCTCCGCCATTAGGCCTCTCCGCCTTTCCCGAGTGCAATTGCAAATGCGTTTTCGACCGCAGTGCGGTCATAGTCTGTCCAGCGCGACGCCACATGCTGGTCTGGCCGGATCAGATAGACAGCCGAAGTCTCGTCACCCAGATAGCGATCCTTTAGCTCCTGACCGGCTGCGGAAGTCGCAATGCTGACACCGGTAATTTCGATACCGTCGATTAGAAGCTTCTCGGGTACTTCGGCGCCGATGCCAAGCAGATGGAAGCCGCTGCCAAGCCAGTCCAGCAGCCAGCCGTCTGCCAGAGGCGCATCCACAGCCGGGCTTCCCGGTCTTGTGCGCGCGGGCAGGCCTTCCACATCCGGTCCATTGAGCTTCGAACCGTCATAGACGCAAGGAACGGACAGTCTCCCGGAATTGACCAGTGGCCGGGCAAAGGCGTGATGTTCGGAAAGGTCCAGCACCGCATCACGGAAAATACGGCTGATTTCCGATTTGGGAGTAATGAAGTCGGTTGAACGCGAGCTTTGCAGGATATTCTCGTCTGCGGCCATTTCGCGCTCAAAAGCATAGCTGTCCAGAAGGCTCTCCGGAGCCTTGCCGTCAATGACCAGCTTCAGCTTCCAGCCGAGATTGTCGGCATCCTGGAACCCCGAGTTGGCACCACGCGCACCGAAAGGCGACACCTGGTGAGCACTGTCGCCGGCAAAGATCACCCGGCCATGGCGGAACTTTTCCATGCGGCGGCACTGGAATGTGTAGATCGACACCCACTCCAGATCGAATTCGACATCGGCGCCCAGCATCTGCTTGAGCCGGGGAATGACGTTTTCCGGTTTCTTTTCTTCTTCCTTGTCGATGTCCCAGCCAAGCTGAAGATCGATGCGCCAGACCCCGTCCGGCTGCTTGTGCAAAAGAGCCGACTGGTCCTTGTTGAAGGGCGGATCGAACCAGAACCAGCGTTCGGTCGGGAAATCCGCCTTCATGATGACGTCGGCAATCAGGAAGTTGTCTTCAAACACCCGGCCGACGAAATCGAGATCGAGCATCCGGCGGGACGGCGAACCAGCCCCGTCGCAGGCAATCAGCCACTCCGCTTCCAGATTGTAGGCACCATCGACCGTTTCAACGGTCACCAGCGTGTGGTCGTCCCGCTGGTTGAGGTTCGCAACCCGGCTGCCACCGCGGATTTCCACCGGCTTGCCTTCCACCTGCAGAGCGCGAATGCGCTCGACCAGATGAAGTTCGCAATAATATTGCTGCAGATTGATGAAGGCCGGGCGCTTGTGCCCCTGCTCCGGAAGCAGGTTGAAATCGTAGACCTGCCGGTCACCGAAAAACACCTTGCCGACGTTCCAGACGACGCCCTTGTCGACCATCTCGTCGCCACAGCCCAGCCGGTCGAAGATTTCCAGCGAGCGCTTGGAAAAGCAGATTGCCCGTGAGCCCACGCTAACCTTGTCATTGTCATCGAGAACGACGACCGGCACATCCGCCTGAGCCAGATCGATAGCCGTGGCGAGGCCCACCGGTCCGGCTCCAATGATCACCACCGGATGGCGAACGGGTGTCGCTGCATCCTGATCCTGGGACCGCTTGTACGGATAAAGCGGCGCTTCAAACAACTTGGTCACAGGCGTTTCTCCCAATTGCCGAGGCGTACCGGCATCGTGAACCGGTTCGCCTTTGCCTGTTTCGCGGAACCCGCAGGGGGGCTTGCGCGTTTTCGTTAGACAATCCCCCAAGAAGGAGGTGTGACATGCCAGTCCTGACACGCCAGAACATGTTGACATCCGGCCGACGCTGGACATTCCGGTTGATTGCCGGACTGATGTCCGCGGTCGCCCTTGCGCTTCTCATCGCCGCTCCTGCCACCGTCCTTGCCGACAACTGGAGCATGGTCGGCATCGCCATCGTGGTGAGCGAGATCATAGTTCTTGCAGGTGGCCTCACCTGGCTCGCCCTGCTGATCCTTGCACCGAAGCGCTAGCCAGTTTCCCAGAACCGTTGCGCCGACGGGTGGCGATCGAACTCCAAAAAGAACTCGTCAAGTTGAGGCGGCGCAACACTCGTTCCTGCCAGCATGGCATGCACCTGCCCCCGGTGATGGATCTGGTGCTGAAAGAGATGCAGCAACGTGTTGGCGATCGTCTCGTGAAAGACACCGCTCGTGCCCCGGTCCTGAGCGACATTCCGGTCCAGGTCTCCTTCCACCATCCGGTCGCAGAATGCGATCATAGCCTCGTCAACACTCTCCTGGGCTGGTTTGAGTCCTGCTGCAGAGGCAAGATGCGGCGTGTCGAATATCGACAGCCCCTGCCCCTCTTCCTTCAAGGCATCCAGATAGTATCGGTCCACTTCCCAATTGTGGTTGAGCGTTTCCCGGATCGAGGGAAAGAACCCGGTTCTTTCCGCCTCGAACTCCGCCTGCGACAACCGGCAACAGGCGTCGTAAAGACGTTCGTTCGCGTAGGCGTTGTTGCGGGCCATCAGGCGGAGGTGGTCCAGGACAGTGTTCATGGGTCAGCCCTGCAGATCCGCCCACATCTTGGCGTCGCGTTCCGCCGTCCAGATGCGCGGCGTGTCGATGCCGAGAGCCTCGTCATAGGCCCGGGCAACGTTGAACGGCAGGCAGTGTTCGTAGATGGCGTAATCCTTGAACTTCGGATCGCATTCGGCACGGCAGGCGTCCCAGGCTTCTTTCAGCGATCCGCCACCCTGGGCGACCCGGGCTACCGGCCGATAGGTCGAAGAGACGAAATCGGCGGTGTTGGTCAGCGCCTTGCCCACCATCTCCTTGCCGACCAGCGCATCGCCGCGGCCAGGCGCGATAGCCTCCACATCGAAAGAACGGATCGCTTCCAACGTTGTCGGCCAGTCGTTGAAATGGCCGTCGCCGCAATAGCAGGCCGAGTGGTATTCGACGATGTCGCCGGTGAACATGACGTTCGCGTCCGGCACGTGGATAACGATATCTCCGGCCGTGTGGGCGCGACCAAGGAAGCTGAGGTCGACCCGGCGCTTGCCGAGATAGACAGTCATGCGGTCGTTGAAGGTGGTGGTTGGCCAGGTCAGAGGCGGAATGTCGTTGACGTTTTCATAGCCCATGAACAGACGCGGGAAGCGCATGAATTCGGATTCCCTGTCTTCCGCGCCCCGTTCCACGACCATCGAACGGGCCTTCTGGCTCATGATCACGGTCGGCGCCCGATAGGCGGCAGCCCCCAGCACGCGAACGGCATGGTAATGCGTGAGCACAAGGTGGCTGATCGGCTTGTCGGTGACGGACCGCACTTTCTCAATGACCTTGTTGGCGAGTTCGGGGGTCGCCTGCGCCTCGACGATCATGACGCTGTCGTCGCCGATGATGACGCCGGTGTTCGGGTCACCTTCAGCGGTAAAGGCCCAGAGATCCTTGCCGATCTCGGTGAAGGAGATCTTCTTCTCGGTCATGTCTCCGGCGGATGCGAATTGCTTGCTCATTCAGAGGCTCCGTGTTTGCCTTCGTCCCATGCGGGCATCGCCTTTTTGGCGACGGCAGCCGGATGGGCTTCCATTGTGGTTGCCATGGTGTCATTCCACCGGTTGAGGTAGCCAAAGAGCGCGATCGAAGCGACGATCTCGACAATCTCGGCGTCGTTGAAATGCGGCTTGAGCGCCGCAAAATGAGCTTCGGTCACGTCGTTCGGAACACCTGCGGCCTCGCGGGCCAGCACCAGCGCCGCTTTTTCGGCCTCCGTAAAGAGCGGCGAAGTCTCGCATTCCCATACGGCGGCAATCTTTTCGTCCGGTACATCGTAGACGTGGCTCAGATTGGCCATGTGGCCCTGGCAATAGCGGCAGCCGGTCGCCATGGACGTCATGAGTGCGACCATCATCTTCAGGTCTTCCGGCACCGTGCCTTCATAAAGGATGGCCTGGTTGAGTTCCATGAACGCCTTGGCGATATTCGGTCGGCGCGCCATGGTGAGGATCGAGTTCGGCAGAAAGCCGCGGATTTCATCGTAACGCGCGAATTTTTCCTCGAACTGAGGCAGATCCGCCCGGTCAAGCGGGTCGACGTGAGGCATTGCCCTCTCCCTGAAATATTCTGGCGGCGGAAGGGCTCAACCCAACGCTGCGCTCTTGTCTTTCTCGTGGATGGAAAATCGCACCCCCGAGCCCCTCCCCACTAGGCGGAGGGGCTGCTTGCCGAAAATGGTGTCGAGATCCCGGAAGGTCCGATCACTACCCTTCGTATTTCTCCACGGTCTGCTCGATGGCGCCGAAGATCGAATGGCCTTCGGTGTCGAGCATTTCGATGCGGACAGTGTCTCCGAACTTCAGGAAAGGCGTCTTGGCTTCGCCCGTGTTGATCGTTTCGATCATGCGGATCTCGGCAACGCAGGAATAACCGACGCCACCGTCTGCCACCGGCTTGCCCGGACCACCGTCCAGCTTGTTGGAGACCGTGCCCGAACCGATGATCGTGCCGGCACTGAGCGGCCGGGTCTTTGCCGCATGGGCAATGAGCTGGCCGAAATCGAAGGTCATGTCGATGCCCGCGTTTGCGCGGCCGAACGGCTGACCGTTGAGGTCGACATGCAGCGGCAGGTGAAGCTTGCCGCCCTTCCAGGCATCGCCGAGCGCATCCGGCGTGACGGCAACCGGCGAAAAGGCGGAAGACGGCTTGGACTGGAAAAAGCCGAAGCCCTTGCCGAGTTCTGCCGGGATCAGGCCACGCAGGGAAACGTCGTTGACCAGAAGCACAAGAAGGATGTGATCGCGCGCGGCTTCCGCGCTGACACCCATCGGTACATCGCCGGTGACGACAGCAATTTCGCCTTCCATATCGATGCCCCAGGCCTCATCGCGCATGGAGATCGGATCACGCGGGGCGAGGAATGTGTCGGAACCGCCCTGATACATCAGCGGGTCTGTCCAGAAGCTTTCCGGCATCTTCGCACCGCGCGCCTTGCGCACCAGTTCGACATGGTTGACGTAGGCCGAACCATCCGCCCACTGGTAGGCACGCGGCAGCGGCGAATGAGCATCGTGTTCATGGAAACGCAGCGTCGGTACGGCTTCGTGAGACAGGCTCTCGGCCAGCAGTTCCAGCTTCGGCGCCACATGTTCCCAGTCATCGAGCGCTGCCTGCAAAGTCGGCGCGATGTGACTTGCGTCGGTGCAGAAGGTCAGGCGGTCGTTGACCACCACCAGCTTGCCGTCGCGGCTGCCATCCTTGAGCGTTGCCAGTTTCATCGGGTTTTCAGCTCCTAATGTTCGCCAGACCGTGGTGCCCGGCGATGTTTCTCCCGGGAAGCCTCCAGCGGCTTCCTGCCTTTGTTCTTGTCCGCCCCCGGCGGGACGCCGGAGGTTCAGGGTAACCTACCGGTGCGGATCAATCTGCCGTTTGCGGTTGGTCAAATCCTGGATGATTTGGCTATTTGTTCCAGGTCCCTTCGGGCGTGCCATCGAATTTTTTGCCCAGCGAGTCCCAGCAGTCAATGTAATCGTCCTGCAGCGGAGCATCCTTGGCGGCGAATTCCGTAAGGTGCTGCGGGAAACGGGTCTCGAACATGAAGGACATTGTGTTGTCGAGCTTTTCCGGCTTCAGGTCGGCATTCGAAGCGCCTTCGAAGGCATTGTTGTCCGGCCCATGCGGCAGCATCATGTTGTGCAGGCTCATGCCACCGGGAATGAAGCCCTGCGGCTTGGCATCGTACTGGCCGTAGATGTTGCCCATCAGCTCCGACATGATGTTCTTGTGATACCAGGGGGGCCGGAAGGTATCTTCCATCACCATCCAGCGCTCGCGGAACAGCACGAAGTCGATGTTGGCGGTGCCCGGAACGCCGGACGGAGCGGTAAGCACTGTAAAGATCGACGGATCGGGATGATCGAACAGGATCGACCCGATCGGGCAATAGTTCCTGAGGTCGTATTTGCAGGGCGCATAGTTGCCGTGCCAGGCAACAACGTCGAGAGGCGAGTGGCCGATTTTTGTTTCGTGGAACTGGCCGCACCATTTCACCGTCACCGTCGACGGGGCATCGCGATCCTCGTAGTGCGCGACAGGCGTCTTGAAGTCACGGCGGTTTGCCATGCAATTGGCTCCGATCGGCCCCCTGCCCGGCAGTTCGAATTTCTGGCCGTAGTTCTCGCAGACGAACCCGCGCGCCGGACCTTCCACCAGCTCGACCCGGTAAACGAGGCCGCGCGGAAGGATTGCGATTTCCTTCGGCTCCAGCTCGATCACGCCCAGCTCGGTGCAAAACCTGAGGACGCCTTCCTGCGGAACTACCAGCAATTCGCTGTCGGCGGAGTAGAAATATTCGTCCTCCATCGACTTGGTGATCAGGTAGATGTGGCTGGCCATGCCAACCTGTGTGTTGACGTCGCCGGCTGTCGTCATGGTGCGCATGCCGGTCAGCCAGTTGAGGCCTTCATCCGTGTGTGGCACCGGGTTCCAGCGGTACTGGCCGAGCGAAACCACGTCGTCGCAGACATTCGGAGCCGACTTCCAGTAAGGCAGGTCGATCTTCCTGAACCGGCTGGTGTGCTTGACTGACGGGCGGATGCGATAGCACCAGGTCCGCTCGTTCTGATGGCTTGGCGCGGTAAAGGCGGTGCCGGACAACTGCTCGCCATATAGGCCGTAGGCACATTTCTGCGGGCTGTTCATACCCTGCGGCAGGGCGCCTGGCAGAGCCTCGGTTTCAAAATCGTTGCCGAAGCCCGGCATATATTCCAGATCCGCCGTGTTACGGCCGTTTCCAGCTAGATTTTGATTGCTGTCGGTTCTCTGATCCATGACGTCCTCCCGGTTCGGAGATGAATTTAGTTGCATATGTAACCATTTTGATCCCCGGGATCAAGCGGCATGTCGATGCTTTTGCGAACGCGCCGGATTTTCTCCTGTCGCAATGCAAAAAAGCCGCAGAACGTAAGCTTTGCTTTACGTGCGTCTCCTAGGGTTCCCGCAGTCTCACCGTTGGAGCTTTTCATGTCTCTTAGAAATCGAATCTTTTTCGCCTCGAGCGGCGTGTTCCTGGTTGGATTCCTGACGCTTATTCTTGCCGTCACCTTCATGACCCAGGCCACGTCGCAAAAATCGGGTGAAGATCTCATCCGCAAGACTGCCGAGGCACTTGCTCTGGATGCCGGCAAGACACTGGCACAGGCACAGCTTGCGGCCCGCGCTGCGGCCGATGCCCTGGAGGGAATGCAGCAAGCCGGCGTTAGCGATCGCAACGCCTATGCAGCCGTGATGCAGCACCAGATCAGCCAGAACAAACATTTTGTCGGCGGCGGTGCGATCCTGGAACCGGACATGGCCGGCAATGACGCGGACAATGCAGGCGCCAACTTCTCCGACGACAAGGGACGCTTCATTCCGTATTTCTATAACGACGGTGCAAAAGTCGCCTGGGAACCGCTCCTGTTCGGTGGCGATAGCGGCTCTGAAGAGTGGTACGACAAGCCGAAGAACCTGGGCCACGACACGGTCACCGAGCCCTATCTCTACCCGGTCAATAATGTCGACGTGCTGATGGCGACAGCCTCCTCGCCGATCAAGGATGCTTCCGGACGCGGCATCGGTGGCGCCACCATCGACGTGTCGCTGGAAGGCCTGCAGAAGGCGGTGAGCGCCGGCCAGACCTATGAAAGCGGCTATGTCGGCCTTCTCAGTGAAACCGGTGTATGGGTGTCCCATCCGGACGCAGCCCTCCTCGGCCAGAAGGCCGATGCGGCAATGGTCGGCAAGATCCAGTCGATCAAGAATGAAGCTGCCTTCACGACCGAAAACGGTACCGTGGAAGCCATCAAGGGCTTCGAACTGGACGGCACCGGCCAGCACTGGTTCATCGTTGTCGCCGTTGACGAGAGCGAACTTCTGGCAAGCGCCAATTCCACCATGCAGATGAGCCTGCTGCTCGCCCTCGGCCTGCTGGTAGCCGGCACGTTCCTGATGTGGATGCTTGGTTCCACAATTGCCGGACCGGTGCAAATGCTGACCGCTCGCATGCGCAAGCTTGCCGAAGGCGATGTCGATACGCCGGTGGCCTATCTCGACCGCAAGGACGAAATCGGCCAGATGGCCGGTGCGCTGGAAATCTTCGTTGAAAACGAAACCGAACGGCGGTCGCTGCAGAACGACACCGAGCAGGCCCAACACAGCCAGCTGGAGCGCCAGAAGACTGTCGAAGCCCTGATCGAAACCTTCGAGCGCGACGTCCACGCCGTTCTCGACCAGGTCAGCGGCAACAGCAAGCGCATGGAGCAGACCGCGGCTTCTCTCGATGCGATCGCGCGCGACACTTCCGCCAAGGTTTCATCGGTTGCCGGATCTTCCGAAGTTGCACAGAGCAGCGTCCAGACAGTGGCCTCCGCCGCTGAAGAGCTGTCCGCCTCGATTTCCGAAATCGGTCGCCAGATCGGCCAGACGAAGGAAGTCGTCACGAGCGCTACCCGTGCCGCCAACGATTCCAACGACAAGGTCGGAAGCCTCGACAGCGCCGCGCAGAAGATCGGTGAAGTGGTCAGCCTCATCCAGGCGATCGCCGAACAGACCAACTTGCTGGCGCTGAACGCCACCATCGAAGCCGCTCGCGCCGGAGAAGCCGGCAAGGGCTTTGCGGTGGTTGCCGCGGAAGTGAAGGAACTGGCCACGCAAACCGCCAAGGCGACGGAAGAGATCTCCACGCAGGTCACCGGTATCCAGTCCTCGACACGCAATGCCGTCGGCTCGATCCAGGAAATCGCCAGCACAATGGAAGAGGTCAACCAGTTCACGGCGGCCATTGCCGCGGCGATCTCGCAGCAGGGTGATGCCACCAACGAGATCAGCCACAATGTCCAGCAGGCAGCCAGCTGCACCAGCGACATGAGCAACAGCGTTGGCGACGTGATGCAGGCAGCCGAGGAAACCAGCAGCTCGGCAGCCGACGTCCTGTCGGTCTCCCAGTCGGTTTCCGAACATGCCCAGGGCTTGCAGGCCACCATTGCAGACTTCCTGAGCCGCGTTCGCGCTGCTTAAGTCAGGCACATAACCTCACAAACCGGGTTCGCGCAAACCCTTGTGCGAGCCCGGTTTTTTTTGTTTTGCCCGGCATATTTCCCGTTCTCGGAAATAGCTGTTTTGAGATTCCACACTTGAATGAAAATACGAGCTGACGTAAAAAGAACAAAACAGGAACACTGGAGAAGATCGATGCGGCTCGCCGACACTGCTGTTGCGCATTCCTGCGCTGTTTCCTCCGCTGCCGCGTCGACGCCAGGCACGGAACAACTGACCTCCGTCACGCGCGGCGAGGTCCGCACCATGATGCTTTACCTGCGCAAGGCGCGGGAGCGGGCTATCGCGATCCGGGACAGGTCTCCTGGCGGCAGTTATCTGGAAAGCGTGCTCACACGCACGATCGACGGCATTTCGGTGGAGCTTTCACAACTCGACTATCTGCTGGCATCGAAACCGGCGGAAGCAACCCGGACTGAGCCGGGCCGCAGGATGCGTCCGGCGATTTGATTGTCATTGCCGTGCAGACCTTCGGCCCCCAAAGGGCAGACTGCACTTGAAGAGCGTTCAGATTTCAGTGCCTGCGTGAACAGCGCGAGATCTGGCGTGGAACCATTGCCAGTCACCCTTCCCGCTTCAGTGGCCCGAAGAAGCCGAAGACCGCGCTCAGCTTGCCGCTTTGGTCGTCAATCCAGACGACATCAAGTCCTTCCGGCAGCACCGTTCCGTCCGCATTGACCATCTGCCAGGCAAACCGCGCTGAACCGTGGTGGCTGTCGACACTGCTGGTCCGAAGGATCTTCGCACCGACCCTTTTGGCCAGAACGCCGGAGATGTGGTCAACCAGCGCAGCGATACCGGTCACATCGGTTTCCGGGTCCGTGTATCTGACATCTTCCACTACGGACCTGCCGAGCAGATCCTGCCGATAGGATGGGTCACGTTCAGACCAGGCTGCACAATAGATGTCGATGGTCTCTTCCAGCGTCATGTTTGCCTCCCTTGCAGTCTTCTGCAAAAGCATGCGCGAAAGTTTGCAATCTCGCCAGTCAGTGTGCTGGAAAGGCCGCGTCAGGCGGCGGCTTCGTCACCCGGTGCCGTTTGCCAGCCAAGGTCGGTCAGCGTCACGATACGATTGCCGCGCAAGTCGGTGGCGCAGACAAGAAATCCGCGTTCTTCCATATGGCTCAACAGCCAACGCGCCCTGCCGGGAGACCGTGTGCCGTAGGCGGTGGCAATTTCAATGTTGCCGGGACATGGCGCCTTCGCGATCGCGGCCTTTGCCAGCAACAGGTACACACCGCGCATGTCTTCCGGCAATTCGGAGGCGATCAGTTCCGCCTGGGCCCAGGCTCCGTCGTCCATTTCGCCCTTTTCAACGCCTGCACGGGCAACGGAGAGCTTTTCTCGGAAAGTCTGCAGGTCCGGTGCGCCGCCCGCCAATTTGGAAATGCGGCAGCGGACCTGGAAGTCCTGATACAGCGTTGCAATCGGCTGGAACGCAGCTTCCTCGTCTTCCAGAATACCTGCAATGATTTCCGAAATTTTCTGCTCGCGTTCGCCAAAATCGAGCAGGCTCTCAGCCTGTGGCACGTCTTCAGCGCTAGCACGTTCTGCACTGCTGAGCTGATCGAGCACGTCACCGGTCGAAACCACAGGCTCGACGAAACGCTGGCGGACCGGCTGAACTTCGTCCGCTCCCGGCGTGAAGATCAGATCCTTGGCGTCTTCCTTGGGCTGCTCCGGCAGTGGCAGCAGTTTGTGAGTTCCGCCCCGCCCCATGGTCTCCACCGGGCCGATCTTGACCGGAACGGGACGGCGCGACATGGCCGGTCCGAGAGCGATGAAGTGACCCCTGTCGAGATTTCTGAAACTTTCGGCCTGGCGCCGCTCCATGCCGAGAAGGTCGGCAGCACGCGCCATGTCGATATCCAGGAACGTACGGCCCATCAGGAAGTTGGACGCTTCTGCGGCGACGTTCTTGGCAAGCTTGGCGAGACGCTGGGTGGCAATGACGCCGGCCAGTCCGCGTTTGCGGCCGCGGCACATCAGGTTGGTCATGGCTCCGAGGGAACGGCGCCGGGCCTCCTCGGTCACCTCGCCGGCGGCGGCAGGTGCAAAGAGCTGTGCTTCATCAACGATGACCAGCATCGGATACCAGAGATCGCGGTCCGCATCGAACAGGCCGTCGAGAAAGGTTGCAGCCGCCTTCATTTGCCGGTCGGCATCAAGACCTTCCAGATTGAGTACCACCGATACCCGGTGCTGGCGCACCCGTGCGGCGATCATCTGAAGATCCTTTTCGGTGCCGACCGCATCGACAACGACATGGCCGAACTTATCTGCCAGAGACACGAAGTCGCCTTCGGGATCGATAATGGCCTGCTGGACCCAGCTCGCGGACTGTTCAAGAAGCCGGCGCAGGAGATGCGACTTTCCCGAGCCGGAATTGCCCTGCACCAGAAGGCGCGTTGCCAGCAGTTCTTCCAGATCAAGACCGGCGCGTGCGCCGCCTGTCATTTCCCCGATATCGATTTGTACCGTCATGCGACCACTTTTCTTGCAGCCTCGGCAGCGCTGCGGCTTCTCCGTTTTCTGGATTTCGTGCAGTGCGGTAGTCAGCACGATTCCGTGCCACTTGCAAAGCCAGCCTGCCGGGAAAGCCGGGTTTTCCCAGAATTCCACCGAATAGCAACCTTTAAGTGACAGGCTGCCTCCAGAAGAGGCCGCAAATCCGGTTCGGGCCTGCGTTAAGCAATGTCGGCTTTGCCAGGTGCCACGCAGGACTTCTGTGCTAAGGTTGGTAGAACGGGAGCTTTTTCAGGGAAATCGCTGTGACAGTCAATGGATTGGCAGGCTCTTCGTGCCGGCTCGTTTTAATACAACTCAAAACGCTGCTTGCCGGCGCTGTGTTGTCGATCCTTGCGCTTGCGGTGCATCCCGCCAAAGCCGATATCGTCCGTATTGCCGTCGGTGAGTGGCCCCCTTATTTTTCCGAAAGTGACGAAGGATACGGAACCTACGCCAAGGTCGTCGCAAAGGCCTTCGAACTTGAAGGCCTTACGGTGGAGTACGGCTTCTTTCCCTGGAAACGTGCCTTGCTGGAAGCCCAATCCGGCCGCTGGCAGGCTTCCGCAGGTTGGGGCAAAACCGCTGAGCGAGAACCTTTCTTTCATTTCTGCGACGCGGTTCTGGTTGAGCGCGAGCAATTCTTCTATTCGTCAGACCGACCTGTGAATGCGCAAAATGTGCAGGACCTCAGCGGATTGAGCCTTGGCGCACTAGACGGTGCAGCCCTTGGGGAGGACCTGGATAAACTGGTTACCGCAGATCAGATCACCGTCTATCGCCAAAGTTCCCTGGCAGACCTTTTCAAGATGCTTGATGTAGGGCGTGTCGATGTGGTCATGGGCAACGGAGAGGTGGCTGCCGATGCATTGGCTGACGCTTTTTCTCCCGAGGAGACCGCGCGTTTCAAGTCGTTGGAAAACGTCAACGTCCTTTGGGACTACCGCGTAATCGTTTCCAGGAACATCGAAAGCGGTGAGGAACTGTGCACCCGGTTCAACCAAGGTTTGAGGAAGCTTCGCGACACCGGAGAATATGACCGCCTTTTGTGGCCGGAACGCGATGGGGAGGGTCAGTCCCAGGCCAGCCCGTCCTGAGGCCCGGGCAGCCGTGAGAAATATGCAGGCTCTGATTTGGCTCGCTCGATTGCTTGCAATGCCTGAAAGGCTTCACAACGAGTTCAAATCTGTCCCCTTCCAAATGGGGATATCCTGCCCCATGTGAACATAATAAGAATCATATTGGGATGGACCGGATGAAAATTCATGCAGACCTGACGCAGCCTGCAATCGTCGACAGCGCCACGCTCGACTGGGTGCCCTCACCAATGGCAGGTGTGGAGCGAAGGATGCTGGAGCGCGATGGTGAAGAGGTCGCGCGAGCCACCAGTCTGGTCAGATACGCTCCCGGCTCTGCCTTTTCCGCCCACAAGCATGACATGGGTGAAGAATTTCTGGTTCTGGACGGCGTTTTCTCGGATGAAAGCGGGGATTTTCCCAAAGGCATGTATGTGCGCAATCCTCCGGGCTCCAGCCATGTGCCTTCGAGCGAACCTGGCGCCGTCATCCTTGTGAAATTACGTCAGATGCAGCCTGACGATGATGCCTTTGTCCGGGTGAACACTCTGGACCCCAGCGGCTGGCAGGCCGGCAGACCCGGAGAAAGCATCCTGCCGCTGTTCATCCGGCCGGAAGAGGAAGTGGTGATGCTCGACTGGGAAAGAGGCGCCAGACTGGCTCCGCAAACCTTCCCGGGCGGAGCGGAGTATTTTGTCGTTGAAGGCAGTTTCGAAGACCAGAGCGGCCGCCACGATCAAGGTACCTGGATACGCCTGCCGGCGGGAACCCGGCAGGAAATCACGACAACCCAGGGCGCCCGCGTCTGGAGAAAAACGGGTCACCTGGCGTTCTGAGTTGCCCAGTGCTGGAGGGCTGTCCCCCTGGAAAGCTGGGTTTTGACAATCATCTTGTGTAACGGCAGGATCATCGCAAGATAGGCATGACCGGCCAGGTTATGCCGTTTGCAGCAGGTCGAGACATAGATCCGCGCGGCTCCTCCCCTTTTGCGGAACACGGAGACACGGAAATCCTGGTGCCAGTCGTTCTCGCCCAGAATGATCTCATCTTCTGAAACCGAATAGATCTTGAAGAAACCGATCCGGTCTCCCTCGCCCTTGCAGATGATGTTATCGGCACCTTGTTCCTGTGCCAGAGCCTTCGTTGTTTTCATGCCGACGAGCCCTGCAAGCTTGTCGCGGAACGAGAGAAGCGCAGTCACCCAGCCGATTTCTGCCATCAGAATGCGTTCGGCAAGTACGCGCATATCTGCGGTCAACAGGTCTTCCCGTCCGCGGATCGGGATGGAAAAGGTGTCGAGATAATCGTCGGCCGCCCTATAGGTATTGAGGAGACTTTCTTCCGGCAGTTTGTCGGTCATGGCCATGTCCTGGCTCCCTCCAGCAAATTCGACTTGCCAAACCTATACCTGCTGCCACCGGAAAAACCCCTTGCAGATTGCCGCAGCAAAAAGGCAGCGGAATCAGCCCGCTGCCTTTTTGGGAAAGTGATTGTGTGCCGACCTCGGCGGTCAGGCCCAGGCGCCTGCGAAAGCGATTTCAGCCAGCGGTTTGCGGCTGCTTGGGGTTTCACGTTCCTGCAAGGTTTCAGGCAGGTCCGCTGTGTCCCCCCGCCGGCCAATGGCAATGGCAATCTGAGGCAGGTAGCGTTCTGGCACACCGAGTTTTTCGTGGATCTCTTCTTTCAGGATCCCGGCCATGCCATGCGCATGAAAACCGAGTGCGGTTGCCTGCAGGGCCGCATGCGCCCAGGCTGAACCGGCATCGAAAGTGTGCAAGCCGTTGGCTCTGTTCGGTTTACCTTCCTTGCCGTCCACTTCGCTGTCGGAAAACAGATAGACAAGTGCGGAGGCGTGTTGCGCCCAGTCGCGGTTGAACGGGTTGAGAAGATCGACCAGGACCTGCCAGTCGGCATCGCCCCTGCGGGCATAGACGAAACGCCAAGGCTGGATGTTGAAAGCAGACGGCGACCAGCGGGCAGCCTCCAGAATGGTTTTCAGATCCGCTTCCTCGATCGTCGACCGGTCAAAGGCACGTGGTGATCAGCGGTCGACGAACAGGTTTTCAATCGGATGATCGGGGGTACGGGCAGTCATGAGCAGTGTCTCCAGTCTATTCCGGGCATATATCCATCGGGCTGAACAGGAGATAGGTGACTTTTATCTCAACATCAAGATACTTCACTCCAAGATTTTATGTTGTCGGTGCGACTTCCCGATCCAATCGGGGTCCCGCCACGATGGATGGCGCGATCAGGATTGCCGACAACACCACGGCTGCGGACAGCAACTCCCTCAAGCCAATCGCTTCGCCGAAGACCAGCCAGCCGACCAGAAACATGGTCGGCAGTTCGAAACTTCCCGCAGCCGCGGTGCGAACAGGCCCAACCTTCTGACAGGCGATCGTATAGAGGATCTGCGGAACAAGAGCCGTTCCAAGTCCCATGGCGACGATGAGGCCCCACTGACCGGTGCTTGCCGGCAGAACTGAGCCCTGCCCTTCATTGATCGCGAGAGGCAACAAACCAATGACGGACCCGGAAAGTCCGCAAGCAGTCCGTTCCAGCGAATTCAACTCGCCTGCCAGCCCGCTGAGGACAACAATCAGAAAGCCGAACGCGATGGGAGCAGGAATGGCCCATAAAAGCGCCTGCAGTGCCTCGGGAGATAGCGACGACGGATCGAGCAGCAGCCCGGCTGCCAGGATAACCAGACCTGCCGAGGCAAATGATCTCCAAGTCAACGCTTGCCTGAGCAGACCCCAGGCAAAGAGGGCCGCGAAAACCGGATAGGACATGTAGACGACACCGGCAGCGGCAACGGGTGCCACGCGGATCGCCTCCAGATGGCCGATCAGGCTGAGCCCCAGCACCAGACCCGCCCCCGCCATCAACAGGGCGCCGCCTCGTTTGCGCTTCTCGAACGGCAGAAAGGGAAGCAGGAACAGGACGGAAAAGCCGTAACGATATAGCGCGATTGTGGCCGGGCCGGCGCCCAGTCCCTGAAGCTCCCGCACGAAGATCGGGACGAGGCCGAAACAGGCTGCGGAGGCTGCAATGACGAGTGTAGCCCCAGTCGTCCCAAGGCTGATGTGAGGAAAAGTGATGTTGCTCATACCTTGTCGATACCGCGCAACGATGAGCAAACAAAATTCCTAGTTTTCATTCAGTTCATGAAATGCTTTCATACAAATATGATCCCTCGACTGGCCCTCCATCACTTGACCCTTCTTTCCGCGCTTGGCGAGACCGGCAGCATGACCGCGTCCGCCACGCGTCTCGGCGTGACCCAGTCTGCAGCTTCACACAGGCTGCGGGAAGCAGAGCGCCGCCTGGGGGTGGTTCTGGCACGCCGCGCCGAGAACCGGATTGAACTGACGCCGGAGGGCGAGCGTCTGCGGCATCTGGGCGAGACCTTTCTGGGCGAGTTGTTTCGTCTGGAGCAGGATCTTGAAGCCTCGGCAAGGGACGCCAGGATCCTCGTTCGCCTCGGCCAGGCAACCTACAGCCGCTATCACTGGTTTCCAGCGTTTCTGGAATATCTGGACACGGCCGACCCGAAACTGTCGGTCGATCTGTCATCGCGTGCGACGGCACATCCCCTGGCCTCGCTCCTCGACGGTTCCGTGGATGTTTCGCTGGTTTTCGGCCGCGAACCGGCACTTGCCTCGCTGCGCGCGGTGAAGCTGGGCACCGACCCGATTGTCGCGGTGCTGGCGCATAATCACCCGCTTGCCGCAGAGCCTGTCGTCAACAGCGAGAACATGGGCGATGAGCGTTTCTTCGTTTATCCGCTGACCGCAGAACCCGGATTTGACTGGACAACCCTGCTTGGCGCCCCCACCCAGCCGTTCCGGCGGTTGACCCCGATGCCGACACCGGAAGCCGTGATCGATCTGGTGCGCGCCAAGTTCGGCGTTGCCATCTTCAGCAAGTGGGCCATCGAGCCGGAACTGGCTGACGGAACACTGGTTTCCCGCCCGATTGCCGAAGGTGGCGTTTCGCTGGACTGGTGGTGTGTTCGTCGCGCCTCGGACCCGCAGGACAGTCCGGCGGCACGCCTCTCATCTGCCTTGACCGCCTGGAGCCACCAGTCCGACAGGGCCTTGTCGACGCTTGCCTTCGGCGGAACGGGTCAAACTGCAGGGTCGGAATTGAAAAAAACCTAGGCGCGAAACAGTAACCTTCGTAAGCTTTTCAAGGGGAGAAGGGGAAAAGCCGGTAATTTCCGGCGAACGGGGGAGACAGGCAGTGGCTTCACTCTCCGAAAAGGATCGCAAACGCGGGCTTGTTCTGGCCATGGGTACGCTTGGCGGCCTGGTGATGCTGGACGAGACAATCCTTGGCGTTTCACTTCCGGCAATCCGGTCCGAGATGGGGCTATCGCCGACGCTTACCCACTGGATCATCAACGCCTACATGCTGACGTTCACCTGCTTCGCCGCTATCGGCGGCAAGGCGATCGACCTTTTCGGGTTGCGCCCTGCCCTAATTGTCAGCGCCAGTGTGTTTGCGCTCGCCAGTCTTCTGGCCGGATTTTCAAACGGACCTGAACTGCTGATCGGCATGCGCATCGTCCAGGGCCTTTGCGCAGCAGTGATGTTCCCGATGACGCTCGCAGCCGCGACCCTCACCTTCGACAAGGCAGAACGGGGCCGTGCAATCGGCATTCTGGCGGGGATGGCAACGATATTCCTGGCCGCGGGACCGCTGCTGGGCGGTGTCCTGACTGATTTTCTTTCCTGGCGCTGGGTCTTTTGGGTCAACATTCCCATTGTCGCCGTTGGAACTGTGCTTGCCTGCCTGTTCTGGCAACCGCCGCAGCAAACGCCTGCCCGCCCGCTCATAGACCGGATAGGTCTGTTCCTGTTGCTTGTTGGCATGACGGGGATCATTTTCGGCCTGATGGAAGGTCCCGACTTTGGCTGGATGACGCCACTCATCCTTGGCAGCTTGCTGGCCGGAATTGCCGGGATCGTGTTTTTCGTAGCCTTTGAAGCCAGGCAACGGATGCCGCTGATCGATGTGCACCTGTTTCGACTGAAGGCGTTTCACGCCAGTGTTCTCGTGATCCTTCTGACACAGATGAACAAGATCGTCGTTGCGATCTTCGTGCCCCATTTCCTGCAGCTCGACATGAAATTCACGGCGCTGGCGGCAGGTCTCGCAACTGTCGTCGCCGTTTTTCCGTTTCCCTTCCTGTCAGCACCCGCCGGCAAGTTGGGAGACAGGCACGGTTCACGCAAGCCGGTTCTGGTAGCCCTCGCGGTTCTGGCTCTGGCCAACATTGCTATCGGCACCCTCACCCTTGCGGAAAACTATTTGGTGCTAGCCCCGGCTCTTCTGGTCTGGGGAATTGCCCTTCCCTTTGCGATGATCCCGACCGGGCGGATCACCGCCAACGCGGTCCCTTCGGAAAAGCAGGGAGAGGTCAGTGGCCTGGTCATCACGGCGCGTCTGGTTGGAGGAACACTCGGTGTCACAATGGGCAGCGTGCTGCTGGCGATGGAGGCAGGGTTCGGCTCCATCTTCTGGGTGATGGGTGTACTGATCGCCCTGTGCTGCGCCTATGGCTTCAGGTCATTCGCCAATGATGCACCAGCTTACCATTCAGCACCCGGGAGCTGAGTGCTCCCGAGTGCCGGAACAAGTGACCTGGAAGGTCACGCCATTTCCGGTTCCTTCTTCCAGGCAAATTGCTTGACCGGCTCATCCAGCTCAGTGTGAGCAAGCGCGTTGGTGAAGTTCGACAAGGTCTTGGCGGCGATACCGACAAGAACTTCAAGTGCCTGCCGTTTGGAATAACCCGCAGCAAGAAATGCCTTCAACGCATCGTCACCGATATGTCCACGCTGCTCGACGAGGGTTCGCGTATAGACGCGAAGCGCTTCCAGTTTCGGGTCGTTCAGGCGTCCTCCAACGCGCAAGGCGGCAATCGCATCATCCGGCACCTTGACCATCTTCATCAGCATGGTGTGCCCTGCCATACAGTAGTGACATTCGTTGAGGTAGTTCACTGTCATCATCACGACCTGCTGCTCGGTCGGCGACAGATCCGTGGCTTGAGTGAATAGCCGGAACGTTTCCAGATAGGCTTCATAGACGGAAGGGGCTTCGGCCATCACCTGGTGCAGTTTCGGATAGAAGCCGTAATCCTTCTTCGACCTCTCGAGCAGGTCCAGAGATCCTTGCGGTGCAGTTTCAGGGGTGTGGTACTCAAACATGCCTTATGCTCCTTCAAAGCTTTGGCTGAGGAAAAGAAACGAGGTGGTCTTCAGGGGCGCCGACGCGACTGGAGGGAACCGGACCATGCGTCCCGTCAGTCCGTGACAGCGCTTGAACTTGCTACGTTTTGATCACTTGTGTATAAAACTGAAACAAGCGTTTTGTCCATATGTGAACAAAACCATCGGCGTAACATGTTCGTGAGACGAGAGCGATGGCACGACCGTCCAAATTCGACAGGGAAGACGCGCTCGATGTGGTGATGAACCAGATCTGGCAGACAGGCTATCGCAACAATTCCGTCAAATCGCTTGCGGAGGTTCTCGGGATAACCCGATCGAGCTTCTACAACGCCTTCGGCTCCCAGGAGCAGCTGTTCAAGGAAGTGCTTGCCCGCTACACCCGGGTCTCGCCGGACAGGGTTCTGGCTCACGACAATTCCAACAAGCTGGTGCGTGGCGTAATCACTGAATTCTTTCAGGACATATGCCGCCTGCGGGCCCGCGACCCGGAATGGCGCGGCTGCATGGCTGTCAACGCAATTAGCGAACTCTGCAGCAGCCATCCCGAACTGGGGCCGGTGTTGGCAGAAGTTATCTTCGGAAGTCTGGAACGGTTGGAAAGACTGCTCAAGCTGGGTGTCGAAACCGGCGAACTACCGAAGGACTATGACATTCGCAGCAATGCACTTGCGGTTCAGACGCTGATGATCGGCATCAACACGCTGAGCAAGGTTGTCCATTCAGAGAAATCCTTGTGGCTTGCATGCGAAGCGACGCTGAAAGGTCTCGACCTTCTCGAAAAAAGCGGGATTGGCGAGTGAGTGCAAGATGGCGTGATCAGCCGAAATCGCCGCTGAACCGTTCACGCAGCACGTTTTTCTGGATCTTGCCCATGGTGTTTCGCGGCAAGGCCTCCAGAACGTGGACCTTCTTGGGCTGCTTGAACTTCGCCAGACGATCGTTCAAGGAGGCTTGAACGGCGTCCTGGCCCAGTTCGGCTCCCGGTTTCGGTGCCAGCACGGCGACCACCGCCTCTCCAAAATCAGGATGCGGCACGCCGATCACCGCGCTTTCGGCGACGCCCAGCAATTCGTCCAGCAGCGCTTCAACCTCGGCCGGATAAACGTTGAAACCGCCGCTGATGATCAGATCCTTGGACCTGCCGACGATGGAAACATAACCGTCTTCGTCGACGCGCCCCATGTCGCCGGTGATGAAATAGCCGTCTGCCCGAAATTCCTGTGCCGTCTTTTCCGGCATTCGCCAGTATCCCAGAAACACGTTGGGGCCCTTGATCTCGATGATGCCGACCTCTCCGTCCGGCAGCTCTCGCCCGGTTCTGGCATCGACGACGCGAAGCCCGACCCCGGGCAGAGGAAATCCAACCGTTCCCGGCCGACGTGCACCATCATAGGGATTGGAAGTGTTCATGTTGGTTTCGGTCATGCCGTAACGCTCCAGGATTGCGTGTCCGGTGCGTTCGCGAAACTCCTTGTGCACCTCTGCCGAGAGCGGGGCTGACCCTGAAATGAACAGGCGCATGTGGGCCGCCACATCCCGCGTGAACCGGTCCGATGCCAGCAGGCGCGTATAGAATGTCGGAACGCCCATCATGGCTGTTGCTTTCGGCAGAGCGGCAAGAACCTGATCCAGGTCGAACTTCGGCAAGAACAACATGGAACCGCCTGCCATCATCAGACAGTTGGTGGCAACGAACAGCCCGTGAGTGTGGAAAATCGGCAGGGCGTGCAACAGCACATCGTCTTCGGTGAACTGCCAGTATTTCACCATGGTCTGCGAATTCGACGCCAGATTTCCATGCGTGAGCATCGCTCCCTTGGAACGTCCCGTAGTACCGGACGTATAGAGGATGGCCGCCAGATCGTCGTCTTCACGCGGACGGTTGTCATAGTCCGTCGGCATCTGGTCTGCGAGTAGACTGAGGCTGCCCTCCCCGTTCTGATCGAGCGTGTGCAATCGTGCGCCGGCCTTTTGCGCCGTTCCGGCCAGCTCGTCGGCCCTGGCCGGGTCGCAGACAAAGACAGCCGGTTCCGCATCACCAACGAAATAACCGATTTCGGCAGGGGTATAGGCAGTGTTCAGAGGCAGAAATACGCCACCGGCACGGATCGTGCCGAGATAGAGCATCAGGGTATCGGGCGTCTTTTCCACCTGGACAGCAACGCGGTCTCCCGCTTTGACACCCAGTTTCTGGAGGGCACCGGCATATTGCGCAGACCGCGCGAACATGTCCGCATAGGTTATCTTTCCGCCGTCCAGTGTTTCGAGAAAGACCTTGGACCGATTCGGTATGAAGGCGGTCAGGGCGTCAAAGAGATGGTTCATCATCGCAGCGTTCCGAAATGGCGGGCAATCAGGAAGGATGTATTTGATACCAGTGGTGCCCAATTTTAAAGCAAGTCTGAGAATTTTGGGCAAGTCCGGGGAAATGCGGCCTGCCACCATCAAGCTTTCATAAAACTTTCACGCCATGCTTTAGGGTGTGAGGCCATAAATGGTGCTGAAATGGTTTGAGACCGATTGGCCCTCCTGGGCATTGCGAATTTGCTTCGTCAAATTATCCGCACGTTCAGCTGAGAGGGGTTGGATCACGCAATCGCACTCCGAACGACCGAGGGATACTTGATGCCGACAATCAGACCGCAGACCTTTGCAGAATTCGTCGCCGACGGTGCCGTTCATGTGATCGGCATCTGCCTGGGGCTGACGGCAACCATTGTCCTGGCAGCCACGCTCTGGAACGCGGGTGATCCCGCCCGGCAGGTCACTGTCATGATCTATGCTGCCTGCCTGATGGCGATGCTGATCTGTTCCGCGCTCTACAACATGCTGGCGAAAGACCACAAGACAGGGATCCTGAGGCGGCTCGACCACGCGGCCATCTTCCTGATGATCGCGGGCACTTACACCCCCCTGGCAGCAATGATCATCGGCGGATGGACGGGCGGCGTGCTGCTGGCTGTCGTGTGGACCGGTGCGCTGGCCGGGGCCATCGTCAAGCTGGCACATCTGACCGGGCTTGATCGCCTCACTGTCCCCATCTACCTCGCGCTAGGCTGGGTGGTCGTTTTTGCCGTCAATCCGCTGATCGAAAAAGCATCCGCATTCGGGTTTTACATGATCCTGGCGGGCGGGCTGCTTTATACGGTTGGAACAGCCTTCTATGCCTGGAAACGCCTGCCATTCCAGAATGCGATCTGGCACGCCTTCGTACTGGCCGCCGCGGTCTGTCATTTCTCTGCCGTGTTCCACGACGTGGCCCTGATCAGGGCCGCCTGAAACCACTCGACAAAAAAGGCGGCACCGACAGGTACCGCCCTTTTCCATTTCCATCAGCGTGACTGCTTAGGCGTCCGCGTTGGGATCCTTGCTGAGCACGACCACCTTTGTCTGCAGCGGCACGCGGCTGTACAGGTCGATCACGTCCTGCTGCCACATGCGGATACAGCCCGAAGACACACTCTTGCCGATGGAGTTCGGCTGGTTGGTGCCGTGGATACGGTAAAGCGTGTCAGTAGCGCCTTGCCACAGATCCATGGCGCGCGCGCCGAGCGGGTTCTTCAGACCGGGCGGGTAGCCCTTTTCCCAATAACGCTCCAGAGACGGCTTGCGGGCAATCATTTCGCGTGGAGGGCGCCAGATCGGATGAGGCCGCTTGACGCGGATCTTCGCCTCGCCCGACCAGGCGAACCCGGCCTTGCCCACACCGATGCCATAGCGCAGCGCCTTGCCGTTGCCGAGCGTCCAGTACAGGAAGTTGTTATAAGGATCGACGATAATGGTTCCGGGCCGCTCGCGGGTTTTGTACTCCACGATCTGCCGCCAGTACTTCTGGTCGAAATTCTTGTAGTTGATGGCCGGCCAGGTGTAATCGCCATCGGGCCATGCCGCATAGGCAGCCGCATAGTCGAACTGCTCGTCCGGCAGATCGGCCTGATCCGGCAGACCAACCAGCCCGGCGGACTGACATCCTGCAAGGCCGGCTGCCGTAAGCACCAGGCCGGCGGCCAGGAAACCACGCCTGTTCATCGCGCCACCTGCTGGCGAACTGTCAACATCGAGCGGCGAATTGGAACGCTTCATGAGACCTCCACAAATTCTGGCTCCTTCTTGAGACAGGTTTTCAACAGTTGCAAGTCACATTCGCCGAACTGCCTTACATTCTTCAGATGAATCCTTAGATTATTCCCAGCCGACCTTCTCCGGCCCACCCCACACTCAAGGTCCTTCCGTGCAGACAAACGTTTCAAAGTCGCCTTTTCCCGTCTTCGACGGTCACAACGACACACTCCTGAAACTAGAAATCGAGGCCATGAAAGGCACCGAGCGCAGTTTCTTTGACCGCTCGACCACAGGCCACATCGACATGGTGCGGGCGCAGGAAGCCGGATTTGCCGGCGGGCTTTTCGCCATGTTCGTACCTTCCAACCCGGAACAGGACTTCACCCGCCCCTTCAACCCGAAGGACCCTGCCAACTATCAGCCCTTACCGCAGAAGAGTGCGTTTGATTTCACAAAACGTATGCTGGAACGGGCCGAGCAGATCGAAGCCCAGTCGGAAGGCAATGTCGTCATTTGCAGAACCCCGGACGAGAACCGTACAGCGATCGAAACCGGCCAGATTGCCATAAGCCTTCACATTGAAGGTGCCGAAGCCATCGATACCAACCTCTATGCGCTGGAGGAACTCTACGGACGCGGCCTGCGCTCACTTGGCCTGGTGTGGAGCCGAGAGAATGATTTCGGATACGGTGTGCCGATGGCGCACCCGGCTTCACCGGATATCGGCCCCGGCCTGACCGGCGCGGGGCGAGATCTGGTTCGCGCCTGCAACCAGCTCGGGGTGCTGCTTGATGTGTCCCATCTGAACGAAAAGGGTTTCTGGGACCTGGCGCGCATTACAGAACGGCCGATCGTTGCCAGCCACTCCAATGTTCACAAGATTTGCGAAAGCAGCCGCAATCTGACGGACAAGCAGCTTGATGCCATCAAGGAAAGCGGAGGTCTCGTCGGCATCAATTTCCATGTTGCCTTCCTGCGCAAGGACGGCGGTCATTCGCGTGACACGCCGCTTTCGGTCATTGCCGACCATGCAGCCTATCTGGTTGACCGCCTCGGCGAAGACAGCGTGGCTCTCGGCTCGGATTTCGACGGCTGTGTCCTGCCGCGCGACATTGGCGACGTCACCGGTCTGTCCCGTCTGATGGAAGAGCTCGACGGCCGCGGCTTCAATACACCGGTACTGGAGAAGATCGCCTGGAAAAACTGGATCTCCGCACTGGAGAAAGCTGCCGGCTGAACGGGCCTTTCTCGCCTTTGATCAAGATCACTCCGCCCGCCTCGCAAACTTGTTACCATGCGTAAACAGTTAGCGATTGCATTTGTGGACGGGCGGAGAAACAATGCATTTATTGTTATTTTTTGGCAGCCGTCTAAATATTAGATCCGGAATTCCACCTGAACTGCACGTTCAAGACCCACCCTCATCGGTGGCACAAGATGCAGGCAGGTTGCAGTATTCAGGCGGTTGTGCGTGGTTGGCACGTCCCATTGACCGTTCCTTCGCACCAGCGGATGGCCGGATGGAGAAAAAAACGCGAGATTGCAGACGGCGATATTTGTCGGCTGTGGTCTTTCTTTGCGTTGCCATTCAGACGCGATGCCAGTGGGGGGCAGCGACGTGAATGTATTACTTACCGCGGACAGACGTTCGCCGGTTCAAGCGGAAAACAGGGGCAAGCGCGCGCGCAAGTCCGATGCAGTCTATCAGGACCTCAAACGCCAGATCCTGACCGGGGAAATGACCTCGGAAAGCCCGATTACAGAACAATCCCTTGCCCAGGACTATGGCTGCTCGCAGAGCACCATCCGTGAAGCGCTCATGCTGCTTCAGGAATGCGGCCTCGTTGTTCGCCGCGGCTATCAAGGCACCTACGTCACAGATCCCAGCCCGCTAGAAGCCCGTCTGATGCTGAAACTGCGCATCGACATTGAATCAACCGGCGTCGTGGAAGCGGTCAAACATGTCACCAAGGACCAGGTGAACGAACTCTATGACCTTGAAGACCAGTTCGAAGCCTGCCGCGACAAGCGGGACGTGTTCGGCTGTGCGGAAATCGACCGTGCCCTGCATCTGAAACTCTTCAGAATTGCCCGGATGCCGGTTCTGGATCCTATGCTGGTCAGGACCTTCATGATCCTGCAACGGGTCATGCTTTCGAGACCGCGTTCCGAACCGTCATGGACCAGGCCGAATGTGACCCCGCACCGGTCCGTCATCGAAGCGCTGGAAGCTCATGATGTCGACGCGACGCTGACGGCTCTTCGAGCTCATATCCTGTCGAGCGCCGTTTTGCTGGCTCCACACTTTTACGGTACGGATATCGTGGAATTGCAGGACCAGTTCGACGCGTTGCCTGTTCAGGCAGCTGGCTTCAATTGGCGCTAAGCTAAGCTCAATCGACCTTCCCGCTCACACAGACCGGGAGCCCACAGGTTGCGGGCGGCCAACCGCTTTAGATTGACCGCCCGCGCACCCGAGATGCTTTTTGAAGGTTCGCCCTCAGGCGCTTTCCATCATTTGCTGCTGGGTCAGCATTGCGGCCCCGATCAGCTCCTTGGTGTAATCGCACTTAGGCGCCTCAAAGATCGCGTCGGCGGACCCCGCCTCAACAACCTTGCCACGTTGCATCACCATCACCGTGTCGGACAGCGCGCGCACGACGGCAAGGTCATGACTGATGAACAGATAGGTCAGGTCATGAGCCTTCTGCAGGTCACGCAGCAGTTCCACCACCTGCTTCTGGATCGTCCGGTCGAGAGCCGAGGTCGGCTCGTCGAGCACGACCAGTTCCGGCTTCAGAACCATGGTGCGGGCAATCGCGATACGCTGACGCTGTCCGCCCGAAAACTCGTGCGGATAGCGATTGCGCATGACCGGGTCGAGTGACACTTCCTCAAGTGCCTTGCAGGCGCGCTCATCCCGCTGGCGGGCGTTGAGTGAGGGTTCGTGCACCATCAACCCTTCGGAAATGATCTGGCCAACCGTCATACGCGGGGACAAAGACCCGAAAGGATCCTGGAAGATAAGCTGCATGTCCTTGCGAAGCGCGCGCATTTCGGAACGGTTCTTGCCGCTGATCTGCTGTCCGTGGAACACCACCCGGCCACCGGCCGGCAACAGGTTCAGCACTGCACGACCAAGGGTGGACTTGCCAGAGCCACTTTCGCCGACGATGCCCAGTGTCTGGCCCTTGCGCAGCGAGAAACTGATGTCGTCAACCGCACGCAACACATGCTTGGGCTTCAGGAAACCGGAATCGAGCTCGAATTCCACTTCGACCTTCTGCGCTTCCAGCAGAACAGGCGCGCTGTCCGGCACCGGCAGCTTGTGGCCTGTCGGCTCCGCATCCAGAAGCATCTTTGTGTAGGGATGCGCAGGCCGGGTGAAGATCTGCCCGGTCTCGCCGCTTTCCACCACTTCACCGGTTTTCATGACATAGACCCGGTCCGCGATACGGCGAACGATACCCAGATCATGAGTGATGAAGATCACCGCCATGCCGAGCCGCTTTTGCAGATCCGCCAGAAGGTCCAGGATCTGCGCCTGCGTGGTGACATCGAGCGCAGTGGTCGGCTCGTCGGCAATCAGCACGTCTGGATCGTTGGCAAGCGACATTGCGATCATCACACGCTGGCGCTGGCCGCCTGACATCTCGTACGGATAGGCGTTGATCTTGCGTTCCGGCTCGGGAATGTTGACGAGTTTCAGAAGCTCGAGGGCCTTTGCCTTGGCCGCTTTCCACGACAACCCGCCATGAACGACCATGGGCTCGGCCAGCTGCCGTCCGATGGTGTAAAGCGGGTCGAGCGAGGTCATCGGCTCCTGGAAGATCATGGTGATCTTGGCACCGCGGATCTTGTTGAGCTTGCCCACCGGCAAGCCGAGAATATTCCGGCCTTCGTAGATCACCTCGCCGCGTGTGCGCCCGTTGGACGCCAGAAGGCCCATAGCCGCCATCATGGTCTGGCTCTTGCCCGAGCCGCTTTCCCCGACGATCGCGACGGTTTCACCCGCCTGGACGTGAATGTCGACGCCTTGAACCGCATTGACGGTACCCGTCGCGGTTTCAAAGTCGACCTTCAGATCCTTGATTGAGAGGACCGTTTTCTTGGTTTCGCTGGTCATGGTCTTCTCCTCACCGGTCCTTCGGGTCCAGGGCATCGCGCAGGCCGTCGCCGATGAAGTTCAGCGCAAACAGGGTCGATGTCAGGAAGATGGACGGGAAAATCAGCATCCAGGGAGCCCCTTGCAGATTTCGCGCGCCTTCGGAAATCAACACGCCCCAGCTGGTCATCGGCTCCTGAATGCCGAGGCCAAGGAAGGACAGGAAACTTTCCAGCAGGATCACCTTCGGCACCAGAAGTGTCATGTAGACCACGACCGGACCAAGCGTATTCGGGATGATGTGCCGGCGCACGATACCGCCATCGGCCACACCGAGTGCTTCCGCCGCCTGAACATATTCCTGGCGTTTGATGGTCAGCGTCTGCCCGCGCACGATGCGCGCCATGTCGAGCCATTCCACGGCACCGACGGCGATGAACATCAGGATGAAGTTGCGGCCGAAGAACACGACGAGCATGATCACGAAGAAGATGAACGGCAGCGAATAGAGGATATCCACGACGCGCATCATCATCTGGTCGACCCGGCCACCGAGATATCCTGAAGTCGCCCCGTAGAGAACACCGATCGATATCGCAACGATGGTTGCCAACAGACCGATGGTCAGTGACACGCGGCCGGCGATGAAGGTCCGGGTCATCATGTCCCGACCATTGGCGTCGGTGCCGAAATAGAAATGCATGAAGTTGATGTCGGCCCTGACCGTTGCAGACTTGTTGTCTGCGGACATGTCCGTCAGCTCGGTATTCTTGAACAGGTCGCTACGGTCAAAATACAGCACTGACCGGGGATCGATATCTCGGCTGGAGGTGACCTTGGCGACAATCGTGTCGCCTTCGCGCTCAAACGCATCCACGGTCAGACGCGCCCGTTTGGCGGAAGACATGAAACCGGGCTCGACCTGCTCAGGCTTCGGATAGGCCTCCAGGCTGGCCGGTACCTTCACGTAGTCACGATAGACTGTGTCGTAGTGATGAGGCGACAGGATCGGACCAAGGATCGAGATCAGGCCGATTGTCAGAAGCACGATGATGGAGGCGACCGCCGCACGGTTGGCGAGCAACCGGTCGCGCGCGTCGTCCCACAGGGAACGCCCCTTCGCAGGCGCCCCGGTGGATGATGTTGCAGTGAGGGTCACAGTCGTCTCCTCCTCAGTCGTAGCGCACACGCGGATCGAGCAGCGCATAGAGCAGATCCACGACGAGGTTGAACAGGATAACAAAGCAGGCAACGACAACAACCGTCCCCATGACCAGGGTGTAGTCACGGTTGAGAGCGCCCTGCACGAAGTAGCGGCCGATGCCCGGGATACCGAAGATGGTTTCGATCACGACGGAACCGGTGAGCAGCGCTGCCGCAGCCGGGCCGAGATAGGAAACGACCGGCAGGATCGCCCCTCTGAGCGCATGCACCACCACGATCATGTAGGAGGTCAGCCCATAGGCCCTTGCAGTGCGAACATGGTTGGACCTGAGCGCCTCGATCATCGAGCCGCGCGTCAGACGTGCCACGACTGCGATCTGAGGCAGCGCGAGTGTCACGACCGGCAGCACCCGGTTGACGAAAGCCCCACCATTCCAGCCCCCCACGGGCAACCAGCCGAGCCACACGCCGAGGATCAGGGTCAGGATCGGCGCAACGACGAAGTTGGGGATCGTGACACCGAGCGTTGCCGCAGCCATGATCGAATAGTCTGCCGGTTTGTTCTGGCGCAGCGCCGCCGCCACGCCCAGGAACCCGCCGACCACCAGGGCCAGGCAGAGCGCGGACAAGCCCAGCTGGATGGAGATGGGAAGACTTTCCGCAAACAGTTCATTGATCGAGAAGTCGCGGAAGTAGAAACTCGGACCGAAGTCCAGACGAGCCACGCTCTGCAGGTACAGCAGGTACTGGTTCCACAAGGGCTCGTTGAGATGGTAGATCTTGTTCAGGTTTTCCATCACCTTTGCTTCTAGGGGACGTTCCAGATCGAACGGTCCACCCGGCGCGATGCGGATGAGGAAAAAGGAAATCGTGACAATCAGAAAAAGCGTCGGGATTGCGCCGAGCAATCGTCCGAGGACATATCGGAGCATAGGCTTTGCCTCTGTTTGTTAAACGGCGGTCTTTCGGTCAATCTTGATTGATTGATGCCGCCTTGCAAGAACCGGCAGGGAAGCCCTGCCGGTCTCGATGTTGTCAGGTTATTCGGAGATGCTCATCCAGCGGGACGGATGGATGTTGAGGAGGTTGTCCTCAAATCCTGCCATCTTGTCGGAGACCAGGTTCATGGAACCGTAGTACATCATCGGAATGAACGGCAGGTCCCGCATGAAGAGCTCTTCAGCCTTCTTCAGGATGTCCGCACGCTTCTCCAGATCCACCGTGACGGCCGCTTCGTCCATGAGTGCATCATACTCAGGATTGTTGTAGCGGGCGTAGTTGAAGCCGTCGTTGTCGCTCTCGACCATGAACAGGAAGTTCTGCGGGTCGGAGTAGTCGCCGATCCAGCCGGCGCGGGCGACGTCGAAGTCCTGACGGTCACGCAGCATGGCGTAATGCGTCTTGGTGTCGGTGTTGATCAGCTTGACGTTGACGCCGAGAGGTTTCCACATGTCGGCAATCGCGACTGCCGTGTTCTTGTGGTTTTCGGACGTGTTGTAGTTGATCGTCAGTTCGACAGGATTGTCCGGGCCGAAACCGGCATTGGTCAGAAGTTCGATCGCTTTTTCTTCGCGGTCGATCTGGGACATGTCCTTGTAGTCGGCATAGGCCGGTTCACCGTAGTTGCCGATGCCCGGCGGCACGAAGGAATAGCCGGCCACCATGGTGGAGCCCCAGATTTCGTCGGCCAGGAATTCACGGTCGATCGCCATGGACAGAGCCTGGCGGACGTCCGGGTTCTTCAGGACTTCGTCTTCGTGATTAAGCGCGTAATAGTAGGTGCCCAGATACGGCGCCACGTGGAACTGGTCACCCAGGTTCTCACGCATGAAGGCAACCTGCTCGGTCGGCGCATCGTTGTTGGTGTGCAACTCGCCGGCCTGGAACCGGCGCAGAGCCGCGCCACGGTCTTCGGTCGGATAGAAGAAGACAGTGTCGATCTTCACCTGATCAGCGTCATGGAAATGCGGGTTCTTGACCGCTTTCACATGTGCGTTCGGCACGAATTCTGCGAGGGTGAAGGCACCGTTGGTGACGATGTTTTCGGCTTTCACGAAATCGGAGCCGAATTTTTCAACGGAAGCCGGATGGACCGGAAGGCCGGTCTGGTGGCCCAGAAGGTCAATGAAATATGGCGTCGGGGACTCCAGAGCGATCTCGAGCGTATGATCGTCAAGCGCCTTCACGCCGAGTTCTTCCGGCTTGGCTTCGCCCTTGTTGACCTTTTCGGCGTTCAGGATCGGATACAGAACGTTGGCGTATTTCGCGCCTGTTTCCGGGTTCATGATGCGCTGAAGCGAAAAGACGAAATCGCCGGCAACAACCGGATCCCCATTGGACCACTTGGCATCATCGCGCAGCATGAAGGTGTAGGTCTTGCCGTCGTCGGAAACCTTCCACTCCGAAGCCACGCCCGGAATGATCTGGCCATCGGCGCCATAGGCAACCAGGCCCTCGTAAAGATCACGCAGGATATGCGCTTCATAGGTTGTGGAGGTCTTGTGCTGATCCAGGGTTTCCGGGTCGGCAGTGTTGCCGCGGTGGTAGACCACCTCTGCAACCGCAGTAATAGATGTAGCAGCCATCAAGGCAGCCGCAAGCGCTGTCACACGCATGGACTTGAACATATCGCTCTCCCCTCTTGGGTTATAGTTGAAGCAAATGGAACGATGGGTCACAAGATTCCACGCTCTTTGCGAGCAATCAAGCATCCCCCAACGGCACATTTCGACCTTAGTCGCAAAAAGGCGATGTTTTTGCTTGTTTTTAAACGAAACCGGAAAATTTTTCCGTTGTTTTACTCGGCGGTCAAATAATTTGACCTCAACACGCGCAATTATGTTTCAATCCTAGCGGCAAAATCGATATTTTCCACTATGAGCCAGATACATGCCCGTATCAGGGTTGAAAGACTTGAATTTCCGCGCGCAATAGGCCGTCCACTGAGGGGTAAAAGGAGCCAGTCCGGTCTTGGTATAGGGGACACGCTGCGGTTGTCCGCGATAGCGCGGCGGGTTCACATAGACCCGCGACCGGTAGGGATAGGCCCGCATGTCGTAAGGGTGGTAATAGTAAGGTGCGCCATAGGGACGGTAAGGCGGGCCGTAAAGACCATAAGGTGCGTAGAAGGCGCCGCCGCGATAGCCACGATTGCCGAAACCGAAGCCGATACCGACACCATTGAAATAGATCCCGTCGGCACGTGCGGGCGATGTGCCGGTCAAGCCGGCGACTGCCCCGGCCAGACACATGGCGACAGCGGCAAGACAGATCCGAAACCGCTTACGGGCAAGAGAGCCCCTTTCGCGTTTCGCCAGGTTCAGGTCAGACATGATGCTCTCTCCTGTCGGCGCACGCCCCGCGCCAGTTGGTCGCCCCTGTCCACACGCTGCCCAGAATAACGCATTCGAGCACCAAAATCTCTCCGATCCCGATCAAAAATGCTGGGCGTTCTTTCCGGGCCGCTTGCGCGGTTCACGCGCGGCCAGTAAACCGGGCGCCGATCCGACATTCCGACCGGGAAAACAAGACCCTCATGGCTCCACCGCTGCTGACACTTCGCGACGTTCATCTGACCTTTGGCGGCACGCCACTTCTTACCGGTGCCGAGCTTTCCGTTTCCGAAGGTGAGCGCATGTGCCTTGTCGGCCGCAACGGCTCCGGCAAGTCGACCCTTTTGAAGATTGCTGCCGGCATGGTGGAGATGGACAAGGGCGAACGCTTCTTCCAGCCCGGCCGCACGGTGCGCTATCTCCCGCAGGATCCGGACCTTTCCGCCTATGCCTCCACACTGGAGTATGTCAACGAAGGCCTGACCGAGGGCGACGATCCCTATCGCGGCGCTTATCTTCTGGAAGTCCTGGGCCTTAGCGGCACGGAAGACCCGAAGTCCCTTTCCGGCGGCGAAGCCCGCCGAGCTGCCCTCGCCCGGACGCTCGCCCCCGAGCCGGATATTCTGCTGCTCGACGAGCCAACCAACCACCTGGACCTTCCCGCCATCGAATGGCTGGAACAGGAGCTCAAGAGCCTGAAGTCCGCCCTGGTGCTGATTTCCCATGACCGTCGCTTCCTGGAAAACCTGTCGCGCACCACTGTCTGGATCGACCGCGGTGTCGCCCGCCGGCTCGACAAGGGCTTTGCCCACTTCGAAGCCTGGCGCGACGAGGTGTTCGAGCAGGAAGAGGTCGACCAGCAGAAACTGGCGCAGAAGATCAAGCGCGAAGAGCACTGGATGACCTACGGTGTCACCGCCCGGCGCAAGCGCAACATGCGGCGCGTGCGCGAGCTTGCCGACCTTCGCAAACAGAAGCGGGAACACCGCGGGCCTCAAGGCACCGCCAAGCTTGCTGCCACGGATGCCGAAGTTTCGGGCAAGCTGGTGATCGAAGCCAAAGGCATTTCCAAGACCTATGGCGACCGTGCCATCGTCAAGGACTTCTCGACCCGCATCCAGCGCGGTGACAGGATCGGTTTTGTCGGCCCGAACGGCGCCGGCAAGACGACGCTTCTGAAGATGCTGACCGGCGAACTGGCACCGGACACGGGCACGACACGGCTCGGCACCAACCTGGAAATGGTCACACTCGACCAGAAGCGCGAGAACCTGAACCTCAACGACACGCTGTCCTCGGTCCTGACCGGCGGGCGCGGCGATACGGTGGTGATCGGCGACGAGACCAAGCATGTCATGTCCTACATGAAGGACTTCCTGTTCTCGCCGGAACAGGCCCGTACGCCTGTGGGTGTGCTGTCGGGCGGTGAACGCGCCCGCGCCATGCTCGCCCGGGCACTGGCCAACAAGTCGAACCTGATGGTGCTCGACGAACCGACCAACGACCTCGACCTTGAAACGCTCGACCTGCTGCAGGAACTGCTGGCCGACTATCCCGGCACGGCCCTGATCGTCTCGCACGACCGCGATTTTCTCGACCGGGTGGCAACCTCCGTGATCGTTTCGGAGGGCGACGGCCTGTGGCGTGAATATGCCGGTGGCTACACCGACATGCTGGCACAACGCGGCGAAGGCGTGACCGCCCGCAAGGCCGACAAGGCAGCGCCCGTGAAGAAGGAAAAGCCTTCCGCTCCAGAGGCTTCGCCGCAAAAGCCTCAGGCAAAATCAAAACTGAGCTTCACCCAGCAGCATCTTCTGAAAACCCTGCCGAACACGATCGAGAAACTTGAAGCACGTCTCGAAATGCTTCAGGCGGAAATGAACGACCCGCAGCTCTACGTGAAGAACCCTGACAAATTTGCCAAGATATCCCAGCAAATAACTGATCTCACGAATGAAAAGGATGCTGCGGAAGAGCAGTGGCTGGAGCTGGAAATGCTGAACGAGGCGGGTTAGGCAAGCTGTTCGGCACATCAACTTCAGAAATTGATTCAACTCTGGGACCGCCCTGCTCTGCACTCCGGCACCGCGATCACATGGTCTCGGGAGCACTAGGCGCCTCACTGGGCACATTGCACCAAATCGGACCTATGGCACCCAGCCGGGACACCGTGTTCTGGCGGAACCCGCCGCCACCTGTCGCGTTTCCTTTTCGAGCAAGAAGGAGACGCACAGATGCACAAGGCGACCATTCTCAAGATCGACCAGGTCACTCACGATGTGAAACGCTTCCGTCTTGTCGAGCCTGAAGGGTTCGACTTCAAGGTCGGTGACGCGACAGAGATTGCGCTCGATGAAGACGGCTGGCGGGACGAGACTCGCCCCTTCACGATGACGTCCTTGCCCGAAGAGCGAACTCTCGAATTCACCATCAAGGGATACCCCGATCATGACGGGGTTACGGAGCGCCTTCACAAGCTGAAGGAAGGCGACCACGTGCTGATCGCCGATCCGTTCAAGACCTTCCGCTATGACGAGCCGGGCGTGTTCGTTGCCGGCGGCGCCGGCATTACGCCGTTCCTTGCGATATTCCGGGACCTGGAGAAGAAGGGAAAGCTGAACGGCAACCAGCTGATCTTTGCCAACAAGACCTCGGAGGACATTATCTACCGCAAGGAACTTGAGGCTATGGACGGCCTGAAGATCGATCACGTTCTGTCAGACGAAGACACGGCCGGCAGCCACCACGGCATGATCGACGCGGACATGATCAAGGAATTCGTGCCTGATCTGGACCGCCGCTTCTACCTTTGCGGACCGCCGCCCATGATGGAGGCGGTTCAGGAAGTGCTCGAGGAACTTGGCGTCAAGGCGGACTCTGTGGAATTCAGCGACTAACGCAGGCGGGGTGGGTCTGCTTCCTCAGCTGAGCCACCCTGGCGACTGGCAAACCAGGCAAAGCCCAGCGGAGACCCGGGCCTCGGGCCTCCGCCGCCACTACTGCGGAGCAAATCGCCTCCCCTCACCGTAAATCCTTGAAGAACACGGTTGTCGCGTCCAGATGGCCGCGGCTGTTATAGGCGTAGTCCGGAATGACGCCGACCTTCTGGTATCCGCAAGTCGGGTAGAGCTTTTCCGCCCGATCTCCGGTGACCGTATCCAGCACCAGCATCCAGCGGTTCTCGGAACGGGCAAGGCCATCGATGGCCGACATGAGCTTTCTGGCAAGTCCCTTGCGCCGATGTTCCGGATGAACCATCAGCTTGGCGACGTCCGCCCGATGGGGTTGGTTGTCGGCTCCTGCCTTCACAAGCATCACCACGCCCGCGATGTGCACACCTTGACGCGCGGCAAGCAGAAATGCCTCGCCACTTTCGATGGCGGGCAGCTTGCTCGCCCAGAAGGATTCCGCCTTGTCCTGTGGCATCGGCAACAGGAAGCCGATCCCGGCACCATCTTCGACACATGCTTTCAGAAGCTGCCCCAGGGCGGGAAGCGACCTGCGCACCTCATCTGCGGACATCAGATCGACGGGTGCTTCAGGCGTGAACGGCTGGACTTGCAGAGGTCCGGTCTCGGTAACGGGAAGTGTCATGGCGTGATCACCGTCAGGAAATAGCGTGCCGGAACCGGTCCAGACGCGTGGTAACTGTTGGGGGCGTTGAGACGGAACCGCAGGGCATCACCAGGCTCCAGGTCGTAGACATCCGGGCCAATGACCATCCGCAGGCTCCCCTCCAGAAGCACAAGTTGATGCTCCAGATCCGGAACCGGCGGAGCGGCATAGGCAACGGTGGCACCCGGGGGAATGCAACCTTCGATCATGGCCCCGCGATACCCGCTTGCTGCCGGCGTTAATGTTCGGCGGACATAACCAGTCTCCCGGTCCGTCCAGACGGCCTGCGCGTCCCGAGGAACAAGGCGCTCGATCGTAGCGGAGGCTGCTCCGAATAGTTCGGCCATTGAGAGGCCGAATGCCGCGGCAAGTTTTCCGAGAACGCTTGCGGTCGGGCTGGTGTCGCCGCGCTCGATCCGCGAAAGGGTGGCCCGGCTGATACCGGTGCGTTCGGCCAGATCTTCCAGTGGCCAGTTTCTGGCCCGTCGCAGCTCGGTCAGCCGCCGGGCAAGATCTTTATCAAGGTTCGACATCGAAAAATCCCATAAATGAGAATCTTCTCATATATGGGATTTTTCATTTTACAAAGCTCAAAGAATGAGCAGTGTCTGACGGTCTGTTAGTTTCACACCTTCGAGAACACTGCGCTGGCGTTCACACCGCCGAAACCAAAGCCATTGGTGAGGATGTGGTTGACGTCACGAGCAATGGCCTTGCCGGGGATCATTTCGAACCGGCTCATGGCCTCGTCGGCCGCTTCCAGATTGCGGGAAGGCGGCAGCAGACCGCTCATCAGGGCCTTGACGCAGGCGATTGCCTCCACGGCTCCCGCTGCCCCCAGCAGGTGGCCGAACATCGACTTTGACGACGACACCGCAAGGTCCTTGCCACGGTTTTCGAAAAGCGTTGTCAATGCAGCAATTTCGGCAGCATCGCCGACGGGCGTAGATGTGGAGTGCGCGTTGACGTAACCGATTTCACCAGGCGAGAGATTGGCCGTCGACAAGGCCTGCCGCATTGCCCGCAGACCGCCCTCACCGTCCGGCGAAGACGCGGTAACGTGATAGGCGTCGGCACTGGTGCCGTAACCGGCCAACTCGGCCAGGATCGTCGCACCGCGGGCGGTGGCATGATCATGGTCTTCCAGGATCAGGATGCCAGCGCCTTCGCCCATGATGAAGCCGTCACGGTCCTGGTCAAATGGCCGGGACGCATGGGCCGGGTCGCCATTGCGTTTGGAGGACATGGCCTTCGCGGCACAGAACCCGGCGTAGGAAACCTTGTCGATACAGGCTTCTGACCCGCCTGCCACCATCACGTCGGCTTCTCCCGAACGGATAATACGGGCGGCATCGCCAAGGGCCTGAAGGCTGGCGGCACAGGCAGTCACCGGCGCGCCAATCGGCCCCTTTAAGCCATGCCGGATGGAGACCTGCCCGGCAGCCAGGTTGGCCAGGAACGACGGCACCAGAAAAGGCGACGCCCGGCGGGGACCTTTTTCGTCCACCAGCCGCGTACCGGCGGTCATGGCCGGAAACCCGCCAACCCCGGTCGCGATGATCGTGCCTGTGCGTTCCTTGTCCCTGTCGGACTTCGGCTCCCAACCCGCATGGGCCAGCGCTTCCTGAACCGCCCCCATGGCAAAATGGATGAACCGGTCAGAGCGGCGCTGTTCGCGCGGATCCATCACTGCATCGACATCAAAGCCATGCTCGTCTTCTGCTTTCGAAGGAACCTCGCCTGCAATCTGGCAAGCCAGCTCACCTGCATCGAAGTGGGTGATCTGGCGAATGCCGTTGCTCCCGTCTTTCACCCGGTTCCAGAAGGCATCTACCCCGGTGCCCAGCGGGGAAACGATCCCCAGTCCCGTCACGACCACACGTCGCATGTCTTACCTCACATTGGTTTGCCAGCGCCCCCGCCCCGGCAGTTAAGATGTGTCGAGGCGGTTTGCCAGTCCGCCCGAAATGGAAATCCTTTTTGCCCGGCTATAGCTCCGAGAGCCGTTTCAGGGTGTCGATGGCACGCAGAAATTTATCGCTTCCGAGATGTCCCTTCACGTCTGCCTGGGCCTGCCGCCACAACGGGACGGCAGTATCAAGAAGCTCCGCACCCTTCGGGGTCAGCCGATACTGTTTGCTGCGGCCGTCCCGGACGGGTTGCGATGCGACCAGCCCCTTGCGCTCCAGAAGAGCGACATTGCGCACCAGTGTCGTTCGTTCCATGGACAGCCGCTTGGCCAGTGCTGCCGTCGTCACGCCTTCGTATTTTCGGATCGAAACAAGAACGGAGAACTGACCAGCCGTCATGCCAACCTGCCGCGCCAGCTTGTCGTAGTGCCGGCTGACGGCACGTGCGGCCTTGCGCGCGTTGTCGAGAACGCAGAGCGAGAAATCGTCTTCTTCCATGCGGGCTTTGTGTGCATATACACATCAAAAGTCAAGTCACAGTCGAACGATCCCCTTCCCGGGCAATTTGTCATCAGGATATTGCGTTTATTTGCAAAGGGGTTACGGTCAACAACGGCAACCGGAGCGTGAGGAGGTCAAAATGACAGATGCTGTTCAGGCCGTAGAGAATATGAGAAGAAAGATCCAGGACAACTGGGGCTGGTTTCTGGCGCTCGGCATTGCGCTGGTCATAGGTGGCATCATCCTGATCGCCGCTCCCCTGGCAACGTCGATTGCCGTGACGATCCTGATCGCGGCCGTGCTATTCGTCGGCGGCCTGGTTCAGATCTACAATTCCTTCAAGACCCATGGTACCGCCAGTTTCCTCTGGAACCTGATCACCGGCATTATCGCCGTCATCGGCGGGATCGTGATTTATGTGAACCCGCTCGCGGGAACCATCGCGCTGACACTGGTGATTGCCGCCATCTTCGTGGCGCAGGGCATCAGCCAGATCCTGCTGGCCTTCAAACTGAAGCCGCATGACGGCTGGGTCTGGGTGCTGATCGCAGGGCTCGTATCCCTTGTGGCTGGCGCGATGATCTGGCTGGAGCTGCCGAGTTCGGCCGCCTGGGCGCTTGGCCTTCTGGCCGGCATTTCGGTGCTGATCAACGGCTGGAGCTACATCGCCATTGCCCTTGCAGCCAAGGCATCCAAGAACTGAAACTGCATTTATTTGAGATGACTGGCACCCGGCAGAATTTAATTTGCCGGGTGCTTTTTTTGATGTAGCGTTTTTCAGGTTCAACAGCAGGCATCGCCTGCGTTCAGGCTGTTCCGTGGATGGTTTCTGTTCTCGGCCGCAATGGCGGCAATCCGCATAACAAGGCCTATTGGTGGTGGCCGCCCCCCGCCGACCGTTGATGTTTGCCGGCTCTTGCCGGTGTCCCTACTCTCCAAGACATCAACGGATTTTAGAAATGACGAACGTGACCTTGCGCGGTGAAGACCGCATGCTTTCTGTCGCCTGGACCGATGGCACCAGCGCCGACTTTCCCTTCATCTGGCTTCGCGACAACTGCCCGAGCGGGTTTCATCCGCAAACGCAGGAACGCCAGTTCGACCTGACCGGCATTGCGATGGATATTTCCATCGTGAAGGCCGAACAGGATGCGGATGAAATTATTCTAACCTGGTCCGGCGACGGCCATGTCAGCCGCTACAGGGCCGACTGGCTGTTAGATCACCGGCCAGGGGTCGGACTTGCCGATCCAGCCGAGATCGAGCCTGCGCTGTGGCGCGGTGATCTTGTCCCGGAAAGCCTTCCGCGCGCGGCGGCCGCCGACTTGATGGTCAACGACGATCTCCTTCTCGCTTTCCTGATCGAAGCCAAGAAAACCGGCCTTGCTCTTGTCGACGGCATGGCTGACGACGTGGAGGCAGGTGTCGATGTCGCCCGCAGGATCGGTTTTCTTCGGGAGACCAATTTCGGCACGACATTTGAGGTCATTTCCAAACCGAACCCGAACAACCTGGCCTATACGTCCCATGCCCTTCCTTTGCATACGGACCTGGCCAATCAGGAATTGCCACCAGGCTTCCAGTTCCTGCATTGTCTTGCCAATGAAGCAGAAGGTGGCGGTTCGACCTTTTGTGACGGCTTCGCGATTGCGGACGATCTCGCCCGTCTCGATCCGGAGGCCTTCCGGCTCCTTGCCGAGACGCCGGTGCCCTTTCGCTTTCACGACGAGGACTACGACATCCGCCGCCATCACACGGTGATCGAACTCGATCTGTTCGCACGCGTGCAGGAGTTTCATTTCAACGCCCATCTCGCCGGGATCTTCGATCTGCCGGCCGATCGAATGGAAGCTTATTACGGGGCGTATCGCACCTTGATACAGATGACCCGATCAAGGAATTACGTCATCACCACACGGCTGAAAGGCGGAGAGATGGTGATCTTTGACAATCGGCGGGTCCTGCATGGCCGAGCCGCTTTCGACCCTGGCACCGGGTTCCGCCATCTGCGCGGCTGTTATGTCGACCGCGGCGAATTCGACAGCCGCATACGAGTCCTCAGCCGAAAAAGAAATTAAGGGTCTCATAGTCAAGAGCGCCCGAACATGTCCGGGCGCTCTCCAGTTCTTTACACCTTCCGGTGCTTTTCACACCGATGATCAGCGAGGCTCCCTCGCAAGACCCTTGCCGAGGATGGGGCCGGTCGGCAACCCGGTTGGAGACCCTCCCGGCTGTTCGAAGGTGATCTCATAAAGCTGGTCTGGCTTGGGAACCGGCAACCCGGCAGCTTGCAGGATCGTTTGTTTAGGCTCATCGAAGATGCCCAGGGAAACCGGCGGCCCATCCGGATCCGGTTTGGTCCAGAGCTGAAGGATCGTGCCTGCCGGGACATCGGTCTGCCCCAGAAGCGTGACCTGGGTCGCGTTGTTCTCAGCCCCTTCGATCATCGCAACAGGCTGCCCGGCATCGTTGACAAGCACGGCAATCACCTGCGGTTCAACTGTCGTCATGAGGTTCCAGACAAGCGCGATGGCAAGTACGAGGCTCGCTGCCAGGCTGGCTGCCGCCGTCCACATCATTGGCCTGCTGCGCTTTTCTCTCTCGGACTTGAGATCCACCGGCGCTTCAACACGACTGTCTTTCGTCTCGGGAGCGGCAATACTCTCTTCCACCGCGTCCAGACGCCTTTCAACGCGATGCCAAAGGCTCTCCGGCACGGCTTCACGGGGCGTCGCGGCGTCGAGGGCGGCGAACCGCTGACGGGCAAGTTCCACGAGAACGGCCAATTCCGGCTCCTTCATCAGGCGATCTTCCACTTCGCGCTGTTCTTCTGGGTCGCACAGGCCAATGACGAATTCGTCGGCAAGTTCAGCAAGATTTCGGCGGGCCGTTCTCATGACATGCACTCCCGCAAGGAAGTCAGGCCACGGCGCACCCACGCCTTTACCGTTCCAAGGGGGGCCGACAACCGGCCGGCAATTTCACCATGGGTGTAGCCCCAGATATAGGACATCAGCACGGCACTGCGCTTTTCCGTTTCCAGTCGTCCGAGACAACGGCGCAACTCGCTGTCATGGCCCAGCATTTCCCACGCCTCGTTCAGTTCGCTGCCGTCGATCTGACGTTCCAGCTTGTCGTCATCGGTTGCCGATTCCCGGGCCCCGTCACGAAGCATGTTCAAGGTCCTGTTCCGCAGGACCGCGTAGATCCACGCGCGTCCGGATCCCTTCGCAGGATCAAACTGGGAAGCCTTGCGCCAGATCAGGACCAACGCATCCTGGAGCGCATCTTCAGCAAGGTCCTGCCGGCGCAACATGCGCTTGGCAATGCCCAGCATCTTGGGGCCTTCCAGTTCCAGGATCTGTCGCAGGGCCTGCCGGTCCTTGCGTGCACAGGCGGCCAGAAGGGCCGCGTGATCCACTTCGCTTACGCTTTCCGGCATATCCAGCACGTTGGTCTCACTTGTTCAATCTCACCAGGGCTCCTGAGTGCTACGCATCAGAAGCGTTGCCGGACCAGTCGTACCGGTAAGGGACCGGAGCAGCCTGGGGTGGGTGGTCCAGGCTGCTCCGGCAATCGGCTTTGCGCACCAGGTGGGACGGGGCCGCAAAGCCCAGAGCATCCTTGTTCATTCAGCGGGCTGAAGATGCTCTGTCAGTATGTGTTTTGGATGGGGCTTACATCGCGGTCATGAACGTGATGTCGCGCAGCGGCCATTCCAGGCCACCCAGCTCCCAGCTGTCGGTCACCTTGCCGGTTTCCAGCGAAACGGTGTGCAGCCACGTGCCGGTTGCCAGCCAGGCCTTGTTGTTGCCTTCCGCGTCGGTGGCGACATCAAAGGCATAGGTTTCGGCAGCGTCCACACCCAGTTTGCCAACGGCCGCAAGGGTGCCATCGTTCGGCGAAGTCTGACGGATGACGGCACCAATGG
The DNA here is from genome assembly GCF_009363595.1 of Labrenzia sp. THAF35. NCBI lineage: Bacteria > Pseudomonadati > Pseudomonadota > Alphaproteobacteria > Hyphomicrobiales > Stappiaceae > Labrenzia > Labrenzia sp. THAF35. Next base: position 5,698,211 of record NZ_CP045380.1, read on the forward strand.
TCGCGTCGATGTCGTACATCGCCGTCGTTTCCGGCTGGCCGTAGGAGTTGATGTAGGCGGCAGCAACGATGTTCGGCGCCTCACCCGCATGCATGTCCTTTTCCTCAAAGGCCAGGCTGCCATCGACGGTCACCTTGCCGCTTTCGATATCAACCCGGTGGTTGGTCACACCGGTCATGAAGCGCAACTTGTTGGCCTTGGGGTTGAAGTCGACGATGACAGGCTGCCCGTCTTTCAGCGGCAGCATCTTGTCCATCTTGGAAATCACCGTTGCCGCACCGGTCTTCGGATCAATCTCGACGATTTCATGAGCGCCACTGACGCCGATCAGCTGCCCCGTTGCCGGCCGCAGGTCAATGCCGAGCAGGCTGTCGACACCGGAAACTTCCATCGTGTCGGTGACCTTTCCGGAATTGCTATCGATGACCACCAGGGTCTTTTCACCGGCAAGACCGATCGCAGGGGTCGCGTGAGCAGCGCCAGCGGCAAGAACAAGGGCGGATGCTGTCAGAAGGCTACGTGCAATAAGGGGCATTTCAGATCTCCGTCTTTCAAAGGCAGGAGGCATCGGATTGGCCTCACTTCCCGGAAACACGGCAGATCGAATTTTAGATGCAGCAGGGGAAAATCTTTTTTGGAATTTTTCAGAAATTGGCGATCAGATGAAATATAAGCATCTGAATTTATTGAACTTAAGAGAGAAACCTCTCATCATAAAAAAATCCTGGTTCGCAGCAGAAACAGGAAACCGTGACCTCATCCGCCTTCGAAAATGCGTGTCTTTTCTTCTTCGGACAGCACTTTCCATTTGCCCTCTTCGAGACCTTCCAGACCGAGGCCGCCGATGTGGCTGCGGGTCAAGTCGGTGACATGATTGCCCGTTGCTGCAAACATGCGGCGTACCTGGTGATACCGGCCTTCATGCAGGGTCAGCCGGGCATGGGTTTCGTCCAGAACCTGAAGCTCCGCCGGCTTCAGCGGCTTGTCTTCACTTTCCAGCATCATGTCGCCGGAGGCAAACAGCGCGCCTTCGTCGCCCTTCATCGGGCGGTCGAGCGTCACTTCGTAAATCTTGGGAACTTCGGACTTCGGCGAGATGACGCGATGCAGGAATGTGCCGTCGTCGGTAAACAGCAAGGCACCGGACGTTTCCTTGTCCAGCCGACCGATGGTGGACAGAACCGGCTTGCGCATGCGGAACCTGTCCGGCAACAGGTCATAGACCAGCCGGCCCTGATCCTTGATGGAGCAGGTGTAGCCAAGCGGCTTGTTCATCAGGATCACCACCCCGTGTGCGGGGTCGAGCGGCTCATCGTCGAAGAGGATGTCCTCGTGAGCGGTCTTGGCATCCGCCTTCAAACGGCTGCCTTCGCGGTCTGTGAGCCACCCGTTGCGGATGGCGACCTGCATTTCCTTCCGGCTGCCATAGCCGAGATTGGCAAGGAGTTTTACAAGACGCATCTTACCGGCCTCCCTTGCCTTTGACGGCCCGGATCACCTTGTAGCCACCTTCGTCGGCGAGCTGTTTCACATCGGCGAAGACTTCGCCCAGCGTGTGCTCGTAGGGAAGATGCCGGTTCGCGACCATGAAGAACTCGCCACCCGGCCGCAGTCCGCGGGCAGCGGCGCGAATGAAGCCCTGACCGACGTCAGCGCGATCTGCCTTGCCGGCCTGGTGGAACGGCGGATTGGAGACGATGAAGTCGTAAGGTCCTTCGATGCCCTGGGTCACATCCGACCAGATGCCGTTCATCGTTCTGAGGCCCTTGAAGGCAGCCAGGTTCTGTTCGGCCAGATCCAGCGCACGCTTTTCCGCCTCGTAGAGATCCATCGAAGTGACCTTCGGAGCCTTCTCGAAAACGGCACGTGTCAGATAACCGAAGCCCGCTCCAAGATCAGCGCCTCTGCCCTTCAGCGTTGCCGGCACAAGGTCTGCCAGAAGTCTGGAGGCCGGGTCGATCCTGTCCCAGGCGAAGATGCCCGGCCGGCTGACGAATGCGCCGTCAAGCACGGTCCGCGGCGCATCGAGTACCAGCCATTCGGCGAGAAGCGTGGTGTTCAGGCTATCATCGGAAAGTTCACTCCAGACAACCCGGCACTTGTTCTTGGTCATTTTCTCGGCGCTGCCCAGAAGCTCCTGAAGATCGCTTTCCAGCGTCTTGGCACCTTCGGTGTTGGGCGCGCAGGCCATCACGGTTCCGCCCGGCCGTGTCTTTGAAACCGCACGGGCAAGCTGTGCCCTTGCTTCCTGCCGTTGACGACCGGGAAGAACGAGAACTGCGTCGAAGCTTTTGTCTTCCGTCTCCGCGTCTACCTTCAGCCCTGCCTTTTGCAGCGCATCCCGGTCTGGTGCGAAACTCTGTTCGCAAACAAGATCTGCGTCCGCAAGCGCTGCAAGCGGACGCCCTGTCCTTGCGCGCAGGAACAGGACGCGGCTCTTGTCGGCGAGCTCGACAGCCCCGGTTTCAAGAGGCAAGACGAGTGTATCGAGCGCGGGATCGGACATGGCGGTCTTTCAGACGGGTTTCAGCTGACGCGCTCATACCGCCAGAATGGCCGAAGGTCAAAAGATCGCATCAGACCGGAATGCTTTTCCATCCACCAGCAGGTTTACCGGCAGCGACCGGCCGTCTTCGGTCAACGAGATTTCAAGAAGAATGCGCGATGTGTCCATGCGTTCGATTTCAAGTCCCTCGCCCTCGGGCAGGAAGAAGGCATCGATACCGTAGTCCACCCGGATTTCGTCACCAAGAACGGAGCGAACGGTACCGGCGATCGCCTGATCACCGGCGTCAGCTCTTTCCTTCGCGATCAGAACCGGCACGGCAGCGCCCGTTCCTTCTGACTTCAGACCGACGAAGATGCTGTCTCCCGACTGGACCTTGTCAGCACCGGGCACCGTCCTGGAAATGGTGCCGATCGCAAGATTGATCACCACATAGTCGCCACGGAGCAGGTCTCTCGGGTCAACCGGCACCACGGCAAGCGAAACAGCGGTTCCGCTGTGTTGCACGTCCAGCCGGTCGAACAACGGGATTGAGATGAGGCCAAGCTGGATCAGGGCCAGAAGTCCCCAAAGCAGCCATTGGGCGCGGGACTGCGGTTTTGAAACGGGAGTTGCAGTTGCCGTGGTCATTCCTGAACCTCCCCGGTGACGTCACCTTGTTCCGGCGTCCGGCCACCGCGCCTCATCAGACGCGCCAGCCAAAGGGCCATTGCCAACAGCAGAACACCTGCCACCAGGAAGAACAGCGACTGCCCCAGCAAACTGCCGATGGTGACCTGAAGCAGCCAGAGCGCGACCGCAGTCAGGCCGAAATAGGAACAAAGCATCCAGAACCTGTTGTTATACCATGTCCCCAGTGCGCACAGACCGATCAGTGCCGCCAGAACAAAGGCTGCAAGAACGAGAACGTTAGCCGTCAGAACCGGCATCAGCACGGCCACGAGCGCCAGGCCGGTTGCCCCGAAGAGCGCCCCCGACTTCACGGTCTTGTAGGATAGCAGCAGGCCTGTCACCAGGAGAGCCAGAGCGACGGCCAACGGCACCATGGCAGGGAGTGTTGCAAGGCCGCCCAAGGACGGTTCATCCGCGACCTCGGGAACAAACACGAGCGCCAGGACGACCAGCACCGACAAGACCAGAATACCGACATCCTGAAGGGACCTTGCCATCAGCCAATGCCCGTGACTGCGCGTCGGCCGGTCGCTTGACCACTTCACGAAAAGATCGGCAACGGGATCGAGCAACATCATCGCGGCCGCCATACCACCGGTTCCGGCTAGGAACATTGCAGTGATGAAATCATCGCTGGAGCTCATCAGTTCCGCTGTTTCGCCAAACCAGCGGCCATAGGTTACCCAGAGCAGCGAAATCGCGGCCCAGCGCGAAAGCCGTGCGGGATGAACGACCGGATGTGCAAACACCGCGACAAGAAGGAGAAGCCCGATCAGATCTTCCATCAGCGGTGCCGAACCGAATTCGGACCGCATGACCTGCCAGGTTATGGCAGCACCAGCAGCGACGATCAGGGATGTTTTCGAACCGGTGAGCCACGCGGCAGCCAATGCACCGAGACAGACAAGGAAAGCACCACCGGGCCAGTCGGCAGGCAAGTGGAAGATCTGTCCGACCAGCGCCATGCCACCGAGAAAAACCAGCGTGGCAAAGCCAGTGGCAAGATCCGCGACACCCTTGCGCCCTCTTGTTGCGGCAAAGGCCGCAAGACCGTTGCTCGCAACGACAAGCAGTGCAATGCCGACGAGCTTCACGGACTTCGGGATAGCTCCCCAGTTTGCCGCAATGAACGCCAGCAGCGCCAAAGCCACGCAGACCATTCCAATTCCGGCAAGGGCCATGGGCAGGCGTGAACGACCGTCGTCCTGATCCTGCTCCTTCAATATGGCCGTTGCACCGGCAGAACTCACCCAGCCCTTCTCGACCCAAAGTTCCAGGTCGTCCTTCAAGCGTTTCTTATAGGCCCAGTCGAACATGCGGCTCCGCCAGTTTTGTCTTCATTGTTCTCTCGCAGCAGGGTTTTCCCTCACCCAGGTACACGGGATTCCGAACCGCGAGCGGCTCTGCTTCGGACAAGAAGTAGGCACTCGGGTGGCGAATAGGAAGTTTGTCTTTCGCCATCACGCTGGAGCGTAGCGAAAAATGCAATAAAAACAGAGTTCGAAATTCGGCAGCTCAAATTCCTGCCGGAAGCAGCGTTCCGGCACTTGTGAGCAGCACCGATCTTGCTATGCTTAACGGACAAATCCGGCGGCTGGACATCGGCACCACCTGTGCCGGATTGCCGCCAACATGTCTTAGCCTGCTAAGCGAAACACCGTTTCAGATCAGAGCCAAACTCCAAAAATAATTCCAGGGGGGCTCTGTGGGGGCGTCCGAGAGGCCCGGACGCCCCCTATTATTATTCAGCCGGTTCCTGCGGTTTTTTCGCACTGCTGCGTGATTTGCGTGGAGCCGTCGCCTTGCGCGCCGCTGCCTTTCGCGTTGCAGTCTTGCGAGGAGACGATTTGCTCGGCACTGCCGCAGCCGAAGCCGCCCTAACGGGAGCTGTCCGCGTTGGCGCCGACTTCGCAGGGGCCTTGCTCGCCGCCTCTTCCTGTGCCGCTCGGGCGTCTTCCTTGCCCGGCTCGACGACTACATCGGTCACGGCAAGGGGATCTTCCGTGATGTCTCCCGAAACAGGCGGCAGGCCCAGCACCTTGTGGAACTGCTGCAGCGTTTCCAGTGTATGCGGCGTCATTTCGTCTATTGCGCCGGGAATGAACCGCACAACCTTGGCCGCGAGTTCCCTCTCTTCCGGGGTTTTCAGAAGCTTTGGCAAGGTTTCGATTGCCAGTTCGGGGGCAAATTCGACGATCAGCGTCTGTTCCTGAAGAATGAAACTGCGTTCGTCCGCATTGAGTGATTTGAACGGTTCGTCCTGTGTCAGGACACGGGCCGAGCGTTCCAGACGGTCGCGGCGAACATTGCCCCGGCTGTCGGCAAGCAGGATCAGCATACGGATCACCGCTTCGCAGAAACCACCTTCCTCGATATGCATCAGGGCTGCCTGGACCGGCGGCAAGCTGCGCAACTCATCCTTGCGCTTCAGCGTCCGACCCGGTTGCTTGGTCCGGCCGAACCAGCGCATGTAGGGCGTACCCCAGATGGAATAGAAGAGGTTCTCGTAGGCTGTGTCGCGCAAATCCCGGAAAAGATCCATGGACTGCTCGATCAGGGCCGCATTGACCTTTTCCAGTTCGACAAACGGATTGCCTGCAGCGGCCGGAGACCTTTCGTTCCTTGCACGTTCGGCAATGCCGGGCAACCAGCCGAGAGCCGGATTGAGGCTGGAGAACAGCGCACGCTGCATTCTGAGCGGATGGCTCTTGCGACGCAGATCTGCGCTCTGCTCGGTGACGAAAGCCTGCACGAAAGGCCGTACGCAGACATCGTAGAATTCGGCCTGCTGCTCGGATGCACGGGCAACAGCGGCAAAGGGTATTTCATCGTCCCGGCCATCATCGATCTTCGTCAGGTCTTCCATCTTGCGCTCATGGAAGCTGACCGTGAATTCCCGCTCCAGCAGCGGGCCTTCATAGTCGTCGATGGTCATTTCGTAGAGGCCTGGCGCCAGCGCCTCGATTGTCTTCAGTGTCGAGGTGACTTCCGTGTGCTCCTTCTTCGCAATCTTGGAGGACACGAAAATGCCGAGATGGCCAACCTGTTCGTGGACCATATAGATGATCCGTTGGCCACGAATTGCGATTTCCCGCTCATCCGTGTAGGTGTCGATGATCCAGTTGAGGGCCTGCTGCGGCGGTGTGATGTTGTCGCCATAGCTGGCGAAAACGATGATCGGCGCACGAATATGCTTGATGTCGACGTTTCGGCCAGGCTCGAGCTGTGCCTCGTTCTTGGAAAGACGGTTGCCGACGAAGAGCTGCTCGACAATCCACTTCATCTCAGCTTCGTTCAGCAGGAAATACCCGCCCCACCAGCGTTCGAACTCCAGGAAACGCTTTGGCTCGGTGTCGACCTTGGCATAGAGATCGTAGTACTTGCCGAAGTAGTTCCGGGCCGGATTGAGCAGTTCGAAGTTCTGCACGATGTCAGCGCCATCGAAGATGCCGTGACCAAGGTCGGAGTAATACATCGCGTTCCAGGTCCCACCCAGGACGCCGGCATTGTAGCGCATCGGGTTTTCACCGACCCGGCCGGACCATGTGGACACAGGCGCCCCATTGAGGATGACCGGCCCGGTCAGATCCGGGTTCATGGCAGCCAGCAGCAGCGTCGCCCAGCCGCCCTGGCAATTCCCGGTCACCACCGGGTTCGGAGCTTCGGGGTGAAGCTCCATGACCTTGCGCACGAAGGCCGCCTCGGCATGGGTGACGTCCGCCAGTGTCTGGCCTTTCTCCGGCATGCGCTTGAAGGCAACGAAGTAGACCGGGTGACCGTCATGCAGGGCAACGCCCACCTGACTGTCCGGTTTGAAACCGCCGATCCCGGCTCCGTGTCCGGCCCGTGGATCGATGATGATATAGGGCCGTTTCCAGGGTTTCGGATCACGGCACGGCAGATCTGCGGGCGGAATGATTTTCAGCAACATGTAACAGCTGGGGCGCGGCAGATCGGCACCGTCCAGAACCACTTCATAATCATAGATCAGGACAGGTGGACAGCCGGCCTCTTCGTGATCCAGGAAGATGTCACCGCGCTGACGAAGCGTGTCCATTGTGAGGACCATTCGCTGGGCCGCATCCTTCCAGTAGTCTTCCCAGGCCTCGTATAATGACCCTTTTTCCTGCGCACCGCCCATGGCTTCCACGGCTTTGCCGAACTCGGAAATATTCGACTGCCAACGGGTCTTGTGATCGTCCGAGATCCGGGTCAGGTGCTTGGTCAGTCCCCTGCCCATCAGTTCCGCCAGGTTGGACAGCTCCGTCGCCTGGGCCTGCAGTGCCGTAAAACGCTCCGAGGGGCCCCAGGCGGTGGCATCATGCAGCGATTCCAGAAATTCGTTCTGGCCTTTTTCAAGCGCGTCAAAAATGTCCTTCATCAGGACCTCCTATCCAAGAATGCTGTAGCCACCGTCGATCGGGTGCACTGCCCCGGTGACGTTGAACGCCTCCCGGCTGGCAAGAAAGGCGGCATAGGCCCCGACATCGTCGATCGTGGCCAGTTGGTGTGTCGGCGCGCGCTCAGCCGCGTCGTTCAGTAATGCGTCGAATTCGGCAATCCCCGATGCGGCACGGGTCTTGAGCGGACCTGGCGACAGCGCATGGACCGAGATCCCCTTCGATCCGAGCTCGGCTGCCGCGTAGCGGGTGGCCGCTTCCAGCGCGGCCTTGACCGGGCCCATGACGCCATAGTTCTCGACGACCTTCTGCGCGCCCATGAAAGATACTGTCATGCAGGTACCGCCATGGGGCATGAGCGGCTCGGCCCTTTTGATAAGCCGCAGGAAGGAGTGGACGGAAACGTCCATGGCCAGCGAAAAGCCGTCCGCGGAACAATCGATCACACGACCATGCAGGTCTTCCTTTTTGGAGAAGGCGATGGAATGGAGCAAAGTGTCCAGACGGCCCCACTTGGCCTCAATCTCGGAAAACAGCGCGTCCATCTGCTCTGTATCGCGCACGTCGAGCGGGGCAATGATTTCCGCATCGAGCTGTTCGGCCAGAGGCCGCACGTAGGCTTCGGCCCGCTCATTCAGATAAGTGATCGCCAGATCTGCTCCCTGCGCACGGAAGGCCTTGGCGCAGCCATAGGCAATGGACTGATCGTTGGCGACCCCGACAACAAGGGCCTTGTGGCCCGTCAAATCAAACATATGCGCACAGCTCCCGAAACCTTGGGCGGCCAGGACGGAGGGAAACCGGCCGACTACCACACTTCGCTGTCTCAAGCGCAACCTGAAACTGCTTCGCAGTGCAACATAAACCTTGTGACGGAACAATGACCTTTTCAAGGAGATAAGGGTTAGTGCTGATGAAAATGATCTGCTGCAGCGCAAAATCAGCACCGGACGGAAAGCCCGCCCAAAGAAAACGGCGCCCCGGGAAACCCCGGGGCGCCGCCATCTGTCTCAAATTGCAGATACCGTCCTTAGATCAGGTCGAACCGGTCTGCGTTCATGACCTTGGTCCAGGCTTCAACGAAGTCCTTCACGAACTTCTCGTTGTTGTCGTCCTGAGCGTAGACTTCCGCATAGGCCCGCAGGATGGAATTGGAGCCGAAGACCAGGTCTGCGCTGGTTGCGGTCCACTTCAACGTGCCCAGCTGACGGTCGCGCACTTCGTAGGTACCGTCAGCAACCGGATGCCAGCTGTTGGCCATGTCGGTCAGGTTGACGAAGAAGTCCGTGGTCAGGGCACCTTCACGGTCGGTGAAGACACCATGCTTGGAACCACCGTAGTTGGTGCCCAGCACGCGCAGGCCACCCACCAGGACAGTCATTTCACGCGCGGTCAGGCCCAAGAGCTGTGCACGGTCGAGCATCATCTCTTCCGGGCTGACAACGTATTTCTTCTTCTGCCAGTTGCGGAAGCCGTCAGCGAGCGGCTCCAGAACTTCAAAGGACTCTGCATCCGTCTGTTCGTCGGTTGCGTCACCGCGGCCCGGAGCGAACGGAACAGAGACGTTGAAGCCACCTGCCTTGATTGCCTGTTCCACACCAAGATTGCCGGCCAGAACAATGACATCGGCAACCGAAGCACCGGTTTCGGCAGCAATCGGCTCGAGCTTGGCCAGAACCTTGGCGAGGCGTGCCGGTTCATTGCCTTCCCAGTCCTTCTGTGGAGCGAGACGGATGCGCGCCCCATTGGCACCACCACGCTTGTCGGAGCCACGGAAGGTCCGGGCGCTGTCCCATGCGGTTGCGATCATCTCTGCAGCGGTCAGGCCGCTGGCAGCGATTTTCGCTTTCACGGCGTCCACATCGTAGGAGGTGGAACCAGCCGGGATCGGATCCTGCCAGATCAGGTCTTCAGCCGGAACGTCCGGACCAAGGTAGTTGACCTTCGGGCCCATGTCGCGGTGGGTCAGCTTGAACCAGGCACGAGCGAAGCAATCGCGGAAATAGGCTTCGTCAGCCATGAACTTCCGGCAGATCTCGTTGTAGACCGGGTCCATCTTCATGCCCATGTCGGCATCGGTCATCATCGGGTTCCGGCGGATCGACGGATCAGATGCATCAACCGGCTTCTTGTCTTCCGGCATGTTGACCGGTTCCCACTGCCAGGCACCAGCCGGGGACTTGCGCAGTTCCCAGTCGTAGTTGAACAGGTAATCGAAGTAGCCCATGTCAAACTGGATCGGGAATTGCGTCCAGGCACCTTCGATACCGGAGGTGAACGCATTGGAAGCCTTGCCACCCTGTTCGGTGTTCGCCCATCCGAAGCCCTGCGACTCGACGCCGGCGGCTTCCGGCTCGACACCAATTCCTTCGGCAGACCGGTTGCCGTGGGCCTTGCCGACGGTGTGGCCGCCACAAGTCAATGCCGCGGTTTCCTCGTCGTTCATCGCCATGCGCTTGAAGGTTTCGCGAACGTGCGCTGCGGTTCTGACCGGGTCCGGCTGGCCGTTGACGCCTTCCGGGTTGACGTAGATCAGGCCCATGTGGATCGCCGCAAGCGGGTTCTCCAGGGAGGTCGCATCATCGGCGTTTTCAAAACGGTTCTCGACCGGTGCGAGCCATTCCTTTTCCGAGCCCCAGTAGACATCGGTTTCCGGACCCCAGATGTCTTCGCGGCCAAAACCGAAACCGAAGGTTTTGAAACCCATGGATTCGTAAGCCATGTTACCGGCCAGAATGATCAGGTCGGCCCAGGAAAGCGCGTTGCCATATTTCTTCTTGACCGGCCACAGCAGACGGCGGGCCTTGTCCAGGCTGGCGTTGTCCGGCCAGGAGTTCAGCGGAGCGAACCGGATATTGCCGGAGCCCGCGCCGCCGCGGCCGTCCTGCATGCGGTAGGAACCGGCGGAATGCCATGCCAGGCGGATCATCAGACCGCCGTAGTGACCCCAGTCAGCCGGCCACCAATCCTGGCTTTCGGTCATGAGCGCACGGACGTCGGCCTTGACTGCCTCGTGGTCGAGACCCTTCACGGCTTCACGGTAGTCGAAGTCGGGGTCCATCGGATTGGTGCGCGCACCGCGCTGGTGCAGGATGTCGAGGTTCAACGCATCCGGCCACCATTTCGTTACCGGCTTGTCCATCGCCGTGTTGCCGCCGTGCATTACAGGGCAACCGCCTGTCTTTTCAACCTTAGCGTCCATAACTCTCTCCACTGTCATCTGAAACGTTCGATTATTCGGGCCGCGTGAGACGCCCGTGATATCCGCAAGGCCCGTATGGGCCCGGGACAGATCGGTTTCCTCAAATCTCCCAAAATCTCCGCGCACAAAAATCAACCGGCATCGCAAGGGGTGTTTGCATGCCACCTGATCTCGTCTGTGCAGATTGACGCTAGCAAAGCCAATCGATCAGAGGAAGTTGAATTTTCTGATAAGTTCGATAAGTTAATCTTATGATCAATATCACCCTCAAACAGTTGCGCTATTTCGAGGCCCTCGCCCGGCACGGTCATTTCGGCAAGGCAGCCGAGGCCTGCGCCATTTCGCAGCCGGCGCTGTCCATGCAGATCAAGGAAATGGAGGAAGTGCTCGGCGCGAGTTTGTTCGAACGCGGGGCCAGACAAATCCGCCTGACACATTTTGGTGAAGTTGCCGCCGAGCGTGCCCGCGACATCCTGCGGGCCACCGAGGAGCTGGGTGACCTTGCCAGGGCATCACGCGAAAGGCTTGTCGGGCGGCTGCGCATCGGCGTCATTCCGACTGTCGCCCCCTATCTTCTGCCGAGCGTTGTCGGAGCATTGACCAGGAGCTATCCGGAGCTGGACATTCATGTGCGCGAGACAGTGACGCCGAACCTCATCGACGAGCTGGACGAAGGCCGCCTCGACACGGCCATTGTGGCCTTGCCGGTTTCCGAAGGCACGCTTGCCGAAACGGCCCTTTTCAGCGAGCGCTTCGTGCTGGTGCGCTCGGCGCGGGAAGCCAACGCGCCAATGCCGAGCGCCGACAGCCTGCGTGAGATGCGGTTGCTTTTGTTGGAGGAAGGCCATTGTTTTCGCGATCAGGCCCTGTCCTTCTGCAACCTGCAATCCGGTCCTCCGCGCGAAGTGCTGGACGCAAGTTCCCTTTCAACGCTGGTCCAGATGGTCAGTGCGGGGATGGGCGTCACCCTGATTCCGGAAATGGCCGTTCCCGTGGAGACCCGATCCGCATCGGTGGCAATCTCGCGTTTTGAAGCCCCCGAACCGACCCGGACAATCGGCATGGTCTGGCGTAGAAGGAGCCCGCTGGCAGGCCAGCTCACCGAGATCGCTGATATCGTCAGACGGTCAGCAGAAGGACTGACGGCCTTGCGAGACCAGCCGGCTATCAGCTGATCTGCAACCCCATGCCACGTGTTACGACTGCGTGGCGGCGCGCCGGAATGTCATGACGCCCAGCACTGCCATTGCGCCAGCAAGGCCAAGCAGGACGGCCCTTGCGTCGTCTCCAGCTGCGAAGATGGCGACGATGAGGCCAGCCAGCGGCTGCGACAGATTGTTGAGGCAGATGATCACGCCGGTTGTCTTGCCGAATTCCTCCGGCGGTATGATCTCCTTGCGCAAGGTGCGTACATAGATGTTGAACATCTTGTCGAACCCGGCAATCAGCAGGAAACCTGCCGCATAGATCAGCGGATGGGCTCCAAGGCCTGTCAGCACGGCCCCCGCGCAGATCAACCCGTAAGCCGTAACGCCGAGGGTCTTCAGGCTGAGCGCGACATGTGCGGTCAGCGTCAGGACGGCAAGTGTCGCCAGGGCTCCGCCGACCTGAAGCCAGGCGTAGACCTGTTCGCTTTGGCTGAAAAAGCCCGTCATCATGGCGGCAGCCGTTGCCAGCGTCGCGCCAATGATCAGGTTGACGCCGGCGGCCTGCAGGATTGCCCGCGTCAGGCCCGGCAATGTCCAGACCAGCTTGAGCGCGTGATTGAGGTCCGCCACGGGATGGCGCGAAACACGCTTGCCTGGAGCGTCTTCCATTCGTGCCTGACCGGGCCAGAAGTAAAACGCAAGATCGGCCAACACAAACAGGACCGTTGCCAGCACGACCACTGCCTGCCAGGGCCAGAACGCCATGAGGTAGGCGGCGACCAACGGACCGAGCACGACGCCCATTTGCGAGGCGAGCTGTCCGTAACTCGCCACTTTTTCGAAACGCTGGTCGGAGAAGGCACGTACAAGCACCATTTCCAGCGCCAGCATTCCCTGCGTCGTGAAAATGCCGACGACGGCAGAAAGCCCGATCAGCCACCAGACCCCACCAAATGCAAGCTGACCGGCGATACCGACAATACAGGCCACAGCCCGCAGGATGCGGCTGATACGCAGCAGCAGGATCGGCGAGAACCGGTCACACAGAATTCCTGCGACTGGAAATGTCAGATAGCGCGGCAAGGTTTCGAAGAAGAAGGCAAGGCCGGACCAGGCGACATCGCCGGTTATCTGGAAGATCACCAGCGGCACCAGAAACAGGAGGATCTGGTCGGCCAGAACCGTCAGGAACATGGACGCGAAAAAGGCGCGGTCGCGGACGAGCATTTGCAGCTTTCGAGGGAGCAAGTGTGGCGAGACAGATCACACCTAGCACTCAACACCCCTTATCTGCAAGTCGCCGCAACCGGCCAATTCAATCGATTTAAGAAATATCCGGGACGCTTCTTCTTCTGCGCCCCCCGTCAGAGCTTCCTTGCCACGACAAAGCGGCTGTAGGGTGCAGGATATGTTCCTGTCTCGATGATTTCGAACCCTGCCGACCGGATGCTGTCTTCTAGTGTGTCGAAGGAAAAGAAACGGACAAAAGGCGCCTTGCCAACCAGTTGCATCACCTTGACGAGAGGAGCAAACAGCCACGCGCGCCTTTTCAGGCAAACGGTCTTGGAAATGTACAGCCCACCCGGTTTCAGGAGATGATGAATACGGGACAGGGTATCCTCGGCGTTTTCCACCAGATGCAGGAAGTTGTAGGCAAGGATGGCATCGTACCCGGTTTCCCCCGGCTCGACCTTGTCGCTGAAGACATCGGCAACGGCAAACCTCAACCCTTGCGGATGATCTTCGGTATCCGGGCCCCCCTTCAATTTCGCCTGTGCAATCTCGATCATGCCGCTGGCGAAATCGGTTGCAAGATAAGACCTGACATTGCCGGCCAGCAAAAGCGCCGTCGACCCTGTGCCGCAGCCCAGTTCCAGAACACTGTCCTGCGGCCCCAGATGTTCCGTCGTACGCTCCAGCGTCTTTTTATAAGCTTCCTGGTTGCGGATGGGAGACGCAGCATATTTGCGCGCAGCCTTGCTCCAGAAACCGGCAGATGACGGCATTTCATTGGTCCATGTTGTCGCCATGGCGAATAGTCCATTTCTAACAGATATGCGGGAACGGCAGTAACCGGTCGAACCTGGTCCGACTGCAAATATGACAGCCGGCACACAGTTATCTGTGCTTCGAAACAGCTTCGAAGCACAGGCTGCTTGAAACTCCCGTACCCGCTATTTCTTCTTCTTGCGGCCGCCGCGCAGACCGATCTGATGAAGAATGTCGCGGCCGATATCGCGGCCGCCAGTGGGTGAAGCCAGGAACTCCAGAACCGAAAGAACGATGTTTGCCAATTGGATCATCAAAGATGACGGGCTCATTGGCGTCTCCTTTCGACAAGAAATCTACTTGCTTCAGAAATGAATGAGAATTGCCGAATTCTGGCTAGTTGATATACATATTTGCATGAACTGGCAGACCATCACATTCGACTGGAACCAAGCCCGTGCGTTCCTGGTAACGGCAGAGGAAGGGTCTCTCTCCGCAGCTGCCCGGGCACTCGGACTGACCCAACCCACGCTCAGCCGGCAGGTGGCAGCGCTTGAGCAGACACTTGGCGTGACCCTGTTCGAGCGTGTGTCGAAGAGCCTGATCCTCACGGAAGCCGGGATCGAACTGGCTGATCATGTGCGCGCCATGGGCGACGCGGCCAGCCGGATATCCCTCGCGGCATCCGGCAAATCACAGCAAGTCGAAGGACTGGTCACCGTTTCCACGACGGATCTGATGGCAGCTCATCTCTTGCCCGATATTTTGCGTGAGCTGCGCAAAAAGGCACCGGGCGTCGAAGTGAAAGTGCTTTGTACCAACAGCTTGAGCGACTTGCGCCGACGCGAAGCCGATATTGCCATTCGACATGTCGAACCGGACCATCCTGACCTTTATGCCCGCAAGCTGCGCGCGGCCCCGGCCCGCATCTTCGGCGCCAGATCACTGGTTGAACAATTCGGCCGCCCCCTGACGAGGGACGATGCGCCAGATCTCGATTTTATCGGCTTCGACAACAACGAAGAGCTGGTCGGCTACCTGCGCGCCTTCGGTCTGAAGGTGACCGAGGCCAATATTCGCCTTGGCTCCCCCAGCGGTCTGGTCGCCTGGGAATTCGTCCGCCAGGGACTCGGTCTGGCCATCATGGCGGATGAAATCGCTGCACGGTTCCCCGAGATCGTTCCCGCCTTTTCCGATATCGAACCGGTTTCGTTTCCAATCTGGCTGGTCACCCACCGCGAACTTCACACCAGCCAGAGGATCCGCGTAGTGTTCGATCATCTGGCGGAAGGTTTGCTGAAGGCCAAGCTCGCCAAGATATAGACGCCCGCTCTGGTCCCAGCCATGTGGCCTAGGTATCCGGTCATTTTTTAGCGGCATCCAAAACCAGTCGTTGATCTGCCCGAACTCTTCTTTACGCGGCCTTCGCCCGGCAGAGGCAGCTTGCCCGGATCGGAAT
Organism: Labrenzia sp. THAF35; assembly: GCF_009363595.1. Taxonomy (NCBI): domain Bacteria; kingdom Pseudomonadati; phylum Pseudomonadota; class Alphaproteobacteria; order Hyphomicrobiales; family Stappiaceae; genus Labrenzia; species Labrenzia sp. THAF35. Next base: position 5,713,587 of record NZ_CP045380.1, read on the forward strand.
GTCCGCACGCGCGATGGCCTGGTCGAGCAGAAGCTTGACGTGCGGCAGCTCCACCTTCTCCGAACGCCTTACCAGACATTCATGCAATCCGTGCAATGCCCAGACATTGCGTGGATGCTGGCTCGGGCGCGGCAGCTTGCCGTCCAATCCGAGATCCGCGCGGTAGACCGCTTCGGCTTCCTCATATTTGCCGGCTTCCATCAGGAGTGCGCCCAAGGCATGGCGCGTTGGCTGTGGCCAGGACCACGGCTCTTCGTATTGAAGCCCGTCGTCCAGGTCGACGGCAGTGCGAAGATGGGCAAGCCCTTCTTCCCTCCGTCCAGCCTTGAAGGCCACCTCCCCCTTCATCATTTCCTCTGCAACGGCGAGGACATCCCTTGCGGTGTTGTTGAAGAGCATCCGGCTATCCGGCACCTGCGCATAAGCCGCGGTGAAATCCGCCATGGCGGACAGCGCTTCGTCATGACGGCCGAGGTTGGCCAGGGCGATGGCCTTCGCGTAGTAGATCAACGCGTTGGTGGTGACATAGAGCTCCTTGTCCGCCGGCTGATCGAGCTCAAGGATTTCAGACCACATTCCGAACCGGATGTAGACATGCGGTGCGGCGGCCACGAAGGTTTCGAAAACGTCCGGATACGATCGAACAACTTCGTCGGGCACCTCGTCGCGCAATCGCTCGACAGCCTCCACCGCGGCGGCTTTTCTGCCAAGAAACATGGCGCCGTAGAATGCGAAATGCAGATTGTGGATCCGGTACAGCGCATAGAAATTCGCCGGGCCAGCGTAAGCCTTGAACTTGTCGTCGACCTTGGCTGCCGCAAGATTGCGGTAGAGCACATTCTGATAGTCGCCGCACAAGACATCGATATGCGTTCCCATGTGCACAAGATGCCCGGCATCCGGAACCAGATCCTTCAGCCTGTCGCCATGGCGCAAAGCCCTTTCTGGGTGCGGCGACATTTCCATCAGGTGAATGTACATGTGCAAGAGCCCAGGATGATCCCAGGCGCCCGGCAACCTCTCAAATGCATGTTCCAGAACAGCCACGGCCTCGGTGGTGGAACCTTCAGGGTTCGGCACGCCCGTGTGGAAATTCCACAATTGCCAGGGCGTGCGGTTCATCAAGGCCTCTGCATAGATGCACGCGACATCCAGATCTTCCCTGTTGGCTTCGTAAACGGGTTTCATCGCTTCCGCGAAGCCATCGTTGAAGGGCTGATAGTCTTCGATTTCCGGATCTGTGGGATAACGCAACGCCAGGGCCTCGATCAGCGCACGCTCCACCGGCCTGGCCTCCTTCAGCGCTTTTGCGGTGGCCAGCGCTGCATGTGCTCGTGCCAGCGCAGGCCCCTTTTCCTCAGGCGTGAAGATTTCCCAGGCCTTGTTGTAATTCGGACCGATACCGTAAGCGATGCCCCAGTGAGCCAACGCACAGGCCGGGTCGGCCGCCACCGCCTTTTCGAAACAGACAATCGCCTCTTCGTGATTATAGGCAAATAGCCAGACCAGACCGCGATCAAACCAGACTTGCGCTTCCGGTATTGACGTCACGACACGCGTATAGCGGCCGAGATCAAAATACTCTGACATGATACATCCCCCCTGATACGCGACACCAACCCGAGGATCGAGGCTGGCACGCCGAAAACGGCGGTTTCGAGCCGTCTTCCAGATGATAGGCATTGGTGCCCAGAGGGTAATTTGAAATTAAAAGTGACGTAAGGGCAACCGCAAAAGCGCTTCAAGTTTGCTCAGGCGCCGTGCAAACCAATTCACACGAGCCAGTTTTGATCCTGAGCAGTGCCGAACCTTCGCCTAACCCAGCATCCAGTTGAGTATCAGGCGCCAGTCGGTCATGCGGATGGGGGTGCCGTGGGTGCCTGTATCGAACAGCGTGAACTTGATCGGATAGTTCGGAGCCCTGGTCTTTATCTGCTTGAAGAAGTTCGCCTGATCTTCCCAATTGTAGACCTGGTCAAGCGTCCCCTGCCCCATATAGATCGGCACGTTGCGCCCAAGTGCACCTGAAGACAGGAAGTTGGGATCCTTCGGTGAGCCAAGCAGCAGGATGCCGGAAAGCATGCTGGCATAATTGGCGTTCTTTACCAGGTTCCAGCAGATGATGCCGCCCATGGAACCGCAGGCAACCACGACCTTGGCACGGGGCGACAGCTGCTTCTGATACTGGATCAGGGCTGCCACATCCGCCGTGCCGCGATTGTCGAAGTTCTTTATGTCGACGGTCAGGTAGGCGCCGCCGTTCCTGACCATCAGGTTCTGAACGCGGTTGAAGTTGCCACCGAACGAAACGTCGTTCATGCCCTGAAAGCGGTTGCCGCCCTGCCCGTGAATGTAGATCACGATGGCATTGGCACCGCCCTTCCAGTTGCCGGTGCCCATGAATTCGACAACCCGGCCGTTGGCTTTCAGTTCTCCGCTGCCACGGCCCCGCTTCGGTTTGTAGGAGACATAGTTTCCGTAGACCCTGCGTTCGTCGACTTCGTCGCGATCGCGCAGGTCTCGCTGCTTGGAATATTCAACGACGATAAAATCGCCATCATAGAGCGTTTCGGAGACCTTCTTGTATCTGAACAGCCCATCCTTGTAAGGCTTCAGCGCCTCAGCCGATGCCGACCCTGCCGTGCCCGCATATGCCAACACCCCGCAAAGCAGAAGGTTCCGGATCAAGCAGGCCGGGCGGGAGTTGAGAAATCGGTGCAGCATGTGGCGTCCTTCAAGGCGCGGATCAAAGACATAATTCTGACCCCAAAGCATCTGGCGTTCAAATCAACGCGGACAAGTGCCCCGAATACCATGAGACCGATCAACAGCGGCAGACCACCGATTCAGGCACCCCTTCCGCACCGACAACCTACGCGGCACCCAAGGCGCATGCAATCGGTGGCGATCCAAAATCCGGCAGGATTTCTCTCCCCCCAGACAGAAGACGCACGAGGCGTTGCTGTTGTCGAATTCGCGTCATCCAGGCTGCCCATTGCGGCTGAACGCAGCTTTTCGCCAGACCCTTGCAAATAGTGCCAAGGCGTTTTGCTGGTCTTTATCCACAAATCCTAACGTTTGTTGAATAAGTCTGCTGCAAATTGCGAATTTAAGGATTTGGTAACCATAAAAATCCAAGACTGCCAGACAGATAGGCCTGCAATGGGTCATCGGCGACACAAGCGGATTTGCAACGGAACACTCGGGAACCCGCAGACAGATCGCCTTCAAGGTGTTGGGGCAGCTTTCGGCATGCGCTCGCAGACGCAAGTTGCTCCAGACAATGCTCGGCAAGGTCAGGAGAAGCCAGATGCCAGTCATTTCCTTCGCAAACGCAAAGGGCGGCGCCGGAAAAACCACGGCGGCTCTGCTGCTGGCGACAGAAGTCGCAGCACGGGGAAAGCGTGTCACCATCTTTGATGCGGACCCGCAGAAATGGATCTCGAAGTGGTACGAGCTGCCACGCAAGAGCCCGGGCATCAACGTCGTCAGCGAAATTTCGCCGGCCTCCATTACAGAGCAGATCACACTTGCCGCCGAAACGTCCGACTATGTGATTGTCGATCTTGAAGGAACCGAAAACCTCATCGTCGCCAATGCACTTTCAGTATCCGACCTTGTGGTTGTGCCGATCCAGGGGTCTTCGATGGATGCGCGCGGTGGCGCCAAGATCCTGACCCTGATCAAGAAGCTGGAAAAGATTGTCCGCCACGACATCAAGCATTGCGTGGTTCTGACCCGTACCAATGCCGCGGTGACAACGCGTGCCATGAAGGCGGTCCAGGACTTCCTTTCCGCCCAGAATATCGACGTTCTTATGACCCCGATTGTGGAACGCGCCGCGTTCCGCGATCTCTTCGAATTCGGTGGCGGCCTCTCCGGCCTCGACACGTCGCTGGTCTCCGGTGTCGGCAAGGCCCGGGAAAACGCTTCGCTTTATGCCGCGGAAATCCTCGAACGGGCTATCACCGTTCCCAGGAAGCGCTGGTACAACGTGTTCAAGCGGGCGAGTTGACGGCGTTCGTTCCTGTCGTTTTTGCAAGAAAGGCTGCGGCTCAAACCGCGGCCTTTTTCGTATCGCTTGCAGAAGACCGGACCTGCACCCTCCTGCTTGACATGCCCGGTGTTGATGCCCGGTGTTGACGCACGGCATTGCCCCGAAGACGGCAGGTCCGAACCGGCCTCAACCAGCCATGGCACAGGCCCGCGAAGCAGGCTATGGTGGCGGCAAGGCGATACCCTTCTTGCCGCATACCCTTGATCCATAGGGAGGAATTCATGTCTACACCCCGTCTGCGCAGTGTCCTCGCAGCCACCGTGTGCCTGTTTGCTGCCGGTTGTTACGGTGAAGACGGGAATGTTGCCCTTGGAAACCTCGAGCGAGACAGGGTCGCACTGACCGCAACAGCCAACGAGGTTCTGGTCGAGCTGCCTGTGCCACAAGGAACCTTCGTCAAGAAGGGCACCGTTCTGGCTCAGCTGGACCCGGCTGAACAACAGGCCATCGTCGCCCAGGCGAAGGCAGAGGTGCAGAAGGCCAAGGCCAATCTCGTGAAGCTTGAAAACGGCGCCCGCGACGAGGAGATTGCCAAGGCTCGCGCGGCCGTAGCGGGTGCGAAAGCGGAGCTGGAAGATGCACAGGCTTCGTTCGGGCGCTACGACGACCTGACCGGACGCGGCACCACAAGCCAGGCACAGCTCGACAGTGCCAAGGCTGCGCGCGATGCAGCCGACGCGACCCTGAAAAGTGCGCAGGAACAACTGAAGGAGCTTGTCGCCGGCACAAGACCGGAAGACCTCGACATAGCCAAGGCCGAACTGGAAGCCGCCCAGGCAAGCCTCGCCACCCAGGAAAAGATCCTGTCCGATCTGACCATCACCGCCTCGCGTGATGGCACGCTCGACAACCTTCCCTGGAACCTTGGGGAACGAGTGACGGTCGGCAGTCCGGTCGTTGTGATGCTGGCCGGCGATGCACCCTATGCCCGCGTCTATGTTCCCGAACCGCACCGGGTGAAGGTCAAGCAGGGCGACAAGCTGGAGGTGCGAATTGACGGCCTCGACAAGCCGATCGAAGGCACTGTGCGCTGGATCAGCTCCGAAGCTTCCTTCACGCCCTATTACGCGCTCAATCAATCCGAGCGCGCCCGGTTGATGTATGTCGCCGAAGTGCAGTTGCCCGATAGCGCCAACGACCTGCCAAACGGCGTTCCGGCCCAGGTTGTTCTGCCGTGAGTTCAAACGACGGCGACATCGTGATCCGGGCCGAGGGCCTGGTGAAAAGCTTCAAGGGGTTCCGGGCGGTCGACGGGCTGGATCTGACCATCGAGCGTGGCATGATCTATGGCTTTCTTGGCCCCAACGGCTGCGGCAAGACCACGGCCATGCGCATGCTGACGGGCCTTCTCACGCCGACCGAAGGCACCGTCGAAGTGCTGGGGCTTTCCGTCCCCAAGGATGCCGAGACCCTGAAATACAAGATCGGCTACATGACCCAGGCCTTTTCGCTCTACGGCGATCTGACGGTTCTGGAGAACCTCAACTTCATGGCAACGATCTACGGCCTGCCATCGAAGCGGAAGAAGCAGCGCATTGCCGAGGTCATGGAGCGATATGAATTGAGCGAGCTGGGTGACCGGTTCGCAGGCAAGATGTCCGGCGGGCAACGCCAGCGCCTGGCGCTGGCAACCGCGGTTCTGCACGAACCGCAGCTTCTGTTTCTGGACGAACCGACCTCGGCCGTGGATCCGGAGTCCCGCCGACATTTCTGGGAACAGCTGTTCGACCTGGTCGATGGCGGAACGTCCATTGTCGTGACCACGCATTTCATGGACGAGGCGGAACGCTGCCACAAGATTGCAATCATGGAAGCAGGCCAGAAACGTGCTGACGGGGCACCGAAGGACCTGATGGCGGCAATGGGTGCCAATGTCGTGGAAATCGAAGGCCCCAACCTGCGCGAAATCCGCCGCCGGCTGCTGGGAACCGAAGGCATCATCACCGCGGCTCAGCTGGGCGCACGCCTGCGCGTTCTGGTGCGGGACGACATTGCCGATCCCGAAGCTTTCCTGAAAAACAAGGACGAGACCAACGGTGCCACGTTGATCGAAAAGGTGCGCCCGAACCTGGAAGATGTCTTCGTGACGGCAACGGGAGAAGGCCGACAATGATCAGACCCCTTTCACGGATATCGGCCATCTTCTTCAAGGAGCTCAGCCAGCTGCGCCGGGATCGGATGACCTTCGGCATGGTCATCATGATCCCGTTGATCCAGCTGATCCTGTTCGGCTACGCCATCAACACCAACATTCGCGATATTCCCGTTGCTGTCGTCGATCACAGCCAGACCGGGCTGAGCCGGATCCTGATCCAGATGGTGGAAGCGACACGTGTCGTAAAGGTGACCGAACGCCTGAACAGCATCGAGGAAGCGGAAACCGCGATCAAGGCCGCGCGCGTGCGCGCCGCCTTCATTCTGCCGGACGACCTCTCCCAGAGGGTCGCCCGCTCGCCCGCCGCCAACCTGGGCACCCCGCCTTCCACCGACGAGGAAACCAGCCGCCCTGTTGCCCAGTGGATCGTCGACGGCTCCGACACCATGATCGCAGGTGCCATCAAGTCGCTGCGCAACATGCCGCTGGCCGAATTGAACCGTCAGGCCCCGAACCGGTCGACGCCGACCTTCGAGGTGGCCCTGTTCTTCAACCCGGAACAGCGTACCGCCATCAACATCGTCCCCGGCCTGGTCGGCATCATCCTGACCATGACCATGATCATGTTCACCTCTGCGGCAATCGTACGCGAACGCGAGCGGGGCAACATGGAAATGCTGATCAACACGCCGGTGCGGCCGATCGAGCTGATGATCGGCAAGATCATTCCCTACATCTTCATCGGCCTATTGCAGACGGTGATCATCCTCGGGCTCGGTCACCTGCTGTTCAACGTGCCTTTCGGCGACAAGATATTCGATCTCTTTGTTGGCACATTGCTTTTCATCGGAGCCAGTCTGTCACTGGGCCTGGTACTGTCGACCATCGCCCAAAGCCAGTTGCAGGCAACCCAGATGACGGTGTTCGTGCTGCTGCCGTCCATCCTGCTGTCCGGCTTCATGTTTCCCTACGAAGGCATGCCGGTAATCGCGCAGTATATTGCCGAGGCGTTTCCGGCGACCCATTTCATGCGCATGATCAGAGGGTTCGTCCTGCGGGACGCCGGGCTGCTGGAGCTGCACCGCGACGTGCTCTGGATGTGCGGGTTCTTCGTTCTGGGCATGATCGTCGCCGCTTTCCGTTTCAAGAAACGGCTGGACTGAGGAATGTTTGGCCTGAGGCCGGTTGCTTAGCCAACTGCTGTGGTGACCCGGTTTCCTTCCCCCGCCTCCCTCCCGGCCTCATCCTGAGGAGCGCATTTCTGCGCGTCTCGAAGGATGGGCGGCATACTCAGGAGCAAGTGGCCCATCCTTCGAGACAGCGCTCACGCGCTTCCTCAGGATGAGGTGTCCAATTCGGCAAGCAGGCGTGAACACCAAAACCGGCACTCCCCTCGCCCCCTACTTCGGCTGCGGGCCCGTATCGAAACGCGGGTTGGCGGTTTTCAGGACCGGGGTCTGTACAGAGACATTCTCCCGGCTCTCACGCCACACGACGAAGATACCCGAGGCAATAATGACTGCAGAACCGAGGCCGACGTAGAAATCCGGTGTTTCGGAAAAGAACAGCATGCCGAACAGGCTTGCCCAGAGGATCTGGCTGTATTGCAGCGGTGCCACGACCGCGGCCGGCGCGGCCTTGTAGGCCGAGATCGTCAGGAACTGGGCAATGACCGAGAGAAAGCCGATCGCCGCCATAAGTCCGAGGTCGAGAAGCTCCACCGGCACATAGAAGACCGGCAGCGTCATCGACATGGCCATCATGGACAGGATCATCGGGTAGAGGATCAGGACGGCCGGACGTTCCTTGCCGCCGAGTTTACGCACCAAAATGGTGGAAAGCGAATTGGCGAAGGCCGCTGTCAGGGCGGCTGCATGGCCGAGGGTCAACTCCGTCACGCCGGGACGTAAAACGATTAGAACGCCGATCAAACCGACGATCACGGCAGCCCAGCGCTGCGCCCGCACGGTCTCACCAAGCAGTGGTACCGACAAGGCGGTGATCAGAAGCGGCATGGCAAACAGCAATGCATAGACCTCGGCCAGCGGCAGCGCCGTAAAGGCGTAGAACCCGCAGGACATGGCGATAATGGCCAGGCCTGCCCGCGACAGCACCAGCCAGGGGTGTCTTGGGCGGAAATTGTCGACCGCCTTGTCCGCCAGCATCATCATCGACATCGGCACGAAGGCAAAAAGCATCGTGAAGAAGATGATCTGAAAGACCGGATAGCTGCCACCGAGTTCCTTGATGATGGCGTCATGCGTGGAAAACAGGGCAAATGCGAGAAGCGCGGCGGCAAGTCCCTTGAGCGATTCAGTCATAGGCCGGGCCTTAATGGTGTGATGGCCGCCCGCAGAAACCGGACGGTTGCTGGGCTGGTTCCGGACGTGACGTCTTGTTTCGTCAGCCGAGCGGTGATGGCAAATCAGCGGTTGGTGGCAATGTCTTGCTTCGATCATCACTGAAACGAAGAAAAGTTCAAGAAAGGCCGCTTCGTTTCAGACGGGTTTCGGACCAAATGACGAAGAGTTTCCACAAAGCAAATGGCGCGGCAGAGGTTTCCCGCTGCCGCGCCATCTTTTTCAGTTTGCCAAAACGGCTTTTCAATCCTGGCAACCGGTTCCGGCTCTTTTCAGAGGATCTTGCGCCGCAGGTAGGACGATACGACCTCCCCCACCACCACCAGGGCGATGATGGCCAGGAGCACCATGGAGACTTCCTGCCAGTTGAAGGTATCGATGGCCCCTTGCAGGATCACACCAATGCCCCCTGCCCCGACCAGCCCGAGAACCGTGGATTCCCGCAGGTTGATGTCCCAGCGCAGGATAGTCACCGCAAAGAAGGTCGGCATGACCTGGGGGACGATGGCATAGAGCACCACCTTGAAATGGCTTGCGCCGCACGCCTTCAGCGCCTCGACCGGTTTCGGATCGATTTCCTCGATGGCTTCGCCCAGAAGTTTGCCCAGGAAGCCGATGGAACGGAACATGATTGCAACGATGCCGGCAACCACACCCGGGCCGAAGATTGCCACGAACAAGAGGGCCCAGATGATCGTGTTCACCGAACGCGACGAGACCAGGATGAACCGGCCGAGCCAGAGCGTCAGTGCGTTCGGCGTGGTGTTCTGCGCGGCGATATAGGCCACCGGCAGAGCCAGCACGACCGCCATAGCCGTGGCGATTGTGGCAAGGTTTACCGTCTCCCACAACGCACTCAGAATCTGGTCGAGGTGGGTTGGGTCTGGAGGCACCATGCGGCTGAAAAGATCGCCCATCTGGGTCGGCGCGTCCCACACCCAGGCCCAGATGATGTTGACGCTGCCGAGGGCCCAGGCAACGACGAGTGCAGTCAGGGCAAAGTAGCCGTAGCGCTGAAACCGTTGGGCCGGCGTATAACGCGCCCAGTCTTGGAGCTGTACCTGTTCCATTATGCGATCCGCTTTCTGATTGCACCGCTGACGGCTTCGGAAATCAGGATGGCACCCACGATGACCATGGTGATGGCCAGGGCGAAGTCGTAGTCGTAGCGCCCGAAGGCATTCGCCAGGGTGGCGCCGATGCCGCCCGCGCCAACGATACCGACGACCGCCGAGGCTCTCAGGTTACTGTCGAGCTGATAGATGCCGAGGCCGATCTGGCGCTGCATGATCTGCGGGAACACCGCGTAAACCAGTGTCGACAGGAACGGTGCGCCCGCTGCCTTCATGGCTTCGACGGGCCCCGGATCGATTTCCTCGATCTTTTCGGCCAGCAGCTTGGCAACAAAGCCGATGGAGTAGACGATCAGCGTCAGGACACCCGCGAAGGGACCGAATCCGACCGCTTTCACGAAGATGATGGCGACAATTACCGGATGGAAGCTGCGTGCGATGATGATGACCGCCCGGCCAAAATAATAGATCGGGAGCGGTGCGATATTCCTGGCCGCCATGAAGGCGATCGGGATCGACAGCAGGATGCCGCCGACAGTTGCAAGGATCGCGATCTTCAGGCTTTCCATAAACCCGTCGATGAGCAATTCGCTGCGCTGGAAGCTGGGCGGGAAGGCCCCGCCGAAGATCCGCCCTGCACGGCTCAAGCCTTGCATCATGCGGTCCCAGTCGATCGGCAGCGTCGCAAAGGTGGTCACGATATAGACCGCTATTGCGACATAAAGGCCGTAGCGCAATAGCGGGTTGGCGATAAAGGGCTGCTTGCGCCAGGTATCCCTCGCCGTACTCATGCCGCAGCGCCTTCCATCTGCCGGTCTTCGTGAGGAACACCGGCATAGATCTCGTGCATCGCATCCTTCGTCAGGGCATCCGGCAGATCGTCGAAAATGATCCGCCCATAGCGCATACCGACGATACGGTCGCTGAATTCCTTGGCTTCATTGACATTGTGAATGTTGATGATCACCGGAAGCTTCAGTTCGCGTGCGAGGTCCCGCAGCAGCGTCATGATCTGTTCCGAGGTCTTCGGGTCGAGAGAGGCTGTCGGTTCGTCGGCCAGAAGGATTTCAGGTTGCTGCATCAGCGCCCGGATAACGCCGACACGCTGGCGTTCGCCGCCTGAAAGTTCGTCCGCACGCTTGTTGGCGTAATGGGCGATCCCGACCCGCTCCATGAGCTCATAGGCCCTGCGGATGTCTTCCTTGGGGTAACGTCTCGAAAGCGCTGCCCAGGTCGAGATGTAACCGAGGCGCCCGCTCTGGACATTTTCCATGACGGTCAGGCGGTCGACCAGATTGAAGCTCTGGAACACCATGCCGATGCGGCGGCGGCCGACGCGCAGCTCGCGCTTGCCCAGGCTGGTGAAATCGGTGCCGTTCAGGAAGATCTTGCCGGAGGTCGGCTCGACCAGCCGGTTGATGCAGCGAAGCAGTGTACTCTTGCCCGCACCCGAAGAGCCGATCACGGAGACGACCTCTTCACCGGGAACCTCAAGGTCCAGGTCTTTGAGCACAGGATCCCCGGCCCCGTAACGTTTCACAAGGCTTGTTATCTTTAGCATGTTTTACCTCGATTGAACCGGCCCGCCGGAGTTCAACTCACGGCGGGCCGTCAAAGCCAGTTGTCTTACTTGGCAAGACCTTGCGGCGTGTATTCAACACCGTTGCTGGCCTGGATCTGCCGGATGACAGCCCACTGATCCTTGTAGGTGATGGGGACGAACTTGCTTACGCCCTCGAATTCCTCACCCAGTTTGTTGCCCTTGAAGTCGAAGCTGAAGAACGCTTCCTTGATTTTTTCAACGAGGGCCGGGTCCAGGTCGTGGGCATAGTTGAAGGAGGTTGTCGGGAACGGATCGCTTTCCCAGACAATGCGCACTTCCTCCGGATCGTAAAGGCCACGTTCCGCCATGCGGTCAACAACTTCGGAAGCGACCGGTGCGGCGTCATAGTCGCCGGCAACCACACCCAGCATCGACTGGTCATGGGATCCGGAATAGATGACTTCATAGTCCTGATCCGGCACGACACCGAGGTCCGGGAACAGGGCCCGCGGCGCCTGGTTGCCCGAGTTGGACGTCGGAGACGTGTGTGCGATGCGCTTGCCCTTCATATCGGCAGGCGTTTTGATATCGCTGTCGGCTTGGGTGTAGATCTGAAGGCGGTAGCCGAACTGACCGTCTTCGCTGCCCATGATCGCAAACGGCACGGCACCAGCGAGATTGACGGCAAAAGGCGTCGGGCCGGTCGAGAAGCCCGCGATATGCAGACGGCCGGACCGCATGGCTTCCACTTCAGCCGAATTCGACTGCACGGCGAAGAACTGCACGTCCTTGCCGGTAACGGTTTCCAGATGCTCGATGAAAGGTGCCCAGATGTCGGCGTAAACGGCCGGATCTTCAACCGGAGTGTAGGCGAAGACGAGCGTGTCCGGGTTGCTCAGTTTGGCCGGATCGGACGGGGCATCGGCGACAAGATCGCCATTGGCATCGCAATAGATGCTATCAAGTGCACCCTGGTTCGCGCATTCAGCTGCATAAGCGGACGAAAGGGCAAAACCGGTCACAAAAGCCACGGAACCGAGCCGGGCCAGCATATTTCTCATATTTTCCTCCCATTACAGATCACTCGCGCCTCACAGCGCATCGCACCGCAAGGCTCTTGAAAGATCGACTTCAGCCTAGCGGGATGTGGCGAGGGAAAACGAGCGGCGAAGTGTTAACAGAAGCTGTTGGACAGCCCTATTTTGTTAACAGTGTTACAACCGCCCATGGGCGGGTGAAACAATTGTAACGAGATTCTGGTCTCGCAACCTGGTCCTTGTGTTAGACAGCTCATGAAGGTGCAAGAGAGCGACGGCATGGATGCAAGCGCGACAAGACCGGTGATTGCCATCATCGATGATGACGCGGATGTGCGCGAAACCCTGTCTGCTCTCATGGAGGCAAGCGGGTTTGAACCGGTTGCGTTTCAGGACAGCGACGGCTTCAAGGCGGCCGGCAGTCCCCAGGATTTCGACCTCGCGCTGATTGACCTGCGCCTCAAGGGCGAATCCGGTCTGACCCTTGCCATTCACATTCGCGAAACCAGCGAGCTTCCAATCGTCATGCTGACCGGTGTGGGCGACGAGATCGACAAGATCATCGGCCTTGAGACAGGCGCTGACGACTACCTGATGAAGCCGTTCAATCCGCGCGAACTCGTCGCCCGCATCCGCGCGGTTCTGCGACGCTACGGGCATGGCGTTTCAGCTGCGAAAGCCGGCAAGGATCAGGAGATCATCTTCGGCGACAAGAGGGTGAACCTGAAACGCAGGGAACTGCTTGACGGCAACGGCGACGAGATTCCGCTGACCAATGCGGAATATGTCCTCCTGGAATATTTCGTGAAGAACCCGGACCGGATCATTCCCCGCACGGACCTGATGCGCGAGATCGGCAGCGACATGCAGCGCTATGTCGACCGGACCATCGATGTCCTGATCCTGAGGTTGCGCCGCAAGATCGAGAATGTCCCGTCCAAGCCCGTTCATCTGCAGACCCGCCGCGCACAGGGATACATCTTCGTCCTGCAGGCGGACGGACCATGAGCACGTCCCGGCTCCGCCAGCCCAGCATCCGCTCGCTGCTGCTTTCCTCCATCGGCCTGCTTCTTGTCGTGGTCATGGTTGTCGGGGCCATTGCCCTCATCACTCTCAACAGCGCTGAAGAGCAGCTCGGCACATTTCACGACCAGACCTTGAGCGACGTTTCCGACGCCCTGGAACTTTCCGGCAACGCTTCGAAACTGGCCGCCTCCGCGCCCTTTCTGATGACGCTCAGCCCCAGCTTCCAACTGGAAAGCGAGGCCGAACGAATTCTCGCAACGCTTGATCACATCGAGACACTGGGTGGTGGCGATCCCGACCTCATCAGGCCTCTTGCCCGCATCCGGGTCGCGATCACCGATCTGGCCCGCGCAATGGTTCCGCAAGGCAGGAACGCTGCAGAACTCGCATTGATCGATCAGGATCTGGAGCGCCTTCAAAAACGCTTCAGGAGGCTCGCACAGTCTCGGGACCAATCGCCTGAGGACCGTCAGGACTGGTCAGCCCTGCAGCAATTGGTCATGGCGGCCATCGGTGCGTTGCGCAGTCAGGAGCTGATCAAGGTCGGCGAGCAGCAAAGCAGCTTCCGGCGTATCCGTCAGGACATTGCTTCCAATGCCCCTGCCGCCGTGCTCACAGCCTTGGCCGAGGTCGATGACGCCGTGATGCGGCGGGGCGACCTGTTCTCGCTGCGTTATGCCAGCCTCGCCGCCAAGCTCGATGCCGAAAACGCACTCTTCCGTATTCGCACCGAGCTCGCGCAGGTGAACGCCTACGCCCTTCAGAAGGTGACGGACACAAAGCTGCGGCTTCGCGATTCACGCGACAAGACAACGACCAGCATTACCTTTGCGAAGGCCGTCATTCTTGTCCTGACCGGTATCAGCCTGATTGTTGCCATCGGCTCCGCCCTTTTTGTCTCCCGCTACGTGGTTCGCAACCTGCACCAGATCACCGCAGTCATGCGGCGGCTGGCGGCTGGAGACCTGAAGGCTCGGCTCCCCAAGAAGGCAAGCTCGTCGGACGAAATCGGGCAGTTGTCCGAAGCCTTCCGCAAGTTCCGGTCCAACGCCCTGCGCCTGGAACGGAAAACCAGGGAAGTCTGGCGTCGAAACGAGCTTTTCATCACCGTTTTCCAGAACATAAGCGACGGTGTCGCGGTCCTGTCGCCAACCGGGCAGATCCTGGCCGAAAATGATCGTGTCCGGGAGTTGTTGCGCCTTGAAAGGGCTGGCCGCGGCAAACGCATGACTTTGCCGGAACTTCTGGAAAAGTCACCGTTCGAACGCCGCGCCAATGAAAACGACCGAGCCGGATTTGGCGAATACGCCGACACCACCGGCCGTGTGCTGGAAGTGCGCCAGTCGGCCTTGCCCGACGGCGGCTCGGTTTGGCTGTTTTCCGAAACGACGGAACGCAAAAGGATCGACGAACGGCTGGAAGAAATCCGGCGAGTGGAAAGCCTCGGCAAGGTGACAGGCGAAGTTGCCCATGACTTCGGCAACATTCTGTCCACGATCTCCGGAAATCTTCACATGCTGGAGGGCGAGCTTACCCCCAAGGCCTCCGTGCTGAAGGCAAGGATCAACGATGCCGTCGAACTCGGTGTTTCGCTGATCGAGAGGCTTCTGGCCTTCGCCCGCAAACAACACCTCGCCCCCATCGAAACCGATATCGCCGTGATTGCGGAAGGCATGGAAGACCTGTTGTCGATGGCCCTGCCCGAAACCGTAACGCTGACGATCAGGTGCGACGAAGGCCCGATGCATGCGCGGATCGACCCCGGCCAGCTGGAAAGCGCCATCTTGAACCTGTGCGTCAATGCAGGACAGGCCATCGAAGACCAAGGACATATCGAAATTGCCGTGACGCGGCAGACAGACGGGACGATCTCGCTCTCGGTGAAGGATGATGGCTGCGGCATGGATGCAGATACGTTGCGCCAGGCCGCAGAGCCTTTCTTCAGCGCCCGCGCAAACGGTGAAGGCACGGGCCTAGGGCTGTCCATGGTGCACGGGTTCGCGCACCAGTCAGGCGGCACCATCCACATTGCATCGCAGCCGGGGCGCGGAACCTGCGTAATGTTGACCTTTCCCCAGCAGCCTCGTGGACAAACCGCCCATTCTGTCGAGACCGTGGCCGGGAACGGGATCGGGCACGCTCTTGTGGTTGATGACGACCGGAGGTCGGCAGCTGCGATATCGGACCTCATGACAAGGTTCGGGTACAAGGTGACGACAGAGCATTGTTTTGAGGATGCCAAGGTCAGGATTGGCCGCGACATGCCCTATTCGATCATGGTGACGGACTTGCAGCTCGACAATGGTCACTCGGGCTGGGACCTTGTGGCGAAAGCTCTTGATATGCACCCCGATTGCCGGGTCGTTGCCGTTTCGGGGCATCTGCCACAGGACGACCAGTTTTCAGACAGATTTCCGGAACGTTTTTCGAAGCTGCCCAAGCCGGTGGATGCGGAAGCACTGGCCGAAAAGATCGGGATGCAGCTCAACGCACCTGCCTGAGCAGGCGCGAACCGAACCGAAGGCTCGGTTCAGATCAAACGAAGACCCGTGCCAGTGTCGCGACCGCGAGCGCAGTTGCGGCCCGCTTCGGGCCTGCAAGATCCGACGTGGTTCCGCCAGGCACCATCAGGTTGATCCGGTTGAGGTCCGTTGCATCCAGATGATCGAGATCGGCCGATTTGGCGGCTTCCTCGGCCGACAGGCGGATTTCGTCGAGCATGCGCACAAGGCCCTGCCAGATATGGATAGGAGGAGCCTCGCTCGTATTGCACCAGCGAAGAATTTCATCTTCAGATACATTGAGCACCATCGCAGCCTCACTCGTATCGAGACCGAGATATGTCATCATATCACTGAAGTTACTCATTTTTTCCCCAAGACGCTCTGCGCCCCAAACACCAGAACCTACATTTTGCACTGCAATATGGCAAAAATCCAGTTCTTTACGGGAATTGAGTTAACCAATGCGCCGGCAAAGCAGGCGGGCAGCAACGCAATGCCGCGATTCTTGGCGGTTCTCTTGGTATTTTTGGCAAGAGGGTCCCATTGCAATTGACCAGCGCACTAGGTGGAAGAGCCAATTATCTGAAATATCTGATGAAAATTGATATCGGTGGAAAACGGTCGCCTGCCCGATTGTCCGGTTCGGTTAATGATAGGTTTATCCGACCAAATCAACCTGACCAATTGTGCCGCCGGACTCTTTGATGAAGTTCAAGGGAAAATCCTTCATTGCCATCGTTCTGAGCCCGGAACCGCCCTTCGCGGACTGGTTCCGTGAAATCGACCGGATCATCGAACGCTCGCCGGGATTTTTCATCGATCGGCCCATCATTCTGGACGTTCGGGGAACCAAGATTCCGATTGAAGAGCTGGAACAGCTTCTCGCCGAACTTGCCGAACGCTCGATCCGGGTGATGGGAATCGACGGTGTCGCCGGAACACGCCTGAAAGCCGGCATGCCGCCGAGTTTTTCCGGTGGCCGTCTGGCGTCCGACGTGGATGTCCCGACCCCTGCGAACGCTTCGGCCGTGGCTGGAAACGGTTCTGAAACCGAAAAGCCGGACGCCAAGGACGCAGATGGCTCGGCCAGGAACACAACTGCAAAGTCCAAGAAGACAGCCGCTGAGCCCAAAGCCAAGGTGAGCAAGGCAAACGGTGACAGCGATGTCGAACCGGAAGCGTGGGAAACCTCGCCGGCCAGCATCGCAAGCGGATCTTCCATCGTGATTACCGAACCGGTGCGCTCGGGCCAGAGCATCCTGCATCCGGAAGGCGACGTAACTGTCATCGGCTCCGTGAGTTCCGGCGCCGAAATAATCGCCGGTGGCTCGATACACGTTTACGGCGCCTTGCGCGGACGTGCATTGGCCGGTGTCGCAGGGAAGGATAGCGCCCGTATCTTCTGTTCCAAGCTGGATGCGGAGCTGGTTTCCATCAACGGGCTCTACAAGGTCGCGGACGATTTCGATGGCGCCCTGCGCAACGCACCTGCGCAGATCCGCTTCGAAAACGAGACCCTCGTCTTTGAAGAGCTGAACTAACCACAGGGCCGGCTGCAGAAGGCCGCCGGACTGACAACAAAAACAGGACGAACACCATGAGCAACGCTACTGTCGTTGTGGTCACGTCAGGCAAGGGCGGCGTGGGCAAAACCACCACCACCGCAGCTATCGCCTCGGCGCTTGCCAAAGAAGGCTACCAGGTCTGCGCCATCGACTTCGACGTCGGGTTGCGCAACCTCGACCTGATCATGGGTGCGGAACGGCGGGTCGTGTTCGACCTCGTCAACGTGGTGCGCGGCGAAGCTTCGATCAAACAGGCGCTTGTACGCGACAAGAAGCTGAACAACCTCTACCTGCTGCCGGCCTCCCAGACCCGGGACAAGGACGCATTGACCGAAGAGGGCGTTGCCAGCGTCATCAGCGAATTGCGGATGTATTTCGACTGGGTGATCTGCGACAGCCCTGCGGGCATCGAACGCGGCGCGACGCTGGCCATGCGCCATGCGGATGAGGCCATCATCGTGTCCAACCCGGAAGTGTCGTCCGTACGCGACTGCGACCGGATTATCGGCCTGCTCGACGCGAAGACCAAGATTGCCGAAGACGGCGGCCGGATGCCGAAGCACCTGATGATCACCCGTTACGACACCGAGCGTGCCAAGACCGGTGACATGCTGGCAACCGACGATGTCGTCGACATTCTCTCCGTGCCGCTCATCGGCGTCGTGCCGGAAAGCAAGGACGTGCTGAAAGCGTCGAACGTCGGACTGCCGATCACGCTGTCGGACGAAAATTCGCCTGCCGCAAAGGCCTATACCGAGGCCGTGCGCCGTCTGCTGGGTGAAAATATCCCGGTCACAATCCCTGAGGAAAAGAAGGGCCTGTTCGGCAAGTTCTTCAAGGGGAGGGCCGCATGAACATCCTGAGCCTCTTTGGCAAAAGAGGTGAAAGTGCCTCTGTTGCCAAGAACCGGCTGCAAATTCTGCTGGCGCACGAACGGGCCGACGACGGCTCCGACGCGGTCCTGATCTCAAGTCTGCGGGAAGACATCCTTGCCGTCGTGGCAAAGCGCGTTGCGATCGACCCGGACTCCGTCCGTCTCGAAATGGATAGGACCGGTGACGTCACCACGCTCGGCATCGATATCGAATTGCCGCCAGCGAAAGCCTCCTGACGTTCAAGACCGGCCTTCTGGCCGGTCTTTTCCTATCAGCCTGGCTGAGCTGCCGATTGAATGGGGACATGCCGGAAATCCAGCAGGTCGGAAGAATAGACCGCGACCTGTGCCCTGCCCCGCCGTTTCGCCGAATAAAGTGCAACATCCGCCTGGCGAAGCAGTTCCGAAGGCTTGTGCGAAAAAGCGACGCCGACACTGGCTCCGAAGGTATAGGTAGCACCGTCCAGGTTCACCGGCCGGCTGAGCTGTTCCACGATCGCCCGGCTTGCCGAAAGCACCCGCTCGCGCCGTGCCCTGCCGAACACAATGACGAACTCATCCCCGCCCAGCCGAACCACCGTGTCGTCCGCATTGACAAGGCCGGTCAAAGCTTCCGCGACATGCAAAAGTACCAGGTCCCCTGTTTCATGGCCGTAGGTGTCGTTTATTTCCTTGAACCGATCAAGGTCGACATAGAGCAGCGCGTGACCGTCCGCCAACGGCTTGACGTCCTGCAGGAGCGCCAGCTTTTCATCCAGCAATCGCCTGTTGCCCAACCCCGTCAGAGGGTCGCTCCTGACCTGATTGGCCAGCAGTTCCTTGACCTTGTCCGCCTGGTGTTTGGCTTCCGCAAGCGCCCGGACCGTATCTGTTGCACGGTGGAAGAACATGCGCGCTGACAAGTACATGCCGAGATAAACCACCAGCACCCCAAGGGCCAGAAGAGGCAACATCCGAAATCCGGCCAGTTCCGGGTTCCAAACGAAAAACCCGAGGTGCCGCCTGTCCACGGTCTCAATGTCGTATCCAGCCTGCCAGAAGGCCGGGGGTATTTGCGCCAACCCAAGACCGGGCAAGTGATATTTCTCCGCCATATCCGCCAGGACTGAGGCATTGATAGGCCGTGCGAAGACCAGCACATGATCGGTACTGGTGTCGCTGTCCTCTGTGTAGGACGTCAGCAAAACAGCGCTGGCGAGGTAAAGCGTCTCAAGGTTCCCAACCAGACCTGTTGCCGGAACCGGCGCCTCATCCTGCGGCGTATTTCGGGCATCGGCAATCAGAACGCTCATCGAAGGCCCATAGCGAACCCGCAAGTCCGTATTGGCGACCTTGCCTTCCACCACATGAACCTTGGGCTGGTTGTTGCCATCCAGCAGGTGGATCCCGTCGATCTGCAGTTCTTCCTGCATGTAGTCGACAAAGGTTTCCCGTATCCAGGTCATGTCAAAGGATTCGACAAGGTTTTCGACCGCGTCGTTCCAATAGCCGTACTCAAGCGTGATGTCCGCCAGATGATCGGAGCGATCGCCAAGCATAGCCGTGAAAATATGTTCTGAAGATCGGATGGAATTTCGGTCAAGGGTCCAGGAAAGGAACGACACAAACGCCATCAGGCTCACCGCGCTGATGATCACGGTTATCCAGAACGGCTTGGACAGACGGCGGATTTCTACCGCTTGCGCTTCGCCCTTGGCCTTTTGAAGCGGCGGCGAACCATGCCCGACAGGCTCGTATCGCACTTGCTTATTCGCTCTCTTAGCTGCATTCCAGCTGGAATACCTATATTCCGGCAGCTGCAAGTATCCTAGAGAAGCCTTTGAGCACTATCAACACAAGAAATATTATTTAAAATCAATACTTAGCCAAATATTTCACAAATACTCGACCTGAAAGACAATCACCGTTAAAAATTACAATAAATTATCCTCAAAACAACTTTCATGAATACGCATTAGTCACGAGCCAACTTCTGAAACTCGAAATCGTTTCTTGTGAAAAACCCAAGCGAGATAACATAGCCCCCCCGTGGACAGCGCACGGTTCGTGGGGCGCGGCAAAGCCCCGGATGAAGGCTGAGGCCAACCAGGTGGTCCGGCGCCCATGCTCATTCCTCTCAGCCCCTGAGGTCGCCCCAGCTCAATGACACTGAGGTTCAGTGGAGGGAAAAAGGCTGGAGCTGGATTTTCCGGTTACGCCTCGTAGACGATCTCGCGGGTTTCGCGGAATTTCACGTCCGGGAACTTTTCGGTTACGTGACCGATTTCCCAGGCGTTCTTGAACAGGAACACCGGCTTGTCGTCACGGTCGTTGGCGATCGACATGCGGTGGCCTTCCAGCATCTTCTGCAGGGTCTGGCTGTCTGTTTCGATCCAGCGGGCGGTGGTGTAAGGCACTGCTTCGAAGCCGATTTCAGTGCCATATTCCGCCTTCAGCCGATCCACCACGACATCAAGCTGCAGTGCGCCGACCACGCCGACGATCCAGTTGGAGCCGAGATCCGGTTTGAAGATCTGCACCAGACCTTCTTCTGCCAGGTCCTGAAGGCCCTGGCGCATCTGTTTGACGCGCATGGTGTCGGACAGGCGTACGCGGCGCAGGATTTCCGGTGCGAAGGCCGGCAGGCCGGTGACGTGGATGTTCTCGCCTTCGGTCAGGGTGTCGCCAACACGCAACTGGCCATGGTTGGGAACACCGATGACGTCGCCCGGATAGGCAAGGTCGGCGATTTCCCGTTCCTCGGCAAAGAAGAAGATCGGTGCGGAGACGGCAATCTGCTTGTCGGCGCGAACGTGCTTCAGCTTCATGCCGCGCTTGAAGGTGCCGGAGCACAGGCGCACGAAGGCAATGCGGTCGCGGTGCTTGGGGTCCATGTTTGCCTGCACTTTGAAGACGAAGCCGGTGACCTTGTCTTCCTGCGGCATGATTGTGCGCCCGCCGGTCGCCGGCTGCGAATGCGGCGGCGGGGCGAAGTCGGCGATGAAATCGAGCACTTCCTCGATGCCGTAGTCGCGCAGCGCCGAGCCGAAGAAAACCGGCGTCAGGTGACCTTCCAGGAAGCTTTCCTTGTCGAATTCGGCGTAGCCTTCCGCACCCAGTTCGACGTTCTCGGTCAGTTCATCCATGATCCGGTCGAACACGGTGCCGGTCAGGACCTCGTCATCAAGACCGGAAACGTCCTTGGTCTGGGTAAAGGCACCACCGCGCTCGCCGTCGGACGTGTGGAATTTCTTCTTCTGCCAGTCATAGACGCCGAAGAAGTCCGAGCCCATCCCGACGGGCCATGTCTGCGGAGAGACGTCGAGAGCCAGTGCCTCCTGTACCTCGTCCAGAATCTCCAGCGCATGCCGGCCTTCACGGTCGATCTTGTTGACGAAAGTGATGATCGGAATGTCACGCAGGCGGCAGACTTCGAACAGCTTGCGGGTCTGTGTTTCGATACCCTTTGCAGCGTCGATCACCATGATGGCCGCATCGACCGCAGTCAGCGTGCGATAGGTATCTTCGGAGAAGTCCTCGTGGCCAGGCGTGTCGAGCAGATTGTAGACGATGCCCTTGCGCTCAAACGTCATGACGGAAGACGAGACGGAAATGCCGCGTTCCTGCTCGATCTTCATCCAGTCGGACCTTGCACGGCGGCGTTCGCCGCGGGCGCGCACTTGGCCCGCCGCCCGGATCGCGCCGCCTGAAAGCAGCAGCTTTTCGGTCAGGGTCGTCTTACCGGCATCCGGGTGTGAAATAATCGCAAAGGTGCGCCGGGACTGATAAGGCGCCGTGCCGTTTAGGCCAGTCATGAAGATCTCCTGATCCGCTTCCGGTCTGGCGAGCCGCGCAAACGCGCCGGGAAAACCGGGGCGCAACTTAAATCTCAGAGCCGGTTGGATTGTTGTTTCGTTGGCGCAAGGTCATAGAGAGAATCCTGCAAAATTTCCAGCGCGAATATGACAAGTGGCATTGAAGGGAATAAAACCAATTGTTTGGTATTTGATTAGGGCAACAAATGACATTTCACATTGCTAGGTGTTCGGTCGCCATCTCAGTATTTTCGTTTGTTGTCGGACTATGGATAGCGCTGGGCATTTTATCAAAACCTGCTTTCAGCCAAACGATCGCAAGTTCGACGTGCCCCTTAACGTGGATCAACACTATTGAAATGGTGGCAAAAGCCCGCGCGAGCCAACCGATTGCCTCCAAGGGTGTGCTTGTGTCCGGTATCGATGGCGAGGTTTACAACTGCCTTGACGAGAAAGTACCTGCAAAAGAATTGAAGGAAATAGCACGTGCTCAGAGGTCGCTTGCGCAGGTCATGGCAGAAACTCGTGCAGAAGATCCGAACGAGTACCTTGGGTTATGCGATTGTGGTTTATACAAAAGTCAGACGGGCTTCAAAATTAATATCTGTAACCTGCCGTATGACGAAATCGAACTCAAGACCGTACATTGCACCAAGCGGCTCGAAATATATTTGAAAAATCTTCAATAGAAGCGAGCAAAGTTTCCGCTCTCCCAATCCCTCTTTTCATTCCGACTAGGAACTCAGCCCCGTGAGCAACCGCAAATGCCTGATCGTCGGCATCGCGATGATCGCCGTCACCGCCACCATCCTTCTCGCCATGGGGCGGATCCCGATCTGTGATTGCGGCTATGTCCTGTTGTGGACACCGGCCAGCGATGTCGCCGGTTCCTCGCAACATATCGCCGACTGGTACACGCCCTCGCATATCATCCACGGCTTCCTGTTCTATCTGTTCCTGTGGCTGGTCTTCAGACGCAGTTCCGTCGGTGAGCGCGCGCTCGGAGCGATCTTCATCGAAGCAGCCTGGGAAATCGTCGAGAACAGCCCCTGGATCATCGACCGGTACCGCGAAGCGACCATTGCCGTTGGTTACACCGGTGACAGTGTCCTGAATTCCGTCTTCGATATTCTCTGGATGCTCGCCGGCTTCTTTTTTGCCTGGCGCATGCCGGTCTGGATCACGATCCTGGTCGGGATTGCCTTCGAACTGCTTGCACTCTGGGTGATAAAGGACAATCTGACGCTGAACGTTCTGATGCTGGTCTACCCGGTCGAGGCGATCAAGGTCTGGCAAGGCGGATAGGCACTGCCACCTGTTGCCACCCCTCCTACGCCGTTATCGTTGAGCCTGACGAGAGAAATACATCCGAGTGAAGCTCAGAGCTGAAACAGCTTGTGCTTTTTCAGAAGCTCGATCAGCACCTCGCGGGCATCCTGGCGATGAAGATGGTGGCGCTGGCGTGCCGCCTGGGCGTCACCCTTGCGGATTGCGTCGAAGACCGCCCGGTGGTCTTCGTTGGACTTGACCGGCAGCGGGCGAATGTAAAGCGTCATGGCGCGTGCCCGGCGTACCTGATTGGACATCATCGAGACGATGGACTGGACACGCGAATTTCCACCGAGGCGGACAAGCTCCGTGTGGAAGGCATCATCGGCTATCGCCCAGGCTTCCCGGTCCTCACGCTCCAATGCATCTTCCATGGCCTCGATCGCCTGCTTGAGATCCGCAAGATCCATTTCCGAATAGCCTTTTTCAGCGGCTTCTTCGGCAGCAAGACTCTCCAGTTCGGTCAGGATGGCGTAGATTTCCTCCATGTCCTTCAACGACAAGGTGGCGATGCGAACACCCTTGCGTGGTCGCACCTCCAGAAGGCCTTGCTGGGCCAGCATCAAGGTTGCCTCGCGCACCGGTGTGCGGGACATCCCAAGCCGGTCGGCAAGTTCGCTTTCGAGATGATCGGAGCCTGCCGCCAGTTCACCGTCAAAAATGAGCTGGCGGATCTGTTCCATGGCCTGGGTGGTGATGGTCTTTTGTTTCGGAGCCTCAAGCACAGTCAAACTCCCGGATTTTCTGCCCCTTGCGGTCCGACTCATAGATGGCCTGTTCGATTGCAATCACCTTCAGGTAGCTCCGCGCCTCGTTTTCCAGCGGCTTTCCATCCAGGAGACCGTCTACAACATGGCTTATCAGATTCTTGACGCAATCGCCGCCAAAGCCAGGCCAATCCTGTGCCGCCAGCAGAAGAGTTTCGTCCTTGTCGCCGAAATGGCGCAAGCGCACCGAGCCGTCGCCTTTCAATGTCAGCGTTCCCCGAGTGCCCTCCAACAGAGCTTCACCAAGTGTGGTTCTGCAATTTTCGGCGGCGTGGTCCAGAAGTCTGTTGCCGTCGAAGAGCGCTCTCACCCCGTTTGAATAGTCGAAAATGAAATAGCCGGCGTCCTCTCCCTTGATGGCCGGGTTGAGCCTGCGAAGATCCGCATAGACCGCCTCGGGCTCGCCGATCAGGTAGCGAAACGTATCGATCCAGTGAACGCCGGTTTCATGGATCAGCAACCTGGGCATTTCCTGAAAATACGGCTGCCGGTCCAGATAGGCCTTCGGCCCCTGCCCGTCCCCTGTGCGCAGTCGGAAAGTTACCTGAAGCAAATCGCCAAGCAGTTGCCGTTCCAGAGCCTGTCGGATTGTCCGGTACCAGGGCTGGAAGCGGAAGTTTTCATGGATGACGATGATCACGCCGGCTTCTTCTGCCAGCTTCGTTGCCTTCCGGGCTTCCTCGAGCGAGGTACAGAACGGTTTCTGACAGATGATCGTCTTCACCCCCTTCCGGATGGCAAGCTCGATGGCGCTGAAATGCGTCGGCGGTGGCGTGATGATGTCCAGCAGATCGGGTTTCGCCATCTTCAGCATGCACTCCAGATCACTGAAGGCAGTCAGTCCAGTGGCCTTCGCCTTCGCGGGATCCTGATCACAGGAACCGACCAGCCGAACCCGTTCGACCCTGCGCCAGGCATCATAGTGAAACTGGGCAAAGTAGCCCGCTCCAAGACAGGCAACGCGTAACGTGTCCGAGACGCCCAGGTCTTTTGCAGAGCCTTCGTTCATCTTTTTTCGTCCTCCCGCACACTTCTGAAATCGGCAGAAGACCCGAAGGCTTTCCCTGTTTCGAAGCGGCAATTCCATCATCGGATTTTTGATAGTCGACATTAGCGTCGTTGACAAGGGATTGGTTAGCGTATACGCAATCGAATGTGTAAATTGATACGGCCTTGGAGCGGCCGTGGGAGGAGATTGAAATGCTTGATAAGAAATCCTTGAGCCGCCTGCTGATGAGCGCGGCAATTCTCACAATGGGCATGAGCGGCGCGCAGGCTGTCGAAACCTTGCGATTCAGCCATACGGACAACCCTGGCGGATCCCGTCAGCAGGCTGCAGAACTGTTTGCGGAGAAGGTCGCGGAATATACGGACGGCCGTTACGAAGTTCAGATCTTCCCGTCCGGATCGCTCGCAAACGATCCGAAAGCCATTGAACTGCTGCAGCTTGGCGGCATCGACTTCACGGTCTCGGCCACGGGCAGCTACGCCACGCACATGCCGACGCTGAACCTCACGGCCATGCCGTTCCTGGTCGACACCTACGAGCAGGGTTGGGAACTCTATGACAATTCCGAATGGCTGCAGGGAGAATTCGCCAAGCTGCCGGAAAAGGGTTTCCGGGTACTGTCGACGTGGGAAGCCGGGTTCCGCAGCTTCACCACCAACGAACCGCTGAATTCGCCAGAAGACGCCAAGTCCATGAAAATGCGCGTCTTCCCGAACGACATGATCCGCTGGTCGATGGAAGCCATCGGTTTCCAGACAGTCGTCATGCCGATTACCGACGTCTACATTTCCATTCAGCAGGGCATCGTCAACGGCCAGGAGAACCCGGTCGACACCATCAAGTCACTGCGGTTCTATGAAGTTGCGCCCTACATCACGCTGACACGCCACGTCTACAGCCCCCTGCCCCTGACGGTGGCCGAAAAGACCTGGCAGTCCTTTTCCGACGAAGACAAGGAAGCCGTGATGAAAGCTGCAGCCGATTCCGCAGCCTTCAGCCGGAACCTCGTCAAGAGTTCGGTCGAAAGCCAACTCACGGAAATGCAGGAATCCGGCGCCACGGTCAGCGTTCCCGATATCGCGCCGTTCCGCGAGGCGGTGCAGTCGGTCTACGCAAAGGCCAAGGATGTCTACGGCGAGGAAGCCGTGGACCAGATCCTGTCGGATGCTGCAGCGATCCGCGAAAAACTCCCGGCCCAGAACTGATCAGGCAACGAGATCAACGCACGGGTGATCGAGCCGGTTGCCCGTTCAACAGTTGATCGTTTCTTGTGGGTCGGAGCGCCGAACGGCGTTCGAAAGAACGCAGGGTGCTCCGGGGCTCAACTGCCGGAACCGCACGTCACGCGGCGGTTCCGGCCCTTTTCAAGAAGAGACGACCCTTGGATTACCGAGATCACTATCCGGCTGCGCTTCGCTGGCTCAGTCACCTGGTCGATATATGCCTGGCGCTCGGCGGCTTTTCGATCGTCACCCTGGTGTTCTGCAACGCCTGGCTTCGCGGCTTCGCCGGCTTCGACCTCGCATGGTCGCTGGAAGTGACCAGCTTCCTGCTGCTCTGGAGCACCTTCATCGGTTGTGCGGCAGCGGTTGCCCGGGGCGCGCACATGCGCGTTACCGAAGTTGTCGAGAAACTGGTGCCGCTGACGGGTCAACGTGTCTTGTCGATCGCAATCGACGTGATCATCGTCGTCCTGCTGCTCAGCCTGATCTACACCGGTGTCAATATCTCGGTCCACACCTGGGCACAGAAGACAACCGTTCTCTACTGGCCTGTCGGGCTGCTCTACGCGTCCATGCCAGCCGGCATGACACTGACCCTGATCTTCCATCTCTTCAACATGGTCTACGACCTCAAAAATCCTGTCGTTCCTCATGCAGCGCACTCAGATGGCGGCGAGGCCCTCTCATGATCCTGATCTTCGTTGTTGCGGTCTTCCTGACCTCCGTTTTCATCGGCATTCCGCTGGTCTGGGCAATTCTGATCACCGCTGTCCTGCCGATCATCGTCTTTGACCTCGGTTACCCCTTGCAGGCGCTGTTCCTGAATTTTATCGGCGGGGTGGAGCCGAACCACTTCCTTGCGATCCCGCTCTTCATCGTCGCCGGGGAAATGATGAGCCGCGGCGGTGTCGGCCTGCGCATCATCGGCTTTGCAAGGGCTGCCTTCGGCTTCATGGCAGGCGGGCTCGGCATGGTCGTCGTCGGCGCCTCCATGATTTTCGGCGGCATTTCGGGTTCGGCCATTGCCGACAGTGCAGCCATCGGTTCGGTCATGATCAAGAACATGTCCCGCGAGGGTTACAACACCGCCTTCGCCGCCGGTCTGGTGGCTGCAGCCGGGACGATCGGCATCATCATCCCACCATCCATTCCGATGCTGATCTACGGCTTTGTCGGCAACGTTTCGGTTGCCGATCTCTTTCTCGGTGGCATGGTTCCCGGCATTCTGTTTGGCGCCCTGTTCATGGCGGTTTGCTATTATGTCGGCAAGACCACCAAGTGCGACCCCGGTGGGCGCACCACGACCTTCAAGGAATTGACCAGTTCCTTCATCGGTACCGCCCCTGCCCTGTTCATGCCGATCGTGATCCTCGGCGGCATATTCACCGGCTGGGTAACCCCTACGGAAGCCGCGGCCCTTGCCGTCGTCTACGGCCTGTTCGTCACAACTGTTGTCTACCGGGACTTCAAACTCCGCGATCTGCCGCGTCTTCTTATCGACAGCTTCGTCACCAGCGCGGTGGTGATGGTCGTGATCGGTGCAACGACAGTCCTTGGCTGGCTGATCACGCTTGAACAGATGCCCCAGATCCTGGTCGGTTTCGTGCAGGCGTTTTCAACCGGACCCTGGATGTTCCTGTTGCTGGTCAATGTCGTGCTTCTGGTCCTCGGTCTCGTTCTCGATCCGGTTCCTGCAATCCTGCTGACGGCACCGCTGTTCCTGCCGACCGCGCAAGCCTTCGGTGTCGACCCGGTCCATCTGGGTGTGATCATGACCTGCAATGTGGCCGTCGGCCTGTTCACACCTCCGGTTGGCGCAACGCTTTATGTTGCCTCGCGGATATCCGGCGTCGGTGTTTTGTCGATCGCCCGCAACATGGCACCGCTCTACATAGCCGCAATCGCCGCCCTGCTCGCCGTGACTTACATACCCTTCCTGTCGATGGGTATGGTGAACCTGTTCCGCTGAGGAGAAGAACATGTATGCCGTAACGGTGGTGTTTCAGATCAAGGCCGAGGCGGTGGAGGATTTTCTGCCGCTCATGATCGCAAACGCCGAAGCGTCCCTGAAGGACGAACCCGGATGCAGGAAATTCGACGTCTGCACCGACCCTGATCGCCCCGGCGATGTGTTTCTCTATGAACTTTATGACGATGCCGACGCCTTTCAGGCGCACCTGCAAACCCCTCACTTCAAGTCGTTCGATGCAAAGGTTGCCGGGATGATCGCGCAGAAAACGATCCGAACCTACGCGAAGGTGGCCTCATGAGCCCCTGGCAGGTTTTCGCGGTCAAATATGCCGACAGGAATGCGCGCACGCGCAAGGACAGTTTCCTGTTCGACGACAACCACGACCAGCCACACGAGATGGATTACTTCATCTGGGTGCTGCGGCGGCAGGACGAGATCATTCTGGTCGACACAGGTTACGACGGCGAGGAAGGTACGCGGCGCGGCCGTCCTGTCCGGCTCAATCCGGTAGAGGCCCTAGCCCCTCTCGGCATTGTACCTGAGGCTGTGACGACCATCATCGTCACCCATCTGCATTATGACCACGCGGGCGGCTTGAAGCATTTTCCCAATGCCACCATCCATCTGCAGGCAGCGGAAATGGCTTTCGCCACAGGTCCCTGCATGTGCCAGGGCGCGATGAAGGCTCCCTACACCGCGGACCATGTCTGTGAAGCTGTGCAAAGGCTCTACTCTGGCCGGGTAATCTTTCATGAAGGAGATGGCGAAGTCCGGGAAGGACTTACAGTTCATCGCATTGGCGGGCACAGCAAGGGATTGCAGGCGGTTCGTGTACTGACAGAAGTCGGCTGGATGTGCCTGGCTTCCGACGCAGCCCACTACTACGAGAATTTCCTGGAAGCCAAACCGTTCCCGATCGTGGTCGACATGCAGGACATGCTGGATGGTTTTGGAACCATTCAGCACCTTGCCAGCTCGATAGATCTTGTTGTGCCGGGACATGATCCCCTGGTGCGAACGCTCTTTCCGCAACACGGCCCGAACCACATTTTCCGTCTCGACCGTGGTCCGCTCAAGGGGATCCGCTCATGAATCTGGGCGTGATCGCGGATGATTTTACCGGAGCCTCCGACATTGCATTGATGCTGTCGGAAGGCGGCATGACGGCGGCTCAATATGTCGGTGTACCCGATGTTCCGGCACTTGCGTCGGTGGACGCCGGCATCATTAGCCTGAAGTCCCGAACGATCCCAGCTGCAGAGGCAGTTGCCCAGTCTCTGCGAGCCTGCGACTGGCTGACCGCTCAGGGATGCAAGCAGATTGTCTTCAAGATCTGTTCGACGTTCGATTCGACCGACGAAGGCAATATCGGCCCGGTGGCGGAAGCCCTTGCCGACAGGCTTGGCGAGACATGTGTGATCGTCTGCCCGGCCTTTCCGGAAAACGGACGAACCATCTACCAGGGACATCTCTTCGT
Organism: Labrenzia sp. THAF35; assembly: GCF_009363595.1. NCBI lineage: Bacteria > Pseudomonadati > Pseudomonadota > Alphaproteobacteria > Hyphomicrobiales > Stappiaceae > Labrenzia > Labrenzia sp. THAF35. The sequence goes on from NZ_CP045380.1 coordinate 5,743,292, forward strand.
CGCAGACAGGCTTTTGAGCGAAAGCGGCATGCGCCACCATCCGTTGACGCCAATGGGCGACCCGGACATCCGGCGGGTGCTGGCTCGTCAGACGTCCTGGGCAGTCGGTCATGTCTCCCTCGATCACGTGGCAGATGGTCCGGCCGCAATCAACCTCGCCTGCCCTGCCGACGGCAAGTCGATGGTGATTGTGGATGCAATCCGCAACGATGATCTTGCGACCATTGGGCGGGCAATCGCCGCGCGAAAGCTTCTTGTCGGGGGCTCGGGCATAGCCCTCGGCTTGCCCAAGAACTTTGGCCACGCGCCTGCGGCAGCGAACTGGACCGGACATTCGGGCAACGCCGTGGTTCTGTCTGGTTCGTGTTCAATGGCAACTCGCGCCCAGGTCGCGCGCTACAAGGCCATTGCCCCCTCGCGTGAACTGACTGTCGACGACATCATGGCGAAGACACTGTCGGTGCAGGAAATCGCCGGCTGGGTACTTCGCCAGGACGCTTCGCCCCTGCTTTATTCCTCCGCCGACCCGGAGGTGGTGGGTGCTGCCCAACAAAAACACGGCAGGGAAAAAAGCGCGGCGGCGATTGAGGAGTTTTTTTCCGATCTGGCGGCGTCGCTGTTCAACGCCGGTGTCAGCCGAATGGTGGTCGCCGGCGGCGAAACGTCAGGGGCCGTTGTTTCCGGTCTCGGGGCAAACACGCTGGATATCGGTCCGAAGATTGCGCCGGGTGTTCCCGCGCTCAAGGTGAGCGGTCAGCCGCTGGCGCTGGCGCTGAAATCCGGCAACTTCGGTGGCCCGAACTTCTTCTCCGAGGCGCTCAGCGTTCTGGAGACAAGCCGATGAGCGAAAGCGCAACCACCCGCGAACAGATTTGCCTAATGGCAAAATCGATGTTCGACCGTGGTTTGACACATGGATCGACCGGCAATCTCTCCGTTCGTCTGTCGGATGGCACATTGCTCGTTACCCCGACCGGCTCCTCCATGGGGTTTCTGGACCCGGCCCGGATCAGCCATCTTTCTGTCCAGGGCGAACTGCTTTCGGGTGACAGGCCGACGAAGGAAATCCCGCTTCACACGGCCTTTTACGAGACCCGCCATTCGGCAGGTGCGGTCGTGCATCTGCATTCGTGTCACTCGGTCGCACTTTCCCTGTTGCCGGAGATCGATCCGGACAACGTTCTGCCACCCCTGACGGCCTACGGGATCATGCAGCTCGGCAAGGTGAAGCTTCTGCCGTTTTTCGTGCCGGGAGATCCGGCAATGGGAGACGCGGTCCGAGGACTTGCAGGCCGTCGTTCTGCCGTTCTGCTGGCCAACCACGGGCCCGTTGTTGCCGGCCGGGATCTGGCTGCCGCCGTCCATGCCATGGAAGAGCTGGAAGCAACAGCCAGGCTTGCCCTTCTGCTTCGCGGCACTGCCGCAACGGCGCTCAATCCGGACCAGATCGCCCGGATCGTCGAGCGCTACGACGTTGATTGGATTTGAGGAACAGTCCCATGAAAATTGCCCTGATAAAAGGTGACGGTATTGGCGTCGATGTGGCGGAAGCAGCCATTGCCGTGCTGGAAACAGCCTTGAAGCACACGGGAGAACCCGCGCCCCGCTATGACGAGATCCAGGCAGGGGCGGGTTACTTCAAGGAGACTGGCCTCGACATCGAAGACGGCGGAGAGGAACGCGCGGGGCTTGCCGATGCAATTTTCCTTGGGGCCATCGGCCTTCCCTCGATCCGGCATGCAAACGGCACGGAGATCTCGCCGCATTTGCGCCTGCGCGATCGCTTTGGGCTTTATGCGGGTGTTCGCCCGGTCAAAGCCTATCCCAACGCACCGCAAAGGCTCGCCGATCCGCGCGCTGCCGGTATCGATCTCGTTATCCTGCGAGAATCTACCGAAGGGCTGTTCTACTCTGCAGCGGCACACAAGCGCAGCCTCGTAGTCAATGATGACGAAGTGCAGGATGTCTTGCGCATCACGCGCAAAACCACCACCAAGCTGCATCGCTTTGCATTCAACCTTGCCCGCAAAAGGCGCGAGCGCGGCCATCCGGGCAGGCTCACCTGTGTCGACAAGGCGAATGTGTTCACCTCTCTGGCCTTCTTCCGCCAGATTTTCGACGAAGTGAAATCGGAATTTGCCGACGTGCCTGTCGGCTACAATTACGTCGACGCACAAGCACTCGACCTGGTGCGCAAGCCCTGGGAGTTCGACGTTCTGGTGATGGAAAACATGTTCGGCGACATTCTTTCGGACCTTGCCGGTGGCCTGGTGGGTGGCATGGGCATGGCCGCCTGTGGGGAGATCGGCGACACCACCGGATTGTTTCAGCCAGCCCACGGCAGCGCCCCCGACATCATGGGAGAAGACAAGGCCAACCCGCTGGCCGCGATCTTGAGTGCTGCGCTGATGCTGGACTATCTCGCCGAGAAGTTGGACAAGCCCTCCCTTGCCGATGCCGCAGACCTGATCAACGGCGCGGTCGACACCGGCTTTCAGGAAAACGTGTTGCGACCGATGGAATTCGGCGGTGACATGGGAACCAGGGCGGTCACGAACCAGTTGCTTACGCTTATCGGATCATCGACTGCGATCAGAAGGACTGCCAGCGCCTAGTGCGCACTGGCATCAAGCCGACAGCACGTCACTTCAGCTTGCGGGAAATACCACCACAGCTCTCGCGCACGATGAGATCCCCGTGGAGCAGATGAGTGCGCGTTTCCAGGGACCGGTTCGCAAGGCGATCAAGCAGGATTGTCATGGCCTTTTCGCCGATATGTTGCCGGGGTTGGCGAATTGTCGTCAATCCGGGCGTGAAATTGTTGGCAAAGGGAATGTCGTCGAAACCAAGCACGGAGAAATCTTCCGGGACGCGGTAGCCACGCAGTTGAAGCGCCGAGATGACCCCGATCGCGGTGTTGTCGTTGAAACAGAAGAAAGCGGTCGGCAGGTCGTCCTTGATGAACAGCCGTTCGACGGCGGCACGCCCGCTCTCGCTGGAGCCGTCGCCCTCCACGCGCCAGTCGCGCAGTGCCTCGGGTGATTCTCTCAAGCCTTGCAAGTAACCGGAATGGCGCAGATCACTGCGGATGTCGGCGGGCCCGCCGGAAATATAGGTGATCCGCCGGTGCCCCAGGGAGATCAGATATTCGGTCGCCACCTTGGAGGCCGCGACATCATCCACGCCGACGTAACTGATTTCGGGGTTCGAGACCGGACGCTCGGTCGCAACGATCGGCGGCAGGTTGGTGAGCGGTGTTTGTGGCTGTCCGGCAACCGGAATATGCCCTGTCAGCAAGACAAGCCCGTCGGCCATGCCCGTCGACAGGAAACGCAGGTAGTTCTGCTCCAGTCCGCTGGTACCTTCGGTGTTGCCGATGAGGACACCATAACCACGGTCGTTTGCCGCTTTTTCCAGCCCTGTCAGAATGCCGGCAAAGTTTGGATCAGCAATGGAAGACGCCAGCACCAGCACCATCTGCGAGCGCTGCATGCGCAGGTTCTGCGCCATGGCATTGGCGGTGTAGCCGGTTCGGGCAATGGCGGCCGTAACCTTCTTGCGCGTGCTCTCGGCAACCTTCTCCGGCGAGCGCAAGGCCCTGCTGACGGTCGCGATGGATACGCCCGCCAGTTTCGCAACGTCTTCAATGGTCGCCGGCCGCTCGCCCGGTTCGCTCATTTTCTATTTCCAGACATGCTGCGGTGCGGCCTCGTGGTAAGTCCATGAATCGCAACGCCATCTACGCTGTATAGAACGCATTGCACATAATGAAAAGGTTTACAGAGGCCAATGTAAAGGTTTACACGATCCATGAAAACGTTTACATCAAACGCACGGTGCCATTGAGGAAGAGGGCTTTGGCGCCTTGGGAGGAACAAGAATGAGCGTGGACACCACTGCTCCGGCAGCGGTCATCGAGGCCGTGAACATCAGCAAATCCTTTGGGCCGGTTCCCGTGCTGTTCAGTGTCAGCATGGACGTCCGCCCTGGCGAGGTTCATGCCCTGATCGGCGAGAACGGCGCCGGCAAGTCGACGCTGATGAAAATCCTCTCCGGGTTTCATGATCCGACCTCCGGCCAGATCCGTCTCGACGGCAAGCAGACCGACCTGCCCGCGAACGGCGGCGCAGAGAAACTCGGCGTCGTGCTGATCCACCAGGAGCTCAACCTCGCCGAACAGATGACGGTAGAGGAAAACGTGTTCCTCGGCCGCGAGATCAAATCCAACGGCTTTCTGGACAAGGCGGCCATGCAGGCAACCGTCCGGAAGTATCTGGACGAGATCGGCCTCGACATTTCCCCGACCGACCGCATTTCCGACCTTACCATCGCCCAGAAGCAGATGGTCGAGATCGTCAAGGCTGTCAGCCGGAATGCCCGCATCCTGATCATGGACGAACCAACCGCCGTTCTGACCGAGGAAGAAACCCAGGTTTTCTTCCGCCAGGTGGAAAAGCTGAAAGAAAGCGGCGTCGGCATCGTGTTCGTTTCGCACAAGCTCAACGAGGTGAAGGAGATTGCCGACCGCGTCACCATCCTGCGTGACGGTCAGTGGATCGACACGCGTGCCTCCAGCGACCTGACGCCGGATATGATGGCCCAGATGATGGTTGGCCGGGAGCTTTCCGATCTCTACCCGCCCATGCATGAGGCAGACGTCGATGCAGAGCTCGTTCTGGAAGTCCAGAACCTGCGTGCGCCGTCCGTCGACAACGTCAGCTTCAGCCTGCGCAAGGGCGAGATATTGGGCTTTTCGGGTCTGATCGGCTCCGGCAGGACCGCAGTTTTCGAGACGATTTGCGGTCTTGCCCCGTTTGAAGCAGGAACGATCAGGCTTTTTGGACGCGACACCGGCCCCATGACCGTCGCGCAGGCACGGGACCTTGGTTTGGCCTATCTCACCAAGGACCGGAAAGAAAAAGGACTGCTTCTCGACAAGAAGATGCGGCCAAACCTGACACTGTTCGCCCTGCCGAAATTCGTCCGCAATTTCGGTCTCGACAGCAAGGCGGAAGAAGACGCGCTCAACCGTGCCATCCGCCGCTTCGACGTTCGGGCCCGCGACAAGGAAATCACGGTCGGCAAGCTGTCGGGCGGCAACCAGCAGAAGCTGCTGCTCGCCAAGATCATGGAATGCGATCCGAAGATCGTCATCATCGATGAACCGACCCGCGGTATCGATGTCGGCACGAAACAACAGATCTACCACTTCATCGCAGCCCTTGCCGCCGAAGGGGTTTCGGTCGTGGTCATCTCTTCGGAAATGCCGGAAATCATCGGTATTTGCCATCGGGTGGTGGTGATGCGCGAAGGCCATATCACCGGCGTTCTGACCGGCGATCACATCAACGAAAACGAAATCATGCGCTACGCCGCCGGGCTGAAACGGGAGGAACTCCATTGACCATGATGACCGCGTCTGACGATACAGCGGCCAAGCCGGCCAAGAGGTCTTCCATAGACTTCAAGACGATTGGCCCCGCAGTTGCCCTTCTGATCCTTTGCATCATCGGCTTTCTGCTGAACCCTGCCTTCGTCAGCGAAGGCAATCTGACCAACCTTCTGACCCGCTCTGCCTTTATCGGCATCATTGCTGTCGGGGCGACCTTCGTCATCACCGCCGGAGGCATCGATCTGTCTGTGGGGTCCATGGCGGCAGCCATTTCCGGTGTCATGATCATCATCATGAACAACGCCGTCGAGACCATGGGCAGCGGTGTTCCGACAGTTCTGCTCGGCTGCGGCCTTGCCATCGTGCTGGGCATCGGGGCCGGTTGGGTGAACGGTGCCCTGACCACCAAGGGCAAGATCGAAGCCTTCATCGTGACGCTCGGCACAATGGGCATCTATCGCTCGCTGGTGACCTACTTTGCCGATGGTGGCACCCTGTCGCTCAACTTCGATATTCGCGGAACCTACCGGCCCGTCTATTACGACACGTTTCTGGGCCTGCCCTTCCCTGTCTGGGTGTTCATCGCGGTTGCCATCTGCGGCTGGCTGCTGCTGAACCGCACCGCGTTCGGCCGCTATTGCACGGCCATCGGTTCGAACGAGGCTGTCGCCAGATATTCGGCGATCAACGTGGACCGTGTGAAGACGCTTACCTATGTCATCCAGGGCCTGTGCGTTTCCTTTGCCACCATCATTTACGTGCCCCGCCTCGGCTCGGCGTCCGCGTCCACCGGCGTGTTGTGGGAACTTGAGGCGATCGCCGCGGTCATTATCGGCGGTACGGTGCTGAAGGGTGGGTATGGCCGGATCGGCGGCACCATCCTTGGTGCGCTCATTCTCACCACCATCGGCAACATTTTGAACTTCACCGATGTGATCTCGAATTACCTGAATGGAACCATGCAGGGCCTGATCATCATCGTCGCAGTGTTTCTTCAGCGCAGTGACTGGAAGCTCCGCAAGAGCAAGTAAGCCCCTGACCTGATTTCAACCGAACCGGGACCCGTCCCCAATTCAAATACCGGATCGCACCGGACGGGAGAGGTGCGTCCAGATGGCAGCATTGAAGGAGGAAGCAATGCTCATGAAGAAAGCTTTGGGAGTGATCGCGGTAACCGGTGCGCTGGCCTTTGCGGGCGCTGCGGTTGCACAGGAAAAAATCAAGATCGGCGTCAGCTATCCGACCCCGACCCATGCCTGGGCAGCCGGCATGAACTGGCACGCGGAACAAGCGGAAAAGCGGCTTGAGGCGCTTTACCCGGATGTCGATCTCATCCTGGTGAACTCGCCGGATCCGGAAGCACAGGCAAGTGCCCTGGAAGACCTGGTCTCCGTTCACCAGATCAAAGCCCTGGTGGTTCTGCCGTTCGAATCCGAACCGCTGACCGACCCGGTGCTGAACGTCAAGAAATCCGGTGCATGGATCACGGTCGTCGACCGCGGCCTCAGCCAGCCGGGCATCGAAGACCTTTATGTGGCCGGCAACAACCCGGAACTGGGCCGTGTATCCGCCCAGTACATGAAGACCCGTCTGAAGGACGGCGACAACATCGTCATCCTGCGCGGTATTCCGACGGTCATCGACAATGAACGCTTCGACGCGTTCATGGCCGAGATCGAAGGCTCCGGCATCAACGTGCTCGACCACAAGCACGCCAACTGGAACCGCGACGACGGCTTTGAAGTGATGCAGGACTTCCTGTCCCGCTTCCCGGACATCGACGCGGTCTGGGCCCAGGACGACGACATCGCCATTGGCGTGGTTGCCGCCCTGAAACAGGCTGGCCGTGACGGCGACGGCATGTTCGTCGTTGGCGGTGCCGGCATGAAGGAAACCATCAAGGCAATCATGGACGGCGATACCCTTATTCCGGTCGACGTTCTCTATCCGCCGGCAATGATCGCCACCGCCATGGACCAGACGGTTGCCGCCTTCAAGTCCAATGGTCCGGTCGCCGGCCGCTACATTCTCGGTGCGACGCTGATCACGCCGGAAAATGCTGAAAACTACTACTTCCCGGATTCGCCCTTCTAAGGCTTCGGGACGTAGCAGGCCGGGGTCTTTCGCGATGGGACCCCGGCCCTTTCCACCTCACCTCACTTCACCTTCCCCGATTTCTGGAGAATGTCATGAAAACCATAAAGGGTCCGGCGTTGTTTCTCGCCCAGTTTGCGGGGGACGAAGCGCCGTTCAATTCCTGGGCATCGATCACGAAATGGGCCGCGGATTGCGGCTATCTTGGCGTTCAGGTACCCAGTTGGGACAGCAGGCTGATCGACCTTGAAAAGGCAGCCAGTTCCAAGACCTATTGCGACGAATTCATTGGGACAGCGCGCGAGAACGGTGTCGAGATCACCGAGCTTTCAACCCACTTGCAGGGCCAGCTCGTTGCCGTGCACCCGGCCTATGACACGGCTTTCGACGGCTTTGCCGCGCCGCATGTCCATGGCAATCCTGCCGCCCGTCAGGCCTGGGCGGTCGACCAGGTCAAACTGGCCCTGGCCGCAAGCCGCAATCTCGGCATTTCAGCCCACGCCACCTTTTCCGGCGCGCTTGCCTGGCCCTATGTCTATCCGTGGCCGCAGCGTCCTGCCGGACTGATCGAAACCGCATTTGACGAACTTGCCAGACGCTGGCGTCCGATCCTCGATTATGCCGAGGAAATGGGGGTTGATGTCTGTTACGAAATTCACCCGGGTGAGGATCTGCATGACGGCATCACCTTCGAGATGTTCCTGGAGCGCGTCAACGGTCACGACCGCTGCAAGATGCTCTACGATCCGTCCCACTATGTGCTGCAGTGCCTGGATTATCTGGACAATATCGACATCTACAAGGACCGGATCGGCATGTTCCACGTCAAGGATGCCGAGTTCAACCCGACCGGACGTCAGGGTGTTTATGGCGGCTACCAGTCGTGGGTCGACCGCGCCGGACGCTTCCGCTCCCTTGGCGATGGTCAGGTCGATTTCGGAGCCGTCTTTTCCAAGATGGCCGCGAATGATTTCGATGGCTGGGCCGTGGTTGAGTGGGAATGCTGCCTGAAGCACCCTGAAGACGGGGCCCGGGAAGGCGCGGACTTCGTGAAGGCTCACATCATCCGCGTGACCGAAAAGGCCTTTGACGATTTCGCCGACGGCGGCAGTGACGAGGCAGCCAACCGGAAAATGCTCGGGATCAACTAGAGTTTTGACTTCGACGAGGCAACAATTGGACGGGTCGGCGACGACGCTCGCCACCTCTCACTCTCGTCATGAGGAGGACCGCCCGGTCCGTTTCGAAGGGTGGGCTGCAATCTTGAAAACAAGTGGCCCCTCCCTCGAAAAAGCGCATCCGCGCTTCCTCAGCATGAGGTTTCTATGTATGTAAACAACGCGTGTAATCGATTACAGCGCGCGGCACGATAGAACAGAAACAGTTTCAGGAGGAGCGATATGGCCATCGAAGGAAAAGACACCGTGCAGACGCGCCCGATCCGGCTCGGCATGGTCGGCGGCGGCAAGGATGCCTTTATCGGCGCCGTTCACCGAATTGCCGCACGCATCGACGGCGCCTACGACCTGGTGGCGGGCGCCCTGTCTTCCACCCCGGAGAAAGCGCTTGAATCTGGCCGAGCGCTCGGCCTCAAGGAAGATCGCATCTATGGCTCTTTCGAGGAAATGGCCAAGCGCGAAGCCCGGCTGAAAGACGGCATAGAAGCCGTTGCCATCGTGACGCCGAACCACATGCACTATCCGGCGGCGAAGGAATTCCTGAAACGCGGGATCCATGTCATCTGCGACAAGCCTCTGACTTCAACCCTGGCCGATGCCAAGAAATTCGTGAAGGCTGCGGAAAGCTCCGATGCCCTCTTCTTCCTGACGCACAACTACACCGGTTATCCGATGGTTCGGCAGGCGCGCGAGATGGTGGCCAGTGGCGACCTCGGCACGATCCGCGTCGTTCAGGTGGAGTATCCCCAGGACTGGCTGACGGTGGAACAGCACAACAAGCAGGCTGATTGGCGTACAGACCCGGCACGTACGGGTCTTGGCGGATCCACGGGCGATATCGGCACTCATGCCTATAATCTTGCCTGCTTCATCACAGGCCAGTCGGCGGAAAGCCTTGCTGCAGACCTGCAGTCCTTCGTTACGGGCCGTCAGGTGGATGACAACGGCCACGTGATGCTGCGCTACGCCAGCGGCGCGCGCGGCATGCTGTGGTGTTCGCAGGTGGCACCGGGCAACGAGAACAATCTCAAGATCCGGATCTATGGCGACAAGGCCGGGCTCGAGTGGCACCAGGAAGACCCGAACTATCTCCACTACACACCTTTCGGAAAGCCGAAGCAGCTGCTGACCCGGGGCGGTGCCGGCATGCTCGACAGCATCGCCTCGGCCACCCGTGTGCCGCCAGGACATCCGGAAGGCTATCTGGAAGGCTTCGCCAACCTCTACAAGGACGCTGCCGACGCCATCCGTGCCCACCAGTCCGGCAAGGACGCCAGCTCTCTGGTTCCGGGAATCACGGACGGACTTGCCGGCGTGCGCTTTGTAGACGCCTGTGTCCGCTCTTCGGCGAAAAACGCTGCCTGGGTGAAGCTGGACGGATAGTCTTGCCTATGTCGCACTTCACGAAGCCCGGGCTCTGCTGCCCGGGCTTTTGTCGTTTTCAGGGCACGTTCCCTTGAGAAAGCGGGGCCACAGAACAACATCCTTGCCGCTCTCGACGATTCCACACGGAGGTGTGTGCTGGACCCTGGAACTTGACTTGGACCGGAAGGACCAATGATGAGCCTCATCCCTTCCTCGTCGCGCCATGGCTCAACAGTGGTTTCCATGCCTCTTCCTGACCTTCGTCAAGCCTCCCGGAAATGGCCCCGCATCGGCGTGGATTGCCGGATCAGGCCCGGAAACGATGAGGGAAAGAGGCAATCCAGATCTTAATTTTTTTCATTATTACAGATACTTACTCATCCCGTTCGCACCGCACAACGCTACTCGCTTTACAAAAGTAATAAAGTATTACTTAATGATTTTTGTGAGGAGAATATACCTTGTGGAGGAGACCCTATGAAACTCAAGGCAATGCTTATTGCCGGGGCAATGTCGTTTGTCCCGATGACCGCCATGGCTGCCGATCTGACCATCGGTTTTTCGCAGATCGGATCTGAATCCGGTTGGCGTGCAGCTGAAACAACTGTCACCAAGCAGGAAGCTGAAAAGCGCGGCATTGATCTGAAATTTGCCGATGCCCAGCAGAAGCAGGAAAACCAGATCAAGGCGATCCGGTCCTTCATCGCACAGGGTGTCGATGCGATCCTGCTCGCTCCTGTGGTTGCCACCGGTTGGGACGAAGTCCTGGAAGAAGCCAAGGATGCCGAGATCCCGGTCGTGCTGCTTGACCGAACTGTCGACGCACCGGAAGATCTCTACATGACCGCCGTCACGTCGGATCTGGTTCATGAAGGCAGCGTCGCCGGCCAGTGGCTGGTTGATGAAACTGCCGGCGAGAAGTGCGACATCGTCGAACTTCAGGGAACAACCGGTTCCAGCCCCGCCATCGATCGCAAGAAGGGCTTCGAGCAGGCGATTTCCGGCCATGACAATCTGAACATTGTCCGCAGCCAGACCGGCGACTTCACCCGCAGCCAGGGCAAGGTCGTCATGGAAAGCTTCCTGAAGGCTGTTGGCGGCGCCAACATCTGTGCCCTTTATGCCCACAACGACGACATGGCCGTCGGCGCTATCCAGGCGATCAAGGAAGCCGGCCTGAAGCCGGGTGAAGACATCAAGATCGTCTCGATCGACAGTGTTCCGGACATCCACCTGGCGATGGCAAACGGCGAAGCCAACGCCACGATCGAACTGACCCCGAACATGGCAGGCCCGGCGCTGGACGCGCTTGAAGCCTACCTTGCGGATGGCACGATGCCGCCGAAGTGGATCCAGACCGAGTCCAAACTCTACACGCTCAAAGATGATAACATGGCCATCTACGAGATGAAGAAAGACCTGGGATACTAAGAACGATCCCGATGCCGGGCGGCCTGCCGCCCGGCATCTCAAGGTTCAGGAAGTCCGACTTCGGGGGAAGCCGATACATGGCGAGCGTAACCGACCCTGTGCTCGAATGCCGGGGCATATCCAAATTCTTTCCGGGAGCCATAGCGCTGGATGCAGTGGACCTGACCCTTTATCCGGGTGAAGTGCATGCGCTGCTCGGCGAAAACGGGGCCGGAAAATCCACCCTGATCAAATGCCTGACCGGTGCCTATCGGCGCGATGCCGGCACCATCCTCCTGAACAGCCAGGAAATCTCGCCCAACAGCACTCAGGACAGCCAGAAACTGGGTATCGGCACCGTCTACCAGGAAGTGAACCTGCTGCCGAACCTGACTGTTGCAGAGAACCTTTTTCTCGGCCGCCAGCCGATGTGGCACGGGTTCATTTCCCAGCGCAAGATGATGAAGATGGCGCGGGACCTGCTTGCCGAATTCGGCCTTTCCGTCAATCCGGCCGAACCGCTGTCGGCCTATTCCGTCGCCGTACAACAGGTGGTCGCGATTGCCCGTGCCGTCGAGCTTTCCGGCAAGGTTCTGATCCTTGACGAACCGACAGCCAGCCTCGACCGGGATGAGGTCGACCTTGTTTTTTCCGTCATTGAAAAACTGAAGGCGCGTGGCCTTGCCGTTGTCTTCATCACGCATTTCCTCGACCAGGTGTTCGAGATCTCCGACCGGGCAACGGTGCTGAGAAACGGCCGGGTGGTTGGCACCCGTCAGCTTGCAGACGCAACCCAGACCGAGATCGTGACGCTGATGCTCGGCCGGCAGCTGGAAGATCGCATTCACGACCGCGCCCCGTCGGCAACCGGTGACACATTGATAGAGCTGACGAACTTCGGCAAACGCGGCATGATCACGCCGTTTGACCTGACCGTGCGCAAGGGCGAAGTCGTCGGCCTTGCCGGGCTTCTAGGGTCCGGACGTACGGAAACTGCCGAAATCATCTTTGGCGCCGTGCAGGCTGACCAGGGCGAAGCGCTGCTGGAAGGCAAGAAAGTCGCCATCAAGAACCCGCGTGAGGCCGTCGCGCACCGGTTTGCGCTCTGTCCGGAAGACCGGAAGAGCGACGGTATCGTCGGCGATCTTTCCGTGCGGGAGAATATCATTCTGGCTCTGCAGGCCCGACAGGGCTGGTTCCGGCCACTACCGAAAGCAAAGGTCAATGAACTGGCGGAAGCCTATGTGAAGGCCCTCGACATTCGCCTCGCCAGCCTGGACATGCCGATCCGCCTGCTTTCTGGCGGCAATCAGCAGAAGGCACTGCTGGCAAGATGGCTGGCGACCAATCCGGCCTTCCTGATCCTGGATGAACCGACACGCGGCATCGACGTCGGCGCCCACGCGGAAATCATCGCCCTTATCGAGAAACTGCGCGAAGACGGCATGGCGCTTCTTGTGGCCTCGTCCGAGCTGGAAGAACTCGTCGCCTATTCCACCCGGGTGATCGTGCTGCGTGACCGGCGTCAGGTATGCGAACTTGCCGGTGACGACATCACGACTTCCAACATTGTCGCGGCCATTGCCGACGAACCCATGGCGGAGGCCGTTTGATGACCGCACATGTTCACAACACCCTCCGGCGGATCACCCCGCAGCTGATCATCCTGGCTGCCGTTCTGATGTTGAACTTCATGGTATTCCCGGATTTCTTCCGGATAGAATTCCAGAACGGGCGCCTCTTCGGCAATCTGATTGACGTGCTCAATCGTGGCGCGCCAACCGCCCTTCTGTGCATCGGCATGACACTGGTCATCGCGACCAGAGGCATCGATCTGTCGGTTGGCGCCGTCATGGCAATTGCCGGTGCGGTTGCCGCTTCCCTTGCCGTGGATGGACATGGCTGGCACGTCGCCCTTACCGGTGCGCTTGCCGTCGGTGCGATCTGCGGCCTGTGGAACGGCGTGCTGGTTGCTGTCCTGCGCATTCAGCCGATCGTCGCAACGCTTGTGCTGATGGTCGCCGGCCGGGGCATTGCCCAGCTGGTGACGGAAGGAACGATCCTGACTTTCCTGGATCCTGGGCTCATCCACCTGGGCGCCGGCACGATCCTGGGCATTCCGACCCCGATCCTGATCTGGATCGGGCTCGGGCTCGCGGTTGCGGCAGTGGTCCGCAAGACAGCGCTTGGCATGCTGATCGAGGCAATCGGCATCAACGAGAGCTCTTCGCGCCTTGCGGGCATCAACAGCCGCGTGCTGATCATCTCTGTCTATCTGATTTCCGGTGTCTGCGCGGCACTGGCCGGCGTTATCGTCGCGGCGGATATCAAGGGGGCAGATGCCAACAATGCCGGTCTCTGGCTGGAACTTGATGCCATCCTGGCGGTGGTGATTGGTGGCAACTCGCTGCTTGGCGGGCGTTTCTCGATCATGGCGTCGCTGCTCGGAGCCCTGATCATCCAGTCGGTCAATTCGGTGATCCTTCTGTCCGGCATGCCGCCTGAATTCAACCTGGTCATCAAGGCACTGATCATCATCGCGATCCTGGTTATCCAGTCTCCGACCGTGAAACACGCGCTTTACATCTTGCGGGCTTCCGCGGAGCCCCAGCCGTCCGACCCCATCAAGGAAGCGAAAGAAAGCCCGCAATGATCCGCTCCACTCATCTGCCGCTTCTGATCACCATCGCGACTTTCGTGCTGGCCTATACGCTGTGCGCGTCGCAATACCCGGCGATGCTGTCGACACGGGTCGTCGCGAACCTCCTGACAGACAACGCCTTTCTTGGAATAGCCGCCGTCGGCATGACCTTCGTGATCCTTTCGGGGGGCATCGATCTTTCGGTCGGCTCGGTGATCGCCTTTACCGGCGTCTTTCTGGCTGTGATCCTGAGGGATACCTCGATCCATCCGCTGGTCGCCTTTGTCCTGGTACTGGCGATCACCATTTCCTTCGGTGCGGCGATGGGGGCGATGATCCATTATCTGGAGATGCCGCCCTTCATCGTCACGCTGGCAGGCATGTTCCTGGCCCGCGGCGCGGCCTATGTACTGTCGACCGACAGCGTACCGATCACCCATGAGTTCTACGACACACTGCAGTCGCTTTACTGGAAGGCTCCGGGCGGCGGACGTTTCCGGCTCACCGGCATGATCATGCTGCTGACCTTCCTCGTCGGCATCATCGTCGCCCACCGCACCCGCTTCGGCCAGAATGTCTATGCACTTGGCGGCGGGCTGTCGACTGCCCGGCTGATGGGCGTTCCCCTGGCAAGGACCACCATCGGCATCTACGCAACGTCAGGCGGCCTTGCCGGACTTGCCGGGATCATCTTCTCTCTCTACACGTCCGCCGGCTATTCACTGGCGACGGTAGGGGTCGAACTCGACGCCATCGCGGCAGTGGTGATCGGCGGCACATTGCTTACCGGCGGCACTGGTTTTGTCGCAGGCACATTCTTTGGCATTTTGATCATGGGGTTGATACAAACCTTTATCGTGTTCGACGGAACGCTTTCGAGCTGGTGGACAAAGATCGTGATCGGCGGTTTGCTCTTCGGCTTCATCTTGCTTCAGAAGGGACTCACTTGGGCAACGACACTGCGCAGAAAACCAGCGACAGAGTTCGCCGCGCAATCATGACCTTCGTCGCCACCGGCGGGTTGGGAAGCCAGATCGGAAACCATACCGATCAGGTTGTCGAGCAACTGGGAAGAGCCATCGTTGCAGGTGAGTACCCGCCGGAAACGATGATCCCCCTGGACCCGGACATTTCGGAAATGTTCGACGTCTCGCGCACGGTGGTGCGGGAAGCGAAGAAGACGCTGATCGCAAAAGGCCTGATCCAGTCAAAAGCCAAGGTTGGAACCCATGTCCGGCCCGCATCCGAATGGAACATGTTCGATCCGGACGTCCTGCGCTGGCACGCCGCGCTCAACAACCAGCGTCCGTTTCTGGAAGACCTGTTCGAGATCCGCCTGATCTTCGAACCGGCGGCAGCAGGCAGCGCCGCCAAGCGCGCAACCGATGCGGAATGCGTGACCCTGTCCAAACTCTGCGACAACCTTGCCACCGGCAAGGACAGGGCCGCCGTGGCCGTGGCCGATCTGGAGTTTCACAAAATGATCCTGAAGCTCTCCGGCAATCGCTTCCTGCAGTCACTTGGAGATCTCGTTCAGGCCGCGCTCTACTCCCTCTTCATTGCCGAGGCCAACGAGCGCAACGACCAGGAAACATACGAGTTCGTCGAGCGTCACCGCGCCATCGTCACGGCCATCAAGGCCGGGGACGCGAAGGCCGCTCATGACGCCATGGTCGCCGTCATCCTGGCCGGCCGGAAGATCGAACTGAATATCTGAGGCTTCAAACTTGAAAAAACGCCTCATCCTGAGGAGCGCACTTGTGCGCGTCTCGAAGGATGGGCCACTTGTTCAGAGCAAGGTGCCCATCCTTCGAGACGGACCTGAAGGTCCTCCTCAGGATGAGGTCGTCATTTGATCGCCCACCCGGCTCAGCTGGCCGGCAGCAGGTCGTCCGGCAGGTTCTGGTAGCAGACCGGGCGCAGGAAGCGCCGGATCGCCATTGTGCCGACGGAGGTGGCGCCGAAGTTGGTCGATGCCGGGTAAGGCCCGCCGTGAACCATGCTGTCGGCAACTTCCACACCGGTCGGGAAGCCATTGGCAAGCACACGGCCTGCCTTGCGCTCCAGCACCGGCATCAGCTTGCGGGCAAGGTCCTTGTCGCCTGCATCCATCTGCAACGTGCAGGTGAGCTGGCCTTCCAGGCCCTTGGCGATTTCCAGAAGCTGTGCTTCATCCTTCACGCGGATCACGATGCCGAGCGGGCCGAAGACTTCTTCACCCAGTTCCTCGTTGGCCAGCCAGTTGTCGCCGGTTGTCTCGAAGACGTAAGGTGCGGCTTCACGGGTCTCGCAGGACGTGCCGATCAATTCGCGGACACCGCTGGAAGCGGCAACCCGCTTGGAACCGGACCGGTAGGCGGCCGCGATTCCGTCTGTCAGCATGGTCTGCTTGCCAATGCCGCCGAGGGCTTCTGTTGCTGTCGCAACGAAGGCGTCCGCATCCGGACCTTCGAGCACCAGGATAACGCCGGGGTTGGTGCAGAACTGGCCAGCACCCATTGTCAGCGATCCGGCCCAGCCCTTTGCAATTGCCTCGCCGCGAGCGGAGAGCGCCGCCGGCAGCAGGAACATCGGGTTGACCGAACCAAGCTCACCAAAGAACGGGATCGGCACCGGGCGCTGTGCGCACATGTCGAACAGGGCACGGCCGCCACGCAGGGAGCCAGTGAAACCGACGGCGGTGATCAGCGGGTGCTGAACAAGCGCCTGGCCAACCTCGAAACCATTGCCCTGGATGAAGGAGAAGACACCCGGATGCAGGCCGCAGGACTTGATGGCTGCGGCGATCGCCTCGGCGACAATCTCACCGGTGCCCGGATGGGCCGGGTGGCCACGGACGACTACGGGGCAGCCGGCAGCCAGAGCCGATGCCGTATCACCACCGGCGGTCGAGAATGCCAGCGGGAAGTTGGAAGCACCGAAGACCGCGACCGGCCCGATCGGGCGCTGGACCAGCTTCAGGTCCGGGCGCGGCAGAGGCTGACGGTCCGGCAGGGCTTCGTCGTGACGCTTGTCGAGATAATCGCCTTTCAGAATATGCGAGGCAAACAGGCGCAACTGGCCGGTGGTGCGACCACGCTCGCCCTGAAGACGCGCTTCCGGCAAACCGGTTTCGGACGTGCCGATCTCGGTGATGGCGTCCGCACGGGCTTCAATCTCGTCTGCAATGGCATTGAGAAATTTTGCCCGCTCTTCACTGCTGGAATAGCCATAGCTCCAGAAGGCTTCTTCCGCTGCGCGGCAGGCCGCGTCCACCTGGTCGGCGGTACCGACGGAAAAAGCGTGAGACGCGCCATGCGCAGGTTCGGAGGTGAATGTTGCATCGCCGGCAACCCATTGCCCTGCAACAAGCTGCTTTCCGTGAGGCATAAAAGTCATGTCAAACCTTCTGGTTTTGAAGATGGATCAGAATTCGAACGGATCAGTGATGACGCGCCGCCCGAGAGAAAAGGCGTCGCACACATGGATCATCGGCGAGAGATCGACGTCGCTCGTGCCCGATTTCACCAGATCCGCCATACGGACGTAGAGGTTGGCATATTCATGGTTCGCCCCCTGTATAACGGGCTCACCGTCGATTTCCAGCTTCTCACCGCCAAGTGACAGCTTTGCGGCGCCCCGGTCGGTTTCAACGTCGATGTCCCATGTCTGGGGCCCTTCCTGACGCCAGTCGAAATCGGCGGACATTTCCGCGCCAACCGGATCTGCGAAGGTCAGCCCGGCGGCAATCGGCGTTGCCCGGTTCTCCGGAAACTCCAGCGTCGCACCGGTGAGGTGAACCGGATAAGGAAGAACCTCGGTCAGGATCGAGAGCGCATTGATACCTGGATCGAAGACCCCCATGCCACCCGGCTCCCAGATCCATTCCTGGCCGGGATGCCAACGGCGAACGTCTTCCTTCCAGGTGATCTTGAGCCGTTTCAACGTGCGTTCGGCAAGGAATGCCTTCAGCGCCGGTACGCTATCGGCATAGCGGGAGTGCCAGGTGGCGAACAACGTCACCCCGTGTTCCCTTGCAAGTGCCTCCAGCGCATAGCATTCGGCAAGGCTCTGACCCGGCGGCTTTTCCAGCATCACATGCTTGCCGGCCTTCAAGGCCTTGGCCGCATACTCGAACCGAGGTTGCGGTGGAATGGCGAGCGAGACCGTGGTGATGTCCGACCGCTTTTCCAGAAGCTCGTCGATCGTCTGGAAGTGATCGATCCCGTCAACGCCGGCGTGACGGCTGACCGCCGCCTCCAGCTGCCAGTCCGGATTACCGGCAATTGCCGGTATGTGCTGATCGCGGGCAATCTTGCCGATGCCCACCAGCGCCAGTTTTTCTGCCATCAATGTGAATCCTTCGGCACGGCGGAACCGCGGCAGCCTTTCAGGAAGTCGAAATCAGCGCCGGTGTCGGCACCCTGGACGTGGTCATGGAACAGGCGGGCGTAGCCGCTGTCCGGAACATGGTGCGACGGCTTCCATGCTGCAAGCCGTGCGGACAATTCCTGTTCGGAAATGTCGAGATGGATTGATCGGTTCGCAACATCCAGTTCGATCATGTCGCCGTCTTTCACCACAGCCAAAGGACCTCCGGCAGCAGCCTCCGGAGAGGTATGCAGGACAACGGTGCCATAAGCCGTGCCGGACATGCGCGCATCCGAAATGCGGACCATGTCGGTAATGCCTTTCTTCAGCACCTTGGGCGGTAAGCCCATGTTGCCGACTTCCGACATGCCCGGGTACCCCTTGGGGCCGCAGTTCTTCAGCACCATGACGCAGGTCTCGTCGATGTCGAGGGCACCGTCGTTGATCTTGGCCTTGTAGTCGTCGATATCCTCAAAGACCACCGCCCTGCCCTTGTGCTGCATCAAATGCGGCGACGCGGCAGACGGTTTCAGGACAGCGCCATTGGGTGCAAGGTTGCCCTTCAGAACCGCGATACCACCCTGGCTGGTCAGCGCCTTTTCCGCCGGCAGGATGACATCCTCGTTCCAGTTCTTCACATCCTTGACCTGGTCCCACATGGTCTCGCCGGAAACGGTGATGGCGTCCTTGTTGAGCATGCCCGCCTCGCCGAGGCGCTTGATCACCACCGGCAGACCACCGGCATAGAAGAACTCTTCCATCAGGTATTTGCCGGACGGCATCAAGTTGACGATGGTCGGGATGTCCCGGCCTGCCTTGTCCCAATCATCGAGCGAGAGGTCTATGCCGACACGGCCGGCGATAGCCAGCAGATGGATGACCGCATTCGTCGACCCGCCGATGGCACCATTGGTGCGGATCGCATTCTCAAACGCTTCGCGGGTCAGGATGTCGGACGGTTTCAGATCGTCCTTCACCATCTGCACGATCCGCCGGCCGGAGAGATGCGCGATCACCCGGCGGCGGCTGTCGACAGCCGGGATCGCCGCATTGCCGGACAGTGCCATGCCGAGCGCCTCTGCCATAGAGGCCATGGTGGATGCCGTGCCCATGGTGTTGCAGCTGCCTGGGGACCGGCTCATGGCGGCCTCGGCCTCCAGAAACTCCTCCTGGGTCATTTCCCCAGCCTTCACCGCCTCGGAGAATTTCCAGAGGTGCGTACCGGAGCCGACCCGTTCTCCCTGGAACCAGCCATTCAGCATCGGGCCGCCGGTGACGACAATTGCCGGAATATCGACAGAGGCTGCGCCCATCAGCAGAGAGGGCGTGGTCTTGTCGCAGCCGACAAGCAAGACGACGCCATCCAGGGGCGTGCCCCGGATCGCTTCTTCCACATCCATGCTGGCAAGATTGCGGAACATCATTGCCGTTGGACGCAGCGTGCTTTCGCCGGTCGAGAACACGGGGAACTCCACCGGAAAGCCGCCGGCCTCGTAGATCCCGTGTTTGACGCGCTCCGCCAGATCGCGCAGATGCGCGTTGCAGGGCGTGAGCTGGGACCAGGTGTTGCAGATACCAATAACCGGGCGACCATCGAAGAGGTCGTCCGGCAGACCCTGGTTCTTCATCCAGCTGCGGTGATAGATGTGGTCACGGCTGGTGCCGCCGAACCATTCGGTCGACCGCAGTTTGCGCGGCCATTTCGCCGGTTTGAATGCCATGATCTAAAGAACCTTCACTTGAGCCGCCCCGGCTTCCGCAGCCTTGAAAGCCAAGCGGTTTTTCAGGGGAACGCCGAACCCCGGCGCGGAAATCTCGACCTCGTCCCCTTCCCGGCAGCCAATGCCATCGGCGAAGGAAAGCGTTGCCGTGCCGAACATGTGCACGTGCAGATCGCCCGGCTGGCGGAAAACGTCATACTTGAAATGATGGTGTTCCAGGTTCGCCAGCGTGTGGGACATGTTGCCTTCACCCGACAGGAATGGCTTTTCCCAAAGCACTGCGCCGTCACGATAGATCCGGCTGGTGCCTTCAACCTTCTCCGGAAGCGGACCGACCATCAGTTCCGGCCCGAAGGAGGCCGGACGCAGTTTGGAATGTGCCAGGTACAGATAGTTCTGGCGCTCCATCACGTGATCGGAGAACTCGTTAGCGAGCGCGAAGCCGACGCGGAACGGCGTTCCGTCTTCGGCAATAACATATACCCCAGCAATCTCCGGTTCCTCGCCGCCATCCTCGCAGAAACCGGGACTGACAAGATCACCGCCCGGCGCAACCGCGCAGGATCCGTTGCCCTTGTAGAACCATTCCGGCTGGACACCGACATGGCCCGGCTGCGGACGACCGCCTTCAAGGCCAAGCTGGAACATCTTCATGCTGTCCGTGACGTTGGCATCGTCGTTCTTCGCCTTGGCGTGCATGGCGTCACGAGTTGCCGCGGACCCCAGGTGCGTCAGCCCCGTGCCGGTCAGATGCATATGAGCTGCGTCCGGGTGGTCGATCGGCAGCAGCAAACGGCCTTCAGAGGCCAGCTGTTCCAGGTCGACCGCCGCGCCGAGTTCATGTCCTCGGATACATTCGGTCAGGCTCTGGCCCTTTGCGATGGCTTCCTGAACCAGCTCGTAGGTAGAGGCAACTCCCTTCAGGACAGAAGCTTCGCTGCCATTGCGGACGACCACGGCACGTTTGCCGGCATCATCCAGGATCTGGGAAATCAGCATAGCGTTACCCCTGCTTGTTCTTGTTGTAGACGTCGAAAATTACGGCTGCGAGCAGCACGAGGCCCTTGATCATCTGCTGATAGTCGATACCGATGCCCATGATCGACATGCCGTTGTTGAGCACGCCCATGAGGAAGGCTCCGACGACCGCGCCAATGATGGTGCCGACCCCGCCGGACATGGACGCCCCGCCGATGAAGACGGCCGCAATCACGTCCAGTTCCAATGCGAAGCCGGCCTTGGGCGTTGCGGTGTTGAGACGTGCAGCGAATACGAGACCCGCGGCAGCAGCCAGAACGCCCATGTTCGTGAAGGCCAGGAAGGTCAGTCGTTCGGTCTTGATACCGGACAGTTTGGCAGCCTTCTGGTTGCCGCCGAGTGCGTAGATCCGGCGGCCGACCGTCGTCGTTTCGGTGATGAAGGCATAGATGATCGTCAGGACGCCCATGGTGATGAGCACATTCGGCAGGCCGCGGAACAGGGACAGCTTGAACATCACGAACACCAGTGCGGCAGCAATGATCACGTTGCGGGCGATGAAGAAGCTCGTCGGCTCATCCTCGATGCCGTAGGCCTTGTTCTGTGCCCGCTGACGCATGCCGATCCAGACCACAAGGGCTGCGGCCACGACACCGGTTGCGAGCGCAAGAACATTGACCTTGCGAGCACCGAAGAGATCCGCCAGTGCTTCCCCCATGCCGGCCGGAAACATGTCCGGTACGAACCCGGTGGCAATGATCTGGAATTCCTTCGGGAACGGCCCAACCGATTGACCTTCGAGAAGCCAGAGCGACAGACCGCGGAAGACCAGCATGCCTGCCAGCGTCACAATGAAGGACGGTATTTTCCAATAGGCGACCCAATACCCCTGGGCCGCGCCGATCAGTCCGCCGATGGCCAGGCAGACGATCATCGTGATGTACGGCGATTGACCGTAGTTGACGATCATGACAGCGGCGAGCGCCCCGATGAAGCCCATCACCGAACCGACCGACAGGTCGATGTTGCCCGAGACGATGACGATCAGCATGCCGAGCGCCATGATGATGATGTAGGAGTTCTGCAGCAGCAGGTTGGTGATGTTTACTGCACGCAGCAGCGTGCCGTCGGTAACCACCTCGAAGAAGGCCATCACCGCAATCAGCGCGAACAGCAGTCCGTATTGCCGCAAATGCGAGGAGATATACTCGCCGATGCCCTTGGTCTTCACGACCGGCGTCGCATTGGTGTCGCTATCAGCCAGTTCCATGGGTTTTTCTCTCACTCGTTGACAATGAGCGACATGATGCGCTCCTGGCTCGCATCGCCGGCGGCAAGTTCACCGACGAGAGCCCCTTCGTTCATGACGTAGACCCGGTCGCACATGCCGAGCAGTTCCGGCATTTCCGACGAGATCATGACCACGCCTTTGCCCTGCGCGGCGAGGTCGTTGATGATGGTGTAGATTTCATATTTGGCGCCGACGTCGATGCCGCGGGTCGGCTCGTCCAGGATCAGCACTTCCGGCGCGGTGAACAGCCATTTGGCCAACACCACCTTCTGCTGATTGCCTCCGGAAAGGTTGACCGTTTTCTGAAACACCGACGGCGTGCGGATCGCCAGCGCTTCCCGGTATCTCTCGGCAACGCGGGTTTCCTCGTTGCGCTTGAGGATGGGCCCGGAGGAAACGCCGTTCAGGTTGGCAAGCGTCGTGTTGAACCGGATCGTCTCGTCCAGAACCAGCCCGAGGGCCTTGCGGTCTTCAGTGACGTAGGAGATGCCGGCTGCAATTGCCCGGTCCACGGTGCTGACATCAATCGGCTGGCCCTTGAGCTTCACCGATCCGCTGATGTTACGGCCATAGGACCGGCCGAAGATGGACATCGCCAGTTCGGTCCGGCCCGATCCCATCAGCCCGGCAATGCCGACGACCTCGCCTGCCCGGACATTGAAGGAAGCGTTCTTGATCACACGCCGTTCGGAATGCTCGGGATGCCAGACGGACCAGTCCGTGACTTCCATCAGGATATCGCCCGGGGTTCGGCTGTGCTCCGGGAACCGGTGTGTCATGTCCCGGCCGACCATGTCGCGGACGATATCGTCCTCGCTCAGGCCTGCCTTGGCGTCGAGGTTCGACACGGTCATGCCGTCACGGATCACCGTAACGCTGTCCGCGACATATCGGACTTCGTTGAGCTTGTGCGAGATGATGATGCTGGTGACGCCCTGCGCCTTGAGTTCCAGCATGAGATCAAGCAGCTTGCGGCTGTCGTTTTCCTGCAGTGCCGCGGTCGGCTCGTCCAGGATCAACAGCTTGACGTCCTTCGACAGGGCCTTGGCGATTTCGACAAGCTGCTGCTTGCCGACGCCGATGGAATCGACCTTGGTCGTCGGGGGTTCCGAAAGACCGACCTTGGCGAGCAGTTCTTCTGTCCGCTGGTTGGTTTTCCGCCAGTCGATCACGCCCTTGCTGGCGCATTCGTTGCCCAGGAAGATGTTTTCGGCAATCGAAAGCTGCGGCACCAGGGCAAGTTCCTGGTGAATGATGATGATGCCCTGCTTTTCACTGTCCGATATGCCGGAGAACCGGGCCGGTTCGCCTTCAAAAACAATCTCGCCGTCATATTGACCGTGCGGATAGACGCCGGACAGAACCTTCATCAGTGTGGATTTGCCTGCGCCATTCTCGCCGACGACGGCGTGAATTTCGCCCTTCTGGACATCCAGATTGACCCGGTCCAGCGCCTTCACGCCGGGAAAGGTCTTGCTGATGTTCTGCATGGAAAGGAGTGCCATCGACCCCGTTCTCCGAATTCCGAGGAAAGACCCACCCACCGAGCCGGACAATCAGGGTCCGGGTCCATTCCGCTCTCCCAGGACTGCGAGGAAGAGCGGAATTGCCGTGTCGATGGGTGGTAAGTGCTGCCGGACCAGCGGAAGATCAATCGGATGGGATCGATCCTCCTGAAGCTGATCACGTCCAAAGTGGCGGAGCATCCGGTGTGCGCTCGGTTGAACGCAGGATGCTCCGGGGTGTTGTCGTTCTTATTTGACCTGGTCTGCAGTGTAGTAACCGCTGCCGATCAGGATCTCTTCCCAGTTGCTGGCGTCGACGGAAACCGGCTCCAGCAGGTAGGACGGAACAACCTTCACACCGTTGTCGTAGGTGGTGGTGTCGTTGATTTCCGGCTCGCCGCCACCCAGCAGGGCATCAACCATGCCGACAGTGACACGGGCAAGTTCACGGGTATCCTTGAAAACGGTCGAGTACTGCTCGCCGGCCAGGATCGACTTCACAGACGGGACTTCGGCGTCCTGACCGGTGACGATCGGCATCTTCAGATCGCCGGAACCGTAGCCGACACCCTTGAGCGAGGACAGGATGCCGATGGACAGGCCGTCATACGGGCTGAGAGCGCCGTGCAGCTGCTTGTCGGTGTAGTGAGCGGACAACAGGTTATCCATGCGAGACTGCGCAACTGCACCGTCCCAACGCAGCGTACCGACGGTATCCATGCCCATCTGGCCGGACTGGATGACGATCGTGCCATCGTCGATCAGCGGCTGCAGAACGGACATCGCACCGTCGTAGAAGAAGTAGGCGTTGTTATCGTCCGGAGAACCGCCAAAGAGTTCAACATTGTAAGGGCCGTCGCCGAACCGCTCTTTCAAGCCGTTCACGAGAGACGTTGCCTGCTGCACGCCGACCTTGAAGTTGTCGAAAGTCGCGTAATAGTCGACGTCGCCACTGTCACGGATCAGGCGGTCGTAGGCGATGACCTTGATGCCGGATGCGGCCGCATTTTCAAGAGCGTTGGAAAGCGTGGTGCCGTCGATGGCTGCGATCACCAGAACGTCCACACCCTTGGTGATCATGTTTTCGATCTGGGCGAGCTGGTTCGGAATATCATCTTCTGCGTACTGCAGGTCTGCTTCATAGCCGGCTTCGGTGAACTGCTCGACCATGGAATTGCCGTCGGAGATCCAGCGTGCCGAAGATTTCGTCGGCATGGCGATGCCGATGGAGCCTTTGTCCTGGGCCATTGCCGCGCCGGTCAGCGCCACGCCGGACATAAGGGTTGCTGCTGCCGCTACCGCGACAAGCGCCTTGGAAACAAATTTCATATCGTCCTCCCGGACCGGATCCCAGCCGGCCCAATTCAGTCACAGGCATTCACGGGTTGATGCCGGGGAGTACAAAATGGAAAAGTAACATGACGGTCAAATTATTATTCATTATCATTACATACCTTAATTGATATGAAATAACGGAAATCGGCCATGAGCTTGGACTTGCTGCGGCGGGGAATGAAAATCTCCCACTTGCGATTGCTCGCGGAGCTTGCAAAACACACTCGCCTCACCGACGCAGCAAGCGCTCTCGGCATGTCGCAACCGGCCGCTTCGCGTCTGATCTCAGAGGTTGAGCGCGTGGCGGAAGCCGACATTTACGTGCGATCGGGCCGCGGAATCGAGTTGACCGACATCGGCCACAAACTGGCCGAACGCTGTGTGCGCATCCTGCAGGAGTTTGCCGATGCGGGGCGCGATATCGAACAGCACAAGTCCGGCCAGAGCGGGCACGTCAGCATCGGGTCGGTGACGGGCCCTGCAATCGAATATGTCCTGCCCGCAATACGTCACGTGCGCCTCAGCTACCCGGATATTTCCATTTCGGTGGAAGTCGGTCCCAGTCTCGATCTGGCACCGATGCTGGAGGACGGGCGGCTCGACTTTTCCCTCAGCCGCGTGCCGGTGGATGAAGATCCGGACCTGTTCGAGGAACGCCCTCTCCTGCGCGAACCTGCCTGTCTGGTCGCCCGGACGGATCATCCGCTGACCCGCCTCGCAACACCTGTGCCTGCAGAAGCCCTATTGGGTTTTGACTGGGTGCTTCCTCCTGTTGGCGCCCCGATCCGCACCACGACGGAACAGGCATTGCGCGACAAGGGGCTTGGACTGCCCACCAAGGTGCTGACAACGTCTTCGTTTCTGTTCACGGTTACGACTGTGCAGCGTACCAACGCGATTGCCGCTGTTGCCCAATCGGTTGCCTCAAGCTTTGCTGAAAATGCAGATGGAAGTCCGGGCACGATCACGGCCCTTGAAAGCGATCTCACCTTGTCGGTTGAGACCTATTCCTTCCTGACCCGAAAAGGCCAGGTTCTGACGCCTGTCGCCCGGATCGTGGCACGCGAAGTCCTGCGGGCAATCACGGGCGAAACGATACTTGCGTGATTGCACGTCGCAAGCCGAAGCGATGCAACGTCTTGAAAAATTTGACAAACTGTAGAGGGAGAGTGGTGCCCAGAGCCGGAATCGAACCAGCGACACGCGGATTTTCAATCCGCTGCTCTACCAACTGAGCTATCTGGGCGTGCCTTGCAAGTGGTCCGGGGCGAGCCCCGTTCGCTGAAAGCCCGGTCCTTATAGAGGCTCCCTGAAACCTTGTCCAGCACCCCGGCAAAGTTTTTTGCCGAACGGCCTCACCTCACCTGTTGAAAACTTTCAGCCCCACTAACCTTCTGAAAAACAATACCTTTCCCGAGCCTGACCAAAATCGTTTCGTACTGTCTCACATATATCTCGGCTTCTGTCGCAACAAGGCACGTGGTCGGAGGCTCTCTGGCCCACAGTCAAGTCATCACCTCTATCCTGCGGTACGCACCCGATCTCCCCCAAATACTGACGTGCAAACGAAAGAAGCGCGCCACGAATGGCGCGCTTCTGACAGTCATCAACGATCCTGTAGATCTTATTTCACGGTGATCCGGTCGTCCGTGTAAGCGGAGTAACCATTCTTGCCTGCAAGATAATCGGATACCACATCGGCCAGGTCCGGGCCGAAGTCATAGGCGTTCATGCCGTTGGTCGCGAAGATCTTGTAGCCGTCGCCGCCACCGCGCATGTAGTTGTTGGACACCACGCCGTAGACCTTTTCCGGATCCAGCGGGACGTAGCTGTCGCCTTCCATCACCATGACATCGGAAATCCGCTCCCCGGCAGGTTTGGTCTTGTCGAAGGAATACTTAAGACCGGCGACTTGCGGGAAACGGCCCGCGCCCTCTTCCACCTGGCTGACACCGTTTTCAAGAGCCGCGATCACATCGGACCCCTTCAGTTCGAAAGTGGACAGCGTGTTCTGGAACGGCAGCACCGTCAGGACTTCGCCCTTGGTGATCTCACCGGCGTCGATGGAGGCACGCAGACCACCGCCGTTCTGGATGGCGATCTGGACACCCTGGCCCTTTACGCGATCAAGCATGGCATCTGCGACCAGGATCCCCATTTCGCAAGCCTGGGCCCGGCAGACTTCCCGGTCGGCGCCGATGGGAGCATCGGCCTGGGCAACGACTTCCTTGCGGATTTCGTCGAGCGGTTCGGCGAGTTCCTTGATGCGGGAAACAAGTTCCGGATTTTCGACGATGGTGTTGTCGATGATGATCGGCTCACCGGCAGCTTCCGTGATGACGCCATTGTCGTCAAAGGTCACGTTCAGCTCGCCCAGGAACTTGCCGTAGGCGTAGGCCTGAACGACGGCCGTCGGCGTTCCATCCGGACCGTCGATCATGGTCGGATACGGGCCTTCGGCATCGTCCGACGTGTTGGACAGGTAAGTGTTGGAGTGGCCGCCGACAATCACGTCGATGCCAGGTGCCTTGGCAGCAACTTCCTTGTCGACGTTATAGCCGGAGTGGCTGAGGACGATGATCTTGTTGACGCCTTCGGCAGCAAGTTTCTCCGCTTCGCGGGTTACGGCTGCAACCGGATCGGTGAAGGAAATATTCGCGCCGGGGCTAGCCAGTTCATCGGTGTCTTCCGGCGTCAGGCCGATCAGGCCGATCTTCTCACCGCCGCGTTCGATGACGATCGAAGGCTTCAGCACGTCGGCAAGCTGAGGCTCCTTCGACACATCCGCGTTGGACATCAGGACCGGAAACTCCACCGCATCCATGAAGCCGCGCAGGACTTCAGGTCCATCATCAAATTCATGGTTGCCGACGGTCATTCCGTCGTAGCCGAGCTTGTTCATGAACTCGGCGGCAGCCTTGCCCTTGTAATAGGTATAGAACAGCGTGCCCTGGAACTGGTCACCACCGTCGACGAGGATCGTGTTGTTGCTGGCCGCGCGGCGATCCTTGATGATCGTGTCGAGGCGCGCCGTGCCACCGAAGCATTTGCCTTCCGCATTGTCCTCTTCACCGCAGGTCGAATCGTACTTGTTGATCGGCTCGATGCGGCTGTGGAAGTCGTTGGTATGCAAGATCGTCAGCGAATAATCGGCATAGGCTGCCGTCGACAGTGCCGTGGTCACGGACAGCACTGCGGCGCTCAGAAAACGTTTTTTCATCGGACCCTCGCCCTTGGATAGGTTGGTTATGCCGTATCAGGAACGAGACGCCTGACGCCGGCTTCCCGGTGTTCTTAAAAACCCCGTACGCCCCTCAACAAAAGGCATCAACCCTACCGGACAAAACCGGAATTCAGGGCGTCAGGATCGCCGGTATAAAAAGATCTTGGTGCAGTTTTATGACAGCTGCAAGTGTTTGGCGGCATGAAACTGAAAAAAATTTTGCTGGATAAATATTTTTGCAGCGCTGCCTAAAAATAGCTCAATCCCGCCAACTCTGCCGAGCCAAGTTCCGTGGCAGCCGGCTGAACAGGCAAATAGCAAGGCTTCCCGAAAACTCCGGTGGCGGGCGGTTTTCAGGGACTTTTGAGAAGATTTTCAGGAGAGGAGCACTGAGGCACCGAGTTCTGCCTGGAATACCGGCAAGGCCTTCGCACCTGCTTCGCCGGCAAACGAACCGGCGGATCACATGGCGCACCAGGACCTGTCAGGAGCGGTCTTCGTCCGGGAAATTGCTCTCGTCGATATCGTCGGTTTCCACCACGGGTATGGTGTACCCCTCGGAGAACCAGCGGTTCAGATCGATCTTGGCGCAGCGATCCGAGCAGAACGGATAATCGTCCGGCGTCGACAATTTCGAGCAGATTGGACAGGGGCGCATGCGCCGTTCGGGTTTCTGGCTTTCGGCCATTTCACTCTCCGGATTTCTGCTTCGCGCCAACTGCTGACAAGGCAGCCGGTGATGGATCATCGGCTTGCCGAACACGATCTCGACAGCTTCAGGCTGCCGCTGTCGCCCAGCCCTGATGCACAGGGTATCCGGCTGAACTCAGCAGGTTCGCGGTTTCCACCAGGGGCAGTCCGACCACCGCCGGGTAGGACCCGACCAGTTTGACGACAAAACTTCCCGCGAGCCCCTGAATGGCATATCCGCCTGCCTTGCCACGCCACTCGCCGGAGGAAATATAGTCGTCCATGTCCTTGCGCGTCAGGCGTTTGAACCGCACGCGGGTCTCGACAAGCTTGGAACGGACCTTGCCGTTTGCTTCTGCAACGGCCACCCCGGTGAACACCCGGTGGCCACGGCCCGACAGGAGAGACAGGCACATGAGCGCCTGATCGGTCAGCTCCGCCTTGGGCAAGGCCCGGCGGCCGACCGCAACCACGGTATCGGCAGCCAGCACCACACTGTCCTGCATCGCTTCGGACGCATCGGCCATCTGACGAACGGCTTCAGCCTTTGCACGCGCCAGGCGCAGCGCAAGACTGCGCGGTGTTTCATGCTTCTTCGGCGTTTCGTCAATATCGGCCGGCAGGAGGTGATCCGGCTCCAGTCCGATCTGCTGCAGCAGCGCGAGGCGGCGCGGCGAAGCGGAGGCCAGGATCAACTGAGGGGCATTGGTCATCTAAGAGCGAGCCTTGCAGCCGGGGTCACCTTGAAGGATCCGCTTACTTGAAGCGGTAGGTGATCCGCCCCTTGGTAAGATCATACGGGGTCATTTCGACAAGAACCTTGTCGCCCGCCAGTACGCGGATACGGTTCTTGCGCATACGCCCTGCCGTGTGGGCAATAATTTCGTGATCATTTTCCAGTTTTACGCGGAACGTCGCGTTCGGCAACAGTTCTGTTACGACGCCCGGAAACTCCAGAGCTTCTTCTTTGGCCATTTGATATCCTGAATAAAGCGGGCCCTGCCCGCGGGTGCCGGGGAAACTAACGGATTAGCGGCAGAATGTGAACCTTTCTTTCCACCGCTATGCAAAGAAACTGCCAGATCCTATGCATCACCCCCTGCGATCACCATTTCCTGCCGGATTTACGCCGGAAAACCCGGCATTTTCCTGCTGTTCACGCCACTCATCTTCAAGAATTGCGTAATAGAACTCTTCGTCCCAACTACCCTTGAACAGGGCATGCTCGCGAAAATGGGCCTCCCTGCGCATGCCCAGGCGTTCCATCACTCCCCAGGACGCGTTGTTGCGGGCATCGCAGCTGGCGAAGATGCGGTGCAGTCCGAGATCCTCGAACCCCATGTGCAGCAGTGCGCGGCCGGCTTCCGTGGCAAAGCCCCTACCCTGACATTTAGGGTTCAATGTGAACCCGATCGTGCCCTGGCGCGCCTCCACGTTCGTCACCCTCAGCGAAACGTCACCGATGACCCCACCGTCCTTCCTTTCCTCTACCGCGAAGGCCAGTGTCCCTTCACCATCCAGGCACTTCATGTCCGCCCATTTGGCCAGTTTCGACCGGATTTCCTCCAGGCTCCGTGGTTCCCAGAACTGGAACCGAGCAACCTCCGGCAGAGACTGGTAGGCATGAAGAGCCTCCGCATCGCCTGGTTCCATAGGACGCAGTACCAGCCGGCCCGTCAGGACCGGGGACGTGATCTCGAATTTCATCTTGTTCCTTCAGGTTCAGCCGCTTGGCGGCGGCGCCCAGTCCAGGCGCTTCTTGATGCGCATCATGAGCTGATCGCGCACTGCCCGGTATTCGCCCAGGATCTGCTCCCGGCTGCCGGTGGCAAGGGTCGGATCGAGTGTCGGCCAGTATTCGACTTCGACCGATTCCGTTCTCGTCATGTCGAGCGCCTTGTGGTGTGCCTCGGGAGCGAGAGTGACCACAAGATCGAACCCGGATTCGTCCAGATCCTCGAATGTCTTCGGCGTGTGCCGGCTCATGTCGACGCCTATTTCGGCCATGACCGCGTCCACGAACGGGTCAACCTTGCCGGAACGGACACCGGCGGAACGCACATAAATCTGGCCGGGAAAGAGTTTGGCCGTCAGAGCCTCGGCCATGGGCGAGCGTACGGAATTCATTCCGCAGGCAAAAAGCACCGCAGTCGGACGCATGCCCGGCCCGGCCATATCCGTCAGCCCTTCCAGTGCAAGGCGTAAACGAGGGTAAACAGCCGTCGTGCCGTCTGCATGTCGACTTCTATCTTCCCTTCCAGCCGCTCCATCAAAATGGCAGAACCTTCGTTGTGGACCCCGCGCCGCCCCATGTCGATCGCCTCGATCTGGCTCGGTGTCGCGTGGCGGATGGCCTCGTAATAGCTTTCGCAGATCAGGTCGTAGTCCTTGACGATCTTGCGCAGCGGAGACAGTGACAAAACATGAGTGACGACTTCCCTGTCGTCATCGGTCCTGATCCGGAAAACCA
Source organism: Labrenzia sp. THAF35 (assembly GCF_009363595.1). Taxonomy (NCBI): domain Bacteria; kingdom Pseudomonadati; phylum Pseudomonadota; class Alphaproteobacteria; order Hyphomicrobiales; family Stappiaceae; genus Labrenzia; species Labrenzia sp. THAF35. The sequence goes on from NZ_CP045380.1 coordinate 5,774,935, forward strand.
GCTTCTTTTCGATTACCGACAGGTTGAGAACATAGCTCGCAGGCGGATGCCCGACGGGCTGAAACGCGTTTTCCTCAATCAGGTCGTAGATCGCAACAGCACGGTCGTGCTCCACTTCCGGTGTGGACCGGGCGATAGAGGCTTCGTCCAAAACCACATCAACCAGCTTTCCGCCGGTTTGTTGCGGTTCGGGATCCGGGTGCGGTTCGCTCATCTGGTCGAAGCCTCTTCTTCAAATCGGGAGCTATAAATTCAGTCTGATGGAAACAGAGCGCGCGTGCGCCGACAACCCCTCTGATTCACCAAGAGCGATTGCCGCCGGCCCGAGCTGACGCAGATTATCCGCATTGCATTTCAGGATCGAGGTGCGTTTGACGAATTCCAGCACGCTCAGACCCGACGAAAAGCGAGCCGACCGCGCGGTCGGCAACACATGATTGGACCCGCCGACATAGTCGCCAATGGCTTCAGGCGTATAATGGCCCAGGAACACGGCGCCTGCGTTGCGCACCTTCTTCAGCAGCGCTTCCGGATCGGCAACGGCAAGTTCCAGGTGTTCGGGAGCAATTCGGTTGGCTAGCGGCATTGCCGCCTCCAGATCGTCCACCAGGATGATTGCTCCGTAATCCTGCCAGCTGGCACGGGCAACATCTTCTCGCGGCAACGTTTTCAACTGCGCTTCGACCGCCGCTTCCACCTGGTTCGCAAGATCTTCGCTGTCGGTGATCAGGATCGATTGCGCAGCGGTATCGTGTTCGGCCTGTGCCAGCAGATCGGCAGCAAGCCAGTCGGCATTGTTGCCGCTGTCGGCCAGGATCAGCACTTCGGACGGGCCCGCGATCATGTCTATGCCGACAGTGCCGAAGACACGGCGCTTGGCAGCCGCCACAAAGGCATTGCCCGGACCGACGATCTTGGCGACCGGGGCAATGGTCTGCGTTCCATAGGCAAGAGCAGCAACGGCCTGTGCACCGCCAATACGGTAGATTTCCGTGACACCGGCAATTCTGGCGGCAGCCAGCACCAGCGGGTTCAGCACCCCGTCCGGGCTCGGAACCACCATGACGATGCGTTCCACGCCCGCGACCTTGGCCGGCACGGCATTCATCAGAACCGAACTCGGGTAGCTTGCGGTACCACCGGGCACATAAATGCCAACAGCCTCGACAGCGGTCCAGAGCGAACCGAGTTCCACGCCGATGGGATCTGTGTAGCGGTCGTCCTTCGGCATCTGGCGGGCATGGTGGGCGTGAATGCGGTCGTGGGCAAGCTGCAGGGCGTCCAACGTCTCCTGCGGCACCTTTGCAAGCGCGGCATCAATTTCTGCGGCGGACACCGTCAGTTCGGCCATGCTCTCGGCCTGCAGCCGGTCGAACCTTGCCGTATAGTCGAGGACTGCCTTGTCGCCTTCGGTGCGAACACGCTCGAGAATGTCCCGGACGATCTGGTCGACATCCTCCGACACTTCCCGTTTGCCGGAAAGGAGAGCCTTGAACTGGTCTTCGAAGCGGGCGTCGTTGATGTTAAGGCGTAGAACCACGCAATTCTCCATCATGTGCGGTGCCGTGCACCGTCTGTCATTCCGTGCGGGCGGTCAGCTGAGGTCGTGTTGCGGCAGGTTCGGCGTGGACCATGCGGCGCCCAGGTCCGACAGTTGTGCCTCGATGCAGTCCACCTCGAGCGCAAGGCTGCCACCACCTGCGAAAGCGAGCTGGATCATGCCGGCCGGCTCTTCGCCCGGCTCGAAGGTCACGGCGAGCAATTCCAGGACGGCACCCTTGGCCTTCTGGTTGATGTTCTGCGCCTTCATGGCCCTGACTTGCGCAAAGGCCAGCGCCGTGCGGCGGCGCTCATGTTCCTTCGATCGCTTGTCGGCTTCCTTGTCCCACACGAACCGGTTCAACACGAACACGGCCTTCTGCTCCTTCGGCAGATAGCGGATATCCGCGATGGTGATCACCGCGTCCTGCAGATGGGCGGAAAGAACCTGAAGGTCTTCCTGGTCAAGGGCGGCAAGTTTCAGCTGGTCCATTTGCTCTTGTTCTGATCCGGTCATGCGTTGTCTGGCAGGACGCATATAAGCGACTTTCTGCCCGGTCCCAAGGCTGTTGCCTAATGGGGAATAACGGTTTTGGCAATCTCCAATGCCCTGAAACATGCCTTGCGGCACCGTGGAGCCCTCAAGGGCCTTCATCCACCCGCTGGCGCAGATCCGCCTTGACCTCGTCCAGCGATGCAATCCGCCGGAAGATCCGCCGGCCCAGCCAGAGCCCGAACACAAGCAGGAAGAAGCCCAGAGACGGCCCGTAGGGCGCCGGAACAAGGACAACAGCGAACAGTGCCGCGAAGGCAAAGGCCAGCTGGACCAAAAACCGGATTGTCTGTGCATTCATGCAGTCGCTCCAACATCGTCCCGCAGGTTATCCCGGCGTCGATTTGTAATCACCCGCCATCTGCCTTCCGTCTTGCAATCAGGGCACGCATTCTGGAAAGTGACGCCAGCACATCAGGGCGACACCCTACCATCACACGAACGCACGGGCACGTAATGCTGAAACGATCCACCTGCCTCGGCCTGCTGGCAGGCAGTCTGCTTCTTTTCCAGACGCCGATGGATGTCCAGTCACAGGATTTTACCGAGAAGGTTCTGGGTGAGACCATATATGTCCCGGCCTATTCGCGGGTCTTTTCCCATCCGAACAGGTCCGACCTTCTGGCGGCAACACTTGCCATCCACAATGTCGACCCTGAAGCCACCATAACGTTGCAGCAGGTCGATTATCACAACGAGGATGGCACCTTGCTGCGCTCTCTGCTCGATGCGCCGGTGGACCTTGCACCCCTACAGTCGAAAACAGTGCTGATCCCGATCAACGACACCACTGGCGGCGTCGGGGCGAATTTCCTGCTCGTGTGGTCGTCGGATAGTGGTGCCCTCAGCCCCATCGCAGAAGCCATCATGACCAGTGGCAGCGGCGGTCCCGGCCCCTCTTTCACGTCACGAGGCCGGGTGATCAAGCGGCAAACGGCGGAGTAGATTTCGCGAAAAATGCATTACATGGGGTGCGGCGCAGTCCACGCCGCCCATGTTTTCACACGGTAATCCAACGGCTTTGTCAGGCCGAGATGCGCTCGATCTTCGCGCCGCAGCGGGTCAGCTTGTCTTCCAGACGCTCAAACCCGCGGTCGAGGTGATAGACACGGCTGACCGTCGTTTCGCCTTCTGCTGCCAGACCGGCAATAACCAGCGAGACGGACGCCCGTAGATCCGTTGCCATGACCGGAGCACCGCGCAGGGTCGAGACGCCTTCGATCATTGCCGTGCGGCCGTCCACATGGATCTGGGCACCGAGGCGGGCCAGTTCCTGCACGTGCATGAACCGGTTTTCAAAAATGGTTTCGGTAATCCGGCTGGTGCCGCCAGCCTTCGTCATCAGGGCCATGAACTGGGCCTGCAGGTCGGTCGGAAAGCCCGGGAACGGTTCGGTGGTGATATCCACCGGCTGGATGCCATTGCCGTTGCGGTAAACCTTGATGCCGTCGGCGGTCTGCGTAATGTCCGCACCGGTCTGGCGAAGTGTCTCGAGCGCCGTTTCCAGAAGGTCCGAACGGGCGCCTTGCAACAGAACGTCACCGCCGGTCATGGCAACAGCCATGGCATAGGTGCCCGTTTCGATCCGGTCCGGAACAACCGCGTGATGTGCACCATGAAGGCGCGGCACACCCTGGATGCGGATGGTCGATGTGCCTTCACCCTCGATCTTCGCGCCCATGGCCTTCAGACATTTGGCAAGATCGACGACTTCCGGCTCACGCGCGGCATTGACGATTTCCGTATCGCCACTGGCCAGCGTCGCCGCCATCATGATGGTGTGGGTTGCACCGACGGAAACCTTCGGAAACTCGACGCGAGCACCTTTCAGCCCACCCGGCGCCTTGACGATGACATAGCCGCCGTCAATCTCGATCTCGGCGCCGAGCGCTGCCAGACCGTCGATGAAGAAGTCTACCGGCCGTGTGCCGATTGCACAGCCGCCAGGCAGCGAGACCCGCGCCTCATGGCTGCGGGCAACCAGCGGGCCGATTACCCAGAAGCTGGCACGCATCTTGGAAACCAGCTCATAAGGCGCGGTCGTGTCGACGATTTCACGGGCGGTCAGGTTCAGCGTCTGTCCGGCAAGGTCATCCTGGCCGCTACGCTTGCCGTTCACCGAGTAATCAACCCCGTGATTGGACAGGATCTGCATAAGCTGGGCAACGTCGCGAAGGCGCGGCACATTCGACAGCGTCAGGGTCTCATCCGTCAGGAGCGATGCGATCATCAGCGGCAGTGCCGCATTCTTCGCGCCGGAAATCGGAATGACACCATTCAGTTCCGCACCGCCAACGACCTTGATACTGTCCATGTTTTTCCCCGAACAGGACCGTGCTCACCGCACGGCCATCCCTTTGCATACGTCAAGAAACTCACATCAAGCGTGCGGTCTACACGCAAGTTATGGCCCATGCAAGGCGCGCAACCGGCTGCGACCGGGCAATTTTGGGGCGATACAGTCCTGCCGAACATCCGGCTGGTGGCCCTCAGTCGGCGTCCCGCGTCTTGGCAGCAGACTTGCGGCGGCGCAGATTGGCTCTCAAGGCTTCGGCCAGCCGGTCTTCGCGGGATTTCGCCCCGGCTTTGTCCGAGGCCTTTTCGCCTGTCTGCTTGCCGGGTTTTCCGCCGCCGCTTTCAGCGGACTTGTGCTGCTGGTCTTTTTCGCCCATGGCGCGCCTGTGTGATGATCCTGTGATTCATTTGTCTAGCAAGCTGCCCGCAGCTTGCCTAGGCGTCTTGTGTGTTCCGCATTGTTTACCGCTAACCCTGCCAGCTTCAGCAGCATTCGGTCTTCCAATCGCTACCCAAAACGTGTCCGCGGCCATGCCGCCCCCCACCAGAGATAAGCAGCATCGCGCCAAGAAGCCTGCACGCGGTGCAGAACCCCGCCTTCAGTCTTCCCTGTTCCCAAACTTCTGATTTCCCCGGATGCTGCTTTCACCCGCCTTTCGGCGAGGGCCTGTCTCCCCTCTCCCGAAAAGGCCAATCTGCTCTGCGCCTCGACCGGCAGGATTGCTTAATATCCACAGGCGAAACAGGGCCAAAAGCACCAGCTTTGCCGCGCCAACCCTTCAATCGTCCCGGCTTTGACGGGAGGGAGCAAATGACTGCGGAAAAAAATCCCAAAACACTGCTTGCGTCCCCGAAGGTCTTATGGCAAAAGCCCCCTCATTCCGGTCGGCGCCGCTGATCGGCACCAGCACTTGCGTCTTGCAACTCAAGCTTTTCAAGCAAAAAAGTTCGACGCCGCGCCTGTCCCAAAGACAAGCCAGATGCTGCCGTAGCTCAGGGGTAGAGCACTCCCTTGGTAAGGGAGAGGTCGAGAGTTCAAATCTCTCCGGCAGCACCATTTCACATTTCTTCCCGTAAAAGACGCTAACACCCTGAATGGTAAGGCAATTTCTGGCGTTCTACAGTCCTCGTTTCGGGTGTATTCCAAGCGCTCATCAAAAACCAATCTGAAGACTGTTTTCTGTAACTCGACGGCGCATGGGCCTTCAAGGTTCTTCCTTGCGTTCCATTGCCGGAATAACGCCGCAATGCTTGGTTTTATGGGTTAAAGCCCTAGCTAAGCTGCTTGCGAGCTTGTGAGGAAATGCGATGAATGAGAGCCAGACGAAATTGACTGCTGCGGAAGCAAAAGGCCTTCGCACTGCCAAGGAGCTTGAAGCTCATCTTGCTTGGCTGGAAACCTTCACACCTGCGGCGCTCGGCGTTCTGGCAATCGCTTCCGGTATCTACACCTACCTGGGTGTGTCCTCTCTGCTGGAGGATACTGGCGCGATGAGTTTCTTCGCGGCGGTGGCCTATTCCGTCGCCGTATCAGTCGGAATTTTCGTATTCTGGAGCTACATGCTTCGGCTCATGCCCGCGATGCGCAGTGCGGCGGGTTTTATCGGGCTTTCTGTTTCAATGCTTGTGGGGTCGGCTGCAATCATTGCCATGTCGAGCTGGCTCAACGCTGCCGCGCTTGCGGGATCGGCGGCTGTCGAACAACACCTGGATACGACAGTCCGTGATTACCAGGCGGCTTTGGAGCAGGCACATGAGATCGCCCTTTCGGGCCAGGCTCTCGGTCGCGAGGTTCAACGTGCCAAGGAAGCATTCGAAGCACTCGCCCAACAGGAACGCTCCGGCGAGCTCTCAGGCACAGCGGGTGAAGGCGCAGTCTTTCGAGTTCTGACGCAAAAAACAGAAGAGCTCCAGAACCTTGAGGAGCAGATTTCAGAACAAAAGCCACTGATTGACTCTGCCTTTGCCCGGGGCAACGAAATCCTTGGGCGCATGCGAGCTCTGACGGTTGCCCCCGGCCCGGTTGAACAAAGGTCGGTCGCGTTTTCGGAGGAAAGTGTGCGTCTTGCCGGCGTTATTGCAAACCTGAACCAGTACTCCGTTGCACCGCTCGTTGCTCGAGCAGCCGAGGACTTGCCTGCATCTGTTGTACTTCCCGAACTTGATGGCCGAAACAGCAGCGTTCGGGACGCTCAATCAAGCACCATCGCATCCGTATTGAACGCCCTCGACCAACGCAGCCAGACCCTGCGGCGCGCAGCCGATGAAGTGCTGGCGTTGGAGCCACCACAGGAGACGGCCTATAATCCGATCTCAAGCGCCGACGCTGTGATCAGGTACGCAGGCAACTTTGTCCCCTCATGGGCTGGTGCGATCGCGATCGACCTCCTGCCCGCCGTTCTGGTCTTTGTGGTCGCAATCACCCAGGCATCGATCCGTAGCGGCCGGGATGGGCTAAGCATCGAGGAAACCCTGACGCTCGCAGACCTCAAGGCAGCAATCAATGCAATGAAGGATGTCGAGGCTTCGATGGGGGCGGCAGACAAGGAAGTCTTGCGCCGTGTCGCAAATGCGGAAACTTCCGAACCCGCAAACCTGAATGCTGCGGAGTAGCACGACGTGTTTTCCGAGCGCCTTGATACGTCGCGAATAACCATCCAGCGCAGCCTGAAGTGGGTTTTGGTCGCTCAGGCGGTCCTGGCAGCCTTGTTGGTGCTCTCGCATCTGCAGGCTCAATGGCCCCCGGGGGCTGGCGGCAACGATGCACTGCCGTCCGGACCCACGACACCCGGCGATCAGGTGAGACACTACGATCCATCTCGAAGCTTTCCCGACTTCATGCGGACACCCGCCCCGTCGACTGTCAAAATTCCGGGTGACATGCCTCCCAGGCTTCAGTTTGAAGTGATCGACAGAGGTGAATTGGGGGAAGCGATTTTCCTGAAGGGCCGGATCTCGTCTGGAGACGCCGAACGCTTTACGAGCTTCCTGGCTAGCCTGGAAGAAGCCCCCAAAGTGGTTTCACTCCATAGCCCCGGTGGCAATGTGAGTGAGGCATTTGAAATTGGTCGTAGCCTGCGCGCAGCTGAGCTGGATACCACCATGCTGCCTGGTCTGGTGTGCCTTTCGTCGTGTCCTTACATTTTTGCAGCCGGTGTCAATCGTTCAGCCTCCAAGGATGCTGCCGTAGGCATGCATCAGCACTACTATGACACCCCCGGCTACATGCCTGTTTTCCTGGCGGTGGAAGAGATTCAGTACGGCCAGGGGGAAACGATGGAATACCTGATCGAGATGGGTATCGATCCAGGCCTGATGGTCCATTCTCTCAATACGCCCCCCAAGGAAATCTACATCCTGGTTGAAAATGAGCTTCTCGGCACCCGGCTCGCGACGGAAATCCTGGACTGAGCACCGATCAGCAGAGGTCGGGTCTGAGCCCGCTCCAAAAGCTAGAGATGCAATTGGCCCGTTGCAGTGAGCACAGCGGAACCGGTCAGCTCAACAGCGTCGGGGCGCACGAGAAGCCGAATATGGCTTTCCCTACCCATAGAAACTCCTTGTACGACCATGAACGTTTCTTGTCCTCCAGCACCGCTGCGGTTGGCCAATAGCCACCCCAGTGGGCCTGCAGCACTTCCTGTTGCCGGGTCTTCCCGAATGCCTACCGTTGGATTGAAGAAGCGAGCATAGGCTTCCCCTCTCTGTTCACCAGATGTCGTGAAAACATAACATCCTTGCGCACCGGCACGCCCTAACAACGGAAGAAGCATGGAGGCGTCAGGCTCCGCACGGTCAACTTCGTCGCGCGAAACGAGCCTGACGAGCATATGCGCCGCACCCGTGGAGACCACAACCGCTTCCTGCGGCCCAAGGGCCGGTTCAGTCTTGTCGAGCCCCAGTGCTTCGGCAAGCGCCTGCAAGTCCCCGACGTCGCCAATATGGCGCGGCATGGCCTGAGACAGGGAGACTGTGACCCGTCCATTTTCCCGTCCGATCGAAACTGGAAGAAGCTCGTCCCCCAATTGCTGAACAAACGAGGTGCGCTCACCTAGTTGGCCCGTTTCTTCCAACCACCACCAGACACCAGGTGAAAAGCGACGCGATGCATCCTCCAGCAAGACTTTCTTGCGAGCTGAGTTCAGCCTTCCAGGATACGTCTCAGTGAAACAACCGCGGCCGAGGTCCGGTTTTCAACGCCCAGCTTGCCGAAGATCCGGTCCAGATGCTTGTTCACCGTGCGTGGGCTCATGTCCAGAATGGAGGCGATTTCCTTGTTGGACTTGCCGTTGGCAATCCAGATCAGGACTTCGGCTTCGCGTTCCGTCAGGTCGAAGGCGTCCTTCAGGATTTCGGAAGGCACGCTGTCCGAGACATCCGACACGCGCAGCAGATGCTCGCCCGCACTGATGTTGCCGGCATAAGTGAACCGCAACTCCCGTCCCTTGATGCGGGCAACAATGTCCTCTTCCTTCTGGGCAGCCTTTCCCTGTGGCAGCAGGTAATGGCGCAGCCAGTCGACGGCAGCTTCCGGCAACTGCCCGGCTGCCGCTGCGTCCTCGGCCGTGCCCGTACCAAGCAGCGCGGAAGCCTGCGGCGTTGCCCAGCATACGGCGCCCGACAGGTCGACCGACATCAAGTAACGACCGGATGCATCAAGTGCGACATGGGCGCTGCGCGAATTTCGGGCGTTGGAAATATGCACGCGCAGACGGGCGATCAGTTCGTCCGGGTTGACCGGCTTGGTGACATAGTCGACGCCACCTGATTCCAGGCCCCTGACAATATGTTCCGTCTCGCTCAGTCCGGTCATGAAGAGAACCGGCACATCCCGAAGGTCTTCCAGCGCCTTCAGGCGCTTGCTGGTTTCGAAACCGTCGAGCTCCGGCATGATCGCGTCCATGAGGATCGCATTGGGGATCACGCGGGCTGCGATTTCTATCGCCTTTCGACCGCTTTGGGCCACCAGAACTGTGAAACCGGCTTCCTCCAGGGCGTCCGAAAGCATGCCCAGGGAAGAAGGCGTGTCGTCGACCAGCAGCACCGTCTCGGCCTGACTAGGAGCACTCATGATCATGTCCGAGCCTTTCCAGAAGCTTGTCGTATTGGGTGAGATCGAATTCCTTGATGAGACGCCGCATGTGATGGACGAAGTCCGCCGCATGCGGCTCATGCGCCTCGATGTCGTCGAGTTTTGCCTTGATTCCGCGCACATAGCCGATGTCGCTCAGCTGTTTCAAAATCCCGAGGCTCTCTTCCGACGGCAGGCAGGCCTTCTCGAATATCGCCCTGCCCGACGATCGCAGGCCCTCTGCCGGCGGCGCTGCCGCAGGGTCGTCCGTGCGCCAGACGAGTTTCAATGCCAGCTGAAGCTTGTCCTGCAATTCCTGCAGCCTCACGGGCTTCACCACGTAATCGTCATGATAGATCCGGTGCACCGGGTCCCGGCCGCTGTCATCCGCATTGGCCGAAATCATGATGATGACCGCATCGCCAAATCCGCTTTCCCGCAGCTTGCGGGCAAGGTCCCAGCCACTCATGCCCGGCATGCTTATGTCGAGCAGAAAGGCATCGGGACGTTCGTCCTGTACCATCGCCAGGCACGAGCGGCCGCTTGCAGCTGCAAGAATCTTGAAACCGAGCGGCGACAGGAAATCCCTGACCAGCGCTCTTTGGGCGGGATCGTCATCCACCACCATGATCGTCTGGATCGGACCGTGATACCCGCGAATGCGTTTTTCCGCCCGCCCCGCCTGGATCGGCGCTTCCGCGGCGCTCAACAGCATGCGGACCTTGAACGTGCTGCCGGCACCAACCGTGCTTGAAACCTGGATGTCACCGCCCATCACTTCGCTCAGGAGTTTGGTGATCGTCAGACCGAGCCCCGTCCCGGGAACGGCCTCCTTGCCGTCTTCCTCTATGCGTTCGAACGGATTGAAGATCCGCTCGAGATTTTCCGGAGCGATGCCGATGCCGGTATCGACCACTGCAAATTCGGCAACCTGGCTGTGATAGGACACCTTCAGTTTGACGCTGCCTGTGTCTGTCCATTTGATGGCGTTCGACAACAGGTTGATCAGCACCTGCCGCAAGCGCTTCTCGTCACCGAACACGAACACCGGAAGGTTTTCGGCAGGCTCGAACAGAAAGCGCAATTCCTTGGCGTCGGTCTGGAGGCGGAACATGTCGACGGTCTGTGCCAGGAATTCATGCAGGTTGAACCGTTCCCGGTAGATGGTGAGATGCCCGGCCTCGATCTTGGAGATGTCCAGCAGGCCCTCGATCAGCCCGGCCAGGTGATCGGCCGAATGCTGGATCACCTTCACGGCGTCGCGTCTGTGGGCGGGGATTGCCGGGTCCTTGCGCATCAGCTGAGCGTAGCCGGAGATCGCATTTAGCGGCGAGCGCAGTTCGTGGCTGATGCCGACCACATAACGGCTCTTGGCTTCGTTGGCGGCCTCCGCGGCTTCCTTGGCTTTCTGCAGCTTGGCGTCGGTGCGTTTGTGCGCGCGGATTTCCTTCATCAAAAGGCTGGTCTGGCGCCTTGTTTCCTCATTGGCGAACTTCCGGCTTTCGTGGACAAGAACGAACAGCCAGGCCATGACACCCGAGGTGACCAGCAGAATGAAGAAGACCTGGGTCAGCGCCCTGCCGACCCCTTCGCTGCCCGCCCCCGGCGAAATGGTTTCCGCCTCGACATAGACAAGCGACAGGATCGCCCCGAGCGAAGCGGTGATCAGGATCATGACACTGAAATAAAGCCCGATCCGGGAGCTCATCCAGCCGGCGATCCGGTCCGGAAGGATCGAATGAAGCAGAACAGTGACCTGGTCGCCGATGCGTGCTTCCTGTTTGCAGTCATCCTCGCAGCGCGCGTCGAGAGAGCAGCACAGCGAGCAGATCGGCCCCGAATAGACCGGGCAATGCGCCATGTCCTCATGCTCGAACGTATGTTCGCAAATACAGCATTGAATGTCAGGGGGACGTTCGCCGTCGGGGGTTACAGCCCGTACCGGTTCACGGGCGATATAATATTTGCCGCCGGTCGCGTAGGCGATCAGCGGGGCAAGGAGAATGGCGGTAAACAGAGCAATGTAGCTTGCCAGCGCATGAGCGGCCTGGCCGAACACCCCGGAATAGGCAATGAGGGCGATCAGGCTTGCCGCGCCCATAGAGCCAAGGCCAACCGGATTGATGTCGTACAGATGGGCACGCTTGAACTCGATATGTTTCGGGCTGAGCCCAAGCGGCTTGTTGATGACAAGATCGGCAAAGATCGCGCCGATCCAGGCAACGGCAACCACAGAATAAAGACCGAGCGTGCGTTCCAGCGCTTTGTAGACACCAAGCTCCATGAGCGCGAGTGCAATTGACACATTGAAGACCAGCCACACCACCCGGCCCGGGTGGCTGTGGGTGAGACGGGAGAAGAAGTTAGACCAGGCAATGGAGCCGGCGTAGGAGTTGGTCACGTTGATCTTGACCTGGCAGACAATCACGAAAAGCCCTGTCAGGGCGACTGCCACCTCCGGCGTCGTGGCCCTGGTGAAGGCGACCAGATACATGTGCGTCGGCTCGATTGCCTTTTCCGGGCTGAGGCCGCTCTGCAGGGCCAGAACCACCAGGAACGACCCCAGCAGCAGTTTCACCGCGCCGATAAGGATCCAGCCAGGACCTGCCGCCAGAAGGGCGAACCACCATTTCAGCCTGTGCCCGCGCCGTTGACGCGGCAAAAAGCGCAGGAAATCGACCTGTTCGCCGATCTGTGCGATCAGCGAGAACAGAACGGCGCTTGAAGCACCGAAAAGCAGGAGGCTGAACTGGCCGCCCTCGTCGCCCAGCCGGCCGGAGAAGTTCTGCCAATCGTCCAGCGGAGCCACGCCCTGCCAGGCCAGGAAAGCAAACGGCAGGATCTGCAACACGATCCAGAGCGGCTGGGTGTAGATCTGCAGCCGGCTGATCAGGGTGATGCCGTAGATCACCAGCGGAATGACCACAAGCGTGCACAGAAGATAACCGATGTTGAGCGGCACACCGAGGAACAGCTCCAGCGCCGTTGCCATGATGGCCGCCTCGAGGGCGAAGAAGATGAAGGTGAAACTTGCGTAGATCAGCGAGGTCACTGTCGAGCCGATATAACCGAACCCGGCTCCGCGGGTGAGCAGGTCGATATCCACGCCGTATTTCACGGCATGGTAGGCAATCGGAAGGCCGGTAATGAAGATGAGCAGGCAGACGACGCCAATCGACGAGACGGCATTCGTGAAACCGTAGTTGTAGGTGACGGCAGCCCCGATCGCCTCAAGGGCCAGGAAGGAAATTGCGCCCAGCGCGGTGTTGGCAACCCAGACCGGAGACCAGCGGCGGGCGCTTTTGGCGGTGAAACGGAGCGCAAAGTCCTCCAGGGTCTGATTTGCGACCCACTGATTGTATGTTCTCCGCAGGCGTACAACCCGCTGATGACTACCCATTGCCCATCACCATCCCGCCCGCCGGAACCGGCGCGCCAGCCCACTCATTGTGCATCGCATCTATTTTTCATGCACATTTTTGTTCAAGATTTGCGACCTCCCCCTCGAATTGATCAACAACCGCCGATCGACGAACTTCCTAGCAATTTCTATGCCTCAATCAAAAAATATTAAAAAATTTCAATATTCCCATCAATACAAGTTATTCGAATTCAAAAAATACGAATGACAACTTCCCTTATTATCGAATTTCAGATTTTTGGACTATGAATTTATTCCAAACATGGAAGTCTTTCACATGCGGCGGTGCGGAGAAATAAGTCAAATAACCCACAGCAACTGACGCATTGCGGCAGTGCACAATTCCAGACGAGCCTTGGATGCATGCGGAGGAGCTTCACGGCGCTCTGCTTCAACCTCAACCTCAGAGGGGTCCAGAGAATGAAACGTCTGAAAGACTTGATTGACCACCGGCTGTCTCGCCGGTCCGTGCTGTCAGGCACGGCAGCCGCGGCAATGCTGGCCACCGCCAGCACATTTGCACCTGCCATCGCCGACGACGCCAACACGACTGGCCTTGCGGTCACCGAAGACACCGTGAAGGTCGGCATCCTGCACTCCGTCACCGGAACCATGGCGATTTCCGAGACCGGGTCGGTGCAGGCGGAAAAGCTCGCCATCGACCAGATCAACGCTATGGGCGGCGTGCTTGGACGCAAGATCGAATACATCCAGGAAGATGGCGCATCCGACTGGCCGACCTTTGCCGAAAAGGCAAAAAAGTTGCTGGTGAACGACAAGGTCGCGGCTGTTTTCGGATGCTGGACATCCGCGTCGCGCAAGGCCGTTCTGCCGGTCTTCGAGCAGTATAACGGCATGCTCTATTATCCGACCTTCTATGAAGGCCTGGAGCAGTCCCCCAACGTGATCTACACCGGCCAGGAAGCCACCCAGCAGATCATCGCCGGCATCGACTGGGTCGCCAAGGAAAAAGGCGCCAAGAGCTTCTATCTGCTTGGTTCAGACTATATCTGGCCGCGGACGTCCAACAAGATCGCCCGCAAGCACATCGAGAAGCTTGGCCTGGAGGTCGTCGGCGAAGAGTACTATCCGCTCGGCCACACCCAGTTCAACTCGGTGATCAACAAGATCAAGCTGAAGAAGCCGGACGTGATCTACGCCATCGTCGTGGGTGGTTCCAACGTTGCCTTCTACAAGCAGCTGAAGGCTGCCGGCATCGACATGACCAAGGAAAAGCCTGTTCTTCTGACCATCTCCGTGACCGAGGATGAAATCCGCGGCATCGGCGGCGAGAACATCGAAGGCGCTTATGCCGCGATGAAGTACTTCCAGTCTCTCGACAATGAGAACAACGCCGAATTCGTCAAGTCCTTCAAGGAAATGTGGGGCGACGACATCGTTATCGGCGACGTAACCCAGGCCGCCTACCTCGGCCCCTGGCTCTGGAAGGCCGCGGTTGAAAAGGCCGGCAGCTTCGACATCGACAAGGTGCGTCTTGCCTCCCCGGGCATCGAGCTCACCACCGCGCCGGAAGGCTATGTCCGCGTCCATGAAAACCACCACCTGTGGTCCAAGACCCGGATCGGCCTTGCCAAGCCGGACGGCCAGTACGAGCTGGTTTACGAGACGGCCGACCTGATGGAGCCGGATCCGTTCCCGGAAGGCTACCAATAAGCCTCCGACAGTTCCCCCAGGGATGGAAACGCCCTTCCAGAAAGCGGGCATAACCGGGGCGCTGCGTGGAAGCAGCCTGCGCAGCGCCCGTCCCCTTCGTTTCAAACCCTTATTCGCAGCAGGGGAACAGGCGTTCCGCCTTGACCCCGCAGCATGGAGACGCGCGCAATGTTCGCCGATTATTCATGGACGGAACTCGGGTCCATATTCGCCATGCAGGGTTTTGCCGGACTGATCCTGTTTTCCGTTTTCGTCCTCATGGCCCTGGGTCTTGCAATCATTTTCGGCCAGATGGGCGTCATCAACATGGCTCATGGCGAGTTCATGATCCTGGGCGCCTATGTCACCTACCTTTGCTCCAATTTCGTCGAGACCTATGTCCCGTCCCTGTTCGGCATCTACTTCTTCTTCGCCATGGCATTGGCCTTCGTCGCTGCGGGTGCACTCGGGGCACTCGTCGAATGGTCGCTCATAAGGCATCTCTACAAGCGTCCGCTGGATACCCTGCTGGCGACCTGGGGCCTGAGCCTCATCCTTCAGCAGGCCTACCGGTCGATCTTCGGCGCGCGTGAAGTCGGCGTCAG
This sequence comes from Labrenzia sp. THAF35, assembly GCF_009363595.1. Classification (NCBI taxonomy): domain Bacteria; kingdom Pseudomonadati; phylum Pseudomonadota; class Alphaproteobacteria; order Hyphomicrobiales; family Stappiaceae; genus Labrenzia; species Labrenzia sp. THAF35. Next base: position 5,790,072 of record NZ_CP045380.1, read on the forward strand.
CCTGCCGAACTGGCTGCTCGGGTCCGTGCCGCTGACGGACATCATCGAAATCCCGATCAACGGCATCTTCGTCATGGTACTGACCCTGGTCATCGCCATCGGCGTCTATTTCATCCTGTTCCGCTCCCGCATGGGCATGCAGACCCGCGCTGTGGTCCAGAACCGCGTCATGGCCGGGGCCGTCGGCATCAACACCGAAAAGGTCGACCGGCACACCTTTGCCCTTGGCTGCGGTATTGCAGGCATTGCGGGCAGCGCCTTCACCATGATCGGCTCAACCGGCCCCACCGCCGGGCAGCTTTATATCGTCGATACCTTCCTGATTGTCGTTTTCGGCGGCGCAGCAAGCCTGCTCGGAACGATCGCGTCTTCCTTCGCCATCAGTCAGGCCCAGTCCACCATGGAGTTCTTCCTTTCCGGCTCCATGGCGAAAGTCCTCACCCTGCTGACCGTCGTCGGGATCCTGATGCTGCGCCCCGAAGGTCTCTTCTCCCTGAAAATCCGTCGCTGAGGAGGTTCCGATGACACATGTGAAATCCCTGCTGTCTCGACAGGAACTGATCGGACTGCTGGTCGTGGCCGCGCTGATCTTCGTCTTGATGCCCCTGTCGATGGACATCTTCCGTCTCAACCTGTTCGGCAAATACCTGACCTATGCCTTCGTCGCTATCGGGCTGGTGCTGTGCTGGGGCAAGGGCGGTATCCTGAGCCTTGGGCAAGGCGTCTTCTTCGGCCTGGGCGGTTATTGCATGGCCATGTACCTGAAGCTGGAGGCCTCCACGCCGGAAGCGACCGCGATCCAGTCCACCCCGGGAATTCCCGACTTCATGGACTGGAACCAGATCACGTCCCTGCCCTGGTTCTGGGAACCCTTCAACAGCCTGACCTTCACGCTGCTGGCCATCATCGTCCTTCCCGCGCTGTTCGCCTTCGTTATCGGTGCGGCGATGTTCAAGCGAAGGGTTGGCGGTGTCTATTTCGCCATCATTACCCAGGCAATCGCGGCCATCCTGACGATCCTGATCATCGGACAGCAGGGCTACACCGGCGGCGTCAACGGCATCACGGATCTCAGGACCCTAAAGGGATGGGACATCCGCACCGACGAAGCCAAATACGTTCTCTACTACGTCAACGGAGGTCTTCTGATCGCCGTCCTGCTGCTGAGCCAGTTCGTTCTCAAAAGCAAGCTCGGCCGTCTCTTGGTCGCCGTCAGGGACAAGGAGGACAGGGTCCGGTTTTCCGGTTACGACGTCTCCAACATCAAGATCTTCGTCTTCTGTTTTGCCGCGGTCCTGTCAGCCATCGGCGGCGCCATGTTCACCTTGCAGGTCGGCTTCATGTCCCCCTCGTTCGTGGGCATCGTTCCTTCCATCGAGATGGTCATCTTCTGTGCGGTCGGCGGCAGGCTTTCCATCTTCGGCGCGGTCTACGGAACGCTGCTGGTGAACTGGGCCAAGACCACCTTTTCCGAAACCTTCCCCGAATTGTGGCTCTTTGGCCTGGGCGGGCTCTTCATCGCCGTTGTCCTGGTGTTCCCGAACGGATTGTCCGGCCTCTATCGCACCTACCTGGCACCGCATGTCGACCGGCTGATTTCACGGGGCAATAGCGGCAACAGGTTAGAACCAGTCAGCCCTCCCCCCGACCTTGACGGCGACGCAACCGCAAAGCCAGCCGAGTAGGAGAGACACATGAACACCATCAGCAACAACACCGACTTCCTGCTGTCCATCGAAAACCTGTCTGTTTCCTTTGATGGCTTCAAGGCGGTGAACGACCTGAACCTTTACGTCGACGAAAATGAGATCCACGTCATCATCGGACCGAACGGCGCGGGCAAGACAACGGTTCTCGATCTGATCTGCGGCCGCACCAAGGCGACTGCCGGCTCGATCAAGTTCCGCCAAAAAGAACTGACCCAGCTGCGCGAACACGAGATCGTGCTTGAGGGGGTCGGACGCAAGTTCCAGAACCCGTCCATCTATGAGGACCTGACGGTTTTCGAGAACCTGGAGCTTTCCTTTCCCCGTGGCCGCAGTGTCTTCGGTGCCCTCACCTTCAAGCGCGATGCGGAGGTGACGACCCGCGTGCGCGAGATTGCCGAAATGGTGTTCCTCGACACGCTTCTGGACATGCAGGCAGCCCTGCTCAGCCACGGCCAGAAACAATGGCTGGAGATCGGCATGTTGCTGATCCAGGACCCGGAACTCCTGATGCTCGACGAACCTGTTGCCGGCATGAGCGTCTCGGAGCGCAAGCAGACCGCGAAGCTTCTCAACGAAATCACCAAGGGACGTTCGGTGATGGTTGTCGAACACGACATGAAATTTGTCGAGGACATCGCCCACCGCGTCACCGTCCTGCACCAGGGCAAGATCCTGTCCGAGGGCTCCATGGCAAAGGTGCAGGCCGATCCCAAGGTCATTGACGTCTATCTCGGCCACTAGGAGGCGACCATGCTCAATGTTGCACAGTATCACGTTGCCTACGGCCAGAGCGAAGTCCTGCACGGCCTCGACTTCACGGTCGCGCCGGGAGAAATCATCGCCATCATGGGCCGCAACGGCATGGGCAAGACCACGCTGATGAAATCCCTGATGGGGATCGTGCCCACCAGCAACGGCGCTGCCGCGGTCGACGGCGTCGACATCACCACCATGAAGAGCTACGAGCGCGTCGCCAGAGGCATCGCCTATGTGCCTCAGGGGCGGATGATCTTTCCGACCATGACGGTCCAGGAAAACATCGAAACCGGCCTGACCATCAGCGGCCAGAGCAAGGTTCCCGGCGACATCTACGAGCTGTTTCCGGTGCTGCTCGACATGAAGGGCCGTCGCGGCGGCAATCTCTCGGGCGGCCAGCAACAGCAGCTGGCGATTGCCCGCGCGCTGGCGACCAACCCGAAGGTCCTGCTGCTGGACGAACCAACCGAAGGCATCCAGCCGTCGATCATCCGCGAGATGGGCCGCGTCCTGAAACGTATCCGCGACGAGCGCGGACTTTCCATCGTTGTGTCGGAACAGGTTCTGTCCTTCGCCCTCGACGTCGCCGACCGGGTGCTCGTCCTGGAGAACGGCCGCCTTGTCCACGACGAACCGCGGGCAAGCGTCGACGAGGAAAAGGTCTCCGCGTTCCTGTCCGTCTAACCAGCTCATCCAGTTCAACAGCGCACGCTTTTCAGGCGCAAATCCAGAGGAGAAACCCATGGCAGATACACTGATTTCGGTAGATTTGAGCGAGTCCCCGCATACCAATGAAAAGGTCCATAACCGCTGGCATCCGGATATTCCGATGGCGGTCTGGGTGGAACCTGGCGACGACTTCAAGATCGAGACCTATGACTGGACCGGCGGGCAGATCAAGAACAATGACGACGCGGCGGATGTGCGCGATGTCGAACTGGAACAGGTGCACTACCTCTCCGGTCCGATCGGCGTCAAAGGAGCCGAGCCGGGCGATCTACTGGTCGTCGATATTCTCGACATCGGCGCCAAGGAAGAAATGCTCTGGGGCTTCAATGGCTTTTTCTCCAAGCAGAATGGCGGCGGGTTCCTGACGGAGCACTTCCCGGAAGCCCAGAAATCCATCTGGGATTTCGAAGGCATGTTCACGCGCTCGCGCCATGTGCCGGGCGTCAGTTATGCCGGCCTGATCCACCCGGGTCTGATCGGCTGCCTGCCGGACCGCAAGATGCTGGACATGTGGAACACTCGCGAAAAATCGTTGTTCGATACGGATCCTGACCGCGTTCCGGCACTTGCCGCCCTGCCGAACACCCAGTCTGCGCATATGGGACAGCTCAAGGGTGAAGCGCGCGACAAGGCAGCTGCCGAAGGCGCACGGACGGTTCCCCCGCGTGAACATGGTGGCAACTGCGATATCAAGGATCTGTCGCGCGGTTCGAAGATCTATTTCCCGGTCTATGTGGACGGTGCCGGTCTCTCCATGGGTGACCTGCATTTCAGCCAGGGCGACGGTGAAATCACCTTCTGCGGCGCGATCGAAATGGCCGGCTGGCTGCACATCCGGGTCAACCTGATCAAGGGCGGGGTCGCGAAATACGGGATCAAGAACCCGATCTTCAAACCCTCACCGATCACGCCGAAATATGACGACTACCTGATCTTTGAAGGCATCTCGGTCGATGAGGCCGGCACACAGCATTACCTTGACGTGCACATTGCCTATCGCATGGCCTGCCTCAACGCCATCGAGTACATGAAGAAGTTCGGCTATTCCGGCGCGCAGGCCTACGCCATCCTGGGAACGGCGCCTGTGCAGGGACACATTTCGGGCGTGGTCGATATTCCGAATGCCTGTGCCACCTTGTGGTTGCCGACCGACATCTTCGACTTCGACATGATGCCGGGTGCGGACGGACCGAAGACCTTCATTGACGGATCGGTCGACGTTCCGCTTGCCCCGGATCATTGATCCGGACGCGAAGACGAGACGGGCCCTGCCCGTCTCAAACCCCTTCTGCCGGCGAGCCGGCTTTCCGTCTTTCAGGATCAATCATGCCGACCTACGATTATCTGTGCGCTTCCTGCGGTCCCATCTCCGCCAACCGGCCGATGTCCGCCCATGCGGATCCGATCGAATGTCCGATTTGCAAGGCGGAAGCTCCGCGCGCCATCCTTCAGGCACCGCATATGTCGGGCCTGTCTCCCAGCGACCGGGCTGCCCATCAACGCAATGAAACTTCCCGGCACAACCCGAAATTCTCGACCAAGTCGGATCGTGACGACAGTGCGAGAGAAAACCGAAAACGTCACCCGTCAGGCTGCTCGTGCTGTTCCGGCGCGAAAGGCAATTTTCGCTCAAGTGCGGTCTACAAGGCCGACGGCAGCAAGACTTTCCCCTCAAAACGCCCCTGGATGATCAGCCACTGACAGGTCGCGTATTCAGGGATACGTGGCAGGTCGCCTTGTTCCACTTCGTCAAAAGCTGCGTGAGGAGGAGGCGGCCACTCGGTCAGGGATATAGTTTGTGTGACCTTGCTCACGTTGGCCCAAATGTCTTCAACGTGGCTGTTGGTCAGTCGCACGCATCGTAGCGGCTGTCGCCGAATTCCAGCCAACGCTGACCGTCGTCTTCGAACACAAGGTATTCGGAGTGGTCTTCCCCCAAGAGGGCAACCACAAAGCCGCGCGGCGGTTGTGTTTTGCCGAAGTAGCTATAGGCTGTCATAGCTCTTATATCGGTCCCGTTCACCGTCACGACAGCATCCCATTCCCCTTCGGGTTGTTCCGGTGTGTGGTATTCAATTCTCTGTTTTCCTGCCGCCTCGCCACAATAGGCGACACCTTTGGACGGCTGCGCCGACACCCGCACGAACCGCCCGTTGAAGATGGAACACGAGGCACCTGCCAACTGGTTCGGGCCGCATCCCCTTTCGAGTGCCCATGAGCTGCTGTGCATCCTTTCGCCGGCAGGAAAAACAGCGCGCCACTGTCCGGCGGTAGCGGGAACCGCTGCAAAGGTGAGTGCGACAGTGAAGCAAATTCCGAATTTGAACATATCTTTTAGTCCCGATTGGAATTTAGGCGGCCTGACACGCCTACCCGTGCTGGTTCGTATCGTCATTTGGATTGGGCAAGAGAGGATCTGGCAAATCGGCAACAGAAACGTCATCCGAGGCGGCGGTACTCGCACCGTGTTGTCCGTCATCATCCAGGTCTGACACATCATCGCCCGGCAGCGTCGCTGGGTCTGGCAGATCGCTCAAAGCCGTGGCGCTGGCAGGATCGACACCGACTGCATCAAGATAGGCACCCAATTGGTCTGCATGTACCGGTGGAGCCTGAGGCGCCTCCGGATCCTGTCCGATTGCCTCGAAATAGGAAGCCAGTCTCCCGGCTCCGGCGTCAGCAGGTTCAATTGGCGGCTGCTGCGGCGCATCCGGATTGGTGTCACCGGTCTGGCTCTCGACGTGACCAAGCCCGGTTGTAGCATCCGCAACGTTTTGGGAAGACGTGTCGTGGTCTAGCGGCGGAGCCGGATCGGCACTCATCAGATCGATGGTTATGTCGTCAGTATTAGTTTCATCGGGCGCATCATGCTGAACGGTTGGAACAGGAGTGAAGGAAATGCCTTGCAGCACCGTGTGATCGACATGGTGGCCACTGTTTCCGTGAACACTTTGAACGTCGATCTGGACCTGAACATCCGCAGTCCCGGCAGACACGCCCTGCTGAACGATGTGGAAGGTGTCGATGTGCTGACCAGACGCTGTGGAAGTTCCACCCTGCTTTATGACACCCGAGTTCTGTTGATAGTGATACTCGAAGTGCCCGGTTTGCTGATCAATGACCAAAGTCCCGTAGAGGCCTTGAAGCGAAAGGACGACACCGCCATGCCCGTTGTCGATGCCCCATCCACCTTGGCCACCGCCGCTGAACGTTCCGGTAAGATGTTGTGAGCCCACGCCCTGCACTGCTGCAACGGATGGCGTCACGGCGGGTGCGTCGTAGGTACCGGTCACGGTAATGACGAGATTTTCCGTATCGGTGGCACCGGCTCTGTCGGTCACGGTCACCGGGATAGTGAGTTGTTCGACCTGGCCTTGCGCCAGATGCTGGTAGGCGGCGTGAGACGGATCAAAAGTCCAGGAGCCGTCGGTGTTCATCGCGAAACCATCGACGGGATGACTGATCGAGAAGCTCTTCGTGTCGCCTGTATCCACGTCCGTGGCGATCATCTGTCCCGTGACGACCTTGCCGTCTTCCACTGCCGATGCGGCGGCAGCAGTCAGGACCGGACCATCGTTGGTGCCGGTTACGGTGATAACAAGGCTTTGCGCGTCAGTTGCCCCGGCGCTGTCGGTGACAGCGACCGGGATGGTGACCTGCTGGGTCTGACCGGCGGCAAGATGCTGATAGGCGGCGTGGCATGGGTCGAAGCTCCAGGAACCATCCTGGTTCATGGTAAAGCCGTCGACCGCCTGACCGGCCGCGAAGGTCTTAGTGTCGCCGTGATCGACGTCGGTTGCCACCATCTGGCCGGTAACAGACTTCCCGTCCTCCGTGGCCGAGGCCGTCGCTGCTCTCAGGACCGGCCCGTCATTGGTGCCATGGATGGTGATATTGATCCGGTGGGCGGTGCCGTCGGCCGAGTGCACTTCGTAGATCGCATGGCCTTCCTCGCCCGCGGCAAGCGCCTGCACGGCCGGATGGGTGTTGTCGACCTCGTATCCCCACCATCCGCTGGGGAGAATGTGCAAGTTGCCGCCGAAGGGGTCCGAGACCGCGTGTTCGCCCAGGCTGTTGGACTGGAAGTGGTCGAAGGCCGTGCCATCCGGATCGTGGACGGTCAGGATGCCGCTTACACCGAGCTCATGCACGGACGATCGTCCGACATTCTTGTCCTCGGTGAGATCACCCGTATCAGTCCCGGTGATGATGGCGGCATCATCAGTCGCAGCCAAGTTCAGGGAGGCGGTCTGCGCAACGCTCCCGCCGTGGCCGTCCGTGACCTGGTAGCTCAGGGTCACCGGGCCGTTGTAATCCGGGTCCGGCGTGAAGGTGAAGCCATGCGTAGCATCGCCACTGATGGTTCCGTGGTCCGCACTCAGCCCCGTCACCGACAGAATGTCGCCCGTGTCGATGTCGGTGGCATGGGCCAGCAGCTGTGCCGCCGAGATCTGGAAAGAATGATCTTCCGTTCCTCTGCCGAGATCGACCGGGCTGGACACAACGGGACCGTCATTGCTGCCGGTGACCGTGATGACGAGGTTCTGGGTATCCGTTGCCCCGGCCTGGTCGGTTACTGTCACCGGGATCGTCAGCTGCTGGGTCTGGCCGCCGGCAAGGTGCTGATAGGTCGCATGGCTTGGGTCGAAGCTCCAGGACCCGTCCTGGTTCATGGTAAAGCCGTCGACCGCCTGACCGGCCGCGAAGGTCTTTGTGTCGCCGTGATCGACGTCGGTTGCCACCATCTGGCCGGTGACGGACTTCCCGTCCTCCGTCGCCGAGGCCGTCGCAGCCTTCAACACAGGGGCGTCGTTGGTGCCGGCAATCGTCACGCTCAAGGTGTGCTTCGTACCGTCGACTGAGGTCACCTCGAACCTGTCGGTCAGTGTGTCGCCCGGCTTCAGACCCTGAACGGCAGCCTGGGCGTTGTCGGCGAAGTAGTTCCAATGCCCCTTCGCATCGATGGAAAAAGTGCCGTAGGTCGCTGCACCTGTCTGCCACCCAACCGGTGTGAAGGCCTCTTCCCCCGCGTCTGGATCCGTGACCGTCAACGTTCCCTGCGTCAGGAGTTGGCCGTGAAAAGCTGCGCGATCCTCGGTTAGGGCCCCTGTATCGGTGCCGGCAATTACCGCCGCGTCCGGTGTCGCGCCAAGTGTCAGGGAAGCGGTCTGGGCAACGGTGCCGCCGTGGCCGTCGGTGACCTGGTAGCTGAGCGTGACCGGGCCGTTGTAATCCGGGTCCGGGGTGAAGGTGAAGCCGTGTGCGGCATCGCCGGTGATTGTTCCATGGTCCGCACTCAGCCCTGTCACCGACAGAATGTCGCCCGTATCAATGTCAGTGGCATGGGCCAGCAGCTGCGCTGCCGAGATCTGGACGGAATGATCTTCCGTTCCCCTGCCCAGATCGACCGGGCCGGACACAACGGGACCGTCATTGCTGCCGGTGACCGTGATGACGAGGTTCTGGGTATCCGTCGCCCCGGCCTGGTCGGTGACAGTGACCGGGATTGTGACCTGCTGGGTCTGGCCGGCGGCAAGATGCTGATAGGTCGCATGGCTTGGGTCGAAGCTCCAGGAACCATCCTGGTTCATGGTAAAGCCGTCGACCGCCTGACCGGCCGCGAAGGTCTTAGTGTCGCCGTGATCGACGTCGGTTGCCACCATCTGGCCGGTAACAGACTTCCCGTCCTCCGTGGCCGAGGCCGTCGCTGCTCTCAGGACCGGCCCGTCATTGGTGCCATGGATGGTGATATTGATCCGGTGGGCGGTGCCGTCGGCCGAGTGCACTTCGTAGATCGCATGGCCCTCTTCGCCCGCCGCGAGGGCCTGGATGGCGGGATGGGTATTGTCGACCTCGTATCCCCACCAGCCGCTGCGAAGGATGTGCAAGCTGCCACCGAAGGGATCCGAGACCGCGTGTTCGCCCAGGCTGTTGGACTGGAAGTGGTCGAAGGCCGTGCCATCCGGATCGTGGACGGTCAGGATGCCGCTTACGCCGAGCGGATGCACGGAAGATCGTCCGACATTCTTGTCCTCGGTGAGATCGCCCGTGTCGGTTCCCGTGATGACGGCGGCATCATCGGTCGCAGCCAGCGTCAGCGAAGCGGACAGGGCGGTGTTTCCGCCGTGGCCGTCGGTGACCTGGTAGCTCAGCGTGACCGGGCCGTTGTAATCCGGGTCGGGCGTGAAAGTGAAGCCGTGCGCGGCATCACCGGTGATGGTCCCGTGGCTTGCAGACAGACCAGTCACGGAGAGCGTATCTCCGGTGTCGATATCGGTGGCATGGGCCAGAAGCTGCGCTGCCGAGATCTGGACGGAATGATCTTCCGTTCCCCTGCCGAGATCGACCGGGCCGGACACAACGGGACCGTCATTGCTGCCGGTGACCGTGATGACGAGGTTCTGCGTATCCGTCGCCCCGGCGTGGTCGGTCACTGTCACCGGGATCGTCAGCTGCTGGGTCTGGCCGGTGGCAAGGTGCTGATAGGTCGCATGGCTTGGGTCGAAGCTCCACGAGCCGTCCTGGTTCATGGTAAAGCCGTCGACCGCCTGACCGGCCGAGAAGGTCTTTGTGTCGCCGTGATCGACGTCGGTTGCCACCATCTGGCCGGTGACGGACTTCCCGTCCTCCGTCGCCGAGGCCGTCGCAGCCTTCAACACAGGGGCATCGTTGGTGCCGGTGATAACGACCCGCAATTGATGAGACGTTCCGTCCGCGCTCTGAACCGTAATTCTGTCGGTCAGTGTGTCACCTGACTTCAGCCCCTGGACGGCCGCCTGGGCGTTGTCGGCGTGGTAATTCCACTGGCCGTCGGCGTGAATTTCGAAATGTCCATAGGCACCTGCGCCGGCAGGACCGGTGACCTCGGTGAAGTGATCCTGTCCTGGATCAGGGTCGACGATCCGCAATTTGCCGCCGGCAACCAATGATCCTGAAACGACGTTCCGATCTTCCGTCGCAACGCTCGTGTCGACGCCGCTGATCTGTGCAGAAGTCTGAGATGGTGTCTGGGTCGCAATCTGGGCAGGAGTTTGCTGGGTAGTCGCCGGCGGATGTGCGCCGCCAGTGAAGGTCTGCACCCTAGTGAGCAACACGGAGGGCTGCTGCGTTCCGCCGGGAGGTTGAGTTCCTGCCGGTGGCTGTGTTCCACCAGGTGGTTGTGTTCCGCCAGGTGGCTGTGTTCCCGCAGGAGGTTGACTGCCGGAAGGAGGTTGTGTTCCGACCGACGTATGCGAACCGACCGGCGGAAGAGGCCTTGGAGGAGCGTCCGGCAGAGCTGACACATCCACCGAAGGATGAGAGTGTGGCAGCGTTTGAGGGGCGTCTGGCGCCCCCACCGAAAAGCCAGGTTGGGACACGCCCGGCGACTGATGGAGATCGGTTTGATGACCGGATGCAGGCGCCGCATGTTCACCCTGGTAGGTACTCCTCGGTGCAGCCTGTTGCCCGGCAGCTGGCGTGGCAGGCGCAACGCTGTGAGCCTGACCTGATGCATCGGCCTGGGCATGACGCGGCGACGGACTGTTTATCGCGTCATCGTTTAACGTTGGACGCCCTTCCTCCTCATTCTCCAGCGACTGTGTTTCGGCGGAGGGCGTATCCTCTCCTTCCGAGGTTGGCGTCCACCCAAAAACTTCTTCTGGCTGGATCTTCCTGGAATCCTTGATCTCCTCCGGCGTGCTACCCTGATCCTGCGAAGTGGCTTTTTTGTCCGGTTGATCGGCCATCACGGTGCTCCTACCGCTCGCTCAGCGCCAGATCCAGGTTCGTATAGATCGGCTTCCAGATGTATTCGAAGACTGTCTTCTTGCCTGTCAGGATATCCGCCTCACCGGTCATGCCCGGCAGAAGCGAATAGCGACCCGGATCATCACCAAAATGAGTAACGGGGACAGACACCAGAACTTCGTAGTAGGCGGTTCCGCGCTCATCAACGATCGTTGTTGGCGAAACCTCGATCACCTTGCCGGTCAGAGAGCCGTAGCGACTGAAATCGAAGGAATCGACCTTGAGTTTGGCAGGCTGACCTATGGAAACAAAGCCGACATCCCGAGGGGGCAACTGTGCCGTGAAGCGCAAGTCCACGTCCCGTGGAACGATTTCAGCCACAAGCCCACCAGGTTCGATCACCCGGCCGACAATTGTCTCGGGAACCGATTGCACAAATCCGTCCACCGGGCTGCGCAGTTCTGTTGACCACAAGCGCCTCTGGATCCGCTGCATTTGTTCGTCCAGCGCACTGTGTTCCGTGTGGATTTCAGCAATCCGCTGGCGTGCTTCGGAGGCCTCGTTCAATCCGACGCGTTCGAGGTTTTCCTGCAGCTCCGAAATCTGCGCTTCAGCAACGGCGCGCCGTCCTGAAAGGGTCGAAAGCTCATACTCATATCTCGCCTCTTCCTGCACGGCCGCAACCAGCTGAGGACGTGCCGCAAGCCCTCGGTCCACCAGGTCTCGCAGGCTTTCTGTTTCCTCCCGGGCGACGGTGAGTTGCCGCTCGATCGCAGGTTGTTCGGAATCAATTGCCCAGACATCTGCCGCCTTTTCGGCTATCTGGCGATTGATGACGTCTCTTTCATTGGACAGGAAGGCGACCCTCGCCTCAAACGCGGCCATTTCCCTGTTGATGAGTTCCTCAACAGTTCGCTGGTTTGTTGAAGGTGCCGTGGCCGTCCCGTTCTTGACCGCAATAAGATCCGGCGGTGCCGTGAAAGGAGCGGCAGCTTTCTGGAACTCAGGGGTTCTTGTTTCCACGATCGCCAGCAGCCGCTCACGCTCTAGCGTCAGCGCAAGTGATTTTGTCTGCGCTTCACGGAGCTCCGACTTCAACTCGCTATTGTCGAATATCGCTATGACGTCGCCTTTTGCGACCGTCCCGCCCTTGCGCACAACCAGTGTTGCCAACGCCCCACCATGTTCGCTCTGCAGGCGCTGCACTTCGCTGACCGGTTCGATTACGCCCCGCGCCTTGGCAACTTCATCAACAGGCGTCGCAACGGCCCACGCAATGAACAGCACCAGGCAGATGCCGCTCACGGCTGCAGCCATGTTGGTTAGCCTGACTGCCTTGCCGTCATTCAGTTCAAACTGACTATCCAGATGGGTCGCTTTCATCGGCTGGCGTCCTCCGACGGATCGATTGGTTGACTGGTGGGCTTCACAGGACCGAAATAGGCCATGCCGCCATCGTCCAGAATAAGTGCGTTGTCCGCGAGTTCGGCCAGGGCTGTGTCGTGCGTCGCAAGGAAGATCGTTGCCTTGCCCCTGGCTGCTTTCAGGAATTCTTGAAGTTGCTTCCGGCTTCCCGCCGTTGCTGCGCCGGTGCTGTCGTCCAGCAGTATGAACCGGCAATTTGCCGCTGCATCATTGTCTGCAATCGAGTGCCATTCTTCCCTCAGCTGCGCAAAGGCCTTTTCATCTGTTTCGCCGTGATAATCGCCGATCCGAAGAAGGCATGTGGATCGCGCCAGGTGGTCTGGATCATACTGGCTTACCGAGCGACCATTGATTGACAGGCGCCCTGACTGGGCAGGAACAAGGCCGGAGATCACTTTCAGAAGTGTCGACTTTCCAGCGCCGTTCGGCCCCATGACAATCGTGAGAGTTCCAGGAGCACAATTGAACGAAACGCCTGTCAGGGCCGGCTCCGAACTCTGGTCGAACTTCAGGTAAAGGCCCTTCCCGCTGACTTCCGGCGGGCCTTGCTCCAGCCTTTCGAGCGATGCAGGCTGTGCCTGCGGCGTTCCCCAGGAAAATGACTGCTCGAGCCCCGAGATTGCCTGACGGATCGCCTTCAACCGCGGAATAGCCAGGAAAAAGGCCTGGGAAGGACCTGTGACGCGCCATGTCAGCAACATTGTTCCAATGAGCGCGCCTGCCGTGATGGTGCCGTTCATGGCAAGGGCTATACCGACGCAAAGCGTTGTCAGGGCTGCGCCCGTTCCAAGAACATAGGCAAGAGACTGCAGGGCAGCAGAGCGCTGCGCCTGTCGGTGCTTCACGAAAGCCGCCTGCCGGGCAAGGGATACAAACTTGGTGAACCAGGACCTTCCATGATCGATGTTCCGGATTACCGCGGCCTTCGCACTCAGCTCTGTCAGGGCCTCAACGCGCTTCTGATTTGCATTTTCAAGCTGCGGGTCCAGGCTCTGCCTGGTTTCGCTCAGGATCCAGCTCAAGGCGAAAAACAGCGTCAGATAAATTGCCGGCACAATGGCCATCCAGCCGCCGACAAAAGCAATCGCAAAAATCGACAGCGGCACAAACGGGGCATCAAAGATGGCGGGTGTGTTCTGAGATGCAAAGGCCTCTGCTCCCATCGACGTCGTTTGCAACCTGCCTTGCAGCCGATCGAAACCCAACTTGTGCCGGATTGCGTGAGGCAGGCGCAAAATACGCGACAACGACATCAGGCGGATTACCGCGACCAGACGCGCATATTCGGCCGCAAGGATTCTCGCCCGCATACTCCGCAAAATCACGATGGCAAGAAGTACGACACTTGCGCCAGAAAGCAGCGGGATCAGGCTCTCCGAGGCTTGTGCCCCCAGAACCCGGTCGAAAATCGCCATCGAAAAGAATGGGATGAACAGCGCAAGCGCATTGAGCACGAGCGACAGAAACAGCGCCGTCATGGCGACCCTGCGCATCCGCGCGCGCACCGAAATGGCATGGACCGTCGCGACGGAGTGTTCCGGGTTATGAACAAATAGCAGCTTGCCGGCGTTCCTTATGCGGCGGCGAACCTGATCGCGGTCGAGGCCTGCGGAAGATGTCGAGAATTCGCGTGTGTCCTCCCGGACGAGCGCATGTACTCCTTCCCTGTCCTTGACGACCAGGGCACCGTCCAGTCCGCTCAGCCATGCGGCGGGCAACTTCGCTTCAACGCTGGCTCCGATATCGATAAGATCAAGCACCATCGCGGCGTCATCGAGCGACTGCAGCCCGGTTTCATGTGACATCGCCGCGCCCAGAACTTCGCTGGAACGGCGCCAGCCCAGCTCGGTCAGAACGGCCAGCAGGACGTTCTCAAGATCCGTGCGTTGAACCGGATCATCGCTCGACCATCCGGCAGTCATTGTGGAACTCCCCGACACTTTGGACTGAACATTCATGCGGCGGCTTCCGTCATCGGCATTTGTGGGACGGGAAGATCCACGCAGTTTTCGAACTGCTCGACCAGCCCTGCGGCGTTGTCGAACACAATGGTCGTGACCTTGCCTTCAAGGCCCCTCAAAAGACCGGTCAGCTGATCAATGCCGCGCGCGTCGAGAAAAAGGGAGGGAGATTTCAGCAACAGGACTTGAGGTTCACCTGCCAGAGCTCGAACCAGCATGAGACGCTTCAGGTGCCCATCTGACAGCGGTACACCAAGACCGGGAGACAAACGCGTTTCCAGCCCGTCGCGCAGTCGTCCGATCGCGTCGGCCAGACCGAGCTGCTCGGACAACCACACGGCTCGCCCGGTCGCCTCGCTGTCAAAGGCCGTCATGTTTTCCAGCAGCGTTCCGTTGAAGACAGTGAGCCCTTCATCGCAAACGGACACGCGGCACTTAAGTGCAGAGACAGACTTTCCGTCTGCCGCGAAAATCTCGGCCTTCTTTAGCGGGCCGGTGCCCTCTGCGTCATTTTCCGACAACGCATGTACCAGTTGGCCAAAGACTGCCGCAGCCTGCTGCCCATTCGAAGGACGAACGACAAGGCACCGTCCGGGTTCGCAGACAACCCGGCAACCCTCGACGTCAAATCGCAGACCAAATTTCCCTTCACTTTCCACTGCTGTGCCCCGAAGAGAGTGGGCAGAAGGCAACGCAAGAAGGTTCTGGATGGTCTTGAACGCGGATGCGGAAACCCGGTGCCGGGCAAAAGCATTCACAAGACTAAGAAGACCGGCTACACCCCTTTGCCCGAGGATCAGACAGGCAGCCAGCCCCCCGGTCGTCATGTCACCGGCAAGCACGACCATTGCACCGACACCCAGCACCAGAACCGTTGTCGCCAGACCGCCGGTCTGACTGAGGTTGAGCGAGGCTGCAAGGCTGCTTTCCGAAATCTCCTGGGCTGCCGCCTTTCGTTTCTCGTGCAAGCGCAACTTGCCGGCAAACTCACCCAGCTTCCCGCGTGCGATAAGCCGGTCAATGTGTTCGCGGCAATTCATGATAAGTGAAGCTTCATCGGCCGAGGCCTCGAACAAGGCCTTGCCTGCCTTTGCCTGCCTGTAGGCGGAAAACAGTGCCAGAGCGCCAAAGACAACGACCACCGCCAACGGCCCGAACACGGTAGGCCCGCCCAGGAACCAAACCAGGACGAGAAAGGTGATCGCGAAGGGCGCATCGAAGACGGCAAGCGTCGATTGCCCTATCAGGACATCGTTGGACCTGTTGATGGCTGTAAACAGCTCGCGAATGCGCCCGGGGCTGAACTGCCCGAGCCTGTTTTCGTCAATGGAGAGCAGCTTCTCGGCCGTCTTGAACGACAGCTCATATTCCGCCTGTGCCGCAAGCCGCCCCAGGATTGAAGCGCGCGCATATTTCACCAAACCATCCAGCAAGATGGCCAGAGCAACGGCGGAAAAAATGACGAATGCCGTTCCAACCGCCTGTTTTGCGAGAATTCGGTCGTAAACCTGAATAAGCGCGAGTGGCAAGGCAAGGGCAAGAACGTTTGAAATCAACGAAAGAACGATCAACCAGAGACGTATGGTCATTAGCTCGGCTCTCTTTGGCGACAGACATCACCACACCCGCAATCCGGCCCCCACATATTGAGCCAGCCAGCATTGCCAAAGCCTATTTCGTTTTTCGTGAAATCTTACTTAAGGGAACTAATGAAATTTAGCTGATAAACAACCCAAAAACGTCATGTATTTGCGAAAATTATCCATCCTGCGGATCTTCTCATTGCAAAAATTACGAATTAAATAATATATTCTAGGAACCGCCCACTACAATTCAGAGATCTATTTAATCAAATGCCTCGCTCTCGCGCCGCAACAAGCCATTCAGTTCTAACCACACTCCACAAGCTGCTCGTCTACACTCGCGTAAAACTTGGCTCCTGAAGGCAACTTTTTTCAGCCGCTGACAATGCTAAGTGTGAAGCCTCTGTCTAACTTTGCATTCCGGAACTCATGAGCGCGATTGAGTATCAGGTCTCACTACGTGCAAGTTGGATTCGTTCTTCCAGTTGGTAAACCGCCTCTTCAAAGGAAATCTCCCGAACAGGATCGTGTTCCAGGTAGTGGCTGTAGTCGAAATAAAGTGCGGCAAAGACTGCTTCCAGGGATACCGGGTGACGTCGGTTCAATCTCACCGGGTTTCGCTCAACGGTTAAGCCCCAGCCTCCATAGAATGGAACACCGAAAGTGTGGACCTCACAGCCAGCAAGAATAGCTTCGAACCCCAGTTGACTTGATACGCAATAGACCTTGGCACAGGCCTCCAGAAGCGGCCAGGGATTGATCGCTTCCGGTGTTAAACGCAACCGACCTTCATTCAGGGCCTTGGCGCAACTCTCATCCACTTGCGCGAGAGCCTGAAGGACTTCATGCGTGAAATGCCCAGCCTTGCGCCCGATCATCGTTTCCGGGTGAACCTTGATCAGGATCTCTGCTTCACGGTTTTCCTGAATGGCGACTTGCAGCATCTGGCGGAAGGTTTCATCTTTTGCAAATGCCCCCGGTATCGATGCGTCGCCGACGGTTTGATCAATAACAAGTACCCGATCCCTGCGGCCGGAAGATTGCAAACAAAGCTTTGAAATGTCCGAGAAATCGAAACTGTTGTATTTCGAGAGTCGCTTGGACCGGATCAAGTCGATGGCATCGTGGATCTCTTGCGTCCGCATGGGCTTCCCAAAACGCCGGCGAACAAAACACTCCAGATCACTTGGCTGGCGGGCGTCGTAATAGATACCTGTTCGATCAACGACCAGGGAGATCGGCTTTTCCTGGTTGCCAGGCCTGACGGATCTCAAAAATCCATCCTCGAAAGCGACATAAGGAAGATGGTATTTAGCCGCCATGTCTCGAGCACGCTGCGCAGTCGGCTTGTGCCCCCAACCGGCGATTGCATCCACCTGAAATAAGATACCCTGAAATCGGCAAGGCTTGTGAACGAATAATCGTTCAATTGCGTGCCTCTGCTTCCACAGACCGGAGGTACTTAAACCAATTTTCGTCAAAAAATTTCCCTTTGTTGGTCAGCGTTTAGCACTTCATCGCCTGCTGAACTTTCGAAATTCTTAGCAAAAAGGTGTGTCGATATCACTTTCTTTTTGATAGTAAGAGCAAGGGCTTTATGGTGATACCAAACTGTCTTCAGAGAGTACTGAATAGGTGGCTTGACCCGGGGGCAAGGCTTGAATAAAAACCGCGTCCATCGAAGTCAAATGGTCGCAACAAGGCACATAGTAGAGACTAATCGTCTAGCACAAAGTAATTGAGTTGGATTATTTATGGAAATATTGTTCTGGACGCCTCCTTGGCCAACCCAAAGCGGAGACCTATTCTTCCACAAGAACGCCTTTGAAAAACATCTTTTAGTTCAAGCAAACACTCTTGCAAAATCGGGATGCAACGTTACCGTCGCATGTCCTGACTCTTACAGGTCAGCTGTTCAAAACTTGAGCCAGAAGGCAAAGGTCATTTATCTGAACTCCAAGGAAGCGATAACCTTAAACGGGGGGTTTGCTGATCCGTCTCCAGACCTGTATCGCTTCGGTAAAGATTCCGAGTTCTCAGGAAAAGCTATAAAATGGCTCTTCCCCCAGCTCGGCGTTAAATACGACGTCATTATGATTTGGGAAAATCCAGTCCCCTTTCTGGAAACGATGTTCCCGGAGGCTGTCATCGTACATCAGATGCCGGGAGCGTTCGCCCGCCCGCCGTATCCTCATATGGTCACATTCGACGTGAATGGCCTATATAGATCGGGAACACTTCACACTCAATTTGACGATATTGTGCGACGCCAACCTCAGCAACGCCAGTTCACGCAAGCGTTCAGAGAAAAGGTTAATAGTATTCTTGAAAAATACACTCTTCGCTCAAGAGAAGATATACTAAGAGGTAAGGCAGCATCTAAGATCGGCCTCATTCCGCTACAGATTTCTGACCATTACGCCTTTCAGGTTGACACTCCGTATCATAATCAATCCGATTTTTTGATAGATGTTCTGGGTGAAGCGAACGACGATGTCGCCATGATTGTAACTCAGTATGTACATAAGCTTTATAGGGACCAGATTCTTGATCCTAAATTTGAAGAGTTCATAAAGAGCCAGTTCAACAATGTGCACTACGAAAAATTCTTCGACACCGTCCCGTCGGTATCACAATACCTATTACCTCTGGTCGATGAACTGCACATAGCATCTTCATCACTAGCTTTGCAGGCGCTTTGCTGGGACACAGCAATTCATGTGCATAGCAAGACGCAATATGAAAAGCTAAATAATCTGCAAAAATATGGGAAAAGTTCTCGCGATTCTGTGCTGGATTTCGTTCTGGGAAAGAACCAGGTTTTAGCCTCAGAAGTGACCCAAAATGCAAAGACACTAACAAGTATTTTGGAACAATTAACGAAGCAAAGTCGGCCATCTACGGTCGACACACTCCCTAATATCTCCGAAATCAACCCCGCTTATAATGAGCTTGTATTGAATTCATTCAGACAACAGGAAGCGCGAAACAGTCTTAAAGCGGTCGGTTTCTATCCGGAAATGTGCGAAATGGAGACGCCTAAGAAATTCCGCTCAGAATTGAGCAACAAGAAATATGAACTTATTTCCTTTGACCTTTTCGACACATTAATTGAACGCCCACTAGAAGCTCCTGCAGATGCTTATAAATTGTTGGAATATGAACTCAAGGGTGAAGGTATCGAAGTTCCATTTGACTTTGCAACAAAACGGCTGAAAGCAGAGTTAATTGCACGAAAGGATATAAAAAGCGAAGAAATAACTCTAGAAGACATATATGCAGTGTTCCAACGCCTATTCAACGTTTCATCTGCAATCATAGAGACCCTTCAACAGCGAGAGTTGGACCTTGAACTCCACCTTGCACGCCCGAGAAGAGTTGGACAGGAATGCTGGCAAGCAGCAATTTCCACAGGTGTCCCGATATGTATTACCAGCGACATGTATCTACCCGGAACCCATATAAGGAAAATACTTAGTAAAACTGGATATTCACAGGCAGAAATTGTCTACCTTTCTTCTGAACTCAACAAAACTAAAAAAACAGGAAACCTCTTCAATCACATTGCAAAGGACAGAGGTATCCCAACCTCCTCTATCCTTCACGTCGGCGATAATTTGCGCACAGATATCAATTCGGCAAAAGAGCAAGGTGTTGCAACGTTTCATATCCCTAAATCTGTGGACGTAATGAAAAGAAACCCTCACTATCGGCATGTATTCGCAAAGAGACAACCGATAGAGGATTTACCGCGCAGCGCGATTGCTTGGAATTTGGCGAACAGGTTTTTTGATGATTACGAGTGTGCGGATCTCGATACGATGACCCGCGGCACTCCCAAAGATTTTGGCTATGCAGTTCTTGGCCCATTAATATTTGGCTACGTAGTATGGTTGCGACAGGAAGCAATCCGCCAGAACATCGACGCACTATATTTTCTTTCCCGAGAAGGAAAACTTATAAAATCAATCTTTGACGTCCTTGAGTCCATTGCGCCTTCCAATATCCGATCAGTTTATTTGTACGGCTCACGAAGAGCAATCAGAGTTCCGGCAATCGCGACAGTCGCCGATATCTTGGACGTTGCTGCAAATCCCTTCTCCGAGGAAACGACTATCGGATCGTTGTTACATGAACGTTTTGGCATTAAAGAAGAAGAGCTTGACATTGACCTATTGAAGAGATTTGGCTTTGGTTCTGTAAAAGTCAAAATGACAAAGAACAAGGCCGAATCTTTCTATCAATTGGCTACAGCGCTTTCTGATGTCATTCTAAAACATGCAGAACAAGAAAAAATAATTTATCTTAAATACCTAAATCAAATGGGATTTTCAGAAAGCCAACGTCCTGCTGTTGTAGATATTGGCTGGAAGGCGAACATGCAAGGCGCCATCAGTCAGCTCCTTGGACGTGGTGTTGACGGTTTTTACTTTGCAACCTTACAGGACGCGGAAAGATGGAAAGACAAGGGCAACAAGATTTATGCCTACTACGCTGCGAGTACCCCCATCACCGAACATTCGCCCATATTGTGTCATCGGTTGTTTTTGGAGTATTTCTGGTGCGAAGGTTCTCCTAGCGTAACGTCTATCCGAGAAGATAGCAACGGCGCATGCGTACCTGTTTTCAATTCAATGCAGGAACCCCCGCTACGGCTTGAACTTATTGAACGTGTGCATTCCGGTGCGCTTTTGTTCGCCAAGGCTCTTTGTGATTCTTTTGGGCCGGAACTTCTTAATCGTGATTTCTCTCCCGCGCTCGTAGACAGATGCATGAATCAGTTTATCATCAATCCATCAAAGCAAGATGCCTCAATATTTGAGGAACACTTTTTCGAAGACAGTTTTGGTGGTGTTTCCAAAGGCTATTTGATTTCTCCCAAATCTTGGAATGATCAAATCCGGATTTCACGATCTTATTGGAAACACGGAGCTAATGCTCTTGTCGGGCAACAAATCGATTCAAAAAATCACTCATTCAAGCGAATTTCAATGCGCACAAAGCTAGTGCTAGCATGCGTTTGGCCAATTTTAAAATCCGATTTAAACGAACGTGAAAGTAACGAATTTCATAACGAACCCTGGACGCTATTTGGAAACGCCAAGGATCCTGCAATGATTATTATTGGTCGTTTAGCTGGTCTAAGATAATAGTTCATGACGTCAGAGTTCCAACCATTTGCAGGATAACATGAGCAACGAAAAGTTACAAAAACGAATAGAACACCTCCTCGAAAACAAAGATAAGCTTTATCGTGTACTGGAGGTTGAGTATAGTCACCTATCTTTCAAGAAGAAAGTTCGTGACTTCTTCTTATCATTGTACGAAGAATTATATGGCGACGATGTACTTAATGAACGTCGGTTTTTGAATATAGGTCCTGGTTCATTTCGTCATAAATACTGGCAAACCGCAGACAAGTTTTATGATGGAACAAGTTGGACACAATCACGGAGAGGTGTTGAACAGCCTGCTATCGACCACTATTGGGATATATACGATCAGAAAGACTTAGAACTTCCCGACCATTCACTTGAAGCTGTTTATTGCAGTCACGTTATCGAACACGCATTCGATGATGATGTTAAGTTTCTGTTCAACGACGTCCATAGAATGTTAAAATCTGGAGGTGTATTTAGAATTGTATGCCCAGACGCAGAACTCTTAGCCAACGCTTATGATCAAAAGGATTGGTCGTATTTCTTTCATTACTTAACTGTAAAAACAAATCGTCGTAAAATGATATTTAACGATGTTGAAAAATTGGCAAATCAAGGTTTTTTTGCTGAATTTGTGCTCGAGTGGGTCAGCTTGCTCAATAATAAAGAAAATCCAACTTACCTGAAAGGCAAACGTGCGGTCGATTTTCTAGAAAGTTTTCCAACGCGCTTCGATGCATTCAACGAAGCAAGTTTACTGTCTTCAAGAGAGGTAAATAAAGTTGTAGGAGGCCATGTTAATTGGTTCAATTTTGAGAAAGTCACAAAAATGCTGAAAGAAACGGGCTTCAAGGAAGTTCGTCGATCTGGGTATCTTCAAAGCTATCTGCCTATTTTAAGAGACCAAAATAATTTTGATAAAACAGACCCAGAAATGTCTCTATTTATAGACGCCATCGCCTGACTTAAAAACAATTGCTTTTTGCTGGCGATAGTGAAGAGGACGCCAGTTAAAGCGTCCTCTTCACCTAATCAAGTACCTATGTGGCGAAAGATGTAATTTTTAACATCACAAGTTTCTGCAGTGACGAATTTCGGATTCTGAAATATTCCTACTAGCTCAAAGTTAAATTTTTTCAAAAATAAATTCACTTCCATAACAAATTGTTCTTCATTTTCGGGTAGTTCGACAAGGATGGTATCAATTGCTCCATCGCTAAGACACTTAAAGGAACCCTTTAAAATTGTAAATTCGTGGCCATCTACATCTATTTTTATGGCGATTTTTTTAAAATTTTTTCGATCTTTTATATAGTGTACTAAAATATCGTCTATTGTAAGTGCCAATTGTGATATTTGACCACTTGGATTGAATTGCTTATTTCTAAAATCGAGAGGCTCTTTTATCGAAGCCATTGACGCCCCGAAATCTAACGATTGAAAATTTATCGGCAAGAAACAAGTATAGTCTGAGAGAGGATTCGACAAAGGAACAACACTATCAGAAAGATCATTTAACAGGATATTTCCACACAATTGAAAATAATTTGCTGGTGAAGGTTCTATCGCGATTACACGATGTCCCAAGATCGCCGCATAAACTGAAAAAATTCCAACATTTGCTCCGATATCAATGAGTAGTGTGTTTGGTTCAAAAGCACTAATCCAATCGATTGTTTCAGGCTCTTTGTCAAACATAGTACGAAACCGCCAACCTGATTTGGCGCTGAGAAAGGTAATATCACCTACAGGCGACTGCATTGTCTCGCGGCGCCCCCAAGTCTCTGGAACAATCGCAGGCATTACTTTTCCTTTCCTTTATAGATATAAGTGAATGCGATGCTCGTTCTATAAGCTGACTCCTTCAAAACTACACGTTCAACGCCATGCCAACTATTGCCATGTCGAGCGAAGCAGTATGCTCCGTTCCTTATATATTTGTTCTTTCTTTCACAGACAAATTCACCATTAACGAAACGATAAAAACTCGTTCCCATTTCAGTATTATACGGGTCATCTAATGGCAAATAGACCTGCAGAGTAAAGGCTTTTGTTGCGGCGTCTCGATGTGGTGAGATAAAGTATCCATTACTATCTCTATAATAGTATGGATGCACATCGATGTCTTCAGGCTGCACAGATACGTCATTCTTAAAAGCTTCACAAAGCCATTTTTTTGTTTCTATGCTATCGAAATCCGCTATCAATTCTTGCAGGTATTGAGTTTCTTCGTTCTGTAGACCCATCTTATCCAGATCTTTTAAGTCTCTAAACCACCTTGTTGTTTTTCCATTAAATATTGCGTCTGGATGCAGCAATGGCTCTGTCTTAATTTTAGGAAGTATTTTTTCCAGCGACTCTAAGTGTTCTTGACTAAAAAAATCAGAGGCTGTGTAGTGCAAAAAAGGTTCTCGTTCCGGACTAAATTTTTGAAGGTTCAAAGTCATTCTACCCATCCAAGTTACACGTTATTGTCTAACAGAAATTATCCGCAGAAAATCAAATTTCAACTAATTTCGCAAGTTTACCTTCTATCCTGAGTCCCGAGTTTATTACGTTGGAGCGCTAACCAACATACCTTCGGGTGGACTAATATTTTCCTCGATAGGATCCCAGTTGAGAGAATGGGCTGAAGCCATTAACGCAACCAAGTTTTCGGACGCGCAGAAGGCGTTCGTTTTAAAGCGGGCGTCGACAGCGTTTCGGTTGAGGAGATCTCCCGGAAGGCGGGGTATCAGCCAAGCGACGTATTTCAACTGGAAAAAGAAGTATACAGATCTGTTGCCCGACGATATGAGCCGGCTGAAGCAACTTGAGGAAGAGAACAATCGGCTGAATAAGATCGTTGCGGACCTGACATTGGACCGCGAGATGCTGCAGGACGTCATCCGCCGTAAGCTCTGAGGCCTGTCCGGAAACGCAAGCTTGTTGACGGGATGCTGGCGGACTGGGGCATATCGATCAGACGGTCCTGGAAGGCGCTGAAGTTCGACTTTTCGACCTACCACTACAAATCCCGCCGCAATGGTCAGACCGGCCTGGAACTACGGATCAAGGAGATCTGCGAGTCTCGGGTTCGCTACGGCTACCCTCGCGTCCAAGGGTTGCTTCGCCGCGAGGGCTAGCTTATCAATATGAAGAAGACACGCAGAATTTACAATTAGTTGGACCTTCAGCACAGGTACAAGCCCCCTAAGAGAAGCGTGAAAGCGAAGCTTCGGGAGGATCGCCAGGAGGCCGTCGAGCTGAACGATGTCTGGGCGATGGATTTTGCCACGATCAACTGGCGACAGGTAAGAAGCTGCGCATCCTGACCATCATCGATACCGATTCACGGCTCTGTCCGGCGACCAATCCACGCTTCACCTATCGCGGCGAGAATGTTGTGCAGACCCTGGAACGGGTATACGGCCTGATTGGCAACCCGAACACGATCCGGGTGGAAAACGGTAGTGAATTTATCTCCCGTGATCATGATCTGTGGGTCTCTGCAAACGATGTCACGCTCGACTTTTCTCGGCCCAGAAAGCCGACTGATAATGGCTTCATCGTAGCCTTCAACACCAAGTTCCGGGCAGAGAGTTTAATTGCGCATTGGTTTCTGACACCTGCGGACGCCCGTGAAAATATGGAAAAATGACGTAGACACTGCAATGAGGATCGACCTCATTTGGCAATCGGATTCAACGTCCCGGTCGCACTGCATAATTCCGGTGGCAACCCCAGCCCGTCACCGTGAACTAGGCCGGGAAACTCCAACCTCCAGCGATCCAAGGTTAGGTCTCAGTAAAAACCGAGAACAGAGCTAACTTATGAATGCGGACAATCAGGGGAGTTAGGTCACTTCACGTTCGGTCACGAACATTATAGTACATCAAGACTACAACTGACCAAGCGCCAGCCAGGAGCAAAAACATGGCCAGAGAATATATTAAACGGTGGGGATACTGCGGATCTTCTGACAAGGTTGGCTGGATGAAGGTAGCAAGATAAAGATGCTTACCGTCTGCTTCCTGACGAGCCGATTCCAAGCTGGCGAGGGACGTTACATAGAGTTGCTGTGCAAATTCTTCTTCCAATGCGAGTTCCGAATAATCCGCAAGACGGAAGGAAAGAGCAGTCCTGTTCGTGCCAGAAGAACCGGAAGGCGAAATGCCGGAGCCGAGGCGTTCCCGCGCACTTGAAATCTGACCTTCCAGGGCCTCGATTTGCTGGTTCAGCAGCCTGATGCGTGGAGAGTCCTCGTCCAGGTAACTCATCAGGGTCTTTTTTTCTGCTTCCCGGCTTGCGCGCTGCTGATCCAGTCCGGCAATCATTTCCACAGCAAGCTTGGCATTTTCCTCCGGACTGACTTCCTGTGTCTCGTTCCTATAGGCAAGCATTTGCTTGCGAATAGCTTTCAAACGCGCCTCGGCGCGCGCGACGCTTTCTTCCGCGAAGCGCACCGTCTCTCGCCTGTTAGCTTCGGAAAGCTGATTAACCAGTATTTCGCTGCGCTTAAGGATTGCCTTCGCAATCTCGACCGAATCCTCAGGCCGGAAGCTGCGCACTTCAACCTGGATGACCCCGGAGGTCGCGTCGAAACTGACGTCGACCATGTCATTCCAGTAACTCAAGCGGTCTTCGACCGGCAGATCGCGGCCCATGCTGAAAAGAAAATCCGAAGATTCGCGATTGAAGATGGTCTGCAAATCCAGATTGTCCGGAAGGTCCTCCAGCACGGATTGGCTCTGCAGATAGTCCGTAACGATATAGCTATTGGAGGTCGCAGACTCCCCCCCTGCATTTCCCATTACCATGCCAAGAACTTCAGTCGCAGCGACGGGCTGGGAGCTGCGGACGGCAAATGCTGTCATGCTGTGATATTGATCGCTTGCCCAAAAAAACATATAGGCGGAAAACGTGGCAGCCGGCATGGCAACGAACAACACGAAGCCTAACAGGATCACCCTGTGCCGCATTTTTGTTGCGGACTTCGCCGTCGTTGCTGGCAGTGCCAAGTCAAGCAGTTTCTGCGGATCGAGGCCGGACTTTTTCAGCCTACTTATCAGCTTGCCGTCCTTGGAATTTGCCTTGGCAACGGCGCCCCCCTTTTTGGACGGAAGATTGAACACCGTTCCCTGACCAATCTCGTCGGCCTTTTCTCCAGGCATTTTTTCGACAGCTGACATGTTCAATCAAACCTTCAAGTATTCAGAGACCGGCCTATCGGCGTGCCATGTTGTCATTGTGCACACTAATTGCATCGTCAATATCGTTGAAAAAGCTTAAGTTGCCATCTTCTAACACAATTCCGGTCGTACAATATTCTTTTAGTGCACCGTTTGAGTGAGACACCATGATGATGTCAGAATTCTGGAGTTTTTCTTCGAAAACCAATTTGCACTTTTTCTTGAAATTCGAATCGCCAACGGCCGTGATTTCGTCGACCAGATAGTAATCAAAATCAATACCCATGCTGACGCCAAAGGCCAGCCGTGCCTTCATTCCGGAGGAATAACTTTTTACCGGCATGTAATAGGATTTCCCAAGTTCGGCAAAATCCTGAACGTAATCGACCAGTTGTTCCGTGTCGTGCCCATAAATGCGGGCAACGAAGCGAACATTCTGCTCTCCGGTTAGTGATCCATTGAAACTGCCCTGAAAACCAAGCGGGAAGGAAACGTTGGCAAGACGGATGATCCTGCCCGAGGTCGGCTTGATCGTACCCGCAATAAGCCTCAGCAGTGTGGACTTGCCAGCACCATTACGCCCCAGCAGACCAATACTGTTTCCCCTGGGCACCGTAAACGACACATCCCTTGCGATGTAGCGCATCTCTCCCTTGAGCTTGAAGCGTTTGGTCAAGCGATCCAACCTGATCATTTCGCCTCCCGTAGCTGCGCGTCATAAAGCCATACCAGAAAAAATCCGAAAACAATCGAAAACACGGTTAGCCCTACGATGTAAGGCATGTCGATATAAGAAGCCCGGTAGGTGGGATAGAATCCGGTTCGGAAAAGGCCAACAATGTGAACCAGCGGGTTCCACATGAGCCACTCCCTGAAAGGGGGGGGTACCGAGTCCGGTAAGAAAAAAACTCCGGAAACTAGGAAGGCTGGTCTGTTGATAATCCCCCAGATCTGCTGGTAAGTACTGCTCAAGTGAAACCATACGATGTTCGAAGCCCCTACTCCTGCACCAAGTGCAATCGCAATCAGGGAAGCAAAGAAGATAGGTTCCAGGTTGATACTCTCAAACGGAACCACGAGATAAAGTGCGCCGAAAAGAAGAGCATTTACGACGAAAAGCGTCGCTACCTGTAAAAAAATCCTTCCCAAAATCGTGTCGTAAGGCCGCACGACAGGATAGTTCAGCAGCGCTCTGTTTGCCTCGACAGCAGAACCTACTTGCTCAGAAGTTGAGCGATACATGTAGAATGCGATGTAGCCGGTCGCAAAAAACAAGGTGAAGCTTCTTCCAAGTGGTGGAGTGTGAGCAACTGCGGAAAAAACCGTTGTCATGATCGTGATTGTCAAAACCGGATCCAGAACCGCCCACATGTAACCGCCGAACTTGTTTCCGTAGCGGGTGGTCATTTCGCGGACGATCAACGCAAACGTGATCGCAAATTGGCGTTTCAGGCCCTGGCGCAAAGGTTCTGAGTGCATACTGTCAATCTGCAGTTATTGATCTCTGTTGACGCGTTCTTCGAATGCCAACTGGTTGTCTTGACTAGACCTTTAGACAGTTCATGTCCATCTTCTGACAGACCGTATCATAACGGAATTTCGCGCAGCAACATAGTGTCACGATGCCACAATGATTTCGAAGGCGGCATGATTTGTACAAACTGGAAGTGCGATAGCCTGTTTCATAAGACTCCGACCAAATCCGATCGCGACCACAAAACCGATCAAACGCATAGTGTGCGGTCTGTTTATATCGACCTTGTGGCAATGTCCTGAAGACAAGCTCCTGGCATCAACGCCATAAATTTCATTGAGCAATTCACCTTTCTCCAGATGGCACCTGCGAGCCGAAGGTTGGAGCCGCAACGGATGCCGGATCGAATGCCTTAAGAACAGCCAGTTTCCGCTTGCGTTTTCGCTTGTTCCCGCCTATCCCGCTCAGCCATTTCACTTTTGCTGGATTGCCGTGTTCGGAGTGCCCCTACGCGCTCCTGCTTCGGTTTCGAATAAGCCAACGCCATTCAATTGCAAAACGGCGTCTGTACAAAACGCTGCGACATAAAGGGACTTTGCCATGAAACAGACCATCGGACTTGATTTCGGCACCTCCAATACAGTCGCGGTTTCGGCGCAGGGTGTGGGGGCGACTGCGTCGATCAGCTTTGTTGATGGCAATGACAGCTTCACCTCGCTTCCAACTGTTCTCAGTTTTCTCGACCGGGGGCCGGCCAAGGCGCTGAATGCGGAGGTCGGGCCCTGGGCAATCCGGCAGTTTCTGGAGAGCTTTGGGGACGTACGGTTCATCCAGTCGCTGAAGACCTTTGCGGCGAGCCGCGTTTTCATGGGGACCGGAGTTTTCGGGGTCCGGTTCGAGTTTGAAGATCTGATGGCGACGTTTCTGCAGCGGGCTTTCGAACGGGCCGGGGCTGCGTTTGATCCCGCGGCAACCCGGCTCGTTGTGGGCCGGCCGGTGGAGTTTGCTGGGCACAATCCGGATGAAGACCTGGCGATGGAGCGGTATCGCAAGGCGTTTCAGAAGGTTGGGTTTGAAGACATCCTCTTTGTTATGGAACCTGTCGGGGCGGCCTTTTCCTACGCGCAATCGCTGGAACAGGATACGACCATCCTGGTTGCCGACCTTGGCGGCGGCACGACCGACTATTCGATCATGCGATTCGAGACCGAAGCCGGGCACCTGAAAGCGACGCCGCTTGGCCGAGGCGGGGTCGGCATTGCCGGTGACACGTTTGACTACCGCATCATCGATAACGTGGTGCTGCCGAAGCTCGGCAAGGGCACCGCCTACCAGAGCATGGGCAAGATCCTGGAGATCCCGCCCAACCTCTTTTCCAACTTCGCCCGCTGGCACATGCTGTCGATTTTCAAGACCTCAGACGATTTCAAGGAAATGAAAAAACTGCTGCGCTACTGCGTGGAACCGGAGAAGATCGAGCTTTTCATCGATCTGGTGGAAGAGGACCAGGGCTACCCGCTTTATAAATCCGTCTCGGAAACCAAAGCCCTGCTGTCGTCTGCAGACGAGGCGGAGCTGACCTTTGCCCCGCTCGGTTCGGACTTCCGGGCAACTGTGAAACGTGCGGACTTCGACGGCTGGATTGCGCCTGATCTGAAGAAGATGGACCTGGCGCTGGATGTCACGCTGGAAAAGGCCGGTTTGAGCGAAGCCGACATCGACCGGGTATTCATGACCGGCGGCACCTCCTTCGTGCCTGCCGTGCGCCGCCAGTTTGCGGAGCGCTTCGGCCTGGAGCGGATTTCCGGCGGCAACGAGCTGACGTCTGTTGCCAACGGCCTTGCCCTGATCGGGGCACGCACGGACGCGGCTGATTGGGCGCTTGCCGCCTGAGTTCGCCTGCCCGGATCCGGCGGAACGAGCCTGACCGACGGAAATCAAAAGTTTAAACGGCCCTCCCCGTCAGAAACCTGGCGGCACCTGAAGCCACAGTGATACGTCGACGGTGTCTCCGGCTGCGATCTTCTCTTTCTTGCGCACGGCCGACTTGACCGGCAACAGGAAGGAGCCGGACGCCTTGTCCGGCCAGATGGTGGTGCTCCATTCAGCCTCACCGATCCGCGCCTTTACCTTGATCATGCCCCAGGCGCCGCCTTTACGGCTTCCTGTGAAAAACCGGATCTGATCGGCGCAGGCCGGCGGTAACGTCACGAAGGTCCAGCCGCCTGGACCGGCGGACAGCCATAGTTTGCCGGTAAAATCCAGCCGGTCGAGCATGAAGTTGCAGCCTCTGTCCTGCCAGGCCTGTGTCGTGTCGCTTCCGTCTGGCAAGTCTGAGCGACGTCAGTCAATCAGATTGATATCCGCCATCAGGTCTCCTGCCGTTTCCTGAAGTGCGTCGCTCAGGCTCGCAGGGTCCAGTCCACCTGGCAGGCGCAGGTCGGCAGATGCCTTGAACAGGGCCTCTCCCTGCATCGAGCCGGAGACGACTTCCGTTTCCAGATGCTCGATGCTGACACCCTTTTCGGAAAGAACGCGGGTGATATCCCGCAAGATGCCCGGGTGGTCCTGAGAGACGAGATCCAGATGAGCGGATGCACCTTCCGGCAGCTCTGCACCGGTCTGGTCGGAGCGCAGCGTGATATCGATGCCATCGGCGGAAAGAGCTTGCAGCTTTTCCACCAGTTCGTCCGCATGCAGCCCCTCGATCGCGATGCGCACGATGCCTGCAAATTCGCCGCCGAGACGGGCCATGGAGCTTTCGATCCAGTTGCCGCCGGTGCCGGCGATGATTTCCGCCATCCGCTCGACCAGGCCTGGCCGGTCCTTTGCAATGACCGTGAAAACAAGATGAGTTTGCATGATGCCCCGCTTGCGCATTGGAACTCGACCATCCTACTAGACAGCCTCAACGTGCTGAAAACAAGACTGCAAAATCTCATCTCCGGCTGTGGCCGTTGCGGCAGACAACCGTCATAATGGCAAGATTGATCGGGTTTCCCTTCAGGCTTCCTTGCCGATCCGCATTCCGTTTCAATTCATACTGAAAATCAGGTTTCCCCATGAAGCAGACAGAACCCCGCCGCGTCGACAAATTCTGGCTCACGCTCATCGAACGACCGGCGGTTTTTCTGGTTCTGGTGCTTATCGGGCTTGGCATGTTGCCTGTTGCCGTGTGGATGGACCTGCGCGCCATTTCAGATGCCTCCCTGCGCTCGCAGGCGGTTGACCTGGACCAGGCCATCGGCAAGATCCGAACCTATTACGCACAAAACGTGATCGCCCGGGTTCAACAAGCGCCGGGCGACATCACCCCGACACATGAATATCACGAAACGCCAGGCGGCATTCCGATCCCCGCCACGCTCTCCATCGAGCTTGGGGAAGTGATCGGCGGCAACGACCATAATCTGCAATACCGTTTCGTGTCGGATCTGCCGTTCATGGAGCGCGGGTCACACAACCTGACACCATTCGAGATCAAGGCGCTGAACGATTTCCGACAAAGCCGTGATCCTGCAGACCTGGAGATTGCCTACGAAGGATCGATCTTCGACAGAAAGATCCAGATCGCCTCCCCCGTCTTGATGGGCGAGGCCTGCGTTTCCTGTCACAACAGCCACCCTGAAAGCCCCAAGACTGACTGGAAGACGGGCGACGTGCGTGGCATTCAGGCGATCACCATCAGCCAACCCATTGCCGCAAACCTTTGGTCGTTCAAATATCTGCTGCTCTACTTCGGCTGTGCAGGGGCGATCGGTGCTGCGGTCACCGCCCTGCAATGGCACCAGGCAACGCGGTTCCACCGGATGAACGTCAATCTGGAGCACGCGAATACGGAAATCGCGCATCTCAACAAGCAGCTGACGTCCGAAAACCTGCGACTGGGAGCGGAAATTGAAGTCGCAAGGCAGATCCAGATGATGGTGCTGCCGACAAAGGATGAGCTTGGCGGCATTCATGAACTGGAGATCGCAGCCTTCATGGAACCGGCGGACGAAGTTGGCGGCGACTATTACGACGTGCTGCAGCTGGACGACAAGGTGAAGATCGGCATTGGCGATGTGACCGGCCATGGCCTGGAAAGCGGCGTTCTGATGCTGATGGTTCAGTCCATCGCCGTCGCCCTGCAAGAACGCGGGCCGTCAGATCCGCGCCAGTTCCTGGTTGCACTCAACAGCGCTATCTGCCGCAACCTGAAGCGCACCCGGACCGACAAGCACCTGACGCTGTCCTTCCTCGATTTCGAACCGAACAAGGTAACCTTGTCGGGCCAGCACGAAGAACTGATCATTCTGCGCGACAACGGCCAATGCGACATCGTCGATACCGTCGATCTCGGCTTCCCCATCGGCCTCGATGAAGACATCGAACCGTTTATCGAAACCAGGGAACTGGCCTTCGGTCCCGGAGATCTCATCATTCTCTATACGGATGGCGTGACTGAAGCGGAAAATCCTGACGGTGTGCTGTATGGTCTGGATCGCTTGGTCGCAAGTGCCCAGCGCCACGCGGCACCAAAGGCCGGACGGGTGCTGGAAGGCATCCTGGCGGACCTCAAGGCCCATATCGACACACAAACCGTGCATGACGACATTACGCTGATGGTGATCCGGCACAAGTAAGCCGGCAGCATTGGCCGCAGCTTGCTGCCGCACACTGCGATCAAAATTTTGGAGGCGTGTCACCCCGGATAAGCGCAGCGCCAATCCGGGGTAACAGCAATGTTGAGGAGTCGAACAGAAACCTCGTCAGACGCCCCTTACGTCGTCATCCGATGGCCTTTCTCAGAACCGGCACGCGTTTGACAACAAGATAGTCCAGCGCCAGCACGCTCAATAGCGTGATGCCGACCAGCGGAAAGGCCAGGGAGACGGCCAGCATCAGGATCATCGCGCCGCGCCAATGCGGCAGGTCGTCCGGCATTTTAGGTGCAAAAACCCGAAGGGCTGAGCCTTTCGGCCGTCGCAGCCACCACATGACAAGCCCGCTGACGCAAAGGAAAATCACCGACAGGCAGAATAGGGTGTTGAGCACCACGTTCCAGAGCCCCATGTCGCCTTCATGAAAGGCAATGCCGATGGCCATGCCCTTGGCCGGCAGGGAATAATCCGCAAAACCGACATCAGCCAGGATCCGTCCGGTGTATTGATCTATATGCACCGTGCGGTCGACCATCGGGTTCTCTGAGTCGTTGCTCATGGAATCCTGGTTGATGGTCCAGACACCGGTTTCATTGCCTGGAAGGTTCACCCGAAACCGCCCTTCAAAGCCGATTTGCCGGCCGAACGCGGCAATACTGTCCAGATCAATCGGCGTTCCGGCAGCAATCGCGTCGGTGCCGGCATCAGAGCCGGACATCGGCATGCTGGTCTGTTCCAGCCCCCAGGGAACGTCCTTTATCGAGCCATGGTTCATCGAGGCGTGGGTGTCGTCGGACAGAGGCACGTTCGACCATTTTTCGGCTGGAAAGGTGCTCCAGGCCTGAACGAATTTCTCGCCCCAGACACCGGCCCAGGAGAGACCACTGACCAGGAAGACCAGCAGGATGAGAGAAACATAGGCGCCGATCACCTTGTGCAGGCTCTTCCAGAGCGCACGACCATTTGCGCGAAGATCCGGCACAAGAGCACTTCCACCGCCTGCCCGTGGCCACCACAGATAAAGACCGGTCACAATCAGCACGATGGCAAGGCCGGCCGCGATTTCGATCAGACGATCACCAAGATCGCCGATCAGCAGCGTCCCGTGAATGTCGTTCAGTAGGTCATACCAGCCGTCACGCCGGATCCAGCTCTCAAAGACCGAGCCCGAATAAGGATCAACTGCCACCATGTAATTGGTGCCAGCGTCGTTGACGCGGAAGACATTGGCTCCGTCGGCGGTCTTGGCGCCGATCCATTCAACCAGGCTCGCGCCCTGCCCTCGCGTTGCCAGCGCAGCGCCAGCCTGCTGCGACAGCGCCACTGGTTCGCCGGCAATTGCAACCTTGATGTATTCCCCGTCGCGGCCATCAAGAACGGAAATAAACATCATCGAAAGGCCGGTGACGGCCAGCATGATCAGAAACGGCACAACATAAAGACCGGCGTAAAAGTGCCAACGCCAGGCAGCCAGGTAAAATCGACTGGGGGTGGACGCATATACAGCGTCCGAAGGGATGTTGCTCATGGGATCTCCACACCCGAGTGCGTCCGTTCGGCAAAAGCCGGACAGACCTCGGGTTCAAAACGAGTTCAGATAAGGTTCGGAAAGATCACGCGTTGAGCGGCGGTGCGCGGGCAAAGTTGCGGCCGCGCGGTGTGCTGGAAGCCCAGACCTTTGCAGGTAGAGAAGCCGGTTGGCGGGAGATCTCTTCCTGCACGAAGAGGAACTGCACCCTGTCAGGCGCAGCAAACGCACCGACACCGGCAAAGACGCAATGGCGGGAGGCCTTTTCCGCGGGGCTATCCTCGTCGGAACCCGGTGGAATTTCTGCACCGTTCGCATCCAGCGTAACAGTGCGAAGACCCTCGGTGGTACACAGCGTGACGGTAAAACCGCCATCCGCGCGCACGTCCGGCATGTACCCCTTGGGCACAAGCGCTGTGACCAGAAACGGCAGCAGAAGCAATAGCCTGGCTGCCGCCATGAGGTCCGGATGTTTTCGCCGGAAGTTTTCCACGCCCCACTTACCCCGAATCGAGACAGGTTGATCACTAATCCAAAGGGATGACAAAGACAAACCGGTTCTTTTCGGGGAGCCGCAAGACGCAACGATTGCCGGTTTCAGGCCATGGCTGCCTCGTGCCAATGGATGTCGCTTTCATGCTTGATCCGCTATGGCCACTCCCCTAAGGTGCGCCCACCTGACGGCGTCCCGTGGAGGGACTGAAAGCCATTCCGGATGAGGTTGACCCAAGCAGGGGACCAAGGCCGGAGCTGTCCAAGGCATCTGCAGATCAACCGGCTCCGCCGGCTTTTGCGCGTGTTTGCTTTCATTCTTCCCGACGCCTGTTGCCACGCTGCCGATCCGGCATCAGCCACTGGGGAGAGACATGATCAGACGGACCATCCTTGCAGGCCTTGCCGCCGCGCTGCCTACCTCCGCCTTTGCCCATGGGGGCCATCTTGGCGAACTCGCCGGTCATTCCCACTGGGTCGGGGTCGCAGCCCTTGCCGGTGCCGCGCTCGTCGCCGGCATCATCGCCCTCAAAGACAAGAAGCAGAAAAAAGCCGAAGACGCGCCTGAAGCCCGTCCGGAAGACGACGAGACTGCCGGAGAAGCTGCTCAATGAGCGAAAAACTCGGACTGATGATCTGCGGCCATGGCAGCCGCAACAAGGGTGCCGTAAAGCAATTTGCACAGCTGGCGGAAGGCCTGACGGCTCGCTTCCCCGATTGGCCGGTGGAATACGGGTATCTGGAATTCGCCAACCCGGTCATTCATGACGGACTGAACAAGCTGCGCGAGGCCGGCTGCACCCGCGTTCTGGCCGTGCCGGGCATGCTGTTTGCCGCTGGTCACGCCAAGAACGACATTCCCTCGGTCCTGAACACCTATCAGGCCATGCATCCGGAGATGACGATCTCCTATGGCCGCGAACTGGCCGTCGACACACGCATGGTGAAAGCCGCCGCTGCCCGTGTTCAGGAAGCGATCGACGCTGCCGACAGCGACGTGCCGCTGCACGAGACCCTGCTGATGGTGGTCGGGCGCGGCGCTTCCGATCCGGACGCGAACTCCAACGTCTCCAAGATTACGCGCATGCTTTGGGAAGGCTTCGGTTTCGGCTGGGCGGAAACCTGCTACTCCGGCGTCACCTTCCCCCTGGTCGGACCCGGCCTCGAACATGCGGCAAAGCTCGGCTACAAGCGCGTCATCGTGTTCCCCTATTTCCTGTTCACCGGCGTACTGGTCCAGCGGATCTATTCGACCACGGACGAAGTTGCCGCCAAACATCCGGAGATCGAATTCCTGAAAGCCGGTTATCTGAACGACCACCCGCAGGTGATCGACACGATGGCCGATCGGGTGCAGGAGATCCTGCAGGGCGCAAATCTGATGAACTGCCAGATGTGCAAGTACCGCGAACAGGTCCTTGGCTTCGAAGCCGAAGTGGGTCTGGCCCAGGAAAGCCACCACCATCACGTGGAAGGCCTCGGCGCGGAAGCAGAATGCAAGCTGTGTGACGAGATCTGCACCGGAGCCTGCGAAAAGCAGGTGCAGGCGGGTGGTCATCATCACCACGACCATGGTCATCATCATCACGATCACTCCCATGACCATGGGCATGATCACGCGCATCATCATGGCCACTCTCATGATCATTCGCACGAGCATGGGCATGGGCATAGCCACGGGCACGGGCATGATCACGATCATCACCACCACCCCTACCCGCACGCAGACCATCCGCACGGCCCCCGGTCGTTGAACCGCGGAGACTGAGGCTGCCGTGAGCACCGAAACCAAGCCGTCCTACGACTATGAAAAGGACCCGGCGGCGATTTACCGCCAGTCCTTTTCAATCGTGCGGTCGGAAGCAGAATTGTCTCATCTACCCGACGAGCTGAAACCGGTCGCGGTGCGTCTGATCCACGCCTGCGGCATGACAGACCTTCCGCAGGATCTTGCCTGGTCGGAGGATATCCTGTCTGCCGCGCAGGATGCCTTCGCGCGGGCCGCACCCGTCTTTTGCGATGTGGAGATGGTGGTGCATGGCGTCATTCGCTCACGACTTCCGGCGGACTGCGACGTGGTTTGCACCTTGAACGATCCCGCGGTTCCGGCCCTTGCCAAAGAGCTCGGCACGACCCGCTCGGCTGCAGCGGTCGAGCTCTGGCGCGACAGGCTGGACGGCGCTGTCGTTGCGGTTGGCAATGCGCCGACGGCCCTCTTCCATCTGCTTGAAATGATTGCCGCCGGCGGACCGAAACCGGCGCTGGTTCTGGGGTTCCCGGTCGGGTTTGTGGGCGCCGCGGAATCCAAGGAGGCTCTGATCTCCAATCCGTTCAAGGTTCCCTTCCTGGCTGTTCGCGGCCGCAGGGGTGGATCGGCCATGGCTGCCGCCGCAGTCAACGCTCTTGCCGCCGGCCTGCCGGAGGAAACGTAAGATGGCCGGAGGTCCGCCGAAAGACGACGAAAAACCAACCGGATTGAAATCCGTTCGCAGCAAAAAGCCTTTGCGGTCACGCGGTTTCCTGTCCCAGCCGGGTGGTTCGGTCAAGACGCCTGCGGACGGCAGTGGTGACCAGTCGGTCCATCACCGGTCACGGGGTGCCCGGCAGGTATCGCCAAACAGTAGCGGCACGCCTCAGGACCTGTCGGTAAAACCGGTGATCAAACCTTATCGTCTGGAGGACAAATGACTTCCTCGACAGACAAGCTCCCCTGGTTGACGCTGGTCGGCCTGGGCGAGGACGGTGTTCTGGCTCCGGGTGGCGCAGAAGCCCTGGCAGGTGCAGATATCGTTTATGGCGGCAACCGACACCTGGAGCTGACGGGCGGAATCACTGCCGAGAAGCGGACATGGCCCAGCCCCTTTGCAACCGTCTTCGAAGATCTGGCAGCGCTCAGGCAGAAGCGCGTCGCTGTCTTGGCGACAGGAGATCCCATGTGGTTCGGCATCGGCTCATCCTTGCTGAAGCATTTCCCTGCGCACGAGCTGATGGTGCTGCCCTCGCCGTCCGCCTTCCAGCTGGCTGCCGCACGAATGGGGTGGGCCTTGCAGGAAACCGACTGCCTGTCGGTTCATGGTCGACCAGTCGATCTGTTGCGGGCATCGCTTTACCCGGGCGCCCGGATCCTGTGTCTAACCAGCAATGCGGAAACTCCCCGCCAGGTGGCTGACCTCCTGGCCGACGAAGGCTATGGGCGCAGCCGGATGACGGTTCTGGAGCATCTCGGCGGCACCAGGGAAAGGTGCGTTGCAGGTACCGCGGAAGGCTGGTCGGCCGAGGTTGCCGATTTTCACACACTTGCTCTGGATGTGATTGCCGACCCCGGTGTGCGGTTCCGTGCGCGGATACCCGGCCTTGCCGATGATGCCTTTCGCCACGACGGCAAGATGACCAAGCAGGACATCCGCGCTATCACCCTGGCGGAGTTGAAGCCTCACCCCGGCGCACTCTTGTGGGATGTCGGTGCAGGCTGCGGTTCGATTGCCATCGAATGGTTGCGAGCAGCCGACCGAACCCGGGCCATCGGCCTGGAACCGCATGTGGAACGGCGGCAAATGGCGGCTGAAAACGCTGTCGCGCTTGGCGTCCCACATCTGGAACTGTCGGACGCGACCGCTCCGGAAGGCCTCCACGATCTGCCACAGCCGGACGCGATCTTCATTGGCGGCGGCCTGACAGCCTCCGGTGTGATCGAGGCCTGTCTTGCAGCGCTAGGCCCAGGGGGGCGGCTTGTCGCCAATGCAGTGACCCTGGAGAGCGAGGCCATACTTCTCTCCGCCTATCAGTCTCATGGAGGCACTTTGAAGAAAGTTTCCGTTCACCGGGCAAGCGCCGTCGGCGGCTTGACCGGATGGCGTCCCTTGATGCCCGTGACGCAGTGGAGCCTGACGAAATCATGACGGGCACACTCTATGGCATAGGTCTTGGCCCGGGCGATCCGGAGCTGATGACCCTGAAGGCGCACAGGCTGATCGAAAGCGCACGGGTAATTGCCTACCCCGCTCCCGATTCCGGCGAAAGCTTCGCCCGGTCAATCGCCTCTGATGTGATCCCGGATGGGGTGCGGGAAATCCCGATTGTCGTGCCGATGCGGGTCGACAGGTTCCCGGCACAGGAGATCTACGACAAGGCCGCCGAAGAGATAGCCGCAGTTTTGGCAAACGGTGAGGATGTCGTGACCTTGTGTGAAGGAGATCCATTCTTTTTCGGTTCTTTCATGTATCTGTTCGAGCGCCTGTCCGACCGTTTCACGATAGAAATCGTGCCCGGTGTCACCTCGCTGACAGCCTGCGCCGCCCAGTTGAGACGACCGCTGACGGCACGAAACGATGTACTAACCGTCATTCCTGGCCCGCTTCCGGACGCGGACATCCGCCGCAAGATCGAAGAAGCCCAGGCGGTTGCCATCATGAAGGTCGGCCGTCACCTGACACGGCTGAAGACCTTGCTTTCCGACATGGGGCTGCTGGAAAAGGCCGGCTACGTGGAACGTGCCAGCCTGCCAGAGCAGAAGGTTCATCGGCTCATCGACCTTGAGACCGAAACCGCCCCCTATTTTTCCATGATCCTCATCTACAAGGGAGAAGAAGCGTGGACGCTTCCCCCATCCTACTCGTCCTGAACCAGGCCGGCCTCGCTGCTGCCGAAGTGATCGCCAGACGGTTTTCAACCGCCCGCATCCACGGGCTTGCCGGCCGTGTGCCGACAGCGGACACCCAGTTCAACGAAACGATCGACCATATCCGCCTGTTGTTTCAGGCCGGTCATCCGATCGTCGGCTTCTGCGCCAGCGGCATTCTGATCCGTGCGCTTGCACCGGTCCTGTCCGACAAGACAAGCGAACCGCCGGTGATCGCCGTGTCGGAAGACGGCAAGAGTGTCGTTCCGCTGCTCGGTGGTCATCGCGGCGCCAACGAACTGGCGAAGCTTCTGGCCAGCGCTCTCGGTGGGCACGCGGCGATCACGACGGCTGGGGATACCAAGCTTGGTGTTGCGCTCGACGCCCCGCCCCGCGGCTGGCGTCTCGCCAATCCGGAAGATGCAAAACCGGTGATGGCCGAGCTTCTCTCCGGCGCTCCCGTCCGCCTGGAAGGCCGCGCCGACTGGCTGAAAGAGGCAAAGCTGCAGCAGACAGACGATGCCGCCATCACGCTTTCGGCAACCGAACATCCGGAAGAAGCAGGCCCGACGCGTCTGGTCTACCACCCGCAGCGCTATGCTGTTGGCGTCGGCTGCGCGCGCGGGTGCGATGCGGCCGAACTGATCGAACTGGTCGAGACCGAACTGACGGGAGCCAACATTGCCAAGGGCGCTGTTGCCTGCATCGCGACCATCGACCTCAAGGCAGATGAGGCCGCTGTCAATGCTCTCGCCGCGCATCTGGATGTGCCGCTTCGGGTCTTTTCCGCAGAAGACCTGCAACGCGAGACCCCGCGCCTGAAAAACCCGTCGCCCGTCGTCTTCAAGGAAGTCGGCTGTTACGGAGTGTCTGAAGGGGCTGCCCTGGCCGCGTCCGGCGCCTTTGGAACGCTGAAGGTCGAAAAGCAGAAAACCGAAAACGCAACTTGCGCCATTGCACGGTCACCGAAGTGGATTGACACCGACACGGTCGGTCGGGCTCGCGGGCATCTGTCCGTTATCGGTATCGGTCCGGGCAAGGACGACTGGCGCACACCGGAGGCCACCAAGCTTCTGGCGGAAGCAACCGACGTTGTCGGCTACTCGCTTTATCTCGACATTGTTGACCAGCACATTACCGGCAAGACCCACCACAACTTCCCGCTTGGCGCGGAAGAGGATCGCGTCCGCTTTGCGCTAGAAGAAGCTGGCAAGGGCAAGAATGTCGCGCTGATTTCCTCCGGTGATGCCGGCATCTACGCCATGGGTTCGCTGGTCTATGAACTGTTGCACAGGAATGAGGAGTATGGCGGTGTGTCGGATGCCGCCAAGCGGGTCAGCGTCACAAACGCGCCGGGCATTTCCGCCCTTCAGGCTTGCTCGGCCCGTATCGGCGCGCCGCTTGGCCATGATTTCTGCGCGATCTCACTGTCCGATCTCCTCACCCCTTGGGAGGTGATCGAAAGGCGTCTGAGGGCAGCAGCCGAGGGCGACTTCGTGATTGCCTTCTACAACCCGGTGTCCAAACGCCGCCGCACGCAGCTTGCAGCCGCAAAGGAAATCCTGCTGGAGCACCGCTCGGCAGCGACACCGGTCATTCTCGGCGTCAATCTTGGCCGGCCGGAGGAAACCATCCGCGTCACCAGTCTGCATGCGCTCAGCGTCGACGATGTCGACATGCTGACCACCGTGCTGGTCGGTTCGACCAACACCCGCACCGTCATGCGCGGTGACGGGAAACCTTTCGTCTATACGCCGCGCGGTTATGCCAAGCGGATCGACGCACCAAAGCCGGTGGAAGCAGCACCAGTTGCCACTGAAGCCGCGCCTTCGTCCCTGATGGCAGACGTGACGACCGACATTTCCGACTTTCTCGAAACGGATGACAAATCATGACCGTTCATTTCATTGGCGCCGGACCTGGCGATCCCGATCTCATCACCGTTCGCGGCCTGAAGCTCATCCAATCCTGCCCGGTCTGCCTTTTCGCGGGCTCGCTGGTGCCTGAACAGATCGTTGCCGCCGCACCGGAAGGTGCACGCGTCATAGACACGGCCCCGATGACGCTTGACGAGATCATCGACGAGATCAAGGCTGCCCATGAAAAGGGCCAGAACGTTGCCCGGGTTCATTCCGGCGACCCTTCCATTTACGGTGCAACGGCGGAGCAGATGCGCCGTCTGGACGCACTCGGCATCGATTATGATGTAACACCGGGCGTGCCGGCCTTCGCGGCCGCGGCCGCTGCACTCAAGACCGAGCTGACCATCCCGGAAGTTGCCCAGACCATCATTGTCACCCGCACGGCAATGAAATCCTCGGCGATGCCGAACAACGAGGACCTGGACACGCTCGGCAAGAGCGGGGCGACGCTGGCAATTCACCTGTCGATCAGGAACCTGCGGGAAGTTGAGCGCCAGTTGACGCCGCATTACGGTGCCGATTGCCCGGTGATCGTCGCCTACCGCGTCGGTTGGCCGGATGAGGCCTTCATTCACGGCACATTGTCGACCATTGCCGCAGAAGTGCGTGCCTCCAAGATCACCCGCACCGCGCTGATCTTCGTCGGCCATGCCTTGAAGCCTGCAGCCGACTTCCGCGACAGCGCCCTTTACGACGCCGACCACGTGCATGTGCTGCGCCCGAAGAAGAAGGCGAAAGCCTGAGGAACCGGCGGAACCAAACCACTTCGCGGCCTTCCACTGTCTGTCATCATCGGTATGTGGGAGGTCGCGAAACGCTTCGCAGGTTCATCGAGCAATGATTTGCCTGTCCGAGAGCGCTCATTTGCATATCGCTCCTGCCCTCGCCTAATCTCAACAAGATTAAGACCGGACAGGAGCAATCCCATGACAGATGAAAACCCACTTCTGAAACAGGCGATTTCTCTCAGCGGTGATCCCGATGCCATTCGCAAGTTCTACGCGGACTGGGCGGAGACCTACGATGCCGACCTGCTTCAGACCATAGGGTATGTCGGCCCCAGGATTGCAGCGGAAGCACTGGTAAAACGCCTGCCCAAAACGGCGCTGGTTCTGGACGCAGGCTGTGGGACCGGTCTCGTCGGGAGCGAGTTGATCAGTCGCAATTCAGCCCTGACCATTGACGGCATAGACCTGACACCTGCGATGCTGGAGCATTCGCGCAGCCGTGGGATTTACCGCAATCTGTCCCAAGCCGACATGATGGCCACGCTCTCAGGCATTGACGACAACATTTATGACGGCATCGTCAGCGCGGGCGTCTTCACGAATGGCCATGTGGGTCCGGAAGGGATCGACGAACTGCTGCGCATCGCCAAACCGGGTGCTCCCATCGTCCTGACAGTACGCGATAGCGCCTGGGAGGCCGACGGCTTCAAGGCCAAGGTCGAACAGCTTGAACAGGACGGCAAGACAAGGACGCTGGAGATCACCCACTGTCCCTATCACACCAAGGAAGACGTCTATTGCGAGCTTGTCGTGCTTGAGGCGGTTTAGGCGAGAGCAATGACATGGGCAAAGGAGCCCATGACCGATCCGGCGCGCAGCCCCATCTGTGCCAGTTCGTTGCCTTCGGCATCTTCCGCTGAAAACAGCCGCTCCGCCCCGCCTTCCGACATTATGGAGGCATAGTGGAACTCGTGTGCGGATAGCGGTATTTGCCAGGGGAGGCCACGGAGTGGCATGACTTTTCGGTAGCCGAGGTGACGCTTGCGGGTCTGAAACGAGGTTTCCAGCGGCAAAAGCCCCAGCATTTCGTGGCGTGTGCCATCGGCATCGATCATGCCCTTGCCGAGTGTCATGTAGCCACCACACTCGCCATAGATCAGCTTTCCGGTAGCTGCGGCCCGCAAGACCCCAGCCTTGAACCTGTCTGCTGCAGCAAGCTTTCCGGCATGTAGCTCCGGATAACCGCCGGGTAGAAAAATTGCATCGGCATCAGGTGACGGTGCTTCATTCGCGAGTGGCGAGAAGAACTCGAGCCTCGCGCCCTGCCTTCGCCAGAAATCCAGCAGATGCGGATAGGAAAAGGCAAAGGCAACGTCCCGGGCAATGGCAATGCACTGGCCAAGCGGCGCGGGCAGGTGTTCCCTGTTATCACCGGCAGGGCTCAGTGGTGCCGCCAATGTTTCCAGGCGGTTCAGGTCTACATTCCGGGTACACAGGTCGCTCGCCTTTTCCAGAAAGGCTTCCAGATCCGGATGCTCCCCCGCCTGGACAAGTCCCAGGTGGCGTTCGGGAAGGCCTAGTTCCTGAGCCCGCGGCAAGACACCCAGAACATCCACGGCGAGCGGTGCCAGCGCTGCGCGCAACATGGCTTCGTGGCGCGGGCTGCCAACCTTGTTGAGAATAACGCCTGCGAGATTGATATCCGGCCGGAAGCTTTGAAACCCATGAACAAGCGCTGCGACCGACTGGGCCTGTTTGCCGCAATCGACGACGAGAATCACGGGTAGATGCAGCGTTGCCGCCAGATCGGCAGCCGAGCCCTTGCCGCTGGCTGCTCCGTCGAATAGCCCCATGGCGCCTTCGACCACGAGAACGTCATGACTGTCGGCCTGACGGTGGGCAAGCATCTGCAGTGTCGCCGCGTCCATAGCCCAGGCGTCCAGGTTGATGCAGGGCATCCCGCTGGCAGCTTCGTGGAATTTCGGATCGATGTAATCCGGGCCGGACTTGGCCGAAACGACCGAACGCCCGGCGGATTTCAGTGCACGCAGCAACGCAAGCGTCAGTGTGGTCTTGCCAGCACCCGACGATGGCGCCGCGATCAGAACA
Source organism: Labrenzia sp. THAF35 (assembly GCF_009363595.1). Taxonomy (NCBI): domain Bacteria; kingdom Pseudomonadati; phylum Pseudomonadota; class Alphaproteobacteria; order Hyphomicrobiales; family Stappiaceae; genus Labrenzia; species Labrenzia sp. THAF35. The sequence continues at coordinate 5,833,807 of NZ_CP045380.1, forward strand.
CCCTTGGCGCCTGCCTTGGCAGTGTCAGCCGGCATCGGCAGAACGGGAGGATATGCGCAGGCCTAGCGGGTCGCTGTCCAGCACCTTGCCCGACAGGGCGCCGAGCCAGTCGAGCCCCTTGCGCAGACGGACAACCTCACCGACACAAACAACTGCCGGTGGTTCTATCCCGGCAGCCTTCGCCTCTTCAGCGCAGCGGCCCAGCGTGGTTTCCAGAACGTCCTGGCCCGCAAGGGAAGCATTGCACACGATACCCACAGGTTCATCCACAGATCGTCCACCGGCAATCAGTTTGCCGGCTATGACATCCAGGTGCTTCATCGCCATATACATGACAATGACAGGCGACCCCTTGGCGATACCATCCCAGTTGATCGCGTCCGGGGTGAGGCCCGTCTGGTCATGGCCTGTCAGGAAGGTGACTGCCTGATTGCAGTCTCGGTGGGTTGCGGGAATCCCCGCATAGGCCAGACCGCCGATACCGGCGGTGATACCGGGAATGATACGGAACGGCACACCGGCCTCGACAAGGCCGAGCGCTTCCTCGCCGCCACGGCCGAAGACGAAAGGATCGCCGCCCTTCAGGCGAAGCACCCTTTTGCCTTCGCGGGCGTAATCGATCAGCTTCAAGGTTATGTCGCGCTGTTTCGGGCTCGGTTTGCCGCCGCGCTTGCCCGCGTAGTCAGTCACGGCTCCCGGTTTGCCCCAGGCAAGAATGCTCTGATCGACTAGGGCATCAAACACGACAACATCGGCCTGGCGCAGGCCATTGAGCGCATGCAGCGTCAATAGGCCGGGGTCGCCCGGACCTGCGCCGGCAAGCCAAACCCAGCCGGGTTCGAACACGGGTAACCCGCCTGGCAGGTCTCCCGGCAAGCCTTCATGCGGTCGGTTGTTGTCGTCTTCTCCAGTCATGGTTCCTGTTTACCCGCGTGGCCCGGTAACGCCAAGCGCTTCGGCGATCAAAAACGATGCGAAAACGACATTTCATCGCGCACATAAACTAATATGCACAAAGCGGAATTTCATCGTCTATAGAAAGAGCATGTCGAAGGAAGAGCCAAAAGAGCTGCGGCGGGGCTGGACGACGGGAGCCTGTGCGACAGCAGCCACCAAGGCGGCGTATCAGGCCCTTTTGACCGGCGATTTCCCGGATCCGGTCGAAATCACCCTGCCCAAGGGTGGCACAGCCTCCTTTGCGCTGACCCGGCATACGCTTTCAGGAAAATCGGCGTCTGCCGCCATCATCAAGGATGCGGGGGACGACCCCGACGTGACCCATGGCGCCTTGGTCAGCGCGACCGTCAACCTGTTGCCTCCTGGTTCTGGAGTAATCTTCAGGGCCGGAGAAGGTGTCGGCACCGTCACAAGGCCTGGCCTTCCGATCCCGCCGGGCGAACCTGCCATCAATCCGGTGCCGCGCCAGATGATGCGGACGGCAGTCGATGAGGTTTCCCAACTGAATGGCGGGGCAGGCGATGTCGAGATAACGGTCTCGATCGAAGGCGGCGCAGAGCTCGCCCTCAAGACGATGAATCCCAGGCTTGGTATCCTGGGCGGCTTGTCCGTACTTGGCACGACCGGCATCGTTCGGCCGTTTTCCTGCGCTGCGTGGATTGCGTCCATACATCGGGGCATCGATGTTGCGCGCGCAGTCGGGCTGTCACATGTGGTTGGCGCAACCGGCGCCAGTTCCGAAGACGCGGTCAAGGCCCGATACGATCTGGATGAAACCGCCTTTCTCGACATGGGGGATTTCGCCGGCGGTTTGTTGAAATACCTGCGCAGTCATCCGGTCGACCGGCTGACCCTCGCAGGCGGATTTGCGAAGTTCACCAAGCTGGCTCAAGGGGCGCTCGATCTGCATTCGGCCCGCAGCTCCGTCGACTTCGAATTCCTGCAGGGTCTTCTGCGTCAGGAGAACGCTTCTGCGGATCTGATCGAACAGGCCGCCTCGGCCAACACGGCCAAGGAGGTGCTGGATGCCTCCCTGGCTGCCGGTATCGATCTCAGTGGCCCACTTGCGCGGCGAACGAAGGACGCCGTCCGCCAGATCCTGCGCGATGCGCCGGTGGATGTGGAAGTTCTGATCACCGATCGCCAGGGCAAGGTGCTGGGAGAAACAGGCTTTGACCGCTAAGGCAGATCATATCCTGCTGCTCGCCGGAACAAGCGAAGCCCGGCAATTGGCCAGAACGCTGGCGGAAACATTTCCGGAAAGTCGCCTGACCGCCTCTTTTGCCGGAGCGGTTCGCGATCTGCCTGATCTTGGCGTCCCGACACGCGTCGGCGGTTTTGGCGGCACCGACGGTCTGCTAGCCTTCATGCGGCACGAAGGGATCACCATCATTGTCGATGCGACCCATCCCTTCGCTGCCCAGATGAGCCGTAATGCGGCCGAAGCCGCCAAGATGCTCAAGGTACCGCTTGTGCGCCTGGAACGGCCATGCTGGCACCCCGGTGAAGGCGACGCCTGGACAAATGTCCTGACGATGGACGATGCGGCCAAGGCCCTGCCTGATGGCGCGCGCGCATTCCTCGCCATTGGCCGCAAGGAGATCGAGCGCTTCACTCATCGAAACGATATTTTAGGTCTTGTCCGAATGATCGAGCCGCCCAAAACACGATTACCTTCCGCCTGGGAGCTGATCCTCTCCCGTCCCCCGGCATCTGCCGACGAGGAAGTTTCGCTGTTTCTGGAAAAGAACATCACTCATGTGGTGACGAAAAACAGTGGTGGCAGTCGTTCCTACGCCAAGATCGAGGCTGCGCGGACCTTGAAACTTCCCGTCATCATGATCGCCCGGCCAGATCTACCGGAAGCCGAATCTGCTCCAACAAATTCAGCGCTCGTTGACCGGTTACGGCAGATCCTCCCACGTGGGAACTAGCGCGAAACGCCGGACCTGGAAAATCTGATTTTCATCAGGGCAAACAGAAAACGCGGTATGCCGATGACATAGCGGCGGAACAGGCGGCGAGGTTCCTGCAACAGTCGGAACAGCCACTCAAGGCCGGCTGCCTGGAATATCTTCGGTGCGCGGACGACGGCCCCCGACATGAAGTCAAACAGCGCCCCGACCCCGATCGCGACCGGAACAGCCAGCGCCGACCGGTTCTCAACGATGAAATTCTCCTGCCTGGGGTTCCCCATGGCAACAAGCAAAAGGTCCGGCTTTGCCTCGTTGATCCCCTGGCACAAGCTGTCCAGTTCATCGCTTGCGAAATAGCCGTTCCGGTAGCCAACCACCTGGTGCTTCGGATAGGCAGTCTCGATATGCTCCTTGGCAAGGCGAACCTGTTCTTCCTTGGCGCCGAGCAGATAGATCCGCAGCGGAATGCCGATGTTCGCCAGGATCCGGGGAATGAGGTCAGTCCCGTTCAGATTTTCCGGAAACGGCTCTTCCCTGAGCAGCTTGCTGGCAAGGCTCATACCGATGCCGTCGTTCAGAAGCGTCATTTTCTGGAGTGTTGCAGCGTAGCGGGGATCATCCATCGCTGACAGGAGCGTATGGGCGTTGCAGATGGCAATATCGAGGTTCTGCCGCTTTTGAACGGCGGCCTCGACAAGCTGGATGGCATCCCGGGAGCGAAGACGCCCGATGGCAAACGGACCGATAGCGGTTGCTTCGATCCGGCACCCCAGCAGTTCACTCTCGAAATCTCTTGCCAGCATTCCGTTCCCAGTCTCCCCTTTACGTTCGTCCCGGTTACGACGGCGGCGAACGCATTAGAGCAATATCCGATCGGTCTCTAAGCAGTTGTAAACATAGCCGTTAGAAAGTTCGTAGTTACCGATATTTAATGGGCCTGAAGGGCAGACTGAATCGGAGGGAAAATCAGTCGGCGGTTTCCAACGGTTCACGCCATCCACGCTTCGGCACGTCACTACGCTCAAACCGCGCCCGCTCCTTGAGCGCCTTGGCAGGATTACCTGCATAAACAGTCCATGGAGCCAGGTCTTTCACCGTTACCGCACGCGCTCCCAGAACAGCTCCCTCACCGACACGAACCCCGGGACCAACAAAAGCTTCAGCGGCAACCCAGCTATAGGCCTCCAAAACGATGGGTTTTGCGATCAGCAGGAACTTGTCGTCGTTGATGTCATGCGTTCCCGCGCAGATGTGCGCACGTTTGGAGACGACACCGTACCGGCCGATCGTGACAGGACCCATGTTGTAGATATCCGCGCCGTCTGCGATCGCGGCGAAATCCTCCAGGATCAGGTTGCCCGGATGCCATATCCTGGCGGATGGAGCCACATAGACACCCTCCCCCACTGTCGCTCCGAACTGTCGCAAGAGCCAACGGCGCCAACCATGCAACGGCTGCGTCCAGGAGGCCAGAAGGAACCAGACAATACCCCAGAGGATACGGAACAGCCTGTTCTTCAGGCCGAAGCTTTGCGCGCCGAGCGCCCTGGCGTCCCTGTCTTCATCGATCCGGTTCGGCATTCATCGTCCTCCTGCGCAGTTTCCTCCAGCAGGTTGTTCGTGAAACGTGTTCCCCGCCAACATGGGACGCCGCTCAACCTTGGGGGCTGCCTGCCGGCAATGTGACGAACTGTCGTTTAAAGTTAGTTATTTTTGTCGATTGTACATTTTCGCTGTCCCGTGGCTCTTCAGAATGAGCCCGTTGGTGACGCAAGGTGCGGCATTCACTCTTTATTGAAACGTGATGAGAGAAGTTTGCCCCGAAAATGACGATCAAACAGGCTGATGGAACGACCTGCGGCCTTGTTGCAATCAAAGACCGATGAGCGCGGCGCAACCGTTCTGCCGCAAATATTCGCTGCCGAGGGAAACAATGGACACAAGAGCAGAATTCGGTGAACCGGGTGCAGCAGCACCCCTCATCCTGCATCTGAGCGCCGACTACCCGAACCCGCAGCAATTCCATCGCAGAACCACCGCAATCGAGCGTCTCGTCACCGGCGTGGACTTTGGCAGACACATCGTCGTGACGATGGACCGGACCAGCTTGCCCTGGCAGGCCAGCTTCAAGGATTGCGGTGAGATAAAAGGCGTGCGGCTATTCTCCTACCGCTATTTCGGCCTGCCGATGGGTATAGGTCTCGCCTCGGCGATGCGACGTATCGCAAGACATGTGTTTAAGACGCTGAGGACCGAGCACGAGACGCCTGCCCTCGTTCACGCTCATAAACTCTCGTTTGAAGGCATCGCGGGATTGTGGCTGGCGGAACGGTTTGGACCGGATACCCGGCTGTTCATTTCCGTTCGCGGTGAATCGGAACGCAAGATCCTGCTGTTCAAGCCGACGTACCGGAGCCTGATGCGCCGGATCGCGGCACGTGCAGACAAGATCTATCATATCTCCGCCTGGTTCCGGGACACCTACCACAGGTATGTTCCAGCGCAGCCTGAGAAGGAAAGACTGCTTCCAAACATCGTTGGGAACTCCACCAGCAAAGTGCCGGTAAAGGATCCGATCCCCCGGTTCGTCAGTGTGTTCGATCTGGACATGCGCCGCCGGAAAGGCATGTCCGACCTGCTGCAGGGATTTGCCGGTTTCCAAAAAACACACCCGGACATCGGACTGGACCTGATCGGCCCAGGCAGTGCGGAGGCCGTGGAAGCGGCGAAAAAGGAAATTGCCGAACTGGGGCTCGGCGACAGCGTACGGATCCTTGGACCGATGAACAGCAAGGACCTGTTCGAGGTTCTGCCGCACTATCTTGCGATGGCATTGGTCAGCTACAACGAGACCTTCGGGATGGTCTACCTGGAAGCGCTGTTTGCCGGTTTGCCGATTATCTACGGCAAGGATACGGGTATCGACGGTTATCTTGATGACATCGACGTCGGCATCGGCGTGAAACCCGGTGATGTCGCCGGAATTGCGGCCGCATTCAAGGATCTGGCGGAAAAATCAGCTCACTATCGCAGCCAGATAGTGGCAAGCGAGCAAATCTTGCACGACCGGTTCAACCCTGCAATGATCCTTGAAAGTTACCGTCAGGACCTGGAAGCTGTCTTGACCCCAGATCAACAACGGAGCCGAACGTGACCGCAAAAAAGTCGAAGCGCCTATGGTCCTGGCTGACCGCGCTTGCTTTTGGTCTGGCTTTCCTCGTTTTCGTTGGTGGTTTCCTGTATCTGGACGAACGTCAGAACGCTATCGCTGCCGGAACTCAGGCAGCGAAGGAGGAGACGATTTCGATCCCCATATTCAAACGGGGTATCAATGTTTCCAGACTGCAAAATTTTGCCTATCGGGATCCCGAGCGGCCGGGAAAATATCTCTGGCCACCGTTCCGGGGCGAATTGTCCAAGGTCTCCGACGCCGAACTTGAACGCCTGCGCGCGCTCGGGTTCGACTTCATTCGCTTTCCGATCGACGCCGGCGTCTTTCTGGCCGCGACGGACAGCGAACGCCGCATATTGCTGGATGATACGAAATCCATAACGGTTCGCTTACTGGACAGCGGCTTTACCGTGATGGTCGATCTGCATCCGGCTGCGTATCTCACGGAATGGGCACCTGTCGACATTTTGCGCGATGCACCCGATGGCCCGCGCTTTCAGGCCTACTCCGATCTTGTGGAAGAAGTCGCCAAGCGGATCCGCGATCTGCCGACGGACAAGGTCGCGCTGGAACTGATGAACGAGCCGCAGGGCGTCTGTTTCGAAGAAGACAGCCAAGACTGGTCTGTCTCTCAAAAGCAGCTGTATGACAGGGCGCGCAGTGTTGCGCCAGACCTGCCGATTGTCCTTACACCGGGCTGCTGGCGGTCCATGGAAGGCCTCGAGTACATGAGTCTCGACGGCTACGACGACAAGATCATCGTCGACTTCCATTTCTACGAGCCCTTCTATTTCACCCATCAATCCCTCCCCTGGGTATTGGACCCTCTCCGCTATATCGCGGGCCTCAGCTATCCCTGGACAGCGGGTAACGTGGAGACTGCCGAAGAGAGGACACGTCAGCATATCGCCGCCCTCAAGGCAGCCGATGTCGACGTTCCCGACTATGCCTTCGACAAGGCGATGGACGGTGTCAGGGACTACTATAAACGTGAAAGGCCCGACCGGAATTTCATTGAAAGCCGCTTTGACACGATCTCGCAGTGGGCGGAAAAACATGACATTTCCCCGGACCAGATCGTGCTTGGCGAATTCAGTGCTATCCGTCCCCCGAAAGGACTTCCAGACGATGGAAGCAGGCTTGCGTGGATCAAGGACGTCCGCACAGTGGTGGAGGAACGCGGCTTTGGCTGGGCCTTGTGGGACTACTACGAAGGCTTCGGGCTGATGACCGACAACGTCAAAAGAACCGTCGAGCCGGCTATGGTCGATGCCTTGGGGCTCAACGCAGACGCGCTGTGAACCGCGCCATCCAGGCACGACAGTTGATGCGGAATTTGCAGTCGACTGTGCGAAATCGTGACTGATAGATTGAGCTGACAGCTGCGAATCATGCCTAGTGACTGACCTAGCGGTGCGGGCCGGCAGAAAGCTTCTGCAGCTGCAATTGATCTGGAGACTGGGATTTGACAGTTCACCCCGTTGAACAGTCCGGGCCACAGGCCGCCATGCACGGGCAAACGTTGCTGGACAGGATCTTCAACTGGATTCCGGTGCTGCTGCTCGCCTATCCGATGTTGATCAGCCCATTCTTTCTGGTGTCGTCCGGAGGTGAAGACACCGCGGCCAACATCAGCGCGTCAAAGTCCAACGCACTGAACCAGTTGTTCTGGATCTGCCTGTTCATGGTTCTGCTGGTATCGGCGGGGCGGCGCTTGCTCAACGCGTTTACGGTTCTGAAAAGTCCGCTTATCTGGATCCTGATGCTTTATCTGCTGCTCGCTGTCACGAGCGTGCTCTGGTCTCCTGCACCCGGAATTGCGTTTCGCCGCGTGGTCTTGCAGATCATCATTGTGATGAGCCTTGTGATTTCGGTTTCTTTTACGGACGACGCCCGCTCACTGCTAAGCCGACTGATGCTGCTGATGAATACCGTTGTTCTGATGAATGCGGTTGCAGTCGTCCTGCTACCGCCGACACCTATCGGTCACGCAGGCATCTACACCCAGAAAAACAATCTGGGCGCGGTCATGGCTTTGGCCATGATGTTCAATATCTACGGGTTTCTGGTTTCGCGCGGTTTTCTGAAACGTTTCGGCATGCTGATCATTTCGGCACTGGCTTTTGGCCTGCTTGTTCTCAGCCAGTCGAAAACTTCCCTCGGGCTTGCCGTCCTCATGCCGGTCATCGCCTATATTGCAGTCGGCATGGCGTTCCTCTTCCGTATCAATGCGGCATTGCTGCTGATTTTCGGAGCGGTTACCGGCGCCGTTCTTCTGTCCTTCCTCTCGCTCCTTACGCGGTTCGGGTTCTCGGACCTGTCTCTGTTCCTGTTCAATGACGAGACCTACACCGGCCGGACGTTCATCTGGGCGTTTGTCGTGGATGTGATTTCCAGAGCCCCGGTACTTGGCCAGGGCTATGCGTCTTTCTGGGCCACGGGGTCCGATTCAATTGCCTTCCGTGAGGCGCCGGGTTTCGTCATTTTGCTGATCCAGGCTCATAACGGTTATCTCGATGTCATGCTCGAACTCGGCATTGTCGGAATTTCGCTATTGTTCCTGGTTATCCTGACCGCTCTGTTTTCCGCAGCCCGGGTCGTTTCCCTGGACTACCGGATTGCCTTTCTCTGCTATTCGTTGATCCTCTTCGTCACCTGTCACAACATGCTGGAGAGCGCCTGGTTTCGTTCCTTTTCCCTGAACTGGCTGATTTTCTTGCTTGCCGCGCTGCTGCCGCATGCAGTGGTTCGCACCTGGGACAATCGTTCGCAGAACTAGTGTCGTCCTCTCTGGCCGCAGGCAAATGACAGCGGGCTTCGTGGTGTCGGAGCACCGTAGTCTTGCCGCAAATTAGCAGTTCACTAACCATAAGTGCTTACAAGCAATAAGACGCATGCCCGCGAGGACATAAGGTGACTTTTTGTGGACCCCAGACAGGTAGAAAACCCGGCTTACGATAAGGCGGCCCTTCAAGGCCGCGATGCCATTGCTCTGGACATCCTGTCCATTTTTCAGGTATTGCGCCGCCGCATCTTCCTGATCGCGGCAATTGCATTTGTTTTTGCAGCGTTGACTGCCGCCTACTCCCTGACCATCACGCCGATCTTCAGAGCCTCCTCGCAAGTCCTGTTCGACCCAACTGTCCGCCAGCCTTTCGATGACCCGAACCGCCCGAGCCGCACGGGACAAGGCTCGGAAGTGATCGACAGTCAGATGTCGGTCATCCATTCCGACACAGTGCTGCGCCCCGTCGCCCGGGAAAACAACCTGGCTGAAGACCCTCATTTCGGCGAAGGCAAGCCGGGTCTGATGAGCCAGTTCAAGAGCCTGATCTTCGGGGCAACCAAGAAGGACGCGGCAACGCTTGAAGCGCAGGAGACCGCCGCGGTCGAAGCTCTTGCAGATGCAACCAGCGTCAAGCGCGTTGGTCAGACCTTCGTCATCAATATTGCCGCGGAATCTCCTTCACCGGTCCAGGCTGCCGTTCTGGCGAATTCGATCGCCGAAAGCTATCTGTCCGACCAGAAACGGCAAGTTGACCTGGCCTCGGACGAAGCTGCCTCCCAGATCGATGATCGGTTGGTGGATTTGCGGGAACGCCTGAGGCAAGCCGAAGAAGAAATCCAGAAATTTCGCGCGGCCAACAAGCTGCAGAACTCCGACGAGGGGTCGCTGCTGACCGGACAGGAACTGACCGGACTGAATTCCAGGCTCATCGATGCCCGAGCGGCACTGGCGGAAGCAACCGCCAAATACGATGAAATCCAGCGGGTTCTGCAAAGCGGTGTCGACGCGGAATCCATCGGAGATGTGGTCAATTCCCCCACGATCTCCTCACTTCGCCAGCAATATGCCACGGCTGCACGCACGGAAGCTCAGCTGATGGCCGATCTTCTGCCCTCACATCCGTCTGTCGTGCAGGCAAGATCCCAGCTGGAACGGTTGCGCAATCTCATCCGGGACGAAATCAGGCGGATTGCGGAATCCACACGCATCGATGTCCAGGTCAATCAGGAACGGGTTTCCAGGCTCGAGCAGCAGCTCGATTCCACGCGAAATCTTTCCGACGTTGACCAGGCGGCTTCCATCAGGTTGCGTGAATTGGAAACGGAAGCACAGGCAACACGGCAGCTTTATGAGATAGCACTGAGCCGGGCCAAGGAAATTTCGCAGCTCGACCAGGTTGTTCTCCCCAATGCCCGCATCATTTCACCCGCCATTCCGCCGGAAAGCCCGGTCTACCCGAAACGGAAGATCATGGTGGTGCTGGCCGGAATCCTGGGTCTGCTGTTCGGCACCATAATCGCCGTTGGCGGCGAAGCCATTCGCATTGCCAAAAAACACCTGTTGCCGGAGTTCCTGCAGAACCCCGAACCTGCAATGGCCGTCGCCGGCCCTGCACAGTCGCTTGCTCCCGTAAACACGGTTGTCGACACCTCCCACAATGCACGCTCATCAGTGGGGTTGCCGGGATCGCGGACGAGAAGCAAACGCACTCCCTCCAGGCAGGTGCCCCAATCAGAACCCGGGCTGAAAGTTATCAGCCAGCTGCCCTGGCTGACGGAAACCGACGAAAACGGCAGTGTCCGTCCGCTCAGCTCCGACGCCATCTCTGCCGTACAAGATGCGATCGAGCAGTTTTATTCAGACGAAGCCGGACCTGGATGGTCTTTCGGACAAGGCGTTGACCAGATCATTGCATCGATCCAGAGCGCGCCTGCCCAAAACGGCACGCGGATCGTCTTTCTAACCTCTCCCGCCCTTGGCCATGGCCAGACAATTGCTGCCCTTGCCCTCGCTCTCGGGGCGGCCCAGCGCGGATTGCACGTGCTCCTCGCCGATGGTGAACCGAAACAGCGAATGCTCAGCCATGACCTGAGCATCGACGATATGGAAGACATTGGCGGAACGCTTCGCGAACGGGTTGTCGACTACGACGAGCTGGATATTTCCTTTCTGTCGCTGGTCTCCGGATTGCCGAAGTACAAGCACCACCGGATGAACATCCGCGAAGCTTTCGATTTCGCAGACATTGCGCGTGACTACGATCTTGTAATCATCGATGGCGTTGCCCTGCCGCAACTTGTCGAAGATGATCCGCTCGCAGGCCTTTCGACGCAATTCCTGGTCACGGTTGCCGAGCGTGAAGAAGATCAGATCTCGATGCCGATCCTGTCGCGTGACCTGCTTACGATCGCAGAAGGTCGGCCTTCCGGTCTCGTGCGAACGATGACCGGCACTCCCCCGCCATCACGCCGTAAATACGCGTGAAACGGATCAGCTGAGGCATCACTTACAAGATCTTGAAGCGGAGACTTTCGCAACGAATTCGGTCAACAGGGCGAACATCTGTTGACGGGCGGCGATAGGTGTCAGGTTGTGATCCGCATCCTGCAGGCCGTGCATCTCGATGTTCGGATAGGCTTTCAATCCATGCCGGTCGACGCCGAACCAGTTGTGCAACTCAAGAAGCCCCCGGTCGTTATCGCTATAAACGAGAGACACTGGGACATCACGCTGCTCAAGTTTCTGAAGGCGACTGGTCAGGACCTTGAAGAGCCGGTAATGGCGTGACAGATTGCCGAGAACAGGTGCCAGGGTTCGGTCGACCTTCAACTTCACGGGCCGGGTTACCTTTTTCAGAGCGGAAACCAGATTGATTTCCCCTGACAGAACCCGTTTCAGGGTCTCTGCATCGACCGCCTTGCGTCCATAACTGGACAGCGTCTGTATCGGCTCACGGATAGCCTTGTCCACGTTTTCGTCCGGATCCCAGACCAGTTTGCGTGAGTTCACCAGAAAGGCCGCATTGACGCGGTCATCGTCTGCAGCCGCCAGAAGGGCGAGATAGGCACCGCTGCAACGGCCGAACAGGATAACGTTTTTCACCCCGGTCCGTTCCTTGAGGAACCCGACGGCGGCTCTGACATCCTCCAGTTGCCTGTCGGAATAAAGAACCTGGGACGGCTGATCCGGCCAATAACAGCTCTCACCGATACCAGCCAGATCCGTGCGCAGGACCGCGCAGCCGCTTTCCGCAAGAGACCTGGCAAAGCCGACCGACATGCGTGCCCAGCCAATGGAATGGTCATATCCGGAATTGAGCATGATCACCGCCGTTTCCGCACATTTGCTACGGGGGCTCGCGAGCACACCGAAGAACATTTTGTCGGGCCCGAAACGCAGCGCCTCCTCCTCGACATCTGGCAATGGCTCCGAAACGGCAGAGACTTCGGCAAGAGCTGCAGTCTCCAATTGCCCTGCCGGGAAATTGGCCTTCACCCAGGCTACAATCCGATCCAGCGTTTGAACCGGGGGGACGGACAGGGTCGGGTCGGACACATAGTCGACGTACCCCTCAAACGACAGACTCTCGAACTCCAAACCGTTTTCGGCGTAGTGATCTGCAAGTTTCTGATCGCCCGGATGGTCGGCCCTTTGAACAAGCAATGTCTTCAATCCGGAGGGCAATTCCGTCTTGTAGAGATTGAGCGATTTGATTTCGTCGGCTGTTGCGGCCGAGAGCACGAAACCGCCTGCCATCAACCCACCCTCGGGACCATCCGACGCACTGACCAGGAACGTCGGCTGCGTCAACGCAGTCCAGGCTGCGAGTTCCCGCAGATAAGCTCGTCCCTGGGCAACTGGCGCCAGTAGCACTTGTCCTGCAATCTCTCCGTCTGCTGCCAGGTTGCTTGCGAGACTTGCACCTATCCCCTGTCCGACCACGACAACCCGATCCGGGTTTGCCAATCTCTTGAGTTCGGAAAGGGCTGTTCGAACGGAAGCCTGCCATGCCGACTTGTCCTGAATATCCGCGCTGTCACCGTGTGAATTCGCGGTAGCCGGATAGTCGAACCGCAGACATGGGTACCCGGATGCAGCGAATTTTTCGCCGAGCATCCTGTAGCTTTTCCGGGAACACAGCTCTTCATACCCCCAGGGGCTCAACAGCAGGATTGCTGTTCCTCCCGCAGCTTGATGAAAATAACCAGCAAGCCCATCGAACGAGATCGGCAAGGCCACAGCAGACGTTCCGGCAACAGGTGTAGCAGAGGAGGTATCAAAACCTTGCCGGTTCATATCACGTGCGAGCTCCAGCTTCATGGCGGGTGAAAGGCGGGCCTTCCAAATTCCGGGGCATCTTGCGCCTTTTTTCTAAGCCATTGTTTAATAATGCTGCAGGAACTTCTGGTGCATTAAAAGATCGTCTCACATCCTGTTGATTGCTTCCAACTCTGCTTCGGAGCCCAGTCTGAATGGAAAAAGTTTCCGTCGCCATAGCGAGCATTGGCCGTGAAACCTTGCTCGATACGTTACGTTCCCTGGCGGCGGTGACCAAACCGGTCGGGATGGAGCTCAACGTGCTGGTGGCCGATGATTCCAAATCCGGTGCGGCGACCAAACTCGTTGCCGGTCATCCCATCAAGTCGCTGGACGTGACCTGCCTTGCCGTGGCGAGCGGTAATATCTCTTCAGCCCGCAACGCATTGCTCGACGCAGCTGATGGCGACTGGCTGATATTTGTCGATGACGACGAATGGGTGGAGCGCGATTGGCTGGAAAAACTCTTCGCCTGCCAGAAAGACTTCAACGCAGACGTCGTGATCGGCCCGGTAAAACCACGCTATCCGGACAATACGCCCGAGTGGATGCTGCGTGCGAACCCGCTTTACACCGACTGGGGGCACCGGGGAAAACGGCTTTACACCGGCCGGGGCGGCAACACGCTGGTGCGGGTTGGTTTTGTTCGTGCGCTGGAACTGAGATTTGATGAAGCCTATGGCCGGACAGGCGGCGAAGACACCATCTTCTTTGCTCAAGCAGCCGAACGCGGGGCACGTATCTTTGCCACCGACGATGCGATTGCCCACGAACATGTTCCACAAGACCGATTGTCGACGAAGTTCATTCTCAGCCGCGCGACACGGTCAGGCCAATCCTATGGCCAGATGCGCCTCGCCCGGCATCCAGACCCTTTCTGGCACGTTTTTTTCGCATTTGGAGCACTGGCAAAATGTGGAGTTGCCGGTGTTTTAGCGCTCGCATTCCGGCTTCTCGACCGGGGACGGTCTTTCCGGATGCGGCAAAAACTTGCGCTCAATACAGGCAAGCTGCGCGCTGTATTCAACCTGCCTCTTTCGGAGCTCTATAGAAAACCGGATTGAACCAACTGGCGCGACATCTTGGACATGTCTTCAAATGCGGAATTTCGCGCGTCGTGCGAAGGCATAGAGGGAGCTTTTCAGGCGCTTCTTGGCCGAAAACATCGGCGGGATGTCACGATCCGGGTCGAAACCATTTGCAGGTGAAAAGCGCGGACAGAACCATGCCGTCTGATAGGCAAGTCCCGGTGTGCTTGTGAAGACCCGCCGGTACCCGGCTTCCTTGAGCCGATGCAAAACGTTCGCGTCCAGAGCACCGAACGGGATCGCCGCTTCTGTGACAGCAGCCCCTACTGCATCCTCGATTTTCTTTCGAGCGTCGTAAAGTTCCCGTTGAAAGCCGGCAGCATCCAGCTTGCGCCAGTCAACATGGTCGTGGCCGTGGCTGCCGATGACCGATCCCGACGAAACGATCTCCCGCATCTGTTCGGCGGTCAGATAGCCCTTTGCCCCGATACGTGCAGCCAGAACGAAAAAACGACCTGGCCGGCCCGCCTCCACAAGGGCTGGCCACCCAACCTCGTAATCAGACAGGTTGCCGTCATCAAAGGTGATTTCCAGCTTCACTCCGTGTTTCTGCTCAAGTGCAGAAAGGCGTTCAATTGTGCGCTGGTAAGTCTCTATCGGGACGAAGTAATGGTTCTCTTCCGGCGAAACAGGCACCGCTGGTACACCAATGCCGTGGAAAGTGAGAACCTGCGTTTTTGCCAGCATTTTTTCTCCGCCTTTTCGAACAGGACGCCAGATCCTTGACGCAGGGAAGTTAAAATAGTTTGTGCAGGTTCGCGTTGCCTGCCTATTAACGGCGCAGTCAGGTTTGGCGCCTAGTTTCTGTTGCGACTTATCCAGGGGGCAGATTAAAAAATCCGCTCCTGCGGTCCAAGGCCAGCGGCCACGGGTCCCGCTTTTTTCGATCAACGGCCCACGCCTCGAGGCAATTTCGTGTCAATGAATTCCAGTTCGGCATCGAGAAAATTTCGCGCGCTTTATGACAAGGCCCTTGGCCTCTCACGACGCCCGCTTGTTGCCAATACAATTTCCTACACGATCAATTTTGGTCTCTTGCTCGTCATTCAGCTCGTCTTTTTCCTGTTCATTTCGCGCGCCTTGGGGGCAGCAGACTACGGTCTGTTCATCACCATCGTCAGTGTCTCCATCATGGCCGGTTTCCTGGTCGGGTTGGGCAGTGAATACCTTCTCCTCCAGCGGGTCGCGGTTGAGCCTCAGTCTTTCGACAGATACCTCGGGCATTCCCTGATCATGATGGGACTTACCTTTCCGTTTGTCCTGCCCGGGACAATCGCTTTGTTGTACGTCCTCATCGGCGATACCGTTCCGCTATCGACTATCGCGATTGTCACTGTTTCGGATCTGCTCCTCACAAAGCTGGTGATCTTGTCCGCGCAGTCCTACATGGCCTTTGACCGGGCCAGAAAACAGATTGTCATCAATGTTCTGGCTGCTTCGTTGAAACTCGCTTTCCTGTTCGTTGCCACGCTTCTCCCCGGAAGTCTCACGCTCCAGGAATGGGCGTGGTGGTATTTCGCCGCCGGAATTCTGTCTGCTCTTGCGGCTTGCTGGCTTGTTCTGCGTGATCTCGGCCGGCCGACCTTCACCCTGATCCGGGACGACCTGAAACTCAGCCTTCTCTATTGCATCGAGTTTTTTGCCATCGGCGGCATGAAGGATCTGGACAAGCCGGTAGTCGTTCACACTTTGAGCGCAGATGCAGGCGGGCAGTACGCAGCCGGGTTCCGCATCATCGACGCAGCCTCAGCGCCCGTCAGAGCGTTTCTCTATGCAACCTACACCCGCCATTTTCGCCAGGCACAAGATGGGCAGGCAAGCAGCCTTGCTTTCGGCGTCAAGCTGTTGCCGGTGACGGTGTTCCTCGCCCTGCCGGTCGCAGTTTTCCTGTTGCTGATCGCCGGTTTCATTCCCCTTGTTCTGGGTGAAGATTTCGCGGAAACACCGACAGTCGTTATGTGCCTTGCGTTTTATCCGCTCCTGATGGGGCTTTCCGGTGTAGGGGCGGACATCTTGCGAGCCACCGGTCGTCAACGCGTGCGGATGGCGCTGCTTATCAGCACCAGCCTCCTGCTGATACCGGTCGTCAGCCTTGGCGCTGCGTTGGGAGGCTTGGCCGGCGCAGCGCTTTTCCGCTTTGGCGTCCAGATTGCTTTGACCGCGGGCACCTGGTTCTTCATTTTCTGGACAAAGGCACCTGCTCCCGAACCAGACGAAACCGCAGGCTGATCCGTCGCTTCCAGAAAGGCGTCAGAAGGGCACGCGCCCGGCGAAGTTCAAGGCCGTAAGTTGCCCTTTGGGGGCTGCCTGATGATCGCGTTCTTCGTCTGGCGTTTGTTGCAGTTGAATGCACTTTGCCTCGCCCGGAGCCAGATGGAACCAGTTGTCCTCCGTCTCAAATCCGGGAATGGCAACGACGGTCGATTGCAGGAAGCGCTTGGCATGGATCATCAGCGACCAACTGCCAGCCTCGTCCTGTTCCACACTTACCTCGGGAGCATCGAAATGGCGTTGCTGTCCTCGGCCGAGCGGGAAATGGTGCGCCTCGGAAATGAGTTCTCCGGTTTGCGTATCGAACAGACGTACGACGGTTACATCATGCGAGGGTGGGCCGAAACGATAGGCGTAGGTGACGTCGAAGAAGGCTCCGATCAGGTCCACTGCATTGAGCGTCTGCGCACTGTTCGGCGCCAACAACAGCTCCTTGTCTCCTGAAACCACCGGCACCTGGCCATCCCTCAGGCAGGCAATGCTGATCCTGACCGGCTTTTCCTCTGCCCTTTCGTTAAGGACGTGAATGGCAAGGCCGTTCGTGCCTTCGTCGGTGACACAGGCAATTACCGGCCTGAATGCGCGCTTGAGGGCATACCACGCGGGTTTGGGCCGTCCGGCTGCATCAACAAGTCCCCACCCGGCACCAATCGCGAGGTCGGCAAGGGTCCAGACCAGTGCGCCCCGGCAATTGGACCCGGGCCGTCGCCATTCGGAAAAGGTCTCGGACATGACCTCACCGGTGACCGCCCGTCCGAAGTCGAGGTATCTGTCCGGATCGCCGTAGCGAAGCGCGGCCGGATCTACACCGTAGAGCAGCTTCAGATAGTGATCGCGCACATCCTCGAAGTCCCAGCCGGCTCCACGATCACGCGGTACCCGTCCCTTCCAGCGTGGATCATGCCCCGGTTTCACCGGCAATCCTTCTTCCAGGCTTTGCTGGACGGGAATATTGGAAAACGCGAGGCACTCACCTGCAAAGCGGACATCGGCCCGTCTTGCGTCTTCCAGAGGCCGCAGATACGCCCCGACGCCGTAATAGTGGGCGATGCCTTCGTTGGGGGAGAACGGCAGGACCCCGCCGCATGGCGAATTTGCTGCATAGGGCACATCCGGCCGCAGCTCTGTGGCAATAGCCGGCAAGATCTCCTCGCACAGCGGCCCCTTCCAGCGATCCTCGGAAAGCCCCATCATGGCGCCCTGCTGGTAGATCTCGCTTCCACCGCACAGAACGGCAAGTGAAGGGCTGCCCATGCTTTCATCCAGCTGATCGCGCAGTTCCGCTTCGATCTCCGCGACGAAGGCGGCATCCTTCACGGGGTAATCGTAGTTGGCGAACTGAAAGTCCTGCCAGACCAGAAGTCCCAATTCGTCACATAGCTCAAGGAAGGCGCGGCTCTCGTAAAGCATCGTCCCACCGATGCGCAGCATGTTCATGCCAGCGTCCCGGGCTTCTTCCAACAGTGGGCGATAGGCTTCGCGGCTGGACGACAGGTTCAGGAGATCCGCATTGGTCCAGACGGCGCCCCGGCAGAAGACCGGCACACCGTTGATCTTCAGGCCGAAGCCGCGTCCATCGGCACCGTGGTCCACCTCGATCCGGCGAAAGCCTGTCTTGCCCAGTGAAAGAGTTTTGTCAGCGGCCTGAACGGTTACGTCGTAAAGAGCAGGCTCGCCGTGCGTGTGCGGCATCCAGGGCTTGGCGCCCTCAGGACGGAGGGTCGCCGCATAGCAACCGTCGTCCTGAAGGCTCATCTTCGCCGATGCTCCCGCGCAAGTCAGCACCGGAACGGCATCCGTATTTTCCAGCCTGACCGTAACTGACAGCGCGGCTGTGCCATCCGGAGCCAGGTCCGCAAGAATATGCTTTTCAACAATACGCGGCGTCGTCTGAGGTTCGAGCCTGATTGGGCGGTATGGGCCAACCGCATGGATTTCCGGGCACCAACCGGGCATGTGACCGAGAAGCGTCGTCCGCACGAGCCTCAGCCCCTGGCTGGTTGCCAACTGAGGCTTCCACCGGGCGCGCGGCCCCTTTGCGTTCAAGTGCGGCTCTAGCGCGCGAAAGCAGATTTTCAGAACGTTGCGATCGGCCAGTTCCACGGGAACATTGTATTTGCGGAACATGTTCCGGCTGGACAGCACCTCAACGTCGTTCAGGTAAACCTCGGCAATGGTCGCCAACCCGTCCAGATGCAAGCGATATCGGCCCGGCAGGGCGTCGAACCAGGCTTCATACCAGACGTCTTTGCCATGAAGTGGAACGGGATTTTCCGGGTCGTAAAGTCCTGCATCCGTCAGTGCACCGGCGACGGTTCCCGGAACGTGTGCCGGAACGAAATCCCACTGGTGCCCCGTCGAAAGCGGTGTTTCAAAGGCACCGGGCTCTGTCATTGACAGCGCCCAGGTCACTTCAGCCAGGTCGATCATTCAAGCCCCGGCAGCGCTGACTACGGGGGTAAAACGTGCGTCCTGATCACCGTAGTGGGTGTCGAGAAGTTGCATCAGGTTGTCCCAGGCGTTGACCGCCGGCAGCAAACCTTCGTCCAGCCCCTGAAACTTCTTGCGCATGACGGCGCGCGCCAGTTTGAACTGCACCATCTTGCAGGTGGAGGAAATGGTCTTGGCCATTTGCGCACCCTCGGTCAGATCGTCCCTGCCTTCCGCAACCAGCCATTCGAGATAGGACGAAAACAGTTCGAAATTCGCACCGAGCTGGCGCAGCGTGTTGAAGGCATACAAGTGGAAGAAGCCGAACTCGCGTTCGCAGATCTTTTCCACCTGTGCCGGGAAC
Organism: Labrenzia sp. THAF35; assembly: GCF_009363595.1. Lineage (NCBI taxonomy): Bacteria > Pseudomonadati > Pseudomonadota > Alphaproteobacteria > Hyphomicrobiales > Stappiaceae > Labrenzia > Labrenzia sp. THAF35. The sequence goes on from NZ_CP045380.1 coordinate 5,853,110, forward strand.
ACCTGTGCAAAGGCAGCAATCGGGTTCTGCTTTGGGCGGCGCTTCAGGTGATGGCGCAGAAGACCTTCCGAAACGTTCAGGATGTGAGCCGGCGTAGGCAGTGTGTCCGGAACCTTCACGAATTCCGTGTATGGCAGGAACGGCGTCGGCTTTTCATGTGCGCCGCGCTGAAACACCCCGTCGAAATCGTCACCTTCCAGCCGGTGCAGGCCCAGACCATGGAAATATTCCATTGTCCTGGCTTCAAAATCCATCCAGTTGACTGCGATCGTCGTTTTGCCGTGGGCCTCGTGATAACCGACACCGTGTGTGTCCGGCAGGAAATAGCTGTCGACTTCGACCAGTGACAAGCGGCCGCGTTCGATTTGTTGCTGGACGTGGGCTTCCACCCGGTCGTAGATCGCAAGCTCCGTGACCTTGAGACCATAAAGCGCTTCCAGATCCTCCAGCGGCACCTTGAAGAAGGTGAACTGGTCTCCTTCAAAATCCTGGGTGACCGAATAGGACAGACAAGCCTCCGCCGGCAGGCCAAGGGACGGCAATACCTCGATCCAGACATCAAGATAGCAGTTGGTTTCGGGCCAGTCCCGGTCCTGGGAATGGAGCGGGCTACGCACGTAGGTCGCCGCATTGAAGCGGTCAAACACGGCTTGCGTCATGTTGCGTCCCCTCATCCCCAAAGCGTGGCACGGACGCCTTCAGGCCATTTGGACGTGTCGAAACCATGATGGCGGAAGAGCGCCAGCGCCAGTCGTTCCAGACCGAAGCCGACACAGGCGGTGTGGGCAGGCGTTCCATCAGCCTGACGGATGTTCCAGGCCTTGCCGAAGTTGTCCATGTGGTAATTGAAGCTCATGCAGGCCGTCGGCTTTTCTTCCGACGTGATCGGCACCAGCATTTCGAACTTCAATTCCTGCTCACGCTGGCCGGACGCCATGATCTTGCCGGCTCGGCCGAAGAACGGATCGTTGGCGACATCAACGTGATGCGGGAGCTGCAGCCGCTCCATCATGTCCGAGCCGCGCTGTTTCCAGGTCTCGCGGAAATCCATGGTCTGTTCGGCAGAACCGACACGCACGTATTCGCGCTGACGAAACATCTGCATCCGCGCCGGATCCTTGGAAGGCTCATGGCGGAAGCAATAGGACTGCAGCGCAACGTAGGCTCCCTCTGCCGGCAATGCACCACGGCGCGAGAGGATCGGATAAAGCGGATAGCAGGCAGCAGGTGTCAAAGCCACCTGGGTCGGTTTCTGATCCTTGGACCAGTCGTCGCCAGCCGCCATGCATTGCAACAGCCCCATGTGGTCATGGTCGTTGCCGCAAAAGGCATGCACTGTTCCTGCCAACTGCGGGAAGTTCTTCATGTAACCGCTGGTTTCGAAATCCTGCATGGTCATTCCCGGCGGGAACACCATTGCTTCGGAGATCTCGTCCTGACCGTAGGTGAGGGCAAATTTTTCGAAACGGGCAATAACGTCTTCAAATTCGCCGCTGCGGGCATAGAGGCCGTCGACGCCGCTGTCATGCAGGACGCCTTTGGCAAAGAGCTGATCCAGAAAAGAGACTTGCGCGTCCATCATTACCCCAAAAGACTGGTGTCTTGTTTGTTGACCAGGAGCATCGTGGACGTGTTGCCCAGAATACGGTCGTTGGAAATCATCAGCTGCGCCGAATGGGCGTCACGCAGGTGGCGTCCGAGGCTGAACGGCGTACCGTTCTTGTAACCTGCGATCCCGCAGATCAGCATGCAGTGGTTGATGATTGTCAGGATCGTCTGTGACGTGCCGATCTTCACGTTGTTCATGGCAACGGAGAAGCTCATGGCATTGAGCGCATCACTGTCGCCCTTGCAGCCTTCGAACTGTTTCAGGCCGGCAACGACGTTGGCCTTGACCAGCTGCAGCAGGCTTGACGCCTCCGCCAGACGCAGTGCTCCCGGAGGAACCTGGCCGGGAGCCTTGCGCGCAGCGTTCTTCACGAATGCCTGCCCACGGGCAACCGCATCAGCAGCGATGCCATACCAGAGCGCGCCCCAAAGAAGATGGGAAACAGCCAGCATGGATTGGGCCGCAATCTCCGCAAACGGGCGCGGCAGGATCTGGTCGGCCGGAGCTTCCGCCTTGAAAATATAGCCGTCGGAGCAGGTTCCACGCATGCCGAGCGTATCCCATTTGCTGGTCTGCTCAAGCGTGTACTGATCCTTCAGGAAAATGGTCGCAACCTGGTCGGAATGAGCCGCGTCGACATGCCGGCGGGAGGTCACCATGATGGCGTCCGCATTGGCACCGTAGGAAATCACGGTCGCATCCTTGGTCAGGCACACGGTGTCGCCCTCGACCTCGACCGCACAGATCGAATTGCGCAAGTTGCCGCCGATACCCGCCTCACTGGTTGCTGAGGCGATCAGAAGCTGCTCATCGCAGATCCGCTTCTGGAAACCTTCGTGCCAGGCACTGCCTACGGCGTAATCCGCCAGGCTGGCAATCTGGATCTGGTGCATGGCATAAGTCATCGCGGTGGCCGCGCAGGCTTGTCCAAGAATTGCGCAAACATCAGCAATCTCGGTCAGCGTTGCACCTTCCCCGCCGAATTCCGGACGGATCATGACACCCATCAGGCGTTCCGCTTTCAGGGCGTTCATGCCTTCAACAGGAAAGCGGCCTTCCACATCAACCTTGTCGGCAAACTCGGAAGCGACCTTGGCGGCCCGCTTGGCGCGATCTGCCAACCCCATGGCAGTGATCTTGGCTGCGGCGGTCATGGATTACGCAGCCTGCTCTTTCAGGATTTCGGTAAGAGCTGCGTCGATCGCATCAATGGAGGAGAAAGACTTGCGGTTCAGCAAATGCTCCGGAAATTCGATATCGAACTCTTCCTCGAGCGCCAGCATCACCTGGACGGATGCAAACGAAGACAGACCGGCATCGTAGAGGTCAGCACCGTCCGCGACGTCGTCGATAGAAACCGGCAGATTGCCGTGTTTTGCCAGCAGGGTCCGAATGGTCTGTTTCATTTTAGTCCTTACCATTTTCTAACGGTTACACTTCAACCGGTCCTTGGGTTCCGAGACGTCATTTAGGCCAAAAAACGATAAACTGTAATTAAAGGGCATGGTAAAAAATTACAAAACAGGAACTATTAAAGTTTGTTAAGTTAACACTTCCTCAATCATAAAAAATCTTTCAAGACACTCAACATTACCGCAGAGTATTCGTTCCAAAAACTTAAATCATTCTACCGAGAACACCGTCCTTGCGCACAAGACCGTGATAAAGCGCGGCGGCAATATGCAGCACCACGGCGGCAGTGAAGAGCAGCCCGAGCACAAGATGAATCTGAAAAAGCTGGTCTGCCAACGCACGGTCCTTGGCGACAATCGCCGGCATGGTGAACAGGCCGAAGACCGAGATTGCCGCACCGTAGGCGGAGGTAGCCACCCACCCGATGAAGGGATTGACCAGCAGAAACCCGTACAGAAAGGCATGGGTAGCCTTGGCGGCAAATTGCTGCCAGAGCGGCATGCTTTCCGGCAAGGGGGCGGGTTTGTGGGTCAGCCGGTAAGCGAGACGTATCAGGGTCAATATCATCAACACGATGCCGACCGAGCGATGGTAGTCGAACAGCTGGTTCTGCAAGGGGCCGCTGTCGATCCGGATCATGACAAGGCCGGCAGGCACCATTGTCAGCACCAGAATGGCGGTCAGCCAATGGATCAGCCGGGCAATCGGGCTATAGCGTTCATCACTTGCGCCCATATCGCACCTCTCCTCTCCTGCCTGCACACAGTTTAGGCAGACCACCCGGTTTCAACAAGTCCCGGGAGGACGCCGGATACCTGTGTCTTACGGCAAGGCAGTGAAATCGACGTGACCGACGCTGAGAGTGAGTTGACCGGAAGTGATGTGTTCCTGCCGCAGCGACCACCATTGCGCCAGTTCCGCCTCGTCCAGCGCGACTTCCCTGCCGATGTTGCACCAGCCGCCGAGAAGCTCTTTCAGGAAATCCGCTGACGAACTGTCTGCCTGCCAGTCAGACCGGCCCTGCACCACCTTGTAGCCTCGATCCCGAAACAGTTCGATGGCACGCATGGCAGCGGCCGGACCGAGGGCCGGACCAAACCCCTTGTCAGACAGCTGATGCGTGTTGTGTGCGGCCAACAACGCGGCATCAAGGGAAAGTTGCGGGGTGAAAAGCGCGCGGCCATCGTAGGTCAGGCTTGCCAGAAACGGTTTTCGCGCCTTCACGACCTGATCGACCAGCCGGACAAGAAACGGCTCTGCGACCAAGTCCAGAAAAGCGGATGTAGTCACCGCGTCAACCTCGGCAAACGGCAGCTCCTCCAGATCGCTCGCAAGGTCGATCTGCCGCGTTGTTACCCTGTCCTGCCAGCGCTGCCCGGCAACTTCCAACAGAGCCGGATCGTAGTCGGTCAAAAGCCATTCGATCGAAGTGCTTCGATGCCGAGCAAGAGCCGAGACAGTCGAGCCTGCTCCACTTGCGAGATCCATTATGCGCATCGGCTGACTGCCGAGAGCCGCAAAGAATGCAGCTTCAACGTCCTCATTGCGAGCCGCCAAATCGACCGGTTCGCGCAAGGCAAGCCATTCTGGTGAAAAACCACTCATCGGCCAGTATCCTGCAACAGGTCTGCAAACTTCCGTGCCGCATCCGTCCAGTCCGGCAAGAGTTCAGCGGCCTTTCTGGCTTCAGTGCTCAATCCCGCACGTTTCTCGCGGTCGGAGATGAGTGTTTCGAGCGCGTCACGCAAAGCATCGACATCCTCGACGCCGCAGTAGATGGCAGCTTTATCCGGAAGTGTTTCCTTCACCGCGCCGCCACCGCTACCGATTACCGGCAAACCGTGGGCAAGCGCTTCGGTATAAGCCATGCCGTAGCCCTCATACCGGCTTGCGAGCACGAATACCTCTGCCGAGCGATAAAAGTCGCCAAGGTCTTGCGCGGGAACAGCCCCGTGAAAGGTAATCCTGTCGAGAAGTTCCAGCTCACGCGCCTGGCCTAAGAGCGCCTGGTAACATTCAGGATCCGCCTCAAGCCCGCCGACGATATCCAGATGCCAACGCAACTCCTTGAGGCTTGCAAGCGCGGTCAGCAAGAGATCGTAGCCCTTGCGTGGCAGCAAGGTGCCGACCGACAACAGCCTCGTGACGTCGTTCTGTGGTCGTTCATACGGCTCAGGCTTTTCCGTGCCGGGCAGAACTGCGGTGATGCGGTCCGAAGATATACCGAAAAGCTCTTCAACCTGGGTGCCTGTTGCGGGACTGGTCACGATGACATGACGGGCAAAAGCCAGCACTTTGTTTTCGCTCTGGAAAAGGGCTTCAGCCTGTTCCTTCGACAAACCGTTTTCGACACAGAGCGGGTGGTGCACAAGCGCAATGAGAGTGATCCGGTCCTGCAGTCTTTCCATGGCTCCCGCCATTACACCAAGTGCGAGACCGTCGACGACAACAAGCGACCCTTCCGGCACCGACGACAGCCGGGCTTCGGCTTGCCGAAGCGTTTCTTCGGTGGAAAACGGAAAGCCGTCCCCAAGCGAAACCAGATCAACCTCCCAGCCAAGCGTGCGCAGACCGGCGACGATCCTGCGATCGTAGCCGTAGCCACCGGTCGGTGTGTTGAAATCTCCGGGATAGGCAAAGACAAGCGCGGGCATGAGCTGTCAGATCCCGGCTTCGTACCAGGCGCGCGCGACGTGGGATTCGGAGATCGTCACGCGGATCGCCTTCAGTTCAGATCCCGGACGTCCGAGCTTGTCCGCTCTGGCAGCCTTGGCCAGGTGATCATGGATGTGCTTTGTCAGAAACTCGGTCGTAGTGTTGATGCCCGCAAATTCCGGCACCTCGTCGAGGTTCTTGTAATTCAGAGGCTGCAGGACCTCCTTCAACGCTTCATGCGCCCGGCCGATGTCGATCACCACGCCATTGGCGTCAAGGCTGTCGGCCAGAAACGCGGCATCGATGACAAACGTGGCGCCGTGCAATGCCTGGGCCGGACCGAACAGTTCTCCCTTGAAGGAGTGGGCAATCATGACGTGATCGCGTACTTCAACTGCAAACATCTTATCATCCTGAAATCATGAGGAAAATTGAGAGATTTTCAAATGACGGCTTGGTTGGTTCCGTCATATACGACGAGGGCGGCAAGCACATCTGACGCCTTGTTCAACAAATTGGGAAGACGATCCGGTAGATCGGCAAACGCCACCTTGTGGGTGATGAGACGGTCGAGGGCAGGATCGGCCAGGAGGCCAAGTGCCGTTTCCAGCCTGCGGCGGTAAGTCCAGCGGGCCTGCCGATCGATCGGGATCGTTCCAACCTGACTGGAAACAAGCTTCAGGCGGCGGCAGTGAAAGTCTGCTCCCAGCGGAGCCGTGACCGCATGCGCGCCGTACCAGCTCAGCTCGACGATGGACGTACCGTCGCCGGCACAGGCAAGCGCCGTTGCCAGTCCCGCCGACGTGGCGCTTGTGTGAAACACCAGATCCTGGTTAGCCGGCGCATCTTCCGGCAGTGCAAATTCCAGACCCAGCCCGATGGCAACTTCCGCTCGGTCAGGGTTTGTATCCACGACAGTTACTTTTGATCCGGGTAACCGTCCGGCAACGTATGCGGTCAAGAGACCGACGACACCACCGCCGACCACGCAGATGTGATCCCCCGGTGATGGTTTTCCGTCCCATAACGCATTAAGTGCCGTTTCCATGTTGGCCGCCAAGACGGCTCTTTCGGCGGAAACGCCCTGGGGAACCGGCACGCACGACATGGAGGGGAGCGTAAAGACGCTTTGATGAGGGAAGAGAGAAAACACAAGACAGCCGTTGAGATCCGGGTCTCCTGCAATGACCCTGCCGACGTTTGCGTATCCGTATTTAACCGGAAACGGGAAATCTCCCTCTTGATGCGGCGCCCGCATGCGCTGCCATTCACTCGACGGAACGTCGCCGCGAAAGACAAGGCCTTCCGTTCCCCGGCTTATCCCGCTAAAGAGCGTTTCGACCAGCACTTCGCCGGTTTGCATCTCATTCAAGGAAACAGTCTCCAGTCCGCATCGACCGGGCTCGGTGTACCACAGCGCCTGCGGTTTACCTGTGTCGCGCGTCACCGGTACGTCTGCGGTCATCCTTTATCCTCTGCGGTCATCAACCCTTGCCTTTGTCAACGTTAGGACATTTTGACATGCGCACTATTGCGATGATCGCTCCGATTGGAAGTCAAAAAAATGTTTCGGGTCTTTGACATGCCAAAATTCAATGGATCAATTGCTCCTATGACCGCACGGCGTTTGACGTTCGCGGCCCTTATCGGGCTCAGTTTTGCCGGCCTCGCCACCTTGATGACGCTGACGCTTTCTCCTGGTGGATATACGGCGCTCGACCTTTTCATTCTTGTCTGCTTCATGATCACCCTGCCCTGGACCATCATAGGTTTCTGGAATGCGGTGATCGGCCTCCTCATCATGCGGCTTTCCAGAAACCCTGCTGATGCAGTCTGCCCGATCGAGCACGGCGACCCTACTCAGCCGCTGCGAAGCTCGACAGCGCTGCTGTCCTGTGTCCGCAACGAAGATACAGAAAGCCTGGAAACCAATCTGAACGCCATCGTGTCTCACTTGATACGTGCAGGCGAAGCAGACCGGTTCACCCTTTATGTGCTCAGCGACACCAATATGGACGACGTTGCCCTTCAGGAGCAGCAGATGACGTCCCGGCTGAAAGATCGCTTCGAAGGCCAGATGGAGGTGGTCTATCGGCGGCGCACGGACAATCGCGGTTTCAAGGCCGGCAACATCGAAGACTTCTGCGAACGCTGGGGGGAGCGGCACGAGTTTGCACTTGTGCTGGATGCCGACAGCTACATGTCGGCCGACGCCATTGTCGGACTGGTGCGGCGCATGGAAGCCAATCCCCAACTCGGCATTCTGCAAAGTCTTGTGGTTGGCCTTCCGACAGACAGCGCCTTTGCCCGCGTCTTCCAGTTCGGCATGCGGCTTGGCATGCGTTCCTACACCATCGGCAGTGCCTGGTGGCAGGGTGACTGCGGCCCCTACTGGGGACACAACGCCATTTTGCGGATCAAACCGTTCAAGGAAAGCTGCCGTCTGCCGGAACTGCCCGGGAAGGGCCCGCTCTCGGGAACCATTCTTTCCCATGATCAGGTGGAAGCCGTCCTGATGCGCCGCGCCGGCTACGAAGTCCGCGTACTGCCGCTCGAAACGGGCAGCTATGAAGCCAATCCGCCTCATCTGCTGGAGTTTATCCGCCGTGACCTGCGCTGGTGCCAGGGCAACCTGCAATACCGCCGGCTGATCGGGCTTCCTGGCCTCAAACCCGTTAGCCGGATGCAGCTGGTGCTGGCTATCCTGATGTTCCTCGGCTCTCCTGCGTGGCTGGGCTTCATGACTTCGGCCGCCATCCTCGGCATGGTCACCGACTACATGCCATATCGCCCTGACACTGGCGCCCTGCTCTTCTTCACCGTCCTGACGATGGTGTTCGCGCCGAAACTGGCAACCGTCGCCGACGTGCTTGCCCGTCCGGACCTTCGCAAGGCCTTCGGCGGGCCGATACGTGTCGTCGTGAGCGTTCTTGCGGAAATCGTCTATTCGGCAATGCTGGCACCGATCATGGCCGTGGCGCACTCGCTGTTCATGGGCGGGCTCCTGTTCGGCAAAACCATCGGCTGGGGGGCGCAGGCACGTGGTGTCCAACGACTGCCGGTCTTGCTGGCGGCCCGCAAGCTCTGGCCGCAGACACTCTTCGGACTTGCAGGTCTTGCCTGGCTTTCCACCCAGCCTATCGATCTGGTGTGGCCGGTCATTCCCGTGGCCATCGGGCCACTTCTGGCAGCTGTCATCGCGGTGACAACCTCGACCAGAACACTTGGCCAGATCGCGATCCGTTCAACCCTGTGGCGTATTCCCGAAGAGACCAATCCCCCTGCAGAGCTCGCAGACCTTCATCTGCCGGCGCTTACCAAAGGTGCAGTCGCCGTCCAGCAGCAAGGGCTCGTTCAGGGCGATGCCAATCCGGCGAAGGCGTGACACGGATCAGGCTCGCGCACTGGGACCTGCCAAGTCCATTGAGGGCTGGGTGACACCAGGTGAACCGTCCATGGCCTCCTTGCTGGCTGAACGCGCCGCATACGAACCAAAAGACCGGCCTCGCAGCCGGTCTTTTTGCATCAGAGACTTTGAAACGGATTAAGCCGCGTTGGAAGAAGCCAACGGCTGGGTCAGAAGATCGTAGATCTCTTGCGCATCATGGGACGCGCGAATGCCCTGGGTGACAGCGCCGTCGCGGAGCTGGCGCGCGATACGGGCCAGAGCCTTCAAATGGTCGGCACCAGCGCCTTCCGGCGCCAGAAGCAGAAACACCAGGTCAACCGGCTCATCATCGAGAGCATCGAAATCGACTGGTTTTTCCAGCTTCGCGAACAGTCCTACCAGACGGTCGAGCCGTGTCAGCTTGCCATGCGGGATCGCAATGCCGTGACCGACACCTGTAGAGCCCAAACGTTCGCGCTGAAGAAGCGTGTCGAAGATTTCCCGTTCGGAAAGACCGGTCAGTTCAGACGCCTTACCGGCGAGTTCCTGAATTGCCTGTTTTTTGCTTTTGGCCTTGAGCCCGGCAATTACCGCGTCTTTACCCAGAAGATCACCAAGATCCATTAGTCCGCCTACAAGTTTCAGAAGCCGGCTTCCCTGAGGAAGCCGACCCCATCCGCATCCTTATTCGGCAGCCTGATTGGCTACCAATGCTGGATCTATCCAGCCAATATTGCCGTCTGGCCTGCGATAGACAACATTGACACCGCCATTTGCCGCGTTTTTGAACAACACGACCGGCGCTTCGGTCAGATCCAGCTCCATTACCGCCATACCGACGGTCATCGTTTTAACTTTCGCGGAAGTTTCGGCAATCACCAGCGGATTGAAATCCACCGGCACTTCCTCGTCTTCCTCGGGCGAAGCCAGCACATAAGATGCTGCTTCCAGAGCCTCCCGGTCGTGGCCGTTGGGGCCATGATGGTCCTTCAGCTTGCGCTTGTAGCGGCGAAGCCGCTTTTCGATCTTTTCCGCAGCCATATCGAAACTGGCGCGCGGGTCCTGATCCTGCGCGGACACTTGAAGCACAATACCGGTGTCCAAATGCAGGCTGCATTCAGACTTGAAGCCTGTGCCCTCCCTGCTGAGCGTAACGTGGCCTGTGAAGCCGCCTGTGAAATATTTTTCCAGAGCGTCTTCGATTCGGTCTGTGACGTGGACGCGCAGTGCATCGCCTACATCGACATTCTTACCCGAAATCCGCAAAGCCATGGGGACCTCTTCTTTTTCTATTGACCGATAGGTCACCGGCGTTGCCGCCGGTGTTGAAACGCGAGACGTTTCAAGCTTACAGAATGGACCAGTCAGCGCCGAAGCGCCATCCCCTGTTTACGTCACGAGGGCGGTGCTATAATTGCGCTCGCTCAAAGAGTCAATTGATTATGAATTAAAGAAACAAAGTTGAAAAAGAGCCGTGTAATTGCCTTGTATTGTTTCAGTGGAAATCTCTGAAACATTTTAAATATTGCACCATTGAGCCCTAACGGCAGATCACATCAGGACTTAAAGTCGCACGTTTTTTTCACGCCGGCGCTGAACGGACGAACCGATCTTCATGGCTTCGCGGTATTTGGCGACCGTCCTGCGGGCAATATCGACACCGTCGTCCTTCAGAATTTTGACAATCGTATCGTCCGAAAGGATCGACTTCGGATCTTCGGCATCGATCATCTGCTTGATCCGGTGCCGGACCGACTCCGCCGAATGGGCATCGCCGCCCACCGTTGCGGAGATGGCGGAAGAGAAGAAGTACTTGAGCTCGTAGATGCCGCGCGGGGTCGCCATGAATTTGTTCGACGTCACCCGGCTGACTGTCGATTCGTGCATGCCGATCGCTTCCGCGACGGTCTTCAGGTTGAGCGGACGCAAATGGGCGATGCCGTAGGTGAGAAACCCGTCCTGCTGCCGGACAATCTCTGTCGATACCTTGAGGATCGTACGGGCGCGCTGATCAAGGCTTTTGGCCAGCCAGTTGGCCGTCTGCAACGAGTCGGTGAGATATTCCTTCTCCGTCTCGTTTCGGGCCGTCTTGATGACCTTGGCATAATAGGTCTGATTGACGAGCACTTTCGGCAGGGTGTCCGAATTCAACTCGATCGCCCAGGTGCCGTCGTTGGCCGGGCGCACGAAGACATCCGGCACCACCGGCTGCACCAGCGCCGATCCGAAGAGACTGCCGGGCTTGGGATCGAGTGCGCGGATTTCCGCAATCATCTCGACCAGATCCTCATCATCGACACCGCAAACCTTGCGAAGCCCCGGCAGATCGCGTCTGGCCAGCAGTTCAATATTGTCGATCAGCGCTTCCATGGCCGGATCGTAGCGGTTCTTGTCGATGAGCTGCAGCTTCAGGCATTCGGCCAGGTTACGCGCAAACACGCCTGCGGGCTCAAAGGTTTGCAAGATGGCCAGAACGCTTTCCAGCCGTTCGGTTTCGACCCCGAGCTGCTCCGCCGTCTCATCGAAAGCCAGATAGAGATAGCCGTTTTCATCAAGCGAGTTGATCAGGTGGGTCGCGATCAGCTTGTCGGCTTCATCGCCGATCGCCAGATGCATCTGTTCTTCAAGAGACGTGACCAGGGAGGCTTCGTCGGCAACGAAGGCCTCCAGATTGTAATCTTCAGAAGCACCACTGCTGCCGGCGTTCTTGTAACTGTCACCGGCCTTCAGAAGAGCCGGGTCCGGCGATGCAGGCACGCCGGGCTCGTCGGGAAAGACGTTGCCCAGGTCGGTATCCATGCGTGAGGCAATGGCCTCCGACCCGGTTTCCAGATCGTTCTGCATCCAGTCGCCGGTATCGGGCTCGTCGCCCTGACGGGTCTGATTGTCCGCGCCATCGCCAAATGCGTCTGCAGCGGCGTCCCTGCCGCCATCCCCCTCGCCTCCGCCTTCGGCGATGTCGTTCTTTTCCAGAAGCGGATTTCGTTCCAACTCGGCTTCGACATAGGCAACGAGATCGAGATTGGACATTTGCAACAGCTTGATCGCCTGCATCAGTTGCGGCGTCATGATCAGCGACTGACTTTGTCGCATCTCCAGCTTGGTTGAAATGGCCATTGAGTTCCCAGGCAAGCGTTATTTCAAGTTGGTCTGCTTTTTGCTTCTTGATTGCAGACCGAGTGTATAACGTAGCTGGCGGCGTGTCATCAAAGCGTAAACTGTTCACCCAGATAAAGCCGGCGCACATCCGGATTGGTGACAATTTCCTGGGGGAGCCCTTCTGTCAGAACCTCGCCCGAAGCGATGATGTAGGCGCGGTCGATGAGGCCAAGCGTCTCGCGAACATTGTGGTCCGTTATCAGAACGCCAATGCCACGCTGAGTCAGGTGACGCACGAGCTGCTGAATATCCCCTACCGCGATGGGGTCGATACCTGCGAAAGGTTCATCGAGCAGCATGAAGGACGGACGGCTTGCAAGTGCGCGGGCAATTTCGACGCGGCGGCGTTCACCACCGGAAAGGGCGATACTCGGCGATTTCCGCAAGTGGGTGAGGCCGAATTCAGCCAGCAGCTCGTCGAGCTCCTCCCGGCGTTTCTGCCGGTTCGGCTCGATCACTTCCAGAACGGCGCGAATGTTTTCTTCCACCGTCAGGCCACGGAAGATGGACGCTTCCTGGGGCAGATAGCCGATGCCGAGCCGGGCGCGCCGGTACATGGGCATACGGGTGATGTCGAAGCCTTCCAGCGAGATCTTGCCCTGATCCGGCCGGATCAGCCCGGTGATCATGTAGAAGGTCGTGGTCTTGCCGGCACCGTTCGGCCCCAAAAGGCCGACGGCTTCACCAGGCTTCACGGACAGGCTCACATATTTCACCACCTGGCGGCGGCCATAGGTCTTGCCGATGCCATCGACGACCAACGCCTGCGACAGTTCTTCGCCATCGTGGCCCGTTTCCGGCATGCTTCCCTGCAATCCGTTATACTCCGAAGACGTTCTCTTCACTGGCGCGCCGTCCATCCGATCATTGCCGCGGCTTCACATAAGGTCTGTGGCCGACACTGTCGAGTCGAACCAGCCGTCAATATCAGTTGCCGTTTTGGTCGTTGTTCACACTGTTAGGCTGAATGCGCACCTTGACGCGGCCGCTGCCCTGGCCGGACACCTTGCCATTGCCGGCGCTCAGATTGGCCTGGCCGGTCTTCAGATTGACGGTCAGCCTGTTCCCGACGACAACATTCGGTCCCTGGCTGAGCACGACTTCCTTGCCGGTCATCACCATGACTTCCTTGTTCATGTCGAAGCTGGCTTCGTCGCCCTTCGCGGTCTGGTCCTTGGAGGTGATGAACACGCCTCCCGCCGCTTCCAGCTTCGAAATCTTCTGCTGGACGGCGCTTTCTTCCGTCTTCTCAGCACCTGAGCCGACGTAGAACACCTTGAGCCGCTGCGTCTTGAGGCTGGTTTCGCCCTGCGTGACCAGCACATCGCCAACGAAGGTTGCGGTGTTGTTGTTGTCTTCGACCCTCAGTTCACTCGCCTCGATCTCGATAGGCTCACCATCGTTCGACCCGAAGCCGGCGAAGGCATCTGAGAAGGTCTGGGCATGGGCCGAACCGGCAAGAAGGGCTGCGGCGGCGGCAATCGTCATGCGTTTCAGAAAAGTCATCTCTTACTGTCCTTGCGAAGCAGGATTGAGGGTCATCTTGATACCGTCGGAAAACCTGACGATTCCCTTGGCTTTATCATAGTCGAGTTTGCCCGCCACGACACGGCCCTGATCAGAACGAATGGACACGACCTGCGAGGTCTTCAGAGCCCCGTTGCTGAGGTCGATTTCCACTTCGGACAGGTCAACCGTGTAGCCTTCACTCCATTCAAGCTGAATGCCTTCATAGAGCCGCAAGCTCTCCGTCGCGTTGTTGTAGGTACCTTTCAGCGCCACAATCTGCGCGCTCTGGTCCTTGCTGAGCGTGATGTCGGCCCGAATGGTCTCAAGATCGATGACGCGCGGGTCACTGAGGCGCTGGATCGCCCTGTAGGCGGTTACCCGGTAGGAGCGGTCACCATCATGACCCGACAGTTCGGGATGATCCATCACCAGCCCCTCGCTGGTCAGCATCATGTTGGTGGCACCAAGCCCGCTGAGCACGTTGAACAAGACCACGAGCCCGACCATGACTGCCAGAATCAACAGCCCGACGCCAGGAAACAGCCAGCGCATGATGCGCACCATCAGGCTGTGTCGGCGCGCGGCCCGTTGGGCGCGGGTCAATGGTCGCCTGGCCGCATGTCCGTGCATATGATCGCCAACAGCGCTCAATCCATTCTCCGAAATCGTGTGCCCGATCTCCTGGCACCTAAGCCATTACGAGTGGGCGAAAATATCGTTTTCTTCCCAGCCCTTCAGATCGAGTTCCGCCCGCGTCGGCAGGAAATCGAAACAGGCCCGGGCAATATGACTACGTTCTTCACGCTCCAGCATCATTTCCAGCCGTTCCTTCAAGGCGTGCAGATGAAGCACGTCCGAAGCCGCGTAGGCCAGCTGAGCGTCGCTCAAGGTTTCAGCAGCCCAATCCGAGCTCTGCTGCTGCTTGGACAATTCAACCCCGAGAAGTTCGCGCGTGATATCCTTCAGTCCGTGGCGATCCGTATAGGTCCGAACCAGTTTGGAGGCGATTTTCGTACACCAGATCGGCGAGACCTGGATGTTCAGATAGTGCTGAAGCACCGCAACATCAAACCGGGCGAAGTGGAATATTTTCGGTTTGGCCGTATCGGTCATCAGCGCAGCGAGGTTCGGCGCCTCGCTCTGGCCGCGTGCGATCTGGACCACATCGGCGCTGCCATCGCCCGGTGAAAGCTGCACAACACAGAGCCGGTCACGATGCGGGTTGAGGCCCAGGGTCTCGGAATCGACCGCCACCGCACTTGCCGTTTCATAGGCTTTCAGATCGGGCAAATCGCCCTTGTGATAGCGGATGGTCATGACGTTTCGTCTCCTCTGGCCTGTCCCGAGCACAATTTCTGTCGGTGCTCCTGCCATACTGATCCAGCAGGCCACCTGTTTCTTATCTTCAATGACCGCACCTGCATTTATGCCAAGACACATGAACACAGGTTGAACGACCGCAAATGTTATTGCCTGCCGACTGCCCGCAACAGGCAAACGACAGGCCGCTTTTTCGAATAAGTTTTCCGTCAGGTAAAACATGCGGCGGGATGAGGCAAGCCGGTTGACCGCAGAACCATGCCGATACGTGAAGAGAATGCTATTTCTTGATACCAATTGCCTGGTGGCAGCTCATTGCAATCCCAGTCCCAAGTCGCAATCAGTACACTCGGCCACCGGCCATCCTTCTTCCATGACCGGTTCGGAAAGATGGCGTGACAGCCGAGATCAAAAAACAAGCCGTCAGGTTCAAAGCTCGCGCCTGCCCCTTCGAGTTCAGTTGATCCCGTTTGCCCGTTGAAGCGCGCGCACATAGGCAACGATCTTTTGTACATCCTCCTGGCTGACACCATCCACGGGCGGCATATCGCCAAATGGCCAGTGGTGCGCACGCACGCCACGGGAGACCGCGAGCAGAAAGGCCCCGTCGGCGTGATGGCCAGGCTCGTAAATCTTGTGTACCAGCGGGGGCGCGATGCCATCGCGCCCGGCAGCGTTGTCGCCATGACAACTCGCGCAGTTTTCGCGAAAAAGAGTTTCGCCAGCCAGGGCCTGTCCTTCCAGGGCCGGGACTTGCACCGACACCAGCGCGGCTCCACTAGCGGCAGGCGGTTGTTCCTTTCCGGACACGAGCCCCCAGAACAGAATGCCCAGCACAATAACGGACAAGATCGCTGAAACTGTCAGAAAGATCCTCTTCATCAAGCCTGCCTGCTATCTTCATCCAGCTGATCGTGGTCATGCTGGCCGGACAGATCGTCGATGATCGGACAGTTGGGCCGATCGTCACCATGGCAGGCGGTCACCAGCTCTGACAGAACCTTCTTGAGTGAGCGCAGCTCCTCGATCTTGCGATCCACTTCCTTGATCTTCGCCCGGGTGATCGCCTTGACGTCGGCACTTGCCCGGTTGCGGTCCTCGTAGAGAGACAGAAGTTCACGGCACTCGTCGATGGAAAACCCAAGGCTGCGCGACCTTTGAAGGAACTTCAGCCGCTGGAGATCCGCGTCGATAAAATCGCGATATCCGTTCTCGCTGCGCAGAGGGCGGACGAGGCCGATATCCTCGTAGTAGCGGATCGTCTTGACCGGCAGTCCGCTCTGTTCGGAGGCTTCACCGATATTCATTTTTCTTTTCCTTAAAGCTTCAGCGTGCGCAGACGCAGCGCGTTGCTGATAACCGAAACCGAAGACAGGCTCATGGCGGCGGCGGCCAGCATCGGCGACAGCAGTATGCCGAAGACCGGATAGAGCACACCGGCCGCCACAGGCACACCGACCGCATTATAGACGAAGGCGAAAAAGAGGTTCTGCCGGATGTTGCGAACCGTCTCGCGGGCGAGCTTCCGGGCGCGCAGGATGCCTTCCAGATCACCCTTGAGCAGCGTCAGTCCGGCGCTTTCCACCGCGACATCGGCCCCCGTGCCCATGGCAAGACCGACATCGGCAGCAGCCAATGCAGGCGCATCGTTGACACCGTCACCAGCCATGGCAACCGTTGCCCCCCTGGACTTCAGGTCTTCAATGAGCTTTTTCTTGCCTTCCGGCAACACACCGGCGTGAACCTCGTCAATCCCCAGCAGCTTGGCTACGGCGTCTGCCGTGCGGGGCGCATCGCCCGTCGCCATGACGATCCTGATACCGTCGTCATGCAGGGCGCTGATGGCTGCCCTGGCATTTGCCTTGACCGGATCCGCAACGGCGATGAGCCCAAGAAGCTGCGCTGTCTCACCAGCCTCCTGCACCAGATACATCACCGTCTTGCCCAGCTCAGCCAGTTCTTCGGCACGATCGCCAAGATCGGACAAATCGGCGCCACTTTCGCTGGCAAAAGCGGCGTTGCCAAAAAGAACGACTGCATCATCGACCCGTGCACGCACGCCTTTCCCCGTGACGGCTTCGAAGTTTTCTGCCCTGGGCAGATCCAGATCCTGGCTTTTGACTGCCCCGAGGATCGCTTCGGCAAGCGGGTGTTCCGAGCCTTTTTCAAGCGCGCCGGCCAGCCGCAGAAGCTCCATTTTGCTTTTGCCGGCGGCCGGAACAATCTCATCGACAACCGGTTTGCCTTCGGTAAGGGTTCCCGTCTTGTCAACGACGATCGTATCCACCGCTGCTAGCCGTTCCAGACCTTCGGCGGTCTTTACCAGAACGCCGGCCTGCGCGCCTCTGCCCGTTGCCGTCATGATCGACATCGGGGTGGCAAGGCCGAGTGCACACGGACACGCGATAATGAGCACCGAGACGGCCGCGACAACCGCGTGAACGAATGAAGGGCTTGGACCTAGGAACAGCCACATCACGAAAGCAAGCACCGCCACACCGAGTACCGCAGGCACGAAATATCCTGCAACGCGATCGGCCAGCCCCTGGATCGGGGCGCGTGAACGTTGCGCCGAGGCAACCATGTCGACGATCTTGGACAGCATGGTGTCCGCACCGACCAGCTTCGCCTCCATGGTGAAGGACCCGGTCTTGTTGAGCGTTCCGCCGGTAACCTTGTCTCCCGGGTTCTTTTCAACCGGAACCGGTTCCCCGGTAACAAGGCTTTCGTCGACGGATGACCCACCCTCCTTGACCACGCCGTCGACCGGAACAGCCTCGCCTGGGCGAACGCGCAACAGATCCCCTGCGAGGATATTCTCAAGCGGTGCGTCGTATTCGTCACCCTCCGGCGTGATCCGCCGGGCTGTCTTGGGGGCAAGGTCCAGCAGGGCGCGGATCGCGTCGCCCGTGTGTTCGCGGGCGCTCAGTTCCAGCACCTGGCCTACGAAGACCAGCGCGATAATCACCACCGCCGCCTCGAAATAAACCGGCATATGGCCTTCCGGTCCCTTCAGCGCATCCGGAAACAGGAAAGGCAGGAAAGCGGCTATCATGGAATAGAGATAGGCTGCACCGACACCGATCATGATCAGTGTCCACATGTTGAAATTGCGAGTGACCAGAGACGCCCAGCCCCGCTGGAAAAAAGGCAAGGCTGCCCAAAGGACTACCGGCGTAGCCAGCAGGACTTCCAGGTAGATCGCAACGCCTTCGCCGATCCAGTCGCGGATCGGCACGCCGACCATCGGCCCCATGGTCAGGATCAGAAGCGGGACAGCCGCCAGGGCGCTGACCCAGAGCCTGCGGGTAAAATCGACCAGCTCATGGTTGGGTTCGTCGGAAACGCCGCTCTGCGGTTCCAGTGCCATCCCGCAAATCGGGCAGGTTCCCGGACCTTCCTGGACGATTTGCGGGTGCATGGGGCAGGTATAAAGCGCGCCCTTGGCGGACTGTTCCGCCTCCATCGCCTTTTTCTTCCTGCTATTGCCGGACACATAGAAATAGGGATCAGCCTCGAACTTGTCGTGACACTTCGGACTGCAGAAGTGGAACTCCTCGCCCTTGTATTTCAGGCTCGGCTTGCCTTTTCCAAGAGTAACCGACATGCCGCAGACCGGGTCCGTAACCTTGCCTGCCTCGCCAGTCTGGTTCGGCTGGATCGCTGTATCCTGCATGATGTTCGCCCTGATGGATCTTCGATCTCCTCATCAGATAGGCCCTCCAGTTGCTGGAAGGTCAAGGCGGACAATTGCTTATTCTCCGGCCCGGTGTTTATCCCGATCCGAGATAGGCTTTCTGTACGGCCGGATCATTGAGCAGGGCAGATGCCGTATCAGCGCCTGTGATCAGGCCGTTTTCAATCAGATACCCCCTGTCCGCGATCGCCAGGCTTCGCTTGGCGTTCTGTTCGACCAGAAGGACGCCGATGCCGGTTTCCCGGATGCGCGACAGGTTCTCGAAGAGTTCGCCCGACAGGAGTGGCGACAGGCCAAGGGACGGCTCGTCCAGCATCAGGATGCCCGGGTTCGACATCATGGCGCGGCCGATGGCCACCATCTGCTGTTCGCCACCCGACATGGTTCGGGCGGTCTGGTTGCGCCGCTGTGCCAGCTTCGGAAAGAGAGCAACCACCTTTTCCAGATTTTCCTGCCGGCTTGCTCGCGCCCGCTCCGGATAGGCGCCCAGCATCAGGTTTTCCCAGACGCTGAGATCGCCGAATATGCCTCGGCCTTCCGGCACGAAGGCTATTCCAGCCTCGACGATCCTGTCCGCTTTCATCTGGCGAAGGGATTGGCCAGCGAGTGCTGCCTCACCACTGACCGTTCCTTCACTGATCCCGGCGATGGCCCGCAACAGCGAACTCTTGCCGGCCCCGTTTGCACCCAGAATGACGACGATCTCGCCTTTCGATGCGGTCAGGCTGACACCCTGAAGGGCTGCATGAAGACCATAGGTGACGGTGAGCCCGTTGATATCCAGCATCAGCCGTCCCCCAGGTAGGCCCGGATGACTTCCGGGTCGGAAAGCACGTCTTCCGGTGTGCCTTCGGCAATCCGGGCGCCAGAGTTGATCACAAGGCACCGGTCGCATAGCGAGCGGATGGCGTCCATGACATGTTCGACAAGAATGATCGTCCGCCCCTCCTGGCGCAGGCTGGCAATCAGATCGATGCCGACCGTCAGCTCGGAAGGATTGAGACCGGCGAGCCACTCGTCCAGAAGAAGGACTTCCGGTTCACTGGCGAGCGCGCGGGCAAGTTCCAGCCGCTTCTGGTCGATGTAGGTCAGTGCGGAGACCGGCTTGCCACTTTGCCCTTCAAGACCGACCTTTGCCAGAAGCTCCGTCGCGAAAGTTTCCACCTCCTTGCCCCAGCGCCTGGCATGGCCGAAGACGCCGCCGGCGATGACGTTTTCCAGCACGGTCAGCTCCGGCAGAATGCGGACAAGCTGGAAGGTTCTGGAGACGCCAGAGCGGGCAATTTCGTGGGGCTTTTTCCTGGTCAGATCCTGCCCCTTGAGAACGATCGCCCCGGAGCTCGGCTTCAGGGCGCCGGAAATCATGTTCATGGTCGTGGACTTGCCGGACCCGTTCGGCCCGATCAGCCCCATCACCTCATGCTCGAGTACCTGGAAACTGACATTGTTGACTGCAACAAGACCACCGAAGCGCTTGCTGAGGCTTTCCACGTGAAGGATCGGTTGTCCTGGTGTCATGACGACCTCCCTGCCAGAAGCTTGCCGAAAAGACCGGTGACACCATTCGGCAGGAAATAGACGATCAAAAGAAAGGCGAGCCCCAGAACCAGCGTGGTGGCATTGGGGAAAGACACAGAAATCACCTCCCACAGGAGCGTGAAGGGAAGAACCCCCAGAAGCGAGCCGTAAAGTTTCCGCGTGCCACCCAGAAGAGCCATGATGACAACGACGAAACTGAGTTCCGGCGAGAACACGACATTCGGTTCGATGTAGTAGTAGCGCGGTGCGACGATGGCACCGACGAGAGCGGCGACGAAGCCGGTGGTCATGAACATCAGGACCTTGGTGCGCGCGGTGTTGATGCCGACATGACGCGCCACAGCCTCGTCATTGCCGAGAATGCGCAGCGCGAACCCGAGCCGCGACCGCCCCAGCCACCAGCCGAACGCGAACACGGCGGCAAGAACGGCAAGCAGCATCCAGTAGATATGCGTTTCATCCAGGTCGGTGAGCACATAGAGCCCGCGGCTGCCGAGGAAATTGTTCTGCACCCAGCTGACGAGGTTGCGGACCATTTCCGCAAGACCGAGCGTGAAGATGACGAAATAGACGCCGGACAGGCGCAGGGTTGCCCAGCCGATCAGCGCGGCAAGCGCTGTCGCGACAACGGGGGCGAGCGCCGCCATGGCCCAGAAGCTCTGGTCGTAGTCGCTCATGCCGAGGCCGACCAGATAGCCACCGATGCCGAAAAAGGCGCCCGTCGACAGGGCAATGTAATGGGTCGGCCCGGAAAACAGCGACCATGAAGTGGCAAGGGCGGCATACATGAGAACGGTTACGGCGATCGACAGCCAGTAGCCGTCAGCGACAAAGGGAACGCATGCGGCGGCGGCCAGAAGCGCTGCGGCGCCGGGCATCGCAAGGGCTGAAATGTTCATGCGGGTCTCCTGCCAAACAGGCCCTGGGGCCGAAACAGGAGAACAAGCAGAAAGATCGTGTAGGCAGCAGCCAGGGTCAGCCCCGGATCGATCAGCGTCGCCACGGCGGTTTCCACCACGCCCAGGATCAGTGCAGCCACAATCGCCCCGCGAATGTCGCCGACCCCGCCCATGATCACGATGATCAACGCCTTCATGGTGAAGATGACACCGAACGACGGATCAAGCGTGACGAAGGTTGAAATCAGCACGCCCCCCATCGCCGTGATCGTGCCGCCGATGGCAAAGGCCAGCGCGCTGATGCGTTCGACGTTGATGCCGACAAGACCGGCTGCCATCGGACTGACGGCAACAGCCCGGACAGCCAATCCGGCGTTGGACCGGTTCAGCCAGAGATAAAGCGCCAGACTGATGGCCACGGCCCCGCCGAAGGCAACCAGCCGGTTGGCGGCAACGGTCGTTCCGGCAACGTCCACCGGAACGGCAAGGAAGGAATAGGCAAACAGTTCCGGATAGATCAACACCATGGTGCCCACCAGAATGAATGCCATTCCGAAGGTTGCCAGAATGGAGTCCACCTCCAGCTGGCCTTGCGTTTTCGCCCGCCGGACAAGCGGCAGAAGCAGGACGCGATAGACCAGCCAGCTGGTTGCGAACGCCAATGGCGCCACGAGGAACACCGTGATCAGCGGACTTATGCTAGCCGCGGTAAAGGCAAGAAACGACGCCAGTGCCCCCATGACCAGAACCTCGCCATTGGCAAGGTTCATGATCCGGGCGACGCCGTATTGCAGATTGAGCCCCATGGCTATGAGCGCATAGGTTCCGCCCAGAAGCAGGCCGGAAATCAGGATGTCCATCTAAACTACCAATTCGCGAGACGATCCGGACCGGCCTGAGCCGGCCGGTCCGAAGGTCTTCAGTTCCAGCCTTCCTTGGCGACCGGCTCGACCGCAACCGGGACACCGACGCCGGCGACGGCATTGAACTGGCCGTCGTGCCACTGGCCCACCGTCCAGTAGTGCTTCGATTCATTGTGCTTGTCGAAGCTGATCGTGCCGAGGGCGGTGTCAAAGCTGTTGGTCTTGATGTACTCGGTCACGGCCTCGCGGTCCGTACTGTCAGCCCCTTCGATCGCCTGTTCCAGAACCTGCAGGCTGGCATAGTAGGTGGCTGCGGCCCAATATTCAGGCTGGTTGCCATGAAGCGCGTTGAAGGCCGTGCGGTATTCCGTCATCGGCTCCAGATCGAGATTGACGCCCCCTGCCCCGAGATTACCTTCGATCTTGCTGCCGAATTTGCCGGCGTAGGCGGGAAACGCTGTCGCGACCGCCGTGTAGAAGGCGCCGACATCGAGATTTTCAATGATCGCCTGTTCCGTCAGAGCAAAGGTATCCGGCGGGTAGGAAAAGGCGATGAACGCATCCGGTTCGGTCACCTTGGCTCCCTTGACCACCGGGGACAGATCCGCCGTGCCGAGGGGGTAGGACTTGTCGAAGACAATCTCGTAGCCAGCTGCCGGCAGAACTTCACGGGCGACGGCCGCAAGCTCTATGCCGAAGGCATCTGCGACGTTGACCATGGCCAACTTGTTGCCGATGGCACCGTTGTCTCGAAGCTTGTTCAAGGTGTCGCGCAGGCCCTCGACAAAACCGGTCGTGTTGCCGAGGGTGAAGAACATGTTCGGAAACCGTTCGGAAAGTTCCTCGATCTCGTCGGTGATGTTGGTCACCGAGATTTGCGGATAACCGTATTTTGCGAAGATCGGAGCAGCTGCCGCGTTGAAACCGGTGCCCCAGGGCGTCAGCATAAAATCGACTTCATCCTGCGTGGCGAGACGCTGCACCGCCTTGATCATCTCGGCCGGATTGGATTTGTCGTCATATTCGACCAGCTCCACAGGACGACGCTCGCCGCCGACCATCAGGCCGCCGCGTCCGTTCACCTGGCTAACCCAGAGCTCCACATTCGGGCTGTGGCTGGCAGCATCACCTCCTGCTGCCGGACCGGTCATATGCACCACGCGGCCGATCTTGATCGGGTCCGCGGCAAAGGCCGTGGAGGCCAGCAGCGCCGCGGCAAGCGCGGTCGCTCCAAAAACTATTCTACGCATCAGAACTCCTCCCAGTCGCGCAGATCATGCGTTTGATCGCGCATAAACTTTGTATCCATAAATTTTCAACTTTGCAACATATTGCATCCAATAACGGTGATTTCAGAAATTTTGTAATGACAATGCGCTATTTTTGGATACATAAATATGAAAATGCTCATGATAAGGTCCATGCCTTCGAACAGGTATGGATCCGAAAATGGCAAGGACAGATGACGACCAAGGCAAATGAAACAGCCCCGTCCGACAAGCGCGTGCTGGCAGTTCTTCATCGCATGATCATGGACGGCTCGCTGGCACCGGGCTCGAAGATCAGCGAAGTGAGCGTTGCCGACATGTTCGACGTGTCGCGAACACCTGCGCGGCTGGCATTGCGCGCGCTGGAGGTGGAAGGTCTCATCAAGAAGCGAGACGGTCGCGGCTTCACGGTGCAGGAATTCAATCTGGGCGACATCAAGCATGCCTACGAGGTGCGCGGTGTACTGGAAGGCCTGGCTGCCGGCACGCTTGCCAAGAGCGGCATGAGCAAGGATGTCGAGGCGACGCTGAAATCCGTCATCAAGGACATGGACATCGCGCTAACTGACACATCGGCGGATGGTGACAAGATCTCGCGCTATCAGGACGGCAATGTCGCCTTTCACGAGACGATCATGCGCCAGTGCGGCAACGACTACATCGGCTATGCGTTCGATCGCATGGAAAGCCTCCCGATGCTCAAGCTGGGCACGGTGGTGTTCAGCGCCGACAAGGCCGAAGAAGACATGATGCGCCTGCGCCTGGGCAACATGCAGCACCGCCTCATCTTCGACGCGATCTCGAAACGCGACCCACAGCGCGCTGAATCGATCATGCGCGAACACGCCAACCAGACACTCGTCTACTCCGCCCTGTTCGCAGGCCCGGACGACTGACGGGACCAAACAAGACCAACACAACGGAGGATCCCATGGACTACGGCCTTTTCATCGACAACGAGGACCAGGCAGCCAGCAACGCGGCTGTCTTCGAACGCAAGAACCCGGTCAGCGGCGAACGCGCCAGCGTGGCGGCAGCCGCGGTGGCGGCCGACGTCGACAAGGCTGTACAGTCCGCGCAGGCTGCCTTTGCCGCGTGGTCGAAGACTGGCCCGAGTGAACGGCGCAAGATCCTCAACAAGGCTGCCGATCTCATGGAAGAACGCACGCCGCAGTTCGTCGAGGTCGGCATTCGCGAGACAGGGGCGACTGCGCCATGGCTCGGTTTCAACAACATGTTCGCCGCCAAGATCCTGCGTGAAGCGGCCGCTTCCACCACTCAGATCAAGGGCGAGATCATCCCCTCCGACAAGCCCGGATCCTTTTCCATGGGTTACCGCCAGCCCGTTGGCGTTCTGGTCGGCATGGCGCCGTGGAACGCTCCGACCATTTTGGGTGTCCGCTGTTTCGCGCTGCCGATTGCCTGCGGCAACACGGTGGTGATGAAGGCCTCCGAGAAATGCCCTGGCCTGCACAGGCTTCTGGGTAACGTCATGGCTGATGCGGGCTTGCCCAAGGGCGTCCTGAACATCCTGACCCACGATGCAGCTGACGCTCCAGAAGTGGTCAACGCGCTGGTCGACCACCCGCTGACGCGCCGGATCAACTTTACCGGATCGACCCGCGTTGGCCGGATCATCGCAGAGCGTGCCGCCAAGCACCTGAAACCCTGCCTTCTGGAACTCGGCGGCAAGGCTTCACTGGTGGTGCTCGACGATGCCGATCTCGACGGTGCGGTCAATGCCGCCCGGTTCGGCGCTTTCATGAACCAGGGACAGATCTGCATGTCCACGGAAAAAGTTGTTGTCGATCAGTCCGTTGCAGACGTCTTTGCGGAGAAATTCGCGGCCAGCGCCAGCGCTCTCAAAGTGGGTGCGCCAACCGAACAGGTTCATATCGGCTCGGTTGTCGATCGCGACACGGTCGACCATGTCAAAGCCCTGATTGACGACGCCGTTGCGAAAGGCGCAAAGGTTCTGTGCGGCGGCGTGCCGGAGGAAGGCACCGTGATGGCCCCGACCATCGTCGATCTGGTTACTCCGGAGATGCGCATCTACGGCGAAGAAAGCTTCGGTCCTGTCACCACGATGATCCGCGCCCGCGACACCGCCCATGCCATCGAGATCGCCAACGACACGGACTACGGCCTTTCGGCTGCCGTCTTCGGGCAGGATACCCGCAGAGCTCTGGAAGTTGCCAAGGACATCCAGTCCGGCATCTGCCACATCAATGGCCCGACTGTCTTTGACGAAGCGCAGATGCCTTTCGGCGGTGTGAAGTCCTCCGGCTATGGCCGCTTCGGCGGTACGGCAGGCATCAACGAGTTCACGGAACTGCGCTGGATCACCATCGAAGATCCCGGTCAGGGCTATCCGATCTGATCCATCACTGGTAACTCGCCGCCTCCCCCCGAAAGTGTGCGGGAGGCGGTTGAGCCAAGTCATTTTTTCACCAGAGACCCCGCAGCAAGGCTTGCCGGGGCTGTGCTGGGTCTGTGCCGGGGCCTGCCTCCTTTGCAAGGCCCGCCGGGCGGGACGCTGCGTCACCTGGCTTAAACAGGTGTGCCTTCACGCACTGTTAACCATAAATTGCAATACCTGACACACCAATAGCGCGCATTTCCGCGTAATCAGACAAGCGGTGTTTCAGCCATGAAAAGACTTTTGCAGTCCCTTCCGATTGCGGCCTTCCTTGCACTTTCTTCGGCGCCCCTTGCCTCCGCTGCGGATGTCTACTCAGGGCCCGGCGAGCTCTATCAGCCATCGACGCTACGCGGCAGCATCGGTCTGCGATACTGGTACAGCCAGTCGCGCTCCGATCTGGACAACAGCGGCTTCGACATTTCCAGCACGGATAATGTGACCTCGCACACCGCTGAACTGGTCGGAACGCTCGAGGACACGACGTCCAACACCTTCTTCAGGGGCTATGTCGGCCTCGGCAGGAGCGACGGCGGCGATGTGCATTTCTCTGGCTACGAGATGGACGAAACCGATGAGACCTCGCTCGGATATGTTGTTCTCGACGGCGGCTGGGGCTTTGCGCAATTTGCAAACAACCAGGTGCGGCTGAAAGGGTTCGTCGGCTACCAGTACCTGTCCGACGACGTTTCGGCGAAATACGGAAACCTGACTGTCGAACAGTCCCGCGACTGGCATGCGATCCGCCTGGGCATGACTGCTGAAGGCGACATCGGCCAACGCGCCGGCTGGTCGGTTGACGTCGCAGGTGTCCCCTGGAGCTACAACAAGATAGGAACCTGGGAAAGCGACTGGACCTATGGTCTGGAAGCAGATGCGATGCTGAATGTCGATCTGACCAAGAACTGGCAACTGGGCGTCGGTGGCCGTTACTGGTGGCTCCACTCGAATTTCGACCGCAGATATGTCGTCACCGGCGAGAAAGTGGTTCTCGACCAGAACTATCACCGCTACGGCCTGCTGCTGGAAAGCAAATACACCTTCTAGAACGTCTCGCGTTCAACCAGAAGGATCGCGCATCGTGATTTGCGCCAGACTGCTGCCCGCAAATACAGCCCCAGCCTTCAGAAAGGTCCGCGCACGCGGGCCTTTTTCGTATAAACAGACGACACGAAAACCACTCGCTCCCCGAAAGGTCTGTGTACCTTCATCCGGAGCTCCCTCACCGCCTAAAAGAGCCAGAGATGCCGAACAGCCTCGCCGCCACCTATCTTTTCCTCGTCGCGGCCATCGTCGCCGAGGTGATCGCAACTTCCGCACTGGCAAAAACCGAAAATTTCACCCGCCTGCTGCCTTCGATCATCACCGTGGCCGGTTATGCGATCTCGTTCTGGCTGCTGTCCTATCCGATTCGCGTTTTGCCGACGGGAATCGTCTACGCAATCTGGTCCGGAGCGGGCATCGTTCTCATCACCATGGTCGCCTGGCTGGTGTTCGACCAGAAACTCGACCTGCCGGCCCTGATCGGCCTTGGACTGATCCTTAGCGGGGTGGTGATCATCAATGTTTTCTCGAAATCGGTAGGCCATTAGGCCAAAACGCCGTACCAGCCCCAGAAACGAAAAAAGCTCCGGAAAACCGGAGCTTTTTTAGATTGTTCTGGACCTTGGTAGTGTGTCCAAAACCGAAATTTGGTGCCCAGGAGAGGACTCGAACCTCCACGCCCTTGCGAGCGCTAGCACCTGAAGCTAGTGCGTCTACCAATTCCGCCACCTGGGCTGTGAGGGGGGCTTGTAAGGGTGGTTCCGGGGCTTGTCAATCACTCTGTGCGACTTTTTTTATTCATTCACAGCGAGCCCTTCACAGACCCGCGGCAAAGGGCTAAGAAACTCCCAGACTGAGCCGGCCAAATTCCAGGCCGCCTCTCCTTTTGGACGCGACAGAAGGCATTTTCAGGATGTCCACAGCACTTAACGGCAAACTCGTCACGGTTTTCGGCGGATCGGGATTCCTTGGCCGTCATATCGTTCAGGCGCTCGCCAAGCGCGGTTACCGCGTGCGCGCAGCCGTCCGCCGTCCCGATCTGGCGACTCATCTTCAGCCGCTTGGCGCCGTTGGCCAGATCATGCCGGTACAGGCCAACCTGCGCTATCGCTGGTCGGTCGACCGGGCCGTGATCGGCGCGGATGCGGTGGTCAACGCCGTCGGCATCCTGGCCCCCAGCGGCAAACAGTCCTTCGACGCGGTGCAGAGTTTCGGTCCGCGAGCCATCGCGGAAGCCGCGCGTGCCGCTGGCCTTGATCGGATCACGCATATCTCTGCCATCGGTGCGGACGCGCAGAGCAGCTCCGCCTACGCCCGTTCCAAGGCGGTCGGCGAAGCCGGTGTTCTGGAAACCCTGCCCGGCAGCGTCATCCTGCGGCCATCTATCGTGTTCGGTCCGGAAGACAAGTTCTTCAACAAGTTTGCCGACATGGCCCGCTTCTCGCCTGTGCTGCCGCTGCTTGGTGGCGGCGAGTCCAAGTTCCAGCCGGTTTATGTCTGCGACGTTGCCGAAGCGGTTGCCCGTGCCGTCGACGGCCAGCTTGCCGGTGGCACCACGTATGAACTCGGCGGCCCTGAAGTGAAAAGCTTCAAGTCTTGCCTGGAAGACGTTCTGGAAGTCACCCGCCGCAACCGCGTTCTGTTGCCGCTGCCCTTCCCGGTCGCATCTGCCCTGGGCAAGGTTCTGCAGCTCTTCCCCTACGCGCCGTTCACAGCCGATCAGGTCGAGCTGCTGAAAACCGACAACGTGGTGTCTGACAAGGCCAAAGCGGAAGGCCGCACTCTGGAAGGCATCGGCATTCCCCCGGCAACGCTGGCAGCCGTTTTGCCGACCTACCTGGAACGCTACCGCGAACACGGCCAGTACGACGCGCACCGGCCGGCGTAAGGCCTGCTTGCACCTGACTTCTTCGACGGGCCCTTCGGGGCCCGTTTTCTGTTGAAAGAAACTTGCCCGGTGCCGGGCGGGTAAGCGCACTCCAGCAGTTCGTCTGCATGCAGCACCGTTCATCCGCCGCCCCTACCCGGCACAGCTTTTCGTTGCCGCATCCCGCTCCTTCGCCTACCGTCAAAATTGACGGGAGGCGCAGATGTCATTTCTTGCGAAGGTCACGTTACTTTTTGTTGTCTTTGTCGACCTGCTCGGTCAGGGACTGGTGTTTCCGATCATCAATTCCCTGGTGATGGAACCGTCGACGTCGATGTTGCCGCAGTCCACCAGCGACGCGATGCGCCATTTCGATTACGGCCTCATCATCGGCGTCTTCTTCTTGTGCTGGTTCTTCGGTGCGCCCTACATCTCCAAACTGTCGGATGTCATCGGCCGCAAGAATGCGATCCTGATCTGCCTGTTCGGCGCTCTCGGCGGCTATGCGCTCACCATAGCAGCGCTCTATCTCAACAGCTTCCTGCTCCTGGTCCTGGGCCGCGCGATCACCGGGTTGACTGCGGGCAACCAGCCGATCGCGCAGGCCGCGATGATCGATGGCAGCACGGATGACGAGGACCGCAACCGGAACATGGGCTATATCATTACCGGCGTCAGCTTCGGGCTGGTCGGCGGCCCACTGCTCGGCGGTCTCCTGTCGGACCCGGTCCTGCTTGGCGACCTGGCGAGCATCAAGCTACCGTTCTATGCCTGTTTCGTGCTGGTGCTGATTGCCATCCTGCTGGTGGTGTTCTCATTCAAGGATGCACACGACGCCGAGGCGGAGCGGCAGAAATTCGTGTTCAGGCCTTCAGAAATCCTCGAGCTTCTGTGGCGTATCCGCAAGTATCCGACAGTGATGCGGCTGACGGTGGTGTTCTTCTTCTTTCACGTCGCCAACCTGTCTTTCTACATCTTCGTCGACAACTACCTGACCAGCCGCTTCGGTTACGGCACGCTCGGCGGTTCGATGGTGATGCTGACGATCGGCATTGCCCTCGCCTTTTCCAGCACGTTTCTGGTGGTGCCGGCGCAAAAGCGGTTCAGCAAGGAAGCTATTCTGGGCATGACCTTCACGGTCTGGGCAGTGTCGGCGGCAGCTTTCATAGCCTCGCCCAGCGCAATTCTGACCTATGTGCCGGTCTTCTGTTTCTACTTCGCCTTCGGCATCGCCTATCCGACGTTTCTCGGGCTTTATTCGGCAGCCGTCAGCGACAAGGAACAGGGATGGGTCATGGGTGTGACCATTGCCGTCTTCACCTTGGTGGCGGGCGTGATCTCGTTGCTGGGCGGGGAACTGATCGGGCTTGATCTGGATCTGCCGTTCTACGGTGTGATCATCGCGGCTCTCACCGCTCTTGTGGTGATGTTCTTTGCCTGGAACAAGCCGGAGATAAAGGCATTGATGCGCGGATCCGGCGGCTGACAGGAGAACTTGCCAGCCACCGGAAAAGATTATCCACGCCGAGGCCCCAACTTGAAGCGGTCGTCGTGCAGCTCGCTGTAGCCGAGCTCTGTGCGTTGCAGGCCGATATCCTTCAGCTCACTCTCGTTCAGGCGAGAAAGTGCTCGGTTAGTTTCCCGGCGGCGAAGATAATTCCGGAACTCTGCCACACAAACACGAAGGGCAGAAAACAGAACACTGCGGCTGTTTGCGCGGCTGCGGAAAATGGTGTCGATCTCAAGGCTCATCTCTCTTCTCCTAAGGGCTGAACGCCCGTTCCTTCCTGGGGACGAGATGAGAATGGCAAATCAATCCTGACAGCAGTGAGTCATGTTTGATCCCGTTCTGTTCTCAGGTTATGATTTTTTTTGTTCCGACCTCACAGAGCCCGATTTTCCATGAACCCGATTGAACGCGCACTCGGCATCCTGCTTCTGCTGACCGGCGGCAAACTTGTCCCGGCAACCGTACTTGCCGAACGGTTTCACGTTTCCCACCGCACGATCTATCGCGACATCGACAGGCTGATCGCGCTTGGCGTTCCGGTGGATGCAGAGCGTGGTGCGGAAGGCGGCTACCGGCTTGCCAGCGGTTATCTTCAGCCACCCGTGGCGCTGACCCGCAATGAGACCGCCGCCCTGCTGGCTGCAATGGCGCTGGTGCGCTCCAGCCGCACGGTACCGCTGGCAGACGATCTTGCGGCCGCGGAAAAGAAGCTGCTGGCGTCCCTGCCCAAAACGGTTCACGGGCTCTTAAAAGAGGCCGACAGGATCGTGGGCATCGAACCAATCCCGCCCGACATCTTTCATTCCGGCACAAAGGCGGAACCGACGGGCGACTGGCAGAAGGCCCTCGACGGATTCATGGCCGGTATCCTGGATGGCAAACGGGTCCGCTTCGAGCACGTCAACCCCACAAGGCGGACCGTGAAAGCCCATGACGTCGAACCCTATGGGGTCATGTTCGACCGGGACCTTTGGTATCTGGCCGGACGCTGCGTCGATACGGACACGCTCAAGGTCTATCGGGCGGACCGGGTGCGGGATCTGGAAATCAGCGGGCTCTTTTTCCGGCCCGACAAGACCTTCTCCATCAAGAGCCTTCTCGGCGGGGCATGGCTGTCGCAGGCGATGCGTCGCTGGGAGCAGGAAGAAGCGATAGCCGAGATCCTGATCACTGCCGCACAGGCAAAGAAGCTGAGCGCCGACTGGTATTACCGTCACGCTGTCTTCACACCGGCCGAAGAAGGCCGGATCCTCGTCAGCATCCCCTCTACCGAGCGGGCCCGCATTTTGCCGCTCGTCCGATGGCTCGGGCCGGGGGCGGAACTGCTTGGCCCGGAGGACCTTCGTCAGGAGCTTGCAAGCGAACTGGAGGCATTGGCGGGGACCTATGCGGCCAAGAGACAGCTCAACCGTTCAGCCTGAGCCAAGCCGCGTCACACTCGCTCCGTCGGTCCGGACAAGCGCAACAAAAGCTGCACGCTGATCCGGACATTGGTAAAGCGGCCTCAGCCCAGGAAATAAAGTCCGGCGAAACCGGCAATGCCCACGAAAATGCGCCACCAGGCAAAGGGCGCGAAGCCGTGTTTGGAGACGAAGTCGAGCAGCCCCTTGACCACAAACACACCGGCGATGAAAGACGCGACAAAGCCGATACCAATGAGCATGGCATCGTCCATCGAGAGCACGTTGCGGTTCTTGTAGAGATCGTAGGCAAAGGCGCCGGCCATTGTCGGCATGGCCAGAAAGAACGAGAATTCGGCCGCCGAGCGCTTGTCGGTGCCCATCAGCAATGCACCGGCAATGGTCGCACCGGAGCGTGAAACGCCGGGCACCATGGCAAGGCACTGGCAAAAGCCGATCTTCAGGCAGAGCGACAGCGGGTAATCCATCACATTTGTGTAGCGCGGCTTCAGCGGCAGGCGGTCGATCCACAGAAGGACGATGCCACCGAGCAGCAACGTCGTGCAGATAAGCGCGGGCGTTTCGAACAGCACTTCCTTGATGAAACCATGCAGCAGCACGCCGATGACAGCGGCCGGCAGGAAGGCAATCAGGATACCGGCCACAAAGCGCCGGCTGGAGGGATCGCTTGGCAGCGTGATCAGAAGCGTCCACAAACGGCCAAAATAAACCGACAGGATCGCCAGAATGGCGCCGAGCTGGATCAGAACCTCGAAAGTTTTGCCTGTGCTGTCGAAGCCGAGAAAATGCCCCAGCAGCAGGATGTGACCGGTAGACGAGACGGGAATGAACTCGGTCAGACCTTCGACAATCCCCAAAATGAGAGCATTAACAATCGTTTGGCCGTCCATTGTGTATCTTGTCTCCAAATGGCTTGATGAAAACCAGCCTGACCAAGTATGTCTCGCGACTCAGGGCGTCTCCCAAGTCGCCGCTTATTTGACGAAGCGAAGTCACGCCGTCAAACCCTTGATAACCATATTCGGGGCAAACTCTCCGTTAAGGCGATTGCAGCATTCGGCATTCGCTTTGACGTAGTCTTGCCACAGTTCAGGCTCTTAACCCCTTCATGCTGACGCTCTACCATCATCCGTTCTCGCCATCTTCAAGGTTCATCCGGCTCATCCTGAGCGAATACGGTGCCGCCTTCGAGGAGCATCACGTGAACCCATGGGAGCGGCCTCAGGCGCTCCTGGTGCTGAACGCGGCAGGCACCGTGCCGGTTATCGTGGAAAACGAAGGCCCTGCCATTTGCGGCGCCGGACCAATCATGGAGTATCTGGACGAAACCCGGGGCTATGCGGTTGCCGACCGCCGGTTGATGCCGGATCATCCCGATGCCCGTGCAGAAACGAGACGCCTGGTCGAGTGGAGCCTCGGCAAGTTCGATCAGGAAGTGATCGGTCATCTTGTGCGCGAACGCATCTACAAGCAGATCATGCCGAAATCCGCCGGCGGCGGTGAACCGGATTCGGCAGCCCTGCGCGTTGCCCGGGCAAACATCCATCACCACCTGAAATACTTCGGTTATCTGGTCGCCTCCCGCCGCTGGGTTGCCGGTGACCGGCTGACCTTCGCCGACTTCGCCCTTGCGGCCTCCCTGTCGTGTGCCGACTATCTGGGCGAAGTGCCCTGGAGCGATCAGGAAGACATCAAGAGCTGGTATGCGCGGGTCAAGTCGCGGCCGTCGATGCGCCCGCTCCTGGGCGAGAAGGTGCTGGGCATGCCGGCCGCACAGACCTATGCGGATCTCGATTTCTGACGCATTCTTCGTGCGTTCAACCGGTTCCGGTTGAACTGAACGTTGTTCCAGCGAGCAGCCGAAGGCCTTGGACCGAAAGACCCAAAAGCTTCTGACCGCCTTTGAGGAGAAGGCCCGCGCCCTCGGTTTCGACGGCGTGAAGATTGCCGCTGCCGACAGCATTCCGGAGGCGGGCGAACGCCTGCGGCACTTCCTGGACAAGGGTTATGAAGGCAGCATGGCCTGGATGGCGGAAACCGCCGACCGCCGATCCTCACCGCAAGCGCTATGGCCGGAGGTTCGCTCTGTCATCATGCTGGCGATGAACTATGGCCCCGGCAGCGCACCGCACGAACATCCCCTCGCCCATCTGGCCGACAAGACCACTGGCGGCATTTCCGTCTATGCGCGACACCGCGACTATCACGATGTCATCAAGGGGCGCTTGAAGGAACTGGCCAGCTTCCTGGTTTCCCGGTCCGGTGGAGACGTGAAGGTATTCGTCGATACCGCACCGGTGATGGAAAAGCCGCTCGGGGAGGCTTCCGGGCTTGGCTGGCAGGGCAAGCACACGAACCTTGTGTCACGTGATCTCGGGTCCTGGTTTTTCCTCGGCTCGATCTTCACCACACTGGATCTGCCGCCGAGCGGAGCAGAACGCGATCATTGCGGCTCCTGCCGCGCCTGCCTCGACAGTTGCCCGACGAACGCATTTCCCGCGCCCTACCAGCTCGATGCGAGGCGATGCATTTCCTACCTCACCATCGAACACCCCGGCCCCATTCCGGAGGCGTTTCGCAAAGCCATCGGCAACCGAATTTACGGCTGTGACGATTGCCTGGCTGCCTGTCCCTGGAACAAGTTTGCCGAAGCTGCCAGGGAGGCCAAGTTGATTGCCCGGGAGGAGATGATTACCCCGAAGCTTGCAGACCTCCTGTCGCTGGACGACGCAGCTTTCCGCCAGCTCTTTTCCGGATCACCGGTGAAACGGATCGGACGGGGAAAGTTTCTGCGCAACGTTTTGATTGCCGCCGGCAATTCCGGAGAAATTGCACTGCTCGGCAAGATCGAAGCGCTGCTGGACGATGCAGACGCCCTTGTTCGCGGCACCGCCGTCTGGGCACTCGGCCAACTTTCTGCACAGGAAGATTTTCAGGCCCGCAAAACCGCGGCGTTGCGCGTCGAAACCGACGAGACCGTGCGTTCTGAATGGCTCCTCGCGCAATCCTGATCCGGCATTTCCCGATTCGACCTTGTCATGTGATTGGTACATAGTCATGGAATGGCCTAGGTCTTGATGAGGACTTGGACGTCCAACCCTATCGGGACCGATCTCGTTCAAACCGCTCGATTCCGATCATTTTATTGGAGCCACGACATTGAATTTTCAGCCCGCCTCCGTTTTCTCATCCAAACCAGCCAGGGCCCGAGTCCGGCTCCTCATGCTCGGCACCGCGCTTGCGCTGGTTTCCGGCTCCGCCCTTGCGCAGGACACCGGCGAGACCGCCTATGAAGCTTATGTAGAAGGTTTGAAGAGCCTGGGTGTCGAGGTCGAAAACGGTAGGGTCGCTTACGACGAAGGTACCGATACTCTGACCCTCACCGACAGCACGATCTCCTTGAGCGGAACCATCGAGGATATTCCGGCCGAGGAAACGGATGTCACAGGCAATGACGGCGCGACGGATATCGAACCGGAAAAGCTGACCGACCTAACCTATTCGCTTTCATTCAGCAGCGGCACGGTCACCATTACAGGTCTCAGCCATGAAGACGGCGACTTTGACGCCGCAAGCTGGGTCTTTTCCGACGATTCAGAAATGGTTCTTTCCGCCAGCGCCGAAGGCAAGGGCCGGTTGAAGATCGACGGCCGGTTGAGCGGAGTTTCCGCGACGAACTACAGCTTCACCATGCCGGAAGTGCCGGCAGAAGACGAGGCGCATCAGGTCAGCCGCTGGCTGCCGTTCGTGAAAGCTGCCCTCCTGACTTCCTACGACGAAGTCAAGGCCGACAACACGGCGATGACCATCGAGGCGCATGAGATCGAAGACGGCAAGGACACTCTTGTTCTGTCAGGCACCATGCAGATTGCGGGCTACCGCATGGCCGACGCTGTGGATGGCCGGATCGGGGAATACACGATCGACAGCATGAGCCAGTCGATGCAGACCCTGGACACGACCTCGGGCCAGATGCTGAACCAGACCACCAGCCAGGGCAAGACCGTTTACACGGACATGGACGCGGCCGCGTTCTTCGATCTGTTCGACCCCGATGTTCCCGAAACCGGCGATGAAGTGGTCATGCTCGGCTCGGCGTCGGCGATCGACTACAAGTCCAAACAGGACATCGCCGACGGGCTGGCGATTGAAATTGCCGTCGACAAGACCTCGATTTCAGAAGTCACCGTTCTGAAGCGTGAAAACAACATCCTTGCCCTGTTCGACAGTCTGTTTGCCAAGCAGGTTCCAGCCCCTGAAGAACTGATCACCGGCGTATTCCAGTTCTACCGGTCGTTCGGCGTCACCGATGCCCGCATCAGCGGTATCAACGTGACCGTGCCGACACCTGGCCCAGAAAAGCCGATGGAAATCGCCATCAAGGAAATGTCCATGTCGGAGATCAACTCCGACGGTATCGGCGAAATGATGATGGTCGGTCTCGATGCCCCGGACCTGCCGGAAGGTGCATCGGTCAAGATCGACTGGGCGGCGATCGGCGATATCGAATTCGCCGAATATACGCCCATGCGTGCCATGATCAGCACATTGATGGCGGACCCAAGCTTCGGCGAGGATCACCCGATGGAAGTGGCCCGCGCGTTCATGCCGCGCTCTTTCGGTTATGAACTGGAAGGACTGGACGTTGCCGTTCCGGACCTCGGTCGGACCGAAATCGGCAGAGCCGAGATGACGCTGTCCACCACGGTGCCGCCAATCCCGACCAGCTTTCACGCCAGGACCGAAGGGCTGAAAGTGCCTGTCGCGGCCATTGATGACCCGGAAGCCCAGGAATTGCTGGAAGCTCTCGGTCTGGAAACGGTCGTCTGGTCCGACGAGACCCGGCTCTACTGGGACGAGGCAACGCTGGAACTGCGCCTGGAGCGCATGATGGTGAATGTCGAAGGGCTCGGCCGCGCCGAATTGTCCGCACGTCTTGCAAACGTACCGAAGTCCCTGTTCGAGGATCCCGAGAACCAGGGACAAATGGCCCTCGTTGTTGCCCAGTTCGTCGATGCATCCCTGACCTTCAAGGATGCCGGCCTCACCAAGAAGGGCCTGGCCCACATTGCCGCAGCTCAGAACATCCCCGAAAATGTCTTCCGGGAAGCCTTGGTGGCACAGGCGACGCAAATGACCGCGCCGATCCAGAATGCGGCCTTCACGCAGATGGTTACTGAAGCAGCGTCCAAGTTCCTCGACAATCCGGGTGAACTGAAGGTCACCCTGACGCCGCCGAACCCGGTTCCGCTGGCACAGATCCTGGGTTCGATGGCAGCACCGCAAACCCTGCCGGATCTGCTTGCAGTCAAGATTGTTGCCAATTGATTGCTCTGACCACGTGAATGCGAAAACCAAAAGGGCGGCCAGTGGCCGCCCTTTTTTGCCTTCAGGCAGTTAGCTCGTTCTTTGAATTCTGGCGAGACCTGGCGTCACTCTGCCGCCTGCTGCTGTCCGACCGTTCCGATCCGCGCTGCACAGAATTTGAACTCCGGGATCTTACCGAAGGGA
Organism: Labrenzia sp. THAF35; assembly: GCF_009363595.1. Taxonomy (NCBI): domain Bacteria; kingdom Pseudomonadati; phylum Pseudomonadota; class Alphaproteobacteria; order Hyphomicrobiales; family Stappiaceae; genus Labrenzia; species Labrenzia sp. THAF35. The sequence continues at coordinate 5,890,201 of NZ_CP045380.1, forward strand.
TCCAGCTGCGGGTTGGTCAGGAAGTTGGCCGGGGCTTCGCTGAAGCAGAACGGGATGAAGAGCATGCCTGTCGACACGTCCCGGTCTGCGCGCAGGGTCAACGTGATTGCGCCGCGCCGTGTTTCCACCCTCACCTGCTGGCCGATATCCAGACCCGAGCGCTCGATATCGCGCGGGTTCATGGAAACGACTGGCTCCGGTTCGATGGCATTGAGCACTTCCGCACGCCGCGTCATGGCACCGGTGTGCCAATGCTCCAGCATGCGCCCCGTGGTCAGCACCAACGGGAAATCATCGTCGGGAAGCTCGTCCGGCGGCACCAGATCCGTCGGTACGATGCGCCCGCGGCCATCTGCCGTCGGGAAGGACTGGCCGAACAGGATCTCGTTGCCAGGCTTGTCCGGGGCATCCGCCGGATAGGTGACCGTGCCGTCGCGCTCCAGCCTTTCCCAGGAAATGTTGCTCAGCGAGTTCATGTGCGACCGCATTTCCTCATAAATCGCCGGGACGCCGTCATAGGTCCAGTTCAGGCCCAGGCGGTTGGCGATATCGATGAGGATCTGCCAGTCGGCGCGTGCTTCACCGGGCATCGGCACGCAAGGACGGCCGATCTGAACCTGGCGGTTGGTGTTCGTGAACGTACCGAGCTTTTCCGCATGGGCGGAGGCAGGCAGGATCACGTCCGCATGCCAGGCGGTTTCTGTCAGGAAGATATCCTGAACCACAAGATGTTTCAGACTGGCGAGTGCCTTGCGGGCATGGGCCTGGTCCGGATCTGACATGGCCGGGTTTTCACCCTGAACGAACATCGCCTCGATGCCACCATTCAGAATATCGTCCATGATCTCCACCACGGTCAAACCGCGCACGGGGTCGAGCGTGCGGCCCCAGGCGTCTTCGAATTCGGCGCGGATATCCGGGTTTTCAACTGAACGATAGTCCGGGAACACCATCGGAATGAGCCCGGCGTCGGATGCCCCTTGCACGTTGTTCTGACCGCGCAGGGGATGCAGGCCGGTGCCCGGGCGGCCTATCTGGCCGGTTGTCAGCGCCATGGCGATCAGGCAGCGGACGTTGTCGGTGCCGTGGACATGCTGCGAAACGCCCATGCCCCAGAAGATGATCGACTTGGCACTGGTGGCGTAAAGCCTTGCGACTTCCCGCAGGGTTTGCGCGTCGATGCCGCAGACTGGCTCCATCGCTTCCGGCGCGAAGTCGACGATCTTTTCCTTCAGTGCCTCGAAGCCGTCCACGTGAGCGGCGATATACTGGCTGTCGTAGAGGCCTTCGGTGATGATGACGTTGAGAATCGCGTTCAACATCGCCACATCGGTTCCCGGCTTGAACTTCAAGCCGTAGTCGGCAAAGCGCATCAGCCCCTGGCCGCGCGGGTCCATGACGATCAGCTTTGTGCCGTTCTTGGCCGCCTGCTTGATGTAGGTCGCGGCAACCGGGTGGTTCTGTTCCGGACGAGCGCCGATCACGATCATGCAGTCTGCATCGCCGGCTGCATTGAACGGGGCTGTCACTGCACCCGAACCGATGCCCTCCATGAGTGCAGCCACGGAAGAAGCGTGGCAGAGACGCGTGCAGTGGTCGACGTTGTTGGTCTGGAAACCCTGGCGGATCAGCTTCTGGAAGAGATAAGCCTCTTCGTTGGAGCCCTTGGCCGAGCCGAAGCCCGCGATGCCACGGCCGCCCTTGGCGTCATAAACCGCTTTAAGACCACCAACGGCTCGCTCGAGCGCTTCGTCCCAGGTTGCCTCACGGAAATAGTCGAGATGGTTTTCCAGCGTCATGGCAATGTCGCCACGCTTGGGCGCATCGTCCCGGCGGATCAGCGGCTTGGTCAGGCGCTCGGGGCTGGAAACATAATCGAAGCCGAAGCGGCCCTTGACGCAGAGGCGGTTCTCGTTGGCCGGGCCGTCGCGGCCCTCGACGCTGACGATCTTGCCGTCCTTCACCGAGACAGACGTCAGGCAGCCCACACCACAGAAAGGACAGACGCTGTCGACGGTTTCTTCGGCAAAGATCTCGCGCTTGCTGGCGCTGGCATCCAGAAGGCTCTTTTCCATCAGGGCCCCGGTCGGACAGGCCGACACGCATTCGCCGCAGGCAACGCAGGTGGAAAGACCCATCGGGTCTGCCAGATCGAACACCGGCACCGTGTGCGAACCGCGATCCGCCATGCCGATAACGTCGTTGACCTGCACTTCCCGGCAGGCTCGCTCGCACAGATTACACGCGATGCAGGCGTCCAGATTGACCGCGATGGCCGGATGGGAAATGTCCTGGGCCGGTTTGGCGCATGGGGCAAAGCGGCTGGTGGCGACACCGACATGGTCGGACCATTTCCAGAAATCACTTTCCGGGTCGGGATGATGGTCGCGCGAGGGCTGGTCGGCAGCCAGAAGTTCGAACACCATCTCGCGAGCCTTGGACGCACGTTCGCTGGCGGTCTTCACCACCATGCCTTCGGCAGGGGTGCGAATACAGGAAGCGGTAAGCACGCGCTCGCCCTCGATATCGACCATACAGGCACGGCAATTGCCGTCGGAGCGATAACCCGGTGCGTCCTTGTGGCAGAGATGCGGAATGGCGACGCCTTCACGCTTGGCAACTTGCCAGATGGTTTCGCCGTCTTCCGCGGTGACCATCCGACCGTCGAGGGAGAAAGTGACCTGGCTCATTTCTCGAACTCCTCCGGGAAAAATTTCAGCACCGACGTGACCGGATTGCTGGCTGCCTGCCCAAGACCGCAAATGGATGCCGATCGCATGACTTCATCGAGATCCGTGATCTTCGTCTTGTCCCAATCGCCTGTTGCCAGCAGATGTTCCATTTTCTCCGTTCCGGAGCGGCAGGGCGTGCACTGACCGCAACTCTCGTGCTTGAAGAAGCGCATCAGGTTCAATGCCACATCGCGCATGTCATCCTGATCGGAGAAAACGACGATGGCGTGGCTGCCGATGAAACAGCCGTATTTGTCGAGCGTACCGAAATCCAGCGGCTCGTCGGCAAGAGATGCGGGCAGGATGCCCCCGGAGGCACCACCGGGCAGGTAGCCCTTGAAAACATGCCCCTCTTCCATGCCACCGCAGTATTCTGCCAGAAGCTCGTTCATGGTGATCCCCGCCGGGGCCATCTTGACGCCTGGGTCCCTGACACGGCCGGAAACCGAGAAGGAGCGGTAGCCCTTGTGACCACGGCGGCCGTGGCTGGCAAACCACTCCGAACCCTTCTCGACGATATCCCTGATCCAGAACAGGGTTTCTATGTTGTGATTGAGCGTCGGCCGACCAAACAGGCCGACCTGGGCAATGTACGGTGGGCGGTGGCGTGGCAGGCCGCGCTTGCCTTCGATCGATTCGATCATCGCGCTTTCCTCGCCGCAGATATAGGCTCCCGCCCCGCGGCGCAGTTCGATGTCGATGGTCGTGATGATGCCAGCTTCGCGCAGGGCCTCGATTTCGGTCTTCAGGATCCGGAGTACCGCCGGGTATTCATCGCGCATATAGAGATAGATGCGCGCGGCGGAAATCGCATGGGCGGCAATCAGCGCGCCCTCGAGCATCCGGTGCGGGTCGCGTTCCAGGTGAACGCGGTCCTTGAACGTGCCTGGTTCGCCTTCATCGCCATTGATGGTGAGATATTTCGGAGCCGGCAGGTCGTGGACGATCTTCCATTTCGTGCCTGTCGGGAAGCCTGCACCGCCCAGGCCGCGAAGGCCTGCTTCCAGCGCCTTGTCCGCAATTGCCGCTGCATCCAGTTCCCCCGCGCGCACGCGCTCCAGCAACTGGTAACCACCAGCTTCGCGGTAGGCATCCAGCTTGATGTAATCGGGAACCACCGGATCGGACGTTCCTTCGAACAAGGCAGCGCGCACGGACACTTCGCTTGCGTTGTCGATGGCCCGCTTGCCGACCTGCACGGCCGGGGCACCGGCACAGCGACCGATGCACGGAACTTTCTGGATGCGGACTTTTGCCGGATCAACCCTGGCTTCAAGCGCAGCAGCCAGAGCGTCCGCCCCCTTGAGCGCGCAGGCAACGCTGTCGCAAACACGAATGGTCAGAGGTGCAGGCTTTGCATCCCCTTCCCGTACGATGTCGAAATGGTGGTAAAAGCTCGCGACCTCATAGACCTCGGCCTGCGACAGGCGCATTTCGTCGGCCAATGCGCGCAGGTGCCGAGCCTCAAGACAGCCAAATGCGTCCTGGATCTTGTGCAGATGTTCAATGAGCAGGTCCCGCCGGCGCGGCTCATCACCCAGCAAATTCCGGACTTCGTCCAGGGCCGCATCTTCCAACTGACGCCCTTTTGGCTGGGACGGCTTGCGTGAAAGCCCCTTGCCGAAAGACATTGGCGTACCTCCCGTATTGCTGGAGCGCATCTGGATTTCGCGTCCGCGCTCCTCTCTCGATCTTCGCGGGGGCGGCTGATGGTTCGATCAGGCGAACCCAGGACCTACCCCGCATTTTGGTCCGGATGTTAGCCGTGCCGAGTCAGCCTGTCTGTTTGAAAAACGACAAGCGGGACTCCAATGCTGACGCTTTGGAGCACCTCACGGACAAAAAGCACCGCAAACCCAGCAGGTTCCAGGGGGCTTTTCAGCCCGTGTTGGATGAGCTTCGTTTTACGAGGTCAGATGTGAAAACGCGGCAACCACGCGCTCATAGACCGGGCGCTTGAACGGCACGATCAAACCGGGCAGCCGGTCGGCATCTTCCCAGCGCCACTCGCTGAATTCCGCGGTGTGACCGTCCGGTGGCGTGAGGATATCGATTTCGTCTTCCGATCCGTCGAAGCGGTAGGCGATCCAGCGCTGAGCCTGACCGCGATACTTGCCCTTGCGCGATGCGCGGACGACGTCTTCTGGATAGTCGTAGGCGAACCACTCCGGGGCTTCTTCCAGAAGGGAAACGGACTTGATCGAGGTTTCCTCGTAAAGCTCGCGCCGGGCAGCCGGTTCGGGTGCTTCGCCCTTGTCGATCCCGCCTTGCGGCATCTGCCAGCAATATTCGTAGTTGGAGGAACTGCCTCCATCATCGCGGCTGCCGATCCAGACCTTGCCTGCCTTGTTGATCAGCATGATACCGACGCAGGGCCGATAGGGAAGACCGTCGACGGGTTCCGGAAATCCCGGTCCGAGTGCCAGCTTCGTCACGAATACCTCTTGGTGCTCAATTTCTCAGAATTATCGATCGATGGTCGCGCTGACGGGGACCAGCTGGAGACCGCGCTCTTCAAGATCCTGCACCCACTTTTCCAGCTGGCGCACGGTCACAGGCAATGCGGATGCCGTCGCCACCGCGACACCGCGGGCACGGGCGACGCTTTCCAGCTGCAGCAGCTTGGCGTTAATGTCGTCTTCTCGCGGTACTTCGTCCAGCACCACGTCCACCCCACTGAAGGGAACGCGCATTTCCTTGGAGACATCATCGGCGATGGACCGGGAAGATGTGCCGTTGTCGGCGAACATCAGGCCACGCGCCTTCAGTTTTTCCAGAAGGAACTCCATGGAAGGTTTCGTCGCCGTGAAACGCGCGCCCATTTCAGGAATGACGCCGACATAGTTGGTCGCCCGCGTGAGCAGGAACCCAAGCCGATCCATCATTTCATTGGGGCGCAGGCTGACCAGCAGCGTGTGCGGGCCCGGGTCATTGTCGGGAAAATCGAATGGCTCCAGCGGCAATTGCAGCAGCAGTTCATGGCCCTTGGTCCGGGCCTGCTGCATCCACAGGTCCAGGTCTTCACCATAAGGGGCAAGCGCAAAGGTCGTATCGGCCGGCAACCGGGTAATGGCGTTCTGGGTACCGGTTTCACTCAGGCCGAGCCCGGTCACGATGACGGCAATTTTCGGGATCGAGGTGAACTCGCGAACGATCGGCCGGGAATAGGCATCCAGCGGACGGATACCGGCATCGCTGACCTTCGGCAGGAACCCGAAATCGGACCGTTCGCTGACACGGCTGTCCGGATTGATCGACAGGCCGGTCACCGGAGCTTCCGGGCCCAGTCCGTCCGGTCGCATGACCATGTCGTAGCGCGGGCCAAGCAGATCCTTGCTGCTTTCCGGTCGCAGGTTCGGGCCCAGGTCACCGTTGATGCCCGGGCGGATCTCGACCACTTCGATGTCCTGGGAGGTCACGCCTTCGACAATGGCGTCGAGCGGCAGAACGGCAACGGGTTCTCCGCCAAGCGGGTCGTCGACGACAGTGATCCAGACGAGCGTAGAAGTGAGGATCACGCTCAGAATACCGACCCCGATAAGACCGAACGGCAGCCTGACCAGCCGCCGCTTGCCCATGCCTAAAGGAGCTGTGAGATCTTCGCTCGACATATCGTCCTGAGCCTATTGCCCGGTTTCAGGATGTCCCCGAACCGGAAAGTTTGTTTTTGATATACGCAGAACGAGAACGACAAGTCGCGCGCCGGCGGACCGGCGCGCGTTTTTTCATTTAGTTTTTGACAGCCGCGCTGTCGGAGACCGGCGGGAAGGCGCTGTTCACCTGATTACCGCGCAGAAGGTCGAGTGCCAGGTTCAGCTGGGTGTCGTCCTTCGGATCGGACGGCACATAGGCCTGGCTACCGGATTCTTCCTCACCTTCGGAAGCTTCCAGGTGGCCACGAAGACCGGCTTCGCCCTTGGTATCGACACGGCCGACCAGATCGTCCGGCAGATCCTGCAGGGACTCAATGTCCGGCACGATGCCCTTGGCTTGGATCGATGTGCCAGACGGGGTGTAGTACCGAGCCGTGGTCAGGCGGATGGCGCCGTTGGCACCAAGCGGGATGATCGTCTGAACCGAGCCCTTGCCGAAGGACCGTGTGCCGAGGATGGTTGCCCGGCGATGATCCTGCAGCGCACCTGCAACGATTTCCGAAGCGGAGGCGGAACCGCCGTTGACCAGCACGATTACCGGCTTGCCGGTTGTCAGGTCGCCAGCCCGTGCGTTGTAGCGCTGGGTTTCGTCGGCTTCACGGCCACGTGTCGAAACAATCTCGCCACGGTCCAGGAAGGCGTCGGAAACGGCAATTGCCTGATCCAGCAGACCACCCGGGTTGTTGCGCAGGTCGATGACGAAGCCCTTGAGCTTGTCTTCACCGATGTTCGCGGTCATTTCCTCGATGCCTTCCTTCAGGCCGTCGAAGGTCTGTTCGTTGAACTGGGTGACGCGAACATATCCGACGTCATCCTCTTCCCGCCAGCGAACCGAACGAATGCGGATGATGTCGCGGGTGATGGTGATGTCGAACGGTTCGGCGCGGCCCTTGCGGCGCACCGTGACCACGATGTCCGTCTTGACCGGCCCGCGCATCTTTTCGACCGCTTCGTTGAGGGTCAGTCCCTGGACCTGTTCGCCGTCGATGTAGGTGATGTAGTCACCTGCCAGAACACCGGCCTTGGCGGCAGGTGTATCGTCGATCGGCGACACGACTTTCACGAGGCCTTCTTCCATGGTGACTTCAATGCCGAGACCACCGAATTCGCCGCGGGTCTGCACCTGCATGTCCCGGAAGCTCTTCGGAGACATGTAGCTGGAGTGCGGGTCGAGGGAGGTCAACATGCCGTTGATGGCGCTCTCGATGAGCTGGGCGTCATCAGGGACTTCCACGTAGTCTGACCGCACGCGTTCGAACACGTCGCCAAACAGGTTAAGCTGCCGGTACGTATCCGTTGCCGCCGCATTGGCCGCTACCGAGACATTGATCGGCATCTGGGACAGTGTCGTGATTGCTGCTGCTCCCATGAGAGCACCCACAAGCAGCAAGGAAGCTTTCCGTATCATCCGCGAGCCTTTTCTTCTTCAGTGCGTGCCCACCAGGGTGTGGGATCGATCGCACGACCGTCTTTCCGGAATTCAACATAAAGGATCGGCTGGGTCGAGCCCAAACCGAACGTCGAAGCGCTTGCCCACTGGGTTGCGCCCATCACTCCGACCGGTTCCCCGGTCAAAACAAATTGCCCCAACTCCGCATCGATCCGGTCCATTCCGGCCAGCAACACATGGTAGCCGTCGCCGGTATTCAGGATCAAGAGCTGTCCGAACGAACGGAACGGTCCGGAATAGACCACCCATCCGTCGGCAGGTGACGTAATATTGGACCCAGGCCGTGTGGCGATAGATTGACCCTCCGTCACACCGCCGAAATCGTCTTCCTGGCCATAGTCCTTCAAAAGCGTACCGGCAACAGGCTGAGGCAGCTTGCCCTTGGCTTCCTGGAACGAAATGGCCGGTGCCAGACGCCCAGGATCCGCAAAGGGATCATACGAGCGCGACGGATTTTTCCTGGCCTCGAGTGCTGCCTGACGCGACTTTTCCGCCGCCTCCCGGGCGCTCTCGATTTCCACTTCCAGGGTCGCGATCAATTCTTGGAGAGATCCCGCCTTGTCCGCAAGTTCCGCTGCACGCTCCTTCTCTTCCTGAAGGTCCTGTACCGATCTTTGATGTTCCTGCCTTTTCGCGCTCAGAAGAAGCTCCAGCCGGGACTTTTCCTCAGCCAATCGCATCGCGTCGCCGCGCAGGCGGTTTTTTTCCTCAGCAATCACCGTCTTCAGACGATGCAATTCCTCAAGATCTGCTGCCAGTGCCTCGGTTTCCACCTTCAGCTCCGGCATGACCGCGTTCAGGAGAATCGCACTGCGCACGGCCGACAGCGCGTCGCTCGGACGCACGGCCAGCGCCGGTGGCGGACGGCGTCCGATTCGCTGCAGGGCAGCCAGAACTTCTGCCAGCACGTCGCGGCGAGCAATCAGCGACAAGCGCACCGCGTCCTCATTCTCCCCCAGCGCGCGCAGCCGCCGCTCGGTATCGGTCAGTTCGCCTTCCAGGCCCTTGATCGTGTCGGACGTGCTGATGATCTTGGCATTCAACGTGTCCCGGTCGCGATCAAGTGCGCGGATTTCGCGTGCGATGGTCGCCTGCCGGTCCGTCGATACCTCGATATCGCGCGACAGCGCGGCAAGTTCCTCTTCGCGTTGTTTCTTGCGTTCCAGTGCAGCAGTCACCTCAGCAGGCGGAGCCGCCTGTTCCTGGGTGGTGGTCTCATCGACACTTTCCGTCGATCCGGCTGGCAGGGGCAGAACGAGCAAGGCCGCAGTCAGGCCACTCAAGAGCGGGCGGAATTTCTTCCGTCTCTCGAGTTCCGAACGCGCCGCTGTCATGCGATCCGCTATCAACCTGCCTAAGCTCCCAAAGGGTTATCTTCCAATGCGATACACAGTCTGCGTTAACGAACCGTTTACCCTAGTGACCGGCCAATTAACTTCTGCTCCCACCGAGGATCGCATTCCCTCTTCTGTCTGATCGATGACCGTTACGTGGCGAATGCGGCGAGATACAGGCATTCTCGCCTTTTTCCGCCGTTTCAATCGTTAATTTTTGGTCATAGTGCCGTTACGACAACAGGTTTTCCGGCGGAAACCCCATCTCCTGTCCTTCACGATCAGTAATGTCTGTAGACAATATCCTTGGGGTCCGGGCGCGCAGCATCGACATCGAGATGCGCTCCAAGCCGTTCGGCAAGGCGCGCCGAGCGGGTGTTTTCCTGATCCATATAACTGACGAGCGACGGTAGACGGCGCTCCTGCCGTGCCCAGTCACGAAAGGCCCCGGCCGCCTCGAAAGCGTAGCCCCTGCCCTCCGCATGCTCATAGACGAACCAGCCGAGTTCATGTTCCGGAAAAAGCGGGCCATGATTGATACCGACCTGACCGAAGACCTCGCCGGAGCCGCGCGCCTCCATCATAAGGGCCCCATGCCCCATCAACTGCCATTGCGCAATGTCGTGGCAGAACAGGCCCCAGGCTGCAAACCGCGATAGCGGGCCTCCCATATACCGGGATCGATCCGAGGCCATCAAATCCTCGTACGCCGGCCAGTCCGACATGGTCATCGGCCGCAGGATCAGTCTTTCGGTCTCAAGTGCCGGTATCACCAGTTCTCTCCCAGGGCTCTTTCAGAAGTCTCACACACGGTGATAAGGGTGACCGGACTGGATCGTCATGGCGCGGTAGACCTGCTCCGCCAAAAGAATGCGGGCGATCTGATGCGGCCAGGTCATGGCACCAAGAGCGAGTTTAAGATCGGCGCGGCTCAGAACTTCCTGACCGTGACCATCCGCTCCGCCAATGGCAAAGACCACGTCGGGAACACCTTCATCCTTCCAGGCTTCCAGTTTCTGGCTGAAGGCCGGGCTGGTCAGGTTCTTGCCGTTCTCGTCCAGCACCACCAGCCGCGCACCGGCATTGAGCGCGGCAAGAATTCCCCGCGCTTCTTCCGCCTTGCGGTCATCGGCGCGCTGCGCACGGCTTTCCGGCATTTCGTTGAGGATGACTTCGGTAACGCCGAGACCGCGGCCTGTCTTGCGGGCGCGGTCGATATATCGGTCGAAAAGTTCTTTGTCCGCACCGGCTTTCATTTTGCCAATGCAGAAGAGCGTAAAGCGCATAAGTCCCTGCCGGAGATCGATCCGGTGAAAAATCTGCCCGGCAGCAGACGGAGGCCCTGCCTCAGGGCCTCAATGCCGGCTCAGCCGATGTAATGCGGTGCCGCATCCTCTTCCGGTGCCCACATCTTCTCAAGATTGTAGAAGCCGCGAACCTCCGGACGGAAGATGTGTACGATCACATCACCCGCATCGATCAGCACCCAATCGCAAATGTTCAGACCCTCAACCGTTGCCGATCCGGCGCCGGCCGATTTGAGGTCTTTCAGCAAGTGCTCGGCAATCGCGCCCACGTGACGATGGGAACGACCGGACACGATTACCATGTAATCGGCCAGTGAACTCTTGCCTGCGATGTCGAGGGTAACAGCGTCCTCAGCTTTGGAGTCGTCAAGACTGGTGAGGACCGTATCGAGGAGGTCTGCCGCAAGTTCTTTACCTACGGAAGCCTGCAGAGGAGAGGACATGTCTGTCCGCCCACTTTCAAAGGTCATGGTCAGGTGTTGTGCCTTTCGCCGTTTATGCCGTCCCGCGCCCAACGTCGTCACGAACTGAAACGTCCGACTTCGTACGTCACCCGTTTTGGATGCAGGACCGGTTGACCGTACCTCGGCCGCGCTCATCGCGACCGTCCCTATAATACCGCTTCCCGTTTGGCATTTTCAAGACACGCGGAAATTCTTGGCAAATCTGCTGTTTACCGCTTTTGCCCAAGGCGCAGATCGGTGGACGATGTCCGGTCCAATGGCGTGTGCAGAAAAGTCCAGATCGGCGCCTCCATTTCCGGCAGAAGTGCCGCGTCTTCTTCCGGAAGCCTATATTTTTCATAGGCTTTTGCCATGGGAGACGACATCACTGACAAGGAGGCTCCCGGCCGGTCGACAATGGCGATCGGCACCGAGCCGACGATGTCGCGCCAGTCCTGCCAGCGATGGAAGCCGGCTAAATTGTCAGCCCCCATGACCCAAACGAATCGGACAGATGGACGCATCTGGCGCAGGGCAACCAGCGTTCTGGCCGTATAGGGTGTTCCCAGAACCTGCTCGAAGGCGGTAACCTTCATGCGTGGATGGTCGGCGAGGTCCGCCGTCAGGCGCAGCCGCCGCTCCAGCGGCGCCAGGTCCGCGTGGCTCTTGAGCGGGTTGCCAGGTGTCACCAGCCACCAGACCTGATCCAGGCCCAGCCGCTTCAACACGGTCGAAGCCACCAGCCGGTGACCTGAATGAGGAGGATTGAAGGATCCGCCGAAAATGCCGATGCGGTTGCCCGGCTCGGCATGGGGCAGTTTCATCCAGTCACGGTCCAGTCCCGCGCCAAGACTCAAGGGGCTCATTCAGGCGAACTCACGATTGGTCATTACGGGCGGGCATTCCTGGCGGTCCTCAAGGGCTGTCGTCACGGGCGGGTCTGGCCGGTGCCATGCACCTTGTACTTGAAGCTGGTCAGCTGCTCCACGCCGACTGGTCCGCGTGCATGCATGCGCCCAGTGGCAATGCCGATCTCCGCGCCCATGCCGAATTCGCCACCGTCGGCAAACTGGGTCGACGCATTGTGCAGCACGATGGCTGAATCCACTTCCCGCTGGAACCGGTCGGCAGTCGCCTGATCTTCGGTCAGGATGCAATCGGTATGGTTGGAACCGTAGCGCGCGATATGCTCCATGGCAGCGTCGAGATCCGCGACCACCTTCACCGAAAGGATCTTGTCCAGATACTCAGTCGACCAGTCGTCCTCGCTTGCCGGCACGATGTTTTCGCAAATGTCGCGCACAATCGCACCGCCCCGGATCTCGCAGCCCTTTTCCTGAAGTGCCTTCACGATCACCGGCAAGTGGCTGTGTGCCACGTCTTCATGCACCAGCAATGTTTCCAGCGCCCCGCAGATGCCGGTCCGGCGAAGCTTGGAATTGACGATCACCTCGACGGATTTCTCAAGATCGGCCGCCTTGTCGACGAAGATATGCACCAGGCCTTCCAGATGGGCAAAGACCGGCACGCGAGCTTCGGTCTGCACACGCTCGACAAGACTGCGGCCACCACGCGGGACGATGACATCGAGGTTGCCTTGAAGACCGCGCAGCATTTCACCAACAGCGGCCCTGTCGGTAACCGGAACGATCTGGATCGCATCTTCCGGCAGACCGGCGGCGACGAGGCCTTTCTGCAGGGCCGCATGGATCGCCCGGTTGGAATTGATGGTGTCGGAGCCGCCACGCAGAACAACGGCGTTGCCGGCTTTCAGACACAGCGCGCCTGCATCCGCGGTCACGTTCGGGCGGCTTTCGTAAATGACACCGATAACACCCAGGGGCGTGCGCACACGTTCGATCTTCAGGCCGTTCGGCCGATCCCAGGCGGCGATCACGCTGCCGACGGGATCGTCCAGCGCGACAATGTCCTCAAGGGCTTTGGCAATCGCCTCGATCCGCTCTTCCGTAAGCGTGCCACGATCCAGGAACGCTGCCGTCTGGCCGCCTGCCTTCATCGCTTCAAGATCGAGACGGTTGCCTGCAAGAATATCCGGTGTTGCAGCCCGAACGGCGGCTGCCATTTCGGCCAGGGCCTTGTTCTTCTGGTCTGCTGGAGCGATGGCAAGGATCCGGCCGGCAGCACGGGCGCGCTGCCCGATCTCTGCCATCAAGTCCTCGGTCGTCTTTGCCTCGACTACTTCCAGCATACTCACTTGCTCCCGTTTTGCGGCGCTCACCGCCGCCAGTCTTTCCGCGTTTTAGCGCGTTCTGCCTCAAAAGGCATCCATCGGTTCGCTCACACTCACTCGAGCGCGGGCAGTTCCAGAACCAGATCGTCCCGGTGGATCATTTCCGCCCGGCCCGGATAGCCGACGATGGCTTCAATCTCGCGGCTGTTGCGGCCTGCAATCAACTGCGCCTCGTCCGCGTCATATGCAATCAGCCCCCGGCCGATGATCCGGCCTTCCGGGTTGAGCAATGTCACGGCGTCGCCGCGCGAAAAACTTCCCGATACAGATGTCACTCCGGCAGGCAGGAGGCTCTTGCCAGACGTCATCGCCTTGACCGCACCTGCATCCAGCCGGATTTCGCCGCGCGGCTCCAGATGGCCGCCAATCCAGGCCTTGCGGGCGCTGGCAGGTGAACTGAGCGCCGGGAACCAGGTGCCGCGGGCGCCCTGATCCAGCCGCTGAAGCGGGTTGAGTTCCTTGCCGGAGGTGATCACCATCGACGTTCCGGCCGCGGTCGCGATCTTGCCGGCATCGATTTTCGTCTTCATGCCACCGCGCGAAAGCTCCGACCCGGCGCTTCCGGCCATGGATTCGATTTCATGGGTAATGCGCGGCACTTCCGGCAGGAACACTGCATCGGGGTTCTGCTGGGGAGGTGCGGTGTAAAGTCCATCAATATCCGACAAAAGCACAAGGCAGTCGGCACTGGCCATGGTGGCAACACGCGCTGCCAGCCGGTCGTTGTCGCCATAACGAATTTCGGAAGTCGCCACGGAATCATTTTCGTTGATGATCGGTACCGCACCAAGCTTCAACAGAGTGCCGATAGTGGCGCGCGCATTGAGATAGCGCCGCCTTTCTTCCGTGTCGCCAAGGGTGAGCAGGATCTGACCAGCCTTCTTGCCATGCGCGCTGAGGGCATCCGCATAGGCCTGGGCCAGCGCGATCTGACCGGCTGCGGCTGCCGCCTGGCTTTCCTCCAGCTTCAGCGGCCCACCCGGCAGCCCGAGAATACCACGGCCGAGCGCAATCGATCCGGAGGAGACAAGCAGCACCTCCGCACCGGCATCGGACAGCTTGACCACATCGGCGATCAGCGCGTTGAGCCAGCTACGCTTGAGTTCGCCCTGCTCGACAAGCAGGGCGGAGCCGATCTTGACAACGATGCGGCTGAAGTCTCTCAGACTGCGGGACATCAGGGATGCCAGCCCTCTTGTTCGGGTGCAGGCACCTGGTTGGCTTCTTCTTCCTTGTCCCTGTCAATCGCGCGCACGATCATGCGCAGCGCCCGGTCGACATTGAGGCCGCTGGCCGAGGACAGGATCAGCGGTTTCTGACCACAGGCTTCCTCGAGGCTCGCCGCCTTTTCGGCAATCAGGTCTTCATTGAGAGCGTCGCACTTGCTGAGCGCCACGATCTCGGGTTTCTCCGTAAGCCCGGCGCCATAGGCATCCAACTCGCCGCGCACGATCCGATAGGCTTCGCCCGGGTCTTCCTGGCCGGAGCCGTCAACCAGATGAAGCAGAACGCGGGTGCGTTCGACATGCCCAAGGAAGCGGTCGCCAAGACCCGTGCCTTCGTGCGCCCCCTCGATCAGGCCGGGAATATCGGCCATTGCAAAGCTGCGACCGTCGATCTGCACGATGCCAAGATTGGGGTGAATGGTCGTGAACGGATAGTCGGCAATTTTCGGCTTTGCAGCCGATACCGTTGCAAGGAAGGTGGACTTGCCCGCATTGGGCAGGCCGACCAGGCCGGCATCGGCGATCAGCTTCAGCCGCAGCCAGATCCATTTTTCCTCGCCTTCAAGACCAGGGTTGGCCCTGCGCGGCGCCTGATTGACCGACGACTTGAAATGGGCGTTGCCGAAGCCGCCATTGCCCCCTTTCAGAAGCATCACCTTCTGGCCAAGCTCGGTCAGGTCGGCGATCAGCGTCTCATTGTCTTCCTCGAAGATCTGGGTACCGACAGGAACCTTCAGCACAACGTCGCCGCCGTGCGCGCCGGTGCGGTTGCGGCCCATGCCGTGAATGCCGGTTTCCGCCTTGAAGTGCTGCTTGTAGCGATAGTCGATAAGCGTGTTCAGGCCGTCGACACATTCGATGATGACATCACCACCCTTGCCGCCGTCACCACCGTCCGGTCCGCCATATTCGATGTATTTCTCGCGTCGGAACGATACGCAGCCCGCTCCGCCATTGCCAGAGCGCACATAGATCTTGGCCTGATCTAGGAATTTCATTTTCTTTTTCTCTTTTCGTCCTGTTTCAGGCCGGATCCCGATCGGATCAATGGCCGTTCAGAAAGTCTGTTCGTGTCATCTCGGTGCGAATGGCGGGCATCGTACAGCCTCGCGACACGCTGGCACAGCCCACTTCACCAACTTCCCGGAAACCCAATTTCCGGGCAACGCCGAGCGAAGCCGGGTTATCTGTCATGGCTTCGCAGGCGACCAACTTGTGATCCGTCTTGCCGAACAGCCAGGCGACCGCCGCCTGCACTGCTTCGCTCATATATCCCTTGCCCCAATAGGCGCGCCCCAGCCAATAGCCGATCTCCGGGGTCTCCCGCAACTTTTTGAAGCCGATGCCACCGATCATCAGGCCCTCGCAGTCGATCTGGAAACCGAGTTCCTCCGCCTCCTGCCATGTCGACCAGCGCTCGACAGACAGCGCCAGATAAGCCCGGCCCTGCTCCAGATCGTAAGGGTAGGTAACCCGCGACAGCATCTTGGCGACTTCGTAGTCCCCCAGAAGCTCGGCGCAGCGGTCCAGGTCCTCCGGGCGCGGGGCTCGAAGGACCAGACGCTCGGTCTTCAGAACGGGCGACATCAGGCCGCTTCCTTGCGTGCATCGAAATCGGTGCGCGCCAGGCGGACGATCACGTTGGAAACCCTGCGATCCAGTGCCTTCGAAAAACGTTCCGTCATGGAGTAGGGCTTGAAACCCATTTTCCGCAGCAGACCGCGGGAGCGGAAGTTGTCCTCAAAGGCGCGCGCGGCTATGGCGTCCGTCTCGAAGGCTTCGAACGCCCAGGCGAGAGCAGACTCTACAGCCTCGCTGGCATAGCCATGCCCCTGAAACGCCCGGCCGAGCCAATAGCCGAGTGTCGGCAGGTTCGGCAGATCATCCAGGTCACCCGGCGGTTCGATGGCAACCACCCCGATGAACACCCCACCGAGCGTAATGGCAAACAGCGCTTCGGTTTCGAACGGATCCTTGCCGACGACCGTCTTCAGGAAGGCTTCCGCAGCTCCGTCCTCATAAGGCCAGGTGAACGACGTCATCCAGCGGGCGACCTCGAAATCCTTGCCCGCCAGCGCAACCATGGCTTCGGCGTCCGACATCTCGATCGGCCGCAGGATCAGGCGTCTTGTTTTCAGCTCAGGCAACATGCTCATCGTCCCTGCCCCCATCTTTTCAACGACTTCCAGACAGCCCGCTCCAGCGTATAGCGCTCGATGGGCACCGAGCCACCCGCCCCGAGAGAGCGGATCATGGCCTGGTCGCGATACTGAAATCCGGATTTGACGAGCACCCGGCGCGATGCCGGGTTGGTGACCCTGCAGGATCCCTGCAGCTCGCCGATGTCATGATAGGTGAAGGCATGGTCGACCAGTGCATGCACGGCCTCTGTCGCCAGACCCTGGCCCCAGAAGGGTTCACCCAGCCAATAGCCGACATGCACCGGACCGCCGGGCTCGACATTGGCATACCGCGCGATACCGATCAGCCGGCCGGTTAACTTCAGGCGGATGGCAAAGCTTGCAGAACGGGGCTGGTTGATCGCGGCCTTGGCGACCAGCGCCCGGGCATCGTCCAATGCGAAGGGATGCGGCATGGTGGAGAGGTTTGCCGCCACTTTCTTGTTGTTGGCCAGAAACACCATATCGGCCAAATCGTCCATACGCGGCTTGTCGAGCCGCACACGAACCGCTTCCTGCGGCAATGGGGCCGCAGCCAGACTGCTTTCGTCTAATAAACCGTCACTTTCAACAACCATCTTTTCCTCCAGCCAAAACAAATCAAGGGAGAGATGGCGCCCCATCTCCCCCTTGGATCTTGACTGGTCGGATTGCTGACCTGTCTCGAATTGCCGGGGTCTTACGGGACGCCGGCGTTTCGAAACTTCACGTCGGCTTTACTCCGCTGCTTCCGCTACCGGGAGCACGTTAATGTAGGTTCGCTTGTTGGCTTTCGCCTGGAACTCTACCTTGCCTTCCACGGTTGCGAAGATGGTATGGTCCTTGCCCATACCAACGCCGGTGCCCGGGTGCCAGGTAGTGCCGCGCTGACGCGCGATGATGTTGCCGGGAATCACAGCTTCCCCGCCGAATTTCTTGATGCCGAGACGGCGGCCAGCTGAGTCGCGGCCGTTGCGGGACGAGCCGCCTGCCTTTTTATGTGCCATCGTTAGAACTCCTCGTTCTTCGAATACTTTTTAGGTTCGGGAGCGGCGGCTTAGTTGCCAGCCAGTTCCTTGGCCTGCTCAACCCAATTACCGCGTTCGAACTTGCCTTTCAGGCCAGTTTCTTCTTCAACGCGTGCGATGTCGTCAGCGGACATTGCTGCGATCTGAGCGAAGGTGGTGATACCTGCTTCGTTCAGCTTCTTCACAGCTGCCGGACCGGCGCCATCGAGTTTCTTCAGGTCGTCGGCGCCTTCTGCTGCAGCCGGTGCGGCTTCAGCGGTTTCTTCAGCCTTCGGCGCTGCCTTCTTCGGCGCTGCCTTCTTGGCCGGCTTTGCACCACCGGTCAGGATATCGGTCACCTTCACGAGGGTGAAAGCCTGACGATGGCCGTTGCGGCGGCGGGAATTCTGACGCCGGCGCTTCTTGAAAATGATAACCTTGCGGTTACGGCCCTGTTCGACCACTTCGGCAACCACGGTTGCGCCTTCGACAAGCGGAGCGCCAA
Source organism: Labrenzia sp. THAF35 (assembly GCF_009363595.1). Taxonomy (NCBI): domain Bacteria; kingdom Pseudomonadati; phylum Pseudomonadota; class Alphaproteobacteria; order Hyphomicrobiales; family Stappiaceae; genus Labrenzia; species Labrenzia sp. THAF35. The sequence goes on from NZ_CP045380.1 coordinate 5,908,268, forward strand.
CGGTGGTGTCGGTGCCATTGCCGACCATCAGAACCTCTTCAAAGGTGACGGTGCTGCCGGCTTCGGCATCGAGCTTTTCGACCTTCAGGAGGTCATCGGCGGCAACAGTGTACTGCTTGCCACCCGTCTTGATCACTGCGAACATGTCTCGCACGTCCTTCTTTTCGTTTTTGACACACCGGAACGGGCTGTTAAACCATCGAACCGGCTGCTTTTCAGGTCGAACCGAGGCGCCTGTCTCTCCAGGTCTTGACCCTGGCTGACAAGTCTTTGTGTCGGGTTGAGCGTGAAGCTTTTAAAGCCCGGCAGGCCTTGAACGACAAACATAACTCGAAAAAGCGAACCTTTTCGAGCCCGCGCAATATAGTCGGCCGGTTCTCGTTGTCAAACGGAAATCTGGCCTTTCTGCCGCAAAACCGCTTGTTTTCGTTTCCCTGGCGCCCTCGCATTCGCGGCGATTCCTCTCGTGGTCACCACGATTCCCGCAAACAGGGATACGCCAATCGGCGTTGACGGCCGTTATCGGGGCAAGCCGACATCCGGTCAATCCGAATCTCCATGGTGTTCCCTCCTCCCCTTCCCCGAGCTCCCTGCAGACCGCTTTTCGCGTCGCGCAAATACGTCTGCAGGCGGTCAATTCGCGCCCAGGAAGCAGACAAACCGGGCAAAAACAGCCCCAATCCACAAACTGAAAAAAGAACTCATTTCCGGGCTTGCAGGGCGCGCAGAGTGTGTCTATGTTCCGCGCCACTTGAGACCCGTACATCGCAAGTACCGCGGAGAGGTGCCGGAGTGGTTGAACGGGGCGGTCTCGAAAACCGTTGAGCGCGCAAGCGTTCCGGGGGTTCGAATCCCCCTCTCTCCGCCATATCTATCCTTGCGCTACCGCCTTCGGCTACTTTAGCGCATGGCTCCGGGTCGGGACCTTGTCTTCCCTCCTCCGCCATTTCTATTCTTGCGCTACCGCCTTCGGCTACTCGAGGACCGGGTCGTCATCGGTGCCACGCGTGTGGGCCGTTGGGTCAGCTCTATCACCTGCCGCTATCGATGAAGAGTTCCAGGCCGCTCAGGGCGCCGCCGAGTTCCATCAGCCTCCCGCCTGTCGCCAGCGAGCCGAGGTACACCGGGTGCAGATGGATGTCTGAAACCAGATGCCGTGCGATGGCGACAGCGTCTTCGTCGTCACCGGCCACGAACAGGACACGGCGCAAACGCTCTTCCTGTAACGGCGCGATCATTTTGGTGACAGGAAGAGTGTTGAACGCCTTCACGACACGAGCGCCGGGGGCCAGGCGGGCGACAATCTCGCTGCCGGTCTCTTCCCCAAGGTCATCGATCTCGAACGACGGTGCATAGCTGGTGAAGATATTTGTCGCGTCGATCAGGACGCGGTTGTCCCAGTCGATATCAGGCGCAAGCACGTTGCTGAGTTTCGTCCATGGCATGGCCAGGACAACAACCGGTTTGTTCATGGCCTCCGCCGCATGGCCGGCGGTAATCCCTTTCCCAAGTCGCGTGATGACATCACGCAGACTTTCCGGCCCGCGGCTGTTGGCCAGGACTATGTTGTGACCGGTAGCGGCCAGCCGGCTGGCGAGGGTCTGCCCGAGCGACGCTGCGCCCAGAATTCCGATTTCCATCGAAGAGACTCCTTGAGAGCGTATCGAAGTGAGCACGTGGACCAGACGGCCAAACCGGTTGTCGGCTCGGACCGTCTGGTCAACCGTGGACTTAGATCTGGTTCATGCCGCCATCGACGAACAGCTCGATGCCGTTGACGAAGCTCGATGCCTCTGAAGCAAGAAAGAGCACTGCGTTGCTGATGTCTTCCGGCCGGCCGATCCGGCCCGAGGGAATATTGCCGAGGATGTGGTTCTTGACACCTTCGGCCTGCTCACCGCCGCCGAAGAGATCGTTGAGGCCGGCGGTCTCGGTCAGCCCTGGGCTGATGGCGTTCACCCGGATATTGCGGTCCTTCAGATCGAGGATCCAGCTGCGGGCGAAATTACGCACTGCCGCCTTGGTTGCCGAATAGACACTGAAGTTCGGTGTCCCAGCGGTGCCCGTGGTCGAAGACGTCAGGATGATAGAAGCTCCGTCCCGCAGCAGCGGCAGCGCCTTTTGCACGGTGAAAAGGACACCTTTTACATTGGTATCGAAGGTCTTTTGATAGTGCTCTTCGCTGATCTCGCCGAGCGGGGCAAATTCACCTCCACCGGCATTGGCGAAGAGTACATCAATCTGGCTGTGCTGCTGTTGGACCTCGTCGTACAGCCGGTCGATATCTGCAAGCACGGACATGTCTCCCTGCACGCCGGTCGTTCGCCCGCCAATGGACTTGACGGCTTCGTCAAGAGTTGCCTGGCGGCGACCGGTGATGAAGACCGATGCCCCCGCAGATGCGAATGCTTTTGCCGTCGCGAGACCGATGCCACTGGTTCCGCCGGTGACAACCACAACCTTGTTCTCGAAGTTCTGTGTCATTTCATTCTCCTGTCTGACGGCACGATTGCCGTTGACATGAAGATGCAAATGGAACGATCGTTTCTGTAGTGGGCAAATTCAACACTTAGCGTTCCATAGAAAGAACGATAGATGCAGCAAGACCTGAATGACCTGGCTTATTTCGCCGAGGTGGTGGCGCATCGCGGATTTGCGCCGGCGGGCCGGGCGATCGGCGTTCCCAAGTCAAAGCTCAGCCGGCGAATAGCGGCTCTGGAAGAGCGCCTGGGCGTAAGGCTGATCGAAAGATCAAGCCGTCGGTTTCGGGTCACCGACATCGGGGAGCAATTCTATGAGCGTTGCCGCAGCATGCAGTCGGAAGCTGAACACGCCCATGCCCTGGTTGCGGAATCCAGGGCAGAACCGCACGGGCTGATCCGCTTCGGATGCCCAACCGGCCTCGTTGAGGTTGTTGCCCCGCTGATAAGCGAGTTCCTGTCTCGTCACCCCAAGGTACGGCTGCAGCTCGTAGCTGCCGATCGGGCGCTGGACCTGATCTCGGAACGCATTGACCTCGCCTTGCGTGTGCGCACGGCGTTGACCAGCGATGCCTCGCTGACCATGCGTACGATCGGTACCTCAATCAGAATTCTGGTTGCATACCCAGGCCTTGCGCAGACCGTTCATGAGGTCGATGACCTGGACAAAGTTCCCTTGCTATCGACGAGCGATAGCGCGGATGAAGTCGAATGGCACATCGAAACCGATATGGGAGAAACCCGCGCGTTTCGAAAGCAGGCCAGGATGGGCTGCGCGGATTTTTCGGCAACCCGAACGGCCGTGAAGAAGGGTCTCGGTGTAGCGCTATTGCCCGACCACGTCTGCAGCGCGGAACTGGCTACCGGGGATCTTGTGCGTGTCCTCCCGCAATGGCGAAGTCAGAAAGGGATCGTGCATCTGGTCTTCACGACGCGGCGTGGGCTGCCGCCAGCTGTCCGATCATTCATCGACCATCTTGCCCGCTGTTTTCCAAAGGATGCACTGAGCTACGAATAGCAGTCGAAACCTACCCATGTTGCGACTCCTTCAGTCCTCCGAAAGGTACTGTGGCGTATCAACGAGAAACCACAGCAAACGGATCTCACGGAAAGGAATGGAACCGGCGGAAAACCCCGATGCGAACTCATCGCTCTGCACCGGGGTCCTGAATTTTCAGGCAAGTTTCCCGTCAAACACTCAAGGTCTTGTCAGCTGGTAGCCTCTTCCCTTTTGGCGGCCTGAAACCGACGCTTGATCATCGGCCCGACGACAACCGCGATCGTCAGGGCGACCAGAACCAGGCTGGTCGTGTTCGAGAACAGGACCAGCCAGTCGCCGCGTCCGATCCGCAAGGCAAGACGAAGGTTTTCCTCGGCAAACCCACCCAGGATCAGACCCAGGACAACCGGTGGCAGCGGGAACTTGAGCTTGTCCATTACCCAGCCGATCGCACCGAAGCCGAGCATCAGATAGACATCGAACATCCGTCCGTGGATCGAATAGACCCCGATCAGCATCAAGACGATGATGACCGACCCCAGGAGAGGACGCGGGAGATTCAAAAGGCGCGCAAAACTGTTCGTTGCCAGTGCCCCGCCAAGCAGCACCAGAAGGATCGCGCCGAACAGGAACTGCCACATGAAGCCGAATACCACGTCCGGATTGTCCCGGAACAGCATGGGCCCCGGCTGCAGACCATGCACCAGCAACCCACCCAGCATGACCGCAGCGACAGCAGTTCCCGGGATGCCAAGTGTCAGGGCCGGGATCAGCGCGGAAGCGGTGTCGGCATTGTTAGCTGTTTCCGCAGCCGCAACGCCTTCAGGTTCACCATTGCCCCAGGTATCGGGTGTTTTCGAGGCCCGGCGAGCTTCGTTATAGGACATGAAAGCAGCCATCGAACCGCCGGCTCCCGGAAGAATCCCGATCCAGATCCCGATGATCGATGAACGGATCCATGTCTTCCAGAAGCGGTACATGCGAGGCAGCGCACGCCAGATCGGCTCCGTTCCCAGTTTGGAACTGTTGACGCCGTCCGTTTTCAAAGGCGTTTCGAGCAGATCGATGACCGGAGGCAGCGCGTAGAGGCCGACCAGCAGAATGACGATATTGACGCCGTCCAGAAGCTCCAGCTGTCCGAAAGTGTAGCGGTCATTTCCATAGATCGGGTCCGAGCCCACCACTGAGACGAAGACACCAAAACAGGCGCTGATCAGCCCTTTTACCGGGTTGCCTCCCAGCAGGAAGATGATGCTGGCAAGGCCGAACACGGCAACCCAGAACACTTCCGAAGGGCCGAACAGGAGCGTGACCTTGGAAAGCGGAGGTGCGAGCAGCATCAGGGCAAAGGCACTTGCGATGCCGCCGATCGAAGATGAGACGACGGCCACTTGCAGCGCAAATCCGCCCTCGCCCTTTTGCGCCATCGGATAACCGTCGAACGTTGTGGCAACGGCTGCGGGGGTTCCGGGAATGCGCAGAAGAACAGCGGGGATGGCACCGCCATACATTGCACCGTTGTAGATGCCGGCCATCAGACCGAGCGCGACCAGAGGTTCGAGACCGAACGTGAATGGCACAAGCACGGAGATGGCCATTGTGGCGCTAAGGCCGGGCATTGCACCGACAACGATGCCCGCAATCACGCCGATGACGACAGCGGCAAAGTTGGCCAGCCCGAAAACTTCGGGAAGTGCGCTGAGAAGATCGGAGTACATTGAGATCACTCCTGCCAGAGGCGTCCTGCCGGAAAGTCTTGCGACATTCCGTAATCGAAGATCAGCCAGATGGCTCCGACGACGACCAGGGTTGCCACTGCAAGTCCAAGTGGGTTGCGATAGCCGAAGAGCCAGGCAACGAGCGGAATGGTTATGGCTGTGCTCGGATAAAAGCCGATCAGGTCGGTGGCCAATGCGTAGCCAAGGATCAGCAGAAAGGCACCTGCGACCCGGCTGGGTGACTTGCTCATGGGCTCTGTTTCTTCACCAGCCGACGCCTTGCGTTGATCTGCGATCAGAAGCAGTAGCGAGAGGATGATCAGCCCGACCAGCATCACGGCTGGCAGCAGGGCAGATATCGGCCTCAATGTCGAGGTCGGGTAGAGAAAAGCAAACGCGGCCGCGGCGATGCCAAGAGCGGTCAGTGTCTCGGGCCGGAGAAGGCGGTGTGTACGATGGTCGGACATGGCACTGGCTTTATCTGAGTAAGAGAGGCCGCGCGGGGGCGTGCCCCGCGCAACGCGCATCAGTTCCAGGGAGTCGTATCCCAGACCTGCTTTGCAAGGGTATGCAGATCCTCGGTCAATGCCTTGAAATCGTCCCCGGTTACCACTTCGACCGGATTTGCGGTTTCCTTCATGGCTTTGAGGAACTCCGGATCAGAGGCAAGCTGTTCGAATGCGGCAAGAAGCTTTGCCTGTACATCCTCAGGCAGGCCGGCAGGCGCAACGAAGCCCCGCATGGATCCGTTTATCAGGTCCAGCCCCTGCTCCTTGAAGGTTGGCAGGTCTGGCGCAAAGTCAGAGCGCTCCGGCGTCGCAACGCCAAGTACATTCAGTTCTTCCTGAAACTCGGCCACCTCGGAAATGTTGAGGATCCCCATCGCCACGTGTCCGCCCATGAGTGCGGTTCGCGCCGGGGCGGAGCCCTTGAACGGTACGATTGTGAACTCGGTTTCGGTCAGGCCTTCAAGCTTGATCAGCGCGAAGTGATCATCGCCTCCGAGGCTGGACATCCCGACGGTGATGGCCCCGGGATTGGCCTTGGCTTCCGCGATCAGCTTGTCGAGCGTGTCGAGACCGCTCGCCTTGGAGGTGACGATCACGTTGGGATCGTTCACCACATTGGCGAGATAGGTGAAGCTGTCGGCATCATATTCCGCTTCACGATCAATCGTGCGCGCCATCATGCCCGGAAGGTTGAAGGTGCCGAGCGTGTAGCCATCCGGAGAAGATCTCGCCGTTTCCGTAATGCCGATCTGCCCACTAGCACCCGGCATGTTCTTGACGACGAGGCTTGCCCCTTCGCCCAGATATTTTTCGATGAACGGTGCAGCGGTGCGAGCCATAACGTCCGTGCCGCCGCCTGCGGAATATCCGACAATGACCTCAATGGGTTTTTCGGGATAGTCGGCCATGGCAGCCCCAGCGACCATAACCAGCGCACCTGCAATTGCAGAAGCCTTCAGGTAAGTAAGCATTTGTCTCCTCCCTTTGTTGAGACTGTTCAGTAATCCGGAAATTCGCAACCACGTTCCTTGAGGGCTGCGTCCACCCAGCTGCGATCGTTCTTGCCTTCAGCGATTGCCTTCATCTGCCGTTCTTCGGCATCCTGTTTCGCCAGGGTCTGGCGAAGAATTTTCTCGGCCCCATCCAGTGGAACCGCGAGCACGCCATCGGAATCGCCCAGCACGATGTCACCTGGCTCGATCACCATTCCGTCCAGACTGATCGGAACATTGATTTCACCCGGGCCGTCCTTGTAAGGGCCGCGATGGGTGACCCCCGCGGCGAAAGTCGGCAGGTTGGTCTTGAGAAAGGCATCGACATCGCGGATTGCGCCATTCAAGACGAAGCCCGCAACCCCTCGCTTGACGGCGTAGGCAAGCATCAGCTCACCCATGAGGGCATTGGAAAGATCCCCACCGGCATCGACAACGATCACATCACCGGGTTTGGCCAGGTCGATCGCCTTGTGCAGCATCAGGTTGTCACCCGGACGGCTCTTGACGGTCAGCGCCACGCCGGCCAGGCCGCCGGAGGCATGCATCGGCCGCAAGCGCGGACCGGCGGCTGCGAGGCGTCCCATGCAGTCGGAGACATTGGCAACCGGAAGCTTGGCAAATTCAGCAACGAGTTCCAGCGGCGCAGCTTGTTTTCGGCTGCAAATACGAAAGCCAACCGACATGTTCATTCTCCTGCTTTGGCGTACATGGCACCGGCGTCGGCCAGAAGTGCACGATTTGCTATGCGTTCGCGGGCGACAGGCTGGCCATCCAGAACCTGGAAGATGCCGCGCACGGCCTCCACTCCGACACGTGCACCGGCTTCGCGCGTGACGCCGCCGATATGCGGAGTGACAATGATGCGGTTTTCACTGAAGAACGGATGGTTCGCCTGGGGTGGTTCCACGGCAAAGGTGTCAAGTCCCGCGCCTGCAAGATGACCTGATTGAATTGCAGCGAGCAGCGCGTCTTCGTCAATCAGCCCACCACGCGCCGTGTTGATCACGTAGCTGCCTTCCGGCATGCGCGCGATGGCTTCGGCGTTCAGGATCTGGCGTGTCTGATCGGTCAGCGGACAATGAAGGCTGAGGACATCGGATTGTTCCAGCAGCTCTTCGAGCGAGCTGCAGCGTTTTACACCCAGTCTTTCGAATACGTCGTTGTCGGCATAGGGATCGTAGCCGATCAGGCTCAGGCCAATGCCCTTGGCAATTCGGCCTGTCGCCTGTGCAATAGACCCCATCCCCAACAGGCCCAGTCGGCTTCCTGCCAGCTCGCGGCCAAGAAAACCCGCCTTTTCCCAGCGGCCGGCACGAAGCCCTGCGTCAAGCGGCAGGATGCGCTTCACTGTGGCAAGCATGAGTGCAATCGCATGTTCGGCGACTGAAACTGCATTTGCGCCTGTTGCAACAAGTACCGGAATGCCGCGGGATGCGGCTGCCTGGAGATCGATGTTATCGACGCCAACACCATGCTTTGAAATGACGCGCAGCTTTGGAGCCTTTTCAAGGACGTCGGCATCCAGTCGGCCCATCCGCGAGACGATCCCTTCCGCCCCGGTCTCGACCAGAAGCGTGGAGATCACATCACTGTCTGCATAGGCTGGGGTATGAACGGTTTCGTATCCGTGGTCTTGCACAAGCGCGGCAGCACTTGGGTCGAGGTCGGGGCCGGTCACAAGGATTTTCTTGCTCATGCGTACGTCTCTCTGCTCTCCGCAAGCGGAAAGGGATTGTTCTTTGATAGGGGATAAGTGACCGCGTCCGCCTCCCAGCTTGCACGGTTGAATTCCTCCGCCATCTTGGGTAACGGATAGAATGACTTAACAAAAGCGAATTAATCTGGTTCTTATGTTAAGAAAAACTGGATGAAGGTATGGACACCCGTCAACTCAAGACCCTGGTCGCTATCGCAACCCATGGCACCTTCACCAAGGCGGCGGAGATCGTAAACCTGACGCCATCGGCAGTCAGTCAACAGATCCAGGCGCTGGAAGTCGAACTGAACATTACCCTGTTCGAACGGTCGTCCCGTCCTCCGAAGTTGACCTCGCAGGGGCTTCAAGTCCTTGAAATGGCTCAGGAGATGTTACGTCTCGAAGACGATACCAAGGCAAATCTGCGGGGAGACAAGCTCGCCGGCACCCTCATGCTGGGCTCTGTTCGTTCCAGTGCGTTGAATTTGCTGCCGAGAGCCATTGTCCAGATGCGAAACCAGTATCCCGATCTGAAAACCAATCTGAGAGTTTCGCTGTCTTCAACCCTGATTGCCGATGTGGCTTCCGGACGGCTCGATGCTGCCGTGGTCGCGGAGCATGTCGGCATTCCGCCCGCCTTGCGCTGGAGCCCCTTCCTTCGTGAGCCGCTCTGGCTGATCGCACCGGAAGACACAAAATCCACCGATCCCGCCGACCTGCTTGCGACCTGTCCGTTCATTCGATTTCGCAGCGCCGTGCCGCTTGCCAACCTTATCGACACGGAGATCTCTCGCATGGGGATCGCAACCAACGACATTGCGGAGATCGACACGATCGGATCCATCGTCACATGTGTACGGCAAGGCATGGGGGTTTCCGTTGTTCCGCATGTCGCCTTGCAGGAGCCGGATCACCAGCGGCTGACAAAACTCCCTTTCGGCAATCCGCAAGTGACAAGGCAAATCGGCATCGTGGAGCGGATCGTATCGCCGCGGGCTGAAATCATCGCGCGTATCCACACGGTACTTGCCGAACTTTGCACCCCGCATGGCGTAAGCAGAATAGAGGACGTGTCTTGACCCTCCTCAGAAGGATCACCAGCCGGTAGGCCGCGCTGCCTCATCAATGTGTCTTGTCAAAAAGGCTGTCACCAACTCGGTCGTTCGGTCTCGGGGCCACGAATGAAGGCGTTGCCTGGACAAACCGAAGGTCCTCGCTTGTTTTTTCCATTACAAGAACAAGGTGGCAATGCCGGGCAGAAGAATAACGAGCAGCAAAACCAGCAGCATGACCGCGATGAAAGGCATCGTGCCCGCGAAGATCTGTTCGACGGAAACGTCCGGATCGTTGAGCGTATTGTGCACCGTGAACACCGAGATGCCGAAGGGTGGCGTCAGGAGGCCGATTTCAACGGCGATCACGATGACGATGCCGAACTGGCTGAGGTCTATTCCCATGTGCTGCGCGATGGGCGCTGCGATCGGCACCATGATCAGGAGGATCGACGTACTGTCGAGGATCATGCCCATGACGAGAATGAGCGCCGAGCACAGAACCATGAAGCCCATCGGGCCGAGCCCGGTCTCGTTGACGAGGCTTGCGATGGCGTTGGGAAGGCCGGCAATCGACAACATGCGCGAATAATAACTGGCAGCGACGAGCAGCAGCAGGATCGATACCGAGATCACGCCGGTCTGCTTCATCACCCGCCACAGGTTATGGCGGTTGAGGGAACGGCGTGAAAGAGCAACCAGCAGCGCACCAAAGGCGCCGACACCGCCAGCCTCCGTTGGTGTGAAATATCCCGAATAAAGTCCGCCGAGCACCAGAACCACGAGCAGGATGATCGGCACCAGCTTGGCGATCATCCGGCCAAGTGGCATCGGTTCGATGGCGCTGTCGCGACGGCGCTCCTTCGCAGCAGCCGGATCGGTGAGAACGAAACCCGGGAACAGCACGGTGACGGCAACGAGCATTGTCACGAAGCCACCGGCAAGCATCAGCCCCGGCACGATGCCGGCGATGAACATGCCACCGATGGAGACTTCTGCCAGAACCCCGTAAATAATGAGGAGCAAGCTCGGCGGGATCAGCATACCGAGTACCGATGAGCCCGCGACGGTGCCGGCAGCAAAGGCCGGGCGATAGCCGTGGCGCTCCATTTCAGGGACTGCGACGCGCGTGAATACCGCCGCCGAGGCGATGGAGACGCCGGTGACCGCAGCGAAGATCGTGTTGGCCGCGACAGTCGCGACCCCGAGACCGCAGATGACCCGGCGCAGCAGTTCCTCTGCAACTTCGAAAGTATCCCGCCCGACGTTGGAAACGCTCACCAGCAGCCCCATAAGGACGAAGAGGGGAATGGTCGCGAACAGATAATCGGCAATGCCGCTGTAGACGGTCAGCTCCAGCATTCGGAAGGCAAGGTCGATGTTGTCGCGGATGATCCAGATCCCGGCAAAAGCCACCAGGAACAGCGCATAGGCTATTTGCATGCCGAGCAGAACCAGAACGATCAACGCGCCGACAAGCAGGAAGCCAATGGTCAACGTCGTCATGAAAAGCTCCGGAACATGCGAATTTCTGTGTGCGCCCGGTAGAACGCGGCCAGAACAGCCACCGCCGAGCCCAGGACCGTAATGCCCCGGAAGGGCCAGGTCGGAATGGTGAAGACGCCCTGGACGCCGAAAAATTCGGATGTCGCCCATGCACTGGCGAATTTCGGCCAGGAAGCCCAGAGAATGAGACCGAACACGATGACGCCGCAGAGAGAGAACAGGGCTTCGATCAGGCAGACACCTTTCGGCGACACGCTTTCAAGGCGCCGGACGAGAAAATCGGCCCGGGTCAGGCGCTTCTGCAGGATGGCAGCGGCAACCTGCAGGAAGACGATGGCAACAACGGTGCGTGCCGCGATTTCCGCAACGCCGGTAATCGGCGCGTTGAAGAAGTTTCGACCAAGAACATCAGCGACGATCAGTATCATGAGCGCGCCGATGGAAAGGGTACCGACCGATGACATGATGGCGGCCGTGCCGCCGAGCATTGCGCCGAAAGGCGCTTCCGAGAAAGCCGGGACATAGGCGTCGTCGGCCTCGGTTCTGGTCTCATCCGTCATCGTTACGTCCAGTTCGCTCTCAATAAACCCGCCCGGACAAGATGCCGGGCGGGAGAGGTGTGAGGCAAGGCCGCTCTCAGAGCCCCTCGTCCCAGGACCTCAGCGGTTCCGCACCGCGTGCGCGCAGGGCGTCGAAATAGGCCTTCAGCACGACACGGCCGGCATCGCCGGTCTGTTCCAGCCACGGTTCCACGATATTCGGCAGTCCGTTCACCCAGGCAGTTTTTTCTGCTTCCGGCAGTTCGTGGATCGTCAGCCCCGCTTCCTGCATTTCCTTGAGTGCTCGTGTGGCAAGATCCTCGACATATTGACCGTGTGCCGCGGACGTTGCCTTCGCAGCTTCCCGGAAGGCTGCCTGGACCGGTTCCGGCAGACCGTCGAAGAAGTCCTTGTTGGCCGCGATGCCACCGAAATACATCGAGCCGATGCCCACGCGGGTGAGTTCCGGAGCGACTTCATAGACGCGAGTCGGCAGAATTCCCGACGCGAAGGACAGCGTACCTTCGGTCACGCCGGTCTGGATGTTGGTGTAGTAGGTCGTCAGTGCACCGTCGACCGGCGTTGCCCCCGTTCCGCGCAACCAGTTGGCCGAAGTCCCCGGGGCGTTAAGCTTGCGGTTTTCAAGATCCTTCATGGAGTTGACCGGGAAGGTGGCATAGATGTCGTAGCTGTCGGTGATGAGCGATGACAGATGAACCATGCCGTTTTCCGCCCAGCTGTCACGCAGCTCTGGCAGGTTTGCCGAAAGATCATCGAAGATCTCGATGATCATCTTGTGGTCTTCCGTGGCAAACGGCGTGAAATAGGTCACGTTCTGAAGCGGCATGTTCGCGCCTTCCCAGACGGTACCGACCATGCCCACATCGACGATGCCGTCCATGACGGCCTCACGCGTGTCGGTGAATTTGTAGAGCGTGCCGGCGTAGGACTCCACCCAGTCGACCTTGTATTCGCCGGCGGCTTCCAGGATCCGGTTCACTTCCGGCTGGAAGGTGTTCTTCATCGCGTAGACCCAGATATTCTGTTCCGGATGCGACGAACCGATGTTGACCGTGATCGCCTGTTGCGCCGCGGCAAGGCCGGCAGAACTGGCCAGCATGGCCGTTGCGGTTGCCAATGTTACGAACTTCATGATTTTCCTCCCTGCATTCGGAGCCTTATCCTCCCAGGCTCCTCTGGTTCAGTCATTCAAGGTTCCAAGTGCTCTTACGATCCGTTCAGGCGTGAACGGCATTTCTGTCACTTGCGCGCCCATGGGCCGCAGGGCGTCGTTGATCGCATTCATGACGGCGGCCGGAGACCCGGCAGTGCCCGCCTCGCCCGCGCCCTTGGCCCCGAGCAGGCTCTCCCCCGTCGGCGTTTCAACGTGACCGATGATCATGTCGGGCATTTCAGCTGCCATCGGCACGAGGTAGTCTGCCATCGAGCCGTTCAGGAGCTGGCCTTCCGCGTCGTAGTGGATTTCCTCAAAGAGTGCTCCGCCGAGTCCCTGAACGATGCCACCCCGGATCTGCTCGTCCACGAGAAGCGGGTTGATCACCCGCCCGCAATCCTCGACGCACCAATGCTTCAGCAGCTTCACGATGCCGGTCTCCGTATCGACCTCGAGGTAGGAGGCCTGGACGCCGTTGGTGAAGGCAAAGGGATATTCGGACGTGATGAAGTGCCGTGTCTGGACAAGCTCCCGTGGCAGGCCCTTCGGCAATGTGTCGCCACGGAAGTAGACGATCCGGCCGAGCTCTTCGAGCGGCATGCGGGCTTCGCCTGAAGTGCTGTCGACCACAGCGCCGTCGCGGATGTCGAGCTGCGCCTGATCGGCCTGGAGCATGGAAGCGGCCACCTCAAGGATGGAACCGCGCAGCGCCCGCGCCGCCTGCAGCGCAGCCTCGCCGCCGATACCGGCCCCGCGCGACGCCCAGGTGCCGCCACCGTAGGGCGTCACTTGTGTATCACCGGTAATGACGCGCACACGCGCGGGGGACACGCCAAGACCCTCGGCAACCACCTGGCTCAGCATCGCCTCGGTGCCCTGCCCCTGTTCGGTTACGCCGGACAGGGCGACGATCGACCCGTCCGGATCCATCCGCACCGTGCAACCGTCTTGTGCCGAAATGCGCGCGCCGCCGATACCGTACATGAAGGGCGAGGGATTGGTCAGCTCGATGAAGCTTGCAATACCGATGCCCCTGTAGATGCCCTTCTTGCGGAGCTCTGCCTGTTCGGCTCGCAAGCCGTCGTAATCCATCAGCTCCAGAAGCTTGTCCATGGAGGCGTGATGTGACAGCCCCTCGAAACGCATGTTCGCGGGAGACGTCACCGGATAGGCATCATCCCTGAACATGTTGCGCCGGCGGATCTCGACCGGGTCCATGCCGATTTCGGCAGCAGCCATATCCACCAGCCCTTCGGTGATCGCGACCGCGATCGGATGGCCGACTGCCCGGTACTGGCAGGTTGGCGTCTTGTTCTGGAAGACGACCGTGGTCCTGGCCCGGTAATTCTGGAAGTCATAGGGGCCACCGCAGAGGTTCACCACCTGGTTGCCTTCGATGGCGGAAGTGCGCGGATAGACCGAATATGGGCCGATCGCGGTCCAGTCATCGACATCCATGGCGAGGATCCGGCCGTCTTCTCCTACTGCAATCTTCGCCTCGATCTGATGATCACGGGCGTGGATGTCGCTGGAGAAACTTTCCAGCCGGTCGGCAATGAATTTCACCGGCCGTTTCATGATCTTGGCGATTGCCGCCGTCGCCATTTCGTCCGGATAGACATGCACCTTGATGCCGTAAGAACCGCCGACATCCTCACAGATGACCCGGACCCGGCTTTCCGGCAGGTCGAGATGAGTGGCCAGAACTGTCTGTATCATGTGGGGCGCCTGCGTTGCATGCCAGGCGGTCATCTGTTCCTCGGCCGGGTTCCAGTCGACCAGGATCGAGCGCGGCTCCAACGTCACGCCCGTGTGCCGTCCGGTGACAAAGCGCGCCGAGACGACCTTGTGCGCGGTCCGGAAGGTTTCGTCCACGTCCCCCTGTTCGTGCAGGCGCCGGAAGGCGAGGTTGTCACCCATATCCGGATGCAGCACCGGCGTTTCAGGATCGAGCGCGGTCATCATGTCGGTGACGACGTCCAGTTGCTCGTAGTCAACATCCACAAGAGCCGCGCCATCCTCGGCAGCGGCGCGAGAGGTCGCGACAACGGCTGCCACCGGTTCGCCGACCCAGCAGGCACGGTCGACGGCAATCGCGTGTTCCGGTGGCGACTTCAGGCCTTTCAGATGGGCGAGCACAGCAACCCATGGCTTGCAGACCTCGGCGATGTCCTCGCCCGTGAAGACCCGGAGCACACCCTTCACCGCTTTTGCATCCTCGGCGTCGATACGGTTGATCTTCGCGTGCGCGAAGGGCGAGCGCACAAAGGCGACATGGACCATGCGCGGCAGCACGATGTCGTCCACGTAGACGCCGCGTCCCTGGACCAGGCGCCGGGCATTGGGCCGGGGGACCGTCTTGCCGATATAGGAATTGGGCCGGTCCGGATTACCGAATTGAATGGTCATGCGGCCCCCTTCCGTGCGCGGACACGCGCTACCGTTTCAACCGCATCCACGATGGCTTCGTAGCCGGTGCAGCGGCAGTAATTGCCCGATAGATGTTCGCGGATCTGATCGCGCGTCGGCATGCCGCCGGCCTCCAGCAGCTCGTTAATGGCAACCAGCATGCCGGGCGTGCAGAAGCCGCACTGGAGCGCATTGCGCTCGACAAAGACGTCCTGAAGATCCTTTATCGCGCCCAGGTCCGACAGGCCTTCCACTGTCCAGACGTCGGCACCGTCCGCCTGGGCGGCCAGCATCAGGCAGCCGCGCACGGCTTTGCCGTCGACCTTCAGCGTACAGGCACCGCAGACACCGTGTTCGCAGCTTGCATGGGCACCGGTAAGGCCAAGCTCGCCGCGCAGGAAATCAACGAGATGCTGACCTGCCGGCACACGCGCCTCGACGGGCTCCCCGTTCACGGTCAGGCTGATGTCGATCTTGTCGCGGAACATCTCTGTCATGCGTTTCCTCCCTCGATCCTGGCGGCGGCGCGGCGTAAGAGGACACCGGCAAGGTGGCGGCGGTAGGCGGCACTTGCCTGCATGTCCGACGGTGGGTCGATTTCCGCCTGCAGTGCCTGAACGGCGCCATCAATGTTGCCCTGGTCGAGAGCGGCCATGGCCCCTTCGGCAAGGACCGGCTTGGGCCCGACGGAAAAAAGCGACAGCCGGTGTCCATCGCCCCGCTTGACGAGGCACACTCCGGCAAGGGCATAGTCGCCGGATCTCCTGGCAACCTCGACGATGACCTGCTTTTCGCCGGGCCCTGCCTTCGGGACCGAGAGGCCGGTCAGGATTTCACCCTCCTCGATGGCCGTGTCGAAAATGTCCTGAAAGAATTCTTCCACCGGTATGTCCCGCGAGCCGTTGAGACCCTCGACATGAAGCGTGGCGCCAAGGGCCAGAACGCAGGCTGGAAACTCCGCAGCCGGATCGGCATGAGCCAGCGCACCACCTATGGTGCCGCGGTTGCGGATCGCAGCATGGGCGATGAATTCCACCGCCTGTGAAAGAAGCGGAGCAGACTGCCGGATCAGCGGGTTACGACCAATCTCCGCATGCGATGTCAGCGCGCCAATCCGCAGACCATCCTGCGTTTCGGTTACCCCGGAAAGCTCGCTCAGGCGGGAAATGTCGATCAGGACGTCGCCTGCGGAGAGACGCAGGTTCAAGGCCGCAACCAGGCTCTGGCCACCTGCAAGCACGCGGCCGTTGCCGTCGCTCGCGGCCAGCATTTCCAGCGCGTTGCGCAAACTGGATGCCCGGGCATAACCGCCCGCCGATGCCTTCATGGCGTCTCCCTCCCGATTCCATTGCGACGCCCTCCAGCATCGCTTATTGAGCATCTGCTCAACTTTATTGATCAGATGATCTATAAAAATCGGAAGATTGCAAGTAGATTATTGCGTGCCGTATGAGGGAGGCAGGAAAAGGAACATGAATGGAATGACCGATGTCGCCGAAACAGGGGACACTTCCAGCCGTCGCAGGCTGCCCCCTTCCGAACGCCGCCAGCAGATCGTTGAAGGTGCCGTCGCCTTCTTCGCCGAGGTCGGCCTTGACGGCAACACCCGCGATCTCGCCAAGCGTATCGGCGTCACGCAATCGCTGCTTTTCAACTATTTCGCCACCAAGGACGACCTCATAGAGGCGGTCTACGAAAAGGTGTACCTCGGACGTCTTTCTCCCGACTGGCCGGAACGGCTGACCGACCGGGAAGTGCCGCTGCGTCGTCGCCTGCTCGATTTCTACACCGAATACAGCACACTCATCTTCCAGTACGAGTGGATGCGGATTTTCATGTTTTCCGGCCTTTATGGCGCAGAACTCAACCGACGCTATCTCAAACATCTGGGTGACGTCATCCTGCTGCCGCTCCTGGGCGAGATCGAGCACGAGGCCAGTTCCGGCGTCACACCTGTCATGGAAGATATCTGGAACCTGCACGGCGGCATCGTCTACATCGGCATCCGGCAGCACATCTACCGAACCCCCTGCCCGGACGATCCGTCCGAGGCCATATCAAGAGCGATCGACCGTTTCCTGCTGTCCTTCGGAATCAGTCCCTGCCCTTGAGCTGGTGCTGAAGAGGTTGTCCGCTGTTCCAGCGGCTCATTCACCACCCCCGGAGAGGCACACGCAAGGCAAGGCACCAATCCTGTTCGAAGCGCAGCTGGACAGTCGGAAACGCGATTTCGGTAACTTCGTGGAGAACAGAGATAACGTCGTTCCGGCTATTCCTCAGGTTTTTCAAGGACCGCATAGCGTCCACAAGCTCCCAGGCAGCTACACACATTCCGGGAACCTCAATCTTGCAGTGAGGTAAATCCAGCAGACAGCCCGTCAGATCAACATCCGCCGAGGCTCTTTCAAAAGACCCGCGTAATAGCTCAGGAAGCGCGCGGCGTCGGCGCCGTTGATGACCCTGTGGTCGTAGCTGAGATCGAGGGGCACCATCTGGACGGGTTGGAAAGCCTCCCCGTCCCAGACGGGGGCCACTTCGGTGCGAGTGATGCCGAGTATGGCGACTTCGGGTGGGTTGACGATGGGTGTGAAGGCGGTGCCGCCGATCCCGCCGAGGTTGGTGATGGTCATGGATGCACCGCCCATTTCATCAGGGCGCACCTTGCGCTCTTGTGCTCTGGAGGCAAGGTCGGCGATTTCCGCCGCGATTTGCCAGAGGCCTTTCCGGTCAACGTCCCGGATCACCGGCACCATCAGGCCGTGGGCGGTGTCGACCGCGATGCCAAGGTGCACGTAGTTCTTCAGGAACAGCGTCTTGCCGTCCGAGCTGAGAGAAGCGTTGAACTTCGGGAATTCCCGCAAGGCCTTCGACAAGGCCTTGGCATGGAAGGCCAGCGCCGTCAGCTTCACGCCGCGCTCGCCGGCTTCCGTCCGCAATTCCTTGCGCAGGGCTTCAATGGCGGTCATCTCCGCGCGGTCGTGATGGGTGACGGCGGGAATGAGCCGCTGGGCCGCGGCCATGTTCTGTGCGGCAACCTGCGCGAACCTTGAAACCGGTTCTTCCGTTATGGGGCCGGAAAGCGCGTGGTCGACGTCCCAGTACCCGCGGTCTCCTGTTTCAATTGGAGAAGCTGAGACCGAAGGCGACATCCCAGTATCGCCTTCGCCTTCCACATCCTCGCGGGCGATGGACGTGCGTCCGATGTCGCGCGCGAGTTTCTCTATGTCTATGCCCTTCTGCCGGGCCAGCGCCCTGACCGAAGGCGGTGCGATCACGTCGGACATCTCCACCTCCTACCAGCTTGCCGAAATATACTGGGTTTCCATGAACTCCAGCATGCCTTCATGGCCGCCTTCACGGCCGAGGCCGGACTGCTTTGTGCCGCCGAAGGGAGCCGCCGGATCGGAAACGAGGCCGCGGTTGAAGCCGACCATGCCGTAGTCCAGCTTCTCGCAGACCTGCAGGCCGCGTTTCATGTCCTTGGTGAAGACATAGGCAACCAGACCGTATTCCGTGTCGTTGGCCCTGCGGATCACGTCGTCCTGATCGGTGAAGGTCTGGAGGGCTGCGACGGGGCCGAAGATTTCGTCGTGCACGCAGTCGGCCGTCTCGGGCACGCCCGAGAGCACCGTCGGCGGATAGAAAAAGCCCTTTCCGCCCGGCAGGTCGCCACCGACTTCGATCTTCGCACCCTTTTCAACGGCATCGCGAACGAAGTCCGCGACCTTGTCGCGGGTTTCCGCATTGACCAGCGGGCCGACGTCCACATCCGGGTCAGATCCGTCACCGACCTTCAGTTTTTTCATGGCCTCGACAAGTCGGCGGGTAAAGTCGTCGGCAACGGCTTCGTGTACATAGATCCGGTTGGCCGCCGTGCAGGCTTCACCGAGGTTGCGCATCTTGGCCAGCATCGTGCCCTGCACCGCCTCATCAAGGTCGGCATCGTCAAAGACGATCAGCGGCGCGTTGCCGCCAAGTTCCATCGCCGGTTTGAGGACCTGATCGGCCGCCGAATGCAGCAGCTTGCGGCCAACCGCCGTGGAACCGGTGAAGGAGACGACGCGCACGCGCGGGTCGTGCAGCATGTGATCGACAAGCGCGCCGGTGCGCTTGGAAGGCAGCACATTGACAAGGCCAGCCGGAACGCCGGCTTCTTCCAGGAGAGGCATGAGCGCCAGCATGGTCAGCGGCGTTTCGGAGGCCGGTTTGATGATCACCCCGCAGCCAGCGGCCAGAGCCGGAGCGATCTTGCGGGTGCCCATGGCCGCCGGATAGTTCCAGGGCGTGACCAGAACCGCAAGGCCGGCAGGCTTGTGCTGCACGATGATGCGCGCGCCAGAGGCAGGCGCATGGGTGATGAGGCCGTCGACGCGTACGGCTTCTTCGGCAAACCAGCGGAAGAATTCGGCGGCATAAGTCGCCTCGCCCATGGCGTCACTGCGCGCCTTGCCGTTTTCCAGCGTGATCATGCGGGCAAAGTCTTCCAGCCGCGCCGTCATCAATTCCCACGCCTTGCGCAGCACTTCCGAACGTTCGCGCGGCGTTTTGGCGGCCCATTTTGCCATCGCGGCTTCCGCGGCATCCAGCGCGGTATCCGCGTCCTTGATGTCTGCGGAGGCGACGGAGGCAAGCACCTCTTCGGTTGCCGGGTTCAGAACGTCGAACCTTTCGCCGCTCGCTCCCGCGCACCAGGCGCCGTTAATGTAAAGATCGGTATGGTCCATAATGGTCCCCATCGGTTCAAAGCAGGTGGCGGAGCGGTTGCTCCATCCGACCCGCGAAATTGGAAAGCAGGTCAATCGCCTGAGGCGTGGTCACTCGGTCACCGGTCCATTCCAGCACCAGAGCGAGATCCTCCCCCTGGCGCAGGATGCTGATGACAGGGCATTTGCCTGCATCAAGCTGAAGCGTCGAGATGCGGCTTGCTCTCAGGTCACGCACCAGCAGGTCCACTTCTTGATCATCGTCCGCCGGTTTGACCTGACCAAGCCAGAGCGAAGCAACGGAGTAGGCTTGCGACTGCCACATATTCTCAACGCGGACTTTGGCGGGAAAGTTCCCGAAACTGGCAGCCGCAAACCCGGCCAGCAGAACTGCCTGATCGGTTTGCCCGCCGTTGTCCTTCGCCCAGGCCACGAAGTCTGCAAATCCGGTACCCGATACCTCTGCCCTGAGTTCGAAGCGCTGCGCCGTGGCACTTGCCGCCGGCGTTTCCGCGCGCAGGGTCTTGAGGGTCTCCAGATCCTTGACGTGAAACGGCTGGGGATGGCCGGCATCGGCCAGACGCTGCAGGTCCAGCCCTTGTTCCTGCGCAAGCCGCCGTGCCTTGGGGGACGCAAGAACTCTCCCGGCCACCCCGGGCGCTGTCTTGGCCGTCACCCGTTTTTCAGGAGAAGGTGCAGGCGTGTTATCAGGTTCCGTCTTTTCCTGCCGCTCCGGCGCTGATTCACCAGCTGCAGAGGTTGGTGCTCCAGCCGCCTTGCGCGACACTGCCTTGTCCGGTTTTTGCTCCGAAATCACCGCGATCGCCTGGCCGACAGGCACTTCCTCTCCCGCTTCCGCCAGAAGCGCGGCCACGAAACCGTCGCGGCCGGCATTCACCTCAACCGTGCTCTTGTCCGTTTCCACTTCGAAGAGAATGTCGTCAGCCGCAACGGCTTCTCCGGGCTGTTTGCACCAGGCAACCAAAAGGCCCATGTCCTGAGCCATGCCGAGTGTCGGCATGATCACCTGATGTCCGTCTGGAAGCTCATCCTCCCCGGCCTCCACGCCGCCCGGTGCGGGTTCTGCCGTATCGGCGGTCTTCTCCGGTGAAGGCGCATTGCCTGCTTTTCCAGCCCCTTCCGGGGTTTCAGAGATCATCGCGATCACCTGTCCGACCGGAACATCGCTGCCTGCTTCCACGGAGACGTCGGTCAGATAGCCTTGCTTCTGCGCCTCCACTTCCATGGCGGCCTTGTCGGTTTCCACCTCGAAAAGCACATCGCCAGCAGCGACCGCCTCTCCCGGTTTCTTGTGCCAGGCCAGCAATTGGCCGCTGTCCTGGGCCATGCCGAGCGCGGGCATGATCACCTCATGCGGCATGGACCAGCTCCCCGCGGCAGATCTTGCGCGCGTTGTCGGCAACTCCTGCGGCATTCGGCACGGTGATGTCTTCAAGGGCGGGCGAAAACGGCACCGGCACGTCCATGGCGCCCATGCGGATGACCGGCGCGTCGAGGTGGTAGAAAGCTTTCTCGCTGATGCGCGCTGCGATTTCCGCCGTCACGCCGTAGCTCTGGTGGCCTTCGTCGATGACGATGGCGCGCGACGTCTTGCGGACGGACTTCAGGATGGTTTCCTCATCCAGCGGCACGATCGTGCGCGGGTCGATGATCTCCGCGCTGATGCCCTCGCGCGACAACGTTTCCGCTGCTTCCTCAGCCAGCTGCACCATGGAGGAGGTCGCCACCAGCGTGACGTCCCGACCCTCGCGCTTGATGTGCGCCTGACCGAAGGGGATCAGGTATTCTTCCTCCGGCACCGGAGCCTTGTCGTTGTACATCAGCTTGTCTTCGAAGATGACCACCGGATTGTTGTCCCGGATTGCCGTCTTCATCAGGCCCTTGGCCTCGTAAGCCGAAGACGGCATGGCGACCTTGAGCCCCGGAATGTGGGCGACAAGCGCTTGCAGCGACTGGCTGTGCTGGGCGGCCGAGCGGCGGGTTGCCCCCATGTTGGTGCGCAGGACCAGCGGCACGTTCAGCTTGCCGCCGGACATATAGTGGGTCTTGGCGGCCTGATTGCAGAGCTGATCCATGACTAGATAGAGAAAGTCGCCGAACATCAGATCGACGATCGGCCTCAGTCCGGTCATCGCCGCACCAACGGCAATGCCCATGAAGCCGGGTTCGGATATCGGCGTGTCGATGATCCTATCCGTTCCGAACTCCTCCACCAGGCCGGACAGCACCTTGAACGGCGTTCCGGCCTCCGCGACGTCTTCGCCCAGGAGAATGATCGACGGATCCCGGCGCATTTCTTCCGCGATGGCTTCGTTGACGGCCCTGGACAGGGTGATTTCACGTGTCATGGCATCCCTCCTCAGGCGGCCGTGCCGGCGTAGACATGCATGTCCACTTCCCGCACATCCGGATATTTCGCGTCGAGCGCATATTTGACGGCAGCTTCCGCATCGGCGGCGATTTCATTGTCGATGGCCACCAGTTCGTCGGCGGTCATGATCTTCTGGTCGATCATCCACTTGCCGAAGTTGGTGATCGGGTCGCGCGCAGACTTCCACTCCGTCTCTTCATCCTTGGTGCGGTAGTAGTCGCGGTTGATGTCGCCGACGTGGTGGCCGTGATAGCGATAGGTGTCGAGTTCGATGAAGAACGGGCCTTCGCCCTTTCGGCATCTGGCGGCGAGCTCTTCCGCCAGCTTGTTCACGGCCAGTACATCCTGGCCATCGACCTTGAAGCTCTCGATGCCGAAAGCTTCCGCCCGGGCGGTGAGCGAACCGGCCGCGATTTCCTCGGTCCTGGTGTATTCGCTGTAACCGTTGTTCTCGCAGGCATAGATGACAGGGAGCTTCCAGAGCGCGGCCATGTTCATGACCTCGTACCAGAGCCCCTGTGCCGTCGCGCCATCTCCGAAGAAACACACGGTGACGTGCCCGGTGCCCAGACGCTTGGCGGTGAGTGCCGATCCGGTGGCAATGCCCATGGAACCGCCGACAATGGCGTTGGCACCCAGATTGCCATTGGCCTGGTCGGCGATATGCATCGACCCGCCCTTGCCCCGGCAATAGCCCTCTTCCTTGCCCAGAAGCTCGCAGAACATTTCCTTGAAATGCGCGCCCTTGGCGACACAGTGACCGTGCCCCCTGTGCGTCGACGTGATCTTGTCTTCGGGCGTCAGCGCTTCGCAGATGCCGACGGCCACGGCTTCCTGACCGGAATACATGTGGGTCAGGCCCGGCATCTTAGCCGACAGGTAAAGCTGGTTGGCGTTGTCCTCGAAGGCACGGATGCGCACCATCTGCGTGTACATGCGCAGATACTCTTCCGTGTTGTGTTTCTTTTTCTTCGCAGCGCTCATCTTGTTGTCCCTTGACTGGGCCCGGCCGCCGCGCGGCCGGGCACGATGGGCAGGTCAGTACCGGTTGGCGATCGGAAGTTCTTCGGCCGGGAACAGGCTGATCACCTCGACGCCCGTATCCGTCACCACGACTTCCTCCTCGATCCGGGCAGCGGAATAGCCATCGGCGGCCGGGCAGTAGGTTTCCAGCGCGAACACCATGCCCGTCTTGATTTCCATCGGATGGTCGAGCGAGACCGCACGCGAGATGATCGGCCGCTCGTGTAGGGCCAGACCCAGGCCGTGGCCGAATTGCAGACCGAAGGCTGTCTCCTCGTTGGGGAAGCCGAACTCCTCCGCCTTGGGCCAGACTTCAGCCACCTTGTCGGTGGAGACGCCGGGTTTGATCATGGCGATGGAGGCATCGATCCATTCGCGCGCCTTGACGTAGGCATCACGCTGCGCCGGGGTTGCCCGGCCGATGTTGAAGGTGCGGTAGTAACAGGTCCGATAGCCCTGATAGGACTGCAGGATGTCGAAGAACGCCTGATCGCCCGGACGGAAATAGCGGTCGGTGAAATTGTGCGGATGCGGATTGCAGCGCT
Organism: Labrenzia sp. THAF35; assembly: GCF_009363595.1. Taxonomy (NCBI): domain Bacteria; kingdom Pseudomonadati; phylum Pseudomonadota; class Alphaproteobacteria; order Hyphomicrobiales; family Stappiaceae; genus Labrenzia; species Labrenzia sp. THAF35. The sequence goes on from NZ_CP045380.1 coordinate 5,932,009, forward strand.
CGCCGGAAATGGCGTTGATCGCCTCGACATCATCTGATCCCATCTCGTAGAGCATCTTGTTGGACAGGGCGACAATGTCGTTCTCGCGCACGCCCGGCTTCAGTTCCTCGTAGATCATGTGATAGACGCCATCGACCATGGAGGCCGCCTGCGTCAGAAGCTGGATCTCGTCCCAGTTCTTGATCTCGCGCGCCGCCAGCATGATCTGCTGTCCGTCGACCACGTTAAGTCCCTCTGCCTGCAGCGCATGGAACATGGCGGTTTCGGCATAGTCGACGCCGACGGGCATATCCGCCATGCCGGCGTCCCGGATCAGCCCGGCAATTTCGCGGGCATATTTGCGCATCAGGCCGAATTCCGGCGGAATGGTGCCGCGCATGCCGACCACACCTGCCCGGCAATGATCCGGCACCAGCCAGTCCGAGAACTTCTTGTGGTGGACGGCGGCTGAACCGAAGTCCCACACGTAAGGGGCATCATCGCCCGTCAGCAGGCAGAAGCGGCACATCTTGTCCCGCTCCCATTCGCCGATCTTGGTGGCCGAGACGTAGCGGATGTTGTTGACGTCAAACAGCAGCAGCGTACCGGCGGGAGAGGCCTTCAGCGCCTCCCGTGTTCTGGCAAGGCGATACCGGCGCAGCCGATCATGGTCGATACGGCGTTCGAAATCGACGGATGTGTGCCCCCAGGCAGGCAAACGCCCCTCCCAGCGCCAATGCGGTTCGAGATCCTGCGGCGTCAGGAGGTTGGGTAACAGTGCGCGAGACATGGCTCTCTCCTTCGGATGCACCTGCGCACATCCGTCATGTGAAAAAGAATATTGTTTTTCAGAGTGTTACTGGATGCACCAGCCGCCATCGATGTGGATCATCTGGCCGGTCATGTAATCGCTGTCGGGGCTGGCGAGAAACGACGCGGTGCCCTTGATGTCATCCGGATAGGACACACGCTTGATCACCAGTTCGTTGTTGGCGATGTCTTCGTAGGCTTGTCCTGCCCGTTCCTTGAACCCGATTTCGACAAGATCCTTGTCGAGCTGTTCCCAAAGCGGTGTCACCACCACGCCGGGGGCATAGCCGTTGACGGTGATGTTGTGTTCGCCGAGCGCAACGGCCCCGCAATGGGTCAGAGCCAGGCAGCCATATTTGGACGTGCAATAGACGGTCACATCCACCAGCGGCTTGCGCGAAGCGATGGAGCCGACATTGATCAGCTTGTAGGGAAAATCCTGTGGCCCTTGCGCAATCATCTGCCGGGCGGTTTCCTGCATGCCCAGCCACATTGCCTTGGTGTTGACGCCCATGATGAGATCCCAGTTGTCCTCATCGATATCCATGAAGAAACGGGGCTTGTTGAGGCCGGCGTTGAAGAGGCCCACATTGATGCTGCCGAAGGCTTCGACAGTTGCCGACACCGCCGCGGCGTTGTCCTCGCGGCGGGTCACGTCCATCTTGACCGCAACCGCCTTGCCGTTGCCGGCCGCATTGATCCGCTCCGCGACGGCCTGGGCCTCGTCGAGGTCCAGATCACCAAGACAGATGTTGGCGCCCTGAGCTGCAAAATGCTCGGCGTTGGTTGCACCCATGCCGCGTGCGGCACCGGTAATCAGAACGTTTTTTCCCTTGAGCCGATTGGGGTCCATGAATTCCTCCCATTAAAGTTTTCCAGCCTCCCGCAGAAGTCGGTCGGCACGATCTTGAGCCATCTGCAACGCGGCTTTTGGCGTCTTCACGCCACGCAACATGTCGTGGCATTCCTCCCCGCAGATGCGGATGATGTCGTTGATTTCCGGGATCGGCGGTCGTGGCCAGAACTGCAGTTCATCCCGCCAGGACATGGCGTCCACCGCTTCAAAGATCGGGGACAGGCGCCGGACTTCCGGGTCCGCGCCAACCGAATAGCGCGGATTGGTGCGGCTGCCGTGTTCGACGTAGAGCTTTTGCGCTTCGGGCGACGTAAAGACGATCAGCGCTTCGGCTGCCGCCTCCAGCCGTTCCGGCGCGATATTGGCCGGAATGCCGAGCAGATAGCCGCCGACCGGGGCGATATTCTGCGCATTCGGGCCGGAAGGATGCGGCAGGAAACCAACCTTGCCGTGAGCCGCACAGGCCGGATTCTGTTCGAAGTAAGGAGCGAGCAAAGTATAGCCGTAGGCCATCGCCACACGTCCGCTGGCGAACGGACGGACGCGCTCGTACCAGGACATCGACAGGATATCTGGCGGCGAATATTGCAACAGCGCCATCAGGTATTCGGCAGCATCGAGTGCACGTTCGGAATAGATGACAGGCCGGTAGCCGCCGTCTGCCAGTCGTGAGGCGTCATAACCACCGGCCTGTTTGGGCAAATCCAGAATAGGCTGACCGAAGTCCGCACAAGTCATCATGAATGTATGGCCAAGCGCTGTCCCGCGTGCCGCGTTCCAGGCAATTCCGTATCTGCCCTGAACCGGGTCGTTGAGCCGGGCGGCGGCCTTGAGCAGCGCGTCCGTCGTGAGGGGCGGTTCAAGCCCTGCTTCCGCCAGCAGATCCTTCCGGTAAAACAGCAGTTCCGGCGTGGTCTGCGAAGGCACACCGTATGGCTTGCCTCCCCAGTGAGCTGCCTGCCAGCCGGCCGTATGAAAATCGCTCGGCTGAAGCCGCTCGACATCCAGCACTTCGTCCAGCGGCAGGAGATACCCGTTCTCGGCAAACTCGCCCAGCCACGGCAGGTCCAGGGCAATCAGGTCATAGCGACTTGTCGCCCTGTGGGCGTTCTTGACCGCTTCTTCGTGAAGCCGGTCGATGGAAAAGGCCCGCTGCTGAATGGAACACCCGACCACCTGCTCGAACTGGCGTTTCAGACCATGCATCACCATGAAGGTGGGATCACCATGGACCAGGACACGAAGATCGCCGGACAGTTTCAAGGGTTCAAGCAGGACCTGGGGCGGCTGGATTGTCTGGGCTTCCAGATAGGACCCGCCAAAATAATAGTCCTGTGTGCCGGAGCGCAGATCGGCAGACCCGAACGATTGCGCCGCCATCCTGCGGACACGGCTGCTGAACTGGGTCCATGCCTCCAGCATGTCGGCGCTCGGATGGAGGGAGTAGCTTCTGCCGGAAGACGTCCGCGGCCTTTGCTCGATCAGGCCGTTGTCGATCATCTCGCGCATGCGGCGGCTGGCTGTCGCGTAGGGAACGCCCGACGCGCCAATGAGCGAGGTCGGAGTCACCGCCTTCGCTTCCAGATGCCTTTTCACCAGATAGGTCGACATTTTGACATAGGGGTTCGGAGCAGATATCTCCAACAGACCATCCATCTCTTCTTCAAAGTTCTCCAGAAAGCTGAGAACCTGGAGGATTTCCGTCTTGGCCTGTTGCGTCAGATAAGTCTTTTCGCGAACCAACTCTCCCTCTTGCTGGTTCATCGCTCGGCTCCAGTTTTCCGGACGGGATGAACCACTGCTGCGTTTCCTCGTTTTGGATATTTTTTGGATCGACATTGAATGTCCTCCTAAGCGTGAGCGACGTGGCCGATTAGAAAAACGGCCAAAAAATCCATTTTGGATATAAGAACATCCATTTTGGATATTTTCGAGGGGGCGTCGTTCTGCCGAGGCGTGCAGGCTTTTGAGTGACGCTCACGGTGGGCGCATATCCGTGTCAGGAGGAGGCACGGTTCAGAATTCAGACCATTCGAAATGGTCTCTCAGGGAGGAAATGAAACGATGAACACTTTCCGTTCGCTGCTTGTCGCCACGACGGCTGTCGCAGGCCTGACCTTGTCTGGTGCAGCCGGTGCAGAAACGATGAAGATCGGCATCACGCAGAACAACGTCGGCGTCGACAGCTACCAAACCACCTATGAAAAGGCCTTCATCGCGGCAGCCGACGCCAATGCGGATGTCGAGACCGTCGTTCTGGACGCCGGCGGCGACGTCGCCCGGCAGATCGCCCAGATGGAAGACCTGATCCAGCAGGAAGTGGACGCGATCATCATCTGGCCGACGAACGGTGAAGCCGTCATTCCGGCCGTCCGCAAGGCCTTCAAGGCCGACATTCCGGTGATTGTGACCAACTCGAACATCGCCGAACAGGGCTTCGAGTTCGTGAAGTCCTTCTCCGGTCCGGACAACATCACCCAGGGTTCCCGTTCCGCCGAGATCATGTGCGACAAGTTCAAGGCCATGGGCATCGAGAACGAAGCCCAGATCGTTCAGATTTCCGGGCAGCCGGGCTACACGACTGCGATCGAACGCGCCAAGGGCTTCGAAGACCGCCTGCCGGAAGTCTGCCCGAATGTGACCCTGGTGGAGACCCAGCCGGGCGACTGGAACCGCGAAAAGTCCCAGAAGGTCATGGAAGCGTTCCTGGTCAAGTATGACGACATCGACGGCGTCTATGCCGGGGACGACAACATGGGTGTCGGCGCGCTGAATGCCGCCAAGGCCGCCGGACGTGAGGGCATCATCTTCGTCGGCGCGACCAATTTCTCCGTCGGTTACGAGGCGATGGAGCGCGGCGAATACTGGGGTTCGATCTACCAGTCGCCCGTTGACGATGCCGAAGCTGCCCTGCAGACGGCAATCGATATCCTGTCCGGCAAGGATGTTCCTTTCCTGAACTACTTCGACACGCCGAAGATCACCCAGGACAACATGGCCGAATTCGACAAGCCTGTCTTCTGAACCTGAAGGTCAAGCCCGACTGGGGCGCGAGCCAAGCCTTGCGCCCCATTTTTTCCCAATACATTGACCGGGAGGAAACCATGGGCCGAGTGTCCGGGCGTTCCTGTATCGTCACCGGTGCTGCCCGAGGGATCGGACGTGCCATTGGCGAAGCCCTTATCAACGAGGGAGCGGATGTCTGCTTTGCGGACATCAACGGCGAACAGGCAAGTGCCGTTGCCGAAGCCAACCGCAACCGTGCTGCCGAAACCGGCGCCGGGGTGACATGGGCTCAGGTCGATGTGACCGATCGTGAGCAGGTTCGTGCCATGATCGCGAAAACCGTTGCGACTTTCGGCAAGCTGGACGTCAAGTTCAACAATGCCGGCGTCAACAAGCCCATGAACTTTCTCGATGTCACGGAGGACAACTGGAACTTCATCATGGGAGTGAACGGCCTTGGGTGCCTGATCGGCATGCAGGAAGCCGCCCGCCAGATGATTGGCCAGGGCACCGGCGGCAAGATCATCAACACCGCGTCGGTCGCCAGTCGACAGGGGTTCGACAATGTCGCGCCCTATTGCGCCTCGAAATGGGCCGTGGTCTCGCTGACGCAATCCGGCGCAAGAGACCTTGCCAGACACAACATCACCGTCACAGGCTTCGCGCCGGGTGTCGTGGCTACCGAAATGTGGGAACAAGTGGACCAGGATCTTCTGGATATCGGCGCTGCCGAGCGGCCCGGACAGGCCATGGAGGAATTCTCCTCCGAGATCCTGCGCGGCCGGGTGGCGACACCGTCCGACATCACGGGAACGACCACGTTCCTGGCGTCACCAGAAAGCGATTACATGACCGGTCAGGTGGTGATGATCGATGGTGGCATGACGCTCGTTTGAAACTTTACAACAGGATGAGGGAGGGTCTGTTGTCCGACATATCAAGCAAGGCTGCCAGCCGTCCCGGCAGTTCCAAGGAAAAATCCATGAAGCCCTTCAGTCTGTCGGGCGTTGGGGGATTTCTGGCGAAACAGGGCATTCTGATCGCCTTCGCCGTCTTCATGATCGGCTTCACGATCGCCAACCAGCGCTTTCTCGACCCAGACAACATCATGGGCGTTGTCCGCTCCTCTGCAATCCTGGGCGTGATGGCCCTCGGCGTCACCTTTGTCGTCATCAGCGGCAATCTCGACCTGTCCGTCGGGTCGATGATGTCGTTTGCCACCATCGTCGTCCTCGATCTGCACGACAAGCTGGGGCCGTTGCTCGCCATTCCGTCCATGTACGCCATGGTACTGTGCCTGGGCGCCTTCATCGGCTTCCTCGTCGGATATCTGAAGCTGAATTCCCTGATCGTGACCCTTGGCATGTTGTCGGCGATCCACGGACTGACCCTCACCTATTCCGGCGGCAAGAACATGGATATTGCCGACAAGGAAGGCACCTGGTTCAGCGTGTTCGGCCAGTCGACCGTCCTCGGCATTCCGGTACCGATCCTGCTGTTTGCCCTTGTCGCCTCTGTTCTGGGGATCGTCCTTGCCAAGACACCGTTCGGTCGCAAGGTCTACGCAGTTGGAGGCAACGGCACCGCGGCAACCTTCTCGGGCATTCGCAGAGCCCGTGTCGTCTTCACCTGCTACCTCATGTCCGCTTTCTGCGTCGGTACTGCCGGTCTCATCCAGGCCAGCCGGTCACTGGGAAGCCAGAACACGGTTGGCCAGGGGCTTGAGCTTGAAGTTCTGGCTGCAGTCATCCTCGGCGGAGCATCGCTGATGGGCGGCTCCGGAACGATCTTCAAGACCGTTATCGGTGTCCTGATCCTCGGCTTTATCCAGAATGGCCTCTTGCTCGTCGGACTGCAGTTCTATGTCCAGTATGTGGTGACCTGGATCATCATCATTCTTGCCGTGTGGCTGGATATTGCCGCCAAACGCGGCAAGCTCTGGTCGCCGATCGCGTGAGGGAGGGATTGATGGAACCGGGAACCTTGAGCACTTTTCTGAAACGCGGCGCGATCTGGGGCTTCATTCTCGTCGAGCTGGTCTTCTTCTCGGTCGCGGGCGAATTCCTGTCGCTCAGTGACAAGGCCTTCATGGACGTGGACAACATGCTGCTTTTGTTCAAGCAGTCAGCCCCCATCGGGATCATCGCCATCGGCATGACGATCATCATGATCAACGGCAATATCGACCTCAGCGTCGGAGCGACCTTTGCCCTGAGCGCCGTCGTCCTGCTCGACAGCATGACCTGGCCGATTTTCGCCGGCCTCGGCGACGGCGTCATTCCCATTGCCTGGGGACTCGCATTGCTGACAGGGATCGTTCTGGGCGCTCTGAACGGGTTGATCGTCTGGAAGACCGGTGTCGATGCCTTCATCGTCACGCTCGGTTCCATGCTCGGCTATCGCGGCCTTGTGTTCATGTACAATGGCGAACAGCCCACATCTCATCTCAACTGGACGCTGGTTGATTTCGCTGAAGCCCATTTCCTGGGACTGCACACCGCCACCTGGTTCCTGATCGTCGTGACCGCCGTGATCTGGTTCGTGATGAACCGCACGATCCACGGGCGCAACGCCTATGCCATCGGCGACAACCGTTCTGCGGCCATCAATGCGGGTATCCGCGTCGGGCCACACATGATGATCAACTTCATGATCATCGGCTTTCTCGCCTCCCTGTCTGCCGTGGTGTTCTATTCGGAATCCGGCTCGGTCAATCCCAACGACGGCGAACTCTATGAGCTGTGGGTCATCACCGCCGTGGTTCTGGGTGGCACCAAGCTTACCGGAGGCGCGGGATCCGTACTTTCGACGCTCGGCGGCGTTCTGGCCATCCAGCTTCTGCGAAAAGGGCTTGGACACATCGGTGCCGACACGGAAACAGTCAATCTGGTGATCGGCCTGATCCTGATTGCCGTCCTGTTCCTCGACCGTCAATTGAACCTGAAAGGCAAACAGGAGCTGAGAATATGACCGGCACCACCCCAGCCTTGCGCCTGGAAGGCATCGTCAAGACCTTCCCCGGCGTGCGCGCGCTCGACGGTGTGTCCTTTTCCGTCCTGCCCGGTGAAGTGCATGCCCTGATGGGCGAAAACGGCGCCGGAAAGTCGACCCTCATGAAAGTGCTTGGCGGCATCTATCAGCCTGATGATGGCAAGATCATCGTCAGCGAGCAGCCGGTTGTCATGACGTCGCCACTACAGGCAAAAAGCAAGGGCATCGTCTTCATCCATCAGGAACTGAGCCTCGCCGAGGAACTGACGGTTGCCGAAAACATCTATCTCGGCGAACTGCCGCGAAAGAGCTTCGGCCGGGTCGACTGGCAAAAGCTGCATGAACAGACCAACCGCATTCTGGAGATGCTCAAAGTCGGCTTCGACGCCCGCACGCGTGTCGGCGATCTCTCCATCGCCAACCAGCAGATGGTGGAAATCGCGCGTGCCCTGACGGTGGAAGCCAAGGCGGTCATCTTTGATGAGCCAACCGCCTCGCTGACCGATGCGGAAAAGGTGGTTCTGTTCGATGTCATCGACAACCTGAAAGCCGAAGGCGTCGGCATCATCTACATCTCGCACCGGATGGAAGAGATCTTCAGGATCACCGACCGCATCAGCGTGCTGCGGGACGGACAGTATCGCGGCACACTGAACACCGCCGAAACCACCGAGGACGAGATCACGCAGCTGATGATCGGCCGCAAGCTCGACCTGTCACGCAACGCCGTCCATCACGAACTGGGTGATGTGGCGCTGGAGGTGCGGGGGCTCTCCTGTGGTTCGCTTTTCCGTGACATCAGCTTCGAAGTGCGCAAGGGCGAGGTTGTCGGCTTTTATGGCCTGGTCGGGGCCGGCCGCACGGAAATCGCCGAAACGCTGTTCGGTCTCAGAGAACCCAGCAGCGGCGCTATTTTCCTGAACGGGGAAGAAACTGCCATTCACTCGCCGGCCGATGCCATCGCCAAGGGTATCTCGCTGGTGCCTGAGGACCGCAAGACGCAGGGCCTCGTTCTGGGCATGAACTGCCGAGACAACATGACCCTGCCTCAAGTAGACGACTTGAAAGCCGGCCCATTCGTTGCCGAAGGCGCGGAGATCGCGATTTTTGACCAGTACCGGGACCGGCTCGACATTCGCACGCCCGGCTGGAAGCAGCTTGCCGGCAACCTTTCCGGCGGTAACCAGCAGAAGATCGTGATCGGCAAATGGCTTTCGATGCACCCGAGCGTTCTGATCGTCGATGAACCGACTCGCGGGATCGATGTCGGCAGCAAGTCCGAGATCCACAACCTCATCCGCGACCTGGCCAGCCAGGGCTATGCGGTCATCGTGATCAGTTCGGAAATGCCGGAAGTCCTGCATGTAAGTGACCGGATCGTCGCCATGTACAGCGGCGAAATCATCCGGACTTTCACCTCCGAGGAAGTTACCGAAGACAATCTCATCCAGGCCATTTCCGGCATTCGGCCGGACAAGGCCGCCTGATGCGGGTCGGATTTGCGGGGCTTGGCCGGATGGGCGTGCGCATGGCTGCCAATCTGGCCGCCACAGGTATGGATGTGAGCGTCTGGAACCGGACAGCTGGAACTGCACAGGCCTTCGCCGCCGCCCACAACGCCTTTTCGGCAGCCAACCCAAAAGACCTGGCTGAGCGGTCGGATGTGGTGATCACCATGCTCGCCGACGATGCTGCTGCTGAGGCAGTCTATCTCGGGCCGGATGGCTTGCTCGAGGCGTCAGGGGGCAGTCGGGTTCTGGCCGAAATGGGTACCATTTCCGTACCCATGGCAGAACGTCTGGCGCTATCGGCACGGAAGAAAGGCCGACGCTTCGTCGATGCGCCGGTTTCCGGTGCCACACAAGCGGCGGCGGATGCCAAGCTGCTCATCATGGCAGGAGCAGAAGCAACTGATGTGCCTGATCTGGCCCGCCTCTTCGAGGTTCTTGGCCGGAAAACCGTCTGGCTTGGCAAATCCGGCGCAGGCGCTGCCATGAAACTCGGCGTCAACATGCTCATTCATGGCCTCAACCAGACATTGGCAGAAGCCCTTACCCTGACCACGGCAGCTGGCATCCCAAAAGAACAAGCCTATGAGGTCGTTGAAAATTCGGCGGCTGCCGCTCCGGTTCTCGCCTATCGCAAGGGGCTTTATCTGGATGAGACTGCGCACGACGTTAGCTTCACGGTCGCACTTGCCCGCAAGGATGTCGGGCTGGCGCTGGAACTTGCATCCACGTGCGGTGTGGTCATGCCGCAGGCGGAACTCAATCATGCGGTTCTGAAGGCCGCCGGATCAGCCGGATATGACGACCGCGACATGGCTTCCATTCTTTCTTTCGTGAACAAGGGTCTGAAATGAAGGCAGTTCTGTTTGTCGGTGGCTGGGAAGGCCACACACCAACCCATTTCAGCGACTGGTACGCGGCCTTGCTTCGCGACAATGGTTTCAGCGTTACCGTCTACGATACGATGGAACCGCTGGAACGCCCGGAGGACCTTGCCGATGTCGACCTTATCACGCCTATCTGGTCCTCGGCCCGGTCGGGTCACCAGCAGGAATTCGGCAACATGACCAAGCCGCAGGAGGACGGGCTGCTGAAGCTCGTCGCCAACGGCTGCGGCATTGCCGGGTGGCACGGACATATGGGAGATGCCTTCCGCGACCGGCCGACCTACCACTTCCTGATTGGAGGCCAATTCGTCGCCCATCCTCCCGGTTGGCCGGACAATCTGCAGCCCAGGGAGGACTACATCGACTACGACGTGACGATCTGCAAACCAGACGATCCGATCGTCAAGGGCATCAGGAGTTTCCGCCTCAGGTCCGAGCAATACTACATGCTGGTCGATCCCTCCAACGACGTGCTGGCCACCACGACCTTCTCAGGCGATCATCTGTGGTGGATCGAGGGCACCGTCATTCCCGTTGTCTGGAAACGGCGCTGGGACAAGGGCCGAGTGTTCTACTGCTCCATCGGACACGAACTGGATGACCTGAAGATTCCCCAGGTGACGGAAATTATCCGTCGCGGTGCACTCTGGGCAGCAGAAGGCAAATCCGCTTAGTGCCCCGCAAAGAACGCACCCTTCAAGAACCATCAGCTTTGCAATAGGATATTCAAACTTTCACGATCGTCTGGCGCACCTGTGACTGCGCTGATCTGCGCGAATGCGGTTAATACACTGCAGGAACAGGGAGACGTTTTTGAAGTTTGATAGAAAGATCTTCTTCTGCCATATCCCGAAAACAGCCGGCACGTCGTTGCGCCTATCTCTGGAACAGGCTGTCGGAGACGCAGCCGTTGTTCCCTCTCAGGCGCAGATTTCCCATCATGGTGGCCGCTATCCGCCGCTTCACGAGGCCCTGCAGGAGCTTCAGGAGAAACCGGACTATCGCCTGTTTCGGGGACACTACGGCTTCTGGGTCCGGAAATATCTTCCAAAAGATACGCTGACGATCGTAGTTCTGCGTGATCCGTTAGAGCGTGTCCTTTCCCACATTCGACATTTTCTTGCAGATGGACGAATTACAGAGGCAGATGCGTTCGAAAGCCTTGATCAGGGAAGATTACCAATTCCCGACAATTCAATATGCAGATATCTCGGTGGAACGCCAATAAAAGCAGTAGGACAAGAGCTGTCAGACCGCTTCCTTGCCTCCAGATTTGATCCGATCGACGATCACGACAGCCTTTTCAAACGTGCTGTTTCGACAGGTCGCTCGGTGGATATCATGGGATTTACCGATGAAATGCCGGATCTCTATGAGAAGATCTCGCAAGAAACCGGCCTGCCCCTGACAATGCGGCAGGACAATCCGAGCCGCTATCCTGCGCTTTCGCTTTCAGATCGTCAGCTCGACACCGTCAGGAGACACAATCAACTCGATCTGCAGCTCTATGAGGCAATGCGAGCAGAGCGCAATTCCAACAAGTTGACACGGCTCCTAAAAAGAACAGGACTGTACCGAACCTGATCCGCTGCTACGCCCCTGTCAGCCGGAGCCCCCACTTGAGACCGTCGGCTTGCTGACGTGGAAATCAACCGCATGAACAATTCACTTGCAGGCAAATGGGCCGGAGGCGCTAAACCCTGGCGCCCAGCTTGACCTGAACGTTGAGACGGGACGCAGCGCCCTGAACATGAGCCGCCATGGCTTCCCGGGCGCCGGTCCTGTCACCTGCCTCAATGGCCTCAAGAACCCTGCAATGTTCACCCAAAGTGATCTCCACCAGGTCGTCCTTGGCGTAGATGTCGGATGTCACCCGCGTGGTTTCCTTCAGCCTGGAGGAGATGTAGCAGATGATGCCGAAGAGATAGGAGTTGCCGGCCGCCTTGCCGATTGCGCGGTGAAAGACGGCGTCGGCTTCCAGCCGCTGTTCGTCGAACTGCTTGTGCCCTTCCAGAATGGCGACTGCCGCCCGCATCTCCCTGAGATCTGCCCCAGTGCGACGCATCGCGGCAAGTCCCGCAGCTTCGATTTCCAGGAGGCCACGCAACTCGAACAGGTCCGCAAGGTTGCCGGACTTGTCGAGTGAGCGGATATCGACCCGGAAGGTTTCGCGCTCCGAAACAGGTTTGACGATTGCCCCGCGCCCTTGGCGCGATTCAATGACGCCATCAGACCGCAGCCTGGCAATGGCTTCGCGCACCACATTGCGGCTGACGCCAAAGGTTCCCGCGAGTGCATGTTCTGTCGGCAACGTATCGCCGGGGTTCAGTTCACCATCCTGAATTTTCGCCATGATGTCTGCGGCGATGCGGTCCGGTAACAGCGATGACCGACGCACTTCCCGAAACTCAGCCATGCCGGGCTCCTCTTCGCATTGCCGGTGGTTATTCGTGTTCTTCAACGGCTTAATGCATCCATAGGCCAAGCTCGGGTGCTTGTCGAGCCGGTCGGCACCTTGGCATCAGATGGCGGAAACCCGCCATTCGCACGGATCGAACGCGATTACGGAACCAGATTGCAGATCGAGCCGGGGAACCCGTTTCCCTTGAAGTCCTAAAGCGCGTAGATCACCTCTGCTGCGCGAACGGCAGCGGAGGCCCTGTTCTCAACACCAAGTTTGACGAAGATCTGCTCCAGATGCTTGTTCACGGTGCGCGGCGACAGACCCAGAATTTCGCCGATATCCTTGTTGGACTTGCCCTTGGCGATCCAGATCAGGACTTCCGCCTCGCGCTGTGTCAGTTCAAAACTGCCCTGCAACGCCTGGACCTGCCCGGCTTCGTCTTCTGCGGTGACACGGAACAGGTTTTCGTCAGGGCCGACACGGCCAAGCGGGTGAAGTTGCACTGCCAGGTTTTCAGATAAGCCGAGCATGAAACTCTTGCGACGCTCACCGGAGGAATTCGGCCCGTCCAGCCAGTCCCCCAGTGCTCGACCCAGCCGGAAAAGACTGGTTTCGGCAGCCCCTGTCTTTGCCAGCAGGTTGTGGATCTGCGGTGTAGACCACAGCACTGTCCCCTCCTGCGACACAGCCACCAGATGGCGCCCGGCTGCGTCTAGCGCCACATGTGCACTTTGAACCGACCGGGCATTCTTCAGATGCACCTTGATCCGCGCCTTCAGCTCGTCGACGTCGATCGGCTTGGTAAGGAAATCGACCCCGCCGGATTCCAGCGCCTTTACCACATGTTCCGTTTCGGACAGCCCGGTCATGAAAATCACCGGCACGTGCTGGAGCGCCGGATTTTCCTTGATCTGCCGGCAGGTTTCAAAACCGTCGAGGCCGGGCATGATCGCATCCATCAGGATCGTGTCCGGTGTCACCTTGCTGCAGATGTTGAGAGCGGTTTCGCCGCTGGTCGCCACCAGAACGGCTACGCCGGTCTTTTTCAGGGCTTCGGTGACGAAGCCGAGCGTTTCCGGGCTGTCGTCGACCACAAGGACCGTATCGCGACGATCATCCGTCATGTGTTTCCAATTCACTCAAGACGTTTTTGTAGGCATCGAAATCGAACCGGGCGAGATGTACATTCAATGCATCGATCAGGGGCAGATTTTCCGGCGTTTTCGCCAGCTCGTTCAATTTGGCCTCGATGCCTTCCACATAACCGATCTCGGCAAGCGAGATGAGATCGGCGACGTGATCGGCACCGGGCGATTTCAAGGGATCCTTTCGGGCAGGTTCCTGGTTTCGCTCGACCGGCAGTTCGGTCCAGACAACACCCATGTGTTTTTGCAGCAGGTCGTAAAGCTGGCCGATGCCGAAGGGCTTTGCAAGGGTTGCCGAATGGTGAGCCGGACCGTCCGGGCGCAATGCCTTGTCACCGATGTTGGCCGACAGCATGATGATCGGCGCGCTGACGCCTCTGTCCCTCAGGTCCTCGGCCAGCTCCCAACCGTTCATTCCCGGCATCAGGATATCGATCAGGTAGAGATCCGGCCGGAGCGGCTCGACCGTCTCCAGGCAGGCCCTGCCAGTATCCGCCTCGACGACGGCAAATCCGATCGGTTTCAGGATATCGCAGACAAGCGCACGGTGATCCGGATTGTCATCGATCACGGCAACCGTCTTCCGCTCGCCTTCGTAGCCTCGCACCTGTCTTTCCAGGCGGATGGTATCGACAGGCCGGTCGACAGCCGCCAGCATCAGCCGCACTTCAAAGGAAGCGCCCTTCCCCGGTTCGCTGGACAGCGCGATGGCTCCACCCATGGTTTCCGTCAGAAGCTTGGTGATGGTCAACCCGAGCCCCAACCCCGGCGTCTTCGCCCCGTCGGCGGTCTTGCTGCGGCCGAATGGTTCGAAAATCTTGACCTGTTCGTCAAGCGCGATGCCCGGTCCGCTGTCCGACACGACAAAACTGGCCACCTGTGACCGGTAACTGACCGAAAACGAAACAGTGCCCTCGGAGGTGAACTTGATCGCATTCGACAGGAGATTCACCAGGATCTGTCGCAGACGTTTTTCGTCGGTTCGGACAAACACCGGCAGGTTGGGTGCGCGCACATAGTCGAAGCCGAGCCCCTTCGCAGCCGCCTGCATGCGGAACATGTCGACGATCTGATCCAGAAACTCGTGAATGTTGATCTCGTTGGAATAGATCTGCAGCCTTCCCGCCTCGATCCGCGAGATATCCAGCAGGCCATCGATCAGCCCTGACAGGTGCTCCGCACTGCGCCTGATGGTGCTGATTGCAGGCCTGCGGGCTGTCGGCACGCTGTTGTCCCGCTCCAGCACCTGGGCATAACCCATGACCGCATTCAAAGGCGTTCTGAGTTCGTGACTGAGGCCGACCACGTAGCGGCTCTTGGCAAGATTGGCCGCCTCGGCATCTTCCTTGGCCTTTTGAAGGGCCGCGTCGGTAACACTATGGGCGTCGATTTCTTTCTGGAGGAGCGCGTTCTGGCGCATGGATTCCTCTTCGGCGACCCGCCGGGTATCATGGGCAAGCACCAGGAACCAGCAGGCAATACCGACGACGATGGCAAAAACAAAGAAAATCAAAAGCACCGTCTGGCCGATGATGCCGGTCGGATCTCCCAGACGGTTTTCCGCCTGGGCATAAATGATCCAGAGCACCAGGCCGATTGCAGCATTCGACAGAACAGAGATAAACGCATAGCGCCCCAGCCGGGACTGCAGGAACGCCATCGCGTTTTCCGGCAGAATGCGGCTCGCGACGGTGCCGACCTGATAGGACAAACGTGCCTTCGGCTTGCAACTGTCGTGGCAGCGGGCATCGAGTGAACAGCACAATGAGCAGATCGGCGACTGATAGGCCGGGCAATAGGCCATGTCTTCCGGCTCGAACGGGTTTTCGCAGATCGAACAGGCGATGTGCTCCTTCGTCTGCCAGCTCTGGCGAGGCTTGCGAGCCAGGTAGAAACGCCCCCTGGTCGCATAAGCGATCAGGGGCGCGGCGACAAAGGCGATGGCCATGGCCAGAAAGGTGGCGAGGGCCTCCGCCGTCTTTCCGAACTCACCGAAGTGTGCGGCCAATGCGAGACCAGCGGCCAGAAGCATCGCCCCGGTCCCGACCGGGTTGATGTCATAAAGATGCGCGCGCTTGAATTCGATTCCCGGAGGCGACAGCCCGAGCGGCTTGTTGATGAAGAGGTCAGCCGAAATGGCGGAAAGCCACGCCATCGCAATGATGGAAAAGACGCCAAGGGTTTCTTCCAGCAACCGATAGATGCCGAGTTCCATCAAAAGCAGAGCGATGCCGACATTGAAGACGAGCCAGACGACCCGGCCGGGATGGGAGTGTGTGAGGCGCGAGAAGAAATTCGACCAGGCAAGCGACCCGGCGTAGGCATTCATGACGTTGATCTTGAGCTGCGCCACCACCACGAATGCCGCCATCAGCAAGAGGACGACGGTTTCGTTCGGGATCATGTAGCCGAAAGCGACCGCATACATGCGCGAAGGTTCGTCGGCATGATCAACCGGAACACCGTGCGACAAAACGAGGACTGCCAGGAAGGAGCCTGCAATCATCTTGGGGGCACCGAGAACAACCCAGCCGGGCCCGGCCAGAAACAATGCAAGCCGGTGCCGGCGGCGAGCATAGTCCTGCGCCGGAAGAAACCGCAGAAAGTCCACCTGTTCACCGATCTGTGCCATCAGCGCCAGAATGACTGCGGAGGCTGCGCCGAAGCTGACCAGGTTGATGCTGTCCCAGCCGCCAGCTGTCATACGCGGCGCCTGTGTTACCGGGTCGATGCCGGAAAACGTCAACCATTCGCCGACGGCCTGCCAGTCGGTGAAGGCAATGAAGACGAACGGCAGAATGTTCAGGATGATCCAGAAGGGTTGGGTTGCGAGTTGAAAGCGGCTGATCCAGGTAATGCCGTGGGTCACCAGCGGAATGACCGCAACCGCACTGATGACATACCCCAGCCAGAGTGGCACACCGAACGCGAATTCCAGCGCGCTCGACATGATGGAGGCTTCAATCGCAAAAAGAATGAAGGTGAAGCTGGCATAGATCAGCGAAGTGACCGTCGAACCAATGTAGCCGAACCCTGCACCACGCGTGAGCAGGTCTATGTCGACGCCGTAGCGCATGGCATATCGGCTGATCGGCAGACCGACGACCAACAGCACCAGGCTGCCGACCAGTATGGCGAGAAACGCGTTGGCTGTTCCGTGGGACAGGGTGATCGCACCACCGATCGCCTCCAGAGCCAGAAAGGAGATGGCCCCGATCGCCGTCTGGGAAATCGCACGTGAGGAAAAGCGGCGCGCGCTCTTGGCGGTGAACCGGAGCGCATAGTCTTCCAGGGTCTGGTTGTTGACCCATTTGTTGTACTGGCGCCGAACAGGCAGAATGCGTTGGCGCGCCCTCACGCGCTCGCCTCCACACCGGCACCGAATGCCCAATAACTGGACATATGACTATTTATTCGGCAAATGCCGTTCTTCATCGCCCGCTTTCCGCCCCGTTTTTTTATTCAGCTCCTCTCTTCAGCACATTTCATGCCGTCTTTGCTTCTGGAACTCCGTGGCAGGCTTTCAAGCCGGTTACGTCAATTGACGTATGTTGCGGTGCAGTGGTGCCAGTGCACGATCCCTTCCTGACAGCGGCACACCTTCCAGCCGCCAATCGCCGGCGTGGGAACCGGTGACGTCAAGCAAAGGGGAACATCCATGAAAAACACATTCACCAAACTCGCATTGGCAGGCCTGATGGCCTCCACGATGATCGGCGGCGCATCCGCCCAGGAAGACACGATCAAGGTCGGCATCCTGCATTCGCTTTCCGGCACCATGGCCATTTCGGAAACCACTCTGAAAGACGCCATGCTGATGCTCATCGAAGAGCAGAACAAGAAGGGTGGCCTGCTTGGCAAGAAACTGGAAGCGGTTGTCGTTGACCCGGCTTCCGACTGGCCGCTGTTTGCTGAAAAGGCGCGTGAGCTGATTGAAGTCAACGGCGTCGACGCCGTTTTCGGCTGCTGGACGTCCGTTTCGCGCAAGTCCGTTCTGCCGGTCTTCGAAGAACTCAACTCGCTGCTGTTCTATCCAGTTCAGTACGAAGGTGAAGAATCCCAGCGCAATGTCTTCTACACGGGCGCTGCACCGAACCAGCAGGCCATTCCGGCCGTCGATTACCTGATGAACGAGGAAGGCGTCGAGCGCTGGGTTCTGGCCGGTACCGACTATGTCTATCCGCGCACGACCAACAAGATCCTTGAAGCCTACCTGAAGTCCAAGGGCGTGGCTGAAGAAGACATCATGATCAACTACACGCCGTTCGGTCATTCCGACTGGCAGACGATCGTGTCCGACATCAAGACCTTCGGCTCCGCCGGCAAGAAAACCGCTGTGGTTTCCACTATCAACGGCGATGCCAACGTGCCGTTCTACAAGGAACTGGGCAACGCGGGCATCAAGGCTGAAGACATTCCGGTTGTCGCCTTCTCCGTTGGTGAAGAAGAGCTCGCCGGTCTCGACACCGCTCCGCTCGTCGGCCACCTGGCTGCCTGGAACTACTTCCAGTCCGCAGATACCGAAGCCAACGCCGAGTTCATCGATGCCTGGCACGCCTACATCGGCGACGACAAGCGCGTGACCAACGACCCGATGGAAGCGCACTTCATCGGCTTCAACATGTGGGTTGAAGCAGTCAAGAAGGCGGGCAGCACCGAGCCGGATGCCGTGATCGACGCCATCGTCGGTGTCAGCGTACCGAACCTGACCGGCGGCTACTCGGCAATGATGCCGAACCACCACATCACCAAGCCGGTGCTGATCGGTGAAATCCAGGAAGACGGCCAGTTCGAAACCGTCTGGGAAACCTCCGGTCTCGTCGTCGGCGACGCATGGTCCGACTATCTGGACGGCTCCAAGGACCTGATCTCCGATTGGCGCGCACCGCTTTCCTGCGGCAACTTCAACACTGCCACCGGCAAGTGCGGCGGCTCCGGGTCTTAAGGGAGGAGACGGAGCTCGGGCGGGTCTTACGAGACCCGTCCTCTTTCCCCGGTTTTCCAACCGGAAAGGTTTGCCTGGAGAGTCTCTCTTAGCTCTCCCCTCATCCTGAGGAGGACCACAAGGTCCGTCTCGAAGGATGGGCGGCAACCCCGGAAGCAAGTGACCCATCCTTCGAGACGCCGCAATGCAGCTCCCCAGGATGAGGTCGTCAGGTGAAAGTTCTAAACACCGGTGGACACGATGTCCTTGATGAGATCCTTCCTACTCCTCCTCAGCCTCGCTGCCAGCCTACTTGCCGCACCGGCACTGGCCCAAAGCGATCCAGAGGCACTCCGTCCGCTGATCAACGACTTGGCCAAGGGCAAATATTCCGAAACCGAAAAGCAGATCGGTGCCCTTGTCGCGACCGGTGACCCGCAGGTGGCTCCTGCCCTCGAGGCCCTGAGCGATGGCGATCTATACGTGCGCAAGGCAGATGGCGAAGTCTTCATCACCAGGAAGGCCGGCAAGAACTTTGCCCTGATCGACCCGCTGACCATGGAAACGACCGGCGAAGCGGCCAAGGGCGAAATCGACAAGATCAAGGTCAACAACAAGCTGCGCCGGGTGATCCGGTCCGCGCTCGGGTCGCTGACCCTGATGGCGCCTGATCCGAAGGTGCGGATGGCGGCTGCCGAAGCCGTGTTCAAGGCGAAGGATCCGGACAGTATCGAAGCCCTGGATGCCGCCATTGCCGCTGAAACGGACGATGGCGTGCGCAAGGTGATGGAAGAAGCCCGGGCCGCGGCCGTTCTGAACTCAAATATGGACGAGGCAGCGAAACTCCAGGCGGTTTCGACGCTCGGCACGATGGGCAACCGTGATGCTCTGTCGCTTCTGATTGCCATGCAATCTTCCTCCGAAGGCGCCTTGCGCGAAGCGGCAACCACGGAAATCACCAAGATCGAGAAATCCATCGCCGCCTGGGATGCGGCACAGAATGTCTGGTACGGCCTGTCGCTTGGATCCGTGTTGCTGCTCGCTGCCATTGGTCTTGCCATCACCTTCGGTGTCATGGGCGTCATCAACATGGCGCATGGTGAGATGGTGATGATCGGGGCTTACGTCACCTTCGTGGTTCAGGAATTCATTCGCTCCTCCGCACCTGGTCTTTTCGATTATTCCCTGTTCATCGCCCTGCCGCTTGCCTTCCTCACATCGGGACTGGTGGGGGTTGCCATCGAACGTGGCGTGATCCGCTGGCTGTACGGACGCCCCCTGGAAACACTGCTTGCGACCTGGGGTATCTCGCTGGTGCTGCAGCAGGCTGTGCGATCGATCTTCGGCCCGACCAACCGTGAGGTTGGCAACCCGGACTGGATGTCCGGCGCCTTCGAGATCGGCCAGATGACGATCACCTATAACCGCATGTGGATCATCGTCTTCGCGATGCTGGTCTTCGCCGGACTGATGCTTGTCCTCAAGAAGACCCCGTTCGGGCTCTATACCCGGGCCGTGACCCAGAACCGGCGCATGGCCGCCTCGATGGGCATCCGCACTCCCTGGATCGACGCCCTCACCTTCGGGCTCGGCTCTGGTATTGCCGGGATCGCGGGCGTCGCGCTCAGCCAGATCGACAACGTTTCGCCGAACCTTGGCCAGGGCTACATCATCGACAGTTTCATGGTCGTAGTCTTCGGTGGGGTCGGCAATCTGTGGGGCACGCTGGTAGGCGCCATGACCCTCGGTGTCGTGAACAAGTTCCTGGAGCCCTATGCCGGCGCCGTGCTCGGCAAGATCTTCGTGCTCATCTTTATCATTCTCTTTATCCAGAAGCGTCCAAGGGGCCTGTTCGCCCTCAAGGGCCGGGCAGTTGAAGCATGATGACCTCTTTCCTCTTCCGCGCCATGGACGCCCGAGCTGGGATCTTCCTCGCCATCATGGCGGCCGTGATTGTCCTGGTTCCTGCCGGCAACCTGCTTATCCCGGAAGGCTCGGCCTTCCATGTGCCGACCTACGCGGTCACGCTGATGGGCAAATACCTGACCTACGCGTTGTTGGCGTTGGCGGTAGATCTGGTCTGGGGCTATTGCGGCATTCTCTCGCTCGGTCATGCGGCCTTCTTCGCGCTCGGCGGCTATGCCATGGGCATGTACCTGATGCGTCAGATCGGGACCCGCGGCGTTTATGGCGACCCGATCCTGCCGGATTTCATGGTGTTTTTGAACTGGGGAGAACTGCCCTGGTACTGGTACGGCTTCGACATGTTCTGGTTTGCGGCGCTCATGGTGCTGCTGGTGCCGGGCGTGCTGGCCTTCGTCTTCGGCTGGTTCGCCTTCCGCTCACGCGTCACCGGCGTTTACCTGTCGATCATCACGCAGGCCCTCACCTACGCGCTGCTGCTTGCCTTCTTCCGGAACGACATGGGTTTTGGCGGCAACAACGGCCTGACCGACTTCAAGGACATTCTCGGCTTTGATATTCAAGCCGACACGACCCGCGCGGGCCTGTTTGCAGCCTCAGGTCTGGCGCTGGTCCTGTGTTTCCTCATCTGCCGGGCGATCACCCGATCGAAACTCGGCAAGGTGCTGGTGGCCGTGCGCGACGCGGAGAGCCGGACACGCTTCCTGGGCTACCGTGTGGAACACTACAAGCTGTTCGTCTGGACCCTGTCGGCCATGATGGCCGGTATCGCCGGTGCCCTTTACGTGCCGCAGGTCGGCATCATCAACCCGGGTGAATTTGCACCTGCCAACTCCATCGAGGTGGTGATCTGGGTTGCCGTCGGCGGGCGCGGAACGCTGGTCGGGGCCGTCCTCGGCGCCGTTCTGGTCAACTTCGCCAAGACCTGGTTCACCGCCGCCCTGCCCGACATCTGGCTCTTTGCGCTCGGTGGCCTCTTCGTGGTCGTGACCCTGTTCCTGCCGAAGGGCATCGTCGGCACCCTTTCCCAGGGCTGGACGGCCTTGCGGCAACGGAAAGTCTCCAAAGACTTCGAAGCCGGGTCGGACCAACCTCCGAGCCAGGCGCCGCAGTCGCCCGCCTCTCCGGCCAACGTCAGCCCGAAAAAATCTGCCTCGACCGTTCCGGCGGATGCCGAACCCCAGCCCGCGGAGTAAAGCCATGGCACGATCTTCCAGTCTTCTTTATCTCGACGGCGTGTCGGTTTCCTTCGACGGTTTCAAGGCACTGAACGAATTGTCGCTGACGATTGCCCCGGGTGAAATGCGGGCCATAATCGGTCCCAACGGGGCAGGCAAGACCACGATGATGGACGTCATTACCGGCAAGACCCGACCGGACAGTGGCGAGGTCTTTTTCAACGGCACCGTGGACCTTACCGGCGAGGACGAAGCTTCGATCGCCGAACTCGGGATCGGCCGCAAGTTTCAAAAGCCGACCGTTTTTGAGAGCCATACCGTCTGGGACAACCTGGAACTGGCGCTCAAGGCACCGCGCGGTCCATTTGCGACCCTGTTTCATGTCATTTCGGGTGGTGAGAAGAAGCGGGTTGAATATCTGCTCGATCTGATCCGGCTTGGTTCGAAGAGAAGCGAGCTCGCAGCCAACCTCAGCCACGGCCAGAAGCAGTGGCTGGAGATTGGCATGCTGCTGGCCCAGGATCCGAAGCTGCTTCTCGTGGACGAGCCTGCTGCCGGCATGACGGATGCCGAAACCGCCGAAACCGCTGAACTTCTGAAGGATATCGCCAATGATCACTCGGTCGTCGTGGTCGAGCACGACATGGTGTTTGTGCGCTCCCTGGGTGTCAAAGTCACCGTTCTCCACGAAGGCTCGGTCCTGGCTGAAGGCTCACTCGACCATGTCTCAGCCGACGAACGTGTCGTGGAAGTTTATCTCGGACGATGAGGAGTAGGCTTTGTCGTTCGCGTCTCGTCGCTCGCGGAAGTGATACGGCGGTACCGACAACGAACGAACCAACGGCCACAAGGCGCATCGCGATCAGCCAAGGGAAGTCAGCTCATGCTGCAAGTTGAAAACATCGATCTTCATTATGGCGCCGCCCAGGCGTTGAAGAAGGTTTCGCTGAAGGCCGAGACCGGCAAGGTAACCTGTCTGATGGGGCGCAATGGTGTCGGCAAGACGTCCACCTTGCGTGCGGTGGCCGGTCAGCACGGCATCAGCGCCGGCAAGATCCTGTGGGACGGCGAGGACATCTCCTCGCTGGCAGCCCATGCCCGCGCCAAGAAAGGCATCGCGATCGTGCCGCAGGGACGTGAGATCTTCCCCCTTCTATCGGTAAAGGAAAATCTTGAGACCGGCTATGCCCCGATCCCGCGCAAGGAACGGTTCATTCCCGATACGATCTTCGAACTTTTCCCGGTGCTCAAGGACATGCTGTCACGCCGTGGCGGTGATCTGTCCGGCGGACAGCAGCAGCAGCTCGCGATTGCACGAGCCCTGGTCACCCGTCCGAAACTTCTGGTGCTTGATGAACCGACTGAAGGCATCCAGCCTTCGATCATCAAGGACATAGGCCGGGCAATCTCGTGGCTGCGCGACCAGGGCACGATGGCCATCGTGCTGGTGGAACAATATTTCGAGTTCGCCCGTGATCTGGCCGACGATTATGCCGTCATGGACCGCGGGGAAGTGGTGCTCTCGGGCACGGGTGCCGACCTTTCTGAAACGGAAGTCCGTCGGTATCTGACTGTTTAGGCCAGGGGTACATCTCCCAAAGCTCACTTTTCCGCCTCATCGTGGGGAGCCGCTTCGGAGGCGCCGCGAAGTATGATGGGGTTAGGTGTGCTGTTACCCGCATTTGACGCAGGCAGTGCAGTTGATAGGGTGCAGGCAAATCGCCCACCTCATCATCCTTCCCAGCCGGATCGTCATGTCAGAACCACTTTCCAACGAAGCCATTTCCGCAATCACCGCTGCCGTTGACGCCGCATTCGAGGACGAGATCGCCTTCCTGCAGGATATCGTGCGGGCAAGATCCCTTCGCGGTGAGGAGGCCGGTGTCCAGAAGATCATTGCAGACGCTCTCCGTGACCGTGCCTATGACGTCGAGACCTATGGGCTCGATGTGGCGCAACTGCAGTCACATCCGGCCTATTCTCCAGCCACTATCGACTACACCGACACGTTCAACGTCAGTGGTCGCAAGAAGTCTGCCCATGGCGGACGTTCGTTGATCCTGAATGCCCACGTCGATGTCGTGCCCACTGCCAATCCGGCAAACTGGACCCATCCGCCGTTTGCAGCCGTGCGCGAGGGCGATTGGCTTTTCGGACGGGGCGCGGGGGACATGAAGGCAGGCCTCGCAGCCAATCTCTTCGCAGTCGACGCCATCGAGGCTGCCGGGTTCAGCTTGAAAGGACCGCTCGAGTTCCAGTCTGTCATCGACGAAGAAGTGACGGGCAATGGCACCGCAGCTGCGATCATGAATGGTGCGACAGCGGACGCGGTTCTCATTCCCGAGCCGACAGATGAAGAGGTCACCTATGCAAATTCCGGTGTCATCAAGTTCCGGATCTCCGTCCAGGGCGTGCCGGCTCACCCACGTGAGCCGGAGTCAGGCCTCAGCGCAATCGAGGCGGCGTTCCTCGTCATCAATGAGTTGAAGGTTCTGGAAGCTCGCTGGAATGAGGAAAAGATCGGCCATCCCGGCTTCGACGATCTGCGCAATCCTGCAAGCCTCAACATCGGCACCATCAACGGCGGCGAATGGCCGGCGTCCATCCCGTTTGAATGCCGTTTCGAAGGCCGGATCGGATTTTATCCGGGTGACGCCCCGCAAGACCGGATGGCCAGCCTGGAACAGATACTTAAAACGCTTGGTACGAAGGATCCCCGGCTTGAAAAAGCCAATCCAAAGCTCGAATGGATCGGGACATGTCAGGCAGGATATCTTCTTGCCGAAGGCAGCGATGCGGAAAATGCGCTTGCCGCCGCACACAAGATCACGTCCGAAACTGCGCTCAAACGGTCGATCATGGCCTGCTATCTGGATGCGGCTCTTTACGTGAACCATTGTGGCATTCCCGCCCTCACCTATGGCCCGCTGACAAAGAACATTCACGGCATAGACGAATGCGTGAACCTGCCGTCGCTGAAAAGAGTGACGAAGACGATCGCCCTGTTTGCCGCTGCCTGGTGCGGCATCGCACCGACGTAGGCCAGTTCAGCTGCACCGAAATGAGGAAGCCCTTATTCGCACAGGGGCCTTCCTTCCGGCGGAGCACATCCCCTCTTTAGCCAGAAAAATGCTCCCGTTTTTTGTGTCGTTCCGTTAGTCTTCATGACCGGGACGCGTTCAGGCAATTGCAGACGCCTCATCCTGTCCCTATTCAGAGTAGTGTACGGAGCAGAATTTCAAAATTTCAAACAATACGTTTTCAACGAACTGGTCTTTTGCTGCCGGTCCATGTAATTCGGGCAGCACCTAGCGGGCTTATGGTGATTGACTAGCGCCTGAAGACCACCCAGAAGCAGGAAAATTTAAAATGCGTGTTGCAATGATTGGGACCGGCTATGTCGGTCTGGTGTCCGGAACCTGTTTTGCCGATTTCGGACATGTCGTGACCTGCATCGACAAGGATGCAAGCAAGATCGACGCCCTGAACAACGGACAGATCCCGATCTATGAACCTGGCTTGCAGGAACTCGTTGCAAAGAACGTTGCCGAAGAACGCCTCTTCTTTACCACTGCTCCTGAAGAAGCGATCCGCAAAGCGGATGCCGTTTTCATTGCCGTCGGCACGCCGACCCGCCGAGGCGATGGCCATGCCGATCTGTCCTATGTTTATGCCGCGGCAGAGGAAATCGCACGACTGATCGAGGGCTTCACCGTGATCGTCACCAAATCGACCGTTCCGGTCGGCACGGGAGACGAAGTGGAAGCGATCATCCGCAAGACCAACCCTGACGCAGAATTCGCCGTCGTTTCAAATCCGGAATTCCTGCGCGAAGGCGCCGCCATCAGCGACTTCAAACGCCCCGACCGGGTGGTGGTCGGGACCGATGACGAACGCGCGGTCGAAGTGATGCGTGAGCTTTACCGCCCGCTGTATCTCAACGAAACCCCGATCATCGTGACCCGCCGCCGCACATCGGAACTCACCAAATACGCGGCCAATGCGTTTCTCGCGGTCAAGATCACCTTCATCAACGAAATTGCAGACCTGTGTGAGAAAGTCGGGGCAAACGTCCAGGAAGTCTCGCGTGGTATCGGCCTCGACAACCGCATCGGCGGCAAGTTCCTGCATGCCGGCCCTGGCTACGGCGGCTCCTGCTTTCCGAAGGACACTCTTGCCCTCTCGCGGATTGCCGCGGATGCACAGTCCGATCTGAAGATCGTCGATTCCGTCATCGAGGTGAACGCAGCCCGCAAGAAGAAGATGGCCGACAAGGTGATCGAATTCATGGGCGGCGACGTAAGCGGCAAGACGATCGCGCTGCTCGGCCTCGCCTTCAAGCCCAATACGGACGACATGCGCGAAGCTCCGAGCATCGACATCGTGGAAAAACTGCAGGCTGCTGGTGCCAAGATCCGTGCCTACGACCCGGCCAGCATGGAAGAAGCCGAGAAGGTCATGTCGAGTGTGATGTTCTGCGATGGCCCCTATCATGCCATCGAGAACGCAGATGTGGTTGTAATCGTTACGGAGTGGGATCAGTTCCGTGCGCTTGACCTCGACCGCGTCAAAACTCTGGTCTCTGCACCCAAGGTTGTCGACCTGCGAAATATCTACAAGCCGGACTACATGGAAGCCCGTGGCTTCGAGTACACCAGCGTCGGCCGCAGCTACTAAGCGGCCGGTTCCCACCTCAGAATTTAATATTCAATGCGAACGTCGGGCTAACCCTAGCCCGGCGTTCAATTTTTTAAAAATTAATTAAATTTCACATCACTTTTGACGTCGGAACATTGCTCCCGTCGCGTCACTATGGTAACCAAACCCTTAATGGATAACAATTTTCCCGATCTTGTTACCCAAATATTAACGATACGATCGTGATTGCGACTGCCTCCAGACAGGTTGCTGGCGCACATCAAGTGGTCTCGTAAATCGGGTTGAGGCTGGCATATCTTGGCAGACGAAACAGTATCTTACGAAGCAGATGATCACGGCCGCGAAGCGATGAATATTGCCGGCTTCGCGACGTGGGGCTATCCGCACCCCGACCTGCTCGATGCGACAAACCGTGCCTCCCGCGACCTCCGCCCGGCACGCGGAGTGATTCAATCCGGACTGAAGAAATGTATTGACCTGACCGGTGCAAGTGCCGGCCTTCTACTGCTTTTTCCCTTATTTGTTGCACTCGCGGTTGCAATAAAACTGACAAGCCGAGGACCGGTATTTTTCCGTCAGTGGCGCTACGGTTTGAACGGCAAGAAGTTTGCCGTTCTCAAGTTCCGGACGATGTACGCCAACCAGTGCGACAGCACCGGGATTTCGCAAACCGTTGCCAACGATCCGCGTGTCACATTGATCGGCGCCTTCCTTCGCAAGAGCAACTTCGATGAATTGCCGCAGCTCATTAACGTGTTGCGGGGAGAGATGTCCCTGGTCGGTCCTCGGCCGCATGTGCCCGGCATGCTGGCCGCCGGAATGCCTTATGAAGATTTCCACCCCAGGTATATGGATCGCCACAAGGTGCTTCCGGGCATCACAGGCCTGGCGCAGGTCAACGGCTTTCGCGGGGAAACCAAAAACCCTCATGCGGCCCGTATGCGGCTGGCCTATGATCTTGCCTACATCGAGCGTCAGTCGGTTATCCTTGATGTCAAAATCCTCGCGACGACGGTCGCCAGGGAATTCTTCAACGGCAACGGCTACTGAACCGCCGGCAAATCCTCAAGCAGTGTCACGGGCAGAGACGCGGGATCATGCGTCTGCGCACAAAGTCGCCATGCGCTGCAGGGCAAGCAGGTAACCCTCCACACCGCAGCCAGCAATCACCGCATCCGCCCGGGCTGAAACATAGGAATGGTGCCGGAAGCTTTCCCGTTTGTGGATGTTGGAGACATGAACCTCGATCACCGGACAGGTGCAGGTATTCAATGCGTCCAGAATTGCGATCGACGTGTGCGTATAGGCCGCCGGGTTGATGATGATACCCGCGGCCGCTTCCCTCGCCTCATGGATCCAGTCGATAAGCACATGTTCGGCATTGCTCTGATGGAATGCGATCTCAAAGCCCTTGGGCGCAGCGGCGGCTTCACACATCGCACGGACATCATCCAGGGTCTGAGCCCCGTAGATCTCCGGTTCCCGCTTGCCAAGCAGATTGAGATTCGGACCGTTCAGAACATAGATGATTTTTGCCATTGAATTTTCCCTAGACCTTCGTCGACAACTTGCCCCGCACTGGCGATTTTTACCAAGAAATTCGAAGATTTCCGGCAAAAGTTTGTGGACGATTGTTATCGGAGGTGATACCGCGGTCCCGCATCCTTGCGACGCTCGGTTTTACGCATTATTAACTATAAAACTCCAGTGTGAGAAAAAATCGGCTCATCGGGTAACCATGATTAAACTCCGCGAACGGTTGGACACACTTGAAGCTTTGATGGCCGCCATCGAAGGCTACCATCATCTCCCTATCGATGTTCTTTCCCAGTTCCTGCTTGACCACTATACGGTTGATCTTGACGTTCTGGCGCAGTTTGCCGAAGCGGCAGAAAGTGCCAATGCTCAAGGCGCATCGTCTTATGCGGCAGCGGAAAATCGCGCGGCAGCACAGTCGGCCGCCTGACGCGTCCACATCACATTCAGCTGAATTTTACGCTTAACCGATCGCGGTGAGGTTACCGTCGCCTTCGCCGCCCTGCTGTTGCGGCTGGCCGGGGCCACCTTGCCAGATCTTCTGGCGGTTCCGGATTTCGCGCGGTGCAGGGCCGAAATAGGTGGCCGTCTTGATGAAATCGCGCGGGTGCAGGATCACGCTGGAAACGCGCTGATACAGTGCCTTTGCCGAGATCGGCTTGGACAGCAGCTCGTGTACGCCGAGCCGGCGCGCTTCCACGATCCGGCTACGCTCGGTGTGGGCGGTCACCATAATAATCGGGATATAGGCGAAGGGATTGTTCGGACTGCGGATCATGCGTACCATGTCCGCCCCGTCCAGGATCGGCATGACCCAATCCAGAATAAGGATGTCAGGGTTCGCCCGGTCCATGGCTTCAAGGCCGGACGCGCCGTCTTCAGCCTCGACAATGCGCCGCGCACCGAACCCCTGCAGCATGGTGCGCAGGATGGTCCGCATGTAAGCACTGTCTTCGACCAGCAAGAATGTCAGAGAGGCAAGATCCAGGCTCACCTAGTCCTCCTTGTTTGACTTAACCTTTGCCATGAAAGTCTGAACAATGAGTTAGTCTCTCGCTGCGAGGAGCCCACAAACATCCGCCGACGCGGCATCGACTTTGAATAGTTTCGGAAAGGCTGAGAAATTACTCGCAATACACTGAGGGATTTCACCTATTGGTAATATTGCGCTCAATTAATCTTTTGGCCGGTTCGATATTAACGGGACTTTCAATTGTACGCCCCCATCTTTCAGGCAAGAAATCGAACTGAATGAGCAGCCTTTTGCAAACGATTGTAAGAACCATGTCCCGGGATCCTGAAACGTTCGGGGAAGACGATCCGCTCCCTATGGAGCATGAACCGTCCGACCTCGGCACAAATGCAAGACTGAGAGACAATCTCCTTCTGCTTGCCGGCATAGGGCTCGTCCTGCTTGCCACAGGCATGGCCCTGTCCAACGTCCTCTCCTAAGCTGCCCGTTGTGCCTTGCCGCGGCAGGGCTCAGGCAAGGCGCGGCTTCCGGGCACTGAAGAGTGCCACGCACCCGATCCTTTCAATCTTCACCTCGGCAAAGCGTTTTTCAAGTTCCGCTCGCAAAGTGTCCTGCGAGTCGGCTTCGTTCGAAAAGACACCCTTGCGGTTATAGATCTGCATCAGCTTGCGGGCGGCACCGGACCGCGGCGCATCGCCTTGCAGGATGGTGGAGCCAAAGACCGTTGCCCCTTCTTCGAGATGCGGTACCGCATGATCGAAGATCACTGCCTTTTCAGTCATGGTGCCCGGAAGGCAATGAAGCACGTAGTTGAGGCCGATGGTCTTGAAACTGCCGATGTCTTTTGGCCACGGCACGAGTGCATCTGCCTGAACGGTGACGGGGTTCAAGCGGGCAATCCTGGCGGCAGCCTTGTCGAGGCACTCCCGGTTGGGGTCGAGCAACGTCACCCTTGGATCTGAAACGGGAAACCTGGTCTTGTCCAGGAAGTAACCGGTGCCCACGCCGATATCCAGGTGCTTGGCGGAAACATGCTGGTCATAGAGCGCGACCAGATGAGAGCTCGGACAACGCCAGATCCAGCGGTTCGACAAACCCAGCACCAGGGCATCGTAGATGGCCAGCGACGTTCTGGAATAAACGGCGTAGCCCGGTTTGTGCGCGTCCGGAAACGAATCCATGCATAGCTCCAGTTACCTAAAGGAATGCATGGGGCTAGGCGCACGGGAACACAAAGTCAAGATTGCCGGCAACTACTTGTCTGGCAGGTCGTCGTCGTCAAGGATGCGCCATTTGGCACCTTCGAGATCGTCATACTGGCCGCTTTTCAAGGACCAGAGGAAAGCCCCAAGTCCCAGCGCTCCCAGGAGCAGTGCAATCGGTATCAGATAGATCAGAACGTCCATGTCGATCTCATTCAGCAGCCTGTTGCTGTCGCACTGCGGGTGCGTTCGCCCCTGCGTTCCTGCCGCCCTCTCCCCAGCGCAGCTTGAGCGCGTTTGCGGTAACTGCCAGCGACGATGCGGACATCGCTGCTGCCGCCATCAAAGGTGTGACGAAACCGGCCACGGCAATGGGCACGGCAATGATGTTGTAGACGACCGAAATCCAGAGGTTCTGCTCGATTGCCGCCCTTGCACGTTTCGACAGCCTGAGCGCATCGGCCACCGGCTGCAATTTGTCACCGAGAAAAACGGCGTCTGCAGCGGCCTGACTGAGATGCACGGCCGAGACAGGCGACAGCGAGACATGCGCCCCGGCCAGCGCCGGCGCATCATTCAGGCCATCGCCAACCATCAGGACCTTGCGGCCACTGGCCTGGAGTTCTTCGAGACGTGCAATTTTCTGGGCGGGCTTCATGCCTGAGCGCCAGTCCGATACACCCAGCACAGCCGCGCAATCGGCCACAGCAGGTTTCGTATCCCCGGAGACAATTTCAAGCGCGTAGCCGGCTGATTTCAACTGATCGACCACCGCCCTGGCATCCGGCCGCAGCCGTTGCCGGAAGGCCAACAGGCGGGCAGGATCCGCGCCAAAGCGGATAGCAAGCAGAGAGGCACCCGGGTTCGACTGCAGTGCTGCCTCGACCTGTTCGTCGGTTGCTTCGCAGAACAGCGGGCTGCCAAGCCGCAGACGCTGTCCGGCAACCAGGGTTTCAAGACCCGCCCCGGATGTCTCGCTGACATCCGGCAGAGGCTGCAACGCTCCTGTTGCCTTGACCAGGGCTGCCGACAAGGGATGCCGACTTGCCAGGGCAAGGCGTCCGGCCAGCGCAAGCGTTTCGTCATCTGGATCGATGGAGCTACACAGATCCGGCTCAGTAAGCGTCAGCGTACCGGTCTTGTCGAACAGGATGGTGTCGATATCCGACAATCGTTCGATGGCATCGCCCGAATTGAGCAGGATTCCACACCGGAAGAGCTGCCCGGATGCCACCACCTGCACAGCAGGAACCGCCAAGCCGAGCGCGCAGGGACAGGTGATGATCAAGACGGAAATGGCGATGATCAGGGCTGGCTGCCAGTCGAGCCCGGCCAGCAACCAGCCAAGAAATGTCAGCGCAGCCGCGCCATGCACCATGGGCGCATAAAGGCGGGCGGCTCGGTCGGCAATGCGCACGTATTTGGATTTGGCCTGGGATGCCGCTTCGAGCAAGCGGTTGACCTCATCCAGCAACGTCGCGCCGGAAGCAGCCTGAACCCGGACCTGCAACACCCCCGCTCCGTTTAAGGTACCGGCGTAGACCCGCTGACCGGCCGCAACCGGCACCAGCACGCTTTCACCGGTCACGAGGCTCTGGTCGATCTCGGAAACACCGGTTTCAACCACACCATCCACCGGCACCCGCTCGCCGCCCGATACCAGAACCAGGTCGCCTGCGGCGATTTTTGAAAGCGGAACTTCGCGGACAGCACCGTCGGGATGGATCAGCGCGGCAACTTCCGCCTTCAGCGCGGCGATGTTCTCTGCAAAGGATCGCGTCCGCCCCCGCATGTTGTGGTCGAGATACCGCCCGACCAGCAGGAAGAACAGCAACATGACGGCGGATTCGAAATAGGCATGATGCTGGTGCTGGATGGTCTGGACGACCGACAGGGCGACCGCCAGTGTCACGCCGATCACGATCGGCACATCCATGTTCAACCGGCCGGCAGCCAGGGCGTTGAAGGCGCTGCGAAAGAACGGCCGTCCGGAGTAGACAACCGTCGGCAAGGCAATCAGCGCAGACAGCCAGTGGAAGAAATCCCGGGTTTCCGGGGTGATGTCCGTGGCATTGCCCGACCACACGGAAACGGACAGCAGCATGATGTTCATACCGGCAAAGCCGGAAACCGCCAGGCAGCGCAGCAATTGTTTGCCGGTCTTGTCCTGACGCTCCTTCTGGCTTGCCGGATCAAACGGGTGGGCCTTGTATCCGAGACGCTCCAGTTCGGCGACGATCTCGTCAGCCCCGGTCTGGTCTTCCGACCAGTCGACGGCGAGCCGCTGACTGGTCAGGTTGACGCGTGCCGTCCGGATGCCCGGAAGCCGTTTCAGACCTCGCTCGATGTCTCCCATGCAGGCAGCGCAGGTGATGCCGTCGACGGCAAGGTCCATGTGGACCGCACCGTCTTCGCCCGGCGTCACGAATGCCTGCCAATCACGCTGATGGACCGTCACGGTACGTGCCTCAGTTCTTGACGAAGATCCGGTTCTCGGACCGGAATTTCCGTTCGCCATCCTGTTCGATTTCCAGGATGAGTGTCCAGTTGCCGTCGGCAAGGTTCTCGACTGTGCCGACATAGCGCCCACCGCCGTCAGCCGTGAAATCGACCTTCACGTCGGCGTCGTCATGAACCGGATTGCGCAAAAGGGCATGAAGGACCACCCCGTAAAGCGGCGTTCCCTGCGCGTCGTTGGCCGTGACGACCAGCTTGCCATCCGCACTGCTGGTGCGGGTAAATTCGGTCGAGACCTGCCAGTTCAGGTCTGCCTGAGCCTTGGCGGCCGCGATTTCCTGGTTGTAGGCCTGTCCGGCTTCATAGGAACTTTCCACCACCACGCCCGGGAAAGACCCGAGCGCGAGATAGATGAACACCGCGTTGGCGGTAAAGATCACGCCAAAGAAGGCAAGAAGCCAGACCAGGACCGTCTTTCCGGTGATCGCCTTGGGATCTTTCATGTTCGATTGAACCATCGTCATTCTTTGCTCCTCAAGGTTTTTCCGGTGCCTTGAACGTGTCTTTGGCTGTGACCACTTCGCCCATGACGCTTTCGGTGATCCGGAAGGTAACCGGCGTCGAATGTGGCATCTTTGCCCAGGGCGGCGAAGTCACGAGAATACGGACTTCCCGAGTCGTGTCGGGACCGACAGAGATGATCGGACGGCCGGCGAAGGTGTCCTCGGTACCAACAGCTTCCACCATCGTGTTGGCCGGCATGCCTTCCACATGCAGCATGAAATGGCGCTCGTGGCGGCGTTTGTTCGACAGACGCACGGTATAGCCGTTGCGCACGGACCCGTCAGACTGCTCGACGAACACCGGGTTCCTGTCATGCAGAACGCTGATATCGGCGAAATCACGATTGAGCAGTGCGAACAGCATGATGCCGCAGACCACGGCGATGATGCCGACATAAATGACCGTTCGGACGCGGACGATCTCGTAGACCGATTCCTTGCCTTCCAGGCGGCGCTGGATGTTTTCGTCCGTATCGTAGCCGATCAGTCCCTTCGGCTTGCCGATCTTTTCCATGACGTTGTCGCAGGCATCGATACACAGGCCGCACTGGATGCAGTCGAGCTGCATGCCCTTGCGGATGTCGACACCGGTCGGGCAGACCTGAAAGCACTGGTAGCAGTCCACGCAATCGCCAGCAGGCATGCCCTGGTCGGCAAGTTTCTTGTTTTGCTTCAGGGAACCGCGCGGCTCGCCCCTGTCCCAGCGATAGGTGACGTTGAGGGCCTTCTCGTCGGTCATGGCGGCCTGGATGCGCGGCCATGGGCACATGTAGATGCACACCTGCTCCCGCATGAAGCCTGCCAGGAGATAGGTCGTCGTGGTCAGGATGGCGATCCAGACATAGGCAATCATCGGTGCCTGGAAGGTCAGGAGTTCCCATACCAGGGTCGGTGCGTCGTTGAAGTAAAGCACCCACGCACCGCCCGTCCACCAGGCGATCATCAGCCACAGGAAATGCTTTGTCACGCGCTTGCGGACCTTGTCGAAGGTCCAGGGGTCCTTGTCCAGCACGATGCGCTCGCGCCGGTCGCCTTCCACCTTGCGCTCGACCCAGAGGAACAGGTCCGTCCAGACCGTCTGCGGGCACAGATAGCCGCACCAGACGCGTCCTGCGACCGCGTTCATCAGGAACAGTACCAGCGCTGCAAGAATCAGGAGACCGGTGAGGTAGTAAACTTCCTGCGGCCAGATCTCGATGAAAAAGAAATAGGCCCTGCTGCCTTCCATATCGACAAGAACAGCCTGGCTTGGAGCATCCGGACCGCGGTCATACCGGATGAAAGGCAGGAAATAATAGATGCCCAACGTGATGAAAAGCAGCGCCCACTTGATCCTGCGGAACAGGCCGTGCGTCGCCATGGGATAGATCTTTTTGGCTGATGCAAACCATTCATCGGATTGCGCGCCCTCATGCGTCTCGGTGTCCGTAGACATACCGTCCGTCCTCTTCAACGCGATCCTGCCCCAATAGGATCTTTGGAAAATCATTCGCCACCCACCATTAGCAGCGAGTGCTCAAAATAAACCGGCGCAAAGCGTCACACTTTGCGCCGGATCAAATCGTTCAGGCTATCTGGCGCATTTGTCGCACCAGATCCGCAGGAATTACTGCCCGCCCCCGAAGGAGTGGACGTAGACCGTCAGCGACTTGATGGTCGCCGGATCGAGACGATCGACCCAGGCCGGCATCACGCCGTTGCGCGGATTGTTGATCTGCGCCTTGATGGCGTCCAGCGACTTGCCATAGAGGTAATTGGCAGACAGCAGGCTCGGCGCACCGACATCCTGAATGCCCTTCAGGTCTTCGCCGTGGCAGGCTGCGCAGTTGTCGTCATAGACGGTCTGCCCCGCTGCCAGATCGATGCCTTCGTCGGTCTCAAGTCCCGCGCGGGATGCGACGAAGTTGGCAACCTGATTGATCTCCTCGCGGCTCAACAGCTCATCACGGCCGAAGGCTGGCATTTCGCCGATGCGTGCTTCGTCATGGCCGGACCTGATACCGAATTCCAGCGTGGTGTGGATGTCATCCAGCGTGCCACCCCAGATCCAGGTGTCGTCCTGCAGGTTCGGATAACCTTCCGCACCCGTGCCGCCGGAACCGTGGCACGGTGCACAGTTGTCACCGAAAGCTGCCTGGCCGTTGGCCCGGGCAAATTGCAGCAGCTCCTGATCAGTGGAGATGTCCTCAAGCGAGGCTGCCACGATCTTGTCGGCAAAGACCGACCGGTCGGAGATCCCCTTGTCGTAGGCTGCGATCGCCTCGGTCCGCTGGTTGGCACCCAGTACACCGGTGGTGTAGCTGGAGACCAGCGGCCAGGACGGGTAGAGAACCCAGTAGATCACCGCCCAGACAATGCAGGCGTAGAACAGATACAGCCACCATTTCGGCAGAGGATTGTTCAGTTCTTTCAGACCGTCCCATTCGTGGCCGGTGGTTTCGACCCCGGAGATCTGGTCGACTTCCTTGTTATGTGTGTCTGCCATGGATCAGTCCTCCCGAAACGGGATTTGAGCAGCGTCGTCGAACTTTTTCCGGTTCTTCGGCCACAATGCGTAGGCCAGAACGACGCCAAACAGGATCATGAAGTAGAGTAGGCCCCAGGTTTGTGCGAAGCCTGCGAATGCTGAGTATGTCTCGTTCATCGCCCTTACCTCGCGTTTGCCTTGTCGTCATAGATCGAGAAATCGACCATGGTCCCCAGAACCTGGAGATAGGCGACAAGCGCGTCCATCTCGGTCACTTCCCTCGGGTTGCCGTCGAAATCGCGGATCGTGGCATTCGGCCAGCGTTCCTCGAAGCCATCGGCCGCTTCCGTATCCGGTCTCGCCTGACCGAGGATGTCAGATGCGGCATTTGCGATCTGCTCTTCGGTATAGGGCACGCCGATCACGGTGTTGACCGTCAGGTGAGACTCGATGTCCCGGGTGTTGAGGCGGTTTTCAGCCAGGAACGGATAGCCGGGCATGATGGACGCTGGAACCAGCGAGCGTGGGTCCTTCAGGTGCTCCACATGCCAGTCGTCGGAGTATTTGCCACCGACGCGGGCCAGATCCGGACCGGTACGCTTGGACCCCCACTGGAACGGATGGTCGTACATCGATTCCGCAGCCAGCGAGAAATGACCGTAGCGTTCCATTTCATCGCGCATCGGACGCACCATCTGCGAGTGGCACAGATAGCAGCCTTCGCGGATGTAGATATTGCGTCCGGCCAGTTCGAGCGGCGTATAGGGCCGCACGCCTTCGGTCTTTTCGATCGTGCTCTTCAGATAGAAGAGCGGAGCGATCTCGACCAGGCCGCCGATGGCGACCATGACCAGAATGCCGATCAAGAGAACGAAGGAGTTCTTTTCAAAGACTTCGTGTTTTTTCCATGCAGACATAGTCTGTCCCTCCCTTATTCGGCCGGAGCCAGGGAGCCAGCCGGCGTGGCATCGGCTTCTTCAGCCTCGCCGTGACGGACGGTCATCCAGAGATTGTAGGCCATGATCACGGCGCCGAGCACGAAGAGCGCACCGCCAAGAGCACGGATGATGTAGAAGGGATGCATCGCCTCGACGGTTTCCACGAAGGAGTACTCCAGGAAGCCGAGCTGGTCGTAGGCGCGCCACATCAGGCCCTGCATGATACCGGACACCCACATCGCGGTGATGTAGAGAACGATACCGATCGTGGACAGCCAGAAGTGCAGGTTCACGAGCTTCAGCGAATACAGCTGACGCTTGTTCCAGAGCCACGGGATCAGGCAGTAGATCGCGCCGAACGAGATGTAGCCAACCCAGCCCAGGGCACCGGAGTGCACGTGACCGATGGTCCAGTCGGTGTAGTGCGACAGGGAGTTGACCGAGCGCAGCGACATCAGCGGACCTTCAAAGGTGGACATGCCGTAGAAGGCGACCGAAACCACCATCATGCGCAGAACCGGGTCGGTCCGCAGCTTGTCCCATGCACCCGAAAGCGTCATCAGGCCGTTGATCATGCCACCCCAGGACGGCATCCACAGGATGATGGAGAAGGTTGCACCCAGCGTAGACGCCCACTGCGGCAGAGCCGTGTAGTGAAGGTGGTGCGGACCTGCCCAGATGTAGATGAAGATCAGCGCCCAGAAGTGCACGATGGAAAGACGGTAGGAATAGACCGGCCGCTCCGCGCGCTTCGGGATGAAGTAGTACATGATGGCAAGGAAGCCGGCGGTCAGGAAGAAGCCCACCGCGTTATGGCCGTACCACCACTGCACCATGGCGTCCTGAACGCCCGACCAGACGATGTAGGATTTGGTCGAGTAGATCGAGACCGGAATGGTCAGGTTGTTGGTGATGTGCAGCATGGCAATCGTGACGATGAACGCCAGATAAAACCAGTTGGCCACGTAGATATGCGGTTCCTTGCGCTTCCAGAGCGTGCCCAGGAACAGCAGCAGGTAGGCCACCCAGACGATGGTCAGCCACAGGTCGGCATACCATTCCGGCTCGGCATATTCCTTGCTCTGTGTCGCGCCGAGCAGATAGCCCGTTCCCGCGATCACGATGAAGGCGTTGTAACCCAGGATCACGAACCAGGGCAGGATCTTGCCGGGCATGCGCACGCGGCAGGTACGCTGGACAACATACATGGACGTTGCCAGCAGCACGTTGCCGCCGAAGGCGAAAATCACCGCGGAGGTGTGCAGCGGGCGCAGGCGCCCGAAATTGGTCCACGGCAAATCAAAGTTCAGCGCAGGCCAGGCCAGCTGAAGAGCGATGATCAAACCGACCGTGAAACCGGCAATGCCCCAGAACATTGCCGCGACCGCACCGAATTTGATCGGTCCGACGTTGTAGTTTGGTTTGCCGTCGATTTCGGCCGGAATCACTTCCCCGCCGTCATCGAAGTAGTTCTTGAAAATCAGAAACACGCTGACGGCGGCGAACAATGCGCCTATGCCAGCGTGGAATGCCATGACCTGATCGAATGTCTTGCCTGCCACGATGATGCAGGCAAACGCAAGCAGCACAAGGAAGATGGCGAAGCCGCCTTCCTCGAGCGAGATCATTTTGGCCTTGTTTTGTGCCATTTTAGCGCCCCAGTCTTGAAATCGTTACAAGGTGCCAACGATGGCACGACCATGCACACGACTCTGAAAATGCCGCGTTGATTCATATCAACATGCCAGCAATTGGCGATGTCGGAACAGCCTCCAAAGGTCAGATTGCATTGCGTAAATTGTCGCGGGCAAGATGAAGGCACGCCGTGAAAGGGATGTGACGGCCGCCTGAAGGACGTAGGCCGGTTTGCGGCAGTGTCCTGGCACCCTTGCTCATCCGCCGGCCTTGCGGTTTTCCGAAGCCAAGGACCGGGAAACGTGTTACGCCGTTCTTCCCTCCGCTGAAAGGCGTTGCTTTCTGGCGCGTCCGATGGCCCCTGATCTGCCGCTGACGACCTTCCACCTCGACACGGGACCCCTCCCTTGAACGCTGCATCTCAAAATGGCGCAAGCCTCCATCCCAATATCATCGGCAGCCTCTGGATGGTGGCTGCGATGGCCGCCTTCGCATTGGAAGATGCCTTCGTGAAGCAGGCTGCGGCACAGTTGCCCGTGGCGGAAATCCTGGTGCTGTTCGGCGTCGGCGGAACCATTGCCTTCTTCGGCCTTGCCACTGTCACGGGCGAAAAAGTTCTCAACCGGGACGTTTTCTCGCCTGTCATGCGAGTTCGCTTCGCTTTCGAACTGGTCGGCCGGTTGTTCTATGTTCTGGCGTTGGCCCTGACGCCGCTCTCCTCGACCACTGCCATTCTCCAGGCAACACCGATATTCGTTGTGCTGGGCGCTTCCCTGTTCTTTGGCGAAAAGGTCGGCTGGCGCAGGTGGACAGCAATCTTTATCGGCCTTGTGGGCGTCCTGATCGTGCTCCGACCGACCAGCGACAGCTTTTCTTTGCTATCGATCCTGGCCGTCATCGGCATGCTTGGCTTCTCCGGCCGCGACCTTGCCAGCCGCGCTGCTCCGGCAACCCTCAGCACCAATATCCTCGGGTTCTACGGTTTCCTGACGATCATAATCGCCGGTCTTATCTATGGTCTTTGGGACAGGTCCGCCTTCGTGGTGCCTGACACAACCGCCCTTCTCGCCCTCGGAACCGCAGTCTTCTGTGGTGTCTTTGCCTATAGCGCCCTGATGAAGGCCATGCGCACCGGAGAAATCGCCACCGTCACACCGTTCCGCTATTCGCGGCTGCTGTTCGGCGTCCTGCTCGGCGCCGTCTGGTTCAACGAGCGGATCGACGCACAGATGCTGGTCGGCTGCACCGTCATCGTCGGATCGGGACTCTTCATCCTGTGGCGCGGCAACAAGGCGAAGACCCGGCGCACTTGAAACGGGAACAGCCTTTCAGGCACCTAGCCCATCTGACGCAAGGCCTGCAGCACCTGACCGGCCGCACCTTTGCCCCGGCTTGCCGGAAGGGTCCACAGGCAGATCTGACGCTGTAGCGGGACAACTGCTGCAAGAGGCGCCACCAGGGTGCCGGCGGCAAGCTGATCTGCGACAAGTGAGCGATGCGCCATCAGTACGCCTGCGCCGTTCAGTGCTTCTTCGACCGCGAGAGCATAAAGCGAGAAGACAGGTCCGCGTGGCGCAAACCCCTCGCCCGGCATAGCTTCATCCGCCCATATCCGCCAATCGTCTGCCCAGGCCGTGTCCGTCAGACAAACCGCCTCTTTCAGATCACCAGGCTGCTTGAGCGCCTTTGCAAGCGCCGGTGTGCAGACCGGCAGCAATTCGTCTCCCGAAAACGCGATCCCGTTGTCCGGAAGGCTGTCGCAGTAGAACAGGCAGAGATCGAATGGCACCCGCTTCAGGTTCGGCGGTGTTTCAAGGGCTGTGACCGAAATGTCGATCTCCGGCAACTTCTCGCGTAGCTGCGGCAGTCTGGGGGCCAGCCAAAGCTGCGCCAGCGCCGGCAGGGCTGCGATGTGTATCCTGCCGGGTGCCGCGTCACGCCTCAGGTCGCGCACCGCAGTTCCAAGCTGGTCGAATGCGGCGACAAAACCCGGCAGTGCCCGCTGACCAGCGGCCGTCAGGCGGACCCCCTTGGCATGCCGCACGAACAGGGCCGCCCCGACCTCCTGCTCCAGCGCCTTGATCTGCGCTGCCACGGCTCCGGGTGTAACCTGCAGTTCCGCCGCGGCCTGTGCAAACCCACCGAGGCGCGCGGACGCTTCGAACGCTCTCAGTGCGTTTAGCGAAGGCAGTCTGGGGACGGGAGGAGCTACCGACATCTGTAAGGCCTATTTTTTCTAGCCCTTGAATTTCTAAAATCTGATTTGCGCGAACACAAGCGGAGATGGACACTTTGTCCAAATAGAACCGGAGTTCCGACATGACCGCGCAAGACAAATGCCCCTGGCTCCCCGCTGTGGCTGCCACCCGTATCGACGAGATCACCCAGGCAACTTCGCCTCTCGGATCCGAAGCAATTGCCGCGCGCATCGAAGCGCTGGCCGAGGCCAACAGGTCCATCCACGAGAAAGACTGCTTCAATCTCAACCCCGCGACCAACGTGATGAACCCGCGCGCAGAAGCCTTGCTGGCAAGCGGCATGGGGTCCCGTCCCTCGCTCGGCTACCCGGGTGACAAATATGAGATGGGCCTCGAAGCCATCGAGGAAATCGAGGTGATCGCAGCGAACCTTGCCTGCGAGATTTTCCAGTCGGCTTATGCGGAAATCCGGGTCGCCTCGGGCGCGCTGGCAAATCTTTATGCATTCATGGCAACCACAAAGCCGGGCGACGCCATCATCGCACCGCCTGCGTCCGTCGGTGGCCACGTCACTCACCATGCGCCGGGCTGTGCCGGTCTTTATGGCCTGGATATCCACGAAGCACCCGTTGATGCCGACGGCTACACAATCGATCTGGAAGGTCTGCGCGCCCTGGCCCTGAAGGTTCGGCCGAAGCTGATTACCATCGGCATGAGCCTCAACCTGTTCCCGCACCCGGTGAAAGAAATTCGGGCCATCGCCGATGAAGTCGGCGCCTTTGTTCTGTTCGATGCAGCCCATCAGTGCGGCATGATTGCCGGTGGCGTCTTTTCCGACCCGCTGTCGGAAGGCGCACATCTCATGACCATGAGCACCTACAAGAGCCTGGGTGGTCCCGCTGGCGGGCTGATCGTCAGCAATGACCAGGATCTTGCCCGCAAGCTCGACAAGATTGCCTTTCCGGGGCTGACAGCCAACTTTGACGTTGCAAAGTCTGCCGCGCTCGCCATCACCCTTCTGGATTGGCGCGATTTCGGCAAGGCCTACGCTGCAGAAATGGCCGCCAGCGCCGGTGCGCTCGCCGCTGCTCTCGAAGCAGAGGGAATGCCGGTGTTCTCTACCGCCAATGGGACAACCGCTTCACATCAGTTTGCCTTGGAAGCGGCAGCCTTCGGCGGCGGTCAGGCAGCTTCGAAGAAGCTTCGCCAGGCAGGGTTTCTGGCGTGCGGAATCGGACTGCCGATAGCGCCCGTCGCCGGTGACATGAACGGCCTGAGGTTCGGAACACCGGAACTGGTCCGCTGGGGCATGACGACAGTTGACATGCCAGAGCTGGCCAAACTGATAGCCGAAGCGCTACGATCGAACGATCCGGCAGCGATGGCAGGACGCGTCGCCAAATGGCGCCGGAGTTTCAACACGCTCCACTTCATCCACCCTTGAGAAGCGTCACTCAACCTGCAGATCGGCGGTTCTTTGTTCCGCACTCAGGACCGCCAAGCAGGATCAGTTGCTTCGACGCCCCAGAACAAGTCCGGTGATGAAAGGCAGCAGCAGCACCATTCCGGTAAAGCGAGCGATCTGGTGCGCAGCCACAAAGGCGGGGTCGAGATCCAGCATGAATGCGAGCAGCGTCATCACCTCAAGTCCGCCCGGCGCATAGGCAAGCAGGGCCTGGCCAAAGGGAATGTCCACCAGTTCGGCAACGATCCACGCCCCGGCAAGCGAGGTCAGGAACGCCGCCGCAAAGGCGGCCATGGATGCGCCGAGCACGCTGAGAAACTGACGCAGTGTCATGGACGCAAAGCGGCAACCGATGTGAGCGCCCATCATGACAAAACACGGCAGCACGATGTAGCCCGGCAGGACA
The DNA here is from genome assembly GCF_009363595.1 of Labrenzia sp. THAF35. NCBI lineage: Bacteria > Pseudomonadati > Pseudomonadota > Alphaproteobacteria > Hyphomicrobiales > Stappiaceae > Labrenzia > Labrenzia sp. THAF35. Next base: position 5,974,119 of record NZ_CP045380.1, read on the forward strand.
AGGACCAAGAGACCGGATGCATTGAGGCCGGCACTCATGAAAAACGCACCCGTCAGACCGCCCCCCGGAACTCTGGCCTTGATGGCAAGCCAGCTTGCCGCGAGGCAGAGCGGTATCCCGATCAGGAAGTCCTTGAGACCGGAGACATAAATCGTGCCGCTGCCACCGCCCGCCGGTTCTGCTGAGGACACAACGGCGAAAGGCAGCACCGCCACCAGAACGAACAGACGCAAGGACTGGCTGGAAGCGATGCGGGGAAGGTCCGCCCCTCGTTCGGTGGCAAGGGCTATGACATAGGAAAGTGCGCCGGGAATGGCGCCGAAGTAGGCCGTTTCCCTGGACCATTTTGCCCCGTAGTGCAGAACCGCGTAGCCCGCGAACGTGACCGCCACCATGACAGCGATCAGCATGGCCATGGACACCGGCCACTCCGCCACCCGGTCAACGATATCGGGATGAACACCCGCCCCCATGGAGATGCCGATCATGACGAAGAGCGCATCTCGCAGCGAGACCGGCATGAGCGTCGGCACTTGCGCAAGCGTTGCGATGGCAACGAAGACCATGGCGCCCGACAGCCAGGCCGCGGGAAGCCCGAACAGGTTGAATGTTGCTCCTCCGGCAGCGGCAATGAGAAGTGTGACCGCAAGTCTTCCGGCGGCAGATTGAAACGAATTGGCAGGCATCGGGAACCGTTGAGCTTGGAATGGCTCCTTGAGCTATAAATGGATTGATCGGCCAGCGCATGGTTGATTGCATGGATCAACATGTACGGCCTGTATTTTATCAGGCGGTTGTCCCCGGCAACTGTACAGGACGGGGCTCTGTGAAAGGTTTACCCTCAATTCCTTCCAGTTCACAGGCCCTGTGTATCGTCGGGCGCATTTCCAGCCGTTCGCACAGGGCGCGCAGGTGGGGCGTCGCCGCCAGGGACCACTTGCCCTCATTACGATAGATCTGCGCCCACCTGGCACAGGCAGCAAGATAGTGGTCGAGGATGGAAAGGTCCTGTCCCAGGAGAAATGGTCCACTCCAAGTGGCAAGTTCAGTTTCCAGATGCGCGAAACTGCCGGCGATCCGGCGGGTCTGCCCAGCGTGAAGGCTCAAGGCCGTCTCCGGGTCGCGAACGTATCTTTCCGGCTTGAAGGAGATCCGAAGGTCGGAATGCAGGGTGTTTGAGAGAAAAAACAGCCATTTCAGAAATCGGCCGCGCTGTGGAGAGGCCGGCGCCGGAGCCAGACAGCCGTGCGCATCTGCCAGATGCAAGGCGATCGCGGCGGTTTCGAACATGGGGGCATCCTGACCCGGCACTTCCAGAACCGGGATCAAACCTTGGGGATTGAGCCGCCGATATGCTTCCGAATTCTGTTCGGAGATCAACCTGTCAACAGCCACGTAGTCATAGGGCAGGCCCAGTTCTTCCAGTATCATCCTGACAATGAAATTGGCGCTGTCAGGCGAACCGTGCAGGCGATAGCGCTCCAGACCCTCAGGTTTCCGGGTCGGTTCAGATGCGACAAGCAAATCGGTCACCCCACAGCTATCCATCGAATTGCATGTCTTTCAAACGGCTGGACTTGAGCGATATCAAGGCACGACCGGGCGAAGGGCGGATAGATCGACACATGATGAAAGATCCGCTCTCCTACGCCATGCGCAACGTACCGCGCTATACAAGTTATCCGACAGCACCGCATTTTCATGACGGCGTAACGGCCGGCGTTTACGCGGACTGGCTCAAGGCGCTTTCGCCGCAGGACTCGCTTTCGCTGTACCTGCATGTCCCCTATTGCCGTGAGCTCTGCCATTATTGCGGCTGCCATACCAAGGCGACCCGTCAGGATGCGCCGCTCAAGGCCTACGCAGCGACACTCGGCCAGGAAATCAATCTGGTTGCCGGGCACATGCCGAATGCCGGTCCTGTCCGGCACATTCACTGGGGCGGCGGCACACCCAGCCTTCTGCCACGGCAGAGCCTGATCGACCTCACCGGCCTGATGCGTGTCAATTTCGATCTTGCACCGGACCTGGAACATGCCATCGAACTCGATCCGAGGCTTGTTACGGAACAGCTCGCCGAGACACTGGCCATCATCGGAGTAAACCGTGCCAGCCTTGGCGTTCAGGACTTTGATCCCGACGTTCAAAAGGCCATCGGCCGTCTTCAGCCCTACAGGGTCGTCAAACAGGCCGTAGAGTTTCTGACAGCAGCCGGTGTCACCGCGCTCAATTTCGACCTGATGTACGGATTGCCCGGCCAGTCGCCGGAGACGATACTCGATACGGTGGAAAAGACGCTCTCGCTGGCGCCCGGGCGCATTGCCCTGTTCGGCTATGCCCATGTGCCCTGGATGCGCAAGCACCAGCGCCTGATTGACGAAAGCACCTTGCCGAATGCCGCCGAACGGCTGGCCCTTGCGGACCTCGCCCGCGCGGAACTGCTCAAGGCCGGTTATGTCGCCATCGGGCTTGATCATTTTGCCCGGCCGGACGACAGCATGGCCATCGCCCTTTCGGACGGCTCCCTGAAGCGCAATTTCCAGGGCTATACGACGGACCAGGGCGAACAACTCGTTGGCTTCGGCGTCTCCTCCATCGGACGTCTGTCTGCCGGCTATGTTCAGAACATGTCTGATGTCGGCAACTGGCGCCGGGCAATCATGGCGAGCGAATTGCCGGTATCCAAGGGCTTGGCGCTTTCTGCCGACGACCGTTTGCGGGCACGGATCATCGAAGAGCTGATGACCAACTATGGCTGCGATCTCGTACCGGCCTGCCGTGCTTTCGGCCTGCCGACAAGCCACTTGAACGATGCCTTCGATGCCTTGCAGGACCTGGCCACCGATGGCCTGGTCCGTCTGGAAGTGGGCAATGAAACAGCCAGGGTTGAGGTAACTGAGGCCGGACGGCCTTACGTACGTCTCGCAGCCGCCGCCTTTGACGCCTACCTGGCGGCGAGCCAGGCAAGTGGCAAGGCCCGGCATTCTGCCGCGGTTTGAAGAAAATGGCCCCAAGGCGAAACCCTGGGGCCGAATACCGAACTTGCCAGCTTACGGATCGCCGAAGATCGACAACAAAAAGGGCCGCGAAAATCGCAGCCCTTTCCAGGTCGACTATAAAGCAACGGATCAGTGCATACCTGTCATCTGACAGAGGCTGCAGACCTTGTTGAGATGGATCTGGTCGGCGCGGTCGACGCGGATAACGCCCCGGCGCTTCAGATCGGACACAACGCGGCTGACAGTCTCGATGGTCAGACCCAGATAGTCGGCGATTTCCTGCCGGGTCATGTGCAGTCTCAGGTCGAACCCGTCGTCGCTGTCGTCAATCGGCCCAACGCAGCCGACACCACCGCGATCCGGAACGAGATGCATCAGAAAGCTTGCAACCCGTTCGACAGCGGACTTGCGGCCAAGCAGAACGGCATGCTCGTGCAGCACGCGCATCTGGTTGGTCAGGCATCTGGTGAGCGTGCGCTGAAGCGCATCGGAACGTTCGACCTGCTTCAGATCGATTTCCTGAATTTCGGCATTGGTGAGTGTTTCGGCGGTGCAGTCGTTCTCGTCACTGCCGGCGAGACCGAAAATGTCACCGGGACGAAGGACTTCGACAACCTGGCGGCGTCCGTCCGGCAGCAGCTTGTAAAGCATCACCGAGCCCTTCACCAACTCATAGAGCCGCTTTGCGGGATCGCCTTCGTAATAGATCACCGCATGGGTGTCGTATTGGACAGCCTTGCCGCCAAATTCCGAAAACGATGTCTTGCTGGGTGTGCAGATGGGAGCACCTGTCATTCTTGGTGCTGCGCCCTGGCCGGGGGTACCCGCGTCGAAATAAGCCATATGTCCCTCCTTCGTGCCTGTGGCACGGCCTTCATTTGCTACGTCAGCGGGTGATCTCCATTCCTTGGTGCTTCCATTTCCGCACCGCTCGAAAAATCGACCACTGCTTGCAGGTGTCCCGTCCGACACCCCGCAGCTTGCAGGATGCACTCTAAAACGCGGAGTGCACACAACGTAATTCGGTCGACTGCGTAAGATAAACTACATATGAGCCGTAACGCCGCAGCCGACTAAGGTCTAATCAGGCCGGGACCGCCTGCGCGTTTCGGGCGCGCGAAGCCAACGCCCACCAAAATCGGCAGCGCTCAATCTCGAACACTCAATTTTCTGAAATTGCTTCAAGCAGGCGGAGAGATCAGATGATCGCCTTCTGAGCCATGGCCGCCGTCAGCATGTCTATCGACAGCGGTTTCCTCAGGACCTTGAGCCCCGGAAGCTCACGAATTTGCTGCAACAGGTTCACTCTCGACTTGCCGGAAATGGCAAGGATGCTCGGAGGTGTTGGCAGGCCCATGAGTTCACGAACGACATCCGTGCCGCATCTGTCAGGAAGGCCGATGTCCACGATCACCCAATCGTCCGACGAAGGAATACCGCCGGCGAAAAAACTCTCCGCATCTTTGTAAGTTATCGGATGATGATCGAGATCTTCGAGCGCAATCGCCAATGCATCGGCGACTGCTTCATCATCTTCAACAATGTGAACAACCACGAATGTAGATCCTCAAAGCCTGCCCCCAACGCAGACGATCAATCATACATACGCGATTTTTTGCTTGCCGGATGTACGCAGAAATACGTTTCGGCATGCCGGTCATCCGGAAATGCATTCCAGCCGTTCACCTGAACCCGGCTTATCCCGAGGCGGAGTGGCCCAAAACAATGCGAACGAGATCCGCCGCATTGCGTGCACCCAGTTTTTCCATGATCCGCGCCCGGTGCACTTCTACCGTTCTCGGACTGATTCCAAGAGTGCGGCCGGCTTCCTTGTTGGAAGCTCCGTCGGTGATTTCCTTCAGGACTTCCAGCTCACGGCGGGTCAGCAGATCCGCTCCCTGGAAGGAGGCCGTGACGACCTCGTCCTGACGCTGCTTGGTGATGGCGATGCTTTCCTTCACCCGCTCCAGCACGGTTTCGGCGGAAAACGGTTTTTCCACGAAGTCAAAGGCGCCGTTGCGAATGGCTTCAACAGCCATCGGAATGTCGCCCTGGCCGGAAATGATGAAGATCGGCGCCGGATAGTGTTCGGCATTCAGCGCCTTGAGAATCTCGATGCCGGAGCGCCCAGGCATATGGACATCCAGCATGACACAGGCAGGAACAGCCTTGCTTGCAGACTGCACGAAAGTGTCGCCATCCGAGAAGGTTTCGACCACATAGCCTTCCATATTGAAAAGCACCGACAGCGCGTCGCGCACCGCCGGATCATCATCAACGATGTATATGGCCTCCGCGTCAGCTTTCATGTCCATCACTTCCTCAGCTCATTTCTTTCGAACCGTTCGTTTCGGCTCTTTCTGCAACATCTTCTTCGGGCGGGTCTATTGGCAAAGACAACACGAAGGAGGCTCCTCGTCCGTTTGCCCCCTTCTCCAGGCGCAAATCACCACCATGGTTTTGAGCAATCGAACGGGATATCGCCAAGCCCAGACCAACGCCCTTGTGCTTGGCACCCGTAAAGGCCCGGAACAGGTTGTCAACCAGCTCTTCGGGAACACCCGGGCCGTTGTCCGTAACCCGAAATTCCAGGCGATCTCCATTCCGGCATACGGCCAGCACCACCTTGCGGTCGGCCTGATCGCAGACCGCTTCGCGCGCATTGCGCAGCAGGTTGATGAGAATCTGCCGAATCTGCACCGGGTCGGCCATCAGTGGCGGCAGTCCTCTTGCGATCTCGGCCTTCATGATCGATCTGCCATTGCCGCTGCCGAGTTCCGCCATTTCCAGGCAGCTGGTGACAAAGTCCCGCACTTCGATCGACTGGCGATTGGGCGTTTTCTTTTCCACCAGTTGACGCATGCGCTGGATGATTTCTCCCGCCCGCTCGGCTTCGCGTACCGCCTTGTCGATAACCTCGATGATGAAGGGATCCAGGGATTTATCGGCACGGGTTTTGCGCGATACGGATTGCAGGTAAAGCAGTACAGCGGTCAGCGGCTGGTTGAGCTCATGCGCAATCGCCGCGCCCATTTCGTCCAGTGCGCTGATCCGGGTCATGTGGAGAAGCTGTGCTTGGGTCTTGGCCAACCGGTCTTCCATCTGTCGGCGCGAGCGCAGGTCGCGCAGGATGCCGATGAATTGTCGTCCGGCCGGTGTCCATGCCTCACCGACAGACAGCTCGATTGGAAAGACCGTGCCGTCCTTGTGGCGGGCCTGGACCTCGCGGCCGATACCGATGATCTTCTTATGACCGGTGGTGAGATAGTTGTTCACGTAGTGGTCATGCGCGTTTGCATATTCTGCAGGCATGATCCTGTTGACATTGCGCCCCAGAAGGTCGGCGGCTTCATAGCCGAAAAGCCGTTCGCAGGCCTTGTTGAAGGCCAGCACCTGCGCACGATCATTGATCACGACAATGCCGTCGGCCGCGGTATCGAAAACACTGGCAAGACGCGCTTCCGTTACGGCTGCATTGTCATCATCGTGATCTAAAACGTCGTCGCCCACCGTCCCCGCACCCAAATGGAATTCTCGTCCCGTCTAGGTTTAAGGGTTTTCCCGTAGGCCAGCAACCCGTCAGGGCTCTAAATCTCTGGTATCCAAGTGCTAATTCGACGCACTGCTTCCTCCAGGTGATCCTCGCGCCGGGCATAGCATAACCTTAGGTGATGTTCACCGCCCTTGCCGAACGCAGTGCCCGGTGCGAGACCCACACCTGTCTGGCGAACAAGGTCCAGCGCAAAGTTGCGTGTGTCCGTGACGCCCTCAATGGAAAAGAAGAGATAGAACGCGCCGTCGGGCGGCAGCACCTTCACGCGGTTAAGGCCCTGCAATCCCTTGAGAACACAGTCACGCCCCTTGCGAGCTCGTGCGACCTGCTCCTGCAGGAACGTGCGCCCTTCGGTCAGGGCGGCAACGGCCCCCCACTGCGAAAAAGACGGAACACCCGACGTGGAATACTGGATCAGGTTTTCAAACACCTGGCCGAGTTCCGGCGGCGCCGAGATCCAGCCGACCCGCCACCCGGTCATTGCCCAGTTCTTGGACATGGAATTCACGAAGATGATGCGATCGTCTTCTTCGGCGATATCGTAGAAGGAGGGCGAACGCTCCCCTTCCCCGTAATAGAACAGTGCATAGATTTCGTCCGCGATGATCCAAAGGTCATGCTTTCGCGCGAGCTCCAGAAAAGCCTTCAAGAGGTCTTCGTTTGCAACCCATCCGGTCGGGTTGCAGGGCGAGTTCAGGAAGAGCGCGGTCGTCTGCGGTGTGATCGCTGCTTCGACGTCCTCGATGGCCAGCCGCCAGCCGTCCTCCTCTTCCCGCATCGGCACACTGACCGAACGCGCCCCGTGAATTTCGATGGCAGCCGATATGTTCGGCCAGGACGGCGTCGGCACGATCACTTCGCGCCCGGCTCCTGCAACCGCCTGCACGGCGAGCTGAATGGACTGCATGCCCGATCCGGTCACATAGAATCGTTCCGGCGAGAAAGGCTTGCCGTAAAGATCCTGATGATAGGCCGCCAGTGCCTCGCGCAGCTGCGGGATGCCGCGCTGGTATGTGTAGAACGTCTCGCCCCGGTCGAGCGACGCTTTTGCGGCTGCGCGGATGAACTCGGGCGTCGGCAGATCGCCTTCGCCTGCCCAGAGCGGGATCAGATCTTTCCGGTCACGCCCGGCATTGAAAACTTCGACGATACCGCTTTCAGGTGCGGTTCTGGCTTCCGGGCTCAATCGCTCGATCAGGCTGGTCACGTGGCAGATCCTTCATTGTCAATTGGCGCCACCTTATCGGGTTTGCTTGCCAATGTTCCATGAAAGGATGTGAAGAAGACTTCACCGAAGGTGATCAATTCACATACCTTGGGAAAGCCTTAAAAGCAGATCAGTCGCAAGGCGAATAGACAGATCGATTTGGCTGTGGTCGGATCGGACAAGGCAGCGTAAGGGGTTGCCGGGAAACAGGTTCGAGCCGGCCCGACAAGAGGCCGACGGACCCCATGCCGCTCGGGAGGACGGTTACCAGATCATGCTGCATGGATGGCTCGTGATACTGGCCGCAACGGCCTACATCCTGTGCTTGTTCGCCATCGCCAGCTTCGGCGACCGGATGCCGCGCCGGTATTCGTCGCGTACGGGCGGCCGCCCCTTCATCTACGCCCTGTCGCTTTCGGTCTATTGTACGTCCTGGACCTTCTACGGCTCAGTCGGCAACGCCAGCCGGACGGGCATCGAATTCCTGACCATCTATATCGGCCCCTTGATTGTTTTCGCGCTCGGTTATCCGCTGCTGCAGCGGATTATCCAGATCTCCAAGACAGAAAGCATCACGTCGATCGCTGATTTCATCGGCGCGCGGTACGGCAAGAGCCAGTCGGTCGCAGCACTTGCCACACTGATTGCGGTCATTGGCGTCATTCCTTACATCGCCCTGCAGCTGAAAGCCGTGTCGCTGTCGATCACCACCATGATCGGCCCGCTGATTTCCCCCGGTGACATCTTCACGCCGGTGTTCGATGACGTCACCCTGCTGATTGCCCTCGGCATGGCCATCTTCAGCTGGGCGTTCGGGACAAGACACATTGATGCGACGGAGCACCAGGAAGGGCTGATGCTGGCGATCGCAGCCGAGGCGGTGGTCAAGCTTATTGCCTTTCTCGCGGTCGGCTTCTGGGTCACCTACTCGCTTTTCGACGGCCCGGTCGACCTGATCCGTTCCATCTCGGAAGCGCCTGAAGTCGCGCAGATTTTCGAAAAACCGCTGAACATCGGCAACTGGCTCGTCATGTCGTGCCTGTCGGCCTTTGCGGTGCTCTTGTTGCCGCGCCAGTTCCACGTCACCGTGACGGAGAACAATTCAGACGCCGAGCTGCGCCGCGCGACATGGATGTTTCCGCTCTATCTGGTGCTGATCAACCTGTTCGTGATCCCGATTGCAGCTGCCGGCCTGCTGCGCTTCGGACAGGACGTCAATCCGGACACCTTCGTTCTGGCCCTGCCCATAGACGCCGGACACCCGTGGCTTGCCCTCTTTGCCTTCATCGGAGGCCTTTCGGCGGCAACGGCCATGGTCATCGTGGCGACGGTTGCGCTGGCCATCATGATTTCCAACGACATCGTTGTGCCGCTCCTGCTGCGCCGGCACAGCGAGGACGACATCGTCAACATCGGCGGCCAGGACATGAGCGACCGGCTGCTGACGATCCGCCGCCTCGCAATCTTTGGCATCCTTCTGCTGGCCTATGCCTACTACAAGGCGGCCGGCAATACCGCGGCGCTCGTTTCCATCGGGCTTCTGTCCTTCGCCGCAATCGCCCAGTTCGCTCCCGCTTTCGTCGGCGCCCTCTTCTGGCGCCGGGCCACGTCTCTGGGGGCCATCGCCGGGTTGAGCGGCGGGTTTGTCTTCTGGGCCTATACGCTGCTGCTACCGACCTTCGCCAAATCCGGCCTGATTTCCGACGGCTTCCTGGAAACCGGCCCGTTCGGCATTAGCGAACTGAACCCGCAAGCCCTGCTCGGGATCACCATGGATCCGTTTATCCATGGCACCCTGTGGAGCCTATTCGTCAACATCGTCCTGTTTGTAGGCGGCTCCTTCCTGAGAAAGCCTCTGCCTGCGGAAACCCTTCAGGCAAACGTCTTCGTACCGGCCGAGTTCGCGCCCTCCCCCAGCCTGCGGTACTGGCGTACGTCCGTTACCGCCGGAGACTTGCAGGCAACCGTCGCGCGCTATCTCGGCGAAGAGCGGACGGCCCGTTCGTTCCGGCGGTTTGCGAGCGAACGAGGTATCGAACTCGATCCGAAAACTTTGGCGGACGCCAACCTGCTGCGCTTTTCCGAGCAACTTCTGGCAAGCGCCATTGGCGCGGCCTCGTCCCGCCTTGTGCTGACCTTGATGCTCAAGCGGCACGACCCGTCAACCAAGGGCGCAGTGAAGCTGCTCGACGACGCCTCCATCGCCATTCAGTACAACCGCGACCTGCTGCAGACGGCACTCGATCAGGTGCGCCAGGGCATCGGAGTGTTCGACCGGGATCTGCGTCTGATCTGCTGGAACAGGCAGTTCCGCGACCTGCTGGGACTGCCTGCCGAATATGGTCAGGTCGGCACCACACTGGATGCGATCCTGCGTTTCAACGCGGAACGGGGCGAGCATGGCCCCGGGCCTGTGGAAGCGATCGTCGCCGACCGGATCGAGAAACTGGTGCTGATCCAGGAAACCTTTCAGGAAAAACTGGAATCAAGCGGAGCGGTGTTCGAAGTCCGCATCAGTCCGATGCCCGACGGCGGCATCGTGACCACCTATACAGACATCACCGAACGGGTTCTGGCGGAAGAAGCGCTCGCCCGCGCCAACGAGACGCTGGAACGCCGGGTCAGGGAACGCACGGAAGAACTCACCCACGTCAACGAGCGCCTGGTGGAGGCCACCCACGCAGCGGAAGAAGCCAATATCGGCAAGACCCGTTTCCTGGCAGCGGCCGGGCATGACATCCTGCAGCCTCTGAATGCCGCCCGTCTTTACGCCTCGGTTCTGGTCGACAAGCTTAAGGACGGCGACGACGGCTCGCTGGTCCGCAATGTGGAAATGGCGCTGGAATCGGTCGAGGACATTCTCGGCGCCGTCCTCGATATTTCCAGGCTCGACACCGGCGCCCTGAAACCGGAACCGACGGTCTTCCGGCTGGACGAACTGCTGCGCGGAATAGATCTCGATTTCCAGCCTGTCGCCAAGGAAAAGGGACTGGAACTGCGGATCGTGCCGACGTCCCTTTCGGTGCGGACAGACAGACGCCTTATGCGGCGCCTGCTGCAGAACCTCGTTTCGAACGCCTTGAAATACACTCAGTCAGGCCGCGTCCTTGTGGGGTGCCGCCGACGCGGCAATCGGGTGATCGTGGAAATTCACGACACCGGCATGGGCATCCCGAAAAGCAAGCAGAAGGCGATTTTCCAGGAGTTTCACCGGCTGGATGACGGCATGCGCGTTGCCAAGGGGCTGGGGCTAGGCTTGTCCATTGTCGAGCGCATCAGCCACGTTCTGAACCACCCGGTTGAACTCCGCTCGGAAGCCAACAAGGGCTCGTGCTTCTCGGTCGAACTGCCTCGTTCCGCGGACATGCCCGATCTCGTTCCCATTCCGCAGGCCCCAACCATGGCTGGCCAGCTTGATGGTCTGTGCGTTGTGGCCATCGACAACGAGCCGGATATCCTGAGCGGCATGCGCCACCTGCTGACGAACTGGAACTGCAAGGTGATTGCAGCTGCCGATGACGTGGAGGCGGCAAACGAGCTCAGCAAAGCCAGCCTGACGCCGGACGTCATACTGGCGGACTATCACCTCGACAATGGCACCGGTATCGAGGCGATCTTGAAACTGAGATGGAAATTCGGTCGCCAGATTCCCGCGATCCTGATCACCGCGGACCGAAGCCGCCCTGTGCGCACGGAGGCCGAGGAAAAGGACATCGCCTTCTTCAACAAGCCGTTGAAACCAGCTGCCCTGCGTGCCCATCTGGCCCGCTGCCAGGCAGGCCAGGCGGCGGAATAAGCCGGGTTGGAGCCCGGGACCCGGACGCTGTCAGCACCAATGCATCAGGAAGCGGAGCGGAGCGCTCCTGGGTTCTTCGGCGCGGTGCTCGGCGAACGATCCTGCCAGTCTTCTCTGCGAATCTGGGCGACCCGCATCGGATTGGGATCCGGCTTGCCGAAGTAATAGCCTTGCATGGTGTCGCAGCCGAGCGTGCGCAAAGCATCCACCTGAAACTGGCGCTCCACGCCTTCTGCCGTGACTTCCAGACCAAGGTTATGCGCAAGCGCAATGACTGCAGAGATGATCGCCAGACCGTCGCTGCGTTCGCCGATCTCATCGACGAAGGATTTGTCGATCTTGATCTTGTCGAACTTGTAGTGCCGCAGATACGAAAGAGACGAATAACCTGTGCCAAAGTCATCCAGCGCGATGCGGATACCAAGGTCACGCAATTTCTGCAGCTTGATCGATGCTGTGCCGAAGTCGCGCAAAAACACGGATTCGGTGATTTCCAGGACAAGGCGTTCCGGCGGGAACCCCGTTTCCTGCAACACGGTCAGGATCTGTTCCACCAGATTCGGATCCATGAACTGGACCGGCGACAGGTTGACCGCAACGCTCTCCAGCTCGGGACATTGGGCCGCCGCTGCACAGGCTTTCCTCAGAACCCAACTGCCTAGCGGCAGTATCAGACCGGCGTGTTCGGCAATCGGAATGAACACGTCCGGCGGCACCTCACCACGCTCGGGATGCAGCCAGCGGAGCAGGACCTCGCTGGACACCACCTTGCCGGACCGGGCGTCCACGATCGGCTGAAAATCGACATTGAGCTTGCCGTATTCGAATGCTTCGCGCAGATCCGATTCCAGTTCGCGGCGCTCGCGGACCTCGCGCTCCATGTCCTGCTCGAAGGCGAGCGAACGTCCCCGGCCACCTTCCTTTGCCTTGTAAAGCGCAATGTCAGCCTTGCGCATCAGATCGTCGACAGTGTCCTTGCTGTCGCACAGACGGGTGAACCCGACGGTGGCACCAATGGCGAAGTCGCGACGGCCAATCCGGAAAGGCTTGCGTGTCACGGCAACCAGTTCCTCGGCAAATGCAAGAGCTGCCTGATCGCTGACGAAACGGCCGAGCGCGGCGAATTCGTCGCCACCGAAACGCGCGAGCATTGTCCTGCCTTCGCCAAGGGCGGTAAACCGGCTTGCGACCTGCCGCAGAAGTTCATCCCCTGCCGGGTGGCCGCTGGTATCGTTCACGACCTTGAAATTGTCGAGGTCAATGAGGAAGAGCGTCAGCGTGTTCTGACCATTCTGGTTTTGCTCTTCCAGTTGCGCCTCGGCCTGTTTCAGGAACCAGCTCCGATTGCCGATCCCCGTCAGGGAATCGTGCTCGGCCAGGTGAGAAACAAGGGCGCTTGCCCTGCGGGCTTCGGTGATATCGGAAGCAACACCGCGGTAACCGGTAAAGGAACCATGGTCGTCGTAGACCGGACGTGCTGCCAGGGACCACCAGCGCTCCTCGCCGTTCACGTCCACCCCGATGACGATTTCGCGGAAGGCCTGCTGACGCTTCATGGCGTTTTCCAGCCTGGTCACGGCAGACCGCGCATCGTTCTCGTCCAGGGAATAGGCCAGATCGACCATGCGCATGGTTTCCAGTTCCGCCCGCTCCCGGCCGCTGGCATGTAAGAACCGGTCGGAAATGGAATGCAGATTACCGTGGCTATCGGATTTCCAGAGCCAGTCGCTGGACTTTTCCTCGAACTCGTTCAGCAGCAGGGCGATCAGTTCACCGCGTTGTTCCAGCTCGGCTTCAGCAAGGAAATGGGAGGCAAACAGCCAGCCTGCCGAAGCAACGCTGCCGACCACCACCAGTGTGTAGCTGCTCAACAGGAAGACCAACGGCCACAGTTCCGCGCTGCGTCCGATTGCGAACGATACGAGCGATGCAAGGAAAAGGATCGCGACCCAGCGAAAGGCTGCCTGCGGCACGGTTGCCAGAGTAAAACCGCCACCACACAGCATGCCGGTGGTGACACAGGAGGCAATCCAGATGCCGTCCGGATCGCCATAGCCGAATGCGGCAATTGGAACGACCGCCCAAAGGCCACTGAAAATCGTCGCGTGCAAGACCGCCTTGTTCAGCGATCGCCGCGAGGCAAGATGAATTGGCGACCTGTTCGCTTTCAGCCACTTGAACAGGGTGTAGGCAAGAAAAGCTCCAATAGCCGCAATCCAGACGGCAATGAAACTGAACGGCATGAAGTGCTGAAACGCGAGCGTAATGACGATTACGTTGACGACGTTTGCCAGCACGATAAAGGGTGTCAGGCGCGCGATGCTTGCGATCTGCGCTGCACGTACCTTGCGGGCCAGGAGCTCGTCGACCACCGGATGACCGAACGCGAGCATGAAGGCGCGAACAGGATTGCTTTCCTGCTGTCCGGTTTGCGTGTCCGCGTCAGACTGGAAGTCCACCTTGAGCTGACGACCGGGCAACACGAAGGCCATGCCGATCGTCTTGAAGATCAGTCGCCAATTGAAGCTGGACCGCATTTTCTCTCCGGGTGGCTACTCGCACTCTGCGTGGCAGCGCCCCGCAGCAATGACGGTTACAGCCATTCCCTGAAATTACGGTAAAAACGGTGGTCTGGATTCCGCTATGTTTTTGCAATCCTGACTGGAAAGCTCGCACTGAAGGCCTACAGAAATTGCATCCGGGCAGGTCGATTTCAGCACGCAAAGCAGAAAACGGTCTCCTGCGTTGGAGACTGTTTCCAAGTGGAGCAGCCAGAAAGTAACGTCGCGCGTGTGCTCGCTGTCACTGTGCCTGGGCAGCCTCGGCGGTTTCGCCGCCAACCTGCCATTGCCCGGCCTCGATCTTGGACGCTGCAATAACGGCCTGGGTTCTGCTTTCCACGCCAAGCTTTTGCAGGATCGCGGAAACATGAGCCTTTACGGTCGCTTCCGAAACGGACAGTTCGTAGGCAATCTGCTTGTTCAGAAGACCTTCGGACAGCATCATCAGAACACGAACCTGCTGGGGGGTAAGCGTTGCAAGGCGCTGGACCAGATCACCGCTGCCATCGTCGGCGGCAAGGTCGACATCCGGCGGGGTCCACATGTTGCCGGACATGACCTCCGAAATCGCCTCGCGAATGACATCGATCCCGTGAGACTTCGGAATGAAGCCGGAAGCTCCGAATTCAACCGCGCGCCGGATGGCCTGCGGATCCTCATTGGCCGAGACCACCACCACCGGAACGCCGGAATATTGGGCCCGCAAGTACATAAGCCCGGAAAAACCGCGCATGCCGGGCATGGACAGATCAAGCAGGATGAGATCGACTTCGCCATCCTGTTCCAGCTTGGCCGTAACGTCCTCCAACGCACCGGCTTCCTCGATCACAGCATCGGGGTATTGTGTTTCGAGCGTTTGACGCAGAGCACCCCGGAACAGGGGATGATCATCCGCGATGATGAACCGATACGATGTCGCCGACACGTTGTTATTCCTCCCTCAACGGTCCGTTTGGCCCGCAGGTTCCGCCAGAGCCATGCGTCGCAGTCATCCTGCACCCGCTCGCTTCTTGATTTTATGGCGAAGCCCCGTTGTTGCGGCCATTGTGAAGTATGTTTGCAACATGGGTTACGCGCAAGTCAAACCATGCTTTTGACCAACACGCCATGTTCACGCGCTGCGCATTCGCTGCTGTCATGGCAAATAGGCTGCCTTCAGGCGCAAGAAAAATAGTCAAGTTAGAGCCACCAACAAAAACAACCTAAAGTTTAAATCACCTCGCCGGAGTTGATCTTTTCATTTTACCCGCTTCCTCAACGTTGCCTGAACTAATTTTCCAGAATCTACATTTCTTGTTGATAATCAATGCAAAGACAGCAACAAATGACCTGTCCAATACACATCACATAATCAAAAATCACTGAGTGCACGAAGCAAATATGACAATTCAGGCAACGCTGTTTTCATTTGTGAACCGTTGGGAATGTGACGAAAACGATCATCTAAACGTCCAGTTCTACTTCAGCCGCTTCGAGGAAGCAGATCGCCAGTTCCGGCTAATGACCGGCTTGAGCGAAACCGTCGTGGGGGCTCGCCGGGTGCGCCACGTGCGCTACCACAAGGAGATGCGTACGGGGGACCTGATCACGGTGCACTCCAGCATCGCCTTCGACGGCCCGCATATGCTCACTGTCATCCACGAAATGCGCGACGCCGCCACGGGAACGCTTTCGGCAACAGCTCTCGACGGATATGAGCCGAGCGCCAGCGCCGCGAAGACCTTGCGCCAGCGCTTCCGCGACTTCCAGACGCCAATGATTGCAGAGGCCGGACCAAGGGGGATTTCCGCCGGACCGGCAAATGCACGTGCGACGCTTGCGGCCCTGCAGTCGAAAGGCGCCCAGATCGTCTACCGGGGAACCGTTTTGCCCCGCGATATCGGTCCCGACGGCAAGGCCGACGACAGATTTGCGCTGTCCTGCTGCACGGACGGCGTAGCCCATGTCTGGCAGCGTACGCCGATGACACACGCCTATCTGACGGAAAACGGTTTCGGCCGGGTGGCCGTTGAAATGAAGCTGACCTGGATCACACCGCTGAAGACCGGCGACGCAATGCTGGTGGTTTCCGGCTTTACCGGCGTCAATCCAAAGACCTTCTCGATGCGCCATCACCTGTTTGAAACACGGACGAACCGTCTCGCCGCCGTCCTGGATGTTGTCGCGCTGACGATGGATCTGACCAGGCGTGTTGCCGTGGAACAACCGGATGAAGCCTATCAGAGCATCAACAAGATGCTGATCGACTGACGCCTCCCGGCCAAGGAACTTTGCCGGACACAGCGTGCCCCTGGCAGGGACACGCTGTTTTTTTATCCTGACTTCAGGCGATCAGTTGGCTTCGCCTTCGAAGTCCTTCTGCAGATCGCGAACCATGCCAAAGAAACGACGCATGGCGCTTTCTGTGAAAGTCAGAACCTTTTCCAGTTCCTCATCTTCCTCGGTTGTCGATGGGCTGCGTCCACCCTGACTGGAGCCGGGTGCTTTTGGGCGATCAAGTGCGGAACCGGGTGGCAATTGCTTGTCGGACTTTACGCCATTGCCTTCCAGCTCCTCCACACGGGCTGTCAGGCGATCCACTTCACCGGCCAGCTCGTTGATTTCAGCAAGATAGGCATCTTCTGCCAGCGGCACCGGATTGCAGCGCCAGGCGTCGCTCTGCTCCTTGCAAATGGAGACGGTCCCGTTCTGCCGGTCCACCCTGAGGATATCCTCATCCACCCTGACCAGGGAAAAGCGGTCCGCCTGTCCCTTTGTCACTGCGTCTGCGGTTTCAGGGGAGACGCTGTCCTGGGCGACAGCTGCCGGGGCCAGAAGAATGGCCAAGGCCAGCCCGCGGAACACGGGAGCCAGATATTTGTTGCGGATCGTCATATTGCCTCTCCGGTTGCCGGCCTCGCGCTTTCGCGCCCCAGGTATTTCAGTTGAAACAGGGGTACAAGCGTCTGGCCGTTTGTATCTTGCCATGGGTGCCATATTTCCATGGCCAAAGCACGACTTAAGGGCGGGTTTTCAAAAGCGAGTTGTCGAACACCGAATTACCCTTCTTCGCCTGGCAACATTGCCTGAAGCGTTTCCAGCCTGTCGGCCTCAGCCGCCGGCTTGTCCCAACGCAGCCTGGAAATGCGAGGAAAACGCATGGCAACGCCGGACTTGTGCCGGCTGGACCGGTTGAGCCCTTCAAAGGCGACCTCCAGCACAAGCCCCTTTTCAGCGCTATGAACGACTTCCCTCACCGGTCCGAACCGGTTGATGGTGTTGTTGCGCACATAGCGGTCGATTTCACGCAATTCCTCATCGGTAAAGCCGAAATATGCCTTGCCGACCGGAACGAGCTCGGCTCCCGCCTCCCCGTCACGCCACACACCGAAGGTATAGTCGGAATAAAAGGATGAGCGTTTGCCGTGGCCGCGCTGCGCATACATCAGCACGGCATCGATCAGGTAGGGTTCCCGTTTCCACTTGAACCACAATCCCTTCGGCCGGCCGGTGACATAGGGCGCATCCCACCGCTTCAGCATCAAGCCTTCAACGGCATCGGCGTCGGCAGGAGGCAGATGGGCATGGGGATCGGCGCGCGCGGCGGTGATTTCCTCCCATCCGGTTACCTTCACCATGGGCGACAGATCGATGCTTCCCTCCGGCAATCCGGTGATAAAGGTTTCAAGCGCCTTGCGCCGTTCTGCAAACGGCAGCTCCCTCAAATCGGTTCCGCCGACACTGAGCAGGTCGTAGGCACGGATCGCTGCCGGGAATTCGCGGATCAGCTTTGGCCCGGCGGTCTTGCGGTTGAGGCGTTTTTGCAGATCTGCAAAAGGACGCACCTGACCGTCCGACACCACAAGCAATTCGCCATCAATGCAGGCATCGAATGTCAGCAAATCCAGAATATCGGGAAAGGCCCTGGATATGTCTTCACCGGTCCGGCTGAACAGGCGGCGTACGCGGTCGCCACGCTCTGTCAGACCGGCTGCCGCCTGAACGCGAATGCCGTCCCATTTCCACTCGACCGCAAAGTCCTCCGCGTCCAGAAGCTCCGTGTCCCTGTCCTCGTCCAGGGGGTGCGCCAGCATCACCGGCCGGAATGGTGCGGGATCGGATGTTTGCGGTTGTCCGCTCAGTCCTTCCGCCCAGGCGAACAGTGCTTCATAGGGGGGCTCCAGCCCGTGCCAGACCTCCTCTACGGAAGCAACGTCCAGTCCACCGAGCTTTGCCACGGCCGTTTTCGCAAGGCGCGCAGATACCCCGACGCGCAAACCGCCCGTCACCAGTTTCAAAAGGGCCCATCTGCCGGTCTCATCCAGCGTGTCCAGCCAGTCGGTCAGCAAACCGGGCACTTCGCTCTTTCCGGCCCCTTCCAGCCGCTTGACCACTTCAGACAGGCTGGGGGCAGCTTCTTTCAGGGCAACCTCTCCCTTTGCTGCCTGCGGCCACATCAGCGCAATGGTTTCGGACAGGTCACCAACAAAATCATAGGAAAGCGCAAACAGCTCCGGGTCCGTCCGCTCGCCGATCAAAGCCCTGAGCAGGGCCGGTTTGGCGTGTTTGAAACTCAGCCCGCCTGTCAGTGCGGCCAGGGCAAAGCCCCGGTCCGGATCCGCGACCTCCTGGAAATAACGGATCAGGAGCGCTTCCTTGGCGAGGCGCCTGGGTTCCAGCGAAAGCCGGTCGAGCAGATGGGAAAAAGCCAGCATAAGCGCTATACGAACCGCGAAAGCGCCCGGACTGCAAGCCCTTACGTCATAGATCAAAAATTCAGCTTATCATCTCAATGCGGGCTGAAAGCTAACACCGGCTCTAGGCCGAGTTCATTTCAGCTACGGCAGAAGAGAATTGGTCAATGCCCCACAAGATGACCGGATACGAGGAACAATAGTTTGCTTGTGTCATCGCTCGGGACCTGGCGCAATGTGGAAAATCACTGCTGTTTTTGCCAGTGTACCACTTTCACGCCTGAAAAATGCGGGATGGACGGCAAGGAAAAATGCCTGTATAAGCCGCGGCCATCCATGGGCCGATAACTGGATGGCCCTATCCGGTAGACTGCTGACTGGCATGCAGAAGATCCGGAGCAGTTGAAAGATTTCTATGACCGATTTGACTTCTCTCGCCCCGGCGCTGAAGGCCGCGCTGGCGAAACGTGGCTATGAAAACCTCACCTCCGTGCAGGAAAGCGTTCTAAGCGACGCTCCGCCGGAAGCCGACCTTCTGGTATCTGCGCAGACCGGGTCCGGCAAGACCGTTGCCTTTGGCCTCGCACTCGCCCCGACGCTGCTTGACGGCCAGGACAGCCTCGGCCAGGCAGGCGCTCCCATTGCGCTGGCCATTGCACCGACCCGCGAACTTGCCCTTCAGGTGAAGGAAGAACTGACCTGGCTTTATAATGAAGCCGGCGCCGTAACCGCCTCTTGTGTCGGCGGCATGGACCCGCGCACCGAACGGCGGACGCTGGAACGCGGTGTTCATATTGTCGTGGGAACGCCTGGCCGCCTGCGCGATCATATCGAACGTGGCGCACTGGACCTGTCGGAGATCAAGGCTGTCGTGCTCGACGAAGCCGACGAGATGCTCGACATGGGCTTCCGCGAAGACCTGGAATTCATTCTGGATACCGCGCCGCAGGACCGGCGCACGCTGATGTTCTCAGCAACGGTTCCGAAGCCGATTGCAGAACTCGCCAAGCGCTTCCAGAAAGATGCCGTTCGCCTGTCGACCATCAACGCTCGCGAACAGCACGGCGATATCGACTACGTCGCGCATCCGGTTGCCCCGAACGAGCGCGAAAACGCCATCATCAACGTGCTGCGCCAGCATGAAGCGGAAAAGGCAATCGTCTTCTGCTCGACGCGTGAAGCTGTCAGCCGGCTGACATCGCGACTCGCGAACCGCGGTTTCTCCATCGTGTCCCTTTCCGGCGAACTCAGCCAGGAGCAGCGCTCCAGCGCACTGGCCGCAATGAAGGACGGCCGCGCCCGTGTGTGTGTGGCAACTGACGTTGCTGCACGCGGCATCGACCTGCCGAACCTCGATCTGGTGATCCACGCCGACCTGCCGACAGGCAAGGCCGCCCTGCTGCACCGCTCCGGCCGTACGGGCCGTGCCGGCCGCAAGGGCACCTGTGTGCTGATGGTTCCCTTCCCGCGCCGCCGCCAGGCAGAGCGCGTGCTGCATTTTGCCGGCATCACGGCGACCTGGAAGGGTGCTCCGACCGCAGACGACATCCGTGCCAAGGACAAGGAACGGCTTCTGGCCGATCCCGCACTCAAGGTGGAACTGGAAGAAGAAGAACTGGCGATCGCGAACGAACTGCTTGCGCTTCACAGCCCGGAACAACTTGCTGCCGCCTTCGTCAAGCTGCGCCAGTCGCGTCTGCCCGCTCCGGAAGACGTTTCCGATCTCGATGAGACCTCACTCCGAGGCAGGGATGCCGGCTCGCGCGGCGGTCGCAATGCGGAAATCACCGGCAAGTTCGAAGACGGCATTTGGTTCTCGCTGTCGCTTGGCCACCGCCAGCGCGCGGAACCGCGCTGGATCCTCCCGATGATCTGCCGTGCCGGTCACGTCACCAAGAAGGAAGTCGGCGCGATCAAGATCTTCCAGAACGAGCTGTACTTCGAAATCGCCGGCAGTCATGGCCAGCGCTTCGCCGATGTGGTCAAGCGCGAAGGCACTGGCGAGGAAAATGCCACCATCACTCTGCTTGATGCACGTGGCGGCAAGATCCCTGCCCCGCCGAAGGAAGACGGCTTCCGCCGTGACCGGTCTGACCGTTCCGGCCCGCCCAAGCGCCGTCCGCGTGGTGCAGATGCACCGGATTATGAAAGCCTCGGTGCCGAAGACAGCATGAAATCCGGCCGGCCGAAGCGCGAGGGCAGAGGCAAGTTCGACGGTCCCAAAGGCAAATTCGACGGGCCGCGCGGCAAGTTTGACGGACCTCGCGGCAAATCCCGCCGCCGGTCCGGTGACGACGATTTCGTGCCGCACCACCCAGCATACGAGCCTCTGAATACCAAGGAACTGGCTCGCGACCTCGACGGCGGCGACCGCGCTCCCAAGCGCAAGGAACGTGCCGCGGATGGCCCGGACGGCGACCGGCGCAAGCCGCGGACCCGGTCGGCTGCCAACTCCGCGCCGCCCAAGAAAAAGGCCGCAAAGAAAAACAAGCCGTCGCGCGCCGAGCGCAAGGCCTCGAAAACAAAGCCCTGACAGAAAGCCGGTGACCCGTGTCACCGGCTTTTTTCATTTGAACCGGTCTAGGTCTGTCCCGTCTTGCAGGTATCCGGCGCAGGCACGGATGAACCAGCATCGGGCTGGACGATGACAGTGTCCTTGTGCTCGTCATCGGCCAGAAAGCTGTTCTGCAGGAAGCTACGCGACGAGGGCGAGGCATTCTTGTTGCCTTCTATCACTGTTCCCTCTATCGGCCGGTTCAGCATTTTTGCCCGGAACGGACTGCCGAGATAAAGGTATTCGAAGTCTCCCACAAACAGATTGTCCCGGACCGTGTTGCCGTCGTCCTCGATCCGGATGCCCGTGACAAGGTTCTCGAAGCAGTTGTCCTGGTACGTGTTGTCTTCGGCGAAATCCTCGTAAAGGTGCAGCTCCATCGGAAACGGCCATCTGGGAGAAAGCGCGTTCTTGTCGACAAAACCGGCGATGAGTTCCGGGTTGAAGTGATACCCCAGAAAAGTGTCGGACTGCCCCCATGGGCGGTCGCCCATCATCGGGGCCAGTGAAACCGGACTGTCGTAAGGGCTCTTGTCGCCGCAGTCCCACATCACCAGATCGCGCGCCTGGCGCGAGGCAACCCAGATGCCGATGTCCATGTTCCGAAAGACGTTGCCGCGGATGACGTTGCCGTCCGATCCTTGCAGGCGCGGTCGGCTTTCCGGGTTGGTGGTGTGGAACTCCCAACAGTTCTTGTAGTGAAAGATGCCGCCGAAAGCGTTGCTGTCGAAGATGTTGTTTTCGATCAGGTTGTACGCGGATCCATCCACGGACAGGCCTTCGCGGCGGGTCGGGCCGATGCGCCGGATGCCCTTGTTGGTGAAGAGGCCATTGTTGCGGATCAGATTGCCGGAAACGACGTTCTTCTGCGACCCATGCTCCAGATAGATGCCAACATGATGACCATCGGCAACGATGGAATTACGGATCGTCGCGCCGACGACGTAGTGATCGACAAAGACGCCTGTCATGTAGGACTTGGTGATGGTCAGATGGTCGAGAACAACCCCTTGGGACGAATTTGCCCGCGCCTCGTCCCGCGCCGCCGCGTCATCCGACGGCGTTTGACCTTCAATCAGGATGCCACCGGTATCGTCGAGGCGACAATCGCGAATGGTGATGTTTTTCAGGCCTGGCCGAATGGTAATGCCGCGCCGGTGCATGCCCGTGATGGTGCCACCGCGGCAATCCAGCAGGATGTTGTCGGAGGAGATGACGACCGGTTCCGTATAACGGCAATCGGTCTCCAGCAACACCTTGCCAGGCGTCATCTCCGGAAGTGTGCAGGCTCGCAAGGTTTCCGATGCTGGCGTCAATGCCCCATAGATAGCCTGCGTTTCGCCCGCTGCGGTTCCCGACAGGACCGATAGCAGGCAAAGGATCGGCAGGGCAAGGAACCCTGCCCTCCGGCCCGTCGTTCTATTCATTGACGATGCAGGCAATAACCCAATCCGCTCCGTCCTGGATAAGCTGATAATGGCAGGTGAACTCGAACACGGCTTCGCCGTCCGCCGTTTCCTGGCTCCAATCGAGGGTCACCAGTGCGACCGAGCCGCTCACGTGGCTGGATACGACGTGAAAGTCCGAATGGGACACGCCTTCCTTCTCCAATGCCTGAAGGAGCGCTTCGATGTTCTCGATCAACTCCTCGTCGTCGTTGAAGACATGCCCCTTCTCGTGCTGCCAGATGATGGTCGGCAGGGCGAAGCAGTCGCAGATCCTGTCGATGTCATAATCGTTGAAGCCGGCCTGATAGTCGTCAAAGAGCTGTGCAATCGCCTCTTCGGCTTCGCCGTTGGCACCAGCCCCGGCGCCGTTTGTCTGGCCGTTGCCGGCACCTGCAAATTCACCGTCGTCCGCCATGACTGCCTCTCCCCCAAAAGGAAATAAATGCCGCAATTTCGCGTGGGCCGGATCAGCCTTGTGCGGCCCGCGCAACGTCGGCGTCCTCGCCGTCGTCATAGCCTATCATATTGAGCGGGCGGGCGTTTCGTCCATTCAATTCGCACCAGTGGACAAGTGCCTCCTCCGCGCCATGGGTCACCCAGATCTGCTCGGCACCCGTTTCCAGAATGGTGCGGCAAAGGTCGTCCCAGTCGGCATGGTCGGACAGGATCAGAGGCAACTCTGCCCCTCTTTGACGCGCCCGCGCCCGAACACGCATCCACCCCGAGGCCATTGCCGCGACCGGGTCGCCGAACCGGCGGGACCAACGGTCCGAGAGCTGGCCGGGCGGACACATGACGATTTCACCGGCAAGCTCCTTGCCGCGCTGGCCGACAGGTTCGACATCGCCAAGTTCGATCCCCTGGCTTCGGTAATAGGCCGTCAGCTTCTCCAATGCGCCATGAAGGTAGACCGTCTTTTCGTAACCGGCCGCCCGCAACTCTGCGAGAACGCGCTGCGCCTTGCCGAGCGCATAGGCACCGACCAGATGGGTCTGCTCCGGAAACAGCTCCAGCGACGACAGCAGCTTGGCAATCTCCTCTCGCGCCGGGGGATGACGAAACACCGGCAGGCCGAAGGTCGCCTCGGTAACGAAGGTATCGCAGGGCACCACTTCGAAAGGCGCGCAGGTCGGGTCTGCCTGCCGTTTGTAGTCTCCCGATACGACGGTTCGCCGCTCTGCAGATGACAGCAGAACCTGTGCAGAGCCAAGTACATGACCTGCCGGGTGCAGCGAGATCTCGACATTCCGAAGCTTCAACGTCTCGCCATATCTGATCGCCTGCGCCGATCCGCAGAAGTTCTCGCCATAGCGGATTGCCATGATGTCGAGGGTCTGGCCCGTTGCCAGCACCGCGCCATGATCCGAACGTGCATGATCTGCGTGGCCATGCGTGATGACCGCCCTTTCGACCGGGCGGACGGGGTCGATATGGACACCTGCTTCAGGACAATAGAGGCCTTCGGGTGTCAGCGTCAGAATATCGGACATCCGTCGCTAGATAGGTCTGATTTGCGGATGTGCCATGGCCATTCGGCGAAAAGGTCGCATGGCCATGGCGTCGTGGTTCACTGGCAAGTGGCTCACTGGCAATAGGAATACTCGATACGGCAGCCGCTTGCGCCGCTGTTCGAGCACCAGCCCATGGCAAAGTTCATCGCTGCCTGTTCGCTGTCGCCAGCGCCAATGCCATTGCTGGAAGGTGAAACGGCCAATGCATGGCACCTTGCCTGGGTGGCGTCCGCAATCCGGCATTGATTGTTGCCGCAATATTGCATGGCGAATTGTTCCGCGGCTGCCCTGGTGGGGGCAGCGCCATGACCAAAGGCTCCGCCAGGAGCCAGGGCAAACGCCATCCAGCCACTACCGAGTTGCTGAGCCACTTTCGTGGCTGGCTGCGCAGACGCCTGCGCACCACAAGCTTGATAGACACCGGCAATCTTCGAGCCGTTGGAGCACATGATTCCGCCCCACTGGAAACCGCGCAATCCGCTGTCGGCCACAACTTCAAACCAGTCGTAGCCGTCCATTCGAACACCACTGTTTTTCAGGATGGTGACCCAGGTCCCGTCCGAAAGGCTGCCGACCTGCGCGAAATTCGTTCCTGGACCTGCGCGCAACTTGCCCCCTCGAGATTGGCCCTGGAGATCCAATTGCGTTTCATTTTTTCCAACAGCGTTGCTTGCCTGGCTCTGGCCGATGGAATCTGGCACCGCTATTTCGCAGTTATGCGACACATCGCCAAGCCAGAGTTCAGGAACGGCTTTAGCCTGCTCAAAAGAGATTTCCTCGTCATCGTTGAAGTAACCACCCCGCCCGTCCGGCACCAGGATTGTCTTGCCGTTGATATCCTCGAGAATTGCGCGTCCCTCTTCCGGGATCGTTTCAATGAAGACGAACTCATTGCCGAGTTTGCAACGGTAATTGAGGCTTTCCGAAGCATTTGCGCTTTCACCTGCACAAAGAACGGTTACTGACAAAAGTCCCATAAATACCAATGTTTTCAAAAGAACCTCCCCTAGGTCATATTCGCGCAGAATTGACCAAAGGTCACCTGAACACAAGCTGAACAATCAAGGAACATTCCCCCTCGCCTTTCACCCATCCCTGGCCTAAAACCAAAGCCATGGACGTGCAGTTGCTACCAAACAGATTCCAAAGCTGGTTTGCCTCGCGGGGATGGGCTCCAAGGCCCCATCAGCTGCAACTGATCGATCATCTGCAACAGGGCCATTCCACGCTGCTGATTGCACCTACGGGCGCCGGGAAGACCCTGGCCGGGTTCCTGCCAAGCCTGGTGGAACTGGAAGCACAGGGCAAAAGAAAACCCGGTTCCGCGGGCAATGGCATCCACACACTTTACATCTCGCCGCTGAAGGCACTTGCGGTCGATATTGCCCGCAACCTGGAGGCTCCGGTTTCGGAAATGGATCTTGCCGTCCGGCTGGAAACCCGCACCGGTGACACGCCCTCTCACAAGCGCCAGCGGCAAAAGCTCAATCCACCGGACATTCTGCTGACCACGCCGGAACAGATTGCCCTGCTGCTGTCGGATCCAGCCTCGGCACGGATGTTTGCCTCGCTTCGAACCGTCATTCTGGACGAGTTGCATGCACTGGTGACCTCCAAGCGTGGCGACCTCTTGGCACTTGGCCTGGCACGGCTAAGACGTCTTGCCCCGAACCTCAGGACCATCGGGCTTTCGGCAACTGTCGCCGAACCGGATGACCTGCGCGCCTATCTTGTCGATCAGCCCGAGCCGGACGCCCGGGCGCTGTCTCATGTCGTTGAGGTTGCCGGTGGCGCCAAGCCCGACATCTCGATCCTGGAGAGCGAAGAACGCGTTCCCTGGTCCGGCCACTCGTCGCGCTATGCCATTGCCGACATCTACAAGCTGATCAAGGCACACAACGTATCGCTGCTGTTCGTCAACACGCGCAGCCAGGCCGAAATGGTGTTTCAGGAACTCTGGCGCATAAACGACGACACGCTGCCGATCGCGCTGCATCATGGCTCGCTTGATGTCGGCCAGCGGCGGAAAGTCGAAACGGCCATGGCCACCGGTGCCCTGAAGGCGGTGGTTGCCACCTCTTCGCTGGATATGGGCATCGACTGGGGCGATATCGATCTGGTGGTCAACATCGGTGCGCCGAAAGGGGCCAGCCGCCTTGCCCAGCGGATCGGCCGTGCCAACCACCGCATGGACGAACCGTCAAAGGCGATCCTCATCCCCTCCAACCGGTTCGAGGTGCTCGAGTGTCAGGCCGCCCTTGCCGCGTCGATGCGCGGTGATCAGGACACGCCGCCGCTGCGCCAGGGCGCGCTGGACGTGCTTGCCCAGCATCTGCTCGGCCTTGCCTGCGCAGACCCGCTTGATGCGTTGGATGTCTTTAATGAAATTCGGTCCTCTGAAACCTACAGGCATCTCGACTGGGAGACGTTCGAGCGGGTTCTCGATTTCGTCGCCACCGGCGGCTACGCACTGAAGAGCTACGATCAATATGCCAAGCTGCGGAAAGGCCAGGACGGGCTTTGGCGGATTTCCCACCCGAAGATCGCGCAGCAATACAGGCTGAATGTCGGCACCATCGTCGAAGCACCGATGCTCAAGGTGCGGCTGGTGCGCTCCAAGGCTTCCGGACGAAGGACGCCCGTCGGCCGCGGCGGGCGTGTTCTGGGTGAGATGGAAGAGTATTTTCTGGAGCAGATGGCGCCGGGCGACACGTTTCTTTTCGGTGGCGAGGTCGTGCGTTTCGAGGGCATCCGCGAAAACGAGGCCTATGTGTCGCGCACCACATCGGACAATCCGATGATCCCGTCCTACATGGGCGGAAAGTTTCCGCTCTCCACCTATCTCGCTGAAGGCGTCCGCACGATGCTGGCGACACCCGAGAGCTGGAAGGCGCTGCCCGAACAGGTGCGCGACTGGCTGAACATCCAGAGGGAGAAATCCGTCCTGCCCGCAAGGGACGGCTTGCTGGTGGAGACGTTTCCGCGCGCCAACAAGCACTACATGGTCTGTTATCCGTTCGAGGGACGATTGGCGCACCAGACACTTGGCATGCTGCTGACCAAGCGCCTGGAGCGGCTGGGTACGAACCCGCTCGGCTTCGTCGCCAACGACTATGCGCTTGCCATATGGGGCCTCGGAGACCTGTCTCTGCTGTTTTCTTCCGGCAGAATTCCTCTCGACCGATTGTTCGAGGAAGACATCCTCGGCGACGATCTCGATGCCTGGCTCGCCGAATCCAGCCTCATGAAACGTACGTTTCGTAATTGTGCCGTCATTGCCGGTCTGATCGAACGCCGCCATCCGGGGCTGGAGAAGTCGGGCCGGCAGGTAACCGTATCTTCGGACCTGATCTATGACGTGCTGCGAGCCCATGAACCAGACCACATATTACTCAAGGCAACCTGGAACGACGCCGCCGAAGGACTTTTGGATATCTCGCGTTTGGGGGAACTTCTTGCCCGGATCCGAGGACGAATCACGCATACTGAACTTCCGCACGTCTCTCCCCTTGCCGTGCCAATTCTCCTGGAAATAGGGAAGGAACCGGTCTACGGGGAGGCCATGGACACGCTGTTGGCAGAGGCAGCCGAAGAACTCGTACTGGAGGCTATGGAATGAGTGCCCTGACATCCCATTTGCGCAAATATGCTGCTGCGCCGGTATGTCATGACATTCAGATCAATGGCCAGCTGGTCGGTCTGCACGACAGCGGGATCTTGTGGTGGCCGGACGAGTCCACCCTGATCGTCGCGGATCTCCATCTTGAAAAAGGGTCCAGCTACGCCCGGCGCGGCGTGATGCTGCCGCCCTATGACACCGGAGCAACGCTGGAGAAACTTGCCGGCGTAATCGATGCCTTCGATCCGGCTTGCGTCATTTGCCTTGGCGACAGTTTCCACGATCCCGACGGCTCCGACCGGTTGCCAGCGCCCTACCGCGCGATGCTGACGACCCTTCAGCTCGGCCGTGAATGGATCTGGGTCACGGGAAACCACGATCCGATTGCACCGGTGCGCCTGTGCGGTGTAACGGTTGACGAAATCACTATCGGTCCACTGACCTTCCGGCACGAACCAATCGAGAAGGTCGGTTCCACGTCGACCGCAGGAGAAATCTGCGGACACCTGCATCCGGCCGCCCGCGTGCGCCGCTTCGGCCGTTCGATCCGGCGGGCCTGCTTCGTTACCGACGGCACCCGTCTTGTCCTGCCCGCCTTTGGCGCGTTGACCGGTGGGCTCAATGTCACCGATGAAGCCTATGGCATGCTCTTCCGGCGACGGCAGTTTTCCGTTTTCATGCTCGGTAATGACCGCTTGTTCCCCTTCACTGCCAGCCGTCTGGTCGGGGACTGACACTTCATCTGCCGCTTGTGCTCATGGCTGACGTTGGCTAAGCCAGAGCTATGCTGACGAATTCTCCCGTACAAGCTTGCCACTCCGTCCATACCGACAATGCTTCGCCAGCAATCGCCGCACTGAGTGATGCCGTTCGGAAGTTTGCGAAAACGGAAGGGGTCACTCCGTCCCCACTCGGCTCCGTCTGGGCTCTGAAACTGTCGGAATGCCTTCCCTATCACCGTGGCCGGAACAAGGGACTTTCCGTCGCCGTTGCCGTCTCCGGGCTGAAACGCGTTTCACTGGGTGACAAGCAGATCGTCAATGACCCCGGCCACGTGATCGCGTTTCATGGTGACGCTTCTTACAGCGCAGTTGTCGAGGGCACACCTGCAAAGCCCTATCTGGCCCTCAAACTGCAATTGTCACCTGAGCTGATTGCTCAAACACTGGTTCGCCTTGCCGAAACCGATGCCCATGCGTCTTCCCCGGCCAAAGGCGCGCTTATCTCCTGTGAACCACTGGACGATGAACTCGCCGGTTCGCTGCTGCGCCTCGTCACCTCTTTTCGGGATCCAGCCGACTGCAATGTTCTGGCACCGCTGTGCCTGCAGGAAATCTGTTACCGGATCCTGCGGTCCGACGCCTTTGGCGTCTTGAGGACCCTGGTCAGCGCAAGGGATGAAAGGCTGGTCAAGGCCTTGCGCTATATCGAGACCCATGCGGCACGACCGGAGCTGACGATTGCCGAAATTGCAGCCGAAGTTGCCATGAGCCCGTCCCATTTCGCACATGGTTTCACCGCTCTGTTCGGTCAGTCCCCGCTTCAATACCGCAAGCAGATACGTCTCGACCGCGCCCGGCAACACCTACTGGCGTCAAACGCCAGCGTGGCCCGTGCAGCCGAGGTTTCCGGCTATGCAAGCACGTCCCACTTCACGCGTGATTTCAAATCGGCTTTCGGTTTGGCTCCGCGCCAATATGCCGAAACTCTGGACCCGCCTCGCCAGAACGATACTTGAGGAAAGTTCCGCAGGATCGGGCAGCCGTTCAGCAGGAATGGACCTGTCGCCAGCTGCCTTGGCTGTTTATCCCATGCCGACAACATACAGCCGACGCGGAAAGGATCCCCCATGGCCATCAAAGTTGTCGTTCAATTCAACGCTCTCAAGGACCGGCAAGAGGCGTTTGAAACCATCATGCACTCGGTTTCGGCCGATCTTCAGGGCGTGTCCGGATGTCAGGGTGTCGAGGTTCTGAAGGACCTGGATGATGCATGCCGCTTCACGCTTGTCGAAAGCTGGGAAAACGAAGCAATCCACAAGGCACATATCGAAGGACTGATTGCTGATGGAACCTGGGCCATGATTTCCGGCCATCTCGCCGAAGATCCGGTAAGTGGCTATTTTCAGACGCTCTAGCGATCGGGCAAGGTCGTCACTTCAGGCGGCCTCTTCTCGCCCGCCTTCACCCAAGCAATGATCAGTTCGTAGAACACCGCCAGGATGACGGGCCCGAGGAAGAGACCGATCAAGCCATAGGCAATGGTGCCGCCGAGAACGCCGATCAGGATCACCAGCATCGGCACATCCAGGCCACGGGACATCAGGATTGGCCGCAGGACATTGTCAATGAGCATCACCGGAACCATCAGCACAGTGAACAGGAGTGCCGGCACCAGTTCCCAGGAGCTCCAGGCCCAGATGATCGTGGGAATTATCACCAGTGCCGGACCAATCTGGATGATGCACAGGATCAGCGCCACGAAGGTCAGGACGCCGGCAAGCGGCACGGAAAACGCTATCAGCACGATCCCCGTCAGCAGCCCCTGGACGACAGCAACACCGATGACACCGCGCGAGACGTTGCGGATGGTGGCACCGGCCAGATCGACAAATTCCGATCCGCGCGGCGCGATGATGCGGTCGGCAAACAGCTTGCTGCCCTTTGCCAGAGACGGGGCCGGCACAAACAGGCAACCTGCGAGTATGATGGAAACGATGAAGAACAGCACGCTACCACTGAGCGAAGCCAGAACACCGAGGATGCGGCTGCCGGCCGGCACCAGCGTCGGCCCGACCTTGGCCAGGAGTTGTTCCAGCCCCTGACCGGCGAGTTGCCAGAATTCGGAAATCTTGGCACCGACGACCGGCAACCCGGCGAGTTTCTCAGGCAGGGGCGGCAGCTTGAGGACGCCGTTCGCCATGCCGTGGTACCAGCCCTGAAGCGTGTCCACGAGACTGACGATCAACACGGCAACGGGACCGATCACGATTGCAAGACAGCAGAGCGTTATCAGGACTGCTGCCAGAACCTTTCGTCCACCAAGCCTGGCGGCGAGCCAGTCAAACACCGGATAGAGTGCGACCGTCAGCACCACCGCCCAGACCAGGAACAGAAAGAACGGCGCGACGAGCTGAAGTGAAAAATAGGCAAAGAGCCCCAGAACGCCGAGGCGGATGGCGATATCGATGACCTTTGCATCCAGTGTCGGGTCAGGTTTCACAACTGTTTCCACCCGTGGTGTGGATGAGGGTTCTTCTGTCATGTCCGCCTGCCCCAACAGCCTGAAAAATCTTTGGACTCGAGAATAGCCGCGGCGGCGGCAAGCGCCAGCGGAAAGTGCGCAAACATGCGGTTTCCGACGATAACATTCGACGGTCAGTCAGATGGGTAAGCCCGGTAGGACACAATCGGCTCGAGAAGGCAAACTCAGGCAGGCCGAGATCGGGCGGGCCGAGATCGGGTCTGCCTAGTCCTTGCGGAAGATCACACCGGCGAGCCAGCCTGTGAAAATGGCCAGTGACACCGCGAGGAGGCCATAGAAGAACGGATAGGACTGCGCCAGTTCAAAGGTGACCTGTTCGAAACCGCTTTTGGCAACAGCCAGCGTCTGCTCCGTCTGGGCCACCACCTCGCCGTGGAGGAAGAGGAAGCTTTTGACCTTGTAGTCGCCCACCGGGATGTTGGCTGGCAGGGGAATATTTGTTCGGAACATTGTGTCGGTCAGAAAGGTGATCGAGGTCTGCTGTTCCGAGTAAAGACCCATCTGCTCCCGCAGCCGGACGAAGGCGCGGCGAAAATCATCCCTGTCTGACAGAGCGACATTGGAAACGCCCGAGACAGCCAGGTTGATGTGGTTGAGGCCGATGCCAAGGTCGTCAAGAACCGTGCGGTTCGCAAGGTTGCCGATATTGATGGTGCTGGCGACCGCATAGTAGGAAGGAACGTTCTGGAACCGCTCTGCCTCCCGGTTCACCCAAACGCCCAGAAAACGGCCCTTGCGCCGCGTGGTGATGTCCTGCGGTGGCCCCTCCACGACGATGGCCAGTTCATAGCCGCTCGGATCGTTGGGTTGGCGCTCGATGTTGCTGGCCTGCCCGAAGATGACGATTTCCGTGCCCGTGAAATTGGACTGGATCGAGATCAGATCCGAGGACAGGGACGTCACCAGTTCCTGGTTCGGCCGGCTCTGGGCTGCAGCGCCGGTTACCAGGCCAACGACAATCGACAGAAGCAGGATCAGCCGGCTCATGCCCCTGCCCCCTTCCGGATCGCGATGGAATAGAAATCGTCCGGTGTCAGCAGCAGGTCGACCGCAAAGCGCAAGCCGACAGCCAGGACCAGAAGCGCAAGCAGCAGACGCAATTGATCGCCGCGCAGGTTCTGGCCCATGCGAGCCCCGAACTGGGCTCCGATCACACCGCCGACCATCAGCGTCATGGCCAGAACGATGTCGACAGTCTTCGTGCCCATGGCATGGAACACGGTCGCGGCTGCCATTGTGAAAAGGATCTGGAACAGGGATGTGCCGATGACGATGCTGGTGGGCACGCGCAGCAGGTAAATCAGCGCAGGCACCATCATGAAGCCGCCGCCGATCCCCAGGATCGTGCCGAGAAAGCCGATGATCGCGCCAAGGCCGACAACCGGGATGATGCTCACATAAAGCTTGGAGCGCCGGAAACGGACCTTCAGCGGCAACCCGTGGATCCAGTTATGCTGACCGGGTTTGCGGGCTTTGGGCGCAACGCCGGACTTGCGCCGACGGATGGCACGGATGGATTCGAACAGCATCAGGCCGCCAATGGCGCCCAGGAACGTCACATAGGACAGCGAAATCACGACATCCAGCTGACCGATGGACTGAAGAACCTCAAACAATATGACGCCGATAAACGACCCTATGACACCGCCGCAGAGCAGGATTGTGCCAAGTTTCAGGTCGATGGCCTTTCGTCGCCAATAGGTGACGACGGCCGATGACGAAGAGGCAACCACCTGCGTGGTGACAGTGGCAACGGAAACCGCGGGCGGGATACCGGAGAAGATCAAAAGCGGTGTCAGCAGGAAGCCACCGCCAATACCGAACAGCCCCGACAGAAAACCCACGGCGCCGCCCATGCCGAATATCACGAAGATATTCACCGGAATCTCGGCTATGGGCAGGTATAATTGCACGGGATCAACCGGAAAACTGCAGAAATGACTGCGTAAAGATTACGATGAAATGGTTAAAGACCTGTAGAGTCCAGCATGTCAACCGGCCAGCAGGTCTGTTTGGTTCGGTTCGCCGATTTTAGACAAGTGCCAGGCGGAATTCGACCATTGCGTTGCGGATATATCCCGCGTTCCGGTCTGTTTTTGAAACCACGCCCATAGGGTTTCACGTTCGAATATCTGACTGCATTCAGGCTCTGCCTTTTCCATCGGCAAATTGCCTGTAGCGCCGTTACCGAAGAAAATTCCATTTCGTGTCACCGTGAAAAAACAATGCGGGCCGCAATGTGAAAACACCCAGCCGGGCATCTGGCCTGGCTGGGTGCTTGTTTCATCAGGTCGCCGTTTGTCGCGCCCACCCCGGATACACCAAGGGATGGTCTAGATCGCCTGGCTCTTCAACTCGTCCAGCAGACGGTTGTCGACTTCTCCGGTTTCCGGCATTCCGATGCTCCGCTGGAAGGCGCGGATCGCGCTGCGGGTGCGCGGCCCCATCTGGCCGTCCGGGGTACCGGTGTCAAAACCGAGGTAGTTGAGCTTGTCCTGGGCTTCCTTGACCATGGCCGTGTTATCGGGTGCCTGGATCGACACCTTTTCCGCCGGCAATGTGGCGCTGTCCACCCAACCCGGCTCCATCGTCACCTTGTTGGCTGCCGCGTTCGGTGTCTTCAGCTTGAAGTTTTCGACCGCGAGCCGGGCATTGGCCAGGGTTTCCTGATCCATCATGTTGGCGACATCGTCGCGGCGCTTGGCTGCTTCCGGGTCGCCCTGATCGGCCGCTATCGCGAACCATTTGTAGCTGGCTACCAGGTCCTTATCGACGCCTATGCCTCCGGCATAGAGGATACCCAGGTTGAACAGGCTGTCCTTGACACCGAAATTGGCGGCTTCTTCGAACCACTTGGCAGCAGCTGCATAGTCAGGCTGTTCACCGCCTCCCTCGGCATAAAGAACCGCGAGGTTATGCATGGCCTTCGCATTACCGGCTTCAGCCGCCTTGGAATACCAGGCCTTTGCCTTCGGCAGGTCCTTGTCGACACCACGGCCTTTTTCGTAGAGGCTTGCGAGCCTGTACTGGGCAGGCGCGAGACCCTTGTCGGCCGCTTTCTGATACCAGACTGCTGCCTTGGACAGATCCGCCGATACACCGCTGCCTTCGGTGAATTTCACACCCACCAGGAATTCTGCGGCCGCATTGCCACTGGCAGCAGCGCTACGCAGCGCCATCGGGCCAACGCCTTCCGGCGGCAGGTTTGCAAGGAGGCTTGCCGGGGCGCCGGCTTCGCTTGCCGGTTGGAACCCGGACACAGTGCTTTCACCTGCTTCGCCGAAGCTGCTTGCAACGCCTGCGGGCGGCGCGAACGCCAGTTCAGTTTCAGGGGCAAGCGGACCGGACGCGGAAGCAGCCTCAACATTGTTGCTTTCGGTGACCGGTGTCGTTTGCGGCGGCGCGGACTGCGCTGATGCAACTGCCGGGGCCTGTTCTGACATCGTGTCGGCTGTCTCGTCCGGCATCGCGCTGACAGTCCCGGATTCTGCGCCTTCGGCCGCAGATCCGACGCCGCGGCTTTCTGCCAGAGCAACCTCGCTAGTAACCTCAACGTCCGGCTGAACGTCGGCTTGTACCGGAGCAGCGTCTGCCATTTCCGGCGCAGGAACCGCTTCAACGGTTTCCGGCGTGTTCGCGGCAAGCTGATCGGCCTCTTCCGGGCCACCGGTTGCCAGGCGGAACACCTGCAGTGTTCCGATCAACAGGACAACGGCGGCAGCTGTATAGAGAATGGCCCGACGGCGGCCGCTGGAGGCCTGCGGAGCTTCCGGTGCCGGGCGGTCACCCGGCAGAACGGCAGAATCCTGGGCTTCAAAGGCCTGATCGGCAACGTCCTCGGCATTCAGCTCCAGATCTCCGACCGGTTCGGCCTTGTCTTCCTTCGCAGCGGACTTGTCGCGCTTGAGAACGTTGCGCAGCCAGCCGACACGGGCCTTGCCGCGTTCCTCGTTGGCAGCTTCAGGTTCTTCCGTTTCCTTCTGCCGCTTTTCCAGCTGGGCAGCTTCCGCCGAAGCTGCCTGTGCTGCACGGCGGGCAGCTGCGATGAAGTCTGCCTTGCGATCACGGGTCCGGTCATCGGCTCGCGGTGCCTGCGGTGCATCAGCGGGCTGCTGCTCGTCTTCCGTCTTCCTGGCCTGTGGGGCCTTGGAGAACAACGGGGCCGGTTCATCAACCTTGATCGGGGAGAAGCTGGAGGCCGGCGTTTCACCGAAGTGGTCGGCACGTTCCAGGTTGTCCAGGCGCTCGGTCAGAGAGCCCAGCACGGACTTGACCCCGTCAAAGGTGTTCCGCGTCCGTTCGTCAGTACCTTCAGCAGCGTCAAGCAACCGCTTCAGATCGGACTGAAGCTCCGTGATGGCCTGATCGTACTGGCCGGTTCTCGGTGCCGGTGCGCTTTCGATCGCTTCCCTTGCCGCTTCGCGGGCGATGCCCACAACGTCTGAGCGGGTTTTTTCCAGGCCCTTCTCGATCCGCTCCAGGAACGGCGAGAACTGCTCCATGCTGAACGCCTGAGTGGACGTGCTTTCGATCTGTTCCGCGAGCGCGGCAACCTTGGCTCCAAGCTGTTCGAAGCGGCTGTCGTCGGTAACTTCGGCACCCTTCGACACGATCTGTGCCAGATCGGCAATCCGCTGTTCGAGCGCTTCTGTCGATGCCGGTGCCGACACGCTGGCACGCATGGATCCGATCTCGGCGCGCAGCTTGTCGAGGTCCGATGTCGTGACCGTGTCTTTCGGCTGATCCAGACGAGCAGTCAGATCGTTCAACCGCTCCTGAAGCTGGGCCATGAACTTGGTGTCCGGCGCATTGCCGCCGGACCGCATCGCGGCTGCATCCAGAACCGGCACCGGGCGCGCAGATTTCTTTTCGATCGCGTCGATCTTGCCGGAGATCGTTTCCAGACGCTGTTCCAGCGCTGCAAAGGCGCCCGTGTCGGTCGACGGAAGCGGACCTGCCTGCTCCATCCTCTCGAGACGGTCGACGATCTCGTCGAGGCGCCGGTCAACCTGACCCATATGCTGAGTGTCCACCGGAGCTGCACGGTCGTCGGCCATCATGCCGACGATGTCTTCCAGGCGGCCCTGCAGCCTGGAGATCGTTTCCGGCTCGGGCATGCGTTGTTCCATGGCGGACAGACGGCTGTCCAGGCCGCGCTGTTCCCGTGCCAGGACTTCCAGATCGTCGAGGCGGCCGGACACGAATTTCATCCGGTCATCGATACCCTCGACAAGACCCTTGATATCGATCTGTTCGACAAAGCCGCGCACTTCACGCAGTTCCGCGCGAAGCGGTTCGATATCGGCATGGCCCTTGCGCTGCAGGAGCTCTTCCATACGTTCGGCAATGCTGACGACCCGGTCTTCCAGCACCATCATGTGCTCGGACCGCGGCAGGGCGGCGAAGGCGTCCTCGATTTCGTTGAGGCGCGCGGTCACACCGCGCAGGACGCGGGGATCCACAGACGCACGGGACAATTCATCAAGGCGCTGCAGGATATGGGCATACCCGTGCTCCAGGGTCTGGAGTGCCCCTTCCACGTTCGTGCGGCCGACCATGTCCTTCAGGTCGGCGACTTCCTTGCGGATCTCGCGGGCCAGCTGGTCGTTCTTCTTGTCGGCACGCAGACGCTCGACCATGTCGGACAGGCGACGCAGTTCCGCATTCTGCCGGCTCACGGTTTCGTTGGTGCCGCGCGACAGGCCGCCAAGTGCCTCGCGCAGCGAACCAAGCTCATCGCGAACCTGATTGAAGGCCTGTTCCTGCGGCGCTCTCAATGCGTCGATGCGGCGGCCAAGGTCCTTGTAGATATGCATGGACGCTTCGCTTCTGGAGCGTACGTCCCGGTGGCGCTGGCGAGAGGGCTGCGGCGCATATTGCGCTTCGTAGGCATCGTCCTCGTCATAATAGGGTTCGTCAGCCGGCAGATTGTCGATGGCATAGCTCCCCGGGCGAGGACGTGGCTTCGGCGCCGGCCGAAGCGGCTCATCCCGGTAGTCCGCGCGATGCTCCTGACGATAGTCTTCCAGCGGGTCCGGGCTCGCAAGCCCCTGCACCTGTTCGTCCAATCGGTCGAGCGCACCCATGACTTCATCAATGCCCGGCTCGCGACGAGGCACCCTGCGGCGCGGCGCAGACTGGTGAGGCTCCGGCCGACGCACTTCGGGCCGGCGTGGTTCCGCCTGGTCGGCCAGTAGCCGGTCCAGCTCGTCGGCCACGGCGTCGAGATCCTCGTCACGTTCCTCGGAGGGATAACGGTCATTTTTGCCAAGCGCCGTTGCAGTGCGCGTCAACCGTTCTATGCGGTTTCGCGCCGGCTCGCGGCGTGGTGCATCGTAAAAGTCGTCGCCTTCATACGCATCACGGCCGCGGCGTCCTGCCTCGTTTTTCTTCCAAGCCGGCATCTCTTGACCCTGGGCTGACGGTCATTCAGACCGCTGATGAAACAGGCTGCGCCATGATTCCGTCGAGGACGGGACAGGCACAGCGTTTTGAAAGACTTTGTCGTTTTAGGGTAAACAGGCCGTTAATTGGCCTTGCTAAATGCGAAAACAGACCGTTTTCGAATGAAAATCAGATGTTCACGCGATCAGGGTGACGCGAATCGGCAAACGCTGCGTTAACGAATTTTTCCCCTGCGACCTTACGTGACTGGACCTTAACGCAAACGTAAGCTAAACAGTGCGCAAGAAACCGGCTGAGCCACTGTGCACACAACCGCATCGCCTGAGAACGCACTGGAGATCATGTCTTCGGAGCGGGTTTCGAAAACTGCAAAACATCAACGATGAGCCGGACAACGGCTGAAAAACGAGAACAAACTGCTATGAGCGAAGCGCTTTCGATCCTCAATGAAGACGATCTTGTGGACGTTGTGTCCGCAAACGACGACAGCACAAAGAAAACCCAGTTCACAATCGGCGACCTGGCGAAAGAATTCGACTGCACCCTGCGCACGCTGCGCTTTTACGAAGACAAGGGGTTGCTCAACCCCAAGCGCGACGGCCTGAACCGCGTCTATAACCGCCGCGACCGTGCCCGCCTGAAACTGGTACTGATGGGCAAACGCGTTGGCTTCTCCCTGTCCGAGATCCGCGACATGCTCGACCTTTACGACCTGCGCGACGGTCAGGTGACGCAGCTCCGCGTCGCGCTGTCCAAGTTCAACGAGCAGATCGCCGTTCTGGAAGATCAGCGCAAGGACATCGAACAGGCCATCGAGGAATTGTCACGCACTGTCGAGATCGTTTCCGGCATGCTGAAGCACAAGGAAGCGGAAGAGGCATAAGTCCCTTTCCTTTCGACCTCAGAGTTTTGAAACCGCTGGCGGCAACGCCGGCGGTTTTTGTTTGTGCATCCGCCAACTTGCAATTTTTGCGAGAATTGACGCCCTTTTTCCAAAAACTGTGAAATTCCCCAAAAACGACAAGTCGCAACACGATTTCGCGCACGGGACCTTCGGAAATCATTCCCATCAGCATGTTTTAGGCGTATTTTTTTGACAACCCTTCCGTTGGGACACCACTTGCCGGGCAATAACAACACGCGTATATAGGCCTCAAGGTGACGTTTACGGAAACGTAAGGTCGAGACATAAACGGCAGATCTGGGAGGATTTCCATGCCGAGCTATACCGCTCCCGTCGATGACACGCTTTTCCTGTTGAAGGACGTGTTCGGCTATGACCGATATTCCAACCTGCCAGGTTTTTCCGATGCACCTCTCGACCTTGTGGAAGCGATCTTGCGCGAAGGTGGCAAGTTCGCGGAAGAAGTTCTCCAGCCGTTGAACCAGACCGGCGACAGCGAAGGCTGCACGCGCAACGACGACGGCACGGTCACGACACCAAAAGGCTTTCTGAAAGCCTACAAGGCGTTTTGCGAAAACGGCTGGGGCACCTTGTCGGCAGACGCGAATTACGGCGGACAGGGCCTGCCGCATACTCTGACCACCGTCTTCAATGAATTTGCCTCTTCGGCAAACATGGCCTTTTCCATGTACCCGGGCCTGACTGCAGGGGCCGTTGCGGCCCTGACGATCCACGGCACGGATGATCAGAAGCAGACATACCTTCCCAACATGATCGCCGGAACCTGGACCGGCACCATGAACCTGACCGAACCGCACTGCGGAACGGATCTCGGCCTCATCCGCACCAAGGCGGTGCCGCAAGCCGACGGCTCCTACAAGATTACCGGTACCAAGATCTTTATCTCAGCCGGTCAGCACGACATGGCGGAAAACATCATCCACCTGGTGCTGGCCCGCATCGAGGGCGCCCCGGAAGGCACCAAGGGCATTTCGCTGTTTGTCGTGCCCCGCAACGCGATCGGCGACGATGGCTCGGTGGGAGACAACAATGGCGTTTCCTGCGGCTCGATCGAGCACAAGATGGGCATTCACGGCAACGCCACCTGCGTGATGAACTACGACGATGCCACCGGCTGGCTGGTCGGCGAAGAGAACAAGGGCCTGCGCGCCATGTTCACCATGATGAACGAGGCCCGCCTCGGCGTTGCGGTTCAGGGGCTCTCCCAGTCGGAGGTCGCCTATCAGAATGCCGTCATCTACGCCAAGGATCGCATCCAGGGCCGCGCCCTCACCGGACCGAAAAACCCGGACAAGCCCGCCGACCCGATCATCGTGCATCCGGACGTACGCCGCACCCTGATGCAAATCCGCTCGTTCAACGAAGCTGCCCGTGCTCTCGTCATCTGGACCGCGCTTCATGGCGATGTCTCGCACAGGTCCGACGACGAAAAGTCCAAGCAGTTCTCCGACGACATGATGGGGCTGATGACACCTGTGCTCAAAGGCGTTCTGACCGACACCGGATTTGCCAACGCGGTCAATGCCCAGCAGCTTTACGGTGGCCATGGCTACATCAGCGAGTGGGGCATGGAGCAGTTCGTTCGTGATGCCCGTATTGCCATGATCTACGAAGGCGCCAACGGCATCCAGGCACTGGACCTCGTCGGCCGCAAGCTGCCCGCGAACGGCGGTCGGGCTGTCATGAGCTTCTTCAACGAGGTCAATACCTTCCTGAAGGAGAACAAGGACAACGAAGCCCTTGCCGCCTTCACCGGACCATTGAAGAAGGGCATGGACGATCTTCAGGCCG
The DNA here is from genome assembly GCF_009363595.1 of Labrenzia sp. THAF35. Taxonomy (NCBI): domain Bacteria; kingdom Pseudomonadati; phylum Pseudomonadota; class Alphaproteobacteria; order Hyphomicrobiales; family Stappiaceae; genus Labrenzia; species Labrenzia sp. THAF35. The sequence continues at coordinate 6,014,425 of NZ_CP045380.1, forward strand.
CGACCATGTGGTTCATGAACAACGCCATGAAGAACCCGGACAACGCCGGCGCCGGCTCCGTCGACTACATGCACCTCTTCGGGCTTGTTGCCCTTGGCTACATGTGGGCGAAGATCGCAAAGGCCATTCAGGAAAAGGTCGCGGAAGGTGCAGGCGACAAGGCCGAATGGCTGGAAACCAAGCTGACCTTCGGGCGTTTCTTCATGGAACGCACGTTGCCGGAAACGGGCGCGCATCTTGCCCGAATCTCGTCCGGGTCCGAAACCATGATGTCGGTTGCCGCGGACGCTTTTTAAAGCGTCCGGGGGCCAACTCGCTGATGGCGGAAATTTGAGCCCGCAAATCGAAACCGGCGGCTATAGTCGCGTTCCAATTTGATTTGCGAGGGGAATTTCAAGTTATGGCTGAATACGTTCTTCACTGCATGGCCCAGTCGGGACACTCCTACAAGGTGGCCCTGATGCTGGAGCTGTGCGGCGCCGACTGGAAGCCGGAGTGGGTCGACTTCTTCAACGGGGCCACCCGCACCGAAGAATTCCGGGACACGCTGAACGAGATGGGTGAAGTGCCGGTGCTTGTGCATGGTGACGACATCCTGACCCAGTCCGCCGTCATCATGGACGACCTGTCCGAGAAGTTCGGCGCCTTTGGCTGGGAAAACGATGAAGAGCGGCGGGAAATCCTGCGCTGGACGATTTTCGACAACCAGAAGGTTTCCGGCTTGCTCGGTCCGTTGCGCTTCCTGCGCACACTGATGAAGACCGGCGAGACGGACGTGGTCAAATGGCTCGACGGGCGGTCGAAATCCGCCCTTGCCATCCTGGACAAGCATTTCGCGAAGAATGACTTCGCCATCGGCAAGAAGCCGACAAGCGCGGATTTCTCGCTGTGCAGCTACCTCTTTTACGAAGGTGAGCTCGGGATCGATCTCGAGGCTTATCCGAATGTCACCAAGTGGCTGGGGCGGATCAAGGCTCTGCCCGGCTGGAAACATCCTTACGACCTCATGCCCGGCCATCCCTTGCCGGATAAGACCTGAGGCCAATCCGATCTAGAGGAGGATCTGATGCCCGAAGCCTATATCTACGACCACGTGCGCACGCCGCGCGGACGCGGCAAGAAGGACGGTTCGCTGCACGAAGTGCCCGCCGTCCGGCTTGCGGCCACCGCGCTGGAAGCGATCCGCGACCGGAACGGTCTCGACACGACCCGGGTGGACGACGTCGTCCTGGGCTGTGTCGACCCGGTCGGGGAAGCCGGAGGCGACATTGCCCGTGCGGCGGTGTTTGCGGCCGGTTACGACAAGTCGGTTCCGGGCATGCAGATCAATCGCTTCTGCGCCTCCGGTCTCGACGCGGTCAACATGGCTTCGGCCCAGGTCATGGCAGGCCAGCACAAGCTGGTAATCGCCGGCGGCGTGGAAAGCATGAGCCGTGTCGGCCTTGGCGCTTCCGGCGGTGCCTGGCCGATCGAGCCGCAGGTGGCCATCCCCTCCTATTTCATGCCCCAGGGCGTCTCGGCTGATCTGATTGCCACCAAATACGGTTTTTCACGCGATGACTGCGATGCCTATGCGGTGGAAAGCCAGAAGCGCGCCGGCAAGTCCTGGGAAGATGGCCGGTTCTCCGGATCCGTCGTGCCCGTGAAGGACGTCAACGGCATCACCATTCTTGACCGGGACGAGCACATGCGGCCGGAAACCGACATGCAGTCGCTCGCCTCGCTCAACCCCTCCTTCGAAATGATGGGCAACATGGGCGGTTTCGATGCGGTCGGCATCCAGGCGCATCCGGAAATCGAAAAGATCACCCATGTGCACCACGCCGGTAACTCCTCCGGCATTGTCGATGGAGCTGCCGCCGTTCTGATCGGTTCCAGCACCGCAGGCCGTTCCTCCGGCCTGAAGCCGCGTGCCCGCATCAAGGCTTTCGCCAATATCGGTTCCGAACCGGCCCTGATGTTGACCGGCCCGGTGGATGTTACCGAAAAGCTTCTGAAAAACGCCAAGATGGACATCAAGGACATTGATCTCATCGAGATCAACGAAGCCTTTGCCTCCGTCGTCCTGCGTTACCAGCAAGCCTTCGATCTTGATCCGGCAACGGTCAACGTCAACGGCGGTGCGATTGCCATGGGCCATCCTCTCGGCGCCACCGGCGCCATGATCCTTGGCACCGTGCTCGACGAACTGGAACGCCGCGATCTCAACACCGCCCTCGTCACGCTGTGTATCGGCGCGGGCATGGGAACAGCGACCATCATCGAGCGGGTCTGATCATGATCAGCAACATCGACAGGGAATTCGCCCAGATCACTGACTACTGGTCGCCGCGTGTGGTGGCCGACGTCAACGACCAGAGCGTCAAGCTTGCGAAGCTGAAAGGCGAGTTCGTCTGGCACGACCACCAGGACGAGGACGAGCTCTTCTTCATCATCAAGGGCAGCCTCACCATCCGCTACCGCGACCGGGACGATGTCGTCCTGAACGCCGGCGACATGCACGTCGTGCCCAAGGGCGTCGAGCACAATCCGCTCGCAGAAGACGAATGCTGGGTGATGCTGTTCGAACCCGCAGAGACCAAACACACCGGCGACGTTGTCGTCGACGGCACGAAGACGGCTGCGCAACAGCGCGCCCATCTGCAGTCGACCGGCGCCTGACCCGAGGAGGACCATCAAATGAGCTACAAGAATTTCACCGTTGAAACCGATGAGGACGGTTTTGCCCTGATCACCTGGGACATGCCGGAAAAATCGATGAACGTCATCGATCTGTCGGTCATGGACGAGCTGGATGCGATTGTCGACCAGGTGGCAAGTGACGACGCCATCAAGGGGGCCGTGATCACGTCCGGCAAGTCCGCCTTTTCCGGTGGTGCCGACCTGACCATGCTGGAAGGGCTTCTGAAGGACTTCCACATCAAGCGCGGTAACGATGCGGAAGCTGCAGCCAAGGCTCTGTTCGAAGGATCGCGCAAGCTGTCTCAGGTCTACCGCAAGCTGGAAACCTGCGGCAAACCCTTCGTCGCCGCCGTTGCCGGCACCTGCATGGGCGGCGGTACCGAGCTGGCACTGGCCTGTCATGGCCGCGTCGTTGACGAAGGCCTGAAGATGGGTCTGCCGGAAGTCAAGGTAGGCCTCTTTCCGGGCGCCGGCGGCACCCAGCGTGTCATGCGCATGACGGACGGACAGCAGGGCATGCAGTTCCTGCTCCAGGGCCGCACCCTGCGGGCACCCCAGGCCAAACAGATGAAACTGGTGGATGAAGTCGCCCCGACCAAGAAACTGGTCGCCGCCGCCAAGAAGATGCTGAAGGCAGGCCTCGACCCGGTCAAGGACTGGGACAAGAAGGGTTACAAGCTGCCAAACGGCAAGGTCTATTCCCCTGCCGGTTTCCAGTTCTGGCCGGCCGCCAACGCGATCTACCGCCGCGAGACCTATGACAACTATCCGGGTGCCCGCTACCTGCTGCGCTCCGTCGTCGAAGGTCTGCAGCTGCCGATGGATCTCGCGCTTCAGGTGGAAAGCCGCTACTTCGCCAAGGTGCTGCAGGCCCCGGAAGCCGCCAACATGATCCGCTCGCTGTTCGTCTCCATGCAGGAGCTGAACAAGCTGGCCCGCCGCCCGGTGGATCAGCGTCCAAACAAGATCCGCAAGATCGGCATTCTCGGCGCAGGCTTCATGGGTGCAGGCATTGCCTATGTCACGGCACAGGCGGGCATCGACGTCGTGCTGATCGACCGCGACCAGGAAGCCGCCGACAAGGGCAAGGCTCATTCCGAAGAGCTGATCACCAAGGCGATCAAGCGTGGCCGGGCGAGCGAGGAGCAGAAGGAAAAGCTGCTGTCGAAGATCACCGCCACCGTCGATTATGAAGCCCTGGCAGATTGCGATCTGGTGATCGAAGCCGTCTTCGAAGATCGCGAGATCAAGAAGGCGGTGACGGAGAAGGCCGAGGCGGTGATGAAGTCTCGTGCCATCTATGCTTCCAACACCTCGACCCTGCCGATCACCTCGCTGGCGCAGGCGTCCAAGCGACCGAAGAACTTCATCGGCATTCACTTCTTCTCGCCTGTCGACAAGATGATGCTGGTGGAAGTGATCCTCGGCAAGCGCACTTCCGATCGCGCGCTTGCCATGGCGCTCGACTATATCAAGGCCATCAAGAAGACCCCGATCGTCGTCAATGACAGCCGCGGCTTCTATACCTCGCGTGTCGTCATGACCTATATCCGCGAAGGCCTGATGATGCTGGCGGACGGCGTTCCGGCGGCCATGATCGAGAATGCGGGCAAGATGGCCGGCATGCCGGTCGGACCGCTGTCGCTTGGCGATGAAGTGGCGCTGGATCTTGCCTGGAAGATCGTTTCCGCCACCCGCAAGGACCTCGGCGTCAAATATGTCGAAGGCCCACTCGACAACATCCTGGAAGAGATGGTGGTGAAGCAGGAGCGTTTCGGCCGCAAGAACGGCAAGGGCTTCTACGACTACAAGGGCAAGGACAAGAGCCTGTGGCCCGGCATTCCGGAAGTCACCGGTCAGCCGAAACCTGCAGAGAGCTTCAACATCGAGGAACTCAAGCAGCGTCTCCTGGTGATGCAGGCTCTCGAAACCGCCCGCATCTTCGAGGAAAAGTGCCTGACGGATGTGCGTGAAGCCGATGTCGGCTCCATCCTTGGTTTCGGCTTCGCGCCCTATACCGGCGGTACGCTCAGCTATATCGACATGATGGGCACGCCGGCCTTTGTCGACTTGTGCAAGAAGTTCACCCGCAAGTGGGGACCGCGCTTCAAGCCGAACAAGCTGCTGAAGGATATGGCCAAGGAAAACGAGACGTTCTACGGCAAATTCCCGCCGAAAGCAGAAGCGAAGGTCAAGGACGCAGCCTGATCGACAACCGATGCCGCTTCCGAACGGGAGCGGCATCGGCCTATCGCATTCGCCAGCAATTGTTAGCATTTTACGACAAAACTTGATCCGGCGTGACTTGTCATGCACAGTTCTGCTTGGAATTAAGCATGGGCAGGCTGGAGATACGAATGCCGCTAGATGGCGAATGGGCGCGCTCGGATGTCTTCCGCGTTCTGCGCGACATCTGTTCGAACGCCAATCTGGACTGGCCTCAAATGGCCAGGGATTATGAATTCGATCTCGCCAGCCTGGACGACCCGCAAGGTACCGTGCCGATAGCCGCCTGGCATGCCGTTTTTGAACATATCGCCAATGTCCTGGGCGATGACGCCGTCATGTTCGATCTGTTCAACACGATCGACATCGGCTGCTTTTCAATCTTCGACTATCTGTTTGCCTGCGCTCCGTCACTCAGGGAAGCCTGTCAGGCCTGGGCGAAGTTCAGTCCGATCAGAACCAATGCCTATCGGGTGATTTTCGAGGAAGACGAAACCGGCGGCTTTGTGGAATGGCCTATTCTTGAAGGACGCGGTGAATGGCGACAGAACGTGTTCGGACGCATCGGCTGGGCGACCCAGCAGATTGAACATGCACTCGACATGAAAGCGCCGCCAATCCTTATCGAGCTTGCGACTTCACAACCAAATTGCACGTCCAATTTTCAGAAGAAATATCAGGGTCGGATCAAGTTCGGCGCGACCCGCAACAGGATTTCGTTTCCGAAAACGTTGCTCTCCCGCCCGCTCCGGCGCCACGACGCCCACCTTTACGAGATCATCCTGACGTCTGCGAATTCGGAACTGGAAAGGTTCGGCCAGTTTGAATCTCCGCTGTCGCGCATTGCCAATGAAGTTTCCGCCAGTCTGTCGACCGGGACATGCACCCTGCCGCTCATTTCAGCGAAACTTGGCATGTCGCAGAGGGCGGTGCAGAGGCTTCTGGAAAAGGAAGGCACCAGCTTCCGTCAGCTAAGCGAGGAAGTTCGGCGTTCCGCAGCCGAACGATATCTTCTGGGAACGGACCTTCCCATGAAGGAGATCGCCTATCTCCTTGGCTTTTCGGAACTGAGCACCTTTTCGCGCGCCGTGAAGACATGGTTTGGCGTCTCCCCCAAGAAGGTTCGGGATGCACCCCGCTCCAGATCTCCTGCTGCTGCTAATTCCACGACGGGGCGCAAGCAACCGATGCAGCGCTCCAGGGTCACGGTGGCGACGCCCTCCGCTGTTCGGCAATCCGCTGCCACAAAATGATTTCGTTTCCAGCCCTGGACAGGGCTTGGTCACCGCGAAGCTGTGATGGTTTGGGAATTGCGGCACGGCGGTTACGGGCTTGTCACCACCGTGCCAGAGATCATTCTTGTTGCCGGCGGTTCCGTCGAGAACACTCGACTGAACCCGCCAATACCGCTTTCGGCTGCTCTTTCATTTGCATGAAGAACAGGACGGGTCGATGGCGGCTGGCCCATCCTGCAGTGTGCGCGCTTTTTTGCCGGTTCAGCACTTGTGCCGGTCCGGCGGCTGTCTTTCACCGCAGGTAGAGGAAGGCAGATCGTCGCGGTTGTGGGTGGCCGCAAACAATCTAGATGCACATTCCTGAAAGTTTAATACGCCAACAGGGCCGCTGCGTCTTTGGCAGGAAGCGAACAGAACTTTACGAATTACGACACCAAACTTAATTAATAAGAAATTTTACAAACGGCCTTCGCACGAACTGGAGTTGCCGCCGTGCTTGCCAGGCCTCATTGTAATCGACACCGAATATTCCTAACTTCTGGCCAGGAATGGTAAGCAACGTCATGCAGGAGACACATATGTCCGACACCGGCCTGAGCCGATTTCTGGGAGGTTCACCAGCCCAGGTGCTTTTGCGGCTTGTGTTCCTGTCCTTTGTTGTCGGCATTATCCTGTCCGCGCTGAACCTCGACCCGCTCGACCTGATCACCATGTCGATCGATTTTGTCGAACGCCTTTGGAACATGGGTTTCAACGCCCTTGGACGCTTGGGCAAGTATCTGGTTATCGGCGCAATGGTGGTTGTCCCGATCTGGCTGGTTACTCGCATTCTGGCCATGGGTCGAAACCGCTAGTCCCGGCAGAGGCCTGCGTTTGTCACTTAAGGCAAGCACGCAACCCTTGCGGGAAATTAACCCTTTCTTAATCATAATTAACTGAAACTGGCGGAACCTCCCCGAGCCTTAAGGGGCCCTTGCATGTCCGCCATCGCAACATCGAAATTTGCTGCCTCCTACCAGGCCTACGCCCGCGCGGGTTCTGGTGCGGGCAATCGCTCAGGTTCGCTTGCTGCCGCACAAACGCTCACCACGTTTCTGGGGGCCAACGGTTCGGCCGACGAAGAGGACAAGGCAAAATCCCTCTTCGAAACCTACAAGGATTCTGTTGAGCTCAGCGACGGCCTCGCCCGCTCGGTAGAGAACAACAAGGATGCGATGCGGAGGCAAAAGATCGAGATGGTCCAGAAGCGCATCGAACGGCTCAAGGAAATGCTGCGGTTCGCAACGCCGGAGCAGGCCAAGCGTCTGCTCAAGGAGCTGAAACAGATCTCCAAGGAGTTCAAGTCCGCCTCCCAGGACCTCAAGTCGGCAGGTCAGAGCTTGAGCGGTGGAAGCGTCGGCACGGGTGTTCTTTCAGGCGCTTCAAACATCGCCGCCACAGCAGATATCATAACCGGTGCCGGGACGCAGGTTAATGCAACCTCCACATTGGTCGAGACTGTGTCTGCGGCAGCGAGCAGTCCCGAGACACAAATTCCGGTATCCGGATCTGAAACGGGTGCTGCGACTTCGGGACCGGAGAGCCAGGCGACGGGTCAGGCTCAGACCGGAGTGGAGCAGGATGGTTCTTCCGCAGGCGCACAGGATCCGGACAGCTGGCGGGAAGACCTGAAAGCGGCTGTCCTGACCTACACAGAACAGCAACAGGAAACGAACAAGGCACTCGCCGCAAGCCGCAGGTCCGGGCTGCAGGGCGACAAGGAAGCCCTCGCCAAGATGGCTGAGGACATCAAATCTCTTGCCCAACAGATAGAACGCCTGCTCAAGCGCGATGAGCGCGACACAAAAAAAGATCTGAAAGACGTCCGTGCAGATCTCAAGGACGGCGTCAAGGCACTGAGGACCTCAGACTTCAGCGCGCAGCCAGACCCAGCTTCCACCGCGAGCCCTGCGGGTACGGACGGGGTTTCGACCGCAACCGGTTCGACATCGGTCTCCCTGCAGGTGTCCGATATCCTGGTGTGAACCGGCTCCTTTAGCCGGCCACCTGTTCATGCGCGGCAACCATAGTGAAATCTTCAGCCATCACAGCCTTGGCTGTTCGATGCAGTGCCACATGGCGATCGGCCAATTCGTCGATGTCCGTCGAATAGCCTCCGCCCAGAACACCCGCCAGCGGCACGCCCGCCTTTCGCACCGTTTCGATGACATAGCGGTCACGCCTGCAAAGACCGTCGCGTGACAGCGACAGTCTGCCGAGACGATCACCGGCATAGGGATCGACACCGGCATTGAAGAAAACGATGTCCCAGGGCCCCTGGCGCAGCAAGTCAGGCAGAACCTCTTCCAGAACAGCAAGATAGACTTCGTCACTCGTCCCATCGGCAAGACCTATATCGAGATGGGAGGGGACCTTGCGCACGGGGTAGTTCTTTTCCGAATGAAGCGAGAAAGTGAAGACATCCGGGTCGCCCTGAAAGATGTCCGCGGTTCCGTCTCCCTGATGCACGTCCAGGTCGACCACCAGCGCCTTGCGGATGGCGCCGTCCGCCTGCAACACCTTGATGGCAACTGCGACGTCGTTGAAGACGCAGAACCCGGCTCCGTGTGCACGGCGGGCATGATGACTGCCGCCGGCGGTGTTGCAGGCAATGCCGTGTTCCAGTGCCAGATATCCCGTCAACACAGTCCCGCCCGTTGCACAGCGCGCCCGCAGGGCGATGTCCTCGCGCATCGGAAAACCGATTTCCCGCGCCACCTTTTCCGGCACCCGGGCATTGAAGACCTGATCCACATAGGCAGGATCATGTGCGAGTGCGACCCACTCGAAGGGGGCGGGACGAGGCCTGAAAAAGGCGCTGTCGCCGAGAAGCCCTTCCTGCCGTATCAATTCGGCAACGGCACGGAACTTGTCCATCGGAAACCGGTGATTAGCGGGAAGGTCGGCGCAGTAGGCCGGATGGTGAACGATAGGCAGGGTCATCTGTGCGCAATATAAGGCGCGCCGGCGCTACGGGCACCCCTTTGAACGACACAGCAGATCCGAATTTTACGGCTCAGTGCAAATTCGGCAGCCATGTCCGTGAATACCCGGTATGTGCCGAAATGAATTGACGTGCCGAGGCAAGGCAGACATGAAGGTCTTCCTCTCGAAGCGAGCCATCGATGTCCCAACTTTCAGCAACCGGCGAGCGGCCGAAACTGGCGTTTGCGGTTACCCACCGCACTGTTCTTGCCATCGCCATTCCGATGACACTCGCCTATCTGTCGACGCCCCTGCTCGGCATCGTCGACATGGCCGTGATCGGCCGCCTTGGCGACCCGGCTCTGCTTGGCGGGATTGCCATAGGCGGGATCATCTTCGACCTGGTGTTCACGACCTTCAACTTCTTGAGGTCCGGGACGACAGGCCTGACAGCCCAGGCTTTCGGTGCCCAGAACGAAGAAGAAGTCAGGGCAACACTGCTGCGCGCCTTCGTGATTGCGGCCATCGGCGGTCTCCTGGTCATCCTCTTGCAAGCACCCTTGCGGGAAATCGGGCTCTGGTTCCTGGGAGGCAGTGCGGATGTGCAGGCCGCAACGAGCCGCTACTTTGACATCCGCGTCTACAGTGCCCCTTTTCTCCTTGCCAACTATGCCATGCTCGGCTGGTTCATCGGCCTCGGGCGCGCAGGAACAGGGCTGGTGCTTCAGCTTGTTCTGAACGGGCTCAACATCGGCCTCAGTGTCTGGTTCGTCATCGGTTTCGGCTGGAGCGTGGAAGGTGTCGCGCTGGCAACTGTCCTGAGTGAAATCGCGGCAACGGCACTGGGCGTCTGCCTGGTTGTCTTCACCACCGGCAAGACGTCCTGGCCGGCTTTTCAGGTGATTTTCGACCGCCGCCTGCTGGTGCGCATGATGGCCGTCAACCGGGACATCATGATCCGCTCCTTCACCCTTCTCTTCGCCTTCGCGTTTTTCACGGCGCGTTCGGCAGACCAGGGTGACACCGTACTGGCCGCAAACGCTCTGCTTGAGAAGTTCATCATGCTGGCTGCATTCTTTCTGGATGGCCTGGCAACTGCGGCGGAACAGCTTGCGGGCCGCGCGGTCGGGGCAAGATACCGGCCCGCCTTCGACCGCGCATTGAAACTGACAGCACTGTGGAGCTTCGCCCTGGCGGGGATCCTGTCGACGCTGTTCTGGTTTTTCGGGCAGTACATGATCGATTTCATGACGACGGCAGAAGATGTCCGTCAGGTAACGTCGACCTATCTTGTGTGGGCGATACTGACCCCGGTCTTCGGCGTGCTGGCATTCCAGATGGACGGGGTCTTTATCGGCGCTACGTGGTCATCGACCATGCGCAACATGATGCTGTTGTCGCTCGTCGTTTACCTGGCTGCCTATTACCTTCTGTTTCCGATCCTGGGGAACCACGGTCTTTGGCTCGCCTTCCTGCTGTTCTTCGGAACGCGTGGCCTGACATTGCTGGCCGCCTGCAGAAAGCGGGCAGCCGAGACGTTCGGCAACGCATAAGAACAGCTGTATCTAAGCCGTTTCCGATGCCCAGGCATCGACATTGGCATCCCGCGCGTCGCGCAGCGACGCAATCCCGTGCTGGTCCAGTTTTGCAGAAAGGCCGCTCAGGATCTCGTCAATCAGCCCCGCGCCCTTGAACACAAGGGCCGAATAGAGCTGCAAGAGGTCCGCCCCCGCCGTGATCTTGGTCCAGGCGGTTTCCGCACTGTCGATACCGCCGACACCGATGATCGGCAGGTCCGGTCCGGCCAGTTTGCGTGCGCGCGCCAGTATGATGGTCGATTTCCGGAACAGGGGCTTGCCCGACAAGCCTCCGGTTTCCTGTGCCGGCCCCTTGCCGCTCAGGCCGTCTCGTCCGATCGTCGTGTTGGAGACGATCAGGCCGTCGACGCTCTTGGCGAGCACTTCCTCGACAATATCCTGCAGGTCCTCATCAGCAACGTCCGGCGCGATCTTCAAGAGCACAGGAACCTTGCGCCCAAACGTCTGCGTGCACTCGTCCCGTGCCGTGATCACGGCAGTCAGCAGATCGGCAAGTGCGGACCGGGCCTGCAAGTCGCGCAGTCCCGGTGTGTTGGGTGAAGAAATATTGACGGTAAAATAAGACGCCATATCGGCGAATGCGGTGATGCCGGCGACATAGTCGGCAATCCGGTCGGTTGCATCCTTGTTGGCACCAACATTGATGCCGACAATTCCTGTCAACCGCCGACGGGCTTCAAGCCGCTGGCGCAAGGCTGCGTGGCCTTCGTTGTTGAACCCATAGCGGTTGATCACGCCTTCGTCTGCGGGCAAGCGAAACACCCTCGGCCGCGGATTGCCGGGCTGCGGCTTCGGGGTAACCGACCCTGCCTCGGTATATCCGAACCCCAACTTCAGCAGCGCATCGGGCACTTCGCCGTTCTTGTCGAACCCTGCAGCCATTCCGAGCGGATTGGGAAAGGTCAGATCCCAGAGCTTCACTGCAAGGCGCGGGTCAGACACCTTCCGGCGCGGCGGCATCAGACCGGATTTCAAAGCCACAACAGTCGCACGGTGCGCGGTTTCGGCGTCCAGGCACTGCAGGCCTCTCAGCGCAACGTTTTCAAGGAAAGGCGGTATCATTGATCGAGCTCCGGAAAGTCATGTGACCCGTCCGGTGAAAGCGGCAGTTCCTTCACCCAGAGTGCGACCTTCGGGTCCAGCGAGCCATAGAGATGGGGAAACAGGGCCCCGCCCCGGGAAGTTTCCCATTTCAACAAGTCGCCAAACCCATCAGCATCAAAGGCGGCCAGCAACAGATCCTGCTGGCCCGCGAAATGCTTTGCAGCGGTTTCCCGGACCTGATCCTCGGCGGAAAAATGAATGAAGCCGTCCTGAAGGTCCACCGGCGCGCCCTTGAAGACGCCTTGGTCGGTTGCCTCCTGCCACATGGATTTCGGGACGATCTTGAAAATCAGGGTCATCTGTCTGCCTTGCCTCTTGCCGGGGATGGCATGGCAGGCAAAGGCCCGGCGCATGCTCAGCCGGTCGGGACACTACTCATCCGAACCGTAGCGAACAAGCGGCACAAGTGACTCCAGCCTGTTTCTTTTGAATTTTGGTCGGGAAAACCCATATGAGCGAAAGGTATTTATTCCTGTCGCGTCAATACGGAGAAACGGCAGCCGTGCTCTCACATGAAAAGGTCTGGGCGGCCATTGATGCCCTCGCCTCGCAGAACGGGCTTTCGCCGTCCGGCCTGGCTCGGCGTGCCGGACTGGATCCGACCGCTTTCAACCCGTCGAAACGCGTTGCGGGCGACGGACGCCCACGGTGGCCATCGACAGAGTCGCTTGCCAAGGTGCTGGCCGCCACCGGCGAAGCCTTGAATACATTTGCCGCCAGGGTCGAAACCCCGGGCGGGCCAACCGACGCTGCGCCAGCTTTGGTGCCCCTTGCAGGGTTTGATGCTGCCTCGGAGCGAAATGCCTTCGACAGTGCCGGCCGGCCAGCCGGCGCGACGTGGCAAAGTCTCAGCTTTCCCCAAATCGGCGCTGCGTTTGCGCTGCAGGTCAGCACCGAAGACTTCCATCCCCTTTACAGAAACGGCGATATCGTCGTGGTTGCTCCCGGCGCGCCCCTTCGCACCGGTGACAGGCTTGCCATCAAGCTCAACAGTGGCCGGTTGTCGCTTTACACGTTGCAGGAGACAGGCGACGAAGACCTGGCGGTTTGCACAATCGGGGACAATTCACAGTCAGTGCGCTTTCAGCACTCGGCAATCGAGTGGACTGCCCGTATTATCTGGGCGAGCCAATAACCTGCGAGCACACATTTGATGAAGCTTCGGCCTCTCATAACGCCAGCAATCGTGCTGACCACCGCAGGTGGTCTGCTCGCCTGGCTGCTCCTGGCAGACCCGCCGTCCGTACAGGACGAGCCGGTAGCGGCAGGCAGCATCACCAGCGCCGCCGAGGAAACAAGCGAGCCGGCAAAGACGCCCGAGCCCGCTCCGCAGTCGTCCCCTCCCCAAGCCCAGACGCAGAAACCGGCACAGACCCAGAGTGAACCCGTCGTTGTTGCAGCTGCGCCGCTGCCGAACGACATTCGCAACGTTTCGCCGGAGGGGGTATCGGCACCGCAGGTACAAGGTGACCTGAAACGTATCGAACCTTCCAAACGCTACCTGGAACTGAAGGATCCACCGATTGAACCGGTTCCGGATGGCCCACTGGAGCTGATGCGCGTGCAGGTTCTTGACGGCGGACGCATCAAGTCGGACCGGTTGACAGTAACGCTTGCCCATATCGTTCCGCTGAAATCGGACGAAACCTGTGTTTCCCGTCTCGGAGGCACCTGGCCTTGCGGCGCAAGGGCGCGCACTTTCCTGAGAGGGCTGGTGCGGCAATTGAAGGTGGTATGCGAAAAGATCGAGGAGACCGGACCGCAACAGATTCTGGCAACCTGCACCCGCGGATCGATGGACCTGAGCAAGCGTCTTGTACGCTATGGCTGGGCGGATCCGGCGCCGGACGCACCTGCCGATTTCATGGAACTTGCCGAAAAGGCCAGAGACAGAAAAGTCGGCAAGTGGCAATCGGAATGGCTGAACGAGTTGCCGACGAGCGAACTGGAAACAGAAGTGCCGTCTGCCTTGCCAGGCCTTGAGGAACTTGCCCCGGAAATCGTCGAATGGAGCCTGAGGACCGAACCGGAACAGCCGGGGGACGGTCAACTGGCAATCGAGGATTACCCGCAAGTAGAACGGCCGGTGCAGTAGGGCTGGAGCGGCACCGCTTCGCGTTGAAGCAAGCCTTTGTTTCTCCTCGTCAACCGACCGCCTCTCACTGCTGCTGAAAATTCCTTGCGAGCGCCTCGAAGCAGCTCATACCTTCGGCGAATAGGGTTAATACATAGACAAATCAATCAGTACAATTAGTTCAATATTTACGCCCATAAGGGAAAGTGGCTCAAACATTATCAGTCCGTGACGAGGACCAAAGAAATATGAGCGCACCTGCCCCCAAGAACATTGTCGAAACTGACAATATCACGAAGTACATCAAGTTCATGTCCTCAACGGGAAGCGACACGTCTTCCGCTCAGACGGCATGGAACTCCCTTCAAAAACACCTGCCCGACATACTGGACCGCTTCTACAAGGAACTCGTTTCGCACGAAGAGTTGCGCCAGAAAATGGGCGCCCACGAGAAGAACACCGTTCCTCTCAAAAATGCGCAAACCAAACACTGGGAATATATCTTCAATCACGACCCGGACCTGGAGTTCATCGGACAGGCTGCGCGTATCGGTCAGGCTCACGTAAAGATCGGGCTGAAGGCCGAATGGCTGATGTCGGCGTTTGGCCGACTGTTGAACGAAATCCTTCCCGTCATCGTCAAGAAGCACCGGTTTTCGCAAAAGGCCATGATTGCCGAGATGCAGGCCGTGGTGACACGGTTCTTTCTGGACATGATCCTTGCACAACGTGCGTTCGAAACGGAACAGCGCCGCATTGAAGACGCTGAAATGCGGGATACGATCGGGCTGGAGAACCTGCGCACGACCGCAAACACCATCAGCGAGCTGAACGAAATCGTCATGTCGATGGCGTTGTTGTCGCGCAATACCCAGGAAGCCAACGCGAACGGCCAGTCGATTTCCGCCGCGGCGGACCAGCTTGTCGCCTCCATCGGCCAGATTTCCGAAAACAGCGAAGGCGCGGCCAACGAAGCCGTTCAAACAAACAACGCCGCCAAGGATGGCTTGGACAAGATGTCGGCCGTGTCGAGTGCTATCGGCGATATTTCCTCAACGTCCCGGCAAACCGCGCAGAGCCTGTCAGACCTCAGCGAAGCTGCATCGCAGATCGGCGAATTCCTGTCGGTCATTCAATCCATCGCAGACCAGACCAATCTTCTGGCGCTGAATGCCACCATTGAAGCCGCCCGTGCAGGGGAAGCCGGCAAAGGCTTTGCCGTCGTTGCTTCGGAAGTCAAAACCCTCGCCTCGCAGACCGGCAAGGCGACGGAAGACATCGCGCAGCGGATCGAAGCACTGACTGCCGGCATGGAAACGATCCAGACAGCCATCCAGAGCTCCGAAGGCGCCATCCAGAATGGCGAGGATGCCATCGCGGCCGCCAATGAACTCATGCAATCCATCGACGGGATGGTTGGCAATGTTTCCGAACGGGTCACCCAGATTACGGACATCCTTCATCAGCAGAAAGAAGCCAGCCACGAAATCGCTCGCAACGTCGCCAATGTCGCTGAATCGAACCGGAATACGGATCAGCAGCTCGGCGCCATGCAGCGTGTTCTGAAACAGAGCAACGATAGTTTCAGCGGCTCGGCCAAAAACTTCTTCGACGCCAATTCCGACAAGTCGCTGTTGGAGATGGCGAAGATTGATCATGTCCTGTTCAAGAAGCGTGTCGTCGATACGGTGACCGGACACGACGACTGGGCATCCTCCGGCATGCCCGACCATCATCATTGCCGTCTTGGCAAGTGGTACGACGCCATCAAGAACGAGAAGATCAAGACACACCCGGTCTTCCGCAACCTGGTCACTCCGCACAAGGCAGTTCATGATGCAGGCCACAGAGCCCTGCATGCCGCCGAGCAAGGCAATTCCACGGAAGCCTTCGCTGCTCTCATCGATCTGGACAAGGCCAGCAAGGAAGTCTTGAATGGCCTGACGGAACTTGCCGCCGCCATGGAAACCGATCTGAAAGACGCGGAACCCCGCAAGTCGCCAAGACAGGACGTCGGCAAGAAGGCCGAAGTTCTGCTGGACGGCGCCATCCAGACCGTGGAGCTTGAAAACGTGTCCGTAACGGGTGTCGGCCTGAAGGACGTAAAAGATGCAAAGGCGGGCAAAACCGTTTGCATCCGTAGCGATGGCAAGGAGCGCCTTGGCCATATCATCTGGGTGGACGGCACCAGGGCGGGCGTCCAGTTCTTCGACGAAGACAAATAAACTTCGCGGGAAACGCCTGCTGACAATCCTGATAAGGTGCCCGCTTGGGCACCTTATCAGCTTTATCGCCATGCACGTTTGAATGAACGGCTGCACCAGCCATTCACACCACTGGATGCAGGCAGACTTGCTGACAGACCTCTGCTCAATTGTGATCCGCCGGTTTCTTATTTTTCCTGATTGGTATTAGGCTTCGGAGTTCGGAAGTCCCGGATCTGGAGTATTCATGACTGGAGAAATCAAGGTCGGCATCATCGGTGGAACCGGGCAACTCGGCAGCGCCATCGCGACGGCTTGGCTGGAAAGCGGCTGTGTCCAACCTCGCCAGCTCTGGATATCCAATCGATCCGGAACCGCCGCAGGCTTCGAAAGCTGGCCGGAGATCACCTTCACCGCATCCAATCAGCTTCTGGCTGACGCCTGTGATGTCATCCTTCTGTCGGTTCCGCCAGCGCTTGTCGAAACGGTCAGCATTTCGGCGCCCGGAAAACTGGTGCTCTCGGTCATGGCGGGTGTCTCGCGTGAGAGGCTCAAAACCCTCACAGGCTCGGAAAAGGTCGTTCGTGCCATGTCGAGCCCGGCGGCGAGCAAGCAGCTGGCCTACTCCCCCTGGTGTGCGGCTTCGTCGCTTTCGCAGGAAGACAGGGACCTCGTCCAGTCGTTGTTGTCGGCCTGCGGCCCGAGTGATGAAGTCCAGGACGAACAGCAGATCGAGGTTTTCACCGCCATAACCGGTCCGGTACCGGGATTTGCGGCCTTCTTCGCCGACTGCATTGTTGACTATGCAAGGTCAAACGGTGTCGACAGGCATATTGCCGAACGCGCCGCAAAACAGCTGATCCTGTCGGCTGGGCAAATCATGGCCGGTGACACCAGATCTCCGGCGGAACATGTTCAGGAGATGGTCGACTACGCAGGAACAACTGCCGCCGGTCTCGTCAAGCTGAAGGAACTGGGTGTTTCGGATCTGATCAGTGAAGGGCTGGACGCCAGTACGGAGCGCGTCAGAACGATTGCCGGCAAAGACTGATACCGCGCTTCTTCCGCCGGAGAGCACAGGTGACAACAAAAAAGCGGCGCTGGTGCGCCGCTTTTCCTGAAGTCTGATAATCAGGCTGTCAGTTCGCCAGCCAGTGCCTTGCGGATCATCTCACGCGTTTCGGCAATGCCGTAAAGAGCAACGAAAGACCCGAAGCGCGGTCCCTTTTCCTGCCCGAGCAGAAGCTGGTAAAGCGCAGAGAACCAGACGACGGACACGCCAGGCCCACCATCGGGACCCTTTTTGGACGGGTCCTGATAACGCTCGATGGACCGGGCGACGTCCAGCACCGCATCCTGGATGGCACTGCCATCCGCATCGGCCGGCAGGGCGGCCAGCGTTTCGTCCAGTTTTTCCAGCGCAGTGCGCTCGACATCGTCCGGCACCTTGAACGACTTGGTCGGTTTGACGAAATCGTCGAAGTAGCGGATCGCATAGCCGACAAGCGCATCCAGTTCCGGATGGGTCGACGCCGTCACGCCCGGAGCGTAGCGGGAGATGAATGCCCACAGCACGTCCTTGTTTTCCGCGTTGGAGGCGGACACAAGGTTCAGCAGCATGGCGAAGGGCACCGGCATGTCGATCTTCGGAATGTTGCCCGAATGGATGTGCCAGACCGGGTTCTGAAGCTTCTGCTCGACCGGCATCTGTTCGTACTTCTGGACGAAGGTATAATATTCGTCGACCGCCTTCGGAATGACGTCGAAATAGAGCTTCTTGGCCGTCTTCGGCTTCTGGAAATTGTAGAGCGCAAGGCTCTCCGGTGCAGCGTAGGTCAACCACTCGTCAATGGTCAGACCGTTACCCTTGGACTTGGAGATCTTCTCGCCCTTTTCGTCCAGGAACAGTTCGTAGACGAAGTGTTCCGGAGCGGTCCCGCCCAGGATGTTGCAGATCTTGTCGTAGATCGGCGCATTGGTCATATGATCTTTGCCGAACATCTCGAAATCGACGTCAAGCGCAGCCCAGCGCATGCCGAAGTCGGGCTTCCACTGCAGCTTCACCTTGCCGCCGGTGACCGGCAGCGTGATGTCCTCGCCCGTCTCGTCCGCAAAGGTGATGGTGCCGTCCTTCGAATTGACGTCCTTCATGGGCACATAGAGCACGCGGCCGGACGTCGGCGAGATCGGCAGGAAGGGCGAATAGGTCGCCTGACGTTCCGCGCCGAGCGTCGGCAGCATCACGTCCATGATCTTCTGGTACTTCTCGGTCGCCCGGATCAGCACGTCATCGAACTTGCCGGCCTTGTAGTATTCGGTCGCGCTGGCGAATTCATAATCGAAACCGAAGGTATCCAGGAACCGGCGCAGCATGGCGTTGTTGTGCTCGGCAAAGCTTTCATAGTCGCCGCCGAAGGGGTTCGGCACCGCCGTCAGAGGCATCTGCAGATATGGCTCAAGCGCTGTGCGGTCCGGCACGTTTTCCGGGATCTTGCGCATGCCGTCCATGTCGTCGGAGAAGCACAGCAACCGCGTCGGGATCTTGTCTTCGGTCAGCAGCCGAAACGCCGTGCGCACCATTGTGGTGCGCAGAACTTCGCCGAAGGTGCCGATGTGCGGCAGGCCGGACGGGCCATAGCCCGTTTCGAACAGAACCGGTTTGTCCGTTCCCCGTTTCTCGATCCGTTTGACCAGTTTTCGCGCTTCTTCGAACGGCCACGCTTTCGATTTCGTGGCCGCCTCGACAAACTCTTGCGAAAGGTCAAGCGGAGGCAGGGATTGATCGGTCATTTTTCAAGTCGTTCTGTTCATGAGAATGGATGGAATGCAACCCGGTCGGTTTTTTGACTTTTCGGCCGGTTGCTGCGGCGCGACACTAGATCAACGCGCCTCTATGTGCAATCACATGAACACAGCTAAGTTGACCGAAATCTCGGGCTTTGCGAACTCTTTCCGCCTGCGGACATATCGCGCCGGAAAAAAGCGGATAACTCCGGTCAATCGATTGTCTCATACCGGTGACTTGAAGCTTGTCTTCCAACCCGTTACATCGGGCGCACGATCAAGAAGAAATTTTCCGTCTTTTGGCGCTACGGGAGAATGAATAGTGTCTATGAACGAGCCGATCAGCGTACAGGAAGCCCTTATCTACGTGATGGTTATCGTCTCGGCGTCGGACAACCAGATGACCGACAACGAACTGGCCACCATCGGCGACATGATCAAGATGCTGCCCGTTTTCAATGGCTATGACGGCAACCGGATCATCCCGGCAGCCCAGCGCTGCGGCGACATCCTGCAGGAAGACAACGGCTTGCAGCTGGTGCTGGAGCTGGTTGGCGACGTCCTGCCGGCAAAGCTTTACGACACCGCATATGCGCTTGGGGTTGAAGTCGCGGCTGCCGATCTCCACGTCGAGAAGGAAGAATTGCGCATCCTTCAGCTTCTGCGCGACCGCTTCAAACTCGACAAACTCACCGTTGCCGCAATCGAGCGCGGTGCGATTGCCCGTCATCGGACCATCTGATCCTCTCGGAGCAGGTATTTGAAAGCAACGAAGGCCCTCGCCTGGGCCGGGGCGGTATCGATAGCCGTCCTGGCAGGTGTTTTCCTGATCTTCCAGGGCCTTCAGGATTTCGATCTTTCTGAATATGAAAGCCGGCCGATTGCCTTTTCCTTCGACGGACATTCCGTCGCCGGAACGTTGCATCTGCCCCACCTGCAAGATCCTGGGCACACAAACCCGCCTCTGGTCCTGATCGTTCACGGGGACGGGCCAGCGGACCGCTATTCCGGCGGTGGGTACATGCCTCTCATCAGCCGTCTTCTGGATAGCGGTCTTGCCGTCTATTCCTGGGACAAGCCTGGCGTCGGCGAAAGCCAGGGCAACTGGCTTTCCTTTTCCATGGAAGAGCGAGCCCGCCTCGCGGCAACGGCCCTTGCGGCCGCCAAAGAACAGCCCGAATTGAAGACGTCTCCAGCCGGATTTCTCGGCTTTTCCCAGGCGGGGTGGGTTTTGCCCATTCTGGCGGAAGAGCCAGCACAGGGCGATTTCTTCGTGATTGTCGGCGGGGCCGTCAACTGGTTGCGGCAGGCTGGGTATTATACCCGGCGCAGGCTGGAGCTTGCAGGTGCAGACAGCAAGTCGGTCGACAAGGCTCTCGCGCAGGACGCAAAAGACGGACAAAAGTTTCTAGACCGGGATTTTTCCTATCAGGACTATCTCGACAGCGGCATGGACAGGGTTCCGATGCCGGAAGATCGCTTCACCTTCGCGCGCCGGAATGCGGCTTCCGACTCCACCGCCTCCCTTGCCCGTATCTCCTCACCCGTTCTGACACTGCACGGAGCAGAGGACCTCAATGTCGATCCTCATTTCAATTCCGGCATCTATCGAAAGTTGCTGACGGACAACAATCCCGCCAACCGCTTCGTGATCGTCCCGGAAGCAACCCATGCGCTGTTGCGGGCGGAAGCCTTCAACTACCAGCTCGAGGGGCAAATGCCTTCCTGGTCGAAGGCCTTGTTCATGGTCCTGGGGCGCCGTGCCTACGCACCGGGCGCACTGGACACCATAACAATCTGGATCAATGAACAGGCCTCAACAGCAAACAGCCTTTCAACTTCACCAGATCGATCAAATTGAACCCTTTTTGTTTTCGGTCCTTCAATCCGCCGCACCTTATCACCGGTGTGGGGACAGCACGCTTGTGGGCTGCCGGGACCTGTGGGTCCTTCAGTGCGGAGACGGGGACATGAGCAATCAGGCAATCGGAGAGCGGACAAGTGTGCGCTATCCACTGAGGCGGCGCCGCCAGAGGCTGCGCGTACAGCGCCCCATGCCTTATGCTGTCCGGTACGTGCAGGTTCGCACCGCTCCAAAGCAGGCGAACTGGGGCACGCGAATGATGATTGCCTTCGCAGGCTTTGTCTGCGGACTTGCAGCCGACGCGCTGGTGATGTTTGCCGAAGACCATTTCCATCTGGCAAAGAACCGGGATCCGGATCTTTTCGCATGGGTGCTCGGCACCGGCTTTGTCGGCCATATCCTCTATCTGATCTTCGGAATACTAGCGGTCACGTTGCTGACGGCCTTCAACCGCCGCAAGTGGATCTTGTGGCTGCTGATCGGCTTTGTCGGCGGGCTACTGAGTATCTGATCGGCTGATAGCCTCAATTCAGGCTGTGGATCGCATCCGGCAGATCGAGTGAAAACGCCGGAATGACGACGTCGAACATGGAGCCGTCCGGACGTTCCATCGAGTAGGACCCGGCCATGATGCCGCTGTCGGTCGAAAGCGGGCAGTGCGACGAATACTCATAGGTCTCGCCAGGCTCTATTACCGGCTGTTCGCCGACCACGCCCTCACCGCTGACTTCTTCCTGGCGCCCTCTGGCATCGGTTATCTGCCAGTATCGCGTCTTCAGCTGCACCGGTT
The DNA here is from genome assembly GCF_009363595.1 of Labrenzia sp. THAF35. Classification (NCBI taxonomy): domain Bacteria; kingdom Pseudomonadati; phylum Pseudomonadota; class Alphaproteobacteria; order Hyphomicrobiales; family Stappiaceae; genus Labrenzia; species Labrenzia sp. THAF35. Next base: position 6,035,950 of record NZ_CP045380.1, read on the forward strand.
CGCTGCCACCGTTGTGGATCTCGACCATATACGCCCAGATATACTCGCTCTCTTCCGGACGCGATTCATCGTCCAGATAAAACGGCTCGACGGAGACTTCGATCCCTTGGGTGATGGCGGTGTAACTGCCAGACACGGCTTTTCCTTAATTTCAGAACTGCGAACCTTGAAATAGACCGGTCCGAAGCGACTTCCACGGGTAGTGCCCGCTCGTTCAGGAGGGGCTTATAGGGCGAATGACGCAAGCGTGAAAGAGGGTTGTGACATATGAGGCCGGAATTGCTTGAGATTTGAGGCCGGATTTTGCAAGAACACCATCTGTCAGACCCAAAACAGTGATCTCTTCATGTTCGATGCCCACCTGCGCCCGCTGATCGATCCGCCGTTGAACCGGCTGGGCCTGATCCTTGCCGGCACGGGGCTTACTGCCAACAGCGTGACGCTGGCGGGCTTTGCTGCCGGCATGGGGGCAGCCATCGCTATCGCAACGGGTCATACCCTGATCGGCTTGTTCCTGATCGCGGTCAACCGATTTGCAGACGGTCTCGATGGCGCGTTGGCCCGGGCAACGGCCAAGACGGATCTTGGCGGCTACCTCGACATCACACTGGATTTCTTTTTCTACAGCGCAATCCCTCTGGCCTTTGCCATACAGGACCCGGCCAGCAACGCTTTGCCGGCGGTGGCACTTCTTGCCAGCTTCTACGCCAACGGCTCGGCCTTTCTGGCCTTTGCCATCATGGCGGAGAAGAACAAGCTCACCACCGACGCTCAGGGCTCCAAATCGCTCTATTACATAGGCGGGCTGGCCGAAGGTACCGAGACCATCGCGCTATTCCTGCTGATGGCTCTGGTCCCCGCCTGGTTTCCTGCGCTTGCCTACGGTTTTGCCGCGATATGCGTCGTGTCCGCCGGCGCCCGGGTGCTCATTGGCGTGAAGGCGCTGCGGCAGACAGGCCGTTAGATCGCCTGGAGCGCCTTCTCGATATCTTCCAGCAGATCCTGCGGATCCTCCAGACCGATTGAAAGCCGCAGGATACCATCGGTGATACCGAGTTCCGCGCGCGCTTCCTCGCCAATCGACTGGTGCGTGGTCGTCGCCGGATGGGTGATCAGGCTCTTGGCGTCGCCCAGGTTGTTGGAGATCTTGACGATTTCCAGCGCGTTTGTGAAACGGAACGCGGCTTCCTTGCCGCCCTCGATTTCCATCGCCAGCATGGTGGATCCGCCGCTCATCTGGCGTTTGGCAACATCGGCCTGCGGGTGGTCGTCCCGGCCCGGATAGATCAGCCGCGCGACCTTGGACTGGCTTGCCAGATAGTCGGCAATCCTGCCCGCCGTTTCCGTCTGGCGCGCAACGCGCAGCGGCAGCGTTTCCAGGCCCTTCAACAGGACCCAGGCACTGAACGGGCTCATGTGCGGACCGGTATGCTTGATGAAGGGCATGACCTCGTCGTTGATCCATTCCTCATCCGACAGGATCACACCGCCGAGGCACCGGCCCTGGCCATCGATGTGCTTGGTGGCCGAATAGACGACCACATCGGCACCGAGCCGAAACGGCGACTGATACAGCGGGGTCGCAAACACGTTGTCGACGATCAGACGGGCACCGGCTTCCTTGGCGATCTGTGCCACGGCCTCGATGTCGATGACTTCCAGCGTCGGGTTGGTCGGGCTTTCCAGGAACAGGGCCTTGGTGTTCGGCCGGACAGCCGCCTTCCACTGCTCGATGTCCGTTCCGTCTACCAGCGTGCTTTCAACGCCGAAGCGCGGCAACAGTGTTTCGCAAATATAGCGGCAGGAGCCGAACAGGGCCTTGGCGGCAATCACGTGATCGCCTGCCCTTACCGCTGCCATCAGCGCCAGATTGACGGCCGCCATACCGCTGGCGGTTGCCCGCGCGGCCTCGGCCCCTTCCAGTGCCTTGATGCGGTCCTCGAACATGGTGACGGTCGGGTTGGCATAGCGCGAATAGACATAACCCGGGTCCTCGCCATTGAACCTGGCCTCGGCAGCTTCGGCACCGCTGTAGGTGAAGCCCTGGGTCAGGTAGATGGTCTCCGAGGTCTCACCAAACGGTGACCGCATGGTGCCGCCATGAACCAGAGTGGTTGCAGGGCGCCAGTTCTTGTTTCCGGTCTTGGTGGTCTCAGTCATGTCTTTCATTCGCTCCAAACGCAAAAAACCCCAGCCTCAAGACCGGGGTTCTCACCTCCGGCCTTTTTAGCAACTTGTTTAACGTGGCTGCAAGCCGGCCGGCCCAAATCACCACGAAGTGAGCCTGTCCTACGGGAAAAGCGGGCACAGGTCAATTGTCTTGCGCACGATCCTCTCAAAAGCCCCGTTCTGCCAGAATGCCTGTTGGCGCGGGCGGCCCGATCCTTTAATGACCATAGACCAGCATAATGCGGAACATCTTCATGAACGTCACAGCGGGTCAGGTCTTGAACGGAAGCGCACTTCTCACAGCAAACGGCATTCTGCCGGAACGGGTAATCCAGGCCATGTTCGCCGCCGGAGAGATTTCAGCGGACGCGCCGCCTGTCGCCGGTCAGATACAGCCTGCCAGCCTCGACCTGCGTCTGGGCAAGGAAGCCTACCGGGTGCGTGCCAGCTTCCTGCCGGGCCCCGACATCCAGGTCGCAGCTCGGCTTGAGCAGATGAAACTGCACACGGTCGACCTGAGCGAAGGTGCCGTCCTTGAAACAGGCTGCGTCTATATCGTGCCGCTGCAGGAAAGCCTCGCCCTGGCTCCCGATATTTCGGCAACCGCCAACCCGAAAAGCTCGACCGGCCGCCTGGATGTCTTCACCCGCGTCATCACAGACAACGGTCTTGCCTTCGACACCATTCCGGCCGGCTACACCGGTCCGCTTTATGCCGAAATCTCGCCGCTGACCTTTCCGATCCTCGTGCGGTCCGGGTCCCGCCTCAGCCAGATCCGCTTCCGGCGCGGTCAATCGCTCATTCCCGATGCGGAACTGGAAGAGGTGCACAAGGCCCACACATTGATGAGCGGCGGCAACGAGCGCATCGGCAACGGTGTGCAGCTCTCCATCGATCTGGAAGGGACCGGACCCAACAGCCTGATCGGATATCGCGCCAAGCAACACTCCGGACTGATCGATGTGGATGTCGTCGGCGCGCAGGACGTTCTGGATTTCTGGGAACCTATCTATCGCCGCCAGCGGGCGGAACTTATCCTCGATCCGGATGCATTCTATATTCTGGTCAGCCAGGAAGCTGTGCATGTGCCGCCGGACTATGCGGCCGAAATGGTGCCGTTCGATCCGCTCGTCGGCGAATTCCGTGTCCATTATGCAGGCTTCTTCGATCCCGGTTTTGGCCACGCCAGTGCCGGTGGTGTCGGCTCACGCGCGGTTCTTGAAGTCCGCTCACATGATGTCCCGTTCATCGTGGAACACGGCCAGACCATCGGGCGTCTGGTCTATGAACACATGGCGGAGCGCCCGGCGACACTCTACGGCGAAGGCATCGGCTCCAACTATCAGGGCCAGGCACTCAAGCTGTCCAAGCACTTCAAGGCACCCGCCTGACCGCCGATGGCCCTGAAAACCGTCACCCGTGAGTTCGAAGGATTTCTGGAAGACCGGAAGTCCCGCTTTCTGGCGCATCTGGTGCCGGTGGACATGTTCGACCAGCGGATGGAAGAGCTGCGCAAGGAACACAAGAAGGCCAATCACATCGTCACGGCGCACCGAAGACTTCTGGAAGACGACCGGATTGAGGAGAGCGGCAAGGACGACGGTGAACCGGCTGGCACCTCCGGCATGCCGACATTGCGCGTGCTGCAAGGGGCAGACCTGATCAACTGCGCTGTTCTGATCGTGCGTTATTTCGGCGGCACGAAACTCGGCGGTGGGGGCCTCGCCCGAGCCTATTCAGGCGCAGCGCAGGATGCGATCAATAACGCCGACCTGGTACCGTTTCAAAAGATACTGTCGAAAACAGTTCGCGCAGATTTTGCGTCCGGATCGGAACTGGAACGGCGGATCGAGACCCTCGGCCTCACCGTCATGGCGCGCGACTACACCGAAGACGGAGTGACGCTGACCGTCGAAGGGCCGGAAGAGGTTCTGGCTGAACTTTAGGGATCGTCGACGTCCCGTCACTCCTTCCAAGTCACTAGGGCCAGCCCCTCCCCCGGTCGTCATTGCCGGGCTTGATCCGGCAATCCATACGGGGATCTTGGTCACAAAGAGACAATTGGTTCAGGAGACGGAGTGTCCTGGTTCCCACGGTTCAGCCAAGGGACGACGCCTCGGTCAGTCTATAGCTCTCGGTTCATCGGCTGATGCCTCTGCTTCAGTCCACCGCGCCGCCTTACGTCCGCGTCTTGCCGGCTTCCGCCTTCAGCTCTTTCAGTTCTGCTCGAAGCGCCCTGACCTCTTCCAGGATTAGCCCTGTGTCGTCATGAATGGCCTGGCGGTTGGCGTCTGCTTCGGCCTCGTGCTCCTCCTGCATGGCAGAGACGATAATACCGATAAAGAGGTTCAGCACCGTGAAGGCCGTGCACAGGATGAAGGGGACAAAGAACAGCCAGGAATAGGGATAGACATCCATGACCGGACGCACGATGCCCATGGACCAGCTTTCCAGGGTCATGACCTGGAACAGCGTGTAGAGCGATGCGCCCAGATTGCCGAACCATTCCGGAAAGGCTTCGCCATAGAGCTTGGTCGCCATGACGGCGAAGACATAAAAGACCAGCGCCATCAGCACGACGATGGAGCCCATGCCCGGCAGGGCGGCCACCAGCCCGCCGATAACACGGCGCAGGGACGGTACGACGGAAATGAGGCGCAGAGCCCTCAGGATTCGCAGCGACCGCAGAACGGAAAGGTTGCCTGTTGCCGGCATCAGCGAGATTGCAACGATGCTGAAGTCGAAGAGGCTCCAGGGATCCTTGAAGAACTTCAGGCCATGGGCATAGAGCCGCAGAGCCAGTTCAACGACGAAAATGCCCAGGATCACCTGATCGACCAGCCTGAGGAAACTGCCTACCTCTGCCATGACAGCAGGACTGGTCTCCAGACCGAGCGTCACCGCATTCAAAACGATAACGCCGATGATGCAGACTTCCCAGTTGCGTGAGGTGACCAGCGCCCTGACCTGATTTCGCATATATATGACCCGGTTTGATGTCTTTTCGTGCGTACCGCACTGCCCGGGCCGGAACATGGCGATTTCAGCGTCGCAACGCAAGATCGCAGCGCTTTGGAAAAGCATCGACCCATCAGACAAGCGTGCTTGACAGGTCGGGCAAGTCGGCGCAGAAAGCTCATCAGGTTCGGCGGGTGTAGCTCAATGGTAGAGCAGAAGCTTCCCAAGCTTAAGACGGGGGTTCGATTCCCCTCACCCGCTCCAAACAACCAATCCAATTCCCGAATTTTTCAGTGACTTTTCTTCATCGCAGCGTTTCGCCGACCTGTGGGGTTTTCCGGTGTAGCGCGCAAAATCGCTTGGCGAAACGCGCAACACCATATGGCACCCAGATTGCGCGCTGAGAGAGCACCGGCAGAGGCGCGCGCTCCCAAGAGGAATCTATTGCCGTTTGGCACTAGCCATCCTTCTCACTCGGACGCTCGATAAGGCTGCCCCGCCAATCCCCCTGATAGTTGAAGTCCGGCGCTGGTATCGGTTCGGAGAACCAGAAGTCGGTGAAGGCTGCGACATTGGGTACGCAGAACCAATGTGCTTGACCGTTTGCATCGATCGCCCACCAACGTGCTTGTCTCGGCGCTTGCTTCCAGTCGACATTAGGCATCCGCGTACCCTTGTTGTTACGGAGTATTTAAAGGGACTTTACACGGCCTTTGAAAGCCGCTCACTCGCAATATCGTAATAAGCCGCTTCCCGCTCGCAGCCGACAAAGCGACGGCCGGCACGAAGGGCCGCAACACCTGTTGTGCCCGATCCTGTGAAGGGATCGAGCACGGTACCGGGCGGGCAGACCTGGACAAGCGCATCCATCAACGGCAGCGGCTTTCCCGTGGTGTGAAGTTTGGGACCGGCCGCCATAACACCACAACGAATGATCCCCGGATATGTGGGACCATCCTTGTCGTGCCATGCCCCCTTAGATCCCCAAAGGATGAACTCGGCCTGCTGGCGGAACCGCCCCTTGGCCGGCCGGCAAGCTTCCGTCTTGTCCCAGGGGACGCACCCCCGGTAGGTGAACCCGGCTGCCTGGACTGCATCGATCATGACGGACAGCTGTCGCCAGTCGGTGAAGACAATGAACGGTGAGCCGGGCTTGAGGACGCGGTGGGCCTCAGTGAGCCAAAGGGTCGACCAGAGCATGTAAGAATGCTGGTCTCGGTTTTCGCCGGAAAACTCCGGATACTTCTTCGGATCATTCACGTACTTGCTGTTGGCACTATCGGCCGTGCGGCTGCCGGCATGCAATCCGCCAGAGCTATACGGCGGATCGGTAACGAGGGCGTCATATTGTTCGGCTGATTGATCATGCAGCCAGGTCAGGGCGTCTTGCTGGAAGAGTTGCCAGGACATGTCTTCTCCGGGATTTGGCGCTCTGGGCGTTCGGAGAAGGGCTCTAGGGGCCTCAGGTTATTCAGCGTCCCACATCTGGGACATTTGACTTCTACAGGGCCAACGATCGCTCGCTCGGCCGACTTCATCAAGAGTTTGCGGCAAGAGCCGCAGCGGATTTCATTCATCGTGAGTGACAACCTTATGGCGACTCATCCATAAAGCCCGAGCATCGCGCGATGCACCGGGCGCGGTGGTTGTCAGATACTGCCGGGCGGGCTGAAGATTGGCGTTGGAGGCCCGCCGTCCGGACGAAAGTCCGGACCGCTCGTCAGCTATGGAGGTGCGAAGATGAGCATCGTGTTATTTTTTGACCAAGCTTGGTGGACCGTTGCCGGCCTGGGTCTTGACATCGTAGGTGTCACAATAGTCGCGAAAAACTGGCGCGCGGTATATCGAAAGGCCGAAGGAAAGCAGTCTCTCAAGTTGCTAAATGACCTCGAGGTTACGCTTGATGCGTGGAAGCATTCAGCAGTTGAAGAAAAGCCGCCCTTCACTTTAAGCCCGGAAGACGAAAGGCTTCTGGCGGGAGCCAGTAAAGCGTTCAAAGAAAACCGCGAATTAGTTCGTGGCATCCTGAGGGGCTTCGTGAGGTTTACGTTCCACGATACCGGGATTGAAAGCGCGTGGAATGAACTGGCTGCGGTAATTGACGGCGAAGATGTAAGCGATACGGAAAGACGCGCCGCCTTTGAAAAAGCTCGATCAGCCCTCCGAGGCCAGTATGACCTAGCCGTTTCCGAGGCGAAATGGGACTTTTCAACAATAGCACTGATAATGATTGTGACCGGCTTCGTTTTCCAGCTGATAGGCGCAATTCCTCTGTAACTGCTCATTCCTTTGTCTCCACTTCCACCATCGTGGTCCAGCCACCGCCCTCCGGATCAATCGTATGAGTGACCACGGTCGACACCCATTTGATGCTCTCGATCGCTGCTCCGAAGCCAGTCAAGGTGACCGGAGCGCCGGCAACGGCAAACGGGTTGCCGCGCATCTCGAAAGACCCGGAGCCGGTCCATCGGCTTAAGGCAGACGCCACCGCCCCGGCAGTCTTCTTGGCTTCAGTCTCGGTCGGTGTCAGATGCATGGGCGCATATGCGCCGCCTTTCTTTCCGATGTTCTGGGTTTCCTGCTTCAGGCGTCCCTTCTTCGGGTCGTACCAAGTCGTCTCCGCTTTCTCGTGGGCCGGCCGTTCCTCGATATCGACATCCCAGCCGTAGCACTGTTTCCGGTTGACCAGGATCGGCGGCAGATCCTTGCCCGATCCGGATTGTGCCTTGCCGCGCTCAAGGACAAGAAGCTTGCCCGCCTGGGGCTTGACGATCGCGCCGATTTCATCGGCCAGCTCGGTGGCAAAATCGAGTGGGCTTTGGTTCCAGCGGAGCCGGTACGGGATCTTGATGTTCTCGATCGCCGAGCTCACCAGCGCAGAGACGCCCGCCTCCTTGGCAAGGTCTTTGAAGATCTTGCCTGCCGTGCCGAAACCACCCTCCTGGTCATAGTGCTTGGACCCCGTTGCTTTCATCTTGTCAATGAAGTCGGCCGCCCTGCAATAGACCTCCATCGTGTCACCGTCTTCCGGGCTTCCGCCAAACGCCGTCCGGCTTGCAGAGAAGGTACCGAACTGCACAGCCGCACCCGGCAGCATGCCGGCGCTGATGGTGTATTTGGTTCCTTTCGGAGGCGGTGAGTACGGCGGCGCGGAAAAGGTCAGGACCGCTTCGTCGCTCTCGTATCCTGCCTGATCCGTGATCGTGACGCGCAACAGGGAACCACCCCATAAGGGCACAAGGTTTGGCGTCTTAGCGCCCGCGACAATGACAAACGGCTTGCCGATCATTCCCAAGGCCTCACCGGTGTTTCGTCAGGCGCTACGGGTGCCTCGGGAACACTCAGGATCGTGCCGAATGCCACATCGCCGGAAGGGTCTTTCATGGTGCCGGAGAGGCGGCGATTGGCATTGATCAGCGCCTCGGCCGAGCCGCCGCGTTCGCTGCCGTAAAGATCCCGTGCAATACGGTCAATCCGCTCGGCATCTTCGGTAACTGTGTATCTGGTGACTATCTTCGGCATGTTTCAAACCACGAACAAAAGGCCGACTTCGGCATTGAGTGTCCGGCCCCGGCCGGTGAAGGGATGGAAGCGGTCCTCATCGATGTAGAGTTCGCGGATGACAACGAGGCCGAGATTATCGGCGGCAAGGTTCGCCCCAAGACGCAGATAGAGAACAGGCAGTTGGCTTAGATGCTGTGCCTGCAGCCAGCCGAGGGCATCCATGCCGCCAAAGACAAAAGGCAGGGTCAGAACTTCCAGCCGTGCCGATCGCTCGCCAATCCCGGTCAGCTGATAGTCCATGCCGGTATAGGTTGCCCGGCCGGGCACTCTTGCTTCGCTGGACAGCGAGACGTTCTGCGGGTTCAGCCCGATGACCTTGAGCTGTGCCGCCCCGATGGAAACCAGTGAACTCATGCGAGGTCTCCCGTGTCATGAAGCGACCGTGCGCGCGCACTCCGGATCGCCCGGTTCTGCATGCGTTGAGCTTCTCGGGCGGCCCTTTCGGGATCGCGCGCCTGGTTGAACGTGTTGTTGATATTCATCGCTGGCTGAGAGGCTGCCGGCGCGGTTCTGAAACTCCGCTCAGCGCCTTTGCGCATCGAGATCGGGTCGGCCCCGGAGAAGCTCGGCTTGATGGTTGGAGTTGCGGTAAATGAGAACCGAGATTTCAGTTCGTCTGCCATCGCGCCGGCCTTGGCGGCTTCCGAACTCAAGGCGTCGGCGAACTTAGACCCGGCTTCGCCGCCCGCATCCCGGAGGGACTGGCTTCCAGGGATAAAGCGATCCCATCCATCCCAACCGGGTTTGGCTCTGGGGAACGGGCCGGATGGAACACTTGGCAAAGCCTGCGGATCGATACCTTGTACCTTGCGCGCTTGCTGCAACTGCCATTCAAGGTCTTTCAAACGCAGCTCCAGCGGCAACCGGGCGGTGTCCGGCAATCCGAACCGAGATTCCGGCCGGCTGTCGATCTGTCCGCGCAGTTCCCTGATCTCCAGCTCCAGCGCTTCGACGTTGACGCCCCGGAGCCGCCGTTCATTCTCAATGCTGTCCTCTTGGCGGCGGTAGGACGGATTGAACCATCCGAGAATTTCGTCAATCAACGGGTTTTTAAGCTGCCCCCAGAAGGAACCTGCTACCCGGCCGGTCTGTCCCATGGCAGCCGCACGGCGAGCGGCTTCAGCGCCGGGGGTGCTGTCGATAAAATCGGCGTCCGCCTTGATGCCACCACGGGAGTCGTTCCGGATTGCATCGAAAGCATTGTTGTAGAACTTCCGATTGTTCAGAAGCGGCCGGAGGGCAGACTTCGCCTGCATGTCGCCGAAGAGTTCACCAATGGCGAACTCGTTGCCACCGGTCAGGCGCTGGACTTCATCCAGGAGCGCCAGGATATAGGGCGTTCCTTGCTGCTGGGCCCGCTTCGAAATGCCTTCCAGGTTGACACCCTTTTCCTTGAAGTTCTTGACCGTGTCGGGAGCTGCCATTTTCGACAAGAGGTTCTGCAGGTTGGTAGCGGCCGGGCCTTCCATGCCAGCACCTTTGCGGACCACCTGGGCCAATGCGATCAGTTCGGCCGAGGCGTCCAATCCCGACCGACCACTGGCGCTGTAGAGCGCACCAAGTTCCGGGAAGTACCGGGCCATCGCTTCAATTTCGAACTCGCCCTCCTTGCCACCCTTGACGATCTGGTCGAGGAAGGCCGGCACCTGATCCGGTGTGATGCCAAGGTTGTTGATCGCTGCCGTAACAGCGCTTGCAACAATCGCAGGGTCAGATCCGGAAGCATGGGACGCTTCCACCGTTTTCCAGAGCAAGCCGGTCTGTTGATCAAGCGGGAAGTTGGCAGCGGCAAAAACGTTTCGAGCCGAGTTTACGAGTTCCGGCGTCTTGCCGTATCGGTTGCCAATCTGATCGTTCTCCGACTTGATCCGGGCAACTGCGGCGGGATCACGCATTTCAGCTGTGATAGCGACACGCGCGGCAGCGAGATCGAGATCATTAAAGCCCCGTTCAAGCTCGTTTAAACCCCGGACGATGTTGTCGACACTGGCAAAGGCCAGGAGCGCACCGAACGTACTGCCGGCAGTCGTCCCCAACACACCCATGGCTCCGTTGAGCTTGTTGGTTGGGGCGATCAGATTTGTCTGGTTGGATGCCTTCTTTCCAAGCCGGTCGATCTTGTCCGAGGTTTTGTTGATTTCGTCATTGAACCGGGTGAACTTGGTCTTATCCAGATCCTTCAGCCTGTCTCCCGCCCTGTCGGCGGCTTTGCCAAGGTCCTTGATTTCCTTTTCTACGCGATCCGTGCTGAGCCGGTTGAGCGCCCTCAGTTCTTTGGCTGGACGTTCAAGGCTGGTACCGGCCTTTTCGGCCGCGCGTTTCAAGCTGTTGAGTTCGCCTTCCACTCGATCTGTTTTTTGCGCATCGAGCGCGCGAACCTTGTTTGCCGGCAACTCCAGAGCAGTTGCGGCCCGGCGCGCGTTTGAGCCGACTTTATCGAGATCACGGCCGAGTTTGGTCGCGCCGGCGCCATCCAGCCGATCGGCAACCTTGTCGAGTTCCTGCAGGTCTTTCTTGGCGCGGCGAGCACCACGGTCCTTGTAGTCAAGTCGGAGCTTAAGAGAGACGTCCATTTTGCCGCTTACCCTCTCCTTAGGAGACCAAAGGTTTCACCGTGGATATCATCGGCCTCTTTCCACCAAAGAAGGCACTCCGACCAGTCGAGCCGGAGAACCTGAGGCAGCGGTGTGTGCAAGATGGCCGCAACACGAGCGGCAATACGTCGCCAGTCTTCCGGCCGTGCCGCTATTCGCTGTCCGCCCGGAAGGCGCGGGGAAAAAAATCCTGACACCTTTCAGTGACGGCATCGCCGTCATCATCCATCAGACCGCGCAGCACAGCAGCCGGGAAACCGGTCTGAGCCGCATAGATGTCGTAGCGATCGAAAGCGCCGCTTTGGAGTTTTGAAGCCAGTTGCCCGACCTGGGCAACCGTCAATCGCCGAACATAGATGGCATCAACCTTCTTGCCCTCCCAGGTAAAGGCATGCTCGAGGGGAACCCGGCTAACGCGAGTATCGGGTTCGGAAAGGAAATCGAGTTCTGCGATCTCGACTTCCTTCTCCTGGGAGGTCTCGTCCGTGCTACTGCGCGGGGCATTGTCCAGTTCGTCCGTCAGCTCTGCAGGTGGGAGCTGGATCTTGTCCAGAGGCACGTCAAGGTTCGAAGGGTTCTTGTCGGTCATAGGCGGCTCAAGCGGCAATGATGGCGTTGTGTTCGGCGCTGTAGTCGACGCCGTTGATCACCATCTTGTTGGCAAAGAAGTCGAACAGGTGGATCCGTTTGCCTTCGACAATGTCTTCATAAGAGACGATCGAGCCCACCTGATACTCGGTCTGGCCGCCGCGTTTGCTGGCAACGCTCGGCTGGCTGACAGCGCTGATCAATCCTTTCAGAATGACCACACGGCCGACATTCTTGCCCGCCTGCAGGTCGCGCAGGCGTTCGTAGTAATAGAACGTGGTCCAGTCACCGGCCTCCTTGCCAAACAGGGACCGAATGTCGTCGTGGGCACCCTTCAGCGAGAAGGGTGCGGTCAGCGGTTCGATCTCGCCGGGGTTCTCAAAAGACATCCAGCTGCCGGCCAAAGTGATCGTGTCCTGGACACGGCTCAGGTTGGGCAGCTGAACACTATCGAGGCGCAGGCGCTGGTTCAGCGTATCGACGTACCAGTTTGCGCCATAAATCACGCGATCCATGGGATGCTCCTTTAGTTCGTATCAGCAACCCGGATGTTCTGGTCACCCAGAGCTTCCAGTGCCTGCGCAATATTGGCGGCCAGAAGGTCAAAGGCCTCCGGCTGCGGTTCGGTGAAGATCTGCAGGTCGACCAGGTCCGGCGTTTCCTCGAAACGGAGCTTGACCTTGAGAGCGCCGTCCCGAAGCGATGTGTTCGGGTTGAGCTTGCGGTCCCAGATGACCTCGTAATCGATGATCGCCCCGAATGCCTGCCGTTCGGCGCAGGCCTCGGAAATCGTCTGGTAGATGAGCGTGGCCAGATGCGGCCCGAGGTCGCCCGCCATGTACTTGCGCATGGCACGGATAAACGCCTTCTCGATGGACCGGCGTGTCCGAATTCGCTTGATCGAGCGGTAATCCCGCACTGTCGGATCGGTTGCCGTGGTGAAAGGTGCCCAGAGAAGCTTGTTCTCGATGATCGTGCCAACACCGGCCTGACAAAGATAGTTGCTGTCCGAGGTCGGGTCACCATCGCGATGGCTCACCCGCGTTTCAACGCCGCGAATGCCGACAAGCGGTCGGTTCCAGGCAGCTTTGTAGGGGTTGCCGGCTTCCGCGTCCCGCTTCAGGATCTGCGCCGCCCAGGACGTGGACATCGGCGCGGTCGCGTCCGCTCCGTTCTTCCAGATCTTCACCCGAGGGTATCCCATCAGGATATTCAGCGACGTGGCGAAGTCTGCTGCAGAGGCTGCGGCCGTCTCGCGGGTGGTTCCGTCACAATCGGCAACGACAAAGCAGTCGATGATCTTGTTGCAGACGCCCTCGGCGGCCGTCACCACGGGGTTGGCAGCATCGCCCGGCCGTTGGTGGCTGAACTCCGGTGCAATGATCAGGCCGGGTTCAAGCCCGATTTCCGAAAGCGCCTCTGCCAGCGCCCAGACGCCGGTCTTGCTTGCGGCGCTGCCGGCGATGTGCCCGAGCTGCGTAGCCTCGTCGGGATCATCCTCGCAACGGGAAAAGATGATGTCAGTGGAAATGCCCGCCATGGCGATCTGCTCGATGGCATCCTTGGCGACACCGTCACCCAGGAGAGCAATTGTTTCGCTGTCTTCCGTCGAGACGGCAATGGGCTTGTGCATTTCAATGGAGTTGTCGGCGTTCGGTGCCGGCAGGCACATGCCAATGTAAGTCTGACGGGCGTCGATCGACGCAACAGTGGGCGTCAAATCGGAAAAGACGCGGGTGCCAACATTTGGGACAATGGCGCTCATATCTACGCTGTCTCCGGCCAAGGGTTTAAGGGCGGTTCAATCAGCGTTGAAGATCGGCGCAATGGTCAAAAAAAAGGGGCTGACACCTGTCAGCCCTAGAAAATCTCACTCCCTGAGATCGCGGGAAGCATGCCAGAAACCGGCCCCGACATGCAACGGGTTTATGCCGATCAAGGCCAGAGCGCGGCGATCTCATCGAAGTCGGACGGGACCGGGTCCATTGCCTTGATGGCGTTTGCAGCGAAGATATGCGCTGACTTGTGATCGAGGACTGCCTCCCCGAAAGCCATCATGGTCTGCGCGTCCATCTTTACGCGGCTGTCGTTTGCTGCGATCCATTCGAAGTCGCCAAGGCCACCGTGCCAGGTGAAATCACCAGGCTGTGCACCGTCGATCAAGATAGCCGACTGAGCGCGGGAATAAGCGCCCTGAATGTTCTCGCGATCTTCGGGGCGGGTCTGGAACAGCACACCGTTGAAGGTAATACCGGCGTCAATCCGGCGATCGCGCGCGGCGTTAATCTGGTCGTTGGTTACGCCTGGCACCGGTTTCAGAGCCGGCTTCAACAATGCCGGATCTTGTGCAGCAAGGAACGCGGCGACAGCCTCGGCCTTGCCGTCATCCCGGATCGGCCAGGCCCAGCTGCCGGAGCGCTCTGCACCGTCTTGCGTGAACGTTACTTCGACGCGAGTTTCGGTTTCATCGGTGAAGTGGATTTCTGTGACCTGCATCCCTAAATCTCCGCATCTACGTTAATGGCTGAAAACCCGCATCGCGTGGTTGACCCGGCTACGGTGTCGAGCCTTGCCGCGAGTTCTATGTATCCGGGTTCGGAAGTAACTGCGTGGCCAGACCACGAGCCTACGTTCGAAGCAAACGAATAGGTGACGTCAGGATCTCTGATCATAGTGAAAGGCAAGCCTATTGGTGTTTGGTAGTAAAAACCCGCCGTCTGCCCCCGAAGCGTAATCCCCGGTATGTGGTAGAAGAACCGCTGGCTCCGCAGCAGCTCCATACCGGCGTCCCGCAGTCCCTTCAGATCTCCCGGCACATGCAGAAGGTTCCCCGGGAACACCCCGAAATTGACAATGTCGAAATCAGCGGCTTGCGGGCCAACATTGAGCGGTTCGGTACGAGCTGCCCCCATGGAGAGCCAGAAAAGCAGCTCGTACCGCGCAAAGCTCCCGAGAGCCGAAGGAGTCCAAGTCGGGACGTTGATCAAAAACCTGTTGCGCTTCCAAATCCCTGTCGTGGTCATTGCATGCGTCTTGTAGTCAATGCCATTTACGTCATCGGCAGGGTTGCCGCTGTTTGCTGCAAGCCTCCCTTCAATGCCCACAGTCAGCGGATTATTCACACGCCCGTAGAACTCAACAGTGTACTCCTGATTGGTCATCCTCTGCGGATAAGGGAACTTGTATCTGAACCCTGCGTAATGCTCCGTTCCGGCCCCTCCAAGGGTGCCGTTGAAAGAGACGCGCAGATAATTATCCGGGTTTTGCGGAACTTGACCATGTGCTGGCGGAAACGCCATATCATCGGCAGAGAAAAGGCCGGGGAGTTCCGAGGCAAATACCGACATCCGGTCATGAACCAAACCTGTAGTGGTTCGGCTACCCAGACCGCGCTGGTTCACATCCATGAACCCGTTGATCACAAGGTCTTTGTTGGGTCCAACCGGACCGTCAATAAGGCTTTGCGGAAGAAACGTCATTTAAACCTCAGCTTCCAAGAGAAGGACGTTGCCGTTGTGGACACACTCGGCAGGCTGATTGACCGTCATCCCTGAGGACCCATCCATGATTAGTGTGAGCGCAGTCGTCTTGGCCCCGATGCTTCCAATGCTCGGCGGGTTGAATGTCCTGAACCCATTGGAGTAGACGCTTATCGCTCCGGACGTAGCCAAGGTGACGTCTGGGTCGCGGTTCATGTGCCCGTAGGTCGCACTGAACCTTGCGGAGCTAGCCGTTACGACAGTGCCTTGGAGCGCATAACCTTCGATCATGCGACAAAAGAAGTTGCACCGGTCCTTTTCGACATCGTCGCCACGGTAGTGGCGCACAACATCGTTAAGCACGGTGAACTCGTCGCGAACGTCGCCTTCAATGACCAGGAACCCGGTCATGTTGAGCCTCCACGCATCTGTAGAGGCATCAAGGCCTTGCCCCATCCGCACGCTGAAGTAACTGTCTGACTGAAGATCCACGCCGTCGATGTCGGGGACATCCATCTTCACCGCGTGGATGGTCCACGTCGGGTTCAAGATAATGTCCTCGCTATCCACGGTGAAGCGAGTTGGCGTTGCTGATGCAGCTCCGAAATACTGATCTGCAGATAATAGGAGACTGCCGCCTCCTGGGTTAACGCCACGAGCCAAGAAGACAACCGTGATCGTCTTCCCGGCGAACTGACGGGCGGAAGGCCACCTATGCTCTATTCGGCAATAGTCGCTGCCGGTCGTGACGTCGAATTGCAGATAGTGCAGGATTTCAAACGGCATGCCGTCTTCACCGCGCGTCAAGACTTCCCTCGTCACGTCACCGAAAGCCCCTGACCGGCTCGAATACCACCTGTCGAGCGTGTATCCGTTCGCGCTATATGCTGCCTGCCCCCGCGTGTTCAACTTCATGAACGGGTTCCAGGCGTGATTCCATCGGAAAGGCTTTTCCCCGGATGCCGTGAGCGCTTGTCTGATAAGGGCCAGTTCCGACACGTCTTTCGACAACTGTGCGAAGCCTACAGTTTCGAGAGACGGCGCGCCGATCTCAACAGCAGTGAACACCAAGGCGTTGAGCGTAATCCCATCAGGAGGCTTGTAGCTCAAAGTGACGTCCGAACCGTCCAGCGTGAAATCTTCGTGAAGCACCGAGACCCCATTGAGGTTGAGGATCACGGCATTCTTTGAATTGGGCGTTGCGGGAAGCGTGAAGGTGTCGGTCTCGCCATCGCATTCATACGACGCGACAGAAGGATCGACGGTCGGTGTCGTGACTTCCTGCACCAGCTCGGCGAGCGCTGCCTGGACGTTGTTCGCGGAAAGACCGTTGATCGGGTCGATGGCAAAGAACGCGGCCTTGGCGGCAACAGACACCCACTTCTCATTGAGATACTGCAGAAGCATGCCCTGTGTAGCGTCGGATACGTCCGTATCTTCCAGCCCTGCAAGCGTGCCGGACACGTTGGCAATGCTGTTTGCCAGCGCGTTCAGCGCAGCTTGCAGGCCGTCTACATCGTCAATGACATGGGTATGATTTGAAGGCGCAACGCCAGCAAGTGCCGTCTGGAGCGCATGGATAAATCCATCGATCATCTCCATCGCCAGGATGATACGGGTGAAGTCATAATCGACATTGTTGGCCGGGTCCGGCTTCGGAATGCCGAGTTGTGCTGTAATTGCGTCGGTTGGCATCGGAACCTCTTAGTATCCGTAGGCGCGCAAACGCGCGATGGAGGGACGCGCTGCCGGCGTGCCGTTAAGGGTGACCTTCACGCGGCCGCCGTTGGGGGCGGAGAAGCCTGCAAGATTAAGCTTCGGTTCCGTCCAGCCGCCGCCAAGCGCGCGGGCGCTCTCCTGAACGAGCGGCTGCCAATTTTCATCCCCATTGCTGTCAACGAAGATCGTCACCGTAGCGCCGGCCGGCTGCCAGCGATCGAACAGCGCTCGTAAGCCAACCGGACCTTCGATCTTGAAATTCTTCGAGACATAGTCCGCTTGCTCCTGCACCTGCCCGCCAATGATCGTGGTGCCCGGCCAAAGGACAGGCGACAGGTACTCGTTGCCGTTCAAAACCGCACGCAGAGTGATCGTCTCGGAGACATATTCATCGAACTCGATGGACTGCCCTGAAGCGAGCGGGATCACATCGCCATTGGCGCGAACAAGCTCGTACCGGAACCTGGTCTGATCGGATTGCAGCTCGACCGTGCCGCGAACGACCAGGTCGGTGATCGCCTCGATGTCGCCCTGGTACAGATCGACGGTTTTTTCCACCGGACTGAACTTGGCTGCGACGATATCGATCTTGAGATCGCTTTTCGGATGCGCCACCCAAGTGGTGCGGTTCGATCCGGAGAACAGGTCGCCATTGGTATAGGGCTGCGATGAAACCAGCTGCTGGGATTCAGGAACCACCTCACCAAGCGTTGCGATCTTCAGGGCGTGGTCCGCATCGTCGGTCATGATGACAACGCAGTATTTTTCCGAAGCACTGAGATAGTGCGGCGCATCCCAACGCGGGCTAACCTTGTCACCAGGCTGAACGCCAACCATCGGAATGAACGTGGTCGCCAGAACTTCATTGGTCGGATAACCGTTCAGGGTCCGGGCGAGCTGGCAAACCAACCCGTTGGCCGGGTCACCCACCTCGGCGATCTCCACGTCGAACCCAAGCATCATGCAGTCAACAGGCGGGACAAACGTAAAGGCAAGTGGATCGCCGTTCATGCCACCTTCACGACCGTTGCCTTCACCAGGGCCGCGATTGTTGGACACGTTGTTAACGTTGGTGACCCGCACGATATTGTTGATCACGTTGACCACGGGTGGCGGTGCGGCCCTGGTCACCAGATTGACCCGGCGCATCACCTCTACGGTGATTTCACCTGCGCCAACGAAGGACGCCTCGGCAAAACCGCCTGCAGCACCTTCCGCCCGGATTGCGTGCGTGCCGGTCGGGACACGAGCCGGGATCTGGAATGTGCCCTGCACATCACCGTTGGCACCGGCAACAAGCGGGCCGGCCGGTGTCACGTCCCGCCCCGCGAACAAAAGCTTTTCGAGCTGCTCATTTGGCGCGAAGCCTTCGATGCTGAAGTCGATATCGATCTGCCGCAGGAACTCTGCTGCCCGTGTCGTCTGCCGTACTTCTTCGGTAATCGTAGTGCGGCCCGGAGACTGACCGGGAGCTGCCGTGAACTGGCGCGTTATGGACGAGGTCCATTGCGTTTCGGTCTCAGTCCAGAAGTCGTTATTCGGGTTGAGTGCCAGCAATCCCGGCATCGGGTTATAGTTGGCGTACGGGTTGACCTTCATGGACCCGGTTGCGAGCGGCTGCGAGATGATCACTTCTTCGGTGTAATCAAGGATCACAAGCGTGTTGATCGTCTCGACAAACTGCTCATAGACCGGGAGCTGCAAGACGCCCTGGTTAGCGGCTGCTGTTTGGACCACACCCTCGTCGCGGTAGAAATCGCTCCAGAAATCATCCGTGAAGATGCCATCGGCAGAGATCGCAGCTGCGTCCGGCACAGATTGCTCCATGAGCGTCCGATTGAGCTGATCGGCAAGTTTCACCGTCAGCCGCAGATATCCCCAAAGTTCATCATAGGTCGGTACGCGGGTGCCATTGTTGACGATCTCCGGAGCGCCGTCCCACGTGTTGTGGATCTCGGCAATCTTCAGATAGCCCTCGGGCGGCTTCGGCGGCAGAGCGCCCTTGCGTGCGGACTGCCCTTTGACGATGCTCGGCGTGCCATCGATATCAAAAACAAGAACATCCTTGCGCGGGATCTTCGAGTTGTAAGTCAGAAGTGCCGTTTCATCGGTCACACCGCCTGACAGTGTGATGGTCGTTGCGTCGAAGGCATCCGGCGCGACCTGCTTGAAATACCGATAGGTGACGACATAGGTGCTGCCGGCAGCCGGCTCATCACCAGCCGGAGCCCAGGAGATATTGTCACCGGACAGGGAATATGTTGCCGGATCAAACGTGGTCGCAGCCTGCGTCACGCTTATGATTTCGACAATCGACGCTTCCTGCAGTTCATCGAGCCCGTTAGGCACAGGCCCGCGCGTCACGTTCTCGGAGATCTGCATGGTGACAACCGCAGAAACCACGTTCGCGATCGGCGGCCTTGCGACGGTCAGAACGGCAGTACCACTGCCACCATCGGTGAAGGTCTTTGCCTCGGCCGAGACCAGTTCAAGATCCGGATCTTGTGTCTGGAACAGAGTGAAAGCGGTTTCACGCGTACGGCGCCAGCCCTGAATGTTTGCAGCGCCAGCACCCACCGACAGGATCTGCCGATCGTTGCCATCGTCCCCAAGCGCGCTGACTTCGCAGCCGGCAACGATGTAGGAGCCGCGTGCGCGGTCGTAAATCGCAGCAGTCGCAAGAATGCCATCAAGTGCAGGCGGAGCGGTCTGATCAACGACGGTGCCATCGAGCAGCTTGTAGACCTGTATAAACTGGCCCTCGCCGCCATCGTTCAGCAAACCCCACTCAAGTGACCGGTTCGTCCGGTAAGCGCCCGGCTCGCCTTCTGCATCGGTACCCGGATGCAAGCCCACGAGAGACGGATCTTCCTCATGACCAATACGGGTGACCACCTGGCGCACACCAACGATCACGTCGCCGGAGATCGGAACATCATCAAACTGCGCTGCAGCAACGGACAGAACATGACCGTCAATGTAGATCCGGCCAGCCTGCAGGATGATGCTGGCCGTTGTCGGAATGGCATTCGGGTCTTCCGGGTCAATGTCGAATGCGACCTTGATTTCCGCATCGCTTTCCCGATTACCATTCCCAGCAACCAGATCGCCAATTGCCTGGATGCGCCGGCCGGTCAGCCCCTGCAGTTCATTGAGTTCCGCACCCTGAATGAAGCGGTCCTCGACAAAGACCAGATCCGTCCGGGTGGACGGCGCGTCTGGAGTTCTGTCATAGGCGGCGTCAATGCCGGACTCGTGTTCGTAGGCCATCAGAACCTCAAGAAAAATTGGACGTATTCACGCACGGTCTCGCCAAAAAGGATCGAGATCGGCTGTGACGCGATTTCAACGCCTCCTGTCAGGCCGGCAGGCTCCAGCCAGAGTTGGCCGGGTTTCGACTGGTCGGTGACATCAGCGCCGAAGACGATGGAGACAGACGCGGCTTCGGCGCCATAACCGTCACCGAACCCGGTGCGCGCAAAGACATGCACTCCGATCGGGTTTTCAAGGTTCGGCTCCAGGTAGTCAGTACCGAACGCGTATCCGGTAAGCCCTTGCTCAACACCCCGGCAGACGGCCCGGCGATAACCAATCGTCTGGTCAGCGTCATCGGCAAAGCGAAGCCAGCAAGGCAACGCCTCAATGGCACTCGCCATCGATACCCTGCGGCCAAGTGCGGCGTCATCGGCCCACTTGAAGGTGGCAGTTGCCCAGGGAAACTGCATGTCGGCCCAAAGCTGGCTCGGGACCTCGGGAAGCCAAACGCCAAGCGCGGTCAGGTTACCTTCCGTCAGAACGTGGGTGTAGCGATAAGCTCGACCGAAAGACCATTTCGGCCCCTTGCCATCGATCCGGACTCCGCTGTCATCCCCAAGGATCGAACCGCTCAAACGGGTTCGGCAACCCTCTGCGGCCGGCACATCGTAGCCATGGACGCCACGGCGGAATGTTGACCGCTCTGGAATACTGAGATCAACGATGCCTGCGATCTTGGGAAGATCGTCACGCTCATCGCGAACCCGGTCCAGATCGATCTGGAACTCTGCCCAGGCAAGACGCCGCGCAGGCGGGTCCTGGATCGTGCCCGAATAGCCCACCATGTCGAGACCTTGCGCAACCGCGGAATGGGTGCCACGCACCCTTGCCCAGGGCAGCCCGCGTGCAAGAACTTCGGCGTAGCTGGAAAGATACGGAACCAGAGCGGCAAGGCCGTATTCATCGACCAGGAACGGACGGAGATCCGGAGGCTGCCGGCTGTACTTCCAGCCGGAGATGTATTCGACGCCCGGCACAAGGTCGGGCATGAGGTAGGTGGCATTCGCCAGCGCACGGTGTTGTAGGCTGACATTGTCTGGCAGGCGGTCGGCGCTCATCGGCTGCGCCCCCCGTCGACAATTGTGACCGTGCCGATCGCAATGGCTTCATTTGATCCCGCAACCACATCACTGGCCGGAAGTTGGACCGCGATGTTGGAGACCCCTGGCAGCATGGCGTTCGCCGTGATCCAGGCCCGTGTCAGATCAAGCCCGAGAAGATCTACTTCAGCATCGCGTGCGGTTACGAGGTGGCTTTCAAGCTCCTGCAGGAGAGACGCCGGCGCATCCGGTGACAGGGTAACGATGATCGTTACGTCCACGATCTGGCGAACCGCAGACATGACCTCGTAGCGGTCAGATACGAGCTTTACCCCCGGAGCTTCAAGGGCCGTTTGAACGATGTTTAAAAGGCTTTGACTGGCGTTGCCGCCGATCTCGGTAGAGAGCACTGCAACGTTTACGGTTGGATCGCGACCAACGCGCCACGTTGCGATGTCGCGAACGCGGATATCCGCCCCCATCGCTACGCTCTTGAAGCGTTCCTTGGTACCGCCAACGGAACCGCCGATCGTTGCCAACTGGATACGCACCCGGAGCCGGGTGTCGTCTTCACCCGGAAGTCTTGCGAGATTGTAAAAGCTGGCAAGGTGGTCCAGATCCGCACCGGTGGAAAAGGCAAGGATCTGGTTGCGGGCGGCCTCGTTCACATAAGAGGTAAACAGCATGGCGTAGAACGCGGCCAGCTCCAGTTGGATCATAGCCGGGTCACTGGAGACGTTCGCGTCCCAGGTGATGCCGAGCGCATCGCTTTCGGCAACCATCCTGTCGATCATGTTCTGAAGCCACTCCTCATGGTCGATCGACTTCAGAACTTCAGGATCGGGGAGAGCCTCAAGATCTATCATGCGGCCTCCCGGTAGAGCTTGAGGGGAGCGGTCGAGGCTTCGACAGCAACCTTGTCTTCGTAGTTCCCGAAACGGCCCTCCGGATAGTAGGTACCCGAATGGCGGACGCCGAGACCGCCCTCCCTGGTCAGCCTGACAAGCTGCATGGAATGGATCCTGTATTCCGGTTCATGGGTATGCACGGCGGTGATGAGGGCGTTGTAGAGCCGGAGCGCGAGTTCCGGCGTGATGTCTTCGCCGTGCAGGGCAAAGTGTTCGGAGCCAAAGTCGAGCGCCATGACACGCACATCGAGACGCGTGGTCCAGATGATCTGAAGGCTCTGGGCAACATGCGCCCAGCCCGTCAACGGTTCGAAGGTTTCGAAGTGAACGCCGGTTCTGTAGCGGAGAGCTTTCATCAGGTGATCGCCCTCACTTTGTTGGACCCTTCGATGATCGGCCATAGGCCTTTCGAGGAACCAATTTTGACATCGACCCGATCGCCGACACGGGCAACCCGCTTACCGTCTTCGCCGCCCAGGTGAACGTCTTCGCTTTCGACAACGACTTTCGCAGACTTCACAAGTGCATCGGAGCCACGCAGCTCCAGCCGGGTATCACCGAAGGTCACCACGACTTCACCCGCATCATCGGAGGGCGATCCATTGTCGTCGTCATAGCTGCCGGCGATGGCGATGCTTGCCGTCCCGATCGTGCCGGACGGGCTGAACAGGATCATCTGTTCGTTGTCGGCCGGCACCGCATGAACCTTGAGCCGGCCGACACCGGGTGCCGCCCATTTGACGGGAGGAGAGAGGATCGGCTTGCCTTCAGCATCCACAGCAAGCTGCAGGCGAACGGTGCGCTCTTTCATGTCCTGGCTGCCGGGGTGGACCTTGCCGCGCAGGACGGCGCGCGCAAGCCGTCCTTCGGCACGGCGCAGAAACCGGCGAAGCGTTCTGAGTTCGAAAGCGGCGAGATCTGTCACGGTTCTTCCCCTTCGATCATGGCGATGATTTCGGGCGGGATGTCCGTTTCTGCGAGGAACTTCAGGCCTGGGCCGCGTTCTTCATCCGGCGCGACAAACGCCGGTGTTTCACCGCCGAGGAAATCGGGACCAAGGCCGATGATCTCTTGTGTCCAGGTAACGGCGTAATAGGCCGTCCCCTTCTGATAGGCGGTTGCGGTGAACATCGGCCGGAAAGCGGGGGCCGGTTCGGTAAGCGGCAGACCAATGTTGGCAAGCCCCCAATCAGAAAGGTCCGGATCGTTCAGGATCGCCAGCAAGCGGGTGCCGATGGCATTGGCAACGGTTTCCCTCGGTATCCGCCGGCCGCGCGGTTTGTCCGCGAAGTCTTCTGCGACAATGTACGCGGCAAAATCCACCGGCATGGTGTAGTGCCCGGCCGTTTCCCGCATGGCCTTAATTTGGGTCCAGCCGAGCAACACGCCCGGAGCGCGGATCAGGTCGCGCGACATCACATCGTAGATGTCCAGCTTTCCCGGATGAGAACGGACGGTCAGCCCGCCGATCTGCGCGCCGATGGTCGCGGTGATCGCGAGGGTCATGGCCGAAACCTGGTCGGCGTTGATCAGGTCCGTCAGGGTGGTCGGCTCAATCATTGCAGGCCTCCGATCCCGAGAAAGTCAGTCACCAGATCGCGGATCTCGATCTCGTTCTCCGCCGAGATCCCGACGAACGCACGCGCGGGGACAACGACCTTCTGCGCAAAGACGTTCTGACCGCCGATCTGAAAAGCGAGAGCCTTTGCGTCTTTGGGTTCGATGACGGCACCGAATTGATGGACATGTGCAAACTCCCAGCTCGCACCCCACTCCGCCTGCGTGGCGGAAGAAGTTGAGGCAACGCTGTCCAGGAGATTGCGGCCGGTCTCGCGCAGAATGCTTGTACCGTTGTGGTTCGGTGCCCACGGCGTTCCATCCGGAGATGTCTTTTCCGTTTCGATGCGGCGGCGGGTCTGGCTCTCACCAAGGGCGGCGATCGCCGCCATCAGCGGCGCGGGTTCGAAGTCCAGCAGCGGTTCAAGGCGCACCAGGGCATCGTCAAGCTCAGTGCTGTCAAGCCGGATTGAAACGCTCATTAAAACCCCCGTAAACGGTCACGGGTGAAGACACGCTCCGGGGCATCTATCAAAACTTCATTGGGTGAGCTGAGAGCATCGGAACCGTTTGAGGAACCGCCATCAGAGCCGGACGGCTCGAAAGACAGCCCACCTTTGCCGGAGGCAATGGCCTCAAGGCGTTTGATAGCCGCCTCGTACCGATCCTTGATCTGATCGTTCGAACGGGAGAAGGACAGCGCAATACGGTAGAGACCGATATCGATGGCATAGACCTTCAATAGCTCAAGGCTGTCGGCGTCGAGATTGTTCAGATCATTGCTGCCATAGCGGGCCTTGAGGATGCCACGGATTTCCGTGCTGGCGGACGCCAGCGCCCCCGCCACCCTGTCCGCATCGACTGAGCCGTCATTCTCATCTGCGGCAAGCAGAATGAGTTCATCAGGGTAACGCAGTTCTAGATCGGACTGGGAGGCGTAGGCGGTCATGGCTTCCTCAATGGCGGGGCTCAGTAGTCTTCGAATTCACCTTCCACGGCCTGAGACCGCTTCAGTTCCTCAAACTCGCTGCCGGTCATTTCGGGTTCGGCCTCGGGCTCGTAGGTATCGCCGTTCAGACGAACGTGGCAGAGCACGGGGATTTTCTTCCGTTCGGGTCCGTCCTGGGCGGAGGCTGCCGCTTTTGCTTCAGCTTCTGCTTTCGCCTTTGCATCAGCCTCCGCCATCGCGTCAGCCTCGGCTTTCGCCTTCGCATCGGCTTCAGCTTTCGCCTTTAATTCGGCCTCTGCTTTTGCCGCCTCATCAGCCGCCGCTTTTTCTGCAGCTTCATCCGCTGCTTTCTGTTTCGCTTCGGCTTCTGCCTTTGCCGCCGCGTCTGCGGCCTCTTTGGCGGCTGCCTCGTCAGCGGCGGAAGGCTTTGCGTCGGTCGATGCGGCCGTCTTGGGAGAACTGGTTTCATTGGATTGCTTGCGCGGTGCCATGATGTAACTCCTTTGGGGATCGATGAGGGCCTGCCAGCCCTCCTGGATGCCGGGAGACGCACTGGTCTCTTCTTGGGTCGGGGCACGGCATCTTCCCCTCGTATGCAAAGGCCGCTGTTTCCACTGGACCTGTGGGTCCGCCTGCCAGTGGAGGGGCTTCGCTCGGAGAGCCTTCAGTCCAAAGGCCCTCCTTGCTCGCGGCGCTCCCCGAGGAAACCGCTTAGACCGGGTTCTGGATCAGATAGCCCACGTCTTTGGCGACGATCTCTTCCTTGACCCGTTCACCGGAACGGATGCGGAAACCGCCTTCAAGGCCGATATCCGGATCTTCGATACGGCCGGCAACCTTGGTGCCGTACTGAGCCGTGAAGCCCCAGGTCACTTCATTTTCGATGTGCGCGGTCGGATCGGTGTAATGGGCGGCAATGAAGTTGCCCCAGGCACGAGTGAGATTGGCAGCTTGCCCAGGACGGGCGGTGTTGACATGGGCATCGCCCACAAGCACCTGCTTGATCTCAAGCAGCTCGGCGAGCTGCTGCTTGGTGATGAACCCTTCGTTGGTCAGATTGCCCTTGATGGCATTGACCAGTTTCGGGTGTCGCTTCAACCAGTTCCAGACCACATTGCCCATCGACAGCTGATTGGGGCGGTAGATCAGGGTGCCCTGCAGGGCGGTGTCCAGGACACCGAGCGGGTCGGAATTGGCGTAGTCGGACAGCTTGTCGGTGCCGACAAGGGCGACGCGCCGTGATGCATCGTAGTTGTTCGGATCCTGTACCTTGGCAGCGACCCGGACTTCGCGGTCAAGCTGAGTGATCTTGGTAAGCATCATGACCGAATGCTGTTCGGGATCGTAGGTCGAACGCTTTTCCTTGCGCGCGGCAGCGGCAGCATTGATGTCGGAGTTCGGGATCGGAACGTCGAGACCGTAATCCTTCACCGAACTTTCCCGCTCGGACCCGGAGAACACGATCTGATTGACCTGACCGCGCCGGCCGACTTCCGTGTCGGGCACGGTGAAAGCCTCGGCAATCGGATATTCGGTCCACTTGAACTGCTCGCCGCCGACGCTTTGACGGGGCATGACATCATCGGCAATCAGGGACTGTGCCGGATTAGAATAGCCGATCGCGATTGCGGTCAGGATCGGATCGACGACAAAGGGGCGTTTGGTAGCCATTTTAAAGTGCCTTTAAACTCGCGGCCGATCAGACCGGCGTGTTGAGAATGCCAGGGGCGATGACTGCGGAGAACTGATCGTCCATGGTCGCATCCTGCAGCGCATAGCCTGCGTAGCGGACAACTGAGCCGGCCACCGGCACCGCCTTGACCGCCTTGCCGTTTGCGTCCGAGGTGAAGAAATCACCGAAATCGAGGTCCCCACCAGCTGTGACGGGTGCGGGACCGGACAGGATGACATCCGCCATGTCACCGGCATCGATGTCGAAGGTGTCGGCCACCCCGATGATGAGATCAGTGGCATCGGAGGCGGTTTCGACTTCCTTGTCGACGGCAGACGCCGCGACGAGGCGCAACCCGGACACAGCCGTGTTCGCCCGGAAGGATTTGATAAGCGGCATCATGTCAGCCGTTTCCTTTCACGTGATTGACCGCCTGAGCGATATCGATGTGGATGCCCTTGGCGGCCTGCTCTGCCTGATAGGCGGTTGCCTTGGCCGAAAGGGTGACGGGATCGCCCGGCTCATCGTCAGACAAAGTCGTTTTGTCATCGAGGCCGGACGGAGCGAGACCTTTGGCGGTCGCGCCCAGGAGCGCCTTGACCTGGTCAAACCCTTCGTCGGTCGCGCAGAGCTTTTCGTAGTGGTCGCGCTGAGCGGGAAAGATCTTCTTGTCGGCGAGCGCGCCTTCCAGCAGCTCATCAACGTCCTTCTTGCGACCATCCGCTTTCAGGGTTGCAAGCTCTTGAGTGGCGGCCGACAACTTGGTCAGCGCCTCATCGTGAACGGATTTATCGACCTTGCCGGTCGACAGGGCCGTGATGGCGGTCAGGCAGGCAGCCTCATCCGCATCCGTACCCAGGCCAAGGGCCTCGGCAATAGACTTCATCGGGTCTTCCTCTGTTTCAGTCTCGGGAGAAGCGTGAGCAAGCGCCGGCATGGCGAGCGCCGGAGCCGCCACAAGAGCGACGGAATGCAACCAAGTGGCCTTGCCTTCCTTGGTGTGATGGAAAGTCGGGGAAATGAAACGCCGGCTTCTGGCGGCCAATACGTCCTTGCCGGTGTCCAGCCAATCGACACGGCCATAGAGACCGTCCGGCTTGGCGGCCATTTCCTTGATCCAGCCAACGGCGGCCGGCTTGTCGTTTTTCGAAATGCCGTGGTCGAGGTCGACAGGGATGTCGATACCATCGGCGTTGAACCGGGCAGCGAGCGCCTCGGCGTCGAAAATGTAAAAGCGACCGTCGCGGGTCGTTACCTTGCCGGCCGGAAGGATCTTGATCCACTCCGGCGCGGCGGCCATTTCAGCGGCAGCACCGGCCGTGGCGATTTCGGTAACCACGGCACCATGGGCAATGTCAGAAGGAGAGGCGGTCTGCTTTGTCATGCCGCCAAGCTAGGCTGGCGCGCGCATGCCAGCGGGGCTGACAACTGTCAGCCGCAGCACCGGGAGCAATTTTTGGGGATGGGTGGACCGTATCAGACCGGATTTGAAAGCGCTACCCGCATCTGGGTCTCACGTACGCAGGCACGATCGTTTTTAAACGGGGTTTAAACAGGCGTGAGCGCCTTCGTGCCTGTTTCGCGGGGCATTGGGCGTCAAAGCCCTTCCTCGGGCTTCTCAGCCGGTTTTTCTCGCGCCTAAAAATTCGGGAAGAATTCACACCTCTATGATGTTGTCAGATCGGTCGGAAAAACGCATATTCATATTCGTGGCGGCGCGAAGTCGATGGTGCCGGCCGAATGCGGCCGCGAGGGGTCACGTCCTCCCGCTACATTACTCCTTCTCAATCCATTTCAATGCACGGCGCTGATCGACCTGATAGATCGTGTGCAGCCGCAGGAAGCCATCCGCTGAGCGTTTGATGACCAGCTTCCACCAAGAAAGCCCCAGGCTGATATAGACCGCCCGTTCATTTTCCGATCGACCTTCGTCAACGATCGTTCCCAGATCAAGCATGTCCTGGACGATGCTGAAGGTGTCGATCGTCACCACTGCATGCTTTGCTGTCTTTGCCTGGATGGTATCGGTAGACGCCACGATCAGGGATGTCTTTGCGTCCAGAGCTTCCTGCAGCTGTGGGGCGACCGCGACCGGAAGGTGCACTCGTTCCTTCAGCCCCGCGATCACTTCAGGAGTGCGGCCAGAGAACAGCTCCTGGATGCGGCCACGAGCAACATCGGGACCGGCCGCATCCAGTTCCTCATTCAGGCGGTCGATCAGGGTGCGCGCACGAGCCCGGCCGGGGTTGGTGTGCCAGCCCGGATCGATCCCGACTGGAACCTGTTCCTCGATGTCCCGGCGCTTGTGCTTGAAGGTTCTGGTTTCAATCTGAGGGGCTGTCTTTTCGATCCGGACCCACTCTCCATCAATCGTTAGCCCGCCATCAGAAATCAGCCGGTTCGCTTCAAATCTGGTGACCTGACGGACGGCACATTTACAGCCCCAACCATTCGGCGGGAAATGCGTGTTCCAGAAAGGATCATCGACAGGCAGAAGAATACCGGCCCAGACGAGGTGTTCCGGTCGCGGATCGGAGGCAACGGAACGCACGTAGAGCAGATAGGGCAAAGCGCGCTTGGTTCGCTGAGCACGCTCCCATTGTCCCGCAGCTCGGGCGGAGCGCATGTTTGACCAGAAGATTGTCTTCAGCCGGCGCGACCGGGAAAAGTCGACCAAGCTGTCCTCTGCGATGCCGGTTGGGTCCTTGACCCGGCGCGGCCCCCACCAACCAATCTTGGTGAGATCAGTGGCAATCTTCTTCTTCCAGGTGTCGAAACTTTCGCCATTGGTAATTGCGTCGTCTAGCGACTTCTGGAAGGTGCCGAGCAGCTCGGTATCAACGGCCTTGGCAACCGTGAATGCAAAGGCATGTTCCTGCGCCCAGACATCCACCCACGAAAAGCCCGGCCGCAGACGTTTCTGGCGGAAGTAATCCGTGACCTCACGGGGTGTTTCGAAGTCCTTTGAGGTTTCGGCCAAGTCAGTCCTCATCCCTCGCGTCGCCAAGGCCACGGGTAATTGCCGTGAACCGGGCAAGCGATTGGCGCATTGGTTCGCTGTCCGGGCCGGCCTGGTCGAGACGGCGGCGCACGTCCTCAAAGTCGCTTGCTTCCAGAATGATCTTGCGAAGCGGTGCCAGGAGCGGATCGGTGACCGGCTCCCAGTCGATCGCCCCGAACAGGCGGTCGAACTCGTCCAGGTCCGGATTGGGATCGGAACGCAGGCTTGCGCAAGCCGAGCAGGCACAGCCAGCGACATGGGCGGCAAGCTTCGCTTTGTCACCTTCGGTCTCTGATCCGTCCTTTGCCTTTTTCGGATCGTCGGCCGGGGTCTCCACCTTCGCCGCTGCCGGCGCTGTCAGGATCTCTTCATCTTGAGTCGGCTCAGACAAGGCAAGCTTCTCGCGGACTTCCCGCTGCCCCACCTTCAACCCCATAGGCACCAATGTGCCGAGGGCGTTGGTGAGCGCCTCAAGATCTTCCGGCTGTGCAACCGGGAAGGAGACGAGCGGATAGACCTCCTGAGGGCCGAAGTTCATGTTGACGAACGGGATGATTAGATCGCGGTTATAGGTGGCCGCCATCTGTTTGCCGTCCGCCTCGTTGATATCGAGACGCACCTCGTTATGGATTGCCGCCTGGGCAAGCGACGATCCATCATCGGCGGTCATCGTCTGGCCAACCACGACTTTCGAGACCTGCCGATCGACATAGTCGAGCAGCTCGCCGAAGACGGCAGAGCCATGGGAGCCTTCCACCTTGTGGAATTCAACGTCCATTCCCTGAGGGATGATGGCGGCCGCGTCGTTGGCAATCGCCTTTACCGCGCGGAGCAAAGTACGCTTGTCCTGGTCGCTCGCCGTCGAGTGATAACGGCCGACGCGGATCGGGATGCCGTAGATCTCGGAGAACGCCGCCCAGTCTTTCAGGCCGAACGACTGGATCAGGAATGCCCAGGCGGCCGGACGGGCAAGGCCACGCCGCAACGGGATGCCCGCCTTGGTGCGAGGTTTGTGCACGATGAACTTGGCGGGCGGAAGTTCTTCGCCGTCGAGGTTGGTGTCAGTCGCCAGCAAGAGCTGCGTCAGCGATTTGCGATCAAACTGGAAATAGCGCGGATCTCGCCATTTGTATTCCACCGGCCGGAGAGCCTTGCGCTCATACTCCCACATGATCTCGCAGACCGAATAGCCTTTGCCGATACCGTCTGTGAGTTCCCCGGTGGTCTCGTTGATATCCGCTCCATCCATCAGTTCCTTGACCGCGTCAACGATCTTGGTTGGCACACCCTCAGCAGCTTCCACGACAGGCGACAGGCCCTCGATCGCCAAGCGGCGGGTCTGCAGCTGCGATGCATAGTGAAGGTAGCGTTCCTCCATTTCTTCAGCGAGCGTGAGATAGGCGCGCGCATGGCCGTTCTGCGCATCGATCAGGATCTGAGCCAAACGACCAGGAGTGAGGCCCGAGGCTTCCCGGTCTTCGATCGTGCGCCGCACCCCCATGATTTCCGGGGTGGCGATTTCCTTGGACAAGGCGGCCTTTTCGATCGGCCGGCCGTATTGGTCGATAAGCCCTACCAAAGCTGCCTCCCTGAGGTGTCGTTAAAGGCGCTGTCGGAAAGCGGGCTCTGCGAGGCCGTTTCTTCCTGCGCGGTGTAGGCGTATTCCGGAATGTCCCGCTCACTAGCGAAGTGACCGAGCAAGCAGGCAATGCCGGCATCGCCGTGACGCTTGCGTCCCCGCTTCGCCTTTTCAAGCGTGCGCTCATCGCTCGGGATCTGGGCCACGCCCTGGATCTGTTTGAAGCTCCTGAGATCCTGAAGGACATCGTCGTCGCGCGGGATTGACCGGATATCGCCATCTTCAAAAGCCTGTTTGAACTTCGGCGTATTCTCCCGGTACCACTCCTTGGAGAACTTGATCGCAGCAATCATGTGTTCGCCGAATTCCTGCTGCGCGACCTCTGCGAGGTAGGCCCCGTTGCCCCCGGCGTCCATAGCGCCACCGGCAAAGCGAGGCAGGCCCCGGATCAGGTAGAAAAGGATTTGCTTCTGCTGCTCATAGGGAACGTTGCGCAGTTCGATCGTGAACGGCGTATCGAGGCGGAGATCCCGCCCGATAGAAAACGGCCACAGGACACTCAGGTCGGCAACGCGTGCAAAGTCTTCCCCGAAGACATGGCGCTGGCGTTTGTCGAGATCTGCGAGCAGCGGCCCAACCTCGCGATCAAGCCAATCTTCGACATAGGCAATCCGAACGGCCTCGGGTTTGAAAACGAAGTCGTCGCTGCATTCCAGGCGAACAACGGGAATACCGTCCGCCATGCGGGAGCGGATTAGCGCGCCATTGAGGAAAGCCCCGGAGCCCTTGGACGGAATGCAGAACAGCTCTTCGTCGGCATCATCGCCATAGTCTTTCAGGATACCAGCGCGCCACTCCGCTTCGCCCTCGGGCGTCCATTCGTTTCCAGTCCGGAGACAGATCCGCTGGTAAAGCCCGTCCCTCAGGGCATCGTCAAAATCGAAGCGGACAATCTCGTAACTCTTTTTGCCGGCGCGACAGTCCTGGATCAGCTCGTTGAACGGGTTGTCTTCCCCATCATGGGTGGAGATGATGCAGACCTTGCCGCCCCAGATCAGGAACGCCATGGCGGCCTTGATCAATTCCTTCAGATCGTCATGGAACGCGGCCTCATCGACAATGACAAAACCTTGCCGGCCGCGAAGGGATCGGGGTTTGGAGGTAAGCGCAACGATCTCGAAGCCGCTCGCAAACTGGATCCGGAACGCCTGGATGAAGCGGTCGGCACCCTTCTCATCCCTGCCATCCGGAAACAGGTACTCTTTGACGCTCGCAGCGATGTCGTAAAACGACTTCGCCCACATGCCGCAAACGTCGATGAACTCGCGCGCCATGTCGAGGTTGTAGCCGATGTACATGGCATCCATGCCACCGGCAGATCGTGCCGCGCCGGCTGTAAGCACGGCCTGTGCCCCCAGCGCCCAGGTGGCCCCGGTGCGCCGGCTCTTTTCGACAATGACGACTGAATGGATCGACGTGGCAGAGAGAAGCCGCTTCTGATAGTCGAGCAGCACATCGACATGGTCGATGTCTGCAAGTTCCTGCAGTTCAGGCGGAAGGCCGTAGAGCGAAGCGGTTCGCAGCTCCTGCCATTCCTCCTGGGTAATGGCACGGCCGATCTTGAATTCGTCCTGGTCTGAAACCGCGCTCATATATCAAGCCCGAGGATCTTGGCCTTGATGGCGCGGACAGTGTCCTGGGTAAAGCCTTCGGCCTTTGCCACCTGCTCGATCGCTTGGGTGGCTTTGTCTGCAAAGTCTTTCTCAACCTTCTGCCGGCGTGTGGTCGAAACACCCTGTGCCTGACACGCTGCCCGCAGAGCATTGGCAAGGTTCATGGCTCCCTTCGGATCGACACCGCTCTCGCCGGCATCGGTCAAGAGTTCGAAGACCAGCGTCTTGATGGCCTCGGCCGCAATAAGGGTGAGATCGTCGGAGGCCTCCGCGTCGAACCGCTCGGAGATCGTCGCGGCGATGGCGCGGGTGTCTTCCAGCCGGCGTGTCAAATGCGCCTGCTTGATGGAATAGCGATTGAAGGCGGAAAAGGACGGGATTTTGAAGTCGAGTTCACCACGATGATCTTTCTGCAGCTCTTCAAGCTTCAGATAGAATTCTTCATAGATTTCCTTTTGTGTGTGCTCGCGCCCGCGCAGCTCGTTGGCCGCCCAGACAATGATTTCATCACATTCAGGCGGCAGTTGCTCGATCGCGGAGAGACGGCCACGGCCTTTGCGGCGATTTGCCATTTAGCCCTCCACGGAAGGACGGCCAACGCCTTCCAGGAATGCCCGACGCTCCACATGGTCGAGGCCAGCCCGCAGCAGTTTGACGACCAGGACACTGCCGACCTCTTTCACGCTGACGGCGTTCAAGCCTTCAAGCACCCGGATCTGAGTGCGGACATAGTCGCGGGTTTTGAGGTGTCCGAAATTCTCAAGAACCTTGGTAAGGATGGTTTCATTGAGCTGATGATCATTCTGGCCGGCCAGCTCTTTCAGCATGATCAGCCGGCAGTCAGCGGCGACAACGTCGAGATAACTCATGTCAGTTGCTCTCCTTCATCAGAAAGCCTTCAACGCGGCGGACAGTGCGTGAGATCCCGGACAGGCTTTCGTCCAGCCGCCCGACCGTCCCGTCCAGTTGAGCCATTGCCAGTTTGAGTTCGTTCACATCGTCTTTGTTCGGCAGATGCTTCAGTTCGCTTTCGATCGACTGCACGCGTCGATCCAGATCAACCAGCTTGGCGTCAACCGCTTTGAGGTGTTCCGCATTGGCTTTGGCCTTGGAAGTGATCCAGGCGTACACGGACGTGAGCAGCGATATCGCGAGCGCCACCACACCAAGCCATTCCTTCAATCCGTCCGGCATCGGGCCTCACTTCAGGATCTTGATGGCACCGACAACGGTGCCGGTGTAAAACAGCCAACGGATCATCTGCCCGCCCCATTCTTCCAGGATGGGGACTGTGGCCACCTTCCAACCGAACAAAAAAACGCTGTCCAGGATCACAGCCGCCCACCAGAAGCCGAGCGGCAAAACGAACAGGCCGGCGAACACCCAATAAAGCAGGTACTCGAATTTCGATTTCTGGAGATCCGCCATGATGCGTGATTCAGAGACTGCCGCCTTGACCACCTCAATGGTGGTCTGGGACTTGATCCGCTCCCGCTCGGTTCCAAGCGCAGCTTTCTGCTCCATGTAGCGAAGCGCCTTGTCGACCAGGCCGGAGCTGGCGAACTTGAGAACCCAGGCAAGAAGGAAGCTCATCCGATGTGCCTCCATTCCTTGGCATCGTAGAGCCGGCGCAATTTGATCTTGCGGGCAACGAGGTAGACGGCGACACCAATGGCAATGAGGGCAAGCCATTTGTTGCTGGAGATCAGTTGCAACACCGGCTGCACCATCCCGGCAACCTCCTGGATCGTGTCGGTAACGCCTTTGAGAGATTCAAGGCCCTGCACGCCCGGAACCGTCTCCAAGGTTTCAGCGCCGGCACCTGTCGCCAGCACACCGATCCCGATCCGGGTCAGCCAGTCGGCCTGCTTGATGGTTTCCGAACCGGCCTTCCGAAGATCTTTGACAGTCAGGTTTTCGCGGGTACCGCCCGGCTGGTCTTTCACCGGGATGGCCTTGTCCAGCATATCGCTGGTCTTGGGGCCGACGACACCGTCCGGCTGCAAGCCGTTGTCAGCCTGAAACGCAATGATCTGACGGCGGGTGGCCGGACCAAAATCAGCATCCGGTTTGACGTGATAGCCGAGATTGACCAACCGCTCCTGGAGAGCCTTCACCCGGTATCCCTCGGACCCGAGGCGCAGCAAACCGGGGTTATAGTCAACCCGACCCGTCTTGTTGGCGATCCGCTCATAGGCGGCTTTCATCAGGCCGGCATAACGCGCCACCTGTCCTGGGCCGTTGTAGCGTCGGGCAATCGCGCGCCAATCACGGTCGCGGATCGCCTGCAACAAGCCCACGCGCTCGAGATAGGTCAGGAAGGCTTCGATCTGATTGGCTTCGGTTTCGGCCAGCGCCAAGACGAATTCCTGCACGGTCGCATAGCCGCACAGCTGAGCGTTGAAGCCCATGATTTGCGGGCCGGCGTAGGAAGCCGAACGCAGGCCGGCTGTTTCCTCCAGCTCGACCATGGCTTCCAAACGATCCCAACGGGCATCAGAGCCGGAGCCGCCCAAACCTTTGTAGTTGGCCTTGCCCCACTTCGGCACCGCAAGGCCAAGGCGCTTGGCCTTGTTGCGCAGGTTCTGTGGAAGCTCCCGCCAGAAGACATGCTTTTCGGTGAGAATGATTAGGCGGCCCTTGTCATCAAAGGCGCGGCCATTGCTTTCGACTTCAAGGATCGCCTGCAGCACAGCAACTTCGCACTGCATGCGCGCGGCAGCCAGTCGGAGGACGCTGTCGTCGCTGAGCTTTCCTCCGCCTTGCCGGAGTTTGAAAATGATATCGGACATCGGGCCTCATCCTGGCGTCTAGGGAGGCCTTCAAGATCTGTTTTTCAGTGGGAATAGCGGGGCTGACAGGTGTCAGCCAGAGCGATTTAGCGTTCGGGAAGAGAATTTGAACGCCGTTTAATCGCTTGTCAAATGCCTAGAACAGCGAGCCTTGCTTGCTGTCTTCCTCTTCCCGGATCTTCTTGCGCATCCGGAACGCGGATCGCTCCGACAGGCCGGCCCGCCGTGCGGCCTCGCGGGCGCTTGTACCCGCTTCCAGTTCCCTTGCAAGCCGGGTTCGCGCCTTTGCCATGCAGCCGGCCGGACCACGGGGAATGACAACGTGTCGAGCGCCAGCCTCGCGACCTTCAGGGGACAGGGTGCGCAGATGCTTGCAAATCAGGTCTGCCGCCTCTCGGCCGACCGTTTTCACAAGCCAATGATCGTCGGAGGCTCGGGAAGGTATCGTGACGCGTGTCCCCCCGACCCGCTCGGCAATCGCGAACGCTGCCGGAAAACCGGCAATCTCCGCAATCTCTCCAAGCAGGCCGGGCAGGTCCTCGTTCATTTCTTCACCGACCGATAGAACTTGCCGAGCCGGTTCATGAGCTGGATCCAATCCGTGGAGTTCAGTGAACCCGGATCGTCTTTGCCACAGCACGCAACCATGTAAGTCGTGAGAGTTTGCGCGGGCTCTTTGCCGACCTTTGCCAACTCCGCCCAGATGTGCAGGCAGATCTGAAACCGATAGTCGTTCAGAATTGGGGACTGGTTTTGATCCTGGGTGAACAGGTCGTAATTCTGTGTTGACCGGCGCAACCACATCTTCAGCGCATCGATCGCCTTGTTGGCGTCTCGGCCGTCCTGCAAAAACCGATGATGATCCAAACCGGTCTGACGCTGCAGGAACGCGATCATGGCCTCATCGCTCTTGTTCGCGATGACACCGAGATTGTGACCGGCGATCCAGAGCGCCTGCAGCTTTTTGGCAAACTTGCCGGTCGCCCTCTTGCCCTGGGCCGCATTGGGGTCCTGTTCGGGCAGAAGCCGCTGCAATGCAGAGATGACCTTCAGTTGCTCGGCCGATGCCATGCCCTTGCAGGATCGTTTCCCGGTCTCCCGCTCCAGCAGGTCCCGGTACGTATCATCGTCCAGGTTGGCGTTTTTCTTCAGGACATGGATCTTGGCGTAGGCGTTCATGATCCGGCCCTTTCCTTCTTGATCTCGTTGACTTCCAGGATGGCTGCCGCAGCTAGTCGCATGTAACTGGGCCGCCGTTTCTGCCAGTCCTCGACAAGGCTGGTGTCGGTGTCAGCGCTCAAGGGCTTCTCGACCGAGGACAGGCCGTCCAGCGTCAGTGTGCTGGCAACATGAGGCGCGTAGACGGTCTTGAACATCGCAAAGGCAATCCGCTCAAGTTGGCTCATCTGCGTTAGTCCTTGTAGGGTAAGCGGCCCTGGGCGTATCCACCCACCGCACCTGCATCACCCATCGGTTCCATCCGGGTGGCTGGTTGCGGCGTGGCTTCCTGCCGGGCCTCAAGTTCACGTTTCAGGAGTTCGTTGGTCACCTGCTGAAGATCGCCCAGAAGGGCCTTCCGGTTTTGCAGGCGGTACCGGCTGTTCTCGGCCTTGCGCAGCAGAAGGGCACGCCTGTCGCGCAAGGCATCGGTCTCACTCAACACACGATGATCGGAGTTGGCGAGGCGGTGCATCTTATGAAGCTCCGGCCAGTTGTTTTTGCTGTGAGGTGCCGTCAACGCCGTGGGACAAGTTGACGTCCTTTGCGGCAATGAAACCGGAAGCAACCACTTCATGGAAACGGACGGAACCCGACCGTTTTTTAATTGCCTCTAGGTTTGGAAACAGTTCCTCTTTCGCATGGATCGAAGCCTCAAGTTCCTTGCGGTTCGCAACGCCCTTGAAAAGCTCCAGAAGCCGTTCCTGCAGCCTGATTGTCATCCCAAGCTTAAAGTCTGATACGGCCTGTCTCTTCGTCGCTTTCAACCTTCGACGGCGATAGAACGTTGACTTGCGAAAGTCCCGAACTGCCTTCTTGATTGCGCGATCGCAAACGACCCAGAGATACGCGGCAATCTCGGGACCAGGCTCTTTCCCGATGAACGTTAACCGGTCTCCATCATGGTCACATTCCAGCACGAATGCACAATTCGTGCAGAGCGCAATGATGGTCCAGAGACGGCTTTCCGGGGCTTGACCGCGCGTATCGCAACTGGCCGAACTTTGACGGATCTCAAGATCCAGTTCCGAAAGACCCGCTTCACGCATCAGGTCCGCTGCCTTGGCGGCAGCTGCCATCGCTTCCGCCTCGGTACAGCCATTCGCAGTCGTCTTGTCGCGCAAAGCATTGATGCGCTGTTTCAAACGATCAAGATCCATCGCCGCTTCCTTTCACAGCTTCGCTCCAACGCTCAAAGGCAACTCCGGATTTTTTATCCGCGTCGTAGAACGCACTTTCAGCCTTGTCCGCCGCCAGCCGTGTCTCGAGCATCTTCTGTTCGGCCTTGGCCCGTGCGAGACGGGCCTGGTCGTATTGGATACGGAGATCTTCGCTATTCACTTTCGACCTCCCGCACTGCGTCCACGATCTGCACAAGATCGTCGTATTCATCGGCAACCGACTGCATCCCGTAGGCGTGGCCATCGTCCCAAGCCTTTTCAAACATGAGGTCCAAGGCTTGCTTCGGCAGGTGTTCCACACCGTGGCGCTGCTCAAGTTGTTGCCGGATGTAAGCTTCACTGGACATCGCAATCCCCCTGGGCGTTCGAGATTGCGATCTCCAGGGGTGTCTCAACCTTGCGAAGGGCAGGCTTCTCATAGCCAAAGCGTTGGAGGTAAGTCCTGCGAGCTGACTGCCACGCCTTTCTAGCTGCAGCGGGTGCACTCTTGAGCGCGGGGCGTTCAGCATCCAACCGGGCGATCCGGTCTTTCAGCGGCAAGCTGTCCGGAAAGTCTTTCGTGACCTCGAACACATACCGTTCTGCTGTAGCCTTGAGGGTTCCCATCCTCACGCCGCCTTCGCCAGATCGATCGTGATGGTTTCCCAGTCCGCGTCCGGATGGTCGCGGCGGTAGAAACGCAGGTAGCTCTTGGACCCCGTGACACGCATGGAATCTTTCAGAGCGGCCATGGCCCGCTGCCAGCGCTCATCTTCAATGTCGAGGCGGAGCAGCATCAGGATCTCGGACTTGTTGATCTGCCCCTCTTTGTCGGTGTTGAAGGCACGGGTGACGATGGTGCGGATCTCCGAGCGGCTGTCCGAGGCCCATTCAATCAGGCATTCATCGATCAGAACCTTCGCGGTCTGGATTTCCGGGCCGAAGTCGATGAAATCCGCGACCTGCACCTGCACCTTCATGCAGCCGTCGATGGTCTGGAACGTGGTGTTGCCCTTCTTGCCGCCCTTGGTGGCGTCATACTGCTGAGCAAGCAGAGCAGTCAGTGCCAAGAGATCCGCAAAGGTGTGATTGCGGAACCGGGCGATCTGGCCGGACAGCTCTTCGGCAAAGCCGATCACCTTGCGCACCGTTTCGTCTTCCAGCTTGTGCTGCGGCTTGACGTTTTCCAGCGGCATCAGATTGTTCTTGGCGTCCCGCATGTACTTCTGGCCGTTGATGATCTCGACACCGTCTTCCGGTGCGCTCGATACGGCGGTTTCAGTTGCTGCATTTTCCATTTTTAAAGTTCCTTTAATGTCCCACTAAACGCCGGGAGATACTCAAGCTGCGCCGCCCTCGTCCGGCCCATCCGCCGAAGTGCGGATCGGGATGGAGTGGACGGGCACGGGCCGTTTCGCCTTCGGAAACAGCTCGATCTTTGGATCGGAGAGATCGACCAGGATGGCCGGTTGCCGGACCGCGTTGGCTTCAAGCTGCTTCGCCATCCGCACGCATTCGGTCAGGATGCAGCCGAGGGCGGCAGTCCGGTGCGCCGGCAATGTCAGTTCGCCGTGGGCGTTCTTTCGGATGTCCAGCTCACGCGCCAGAAACTCCAGATCTTCACTGAGCATGGCCGCCTCCCTTCAAGCGGGAGTGCGGACAACGGTTCCGGCAAGCCCGGTAGAGCTTCGACCTGGTTGAATTGGTCACCGCTCTGGGCTTTGCCTGCCAGTCAAGGCAGATGTGCCGCCCGATCTTCCCGAGGACGGGGCAATCAACCGTGACGCCCATAAGCGCGCCACGCACCTTGTCCTCGAGCTTCGATAGGTCCCCTCGATACTTGTTGCTGATGGTTTGGCTGATCACGGCCGGGGAATAGCCGAGCCGCGACGCACACGCGTTGAGGCCTTCGCATTCGGCCATGATCGCGAGTTCCGCAACCCAATCCGGCACGCCGTCTGCCCAGGCATTGGCCGCCTTCTGCTGCATGGAAAGCTTGTTCATGCGGCGCACTCCTCAGCGACAGGACGCCCCATGATTTCCTTGCGGTTCGCGTCATAAACGACTTTGGTGCGCAGGATCTTGGGCGGATTTGGTCCCGTGTTCATGGAGGACTTCAAGCGCCAGATCTGCTGAACCTTTGGGGACGCCTGCCGCAACACCTGCAGATACCCGGCGCGGCTCAAATGGGTCACATACCGCTTGGCGGTTTCCCTGGGCACCTCAACACTGTCTGTCGAGGCGGACACAGCCAGCTCAATCAGTGTGAAGCTGGACAAAGCCCGCATGGCGTTCCAAAGGTGCAGTTGCGCCAACCCTTGCGTTCCAGGGGTGCCGTCTCGGTTGATGATCGGCGTGGCAGAAGGGCGCTTGAGCAGGCGGTAGACATTGTGCAGGGCAGTGCCACCACCCGCCGTGTTCGCAAGCCTTTTCTGGTCGATCACTTCCAGGAAGCCTGCAGCGTGCAAGCGTTTCAGAAAGTCTCCAACGCAAGTATCGTCCCGGTCGTTGGACCGCAGAGCAACTTCCCGTCTGGTGAACGTCCTCCGGTCCTTTCCAAGATCGCGCACCACGCTCCAGTAATGATCGTGTCCGCGAAAGATCGGCGTGCCGGCTGTAACAGTCAGTTCAAGCTGGATGGACATCAGGCAGCCCTCCGATTGACGCGGCGGGGTGGTTCGCCGGTGTAGAACCAGCCGTTGTCGAAAGACGCGGCGTCGAACTCTGCCTCCCGGCTGTTGCGGGCATGCTCCAGCATCTTGTTGAGGTTGACGACGATGCGCCGAGCTCGGCCCTGCGTCGTGTCGACCAGGACATCAAGGAGATCGTCATGGATTTCGAGGTGCGGGCAGAACAGGTTCGCCAACGCCCTGGCATCCTCGATATCGCAAGGCTCCGCAGGTACCCATTCAAGCACCCGGTTATGCACTCGCTCGACCTTCA
The DNA here is from genome assembly GCF_009363595.1 of Labrenzia sp. THAF35. Taxonomy (NCBI): domain Bacteria; kingdom Pseudomonadati; phylum Pseudomonadota; class Alphaproteobacteria; order Hyphomicrobiales; family Stappiaceae; genus Labrenzia; species Labrenzia sp. THAF35. The sequence goes on from NZ_CP045380.1 coordinate 6,076,828, forward strand.
TCAACTTTGCGGGCAACTGCTCTTCACCGATCAACAGCACCGGAACCTGACTGTGCTCCTGGATCTCGCGAACCAGCTCCAGCATGCCCTTGTCGGCCAGCTTGTCGGCCTCATCGATGATCAGCGGCCGTGTGTAATCGTCGCCCAGAACCATGATCGCTTCTTCGGTGAGATCGGCGATCGTCATGCGTCCCGGCTTTGCGCCGGCTTCGATCAGCAGCTTTTGCAGAAAGGTTTTCTTGTTCCAGCTGTCGCCCACTTCCAGGCGCAAAGCCCCCTTTTTGTTGGTTGCATAAAGAGAGGCATAGGTTTTGCCGTAACCGGAAAATCCATGGAACACGCCGAGGCCCGGCAGGTGCACTCCGCGGTTGATCAACGTTTCCATCAGGACAAGAAACCGGGAAACGTTCTTCAGGGCTGCGAGGCCACCGGGATTGACAGAGTTGTCTCCGTTCGTCATTCTTCACTCCGTTATCTAGTTATCAAGGCTCTGAAGGTTGCCCCCTTCAGGGCCGTTTTCTTGCCCATTAAGACGCGGGCGGTACGCGTTTCTGTGAGTGCTGCGTGTCTTCCCAAAGCAGCTTGTGAGCGCGATAGATCGGCCCGGCCTGAAAGCCGGCCAGCCAGATCGCGTCTTCATCTGAAATCGATGTTCCTTCTGCCAAGCGCTGTTCCAGCTGCAGCGCCCGCTTGAACAACGCTTCCGGCGTGTGCTGCTTGGAGAGCTTGTGAACCTTGGCCGTTGGCTGCAGCGCCTGTGGCAGGGTGTCGGCCTTCAGGCTTTCCATCATCGCGGCTTCGCGCTCCGACAGTTCCCTGGGCGCACGCCGCTTTTTCACGTCGGCGGCGGCAAGGGTTCTGGCCGTAGTGTGCTCTTCGCGTTTTTGCGGGAACGACAACACCTGGGCGCGTTCTTCGTTCATGACTGCCTTGAGGGCATCGCGCGGGCCGATTTCCTTCATCGCCTTTTTGATCGGCGCGACCTGTTCGTCCATGTAGGCCTTCTGCAGGGCGCGGTATCTGGCGATGGTTTCCACCGGGTCTGCGCCGACCAGGTCTGCGCAAATCGCGTGACCGAGGAAGGTCAGTCCTTCGGCATCGAACAACCAGATCCGTCCGAGATCCTTCGGGTCCATCCGGCACAACACCTGTTCGCCCGCCATCACCGCGCAATCGGTCATGACGTAGAACTCGTTGTCGACGCGCACGCCGCCTTTCTGGACCGTCCGGATACCGCCGCCATTCGGCACGGCAGCCAAAAGAACATCCAGGGCATCCGGGTCGACAGTCAGCACCTTTTCCGTCGAGGTGGCTGCTTTGGCCTCCGGCGACATTTTCTTCAGGCCGCCATGCGGGTTCCGGCCATAGGCGTTTTCAGCCCAGTCGTTCGCCATTTCCTGAAGTTCTTCGGGCGACACATCCACGCCAAAGACATTGTAGTCATCAAGGCCAAGGCGCTTGGCGAACGCCTTCCGCCCTTCAATGACTGAGCGTTCGGCAACGTTGTGCCCAACGAACCCCGGCAGCAGCTCTACAAAACCATGCTGGAATGTCTTGATGACACGCTCCACATGCGGCTTCTGTTCGGGCGAATAAGGCGGGCAAATCAGATGCTCAATGTCGAGATGCTTCAACAACCGAACGGTCGACTTCGCCTTGAAATCCGAGCCGTTGTCCGACTTGATGGCTTCCGGCACGCCCCATTTCAGGATGGCTTCGCGCACCAGGAGGCCAACAGCGTCCGCGCGAGGTGTGCAGGAAATCAGGAAGATCGACCGGCGCGACCAAACATCGATGCAGGCGTAAACGTTCCACCGGCCTTCCGTGGTCAACATGTCCACCGGCGAAGCGTCGATTTCCCAGAGTTGGTTGAGACGTTCGATCCCGGCAGATGCTCCGCCGATCATCACTGCCCGATCGGTGTTCTTCCAGCCGTCCGGATCGGTGTGGCGCTTGAGCGCGCTGGCAAATTCCAGCTTCCAGCTCTTCAAGGTGTGTTGAAACGTCCTCAAAGGTGGCAGGTCCCGCTTCGAGACTTCACCTGTCTCCGGATTTACGACCTCGATCTGCTTGCCGAATTTCGCTTCTGCCATCGCTCTGAGAACATTGGCCTTCAGGTGCGGTTGCTGGAATATCGCCGCAAGCACATAGGACTTCAGTGTGCCCTGTTCGGCTTGGTCCAGGACGCCTGTTCCCTTGCGCGATTGTGCAGGGTGGAACGCCAGTCGGTTTTGGCTTTCTTCTGCCTGGGACCGCCACCGGGCCAGACTGCGCAAGGAAAGGCCTTTGACCGTCGCATAGACCCAATCAGGGACCGGGACTTTCTTCTCGGCATAGATCAGGATGAACCAATGGTCGCTTGCATTCTGATGAAGGCCGGTCTGTGCCCGGAACCTCTCTGCAGCCCGCAAGACGATCAGCTTGGCATTCCGCTTCCGCTCGGCCCGGTGATCGAACTCGGGATCGTCGGAAGACTCCAGGATCAGGTCCTCATCCTTCAATTCAACGAAGGTGGCGCAATACTGCAGCTTCTGAGTGAGCGGAAAGAGATCCGTGTGATACTCAAAGCCACCGCCGCCTTCCCGGCCTTGCCGCTTACGGGCGTAGCAAGAGCTTGCCCATCCTTCGCGATCTGCCAGCTTTTGGACACCGCGCTCTGACGCAGGAAAACCATCCAGTTTCAGGTCTGCAATCTCTTGAGCGGTCAACCAGAGTTTCATGCACCAGCCCTCCGGTGTTTCTTCTCCTGTTTGCGGTCGTAGTAAAGTTCCCGGTAAGCGATGGAATACCTAGCCCGAACCGCACTCGGAACACCGTCGCCACTGCGAAGGTGCCGGCTGTAATCCCGCTGCGCTTTACGCAATCCGCACTTCGGCGACTGCTCATCGCAATCCGGCAATTTGCAGGTGAAACAGGGGTGAATATCGACTTCTTTCATTGCGCCCCCCGCAACCGCGCCTGCAGCGTTTTCTTGCGAGTTTCGATCATGCGGGCATGGTCCTCGATCAACGCCAGCTCAATGACGTTTTCGTACTTTCGAGGAACCACAGCCATGTCGAACCCTTCGGCAAGAAAGCCGAGCAGCTCGGTTTTGCCGGTGGCGTGTATCAACGCGATAAAGCGCTCCACCGTGATGTTGTTTTGGGTTTTCGCTTCCGAGGCATAGGCCTCAAGTGTCTCTTTGGTGACCTTGTATCCAAGCCGCTCGCTCATCTGGGCGGCAACGGTGCGCCTGTCTTTGCCGCAGTCTTTGAGAACTCTGGCGATGGCACGGCTGATCCGGGAGGCAAGCCGTGTACCGGGAAAAGCGTCCGGCTCGAAACCAACCGATACGCGTGGCGGCGTCCAATCGTTGAAGAGATCGAGGGTGAATTCATCGCGCGGCTTACGCATCGAGCCAGCCCTCCCTTTTAACCAGGTCAAGGATCTCTTCCTTGAACCCCCTGAACAGGGTCGCGCGGAAGTGCTTCCCGAGCTTGGGCAGATACTGCGTGACCGTCTTCTCCCGCTTCTGGGTATCGGTCTCCGGTTCTTCGCCTGAGATTTTCAGGATCGCATCGGCAATGGACGCGACAGCTGGCTTGTCGCCCAGGATCAGCGCCAACACTTTGGCTTGCGCATCCGCGTCCAGAACCGCCAGCGCCTTCAGGTCGCTCTGTTTGCCTGCAAAGGCGGTGCCCTTCAGGCGCTCACGGGTCTCGGGGGACAGTCCCTCAAAGATTTGCACCGCAAGCCGAACAGACCGATCGGACAGCCCCGTGCTCTCGGCGGCATTCTGGCAAAAGGCAAAAATTGCCACTTGCCTCTTTTCGCCGCCTGTATGCTGGTTGCCGCGTTTGCCGCCGTGCTTGGTTTCCGGGTGCCGTACCTCGTAAATGCGCTTCATTTCCGTGAGCGCCTCGCACCGTTCCAGGGCGTTGAAATCCTTGCGGCCAAGGTTTTCCAAAATCTCGTGCAGGCGAAGATCTTCCGCCTCCAATACGCCGCCGTCTGTCTCCAGAATGCGGGCTTCAATCTCTTTCCACTTGACGATCCCGGCAGCCGTCAACCGATGGGCTCCGGCAACAAGGGTGTAGCGTTTCCCGTTGGGGACAACGTCAATCGGTGTTTTCTGTCCGGTCTCAATAAACATGCCGGACAGGCATTCCGCCCACGCCTGATCCACATCCCGCAAACGGCCCTCGGGAATATCGATCAGGGAAACCTTGATGGACTGATACGCGCTCAATTCGAACCTCAATGATTTCTGGGAAAAGGACCGGGCGGCCCGTCTCAAGAATTCCAAAGCCGCCCGATAAGTTGTTGGCTTCGCGTCAATTGCGGCAGCGCCGCGTCTCACCACTGACGCAGGTGACGCGCTTTGACCGCCCTAGGTCCGCCTGAACAGGAGGGCAGCCAGAAGTCTTGAAAGGGTTGGAAAACGACGTCGGCTGCGGTAGCCGAACTCCGTGTAGTGCGATTGAAAAGCTTCCGGAGCGAAGAAGTCGTTGCGCCTGGAACGAGGGCTTGAGATCGATTTGAGGAGGCTATAAACGCCCAAAAGAAGCGTCAGAAGCAGTGCGACCGCGCCACCCATGCCAACCAGATACGGAGCGGCGTTCATCGTCCCTGCGCCCCTTCACCGGCCAGACTGGTATAAGGAACCGCCATCCAGGCCGCCCCGCCGATGCCTTTTTCATTCAAGTCGTCGCATAAGCTTTGCGCCACGACCTCCGTGTGGAACCTATGAGCGTCTCCCAAAAACAAAGATGTCTCTGCGACAAGAGCTTGGTTTCCGCCTTGCGTCTCGACCAGGGAGACACCTGCTGTGCAGAAAAACCGGTTTCCGGATTTGGACACTTTGGTGACAACAAAGCGCTCGCAGAGTTCAGCACCATCCGTCTGCGCGGACAGCAACGTCTGATCATGCGCTCCCATCACGCCGCCTTCCTGTCCGGCCGAACCGAAGCTTTCTGGCTAGCGGCGGAACGCTCGTTTGCGGTAGAAAGGATTCGAGCGGAACGGATCGGATAACGGTCGGGCCAGAGCTTGTCCGGTTTCACTTCAAGGAAATCGGCGATCGCTTTCTCGGCCTTACGGTTGGTACGCGTCCAGACCTGGCTAAAGGTCTTGATCGTGATTCCAGCCCTGTTAGCCAGCTCGCCGAACGTCATCCCCTGACGGTGAATTTCGGCGGTGATGGAAAACCGGTCCCATCCATCTGGCGGAGCGTGTTTTGGTTTTGCCATTTGGGCCTCTCTGGTGGGAAAACGGCTTGCTGCAACAAGCCGTTTTCTTTGGACTTTTGGTGTGACAACTCGGCGTGAATGTTCGCGCCGACAAAAAGGAGTTTACATAGTTTTTGGACTTATTCAACGATAAGTCCAAAAAATGTGTAATTGTGGATATGGCCCGTCCTTCCAAGCCAAAAACTGCGCTTGCTCAAAGGCTTATTGATGTTCGTGGACAGGTAACTCGCGAAGATTTCGCACGTTCAATCGAGGTTATACCCGGAACTTATGCAAACTATGAGCGTGGTGATGCCGAGCCGAACAGTAGTGTGCTGGGGAATCTGGCTCGCGTTCATGGTGTGAACTTGCATTGGCTGCTCACAGGTCAAGGCAGCATGCTTATTGGTGGTGACTTAACAATCAACTCCACCAAACTCAGTGATATCCGCAGGTTTATTTGGAACATCGCTGAAACTTACTGGGAGCAGACGCCCCGAAGGACGAAGCCCGCCGCCTTCGCTGATAAGTTTCTGGAGATGTTCGATTATCTCCTTACCCGGGAAGACGTAAAAGAAGACGCGGCTGCCGAAGTGATTCAGTTTGGCGCTGAGCAGCTGAAGCGCGCATCCGGTCGAGACGAGCGATAAGCAAGTCGTAGTCGGTTACTCGGTATCCGATTTCTGGAAGCCCGACACCGGCAATGACCCTTTCGCGAAACACCTCGGGCTTGCACCCTAGGAAGGGATAGATGCGTCGATAAGGGTTTTCCTGAAATGCCCAAAGACAGGCCGGCCAGAGCCCTCTTTCCTTTAGGGACGTTGCGAGCGCCATTAGTCCCAATGGCCCAAGTTCACCGCCCCTGTGTTCTGGCAGGAGATAGCAGGCATGCATTTCACCTGGAACTGCAATGGCGGCATCGGCATTAGGCTTTGCCATCGCGAACCCTACAGTGCGCCCGGCGTTCTCCAGCACAAAAAGGCTATCGTCACGACAGCCAGACTCAAACCAGTTCGTCCACTGCCGAAAACGGTACTCAAAATTTCTCTGCCTATGTACGATTTGTGGCATGAATGCATAGACTTCTTGCCAGCATCTTACGTGTATTTCTGCAATCGTTTTTGCGTCAGCTTCAAGAGCTTCTCTTAAATTAATAGTGGTAGACATCAACAAAACACCCCCTTAGATTGCAATGGCTTAGGTTGCATGGGGTGCACAATGCGTGACTACAATTTGCGTCAGATTATTACAGATGCCAGCACAAGCAAGATCGGGTGGATCAAGTTCGGCATCACGGTCTGCGCCACGGCTGTCGTTAGCGTTGGATTGACGGCGGCCTACTACAATTCCAGGACCGACAGGTTATCAAATGACGAACTCGCCAAGCTTGCCGAGTTCGCCGCGTGCTCAACTGGCGTGCCGGCTTCGACACTCTGGATGTCTGCTCATCGAAATAGTGATTGGACAGCTACCAGCCAGATACAAACCGTTCGCCGGTTGTTAGTTGACATCGATGTCGACCGATGCAGTATCCGGGAGGCCGCGAATACTGACGCTGACGATGGGGAAATCTGGGCTTTTTCGCCAGACAACCGAAAAAACTGAATGTCGATAGCGGACCACCTGTGAGCCATTCGCCCGCATCTGCGGTGACATACGCTCTACCAGATCATGCAGAAAAGTTGAGTCCGGGGGGAACATAGCCACAATGTCTCCCTTTTCCTGCAGCGCTACAGACCAGCAGTCGCCACATTCGCTCTGCAACTCGACTAAGGCGTATGGGGCCGTTACAGCAACAAATGTGTAGTCGCCGATCCGTTTCACGACGGGAACGAAAGAAGACCCGGAAGTCCGGCCAACTACCGGGCTTCCGATAACAAGTTCGTCAGTCGCGATGGCAACGCGAAAATAGGTTCTATCCGACAGGTCCAATGACACCGTTGGAAACTTGTAGCTGTCGTGAAGCAGCCGGCCATCAGGCCCTATCACGATGATGGCTCGAACGCCTGGAATTCGTGACGCTAGGCGTTTCAGTTCTACATGTATCAGCCGATCAACCCGCACACTTGATAATATGAACGATGCCGCGTCGATCGCCTGGTCGGTTGCGAATAGCACGCGTTCTGCTGCCAGTTGGTTTGTTCTAGCTGAACGCACCGTGTCAGAGATGAGAAATTCCGTTTCGCTAATCTCCACGTCATTTTGCGCGATGGCGGAACTTGTGAGCCATATCGCAAAGACGAGAACTGAAAAAATGCGTACCACTAAACTCTCTCCCCAGCATTGGTTCGGCGCAAAACGCCCATCGTGCCAATGGGTAAAGTCGCTAGCGTGACTCAACCGTGACAGGAAGCGGCGGGAAGGTAGTACCCTGGCGATTAGTGCGGAATTGGTTTGAGACCTTTAAATGGCCCTTAAACAACGTCTTAAATGAACCACCCACTACACGCAAAAATTGGAAACTCGTTTTCGATCACGCCGCAAGTTGATATGTAGAAGGCTTCACCGTCGTTTTTTAAGAGTTGAGGTAAAAATGATTGCAGGCTTTTTTGGCACCGGGGTGTTCATTGCCCTGGTTATTTTTTCGGTGGCACCGGTGGTAGTGGCTGATTGGTACAACGCCCGAGCCGTTGCAGTTCTGGCTGCGATCGCGGCAGTCGGTAGTGTCGCTCTAGCTGCTGTTACAGGTGACCTAACTCTCTTCGTGGTCGGTTGGGGCGCGTCCGCTGTACTCGCGGCCTTGTCTCGTATCGTTGGACTGAAAGCCATCGAACTTGTTCAGGGGTACAAGGGGGCGGTCCATCCAAGAAACGCTCATCAGTTGGGTAAACCTGGCTTTCATCGCTAAGGGGCTTTCACTGCTCGTCGAGCGCAATTCGAAAGTTCGGACCTCGTGCTATCAACCGATCTGCGCAATTTCCTTCAACCCCGCAGATTTCTGCCGATCAAGCCCAGGTCCGAACTCATCGCAATAATCGCGTTGCAGTTCGGACCTCATTTTTTGTGTTTCGTTGCTTTCATTGCAGAATTTCTTCTCGCGCAGCTTCATTTGCCAAAGTGATCTCAGTTGGACTGCCAAAATCATTGCGCGTCCTGAAATCACGCTAATTGGCGTCTTCTCGGTAAAAACGGCTGGATTTCGCCAAAAACCGGGTAATCCCACTTAATCCCACAAAAGCCCCAAGTGCCAACTCTCCTTGCGCATTACATCCGGACATCAGCGCGGCTGAGGCCAACATCCTTCAAGAGATAGTCGGGCAGATCAGCCAGGTGGGCCATGTCGCGCCGACGGCGCAGGCACTTCAACGCAAAGTGCAAGACGGCAGCACCGAGACCGGCTCTACGGACGCGCGCCAGGTGCAGGGGTACAAGGTGATCGGTCATCTGTTTTGCTCCTTTCCGACGGGACAGGAGCAAGTTTAGAAAAAGCCTCTACGGACAGTGCGCAAAATTCTCAACTTCGAGCGATAAATTCGCAAAAATTCGGATTTTGAGATAAACTACCGCAAAGCTACGTCGAACAGGACCCTCCCCCATCATGGATCTGGACGATTTCGATCATCAGCTGCTGCATCTACTCAGTCTCGATGCCCGGCAAACCGGCAAGGAACTTTCCGAGAAGGTTGGCCTGTCTTCTGCCGCCTGCCTGCGCAGGGTGCAACGCCTGAGAGAAGTCGGGGCGATCGAGCGGGAAGTGGCCATCGTGTCACCGGAGGCAACGGGCGCCTCCGTTACCTTGCTCGTGATGCTGATGCTGTCGCGTGGACAGCCGGAACGTATGGCGAAGTTGCGGCAGAAGTTGCTGAAGCTTCGGGAAGTGAAAAAGATCTACCACGTCACGGGCCCGGCCGATCTGGTACTCACCGTGCAGTGTTCTTCCATGGAAGCCTATGCAACTTTCACCGAAGCGCATTTCTATGAAGACGACATCAAGGGCTTCGATACGATCGTCGTCCTGCGCTCCTATGATCCGGAACCGGAGACCTGACCGCATTCCGCGGAATTCAGTCGACGCTGTGAATGTCAGAGGTCACGCGTTTGTTTTCAGGAATGCCTCGTGCCATCTTCGACGGAGCGGGCTGACAAGCGCTGCCGGTTCGCGATATTCTGTCTGCGCGATTCCCGGCGCGTATTGCCGACCATGACTTGATACGGAACGAGACGTCCGCGTGCCAGCTTCACTGCCACTTCTCAAGACTATCTGCCGCGTTGCAGCCGGGCTGCTGACGCTTGGCACTTTGACGCTCGGCGTCCTGTCGGTTTCAGCCCAGGAGGCTTCGGTCCGCGTTCCCAATTTCTGGGATCCGAAAGCCGTCCACGACCGGCCAAATGCCATTCCGGACAAGATCCAGTTTCTGGCGACCGACGGATATCCGCCCTTCGTCTTTCGTGACCAGCATGGCCGTCTTACCGGCTTCAATGTCGATCTCGCGCGGGCTCTCTGCCAGGAGCTCGGAAGTTCCTGCGCCCTGCGCATCAAGGACTTCGAGGTTCTTCTACCTGCATTGGACGAAGAAGAAGGCGACGCGATTATCTCCGGCCTGTCGCGCAGCCTCCCCTCCACGCGCCGCCTCAACTTCACCGAGGACTATCTGAAGCTGCCGGCGCGGTTTGTGGTTCGGGCGTATAACGCGTCCGATTTCAACGAGCAGGCTCTCACCGGCAAGCGGATAGCCGTTGAAGCAGGGTCCCGCTACGAGGCGTTTGCCAAGCGCTTCTTTCCCGATGCCGAGATCATCAGCCTGGAAACCGCAGAGGCGACACGTGAGGCGGTCAAGGGCGGTTCGGCCGATGCTTTGTTCGGCGACGGCCTGAACCTGTCCTTCTGGCTGCCGAGCGAAGCTGCAGATGGCTGCTGTGCCTTTGCCGGCGGCCCGTGGCTGGAGCCGGGCTATTTTGATGAAGGCATGGCCATTGCGACCCGCCAGGACGATCCGGAACGGGCTGCGGCCCTTACATATGCCTTGCGCCAGCTTCACCAGAAGGGCATCTACCGCGAGCTTTACCTGCGCTATTTTCCCATGAGCTTCTTCTGACCTTTCCGGCCATTCCCGACAAAGAACCAGGTCAGCTTTTGCCTTTCGCGTCCTCGACACGCGCCTCCTTCCGGCGGTCCGGATTTTTCAGGAACGGGATCGCCAGGCTGAAGGGAAACGAATGCGCACGCGGCGTGAGCGCGGCACCGAGCCCGATTTCCATTGTCTCCTGTCCCTGTTCGGGATCTTCCACGTAGGTTCCGAACAGACGGTCCCAGACTGAAAGATAGAACCCGTAGTTGGAATCCGTCTCGTGCGGTAGCACCGAGTGATGAATGCGGTGCATGTCCGGAGTGACGATCAGAAACCGCAAGGGGCGGTCCAGCCAAAGCGGCAAGCGGACATTGGCGTGGCTGAAAACCGCAGAGCCGTTGAGAACGATCTCGAAGATCAGCACGGCTTCAACAGGACCGCCGAGGGCGATGATGACCAGCCCCTTCCAGAGGAAGGACAGCAGAATTTCGATCGGGTGGAACCTGAGCGCGGTTGTTGCGTCCACCTCACTATCTGCGTGGTGCATGCGGTGAATGCGCCAGAACAGAGGAACCTTGTGTGAGACCAGGTGCTGAAACCACACCGCAAGATCGAGCACGACGAAGGTGATCAGACCGGCCACAACACCCGACCAGCCGAGCAATGCAAAGAGGCCCCAACCCTTTTCCTGTGCCAGCATTGCAAGGCCGACGCCGCCGATGGGGAAGATCAGCCGCACCAGAAGGGCATCAAGCAGAACAATGCCCCAGTTAGTCGGCCAGCGCTTCAAACGGCCGCTCTTCAGGCGCCGCCGTGGCAAACCCGCTTCCAACAGCGCCATTATCAGAAAGATGCCGCCGAAACAGGCCATGCGAACCTGGTTGATGTCGATCTGGTCAAACATGGGGTCTTTTGAAACGTCCTGACTAATGCTGCTTGCCACGGTCCCGATGGCACGATAGGGCGATACGACAATACTCCTGATATCATTCCTTGCCGCTGCGACAGATCACATCATCATGACCGACTTTCTCTGGAACCGCCCCGAAACGCCACCTGTGGCAACACTGCTGCTGGCCCATGGCGCTGGCGCAGCCATGGACTCAACCTTCATGAACAAGCTCGCGGCAGCCCTCGCGAGCCAAGGCATTGCAGCCGCACGTTTTGAATTTGCCTATATGGCCGGTCGCCGGACGGGAGGCCCGAAAAAGCCGCCGCCCCGGGCCGACAAGCTGATTGCCGAGTTCCAGACCGCGCTGCAATCTGTCCTCAGCCAGAGCGACGGCACTCTGCTGATCGGCGGCAAATCGATGGGTGGTAGGGTCGCCGCGATGTTGGCAGGCGGCGGCTCGCTGCCTGGGCGCGCCAAGGGCGTTGCCTGTTTCGGCTACCCTTTCCACCCGACCGGCAAGGCCGATGCCGAGTGGCGGCTCCAGCCGCTGCAGGACGCCAAACGACCGGTTCTGGTTCTCCAGGGCGACCGGGATCCGTTCGGCTCGAAGGCGGAACTCGATGAAGTCACCTTGCCAGCTCATGTCGGCCTGACTTATCTGGAAGACGGCAACCACGACTTCGGACCGCGCGGCAAGTCGCCGGCGACACTCGACGGCAACATCAAACTTGCAGCCGAAGCAGTCAGGGCATTCGTGGATCGGCTCACGAGTTAGGGCCCACTACGTGCCCGGACAAGCGCAGCGCAAGTCCAGGGCTTGCGCGCAAGGCAGCAAGGAAAAAAGCCCGGACCGTTTCCGATCCGGGCTTTTTGAATTTCACGACAGTCCGGCTTACTGGCCGGGCTTGCCGTCGAATTCGTAGCTGGTGCTGCAGAACTCGCAGGTGACGATGATCTTGCCGTCGACAGTCATGTGGTCGACATCGTCGTCACTGAACCCGGCGAGAACATTCTCGATCTTCTCGCGAGAGCAGCTGCACTTGTCGACCAGCGGCTGCGGCTCGAAAAGGCGGACGCCGCGTTCGTGAAACAGCCGGAAGAGCAGCATTTCCACGCTGACTTCCGGATCAGTCAGTTCGACATCCTTGACCGTCTCGACCAGTACCTTGGCTTCCACCCAGGCATCGTCCTCGTCAATCTCGTGCGGGCTCGTGCCTTCCGGGGCATTGCCCGGATCGATGTCAGCCTGGCGCATGCGTTCCGGCGCTTCCGGCAGGAATTGGATCAGGATCCCGCCGGCGGTCCAGGTTTTCACGTGCCCCTCGCCTTCCTGGCGGGTGAACAGTTCACCGACACCAAGACGAACTTCTGTCGGGATCTGCTCGGATCGCTCGAAGTACCGGCGTGCGACTTCTTCCAGCGAGACACCATCCAACTCCACCAGTCCCTGGTAGCGCTGCATGTGCATTCCCTGGTCGATGGTCATCGCCAGATGTCCGTGCCCGAGAAGAGCCTCCTGCGTCGCCTTGCCGTCAGCCATCAGCGCTGCGACTTCAGCAGCATCGAAGGTTGCGCAGGCGCGGATTGCGTCGGGTGACTTGAAGTCAACGACCAGCATGGACACCGGCCCCTTCGTCTGCGTCTGCAGCGTGAAGCGACCGTCGAATTTCAGCGACGTGCCCAAGAGGCTGGTCAGAACGATCGCTTCCGCCAGCAGGCGCGAAACCGGTTCCGGATAGGCATGCCGGTCCAGAATTTTTTCCAGGACAGGACCAAGCGCGACCGCACGGCCGCGCACGTCGAGCCCTTCCACGGCAAAGGGCCGGACAGCGTCCAGCCCTGCAGGCGTAATGCCCAGTTCATCAAGATTAAGTGCCACTTGGCTTGCCTTATGCTGCGCCGAAGCACCAGGCCAGAATGCCCTTTTGGGCATGGAGCCGGTTTTCGGCTTCGTCAAACACAACGGAGTTGGGACCGTCCATGACGTCCGAGGTGACTTCCTCACCCCGGTGGGCCGGCAGGCAATGCATGAACAGGGCGTCCTGGTTTGCCTCAGCCATCAGGCGTTTGTTGACCTGATAGGCGCTGAGGAGGTTGTGACGCGATTCCGCATCGTCATCACCCATGGACACCCAGCAGTCGGTCACGACACAGTCGGTCCCCTTGACTGCCTCATATGGGTCCGTCGTGACCTGAATGGAACCACCCTTGGCACGAGCAGTTTCAATCAGGTCCATCGGCGGCGCCAGTTCGCCCGGCGTCGCGATGCGCAATTCGAAATCGAAGCGCGGCGCGGCATGAATCCAGGAAGCCAGCACGTTGTTGCTGTCACCGGTCCAGGCAACGCTCTTGCCCTTGATCGAACCGCGATGCTCTTCAAAGGTCAACAGATCCGCCATGATCTGACAGGGATGCGAGAGCTTGGTCAGACCGTTGATCACCGGCACTGTCGCATTGTCGGCAAGTTCACGCAGATCGTTGTGATCGAGGATGCGGATCATGATCGCGTCGACGAAGCGCGACAGAACCTGCGCCGTATCGGCGATTGTCTCTCCGCGGCCGAGCTGCATTTCCGCACCGGTCAGCATCAAGGTCTCGCCGCCAAGCTCGCGCATGCCGACATCGAAGGAAATGCGCGTACGGGTCGACGGTTGTTCGAAGATCATGGCCAGCACCTTGCCGGCCAGAGGACCCTGGCCGCGATGCACGCCGTTACGGCTCGACTTGATCTTCCGGCTGGTGTCCAGGATGGCGCGCAGTTCGTCGCCTTCGAAGTCCGTCAGATCCAGAAAGTTCCGGTAGGTTCCGTTTGCGGTCATCAGGCCGCTCCTTCCGCCAATTTCGCTTCCATGGCGACAGCAGCCTGTTCCAGGCGCTCGACAGCAATGGAAATTTCCTCTTCGCTCATGGTCAGCGGCGGCATGATGCGCACCACGTTATCGCCGGCAGGAACTGCCAGCAGACCGGCTTCACGGGCTGCAAGCACATAATCTGCCACCGGCACCACGCATTTCAGACCGAGCATCAGACCGTTGCCGCGCACTTCGGCCAGAACGTCCGGATGGCCGTCCACCAGTCCGGCCAGCTTCTGCTTGAAGCTGAGCCCCTTCTGACGGACACCTTCCAGGAACCCGTCTTCCAGAACGACGTCCAGAACGGCATTGCCGACTGCCATGGCCAGCGGATTGCCGCCAAAGGTGGTGCCGTGGGTCCCGGGTGATAGCGCCGCCGCCGTTTCTGCCGTTGCAAGACATGCGCCCATCGGGAACCCGCCGCCGATACCCTTGGCGATTGCCATCAGATCCGGTTCCACGCCCGTCCACTGGTGAGCGAACAACTTGCCGGTCCGTCCGACACCGGTCTGGATCTCGTCGAAGATCAGCAGAATGCCGTTGTCATCACAGATCTTGCGCAGCGCACGCAGGAAATCGGCCGGAATTTCGCGGATACCGCCCTCGCCCTGCACGGGTTCGATCGCGATCGCGGCCGTTTGCGGTCCGATGGCATCTTTCAGCGCATCCAGGTCTCCTGCCGGCACCTGGTCGAAACCGGGAGCCTTCGGGCCAAAGCCTTCAAGATATTTCGCCTGGCCGCCAGCCGCGATGGTCGCGATGGTCCGGCCATGGAAAGCGCCTTCGAAGGTCACGATGTGGAACCGCTCGGGGTTGCCGTTGTCATAATGATAACGGCGCGCGCATTTGATGGCAGCTTCCATCGCTTCCGCACCGGAATTCACGAACAGCACCTTGTCGGCAAAGGTTTCCGCGCACAGGCGCTGCGCCAGCCGTTCGCCATCCGGGATCTGGTGCAGGTTGGAGGTATGCCACAGCTTGGCTGCCTGATCCTGCAATGCCTTGACCAGATGCGGATGGGCATGACCGAGTGCGTTGACCGCGATGCCGGAACCGCAATCGAGGAATCGTCGGCCATCGGTGGTAACCAGCCAGACGCCTTCCCCATGATCGAAAGACAGGTTCGATCTTGCGTAATTTCCGAATAGTGCAGTCGCGGACATAACCTCGTTTGTCTCCTTTAAACGCCCCTGCTGTCCCCTGCGTCGCCCCGACGCCGGGCCGTCACCTTGAAAAGATGCCGAAGGGCCAAAACGCAACGTGCCGCCCCGATGAGGCGGCACGCAGCGGCTTTCTTATACACTGCCGGTACCATGCACTGTCAATGGAAATGGCGCACAAGACATTTCATGTGCCGCGGAGGGCGGATTTCATAAAATTCTCAATGACCTCGCCATAATTGGGGAAAAGTCGTTTCATCCCCAACTGGTTTGGGTCGAGTGGTTGCCTGACAAATTAACGTTATTGTAACCTCTCAGCAATCAGACACGAGATCTCGTGAGGCAAATCACCAAGAGGCACTAGATCTGCCAGCATTAAGCGTGCTTGCGCATGCTTAACACGGGGTTAATGGCCGCAGGACGGTCAAACTAAAGGGTGCGGCAATGAGTTGGACAAACGAACGAGTTGAGCTTCTCAAAAAGCTTTGGGGCGACGGCTTGAGCGCAAGCCAGATCGCAGGCGAACTGGGTGGTGTTACCCGTAACGCCGTGATCGGCAAGGTGCACCGCCTTGGCCTGTCCGGCCGCGCCAAGTCCACCTCTTCAAGCGCCAAGCCGCGCCGGCCGCGCACCGCAGCTCCTGCAACGGGTGCAGCGCCGAAGAAACCGACGACGTCACATCCGCAGTCGATCGGCGCAACGGCCCTGAAAGCAGACATCTCGCCTGCACCAGTGGTGGCTGCCAAGCCGCGCGTAGAGCCGATTGCAGAGCTCGTTCCGATCTCGCAGCGGGCTACCATCCTGACGCTGACCGAGCGGACCTGCAAATGGCCGATTGGCGACCCGGCGACCGACGACTTCTACTTCTGCGGCCGCCAGTCCGATGCCGGCGTCCCCTACTGCGCTCATCACTGCAAGATCGCGTATCAGCCGGTCGCCGACCGCCGCCGCGATCGCAAGACGATGGCTCAGGCAGGCTGATAGCCTCGCACCTAACCAATTCATGAGAAAGCCCGCCATCTGGCGGGCTTTTTTTTGTTTGGGCCTTCCATTGACCAGATGCCCGACCCCGACCAGTGACCTCCCACGGCTTGTTCTTGGCACCGCTCCATGCCGTTTCCGTTCCATCAAAACAAACCTTGTTTGACCACTCCGCCACGACAGGGACCGCAGGATCAGCCCCGACACCGACACAACTGATGGGGTTGTCGCAGAAGAGAACCTTGCTCCGCGAAAGGCACATAACCGCTGAGAAACAAAAAGCCCGCTAGAAAGCGGGCTCCTTAATTCCATTCTGCAAGTTGCCCTCAGGCAGTGGCAGAGGTGAACTGGTCATTGAAGGCGTATCCGGCACCACGGACGGTACGGATAGGATCCTTTGCCTTGCCCTTGTTCAGAGCCTTGCGCAAGCGACCGACGTGAACATCGACAGTGCGTTCGTCCACGTAGACATCGTGACCCCAGACCCCATCCAGCAGTTGTTCGCGGGAGAAGACACGGCCAGGCGATGTCATCAGGAATTCCAGCAGGCGGAATTCCGTCGGCCCCAGGTGTATTTCCTTGGTGTTGCGGCGAACGCGGTGCGTTTCACGATCCAGTTCGATATCGCCGGACCGCAACATGCTGGACACCACTTCCGGGCTTGCCCGGCGCAGGATGGCGCGCACGCGGGCCATCAATTCCGGTACCGAGAAGGGCTTGACCACGTAGTCGTCGGCACCGGTCGACAGACCGCGGATGCGCTCTGCTTCCTCACCGCGTGCCGTCAGCATGATGACCGGCAGGCGCTCGGTATCCTCGCGCGCCCGCAGGCGGCGGCACAGTTCAATTCCGGACAGGCCCGGCAGCATCCAGTCGAGCAGCAACAGATCCGGCAGGCTTTCCCGCAGGCGGATTTCCGCCTCATCACCCCGGACACAGGACTCGACCGAGTACCCTTCCGCTTCCAAATTGTATCTCAATAGAAGGCTGAGCGGTTCTTCGTCTTCAACGATGAGCACCTTCGGCATACATCTCGCTCCAATTACCGCAACCGGCGCCGAAGCGCCGGCCGTTAAGATCTTCTGCAAATCCGACGATTACCGGCGGGTCAGACCGCGCCTGTTTCGTCGACCTTTGCCCGGTCTTCCGGCAAACGCTCGCCAGTGACCATGTAGTAGACGTTCTCGGCGATATTCGTCGCGTGATCGCCGATGCGCTCGATGTTCTTTGCGCAGAACAAGAGATGGACGCACTGGGTAATGACCCGCGGGTCTTCCATCATGTAGGTCAGGAGTTCGCGGAAGATCGACGTGTAGATCGCGTCGACCTCGGCGTCGGCTTCCTGAACCCGGCGGGCGGCTTCCGCATCCTTGCGGGCGTAGGCATCCAGCACCTGCTTGAGCTGCGAAAGAGCGAGTTCCGTCATGTGCTCCACACCGATCGCGAGCTTCTTGGACTGCAAGTCGCTGTCGATGGCGATGACGCGCTTGGCAACGTTCTTGGCAAGATCGCCAACACGCTCCAGGTCATTGGCAATGCGCGTTGCGGCGGTGATTTCACGCAGGTCCTGCCCCATCGGCTGGCGGCGGACGATCAGCTCGATCAGCTTCACTTCAAGTTCGTTGTAAAGGCTGTCCAGACGGACATCGCCCTTGATCGTCGCCTTGGCAAGCTCCAGATCCTGCGACACCAGCGCGGACACCGCATCGGCGAAAGCCTTTTCGGCAATACCACCCATTTCGGCAACCTTGCCGGCCATGGCCGTCAGTTCGTCATCGTAAGCCGAGACTGTATGTTCAGACATCCTGTGTCCCCTTCAGAAACCTAAAAAATGCTTAGCCGAAGCGGCCCGTAATATAGTCCTGCGTACGCTTGTCCTTCGGATTGGTAAAGATGTCCTCCGTCAGACCTTCCTCCACCAGAACACCCAGATGGAAGAACGCGGTACGCTGAGACACACGGGCAGCCTGCTGCATCGAGTGGGTCACGATCACGATGGTGAAGTTTTCCCGCAGTTCGTCGATCAGCTCTTCCACCTTCGCAGTCGCGATGGGGTCAAGCGCCGAGCACGGTTCGTCCATCAGGATCACTTCCGGGCTGACGGCAATCGCACGGGCAATGCACAGACGCTGCTGCTGACCGCCCGACATGCCGGTGCCCGGCTCGTCCAGACGGTTCTTGACTTCTTCCCAAAGCCCGGCCTTCTGCAGGCTGGAGGCAACGATTTCATCAAGCTCGGACTTGTTGCGGGCCAGACCATGGATCCGCGGACCGTACGCAATGTTGTCGTAGATCGACTTGGGAAACGGGTTCGGCTTCTGGAAAACCATGCCGACCTTGGCGCGCAGCTGTACGGGATCGACCTTGGGATCGTAGATGTCTTCACCGTCGATCTTGATCGACCCTTCCACACGGCAGATGTCGATGGTGTCGTTCATGCGGTTGATCGTCCGCAGGAACGTCGACTTGCCACATCCGGAGGGACCGATGAAGGCAGTCACGGACCGCGGCTGGATCTCGATGTCCACGTCCTTGATGGCGTGGGTATCGCCATAATAGACCTGCACCTTGTTCGCGGAAATTTTGCTGTCGGTCATGGTTTTCGCCTGTTCAAAATTCGGCATCTCGTTCATCGGAGCAATCCTTACCAGCGGCGTTCAAACCTGCGGCGCAGGATGATAGCGATAATGTTCATGGTCATGAGGAAGACCAGCAGCACGATGATCCCGCCCCAAGCGCGTTCATAGAAAGCCGGGTCGGCGCGTTTCGCCCACTCGTAGATCTGGGCCGGCATGGCCGAGTTCGGAGAGAAGAAACCGGCAGCCACACCGTCCGGGAAATTGGAGGCGATGAAACCGACCATCCCGATCAGCAGCAGCGGAGCGGTTTCCCCAAGCGCCTGTGCCAGACCGATGATCGTGCCGGTCAGAATGCCAGGCATTGCCAGCGGCAGGACATGGTGGAAGATCGACTGCATCTTGGAGGCGCCAATACCAAGGGCCGCATCGCGGATGCTCGGCGGAACGGCCTTCAAGGAGGCGCGGGTGGAGATGATGATCGTCGGAAGTGTCATCAACGTCAGCACCAGGCCACCAACCAGCGGTGCAGATTGCGGCAGATGCATGAACTGGATGAAGACCGCCAGACCGAGAATACCGAACACGATGGACGGAACGGCGGCCAGGTTGGAGATATTCACCTCGATCAGATCGGTGAACTTGTTCTGCGGAGCGAATTCTTCCAGATAGATGGAAGCAGCCACACCGATCGGCAGCGACAGGAACAACACCACCAGCATCATGAACAGCGACCCGATCATGGACGCCCCGATGCCGGCCTGCTCCGGACGGCTGTCGGAAGCATCGGTTCCGGTGATGAAGGCCCAGTTGAAGCGCTTCTCCAGAATGCCGGCGGACTGCATCTGGTCAGCCAGATCCAGGTGTGCGGCATCCAGGTTCTTGTCTTCGGCAAGATCCTCGCGCTTGACGCGGCCCTTCAGGTAGCCGTCGACACGGGATGAGGCGATCAGCTCGAAGGTTACCGTCGTGCCGATCTTGTCCGGGTTGGCAAGTGCATAGTCACGAACCGTTGCGGCAGCCCCTGAGGAGAACAGCTTCTGCAGGTCCTTTGCCGACATGTCGGTGGTGATGTTGAGACCGGCAAGTTCCTTGGCAAAGGCGTCGTCAATGATGGCCCGATACTTGGAGGTCTTGACCACCGACTTTTCCGCTTCGGCAATCTGCTCCTGATTGAGGGGGACATCCACCTTCAGGAAGGTCTGGCTGAAGGCGCCAAGGCCGTTGGAAAGGATTGCCCACAACAGCGCGACGAGGAAGAACAGGCCGATGCCGATGGCAATGATGCCGTAGAGCTTGAAGCGGGCTTCAGCGGCGTTGCGCTTTCTGGTCAGCGGGTCGAGTTCGAGGATCGACGTGGTCTTGTGCGGGGTCGGAGCGCTGGTCTTGCCCGACGGTGGCGTAAGGGTCGTGTCGGTCATTAGTCGTACTGCTCCCGATATTTGCGCACGATGTAGAGCGCGACGATGTTGAGCCCCAGGGTCACAACGAACAGGGTCATGCCGAGTGCGAAGGCGACAAGGGCTTCCGGGGAGGCAAAGTCGGCGTCGCCGGTGAGCTGGCTGACGATCTTCGCGGTCACGGTGGTCATCGCTTCGAGCGGGTTCATGCTGAGGCGGGCAGCCGCGCCGGCCCCCAGAACAACGATCATGGTTTCACCGATGGCGCGAGAGGCCGCGAGCAGGATGGCCCCGACGATCCCCGGCAGGGCCGCCGGCAGAATGACCTGCTTCACGGTTTCCGAATGGGTGGCACCAAGTCCGAGCGAACCGTCACGCATGGCCTGCGGCACAGCGTTGATGATGTCGTCGGAGAGCGAGCTGACGAAAGGGATCAGCATGATGCCCATGACAGCACCCGCGGTGAACACCGAGGAAGCACCGGACATCCAGCTTACGCCGAGCGCACCGCTGGAGCCGAAGACGTTCATCAGAAGCGGGCCGACTGTGAGCAGCGCGAAGAGACCGTAAACGATGGTCGGAATACCGGCCAGGATCTCGAGCAGTGGCTTGGCAACGGCGCGTACGTGCGGCGTTGCATACTCAGACAGGTAGATGGCAGCGAACAGACCGATCGGTACGGCAACGGCAAGTGCGATCAGGGAGATATACATGGTCGCCCAGATCAGTGGCACGATCCCCAGCTCCGATCCACCGCCGAAGCTCGGCGCCCAGGTCAGGCCGAAGAAGAAATCAGCAGCCGGATAGAGCCGGAAGAACTCGACCGTGTTGAAGATCAGCGACAGCACGATGCCGACAGTCGTCAGGATGGCGATCGAGGCTGCTGCAATCAGGATATAGCGGACGACCGTTTCCACGACGTTGCGGGCACGGAAATCCTTGTTGGTGCGCAGAACACCGACAGCGAAACCGATCAGGCCGACCGCCAGAACGCCGATTGTCCGCAACAGCAGGCCTGTACCCGAGATGCTGCGGTATGTCTGCGCGGCCCGCAACGTTTCGGCGGTCACTTCGGAACCGAGCGCGACACCTATCTCGCCGAGACGGCTGCGCACGTCGGTCAGATCGGTACGGATGGAAGACGCCATGTCGGCCGACATGGCGCCTTGAGAAACGGCAAGATCGAGACCCTCGGCAACACGTACGACGTCGCTCATGACGAGGTCGAGTGAACTTGCGGCAATGGTCTCTTCGGAAATCTTGGAGGAAACCTGACTGTCAAGAATGATGGGCTGGAAGATCAGCCACGCAATGAGCAGCAGGAGGGCAGGAACCAATATCGAAACAACGACGTTCCAGCCGTAATAACCAGGCAGGGAATGGAGCTCACGCACATCCCCTCCGGCAGAACTTAAGGCTTTTCCGCGGCCGACTATGTATCCGGCGACAGCCAGAACCAGCAGCGCAATAAGAATATATGGAAGTGACATAGGGCGACCCAACCGGCAAAGAAGAAAGAAAGGGCGGCCGAAGCCGCCCTTCCGGAAAGATGTGCTTAGTTGCCCATCGTTTCTTCGGCTTCGATGGAAGCCTGCGTAGCGGCAAGCTCCGGATCGGAAACCAGGCCATACTGGGCCAGCGGGCCGTCCGGGCCAGCGATTTCGTCAGAAACGAAGAACTGAGCGTATTCTTTCAGGCCCGGGATAACGCCGATGTGTGCCTTCTTGATGTAGAAGAACAGCGGACGGGAAACCGGGTACTCACCCTTGGCGATGGTTTCGGTGGACGGAGCGATACCGGCCATCGTTGCCACTTTGAGTTTGTCGGTGTTGTTCTCGTAGAACGCCAGGCCGAAAACGCCAACGCCGTTCGGGTTGGAGTCGATGCGAGCCAGGGTCTCGGTGTAGTCGCCGTCGATGTCGACCGACTTGCCGTCCGTGCGGACTGCGATGCAGGCGTCTTCAGCGTCGTCTTCGGACATGCCGCCGTCGATCATGGCTTTCAGAGCGCCGGATTCTTCACAGCCAACAGCCAGAACTTTTTCTTCGAACACTTCACGGGTGCCGTGCTTGGTGCCCGGGATGAAAGCAGCGATTTCCGCGTCCGGCAGGGAAGCGTCAACTTCGGACCACTTGGTGTACGGGTTGTCGACGATCTGACCGTCCTTCAGGACTTTCGGGGACAGAGCGTTGAACCACTGAACCTGGGTGAATTCGTTGAAAGCCGGGCCGTCTTTCTGGGAAGCGAAGACGATGCCATCGTAGCCGATGCGGACTTCGATGATGTCTTTCACGCCAGCTTCGGCACAAGCCTTGATTTCCTTCTCGCGGATAGCGCGGGAAGCGTTTGCGATGTCGATGGTGTTTTCGCCAACGCCGGTGCAGAACTTCTTCAGACCAGCAGAGGAGCCACCGGATTCAACGACCGGTGTCGGGAAATCGGTGTTTTCGCCGAATGCTTCAGCAACGATGGAAGCATAAGGAAGAACCGTGGAGGAACCAGCAATCTGCACCTGGTCGCGAGCCTGAGCCGAACCAACGAATGCAGTGGAAGCAACGGCAAGAGCAGTTGCGCTAACGAGGGTCGTAAATTTCACTTGACCACTCCCTTTGAATGTCAAGGTTTCTAGATGATCACCGCGCTTGGATGTGCACGAGCGATGCGGGGAACCTAGGCTCCACGGATGAGAGTTCTATGACAGTTCCTTTTCAGTTTTGTGACAATTTAAGATACTGAAATTACTCAAGAAAACCTGTTCCTTGACGGTTTTATGTCGCAAAGGGTCACAAAAACCCGTCTCGAGGTGCACATGGTGCAGCTCTCACTTGCCTCGGCAAAGCTGACAGGCATCCCTTTTATCCATCTGGCGAGCGTTATGCCTGATCAGGGAGGTTTTCAGGCACCTGCCGCAGCGGCCGAACGGGGTTTTGCATTGCCCGGTTCAGCTCGATCAGAGTTGCAAGGCCGGCAACGCCATTGCGTCGGCCGCCACTTGCCTGCGTTTTTCGGCAGACAGGGGAATCAGTCCCTTGCTCGCCAGATACCCATCGTCGCCCCAGGCCTCTTCGCTGGTGAAGGCAGCCACATACTCCTCCATGCCAGGAATAAGGCCGACGTGTTCCTTCTTGATGTAGAAAAACAGCGGGCGGGACACCGGGTATTCCCCTGAGGCAATCTTTTCGAACGTCGGCTCGACCCCGTTGACGCCGACGCTCTGGATCTTGTCCCGGTTCTGCATCAGGAAGGAATAGCCGAAGATGCCGACCGTCACGGGATTGGCCTCCAGAGCACCGACGATCAGGTCGTCGTTCTCGCCCGCTTCGACAAAGCTGCCGTCCCGGCGAATGCGCGTGCAACCGTCCTTTTCCAGATCCTTGACCGTCTTGCAGCCTTCTTCCATGACAAGTTCCTCGAACGCGTCACGGGTGCCGGAGGTCGGAGGCGGTCCAAGCACCTCGATTTCCTCATTCGGCAAGTCCGCGTCAATGTCCGACCAGGCGAGGTTGCCGTTGTCGACAAGCTGTCCGTCCTTCGGAAGTTTCTCGGCCAGCGCCTCGAAAATCTGCTCCACGGTCAGGGTGAATTTCGGGCCATTGCGCGAATTGGCCAGCACGATGCCGTCATAACCGATTTCCACTTCGACCGGCGTGACGCCGTTTGCGAGACAGGTGTCCAGTTCCGAAGGTTTCATGCGCCTGGATGCATTCGTGATGTCCGGCGTGTGTTCACCAACGCCCTTGCAGAACAGGTTGAAACCGGCGCCTGAGCCCGTGGATTCGACAATCGGGAACTTTACGCCGTTGCTGCCGACTGCTTCTGCGACTGCGGTCGCAAATGGAAATACCGTGGACGAGCCGACGATAAGCAATCGGTCACGGGCTTCGGCGGTCAGGGATGCCAAACAAAAAACGCCACACAACACAGCGCGGGCTGAAAAATACATCGGCACGTTAAAACTCCTGGACAAAATGCTGGCGCGATCCGGCTAGACAGGCCTTCCTTCCGGCGGATCGCCTGACCGGTCACAAAAGACTTTTCCGATCTTGCAGTGGCAAGTCTCTAGCAGTCTCGCGTCTCAGGAATACGACAGTCGCCAATCCGGCATCAGGCGGAGATCTTCTCGGGCAGACCTTCAACGTTCTCCATGGCAGGCAAACTGACCTTGAACGTCGCCCCCTGCCCCGGCTCGCTCTCCACCTCCAGCCGGCCCCTGTGGCGTGTCAGGATGTGCTTCACGATGGCAAGCCCGAGGCCCGTCCCCTTCATCGCCCGGCTCGATTCGACATCGACCCGGTAGAACCTCTCTGTCAGGCGCGGCAGATGCTCACGCGGAATGCCCTCGCCGTAGTCGCGTACCGAAAGTTGCCAGGTCAGTGCATCCTGCGGCGCCTGCGGTCTTTCAAGGCCGACGTCGACGAACTTGCCGTCATGGCCGTATTTCAGCGCGTTCTCAATCAGGTTTTCCGTCACCTGGATGAGCTCGTCCCTGTCGCCCCTGATCCGCACGGGGGTGTCCGGGAGTTGAAGCCGGATCTCGACGCCCATGTCGGAGGCCAGCGGAGACAGCGCATCGGTCGTATGCCGGACGATTTCTGACAGATCGACAGCATTTGCGGGCCGGACGTGCGCCTTCAGCTCAATCCGCGACAGCGACAGGATATCATCGATCAACCGGCGCATACGCCCCGCCTGATCCAGCATGATCGACAAAAACCTGTCTCTCGCCTCCGGATCGTTGCGCGCAGGTCCTTGCAAGGTCTCGATAAATCCGGTTAGCGAGGCCAGAGGCGTGCGCAGTTCATGGCTGGCATTGGCGACGAAGTCCGTGCGCATGCGTTCAAGCCGGCGATTTTCTGTCAGGTCCTGAATGACCACCAGAATGAAGTCCGGCAAGCTCGGCATCTTTTCCAGGCCTGCGCTTCCGGGCATGTAGATCGGCGAGATATGAGCCTCGTACCAGGTTTCGGTCGGCACCTTCTCGATCCAGCTGATCTTCTCGGCCTCACCCGTTGTGCAGACACGGTCGAACGCTTCCAGCAGCGAAGGAGCCCGCAGCGAGAAGGACAGAGGATCACCCGGTTTCACGCCTTCATAAATCGACAGCGCCTGCTTGTTGACATAGCGGGTGATGCCCCGCCCGTCGGCAACGAAGCAGGGTGTCGGCAACGCATCAACAGTGACCTTCATGCCCGTACCCGGCCACATCCTGCGGATTTCCCGCTGGGCATTCAGCTTGACCCTGCGGCTCGAAGACTTGCGCGGCACGAAACAGGCCACGACAACAATTGCCGCCATGGCGAGCAGCGCCGTCGTCAACGGCACTTCATGGACGATGACCGCGCCTGCGGCAGCAGCAAACGCGAACAGCAGAATCCAGCGGGCTTCGCCAAGTCGGGTCAGCGGCGATGCGGCCTGCCGGTCTTCAGCAGGTTCTTCGATTGGCGAAGGCGGTTGGGTCATGGACGGTCGAGCGAATTCGTTTCAGCAGTTAGGTGTCCCGAGTGCAGACACTATTTCGACGTCTCAGTAAATGTGCAAGGCCGGAATAGGGAGATCGGGGCAGCATCGGACCACTCCCCTAACACGGAAAGCATGTCAGCCAAGCGACAATCAAATACACCCCTGAAAATGGGCTCCGACCCACCAACGCTCTTCGCGTCAGGTGAACCGAAACTTCCGAACCGGCGCCAAATACCCGCACCAATCACCGATTTTGAGGCAAGGGATGTCTGGCGGCGGATTTCAGGTTGTCCAGAATACGCGGCCAGCCATCAGGCTGGCGCATGCGTTCCAGATATTCCGCTCCCGCTTCGCCATGTCTCAGAAACTCACTGTGAACGATTTCAAGGCGCGTGCTGTCCCCGGCCTCGCGGAAGTTCACCATGACACGGCTTGCCGTCGCAGGATCCGCAACTTCCTCGCCATCCCGGCTGACCTGCCAGGCCAGACGAATGTAAAGCGGCGGTTCCAGTGAGAGGACGGTTCCCCAGACCCTGTGCTGGCCTTCACTGTCGATCTCATAACAGCTACCGCCCGCATAGGGATCGATACCCGCCTGAACCTTGCCCTCGCCCGCATCCTTGAAAGGCGATGTCCACCACAGATCAAGCCGGTCGACAAACAGTGAAAACGCCTGGCTCCGCGGCAGATTCAACATGCCTTCAACCCGGCACTCGGTGTCATGTGTCATGATTTTCCGTCAAATTCGTTCTTTCCAACCCCAAACGCACTGTTTCACATTTGGACCCGGCTTGGCAAAGTACCGCTTCCCTAGCCGATTCAAACGTCAGATACATGACGTACAGACCGAGGCAGAACCTGCCGAAACTGTCGCCCCTGGCGGAACCAACTGGAGACATCATGAAGCACGATCGCACGTTCGATCCGCAATATGGAACTGCCGTCGAGCTGATGCCGGGCGTGCGCCGGCTAACGGTAAACAACCCGGGGCCTTTCACCTTTCATGGCACCAACAGCTATCTGCTGGGGACCAGTCGGCTGATCTGCGTTGACCCCGGGCCTGCCCTGGAAGGCCAGGTCGACACCATCTTGAAGGCTGCACAAGGCGCAGTCATCGAGGCGATCCTGATCACCCACACGCATGTGGATCATTCGCCGGGCGCACGGCTGTTGAAAGAAAGAACCGGTGCCGAGATCATCGGGTGCGGGCCGCACCGGCCGGCACGAGCGCTTCTTGAAAACGAGGTCAATCCACTCGACGCCAGCGGCGACAAGGACTACGCGCCCGACAGGTTGCTGGAAGACGGCGAGATGTTCGAGGCCGCAGGCATTTCGCTTGAAGCCGTCGCCACGCCCGGCCACACGTCCAATCATCTGTGTTTTGCTCTTGCCGGGGAACCGGTTCTGCTGTCCGCCGATCACGTCATGGGCTGGTCGACATCGGTCGTCGCCCCGCCCGACGGCAGCATGCGGGACTACATGGCCTCGATCGACAAACTGCTGGCCCGTTCCGAATCCGTCTATTTACCCGGACACGGCGGTATTGTTCGCAATGCCATCGACTACGTCCGCGACCTGAAGCAGCACAGGCTCGACCGGGAAGCCTCGATCCTTCATGAACTGGCAAAAGGCGAACGATCAATTCCGGAAATCGTATCGGTGCTCTATGCAGCGGTTGATCCGGCGTTGCACCCGGCAGCAGGTCTGTCCGTATTCGCGCACCTGGAGGACCTCGCGGACAGAGGCCGCGTCGAGGCCAGTCCGGAGCTGTCTCTTGCCGCCCGCTATCGCCTCACCGGCTGAGCCTGCAAGCGATCAGCCTTCCAGATCGACCGCATCCAGACCTTCGGCAACCGGCGCATCCTCGTCCTCGAAATAGGGTTTGAAGCTCGGCAACGGAATGGTCTCGCGCAAGTCTTCAACCGGTTCGGCCGGCAGGTCTTCTTCCAGCTCGGTCTCGTCGACCGAAAGCCGCGCCAGATCGCCGTATGTTTCCAGGAGCACACGGTCGATCTCGCTGAAGACAAGACGGATGCGGTCCGCATTGTCGGTCAGGTCCTTCAGCGGTGTGCGGGAACGCGAACGAACGTCAAGCAGGGCCCCCACCGAATCCGGCCGGACGCGCAGTACGATATCGTGTTTCAATCCCAGGATCTGCGAAGTGCCCTCGGCCTGCAGATAGGTCGGTGCATCGAGGAGATCGGGCGGCAATTCATCAACGACCTGCCAGTTCAGACCTTCAAGCGCCTTGACACTCGCCGCATGCAGTTGAGCGGTAGAAATGCGGTATCGACGCGGAACGATATCGGGGTAAAGACGGTCTTCCGCCGAATTGGCCACAGCAGTCACGCCCGGCGCGGCACCCGTATAAGCGGCAACGGCCGGCCAGACGTCTTCAACAAGCGCGGTGTTCAGCCAGTCGAGAAAAGGCTGTTCGCTTGAAGCCACATTTGTTTCAAGTTCGGGTGGATCGGTTCGGTTGGTGGCCAGGTCGCTCGCTCCCGCGTGCATGACCAGCATTCCGACCACAAGCACAGGCGTCGCAAGCGCCAGCAGCCCCAGGAACAAACCTGTGAGCGCCGCCGGCACGCCGGGTCCGCCATAGGTCCAGATCCGGTGGAAGCCGAACAGGGCAAGCAGGATGGCGGCGAGCGCAATCGTAGCCGCTGCAATCAGAGACAGGACAAACACATCCGCGTCGATCAGGCCGAACCGCTTTTCCAGAAAGGCAATTGCCGCGAGCGCCAGCGCCACGGAGCCTGTCGTGCGACTGGCCGGTGCCGAAGCTGTTTTATAGACGGCGTAGCGCTTCATGAGATCCTATCTCGCCTGGCTTGCCGCATCTGCGCGGCAAGGTGTCCACCTGATTGTTTCTTCGTTTACAGCCAATTTGTCAAAAATGAACTTCACTTCGACAGCGAACACATCATACATTCCTTCTGGGCAAACGATAAACGTGCAAGCAAGACACGCCGGAAATACAGTTGCAAATCGGGGTAAGGCATGACCGGATTGCGGTCCCGTCATACGGCGAGCGAACAGGAACACCGCGCTGCCGGTGACGGAAAACAAAAGGCGTTTTCACCATTTGGCGTGTTTCGGCCAGGCTCTGCCAATATCTGCCTGTGCCACCTGCTGGTTCTGACGATACTCCTGTCGCCCATCGCCCTGGCATTTGCGATCCTCTATGCCGAACCGGGCGGACGCTGGCTGCAAGCCCACTATCACTACCTGCGGACAACCATCGCCCTCTTGGTCATAGGCCTCGGCACAGGAGGCCTGATGATCCTTCTGGGAGCTTCGATCTCTTCTATATTGATGCTGGCCGGACTGGGGCTTTGTGCCACGACGGTACTGCTCAGCTACGCGCGATCACTGCTAGGATTCTGCAGTGCCTTGCGAGGCTCTCCACTACGGAATCACAGAAGCTATTTCATATGAATGGGCAGTCATATACTTGCTCAAATGACTGGCAGGCCTAATTCGTAAATAAATCCTTACTGTATTACTTCAAATCCGGCCGGGATTCGTTACATCTTGTTATTGTTTTTGACTGGCCGATTTCCGCCAATAAGCGCATGCTTTTTCACATCCATTGCGAAAACCGGCTGAAAGGCGTGTTTTCTGCCTTCCGTTTGCCGCAATTGGATACGACATGCACACCGCCCGCGAGCCATGAAAACTTTAACCCAGAGAGCGGGCACTGGAAAAGACAACGGACGAGACAAATGTCTGAGCAATCTGCCCGCCCTGCCCCGAAGCAAAGCGCCGATGCGAAACTGGTGAACCTCTACAAGCCCGTCGGCATCGCAGCCCTCAATGCAGCTGCCCTTTGCAAGAATTCGGGCACGGTGGCCAAAAAGAAGAACTGAGCCGCTGCGCTATAGCGTCCGAAGACGCGGCAAGCCGCTGGTGACGGCCAGCTTGCCATGTTGTTTCGAGACGCTGGTTGACGGCCGGCGTGACCGGTCCAGGATAGCGTTCGGACATACAATCGGTGACGATTGAATGTCCGCCATCCTGAAGCGGCCAAGCCCCGTCGGGGTGCCGCAAAATCACTTTCTTCAGACGGTTGCCGTCTTCCGATCTGTTGGGCAAACTGCCGCCGAACAGGGCACGCTCCGTGTCCTTCGGCGGAGATTGCCTGCATGATCATTGCCTACTGCCCGACCGTCAAAGGTCTGGAGCGTCTTGAGCTTGCCTCCGGCGCGCCCCTTCCGACCACGTCTGTATGGATCGACCTGATCGCCCCGACGCAGGAAGAGCAAAAGGCAGCAGAAAAGCTGATGGGCGCGGAAATCCCGACACGGGACGAGATCGCCTCCATCGAAACCTCCGAACGCCTTTACCTGGAACCTGGCGCCGTGGTGATGACCGCGCAGCTTCCGATCGCCACGCAGATGATCGACCCGGCGCTTTCGTCTGTCACATTTGTCGTCAATGCCAAGCGGCTGGTGACTGTGCGCTATGGCGAACCGAAATCCATCGCCCTTCTGTCCCGCAAGGTTCAGGCCGATTCGACGATCGCCCACAAGGGGCCGGCTGTTCTCTTCACGATGCTCGACATCATCGTCGACCGGTGTGCCGATGAAATGGAAAGCGCGTCAGCACGGTATGACAAGCTGGCAGTGCAGGTGTTCGGCGACGGCCTCAACATGCGCAAGACCGCAAGCTATCAGATCGCCATCAAGCAACTGGGGCAGATCGGACTGCATGTGTCCAAGATGCACGATGTCTGCACCAGCCTGTCGCGGATGATGCTTTACCTCAGCACACATGCCAAACGTCTGAACCTGAACGAAGAGCAGGAAGCCGACTGCAAGATGTTCGGCAGGGACATCCATTCCATCAAGGAACACGGCGACGCACTGGACAACAAGCTGTCCTTCCTGCTGGACGCAACGGTCGGCCTTGTCACGCTGGAGCAGAACCAGATCTCGAAGATCTTTACGGTCGTCAGCGTGATCTTCCTGCCACCGACCTTGATCGCATCGATCTACGGCATGAACTTTGCCAACATGCCCGAGCTGAACTGGCAGCTCGGGTTCCTGTTCTCGTTGGGCCTGATGGTGTCGTCAGTCGGGCTGACGTTCCTGTTCTTCCGCTGGAAACGCCTGCTTTAACCGGTCCGGCATCTTGCAAGTTTCAGCCCTGGTCGCAGGCGCGTTACGGATAAAGGCGCGCCTTGGACCATGGCTGATCCGCGCCAGTTCGGGTGAACTGCACGCGGTCATGAAGCCGGAACGGCCGGTCATGCCAGAATTCGATGGAAACCGGCACCAGGCGCATGCCTGACCAGTGGTCGGGCCGCGGAATGTCGCCGATACCGAACTTGGCGGTATATTTCGCCACTTCCTTTTCCAGCGCGAAACGGCTTTCCAGCGGCCGCGATTGCCTGGACGCCCAGGCACCGATCCGGCTGCCGCGCGGCCGGGAGCGGTAGTACTCGTCCGCCTCCTCGTTCGAAACCTGTTGGACAAGACCACGGATGCGAACCTGCCGGCGCAAGGACTTCCAGTGGAAGCACATGGCAGCCTTGCCGGCGGAGAGCAGCTCCTGCCCCTTGGCGCTTTCGAAATTTGTGTAAAAAACAAAGCCGCGTTCGTCGAAGTCCTTCAGCAGAACCATCCGCACATTCGGCAGGCCGTCTGGGTCGACGGTCGACAGCGCCAGTGCGTTGGGATCGTTGGGCTCCGAAGCCCTGGCGTCCTCAAGCCATTCTGCAAAAAGCTCAAATGGCTTCACTACCTCTGTAAAGTCACCTTTTGTTAACTCTTCAGGGGGATCTTTAAGGTCTGTCATCGGTAACCTGTCGAAGGAAACGACAGCCTTTAAAGCGGCTCGAAAAGCCGGACCGGGGGGCTGCCTGAAAAATGTATCGTATGCGTTCATATACTGCCGGGCACATAAAGATCCAACCCTTAGCCGCACTTTGCATGGCCATTGCAACCGCGCTTGGCGGCTGTAGCCAGTTGTCCGTTCCGGTGGGCAGCAACAACATCGATTCCCCGACAGTCCTGACCGGCTCCATTCCGTCCGCATCCGACGTCGCCTATGCCGATATCAACGAGGACGACCGGTCTGTGATCGCGCAGAACCTCGACACTATCAGCCAGGACCTTGCCGCCGGAAAGCCGACGCAGGCCTTGTCGCTGACTTGGCTCAACGCGATCAGCGGCAATTCCGGCACATTGTCGAACATCAATGCATCCACCTACAGCGAGACAGGCTGTCTCGGCTTTCAGACGACGGCGAATACCATCGTCGGCATCAAGCTGTACTCCGGCACGGCCTGCCGGGACATCACGCAAAAATTCGCGGTCACCAGCCTGACTGTCGCCGAAGCTTGAACCCCGTCAAAAAACCGCTAAAACCGGAAGGTCCTCAAGACGAATTCGGGGTCTGGAATTTTTTCCTATCCATCCCGATATAGAGGACAAGTCCGGTCAAGCATGACCTGCTAAACTTGCACGCTTGTGTTCGGCTCGCCGAACGGAGCAGTGCGCGGGGCAGCCTGCCGGAAAATCTTAGGAACCTGGTGAGACGAATGCGTGATCCCTATAGCGTTCTCGGGGTGGCAAAATCTGCCAGCGAGAGCGAAATCAAGAAGGCCTTTCGGAAGCTGGCCAAAAAATACCATCCGGATCAGAACAAGGATGATCCGACGGCCGCACAGCGTTTTTCCGAAGCAAATCAGGCCTATGAAATTGTCGGCGACAAGGAAAAACGTGCCAAGTTCGACCGCGGAGAAATCGATGCGGAGGGCAAGCAGCGCTATCAGGCGCATGGTTTTGACGGCTTTTCCGGATATGAAGACTTCGGCGGTGCACGCACCCAGAAGACATCCGGTGGCGGCGGCAGTTTCGACGATATTCTGAACGACATTTTCGGCAGCTTCGGCGGTGGCCGTGCACGCGCCGGCGCAGGTGCAGGCGCTGGACCCGGCGCAGGTTTCGGCGGAGGCGCCCGTGCGAAGGCGCCGCCCAAGACAAAAGGCGCCAACGCGGAAATCGTCGCCCGCGCCTCGCTGGAGGACATCGTCAACTCCGGCAAGACCCAGGTAACGCTTCCAAGCGGCAAGACGGTGAATGTTACCCTGCCCAAGGGGGTGGTCGAAGGCGAAAAGATCCGGCTCAAGGGCCAGGGGCACCCCGGGGAAAACGGCGGTCCTGCAGGCGACGCCCTGGTCGAGATCCGTTTCAAGCCTCACAAGCTTTTCGAAGTGAAGGGATCCGACCTCCACCTCGACCTGCCTCTGACACTTTATGAAGCTGTTCTGGGCGCAAAGGTGCGTACGCCGACCCTGTCCGGTGCTGTCAACCTGACCATTCCGGCCAACGCCTCCAGCGGCAAGTCCATGCGGCTGAAGGGCAAGGGCCTGCCGACCAAGACCGGTGGTCATGGCGACCTTCTGGTCAAGCTGCAGATCGTAATGCCGCCGCACGGCGACGACGAGTTGGACACGCTGATGCGGGCCTGGAAGGAAATCACTCCGTACCGCGCACGCGGACCGGAATTCGACTAGGCGGCGCCTTCGTCAACTGTTGACCGTCACCTCGCCCCGCCAGTGCCACTGGTGGGGCGACGTTTTTGACTTTCCTCATCTCAGCCTCGGATCAGTCTCCAACTACTTCACCCACCAGGCCTTGCGAATTTACATAACTAGTTATATATCAAGTTATGTAAATGGAGTGACCCATGAGCGAAGATGTCGTCCGCGCGCTTGGCTATGCCACCCTGGGCAGCCGGCTGAAACGGATCGGGGAAATGCTGCAGGCACAAACGCAGATCGTTGCGGCCGAGCTTGCCGACACCAGTCTGCCGACGCCGCACAACCCCGTTCTTGCCGCACTCGACCGGCAAGGCCCGCTGAGTATCGGCGATCTGGCGAAGACCCTTGGCCAGAGCCAACCGGGCGTTACCAGAACGATCAACAAGATGAAGTCGGATGGACTGGTTGAATCCGTTCCCTCGCAACAGGACCGTCGCGTGACGACAATCGGCCTGACCGACAAGGGAGTCGCCCTCGTCGCCCATCTGAAAGAAACGCTCTGGCCCGCGATCACACTGGCAGTTGCCGAAGCCTGCAACAGTCTGGAAGGTCCTTTGCTAGACCAGCTTGCAGGTCTTGAGGATGCCCTTTGCACGAGGCCGCTTTCCGTCCGCTGCAAGGACAGGCCGTTGCAGGACTGGAACTCTCTGCAAACGCCCCCGGAGATTGAACGATGATCAAGCGCATCTGGCACGGCTGGACGGATCCCGGCATGGCCGACACCTATGCCCATGTTCTCACGACACAGGTCATTCCGGGCATCGAGGCGAAAGCCATTCCCGGATATCTCGGCATCGAGGTCCTTCGAAGGAACCTGGAAACCGAGGTGGAGTTCATCACCATCATGAGTTTCCGCTCGCTTGACGACATCATCGCGTTTCAAGGCCCGGATTACGAGCGCTGTTATGTGCCCGATGCCGCCCGGGACGTGTTGAAGCGATGGGATCTGATTTCACAACACTATGAGCTCGAAGATGCACGCAGTTATGAATGAACCGAGCCGGGACAGCCTTCTGAAGCGGGTTGTCTGGTCAGCCCTGACCTCCCGGCATGCGCAATTCAGCCAGGGAGGCGACCTTGCCCGCCGTTTCGATCCGGCCATCTCCCCCTTTGCGGCAGCGGCGAACAACTCGCCCGAAGCTCTGGCTGCGCTGGCGGAGCTGATTCAACCGGGTGACGACCGGGCGTTCATACTGCAGGCGGATGACATCGCACTGCCTCATGAACTTGAGGCAGAGATCACCGCGCTGGGTGTCCTCATGGTGGAAGTTTCCCCGTCAGAAGGCCCATCCCGATCGACTTCAATCGTGCAGCTGGACGAAACCGATGTCCCGGAGATGGTCGAGCTTGCAGCACTTACAAAACCGGGTCCGTTCACCGCGCGCACGCCGGAGCTGGGCACTTTCTTCGGCATCAGGCTGGACGGCCGTCTGGCTGCAATGGCGGGTAGCAGGATCAACCTCGACGGCTATACGGAAGTCAGCGGGATCTGCACTCATCCCGATTTCCGAGGCAGAGGCCTGGCATCCGAGCTCTCTCTTCATGTGACTGAAGTCATCAGGAGCCGCGGCGACATTCCGTTCCTTCACGCCTATGCGGACAATCACGGAGCAATCGCACTCTACCGCAAGCTGGGTTTCGAGATATGGCGGGAGGTCAACGTAGCCGTTGTCAGACGCAAGGCTCAGATCGACCCGGACTGATCCCTTACATCGGAATTGCGCCGGTCTCTTTCCTCCTGAAACTGAGAAAGACGTTGGCGAAGATATTTCGAAGCCGACCGGTAATGGCTTGGACCGGCGGCTTCCGCCCAGCGTCCCGTCGTCCACTTGTTGTTGGAGCCTTTCATCGGTTCGCCGTAGAGTTCGTCATTCTCCAGACTTTCCACGAGGGCGAGCAGTTCGGCGTGGTTTCCCTCCAGAAGGGATCGCACCGATCGCCAGGAAAGACCGGATTGCTTTTGCCGCAAGTCGGCATTGTATCTGGGTGTCTCGTTCCACTTGTAGCCTTTGGCCGGAAACCAGACCGGTCTGCCAGCCTGGCCGTCCCGGTACCAGCCCAGAAACAGGTCTATCCAGTGGGCCCGGTGACCGACGATATCCTTTGGAGATATGCCGTCCGCATCCTTTTCAAGACGCAGCATCGCGGGCAGGTCATCGAGGAGCGTTTGCAGCTTTGAAAACTCGCTCTCGCTTGCGGCGAGCAATTCCGTTTTCGTGGTTGCAGGCATTCCGCTCTCCCGTGACCACAACATTCAGTGCGAACTATGCGGAGCTAAAGCCTTGTTGGCCCGTGGCGACTACAGGCTTCGCCCGCACCAGATGGTGCCATGAGATCCGCTGTTGCTGACTGTCAGAACCGGATGGAACTCCCGTGCTGTCCAGAAAGCAAGCCCGGCTTCGTTGGCAGCGCTCACCCCGGCATGAACGGCCGAGACACCCTTCAGTTTTGCAGCGGCAATCCAGGCGTCCAGCAGCCTGGTACCAACTCCCCTCCCGCGCGCACGCGGCAGGAGGTTCATGTGAATATGCGCCGGATATTCATCGATGACGGCCCGTGGCACGGGCGACGGATTGTGGATCGTGCGGATCCGCTGATCATCTGCTGACTGGTCGGTTTCCTGCTGCACCGGTTCCGGGTAACGCTCCCGCAAAGCCGGCCACCATTCCCGCTCCAGTTCGCGCTCGAAAGCCCGTGTATCGCTGACGCCGACGGCATAACCGAATACGCCGAGATCATCTTCAGCGACAAAGCTGATGGGACCTTTCAAAGCCACATAGGGCCCTGCGTAGATATGGCCGATCAATGCGGGGTCAGAATAAAGATCCGTGGCGTCGCGCCCGGCCTGGCCGGTTTTCAGGCAGATATCGTAAACGGCTTCCAGGTCCCGAAGCTCGGCCTGCCGAACGATCATGGTATCAGTCATAAGCATCCGATTTCTGTCTTCAATGGTCCCGGATCATGGCGAATGCAGATCTGCGGTTTACCTGTCCTGCCAGCCGTACCACCAGTAAGCGCCCTGAAGATAGAGTTTGCGCAGTGACGGCAGGGGAAACCTTGCAAAAGGCCGGCGCAGGGCAACCGGCAAATCTTCCGGCTGAAGCTTGCCCAGGATCAGTCCGGCGACCTTCTCCCCCGAGATCGATGCCATTGCTATGCCGCTGCCATGCCACCCCATTGCGGCATAGACGCCGCCAAGACCGGGCACTTCCCCAACGAAGGGGGTCAGATTTCGCGCCAGGCACACATGTCCATACCAGCTGTGTTCGGCCTCAATGCCCGCCCAGGCCGGAAACATCTCGTCGAAATCCGACCTTGCACGCTTGTACATCGCCGCGAGCGACTGGGCATTTTCGAAGATGCCGCCGCGCGTTCCGAACAGGAACCGCCGGTCGGGCAACAGGCGGAAATAATGCAAAAGGTTACGAGTGTCGGCAGCCATGGTGTCGGAGGTCCAGCCCTGTGCGGCGAGTTCACCCTCGCTCAGGGGGCGGGTCACCAGGATTGACGACATGACCGGCAGCGTACGCCCATGCAGCCATTTGGGCGCATCCTCGCGTGCATAACCGTTACCCGCCAGGACAACCTTCCGGGCCCGGATGAAGCCGTGTTCGGTCTCCAGTTGCCAGCGGTCATTGTCCCGGGTCATCCCTGTCACCGGCGACTTGCCGAAGATCTTGCCACCGGCTCGGCGTACCTGATCCGCCAGGGCCTGGACATAGGCCATCGGATTGAGTGCAAAGCCGTAGGGTACTTGCAGTCCGCCGTGGAATGTCGGCCCGCCATAGCCTTCCGCGTCCAGGTCCGTCTTGGAAAGCACCCGGGCCTTGATGCCAAAGTTCTCCTTCAGGAACGCTGCTTCCGCCTGAAAGCCGGCAAAATCCTTCCGACGGTGGGCAAGATAGATCTCCCCATTGGAATGGCGGTCGGCGTCAACACCCCAGCTGTCGAGCCTCTGGGCAACCAGATTGACGCCCGCGACCTGATAGGCAACGAAACGGCGCGCTTCCTCGAGGCCGAATTTCTTGATGAGGCGGCGTTCATCGAGTTTGGTACCACCCAGGCAACAAAATCCGCCGTTGCGGCCCGAAGCGCCGTAACCAACGTGTTCCGCTTCCAGAACGCACACGGAAACGCCTGCCTGCGCGAGCCGTAGCGCAGCGCTCAGCCCGGCGAACCCGGCGCCGATAATCGCAACATCGAAAAGCGCGTTGCCGATGAGCTGCCGGTCCAGCTTGACCTGCGGAACACTGGCTTCCCAGTAACTGCCGATCGTCCGGCGCGCTTCTGTACGGCTCTGCGGCATCTCAGAACCCGAGCCTGTCCCGCAGAGAGAACCACGTCATGGCAAGTACCAGAAGCGGGAAGCGCAGCCGGTCACCGCCGGGGAATGCCGGTACGTTCAGTTTTTCAAAGACATCGAAACGACCCGCAGTTCCCGTCACGGCTTCCGCCAGCACCTGACCACCAAGGGTTGCCATGGCAACGCCGTGGCCGGAATACCCACCTGCGGTCAGCATGTTGGGCGCAATCCTTGCGAAATAGGGCATGCGCTTGGGCGTAATCGCCAGCGTACCGCCCCAGCCGTAATCGATGGCCACGTCGCTGAGCTGGGGGAAGATTTCCAGCATCGGTTCGCGCACGAAGGCCTTGATGTCTTCCGGAAAGCGATAGCCGTAATTCTCACCGCCACCGAAAAGCAGCCGGCGGTCTGCCGACAGACGGAAGTAGTTGATGACGAACTTGCTGTCGGCCACGGCAACGTTGTTGCGGATGATCTTTTGCGCCTCGTCTTCCGAAAAGGGCTCCGTTGCGACGATGAAATTGTTGATCGGCATGACGTGCGCGGCGGTCTGCCGGTCGAGGCGGCCGAGATAACCGTTGCACGCCAGAATGACGTGCTCTGCACGAACGTCGCCCTGCCCCGTCCTCACGGTGATCCGTCCCGTGCCCTGGCCGTCAATGCCGGTGACTTTGGTTTCCTCGAAAATCCTGGCC
Organism: Labrenzia sp. THAF35; assembly: GCF_009363595.1. Lineage (NCBI taxonomy): Bacteria > Pseudomonadati > Pseudomonadota > Alphaproteobacteria > Hyphomicrobiales > Stappiaceae > Labrenzia > Labrenzia sp. THAF35. Next base: position 6,114,915 of record NZ_CP045380.1, read on the forward strand.
CCTGCCGCTTCGGCTGCCTGCCCGAGACCCAGTGCGAAATTGAGTGGATGCAGATGGCCTGCGCCCGTGTCCAGAGAGCCGCCGTAGTACCGGGGACTGCCGACCTGTTCGCCGATTTCATCCGGACCGACAAAGCGAATGTCCTCATAGCCGTAGACGAGCCTGAGATGCTCGACATAGTCCCGGCTTTCCTCGACAAAACTCTTGCGGTGATCGGCATGCAGTATCCCCGGCGTGTAGTCGCAGGCGATCTGGTGCTTGATGATCAGGTCCTTGACCAGTGCCTTGGAATCCTCGGCAAGGTCCCACAGCAATCTGGCGTGAGACTTGCCGTGGCGTTCTTCCAGAACCGTCTGGTCCATGCGCTGGCCGGAACCGACCTGGCCGCCATTGCGGCCCGAGGCGCCCCACCCGATCCGGTTGGCTTCCAGGAGGATGACGTCAACACCCCGTTCAGCCAGATGCAATGCAGCCGATAGCCCCGTATAACCGCCACCGATGACGCAGACCGTGCAGGTGTGTGAGCCATCGAGAACCGGGTGAGCCGTTTGCCTGTTGGCAGTTGCAGCGTAATAGGAAGGTGGGTGTTGACCTGGCGTGTCATTAGCTGTCAGGAGATCAAGCGCAGTCAGCATGTCGGAAGCCAGGCTCCTCTTATCAACATGAAATTCCGTGGCCGGGAGTGGTACGCCACATTCCCTTGTTCAGCAGCCAGTTTCAAGGTGTAATCAGGTGATGGCAGGCAAGTTTTGCCTGATTTTGCAAGCTCTTGAGGCTCCCGCTACGTCAGCAAGCCCGGGCAGCTCGGCTCAGATGACGCAAAAGGAAGGCAAAACTGTGTTTGGTCCCGTAGAACATCCCTGGTTTGATGCGCTTTGGCGCAGAATTGTTCTGGTCGCTTTTTGCGCCGGCTGGACCGGAGTGGAATATGCATTCGGCAATATCACCTGGGTCTACATCATGGCGGCAATCACCGCCTATGCCGCCTGGGCGTACCTGTTCAACTACAAGGGACCTGACGACCCGAGCCGGGTGACCCGTCCGCGGATGGAAGACGATGAAGGTTGATGCCTCTGGCATGAGTGCGGCCGGCCGCCTTCAGGCTCTCTGGTCCCGGATCCTGAAACAGGCGTTTCGCGCCATACTGCTGATTTGCTGTGCCGGCGCTGCATCGGCGCAGGAGGACACGTCAGCTCTCGATGTCCTCAACAAGCGCTGCGTCGTCTGCCACGGCTGCTATGACGCGCCTTGTCAGCTCAAACTGTCATCCGCCGCGGGCTGGATGCGCGGAGCAAGCAAGCAGAAAGTCTACGATTCCTCGCGTCTGGAAGATGCTCCGATGACACGCCTGGGGATCGACGCAAAGTCTGTTCCGGGCTGGCGCGCCAAGGGTTTCTTCGACGTTGTCGGTGCACAGGACGGGCCATCCGTTCTGGAACAACTGCTGCTGGCCGGCCGCAAGAATTCGTTCAAGCTCGGAGCGCCGCTTCCTGACGACATCGACATTTCGACGCTGCGTGCAAACACCTGCGCCATGCCCGGCAAGGTGAATGACTATCTCAAGGAACACCCGCAGGGCGGCATGCCCTTTGCCATGGCGCCGCTTGCAGATGGCGACTACGCGACCCTGCTGTCCTGGGCCAGGGATGGGGCACCTGCACCGGACGCCGGCAAAGGATTGCCACAGAGTGTCGAACAGTCGGTGCACACCGTCGAAACGTTCTTCAACCGCGGCGACAAACGGTCGAAACTTGTCGCGCGCTATATCTATGAACACCTGTTCCTGGCCCATCTGCACCTGGAAGGCGATGACCCGAACCGCTTCTTCCGCGTAATCCGTTCCAGAACCGCGACCGGCTCGCCTCCAGATGAGATTGCCTCGCGCCGCCCCTTTGACGATCCAGGTGGCCCCTTTCATTACAGGCTCATCCCGATTGACGGCACCATCCTGCACAAGGAGCACATGGTCTATGAGATCGGCCCCAAACGCCTGAAGCGCTATGAAGACCTGTTCCTGAAAAGTGACTGGGAGATTGCGAGCCTGCCGCCCTATTCAACGGCTGCAGGCGGCAACCCGCTGTCGACCTTCCGCGCCATTCCTGCCCGCAGCCGCTACCAGTTCCTGCTGGACGAAGCGCTTTATTTTGTCCGCTCTTTCATTCGTGGTCCGGTCTGCTACGGCCAGGTCGCGGTGAACGTGATCGAGGACCGTTTCTGGGTCTCCTTCCTGACACCCGACGCCGATCTCTCCATCACAGACCCGAGCTTCCTGGAAGCCGCGACCCCGATCCTCGAACTGCCGGTCGCCCAATCAAAGGGAAAACTGTCCAAGCGTCTGGAAGGCTTCCTGTCGCTCGGACCGGTCAAGTATCAGGAGTTTCGCAAGGGGCGGTATGAACGCAAGTTCCTGGCGGAAGGCGGCCCCGACTACGGTGACATCTGGCAAGGTGATGGCTCCGAAGTCGATGCCCGTCTGACCGTCTACCGTAATTTCTCTTCCGCCTCGGTGGTGACAGGCTTCGTTGGCGCGGTGCCCGAAACCGCCTGGGTAATCGATTTCCCGCTGTTCGAGCGGATCTACTACAATCTCGTTGCCGGGTTCGATGTCTTCGGCAACGTGGAACACCAGCTCACGACACGCCTTTATATGGACAGCCTGCGCCGTGAAGGAGAGCGAACCTTCCTGTCGTTCCTGCCGCCACAAGTGCGCAAACCCATGCACGAAAGCTGGTATCAGGGTCCGCTTGTCAGCATGGTCGATCTCTGGAAGGAAAGCGCGCTCGACACCAGGTCTCCAACAGGTATCGCCTTTTCCACCAGCGATCCCAAGGAGGAGTTCCTCACCGAGCTGCTGCGCGAACCTGCTGGCCTGTGGGCTGAACAAGACCCTATCAACCGCTGCACCGGCAATGCCTGTGCGTCCAGTGACACGCCTGCCGGGCAACTACGCCCGCTTGCCCAGAAACCAGCGCCATATGCAAAGTTCCTGCCTGATATCTCGGTTCTGCTCGTGGAAACGGAACGGGACACGCAGGTCTTTACCCTGGTGCATGACATGGCCCACAGCAACGTTGCCTTCATCTTCAACGAGGATCTGCGCCGCGAACCCCAGAACGACAGCGTGACGGTCGTGCCCGGCCAGTTCAGCAGCTATCCGAATTTCATGTTCAAGGTGAAACAGGATCACCTGCCGGCCTTCGTGGAGACGGTTCGGGAGATCAGGTCACAAGATGAATTCCTCAAGCTCGTTGACCGTTTTGGCGTCCGCAGAACCGACCCGGAATTCTGGACCGACTTCGACCGGATCCAGACCGCCCTGAAAGACCAGGACACCCTTCAGGCGGGCCTGCTAGACCTCAATCGATACCGCGATCCCAAACCGCTCGACCCGATTGACCGGTTGTTCGAGTTCACCTTCTCGCTGGATTAATCTTGCAGCTTGAGCGGATGAGCTCTTGCGCAGCCAAACTCTCTTCCTCATCCTGAGTGTCTGATCCGAAAGTGGTGCCCGGGGCGACTGTGACAACTGAGCAAGACGCAAGTTCGTTACACGACCCACGTCAACTGCGTCCTCTGATATTTTCAAGCCAAACTATGAGGAGCGGCGCCTCGAAGAATGAACCGGAATTTGTTGCGATCAACCAGGCAAGCAGCTCGTGTCCCTGGACAAATTCCTTATCCCGCTTCGCCGCCAAGTTCCCGGAACATCCAGTCGCAAAAGATCTGGGCGTCGGGGCCGAGTGCCTGACGCGAGCCGTCGGTGACGAGATAGTAGCTGTGCCGGCTCTTTATCTTCTTGTCCGATGAACGGATCAGCCGGCCGCTGTCGAGATACGGTTGGGCCAGCGTTTCCAGAACCAGAGCGTGTCCATGGCCGAGAGCAGCCAGTTCCAGGGCAGAGAGGGTCTGGTCGACCTGCAGGCCGTTGCGTTTTGGAACCGCATGACCGTGGCTGCGGAAGAAGCTCTCCCAGGTGTCGATCACGCCCATGATGTCGAGCCGGGTTGCTTCCGCCAGCGCCTCGATTTCACGCTTGCCAGGGTCAAGCGCCAGATCCGGATGACAGACCGGGATGATCGGGTCGTTCAACAGAAACGCCACCACTCCGTCAGTCCAGCTGCCGTCGCCGAAGCGGATATCGATGTCGAACAATTCCGGGCTGAGAGTTTCCGCCCAGGAGGCCGAGATCATCTGCAGGTCGATGCCCGGATGTGCCTCCTGAAAAGCGCGCAGACGCGGGATCATCCAGAGCTGGCCGAAGCTGTTGAGGCAGCGAAAACGAACCGGCTGCCTGTCCCGCTCGCCAAACACCGAGACGGTGGCGATGGAAAGATCCGAAAACGCCTTCTCGACCGTCGGCAGGTAAGTCTGCCCCAGTCTGGTCAGGGCCAGTTCCCTGTGAACACGGTCGAACAGCGGGTAGCCGAGGAGCTGTTCCAGCTGGCGAACCTGGTAGCTGACAGCAGCTGGAGTGATCAGCAGCTCCTCCGCCGCCCGGGTGAAGTTCCCCAGGCGCGCAGCCGCCTCGAAGGCGCGCAGCCATGTGAGCGGTGGCAGGCTGTAGGCCATTTCGTCTTCCTTCCATCATCAGGTGCGGAAGCTGTTTTCATTTTCTGAAACGAATTCGCACCTGTGCAACAAGCATCTCCTTCAAATTTTTTCAAAGCTATACCAAATATTTTTTCGTTTCAGGAATTTTCCATCCTCGCAGACACTTCTCCGAAACAGCGGTCAACCGGCAGCGCATCATGGACAAGGTCGATTACATCATCGTGGGAGCCGGCTCGGCCGGATGTATCCTGGCGGAACGCCTGAGCGCAGATCCGCAGACGCGTGTCCTGCTGCTGGAGGCCGGTGGGTCCGATGCCTCACCCTGGGTGTCGCTGCCACTCGGCTATGGCAAGCTGAATTCCGACCCAAAACGCACGTGGCGCTTCATGACCGAACCAGACGAAGGCCTCGGCGGGCGCAGTGTCTATTGGCCCCGCGGTCGATTGCTGGGCGGCTCCGGCTCGATCAACGCCATGGTCTATTGCCGAGGTCTGCCTGGCGATTTCGAAGACTGGGAGGCCTCCGGCGCGGCAGGTTGGGGCTGGGCGAATGTAAAGGCAACTTACGAGCGCCTTGAAACCCGGGTGACCTGCGAGGGGGTGAAGCAAGGCGAGGGACCGATCCATATCCAAAATGTGTCCGACCAGATCCACAGGGTGAACCGGCACTTCTTTGCCGCGATCCGCGAAGTGGGCCTGCCCTGGAGTGACGACTTCAACGGTGATGCTCCGGAAGGTGGCGGCATTTACCAGATCAACACGCAAGATGGCCGCCGGTGCTCGTCCGCACGCGCCTATCTCAATCCTGCCCTTGCCCGCAAGAACCTAAGCGTCCGGACACAGGCCCAGGTTGCCCGCATCCTGTTTGAAGGAAGAACGGCTGTCGGCGTCGAACTCCTGAGCGGGGAAACCCTGCTTGCCAGCCGAGAGGTCATCCTGGCGGCAGGCGCAATCGGTTCGCCGCAACTGCTTCAGGTTTCCGGCATCGGCCCGGGAAGGTTGCTGAGCGAGCTCGGCATTCCGGTGATCCAGGCCAATGACAATGTCGGCGGCAATCTGCAGGATCATCTGGCTGCGAACTTCACCTTCCGGGCCAAGGAACCGACACTCAATGCGATCCTGCGTCCCTTGCTGGGCCAGGCCCTGTCCGCCATGCAATATGCAGCAACCCGCAAGGGTCCTCTGGCTCTATCCGTCAACCAGTGCGGCGGATTCCTGCGCTCGCGCCCCGAGCTGAGCCGGCCGGACCAGCAGCTCTATTTCAATCCGATCAGCTATCGCCTGAGGCCTTACAAGGACAAGACACGGCTGAGCATCGATCCGTTCAACGGCTTCATCATTTGCGCACAGCCGGCCCGCCCGACGAGCCGCGGCCGCATCGACATCAAAAGTGCCAATGCCAGTGCAGCGCCTTCGATCCAGCCCAATTCGCTGGCGACCGAGGAAGACCGCCAGACCGTGATCGACGGCGGCAAGCTCTGCCAGAAGCTGATGGCAAGCCAGGCCTTGAGCGCGCTTGTCGAAAACCCCATCGCTCCGAACCTCGGAGACCTTGACGGCGACGGCATCCTGGCGGACTTCCGCGCCCGGGCCAGCACCGTCTTCCATCCGGTATCGACTTGCCGCATGGGCGAGAACCGCGAGACAACCGTCGTCAACAGCCGGCTGCAGGTGCACGGAATTGAAGGGCTTCGCGTTGCCGACGCCTCCACCTTTCCGAACATAACCTCCGGCAACACCAACGCCCCGACCATGATGCTGGCTCTCAAGGGAGCCGATCTCATTCTAGAAGACCAGAAGCGAGCCCTCTCATGACCGTTCAGGACATCGCCCAAGACTATCTGACCACCGGCAAGCTGGATGCCTTGCCCGACGGGCATTTCATTGCCGGCAAACGCACTCCGGCCTCGAACAAGAAGATGGAAAGCTTCGATCCGGGCCGGGCAGAAGCCTTTGCCGAATTTTCTCTCGGGTCCGACACCGATATGGATAACGCCATCGACACTGCCGAGAAAGCTGCCCTGCATTGGCGGCAAGTCTCACCGGCAGAGCGCTGCCGTATCCTCAACAATGTTGCCCGGGTCTTCCGCGACAACGCAGACCGGTTGGCCGTGATAGAGGTGGTCGACAGCGGCAAGACGCTGTCGGAGGCCCAGGGTGACGTTCAGTCCTCCGCGCGCCTTTTCGAATATTACGCCGGCGCTGCCGACAAGCTCGATGGCCGATCGGTCAATCTTGGTCCGGCCTATACCGCCTTCACCGTGCGCGAACCGGTCGGCGTTACAGGACACATCATTCCCTGGAACTATCCCACCTCGACCTTCGCGCGTGGTGTCGCCCCTGCCCTTGCCGCGGGCTGTTCCGTTGTTGCCAAGCCGGCCGAGACCACGCCCTTTACCGCGCTGGTCATGGCGGAACTGCTTTGCGAGGCCGGGGTGCCGGAAGGGCTGGTGAATGTGGTCACCGGCCTGGGCAGTAATGTCGGCGCGCAAATGGCGCGCGATCCGCGCATCAAGCAGCTGACCTTCACTGGCTCCGTCACCACCGGTATCAATGTTGCCCAGATGGCCGCTCCGAACGTGACCCGCCTGACGCTGGAACTTGGCGGCAAGTCACCGCTGATCGCCTTCGCCGACGCCGATCCGGAAAAGGTCGCCGACGGAGCCTACTGGGCAATCTTCTCGAACTCCGGTCAGATATGTTCGGCCGGATCCCGGCTGATCCTGCATAAATCGATCCGCGACGAAGTGCTTTCCATCCTTGCCGAACGAGCCGCCAAGATCAGGACCGGTCACGGACTGACAGCTCCAGACATGGGGGCCATCAATTCCGAGCTGCACCTGTCCCGTATCAAGGCCCATGTGGATGCCGCAAAGGCGCGCGGTGCCAACATCCTGACCGGCGGCGACGCTACAGGCGACGCAGAGACGGGCAAAGGCTGGTTCTTCCAGCCAACGGTAATTGCGGACCTTGCACCGAACGATCCGGCAATCCAGGAAGAGATCTTCGGCCCTGTCCTGTCGGTGCAACTGTTCGAAAGCGAAGAAGAAGCCGTTGCCCTTGCCAACGGCACGGACTTCGGCCTGATTGCCAGCGTCTATACCAATGATGTCGGGCGGGCGATGCGGGTTGCCGGCGCAATGGATTGCGGCCAGGTGTCGGTCAACGATTATTGGGCCGGGGGGCTTGAGCTGCCTTTCGGCGGCAACAAGAAATCAGGTTACGGCCGCGAAAAAGGCTGGGAAGGCCTCGACGCCTATACCAAGGTAAAGTCCATCACGATCAGCAACGCGAGCTAAGCGGACCAACATGAAACTCGACCAAATCGAGACCTTCGTCGTCGAAAACGCCCCGCCGCGCCATGGCGGGCGCTACTTCATCTTCGTCAAGCTGGTGACCGCTTGCGGCATCACAGGCTATGGCGAGATCTACAACGCCACCTTCGGCCCGCACCTGGTGGCCGAGATGGCGAAGGACGTGTTCCAGCGCCAGTTCGAGGGCGAAGATCCGCATCATATCGAGAAGCTGTGGCACAAGACCTATGGTGCCGGATATACGCAACGTCCTGATGTGACCGTGATGGGCGTTTTGTCAGGTCTGGAAATGGCTTGCTGGGACATCATCGGCAAAGCCGCCGGCAAGCCGGCCTATCAGCTTCTGGGCGGTAAGGTGCATGAGCGCCTACGCTCCTACACCTACCTTTATCCCTCCGATGGCGATGTCTATCCGGACCCGTCGAAACCCAATGTCTACAACGATCCAGACATGGCGGCCGAAGCGGCGGTCAAGGCCGTCAGCCAGGGTTTCACGGCGGTGAAGTTCGATCCGGCTGGTGCCTATACGATCTACGATGGCCACCAGCCGAGCCTTGACGATCTGGAACGCTCGGAAGCCTTCTGCCGGCAAATCCGCAATGCCGTCGGCACGAGGGCCGACCTTCTTTTCGGTACCCACGGACAGTTCACCGTTTCCGGGGCCAAGCGGCTTGCACGCCGGATCGAAGGATATGATCCGCTCTGGTTTGAAGAACCGATTCCGCCCGAAAAGCCGGAAGACATGGCCGAGGTTGCGCGGTTTACATCCATGCCAATTGCGACGGGTGAGCGTCTGTGCACCAAGTATGAATTCGCCCGCGTGCTTGAAACCGGTGCGGCCAGTATCCTGCAGATGAACCTTGGCCGCGTCGGCGGCCTTCTGGAAGCCAAGAAGATTGCCGCCATGGCGGAATGCCGGTCAGCGCAGATCGCCCCGCACCTTTATTGCGGTCCGCTGGTGGCACTCGCAAACATCCAGCTGGCAACCTGCAGCCCGAACTTCCTGGTGCTGGAATCGATCCGGACCTTTGACGGGTTCTATGCCGACCTCTTGAAGACGCCGATCTGCTGGGAAGACGGCTATGTCATTCCTTCAAGCGAACCGGGCCTCGGTCATGATCTGAACGAAGACGTCGCGCGGGCCCATCCCTATACCGGCAACGAATTGCATCTCGGGTTTCAGGAAAGCCCGGCTTTGCCGCTGTAAGGGGATCAGTGCCGGCAAGGCGGTATTCCTTTGCCCGGCCCATGCCTTTGTCATCCCATGGTCAAGCCATGGGGTGACGGGAAAGAAGGCTGGTGTCTTTCTTCAGACCGACGCTGCCTCAGGCCACCTTGCTGATCAGGGTCATGTCCTGCGTAGGCTCAGCGGGCGGAACCGGTTCTTCGACCCGGATGGCGGTTGAGGTCATCAAGGCACGGCGGACATCGGCCACCGGCATGGGCCGGCCAAACAGGAAGCCCTGAACCTCGTTGCACCCTTGCGAAGCAAGAAAGCCGAGATGGTCTTCCGTTTCCACACCTTCGGCCAGCACCGGAATATTGAGACTTTCACCCAGAATGATCGTTGCCTTGACGATCGCTTCTGACTGCTTGTTGCCCCCGAGATCCTTGACGAACTCCCGGTCGATCTTGATCTTGTCGAACGGAAAGGCCTGCAGTGTGGCAAGCGACGAATAGCCGGTGCCGAAGTCGTCCATGGCGATGCGAATACCGAGACGTTTCAGCTGGTGGATGATCTGAAGCGCGTGCGATGTGTCGGCGATGATGCCGGTCTCGGTGATCTCCAGTTCGAGACGCTCCGGCGACAGGCCGCTTTCCTTCAAGGCGTGGGCAACGACATCCGGAAAGCTGCTGTCGGCAAGCTGCACTGGCGCCACGTTGACCGCAATCTTGACCCGGTTGTCCCAGGACGCTGCCTCACGGCAGGCGGTGCGAATGATCCAGGCGCCGATTTCACGGATCTGGCCGGTCTCTTCCGCAATCGGGATGAACTCGAACGGCGGGATCATGCCGCGCTGCGGATGGTTCCAGCGCAGCAGAACTTCCGTGCCGGTGACTTCCCGGGTCATGACATCGTTCTGAAGCTGATAATAAAGCTCGAACTCGCCGTTCTTCAGGGCATTGCGCAGGTCCATGGCAAGGGCGCTGCGCTCGCGGGTCTGTTGATCAAGTTCGACGTCATAACAAAGCGCGGCATTGCCGCCGGCAGCCTTGGCACGGTGCATGGCCCGCTCCGCGGCTTCGATCAGCTGCGCACCCGACGACGCGTGATCGGGATAGTTCGCGTAGCCGACACTGCAACTGACGCGAATTTCTTCGCCCTGCCATAGCAGTGGCTGAGCGACCGTCTTCTGGATGCGCTTGCAAAGGTCAAGGATGTAGCCCCGGTAATAGACCGGCTTGCCGACGATCACGAATTCAACGCCGCCGTTCCTGGCGATATATTCATCGGCCTCGAGGTTCTCCGACAGATGCTTGGCAACGTGCCGCAGCAGGGCATCTCCGCACGCATGGCCATGAACTTCGTTGACTTCCTTGAACCGGCTCAGACTGCAGTTGAGCACGACGACCCGGGCATTGTCGGCAGCATACCTAGTCAGGAAACTATCGAGATGGCGGTCGAGTGCCCGGCGGTTCGGCAGACCGGTCAGCGGGTCGTGATGGGTAATGTGGTTGACCCTGCTTTCGGCAACCTGGGAGTTCGCACTGTCGATCGAATAGGTGATCATCGCTGACAGCAACAGGACGCTCATGGTGAAGACCACCGAGATGCCGATCAACTGGTTGGAGACAAGGTCCTTGACGCTGCCATCCAGCCGCAGGGGCAGAATTTCGACACCAGCCATCGCAACAAAGTGCAGGCTGGCCACAGCCAGGATCAGGCTGAGTACAGCCCCGTATTTGCAGTAGCGTGTCACCGGGCGGGCGACACGGCTGGTGGCAATGAGGCAGAAGACGCAGGCCAAAACGATGGAAACGACCACGAAAGGCGTCGACAACATCATGATGCCGGATATCTGAAGCGCCTTGATCCCGATGAAATGCATCGCCGCAATAGAGGCGCCAAAGATGACACCCCCAACCTCGATAAGTGCCGAGCGCTGGGAGATGCTACTGACGAGAAGTCCCGCTGTCGTCCCGGCAATGGCGATAACCAGCGAGAAGGCCGTCAGTTTGAGATCGTAACCCAGTATGAACGGGCTCTTGTAGGCGATCATGGCAACGAAGTGCGTGCTCCAGATCGTACCGCCGGCGATCAGGCCGGACAACAGCAGCCAGAGATACTTGAGATCGCCCTGTGTCCGCCGGACACGCGCAAACAGCCGCATAGTCAAAACGGCACCGACCGTCAGGATTATTACCGCCAGGGCAACAAACAACGGGTCGTGCTCGAAAGCTATGCAAGACAGGACGGTTAGCATCATCAACTCCAGATGATGCAAGATAGCGTTTTTCTGCTCTAAAGTAGTAAAAACACCTATATCCCCCGCAATATGGATAACGGTTGGTAAATCGCTTTAACCGATTGTAAATGCTTGAGATTTCTTGAGATGACTGCGTCTCTTCGATCGTCGACAGTTTGCTTCGATTTTTACCCGTTTACCATTCCCGTATTGCGCAGCACAAAACGAAGAAACACGCCCTGCGGGAACAGGGGATCATAACGATTTCGGCCGCCGGGATCGCTCCCGGCGGCCGAAACTTCAAGACCTGGTGACAAATGTCAGGCTGCGGTTTTCTCCTTGAACTCGATCCTGCGGCGATGCAGCACCGGCTCGGTGTAACCATTTGGCTGGCTGGTGCCTTCGAACACCAGTTCGCAAGCTGCCTGGAAGGCGACCGAACCGTCGAAATCCGCCGCCATCGGCCGGTAGAGCGGGTCGCCTTCATTCTGGGCGTCAACGACAGCGGCCATGCGTTTCATGGTTTCCAGAACCTGCTCACGGCCGACAACGCCATGGTGCAACCAGTTGGCGATGTGCTGCGAGGAAATGCGCAGCGTTGCGCGGTCTTCCATCAGGCCGACATCGTTGATGTCCGGCACCTTTGAACAGCCAACGCCCTGCTCAACCCAGCGGACGACGTAGCCCAGAATTCCCTGGGCGTTGTTGTCGAGTTCTGCCTGAATGTCTTCCGGAGCCCAGTTGGGACGTTCGGCAACAGGAATGGAGAGAATGTCTTCCAGCTTGGCGGAAGCACGGCTCTTCAGCTCGCTCTGACGATCTTTCACGGCGACCTTGTGATAATGCAGCGCGTGGAGCGTTGCGGCGGTTGGTGACGGAACCCAGGCCGTGTTCGCTCCGGACATCGGATGACCGATCTTCTGCTCCAGCATGGCATGCATAAGGTCCGGCATCGCCCACATGCCCTTGCCGATCTGCGCATGGCCCGGCAGGCCGCAGGCAAGTCCGACATCGACGTTGTTGTTCTCGTAGGCACTGATCCAGGTCGCGGCCTTCATGTCGCCCTTGCGGATCATCGGGCCGGCTTCCATGGACGTGTGCATTTCATCGCCGGTCCGGTCGAGGAAGCCGGTGTTGATGAAGAACACCCTGTCCTTGGCCTGGCGGATGCACTCCTTCAGGTTCACCGTGGTGCGACGTTCCTCGTCCATGATGCCCATCTTGAGCGTGTTGCGCTCGAGGCCCAGCGCATCTTCAACGCGGTTGAAGATCTCGCAGGCGAATGCCACTTCTTCCGGTCCGTGCATCTTCGGCTTGACGATATAGACCGAACCCGCGCGGCTGTTGAGCTCCCGGCCGTTCGGACCAATGTCGTGCAGCGCAATCAGCGAAGTGATCATGCCGTCGAGGAGGCCTTCCGGCACTTCGTTGCCGTCCTTGTCGAGCACGGCATCATTGGTCATCAGGTGGCCGACGTTGCGGATCAGCAGCAGCGAGCGACCGTGCAGCGACAGCGCGGAGCCGTCGGGAGCGGTGTAATTGCGATCGCCATTCATGCGGCGGGTAACGGTTTCGCCGCCTTTGACGAAGGTTTCTTCCAGGTCGCCCTTCATCAGGCCAAGCCAGTTGGTGTAGACGACGACCTTGTCTTCCGCGTCGACAGCGGCAACGGAATCCTCGCAGTCCATGATCGTCGACATGGCCGATTCCAGGATCACGTCGGCGATGTGGGCGGCATCGGTCTTGCCGATCGGATGCTGCGCATCAATGTCGATTTCAAGGTGCAGACCGTTTCTGACCAGCAGGACCTTGTAGGGAGCCGCATTGTCCCCGGAATAGCCGGCAAACTGCGAACCGTCGGCAAGGCGCGTGGAGCCTGTCTTGGTGGAAAGAACCAGAGCTTCGCCTTCAACGGCAAATCCGGTCACGTCGGACCAGCTTCCATCAGCCAGCGGTGCAGCCTCATCCAGGACCTTGCGTGCATAGGCGATCACCTCGGCACCGCGTGCCGGATCAAATCCCTTGCCTACCGGCAAAGAACCCATCGCATCGGTGCCGTAAAGCGCATCGTAAAGAGAGCCCCAGCGGGCATTGGCGGCATTCAGCGCATAGCGCGCGTTCATCACCGGAACGACAAGCTGCGGGCCCGCGACAGAGCCGATTTCCGGATCGATGTTGGCGGTACCAACGGCAAAGTCCGCACCTTCCGGCACCAGGTAACCGATTTCCGTCAGGAAGGTCTTGTAGCCGTCCATGTCCGGAGTCCCGGGGTTGGCCTTGTGCCAGATATCGATCTTTTCCTGCAGGCTGTCGCGCTTTGCCAACAGTGCCCGGTTCTTCGGTGCCAGATCGTGGATCAGGCTGGACAGGCTTTTCCAGAAATGGTCCTGATCGACGCCGGTATCCGGAAGGGCCTTTTCATTGACGAAGTCATAAAGAACCCTGGCAACTTGCAATCCATGGGCATCGACGCGGCCTGTCATCTGTCAGCTCCCCTAAACGAACTTGAATGTCTGATATTAGCCCGTGTTTTGGGGTCTTAACACGCAATCGTCAATTGCCGGGTCGATTGGATGACTTTTTCCATTTTGGAAAAGATCCAGATCATTATCTCCAACAGTATAAGTCGGTATACAAAAAGTTAGCCCTTTGCCTGCGCCCGCCAATCCGTTACCGATGGATTTCCACTCCACCTTCCACGCAACGGTTTTCATGTTTTCGCTGGTTAAACGTGTAGGCGATCTGACCTACGGCAACGCCCTGTTGATGCTGGCCCTGACCACATTGTTCTGGGGCGGCAACACCGTCGCTGGCCGCCTTGCGGTGGGGGAAGTGTCTCCGATGGTGGTGGTGTTCCTGCGTTGGGTGATCGTTGCCGGCATCCTGGTCCCGCTGCAATGGCGGCACATACGTGCGGAGTGGCCCCTGATGCGGCCCTATTCCTTCCGCATGGTGCTGATGGCGGTCTTCGGGTTCATCGGGTTCAACACCCTGTTCTACATAGCCGCGACGGAAACCACGGCCGTCAACCTTGGCATTATCCAGGGATCCGTCCCGATTCTTGTTCTGATCGGTTCCATGATTGCCTTCGGCAGCAGGATCCGAGCCTTGCAGGTGATCGGCATTCTCCTGACGCTTGCCGGGGTGACGCTGATTGCCGCCCAGGGCAGCCTGGACGTGCTGCTCGCGCTTGCCGTCAATCCGGGCGATGGCGTCATGCTGATCGCCTGTGTGCTCTATTCCGGCTATACGCTTGCCCTGCGTGACCGGCCCCAGGTCTCACCACTGGCCTTCTTTGCGGTTCTGTCCGGCATTGCGGCCATCACATCTCTGCCCGGACTTGCATACGACATCGCCGCCGGCACCGTTCAGTGGCCGTCACTCCAGGGCTGGCTCGTGGTCCTTTATATCGCGCTGTTTCCCTCCTGCCTCGCGCAGATCTTCTTCATGCGAGGTGTTGAACTGATCGGACCGGCGCGCGCGGGGGTCTTTATCAACCTTGTGCCGATCTTCGCGGCCATACTGGCGGTCTCCATCCTCGGAGAACCGTTCAAATGGTACCACGGCACCGCTCTGGCGCTGGTAATCGGCGGCATCTGGCTGTCGGAGCGCAAGGCAGGTTAAGCGGATCGGCACAGTGCCGCTCCAGTTGCAACCGGGTCGAGGCCCATTATCCTTGCTGCCGGTTTGAGTTTTTTGGAAACACCTTTTCTATCTGACCGGGATTTCAGGCGTGTTGCGCAGTTTCAAAGGTTCTCTCCGCGTGCTTGCCCTCGTGGCAGCCACCTTGTGTGTTGTCTCGACCGCCGACGCCGGGCTGTTGTCGCGGCTTGCGAGGGAAGCAGGCGATGCGGCCGGGTCCGCAGGCAAGCATATCGACACGCCCAAGCATCTTCTCGATGAAGGCGCTTCCCTGGCAAAGCGGTTGCCCAAGGTCACTGGTGCTGCATCCCTTGCCCTGATGCCGGCACCAGGCAACGCCTGGCAGCTTGTCACGCCTGACGGGAAAAGCCTTCAGCTCGCCTCCCTGCACGACTTGCCGAATGCCCTGGATGACGCCGCCAGACAGAACCACCGGCCACTGGCGGGTGATCTCCCGGGCAAGGCTCCTGTGCCCGACGCCCTGCAACTTGCGCTTCGGGAAACCGATTTTTTCAAACTTCGGGACCAGCTTGACAGCCTGCCCCTCAAAGCCCGGCCGGTGATGGTGAGGCCAAATGGCAAGACCTACGACCTGAAACCGATCAGCACTTCAAAAGGCACGCGGCTTGCGGTTGCGCTTTCTCCAGACGTCCTGATCAACCCGGCAACTGCAAGAGCGCTCGACGGAAACATCAGGTTCCTGTCCCGGCCGGTTAAACGCGCGGATCTCAAGATGGCGCGGTTCAACAGTTCCGAAGCAGCCAATGCTTCAGGTCCCGGAGACATGATTGCCGATCTGAATGCCGACATTCTGGCCTCCAACCTGGCGAAGTACAAAAACAGGACGCTGGTTGTCACCGGCCGCATCACCCCGCACCCGCAAACCGGTCGACCTCAGCTCAGCGTGCGTGACGGCAAGTCCGTGCGCGAAATCGACCTCGACGCATTTCAGAAGGCGGCTGAAAGCCAGCGGGTCAACCTGATGCTTGTAGAAAGCAAGTCAGTGGTTCAGCCCGGCAAAAGCTGGTTTTCAAGAACAGCACTCGAAAAGCGCTTCGAGGCCGCGCAGTCGGCAATAACCCAGACGGAGCTGCTCAAGGCACTTTCGCCTCCGAACAGCACGACACTGATCCACGCTGCCGATGAACGAAACTTCCGCCTTGTTACCGCAAACCGTTTCAGCCCGGAGGCGACCCCCGTAACGACCTCCCCTCAGGTGTCTGCCACTGCCGGAGACGACTATTCGCTCGCAGGCTGGTTGCTGGACGCAAGCTTGCGCACAAGTGTCAGGACCATTCACCGCAATGGCGAGGACCCCGAGCACACGGAAGAAATCGAAAGCCGCTGGATACCCTGGATATCAAATTTCGACCTGATCCTGCTCTCGGTCCTTTCCGTCGTAACGCTGTTCATGAGCTGGTATCTCTGGCGCTGGTGGAACCGCTTCTGGCGCTTCGTGCTGGGGAACCGGGCTGCCGCCGATGCTCCCTCTTTGCCGCTCAAGCTCGTGAAGATCGTCTTCTTCCTGCCGTTTGCACTGATCATGCTGGTTCCGGCGATGATCTGGCTCTTTATCGGCGACTGGGTGAGATTTCTTACATGGCCGTTCCGAAAAGCATTCGGACGTTAACGCATTTGCGCGTAATCCTGTGCCCTATTGCCCGTGGCGGCAATAATTTTGGATGGCCAATTTGAAATTGCCGCAATCGCGGTGCACCATAACGACATGGAAACTCCATTAATTACAGGCGCTTTCGCGCTGCTCCTGATTACGATTTCCCTGCTGCAGCCCCTTGCCAGACGGCTTGGGCTGGCGCCCAGCGTTTTGCTGGCAACGGTCGGCACCATGATCGGCATTCTGGCGATCTATCTGCGCTACACTGCCGAAACGAATGCCTTCAACGCTATTGCGGACGTCTTCATCAATCCCCCGCTGGATTCGGAGATGATCCTCTACATTTTTCTGCCAATCCTTCTGTTTCAAACCGCCCTCACCCTGGAAGTTCGACGGATCGTCGAGGACATTGCCCCGATCCTGCTGATGGCGGTTGTCGCCGTCTTCGTCGCAACAGCCTTCATCGGCTTTGCCCTTTATCCGCTGGCAACGCTGTTTTCGCTCACCGACATCACGCTGATCGCCTGCCTGCTGCTGGGTTCGATTGTCGCCACGACGGACCCGGTTGCCGTTGTCGCCATCTTCCGGGACATTGGCGCGCCCGCGCGGCTCGGCCGCATCGTGGAAGGCGAGAGCCTGCTGAACGATGCTGCCGCCATCGTGATCTTCGTCATCCTGCTGCACATGCTGGCCGGTCACGAGACCATGACCGTCGGCGAAGCCGCCATTGCCTTCTGCCGCTCTTTCGCCGGTGGCATCATCGTGGGTGCGCTGCTTGGCCGGATCGCGGTTTCCCTTCTGCCGATCATGCGCGACATTCCGCTGGCACAGGTGACCCTGAGCCTGGCACTGCCCTATGGCACCTATGTGCTCAGCGACCAGTTCGTTGATGTTTCCGCCGTTGTTGCCGTCGTCTGTGCGGGCACTGTGTTCAACCTTTACGGCCCGGCCCGCATTCAGCCGGCCAGTTGGCAATTTCTCCATGCGGTCTGGGAGCAGATCTCCTTCTGGGCTGCTTCGCTCATCTTCCTCCTGTCCGCCATCCTGATCCCGCGTTTCGTGGAAGGCTTCACGCCTGTCGACATCCTGTTGCTGTTCGTCGTCATCGTCGCCGCATTGGCCGCCCGTGCGGTCGTCATCTTCGGACTGCTGCCGGTGCTCAGCGTGTTCCGGATGGGACAGGCGGTCAACGACCGCTACAAGACGGTGATCCTGTGGGGCGGCATGCGCGGCGCCGTCACGCTGACTCTGGCGCTCAGCGTGTCCGAGCATGCAATGCTCTCGGACGAAGTGTCGGTCTTCGTCACCAAACTGGCGACGGGCTTCGTCCTGTTCACGCTGCTGGTTTACGGCACCAGTCTGAAGCCGCTGATCCGGCTGCTCGGCCTCGACAAGCTGAATGCCCGCGACGAGGCCTTGCGAACACAGTTCCTGGCCCTGGCTTTGTCAGACGTCCGGCACGAGCTGGAAACCGCCGCCCGCAACTATCACATTGCACCGCGCGTCACGGACGATGTGCTGAAAGACTACGAGAGCCGTGCGGAAGCCGCAGCTGCGGAAACCAACAAGCTGGAAGAACTGAAGGACTGGGACCGCGTCCGCATTGGCCTGATCGCCCTGGCCGACCGGGAACAGCAGCTCGTGCTGGAGCATTTCCATGAAAAGACCATCTCCGGACGGTCTGTTTCGCGGTTCCTGGCCCTGACCGGACGTACCGGCGACCTGACACGAAGCGACGGCCGGTCCGGCTATAATCAGGCTGCGCGTCAGCCGTTGAAATTCGGCCTCGGCTTCCGCCTCGCCCAGACACTGCAGCGGCGGCTCAGGATTGCCCGGCCACTGGCCATCCGTCTTGCCGACCGGTTCGAATTCCTGCTGGTTTACCGGATCCTTGCCGACGAACTGGTCGACTTCAACAACAAGCGGATACGCCCCCTCCTCGGTGACCGTGTTGCCGACATTCTGCAGGACACCCTGGCGATCCGGCAGGACGAGACCCTTGCAGCCATCGATGCCCTGCGCCTGCAGTATCCGGATTACGCCGACGCCCTGGAAGGACAGTTCCTGCGCAAGGCCGGCGTCCGGCTGGAAGAAACCGCCTATGACGAAGCCAAGGAGCAGATGCTGATCGGCACCGAACTGCATCGCGACCTTCTGCGGGATGTCGAGCGGACCCGAAAAGCCTGTCACACGCGGCCTAAACTCGATCTTGGCCTGAAGACCCGCGAACTCGTCAGCGCGCATCCGCTGTTTGCGGACCTCACCCGCAAGCAGCAGAAGGCCATTCGCCGGATGATGCGGCCGCAATTCGCGACCCCGGGCGAGAAACTGATCCGCAAGGGTGACCGCGGTGATGCTGCCTATTTCATAGCGTCCGGCGCGGTGGAAGTGCGTGCACCCAGCCACAACATCCGTCTTGGCCGCGGTGACGTGTTTGGTGAAATCGCGCTGATGACCGGCGGCCGCCGCAGCGCGGATGTCGTCGCACTCGGGTATTGCCAGTTGCTCAACCTCAGGGCGCAGGACTTCAAGGCGCTGCTGGCCGAAAACGAGGACTTGCGCAACCACGTCGCCATGCTGACCAAACGGCGTCAGCTGATGAACCTGGACGACGGCGAAACGGAAATGGAAGATCCTGTCTTTCCCATTTTCACCGAGATCAGAACCAGCAACCAGACCGGCGAGGAGCTGTCCCCGGAGACCATTCTTGCGGAGCCTGATGCAGGAGAAACAGAAACCGAAATTCTCACCTTCGATGAGGCGGACGCGCAGAATGACCCGTCGCTCATGGAGAAGTTGAGCGCGGCGGATACCGTCACTGCAACGCCTGAAGAGCCGTCTCAGTTGGAGAAGGACAAAGACAGCCACGCCGAAGAAGGCGAAGAAGTACAGGAAGTCGCCAAGAGTGACGCCGGCTCTGCCGATGCGGAACCGGAAAAGGGTGGCGCTGAAGGCACACAGCCACACTCAAAAGGCTTCGAAGCTTCTGCAGCGGACGCATCAACGCCGAACCAGGGCAAGTCGGAACCGACTGAAGAGGCCACCGCCACGAGCGAGCCTGAGGAAACTCGAAAGCCGAAGACCAAGACCCGCGAGACGGCATAGGCTTTTGATCGGAATACAATCGCCGCAGCGGACGTTCCCCTGCGGCGATGGTACGCCGTATTATCCAGCTTTCTGAATTTCGACCGAATGCGGATAGGGAATGGAGATGCCACCGGCATCAAACGCTTCCTTGACCGACTTCAGCATGTGGAACTTCAGTTCCCAGTAGTTTCCGGCATCACACCACAGCCTGACGCCAAGATCGACCGAACTGTCTCCCAGATTGGTCAACCGGACCCAGGGCTCCGGATCCTTGTGAACGCGTTCGTCCGTGTTGGCGACATCGAGAATGATCTGCACCGCCTTGTCGATATCGTCGCCATAGTCGATGCCGAAGGTCAGATCGAGACGCCGGGTGGAATGCGCCGAGAAATTGGTGATGACCGTGCCCCAGGCCTTGCCGTTCGGCATGATGATCTGAACGTTGTCCGGCGTCACAAGCTCGGTGACGAAGATGTTGAGATCCTTCACCGTTCCGGACGTTCCGCCGATATCAACATATTGGCCCATCTTGTAGGGCCGGAAGATGATCAGCATCACGCCTGCGGCGATGTCGCTCAATGTTCCCTGCAACGCCAGGCCGATGGCCAGTGTACCGGCGCCCAGCACGGCAACAAGACTGGTGGCCTGAATGCCGAAGAGCTGCAGAACCGCGATAACCGTGATGAGCAGGATGAGCCAGCGAACGATGGATGCGGCAAAGCTGCCGATCGTGTCGTCGATGCGCGGGTGAGCCACGATCCTGCTCTTGACGATGCTCGACAGGAAACCGGCCAGAAACCAGCCGATCACCAGAACGATGATGGCTTTCACTGCGTTGATGATCAGTGGCGTATAGACACTCACCTGGTCGATTGCGCTTTCCATGAAGTCCCTCCGTTCCCGTACAATCACTTGAATACGTGGAAGTACTAACAGCAGATTTGGGCACTGGCCAGCAATGCACCCTGAGATTGCTGTAACTTACCGGAATATTGCCGGGGAGCCGGCTTCATCGGCTGAACCGGCAAGCCAATCCTCGAGAAACTGTGCCATTTCCTCGTTGCCGCATCCGCTGATGTAGCGCGGATCAAGCAAGCTGCCGGCTTCAAGCAGCAGACGTGCACAGGCAATATGATCGGCTTCACGGCGTTTCGGGGAAAATTCCGAACCGTGGACGACAGTGTCGAGAGCATCGCCGCCAAAGCGGTTCTTGCGGGTAAGATCCGGTCCAAGCGAGAGGAAATAGGCCATTTCATCCGCAAGGCCGTTCCAGCCTGCCACCTGCAATGGTGGCAGCCCCATGTCGTCGGGCTCATTCGGGTCCAGTCCGGCCGCAATCAGCGCCTTCATGTGTTCCAGCTTGCCTGGAATGAAGGCGAGCCGCGTCAGCAGGCTTTTGTCTTCCTTGCTCAGACGCGCAGTATCGAGACTACCCGGATTTGTCTTTCCCTCGGCGCAGGCGGCCAGAACCTGTTCGTTCCGGTCCAGCTTGTGCGCATGACCTTTCTCCACCAGGTATTTGGCGACCGGCAGATTGCCGTAAATCAACGCCATGGCGTATCCGGTATGGCCGTCCCAAACCGTGTCCGGATCAGCGCCATGGGCAAGCAACAGCTCGACAATCTTCACCGAGCAACCGCGCCGGGCTGCCTGATGCAGGGAAGGAATCGTGTTCATGGGCTGGCCGCTCGGATGGTCCGGTACGGTGATGTTCGGATCGGCTCCGGCTTCCAGAAGCAGACGGACCTTGATTTCATCGTCAAAGTCGAGCGCGCGCGGCAAGGCATTGGTCCCATCCGGCTGCGCGCCATGCTTCAAGAGGAGTTCGAGCGCACGCGGATGCTCAAGCTCGGTGGCGTGGTAGAGGCTTTCGTTGTCGTTGGGACTGGCTTCCTGTTCCAGCAACCAACGGCCAAGTCCGAAATTATCCGCGTGACACAACGCGCCGTAGAGTGCGGACAGCCTGTGTTTGTCGCCCGGCCTTTCCGGGTAACCGTCATTCACGTCCGCTCCGTTGGCGACCAACAGTTCGGCAATGGCGATCATGTCTGCCGCCCGTTCCGGACGCCGATGTATTTCCTTCGAAAATGCCAGATGCAGGATCGGCGAGCGCACACCGACCAGGCGCGTGGCGGCTGCAGCGTCCGCTGCCACCACCCCGCGAACGGCGTCAAGGTCGTACAGGGCAACCTGAAGGCCGAAATTGTCGTCCTTCAGCGTCGGGTCACCGGCAAGCAGTTTTTCCGTAACCCAATGCTGGCCGAAATAGAGCGCCTGTTTCAAACGCTCTGCCCGCTCTTCCCTGCTCAGAGATGCTGCTTCGAGGGTGAATTTCAGCTTCGGCCAGCTGTCATGACCGGCTTCACGGGCAATCACATGAAGAAAATCCGCGTGGCGAAGGGGCTTTGCCGGGTCTACGTGGGCGGATACACGTTCAGTGGCTCCCGCCTCGCCTTTCAGAAAGGCTTTTCTGAGACGGCGTGCGGATTTCTTGAAGTCGTCGAGGGAAGTTGCAGGTCCTGCGGACATGGCTTTTCTCCTGTGTCGAAAGCCCGGGCGATCCGCTGGTGTCGGGCGCAGGTGAAAAACCGGCATATGTCGTCAGAAGTCAGGGTGCTTTCGCTTTCCGCGGATCCGGCAGCCGCCCTCGTCGGCGACGCCAAATTGCATGAGGACACAACGGATTGCAAGCCCGCAGGTCAGTCCGGACCGTTCTCCCGTTCGAACCGTTCGCGAGCCGAGGAGACAGCGGCTTCGTTCTCGATCGCCCAGTTAGTGAGCGCTTTCAGCGGCACCAGAAGCGTCCTGCCGAGCGGCGTCAGCGAATAGTCGACACGCGGGGGGATGCTGGGGGTCACGACGCGGTTGACCAGGCCGTCCTTTTCAAGTTCACGCAAGGTCGCTGTCAGGGATTTCTGGGTCACGCCGCCAATCGACCGCTTGAGATCGGAAAACCGGCGCGGTTCATACTCAAGATGGGCAACCACCAGGCTGCACCATTTGCTGCCGACAGTTTGCAGCAGTCTTCGTACCGGCACGCAGCGCGGATCCTCGTGGTGCGGCAGCTGTTCGCGCGGCAGCTCTTCGACGGTTTTTACCAGCGGTTTCATCAAGGATACCTCGGTTTCCAAAAAGTGCCGTCTTGCGGCCGGCTCAGTCTTACATCATTTCATACCAGTATCCAACGTATACCGAGGTATCGTCTGGATACTCCTCCCAAGCTTTTGTTTCTTAAGGAATTCATCATGTCGCTGAAACTGAAGATCATCTCCGGGTCGACCCGACCTGGCCGCGTCGGGCCGACGATCGCGAAATGGGCAGCCAGTGCCGCCGAAGCGCATGGCGGCTTCGAGGTGGAAAGCATCGATCTCGCCGACATCAACCTGCCGCTTCTGGACGAGCCGGCGCATCCGGCTGCCCAGCAATACACCCACGACCACACCAAGCGCTGGAGCAGCATTGTCGCCGACGCAGACGCGTTCCTGTTCCTGACCCCGGAATACGACTATTTCACGCCGGCATCGCTGGTGAATGCCGTTCAGGTGCTTTACCGTGAATGGAACTACAAACCGGCCGGCATCATCAGCTACGGCGGGATTTCCGGTGGCCTGCGCGCGTCGCAGACGCTGCGCGAGCTGCTCGGCAACGTCAACGTGATGGCTCTGCCGCAGGTGGTTCCGGTTCCTTTCTTCCCGGAATTCATCAACGATGAAAGCGTCTTCACGCCGAACGACAAGATGAGCGAAGGCGCCACCCAGCTTCTGGGCGAGCTGACCAAGTGGGCGACCGCCCTGAAAACCATGCGCGGTTAAATGACAAGGCCGCCGGATCGACATCCGGCGGCCCCTAGATCTTCTGAACAGTCTGGAAGACCAGGCTCTACTTCTTGACCGGCCCCAGGTCGCACGGCGCCTTGCTCTCGTCAGGGACGAAGAAATCAGGTGCCAGTGCCAAGCTCGGGTCCACCCGATACTTGTCGAAATCGGTCACACCGCGACTGGCCAGGAACGTGTCGTCAATGACGAATTGTCCGGTAAATTCCTTCGACGGTGTGGTGAAGATCTCATAGGCTGCATCGGCCAGAATGTCCGGCGTCCGGCTCTGCTGCATCATCTTGTCACCACCGATGATGTTCTTGATCGCCGCTGTCGCGATGGTCGTGCGTGGCCATAGCGCGTTGACCGCAATCCCCTTGGAGCGCAGCTCGCCTGCCAGCCCCAGCACCACCAGGCTCATTCCGTATTTGGCGATCGAATAGGGCGTGAAGGGCGCGAACCATTTCTCCTGCATGTCCAGAGGGGGCGACAGCATCAGGATATGCGGGTTGTCGGACTGTTTCAGATATTCGATCGCATGCTTGGAACAGGCAAGCGTTCCACGGGTGTTGATCTGGTGCATCAGATCGAACCGCTTCATGTCGGTCTGCTGCAGCGGGGTCAGTTGAATGGCACTGGCGTTGTTGACCAGAATGTCGAGCCCGCCGAAATGCGCCGCGGTCTTGTACATTGCTTCCTTGACCGCTTCGTCGTCGCGCACGTCGAGCAGCACCGGCAGTGCCTTGCCACCCGCCGCCTCGATCTCTTCGGCAGCGGAATAGATCGTTCCTTCCAGTTTGGGATGTGGCTCGGCGGTTTTGGCGGCAACGGCAACGTTGGCTCCGTCACGCGCGGCCCGCAGCGCAATAGCCTTGCCGATCCCGCGCGATGCGCCAGTGATGAAAAGTGTCTTGCCCTTCAGGGACATGGTGGTTCCTCCGTAAGCCGCTCTCCGGCGACAACCTTGCGGTCTGAAATTTTCTCATCCGAGCAAACGTGGCTCAGGCCTTCTTTTTCGTCATGAAAGCCTGGAAGGCAGCTATCGTTTCCGGCGCACTCAGCCGGCTGGCGAAGATCCTGATTTCTTCCTCTACGCGCTCGGACAGCTGAGACGTGTCGCCGCGCAGAAGCTTCCTGGAAAGCGCCATTGCTTCGGGCGGCTTTGCGGCGATTTCCTTCGCGCAGGCAAGTGCTGCCGCGTCGACGTCACCCTCGACAACCTCGTTTACCAGTCCGGCCTGTGCCGCCTTTTCGGCCGAAAAGGCGTTGCCGAGGCAGAGCAGCTCAAAGGCCCGGGCCGGCCCCATGATCTGTGGTCCGAGCAGGCTGGACCCTGCCTCCGGAACAAGCCCAAGATCGACGAAGGGGGAACGGATGAGGGCGCGCGGGCTGGCAAACACCATGTCGCAATGCATCAGCAAGGTCGTGCCGACACCGATGGCGATACCGTCTATCGAGGCAACCAACGGCTTTTCGTTGCGAACCAGAGCCCTCAGGAACCGGACGACCGGTGTTTCCCCAAGCCCGGTCTTGCCGGCGTATTGCAGGAAGTCGCCAATATCGTTGCCGGCGGTGAAAACCTCCGGCAGGCCGCAGATCAGATGACAGCGAATATCCGCATCCGTGTTGCCAGTTTCCAGAGCTTCGGCGAGATCACTGTACATCTGCCCGGTCAGGGCGTTCTTCTTTTCCGGCCGGTCCAGACGCAGGGTCTGGACTCCGTCTTCAAGGGACTTGCGGATCATCATCTACTCCGATCAGGCGGTTCAGGACGCCAGGGCTTCGGCGTCGAACGCCTGAATGGCTTCGGCGGACAGAAGAATATCCGACTTCAAACCGGCGGTTTCCCCCATTGTGGTTTCACAGAAACTGCGGGCAAGCAGAGTACGTTCTGACAGCCGCTGTGCCGGTTCACCTGTCGAGGCAAGCGCACCCTTGGCAAGCAAGGCGCCGCCCAGGGTCAGCCCGGCCAGTCGCAGATAGGGCGTCGCCCCGGCCAGGGCATCGCCGACCCTGCCGTCCGCCTGCGCGCTCAGCATGAAGCTTGTTGCGTCCTCAAGATCCCGGATACTGGCCGAGAGCCGATCTGCGGCGGCACCGAATTCCGGGCGGTTGGAGGCAGCAACCTCGTCGGCCACCGTTTGCAGTTCCGCGATAAAGCCCTTGATGTGCTCACCGCCGGACAGCGGCAACTTGCGCATGACCAGGTCGATGGACTGGATTCCGTTGGTGCCTTCATAAATCGGGGCGATGCGGGCGTCGCGCAGATGTTGTGCGGCGCCGGTTTCCTCGATGAAGCCCATGCCGCCGTGTATCTGAATACCCAGTGAAGCGACCTCGACGCCGAAGTCGGTCGGCAGCGCCTTGGCGATCGGCGTCAGCAGGCTTGCACGCTCGTTCCAGAAGGTCTTGCCAGCGTCGTCTTCGGCAATCTTCGACATATCGATGGCGTGGGCACAGGCATAACAGATGGCGCGGGCAACCTGCGTGCGCGCCTTCATGCCCAGCAGCATGCGTTTGATATCCGGGTGGCGGGCAATCGGGCTCATGCCTTCGCCGGTCTCGCCCGGAGCCCTGCCCTGCTTGCGCTCCAGCGCGTAGGCAAGCGCATGCTGATAGGCGCGCTCGGCCACGCCAAGCCCCTGAATACCGACCGCAAGGCGAGCGTTGTTCATCATCGTGAACATGCAAGCCAGACCGCGATTTTCCTCACCGACCA
This sequence comes from Labrenzia sp. THAF35, assembly GCF_009363595.1. Lineage (NCBI taxonomy): Bacteria > Pseudomonadati > Pseudomonadota > Alphaproteobacteria > Hyphomicrobiales > Stappiaceae > Labrenzia > Labrenzia sp. THAF35. The sequence continues at coordinate 6,141,064 of NZ_CP045380.1, forward strand.
GCCAGCCGATAGCACCGCCCTCGTCGCCATAGACCATGGTGCAGGTGGGCGAACCGTGAATGCCCATCTTGTGTTCGACACCGGCCACCTTCACGTCGTTTCGCTCGCCCAAGGAACCGTCGTCATTGACCAGGAACTTCGGCACAAGGAACAGCGAAATGCCCTTGGTGCCTGCTGGCGCATCCGGCAGGCGTGCCAGCACCATGTGGACGATGTTGTCGGTAAGATCGTGGTCGCCGTAGGTAATGAAAATCTTCTGGCCGAAGATGCGGTAAGTGCCGTCGTCCCGACGCTCGGCCTTTGCCTTGAGCGCGTTCAGATCCGAACCGGCCTGCGGTTCGGTCAGGTTCATGGTGCCCATCCACTCGCCGGAAACCAGCTTCTCCAGGTATTTGGCCTTGAGCTCTTCCGAAGCGTGTTTTTCCATCGCCTCGATCGCGCCGATGGTCAGGGTCGGTCCGATGGCGAATGCCATTGAGCCGGAGTTCCACATTTCCAGAGCCGCCGCCGACATCATGACCGGCAGGCCCTGGCCGCCGGACTCCGGATCGGCAGTCAGGCTGTTCCAGCCTCCCTCGATCCATGCGTGATACGCTTCGCGCCACCCCGGAGGAGTAGACACCTTGCCATCGGCAAGCGGTGTGCCGTGCTTGTCGGCAACTGCATTGAGAGGTGCGATTTCCTCGGCGGCGAACCGGCCCGCCTCCGTCAGGATGGCATCGACGAGATCGTCGCCGAGTTCGGCATGACGGGCACTCTTTTGCAGGTCGGACAGACCGCAGACATGTTTCAGAGTGAAGGCAATCTCATCGACGGGTGCGCGATACATTCAGGTCCTCCCAAAACCAATTGGCTTTCGATTCTTGCCGCCGGATGGCGGTTTTCGCTGTTCCGAGCTTGACGGCGGCAAGGCTACTCCGCAAAAGGCGCTATCGACAGCGGTTTGAAAGGACAATAGACCCGTTGACGTTAACGTCAACCCGTATCGCAGCGGCAGGTCATCGTCTTTTTGGTCAATTGCGGAAATGACATGTCCGGTCGGCTCGAGCCCTTCCGGAACTCATTGTACCGTCATTGTCGGAACCGAAATCTTCGCACATCCGGTCAGCTCTCGACTGCCGGGTACGCAAGCGAGTGAGGCACATGCGGACTTGGACGCTCGACATCGCGGCACCTGACTGGAAGGAAGCGCCTGAAGCAGATGCGGTGTGCGCTGCGCTGATGGCGGGTTACCTTGTGGCGGTGCCGACCGAAACCGTTTACGGCCTTGCCGCCGATGCCACCAACGGCACGGCCTGTGCGAAGATTTTTGCCGCCAAGGGCAGGCCCCAGTTCAATCCGCTCATCTCCCACGTCCAGACGCTGGATGCAGCACTGGAACATGGTGTTTTCGACGAACGCGCACTTGCACTGGCTGAAGCCTTCTGGCCCGGCCCCTTGACGCTGGTCGTGCCCAAACGTCCGGATTCCACGATTTCCGATCTGGCCACTGCCGGACTTCAGACTGTTGCGCTTCGGGTTCCGGTCGGTCCGGTGATGCGATTTCTGGCAGAAAAGACCGGCAGGCCTCTCGCCGCGCCAAGCGCAAACCGCTCAGGCAAGATCAGTCCGACGCGCGCAGAGGACGTCGTTGCCGATCTCGGCCCTTCGCTCAGCTTCGTCATTGATGCGGGCGCTTGTGCCGTCGGTATAGAATCCACCATTGTCGGACTGGTTGACGGCACACCGCGCCTGTTGCGGCCAGGCGGCCTTGCTCGCGAGGACATCGAACGCGTACTTGGCCAATCGCTGCAAGGCGCCAGTCCCGACATGCGGCCGGACGCCCCGGCGGCCCCCGGCATGTTGACGTCTCACTATGCCCCCGACGCTGCGATGATACTGAACGCCAGCGAGGTGAACACCGCAGACGGACTGCTCTCCTTCGGAGCTGATCGTTTGCCAGGGGCTGATCGTGCACAGGCTGAATTCAACCTGAGCCCGGCAGGTGACCTTGCCGAAGCTGCCGCAAATCTGTTTCGCGCCATGCGATTTCTGGACGCCAAGGGTGTCCGCGTCATCAAGGTGCAGTTTATCCCCAGCTTTGGATTGGGCGAAGCGATCAACGATCGGCTGCGCCGTGCGGCAGCACCACGCGACTGACCCCGATCAACGCTTGCGATGGAATGAGCCGGCTAAATTCATCCGGCAATGTTTTGGCGCATTCTTCGGCACCAAAACAAAAGGCCTTAAAAAACAGCAACTCGGAAGCAGGCGCTAAAATTCAAGCTGAATCCGGATCGCCTTAAGTTAACCGAAAAGAGACGCAAGTTTCCGCTTTAACGGACAAGCAACCGTCGCCGTCGCAACTCGATTTTGGTTAAGCAAATCATACAATATCTATCGAGATACGACCCTCTACTGCAAACTTATCAACACCATGCCCCAAATGGATTACGGTAAAAAGCTCGCATTCCCTTACTGGAATCACGTAGTTTAAGAATCAGATTTGAGATGCAGCGGACCTCCCCTCGGGCATTGCGGTGCTCGCACCTCGGTAAGGGCCGGCAAAGAGCCGGCCCCTTTTTTTGACCCTCCCTTTCATGACCCAAGTCCGATCAGCCGAAGTTGAAGCCGGCACACCGGGACGCGTGCGACACTCGCCCAGTCAGCTGCCTCATGTACGACACCTGCCTCAAACGCACTCAATGCGATGGCGAAAGTTTTCAAGCGAAGTTCAAGCGAATTCCCAGATCAGACTTAAGCCACCTCTCCCGCGATGCGGGACAAGCCCCATGTGGAACCGGTATCGGGGTCCGAGTTCAGCCTGACCTGACTTTCTAAAATGCCCCCCCCGAACTCCCGGCTCTCCTTTCCGCGGTTCACCAATTTTGCCGCAGTCGTTATTCCAATGCGGGAATTGACAGCCTGTCCGGCAACCGTTCTGATGCAGAGCCGACAAAAGATAACAATCGACCTTCCGGAAACGCCCCCTTGTCTACCTTGCTTCTGCATCATTCGTCCTATCTCGACCACCTGACACCCGTGGGGCATCCGGAGCGACCGGACCGGATCCGGGCGATCGACAGGATCCTGGAGCACGAAAAATTCCAGTCCGTGGAACGCGACCTTGCCCCCATGGGAACCGTTGAGGACATCGCCCGCGCCCACCCGATGAGCTACGTCGACCAGATCCACCGGCTCGCGCCGGCGGAAGGAACAGCCCGGGTTGATGCGGACACCACCATGTCGCCCGGCACCTGGGAAGCAGCGCTTCGCGGCGTTGGCGGTGCATGCCGTGCCGTCGACGAGGTCTTGACGAAAAAGGTCAACAACGCCTTTTCCGCCTCGCGCCCACCAGGCCACCACGCTGAAAAAGACCGCGCCATGGGCTTCTGCTTTTTCAACAACGCAGCGGTCGCCGCGCGTTATGCGCAGGCAAAGTTCGGACTGGAGCGGGTAGCCATCGTCGATTTCGACGTTCACCACGGCAACGGCACGCAGGACATTTTCTGGGACGATCCCACGGTAATGTATTGCTCCACCCACCAGATGCCGCTCTATCCGGGCTCAGGAGCCGCCTCGGAGACCGGAGAAGCCAACACGATCGTAAATGCACCTCTGGCCCCGGGGGAGGATGGAACCGGCTTCAAGGAAGCGTTCGAAGTCCTGCTGCTGCCTCGCCTCAATCACTTCGCGCCGGAGCTGGTTATCATTTCCGCAGGTTTCGATGCGCACATGCGCGACCCGCTTGGGGGCCTTAATCTTGTCGAAGCCGACTTTGCCTGGGCAACGCGCGCGCTGATGGACGTTGCCGATGCTCATAGTAACGGTCACCTGATCTCCGTCCTTGAAGGCGGATACGATCTCGAGGGCCTGGCGCGATCGGTCGCAGCCCATGTCATGACGTTGATGACGGGCTAAGCGATCCCGCTTCGGCGCGGCAAGATCGAAAAGCACGGGGATGACCGTCTGAAGGCCCAAATGAAACCTTGACCTTCGGCCCTCAGACCGCAAGTTTCCCTCAAGACCAGATGCCATCCAGACAAACGGGATCCGACCGATGACCGATGCTGCCAACGATATTGCCGGCCTTTCCTTTGAAGAAGCGCTGAAGCAGTTGGAAACCATTGTGCGGGAACTCGAGCAAGGGAACGTGCCGCTGGAGCGAAGCATCGACATGTACGAGCGCGGTGACGCGCTGCGCAAACATTGCGACACACTTCTGAAATCGGCGGAAGCCAAGGTCGAGAAGATCCAACTGGGTCAAAATGGCGAAGCCAGCGGTACCGAAGCACTCGACCCGCAGTAATCCGACAAGGTCATTTTCCAGTTCGACCAGACGCAATACCGTCAAATCGCGATCAGAGCAGCCTTGAAACGCGGCCTGTTCAGCCGGCGGACGCTTTTAGCTTACGTCATCCCTCATCGTCTTGACCGGCTAGCGGCTGCTCAATCGCCAACCGGAATATCGCCGGCTTTGCGAGCGCGCCGCCTCGTTGATGTGTCGGCCACCTTTATCGAGAAGACGGCGTCAACTGCGGCCAATCCACCAGCACAAGCCAGCATCCACTGTATTCATTTTGAAGTAAGCCCAAGTTCCACCCATATTCTGACATAATAAATTTCATACTATTCAACGATCATTCGACCACGCGTACCCTAGGTTACTATTGGCAGATTTATTGCAATTTATTCGATAAGTTGATAAAAATATTGTCAAAATAGAGCCTCGACAATGTAATCATTAATAGACACAGCAGAGCATGCCGGCACTCAGCCAACGCGACCACATAGAACTACTTATGCGGATACTCAAGCGTCCGCTACAACCTGAAGGTTGGCCCCCAGTACTGAACTTCATCGACGGCAAACTGAACTGCAGAACCTTTCTTGCCGAATACGATGGAGACGGGACACCGTTAAGGTCCCTTGGCGGCGAAGACCAGGCCAGAGAGCTCGCGACCCTTTTTAGCCGCATTGAAACGGTGAGCGGCAACTCCGCATTTGAGTTCCTGCTCACCGAAGCCTCCCCGCTCTACCCCTATTCAAAGACATCCCTGGCGAACCATCGACAGACGACATCCGCCCCCGCCACCGGATCGCAGGAAACTTCGCACTCAGATGCGAATATGGCAGACAACTGGCTGAAAAATGCTCCCGGGCTGATTACCCCAGTCAGGCGCACTGCACACTCTTCCGTCCTGTTTGGCTGTCTTTTCAGAGGATACAGCACCGAAAGGATTGACGCGGACCGGGCCAGCGCGACCTTTCACACCCTCGTCAGTGCGCTGCTGCCCGCACTCGATCTGCACTTCCAACTGGAAAAACAACGGCTCGAAAACCAGCTCCAGGAATTGATGCTTTTGGAACAGGAGAGCGCTGCGGTTCTTGTCGACGCTAACCGGGTGATACTTGCTGAGACGTCAGAGGGGTTGGAAAGGTTGAACGAACTGGATATCGCCGTCCGTCGGCAGCGGCACCTGGCGATCAACAGCAGACGCCTTGAGATTGCCCTGCAGGAACAACTGGCGACTTTCGAAGACGGCGGCATCGCAGACCCGACAAGCGTCCTTTTTTGTCCCGCACCGGAGAGCGGTCTTGTCTGCCGGGTGTCGCTGGAGACCATTTCGTGCCCGAGCCTGCCGCCGGACGCCTGCGCACAACCTTTGTTTTTGATCCGCACGACAACATCAAAAGACCCTCCGGAAGAGGTCGAAATTTGCCTTCAGGATCACTACGAACTTTCACATTCCGAAGCACGTCTGGCCTGGCATCTGACCATGACCGGCGCACTGAGCACCACGATCCAGGATCTCGGCATCACGCAGAACACTGCAAAAACACATCTGCGACGGATATACGAAAAGACCGGAGCGCACACACAACTTCAACTCGCACGGCTCGTCCACCGGATCGCCCGCCTGTTTTGAAAGTACTCAGGAACGCAGAATTTTGTGTTGAAGCCAGTTGCTATCACTATTGATTCAGCAACCGGAAAGCGACCAACGCACAAAAAAATGGAGCCGTGGATTACGACTCCCAGTTGATCACTGTGCACGTGGCCCCATCGACCACACCCATTCCCTAGGCCAGTTCCAAATGCTTTGCATCACCCAATGGGGTGATTGCGCGTATTTTCACTAAAAATTGCACGGTTTCTGCCAAACACCGTCTTAAGTCTTTTGAGGCAAAGGCGGGGTAAATTTTCGACCGAAATCATGAGGCCAATTTGGCGCATACCCCCTGCCCGATTTGCGCCCTATATCCGGTTGGTGTATGCCTGCCCGCCATGTTTCAAATCGTGGAGCTACCTCCAGAGTGACTTCCAAGCTCGATACCCCGCTTCTTGACAAGGTCAAGTCCCCGGCCGATCTGCGCCTGCTCGATGAAAGCGAACTCAAGCAGCTCGCCGAAGAGTTGCGTGCGGAAACGATTGACGCCGTGTCGATTACTGGCGGACACCTGGGCGCCGGGCTTGGCGTCGTGGAACTTACTGTCGCACTGCACTACGTGTTCAACACGCCGGAAGACAAGCTCATCTGGGACGTCGGCCACCAGTGCTATCCGCACAAGATCCTGACGGAACGCCGCGACCGCATTCGCACGCTTCGCCAAGGCGATGGCCTGTCCGGCTTCACGAAACGCGCCGAAAGCGACTTTGACCCGTTTGGTGCAGCCCATTCCTCGACGTCGATCTCGGCAGGCCTCGGCATGGCCGCCGGACGGGATCTGAAGGGCGGAAACAATAATGTCATAGCGGTGATCGGTGACGGCGCCATGTCCGCCGGCATGGCCTACGAGGCGATGAACAACGCCGGCCATCTCGGCTCTCGCCTTATCGTCATCCTGAACGACAATGACATGTCCATTGCGCCGCCGGTCGGCGCCATGTCCGCCTATCTGGCCAGGCTCGTTTCAGGCCCGACCTACCAGACCCTGCGCGATGCGGCCAAGAACCTGGTGAAGAACCTGCCCAAACCCATGTTCGAAAAGGCGGCTCGGGCTGAAGAATATGCCCGCGGGTTCTGGACGGGCGGCACGCTGTTCGAGGAACTAGGTTTCTATTATGTCGGTCCGGTGGACGGTCATAACCTGGAACACCTGCTGCCTGTTCTGAAGAATGTCCGCGACACCCACCATGGCCCGATCCTGATCCATGCGGTCACGCAGAAAGGCAAGGGTTATGCTCCTGCCGAAGGGGCGAAGGACAAGTATCACGGCGTTGCCAAGTTTGATGTCGTCACCGGCAAGCAGTCCAAGCCGAAGGCCAATGCGCCCAGCTACACCAACGTCTTTGCGACGTCCTTGATCAAGGAAGCGGAAACGGACGACAAGGTGGTCGCGATTACAGCTGCCATGCCGGACGGCACAGGCCTTGATCTGTTCGGCGAAGCCTATCCGAAACGCACCTTCGACGTTGGTATCGCCGAACAGCACGCGGTCACTTTTGCTGCGGGTCTTGCCACCGAAGGCTTCAAGCCCTTCTGCGCGATTTACTCCACGTTCCTGCAGCGCGCCTATGATCAGGTCGTCCACGATGTGGCGATCCAGGGTCTGCCGGTGCGTTTCCCGATTGACCGTGCAGGCCTCGTTGGTGCGGATGGCCCGACCCATGCCGGCGCTTTCGACACCGCTTTCCTGACCTGCCTTCCCGGCTTTGTCGTCATGGCGGCTTCGGACGAAGTGGAGCTGCGCCACATGGTGGCAACTGCCGTTGCCTATGACGAAGGCCCGATCTCCTTCCGCTATCCTCGCGGCGAAGGTGTCGGCCTGGAGATGCCGGAGCGCGGCAGCGTGCTTGAAATCGGCAAGGGGGTCATCCGCAGGGAGGGCACCAAGGTTGCCCTTCTCAACTTCGGTGGCCGCATGAGCGAATGCCTCAAGGCTGCGGACGAACTGGATGCGGCCGGTCTTTCGACCACAGTCGCAGATGCCCGCTTCGCAAAGCCGCTCGACATGGACATGATCCGCCGTCTTGCCCGCGAGCATGAAGTTCTCGTGATGATCGAAGAAGGCTCCGCCGGTGGTTTCGGCAGCCATGTGCTGACCCGGCTTGCCGAGGAAGGCTTGCTGGACAACGGACTGAAAGTGCGGTCCCTTGCCTTGCCGGATGCCTATCTCGACCACGACAAGCCGGACCTGATGTATGCCCGGGCAGGCCTCACCTGCGACGGCATCCTGAAGACCGTCTTCACCGCACTCGGAACGGCCTCCGTCAGCGCGCCGCAACGCGCCTGACCGGTCTTCAGGCTACAGGCTACAGCACGCGACAAGCTGCAATGGACAAAGTCGATTGGGGAGCGGGTTTCAAAGCTGATTGACACAGGCCGCCATACCTGAAAAGGCTGGTCGAAAGAAACAGACGCGTCGGATCAAACCGGCGCTTTTGTTTTATTTCTGGAGCACGATACCGGCCGCAACGCTTCTGTTGGAGCTGCGGCGATCCATCGTCAGGATGCAGCCATGGCTCAGACCCTTCTTTCCGTGTCCGCTCTCTTGTTGTCCGTTGCCCTGCTCATATTCGGGCACGGTCTGCAGACGACACTGCTGCCGCTGGCCGCCGAACGGTTTTACTTCACCGACTTCGAAATCGGTCTGGTCTCTTCGGCCTATTTCTTCGGCATGGTGCTTGGCTGTCTCGGCGCGCCTCTGGTGATCATGCGGGCCGGGCACATTCGTGCCTTTGCCGCACTTGTCTCGCTGATGTCGGCCGCCGCCATCCTGCATCCCGTGCTCATCGATCCCTACGCCTGGATGATCATCCGCATGATCTCCGGTTTCAGCCTTGCCGGCTTCTACATGATCGTCGAGAGCTGGCTCAACGAAAGCGCATCCAACGAGAACCGCGGCACGGTGATGTCGTTCTACATCGTCATCCTGTTCGGCGCCTTGATGCTGGGCCAGATCTCGATCGCGTCGATGAATATTGCCGATTTCATCCCCTTCGCGATTGCCTCGGTGATGGTGTCCCTTGCGGTGATGCCCGTATCGCTGACCACCTCGACCCAACCTGCGCCGATCACGCTGGTGCGGTTCCAGCCCGTCAAGCTCTACAAGAACTCCCCTGCCGCCTTCATCGGCGTGCTGTTTATCGGCAGTTCTCAAGGAGCCCTGCTGACGCTGTCTTCGCTCTATGGGTCCCAGATCGGCCTCTCGACCAAGGAAGCCGCCTTTTATGCGGCAGCCATCGTCGGCGGCGGGCTTATCGCACAGTGGCCGGTTGGGCGTTTGTCCGACCGCATTGACCGACGCCTTGTGATCGCAGGGCTGGGGATCGCGACCGCTGCCGTCTCGGCTGCTATCGTGTTCTTCTCGCCGAAGGACTTCACGGTTGCCGTACTGAGCGCCGTGGCCATGGGCATGGTCGTCCAACCGCTTTATGCAATCGCGGTTGCGCACGCCTTCGACCACGCGGCAGCGGAAGATTTTGTCGCCACGTCGTCTGGCATGCTGCTGTCGTTCGGGATCGGATCGATCATCGGGCCGCTGGCCGCCTCGATGATCATGAGCAACACCGGCCCGTCCGGGCTCTACATCATGATCATCGGTTCGAATATCCTGATGGTGATCTTCATCCTTGCCCGCGTCCTGACCCGTCAGGCACCGACAGCGGAAGAAAAGACCGACTTCGAATACGCCTCCACGGCACAGGTCGGTTCGGTTATCTCGGCTGAACCGCTGGATGCAGCAGCAGAAGAATACGTCATCGCACCTGAAGATTTCCCCGCCTACGAAGATGACATCTACAATTTCGAATCGTCATCCGATGCAGAGGCAGAGGAAAACAACGCGTCCGCTGAAGGCGCCGCAACGGAAGAAGCGCCGGATGCGACTGCAGACAAGACAACTCCAAAGAGCTGACACAGCCACGCCGCGGGTGACAGGCCTCAGCCCATGCACCTGCGCGGTTTCGCCCCTCGACACGGCATTGCAACCGGCTTATAGCCGCTAGCATGAATGCGCGCATCACAAAGCTGCAACAGCTAAGGCAGGAGCGCCACCCTCTGGTGGCGCTGGCAACCCTTGCCTTTGCAATGCGGCTTGTTCTGCTGGTTCTCGCCAGCGCGCTGACGCCGGACGCAGCTGTTGCAGCGGGCCTTACCAGTCTCTGCCAGCCCTCCGGGCAAGAACAAAGCCTTCCTGGGCCACACAACCCGCTCACCTGCCAATGCGGCCCGGTCTGTGCTCATGGCTGCGCTATCGCGCCCTGCCTTGCGAGTGCTTTCGCCCCTGTGAACCTGTCACCCGCGATTTCCGCCACTGACCGTGTTCCGGCAGGGCAACAGGCTGTTCTGGCCGTTCCTTATAGAGCTACTGCCATCAGGGCTCCCCCTTCCTTGATCTGAAAGAATATCCAACTTCTCAGACCTCAAGGAATAGCATTATGAAACTCTGGAAATCCGTTGCGGCTGCAGCCGCCCTTTCGCTTGTCTCCCTGTCCGCCCTTGCCAGTGACTACAAGGTTGGTGAACTGACGCTGACCCAACCGTGGACCCGCGCGACCCCGCCCAAAGCAAAGGCTGGTGGTGGTTTCGTCGAGATCGTCAACAACGGTACCGACGCAGACCGCCTTGTCGCGGTCAGTTCAGATGTTGCCGCCAAGGTGGAAATCCACGAGATGGCAGTCACCGACGGCGTGATGAAAATGCGCAAGATGGAAAATGGCATCGACATCCCGGCTGGCGAAACGGTTGCACTTCAACCGGGCGGCTTCCACATCATGTTCATGGGCCTGAACCAATCCTTCGAAGAAGGCACCAGCATTCCGGTTGTCCTGACCTTCGAAAAGGCCGGGGACGTTGCCATCGAACTTCCTGTTGCCAAGATGGGCGCCAAGGCACCTGATGGCGAAGCTGCGCATGGTGCGATGGACCATAGCAAGATGGATCACGGCAAGAACTAAGCCCCGTCAGCGGGCGCTGTCTCGGTGAAGAGACAACGCCCGGCAATTTCTTTTTCAAGCGTCAGAGCCGCCAGCCCGTCTCGAAGCCGGCACTGAAGGCTCTGGCCAAAGCAGGACGAAACCGATGTCTGGTTTGAAACTCTTCCGGTATGTGGCCTGGGCTGCTGTTGCCGTGCTCGCTGTCGTGTCCGGTGTTCTGGTCTATCAGCAGACTGCCGGCAACAAGGGCACCGGTGCCTTGATCGAGCCGCTTGCGGCCATTGGCGGCCCGTTCGAACTTGTCAGCGGCACAGGCGAAACGGTGACCGACGAGACCTTCTCCACCAAGCCGACAGTGATGTTCTTCGGCTTCACCTTCTGTCCGGACGTCTGCCCGACCACCCTTTCCGAACTTCAGGGCTGGATGGCCGAACTCGGACCGGATGCGGACAAGCTCAACTATGCTTTCGTCACTGTGGATCCGGAACGCGATACGCCCGAAGTCATGCGTGACTATGTCTGGGCATTCGACAAGCGTATCGTTCCGCTGACCGGTTCGCGGGAACAGATCGATGCGATGCTGAAGGCCTATCGGGTCTATTCCAAGAAGGTGCCACTTGACGATGGCGACTATACGATGGACCATTCCGCTGCCGTCTACCTGATGAGCGCCGACAACAAGTTCGTCGGAACCATTGCCTATGGTGAGGCGGAGGAAAATGCCCTGAAGAAGCTGCGCAGGCTGATCGACAACGCGCCCGCCTCTTCCTGAGGCGATAGCTGGAGCAAGCCGGACACGATGCGCATGCCGCTGTTCATGGGACTGACCGCCGGCGCGACGGGCCTCGTCGCGCTTTCGGCGTTTCTGTGGCTGTATGCCGGTGAGCGGGTTTATGCCGACCGCCTGATCTCGGCAATCGCCGGCTGCTTCTGAAGGCTGCATGTCCAAACAACGCCTCGACCAGCATCTTGTCGATACGGGTGTCTTTCCGAGCCGCGCACGGGCGCGTGACGCAATCCTACGCGGAACGGTGAGCGTCGATGGTCATCTATGCACCAAACCGGCGCAGAAGACTTCGGCGGACGCCAGCATCACGGTTGAAGATCCCGCTTCCGGTTATGTCAGCCGGGCCGCGCTGAAGCTGATCGAAGGCCTCGACCGGTTCACGGTCGACCCCACAGGCCGGATCTGCCTCGATATCGGCGCGTCCACAGGCGGATTTACCCAGGTTCTGCTGGAACGTGGGGCCAACAAGGTTCACGCCATCGATGTCGGGCATGGTCAGTTGCACGACAGTCTGAAGTCAGACCCGAAGGTGGCCGCACGCGACGGCCTCAACGCCCGGGACCTGACCTCACAGGACCTTGGAGGAGACGCTCCGGCTCTACTTGTCTCGGATGTCAGCTTCATCTCGCTAAAGCTTGCCCTTCCTCCCGCTCTTGCGCTGGCTGCACCGGGTGCTGAAGGCGTCTTTCTGGTGAAGCCGCAATTCGAGGCGGGCAAGGACAAAATCGGCAAAAGCGGTCTGGTCGATCCGGCAATTGCCGAAGAGACCGCAAAATCCCTGCAAGCTTGGCTGGGCACCATTCCCGGCTGGCAGGCAGGCGACCTCGTCCCCTCGCCCGTCAAGGGTGGTGACGGCAATGCGGAATGGCTGCTCTACGGAAAGAAAGCCGACTGAGGGCTGTCGCCTTTCATCTCCTTCGACGTCTGGTGAAAGCGCAAAAGCCTGTTTCCATCAAGGGAGCGGAAAGCACGTCCCATGATCAAGACTTGCCCAAACCCCTACTTGGCGTTATCGCTCGCCCATGAGCGAGAGAGAGATTGAAATCACCACGCTCGGTCACCGCGGCGACGGCGTTGCCGAGACGGAGACCGGGCCGATCTACGTGGCCGGGGCCCTGCCCGGGGAAATCGTCCGGGCGAAAGTCGTGGACGGGCGCGCCCAAAAGCCTGTGATCGAAAAGCCGTCACCGGACCGGATCGAACCCGTGTGCCGTCATTACTCCGCCTGCGGCGGCTGTTCCGTACAGCACCTTGCGGAAGAGCCATACCTTGTCTGGAAAAGCGGGCTGGTCGAAAAGGCCTTGCGCGACCGTGGCATCGAGACCGAAGTTTCCGGGACGGTAGCTGCGACCATGGGGGGGCGCCGCCGGGCTGTACTGACGGCCACCCGCGCCGGACGCCACACCTTGCTCGGTTACCATGAAAAGGCCAGCCACAGGCTGGTCGATATCGCCGAATGCCCGGTGCTGGACCCGGTCATCGTTGAAGCGCTGCCCGGCCTCAAGTCCCTTGCCTCGGAAGTGCTGCCGAAAAAGGGTGAACTGCGGATGACCGTCCTGGTAACGACCACCGGTCTGGATGTGGCTCTCGACAAGGCCGACAAAGGATACGAGCGCAAGATCCCGGCCCTGTCGCAAAAGGTCGTCGATCAGAACCTTGCCCGGCTCTCGGTCAACGGCGAAGTCATTCTGGAGCTCCGCCCACCGCTGCTCGACATGGGCGGCATCGGTATTGTTGCCGCGCCCGGCGGGTTTGCCCAGGCGACGCTGGCAGCGGAACATGCGCTTTCCAAGCTGGTAATTGACGGTGTCGGCAAGGCCAAGACAATTGCAGATCTCTTCTCCGGCGTCGGCACATTCGCGCTCAGGCTCGGCCGACAGGCAAATGTGCATGCGGTCGAAGGCGATGCTGCGGCACTGGCCGCCTTTGACAAGGCCCTGCGCAAACCCCAAGGCCTGAAGAAGGTAACCTTTGAACGGCGAGACCTGTCACGCAGGCCGCTGGTGAAGGAAGAGCTGGAGCCTTACGACGCCGTGGTTTTCGACCCGCCGCGCGCAGGCGCTCAAGCCCAGGCAGAGCAACTGGCGCTATCCAAGGTCAAGACGATTGTTGCCGTCTCCTGCAATCCGGCGACGCTTGCCCGGGATCTGCGCATCCTGCTCGACGGCGGCTACGTGCTGCAAAGCGTCACACCAGTGGACCAGTTCCACTATTCGCCCCATATTGAAGCAGTGGCGGTGTTGACCAGACCTTGATCAGGGAGTGAGCCATGAGCGCGGCGGATGAGGAATTCGGACCTGTCAAAGGAACCCGCAGCCTGCCGCCGCTCCTGAGCCTTGCCCGGCGAACGCGCTATGCGCTTTACCAGGGCAGCCGGGTCGCGCTCTACACCCTTCATTCCGAAGCCATGCGGCGGATGAACCGGGATCTCCAGAAACAGCTTCCGGAAACGCCGAAGGTGGTGCCGATCGGCCCGGTGCCGAGCCAAAGGCGCATGCTGTCGGACATCGTCAAGCTTTTTGCGGATGATCTGAAGTCCGTCGAGGACGGGATTTATCCGCTGCCTTCCGATGGCACCATGACGCCGGGCGAGCTGATCGCGACCAGCCGTGCCTTCTTCAAGGACGTGCCGGAGGTGGCACGCCGTCGCGCAAGCGGTGCACATCAGGAGGTCAATGCCACCGAAGGATTTGCCGCTGCACTGCCGCGCTATTACCGGCAGAATTTTCACTTTCAGACCGATGGCTGGCTGTCGGAGGAAAGTGCCAGGCTCTATGACTTCCAGGTGGATGTGCTTTTTTCAGGTGCCACTGCCGCCATGCGCCGACGGGCCCTGGTACCTTTCGCCAGGATCTTGCGCCGCAAGGACCAACGCCACGTTTCGTATCTTGATATCGCCTGCGGCACCGGAGGTCTCTTGCGGCCTGCCCTGGCCGCATTTCCGCGCCTCAAGGGCACGGGGCTCGATCTGTCGGAACCCTATCTGAACGTTGCCCGTGAGCGCCTGCCGTCGCGCCGTGCCGGCTATATCTGCGGCCTGGCCGAAACCCTGCCGTTTGCGGACAATTCTCTCAACGTCGTATCCTGCGTCTTCCTGTTCCATGAACTGCCGCCGAAAATCCGGCGTCAGGTCATCTCGGAGGTCGCACGCGTTCTGAAACCCGGCGGCTCCTTTCTTTTCGTCGACAGCCTGCAAACCGGAGACGTGCCGGAATATGACGGCCTTCTGTCGGTCTTTCCGCAGCTTTTCCACGAGCCCTATTTTACCTCTTATCTCAGCGAAGACCTGACGGGTATCGCCAAGGCCGCAGGGCTTGAAGAGAGCTGGATGGTGCCTGCCTTTGTCTCCCGCGTCGCGGAGTTTATCAAAAGCGACTGATCTTTCAGTAATACTGAAAAATCTCGTTCCTTCTCTTGAGACTGAAAACAATCAGGCGTATATCGAACGCCATGAGATTGGATCTATGGCTCTTGCAGACAGGGGAAAGCCGCAGCGCCTTTGCGCGCCGCGCCAACCTGTCGCCTGCCTCCGTAACCGCCCTATGCAACGACCCCAATGTCTGGGTCTCGCGGGATATGGCCCGCAAGATCGCCATTGCCACCAATGGCGCCGTAACCCCCAACGACTTTCTCGGACTGTCTACAACCAAGGAGCATCCCGTGTCCCAGGCCCGTGTCGCAGAAGCAATCCGCGCATTCGAACGTGGAGAAATGGTGGTCGTGACTGACGATGACGACCGCGAGAACGAAGGCGATCTGATTGTTGCCGCCGCCAAGGTCACGCCGGAACAGATGGCCTTCATGGTGCGTCACACCTCAGGCATCATCTGTGCGCCGATGACGGTTGCCCATGCACGGCGCCTGCGTCTTGACCCTATGGTTGCCGAAAATGATGCTCCGCTTGCGACCGCTTTCACCATTTCCGTGGACTACCGCCAGGGACTGACCACCGGCATTTCGGCCGAAGAGCGCTGCTCTACCGTACGCGCACTTGCAAACCCCAATGTCGGCGCTGACGACTTCGTCCGCCCCGGGCACATCTTCCCGCTGGTGGCCAAGGAAGGCGGTGTCATGATCCGCTCCGGCCATACGGAAGCTGCCGTCGACCTGTGCCGTCTCGCCGGACTGGAGCAGGTTGGCGTCATCAGTGAGCTGGTCAACGACGATGGCACCGTGAAACGCGGCCAGCAGGTTGCCGAGTTTGCAGCCGAGCACGACTTGAAGATGGTTTCTGTTTCCGACCTGATCGCCTGGCGCCAGCGTACCGAGAAACTGGTGGAACGGGTCAACGAACAGCCCGTCGACACGGTTTTCGGCCCGGCCTATGCCACCACCTATTCCACCCCGTATGACCCGATGCACCATCTGGCCATCGTCTACGGCGACATTCTGGACGGCCGCAGCGTCCCGGTGCGTCTGCAACTGGAATCCGTGCTCGATGATGTCTTCGGAGACGTCCAGCCACTCGACCAGATCATGAAACACTTTGCGGATCGAGGCCGGGGTGTCATCGTCTATCTCCGCGAAGGGTCGGTGGGCGTTGCCCGTCAGTCCAAGCGGCCGAGATCCGACTTTGAAGCCGCTGATTCCGAGGAACACAGCTCCGCACAAGCTAGACAGGAACAATGGCGTGAGGTCGGGCTTGGTGCACAGATCCTGAAGGACCTGGGCGTCAGTTCAATTCGCCTGCTGGCCTCCCGTGAGCGTCATTACGTTGGGCTGGAAGGCTTCGACATCAAGATTGACGAAACAGAGATCCTCGACACCTGAGGATCCTTCGGAAGGGGCCTTTCATGGCGGCGAACAAAGAGGCAGTCAAACAAGAGGAAAACGTGAAGCCGACACCGGTGCCCTTCACCGTCGGCTTTAACCGCAGTCAGAGCGAAAGCATTGTCTACGGCAGCCTCATCCTCGGCATTCTGTTCGCCGTGATCGGGATTGTCGGCAATCTTCCCTTGCTGGCCCTCGCCGCCCTCGCCCCGCTCGCAATTGCCTTCTGGCACTATCCGATGATCGAAAAAGGCAAGCCACAGCTCGGCGCCAACGAAGACGGGCTTTATGTGGAACGCATCGGTTTCATCGACTGGGCCGCAATCCGGATGACGGACGTCAAACGGACGTCCGTCCGCAACATTGAGCTGGTCCGGCTGGACGTCCTCCTGACCCGTTCACTGGATGACGCCGTCACCAAGGCACAGACCTTTCCGGTCTGGAAAAAGTTCATGATGCGCAACTGGAAGCGCACGCCGCGCGAGCATGGCCGGGAGCTGATTGCGATCAACCTGCACACGCTTGCAGCCGACCCGGAAGAAATCCTGAGCCGCATCCGCGCCTTCAAGTTTGTCTGAGATATCGCGGCCCCGGCACCAAGCCGGGCCGCAATTTATTGGAAAACGACCAAACCAAGCCTGCTCATCATGATCATCCCGGCGGGGCAAAGCCGGAACCGGGATGAGGTGAGACGAGCAGACCCAGGCAACCCTACATCAGGTTTTCCTTGAAGAAGTCGACGGTTCTCTGCTCTGCGAGCTTTGCAGCCTCTTCGTCGTAGCGTGGTGTCGTATCGTTATGGAAGCCGTGGTTCACGCCCGGGTACATATGCGCCACGTAGGTCTTGCCGTTGGCCTTCAGAGCTTCCTCATACGCCGGCCAGCCTGCATTGATACGCTCGTCCAGCTCTGCATATTGCAGCATCAGGGGCGCTTCGATCTTGGAGACATCCGCAGGATCCGGCTGACGTCCATAGAAAGGCACGCCCGCGGCAAGCTCCGGATAGGCGACCGCAATTGCATTGACCACACCGCCGCCGTAGCAGAAACCAACCGCCCCTACCTTGCCGGTGCTGTCGTCACTGTTGAGGAGATACTCGAAGCCGGCGAAGAAATCGTTCATCAGCTTGGTGCCATCGACCGTACGCTGCAATTCGCGACCCTGATCGTCACTGCCCGGATAGCCGCCGACCGAGGTCAGTCCGTCCGGCGCCAGCGCCATGAACCCGGCCTTGCCGAGGCGGCGCGCGACATCCTCGATATACGGATTGAGCCCTCGGTTCTCATGCACGACCAGCACCGCCGGCAGCTTGCCGGTCGAACCTGCGGGCTTCACCAGATAACCGTTGACCTCGCCATGGCCGTTTGGTGACGGGTAAGTGATGCGTTCGGTGACGATCCCCGCATCATCGGGAGCAACCTGTTGTGCCAGCGCATAATTGGGAGAAAGCTGATCCAGCAGCATGGCCGCCGTCAGTCCACCAACCGCGAATTTTGCTGCCCCGTTCATGAACTCGCGCTTGGTAATCTTTCCATGCGCGTAGAAATCATAAAGATCCAGAAGCTCCTGAGGAAAGTCCTTTGCCGTCATACGGCGCACAGGCGTCATTTCATTCATGTCATTACTCCCTGAAATGCATGAGACGTCATGCTGGAGATAAAACTAGAGAGATGACGGGCAAGGTCCATGGCCCTTGCCTTCCGGAATTGTAACGAGTTGTAACGCTGCGAAGCTGCCCGTCAGCCGATCTGGCCGCGATGACGCAGGAAATGGTCCGCCAGAACGCAAGCCATCATCGCTTCGCCGACCGGCACCGCGCGAATGCCGACGCAAGGGTCATGCCGGCCCTTCGTCATGACGTTGACCTCTTCACCCTTGCTGGTGATCGACTTGCGCTCGGTGAGGATCGAAGACGTCGGCTTGACCGCGAACCGGACGACCAAGGGATCGCCGTTGGAGATCCCGCCCAGAATGCCGCCTGAATTGTTGCTCAGGAAGACGGGCCGGCCGACATCATCAAGGCGGATCTCGTCTGCATTGTCTTCACCGGTCAGGCTTGCGGCATCGAACCCGTTGCCGACCTCGACCCCCTTGACCGCATTGATCGACATCATCGCAGCAGCAAGATCCGTGTCCAGCTTGCCGTAGATCGGCGCGCCCCAACCGGCGGGAACACCTTCGGCAACGACTTCGATGACGGCACCGACGGAAGACCCGGCCTTGCGGATGCCGTCCAGATAGTCCGCCCAGAATGCGGCGGCCTTTGCGTCCGGAGAAAAGAAGGCGTTGTTATCGACTTCCGCCCAATCCCAGTTGGCCCGGTCGATCTTGTGCGGTCCAACCTGCACCAAAGCGCCGCGAACGGTTACGCCCTGCAACACCTTGCGTGCGACGGCCCCGGCGGCAACACGCATGGCGGTTTCGCGCGCCGAGGACCGGCCACCGCCACGATAGTCGCGGATGCCATATTTGGCGTCGTAGGTGAAATCGGCATGGCCGGGACGGAACCGGTCCTTGATCTCCGAATAGTCCTTGGAGCGCTGGTCGGTGTTTTCCACGAACAGCGAAATCGGCGTCCCGGTCGTTTTCTGGATACCGTCCTCGTCAACCATGACGCCGGACAGGATCTTCACTTCATCCGGCTCGCGCCGCTGCGTGGTGAAGCGGGACTGGCCCGGCTTGCGCTTGTTCATGAAGCCCTGAATATCGGTTTCCGTCAGGGGAATGAGCGGCGGGCAGCCGTCCACCACGCAACCGATAGCGGGACCGTGGCTTTCGCCCCAGGTGGTGACCCGGAAAAGATGACCAAAACTGTTATGCGACATGAACGGTGACCGAGGCTTGCAATTGAACTGTCAGGCGCCGAGCGATACGCCATCGCGCCCGCAAGCTCAAGCCCGCAGCCGGGAATACAGGTATTTTTGGCAAGTCCATTCGTCCACCACCCTTGTCAAAATTAAAGGCAAGTAGATTTCGAATGGAAGCTGGCGTCCTTGGTACGCGTTTCACGATGTCTTGAATTAACGACCTAGGAAATCGCGCGAACCGTTCGCAAAAATTCGACCCTTGATTTGCTAATCCTTAAACCTCTACCGTTATTACACGTTGGGATCTAATAAACACCAAGAGGCAAAACGTTGCGGATCAGGGGCTGGCTGACTGGACTGATCGTATTTCTGCTGGCACCCAGCCTGCTCTTTGCCTCACTCTGGTTTCATAATAAATTCGAGAAGGTCAACTCGATCGACCACAGCCTGGCCGGGCTGCACCTGATCGAGGCACTCGGGCCGCTGATGCAGGAGAAAGCGCTCACCGGCAAGATCAGGGAGACGCCGGTCCAACTGCGCGAACGCCTGGAAACACTCGGGGGAAATGAGCTTTCCGCCGACCTCGTTCAGCCGCTCGACACCTTCCTGAACGAAGGCAATATTCCGCTCGCACTTCGGCAGGCCCGTATCCTCGCCTCGATGATCTCCCAGGTCACCAGGCTGAGTTCGACTTCATCTTTCGAGACCGCAAAACTTCCGCATCTGATCACCGACACCATGCCGACCGTCGTGATCGAATCCGCGATCATGGCAAGCAATGCGAAAAGCATTTCCAGCCGGGGCGAGATCAATGTCTGGGACAAGATGCTGATCCCGGTGCAGGGAGGCCAGTACAAGATTGCCGCCGACGGGGCGTCGCGGGACACGGTTGATTACTTTAACGACCTGACCGGTGAGCAAGCCGATCTCTTGCAAAAACAGGCGAGAGCCTTCCGGACAACGAACGTCGCCTTTCAGACCGCAGGCTCGAAACTGCTCTCTTCTACTATCACCGCCTCAAAGGGGGCGGATGTCATCGCCCAGCCCGTGGTGGAGATGCAGCCGGCCCTGGTCAGTGCCGCTTTCGACCTTTGGCAGTCCACCGTCGACTATCTCCTGATGGACCTGCAGAGGCAGCGATCCGAGACACTGTTTGCCGTAACACTTGCCGGACTTGTCGGCGGACTGGTCATTGTTGCAGCTTTTGCAATCGCCATCGCCCTGTCGCGCGCACTTGCCGACAGGACGCAGCAGGAATTCGAAAATCTCGGATTTCACGATCCCCTGACCGGACTGCCGAACCGCCGCGCCCTTTTGAATACGATACGCAACCTGCCACCGGCAGAGCCGGGAACGCGCACGGGTGCGATCCTGATCGACTTGCGCCAGTTCAAGAAGGTGAACGACCGGTTCGGGGACCACAACGGCGATTCACTTCTGCGCCAGGTGGCCGAACAGCTGACCCAGCACGCGGAACCGGAAGACTTCCTGTGCCGGACTGGCGGAACGGAGTTCCTGTTTCTGCGTCCGCGCCTCAAGAAGGCGGCGCAGTTCGAGCAACTGGCTTTCACACTTCTCCAGGAAATTGCGACCGACCGGTTCATCGGCAACAACAGATCGGCGATCGAGGCGAATGCGGGCATCTTCATCAGCAGTCCGGGCGAGCAGGTCTTCGATCATTTGCTGACCGATGCGGCTCTGGCCCTGAGGGCGGCCAAGCAAAAGGGGCCGCGCAAGTTCGATCGCTTCACCCCGGCAATGCGCGCTGCCTTCGAGGAAAGCGACGAGATTGCCAAAGAGCTGCAGAATGCGCTCAAGAACGGCAATATCGTTGCCTGGTTCCAACCGCAGGTGAATATTCACACGGGCGAAGTTGTCGGCGCAGAAGCCCTCGCTCGGTGGATAGATGACGACGAGATCCGGTATCCAGGCTCTTTCCTGCCCGCCGCAATGGAAGTCGGGTATCTGGAGGAGATCGAAGAGGCCGTGCGCAGCCGGGCGCTGAAGTTTGCCGCCAGCCTGAGCGGCAAGACGAGGCCAGCCATACATCTGGGCCTGAACGTGACCGCCAGTCTGCTGACAAGCGCCAAGGCGGTGGATGCGCTCCACAGGCAGGTGCTTGACCTGGGACTTCAGCCTGCAGATGTCAGCCTGGAAATCCTGGAAGCGGTGATGATCGACGAAATCACGGCCACCCCCATCAAGCAGAATATCGCCCGCCTGTCGGAACTGGGGTTCTTCATCGAACTGGACGACTTTGGAACCGGCCATTCAAGCATTTCGAGCCTGCGCGATCTGAAGGTTGACCGGGTCAAGATCGACAGGAGCTTCATTTCCGGCGTCGATGCCGATCCCGCCCTGCAGAAATTCACCAGTGCGCTGATCAATCTTGCCAAGAGCCTCGACATCAGTGTCCTTGCCGAAGGTGTGGAAACCGAAGCCGAGCGTGACTGGCTGAAACGCCACGGATGCGACGTCATCCAGGGGTTCCTCATATCAAAGGCCGTTCCCGACAGCGACCTTGCGATGATGATCCTGAAACAGAATTTTGCACACCCGATGCCCGCCCTGGAACGACACGGCCCGCTGCGCAGTCAGGCCTGACCGACCGCCTTCGGCACCATGTTCGCCTGCCGTTTCTTGAATTCGGCAGCTGCAAGAGAAAACCCGCCGTCAGCCCCGTCGACGAAATGGATATGCCGGCTTTTGCCGATATCCTCGACAAAGCAGGTCATCAGGGCGGACGTGGACACATGCAGCCCGAACACCAGATCCCCGGCGGCGTATCCAGCTTTCAGATAGTCTTCGACCCCTGCAAACTGCTCCGGTGTCAGATCCAGCACGAGCTGCAGGCTGTCGCCGACCTTGCGATGGTCAGTGTTGAGGCCAAGTTCGGGAAAGTATCGTTTCGGGTCAAAAGGGCCGATGCGCCAGCCCGTGTGATAGCTGATGACGAAGACCATCGCCTCCAGCAACGCCTTTGCCCATCCGCGGAAGTCTTTTCCCGGTGATCCCAGGCGCACCTCATGACGCGTGCCGGTTGGTGGAAAGCGAAAACGAAGACGCGTCTTGTCCGCCAGTCTCATCCGGCTGTCATCCCTCGAGGGATCATAACCGAGTTTATCGGCCAGCCCCCGCAGGACATCCTGCATTGGAATACGTCCGGTCGGCTTGACGATCAGGGAAACGATGTGTCCGTTTCGTGAAGGAAGCGGTTCCCATCTGCAGGAAAGCCCGTCGAGCGGCGGTAACGCGGCATCGGGGAGAGAGATCTCAAACGGCCGTGCTTTTTCCGGATCTTTCAGAATATTGTCCGCGACGGCCAGGCCCTCCCCCAGGATCATGGCCAGGTGATTGCCCGGGCTGAGCTGGTACTTGCGCACACGGACGTCGCCCCCAAGATCCCGCAGATGAGCGACCGGAATTGCAGCGGCGCGCAGCTCCAGTTCCATGACCTGGCGCGCCAGACCGACAACGCCGGCCAGCGCGTCGCTGGCTGCCTCGACATCGTGTTCGGACACCACCAGCATTGCGCCATCTCCGCCGAAGACAAACGGTACACGGTCGCTGCCGATCCGGTTCAACACCGCGGCGATCACCGCGGCGCCAACCATGTTGACTTCCTTGTACCGGCCCTGTGCGACCGCATCGCTGGAGCGGACTATGTCGGCAGCAAGAACGTACCAGTCGTCCGGCACCGGCCGGTAATCGGCCAGATCCCCGACCGTGCTGAAATCTGAAAAGCTTGGCAGTTCGCTATAAAATTCATTGGCGGACACGGCACCTGACCCGGATTGTCTCCAGGTTCCCTCGCAATCGCTGTAAACATCTACGCCGCAGCTGCTTCGCCCGATCACCGTCACTGGACAAGCCCGAGGCACGGATGGTCGGGGGCTCCTTTGCAGTGCCCAAGGTCACACGTAAAGCGGCCTTCACATGCGTACATTTCGAACAGCAAACGCTCATGGCCCGTTGTACCAGAGGAAACCGAAATGACGTATTCAAGAACCGCTTTCGATCAGGATCTACTGACACTTTCCTACAATCACTATGAGCTGAACGAGCTGAGGCAGAACCCCTGGGACACTAACCGGACCCAGTTTGAATCACCTGGAGATGCAAACAGCAAGATCAGCCTGTCACACATATCAAGACACACCGCGTGGGCCGTCTATGACAAGGTCGCCCGTTCCGGTGGCGAGATGTATGTCGGGAGACTGGCGCAGACCCAACAGCTTTACCGGCGCTTCAACCTGGAAGACCCGACGCATTTCAACCTGACCCCCGGTCTTCCGATCAATGTCCAGAAGCTTGCCCGCTGGTCGGTGTGCATCAACGACTGCTGGATCCTGGGGGCGATTCACACCCACAAGAAATTCTGCCTCGTTACCAAAATCCGCAATCCGGGTGAAATTTACGATTACGGACGCGGCTTCTTCATCGTGACAGGGCGTGAGCTTTATGGCCTGAGCAAGTTCGGCTATGAGCCGGAACGGGAATGGGGAAGTGTGATGACCTTTGTCTGCACCAACAAGCAGAAGGCCGACCGTGCGACGCTCACGAATTACGCCACCCTCATGGGACAAGCTGCCAATAGCGTTGTCGCAAAAGCGAAGATTTCTCTTTATGCCCAGGGTATCTACTGAGCCAATGGAGGAATGCCGCAGATCCTTGATATGGCGGATTGGTTCCGGCTTGTTTCAAGACTGGATTGGTGAGTTCCGCAGACAGAACTTTCCCGCATGCGGACCTGCAACAGCTTGTCGCAAACTACGACCGAACGCCGACGAAGGGGCTGTCAAACGATCTCGAAAGCGCCCTTACGCCAGACAAAGACCTTGTCCTGCGGCACATCCAGCTTGGGAACGGAAACCGAGTCCAGCCCTTCCAGCAAGCCGCGCAGAACGCGGAAGACACCGCCATGCGACACGACGACCGAAGGCCGATCAACGGTCACCAGCCAGCGCCCGATGCGCTCGGCCAACATCTTGTAGCTTTCGCCCTTGGGTGGAATGAAGCCCCACTTGTCGGCGCGGCGCTGCAGGATCAGATCCTGCTCTTCCTCTGCCAGTTCTTCCAGCGTGAAGCCTTCCCAGTCGCCGAAGGTGATCTCCTTGAGCTGGTCTTCAAGGCGGTAGGCCTCCACCGGAAGGTTCATGGACTGGCGTAGCAACTCCATTGTCGACCGTGTGCGGTGGAGCGGTGAGGATACGAAATCCAGACCGGCGGGATCGATCATCTCCTGCTCCAGAAACGCTTTGAGACGCGTGCCATTGCCGCTGGCCTGGCCGCGCCCCGTGTCGTTCAGCGGAATGTCCCTTTGCCCTTGCATGCGCCCTTCGAAGTTCCAGTCCGTCTGGCCATGGCGGACAAAGATCAGGAACTCCGGATCGTGCAGCCTGGGCAGCAGGTCGGATTTCGGGGCACTCAGCACAGCTGTCATCTCAGTTTCCGGTATGCGGGATCACCCCTGGCGGGCGGGGCCGGACAATATGAAAATGGCCGGTGTGAAACCGGCCATTCGAAACGGTCAATCCTTGACGACGGAAATGTCCGGGGCGTCCACCGCCTTCATGCCGACAATGTTGTAGCCGCAGTCGACGTGCTGGATCTCGCCGGTAACACCACGGCCGAGGTCTGACACCAGGAACAACGCGCTGTCGCCGACTTCCTCGATCGTCACCGTGCGGCGCAGAGGAGAGTTGTATTCGTTCCACTTCAGAATGTAGCGGAAGTCGCCGATACCGGAGGCAGCCAGCGTCTTGATCGGTCCGGCAGAAATCGCGTTGACGCGAATGTTCTGCGGGCCGAGGTCCATCGCCAGATACTTTACGCTGGTTTCCAGCGCGGCCTTGGCAACGCCCATGACATTATAATGCGGCATAACCTTCTCGGCGCCGTAATAGGTCAGCGTCAGAATGGAGCCGCCGTCGGGCATCAGCTTCTCGGCGCGCTGGGTGACAGCCGTCAGCGAGTAGCAGGAAATGTCCATGGTGCGGGCGAAGTTATCGGAAGACGTATCGACGAAACGGCCGGTCAATTCGGATTTGTCGGAGAAGGCAACGGCATGGACGAGAAAATCGATCTTGCCCCATTTGTCTTCCAGCGTCTTGAAGACCGCATCGATGGAGGCGCCATCGGTCACGTCGCAATGGCCGACAACAATCGCGTTCAACTGGTCTGCCAGTGGCTCCACGCGCTTCTTCAACGCATCACCCTGGTAGGTCAGAGCCAGTTCAGCTCCCGCGTCGGCCAGTGCTTTGGCAATGCCCCAGGCAATTGACTTGTTGTTCGCCACACCCATGATCAGGCCGCGTTTGCCATTCATCAGTCCGCGCGTTTCCGCCATCGTCGTCTCCGAAAGAATTCCAATACCACCCCAGCGGGCTGGCTTCCTATGGCACAAGGGGTTTGTTCCTTCAAGAGACACGGTGACGGAATGAACCGTCGACGCCAGCGCTTTCAGACACTATGTTGGCGCCCGAATTTTACTGTCAAACTTCACGAGGACCCCGCTCATGGAGCGTACTGCCCATGCCGACCGCTTCGCCGAGATGATCGGCGCAGCCAACGTTCTGACAAGTCCGGACGACCAGGCTCCCTACCTCACCGAATGGCGCGACCTGTATCAGGGCGTCACTCCCATGGTGCTGCGCCCGGGCAGCACCGAAGAGGTGAGCGCCGTCATGACCTATGCGTATCAGAACGATCTCAAGGTCGTGCCGCAAGGCGGCAACACCGGCCTTGTCGGTGGCCAGATTCCGCAGGAAACCGGGGATGAAATCGTCCTTTCGCTGTCACGCCTCAACAAGGTTCGTGCGGTAGATCCGGCCGGCTTCACCATTACGGCCGAGGCCGGTGTGGTGCTGGAGACGCTTCAGAATGAAGCTGAAAACGTCGACAGGTTGTTCCCGCTTGCGCTCGGGGCTCAGGGCTCCTGCCAGATCGGCGGCAACATTTCCACGAACGCGGGCGGCACCGCCGTTCTGGCCTATGGCAACACGCGCGATCTGGTTCTGGGCCTCGAGGTGGTGCTGCCGACAGGGGAGATCTGGAACGGTCTCAGAACCCTGCGCAAAGACAATACCGGTTATGATTTGAAACAATTATTTATCGGTGGTGAAGGCACTCTGGGCATCATTACAGCCGCAGCGCTGAAACTTTTCCCCAGGCCCAAGAAGCTTGAGGCCGCTTTTGTCGGCCTGCCGGACCCGCACGCCGCCCTCAAGCTGTTCACCCTTGCCAAGGCACAGGCCGGGCCGGTTCTGACCGGCTTTGAAATCATGCCGCGCGTTGGCGTCGAATTCTGCCTGCGCCACCTGGAAGGCGCACGAGACCCGCTCGAGGGAGAACATGCCTGGTACGTGCTGATGGAGCTGTCCAGTGGTTCTGAAGCCTTTCCGGTGCGGGACCTGATGGAGAGCATTCTCGGCGAAGCATTTGAAGAAGGCCTGGTGGAAGACGCCGCCTTTGCCCAGAACCTGACCCAGCTTCAGGATTTCTGGCACATCCGCCACGGGATGTCGGAAGTGCAGAAGCCCGAGGGAGGCTCGATCAAGCATGACGTTTCCGTGCCGGTTGCCTCGATCCCGGACTTCCTGGACAAGGCCATGGCCGCGGTAGAGAACTTCGTGCCCGGATGCCGGCCTGTTCCGTTCGGTCATATCGGCGACGGCAACATCCACTTCAATGTCAGCCAGCCGGTGGGCGCCGACAAGGAAGACTACCTGGCGAAATGGGATGAGATGAACACCATTGTTCATGGCATCGTCGGCGAGTTCGGCGGCAGCATCTCCGCAGAGCATGGCATCGGCCGCCTCAAGCGCGATCTCCTGAAGGACGTCAAGCAGGGGATTGAGCTGGATCTCATGAAGCGGATCAAGGACGCATTCGACCCCAAGGGACTGTTGAACCCGGGCCGCGTCCTCTAGGGCGCTTCGCCTGCTCTTGAAGGCAGACATTACGTCCGCACGTTTGAAAGCCGGTCATCGGCAGAATTCGACAAACAAGAAGTGCCGGTGCCAAAAGCGCCGGCATTTTTTTGCGCTGTCCGAACCTCTCAAGTCAAAGCGGCTTTGCCAGCGTGGCCTGCATTCCAAACCCGCTTCAATGAGGGATGTATTCTTAAAGCTTTATTCAGCACTCTTTGGTTGCATTATTGTGAGATTACACGAAAAAGTATCTCATTTCTGAGCGCAAGACTTCCGCAAAAACCCTTTATTTCAGGCGACCCACCATGACGACAACCAAATGGACATGTTCCGTCGACAGCAATGGAACCGCAAATCTTTACTGCGAACTCACCGAAGACGGACAGCAGCCCACGACCGAGAAGGTCAAATTAAAAGGGGTCTGCTATTCCCCGGCCCCGATCAACGGCTCCAACTCCTATGCCCCTGCTCTGGGGGACTGGTATTGGGACGACTTCGAAGCAGGCTCCACTTTCATTTCCAGCTGGTCACCCTTGCTGTCCCGCGACTTCCCCAATTTCAGAAACCTCCACAACAATGCACTGCGGGTCTACTGCATGCTGTCACGGCAGCTGGAAGGCAACGGAACCTTCCCTTCCCCCTGGAACAACGGTCACTATTTCACGCATAAGAATTTTCTGGACCTGGCCTGGGACAAGTCTGCTCCGCCAGAAGCAAAGATGCGCCGGTCTGTCCTGGTCGGCATCCCCCTGCCTGCCACGATGTTCTGGAAGATCCAATACGACCAGGCCTCACAGGTAGAGATCGACTACTGGACGAATGTCCTGCGGGAGACCGTCAGATCCGTAGCAGATCATCCGGCGGTGATGGGGTTCACCATTCAGAACGAACAGGACGGCGCCGACGTTTGCTACAACAATCCGGAATGGGCCACTTTCTGGTGGGGCCAGGTGGAGAAAATGGCAGCCATCGTCAAGGAAGAAGCTCCTGGCAAGCTGGCCGGCATGGCCACCCACGACGACCCGAACATTCCCCTGAAGGCGTCCTCCTACATGGAGAACTGCCCGAGCATCGACTTCTGGGGCGTCAACACCTACCAGACCGAGACCTTTGAAAGCATCTTCAAGGACTACGGCAGCCTGCCGCCAAAGGCGTTGAAACCCGTTCTCTTCACCGAGTGGGGCATGCCGGCAACCAGTCACCGGGACCCGAACAACCCCGGAACCATTTATGCCGACGATCAGACCTGCAGCAAGGCGGCGCAAGTTGCGCAGAAAATGCTGCCTCAGGCCTTTGCTCATCCGCTTTGTATCGGGCTTTACTACTTCGAATATTGCGATGAACTGTGGAACCAGCCTGAAGCTCCCAATATCTACACCTGGTGGGGCGGCCCGCCTGCGCCCGGTTTCCCCAACGGATACTGGGACAACGACGGCTTTGGCCTCGTTTCGGTGCAACGGGGTCTCGGCCTGCCCAACGACGCGCCCATCTGGGCGAACACCGGCCCAAATTTTCCGATAGATGTGCACACGAACAGAAACAATCTGTTCTCGACTGTTGCGAATGTTTTCAAGACGACAACTTGAGCTGACAAGCTGCGGAGCCGGCGCACCCCAAGCCGGTTTCGCCACGTCGGCGTAGCCGAACTTCGTGATTTACTGATCTCTACTTGGAAAGCGCCAGGTATCGGCTATGTAAAAGCACCTAGTGCCGGGAAGGCCTGCTCCGCCCGCAACAGCCTCAAGGGATCAATTGTCAAAACTGGCAGGTTGCCGAAGTTTCCCAGGTGCTGGGGATAAGGTTCGTTCGATCTGCCAAATACGAATGCCCCATCAACGTATGCATTGATACGGCCAGGATCCTGATCTGTCAGCAATTTACGGATACGGCAACCAGGCCCGGGTTCTGGTTTTGCCGGTCATAAAGCCTGTTTTCAGGCACCCCATTTTCCCCAGCTTCCACCACCATACAGACGTGCCAGACCGGTTGGGTGGAACGTTAGCCGATTCAGTGACCATGTGACGGGTGAACCGGCGCGTACGCACCCCTGTCATAAACGACATTATCTTTCGATTTAAGCCGGCTTTTTCCTTGGCTAAACTTCTTAATTTGACAGCGTCCGTTTGAAAACTCGCAGAAAAAATCCTGAAAAGTTAAATTTCTCCTAAAATCGTCTTCAAGCTCACAGGCAGAGCGGAAACAGCGACAGGAGAACAACTGGGTCGGGACTTGCGGCATGTCCTGACGATGACGAAACGCAAGATTCGCTATGTAAAATTTACATGCGCAGCGCCCGTCATCTACAAAAATTACAATATGAAACGTCTATGACCTCATAAAAATAAGCTATTTGTAAATATGGTAAGCAAAAGGTTAATGGTGTTTCATAGGCGCTAATAAGCCATCCGGTCTGGAGACCCAAAATGGGCAAAAGACCTAACGAAAGAAACGGGCAGCGAGGCGGAACGTCGTTGCTCATAGACAGTGCACGGGGGGGAGCGGTTCCAAACGGTCCCTCCAATGGAGGCCACA
>NZ_CP045381.1:0-418081 GCF_009363595.1 Labrenzia sp. THAF35
CCGCGCTGCGAATTCTCGACATTCAGCCGGGCGACGAAGTCATCGTGACCCCACGCAGCTTCGTTGCATCTGCCAGCTGTGTGCTCCTGGCCGGCGGCATTCCGGTGTTCGCCGACATTGATCCGGACAGCCAGAACATCACACCGGAGACGATTGCCCCTCTCATCACCTCACGAACGGTCGGCATCCTGCCCGTGCATCTGGCGGGCTGGCCCTGCGATATGGACGGCATCCTGGCTCTTGCCCGCGCCCACAATATCTGGGTGATCGAAGATTGCGCCCAGGCACATGGCGCGATGATCGGTGAACGGCATGTGGGTACACTGGGTGATTTCGGCTCCTATTCATTCTGTCAGGACAAGATAATCTCGACAGGGGGCGAAGGAGGGATGCTTCTCACCGACAATCCCGACCTTTGGTCTCGCGCCTGGAGTTTCAAGGATCATGGCAAGGGCTATGCGACGGTGTTTGAAAAAGACCATCAGCCCGGCTTTCGATGGCTGCATGATTCAGGCCCGGGCACCAACCTTCGCATGGCGGGACCTTCGGCCGCTATCGGGCGCATACAATTGTCGCGGCTTGCGGAAACCCGCGCCCACCGGACGCGCAATGCCTTGACGCTTGCCGAGATCCTCAGCGGATCGAGTGCGTTACGGGTTCCCGTTCCGCCTCAGTCCCTCACCCATGCCTATTATCGCTTTTACGCCTTCGTACGCCCGGAGGCCATGGCCGACAGCTGGTCGCGCGACCGGATCCTTGCCGAAATTGCCGAAGCGGATCTGCCCGCGTTTTCCGGAAGCTGTTCGGAGATCTACAAAGAGGCAATGTTTCGCGATCGCGGGCTGGGGCCCGACAAACCGCTTCCCGTTGCCAGGCAGCTGGGCGAGACAAGTCTCGCTTTCCTCGTGGATACCACGTGGGAACAGGAGCGGATCATCGAGCTGGCCGAAAAAGTCGCTTCGATCGCTGATCGATCGCTTGCGGTGTCGCACAAATCACCTGCAAGGGCCCCCGCCTAAAGTAACCGCCAGCGTCATGCCGATCAACCCAGATTGGCCATAAGGCCATCAATGCCTCGGGTTCACACGTGATCCAGCGTTGATTGGCGTGTGCCACGTTGTCAGGCGTTCTGAACCCTTCTGTTTCGGTAGATTTTCTGTCCGAAGAAGATTTGGTACGGCAATCTCTCGAGTATCAGATAGGAAAAGTGCGAGAAGATTGATGTGAGAATAAATACGACCGCGCCAAAAATTAGTAGGGATACAAATATATTGTCGCCAAACAGGCCGAGAGATGAGAAAATCTGCCGTGTAGCGAAATAAATATACGGATGAACCAGGTAGAAACTGTAGCTTATTGTTCCGAAGAAGAACATGATCCTGTTGTTCAGTAATTTCCCGGTCAGGCTGTCTCTCGAAGCCGCAAAAAAGAAGTAGGTCGCGGTGGCCAGGACCAGGAGCGCCGGGGCGGGTATGATGGTCGGATAGGCCTCATAGAACTCGTACGTCCGAAACTTGAAGTCCCACGTGGAAGCCAGATAGACCCAGACGAAAAACGAAATGGCCTCAAGCGTTTTCGTGTACTTCAAGCCGTTGGTGATTTCGCTCCTGTACATCCAGTAGATGGCGGCCCCGGACAGAAAAAACAGCGCCTTCGGATAGTAGTAGGTAAACAGTACCGGTATCGCCAGGGAAGCGATCTTCCAGACGATGTTCATTTTTCTTGTCAGGAAAAAATACGTCATGCAGGCCAACGTATAAAACATCACTTCATAGGTCAGGCTCCAGGCGTTCGGGGCAACCTGCTTTGTTGTTGTGAACAAATCCAGGAATGTCAGGGAAAACAGGACTGACTCAAGGTTGTTCAGTTCCGGGTACCTGTTTGTCGCGCCATTCAGGACGGCAAAAAACAATGTCGACACGAGAAAGAGCGGATAGAGCCTCAGAAGGCGCCTGAGGGCAAACTCTGACGGAGAATACCTCATCACGCTCGGCAGGATGACAAACCCGCTGATTACGAAAAACAACATGACGCCGGATGTGCCGAAGTTGTGAAACGGCACGATTCCTTCAACATATCCCGGCCTGTCATTGTAGATGTGTTCGGCTGTTCCACCGAGAATATGAGCGACCAGCACCATGATCGACGCAACGCCGCGCAGACCGTGTACGGAATAGTTGAATTGCGAACTTTGCGGCGAAGTGGAATTCATAGCGGACCATATTCAATTTTCGAAAACAAAGGTGATTAACGTCCATTGTCAGCCCTGGCTGGTCTGAAACGACGTGGCTGCTCGACATTCAAAAAGTGCAATCAGAAGTCTTGTATCGAGCCTGCTCGGCATGTTTGGTCGCAGGTATCTCTTCGTTATCAACGACCGTGCGACTGCTAACGTTATTTTCAATTTCAAATTAGTATTTCAAAAATATTATCGAAAACAATAGCGTTGTCAATTTCGATTTGCCTGATGGTAGATCTCATCAAAGGCAGTTCAGTCTCCTCTTCAAAATTGCTTGAGGAGGCGTCTCTTTCATTTTTGTTGACTTTAGAGCATGTTGCGCTGAATCGGTTCGTATGGGGCACTCTTGAGCAAGCCGGTACATTGCGCCGCTATTTTCCGATCAATCACGGTGTTCTCTACTATACGGGTTATGTTGTCCCTCCATCTCTCTTGGTTCATCTCGTTGACCGGTCGCGGACAGCGGGTTCGAGCCGGTGGCAAAGTGATTGGGGGGAAGGATGCAGGCGCGGTATTAGGTCCCGCCGATCCCTTGCCGCGTGCAAAGTGCAGGCGATTGCCTGACCCCCAGCATACTGCTTCACGCTCACTTGGGCGATGAACAAGCGAACGGCTTCTCTTTTTATTTGGACAATAAAGAGCCTGACCTTGCAGGTCTCAACGCCAAGGAATCGCAAGCCATCGTTTGAGGTGACAAGTCAGCGGAAGCTGTTTGCAATTTGAACAGTTTCGGCCGTTTGATCGTTTTTTAATACTGTCAGTTGTTTTTTAATACTAGATCTGTCATCCTTCACTGGCGCACGATAGTCCTCCTACTTTGACTGGCGAAACAATCGCGGAGTGGGGAGCCAAAAGAGTGATCTTCACAGGAAAAAAGATCGGCCTGAGGTAGAGCCAAGGTCGAGGAAAACACCTGCGAACAGTGCCAAGGTCGACGGTTTGTTGCCTGGCAGATTACTTTTTGCCTGCGGAAAGAATGCTTCTGCAAAGGCGATGTTGGAAACGTCTGGATTGATATTACTGCTAACGAAAAGGCAGCCGGGTGCAGCCAGCATTTCGCTTGGAATGGACGAACACCGGGAGTGATATGGAATGAAACTGTTCTTCAGCCGAAATCCCAATCCTCGACTGGCGGTCGCGGTGGCTCGCTATCTCGACGCAAATATCGAGTTCGAATTTGCCTCGCCCCTCGCCCCTGGTGAGGCTGAGAGGTTTCTACCGCTAAATCCCAATCTGTTGTTACCCATACTCTCAGAATCGGGAAAAAGCCTTTGGGAGACCGATGCAATTGCCTGCCGGCTTTCGCGCCTCGGACGTTCGAATTTCTGGCGCGCCGGCGACGACGAACCGGAGATGATCCGTTGGCTGAGCTGGAGCAAGGAGAACTTCGAGAAAGCTTGCGATATTGTTCATTTCGAACGGGGGACCAAACAGCGCTACCGGCTTGGTTCGATTGACCCGAAGAAAATCGAGGAAGGTCTACGCCTCTTCCGCAGGTCCGCAGAAATTCTCGAAGTCGAACTTTCTCAACGCGAGTGGCTCGTCGGAAATTCGGTTTCCTATGCCGACTTCCGAATGGCGGCGTATCTGCCCTTCAATGATGTCGCAGGACTGCCGATCGAAGACTATTCTTGCATCGCTCGTTGGTATCACCAGCTCGAACAGATCGCTGCCTGGCGTCACCCCTTCAACGGCCTGGATGCGCCCCCATTGCCGTCTATCGATCTGGCAGTGCATGCAGACGCCTGAAAATGAACCTCTTCCGCGATACCAACGACCGTGCCGCCGTTGCGCTTCTTGAAAGACAGGAGCAGCTCAGTTTCGCAATTCCGGGCTCGGCGTCTCGCGGGGAGCACCAGCAAACACCAATCGAAAGGAGACAACCGTGAAAATCGTTACCAGTCTAAGCTTCCGGGGCCAGTGTCGTGAGGCTTTTGAGTATTATGCGAAGGTACTCAACGGGAAGATTACAGCCGCCATGCCTTATGCCGACGCACCTCCAGGCATGCCCATCACCGATGAGGCGTACAAGACCTGGCTGATGCACTGCTGGCTGGAAGTTGGTGACCAGGCGCTGATGGGCGCCGATATGGACACCGGATGGGCGCCTGGCATTGATAAACCCAAAAACGGCTTCGATGTCACGCTGCATACCGAAGACATGGCAGAAGCGGAACGTTGGTTCGAACAACTGTCCGAAGGCGGCAAGACGGTGATGCCTTTCGCAGAAACCTTCTGGTCTCCAGGTTTCGGCTCTCTGGTTGATCGCTTCGGCATTCCATGGATGATCAATGTCATTCCGTCGGCTGACTGGCGCCCGCAGCAGGGTTGATCTGCAAGACGCTCTCACATGATGCACTTTCGAAGAATTTGCACGTAACGCCCTAGGGAGACCGATGCCAACTTAAACGACGAACTTGAGCAACCAAGACCTCTCAAGGCTGCATTTGATGTGTGACCGTCTCAGGTCCAGTCACTTTCAGGCTTCATCGATCCAACTTGAAAAGAGCGTGCAGGATTTCTATATCGGCGCGTTGAGGACGACCTCATATGTGGAAATAACAAACCGGGACGACCCGCTACCATTGTTGAGGTTTCAATGCGGTCCCCGCTCGATCGTCTTCGCCAAGCACTAAGCTTCGAAATTATCGCACTCGTCCTGGCCGTTCCGCTCGGAACGGTCGCCTTTGGCGTGCCAATGCATGATGTTGGCGTCGTCGGCGTTGTCAGCGCAACCATCGCGACGATCTGGAACGTCGTCTATAATTTCGTTTTCGACGTGACCTACAAGCGCCTTACGGGCAAGACCCTGAAGACGCTCATTGCGCGCATCATCCATTCGATTTTCTTCGAGATTGGTCTGCTGATCGTTCTGATGCCATTCATTGCCTGGTATCTGGGTGTGTCCCTTTGGCAGGCTCTGGTTATGGATCTGTTTTTCGTAGCCTTCTACCTGGTCTACGCTTTTGCCTTCAACTGGGCTTACGACAAACTCTTCCCGTTGCCCGAGTGGAGAAATCGGCCCGTTACTAGGTAGCGGCAATCGAGAAAAAACGTCTGGATAGACTTGGACGTCCGCAACGGTTCCAGAGCTGTGGCCGCACATTCTAACGTTCCATGGCGCCCTTGCCGGAAATGATCTTGTGGCGGAACTTCTCGATTCGAGCGACACGTGTTGCGGACTGTTTGGCCTGGTTAAGATTGAACATGTAGCTTCTTTGCCGACCCGGCGTGAGCGCATAAAATGCATCGGCCAGCTCCCGGTCCGTTTGCAGGGCCTCAGCCAATTCATCCGGCATGTCAATTTCCGTTCGTACCTTTGGTGGCTTCGTGCCTTTTTCCGCATGCTCCATAAGTTGCTGAAGGTACGCGCGGATCACTGGTTCCATCTCTTCAACCAGGGCCACATCGGCAAAGCGGATTATACTCGGTGTACGAGCGTCCGGTCCCTGTGGTTCAAGCACATTTTCCGTGTCATTCAGGAGACCGGCGTTCATGAAACTCAGACGAAAATCGCTGCGAAACGCCCCAAAAATCGCTATGTTTCGACCAGCGTGCATATAGGTGGGATGCCCCCACTTGACGGTTTCTTCCAGTTCCATGTCAAGGCAGATACGGCGCAGATGCCTCAGACCGTCGATCCAGGGACGGGTTGAACAGTCAGGCGTTTCAAAGCGTTCACAACGACCACAGCCCTTGGTAAAAAAATCCTCCGGATCCGTGATCATCGGCATAGGTTGTTAGCCCTCTTGCTTGCATTCTTCAATTTGGGTTTGCGGCCAGCGTTAGCCCGTGACCTGTTGATATGGTCGGGAACTCTCCACGGAAATATATCAAAGGTTGTGGCGATGAAAGGACCATACGGCTTTGCATGGTTGGTTGCCACCGCTTGCCTGGTGTCAGGGAGCCGTAATTCCACCGACATACCACCAGTGGATACTCCACCGTGAGTGGGGCTTCATTTGGGCGGATTTCAGCACGGAGAGCGACCACGCAATTGCTTTCCCGCATTGGTCGTCAGCGCTTGAAGGTGCCGTCTCGAAGATCTGCAAAATAGCTGTCATTTCCGATCTGGCCGCCCTTTAGCGCAATTTCGAGTTCTGATCCTCCGCGGGTATGGGCGGTGCACACTGGCGAACCGGGTGTGGTCGGGATGGCTTGGCGGAGTGTCAGGGCGAAAATGTCCAGTTCCGCCAGAGCGTGGCTCGATGTGTCACCACCGGCTACGGCAACACGCTCGAGACCATGCCGGTCCTTGAGGGTAGCCAGAAGGCGGCCGAGGGTTTTGCCGACCTGATCGAGGTTCAAGGATCCTGTTACCTGTTCGGTGGTCTTACCTTTGGCGGTGTAAAGGATCGGACTTTGCCCGGTTTCGAGTGCCTCGGAAGCGATCTGCAGCACGCGTTCGAATTCCTGCTTGATACCGTGGCCGGTTGCCAGTGCATTGAAATCGACTTCGATGCCCCTGAAGCCCAAATGTTCCGCGGTTTCGATTTGGCGCGCGGTTGTTGGCGAGCAGCTTCCCGAAACAACTGCGATAAGGGATTTGGACGTCAGGGGCGGAGATGGTTTCGGCGGCTGCAGCAGGCCAAGTTCGCGCCATTTGTGCAAGAGGGCGTATTCAACGCCGGACGAGCCGGCAATGAATGGACCCAGATCCTGCCTGCTTTCTTCGAGATAACTTCCCGCGGCCACCTGGGACAGGCTGTCGTAAACATCTATCAGGAGATTGGGGTTGCACACCTGGCCGATATCCGGGGTATGGCCGCGCTTGGCGGCGATGGAACCGTCCAGCGGGGTCAGGCATTCAAAGGGCAGGTTCGTCTGTCCTGACAGGTGTTTTACCAGGTCAGCTTCGTGCATCGGCGTTGCTGGGTGCCTGCTCATCACGGGATGTCTGTCTATTCTGTAGACTTCATCCCGGTAAGCCGCGAACAAATTGCCGAAATAGGTGTAGCGCCGAAGCTGGGGAGCCCCGACCACAACTGCTGTCCGTTTCTGGCTGAACGCTTCCAGGCCGATTTCCAGGGCACGACCGATGGAGCCCTTCCGCGGCGAACTGTCGAAGGTCGAGCAGGTCTTGTAGTGGCAGAAACGCGCATCGAGCGTCCACAGCCAGGAGAAAATCGCCGGTAGGTGCTCCGACATCCACTCGGGTGTCTGGCTACGGCTGATGCCTGCCAGGCCGACCGCTCGACAATGCTTGAACTTTTCGAGCTGTTTTTCACCCGGGATTGACGTGAACAGGACGGTTTCGACGCCTCCGGTTGTCAGGGCTTCCATCACGTCCGTCGATCCGGTGAAATCGTCACCGTAATAGGAAATGAAAAGATCGCCGGTCATTTCCTTGCTCCGGTGCCGTCTTTTTTGCCGAACAGGTCCAGGGCCTCGGAAAGTTCCTTGTGATCTTTCGCGAAAACATGTGCCGGAATTCCGCCAACGGCGGCCTCTGCAGCCTGCTTCAGGCTGGCGACACCGCCGGCAACACCGCCGGGGTGTCCCATGATCCCGCCCCCGGCACAATAGATGAAGTCGGTGTGCCCTACGGCCCGGCAGGTCTCTTCCATTTGAACGGCTGTCTGACCCGACGAGAATACCGGCATCGCCTGATATCCGCGTTCTCCTGACAAGGGATCATCGAGACAGCGGGCGTTTTCGATAACCGTGGTGTCGGCCTCTGTGAACTTGTTCGCGATCCCGTTGACATGAAGATGATCCGCTCCGGCGAGCCTCCAGAACTTCTGCCAGACACGAAACGAGATGCCGATATCCGGCGACCTGGAATAAATGCCCCAACCGTTTCTGTGGCAATGAAGTGGAAGATCAACGTACCGCCGGATGGCGGTCAGGCCCGTAAGGCCAAGTGAAAACAGGCTGACCATCGCACAGGTGCCGCCGGCTTGTTGCAGGAGGTCGGCATTACGGCGCATCACGTCCAGCTCGTCGGTGATGTTGAAGGCGTACATCACCTTCCTGCCGGTGCGGTCCGCATGCGAATTGATGACTTTCATGACTTCGTTCAGGCGGTCCTCGAACAGGCAGTGAGGCCCGTTCGCCTGCAATTCATCATCCTTGATGAAATCGATTCCACCCTCGGCGAGTTTTGCGACAAGAGACGCTGTTTCGGCAGGTGACAGACCGACGCTTGGTTTGATGATCGTGCCGATCATCGGCCGGTCCCTGACACCGGCAAGCGCCAGAGTTCCCTGCCGGCCGTAGGCCGGACCCGGATACGCCACGGCGAATTCTTCAGGAAAGGAAATGTCCGTCAGGCGAAGCGCGGACACGTCTGCCAGTTCGAAAAGGTTGCCGGCAACGGTTGCCAGGACGTTGGGAAGGGATGTGCCCATGTTCTCGAGCGGCCAGGAAAGAACGATCTCGCCGCGCGTGTAGGTCTCCGCGCTGATCCGGCACGGAAGCGAGGGAACCCTGCTGCTCGATGTTGCCGTGACCCGCTCGACCCTTGCCCCGGAGAGCTCTTTTAACCGGTCTGTTTCACCCGGCACCTTCAGGAATGTTCCCGAGGATTGTTCACCTGCGATTACCTCGGCGGCCCGCTCCAGAGTTGTCGGTGTTTCAAGATCATATGTTGCAAAGAGCCTCCCCATTCCCGTCCTCTGTCCTGTTCCAAGTTGCGCATTGCTTATATGACTATCAACTTATCATACCAGTTGACAACATGATTTGTATGTGAATTTATTTGCGCAACAAATTTGGAGGACACATGAAAATCGCTCTCATCGGTGCGGGGGGGAAAATGGGAGTGCGGCTCTCCCAGAACCTGAAAGGCTCCCGTTTCAACGTTGCCCATGTGGAAGTCAGCGATGCAGGCAGAGATCGGCTGAAGTCGGAAGTCGGCGTCGGCTGTGTCGACGTCGACGCCGCGCTTCAAGACGCACGTGCGGTTATTCTTGCTGTGCCGGACACTGCGATCCGGGCGGTGGCGAAAAGCATTATCGACAAGCTTGCGCCAGGAACGATGCTGATCGCACTGGACGCAGCTGCGCCCTTTGCAGGGCACTTTCCAGAGCGCAAGGACGTGACCTATTTCGTCACCCATCCCTGCCATCCGCCGATATTCAACGATGAAACGCAGTTGCCTGCGAAACGCGACTATTTCGGCGGTATTGCTGCCAAACAGGCGATCGTGAACGCCCTCATGCAGGGTCCGGAAGAGGACTATGCAATCGGGGAGGAGATCGCCAAAACCATTTTCCAGCCGATCCTGCGTTCGCACCGGGTCTCGGTGGAACAAATGGCGCTCCTGGAGCCGGGCCTGTCCGAAACCGTCTGCGCGACCCTTCTCGTTGTGATGAAGGAAGCAATGGATGAAGTCATTCGGCGAGGGGTCGACCCTGTGGCGGCCCGGGACTTTCTTCTGGGACACATGAACATTCTTGGGGCAGTCGTCATGGAAGAAGTCGACGGCGTCTTCTCCGATGCCTGCAACAAGGCCATCACCAATGGCAAGAAACGTCTCATGCGAGACGACTGGATCGGCGTGTTCAAGCCGGACGAAATCAGGGAAAGCATCCGGCAGATCACCTGATTGAGCGGTTCGCCATCTCGTATGGCGAACGTTCAGATTGGTGCCGTCGGGGTCTTGGAGGGACCCGGCGGGACCTGGCACGAGATTGAACCTATTGTTGGGAGGACAACATGAAATTCACGAGACGAATCCTGCTTGCCAGCGCTGCTGTTGCAGCTACCCTGCTTGCACCCGCTTACGCTTCCGCAGCCGACCTCATTGCAATCATCACACCGTCGCATGACAACCCGTTTTTCAAGGCGGAAGCTGAAGGCGCGCAGAAACGTGCCGAAGACCTCGGCTATGACACACTCGTGCTGGTCCACGATGACGATCCGAACAAGCAGAACCAGCTCTTCGATACGGCAATTGCCCGTGGTGCGAAGGCGATCATCCTGGACAATGCCGGTGCGGATGCGACTGTCGCTCCGGTTCGCCGCGCGAAAGAAGCCGGCATTCCGTCGTTCCTGATCGATCGCGAAATCAAGGAAACAGGCATTGCCGTTTCCCAGATCGTCTCCAACAACTACCAGGGAGCCCAGCTCGGCGCGGAGGAGTTCGTCAAGCTGATGGGTGAAGAAGGCAAATATGCCGAGCTGCTGGGCCGCGAAGCCGACACCAATGCCGGAATTCGCTCTGCAGGTTATCATGATGTGATTGACCAGTACCCCGATCTGGAGATGGTTGCCCAGCAATCAGCCAACTGGAGCCAGACAGAAGCCTACGAAAAGATGGAAACCATCCTTCAGGCCAACCCCGAGATCAAGGGTGTCATTTCAGGAAATGACACCATGGCCATGGGAGCCTGGGCGGCTCTCAAGGCAGCCGGGCGGACAGATGTGATCGTTGTCGGTTTTGATGGCAGCAACGACGTACGCGACTCCATCCTGGAAGGCGGCATCAAGGCAACCGTGCTGCAACCAGCCTACCGGCAGGCCCAGATCGCAGTGGAGCAGGCTGACCAGTACCTGAAGACGGGATCGACCGGTCAGGACGAAAAGCAATTGATGGATTGCGTCCTGATCAATGGTTCGAATGCAGGTAACCTTGAGACTTTCGCGCTGAACTAGGCCCTGTGTCACACTGCGGCGGATGCCCCGCCGCGGTGTGATCTTTCCCACGAAAACCTGAAAAAGTCCTGCCGGATACCGCCGGAAGGGTTCTGTTCAAGGAGGTTGCACAGTGGATCGCGGCGCAGTTCCTTCCCTGTTGTTAGTTTTTGCAGTTGCCGCCGGCCTGGGCGGCTGCAAACTCGAAAAGCACGTTGCCACGAATGACGGTGACGGTCAGGCCCAGCAAGTCGTTTCAAGCGATCCGGGCGGCGACATGGATGCCCTTGTCGCCGACATCTGGGCCAAACAGGTTTTGCCACATCTTCAGCAAACGGCGACCGACATGGCCGTTCTCGGCGATGCGATCGCAGGAGATGTTGACGTCGCCGGCGAAGCACATGGTTATCGTCCGTCCAGCGAGGGAAGTCCCTGGAATTTCGCAGCCCGGGTACAGGGCACAATCTTGGCGGCCAGGACCGATACGCGTGCTGCCACCGCGGAAGTGGACGTCACTGCTGATGGCAAGGCAGATGTTATCCTGCAGCTTGGTCCGGTGATCCGCGGAACAGCACTCCGGGACATCCTTCCCTTTGTAGATTTCTCCTCATTTACCGATCAGATAGAGTTTGCCCAGCTCTCCCGCTCCCTGAATACACGCGCTTACGAAAGCGCTCTGAAAGATTTGCCCCGCGACGATCTCGTGGGCAAGACGGTTGACGTGCTTGGTGCCTTTACGGTGCGCGGTGATGGTCCGCCGTACCTGATCACACCCGTTGAGACAAAAATTGGTGGGTCATGACAGAAGCAAAGCACCAGATCGGCTTGTCCGTGCGCGCCGCAAACAAGGTCTATCCGGGTACACACGCGCTGAAGGACGTGGACTTCGATGTCCGGCTTGGCGCAGTGAATGTGCTCGTTGGCGAAAACGGCGCTGGCAAATCCACCTTGATGAAAGTGATCGCCGGCGTCGAGCAGCTGACCTCGGGTGATATTCTGATGGGAGAGAAAAAGGTCTCTTTCCCCGATACGCGCACAGCCGCGGCACACGGGATCGGCATCGTCTTCCAGGAACTCAACCTGTTTCCCAACATGTCGGTTGCCGACAATATCTTTATCGCACGGGAAAAGACCCGCGCCGGAGTGGATATCGCCGCCAGCGACCAGAGGTCGGAAGCCGCAGCGTTGATGCAGCGTCTCGAGCACGACATTTCGCCGGATGCGATGGTGTCCGACCTTCGCATCGGGGAGCAGCAGATTGTCGAGATCGCCAAGGCGCTGGCCCAGGATGCCCGGATCCTGATCATGGACGAACCGACATCCGCCCTCAGTGCGGCAGAAGTCGAAATCCTCTTCCGGGTCATCGCAGACCTCAAGAAACGCGGTGTCGGCATTGTCTACATTTCGCACCGCCTGGAGGAACTGATCCGGATCGGCGACTACATCACGGTGCTGAGGGACGGTGCACGAACCGGTGCCAGGAGCATGGACGGCGTCGATGTGCCCTGGATCGTGCAGAACATGATCGGCGCAGCCTCAAAGGACTTTGCCAAGACGGTCGATCATGACTTCGGCGACGAAGTGTTTCGCTGCGAGAACATCAGCCTTATGGGCCGGACGGGAAAGTTCGTTGTCGATGATGTGTCGTTGTCCCTGCGGGCTGGCGAGATTGTCGGCATCTACGGCCTCATGGGCGCGGGGCGCTCCGAATTGTTCGAGTGCATCATGGCCCAGCATCCCCATTGCACGGGGGACTTCTACGTCGAGGGACGCCATCTGAACGAACCGGACGTTGCTGGGCGTATCGGACGCGGGCTGGCGCTAATCCCCGAAGACAGGAAGTCGGAAGGTCTGATCCAGATCCTGCCGATCCGGGAGAACATGTCTTTGTCGAGCCTCGGGAGGTTCGTGAAGGGCATTCACCTCAGCCTGAAAGCAGAGCGGGAGACGGTGAAGCGGTTCGTGAAGGACCTCGCCATCAAGATTGCCAGCATGGAAAACCCGGTCAGCTCTCTTTCGGGAGGCAACCAGCAGAAAGTCGTGATCGGCAAGGCGCTGATGACCTCGCCAAAGGTCCTGCTCATGGACGAGCCGAGCCGCGGTATCGACATTGGCGCAAAGGCCGAGGTCTTTCGCACCATGCGGCGGCTTGCGGCTGAAGGACTGGGAATTCTCTTCGTCACCTCGGATCTTGAAGAGGTCATGTCCCTGTCCGACCGGATCATCGTGATGTCGAACGGCAGCATTACGGGCGAGTTCGAGGGCGCAGACGTGCGGGAAGAACAGATAATCGCGGCGTCTGCGATCGGTCACGCTCCTGCCTCCGAAGCAGGTCATTTCATTGGGAGTAGTAACGGATGACATCAGTCACCACCATGCAGCCTTCAGGCACCTCCGGCGGACAACCGATGATCCTGCTGCTCCTGAAGCTCAGGACCTTCATCGCCCTGATTGCGGTGTTTGCGTTCTTCTCGTTTGCGGCTCCGAATTTCCTCAGCACCGCGAATTTCGTCATCATGTCCAAGCACGTGGCACTGAACGCGTTTCTGGCGATTGGCATGACCTTCGTCATCATTACCGGCGGGATCGATCTCTCGGTCGGGTCGATTGTCGGCCTTTGCGGAATGGTGGCCGGCTATCTCATTCTCAACGGTGTCGATCTGGGGATTGGGTACTCGCTCTATTTCAATATCTTCGAGATCATTCTCATCACGCTCGCCGTCGGTGTTTTCGTGGGAGCGATAAATGGGGTGCTGATAACGCGTCTCAATGTGGCACCTTTCATCGCGACGCTCGGAACGCTTTACGTGGCTCGCGGGCTAGCGCTGCTTTCCTCTGACGGGGCGACGTTTCCAAACCTCGTCGGCAAGGAGGCCTATGGATCTACGGGTTTCGACATGCTCGGCACTGGTAGCTTTCTCGGTATCCCGGTGTCCATCTGGCTCTTGATAGCTGTCGGATTGATTGCCGCGTATATAGCAGGCCGAACACCACTGGGACGGCACATCTATGCGGTGGGCGGCAACGAGAAGGCAGCCGCCCTGTCAGGTGTGAAGGTCAACCGCGTCAAGATGTTCGTCTACATGTTCTCGGGCTTTTGCGCGGCCATTGTCGGCCTTGTCATCTCGTCACAGCTGGTGGCTTCGCATCCGGCAACGGGAGAGACCTTCGAACTCAATGCGATTGCCGCGGCGGTCCTTGGCGGCACATCCATGTCGGGTGGACGCGGACGGATCGGTGGAACGATTGTCGGCGCATTCGTGATAGGCGTTCTGTCCGACGGACTCGTGATGATGGGTGTCAGTTCCTTCTGGCAGACCGTTATCAAGGGCCTGGTGATCATCGCCGCCGTAGTTGTCGACCAGGCGCAGCAAAAGCTGCAGGCCCGTGTGGCACTACAGCAGCAGGCCGCGGCAGCTTGAGGAGAATTTCATGAAGAAAGGCGCATTGATCGGCTGCGGTTTTTTCGCCCAAAATCACATGCATGCATGGGCCGATGTCGACGGAGCAGCCATCATCGCGCTGTGTGATCGCGACGACAAACGCCTGAAGGAAACGGCCGAAC
The DNA here is from genome assembly GCF_009363595.1 of Labrenzia sp. THAF35. Classification (NCBI taxonomy): domain Bacteria; kingdom Pseudomonadati; phylum Pseudomonadota; class Alphaproteobacteria; order Hyphomicrobiales; family Stappiaceae; genus Labrenzia; species Labrenzia sp. THAF35. The sequence continues at coordinate 14,382 of NZ_CP045381.1, forward strand.
GCTTTGGCATTGAAAGGACCTATTCCGACGCGGTCGATCTTATGAAATCGGAAGAGCTCGACTTTGTCGACATCGCGACGACAGTTCAGACCCACCGGCCGCTGGTGGAACTCGCGGCGAGGTCGAAAGTGCACATCATCTGCCAGAAGCCTTTTGCGGACACTCTGGCAGACGCCACTGCAATGGTCGATGCTACTGCAGCGGCCGGCGTGACCCTGATGGTGCACGAGAACTTTCGCTGGCAGTCGGCAATCCGTGCGGCGAAAGCCGAAATCGAAAAGGGAAGTATCGGAACGCCGTTCTGGGGGCGGGTCAGTTTCCGCTCGGCCTATGATGTCTATGCCAGCCAGCCGTATCTTGCGACAGATGACCGTTTCATCATCCAGGACCTCGGGATTCATATCCTGGATATCGCCCGTTTCCTGTTCGGTGACGCGCGTACCATCTCGGCAAGCACCAAGCGGGTCAATCCGGCAATAAAGGCGGAAGACGTTGCCACCATGATGCTGGTTCACGAAAGCGGCGTCACCAGTGTTGTCGACTGCAGCTACGCATCGCGGCTGTCCCGGGAAAGCTTTCCGGAAAGCCTTCTTGAAGTGGATGGCAGTGAAGGGACGCTGAGGCTGATGCCTGATTACAGGCTGGTGCTGCACAATGCGTCCGGCACCAGGGAACTGGATGTTTCACCCCCATTGCTTTCCTGGGCGGAGCGCCCCTGGCACAACATTCAGGAAAGTGTCTACAACATTCAACGGCACTTCATCGATTGCCTGAATACTGCCAGCACGCCCGAGACATCTGGAATGGACAACCTGAAGACGCTGGAACTGGTCGAGGCTGCGTATCTTTCTGCCGCCGGGAACAGCCGAACAATCATACTGGGCAGCGCCTGAGATGAGTACCGTGAGCCGCATGCGCCTGTATGGAACGGAAAGTGCGCCGGAGCCTTTCCGGATATTGCGCGCAGGACCGTTGGAAGTACGGCTGGAAAACGGAAACCTGCGCTACGTCCGTTTCGAGGGCCACGAAGTGCTGCGCGCTATTTCCTACGTGGTGCGTGACAAGGACTGGGGTACGCTGGCCGGAGCCATCTCCGATCTCGTTGTCCTGGAAGAGCCTGGGAAGTTCGAGATTTCCTATGTTTCCCGCTACAAAAACCAGGGGGCGGGTCTCAGCGTCACGGCACGCATCACCGGCACGGAAACCGGTTCCTTGAGATTTGCCTCCTCGGCTGTTGCCGACAGCGCCTTCGAAACCAACCGCTGTGGTTTCACGGTGCTGCATCCGATCAACGGAGTAGCCGGTGAACCTGTCGAAGTGGAGCATTGTGATGGTTCGGTCGTCCAAACCTGGTTTCCAGACCTCATAGATCCCTGGCAACCGTTCAAGTCGATCCGGTCGCTGACCCACGCACCTGCGCCGCACTTGAAGGCCCGATGCCAGATGGACGGCGACACGTTCGAAATGGAGGACCAGCGCAACTGGTCAGACGCTTCCTACAAGACCTATGTGAGACCCCTGGCGCTTCCGTGGCCATATGTCATTGAAGCGGGCAAGGAGGTCGAACAGTCGATTGCCCTTCAGATAGAAAATCTTGCAAACGAGACTGCCCCATCGACCATAACACCGCTAAGCCCCTCCACCGGGGGTGTCGAACTTAAAGCGGGAAAGAAAACAAAAAGCAGGTTTCCGCGCATCGGTTTGTTGATCAGCCCGGAAGACCTGAAGTCTGCCATCAGTCACATTGACCTCCTGAGGAAAGTGAACCCTCCAGCAATCCTGTGTCACCTTGATCCCACTGCTTTGCATGGGCAGGAGGCGCTCGAGGATTTCAGGGAGCTGCAAGTTCGTTTCCCGGCATCCTATGAACTTGAATATGTGGTTTCCTGCAAGGGAGACCTCTTGGCCGAGTTTCAAAACCTTGCCGACATGATCGATCGAAGCGGGCTCGAGTTGGCTTCCATTGCGGTCTGTCCTTCCGTTGACCGACAATCGACACCACCTGGAAGCGAATGGCCGCAATGCCCTCCCCTGGCGGACATCTATGCGGCCGCAAGGCACTGTTTCCCCGGCATGAGGCTCGGGGGCGGCATGTTCAGCTATTTCACCGAGTTGAACCGCAAGCGACCTCCGGTGTCGTTGCTTGACTTCGTGACCCACGCGACCAATCCGATTGTCCATGCTGCTGATGACGAGAGTGTTCTCGAAACACTTGAGACCCTGCCGCACATCACGCGCACTGCCCGTGCGATCATCGGCAAGGACAAGGAATACAGACTGGGACCGACAACCATCGGCATGCGCCAGAATCCTTACGGTTCGCAGACATTCGCCAATCCCGGAAACGAGCGCATCTGCATGACCCACGACGATCCGCGTCAGCGCGGCCTTTTCGCAGCTGCCTGGACCATGGGGTATGCGTCCGCAATTGCCAACGCTGATATCCGCCAATGGATCCCGGCCAGTTTCACAGGCCCGAGAGGAATCGTGGACACAGAAAGCGGATCTCTTCTGCCTGTCGGTGAAGTTGTCTCGCTCCTTGCTGGGCTAAGCGAAGGGGCTGTCATCGATTGCAACGATGAAACACCAGCCAGCGTAGCTGCCCTTTGTGTGGAGAAGGACGATGAGGTCTTGCGGTTTGCTGCAAATCTGACAAATCGGGAACTGGAAATTGGCTTTGGGGAACGCAGGACGTTTGGCCCATTTGAAGTTATCCGGCTATAAGTCTTCCCAAGGGTGTTGAAGCCGCTGGCGAATTTGACGCCGTGCTTGTCGCGACGTTCAGACACCCCAACAATGAAGAGATCAGATTGGCGGGTCATGGAAAACTGGAACGGCTTGGGGGCCGGTGACGACAAGATTGTCCGGCGAAAACTCTCCGATCAGGTTTTCGATCGATTGCGTGAAATGATTGTACGGGGTGAGCTTGGACCCGGTGATCCCATGCCGTCTGAGCGTGAACTGATGCAACGTTTCGGCGTCGGCCGGCCCGCGGTGCGCGAGGCCATGCAGACGATGCACACCCAGGGTCTCATTTCGATCTCGCAGGGTGAGCGCTCCAGGGTCAGTGAGCTTTCGGCCGATCTTGCGTTTCGGCAGATGGATATGGTGGCGCGCATGCTGCTGTCAGCGTCTTCGGACAATCTGGAGCACCTGAAGCAGGCGCGTAGACTGTTTGAAGTCGGCATGGTCAGAATCGCGACGGAAATGGCAACGCCTGAAGACATTTCCGAGCTCAAACACCTCATAAGCCATCAAGAGGACATGCTCGACAGTCCGTCCGATTTCATCAAGGCGGACATCGCGTTTCACAGCAAGATAGCCTCGATCTCAGGCAATCCGATTTTTGCAGCAGTGAGTGACGCCATGCTCAACTGGTTGTTCAACTATCATACGGACCTGTTGATCTGGTCGGGACGGGAGAACGTCACGCTTGCCGAGCATTCGAAAATCGTCGAGTGCATCGAAGGCGGCGTTGCTGAAGAGGCCGAAAGCGCAATGCGCTCGCACCTGAACAGATCTCAGGACCTTTACCGGCATCACATTTGACACTGCACTAAAGGTTTCGCTGCGCGCGCGGTTGGTGTCATCGGCGCCTGCCAGCCGGCAAAGCGTCCCCATATCAGTCTTTCGGCGGCTCTCGTCAGGATCCAGAAACCGGACGCAATTATCAACGGGCACTGCCCGCAGTTGGTCAACAAGTCGAAATTGCGCCGTCCTTGCGGATGACATCGATCATCGCGTCAAGGATCGGACGTTTTTCTGCCAGCTCAATCCCCGCCGATCAGTCCCGTTCCAGCGAAGAGCATGATCCAGACCTTCATCCGCATGATCAGCGCCTTTTCCAGCGCCCAGGCCTGGATGATGCCACCCATGAAGGTGCCCTGAAGCGAGCCGGAAATATGGGTGGTATAGGCTTGGACCAGGCATCTGGCACCATCAACCAAGAGAGCGTTCTGTTCGGGATATTCGAGCCGAACATGTACGACCAGGTCACCGGGGCCGCGACGGTCTGACGGTTGCATCAGCACGCCGGTCGGACCGAGCTGACCGGTCGCGATAACGTCCTGGATGCGAACGATGCGCGCTGCCAGCACCGTGTTCGCCATGCCGCTGTTGATGTTGTTCTCGCAGGCGACCTCCGCAGGCATGCCGACATGCAGAACCGCGCTGTTTGTCTGGCTGAAACCAGCGACGATTTCAATGGGATCGGTCTTGTCGCGATCCGGCACGATGACCATCGCCGGATTAACCGAGAACTGCGCGGCGCGAGCGCCGACATTCAGAGTTAGCTGCTCGATCTTGCCGGAAACCGACGAATACACCTTGGTCTTGGCAAGATTGACCTTGGCCTGGTCCAGGGCGGCTTCTGCGGATTTCAGTTCTGCAGGCAGGACCTGATCGAGCTGCACTTGCAGCGCTTCCATCTTGGAGTTGGCGGCGTTCACATTGGCGGCCGCCTGCTCCTGTGCGGCCTTTGCGTTTTCGTACCTGTTCAGCGTGTAGGCGGGCGAGTTCTTGTCCTTGAGGTCCTGCTGCTCCGACAGGGTCAGGTTGGCGGTGTCGAGAGCCGCTTTCGTCCGGGCGAGGTCGGCAGCGGCTGCTTTGATCTGTGCCTTGACGACATCGATCTGGCTGTTGACTTCACCGACCGCGGTCTGGGCGGTCGCGACCGCCGCCTTTTCGCTGCTGTCATCGACCGTGAAAAGCAGATCGCCGACCTTGACGGTTTGACCGGCTTTGACCGGCACCTCGGTGACCGTGCCACCGCGTTCGGTGACGATCGGCACGACACGGTAGGGGATCAACGCATTTGGGGTGTCCGGATGATAATACTCGACCGTGAAAATCAGCGCGACGAACAAGACAATCCAGACGAACAGTGCGCGGTGGACGTTGTAGAGCGTCACGGGGCGTCCCCGCCAGCGCAGATAGGCCATGCGCAGCAACAGCGGAAAGCAGGTGATGAGGAGCTCGATCATGCGCTGGCTCCTTTTCCTTCGACCGGTGTCTGCAGATCCGCAACTGACTGCTCTGCTATCGGTTGTTCTTTGGCAGGGGTCGTTCCATTGGCAGGCGAAACGTTCTCGGCGGCTGCTGTTTCCTCTTCCTGCAACGTCTCGTCCGCGGTCGGTTCCGGCTTCATCCAGAGAACGACGTCATAGGCAAAGGCGGCAAAAATCAGGGTCAACGGCAACAGAAGGCTCACGTCGCGCAAGGGCGGCACCAGATCATAGGCAAGGCCGATCACCAGCATGGTCGGGATCGTGGTGCGGATCGGCGTCCTCGATCCCTTGTGCTCCGCGTAGCGGTCGAAAACGGCATAGAGGTAGATCACCAGGAAAAGGAGCAGCAGCAGTGTAATCAAGCCGGCCGTGGCAAAGCCGTCGCTGGCGCCGGGCGCGACCCAGGAATCCGGCGGTGGGTCCAGTGTCTGCGCCGTCGTTGCCGTTGTGCTCATGAATGTTCCCCCACCCGATGTGCTGTGACCCAACGTCACCGGAAACATAATGTCTGCAGGAATTACCGATTGAAACAAGAAATTGCGCCTCTGTCCGAGGACACGTTAGGTCGGTCTGATCCGCAGTCGGTGTGACACGCACCTTCCGAGGCCGCAGCGATGGTTTGCCTCAGGTCTTCCGCTAGCAAGCAGCATCAAGAAAAGTTAGTCGCCAGAGCGGTGGCAAAAAAACCAACCTTCGCTGAAAGTCGAAAATAATGAATGCCGTGACTGCTGATGCGAGCAGTCTCAATCAGCTGTTCGCCCTTGTCGCGGCTGTCCGGAAAGGGGCTGGTAGGCCTAGAGGCTAATTTGCAAATTGCCGGGCCTTTGCAGGCCCGGCGATCTTACCTTTTCCGGTGTTGCGGGCACGCATTGCGCACTCAAGTCCCAGGTGCTTATTCGTAGCGATCGTGTCGGCGCACCCAGTCCATTCCCCTCGCCTCATTACGCCCCTTGGGCGTCAGGTCGAGCATGGCATAAGTGCCCATCATCACTTCGACGCCGCGTCCGTAAGTCGAATATGTACGAAAAACTTCGCCGGCCTCGTTCTTGATGAAGGCGCTGACGCCAGGCCATTCCTCGCCCGTCATGTTCCAGCCACCGAAATTGTAGTCGATGTGCCCGGTGGCAACTTCCTCGGGGGTGAAACTGACCCGGAAGTCGTAGTTGAAGTCGCTACCGAAAGACGAGACCCATCCGAACGTCCAGCCCATGCGTTTGCGGTAGCGTTCGATATCGGCAAGTGGCGCGCGGGAGACCGCAAGCATGGTCACGTCATGGTTGGCAAGATGCAGGTTCATGCCGTCGGTGTGGTCGGCCATGAAAGAACAGCTCGGGCAGCCTTCCTTCCATCCCGGCGCCAACATGAAATGCTGCACCACGAGCTGGGACCGCCCCTCGAAGAGCCCGGCAAGAGAGCGCGGGCCGTCAAGTGTATCGAAGACATAGTCCTTCTCGATGCGTTCCCACGGTAAGGCGAGGCGCTCGCTGGCGACCCTGTCTCGCAGGTGCGTGAGTTCCTTTTCCTTTTGCAGCAAGTCCCGCCGGGCGGCGAGCCAGTCTTCATGTGAAACAACAGCGTTTTGCATGATCATTCTCCTTCAGTTTGGGTAGTGGGGATATCGAAGCGCCGCGAGCGGGCGGACATCAGCTTGAGCCAGGGCGGCAGGTGGAACACGCCCATCAGGACGTACATCAGGGTCATGTCATTCACTGGCAGGAAGCCTGGAACGGATGAACAGATCTCCCACCCCTGCACTCCGGTTGCGGAAATCCATGCCATTGAGCCAAAGGTTGGCGCGGCGGCCAGCCGAAGGCACCCTGCTGTGTCGTGGCAGTGCCCAGAGGGTGCTTGTGTCTTCCCTGTACCTGCAAACATCGTCATTATCGGTCCTCCGTATGATCTGGCGTTTGCGACCATCGCCCGGTGAGCAAAGACATAGATGCGGAGACGGGGCGGGTGAGAGTTACAAGTTTGGCGGGATTTCCATGGACATGCTGATCGCCGCGGCGGCGCGCGCCCTTTCGTCCGGAGATCCCCTGGCGGTATTGAAACGGGTGGCACTGCGCAACGACGCGCCGGCATTGGCGTTGCGCGGCATTGCCATGGCCCAGCTCGGCGACCTTGCGCGCGCCAGAGAGCTGCTGAAGGATGCGGCCCGCGCCTTCGGGCCGGATGAGCCGATGGCGCGTGCACGCTGCATGGTTGCCGAAGCAGAGATCGCTTTGGTCTGCCGCGACCTCGGCCGTTCCTTTCAAACGCTCGGTGCAACACGCGCGACGCTCGAAGCCGGTGGTGACCAGGTGAATGCCGCACATGCCGGCTATCTCGAAGCCCGCCAGCTTCTGCTCATCGGCCGGCTCGAAGAAGCCCAGAGGACACTCGACAGCATCGACATCGACGTCTTGCCGCCTGCGTCTCGAGTTGGCTACGGTCTTGTGGTCGCCGGCATAGCCATGCGGCAAATCCGGACAGGGCCTGCACGAGCCGCACTCCAGCAGGCGGCGCGTGCTGCCCGCGATGCCGGTATTCCCTCCCTCAAGGCCGAAGTTGAAAAGGCAAGGCATGCCCTGGAGGCACCGGCCGCCCGTCTTGTCTCTCGCGACAGGCAAGACTTGCTGCAGCTTGACCGGGTCGAGGCTCTGGTCGCCTCCGATACGTTTATTGTAGATACCTGCCGAAATGCTGTGCGGCTTGGGGAGAAGATGATCTCACTCGACCGCCGTCCAGTCCTGCTTGCTCTGGCACGGGCGTTGGCAGAGGTCTGGCCGGAAGATGTTTCGCGCGAAAGCCTTCTCATGCACGCCTTCGGGGCAAAGCATGTGGACGACTCGCACCGGGCTAGGTTGCGTGTCGAGATTGCCCGCCTTCGCAAGGTCATCAAACCCGTCGCCGGGGTAAGGTCAACGAGCCTGGGCTTTGCTCTCAAGCTGCACGGCGCTCACCAGGTCGCCGTGCTGGCGCCGCCGGTGGAAAGCGACCACCCGGAGGTGCTGGCGCTGCTCGCGGACGGCGAGGCCTGGTCGAGTTCTGCGCTGGCCTTGGCACTCGGCGTAAGTCCACGCACGGTTCAAAGGAAGCTTGAAGACCTTGCTCTTGCCGGGAAAGTTCGTTCCTTCGGACGAGGCCGGGCCTGCCGCTGGATCCTATCGAGCGTTCCCGGATTCCCGACAAGTTTGTTACTCCCCCTTGCAATCGCCACCGGTTAGAATTGCCACATGAAACACAGAACAGCAGAGATCATCCGGGAGTTCGGCCCCTTCCCCGGCATCGATGACATTGCCGGGGTCAGCTTTGATCGCGAGCGGGTCTGGTTTGCGTCCGGAGACAGGCTAATTGCGCTTGATCCGGAAAGTGGAGAGATTACGGGATCGATCGCGACCGCCGCCGATGCCGGTACCGCCTTCGATGGAACTCATCTGTTCCAGATTGCCGATGATGCGATCAACAAGATCGACCCCAATACCGGAGAAGTGCTGGCCACGATACCGACCCCCGGTGACGGCGGGCATTCGGGACTGGCTTGGGCCGAGGGGTTCCTTTGGGTTGGACAGCATCGGGGCCGCAAGATCCACCAGGTGGATCCAGAAAGCGGCAAGGTTCATCGTACAATTGAATCGGATCGCTTCGTCACCGGCGTCACATGGGTGGATGGCGAGCTTTGGCACGGCACCTGGCAGGACGGCGAAAGCGATATCCGGCACATCAATGCCACAACTGGAGATGTGCTGGAGCGTTTGCAAATGCCATCGGGTTCCGGCGTCTCGGGACTTGAATCCGATGGCGGTGATCGTTTTTTCTGCGGCAGCGGAGGTGCCGGAAAACTGTTGGTGGTCCGACGGCCGGGATCAGATCTTGAATGATCTAGTCCCCGAAAACCCTCTCGCTACTAAGCGTCACGGCGCCGAGAGTACCGCCGGCCTTGTTGCAAGCGCTTAGCCGCAAAAATTGCGGCTACTCACCGAAGGCAGTCATCCCGACTTTGAAGAAGCAATTCCTGACACTCCTGGTCCGAGCGCAGCTGTGCCTTCTGGCGGACCTGGGTGTTGGTATCCGGCAGGGCCAGGGATCGATTGATGATCAGGATATGCTCTTGCAGGAGTGCGTGAGCGGCGTCGAATTCGCCTTGATCGATCAGGTCGCGCATGCGGGTGTGCTCGGCGTAGGAGCGGTGCCAGTAGTCGCCTTCGCCTGACTGAAGGCGTGCTCTCAGCGCGGCCAGAGCAGTTGCAGTCAGATCATAGGCCTTTTCAAGATACCTGTTTCCGGCAATCTGAAGAATGACCCGATGAAATGCGCTGTCGGCCGTGCTGTAGCGCAGCCGGTCGCCAATTTCTATCGCGTGGTCCATCTGGGAAATGGCGGCGGACAACTGTTGCACCAGCCCACTTCGGTTCCGCTCCAGCGCCATCTGGAGAGCTTCCTTTTCAAGCATGGCCCGGAATTGGCTCATTTCCTCGACGTCTTTTCGCGAAGGCGTAAACACGTAGGTTCCAGCCTGTGGGACAATGGTCACCAGACCCATGTCACGCAATTCCATGAAGGCGGCTCGAACCGGTGCCTTGCTCATCCCGAGCGCTCTTGCGATTTGCTCTTCCGAGAGCCGCTCACCGAATTCAAATTTACCGGACACGATCGCATCGCGAATGCGCTCGCTGGCTTCCTGGGTTAGCGACACTCTCTTCTCCTCGCATCCACCTGGCTCACTACACCACGGTCTAGCAGACCTGTAATCGCCAAAAACCTTGCTTTTTTCATAGTTTCAAAAATTTGTTTGACATTCGAATAAATTCTAGAATTCTAGAAGAGCCAATGCAAACACAAAATGCACTTTGAAGTTCAAGAGGTATTTCATGTCCCGCCTGCGTCTCCTGACCCCTGATGCCCAATACCCAGACGATGCCTTGATCGAACGGGCCACGGCGGGTGACGATGTGGACTGGGATATTTACCGCGAGCGCTCTCCCGAGCAGTTGCCTGAAGAGGTTCTGCGGTCGTGTGATGCAATGGTGGTCTGGCATGAAATGCCGGTTTCACCCCAGCTCATTTCAAAGCTGGACCGGTGCAAGATCATTGTGAGAGCCGGTGTCGGATTTGACCACATCGACCTTCAGGCAGCCGCCAATGAAGGCATTCCGGTGTGCAATACACCGGACTACGGCACCAGCGAAGTTGCCGATCATGCCATAGCCCTGATGCTCACCATGCGGCGCGGTATCGCCAGCTACCATCGCAACCTCATGCAATCGCCCCAAGACGGCTTTGATCATGCCCGGGCGCCGCTGCTGGCACGCTTGCGCGGCAAGACGTTCGGCGTGATCGGCCTCGGACGGATCGGCATTGCCACGGCCCTTCGGGCCAAGGCCTTCGGCATGCGCGTTCTGGCATATGATCCGCTGGTGTCGCGCGGTACCGAGATCGCCGCAGGCGTGGACCGGTGCGACCATCTCGAAGAGCTGCTGTCCCAAAGCGATGTTGTCAGCCTGCATTGTCCGCTGACGGCGGAAACCCGGAACATGATCAACGCCGAGCGACTGTCGATGATGCAGCCGCACGCAATTCTGATCAATACGGCACGCGGCGCGATCATCGACGTGAACGCGCTTCTGGACGCCTTGCGACAGCAAACGATCGCAGGTGCCGGGATCGACGTGCTTCCGGTCGAGCCGCCTTCCAAATCCGATGAAATCGCCCTTGCCTATGCCAATGGCGCCGATCCGATCGTCGGCGAGCGCTTGTTCGTGACACCCCATGCGGCCTGGTCCAGCCCGGAAAGCGTCGCCGACGCGCGGCGCCTTTCGGTGGAAACGGCCATGCAGTTCCTGCGCGAGGGCCGCCTTCGCAACCTCGTCAATTCACCGGTCACGCCAGCTCTCAGCGGGGCGGCCTGACGCAAAGCTCCTGCGGGACCAGCAACCCGCAACATGATCCGAGGACATGGGATCACCAAACATGTCCAATTCAGGGAGGAAAGTATGAAAGTGACGTTTTTCAAGACGTTCATCGCAGCGTGCATGCTCAGCAGCACCTCGGTCGTCGCACAGGATTTCGAATTGACATTCCAGTCGGTCGATCCGGCCGGAAACCCGAACTTCGCCATCCAGCAGGCTTGGACAGAACGTGTAAAACTGATGTCCGGCGGCCGGTTGTCGATCGAGCTTCTGCCGGTTGGCTCGGTTGTCGAATACAATGAAACCCAGGACGCAGTCGGCAATGGCATTCTGGACGGCCACATCACCGACGTCAGCTATTTCTCCGGCAAGGATCCTGCGTTCGGGCTGATTGCAAACCCCATCGGCGCCTGGGCGGCACCCGACGAAATGTTCCGCTTCATCAACTACGGCGGTGGCTATGAGCTGATGAACGCGCTTGAGGAGCCGTATGGTCTTCATTTCATCGGCGCCACCACCACGGGTCTTGAAGGTTTCGTTTCCAAACGTCCTCTGGACGGGGTCGATGACCTGAAAGGCCTGAAGGTACGGGCCCCGGAAGGCCTCATTCAGGAAGTCTTCGCGGCCGCCGGCGCGGTTCCGGTCAACCTGCCCTATTCCGAGGTTTACACAGCGCTCGACAAGGGCGTTATCGACGCTGCGGATTCCACCGTCTTTTCAACCAACCACCAGCAGGGCCTGCACAAGGTTGCCGAACATCCTGTCTATCCGGGGTTCCATTCCATGCCTCTGGTGGAAGTTTCCATGAACCTCGACAAATGGAACGCGCTTCCCTCTGATCTTCAGGAAATCCTGACAGTCTCCGTTCGTGACTTTGCCCAGGATGCGGTTGCCATCTTGTCGATGAACGACCTGAAGACCTATGCGGAAGCGACTGCTGACCCGAACATCACCGTTCACAACTGGTCGGCAGAAGAACGGGCGAAGTTCCGCAGGATCGCGATGGACCAGTGGGCCAAGGTGGCAGCGCGCTCCGACAATGCCCAGAACGTCTATGAGACCCTGACCTCCTATCTCGACAGTCAGGGCATGTTGAAGTGACACATGTTTTCGGGCGCTGCCTCAGCGCCCGAATTCCTCCTTCGAACTTTTGATAAGCCACAACCGGCAAGCAGCCCTTTGAAGGCGTTCGCTCGGACAAATGCGTCCGGGAACCGGGCAACTGCGTCTGGCCCCGACACGCTGCCGTCTGCCGACCGGTTTCAGGGGACGAACGGTAACGTCCCTCGTCGTTGTGGTTGATTCCCCATTCTCAGACTGGAGTGGCTGTCCATGCCTCTGCCGCCAGAACGTGCCCCAGTGCCGGATCAGGCCGAACCTCTTGTGCCGGCTCAGGAATATTTGCCTGAATCTGGCCGATTGGGTTGGGCAATTACTCGCCTTGCCCGATTGTTCGCTGTTGGAATCATCATCGCCATGGCGGTGCTGGTCGTCGAAATCTTCCTTCGATATGTCTTCAACTCGCCCACTATCTGGGCGCATGAAACAACCACCTTCCTCAGTGCCGTCACGTTTATCTTCGGTGGTCTTTTCTGTGTCACTCGCAATTCGCACATCCGGGTCGTGCTGATTTACGACATGGTCAGCCGGCGTGCACGCAGGGTGCTGGATGTGCTGATTTCCATGGCCAGTCTGCTGGCGTGCCTGTTTTTTGCCTGGGCATCCTGGCTCATGGTCAAGAAAGCGATGTTCCGTCCGGATGGGTCCTTCTTCCTGGAAACCAGCGGCAGCGCCTGGAACTCGCCCGCGCCGGCCCTCCTGAAGATCTTCCTGCTCGTGGTGATGGTCACCATGAGCATCCAGTTCCTGATCCTGACGGTGAATTACCTGCGCCGACCACTCCGGACAGGAGGAGACAGCGATGCTTGACCTTCTCGATTTTGGTCTGAACCTCAAGGCACTCGGCATCGGTTGGGGCACATTGGTGATGTTCGCCCTACTGGTCGGACTTCTTCTGACCGGCATGCCTCTTGCCATGGTGACCTTGCTGGTTGCCCTTCTTTTTGCCGTTGGCTGGTTCGGACCGATGGCCGTTCCGTTGATCACCAGCCGCGTCTACAGCTTTGTCTCCTCCTTCGTCTTCATTTCAGTGCCCATGTTCGTGCTGATGGCAGCGATCCTCGACCGGTCCGGCATTGCCAGGGATCTGTTCGATGCGATGAAACTCGTCGGCGGACGGCTGCGTGGGGGCGTGGCGGTCCAAACCATATTCGTGGCTGTTATTCTGGCTGCAATGAGCGGCATTATCGGCGGGGAAATCGTGCTCCTGGGCCTCGTCGCCCTGCCGCAGATGCTGAGACTTGGCTATGACCGCCGCCTGGCGATCGGTGTTGTCTGCGCCGGTGGTGCGCTCGGCACAATGGTGCCTCCGTCCATCGTTCTCATCATCTACGGACTGACAGCAAACGTCTCTGTCGGAGATCTGTTCACTGCGGCATTCGTCCCGGGTTTCATGCTGGCGGGGCTTTATATCGCCTATATCCTGTTCCGTTCGTACACCGATCCCAAGGTCGCGCCTCCCCCGCCCGAAAAACGGATCTCGCTTTCAGAACATCTGCCCCTGCTGCGCGGCCTGGTCTTGCCGATGGCGGTGGTGTTTGTGGTCCTGGGTTCGATCTATGGCGGCATCGCCTCGGTGACGGAAGCCTCGGCCATCGGGGTCGCCGGCGTGATCGTGTCGACCATCCTGCGGCGGGAGTTTTCCTTCTCCATGTTGCTGGATGCGTCGATGCACACATTGGCAACCGTCGGCATGATCATGTGGATCGGCATCGGTGCCAGCGCCCTGGTGGGCGTCTACAACCTGATGGGCGGCATCCGTTTCATCTCCCAGCTCATCACCGGCATATCCGACAATCCGACAGTCATCATCCTGTTCATGATGCTCATTCTCTTCATACTCGGAATGTTTCTGGATTGGGTCGGGATCGCACTTCTGACGATGCCGATCTTCGTGCCGATCATCAAGGAACTTGGCTATGACCCCGTCTGGTTCGGCGTCTTGTTTGCCATGAACATGCAGGTGTCTTTCCTGACGCCACCTTTCGGGCCAGCCGCCTTCTATCTGAAGAGCGTGACACCACCCGAGATTTCCCTCGGAGAGATCTTCCGGTCCCTGGTTCCGTTCATCGCTCTTCAGGTCATTGCGGTAGGGCTTTTGGTGATGTTCCCGGCCCTCGCACTGCACTGACGCACATCCCTCAAGAATGGCAATCGAGACGACCTCATGAGACGCAGGTTAGACGGCGAATACGACTACATCATCATAGGAGCCGGAACGGCCGGATGCGTGCTTGCCAATCGCCTTTCGGCAGATCCGGCCAACAGGGTTCTGCTTCTGGAAGCGGGCGGCAAGGATAGCTACCCCTGGATCCATGTTCCGGTCGGGTATCTCTACTGCATGGGCAATCCGCGTACGGACTGGATGCTTCGAACGGAGGCCGATCCGGGGCTGAACGGCAGATCCCTCGCCTACCCGCGGGGGAAGGTCCTCGGCGGATGTAGCTCCATCAACGGCATGATCTACATGCGCGGTCAGGCAGCCGACTACGATGGCTGGGCGCAGATGGGAAACACCGGCTGGAGCTGGCAGGACGTGCTGCCCTACTTCGTGCGGTCCGAGGACAGACCGGATGCGGATGGCAGGCTGCATGGTGCGGGCGGAGAGTGGAAGGTCGCGCGGCAGCGGTTGAGATGGGACCTCCTGGATGATTTCCAGAGTGCTGCAAGCGAAATGGGCATTCCCCGAACGACCGATTTCAACGCAGGAGACAACGAAGGCGCGGGTTATTTCGAGGTCAACCAGAAAGGCGGCCGCCGCTGGAGTTCTGCACGGGGCTTCCTGAAACCGGCGCTGAAACGCGGCAATCTGCGGCTTTTGACCGGCGCCACAGTCGAGCGGGTCATCCTGGACGGCCGCCGCGCCACGGGCGTTGCCTTCAGTTGCGCAGGACAGGAGCTTATAGCCACGGCCGGAAAAGAAGTCCTGCTTGCCGCGGGAGCCGTTCATTCTCCCGCGCTGCTTGAACTGTCAGGCATCGGCCGGCCGGAGGTCATCAGGAAGGCCGGTATAGATGTGGTGCATGCCCTGGATGACGTCGGTGAGAACCTCCAGGACCACCTTCAACTGCGCATGGTATTTCGAGTCCGCAATGCCCGGACCTTGAACCAGGTCGTCAATTCGCTCTCGGGCAAAGTGTCGATGGCCGCCCAATATCTGTGGTCGCGGTCAGGCCCGCTTTCCATGGCGCCCAGCCAATTCGGCATTTTCACCCGCAGCAGCCCGGACGTGGCGACGCCCGATCTGGAGTATCACATTCAACCCCTGTCGACCGACCGGCTCGGCGAGCCTTTGCATCCCTATCCGGCCGTTACCGTTTCGGTCTGCAATCTCCGGCCGGAAAGTCGTGGCACCGTGCACATCGCTTCCGACAGCCCTGAAACCCCACCGAAAATAACACCGCGCTATCTGTCCGCTCCTGGTGACGGGACGGTTGCACTCAGGTCCCTGCGTCATGCACGCACCCTGCTGACCATGCCTTCCTTGAAAAAATACGAGCCGGAGGAAGCTCTGCCCGGCCCCGACGTCCGGTCCGATGAAGCGCTCATGCGTGCTGCGGGCGACATCGGGACAACCATTTTTCATCCTGTCGGAACCTGCAGGATGGGTGTCGATGACAAAGCCGTCGTCGACCCGGAACTGCGGGTGCGGGGCATTGAAGGACTGCGTGTCGTGGATGCTTCGATCATGCCGCGCATTGTTTCCGGCAACACGGCATCACCCGTCGTGATGATCGCCGAGAAGGCCGCAGACATGATCCTGCTCTCCGCCTGACAAAAACTCCCCAAGAAACAGAACCACGAGGATTTCACATGAAGTTTCTTCGCTTTGGCCCGTTGGGCCAGGAAAAACCTGGCTGTGTTGATGCCGAAGGCCGCATCCGGGACTTGTCCGCTCACATAAGCGACCTGACGCCCGAAACACTTACAAAAAGCACCCTTGCTGCCCTGAGTGCCCTGGACACCGCAAAGCTGCCGGTTGTCGATCGGGACGTGCGCCTTGGCGCTTGTGTGGGGGGCGTCCGGAATTTCTACGCGGTCGGGTTGAACTATGCCCGGCACGCAAAGGAAACAGGCAATCCAAATCCCTCCGAACCGGTGCTGTTTTCCAAATCCACCTCATGCATCAGCGGTCCGAACGATCCGATCATTTTGCCGAAGGGATCGGAAAAAACCGACTGGGAAGTCGAATTGGGTGTCGTGATCGGCAGCGAATGCCAATACGTTCCAGAGCAGGACGCGCTGGAGATGGTCGCCGGCTATTGTCTCATCAACGACGTCAGTGAGCGGTCTTATCAGATCGAGCGCGGTGGCCAGTGGATCAAAGGCAAATCCGCACCAAACTTTGGCCCGATTGGTCCCTGGCTGGTTACACGGGACGAGATCCGGGATCCTCAGGACCTTCGATTGACGCTCTCGGTGAACGGAGTGGTTCGCCAGGACAGCTCAACCGACGACATGATTTTCACCGTGGCGAAAATCATCTCCTACATGTCCAATTTCATGCGTCTGATGCCCGGTGATGTCATTGCCACTGGAACGCCGGAAGGCGTAGGCCTTGGATTCAATCCCCCGCAGTTTCTCAAGCCTGGTGACGTTGTCGATCTAAGCATCTCCGGCCTTGGGACACAGCGACAAACCGTTGTCTCCCAGCTGGCTTGATTGACCGGCCGCCTATCAAGTCTTGCCAGGCGCAATCCCGTCGCGGTGTCACTCTTGGCCAGACTAAGGCATGTTGGACGCCGTCCGGATTTGGCTGAGAAGCCTCCGCCTTTGGCGGTGTTCTTCCCAGCCACTCATCCGATACTTCGGCCCCTAGTCTTCCGAATGATTTGTCGAGAGCCGTTTTTGCGGTGCCATTTGATATTGCTGCAGTAAAAGTTTTCCTTCGCTCGCCCATTATGAATTACTCCAAATCTTCAAAATATCTTCAATGTCTGTAGAAACGCGAAGAATTTGAATTCCACTCTTAAATTCACGTCCTCCGTCAACAACAAGTAAATAGACAAAAATTCCGTTGCCATCTGTTCCCATAAATTGAAAAATCAATTTTTCAACTATTGGAGGCCGCTCTTCTCTCATGAATATTCTGCATTTATCAAATCCATCTGGCTCGTATTCCTCCAGATCCGATACCAATTTTTGAAATTCTTGACCATTTTCAACTCTAATATTCTCTTTGATGATTTCTTTGACGTCTTGATATTTCCCATTCTTGAAGGCCTCCAGTACCCCGTTGACTGCACCGGCCCAATCTTTCCCGTTCACGGTGCAAGCAAGCGTAGGGCTAGACCAAGTCATGCAAATCAAAAAACCAAGTAATAAAACCTTCTTCATGGGGCACCTATTTCTGATTAAGTTTATAGTCTTCTGCACTTAACAGCACTTGCGAATTGATTATCAAATTCCCCCGCCTGCACCGAGGCAAAGTCGCACAGCCCCTCCTCGGCCAGCGACTCGTCCGCCCCGGCACAGCATCGATCAGCCCGACACGCTCCGGTGCGACCATGGCCTTGTCAAAGATTGCTCGTGCCTTGAATTCAGAAAACCGAAAATCGCGAAAGATCGTCCTGAGATGCGCCTCACGCGCCATGTGTATGCTGGCGCGGCAATCGGTTTCCGAGCCGACCGCAAGCCGGAGTTTGATGCTTGACCCGAGACCCGTTTCTCTTCCACATCAGCGTGGAGTCCTTTAGATGATATGTTTGGCCATTTGCGGCCCGTGTTTGCAGTGTCATTTTCAGTGCACATTCGCAGGACGCGAGATTGAAACGTAAATAGAGCCACTCCGCGCGCGAGATGATTTCAATCGGATAGCGATGGTTTTTGTAAGTCGGAGCAGTCCTGTCCATGCTCCCGCAGCTACACACAAATTGTTGCCTAAGGAATAAGGTGACAGCACCGCTTGCTTGAATTGAGTTTATTCTCCTTTGCAAATGGTATTTAGGTAATAATTCAGTTTTTCTTCTACAATTTTTTCACTTCCTAAGTGCAGCCGAATATTAGCGCCTCCTGGATCAACCAGAAAATATTTGCCGCCATTGCATTGGAAATTAGCTGTTTTTGTAAATAGCTTATCCTGAGAGGGGCAAAAAATTCCAAAGTCTTCATCTTTTCCTTTAGAAAATAAGTCGAGATTCTCAATCTTTTTTCTAGTCTCTCTACCCGGATTTAAGCTAATCGATGATGAATGGCTGTTTTTTATCACCTTGATTGATTCAAATTCGTGCAGGCAAATTTCGTTCTTTGTTATTTCTGTGTTTTCTGGATAGTAACAATTGTTATTGTTGCTTATAATTTCGATTCGGCATCTGTCGACATTGACTTGTAATTCTTCGTCGCCATAGCGAAAGATATTACTTTCCAGCAATTGGGCTAATTCACTTGCTAAATTCTCGCTTGCCTTCGATGGTTTATCTAAAAAAAATGTTGTTACTAAGATAGTGAAGAAGAATAATAAAACAAACTTGAAAATATGAATTTTAAAGTATTCTTTCAAATATAAAAGGAAATATTGAATAATCTTCAGATTAAGATATTTCATTATGCCACTCTTATTTTTCTGTTGATTTTCTCTTTTCATCAATCGGCTCATGGTGACCAACAATAATTCCCTCCAATTGTCACCATCCCACAGCGCCGGAAAAACTGGTCAGCATCTTCCGCATTCTTGCCATTCGTGACATGCATCGTCACATGGGCGCAACCTAGTGTATTAGCCCAATGGCGTACCGCGTGGACGAGAAGGAGGGCGACCTTGCCGCCAAGCAGCGTGCCGGTGAGTTTTGGGGATATGTTCAACGTGTGCACCGTCGCGATCAGGTTGCCGCCGCCAACGGCTGCTATGCCTCTGAAAATTAACCTATCTTCGTCGGTGGAGCGCTCATAAACACCAATGCCAATTCCAGGGTTTCCTGTCGCCTTACCAACAAATTTTGTTAAGGACGACGCGTCTGGAGTTTCGGCTAATATGTTGCCAGCCCCAGAAAAAAGGGAGTCGAGGTAGCCTCTAAGGTCTGGATACAAATCTTCAAAACTAAAAGTAATTGTTTCGTTGTAGTAAGTGGGTGGGGGTGTTTATTTTGTGGGGCCTTGCGAAAGGAAAACGCCTAGAGGATGCTTTGAATTTCTGTAATTGGATTTGCCATTTTACCACCAAACAGATTTTTCGAGGATGTGTTAGAGCTTTAGAAGTTTGTTCTACTTATTGGTGCTTTCTCAAGAATAATTAGGTGCTATGCTTTTTCATCTTTAAAACAAAGATGAAAAATAAATAAACAAATGAAAGAAGCACTGCTATCAGAACCTTACCAGTATACCATGAGTCTGTTCCCGTAATTTTCTATAAAAATAATACAAACATCCAAGTATCGTGGCAAATATAAGAATTTTATTTTCATCATAATATTCTGCCAAAATTTTTCTCATATTGTTTACTCGCCACAAAGTAAAATTAGAAGACTTACTATTCGTCAACCGACTGCCTTTAAGCCTAATAGTAATCAATGCTGATGTAATTGCCCTTCTGCGAACGTCCGCCCCCGGCACAGCATCGATCAGCCCGACACGCTCCGGTGCGACCATGGCCTTGTCAAAGATTGCTCGTGCCTTGAATTCAGAAAACCGAAAATCGCGAAAGATCGTCCTGAGATGCGTCTCACGCGCCAGATGTATGCTGGCGCGGCAATAGGTTTCCGAGCCGACCGCAAGCCGGAGTTTGATGCTCGTTCGCACTTGAGTGATATCACTCGCGTCCGCGGCCTTCCCCGTACGACCATCAGGCCCTTGCTCGGACGCGATGCCTTGCCGATTTGCAGAGTAACCTTCTACGCGCGCGGAAAGAATAATTTCTTCCCTCACTTGAATGCCCCTAACCAACGCGCTTCGCGTTGTCTCTCCGATCAGAAGCTTCGCCTCTGATTTGTTATAAGCGCGACCAGATGCCTCCGTCAGGTTGGGGAGTCACGGATAACACCCTTGCTATTTTTGGCAAGGGCTCAAATGCACTTTTAGGTTGAAAGGTGTTGTTGCGAGCAACGTTGTCGGATCTTTGCAAGCTCGTCTTATGTGTCCTCTTTATGCATTTTGTCTGAGTAGAGCATGTTGAACGTAATTCAATCGTGGCTAACAAGCGCCATCTTTGACAGTGCCCCTCGCCCCATCCAGTCATCATCCATTTGAATCCGTTCCTTCGCATCGATTCCAATCATTCATTGGACCGCTGTTCGGAGATCTTCGACACTGCGGTCATGGAACCAGATGACGATCTCCTTCTCCTCAAACGCGTGGACCCCGGCCGGAACATGAACCGGTTCTACCACCTGTCGGTCGAGCCCACCCTGTTCGGCGGATTTGCCGTTCGCCGGACATGGGGACGCCTGGGTACCCGGGGTCGAACGCGGCTTGATCTGTTTGCGGATGTGTCATCGGCTGTGGCGCATCAGCAGAAGCTGGCGGCACTAAAGCATAAGCGCGGGTATCGCCCGGAATGAGGCTGTGGCGTTGTGCCTGATCCCTGTTCCATGGGATCTTCCTGGGGAAGATTACTCAATCAGACGTCACAGGATACCCCAGGCCCTGTATCTGTCTCGGCCTGTAAGCTCGCGGGGGAGCGCGGGGCCGAGTTGGCGGATCATGCGGTCGACGGCGGCGGCGGTGACGCCGAGGTCCTGGCGGGCCATGGGAATGGTCACCAGGGGCCGGGACAGGAACATCCGGGCAAACTCCGGCAGCCTCGAGTGGCTTCGGCAAGACTGGCAATGGCGTGCCAATTGCTCCTGGGCAATCGATAGCCGGTCCAGCTGATCCATGGTTTCCTGGGCAGCTTTTTCAAAACCGGACAGGAAGCCGGCTATGCGCACCTGGAACGTGTCCTTGCGGCGCCAGCGAAAGGGCGACTTTCGCAATCCCGCTGACAGGCTCGGCAAATGAGACGTGGTGACCTGTGCTTTGAGGAAGACCGCCGACAGCAGGCGGCCAAGTTCCGGCCATCCGTCCAGCGGCTGCAGCACCTGCCATGCATCAAGCAAAATTGCCGCCGCCAGAACGGGCGGTAATTTCAGGGCTTCAGTTTCCTTTTTGACAGTGAGCCAGTCGTCCAGACGGTCACCCCGTTCCGAATACCGAGAGAAGTGCACGGAAGGTATGTCTCCGGATTGGCGGGACGAGACAGGTCTTTCCGGAACGGTTCCCTGCGCCAGATGTCTGGAGCGTTCCAGAACGGCGTCGATCTCGGCGAAGAGAATTTTTTCCGTGTCGGCAGTGTCCTGTTGGCGCGAAGCTGAGGCGGCAGGTCCCCTCCCCTCCCCCGAGCTTCGGATTGTCGTCGTCTCAAGATCGGCGTCATCTGTCGGCCGGCCCACAAGTGCCAGTAGACCGTCGCGGCTCAAGACAATGTCCGGGGTTTGCCGGTCGACCCGTCTGCGGAGAGCCAGGAACCTGGCAGCCCGGGTCAATTCGTGGGTGGGCGCGCGTCTGTCGGTGCCGGCGTCGTGCAGGACGAGGTCCTCCAGATGAACGAGGTCTCCATCGAGGGCCATGGAGGCACAGGTCTCAAACAGGTGGGACCGGCTGCGCACGCCGTCTTCCAGCGCAGGTGTCCGGCGCAATCTCTCGTCGGCTCGGGTCAGTGACCGGCTGGCGCGATCGAGTGGGTCGGCCAGATCAAGCCAATCCAGTGATTTCAGGGACTTGGGAAGATCGTAAACCATTGACATCGGCTGATAATATTTCATTAACGATAATCAACAAGCAAAAAAGTATCATCACATGGATATCTGTCAACTCAAGATCATAAGCAATGATAATTAAAGCTTATCGATAGTTAGACTTTTTAGCGACCTCATGCTAAACATTGGCCTGTCCCGACCCGCAAAAGCCTGTCAGCCATGCCCGAAAGCCCCCTCCCCGCGCCCCGTCTCTCGTCGCAGCCCGCACGGAACGAGGCTGCAGGGAACGAGGCTGCGGATCAGGCAATGCGCGACAAGATCGAAACCCTCGACACGTTGTCCGCCATTCTGCCAGCCCTTGCCGGGTCAGACCGGGCAGAGCAGCTGGCCCGGCTTCTGACCGATGAAGACATCGACACCCTGCGCCACCTTGCCAGGGAAGGCATGGGCGAGAATTCGCTGCGGGCTCTGACCTCCGACTTTTCCTATCTGGAAGGCTGGTGCCTGGCGGCAACCGGAAGCCCCCTGCCCTGGCCCGCACCGGCGCCGCTCATTCTCAAGTTCATTGCTCACCACCTGTGGGACCCGGACAAGAAGATGTCTGATCCCGGTCACGGGATGCCTGAAGACATTGCGAGGCAACTTGAGGCGCAAGGATTGCTCCGCAGCGCGAAAAATACGGCGGGCCAACGGCCCCCGCATGCACCGGCGACTGTGCAGCGGCGGTTGGCCTCCTGGTCGACCTTGCATCGCTGGCGGGGTCTGACGGGAGACTTCTCCGCGGCAGAAGTGCGTTCCGCCATGCGTCTGGCTGTTCGTGTCGCCGACCGGCCGCGGGCGCGGAAAAGCCGCAAGGCCATCACGGCCGATTGTCTGGAGCTGCTGCTCGCGACATGTGACGGCACGGATTACGCGGCACCAAGCCTGATGGATATTCGAGACAGGGCCTTGCTGCTGGTCGGGTTTGCCTCCGGTGGCCGCCGGCGCTCCGAGTTATCCGGAATGCGGTTTGGTCAGATCACCTGGGAGGACTTTTTGCCTCTGGACCCGCGTGATCCGGATAGCGACCTCCTGCCTGCCGCCAGCCTGCGACTGGGGCGCACCAAGACGGAAGAATCTTCTGACGACAATTCGGTTCTTCTGATCGGCCGGAGTGTCGATGCGCTGAAGGCCTGGCTGGAAGCGGCCCGGATTCAGGAAGGGGCGGTCTTCCGCGCGATCGATCAATGGGGCAACCTGAAAACCCGCGCCCTCACCCCGCAATCGGTGAATGCCATCGTCAAGAAACGCTGTGCCCTTGCCGGTCTGGACCCGCAGGACTTTTCCGCGCATGGCCTGCGCTCAGGCTTTCTGACAGAAGCGGCCAACAGGGACATTCCGATCCAGGATGCCATGCTGCAGTCCCGGCACAGGTCCCTCGCCCAGGCGTCCAGCTATTACAGCGATGCCGGGCGCAGCAGACGGCGGTCGGCCAGATTGTTGGGGTGATGTTCAACGCGAGGGAAGCTCATGAGGGAGATCCGGGCAGGTCTTGAAAGTGGCCCGTCCGGATCATTTCTCCTCAATCATTAGCTGATCCATCAGTCGAGTTGAACTCCTTAAAAAACAGTTAATAAACTCTCATATTCCCTTGCGGCATACAAGCGACGAGAGGTTGTTGTCATGGCTAGGTTGCATCCATTTCGTGTTGTGCAGACTTCAGCTGGCTCTGTTTGCTGCGAGGTCGTTCCTGGGGCTGGCGTTTTGCATTGCTCGGGCTGGCGCGCAATTTTCCAATGTTGTTCAGCGAGGCATGATCATTGAGCGTAATGATTGGTGTGCGCCATTGCGGTGCATGCCACTCATGCTGCTCGCTTGAATTCTGTTCGCAGGGCCGGCCGGTCAGGTCGATGCTATCAAGTCTGCGATCATCTTTCAGAAAACAGGTCGTCCTATTCCTGTCAGGCCGGTTGCACAATTTCAGCAGCTAGCGTTTGCAGGACATGTATCTGGCAGCTCCTAAATACGTGGCAACTTACTCCCCTCTTCATTCGGTCCATTCTCTTCAAGATTTCGTTCGGGTTGGGGAAGGCTGATTGGGTAAGCAAACAGGAAACTGAAGTTCGTTCGCATAGCCACAGTGGGTTTCACCAAAGCGGGTTGAGCTATATTGGGCCAACAAGTAAGCCGTCGGCTTGGTTGCTGCTTGAGTAGCCGGTTCATTTGTTTCCGGTCTGAAAATACTTAGTTGTGCGATGCCGGAGAGCTCGCGGAGAGGCTCGGCTAATTGATTGCTTTTTGGGATTTGCTAGTTGTGTGCAGAGGCCTTTAGCGCAGAGGGTTCGTTCTGTGGGTATAGCGCCCTCCCTAGATGCGATGCGCTTCTTAGCTTGAAGAAGTTTTCTTTAAGCGCCGCGTAATTTTCGTTGGTCTAATGATCTCTGATCCGGAGTCCGGTTGTTGTCATACAGTCGGTTGGTCGTTCAGCCTTGAATTGAAACTGCCGAATGATTGAGCTCTTTATTGACACGTGGTTTGCGGAAGGTGTTTCGGAGCACTCATTGGTGGATGGAGCGTTAGACGGGGTGGCGCTGGATGAGCAGATGTTCCGGGCGTTTCGGCTGGATGCATTGTGAGAAGCGGAGGCTTGTGTCTCTAGCTAGAGGTCGCGTTACTTTCATCGTTCGGCGTCACCTCCCTGCCCGCTCCGTTTCTGTCCTGACGCGCTTCAAGAAAAGAGAATATCGAGACAGTCCGCGCGAACTGGCGCTCGTTTTGCCAAGGACCAAACTTTCGTCCGATGCCTTGTTCAGCTTGAGGTGTTTTCTGATCTCTTTTGGTCTTGCATTGGGTGGCGCGACGGTCTGGTTCTGAGAATGCTCGCCGGAAACCGAGCGGTGTCTCTGTGAAAGGACTTTCTTCGGAGGGTCCAAGGCCTGGGGGATTTAGATGGCCATCGGCAATGTGTTGCCTGTTCAGAAATTTTGGAGGTTTCAGGTTCACAGTCGCCGACGCCTCATTAACGTTCGCAAACATTTCAGACGCTGCCATGGGCAAAACGTTGTGAATATAGCAATTGCTATATCAGCGGATTTTTCCGGGTGTGGGGTATGACCCTTCAGTGTTAAAAGTCGCTCCGCTAGAAATTATAGCAATTGCTATATTGGCCGGTGTTGTGCTGAGCGTTCGTAGAGGCACAAAGAGCCTGACGCCAATTTCGTCGATTGTTCGGCCATGATCGTGGTTTGTAATGCAGTGGTTCCAGGCGAACAGTCCTGCGATGCATGGCAAAAATACGCGGCAAAAAATTGGGCGGACGCTAATGAAAGCAGCATCGTCAGATGCCAGGGCCTGTCTTCACTCCCGAAGATCTTTCTGGTGGATTGGGCAACGAGTGCCAGGTGGGCTTTTAGATGGTCGCCGGCTTTTTAATTGGAGCCGATCTGGCCAAAAGCTTTTTGTGAGCCTGCTGTATCGAAAATCCCCGGAGAGGGGAGGGGGCTTACAAACCCCTGAAAGCATCGAGGCCACCAGTTTCCCGGGCAGCTTGCCGGGCACAGTCGAACAGAGCCTTTCTGTCCTCGGGCTTGTGCATGAGGCCAAGATTTGTGACCGTTGTCATGACGCAGGCAATCTCCTGCTGTGCATCAAACACCGGCACGGCCTGCCCCGTAATACCTGGTAGCAGGTGGTCGGTCAGTTCGGCCCAGCACTCGGTGCGGACGGTCTCGAGGATTTTACGCGAGGGTGGTTTGCCTCGGAAATGAGGGGGCTGCAATTTCCTGGCAACGTTGATCTGGCTTTCGGGAAGGAATGCCTGGAAGATCAGACCGCACGCGGAATTGTCGACCGGAAGGACGTCACCAAGCCCGACGGAACTGATCGAAAAAAGTGCGCTGCGATACCAGCGCACGACTGTTGGGCCACGCTCGGTCCAGATGGCAATGCCCGCACTTGCGGCGTACCCACTGGCGAGTTGCTTCGTGTGCCTTGCCGCGATCTCGACAGGGTTTACACGTTTCAAGGCGCCAATTCCGATACTCAGCGCTGTCGGGCCAAGATCGTAGTGCCCGGTCTGGGGGTCTTGCATGACGAGCCCCTCCTTCACCAGGCTTTGAAGGTATCGGTGTGCGGTCGGGCTGCCGGTGCCGGCCTGTTTGGCGATGACGCCAAGTGCCATGGCTTCGGAACCATTGGCCAGGATGTTCAAGAATCGCGTGGCAATGGAAACGGATTGAATGTTACCGGAGCGTTTGGGTGATTGCCCGGTCATTTCGTCATCTGCGTCTTCACTCATTGCCTGGCACCTTAATCGACTGATGCCTGGATTCGTCGTGCAACCAATCTGAAAATTTCGACAACGCACACCCCTCCCATTTCACCGACAGGGTATTTGGCAACTGTTGCAAGTTCAATCGTGAATGCAGCAGATTTTCCGTTGAAATTCAGTTTGTTGACTGAAGGTGTTGCCGGTTCGCCACATTTATTTATGAGTTTTATACTCATGTTGAAATGTGTAATGAGTTCTGTATAGTGAAATTCAGTTGATCCGGTCACCGGCGGCTGGGGCAAGCATGAGCCGCAACCGGTGACAGGGTCGTCTCTCCCCAACTGCTCGTGGGCAAGGCTTTTCCAGCTCGCGCAGTCATAAACTCATCAGGATCAAGAGATGAAACCGACTCGTATTGCGACGATGCTTGGCAGCACCGCCGTGTTCACCGTTTCACAAATGGTTACCAGCATCGCATGGGCTCAAGATGCAGGAACCGGAACTGCTGCAGACGTAACTGTCCTCGATACGATCCTCGTGAGCGGCGAGAAGATTTCGCGCAGCCTTCAGGAGACAGCCAGTTCGGTTGAAATCATTACGGGGGAGGATCTGGAAACACGGCCGGATGAGGAAAATGTCCAGAGTGCCATTCAGGACGTTCCCAACGTCTACTATCCCGGCACGGCAGGCGTTGCGCCCATTATCCGCGGGCAGGATACGCAAGGGCCGAACACTGGCGCGGTCGCGTTTTATTCAGGTACCGTTCCTCGGGCGTCCATCAACATTGACGGGCACTACCAGACCTATTTCGAAACGGTGTTCGGTGCGACATCGATCTGGGATGTGGACCAGATCGAAGTGTTCCGGGGCCCGCAGACAACGTCTCAAGGTGCGAACAGCATCGCCGGTGCGATTATCGTCAAGACCAAGGATCCCACGTTCACGCCGGAAGGTGCACTGCAGGCTGAATACGGCAGCTACAACACTCACCGTGTGTCGGGCATGCTGAGCGGACCGCTGAGCAGCCAGCTCGCCGCCCGTGTCGCGCTGGACTACTACGGCCGTGACACGTTCATCGACTACATCAATGCAAGCTTCACGGATGACGAGACCAACCTCGACATCATGTCCTTCAATGGACGGGCGAAGTTGCTCTATACGCCTGACGCCATTCCGGGTCTGACGGCAAAGCTCACCTATGCCACCGCCCAGAACAATCAGCCGACATATGAAGCTGCGACAGTCCAGCCCTACGACCGGCTTGAAAACAGCCAGGCAAACGTGCCGAGCTTCTATTCCCGTTCACACACCGGGATCGCCGACCTTTCCTATGAGTTCGAAAATGGAATTGTCGTCAGCAACGTCACCCAATACACCGATCTGGAAGTGAAGCGGAGCGTCGAAACAGTCGGCAACGGCGATGCGACCATCGACCAGCAGAACTGGTCGAACGAGACCCTGGTGAACTTCGGAACGCAAGACAGCACTTTCAGTGGTGTTGCGGGCCTTTATGCAGCTCATACACAGTCAGACGAAACCCTGCTCTTGCCTTTCAACGGTTCGCCGGATTTCGAGGATTCCAAGACCAATTTGGGTGTATTCACCGAGATCGATTACCGGATCAGCGATGCCTGGACCCTGACAGGCGGCTTGAGGTTCGAAAGCGACCGGATCAAGCGTACCGGACTGTCGTCGACGGTTGCCCCCAGGCCCGTGGATTTCGATTACGACGAGACCTTCAACGCGCTTCTGCCGAAGATTGCACTCGCCTACAACATCACGCCAGACGTTACCGTAGGCGGCCTTGTCAATCGTGGTTTCAATCCAGGTGGTGTTGCCTTCGACTTCCTGAATGGACAAGCCTTGCCGTTCAAGGCGGAGACGTCCTGGAACTATGAAATTTTCGGCCGTGCCAATCTTCTGGACGACAAACTGTTTGTGTCCGCAAACCTGTTCTACACCGACTATCACGACTCCCAGCGTTACTTCCAAACGGTGTTGCCTGGCAGCAGCGTGACGCAGCTCCTCACGTTGAACGCGGAACGGGCCCACGCCTATGGTCTTGAAGTGGCGATGAGCTACCAGGTCCTGGACAATCTGCGTGTGAATGCCAATGCCGGTGTGCTTCAGAGCGAGATCTCCGAATTCGACACGCTGCCGTCGGTCGAAGGCAATGAATTCGGCAAGGCTCCGGGCTATATGCTGGGCTTTGGTGTGGACTGGAGTGTGCTGGAAAACCTGACCCTCTCGGCAAATGTCGAGCATTTCGACGGGTACTATTCGGACGATCTCAACACGCCGGCTTTTCAGGTCGATCCCTATACAATCGCGAATGCACGGGCGACCTACCAGGTTCACGATCATTTCCAGCTCTATGGCTACGTGAACAATATCTTCGACGAGCGTGTTCCGACCTATCTCGAGAACCGGCCGGGAGTCGCTTCCTTTGCCACCATGACGGCACCGCGCATGTTCGGCATTGGTGCAAAGGCAACGTTCTAAATCAGGCTTCACGACACAATTCTGCCGGCAGCACGGCGTTCCCTAGCCGCCGGCAGAACATTGATTGGTTAAGAAACTTAGCCGTTTAAATATCTATCTGACGCGAACCGATTTTCCGCGCGAGAGGGGAGGGGAGTGGCTGCATCAACCTGACAGCCTGAATTCCAGAATGCTGACGGGGCTCGCCGTCGCTGTTATGGAAGAAGTCTCAAAACCTGCCTTCGCCAACAGTTCGATAAATTCGTCCGCCGTCCGCTCCCTGCCGCCGAGCTGCGTCATCATGAAGATATCCTGGGACGATCCGCGGGCGCCGGCAGCAGCGTCGCTGGTCATCATGTCGATCAGGTAAAGGCGCTCTTTTCCGCTCAGGGATTGGCTGGTGTTCTGCAGGATGGTGATCGCAGCTTCATCGTCAAAGTCATGGAAGACCCGGCTGAACAGATAAACATCGGCATCACCTGGTACATGCTCGAAAAAGGATCCGTATTGAGTAGTTGCTCGGCCGTTTGACCGCATCTGCTCAAACAGCGGATCGTGGTCTTCGACACCGCGCGGAAGCTCGAACAGAGTTCCCGTGGTTTCCGCGTTCCTGACCAGAATTTGTGCCAGAAACGACCCGTTGCCGCCGCCGACATCCATGATCCTGGTGCCCGGTGCGAATGCCAGTTTGTCGACGACGACAGCACCAATGCCTTTTGAGGCCCCGTTCATCTGGTCATCGAACCGTTTTTGCGCTGCCTCATCCTGTGCGTGCCAATCGAAAAACGCGGAGCCATGGGCCAGATCGAAGGCAGTCGTACCGGTTCGCAGTTGTTCGGGCAGGTTTTCCCAGCTTCGCCAGAGCAACGGGTCGAGTTCACAGGCCACCCAGTTGCGAAGGCTCTGCGGATGCCCCGGCACGAGGTGGCGGGTGACAGGGGAGGGGAGGTAATGCCCCTGGGCATCCAGGGAAATCACCTCTTCATTGACCAGGTGCCTGAGCACTCGTTCCAGGAGACGGGGCTTTGTTCCAGTGATTTCCGCAAGCTCTCCCAGCGATCTCGCCCGCTCGACCAGGAGGGCGGGTATCCCGAGCTCGACAAGAGCACGAATACATTGAGACGTACGATATGCCGTGATCTGTGCCATCAGCTTGAAGGGCGGAACGGCTGCCGGTTGTTCGGAAGGTGTGGGAGCTGGTGCTGTCAATTTTGCAATCCTTGTAAATGAAAATTTGCCGGAGGGTCCGGCTCAATGGAGGGCAGGGGAGGGCGCTGGCTGTCAGGCGCCCAGGGTCGCACCTCCATCGACCACGATGTCCTGCAGCGTGATGTGCCCGGCCTTGTCGGATGCAAGAAACAGCACCGTCTCGGCAATATCGTCGGTCGTGGCTACCTTTTGCAGTGGAATGCCGAGTTTGAACCGATCCGGTTGGCCCGCGACCAGCTGCCTGTAGCCGGATTTTCCACCCGCCATCTCGCGCAGCATCGGCGTATCGGTCGAACCCGGCGAGACAAGGTTGCAGCGGATGCCGAAGGGCGCGAGTTCCAGCCCGATGCAGTGGCTGAGGCTCGCCATCGCCGCCTTGGACGCGCAATAGGCAGTCATGCCCGTGCGCGGCACATGCGCCGCGTTGGAGGCAATGTTCACGATCGCCCCGCTTTGCCGTTCCTTGAACACCGGTATCCATTGGCGCAGCAGATAAAACGGTCCGCTGACGTTGACGTTCATACAGGCCTGCCAATCTTCTAGCGACAGATCCTCCGCCGCCCCGGTTCGCAGGACACCGGCGGCATTCACCAGGATGTCCGGGTACCACCGGTCCGTCATGAGCCCTGTAGAGATCTTTTCAACCTGACGGGCATCGGCAAGGTCGGCTTTGAGAATGCGAAATGGCAGGGTGTTGTCGCCGGCCTGTCTGTCCAGACCAAGGACCGTGGCGCCCTCGTCACAAAACCTTTCGGCGATGCGCCGACCGATGCCGCTTGCGGCACCGGTTACGAACACGCGCTTGTCTGCGAACTGCCGAGTTGACGTGTCGGAGCGCTCTGCTGTGTCAGGCTGCAATGCGCTTGCTTTCAATGAGCGCCCACCAGCCGTTCAGGGTCGGGACACGCGCCAGTTCGTCAAAGCCGACCACAATGCCGCGTTCCTTCAGTTCACTGGCAAGTTTCATGACCTGAATGGAATCGAGGCCATAGAAAATCAGGTTTTCTTCCGGATCGAGATCGGCGTCGTCTTCGATGAGCTCCAACACGCGGCTGTGCAGCCAGTCCCGCATCGGCTCAGACTTCTGGGCTGCACCTGTGAGGCTTGCCGTATCTGTGACCGCACCGCAGCGGGTGGCGACATATTTCAGGGCCATCTTGTGTTCGGCCTCGGAAAAATCGGCAACCGCATCGCCGATCATGAAGGCCTGAATGTCGTTCATGAACGCATCCGCAACAGTCATCAGGCAGCCGATATGTGCGTAGATGCCACCGACGATCAGTTGATCGCGGCCAAGGGATGCCATGCGGGCCTTGAGGTCGGATCGTTGAAATGCACTGTATCGCCATTTCGTCAGAACCACGTCGTTTTCGCCTGGCTCCAGTCCCTTGACCACCTGCTGCAGGGCCGGGTCGGCCACGGTCAGGCCGGGACCCCACATGTCGTTCAGGAGTGCTCGGTCTTCCGGCGGCTGGTCATGAGGCTGAGCCGTGTAGATGACCGGGACGTTGTTGGCATAGGCCCAGTTGCGGACACGCTGCAGGTTGGCGATCAACTGCGTCATCAGCTCGCCGTCGGCGTTGTAATACCGCAGGAAATAATCCTGCATGTCGTGGATCAGGAAGACAGCGCGAGCGGCATCCGGTTTCCAGCCGGTCTTGTTCGCCGGAAAGTCCTTCGGCATCGGGTAGTCGGAAATTGTCGGGATGGTCATTGGGAACCTCTACTGTGTCAGAGCGGGAGTGAATTTCTGCGCGAGATCCGTGCGCAGCTTCTTCTTGTCGGGTTTGCCGAAGGCTGTAAGGGGAATGGCGTCCGCAAAACTGAAGCGGTCAGGCAGCTTGTAGTCGGCAACGCCGAGCGACATCAGGTGCCTGCGAAGAGCAAGCGGCTTGATGCAGGAGTTGTCCGAGACAATGACAGCGCAGCTTTTCTCGCCGAGTGCCGGATCCTGGATGGCGACAAGGGCCGCTTCTCGGACATCAGGATGAAGCAGAAGCAGGCTTTCCACCTCTTCCGCGGCTATCTTCTCGCCGCCCCGGTTGATTTGGTCCTTTACCCGTCCAACGACCCGCAGATAACCTTCACCGGTGCGGCACACCAGGTCACCGGAATAGTAGAACCCGTCCTCATCGAAGACGTCGGCATTGTGTTCCGGGCTTCGAAAGTAGCCGCGGAAGGTGTAGGGACCACGCGTCGCAAGTCTGCCCGTTTCGCCGTCGGGAACAGGTTGCCCGTCTTCTCCGACAATCTTGATTTCGTCGTCAGGGCTGATCGGGCGTCCCTGGGTCGTGAAGACAAGCTCATCCGGATCATCCAGACGGGTGTAATTCACCAGTCCTTCCGCCATTCCGAAGACCTGTTGCAGCTTGCAGCCAAGTATCTGAGGGACCAGACGCGCATGGGACTCGGGAAAATGTGCGCCACCCACCTGCAGGAGTTTCAGGCTCTCCAGCGCATTGCGATGATCAGGCGCTGCCTGAAGCCAGAGATTGACGGCGGAAGGCACAAGACCGGCCATGGTCACCTTGTGTTTGCGAATAAGTTCGAAACAGGCAAGAGGTTCCGGATTGGGGGCGAGCACGACGCAGCCACCGGCATGGAACACTCCGAGTGCGCCTGGTGAACTGAGCGGAAAGTTGTGCCCGGCCGGCAACGCGCAAAGAAACCGCGTTTCGGGTGTCAGGTCGCAAATTTCCGCGCTGGCCCTGACGCTGTAGTCGTAGTCGTTGTGCGTGCGTGGGATCAGCTTCGGCGTACCCGTGCTGCCGCCGGACAGCTGGAAGAAGGCGACTTCGCCTGGGGGTGTCGGTCCGTAATCGGGGGTAACGCCGTCCGGAGCACTTTCGATCCAGTGTGACAGGCTGGAGGCGGCATCTGCTTCGTCCATAAGAAGAACAGTGAGAGCACCGTCCTGCATTTCCTGCAGGCTGCCGATGAAGTCTTCCGTTCGGAACAGCTCATGTTGGCGGCTGGCGATCAGAAGTTTCGGTTCGATCTGCCGGGCATAGGCCGTCATCTCGTGACGTCGATGGCTGTAAAGCGCGTTGACCGGTGCAATGCCGGCCTTCAGCAACGCAAAAAAGGCGATGTAGAACTCGGCGAGGTTTGGCAGCTGCACCAGTGCGGTGTCACCGGGACCCAACCCTTTTGCCGCCAATCTTGCAGCCAGATTGGAGGACAGCCGGTCGAGTGCGTCATAGGAAAGGGTTCGTTCGCCGCACACGATCGCCGGCGCGGAGGGACGTGTTTGCCTTTGTTGATCCAGAATTCGGGTCAATGGCTGATCGATCCAGTAGGCACAGGAGCGGTAATGCGCTGCCAGTTCCTCTGGCCAGCGCTGAAATTCGACGTTCATTGGAAAACCTGATTGTTTGATAAGGTCAGGGGCTCAGGCGGCGAGGCCGCAAGCCTTGAGCATGGTGCCCAGTTTGGTCTGCACTTCGGCCCATTCGCAGTCCGGTTGAGAGGCCTCAACGATGCCGGCGCCTGCGAAAAGCCGCACGACGTCACGCTCAACAATGCCGCAGCGGATGGTGATGGCCCATTCGCCGTTCCCCTGGGCATCGCACCAGCCTACAATTCCGGTGAAAAGCCCGCGCTCGAAGGGTTCGACAAACCGGATGAGACGGTGAGCCAGCTCTGTTGGATATCCGCAGACAGCAGGCGTCGGATGCAGGAGGCATGCTAGCTGCAACACGGTCATCGACGGGTCGTTCAGCTGTCCCTCGATCCTGGTGGACAAATGCCACAAAGCCGCTGTGCCAAGAAGCGACGGCTGATCCGGCACATCGATCTGTGAGCAATAGGGTTGCAGCAATCGGTGAATGTCCTCGACGACCAGCCTGTGCTCGTAGCGATCCTTTTCGGAGCGAAGCAATTCAGTGCCGGCGTCCCTGTCGGCGGCGAGTTCGGGCAGGCGTCTGGTCGACCCCGCTAGCGGGTTTGACGTGAACGAGCGGCCGTTCTTGCGAATGAGCAATTCCGGACTGACGCCGATCAGCTCGCTGCCATCCGGAAGTGGCACCTGGAACTGATAGCCGTCGGTGTTCTGGGCCCGCAGGCTTGTCATGAGCCGCTCGACATCGACAGGCTCTGCAAATTGCAGTTCCCGTATGACGGAAAGGACGGCCTTGCGGACATCACTGTGCTGGAAGTTGACGATGGCGTGTTGGACGGCCCGTTTGAAGCCGGCCTCATCCGGATAACTCCGCTGCGCGAGCAGCTCCGGCATGATGCGTTTGGTGACGGCGCCTCCGTTCGGCTCCTTGCAGGTGCGCCATTCATGGCGTTCAGGCACGTAGAGGCAGGACACCTCACCGAGATCGAACGGAATGGCACCAACGACAATCGGGTTTTCCTGGCCAGCATTGCGGGCGCGTTCCAGGGCTGCGCCAACCGTGGCTTGAAACAGGTCGCCCGAAGTTTTTCCGGACCGGGCCGGGACGGCAATCCGCTCACGAATTCCGTCTGCATGCAGTTCGTTTCCGCCTGAAGTGAACAGAAATTTTCGCTTGGGATCAGGCTGGATGGCCACGTCTTCGTGACGCATCACTCTCGCTCCGGTTGCCATGGAGCATCTCCTATATGAATGGTTGACCTGCTTCAATACTTGAGTATGATACTCATGTTTTGTCAACACCAAAAGTCGCAATGAAAAATCTTACACCCATGCAGGCCGCTTACTGGACCGGGCGCGAGGCCAAGGGCTTCCTCGGAAATGTATCAGCTCATCTTTATGTGGAATTCGATGGCAGCAACATCGATCCGCCCCGGCTGGAGGGCGCGCTTCGCAAACTCTATGAGACGCATGCCATGCTTTGCATGCAAATCACGGTGGATGGCCGGCAAGCCATTGGAAAAACAGAAGAAAGCCTGTCTTTCGAGGTTGAGGACCTGAGCCGTCTCAAGCCGCAAGCACTCGCCCATCGACTGGCGGAAAAGCGGGAAAGCTGGACCAGTCGATCGCTGGACCTTGCCAGCGGTGAGACGTCCGCATTCGGACTTAGCCTGCTGCCTGATGGTGCCAGCCGCTTGCATGTCGACACGGATATGGCGGCGATCGATCCGCCGAGTTTCTGCCTCCTCATGGAGGACCTTGCCCGGTACTACGAAATGCCCTCATTGCCGGTGGAGCCCGGGGAAAGCAGCTTTTTTGACTGGCTGGACGCCAAAGCCGATGATGCGGATTTGCACAGGCGTCAGCAGGAAGACAAGCGCTGGTGGCAAGAGCGTCTGGATGACATGCCGCCGGCTCCCGATCTGCCGGTCGTTGCCGCTGGCCAACGGGTCAAAAGCGGCAGGCTCGCCGCCTATCTGTCGCCTGCTGAACGCAGGTCACTGGAAGAGACCGCGCGCCGGCTGCGCGTGACGGTGTCGGCGTTGATGCTGGGGTTGTTCGCCGCCGTTGTGGGCGGGGCCACCGGCAGCGGCCGTTTTCGTCTCAACGTGCCAATGTTCTGGCGTGCTCCTTACACCGCCGGTGTCGAGCGGCTTGTTGGAGACTTTTCCAACACCCTCATTCTGGCGGTCGATCTACGGCCCGGGGAGACATACGAAGAGGTTTGCAAATCTCTGGCCGACAGAATGCTGGACCTGCTCGCCCATTCTGCCTATCCGGGTGTCAGCGTGATGCGTGATCTGTCGCGCCATCAACGGTCCCTGCAGTCTGCGCCCATCGTGTTTACCTCTGGCCTCGGTTTGCCGGGGAGAGGCCTCTTCTCCGAAAGTGTCCGCCAGGTTTTCGGATCGATGAACTGGGCGGTGTCACAAGGGCCGCAAGTTGCCCTGGATGCCCAGGTTGCGGAACTGGACGGCGGTATCCTGGTCAACTGGGATATCCGCTATGATGCACTGCCCGAAGCCTGGGTCGAGGCCGCGTTCAAGAGCTATGAGCGGCTCGCGAGGAAAGTTGCGGCCGACCCGCGATCACTTGGCGAACTGGCAGTTTGCAACGTCATGACGTGCGGTTCTGCAAGACGGCCCGCCACATACACCGAAGACATGCTTCTGGAACTGTTGAACCGGCTGGCGCCGGGCAGGGTGACTGGCAGTGACGCTGACATGCATCTCCCTATCCGGGATTTCGGACTGGGCGAGGGCGATCTTGCGGACTTCGTCGCCTTTCTCAATCGTTACATTCCGTCTGCAGCCATTGCACCGGAGGACATTGGTCCTGAGAGCACAACGGCCACCCTGGCATCCCTGATCAACGATCGCTCCGGCAAGGCGTCGGACAGCATCGCACGAGCTTTTCTGCAGGCGGTTGGCGCAAGTAGCCGGATTTCGCTTGCAGCTCAACCTGCCGAATAGCTCCGCTGGAGACATCATGACATCCGAACTGACGTCGCTGCAGCGCGCGTACCTCCTTGGCAGAAGCGAATATGTGCCTCTCGGCGG
This sequence comes from Labrenzia sp. THAF35, assembly GCF_009363595.1. NCBI lineage: Bacteria > Pseudomonadati > Pseudomonadota > Alphaproteobacteria > Hyphomicrobiales > Stappiaceae > Labrenzia > Labrenzia sp. THAF35. The sequence continues at coordinate 50,401 of NZ_CP045381.1, forward strand.
TGTCGCGATGCAGGAGTTTCGAGAGTATCGCGGTCGCTTCAACCTCGCTCTTCTGGAGCGCCGATTGCTCCATCTGGCAGAGCGATATGACAGCCTGCGGACGGTTGTCGATGGCCAACGCCAATCGAGGCACGTCCTGGCAACGCCGCAGGTCGATTTCCTCCGCATCGATCTGTCCGACCAGACGCCGGAAAGTGCTGAGCAAAAGATCGCCGAGTTGAAGCAGGGGTTTACCCATGAGCTGTTCGATCTGACTGCACCGCCCTGGCGGGTCGTCGCGTTCCAGCTGCCCGAAACGGCCGGCAAGACCGGAGATGACTGTGCAATCTTCTTCCGGTTCGATGCGCTGATCCTGGACGGTTTTTCCATAGCTGCGCTGATGGTTGAACTGTTCGAGGATCGACAGATCGAATCCGCAGCAAGTTTGCCTGTTCCTTCTGCCATACAGCCGATCAAGAGCCAGAACGAGGCTGATGCAAACTACTGGAGGGTCAAGCTCGGGTCTTACGAAGGCGCGCCGAAGCTTCCCTGGGCGAAATCCCTGGAGACCATTGGAACCTCTCGCTATGCGCGCGCCGGTTTGACGATCGATGCAGCGCGATTCCGCAAGCTCACGCGCATGGGGGCAAAGGCGGGCCTCTTTCGCAATACGGTGCTGTCAGCCGTGATCCTGGAAGTTCTGTCGCACTGGTTGAGCGAAGGGAGCCTTCATGTCGGTGTACCGGCGGCCCTGCGAACGGAAGGGGGCTACCTAAACGGGTCGACGTTCTTTGCCGCCGCTTGGGACGGGCAGGGAACAGACGATTTTATTGCCAGGGCAAGGGCCTTGCAGGACGACGTTCTGGAGGGGCTGGATCACCTGTCGTTTTCCGGCGTCGACATCAGCCGGTTCCTGATGGATCTCGGAGGCGGTGCAAGTGGTGTCGCCCTGCCGGTTGTCCTCACGAACGGGCTGTCCTGGCCAGTGCTCTCGTCCGATGCGCACGTTCGCCCGCATGACGGCCTGACACAGACACCGCAGGTCGCATTGGACATTCGCCTGGGTGCGTTGGCCGACGGAGGCCTGGTGATCGATATCGATCATGCCGTCGAGGCTATCGAGCGCACCGTCGTCGACGATATTCTGGCAGCCATCGACAGGGCCGTGACCGCCATCTGCGAAAGCGAAGAGCTTCAGGTCGAAGCGCGAAACGTGCTGGATTTCGACCACTATCGGTTCAACATGCCGGAGGAGACTTATGCCGCCTGCGGGTTCCTGAGGCGCATTGCCGACAACATGTTTTCAGCACCGCCGGAAAACGACGCGCTCGTCTGCGGTGCACGTCGGGTCTCCTATGCAGAGCTCGGCAGGGGCGTGCACAAGGTGCTGGCGTCTCTCGCGGCCCGAAACCTTCAAAAGGGACATGTTGCGGTTATTGCGCTGCCGCGTTCTCCTGAGCAGACAATGGTGACGCTGGCCTGTGCACTGCGTGGGGTAACCTGGGTTCCCGTGGATGCTTCTGCCCCAGAAGAGCGCAGAAAATTTCTCTGCGACAATTGCAAGCCAGACTTTGTCGTCGGAACACAGCCGGTTGAGGGCTACGACGTCGTTTCTGCGGAGACGCTGCTGCAGGGAGAACCCTCCGGCGACGTATTTGACTTCATGCCGCCGCTTCAGGAGCTCTCGTCCAGTCCGGAGGCCGCGTACTATCTTTATACCTCAGGCACGACCGGGAAACCGAAATGCGTCGTGCTGTCCAACCGATCGACCGACAACGTCATCGGCAGCACCAATGCGGAGTGGGAAATCACTTCGGGTGACGTCTTCATTTCAGTCAGTCCGTTGCATCACGACATGTCTGTCTACGAGGTCTTCGGGTGTCTGACCGCTGGCGGAACGCTGGTTCAACCCGCTGAGGGCGAGGAGAAGGATGCGGTTCGGTGGAACCAGTTGATTGACGCGCACGGCGTAACGATCTGGTCGTCGGTTCCGACCATCTTCGAGATGTTGCTTTCCTGCCGTCAAGAGCCGGAACTTGCCAAGCTGCGCCTGATCAACCAGGGCGGCGACTACCTCAAACCGGCGGTGATCGCAGAAGTAAGGCGCAGCAACCCGGCTATCCGACTGAGTTCAATCGGCGGCCCGACCGAAACCACGATCTGGAGTATCTGGCACAGGATCTGTCCGGAAGATACAGGCAACATACCTTATGGCCGACCGCTGCCGGCAAACCGGTATTTCGTGCTCAACGAGAAAGGCGAGCACTGCCCTGTCGGTGTTGTTGGCCGTATCCATTCTTCGGGTGTGAACACGGCGCTCGGATATCTGGAAGACGGCGAGTTGCGGCAGCATGACTTCGTCATGATCCGGGATGAGCACGGAGAGCCGGTTCGCGCATTCCGGTCTGGAGACCGGGGGAGATACAGGCGCGACGGACTGATCCTGTTCGACAGCCGCGTTCAGGGCTACGTCAAGGTGCGCGGCGTCCGCATTTCCATGCCTGACGTCGAGAATGAACTTGTGAAACACCCTGACGTCGCACGCGTTCTGCTGACGGATCTTGGAGACGAACGCCGTGGGGAAACCGAATTGGGCGCCCTTTATGAACCGGTTCCAGGAAGCGGACTTTCCGATGCGGACCTTCGGCATTTTGCAAGACAGCACCTGCAGGAATCCCACGTTCCCGCATACTTTTTAAAGGTGGATAGCATTCCGCTTTCTGCCAATGGAAAACCGGATCGAAGGGCTGCGAGGCAATTGCTTGCCGATTTGCCTTCCAGACAACCGGTGCCGCAAAGGAAAACATCCACGGCAAACCGTCGGCTTCTCGACATCTATCTGGAGGTCGTCGGCTGCGGAGCACCGTCAGCTGTAAATGGGGCTACAGACTTCCTGTCGATGGGGCTTTTACCGTCGCATCTCAAGTCGATCGCTCAGCGCATCTCCGACGAATTCGGCGTCGCTTTGCCGCCAAAGCAACTTCTCATGTGCCGAAACGCGAACCAGGTGGAGGAACTCGTTTCCCGAGAGTTGCCTTGATTGGCCTCAAGACGTTCCATTTTCCAACCTTGCGAATAATCCCTTCGTCAATTGACATCGAAAAAGGAGTTTCGTTCATGCCGGACATCGGTCCAACCGGTGAGATGCCGCTGACGCTGCCACAGCTCGACTTCTGGGAAGAATTCACTTTTCATCCCGACCAGCCCGTGTCGACGGTCGCGCATTACATCGAGCTTGAAGGCGACATTGACGAGCCCGCGCTCACCAGGGCGATCACACGCACCATCCGCGAGGCCGAGATTCTGTCGGCCCGGTTCCGGGTGAGCCCGGATGGTGGAGAGCCGGTTCAGGTCTGCGATCCGGAATTTTTGCCCGCGCTTGTACAGGTGGACTTGCGCGAGGAGGCCGAGCCACTGGAAGTCGCCAGAAAGCGGATGGAAACCGATCTGGCCGCAAAGCTGGATTTGCGGCACGATAAACTGTCGGCGCATGCGCTGTACCGCGTCGGGGAAAGAAACTACCTCTGGTACATCCGCGCTCACCATATCATCGTCGATGGCTATGGTCTGGCGCTGATCGAACAGCGCTGTGCCGAGCTTTACAATCATTATCGCGGCCAGGGCGATGCCGGTCTGCCATTCCATCCGCTGGCAAGTTTTCTGTCTGAAGAGGCTCGATATCAGGAGAGCCGGCAGTGGAACGAAGACAAGGCGTTCTGGTCGGACTATTTCGCAAGTGCCGCCGACATCGAAGTTTTGGAGCGGGGAGATGAAGACTATGGTGGCCCCGGCTATCACGCTCAGGTTTCCCTATTTCCGGAGTTCACGCGAAACCTGCAGGCAACCGCTGCGGCGGTTGAAATTGGCTGGCCGGATCTCCTGACACTGCTCGGCGGGCTCTATCTTCTGGGCGAACGGGCCGGTCGGCAGATGCCGCCCGAGAATGCGTTGACACTCTGGCTTCCATTCATGAGCAGGTGGGGCAGTGTGGGGGCGCATTTGCCGGCGCTGCTGGTCAACATTCTGCCGTTCCGGATGGAGGTGAACAGAACCGACAACCTGGCAGATTTTCTGAAAGGCTCGGCCGCTGAGCTGAAACGCCAAAGGCGATACAGCCGCTACCGTATCGAGCAGATTTCACAAGACCAAGGGCTGAAAGAAGGTAGCCGGTACTTCTTCTCTCCCCTGATCAACGTGCTGCCCTTCAATGCACCGGCTTTCACCGGTTGCAGGTCTCGCCGCCACATTCTTGGCAGTGGCCCCGCTGACGGCTTCAATCTCACTTTCCGAGGGGAGGATGACGCAAGCAACCTGACCCTGTGCCTGGACGCCGATCCCAGCCTGATGAGCAAACAGGCTTTCAGCGAACACGAAAAGAAACTGCTGTCATTCCTGTCAGATGCACTTCAGCCGGAATGGCTGACACGACCGGTCGGCGATGTCCTTGGAACAACCTGCTCGTCCGCTCTGTTTGACGCAGCTGTACAGCGATTTCCGATGTAGTGACGCGTCAACAGGGACTGACTGCCTTTGGGAGGGGAGGGCAGCGTCCGCTGAAAAACAAGTGGCAAGCCGGTCGGATACGAGTTGGACTACCGGCCAGGTGGGGGCGCGAAACTCTCTGTTATGGCCATCGTGGCAGGCCAGACAATCCTGGTCTTGTGGCTGTTGTCGCGCAGCACTTGCAGAACTTCCTGAGCGATTGTTCGCCCGAGCTGCTCCAGATCGATCTCGAATGCCGTTACCGGCGGGTTGAGGAAGCGAAGGAGCTTGCTTCTGCGGAGTGTTGCAACCGACAGGTCCTTGCCCGGTGACAGCCCGGCTTCCTGTAGGGCCGAGTAAACGCCAAATGCCATCAGTTCGTAGTTCAGCAGCAGCGCGGTCGCCCGGTTGGGCATTTCCAGGATCTGGCGGGTCACCTGATTGCCGCCGGACTCGCTGACTTCACACTCGAAGATCAGACCGGGATCGAATTCCAGCCCCGTTTCGGCAACTGCGTTTTCATAGGCTTCGCGCAACACACTGGCGATGTTGGATCGGGTCGGCGGCACGGTAATGGCAATGCGTTTATGCCCGAGGGCCACCAGCTTGCGGATTGTCTGATCGACATATCCTTCGAAATCGAGATCGATCCAGGGGTGCTGGTCTTCCAGGCGTGACCGTCCGAGTGTCAGGAACGGGAGCCGTGACTTGAGCAGGAACTCGATCCGCGGATCGTTCTTCATGGTCGCGGTTACAACAATGGCATCCGCCGTGCCGCGCGCGATAACGCGTTTCAGAAACTCTGTCGGATCGTTGGCGGAATGGCAAGGCAGGATGATGAGATCATAGCCCTGATCGTCGAGTTCGGCCTGCATGGCGTCAATCACGCGCATGAAGAAGTTGTCGCCGCTCCTGAGTTCCGACTGCCCGGTTTCAAGCATGAATGCGATTGTCTGTGTTGTTCCACGACGCAGCGAACGGCCCGAAGCGTTCGCACTGTAGCCGAGTTCAACTGCGGCATTTAGCACACGCTCTCGGGTCTTTGCGTTTACATCCGGCTTGTCGTTCAGCGCTCGCGAAACGGTTCCGATAGAGATCCCAAGATGTTGCGCGAGGTCTTTTATGTTCAAGGACCGGGGCTCCTGAAAAGATTTCCGAAAACGTTTACGAAACTTCTTGACACAAAGTTCCATCGTAATCTAGCGTCGTAAACGTTTACGGAGCCCGGAAAGACGAAAGGTCACAACCGCGCCCGATGGGAGGAAATCACATGCAGACCGCCGTCATGGTGGGGTGCGGAGCCATGTCCGAGGGCTGGCTACGTGCACTTCAGGACATCAACTCTTCCGGCAAGCGGGTCGAGATTGTCGGCTTTGTCGACCTTGACACGGACCTTGCGCAAAAACGTGCTCAGACCTCCGGCTTCGGCAATGCAGAGGCCGGAAACGATCTGACGGAACTGCTGTCCAGGCTGAAGCCAGACCTCCTGTTCGATATCGTCGTGCCATCCGCCCGCAACGAGGTGGTGACCCAGGGCTTTGCTGCCGGCTGCGATGTGCTTTCCGAAAAACCGATGGCGAACTCGCTGGATGAGGCAAAAGCGCTGCTCGACGTGCGACGGGATCAGGGCAGGTTGCATGCCGTGATTCAGAACCGCCGGTTTCTGCCCGGCATCCGGCGTGCAAAACAGTTTCTGGACCAGGGTGGCATTGGGCGGATCGCGGAGGTCCATTGCGACTTCTTCATCGCACCGCATTTCGGTGGGTTCCGGGAGGAGATGGATCATGTGCTGTTGCACGACATGGCAATCCACACTTTCGACGCGGCCCGTTTCGTCGCCGGGCTGGAACCACGCCGGGTCTTCTGTCACGAGAGCAATCCGTCCCATTCCTGGTACCGCCACGGAGCCAGTGCCGCCGCCATCTTCGACTGCCATGACAATGTGACCATGACCTATCGCGGCTCGTGGTGTGCGGAAGGTGCGCGCACGGACTGGGAAGCCTCCTGGCGGATCATCGGATCGCGCGGAACTCTTTTGTGGGACGGCAACGAAGGCTTCCGAGCCGAAATCGTGAAAGCGGCCGAAGGCTTTCTGTATCCGCTGGAAGAGGTCGAGGTGCCCGAATTGCCCGCATCGCTGGAGGCCACCGGCCATGCAGGCGTCATCGCCGATTTCCTGGATGCGCGTGAGACCGGCAGGGCCGCTCTTACGGATTCCGCCGACAACATCCGCTCACTCGCCATGACATTTGCAGCAATCCGGAGCGCCGAGGAAGAGCGCTTCGTCGAGATAGATATCTGACCCGAGGACATTCATTCATGAGCAATCCTGCAAAATCCATTCGCATCGGAACGATGATCGCCGCCACGGGCGGAGAAGCTGCGAAGCGGATCGATGAAATCGCCGATCTCGGGTTTGAAAGCTTCGAGCCGTTCTTCTGGCAGACGACCAACGGGCAGGACCTGGCCGAGCTCGGCAAACGCTGTGTCGAGGCGATCGGCGACCGGGACATCACCATCTCGACCCTGGGCATGTTCGGGAACCCGCTGGAAGATCAGCCGCTGGACCGGGACACCCTGCAGGGATGGAAGGACTGTATCGATAACGCCCATCACTTCGGCGCCACTTGCGTCGCCGGCTTTACAGGAAGGATCCGTGGCAAGCCCCTGGAAGACAGCCTGCCCAAATACAAAGAAGTCTGGTCCGAGCTTGCAAAACGTGCCGCCGACAAGGGTGTCAGGATCGCTTTTGAAAATTGCGCCATGGACGGGAACTGGCAGACCGGCGATTGGAACATCGCCCATAATCCGGATGCCTGGGAACTGATGTTCAACGAAACGACGGACGACAATCTCGGCCTGGAATGGGAACCTTGCCACCAGCTTGTCTATCTGATCGATCCGTTGCCGCAGATCCGCAAGTGGGCCGACAAGATCTTTCACGTGCACGGCAAGGACGCCACAGTCCGCCATGATGTCATCCGGGAACACGGCATCTTCGGAAAACATCCGTTCGTCTTCATGCGTACGCCGGGTTTTGGCGATAGCAACTGGACAGACATCATCAGCGAGCTGCGTCTTGCAGGGTATTCAGGCTCCATCGACATCGAGGGCTGGCACGACCCGGTCTATCGCGACGAGCTCGAAATGACCGGCCAGGTGCATGCGCTCAACCATCTGAAAACCAGCCGGGGCGGTGCCTTCATACCGGGAACCGGCAAATACGAAGGCGGCGATCCCTCACTGACCTAGGGCAACGCCGTCCGTCATTCATGTCGCATACAGGGAGGAGACCCAACATGGACTTGAAATCAATAGCATTGGCAACATCCGGACTGATCGCGCTGGCTTCAACCGCCGTTGCCGATCCGGTCGAGCTGGATCTGTGGACCATCGACGACCCGGGCGAATATCACTACGTCATGGCCGACGAGTTCATGGCCAAGCATCCCGACATCAAGATCAACGTGCGGACCGTCCAGTTCGAGGACATGGTCAATGACCTCGCTCGCGGCGTGGCGACCGGCGATGCTCCCGACATCACCTATATCGACAATCCGGAAGTGGCGCTGTTTGCTTCTCGCGGACTGTTGCTCGACCTGAAACCCTATATCGAGCAGTCCGATATCGTGAATGCCGACGACATCTTCCCGGGACCGCTGTCATCAGTCAGCTACGAGGGTGGCATCTATGGCATTCCGCGTGGGGCGAACACGATCGCTCTCTACTACAATGCCGACATGTACCGTGCGGCCGGGCTCGACCCCGACAACCCGCCACGCACCTGGGACGAGCTTTACGAAGCCGCCAAGGCGCTGACCAAGCCGGAAGAGAATATCTACGGCCTCGCTTTTTCTGCGGTTGCGACCGAAGAGGGCACTTTCCAGTTTCTGCCCTGGCTGCAGATGACCGGCGGGGATTACGACAACGTCGACACGGACGGGGCGGTCCGAGCGCTTTCACTCTGGAAGAAAATCCTCGACGAAGGACTGGCCTCGCCGGACACGCTCATTCGCGGTCAGTGGGACAGCACCGGTACTTTCAATGCCGGGACCGCCGCAATGTCGATCTCGGGACCCTGGGAGCTGCCCCGAATGAGCTCGGAAGCCAAGTTCGATTTCAGGGCTGCGCTCCTGCCCGCACCGGACGAGGGAGCGGACCGTGCCTCGGCGCTGGGGGAGGGCGACAACGTCATTCTGGCCAGCACCGACAATCCGGATGAAGCCTTCCTGTTCCTGGAGTTTCTCTATGACAACATGGACCGCGTCTGGAATGAATTCGGCTACCTGCCGGCTTCCAAGGTCGAGGTGAAGGATCCCAAGTATCCTGAAATCTATGCGGTCTTCGAAGAATCGATGAAATATGCCCGCAACCGCGGACCTCATCCGCAGTGGCCGCGCATCAGCAAGGCGATCCAGACCGCAATCCAGTCGACACTGACCGGTCAGGCAACGCCTGAAGATGCTCTCGCTGCCGCGCAGACCAGCATCGACAAGGTCCTGAAGTAGGGTCTGTTCAGGCGGGGTTTTGCGATGTTCGCCCTGCCTTGGGGTGTGTGCTCGCGAGCCGTCCGACCGGACGGGAGCGCACACCCTTTTTCATCCGCCATGGAGGAGGAGACGGATGCTCAACTTTACCAGACCGTTCCGGGACGGGGCCGGTTTCGACACGATCCTCGTGACGCTGGCACTCGGGTACCTGGTTCTGTTTTCGGGTTTTCCGCTCGTTTACAACCTCGTCATGTCGTTTCAGGAAGTGGACTTGTTTTCACTCGGATCCTTCGACAGGCCCTATGTCGGTCTCGACAATTACGTTGATGTACTGTCACGTCCCGAGGCCTGGGGCATCTTCCTCAACACCGTGAAATTCGTCGGCATCTCGGTCGCTGCGCAATTGTCCATCGGTTTTGCCCTGGCAATGTTCTTTCAGCAGAATTTTCCGGGAAGCACCTGGCTGCGCGGGTTGTTCCTGGCAGGCTGGATCATGCCGGCCCTTGTTGTCGGCGCTGTCTGGAGCTGGATCCTTGCAGGGGATTTTGGCGTTCTCAACCATGTCCTGTTGTCTCTCGGCCTGACCGGTGAGCGTATCTTCTGGCTGTCCGACCCGAACGTGGCCCTTTATTCGGTCATCCTCGCCAACATCTGGCTGGGTGTTCCGTTCAACATGATCCTGTTGTCCGTCGGACTGGCGGGAATTCCGGAGGATATCTACGAAGCCGCCGAAATGGACGGTGCGAATGCCATCCAACGGTTTTTCACCATCACCTTGCCAATGATGCGCGCCCAGCTCGGAGCGGTGATCTCACTGGGTGTCATTTTCACCCTTCAGCAGTTCGACCTGTTTGCAGCCCTCACGCAGGGCGGTCCGTCGAATGCTTCCAATGTCTTCCAGTACTGGAGCTGGCAATTGTCGTTTCAGTACTACGAGATTGGCGTCGGTTCGGTGATTTCGGTTCTGATGATCCTGTTCGTGATTTTCGTTGCCGCGGTCTACGTGCGGTCCACGCGCCACGAACAGCTAGCTTGAGGCGTCGAGCGATGATGAAAAAATATGGCCTGACCGCAATCGCGCTCTGTCTGGTGAGCTTCTATCTCTTCCCGCTTTACTGGATGTACATCACGGCCCTGAAAAGCGGCACGGAAATCTTTGCCAATCCACCGACGTTCTGGCCGGAAAATCCGCAATGGATGGTTGGCGAAGTCTGGACGCGCCTGAAGATGGACGTCTACCTCTGGAACTCGCTTCTGATTGCCTCGGGGGTGACGATTATCGTCGCCATCTGCGGCACGGGCTGTGCCTATGTTCTCTCTCGCATCCGCAACCGCTGGATGGACGTGGTGCTCTTCATCGTTCTGATGATGCAGGTCTTGCCATCTTCCCTGATGATCACGCCGATTTTCGTTGCCTTCAACCAGGTTGGCCTCAACGAGGTGCCAAGAACATCGGTGATACTGGCGCAGGCGGCGAAGGTTCTGCCGCTCTATATCGTGCTGTGCAGGGCAACCTTTCTGCAGGTTCCAAGGGAGCTGGAAGAAGCCGCGCTGGTCGATGGCAACTCGCGGATCGGTGCGTTCCTGTCCATCATCGTCCCACTTGCAAGAAACGGCATTCTGGTGACGTCGGTGCTCATCTTCCTGCAGTCCTTCGGGGAATATGTCTATTCGCGCTCCCTGATCACACAGCGGGCGCTGCAGCCGGCGACTGTCGGTCTGCAATCCTTCATGGGCCCCAACACGTCCGACTGGTCCGGTGTGATGACCTACTCCGCGATCTACGTGACGCCGGTTCTCATCATATTTGTGTTGCTGCAACGCCAGATCGTCAGCGGCCTGACCTCCGGAGCCCTCAAATGAGCTATCAGATCGAGCTGGAAAACATCCAGAAATACTACGGCGCCTATCACGCGCTCCGCGACGTTTGCCTGCAGATCCCCAAGGGACAATTCGTTGCCCTGGTCGGGCCTTCAGGATGCGGCAAGTCCACCTTGTTGCGCACCATCGCCGGACTGGAAAAAATCACCAGCGGCACGATGCGGATCGCGGGGGATGCGGTCAATGATAAGGCTCCACGCGAGCGGGACTTGGCGATGGTGTTCCAGTCCTATGCCCTTTATCCGCACATGACCGTTCGGCAGAATCTGACCTATTCCATGCGGCTCCGGAGACGCCCCAAGTCCGAAATCGACAAGGCGGTGGAGGAAATTGCCCGCGTAACCGGGTTGGGCGAACTTCTCGACAGATATCCGCGGCAACTCTCCGGTGGGCAGCGCCAGCGCGTCGCCATGGGCCGGGCCATCATCCGCAACCCGAAGGCGTTCCTGTTCGACGAACCGCTTTCCAATCTGGATGCGGCGCTCCGGGTGCACATGCGCTCCGAAATCCGGCAACTTCACAATCGCCTCGGTGCGACGTCCGTCTATGTGACCCACGACCAGATCGAGGCGATGACAATGGCCGATCAGGTGGTGGTCATGCGAAGCGGGGTAATTGAACAGAAAGGCGCGCCGCTCGACCTTTACGACAGGCCAGTGAACAAGTTCGTTGCGGGATTTATCGGCTCCCCGGCGATGAATTTTGTCGATGGCGTCGTAGCGGAGGGGGGCAAGAGTGTTGGTCTTGCTCTTCCCGGGACACCGGAGATCGCATTTGAAGGACTGCAACTGCCTGGTCAGAAGGTAACGGTCGGACTGCGGCCGGAACACCTGATGGTCGGGCAGGGGGATACCGGAAATGAAATGACGCTTCCGGTATCGCTCGTCGAGAGAACGGGGGCAGTCTCCTACGTGCTCACCGACACGGATCCCGGGCTCCTGATTACTGCTCCGGTTCGTGTTGAAGATGGCGTTCGGTCGGTCTCCGTTTCGATCAAACCGGAACACATCCACCTGTTTGACAGGGAAACCGGCAACGCCCTCTTGCATACGTGATAGCCCAGCCGTCCAATTGAGTGTCTGCGGATCGGAAACTCCTGGCAAAGGGGCTCCTGTCCGCTGGCGACCGTCGTGAAAATCGATGTTGCGGCGGCTGGGAAAATGATCATTTAAACAGATCATTCTGATAGAAATTATATCACTTAAATAAATCGTTCGATCGGTGCTACTTCAGGGCCACCCATTGACCTGAAGTGTTGCAGCGTTAATGACCCGGCTAAATTGCTCTTCCATTCCTTTTGCGTTCCCAATGAGGGATGGCGCCGCCGCAGGGCTCCGGCCTTGCGGGCATTTCCGTCGCGCTGTTTGCCCCGCGGATTGAGCCTTTGAGCAAAATCCCTTTGTAACAACGTTAGGCGAACCACCGCGACTGCGAAACCTCTCAAAGGGTTGCCAGTCTCACCATCGCCTGTTGGCAGTGCCGCACGGTCGCTCCTTGAGGTTTTGGCAGCGGCAACAAGAAGAGACCTTTTCACTCGTAAGGCAAAAATAAACATGCATGCGCATGCAAATATGTTGACGATGGCGAGGTTCTAACTATATTGCATGCACATACAAATAAAATGAGAGCCAACTTGATGAGTGCCGTTACAGTTTACACCGACTACGTCTGTCCCTTTTGCCTGCTCGCAGAACAGGTCGTGACGACGGCGATCGGTGACAGGAAGATCCCGATATCCTGGCGAGCCCATGAATTGCGGCCCGACCCGGTGCCAACGCTGAAACCCGAGGATCCTTACCTTCCGGCGATCTGGAACCGGTCGGTTTATCCGCTTGCGGAAAGCCTTCAGGTGCCAATCAAGCTGCCGTCGATTTCGCCTCAGCCACGCACCAACAAGGCTTTCGAGCTTCTGGCCCTGGCACAGGATCAGGGGTTGGATCATCCGTATTCGATGCGGATCTTGCGCGCCTTCTTCCAGGAGGATCGCGACATCGGCGATCCCGAGGTTCTTGTCGCATTGGCTGCGGAAGCGGGGATCGACCCGGATGAAGCCCGGCAGGCTCTCGAAAGCGGGGCCTATCGCGAACGTCACCGTGAAGCACTGCGCCACGCCCACCAAGACATGGCGATCACGTCGGTTCCCACGATCGTCGTCGGTGATCAGATTTTCCGGGGAGTGCCCCCGCTGGACGAGTTGCTTCAGGCGATCGACCGGTTGGAAAGCGCCCCCGGCAATAGCGGCCGCTCCCATTAATCGACGCGGCCAAGTCTAAAGGCATCCGCCTTCACACACTCTCAATCTACGAAAGGAACATCCAATGAGTTGGGTTTATCTCGGAATCGCCGTGATCTTTGAGATCGCGGTCGCAATAAGTGCCGGAAATGCAAAAGGGTTCACACGGTTCGGGTGGACCGTCGCAACCCTCGTGAGCGGCGCTATCGCCACCTTCTTCCTGAGCCTTGCGCTCCTCACCTTCGATGTCGGTGTCGGGTACGCAATCTGGACCTCCGTCTCAGGTGTCGGGATCGTCGTCCTGGGGGCGCTGTTCTTTGGTCAGCAGCTCAACTGGAAGAAAGGCCTCGGCATTGCCTTCGTCATCGGCGGCGTTGTCGGCCTGCGCCTGAGTGGTGCTGCCTGAGCAACTGAAACACGAAGTATCTCCTCCAATTCTCTTCTGATCAAAAGGAACAGCAAATCATGGATACGCTCCAGAAAACCCAGGGCAATGGCGGTGCATGGGGCATGCTGATGCTCGCCAGCGCGTTCGAAATCGGCTATGCGCTCAGCGTCGGAGGCAGCCAGGCCTTCACCATTCCGAGCTGGTCGATTGCCGCCGTCGTTTTCTTCCTGCTCACGCTTTACTTCCTCAGTGCCGCGCTGAGAACCATCGACGTGGGGATCGGCTATGCCGTGTGGGCAGGGATCGGCTCGGTCGGGGCTGCCGTCTTCGGCAGCTTCTTGCTCGACCAGCCGTTGACGCTGATCCAGGCAGTCTGGCTGGGTGTCATTATCGCAGGTGTCGTCTGGCTGAAGCTGGCCGACAGCCCGAAGCTTGCGGCGACAGCCTGATGGGGACGGATCGTTCAGAACGCCTCGACCAGCTCATGGAGGAGGCCGTCGCCTTCTCCGTGGATCATGTCCACAAAGGCGGCATTCCCTTCACCGCTCTTGTCGTTGACGGAAATGGCACAGTAATCGGGCGCGGTGTCAACCGCGTTCGGGATCATCATGATCCGACCGCGCATGCGGAAGTCGATGCGATCCGCGACGCATGCCGCACGCTTAAAACTCCACATCTGCACGGGACCATTCTGCTTGCGTCAGGCGAACCTTGCGCGATGTGTTACATGAGCGCGCTTTATGCAGGCATCTCGCAGGTATTCTTTGCCGCCGATCGTGATGAAGTGGCAAGGCACGGCTTTGATTATCGAGGTTCCTATGGGCTGTTTGCCAGTGATCCGTTGGCCTGGCAGTCGCCTCGCGTGGCCAAGCTGGCCGTTCCCAAAGCCATGCGGCCTTTCCAGAACTTTGCCGCGATGAGCCGCATTTCCGACTAATGGCAGTTACTTGTTTCTGCGCTTGCATGAGCATACAAATGCTCAACGTAAGCGCAGAACACTCGAAGGTCCAGATTGATCATGTCCAATAGCAGTGGTTCGTGGCTCAGGCTGATCCACGCGGTCGCCAACGTCGAAGCAGACCTCGCAAAAGTCCTGCAAGACCGGCATGGCCTTGGTCTGTCGGATTATCGCGCCCTCGAGATCCTCTCCAAATCGCCCACCTCCGAATTGCGAATGCAAGAACTAGCTGCCCATCTGCAGCTGAACCAGAGTTCCGTATCACGCATGGTCGAGCGTCTGGAGCGGGGGGGCTTCACGGTTCGTGATCTTTGTCCGGACGACAAGCGCGGTGTCTACACCGTTCTCACCGACAAGGGACGTGCACATTTTGAAAGCGCGAAGCCCGATTACGAAAACGCATTGGAAAATGCCCTCAAGGAGCACGGTGGTGCCGAGTTGCTGCTTGCGCGATTTGGAAATGCGGAAGACGTGGTCTGATTGGCCATTTGCGGTTGCGTTGCCGATCAACGGCAAACTTAAAACGGAATGCTGAGCCTGAGCGAGCCGCTGTTGGTGGCCAGATTTTCGGAGAATCGGCCATTGTATTCCAGGCGCAGGTCGACCCCTTCAATGGATGTGAGCTGAAGGCCGGCCCCGATCGAGGCAAACAGATCCTCATGTTCGAGAGACGTCTTGAACGACCCGGTTCCCCCGGCGCGGTTGGTGAAGCGTGCATCTGTTTCCCATTGGTCACTGGACAGGAACGACACACCGAGTTTTCCATATACACGCAGGTCCTTGCCGTCCTTGTAGCGCAGGCGGCTTCCAATCTCGATAGAAGGCGTTGCGGCAAAATTCCAGTGGCCGGTGGAGTCGAATTCAAGTCCGTAATCACCGCTTTCCCGGTAGTCGCCGACCCTGGAGTAGATAGCGTCGAAGTCGACATAAGGTTTAACGTAGACGTTGGTTGCCGCGAAGGTGCGTGCGATCCGTGCTCTGACGGAGCCAGCCAGCACATCGGGAGAGCTGGAGATCGTCTCGGAAAGATCGGAGATCGACAGGTTACGGTCGAACCTGGTCGCTCCGTAACTGCCAGCGGCAGCGGCCGAAAGGGTCCAGGCCCCTATCTCCCGCTTCAGGCTTGCCCCGAGATACCCCGCCTTGCCGTCTCCTTTCACGGTTCCGGAGGCCTGTGAAATCCATGTTTGCTGAAAGGCAGCAGCGCCACCGATGAACCAGCCGGGCGCTATTTCCCGTTGTCCTCCCAGCTGGTAGGTCAGCGCATTAGCGTTATAGCTCGGTGAATTGCCGATGGCTGAGCGGTGACCCGTTCCGCCGGTTGCGCGTGCCCAGCCACAGGAGCCTTCGGTTATGCCTGCGCCATCGCCTTCGAAGACAGGACAACTCATCAGGCTGTCGCCGAAGGACAGCATTTCGAAGGTCTGTTCGACGACGGCAGCAAGCCCGGTGCGCGGCAGAAGCTGGTTCAGGGTGTCTGCATAGCTGCCGGATTGATTGTCGACCTCGTCGGCAATGGCCCCGAACAGTGTCCCGAAGATGTTGTTGCCGCCGCGATCCCAGATATTCTGCAGGTTTTCCGCAACGGCCTTCTGATCCCGGTTGAGTTTCACCTTGCCGTTGGGGGTAAAGTCGGCGCCGGTTACCTGGAAATAATAGTCGGAGCCTTCCGGACTGAACAGGTAATCGAAGATGAGAGAGTCCTGCGGGGTGAGGGTGCCTGTAACAGATCCGCCGACCGACAGAACTTTCGTCTTCCTGTCCGGAAGAAGGCTGATGGTCTTGAGACCGAGTGTGCCTGCAAGCGTCGCGTCGCCGCGCACTTCCAGCCAATCGGAATCGAAATTGTTCAGGTCGATGTCCGCGACCAGAAAACCCTGTGCGCTTTGCGTGAAATTGCCGGTAATCACTGTCTTGCCGGGGTCGCGTGCGCGGCCCAAAACGAAGCGGCCGTTGTTGACGACATTTGCATCGTACAGATAGCCGTCAGCAAGGGTGTTGGGTGAGTTGTTGGTGACTGTACCGGCGCTGCCGCCGTCGGCATTGGTCAGGACGACATCCCCGTAAAGAGACGCAGTGTCGTTGACGGTAACATTGAGGATTGCCCCGTCAGCCGTCGTGCCCGTTCCGGAATACCAGACCGCATAGGAGCCGGTGTCGTCGGTGCCGTTGCGCGATGCGCCTGACTGGACAATGGCATTGTCGTTCAGAACCAGCGTGTTGTTGAGTCCATTGGCGACCCTGATGGCCGCGGCATCCGTATCCGTGCCCCCCTGGACGTTGCCTTGTCCGTCAACCGTGATCCCGATTGTGCCGTTGCCGTCAGCGCCCTGGCTTTGCGCAAAGACACCCGACGAACGCGATCCGGAGGCATAGACCTGACTTGCGATTTCCAGATCGATAGCGCCCGCGGTCCCCGTGCTGTCTGTTGACATGAGGCCAGCCACGCCGCCGGTGCCGGTTCCGGATATACCGCCGCCGCCGCCGATGGACTGAGCGATAATACCGATGGACTCGTCACCCGTGACGGTGATCGGCGCGTCGATATCCAGTGTGATCTGGCCACCATTGCCGCTGGCGCCGCTGGAGGTCAGGTTCGCGGTGGCGTTGGTCATGGAACCGCCGGTCGCATCGCCCGCCAATCCACCACCACCACCGATGGATTGTGCCACCAGGCCGAAAGCGCCGTCGCCGCGGGTCTGGATGCCGGCGCCTCCGGTTAGCTGGAACGTCACCGCGTCACCGTTGCCTGCCGCACCGCCCGTGCCGCCAATTGCCAGATCAAGCCCGCCTTCTACGCTACCGGTGACGCCATAACCACCGCCGCCGCCGATGGACTGGAGCAGAACGCCATGAGAGCGGTTGCCGTAGGTGGCAATCGACGTGTCCATCGTCAGATCGATTGTGCCGCCATTGCCGGCCACACCGCCAGAACCGCCAACAGAGACGCTCAGCTCGTTACCGTCGACGCGGGTTGTCTCTGCGCTGCTGCCGACCCCGCCGGTGCCGCCGCCACCGCCGATTGACTGGGCAACCAGGGCAGCAGCATCATTGCCGCTGGTGGTGATCGTTACCGCGCTGGTGTCATAGGTGTGAACCTCACCGCCGTCGCCGCCTGCACCACCTGTGCCGCCGCCGTCGCCACCGATTGCCAGTGTGCCGGTCTGGTTGTCCGAGCCGTCGCCACCCTGGCCGCCACCGCCACCGATGGACTGCATCGTCATGCCGGTAGCTGCAAAACCGGCCGTGTTGATGAAATTGCTGTCACCGTCTACCAGCCAGACGGCGACTTCACCGCCGTCCCCGCCAGAGCCGCCCCTGCCGCCGACTGCAAGTTGGATCGAGGCGCTGACTTCGCTGCCGCTGGCCGTGGACGAGCCGCCCTGGCCGCCGCCGCCGCCAATTGATTGCAGGACGACCCCGTCCGCCCAGGCACCTTGCGTGATGATCTGGCCATCATGGTAGTATTTGACCTGATTGCCGTCCCCGCCGGACCCGCCGCCACCACCGACATCGACCGTGAACGAATAGGACGCTCCAGAATCCGACAGGCGCTTGATCTGTTTCTTCAAGGCCCCAATGGCGTCGAGAACCTTGTGAGACGACGCGTCATTGCCGAGCGATCCGCCGATACCACCGCCGCCGCCGATGGATTGCAGCACGACACCGTCCGAGTCGCCGCCGAAGGTTTCGATGCGGCCGTATTGTTCGGTGTAGATGGTGCCGCCGTCGCCGCCGCTGCCGCCAATCGCGCCTACACCCAGGGACATGCTGCCGGAAACGCTGCTGGCACCAACGCCAAGGTAGACGGTGCCACCCTGCGAGTTGCCGCCGCCGCCACCGATGGACTGCCCGACCAGGCCTTTGGAGCCCGATCCCTGCGTCTGGACCGTGTAGCCGGCAAAGTTATGGATCTCGACGGAGGAGCCGTCACCGCCCGAACCACCCTGGCCACCCAGGGAAATCTTCGCTTCCAGCGAAGCGATACCGCCTTGCGAATAGGCGTTGCTGTTGCCCAGGCCACCGTTACCGCCACCGCCGCCAATCGATTGGGCCAGAACGCCATGGGCACCGTCACCAAAAGTGAAAAGCGTGCTTTCCGGGGCCAGACTCGTGAGTTTCGTTGCGGTGGTGCTGCCTGAATTGGAAGACGAGCCGTAGGTTCCCAAGGTTACGTTGACTTCCCCGCCATTGCCGCCACCGGATGTCGTAAACGCATAATCCATATTGAAGTCGCTCAGGACATTGCCGGTGCCGCCCCCCAGAGCAACGGTAGCGGTGGATTCCACAGTGTCCTTGTCGCCAAGCGTGGCTGTCAGCGCGGACGCATCGCCGCCGTTGCCGCCGCCGCCGCCAACCGATTGAGCAAGGATCCCGTGAGAGGCGTCGCCGATTGTCGTGAGCCTGGAGGGTTGATCATAGGTGACGGTCACGTCGCCGCCGGCTCCCGCATTGCCGCCGTTGCCACCAACGGTTGCCACATAGTTGAAGGCGAGGGGAACGCCGGTGCCGGTTGGAGCGGCAACCAGAAAATCGCCGGCGGATGTCGAGCCGCCATTGCCGCCACCACCACCGATGGACTGGGCCAGAATGCCGGTGGCATTGTTGGGGGCGTATTTGGAGGTGGAAGACGCGGAAAGTCCGGTGGCGATGGTGCCGCTTGAAAGATCGATTGTGACGTCGTCCCCGTCGCCTCCGTCGCCGCCGCTGCCGCCGAGGACAAAGGCTGCGTTGAAGCCGACGGTCGCGTCAAAGTAATTGGCGCTGCCGCCCGTGCCCCCACCACCACCGATGGACTGTGCGAGGACAGCTGTCGACTGTGCACCGGAGGTCGCGGCGTAAAACTGGTTCTGGGTCAGGGAAACGGTGCCCCCGTCACCGCCATCGCCGCCGCTGCCCCCCATCTGGAAGGCGAGGAACGAAAGGACGCTGAAATTCTTGACGCTGCCGCCGTTGCCGCCGCCGCCGCCGATGGACTGGGCGATCAGCCCAGGTGCGAATACGCCGGTTGTGGTGATGTGCGCGTTGCCGTTGCTTGTGGCAGCCAGAAGTGAGGGAAGGTCGGAGTAAACGCATCCGCCGGTGTTGTCGACGCAGACCTCGCCGCCGTCACCACCGAGGTCGGCGGAACCGCCGACGCCGATGGAGGCGATGGTCGACAGGGTTTGCACGCTGCCGCCGTTGCCGCCACCGCCGCCAACAGACTGGAAGATGGCTCCAGGAGAATAGCCGCCGGAGGTGACGATGGTTCCGATGTTCGGAATGGCGACCGTTCCGCCCTTTCCGCCCGCTGAGCCCTGGCCGCCTACGCCGACAGTGCCGGTGGCATCGCCACCCGAGCCACCGCCACCGCCAATCGATTGCGCAAGGATTCCGGTAGAGGAGTCGCCTTTGGTCGTGACCTTCTGCGTATTCGAAACGCCGACGTAACTGCCATTTGACGTTGTCGATCCGGCAGCGCTGCCACCAACGCTGACAAACCCGCTGGAAGATCCCGCGGCTCCGCCACCACCGCCAATGGACTGGGCGATGATGCCGAGCGAGTTGAAGCCACTGGTCGTGATGTCCGCGCTTGAGTTGACCGTTACGGTACCGGCTGCGCCTCCACCGGCGCCATCGCCGCCCAGTCCAACCAGGGTTGAGGCATCGATCCCGCCGGTTCCGCCACTTCCTGCGATCGACTGCGCGACGACACCGAAGGCATGGTCAGCTGCCGTTGAGACTGTCGCATTGCCAAGCGAAAGGGTGACGTTTCCGGCATCGCCGCCATTGCCGCCGTTGCCGCTCTGACCGCCGAGAACACTCTGAAAATCGCTCCCCGTTCCGCCGCCGCCGCCGATGGAGTGCAGCGCGATGGCTGCGGAAAATGCGCCGCTTGTCTCAATACTGGTATCGCCTGAGACAGTGACGGAAACCGCGCCGGCATCGCCGCCGAAACCGCCGCCGCCACCGGTGCCGGCGAGAGCCGTGCCGTCGCCGCCGTCTCCGCCTTCACCGCCGATACTCTGTGCCAGCACGCCATACACATTAGCGCCACTTGTCTCGATGGATTTTCCGTCTTGAAGAGATACCGACACGGATCCTGCCGTACCGCCATCGCCGCCGCTATGATCCTTGGTGGGGCCGGTGCCACCCTTGCCGCCGAGGCTTTTTGCGCCGATTGCTGCGCTCGGTTCGTAGCTGCCGCCGGTAACATCGAGGACGAGCCTGGCTGAGTTGGTGATCGAGACGTTGCCGCCGTTGCCGCCATCGCCGCCGTCGTCGCTGTTGTCAGTCGAGGCGGTCCCGGCGCCGCCTTCGCTTAACCCATAGAGAACGAACAGGCCGTCGCCCCCGGCCGTGGTGACATCCCAGTAGATGTCGCCGTTCATGGCGTTGTTGATCGTGACTGTTCCACCAGCACCGGCATTGCCGTTGTTATCGCCGCCTCTGCCGCCAAAGGATCTGGCGATGAATCCGCCGCCTTCTCCAAGCCCCTGAAAACGGTTGCTGCTCGAACCGACGGTGAAGCTGCTCGGGGCGGTGTTGTTGACGGTGACGCTGCCGCCGTCACCGCCCTTGCCGCCATATTGGTCGGACAGGACGCTGTTGTTCTGGTTGCCTCCTGTTCCGCCGTTGCTTTCGGCAACGAAAATAGCAAATCCGAAATTGGCGTAACCAATGGCGGTATAGCTTGCAAGGCCGTTGTTGGTAACCTGCACCGAGCCACCGTTGCCGCCTGCGCCGCCGTTCGAATTGTTATCTCCGTTGGATTGATCGCCTTCGCCGCCGCTGGATTGGGCGAAGATGCCCATTGCAAATTGGCTGACTTCCGACACGCTGATATCGATATTTGACTGATTGACGATTGTAACTGTTCCGCCAGCTCCGGCTGCGCCGGAGTCCTCGCCTGCCGACCCTCTGGACTCGACATACCAGTTTGCATAGATGCCCTTGCTGGTCGGGATAACCATATTCTGCTGGCCGTAATTCTGGATCGTGATGCCAGGGGCCTGGGCGCCAGCGGATGCACCCGTTGCGGTCAGATCGACGTAACTGACATCCGTGCCGGTATTGAAGGTGCAAACCCACGGGTCGCCGGAATCGTCACACAGGGAATCCGCCAGGGCGGGGGATGAAAGGCACAGGCTCGCAACGGATGCGGTGGACAACAGCAGCGATTTCACGCGAATGTTTTTTCTGACCGAAGGACGGGAGACCTGGTCTTTTCCTTCGGTTGTAAGGCCGAGGCCCATTTTCTTATCCCTGAAACAATTGGCTTAAAAAGTTTTGAGACGGAACTTTTTGCTCTTCCTCGTCAGGAATAACTATGGTTGCAGGGCAGCGGGTTTCACTGCAAATTCGATGAACCAGCTGAAATCATCGATGAAATTGTGGGCCGTGCCGCAGGAGCGGTCCTATATTGAAAGTTACCTTTCCAGTACGAGATTGCTTGTAACATGCTTTTAGATGAAGCCGTTCCGGCGACGACACGCAGGACTGTCTCCACTCCAGAAGAAGACGTCCGCGTGCACGCCGTCAGTAAGTCTCATCACGAGGAGCGCCTGCAGCCAGAGACCGAGCATCTCTTCTGGAAACTTCAGATCGGCGGCTGGTTGTTCATAGCCGTTTATGGCTTTTTCGCCCGAGTGGTGACGTTCTCCGACTTCCGGCTTGCGTTCACGTTGACCCTTTCGATGGACCTGGTCGGCTTTCTGCTGACGAGCGCTGCCCATCACTATGTTCTCCGGAACGTCCAGCGGCTGATCACGATTCCGGTGTTCCTGGGGGCGGCGGCGTTTTCGCTCGCGTGCGGCACCTTGCAGATGTATCTAGCCTGGTATCTGCGCGACCTGATTTTTCCTGAAGCCCTGCCCTTCAACACGCCTCTGACGCCGGTCGTTTATTACACTTCGGTTCTGCTGGGCTGGATGTTGGCCTATTTCTGCCTTAGGTCCGATTACGAGGCGCGGATCGCGCGGTTGCGGCGCAGCGAGGCGCTTGCGGAGGCCATGCGTTCCGAACTGGAACAGCTGCGGCTGCAACTGGCGCCTCACTTCCTGTTCAATGCGCTCAATTCCGTCGCTTCGGAAATTCACGAACGGCCCGACACCGCGCTTGAAATGGTGAGGGAAATTGCAGGTTACCTGCGCTATTGCCTGAACCAGCAGCGCCGGGACCTCTGTCCGCTGTCGGAAGAAGTGGAGGCGATGAACGCTTATCTGCGCATCCAGGAAATCCGGTTTGAAGACAAGCTTCAATGCACCGTCAGCGTCGACGAAACCGTCAGGGACATGATCGTTCCCCACATGATTCTGCAGGGGCTCGTGGAAAATGCGGTCAAGCACGGGTTAAAGCACCAGTCGAATCGTATCGACATTCACGTCTCTGTCAGCCGTCTCGGCAAGGATGAGGTCGAGGTTTCCGTCACTAATTCAGGGAAGATTTCGGAAACGGACCCGACACGGAAATCGATCGGTCACGCCAACCTCAGAAAACGCCTGCAGCTCTACTATCCGGAAATGCACGAGTTCAGCCTGTGTGAGGGGCAGGGCATGGTCGTTGCCCGCATCTTGCTTAAAGGTCCGGCATGCTCCGTGTAGTTCTGGTTGACGACGAACCTTCCGCCAGGCGCGGCCTCAGGCGAATGCTTGCCGAATTTCCCGACATTGCTGTGAGTGGTGAAGCAGGGGACCTCGAGTCTGCCCGGCAAGTGATGCATGAGGTCCGCCCGGATGCGATTTTCCTTGATGTGGAACTGACCAACGGCAAGGGTCTTGACCTTGCAACGGACCTGCCGCCCGAAACCTTCGTGATCGTCGTCAGTGCATACGATCTATACGCGATCGACGCCTTTGATGTAGCCGCACTCGATTTCCTTGTGAAACCGGTCAAGCCGGAGCGGCTGGAAACAGCGATTGGTCGTCTGCGAGAAAGACTGCCGCCGGTCCCGTCCACTCCGGATAACAATGTGTCCCCAACCTTGGTCACAGCGCAGGGTCGTCTTCAATTCAAGACCAGTTCAGCTTCGATCCTGGTGTCCCACGATGCAGTTGCCTTTCTGAGGGCGGAAGGGGACTATACCCGCGTCTATCTGGAAAACGGTCAGCAACACCTCGCCAATGGCCTCCTGCGTGTTTTCGAAACCAGGCTTCCTGCACCGCCTTTTCACCGACTAGATCGTTCCACTATCGTGAACTGCGCACAGATCCAGCGCGTCAATTGGCACGCTAGCGGACGCAGCAGCATTCATTTCTCTAATGGGAACAATGTCGTTGAAATTGGGCGCCCTGCATCAAAGAGATTGCGCTCCATTTTGCAGCTGAGCGGAGGCTGAAAACCGGCGGTTGGCGTCCTGGCTCTGGTCGCTGTTGCCAATCTTGGAACGTCCGACAAGGAACGCCAAGCAGTTCAGGAACCTTTCCGAAGCAATATGACGGTTCCTGCCGGATCGCATGTCCAATGGCCTGTGACATCTGTCAGCGGCTCCAGTTCGTCGCGTTTGGGAGATCCCAATGCCGCCAGGGCATTCGTGGGATCCTCATCGAACAGTTCTATCCAGACGTCCGTCTGGCTTTGATGCGGCACGCGGTCGATCCACAATGTCATGGGGCCGAACGAGAAGCCTGTGCTGTCCTTCAGTTCACGCGTCACCTTCAATCCGATCTTGTCCCGGTAGAAGGCTACGGTTTCGTCCCACCGATACAGCGGCACCTTGATCGCGATGTTCTTGCCCGGTTCCATTTCCAATTCCCTTTCGATGCGTGTTGCCTATTTGTAAAATCCGTCGCGTAGCCTGATGCCGTTTTCGAGCCAAACCTTCATGGCGCAGAGCATGCCCGTCCAGCCTTCGCAGTTGCCGAGACAGGACTTCAGACCTGTTTCGGTTCCGGGCCAGCCAAATTCGTTGATGCGGACATAGGTGCGCCCGTCTTCCAGCTCCTGAAACGTGATGGTCACGGTCGTCCAGGTGCGGGCGTCATCTCCTGCCTCCCACTGCAGAACGACTTTTTCGTTCGGCACCACCTCCTGCACCAGAACAGGGAATGCACCGGGAAAGTCATGAAAGTCCCAGGTCACCTCCGCACCCGCTTCAATGCGGCCTTGGGCTCCCCCGGTCGTGAAGAATTCCGAAAGCTGTGCCGGGTCGACGACAGCCTCAAACACCTCCGCGACGGGTTTAGAAATCCTCCCGCCGACTGTGAATTTCAGTTCCATGGCCCTGTTCCTTGTTGCCTTGCGAGCTATTATGTTATAAAAACATAACATGTCAACAGATGATCAGGATGATGCGCTTTTCAAGGCGCTTGGCCACAGGGCGCGCAGGCACATGCTTGACCTTTTGAAGAAGGGTCCGCTAACCACCGGCCACCTTTGCGAGGCGCTGCCGCAGATAGACCGCTGCACAGTCATGCAGCATCTGAAGGTTCTGGAAAAAGCAGGGCTGGTGGTGGTCGAACGCCGAGGGCGGGAACGGTGGAACCACCTGGACGCACTGCCAATTCAAGCAGTTCACGAGCGCTGGATCGGTCCCTACGCTGCTTATGCAGCCAGCATGCTGGGTGCTCTCAAGAAGAGCGTTGAACAGAGCGAGGAAACTCACGCTGCAGCCGAAACCCCCAACGGTGATACGAAAGGTACGTGATGACGTATCAGGTAGGCGCAAGCGCTCTTTTGGTGTGAGCGCTTGCAAGGGGCGTTCTCGTAAAACGCTGACCTCGCTCCGGCGGTGCTATTGACCGCCGCCGGACGAAGAACTTGCGTCTAGGCGTTTTCCGCGCTTCTCGAAAGGCAGCAGACCCTCGTCTCGGGATGACATTGGTCAATCGCGAACAGATTGATTTTGGTGCTGACGAGGTAGAGCGGAAACGCTCTTCCAAGCGTCTGGATCCAATAATCAATTTCCAGAGAGTTAAGGTCATTGCAAGACTTGCAATAACTGGAGAGTGAGTACCCTTTTTCCTGCAAGTCTTCGAGCGTTGTGCAGCTGCTTGTTTCCAATGGCTCAAGAATTCTTATGTTTAAAGACATTTTTGGCACACCATTTTTATTGTCGTAAGCAGCTTCAAGGGCGGTGTTCTTGGTTTTGGGCGATGGGAGCACTTGAAACTTGCATCTTTTTTACCGGTGATTGGGAACGTTCTCAATTCGTGGGAGTACTTAAGTATTATTTGAAAGGGGTGTGGCCCTCCGAGGGTTCGGGCAACCGGAAATCATGGCACGATTTTTACGTATTTAGTCCTGGAACCCGATTGCTTCCCAGACGGGGTTTCCGCCACATCTGCGGGTCGACATTGAACGCGGAACTTCAAATGCCCCCAGTTTCAAAACAGGCCTTCGTTGCCAAACGCCCTTACAGAATTGCCGCGCGATTGCTGCGAGCCGGGCAATGATGGTTCGGACCGCGCGGTTGGAGGATACCCCGCAAGTTCTCCGGTTGATCCAAGATCACGCGCAGTATGAGGGCGGGAGAGCCACTATCGACAAGTGCGTGTTGGAACGACTGCTGCAGGTCGAGGCGCCACCGGTTCGGATCCTTGTCGCTGAATCAGATCAGATCGCGGGATATGCCGCGTTGACGACAGACTATTCGCTCTGGTCCGGAGCGCGCTACGGGCATCTCGACTGCCTTTTCGTTGCGAAGGAATATCGCGACAGGGGCGTCGGCCAGATACTGTTCCTGAAGGTGCGTGAAGAAGCGCATTCTGCCGGGTGCGTTCGGCTTGAATGGCAGACGCCGGACTGGAACTGTCAGGCAACTGAGTTCTACAGAAGAAACGGCGCTGAATGTTTGTCGAAAACCCGCTTTGTCCTGCAGCTTGACGCAGGGTAGAGGGGGGGAGAACTGACAGCGTGGTCGTACTGGATTAAATCTTCACGAGTGCAGAACTTTTTCGATTAAATAGACCCGGTTTAGAAATGCGGATTCAGGCTTTTTTCAGCTTTGCCGTGCTCAATACTTGAGTGCAAGTTGGCGCTAATGACGAAGACGCAGCATGTCTACAGAAGTCAACATTCTTATTCGGTCCATGCGTCAGCTGGTTCCCAATCCGGAAACAAGCGCGATCCTGACTGCGATGGGTGTTTCCTACTGGGCCTACGATCCGGTTGCGGAAGAGTTGTGCTGGCAGAGGTCGGATCTGACCTCTGTCAGAGGTTATCGCCTTGCAAAGCTGTCCATTCAAAGGGCGCTTCAATACTACATCCAGCGTGACAGAACCCGCTTCCTCAAGGTGATTTCCAATGCGGTGGAACACGGTCTGTCGCAGACCACTCGTGTCACCATGAAAACGGATGGCGGTCACAAGTCCTACGACCTGGTGGCTTCTCGCATTTCCGGCAAACCGGCGTTTCTGATCATAGGGCTGATGAAGGAGTGTGCGCCGGAAGCGCCGGTCAACGCGGAATTGCCGGACATTCTGCAAAACCTGTCCAACGTCTTTATCTCGAACGCCAGTGCTGTCCTCATTACGGACAACAAGGGGGTGGTTCAGTCGGCCAATCGACAGTTTCTGAAGCTGTTCGGCATAAGTAACGCCAAACAGGTTGTCGGCCGCGATGCAAGAACGATCCCCAATTACATAGGCAAGAAGCTCGCCGGCTCATTTGCCGAGATGTTGCGAAGCCGCCTTGCGTCCAAGGGAACGCTCAAGCTGCCTCAGACGGTAGGCGATCCTGTTGAAGTTCTTTACGATCTGCATCCGATGGCACTCGATGATCCGAATGGCGGTATCATCTTTGCAGGGGAACTTGCTGCCAATTCAGTGGAAATATCCGCCAATGAAGTTCTGGATGCGGTTCCAACCCCAATTCTGGTTGCCGATCTGGATACTCGCCGCATCAAATACGCCAACAAGGCCGGTCGCGGCGAGTTGGGGTTGTCCGCAAAACAAATAGGAACCGAACGGCTATCCGACACGCTCATGAGCGCGAATGACGTTCGTGATCTGACCCTTGTTCTAGACAAGGTCGGCTGGGACGCTGGCCGTGTGTGGCAGGTTCAAAGTCACATCGGACTCAAGAGGCACTACCGTATTCGCACCTGCTTCATCGGCAAACAGTCTTCGCGGCAGATCGTGCTCGAATTTCTGCCTGTCCGGCTTGAAAAGGACAAACCCGGCAACGAAAAAGCCCAGAACTTCTTCTCGCGCCTGCTCGACATGAGCTTCAACTGATCCTGTCATCACTGTACGTCTCTGGAGGCCGCCAACGCAGACCTCCAGGCTTTTGAGCTTCATGCCGTCAGATCGTGACGGTCATTTCCTCCATGACGGATCCATATCCACCCGCCATCAGGCCGGTAATCCTGCCATCTTCAAGGTCAAGATCCACGGTAATGACACTGGGGGAAGCCGGGGTCATGAAGTGGCCCTGTTCAATGACGAACCGCGATTTCCTTTCGTGAAGCAGGTCGTGCAGCACACAGGCGAGGGGGCCAGCTGCCATGCCAGTGGCGGATTCCTCGTCAATTGCATAGCGCGGTGCGAACATGCGGGTGGTGGCGTCGGCCTGCGTGGCGTTTCGATCAGTCGTGAAAACGTAGTAGCCGATCAGGTCCAGCTTGTTGCTGATGTCATTGATCCTCGACTGGTCTGGCACGAGCTGCTTCAGGACGTCTGCATCGCGTACAGCGACGACGACGAAACTGTTGCCCGTGTTCACGAGGACAGGGCGCAGGCGTTCATCCAGCTGGTCTGCCTTCAGACCGAGCGAAGCCAGCACGTCGGCTTCGCTGACACCGCGCTCGGCCCAGGCTGGGCTCCGTTCATAAGACGGGGCAAGCTGTTCCATGTATGCCGCGCCATTCTTGATGACGATCTTGCGCGGACCATCGACGGTTTCCTTTGAAGTGGCACCCTCCCGAACCCGGCCAAGTTCTGCCATATAGCTGAAGGTCGCTATCGTTGCATGGCCACAATGGGCTATCCGCCTGTTTGGCGTGAAGAAGTCCAGCTTGAACCCTTCTTTCGCTGATTTAGACACGAAGGCTGTCTCTGAGAGTCCGATCTTTCCCGCAACGGTCAACATGTCTGCTTCCGACAAGCCATCGGCATCGAGGATGACGCCGGCCGGATTTCCGCCAAAGGCTTCCGAACCGTTTCGGCGCGTAACAAACCCGTTCACAATGCGGGCGACAATTTCTCTCGTTTCATTCATTTCATGCACCTCTCAATCATTGACTGGACACAAGAATGATGTCGCCTTATTGCTGGTTCAATGCCTGAATACATGAGTGAATTTCATGAATGAGCGAGACGAACTGCAAAACCGTCTTTTGCTGAACGCACAGCTGCTGCACGCTATTGCAGAAGAAGGGAACTTCTCCCGGGCAGCCGTCGCGGTCGGGCTGGAGCAGTCGGCGGTCAGCCATCGCATCAAGTCTCTGGAGGCCGTGCTCGGCATTCGGCTTTTCGAGCGAACGACCCGGCGCATCGTCCCGACGGAAGCGGGACGGATCGTTTGTGATGCCGCGCAGCGCTGTCAGGAGATCTGGGGCAGTGCGCTGTCACGGATTGCGGATGTGAAGACCTCCAGGACCATACGTCTTTCCGTGTCGTCCTCCGTTGCCATGAAATGGATCGTTCCGGCCCTGCAGCGCGCGCAGGAGGCCGGCCTTGACCTTGTGGTCGATGTGGAAGACAGGCTTGTCGACCTTCACGCCGGTGAGGCCCAGGCGGCGATCCGCTACGGGACCGGCCCTTATCCGGGGTTCCACGCCGAAGCGCTCATGACTGCGCAACTTGTGCCCGTTGCGCGGCCCGGCTTGTTGAAGGGGCAAATGGTTCCCGGCAAGGGAACACCGGCTCTTCTTGCAGACAGGTCCGGGGGGACAGACGGAACGGGCTTCAGCTGGACCGACTATTTCAAGGGGTGCAACTGGCCCGAGCCACCTTCAAGACCAGCGGCTTCCTTTGCAAGAGCCGACCTCGCGATCCAGGCCGCCATCAGTGGTATGGGTGTAGCGCTCGGCAGGACACTACTGATCGAAAACGACATCGAGGCAGGGTTTCTGGAAGTCGTCGGCAAACCGATCGCCTCGAAGGCAAAATACTGGCTGGTGACGACGGCTGCCTATGCAGACACAGAAGGATATCGCGATCTGCTGGCCTGGATCGGCACCGAAATCGAGATCGCACGCGACCAGAACCGAAGGCTGCTTGCCGTCCAGCCATGAACAGTCATTGGTTCCGTACGCGGCCTTTCAAGTGTCACCAGGAGCCTTCAGCCACTGGATCATAAGGTCAAGCTTGTGCTGGCTGGAAAGGCCGAGGTAATCGAGGTTCGACGAGGTCAGGAAATGCAGGGCTAAATTATCCAAAACATGATTGCAGTGGCGAAGGCCGCTTTGTTGACTGCTCGTGGCTGATCGATCAAGCGGATGGCCTGCTGCTTTATGCAATGGCCATAACGTTTTTCGCTCGCTGATTGACGCCTTCCGCCAACCTCGAAAGATCCACTGGACCCATGACTGACAACACCTACCAGATCAGGGCATTTGCGCCGGGCGACGGTGATGCCCTTGCCGCCATCTATCGAGGTGCGGTCGATCAGATTGCCAGGGCCGACTACTCGGAAGTCCAGCGGTCTGCCTGGCTCTCCATTGCACCGACGGGTGAAATCATGGAAACCGCCTATGGGGATGGAAGGCTCGCGCTTGTGGCGGTAGATCACGAAGCGCGGGTTATCGGATTTTCCGACCTCGAAGAGGATGGTCATATCCAGTTCCTCTATGTTGATCCGGGTGCGGCTGGCCGTGGTGTTGGTTCAAGCCTGATCAGGGCGATTGAAGGCGCGGCAAAGCAACAGGGTCTGGGCCGCCTTTATTCCGAGGCAAGCGAGACGGCACTGCCGGTATTTTTGAAGCAGGGCTTTGAACGTCTGCATCGTCGCGACCTGAAGATCGGCGATGTCGACATACATAACTACAGCGTCGAGAAGCGTCTTTGACGGATCTGGATCCCGGGCGGTTTGTGGCAATCGGGCCGAAGCGCTAGCGCGCCTTTTCGATCTGCTCGGTATGACTGTCCAGCCACTTCTGCAGGTCGCGCTCGGCACTTTCCAGGCTTTCGGCGTTTATGGCACGCAGGTTCAGGGCGCGTGTAATGGCACGTGTCCGCTTGTTGATCGCAAAATCGGCAGGTACCGTTTCGAGATTGTCCACGCCCAGCTTGTCATAAAGCGAGAGCAGGCGGTTCTGGACGGTGCGAAGCGACAGCCCCTGCCGAACGGCAATGACCTTGTCCGACAGGCCGAGAGCCATGTCCAGAAGAACGGCATATTCGCTGTCCGTAAGCGTGTCGTGTGTCCGGATGTGGCGCTGCTGAACCCGGTGGATTTCCTGGTCCACCACGATCTGGGACTCCAGAAAAACACCGCGCAGCGCCAGGTGGAGCCGCTCCTGTGTTGCCGTCTTCAGAACATATCCATAGGACGTTTCCTGGGGCACGATCCGGGCTATGCCGCGCAGGTACGCCTCGTCCGAATAGTTTGACCAGAACAGGATGCGGGTCTGGGGGCGTTCGCGCCAGATCGTCCGGGCAGCGTCGATGCCGTTGCGTTCCTTCATCTGAAGATCCATCACCACCGACTGGATGGAATGCCTGCGCGCCAACTGCTCGCCTTCCAGGCCGTTGGTCGCGTGGAAGATGTCCTCGACGTCTGGCAAGGCCAGTTGCAGGGCTTCGCTCAGATACCCCGCATGAAATTGATCGTCTTCTACCAGAAGCACCTTCATGCCAGCTCTTCCTCACCCGTCTGTGGTGCGGTTTCCTGACACGGGGCGCAGGTCATCGGCAGCTTCACCGTGATGGTCGTGCCTTCCTTGCTCGACATGCCGAAGTCCGCGGCGATCAGCCTTGCCCGTGTGCGCATATGGGCAATGCCTCCTGTTGCCTTGCTGGTGTGCCGGCCGAGACGGGAACCGGGAAGCCCTTTGCCATTGTCCCTGATTGTCATTTGCAGTCCGGATTTCACCCGCTTCACGGAGACGCTTATCTGGTCGGCTCCGGAGTGGCGAGCGGCATTGTTTATGGCTTCCTGGGCGATGCGAAACAGGGCAATCCGGATGGTCGGGTCGAGGGTGTCGATCAGGCCGTCCGTCTCGTCCGCAGCTTCAAGCATGGTGGACGAAACGTCCTCCACCGCGCGCTCCAGATGTATTCGCAAGGCGTGGGCAAAGCCGAACAGGTCCAGGATCGTTGGTACGGCGGTGTCGATGATGCGGCGAAGGTCGCCGATGCAGTGCTGAATGCTGCCGATCACCCGGGCCTTGTCGGAGGCCGTGTCCATCTTTTCAACGTCCCGCATGATCCGGGTCAGATCGGCAAGGGTCTGGTCATGCAGGTCCATGCCGATGCGCTGGCGTTCCTGTTCCAGAACCCGGGTCAGTTCCAGCGCGCCTTGCCGCAGGCCTTCTTCGCGTGCCTGAGCTTCCGCGCGGACGACGGCTGCACGCTTGGCCTTTTCGTTGGCACGCAGGGAATAGAAATAGGGGGCAAGCACATCGGCAATCTGCCTGACTCGCACGACAGTGGCCTCGTCATAGATGTCCGCTGTGCAGGAGGAACAGTTCAGCGCTCCGATGGTGCGGCCAAGCACCTTCATGGCGACATTCACCCGGCTGCGCAGCTTGTGCTTGATGATCGGCTGGGCCAGTGCACCCTCATAGGTGTAGCGCTTGTCTTCCATGGCGTTGCCGGTGAGCATGTAATCCGTCTCCCCGAGCAGGATGCTGCGAACGGGCGAGATGGCGACAGGCGTGCGTGACAGGCTCCAGCGCGTCTTCATGCCGACTTCGTAACTGGTGTTCCAGGTGTTTTTGTCGTCCACCAGGCAGACGTCCAGGTGATCGATCGGAAGCAGGTTCTCGATCTCGGCCTTCACCGATCTCAGGGCAGCCCGGATTTCGACCTGGCCCGCAAGATGACTGGAAATGCGTAAGAGAGAGACGAGAGCCGTCGGCTCCGACACCTCCTGGTTTTCATTGGCTTCCTGTCGCATGGCAACAACAAGCTCCTCCCGTTTATTGCATGCCAGTGTGCGGTACAGGGCTTGCGTCGGCAACCCATCTGTTGCGCGCTCAAGTGCATCACGGTTGCGGGAACCCGCAACCGTGATGCGTTTCTTCCGCTTTACGCATTTCCTTAACGTCAGCAATCTGAGTGCGGGATGCGTTGGGAGAACTGTGTCCCGTTATCAAAGACGCCTGCTGGCGTCAGGGAGGAAACATGAACAACAAAGCCAAGCTCTTGGGGGCGGTCGCACTTGTTGCGGTCACCCTGCCGGGTCACGCTGTAGCGGACACCGCGGATAAACGTATTGCCCTTTCCAATAATTATGCCGGCAATTCATGGCGTCAGGCCATGCTTGAAAGCTGGGCCAAGGTCGGCGACAAGGCTGTTGAAGACGGCTTGGTCGCCTCGGCCGATGCATTCACCACGTCCGAAAACCAGGCAACCGAACAGGCTGCCCAGATTCAGAACATGATCCTGCAGGGCTACGATGCGATTGTGGTCAACGCAGCTTCGCCAACCGCCCTCAACGGCGCGATCAAGGAAGCCTGCGACGCCGGCATCACGGTCGTCTCGTTCGACGGTATCGTCACCGAGCCCTGCGCATGGCGCATTGCGGTCGATTTCAAGGAAATGGGCCGTCAGCAGGTCGAGTATCTCGCTGGACGCCTGCCGGATGGCGGCAACCTTCTTGAAATCCGCGGTCTGGCCGGGGTTTTCGTGGACGATGAAATCCACGCAGGTATCGAGCAGGGCGTGTCGGAATTTCCGAAGTTCAAGATAGTCGGGTCGGTCCACGGCGACTGGGCGCAGGATGTTGCCCAGAAGGCAGTTGCAGGCGTCTTGCCGAGCTTGCCGGAGATCGTCGGGGTCGTGACCCAGGGCGGCGATGGCTACGGGGCAGCCCAGGCGATCAAGGCGGCCGGCCGCGACATGCCGATCATCGTGATGGGCAACCGCCAGGACGAAATGAAATGGTGGGCCGAAGCGCGTGACGAAAACGGCTACGAGACCCTGTCTCTTTCCATTGCCCCGGGTGTTGGCACGCTTGCCTTCTGGGTCGCCCAGCAAGTGCTCGACGGTGCAGAAGTGCCCAAGGATCTCACGGTACCTTTCCTGAAAGTCACCCAGGAAACGCTTGACGAGACGCTTGCCGCAACACCTGCCGGTTCGGTGGCGAACGTCGAATACAGTCAGGAAGACGCCAAGTCCGTCATTGCAGCTGCCAACTGAGGGAGAGACGGAATTGGAAGTGGCAACTGGCGCCGGCAGGCCGAAGCCGGATGTCCCGTTGGTTGCCCTTTCGGGCGCGTGCGTTCACTTCGGTGCAGTGCGCGCGCTCGACGGGGTCAGTCTGACCGTCAGTCCCGGCGAATGTGTCGGTCTGATGGGTCACAACGGTGCGGGCAAATCGACAGCCGTCAACGTGATCAATGGCGGACTGACGCCAACGGACGGACAAGTCCGTTACGGGCATGAGGACGGCAGAAAAGGAACGGGGGCGGCACGTGCGCGTGCCTGCGGTATCCGCAGTGTTTTTCAGGAACTTTCCTTATGCCCAAACCTGTCCGTACTGGAAAATCTGAGAGTTCCACATCGTGATCTGACAGGGTTTGGCTGGCGCAAAACGGCTGCCGGGCGGATTGCTGGTGCTCTCGACGAAATCTTTCCCGGACACAGGATCGAACCGGGCATGATCGTCGGCGACCTGACCCTGGCGGAACGTCAGATGGTCGAGATCGCTGCCGGATTTGCAGGTGGCCCGACACCACCACGTCTCGTCATCCTCGACGAGCCGACATCGTCCCTTGATGCCTCGATCGCCCGGCAACTGCTCGAACATGTCCGCCGTTTCTGCGCCAAGGGTGGTGCGGTCATTTTCATTTCGCACATGCTGGGCGAGGTTTTCGAAGTCGCTTCACGGATCGACGTGATGAAGGACGGCAAGATCATCGCCAGCAGACCGGCGTCCGAATTTACCCAGCAGGGCCTGATCGATGCCATGGGACATGTGGCAAACGAGAAGGCTGTCGCCCGGGCAGCAGTCGAAAGCAGCCAGCGCATCGGCGAAGAAGTGCTGAAGACGCCGGAAGGGCTCAGTGCCCGCAAAGGGGAAATCGTTGGCCTGGCCGGTCTTGCCGGGCATGGACAGGCAGAAGCTTTGGCCCGGTTCTTCATGTCCCGGTCGGGGAAACTTACGCGGGTGAAGGATCCTGAAGCGGCCTTCGTTGCCGGTGACCGCGGCCGGGACGGGGTCATGCCGCTCTGGTCGATCCTTCGAAATCTCACGCTGACACACCTGCCAAGCCTGACCCGGCGAGGGTTGGTCGACAGGATTGCTGAACAGGCGCTGGGCGCAGACTGGAAGAAACGCATCGGTATTCGGACCGACAATCTGGGAAATCTCATCCTGTCCCTGTCCGGCGGCAATCAGCAGAAAGTTCTTTTCGCCCGCGCACTGGCCTCATCCGCCCCGATCGTGGTGATGGACGACCCGATGCGCGGTGTCGATGTCGGCACCAAACAGGAAGCTTACGACATGATCCGAACGGAAGCCGCCAACGGGCGCACCTTCCTGTGGTATTCGACGGAAACGGATGAAGTCTGCCAGTGTGACCGGGTGTTTGTGTTCCGGAACGGGCAGATATCTGCGGAGTTGACCGGGGACGGCATCACGGAAGAAAACATTCTGGCCGCATCCTTCCAGATGCAGGGGGGCGGCGTATGAACGGAAAGTACCGCATTCTGCTTCCGGTCCTGTCCCTGACTGTGCTGCTGGCGGCCGTCTTTTACCTTCAACCCCGGGCAATGAGCTACTTCGGCCTGAACCTGCTCTTCAATCTCGCGGTGCCGATCGCATTGGCAACCATCGCACAGATGATGATCATCATGGTCAACGACATCGACCTGTCGGTCGGGACGTTCGTCAGCTTCGTCGCCTGTGTTACGGCAACCTTCCTGAACGATGCGCCGCTCGTCGGTGCGGCTATCCTGCTGGCATCGATCCTCGCCTATGCGGCCATCGGCGCGCTCATTCACATTCGCCAGCTTCCGGCGATCGTGGTCACGCTCGGCATGTCATTCGTCTGGGGAGGCCTGGCGGTTCTGCTGCTGCCATCGCCGGGCGGTGCGGCGCCGACATGGATCCGAACGGTGATGACCGTCAAACCGCCACTGGTGCCGATGGCGGTGGTGGCCTGCATCCTCATCGCCGGTCTGACGCATGTCCTAATCATGCGGTCTTCGACCGGCACGCTGTTGCGCGCAGTCGGCGGCAACGCCCAGGCGGTTGCACGCTCCGGCTGGTCGGTCACGAAACTGAAGGCGGGCGCCTATGCGCTTGCCGGCTTCTTCGGTGTCCTGGCCGGTATCTGCCTCGTCGGACTGACAACGTCGGCCGATGCCAACATCGCCTTGCGCTACACGTTGCTCTCCATCGCCGGAGTGATCCTGGGGGGAGGAGAGTTCACGGGCGGCCGGGTCTCGCCTGTCGGTGCGGTTCTCGGTGCGTTGACACTCGCGCTCGCCGGAAGTTTCCTCTCGTTCATGCGCCTGTCGCCGGACTGGCAGATCGGCGCCCAGGGCGCGATCCTCATCCTTGTGCTTGCGGTGCGGCTGATCTTTTCGCGCCGCAGCCGGAAATGGAAGGGAACCGAAAATGGATAACTCCCATCTTTCGACAGTTCTCGCCATCCCCAGAAGGCCCTGGTTCTGGGCGTTCGCGGCCAGTGCCCTTGCCTATTTCGCAACCCTTTCGCTGACGGAAGGACGCGGTGGAGGGGAGCTTCTTTCCGCAGCGCTGACCTTTGCCTCCTTCTCAGCCATTGTCGGGCTGGGCCAGATGTTCGTCATCACCCTTGGTCCGGGCAATGTCGATCTGTCTATCCCTGCGACCATGACCCTGGCCGGCACGCTGTCGCTCAAGTTCATGGACGGCGCGGCAAATCTCATCTTGCCGGGGCTCGCCGTCGCGCTTGCAGTCGGTATCGGCGCGGGCACATTCAATTACCTGCTGATCCGGCTTTTGCGGATCCCGCCAATCATTGCGACCCTTTCAGCGTCGTTCCTTTATCAGTCGCTGGCGATCTGGTGGAACCGCGGCCTCAGGATCAAACCGCCCGAGGCGCTCGCGGATTTTTCGACCGGTGCCATCGCCGGCCTGCCAAACCTGACGATCATTGGCGTGTTGATTGCGCTGTTGAGCTGGGTGGTGCTGGAACGCTCGATCTTCGGACGCTGGGTGTCCGCCTTCGGGCAGAACACGCGCGCGGCCCGGCTGAGCGGGATCCCGGTGGAGACGGTCCGCGCGGTCACCTATGTCGTCTCCGCCGTCCTGGCCGCGTTCACCGGATACCTTCTGGCGAGCTTTTCAGGAGGTGCCGCACTGAACATGGGCACGGAATATCTCCTGATTTCCATCGCCGTTGTCGTGATCGGAGGCTGCTCCATTGCAGGCGGCAATTCGAATGTTCCGGGCATCTGGGGCGGGGCGCTGCTGATGTTCCTGGTCGTTTCGATGTTGAATTCCTACGGCTTCGGCGCAGGCGTGCGCCTGATCATGACCGGCGCCATCATCATTGGCATCGTCGCTGCCGCATCCGGAAAGGGCAGACCCACATGAACAGTTTCTCTTCTCCCTATCAGATCGACGATCCCCGGTTCAGGAACCTGATCCAGAAGAACGCCAGGCTGCGCCAACTTGCGACCGGCTTTGAATGGACAGAAGGGCCCGTCTGGTTTGCCGATCACCAGCACCTGTTTTTTTCCGATATTCCCGCAAACCGGATGATGCGACTGACACTCGATGGCCAGGTCAGCACCTACCGCCAGCCTTCGGATTATTCCAACGGCAACACCCGGGATCGTCAGGGCAGGCTGGTGTCCTGTCAGCATGGCACCCGCTCTGTTACCCGGACCGAGCTGGACGGCACCCGCACCGTGATTGCAGACAGCTACCAGGGAAAACGTCTCAATTCACCGAATGACGTGATCGTCCAGTCGACCGGTGCGATCTGGTTCTCCGATCCGACCTACGGCATCCTGAGCGATTATGAAGGCTACACGGCAGAGCCGGAGCAGGCGGCCCGCAATGTCTTCCGCGTTGATCCGGCGACGGGCGAGGTCGAGGCAATGATCACCGACTTCACCCAGCCGAACGGTCTGGCCTTTTCAGCGGACGAGAGCGTTCTCTACGTGGCAGAATCCGGCTCCAGTCATGATGCCGGGGTTCCCTCCGTCATCCGCTCCTTCAAACTGGACGACACCGGCAGGATCCTGTCGGACGATGTTTTTGCCACGATTGACCGGGGCCTTCCCGATGGAATGCGGGTTGATATCGCCGGCAATCTTTGGAGTTCGGCGTCCGACGGCATCCACTGTTTCCACCCCGACGGGACCCGTCTTGGGAAGATCCTGGTGCCGGAAGTGGTCTCCAACCTGTGTTTCGGTGGTGTGCGCGGCAACCGGTTGCTGATCACCGCAACCACGTCCGTTTATGAGATTGCGGTCAACGCGAGATCGGCGATCTGAGAAGATCGCCGCACAGAAGCCTTGAGAAATCTTCAACTGGCAGACCCGATCGTTACTACAAGGTCACGATCGCCTTGATCAAGGCTTCCCTGTCTGTCGCCAGCTCCTTGATCTTCGCCGGAAGATCCTCAAGGCGCACGGTCAGCGTGCACAGCGCGTCCGTGTCGATCCGGTCTGAGCGAATTGCCGACATGACGGTCTCGAAGTCTTCTCTCGTGGCGTTTCTGCTGCCGATGATCTGGGTTTCGCGCTTGTGAAACTCCGGGTCGCTGAAGCTGATGGTTTCCTTCACGACGCTCACCAGTACATAGCGGCTGCCATGCGCAAGAAGAGGAAAGCCCGCTTCGATGGCGGCCGCATTGCCTGTTGCATCGAAAATCACGTCGAAGCCGTCTTGCCGCGGACCTGACAGAATGTCGGTTCCGACGAGATGCGTGTTCTTGAAGCCGAATTTTTCCGTCGCCTGGGCCAGCCGCGTTTGGCTCATGTCCAGAAGATGGACTTCGGCTCCCGAAAGCCGGGCAAAGAGAGCTGTGCCGATGCCGATGGGGCCGGCCCCGGTGACCAGAACCCTGTCGTCGGCAGATAACGCCGCCCGGCGAACGGCATGGGCCCCGATTGCAAGAAACTCCACCATCGCCGCCTGAAGTTCCGTCAAGCCGGTCGCCGGATAGAGATTTTGCTGGGGAACGGCGATGCGGGAACACATTCCGCCATCCCGGTGAACACCGAGAACCTCGATGCTGCTGCAGCAGTTCGGTTTGCCCTTCATGCAGGCCCGGCAGGCGTTGCACGAAAGATACGGGTTGACCACCACCAGTTCCCCGGCAGTCCACGGGCCGACACTTTCCGCGACCCTGCCGCTAAGCTCATGACCGATGACACGCGGGTAGTCCAGGAAAGGGTGCTTGCCTTCCAGAATGTGGTAGTCGGTGCCGCAAATGCCGACGGCCTCGATGTCCACAAGCACCCAGCCGTCCGGCGCGTCTTCGGGCAGGGCCCGCGTTTCGAGCCTGAAGACGCCCGGTTCGATGACGGTTCCGCATTCCATTGATCGGGCCACTGCCGGTGATTTGGTCTTTTCAATATTCATTGAACGGCTTTCCGGCTCCTGGGAGCCCAGTCGTGAGGAAGGTCGCCCTTGATGATAAGGCTGAGAACATCATCCTTGGTCACGTCTTCAATCCGGTGCGAGCCAACTTTACGGCCCTTGTTCATCACTATGACACGATCGCAGAGTTCGAACACGTCATGCATGTCGTGGCTCACCAGGAGGATGCCTATTCCTTCTTCGCGCAATTGTCTGATCAAGGCACCGACCATGGCCGTTTCCGAAGGGCCGAGAGCGGCTGTCGGCTCGTCCATGATCAGGATCTTGACGTCAAAATAGATCGCTCTGGCAATGGCAACAACCTGGCGCTGACCGCCCGAGAGGCTCGACACCGGATCGTTCAGGTTCTTGAAGTTCGGGTTGAGCCTTTTCAGAACGCGGACCGCCTCGGCCATCATCCGGCTGTCGTCCAGATTTCCGAACCTTGTTTTCAGTTCCCGGCCGAGAAACAGGTTGGCGGGTGCGTTCAGATGATCTGCAAGGGCAAGCGTCTGGTAGATGGTTTCGATGCCCAGATCGCGGGCGTCGTGGGGCGATTGAATGTCGGCGATTTCGCCATTGACGCGGATTGTCCCCTCATTGGGGATCATGGCCCCGGACAGGATGCGCATCAGACACGATTTGCCGGCGCCGTTGTGGCCGAGAACGCCAACGACTTCACCTGGATAAAGCTCCAGAGAAACACCATTCACCGCCCTTATGCCGCCAAAGTGCTTTTCGATTGCCTCCATCTGCACCAGCGGTGCCGCGGATTGTGCATCTGGTTTCATATTCCGTGTCCCGATCGACGATTGAAAAGACCGGAAGCCTTTGAGCAGAAAGGCTTCCGGCCGCGTTGTGGTGCGTTAGTAAAGGACGTTCTGAACGCTCGGATGATCGATGTTGTCCTTGGTCGCCAGGACAACGCCGGTGTCGATGAAGTTCGGGACCTGTTCACCGTTCAAAAGCTTCAGAATGGTCTGAACGCCGATCTCGCCCATCTGGAACGAGCCTTGAACGGCGGTCGCGGCCAGAGTTCCGTCGCGGACGAAATCCTGAAGGTCTGTGTTGCCGTCAAAGCCGATTGCCGTGACCTTGCCCGCCTTGCCAGCTTGTGCCAGGGCCCGGCCCATGCCGATGGCCGTCGGTTCGTTCGCGCCGAAAATGCCGACGAGATCCGGGTTTGCCGCCAGAACGTCGGTGGTCTGGTTCAAGGCGGTTGCCATCTGGGACTGGGAGTAATAGGGGCCGACGATCTCGATCTTGGACTGATCCTCGATCCGCTTGACGAAGCAGCCGACGCGGCCAAGTTCGGAGCCGACACCCGCGACATAGGACATCACGGCAACCTTGCCCTCTGTCCCGACTTCCGAAATCATCTTGTCGGCAACCAGTTGACCGGCAGCACAGTTATCGGTCGACAGGAATGACTGGTAAAATTCCTTGCCGTTGTCGGCGAGGCCGGAGTCGATGATGACGACGGGAATTTCGGATTCATACGCTTTCTTCACCGCCGGGATCAGGGCTTCCGGATCGGATGGTGCCAGGACAATTCCGGATACGCCGCGGTTGATGGCGTTCTCGACAAGGCTGACCTGATCGGCAACGGCCGATTCCGAGGCCGGACCGTTGAAAGTCATTGTGTGGTTCGACTGGCCTTCGATGGCTGCGCTGGCGCCCTTGTTCACGTTCTGCCAGAAGTTGGAATTCGTCGTCTTGACGATGACCGCAATTTCTCCGGCCTGCGCGGCTGCTGCGGACAGCGCAAGGGCACTTGCCATCATCGCTGTTGTCAAAAGCTTCTTCATTTCATTCTCCTCCGTCTGAAGTTGCTCTGGAAATCGTCCGGCTTTCTCAGCGCCGGTTTCTGATCTGATCGACGTAGACCGCCAGAATGACGATGACCCCGATCACGATTTGCTGGATGAATGCGGACACGCCGGCCATGTTGAGGCCGTTCCGCAGAACGCCGATGATGGCTGCGCCGATCATCGTTCCGGAAATATTGCCGACGCCGCCCATGAGCGAAGCCCCGCCGATGACGGCCGCGGCGATCGCGTCGAGCTCGTACATGACGCCTTCGTTCGGCTGCACCGTCACGAGACGGGACATCAGGACGTTGCCCGCGAGCCCGGCAAGCGCTCCTGAAAGGACGTAGGCAAAGATCTTGGTGCGATCGACCAGGACACCGGAGAGACGCGCGGCTTCCTCGTTCGAACCTGTGGCATAGATATGCCGGCCGATCTGGCGGCGCCTGAGAAGATAGGCTGCGGCAAGTGCGACAACCGCGAGCAGAATGACCGGATAGGGAATTCCGGGGAAGACGACTTTCGGGAAGATGCCGCCGG
Source organism: Labrenzia sp. THAF35 (assembly GCF_009363595.1). Classification (NCBI taxonomy): domain Bacteria; kingdom Pseudomonadati; phylum Pseudomonadota; class Alphaproteobacteria; order Hyphomicrobiales; family Stappiaceae; genus Labrenzia; species Labrenzia sp. THAF35. The sequence continues at coordinate 91,769 of NZ_CP045381.1, forward strand.
TTTTCTCCACGATGCGGAACAAGGAGCCATTGCCCAGAAGACCGAAACTTTCGCCCAAGCGCGAAATCGGCGCTGCGCCCGTCAGCTGGAGGGCAACGCCGCGGGCGATCAGCATCATGCCGAGCGTTGCCACGAACGGGGTGATCCGCATTTTCGTAATGACGAAGCCGTTGACGAAACCGCAAGCGGCGCCGGCCATCACGCCGATCGCCATGGCGGGACCGACCGGCACGCCTGCCTTGATGCTCAATCCGGTGATGGTTCCCGAAAGGGCAAGTACGGAGCCGACGCTCAGGTCGATGCCGCCGGTAATGATGACCATCGTCATCCCGATGCCCAGCAAGCCGATGACGGACGTCTGCAGCAGCACAGTCAGGCCGTTGTTGATGGAGAAAAAGGCCGCGTTTCCAAACGAGAACGCGAAGATCAGCAGGGCAAGGGTCAGGAGCGCCGATAACTTGTGAAAGGAACCGGCAGACAGTTTGAAGGTCCAGGAAGCAGGCTCTGCGCCTCGATCAAGATCCGCCATAAATCCTCCCGGGCCGGATATTGAATAAAATTATTAAAAACAATATGAGGTCAGGCAATGCGACGCGTCAACAGTTTTTTATTTTTTAATACAAACAATCGGAATTGTTCAGCGTTTTGGATATGTTAGGTTGCTGCCATGGCAAGAACGGACGAACGATTCAGGCGCGCATACAACAGGTTGCTGGACATCTGCAGCACCATGGCGATTGGCGACGAGTTGCCCGCCGAGACCGCGCTTGCGGACAAGATGGAAGTCAGCAGAACCATCGTACGCACCGCATTGCAAAAGCTGGACAGCGACAATCTCATTCGCTGGGAAGGTCGTACCAAGACGCTGATCCGGAAACCGCAGGCGGAGCACCGCCTGGTTCCTGCCGAAAGTTCCCTGTCCACGGAGGAGCTGGAGCACAGGTTCTTTGAATGGATCCTGCGTTTCGACGTTCCGGCGGGGACGTCGCTCAATGTGGCGCAACTGTCGCGGCAATTCGGTGTTCCCGTCCACAACCTGCAGGAATTTCTGGCCGGACTGAGCCGTCTCGGTCTTGTTGAGCGCCGTCCAAGAGGAGGCTGGTCGCTCCTTGGGTTCACGTCGGAATTTGCGGTTGAACTGTCAGAGTTTCGAATGGTTCTCGAGCTGAATGCTGTGCGGCAGCTGCTGACCCTTCCGCCCGAGCACGAGATCTGGAAAAAGCTCAAGGCCTTGAAGCGCGAGCATGAGGACCTGAAGTCGGTCCTTGAGGAGCGGTATCACGACTTCTCCCTGCTGGACGAAAAGTTTCATTCAGCCGTCAACAGCGTGGTCAAAAACCGGTTTGTCCTTGAGGCGCAGAAGCTCATCAAGCTTATCTTCAACTACCACTACATGTGGGACAAACGCGACGAACTGGAACGCAATGCGGCCGCGATCGAGGAGCATCTTGAATGGATCGACGCGATGCTCGACAAGGACGGCGCAAGGTCGGAAGCCGCAGCGCTAAAGCATCTGCGGAGATCGAAGGAAACGCTTCTGCAGTCGCTGCGGGTTCACAAGTTCGCCTGAAGGCCCTCTTGCGCAGGGGTGCCAAACACTCTTGAAAAGCCGGCAGGCGGTGCTTCGGCGAGGTAGTCGAGATTGCGCTTCAGGGATGAGGCCTTCGATGTGCCGAGCAGAACAGAGGCGACACCGGGATAGCTGTGGGCGAAGTGAAGGGCCGCGCTGGCAAGCGGAAGTCCCAGTGTCGCGGCCTGTTCCTTGAGCGCGGTCACCTTTGCCAGGATTTCCGCTGGCGCGGGTGCGTAATCGAACCAGGCGCCCTCAAGCGGTCCCGTTGCCAGAATTCCGGAATTGAAGATCCCGCCGAGAACCAGGCTTGTGCCTTTTTCCCGGCACCGCCCGACGAGTTGGTCTTCGGCTTCCCGGTCGAGCAGGGTCAGGCGTCCTGCAAGCAGGATGGCGTCCAGTTCGGTCTCGTTCATAAGGTCGAGACACACCCGGGTTTCATTCACGCCGAGGCCGAAGGCGCGGATTTTTCCCTTGTCTTTCAACCTTTGCAACCGGTCGAGCCCGGTCGCCAGCAAGTCCTGCATATGTGTTTCGTTTGAAGCGCCATGTGTGTAGGTGCCGATGTCGTGGATGTAGACGATATCGACATGGCGCGTCTGCAGCCGCTCAAAACTGCCTTCCAGCGACGCTTCAATGCCGTCACCTGAATAGTCGTAGCGAACAGCGTTCGGAAGCGGGTCGAAAAAACCGTCGGCCTCCTTCAGGGGAGTTCCCGGTGACAGAACGCGCCCAACCTTGGTGGACAGGACGTAGTCTTCACGCCGCCTGGATTTCAGGAACCGGCCTAGCCGCTCTTCCGACCGGCCACGGCCATAATGAGGTGCGGTGTCGAAGTACCGGATCCCGGCGTCCCAGGCAGACTGGAGAACTTCGTTTGCCTCTGGTTCCGGCACTACCCGACCCATGTTTCCGATGGCGGAGGCTCCGAAGGAGATATCCGTTACCAGAACACCTGTGTTGCCGATCTGTCTGCGTGCCCTCATGAGCGTGCTGCCTTGGCACCAGCCGCCACTGCATCCAGACGGGGCATCTGAAGTGACCCTTCGGCTTTCCGTGCCCAGGACAGGAAAGATGAAATACGTCGGTCTATCTTTTCCCCGTGGTTCTGTGCGATGTCGGCAAGCTTGTGGTCTAGAAACGGGTTCTTGAACCTGTCGATTGTCGTGGCGGCATAGGCTTCCGCTTCGTTCTTGCGGCCATGAGCCTCGAAGGCGGGGATGACTTCGCGTCGATAGAGATCTGTAAGGTCGGGGCCATAGTCGGGACTGTCAATCAGTTCCCGGACAAACTGCAGGGACGAACCGCCTGCAGCCAGCCATCGTGACACCAGATAAGTGTGTCCAAGGTTCAGGATGAAAAGCTTCAGGGTCTCGACCTGTTCCAGATCCCCGACCACCTGCACGCATGGGTGCACGCAGGGCAGAATGAGGCCGGGTTGTTTCTCTATTGCCCAAAGCGCATAGGGTTCGGCCACAGCTCCGGCGGGTTCCAGCGGTTCGGAGACGATCCTGTCGACCAGGGAATTCACCCAGGTCACGTTTGAGCGGAGCCAGTCTGCAAATTCAGGCGGGTAAAGAGCTGCAATGGAAAGGACGAGACCCTTCAGAACATTGCCGTTTTCGGGAATGAGTTCGGCCGGCATGACCTGCACCGGAGCGCCGCCCATGCCGAACCTTTGGAACAGGAACCACGTCAGCTTGGCCGGATAGGACATGTCGATGGAAAAGTCGGTGCTCTTGTCTGCCTCACTTGGCCGATAGCCCGCATCAGCGGTGTTTGAGAGGATAATCCTTGCTTCGCCGGCCACGGCTTTCGCGACCTCGGCAAGGTCTTCCGGCAAGGACAAGGCACGTTTGATGCTGCTGACGGTCTTGCTTGTGTCCACCAGGGTGCCGTTGTCGATGCCCTTGATCCGGACTTCGTAGCCGGAAGGGTCTGCAAGCGCCTTCAGGCGATGTGCCCGGGACGCGTTGCCACTGGTTTGAACCACCGTGATCGGACCGGCGTCCTGCCCCTCGGCAATGGCTTCGGAAACGAATAGATCCGCATGCGCTTGCAGGAAGCGGCTGGTCCCGAATTGAACGATCGCTGACGTCGACATGGCTCTCTCCCGAATGATTTTATGTTTATTATAATTATGAACATTTTAAATCAAGCAATTTCCGACCGCGGAAAAGATCAGGCGGGTTGTCGGGGAGTACTGACCTCAGCGGGTCAGTTTCCGCTGACCATGAACCTGGAACTGAACGGCAGACTGGCAGCACCGATCGCCTTCGGTGCCGGCACGATGTTGCCGGCGATTGCCTTGATCTGCGGGGCTGCTGCTTCCAGCTTCCGGCAGATGTCCTGGCAAATGCTTTCAGGCGCATAAGACGACAGGATGACTGTTTCGATTTCCACGAATTGACCGACACCATGCAGGGAGGCGCGCATCTGGGCAATCAGCCGTTCTTCCCAATCACTCACCAGAGCACCGTAGTCTGGCCAGGATCCGGACCGGTTCCAGAGCGGGTCGACTTCCTTGCCCTGTGCCGACAGGTCTCTCTCCAGCGCCGCAATGCCGACATCGAAGCTGACTTCTGAATTGCCGTTGTAGATCTGGTGATTGAGGACAAGGCGACCGTGCAGGTCGGCGCCGAGGTAAAAGAACATATAGTCCGAAAGCGTCTTGGCAGCGCCGAACATGCTCTCACCGCTGGCCGCTGCGGTGATGTCGTTCTGGACAAAAACGGCAATGCCGAGCTGTTCCTCGATCTCCGCCTGCAAGGCCTTGAAATAGGCTTCTTCGTCCATGCCGCCCGACAGTCGGCGGGGCAGGGCAAGACCGACGCCAGCCAGGCGTTCGCGTTCCGCATCCGGCAGCAGCTTCACCGCGCTCGCAATCGTCTCCAGAAATTCCGAATGGTTGCTGCCATGGGCAAGCTGTGGATTGGGCAAGGTCTTGTGAAAGCGGATCTTGCCGACAAAATCGATGAGAACGATATCGGTGTGTCGGTTGCCAACGCTGATCCCGATGGAATAAGCGCCTTCAGGGTTGAGGGTCAGCGGCACGGTTGGCGGGCCGACGCGCCCCTTTTGCGCTTCCCCCTTCGCCACCAGTCCTTCCTGCTCCAGCGACCTGACGAGTACGGACACGGTCTGCGCCGAAAGGCCCGTCTGTTCGCCGATCTCCAGCCGTGTCGTCGAGGAGTTCTGCAGAAGCAGCGAAAGCACCAGACGCTCGTTGTAGCTTCGCACACTGACGGCATTCAGGCCTGATGCACGGTCGGCTATGCGCAGCGGATTGGGCGGAGCAAATCTCATGTCAGGCATGGAAGGCCCTCCGTTGCCGTGCCGGATAAATTCCTGCCGGCAGCTGTGCGCGCAGCGAACTCATTTCCACCCGATCGCCTCCACTTCCCGCGCCAGGGCGACACCGAGATTCTCATGTGCCTGAGCATTGATGTGGAACCCGTCCAGCGGATCACAGGTCGAGACGGACCCAGCGTCGAAGAAATGCACTTCAAGCGAATCCGACATGATCTCGAACTGAAGGGCAAGTTCATGGGACTTCTGCTGGGCGGCCTTGAAGATGTTCTCCCATTCCTTGATGTCGTCCAGCATCGGCGGCGGCGAGACCACCATGATCTCGGGCACCGTTCCGTCAGGGCCGGGCGAGAGTTCCTTGATGTCGTGGATCAGGCAGCCGATGCCCATTGCCACTTCCGACGCCGGCTGGCTGAACCGGGCCTTCAGGTCGTTCGTGCCCAGCATTATGATGACAAGGTCCAGAGGAGCATGGCTCATGAGGCAGGGTCGCAGATAGGTGCGGCCATTCTTCAGCGCGCCTTCGATGGGGTCGTCATGCACCGTTGTCCGACCGCTGAGGCCTTCCTCGATGATGTGCCAGCCCTTGCCGAGTTCACGCGCAAGCACACCCGGCCACCGCTGCCGCAGAGTGTAGCGATCCAGTGGTGTCCCCCCTGGAATTTGTCCGTGCGTGTTCGAGTCGCCGTAACACAAGATCGTGCGCATGCTGGCAGCGTCCTGATTTAGTTATTGAAAACAGTCGGTTGTCCCGAAGGTTGGCCGAAACCTCTGTTGCCATACATTGCACCGCTCGCGGGATCTGACAAGCTTTCCAATTAATCATTCAATATGAATAACTATTGACAGGCAAGTCCTGCCGTGATTTTTAACGGACCTGGGAGGAGGTCCCACCCATCGCAGTTGCGTTCACCCGCCGCCGGAATGCGTTTCGGCGAACGGCATCGCCTTGTCTGCCGGCCGGCACCCGTTGTCGCTGCCGGAACGGCTGACCTGTGCGTAGAGGAAGGCTGTTCGCCGAGGTCAGGCGCTCGGCAGTCTTCCTGCAAGCAGATCAAAGGCCTGACCTTGGAGGAGGAATTTCGATGACATATTTCAAACCTGCCACGCTGGCGGGCTGTCTGGCGGTCGCCATCTCGTCATACCCTGCATTCGCGCAAGACACGTTTCTGATGGATGGTGTTACGGCCAGGGAAGGCGACAATCCGGTTGTCGAAGCGGACAAATACAAGAAGGATTGCCCCTGGACCATCGGCATGAGCCACTTTGGGGTGAACGCCAATACATGGACCGTTCAGGTGGCACATGAGTCCGAAGCGGCTGCTGCCAAGAACGACTGCATCACCAAGTTCATCCTGCTCGACGCCGGTTTCGACCAGAAAAAGCAGGTGGCCGATATCGAAGACCTGGTTGCACAGAACGTCGATGCGATCATCGTTCAGCCTGTGACGTCAACGTCTGCTGATGCGTCGATCGCCAAGGCCGTGGCGGCCGGCATTCCGGTTGTCCTGCACACCGGCCGTATCGAGAGCGATGCCTATACGACCGAGATCCAGGGCGGCGCCGAACACTTCGGCAAGGTGATGGGCGACTGGCTTGTCAACGAGGTTGGCACCGACGGCAAGATCTGGGTTCTGCGCGGTCTCGCCGGACACCCGGAAGACACCAACCGTTACAACGGCTTGCTGCAGTCTCTTGAAGGCACGAATGTCGAAGTCATCGCCGAGGAACATGGCGACTGGCAGTACGACAAGGCCAAGAACCTGTGTGAGACGCTTTATCTGAACAACCCGTCTGTCGACGGCATCTGGTCTTCCGGTGCCGACATGACCCGTGCCTGTGTTGACGTGTTCAAGCAGTTCGGCGCTGAAATTCCGCCGATTTCCGGCGAAGGCAACAACGGCTTTTTCGGTCAGTGGATCCGGGACGGATTTAAATCCGTGTCTGCGGAATACGCGCCTGCCCAGGGGGCTGCCGGTGTACGTGCTGCTGTCGCCCTGCTGGAAGGCAAGGAGCTGAAGAAGCACTACGACTACAACCCGGCAGGCTGGGACGTCGACAAGGCCAAGCAATATTACCGCGAGGACCTGTCCGCCAACGTCTGGTGGCCAACCGAGCTGCCGGAGGAAAAGCTGCAGGAGCTCTACGGCAAGAAATAGCCTCCTCCCGAGGCCGGACGGCCAGCCGGTGCTGCAGTTCCGCGCACCGGCTGGTCACCGACAGCAAAGATCCAGAGTATGATCCGGGGGAGAAGGCAATGACTTGCCTCGTTGAAATGTCGAACATTTCCAAATCGTTCGGCGGGAGCAAAGCAGTCGACGGTGTGTCACTCAAGCTCATGCCCGGCACGGTCCATGCCCTGATGGGTGAGAACGGTGCCGGCAAGTCGACGCTGATGAAGATCCTGGCCGGTGTCCACCAGCCGGACAGCGGGGAAATCTTCCGCGAGGGGCGGAAAGCTGGTTTCGAGACGCCGAGGGAAGCTCTTGAAGCAGGCATATCGACCGTGTTTCAGGAGCTGTCTCTGCTCGCCAACCTGACGATTGCGGAAAACATGTTCCTCGGCAGGGAACCGGTTACAGCATTCGGAACGGTCGACAGGGCAAGGATGCGGCGCGAAACCCGCAAGGCCCTTGCCGCGTTGGGGCTGGAGTTGAACCCCGATATTCTGGTTTCCGAGCTGTCGATTGCGGAGCGCCAGTTCGTTGAAATTGCCCATGGCATCAAGGCGGATGCCTCGGCGTTCATTCTGGACGAACCGACAGCCGCGCTGAATGCGGCTGATGTCGAGGTGATGAATGCGCAGATCAGGCGCTTGCGTGATGAAGGCAAGGCGATTGTCTATATTTCGCACCGCATGGACGAGATATTCGGCATCTGCGACACGGTGACGGTTCTCAAGGACGGCAAGCTGGTTGCAACGCGGCCCCTGAGCGGCATGAAGCCGGACAGCCTCATTGCCCTGATGGTCGGCCGCGAACTGCAGGACCTCTTTCCCGCACGCGGAAAAGCGTCAACAGAAACCGTCCTCGACCTTGAAGACTTCAGGATCGATCCGGGCAGCACACCGCTGTCCCTTCATGTCAACAAGGGCGAGATCGTCGCCCTTGCTGGACTGGAAGGGCAGGGACAACAGCAATTGCTGAGATCGCTCGCAGGGCTTTACCCGGCTTCGACAGGCACCGCGTCCATCAAGGGCAAGACCTTGCCGCTCCCCGCGCCGAAAGCATCCGGCATCCGGCAGCTCCAGGCGAGGAAAGTCGGCTTCGTTCCCGAAGACCGGAAGGAAGAGGGTCTCTTCCTGGGGCTTTCCATCGCCCACAACATTGCCGTCGGTCTGTCTTCCGTGCATGGCGAACTCTCCATCGCGCACGACTATCGCAAGGCGATTGCCGAGACGATGGCCAGTATGAACATCAAGGCGTCCGGTCCATCCGCGCAGGTCGGCACGCTTTCGGGTGGCAACCAGCAGAAGGTGCTCCTGGGGCGCTACCTTGCGGCCGGTCTTGATCTGCTGCTCATCGAAGAACCGACCCGGGGTGTCGATATCGGGGCGAAGGCGGAAATCTACAAGCTGTTGCGCAGCTTTGCGGACGAGGGGGGCGCGGTTCTGGTTCTTTCCCGCGAGACAATTGAGCTCATCGGCCTGTGCGACCGCATTTATGTCGTCCATGGCAAGGCCATTGTCGCGGAGCTGCCCGCCGAGACCGCAACGGAGCACCAGATCCTGAACGCTGCCTTGAGCGCCTGACCCTGCCCACAAGATTGAAGTGATCATGACACAAGCATTTCTCGCGAAGTTGACGCAGCCGAACGGCCGGCAGGGTTTGTGGATGCTGCCCTTGCTGATCGCCATCGCCATAAGCATTTATCTCGGCCTTCGCACCGACCAGTTCCTCGGTTCTGAAAACCTCTTCAACCTGATTGCCCAGGCGATGCCGTTGGTCATCACGGCCATTGGCCAGATGTTTGTGGTTGTGGTGGGCGGCCTCGATCTGTCGGTGGGTTCCCTCATCAGCTTCACGACGGCCATTCTGGCGCTTGATGCGCCGGGCTACGTGACGATACCGGCGGTTTTCCTGTTCGCCGTATTGGTCGGCCTCAGCAACGGCCTTGTGATCACCCGGCTGAATGTCCACCCGATCATCGCAACGCTGGCAATGCAGTATGTCATTCTGGGTATCACGCGCATCCTGCGTCCGGTTTCCGGAGGCACCGTGCCCGATATCGTCATCCAGTCGGTCGGCGGCACGTTTCTCGGAGTGCCGATGCCGGTGTTCTGGGGTGTCGCGGTGGTTCTGGTGGCCTGGAAACTGCTGCATGGATCGCGCTTCGGCCTGCATCTGTTTGCGATCGGCGGCGGAGCTGCAAACGGCACGCCGGATGCTGCGCGCAATTTCGGCGTTCCGGATCGTCGAAACATCCTGCTCGCCTATGTCGCCTGTTCGTGTTTTGCGGCCCTTGCCGGTGTCTTCCTGGCCGGCCGGATTGTTTCGGGCGATCCCAATGTCGGTCTCTTGTTCGAACTGGATGCGATTACGGCTGTCGCCGTCGGCGGAACACAGCTCTCCGGCGGTATCGGCAGCCTGCAGGGCACGGTGATCGGGGCACTGGTCCTGGCGCTCCTGTCCAACGGCATGAACCTCACCAACGTGTCGCCCTTCATCCAGACCGCGATCAAGGGCGGTCTCCTGCTCCTGGTCGTGGGGCTCCAGACCCGCAAGAAGATAGGGCTTTGATCATGTCTGCGATCGTGAAGCATCCTTTCCTGCAGCGCCTGCTGCGTGTTCCGCCGGCATACTACGTGTTCGCCATCCTGCTGATCACGCTCTGGATTGCCAGGCCGCACATGCTCAACGCCAATATCATGGGCATCTTCATTCGCCAGGTCGCGCCGCTCGGCGTGCTGGTACTGGCTCAGTTGCTGGTCATGCGCGTGAAGAGCATCGACCTTTCCGGCGGTGGCATCATCCTGTTGGTCAACTACTTCATTTCCTCGGGGATCTTTCCCGGGGCGTCGATGCCGTTCTTCATCGGGCTTAGTCTGGCAACCGGTACCGCGATCGGCCTCTTCAACGGCTGGATGATCGGCAAGCGCCGGGTTTCTGCGGTTATCGTCACACTGGCGGTCAGCATCATCCTGGTCGGGTTCGTGCAGTATCTTTCAAGCGGCAAACCACCCGGAGACGTGCCGTCCTACCTGAACGACATCTACAACATCAAATGGGGCCCGGCCCCGGTTCCGGTGCTGTTCTGGTTCGCCCTGACCGTGGTGATGGCGCTGTTTCTCTCAAAGACGGTGTTCGGCAGATATGTCACTTCGGTCGGCGAGAACCCGGAGGCCGCACATTTTTCAGGAGTACCGGTCGAGCGGACCGTCATTCTTGCCCACACGCTGGCCGGTTTCATCGCTGCGGTTGCAGCCCTGGTGCAAACCGCCTCCATCGCGGTCGGCAGTGTCCGGGTTGGTCTCGATCTGCCTATCCTGGCGGTGGCTGCTACCATTCTCGGCGGGGTCGTTTTCGGCCGGGGCGAAGGCGGTGTCTGGGGCCCGTTCTTCGGTGTCCTGTCCTTCGCCCTTCTGTTCGTGGTGATGACCACCTTCGGCATCGATGACCCGGGCAAGCTCATTGCCCAGGGGCTGATCATCCTGCTCGCCGCCATCTTCTACGGCATCAGAACGTCCAGATCCAATTGAGCCTTTCCGTAAAATTTGAGGAGGAAACAATGGCAAACGAAAAGTCGATACTTTGCTTTGGGGATTCGCTGACCTGGGGCTGGATCCCCGTCGTCGAAGGCGCCCCCACAATGCGCTACCCGTATGAACAGCGCTGGACGGGGGCAATGGCCGCCGAGCTGGGCGAAGGGTACCGGATTATCGAAGAAGGCCTCAGTGCCCGCACGACGAGCGCCGATGATCCCAACGATACCCGTCTGAACGGCAGCCAGTACCTGCCGTCGGCCCTTGCCAGCCACCTGCCGCTGGATCTGGCGATCATCCTTCTGGGAACCAACGACACCAAGCCGTTCTTCAATCGCACGCCCTATGACATTGCCTATGGCATGTCGAAGCTGGTCGGGCAGGTGCTGACATGTGGTGGCGGCATCGGCACGCCTTATCCGGCGCCAAAGTGCCTTGTCGTCGCACCGCCGCCCCTGACGCCTATGCCGCATCCCTATTTCCAGGGCATGTTTGGCGGGGCCCACGAAAAGTCGGCGGCGCTGGCCGAGCAATACCGGAACATGGCCGATTTCATGAAGGTCGATTTCCTGAGCGCAGCGGACCACATCACCACTGACGGCTGCGACGGCATTCATTTCACGGCCCAGAACAACATCGATCTGGGCAAGGCCATTGCCGGAAAGGTTCGTGAGATCCTGGACCGGCAGCAGGCCGAAGCGGCTTGATACTCCTGGTTCAGACCTGACAACTCTCCTTGCCGCCCGCCAGTGTAGCCAAAGCATGTGCGGGCGGCTTGACTTTGCATGAAATTCTTCGCAACTATCCCGTCATGAACAAAGCCGCCGCGACCAGCTACAAACGAGATTTCAGAGCTATCCCCAAAGCGGGAGAGTAGCCCCCGGCTCGGCTGTCATGCGCCCCGAGCCTCGGGGTAAATACTTGAGATGATGCAACAGGCACCGGTCCTGCCGGTCAAGATCATCGAAGCGCACAAATCACCACATCTTGAGACTTAACTCCGCCGTCCGGACGTGTTCCGTCCATTGGTGCCTGAAAGCACCCGGCAAGGGGGACTTTATGCGCGAACCGACTGATTTTGCTTCGAAGCCTGACATCGTCATCGGCACGACCGACTATGAACGATTGGAAGGCCTCGCTTCCTCGTTTGAAACACGATTGCCAACTGTCACGGAGGGTCTCCTGGCCGAATTGAGCCGGGCCAGACTCGTCCCTGACGGGGCGTTGCCTGCCGATAGTGTGAGAATGGGTTCCGTCGTCCGGTTCCGAACCAATGCTACGGACGAAAAGACCCTGCAGCTGGTCTTTCCGGGCGACGCGGATATCGCAAACGGCAGGATTTCCATCCTGACACCCATCGGCACCGCCCTCATTGGCCTTTCCGCGGGTCAGTCGATCACCTGGTGCGCAAACGACGGACGCCGGCATCGCCTAACCGTCGTGTCGGTCAGCCAGCCGCCGCTCGTCGGTGGAGGTTCGGAGCTGCAGTGCCTGGATCGCGGTTAGTCATGACTTCCGGCTCGCCGTTTCACAAACCCCGTTTCCTGGATCACGCAGGCAGTCTTCTCGCAGGAACTTAGCCCCTGCCGGTCTCTCGCACCCGAGACGGCCGGACAGGGGGAACAGTCTTGAAGCTGAAACCAGTTCCAACACCGGCCTTCGCCAAAGCGGGGCCGAAGGAGACACCGCATGCGCGAACCAAAGCAGTTTATCTTCACCAACAAGGACTACGCGACCCTGACCAGAATGGTGTCGCAATGTCCGCGAACCAATACGCCGTTTGTTTCCCTGCTGCGCCGGAAATTGGCGCAAGCCCACGTAGTGCCCTCATCGGAGATCCCGGTGAACGTCGTCACCATGAACAGCCGCGTGACCTTCCAGGTGGACGATCATGCACCCGACACAAGGGTGGTCATTCCCGATGAAGCCGACAGTCTTGTCGGCCTGACCTTGCCGATCACGACGACAACGGGAATGGCCCTGCTTGGCATGTCGGAAAAGCAAAGCATTGACCTCACTGGTTTCGGTCGTCAGAGCAGGACACTTACGGTGATCGGGGTTGCCTACCAACCAGAAGCCATGGGTGGCGTTCGCTTGGTTGTACCGCAAGGTCCGATATCCGCCAGACGGCAAGGCAGGCCTTTTCTGCATCTTGTTCACAGCTCGGATGAAGACGCAGAGGGCAATCTCGTTCACTTGCACCGGTAAATATGCACGATCCGCTGTCACCCGGCGCCGTATGCCGGGCGACAGCGAGGAATAGGTTTTGCTCGTCACCTTCTCAGCTGACCAGCTCTGCTGATGGTGTGCGTTGCCAGGCGAATTGCTCGAAATACGGCTCGATCGGCGTATTGGCCAGCTTGTTGGTGTAATTGCTCATCACCTTCTGGGAAATGGCAAGCACGACTTCGAGAACCTGTCGGCTGGTGAAACCGGCAGCCAGAAACGCCTCCATCTGCCGGTCGCCGGCCGATCCGCGCTCGCGAACCATCTGCAGCGTGAACCGGCGAAGCGCCTCAAGCCTGGGCGTCGGCAATGACGTTTCGTTGCGCAAGGCGTCCGAGACCGCATCATCAACGCCCATGCGTTTTGCGATGCCGGTGTGGGAGGGGACGCAGTAATGGCAATCGTGTTCGACGTTTATCGACTGCCAGACAACAGTCTTTTCCTCGTCCGTGAAGCTGCTTTCCAGAAAAAGCCGATGAAGAACCAGATACCCTTCCAGCAGGCCCGGAGCTTCCGCCATGACCGCATGGAGGTTGGGCACGACGCCGAACGTAGCCTTTGTTTGTTCGAGCAAGGGTTTGCTGCGATCCGGCGCCGTTTGTGCTGTGTGGATTTCAAATTCGGTCATGAAGATTGTCTCTTGTCAGTTTGAAAGCGGGGGAATGCGCTGCCGTTAGTCCTGCGCGTTCAAAAGTGTTCAGGCGGAGAGTTCGATGGCCAGCGCGGTGGCTTCGCCGCCGCCGATGCACAGCGCTGCAACGCCGCGCTGGGCTCCACGTGCTTTCAAGGCATGAATGAGCGTGACAACCAGACGGGCACCGGTCGCGCCGATCGGGTGGCCGAGCGCGCAGGCGCCGCCGTTGACGTTCAGCTTCTCGCGCGGAACGCCGATGTCATGTGCGGCAGCCATTGCGACCACCGCGAAGGCTTCGTTGATCTCCCAGAGGTCGACGTCATCGGCAGACCAGCCGGTGCGATCCAGAAGTTTGAGGATCGCCGGGATCGGCGCGGTCGTGTACCAGGCCGGGTCCTGCGAATGGGTCGCGTGGCCACGCACGATTGCTAACAGCGGCAGCCCGTTGGCTTGCGCATAGCTCTTGCGGGTCAGAACCAGTGCTGCGGCACCGTCCGCGTTGGCCGAGGCACTGGCAGCTGTGATGGTGCCGTTATCAGAAAAGGCCGGGCGAAGCCTCGGGATTTTTTCCGGATCGACCCGTCCCGGGATTTCGTCGTCCTCGATAGTGACCGTGCTTTTGCGGCCTGCGACCTCAAGAGGGATGATTTCATCCCGGAAGGCACCGCCGGTCACCGCCTTTTGCGCACGGACGAGCGTTTCCTGGGCAAAGGCGTCCTGGTCGGCGCGAGTGAAACCGTATTTTTCAGCGGCCGCTTCTCCGAAAGACCCCATCGGCCGGCCGGCCTCATAGGCATCCTCAAGGCCGTCGCGCATCATGTGGTCAAGTACCTCGCTGCTGCCGAACTTTCGACCCGCGCGCATTTGCGGCAACAGGAAGGGTGCGTTCGACATCGATTCCATGCCGCCTGCAACGGCGATGTCTGCCGATCGGGAAATCAGGAGATCGTGTGCGAGCATGATCGCCTTCATGCCGGAGCCGCAAACCTTGTTGAGTGTGGTTGCGCCCGTGTGGTCGGAAAGACCGGCTGCACGGGCCGCCTGCCGGGCCGGAGCCTGTCCCTGACCGGCAGGAAGAACGCAGCCCATCAGAACTTCACTGATCGAGTCTCGCCCAGCTCCCGCATCCTCAATTGCTGCTCCAATCGCTGCCGCGGCGAGCTTGGGAGCTGCTACGGGGCTCAAGGCCCCCATGAAAGCACCTAGCGGTGTGCGTCTGGCGGCGCAGATAACGATCGGATCGGGTTCGCTCATGGGTATCTCCTGGTTGGCGTCTTGAATTAGATTATGATCATAATTTATAAAATCAAGAATAGATTTGGATCGTAATCCGAATTACGATTCCAACAGCCAACGGAGGTGGAAATGCGTGTCAGCAGGGAAACGGCAGCCAGAAACCGCGAGAACGTCGTGAAAACCGCGAGCAGACAGTTTCGGGAACACGGCTACGACGGGATCGGTATCGCAGGACTGATGAAAGCTGCCGGGCTGACGCAGGGTGGCTTCTACAAGCAATTTGCCGACAAGGACGCCATCATCACCGAAGCAACACAGCAGGCGCTGGACGAAAATCTCGTCGCCTGGCAATCCGTTGTTGAAGGTCACCAGGACGACCCTTTGAACGCTCTACGACGCTGGTATCTATCCCGGGAACATGTCGACCGGCGTGACGCAGGTTGCGCTTATGCCGCGTTGGCGGCCGAAGCCCCGCGTCACGGCAAGGGTCTTCAGGATGCGTTTTGTGAAGCTGTTGAGAAATCCATCACCCTGCTGACCGACACTCGCGCCGAAAGTGCCCAGTCCCGCTGCGAGGCAATTCGGCTGATCACCGGCATGGTCGGGGCACTTGTCCTGTCACGGGCTGTCGGGGAGGGGGCGTTAAGCCAGGAAGTTCTCGATTGCGCGATTCTGGAACCGGCGCCTGGACGCTCGAAATAGGCAATGCCCCGGCGTCTCATGCGCCTTTTCACCGTTGTGTTGTGTGAGACCTGTTTTACGCTCAAGGGCGGCACGGCAATAAGGTGAAACCGGAAATAAGCATGCACGGCCGTTTTGGTGTCAATGAACCTCATGTCAAGCATCGGCAAAAACGGTCAATGGAGGACGGCCTGCGGCTTGAGAAATTGTCTCGTCCCATTTGGCCAGGACGGTTGCCGTGGAAAAGCGGTCCAGCGAAGGTGGGCCGGCCTCGCAAAAAGATCCGCGCAGCTCTGGGTCGGTAAGGACCCGAGTGATCGCCGTAGCAAGTGCCTCCTTGCTGCCCATCGGCACGAGCAGACCGGTGGTTCCGTCCTGCACGATTTCGCTGGGACCCCACGGGCAGTCGACGGACACAACGGCCATCCCGCTCGACATTGCCTCGAGGACGACATTCGCAAAACCTTCGAAGCGGGAACTCAGGGCAAATACGTCGCCGGGTGATACCCATTCGCCAGGAACTTGCGTGACACCCGAAAGATGGACGGCTTCCTGCAGCCCAAGGTCGGAAATCTGCTTTTCGAGTGCGGACCGCTCCGGCCCTTCGCCATAGATCGTCAACACCGCATCAGGGACGCGCTCCACAACCTGGGCGAAGCTGGCGATGAGAATATCAAAGCCTTTCTGCCGGTCGAGCCGTCCTACCGCGACCACCCTGCGACCTGCATCGGGCCGCGGCATGGCGCGGGGCAGCGGCGTGACCGGATTTGGAATAACGATGGTTTTTTTGCGAACGCGGGCGGGTTGTCTTGCACGTGCGCGCTCCGTCATGACGACGACACTGGTCGCTGCAAAGGCCGCCATCGGCCGAGACCAGCGCCAGAAGCGGCTCATTTGCTGAACATCAAAATTGTTGCGTTCGGATATGATCGTCGGCGTACCGGTACCTGCGGTCGCAAGGACCGTGATGACGTTGATCTTGGTCAGGAAGGAGACGACCATATCCGGTCTGATCCTTGCAAAGCGCCTGCGCAGATCCTTTACCCGTTGCATGGTGACAAAATTCCGAGAATTTTTGCCGGTGCGGGTTAGCCCTTCGACCTGAATCCTGGGGTCATAGGAAAAATAAGAGGTGGCATCGGTCGCATTCAGGGCGATCACATGTACATCGTCGCCAGCGGCAAGGCGGTGGTGCGCCAGCAGGTTGACGACTTTTTCAGCACCGCCTGCTCCGAGGCCCGCAAGAACAAACACAACACGCATTACGGATCCTTTCTCGCTGCGGGGCTGGTGAAGCCTTTCGATGTCGGATGCCTATTAGTCTCTGAATGTGCGATGTGGCCCCGGCCTCCAGCAACCATCACTTGATGCTCGTCGACGATGACCATACGGGTAAGCTTTGGCGTCATTGTAACGCTTCCCTTCGGATCGGCTTTTAGTGATGATTTGAAGAATGGAAGACCGAAATGCAGGTCCTGTTTTGCTTGACGGGACTTTGGGGTCCGGAGGTCGCCCCATGTCTCCACGCGCACTCATGCAGGGCGGCGATACCCCAGTGAATGCCGTTGCCGAGGGTCAGTGCCGACGCAGAGCCATCAAGCCGGACCGTATCAAGCGTGACTTCCGCTGCAGTTTTGATGTGTCCCCTTCCATTCGTCCGCGTACTTCTGGCTTGACGTCTTAAAGGGAATGCTTCAGCGGATAATTGACCGATAAGTTTACTATGTAGCTTGCCCATGTCACCCCACCATATTCAATTGGAAGCGAAATTTATTCTTGTATGAAGTATCTATGGCTACAGATTTACAGGACGTATTACGCTGAAAGTGGATTTCGCGTGCCCTTGATGAGCTGTAAAAAGAATATCCACCGAGAAATACACTGTAAAAAAATATAGCGTTGCCACCAACCGTATGGTTGGCATTCTTTATCAATCAGGAAGCAACTTGTTTTTGGATCTTTTTGTGTTGCCTAAGCTTTGTTATTTTCTAAATTGAAATAGAACCTTCCGTGTTCATGTCGTTTTCTTTTAGGAAACTTTCCAAAATCAAATTGCAATAGCTGCCATTCCAAACGTGGTCTTGCGCATTTTTCTACGAGCACTCTCCATGCTCGCAGATCGGACGATGCCACTTCCCTCACTGTGCTGTCAGGTTGCCCAACCCACTACGTGAACTTGCCGCACAGGAGCGAAGAAAAAAATGATAATTAGCCATCCGCCCTATATTAACAAATAATACACCATTAACGCTACGCAGGGAAAGCTTTGAATGTCGAAAGTTTTTCCGAGAGGCCTGAGACCTTTTAATCGCAAAGTTCGTCAACGCGATTGACCTCCAGGAAGGAAATAATCTTTAGTTTGACAATGCGAAGCTTGCAGTAATTCAAGAATAATTCTTGATGTGAATTGGGTGAAGAAAATGATTTACATCAGATATCGCAATACCTAGGTCAATTTATCGAGGCGCTAGACTTTGTCAGGCTTGTGGAACAAGACACGTACTGAATAGTCAGGTTTCAGAGTGTTCCGGAAAATGTATTCGCAACTCGTTCGTCGAATACAGACAAAGTGGGAAGGCCCTGTTTTTATCGAAACGTCACAGCAACCAGCTGACACTCCGTTCGGCACGAAATTGCATCCAAGGTTTGCGTTTCAAACTGTCCGACATTCCTTCGGAGTGGACACAAGAAGAAGCCTCCGAGGTATTGCCTTTTTGAATTCTTCGGGAGGAGAAGACCTCTTGGGGGCACCCTTCAGGCGTTTCTTGTTCCAGCGCATCGGATCTTGCGTAGCGTTATAAGCGCGAAGAGTTTGTATTGGCGGAGGCGGACATGGACGTTGACAAGGAGAGAAATTAATATATGCATAGGCTATGCAATTAATAGACGCCAACAAGCTGGGTGCCCTCGGCACTTTGATCCGCGACCGGACAGATGCGGCGCTGGGACCATTGTCGCCAAGTGCTGCGGCCGTTCTGTCGATGCTTCACTTCAAGCCTGGGTTGACGACGAGTGAAATCGCAACGGTCGTCGGCGTCAGTCAACCGACTGCCGTCAGGTTGATAGACGGGCTGGAACGACAGGCGTTGATCAAGCGCGGCGAGCAGGTAGGGCGCGTCACCCCGCTCAGCCTGACAAAGGCCGGTCGCGATGAGGCCGAAGCGTTGCAGCGGCGCCGGCTGGCCGCTTTGGACGGTTTGCTTGGCGCCTTGCCCAAGAAAGACCGGAACCGGTTCGTTTTCCTGCTGGACAGGGTTCTTGAAGAGGCAACGACATCGCGATCCTTTGCCAGAACAACTTGCCGGCTGTGCGAGCATAACCTGTGCAGCGCCGATGTTTGCCCGATTGGCTGCAAGGCAAGCGAAATCGAGAAAGCGCAGGAGCGGCTATGAGCACGTCAGAAGGAAGCACCTCACCTTTCATCGATCCGGATGCATGGGTTGCGCCTGACGCAACGGTTGCGGGCGATGTCAGAATCTGTGCGGGCAGCAGGATCATGAATGGTGCCCGGCTGGTGGCGGAAGGCGGCAGCACAATCCGTATCGGCCGAAACTGTATCGTGCTCGAAAACGCCGTGATCCGCGCAACGTCCCGTCACGATTGCAAAATCGGAGATCATTGTCTGATCGGCCCGAACACTCATGTTGTCGGCGCGGAAATCGAGGATGAAGTCTTCATCGCAACCGGAGCTGCCGTTTTCCATGGCGCGCAGGTGGGGCACGGGTCGGAGGTTCGCGTCAACGGCACGGTTCACCTTCGCACGCGGCTGGAACCCGGATCGACCGTTCCGATCGGATGGGTCGCTGTCGGTGACCCGGCCCGGATCCTTTCGGCAGACCAGCATGAAGCCATCTGGACAATCCAGAAGCCGCTCGACTTTCCGGGGTTTGTCTATGGCGTCGACAGAAACGCTCCCGACGTGATGAAAACCATCACCCAACGGCTTTCGGAAAGCCTGGGGGAACGCCAGGTAACCGCGGCCGGTGCACCAACCGTGCCGGGCCTTTGAGCCCAGGAATTACCGACGGGTAAGCCACGACCGGACCGCGCCTGAGTTAACGGCGCGAGCCCGGTGTGCCCGTTGCAGTCCGCTTATTGAAACGTCTTCAGGTAGGCGATGACGTTCTCAATTTCCTCGTCCTTGCGCAGCCCGGCGAAGGACATCTTTGTCTTGGGGACGACTTCCTTTGGCTTGTGCAGATAGGCCGTCAGGGTTTCTTCGTCCCAGACCAGTCCGCCGTCAGCCTTTTCGGTCATGCTGGCGGAATATTTATAGCCTTCGACCTGGCCTGCAGGCGCGCCGACAATCCCGTTGAGCGCCGGGCCAACCTTGTTCTTGGCGCCGTCGCCGACAGCATGGCAGGCCTGGCATTTCTTGAAGATCTTTTCGCCTGCAGCAGCGTCGCCGTCAGCCCAGGCAGGAGCCGCTGCGAAGAGACCCGCAAGCGTGACAAGGCAGGTGAGTGTCTTTCTCATGATGTTTCCTTTCCTGTTGCCGGCACATTGCCGACGATACGGCCGGCGGACGGCCGCGGTGGGTTTTCGTGGTGGCCGGGCAAACCTAGTTTGCCCGGCCTGACCGGTCCGTCCCCAGGCCTCATTGTCGGACGGACGAGGTCATGGTGAGGGTGCGAGGCCAGAAAGCCGGTGATCGCCTTTCACATCCTTGACATCCGTCAAGCGAGCCTCCGGCTATTCGGCGGCAACGGGCTGTCTTGCCAGCTGGCATTGCGACCAAAGCGAATGAAGCGCGCAGACCAGTCGGTCGACATCCCCGGATGTGTGAACCGGCGACGGGGTAATCCGAAGCCTCTCGGTGCCCTTTGGAACGGTCGGGTAGTTGATCGGCTGGATGTAGATGCCGAACTCCTCCAGGAGCGTGTCCGACAGGAATTTGCACTTGGCCGGATTGCCGACGATCACCGGTATGATGTGGCTGGGATTGTCAACATGTGGAATACCGAGCGTATCGAGACGCCGCCGAACCTTGGCGACGATGGCCTTGTGGGCATCCCGTTCCACCGAACTTTCCTTCAGATGTCTGATAGACGCCGTTGCGGCCGCTGCGATGGCGGGGGGAAGGGCTGTGGTGAAGATGAAGCCGCTGGCAAAACTGCGCACGAAATCGCAAAGTTCGACAGACGCTGCGATATATCCTCCGACGACGCCGAAGGCCTTGCCAAGGGTGCCTTCGATGACGGTCAGGCGGTCCATCACGCCTTCCTGCTCTGCGATACCGCCACCGCGCGGCCCATAAAGGCCGACGGCATGGACCTCGTCCAGGTAGGTCATGGCGCCAAATCGGTCGGCAAGATCGCAGATCTGCGAAATCGGCGCGATATCCCCATCCATGGAGTAGACGCTTTCAAAAGCGATCAGTTTCGGCTTTGCCGGGTCGGCAGCCCGCAATTTGGCTTCCAGGTCTTCCAGGTCGTTGTGTTTCCAGATCACCTTTTCGGCGCGCGAGTGGCGTATTCCCTCGATCATCGAGGCGTGGTTCAGGCTGTCGGAAAAAACGATGCAGTCGGGGATCTGCGAGGCGAGCGTACCGAGCGCCGCCCAGTTGGAGACGTAACCGGATGTAAACACCAGGGCGGCTTCCTTGCCATGCAGATCGGCGAGTTCGGCTTCCAGCAGCACGTGATCGTGTGTCGTGCCGGAAATGTTTCTGGTTCCGCCAGCCCCGGCTCCGCATCGGTCGACCGCCTCGTGCAGGGCTGCCAGAACCTTAGGGTGCTGCCCCATGCCGAGGTAATCGTTCGAGCACCAGATGGCGACATCTTTGGTGCTCTCTCCGCTGGTCCACTTCGCTTCCGGAAAATTGCCGCGTTTACGCTGAAGGTCGATGAAGACGCGGTAGTTTCCATCATGCTTCAGGTCTGCAAGACGGCTTTTGAAAAAGGCTTGATAGTCCATGACGTCCCCGCTTTCTCAAGTGTCCGGTAGACGCTAGTTGCGGGGCGGGGCAGGCTGAATGACAATAGTCAAGAAAGGCAAGAATCCGTCGATGGTCCGCGCTTGCTATTGTGCAAAGTCACTAGGTCGGGCTAGACGTTCTTCCATATCACTTGCCCAGGACCTTCATCGATGCCAACCGACCGCCAGCGGAAAATTGCCCAGAACTCCCTGCTTTTGAAAAGCTTCCCGCAGGAGATCCGAGACATGGTGCTCGGCATGTCGAGCTGGCGGACATATGACCGCGGTGAGACGTTGTTCCTGCATGGTGAGACAGCCCAGGCAATCCACATCGTGATGGACGGCTGGGTCAAGCTTTACCGGATCGCGCCCAACGGAGGCGAAGCGGTCGTGAATGTCTTTGCCAAGGGCGAAAGCTTCGGTGAAGCGGTCGCGTTCCGCGGGCTTGCCTATCCGGTTTCGGCGGAAGCGGTAACCGCCTGCGAAGTGATGCGCATACCCAGCACGGCCATCCTGGAAGCCATGCGCAAGGACCCGGACATTGCCGTGTCGGTTGTGGCATCGACCTTCATTCACCTGCATTCCCTTGTTTCGCAGCTGGAACAGTTGAAGGCGCAAACCGGACCGCAAAGGGTTGCCGAGTTCTTGCTGGAGTTGTGCGAGCAGGAAAGCGGTAGCTGCGAGGTAACCCTGCCTTACGACAAGTTCCTGATCGCCGGCCGTCTCGGCATGAAGCCGGAAAGCCTGTCGCGGTCTTTTGCGCGGTTGAAATCTGCGGGGGTCCGCATCAATCGAAATCATGCGGAAATCAAGGATATCGAGCGGCTTCGGGCCTTCTCCGAAGAAGATCCGGTGGATGCCTGGACCAAGGGGTGACCATGATGAAACTGGACATTGCCTTGACGGCCATCGACACCGCGAACGCTGCCGACCCCAACCAGGAAGACGGCAAGCCTGCGGCTCTTCTATATGGGCAACGGATGAGCGAAGAGCTGGAACGGCTCTACCCGGAGGCGACCGATCCGTTGAAGGTCGCGGCCAGGGGCCAGCACATCGAGCGCTGGATCACGCCGCGCCAGTCCTACCCGGAAGGCAAGGCCGGCTATCATGCCTGGCGCCGGGATCAGGCCCGTCATCACGCGGACCGGGTCGGTGAAATCATGGCCAGCGCGGGCTATTCACCAGAGGAGATCGAGGCGGCGGCGAAGATGCTGCGCAAGGAAGGCCTCAAGCGGGACGCGGACGTGCAGGCGCTGGAAAACGTGATCTGTTTTGTGTTCCTGAAATGGTATTTCGCGCCATTTGCCGCCAAACACGAGGACAGCAAGGTGCTCGATATCGTGCAGAAAACGGCACGGAAGATGTCGGAGGAGGGACGGGCCCGGGTGCTTGCCGAATTCGATCTTCCGAAGCAGCTTGCCGAAGCGTTCAGGGACTGAGCCCCGGTGCCACGTAAAGCACCAGCAACAGCAGGCAAAAGAACCCTATCACCCAGCTGAAGCCTGACAGCCAGGCAGGCGCCTGCCACAACCCGAGATATCGGGACAGGATGATCCGTGCCTTGATGAAGGCCAGCAGCAACAGCATTCCGCCGAACAGAGCCGGACTGAAATGACCCGTTCCGCCTGTAGTCACCAGAACGGTAGCGGCCGACAGGCCCAATAGCGCAATCCACGCAAGCGTGACGGAGGGAAGGGTCATCGTTCGCTATCCCAGGACATAGATCACCGGAAACAGCAGAACCCAGATGAGATCCACCATATGCCAGAAGGCGGTGCCTGTTTCGATGGTACGTGGTTCGTCTTTCCAGGCAACCAGACCCAGCACAACGATACCGGCAAGCACATGAGCCGCGTGAAACCCGGTGAGCAGGTAGTAGAAGGTGAAGAAGGGATGGGTCTCCGTGGAGATCCCTTGCTCTATCTTGACCGCATATTCCTGTATCTTGATGGCGAGGAACAAGCCGCCGAGAGCCATGGCACCTGTCAGGTGCAAACGCGCCGCGGTGCGTTTCATTGCAAGCCGAAGCTCCAGGCTTCTTGCCGCCAGAAAACCACTGGTGATCAGAACGATCGTATTGATGCCCGCAAGCGCCGGGTCGAGATGAGCTCTTGCGGCAGCAAATCCTGCCGGATCGGATATTCGCACGCCCATGAAGGCGGCAAGACCGGCACCGAACACCAGCAATTCACTGACGATGAGCACCCACATCATCAGTTCCCCGGGCAACTCGTCGAGGATGCCGGCGTCGCCGTCTTGATCCGGCTTCGGTGACGGAGCGTGCATCAGCGGCTCTAGCCTCCGACAATCTGGCGGTAGATCTGCGGCAAGGCCTGTGTCAGCCGATCGGGATGCGGGATAACGGCAAAGCCGCCTTGACCAAACAGCCGCGGAAACCAGGACTTGGCCGACTTGTCGATGGTGACGCCAAAGACGGACTGGCCTGCCCGCCGGGCTTCCCGAACTGCCATCCTGGTGTCTTCGATGCCGTGCCGCCCCTCGTAGTGATCGAGATCGTTCGGCTTGCCGTCCGTGATCACCAGAAGAAGCTTTCGCTTGCGCGACTGCGCTGCCAGGTCGGCGGATACATGACGAATGGCGGCGCCCAGACGGGTGTAGAAGCCGGGACGCAGCGTTCCGATCCTCTGTTCAACAAGGGCACTCATCGGTTCATGGAATCCCTTGCAGGACTGCAGGTACACCCGCTGCCGTTTCAGGGATGAAAAGGCAGTGATGGCGAAATCATCGCCGCAGGCGTTCAGACCCCAGGCCAAAGCTGTCAGGGCCTCCCTTTCGATATCGATCACGGCGCGTCCGGTGACGGCGCTCTCGGTCGAGCGGGAAACGTCGAGCAGTATGTAAACCGCAAGATCACGCGCTTCCGGACGGGTTTGCAGCCAGATTCGTTCCGAGCCGGTGCCGCCTGCAATCCGTTCGGCTTCGGAGCGCACGGCTGCATCAAGATCCAGTCCGTCTCCTTCCAGGTGGCCACGTGTCGTCACCCGGCCCGGGCGGAGGGCCTCGAACTGCTTCTTCACCGAGCGGATGCGCCGTTTGGTCCGCTGGTCGATGCCGGCAGATCCCTTTTCAGGATCCGCTTCCGCGGTGCTGGTCAGAACGCAGACGTGGTCTGCCAGATAGCGGCCGCTGCGCGTGTCCCATTCCGGGTAGAGATGCCGTCCGGACAGTCTTTCGCGGTCCACATCCTCCGGGGCGAGATCAAGATGCAGCTTCAGACGGGTTGCCGGTGCCTTGGAGATTTGCCCAAGGCCGATCTCGTCCTGATCGTCTGCCGCTTTCTTGGCGCTGTCGTGGTCGTCGTCATCGACACGCCGATTGAGATTGAGAAACTCCGCCCAGCTCAATATGGCTTCAAACTTGTGGAGGATCAGACTGTCCTTGCGTTCCGCCTGATCTGCCTTGCGTCTGCGGGCGCGCACGGTCTTGCCGGTCGCTTCCTCGGGTGGGCCGTCTGTCTCGCGGCTGTCGACTTCGTCTCCCGCTGAAAACACGACCTCTCTGAGATCCGGCCAAAGCGGCACAGGCCGGAAAGGGCGGTATCCGCGCGGGGCAGTTATTTCCGCGAACGAATTCCGGTCAACCCGCTCCTGAAGTTCCAGGACATCGCGGGGAGGAAGCGCGGGGTCTCCCAACATTTGACGCACAAGCCTGTCGACCCTTGCTTCCTTGTCCGGCAGCGGGGCCTGTGGTCTTGCTGCCAGCACCTGCTGGCAGAGTGCGCTATAAAGATCCCGCAAGCCGGGAGCGTGTTCGAGCGTGTCTCGAACCATCGCGGAAATCACCCTGAGCGCTTGCAGGTCGGCGCGGAGCGGGTCCGTTTCGGCGATATGGGTTGGTGCATGGGCCGCAAGGGCCGTCAGCCAGACATAGAGGGCTGCATTTGCCTCCCGCAGCGGGAACACCGCAAGACTGGCCGGCAATCTCAGGATTTCGCCGTCGAAGCTGGTCCGTGTCACGGTTTCCGCTTCCGTGCCGAGCCGCCTCAGAAATCCGAGGCGATGGCGGGACACCTCCTGGGCGACCGGACGGAGCTCGACACTGTGAGCTCCGCCCAGTCCCCGGAAAAGGACAGCAAGCCGCCCGCCGACCTCATCGAGGCCGACCGCGGCTCCATGATGCACCTCGGGTGCACCCAGGCGGCTTGCAAACGCGTGCCACAGTTTCCCGACAGTTTCCTCGGGTTCCCATGGCTCGATGTCGATCTTGCCCATCGGTCTGGCCTCACCCAAACACGGCCGTGACAAGATCAAGGAGCCCGCGTTTCACGTCTTCATCGTCGGTGAGCGGTTCGATCATTGCAGCTTCGATCGCCCGTCCGACAGGCATGCCCTGGGCAATCAGCGTTGCCGCATAGACGACCAGACGGGTCGACACGCCTTCTTCGAGATCCTGGCCTTTCAGTGCCCTGAGTTTCCCGGCCAGACGTACCAGCGAGGCGGTCCGGTCGTGATCAAGGCCGCTTTCCTCGCAAACCACTTCGGTTTCCAGATCCGCCGGCGGGAAATCGAATTCAAGCGACAGGAACCGCTGGCGGGTGGATGGTTTCAGGGTCTTCAGGATGTTCTGGTAACCGGGGTTGTAGGATGCAACGAGCATGAAGCCGGGTGAGGCTATCAGCTCTTCTCCGGTTCTGTCGATCGGCAGGGTCCTGCGATCATCCGTGAGGGGATGAAGGACGACCGTCACATCCTTGCGCGCTTCCACAACCTCGTCGAGATAGCAGATTGCGCCTTCCCTGACGGCTCGTGTCAGCGGTCCGTCCACCCAGACGGTCTCGCCGCCCTTGAGAAGATACCGGCCGATCAGGTCGGCGGCGGCAAGGTCGTCATGACAGGCGACCGTGTAAAGCTTGCGGCCGAGCCTTGCCGCCATATGGGCGACGAACCGGGTCTTGCCGCAGCCGGTCGGCCCTTTCAGCAGAACCGGAAGGCCGTTCCGGTGCGCGGCTTCGAAGACATCGCATTCGTCGCCTTGCGAGAGGTAGAAGGGGGCAGATGCCGCCCCCTTTTCCATGGAGACTGTAGCGTCCATATCCATCACTCCGCGGGGGCGCCGGCTGCTTCACCGGGCTGGATGACTTCGCGGCGTGGCATTGCAACTGCGTAGATGAACAGGATGGCGCCGAGGACGAAGGCAGCACCGGCCCCAAAGCGCATCCAGTAGAACACGGCCAGCTGGTCCTGAACGTCCATGTAGTATTCGCCCATGACACGCTGCAGGTGGGTTTGCACCGTTCCGGCGAACGTCAGCACGAAGGTCATGAAGGACATGCCACCGGCCATCAGCCAGAAGGACGCCATGTTGAGCACCTGGTTGTAGGGATCCCGGCCGCGCAGAAGCGGCATGGCGTAGGTGATGATCGCCAGGTTCAGGGAAACGTAGGCACCGAAGAAGGCCAGGTGTCCGTGGGCAGCGGTGATCTGCGTGCCGTGGGTGTAGTAGTTCACGCCATGCAGGGTGTGCAGGAAGCCCCAGACACCGGCACCGAAGAAGGCGAGCGTTGCGCAACCGAGCGACCACAGCAGCGCGGCCTTGTTGGGGTGGTCCCGCCGGCCTTTCCACACCATCACGAAGGCAAAGGCCATCATGGCGAAGAAGGGGATCACCTCCAGCGAGGAGAAGATCGAGCCGATCCACTGCCAGTATCCGGGTGTCCCGATCCAGTAGTAATGGTGGCCGGTGCCCAGGATGCCGGAGAACAGTGCGGCGGCAACGATGACATAGAGCCATTTCTCGATGACTTCGCGGTCGACGCCGGTCAGCTTGAGCATCAGGTAGGCGAGGACCGAGGCCATGATCAATTCCCAGACACCTTCGACCCACAGGTGCACGACGTTCCACCAGTACTGCTTGTCGAGCGAGAGGTTGCTTGGATTGTAGAAGCTGAACAGGAACAGGAGCGCCAGGCCCCACAGGCCCAGAAGCAGGATGTTGGTGATCGCGGTTTTCTTGCCCTTCAGCACTGTCATGGTGATGTTGAACAGGAAGATGAGGGCGGCAACAACGATGCCCACCTTGACCCATTTGGGCTGTTCGATGAACTCGCGGCCTTCCTTGCCCAGCAGCCAGTTGCCTTCAAACAGGTTGAAGACATAGGTGAGAACCACACCCAATGTGCCGACCACCAGAATGATAAGCTGCAGATAGGCCAGCTTGGTGGAATGGATTTCCCGTTCCGCTTCTTCCGGGATCAGGAAGTAGGCGGAGCCCATGAAGCCGAGCAGCAGCCAGACGATCAGGCTGTTTGTGTGCAGCATCCGCACGATGTTGAAGGGAAGCAGCTCCGACAGAAAGTTCGGCGCCACATAGATGTAGCCGGCGAGCAACCCGCCCAGAACCTGGACGGCGAACAGGCCGAGCGCCACGGCGAAATACGCCAGCGCAACCTTTTGAGATTGGTATTTCATCTTGGGTTTCCTCAGCGTTCAAAATCAGCCGGCGTCGTTCGGCGGCCAGTCCTGGGCGTCGATCTTGTCTGTCCAGATCAGGAAGTTCGAGAGATCGCGGATCTCTTCGTCCGTCAGGTGGAACTGCGGCATCTGTCGGCGGCCTTCGATGCCGGAAGGCTGGGATTCCATCCAGCCCTTGAGGGTCTCGAATGCCAGGTCAGGATCGTCCAGCACCCCCCAACGGGTCATCACGTTGCCGACTTCGGGGGCGAAATACGCACCCTCGCCGAGGATCGTGTGACAGTTGATGCAGGCCTTGTCCTCCCAGACCCGTTTGCCTGCTGCAACGCTTTCGGTCAGCGTTTCCGCATTCGTCGATGTGCTGGTGATGTAAAGGTGGCTGTGCGCCGACAGCCCCACAAAGATGATGATGAAAAAAAGCGACCCGCCATAGAATATGTTTCGGGCCATGCTTTTGGTCATGACTTCGCGCATAGCGCGCTCCTTTCCCCGGAGTTGATCCTGCCGGGAGGGTGCCAGCGCGCAGCCGCATTTCCTTAACCAAAGTCAAGTGGACCGGAAAGCGGTGCCGAAGACAGTGAAATTCATTGCAATGGGATCGACGCGTTCACCGATGGTGCCGTGAAGTGCATGCTCCCCTGCGACAATTGTGTCGTTTTGCAGGCGGTGAACTCGTAATTGTATAAATAAAAACAAACGCCTAGGAAACTCGTGTCTTGCCGGTTTTCCCGCCGGACATGACTGAACAAACCTGCCTGAAAATTTCAAGTTAACGAAAGTCAAGGAAGCAGACCCTGCCAGCGCGCACCGTCCGATTGCCTCACCAGTCGAACGGAGACTAATCATGATCTCGACACGAGCCATTCGGAGAAATGCGCTGCTGATGAGTGTGGCTTTCACACTCGGATTGTCGGCAGTTGGCGTTTCTGCCCAGGATAAGCCGGCGGACCACGGCAGTGGTCCTTCAGCTGCCTATGAGCCTAGCATGTCAACTCTCGGCCAGCTGAAGGTCGAGATTCCGGGGCGCAAGGAAGGCGATCCCGTGATGACGCCTGAAGAATATCAGAATGCAAACCAGATCTATTTCGAACGCTGCGCCGGTTGCCACGGCGTGCTGCGCAAGGGTGCGACCGGCAAGCCGCTGACCACGGATATCACCCGGGAAAACGGCTACGAATATCTGCGCGACTTCATCACCTACGGATCGCCCGCCGGCATGCCGAACTGGGGGACCTCGGGTGAATTGACCGAGGAACAGGTCGACATGATGGCGCGCTATATCCTGCTGGAACCGGCGTCACCGCCAGAGTTCGGCATGGACGAAATGCGCAAGAGCTGGAAGGTGCTGGTTGCACCGGAAGACCGCCCGAAAGAGAAGTTGAACGATATCGACATCGACAACCTCTTCTCGGTCACCCTGCGCGACAGTGGCCAGGTCGCCCTTATCGACGGTGAAACCTATGCCATCCATGCAGTGATCAACACCGGTTACGCGGTTCACATTTCGCGTATTTCCGCCTCCGGCCGCTATCTTTACGTGATCGGGCGCGATGCGCTTGTGAACATGATCGACCTTTGGATGGAAGAACCGGCAACAGTGGCGCAGATCAAGGTCGGCACCGAAGCCCGCTCCATCGAAACATCGAAGATGAAGGGTTGGGAAGACAAGTATGCGATCGCCGGCTCCTACTGGCCGCCGCAATATGTGATCATGGACGGCGACACGCTGGAGCCGCTCAAGATCAAGTCGACCCGTGGCATGGTCTACGACGACCAGACCTATCATCCCGAGCCGCGCGTCGCCTCCATCGTGGCATCGCACTACAATCCGGAATTCATCGTCAACGTGAAGGAAACCGGCAAGATCCTGCTGGTCGACTACTCGGACATCAAGAACCTGAAGACAACCGAGATCGAAGCCGAACGCTTCCTGCATGATGGCGGGTTCGACAGCACCAAGCGTTACTTCCTCGTGGCTGCCAATGCCCGCGGCAAGGTCGCGGTCGTCGACACCAAGGAAGGCAAGCTGACTGCCTTGCTTGAAACGGGTGGTCAGACACCTCATCCGGGGCGTGGTGCCAACCTGATCCACCCGACCTACGGTCCTGTCTGGGTCACTTCGCACCTGGGCGATGAAACCGTTGCCCTGATCGGGACGGATCCGGAAGGCCATCCGGACAATGCCTGGAAGGTCGTGCAGACCCTCTATGGTCTCGGCGGGGGCTCGCTCTTCGTCAAGTCCCATCCGAAGTCGAACCATCTCTACGTGGATGCACCCTTGAACCCGGACGCGGAAGTCTCGGGCGCGATCGCAGTGTTCAACGTCGACGACCTGACCCAGGAAGAACCTGAATACAAGGTTCTGCCGATTGTCGAATGGGCGGATGTCGGCGAGGGCCAGCCGCGTGTCGTTCAGGGCGAATTCGACCAGGCAGGTGAGGAAATCTGGTTCTCCGTCTGGAACGCCAAGGACAAGGAAAGCGCGATCGTCGTCGTTGACGACAAGACGCTCGAGCTGAAGCACGTCATCAAGGACGAACGGCTGATCACTCCGACCGGCAAGTTCAACGTCTTCAACACGCGCGCCGACGTCTACTGACGTCCCGCCGGGAGAGGCGGAATTCCGCCTCTCCCGTTTCTTTCTTCCATGCCGCCTGCAGGAGCAAACGATGAAACAGCCAGGGAAGGTCTATCTGATCGGTGCGGGACCCGGAGACCCGGAGCTTCTGACGCTCAAGGCCCTGCGAATGCTCCAGGAAGCGGATGCGGTCGTTTTCGATCGTCTGGTTTCACCTGAAATCCTGTCGTTGGCTCCGTCCGGTGCCCTGCAGGTGCCTGTTGGAAAATCGCCCGACAATCATCCCGTTCCTCAGGAGAGGATCAACGAGATCCTTGAAGAACTGGCGCTGGAAGGCTTGACCGTTGCCCGCCTGAAAGGCGGCGATCCGCTGATCTTCGGTCGCGGTTCGGAAGAAGCCGAACATCTTTTGTCACGCGGCATCGCGGTCGAATATGCGCCCGGCATTACCGCTGCCCAGGGGGCTGCCTGCGTAACAGGTGTGCCGCTCACCCATCGTGGTCTGGCAACCGGCGTCCGCTATGTGACCGGACACCGGCAGGCAAACGGCGTTCTCGACCTCGATTGGAAAAGTCTTGCCTGCGAGGACACCACGCTGGTCGTCTACATGGGCGTTGCCAACATCGGGCAGATTGCCCTGCGCCTGATCGCCGAAGGACTGAGCGGGACAACCCCTGTACTTGCCATCGCCAACGCGACGACACCGCGTGAAACCAGGCTTTATTCGGAACTCGACAGGATCGCGATCGATATCCGCGACGCCAGGTTCAAGGCGCCGGTGCTGTTTGTTGTCGGCAAGGTCGTGACCCTGAGTGCCGAATGGCCGGCAGCCACCCTGGACGCCATGCTCAGTGCCGTGGACAGCGGCACAGCCGGAAGGCTGGTCCATGCTTAAGACGCTGCTCACCATTGCCTTCTGTCTTCTGGCCATCACAAGCCTCGCGCTTGCCGAGGAACAGGAAACGCCTGCGGCATTGGTCAACCTGGTGCGACAGGACTGCGGCTCGTGTCACGGCATGACGCTGAAAGGCGGCCTTGGACCGGACATCCGGCCGGATGCACTTGGCCATTACGACATCGACACCCTGTCCACGGTGGTTCTGGACGGCATCCCGAAAACGGCAATGCCTCCCTGGCGTCCGATCCTGAGCGAGGCCGACGCGAGGAAAATTGCCGAATATCTTTTGAAGGGAGACACGAAATGAAGTGGCTATGTGGAGCCGTTCTGGCAGCCATGTTGACCGGCACTGTCCAGGCGCAGTCGGTCGTTGCCACCGGCGATCTCGGTCTTGTGGTTGAACGGGCGAGCGGGTCTCTGTTGCTGGTCGATCAGTCCGACCGTGCCTCCCTGGCACGGATAGAAGGGCTTGGCGACCTTTCCCATGCAAGCCTGGTCTATTCACCGGACGAACGTTTCGCCTATGTCTTCGGCCGCGATGGCGGCCTTTCCAAGGTCGATCTTGTCGAGAAACGGATAGCCAAGCGGGTGATTCAATCCGGAAACGCCATCGGCGGGGCCATCTCGGACGACGGCTCACTGGTCGCGGTTTCCAACTATGAGCCTGGCGGTGTGCGTATCTTCGACGCTCAGACGCTGGAGATGGTTGCAGATATTCCGACCGGGTCGAAGACAATCGGTCTTGTCGATGCGCCCGGCAAACGCTTTGTCTTCACTTTGTGGGATGCAGGCGAAACCTGGATCGCGGACCTCAATTCGGAGGAACCGAAGATCACCAGGATTACCGGCATGGGCACCAACCCCTATGATGCTCTGATCACCGGTGACGGCCGTCTCTACATCACAGGCCTGTTTGGCGAAGACGGATTGACCGCGCTCGACCTGTGGCAGGAAAATCCCGAACCAATTCGCGTTTTGCCCGGATATGGCCGCGGGGAAGCGGAGCTACCGGTCTACAAGATGCCCCATCTGGAAGGTTGGGCACGCGCGGGCCAGGAGTTTGTCCTGCCTGCCGTCGGGCACCACGAGGTTCTGTGGGTCGATGGTGAAACGCTCGCCGAAACCGGACGCACCAGTACCCATGGTCAACCGGTCTTTGCCATGGCGAGACCCGATGGCCGCCAGGTCTGGGTAAACTTCGCACATCCGCTCAATGACACCATCCAGGTGATCGATACGGTCACAAAGCGGGTCGTTCACGAATTCAAACCCGGCCCTGCCGTACTGCACATGGAATTCACGCCACGCGGTAACGAGGTCTGGGTTTCCGTGCGCGATGCCGGCAAGGTCATGATTTACAACACCCGGACCTTCGAGAAGACAGGCGAAATCGACGCCGAAAGCCCATCCGGCATCTTCTTTACAGTCCGGGCACACAGGACGGGGTTGTGAGCCATGACAAGCCTCATCGATCCCATTGACCTGACCCTGCTCGACAACTGGCAACGGGACTTCCCGTTGGTGCCGAGACCTTTCGAGATCATTGCAGCGGGAACGAACTGCTCCGAAGGTGACGTTATCGGGCGGCTGCAGGATATGGCTGCGACCGGCCGGATCACGCGTGTTGGTGCCACCTGTGCACCCAACACGGTTTCGGCAAGCACATTGGCGGCAATGTCGGTGCCACACGATCGCATCGAGGCCGTTGCCGGGATCGTCGGTGCTCAGCCGGGTATCAATCATTCCTACCTACGGGAGAATTACCGGAACCTCTGGTTCGTTGCCACCGGCCCGCACCGGGCGCATGTCAACGGGGTTCTGGACACCATTCGGGACCAGACGCAGCTTGCCGTACTGGATCTCCCGATCATCCGTCCGTTCAATATAGACCTAGGCTTCAGCTTGAACGGCGGCCTGGGCCGGCCACCAGTGCCCCGGCCGGTCCGGTTGGAGCGACTGCAGGAGGGAGACGATGACCTCCTGCAGGCTCTGACCACAGGACTACCGATCATACAGCGTCCCTACCTGCGTATCGCAGAACACCTCGGCCGAACGGAAGAGGACGTTCTGGAACGGATTGGAAGGCTGCTTGACGCCGGTATCATTTCCCGCTTCGGCGTGATTGTACGTCATCGCGCCCTTGGTTGGCGCGCGAACGCCATGGTTGTCTGGGATATCGAACCGGAAAGGATCGCCTCGGCGGGGCCGGCGCTTGCTGCGCATCCGGGGGTGACCCTGTGTTACGAACGCAGGCCCGTGGCAGGCGTGTGGCCCTATCGGCTTTACTGCATGATTCACGGCCGGAGCCGGTCGCAGGCACTGGATGTTCTCATTCAGGCATCGCGCCTGCCGGAAGTGGCGGGCGTCAGACACGACGTTCTCTTTTCCACCCGTTGCTTCAAGCAGACCGGGGCGCTGATCTCTCGTCATGGAGTTGCGGCATGACCCGGAAACTGTCTCCTCTTGAGCGGACCTTGATCAATCGTCTGCAGGACGATCTGCCGCTGGTTCCGCATCCCTTTCAGGAATTGGCGCAGGAACTGGGCTTGAGTGAAGAAGAGGTTGCCGGGCACATCCGGACCTTGCGCGACGACGGCCTGCTGACACGGTTCGGACCCTTCTTCGATGCGGAAGCCCTTGGCGGTGCCTTTTGCCTTTGTGCCATCGCGGTACCGCCAGCGCGTTTCGAAGACGTCTTAACCAAAGTCAATGCCTACCCTGAAGTCGCCCATAACTATGAACGGGACCACAAGCTCAACATGTGGTTCGTCCTGGCAACGGAAAGTCAGGCCGCAATTTCGGCAACTGCCGAAGCAATCGAACGCGACACAGGCTTGCCGGTGCTGCTGTTTCCGAAGGAACGCGAGTTTTTCATAGGCTTTCGGGTGAACGCATGACCTTGACCCCACAGGACCGAACGATCGTCGAAGCCACACAGGCCGGATTGCCTCTGGTCACCAGACCCTTTGCCGTCGTTGCGGAAAGCCTGGGACTGAGCGAAGCGGAGCTGATCGACCACCTGAAGCAGCTGAAGGCGCAAGGTGTCATCCGGCGTATCGGGGCCGCGCCAAATCATTACCGGCTCGGCATGACAGCCAACGGAATGACCGTCTGGGATGTCGATGACGCAGTGGTCGACAGTCTCGGCGAAAAGGTCGGCGCCCTGCCGTTCGTCACGCATTGTTACCGCCGTCCGCGGGCACTGCCCGACTGGCCTTACAACCTCTTTGCCATGGTTCATGGAGAAACCCGCGAGGAAGTTATTGCAAAGCGGGCGGAGATTTCCAGTCTGCTGGGCAAGGCCTGCCGTGCCGGCGACATCCTGTTTTCAACGCGCATCCTGAAAAAGACCGGCATGCGCCTTCGCGGCAAGGAGGGCTGAACGATGTTCCGCCTCTCGGAATACATGCACCAGATCGTGGAGCCGACAGCTGTCAGGACACGCCGCGGCACCGGTGCGGTCAAACCGGTGGTGATCTGGAACCTGACCCGGCGCTGTAACCTGAAATGCCGGCATTGCTACACAGTGTCGGCAGACGTCGATTTTCCGGGCGAGTTGACCCACGACCAGGCCATGGCGACCCTGGAGGATCTTGGACACTTCGGCATTCCCGCCCTGATCCTGTCCGGGGGCGAACCGCTGGACCGGAAAGACCTCTTTGAGATTGCCGGGCGCGCCAGAAGCCTTGTGCGCATGCTGGCCCTGTCGACCAACGGCACCAGGCTGCATGGCGAGACTGCAGACAAGGTCGCCGAGATCGGTTTCGATTACGTGGGCATTTCCATTGACGGGATCGGGGCTACGAACGACTGGTTTCGTGGCGTCGAGGGCGCTTTCCAATCTGCCCTGCGGGGCGTTCGCGAATGCAAGTCACGCGGCATCAAGGTCGGGCTGCGCTTCACCCTGACCGAGGGCAACCACGAAAGCCTGCCGGATCTTCTGCGTCTGTGCGACGATGAAGGTGTCGACAAGTTCTACCTGTCCCATCTCGTCTATGCCGGCAGGGGCGACAAGCACCGCGGTGAAGATGCCGAGCACAAGCGCTCCAGATGGGCAATGGACATTCTGATGGACCGCGCATGGCAAGGTGTCAGCGGTGGCCGGCCACTCGATATCGTAACCGGCAACAATGATGCCGACGCGGTTTACTTTCTGGAATGGGTACAGCGGATCTTTGGTCCGGAAACGGCAGCCCAAGTGCGCGGTCATCTTGCGGCCTGGGGAGGCAATTCCTCCGGTCTCGGTGTCGCCAACATCGACACCCTCGGCAACGTGCATCCGGATACCTACTGGTCCGACTACACCATCGGCAGCGTGAAATCCGTTCCGTTCTCCGAACTCTGGACCGGTGAAGACCCCATGCTGGCCCGGCTCAGAACAAGGCCAAGACCGCTCAAGGGGCGCTGCGGTGCCTGTGCCTTCAAGGACGTGTGCGGCGGCAATACCCGTATCCGTGCACTGCAACTGACTGGCGATCCCTGGGCCGAAGACCCTGCCTGTTATCTCAATGACGACGAAATCGGGCTTGCCGGCCCTGGCGGCGAGCGCCTGGCCGTGACCCCGTTCCGAGGAAAACGCCATGATCCGGCTCACCGCTTCGCTTAGCGCACTCCTTCTGATGACCTCGCTTTCGGTTGCAGGCCCCGCGCAGGACTATGCAGACAACTGCCAGGACTGCCATGGAGCTGGCCGTCTTGGTGGTGTCGGACCGGCACTGATCCCGGAGACCCTCGGCCGCATGCGCGGACCGGATCTGGATGCTGTCATTCGAGACGGCCGCAAGGCGACGCAGATGCCGGCATTCGCCGATATTCTAGGTGCCGATCAGATCGAGGCCCTGGCCGCTTTCCTGAAGGAACCACTGAGTGACGTTCCGGACTGGACCGAAAAGGACATCGCTGCCAGCCAGGTGATCAACGAGGACTATCAGCTGGTCGAAAAACCGCTCTGGCAGGCCGATCCGATGAACATCACCCTTGTCGTCGAAACAGGTGATCATCACGTGAGTGTTCTTGACGGCGATACCTTCGAGACACTCGACAGGTTCGCAACGCCGTTTGCGGTCCATGGCGGGCCGAAATTCTCGCCGGACGGGCGCTATGTCTTCATCATGTCGCGCGACGGCTGGGTCCAGAAATACGATCTCTACGCGCTTCAGGAAGTCGGCCGGGTGCGGGCAGGGCTCAACAGCCGCAACATTGCCATGAGCCATGACGGCAAGTGGCTGGCGGTTGCCAACTATCTGCCGATGACGCTGACGATCCTGTCGACCGAGGACCTTTCGGTCGCAACCGTGATGGATGTGACGGCCAAGGACGGTACGGCCAGTCGCGTTTCGGCGGTCTATCAGGCTCCCAACCGCAAGAGCTTCATCCTTGCCTTGAAGGATGCTCCGGAAATCTGGGAAGTTGCAACCGATCCGGAGGCGGACCCGGTCTACGAAGGCTTCGTGCACAGCCGGGAAAAAGGCATGGTCGAAGCGTTGCCTTCGTCCGTCGGTCTCTTCGCCCGCCGCCGGATCCTGACGGCAGAACCGCTTGACGATTTCTTTTTCGATGATGACTACCGGCATCTCGTCGGAGCGTCGCGCGACGGCGCGCGCGGTGTCGTGGTCAACCTGAATGTCGGACGTGAAATCGCTGAACTGCCGCTGGAAGGCATGCCGCATCTCGGGTCCGGTATCAGCTGGGAGCGGGATGGCCGCAGGGTCATGGCGACCCCGCATCTGAAAGAAGGCAAGCTGTCGGTCATCGACACCGAAACCTGGAAGCAGATCGCGACAATCAAGACCGACGGTCCCGGCTTCTTCCTGCGCAGTCACGAGAACACGCCCTATTTCTGGGCCGATGTCTTCTTCGGTCCGAACAAGGACGAAATTCATGTGATCGACAAGGAAAGCCTGGAAATCGTCAAGACCTTGAAGCCCGTCGAAGGCGCGACGGTTGCCCATGTCGAATTCACGAAAGATGGCCGCTATGCCCTTGTCTCCGTCTGGGAGGACGACGGTGCGGTGATTGTCTACGACGCCAGCACGCTGGAAGAGATCCGGCGCCTGCCCATGCGAAAACCTTCGGGGAAGTACAATGTCTGGAACAAGATCACCTTTTCGGAAGGAACGAGCCATTGAGGCGATCCTCGTCTCGCACGGCCAGCCGTCGCACCCGCAGGCAGGTGAAGCGTATTTGCGCGCACTTGCGCAGCAGGTCCGCGAATTCCTGCCCGGCTGGTCCATCCGCTCGGCGACGCTGGCCGCGCCTGGCGCTCTTGAACGGGCCCTGGGCCTTGCCGGGCCTGAACCGCTTGTTTTTCCGGTTTTCATGGCCGAAGGCTGGTTCACGCAGACAGCTCTGACAGGCAGGCTGAAAGGGACGGGCGCCCGGCAGCTGCCTGCCCTCGGTATTCATCCCGAGTTGCCACGGTTGACGGCGCATTTTCTGGAAATGACAGCTGAAAGAACTCACTGGAATGCGTCCGGCTACGAACTGCTACTGGCAGCCCATGGGTCGGCAACCTGCCGGTCGACCGCGCAAAGCACCGTCCGCTTTGCCGCTGGTCTTGCCGAATGGTTGCCGGAAAGACCGATCCGGCTGGGCTTCCTGGAAGAAGCACCCTTCCTGGAACAAACGGCTACAAGTTGCGGCATGAGAACGGTCTTGTTTCCCCTGTTTGCCGGAAACGGGCACCATGTGACCCAGGACATTCCGGAAGCTCTCGACAAGGCCGGGTTCGAGGGACTGCGCCTTGCTCCGCTGATCGAGGCGCCTTTCGTACCCAAACTCATTGCCTGCGCGCTGGAGAGCGCCAATCGGAAGGAACTGGCGGCGTGACCCGGATCGAAACCGGCTGGCCGGTGCGCAAACTTGCGATCGTGCTTTACCCGTTCACGGCCGCTGCCGTTGCCATCAATCTCTTCATGCTCAGCCTGATGGGGCAGGCCATCGGCTTGCCGGCCCTGTCGCCGATCGTGTCGATCTGGATCAGCTTGCCACTCGGCATCCCGGCGACATGGCTTGCAGCAAAGTGGGTGCGGCGACTGATGGACGAAGCAGATGGAAAACTGCCACCGGCAGATTGACACCCTCGTAAACGGGAAACGGACCATGTTGATACAAAGGGACCTGCGTCGAGGAACTGGCCTGCGCATGGCTGGTGCCGCCGCCGCTGTTTTCGGTGTCATGACAGTCGTGAGCGGTGGAACGGTTCTCTTTGGTGGCGATCAGCTATCCAGACTGGCTGGCAACGTCGTCTCGTTTGTCCTGTGGTTCAATTTCCTGGCGGGTTTTGCATATGTAATGACCGGCATCGGCCTCTGGTTCGCCAGAGGGTGGGCTCGCTGGATGGCCATCGCGATTCTGATCGGGACCGCGGTCGTTTTATGTGCATTCCTTGTGTATGTGTCCCAGGGCGGGCCTCATGAAACGCGCACTCTCGTGGCATTGATCTTCAGAACGGGCTTCTGGGCGATCGTTACCTCGACCGCCCTGCGCGCCGTAATCCTCTGACAGACGCTCTCCTCAAGCCCTCAGCCACCCTGTCGAACCATCGCGGCGCACCACGAAGGCGCTTGTTGCCGGAAAGTCGGTAAGGGCTCTGCAAAGGTGGTTCTCTTCAAGCACCAATGCGGCCGTGGACAGGCCATCGGCGAGGGCTGCGGCCGGAGCTATGACGCTGGCGCCATCTACTGCACCCGCAACCGGCAGGCCGGTTCGCGGATCGATGATGTGGGAGCGCCGGCCGGCCTGATCGAAGGTCGTTCCGAGCCGCGCGGAACTGGCGACTGCGGCGTTCGTCAATCTGATCCTGGTCTTCGCCTCTGCGCTTTCGGCCACTGGCTGCAAGGTCACTGGCCAGCCACGGTGAGCGCCTGCGTCAAGAGCAGGTTCTTCATCCGGCCCGCCTCTGGTGACGATCTCACCGAGGTCGACCACCATGTTCGTGCATCCCTTCGCGGCTAGCAGGGCCGTCACCCTGTCCGTGATGTAGCCTTGGGCAATGCCGTTGAAGGACATGGACATGCCTTTTTGCGCAAAGCGGATCTCGCCCGGGCCATAAACGACGTGTCTGAAGCCTGTGCGGCTTCGGGCAGTTGCAAGATCTTCTCCGGTGTCGCCGGACGCCTGCCTGGCGTAATAGGCCCACAATGGTTGAATGGTCGTGTCGAAGGCTCCTTCAGTCGCGGCGTGTATCCTGTCGCACAGGCCGAGCAGATCGACCATTTCCAGAGAAGGCGCCGAAAGCCGTCCGTTGGCATTCAGCCGGACCAGCTCGCTGTCCGGTTGGTAGAGACTGAAGATCGCTTCCAGCCTGCGGATTTCCGCTTCCACCTTGGTGAACAGGCGTTTCGCTTCGCTTGCGCTTTCATGCAGGATATCGATCTCGGCCCCAGCGCCGAGCGCAATGCCGCGCCAGCGGTACAATTGGGCCTCTGCACCTGCCATTGCTCCGCTTGCGGGCAATGCAAGGCCAGCAACACCGGCGGCGCAGATCCGCAGGAAACGCCTGCGGTTCATGGGTGGTTGATTGATGGTTGCATGTGTCATTGCGCAGCCCCGTGTTTTACAGACATGGGGACCGAGGTGGCGGCGGACACATCGACGGCCCCCAGAACGTAGTCGGTCGGGATGTCTTCGGCGCGGACGACGCGGCCCTTGTTGTCCCGTGCGAACGCATCCGCTCCGGCCTGCGTGCCAAAGGGAATTGCTTCCGGGGCGCCCATGCCGCCTGCCACGTTGCTGCCGATGACAAACCAGGCCCCATCCAGATCGATCCAGTTGTCGGTACCGGGCTGGGTCCAGCTTTCTGCGCGCTCCATGTCATTGACATAAACGGCAGCTATATCCTTCGGCTCTTCGGGAGAACGCAGGAAGGCAACCGCATCGCGGACCTGTGTGAACCAGAGCGGATTGGGATTTCCTGCCAGATGGATCTGCGCCTTGGGGCCGTCATGTTCCAGAACGGTCATCTGGCAGTAGTGACCAGCCGCTTCCGGTGTCAGATGCACGGCATCGGGTTTGGCAATCTGAACCTCTTCCTGGCAGGCAGCCAGGAACCCGAGCATGAATATCGAAATGAGCGCGCGTTTCATGGCGCAATCCTTTTTATCAGAAGTGCGGAGCCAGCCATGGCCAGGCCGGCAAATGCGGCCAGGGAGCCAAGGGCGAGCAAGGGGTCGAAAGGCAGCGTGTCTGCCACCCCGGCCATGCCGCCCACCAGATCGCTTGCGCCGAGGGCGGCCAGGTTGAACAGACGGAAGGCGTCGGCAGGGTTGAGCAGGATGGCGTACGGGAAGACGTCGGACGCGAAGACACCGCTTGGGTTTGCGACCAGCGCGCCAAGCAGCGCAAGGTCATACAGGACGACCAGCATAAGCCACACGGCAACCGAAGCCGCCGCCGCAGTGCGCGACTGGCGTGTCAGTGAACTCAGAACGTAGCCCGTGGCGAGAAAGCAGACGCCGAGCAGGATCGAGGTTGCGATCAGACGCGCAAAATCCGCAAGGCCCGAGAGGGAGCCGAAACCCGCTGCCACAAGCAACCCGGCGGTCAGGCCGTAGCCGACAACCAGTGCGAACGACAGAACCAGTGTGTGGCCGACGGCCTTGCCGATCAGAAATTCGACACGGGAGATCGGGCAGGACAGCGTCATCAGCAAAGTACCGCGTTCGATCTCGCCGCAGATGGCGTCGAATGCGAGCAGCAGGGCGATCAATGGCACGAGATAGACCGACAGACTGGCCAAAGAGGCAACGGTAATGGTCAGGCGGTCGACGCCGAGCGTTCCGGCTGGTGCCGAGCCGAGCAGGGCGAGCGCCAGCGAGAACACGGCGAGGATCATCGCTGCAAGCAGGATCCACCTGTTGCGGATACCAATTCGGATTTCTTGTCCTGCTACGGTGAGGATTCTGGAGAACATGGTTCAGGCCTCCTTGCCAGCGGAGCTGGAAAAATACCGGTAAACGTCGTCGAGGCTTGGCGCGTGCACATCGATATCCTCAACCAGGTTGCCGAGTGCGCTGATTGCCGAAAGAGCTTTGACCTTGTCGTCCGCGTTGCAGTTGAACTCGACCGAACGTCCGTTCATCTGCCCGCCGCCGAGGCTTTCGGAGACATGGGCAAGATCTTCGGGCCTGGTCCAGACCTTCAGCCTGATCGGCAGCCCTGCCTGGGCGCGCAGGCGGCTCAGCACATCGTCCGCGACGAGCCGGCCTTTCGACAGGATCAGGATCCGGTCTGTCCGTGCCTCCAGCTCGGTGAGGGCGTGAGACGACAGCAGCACCGTCGTTCCCTGACCAGCGATTTCACCGATCAGTTCATAGACCGTCTGCCGGGAGATCGGATCAAGGCCTGTCGTCGGTTCGTCGAGCAGGATCAACCGAGGTCTCCCGACAAGAGCCTGGGCAAGACCAAGGCGTTGACGCATGCCCTTGGAATAGGTGCCGACCCGCCGTTTTGCAGCCTCCGCCAGGCCAACCCTTTCGAGCAGCGGCAAGGCCCTGGCCGGGCTTTCGCCTTTCAGTCTCGCGTAGAAGGTCAGCACTTCCTTGCCGGTGAGCGAGGCGGGAAAGGCGACTGATTCCGGCAGATAGGCCGTGCCGACACGGGCATCGTGACTGCCGGGGGCAGCTCCCATGACGGCGACGTCTCCATGGTCGCGCTTCAGAAACCCGAGCACGATCTTGAACAGTGTGGTCTTGCCGGCGCCGTTGTGCCCGAGCATGGCAACACGTTCACCTGCGTTCAGGGAAAAAGACACGTCATCGACGGCCTTGTGCCCGGAAAAGGTCTTGCAGACGCCGTCCACGCGGAGGGTCGGTGCAGAAAGGGACGTTTCGGTCATCCTTGAACTCCCGAATTCGGTGTCGCCCGCACCGGCGGATGCATCAGTGGGGCGTTATCGACGATGCCGCCTGGCAGCAGCGCCGGAAATTGAGATTGGGTCCACCGCAGCAGCTGAACAGCCGGACTGCCGACCAGAAGCTTGGCGGAAGGTTGGGTCCAGAGGACCTGGTCGACCATGTCGTTGGGCCGGTAGGCGGTGTCGGCAATGCCGTCGCCGTTCATGTCGAAGGCTGGGTGGTCGCTCCAGTAGTTGCCGCGCCCGTCCGTGCTCCAGTCTAGCTGGCGGCTGCCGACGTATTTCACCTGGGTCTTGTTGGCGATGAAGGCATTGCCCTTGAAGGCGTTATTTGCAGAACCCGCGGTGAAGTGAACACCGATGGGGCAGCCTTCGAAGCTGTTGTCTGTCACCGTGTTCTTGTTGGCGTTGTACATGAACAGGCACTTCTCGCCGCCGCCTTCAACCTGGTTGCCGGAAATCTCGGCGTGATTGGCGTAGTTGAGCATGAGGCCGTGATTGCGGTCGCCGATCGAGACGTTGTTGCGTACCTTCAGCCGGTCGGAAAACATCAGCGCGTAGCCGATGTCGTTGCCTTCAGAAACGTTGTTCTCGATGACACCGTTGTTGCCGTGCATGTAATGAACGGCAAAACGCAGGTCTTCGAACCGGTTGTTGCGGAAGGTGTCCTTGGGACTGGTGTTGACGAAGATGCCGTCGCGGCCGTAGCGGATCGTGTTGTATTCAGCCAGAAGATCAGGCGCGTTCCAGACGTAGATGCCGTTGCCGCGCTCGTTCATGCGCAGGTCCTGACGGCCTTCGATGAGATTGTTCGAAACTGTTGCGTTGCGCGCACCATGAACATCGACACCTGTCAGATTGTCGAGGATCCGGTTGTCACGCACGATGGCGCGATGCGCGGTCTTGGACAGCTTGACGCCCGCATCCAGCGTGTCCTGAGACAGGCCGGACCCGGTCAGTTCCAACCCTTCCACGACACTGTCCGGTGCGTTGATGGTGACAACGCTACCTGTGCCGTTGCCGGCAATGCCGGCCTTGCCCGCTCCACTCAGCGTCAAGGGTTTGTCGAGAACCACGGGGCCCTCATGCTTGCCGGGTGCAAGCCGGAGAATGTCCCCGGCCTGCGCTTGTTGAAGAACCTGCTGCAAGGCGCCCTTTTCGGCTGGTACCTGCCATTCTTCCGCCTGTAGCGGACCGCAGACGGTCAGGCTCGCCACAGCAGCGGTGGAAAGGGCCAGTGATCTGAAAAAGGCGCGGTGCATGGCTCAGGCGTTCCTCGGTTCCACGAACATCCGGCCGCGCATTTCCATGTGCAGCGCATGGCAGAACCACTGGCAATAGTACCAATGGACGCCCGGGCGTTCGGCAACAAAGGTGACCGACGCGGTCGCCTGCGGACCAACTTCCATGGCGATGCCATAGTTGGACAGGCAGAAGCCATGGGTCAGGTCATCGATATCATCGATGTTGGTGACGTAGATGGTGACTTCGTCGCCCTGCTTTACCGTGAACTTCTCGAGGCTGAATGTCGGCGCGACCGAGTGCATGTAGACACGCACCTTGTTGCCGTCGCGGATGACATCCGCGGCATATTCCAGCTCGACGCCGTCGGCGGCAGCCTGTTTCTTGGCATCGTCAAACCAGTGATGGTTGCGATCCCAGACAGTTGCCGGATTCAGCTTCGACGCATGCACGATGATGCTGTCATGCGGCTCGGCGAACGTCGGCCCGTCGTGAACCACCTTCATGTCGTCGGTGGAAATGTCGATGAGCTGTTCGTTCTCCGGTTTCAGCGGACCGACGTTCAGGAACCGGTCCTTGGAGAACTTGTTCATCGAGATCAGCCATTTGCCGTCCGCTTCCGCGGTTTCACCCATGGACGTGGAGTTGTGGCCCGGCTGATAATGCACATCGACCTTCGAGATGATCGGATCGACTTCTTCGCCCGCATAGGCGCGGATGGCCTTGTCGACGTTCCATTTCACGATCTGGCTGTCGAGGAACAGGGTCGTGAATGCGTTGCCCTTGCCGTCGAAAGCCGTGTGGAGCGGGCCAAGGCCGAGCTGAGGTTCGGCGACAACAGCCGAGCGTGGATCGGCATTGTCAGAGAAGAGCGCGTCGACCTTGGTCACGTCGATCACCGTGCAGGTGGGCGACAGCTTGCCATTGATGACGATGTGCTTCTTGTCCGGTGCCGCGTTGCAGCCGTGCGGGCTGTTCGGAACCGGGATATAGCGGGTGAACTGGGAATTGGCTTCTTTCCGGCCGTCGACGATCGGCACACCGTTGAGTTCCCGGTAGTTGCCCGCAGCGACGGCTTCCTCGATCGCCTTGATGTTGAAGACGACGCAATGGTCCAGTTCGCTCTCGGTCATTTCGGCAAGGTTCATGCCCATTTCCGAGTTGTAGCTGGTCGAAAAGGCGTATTTGCCCTGGTAGTCTGCGTCGCAGTTGTCGAGGTTGCCCGATACGATCACCTGCCAGGCGACCTTCATCTCGTCACCGTCGATGGCGGTGAACAGGCAGGAATACTGGGACGGATCGTCAAGAATCTTGCCGTCGTTGACCAGCGGAGCTTCATGCTCGCCATTGGCAAAGACATAGCCCGTGCGCGGATATTTCTGCGGCCGCATGCCGTGGATGTCG
Organism: Labrenzia sp. THAF35; assembly: GCF_009363595.1. Lineage (NCBI taxonomy): Bacteria > Pseudomonadati > Pseudomonadota > Alphaproteobacteria > Hyphomicrobiales > Stappiaceae > Labrenzia > Labrenzia sp. THAF35. The sequence goes on from NZ_CP045381.1 coordinate 136,450, forward strand.
TGTGCGTTCGGGATCTCGATGATCTTGTCGCACTTCATCGTGGTGCAATCGATGCGGGCCACGCGCGTGTTCGCCTTGTCGTTGGCGAAGATGTAACGACCGTCATAGGTGCCGTCGGTGAAGGACATATGCGGATGGTGCAGGTCGCCGTTGTCATAGGTGACCTTGCCCTGTGCCGCGAGATACGCCTTGGTTTCCGGCAGCAGACCTTCCGTCAGGATCTTGAGGGACTCGTTGGTCTGACCCCAACCGGTTGCCGAGCAACGGTTGAACACCGGAACACGCATCAGTTCGCGCATGGACGGGAAACCGAGAATGCGCAACTCGCCGCTTTGGCCGGACGACCAGAAGCCGTAATATTCGTCGAGTTCACCCGGTGCGAGTTCGAACTTCTGTCCGTCTCCCTGCGCATATGCAAGGTCTGCACTGCTGAGGGCGACTGCGCCCATTCCGGCGACGATGGCGGTCTTGGCTGATCCGCCCAACAGATCCCGGCGGGATACGCCGCGCTGTTCTTGAGTGTCCTTCATGGCTGATCTCCTTAGGTTGCCTTTTGAAGGTTATTTGGCCGGCACCGGCGTTTCCGCCTTGGCTTTTGTGTCCGGCTTGACGAGACCGGTCTGCACCTCGAACCGCCGTCTTTTCGCGAGCTTCTTGATGCAAACGGGACATTTCTGGTCGTGCTGATACAGAACCTGGCAGTGCAGGCAGTTCAGGCACTCGTTGGGATTGATGTGGCCTTCGGGATGGATGGCCTGGACCATGCATTCCTTGGCGCAGCGATTGCAGGGGTTGCCGCACTCGCGGTACCGCTTCAGCCAGTCGAACATCCGCAGCCGTGCCGGGATCGCGAGGGCCGCGCCGAGCGGGCACAGATACCGGCAGTAGAACCGCTCGATGAACAGGCCGGCTGCCAGCAGGGCCACTGCGAACAGGACGAAGGGCCAGGCGCGCTGGAACTTCAGGATGATGGCCGTCTTGAAGGGTTCGACCTCGGCATAGTGTTCGGCCACATCGAGTGAATAGAGCGACAGTCCGAACAGACCCAGGAAGATGATGTATTTCACCGGCCACAGGCGCTCATGCAGACCCCACGGCACTTCGATCTGCGGGATACGGCACAGCTTGGCGATACGGTTGGTCAGCTCCTGCAGGGCGCCGAAGGGGCACAGCCAGCCGCAATAGGCGCCGCGTCCCCAGAACAGAAGGGCAGCAGCCACGGAGAACCACAGCAGGAACACCAGCGGATCCATGAGGAAGGCGTCCCAGCTGAAGTCGCTCGTGAGGGCGGAGAAGAAGGCCAGCACGTTGACCACTGACAGCTGGGCGTTTTCCATCCAGCCGAGCCAGACCAGCGTGAAGGTGAGGAAGCCGATGCGGAACCAGAAGGTGAAACGCTCGTTACGGGTCACCTGCATCTGGAAGAAGAACACCAGCGTGAGCACGGCGATGGCAGCGCCAAGGATCAGAACGTCCGTCTTGCGGTCATTCCAGATCCGTTTCCAGAGGGCCTGGACACCTGTGTCCTTTTCCGCTGCGGCTCCACTGGATTGACCCGAAGCTGCGGCAGGCGCTGCGGCTGGTGCAACGGCCTTCAGATAGCTGTCAGGCAGCCGGTATCCGAGGTCGAACGTCAGGAACACCTTTTCGATCGGCCCGACCGGGCGCTGCACGAGCAGCTGCAGCCGGAATTCCTTGGCAGGATCGAAACCTGAGTCTGCCGGAATGATGAAGAGGTCCATTTCGGAAAAGGCCGGGGCACCTTCCGCGGCGATGGTTCCGACGCGGTTGTGCTGGCGGTCATGGAAACGAACCGAGATATCGTCCTGGATGAGCTGGATCCGGTCGAAGATCCCGCCCCGCACATAACCGGACCCCTTGAAGGAATAGCGTCCCCGGCCGGCCACAAGAATGGCATGGTCGCCGTCGTTCAGCCGTGCCATCAGGTTGGCATATTCTGCTTCGCCCAACAGCGACAGGCCGATTGAAGGTACATCTGCAAGAGCGAGATAGAGGTCGATGAAAGTGTCGGTTTCCGGGCCTTTTTCAGGCCTGTCGACCGCACGTTTGTCGCCCTGGCTCACAAAGGATTCGTTGATCTGCGCAACATCCAGGGAGAGGCGCCGTACCGAGCCATCACCGGTCAACGTCATCCAGTCACTGATGTCTTTCTTGCCGGTATCGACTTCCCTTTGCGGGCCACTCTCCGCAACTTCGGAAGCAAGACCACCCAGACCTAGGGTCCGTGCAACCTTCAGGCCCGAACGGATGATGGAATCGTCGATGACCATGATGGTCACGGTCGCGCCGGAAATGATATCGAGATCGTGTGCCGAGCCACCACTTGCGGCTTCCGCCTTCAGGTCGAGACCTGCATAGCCTTCCGTGACCGCACGGATTTTCTTGTCCGGAATTCCGATCAGGACAATCGGTTCGGAGTGTTTGACCAGTCGGACACCCGCGATGACGGCGTCCTTGTCGACCCCGACAAGAGTGTGGATCGGTTTGCCGGAATAGCCCGTTGTGGAGACGAAATCCGAAGTCAGGTAAACCCAGCCGAGCGTGTCTTTGCCTTTCAGGGCAGGCACGACCGGAACATCGTTCTTCAGCGGGCCGAAAGTTTCGGCCCCCGGCACGAGTTCGCCCGGCGCTACCTTGTCGAGGTAATGCTGGACCAGCGCTTCATCTGCCTTGACGGGTGCGATTCCCACCAGACCCAGGGCGACAGCGATGCTCAGGAAGGCGAACAGAAAAATGTGACGGGGATGACCCACGAGACGCGCTCCAAGAAGTCGTGTGTTTTCTCTTGGGGCTAGTTGTCGGCCTTCATGGCCTGGAACTTCTTGACGATAGTCAAGCGTGTCGAAATTGATTTTTCAGGAAATGAAAAAAAGGCGCTCACCTGTGGCGAGCGCCTTGAAAAATATTGTTATTTTCGTATTCGAGGCGTCGTCAGGATCGGGAAATAGACCCCGACATACAAAGCGAAGGCCACGATCCACAAACTGCCCGACAGCAGCATGGTTTCGAAATAGCCGAGGGCGCTGAGCCCGAAACTTCGCACCAACGCGGCGGCGATCAGAAGCACATAGGCGAGCACGATCGGCCTCGACACCTTCAACGGCAAACCCGCGTGACCGAGCGAGGCGCGCGTCATCATTGCAAGTGTCATGCTGCCGATTGCTCCGGCAGCAAGCAGATGCAGGGCAGCCGTTTCGGAGTATTCGCCGGTCAGTAAAGTCACACCGTAAACCAGATACCCGGACCCAAGCAGTAGATACGCGGCATGCAGGATCCAGAGGATCGGTTCCCTTCGCGCCGCCCAGCCTTGCCAGCCGGCAAGACGTAATAGCGTGACCAGCCCGGCCGCCAGGCAAAGCCCACCACGCAACACCTCAGGCACAAACGGCAGGAATGCGAGAGCTGTCAGCAGCACAAGCAGGATACCTGCCCGGTCCAGCCAGACACGCGACACGGGCAGGGACCCTTGATAGCCCGACCGAAGCAGGGCGTTGCGCGTGAACGCCGGCACGACCCGGCCACCGATAATCGCGATCATGGCCGTACTGGTGAATATTCCCATCCGAACACCGGCCTGGGCGGTGTCGTCCGTCCAGCCGATCCACTCCAGATGCATCATCAGATTGCCGCTAAGGAGAGCCGTCAGCAGGGCCAGAAACACCATGTTGCGGGCCTGGGATTTGCGAGCAAGGCGCCCGAGTACGGCAGTGGAGAGAACCGGGACAAAGGCAAGGTCCACCGCGGCAACGATCACCGGGTCGATGCTGTTGGAAAACCAGATCGCAAACCGTCCGGCAAACCAGACCGTGCCACTGGCAATGACAAACAGCGAACCGGCTTCCTTCGTTCCGGTCCAGTTGGGCACCGCTGTCACGAAGAACCCTGCAATAACGGCAGCCGTATAGCCGAAAACCATTTCATGCGCGTGCCAGAGGTGCGGTGCCATGGCCATGGGTGTGGAGATAAAGGTGCCTCCGGCGGCGTGCACACCGAGCCAGACTGTCCAGGCGAGCATGGCAAATACCGAAAAAATGCCTGCGGAGAGGAAAAAGAACCTGAACCCGGCGGTCAACACTGTCGGGATCCGGGTAGGGCTGCCCAATGCCCCAAAACGATGAGTTGCCATCATGAGCTTGCCTTTCAGGGTGTTTCTGCCGGCAGACCGGCAAATGCAGCTGAAGATGAAACAGGCCGAAGGGCCCTTGGCTCATGATCCCAAGACGGGTCTGCAAGTGTCTTGACCATCGTCAAGTCGGATTGGATTCATGACTATAAGAGTCATGTATATTGACGGAGCTGCCAGGCTCCGGAAACGTGTTCCTGTAGAGAGCGCCCCTGCCATGCTCAGCCTCAACTGGCTCAATTTTATCGCGGCCTTCCTGGTCTTCTTCGCCTCCCACATGGTTCTGGTCAGGCCGCCGATTCGTCCGCTTCTGGTCGCCTTCCTCTCACCGCGCGGGTTTTCACTCTGCTATTCGCTGCTTTCGCTGGGGATCCTGTGGTGGCTGATTGTGGCAGCCCGTGATGCGCCATACGTTGCGCTTTGGCCCTGGGAGACCTGGCAGACCTATGTACCCGTATTGATGATGCTGCCCGTCTGTCTGATCATCGCCTTCGGGATTGGTGCACCAAACCCGTTCTCCTTCGGCGGGCGGCACAACAACCGGTTCGATCCCGAGCGTCCAGGCATCGTCGGCCTGACCCGTCACCCGATCCTGGTGGCTGCGTTTCTGTGGTCGGTAGCGCATGTTGTTCCGAACGGAGATCTGGCACACGTCATCCTGTTCGGAACGTTTGCGGTTTTCTCTCTGGCGGGCATGAAACTGATCGATCGGCGCAAACAAAGGGAAATGGGCAATACCTGGAATTGCCTGCTTGCCGACATGAAGCGTTCGTCCAGCGTGGCTCCGGTCAACTGGCAAGCAATCCTTTTCAGGGCAACGGCAGGGTTTGTGCTCTACATTGTCCTGGCTGTCGCGCACCCCTTGTTTGCAGGTGTCGATCCCGTGGCAACGCTGATGCCGTAAGGCAGCGGTCTTCAGGTCTTGCCGGAAATTCTGGCCAGTTCCGTCAGCCGCCGGGCACACCGATCCGCCATATCTGCCAGAAACTTGAGGCTTTCGGCATGATCGAGCATTTCCTGCGGTGACAGCGGCTTGCGGCTGAGGAGCGCCAGATCGCTCAGGAAGGATATACCGGACGCCATCTGGGCATACTCGGTCTCGATATTGCTGGTCAGGTCCCTCTGCAGCTTGAGGGTTCTCCAGGTTTCTATGGCGACGATCGTCCGGTCCAGTTGTTCCTTGCACGTACAGGGCATGTCCAGGCGTTGCAGTTCACGGTGGATCTGCTCGATGACATCCGGAAACGGTTCGCTTCGCGCTTCGGTGCCCGGTCTCAGGCCGGGAGTGTTGCTGTCTTCCATCCTGCATCTCCTGAGAGATAGGCGTTGCAGACAGGGCCGGGCAGGCCTTGGCCTGCGAGCTCTGCATTCAAGTCTTCACATGTCAGCTCGCCATCCAGAAAACGCCTGAATGTGCCGGCGACCTTCACCATGTCCAGCGAATGAGGAGACAGTCGTAGCCGGCGGATACCCGTTGCCTGCAATTGTCCGCTGGTTACGCCCGCAACATGAACGGCATCCGACAGGGTCTGAATTCCGTTTGCCGCCAGGAACCTGCGATCGTCCAGTGTGGCGATGTTCATTCCGTCCGGGTCGCGATCACAGACAAACTGACAGGCATCCTTGCGCAGCCCATGTGCCCTTGCATGGTAACAACGGGACGAGAGTGCGAGTGGAAGCCTGCCGAACGCAAAGAGTTCAATGTCCACCTCCGGCACGAGCGCGGCGATTTTCTGGATCGAAACAAGAGGCAGTTCGACCGGAGGACACCAGGCCGTGGCTCCTCTGTCGGCAAGCAGTCTGAGGCTGGCTTCGTTATAGAGATTCAGAAACGGGCCTGCCGTGAATTCCTGGCCAGCACGGCCCGGGACCATCGACAGATCGTTGATCTCGATCGGCATGTCATAACCGGCCTGCTGGCGCAGGATCTCCCGTTCCCGCTTGTTGACGGGTTGCGCAAGCCCCGACAGGACCACCTGTTTACCGGTCTTGGTCAGCATCTCCATGATGTCCGGCCAGATCGCATCGGTGAACGGCATGCGCTTGCCGCACACGACTTCACCCAGATACACGCGGTCGATGTCCGCTTCCTCGGCGATGCCGCGGTAGAAGTCGACAAGCCGCTCTGCAGACCAGTTGAAGAAACAGGGCCCGAGCGCAAGTTCAATTTTCGGATGATCCGGCATCTATTATCGCCATGTTTTCTTGTAGGAGCCTGCGGTCTGACGACCGCCTTCCGAAAAGGCTTTCAAGGCGCCGATGGCCGGGCCGGGGTCGCCGCCGTCTGAAAGACTGTCGACAGCCTTTCGAAACGCGCCGACGACGCCCGCGATATAGGCCTTGCCGCGTTGGCGACCTTCGATTTTCAGCGCTGTGACACCTGCTTTGGAAAGGTCTCCGAGAAGCTCGAAGGCATTGAGGGAAACCGGGTCCTCGAACAGGTAGCCGGTCTTGCCTTCCGCGGTGAACTGGCCCTTGCAGAGCGTCGGATAACCGGCTGCCTGGCCTTGCTCGAAACTGTCGATTGTGAACCCGCCGAGCCGGGCCTGAAGTTTGCCGTCGGCGTCTTCGGTGTAGTCGACATGTTCCGGCGGCGAACACACGCCGGTCAGGTTCGGCGACTTGCCCGTGGCGTAGGAGGAAAGCGAACATCTGCCCTCTGTCATCACGCAGAGCCCGCCGAAAACGAAGACCTCGGTTTCAACGTCGATTTCCTTGTTCAGGCTCGCGATTTCAGGCACCGACAGCACCCTTGGCAGGACGACGCGCTTCACCCCGAAAGTGTCCGCATAGAACCGGATCGCCTCGGGCGTGTTGGCGGCCGCCTGCACGGACAGATGAAGCCTCAGTTCAGGATGGTTGCTTGCCGCATGATCGAGAACGGCAAGATCTGCGGCAATGACGGCGTCGGCCCTGCATTGCGCAGCGGTATCAACGGCCTCTCGCCACAAACCGACATCTCCGGCCCGGGCAAACGTGTTGATCGCGACCAGCACTCTGGACCCCTTGCGGTGGGCAAAGGCAACGCCCTCCGCCAGCTCTTCCGGCGAGAAGTTCAGCCCGGGAAAGTTGCGCGCGTTGGTCTCGTTTGCAAGGCCGCAATAGATCGCGTCGGCCCCAGCTTCCGCTGCTGCGCGTAACGCGGCAGGCGTTCCTGCCGGGCAAACCAGTTCCATCGCCTTTGCTTCAGGTGATTTCATGAGAGTTTCTGCCGGAAACAGTCAGCCTGGGCGGATTTTTGCGCAAAGGCACGAACCTGGCCCAGCAGTTTGTCGCTGATGGTGTTCACCCAGTCGGCCGATTGTCCGCTCAGGCCGAAGAATTCGCCCGGGGTGAGATCTGCCTCTTCCAGCGTGTTGCGCAGGGCCAACACGTGCTCTGTCCTGCCTTCGATACGAAGATCACGGCTGAAAAACAGGGCGTCGCCATCATAGGTGCCGTCCAGCAGCCCCAGCAGCACCAGAAAGGGAGCGCGCACGATCGCCCTGGCATCGCCGACCCGGCTCTTGTCACAGATCCGGACCCTGGAGTTGTCCGGGTCCAGTGACAGAAGAAAGGCGTGGGGCAAATCGTCCGGAACGATCGCGATCGGCACCTGGACAACGTCGCCGAGCCTGCGGATCAGATCCGGCCGGCGTGCGACGAGGCGTTTCGTGAGGGTCGACAACAGCGCTTCCATTGGAGGTTTCGGCAGGGGCGAAACAAGGGAGGAAACGAGTGGTGGCAGGCTTTCCGAAGAGGGGTGTGTTTGCATCCGGATCTCACTTTCTGTGAGCGGAGCCTAGACCGGCATCGCCCCTTGCCAACTTGACAATTATCAAGGCAGGCATCGGTCGTTCTGCCGATATCGCCGGACACTCTGAGCAGCGTGTTGCCACACGCGCATGTCTTGCTGGAATCACGATGCAAAAGACCGGTCGCGACCTGCCTCCCTTTCCCAACTTGCGGAAATTCCTGGATTTTCTGGGTCGTCAAGACGATCTGAAGACCCTGAGCACCCCCGTGGATGTTCATCTTGAAGCGACCGCGTTGCATCAGAAGGTGATCGGGAGTGCCGGTCCCGCGGTCCTCGTTTCCAATCCAGTCCGGGTAGACCGGGGCGGTTTTGCCGCACCCCTTTTGATCAATCTCTTCGGCACCTCGAAGCGCGTTGCGAACGGACTGGGTCTTCACCCCGAAAACCTGCCCGACCTCGGACAGTTTCTGGCCAGCTTGCGCAGTCCGCAGCCGCCCGCTTCCTGGCGGGAGGCTGGACACTTGATCCCGATAGCAAAGGCAGGGCTTAATTCAAGGCCGAAGATGACTGGCGTTCCCAAGGAACTCCAGCGGGTTGAGCCGGATCTTTCGCGGCTTCCGGTCCAGACCTGCTGGCCGGGCGATGCGGGACCACTGATCACCTGGGGAATGGTCGTCACCCGTAGCCCCGGCAGGGACGACCCCAAGAGCTATAATCTCGGCATCTACCGGATCCAGGTGCTGGACAAGGACAGGGCAATCCTGCGTTGGCTGCCGTTTCGCGGTGGTGCCCAGCATTACCGCCAGTGGCAGCAGTCAGGCGAGGCAATGCCTGTTGCCGTGGTAATCGGCTGTGATCCGGCAACCTTGCTGGCGTCTGTTATCCCGGCCCCGGCAAACGTGAGTGAACTGGCGCTGGCCGGCATCTTCAACGGCACGCCATCAAAGCTTGCTCCCTGCGATACGATCGATCTTCATGTCCCGGCGAGTTCCGAGATTGTCCTGGAAGGGGAAGTCCAGCCGGGAGAGACGGCGCTGGAAGGACCTTTCGGCGATCACACCGGTTACTACAACGAAGCCGCCGATTATCCTGTGTTCCGGCTGACGGCCATGAAGATGCGCCGGGACTGCGTCTATCTGTCGACCTTCACCGGCAGGGCGCCCGACGAACCCTCTGTTATCGGCGAGGCCATGACGGGTCTCTTCCGCCCGCTGCTGCAACAGGCAATTCCGGAAATTATCGATGTCCATCTGCCTCCTGCGACCTGCTCCTACAGAGTGGCGATCCTTCAGATGGCCAAGACCTATCCCGGTCAGGCACGGAGGGCGATGATGGGCTTCTGGTCACTCTTGCCGCAGTTCTCGATGACCAAATACGTGATCGTTGTCGATCAGGACATCGACATCCGGAACTGGGACGATGTCATGTGGGCTGTCGCGACACGGTCTGACCCGGAGCGCGACCTGCTCGTCCTGACCGGCACACCGGTCGATCAACTGGACTTTGCCAGTCCGCGCGAAGGACTGGGCGGCAAGCTTGGCATTGATGCGACGATCAAGACAGGCGCAGAGACGACACGGATATTTGCGGAGAAACTGACCATGCCGGCGGAGATGGAAACGCGTGCTGACAGCCTCTTCGCGCAGCTGTGCCGGACACCTGTGGCCGAGGTGCACCCATGAGCCGGCGCAAACGACTTGTAGTCGGCATTTCCGGGGCATCGGGTGCGGCAATTTCACTTGAAATTTTGCGGTTGTGCAAGGCACTCAGGCTCGACACCTTCACCACAGTGAGCGCTGCGGCGGAACGGACGATACAGCTTGAGTTGGGCGATGCGGCCCGCCGGGAAATCCACGATCTCGCGACGCAGGAATATGCCGCTTCGGATGTCGCCGCACCCATATCCAGCGGATCCTTTCAGGTTGATGCCATGATCGTCGCGCCCTGTTCCATGCGCAGCCTCGCAGCCATCGCCTACGGCACGGGGGAGGGACTGCTGGCGCGTGCTGCAGATGTCACTCTGAAGGAACGCAGGCAGCTTGTCCTGCTGGCTCGTGAAGCCCCGCTCCACGAAGGGCACCTGGAGGCAATGCTCAAGGTTACCCGCATGGGTGCGATCGTCGCACCGCCGGTGCCTCCGTTTTATCTGGGCCTTTCAACGATAGAGGAAATGACCCGACAGATTGCTGCTCGCGCGCTCGCAACGGCGGGGATCGATCCGGGAGACAGCCTGCGGCGATGGACTGGTGAACCAGCCTGAAATTACGTCTCCGGCAGCCCTTTGCCGGTCGATCTGTGATCTTTCGCCGCGACCAGCCCCCTGTCAGACTTGACTATGGTCAATTGGGTCGGGTTCTCCCGGTGCTACGCCCTTATTCGGAACAAGAAGGGCCCTGCCAATGTCTGAACCAATCCTTCAAACCGAAAGTGGACAAATAACGCCGCCGCCGACGGCCGATGGCGCGGATGTTCTGACGCTTGCGCATGCCGTGCCGGGCAAGGCGTATCATGTTGTCTGCCTGGGCGAGACACGCCACTCGCGCATGGAACTTCTTGCGGCCGGGCTTGCACCCGACGCGGTCATCAATCTTCTTCGCGGCAACGGTTTGCGGCCGCGCATCGTGGCATGTGGCGATATTCGCGCCGCCATCGGCGCGGATCTGGCCTTTTCGGTCCATCTCTCTCCTTGTGACTGCGGCTGCGGTTGCGACAGCAATCGCCAGAAGGAACAGGCCCACGAACACGTTTTCCGGGGGAGGGACGTCTGATGGGCTGTTCCAGTTGTGCCGCACCCGGTTGCGTTCGGCGGGACCTTCTGCCCTGTGCGCCGGCCCAGTACCGGGTGTTTCTGCTCGGCCCTGCCAATTCGGGCAAGTCCACGCTTTTCAACATGCTGACCGGTGCCCGGCAAACGATCGGCAACTGGCCCGGCGTGACTGTCGATCGAAAAAGCGGAACGGCTGTCATCAAGGGTCTGACCGTTGAATTCGTCGATCTGCCGGGAATCTCGAGCCTGTCCGCTCCCCAGGCGGAGCGGATAGATGAAAGGGTTGCCAGAGACGCTCTCGTCAACGTGGCGCACGATGCCCTGATCGTTGCGGTGGATCTGTCCGCGCCGCATCGCGGATTGTCCATGTTGCTGCAGGCCCGTGGCAACGGCGTGCCGGTCGTGGCGGTTCTGACGAAGGCCGACTGCTGGACGTCGGCTGCCGTGGACGCAGCCGCGCGGATTCTGAGCGAACAATTGAATGTTCCAGTTGTTGCCGTGTCCGGCAGAACACTTTCCGGGCTCGATCAGCTCCATGACCAGCTTGCACGTTGCCTGCAAGATCGGCAGCACGTTTCCTCTCCTCAGCAGATATCCTTGCCCGGCAAGGTCTGCGATGCCTTGGAGGCGTTGCAACAGGTTCTGGACGGCAGGCCCGAATATGAAAACGCCAACACCGTTGCCGCATCGCGCCGGTTGATGGAACGGGACTGGCTGACGGAAAAACGCGCGAGACAAGACCTTCTTGAAATCCGTGACCGTTTGATCGAGGAGACCGGACCTGTGGATGGTGTGCCGCTCGACCAGTATCTGGCGGACGCGCCCCTCGCACAGGCAACCCTTCTGGCGCGCCGCATTGATATGCCGCCCCCTGCAGGTCGCAGATTTCTGTCCGACAGGTTCGACCGGATCGCCCTTTCGCCATGGTTCGGCCCGGTGCTGTTTCTTGGCGTGATGTATCTCCTGTTCTTCCTGACGATCAATGTGTCCGGCGTCTTCATCGATCTGTTCGACGGCCTCGGTCAGGCCGCCTTTGTCGATACACCAGCGCTCGTTTTCCATCAGCTGGGGCTGTCCGGCACGGTCCTCGACATTGCCGTCGGCGCAATCGGTACCGGCATTCAGACGGTCGGGACTTTCGTGCCGGTGGTCGGGTTCCTGTTCCTGTGCCAGATCTTTCTGGAGGAAAGCGGATACATGACCCGCGCCGCCGTGGTCGCGGACCGTGTGATGCGTCGTCTGGGACTGTCGGGCCGCGCCTTCCTGCCGCTCGTGCTCGGTTTCGGATGCACAATTCCGGCCGTGCTGGCGACGCGGACACTCGACACGCGCGCCGAGCGCATTTTGACCTCGATGATGGCGCCCTTCATGTCCTGCGGGGCACGCCTTCCGGTCTATGCGCTGTTCGCCGCTGCTTTCTTCCCGGTTGGGGGCCAGAATGTCGTTTTCGCACTTTATCTGATCGGCATCGCGGCAGCGCTATTCACCGGCTGGATGCTGGCTCCCCGGCTCACCTTGCAGCGACCCAGGCCTCTGGCAATCGAGCTTCCGATCTACCAGATGCCACCACTTTCCAGGGTCCTGCGGCTCTGCTGGGCCCGGATCCGGCAATTTGTTGCCGAGGCTGGAAAAACCATCGTGATCGTGGTTGCGCTGCTGTCGTTTCTGAATTCCGTCGGCCCCGATGGCAGCTTCGGCAATGAGGACAATGGCACCTCCATACTGGCGCTCACAGCCCGGCAGGTTACGCCCGTTCTTGAACCCATGGGCGTCAGTGCGGACAACTGGCCGGCAGCGGTCGGTCTTTTCACCGGCATGTTCGCAAAGGAAACCGTCGTGGGAACCCTGCAGGCTCTCTACGCCTCCGGCGAAACGGCAGGTGAAGTGGTTCCCAATCCGATGGATACCGCACAAGCCACGGTGCTTGCCCTGGGCGAATCCCTGCTCGGCCTGGCGGACGCCCTGCTTGATCCGCTTGGACTGGATGTCGGTGACATATCCAGTTTCGAAGCTGCGGCAGGCGAACAGAACGTCCAGCCAGCCGTCTTTGCCGAAATGTCCAGGTATTTCGGCAGCCAGAGCGCTGCATTTGCCTACATGCTGGCGGTATTGCTTTACATCCCCTGCGTTGCGACCCTTTCAGCGATTGCTCGGGAAATCGGTGCCGGTTGGGCCGTCTTTGCTGCGGCATGGACAACGTTTGTTGCCTATTCCGGTGCCACGATCGCCTATCAGCTCAGCCAGATCGGCAGCCACCCTGACCGCTCCCTTTTCTGGCTGGCACTCATGACGGGACTGATCGGACTGACCTTCTTCATAAGCCGGACCCTTGGAAGAAGTGGTCCCTCCAAGACGGATTTTCGACCTTCCGCATCCGGGTGAATTTTACCCTCATAACTAGAAAGTGCCAATTTGTGCCGTCGGGCGTTCGAAGGGTGGCGAAAGGCGATCGATGCTGTGGGCATCTGCAAGGCCTTCGCTTCCCTGCGTTGATAAGAGCAGCCAAAGGGCATGTCTGAATGCTCATTTAGATCAGTGCCTTAGATCCGTGGGTCATTACCCGCCGTTCTGCCGATTTGGACGGAGCCAGGTCAAAGTGATGGCATCGAAATTCGTTCTCCAAACAAGTGCAGATACCGAAACTTTAGGTAGTGGGAATGCGGTTCCGGCCCTGGCCGGGATTGCGGCTGCAATCCTGTAGCGTCGCTGGATGACAGCGTTTCGACACGGAAAATGTCAATTTTTGATATTATTCGACTCTTGCTTGACAAATGACAAAATACGGATGAAGCATAGAGCCCATCAAGACCGGACCTGCACGTTCAGGGCGGCTCAGGGAGGAGCTAATCAGCGTCACTCTTGTCTCGGAAACTTCGGTTGGCCGAGCGCGGACCTTTGTTCAAAGGCATCTCGCGCATGGCTTCCGGGGCTGAGCCCTTCTGTGACGTTTTTTCAAGCGGAAAGAGAATGCAGAGATTTATCAACGACCCAGACAACCTCGTGGACGAGACCGTTGCCGGCTTCGTGAGGGCGCATAGCGACCTTGTCCGGCTGGATCCGGAAAACGACCGTGTTGTCGTGTCCACCACAGCGCCGCGGCCAGGTCGTGTGGGTATCGTCACTGGTGGTGGATCGGGTCACGAGCCGGCCTTTATCGGCTACACCGGCCGGAACCTTGTCGACGCCACCGCTGTTGGCGAGCTGTTCTCCTCACCGACCGCCAAGAGCTTTGCCGATGCGATCCGCGCCGCCGATGGCGGCAAGGGTGTCGCCGTCCTTTATGGCAATTATGCCGGCGACAACATGAACGTGAAAATGGCCAAGGAAATGGTGGCTCCCGACGGCATCGAGGTCGTTACGGTGGTTGCCAACGACGACGTCTGCTCTGCGCCGCTTGCCGAGCGGGAAAAGCGCCGGGGTGTCGCCGGAGAAATCTTCATGTGGAAGATCGGCGGAGCGAAGGCTGCGCTCGGCGGGTCATTGACGGAAGTGCAGGCGGCCGCGCAAAAGGCAATTGATGCCTGCCGGTCCGTTGGTGTGGGTCTCGGGCCTTGCACCTTGCCCGCTGTGGGTCATCCCAACTTTTCGATCGAAGCCGGTACGATGGAAGTCGGCATAGGTCACCACGGCGAACCCGGTGTTCGTGTCGAAAAGCTCGCTTCTGCCGATGCCGTGGCCGACGACATGCTGAAGATCGTTCTCGATGATCACGGACTTGAGGACGGTGCGGAAGTCGCCGTGCTTGTTTCGGGTCTCGGTGCCACGCCCGTGAACGAGCTATATGTCCTCTACAACCGCATCGAGACACGTCTCCAGGCGCAGGGCATTCGTGTTCACAAGGCGTTTGTCGGCAACTACTTCACCTCGCTGGAAATGATTGGTGCGACCTTGACGGTCATGGCGCTCGACAGTGAGCTCAAAGAGTTGCTGGACATGGCCGCCGAGGCACCAGGCATGTCGACCGGGAAGGTCGAAGCACCGGACGTTACCGAAGGCGCCCAGACCCACAGGTCACGGGGAAGCCGAAAAGAAGCGCGGTCCACCGTCGCAAAGGATGTCACCATCGAGGGACCTTCTGTGCCTGTTGCGGGATCTCAGGAGATCGTGGCGGAAGTTGCCGAGGTGATCGTCGCGAACAAGGCCTATCTTTCCGAAATCGACGGTCTGATAGGGGACGGTGATCACGGGATCAACATGGCCAAGGGGTTTGGTCGTGCCGCGGAGCGTATTTCCGGCAAGTCCCTTTCACTTGATGAGGCGATGAGCGTTCTGTCCGATGTCCTGATGAGCGAGATCGGCGGATCCATGGGGCCGTTGTACGGCTTCATGTTCCAGGAAATGGCAACGACTGTTCAGGGGCGCCCCGCCATCGATGCCGACGGGTTCTCGGCCGTTCTCAATGCCGCGCTTGAAGGCGTCCGCCGGACCGGTTCGGCAAAGGTCGGCGACAAGACACTGATCGACACGCTTGTTCCGGCGGTCGAAGCCTTTGACGGTGCGAAATCGCAAGGGTTCGTTGCTGCCCTTGCCGCCATGCGCAAGGCCGCAGAACAGGGACGTGACAGCACGATCGATCTGGTCGCGAAGATCGGACGTGCCAGCCGTCTGGGTGAACGATCGCGCGGTGTGCTGGACGCAGGCGCGACATCCTGCTGCCTTATCCTGGTGGCACTGGCCGACTCACTTGAAAAGAGGCTGGGCTAAACGGAGCAGCAGACGAACCATGACAAACCTCAACGCAACGCAAATGACCGAATTGCTCCGCATCGTTTCGATGCGGATCGACGAAGCAAGTGCCGAACTTGGTGCCCTGGATGGCGCCATCGGTGATGCCGACCATGGGAACACCATGGCACGCGGATTTGCCGCGGTCGTTACCGCATGCGTTGAGGCTGCAAACCAGGACGTGAAGGCCGGTGCCCTGTTGCCGATTGCAGGACGCTCGTTCCTGAATGCCGTCGGTGCAACGACCGGCCCGCTCTATGCCAGTGCCTTTCTTCGGGCTGGGCAGGCCTTTGATGCGCAGCAGGATATTCCGGTGGATCGTCTCCCGGAGATGGTCGTCTGCTTCTGCGACGGGATTGCACAACGGGGCAAGGCGACCCCTGGCGACAAGACCATGCTGGACGCCTGGGGGCCGGCTGCGCGTGCCGTGACAGAAGCACAGTTGAACGGGGCAGGCCCGGTTGCTTGCCTTGATGCCGCGCTGGAGGCGGCGAGCGAAGGGCGAGAAGCCACGCGCGCCATGGTCGCCTCCGTTGGCCGGGCCGCAAGACTGGGTGAAAGATCGCTCGGGCATGTCGACCCGGGAGCCGCCTCCGCAGTCATCATCATTGCCGCATTGCGCGAGGGTCTCGCGAACCTCCTGCAAGGGGAGGCAAGCTGATGGTGAAGCGTTCCGGCGGGAAACCCGACAAGGCCGTCCTGAGTGAAATGCCGATGCGGTTCGGCGACGATCCGCTGCTGTGGGCTGCCTGGCTCTATTACGAAGACGGCATGACCCAGGCGGACATCGCTAACCTCATGGGGCTTTCCCGGGCGTCGGTAAATACCTATCTGGCCGACGCGCGCACGCGTGGGCTGGTCAATATCGAGATCGAACCGGATCGTTTCCGTTCGGTCATGATCGCAAAGGCCATGAAGGACCGCTTCAACCTGCAGGATTGCCTGGTCATCCCCAGCGAAGGCGGTGATCGTTCGCTGTTCGAACGGCTCGGCGCTGCAGGTGCGCAGGTGCTCAAGAGGCTGGTGCGCGCCGGCGACACGATTGCAGTGGCCTGGGGCCGGTCTGTTCTGTCCCTTGCCGAGGAATTGCACCATCCGGGCCTTGCCGACATTCGCGTCGTTCAGGCGTCCGGCAGCACGACGGCGCGTATACCCTGGACCCCGGAGGCCTGCGCCGCGCGCCTTGCCGAAGCGCTCGAGGCTCGTTGGGTGCCCCTGTCGGCACCTGCCATCGTATCCTCGCCGGAAATGCGCGAACGGCTGCTGGCCGAAACCGTCTTGTCCGAGCAGATGGTCGTTCTTTCGGAAGCCAATCGCATCGTGATGGGCATTTCGTCGATGCGCCCGGAAAGCACAATTCACACAAGCGGCTTTCTCGACGGGGTCGACCAGCAAGCGCATTATCAGGACGCAGTCGGCAGCGTCAGCGGGCGCTTCATCTCGGCACGCGGGGAACCGGTCATCGGTCCGGTCAACGATCGGACGATCGGCCTTGATCTTGCAGCGTTGCGGGCAATCCCGCAGCGCATTGCGGTTGCCGGCGGTATTGAAAAGGTTTCGGCGATCCTTGCTGCGCTGCGCGGCGGATACGTCAATGTGCTGATCACCGATGCGGCCAGTGCAAGAGGTGTGCTCACGGCGGATGGCTGGCAGGAACCGAAGCGGCGTTCGCAAGTCCCGGCCCCTGTTGTCGACGGGGCTGCACCGCGCGTCCATCACGGCGGCGACAAGAAACTGATCAACGAAGCACGGGACATTGTCGACGAGAGTATCGACGGTCTTCTGCTGGCGCATGAACCCTTGCTTGCCAAGGTGCCGGGGACCCATCGTGCCGTGATGGCGCGGAACGGGCCGAGGTCCGGCAAGGTCGGCATCGTCATAGGGGGCGGTTCGGGCCATGACCCCGGGTTCTGGGGTTATGTCGGCCAGGGCTGCGCTGATGCTGCCGTCATGGGCAACATCTTTGCCGCGCCGCCGCCTGATCCGATTCTGGCTGCGAGCCGTGCAGTTCATGGCGATGCCGGGCTTCTTTATATCTACGGAAACTTCTCCGGTGACGTCATGAACTTCGACATGGCTGCCGAAATGGCAGCGGCGGAGGGAATTCGTGTTCGTCAGGTAGTGACGACAGACGACATCGCCTCGTCACCACCGGATGCCCGCGGGTCGCGCCGGGGTGTTGCCGGCAACGTCTTCGTTTTCAAGATCGCGGGGGCTGCGGCAGATCTCAATGCCTCGCTCGAGGCCTGCGAAATCGTTGCGCGGCGGGCGGCCGACTGTACCTACACGATGGGTCTGGCCCTGGAGCCGGTAAGGCTGCCCGATACCCGTCAGCCGAGTTACGAGGTCGGTCCGGACGAGATGGAGATCGGGGTCGGCATCCACGGTGAACCCGGTGTGATGCGGCAAAAGATCGTCAAGGCGGATGATGCCGCGGATCTGCTTCTGGACCGCATTCTGAGCGAGATGGCACCGGTGCGCGGCGATCGCGTGGCGCTGCTCATCAACTCGCTCGGCGGCACCCAGACGATGGAACTCTACATTCTGGCACGCCGTGTCCGCCAGCGTCTGAAGGCGCATGGCATCGGCGTTCACCGCACCTTCGTCGGACCGTATTTCACCTCGCTCGACATGAAGGGAGTGTCGCTCTCGCTGATGAAGCTGGACGACGAGCTTATCACCCTTCTCGACCATCCCTGCCACACTCCTGCACTGACGGAACTCGGTGAGCAGAAGGGTGGAAAGTGACGAAAAGACAATGGGTTAAAGGTGAATTGTCAAACCTTGAATCAGAGTGATTGACATTTGTCAGATACCCTTGTCTAAATACAATTAACGATCCGGAGTGCAAACGCTCCGGCCCCTGGGAGGAAAGATTGTTGCCTAGAGCTGACCGACAGACGGTGTTTTTGGCGCTGATCAATGTGATCGTGCTGGTCACCGGTGCCCTGCTTGCAGGTGCCAATTTTATCGACAGCTATAACCTGCAGATCATGGCTGCCCAGGTACCGGAGCTCGGCCTCCTGGCACTTGGCGTGACCCTGGCCATGATCTCCGGGAACGGCGGCATCGATCTTTCCGGCATCGCCCTGGCCAATCTTTCCGGCATCGTTTCGTTTCTGGTCGTTCGTGCGCTTATCGTGCCGGGTGACGATCCGCTGCTGTTCTCCTGGACGTTCGCCGGCGTTGCAATTGCGGTCGGTCTCGTCGGTGGTCTTCTGAATGGAATAGTCATCGCCTTTGCCGGTCTGACGCCGCTGATCGCGACACTCGGCACCCAGCTGCTGTTCACCGGTGTCGCCGTCTGGCTGACCAACGGATCGGCACTCAGCCTCGGATATATTCCGCCGCTCGACAGCTTTGGAAACCTGCCCGTTCTCGGCGTTCCCCTGTGCTTCACGCTGTTTGTCGTGGTGGCCGCGCTGATTGCCTATGTCCTGCGCTATACGCCCTTCGGTGTGAAGCTGATGCTGCTCGGGTCGAATGCCAAGGCCGCTCACTATGGCGGTATCCCAGCCCGCCGCATGATCGTGATCACCTATACGATCTGCGGAATTCTGGCCTCTATCGCGGGTGTCGTCATCGCTTCACGCAATCTTTCCGTCAAATGGGATTACGGCAGCTCGTATGTCCTCATCGCGATCCTGATTGCGGTTTTGGGTGGCGTGAAGCCGGAAGGCGGATACGGCAAGGTGCTGTGCGTTCTTCTTGCGGCAACGGCGCTGCAGATCCTGTCGAGCCTGTTCAACTTTCTCGGAATCTCGAACTTCTTCCGCGACCTTGCCTGGGGTGTCCTTCTGCTCGCCCTGCTGGCCTCGGCTCGCGTGAACTTCAGCATCTGGTTGCCATCAAGGCAATGAACGGATGCGCCGCGGGCCTGAGGGCATCCCGGGCGGCGCAAGAATGAACAGCCCTTTTAAAAAACCGTGGAGGAAAGACTATGAAATCAGTCAAGAAACTGGCTGGAAGCGCGCTCGTCCTGAGCACTATACTTGCCGGCCCGGCTTTGGCTGCAGACGAGCAGACCATCACGACGGTCGTGAAGGTTACCGGCGAAAACTGGTTCATCCGCATGAACGAAGGCGTCGATGCCTTCAATGCGGACAAGGAGGCTATCGACGCCACCCAGATCGGCCCGGCACAGGCCGATGCCGCTCAGCAGGCGCGCATCATCGAGGATCTGGTTGCCAAGGGCGTTTCCGCGATCGCGGTAGTGCCGATGGATCCGTCCGCACTGGAAGGCGTGCTGCGCCGTGCACAGGGCCGTGGCATCAAGGTCATCGCACATGAAGGTGACAGCATCGTCAACGCGGATGCCGACATCGAAGCTTTCGACAACGCGGCGTTCGGCACCAAGATCAACGAAGGTCTGGCCGAATGCATGGGCGGTGAAGGCAAGTGGACGACCTTCGTCGGCTCGCTCGGCAGCCTGACGCACAACCAGTGGGTTGATGCCGGTGCGGCCAACGCGGAAGCCAAGTATCCGGGCATGGAACTGGTTGCTGCGAAAAACGAATCCTTCAACGACGCCAACAAGGCGTATGAGAAGGCCAAGGAAATCCTGCGCGCCTATCCGGACATCAAGGGTTTCCAGGGTTCCTCCGCAATCGACGTCATCGGCATCGGCCGTGCGATCGAGGAAGCTGGCCGGTCTGATCAGACCTGCGTCTTCGGCCTGGGTCTGCCCAAGGACACCGGACCTTACCTGGAGACCGGCGCTGTCGACCGGATCTACTTCTGGGATCCGAAGGATGCCGGCTACGTGATGAACATCGTTTCGGAAAAGATCCTCAATGGCGAAGAAATCACCGATGGCGCCGACCTCGGCGTGCAGGGCTACAACTCGGTCAAGGTGAGCCAGGGACCGGGCAAGGGCATTATCATTCAGGGTCAGGCCTGGGTTGATGTCGGCAAGGAAAACTACGGCGAATACCCGTTCTGATCCACTGACACACGACTGCAAAACAGGGGGCGCGGGAACACCGCGTCCCCGAACCTATCGAATTCACAGGACGTCACCATGCAGCCCCAGCCCGCTCAGTCTCAAAAGACAGGCACGGCGCCTTTTCTAGAGATCCGTAATGTGCGCAAGTCGTTCGGCGGCGTGCAGGCGCTGAAGGATGTCAGCGTCACGCTTCATGCCGGACAGATCTACCATCTCATGGGTGAAAACGGCTGCGGCAAGTCCACGTTGATCAAGATCATCTCTGGCGCCCAACCGGCGACATCGGGACAGATCTTCATCGATGGCGTGCAGACCGAAGGCGAGGTCGCAGGCGATCTCGGTGCCATCGGTGCCCTGCGTGCGGGCATCGAGACCGTCTATCAGGACCTTTCCCTGCTCCCCAATCTGTCGGTTGCCGAAAATGTCGCCCTCACAGGTCAGCTCGTGGAAGCAGACGGCAGTCTCGCCCGGAGGCTGAAGCTGGGCGCGCTTTACGAAACAGCGGCCAAGGCTCTTGAGCAGGTTCATCTGCCGACGGACCGTGCCTTCCTGACGCGCAGAATTGACACGCTTCCTCTTGCAACCCGGCAGCTGGTCGCGATTGCCCGCGCCATTGCCGCAGAGGCACGGCTCGTCATCATGGATGAGCCGACCACTTCGCTCACTCGGCAGGAAGTGAACTACCTGCTTTCCGTCGTCCGGAAGCTTTTGGACAAGGGCGTGACGGTCCTGTTCGTGACGCACAAGCTCGACGAGGTGAAGTCGCTTGGTGGACACGCCATCATCATGCGTGACGGTCAGAAGGTTGCCGAGCGCGACGTGACCACCACCAACAAGGCCGAAATCGGTCATCTGATGACCGGTCGCGAGATTTCCGAGGCCCGGTATCGCACCGAACCGAAAATCGGCGACACGCTGCTTCAGGTCGAAGGACTGAGCCAGGGACGTGCCTTCAAGAACCTCTCGTTCACGGTGCGGAAGGGTGAAATTCTGGGTGTGACCGGCCTTCTGGATTCCGGCCGCAACGAGCTGGCCCTCGCGCTGTCCGGTGTCGTCCCGGCAGAGCGCGGCACGATCCGTCTGGACGGCCGGTCGGTTGCCCTGCGCTCACCGGCCGAGGCCATCAGGGAAGGGGTTGGCTACGTTCCCGAAGACCGCCTGACCGAAGGCCTCTTCCTGGAAAAATCCATTCAGGACAACGTCACGCTGCCGGTGCTGAACAGGCTGCGCAATTTCTTCGGAATGATCAGCCAGCGCAAGGCGCGCAAGCTCTCCGAAGACCAGATCACTGATCTTCAGGTGGTCGCGCCCGATGTCACGGTGCCGGTGCAGTCGCTTTCAGGCGGTAACCAGCAACGGGTTCTGATCGGACGCTGGCTCACCATCGAACCACGCCTTCTGGTGCTGCACGGCCCGACTGTCGGCGTCGATGTTGGCTCGAAGGATACGATCTTCCGCATCATTCAGCGTCTGGCGGACGACGGCATGGCTGTCGTGATCATTTCCGATGACCTTCCCGAGCTGCTGCAGAACTGCGACCGCATTCTCGTCATGCGACAGGGCGGGATCGTCGCCGATTATGCGGCCGAAGAGGTCGATGAAGACGGGATCTACCAGACAATGGCTGCAGGCCCGGCGACGGAAGCGCCGGCGAACATGGACGAGGAAGCCGCACAGTGACCGACATGACCCTTACCAACAGCGGACCCGGCGTGTTCAAGCGCATCTGGGATCTGATGGGCCGCAGACCGGAGCTGTTCACTCTTGCACTCGTCATCCTGACGGTGATCGGCGTTGCAATTGCCAATCCGGACTTTCTGGCGGTCAACAATCTCTTCGACATTCTGCGGGCCTCGGTGGTCCGCGGCATCTTCGCGATGGGCGTGCTTGCCGTTCTTGCCGCCGGCGGGATCGATGTATCGTTTACCGCGATTGCCGCCTTCGTCATGTACGCGCTGACCATGCTGGTCACGAATGTGTTTCCGGGCATGCCGATCTGGGTGATCCTACCGCTGGCCGCCGCCGGAGGAGCTGCTTTCGGCGTGGTCAACGGGCTTCTGGTCCATGCGCTGCGCACGCCTTCGCTGATCGTCACCATCGGCACCCAGTACTTCATTCGCAGTTTCCTGCTGACGTTCATCGGAACGGCCCTGTTCATGAATATTCCGGCCGCGATGGATGGCTTCGGGAAAGCCTCGCTGATCACGTGGCATGGCACCAATGGTGTGATCTCGACCCTGCCGGCAACAGTGCTGGTGCTGGTGGCCGCGGCATTTGCGACCTGGTTCATCCTCGAAAGAACGCTCATGGGACGGGCGATCTTCGCGGCTGGCGGCAATCCGGGTATTGCCGAGCGCCTCGGGTTCAATCTGTTCTATGTCAGGTTGTTCGTCTTCGGCTGGGCCGGCCTTCTGGCTGGTGTCGCTGGTATCGTGCATGTCGCTTCGAACCGGCTTGCCAACCCGTTCGACCTTGCAGGCATGGAACTGGAAATCATCGCGGCAGTGGTGCTCGGCGGCGCCAAGATCACCGGCGGTTCGGGAACCGTGGTCGGCACACTGCTCGGCGTTGTCCTGATCACGCTGGTCAGCAACGTTCTTGTCTTCATCGGTATCCCCAGCACGCTTCAGCTCGCCATCATCGGCGCCTTCATCCTGCTGGCGGGCACGATCTTCGCATTGCGCAACCGCGCCTGAAACATAATTTCCCGGGAGGAAAAATGAGCCACGATGCTGCTGTCATAGGCCTTTACATTCTTGACGTTCTCGGTCGCCCGGTCGATGGGATCCCCGAGGGCGGCAACGTCGAGTTCATCGACGAAATTCGGTTGACCGTTGCCGGTACCGCGGGCGGTACGGTGATCGATATGGCGAAACTCGGATTGAACTGTCTGGCCGTCGGAGCCGTCGGCGACGATGAAAAGGCCGACTTCGTGCTGTCGACGCTCAACCGGTTCAAGGTCGACACCAGCCTGATGCAGCGGCTCGAGGGCGTACCGACGTCGGCAACCATCCTGAACGTGCGCCGCAACGGCGACCGTCCAGCCCTGCACCAGCGCGGCGCGTCCGATCATTTCGATGTCCCAGCAGACATGCTTGATGCCGTGCTGGCGCCGTCAATCATTCACCTGGGTGGAACCGGACTGTTGGCCAAACTGGACGGCGAGCCGAGCGCGAGACTTCTGGCGGAAGCCAAGAAACGTGGCCGCACGGTCACCTTCGATCTGCTGGGAGCCAACGAAAACACAATCGACCTGCTCCTGCCGCTGCTTCCGCATGTCGATTATTTCATGCCGTCGATCGAAGAAGCCCGTCTGATTTCCGGTGCAGGCGACATCCAGGAAGCAGGACGTTTTTTCCTGGATCGCGGCGTCAAGCAGTGTGTCTTCACGCTCGGCGGTGACGGCGTCTGCTTCATGGATCACAAGGGCGAGTTTGTCCGCCAGCCTGCGTTCGAGATTTCCGTCGTGGATACGACCGGCTGCGGCGACGCCTTCGATGCCGGGTTCATCACGGCCCTTCATCACAAGATGGATCTGAAGACTGCGCTGAACTTTGCGCAGGCCTCGGCGGCGCTTGTGGCGACGGGGCTCGGGTCTGACGCGGGCATCAAGAGCTTCGAGGACACCGTCAACTTCATGAATTCGGCGAAGGTTCTTGCCTGACAGACAGAACGCGCGGGCCTCAGCCCTTGAGGAGGGCCCGCGCCGTTTCCAGGTCGGTGACAAAATGGGTTGCATAGCCACCCTTCAGCGTTGCGCGGATTGCCTCGAGCTTTGACAAACCGCCTGCCACGCAAAGCCGGCGTGGAATGGCGCGCAGTTCGTCGAGTTCGATCCCCATCATGCGCTTGTCGAATTCCCGCGTGATCTGATTGCCCTCCTCATCGAGGAACCGGCAGATCAGAACGGCTTTCGCACCGTCTTCACCGTAAGCGTCGATTTCCTCGTCCGTCGCGATGTCGGCAAAGCGGATGGTGCTTTCCGGACCAAGGCCGCCGAGCCCGAAAACGATCGTACGGGCTTGCCGGATCATGTCGAACTGGCGTTCGAGGGCAGGTTCCCGTCGCAGCGCCTGGCACAGGTCTGCGCTCGACAGAACTGCGGGTGCATTCAGGTTCATGCTGATCGCACCAAGCTTACGGGCCATGATTGCGGTGCAGAGTTCGGCGGAAAAGTCGCGCTTGCTGGTAGCGGCTCCTGTCACCTGAACCACCGTGACCCCGTCGACGTCGCTCATGGGTTTCAACGCGTCGGCAACCGCAAGAACAGTCTTGCCCCAGGAAACACAGAGGATCTCACCGGGGTCGATCATCCGCTCCAGCTGGCGCGCACCGGCTGCACCAAGGGTCAATAGCCGTGTCTGGGCATCCGCGCCGGGTTGATGCTGCACCACCAGCGTTTCGCTGAGGCCAAAGCGTTCGCATATCTCCCGTGAGAGATCGGAACGTGCCATGACGCCCGCATCCATGGCGATGCGAACGACACCCCGCTCTCGTGCTTCTTGAAGATAGTTCACGATGGTCGCGCGCGAGACACCGATGATGCCGGCAATGTCGCTCTGGTTGAGCGATTCTTCGTAATAGAGCCAGGCTGCCCAGACGACGACATCGTCAAACTCCGCAGGTACGCGGCGATTGACCTCTCGAGACGGTTCCATTGTCATGACCGCTCCCCCCTTTGTTGCCGATCTGAATTGCACGATTTCGGCCGATAGTCCAATCCGCCGATTAGTGAATCTGACTTTTGGTAACATTAAGTAACATTTGTCATTTTGTTGCAACAAAAGACGACAATGTTACGAATGTCTGGAGACAAGAATTGTCGAGAGGATCTCAGGCAAGCCGGACGTGGATTTTTCTGGACAGCATTCGGTCGACAAGCAGCGGGGGAACGGCGGAATTCACGACAACCGCGTCGTAGTCACGAAGATCGTTGCCACCGTAAAAGGCTTTCTTGTCGAACATACCATGGCTGGCAACCAGTATGATCCGCTTGGCCTTTTCCTGCATCGCATTCCGAACGGCCAGGTCTTCTTCTGTCTCGTAGAAGGTCTTTTCCTCGAAGATCGCATCCGCAGAGACAATCGCCGCATCCGCATCGATGTCGTTGATTTCGCGGATCGTTTGCGGACCGTGGAAACAGCCAGACCAGGATTTGAACGTCCCGCCGAGCCCGATGAGAGAAATATCGGGAAGCTCGCGGAAATCGTTCATCAGATCGAGGGAGTTGGTCACGATTGTGAGCGGCACCTTGCTGGCGAGGTGCCTGGCTGCGTGCCTCAGGATCGGGGAACCTGCGAGAAAAACGGTCTGGCCGGGCTGGATCAGATCCGCAGCGGCCGCTGCGATCGCCTGATAGTCGCCGGCGTCAGTTGCCGCGGTATCAGCCGGTTCAGCTAAACCAGCAGCACTGGTTCTGGAGGTGATCACACCGCGGGACTTCGAGACAAGCCCGTCCTCGACCAGCGTGTCGATATCGCGGTGGACCGTCATCAGGCTGATGCCGAAGCGTTTCGAAATCTCGTCGATGCGCGCACTCTGGCGGCTGTTGACGTAGTCGGCGATCAAACGCCTGCGCGCAATCTGGCGCGCCTGTCGGCTGTCGGTGGGAAGGTGGGGCCGGTTTCCGGGGGAATTGGTGTTGTCCGATGCCACGCTGTGTCGCTTCTGCTGCTGCTCGATCAGCTTCACTTAACGTCAAAGTCCGAATTTGGCAAAGTGGCAGCGTTGCGGTCCGGTTGCCCGGAAAAAAGCGGAGGCACCTTGTGATGCCTCCGTCAGGTGGGGAGGTATTATTGGGTCAGGGTGAAGGCTGCCGTGACCTTGTCGACGTTGTCGGCCGTGATCAGCACGCAATCGAAGAGCTGCTTTTCGCTTTCAGCGCCGGTGGAGCCGGTCTTGATGTACTTGTCGGCCTGGCGGATTGCTTCAGCGGAGAAGACAGCAACCGGCTGCAGTACTGTGTACTGAAGTTCGCCAGCACGGATGGCAGCAACAGCGTCCGGCGAACCGTCAAAGCCACCGACCTTCACCTGGTCAAGCTTGCCGGCTTCCTTCAAGGCGGCGATGGCGCCGAGAGCCATTTCATCGTTGCCGGAAATGACGCCGATGATGTCCGGATTGGCCTGAAGCATGGACTGCATCTTCTGATAGCCCTGGGTACGGTCCCAGTTGGCGACTTCCTGTGCTGCCTTTTCCAGATCCGGGTACTGGGTCAGCACGGTTTCGAAACCGTTGGAACGGGTCGCTGCGTTGTTGTCGGACGGCGCACCGAAAAGCTCGACGTATTTGCCCTCTTCACCAACGGCTTCCACCCACTGCTGCGCACCGATTGCAGCCCCCTGGGCGTTGTTGGAAACGAGCTGTGCCTGGGCAAGGCCTTCCTGGTTGATCTCAGCGTTGATGAGGAACACCGGAATGCCGGCGGCCACGGCCTTCTTCACCGCGCCAACAGAACCGTCTGCATTGGCCGGGTCGAGAATGATTGCCTTGGACTGGTTGGTGATCGCGGTGTCGATCAGGGTGCTTTCGGTGTTGGTGTCACCCTTATGGGCGCTGACCTGTGCCTCGTAACCGAGCTCTTCCGCAGTCGCCTTTGCCACATGGCCTTCGGTGTACCAGTAGGGGTTGGCCGGGTCGTTGACGATGATCGAGATCAGGCCGTCGGCAAGAGCCGGGCTTGCAATCATCGGCAGGACGGCGGCAGCAGCAAGCAGGGTCCGTCTGGTAAATTTCAACATCGAGTATTCCTCCCTTAGCGTGAATGGGGCTCGCCAATTGGCGGGTATTCCCGCTCCCTAAGTCCTCCGGGAGCGGCGAAATCTGTTCGAGGCAGTGGCTATTTCTTCCGCGCGCTGCCGTATTGGATGGAGTTCATCAGGACGGCGAGCACGATCACGGCACCGGTGAAGACGGTCTGCCAGTAGGACGAGACGCCGATGATCACGAGGCCGTCGGACAGGAAACCGATGACGAAGGCACCCAGCATGGTGCCTCGGACGGTGCCTCGGCCACCGGTCAGGGCTGCACCGCCGATCACCACAGCAGCAATTGCGGTCAGCTCGTAGGTCGTTCCCGCGGTCGGGCCAGCGGATGTCAGCTGGGACGAGAGAACTAGACCTGCGATGGCCGCAAGAATGCCGGAGAGCGTATAGACCGCAACTTGCACCTTCTTGACGGGGACGCCGGAAAGATCGGCCGCGTGGGCATTGCCGCCGGAAGCGTAGAGCCAGCGACCGAAGGCGGAACGGCTGAGCATCAGGCCGGCAACGATCGCAAGTGCCGCCAGCACCAGAACACTGATCGGCACGCCGAACAGACGGTTGAAACCAAGCCAGTCGAAACCGGTGTTTCCAAGCGAAGGGTCGCCGGACAGGTTGTTGTAGGTGAGGCCGTTGGTCATCAACAGGGCGATGCCGCGGGCGACATACATGACGCCGAGCGTTGCCACGAAAGCCGGAACGCGGAACCAGGCGATCAGGATCCCGTTGACCGCGCCAACCAGCGCCCCGACGACACAAGTAATGACGACCACCGCCCAGACCGGCGGATAGACGATGACGCCGAAGGCATCCAGAACGATGCCCTGCATCTGGAAGCCGGCAATGACACCGGACAGGGCCAGAATGGAGCCGACCGAAAGGTCGATGCCGCCGTTCAGGATCACCAGCAGCATGCCGATGGCCAGAATGCCGTAGATCGCCACATGCGAGGACATGATCAGGAAGTTCCCGACCGTGAAATAATGCGGCGACAGGAACGAGAAAACGGCAATGATCGCGATAAGGGCGAAGAAAGCGCGGCCTTCGAGAAGGAGCCGTCCTATATTGTGCTCGCGGGACTGGCGGTTCTTGGCGACCGGTTGCGTGTTGGCGCTCGTAACGCTCATGATCTGATCTCCGTCAGGCGACCACGGCTTCGCCGGAGGCGGCCATGATCTTTTCCTTGCTGATGGTTGAATCGAATTCCGCCGAGATCCGACCCCGGTGCATGACGATGATGCGGTGGGCGATGGACAGGCATTCGCCGACTTCCGAGGTCGAGTAGATGACGGCCAGACCTTCGCGGGCACGTTCGGCCAAGAGCCGGAACACTTCCGCCTTGGCGCCGATATCGATGCCGCGGCTTGGCTCGTCGAGCATGATCACCTTCGGCTCGGTGGCCAGGATCTTGCCGATCACGACCTTCTGCTGGTTGCCGCCAGACAGCGAGCCAATCGCCGCGTCCGGTCCGGAGGTTTTGACGGTGACCTTGCGGATGCTGGTTTCGATGAGATCGGATTCCAGCTTTCTGGACGTGAAGATGCCGCGCGTGAAATCCATGATGGAGGCAAGCGACAGGTTCTGGCCGACCGTCATTGTCTGGACGAGGCCGTCCTTCTGCCGATCCTCGGGAACAAGCGCGAGACCGTTGGCAATTCTCTGGCCGATAGAGAGGGGCGAGACATTGCCGCCGTTCAGGAGGATGTCTCCCGTCTCCTGCTTCAACCGCCCGGCGACGGTTTCCAGAAGTTCGGTGCGTCCGGCGCCCATCAATCCGTAGATGCAGACGATCTCGCCGGCTTTCACGTCAAGCGACAGGTCGTCGACCACGTTGTAATCCGCGCCTGACGGGTCGGCGACGGTCAGATTGCGAATGGAAAGGGCGGTTTCGCCAAAATCGTAACCGGTCGGTGGTGAGCCGAGATCATAGTTCTCGCCCACCATGTTGCGGACGATCCATTCCAGGTCGATATCGCTGCGTGGCGCATAGGCGGTCATCACGCCATCCCGCAGGACAACCGCGTGATCGGTGATCTGGAGCGCTTCTTCCAGGTGATGGGAAATATAGACGATGGAAACGCCGCGGCTTGTCAGATCGCGAATGACCTTGAACAGCACTTCCACTTCCGAGGCAGAAAGGGCAGAGGTTGGCTCGTCCATGATGAGGATGCGACTGTCATATGAAAGCGCACGGGCAATTTCGACGATTTGCTGCTGGCCGAGGCGCAGATCCTCAACCGGCGTCAGCGGGTCGATATCCTCTTCCAGCTCCACCATCAGCGCTCGCGTCTGGCGTTCTTCCTCCGCGAAGTCGACCCCCATCGGTCCGCGAATTTCACGGCCCATGAAGATGTTGTCCCGCACGGAAAGGTTCGGCGCCAGGCTCAGCTCCTGGTGGATGATGGAGATGCCTCTGTCCCGGGCTTCGGTGGCCGAGGCAAAGGTGATCGGTGCGCCATCCAGGATGATTTCACCCGTCGTCGGCGTCGTGATGCCGGACAGGATGCGCATCAAGGTCGACTTGCCGGCGCCGTTTTCACCGAAAAGGGTGGTGACCTGGCCACGATGAATGTCGAAGTTGACACCCTTCAGAGCCTGGATCGCACCGTAGGACTTGGCGACATTACGCGCGGCGAGCACGACTTCGTCTTCAACTGCGGCAACGGGATGGATCGCGTTCATCGAACGGTGACCTCCGTCGGTGTTACCAGCCAGTTCTTGGGATTGATCAGGCGGAACGCGCCGGTGACCTGAATGGTCTTGCCGGTGAGGGCGCTCGTGTCGAGGCCTTCAAGCACCACCTGCTTCATTGCCCGGTTGATGGCGGAAGCGGCGTTCTGATACTCGATCTGGTTCTTGAAATCGCCGAAGGCGATATCCCCCGGGACATCGCGAAGATCCGTGCCGTTGATGGCAGGACCCGTCTGGACGCGAACCCGGATTTCCGACGGCACACCGTCAATCGTGACGTTGTAAAGTCCCGACTTTCCTTCGCCGACGACACCTTCGAACTTCACCGGAATGATCGAACCGGTAGACGAAGCCGTGCCGTAGGTTTCGGCCAGCTTTGTTTTGTCGGAAAGCGCCAGGGCTCCGATCTCGCTAGCTTCGACGGCCTTCTGCGCAACGAAGTCGCGTATACGAGGGAAAGTGTCCACGCCATAGACGTCAGGTGAAAAAGCTTGTTGCCGAATGTCGCTCTCGGAGCCGACACGCACGACCTTGGTGTCCAGGACTATGGCGCCGGCCACTACAGCGGCGATCGCGACCGCGATCCACTTTCCATAGCTGGGCTTCACGAATGATGAGCCGCCGACTGCTGTTTCGACCTTGGCCATATCTTCCTCCGGCATGCAATTCTCGTTCGGCCGCGACAAGGCTTGCGGCCGGCATGTTCTTCTCGTGTCAGGAGCTGGATGAGTCGGACGCCCGTTAACCGCGCCCGTTCAGCACGTCCTTAGCGGCTATGCGCAACTGAATGCGCAAATGCCAGGTGCTGCGTGCGGCATTGATCCGCGATGCGCTTCCGGGCGGCCGTCATTTCTAACGTGAAAACCATTGTTCTCCTCCCAGTCCGCGCTTGCGCGGCTTTTTCGTTTGAGGGTCCCGTTCCTGCGAACGTTGCTCCCACCCTCGCACCGGGAGAAATGCCTACTGCATGCCTCCCAATGACAATCACCCTAGATGAAATAAATTACTTTGTCAGTAAAAAAATACATGCATATGAGATAATAGTGTTATATACAGACTGCAGAAGCTTCGTCCCGAACGGCGCATGCAGGGCTGTGCAAACAGTCAGGATCTGCGAGAGTCCGGTCAGTTGAAGCTTTCTGGGAGGAATGAAATGCAAGCCGAAATAGCGGCTCTTGAGCATGGCTTGGGCGGTGGACGCCATCATGCATAAGGGCGACATTCTTATCGGAATCGACTCCGGCACGTCCGTGGTGAAAGCGGTGGCGTTCGACCTTTCAGGCACCCAGATTGCGGTGGCTTCGGTCACGAATGCCTATGACACCGGCGCGGGAGGTGCCGCGACTCAGTGCATGAGCCGAACCTGGCAGGACTGTGTCACAGCCCTGAAACAGCTTGGTAATTTGGTCGATGGCCTGAGCGGGCGCACTGTCGCGATCGGCGTGACCGCGCAGGGAGATGGAACCTGGCTGGTGGGACGGGACAATGTTCCGGTCGGTGACGCCTGGCTTTGGCTTGATGCCCGTGCCGCACCGACTGTCAGCCGGCTGGAAGGAAATGCGTTAAACCGGGCCCGGTTCGAGGCAACGGGAACAGGGCTGAATACCTGTCAGCAAGGCGCCCAGCTTGCGCATATGGACCGGTTTGATCCGGCAAGCCTGGACCGTGCGGAAGTCGCGCTTCATTGCAAGGACTGGCTCTACCTGAACCTCACGGGCGTCCGGGCAACGGACCCGTCCGAGGCTAGTTTCACCTTCGGCAACTTCCGGACCCGGCAATATAACGATGTGGCTATCGAAGCACTCGGCCTCAGGCACCGGCGGCATCTGCTGCCGGAGATCGTCGAGGGAACGGAAACGACCCACGGGCTGAGCGATGCGGCCGCGCAGGCGACTGGCCTTCGGGTGGGGACACCGGTTTCGCTCGGCTACGTCGACATGGTGATGACGGCACTAGGCGCCGGTGTCTACACGGGTGAAGCGGATGCCGCCTGTTCGACGATTGGCTCCACCGGTGTGCACATGCATGCCAAGCCAGCCGAAGAAGTGCACCTCAATGCTGAAGGCACAGGTTATGTGATTGCGTTGCCGGTGCCGGGCATCGTTACCCAGGTGCAGACCAACATGGCGGCCACGCTCAATCTTGATTGGGTTCTCAACATTGCCGCGGACGTGATGCGCGGCATGGGACAGGATGTCTCTCACCGCGATCTGGTGTCCCACATCGAGGGCTGGCTTGCCGCCGGCAAGCCGGGCGCCATCCTCTATCACCCCTACATCTCTGAAGCTGGCGAACGTGGCCCCTTCGTCAATGCCAACGCCCGCGCCGGATTTACCGGGCTTTCCGCCGCAAATGGCTACGCGGATCTGGTGCGTGCGGTGGCGGAAGGTCTCGGTATGGCCGCCCGTGATTGCTACGCCGCAATGGGAGCACTTCCTTCCGAACTTCGGTTGACCGGAGGCGCGGCACGCTCCCCGGCACTGCGCCAGATACTGGCAGCCGCGGTGAACGCACCGGTTCGCGTCTCGGCGCGGGACGAGGCCGGAGCGGCGGGTGCTGCAATGATGGCGGCGGTTGCTACCGGCGTTTATCCGGACATGCGCAGCTGCATCAGCGAGTGGGTCACGCCCTTGCTTGGACAGGCGGAAGCACCCGATCCCGGCCTTGTCCGGTCCTACGAGGCTATTTTCCCGGTCTTTGCAGGTCTTCGCAGGGATCTTGCAGGCACATGGGACCTGCTCGCGAAACTGCACACCGAAAGCCGCGACGAGACGGAACCTGCCAGCAGTGTCACCACAGGAGCATGAAATGACGAGCGAAACGCAGACGATCGATCTTTTGGTGATTGGTGGCGGCATCAATGGCGCCGGCATTGCGCGCGACGCTGCCGGCCGGGGATTGTCCGTCTGGCTCTGCGAAAAGGACGACCTTGCGCAAGGAACGTCATCCCGGTCAGGCAAGCTGGTTCACGGTGGTCTGCGCTATCTGGAATATTATGAATTCCGTCTGGTGCGGGAAGCCCTGATCGAGCGGGAAGTGCTCATGAATTCCGCCAGCCATATCATCTGGCCCATGCGCTTCGTGCTGCCTCACAGCCCGGCGGACCGCCCGGCCTGGCTCGTGCGTCTCGGCTTGTTTCTCTACGATCACCTGGGAGGCCGCAAGAAGCTGCCGGGCACCCGGACGCTCGATCTGCACAGGGATCCGGAAGGTGCGCCGATCCTCGACAGTTACAAGCGCGGTTTCGAATATTCCGACTGCTGGGTCGACGATGCCCGCCTTGTTGTCATCAACGCATTGGATGCCTTCGAGAAAGGGGCTCGGGTTCTCACGCGTACGGCTGTTGCCAGCGCACGCCGCGACAACGGCGTCTGGCTGGCAACATTGCGCAACAGCGAGACCGGCGAAACGTCAACAGTTCGAGCCAGATGCATCGTCAATGCGGCAGGTCCCTGGGTATCCGATGTCATCTTGAACGTAGCCGGATCGAACTCCAGCCGGAACGTGCGGCTGGTCAAGGGAAGCCATATCGTTGTGCCGAAGTTCTGGCAGGGGCAACAGGCCTATCTGGTCCAGAACGACGACAAACGGGTGATCTTCATAAACCCCTATGAGGGCGACAAGGCCCTGATCGGAACCACGGATATCGCTTATGAAGGCCGCGCCGAGGACGTGCAGGCCGAGGAATTCGAGATCGAATATCTGATCAAGGCCGTGAACAGGTACTTCAAGGCAAAGCTGCGCCGGTCGGATGTCCTGACCTCCTTCTCGGGTGTGCGTCCATTGTTCGACGACGGCAAGGGCAATCCGTCCGCGGTGACGCGCGACTATGTGTTCGATCTCGACATGACGGACAATGTCCCGCTTCTGAATGTCTTTGGCGGCAAGATCACGACTTTCCGCGAGCTGGCCGAGCGGGCGATGCATAAGCTTGACCGGATCTTCCCGCAGATGGGCGGCGACTGGACGGAAACCGCCACGTTGCCTGGCGGCGAAATTCCGAATGCGGATTTCGAAAGCTTTTCGGAAACGATGCGGGAGGCTTATCCGTGGATGCCGCGCGCCCTTTTGAAACACTACGGGCGCTGCTACGGGGCAAGAACCAGCCGGATAGTCGGCTCGGCCACCGCACTGGACGGGCTTGGGAGGCACTTCGGCGCGCAACTCTATGAGGCCGAGGTGCGCCATCTCGTCAACGAGGAATGGGCGCAGACCGCCGATGACATCCTGACCCGGCGAACCAAACACGGCTTGCACCTGAGTGCGGATGAAAAAGCGGCCTTTTCAAGCTGGTTCAACGCCGAATACGCCGCACGTGCCGCCTGATATCCGGCTCGGACGCCTGCCATTTCCCCGACGACTGGACACTTCATGCCCCTGACGCTTTCGCTCAACACAAACCCGCTGGTCAATCGCTACGCGGATCCCGCGGATCTGATCGAGACGGTCGCTCACGACCTGAAGATCCGCGACCTGCAGTTGACGCACGAGTTCATCAACCCCAGCTGGCCGGCGCCCCTTATCCGGCGGTTGACGCGCGAAATGTCGGCGTCACTTGCCAGGACAGGTGTGCGGGTGACCAGCGGTATGACGGGCCCCTACGGCCGTCTCAATCATTTCGGTCATCCAGATGCCGATGTGCGGCGTTATTATGTAGACTGGTTCAAGACCTTCGCCGACATCATCGGCGATCTCGGAGGCGTTTCCGTCGGCACCCAGTTCGCGATTTTCACCTACAAGGATTACGACGATCCGGTCCGGCGGGACGACCTGATCAGGATCGCCATCGATTGCTGGGCGGAGGTTGCCGAACACGCGAAGGGGGCGGGTCTGGAATATGTTTTCTGGGAGCCGATGAGCATTGGCCGGGAATTCGGTGAGACCATAGCGACCTGCCTTGCGCTTCAGGAGCGAATTTCGGCCACGCCGATGGCCGTTCCGATGTGGATGATGGCCGATATCGACCACGGTGACGTGACCAGCTCAAATCCGGACGATTTCAACCCCTTTGCCTGGGCCGAAGCCGTTCCACGGGTATCGCCGATCATTCACATCAAGCAGAGCCTTCTGGACAAGAGCGGCCATCGGCCCTTTACAGCGGAATTCAACGCCCGTGGCCAGATCCATCCGGAGCCGCTCCTGGAAGCTTTGGCGAAAGGCGGCGCCGAGGACAATGAGATCTGCCTGGAACTCAGCTTCAAGGAGCGCGAGCCAAATGACCGGCAGGTCATTCCGCAGATCGCCGAGAGTGTTGCCTTCTGGGCACCTCATATCGATACGGGCCAGCAGGATCTCAACATCTAGCTGATCGCGTCTTCGGCTATTTGCCAACGGGCTTGCGGTAGCAAGGCCCCGATATCTAAGCTATTGAAATCAGGTGACCGTCGCGGCTCGGCTGGCGGCGGCAAGCGGCATTGCGAATTATTGGGAAGGTACGCAAGGTGAGGGATATCGACCCGGAGGAATCGCTCGCGACGCGGGCTGCCTGGCTGCATTACGCCGGTGGACTGACACAGGCGGCCGTGGCAAAGCGGCTCGGGGTTGCCTCGGTCAAGGCGCACCGGCTGATCGCAAAGGCGGCTGCCGAAGGGGTGGTGAAGGTCTCCATTGATGGTGCGATCATCGAATGCGTCGAGTTGGAGGACAGCCTCTGCGACCGGTTTGGCCTCGAATTCTGTGATGTCGCACCGGATCTGGGCGAGCCCGGCATGCCGCTGCGGGCTCTGGGCCAGGCCGGTGCGGATTTCATCCGCCGGGAAATCGAGCGCAAGGAGCACAAGGTCATTGGCCTTGGCCATGGCAGGACGCTTTCCAACGCTGTTCGTCTGATGAGCCGCATGGATGCAGGCGGTGTCCAGTTCGTGTCCCTGCTCGGCGGATTGACCCGCAACTTTTCCGCCAATCCGTACGACGTCATGCATCGCCTTGCCGAAAAGACGGCGGCGAGCGCTTTTGTCATGCCGGTGCCCTTCTTTGCCAATTCGTCGGAAGACCGGGAGGTGTTGCTCGCGCAGCGCGGGGTTCAGGACGTGTTCGACATGGCAAACGCAGCCGATATCAAGCTCGTCGGGATTGGCACCGTAGCGCCGCAGGCGCAACTGGTCTCGTCCGGCATGATCGAACTCAGTGAGATCCAGGAAATCAAGGCCGGTGGCGGTGTCGGTGAAATGCTCGGCCACTTCTTCGATGCCAGTGGACGGACACTGGAAACGACCCTGACCGCCCGCACGCTTGCGGCCACGCTGGACGAACGGGCCGACAGTCAGATCATCGCGATTGCAGGTGGCCCTGAAAAGATTGAGGCCATTCGCGCCATCTTGCGCAGCGGACGCCTGCGTGGCCTCATCACCGACGAGACCACCGCGCATGCCCTGACCGGAGCGTGACCGGTCAGGATGCGCAGACGGCTTGATCAGCCGGCCAGAGACTTCGCCTTGCGGGCAATCCCCTCTTTCGTAATGCCGAATTCCTCGTAGAGACGTTCGGCCGGCGCAGAAGCTCCGAAACCACTCAGGCCGATGACATTGTCTTCACTGCCGACATAACGGGCCCAGCCAAGTTTTCCCGCGGCCTCGATGGCGATGCGCGGGGCGGTGCCGAGAACTTCGGCGCGGTAGGCGTCCGGCTGGGCGTCGAACAGTTCCCACGACGGCATCGATACGACCGCAACGGCCAGTCCATCGGTTGCCAGGCCCTCTGCTGCCTCGACCGCCAGTGCGACTTCGGTTCCGGTCGCGATCAGCGTGATGTCGCGGCCCTCTCCGAACTGGCGGATGACATAGGCACCGCGTGCCGTCAGGTTTTCCTCTGTCCGCTCCAGGCGCAGTTGCGGGACAGCCTGACGGGAAAGGGCCAGAAGGCTCGGCGCATTCATGGAGCGAATGGCACAGTCCCAGGCTTCCAGCGTTTCAACCGTGTCTGCCGGTCGGAACACCGTCAGGTTGGGGATTGCCCTCAGCGAGAGGAGGTGTTCGACCGGCTGATGGGTTGGGCCGTCTTCGCCAAGACCGATGGAATCATGTGTCATGACATAGATGGAGCGCAGCCCCATCAGGGCCGAGAGGCGAATGGCGTTCCTTGCATAGTCGGAAAAGACAAGGAAAGTGCCGCCGTAGGGCAGAAAGCCGCCATGCAGCGCGAGGCCGTTCATGGCTGCCGCCATGGCAAATTCGCGAACTCCGTAACCGATGTATCGACCGGACGCTTCGCGCGAAAACTGGCTGTTGACCGCAGGAACGCGGGTCAGGTTCGATCCGGTCAGATCGGCTGATCCCCCGATCATTTCCGGCAAGGCCGGGGCAAGGGCTTCCAGGGCCATCTGGCTTGCCTTGCGGGTGGCAGCGGACCTGGGCTCTGAAAAGAGGCTGTCGCGCGCACTGGAGACTGCTGCCTCATAGCCTGCCGGCAAGGTGCCGCTCACGCGTCTTTCGAATTCGCGGCGCTTGTCTTCAGGCGCACCTGCCAGCCGGCCTTCCCAGGCCTCGCGGCTGTCCTGGCCACGTGTACCGATCTTCTTCCAGCTGCCGGCGAGATCATCCGGAATGGTGAAAGCAGGAGCCGTCCATCCGAGAGCTTTCTTGGTCGCGTCCGCTTCGTCCTTGCCAAGCGCCGCGCCATGTACACCGGCGGTGCCTGACTTGTTGGGGGAGCCAAAGCCGATCACGGTCTTCAGGGCGATCATCGAGGGTTTGTCGGTGGCTGCCTTGGCTGCGGTCAGTGCGGCGTCGACTGCAGAACCGTCATGTCCGTCGCACGTTTGAACATGCCAGCCACAGGCAGCGAAGCGGGTGGGAACATCCTCGGAAAAGGAAACGCTGGTTGGGCCGTCGATGGTGATGGAATTGTCGTCGTAGAGAACGATCAGTTTGCCAAGGCCCAGATGACCTGCAAGGCTGATCGCTTCCTGACCAATGCCTTCCTGAAGGCAGCCGTCACCGACGATCACATACGTATTGTGATTTACGAGATCATCACCGAACTCATCTGCAAGACGCCGTTCGGCCAGGGCCATGCCGACGGCGGTCGCAATGCCCTGGCCAAGAGGGCCGGTGGTGGTTTCGACGCCTTTGGCGTGACCATGCTCGGGATGACCTGCGGTTATCGAGCCCCACTGCCGGAAATTTCGGATCTCCTCGATCGTCATGTCTTCATAGCCGCACAGGTGCAGCAGGCTGTAGAGGAGCATGGAGGCATGACCGTTTGACAGCACAAAACGGTCCCTGTCCGGCCAGTCCGGTGTTTTCGCGTCAAACTTCAGGTGTTTGCGGAACAGCACGGTCGCTGCATCCGCGAGACCCATGGGCGCTCCCGGATGTCCGGAAGCGGCTGCCTCAACGGCATCTATGGACAACGCCCGAATACAGTTGGCGAGTTTGAAATTTTCCGGGTCCAGGGCTGCTTTCGACGATAGAAATGTGTCTGTAGTCATGAGGTCCTCCTCTGCGCTTACGGCATAGGCGTAGCGGAGGATGTCACAAAAATAAATCACAAAATCACAAAATAACTTTGATTTTGTGATTTTGTGATGTTAGGTATCAAGCATCCGGTGAACGCCGGACGAGGAGGATTTGCGTGAAACGCGAAGAACGAAGACAGGCGATCATGGATCTGCTCGTGGAGCACAGGGAAGTCGATCTCGACGACCTTGCGGAGCGATTTGCCGTCTCGAAAATGACAATTCACCGGGATCTGGACGAGCTCGAACAGGCCGGCGTGCTGCGCAAGGTGCGCGGGGGTGCCACTGCGGATTCAGGAACGCAGTTCGAAAGCGACTTCCGCATCCGGGCCCGCCAGGACGCGGCCGCGAAGGAGCGGATGGCCCGTGCGGCGCTCGAGCTGATCGAACCAGGCATGACCGTGATGATCAACGACGGTTCGATGGCCGCAGTGCTCGGCTCAATGCTGCCGGAAAAGCGGCCGCTGACGGTCATCACCAACAACGCCGCCATTCTCGATGGTTTGCGGGATGAGCCCGGCATCACCCTCTTGGGCCTCGGCGGCGTCTATTCGGCCAAGTTCAACGGCTTTTTCGGCGTCGTTACCGAAGCGGCGCTGTCGCAGTTGCGCGCGGATATCGCTTTCGTGTCGACCCCGGCCGTAGCGGACCTGAAGGCCTTTCACATGGACGACAACGTCGTTCGTTCCAAGCAAAAGATGATGGGTGCTGCGTCTCGGCGCTGCCTGCTCGTCAATCACACGCGTTTCGGACGCACCGCACTTCATACCCTTGCCGATCTGGATCGGTTCGACTGGATCATCACGGATGACCAGCCGGCCGGAGATGCGGCGAAGGAAATCGAGGCTGCGGGGCTCAAGCTGATGATCGCAAAGGACTGAGCGAATGGCTGCCCTCACCGGAAAATGGGTCGGTACGAGCTGGAAAATGAACAAGCTGCTGGCAGATGCCAGACGGTTTGCGGACGGGCTTGTCACGTCCGACGCGGATCGTGATCCCCGGATCCAGCGGTTTGTCATCCCTCCCTTCACCGCGGTGCGCGAAGTGAAGGCGATGCTCGCAGGCACATCGGTGAAGGTCGGCGCGCAGAACATGCACTGGGAAGATGCAGGGGCGTGGACGGGAGAAGTCTCGCCGCTCATGCTGACCGATTGCGGTCTCGACATTGTCGAACTTGGGCATTCCGAACGGCGCAGTTTTTTCGGTGAAACCGATGAGACCGTCGGCCTGAAGACCGAAGCGGCCGTGCGTCACGGGCTCGTTCCGTTGATCTGCATCGGTGAAACGCTGGCGGAAAAAGAGGCCGGACAGGCACAGGCGGTGCTTGAGGCGCAGGTTCGCGCGGCTCTTGGCAATCTGTCCAATGGGCAGAAACAGGCCGAGATCCTGCTTGCCTATGAACCGGTCTGGGCAATCGGCGTCAATGGTGTGCCGGCAACGTCGGGCTATGCCGACGCCCGCCAGGCGGAGATCATTGCCGTTGCCGAGGACGTTCTCAACCGGCGTATCCCCTGCCTCTATGGCGGGTCGGTCAATCCCGGAAACTGCGAAGAGCTCATTTCCTGTCCTCATGTGGACGGGCTGTTCATCGGACGATCAGCCTGGGAAGTCGAGGGTTACCTCGACATTCTCGCCAGGTGCTCGTCGAAACTCGGAGAGGTTTGACATGAAACTTGCAATTGCGGGCGACAGTGCAGGCGAAGGCCTTGCGAAACTGCTGGCGGACTACCTGAAGGATCGTTTCGAGGTCGACGAGATCTCCAGAACGCCCGAAGGGCCAGATGCGTTTTACGCCAATCTGTCCGAGCGTGTTGCCAGCCAGGTGATCTCCGGTGCCTACGACCGGGCGATCCTGGTGTGCGGAACCGGTATCGGTGTGTGCATTGCCGCCAACAAGGTGCCGGGCATTCGCGCCGCACTGACACACGACACCTACTCCGCCGAGCGGGCAGCCCTTTCCAACAATGCCCAGATCATCACCATGGGCGCGCGTGTGGTTGGCCCCGAACTCGCCAAATCCATCGCCGACGCCTTCCTGAAGGAAACATTCGACGTCAACGGCCGCTCTGCTAGCAATGTTGAAGCGATCAATGCCGTTGATTCGAAGTATCATGCGGTCTGATCGAAATTGCTGACCTGAGGAATGATGAGACCATGCTGAGACTTCCGAACGATACGGACGTAAATGCCGAAACGCTGCAGGCGTATCTGGCAAGACAGCATGGGGCGAGCGATACCGCCGCCGTTCTTCAGGCCATTGCGGATGCGACCGGCGTCCTGGCAGACAGGCTTGCCGCGGGCCGGTTGCCGGGGGACCCCGGCGAAGTCGTCGGCACCAATGAAAGTGGCGACAAGCAGAAGGCACTCGACGTCGGTGCCCATCTTCACATGGTCGAGGTGTTGCGGGCAGCAGGTGTCCGCCAGCTGCTTTCGGAAGAAGCCGAAGAGATCATTCTTCTCAACCCGGAAGGCACGCTCGACGTTGCCATCGACCCCATCGACGGGTCCGGCAGTATTGGAACAGGCGCTCCGCTCGGGACCCTGTTCTCGATCCTGCCGGCATCGGACCAGGGTTTTCTGTGCACGGGCAGATCCGTCATTGCGGCAGGATATGTTTCGTTTGGCCATTCCACAGACCTGGGGTTCAGCCTGGGCAACGGCCTTCACCTTGCTGTCTTCGACCGCGCTGCGGGCGTGTTCCGCATGTTGCGGGAGAACCATCAGGTGCCCGCTAAATCAAGAACACTTGCCTTCAACGCCTCCAATGCCCGTCATTGGCCGGATGCGGTCCGGCGCTTTTCAGATGACGTTCTGAAAGGCAAGGAGGGGCGTCTTGGCGAAAACTACAACATGCGCTGGCTTGCCTCGGCGGTTGGCGAGTTTCACCGGATCCTGCTTCAGGGCGGTTTGTTCTTTTATCCGGGCGACCGGCGGCCCGGCTATGAGAACGGGCGCTTGCGTCTGGTCTATGAAGCGGTGCCGATCGCGTTTCTGATCGAGCAGGGCGGCGGCAAGGCGACGGACGGGCAAACGCCCATCCTCGACCTGATGCCCGAGAGCCTGCACCAGAACATTCCGTTGATTTTCGGGTCACCCGAAAACGTCGACATGTTCATTACCTATTGCACGGACAACACCTAAGGAGCTTTTGATGGCCCGCATCACTTTGCGTCAGCTGCTGGATCACGCAGCTGACAACGGCTACGCTGTGCCTGCGTTCAACATTTCCAACATGGAACAGGGCATGGCTGTCATGCGCGCCGCGGCCGATTGCGATGCGCCGGTCATCCTGCAGGCAAGCAGGGGTGCACGGGCCTACGCCGGCGACAGGGTGCTGGCCCGCCTGATCGATGGTTTCGCCGAAACCTATCCCGATATTCCCGTTTGCATGCATCTGGACCACGGCAACAACCTGGCAACCTGCGTGACGGCTATCCAGCATGGCTTCACCTCCGTGATGATGGACGGGTCGCTGGAAGCGGATGGCAAGACGCCTGCCAACTATGCCTATAACGCGGGCATCACCCGGCAGGTCGTGGACATGGCTCATGCGGCCGGTGTTTCGGTGGAAGGCGAACTTGGCGTGCTCGGCTCGCTCGAAACCGGAATGGGTGATCAGGAAGACGGGCATGGCGCGACCGAAAAGCTGAGCGAAGACCAGCTCCTGACCGATCCGGCAGAGGCTGAACGCTTCGTTGCCGACACGGGTGTCGATGCGCTTGCCGTTGCCATGGGCACCAGCCACGGCGCCTACAAGTTCACGCGCAAGCCGGATGGCAGCGTTCTGGCAATGAACGTGATCGAGGCCATTCATGCCCGTCTGCCGAACACGCACCTCGTCATGCACGGATCGTCTTCGGTGCCGGAAGATCTCCAGGAAATCATCAATTCCTACGGCGGTGATATTCGCCCGACCTGGGGCGTTCCGGTCGAGGAAATCCAGCGCGGCATCAAGAGTGGTGTGCGCAAGGTGAACATCGACACTGACAACCGCCTGGCAATGACGGCAGCCGTACGCAAGGCCCTGACGAACGATCCGTCCGAATTCGATCCACGCAAATACCTGAAGCCGGCCATGGAGTTGATGGCGCAGGTGTGCCGCGACCGTTTCGAGGCTTTCGGAACAGCCGGCCACGCCAGCCGCATTCGCCCGTTGCCGCTGGAAGCGATGGCACAGCGCTACAACTGAACATCACGCGTTATTGGTCTGGCCAAACTAGGTTTTTCGAATGATATCAACGAGTTACGCCAGCTCTGCGCGGAGCCAGGCGATCAACTGGTCGACGGCATTGTGCCGCGACTGTTTGGTGCCTCGGTAAACCGAGATCTCGCTTGGCCTCTTCAGGGCAACATCAGAGATGGAGCGCAACTTGCCTTCGTCGACCAGGCCGTCCACCGTGCGCTTCCAGCCGAGGGCAACACCCTGACCGGCAACGGCGGCCTGAAGAACAAGCGGGTAACTGTCGAAATAGATGACCTTCTTGTGGGCGGATCGCGGAACGCCGACAGCTTCGAACCAGTCCGGCCAGTCGAACCAGTCCTGTGGCACCACACGGTGAGACAGGAGCGGCAAGGTGGAGACCTCTTGCGGTGTCAGCGGCAACGAAACGTCCTTCAAGAGTGCCGGAGCGCAGACCGGGAAGATCTCGTCGGATGCCGTGAACACCAACCGTGCCGCTCCGGCCGCCCGCCCGGTGGTCTGAAGGGCGACGTCAAATGGTTCGCGAGCTTCCGTCAGGGGTTCCAATGCGCTGACCAGTTGAAGCTGGATTTCAGGATGTGCCGCATGGAAACCAGAGAGACGCGGCATTAGCCAGTAGAAGGCTTCGCAAAGCTGGCATCGCAGGACGATGGTATCTGGATCGCCTGTCCCGCGGATGGCGGCAACTTCCGTGCGGATTGCCCTGAGTGCTTCTCCGACAACCTGGCCCAGGCGTTTTCCTTCCTCGGTCAGGAACACCGCGCGGTTGCGCCGCTCGAACAGACGGACACCCAGTTCCTCTTCAAGCTGACCAATTTGCCGGCTGATGGCCGTCTGGGTCAGGCCGAGTTCATCGGCCGCGCGTGTGAAACTTTCATATCGCGCAGCAGCCTCGAACGGTTTCAGGCGGGCCAGTGAGAGGTCGTCCTTATGCATGCGTTTCAGTCATGTATTTCTCGAAATTTCTCATTTTTACAAAGATAAGAGACATGCTTCCATGCTGAAATGATATCTTTATTTCTGCTGAAACAACAAGCTGGATCGCTCCTTGCCGGGATCATTTCGATTACCGGAGCAGTGCTGTTGCTGTCCTTGTCCGACGCCTTGGTCAAACTGAACAGCGGCAGTATCGCGCTTGGGCAGTTGCTTCTGGTCCGCTCATTCGTCGCAGCCATTCTGCTTGGGCTGGCATTCGCGTACAAAGGGCGCCCATCGCAGCCCCTTCTTGCGGCAAACGCCTGGGTCTGGACGCGCAGCGTTTGCCTTGCGCTGATGTGGGGCTGTTACTACGCCGCATTGCCGCTGATGCCGCTGTCACTTGCGGCAGCCTGCTATTACACCGCGCCCCTGTGGATGGCCATTCTGACATCTGTCTTTCAGGGAAGGCCCGTCGGTGCAAAAGGCACGGTTTCAATTGTCCTCGGGATGGCGGGAGTTGTCATGCTCCTGCGGCCGGGAATTGATGACATGTCTGCGGCAATGGTCTTGCCCTTGCTGGCAGGCTTCTTTTATGCGCTTGCGGCGGTCGTCACGTCGGCCAGGTGCCGGAAGGAGGCACCGCTGGCAATGGCGTTCAACCTGAACCTGGTGCTTGCCTTGGTGGGCGGTGCCTATGTGCTGGGGCTTCATCTCTTTTCCGTCCCTGCCGGGGCAGGGTTCCTGCTGAGCGCCTGGCCAGCTCTTTCAACTGCTGCCTGGGGTCTTCTGATCCTGCTGGGTCTGCTGCTTGCCTTCATTACGGTGGCAGTGGCATTTGCCTATCAGTTGGCACCGGCGCCACTGATCGGGCTTTTCGACAATGGTTATCTCGTTTTCGCGGTGGTTTGGGGTGTCGTCATCTTCGCGGATATGCCAGACAGGGCAGATCTGGTCGGCATACTCCTCATCGGGTGTGCCGCGCTCCTCGCCTCACTGCCTCTTGCCGCAACCCGCCGCTGCCTGACCCCAAGGGAGAGTTGAACGTGTCTCTGGAAACCTGGCTTGCCTACACACTCGCTTGTATCGTTCTGACCATCATTCCGGGTCCGAGTGTCATGCTGGTTGTCGGGCAAACCTTGATGCGCGGCAAAACCGCTGCTGTGATGTGCATTCTCGGCGACGTTGTCGGAAGTATCGTTCTGACAGGCCTTTCCTTCGCAGGTGTCGGCGCCATTCTGGCCGCGTCCACGGTGCTGTTCCAGATCGTGAAATGGACAGGCGTCGTCTATCTCGCCTGGCTGGGGTACAGCCAGATCAGGGAGGCACATCGCGACAGCGTTTCCCTTGAACCGGGCGTACGCACAGGGTCTGCGTGGGGCAGCTTCTGGGCAGGTACCCTGACGGCTATCTTCAATCCCAAGGCGATCGTCTTTTACATGGCCTTCCTCGCCCAATTCATTGACCCGACCGCGGACAT
Source organism: Labrenzia sp. THAF35 (assembly GCF_009363595.1). NCBI lineage: Bacteria > Pseudomonadati > Pseudomonadota > Alphaproteobacteria > Hyphomicrobiales > Stappiaceae > Labrenzia > Labrenzia sp. THAF35. The sequence goes on from NZ_CP045381.1 coordinate 181,270, forward strand.
GACGGTTCAACTCGTTGTGCTGACGCTGACCTCGAGCGTTGTCGTCATGGTGCTTCTGGCGGGCTATGCGTTGATCGCCGCGCGTGCGCGCAAACTTTTTCAGACACGCCTCGCCCGGCGCCGCATGGGCTATGCCGGGGGTGGGTTCATGATCGGTGGAAGCGCCTTGATGGCGGTAACGCGCTGAAGCAGCACCGTCCGCCGGAACGGTCAGTCGTCCCGGGCTTCGGCTTCACGGCGTTCAAACGACACCAGCGAACCGTCCGGCAGAACCTGGTTAATGTCGATGGGCGCGCCTGTCTCGTCCAGCTCCACAAGGCCGATCCCCGACGCGTTCAGGATCCGGCGGCCATGTGGCGTTCCAACGGGTTTGCGCGGAATGACACGCATACCACGGCGCTTGGTGAACCAGTTCAGCGGCGAACGGGGTGAAAAAGCCCATCGGTTGCCGCGATCCAGAATCTTGATCAGCTTGTCCGGCCATTTGTTCTTTATCCCGCTGCTGCAGATCTGCCAGATCTTCGGACCGTCGTCGGTTGCACCGGACAGGCTCGGTGCGGTCTGGCGCAGTTCGACGTCATAGACGAACGAGTAGTGCACATCGCCGGAGAGGATGACGAAGTGCTGGGGGGTGCCGCGGTGACCGAACACATTCAGGATCGCACTGGCGGTTCCCGAATGCGCCATCCAGTATTCCGCGTCGACAGTCAGCGGCTTGCCGGCCAGCGTGAACATCTTCTGCACCGTTTCGATCAGCTTGACGCCGAAGATCGGGGCAGCGGACACAAGCAGAACGGCGTCCTTGCCTTTCAGGTGGGTCTGAAGGTCGGTGGCCGCTTCCCAGTCCAGAAGGCCAGACGGATTATGCGCATTGCGTTCTGACCGCCAGCGCCGCGTACGCGTGTCCAGAACGATCAACGGCGGGGACGTCTGCCACTGGTAGTCCCACTCCTCGTACTCCAGCAGCGTGGTGATCGCGGTCTCATGCGCCTCGGAACCGGGATCGGCAAGGGCGGCCTGCACGGGCGGAAGAATGTCCGGACCGATCGTGCGTGCCCGGTTTCCCCAGGCCTGGTTCAGAGCATAAGCGACCAACGCATTGCCGATAACCCGGCGCGACAAGGGGTGGCTGTAAGCGGCCTGCTCCCACGCAAGCGACAGGTTCCAGTCGTCGGTGATGTCGTGATCATCAAAAATCATTGCCGTCGGAAGATGCGCCATGACCCGTCTGCAGGCAGGCAGATCAGCCCGGAAATCCTTTAGCGTTACCGTCTCTTCTGCGTACATCTCCGCGTCCTTGGCCTCCAGGCCTTCCGGCGCTTTCAGCTCCGGCATGCCTTGCCAGGACGCCGGCGACCAGACCAACAGATACATGACCAGCATTTCGCCAAGTGTGACGAGGTGGTTGCGGGCGTGCTGGGTTGTGAAAACCGGTTTTTCGGTGCCTCCGAACAGGACGTCGAACACGGTCTTGTTCTTGTAGACCCGGGGCAGAAGCGTATCGCGGTGATAGAGCAGGTTGCCGACATTCCGCAGTTCGTTGCCCGACGCCGGCAGGTCAGGCTCAACGCCGTCCAGCGGTTCGTCCGGCAGGCCCAGTTTTTCGACAAGCAGGCTGATTGCCTGCAACATCGGTCCGGCAACGTCGTCGGCATAAACCTGGTCACCGCTCATCACGAGCAGCGATGGCAAGGCGGGACTGCTGGCTGTGGTTTCGCCCTCAGGGCCGAGGGCCTGCCTCAGGACAAGGTCGGCTCCGGCAAGGCCGTCAGGGGTTCGCGCATGCGGCTTGCGGCAGGACCCGTGAAACAGGGAGGTGATACGGTCCGGCACCTTGAAACAGGGCAGGTCACGTCCCGGATAGCAGAGATCGGGCGCCCAAACCGTGTGATCCTGCCACGCTGTCCCTGCTTCACCAGTCGGCTTGACGCTCAGGCGATAGGAAATCAGGACATCGATGGGGAGCGAAGTGCCCAGTTCGATATCGACGAGATGATAATAGAGGCTCTCTCCCGCCTTCAGAACCTGCCAGTCCTGGTCGCCGGTTTCATATGTCTGGTTAAGGTCCGGCTGTGCTTCGGGGAAAAACTCAAATCGAACATCGCAATGTCGGGATGTGGCGAGCCAGACGCTAACGTTGTTCGCCGTGACATGGCGCAGGATCGGTCCCGCCAGGACGATCGGGAGACCGGCTCCAACTGTCATTCTGAACTCCTCATCCGTCTGCCAAACACACACGGTGTGAGTGCTCAACTGTCTTCGTCATTCTGATCTTGTCGACGTAGACATATGAACTGCAGTGCCCGCATCCAAGTGCCTGCAGAAGACCGATTGCCCCGCGACATTGTTCGCGGGGCTGAAGAGTTTCAGGAAACCGGAAGAAGAAATGCTCCCGAAAGGGCAGGTTTCAGCCTTTCACGCCCGAGGAGATCATGACGGCTTCCGTCACCTTCTTCTGGAAGATCAGATAGGCAACGGCGACGGGCATGGCACCCAGAAGCGCGACGGACATCAGACGGGCGTAATAGACGCCAAAGGCATCGTTCACCTGGGTGATCCCGACCGGGATCGTCATCTGGTTCTCCGTTGTGATGACGAGGAAAGGCCAGAGAAACTGGTTCCAGGCCATGATGAAGGTGATGATTGCCAGAGCGGTCGTGATGCCCCAGTTGAGCGGCAGGTAGATCCTGAACAGCAGCGTATAGTCACCGCCGCCATCCAGGACGACGGCCTCGCGCATTTCCTTCGGTACGGCGTCAAAGAACTGCTTGTAGACGATGATCACCACCGGAACGATGAGCTGCGGCAGGATGATGCCGGCCCAGGTGTTTATCAGGCCCATGTCGTTCATCAGGATGAACTGCGTCACCACAAGCGCCTGCGAGGGCACCATGAAACTGGCGAGCACCACGCCGTAAAGCAGCCTCCGGCCGGGAAAGCGCATCTGGGAGATGGCATAGGCGCACATCATGCCGGAGACAATGACAACCAGCGTGATGATCACGGATGTGCCGATGGAGTTCCAGTACCAGTTGAGCAGCTTGGTATCGAACAGAACGTCGATGTAGGAGGTCAGGTTGAACTCGTCCGGAATGACACCCGCGCCTTCGCTGACGACCCTTTCCTCGGTGCGGATCGAGGTGATGAACGCCCAGTAGAGAGGGAAGATCCAGATGGCCGCCGCCAAGAGGCTGCCGATGCCCAGAACCCAGTTTTCCAGTTTGCGGGTCTTCATTGCTTGTTCCCTCCCGCGCGCAGCAACTGAAACTGCAGCACCGACACGACCACGATCAGCACAAACAGAACAAGGGCGATGGCAGAAGCATAGCCGCCGTGGTTCAACTGGAAGGCTTCCCGGTAGACCATCAGAAGCAGAACGTAGGACGAATTGAACGGCCCACCGGACGACAACAGGTAGATCTGGTCGAAGATCTTGAGCTGCAGGATCAACTGAAGGGTCAGGACAAGGGCGGTTACCGGCCAGAGCAGGGGCCAGGTGACCTTGGTGAACAGTTGCCAGCGTGTCGCCCCGTCCAGTGCCGCTGCTTCATAGTAGTCGCTGGAGATGTTTCGAAGGCCCGCGATGAACAGAAGCACGTTGAAGCCATTGGTCCACCAGATAGTCACCGTGGCGACCGTCGGCATGACCCAATAGGGGTTCTTGAAGACCGGTACCGGTTTGCCGGTAAAGAACGCGAACACCGGCTGCAGCACCCCAAACTGGAAGTCCAGCATCCAGGCCCAGATTTGCGTCACCACCGACACGGGCAGAATGTAGGGAAGAAAGAAAAGCGCGAGGATCAGCGCCTGAAGCGGCCCCTTGAGGCGCGTGATCATCATTGCAATGGCAAGGGCCAGTGCGGTCGTCGGAACGACGGTCAGGAGAACGAAATAACCGTTGTTCTTCAGAGATGTATAGAAGAGGTTGTCGGTAAGCAGCCGTTTGAAATTGGCAAGGCCGACCCATTCCCCCGGACCGATCAGGGGCGCGTTGGTGAAGCTCAGCTCGATCATCCGGATCGTCGGATAGAGAAAGACCAGCACGAAGGTCAAGGCAAAGGGCGCGATGAGCGTCATTGCGACCGCCACTTCCCTGCGCCGGTTGGTAATCATGGCCACTTGAGTAATCGTCCTTTTCTCGCCGCAGGAGACGCCTGCCGCATATGGTGTGCGTGCGGCAGGCGTCCCGGGCAAAGCCTTCGTCTATTGAAGCTTCGACTGAAGCTCGTCTTTCATCTGCTGTGCTGCCTGTGCAGGCTCCAGATAGCCATGCATGGCGGGCGAGATGATGTTGATGGCTGCATCATAGACAGGCGAGGCCACCCCTGCGATCGGCGACCTTGGGTCGTAGGCCGCGGTTTCGGCGAGTGACGAATAGGTGGCGTTCGGTTCCATTTCCCCGAATTCATCGCTGGTCGCGACAGGCTTGTAGGCTGGAATATGTCCTGCCCCGGCCCAGGAGATCGAGTTCTTCTCCATCCAGCCGATTGCGGTCATCACCGCCGCGCGTTTTTCCGGGCTCATTTCCGTTCCCTGAGGAATGGCGAAGGCGTGGGAATCCGCCCAGGTGGCCGTGGTTCCAAGCAGCGTCGGAATTTGTACCGCACCCCAGTCGAACCCGAGCGTTCCCTTTTCCGCCATGTCGACCATGGTCGGCACTTCCCAGACGCCGTTCATGTGAAAAGCGGCCTTGCCGGACGTGAACAACGCAACCGAGGCTTCGTATTCGGCCTGCTCCGGCTGCCAGCCCTGCTTGTGCCAGTTGGTCATGATTTCGATGGCATTGGCGGCCTTGTCCAGATTGTCGCCTGCCAGAACCTCGCCATCGGTGATCAGCTCGCCGCCTTGCTGCTTGAGCAGGGTGAAGAAGACCCGGTAGGTGCCGCCGTCGTCACCCGTTGCGTAGGAAACGGGCGCTTCGGAGCCGTTTTCCTTGGCAAGCGCAAGCGCTTCCTCGAAATCGGCGAGGCTTTCAATGCCGGTCAGGTTGCCCTGGTCATCAAGGAAGCGGGATCCTTCGAAATAACTCTTGTTTACGTAGAGCACGATCGCGTGGATATCGAACGGCACTGCGTGGAGCTTGCCGTCCGCATCGCTCGCGGCGGCAATGGCTGCCGGGAAGAAGTCATCCTTGCTGAGACCGGCGGCGGCAAGATCGTCATCACTGATCACGTCCAGCACATTTTCCTCAAGCCCGAGCGGCATGCGCGACAGGTGATAGGTCATCACGTCCGGGCCCTGGCCAACGGCAACGGAAGTGCGCACCTTGGTGTAGAAGGGCACGCCCCATTCCAGAGTGGTTCCGTTGATCTTGATGTCCGGATGCTCTTCGTTGAAGCGTGCGATCAACGCTTTCATGCGAACGCCGTCACCACCGCTCAGAAAGTCCCACCAGGTGATGTCCTGCTGGGCAAATGCCGGCAGGCTGGCAAGGCTCATCGCCCCCGCTGCCAGAAGTGTCTTAAGGTATTTCATCGACTCTTCCTCCCGTATGAAAAACCGGCATTTCCCATCAAGGCCGGTTCAAAGGTACCAGGCAGACAGCAGGTCTACCGAATACGCTGGTCCTGCTCGTTGAAGACCAGAACCTGTTCCGGCGTGCAGGTGAGCTTGATTGCTTCACCGCCCCCGGCATGGCGGCTGCCGCGCCATTCAACGACGATCTCGCGGCCGTCCGGCATATGCGTGTGCAGGTAGGAAACACCTCCCAGGTCCTCCGCCATTTCCACGGTCACGGGAATGCCCGTGTCCGCGCTGGTCAGGTGTTCCGGACGCAATCCGACGGTGACCCGGCTGTCGGCCGGAAGATCGCCGGAAACTTTCGCCAGCAGGACTGCGTCCGTTCCGTTGATGGCAATGCGCAGGCAGTCGCCTTCCCGGCCGAGCACTATTGCCGGCAGAAAGTTCATGGCCGGCGATCCGATGAAACCGGCGACGAATTTGTTGTCGGGGTCGTCGTAGAGATCAAGCGGCTTTCCGGCCTGCTGCACGACGCCCTGTTTCAGGACGAAGATCCGGTCGGCCAGTGTCATGGCCTCGACCTGATCGTGGGTGACATAGATCATCGTCGCGCCGATCTGCTTGTGCAGCCGGGCAAGTTCCAGCCGCATCTGGACGCGCAATTCCGCATCCAGGTTCGACAGAGGCTCATCAAACAAAAACACCTTGGGCTGGCGCACGATCGCCCGTCCGATCGCAACCCGCTGACGCTGGCCTCCGGAGAGTTGAGACGGCTTCTTCTGCAGCTGTTCCTCAAGCTGGAGGATGCGGGCCGCCTCCATCACCTTGTCGTGCACGTCCTGTTTCGGCGCCCGCTTCAGACGCATGGAAAAGGCCATGTTCTCGAAGACGGAAAGATGCGGATAAAGCGCATAGGACTGGAAGACCATGGCAACGCCGCGTTTGGCCGGTTCCTGCCAGGTCACATCGGTGCCTTCGATCGAGATCTTGCCGCCGCTTGTGTCCTCGAGGCCTGCGATCATCCTCAGCAATGTCGATTTTCCGCAACCGGAAGGACCGACAAAGACCGCGAATTCACCCGTCGGAATGTCCATGCTGACATCATGGATCACCCCGACCGGGCCGAAGACCTTGCGTATGTTGCGAAGCTGAACCCCCATTGCATGGATCCCCTCAGCCGACGCTCAACCGCAGGACATGATAGGAAAGCGGCGCAAGCTTGCCCTTGAGCTGACCATCCTCCACGCCAACACCTGTCCCCTTGCCGGGAACCACGTTGTCCGGCTTGTCCGGACCGTTGGTGTCATTGAGGCCGTAGCCTTCCATGGACAGATGTTCGGCCAGGGACGGCGAGCCGAAACCCGTCAAGGACACGTCGAGATCGGCCGTTTCGGTCAGATGCCGGTTCAGGACGAAAAGCGTCAGTGTGCCTGCTGCCTTGTCGTGTACCCCGGCAACGTCGAGGTAGCAGACGTCGTCGGCAACGGAGCAGTCGTAGGTAGGTGCATCCACAGCAACGTTCAGTGCATCACCGCGGCCGTAAAGAGACGCGAACTGATAGGGGTAATAGATGGTCTGACGCCAGGCGGGCCCGCCCTTTTCCGCCCGGATAGGGGCGATTACGTTGACCAGCTGGGCAATGCAGGCAATACGCACACGGTCGGAGCGGCGGATGAACTCGTTGAGCAGGCCGGCGACGAAGAGGGCGTCCTCGAAGTTGTAGTTCTCCTCAAGCAGCGGGGGTGCTTCCGGCCAGTCCCATTCCTTGATGCGGCGGCTGTCGTCCTCGCGGATGTGGTACCACACATTCCACTCGTCGAAGCAGATATGGACGTCGTTCTTCGCACGCTTCTTGGACTTCACGTAATCGATGACACCGCCAATGGTCTGGATGTAGCGGCCGGTTTCCTCGATCTTGCCGAAGTAGTTGAGCGTGTCCTTGCTCTTGTTGCCGAAATACTTGTGCAGCGAGATGTAGTCGACGTTCTCGTAGCACTCTTCCAGGACTTCGCGTTCCCATTCGGGATAGGTGGGCATGCGGTCGTTTGAACTGCCGCAGACGACTGCCTCGATCGTCGGGTCGAAGCCTTTGAACGCCTTGGCCGTCTCGTTGGCCAGCCGGCCGTATTCCGTGGCGACCTTGTGGCCGATCTGCCAGGGGCCGTCCATTTCGTTGCCGAGGCACCACATCTTGACCCCGTAGGGATCCTCGCGGCCATTGGAACGGCGCAGGTCGGACCATTGGGTGCCTCCGGGAAAATTCACATATTCCAGGAAGTTGCGTGCCTCTTCCAGACCACGCGAACCCAGGTTGACGGCCAGCATCATCTCGATGCCGGCCTGTTCCGCCCAGATTGCGAAATCGTCAATGCCGACCTGGTTGGTTTCCTTGCTGCGCCAGGCAAGATCGAGGCGGACGGGGCGCTTGTCCTTCGGGCCGATACCATCTTCCCAGTTGTAGGCGGAAACGAAGTTGCCGCCCGGGTAACGAATGGCCGGGATCCTGAGGTCCTGTACGAATTTCAGCACGTCCTTGCGAAAGCCGTTGGCATCGGCCTGCGGATGGTCAGGTTCATAAATGCCGGAATAGATCGCCCGTCCCATGTGTTCAATGAATGCGGAATAAAGCCGCTCATCGATGGAACTGATTCGGAAATCCCGATGCACGGTGACGCGTGCCTTCATTCGCATTCTCCCAGAAATATATATCGAATAAATCGATATGAATCTTTATTTCTGATAAGAATGCGAGCTTGGCGAAAATTGTCAACTGGACAATGTTGTTGCGGTGCAACCAGAAGTGAATGTCCCCACGTCTTTTCAAGTGCAGTTTCGGTCAATTGCGGGTGTGCAGCCGCAAAATAATGTCCTGATCGTAATTGCCGAAACCGCGGCCGAAGACGTTGATTCCGCCCGGGTGCCGTCCTTCGGCCTTTACCTCGATCTTCAACCGAACCGACCGGTGTTCGTCGAGCTGGAGGTCTTCTGTCTTGATATCGGAGATCTTGTGACCGTCCACGAAGGTGCCGTTCCTGCCGACGCTCCAGGTCTTCAGCATGCCGTATTGCGAACCGGAAAGCTTCCACCAGTCGGGTGTGTAGGCCCCGCGCTTGTCGCCGAAATCACCCGGGGACGTCCAGACGCCGATTTCCTTGCCGTTGATCGACAGGACGATGTCGGAGGGCCAGTTGCTCATGGTGCCCGGCACCTCGGAACTCACCTCCATCACCACGTCCAGACCGTCGATCTGCTTGCCAGTCAGCTTGGCATTGTTTGGGAACTGATATTCGACGAAGCCACTGGTAAACCACAACAAAGCCGTTTTCATCCGCTCCGGATCCATGAAAGTTTCCGGCACATCGAGAAGGCCAATGATCCCTTCGGTCGAGCAGATGCCGCAAGGAGCAGTGACGAGGCTGTTGGTGTAAAGGCCGAGCGGCATCGATACTTCGATCTGGTTCGGCTCGATGCGTTCTTCCGACGAGCGGAAGGCCAGGATGATCTCATCGTAGATGGCGAAGGTCGTCTTCTGGCTGCCCTTCTTCGCCCGCTGCACTTCCGTTCGCACCAGGCCAGCTTCTTCCAGAACCTGGATGTGGGTGGAGACGGAGGATTGCGGCATGCCGGAAGCTTCCGAAAGCGCGTTGATGTTCATCCCGGGTGTCCGTACCAGCTCCTGCAACAGGTGCAGGCGAGGCTGGGAAGCGATCGCCTTCATGGCGATCTTGTCCTTGACGGGATCGACGATCAGAAAATTTGCGCGCATGGGTTGTTCCCGGCTGTAAATCTGGAACAGCTATTTGTATCGCTTTTTTCGATAATTACAATTGCTGTTTCACTGCGCCGGTTCTCAATGTCGATTTGAACCATACGGCAGACAGAGTGCAGTTCACGGACAACAGGTCTTCAGCCGAGAGGCAGTGTTCTTGCAAACTCAGGAATCCAGCCGGAGCTGGGTGAGGGCGCGCTTGATTTCGTTGCCGAGCAACCGTTCGGGCGGCGAGATGCCGGAAGAGGCGGACATGACGACACCAATGCGCAGGTTGGACAGGATGTCATGCATCAAGGGCACGAAGCGGAGAATGCCCTGGTCGATTTCGTCAATGAAACCGATCTTGGTGTAAAGGCCGAGGCCTCGGCCGGCCAGGATCATCTGTTTTGCCACGTGCAAGGTGTCGGTAAAACAGTTGGTCGAGAGCGCAGAGGACATGCCCGAGATTGCCTGATCGATGATGGAATTGCGGCCGCGCGCATCCACGGTGCGCACCATTTTCTGGCCGGAGAGTTCCTCTATGGCAAGGTTAGTTCGGCCTGCGAAGGGATGGTCGGATCGCATGATGATGCCGATCGGCGCGGTCTTGTCGGAAATAACCCGAACGTTTGGATGCAGATCGAAGGTGAAGGTAATGCCGATATCGGCGATCCCGCCCGCGACAGCGGTGATGATCTCGTCCGGCTGCGCGGTGGTGATCGAATAGGTGACCTGCGGATAGATCCGGTTGAAGTCGAGCAGGATACGGGGCAACAGGCCGTAGGTTACGGAATCGATGGCGGCAATGTTGAGGTGCCCGGACCGAAGGTCGCGGATATCGTCCAGCATGGTGCGGGTGCGTTCATAATCCTGCAGCGTCTTGCGGCAGTGTTCCAGGACGATGGCCCCCGCATCGGTCAGCGTCACGCCTTCGGGGGTGCGCTCGAACAGGCGAACACCCATCTCGTTCTCGGTGCTGATGATCTTCCGGTTCACCGTGGTGGAAGACACGTTCAAAACCGCAGATGCCTTGCGGATGGAGCCCTGGCGGGCGACTTCGTCGAAATAACGCAGAAAATTCGAATGCACGATGTCCCCCCGGACAGAGTGGCAAACAGTGCATCACAAAGTGCGGTGCATTTTATGCATCACCGTTAGCATGTTTTTGCACTTTTTGCACCGTGCATCTTCCCGTTAGAGTTCACTGTGAAGTCGGCAAGGGGAACAGTCGGCCACAAACCGCCCAATCTCAAATGAGGGGGACCAACAGTATGTCATACCTATTCTCGAATGGATTGAACCGCCGCTCGATGCTCAAGACCATGGCCGCGGGCGCTGGTCTGGCAGGCGCCGGAACACTTGTGAATATCGTCCCAGGCTTTGCTCAGGACACCTTCAAGGTTTCCATGCAGCTCGGCTGGCTGGCCGGTAACGGCAACCTGGGAGAAATCGCGGCCGACAAGCTGGGCTATTTTGCGGAAGAAGGTCTTGAATTCGAAATCGTGCCGGGGGGGCCGAATGTCGATGGTGTGGCGTCCGTCGCTTCCGGGCGGTCCAATCTCGGCCAGGTGTCTTCCAGCCCCTCTCTCATGTTGGCGCGCTCGGCGGGCATTCCGGTGAAATGTATTGCCGCCGGTTACCAGCAGCATCCCTACACGTATTTCTCGCTCAAGAAGAACCCGATCAAGACACCGCAGGACATGATCGGCAAGACCATCGGCACTCAGGCGACCGGACGGATCCTGTTCCGCGCGCTTCTGGCCAAGAACGGCATATCCGAGGATCAGGTTGAACTGAAGGTCATCGGCAGTGACATGGCGCCGCTGCTGACGGGGCAGGTCGATGCGATTACCGGCTGGAAGACAAACGTCAACGCGCTTTCGATCCTAGGGGACCAGCGTGTCGACATGTCCCTGTGGGATGCCGGCATCCAGCTTTATGCCAACCCCTTCTACACCACGGACACGGTGCTGAACGAGCATGGCGACAAGGTGCAGGCCATGATCCGCGCCATCTCGCGCGGCTGGGGCTGGGTTCGTGAGAACCAGGAAGAAGCCGTCAACTATCTGGTCGAGCGCCTGCCGAACCTGGACAGGGAAAGCGAACTGAAGGCGGTGCCGCTGGTGGTCGGATATTCCTTCAACGAAAAGACCGCCGAAAACGGCTGGGGCACCATGACCCGCGAAAACTGGCAGGCCCAGATCGAGACTTACGAAAATCTCGAGCAATTCGCGAACGGGGCGCCTGCCGTCGACGATGTGATGACGCTGTCGGTCCTGGAGAGCACCGCAGACAGCCGCCCGAAGGTCGGTTAAGGCCATGGAAGCGGTATTGGAAAATCTGGACGCAGGCACATTGGTGCCTGCAGCCAGCCTGCGCAATGCCTGGGTCAAGTTCGGTCAGTTCACCGCGATCCAGGACATCAGCCTGGAGATCGAGGCGGGAGCCTTCTATTCCATCCTTGGTCCGTCGGGGTGTGGCAAGTCGACCTTGCTCCGGCTGGTGTCTGATCTCATCCCGCCTGCATCCGGGGACGTGTCGATCTTCGGCAAGACGACCGAGGCTGCCCGTCTGGCACGGGAATTTGCCTTCGTGTTTCAGGACGCGACGCTGCTGCCCTGGCGCACGGCCTTGGAGAACGTCCAGCTGCCCCTGGAAATGGGGCAGAGCCGCGGGATCCAGATCCCCGTCAGCGACAAGTCGCCGATGGAACTGCTTGAGCTCGTCGGGCTCAAGGGCCGCGAACACGCACTGCCGCACGAGCTTTCCGGAGGCATGCGCCAGCGTGTGGCGATTGCCCGTGCACTGGTCTGCAAACCGAAGCTGTTGCTGATGGACGAGCCCTTCGGTGCGCTCGACGAGATGACCCGCGACCACCTGAACCTTCAGCTTCTGAAGGTCTGGGAGGAAACCGGCGTGACGATCCTGTTCGTAACCCACTCGATCCCGGAAGCGGTCTTTCTGGGGCAGAAGGTGCTGATGCTCAAGGCGCATCCGGGCCGCCTGCACGAGATCGTCGATATCGATCTGCCATATCCGCGCACCACCGAGTTGCGGGATACGGCGGAATTCACCCGATACTCCGCGCATTTGCGCAAACTTCTGGAGGCGTGCTGATGACTGCCGTCGACGAAACGATGGGCATGCCGGTGGATGATGACGCTGCCGAAAAGGCCATGGCGCGCAGGGCACGGCTGACTGCTGTCGCGACCCCGGTGCTGACTGCGGTCGGCCTGATCGCCACCTGGGAAATCGGCGTCCGGGCCTTTGGAGTGCCGAGCTACATCGCCCCGGCTCCGAGCGAAGTCGCAACAACGCTGGTGACCGAATTTCCGCAGTTGATGCGGAACTTCTGGCCAACACTGTTCGAAAGCGTGCTCGGCTTTGTCGTCGGCAACGTGGCTGCAGTGCTGATCGCGATCGCCTTCGTGCACAGCCGGATGGTGGAGCGGGCGTTCTTCCCGATCGCGGTGTTCATCAACACCATTCCGATCCTGGCCATTGCCCCGATCCTGGTTCTGATCTTCGGAGCCGGACTGACCGCAAAGGTCGTCATCGCTGCCCTGATCTGTTTCTTCCCGACACTGGTCAATATGGTACGCGGCCTGCAGTCGGTCAGCCCTCAGGCGCTGGAGTTGGCACGGATCCTGTCCGCCTCCAAGTCGGAAGTGTTCTGGAAGATCCGCCTGCCGTCTTCGCTGCCGTTCCTGTTTTCGGCACTGAAGATCGCAGCCACCACCTGTGTCATCGGCGCCATCGTCGGGGAATGGGTTGGCGCGGATGTCGGGCTGGGTGCGTTGATCATCGATGCCACGTTCAATTTCCGCTCCGCCTTGCTCTACGCGACAGTCTTCCTGTCGTCGGGCCTGTCGGTGCTGATGTTTGCCGCTGTTTCCATTGCCGAACGCATGATCGTGCGGTGGTGAAGCGGATCTGAACCAAACGAAAATCTGAACTGAAACCGGGCCGTCGCTTGGCGGCCCAACGGGAGGAGTGCGCCGAAATGAGCACCAACACAACGCAGATTTCCTTGACCCGCAATGAGCAGGTTCCGGTCGTCGCAGACTGCGACGTGGTTGTCATCGGCGGTGGCCCCGCCGGCCTGAGTGCCGCCGTATCGGCTTCCAGAAACGGCTGCTCGGTGACCCTGCTCGAGCGTTACCACCACCTTGGCGGCATGGCCTCCGGCGGAATGGTTCTGGTGCTCGATGATATGGTCAACGAGGGCAACGAAATTGTCACGACGGGCATCGTCAACGAATTCGTCGACCGGATGTCGGCTCAGGATGGCGCAGTTTTTCCGCCGCCGGAAGATTGCCTGACCAACTGGGAAATGTGGAAGAAGTGGTCCCGTTGGGGCTGCATCGATTTTCACAAGACCGGCATGCCTCAGCCGATCATTCACGCAGTTGCCTTCGACCCCGATTGCTGGAAACGGGTGAGCCTCGACCTGGCTCGTGAGGCAGGTGTCAATTTGCGCCTGCATTCGTGGTTTTCCGAAGCAATGGTGGAAGACGGCCGTGTGACCGGAGTGATCTGCCAGACCAAGCTTGGCCGTCAGGCGATCAAGGCGAAGATGGTGATCGATGCCAGCGGCGATCTGGATGTTGCATCCTCCGCAGGGGCGTCTTTCCAGACCGGACAGTACATCGTTACAACCGTGTTCCGCCTGTGCGACGTCGACACGGACAAGGCGGAAGCCTTCGAGTTCGAAAATCCGGAAGAATACAAGGCCCTGGACCGTCAGGTGCGCCGGGTGATCGGTGGAGCCTGGGGCATGTGGTGGCTGAAGACGCCGCTGCCGGGCATCGTCTGGTGCAATTGCCCGCACATGCCGGGGTATGACGGCCTGTCGCCGGAACACATGCTGGCGGCGGAAGTCGAAGGCCGCGAGCGCATGATGAAGCTGCTCGCCTTCGTGCGCGCCAATCTGCCCGGTTTCGAAAACGCCAAGATGCTGGGTGCCGCGGAACAACTCGGCATTCGCCAGACCCGTCTGTTGCAGGGCGAATATGTGGTCACCCGCGATGACGTGCGCTCCCGCCGTCATTTCTCCGACAGCGTCTGCCGGGGCAGGGACTACTACACGCCTTACAGGGCCCTGCTGCCCAAGGGCATCGACAACATGATCGTTGCTGGCCGCCACTACTCGGTTGAGAGCGAAGCCCAGAAGCTTTCGCGGGAAATACCGCCGTGCATGGCGCAGGGCGAAGCCGCGGGCGTCGCCGTTGCGGTCGCTCTGGAACAGAACTGTGCACTGCGCGACGCCGACGTTGCCACGATCCAGAAACGCATGCGTGCCCAGGGCGCCGACCCCGGCGACATCCCATCAGCAAATGCGCTCGTCGAAGGCACCGTCGCGGCAGAATAAAAAGGATAACAAACGTGAATACCCAAGCTTTCCCACTCTCCGGTGTCCGCATTCTGGACTTCACCCAGGTCATGCTGGGGCCATGTGCAACCCAGATGCTGGCCGACTTCGGTGCGGACGTCATCAAGATCGAGCGCCCCGGTGCAGGCGACCTGTCGCGGCACTTCTTCGACGTGCGGTCGGAAGAGGGCATGAACAACGCCGTCTTCTCGTCGCTGAACCGTAACAAGCGGTCTGTCGAGATCGACACCAAGTCCGATGAGGGCAAGCAGATGGTGTACGATCTGGTGCGCAACGCGGACGTGGTCGTAGACAATTTCCGCGCCGGTGTCATGGACCGTCTGGGCTTCGGCTATGAGGCGCTCCAGGCGATCAATCCCCGCATCATCTGTGCATCCGGAACGGGCTTTGGCGAGAAGGGCCCCTATGCCCACAAGGGCGGGCAGGACGTTCTGGCCCAGGCGATGAGCGGTGTCATGGAAAAGACCGCTGACCCGTCTATCGAGCGGTCCATCTATCCCACCACCTTGTGCGACTATACGGCAGGCATGCACCTGGTTCAGGGCATTCTGGCGGCCTTGCTGGCACGGACGAAGACCGGTCGCGGCCAGAGGGTCTCCGTTTCGCTCTACGATTCCATGATCGCGATGCAGATGCAGGAAGCCGCACAGTGGACCAAGCACCGCGAAGTGCTGAACTGGGCCGCCATGCCCTTGACCGGTGTCTTCGACACCACTGACGGTGCTCTGGTGGTGGTCGGTGCCTTCAAGGCTAATCCGTTGCGCGACATCTGCACCGCGCTTGGCATCGAGGACCTTTCACCCACCTATCCGGACCTCGCCAGCCAGCGTGCCAACAAGCCCTATCTGCAGGACCGGTTTCGGGCTGTCTTCGCAACGGACACGACGGCGCACTGGATCGCCAGGCTGGAAGAGCAGGATCTGCTTTGCGCACCCGTGCGGGCGCTCGGAGAGGCACTCGAAGACCCGCAGACCGCCATCAACGGCATGCTGCTGGATTTCGACCATCCGGTCCTTGGCCCCTTGAGGGTCGTGGGGTCACCCGTGCACTTGAGTGAAGCCCCCCTGAAACTGCGGCACGCGCCGCCGCGCCTGGGCGAACACACCGACGAAGTCATTGCGGAGTTCGGCCTGCAACAGGTGGCAGGGGCGGCGGAATGAGTGTCCTTTTCACCCTCGAAAACCATGTCGCCCGGGTTGTCATCGACCGCCCGGAGCGCATGAACGCGGTCGACAGGGCAACTTCGGACGAGCTGGAAACCATCTGGCGGAAGATCGAAGCCGATCCGACCGTGCGCTGCGTGGTGTTGACCGGTTCGGGTGAACGTGCCTTTTCCGCCGGTGCGGACCTGAAGGATAATAACGGACTGAGTGGGCTTGAATATTGGGCGTCCGCAAACCCGCTTGGGTTCGGAGGCATCGCCCTGAGGCGCTCCTTGAAGGTGCCGGTGATTGCCCGCGTCAACGGTCTTGCGCTCGGCGGCGGCATGGAAATGGTTCTCGGCTGCGACATCGTGATTGCCAGCGATAAGGCCAGGTTCGGCCTGCCCGAAGCAAAGGTGGGCAACCTTCCACTGGCAGGCGGGATGACACTGCTTCAGCGTCTTGTCCCCCGCAATATCGCTGTCGGACTGATGATGACCGGCCGGATGGCAAGCGCGGTGGAGATGGAGCGCTACGGGCTCGTCAATGCCGTCGTGCCGCAGGACGAACTCGATGCGGAAGTGGACCGCTGGATTGCCGACATTCTGGCAAGTGCGCCGCTTTGCGTGCAGGCGATCAAGGCCACGGTACGCGAAACCGGTGAAATGCCGCCCGACCAGGCACAGGCCGTGCGGTCTCCCGAACTGATCGCCGCCCTCACGTCAGAAGATTCCCTCGAAGGGGTTCGGGCGTTCCGGGAAAAGCGCGCGCCGGTCTGGCAAGGCAAATGAGTTGAGAGATCAAGATGGCGCTGATCATCAAGAGCGAATGCATTGATGTGAAGGACGGGATCTGCACCACGTCCTGTCCGGTCGACTGCATCTATGAAGGCGAGCGGATGTTCTACATCCACCCCGAAGAATGCATCGAATGCGGCATGTGCGAGAGCATCTGCCCGGTCGACGCGATCCGCTACGACGACGAGGTGACCGGTGCGGACCGGGCGTTCATCGAGATCAACAAGGATGTGTTCCAGGGTCCGAACGGAGGGCTGGTTTCGCCAGGTGGCTGGACCAGGGGCGATACGCCTTTCCGGGACCACCCTGCGGTGCGGGATTTTTTCAAACGCGATTTTGAGGAACAGACGACATGAAGGGGATAGTTGCGGCGGTACCGACACCGCTCGATGCGCATGGCGCACCGGTGAAAGATACCTTTCTGGAACATTGCACCTGGGCGATGGCCAACGGGTGCGATGCCCTGAACATCCTGGGTACGACCGGTGAGGCAAATTCTCTAGGTCTGGCCCAGCGCAAGCAAGTGATGGCCTGGGCGGCCGAGGCCTTTGATACAAGCCGTCTTATGGTCGGCACGGGTCTCACGTCCCTTGAGGACACGCTGGACCTCACGCGCGCAGCTGCCGACATGGGCTATGGCGTCGCGCTGGTCCTGCCGCCGTTCTACTACAAGCCTGTCACCGAAGAGGGGCTGGTTGCCTGGTACGAAGCGCTGGACCGGGCACTCGGCGCGACACCGATCGAGATCTATTTCTATAATTTCCCACAGATGACGGGCTTGAAGATACCGGCGGATGTCGTCGAGCGTCTGGCAAAAGCCCATCCGAAAAGGTTCACGGGTATCAAGGATTCTTCCGGCGATCTCGACTATTGCCGGGAGCTTGTCCGGCGGCTGCCAGACCTGAAGGTGTTCCCAAGTTCTGAAACGGCACTCGCGGAAGGCCCTGGAGCCGGGTTCGCAGGGTGCATTTCCGCCACCGTGAACATCAGCGCGCCCCTTTGTGCGCGGCTCCTGCAGGATCCTGCAGACAAGGCAGTGGCTGGCCGGGTCGCCAGCATACGGGCGGACATTGCTGCCCACCCGCTGGTGCCTGCGGTCAAATATCTTGTCGGCCGGCGCGCTGATGAAAGTGCCTGGAACCGCGTCCTGCCTCCCTTTCAACAACTGGACGATGCCGCATGCGGGTCTCTCGACCGCATTGCCGAAACCCTTTGAAACCGGAATTCCAATGACAAAGCACGATAATCTGATCGGCGGCAAATGGCTGCCTTCCAACACCTATTCCGAAAACCGCAATCCTTCGAACACCGATGACGTCGTTGGCCTTTATGCCCAGGGAAGCGTTGACGATGTCGATGCCGCCGTCACGGCAGCGCGCAAGGCCGCGCCGGGCTGGGCAACGGCAACGCCGCAGACCCGCCATGATCTGCTGGAAGCGGTTGGGCGAAAGTTGGCGGAACGGGCCGAAGAATATGGCCGCCTGCTGTCGCGCGAGGAAGGCAAGACGCTGGCGGAAGGCATCGGTGAAACCATGCGCGCCGCCCAGGTTTTCAAGTTCTTTGCCGGTGAAGCGTTGCGCGTGACCGGCGATATGCAGGCCTCCGTGCGGCCCGATATCGACGTTGAGGTTACGCGTGAGCCGGTCGGTGTGATCGGCCTGATCACCCCGTGGAACTTTCCCATCGCCATTCCCGCCTGGAAGGCAGCACCTGCGCTGGCCTATGGCAATTGCGTCGTTTTGAAACCGGCGGACCTGACGCCGGGCTGCGCTCATGTGATCGCAACGCTGCTGGATGAATGCGGCTGTCCGCCCGGTGTCTTCAACCTGGTCATGGGGCGCGGTTCTGTTGTTGGCGAGGCCATCGTCACCCATCCGGATGTCGATGCGGTTTCCTTCACCGGGTCCGTTGCCACGGGAAGCCATATTGCCGAAGTGTGCGGACGGCTTAAACGCAAGTGCCAGCTTGAAATGGGTGGCAAGAACCCGATGGTGGTGCTGGATGACGCCGATCTGGATGTCGCCGTTTCCGCATGCCTGAACGGGACGTTCTTTTCCACCGGCCAACGCTGCACCGCGTCCTCGCGCATGATCGTGCAGGCGGGAATTCACGACGCTTTCGTTGAGAAACTGCAAACAGCAATGCTGGCCTTGAAGGTCGGGGATGCGCTTGATCCCGCTACCCAGATTGGACCGGTGGTCGACGAAAAACAGCTCTCTTCGAACCTTGCCTATGTGGACCTCGCCCGGAAAGAAGGCGCAAAGGTGATTGGCGGCGAGCGGCTCGAACTTGCCGTGCCCGGCTATTTTCAGGCCCCGGCACTGTTTCTCGAGACGACCAATTCCATGCGCATCAACCGGGAAGAGATTTTCGGTCCCTGTGGATCCGTCATCAAGGTGGCCGACTTCGAGGAAGCCATTACAGTTGCAAACGACACCGAATTCGGCCTGTCAGCCGGTATCTGCACCACAAGCCTGAAACATGCCCGCGACTTCAAGCGGCGTGTCAGGGCCGGTATGGTGATGGTCAACCTGCCGACCGCCGGTGTTGATTTTCACGTTCCCTTCGGCGGCACCAGGGGATCGTCTTTTGGACCACGTGAACAGGGCCGCTACGCGGCGGAATTCTTCACCACGGTCAAGACCAGCTACCTGTTTGCAGGCTAGGAGAAGCACATTGGACAGCAAATCCGGCAAATGGCGCAACCGGTTTCTCGGGCTGTGCGATCACATCGCACAATGGTCTGAAGATCGCGACTTCAAGGTGGGCGCAGTCATTGTCGGGCCTGGCCAGGAAATCCGCGCGACAGGTTACAACGGCCTGCCGCGCGGGGTCTCCGGAACGGACGAAACCCGTCTCGATCGCCCGAGCGGTGAAAAGTTCTTCTGGGTGGAACACGCCGAACGCAATGCGATCTACAACGCAGCCCGCGCCGGTGTAGCGCTTGCCGGTTGCACCCTCTACGTCAACCGGTTTCCCTGTGCGGACTGCGCGAGAGCGATCATTCAAAGCGGGCTGTCCTGTGTGGAATGCCCGCCCAGACCATCGCATGATGGCAAGCTCGATCACAGTTTTGAGGTTTCCGAGATCATGCTCAAGGAAGCTGGTATTCGGCTATTGCTGTAGGAAACCTCATTCGCCGGCTTGGCTATCCATGTCATTGATGAATTTTCTGATCGTCGGTTTGAGTTCTGGTTGTTTCAGAATGTTCATATGCGTGGTTCCGGGCAGGATTGCCAGGCGGGCGTCGGGAATGGTTTTTGACAGATAGAGCGCATGCTCTGCCAGGATGAAGTCGTTGTCACCGTTCATGATCAGCGACGGCACGGGAATTGCCGCGACCTGTTGCTCTGTCCATCCCCAGTCCGTGGTTATGAACCTGCTCATTTTTTGCATCGTCACCGGCGCGGCCTCGGCACCTCCCGGGTTCACGGCCGCAATCTCGGCGAACATCTCCGCAAATTCCTCTTCGCTCGGCATCATCGCCAGAACTTCGGCCGGCGGCACATAGTCCGGGTCCTTCTGCATTCGGATGATGCCGGGCACAAAGCCGTCTGGCGAGGCGCTGCCGGAAATGCTTGTCAGAGAGGCCAGTCTGTTCGGCATGTTGACCGCAAGGTCAAGTCCCAGCATGCCACCCGCCGAGAACCCGACGACATGAACCTTTTCCACTGACAGGGCATCAAGCACACCGATGGTATCAATGCGCATGGTCTCCAGGGTGATTGGTTCGTTATTCAGAGGCGTGTGTCCGTGCCCCTGCTGCTCGACGCCAATCACTGGCCGGTCCTCGACAAGTTCAGGGATGAAGGCGCCAAAGCTTGAGGCGATACTCTGCATGCCGCCGTGAAGGAGGAGAACCGGCGTTTCGCCGGTCTCCAGGTCTCCGTGAACTTCGTAATAGACGTCGTGACCGTTCACGGTAACCGTGTCTGCCTGCGCAAGGCTTGTGATCAGCAACGTTGCAGCTGCACCTAATAGTGATTTCTTCATATCGGATTTCTCGAAATTACAGGGCTGGTTCACGAAATCTCCGGCCATTCGGGTACGGTCAGTCGCCCCGGCGGGCCGCATCGATGGCTGCCACGTCGATTTTCTTCATCTCCATCATTGCGCCAAAGGCGCGCTTTGCTTCGCCGCCACCGGCAGCCAGGGCTTCCATCAGCGTGCGCGGCGTGATCTGCCAGGAAATGCCCCATTTGTCCCTGCACCATCCGCAGGCGCTTTCCTCGCCGCCATTGTCGACAATGGCGTTCCAGTAACGGTCTGTTTCTTCCTGATCCTCGGTCGAAACCTGGAAAGAGAACGCTTCGCTGTGCTTGAATGTGGGACCGCCGTTCAGGCCGAGACAAGGAATGCCCAGCACGGTAAATTCCACGGTCAGAACGTCGCCCTCTTTCCCGGAAGGATAGTCGCCAGGGGCGTGGTTGACGGCTTTCAGGGCACTGTCTGGAAAGGTTTCAGCGTAAAATCGTGCCGCGGCCTCGGCGTCTTTTTCGTACCAGAGGCAAATCGTGTTCTTTGCAATCGACATTGTTTCCAGTCCTGGAGTTATACCGTCGCCCCGGATGGCTCTACTCAAAGATCCAGAGGCGACATGACATTGTTTGCGGAAAAGCCCGCGTCAGCCCGTGCTGCGTTTCGCTTGTTCGGCGTCCGCCGCCTGCCAATGCTGCATGTGATCTGCCATGGCCTTCTTGAAAGCGGGGCGGGATGTTGCCCGTTCGACATAGGCTGCAAGATGCGGATGGGCATCAAGGGCCTCTTCGGCCGCGACCACGCGCAGCACGTCCACCATCGCGATGTCGGCGACGGAGAAGTCACCGTCGAGCCACTCCTTGTCGCCCAGAGCCAGCTGTAGCGCAGTCAGCTTGGTTTCCATGTCTGCCTTGGCGTGAGCCCTGACGTCAGCTGCCGGAGGAGGGCCGAAGAATTCCGGGACCCGCCCGGCCAGGATCATGCTGACCCAGTGCATCACCGACAATTCAACCGTGTTCAGCGCGGCGAACAGCCACTGCCAGATTTCCGCTTTCCGCTCGTCCGGCAGCAACGGGGTGCCTTCGCAAAGGTAGACAAGGATCGCTCCGCTTTCGAAAAGCGTCTGCTCACCGTCCTGGATTACGGGCACTTGCGTAAATGGCTGCAGCTTGCGGTGTTCGGTGCTCTTGGGGTGTGCGGGCACGGTCGCAACCTGGTAGCTGCGACCAATCTCCTCCAGGCCCCAGCGGACCCGTAGATCCCGCACGAACCCGCGTGGAAACTCCGGCAGCCAGTCGAAGGTGTAGAGGGTAAGGGTCATGCGGCTTTCTCCGAGTCGAAGAGCGGATCGAAGCCGGCCCACATCATCCGCATTCCGTCGAAAGGCATTGCGGACATGTCCATGTCGGCCATCCCCGCTTCCATTTCTTTGGCAGCGGCATCACATGTGGCGCGGTCCGGCCAGGCAACCCAGCTGAAGACGGGCACTTCGGTGTCTTCCACCTTGGAGGCCCGGTAGAAATCGGTCTTCTGGCCGCGCGGTACATCCGTGCCCCAGTTTTCGATCATCCCGAGAGCGCCGAATTTCTCGAACATCTTCCAGCCTTCGTCCGCCATCTCGGCGTAGGCCTTCTTGTTCGTTTCGGGCACCGCCAGCAGAAACCCCTGATAATAGCCAGCGTCGCTGTGCCTGCCTGCCTCATAGACAGGGGAAAATCCGCCGAAGATCATCCGGCTGCCATCGAAGGGCATTTCCGGAATTTCCTTCATGGCAGGGTCGTTCTGCATCTTTTCCCAGGAAGCATCGGCAGCAGCCTTGTCCGGCCATTCGATCCAGGAAAACACGATTGCCTCGTCTTCCTTGGCATCGACGGCGCCGTAGAAGTCCGTAACCTTGCCCTTCGGAACATCAACACCCCAGGTTTCGACCATGCGGGTGGCGCCGTAGGATTTGAACAGAGGCCAGGCAGCGGCGATGTGGTCGGCATATTTCTGCTTGTTTGCGGCCGGAACAGCCGCTACCGCACCTGTGAAATAGGACATGGCGATCATTTCCTCCTTTTTGTCGGGATGATGGGAACATCCCGGTTGCAGCATTATCGTGACAGCGTTAGTATGAAAAAACAACTGCCAGTATGAAAAAATGACCAAAGAGACAAAAACAACAACGCGCCTTCGTTATGACGAGGGGTGCCTGGCCGCCCACGCCCTGAACCTAATAGGTGACAGGTGGGCTCTGCTCGTCGTGCGCGAGCTTATGTTTTCCGCAAAACGCTTTCAGATGATCCGCGCCGGGTTGCCGGGCATAACCGCGAGTGTTCTGACCGGCCGTCTTGCACAGCTCGTCGAGGTCGATGTTATCGAACACGACGAGCGACTGGGGGTGTATTCCCTGACGGAGGCGGGCCAGGCTCTGCTGCCTGTGCTGGAATCGCTGTGCCGGTGGGCGTTGCTGGTGCCCGGTCACGATCCGACGCGTTTCATCAGCCCGTCTGCCTTGATGATATCCATGGGTGTCAACGTCGTTCCGGAGGCTGCGGCGCAAAGAGACGCGCTTGCCGGATTCGATTTCAAGGGCGAGGCATTCGAGATGCAGCTGAGCTCCGGCAGGGTTCACACCAAGGCGGTTTCCCGTCCTGACACGCCCTTTGTGCTTTCCGGCAACGGCAACCGGATGGCTTCAGCCGTTTATGGGTCAGTTCCGCTTGCGGATCTGATCGCCAAAGGCGTGGTCGAGGTGTCGGGAGACGCGTCCCTTGCTGCTGAATTCGTCTCGCGGTTCAAACTGCAACGGAAGGCCTGAGTTGGCCGGAGGGCCAGTTGGTGCTGTCGCCCGTGCCAGTACCTGTACCGGCTCCGGGCTTTGTAATAAAAATTTCATCGAACTGTAGCCTGCAATTCAAATTGCAAAACTAGAACGATGGCATGTCAAAACCTGTGCCATCCTCCGGTTTCCTGTCCGATCTCATCACCCGCAACGCCTCCCGGCTGACGGGGTCCGATACCCGTCTACTCGATGTGCTGGTCAAGGACCCGATCCGAGCCGCCATCGAAAACGGCAAGGAAGTGTCCCTTCGCGCGGGCGTGCATCCCGCCGCAGCGGTGCGTCTGGCCAAGCGGCTCGGCTTTGAAGGTTATCCGGAATTTCGAGCCTACCTGCAGGCAAATCTGGTTGAGGAAGGCAACGACTTCGAGAACCCGGCCGCCCGCATGGCGGCCCGTCTGGTGCGGGCGGAAGAAGGGCAAGTGCTGTCGTCCGTGCTCGACAGTGAAATTGCCGCCCTCGAGGCCTTGCGTACTGCCGTCCCCGACAGCGATATCCGCGCCTTCTCCGAAGCCCTGCGCGATGCCCGCAAGATCTTCATTTTCGGTCGCGGTCATGCCGCGAGCCTGTCCTCACTGATTGCCCTGCGCTTGCAGCGCTCCGGCTATGATGCCGCCGACCTTGGCGACCGCACCCATCACTTTGCCGAGATGCTGAACAGGCTCTCACCGGACGATGTCGTCTGGCTGCTCGCGTTCCGCCGCCCTTCCCAGCAAATCAGCGATGCAAACGGGATTGCGTCCATGCGCGGCGTGACAAGGTTGGCGCTGACGGACCTGCTCGCGGCCCGGTTCGACCCCGCGCCCGATCATCAGATCTGCGCCTCGCGCGGTGAGGCGGGCGAATCCCAGTCGCTGGTCGTGCCGATGACCATTGCCAACGCGGTCATTCTCGATCTGGCCGGTATCGATGGCGGTAGATCGATCCGGTCCCTGGAGGAATTCAAGGCATTTCGTCAATCGCTGCCGCCACGCTGGCGCAGATGAGTTCGCCAGCAAACCTGCCCCTTCCCGGAAGCGGGGCCGGACACGGAAGTCGCTGAACAAACCAAAAAAGACCGCCGTTGGAACCGGCGGCAAAGTCTCGTGCGCAAACGGAAATAGTTCACTCTGACAAGGATGACTCCATGTTGAAGAATTTGAAGAAAGTGCTGTTGGCGGGCCTGATCGGCCTTTCTGGCAGCGTCGGTGCCGCGCAGGCGGACGTCACGGTTGAATTCTGGCACAGCTTCGATGGGAGCGGCGGCGAAGCGCTTGGCGAGATCATCGAGAACTTTCAGGCTGCCAACCCTGATATCAAGATCGATGCCCAGTTCATCGGCAACTACAATGATATCGTCGCCAAGCTCCAGGCTGCCATCCCGGCGCGCCGGGCGCCGGACGCGGTGATCATGGAAGTTACCCGGTATGGTCTCTTCGCTGACCGCGGCGTGCTGTTGGATCTGACCGAAAAGGTCAACAACGACCCGCTCAAGGACGACCTGTTCGATTTTGCCCGCGAAGTCGGCGTCTTTGAGGGCAAGAACTACATCGTGCCGTTCAATTCTTCCACGCCGGTGCTCTACTACAACAAGGAGATCTTCGAGCGGGCCGGCTTTGCCGAAGAGCCGGCGCTCAAGACCTACGACGATCTTCTGGCGGTATCCAAACAGATTACCGAGAAGCTGGGCGACGAAGGCATCACGGGCATTGCCGCACCGGGCCAGTTCGCACGTTGGGGTCTCATCATGGATAACGACAGTGACCTGATCGACAGCAAGACCGGCGAGATCCTGATCGACAGCCCGAACACGATCGAAGCCTATGAATGGATGGCCTCGCTGGTACATGAGCACAAGGTTGCCTCTGCCGACGGCGTGACCAAGGAAAACAACGGCAGGGATGCCTTCCTGGCCGGCAAGGTCGGCATCATGTTGAATTCAACCGGCAACTACGGTCGCTCCAAGAAGGCGCTCGGCGATAACCTTGCCGTTCGTCCGATGCCTTGCAACAAGGTGTGCGCCGTGCCGATCGGTGGGGCAGGTATCGGCATTCTGTCGTCAGCCGACAAGGAAACACAGGACGCCGCCTACAAGTTCATCAGCTTTGCCGCCTCACCCGAGTCCAACGCCACCTGGTTCTCCGGCACCGGCTACATGCCGATCAACAAGAATACCGCCAAACAGCCGCTGGCCGCCGCCGCCGTTCAGGACAAGCCCGGCATCACGGTTGCGATCGACCAGCTGGACTTCGCCCGTGGCCGTCCGCGCCCGCCGGTGGTCACCTGGATGCGCGCAACCGAATACGACATGTGGCAGGCCATGGCCCTCGGTCAGCGTGATGTCACGGAAACCTTGAAGGATTTCGCGGACCGCACCCGAAAGGAAGCCGAGCGCACCAACTGATCGCCCGATTTTCTTTCGACATCAGCACCGGGCTTCCAGAAGAAGCCCGGTGTCTCCGGAGCCGTTTCCGATGCTGTCCCGCCTGATACCCTATATTCTGGTGCTGCCGCTGATCTCCTTCATCGCGGTGTTCACCTACATTCCGATTGCAGCCAGTCTCAATCTCAGCTTCCGGGAATGGGATTTCCTGTCGCCGACGATGCCCCTTGTCGGTTTCGAAAACTACCGGCTGCTGTTCTCGTCCCACGAGTTCTGGAACTCGCTCAAGGTGACTGCGATCTTTGCCGTCATTTCCGTTCCGATCCGGCTTTGCCTTGCGCTTGTGGTTGCAAGTTACCTGGTCCGGGAGGCTCTGCCGTCCCGTATTCTGCGCGGCGCGCTGTTCCTGCCGTCTGTTACGTCCACCGTTTCCATCGCGGTGGTGTTTTCCTGGCTGTTCGCGACGGACTACGGCATGATCAATGCCTTCCTGCAAACTCTCGGCTTCGGCAAGGTTCCCTGGCTTCAGGACCCGCAGCTCGCGCTCTGGGTGCTGATCATCGTCAACACCTGGAAGCAGCTCGGCTACGATATCGTCATTTACATCGCCGGGCTTCAGGCAATCCCGCAGGAACTTTATGACGCCGCCGCCGTCGATGGCGGCAGGAAAGGCCGCGTCTTCCGCCGTGTAACCGTTCCGCTGGTAATGCCGACAACCTATTTCCTGCTTGTCGTCTCGGTGATCGAGGCCTTTCAGGTGTTCACCGTCGTGGACGTCATGACCAAGGGTGGTCCGGCGGGGGCCACCGACATGCTGGTCAACATGCTCTACCGTGTCGGCTTCACGTTGTTCGATATCGGGCAGGGCTCTGCACTGGCCGTTGTGCTCTTCGTGCTGTTGATGGCATTGGCCCTCTTCAAGGCACGGGTTCTGGGCCGGAGGGTGCATTATGAAGCCTGACAGCCGCATCCTCGCAGGGCTTGCACTGATTGCCGGCCTTCTGTTCCTGTCTCCGGCGCTCTATTCGGTCTTCATGTCGTTCCAGACGGTGGACGCCTATTACACTGGCAAATTCGAGTTCTCCCTGGAGAATTACGAACTGGCCATTGGGCAATACCATTTTGCCCGCTATCTGCTGAACAGCATCGTCGTATCGGGATTGGTCACGTTCATTGCCCTGACGGTGTCGACAATGGCCGCATTTGCCTTTGCCAGGTTTCGTTTTCCTGGCGGCAACCTGCTGTTTGCGGCCGTGGTGGCAACCCTGATGATCCCCAGCCATATCTCGCTGATCCCGAACTACCTGACCCTTGCAAAGGTGGGGTTGCTGGACACCTATGCAGGGCTCATTCTTCCGGCGATTTCCAACGGTTTCGCGGCTTTCTTTTTGCGGCAGTACATCCGCGGCATTCCGATCGCCCTGGATGAAGCGGCCTATATGGACGGAGCAACACCGCTCAAGGTGCTCTGGCGCGTAATCGTGCCGATTGCCCGCCCGGCCATATTCTCCATGGGGCTGTTCATCTTCATCACGGAATGGAACAGCTACATCTGGCCGCTGGTGGCAGTTGGTGATGAAGACCTCTACACGCTCCAGATCGGTCTTGCGCGTCTCTACCGGGTCAACCCGGGTGAAGACGTAATCAATTGGCCGCTGGTGATGGCGGCTTCCACCATCACAATTCTTCCCGTCCTGCTCGGTTTCATATTCGTCGAACGGCACCTGGTGCGTGGCATCACCATGGGTGCGGTCAAGTAAATGGAAGTTTCAATGACACGTATTGCATCTCATCGCGGCGGCACCCTGGAGTTTGGCGACAGCACACCGGCGGGCTTCGAAGCCACTGCGCGGATGGCGCTTGAGGAAGTCGAATTCGACCTGCACCCGACGACAGATGGCGCCATCATGGTCCACCACGATGCGACACTCGAGCGAACGACTGACAGATCCGGCGCGATCTGCGATCTGCGCGAGGCCGAGGTTCGCTCGGCAACGATCGATTACGGCGCGGGAGGCCATCCGCTGTCCCTCCAGGAGCTCTGCGCGATTTACCGGCGCAGTGCCGTTGGCTTCCGCTGCGAGATCAAGCCTGGCCCGGATCGCAGGCCGTATGCCGACTTCGTTCCTAAGGTGGTCGCAATGCTTGCCGCAGAAGGCATGCTGGAGCGTACGGTTTTTTCCTCCTTTCTGGTCGAAACACAGGACGAGCTGGCCAGGGCAACAGAGCGGCCAAGACTATGGCTTGTCAGCCCGCCGGTTCTTCAGCAACTGGGAGCCGCAGGCACACTCGAAGTGGCAAAGGCTCATGGGATCCCGGAAATCGGTGTTCATGTCGATTGCGCAGATGAAGAGTTGATGACTGCTGTCGAGAATGCCGGACTTCAGTTCGGCTGCTGGGCAGCACATACCTGTGCGCAAATCGAAAAGACGCTCCGGCTCGGTGTGAAGGTTTTCACTACTGACCGGCCCAGCCTTGCGATCGCGATCCGGAACCGCTGGCAGGGGGAGGGGCGGTCATGAGCGGGATAGAACTGACAGATATCCGCAAATCCTATCCTGGCGGACCGGAAGTTCTGCATGGTGTTTCGCTGGACATGCAAGCCGGGGAATTCATCGTGATCGTCGGCCCGTCGGGCTGCGGAAAATCCACGCTGCTACGCCTCATCGCCGGCCTGGAGAAATGCGATCAGGGCGATATCCGCATCGGTGGCAAACGCGTCAATGACGTTGCGCCGCAGGATCGGGACATTGCAATGATCTTCCAGAATTACGCCCTCTATCCGCATATGAACGTGCGCCAGAACATTGCCTTTGGTCTGGAGTTGCGCGGCGTCGCCAAGTCAGAGCGCAACACCCGAGCCGAGGAAGTGGCCAGAACGTTGAAGCTTGATCCTTATCTCGACCGAAAGCCGGGCGCCCTGTCCGGCGGCCAGCGTCAGCGGGTCGCGATGGGCCGGGCCATGGCGCGCAACAGTTCCATCTTCCTGATGGACGAGCCGCTGTCCAATCTTGATAACGCCCTGCGGGTTGCCATGCGTTCGGAAATCAAGGAGCTCCACCGGCAACTGGGGGCGACTGTCGTTTACGTAACCCACGATCAGGGTGAAGCCCTTTCCCTGGCGGATCGGATCGCCGTCCTGAAAGATGGAGATCTTCTGCAGTTCGACACGCCCGGCACGATCTACGACCGGCCGGCGAACCGCTTCGTCGCCGGGTTCCTCGGAATGCTGCCGACAAATTTTCTGCCCATAGAAACCTTGCCCTTCTGGTCCGGCAGAACAGGCCTCACGGTCGGCATGCGGCCGGAGCATATGAAGGTACACACCTCGTCACCGGACGTTCCCGCGATCCCCGCACGGATTGTCTTTTCGGAGATGACCGGAGCCAATCTGGTCCTGCATTGTGAAAGCGACGTCGGCAGGTTGATCGTGACCGCCCCGCGGCATGACATGACCTCCGGAGGCGAAACCGTCTGGATCGGCTATGACACCGATCAGGCCATCTACTTCGATGCAGCAAGTGAAAGCCGGGTGGAAATGGCTTGAGCGGTACGGCGTCTTTTGAAACCGGCTGAACCGGTAATCAGAAGCCCTGGAACAGGGTGTCCAGCGCGCGGGTAATTTCCGCAAAGTTCTCGTCGAGGCCGCCGATCGGGTCTCCCAGCTGGGAAACCGCCACGGCGGCGAGGAATTGGGTCGCCATGACGTATTCCTCGCCCTCCCAGCCGAATATCGGATTCAGGTAGGCCGCGGGCACCGGTGCGCGAGTCCTGGGCAAAAGCGGCACGACGACGCGTGTGTTGAGGCTTTCCAGAAGGTCAGCCTGCACATCCAGCACCAGAACGCTGTCCGGTTTCAGCCGGTAGAGCTGATTTCTGGCCATTAAAACAGGCGTCTCGCTTCAAGCGGCAGACCGTGTTCGTCGACAAAGTCGTTGGAGCTGTTCAGGGCTGCCCTGTTTTCCAGTTTCCACCGTTCCGCCCGGGCTTGTGAAACCGCGCGCCGGATACCTTCTTCGGCTGCCTGGGAAATATTCACGCCCAGTTCCTTCGCCGAACCAACCAGCGTCATGTCAATTGTCAAATTGGTCGCTTTGCGTGCGTGAACGCGTGCCATCGTGTTTCCAAACCATTCATACCCGGTGCCCGGATAATAGCGGCACGCTTACGCATTTTCAATGCGCATTATAAATGCGCATTGAAAATTGAGATGCCGATGGCCTCGAGAAAGACCTGTCCAACGCGAAGCGCCCTTACTGTCCAGGAAGACGAGTATCCTTTCACGAAGGGACACTGGGAAGGGGACAAGGCCAGTGAGCGGCAAGAGTTTCCCTTGGACAGGCTCTTTCTCGATTGATCGGGAGTGTCAGTTCAAGTCCATCCCCGCAACGGGAACAACCTGCGCAGGTCCGGAGCGCGTAACCACAGGCCACCCCACATGAACAGGCCCAGATAAAGACTGAACAGCACATGGCTGAACAGGGGTGACCCGGCCCGGATCTGGGTTGCCATGGCACCGCCGAGCAAGCCCATCATCAAGATTGCTCCTAACACGCTGGTGCGCGGAATGAGGTAAAGAACAAGACAGGCCAGTTCGATCAAGCCAATCGGAAATGCGTACCCCGAAGGCCAGCCAAGTTCGGCCAGCGTGTCTTCGGCTACAGGCAGATGGAGCAGCTTCGGCGCAATGGAAGCGCCCAGCATGAACAGGGCGAAAAGGCCCGTCAGAATGCGGCCTGCCCAATGCATGGTGGTCCCGTTACTCATTTCGCGCTCCATCAGATAGACTTGGCAAGTTCTTCAAGCTGCTCGGCAGCCTTGCCCCAGCCTTCGTGAAACCCCATCCGTTCGTGTTCTTCCCTCGCTTCCTTCGTCCAATGCAGAGCCTGAGCGTGGTAACGGGTCCGGCCACCACCCAGATCTTCAAAGGTTACCTCAGCCACCATGAAGGGGCGGCCGGTTGGTTTCCAGCCGGGATGGAATGCGTCGGTGGTGACCAGACGTTCGTTTGGAACGACTTCCAGAAAGACACCGGTATTTGGGAATTCCTCGCCGTTTGGACCATGCATGCGACAGGAAAACTCGCCGCCGGGCCGCAGATCGATACGGGCATCGGAGACATACCAGGGCTTGGGACAGAACCACTTTTCAAGCAGTTTCGGCTCCGTCCAGCAACGCCAGAGTTTTTCTCGCGGAGCATCCAGATCAAGGATCAGTTCGAGTGCATGCTGTTGTTCTGACATCTGATTTCGTCCATTGCGCTGTTGTTGATAGCTCAAGGACGAATGAAGGAGGGCACGTGCGACAAATGAGTTCAGTTTTTTTCAAGGCCTGTCATCTGGTCGAGCTGTTGGCGAATATGAGCGGCTTCCGCAACAGTCCCGGCAAGGGCAATGGCCTGATCAAATGCGCAGCGTGCCTCGCTTGTCCGCCCCAGTTGCTTGAGCAGCGCCCCACGCGCGCCATGAAAATAGAAATATCCGCTAAGTTTGACTGAGAGCGGTTCGATCATCTGCAACGCAGCCTCGGCCCCTTCCGTTTTCGACACCGCAACGGCACGGTTGAGTGTGGCAACGGGAGATGGCGAGCGACGCTCGAGTGCGGCGTATAGCTGGTCGATCTCTTTCCAGTCGGTGTCTTCCGGTGTCGCAGCACGCGCATGCAGAGCAGCGATTGCCGCCTGTATCTGATAGGGCCCCGGTCCGCGGCGGAGCATCGCCTTGTCTATGAGGACGAGGGCTTCGGCTATCATGGGCCGGTTCCATCGTGATCTGTCCTGATCTTCCAGGAGGACCAACAGGCCGTTTGCGTCAACTCGCGTCTCTTGACGGGAATGCTGCAACAGCATGAGCGCAAGCAGTCCCATGAGTTCCGGGTCGGAAGGAAACATCCGCAACAGCAGCCTGGCCAGGCGAATACCCTCGTGGCACAGACCCGAGCGCTCGCCAGCCGGATCAGGGTCGCTGTAGCCTTCGCTAAAGACGAGATAAATCATCGCGGATACAGCCGCCAGGCGGTTTGCCCGCTCTGCCTGATCCGGTGTCTCGAACGGCACGCCAGCGTTGGCTATCGTCGCCTTTGCACGGGTGATCCGCTGCCGCATCGCGTGTTCGCCGACCAGAAATGCCCGGGCGATGTCACCAACCGGAATGCCGGATACGATGCGCAATGCAAGCGCGATCTGCTGGGTTGCCGGCAGATCCGGATGACAGCAGATAAACAGGAGGCGCAGGATGTCATCACGGTAGTCCGCCGTATCGAGCCGTTCAACCAGGTCCGGTTCGGCATCCTCCACGTTCGACAGAACGTCTTCGGGGGGCAGGCCGGAGGTCCTTGCCTCTCGTTTCAGCACGTCCAGCGTCAGGTTGCGGCCGACGGTGATCAGCCATCCTTCCACGTTTCGCGGCGGTCCGTTGTCCGGCCAGTTTTTCAAGGCGCGCAGGCAGGCTTCCTGAAAGGCTTCTTCGGCCAGATCCAGATCACGAAAATACCGGAGCAATGCGGCCATCACCCGTGGCCGCGAGGTAGTCAATTTGCTGTCAATCCATGTGAGATCAGGCGGTTGCATTGTCGGTGTCAGTCGTGGTGCCCGGGTGGAAGCTCTTGACCGGCCTCAGTTCATAGGCTCCACCTGGGTTGGCTTCGGTAAGGTCTCTGGCAAAGTCCAGGGCCTGCTGCTGATCCTCAACCTCGACCAGATAAAAGCCGAGCAGCTGTTCCTTGGTCTCCGCATAGGGGCCATCGGTAACGAGATTTTCCTTCTTGTGGAGGGTAGAGGCCGTTTTGGTGGGCATGAGGCGGGCAGCCAGCTCATACTGATCAGCCCACTTCTCGTGGACGACCTGCAGCCGTTTCATGACAGCGGCGTCTTCCTCGTCACTCCACGCGGAGGTGACCTCTTCATCATTATAGCAAAGCAGCATGTACAACATGAAAAACGGTTCCATAGTTACAAGGACGGTTCTGACATTCGAATTGCGACATTACGGATAGTTTTTTGGCAAGAGCAGTAAGGCTGTTTGGCCTTTCAGCTCTTGCGACCGCCTTCCGATCCTTCCAGAGCCTTCGTCAACTTCCCCAACAATGCCGAAAGCGTGCGCTGTTCCTCATCTGTGAGGCAGTCAATCAATCGGGCTTCGTGAGCCATGTCTTCCTTGAAAGCGGACCGGATTAGGTCCATCCCCTTCTTGGATAGGCGGACGGGCGAGCTCCGGCCGTCTGAAAGGTCCTTTGGCCTTTCGATCAATCCGGCCCTTTCCAGGCGAGCCAGAATGCCAGTTAGCCCTCCTGACGTAAGCATCAGGGAATTGAACAGTTCAGTGGGGCGAAGCTGATAAGGTGATCCGGAGCGCAGCAGCGTCGATAGAACGTCGAATTCCCGGCTATCGAGGCCGTGTCTTGAGAAAATGGCCTCGATGCCCGGCCGGGCCAAATGGGTGATCACTCGTGCGCGGCCAAGGATTGCCATGCCGCGCGTATCAACCTCTGGCAACTCCAGCTCCCATTGCCGGCGTCGGCGTTCAACGTGATCCGTATCGTTTTTGCTCATTCTCGATTTTATCTTGCGTGCGAGACAATTCAGTTTATCTTTCGCGCAAGATAAATCAACCCGGCGACGTCAGGTGCTTGGTCTCGGGCGTTGCATGCATCACGAGAGGAGAGTGCGGTGGCTGAAAAAGATCAGGTCGCCAAGGTGAAGGGGCCGGCGTCGTACTTTCCGTCTATCGAAAAGAAATACGGCAAGCCTATCGGCGAGTGGCAAGCTCTCGTGCGCGCCCAGGCCGGAAAGAAGCACATGGAAATTGTCGACTTTCTGAAAACAGAGCACGGGCTTGGGCACGGACATGCAAATGCGATCGTCGCGGCCACGCTCTCTGAAGACAAGAAGTGATCGATTGCTTGAGCGGTGATGGGCCTGTTTTCAAGTGCGCGCCGCTAAAGATGAGATCGCCTCCACCACCCAGGATGTCGCCAGCGGAGCGACAGGCAAAAGCCGGTCAGTCTTCACCGATTTGTTTGTTTGCTGGTTGTGCTTCTCAAGCATTTTAAGTGCCACGCGGAAACAGGTAAGCTTTAGCGTTTAAGTGGCGGTTTGAAGATATATTGCCAGTTGAATTCTCCGGCTAAATATTTGCCTGGAGAAGCGTTTGGTCATAATCAAAACCTACATGAAAAAATCAATGAAACTGAGGTGATTTCGACTGTAATTGCATTAAATATGTTCGTCCGTGTCGAGTGTTGCTTTTGGTGAAGGCTTTTGTATTCTGAATAAAAAGAAGAAATTGCAGCGATGATATCTGTGCGATTAGATATAATGATTTATGTCACTGATTTTTTCCCCGGTGTAGACTAATTGCCCTAAAGTGTTGGCTGAAATTTAAAATCCATTGATCCTTTTTAGCCGAGTCATGACCCGAAATTCCTTTACGTAATCAATAGAGCTGGTCATGGTCCTTCGGGAGACGTTCTATGTCCGAGCATTTGCGTTACTTATTTTTTATAGGTCCCAGGGAGAAATTGCCTAAACCATTGGAAAATTCATTGGTTCGGGAGCTGCCGGGTCTCGTTGTGCAGGTTTCAACTGACTGGGATGTCCTGGTTGAAAAGGCCGAACAGGAAGGTGTTTTGCCTTCCCTGATCCTGGTTGATGAAGCCTTCGGCGCGATGAATCCCGACTTGTTGCAAGTGTTCCAGGACACGTATCCCAATGCCATCCTGTGTCTAACCTATAACGGTGAGTACACATCCAAGCTGCACATTCGAAAATGTCTGAAAACCGGTATCATCAATAACGTCATACCCATGAACCTCCGTCTGGATCTTTGGCTCTATGCGATCCAGATCATGTTGCATGGTGGCTCCTACATGCCGCCGGATCTTGTCGAACTTCTCGAGATCGACAGGAGCATGCAGCTGGAAAAGGCTCGCAAGGCGACTGCTGCCAGCGGCGTGTCCGGGGCACACATCGTAAGTTCGCTGACACCCAGAGAGCGGGAAGTGCTGGAGTTGATCGCACGAGGGCAGCAAAACAAGCATATTGCTGCAAATCTCTCGCTGTCGGAGCACACGATCAAACTTCACATTCACCACATCATTTCGAAGATGGGCGTATCAAACAGGACTGAAGCAGCTGCTGCATATCTTCAGATACATCGATCCGCCGGTGGTAACGGTTAGGTCGAAATTCGAAAACTCTGCCAACGACTGGGAATGGTCCAATCTGCTGAATATAAATTGGCTGAAACAAGTCTATGGGCGTTGTCGAGGTGCTGGTGTGAAGATTATTGAAAATTGTATCTGTAGTTATCGTAATTCCATTTAGATACAACTTGCCTCATGCTGCGGTTGTCCCGTCGCTTTGAGCGCGCGATCGTGGTGTCCGTCACGCCTCGTTGTTTCATTGGTCCTTTTTCAGGACGCTCCTGACGGGCTTTGCCGCTTCGAACCCGGTCAGGCCGGGGCGGCCAGTCTTGCTAGCCGCTCATCGCGGAAGGAGACAAGGCGCTTTGCGTTTTCGTCCCACAGGACCAGCTTCACGCAGCCAAGGCTCTGACGCAAAGTAAGTCGGCTGACATTGCGCAGTTCCGGATGTTCCTTGAGGACTTCAGACAGCCGGTAGAAGGGAATTTTGGGAGACAGGTGGTGCACGTGGTGGATGCCGATATTTCCGGAGAACCAGCGCAACAGGGGCGGCAGGTCGTAGTGTGAACTGCCTTCAAGCGCGGCATGTTGGAAATCCCAGTCACTTTCCTCAGACCAATGCGTCTCTTCGAACTGGTGCTGGATATAGAAGAGCCAAACACCGGCGCTGGCTGCCATCAGAGTAATCGGGACCTGCACTAGGAAAAAGGTGCTTGCGCCGACCAGCCAGATCATGAGCGCAAACGGTGCCGCGATCCCGAGATTTGTCGCAATTGTCGACACCCAGGGCTGCATTCCGGCGCGCATCAGGCCATAGGGAAGCCGGTATTGGGCGACGAACAGCCACGCAGGTCCCAGCCCGAACATGACGACCGGATGCCGATAGAGCCAGTAGCGCAGGCGGCCCCAGCGGGACAGGGCTCTGTATTCGAGCACGGTCAGTGTATCGACGTCACCGACGCCGCGACGGTCGAGGTTCCCGGCAGAGGCATGGTGGATGGCGTGAGTTCGGCGCCAGTAATCGTAAGGGGTAAAGGTAAGTACCCCGATGACCCGGCCGATCCAGTCGTTCATGCTGCGCCGGGCGTACAAGTTCCCATGGCCGCAATCGTGCTGCAGGATGAAAAGCCGGACCAGAAACCCCGCCGCCGGGACCGTCAGGATCAACCCGAACCAGTAGCCGTGCAAGACGAGTGTCGCGGTAATTCCCCACAGTGCAATGAAGGGGAGGACCGTGATTGCAATCTCGAAACTGCTGCGGCGCGCACTGATGTTCCGGAATTTGGCAAGAGCTGCGATCCAGGACCGGCTCTGGCGATCAGCAATTGGATTTTTCAACGACGGATTTTCAGAGCCGTGGCTGAGCTCGGGCGCGCTAATATTAGAGGTTACGGTCATTCATGCGGCCTTCCACGCAGTATTCCGGAGTTTGATCGTTTCTCCAGGAATGACGTCCGTGGATATCGAGCAGCGATTAAACCGACGTTGCCGGTCAAGTTGGTCTGCAGGTTTTCTGCCGCATCTACAATCTTATTTTTGCATTTACGGAAAACTATTCAGAAAAATCGACGGAAATACCACCGATTATCAAATTCATTTCAGAAATTCGTCGTCTCGCGCCGGTGTGAAACGAAAGTCAGTCCAGCCGGAGGCGGTCAGCGGTTGCAGGAGCTGCGCCTGAGGCCGGAGGCCTTCGGGCTGTCAGCCCGAAGGTGTTTTTCCGATGATGTGAGAAGGTCAGGTCCTGGCCAGTTGGGAAATATTCATGTTGGAGGCATCACCACGCGAGAATTGCGTGAACATTGACATGACTGAAGCGCGGATTGCCTCTAACTGCGCAGGCGAATAGCGCCTGGCCTGGTAGCTCATCAGCACGCGGATGGCGCGGTTGCCGTCGATGACCTCTTCCATCACTTCAAATTGCAGTCCGAGATGGGATTCATGCTTGTCCGGGTCGACCTGGCGAAACGCGATGGTACCGCCATCCGGCGCTGGCAGGTTGCCGTTCAACTTGTTTTGCGCATGGATCTGAATGAACACATCGAACAGGTGGTCCGTTCCAGGCGTCATGCCTAGGGCGTCTTCCACAAGGTCGATCGGAATGTCGGTAAAGGGCATCGATCCGTTGATCATGTCCTTGATGTTGCCGATCAGGGTGCCGACAGTCGGATCGTCTCCGAAGCGAACCCGGTGGGCGACGACAGTGGTGAAGTAGCCGATCGTGTCGAAGTAATCGGGGTCCGTACGGCCCGCGGCAGAGGTGCCGATCACCAGATCGGACAATCCCCCAAGGGCCTGAAGCGCGGCGGAAATCGCGCCATAGACGACGTTGAAAAGGGAAGCACTGTTTTCCTTGGCAATGGCATAAAGCCCCTCGGAAACGTCGCTCTCCAGCCGCATTTCAACCCAGCCGCCTGCGACTGAACAATCGTCAGTGGCGGGTTCATCGGGGAGTTTGGGTTCGTTGGTGAAGAGAACCAGTTCCCTGGGTGCATCACCGAGCATGTCCGTCCAGAAGGCAAGGTGCCCGGCATTGACGCCCGACTGCACCTGCTTGCGGGCAAACTCGTGAAAAGGTGCTGGTTCGTCCGGCCATTCGGGCGCAACGCCAAGGCTGCGTGCGCGGTAGGCTTCAACCAGTTCGTCCATCATCAGGTTGACGGACCATTCGTCGAGCGCGAGGTGGTGGAACAGGAACGAAAGCACTTGCCGACCTGTTTCCGGATCGGTGAGAAACCGCAACCTGACCGGCAATTCCTTTGCAAGGTCGAAGCAATAAATGGCTTCGGCATTGCGGTCCGCACCGGCGCTTTCCGTACTGGTCCAGAACCATTTGTAGATCGCCAGTTCCTCGACGGGAACAACCTTCTGCAAGACATCACCTTCTTCCGTTTCGAAGTAGAGGGTCCTGAGAGCGGCATGCCGTTTCATCAGGTCACCAAAGGCGGCCTCGAAAACGGTTTCATCGACGGGGTCGAGAAAATCCAGGGCAAATGGCAAGTTGAAAATCTCGCGGTATCCAAGAGCCGAATAGATCTTCCAGAGCGACATCTGCGCAAGAGCTAGAGGTGTGGCAGCGTCGCTGGCCTTGCCGTTTCTGATCTCGACATTGTGGTTTCCAACGCTTTCGCCGGCCCCATCGACCAGTGTTGCGTGCCGGGCAAGACCTGCTGCTGTGGGGTTGCCGAAAAGATCGTTGAAACGAACCTCTATGCCATGATCATGAAGCAGGCGGCCGATGATCCGGGTGGCAACCAGCGAATGTCCGCCGAAATCGAAAAAGTCGTCGTCTGGTGTGAGGTCTGCAACCGCGAGGGCATCCCGAAACTCCTGCAGGATGGCCGCCTGAATGGCCGTCACGTCGAGGGAAGTTCCTTGCCGTGTGTGGAAAGGAGCGTCAGAAACACAGGCACTTTCGCTCGGGAGAAGCTGCTTGCCCGTCGCGATTGAAAGACCTTCCGGGTTCCGGAGGTATTCGGAAAACAGATCCAGCACCAAACTGCCGGCATGTCGCCTGATCCTCTGTCCCGTGACCAGTTCAAGAATTGCCCTGCCTTCTGTGTCAAAGCCAACTGCCAGCTCGAAATCGGGGCGGGCTTCATATGTCGGCAGGGGTATCCGGTCGAAGGCAAGTGTGTCTGTCGGGACGATGGTTTTCGGATCGGCGAGCCGTTGAATCCAGACCTTTGGAAGGTCCGCCGCCAGTGCGTTGTTGTCGTGTTTTTCCGATCTGGAAACCGCATTCAGATGAGACAGAACTTGCCGTTCAATATCTTCGGGAGACGTATCCCGTTCAACCGAAACAGCAAAGCTGTCCGAACGGGCAAAACCGCCGCAATGGTCAGTCAGGCTGCCTGTCTGCCGTGCCGGAAAAATGGCTTCGATCCGTTCGTGACCGCCGAGCGTGCACAGGAATTGCGCGAAACGAACCCCAACCCGTGCCAGCAATGTGGTGTGGTCCGAAGTAGAGTAAACCTGGTCATGATTGAAGACAGGTTCGAGCATGGTTCCGAACCTCCGCGCAAGCCGGTCGCCCGTTGGCAGAAGACCAGGTGTTCCGTTGAAATCGATAACGGCCGTATCGGCCAACCCTTCGCCCCGTCGCAACCAGGTGACCGGCGCAAGGCCGGGAAAATCAGGCTCGAAATGCTTCACCTGATGCGGCGCCGGTGCTGCAATGACCTTGCTGTCATAGGTTGCCGCAAGACTTCTCAGGACATCTTCCGGTGAACAGACCTCCTCGAGAATGCGGTGCATGAGCAGGCCCAGGATCACCGCTTGACCGCAGAGGATCAGCAGCACCTTGAAAGGGGGGTCGGCTTCGCTGTCCCAATGTGCTTTCTGGGCGGCCAGGACAAGTGAAACGGCTTCCTGCTGGTTTTCAGCTTTGATGATTTCAAGTGTTCCGTCCTGCCCGTGCGAGAGGGACTTCACGAGTTCTCCCTCGTCACTGAAGCGATAGCGCATCGCCAGCTCGGGAAGGGCTTCGACCATCGCGTCCACGGCGCGGGCGAGGCGTGCGATATCGGGTGTGCCACCGAGCCGGTAGGTCTGGGCATGTCGCAGCACCTTGTCCGGATCTTGCTGTTGCGCCAGCCAGATCCGTTCCTGATGCTGCGTGACGGTGTGCGGCTCCCGGCCTTTTTCCGGCAAACGGCCAGCCGGGACGGCAGGCTGGGTTGACCCGTCCAGGGATTTGAGTTCCGCGTCGAAACGCTCGAACTCGGTTGCTGTCAACAGGCGGTCGAAGCCTCCGGTCATGTCAGTCTCCCGATACTCATGTGTCGTGCTGATTGCTTGCCTTGGGAGCTCGTCCGCAGCCATTCGGGCCGACGACGCGGGGGCTCACTGAGTAAGCGGATATGAGTTGCATTTGTTAGCAGGCACAGCCAGCGGGAGCAATTAAACTTGTACTAAATACTCATGTTTTTTAAGTCCGGGTATCCAGGTGGGCCGGATATGATTTCTGGACGGGAGAAGGCAAGACACCCGGGCAAGCACTCGGTGTGCCGCCCGGGCATGTTCGATGCAGAAAACCGATAGACTGAGCAGCACCGGTTTTACTGCGTCGTCTCGTTCCAGCCTGCGATCGCATCCAGCATGTGTTCCGCGCTTGCAACGCTCGGCGTAATCACCTTGGCGGGATCGACGAACAGGATCCGGTTTTCCTTGGCCGGTTTCATGAATTGATCCCAACCGGGAACAATCTTGCTCAGCGAAGCACGGGTTCCGGCCTCATCGCGGCCGCCGGCCATGTAGCTGTTGAGCAGGACAAGAACATCAGGATCGAGCTTGCCGAATTCCTCCGCACTCAAAGGCATGAGCATCATGGAACCGCCTGCCGGAGAAGCGCCACTCGGCGCGCCGACTTCCAGACGGCTGTATCCGAGATCTTCCAGTGCCTGAACCATCCCGGAGGAATCGCCCACAACATTGAGCTGGTCGGTCAGAAAGACGGGAAGGTAGGTCCTGCCTGCAGGATTGAAGGGCAGTTTGGCGCGCAGATCTTCCACGCGCTTTTCATAGGCCGCCTTGCGGGCGGCAAAGACATCTTCCCGGCCGACGAGAGCTGCGAGGTCTTCCTCGACATCAAAACCGTAGACCTTCGAGCTGCCGACATTCTGCAGATAGACCGGCGCGACAGTGGCCAGTTGATCGGCTTTGCCGGCATCCAGTTCGCTCGCGACGATCAGATCAGGTTCCAGCGCTCTCAGTTTTTCAAGGTCGAGCTGCCCGACGGGGCCGAAACCCTTTGGTTTTGTTTTGCCTTCGCCGAGAACGGTGTCGATGAAGTCGACTGCGATAACGAAACTGCCGTCATCCGCCCGGCCGAAGCTGCCGGTAAGATCGAGACCGAGATCCATCAGCGGGATGCCGAGCAACGGCTCGTGCATGACGACGATATGTTCGGGCTGCTCCGGTATAGTGACCTTCCGGCCCGTGTCGTCGGTGACGGTGCGCTCGGCTGCAAGGACCGGACTTGTCGCCAGTAGGGCTGCGATTGCGCAGGAGACGAGAAAACGCATGAAGATCCTTTCAGTGTGACTGGAGTTTGCGCAGCGCCTGCAGACGCAGCGCGATGATGAAGAGCGGCACGCCGACCAGGGTCAGGCTGAGACCGAGGGGCATCGGCAGGGAGCCGCCAAGCCCGCGTGTCAGTGCATCGGCGATCAGGACGAGGATCCCGCCCATCAAGGCGGACAGGAAAAGCCGCGCCCGGGCGACGGCCGGTGAAAGAAAGCCGGCGATGTGAGGTGCCAGCACGCCGAGAAAGACCAGGGGCCCAACCGCCGTGACGGCAGCGGAGCTCAGCACAACGGCAGTGAGCAGGATCAACGGGCGGGAACGGCCAACAGGTTCGCCCAGTGCCATCGCCATTTCGCTGCCCAGGTCATAGGTGGCCATGGCAGGGCCGAGAACGAAGATTGCCGCGAGGCTGAGAACGAACAACGGCGTAAAGGCGGCGATGACTGTCCAGTTGGCCTGGAACAGCGAGCCGGCCAGCCACTCGGAAAGGGCGATGGAGGTCTCGGTCGGCAGATACAGGATAAGAAGCGATCCGAATGAGGACAGGACCGTCTCGATTGCTATCCCCATCAGGACGATGGAAAGGCCGCTGGATCGCTCGCTGCCGACAAGCCACAAAAGCAGACCGGCAACCGTCAGCCCACCGGCGAGCGCAGCAAGAACCACAAGGCTCTTGGGGGCCGCAGGCAGGAAGGCCAGCAGCAACATGATCATCGTCATCGACCCCTGGCTGAAGCCGAAAAGTCCCGGGTCAGCCAGCGGGTTCCTGGCAACCGACTGAAGCATTGCCCCGGCAAGTGCGACCGCCCAGCCGACCATGAACCCGAGCAGGATCCGAGGCAGGCGTACCGTCCAGAGGGCATAGTTCTCCGCACCCGGCAAACTTTCACCGGCAAGCGTTCGGAAAAGATCGGTTAGCCCGGTGTCCGTCAGCCCGAGGCCGGTGGCAAGAGCTGCAAGTGCAAGCGCAGCAGCCACAAGGCAGGCTCCGGCAAGCAGATTGCCGGTCCTCATCTGAAGTCCGCCGGTCAGACGCAGAACCCGTTTGCCGTCGATTGCTCTACCGCCTCTGATCATGAGACCTCCCGGCTACCGGAGGAGAGATAGAAGCGTTTGACGATCACGATAAATACGATCCCGCCGATCAGATCCGTAACCAGGCCGGTGTTCACGACGTAGGGGTAAAAGGCTTCCCGAGCGATGAGGTCCGCAGCCAGACCGACAATCGCTCCCACGATCAGGGAGGCCGGCAGGGCGTGAACAAGATTGTTGCCCATGAAGGGGCGCACGATATGTGGCACGACCAGCCCGACGAAGCCGATCGGACCGCACACCGCAACCGCGGAGCCGGACCCGAGCACGGCTGCTCCGATGGCAAGACGTGAGACAAGAGGAACGTTGACACCGGTTGAGGCGGCCTTGTCGGCGCCCAGCAGGATCAGGGTCAGCGGCCGGGCAAACAGCAGCAGGATTACGACGGAAAGGGCCCCGATCCACCAGAACATGGCAAGGCGGTCGATATAGACGTGGTTGATATTGCCGGTTACCCAACTCAGAAAATCGGCGCGGCGGGCCGGGTCGGACAACAGCAAGGCGTTGGTCATGCCGGTGAACAGCATGGAAACCAGGGCGCCGGACAGGATAAGGGACAATCCGCGCGGGTCGTTCCGGCGCCCTGCGAGCCGGGCAACTGCAAGGCTGGAGAGAAAACCGGCAAGTGCTCCGGCAAGCGCCGCAATGCCCTGCAGCTCGGCGCTGGCGCCGAACAGGAGCGCACTGGCAACCAGAAACAGAGCCGCACCAGAATTGACGCCCAGTGTGGCCGGGGAGGCTAGGGGATTGCGCACCAGGCTCTGCAGGACGAAGCCGCTGGCCGCTGCAATGCCGCCGGCATAAATCGCAATCAGGGTGCGCGGTAAACGCTGGAACAGAAGGACAGCGTCTTCGTAACTTTGAGCTTCGAAACGCTGGAGCGCGGCAATCAGGTTCGGTAGATCGGCTGCACGGAAACCGAAGAACAAATGCACCACCAGCACGATGGCAAGCATTGCAAGGATGAGCAGAAGGTGGAGACTACGCCGGTCCATCAGGCTACCGATGCGTGCCCAATGCGCTCCGGAAAGCAGACGAGGCGCCCATCGCGTGGAAAGATCTGGGTCCTGAGACCGAAGACCTGTTCGATGTTGTCACTGGTGACCGTGTCCGCAACCGGTCCTGCCGTAATGCACCGGCCAGACTGCATCAGCACGACCTCGTCGGCGAAGGCGGTGGTCAGGTTCAGGTCGTGCAGAACGGCAATCACCGTCTTGCCGTGGGTTTCGATCAGCTCCCTGACAAGTTCAAGAACGGCGAACTGGTATTTCATGTCCAGATGATTGACTGGCTCGTCCATCAGGATGACATCGGTATCCTGTGCCAGAACCATTGCGATCCAGGCGCGCTGACGCTGACCACCGGACAATTTGTTGACGGGAAAACCGGCCCGGTCGCTGAGGCCGACAGTCTCCAGAACCTGTTTGAAGAGATCACGATCCTGCGCCGACGGACCGCCCGTCAGCGAATACCGCGAATAGCCGGCAAGCTCGATCAGCTCGCCAAGTGTCATGTAATCCGGGCAGAAGCAATCCTGAGGCAGATAGGCAATCCGGCGGGCAAGAGCTTTCCGGCCGATGCCAGGGAGAGGTGCGCCTTCCAGCAGAATGTCGCCGGCGCTGATCGGCAGGAAGCCCATGATGGCTTTCAACAGGCTGGACTTGCCGCACCCGTTCGGCCCGACGATCGCCGTAAGCCGGCCTTTGCTGAACCGGACGGAGACATCACTGAGCACATTCAAGGGTCCGTAAGCCGCGCTTACGTGTGTTGTCTCCAGCAATTTCGACCTCTTGACCTTCTGCAATGCAGAAGTCTTTATACTATCCGAAACGAGCCAGCAAACCCAAAGCCAGCCCTCCAACTCGTTTCCAATCCAATCAAGAGCGGATTTGATGACCCCCTCAAAGAAATTGCATATCGGCATGTCGCTCGCCCCGACATGGCTCAGCGGCGATGCGTGGCGTCGTGCGGACAGTGGCGTGGAAGGCCTTTACGGCAGTGATTTTTATCTCGACGTCGCACTGCGCGCGGAGCAGGCCAAACTGGACTTTGCGTTTCTGCCGGACTCGCTGTTTTTGAACACCGGGCTGCTGGCATCCGGCACCGGGTTTGCCAGTCTTGACCCGACATTGCTGCTGGCCTCGATCGCGCGCGAGACGTCGAGGATCGGGCTCTTGTCGACAGCGTCGACGACCTTCTTTCCACCCTATATCGTCGCCCGGCAGATCCAGTCGCTGAACTGGCTCAGCAACGGGCGGGCCGGCTGGAACATCGTCACCGCGCTGGACGGCAACGCGAATTTCGGTCTGTCCGAAATGCCGAGCCCGGAGGAACGCTATGCACGGGCCGCCGAATTTACCGAAGTCGTCCGGCTGCTCTGGGAGAGCTTTCCTTGTGAAGCTCTCAAGCTCGACAGGGAAAGCGGGCTGTTCGCCGATGCGGATCTCGTCAAACCGGTCGACCACGAAGGTTCGTTCTTCAACGTGAAGGGCCCGCTCAACTTGCCGCGCTTCGGCAAGACACGGATACCGCTTGTGCAGGCAGGGGCATCGGGCGCAGGCCGTGACTTTGCCTCCTCGGTGGCGGACGCGATCTTCGCCTCGACACCGGACAAGGCTGCAGCCATGGACTTGCGGGCCGATTTGCGCAAACGGGCCGAACGGCGCGGACGAAAGGGTGACGATATCCGGGTTTTACCAGGGTTGAGCCTTTACCTTGCGCCGACCAGGGCGGAGGCAGAGGAGCTCTTTGCCGAAACCAACGCACGCGTGAGCCGCGACCGGTGCCTGGCAACAGTTCTGGAAATGACCGGGCTCGATCTTTGCGACTGGCCGGCAGAACGACAGGT
The DNA here is from genome assembly GCF_009363595.1 of Labrenzia sp. THAF35. Taxonomy (NCBI): domain Bacteria; kingdom Pseudomonadati; phylum Pseudomonadota; class Alphaproteobacteria; order Hyphomicrobiales; family Stappiaceae; genus Labrenzia; species Labrenzia sp. THAF35. The sequence continues at coordinate 226,084 of NZ_CP045381.1, forward strand.
GAAAGCCACGGACCTGCCCCCGCCACCGGAAACGGTGCGCAGCCGCACCCATTCGCAACTTCTGCGGCGGATGATCGAGCGGGACGAACCGGCCGTCGAAGACCTGTTGCGCCGGCCGGAAGTTATCGGCTCGGCCCACTGGCTCGTCGTCGGCACACCGTCCGATGCGGTCGTACAAATCAAGGATTGGGCAGCGGTAGGTGCGATCGACGGTTTCGTCGCCTTTCCGGGCGGATCTCTGGACGCGGTACGCCTGCTCCTGGAACAGGTGGTTCCTGCATTGGGTGATCTGGGCCTTTTCCGGAAGGACTATTCAGGCTCGACCTTCTTCGAGCATCTGACCCTGGAATAGGCATCGAGACAAACGCAGAAGCGCGACACAGCAGGCGGACTACGCAGTTGAAGAGGCCGAGGTTGCGCCATTTTCGAAAACCGGTGTCGGGGCTTGGCGAAAGAAAATTCCAACCCCTGACATCGCGAAACAGCAGCCCGAATAGAGTGCTTTGATGTTTGTCTGACGGGCGCTTATGCGATGAATGTTCCGTAATTAATTGAAATTAATAAGAAAAATCTTTTAGGCGGTTGGTCAAAAATTCGGCAGAAACCGTGTGCCGATTTTGTTGACAGAAGTAAAACCTCTCGATAACGTTTCAATCTCCAAGTGATTGGAACGTGGCAACGGGGCCACTTTAAAATTCGCAGGCGAAAAGGCCTCTCTATGTCTTCGGAAACGAAGCTGTAGGGAGGCCTTTTCTTTTGCGCTCAGCGATGTGCCGCGAGAGAGACCCCGAACAACTGCCGGGGCGCGGCAGAACAATAAAAATGAGGGGTAAAAATGAGCAAGTTACACGGCGAGGCGGAAGCCTTGGACGAAGTGGATCATGTTCTCGGAGAAGAATATGAACACACGCCGGTCCCGATGTCGGCCCGCAGGAGCACCTTTTCGGTCACGACCGTCTGGATCGGTTTTCCAATGATCATCACCGGCGCCATGACCGGGTCCCTCCTGGTTCTGGGCATGGGTTTCACAAATGCGGTCTGGGCCATGCTCCTGGGCAACCTGATCATGTTTGCCTATGTCGGCCTGCTGGGGGTTCTGGGCACGCGCAGGGGCATGAATTTCGCACTTCTCGCCAGCGTGGTCTTCGGACGGAAGGGATACATGCTTGCCTCCGGCCTGCTGTCGACCTTGCTGCTCGGCTGGTACGCGGTGCAAACCGGCATCACGGGATCCTTGATCAGCTCGGCCTACGAGCTGAACTATGTCGCGATGACCGTGATCGCCGGCCTGCTTTACATCGGCATCACCTTCGTCGGCGTACACGGGCTTCACCTTATCGGGCTGGTGTCGGTGCCCTTGTTCGTGCTGCTTGGCGGCTGGGTGGTTGCCGACAGCCTGTCGACGACAAGCTGGGCGGAAATCGCTGCTTATCCTGGCAACAACGGCGCGGCGACCATGTCGATGGGTGTCGGACTGACAGTGGTCATCGCCCTGTTCATCGATGCCGGGACAGTGACTGCGGACTTCAACCGTTGGGCAAAGGATACCAAGGCATCCGTCATCGCAACGTTCAGCGCCTTTCCGTTCGCCAACATGTGCGCCATGCTGGTCGGAGGGATCATGACGGCAGCCCTTGCGGTTCCCGATGCCAATCCCTTCGGCACGGACAACATGTTCGGCTACATGAACGGCAAGCAGCTGACCTTTCTCAGTGTCCTTGCCTTCCTCTTTCTCTACTGCAATCTCGGCTCTGTCTGCGCTCATTGCCTTTACAATGCGGCAACCGGCTGGTCGCGTATTCTCAACAGCCGCATGCGGTTGATGGCGGTTGTCCTGGGTGTCATCGGCATCGTCATTGCCGCCGGCAACGTCTGGGCGTTCTTCATCCAGTGGCTTTCCCTGCTCGGCATCCTTGTTCCGCCGATCGGCGCGATCATTCTGGTTGACCAGTATCTGCAGCGCCGCAACGCCACGATCGACCGTGACTGGCGCCCGACCGCATTCGCTGCCTGGGCGGCAGGTTCCATCGTTGCGGTGATCGTCGAGTTCTATGCGCCGCAGTTTTCGACGGCAATTTCCGCAGGGCTTGCCGGTGGGGTTGCCTACCTCCTGTTCAACCGGATGCCAGAGGCCGCAAGGGCCGGTGCCTGACCCATTTCCGGCGGCTTAGGCCGCCGGACAATACCAAAGACCAGAGGATAGCCTTCCATGGCAGACTACGAAATTTACGAACTGGGCGACTTCACCTTTCAGAGTGGCGCAACGCTTCGCGAGTGCAAGCTCGCCTACAAGACCTTCGGCAAACTCAACGCTGCGAAGGACAACGTCATCGTTTATCCGACCTGGTATTCCGGCCAGCACGTCGACAACGAATGGCTGGTCGGCAAGGGCATGGCGCTGGATCCCGATGAGTATTTCATCGTGATTCCGAACATGTTCGGCAACGGCTTGTCATCTTCACCATCCAATACGCCCGAGCCCTACAACGCGGCGCGGTTTCCGAAAGTGACCGCCTATGACAACGTCCGCGCACAGCACCAACTCATGACACAGAAGTTCGGTGTCGAGCGCATCAAGATGGTCACGGGCTGGTCCATGGGGGCTCTGCAGACCTTCCACTGGGGCGCGATGTATCCCGACATGGTCGAGAGGATCGTGCCGTTTTGCGGGTCCGCCAAATGCTCCCGGCACAACTTCGTGTTCCTGGAAGGGGTGAAAGCAGCCTTGACAGCCGATGCCGCCTTTTTGGAAGGCTGGTACGAGAAGAAGCCGGAACGAGGGCTTCGGGCGATGGCGCGTGTCTATGCCGGTTGGGGGTTCTCGCAATCTTTCTACCGGGAAGAACTCGACCTGAAGACGCTTGGATATTCCTCGCTGGAGGATTTCCTGGTTGCGTTCTGGGAGGGATTTTTCCTTCCCAAGGACGCCAACAACCTGCTGGCCATGCTCTGGACCTGGCAGAATGGCGATATCAGCGCCAACGACATCTACCATGGCGATTACAAGAAGGCGCTGGGGGCAATACAATCGAAGGCATATGTGATGCCCGGCCGAACGGATCTATACTTCCCGCCGGAAGACAGCGAAATCGAAGTCGCGAACATGCCTAATGCGACGTTGATTCCGATTGAATCCATATGGGGACATTTTGCAGGTGGGCCGGGCACCAGCACGGTTGATGTGGCGTTTCTGGACGGAAAGCTGAAGGAAATACTTGCGGGTAGTGCCTGACAGGCAAGGCCAGCCCGGCCGGCCGCTTTGGCGGCCGGCGCAGGACTGAAAGGGGAGAGTTTGGGTTGACCAGTTCATGCAAAACTTCCGAACCGTGGCGCGTCGGTGTGCTGTTCTCGCAGTCCGGCTACATGTCGGTGATCGAGGAAACCCAGTTGCGCGGGACGTTGACGGCGATCGATGAAATCAATGATAGCGGCGGGATCAACGGACGGCCCATTGAGCCGATTATCTATGACCCGGGTTCGGACTCACGCAACTACGGGCTTCTTGCAAAGAAGCTTATGGTCGAGGACGGCTGCAGCACGATATTCGGCTGTTACACCTCGTCCAGCCGCAAGGCCGTTCTGCCCGTGGTTGAGCGACTGAACGGCCTGTTGTGGTATCCGACGCTTTACGAAGGCTTCGAGTTTTCCTCCAACGTGATCTACACGGGAGCAACACCCAACCAGAACAGTGTCCAGCTGTGCCGGATCCTGATGGAGCTCTACGGAACGCGGTTCTATTTCGTGGGGTCGGACTACATCTATCCGCGCGAATCCAATCGCATCATGCGGGAGCTGATCCGCAACAATGGCGGCAGTGTCGTCGGCGAGAGTTATGTCCGGCTGGGAGCGGACAGAAATTCCTTCGTACCAATCATGCGCGAAATCCGGCAGGTGCAGCCGGACGTGATCTTCTCCACGGTGGTCGGCAACACGACCACATATCTCTACCAGGCCTATGCCGATCTCGGCATCGACCCGAGGGTGATGCCGATCGCCAGCCTGACGACCACTGAGGCCGAGATCCGGGCGATGGGATATGATGTCGGCGACGGCCATCTGACCGCCGCTTCCTATTTCCAGGGTGTCGGTAACGACCGCAATGCGACCTTCATCGACCGTTACAAGAAGCGCTACGGCGAGGACGAGCCGACCAACATGTGTCTGGAGGCGTCCTATTTCCAGGTGAATGTCTTCGCCAAGACCCTTGCCGAGACCAACTCCATGGACACCTCGATGATCCGCCAGTCGGTCATGGGATCGGAATTCGATGCCCCGCAGGGCGAAGTTTCCATCAACCCCGTGTGGGGCCATGCCGACCTGTGGACCCGCATCGGCCGCGCGAACCGCAGCGGCCAGTTCGATATCGTTTTTGAATCGCCCTCCAGCGTGAAGGCGGATCCTTACTTGATTGGGTACGGCCGATGCCTCGAATACAGCTGACACAAACCTCCCGAAGAACCTGGACAAACAAGCAGACAACCGGGGAGACACTGGAAATGGACACAACCGCGGCGGCCAAGACGACCAAGCGTCCGCTTTCGCAACGAACGTCGGCAGCGGCTGCCATGCGCAAGAACGCCACCGCGACAACTCCGCATCAGAACCTCAGGATCGCGGTTATCGTCGAACCCGATGCGGATGGCGAACGCCTGATCCGGGAGTTGCAGCGCCTGCGTTGCGAGGTGCGCCATATCTGGCCGATCCCGCCGCAGTTGCCTGTCGATTGCGATCTTGTGTTCTGCACGCTGGTCGAGGACATGCCCAAACGTATCCCCTGGTTGCCGGGAGAGCCGGAAGCCGGTCTGGTGTTGGTGGATCGCGGTGTCAGCAATCTGGATCTCAAGCTGATCCATAATTGCGCCGCCCATGGCGTGCTGCACTATCCCGTCGTCCAGCGCGCGGTCCAGACTTGCGTCGCTCTGGCGCGCGAGCACTTTCTTTACGAGCGTCGACTAAGAAACCGGATCGATAAACTTGACGAAAATCTCAGAACAATGCGCCTTGTTGAGCGTGCAAAGTCTCTGTTGGTTCGCGTCAAGAATGTAAGCGAAGAGGAAGCTTACAACTATTTGCGTCGACAGGCGATGGAACGGCGTGTAACTATTGGTGCAGTTGCAAATGCGATAATTGACTCGCACGAACTTCTTAGCTAATCTTTCAGAGTTATTCGTGGCAACAGCGCCACGTACATCCGGGTAAAAGAGCCCCACGGTTTTCGTCTTGGCGGAACGTGGGGTTTTTTGTTGTCTGAAAATCAGACATTTCCCTCAGCGGCACCATAGCCGCGTTCACAAAAATCAGAGGCGACGATGCCCCGAACGAGCTGCCGCAAGGCAGGGCGGACGGGGCTTTATTTGTTTATGGAGCAGCAACGTGAAAACCAACAGGCGCAATTTTCTTCTCGGGTCGGCCGCTTTCGGGGCAGCCGGTCTCGGCACCTTCCCGCATATCTGGAGCAAGAACAGCGGACTGGCGCGCGCCGCCGGCGGCCAGATCAAGGTGGGGGTTCTGTTCTCCCTGACCGGGACGACTGCGATTATCGAAGAGTCGCTCAACAAGGCGACGATCATGGCGATCGAGGAAATCAACGCCGCCGGCGGTGTGAACGGCATGGAGATCGTTCCGGTGGTTGAGGACCCGGCTTCTGATCCGGCGACTTTCGCGGAAAAAGCGCGCAAGCTTGTCCTCCAGGACAAATGCGTTTCGGTCTTCGGCTCCTATACCTCGGCCAGCCGGAAGGCCGTGCTGCCCGTGTTCGAAAAGCGGGACAATCTCTATTGGTATCCGACCCTCTACGAGGGCCGCGAATGCTCGAAGAATGTCATTTACACAGGCGCTGTTCCCAATCAGCAGCAGGACGAGTTCGTGCCCTGGCTGGTGAAGAATTTCGGCAAGCGCTGGTACCTGATCGGGTCGAATTACATCTATCCGAAGGAAGAGAACAACTACTGCAAGAAGTTGCTGGCCGAACTTGGAGCCGAAGTGGTTCACGAGGAATATGTGCCGCTCGGCCATTCGGAATTCTCGTCCGTCATCAACAAGCTGAAGGCGGAAAAGCCGGATGTGATCTTCTCGACTGTGGTCGGCGATTCCGTTGTCGCCCTGCACCGGCAGTATCATGCGGCCGGTCTCGACCCGGAAAAGATGCCGATGGCCAGCCTGACCACCTCGGAAAACGAAGTGGCGGCGATGGGCGGTGCCGCTGCCGCGGGGCATTTCACCTCCGCACCATATTTCATGGTCTGGGATTCACCGGAAAACCAGAAATTCGTAGAGGCCTACAAGTCCCGCTGGGGCGGCGACAAGGTCACGCATTTCGTCTCCGAGCCGTCCTATTTCCAGGTGCATCTGTTCAAGCAGGCCGTCGAGAAACTGTCGCCGGACGATATCGATCCGACCACCATCCGCGAGGCCGTCAAGGGCGAGCAGTTCAACGCGCCGCAGGGACTGGTCAAGATCGAGGGCGAGAACCTTCATACCTGGCTGAGACCGAAGATCGGCCAGTGCAAGTCGGATGGCCAGTTCGAGATCCTGCAACAGTCCGCCGACTGGCTCGAGCCCATTCCCTACAAGGCCTACGACGGCCAGGTCTGCACCGCTGACGGTCTGAAGAGCAGCTGACGCGTGCAAACGGGTGGCGTGTCGTCACGCCGCCCGGCTTTTCCGTGACCTGATGTTTTCCAGACCTTGAAGGCTTGCAGATGGAACTTGTCGTCTCCCAACTCCTGACCGGTCTCAGTATCGCTTCGATCCTGATGCTGGTCGCCCTTGGCCTCGCCGTCATTTACGGCGTGACCGGGGTCATCAATCTAGCGCATGGCGAATTCGTCATGCTGGGCGCCTATTGCGCCTGGTTCCTGCAGTCCCAGCTTGGCATAGGATTGCTGGAAAGCCTGATCCCGATCTTTTTCATTCTTGCAGTGTTCGGTTGGGCCGTGGAAGCCCTGGTCATCCGCCATCTCTACGACCGGCCGCTCGACACCATCCTGGCAACCTGGGGCATTGGCGTGATGGCGCAGCAGGCGATCCGGCTGATTGCCGGCGGCGAGCTGCGTTATGTCGAGATCCCGGCGTTCCTCAATGGCAGCGTGTCCCTGTTTGGCGCGAGCGAGTCCGCCTACCGGCTGTTCATCCTCGGTCTTGCGCTTGTCCTCTTCGGGCTCACCTGGGTCATCTACCGGCGCACCAGCTTCGGGCTGAAACTGCGCGCGATTACCCAGAACCGGGAGATCGCCTCCAGCTTCGGCATCAATTCCGCCCGCATCTACCGGTCGACCTTCGCCTATGGCGCCGGCATCGCCGGTCTCGCCGGTGCGCTCGTGTCGCCGCTGAAGAGCGTCTCTCCGGAAATGGGGACGACCTACGTTGTCGACGCCTTCATGGTGGTTGTCCTTGGTGGTGCCCAGAGCCTGCTCGGCACTGTCGCAAGCTCCGGGATCCTGGGTGAACTTTCGGGTTTCCTGGCCTTCCACAGCAACGACACCCTGGCCAAGGCGCTGGTCCTGCTGGCGATCGTCATCCTCATCCGCTTTCGGCCCGAAGGCCTGTTCTCGACCCGTGTGCGCTCGTGATCACGGCCGGAAAAAGGATCGCAATTCAATGAACCTGACTGGAAAATCAACAGCACGGCTGGTGCTCTATCTGGCGTTCTGTGCAGCCATCTTGCTCGTGCCGTCCGTGCTGGACGATGCGTTTCTCCTGAACAAATATTCCCGCTACCTGGTCTTCGCCATCCTGGCAGTCTCGCTCAGCCTCTCCTGGGGCTACGCCGGAATTCTCAATCTCGGCCAGGCAGCCACCTTTGGCCTGGGGTCCTATGCCATGGCCATGGGCCTCAAGCTTCGCACCGTGCCGGTACATACCGGCAGCGAAGGGCTTCCGGACTTCATGGTCTGGAACAATGTCACCGAACTGCCCTGGTTCTGGGCGCCGTTTCACTCCATGACCTTCGCCATTCTGGCGGGCCTCCTGATCCCTGCCGCCTTTGCTGCGCTGCTCGGCTGGTTCATGTTTCGCGGGCGCATCACCGGTGTCTATGCGTCTATCATCACGCTGGCCGTTCTGGTGGTGGTCAATCTCCTGATCATCGATCAGCAGCGCTACACCGGCGGCTTCAACGGCATCACGGATCTCGCCCAGTTCGAGGTGGCCGGTTTCTTCTTCGACGCCTATTCCGCGACAACCTATTACCTGGTCGCGCTGTGCCTGTGTGCCGTGCTGCTCCTGTCGCTCGCGGTTACCCGCAGCAAGACCGGCATGATCCTGCAAGCGATCCGCGATCAGGAAAACCGGGTCCGCTTCTTCGGCTACGACGTCGCGCTCTATCAGATCTTCGTCTTCTCGCTGTCGGCCGGCATCGCCGGTCTGGCAGGCATGCTCTACACGATCGTGATGGAATTCGCCTCGCCGACATTCCTTAGCGTGCCGCTTAGTCTTTCCGTGGTGATCTGGGTCGCCGTGGGCGGCCGGCAGAGCCTTCTGGGGGCTGCCATCGGAGCCCTGATCGTGACGGGCGTCCAGGGTGCCCTGTCGGAATCCGAAGTCTTCCTGGAAAGCTGGATGCTGATCATGGGGGGGCTGTTCGTCCTCGCTGTCCTGTTTCTGCCGAAAGGCATTGCAGGTGCCGTCTCGATGGCCGTCGACCGGCTGCCCTTTTTTGCCGGCAGCGCCAGAAAATCCGCGAGCAATGTCATGAAAACCACGGAGGCGGCGTCATGAAGACGGCAACCGACCACCTCAGCCTTCGGGACGTCAGTGTGTCCTTCGGCGGTTTCCAGGCGATCTCAGGACTGTCGCTGGATGTGAACAGCGGCGAACTGCGGTGCCTGATCGGACCGAACGGTGCTGGCAAGACCACGGCGCTCGACCTGATCTGCGGCAAGACCCGTGTGACCTCCGGCGAGATCCGCTTCAAGGGCGAGGCGATCCATACCCTGAAGGAATATCAGATCGCCCGCGTCGGTATCGGGCGCAAGTTCCAGGTGCCGAGTGTCTTCCGCGAACTGACCGTTCGGGAAAACCTGAATATCGGTCAATCACGAAACACCGGCGTTCTGGCCAACCTCGTACGTTTCGGTGCAAGTCACGACGACGAGGAAATCGAACGTCTTGCGGTTCTGGTCGGCCTTCAGGACGATCTCGATCTTGCTGCCGGACATCTGTCTCACGGTCAGACGCAATGGCTGGAGATCGCGCTGATCCTGGCCCAGAACCCGACACTCATCCTGATGGACGAGCCGACCGCCGGCATGACCGCGCAGGAAACCGGCAAGACGGCCGAGCTGTTCAACAGGCTGCGGGGCGAGCACACGCTGATAGTCGTCGAGCACGACATGGGATTCGTGCGCGACATCGCTGAAACCATTTCAGTCATGCACCAGGGCAAGCTGCTTGCCGAAGGTTCGCTGGAGGAAGTCTCCAACGACCCGCGGGTGAAGGAAGCATACCTTGGAACGAAGGAGGCCGGCCATGCTTGAGCTGAACGGTCTCGATGGTTTCTACGGCCGAAGCCGTGCGCTCCAGTCCGTTTCCATGGACATTGACGAGGGTGATTTTTTCTCCGTTCTCGGCCGCAACGGCGTGGGCAAGACGACGCTTCTTCGCAGTGTCCTCGGGTTGATGAGCCGCACGTCCGGTTCGGTCAAGCTGGACGGAATGGAATTGAACAGCCTGCCGACGCACGCAAGAGCGCTCGCCGGCATCGGCTATGTCCCGCAAGGCCGCGGCATCCTGCCGGCCTTCACCGTGCGCGAGAACCTGATGATCGGCACCTTCGCCGCCCAGTCGAGGCAGGGCGAGATCGCCGACTGGGTGCTGGAGCTGTTTCCGATCCTGAAGGAATTCCTGAACAGGCGGGGCGGCAACCTTTCCGGAGGTCAGCAGCAGCAGCTTGCAATCGGTCGGGCGCTTCTTTCCCAGCCCAAGGTGCTTCTGCTCGACGAGCCGACGGAAGGCATCCAGCCGAACATCGTCGAGCAGATCGAGGATGTCCTGATCGACCTGAACCGAACCAGGGGCCTCACCATCGTTCTGGTGGAGCAGAACCTCACTTTCGCACGCCGGGCCTCGAACCGGTTCGCGATTCTCGACCGCGGCACCGTCGCGGTCACTTCCGGCATTGCCCAACTGTCCGACGACCTTGTCCACGAACACCTCGTGGTCTGAGGCGCGGCAACCCGTTCCTAGAAGGAGGAATTGATGTATCACGGTGATATTTCCAGCAGCAACGACACCGTCGGCGTGGCGGTGGTCAACTACAAGATGCCGCGTCTGCATACCCGCGAGGAAGTGCTGGCCAATGCCCGCAACATCGCGGACATGATCGCGGGAATGAAGGTCGGCCTTCCGGGCATGGACCTGGTGATCTTCCCGGAATACTCCACCCACGGGATCATGTATGACCCCAAGGAGATGTACGAAACCGCCTCCCAGGTGCCTGGAGAGGAAACGGCCATCTTCGCCGAAGCCTGCAAGAAGGCGAACGTCTGGGGCGTGTTCTCCCTGACAGGCGAGCGACACGAGGATCACCCAAACAAGGCGCCTTACAACACGCTCATCCTGATGAACAACAAGGGCGAGATCGTCCAGAAATACCGCAAGATCATGCCCTGGGTGCCGATCGAAGGCTGGTATCCGGGCGATTGCACCTACGTCTCGGAAGGCCCGAAGGGGATGAAGATCAGCCTGATCATCTGTGACGACGGCAACTATCCGGAAATCTGGCGTGACTGCGCCATGCGCGGGGCGGAACTCATCATCCGCTGCCAGGGCTACATGTATCCGGCCAAGGAGCAGCAGATCCAGATTTCCAAATCCATGGCCTGGGCGAACAACTGCTATGTGGCGGTTGCAAACGCCGCCGGCTTCGATGGCGTCTATTCCTATTTCGGCCATTCGGCCCTGATCGGTTTCGACGGCCGGACGCTGGGGGAATGCGGCACCGAAGAAAACGGCATTCAATATGCCCAGATGTCGGTGTCGGGGATCCGCGATGCCCGCAAGAACATGCAGTCGCAGAACCACCTCTTCAAACTGCTGCACCGTGGCTACACCGGCACGATCAACTCCGGCGACGGCGACAAGGGCCAGGCAGCCTGCCCCTATAACTTCTACGCCAACTGGGTGAACGATCCGGAAGGAACGCGGGAGATGGTCGAGGCCATGACCCGCACGACGGTCGGCACCGAGGAATGTCCGATGGAAGGCATCCCGAACGGCGCAAGCACCCACCGCTAGGGCTCAGGTCCAATCCGGGCGGGAAGTCTCTCGCCCGGTTCGAAATCGATCAGCTCTTGCCGCAGGCCAACAACCTGGCAGCACGCGCTGATCCGGCGATCCTCCCGAGCGATGCGGTTCGCAGCGCCGCATCCTCCTGGCGCTGCAGCGATTTCCCCCGCTGCAGCGTCTTCAACAGGAAGTCCAGGAATGAATGCACCGATAGCTGGTCCGGTTGAGGACCCGATTGACGCCTATCGCATTGTCAGCGAACCCTTTTATCGCCCCTTTGCACAGGAGGTCGGCCATTATGAAGCCGCCTATGCCGCACGGTTGCCGATCCTTCTGAAGGGGCCGACGGGATGCGGCAAAACGCGGTTTGTCGAGCACATGGCCTGGCGGCTGAAGCGTCCTCTCGTCACGGTGTCCTGTCATGAGGACATGACGGCGTCGGATCTGGTCGGACGGTTTCTGCTGGATGCAGATGGTACTGTCTGGCACGACGGCCCGCTGACGGCGGCCGTCCGGCACGGTGCGATCTGTTATCTCGATGAAGTGGTGGAGGCGCGGCAGGACACGACGGTCGTCATCCATTCCCTGACTGACCATCGCCGCCATTTGCCGCTGGAAAAGAAGAATGAACTGGTCCAGGCGCATCCGGACTTCCAGCTCGTGATCTCCTACAACCCCGGCTATCAGAGTGTGCTTAAAGATCTGAAGGAATCCACCCGGCAGCGGTTCTGCGCGATTTCCTTCGACTATCCTGATGCGGCAATCGAAGCGGAAATCGTGGCGCGTGAAGCCGGTATCGAGCCTGAAACAGCAAGGGTTCTTGTCCGGGTTGCGGAAAGATCTCGGAACCTCAAGGGTCACGGACTGCGCGAAGGTGCATCGACGCGCATGTTGATTGCAGCCGGTCAGCTGACAGCGCAAGGCGTGCCGCTGGAAGAGGCCTGCCAGATTGCCATCGTGCTGCCGCTCGTGGATGAGCCGGAGATCCGCGCTGCGATGTCCTCCGCTGTTTCTGCCTGCCTGTAAGACATGGCGGCGACGATGACCGAGGCTGCCACGGCGAAGACCAACACCGTTGAGACGCGCGAATATGAACGGCAATTGTCTGCCGTCTGGACTAAAGCCCTGTCCCGGATTGCCCAGGCCGGTTACGGCGAAACCGTAACGCAAGCCTATCGTACTTGTGGCCCGATGGTTGCGGAGGCGGTTTCGGAAGAAGCCGCAGCCGATCTCGGACGCCTGGTTTCCTGGATTGCCATTCGTTCCGGCCGGCGCGCATCGGCAAGGGTGCCGCATACAGCGGCTCGCGCAGCGCAGTACTTGAAGACGTTCACTGCTTTTTCGGAGTGGTGCGCTCTTTTGGAACGAACCGGACGCGACTTGCCGGAAGCCGTTGAAGCACTGCTTGAGACGTCTGACAGATCCCTGGCAGAAATCGGCTTGTCCGGCTACAGGACATTCGTCGGCATGGGTTTGGCACTCAGACTGACGAACCGCGAAAAGGCGCGATTGTTTCTCGCTGGTGAAGACCCGGAAGCGCGGCACTTTCTTGACCGGCAGTCGTCAGTCTTGCGATTTGACGACGAAGAGCTTCGGTTGAAGACGTTTCATGCCGCCTTGTGGGGTCAGCTTCCGCCCATTGTCGAAACCCCGGCCACAGCTCCGGAGCAAATGCGTCGCAGGGCCGGGTTCGGACGGGATGGCATTCGTCTGCCGTCGGGATTCCCGGGTTTTGACCGCGCGGACAGCCTGAAGCTTTATCATGCGGCTCTTGCCCATGTCGGCGCTCACATTGCCTTCACCCGGCAGGTGTTTGAGCGAAAGTCCCTGAAACCCTTGCAAGTCGCCGTTATCTCCTTGCTTGAAGACGCGCGGGTCGAACGGCTCGCTCTGCAAAAGATGCCGGGACTGAGGTCTCTCTGGAGCAGCTTCCACACCATGGATGCACGCTCCGCAGACCTGGCGACAACCTTGATGGCACGGTTGTCGCGCACGCTGATAGATCCGGAATACAGCGATACCAACGGTTGGGTGGAGAAAGGAAAACGCCTGTTCGAGGAAGCCTTTGCGGCGACCCCCAACGACCAGACCTTCTGCCGAAGAATTGGCGGACTGCTTGCCAACGATCTGGGTCAGATGCGGCTGCAGTTCGACGCCCGTACCTATGTGGTGCAGCCGGCCTACAGGGACGACAACCTCGGTATCTGGACCTTCGACGAGGAACCGGACCTGATCGAGATGGATGTTGCGGTTGAAACGGAAGGTGTGCGCCTGGAGCAACAAGAACGCGACGAGGCCGACCGGCAGGAGCCCGAAGAGGAAGAAAAGCGCGAGGAAGAAGCCGCGGCAGCAGAAAAGCTAAGGCTTCGAGATGAGGACGCGGTAACCCGGCTGATCACCTATCCCGAATACGATCATGTCAGCCGCCGCATGCGCCCGGACTGGTGCACTGTTCACGTCACTGAGGCGCCGCGAAAGACGGCAACCGGTCTGTTGCGGAGCCTCACGCAAGAAACCAGGATACAGAGTTCTCTCACCTCTCTGATCTCCAGTGCCAATGTGAATGCGTTCCAGCGGGAGCGCCGGTTGGAAACCGGTGACTTTCTCGACCTGGATGCATGCATCGATGCCCAGGCAAGTCGCCGCAATCGGGAGATCCCCGATCCGAGGATCTTCGGCCGGAAGAGTTGCAAGGGCCGGGACCTGGACATCCTGTTGCTGATCGACCAGTCACACTCCACCGGCGAGCCGGCAGGCGAGGGGGGCGCCAGCGTTCTCGATCTTGAACGCCTTTCCGCCGCGATAATGGCCGGGGCGATGGAGACGACCGGCGACAATTGCGCACTTGCAGGGTTTTGCTCGGACACTCGGGAGACGGTCCGATATGCGCGGGTCAAGGACTTCGGCCAACCGGTTGACCAGGGCGTGTATGAACGCTTGGCCGGTCTGGAAAGTGCATTTTCGACCCGCCTGGGCCCGGTTATGCGTCACGGTGGGCGTGAGCTTGCCGAAAGGACGGCATATCGAAAGGTGTTGCTGGTGGTGACTGACGGCGAGCCGTCCGATATTGACGTCGATGATCCGGATTATCTCCTGGAAGACGCCCGTTTCGCCTTGCGCGAATTGGCGATGGCCGGCATCGATGTTTTCTGTTTCTCGCTCGGCGACAACCGCAACGATTATTCCGGCAGGATTTTTGGCGGCAAGAATGTCAGAAAGCTCGCGGACCTTTCCAGGCTTCCTGGCGCTCTGCTTGGGCTCTATGGAGAGTTGAAAAAGTAGGTGCTGCCTCTGGTGAGATGCTTTCATTGTGCCGGATTGCCGGCTCTGTGGTGAACCTTGTGCCAGTCCCGACCGAGCTCTGATCGCCTGTTCTGACCGTACCGATTCTGTTGAAACATCAGAAAATCTGCCTTTAACTGGCAAAACACCCGGAAAAGTTTCAAGGAAGATTTTGCGTGGGTTTAACTTCAGCCAGGGTTCTGAAAATGTAGCCGGTCCATCGCCGGAGACCTCGCGGTAGTATTCGAGGGCAAATTAAGTAATTGAAATAAATAAGGAAAAAATAGGATCGGCTGGAATGATGCTCTGGAACTGGCAAAGATTGGCACATCCGTCGGGTCGGAAAGTTTCGTAGAGGCATCTGGAATGCCGGTTCAACCAGGCCGGGTTAGGGTTTCGTTAACTTAAATTTCCTTGCACCATCTGCTGGAATCCTGCATCCATGACGGAGTTACCGCTCATATCGGGCGCAAAACCGTCAGAGGGCATTAATGGCCGTTACCGAACAATTTTCCGGTGGACGCGATACGACCGCAAAAATCGAAAGTTTCACGCAGAAGCTTTCCGACCGTTTGCAGACGATGCGCGAAATGACCTACCCGCCGGAAGCCCGCAAGGTTTTCGGCCGGACGTTTTCCACGACGGATCTGGTTCGTCTGCTGGGTGTGCCGGAAAGCACGCTTCGCACCCTGACGCTGGAAGGCAAGGGCCCGCAGCCGCATCGCGCCGAAAACAACCGCCGGATCTACACGGTCGATCAGGTTTGGGAACTGAGGGCATTCCTCGCGGAACTCAGGCCTGACGATGCGCATCGCCTCGTGCCTCATCGCCGACCGGGAGAAAAACTGCAGGTCGTTGCTGCTGCGAACTTCAAGGGTGGCAGCTCTAAGACGACCACGTCCGTTCATCTGGCCCATTACCTGGCTATCCAGGGCTACCGGGTGCTGTGTGTCGACCTGGATCCCCAGGCCTCCATGACCACGACATTCGGCATTCAGCCGGATCGTGATCTTCGGTCCGGCGAAGACGATGACGAACGGACCGACACGACCTACGATGCTTTGCGGTATGACAATTACCGCGTGCCGTTTTCCGAGGTCATACGCGAGACCTACTTCCCGGGCATTCACCTTGCCTGCGGCAACCTGCGCCTGATGGATTTCGAATACGATACGCCGACCGCGCTTGCCGAAAGGACGACCGACGAGCTTGGACTGTTTTTCCAGCGCCTCGATGCCGTGATCCAGTCGGTTGAAGAGCACTATGACGTCGTTGTCCTCGATACGCCACCTTCGCTCGGCTACACGACGATGGCGGCCCTTTATGCGGCAACGGGCCTGATCATCACCGTTCACCCGGCCATGCTCGACGTCTCGTCTTGCTCCCAGTTCCTGAAGATGATTTCGGATGTGACCCATACGTTGTCCGAAGGCGGTGCGGTTTTCGAACATGACTTCACGAAGTTTCTGCTGACCAGGGTCAACCCCAATGACGGGCCGCAGAAGATCATGTCGGGCACCATGCGGGACTTGTTCGGGACCGACGTCCTTGTGGCCGAGGCGATTGAATCGACCGCCATCGCATCTGCCGGCGTTGCCAAGAAAAGTCTCTACGAGATCGAATCCGGTGAAGTCGGTCGGGAAACCCTGAAGCGGGCGCTGGAAAGCGCAGACCGCGTCAACGCCGAAATTCTCGATCTGATCAAGAGTGTATGGGGCAGGGAGGTTTGACGATGAAAAAGTCGATCGTCAAAATGATGTCCGACGCGGCGGCTGCAGCTGCCGACAAGAAGGAGCCGCCCAAGCCGGTTGCGGGCCAGAAGGTAACCGCGCCCGTCGTGAATTCCATGGGGCGGGCCTTGTCGCATATGCGCGAGGACAGCATCGTTGCCCTTGATCCGTCGAAAATCGACCCAAGCCCGTTTTCCGATCGCTTCGAAACAGACCTCGAAGCGCAGGAGGCCCTGGAGGAACTCAAGCTTTCGATCCAGGATGAAGGGCAGAGGATCCCCGTTCTGGTGCGCCCGCACCCCACGGAACGGGACCGCTATCAGCTGGCCTATGGACACCGCAGGTTGTTTGCCATTCAGACATTGATGGCGGAAGCCGGCAAACCGGAGACGTTCAAGGTCAAGGCGTACGTTCGCAAGCTGAGCGATGCCGAGCTGATCAAGGAACAGTCGCTTGAAAACGGCGTCCGCGAAAACCTGACCTTCGCAGAGATGGTCCTGTGGGCTGTGCAGCTGCGCGAAGCAGGGCTCAAGCAGCGCGAGATGCAGCCGGTGCTCGGCCAGGTTCAAACGGTCATTTCCAATATGCGGAAGATCGCTGACAGCATCCCGCACGACATCATTCGCGCGATTGGCCGTGCCAGGAATGTCGGCCGGCCGGCGTGGATGGAACTGGCAAAGCTGTTTGAAGACCCTGCCGCCGAACAGCGCGTTCGATCCGTCATAGACGGTGAGGATTTCAGGCTGGCTGCTGCGCAGGACAGAATGTCCATGGTAACGCAGGCTGCAAGAGGCAAACAAAAGAAGGCTGCACCGGCAACACTGGCAGCAGCAGAAATCACATCGAACGGAACGGTACTGGCAAAACTGAAGAGAACATCGGCGGCAACCGTGTTCTCGATACCGAAATCCGAAGCTGAATTCAGTCGCTGGCTGGAGGAGAACCTTCCGGACGTCTACCGCGATTATCTGCGGCAACGGCAGGACGCGGGACGTACGAAGGGCTGAAGATGGTCGCGGCATACCTCGAAAGGGTATGCCGGGCGCACAATGATCCGGGGCAGGTGTTCAAGTGTCGTCCCGGGCCATATCGGCAAGAGGCCGGATTTCGGCCAGGCCCCGTGAGGAAGGAGACGGTGCGAGAGAAATAGAGACCAAATGAAAAGAGACCGAAACGGCGGCAACCGTTCAGTCTCTTTAATCACGGTTCAACTTGGAACGTCCAAACAGGAACCTCAACACTTCCCTGTTTTAGGCGAATTCCGAATCACGCGCAAGATCCATCTTGTGTGAACGGTGGATTTCTGCCGATTTCCCGACGTTGAACCTCCTGAAACGCATAACGCCGCACGTTGGCTCGTGTCGGCGAACGGAGGTTGTCATGCCTGCTGTTTCGAACGTCTCTTCCTTCCGGAAGGTGACGCCGGGGATACTTGCGTCCCAGCGTCTGGCAATGTCGAACGACATTCCCGATATTGGAAAATCCGAAGTCGCGATTGCCTTGAAACGTGCGGCCCAGCCGATCGGTCTCACGTCGACAGCCTATCATGTCCTGGACATCCTGCTTGGCCTGTCAAAGCCGGACGACTGGAAAGGGGACAACAGGCCTGTCGTTGCCATCTCCAATGAGAAGCTTGCCTCATATGTCGGCAAGAGTGAACGAACGGTCATTCGCGCCATCAAGCAGCTGGTCGAGGCCCGTATTCTTGCCTACAGGGACAGTTCTACCGGCCGCAGGTGGGTGCACCGCAACGACAGTGGCGACATTACCTTTGCCTATGGTCTCGATTTCACGCCGGCAAGAGTGCGATACCGCGAAATCAAGCGCCTGGCCGACGAATGGCAGGCTCATCTCAATGCCGTCCGGGAAGCCAAACGGACGGTTATGAGGATCTCCAGGGCGATTGTCGACATCGTCGATGCAACGAAAGACGTCGACCTGACAGACTTCCTGGATCAGATGGCAGGCATTCTGGACGCGGAGACTGATGTTCAGGCAAAAGCGCAGGCGTTGCTGGACCTTTATGACCTGGTGATGGAAGCTCTGAAGGAGGCCTCCAATACACAGTCAACAGCACATAAAAATGGGGATTCGTCATGCGAAGATGACATCAATGTCACCCCTATATTTAATACAAACTCACCAGACTCTTGTTCAAATAACCGGACATCTGCTCACGCAGATGAAATCAATAATAAGTCTAACGTCGCCTACGGCGCCGAAATAGCTCCTGAAAGGGAGCAAGCGGAGCGGGGTGGGGGCTCCAACAGGGGGTATACACTGCAGAAAGGCTCCGGTAAGGCGGATTTTGTCCGATCGGAAACCCTGGACGCTGTTTCGATCTCTTTGCTGGAAAGCGCATGTACGTCGATCCAGGGCGATTTTGGGCTATCTCTCAAAAGCTGGCCGGACCTCATTGCCGCAACCGACGTGCTGCGGATCGGTATCGGATTAAGTGAAAAAGGCTTTACCGAAGCCTGCGGAAGGCTGGGGCGGCATGTTGCGGCGGCAATTCTGGCGATGGTGGCCGAAAAGGCCTTGCGGGATCCGGAAAAAATCAGCTCGCCCGGCGGTTACTTCCGGGCATGTTGTGAACGGGCGGTCGAAGGCAAACTTGCGCTGGCAAAATCCCTGTTTGGCCTCGCTGCGCGCTGATCGGGCGCCGCGGGGAGCGGGATCCTCTTGTGCGAGTACTGCTTCCGGGCAGGGGGCGCTAAAATGAGGGGATCTTGAAACTTTGCGGTCTTCCCGGGAGTGCTGATCCTGCACATACACGGATAATCGCAACAGGGCACGTCGGTGGCGCTGGTTTCGAGCCTTCATAAACTTGCCTTACGCATGGCCGACTTTTGTCAAAACGACGCCTCATTCCTGCGATCCTGTTCCCAACCTGGAAGCCCGGTGTTTTGCACCATGAACTAATTTGTCCGTTCGTTCGTCTTTCAACGACAACGAAGCAAGACCGACTGGAAACTTCATGAGCAGATCTGTTTTCATTGCACTTTTTTTCATGGCATTTGTCCAAAGCGCTTATGCGAAATCCAGTGACCTTAAGAACCACCGGGGCGACCCTGAAGAATTCAGTTTTGCGACGGTGATCGCGAAGGCTCGGGAACTCGGGACAAGACCGTATGAAGCGCAAAAAGTGCGATCTGAAGATCTTCTGGAGGAAATTGACTACGACGCGCATTGGAAGATCAGCTTTCGCAAGTCGGCCACCCTGGAGCTGGTACCAGGCGTCCCAATTCAGTTCTTTCACCTGGGCCGTTTCTTCAAACAACCGGTCAAGCTGAACGAAGTCGCTGATGGCGTTTCCCGAGAAATTCTCTATTCACCTGACTATTTCGACATGCCGCATGACAGTCCGGCGCGAAAGTTGCCCGAAAATCTCGGATTTGCCGGGTTCCGCGTCATGCGGGAGGATTTGAAAACCGACTGGGTTTCCTTCCTGGGCGCATCCTATTTCAGGACAGATGGCCAGTCTCGCCAGTATGGGCAGTCGGCGCGCGGACTTGCCCTTAACACCGGACTTTCGATGCCGGAGGAATTTCCCAGATTTACGGAATTCTGGTTCGTACCATCCGCATCGACAGATGACGGTTTGGTTGTCTATGCACTTCTTGATAGCCCATCTGTCGCCGGCGCCTATCGAATGCACATGAAAAATGAGGAGGGCAGTGGGCAGGTCATGGATGTGACAAGCCACCTATTCTTCCGAAAGTCCGTGGAAAGACTGGGAATAGCGCCACTCACAAGCATGTACTGGTACTCTGAGTCCAATCGCCTGAAAGGCCGGGATTGGCGCCCGGAAGTACACGATACCGATGGTCTTGCGATGATTAGCCAGTCGGGAGAGATGATATGGCGACCCCTCAACAACCCGTCCGAGGTTCGCACGTCCACCTTTCGGGCGGACAATGTGAGAGGATTTGGCCTCGCACAACGAGACCGGGAGTTTGAGAACTTTCAGGATGACGGAGTGTTTTATGATCGTCGGCCGTCCGTCTGGATCGAACCTGACGAACCGTTTGGAAAGGGCGTGGTTCAACTGGTGGAGATCCCCACGGACGACGAGATCTATGACAACATAGTCGCTTATTTTTTACCGGACGAACTGCCGAAAGCGGGTGACGAACGTACGTTTTCCTACCAGATGACCTGGCGTGATCAGCATCCGCTGCCTCAGTCAGGTGCTCGGGTTTTCGCAACCCGTATCGGCCAGGGAGGAATTCCAGGACAACCTCGACCGAAGGACCAGATGAAAGTCGTGGTCGAATTCCAGGGCAAATCCTTGAACGGGATAAAGAAGAAGGACGAGGTTGAGGCCGTTGTGGAGCTTTCCAAGGGCGAGCCAATAAATCTTTTCGTTCAACCTGTCGTCGGTACGGATCGTTGGCGCTTGACGTTCGATGTCAAGATCGACGGGCGTGACCCGGTGGAGGCGCGCGCTTTTCTGAAAGGCGGCGATGATGTCCTGAGTGAAACCTGGCTCGGGCAATTGATAGCGGAGCACCTGGAATTGGAATAAATCCCCGGTGTGGCATAAGGCACAGTTACCAGGTACGGGAATACCGAGCCTTGAAAACCGAACTGGGATTTTGTGTCTGTATTTCCCTGATGCTTGCCCGAAGTGTGAAGGCTTTGGTCAAGGGTTGTTGCAACGAAACGCTCGAGTGCCACACGGCGTCGTCTTTTGAGTTGTTGAATTCCGCTGCCAGGACTGTCGCGGTCCGGCCCAGAGACACTTCCACGCTCTTGGTGGTATTCCAGTCAATATCATTCGTCTCGAAACCGGGCGTCCGGAAAGAATAGGAATCTCGCAAGAGCAGGTTGGCGTGCCTTGTGAGTTTGATTTTCTTTCCTGCAGTGAATCTGGTCGATGCAAGGTCGCTGTTCGGGTCAAAGCGCAAGGTCAGGTCCGTCTCGTCCATTCCTGCCAATTTGTAGTCGTCTTCGAAACGCAGTCGTGTCCATAGCGTTCCACTCGGTACGTAGCTGCGTGGCGCATTGAGCACATGCCTGGGCAATGCTGCTGGCATGTTGATATCCGATCCGAATGCAGGCCGGCCCGGAACAGGAAGCTGAGCGCCTACCGTCATGTTGTAGGAACTTTCAGATGGCTTTGAAAAAGACCAGACGTAAGGTTTGATATTCTCAGCGTGAACAGGCGTGACTGTTGCGGAGGCCGCTGCCGCAGTGCCTGTGATTATGCCCTTGATTACGGAAACTGCCAGTAGGTAACTCGGTGTGCGCATGTTCTATTATCGAGAGCTTGAGGTCGCTTGCTGTCGGTCTGACGGGATGAAACTGAGTGAACTTGATTCCGAAAAGGTTAATGCAACAGCACCCAATGATACCTTGCGAAATTTACCTAGGTTTCGAAATATATATCTCTAAGTATCAGAGTTGATTGAATTAATATCTCTTCCGCTGATCATGCGAACATGGAAATACGTATGGAATGAGTTCCACTTTTGCTGTGGAAATACACTGATTTCATAATCGCCGGGTTGATAAGAACTGCGTCTCGCGGACTTGCAACGTGGCTATCTTTTGTGGATCCGGCTTCAGGCATTCGGTTGTTCTGCAAATTCAGGTTTGTCGGCAAGTTAATGAGCACGTTTTCCGCCGGAATTGCGTTGGTCTTGAAAGACGTTCACGGCGCTGAAGAATCTTCGGAAACTGAAGATCGGCTCACAGAGAATGCCCTGCAGGTACAGCTACGCGTTCTTGGGAAGCTCAGTACTCCCGATCTCAGTTTCAATTTATGGCTGCAAACGTGAGCAGTACATTCACATTCTGTTTCAATCTTGAAATGCGGCGGAACTCGGCGATTTCCAGAGCGTTACTCCGTTATCGTCGCCTCATCCCTGTCAGATACCGGCGACTTCAATCTGGGAGAGTTACAATGCTACGTGAACTTGTCACTGTGTCCGCAATCGGACTGTTCATGGTCGGCGGTGCGTATGCGCAAAGCTCGACTGAAGTACCGACGACTACCGTGCCGGCAACTCCTGCCACCCCTGAGCCCGTTCAAATGGTGAAAAAGGCAGAAGGACACCTGGCCACGGACCTCCTTGGCCGAACTGTCTACAATGGTACGAGCGAAGAGTCTGAAGCAATTGGCGACGTCAACGACTTCACTGTGGGTCCTGACGGTCAGATTCAGGCAATCGTGATCGGAGTCGGAGGCTTTCTTGGCCTGGGCGAGAAAAACGTCGCGATCGAGTACGGTCTTGTGAAGTTCGAAAATCGCAACGATAGCGAGGTGCTGGTGGTTGAAACGACCGCAGAAAAGCTGGATGCGCTGGAGCCCTTCGAGGAAGCTGCATATCGGCCTGTTCCAGCTGATGAAAGCGTGAATGAAACCAGGCCGGCAACCGCTCAGGATCTGAACAATGCGCCGGTCGAGAAAGCTCCTGAGGAGCTGATTGATTCCGAAGCGGATAGAAACGTTACGCCTGTAAACTGACATCACGACCAGAAAAGCGCGGGCCGCATTCCGAAATGTCGCCCGCGCTAAAAAATATTCCATAATCCAAATTACGCGATTCTCGTTTATAGCGCCCATTTAGTAATGCGACACTTGGGCCAGTTAGAGATGCGACACTTCCCGTCCCTCTGACGCTGGTCAATGTCAACGTTGGAAGGAAGACTGGCTTCGACACGCCTGAGCGCTGACGGAGCCGCAATGTCTTTGATCACCATGTCGCAGAAAGAATTGAACCGGCTGGAAGCCATCCAGAAGATCCGCGATCGAAGATTGAGTGTCGTTGATGCTGCCAGGCTTCTGAGCCTCAGCCGGAGCCAGGTCCATCGTCTCTTGCAGGCTTACGACCGTGACGGCGCCGCTGGTCTTGTTTCCGGCAAGCGTGGCCGACCCAGCAACCGGCGTCACGGTGACGAGTTTCGCAATGCTGTCCTCGACCTGGTACGCGAGCGTTATCACGACTTCGGTCCGACTCTGGCCCGTGAAAAGCTGCTCTAGCTTCATCAGATTGCTGTCGGCAAAGAGACTTTGCGGCAGTGGATGACCGAAGCCGGTCTTTGGACATCGCGGCGCGAACGCAAGCAGCGGATCTTTCGACCGCGCGGCCGACGCGATTGCCTCGGCGAGCTGATCCAGATTGATGGTTCGCATCACTGGTGGTTCGAGAACCGCGGCCCCAAATGTGCCTTGCTCGTTTATATCGACGACGCGACCGGCAAGCTGCTTCATCTGCGGTTTGCGCTCTCCGAGAACACCTTCGACTACCTCCAGGCAACCAAGGCGTATCTGGAGCATTGGGGAAAGCCGCTTGCATTCTACAGCGACAAGCACGGGGTTTTTCGAACCACCCATGCCTCCGAGACGGACCGGACCAGCGGGCTGACGCAGTTCGGCCGCGCTCTTTACGAACTCAACATCGATATCATCTGCGCCAACACCCCACAGGCCAAAGGACGCGTTGAATGCGCCAACCGAACTCTTCAGGACCGGCTGGTGAAGGAACTGCGTTTGCGCAGTATCAACACGCTTGAAGAGGCCAACGCCTTCGCACCGGAGTTCATCTCGGATTTCAACGCCCGTTTTGGCAAGGAACCGCGCAATCCGAAGGATATGCATCGTCCCTTGGCCGCTCATGAGAACCTGGATGGCGCCATGTGCCGGAAAGAAGTCCGCACGGTCTCACAGGCTCTGACGCTACGCTATGAGAAGGTGATTTTCATTCTGGATCCGACGGACTACGCCAAGACCCTGCCCCGCCAGAAGGTGATCGTCTGCGACTATCCCGATGGCCGGCTGGAGATCATGCATGAAGGCACAATTCTTCCCTATCGAGCCTTTGATACATTGCGCTCAGTTCATAGAAGCCCAGTGGTCGAGAACAAACGTCTGGACGATATTCTTTCGATTGTGGCTGAGATGCAGGACGGGCGCGAGCAACAACGGCGGAGGCAGCATGGTCCGAGCCGCCAAGGGCAAAAGGATCATATGTTCGGCATCCCGGATGGCAGCGTGAGCAACGGCTACCAGAAGCGCGGTCGCAAACCTGGTCGACGGACGGATTTCACGAATGATCCCGAGGTCAATGCTAAGAGGCAGAAGGCATTGGCGAGAATCGCTGCATGTGATTGATCGTTCGTTTAAAAGTAGATTTTTATTGCGTGTCTTCTATACCGATAGCAGTGAGGCTCGGTGCTATGATTGATATGTTTTCACCAAGTGCAGTAAAACGTGATCCTCCAGATATTGAGTTAGTCAAAGAAGTTACGCTGCAACAATTTTCGAATTGGCTAATGCGACATTTTGGAGCGCTGCCGCAACATCTTGTGGAGCCTATTCGTGATTTGACAACGCTTATGAGGGGACTTGCTCCGATTTATGAAGAACTGCGTGATGGCGACAGTTTATGGCTGTGTCGAAGCCGTGTAATTGGCCCGCTTCATGGACATGAAGGTATCGCTCTCGTTCGCGACAAACAGCCAGTAATCTACATTCGAATAATACAACGCTAAAGCACTCACCTAGCCTCAAAGGATAGCAGGACCTTATACGGGCTACCGTCTTAACGTTGCGACCACCCGCCCCCTCACCTCCCTTACAACCCGGCCCAGCCGGTCGGATCGGGGGCTGACCGCTTCACCAACCTTCAAAGTCTGACTGTCGCATTTCTATCGGGCTGAACCTGTCGCGTCCCTATTCGGCTTTGACACCGCTTGTAAGCGGGGCACATTCTATCCCGAACTGCAACAAAGGCGCTAAGCTGCCTGCTTTTCGGGAGCGATGTTTTGTCAGTTCCTGAGGAACCGATACGACCCCTGATCGATCGGTTGAACAACACTCCAAGGAAATGCTTCGGATATAAAACGCCAGCCGAAATTTTCCGCCAAGGAATAGAATGCTGACAAGTCTTTCGCGTCAGTCAGTAATCTTTTCAGTTCTTAGCAAAAGTTGAGACAACAAGCTCCAGCTGTTGACTGCGTGCTAGGCTGGCAGGTGTGATGACGAGCTGGTCTTTAATTAGAGACCAACAATCCTCACGACTTGATCCAAGTTCCTTGCAATCAGGATGTTCCTTCCAGTGATTAAGAAAGAAAGACCGGGCGGCCTCGTTCTCAACATTCAGGTCGCCTAAGCGCTCATAGCCGCCGAGTTCAATGCCGATCTTCTTTGCGCTCAGGTATACTAATTCGCTACTATAGATTTCTGATTCACCTTTTCTGTAATAGAGGTCATACTCCCAGTTAAAATAATCTGTCGCAGCAAGTACGATCGGGTGATACCAATCTTTGGGTGGGGTTAAATTCTTGATCCGGTATATTTCGTAGTCATGTCCAACTCCGCGTTGCAAGAATACATCTAACTCTGTTTCGTAAACATCGCCGTCCGACGTTGCTTCGACGACAATGGGGCCGCCACCAGAAGCACGCAGGATTCCAACATGGGTCAATCTGCTACCAGTGGCAGCTTTAAGCATTTCCGCTTCAAAGTTGCGCGTCTCCTGAAAAATCAGGTCTCCTCGTTGCCAATTACCGAGCAGCTGATCCGCAAACGCTGTGTTGGCACACGAAAAAGACAAGAAAACCGAAGCCCAAAATATTTGGTTCAGTACCTTTGGCCTCATACAAATCCCCGATTGAATGCCACGTATGGGGCAATGTCCTTGAAACTTGGCTGTGCCCTTAGAGTAGAAATGTTTGCACATACAACCAACATTTAGTTCATCTGCAACGGGCTTGACAACCTAACCAGCGCGCAAGGCAACGCGTACAAAATCGGAGGACGCAGGGGCACCGGACGCCAACGCCTGAATTTACTAACCTTTGGACCAGGCGCGCAGGCGTCGGGCGGCGGTTCTACCGATGATCACGGGTTCGGTTTGACCGCGTAATGTGACTGCCTGTTTGCCACCAGCGTCGTGTTTGATGGCCTCAATGGTGCTGCTGTTTATGATAATCGAACGGGAGATGCGCACCAGTTCGCGGTGTTCGATCTCGACTTCAAACTGACCCAATCGACGGCTCACAAGGATCTCCCGGCCACGCGTCAGATGAACCCGTGTGTAATCACCTTCCGCTTGCAGCATCGCAATTTCATTGAGCAACAAGAACTGCGTCGCACCATCGACACGGATTGCTATGCGGTCGTCACTGGCACCTGGGGAGACCGCACGCCGCTCCCTTTGCCGTACGATAAGGCGATCGATGGCCCGCTCAAGGCGCTCGGGCTCGACCGGTTTCAGCAAATAGTCCGCCGCTCCATGGTCAAATGCACGTACTGCATGATCTGCATGCGCTGTGACGAAAACAAAATCGTACGGATTTTCATCCGCACGCAGAATCGCAAAACCGTCTGGTTTACCCATCCCGAGGTTTATGTCGAGGAAGGCTGCATCAGGAGCGTGCGTTTCCAGCAGTGTTTTGGCTTCCGCCATCGAAGCGCCCGTGCCGACCACTTCCACTGCATCATGGGCATTGCACATGCGGCTCAGAAGACGCCGCGCCGGCGGTTCATCATCAACGACAATTACGCGAAGCATGGTTCACCCGAGAGCGTGAGCTCTGCAACAACTTCGTCTCCATCATGACGCAACTGAAATCGGTGACGGTTCGGGAAATGCAGGTCGAGGCGGCGCTGTAAATTTGAGAGGCCAATGCCCGTATCGGTCTTGCCCGGGATCAGTTGACCTGCGTTTCGAACCTGCAGGAGCAGACCCTTATCGTCCTTGTGTGCCGAAACTCGGAGGTTCAGGTCCGACGTGTAGCCGTGCTTGAAGGCGTTCTCAACCAGTAGCTGGAGGGTCCATCGGGGCAACAGGTGTTGTGCCGCAAAAGGAGTGACATCGAGGCCCATCAGAAATGGCACTTCGAACCGGCCTTCCTGGATCCTGAGATAGGTGCGCAAACTATCGATCTCTTCGGCGAGAGAACAGACCGGGCGCTGATGTTCCTCCAGATTATGGCGCAGGAAAGCCGCGGTGTTGCGGATCATTTCAAGCGCGCCGTCTGGATTATAGTGGATCTCCGCCGCAATCGTGTTCAGCGTGTTGTAAAGAAAATGCGGGTCAAGCTGAGTACGCAAACGATGCAACTCGGCACGTGTTGCATTGGTTTCCGCGAGGATGCGGCGGGTTTCAGCAGCGCGCGCCTTGCTCCAGGAAATCATCCAGGCGTAGAGCGAAAACCAACAAACAAAAATTGCGAAATAATAGGCGCCAGGGATCGCGGCAACGCCGCCATCGCGCCAAGGCAAAGTCTTTTCGAAAGAGGCGAGGATCCCTCCGCCGATCAGCATCTGAATGCCAGCCGCAACGATGCAGAACGTAAAGCCAAAGAACGCGAAACGAGGGCTTATCCTGACGACCCCAAGGCGGACAGCGGTCATATGGAAACCAGCGGTCATCAAGAAACCGAGAGAGTCCAACGTCAGCGTCATCTGCGCGGCGAGAAGCGTATCGTTGTAAAGCACGACGCGGGCGAGAAAACCAATCGAAGCGAGGAAGAGCCACGCGGTCGTATGTGCTTTCAGGAGAGGAAAGCCAACTTCCAGTAGCGCCGTTCCAGGGTTGTCGAATTCATATTCGTCTGCAGGCGCCAGCGAATTGTCCCAGGGATCGTTCTTCAATTGAGCACCGCGCATCGGTCGGTTTGTTCTCACGTGGGGTCGAAAAAGAGGATCCGCAGTTCTACGTACTGCGCACGCGCCGGGCGAGCATGCGAGGTAATTGCGCGGCAGTCAACACAAAGGGCGCTCACGGTACCTTCAAGCAATGCTGAAAATGCTGTTTCGTCGAGTGTTTTTGTCAATTCATCGATCCAAACTTGCAGTGTGTTCGACCGAAATGAAATGGATTGCGCATTGAGGCTTCGCATAACCGACCCACGCCTATGCGACTGAATTTTGTTTCCGGAGTTCCCTTAAATGATGTGCCGCATGCTGTCCGCTCGCCGTTTTGACGATAACGACAAGAACAAGAGCAACGTTCGCGCCCATGCAGCCAAGCAAGGAATGTTGGTTTCAACATCTGTGCTCGCTCTCATTTATGCACTCCCAGGCCACGCCAATGATTGTACAAATCCCGTACCCAACAACGGTCCGGTGAACTGCACCTTGGACTCAGGCACCACAAGCGGTGTCTCGATCGTCCAGTACGGTTTTGTGTCCGGCGTCTCGATGACACTCGAAAACAATGCGACGCTCTCGCAGAACACTGACGCCGCGAGTTATGAGGAGAACAGCAATGAGCTGTATCTTCATTTCTTCGGCTTGAACGGAACTACCGATAATGGAGTAAACGGCGTTGCCGGGCCGGCACTCACGGTCATCAACAATGGCAACATCACAGCAACAGGCACCGCATCTCAGTCAGACACGGTCACTGAAATCGCACCTATCGAGATCCTCAGCAACGGTGGAAGCGGCGCGACGCCGGACGACAATGGTACCGGAGGTTCGGGTGCAAACGGCGGCACCGTGACCATCACCAACAATGCCAGCATCATAATCGACCCATCCGCAACGCAGGACGTCAACGCAGAACTTCGGGGCATACGCGCGCATAGCAACGGTGGCGCCGGCGGCGACCAAAACTCAAGCCTGGTGATCGGTGATCAGTATGGCGGTCAGGCTGGTGACGGGAATACCGTCTCGGTGACGAATTCGGCGAGCGGGACCATCTCGTTCGGCAGCGATGGCGCACCCGTGTCCGGTGAAAATGTGGGCCGTGCCATTGAAGCGGTGAGCCAGGGAGGGACCGGTGGTGACGACAACGGTCCTGGTGGTCAAGGCGGCTCCGTCACCATAACCAACGAAGGTACAGTTAACGTTTTTTATAGCGAGCGTGCAACCGGTTCCAGTGGCGTTGCTGGCCTTTATGTCCGCAGCGAGGGCGGTAGTGGAACGGAGTCGAATGACAATAGCGACGATGGCGGTGCGGGAGCGTCCGGCGGGGTAGTCAACATCATCAACGATGGTTCAGTCCGCGTGGATACCTCGGCCACAGCAAATCCGATTGAGGGTGAGTCAGCGGCAGTTCTTGCCAGGTCTGTCGGAGGAGCCGGGGGTGTGTCGTCCGACACGTCCACGGGCGGTGAGGGCGGCTCGGGTGGGTCCGTCACGGTCAATACCTCCGGCACGATCGTGACCGACGGCGACGGGCTTGCGGGAGTGGTCGCCCGTTCCGAGGGCGGCGCAGGCGGCGACGGCAATGGCAATTCGGCCTCCTCAGGCGGGCGTGGTGGTGCAGGCAACATCATTCAGCTGTATCTCAGCGGCACGGTGACCACTTCGGGCCGCGAGGCCTACGGCATTGTGGGCCAGTCCATTGGCGCACTCGGTGGAGGCAATGCCGGGACCGGCGGTCTTGGGGGCAACGGCGGTGACGTCGGCTTTTATAGCACTTCGGGGGCAGTGACCACGACTGGAGACTATGCAGCTGGTATCACGCTGCATTCCGTAGGCGGCGGCGGTGGCACAGGAGATAATTTTACGGGTGTGCTGGCAGGTTCCGGCGGCAACGGCGGCAATGGCGGTGACGCCGGACAGGCGGAGATCACCTCCGGCACCGCAGTCACCACGAGCGGTGACTATGCGGCCGGACTTATCGTTCAGTCCATTGGCGGATCCGGTGGTACTGGGGGAATTGGAGCCGGACCGATACTGGGTCTGGGCGGAGACGGCGGCGGCGGCGGTACAGCCGGGAAGGCAATCGTCAATAACACGGGCGTCATCGTGACCGAAGGCTACGGTTCCATCGGCATCGTCGTTCAGTCGCTGAGCGGTGGCGGCGGTGTGGCGGGCGTGGACGGTGGCGTCTTGTCGATTGGCGGTCAGGCGGGAGCCGGATCCAGCGGTGCGCGTGCTTATGCCACCAACAATAACGATGTGAGCACCAGCGGGGATGCGTCGATCGGGATCGCAGCGCAGTCCATCGGCGGCGGCGGCGGATCGGCGGCTGGCACCGCGGGAATTTTTGTGGTCGGCGGTACAGGGTCCGCAGGCGGCAATGGAGGCGAAGTTGAAGTTTATCATGTCGGCGGTGCGGTAAGCACTGCAGGCGAGTTCTCGCATGGCATCACGGCGCAATCAATTGGCGGCGGCGGGGGCAACGGCGGGAACGTGTTGGACCTCTCGGTCGGAAACCTCGGCCGGGGCGGTGTTGGTGGCTCAGGCAGCGTCGGCGGCAACGGTGGGTCCGCATGCATCACCAATTTCTACGACACGGATTCGGGTTGCTCGAATGCGCCAAGCGATGATGGATCGAAGGCAGTACCTGCGGCGAGTTTGGCGAGTGTCCTGACAACTGGAGACTTTGCGGTAGGCGCCATGGCTCAATCCATCGGCGGTGGCGGCGGCAACGGTGGCTCGGCAACAGGCGTCGACATCGCAACGGTTAGCAATATACAGGTGGGCGCTTCGGGAAGTGCCGGCGGCAACGGCGGCGAAACCCTGCTTTCTTTCAATCATTTTAGTGTCGAAACGCAAGGTAATAACGCCACAGGTTTGCTTAATCAGTCTATTGGCGGCGGCGGCGGCAATGGAGGCAATGCACTTGCAGTGAACGTCTTGTCACTTCTTCCGGTGCAAGTCGGCGGCAGCTCAGGCGTCGGTGGGTCCGGTGACAGCGCGACAACCGAACTAAATCGCACACTTGTAAAAACACTCGGAGCCAATGCGGCGGCCGTTGTCAACCAGTCGATTGGTGGTGGTGGCGGTACCGGGGGATCAGCATCGGGATATGATGGCAGCGTCGGGATCAGCATCGAGACTGCCGTCGGCGGCAGCGGTGGAGCCGGTGGTAACGGTGGGACTTCCGGTGTCCTGCTGGACGAGAGTGCCGTTATCGCGACAGGTATCTATCAAGGGTCTGATGGTACGGCCGCCAATCCGTCCGCGACAGACTCTCACGGCGTGATTGCCCAATCCATTGGCGGCGGTGGCGGTACCGGTGGCACAGCGACGGCGGATGCCATTACCCTGGCAGCTCCGACCGGTGAAGATGTTTCCTTTGCCGTTACGATTTCCACCGCAGTTGGTGGGTCTGGTGGCGTCGGTGGCAACGGCGACTATGTCAGCGTCGGTCTCGATCAAGGCTCGGAAATTACGACAGGCGGCGACGGTGCGTTCGGTATCCTGGCACAGTCCATCGGCGGCGGCGGCGGCGATGGCGGCGGCTCGTCCTCCCTGGCAGACACCATTGGCGATGCCGATACGATTTCGGTCGATGTATCTACCAGTATCGGTGGCACCGGCGGGTCCGGCGGGAATTCCGATGTGGTTATCGTCGGCATCGATACTGACTCACGAGTCCAGACCTATGGAGACCACGCCAACGCAATTGTTGCGCAAACCATTAGTGGCGGCGGCGGCAACGGCGGTGTCGGCAGTTCCAGCAGCAACAAAATCGGTGGCGGCTTCAATGCCACGGTGAATATCGGTCTTGGCGGCACAGGTGGAACGTCAGGTTCCAACGATAACGTCACCATCGATCTTGACACAGGGTCTACCGTATTTACCAACGGCGCAAACTCTCATGGGGTGGTGGCGCAGGCGATCACTGGCGGTGGCGGCACCAGCCAGGGGGGGAACATCGGTCTGTCGGCCTCCGGGGAGACCGGCGGTGACGACGACGACGACTCGTCGGATCTTTCAGCCTCCGTTACCGTCAACGTGGGGAGCACCGGAGGCAGCAGCACGACCGCAGGAACTGCCGAAGTTACCGCCCTGGGTTGGGTTTCTACAACTGGAGGCGATTCGGACGGTATCGTTATTCAATCCATCGGCGGTTCTGGTGGCATTGGTGGCTCGGCCGGTAGCGACGCCGGCGATGATGGTGACGGGGACGAAGGCGGATTCCAGGGCGGCGACGAAGACACAAGCTACACGCTCACGGCTTCCGTCGGCGGCACAGGCGGCACAGGCGGGAATGGCGGCGGCGCCGTCCTTTCCTTCGGTGGCAACGTAACCACCAAGGGCGACTGGGCCGATGGTATCGTAATGCAATCCATAGGCGGCGGTGGCGGCACGGCCGGGACCGCCGTCGCCGCCGGCAGCCATGCCACCGCCTCTCTCGATCTCGCTGTGGGCGGCACAGGCGGCACGGGCGGCAACGGCGGTGAAGTTTCGGTAAACCTCACAGACACGGCTGCTTCGGTCGCGACAATGGGCTATGGCGCACACGCCATGCTCCTCCAAAGCATTGGCGGCGGGGGTGGCCACGGCGCGGACGGTTCCGATTCTGCCGATGCCCAGATTGCCGTCGGTGGCGGTATCGGTGGTAGCGGAGGTGCGTCCGGCAACGGCGGCGCGGTTTCTGTAAGTGGCGATTGGCTGTCGGCCAGCACGCAGGGCGATGATGCGTTTGCTCTTATCGCCCAATCCATTGGCGGTGGCGGCGGCACCGGTGGCGCCGGCAGCAGCGAAGCGTCAAACAACGACGATAGCCACAGTCTGAGGCTGTCCTTGGGTGGCGACGGCGGAGGCAGCGGCAATGGCGGCACGGTCACTATCGACACCGGCGTAACCATTTCAACTATTGGCGACCGCGCCTACGGCATCCTGGCTCAATCCATTGGCGGTGGTGGTGGCGTATCGGGCAGTGCTGACGGCGGCAGTATCAGTAGCCTGGCTCTCAACGGCACTGATGGCACGACCGGCAATGGCGCGGAGGTGTCGGTGACCCTGGACTCAGGATCCACAGTTACCACCACAGGGCGCGGAGCGCATGCCATCATCGCACAGTCGATTGGCGGTGGTGGCGGCTTGATGGGTGATATCAGCGGGGCGTTCAACAACGGCTCAATCGGAGTAAGAGACGGCGATGGTACCGGTGGCACTATCTATGTGGACGTCGATGCGGACATCACCACATCCGGCGACGGCGCCTTCGGAATTCTGGCGCAGTCCATCGGTGGCGGTGGCGGTCTCGCCGGAGACAGCAACGGTGTTTACGCTGGCAGTAGCGCGACTTCGCCTGCGGGTGGCGACGGCACCGGCAGCGGCGGAGCCGTTACAGTTGTCCAGTCCGGTACCATATCGGCGGGCGGTGAAGGCTCGATCGGCATTTACGCCCAAAGCGCAGGTTATGCGAACACGCAGGCCATCAGTGTTCAGACAAACGGAACCGTAACGGGGGGAACCGGATCGAACGGCACGGCGGTCCTCACATCGGGGGGTACGACGGACAACACGGTTGAGGTGACCGAAGGTGCGCTTGTTCTTGCCGGCACCGGAGGCGACGCAATTCGACATGAAACACTTGATGACGAAGGCGTCTCTGGAGAGAGTACCCTGCTGGTGGACAACAGCGGTGTCATCGACGGATCCATCAGACTCCACGCGGATGGCGACCCGGTGGCGGGTCTGATCCAGAACAACACCGGTGGCACGCTTCGGGGCGCTACTGCCTATACCGGTACATTGACCAACTCCGGGACGGTGGAAATCGGCGATCGGGGTAATAAAGGCACCACACGGCTCTCGGGCGATTTCACACAAAACGAGAGCGGGATCTTGCAGGTTGGTGTCGATTTTTCTGGCGCGCGGAGTGATCTATTTTCGATTGAAGGAAACGCGTCGTTTTCTGGACAACTGTCGGTGGATGCCGGCACACTTGCGCCTAATGTTGAGCTCGAAGTCGTGAATGTCGTTGGCGCTCTCAACGGGTCGCTGGAAGCCGCCGACACCGCCGCCGTCGACTACAGTCTCCGCACTGAAGGCGGCTCCGTGAAGGTATCTGTGGCGGATACCCGATTTGAAAGTGCGTTCAGCGTGTTCAACCGAAATCAACGAAACATGGGGGCTCACCTGGATGCGATCTTCGACGCCGGGAGTGGTCCTTATGGAGGGTTGCTCGCAGATTTGGATCGCTTGTCGAAGAGCGATACCAGCGGTCAGTCTTTTGCAAAAGCTCTG
This sequence comes from Labrenzia sp. THAF35, assembly GCF_009363595.1. Classification (NCBI taxonomy): domain Bacteria; kingdom Pseudomonadati; phylum Pseudomonadota; class Alphaproteobacteria; order Hyphomicrobiales; family Stappiaceae; genus Labrenzia; species Labrenzia sp. THAF35. The sequence goes on from NZ_CP045381.1 coordinate 260,218, forward strand.
TCCGCTCTTGCACCTGGAGGCTCGCAGGCAGCAGCCGCAGCACAGGCTCAACTGGCCTCGGGTCGCCTCGGTAAAGTATTGAGCTGCCCGGTGTTTGCCGGGGACACGGCAATCCTTGAGGAAGAAGCCTGTATCTGGAGCAAAGTCGGCGCCGCAGCGGTTACACAAGGCGGCAGCCCTGGCTATGATGGCAACGTCTACGGTCTGGCCGCCGGAGCTCAATTCGAGGTGCGCCCTGATTGGTTCGTTGGTTTTGCCGCAGGCTACGAGAACGCCTCGTATGACAGCAATGACGGCTTTTCCAACGTGGAAGGCGACACCGGCTTCGTCGCAGCGGCATTGAAACGGCAATGGGAAGGATGGTTGCTGGCGGGCGCGGTGTCGGCTGGCTATGGCAGCTTCAACACAACTCGCCTGATCGACCTACCCAGCTTCAGTGGAACAGCAAACGGCGATATGGATGTGACAACTGTGGCTGGCCGCATCCGGGCCGCCTACACCTTCGGCAATGAAACGGGTTATGTGCGTCCCTTCGTGGACCTCGACGTGATCAACACCTACACCAGCGGCTATGACGAACGCGGGGCGGGAATCTATAACCTCCGGGTCGACAGTGAGAGCCAGACTACGTTCGTGGCGACACCGGCACTGGAACTGGGTGCACGTCTTGCGCTCCAGGAGGGCTGGGTCGCCCGCGGCTTTGTGCGGGGGGGCGTAAGCTTTTCCTCCGAGGACAACTGGACCACCTCGGCCGCACTCATTGAAGCGCCTGTGGGTTCCGGTACTTTCGAAGGCTCTCTTGCACTTGCTGATGTCGTTGGCCGAGTGGCAACCGGCGCACAATTTACCCACACCTCCGGTTTCGATCTGACCGCGGAATACGAAGGTGCGTTCGGCAACGACTATTCAAGCCACAGTGGCGCGCTCAAGTTTTCCTTCAGGTTTTAGGCTCTTAGAGGTCCCCGTCCCGGATCAGGATGACACCGTCACGGGGCCCAGCACGAACAACGAAACGGACCGTGAGTGAGCGGCGGCGGAAAGGTCCAGGGGCCGTTCGTGATGGCGGGGGCTGGACCTTTCCGCCGTCGGTCTCCCGGCCCCGAGCAACCTGCGTTCATAAGAATGCAGACGGGATGTTCAAGCCGTCTAAAAACGATCAAACTGCATCCGTTACTTGAACGGATCTTCTCCGTCTGCAACATTCGCGTTTATTGACATATTTTCACAACCAATGACTTGATCAGCTATCAAAGGGCCTGCCGGATGCCTGTCTACACCTTCAACACTTTGTACGATCGAAAAGAAAAACGTCCCGACGAATACGGTGCGGTGACTGTATTGACTGAAATCATTTGCCCTGGAACCCATCATCAATACGAGCGGCAGACTTCGGTCTATGGATATGTCTATCCTCTTGACACCACGTCGGGCCGTAAGTCGGCGCCGGAACCGTTTTCAGGCTTTCGGATTGGCGCGACCAAGCGCATTCCCAAGAAGGCCAAACTGATCAGCCCACGCAATAGCGGCAAGGTCGACATGGACAAGGGACACATCATTGCTCTGGAGTTGGGTGGCCCCGATGTCCCGGCCAATATCTGTCCGCAATGGTCGCAATTCCAACGGAACGGCGAATGGCGGCGAATGGAAGTCGAGGTTCATGAGATCGCGCAGCAGCAAGAAGCGCACGACAATCTGGTGAAGATGACCGTGCATCTTTATTACAATGGTTCTCTGTCGCACACCCGCGGGCTTTGCCCCTCGGGATTCCAGGTAGACCTGACCTTGAACGACACGAACTCGCTGCTCAAACGCTACCAGATCGACAACACCCACAGCTCCGTCGATGACCAAATGTTCTGGCGCATTGCGGACCCGCTGGATTCGAAAATGGACGAGGTAGATCCGATCGGCATGCCTCCCCCCATAACGCCCAGCCCCAGCTTCCCCGGCGCACAACCGGTAATGACCCAGCGGCAAAACGGCATGAACTGGTTCGATTTTGCCAATCGTCACATTGATGACGAGGATGAATACATGGATCAGAGCTAAGGAGCAGAGTGCAGAACTCAGCGACGAACAAGCCGAAAATCCAACGGTGTATTCGTGGCGAACGTAACGGCGTGCGCGGTAAAGGTCAGCATTGAGCCTTTCGCGGGCCTCTGGCCCCTGACAAATCCAGGGGCCAGAAGCTGCGTCGGTCAGCGCGACAGCAACAGGGGGATGACGGTTTGCTCCAGCATTTCCCGTGTTGTGCCTCCCAGAATGTTCTCCCGCAGGCGTGAATGTCCGTAGGCACCCATTACCAGAAGGTCGGCTCCCAGTTCGCGTACACTGTCCAGCAAGGCTTCGGACACGGGCCTGTCGGCCGACGCCACACTTTGAACGGAAATGCCGAGACCGTGGCGGGCAAGGACCGTTGCGATATCGCTGCCAGGGTCTTCCCCGTGATCATTGTCGCCGACGACCGGGTCAACCAGCAGCAGCGTGATGTCCTCGGCTGACTTCAGAAACGGCAGCGACTCGGAAACGGCACGGGCGGCTTCCCGCCGTGAATTCCAGGCGATGGCCACTTTTGTGCCAATGTGGTCGGCCTTGAAGGAATTGGGAACATAAAGCACGGGCCGGCCGGAATCGAACAGCGCACCATCGATCGCATTCTTTTCGACGGAATTGAGCTCTTGCTCCAGGGAGCGCAGGACAACAGCCAGATCACAATAGATGGCATGGCGGGCAACAAGATTGTCTTGGCGAGCGGTAGAAGACAGGCTTGGCCGGACGTCGAACGAGATACCTTCACTTGCAAGCTGTGCTTCTATTCGGGATGCAAGGGATGTCAGCTCGATCTTTCGCTCGTCGAATTCCTTCGCCCAGATTTCGATGTATCCGTGCCCGCCAGATCCGTAGAACGGCAGCTGCGGGACTTCACCGATCGGTAACACCGTGAGATGAGCATCAAAAGCCCTCGCTACCGTGACAGCCGTGCCGACGGTTTCCGTGGAGACACTAAGTTCCGTGATTGCGAGTATCGTCTTGTAGGTCATCGTACCGGCTCCCTCCCCTGTTCGCCTGCTTGGGCGCGCGCCGTACAGAGCTTCATCTGCATTGTCCGGGAAAATGATTGAGAGGCAAACTGGTGGTGACTACTTAGCCAGTCAGTAGGGTTTTCCGGGTGGAATAAGCATTGGTCCCGACTTGGCGTACCGCGTTCCACCCGCGAGAATTCGTCCGTGATACAAGTGTATTCAGCATTCTCATCTTATCCTGAACGGCCAAGTAGCCGCTGCCTCGACGGATCCATCAGCCCTGAACCGTTTGCACCAAACCAGCATCGACCCTCCCTTCGCAATCGACCCTGAAGTGGTTGCTCAGGAGCTTTCGGTTCACCCCATGGCTGGGCTCGGGGAGGATGAAGTTGTCAGGCGTCGACGGCGTTACGGCACCAACAGGTTTCGCGAGCTGAAAACCAAGAGCGCATTCGCAATCCTTGCCCATCAATTTGCGAGCATCATCGTCTGGCTTCTTGCAGCCGCCGTTTTCATGTCTCTGCTTCTGGGCGACTTCGCCGACGCGATCGCGATATCCATCGTCCTGGTTCTGAACGGTGCCATCGGGTTCTTCACCGAGTTGCGCGCGGCCCGGTCGATGGAAGCCCTGTTGCGGATCACCACGACGCACTCCCGTGTGCGCCGAGACGGCAAGGTGCTTGAGATCGAGGCAACGGCGCTGGTCCCTGGAGACATCGTAATCCTTGAGGCAGGAGACGTCGTCACGGCTGACCTTCGCCTCACGGCTGCTTCCGATCTTCATTGCGATGAGTCCCTGCTGACCGGGGAAAGCGTCCCGGTTGAAAAGCAGACTTCCAGGATGGCCGAAGAGACGGTGCTTGCCGAACGCTTCAACATGGCTTTCAGCGGAACGGCGGTCACCCAGGGGCTTGGCGAAGGCATCGTTGTTGCCACCGGCATGTCGACGGAACTTGGCCGGATCAGCGCCCTTGCGCAGCAGGCCGACGCCGAAATCTCTCCCCTCGAAAGCAGACTGGACAGGCTGGGGCAGAAACTGGTCTGGCTGACGCTGGTGCTTGCCGGGCTCACGATCATGGCTGGCATTCTCTGGGGGCATCCTCTGTCAGAGATGCTTAAAACCGGAATTGCGCTTGCGGTTGCCGCCATTCCGGAAGGTCTGCCAATCGTGGCGACGTTGTGCCTGGCCAGAGGCATGTGGCGCATGGCGGCCCGCAACGCGCTCGTCACCGAACTTTCGGCTGTAGAGACGCTGGGGGCGACGACACTGATCCTGACCGACAAGACCGGAACCTTGACGGAAAACCGGATGACGGCCGTCCGTTATCTTCTCGACAGCGCGTATATCGACATTCTGCATGAAGGCAACGGCATTCGCTTTTGTTCAGAAGGCCGGGACATCGAACCAGCTTCCACGGAGGGCCTTGCTGTCGCTCTCAGGATTGGTGCGCTGTGCAATTCGGCGGAATATTCAGATGGTCCGGATGAAGTACGGATCGGTGATCCGATGGAGATATCGTTGCTGGCCACTGCATCTGCCGCGGGTCTTGCAAGATCTCGTCTGCTGCAGACAATGAAGCCGGCAGAACAGTATGCCTTCACTCCGCAACGCAAGATGATGGCGACGGTCCATCATGGTGACGGGCACTTTTTCTATGCCGTCAAGGGCGCTCCGGAAGCCGTCCTGAACGCGGCATCAGAGGTTCTAGGAAACGAAGGTACCCGCGCCTTCACGGATGCGGACCGTGCCGCGTGGCGCGGCCGTCAGGAAGAGGCAGCCCGATGCGGCCAGCGTCTCCTCGCCCTTGCCTTCAAGACGGCAGCAACACCTTCCGAAGATCCCTATGAAGGTCTGACGCTGGTCGCACTGGTCTGCTTTCTTGATCCGATACGGGCAGACGTTCCGGGAGCGATCAGGGCCAGTCAGCAGGCGGGTGTCAGAGTTGTGATGATGACCGGTGACCATGCCGAGACCGCGGCGAAGATCGCACAGGACGCAGGCATCGGAACATCCAGCCTGAAAGTGCTGTCCGGCCATGAGTTAAACGGGATCGACATGGCACAGGCGACGGCAGAGCAGCGCGAACAGCTCATGGCGACCGATGTTTTTGCAAGGGTGGCACCCGACACCAAGCTGAACCTGGTTTCACTCTTTCAGGATGGCGGACATGTGGTCGCCATGACGGGCGACGGCGTCAACGACGCTCCGGCGCTCAAGAAAGCGGATATCGGAATTGCCATGGGCAAGCGCGGCACACAGGTCGCCCGCGAAGCGTCCGACATTGTCCTGAAGGACGACGACTTCGCAACGATCATTGCCGCAATGCGACAGGGCAGGATCATTTTCGAGAATATCCGCAAGTTCGTCGTTTATCTGATGTCCTGCAACGTCAGCGAGGTGTTGATTGTCGGCATTGCAGTTGGCGTCGGCCTGCCTGTCCCGCTCCTGCCACTTCAGATCCTGTTCCTCAACCTGGTGACCGATGTCTTCCCCGCCTTTGCCCTGGGGCTCGGAAAGGGGGAAGACGGGGTAATGCAGCGCCCGCCGCGGGACCCCGGTGAGCCTATCATCGACGGGTCCCGCTGGATGTTGATCGGTTATATCGGTTGCACGATAACGTTTTCGACGCTTGCTGCATTTGTCATCGCGTTGTTTCTGCTTGGTCTGGAAACGGAAAGGGCCATCACGGTTACCTTTCTGACGCTGGCACTGTCACAGCTCTGGAACGTCTTCAACATGCGTGCCGCAACAGGACCGTTCTGGAAAAGCGATGTCCTTCGCAATGGTTATGTCTGGGGCGCTATCTCGTTGTGCCTCTCACTTGTCGCAATGGCCCTTCTGAATACGGATCTGTCAGCGCTTCTGGCATTGCCATGGCCAGGACTGACGGGTCTTCTGGTCGCTGGCACGATGAGTTTTCTACCGTTGGTTCTCGGACAGGCCTGGATAAGCCTTGCGGCCCGCAACAGCGGTGCGAAGTAAGTTTTCGCTGTTCGAGTTTGTTTGGCTTTCGGAAGCAGGGTTTGCCGGGGCTTGGTTGTGCACCTCCAAACCCTGCGTTCCACGACCGGATTACATCGGCGGCATGATTACCTTGTCAATCACGTGAATGACGCCGTTGTCGGCTGCCACATCTGCTGTCACGACATTGGCGTCGTTGATCATCACGCCATTGTCGAGGTCTACCGTGATTTCACTGCCTTCCACGGTCTTCGCCATCATTCCATCCGAAAGATCTGTCGAGAGAACTTTGCCTGGAACCACATGGTAAGTCAGGATGGCGACAAGCTTGTCCTTGTTTTCGGGCTTCAGAAGGTCGTCAACGGTACCGGCCGGCAATGCGGCAAAGGCTTCGTCGGTGGGCGCAAAAACGGTGAAGGGACCGTCCCCTTTCAGGGTTTCAACAAGGCCTGCGGCCTGAACGGCGGCAACGAGCGTGCCGAACGAGCCTGCGCCGACAGCCGTGTCGACAATATCGGCGGCTTTCGCCGGAAGAGACATCACGGAAGCAACGATGCCGATTGCAAGATACTTGGCGAATTTCATCTGATCCTCCTTGTCACATTCTGGAGCTGGCTTTGCGCCAGCCACCCCAGTACGTGGACGCCCTGAAAGGGGATCTGCTCAAAAGAGCGGTCATTGAACACATTAATTTCAGGACGATTTGATGATCCAAAAGTGATCCGGAAGCCGGTTTGCGCAATCACAAAAAGAGCAAGGCGTGACGACATCGGTGCCCGCGATCCGCGCTTTTTTCACACAAAAGCGGGCTATTTCCGTCGAACCAACTGGGATTTCATTCGAACGAGAGGCCCTTGGCCCTTCGGCGTCGCGCGATTTCGCGATAAAGGGCTTCCGGACTGACTGCAATCTGTCGTGCAATCTGGTGCCATTCACCTTTCGGCGGCAATGTGCCGTGCCAGGCGAGCCAGGCATCCAGACGTTCCGTAACTGTTCTGAGGGCCAGAATTTCGCTCCTCAGGCGAGTTGTCTGCACCTCGCGGGCAAGCCGTGCCGCCCAGGCTTCTGAAAGTTTCGGGTCAGTGCGAAACAGGTCGAGGAAGCGCCGCCTCGAGATCCCACGTACGCAGGCATCTGATCGGACGATCGCGTCGCAGTGATAAGTTTCGGCAAAAGCAGAGGCTTCAGCCACGACTGCACCTGGAAAAGCGCGTTGTAGAACGAGTGCGGCTCCCCCTGTCTGGTGGCGGACAAGCTGAATTTCACCAGCGGTCACTAGAAACAGGTTCTCCACCTTGCTGTTCTGATGGAACAGATACGCTCCCGCCGGCACCCGGCGCTCAAAGGTTCCAGACGTTTCAAAGAAGGCGGGTATATCCATCGACATGATAGCTATCATGTTCTGATTTTAGTTCCTCAGGCAAGATGGGACGCAAAGCAAAGGAGAAATCATGAGCCGGTACATTCTTGCCCTGACCGCCGCCATCATCGTGTGCAGCGCTCCGGTCCTGGCCCAGACCGAGACCCAGACAACCCAGCATCATGACCATTCTGCCGAGCAGCATGCGGCACATGGCACCAAACCATCATCCGCTAAGGCGGTTCCGCGTGAACCGGGGCAGTCCGCTTTCGCGGCAATTCAGGAAATCGTGGCGATCCTTGAAGCAGATCCTGAAACAGACTGGTCCAGGGTCGATATCGAAGCACTGCGGAACCATCTTGCCGACATGGACAACGTCACCTTGCGGGCAGATGTAAAAACCTTGCCGGTCGAGGATGGTTACCGGTTCACCGTTACGGGAGACGGCGATGTCACCAACTCGATCAGGCGGATGTTGACGGCCCATGCCGCCACCATGAACGGAACCCGTGGTTTCCGCTATGAAGTGGCGGAAGTGCCCGGCGGCGCAATTCTGTCGGTTTACGTCAGTAAGCCCTCAGACCTGCAGAAGCTCTCGGGGCTCGGGTTTATCGGCGTGTTGACACTGGGAGCGCATCATCAGGAACACCATCTCGCACTGGCGTCCGGCCAATCGCCCCATCACTGACCCCGGTCGTGATTTGGGTTCAAGAGCCGAAACATATGCGGGAGACGCGGATGTATCGAGGAAAACGCCGCCTTTCCTTGAGACCAGATAAATCCGGCAAACCGTGTTTTGTTCAAGAGGTTGACCACCCGGCGACCTACGTCGCCGGTGCCGCCCAGCAGAACAATGGATGAAAACATCGCGCGATATCCTGAAAATGGGTGCCGGTGTTGGTATGAGAGGCTTTCCGGTTAGTGCGAATGCTCTTCCTCGGCGCCCGGCGGGTTGAAATGCAGAAATGCCTTCACGAACAGGAACACAACGATAATGCCGGCGACGGCATAGGCGACTATCGCCGGGTCGTGCTGCAACTTCAGCATCGCGAAAGCGGCGAGGACGACGGCATCCAGACCGATTGCGATCAGTAGAATCCAGCCTCGGGCATCAACATCTGAACGCAAATGCCTGAACACTCCCCAATGGATGATGATGTCCATGACGAGATAGAAGAACGCACCAAGTGATGCGATCTGGCTGAGATCGAAGAAGACGGCCAGCAAGGCGGCGACAAACACGGTGTAGACCAGCGTATGATCCCGGATCACGCCCGGCATGCCGAAGTGGCTATGGGGGATCAGTTTCATTTTGGTCAGCATGGCAAGCATCCGGGACACTGCAAACATGCTGGCGATCAGGCCGGAACTGGTTGCCACGAGTGCCAGGGCTACCGTCAGGTAGAAGCCGATGGATCCCAGAGTGGGCTTGGCAGCTTCTGCCAGCGCATAGTCCTTTGCCTCGATGATTTTCTCCAGCGGCAGACTTGAACCAACCGCGAAGGCCACCAGCAGGTAGACAAGGATACAGATGCTGATTGCCGCCACGATTGCCCTGCCCACATTGTGATGCGGATCCGTGATTTCTGCACCGCTGTTGGTAATCGTCGTGAAGCCCTTGAAGGCAAGAATTGCCAGCGCGGTCGAGGCAATGAACCCCGACAGTCCTCCGAGATCTGTCCCCTCCCCGGTCGCTTCAAACGAAAATCCGCCAGCCCAAAGTGCGGCGAAACCGAACAGCGCGATACCACCGACCTTCAACGCAGCCATGATGGTTGAAAAGAGCCCTATCGATCTGTTGCCAGAAATATTGATGAGAAAGGCGAACAGGATGACACCGACGCTGATCGCGGGAAGAAGCCAGCCGGACGGCGGCAGGTCGAGGCCGCGCAGGAGGTAGCTTGCGAAGGTACGCGCGACCAGACTTTCATTGATGACCATGGAAAGAGCCATCAGAAGCGCTGCCCCTGCGGTTATTGCGGTCGGGCCATAGGCTTTCTGCAGGATCATGCCGATGCCACCCGCAGACGGATAGGCATTGGACATCTTGATGTATGTGTAGGCGCTGAAGGCGGTAACGACGGCGCCGGATATGAAGACGAAAGGGAAAAGAGGACCCGCCAGTTCGGCAATCTGACCGGTGAGGGCGAGAATGCCCGCACCGATCATGACACCGGTCCCCATGGCGATCGCATCGAAGAGTGTCAGGCTGTTTTTCTTGTAGTCGGATGACATACCGATCTCCGTCAAAACAGGTTGCCGAACGCTCCGGTCAAGCGATCCGGAATGACGTTCAATCCCTTACGGGGTTTGCTGCAACAGTTCGGAACTGTAGCCGGCCTCCTTGAGAACGCCTGCGATTTCCTGTGCGGACCGGGCGCTCGTCACGGTCACGGTCCTGTTCGCCATGTCGAATTCGACCTGGGCAGATCCGTCCGCCTGCTCAATGGACTTGCCGATGGTTGCCTTGCAGTGACCACAGCTCATATCTGGAACGCTGAACTTCATGATTGGCTCCGTAGTTGATCGATTTTCTGTTTTTCCCGGTTCCAGCGGCTGGAGGGTCAAGAAGAAAAAAGTTTGAAAAATATCTTGAACGATCCTTGACCTTCCAGTGACTGGAAGCCTCATTTGAGGGAAATCGAACAATCCATGCCGGAGTTGGACCCATGTCTGGGCAACAGAAATTCTCCTTGTCGGTTCAGGGAATGTCATGCGCATCGTGTGTCGGACGCGTCGAGCGCGGCCTGGCGGCTGTCGAAGGGCTTGAAGATGTCGGTGTGAACCTGGCAACTGAAAGCGCGCAGTTTACGGCCACTCCTGACAAGATCACCGCCGTTGTCGCCAAACTGGATGATCTCGGCTATCCGGCGCGAACGCAGACGGTCACGCTGACTATTCAGTCCATGTCCTGTGCCTCTTGTGTCGGACGTGTCGACAAGGCGTTGCTGGCGGTGCCCGGGGTCCTCAGTGCCAGCGTCAATCTTGCGGCCGAAACGGCAACGATCGTCTTTGCAGAAGGTGCCACAACCGTTCAGGAGCTGGTGAAGGCCAGCACGGATGCCGGCTATCCTGCAAGTCTGGCAGACGCAGGAACGTCTCAGGATCGCAGTGAACGCAAGGCGGAAGAAGCCCGTGAGCTGGCGCGCAAGATGGCGATTGCCGCAGCCTTTGCCTTGCCCGTGTTCCTGATCGAAATGGGCGGGCATTTGATCCCCGCTTTTCACCACCTGATCGCGGTGACCATTGGTCAGCAAATGAGCTGGATCCTGCAGTTCGTGCTGACGAGCGTGGTGCTTTTCGGTCCGGGCCGATCTTTCTATCTGAAGGGGTTTCCGGCGCTCTTGAAAGGGGCGCCCGACATGAACAGCCTGGTGGCCGTGGGAACCGGAGCCGCCTATCTCTATTCGGTGGTTGCCACCTTCCTGCCGGATCTGGTGCCCGCCGAGGTTCGCGCCGTTTATTTCGAGGCAGCCGCCGTGATTGTCGTTCTGATCCTGTTGGGCCGTTTCCTGGAGGCCAGGGCAAAGGGGCGCACCGGCGCGGCCATCCAGAGCCTCCTCGGCCTTCAGGTCAAGTCGGTCCGGGTGCTGCGGGACGAAGAGATGGTGGAAGTGCCTATCGAAACGCTGGCTATTGGCGACATCGTCGTGGTGCGCCCAGGAGAGCGTCTCGCGGTTGACGGTGAAGTGGTCGAAGGGTTCTCCCACGTCGATGAAAGCATGATCACCGGCGAGCCCGTGCCTGTCGCGAAATCGGCAGGCAGCGCGGTGACTGGGGGCACGGTGAATGGCACTGGAGGACTTCAGTTCAAGGCAACGCGTGTCGGTGCCGATACGACCCTTTCGCAGATCATCCGCATGGTCGAGGAAGCCCAGGGCGCCAAGCTGCCGATCCAGGGTCTGGTGGACCGCATCACGCTGTGGTTCGTTCCCGCCGTCATGGCCGTTGCCGTGGCCACGGTCCTGGTGTGGCTGACTTTCGGTCCGGACCCGGCATTGACGCTGGCCCTTGTGGCCGGTGTGTCGGTGCTCATCATTGCGTGTCCGTGTGCCATGGGCCTTGCAACGCCGACATCGATCATGGTGGGCACCGGCAGGGCAGCCGAGATGGGTGTCCTGTTCCGCAAGGGGGACGCGCTGCAGCAGCTTGCCGACGTGGACATTGTTGCGCTGGACAAGACGGGCACCGTAACGGAGGGCCGGCCGGAACTGACCGACCTCGTCCTGGCGGACGGTTTTGAACGCTCTTTCGTTCTGTCGCGCATTGCCGCGGTTGAGGCTCGCTCTGAACATCCTGTTGCCGAGGCCATCGTACGGGCAGCGGGTAAGGAGAGCGTGGAGAGGTTCGCGGTCAGTGAGTTCAACTCCATCACCGGTCATGGTGTTTCCGCTATTGTGAACGGTCAACAGGTGCTCGTCGGCGCTGACCGGCTGATGAAGCGCGAAGGTATTGCGACCGATGCGCTGGTAGACGAGGAGGTCAGGCTCGCGACCCGTGGGCGCACAGCTCTCTATGCAGCCATTGACGGCAGAATTGCTGCTGTTGTCGGAGTTGCCGACCCGGTCAAACCATCGAGCCGGGCCGCAATTGCAGCGCTTCATGAGCTGGGGTTGAAGGTCGCGATGATCACCGGCGACAAACGGGAAACCGCCGAGGCAATTGCCGCGGAAACCGGGATCGACATTGTCATCGCGGGTGTTCTGCCCGACGGCAAGGTTGACGCCCTGACTGAACTCAAGGGTGACGAGGGCCGTATTGCCTTCGTTGGAGATGGTATCAATGATGCCCCTGCCCTCGCCCATGCCGATGTCGGTATCGCGATCGGCACAGGTACCGATGTGGCGATTGAATCCGCCGATGTCGTGCTGATGTCGGGCGATCTGAGAGGCGTCGTGAACGCTTACGAAGTGTCGCGCCGCACCATGCGCAACATCAAGGAAAACCTGTTTTGGGCATTTGCCTACAACACGGCCCTGATCCCGGTGGCCGCCGGGGCGCTTTATCCAGCCTTTGGCCTGTTGCTGTCACCCGTTCTTGCAGCAGGCGCCATGGCGTTGTCGTCGGTGTTCGTCCTCACCAATGCCTTGCGACTTCGCCGGATCGCGCCAGTGATGGATGAAGCAAGGTCCAGGGTCGCTTTTACGCCAAGTGCCGAAGCCGCGCCTGCTGAATAGGAGGGGGTGACTTGAACATTGGAGAACCTTCGCGCCATTCCGGGCTACCGACCAAGATCATACGCTGCTTTGAGGACATTGGCCTGAGTGCCCACAAGACGGCCTCGATCAAGCTTTAATGGTGCGGATCGGCAATATGCCGGCCAGAGAAGGGTTGACCGGGGCGCAGGTTCACCGGATTGTGACAGAGGTTCGGGTTCGTTGCTGGCAAACAGGATCCAGTAGGTCATTGTTGATGCGGTTGCAGTCTTGCTTTTGGACGACTTTGAAAATGCTCCTCGTGGCGGCCTTCGTTGCTGCCGGAGGATCGTTCAGTCATTCGCTTGCCGGAACTGCCCACGAACACTCACATGAAACCGCTGCCGCCTCCGGCGGCGATATTCCCCACGATCATGCTTCAAACCATTCCGATCACAATGTGGCAGATCATGAAACCGTGCATTGTGGGGCCTATTTGCTGGCGTTGACGGATGACGAGCATCTGAGCATCCCTGACCTCATCGAAGACAGCGTCCGTGACACCGTGGTGTCCAATGTGTCCCGGGTGTGGAAGATTGATCCGCCTCCCCCGCGACCGGCTCCTTTATCCGTTTGAAATCGCTTGAGGCGGAATATCCGCCACGCAATCTGGATACAGGACAAGATCAATGAAACTTACGGTTATATCAGTGACTGGCGCGCTGTTGCTTGCAGGCGTTGCTGGCGCCTTTGCACATGGTGGGGCGTCCGGAATCGTCAAGGAACGCATGGACGCGATGGATGAGATGGGCGACGTGATGAAGTCGCTGACCGCCATCATGCGTGGAGAAAAGGACTATGATGCGGACGCAGTGCGTGAGGGCGCTGCGGTTATCCAGTCCCATTCCGGCGAGGCCCTGACCAAGCTGTTCCCGGAACACAGCATCGAAGGCCCATCGGAGGCGAAACCGGAAATCTGGACCGACTGGGAAGAATTCTCTGAGCTCGCAAAACAGCTGGACGTTTTTGCAGCAGGACTTGGCGAAGCGGCCGAAAACGGCCTGGCACACGGCAAGGGCGGTGCAGGTATGACGGGTCAGTCGGGCATGATGGGGCAAGACACCATGATGGGTGGAAATTCCATGATGTCCCAGGGTGGTATGATGGGGAACGCCGGTCACATGGCCGATCCCGAAATGTTGGCCCAGATGCCTGCGGACGGGATTTTCAACATGGTCGCGCAGACCTGTTCGGCCTGTCACTCAAAATTCAGGGTCGAGAAAAACTGATCGATGCGCCTCTGGCTCATTGTTGCGATCGTTGCTCCCGCGTTGGCGGGAGCGGCGTTCGCCGTGCTTTACCTCTGGCCTGTCGACAAGCCCGAACGGATCGAAGTCCTTGCCGGCGATCCGGGCCGCGGCGCCTATCTTGCCAGGATGTCGGGATGTATCGCCTGCCATACCAATACGGAAGGTGGCGGGAAACCTCTGGCTGGCGGTGTCAGGCTGCCGACAGACTTCGGCACGTTCTATTCGCCCAACCTGACGACGGATCCGGATAGCGGTATCGGAAACTGGAACTTGCAGGATTTTGCAACGGCGGTGCGACAGGGTATTTCGCCGGAAGGAGAACCCTACTATCCGTCGTTTCCCTATCCGTTTTACGGTTCCTTGAGCGACCAGGATATCGCGGACCTGTGGGCAGCCTTCAAGACGGTTCCCCCCGTTACTGAAGCATCGACACCACATGACATGTTGCCGCCATTCAATCTCAGAATGGGTCTGAAACTCTGGCGCGGACTGTTTTACGTGCCGGAGACATTCGACCCGGATCCTGCGCGCTCTGACCTCTGGAACAGGGGCAAGTTCATTGTTGAGGGACCGGCTCATTGCGGCGCTTGCCACACCCCTAGAAATGCCGCTGGTGCACGTCAGGCGGAATTGGCTCTGCATGGCGCCAGCGAACTGCCTGACGGCGGCAAGTCTCCACCCATCACGAGTGCCGCGCTGAAGAGGCAGGGCTGGACGATAAGTTCTCTGCAGTATGCGCTGAAAACCGGGATCATGCCCGATGGGGATGTCTTTGGCGGCTCCATGGGCGAGGTCGTGCGCGACGGCACTGCTTTCCTGTCTGAAGAGGACCGGGAAGCAATAGCAACCTATCTCCTGGAGAGGGACGGCTGACCATCTGAAGGAGAGAAGCCATGAGAAGCCGCATCTTGCTCGGCGCACTTTCTGCGGCAGTGGTGATTGTCGTCGCCTGTGCCATTTTCCTCCTGGAACCCCCCGATGTTGACGAAAGTGTCGTCCGGCTGAAGCCGGGCGACCTCAAGCTTGTGCGTTTGGGAGCAGACATTTACGCGCAGAATTGCGCAGCTTGCCACGGAGACGACCTGAAAGGAGAGCGCGACTGGATGGACGCCAATCCGGACGGTTCCCTGAAGGCCCCGCCGCACGACGAAACCGGGCACACCTGGCATCATCAGGACGACCTGCTGTTCCGTATCACGAAGCTTGGCACCGCGAAGGCGGTTGGCCTTGAGAATTTCAATTCGAACATGCCGGCGTTCGAAGGAGTGCTGACAGAAACCGAAATCATCGCCGTCCTGTCCTGGATCAAGGCACAGTGGCCGCAGGAAATTCGTGAAAGGCATGACTTCATCAATGCGCAAGGAGGAGCCCCATCGTCTTGAAGGCCGTGCGTTTTCGCCATACGGCTATGAAGCATTGCAGTTGCGGCACAGGTTTGATCGCAAGGCGCGGTGAAGCTGGACGGCTGGAGAGTTAAGTGATTTCGGTACTTGCCAATCAAACCTACCGCCATCTTTTTTTCGCGCAGGTCATCGCGTTGTTCGGCACAGGTCTGATGACGGTTGGCCTGGCGCTGCTGGCCTTCGATCTTGCAGGTGATGAGGCTGGCGCCGTTTTGGGAACCGCCCTTGCGATCAAGATGATTGTCTACGTCGGCATCAGCCCGATTGCTGCCGCTTATGCGAGCCGGTTTCCGCGTCGGATGTTTCTCGTCACGTTGGATATCGTCCGGGCTCTGACCGCGGTGGCCCTGCCCTTCGTTGACGAGATTTGGCAGATCTACGTTCTGATCGCCCTGTTGCAAACCGCGTCCGCGGCCTTCACCCCTGCCTTCCAGGCCAGCATTCCCGATATCCTTCCGGATGAAAAGGACTACACGAGTGCCTTGTCGCTGTCGCGCATGGCGTATGATCTTGAAAACCTTCTCAGCCCGATGATTGCAGCCGTCCTGGTTGGCCTTGTCGGCTTCCACTGGTTGTTCGGTGGTACCGTTGCCGGCTTCCTGTTCTCTGCCGGGTTGATCCTGACCATTCGGCTCGTCTCGCCGCAGGCCGACGCGGAAGAGCCCGCGTTCCGAAGAACCGTCAAGGGCCTGCAGATCTATCTGAAGACACCACGCCTGAGAGGATTGCTGGCGCTCAATCTCGCGGTTGCCGCCTCGGGAGCCATGGTGATCGTCAACGGTGTTGTCATCGTGAAATCGTACCTTGGTCTCGACGACACCGACCTGGCCTTGTCGATGGCGGCCTATGGCGGAGGCTCCATGGTTGTCGCGTTGACGCTGCCAAAGCTTCTTGCAGGCCGTTCCGAACGGTTCGTCATGCTCGCCGGCGGAGCATTGCTTCCCGTTTCGTTGCTGATATTCGCCGGCCTGTTGGTGGTCCTGCCGGTGCCTTTCGTTTGGCCAGCCCTGCTGCTGGTCTGGTTTGCCATGGGGGCGGGCATGTCGGCGGTGCTCGTGCCCTCTGGACGGCTTCTTAAAAATTCCGCCCATCCCCAGGACCGTCCATTGGTTTTCGCTGCGCAATTTGCTCTTTCGCACGGTTGCTGGCTGATTGCCTATCCGCTTGCCGGCTGGCTTGGAGCAAATTCCTCGATGTCTGTGACAATGGTCGTTCTCGCCGGTTTGGCTGTGCTTGGCTGGGCTGTGGCCGGCAAGTCCTGGCCTGCAGACGATCACAGTATTCTCGAACATACGCACCCCGACCTGCCGGCAAACCATCCGCATCTTGCCAAAGCGCATGGAAAACGACACGCACATGCGTTCGTGATCGACAGCCTTCACCACACCTGGCCGGATCGCCAGCCATGATGGATCTTCTCATCTCCTGGCAACGCTGGATCTATGGCGGTGTGCGGGCATCGTTGCTGGAATTCAGCCAGTCGGGGGATTTCTGGCTTCTTGCGAGCATGATCGGGACAGGGGTGCTGTTCGGCGCCATTCACGCTTTGACGCCCGGGCACGGAAAGACGATCCTGGCTAGCTATGTTGCCGGAGCCAGAAGCAGCTTCGCCCGTGCATTTTCGGTCTCGACACTTCTGGCGGCAACACATGTGCTCACAGCCGTTCTGATCGCCTTCTTTGCTTCCCAGCTTGTGGAAAGATCCTTTGTTGGTGGCGGTCGGGCCCCGGCCCTCGAGTTGATCAGCCGCATCACACTGATCGGTATCGGCGCGTGGCTCTTTGTCCGGGCAATCCGCTCAGGGCCGGGCAGGAAGCGAACCGAAGGCTTCTGGGTGGCCCTTACAGCCGGTCTCGTACCGTGTCCTTTGACATTGTTTGTCGTGGTGGCAGCCCTGTCGCAAGGCGAACCGGGGGCGGGTCTGATGTTCGCGGCATCGATGCTTGTCGGCATCGCCTTCACGCTTTGTATGGTTGCAGGATTGGCGGTTTTCGGCCAACGCCTGTTTCTCGATGTCGCTCTCAGGAACGGCGCGACCCTCAGCGTGGTTTCCCGAGCGCTCGATGCGACTGCCGGAATTCTCATTATCCTTTTCGCCGGTATCCAATTGCTTGAATAGACGCGACCCTGTTCAGATCTGCTTTAATCTCCCTGTCGCAAACGAAAAATTGAAGGGTCGGCGCTCATATTCGCTTCTGCTTCGGCCCCGCCAGGCGTATTTAGGTCTCAGCTTGTCCCGTGATCGGATGAACTATCGCAGAACCGGAAGTTTATTAACCGCCCTTCGAAGGCTTGCTCAACAGCACTATCAGGCACTTGTATTTGTGCTGGACTGGATTATATCGCGCAACATGACCCGACCCGTGCATCACATCAGCAGACTGGCCGCGACGATCCTGTTCGCGATTGCCCTGCTGTTTGCCGGGTTTGCACCGGCTCACCAGGCGATGATGGCTCCTGGAGAACATGTTGCGGCCAACGCCGGCATGCCGTGTGAAACGATGATGGGTCATGCTTCGGCAATGATGGGCGATGAAATGCCGGACGACGGACAGGTGAAATTCGACCTGTGCTGCGGTGGTGCGTTGTGCGCTGCCGATACGGTTCGCGATAGCCAGGAAATGGCACTGGGTTTTGCCCAGGCCCTCGCCTTCACGCAGTTGCCGCCTGATGCCCTGCACGTCTCGGACATCACCCTTCCCGAACGACCTCCCCGCCTCCTCTGAAAACATCGTTCCTCCGCAGATTTTCGCGGAGCCAGAAGTGATGGACATGCCTTCGGCAAACAGCCGCTGGCAACTCAGAGGTTACTATGCGTGGACGTTATACCGCGCTCAGCATCATCGCCCTTGCCGCAGGTGTGGCAGGTGGGGTGTTTCTTGAGCGCCTTTATCTGAACCCGGGCGACGGCAATGCGTCGGGGGGACCAGAAATTCTCTATTGGGTCGCCCCCATGGACCCGAACTTCCGTCAGCCCGGGCCCGGCAAGTCGCCGATGGGAATGGATCTGATACCGGTTTATGCCGGACAGGAACCTTCCGCTGATCCGGCTGAAGTCAACCTGTCGGCGGCCGAGGTCAATGCCATCGGCGTACGTACGGCTTTGGCCCGTGTCGGTGAAATCTCCCGGCAAATCGAAACCGTCGGCTTCGTCGGTTACGACGAACATCTGACCAGTCATGTTCACACTCGGGTGGACGGCTGGATCGAGACGCTGAACATTCGCGCCGTTGGCGACCGGGTGAAAAAGGGCGAAGTGCTGTTCGAGCTGTTTTCGCCCGAATTCGGCATTGCCAGCTTCGATTTCCTACGCTCGCTTTCGAACGGCAACGGTCTGTCCCTGGAGGCTGCCCGCAACAAGCTGCGCAGTCATGGGGCTTCCGAGGAGCAGATTGCCGAGATCGAGGCAGACGGCAAGGTCGCCCGCAGAATCAAGGTGGTCGCGCCGCGCGACGGGGTCGTTATTGCCCTTGCGGCCGCCGACGGCATGTTCCTGCAGCCCGGCGCTCAGGCCATGTCCATCACGGATCTCGACAAGGTTTGGCTGATTGTGGATGTCTTCGAGCGCGACATCGCGCGTTTGACGGAAGACATGCGTGCGGTCGCCCGCTTCGAACATCTGCCGGGACGGACATTCGAAGGCCAGATCGATTACATTTACCCGGAACTCGATCCAAAAACGCGTACCCTGCCTGTCAGGCTCCTGTTCGACAACGCCGAAGGTTTGTTGCGGCCGAACATGTTCGGCAACGTCAGGCTGTTTCCAAACGAGACCCACACTGCCGTCACCATTCCTTCCGAAGCTGTTATCCGGACGGGAACAGCGGAGCGTGTTGTCATCAAGGTCGGCGAAGGCACTTTCAAGCCAAGGCTGATCACCACCGGATTGCGTGACAATTTTGGAGAAAACGGGCGCACGGAAGTTGTTCAGGGGCTTGAGCCCGGTGAAGAGGTTGTTGCTTCGGCCCAGTTTCTGATCGACAGCGAAAGCGCGCTCAATGCGGGCTTGATGCGCATGGCGCCGACGAACGAGGTTCCTGCGCGCGGGACCGGTGAACTGGTCGCGCTCGACCGCGAAGCCCGGCTTGCAACCATCCGCCACGACAGTCTGGAAAGTCTCGACTGGCCCGCGATGACAACACGATTTCCTGTTGCGGCGTCCATCCCTCTCGACCGGTTGAGCGAAGGCCAGCAGGTTTCCTTCAAGGCAGCGCGCGGCGCTGATGGCCTGCTCGGGTTGATCGAGCTCGGGTCAGACGACGGCATTGCAGCCACGGGGTCGGGAACCGTTCTTGCTGTTACAAGCGACGGCAAACTGACGATGGAACATGGTCCGATCCCGGATCTCGGCTGGCCCGCCATGCAAATGGACCTGGATGTCTCGGGCTTCGATCCGCAGTCGGTTCCGGTGAATGTTCCGGTCGAATTCGACCTTGCCAAGGGCGACGGCGGTCTCTTCTCGATCGTGGCAGTAAGGCAGCCGGGCGTTGCCGAGGATCCGGCGGCAGAGCAGGCCGAGGAAGTTGCCGACGACACGAAAGCCGAAGCCGCACCCATCGTGGTGTCGGGAACGATCAACTCGATCGATACCGAAAACGGGAAGGCTACAATCACCCATGGCCCCATTGCCGAGATCGGCATGCCTGGCATGACCATGGCATTCGCGGTGGACGAGGCCCTGGATCTGGATGCCCTGCCAGTCGGCAAGGAAACCACGCTCACCTTTTCAAGGCCGGACGGAATGACGATGGTCCTGGCAAAGGCAGAGCCGATCACGCCGCCGATGGAAGTCCGGGGCACCATCAATGCCCTTGATCAGGATGCAGGCACGGCCAACATCACTCACGGACCGATGGCTGAGATCGGCATGCCGGGCATGACCATGGATTTTGCCGTTGATCAGGCCGTTGCCGTTGGTGATTTGCCACTGGATCAGGAAGTAACACTCTTGCTCCAGCGCAATCCGGACTTCTCGATGACATTGGTCGGCGTCCGGCGTGAGGAGGGCTTGTGATGATTGCCGCAATCATTCGTGCCTCCATCGCCAACCGGGTAATCATGCTGGCAATCGCCGCCATGATCGCCGTCGCCGGTATCTGGGCAATCCGTGAAACGCCCGTCGATGCAATCCCGGACCTTTCGGACGTTCAGGTCATCGTGCGCACGCCTTACGCCGGCCAGGCGCCTCAGGTGGTGGAGGACCAGGTCACATTCCCCATCGCCACGGCGATGCTTGCCGTGCCAGGTGCCAGTGATGTGCGCGGTTTTTCCTTCTTTGGCGACAGCTACGTCTACATCGTTTTCGAGGACGGCACCGATCTTTACTGGGCCAGAACCCGTGTTCTGGAATACCTCGGTCAGATCGCTGCAAACCTGCCTGAAGATGTTTCACCGCAGCTTGGCCCCGATGCGACGGGTGTCGGCTGGATTTACCAGTACGCCCTGATAGACCGCACCGGCAACCATGACCTTGCACAACTGCGTGCCCTTCAGGACTGGTTCCTGAAATACGAACTTCAGACCGTCGACGGTGTGTCGGAAGTCGCCACGATCGGCGGCATGGTGAAGCAATACCAGGTGGTCGTGGACCCCAACAAACTCAGGGCCTACGACATAACGCTGGCGCAGATCCGAGGCGCCATTCAAGCCGCGAACCGGGAAACCGGCGGCAGCGTGATCGAGATGGGCGAAGCCGAATTCATGGTGCGCTCGACCGGTTACGTCGATGAGCTTGCCGATCTTGCCAAGGCGCCGTTGATGGTCAACGATCGCGGTGCGCCGCTGACCCTTGGAGACGTTGCCGACATTCGCCTCGGGCCGGAAATGCGCCGTGGTGTCGGTGAATTCGGCGGCGAAGGCGATGCAGTCGGCGGGGTTGTGATCCTGCGCTGGGGCGGCAATGCGCTGGCAGCCATCAAGGCAGTCGAAGCACGGATCGGCGAACTGCGCAGCAGCCTGCCCGAAGGAGTGGAGATCGTCACGACCTACGACCGCTCCGGCGTTATCGAACGTGCGATCGACAATCTTCAGACAAAGCTGACCGAAGAATTCATCGTTGTCGTTCTGGTCTGTGCGGCGTTCCTTCTACACTTGCGCTCGTCGCTCGTCATCCTGTTTTCCCTGCCTCTCGGCATTGCGGCTGCCTTCATCATCATGAAGCTGCAGGGCGTGAATGCGAACATCATGTCGCTTGGCGGCATCGCCATCGCCATCGGCGCGATGGTGGATGCGGCGATCGTCATGATCGAGGCGATGCACCGTCGGCTGGAGCATGAAAAACTGACCGCGGAGAATCGCTGGCGGATCGTGGGGGAATGTGCCTCGGAAGTGGGCCCTGCCCTCTTCTTCTCCCTGGCGATCATCACCGTCAGCTTCCTGCCGGTGTTCGTTCTGGAAAGCCAGGAAGGCAGGCTCTTCAAGCCGTTGGCCTTCACCAAGACCTACGCCATGGCGGCCGCGGCCATACTCTCCATCACGCTGGTTCCGGTGCTGATGGGGTACTTTGTCCGCGGGCGAATTCTTGCGGAGAACAAGAACCCGCTCAACCGGATTGTCATCTGGCTCTACCGCCCCTTTCTGGATGCAGCCGTTGCCTGGCCCTGGGCAACGACCATTCTGGCGGGTGTCCTGGTCGCCTCCATGTGGTGGCCCCTTCAGAGGATCGGCACGGAATTCATGCCAGCCCTCAACGAAGGTGACTTCCTTTACATGCCGACGCTTTATCCCGGCGTTTCCATCGGCAAGGCGCGTGAGGTTCTTCAGCAGTCCGACCGCCTTATCGCCACCGTACCGGAAGTAAAGACGGTCCACGGCAAGCTGGGCCGTGCCGATACGGCGACCGACCCTGCCCCGCTGACGATGATCGAGACGACCATCCAGCTGAAGCCGCGCGCCGAGTGGCGGGACGGCATGACGATGGACCGGATCCGGGATGAGCTGGATCAGGCCGTCCAGATACCGGGCGTCACGAACGTCTGGATCCAGCCGATCAAGAACCGCATCGACATGCTGGCAACCGGCATCAAGACCCCTGTCGGGGTCAAGATCACCGGGGCCGATCTTGGCGTCATCGAGAAGATCGGCATTGAAGTCGAAAACGCGGTCGCGGGAATTGATGGCACGGCATCGGCCTACGCCGAGCGGCCCGTCGGGGGACGCTTCATCGAGATCGACGTCGACCGGGAGGCGGCTGCCCGCTTCATGATGAGCGTGCGGGACATCCAGGACGTCGTGCAGACCGCGATTGGCGGCATGCAGGTATCGGAGTCCGTCGAAGGTCTGGAGCGCTTTCCCATCAACCTCCGCTATCCGCAGGACTGGCGCAACAGTCCAGAGCGCTTGCGGGAACTTCCGGTGGTCACGCCGTCCGGCGCCCATATTCCGCTCGGTGCCCTGGCTGAGGTCAGCGTTGTCGACGGACCGGGCATGATCCGGTCTGAAAACGCCCGGCGCACCGGGTTCGTCTTCATCGACATCACCGGCCGGGATCTGGGCGGCTACGTTGATGAAGCGCGCAGGACGGTTGCGGAGAAGGTGCAACTGCCTCCCGGCTATTCGATCGCCTGGTCGGGCCAGTATGAGTACATCGAACGCATGCAGGAACGCCTGAAGCTGGTAGCTCCGGCAACCTTGCTGATCATCACGCTCATGCTGTTCATGGCGTTCAACCGGGTCATTGAAGTCGGCATCATCCTTGCCGCCCTTCCCGTTGCGCTGGCCGGAGGTGTCTGGTTCCTCTGGTACCTGGATTTCGACATGTCGGTCGCGGTGATCGTCGGGTTCATCGCCCTTGCAGGCGTTGCGGTCGAGACAGCCATCGTGATGCTGCTCTACCTCAACCTGGCCTGGGAAAAACGCAAGAAGCTTGCGGCCGCCGAGGCCCGCTCCCTGACGGTTGTCGATGTAGAGGAAGTGGTTTTCGAAGGTGCGCTTTTGCGCGTGCGGCCAAAGGTGATGACCGTTGCGACGATCTTTGCCGGGCTGATCCCGATCATGTACGGGGACGGCACGGGCTCGGAAATCATGCAGCGGATCGCAGCTCCCATGGTGGGTGGCATGGCAACCGCCACCCTTCTGACCCTCTTCGTCATTCCCGCCATTTTCACGATCTGGAAGCGGCTTGCTCTCTCGCGGGTCAACCGTGAGCTGAGCATAGCCACCCCGGACATCAAAGGTGCGGTGCAGCCGGCCGAATGATTTTGCAACTCACAAACAAACTCCAAGAAAGGCAACTGAAATGAAGACCCTCATCCTCGCAGCATTCCTGTCCATGGCGGCCACTCCGGTCGTCCTTGCCCAGTCGTCGCATAGCGGCATGGATCATTCCAACATGCCCATGACCGCCGAACAGATGGACGGCGCGGTCCACGCCAATGCCGTCGTCAACTCCATCGGCGACGGGACTGCAAATGTCAGCCACGATCCGATTCCGGAAATCGGCTGGCCGGCCATGACGATGGATCTGCCCCTTCTGGAAGGCGCAGAGATGTCGGATGACCTCACCCCAGGCGACAGCGTGATCCTGATGCTGGTGAAAGGCGACGACGGCATGTATGCCATCGGCGGAATGATGCCGAAGTAAGATTTCGGACAAACGGCAGCAGCCCATGACACCTGCCTCGGGCTGCTGCCAATACCTTTCCAGTACCCTTCCGCCTTCCCCAAATAGGGGTTGGTGAATTACGCAATTCCGTTTTCCCCTGATGCCAGTTCAGAAGGCAACAAAGACATCGGGCTTGATAAGATTGAGACTAGGGCGATCGTTCTCTTGTCATGATTTTTCAGGCTCTCTTTAATGGCTTTGTTGTTTTCTCGTTTGACCGACGTTCAGGTCTTACCGGTTCAGGGAAACGAAATGAAAAAGTCTTTGGGACGGATTTTTGCCGCACATGGTTGGCGGGTGGCGGCGTTCGCGGTTGTTGCCTGTATTACATTGTCTCCAGGTGCAGCCCGGGCAGAAAGCATGACGTTCGAAAACGTCTGCAAGGGCAACAACGCGGCGTCCTGTTATGTGAAAGCCGAAGGGCAGATTACCGCGGAAACGCCCGCGCTTTTTTCCAGCTACCTGAAGAATGAGCATTCAGACGGCAACAAGGTTCTGCTGCACAGCCCCGGCGGCAGTCTAATTGCCGGCCTGGAACTGGGAGAGCTGATCCGTGCCAGGGGAATGGAGACGGAAATCGGCATCTGGAAGTCCGAGGGCACATTCGGGGACACAGTGGACGGCGGCTATTGCATGAGCGCCTGTTCTTACGCGTTCCTGGGGGGTGAAGTCAGACGCATTCCCGAGGGAAACCGTCTGGGCTTCCACCAGTTCTACCTGTCCAGAGAGAGGACTGGCCAGGTGCCGTCCAGCCAGGTGGACCAGGCGCTGATGTCCGCGCAGGAATTGTCCAGCCGGATTGTACGTTACCTTCTGGAAATGGGAATCGATGCTCGCATCTTCGTCCTCGGCACGGGTGCGAAGCCGGACGACATGTTCGTTCCCGACGCGGCGCAGCTTGAGGAATTTGCCCTTGTCACGCCGGAAGGGTTCGGGGCGTTCTTTCTGGAGCCCTACAAGCAGGGTCTGGTGGCAGCAAGCAAGCGCAAGAGTGCCACGCGCCTTTATGATCTCGCGAGCCAGTTTTCCAGCTATTGCCGCAAGAACAAACCCTACGTCCTGATCACGACCGATGGTGGTATTCTGAACCCTGATAACCTGCCGACGACAAGCATAAACATGTTCTCAAAAGGACGTGGCATCACGGCGACAGCCACCAAGGATATCCTTCGGGTCGTCGGTGACAGCAGCGTCGAGGTCGAAATCAACGACAAGGTTGTTGAACTGCTGTCGGTTACTGAGCGGATCGAGTTCAGCCTGTTTCTTGGAATGTCGTCCGGTGGCGAGGTGCGCGGGGCGATTGATCTGAGCGACATGGACCGCAAGATCATCGCCTCCAGCTTCCGTTTTTGTATTGGCTAGGAGGGTGAGCCCGACAAAAGGGCACATCACATAAACGCGACATTGTTGAACTGGCTTCAAGGTGTTGTTTTCAGCGCATTTTCGCCGAATTTTGCATGTCTGACGGTCGATCGGAGGTGGCTCAAAGGTGGAGAATGACAGGGTTTGGATAGAGACTGTTAACCTTATTTTCCTACATCTCTCCCAAAGGCGTTCAACCCGAAACACTAGTCTTCTTTGTCCATGCGTATTTCCCGGAAGAATTTCTCACTTTCGAATTCGAACGATGCCGGCCCGCCAGCTTCAGCCGATGATTCCAATCGGAAAGCGCAGGGCGAAAACCCGCTCGGGCAACCCGCCGCCACAGATGGTGAACGGGTGGCTGAGGCGCGCCGGTTGCCACATGTTGCAGGCAATCCGCAGCAGCAGACAGGAGATGGAAACCAGGGGGTGGAAACCCCTTCGGACGAATCCTGCCAGAGCTATTTCTACCTTGCACCCAACGTGCGCTTCACCCGGACGCCAGACCGCGGTTCAAAGCAGCGATCTGCACCGGTAGAAAACGCGAGCGAAGTCAGCGCCAGTGAAACTGTATCCCCGGTCGAGGTAGAGCCCGCTGCGCAGCAGCCGCTGGTCGCGCCAAACCCCTCCCCTGTTATGCCCGCAACCATGCCAGTTGCACAGGTGATTGGTCAGCCCGCCGATAGTGGAACTGTGAATGTGCAAGCGCCTGCCAATGACGCGCATTCTTCCACGGCGCACCTTGGTTTCCTGTCCGATCACGCCTTCTTTGAATTCATGTCCGACGATGCCATCACTCCGCAGCCGAGTGCGGAAGTGCCTGCGCATAGGGTCGCGGAGCCGGTACGAGCCGTGAGGACCGCTTACGAGGAGGTGCCCGTCGCGGGACAGGTGGCGCGGCCACCGGAGGGAATCGTGTCGCTGTACAAGGTCGTGGAATGCAACGGTTCTGCATCTCCCACGCCTGCGCCTTCCTCTTCCAGACCGATTGCTGCAAGGCCAGCAAACCCGTCTCCGCAGCCGACCGGCCAAAGGCCGACAGCACGACAAAACCCGGAAGGCAATCAGGACGCTACCGGTCGGGCAAGAGTGTCGATTTCGATGCCAAGCCCCACACCCCGGTCCTTGTCCTCCAGCACGCAGGCTCTGCCGCCGATCGGAGCGGGATCCGGTCAACAGTCGCTGTTCGGCAGCTACGAGTTTCCGTCCGGCGATCTGCTGCAACTGCCGCAGGATGGTCCGGGCTTCCAGATGACGCAGGAGCAACTGGAACGGAATGCGGGGCTGCTGGAAAGTGTTCTGGAAGACTTCAAGGTGCGCGGCGAGATTATCCACGTGCGCCCCGGGCCTGTGGTCACCCTTTACGAATTCGAACCGGCCCCGGGTATCAAGTCCTCTCGCATCGTCAACCTTGCCGATGACATTGCCCGTTCCATGTCGGCCATCTCTGCCCGTGTTGCGGTCGTGCCCGGCCGGAACGTCATCGGGATCGAGCTGCCGAATACGGAGCGCGAAACCGTCTACTTCCGCGAATTGATCGATTCGACAAACTTCCGCGCCACCAGCTGCAAGCTTGCGCTGAGCCTCGGCAAGACGATCGGCGGGGAGCCGGTAGTCGCCGATCTTGCGAAGATGCCGCATCTGCTGGTCGCCGGAACGACCGGCTCGGGCAAGTCGGTTGCCATCAACACGATGATCCTGTCGCTGCTCTACCGCCTGAAGCCGGAAGAGTGCCGCTTGATCATGGTAGATCCGAAGATGCTGGAACTGTCCATCTACGACGACATTCCGCACCTGCTGACGCCTGTCGTCACCGATCCGAAAAAGGCCGTGACAGCTCTCAAATGGGCGGTGCGCGAAATGGAGGATCGCTACAGGAAGATGGCACGGCTTGGCGTGCGCAACATTAACGGTTTCAACCAGCGTGCCGCCGCTGCAAGTCAGAAGGGCGAACCGGTTATCGTGTCCGTGCAAACCGGGTTCGACCGCGATACGGGGGAACCGGTCTACGAGCAGCAGGAAATGGACCTCGCTCCGATGCCGTACATCGTCATCATCGTTGACGAGATGGCGGATCTGATGATGGTCGCCGGCAAGGAGATCGAAGGCGCTATCCAGCGTCTGGCGCAGATGGCCCGCGCCGCAGGCATTCATCTCATCATGGCGACACAGCGTCCTTCGGTCGACGTGATCACCGGCACGATCAAGGCAAACTTCCCGACACGGATTTCCTTCCAGGTCACCTCGAAGATCGACAGCCGCACGATTCTTGGTGAGCAGGGTGCGGAACAGCTGCTCGGCATGGGCGACATGCTGCATATGTCGGGTGGTGGCCGTATCAATCGTGTCCATGGCGCCTTCGTCTCGGACGAGGAAGTCGAACAGGTCGTCGCGCACCTGAAAAGCCAGGGCCGGCCCGCGTACCTTGAAACCGTTACCGCGGAAGAAGAGGAAGAGCTGGAAGAAGAGGAAGCTGTCTTCGACAAGGGTGCCATCGCGTCCGAAGACGGTGATGACCTTTACGACAAGGCGGTGAAGATCGTTCTGCGCGACAAGCGCTGCTCAACCTCGTATATCCAGCGCCGTCTCGGCATCGGGTACAACCGTGCCGCTACCCTGGTCGAGAAAATGGAAAACGAAGGCCTTGTCGGCGCGCCCAACCACGTCGGCAAGCGCGAGATCCTGGCCGGCAAGAGAGAACAGCCGAGCGAAGAATAGATACGCAGTACACACCAGAGTGGTGACGTCGATCTAGTGCTGCGTCTCTAGTGGCCGGAGAGACAATCCAGGACGAAATCCGCTCGCTTCCCGACATCCGTCTTCGGCAAGATGATTTTCTCGTAGCCAAGTTGACCGTAGGCATCGAGCAATCGCTGGTATTCTCCGATTGCTTCATCCAGGCCGTGCTGCCGGTCGGCGTCTATGGCGTAAATCTCCGGCCAGGGCGGTGTCAGAAATACCTGAAAATGAAATCGGCTCGTTTTGCCGAGGGTATCTGTCACGGCTACGCCGGCCGCATATTCCAGGGCAACAGCTGCATCGATCAGCCCCCGGTCGAAGAAGACCCATCCTTCAGCGCTGTTCAATCGCTCCCTGTCACGGAATGACATGTCGATCGCTCTTCTGGCGAAGGCTTCGAGATTGACCCAGGGAAGCGCCCTCCCCTCGGCTTGCAGCTCTTCGGCGACGATCCTCCTGCCGGGTTCCGGGACGGTTTCGAAACCCCGTCGTTCCAGTTCCGCCAAAAGCGTCGACTTTCCGCCACCCGAACATCCGGACAGGATGACGTTCCGGCAGTAGGTATCGTTTTGCATCATGATTTCCTTTTCGGAGGGAAGGCCGGGGCTGGTGACCCGTAACATCTGCAATGTGCAGGCAGGTTTTTGCGCCAGTGAGCGCCCACTGGCGGCACCCCTCGTTGGGGGGGGCCGTCAGCACCGACAGTGACTTGCGTCGTCGTGACGCCAATCAGCTGAGCGATGAACGTCTCATGCGTCTCTCCCCCGTGGCCTGCGCGCCCGCAGCAGAAGAAGGCCACAGGAGACCAGGAATGCCATGGTGAGGGCGTAACAAATCACCGGCCATGCCGTGTCGCCGTTCAACACTGTAACAATCAGCGTGCCGAATACACTTACGATCAGGCTCTGGATACAGAAATAGAATGCGACCGCAGAGCCGGCGATATCGTCGAACTGCGCTAGGGCTCCGTTGGCGGTTACCGACACAGTAAAAACGATGCCCGCAGCGACGACCCACATCGGTACGATGAAGCCGAGAAATGAAGGCGCGCCGGATACTTGTCCAATCCCCAACAGAAACGAACCGCAAATGAGCATGACCATACCCCGCGTGACGGATCCGGCTGCCCCCCATGTCTCGACAAACTTTCTGGCAAACCGTGCCGTCGCGATCATGGCGAGAGCAACGCTTGCGAAAGCGAGGCTGAAGGTGATCTGCGAGTAGCCGGCCTGGCCTATGAGGATGCGGGGTGCCGTCGAGAAAAAGACGAAGAAGCTTCCCATGCCTGCGCTGAATGCCGTCGTGTAGACCCAGAAGGACAGGCTTCTGAAAATAGGCCAAACAGGCCGGTGCAGTTTGCCATGGCCGATTGGCCGTGTCTCGGTCCATCTCCAGCTGGCATGCAGGCCTGCCAGCAAGGCCAGAATGCCAAGGGTAATGAAGATTGCCTGCCAGCCGAACAGCCTGTCAATCAATGCCCCGATCATGGGGCCGATCGCTGGAACGAAGGCCAGCATTGAACCCAGGAGCCCATAGATGACAGCCCCTTCCGGCCTTTGGGCATAAACGTCACGAACAGTTGCGAACATCGCCACCAGCATTGCGGAGGCTCCTATAGCCTGAACCACACGCAATGCGACGAAGGCTGAAGCCGACAGCGGCCAGGCTGCCCCCAGCGAAGTGACGATAAACACCGCCACTCCGATCAGCAGCACAGGCCGCCGACCGATCCGGTCCGAGATTGGACCAAAGACAATCTGTCCCAGGCCAAGCATGACCATGTAGAGGCTCAAGGTCAGCTGGATGACGGCAGGTGTCGTGTTCAAGATACCGGGCATTGCCGGAACGATAGGCAGGTAGATATCCATCGCCAGCGAGGCGAGAATGTCGAAGGGAGCCAGCAGCAGGAGCGCCGCTGGCAGCGTATAGGCCCATTTCGGGCGTTGGGATGTCATGAGAATTCAACCGCTCTTTCAGGAAACAAAGGGCGGCGGCAGCTTGTCAGTCGATTCAGTTTGCCGGTCTAACAGAGCGCCGCAACAACGATATGGTTGTTGCGGCTTACTTTTCTGCTGACTTCGAACTTCCCATGACAAGGCACTCCAAATTCACGGATACCCGGATTAGATAGTCTACCGTCGATCGCGTTGCAACGATCCATGTGGCCGTCGGGCCAACGGTCAGGCACAGGGGCTATGCCCGCAGGTGCAGGCCACCAGTCAGCTTGTCCGGATTGAGGACGCGCATGACGGACAGGATCTGGAGGCCATTCGTTGTGAAGGATGTCACGGCATAGATTTGACCGTCGACTTTCCCGATGATGCCGGCTTGGCCGTTCACGTCCGCCAGTTCCAGCGAATAACCGCGGGGTAGTTTCGTCATGACCCCCACTTCCATGCGCGCAATCCTGGCTGCTCCGATGATCGGATGAAGGGCCGCCCAGGCCTTTCCTCCACCATCACTGGTGAAAACGGCGTCTGGTGCGAGCAGCTTTGCGATGCGATCGGCGTCGCGCTCTTGCACGGCCTGGACGTATTGCTTCACCAGTTGTCCGTGCGCGGCATCGGAAACTTCAAAGCGGGGCTTGTCCCGTCTGACCCTCCGGCGCGCGCGGGAGACAAGCTGGCGGCACGCAGCTTCGGACTTGCCGAGTGCAATCGAGACCTCCGAATAGTCGCAGTCAAAGACATCATGCATCAGAAATCCGACCCGCTCCTCCGCGGACAGTCTTTGCAAGACAACCAGAAGAGCCATCGATAGATCGGAAGCAAGTTCTGCCGTGTGATCAGGAGACTGTTCGACTGAAAGCAACGGCTCGGGTAACCAGGGCCCGACATAGTTCTGGCGTTCCGCCCGAATGGCCCGCAACCGGTCGACGCACAGTCGGGACAGGACTGTGACGAGCCAGGCTTCGGCACTTCGAATGTCTGTGGTTTTCGCGCTGTGCCAACGCAGAAACGCCTCCTGGACGACGTCCTCTGCTTCCTGGCGGGAGCCGAGCAGCCGGTATGCGAAGCTGAACAGCCTTGGTCTTAGCTTTTCTGTTTCCGCAATCATGTGCATGCCGGGTTCCTTTCGAACATTGTCCTCAAGGTACCAGACGAAACCGGGCGGGTTTCTGTGACAGGTAATTGTCAGTTTTTTATCGAGAAAGAAAAACCAATGCGGCTGTCACAAGCGGGCGCTGCTTCCGTCTTTGTAGGTGTAGCCACCGGGCAAGCAGAATACCCGAAAGGCACACAACACCGAAAGGACGACCTGTGGAACCGAGACTGAACTTCTATGCAGAAGCGCCTGAGTTGATGAATGCTCAGATGGAACTGAAGAAAGCCGTCGACAAAAGTGTACTGGAAAAAGACCTGATTCACCTGGTCAACTTACGTGCCTCCCAGATCAACGGATGCTCCTATTGTGTCGACATGCACAGCCGGGAAGCCCTTGAAAACGGCGAAAGTGAACATCGGTTGTTCCTCGTCTCTGCCTGGAGGGAATCTCCTCTGTTCTCGGCGCGTGAACGCGCTGCTTTGGCCTGGACCGAAAAAGTGACTCTGATATCCGACGGGGGCGTGCCGGACGCCTTGTACCAAGAGGCTTTGGGGCACTTTTCCAAGAGAGAGCTGACACACCTCACTGTCGCGTTGGGTCTGATAAACACCTTCAATCGGCTTTGTGTCTCTTTCCGCGCCATCCATGCGGTCCCGGACGGCAGCCAGGGTTGAAGAGCTCTGCAGGCTCCAGCGGAAGACCATTGAACCCAGGCCGAACTCGTGCCCCTGCCCTTCAAACCAGGCTCAATCCGGCGGCATCGCTGGATTGGCCGCACGATTGGTATGCGGTGCAACTCTCTTCAGACGTGAGGTACGCTTCAGAACGCGTCGCTTTGTTGATTTCAATGGAAGCCTGAACACGGGGCTTGGAAACAGATCTGAAAGGGCATGATATCGGGCAGTCGTCTCCCACCGCCTGTGCCGCGCAGCGGGAGACGAGAGTTGTCGAGGGTCTGCAGGTCTCAGCCGATTTGCCTGTATGGGGTCAGCCAAGGCCTGTTTCGCTTCATTCGAACTGGAGAGACAGCGTTAAGCCTTGCCCACGTTTTGCCGCTGGACGCCAAGCCCTTCAATGCCCAGTTCGATCACCTCTCCGCCCTTCAGATAGATTGGCGGTTTCTGTCCCATGCCGACGCCCGGAGGCGTGCCGGTGGAAATGATGTCGCCCGGCTGCAGGCTCATGAACCGGCTGACATAGCTGACCAGGTGGGCGACACCGAAGACCATGGTCTCCGTCGACCCGTCCTGATAGCGCTTGCCGTCAACTTCCAGCCACATCTTCAGGTTCTGCGGATCGGAAACCTCGTCCCGGGTCACCAGCCAGGGCCCTGTCGGGCCGAAGGTGTCACAGCCCTTGCCCTTGTCCCAGGTGCCACCGCGTTCGATCTGGAATTCGCGTTCGGAAACATCGTTGATGACGCAATATCCGGCGACGTGGTCAAGGGCTTCGGCATCCTCGATGTAGCTGCCACCCTTGCCGATCACGACACCAAGTTCGACTTCCCAGTCGGTCTTGACCGACCCGCGCGGGATCTTCACGTCGTCATTGGGTCCGCAGATCGCGCTTGTCGCCTTCAGGAAGATCACCGGTTCCTTGGGCACTTCCGCACCGGTTTCGGCGGCATGGTCGGAATAGTTGAGGCCGATGCAGATGAACTTGCCGACGTGGCCAACGCAGGGACCGATACGGCCTTCCTCGAGCAACGGCAGGGTGGCCGGATCGACGGATGCGATTTTCGCCAGCCCGTCCGGCGTCAGCGTGTCGCCGGCAATGTCGGAAACGAGAGCGGAGAGATCCCGCGGCCGGTTATCACTGTCCAGAATGGCGGGCTTTTCCCGTCCGGCGTCTCCAATGCGGAGAAGTTTCATGGGGTTATCCTTGGTTTTGATGTGTGGCTTGTGACATCAGGCGGCGTCTGCGCCACCGTCTCGAAAGATGTGATGTTCGATGGAGGCCGGTTTCATCTCCACGGAAAAACCCGGCATCTGCGGTGGCATATAGGCGGCATTGCGGATGGTGCAGGGGTCGACGAAATGTTCGTGGAGATGATCGACATATTCGATCACGCGTCCTTCCCTGGTTCCGGAAACCGCAACGAAGTCGATCATCGACAGATGCTGCACATACTCGCAAAGACCGACGCCGCCGGCATGCGGCCAGACGGGAGTGCCGAATTTGGCTGCCATCAGCAGAACGCTGAGAACCTCGTTGAGACCGCCCATCCGGCAGGCGTCGATCTGCACGATGTCGATGGCACCGCCTGCGATCATCTGCTTGAAGACGATCCGATTCTGGCACATTTCACCGGTTGCCACCTTCACCGGTGCCACCGCTTCGCGGATCGCGCGATGGCCGGCGATGTCATCCGGGCTGGTTGGTTCTTCGATGAAGTAGGGTTTGGCAAACGCGAGTTGCTGTACCCAGTCGATGGCCTGTCCGACATCCCACACCTGGTTGGCATCGATCATGAGGAACCGGTCGGGCCCGAGCTCCTCCCGGGCGATCCTCAGCCGGCGGATGTCATCGGCGAGATCGCGTCCGACCTTCAGCTTCACATGGGTGTAGCCTGCCTCGACCGCTTCCCGGCACAGCCGGCGCAGCTTGTCGTCGGGATAGCCGAGCCAGCCCGCAGAGGTGGTGTAACAGGGATAACCGTGTGCTTCGAGCTGCGCGATCCGTTCCGCCTTGCCCGGTTCCGCCGCTTTCAGGATGGCAAGTGCCTCTTCCGGCGTGATCGCATCGGTCAGATAGCGGAAATCAATGATGGAAACGATCTCTTCCGGGCTCATGTCCGCGACAAGGCGCCAGACCGGTTTGCCGGCCTGTTTGGCCAAGAGGTCCCAGACGGCATTGACGACGGCGCCGGTGGCGAGATGCATTGCACCCTTGTCCGGTCCGATCCAGCGCAGCTGGCTGTCCGAGGTCACGTGACGCCAGAAGCGGCCGGGATTTTCGGAGATCCAGGCAAGATCAAGCCCGGTCACCAGATGGCGCATGGCCTCGATTGCGGCAACACAGATGTCATTCCCGCGCCCGATGGTGAAGGTCAGGCCATGGCCTTCAAGGCCGTCCTCGTCGGTTTGAAGGACAACATAGGCCGCGGAATAGTCCGGATCGGGGTTCATGGCGTCCGACCCGTCGAGGGTTTCGGACGTCGGAAAGCGGAGATCGTACGTCTTCAGACCGGTGATTGTCGTCACGGGTTCACGTCCTCAATGAAATGTCAGATGGTCCAGCCGCCGTCGATGGCATAGGCCTGTCCGGTGGTATAGGTCGCGTTGGCAAGATGAACCGCGAGATCAGCGATCTCTTCCGGCGTACCGATCCTGCCGATCGGCTGGCGCGCGATGAAGGCAGCCCGGGCGGCTTCATAGTCGCCCTGGGCGCGCAAACGGTCCTGCAGAGAGGGGCTTTCCACCGTGCCCGGGCAGATCGCGTTGCAACGGATGTTCTGCGCCACAAAATCGGCGGCGACCGCCTTGGTCAGGCCGATCACGGCCGCTTTCGTGGTGGTGTAGACGAAGCGGTTCGGCACGCCTTTCATGGAACTTGCGACGGATGCCATGTTGATGATGGCGCCGCCTCCCCGTTCCAGCATTGCCGGCAGCACGGCCCGAATGGTCCGGATCATGGAGCGTACGTTGAGGTCGACCGCAAAGTCGAAGTCCTCGTCTTTCATTTCAAGGATCGAGCCTGCATGAACGAAACCCGCCCCGTTGAAGAGGACGTCCACCGGGCCGGTTTCGGCAACGACTGTCTGGACGTCCGTATCCTTCAAAACGTCGAGGCGACGGATTTCGATCCTCGCTGATCCTTCGAGTTCCGAAAGGGCCGTTTCGTTGATATCCGTTGCCACGACCTTCGCGCCCCTGGCGGCAAAGGCGAGCGCAGTCGCGCGTCCGATCCCCTGTCCCGCGGCTGTCACCAGAACGGTCTTGTCCTTCACCCAGTCTGTCATGTCGGCTCCATCTGCCCCTCAGGCGGGCTTGTTCTTTCGTTCAACGATGTGGATGTGATCGGCGACGAGAACCACTTCGTCGCTTTGATTGAGAACTTCCGTCCGCTCGACCACGCGGCCGAATGCCGGGCGTTTCGGATCATCGTCCTTGGCAACGATGGTCACGCGCGAACGGATGGTGTCTCCGATGAAAACCGGCTTCACGAAGCGCATCCGGTCGTAGCCATAGGAGAAGGCAACCGGGTTGATGACGCTGGCGGTCAGGCCGACGCCGATGGCGAACACCATGGTGCCGTGGGCAATCCGCTGGCCGAAGGGCTGGGTCTTCATGAACTCCGCGTCCATGTGATGCGGAAAGAAGTCTCCGGTATGGCCTGCGTGGACCACGAAGTCGGTTTCGGTAATCGTGCGGCCATAGGTGATGCGCTCATGGCCGAGCTCATAGTCTTCGAAATAGGTCGTTTGTTCCATGACTTATGGTCTTTGTGCGAGTGGAGTTGCAGGGGACGCGGAGGAGGCATAGGCCGCTTCCACCAGAGCCATCGTGTTCCAGGCGTCTTCGACCGAACTCACCAGCTCGGCGTCCTCGCCGGACGCAAAGCGCTGGAGATTTGCCATGCGGCCGACGAAAGCGTCCGGGAACCAGGCCCCTTTCAGGGGGACGGGGATCCACTCGTCTCCACCCTTGGGGCGGATTTCCAGGATGTCTGGTTCCCCGTGCGGATAGTCGAGATTGACACCGAGCTGCAGATAGGCAGCGCCTTCCGTGCCACACACTCGGAACTCGCAAGCCTGGTGCCGACGACCGAACTTGTGATCGTGATTGATAGAGAGCGCACAACGCACCTTGTCGCCGTAGTCGAGGATGGCGCTGGTGCGGGTCTGGGCCATTTCATGGGACGGATGGCCGAGCGATTTCGCGTGCACGCCTTTCGGGTCGCCAAGCACCTGCCGGATCAGGTCGAGATAATGGATCGAATGCATGGTGATCTCGATTCGGGGCAGTCCTTTCAAGAAGGCCCAGAGCTCCCAGGGCGTGGCGAGAGCCAGCCAGGCATCGAAATCGACAACTTCTCCAAGCCAGCCCTTGGCGATGGCGTCCTTGAGGGCGAGCATCATCGGTGCGAAGCGGAGCTGGAAGTTGATGGCGGCGATCAGCTTGCGCTCGCGGCAGATCCTGAGAATATCCGTTGCCTGGTCCAGGTCGCTGCCCATGGGCTTCTGGATCAGCACCGCGGCTCCTTCCGGCAGCAGGCCGAGGACATCGGCATGCACCTGTGGCGGGGTGGCAAGGTCGAAGACCGCGCCCGGCACACTGGCTGCTTCCTCCGCGCTGGCAAAGGCCTTGATGCCCCATTGATCCGCCAGAGCCTGCGCTTTGCCGGCATCCGGGTCATAAAGCCCCGCAATCGGAAAGCCGCCTTTCCTGTAAGCGGGGAAATGGGCATCACCGACGATGGAGCCTGCGCCGAAAGTCACGATGGGGCGTGGATTGGCGGGCCTTGGCCAGTCCTGGGAAAGGCTGGCCGGATCGAAAGCTTCAGTCATGATGGAAGACCTCTTCCATCATCGCCCACCACTCGCCGTCCTTTCGGGTGTCGAGCGGCTTCTGGCAGGGCATGCAGACGTCCCACCATTCCTGCGTTTTCGGATCGGCAGCCATCTTCGCGGCATCGGCCTCAAAGTCCGTGCCATGATATTCCCAGTAGCCGAAGAGCAGATTTTCCGGCTCCTTCAGGAAGATGGAATAATTCCGGATGTTGCATTTGGAGATCATGTCGAGGATCTCCGGCCAGACCGCAGCGTGCAGTCGCTTGTATTCGGCGACTTTCTCCGGCTCGAGACCGATCACCATGCCCATGCGCTGCATGACCTACGCCTCCTGCCGGGTGATTGTGCTGGTGAATTCGGGAATGCTCTTTCCGCGCACCGCGTCCCAGTCCCAATCGATGCCGATGCCCGGTTCGACGGGTGCGAGCGCATGGCCGTTTTCAATTGTCATGCGGCTATTGGTCAGTTCGTCGAGCTGCGGAATGTATTCGACGTATTTGCCGTTCTGCACGGCACAGGTCAGGCTGACGTGCAGCTCCATCAGGAAGTGCGGACAGATCGGCATGTCGAAGGCTTCCGCAGCATGGGCAACCTTCAGCCAGGGGGTGATGCCGCCGATCCGTCCGGCATCGACCTGCACCACAGAGCACGCTCCGGCCTGCATGTATTCCCGGAAATGCCGGATCGAATAGAGCGACTCGCCGACAGCGACCGGCGTCGAGGTTCTCTGCGACAGGCGCACATGGCCACCGATGTCGTCGGCGGGTAGCGGCTCCTCGAACCAGGCAAGGTCCAGGTCCCGCAGGCGGTCGGCGCGCCGGATGGCTTCATCAACGGTGAAGCCCTGATTGCAATCGGTCATGATCTCATAACCGTCACCGACGGCGGCACGCACGGCGGCAAGCCGCTCGTAGTCCTCGGAGACATGCGGGCGGCCGATCTTGACCTTCGATCCGGTAAAGCCCTTTGCCTTGGCCGCAAGAGCATCCTCGACCAGGGCTTCGGTTTCGATGTGCAGCCAGCCGCCTTCGGTCGTATACAGCGGGCAACGGTCCTTGGCTCCACCCGCCAGCTTCCAGAGCGGCAGCCCCATCTTGCGCGCACGCAGGTCCCAGAGGGCCGTGTCGATGGCGGCAAGCGCAATGGAGGAAATGGCGCCGATCGTGGTGGCGTGGGTGAAGAACTCCAGTTCGTGCCAGATGCCCTCGATCATGTCTGCGTCACGGCCGATCAGAACCGGGGCGAGATGGTCCGCAAGAAGCCGCATGACCGACGATCCACCGGTGCCGATCGTATAGCTGTAGCCTGTGCCCGTTGCACCGTCCGCATCGGTGATCGTGACGATCGGTGTTTCCTGGCTGACGAAACTCTGGATCGCATCGGTTCGCTTGACCTTCGGAACCAGGTCGACCATGCGCAGTTCGACTTTTTCAATCCGTGCCATGCGTTCAGCTCCTCAAGGTCTGTTCGGTGGCGGCATCGAAGAGATGTGCCTGGCTGAGGTCGAAACTGAGATCGATCTTGTCACCGGTGTGCAGCGCCTTCGGGTTGAGCATGCGCGCAATCCAGTCCTCACCAGCGAACTCCGCAAAGACCAGGGTCTCGTTGCCGAGCGGTTCGGTGATCGAGACAGGCACCTGCGTCGTGTGCACGTCATGGGCCTCGCCGGAATGCAGGCCATGTCCTGCCGGATACAAATCGTCCGGTCTCAGGCCGAACACGACCTTCTGGCCAACGCTGACCGCGTTCCGGAATTGCATCGGCAGCGGAAGGCTGGCGCCATTTGCGAAGGCGAGCTTGCCATCGTCGATGACCGCTTCGCGCAGGTTCATGGTCGGCGAACCGATGAACCCGGCGACAAAGCGGGTCTTTGGGCGCTGGAAGACTTCCTCCGGCGTGCCGACCTGTTCGATATGGCCGTCGCGCATGATCACGATCCTGTCGGACAGGGTCATGGCTTCCACCTGGTCATGGGTCACGTAGATGACCGTCGACTGGACCTTGGAATGCAGTTTCTTGATCTCCGTGCGCATCTGCATGCGCAGCTTGGCATCAAGGTTGGAAAGCGGTTCGTCGAACAGGAACACATCCGGATTGCGCACGATGGCGCGGCCCATGGCAACACGCTGGCGCTGGCCGCCGGAAAGTTGGGACGGCCGTCGTTCCAGAAGGGCCTCGAGGCTGAGCGTGCGCGCCGCTTCCGCGACCGCCGCATCGATCTCCGCCTGGGATTTTCCGGCGATCTTGAGTGAAAATCCCATATTCTCTGCAACCGTCATATGCGGGTAGAGCGCATAGGACTGGAAGACCATGGAGATGTTGCGTTGGCGCGGCGGCAGGTCATTGACCACCCGGTCGCCGATGTGGATTTCGCCACCCGAGATGTCCTCCAGCCCGGCGATCATGCGAAGCGAGGTCGACTTGCCACAGCCGGACGGGCCGACCAGCGCGATGAACTCCCGGTCCTTGACCTCAAGGTTGATGGAATGAACCACCTCCAGTTGCCCGTATTTCTTGACCAGGTTTTTCAAAGAGACGGTAGCCATGTCTATCCCTTCACTGCGCCGGAGGTGAGGCCGGAGACGAGGTGTTTTTGTACGATGAATGTCAGGGTGAGTGCCGGAATGATCATGACCACGGCCAGCGCGCACATGCCCCGCCAGTCGATGGTGAATTCGGCGGTGTAATCCAGCAGACCGACCGGCAGCGTCTTGGAATTGGTCGACCGGGTGAGCTGGGATGCCAGCGCGAATTCGTTCCAGGAAATCAGGAAGGCGAAGATACCGGCGGAGGCGATGCCTGAACGCGCCAGCGGAAATTCAACCTGCCAGAAGGCTTGCCACCGGGTGCAGCCGTCGATCTGGGCCGCTTCCGCAAGATCCCGGGGGACCTGTCTGAAGAAACCGTCGATCAGCCAGACCGTGAAGGGCACGTTGAGCGCCACATAGGCAAGGATCAGGCCGAAGTGGGTGTCGATGATGCCGATCTTGGCATAGACGAAGAACAGCGGCAGTGACAGCGCGATGCCTGGCACGGTTCGCGTGAGCATGAAGCCAAGGAAAATGGCCGACTTGCCGCGGAACCGGTAACGCGCAAACGCGTAACCACCAGCCATGCCGACCGCCAGGGCAATCACGGTCGAGGTGACCGAGATGATCAGTGAATTGCGGAAGTATTCCAGCACCGGAATGCCGCCCTGGCCAACGCCGGAGAACATTGCCACATAGGCGTCGAACGACAACTCACGGGGGATCCACACTGGCGGTTTGGCCATGATCTCGACTGTCGGGCGGAGCGAGGAAAGAACGATCCAGACCCCCGGCAGACAGATGATCGTCATGGCGAGGAACAGTCCGATCAGGTGGCCGGCCTTCAGGAAACGGCCCTTGAGGCGATGTGCGGTATTCTCGTCCATGATCACCACTCCGCGCCGATCTGCTGGCGGGCCTTCGCGAGTTGCCGGAAGAACACCGCCGTGAACAGGATTGAAAGAAGAATGGCGATGTAGGCCATGGCGTTGGCCAGCCCCATGCGCGCGTCGGAATAGGCGGTGCGGGCAATCATCGTCCAGAGGATCTCGGTGCGCCCGGCAGGGCCGCCATCGGTCATGATCTTGACGATGTCATAGGCGCGCGCGATGTCGAGCGAGCGGATGGTCATGGCGATATAGGCAAAGGGCATGATGAACGGCCAGGTCACATAGCGGAAGCTCTGCCACGAGGTGCAACCGTCCACCTTGGCCGCTTCCAGCGGCTCGCGCGGCATGGCCATCAGGCCCGCCAGAATGAAGATCGCGAAGACCGCGGTGGACGACCAGATTTCCGCAATCAGGATGGAAATGAAGGCAAGCTGTCCGTCGATCAGCCAGGGAATGGCGATATCCGTGAGCCCGAGCGATTGCAGCGCGTTGTTCACGACGCCGATGTTGTCGTTGAACATGAACTTGAACTGGAAGCCGACCAGAACCGGCGAGAACATCATTGGAAACATCATGATGGTGCGCAGGATCCGCTGTCCGCGGGTGGCCTTTTCAACAAGCAGCGCCAGGCCCAGGCCGAGCAGCATTTCCAGGTTGAGCGCGAAGGTCAGCAGCAGCACCGTGCGGCCGAACGCGATCCAGAAATCCATGTCCGTCAGAAGCCGCACGTAGTTGCGGAAGCCGATGAACGTATAGATCGTGTCCGGCCGGGTCAGGCGGAACGGCGTGAA
This sequence comes from Labrenzia sp. THAF35, assembly GCF_009363595.1. NCBI lineage: Bacteria > Pseudomonadati > Pseudomonadota > Alphaproteobacteria > Hyphomicrobiales > Stappiaceae > Labrenzia > Labrenzia sp. THAF35. The sequence goes on from NZ_CP045381.1 coordinate 300,880, forward strand.
ACTTGAATACAGTGACAACAGGAGTGGCACGACCACCACTGCCGCCAGGACGATAAACGCCGGCAGCAGCAGAAGCACATGCGGCGCGGGCTTCCAGCCTCTCATTCTATCCTCATATCGTTTTACGAAAGGAGCTAGCCGACCCGCGAATGTCGCGCGCGGGAAACCCGGCGGGATCAGGCGCGGCAGGGCCGCGCCTGTCCTTGAGCGAGCTTAGAGCTCTCCGGCATCCTGCAGGATTTCGGTGGCCTCGGCCGCTGCATCGTCAAGTGCCTGCTGGGGCGTCTTGTCGCCAAGAATGGCAGCCTGCAGCTGCGGGTAGACCGCGTTGGAGATCTCGATCCAGGACGGAGACTGAGGAACCGGGTAAGCGCCCTTGGCGGCTTCCTGGAAGGCCTGCAGAACTTCCTTGCGGAACGGGTCGTCGGAGGCTTCCGCGATCACCCAGTCCCAGACAGCGTCGCGCGTCGGCAACGGTCCACCGGCTGCTTCCTGCTTCTGGCTGTCCTCGTTGGTCAGGAACCAGACGAGGGAAGCTGCGGCTTCCTTGTTCTCGCAGTTTTCGGTGACGGAGAAACCGTGATGTCCCGACCATCCGGTCCGGGCACCCGAGGAGCCCTTGGGCGGTGCAACGACACCGACATCGCCGGCCACCTTGGAAGCACCCGGGTCGTTGAAGAAGCCGGCCCAGCCCGGCCAGTCCAGGTTGATGGCAACCGTACCGGAAGCAAATCCCTGGCCGAGGTCGTCCCACAGGTAGTTGGTCGTACCGGCAGGTACGGCTTTCGCTTTGTAGAGATCCACGAACCAGTTGAGCGCACGCACACCGGCTTCCGAATTGAATGCAGGCTTGCCATCGGCATCCAGGTACTCGCCGCCTTCCGCGCGCAGCATTTCATAGAAACGGCCGTTGATGGCCTCTTCCTTGCCGGCAAATTGCGTGCCGTAGAAGTCCGGCGGATTGGCGAAGAACTCGGCCTGATCGGTCACCTGCTGCCAGGTGTCCGGCGGCGTCAGGTCATAGCCGAATTTTTCCTTGAACTTCGCCTTGTTGTCTTCGTCCGCATAAAGGCTCTTCTGGTAGTAGAGCGCGGAAACATCGAACTGGGCGCGCGGCAGCATCACCAGTTTTCCGTCAAGCGTCGAGGCGGAGATGTTGGCATCGACGAAGGCGTCGATTTCGTCCTTCGGCAGCAGTGCTGCAAGGTCGGTGTAGATGCCCGGATACTGGGGCGCGAAGGATGAGTGGTTCGAACCCACACACCAGTTCAACGCACCCACGGCGATGTCCGACTTGATCTCCTTGTCGAGGTCGAAGTGGTTCTTCTTGGAGATGACGTTGACCTTGGCCCCCGTCGCCGCCTCCCATTCGCCGATGCGCGCGTAGAGCTTTTCGTACTGCTGGCCACCGATCAGCTTGGCATCGATCGTGACCCCGTCAAACTTGCCCGGCAAATCCTGCGCGAGCGCAGAGCCAACGGCAAAAAGAGCGATAACGCCGGCGGACGCGCCGGCCAGTAGATTTTTCATGAGCCTCCTCCCGAGACTTTCAAAGAAGGCGGGTGCCCGCCCAAACAACTCACTAATGAGTGGTTCATTTATATACAAACATGCTCTTCATTTATGGTCAAGCTACTCCGGCGCATTCTTGTTTGTTTTTCGAGCAGGGTGTGCGTATATGAATATTGCACTTCATGGAGAAAAGTATGGAACAGGAAGAGGATCGATACCGGGCGCCCGCCCTCGACAAGGGGCTCGATATTCTTGAACTTCTTGCAGGCATTGACGGCGGATTGACCCAGGCGGAGATCGCCAAGCATCTCGGCCGCAGCCCCAACGAATTCTACCGCATGCTGGACCGGTTGGTGCGTCGGGGTTACGTCACAAGGATCGACGGTGACCGCTACTCGCTGACGCTCAAGCTCTTCGGTCTGGCGCAGTCCCATGCGCCGGTCCGCCGTCTCGTTTCCTTTGCAACGCCCTTCATGCGCGACCTCGCGGAAAAGACGCTCCAGGCAAACCAGCTCTCCGTCTTCGACCGTGGATCGGTCGTCGTCGTCGCGCAGCAGGAGGCACCGAGCTACTGGGGGATCTCAATCCGCGTCGGCTCGAATATTTCGCTCTACGACACCGGATCCGGTCACGTTCTTCTGGCCTTCAGGCCGCAAGAGGAACGCCTGATGATGATCAACGAATATTCCCGTAGCACCGAACATCCGACCGTCGAGAAGGAGTTCTTCGACCGGCTCGACCAGATTTCGGAACGCGGCTACGAAATGATGCCGAGCCTCCAGACTGCCGGTGTCTACAACCTGTCCGCTCCGATCCTGAGCCCGGACGGACGGGCCATCGCGGCGCTGACAATTCCTTTCATCACGCTGGTGAACACCCCGCAGGCCCCTGACATCACCGGGACGCTGGAACTTCTGACCAGGACCGCGCGACAGTTGTCGGAACTGACCGGAACGGACGGCAAATCGGCCGAATAAATTCTTATTTGAATAATCTATTTTCCTGTGGAAGGATTGCCCGGCTATTTGCGAGGAGGAGCAGCATGATCGTCGACACCCATCTTCATGTCATAGACCGGTCGGCTCTGGACTATCCGTGGCTGGCGGGTGTCGAACCGCTCAATCGGGACTGGACATATGAGACCTATGCCCGTGATGCGCGGCGCGCAGGCATTTCGACCACGCTTCACATGGAGGTCGATGTCGCTGAACCCCTCATCGAAGCTGAGACAGGATATGTCGGCACTCTGGCAAACCGGCCGGACAGCCTCATCAAGGGGGCAATTGCGTCTTGCCGTCCCGAGGAGGAAAGCTTTGCTGCCTATCTGGAGCGGCAGCAGGTAAATGAGCTTGTGAAGGGTTTCCGGCGTGTGTTGCACGTCATGCCGGACGAGTTGTCCGATCAGCCTCTATTCCGGGAAAACCTGAAGCGCCTTGGCGGCACGCGCTTCACCTTCGACCTCTGCGTCCTGCCCCGCCAGCTTGAGCGGGCAATAGAGCTTGTCGATCTGGCTCCCGACGTCACCTTCATACTGGACCATTGCGGTGTACCGGATATCGCCGCCGACGAACGCCAGCCCTGGCAGGAGCGGGTTACTGAACTCGCAAAACGCCCCAATGTCTGCGCCAAGATCTCCGGGATCGTAGCCTATGCCGATCCTGAAAGCTGGATTGCCGAAACCCTGCGCCCCTGGGCCGAGCACACCATTCAGGCATTCGGCTGGGACCGTGTTGTCTGGGGCAGTGACTGGCCGGTCTGCACGCTTGGTGGCGGCTTGCTGGCATGGGTTGCTGCGACCCACGCCCTGCTGGAAGGCGTCAGCGAGGATGAACGTACAAAGCTGCTGTCCGGAAACGCAAAACGTATCTGGCAGCTTTGATCAAATGAACAGCGCCCCCAATGTGATTGGGCGCGCGTTTGGACGGTTGTCCGCAGACGCATTGTCTTGGAAGGGCTTACTCAAAACTCCCGGCGAAAAGCGCATTGATGTCGTCGATGACGGATTGCGCTGTCTCACCACCTTGCAGGCCCAGGTTCAGCCGTTCTGAAGCTGCTGCCTGAAATGCCATGTAGCCCTTGTGGCGCGGACGGACCCAGGCGTTGTCCAGGGTCCGGCGGGTGTTGCGGTAAAAGTCGTTTGTCACATCATTGACGGTCTCGTCAGACCAGCCGTCCGCATGACCAGGCTGGCCACCGGCAGCTGCAAAAGGCCCGCGCTGCACTGATCCGCTTGCGATCCAGAGAGCGAAGTCCGCAGCCTTCGAGACATGGTTCGAAAACGCGGAAACGGCAATGCCGGTGCCGCCAAGTGCGGAGCCCATCGGGCCTTCGCTGCCGGCAGCAGGGATATCGGCAAAGGACAAGCGCTTCGGCCGGAAGCCTTCGATACCGTAGTTGACGTACCCGTAGATCAGGGGAACACAGGCAATCGGGCTGTCCGTCTTGCACATCTCCTCAAAGACCGCGATCGGGTCCATGCCATAGCACCGGTCAGGAACGTGTCGCATCAGGCGCGAGATCAGCTCATAGACCGGTGCGCCGTTCTCAACCGAAACAAGCTCGCCTGGTCCTATCGTCGCGCAGGGTGTTCCAAGGTTTGCCGACAGGGTGAAGAAGGTCATCAGCGAATGGGGTGGGCGCATCGGGATCAGCACCTTGCCCGCTTCCGCCAGTTCAAGGACTTCGTCGAAGCGTGTGGGTGCCGCGCCGATGAGGTCTGCCCGATAGGCCTGGATCTGCGCGGCGGCGTCGATCGGATAGGCCCACTGGTGGCCCTCCCAGAAATAGCTTTCATAAGAACCGCCGACACTGCCATTTGCGACGGCCTGCCGGTTTTGCGGGGCCGCGTGACTGTCGAGTGGAGCGAGACAGTTCTGCGTGGTGATTTCGCCAACGTGCGGATGGTCGATGACGATCAGATCATACTGGCGTGCGAGATCCTCGACCGGGTAGGATTCGAAGTCCTGTAGCGAGCGCTTGTCCCAGTCGATCCCGACACCCGTCTGCTCTTCCCAGAGCTTCGAGCAGGCAACCATGGGCTCGTAGCCGCGCGGGTGGCTCCAGGTCATGCCTTTCAGGCGAACGGTGTTCACAGGCCGAACTCCTTCTCGATCGCGGCCGTGTGTTCGCCGACGCGCGGTGCAGCCCGGGCGATTTTCGGACGGGCGCCGTTCACTCTCAACGGGGAACGGGTTGTCAGGATCGAGACATTGTCTTCACGCTCGACGCGCTGCAGCAGGTCCAGCCCGTTGAACCCTTCGCTTTCCAGCAGGCTGTCCCAGTCGAGCACCGGCGCACACCAGATGTCGGCGGGTTCGAAAACGGACATCCAGTCGTCGACCGTTCTTTCGGCAATCGCACCTGCGATCAGCTTCTTGATCGTCTCGCGTTCGGAAAACCAGACCGCCGGATCGCCGCAATAAGGCTCGAGAGCTTCCAGTTCCATCAGGTCACGCAGTTTCGGGATCGGCGTCATGGCAACCGCAATGTACCCGTCCTTTGCCTCATACACCCCGTAAGGCGCGGAGAGATAGGCATGTGCGTTGCGGAAACCGGACCGTTTCGGCATGCGCCTTCCATCGTTGAGATAAGTGGTCAGAACCTCGAACTGGAAATCGACCAGCGCTTCGAGAAGGCTGGTCTGGACATGGCTGCCCTTGCCGGTAACACCGCGCCGGACGAGGCCTGCAAGAAGGCCCTGTGCCAGGGCGGCCCCTGCAAACATGTCGCCGACGGCAAGTCCCATCGGTACCGGGCCGTCACCGTCGTTGCCGCTGAGCCACATGAGGCCCGAACGTGCCTGGGCAAGCAGATCCTGCCCTGGGCGGGCAACCCATGGGCCGTCTTCGCCGTAACCGCTGATCGAGCCGTAGACCAGACCCGGATTGATTGCCCGTACGGTCTCGTAGTCGAGGCCCAGCCGTTCGATCACGCCGGGCCGGAAATTCTGGACCAGCACGTCGGCCTTGGCGATCAGGCGCTTGAGACGGTCAATGTCCTCCGGCTTCTTCAAGTCGACGGCGAGGCTTTCCTTGCCGCGGTTGATGGCGTGAAAGATGGTCGAATCCCCGCCGATTTCCGTGTCGCTCAGATAGAGGCTGCGCGACAGGTCTCCGGAGCCCGGCCGTTCGATCTTGATAACGCGCGCGCCAAGATCCTGCAGGCGCAGAGTGGCATAGGGACCGGAGAGAAACTGGCTCATGTCGAGCACGGTGATCCCGGCGAGCGGTAGTTCTGAAGTGGAGTTCATGTCGGTTCAGGCCCGGTTTTCAGGTTCTGTCCGGTCCGCATGGGCGGCCGGATTGCGGTATTTCACGGTTTGCAGATGCTCGCAGTAGAGGACGAGTTCCCCTGCCCCCTTGAAGACTTCGTAGGACGCCCGAATGAGGCCCATCTCTTCGTATTTCGGCTTCTTGTCGAGGTTTGTCCGGACCGTATAGATCGTGTCGCCAATGAAGACCGGCTTGATGAAACGCAGCTTGTCGTAGCCATAGGAAAACGCGTTGACGCAGTTGGTCGCGACAAGGCCGAGGCCTGCGGAGAAGACGAACGCTCCGGCAACCAGTCTCTTGCCGAAGACCCCTTCCGTTTCTGCGAACATCTGGTCCTGCACATAAGGATGAATGTCGACGACCAGCGTGTTGAAGAGGTGGCTTTCGCCTTCGGCGATCGTCCGACGCAGGGAGCGTATGCAATGCCCCGGCTGCCAGTCTTCGTAAAACCAGTTTTCCGAATTCCAGACCGGGATGGCCGCATGCGCCGCCGGCATATCCTTCGGCAGCGTGCTGTCGATCCCGACCGTCGGTGCGAATGACGTTTCCATGGCTCCTCCCAATTTCTTATGTGAATACTATATTCACATATGATTTTTAGAAGCAAGAGCTCTGTTCTTCCCGGTGCATGGCTCGAAGGCACTAGCGCAGGCCCCGCAGGCCCTGCAGACATTGAGCCAACAGCAAAGAAGCTGCAGCGAGCTGGGTGTGCCGATCCATTCAGGGGATTGTCCGGGTGTGTGCAGGGTTCGTCGGGAATTGAACCGGAAGCGCGGCATCTGTCGTTCGGGCCGAGCGTTCAGCCGGCCATCAACTCAAGAATAAAACGGTCTGGTGTGCCGCAGCAGCAAACGGCAACCGGAACTGCAGTGCACGCAGAGCCAGGCGATTGCGGTGGGTTAAGTGGGCAATGGGCAGAATGACAGCCGGGCAAGACGGCTTTAGCGGCCGTTGGCGTCAAGGCGCCGGCGAGGCTGAAGGAGACATACGGCAGGGCTATCGGCGATCCTGATGTGCTTTGCCGTCGTCCGTCGCGACAAGAACAACCAGCGCCAGACGCCTATTCGTTGGCACTGTTCCAGCTGTTGAGGGATGCCAGGAGCCGTTCCAGTGAGGGCTTGATCCGATCCGCATCCGATTGGTTCAAGGCAGACAGCAGGGTTCTTTCGTGTTCCCTTGCCTCTTCGACCACTTCGGAGCTCAGCTTCTGCCCGGCGTCGGTCAGGTGAACGCGGACGCGGCGGCCGTCGCCCTTGTCGCTCTTGCGCACGACCAGTCCACGCTTTTCCATCTGATCGACGATGCGCGTCATTCTGGATTGCTCCAGAAGGGAGTATTTCGCCAGCTGCGTGATCATCAGTCCGTCCTGATCGTAAAGGCAGGCAAGAACCCGCCATTCCGGAACGCGCAGGCCCAACTCGCGCACACGGAGGTGAAACTGGTGGCTTGCCGCTTCGCTTGATGCTGCCAGCAGGTACAGCAGGTAAGAAGAAACGAATTTTTCCGGCGTCAGGGTCAACACCCCCTCCAACTATGCACCTGTTTTCAAAGTGTCATTTATCCCGGACAGATCGGGAAAAAAAGAGGCTTGACTCATTTTATATGAAATTTCATATTTTTTACAGGAGGAGGCATTGCGGTGAAACTTGTTCTTGAAGGTGTAGAACCGGAAACCGATCAGATTCGTGTTTTCAGGTTTCGGGCGGAAGCCGGCGGGTCATTGCCGGGCTATGAACCCGGTGCGCATGTCAAATTCGATCTCGGTCCTTTGGGCGAACGGGAGTACTCCCTGATCGACTGGCCGGAGACTGATGACCTCTATACGGTCGCGGTTCAGCGGGAGGAGAGCGGCCAGGGGGGCTCCAAGGCCATGCATGCCCTGAGCGCAGGCCAAACAATCTCCGTCAGCGAACCGAAGAACGACTTCCCGCTTGCCGAAGATGTTCCGCACGTCCTGCTTCTGGCCGGCGGCATCGGCATCACGCCGCTCATTTCGATGGCGACCCGGCTAAAATCGCAGGACCGGTCTTTCGAGCTGCATTATTCTGCCCGTTCGGCTGCGCGGATGGGTTTTGCCGACAAGCTGAAGAACGCCTTCGGTGACAGCGCCCGTTTGTACCTTGACGACACGGACCCGCTCGATCTGGGCGCACTGATGAAAGCCCAGCCCTCCGGAACACATCTTTATATCTGCGGCCCGAAGGGAATGATCGATGCCGCACGCGCTGCCGCGATCGCAGCCGGACTGGCGGAAGAGGCCATTCATGTTGAACTCTTCACCGCCCCCCAGGCGCAGTCCGGCGATGCGACATTCGAGGTGGAGGTACACAGCACGGGACAGGTTGTGACCGTCGCCCCGGACCAGACCATCATCCAGGCACTGGAAGATGCCGGCCTCGACGTCATGTATGACTGTCAGCGCGGCGACTGCGGCATCTGCCAGACGGATGTGATCAGCGGTACGCCCGATCACCGCGACGTCGTGCTGTCGGATGCCGAAAAGGCATCGGGAAAGGTCATGCAGATTTGTGTCAGCCGCGCGAAATCCGCGCGACTTGTCCTCGATCTTTAGGGTTTCGCATTCCAGGGAGGAGCCAGCATGCAAACGGCCAGCCAAATCGCCGCTCTGTTCACGGGGCCGCAAGTGCATCGGGACGTCTACACGAGCCCGGAAATCTACAAGCTGGAAATGCAGCACCTGTTCGCAAACACCTGGGTGTTTGTCGGCCATGACAGCCAGACCCCGAACAAGGGTGACTATTTCACCACGCAGATCGGCGACCAGCCTGTCATCCAGGTGCGTCACTCTGATGGCGAAATTCACGTTCTTTACAATCGCTGCCCGCACAAGGGCACCAAGATCGCGATCGACCGGGAAGGCAACACGGGCAAGTTCTTCCGGTGCCCCTATCACGCCTGGTCGTTCAAGACGGACGGCTGCCTGCTCGCGATCCCGCTGAAGAAGGGGTATGAGAACACCGGCTTCGAAAACACCGAGAATGCCAAGGGCATGACAGCCGTTGGTGCGGTCAAGAACTATCGCGGTTTCGTCTTTGCCCGCCTGGCTGCCGAGGGCATCAGCTTCGAGGATTACTTCGGCGACAGCCTGAGTTCCATCGACAACATGGTCGACCGCTCGCCGGAAGGACGGCTTGAGATCGCCGGTCCGCCGCTGCGCTACATGCACAAGTGCAATTGGAAGATGCTGGTCGAAAACCAGACCGATACCTGCCACCCGATGGTCGCCCACGAAAGCTCCGCCGGAACGGCAGTGAACATCTGGAAGGAGATGGGCAACCCGGAACCGCGTCCGCCCGCGATGGAGATCATCGCGCCCTTCATGTCGCCCTACGAGTTCTTCGAGAACATGGGCATTCGTACCTGGCCGAACGGGCACGGGCATACCGGCGTGCATCACTCGATCCATTCCGACTATTCCGCGATACCTGGCTATTTCGAGGCCTTGAGCGAAACCCACGGCGAGGAGCGCGCGAAGGAAATTCTCGGCGAGAACCGGCATAACACCGTCTATTTCCCGAATATCATGATCAAGGGCCCGATCCAGCAGCTGCGCAATTTCATTCCGCTGGGGCCCGACAAGACACTGGTCGAAAGCTACATCTACCGTCTGGTCGGGGCGCCGGACGAACTTCTGGCGCGCACCGCCATGTACAACCGGATGATCAACGCTCCGACATCGATGGTCGGCCACGACGATCTGGAGATGTACGAGCGCGCGCAGGAAGGCCTCATGTCCAACGGCATGGAATGGGTCAACGTTCAGCGCCTCAGAACGGAAGAGGAAGACTTCGGCGAGGAGGCCGTGGAAAACGGCACCACGGAACGGCAGATGCGCAACCAGTTCGATGCCTGGGTGAAATTCATGACAGCTACGATGGAGAATGCGTGATGGCGGTTTCCAGGGAAGAGGTCATCGACTTCATCTATGACGAAGCAAGAATGCTGGACGAGGGCCGCTACAGTGAATGGCTGTCGTTGTGGCTGGAAGACGGCCACTACTGGATGCCGCTCGACTACAAGCAGACCGATCCGCATCTGGTGACGTCCCTGCTCTACGAGGACATGTTCATGCTGCGCTTGCGCGTGGAGCGGCTGAACGGGGCCAGAACCTTCAGCCAGAAGCCCAAGAGCCGTTGTCACCACGTCATCCAGCGGCCCTTCATCGACGAGATGGACGGGGACCGGATCATCACGAACACATCCATGCATTATGTCGAAACGCGCCTGGACGAGCAGTTCCTGCTGGCGTTGACGGCAACGCACGAACTGAAAGTGGTCGATGGCGAGATCAGGATCGCCAACAAGCGGGTCGACATCCTCAATTGCGACGCCGCCTTCGGCAATATTCAGTTGCTGCCATGACAGCCATGACAGTTGAAACAGTTTATGAGGCCTTCGCTGCAACGGCGGAGAAATATCCGGACCGGCCGTTTCTGAACGTTCTGCCCGGCACTGCAGACATCTACGGCATACCGCCCGGCGAGTTGACATATGGCACCGCGCGCCAGGAAGTCGACGCACTTGCGCGGGACTTGATGCAGGCTGGCTATGGTGCAGGCATGCGTGTTGCCCTGCTTCTGGAAAACCGGCCCACGTTCTTCCTGCATTGGCTCGCGGTAAACCGGATCGGCGGCTCCGTTGTGCCGGTCAATCCGGACCTGAGAGCTGCGGAGCTTGAATATCTCATCGGCCACTCCGAACCGGCGTTGGTCATATCGATCGAAGACCGCCACAAGGAACTTGAGGCCGCCGTTGCCGCTGCCGGCATCAAGGCGGCCGTGATTGCCCCCGGCGACCCGGTCCCCGGGCCGCGCGACCAGGCAGTCACCGCCCGGCCGCTGGAAGGCGAGGCCCGCGAGGCGGCTATCCTCTACACCTCGGGCACGACCGGCAAACCGAAGGGCTGCGTCCTTCCCAACACCTATTTCCTGCTTGCGGGCCGCTGGTATGCCGGTGTCGGCGGACTGGCAACGCTGACGGAGGACGGCGAGCGCATGATCACGCCCCTGCCCGTCTTCCATATGAACGCAATGGCCTATTCCTTTATGGCGATGGTCATGGTTGGCGGGTGTCTTACCGTTCTGGATCGCTTTCACCCGCGTGCGTGGTGGCAGGACGTTGCCGCGTCCCGGGCAACCTGTCTGCATTACCTGGGCGTGATGCCGTCCATGCTGATGGGGTTCGACCCTTCCCCTGAAGAACGTGCGCATCAGGTTCGCTTCGGCTTTGGCGCAGGCGTCGACCCGAAGCTACAGATTGCCTTCGAGGACCGTTTCGGCTTTCCGCTGGTTGAAGCCTGGGCGATGACGGAAACCGGTGCCGGGGCAGTAATCGCCGCCTCGGGTAAAGACCGGCTGGTGGCCCAGGCAAGCATCGGCAAGCCAGGCAGGGGCGTCGAATGCCGGCTTGTCGACGATAGCGGCAGAGAGGCGGTTCAGGGTGAATTGCTGGTACGCCACGCGGGGCCGGATCCGCGCTACGGCTTCTTCTCGGAATACTACAAGGACGCTGCCGCGACGGATGAGGCCTGGAAAGACGGCTGGTTCCATACCGGCGACATCGTCCGCCAGGGCAAGGACGGCAACCTGTTTTTTGTCGACCGCAAGAAAAACGTCATCCGGCGGTCGGGCGAGAACATCGCCGCCGTGGAGGTGGAATCGATCCTGATGCGCCATCCCGACATCGAGGCGGCCGGTATTGCCCCTGTGCCCGACCCGGTGCGCGGCGACGAGGTGTTTGCCTGCCTGAAAGTGAAGAACCCGAGCCGAGACAAGGCCGAGGCGATCACGCGCTGGTGCCTGGAGCAGATGGCCTATTACAAGGCGCCGGGCTACATCGCCTTTGTCGACAAGCTGCCGTTGACGCCGACCCAGAAGATCCAGCGGGCCGCCTTGAAGGAATTGGCCCTGCAGCTTCTGGACGATCCCGATACAATCGCCACCGGTCACATGAAAAAGCGGCAGGCCAGTTGATGGGGAAACGACAGAGCTATGAGGGCGTTGCGGTCACCGCACCGGTTTCAATTCCCTATCAGCGTTACTCCATCGAAACGGCCCATTGGTGGATCGCAAGCGCGTTGCGCGGATCCCTTCGGGCCGCTGGTTTGAGGCCTGCGGATATTGACGGGTTTTCGGTTGCAAGCTTCACCCTGTTTCCGGATACGGCTGTCGGGCTGACGCAGCATCTGGGCCTGTGCCCCAGGTGGCTGGACAATATTCCGATGGGTGGTGCCAGTGGTGTGGTAGCCCTGCGGAGGGCCGCACGTGCAGTCCAGGCGGGCGACGCGGACATCGTGGCCTGTGTTGCCGGAGACACCAACCACATCGACAGCTTCAGAAATCTGCTGTCGAGCTTTTCCCGCTTTGCCCAGGATGCCTCCTACCCTTACGGATTTGGGGGGCCGAATGCCAATTTCGCGCTTCTGACCGACCGTTACATGCAGGAATATGGCGCGACACGCGCGGATTTCGGCAGGATCTGCGTTGCGCAGCGTGCCAATGCCTTGCGCAATCCGAACGCGCTGATGAAGAAGCCGCTGACGCTTGAGCAATATCTCGACGCCCGCCCGATCGCCGATCCGATTGCCCTGTTCGACTGTGTCATGCCTTGCGCCGGGTCCGAGTGTTTTCTCGTCATGTCCATTGAAGAGGCAGAGCGGCGGAACCTGCCCTATGCCGTGATCGGCGGAACAATCGAGCGCCACAACGCCCATGCCGAGGATCCCGTGCAACTGCGTGGCGGCTGGACGCTCGATGTCGAAGAACTCTACGCCATGGCGGAGTGCTCGCCGGACGACATCGATCTCCTGCAGACCTATGACGATTATCCCGTCATTTCGATGATGCAGATCGAGGATCTCGGTTTCTGCGACAAGGGCGGCGGCCCGGATTTCGTCAGAAACCGGGACCTGACAATTTCCGGAGACTTTCCGCACAACACCTCCGGCGGACAACTGTCTGCCGGTCAGGCCGGGGCAGCGGGTGGTTTCATCGGCCTCGTGGAAGCACTGCGCCAGGTACTGGGTACCGCCGGAGGCACGCAGGTGGCAGATGCGACGACCGCGATGGTTTCAGGCTTCGGCATGATCAATTACGACCGCGGCGTCTGCACGAGTGCGGCCATTGTGAAAACAGGGAGCCCGGCATGAGCACACCGCTTTCCCCTCCCCTCAAGAAAGATCCGCAAAAGCGCACGCAGTCTCCATTACGTCCTCCGGAGGCCCGATCCCGCGCGGCTCTCGGCCTGACCGCGGCTGCGGCGGAAGGCCGTTTCGCTCTTCAGGTCTGTGACGACTGCGGCACGGTGCAATATCCGCCCCGGGATGTTTGCGGGAGCTGCCTGTCGGCGAGGCTGGAATGGCAGGACATCTCGCCGGCGGGCACACTGCTGGCAGAGACCCGGATCCGCACGTCGATCAATCTCTATTTCCGGGAGAGAACGCCCTGGCGCATGGGCTCGGTGCAACTGGATGCCGGTCCCGTGGTCCTGTGCCATGTGCATGGTGACTGCGAGCGCGGCGGGGAAGTTACACTGTTGAACCGCCTGGACGCGTCCGGCCAGGGCGTTTTGCTGGCAGTGCCCAAGGACAGGACAAGCAATATGGAAGACGATCCGCAAATGCGTGCCCTTTCAGCCAACCCGAAACACAGGCGCATCCTGATCACGGACCTGCGAAACCCGAACACGCCGGCTCTGGTGAACTCGCTGCTGGAGGCAGGGGCTTCGACCATCTTTGTCGGCGAGGCCGAAAGCTGGCGTCCGCACGCGAACCGCGATCTCTTGTCCGGGCTTGAAAAGGTCAGCGTGCTGCCGCTTGACGTCACAGACACCGCTTCGGTAGAGCGGCTTGCCGGGGAAATTGGCGGCAAGACGGATATTCTGGTCAACAATGCCCGGTTTCTGCGGCCGGGCGGTGTTCTGGCAAGAGGCGATACTGCCTTCGCGCGTGAGGAAATGGAGACCAATTATCTTGGTCTGATGCGTCTTGCGCAGGCATTCGGACCGGGCATGTGCGCTCGCACCAACGATGGCGTCAACTCGGCGGTTGCCTGGGTGAATATCCTGTCAGTCTTCGCCCTGTCCAACTCACCGGACTTCGGCTGCTTTTCTGCCTCCAACGCTGCTGCCTATTCGCTGTCGCAGTCCCTGCGCGGAGAATTCCGTGCATCCGGGTTGCGTGTCATGACCGTCTTCACCGGACCGGACGAAGACGACTGGACCCAGCCGGTGCCGCCTCCCAAGGTCAATGCAAAGGCTCTGGCAAGGTCTGTGGTCACGGGGCTGCAGCAGGGGCTTGAAGACGTGTGGTGCGGTGACGTTGCCATGGAGATACGCGAACGCTGGCGTCGGGACCCGAAAGTCCTGGAACGTGAACTCACGCAAGGGGGAGAAGGCGCATGAGCGGTCTGAACCAGCTGGTCTCCGGCCTTGCCACCGGAGCCGTCAGGATTGTGGATCTGACCCACACGCTCGATCCGGACTTTCCGGTCATCGTGCTGCCGCCCGAGTTCGGTCAGTGCGCGCGTTTCCGGATGGAGGAAATAAGCGCCTACGATCACCGTGGTCCGGCATGGAAATGGCACAACATTTCCATGAGCGAGCACACCGGCACCCATTTCGATGCGCCCTCGCACTGGATTTCCGGAAAGGACGTGCCGAATGGCTCGGTCGATGAGATCCCGGTTGAGGCTTTTGTCGGTCCTGTGGTGGTAATCGATTGTTCGAAAGGGGCGGCAGAGAACGACGACTTCGAACTGACGCCCGAGATCATCGCAAATTGGGAATGCGACCATGGCCGCATTCCGGAAGATGCCTGGGTGCTGATGCGCACCGACTGGTCCAAGCGCAGAGGCGCCGACTATCTGAACATGCGCGCCGACGGACCGCATTCGCCCGGACCGACGCCGGAGGCGATCCGGTTTCTGATCGAGGACCGGAACATCCGCGGCTTTGGTACCGAGACCGTCGGAACGGATGCAGGCCAGGGGGCGCACTACGTGCCGCCCTATCCCGCTCACTACTTTCTGCATGGCGCGGGAAAATACGGCCTGCAATGCCTGGCCAATCTCGATCAGCTGCCCGCGACAGGTGCCGTGCTGATTGCGGCTCCCCTGAAAATCAAGAATGGAACCGGCAGCCCGCTTCGGGTTCTGGCGATGGTGACGGAATGAGTGAATTTACGGCAGTCGTTACCGGCGGCAACAAGGGGATTGGTGCCGATCTGGTCGAAAGGCTTCTCGGTCAGGGCTACACGGTGGTGTCGGTCGCACGAACCGCACCGGAAAAGTCTCACCCTAACCTGCACTCGGTGGAAGCCGACCTTCTCGATGCACAAGCCGTGGCCGCTGCCGCCGGCACGATCGCGGCGGAGTTCGACGTCACCCACCTGATCCATAATGCAGGGCTCATCTGGCCCAATCTTGTCGAGGATGCCAAGCCCGAAGACATCACCGGCCTTGCGCAGTTGCACCTGGGATCGGCATTAACTCTCCTGCAGGCGGCCTTGCCAAACATGAAGGCGCGCCAGTTCGGCCGTGTCATGTTCAACGCCTCACGGGCGGCGCTCGGCGCACCGACCCGAACCGCATACAGTGCCAGTAAGGCCGGCATGATCGGTATGGCGCGCACTTGGGCCCTGGAGCTTGCCCCACATGGCATCACCGTCAACGTGGTCGCCCCCGGCCCGATCCTGACCGACAACTTCTGGGGCATCGTCGAAAAGGACAGCCCGCAACAGGAAGCCCTCGCCAAACGCATCCCGGTCGGGCGCATTGGCAACGTCCGGGACGTGACCAATGCCTTCCTGTTCTTCTGCGATCCGGAAAACAGCTTCGTGACCGGTCAGACGCTTTATGTCTGCGGCGGTGCGAGCGTCGGAACGCTGACGATCTAGTGTGGTGAATTTGAAATACACCTCATTGGTGCTGCAACCGCTAGAGCGTATTTCAAATTCGAAAACCACACTAGAAACATATATTTGCTAGTCACTCTTTTGAATCTGAAGTTCGTTCGGAGCATGCCGGAAATTGAGATGAACTTCAGATTCGGGTGACTAGCGGGAGCCGCGTTTGACGGGAAACCAACGCGATTTGTTCTGAAGCGTCTGAGCCGTCAGCTGTCTTCTTGATCTTGCGGCATGCAGGCCAGCAGGGCTGCCTTTACGTCATCCGGCCAGGGGATGGAGCAATGCTTGTCGAGATCGCTGGCGGCCAGCACCTGGGTGCTCGACCAGCGTTTTTCGCCCTTGCAGCTGATCTCGTGATGCATGGTGACCGACGACCGGCCGACCCGCTTCACGGTTACTTCGAACTCCAGCTCTTCCCCGAAAAAGGAAGGGCTTGAGAAGTCGCTGGAAAGATGGACAGTCGGAGTGCCCCAACGTTCCTCCCAGATAATCTTGTGCCATGGATAGCCGAGCTTCAGCCAGAATTCCTCGTTCACACCGTTGAGGATGTTCAGATAGGATGGAAAATAGGCTGTGCCGGAGATGTCGCAATCACCGAAGTTGAGCATGCGGGTGGTTTTGAATGGAACGTCCAAGATGCGTTTCTCCCTGCCACTGGCTGGCTCACCATGCAAAGGTGGCCCAATTTTATTTATTTGATTTTGCACATATCTCAGAGGGGCTTCAACACGTGGATTGTTCGCCAGGATGTTGATTCCTTGCCTGCGTAACGCGGGCAGTGCGCTGAGAAATATGGATAAACATTTGAAATCAAGAAGAATATTCGGAGTTTCGTGAAGCGTTGATCCGCCGTGAAAATGATTGCGGAGCGACGGTGTTTTCTATTGTCGATTGCAAAAAATACATGCAGTTTCATATTTATTGACAAGGCATGCTCATCAATGGAAGTATTCAAAAACGGTCTCGGGCCTGCGGAGGAGCCCAGCCAGACAGACGCATCATTCAAGGGAGAGGAAGATGAAGTCGCTATTCAAGATTGTTGGCGCTGCCGCAGTTTCACTGAGCCTCAGCGTTTCGGCGCTTTCGGCGGAAACCGTTCTCAAGATTTCAAGCTGGCTGCCGCCAACCCATAGCGTGAATACCGGCATTTTTGCCAATCTGATCACCATGATGGAAGAAGCTACAGGCGGCGAAGTCTCGGGTGAGCTGGTCTTTGGCCTCGCCCCGCCGCCAGCCCAGATGGATCTGGTTCTCGATGGTGCCGCAGACATGGCTATCATCTTCCACGGGTATCAACCGGGCCGTTTCGTCGGGACGAAGCTGATTGAACTGCCGGGTTATGAAGGCAACGCAGAAGACGCATCCGTCGCCTATTGGCGCGTTTATGAAAAATACCTCGCCGACCTCAATGAGCATCGCGGCGTTAAGGTCATTTCGCTCAACACCCATGGCCCCGGTCAGATCCATTCCAGCAAGGAAGTCAGCAGTCTTGCCGACATGAACGGCCTGAAGACGCGTATCGGCGGCGGTGTTGCCGGCGATGTGGGGTCTGCGCTCGGCCTGATCGGCATCAACGTTCCGGCTCCGAAGGTTTATGAAACGCTGGAATCCGGAGCAGCCGACGCCGTTGCGATGAATGTCGGCGAGCGTGTCGGCTTCAAGCTGAACGAAGTGGCCAAGTATCTTTATGACATGCCGGGCGGTCTCTATCGCGGCTCCTTTGCCGTGATCATGAGCCAGGAAAAATTCGACAGCCTGCCGGAAGATGTCCAGAAGGCCCTGGACGAGCAAGTGTTTGGTGAGCCCGCGAGCCGGATGGCAGGTGCATCCTGGGACGAGTCCGACACGATTGCCTATGAAGCGACCAAAAACGCAGAAGGCACGAAGATCACGCCTGCGAGCGATGATGACATCGCCAAGTTCGAGGAAATCAGCAAGGAAGTCACGGACAAGGTTCTGGCGGAATTGCAGGAAGCCGGGGTGGACGCGAAAGCCGCCTACGAAATGGTCAAGCAGGAAATGGCCGGAAACTAAACGAGTCCGGGCGGTCCGGTTCGTCCGGACCGCCCGCAGCTGAAGGATCTGGACGTGTCCCGTCTACTCAAGTTTGCGGCCAGTCTGCCGGCGCTGCTTGCCTCGTTTGCCTTGTTCGTCCTCATGGTCATGACGTTCTGCGACGTGGTGCTCCGGTCGGTGTTCAACGCGCCGATCGAAGTTGCCGCCGACATGACGCGCCTGCTCATGGCAATCATGGTTTTCTCGGTTCTGCCGGTCGTTTCCGCAAAGGATGGCCACATCTGCGTCGACCTGACGGATGGCATGTTCAAGCGCGCCGGACTGACCCGCTGGCGCAACGCTTTCACGGATCTCTTTTGTGGCCTGATGCTGGTCCTCCCGGCCATGCGCGTATTTGATCTGGCCGAACGAAGCCGCTCCTACGGCGACGTCATGGAATATCTGCGCCTGCCCCTGCACTATGTCGGTTGGTTCATTTCCATCGTCACGGCAATTACCGCCGCAGTCCTCATTGTTCGCGGGCTCGGCCATATTTTCGCACCGAAATTGATGAGCCCCCGGCATGCTTGAAGGACTTCTCGGATTTGCAGCGGTTCTCGTACTGGTCCTGCTGCGAGTGCCCATCGCCTTCGCCATGGGCTTTGTCGGAATGATCGGCTTCATGATTGAATCGGGCTACCGCGCCTCGATTTCCATGACGGCCCGTCTGATCATCGATACCAGTCAGGATTACGGCCTTTCGGTCGTTCCGCTGTTCATCCTCATGGGGTTGTTCGTCAATAAGGCGGGGATCAGCCGGGAGCTCTATGCCGCCTCCAACGCGTTCCTCGGCCATTTTCGCGGTGGCCTCGCGATGGCAACCATCGTTGCCTGTGGTGGGTTTGCCGCCATATCCGGATCGTCCCTTGCAACCGCCGCCACCATGTCGAAGGTGGCCATGCCGGAAATGCGTCGGTTCGGCTATGCCGACAAACTGTCGACGGCTTCGATTGCCGCCGGCGGGACGCTCGGCATCCTCATACCGCCTTCGGTGATCCTTGTCATTTACGGTCTGCTGACCGAAACCTCGATCGGCAAGCTTTTTGTCGCCGGCATCATTCCCGGCCTTCTGGGTGTCGTGCTCTATCTGGTTGCTGTCCAGTTCACGGTCTGGCGCGATCCGGAAGCCGGTCCGGCAGGGGAACGCATCAACCTCAGCGGAAGACTGTCCGCCCTGAAGGATGTCTGGGCTGTCCTGTTGCTGTTCTTTCTTGTGATCGGCGGGCTCTATGGTGTTTTCGATGTGCCGCCGATCAACCTGAGCTTCTCGCCGACGGAAGCCGCCGGCATGGGTGCCATGGGGGCTTTTCTGATCGCACTTGCCCGCAGACGCCTGTCGCTCGCAGATGCCCTGGAAGCCCTGCGTGAAACGGCCATGACCGCAGCCAGCCTGTTTGCAGTTCTGATCGGCGCCTGGATCTTCTCCAACTTCGTCAATATCGCAGGCCTGCCGACCGCACTTAGCGACATGGTGACCGCCTACAATCTGCCGCCCTGGATGGTCATGGGGCTGATCCTGCTCATCTATATTGCGCTCGGCTGCGTGTTCGAAAGCCTGTCGATGCTGCTGTTGACCGTGCCGATTTTCTTTCCGGTCGTCACAGGGCTTGGCTATGATCCGATCTGGTTTGGCATCATCGTCGTGGTGGTAACCGAAATCAGCCTGATCACACCTCCCGTCGGCCTGAATGTCTTCGTGTTGCGAGCGGTAGTCGGCGACGTGCCGACGGCCACGATCTTCAAGGGTGTCACGCCGTTCTGGATGGTCGATATCATTCGTCTGATCATCTTGCTGACACTGCCGGGACTAGTGCTCTTGCTGCCAAACCAGATGTAGGATCAGATTTGGTCTGGCATCTGCCGGCAAGCCTCTGGCATCGGAGCCGACACAGACCGCAGACGTACCTTTTCAAAGGGGGATGCGGTCCGACTACCTTTCTTGGGAGGAGGAGAAAATGGAACGCACTGCGAGCCCTGCAGACGCGATGGCGGGCGGTAAGTCTTCAAGAGGCAGGCCGGACAACCCGGCCGCTGCCGAAGCCCAGTGTCCGTTTTCCAAAAAGGCTGCCGAATTCGATGCGTTCGCCGGACCCTATCAGGCGGACCCCGCAGAAGCTCTGCGCTGGTCGCGGGAGCAGTTGCCCGTCTTCTACAGTCCCAAGCTCGGCTACTGGGTGGTCAGTCGCTACGATGACATCAAGGCGGTCTTTCGTGACAACATCCTCTTCTCGCCCCGGAACGCCCTGGAAAAAATCACACCGGCAACGCCGGAAGCAATGGAGGTTCTGAATGGCTACGGCTACGCAATGAACCGGACCATGGTGAACGAGGACGAGCCCGTACACATGGAACGGCGGCGCGCTCTGATGGACCACTTTCTTCCGGATAATCTGGAAGCCAGGCAGGAGATGGTGCGCCGGCTGACGCGCGAAAAGATCGACGCCTTCATCGACAGCGGCCGGGTCGATCTGGTCGATGCCATGCTTTACGAAGTGCCGCTGAATGTCGCCCTGCATTTTCTGGGTGTTCCGGAAGACGACATTGCGGTCCTCAAGAACTTCTCGGTCGCCCACTCGGTCAATACCTGGGGCAAGCCCACCGACGAGCAACAGATCGCCATTGCGCATGACGTCGGGCAATTCTGGAACTACGCGGGCAAGATCATCGAAAAGATGCGCAAGGAGCCGGACGGAACCGGCTGGATGCATGAGACAATCCGCAAGAACGCGGAAATGCCGGATGTCGTGCCGGACAGCTACGTACATTCGATGATGATGGCGATCATCGTTGCCGCACACGAAACGACGTCGCTTGCCTCGGCAGGAATGTTCAAGACGCTGCTCACCCACAGGCAGGCCTGGCAGGATATCTGCGAGGATCCGAGCCTGATCCCCAACGCGGTGGAGGAGTGCCTGCGCTATTCAGGCTCCATCGTTGCGTGGCGGCGGCAGGCGATGGCGGCGACCAGTATCGGCGGCGTCGAGATCCCGGAAGGTGCGAAGCTGCTTATCGTTCAGGCGTCCGGTAACCAGGATGAGCGGCATTTCGAAGACGGCGACAAGTTCGACATCTACCGCGACAACGCCGTAGATCACCTCACGTTCGGCTACGGCAGCCACCAGTGCATGGGCAAGAACATTGCCCGTATGGAAATGCGGATCTTCCTGGAGGAAATGACGCGCCGGCTGCCACACCTGCAACTGGCCGAACAGGAATTCACCTACCTCGCCAATACGTCCTTCAGAGGTCCGGATCATGTCTGGGTCGAGTGGGATCCGGTGAAGAACCCCGAGCGGGCCACGCCCTCGATTGCAAACGGAAACCATCATTTCCCGGTTGGAGCGCCTGCGCGCCGTGACATCGCCCGCAAGATCCGCGTCAAGAATGTCCGCAGGGAAGCAGACGGCATTCTTGGGCTGACGATCGAGGATGCCAAGGGCCGGTCCCTGCCGGGCTGGAGTGCCGGGGCACATATCGAAGTGTGTCTTGAGGGCTTTGATCGCAAATATTCTCTGTGCGGCCGAGCCGATGGCAGCGACTACGATATCGCCGTGCTTCTTGAAGAAGATGGACGGGGCGGTTCCCGCCGAATTCACGAGGTCGCCGCAGAGGGGCTTGAACTGCGCCTTCGCGGACCCAGCAACCTCTTTCGGCTCGACGAACAGGCCAGCTCATACGTCCTGATTGCCGGAGGGATCGGCATCACCCCAATCCTCGCGATGGCAGGCCGGCTGAAAGCCTTGGGGCGGGACTACACGATCCACTATTGCGGTCGATCCCGCGAAAGCATGGCCTTTCTGGACCGGTTGCATGCAGACCACTCCGGAAGGCTCGCGATCTATGCGGGGGACGAAGGCGCACGTGCGGATCTGACTGCCATTGTCGCCGGCTTGCACGACGGCGGACAGATCTATGCTTGCGGTCCGCAGCGGATGATTTCCCAGCTGGAAGACCTTACTGCAAGTCACCCGGCCGGAACTTTGCATTTCGAGCATTTTTCCGCGCAGGAGACGGCTCTCGATCCATCAAAGGAAAACGCCTTTCAGGTCGAACTGAAAGATTCCGGCCTGACGCTTGAAGTCGCAGCGGATGTAACGTTGCTCGACGCACTGCTTGCGTCAGGTATCGACATTGCCTGCGATTGCCGGGAAGGTTTGTGCGGCAGTTGCGAGGTTGAAGTTCTTGAGGGAGAAATCGATCATCGCGACGTGGTACTGACGCGCACCGAACGCGCGGAAAACCGGCGCATGATGTCCTGCTGCTCGCGGTCTGTGAAGGGCGGCAAGGTCAAGCTGGCGCTGTAGGGTGCCGGGCGACGGTTCGCAATGAGCGAACCGTCCGCAGACCGGTAATCGTTTCAACGCTGGAAAACCCGCGTTCTGGTGCCGCCGGCAGGTCCCGTCCGGCTGACGGTGCAGGACTGACTGTTGGTGCTGCAGTTGCGGGTGCGTGACGCGGTGCCGCCGTAAGGGCCGACCACGTTTCGGGTGGCATTGCATTCACCATTGGCACAGGTGCGGGACTGGCTGGCCGAACCGCCGTAGATACCCGTCGTCGTCCGCGTGGCCGTGCAGCTGTCTCCTGTGCAGGTAACTGCCCTGTCATGCGAAGTAACGCGTGCCGCCGGCGCGACCGGATAACCCGGGCGGTAATAATGACCCCAGCGGCCATACCAGGGATACGCGGCATAATAGGTGTCCCAATAAGCGCGGTTATAGGCAACGACTGTAAGGCCGACTGCCGGTGCGACCACTGGCGTGACGATGACCGGGTTGCCGCGGTAGACGACCTGAATGTAGCTGGCCGACACCCAGCCGCGATACGCGCCGAAGCTCACGTCGCACCAGGAATAGCCGGAAACGCAGCCGTAAGTCGTGATCCGTGTTCCGGCGGGAACAACAGTGACGACGGGATAGCCGGTCGAAGGGCCAGCTCTCAGGTTCACGTTTCCGGTGGAGACGGCAACCGTTGCCGCCGCCGCAAGCGATGGTGCGCCGATCAGGATCGCCAGCGCGAGGTACAGTCGTTTCATCATGGTGTTCTCCATATGCGTCGCCGCCTTGGCAGCGGCCTCCAGAGACCCTCGACCCGTCGCTTGCACCTGGTCTTTCCGGCGCGTTGCGTTATGTTTCAATTTGTAAAACATGACCGTTCGGCCGGCGTTGGTCCTGCTGGCGCGTACAGTAAGACAAATGCCGTGGCCGCGGTGGTTCTGCACCGTGCGGCGCTCTGGCAGCCAAGGCATTTCGTTAGATTTCCGGTTTGTATGATTTTGTAATCGCTGCCTGTTTTCGTTTGATTTCGCA
Organism: Labrenzia sp. THAF35; assembly: GCF_009363595.1. Lineage (NCBI taxonomy): Bacteria > Pseudomonadati > Pseudomonadota > Alphaproteobacteria > Hyphomicrobiales > Stappiaceae > Labrenzia > Labrenzia sp. THAF35. The sequence continues at coordinate 323,949 of NZ_CP045381.1, forward strand.
AGGTCGTCATGTGCAATTGAACTCATGGAACCGGATGCAAAGACAATATTGATCGTCGACGACGATCATGAAATCCGCCGTCTTGTGGGTGAGTTTCTGAGCCGGGAAGGCTTCGAAGTCGTCTCTGCACAGGACGGCCGGGACATGGATTCGGCGCTTGAACGCGTCCAGCCGGACCTTTTCATTCTCGACCTCATGTTGCCGGGCGAAGATGGACTGTCCATCTGCCGCAGGCTGCGTGCTCAGGGCAATACGCCCATTCTCATGCTGACGGCAAAAGGGGATGAAACCGACCGTGTGGTCGGGCTGGAACTCGGCGCCGATGACTATGTCGTCAAGCCCTTTGGCCCGCGAGAGCTGCTGGCACGGGTCAGGGCGATGTTGCGCAGGGCTGCCTCCAACCCCTCGCAACCCATGTCGAGACGGTTTGCCTTTGACCGGTTCATTGTCGATCTGGACGCGCGCCAGGTCGAGACCGACGATGGAGATCTGGTGTCCGTCACCAGTGCCGAATTCGATCTTCTGTCGTGTTTTGTTCTCCGCCCACGCAGGGTTCTCTCCCGCGATCAGATCCTGGACTGGACCCGTGGTCGCAGTGCCGGTCCTTTCGACCGTACAGTCGATATCCTGGTTTCGCGCATCCGCAAGAAACTGGAAAGCTACAGCCCCGGCAGCAGCTTGATAAACACCGTTCGCAACGGCGGCTATCTTCTGACGGCCTCGGTCCGGCAGGTGGCGTGAGATGCGCTTCGGCCTGGTCGCAAGACTTGTTGCCATCGGCGCGAGCCTGCTTCTGGTCTTGTGGCTGCTGGTGCTGGGCGTCGCCTATCGCGAAGGCAGTCTTTCGCGCGCAACATCCAACCCCGAACCTGTGCAGCTTGCCGCGATTGCAGAGCTTTTTGCTGGTACTCTTCCCGCGCAGCAGGACACGGTTCTGAAAGCTGTCCGTTCGCCGGGGTTTGATGTTCAACTGGTAGCCGTTTCCGAGGTTCCCGAAACCGACAGCGAACTGCGTGACAGCGGTGTGCTTGAACCCTACCGGGCAATTCTGGGAGAGCGCCTGCTTGCCGCACAGTCTCGCAAGCTGAACGGACTGGACGGCAGCCGCTGGCGTTTCGGCCCCATGCGCCCGCTCAAGTTCTGGATCACAGCGGGAGACGGCAACGCTCTGGCAATCGGGGTTCATCTGCCGTTCCCGGTCACGCCTCTGGGCTTGCCTGTCGGCCTGGGGGCGGGTCTGCTAGGTACGGTGTTCGCGTTTATCGCGCTGCTTCTGTTCCACCGTGAGATCCGGCCGCTTGCAAGGCTGGCGGCGGCGGTGGACCGCATCGATCCGTCCACCGAACCTGTTCCCTTGCCGGATACCCGCGCCGGTACGCCGGAAATTTCAGCCCTCGTCCGGGCGTTCGACAGGCTGCAAAAGCGGCTTCACACCATGACCCGCTCGCGAATGGCACTGATCGGCGGGCTCCAGCACGACGTGCGCAGCTTCGCCACCCGCCTCAGATTGCGTCTGGAAAATCTGCCGGACGCCTCGGAGCGAGAGCGGGCAACGTCCGATATCACGGACATGATTTCCCTGCTCGACAATGCCCTTCTGATTTCCCGGGCCGGCGTCGGCGTGCTCGACGAGGAGTTGCTTGATCTCTGCGAACTTGTCAGCGCGGAGTTTGCCGAATTCAGGGAAGCAGGACTGCCTGCCGAAGCGAGTGAGGATTTCGCGCGGAAGCAGGCATGGATCGTCGGCGATCGTGTCGCGCTCAGGCGCATCATTTTGAACGTGGTCGACAACGCCATCAAATATGGCACCCGCGCGCGGGCAACCTTCGACCAGGACGGAGAGCGGATAACGATCCTGATTGATGATGATGGCCCCGGCTTTTCGGAAGAAGCCAGATCGCTGTTGCTCGAGCCCTTTGTGCGCGCGGAACCATCAAGGTCCCGGGGAACTGGCGGTGCAGGCCTCGGTCTTTCGGTAGCCCGGTCACTGACCGAAGCCCATGACGGGGCCATCAGTCTGGAAAACACCCCACGGGGTGGTCGGGTGAAGGTGACGTTGCCCCTCTTCAAGTCAGGCTGACCACCGGGCGGGAAACAAAAAGCTACAATTTCCCATCAGCCGGAAAACCGGCGGATATGCAGAATTTGCAGGATCTCTCCATCGACAACGAATTGGAGAGTACCGTGAAGAAGCTGATCCTCTTGTCACTTGTGGCCGGCGTCACGCTTGCCGCCGTCATGCCTTTTGCCGCGGTGTCGCAGGACAATCCCTTCGCCATCAAAGGCCCTGCCTATCCACCCGAATTGCCTATCGTCTTCGGGGGCGTTCCCGACATCTACGACGTTGCGGAGCGCCTCGATCATCTTCGGCATTTCTATACCGGGAAAGCCGCCAGGTTCAGGATGGCCGGAGCGTTGAGTTCGCAGGAAACGGCAATCGGCATCCGGGCCGACCAACAGGACGAATGGCGAGCCTATACCGCTGCAATGCTCGCTCTGGTCCCGGATGCCGGCACGGTGCGCGCCCTTGCAGGAGCGCCTGACGAAGATCCGGCAGGTCCGGAAGCCTTCGGCCGGATTGAAGCTCTGGCGGACGTCCTCTCCGTCTATGGCGAAAAGGGTGCAGCGTTGAAAACCGCAGTCGAGAACCTGCGCGCAGCGCTAACGGAAGAACAGCTTGAGGCCTCCCGGTTTCCTCGCCTTACCCTCAGATAACCCGCATCTCAATACGACGGAATTGCCGGTGCTCCCGCCGCACCGGCAAAGACGGGCGCGTGGCCGCCAATGTTCTACGCGCCCGTCGTCCCCCTCGAGACATAGGATGATTTTCATGAGATTTTTGATTTCGGCTCTTTTGCTTCTGGGCGTCTCCGGGGCTCATGCCCAGGAGCTGACCCGTCAGCAGATGCGGGAAATCAGGACCGCCTGCGAAGCCGATGTGCGCAGCTTATGCTCCGGCATACAGCCGGGCGGCGGCAGGCTTCTGCAGTGCCTTCAGGCCAATGCGGCAAACATGTCGCCGAGTTGCGCGAACAAGCTTCTTGAACTTCAGGCGTCACGTCCGCCGCAATAACAAAAGCCGCGGCGGCAGACCCTTCCCGGCAATGCCGCCGCTGCCAATTCAACTTTGCCTTTTGAGGGGCTCTTGCCCATGTCGTTTCATTCGGACGGACTGGTCCAGCCTTTCCATTCCAGCTTGCCGGAAAAGGTTTCGACGAGCGCGTCGATCAGGACCCTGACCTTCCGGGGTGTATTCGCGCCAGGGGGGCGGAGTACGAAAAGGCCGACTTCAGGTGTCGGATAGTCAAGCAGCAGGGGAACAAGGTCACCACGTTCAACCGCATCGTTGACGAGAAACAGGGGCGCGTGAGCAATTCCAAGCCCCGCAACCGCCCAGGCTACGGTTATGTCTCCGTTGTCAGTGCGCAGACGTCCCGAGGGGCGTACCGAGATGTTCCCGTTGCCACTGTGGAAGATCCAGTCCGGTGAAAGCGCGGCTGTGTAAATGAGGCATTCGTGGGCGGTCAGGTCTTCGGGCGTTTGGGGTGTACCGTTTTGCTTCAGATAGGTCGGGCTGGCGACGACGATCGAGTTGATCGGTGCGATCTTGCGAGCGACGTAGCTGGAATCGCGTAACTTCCCAATTCGGATCGCAGCATCGAACCGCTCGCCGATCAGATCGACAACACGGTCTGAAAACGAGGCATCCACTTTCAACCGCGGGTGACGACAGGCCAGAGATCCGAGGATCGGGCCAAGATGTCTTGTCCCGAAGGCAAGAGGGACCGACAGTCGCAATTCACCGACGATTTCGTTCGAGTGCTCGGAGATTGCTTCGAGCGTATCTTCATAGATCGCCAGAAGATCCTCGCTTCTGGATTTGAATTCCTGGCCAGCCTCCGTGGGGGCAATGCCGCGGGTCGTCCGATCCAGAAGACGGGTGCCGAGCAGGTCTTCAATCCGTGCAATTCTGCGGCTGACGATGGATTTCGAGATGCCGAGCCGCGTCGCAGCCGCGCTCAGGCTGCCGCATTCCACGACTTCGATGAAGCATCGCATATCGTCCAGATCAATCATGCGTTCCTCTCAGAGCAACAATCTGGTGCGGAAAATGACGGTTCCGGAAAAGGCATCCGGGAACCAAGTTGACGACTGAATTTCTTTCATGAAAAGCAGGACGTACAATCAATGTCTAAAGTTCTCGTACTCACAAGCAGTGTTCTGGGCGATGCCTCCGTATCCAACCAGCTTACCACCCACATCGTAAACCAGTTGCGTCTCAAGAACGGCAAAAGCAAGGTCATTGCCCGCGATCTGGGGAGCAATCCCGTACCGCACCTGACGCAGGATTCCACGATTGCCTTGCGTGTTCCCGAAGCTGAAAACGAAGTGCAGGCAAACGCGCAGGCCCTCTCCGACGAACTCATTGCCGAGTTGAAGGCGGCCGACCTGCTGGTCATCGGTGCGCCCATGTACAACTTCGGCATTCCGTCCACGCTGAAAGCCTGGTTCGACTACGTGCTGCGCGCCGGAGTAACCTTTTCCTATAGCGAAGCAGGTCCGGAAGGCCTCCTGAAAGGCAAGCGTGCGATCGTCGTCTTGACACGAGGCGGCCTCTACAGCGAAGGACCGGCGCAGCTCATGGATGCCCAGGAACCTCACCTGCGCACCTTGCTCGGCTTCATCGGCATCACGGACGTCACTTTCATTCGCGCCGAGAAACTTGCCTTCGGTGCCTCTTTCCAGGAAGAGGCCATCGCCGCAGCCAAGAAGGCAGCCAATGAGGTGGTTGACGACTTGCTGCTGGTGGCTGCCTGACATCCTTGCAGCGGATTTCGTCGGTTGCGATAGCGAAACTGGCATATTTCAACACCGTCGTCCTCTACCCCCGCCCCTGTCTATGTCAGCGGGCGGGGTTTCCGTTGTGAGCGAACGTCTGAAAGCCTGTTTGGTCTCTCCTGTTCGGATTTCTGCATCCACATTCGGAAACACCTGTCCCTTCATGCCCTGCCCGAGATGAAGATCGGCTCAGTTTGGCCGAGTGATCAATAAAGGCGGACGCGGCGGAGGCAGCCGCCGCGTCCAGACCATGTTTCAATCAGAGATTAAACGTCCCTTGGACGTGTCAATGGTCGGTGTCGGGCGCATCGGACAACCCGTGCTGGAGCCGGATCATATCCGCCGCCCGCTCTCCGATGACGACACATGGAGCCATCGTATTGCCGGTCGTGATGCGCGGCATGATCGAGGCGTCGGCGAGCCTAAGTCCTTCGATGCCATACACCTTGAGCTGATTATCAACCACCGACATGCTGTCCCGCCCCATCTTGGCCGTACAGGATTGATGCCAGTAGGTGACAGCGGATTTCCGGATGAAGTCGATCATGCCTGACTTGTTCCGAGACCGCGGTGCCGTCTCGGTTTTGACCAGCGGCGTGAACGCTTCACTGTTTCCCGCCTCACGGCATAGTTCCACTGCCGCCAATGCAGCCGTCAGATCTTCCGGCTCACTCAAGGAGTTGGGTTCTATGAGCATAGGGTCGCGGGCATCCGGCCCGGATAGACGCAGCCGTCCCCGGCTTTTCGGCTGTGCAAGCCCGGCAAACATCGTCCAGCCGTGCTCAGGTGTTTCCAGGTCCGTTTCAACAGGGCTGGGCACGGCAAACTCAAGCTGGCACTGAAGGATATCGGGTTGCTGAAGACCGGAATTGCTCCTCCAGTAGAGGGTCGCTTCACAGCCGCCCCCGCCGACCTCCTGAGGTTTGCGGTACGCCCAGGTACACCCAAACGCGATGTGATCCTGATGATTGCGGCCAACGCCGGGGAGATGCTGGACAACGGGGATGCCGTGAACCCGCAGTTCATCCTCGGGACCGATACCGGACTGCATCAGAACCTTGGGTGTGTGAACAGCGCCGAGTGACAGCACTGTTTCATATCGCGCGCGGAACTGCCGAACTTCACCATCGACCAAAGCTTCGACGCCGATCACCTTCTTTCCCTCGAAAAGGAGCCGCGTGACCAATGCATTGGTCAGCACAGTGAGGTTTGGTTGCGCCATCATCTTGTGGGTGTAGGACCGGAAGACCGACTCCCGCTTGCCGTTGCGGATCCTCAGTTCCGCGATCGATGCACCGCCGGCACTTTCCATCATCTCGCCGTTGGGCGTGTCAAAGACGGGAACACCAATCAGCTCCGCCGCGTCGAGAAGTGCCCTGGCAACCGGCTTTGGACTGTCAGGTTGCGCGACGTGGACGGGGCCGCCGGATCCCCTTCGCAAAGGATCCGGTGTTCCGCGCCAGTCTTCAATACGGCGATAATATCCGAGCACGGACTGGTATCCCCAGGCTTCGTCGCCGGATTCTGCGGCGAAATGGTTCCAGTCTTCCTTGTGGCCCCGGGCCCACACCATGACATTGATGCTTGAACCACCACCAAGCCCCTTGCCCATGCTTAAGGGAAGCCGGCGGCCGGCGAGCCCAGGTGTTGGTTCACCAATGAAGCTCCAATCACGGTCACTGCCAAGGTTCAACGGCCATTGAGCCGGTTCCATGACACTTTCGGCGAGATCGTCGCCTCCAGCCTCAAGGAGCAGAACCCTGGCATTGCCGTCTTCGGCCAATCTGGCTGCGACAACCGACCCGCTGGAACCTGCACCGCATACGATGAAATCGAATTCGGCATTTGTCTTTTCGAGCTGCATGGTCTTGTCCATGTGATCGACCTCTATCGATGCTTGTGTTGTTTAATGCTGGCTCGAGACCGTTTGTGCGGCTTCGTCGATCGTGTCGGCGACGACTTTCGGCTGGGTCATGAAGAGAGCGTGGCTGGCAGAGACCTTCGTGATCTTTGCGCCGATACGTTCCGCCATGTGGTACAGCATGGCCTGGTCGAATGCCTTGTCTTCGGTTGCAATCACCGCCCAACTCGGCTTTGAGCGCCACGCGGCATTCTTCAGCTTCGTGCCAAACGCTGCCAAGTTGAGGGGAACTTGAGAATCCCGCATGAAAGCGGCGTCCGCGTCGCTGACATCATGGGCAAAGCCGGATTTGAATTTTTCCCGGTCGACATAGGCGAAATCGTCTTCCGAAGTGTCGATGACGAACTCGGAAGCTGCTGGAAATCCATCATATTGTTGAGCTGTCGTTTCGCCGGCATCCGGTGAAAGCGCCGAGACATAGACCAACCCGGCAACCTTCTGGTCGATCCCCGCTTCGGTAATGACCGTGCCGCCCCAGGAATGCCCGACAAGAATGGCCGGGCCGTCCTGACGGTCCAATGCGCGTTTGGTGGCCGCAACATCGTCTTCCAGAGATGTCAGCGGGTTCTGGACGATGGTGACCCGGTATCCACGCGTTGTCAGTTCGTCATAGACGCCGCGCCAGCCGGAGCCATCCGCAAAAGCGCCGTGAACAAGCACAACATTCCTGACAGTCTGATCCGCCGGAATGGTGTCTGACGCATTCGCGGACTTCAGTCCGATGACGGCAGCGGCGGCAGCCGCCAGAACAAACATTTTCGTCTTGGTCTTCATGGCTCTTCTCCAAATAAGTAGCGATAACAGTTATCGCGATAAGTGTGATTATAGTGATCCAATTTTCACGTCAAGAGAAATGTTATCGCGATATTGTTTCTCGTGATGTGGTTTGATATACCGGGGGCAAAGGAGCAGCGCATGACGAATGACCGGAAGAACAGTCCACCGCCTTTGGACGATCAACTCTGCTACGCGATCTATTCGGCAGGGATTGCCATTCAGCGCGTCTACAAACCCCTTCTTGACGAGCTCGGGGTGACCTATCCGCAGTATCTCGTTCTCAATGTTCTCTGGCGCGACGACCAGAAGACAGTCGGGGCAATCGCCGAGACCCTGGCGTTGGAATCGAGTACACTCACGCCGCTTCTCAAGCGTCTCGAAACGGCGGGACTGCTGCAAAGAACCCGAAATCCAAACAACGAGCGACAGGTTGTCGTGGCCTTGACCGACAAGGGCCGTGCGCTGCAGTCCAGGGCAGGATGCCTTGGCGAGGCTCTACTGACGGCTTCGATGCAAAGCCCCGAAGACCTGGCGAGTCTCAACAAGAACATCCGAAATCTTCGCGACACGATCTATTCTCAGATCGGCGGGTGGGGTACTCCCGCCTGATCCGCGCGTTCGCCATGTCTACGTTGTCGGTATGGTGCCCCCGTCAATGACGTATTCGGTGCCGGTGATCGTGGCCGCGCGGTCGGACGCCACGAACGCAATCAGGTTCGCGACCTCTTCCGGTTTTGTCGGGCGACCGATCGGTATTCCGCCAAGCGCATCCATGATCATCTTCTTGCCGCCCTCGTAATCGGTGCCGGCCTGCTTGGCGAGACGGTCGGCAAGGCGCACCGACGCTTCCGTCTCAATCCACCCGGGCGATACACGCAGCACGCGCACACCCCTTGGCGAGACTTCTTTCGACAGGGCCTTGCTGTAGGTGGACAGCGCTGCCTTCGCCGCCGCATAGGCGGTTGTCGATTCAGGCAGCGGCAGCTCCCTCTGGATCGACGAAACGTGGATGACGACACCACTTCCCCGTTCAACCATGTCCGGCACGAGTTGCCGGTCCAGACGAACGGCAGGAAAGAGATTGAGATAGAGCTCGTTATGCCACTCGGCGTCCGTCAGGGCGACATACCCGCCTCCCGGAGCAGAGGAACCGCCGAGCATATGAACAATGATGTCCACGCCTCCCAGCCTTTCCCGGACAGCGGCGACAAGGTCACCGCAGCCTTCGGTCGTGGTCAGGTCTGCCGCGACGAACTGGACGCCATCTTCAAGCGTGTCCGGCCTGGTACGGGCGCTTGTCAGCACTTCGGCCCCGAGTTCCCGGAACAGTCTGACCGTCGCAGCTCCTGCGCCTCGCGTTCCGGACGTGACAAGCGCCCGTTTGCCTTCAAGACTGAGGAACTTGCTCACGGCAGGATCTCCAGTTCGGCAATCTTCTCGCCCGTCAGGCGGAAAAAATACTTCAGGTCGACAGGGCTGCCGGGAAAGTTCCCGGCAACGTGGCCCGTCACCACCTTGCGATTTCCTTCCACCTCGATTGCGAAAGGCTCGACCGTGTAGGAGTACTTTGTTGAAGCTTCCGCCTTCCATCGGCGGATCGCGGTGCGTCCCGCATGCACGTTTTTCTCGTCCTTGACGACCGCGTCTTCGCTGAAACATTCAGCGACGGCATCGGCATTCCTGTTTCCGTCAGCTTCGAAATAGGCAGCAATCGGTCCTGGTAACCGGATATCCATCTGACATCTCCGTTTCTGGTGATGGTCCAGCCGGATCAGCGGTGTGTTCCGGCGTCGATGGTCGAAATATATGGCTGGACCTTAATCGCGATAATTGGGATAAAGCTGGATGTAACATCACGAAAATCGGAACAATGTCACGTCAGATCCTGGGAGAACTTGAAGCGGTTCTGGCCATCGCCAATCGAGGGTCTTTCCGTGCGGCGGCGCTCGAACTCGGGCTGTCGACGACGGCGCTCAGCAACCTTATTGGCAAGATAGAACGGCAACTCGGGGTTCGCCTGTTCAATCGCACCACGCGAAGTGTCTCGTTGACGGATGCCGGTCGAACCTTCGTCGAACAGGTGTCCCCTGCACTGCGTGACATCCAGGACGCAATGGCAGCCGTGCGCTCGCAACAGGACACGCCTTCGGGGACATTGCGCATCAATGCTTTCGCAACAGCTGCCCGGGAAGTGTTTGCGCCACTTGTTCTGGCGTTCGTGCAGCGCTACCCGCAGGTTCACATCGATCTCGTCACCGAAGGCCGGATCGTCGATATCGTTGCCGAAGGGTTCGATTTGGGAATCCGAACCGCCGACCTGGTGCCAAGTGACATGATCGCTGTGCCGCTGGGGGCGCCTCGCAGCTTTGCCGTGGTCGCCACCCCCGCCTACCTCGAAGAACATGGGAGTCCTGGCGCACCACCCGATCTTCTGGCTCACCAATGCATCCGTGTCCGGCTGCCAAACGGTGCGCTTTATCGCTGGCATTTCGAGAAGGATGGCAATGCCCTCCTGATCGACGTGGAGGGTCCTATTACACTTGATGAAGCTTCGCTTGCACGAATGGCCGTTCTCGACGGGATCGGGATCGGGTTTTTCATGGAAGCCAACGTGCGCGACGACATCGCCGCCGGGCGACTTGAACGGGTCCTGCAGGATTGGACCCCGCCAACGTCGCCGCTGTGTCTCTATTATCCCGGGCGTAAAAACCCTTCGGCTGCCTTCCGGGCTTTCGTCAATATGGCACGGGACCTTGGCAAGGCAGCCACGCGAAGAGATCTATTTCCGGCTGAGCAATGAGCCACTGCCGTTTCTGGAAAGTGTCGTGCGGTTTCAGCTACAGCCGATCAGCGGGAACTGAACGTTTCTGACGATCAGGCCGTGCCTTGATGATGGCGTTGGACCTGGCGATCCATGCGGAAGAAATCCTGCGCACGAAGGAGCGCATGACACCGGAAGAGTCCCTCGAATGGGGACTGGTCGATCGCATTCTGTCCAAACGCGATCTCGACGGTTGATATGAGATTGGTCTGAGCCAGTCCGGGGCCACCGGGCAACAGGCAAAGAATGAACCTCAAGCTATTGCAATTAGCTGGTTTCATGTCCTCTTTGCTGAGCCCAAATCCTCAGACGCGGGCCGCTTCGAAGGCCTTCCAGACCTTCTCGAAGGCGGCAAAGTCCATCGGTCCTTTTGCTGTGGCTTCCAGAACGATCTTTTCCGAGGCAAAGAGTTTGGCAATACCTTCTTTAAGGCCCGGTATGACCTCCGCCGGAATGACCACGGCGCCATGGCGGTCGGCGTGGACCAGGTCACCATCCTGGACAGTCAACCCAAAGATGCTGACAGGCGTGCCCAACTCGCGAACATGCACGAACCCGTGGCTGGGGCCGATGGAACCCGCGACGACCGGAAATCCTTCTGCCATATCGCCGAGGTCGCGCATGACCCCGTTGGTGAGGGCACCGGACATGCCGAAGGCCTTGTGGATCGAAGTATTCACCTCGCCCCAGTAGGCCCCGATGCAATGCGGGAAATCCACGTCCTCGATGACGGCTATCGAGGGTTTGGGAGCCTCGGCCATGCGCCGGTAGTATTCCATGCGGCGGGCGCGGATGACGTCCGCAGGCTCTGTTGGTGGTTCGAGTGCGGCGATCTTGGCCGTTGAGGCATAGCCCACCATGGCGCCACCCTCCGGTGCGCTGCACAGCATGGTGCCTCGTGTGAAGCCATTGAAGCCGCGCTTGCCCTCGACAACCTCGATGGCATTGCAGACCGTCGGCGTATCCACGCGTTTCAGCAGTTCCAGAAGTTCCTGATCCATTCTAATCCTAGTCCTCAAGCCATCGTGCGAGTGCGGCATTCGTTGCCGCCGGCTGTTCCAGTGTCGTCAGGTGACCGGCTTGTTCGATGATTTCCAGAACCGAGTTCTGAAGCAGTTCGGCCATTTGTGTATGCCGATCAAGGGGGCAAAGCCTGTCGCTCTCGCCGGTCAGGACCAGAGCCTTGCCCTTGTAGGCGCGCAGCGTTTCGGTCTGTGACGGGCGGTCAATCAGCGCTTTCGACTGGCGCAGGAAAACCTCGGGTCCGAGGCCTTCGGCCATGTCAAGCGCAAGGCTCTCGAGGTCGGCAGCGGTCGACCTGTCATGTGCGAAATTTGGAATGACCTCGAGGCGCATGACGTCCGAGAGCCCACCTGCGCCGACCGCCGCCATTTGTGGCGCCCGCTTTTCCTTCACCGTGTCCAGTTCGGCACGTGGATTGGTGTCGAGAAGTGCCAGACGCTCCACACGTTCGGGCGCCTGCCTCACGACCTCCATGGCGACGATCCCGCCCATGGAAAGGCCCGCGAGCGCAAAGCGTTGCGGTGCGCCGGAAAGGATCGCCGCTGCCAGGGCCTCGACATTGTCCTCGTTGCAGATCGGAGCAAGATGCAGTGCACGCGACCCGGAAAAGGCAGCGATCTGCGGCCCGTAGAGCCGGGCATCGCACATCATGCCGGGGATCAGGACGAGCGGGAGACGCGTCATGGCCACTTCCTTTTCAAGAAGGCAGCCGGTGAGACCGGAGAGCCTCGCCGGCTGCCAGGTGTCAGTTCCCGGTCCAGGTCAGGCCAGCGGGATCATCTGTGGCGACAACCCGGTAGAGCGATGCCTCGCCGGTCATCGACGGCTCAAGCGAGTAAGCCTCTCCGGCGAGCATCAGGGCGGTGTCGCCCGGGTTGAGCACGGTTTGACCGCCGCTCCAGCTCAGCGCCCAGTGGCCACGCATCGGCATCAGCACTGTCGGCTTCTCCGGTGTGATGGTGTCGCTGGAGAGTGAGCCGCGCGTCAGGAATTCGACCTCGAAACCGGGCTTGTCTTTCAGGAGAGCGTTCTCGCCGATCACCTTCGCCGGCTTTTTCGCTGCCAGCGCCATCAGGTCCCAGTAGCGGGCAACATAGTCGCGGACCACGTCCTCCACCGGCGTTTCCGGGAAAGCCTTCAACTCTTCGTCGGTCAGAAGCGGCATCGGCGACACGTTGTGCGGCAGGGTCTGGCCCTTCTTGCTGTCGTAGAGGACCCCGTTCTCCCCAAGAATGAGACCGTGTTCCCGCGCGTCCTCAATCACCTGAGGTGCCCAGGTCACGCCGCCGCCGGCATCATCGCCGCCAAGGATCGCCATGATCATTCCGTAGTCGGTGCCGATGTTCTCGAACCCGCGAAAAATCCCGGTCGGAATGTTGAAGATGTCGCCTTCCTCGGCAACGAATTCGCCGGCCGTGCCATAGCGGCCCCAGAAGAAGCGCCAGCGTCCCTTCAGCACGAAGAAGACTTCGGCTGTGGTGTGGTTGTGAAGCGAGTTGCGGCAATGCGGCGGCTGTCCCGCGGCACCAATATTGAAGCCGACCTTGTCGGTGATGTGGACGTGCTGATCGGGACTTTCCGAAACCCCGCCGCCGATGATGGTGAAGTTTTCCTTCTGGTTCGAGCCAGGCGTATGGGCGTCGATGAAGGCAGTCTTGCACGGCTTCAGTTCACCGTAGCGAACGATGCGATCGTTGATCGAACTCATGTCGAATATCCTTGAGAAATCTGGTCAGTGTAGGGCGGCCAGCAGCCGGTTCGGCGGGTGGTTGTTCAGCCGCCGTGATCTCAAGCTCTGCAGATAGGTGTGATGCCGTTCCTCGGTCTGAAGGGGTGTCCTCATATGCCGAACGGGTCCAGCTTGCGCGTGGAACCGCGCTGGATCAAATCGCCAGGGATCAGGATGCGTGTGGGCTCTGTGTGTCCCTCGACGCGGCCAAGCAATGTCTCGACTGTTGCCTCGACCATCCGGTTCACCGACTGGCGGACTGTCGTCAGGTCATAGGTCGGCCAGCCTGCGACGGGCACATCATCGTAGCCGACCACAGCGACGTCGCCCGGTACGGAAAGCCCCAATTCGAAACGCAGAACGTCCATCACGGGAAGTGCCATATGGTCGTTGCCGACAAATACCGCGTCCGGTCTGTCCGCTGAACCGAAGAGCTCGCGCGCAAGCTGGCGCGCAACATCGGTGCTGTATTTTCCGTCGAGCACGGCACAGGGTTCGCGGCCGTGTTCGGCAAGCGCCTCAGTGAAGCCGCGTGCGCGGTCGCGCCCGGTCGAAGATCCCTGCCAACCGGCAATATGGGCGATCTGTTCATGTCCGCAGGCGACCAGGAAGTTGGCGACGGTCCGGCCGCCTGCAAGGTTGTCGGAGGTTACCGACGACAGGCGGTTGTCGTCCTGACCGCGATTGAACATGACGATCGGGATGCCGGCGTCCTCGCAACGAGTGGTCAGGTCGTTGGTGATTGCAACAGAGGCCGTGATGATGCCGTCGACGCGGTAATCGAGCAATTCGTCGACCACGCGGGTGACATCGTCCTCCTGGTTCTCCGCCAGAAAGATCAGGATGTGATAGCCCCTGGCCTGCAAGGCCCGGCTGAGACGCTCGATGGCGAGCGGATAGAACTGGTTTTCAAGGTAGGCCACGACGAGGCCGATGATCCGGCTTCTACCGGTAATCATCGCCCGCGCGATCGGGTTCGGTCGGTATCCGAGTTCCTCGGCTGCCGCCTCGATGCGGTCGCGGGTCTTCTGCGAGACGCTGGAGCCCGGCGTGAATGCACGGCTGACTGCCGACTGGGAAACCCCTGCCAGCTTTGCGACTTCGCTGAGTGTGACCTTTTCCTTGCTCATCAGTCCGCCGTCCAACCTCCATCGACCAGCAATGCCGTTCCGGTCACCAGGGAGGATGCGTCCGAGGCGAGGTAGACGACCGCGCCCATGATATCCTCGACTTCGCCTACCCTGCCAAGCTTGATCTTCTCCTCGATCCACTTGCGCCGTTCGGGGTTCTCGAAGGTCGTCTCGGTCAGCGGGGTGCGAATGAAGGTCGGGCAGATGGAATTGATGCGGATCCCCTTCGGGCCCCACTCGATCGCCATCGATTTGGTCATGCCTTCGATTGCGTGCTTGGAAGCTGAATAGACGGCGCGGTCGATGCCGCCGACATGGCCCATCTGGGACGAGATGTTGATGATCGAACCCGGCTTGTCTTCGGCTGCCAGCCGGCCTGCGGCCAGGGCTGCGAGAAAATAGGCTGCCCGGAAATTCAGGTCGATCACTGCATCGAAGTCTTCGGGCCGGGTTTCCAGCGCAGGACCATGGCGCGCCATGCCGGCGGAGTTCACGACAACGTCAAAAGCCGGCAGGTCAGCGAGGGCTTTTTCAAGTGCTTCATGATCTGCCATGTCGAGGACCAATACGTCCGCCTGCATGCCTTCGGCCTGCATTTCTGCCTGAAGGTCCTGAAGCGGCGCGGCCCGCCGGGCTGCCAGTGTTACTGCCGCCCCGGCTTCCGCAAGCGCGACAGCGCACGCCCTGCCGATGCCGGAGGACGCACCTGTTACGAGGGCGCGCCGGCCATCTAGACGGAAGGACGGGGTGCGCGGAAGGCTCATTCGGCCTTCTCCAGAACCGGTGCTGCCTCACCATAGGGGACATTGACACCGCCATAGCGGCGAACGCGGACGTTGCACTGCTCGGCGTGGCCGACAAAACCTTCCAGCATGCACAGGCGCGAGCCATAAGCACCGATACTGGCCGCTGCTTCGTCGGTCATGACCTTCTGATAGCTGTGGGTTTTCAGGAACTTGCCGACCCAAAGTCCGCCGGTGTAGCGGCCGGCCTTCTTGGTCGGCAGCGTGTGGTTGGTGCCGATGACCTTGTCACCGTTGGAGACATTTGTCCGCGGGCCGAGGAACAACGCGCCATAACAGGTCATGTTTTCCAGGAACCAGTCGTCGCGGTCGGTCATGACCTGAACATGCTCGGAAGCGATGTCGTCGGCGACCTTCAGCATTTCCTCGTAGGTGTCGCAGACGATCACCTCGCCGTATTCTTCCCAGCTCACGCGGGCGGTGCCCGCTGTCGGCAGAATTGCGAGAAGCCGTTCGACTTCGGCCATGGTTTCTTCCGCCAGCCTGCGGCTGTTGGTCAGCAGCACGCAGGGGCTGTTGTAGCCGTGTTCGGCCTGGCCGAGCAGATCCGTCGCGCAGAGTTCCGCGTCTGCGGCGCTTTCATCGGCGATCACCATGGTTTCCGTCGGTCCGGCAAAAAGATCGATGCCGACGCGACCGAAGAGCTGACGCTTGGCTTCCGCAACAAAAGCGTTGCCCGGACCAACCAGCATGTGCACCGGCTCGATGGTTTCCGTGCCGATGGCCATCGCGCCGACGGCCTGAATGCCGCCCAGCACGTAGATTTCGTCCGCGCCACCAAGGTGCATGGCCGCGATCACGGCGGGATTGGGCTTGCCGTCGAACGGCGGAGTGCAGGCAACGATGCGCGGAACGCCGGCGACCTTCGCTGTTGCGACGGACATATGTGCGGAGGCCACCATCGGAAACTTGCCGCCCGGCACGTAGCAGCCGACGGACTGAACCGGCAGGTTGCGGTGGCCGAGAATGACGCCCGGCAGCGTCTCGACCTCAATATCCAGCATGCTGTCGCGTTGGGCCTTTGCGAAATTGACCACTTGCGCCTGGGCGAATTTGATATCGGACAGTTCCTGCTCGGTCAGCTGGGCGATCAGGCTGTCGATCTCCTCTTGCGACAGGCGGTAGGATGCCGGGGAATACTTGTCGAATTTCTCGCTGAGGTCGCGCACGGCAGCATCGCCGCGTTCCTCGATATCCTTCAGGGTTGCCTCGACAACGGCGCGCACCTTGGCGTCGTCCTCGACACGGTCCGCTTCCGGCTTCCCTTTCTTCAGATACTCGACAGTCATTTCAGGTTCCTCAGTTTTCCGGGCGACTTTCTGCGCGGCGAAACCGCATCGTCCGTCGTCATCTTTCGAATGCGGCCGAAATGCCGCTGTTGTGTGGTTCAGCGGGTTGACCGCCGAAGGTTTAGCGCCCGTAGCCCAGGAACAGTTCTGGCAGTACAAGGGACAGGACGGGAATGAAAGCGATCAGCAGGAGCGCGAAGATCATCGTCACCACCCAGGGAAAGATCCTGCGGGCGATGTCCTCGAACCGGATCTTGCCGACAGCGGCGGCCATGAACAGGTTTGCTCCGAGCGGCGGTGTCACGAAGCCGATGGCAAGCGCCACGACCATGACGATGCCGAAGTGAACCGGATCCACGCCGAGTTTCAGCATGATCGGCAGAAGGACAGGTGTCAGGATGACGATTGCCGCCAGTGTTTCCAGGAAGGTTCCGACGATAAGAAGCAGGACGATCGCGGCCAGCATCACCACCACCTTGCTCTGGGTCAGCGACAGCACGAGCTGGGCGAGATCGGACGGGATACGCTCCAGAGCGATGATGCGGCCGAAGGCGTAGGACGCACCGATGATGACGAGCACGGCGGAGACCAGCAACGCTGCTTCCAGCATCATCTTCGGAACGGCGGACAGCGGAAGCTCCCGATAGACGAAGCAGCTCACGATCAGGGCATAGACGACGGCGACGGCAGAACTTTCGGTCGGTGTCACCATGCCGGAATAGATGCTGCCGAGAACAACAGGCGGCATGGCGAGGGCGAGCTTCGCGTCCCAAAGGGCGGCCCAGAGACTGCCGGTGCGGGTTGGCGGTACCGGGTTGCCCGCACCCTGGTTTCCGGAGCGACGCTGTATCACGTTGTAGCCGATCAGGGTCAGCGCGATCACGAAGCCCGGAACGATGCCGGCCATGAAGAGAGCCGTCACCGAGACACCGGATGAGACCGCATAGACGATCATCACCACCGACGGCGGGATCATGACGCCAAGCCCGCCTGCGGAGGCCACCATGGCGCCTGCATAGGCCCGGTCGTAGCCCCGATCGACCAGAGCCGGGATCATGGCGAGGCCGATGGCCGCCACCGTCGCGGATCCTGTTCCGGAGATGGCCGCAAAGAACAGGCAGGACATGATCGTCACGGTGCCCAGATCGCCGGGCATGCCGCCGAAGGCATGGTCTGCAACCGCGATCAGGCGTTTGGAAATGCCTCCTTCGGCCATCAGGCTGCCGGCCAGGGTGAACAGCACCACCGCGATGAGCGTGAAGCTGTCGATGGCCGAGACCAGCCCGAGGGCATACATGTCGAGGCTGAGGAACGGAATATAGAGGATTGCGAGCATGCTCGCCGCGCCGAGCGCAATGCCGATCGGTACGCCGATGAGCAACAGCAACAGGAAGCTTCCGAAGAGAATGGCTGTCGTCATGGCTCAGATATCCGTCTGGGGGCCGAGGCGCGTGTCGCCATCAACGACGGCAGCCTTGATGGATTGCAAAAGACGCAGGCTGCTCAGGGCACCGGAAAAGATGATCGCCGCGTAAAGCACGGCTTGAGGCCACTCGGTGGAGCTCAGGATCTTGCCGCGGTCGATGGATTGCTGCGTGATCACGACACCGAGCCAGCAAACGACGACGGAATAGATCAGGAAGATCACCTCGGAGAGCACGAACATCCAGTGGCGCAGTGCCTTCGGCATGACATCGATCAGAACCGTGACACGCATGTGCCGGCGCTCGCGAATTGCGTAACTCACGCCGAAGTAGATCATGTAGACGAAGGAAAACCGGGCGAGTTCGTTCGCCACAGCTATCGAGGTGGAGAAGGCAAGCCGCGCAATCACGTCCGCGAAGACCAGAATGATGATCATGCCCAGCATCGAGACGATCACCGCCGGCTCGAACCATTTTTCGAGAAACCGCATTTTGCCTTCTCCTCCCCTGGTTCGCTTACTGCGCGACGGCCTGCATGAAGGTGTCGTAGAAGGAGTCGCCGACCTTGGCGCGAATGTCGCCTTCGATGGCGGCGTTCATTGTTTCGCCGAGGCGCTTCTTGTCGGCCTCCGGCAGCTCGTTCACCTCAAGCCCGGCTTCCTTGAGTTTGGCCAGGGTTTCGGCATTGGCGGCCGCGGTCAGCTCGCGCTGCTTCTTGACGGTTTCCACTGCAACTTCGTCGATGAGCGTACGGTCGGCTTCGTCCAGGCCGTTATACCAGTCAAGATTGGCCATCCAGAGTTCCGGCCAATAGATGTGACCGGTCAGGGAAACGTATTTCTGCACCTCGAAGAAACGCTCGATGATCATTGAACTCAGGGCGCTTTCCTGGCCATCGATCAGGCCCTGCTGCAATGAGGAATAGATCTCTCCCCACGCCAGCGGCACCGGAACGGCGCCAACGGACCGCCAGGCCTTGATGGCGATCGGGTTGTCTGCCGAGCGCATGCGCAGGCCTTCGAAGGCTTCGTAGCTGTCGAGCGGTGCACGGGAGTTGGTGAAGCTGCGGAACCCGAGTTCCATGAAGCCCATGTTCTTGAGCCCACGGTCTTCCATGGCTGCAGAGATGGTCTTGCCGGCGTCGCCGTCCAGAAGGCTGCGCGCGGTTTCTTCGTCCTTGAAGAGAAGGAACTGGTCGAGCACGGCCAACTGATCGACAGTCGAGCTCAGATGAACCGACGCACCCGTGGTCATGGTGATGTTGCCGGACTGGACCAGGTCGGTCATTTCCTTGACGCTGCCGAGCTGGCCACCTGGAAAGATCTCTACCTGGATGGTGCCATTGGAGCGCTTTTCGAGTTCTTCCTCGAAGTAGCTCAGAGCCTGGTGGACGGGCGAGACCTCAGGCGTGGCATGGCCGATGCGGATGGTCGTATCGGCTGCTGCCTGTGTGACAAATGCAAGTGCGGCTGTTGCAGCCCAAACGGCGACTTTCATTCTGTTCCCTCCCGAGAAGCGAAATTGAAAACGGGAGAACCGGCATTTGGGAACGCTTGCAAGCTGCAGTCCCACCGACTCCTCCCCGGAGCACGATCGCGGTACCTCCGTATGCCTGCGACCCGGCCCTTGACCCGGTTCCTACGCCGGATTGAGTCAGTTCGCAAGAGATTTTGCAAACGTTCCCAAAATTTCAGGGGCGAAAAAACCCCACAAAATACGTTCTAAATTGTTGTAAAACGATCGAAAAATTCGCGATTTGAGGCAGGCAAAAAAATATTTTTGCAAAATTTGTGAAAACGCTTGCAAGCGGAGTTTTCCGACAAGTGACACGCGAAGGCCTTGGCGAACCGGCGTCGGCCGCACAGGGGTCGCAGCTGGTAAGCGTTCTGTTCGGGAATACTAGCTTCGGGTCGTGCCGCGGATGACCTCGACAGGCGGAATGCGGACCTTGCGGACGTCCGTATTCCCCTCCTCTATCGCATCGACCAGCATGGCGACTGCCGCCGAGACCATCTGGTTGATGGGCTGCCGGATCGTGGTGAGGTTGAACGAAGGCCAGGCGGCTTGCGGGATGTCGTCGAAGCCGACCACGGCTACATCCTCGGGAACTTTCAGTTTGAACTCGAAGCGGATTACGTCCAGGGCTGCGAGCGCCATGTGGTCGTCGGCAACAAAGACAGCATCGGGCTGATCGGGCACGTCGAAAAGTTGGCGGGCTGCATCGGCGGCATCCGTATAGTGATAGTTTCCGTCCGCTCGGGAGTGCAGTTCGACACCTGCTTCCTGCAGCACAGCCATGAACCCGGCTTCGCGATCAATCTGCGTCGAGGCTCCGGAGAAGCCGGCAAGCAGGGCAACGCGTTTCGGCTTTCCGCGCAGAAGCGCTTTTGCCGCCAGCTCGCCGCCAAGGCGATTGTCGCTGGTCACCGCGCGCAGATTGTCCTTCGGCTGATCGCGGTTGAACAGAAGCACCGGGATGTCGAGGTCCCGGCACCGCTCCGCCAGTGTCGAGGAAACGGACACGGACACCATGATGATGCCGTCGACCCTGTAACCCATGATTTCCTGGATGACGGGCTCGACATCGTTGATGGTGTTCGATGCCATGAACAGGAGGACATGGTAGCCGTTTTCCTGAAGCGCGATCGAAAGCTTTTCAACCGCTTCGGGATAGAACTGGTTCTCGAAGTAGTAGACGATCAGGCCGATGATCCGGCTTTTCCCGGTGATCATCGCCCTTGCCAGAACATTTGGCCGGTAATCGAGTTCGTCCGCGGCGATACGGATCTTCTCGGCCATCTTCTTGGAAACGGAGGCGCCCGGGGTAAAATATCTGGAGACTGCGGACTGGCTAACGCCGGCCTTGCGCGCAACGTCTACAGATGTAACCGGTTTGCTGTTCAAGCGGGCCTCCGTGATTTTATCATGTTCTGAGTACTCGTGCTTCGCGAACTTGTCACCCCTTCACGGTGAGCCGCCGGCCGTCCTGCGCATCAAACAGATGACAGCATTCGATCGGGATCCGCGCGCTGATCGGCGCACCGATCTCGGAGCGGAAATCCTTGGCGGCCTTCAGGTTGACCAGTTCCCCACCCGCCTCGACGGCCACCATGGAGGCGTCGCCGAGAAGCTCCAGGGCGAAAACGGTCGACGACAGCTCGCCTCCCCCGTCGACAAGGGTCACATCCTCGGCCCGGAAACCCAGGGTCACCGGCCCGGAGATGTCACCGCGCAGACCTTCCACGCGGATGTTCTGAGCCGTAAATACGCCGGCGGAAATCTCTCCCTTGACCAGGTTCATCGCCGGAGAGCCGATGAAGGAAGCCACGAAGGTGTTGGCCGGGTTGTCATAGATCTCCGTCGGTGTTGCCACCTGCTGAATGACGCCACCGCTCATCACCACCACCCGGTCGGCAAGGGTCATCGCCTCGATCTGGTCGTGGGTAACGTAGATCGTGGTCGTCTTCAGCCGGTGCTGGAGGTTCTTGATCTCGGCGCGGGTCGACACGCGCAGCTTCGCGTCCAGGTTGGACAGGGGCTCGTCCATGAGAAAAACCGTCGGCTCGCGGACAATTGCACGTGCCAGAGCGACGCGCTGCCTCTGGCCACCGGATAGCTCCGCGGGTCGTCGGTCGAGCAGGTCGGTCAGATCGACCATTTCCGCCGCCTTCATCACCCGGGCATCATGCTGGTCCTTTGGCACCTTGCGAACCTTCAGCGGGAAGCGGATGTTTTCGTAGACCGTCAGGTTGGGATAAAGGCCATAGCTCTGGAACACCATGGCGATGTCGCGATCCTTGGGTTCCAGAGTGTTCACGACCCGGTCGCCGATGATGACCTCGCCTTCGGAGATGTCTTCCAGACCAGCGATCATGCGCATGGTGGTGGACTTGCCGCAGCCGGACGGACCCAGCAGAACCAGGAACTCGCGGTCGGCAATGTGCAGGTTGAAGTTGTTGACGCCGTAGACATTGCCCCAGCGCTTGGTGACATTTTTCAGTTGGATCTCGGCCATGGACTATCCCTTGACGGCGCCTGCGGTCAGACCGCTGACAATCTGGCGTTGGAAGAACATCACGAGGATGAATAGCGGTACGGTGGCGCTCACGGTCGCGGCAACCGCATACATGATGGTGCCTTCGGTCTGGATGGTTCCAAGGAACGAATTGATCTTCGGAACCATGGTCTGGTTTTCCTGGGACAGCAGCAGCGCGGTCACCGAGAAATCGTTGTAGGCCAGAAGGAAACTGAACAGGCCGGTGGTGATTACGCCCGGCCACATCACCGGCATGATCGCCAGCCGGAACGCCTGGAAGCGGGTGCAACCGTCAACCATCGCGCTTTCGTCCAGATCTTTCGGAATCGACTTGAAGAAGCTGTGCAGCATCCAGATCGTGAAGGGCTGGTTGATGGCCACCAGGACGATGATCGCGGTCGGCAGATAGCCCCAGATGTTGAGCTGGAAGAACGGCAGCAGGAAGCCGGAAACCAGCGTGATGTGCGGCATGGCCCGAAAGACCAGCGCGGCGATCAGGATCCAGAAGGTGTAGTTGCGGCTTGAGCGGGATAGCGCATAGCCGCCGAGTGTTCCGAACAAGAGCGAGATGGAGGTCACGCAGATGGTGACGATCGTGGTGTTCCAGACCGAGTGGTAGAACTCCCGCTCGATCCAGGCGCCACGATACCCGTCGAGTGTCAGCGCCTCGCCTGTCTGGCGCACGGTCGCAGGCCCCGTGATGGCGTTCCAGAAGGAGACCCGGCTGAAGAAGTCAGCCTGGACCTTGAACGAGCCCCACACGGTCCAGATGAAGGGGAAGGCCGTAACGATCAGCCACACAACCAGGATGACCCCGGTGAAGATGGCGAGCGGGCGGGAATAGCCGATGGATCTGGTCATCACCGGGCCTTTCTCTTGAAGTCGCGCCAGGTCCGCACGAGCACAGGGCTGAGCAGGATGATCACGCCGATCATGGTCAGGATCGAGGTGGCTGCGGCCGAGCCGAAAAGCTGGTTCACCTGTCCCGTCAGGTCGTTGTAGATCAGCCAGGAGAGCGAGGTTGCGTTGGCCTCCGACGAGAAGCCGATGATCGGTTCGAACACGCGGAAATTATCCATCAGCAAGACAAGACCGACGAAGGTCGCCAGCGGCGTCAGGTGTGGCATCACCACGTATCGGATGCGTTCCCAGCGGTTGGCGCCGTCGATCATGGCGGATTCCAGCGTGTCCATCGGCAGGGTCTGCAGACCGGCATAGAAGACCACGAAGGCGAAGGGTGCCATATGCCACGTTCCGTAGGTGATGAGCGTGAGCCACGACAGCACGGGGCTGGCCTTCAGCGACAGTTCCGGATCGTTGAACAGCCACTGTAGCGTCGCCCCGATGATGCCGTCGGAGTTGATCATCCAGAACAGGATGAGGGAGCCCAGAAGGGGCGTCACGATGTAGGGCAGCAGCGACAGGAAGATGATCGGCCCGCGAAACAGCCTGGGCACACTGTTGACGCCGAGAGCGACGGCAAAGCCGGCAATCATGGCAAGCGGTGTCACCAGGAAGGTATAGACCAGGGTGAAGGACAGCGCCTTGTAAAAGGGCAGATTGTAGATCCTGGTAACGACATCGAGAAAACCGTTGCTGCTTTCAAGTATCTCGGCGATCTCTTCAACCGCCAGGTGGGACCGATTGAGATAGGTGCCAAAGGCGTTGAAGCGTCCGAGTGGCTCTTCTTCGCGCAGGGCCCGGGTTGCCTCGGTGTCGACCTTGGTTTCGTCGGTGCAGCCGAACGGGCCGCAGTTTTCCACGGTCACGAGAACCTGTTCATGCTCGACGAACATGGACTGCACGAAAACGGACACGATCGGCAACGCAATGAACAAGAGCATGGCGAGTGCCGATGGCCATATGAACGCTGCAAAATCACGGTGGCGCATAAAGTCTCCCCCGAAAAGGATACACCCCTGTCATCGACATGACAGGGGTGTGGCAAAGGGCAGTATCAGTTGAGGAAGCCGGCTTCCTTGGCCGCGGCACGATAGGCTGCTTCCACGTCGTTCAACGCCTGTTCGGCACTTTCGCGCCCCTGAAGGAAATCTGAAAGCTCCGCACCGAGTGCCGTATGCAGTAGCCCCATGTAGGGTGACATCGGGTAGGCTTTCGCCCCGAGCTTCGCGTTTTCGAGGATCGCTTTTGCCGAGGCGGGAGGAGAGAAATCCGCAATCAGCCAGGCAGCTGCGGACGGATTGTCCTGGGCAACCTGAGGCCGGATACCGTGCATCATCGCCTGGAAGGAGGCTGCGGCATCTTCGTCGGAGATGTTCTTGGCGATGGTGAAGCCGTCCCACCAGAGCGCTGCGGCCGGTGTGGTGCCGCCACCGACGGTCGGAGCCGGTGCGAGAATGGTGGCTTCCCCGATTTCCGGTGCCGGGCCGTTGGGGTCGATGTGACCGTTCACCATGGAGGCCCACTGGTTGATGATCGCGACTTCACCCGAAAGGTACATCGCCTTGATTTCGTCGGACGTGAAGGTCAGGAACTCGGGTTCCATGTATTCGGAAAGTTCCTTCATCAGCGCCAGGGTCTTCAGACCCTCCTCGCCGCTTATGGCCGGCTCTGCGCTGCCCGGTTCGAAGAAGGTGCCGCCAAGGCCCAGGTAGGTGTTGACGAACTCGTTGCCGAGATACCATCCGGCCTGGTCTGCTGCGGCCAGTGGGTATTCCAGAATGCCCTTCTCCCGGATCACCTTGGCAGCCTCGATGACCTCTTCAAGCGACGTGGGCTGTTCGAGGCCGGCTTCCTTCAGGATGTCGCCGCGAATGTAGAGGTTCTGGCCGTTGGCCATGAAGGCGATTGCCATGACCTTTCCATCGACCTTGATGAGCTGCGTTGGCTGAAGCTGCTGGCCGTATTTCTCGACCAGCTCGTCCAGCGGGCGGATGAGGCCGTCGTTCATGAGCGGAACGATGGAGTTGTTGGCAACCATCGCCACCGTGTATTGCGCCGGG
Source organism: Labrenzia sp. THAF35 (assembly GCF_009363595.1). Lineage (NCBI taxonomy): Bacteria > Pseudomonadati > Pseudomonadota > Alphaproteobacteria > Hyphomicrobiales > Stappiaceae > Labrenzia > Labrenzia sp. THAF35. Next base: position 348,704 of record NZ_CP045381.1, read on the forward strand.
TTGACCGTGAGCGCGGGCACCTGAAGTGCCTTGTGCTCGGTCGTCATGTTGGCTTCCACGGTGACGCCGTCTCCCGCGCAGGCTTCCGCTTCCTTGATAACGGTTCCGAGGGCATCGAAGTCGTTTGCAAGGATCTTGACGTTGCCACCCTCGATGCCGCACCCGGCGTGTGCCGTGCCGGCCCCGAGAACGAGTGCAAGCGCACTCACGGCTAGCTTCAATTTGCTCATCTCATTCTCCATTGGAAGAATGCCCGATTGACCCGGGCTATTTCTCTTTGTTCTTGACGTTTTTTCAGGCTTCGGCGGCCTCCACCGCGGAAGCCTTGTCAGCAAGCTGCGCGAGCTTGATCTGAACCAGCAGGGACAGTTCGTCATAGACCGTCCATTCGTCGACGATCTTGCCGTCCTTGTAGTGATAGTGCGACATGCCCATCAGACGCAGATGCTTGCCGGTCGGCGCTCCAAGGCTTTCCAGAATGCCGTAGCCGAGGTGATGACCCTCGAGTATCCAGCGAACGGCGACTTTCGTGCCGCCTTCGACGCAGGGCGTGGAACAGATGTGCTGCGGAGCGTAGACCGCATCCGGCATGCTGCCCACGAGGCCGAGCGTCTGATGAGAGACCGACGCGGTGCCGTAGAGCTCTTTCATCAGCGGCCCATGGTACATGGCGGTCGGTGCATAGAGTTCGCGGATGCGGCCGAACATCTTGCGATTGAAGATGTCATGCAGGAACTGAAGCGTTTCGCGTTCCAGATCTGTGTTGGCGATGTCCAGGTCGGCCTTTTCCGCCGGTGGATACTGGCCTTGAAGCAGGCCGACCTCGCCGATGTCGAGTTGCGTGAGGCCCTGGCTCAGTTTCGTTTCGGCGATCTTGCCTGCATAAGCGTCAACGTCGAGGCCGAGTTGGCGAACGACCGCCATCTGGTCGGAAACCACCCATTCGCGGTAGATCTTGTTGCGATGGATCATGCAGTCGGCGACCGTGCGGGACACGAAGGAGCGGCCGTTGGCCGGACCGTAATGGCCGTTCTGCGTATAGCGCCCAGAGCCGGTTACCAGGTGAGAAGTGTAATAGCCGTCCTTGTCGTCGCCGTTCCAGATGACATGGGTTGCCATGCCGCGGCGTTCGGGCAGGGAGACGAGCCTCTGGATGGTGTCGCGCACCACGTCCTCACGATTGTAGATCGTGCCCATCGGCAGGTAGAGGACGATGTTATGCGTGTAGTGCGAATAGATGAGGCCTACGTCGCGCTCATCCCAGATCTTGTGCGTGCAGCGGACAATATAGTCGACGATATCGGAATAACAGGGGTCGAAACCCTCCATGCCCTGAACCGGGGCGCGCCCCTCCGGGACCAGGTCGGTGAAATCGGCGCGCTCGACTTGCATGACATTGCCGTTGTGCGGCGCGTCGTTCACGCGTGGAGCGGATTTCACGTCCTTTGCCTTTGGGGTGGAGACTTCCTGCGTTCCCATTTCATCGTACCTTTTAGCGAAGCTGTTTCGCGCATCTTGCAGAATTTTGCATACGCTTGCATTTTGATATTGCCAAACATGTTCAGTCCGATCAATAAAAATCTGCATACCTATGCAAAATGAAATTATCATGGTTGAAAATCACTCCCGGAGGACGTGCGCTTGCCGCACCGGAACGACCGGAAGACGACGACAGGAGAGCGGCCGATGACCCTGGCCGAATACAAGAAGCGCCTCGCGGATCTGGGGCTGGCTGTTCCCGAAGCGGATCTGAAAGCGTCCGTTGCACAGGCGCAGCGCCTGGCCGAACAGGCGCGGGCCCTGAAGGATGACCGCGACGATGGATGATGTTCTGGACAGCCCCTTGCGCCGTCAACAGGAGTTGATCGTGACCGGCCAGGTGTCGGCGTGCGAGATCGCGTCGGCTCTGGTTGCCCGCATCGAACGGCGGGACGGTGCCATTCGTTCAGTTGTGCATCTGTCGCCGGATGCTGTTGCCGAGGCGTCTCGCTGGGACAATGTTCTGCCGGACGACCGGCCGCCGTTGGCCGGGCTCTGCTTCGGCGTGAAGGACATCATTGATGTGCATGGCCAGCCGACACGCTGCGGGTCGCATGCCCATCCGCACGCTCCCGGTCAGGCCGGGCACATTGATGCTGCCAGCGTCGCGGCGCTCAGGCAGGCCGGCATGGTGCCGCTGGCCAAGCTCGCAACCTATGAATATGCGCTGACTGGCCCCGCCTTCGACCAGCCCAACCCGCCGGCCTGCAATCCCTGGGACACCAGCGCGATCACCGGCGGCTCCTCGTCGGGCTCCGCCGCGGCCGTTTCGGCCGGGCTTATGCGCGTTGCGCTCGGGACGGACACCGGCGGGTCGATCCGTGCACCTGCGGCCTATTGCGGTGTGGTTGGGTTGAAGCCGACCACGGGCCTGGTTTCAGCATCCGGGTGTTTTCCGTTGTCGCAAAGCCTTGATGTCGTTGGCCCCCTTGCCGCCTGCGTCGAAGACGCTGCCGTCATTCTGGAGGCGCTCGCCCCTGCGAGCCGTGCTGCAGCTGACATCGGACAGGAGCTTACGGGACTTCGCATTGCCTACGCCCGGGACTGGTTCGTTGATGATCCTGCGGCGGATCCCGACCTTGTCCAAGCCATGGACGACACCGCCGCGCTCCTTTCCTTGCTCGGTGCCAGAATAGAGCTGGTGACGCTGCCGCCCTATCAAAGGCTCGAGGACGCGGCCACTGTCATCCTGCAGGCGGAGGCGCTTCAGAACCATTTGGTGGGTCTGCGCAACCGGTTCGATGCCTATGGAAAGGACGCGCGCCGGAACCTTCTGACAGGAGCTGTTCTGGACGCACAGGACGTCGTGCATGCCCGTGGTGTTGCGCATCGTTTCAGGCAGGAGGTTGACGTATTGCTGGCGCAGCACAGCGCACTTCTCCTACCGACCACGCTCGGCACCGCACCGAAGTTCACCGCCTTTGCCGACGGCGCGGTCTGGACGGCAATGCGCACCATGCCGTTCAACATGTCAGGGCATCCGGCGATTTCGCTTCCCTGCGGGTTCGGCGCGAACGGCATGCCGCTCGGCTGCCAGCTTGTCGGCGCTTTCGGCCAGGAAGCGTTGCTTTGCCGGCTCGCCTACCATCTCGAACAATCCAGCAACCATTCGGCCCGGCCCGCGATCGGGGCCGAGCCGGTATCGCTGGATTATCCCTGAAGTCGGTCGAGGCGCAGCTGCGCCGCGCGGCGGTGGCCTTCAAGCCCTTCTGAGGCGGACTGGCGGACTGCCGGCGGCGCGACCTCACGGATGCCGTCCTCGTCCATCCACTGATGGGTTACGGTCTTGATGTATGACCCTACCCAAAGCCCGCCAGTGTAACGTCCGGCGCCCATGGTCGGCAGCGTGTGGTTGGTGCCGCAGCACTTGTCGGAATAGACGACGCTGGCGTTCGGACCGATGAAGAGCGAACCGTAGTGCTTCAGCTTCCTGGCGAAGGTCTTGGCATCCTCGGTGTGCACCTGCAGGTGTTCGGCGGCGACGATGTCCGAATAGGCGATCATTGTCGCCTCGTCCGGGCAGACGGAAATCTCGCCGTAGTCTTTCCAGGCCTGGCCGGCGGTGGCTGCCGTCGACAGGCTCTTCAGCTGAACGTCCACTTCTCTCAGGACCGCTTCCGCAAGGTCCGCGTTTGTCGTGATGAGGCCCACCCGGGTTCTGGTGTCGTGCTCGGCCTGTGCCAGAAGATCGGTGGCGATCATCTCAGCGTCGCCGGTGTGATCGGCGAGTATGAAGATTTCCGATGGACCGGCGAGCTGGTCGATCCCGACAGGGCCGAAAACCTGACGCTTGGCTTCATTGACGAAGGCGTTGCCTGGGCCGACAATCTTGTCGACAGGTGGAACGGACTGCGTGCCGAGCGCCATCGCAGCGATTGCCTGCGCCCCACCGATCCGGAAAATCCGGTCGGCGCCGGAAAGGTGGCAGCCCGCAATCATCGCTTCATGGGCGTTCGGTGGAAGGCAGGCGATGATTTCGCCGACGCCGGCCACCTTCGCCGGGACGATCGACATGATCGGCGCGGACAGGAGCGGATAGCGTCCACCAGGGACGTAGCAACCGACCCGGTCGAGCGGAATGTTGCGGTGCCCGAGGTGAACACCTGGCCGGATCTCGACTTCCAGATCCTGCAGGGTTCCGAACTGGGCCCTGGCGAACATGCGCACGTTGGAGATTGCGAACTCGGTGTCTTCGCGTGTCTGCGGGTCCAGCCTTTCGACTGCTGCCTCACGTTCTTCAGCGGTGACTTCGAACCGGTCGAGCGCCGCCTTGTCGAATTTCTCAGAATAGTCACGGACGGCAGCATCACCTTCTGCGGCAACCCGCTTGAGCACTTCTGCGACCAGTGTTTCGACGCTGGCATTGTCGGCAACCGCATCGCGTGCCGGGGATTTCACAAAACGGATGGTGTCCGGGATGGGTAGTCTCGTCATTTGTCTCTCTCAGGTCCCTGCGGCGCAATAGGCCGGCCACACCACGCAGATCGTGGCCAAAAGCTGAAACATCACAGGAAACATCCGGATCGGGAGCGTGATCGGTGTTTCCCGGCAGCCGGTCCGGTAGAGCGCTGCGAGCGCGTCTCGGTAGTGAGAGTTGGCGCATCGTGACCGGGGAATTCCTCTTGTCGATCGTGGATCGAACAACGGTGCCGATACGCGCCCTCTCCCAACTGCATACGTTTGCAATACTGCCGCCAAGCATCCATTGCAAGCAAATTTGCATACGAATGCATTTCAGGCTGAAAACGCTCGTTGCGAGTTGCGCGTTTTGTGCGCAGGTGACGATGGGAGGGCCATTGGCAGGATATGCGGAGGGCTGTCCGTGTCGCTTTTCTGATCGATGACGTCTGAAACGCAAAACCACGGCCGGTGGCTACAACTTGGCTGTCTCTTCGGTTAGTAATCGCAACCATCAGAATCTGTTCGAAAACCGGACAGAATTCCACAGGGCTTCAGAATGTTTCAGGTTGATGGCGGCCGGATAACCGACCCCGACGCGCTTGTTGCGGCCGACCTCGCTCGGGCCGTCGAGGGGACTGACGGACTTGTGGTCCAGTTCAGCAATCCGGACGCCTGCAAGGTTGCGACTCTTCAGGCATTGAACGAGGCCTGCCGTCTGGCAGGTGGCCGGTTGACCGTCCGGTTTTATCAGCACGACGATGAAGGCTTTGACGCGCGCTGCCTGAATCATTTGCCGGACGTCGCAAACCTGGCTTCTTCCGATTGAAAACATTTTCCTGCGAAGGTCGCATTGGTGAAACGCTGTGCAAATCGCCCCTTTCGAAGGCGTTTCGATCGGTAAATCAAGAAAGAGCGTCACAACCAGTTATTGAGAATTGCCGTAGCGTCCACTCTTCCATAGATTTGTTTCCAGGTCCGAAACCGTCTTTTTTTGGTTGGTTTGTTGCTACTTGAACGCGAAGAGCAATTGCAAATATTGGATGAGGTTCGCCTTTCCATTTCCAGGTCGGGTGGACGGATCGTATTCGTTGCCGGGGAAGCCGGGATAGGAAAGTCGTCTCTGATTGCGGATTTCCTGAGCAGCCTCGGGCCCGAAACCAGGAAGGTCATCGGTCTTTGCGATCCTTTGATCACGCCGCGCCCGCTCGGGCCGATACGAGATATTGCAGCAGGTCTTTCCGGATCGACGCAGATCCGCGATGAGGAAGCCATGCTTTTTGGCGGCCTGGTGGAGCATTTGTCGTCTTTGCGAGAACCGGTGGTATTGGTGATCGAGGACCTGCACTGGGCGGACGATCGCACACTGGACTGGTTGAAGTTCATTGGTCGCAGGATCGCGATGCTGCCGTTGCTGCTGGTTTGCAGTTATCGTGATGACCAGTTGGCGGGTTACCATCCGCTTCGCTCAGCCATGGGCGAAATCGTACCGGCCCGAAAGAAGCAGATAAATCTCGCTCCTTTGTCTCTGGACGCGGTGCAGACGCTTGTTGGGTCAACCCGCCTGGCTCCCGACCGTCTCCTGGACATCACGGGCGGTAATCCCTTCTTCCTGACCGAATTGTTGGCTCAGTCTGCAGACGGCAGCAAGGTTCCCCAGACCATCGGGGATGCTGTCGATGCGCGTCTTGCAGGATTGCCGCAGGACGTCGTGCGGCTACTGGAATATGTGTCTTGCTGGCCCGGTGCAATTCCGTCAGGCATTCTCCTGGCTTTGCCACTGCCCGATGGCTACGGCACCCTGACGCAGGCTATCGAGAAAGGTCTGCTGATTGAAAGCGGCGGAAGGCTCTCCTTTCGTCATGAGATTGCGCGGATTGCCATCTACGATAGGCTCAGTCATCCAAGGCGGGTCGAAGCGCACAGGTGCTTCCTGGATCATCTTTGCAACCGGGAAGACGGAGCGCAGCCTCTCGACATGATCGTGCATCACGCCCGCGGAGCCGAACATGAGCAGCTATTGCTGCGGTATGCACCGCTTGCCGCAGACAATGCGGCAAGTCTCGGAGCCCATCGCGAGGCCGCCCGCTTTCTTGAACATGTCTTGCCGCTGGCGGACAGCCTGGACCTCGAGCAGGCCGCCGAAATCTGCGAACGTTGGGCCTATGAGGCAGGCCTGTCGCTTGGCATCGACGCAGACGTCATTTCCAGCCGCCGCAAGGCGGTGGAGCTCTGGCGCAAGGCCGGAAATGAAAACCGGGTGGGAGAAAACCTGAGATGGTTGTCCCGGCTCCACTGGTACAGGGGAGAAGCCGAGGAAGCCAAGAGGTACATCGAGGAAGCAATCGAAGTCCTGGAAAACAACGCCTCGGCCACCGAATGGGCGAAGGCGAAGGCATACGCCCTTCGCGCCCAGTATCATATGCTTCAAGACGAGATGAGTGAGGCGGTGACGTGGGGGCGTCGGGCCTTGACCTTTGCGCAGGCTGTCGAAGACGTTGAAACCTGCACGCATGCACTTAACACGGTCGGTTCAGCCATGCTGTTCCGAGGGGATCCGGAAGGGGAGACGCTGTTACGTGAGAGCCTGCGGATCTCGCTGGAAAACGGGTTCGATGAGCAGGCAGCGCGGGTTTATACAAATCTCTCCGAATGCCTCATAGAAATGCGTGCCCTCGACCGGGCTGAAGATCTGATCGATGCCGGGATCCGTTTTGACAGTGCTCACGATCTCGACGCCTGGACCTATTACCTGATTGGTCGAAAGGCACAGCTTCGGCTGGAACAGGGACGTTTTGACGAGGCAGTCACGATTGCACGCGGGGTCCTGGGACAGGAAAACCAGACCCTGCTCATGCGGATGCCCGCGCAGATCGTCCTCGCCCGTTCCCTTCTGCGCCTCGGTGATGCGGCCGCCGGAGAGGCTTTGCAGCAGGCACTCGTTTCAGCGGAAAAGATCGGCGAACCCCAGTACCTGACGGTTCTGAAGATCGCGGAAATCGAGCAGTCCGTGCTAGCTGGGACTTCAGAAACCGCAGCGCAGGCCTGGGACTGGCTCTGCAGCCTCGATCCCAGGCTCCTGAGCCCGAGAAAGCTGGGCGAAGCGATGTTCTGGGCCCGGATTGCGGAATTGCCGCTGAAGTCCACTTCCGCCCCTGTTCTTCCGGAGCCTGTTCGCCTGCTTCTCGAAGGGAAGGCCGAAGAAGCCGGATTGGCGTTTCAGATGGAAAGTTCGGATTATCTGGCAGCCTGGTCGTTTGCCGCCACCGGGAAGGCTGAACGGCTTCAGGAGGCCGATGAATTGTTCCGGTCCATGGGGGCGATGGCGGCCCGTCGCTGGTTGCGCTCTCGTGAAGGGGGATCCGGCCTTCCGCCGCTGCAGCGCGGACCTTACAAGAGTTCGCGCAACCATCCTTACGGTCTCACCGCAAAGGAGCAGACAGTGCTCCGACTTCTTGTCGAGGGAAACAGCAATGCGGCAATTGCCGAAACGCTGAGCCGGTCTCGCAGAACCATTGAAAACCATGTTTCATCGATCCTCTCCAAGCTGCAGGCAAAGGACAGGGTGGAGGTCCTTTTGCGTTCACAGAGCGAACCCTGGATCGTTGTGGCGGAAGACGAGACCGACGTGGAAATTGAGTATTCGTCGCACGAAAATTAGGTGCACCCACCCATGATCCGTTTGGCCATCGGCCGTAGTGTTTCCGTGAGCTAACGCGTCTCAGGAAACGGATTTCGTGTCATGTTCAAACCTTTTTTAGTATCCCTTATCGCGATGGGCCTGCCGATTGCCGCCAGTGCTTGTGATCTTCCGGCGGAGAGACCCTCTTTTACCGAAGTTCAGGAAAAACCGGACTTTGATACCGCGACGTTCGCAGCGTTGGTCGCTCAAGCGATTGGGGACCGGTACATGGGGTACGCGGTCACGTTGCGCGGCGAAAACGGTCGCATCATTGCCCAGGTCAACCACGGCTACGCCCGCACTCCTTGCGAGAGTGGTGGCGAGCAGCGCTTCAACGGCCGCACCGAGGCCGCGATTGGCTCTGTCTCGAAAGTTCTGACGGCGGCAACGGTTATTAACCGAGCCGAGACACTCCAAAGCGTTTCGCTAGACGACCGGTTTCAGGATTACCTTCCCAGACGTTGGCAGGGCGAGCTAGACACCTCCCTGCAACCCGTTACGCTTCGGAATCTCCTGCAGCATCGCGCGGGGTTCGCCAAGTCCGGAAAAACAATCTGGGATCATGCGTTCACGTTGCAGGAACGCTATCAGCTTGGTGCTGAAACCTACATCGTCAGAGCGCAGAACATCGCAACAGGCGCGAGTGCCTGCGTGCCTGAACCCGTGACGAAACGTTGTTACGCGAATACGTCCTTTGCGCTCTGGAATGTCAGTGCCGCTTCTCTTGTGCCGGCAAAATGGACGCAGATCGAGGACGGGTTTGCCCCCGGCGAGATAACATATGACAGCTATCTTCAGGTTCATGCGTACAATCGGTACCGGGATATCGTTGAAAAGACCCTGTTCGAGCCGGTTGGTGTGACGGGCGGCTGCAATACGTTCTCCGATCCGGCGCGAGGCGCCCTCTATTACAACGGACCGATGGATGAGGCCGGTACGGATCGCACCGAAGTCGGCAAGCCGTGTGCTATCGGAGGCTGGTTTCTGTCAACGAGAGCCCTCTCGAAGGTCGTTCATCGCATCGTTTCGACGCGCGAAGTCGTCAACGACAATCACGAGCTGATGTTTTCCGCAGATGATGACCGGCTCGTTTTTGCAAGCCGTCCAAGAACCAACGATGGGCGGGCCGTATCCCACAACGGAAGCCGTTGGGGCGGACAGGCGACTGCTGAGGTGGTTGTCTTTCCGAATGGCTTTGTCGCGGCAGCAATCGCGAACTCCCGCCCGGCAAATGAAGGCGTGGGACTGAGGAAGGCGCTGATCGATGGCTACAACGCAGCGCGTGGGCCGTCGTAAGAACTATTAGCTCAACTATGCTTTATATGAATAAGTATAAAAGATCTACATTTGTATAAATTCAAGTATTGAAAAATTCTAGGTAGTATAACTAAATAGATAATTGAACAGGAAAGACAATGAATCTATTCGACTTTCCCAGTGCGATAATTGCCACCATCTCACAAGCGATTTCAAAAGGGATCAAAGATCCTTCCAATCTCGCTGACCTGGTTTTCTACTGGCACCATCCCGAGTTGCGCGGTTCGGGGATCAAAAAAGGCATGAACAACTACGATGAACTGTCAAAGGAATGGCTGAGCTATTATGACCTGTTTGCCAGGGAATATGGTCCCGTCGCCCCGAAATCCGGTGACAATTCCGACAGGACTTCGTGGCGACCTTACGAAAAATCGAACATCGATGGCATTGGTTTCATCAGTTCCGACATCAAGGCCTGGGCGTCACGACCACCGAAACACAAACGTGAGGTAGCGGCTTTTGTCAGTAACAAGATGGATGGTGACCGGGCACGGCTTTTTATCGTCTGGAAAACAAATGATCCGAGGAGCCACTGTAAATTCCACAATGTGTCCGAAAACGGTTCGATCCACTACTGGACCGAACAGCCGCTCGATTACAATACGATCAGGCAAGACCACAAGCTTGAGGTCAATTGGATCACATACCTAGGGAACGACGCCGGCGTTAAGGGTATTGCGTTGATGAATTTCGGCCTGAACGTCATCATTTTCGAAAAAACATTAAAGAACGGCGTGTGCCTCTCGCTGGCGCGCAGTGCTGCGAAAAGGGCTCTGGCTGAAGAAGCCAAACAAACGTACGAGCTTATGCAATCGGTCGTAGGTGGGGCGAGTGGTGCCAAGATGGCAAAACCGAAAAATTTTGGTGACTTGGCCTGGCATTCGTTTGGCGCCCAGGTGAAAAATGTCGTTGAGAACAGGTTTCCTCGATCCGTCTCGCCAAACGTTGGATCCCTCCATGGCATACGTTTCAATGACGAAATCAAGGACGGCAGCGGCAAGGTTATCGGTTGGGTAAACTACTTCGACTAAGGGTCGCTGAATTCAGCTTCGCTGGGCCGGCTGCGTTGGGTGGCGCGCTGGAAACGGTCGTTTGAAATGTCATTTTATCGGCCACTTACCTGTACGGTCAACACAAGTTGCCATTTTGAGATGATCGCGCCGCATTGACTTGTCCCACCGGGCTTGCTAGCTCAAGAACATGAGCAACGTCCTGCACAACACTGCGAACTATTATTATCCGCCAAGTTAGCGGAGGGACTTTGCTGTCTGTTTACCGCTGCATCGCCAGCGGTTGTGACTCGGTATACAGCTCTTGGCCTTGCAGCCAATTCGCCGAGTTAAGCCATGACTGTTTTCCAAGCTGCAATATGTAAACCACATCGCTCTCTCACCCTGGGCCTTATCGGTTACGGGGCGTTCGGGCGATTGATCGCCGAGCATCTTTCTTCTCATGTCGAACTGCTGATCCATGATCCGCGTTATGATGGCAGTGCGGACCTTGCCGAGGTCGCCGCCTGCCGGATCGTGGTGGTCGCAGTTCCGGTGGCTTGCATGGAAGAAACACTGCGTGCAATAGCGCCGCATCTGAGGCCGAATACGCTGGTGCTGGATGTCGGTTCGGTAAAGGTCGAGCCCGCTCGTCTGATGCTGGAGTTGCTGCCACCACATGTCGAAATCCTTGCGACCCATCCGCTTTTCGGACCGCAAAGCGCTCGCAACGGATTGCAGGGACTGAAAATCGCGCTGTGCCCTTTGAAAGGCCGAAGCTACAAACGTGTTGCCGCCTTTCTCAAGGTGGCCCTTGGGCTGGATGTGTTCGAAACAACACCGGATGCACATGATCGCGATGCCGCGCTGTCCCAGGGCCTTACCCACTTGATTGCCAAGGTGCTGGTGAAGATGGGGCCGCTTCCCCGGATGACCACCACCCGAAGCTTCGACCTTCTCAACGAGGCTATCGAAATGGTTCGCCACGATCCGCCGGAGCTTTTCGATGCGATCGAGGGGCTGAACCCCTACGCTTCGGGCGTGCGCCGGCGTTTCTTCGACCTTGCCTCGGAGCTTGATGATGAACTGCGCACGGCGCCGCATTTGCCCGGCCCGGCTGCCCTGTCATGAACCGGGCCCTCTAACGGGCTCCGTTCCGTTCGATAATCAACGCCGCAGTCAGTCAAACCCGCCTGACTGCGGACAAGACCAAGCCGGCTGCGCCTTTTGGAAATAGCGCCGGCTCGTTATTCAGCCTCCGCAAGTTCCGGCCAGCACCCCCCTTGCCGGTTGCTTGTGTCTTTGGCCGATACCCCGAAAGTCACGCGTTAGATGCGTTGATCGGTTCAATGCCTTCTCTTGGCCATTGTCCCCTCGTGGCAATTCCCCTTCGCAAAAAGTCAGGTTCTCGAAGATGAACGTCCACCTCATTCGGTGTGACGGCCGTCATACGTGAAAGTTCCTTGGCCAGCTATCTAAGGTCAGGTCGTCGTTTGATTGGGTAGCCAAGCATCGCGCGGCAAAATTACTGAAATCAACAAAATAAATGTTGCTCTGCGGCGGAAGGAAAAACGCAACGCAGTACGCAAATCATTTGAGCCAAGAGAATACCGAAGATGGAACTTTACAAGTACCGTAATAAACTGCCGCAGATTGGTGACGCCTGCCTGCTCACCGATGGTGGTCTCGAAACAACTCTGATTTTTCATGATGGCATCGACCTGCCACTGTTTGCTTCCTTTCATGCCTTGAAAGAAGCAGAAGGCCGCGCTGCCCTTCGCCGTTACTACGAACGCTACGCCCGTATCGCGAATGCGCAGGGCACGGGCTTCATTCTCGACAGCGCGACCTGGCGCGCCAGTCGTGACTGGGGTGACCGTCTTGGCTATTCGGCCGAAGAATTGAAGCATGCAAACCAGGACGCGGTTGCAATGCTTTTTGAACTGCGTGCCGAGTTCGAAGGTGAACATCCCTTTGTCATCAGCGGCAATATGGGTCCTCGGGGAGATGGCTACGCACCCGAAACCATGATGTCCTCTGCCGAGTCCGAGGACTATCACGCTATTCAGGTCGCCACACTGGATGCGGCAGGGGTCGATATGATCAGCGCGATCACCATGACGCATGCCGGCGAAGCCATGGGCATTGCGCGGGCCTGCGCGAAGCGGGACGTGCCGTTGGCTCTTGCCTTCACCGTTGAGACCGATGGGCACCTGCCGACAGGCCAACTTCTAAAGGACGCAATCGCCGAGCTCGATGCCGACTGCCCGCCCGCCTACTACATGATCAATTGCGCCCACCCGGATCACTTCCGGCATGTCCTGGAAGAAGGAACGGACTGGACCCGGCGAATTCGGGGTCTGCGCGCGAATGCTTCGCGGTTGAGCCACGCCGAGCTGGATGAAGCTGAAGAACTGGACGACGGCAATCCGCAGGAACTTGGCAGGGACTATGCCAACCTCCTGTCGGTTCTGCCGAACCTGCGGGTGTTCGGTGGCTGCTGTGGTACCGACCACCGGCATGTCGACGCAATCGGGCAGACCTGCCTCCACCAGCCCCTCAGGGCGTAAGGAACGGGGAGTATTACAATGACCGTTTCGACTATGGTTGGCAGGATTACCTGTCGCAGGAACGCGATCGGGATTCTGGAACGTTGGCGCAGAGCCAGGAAGAACCGCATCCTGATCCAGACGCTGGAGAGAATGTCGGACCATGAACTGCGCGACATCGGATTGAACCGTGACAGCGTGCGCCATGTGATCCGTAACGGTGACACCCGGGCGCTGCATCACCTGAGGCCCGCTCCAGCTGTCGTGCTGGATGCGGCGAAGGGGGATGGCATGTGCAATGAGGTCAACGCGGGAGAAGTGAAGTGAAAATGTCGGTCCAATCGAAAGGCGAAACACGGAGCGAACAGATCCGTCCGGCCACGAAGGCAGACGCACATGAAATCGCCTCGCTTTTCCTGATGTCCTCAGATGGACTTGCTTCTTACATCTGGTCTCGCGTCGGGGTTCCCGGCGCGGACCTCCTGGAGGTTGGGGCATCGCGGTATTCGCGGGAAAACACGGCGTTTTCCTATCAGAATTGCCACATGGTTGAGATTGGCGGCCAGGTGGTGGCCATGCTGCATGCCTTCAAGATGGAGAGTGACGAGACACCCGAGGCCGATCCAGTCCTCAGGCCCTACTCCGAGTTGGAAGATCCAGGCTCGTTGTATGTTTCCGGCGTGGCTGTCCGTCCGGAATTTCGCCGTCGCGGGTACGCGCGAAAGCTGATGATCCTTGCCGACCGTCTTGCAGCCGCGCAAGGTCTCACGCGAGTTTCACTCATCTGCTTCGACAGGAATGTGCCGGCACTTCGTCTCTATGCGTCACTGGGCTTTCGCGAGATGGATCGTCGCGCCATCGTACCGCATCCAAGCCTGCACTACTCTGACGGCCATGCTCTTTTGCTTGTACGAGAGTGCACTGCCAGGGAGCAGGTGGAGGGTTGATCTTCACCTGTGCCCTGGAAGCCCGGGCTGTCATTCGAAGACCTTGAACCGCTCGTAGACCTGGAACAGCTGTTTTTGTGAATTGACGGCCATCTTTGTCATCGCAGACTTCAGCTGTTTTCGAACGGTATCCTGCTGAACACCCTTGACCCGGGAGTAGTCTGAAAGCGGCTGCAGCGCTATGACAGCGGCAATGGCGGCGCTCTCGCTTCCACTCAGTCCAAAAAACTGGCTGATACGGTCGAGCGTACGCGGAGAGAGAATGTCCTGCGGATTGAGCACCACGATCTTGTAGGTCACCCAGCGTGCCGGTTCCAGTCGTCCGTCAACGAAACGGGGGAGCGGGTTGAACACCTGTACGGCGTAGGTCGTGTTGGTTTTGCTATCGAGAAGACGCACCAGTGGCGCTTCCCCGTTTCGAACGCGCCGGTGAACCGCGTCCAGCTTCTTTTGTTCCTTTGGATTGCGGCAGACCAGCCTGCCATTTTGTATTCTCACGAAACCCAGGTCGAGGATATCCTGCGCGATTTGGTTGACGTATTCGGTCTCGCCATTGGCAAGCATGATGACGCCATGGGTTTGCGCATCGTTGGACGACCTGTGAACGAGTTCCCGTTCACCGGTTTCCATGCGCAGCTGCCGAAGTTGAAGCGCCTTCCTGGCATGGACAACGAGCCTCGAAAAATCCTCCATTACCTCTTTGGAGAAGGTCCCGTCTTTGCGCATGCTTGTAACACCGAACCAGCCAAGGCGACCGTCAACGGTGATGTTACTGCCCATGATCCTGTTCACATCGTATCGCGGAAACAGATCGTGATGGATCGGACTGGAGCGTAAACCTTCTTGTGTATTGAACTGATCGTCCGTCATGACAGCCCCCACAGGTGATTTCGTTATGAGTTTTAAGCGGTAATCGATGTTGACATAGTGCTGGTGGTATTCATCGAGAAAACTCGGATCCATATTGGCGGTGAAATTAATTCCAATCGAAGAGTTATCCTTCCCAAGAAGACATAAATGAGATTGAGCCGCACCAAGGTAAGTAACTATTTTTGAAAGAGTTTCTGAAAACAACCTCTCCGTTTCTACGCTCTCATATAACTCTGCGATAAGCTTCTCGAGTTGCTCGGACATTGCTAAAACACAACATTCTGACAGTAAAAAAATATGAAGAATGGCACGACAAAAACTATGCAATCGTATACACAACTCTAAGGGGAGGCAATAACGTATTCCGTGAGGAATTATTTTTCTCGCGTGCCAAAAAAATTAACAAATGGTTAATTAGGGTGCAAATGTTGACCACACGTCATTTTAACACCCCTCAACGCATTGAAACTCTAAAGCTTTCTCCGAAGTGTTGTTTACGCTGCGTATTTTCTGCGGCTTCGTCTGAAGGCAAGGTTAACAAACTTCTTGGTTAACGCAGCCCCCATTTGGGGAATGGCTCAAATTGAAACAGTCTGCCAAGTCTGCTCGTGCATTTCAGCAAGGGTGATTTTTACACCCATTCTTTAATCACCGGTTGTCCCTCACGGGCAACCGGTGGAGCTAGTCAGGAATGGATTAATGCCTAATAACATCAATCTGTCGGAATTTTTCGACTCCATCCGCGCCACTCTGGCGGACATCAAGAACAGCACTTCCACGATCAGCGACGTTGACGTTGTCGGTACTTACATCGAAGAAGACGGCAGCGATCCGACCCCGGACGTCTCCAGCATCAATTTCGTGAATGGGACGACCGGTGCCGATGTACCGCTCGAAGGAACATCTGGTCTTGATCTCGTGCTTGCCAGAAGCGGAAACGACATGCTTGTCGGTTACGGCAGCATCGACATCCTGCTCGGCAGCGACGACGTTGATACAATTGATTATTCTTACCTGAACAGCACAGAAAACGGCATCTTCATCGACCTTCGCAGCGGTATCGCCGTGAGCAAGGGCGGCGATATCGATCTGCTGTCGTCCATCGAAAATGCCATCGGCACGGTCAATGACGATGTCATGCTCGGCAACGGCCTGAACAACATCTTCTTCGGCAACGGCGGCAGCGATATCATTGACGGCCGTGGCGGCTCCAAGGACGTTGCCCAGTTTGCAGGCAAGGCTGAAGATTACGACATCAAGACCAACGAAGACGGTTCCGTCAGCATCACCAACGGCACCGGCACGACCACCCTTTACAACATCGAACTGGTTCAGTTCGGCGAAGGCAGTGAAGTCGGTGACATCCATCTCTTCAGTGTCACGGATGGCGCACTCGTCGCTCATAACGATGCGATCGACGTCACCGAAACCACCGGCGACGACGAAGCGGAAGTTGCAGCGACATTCAACGTTCTCGGCAACGACGACGAAATCGGCGAAACCGGCGGCCAGGTCATCACCCAGCTGGCTTTCAAAACGGCTGGCGGCTCGATTGTAAACGTTGATGCCGTCGCTGATTCAGATGGCATGCTGGAGGTCGAGGGCAAATACGGCACCTTGTTGCTGAACGTCGAAACGGGCGAAGCCAGCTACGTCTATTCCGAAGAAGCGAACCGCCTTGCCGATGGCCAGGAGGGTGTCGATACCTTCGTTTATCAGGTTGTCGGTGGCGACAAGGCCGAATTCAAGGTCACGGTTACCGGTAGCAACGATGCTCCGACGATCGGCGGCGATCTCTCGCTGAACTTCCTGCCCATCGTTGAATGGCCGGGTGCGGAAGACGAAGGCTACGTCCATACCCGCGGCGGTGTCTTCGAGATCAACGATCCCGACACGGTCGTCAATCCGGACAATTTTGAAGTCCAGATCAGCGAACCGAACCTTTCCCTGGCCTCCGGTGCCGGTGAAATTCTGGAAATGCCGGGCGATATCTACGCTGCGCTGACAGCCAAGGATACGAATTTCCTCTTCTGGACATTCGACCAGTTCGACGACCAGGGCCGGGTAACCTATTCCTACAAGGTCCAGGACAAGGCTATCGACTTCCTTGCCGAAGGCGATGTTCTGACGATCGACTACACGCTTACAGTCCAGGACAAGAATGACCCGGACTCCTTCGTCGAGCGTCCGATCACCGTGACGATCATCGGCACCAACGACCAGCCGGAAATCCTCGTCGAGCAGAGCGTTCTCGACTTCGCGGTCGACGAAGAACTCAACGCCAATCCGCAGAATATCGGCGAATTGAGCGGCAACATCGTGGTCGACGATCCGGATCTGGGCGACACGCTCTACATCTCGGTCGAAGGCGATGGTTCGCCGACCTATTCGGAAGGCGCTCTTCCGGATGGTGTCGATATCAGCAGCCTTCTGGCATCCAGCAACTTCAACTTCACCAGCGGAGACGCACTGGACAACATCTTCTCCGTGCCGAAGGGCGAAGATGGGAATGTTGAATTCACCTATGCCTACAACGGCTCGGCTCCACTCGACTGGCTGGCGGACGGCGAAACGCTGACCCTGACGTTCGACGTCAAAGTCAGCGACCGGAACTGGTTCCCGGAAGGCACCGACGCCACCCAGATCACCATCACGATCACCGGCACAAACGACGTTCCGACACTGACTGCAGTTGACGTGAGCGGATCCATCGTTGAAGGCGATCCGTCAACCCTGTCCGACAGCGGCTCGATTGACTTCTCCGATCTGGATCTCTCCGATACGCCAACGGCGACCTTCGCAGTCAAGAGCGTTGAAGGTCTTGATGGTGTCGGCCTCACCGCCGGCCAGATCGCGAATATCCAGGCCGGTTTCGGGCTGTCCGCTGATCCGGGCAACACGAACGACGGTACGATCAACTGGTCCTACAGCGTCGCGGAAGAGCATCTTGACTTCCTCGCCGCAGGTGAGCAGGTCGAAGTCGTCTACACCGTGACGGTCGATGACGGCAACGGCGGTGTCGTGGATCAGGATGTCACCATCACGATCACGGGCACCAACGATGCTCCGACGATCGGCGGCGATCTCTCGCTGAACTTCCTGCCCATCGTTGAATGGCCGGGTGCGGAAGACGAAGGCTACGTCCATACCCGCGGCGGTGTCTTCGAGATCAACGATCCCGACACGGTCGTCAATCCGGACAATTTTGAAGTCCAGATCAGCGAACCGAACCTTTCCCTGGCCTCCGGTGCCGGTGAAATTCTGGAAATGCCGGGCGATATCTACGCTGCGCTGACAGCCAAGGATACGAATTTCCTCTTCTGGACATTCGACCAGTTCGACGACCAGGGCCGGGTAACCTATTCCTACAAGGTCCAGGACAAGGCTATCGACTTCCTTGCCGAAGGCGATGTTCTGACGATCGACTACACGCTTCGGGTTCAGGACACGAATGACCCGGACTCCTTCGTCGAGCGTCCGATCACCGTGACGATCATCGGCACCAACGACCAGCCGGAAATCCTCGTCGAGCAGAGCGTTCTTGACTTCGCAGTCGACGAAGAACTCAACGCCAATCCGCAGAATATCGGCGAATTGAGCGGCAACATCGTGGTCGACGATCCGGATCTGGGCGACACGCTCTACATCTCGGTCGAAGGCGATGGTTCGCCGACCTATTCGGAAGGCGCTCTTCCGGATGGTGTCGATATCAGCAGCCTTCTGGCATCCAGCAACTTCAACTTCACCAGCGGAGACGCACTGGACAACATCTTCTCCGTGCCGAAGGGCGAAGATGGGAATGTTGAATTCACCTATGCCTACAACGGCTCGGCTCCACTCGACTGGCTGGCGGACGGCGAAACGCTGAACCTGACGTTCGACGTCAAAGTCAGCGACCGGAACTGGTTCCCGGAAGGCACTGACACCACCCAGATCACCATCACGATCACCGGTACCAATGATGGACCGATGTTCTCTGGCGGTGTCTTCGATGGCGTTCTCGAGGAAGCCAATACCCCGGCACAGCTTGAAACATCCGGTGAGGTCTTGTTCACCGACCTAGACCTGTCCGACACGCCGGAAGTGACCGCTCAGTTCACCTCTGTCGAACCAGTCGCAGGCAGTGGTTTCACGCTGACGGAGGGGCAAAAGCTTGCCTTCACGAATGCGCTGACGGTGCAGCAATCGGCCGGTAACGCCAACAACGGAGGCGCCACCTGGACCTTTGCAATCGCCGCAACGGCACTCGACTTCCTCGCCCAAGGCGAACAACTGGAAGTCAAGTACCTCTTGACCGTTACGGACGATAGCGGTGCGACGGACACGCGGGAAGTGACGGTCGTCGTGACCGGCACCAACGACGATCCCACGATCTCCGATGCGGATATCCTGGGCGAGGTGACGGAATCCGGTGTCGGGGAAGACGGTACAGACGTTGCCACTGGCCTGATCGTCGGAATGGACGTCGATATTCGGGACGTCCTGACCTACTCCGCCTCTGTCGTCGACGGGGCACTGGGTCAATTCAGCATCGATGAGGATACCGGTGAATGGACCTATACCATTGACCAGTTCAACGCCAATGTTCAGGCCCTCAACGAAGGCGACAGCGTCGAAGAAATCTATACGGTAACCGTATCCGACAACAACGGCGGCACTGTCACCACCGACGTGACCATCACCATCAACGGCACGAACGATGCCCCGACTATTGAGGACTACACGGGTTCGTTCACTGTTGTTCACAGCAACTCCAACAACGACGAAAGCAGCTTCAATCTTCTTGAGCTTCTGGCTGCCAACGACGTTGATGATGGTGAAACGGAAACGCTCCAGATCGATGAGATCTCGGGTACGCTCAGCCTGTCCATCGCAGGCCATCAGGTGACGCTGGATATCGCAGATCTGGAAGCCGCAGGGCTTCTGAACATCGGTGAAGCCGACGGCAGCGTAACCTTCACCCATAACCTGGAACGCATTATGGCCCAGGTAATGGATCAGGGCGAAACCGCCAACATCTCCGGTACGATGACTGTCGTGGATGTCAATGACGCGGTCTCCAACTCCGCCGAGTTCGATATCGAACTGTCGGTAGATCCGGACAAGACCAACACCTTCGGCGGTGACGACTGGACCACCGCGGACGGTGCGGGCGAAATCCCTGAAATGCTTATCCCGACATTTGACGGAGACGGCGACGGTCCGCTGGTCGTCTGATCATGAAACTTCTGGAGAGGGCGCACGCGCCCTCTCCTCTCTTCTTTTTTATGTTTTTTTTTGGAGAGTCTACATGGCTGTACGCAGCGCAAGGGAAAGCGTTTATCCCGCTCTCAAGGTTTATCGCTCTTCCTGGGCCGGGTTTCTTGCCGTTGGTTTCTTTTCGATCTTTGTCAATCTCGGAACTCTGGCCTCACCCCTCTACATGCAGCAGATCTTCGACCGGGTGATGCAGAGCGGCCACCTCGAGACACTTGTCTTCCTGACGATGATCGTGATTTTTTTTCTGGCTGTGATTGCGGTTCTTGATGCAATCCGCGGCTCCATCCTCGCCAGCATAGCGAAATGGTGGGATGAAACCGTACATGCCGACCTGCTGCATGCCGTCATCCAGACGGCCAGGTCGACGGGCAAGTCCCACTCTCATGCAATGAACGACCTGGCAACCATCCGGCAATTTGTTGGCAGTTCGAGCGTGCTACCTTTCTTCGATGGGCCCTGGGTGCCCTTCTTTGTCGGTGCCATTATTCTCATCCACCCTGCCCTCGGCTTCGTCGCCATCGCGGCCGGTGTGCTCTTGGTGATAATCGCAGGCATCAACGACACGGTCACTCGCCGCCGGATGGCGGGTGCTGCGGCGGCTCGTGTGCGGGCACAGCAGACGATCGATATCGCGACGCAACACGCGGAAAGCGTCTACAGCATGGGAATGCTGCCTGGCGTTCTCGCCCGCTACCGGAACGACAACGAACTGGTGGCCAATTCTACTTTCGCCGTCGCCGCCTTTTCAGCGAAGACCGCCGCGATCACCAAGTTCATCCGGTTCACGGCCCAGATTAGTGTCCTTGGTCTCGGGGCCTATTTTGCCACGCTGGGTGAAATCACCCCAGGTGGCATGATTGCAGCGTCAATCATCATGGGGCGTGCGCTTGCGCCTGCCGAACAGGCCATCGGCGCCTGGCGAGGCATCGTCGGTGCGATGCAGTCCCATCGTCGGCTGAACGATATTTTTCTGGCAGCTCCACTCCACTTCGACCGGACCCAGCAGCCGGAACCCAGTGGGCACCTGCAGCTCAAAGGTGTCAATCTGCTCGTTTCAGGCCAGGAACGGCCGTTGCTGCGCAACATCACGATCGATATCAAGCCGGCAACCCTGAATGCAATCGTCGGCCATTCCGGCTCCGGCAAGAGCACCTTGTGCAAATTGTTGATTGGCGCAATGGATCCGAGTTCCGGTTCGGTCCGTCTTGACGGTGTCGCCATGCGCAATTGGGACCCGCAGCAACTCGGCCGGAACATTGGCTACCTGTCGCAGTCCGTGGAACTGCTATACGGCACTGTGAAGGAAAACATCGCCCGGATGGGCGAGCCGGACGATGAAAAGGTTGTGACTGCCGCGCGCCTTGCCGGTTGCCACGACATGATCAACGCTCTGCCGAACGGCTATGAAACCCTGATCGGCCCGGGCGGACTTCGTCTGTCCGGCGGACAGGCCCAAAGGGTCGGTCTGGCCAGGGCGATCTACAACAAGCCCAAGCTGATCATCCTCGATGAACCGAATTCCAACCTGGACAGTGATGGCGAAGCCTCGCTTCAGGAGTGCCTTGTGCTCCTTCGGGAACAAGGCTGCACGGTCATCATTGTAAGCCACAGACCCTCTGCGCTCTCGAAAGTCGATCTGATCATCACCCTTGCGGACGGCACGATTCAAAAGACGCAAACCGGCGAGGAGTTCATGAAGCACGCCATCCGCCCGGTCAGCGATATCCTGCAGAAACTTGGCAAGGTCCAGCCGGCGCAAGCGAAAGGCGCTTCGCCGGCCAACGAAACTCAGGGAGGTCAGTGATGAAAGAGCAAAATAACCCGGCGTCGTCCCTCCGTCGCTCCATCCGGCAACACTGGATCATGGGTTCGTTGGTCGTCGCGGTTTGTTTCTTCGGCACGGGAATTTGGGCAAGTTTCGCGGAGCTGTCGTCAGCCGCCATCGCCGCCGGCAAGGTCAGTCCGGACGGAAGCTTGCGCGTGGTGCAGCATCTGGAAGGCGGAATTGTACGCCATCTCAATGTCAAGGAGGGCGATGTCGTCAAGGACGGTCAGCTTCTCATGGTTCTTGACCAGGCATTGGCAACGGCGAACTATCTGTCGATCTACCGCAAGCACCAACGCTATGTGGTGACCAGAGACCGGTTGCTGGCGCAAGAGCGTGGCGATGAAACCTTTGAGGTCCAGATGCCGTCGGTCATGTCGGCCGACAAAAGTTACACGCAGTTCGTTGCCAACGAGATTACAAAATTCAAGGTACGGCGCGAGCTGCTGGGAAGGCAGCAGTCGACCTATCATGTGCAGGCAGGCCAGGTTGAAGCCGAGATCAGCAGCCTGAAGGCCCAGATAGACGGCATGGATGATCAGATCCTGCTGCTTGACAAGGAGCTGGATAGCAAAAAGGTCCTGATGGACAAAGGCCTGATGCGGCAGCCTGAACTCCTGGCTCTGCAACGCAAGCGGGCCGAACTGTGGTCGGAGCGCAATGCCATCGGATCAACGATCGCTCGTGCGCGGCAGAAGATCGAGGAAATCAAAATCGCGGAACTGACGGCCCTAAGCGAAGAACGCGAAAAGGTGGCCAAGGAGTTGTCGGAAATCAACGCGGAGATTGCGCAAGCTGACGAGGCGCTTTCCGCGACTTCGGACATCCTGAACCGCACAGAGATCGTCTCTCCGATCGAGGGGCGGGTGCTCAAGGTCAACTACAAGACGGTCGGCGGTGTCGTGCGGCCGGGCGAACCGATCATCACGATCGTGCCCGAGAACGAGGAACTCATCCTCGACACGCGCCTGCGTACGTCCGACATCGACAACGTGATGATCGGGATGGACGCCAAAGTTCAGCTCACCTCCTTCATGGGGCGGCACATGAAGCCCTTGACAGGGGAAGTCTTCCAGGTTGGTGCGGACGCCGAAACGGACGAGCAGACGGGAGAGCAATTCTACACGGTGCGGGTCAGGGTTACGTCCGACGACATCCGGGAGGCCGGAGGCGGTTTTGAGCTGGTGCCAGGCATGCCCGCGCAGGTCTTCATTCAAACAGGAGCCCATACGCCGATGCGCTATCTGCTGGATCCTGTGCTGCAATCCTTCGGGCGGGCGTTCCGGGAAGAACGCGTACTCTAAAGCGGCTGTCGCGTGACCCTAAAATCAGAAGGCGTTGCCGGGTTTGGAAGAACAGAACCCGGCAACGCCTTTCGGCGTTTTAGGCATGCCGCAGCGACGCAATACCTTGCATGGTTCACGCCGCCAGATAACCACCGTCTACCGGAACGATCGCGCCATGAACGTAGGAAGCGTCTTCAGACAGAAGGAACGCGACGACCCGCGCAATCTCCACAGTCGCGGCCCAACGGCCGATCGGGATGCGGGCGTCGATCCGTGCGCGCCGTGCCGGATCTGATCGCGCGCCTTCGGAAATGCGTGTTTCCACCCAACCCGGCGCGACCGCGTTGACCCTTATACCGGTTCCTCCCCAGGCAACGGCAAGGGATCGGGTGAGGGCAGCGACCGCCCCCTTGCTGGTGCCGTAAGCAGGCGCAACGGGGTTGCCGAACCAGCTCCACATGGAGGCGATGTTGACGACGGAACCGTTGCCGCGTTGAAGCGCATCGCGCGCGGCCGCACAGGAGGTGAGCACGCCGGTGACATTTACCGCCATCACCTTCTCGAATACCGCTGCGTCCCATTCCCGGCTGTACTGGATCGTGCCCGCACAGGTGACCAGGCCGCCGAGCTCTTGCACTTCTTCAAGGAGATGGGCAAGCGCGGCCACATCAGTAACGTCAACCTCGACAAACCGGGCAGCTTGCGGAAAGCCTTCCTCCCGTTCCAGGCCTGCGGCCGTTACCTGCCAGCCGCGTTCGGTCAAAAGCTGCGTTGTCGCAAGACCGATACCTGTACCGCCGCCGGTGACCACAACATTTCTTGATGGCGGCATCGATCAATGTCCTTCGTCGAGCAGTTGCATCGCGCGAACGAGGTCGGAGACGCCGAGTTTGCGGTAGTAGTTCGGCGCATAGGGGGCTGTGAGCGCAACCTCGGCAATATGCTTCAGTTCCGCTGAGCCGGTGACGCCGAATTCTGCGAAGGATGTGGGCAGATTTATCCGTCGGAAGAAGGCCGCAAGGGTGCGGATTTCCTCCTCGGACCCCTGCCCGGCTGCCAGTTGTGTCAAGGTGCCGAGAGCGACCATCTCCCCGTGCAGCAACCCTGAGAGCGCCGGTGTGACCGACAGGCCGCGCACCATCGCGTGGGCTATCGACAACCCTCCGCTTTCAAAGGCAAGGCCGCTGAGAAGCACGGTGGCCTCCACCACGCGCTCGAAAGCTTCGTTCGGGCCTTCGGCCGACATCGCCGCTTCGCTATCGGCAAGAAGAATATCGCTGGCACGCGCGACAATGGCCTGGGTGAGTTCTGTTGGTCGGCCTGCAAAGAAGTTGAGACCACCTCCGGCAAGAGCGCCAGCCAGCTCATACGGCTTTGACATCGCATCGCCAATACCGGCTGCCAGAAAGCGACGTGGTGCCCCGGCGATGACTGCCGTGTCGACCAGGACAAGGGAGGGGTTGGTCTTCATGTGACGGACGCCCTCAACCGCATGGTCCGGCGTATAGACAACGGCAATGTGGCTGGTCGGGCTGTCGTTGGAGGCGATGGTCGGCACGATGGCAACCGGCAGTCCGCGTTCGATTGCAGCTCCCTTGGCGGTATCGATCGCCTTGCCCCCGCCGATGCCGACAAGAAGCCGTGCATCGCCGGCTTCCCTTGCCCTGGCGGTGATTTCCGCCGCGGTACATTCCCCCCCGAATTCCATGAGGCGGGCGTCGGGAAGCTGGGAGCTGATGCGGTCACCAAGCAGGTCGCGGGCTACCGGATCAATGACCACCGCCGCAGGGCCACCGCCAATGATGGCAATTTCCTCGGCCAGGCGGTCGATGGCTCCCGGTCCCTGCACATAGCGCAGTGGAGCGCCCAGAATGCGCATTGTCATGAGTTATCCTTTCACCGCGCCGGCGGTCAGGCCCTGGACGAAGTAACGAGAGAGCGTGATGAACG
This sequence comes from Labrenzia sp. THAF35, assembly GCF_009363595.1. Classification (NCBI taxonomy): domain Bacteria; kingdom Pseudomonadati; phylum Pseudomonadota; class Alphaproteobacteria; order Hyphomicrobiales; family Stappiaceae; genus Labrenzia; species Labrenzia sp. THAF35. Next base: position 373,815 of record NZ_CP045381.1, read on the forward strand.
CTATGAACAACGGCATGGCAATCAGTGTGGAGCCCGCCATGATATCTCCCCATCTCAGGTCAAAGGCGCCGATCATCGAAGCCAGACCCAGGGGCACCGTCTTGTTCGCGTCCGATCCGATCATGACCAGGGCAAAGGTGTAGTCGGTCCAGGAAAGGAGAAAGGCGAAGATCGCGACCGTTACCAGCCCGGGGACCGACAGCGGCAGCACAACACGCAGGAAAGCCCCCAGGCGCGTGCAACCGTCCACCATGGCTGCTTCCTCAAGCTCGAAGGGCATTGTCTTGAAGAACCCCCACAGGAACCAGACGCCGAGCGGCATCGTGATGGTCAGGTGGGAAATGACCAGTGACAGCAGCGTATCGTTGAGGCCGATTGCCGCGAACATTGCGTAAAGTGGGATTGCCAGCAGCAGCGGCGGGAACATGTAGGCATAGAGCATGCCGGCGATGATCATCTGTTTGCCGCGAATGCGCTGGCGGGTAACCCCATAAGCGATCATGACGGACAGAAGCATTGTCAGGGCAACGGTGGTCACTGCAACAATGAGACTGTTGAGGAACTGCCGCGGATAGTCGGTCTGCGCCAACAGGCTGGTGTAATACTCAAGCGTCCATCGCTGCGGAACCAGAGACGGATTCATGAGCATTTCCTGAGTGGGACGCAGGGAAGAAACGACCATCCAGTAGATGGGAAAGGCGCTGTAGACCGCCAGAACGATCACCGCGAAGTAAAGTCCCGCCCGGCCGGCAACGCGGCGAGCCTGGATTTGTCCACTCATTTGCCTTCCTCCATCGGGAACACCCGGAAATAGATTGCAACGGCGACCATCAGGACGAAAAAGGAAAGCGTTGCGATCGCTGCGCCGCTGCCGATGTCATAAAGGGCAAATGCCTCCCGGTAGGACAGGACCGGCAGATGTTCCGTGGCACCAAGCGGGCCGCCGCCCGTCGTCAGCCAGATGACGTCGAACTTGTTGAACATCCACACGCCCCGCAGAAGAATGATGACCGTCAGGATCGGGCGCAGCGACGGCAGGGTCACGTGAAAGAAACGCCGAACGGGCCCGGCACCGTCTACGCGCGCCGCTTCATAGAGTTGGGTCGGAACTGTCTGCAGCCCGGCGAGAAAGGTCGTGGTGACGAACGGGGTCCACAACCAGACCGAAATCAGGATGACCGACGTCATGGACGCGGTCTCGGTCTCGAACCAGTAGATCGGCGGCAGGCCCAGGTCATCCATCAGAACGGTGATGATGCCGAGTGAGCCGTCAACCATCCACTTGAAGACCAGCACCGCGACCACCGTCGGCAGAAGATACGGCAGGAACGTCAGTCCGCGCAGCAGAGAGCGGCCGATGAAATTCTGGTTCAAGAGCAACGCGAAGCCGATGCCCAGCACCACCTGCAGGACAATCGCCAACCCGGCATAGACGAAGCCGTTCCAAAGCGCGTTCCAGAACTCTGCGCTTGCAAGAACCTTGGCGTATTTTGCGAAACCGACCCAGACCGGATCGGCCGTAAGCGACGGCATGTCATAAAAACTGAGCGAAACCGCATAAAGCGCAGGCCCGACAATCAGGACAAGGGTCGCAAGAAACCCGATACCGAGAAAACCCGGCAACAACCAGCGAGTCATTCACGAACTCCAGATGGTGTGAAAGTGAGGGGAGCTTCCACTCCCCTCTCCGTTTCGTCACTTGATCACTTCACGCATTTTGGCTGCGGCCTGATCCACGGCCTCTGCAGAATCCATCTCGCGAAGGATCTTGTTCTGCAGCATTTCAGGCATGACGAAGGACTCGAACACCTTGCCGGGTCTGACGTCAGGCGCCGGGCCTTGCGTATCAATGGAGGTGAGCACAACCGACTCGTCGGTCACAAGTTCTCGCATCTGCTCGACCACACCAGAGTATTTCTGGATCATTGCATTGTCGCGCCAACGCTGGTCTTCATAGATATCAAGTCGCGTCGGCTGGAAGTGAACCGGTGCGGTATGCAGGAAGTCGACCATGCGATCGGTCGTAAGCCACCGCATGAAATCCATCGCCGGACCAGTGTTGTCCGTCTTCAGGACCACCCAGCCGTCGTAGCCGTGGCTGACCGCCTTTTGCTTTCCGGACATATCCATGTAGGGCATGACGCCAAGGTTCTCGGCCAGGGTCGGGTTGTCCCGCTCTGCAGCTTCCAGAACACGTCCGGCATAGGCTCCGTGGGCCACGGCACCACCAACCAGGTTGGACAGGACATCGGAATAGCTGGCCTGAAGAGCACCCGGAGGCATCGTCCCGTAGAGCTTGGTCATGAAGTCGAGGTAGGCGGCTACCCGAGGCTTCATCTCGTCGTTGTCCAGGATCACGTTCCATTGGTCGTCGAACAGCTTGACGCCCTCGGCCCACAGGAAGGCAAACGACATCCAGTTGGTTGCACCGTTCGATCCGATCGGGAACAGCGCGCCTTTCTGGCGGCCCTGGACAAGCGCCTCGCTGTTCTGGACGAACGCATCCCACGTGTTCGGCAGGGACAGACCGTTCGTCTCATAAAGATCCTTGCGGTAATAGATCAGCGCAAGGTTGTAGTCGAACGGGTACCAGTACACCTTGTTGTCGATGGGGAAGAGGATGTTGTTCCCCCACTGGTATTCGTCCGTCAGCTCGTTCAAGGGGACGATTTGTTCCTGCTCGGCCAATAGCAGCACGTGGCCGATGAAACCGACGTTTGCCACGTCATAAGGGGTTCCGGAGCGAATGCCATTGGTGATCTTGGTGAAGCTTTCGCCAAGCGGTACGGAATCGATGACGACCTCGACGCCGGTCTTTTCCTGATATTCCTTGGCCACCTTCGAGAAAAAGGCGAGCGTGTCCTTGCCCGTTTCGCAGTTCAAAAACCGGATGGGCTTGTTGCCCTGGGCGCGGAGCGCCGGGGCCGCAAGGGACGAGGCTGCCAGCCCGGCGCCGGCGATGCCCATGGTCTTGAGGGCCTGGCGTCTAGTCCAGAGACCTGTCTCGAATTTGCTCTTAGTCATGTTTCTCCTCCAATTGACCGCTTTCAGGTGCGGCTAAACCCTTTTGTTCAAGCTGCCCCTCCCGGCATCTCGAGGCGTTCACCGCTGGCGCGGTCAAACAGGTGGATTGATGCTGCGGGAAGAGCGAGTTGAACGCTCTCACCAACCTTGATGTCGTCCCTGCGCTGGGTCATGACCCGCAGGCGATGACCAGCCGTCTCGCCGATGAAAAGCGTTTGCGAGCCGAGCTGTTCGATGCCCCGGACCGCGAACTCCGGACCTTCGTCGGAAATCGTGATGGCTTCCGGCCGAATGCCGGCAATCACCTCCCGCTCACCGGTAGCGCTGCGGGCAGGAATGGAGACATCAGCCGACAGGCTGAGAAAACCGTTCTTGAGGTCAGCTTCAACGAGGTTCATTTCAGGCGAGCCGATGAAGCCCGCGACGAAGGCGTTTGCCGGCCGGTCGTATACCTCCAGCGGCGAACCGATCTGCTGCACATGTCCGTCGCGCATGATGACGATCCGGTCGGCAAGGGTCATTGCCTCCGTTTGATCGTGCGTGACGTAAAGCATTGCCTTGCCGATGCGCCGCTGAAGAAGGGCGATTTCCTCCCGCATCCTGGAGCGAAGCTTCGCATCCAGGTTGGACAGCGGTTCATCGAGCAGAAACACCGCCGGGTCGCGAACAAGGGCACGGCCGAGTGCGACACGCTGCATCTGTCCGCCTGAAAGCTGGCCGGGCTTGCGGTTGAGCAGGTGCGTGATGTCCAGCATTTCTGCTGCAGCGTCGACCCGCCTGGAGATCTCGCCCCCTTTCATGCCGCGCATCTTGAGACCAAACGACATGTTGCCGCGAATGGTCTTGTGCGGATAAAGCGCGTAGTTCTGGAACACCATGGCGATGTCACGGTCCTTGGGCTCCAGGGTGGTCACGTTCCGGCCACCGATATGCAGTTCCCCGGCGCTGATCGTTTCCAACCCCGCGACCATGCGCAGGGTTGTCGATTTCCCGCATCCGGAAGGGCCAAGCAGAACGATGAGTTCGCCCTTGGCGATCTCAAGGTCGACGCCTTCCACCGCAACCACGGCCCCATAGGTCTTGCGCAGTTTGCGCAGACTGACTTCCGCCATTACTTGGCCTCCCCGGTTGCCCGCACGGTTTTGTGGTTGATCGGTGTGAGGGCTTCCTTTGCCTCCCGGAACCGAACGAAGCCTTCGTCGTAAGTCGCCGTGGTCCGGGCATTGGGCGTCAAGGTCTCTGCCACGCGGATGACGCGGGCAGCGTCATTGGTGTCCGAGAAAACGCCCGTACCAATGCCCGCGATAAGCGCTGCACCGAAGGACGCATCGCCTTCGGCGGGAACTTCGATCGTCAGTCTTGTGACATCCGCAATGATCTGCCGCCACAAGGCGCTGCGTGTCCCCCCGCCGACGAGACGGGCGGTGGTGAAGCCCATGCCGCGCTGTTGCAGAACGGAAAGGCAATCGCGCAGCGTATAGGCAACGCCTTCATAGAGAGCCCGGCAGAAATGCGGTGCTCCATGCTGGAACCCTAGCCCTACGAAAGAGGCGCGCAAGTCGGGGTCCCAGTAGGGGCTCCGCTCGCCGTTGAGGTAGGGATGAAAGAGCAGACCTTCCGACCCTGCAGGGGCTTCGGCAGCTTTGGCATCCATGCCCTCGAAACCCATGTCCGAGAAAAGCGCGTCACGCAGCCAGCGATGGGCCGAGGCGCACGAGTTGGTTCCCAGGATCGAGTAGTGATGATCGGACACCAGGTGCGGGTAATGTATGACATCGTCGGAAAACCGGGGAGCGTCCGTCAATGTAGAGACCGTGCCTGCCGTGGCGAGCTTCAGGGCTCCGATGCCTTTGCGCGTCATGCCCGCTGCATAGGTTTCCGCATTGGTATCGGAGGTTCCGCAAATGACCGGTGTGCCTTCCTGCAAACCGGTTTCCTGAGCGGCCCCTGATGTCACGGTCCCCGTCGTCGCCGTCGATGCAACTATTTCCGGAAGAACATCGGTTTCAAGCCCTCCCATCGCGCAGAGTTCAGACGACCAGCCCCCTGAACGTGCATCGGCAAGCATGAGCCCCCAGGCATCCGTGATGTCGGTTGCATCGCTGCCGTCGAGACGACGGCGCAGCCAATCCTTGGCCGGGCGAAGCCGGCGGATGCGGCTGTGCGTTTCCGGCTCTTCTTCCTGCAACCAGATCAATTGCGGCAGCGTCCAGGTGGGGCTGATGCGATTGCCCGAAAGGTCAATGATCTGAGCCCCGCGCGCTGCTCTTTCCCGCACAACCTGAGAACCGGAACGCTGGTCATTCCACATGATCGCGGGCCGCAATGTGCTGCCTGACTCGTCTTCGAGCACGTGGGTGTGCGCTCCGGCTGTCACGGAAACCGCAACGATGCGATGCGGCTCCAGGCCGCCCTGCCAGATCTTCTGCAAGGATGTGACGAGTGCCGACCACCAGCCTTCCGGATCCTGTTCGCTGAATCCGGGTTTCGGTGTGAGTGTTTCGACCGGACAGGAGGCCGAAGCCACGACCTTCCCGTCCGTGGTGATGACCGTCGACTTGAGCGATCCTGCTCCGAGGTCGATCCCAAGCAAAAGGGCGTCAGACATTTGCACCCCTGTCCCGGTACGGATCGATGGAGCCGGCGCGCGGTGGAAAGCCGAGTTTGCCGGGATTGAAGAGGTTTTGCGGATCAACGGAGGCCTTGATACAGCGCAGAATATCCATGCCGACGCCGTGCTCTCCGTCCATCCAGGGTCCGCGGAAAAGGCCGCTTCCATGGTGGTGAGCGATCGAGCCGCCATGCGCGAGCGTTTCACCGTTGACGATGTCCCACATATTTTCATGCAGCGGCAAGGCTGCAGACTGATCCATGGGAGGAAGGCGCAAGGTCATGTATTGGCACACGCCTTCCGGATAGACATGCGACCAGTGGGCACTGAAATGGGCGTCCTTGGAGACTTCCGCAGCAATCCGGGCTGCGATCGTGTCGTAAAGCGAAGAAGCCTTGCTCCAGTTCACCGAGACTTCGAGCGTGTCGTTGTAGTAGCCTTTATCAAGCCACTGTTTCGTAATGGAGACGTAGCGCTTTGCCCGCCATTCGTCGAAGGGACGTGTTTCCGTTTCCACGGCATCCACGCTCTTTGCAAACTCGCGTACCAGTGCCGCTTCTGCAGCCACAATGGCTTCTTCGCCGCAAACCACGATGTTGGCCATCACCGGGCGCGTTTCAAAAGCACTGATGCCTTCGGTGCGCGAGGCGGTTTCCTTTTCGTCATAGAGACGAACGATGCGCGGATGCAGCCCCGCCTGCATGATGCGCTTGGCAAGCGAGAGGGCAGCTGTGCGATCGGGAAGTGCCAGCACGATCGCCTCTTCGGCGGGCGGCAGCGTCCAGATGCGCAGGGTCAGTTCCGTTATGACGGCAAGCGTGCCTTCACTGCCGACGATGATATCGAGAACCGATGGTCCGGAGGCCCGCTTGGGAAGCGGTCTGATTTCCAGCACGCGCCCATCCGGCATGACCGCCTTGAGGCCAACGACAATGTTCTCGATTTTGCCGAAGCGGCTCGATTCCTGACCACCGCCGCGGCAGGCGGCCCACCCGCCGACCGTCGAGATGGTCAGCGATTGCGGCAGATGACCGGATGTAAAACCTTCTGCGTTAAGCGCGTCTTCGAACACTTCGCCGTTCATGCCGGCTTCGACCGTTACCAGATGGTTGTCCCGGTCGATCTTCAGGATGCGGTTCATGCGCTGCATGTCGAGCATGACTTCGCCGCCCAGGGGAATGATCCCGCCGAGAACACCGGAGCCGCTGCCATAGGGAATGAGGGGGTGATCTGCCTTGCTTGCCTTCCCGACAATTGCCGAGACCTGCTCCGTTGTGGCGGGGCGCACGACGAGGCCTGGCAGCGTACCGACCAGGGCGCCTTCCCTTGCACGGAAGTTCGCATAGGGCAGACGGTCGTGTGCATAGCCGGCGCGCGAACCTTCGTCCACCAGGACGTTTTCCGCACCGACCAGCTCCGAAAGCTCGGAAACGAGATCACGATTACTCAAAGATTTTTCCTCCTCCATGCCCAATCGGATTAGTAGAAATCGCGTTGGGCAAACGTTTGCTCAAGCACAAACAATTGCACTTTGGTCTGGATGTCAAGCCCGGTTTGCTGAATTTCAGATGGAGGCGACCGATGCGCGCACGATGAGATCGCCTGGAGGAAGAAGGAGACTTTCGAGCGCTGAGCCTTCGTCGGGCGCAGTTCCCTGGATCAGGTCGATGAGCCGGCTGGCTGCCGCGCGTCCCATTTCCTGGGAGGGTAAAGCCACTGTGGTCACCTGGGGATAAACGACCCGGGCAAGCAGGTCGTCATGCATCGTGACGACGGAAACATCTTCCGGCACACGGAGCTTGAGTTCGTGCAATCTGGCAATGGCCGCAGCTGCGGTCAGCAGCGTCGCGGCGTGAATAGCGGTCACGCCGCAGGCCAGCAGTTTGTCGACGGCCGCAGGTACGGCTGCAGGATCGTAGCCTGCCTGGGCAACGAATTCCTCGCCGTGGTCGAGGCCGGCGGCTTCCAGAGCCTGTTGCCATCCCTGACGCCGCATGTCGCCATTGAACCGGCCGAGCCGCCCGGCCAGATGCCCGATCCGGCGATGCCCCATGGCGATGAGGTGCTCAACCCCGATGCGGGCTGCCTCGCGGGTATCGATCGCAACGCAATTCCGGTCACCGGCCAGATGTCGGTTGAGGATCACATGCGGCAATCCCGTGCTGTTCAGCATCTGTCGCAACCGGTCATCCTCATCGAAACTCGCGATGATGACACCCTCGATGATGCTTGATCGAGAAATGTCCGTGATGATCTCGCGCCCATCGCCCTTGTCATAGGAGACCAGAAGGGCAAAACCTTTCTCGCGTGCCTCGATTTCGGCTCCCACAATCGCCGAAGCAAAGATCGGGTTTTCGATCTGCGGGACAACCATCAAAAGTGTCGAGGATTTTGCGGTTTTCAGGGCTCTCGCAACCGGGTTGCCGTGATAGCCGAGACGTTCGGCCGTTTCCAGAATATGGGTTCTGGTCTTTTGGGAAACACGTCCCTTGTTCTGAAGCACGCGCGAAACTGTCGACACGTTGACACCGGTTGCCTCTGCCACATCGCGCAGGGTTACAAGTGGTTTTTTGCGCTTCATTTCCCCTCCCCTGGAAACTGATGGATCCAGAGCTCAGAACCTGATTTCGCAAAATCTGCGCAAGCAGGTCTGTGCTCAGATCAATGTTCGCACTTCACATGCGAACAAAAGCCGTGAATCCAGTCTCATAGCAGTTTTGGCGCCAAGAACGCCATCTATTGAATACCCGGCCATTTCTCCGGCAGTTTCAAAGTAAAGGCCGATCCTATTCCCGCCTGACTTTCAAAAGACAACTCTCCCCCGAGCAACCTGGCAACCTGGGAAGAGATGTTGAGCCCGATACCTGTGCCGGGAATTCCCGCAGTGCCATGACCGCGAAAGAAGCGGCTGAACACGCGCTCCTGTTCCTCCGGCGGAATACCAACGCCTCGATCGTGCACGGAGATGAAAATGGACCTGTTCTGCGCCCGGACACTCACTGAAACCGGCTCGGTAACCGGCGAATATTTCACCGCATTCGATAGAAGATTGTTGAGGATCTGTTCCGCAAGCAACCGGTCCGTCTCGATCGTTTGGGGAACCTTGTTGCCAATTTCCAGGGAAAAAGCCCGCTCCGGTGTCTCTTCACTCTGACGGGCGACGACCCGTTGAATGAGATCCTCGACATGGCAGTTTCCGGGTCTGGCCGTCACCTGTCTTTCTTCGAGCCGAACGACATCCAGCGTCGCTTCCAGCAGGCTTGTCAAACCCCGGACCTCGGAGCGCACCTGGCTTGCCCGTTGCCTGATTTCGTCGGTTGGCATCTGGTTCCCGCTCCGCAAGACGCGCTGCATGGCGGAATCGATGACGGCGAGCGGGGTTCGAAACTGGTGAGAAACCAGGGCAACGAAACTGCGATAGATCTCGGCGGTTTCGCGTTCACGCAAGAGCGACAGCCGGATGCGTTGCTGTTCGGCCATCGCCCGCAACATCGTGAAGGACAGAAAGGCGCCGAGAACAATGATCGCCACGATGGAAATGATGACCTGCACGATTGCGGCACGTTGATTGTCGAGCCGCGCACCCGTTGCTTCCCATTGCCGGACCATGGACTGGTTTCCGGCGCGGCCGAGATCCTCAATCAAGGGCTGGAGAAGGTCGTGAACGGCAGAAGCCGTCTGGACGTCGCCATATGACATGTCCAGGATTTTTGCCTCAAGCGCTCGTAGCGCCCCAGCCACCTTTTCCAGCTTTCCGTCCAGGCCAAGCTCTCGCATGTAGCGTCGTTGAGGCCCCTCCGATAACAGGTTCAGGCGGCTAAGCATCACGTTGTATCGTTTGTCCAGTTCAGCCGCCTTGCGGGAGATGCTGCCGACATGACGGGAAACCTCGGCATCCAGCAGGAGCGCCGCGGATTGCGTTCGTGAGATCGCCCACAGCATGTTGTCCCCCTCGTTGCGCCGCAATTCCGCTTCGGTATCGAGAAGCCGTGCGAGGGAAAAAACGAGCAGCAAGACGAAGGCAACAGACGCAGTGCCTGCAACGATATAGGCGACAAGATCGCTTCTGCGCGTCATTTGATCTTCAGTTGGATCAACTGCCACACCCAGCGATAGTCGTAACGGATGTCCTGAAGGTCGGAATGGCCGTCCCGGGGATAAACGATCCAGAAAGGGCCCTTGTCCGAGGGTTGTAGCCGTTCGCCATCCATATGGGTTGCGACAAGAACATCGTACCGCACGAAGTCTTCCATCGGGATGTCGATGGTATAATCGTTGAGCGCACTGGCGGTAACCGTTGTGCCGTCGGCGCCGACGAATTCAAGCAGGTCGCGCATCAGGAAGCCGTCAAAGCGTTTTACGCCGTCCGTGACGACAGTTGAGGTCTCGAGGGTGTGACGGGGCAGTGCTTCCAGCAACGCATCGTCAAGATGCGCGGCGCCCGCTGAGTTTGTCTTGCGGATATTGCCGGTCACTGTCAGCCGGACTTCGCCTGCTGGGGCGGTCAATGACACGTTTTCCGATCGAGCTGTCGGAACGGATAAACCGACACCGATCAGCATGAGCATTGTCCCTGCAAATGCCTTTGACGGTTTGAGGGAAAAAAGCAGATTGGTGAACCTGAAGGAGCCGCGAAAGTGACTGCAACACCGGCACAACGCCGCTGCCATGTCTTTTCGTCTCGTTGCCGGTAACGCTTGTTTTTCAAATGCTTCAATCAATGATCGGGCCCGCAAAGGTCAAAAAAATCATTATGCCACCGGTTGTTGATGTTGCAAACATTCAACCGATGCCAGACCTCCGATGTTGCGCACGCCGAAAATTGCGTATTTCGCCCTGTCCCGAGTTCCCGCGACGCGAACAACAAGAAACAGGGCGCTGAATTGCCGGACGCCGGATGCCGGATGCCGGTGCAGACAGGACAAGGCAGTCCTGACTGCGTGCGTGATGATCAGCCAGCCGCCTTGACGGGATCGTTGATCCGGGGAGGCTGATAGGACGCCGCCTTTTCCTTTAGACTGGAAAATTTCGTCGAAAGCTGTTCGAGCTTGGCTTCCCAGGCCGGATCAGGCTGTTGCCCTTCGATTGTCCGGAAGTAGACCTCCATGATGCAGGTGACTGCAAAAGGCTCCAGCAAAGCGGACTTGACGGACCACGCGAACAAAATTGCAAACACGATGCCGCCCGCAGACCAGCTGCCTGGAACGAGATATGCGACCAGGGCGGCCGGAGCCAACATGACGAGGAAGACAAGAAACGACAGGCCGTAGACGATAAGAGTGAGCCAGGCGGCATTCTTGAGCATCGGTTTATAATTCTGGGCGTAAAGCACCAGCCCGCTCCGGGACGAAGCCCACACGTTGTCCGAATTTGTCCGGATCGTATAGGCGAGGATGACTTCGTCGATGAAACCGACGGCAATGCGCAGGAAGGCCTCGGCAATCGAGATCAGTTGCCGGGCACCGGGGATCGGCAGAAGCGTGAAGACGCCCCGCACCAAGCCCGTGATTGCGCGCAGCACACCCTTTATCAGCTGGTCGACGCCGAAAAGCACACTGGCCTGCATAAACCTTTGAGAGACTTCTTCGCGGGCGTAGGAAATCTGAGACCGCCCGCCCGGCATCTCCTTGCCGTCGAGCAGCTTGACCAGAACGGCAATGTGCCCGGCCTTGACGACATAGAGAACGTATTCTCTCAGCAGATACATCACGACAGCGACTGCACCGAACCCGATGACGCCGCCCCAGGTCGTGGTCGTTGCCTGGAAATCGGCATCGCCGAACCCGCCGATGCCCCAGCCGACGCCGGCCCCGACACCCGTTGCAAGAATGTAGGCAACGGCAGCTCCGAAATAGACCGCCATGCGCAAGATGATGAAAGGCAGTGTCTGAAACATCAGGCCTAATGCACGGCCAATAGAAAAATCCCACATATTTGGCGTCTCCTTGAACGCTCTGTTGCAATATGGCGGGAGAATATTGTCGAACGTGAGTGCTGTCCCCCTGCGTTTGAACGGGGACAGGTGAATGAAATCGCGTCAAGAAAGACCGCCCATTGACGCCGCCATCCATGGAACCGACTATCGGGCTCATCACGGTCAGATTTCAACGTGGTCTGGTTCAAAGAGCAGTTAATGCAATCGATGCCCAAATCCGGTCAGAAACTGACGGTTCTCTGTGTTGAGGACCAGTGCCATCTTCGCCAGGACATCATCGATGAACTTTCCGCTGCAGGCTATGACGCGGTCGGTGCAGCTGATGGCCGTGAAGCGCTGGACGTGCTGGAAACGATCCGCCCGCATCTCATCTTGTGCGATATCTCCATGCCCCGGCTCGACGGTTACGGCTTGCTCGAAACCGTCAGAGGCAGGCACACGCATCTCGCAGATGTTCCTTTCGTTTTCCTGACGGCTCTAAACCAGCGCGACGAGATCATTCATGGCAAGCGCGCGGGTGCGGACGATTATCTGGTCAAACCGATAGACTATGACCTGTTGCTGGCGACGATCGAGGCCCGCTTGCGCCAGGTCAGCCGGATCGATGACAGGCAAAAAAACGAACTGGAAACGCTTCGGCAGGCCCTGGCAGGCAGCGGATCGGACCGATCGCTTGGAATGAACGGCATGGAGAGCGTTCTCAACGTGCTTTCCTTCGGTATCGTGCTGGTGTCGTTGTCCGGTGTTGTCTTCGCAAATAAAGCAGCTCGGGAAATACATATGGCCAGGGACGGGCTGGTGATCGACCGGACGCTCCATACCGGTTCATCGCAGCTCGCCAACGATATCAGGAAACTGCTGGCGAATGCCTGTGAGGCTGCCTGCAAGGGCCAGGACCACCTTGCCAGCCTGACGGTGCAAAGACCGTCCGGACGGCGTGATTTTCTGCTTACGGTCTGTTCGCTCCCGGACAGTACGGGATTGCCGAACGATGACGCGAAGGCGGTGATATTCATTTCGGATCTCGCGCATCGGCCAAGGATGCCGGACGAGATCCTGGCAGGCCTGTTCGATCTGACGCCGACTGAATCGGAGGTCGCCCGCGCGTTGGCGCAGGGGCGGCGAAAGGAAGACATCGCGCAGGAGCTTTCAATCGCACCGACGACAGTCGCTTTTCATTTGCGCAATCTCTTCGAAAAGACCGGAACCAATCGTCAGGCAGACCTCATCGCACTGCTTCTCACCGGCCTTGTCTCGATCAAGGAACCGCAGGGGGACGTTGAGAAACGTGGAAAGGCTGAAGCGCTTCCAACAACGTGACGACACCAAGATGAGCATGCTGGCAAATTTGTTACGCAGGTGAATTTCAACAATCAAAAAGATCACGCTGACTTCATTACGTTCGTGAAACTGAATTCACAAACTAGCCAAGGCTGGTTATATTCTCTCTGCGGTCGAAATTGCCGCGTATACTGAATTGATATTCCATTTGAATTGCCTCTCACATTTCCGGAGAATTTGTTGTGCCGGTCAAAAAATTACGATTGCTGCTTTGTTCTGCGGGACGCCGCGTTGGTTTGCTTCAATGTTTCCGATCTGCTGCCGACCATCTGGGAATCCAGCTGGAAATCCTCGCCTGTGACCTTGCTCCGGATTTAAGTGCAGCATGTGCAGCTGCGGATCGGGCGTTTGCCGTGCCGCGTTGCGACGACCCGAGTTATGCCGACGCCATTCTCGACATTGTGCGTGACAACCGGGTCGATCTGGTGGTTCCGACGATTGACACGGAGTTGATGGCACTTGCCTGCGTATCCGACGCGTTCACCCGGCTGGGAGCGCGGGTGCATGTGGCTTCGACTGAAGTCATCGAAATTGTGAGGGACAAGCGGCTGACGTCGGAGATGCTCGAGGCGGCAGGCGTGCCGGTGCCGAAATCGCTGGGACATGAAGCGTTGCTGTCCGATCCGGATGCACTCGGCTGGCCGGTGTTTGCCAAGCCGAGCGGCGGTAGCGCCAGCCGGGGACTGCAGGTCTTTCAGGCTATCGAAGAGCTGCCCGGCCGTTTTGAGGAACCAATGGTCTTCCAGCAGTTTCTGCGTGGCCCGGAATACACGATCAACATGTTCGTCGATTCAGGCGGCAGCCTGCGAACGGTGGTTCCTCATCTGCGCATCCAGATCCGCGCGGGTGAAGTCGAGAAGGGAAGAACGGTGCGACGGGATGACTTCCGGCAAATCGCCGAAGGCGTGCACCGGGCCTTGCCAAGCCTGACCGGCGTGGCCTGTTTCCAGGTGATCGACGACCCGGAGCTGGGACCGCGTGTCATTGAAATCAATGCAAGATTTGGGGGCGGGTATCCCTTGGCCGACCATGCCGGCGCGCGTTTTGCACAATGGCTTCTTGAGGAAGTGTCGGGCCTCCCGTGCAGCGCAAACGACGACTGGCGAGAAAATGTCAAAATGCTCCGATACGACAGCGCGATCTACGACGGCTGATCGTCGCAGGATTGCCGGAGCCGCAATGGTCTTTTGTCAGGACCCGCACCTCGGCTCTGTCCTGGCAGTAGAAGCCCTGGCCGGTAGCGTTGTCCGGTCGACCCCACATTCGTTAACTGGCGGATTGCGATGATTGTTTTTGATCTGGACGATACGCTCTATCTGGAGCGGGAATTTGCGTTCAGCGGCTATCGTTTTCTCGACGGTTGGGTGAAAGAACGCGAAGGCCTGGAAGGCTTTGGCAACGCCTGCAGGGTGTTGTTCGAGGAAGGCGAGCGGCGTCAGATCTTCAACCGCGCGCTTGAAAGGCTCGGACACTGCGGCGACAGCCATTTGATCGCTGATCTTGTTGCGGCTTACCGTGGCCACCCGCCGCAGATTTCGCTGGCTCCGGACGCGGCGCGTTTTCTCGAGCGTCACCGCGGTCCGTTCGGTCTGATTACGGACGGTCCGGCGGAAACTCAAAACGCCAAGATCGTTGCCCTTGGTCTTGACCGCTGGATTGAGAATATCCGCAAGACCGGAGACTGGCCTCAAGGATATGGCAAACCACATCCCCGCGCTTACGAGGAAATGGAAGGACTTGCGGCAGGCGGCGGGCCGATGGTCTACGTCGCCGACAATCCCGCCAAGGACTTCGTGACGCCAAAAGCGCGCGGCTGGATCACCGTTCAGATCCGGCGGGCGGGCGCCGTGCATCCGCCGCACGCGAAAGATGATGCACACGCGGCCCATGTCGAAATAACGTCGCTGGATGAACTCGACGGCGCGTTGACGGTCCAGACGGTTTCGATGAAATAGCTAACTGTGGGCCGCAAGTGTGCCTTCAGGCTGGACCACGCTGCGACAGAATCTCCTGGTATTCACCGAGAATGTGCTTCACCTGGTAGTTCGCCACGATGCGCTGCCGAGCCCTTTTGCCGAGATCGGCAACCTGCTCGGGGGGCATTCGGGCAAATTCGGCCATCGCTTCGCACAGCGCATCCGGATCGCCCGGTGAAACAACCTTGCCGGTATCAGCGACAACAAGTGCCGCGTCGCCGACATTGGTGGTGACCACCGGACGGGCATGGCTCATGGCTTCGGCGACAACATTCGGGAACCCTTCCGTTCTGGACGACAGGACGAGAACATCTATCTGCGAATAGAAATCCCCCATGTCACGCAGCTCCCCAAGCAATTTCAGACGTGCCGGATCAAGCCCTGCGTCTTCAATCATGGCCATAACTTCGCTGTTGCGGTCATCAAGACCGAAACCTGCGGCAACAAAGCGAGCATCGGGAAATTGTGCGGCGATCTGCGCTGCGGCCCGGAAGAAGTTCAAGTGGTCCTTTTGAGGATGAAAGCGCGCGGCTATACCGAACACACGGGCCTTGCGCGGCGTGGGGTCCGCCTGCTCGGGAACCACGACGCCGTTCGGGATAACCTTTCCGAACCGCGCGGCATAGCCATACTGTTCGTGCTGCTCTCTTGCCCGTGCCGAATTGTAAACGATGCCGGCAGCGCGAGACGATAGCATGCGTGCCCCTGCAACGGCGAGGCGCGTGCTTCGCGTCAGGCTGCGCGGATCGTCAAGTGCCTGGCGCACCGTCCAGAAGACGGGCGGCGCCCCAGCCAGGCGCGCCGACAAGGTGCCGACAACCATTGCATGATACATCCAGCACAGCACCGCTCGCGGGCGCTTCTCCCGCATCAGCCCTGTCAGTTTCATGATTGCACCCGGCATGTGCACCGCCCCGCGTGCGTTGAGCGGATGATATTCCACGTCCGGCCGTCCGGCCAAACTCAGGTTGCGCTCTGAAACGCCGATCAAAGGGACCACGATTGTCGGTTCGGATGTCGCTGCCAGGAGCCTTGCCAGCATCGTTTCCGCTCCGCCGCTGGCGGCGAAATTCGTAATCACATGCATGACCGGCGCGGCAGTGTCCGTTCCAACCTCCAGTCCAGCACCTTCGCTGCCAACGTAGTCCATCAGGTCACGCCTTTCGTGCACCCTGCCAGACGTCGAGCGGTCTGCCGATCCGCTGTTCAAGTTCGCTGACTTCCGGAGCGAAAAAGTCCTGCAGCCTTTTTTCCAGATCGGGGCTCAACGGCGGGTATTCCTGTGGCCGGGCGACGGCATCGCGAAGCACCCTCATTGGCCTGGTGTGCCGAACGCCGTCCAGGACGGGGCGAAACGGCTTCAGGACCTTGCGCAGGGGCAGTGGAACGATGGCGGCGTTCTTGTCTTTCACCTTGCTGTCCACCGGAGGAGCCAGCGGTGCCTCGTGACCGATATGCGTGGCAAGGCGGGCGAGCTGATTTTCAGGCTGGCGCCGGATATCCTCGAACAGCAGCAGCAGAATCTGCTCCGGCGGGAACAGATCGTAGAACCGGCGAAGATGCAGGGCATAACGGCCGTCGTTGATGAAACGCTGGCCCGCGGCCTTCGCCGGGTCGAGATGATCCTCGATGTTTCGAGACACCTCCCCGCGTCGCAAGAGCATGCAATAATCGGAGTAGGCACGCGCCGACGGTTCCCGCATCTGAACGATCAGCCGGACATCGGGAAGGTCCCGCCGGATGCGCTCTGCCGCCTCGGGTTGCGTGAGATAGGTATTCGACTTCTCTCCGACGATTGCGTCCGGTTTACTGAAGTCGAATTGAGACAGGTACCAGTCCGCTCCACGGTGATACTCATCGGAAAAGTAATGCAGCTCCGGGCTGGGCATCGATATCGTCGGACTGCGCTCCAGAGATCTTTGCAGCCAGGTCGTTGCGGACTTGGCCGCGCCGAAAATCAGAAATCGTATGTTTGAGTCAAGCATATGCGGTACCTGCTACCTGGGTGCCTTCGACGAGCTGTTCGTAAAGGCGGGAAATTTCGGAAACATGGCGTTCGGCGCCATACTTGGCCGCGGCATCTGCCTGCGCCGCGTCGGCAATCCGGGTTTGCAGCAAAGGGTCACTGAGCAGTTTGCAAATAGGTTCGACAAAGCTCTCCGGATCGTCCGGCTCAACAAGGAACCCCGTCAGACCGTCCGAGATGGCTTCGATGTTGCCACCGTGCCGTGTCGCAACGACAGGCGTCCCCAGATACATGCTTTCGATCAGGGTCCGGCCGAATGGCTCGTTGACAGCCGGAACAAGCATGACATCGACACCGCTCATTGCCTCGAAAACCGGTGAGCGGAAGCCCATGAAATGAAAATTGTCGTTCAGTCCCAGGTTACTGACCAGCGCCTTGCAGGTTTCGTCCAGCCCCCGGGTTGCGTCGACGGTATCGCCGAACAGCAGTCCGTGCACCTGACGCCCCGGCAAGGCGCGGCGAACCGCATCGATCACCCGAACAAAGCCGTCGGGACGTTTGCGTTTGATGATCGAGCCGAAATACCCGAGCAGCACCGCGTCCCTCGGCAGGCCGAGTTCGTCGCAAAGCTTGTCATGGGAATTTGCGCGATCAGGCCGTATGGCTGGAAAATCGAAAGGACTTCGGATCACGCTTGCACGGTCGCCAATCGGCCGGATCGGACGTGATGGCATGGCGTAATGTGAAACGCTCACGATATGGTCGGCAAGCAAGGGGGCGAGCGTGTTCGCCCCTTTCGCAGCCGGGTCCTGGCGATGATGCCAGAGGTGGCGACAACCAGACAGTTTGCTCGGGATGATCCAGTTGGCGTGCATGCGTCCTTCGTTCGTATGCACGATATCGGGATCGATCTTTTTCAGCGTTCGTCGCAAGGCCGGCAGTGTTCGCGTCAGATAGCCGAGCCCGCCTACGCGGCCGGGCAGAGGCAGGCCGGGCGACGACATCAGTGGCGTGTCCTCCAGCACATCGTAATCGAGCCCCAGCTCCCGCGCCTTTTGGCCAATGGCGCCTGGTTCGAAATGGACGAGGACACGCGCCTCGAAACGGTTCGGATCCAGGGCGGCGGCAAGGCTGAGCGCCGAAATGTGGCTGCCGCCCAGGACAGGTCCGCCTACGAACGGAAATAATACTCGAATGCGTCTCATCACTGCTCCGGACCTACTTGGACGCTGGTTCAGAAATCGTCAGGTTGATCGTCAGACTGTCGCCCGGACGCATGAAGGCATTCAGGTCGACGTCCAGGCTCTGCATCTCGCCGTTCTCGAGCCGCGATATCCTGTAGGAAGGTGTGACAATGCTGTCCTGGGCGGTGGTATCAACCGAGTTCGCGGACAGCGTCTCGGCGTAGACCTTTCGGGCCAGCTCAAGACGGGATTCGACCTCGAAACGCTTTGATTTCACCTCCGTGAGTTCGGAGAGCTTTTCCCCGCGGGTCCTGTCGAACAGGGTCGCGGCGTCTCTCGATGCAAGATTGAGACGCTGCTGCGCGTCGAGACGGGCGACTTCGAGCTGCAGACGTTTTGCCTCCAGATCGTTGAGCGCCGTATTGGCAGAGGACACGCGGGTCGTCACGGCCAGCCCCTTGTCCTTCAGATGCTCCATCGATGCGAGATCCTTGCGGGCCAGTTCGATCTGGTTGTCACGCAGGACGATTTCTTCGGACAGTTGAGAGATTTTCTCGTTCAGCAGGACACGAAGATCCTTGAGGCTCTGGAGCTCGGCCTTGATCACCTTGATGTTGGCGGAAAGGATCTTCGACTGCACAGGGTCGGATGATTGCGACTCCACGGCGTCTGGCAATGTCTCCGCCGAAAAGAGCTGCACTTCCTGCTCGAGCCTTGTCTCCTGCTGCAACAGTTTGGATGCGGTTCCGCGAAGCTGATTGATCTCCCCCGTTACTCGGGTGAGCGAGGTCTGTTGTGTCCCCTCTTCGTTCGGCAGGCGATAATAGCCACCGGCAATTGCCAGGGCCTTCTCGACCGTCATGCCGGGGATGAAGTCGAATTGTCCGGGAGCCGTAACCGCTCCGCCCACGAACACCGGGGCATACCGGGATACTTCGACGGAGACCGCGGGTAATTCCGTCAAGCCGACGATGCGCTGCATGCGGCTGGCAATAGTATCCGCGACCTCGTCCAGGGTCTTGCCGACAACTTCCACGGCTCCCGCAATCGGGACATGAATTTTGCCGTCCGGTGCCATCTTGTAGGAACCGGCCACACCATCCCAGTTGGCAAAGGTCTTGTTTCTGGCATCCCAGGCGCCAGCACGCAGCTCCAGTGTCTCACCGCCGGACAGCCTGTACTGTTCGGCCGAGAGACCCGACACAAGAAAAGTCGATAATGAAAGTACGGCAATTATAAACCGAATACTCAATGCGCGATCTCCCATCTTTTAACTTAAAGAAACAAAATTATTATCAATATATCCAAGATTATCACGAAAGTCGGAAAACAACGAAAAAGAAATTTTTCCCGAAATAGCGTTCATGATTCTTTCGGGATGCTTTAGTTGCATCCGGTTTATTCGATGGTCTCGACGAACGTTGGTAAGGACATTTTTCATGGGTCATCTGTGCTCCCGTTTCCGGTGCCGGCGGACCCGGTAACCCGACAGACAGATCGCCGCCGGAAGCAAGAGGGGAACGGACAGGAACCTGCCGTAAACGTGGGTCACTCCGTTGAGGGCAACCGCGAACATGAGCAGTATCGTGAACATCAGAACCCCGGACCAGCGCGTGTCGGGATTGCTGAACGACCGCCAGCCGACGAATGCCAGTGTAAGCAGCAAGCAGACGAAGCCGAGCAGCGAAACGAGGCCGCCTTCGGAAAACAGCAACAGATAGGTATTGTGAACCGGCGCTCCGTACTGGCTGATCAACCGGTGCTGATCCACTCCGACCCCTAACCAGATCGACCGATCGATCAGGTAAATTGCCTCCTGGATGAGAAGCAGTCGCCCATCGAAGGTTCCCGCCTCACTGGAATCGCCGGTCGTCAATGCGCCGTAGACCCGCTCCTGAAACACCTCGGGCAGGAAATACTGTCCGAACAGGAACAGGGCCGCCAGTGCAAGCGCTCCAATCCCGATGAAAGCCAGGATATGTTTGGCGGAGCCGTGGAAAAAAGAGATTCCAAATATCCCGACAACCGCGACGATGAACCCTGAATTCGATGCGGACAACAACAGGCCGTAGGCAACGGGTGCCACCAGTGCCAGGAACACGATGCCGGATATCTGGGAGATGAAGTAAAGCCACATCACGTAGACGATCCCTACTCCAGCCAGGAGACCGACCCCGTTTTCCCGTTCGATCAGTCCGGTCAGTCGGCCGTTTCTGGAAAAGAAACGCGCATCGTCCGGGCTGAACACCGAATAGAGCACTCCGTGCAACATCACGAACACAAGGGAAAACGCCATCACCTTGCAAAGGAACATCGTCTCCCGCGCAGGACGCCCCAGAAGCAGCAGCGGTATGCATACAAACGAAAAGACGTACTGGATGACGCCAACCGCACCCGTAAGCGGATCGCCGTTCAACAACGATCCGGCAATCAGGCCACTGCAAAGAAGCAATACCGCGAACAGCCAGAAAGACGTCATGTCCGCGAACGGGCGAAGCGGCACGCGCCTGTTTGCAATCATCACGACGAAAGCGGCGCTGGCGACGAGATCGGACAGCGTGAAGAACACGATGTCGGTTCGAAGATATGTCATTGGTGACAGGAACACCGCGGCGATGACAAGCAGGCGTTCGATTTCCTGGCTCGTCGTGCTCCGGACAGGGGAACCGCTGTGGGAAGAGATCGGTATCGCGCTTGGGGTCAAGCCGGCCTCCTCACGGTGGGCTGTCGGCGCGACCAGTAAAGGACAAACAAGGTGCCTGCCACAAGCGTGCCGTTAAACAGAACATGAGCGACCGAAGCCCCGACCGGCCCCAGCATCCCGACCAGTGGAGCGAAACAGGCCAGGAACATGACGCTTCCGAGCAAGGTCACCCACAGAAGCTCGCGGTCGCGCCCCATGCTCAACATGGCCGGGTTGAGCACCATGGTTGCCAGGAGAAGTATGACCGCTAGCAACTGGACGTTGACCATGTTGGCGGCTTCGTTGAAGCCCGCGCCGAACATGACCGACAAGACGTATGGCATCAGGAAAGCGGCAGGAACCAGCACGACCACGCAAAGGCCAGCGATTGCCAGCAGCACGCCATTGACGAGCTTGTAAAACCCGCGTTCCTCGCCGGAACTCCATTTGCGGGCCAGTTCCGGAAAGATCGCCTGGTTCAGCGGGCGCCCCAGCTTGAGCGCGCTGTCGGCAACCCTGCGGGCAATATGGAAAAATCCGACGAATTTCTCGTCAACGAGAACCGACAGCAGGATTACGTCAAGACGCTGGACTGTCTGGCGGATGATGACATTGAAGTTCGAATTCCAGAGAAACCGCAGAATTCCGGGGTTCTCTTCGCGTATGCCCCTGATCGGCAATCGCATGAACTTGCCGTAGCCACGCTGATGGACATATCGGAGCGAATAGACGAACGGCAGCAGACTGTTCGCCAGGCCTTCGATCACCGCAACGAGGACAAACCCCCAAAGGCCGTAGCCCATCAACCACACGCCGGCCGACAGCACCAGACGCATCAGGGCGATACCGACGTCGACCTTGGCAAGAACATCAAACCGGTCGAAAATCCTCAGGACCGCGACCGCGGTCGGCTTGAGGTTCAAGAGAAGCGCCAGCGAAAACAAAGCCAGATAGGCCGCACTGTCCTCCGGCCAGCCCATCATTCGGGCGGTCACCTGAGCGGCAAGGATCGAAACCCCGGCAGCCAGCGTGCTGCCCGCCAGGTTCACGTAAACCGAACCCTTCAGCAACCGCATGAACCTGTCGCCGTCATCATCTGACAGAGCGTCGACACCGTATTTGATCACGGCTTGCCAGGGCTCCAGCCTCAGCAGCCGGTCGACAATGCGAACATAAGCCTGGAAGATCGCAAACAGGCCGAGGCCTGCCGGACCAAGCGACTGGGCCATGATGGCGAGGGTCCCGATGCTGATCACCCCGCTGACCGCCTGGGACGAAAAGACCCATGAAAAATTGCGCATGAGCCGACCGGCGGTCTGGCTGTCTTCAGCAGAGAGGTTGATCAGGCGGGCCATCAGTCATCCAGCTCCCGGTCGCCGGCAAGCTCTGCCAGCCAAAGCTGAATGTAGGACTGGTCCGTTCCTGCAACGATCTGCCAGGGATCGTCCGGCTGGCCGGCATCAAGCCCCGTTGTTGACTGCTCCCAAGCGTCAGGAAACCCGTCGCCGTCACTGTCCACGACCCGTTCTTCCGGTTGGAGGTCTGGCCAACCGCCGACTTCGGATGGGGAATCGATCACCTTGCCTTTGCAATCGCGAACGGTTTCGACAAGTTGCTGGTCGAGCGAGTCCCGATGTTCGCCCGATGGCAGGCGGTCGCCGACCCCTTCAAGCACAAGGTCGAGCACTTCGCTTGCCTTCACGCGCGGGACGGACAGTGTGCCGGTCACACCCTCGATTATCTCCGCTCCGGGATCGGCATCGACTTGCCGAAAGGGGCGGTCTTGGTCGCAGCGTCCACGGTCGATTGCGAGAATGTCATCGACCTGAACTTCAAGTCTGTACTGGTCGCTTGCCATGATTGCTTCAACTGCTGCGGGCCGTCTGTCGACGGTGCTCGGGCCGGTCAGCGCAACATTGCCGGCATAGACGATAAACGCGTTGCCGTAGTAGTTTCGAAACTCTCCGAATTGACTGATCGGATTGTAGAATACGCTGTTCACGACCTCGACCGGCCCGTCATCATGGCCGTATATATCGGGATTTCGGTCCCGATTGTGAGCGAACAGATTTCGCCAGAGGCTCACGCGTCCGCAATCGAAATCCCGGCCGTCTCCAGAGCAGATCAAGGCCCCCTTGGAGTGGCGCCCTTTCGGGTGGTTGGCATGATCCAGAGCCCAGGCGGAAATGCTGTTGGCGACCGTAATGTCGCTGGACCGTTCGCGGGAAACGTGAATACCGAGGTTCTCGTCGGTCGAAAACATCAGGGACAGATGATCAAGATAAACGCGCGTCGCGTTTTCAAGCGTCACCGCATCGACCGACGACGAAGGTTGTTCGCTCGGTCCCGGGCGTACCTTGAGAAACCTGACGACGACATCGTTGGCATTCTTGATGATGACGGGCGTGGCGCGGGACTTGCCCAGTCTGATCTGGATTCCCTGCCCAGGTGCAGTCTGACCTGCGACGTAGAGGTTTGAGCGAAAAAAGAGGGGGGTGTCGAGCGTGATCGTTCCGCTCACCTGAAAGACGCAGATCCGAGGCATTTCGCCCTTTTCCACACAGGCTCGCAGAGAGCCGGCGCCAGCATCTGCCAGCGTTGTGACGGGGATGACCTCCCCTCCGGTCCAGCCGGTTGCAGATGCTCCGAACCCGACCGCCCCCGGAAAGGCTCGAGGCGCGGCCTCGGCCGCCAGCGTTTGCGACATCAAGAGGCCGAAGACGATAAGGACTGCAGCCTGTGTTCTGTTCCTAGCCATCATTCACCACGATCCCGACGTTTGAGGCGTTGTTCAGTTCGAGTTGCTGAGCGGCTTTCGAAAGGTCTTCGAAGCGTGTCTTCTTCATGCGCGCGACCAGCAGCACTGCCTGCGCGACACTGCCGAGGCGGCATGTCGCGTCGTCGCTCAGTACCGGTGGGCAATCGACCACAATTAACGAGTACTTGCGGCGCAGAACGCTGAGTGACGCTTCGACACTGGACATGTTGTTGAACCGCACTGGTACGGGCCCCGATGCAGGGGCGACTATCGACAGATGCGGATGGCCGGGCAGATGCCACGCGGCTGCATCGATCCGCAGAGGGTTGCTCAGAAGATCGAGAAATCCGTTCGCAGTGCGTTTGCGCGAGAGGGTCGAGATCAAGTCCCTCGGCGAAGGATCAAGATCGACCAGCAGAACATCTTCACGCCCCGCGGCCGCATATGCGGCAAGTGCGAAACTGAGTGTACTCCGGCCCTCGCGGCTCCCCGGTGACGTGATCAGAACCATTGCACCGGTCCCATTCTCGGTCCTGTTGTCCGCCCTGGTGTTTGTTCGTACGGCGGTGTGCAGGGGTGCGATCTTGTGCAGCGCCCGCCGCAAGTTCCCGCTCCTGGTCGTCCATGCCATACGGTTTACGAATTTCCGTGATAGGGGAGGCAATTGCCCCAGAACCGGTGCGCGGAACGCGGTTATCTGCTGTGGCCACCGCAGACGTCCGCGAAGGTTTTCCCGCAAGAGCGCCAGAAGGAAACCGAAAGTGAGCCCGCTGATCAGCGCGCCCACCATTTCGGTTTTGGGAGAAGGCGAAACAGGTCTGGTCGTTGGGATAGCGATCGACACTTGCCGCGCGACCGGGGTCAGTAGCGCTTCCTGCAATGCGAGTGCTTCAAGCTGATCGAACAGAAGATCATCCTGTCTTCGCATCGATTCCAGTCTCCGTTCGAAGCCGGTTTTCTCAACTTCGGCCGCCGAACGTGCGTCGAGTTTTGCCAGCGTCGCATCCAGGTCGGCCTTGAGCTCTGCAGACTCTTGCAAGGGTACTCCGCGTTCTTCCGCCAGCGCCAATTGCGCCTGCAGGCGGCGAAGATTGTTGGTCAGGGTTTCCGTCTCGGTCAGATCGTCGAGATTGTTGGTTCTGGTGAATTCCAGAAGATTGGCTTCCGCATCTTTCAACGTCTCTTGCAGCGCGGATTGGCGCGACAAGATCGACATCTTGGTTCGTTCGACATCGGCGCGCTGTATCTCAAGCGTGTAGTCGACATAGTTCCGGGCGACAGCATTCGCGATGTCTGCTGCCAATTGAGGGCTGGCGTCCGTGGCGAGGATGTCCAGGGCGAAGGTCGTGGGATGCCAGATGATCTGATAGCTCTCCAGAATGCGATCGACCGTGCTTTCCCTTCCGGACAAGACGTTCTGACCCGTCCCGGAAATCTCATCAGGTACGACCTCCTCCGCTACTCTTGCTGCGAATTCCCGTGACTTCATGACTTCGATTTCGGTGGCCAGTTGAAGCATCGACAAGGTTCTGGCCCGCAACCGGGCACCGAATGGATCGAGACGCAGGACCGCGTCATCAAGCACCAGCGTGGCCTGCGCACTGTAAGTCGGCACAACGGTGGTGAGCCGAAACCACATCAGGGCACCCGAGGCCAATATGCACAGGACGATCAGAACCGCATTTCTGAAGATCAGCGTCAGAATCTGAATATTCTCTGGTCTGAACTCGGCAGCACCTTCGGCATGGCGATCACGTTTTGACACCTGATCAGCCACCTTGCCGGCGGTTTGAGAGCTGGTGTTGATCAAAAACAGGGATCGTCTCCTTCATTGTATCGCGCGTGTGCGCCGAACCATGCGATCGCTTGAAATTGCGGAACACCAGATCAGAACTTGAGCGGCGCCGCGGCACTTGATGCAATTTTCAATAAGCTGCGCGTGAAACACTGGTGCGCAGCGAAATGTCGAAAAACTCCAGATAAAACAGCATGTCAGACACGGCTTTTTTCGGTGAAACGTGTCGACTGAAAGGGTCGCGCCAACGCGACGGAAGCTGTTTCAACTTGGCGGTTTGTAGATGTAGCCGTTGTTATAGGCGTAGTATCCTCCTGCCCGGTGAGCTCCGTAGTCGCGAAGCGAATATCGCCGCATGTCGATGTCGTTCAACACCACGCCAGCGAGTGGGATCTGATTGAACCGCAAGGCTTCTGCCGCCGTTCCAAGAGCATCTTCCGACGTGCGTCCCCAGCGGGCGATGAGGATCACGAAGTCCGCAAGCGACGCCAGGCGGTTTGCTTCGTCGGCTGCCAAAACGGGGGCCGTATCAATCAGGATGACGTCATAGGACGCGCGCAATTTTCTCAAAATCGCCTTGCCACGAGGCGTATTGAACACGCGCCTCGGAATGATGGAATCCTGAGCGAACGACAGGAGATTGATCTGTCCGAAACGGGTGCAAGGCACTATCTGCGCGTCGAAGACGTTCTGATCCTCCCAGATTTCCTGAGGCGTTTCCTTTGGGATTTCGCAACCTGACATGCGTGTCAGGCCATGCCGGTGGATGTCGAGGTCGATCAACAGCACCCGGTGTCCTTCCTGGGCGGCGGAAACTGCGAGTGAGAACGTCAGGGTCGTCTTGCCTTCGTTGGCAAGTGCCGACGTTACGGCCATGACCATGCTGTCCTTTTTCCGGATCTGGTTGGAAAGCAGTGTGAGCAGGCTCCGCAACGCCAGCTGGTACGGTGAATTCTCCTGCCTGGAGGTTCTGCTCAGAAAGAGTTCCTGCTTGTCCCTCTTCCGCCAGTACCGGATCCGCGGAACGTAGCCGATGGTTCGCAGGCCCAGGTACTGCATCGTCTGGGTACCGGTCCAGACCCGGCGGTCGAACAATTCGCGCAACAGCACCAAGGCCAGACCGACAATCAGGCCGCCGGCAATCCCAAGCGCAAAAATGACGGGACGGTTGGGTGTCGCCGGTTTCAGCGGAGCGGAAGCCACGGTCACCTGCCGGGCATCGGGCTGAAGAAAGTCGATCTGTGTTTCCAGTGCGTTACGTCGGTCTACAAGTGCCTGGTACCTGGCAAGATCCGCATCCAGCGACCTCTGCAGCTTGGACTGTGTCAGTTCGGCGCGCGTTCGCTCCTCAAGCTTCGTTTCCACCTCGGCAAGACGCTGTTTGCTTTCATTGATCCGGATGGAAGACGCATTCTGGTCGCGCGCCAGATTGAGGATAGACGTCAATCTGTTCAGCTCTGCCCTCAACTCGTCGCCGAGGCTGGTGTCGTCCAGTTCGTTTTCGCGAATGAGTTCCGCAAGACGCGCTTCCATCTCGCTCAGGCGACCGCCGAGTAACGTTATCCGGTCCCACAATTCTGAGATTGAATACTGTACGGCTTTCTTCTTGTCCCGAAGAGAGTCATCGATGTAGGTGCTTGAGAGTGTATTGGCCAGTTGCGCAGCCATGACGGCATCTGGATGCCGCACACGAATATCGAGCGCCAGGCTCTCGCCTCGCCGTTCAACCGTGTAGCTGTTGAGCATGCGTACCAGGACCGCTTCGAATTGCTGTTCATCGGTGGGAACCGGTGTTTCGGTCGCCGAAAGGTACGGATTGAAATAGGTGTCTGAGATCAGGTTCAGTTCGCTGGCGACCTTGCGGGCGAATTCGACTGAGCGAAGAAAATCGATCTCGGTCTCGATGTGGATAAGCGACGTGTCGGAATTCTCGATTGTCGTCTCTGTCGGATTAATTCTCGTTTCGACCTTCGCCAGAATGATGGTCGACCGTGCGGCATATTTTGGCTGAATGACCTGAAGGGCAAGATAGGCGGCCCCCAGACCCAGCAACATGGCCAAGGTCAGCCAGATCCAGTTCCTTCGCAACACCTTGAAAATGGCAAAGAAACCGAACTGTATCGGACGTTCAGCGAATGCATATTGCTCCTGCTGCGAGTCAACAATACTGCTCATGAAGATCCCCCAAATGCCGACGAATTCCGCCGGATTGTCCTGGTATTGAAGTCGATTTTGCCGGGCGCTCCGATATCGGTTCGCGCCAGGTCCGTTGCCACGGACATCGCGGCACTTGCAGAGCTGAAAGGCTCACGCATTCGCATGTGAATAGCCCTCCCCTGCCGGTTTGCCGCGGTTGAATGCTTCCTTCCGGGTCGCGTCGGAAATCGTCCGGTCCCAGAGGGCTAGAATGGTCTCAGGTGCCAGTTTTTGCTGCAGGCGGACATTCGCATCCGCCATTGCGGCCCTCAGGGTCGGGTTGGACATCAGGCGACCAATCGCGTCGGCCAGTGCCCCGACATTGCCGTCCTGAACCAGAAGTCCGTTCACGCCATCGAAGACCAGTTCCCTTGGGCCGTAGGCGCAGTCGAACGCCACGACGGGAAGCCCGCTGACGACAGCTTCGGCGACAACGTTCGGAAACCCTTCGAAACGGGACGATAGAACCAGAATGTCGGAAGTCCGGATCCATTCTCCGTGCCTTGCGCTCTTGCCCGGCAGGGAAACAATATCCTGAAGACCAAGACGGTCACGCTGCGCTTCCAGGGAAGCACGGGCGGCGCCTTCTCCATAGATCGTCAGTCTTGCATCCGGCTGTTTTTCGCGCAGCAGAGACATGGCGTCGATGAGCAGATCAAAGCCTTTCTGGTGATCCAGTCGTCCAACGGCAACGAGCCTCTTTCCGCCAGGTGAAGGGGCCACACCGTCGATCGGCGCACAGGGGTTCGGGATCACCTGGGCACAGGGTTGTACTCGCGCCGGCAGGTCCTGCCGTGCCCGCTCGGTCTGCATGACCATCGCGGCGGCTCTGGGCATCAGGGCATTCTGGGCACGGCGCCAGATCGGATGGGCCTTTTGTGCCAGCGGATTGTTGCGCTCGGACGCGATCACAGGCACCGACGAACCGGTGGCCAGAAGGGTCAGAACGTTGACCTTGGTCAGGAACGAGAGGCACACATTCGGCGATAGAGCCCGCACCAGCTTGCGGATACTGGCAAGCCGGCGCAACGGCAGGGGAAGCAGCCCTCTGCCGTTCTCCCGATCGAGAACGTGCAGGACGACGTTGTCCGGATAGTCGAAATAAGATCCTGCATCGGGGCAGGTCATTGCCGCGACGTGCACTTCATCGCCAAGCTCAGCACGATGTGCCGCCAGCATGGCAACGATCTTTTCCGTGCCGCCTGCGCCAAAACTAGCCTGAACGAAGAGCAGTTTCATGGTTTATTCCGCAGCCTCCACCATGGTACGTCGACCCTTCGGAACCGCATCATTCCGTTGTCCGTTGCCATTCAGTTCGATTTCAACCAGTGGCCGGTTCAGGTTCTTCGACTGCAGGAATATCCGTCCGACATATTCACCCAGAATGCCGAGAAACATCGCGTTCACCGTCATCGAAAGCAGGATCAGCGTCGTGGTCGTCGCAAAACCGGCAGGCCACTCCTGGCCGAAGACCAGTTTGCCGATGAGGTAGCCCGAAAGCAGCAGGAAGGCGCAAAGGCCGCCCAGAAGGCTGATCAGGGAAGCCAGCCGCAAGGGCACAAGCGAATGGTTGATCAGGCCATCGACCGCGAGGGAAATCATCGCACGAAGCGGGAACTTGGAATCTCCAGCCACGCGAGCGTTTCGGTCGTACTCAAAACCGGTCTGGTTGAAACCCATACCGCTGATCAGACCGCGGACATAGGGCGAGCGGTCTTCCACGCGGCGCAGCTCATCGAGAATGCGCCGGTCGGTCAGCCGGAATTCACCTGCGTTCCGGGGAAGGTCGTCCTCGCTGATCGCGTCGATCAGTGCATAGAAGGTTCTGCGCAGCCACGCGACGACCGGACCGTCCGGCAGGCTCCGCCGGATTCCGTAGACGACGTGGTAGCCCTTGCGCCAGGTATCGAGCATCTGCGGGATCAGTTCGGGCGGATCCTGGAGGTCGCAATCAAGCTGTATGGCGCAGGCGCCCTCGGCAGCCCGGTAGGCGGTCAGCACCGAAGCCTGGTATCCGACATTCCGAGAGAACCGTATCACGCGAACCCGTGGGTCCTCGGCAGCGATTTCCGTGAGAATGGAGAAGGTCTCATCACTGGAATGATTGTCGGTGAAGATGAGTTCCGGCTCATAGTCGGGAAGCTGCTCGAACACATCCATGACACGTTTGTAGGTGTTGCGAACGTTGTCCTCTTCATTCAGTGCCGGGATCAGGATCGAGACGAGAGTCATGCCTGCATCTCCGTTGCAAAGTTTGGAATGATGTTCTCTCGTGCCCATTTCACGGTCCTTTCGAGGCCATCTTGAAGCTTGATTTCCGCTGACCAGCCAAGGCGATCGCGGATGCGTTCGGCAGAGACGATCAATTCGACGGGATCGCGGACTTGATCGCTGAAATTCACGAGATCGAAGTCGGCGCCGGTCAATTTGATCAAGGTCCTCATGACCTCGGCGACCGTCGGGGAATCTCCCGTCCCCACATTGACCACCGGTCCGGCACCTTCTGGATTGTCGCCCAGCATCATGAGCGCCGTGGTCACGTCATCGACATGGATCAGGTCACGGCGATCCAGCGGGCTGCGGACACTCACCTTCTGGCCGGCCAGCAACTGAGTGATGGCGCGCGGGATCAGGAAACTTTCCGACTGCCCGGGCCCATAGGTCAGGGCCAGCCGTGCGGTAACGGCAAAAAAGGGAAGTCGTGGTTGCACCATCTCCAGATAATGCGTCCCGGCCAGAAGTGAGGCGGCATAGGATCCGCCCGGTCTTTCTCGCTCGGTTTCAGTAAAGGGGGTCGGACAGTCCCCGTATTCGGCGATCGTCCCTGTCCTGACGAAAGTCCGGGGCGGGCAATCGCAAGCGGCTAGGGCCGACAGGAGCGCGATCAGTGGCGAGAGGTTCTCCTCGACGCTGTCGGCGAGATCCTGCAAGTCCGGCCAGTTTTCGAAACGGGTGCGGGCACCCACATGGAAAACGATCTCCGGCCTGGCTTTTGCCAGACAGCTGCGAAGAGCCCGAGCGTCGGTGACGTCGAGCCTGTAGAGGCCAACGCGCGACGCGATATCGGCGATCCGGCCCGTGGACGAACGAGGCCGCAAGATCACACTGACCTCGTCACCTCGCTTCAGGCAGGCCCGGGTCAGGTTTGATCCTATAAAACCGGATGCTCCGGTTATGAGAACGCGCGCCATAGTTCTGCCTCAGGGAACGATTTTCGGCACCGGAAGGGGAACGATGAACTTGCCGCCCTTCGCTTCGAATTCGGCCATCTGCTCGCGGATTTCATCCAGGAAATTCCATGCAAGAACCAGCAGATAGTCGGGTTGCCTCTCGGCTACGGCTTCCGGCGAGAGAACAGGAATGTGCATGCCCGGAGAGAAGAGGCCCTGTTTCAGTGTGTTCCTGTCGACCAGGAAATCGAGTGTCTCCGTGCCGATCCCGAAAAAGTTGAGCAACGTATTGCCCTTGGCGGGAGCGCCGTAGCCGGCAATTGATTTGCCTTCTGCCTTCAATTCCGCCAGCAGCCCGGTCAGGTCCTTGCGGATCTGGTGTACCCGCTCGGCGAAATCCTGATAGGTCGCGGCCTGCGTCATGCCGGCCTGGCGTTCATCTTCAAGCATCTCGTCGACGATTGCCGCGCGTTCCACCTTCAAGGCGGCCGGTTGCATGAATACGCGCATCGAGCCTCCGTGCACCGGAAGCTTGGTGACATCGACCACATCGAGGCCAACGCTTTCGCCCAGACGGACAATCGAAAGCAGGCTCAGTTCCGACAGATGCTCATGGTAGACATTGTCGAATTCATTGGTCTCGAGGATCTCCTTGCCCCACGGCACCTCGATGATGAAGACACCGTCGTCGTCAAGAAGCGTCAGCACGCCCTCGGTGAAGCCGTGCAAGTCATCGATATGGTTGAAGGTGTTCGAAGTCGTGATCACGGCGGCGGGACCTTCGGACGCCCTCAATTCCGCTGCCGTCTCGGGGTTGAAGAATGCCGTGTGCACCCTCACGCCGCGCTCCTGCGCAATTGTCGCAAGGTTCGCAGCCGGATCCACACCAAGCGTCTTGCCGCCCAGCCGGTTGGCGTGGGACAGCATGAGCCCGTCGTTGCAGCCGATATCGACGATCAGCCCACCGTTCGCCTTGCCGACGGCAACCTCCGCAAGCTCCGCGAAATGGGAATGCATGGTCGCGGCGCCGGAAGGTACATAAAGGTAGTTGGTGAAGAAATCGGCCGGCACCTGATCCGCAACCTGGATCAAGCCGCAATCGAGGCAGGCTTGCGTGTTGAGCGGAAAGGCAACCTGGGGCTGGTCGCGATCGGCCGCGCTGGCAAACAAGTTGGCCGGCGGATGAGCTCCCATGGGAAGGAACAGCAAAAGATCCTCGGAACCGCAGGTTCTGCAGGTACGGCGAATGGACTTGTCTAGCTCGAACTTATTCATTTTTTTCAATCGCTCTTAAAATGACTTGCATTGTCAGGTTCAGGTTCATTGCGAACTCCACCAGGCAGAATTCGCGGCAATTCAAGCTTTCGACGCCGCTCCTCCCCGAAAGTCCCTGCCCATCGCCCGACAGGCATCTCCTGAAGGGTGCGGTAGGCTCGGCGTCATCCCACCCTCTCGTTGCCTGCCGCCATGGCACCGAAACCGGCGGAAAACCGGTTCAGGAAATCGGATACGCGCGCGTGCATGTATTCGACGTGATCGTCGTTGAGGCCGTGATGGCAGGCCAGAAGGATGCCGCCACGCATCACCTTGTCGGCGATCGGATAGCCTGACGGATCGACGCGGCAGTCGATGTTCTTCATTGCCGGCTGGCGCAGAATATTGCCGGTGAAGACCGGGCGGGTCTGGATGTCGGCCTTTTCGAGATAGATCTGAAGCTCGCGCCTGGTAAACGGCGCGTCGTCCCGAATTGTCAGCGGGAAAGCCAGCCATCCCGTCCTGGCACCTTCCAACTGGCGCGGCAGGACAAACCAGTCTTCATAGTCGGCGAAGAACCGCTTGTGAGCTTCAAAATGCCGTTCGCGCACTGCAATGTTGTGTTGCAGCTTACCGAGTTGCACGAGGCCGAACGCCGCGCTGATTTCCGAAGGCTCCAGATTGTACCCCAGCGCTTCGAAGACGAACTTTGCGTCATATTCGATGTCATCAAGCCGGACATTGAACCGGTTCTCGATTGCTTCCGATTCAACAAAGAGCGATGAACTGCGTCCCCATGAACGCAGCAACAAAGCCTTGCGCGCCAGCTCGGGGGTGTTGACGCAAAGCATGCCGCCGTTGCCGGCTCCGTTGATGACGTGCGAACCGTAAAAGCTCGTCGTCGAGACATCCGAGTAGATACCCGTGCTTTCACCGGAAATCGTCGCGCCCAGAGTATCGGCACTGTCTTCGATCACCTTGAGGCCGTGGGCATCGGCGATCTCGCGAATGCGCTTCCAGTTCGGCAGATTGCCGATCAGGGACGGGATCATCACTGCGGAAGTCGCAGGTGTGATTATGCGTTCGATGGCTGTCTCGTCGATGTTGTAGGTGCCTTCGGCAGCGTCGACGAATGCCGGCACAAGGCCCTGGCGCACA
Source organism: Labrenzia sp. THAF35 (assembly GCF_009363595.1). Taxonomy (NCBI): domain Bacteria; kingdom Pseudomonadati; phylum Pseudomonadota; class Alphaproteobacteria; order Hyphomicrobiales; family Stappiaceae; genus Labrenzia; species Labrenzia sp. THAF35. Next base: position 406,866 of record NZ_CP045381.1, read on the forward strand.
AGCGGGGCAACCGTTGTGGCGAAAGTCAGCGCCGGTGTGATGACCTCGCTGCCCTTGGGTAGATCGAGGATCTCCACGGCCAGGTAATTGGCCGAAGAACCAGAGTTGACCATGATCCCGAAGTTCTTGCTGAAAAGCTCGGCGACCTTCTGTTGCATGTCACGGACACGCGGACCCATCTGGGTCGAGGTCTTGAGCACTTCGACCACGGCGTCGATCTCTTCCTGTCCGTGTACTGTCTGACCGTAATTAACTCGCATGTGTCAATTTCTCCGGTGATCTCGCGCTGTCTACTCAGCGACCATCGCGTAGCGCGTGAGACTGCTGCCAGCCATCAGGGCGCTGTAGCCGGCAAGCTGCTGTTCGGTGCAGTCGCTCATGTCGTCGCCAAGCGCGTGTGCCTTGTACCAGTCGATTGTCATTCCGATTGCCTCGGCAAGCCTGAGCTGCGGCCGCCATCCGAGGCGGGTGCGGGCCTTGGTGCTGTCGAGGCGCAAAATGCCGGCCTCGTGCAGGGCCGATGACGTTCCCGTCTGCTGCTCCGGAAAACGAACCTCCGGGGCGCCTTGCCCCCAGGCTGTCCGCACCATCTGCATCAGCTCGCGCACATTGACCGTGCTTTCCAGCTCGGGACCGAAGTTCCAGGCGCCTGCAAACTCGGAGCCGTCGTCAACAAGCCGAGCCGCAAGCTGGAGATAGCCCGAAAGCGGCTCCAGTACGTGTTGCCACGGGCGCACCGCCTCGGGGCTGCGGATCTCGAGCGGAACGCCGGTTGACGCTGCCCGCACGATGTCCGGCACCAGCCGCTCCTCACCCCAGTCACCGCCGCCAATGACGTTGCCGGCCCTGGCCGTGGCCAGCTGCGGTCCGTTGCTATCGGCGAAGTAGGCGTGGCGGTAGGCTTGCGCCACAAGTTCGGTACACGCCTTCGACGCGCTGTAGGGGTCGTGGCCACCAAGCGGGTCGATCTCTCGGTAGCCCCAGGTCCATTCGCGGTTGTCGTAACACTTGTCGGTCGTGATCACGACGACAGCGCGCAGCGAAGGCATCTGGCGAACCGCATCCAGGACGTTGGCCGTTCCCGACACGTTGGTTGCAAAGGTTTCCGCCGGATGCCTGTACGAATGGCGCACCAGGGGCTGGGCAGCCAGATGGAATACGATCTCCGCATCCACGCCGCGCAGAGCTTCCTGCAACGCTCCCCGATCCCGGATGTCGGCAATCCGGCTGTCCATGCGATCGGCGAGACCGCAGGATTTGAAGACACCCGGTCCTTCACTGGGTGGCAGGGACAGGCCAACGACATCGGCTCCCAGGTGCAACAGCCAGGCCGAAAGCCAGCCGCCCTTGAACCCTGTGTGGCCTGTGACGAGAACCCGGCGGCCGGCGAAAGCTCGGCCAATATGAGGATCGATAAACTCGGACATGGTCGTCGTCTCAGATCGCGAGTGCCGGCATATTGGCTGGCATTTCCTCATTGAACCGCAACCACGGCGGCGGAAGCTCATCGCACAGCGAATTGAGCGTGTCCCGATCGCGCACGGTATCCATCGGATGCCAGAAACCGTCGTGACGATACGCCATCAGTTCGCCGTCCTTGGCCATCTGGGTCAGGGGCGACTGCTCGAGCGGTTCGGCATCATCGACCATGTAATCCAGAACACCCGGTTCGAACACGAAGTAGCCGCCGTTGATCCAGGTGTCGCGCTTGCGAACCTTTTCCGTAAACGCGAAGACCCGATCACCCTTGAGTTCGATATTGCCGAAGCGTGCAGGCGGCTGAACGGCGGTGACGGTGGCAAGCTTTCCATGTGACTTGTGGAAGTCGAGCAGGGCGTTGATGTCGATATTGCCCAGACCGTCCGAATAGGTGCACATGAAGGTTTCGTTGTTGAGCCAGTCACGCAGCCTGCGAATGCGGCCACTGGTCATCGTGTGGGAACCGGTGTCGACAACGCAGACGTTCCAGCCGCCCGGTTCCGACGGTACGAGACGCAGCTTTCCTGTATCCACCGAAACGGAAATATTGTTGGCAATCAGATGGTAGTTGGCGAAGAACTGTTTAATCAGCAACGCCTTGTAACCGGCCGCAACAACGAAGTCGCGATGGCCGAAATGACTGTAAATATCCATCACGCGAGCGATGATCGGTCGACCACCGACCTCGACCATCGGCTTGGGAATGGTGACTGTTTCTTCAGCCAGGCGTGAGCCTAACCCTCCGGCAAGAAGTACGGTTTGCATTTTTCTTCTCCCTGATTGTCTAAACACTGAAAACAACATCTTGGTGTGAAACGAAGTCAGTCCGACTGAAACGATCGCACTGACAAAACATTGAGAGCCACAGACCGGCGGCTCAGTTCTGGCCTCCCGTTGTTCGAACAAAAAGTCGGCCTTCTCCGTAACGGTTGCTCAGTTCGGCAACCGGAACTTCCAGGTAGTTGTTTGCCCGCACATACTCGAGCATCGGCGCTTCAAGGTCGGGGTCGTAGCCAATGAGGATGGCTGCCGGAGGCTGTTTGCCGAACAGATCTCCCAGACCGTCGGCGCCGACCATCCGATAGAAAGCGGCAAGTTCGGCGTCCGTGTAAGGCGCGATCCGGTACGCGAACTGACCGGAGGCAAATTCCGGATAGATGTCGAGACCGGCTTCCATGGGGTAAAGCGGCATGAAGGTTGCCACTGGGCCTTCAGGCACATTGTGCGAGGCCAGCGCCCGCTGCAATTCCTGGCCGCCGCGAACCAGGCGCGCGGAGGTAAAGTCATCAGGTTTGGCAAGGCTTGCGAGCCCGGGCATGAGCCGCGGAAGCGTGATGACGAGCATGACAAACATGCTGGCACAAAGAACCGGCACCACTTGCTGGCGGTCCCGCGTTCCGATCTGCCGGTAAAGCAACGCACCAAGGATCGGAAGGCAGACCAGCGGCTGAATGTAATACTGCGGAAAACCGGGTGTCGGAACGAAGCTTAGAACGGCAGCAAGAGCCGTGACTGCGAGGACGACAACAATCTGTCCGAGACATTTGCCGTCCTGCCGTTCACCTTTGTGCCCTGCCCGGAGCGACATCCAGAGCAGGTAAACCAGCACTGTTGCAAGGATCAGCGAACCACCTGCCAGCCAGGCTCCGAACGCGAGTTGCAACTTGCCGCCAAGCCCCATCGCCAGGCCGGGTTCGCTGGCGGCGTTCGCCGTCCAGTAGGCGATGTGCGGGCCGGTATGAAATGATAGAACATGCGCAAGAAAGAGCTGCGGATCGTCCAGCAGATACCAGAAGACGGGCAAGGCTCCGACCAGCCCGCCGGCGGCGAGCGGAAGAACAGTTCCGGTCAGGCGTGTGCGCAAGGAAATACGTGCCGGAAGCAGGAAGGCGGCAAGCGCGACCGGGGGAATGAAGACCACCGCACTGACCTTGCTGCCTGCCGCAAGCGAAAGGCATATTCCGGCAACGAAGATCAGGCTGGATCGCGGCCGCTGTTCCATGGTCTCGACCACGAAAAGGCCTAGCCCCAGCACCGCAAACGGCAGCGGCAGCAGATTGTTGGTCGCGGCCATACCGGCCTGGCCGAGCAACGGATCCGCGGCGAGAATGGCCACGGCCGAGAACAGTGCCAGCAGCCAGGATCGCGAAATGCGCAGCGTGGTCCAGACAATCGCAAGGATCAGCAGCACCCAAAGAAGAAAGACACCTGTCCTTGCCGAGCCCAGCAAACCCTGATCGCCGAAGACGATATGCATGGAGTGGAAGAACCAGGCGACATTCGGCACATGATTGAAGAAGACGTCCTGGTATAGCTGCCAGTCCGGCATATATTGCGCGGGGGGAACGAACATCATCTCGTCCCGCCGCAAACCGAAGGTCATCAGCCTGCCGTAAAGAGCGCCAAGCAGCAGCGCGACACCCGCAACCGACGCCACACTGACTGCAAGGCGCAGCCATTTCTGACGGTGTCCGGCATGTGAAGCCTGATCCACCGCGGCGGCCAACTGGTTGGACTGCAGGACACTCATTGCTGTGCGTCCTTTCTGCCCGCCCGCACGCCGAGGGCGCGCGAAACAAGAATATAGGACAAGGCCACGACAGGCGGCAGCGACAGGAGCTGGGCACCGAGCGCAGGTATTCCGGCGCCGGTTAGGGCCGCAAGCAACAGCGCGTTGAATGCATAGGCCGCCACATAGGCGAGGCCGTAGAGCGGAAGCCTGCCAAAGCCGCTGACACCGAAAACAAATCGGGCATGGATGGAATAGTTCCAGATGACCCCGAGACCGAACTGCGCCACGAGAGCGACCTGCGGGTGCACACCTGCCAGGACGAGGATTGCGAAGACCCCATATCCGAACGCTGTATTGATTATGCCGGCGCCAAGAAAACGAACGACCCGGGATGTCATCAGGTCGGAGAATGCCGTGCGGGCCGTTGTGACGGACTGCGTCATGGGAGGGCTACCTCCGAGACCTGGCAGACCAGTTCGGCTTCAGCCGGAGAACCCAGGCTACGCGAGCCGGAAGCATATCGGACGGCTTCGATGCCCATGAGCTGCATCAGCCTGGCATTCACCCGGTGAATATCATTCTTGCTGCGAACGAGTGCCCGCGCAGCCGCGCCCATCTTTGTGGCCTGTGCCGGTGTTTCGATGAAGCTTTTCATCGCTGCGGCGAGAGCCTGAACATCACCGCGCGGGACGACGAAGCCGGAAACGCCGTGTTCTATTGTCTCTCCGCACCCCGGCGCATCGGTGGTGATGACAGCGCGCCCGCAGGACATGGCTTCGAGAATGGAACGTGGAATGCCTTCCCGCAGCGACGTCGGAAGAACCAGCACGCTGCTCGCCTGAAGGAAGGGGACGACATCGTTTGTCGCGCCGCAATATCGCAGCAATCCTTCGCTTTGCCAGGCGTCGAGCTGCTCTGGTTCGATCGCATCCGGATTACTGTCGGTCGGGCCCAGGATGTCGAGCTCGAATTTGAGCCCCTGCGTCTTGAGGAGCTTCGCGGCTTCGGCAAGAAGAGCAAGCCCCTTGGACCGAAGCAGCCGCCCCACGAACAGGAAGCGGACGGGGCCCCGCGGAACAGGTGTTGCCGAAAAGCGTGCCGTGTCTACGCCTGAACCGGGAATGTCGTGAAGAGGCACCTGGTCCGGTATCAGCCGATAGTTCCGGATATCCCGGCGATCCGCGCTGTTGTAGCAGAAAGCCGCGGTAAGTTTGCGCAGTGCGATCCGGTGCAGCAATACGGAGGCGCTGCGGACATAGCGTCTGCGTCCGGTTGGATTTTCTTCCATGAAGGCATATCCAAGCCCGGTGAACAGCGCGTAGCGGGACCGGATGCCGACCAGTTGTGCTGCAAGGCAGGCATAGACGATAGGCTTCATTGTATATGCGAGGACGAGTTCCGGTTTTTCCTCGCGAAGTGCACGAATGAGAGCCCAGAGGCTGACAAGATCGCTGAAGGGGTTCGTCCCTGTGCGTTTCATGGGAATTTCGCGATGAGCGATCCCGTTCTCGTCCAGAATTCTGGCGGTCTCGGCATCGATCTCGGCGGCGAAAGCGGTCACCTCATAGCCGTTTGCCTGGAAGCGCCGCATCAGATCCAGCCGGAAATTGACCAGCGAATACCCCAGGCTACCGACGATCACAGCTCGCCGGCGGCGCCCGGAAGACCCTGTCCCCGACTTGGAAGACACACTGACCGCGTAGTCCATATGGTTGGCAGAAGCGCTCATTAGCCAGTACTCAGCACTTCAGGTGCACCAACCGGCCGAAGAACGGCATGGGGCGGAATTGGCAACTTCACGGTCATTTCCTTCGCACCTGACCATGCAGCGCTTGCACCAACTTTGGCCGGCTCCACCGCGCACGATGTTTTTGTGCCGTAGCCTGGCACCAGGTCCCGAAGCAACTGGTTGACCAAGGACCCGTTCTGACACCGTGCGGCAAGCTCCAGCTTCAGGATCATTGCCCGCAGCCGCGCAATCGGAACGCCTTCCGGACGTGCGGCGCTGACACCGGGAATTCCGCAATCGGCGCGGGCTTCCGATTTGTCGAACAGTTCCTCGAACAGCTTCTCGCCGGGACGCATGCCGATGAAATTGATCTTGATGTCCTGGTGAGGTGTCAGTCCGGCAAGACGGATCATGCGTTCTGCAAGATCGACGATCTTGACCGGCTTTCCCATGTCCAGGACGAAGATCTCACCCTGGCTGGTGTCGAACTTCAGGCCGCTCGCCGCAGATACCAGTGTCAACTGGACCGCTTCGCGGATCGTCATGAAGTACCGTTCCATCTTGGGATCGGTGATCGTGATCGGTCCGCCGTTTGAGATCTGGCGCTGGAACAGCGGTATCAACGACCCTGAGGACCCCAGGACATTGCCAAATCGAACAGAGAAGAACCTGGTGCGTTCTTCCGTCTCGTTGGTGATACGGTCTTGCGCCTGGACGTAGAATTCCGCGACGCGTTTGGTTGCCCCCATGACGTTGGTCGTGTTGACGGCCTTGTCGGTCGAGATCTGTACCATCGCGAGTGCACCGATTTCACGGGCCGCATCGGCAACGTTTCTCGATCCGACAACATTCGTCAGAACGCCTTCGCACGGGTTGAGCTCGACGATCGGCACATGCTTCAGGGCTGCCGCATTGAACACCAGTTCCGGACGGTGTTGCCGGAAGATCGAGTTGACGCGGTCCGCATCGACGATGGAGGCCACGTACATCCGCCGCGGCACATCGGGAAAATGCTGCGACAGATCCATATCGATCGAGTAGGCGTTGAATTCGCAGTTGTCGATGATCACGATCTCTGCCGGATGGAAGGACGCGATCTGCCGTGTGAGTTCGCTGCCGATCGACCCGCCGGCACCTGTCACCAGGACGCGTCGCCCCTTGAAGACTTCGAACAGCAACGAGCGTTCCACTGCCTTTTGCGGCCGATCCAGAATGTCATCCGGATCCACGGTTCTCATGTTCTGCCCTTCGCCCAGGTCTGGGGAACCAAGATCCTCCAGCCCGTGCAGCCTCGAAACGGTCACCCCATGTCCACTGGCCCAGACAGTCAGTTTCTGGATGCCGTCGCTGTCGAAATGGGTCGTCGGTTCGGTCAGAAGCAGCCGCTGTGGCAGTACGTTCCAATGCGAAAGCCGTTCGATCACGTTTTCCGGATCTCTCAGCGTTCCGATGATCTGGACGTCGTGGAAGTAGAGCCCCTGGGTGTTGCGGGCATCATCGATAATTCCGACCGGAAGGTAGCGGGAGCCGGTATTGCGCAAGGAGCGCAGGAAGAGATCGCAACTTGCGCCGGTCCCCACCAGAAGTACCGGAATCCTCGAATCCACCTCTTTCTCCTTGAGGTGGCGGCTTTGACGGGTCAGCTCCCGGCCCCTGGCGATAACCCGCAACGCACCGAGCGCAGGCACGGCGAGGTAAAACTGAACGATTACGACAGGGATGGGAACGGAGGCTGTCACAAGGTTGAAACGTGACAGGATTGCAAGCGAAACGCTTGTGAGCAGAGCTCCCTTGAGCAGAACAACGATGTCTCTCAACGAAGTTGATCGCGTGTCCCGGCGGTAGAACCCGGCCAATGGGAAAATCACGAGACCGCAGACACATGCCAGCGCCGCAAATGGCAGTATCGCAGGCAATAACTGCTTTTGAGCCGATCCGGTCACCGTCAGGAGCACTGCAAGCGCTGCAGACAGTGTAATTGAAACGACGTCACCCAGGACAAGTCTGCGATTAGCTTTCAGCTCGGCCAATAATTGTTGGAACCACCGATTAATCTTCGGCTGGCTTTCCAAGACAGAGTGACCCGATGCTTTTATCCCAATCTTCGACGTCGTCTCAGAAGAATAAAAATCCGCCATAAGCAAACGCTCCGCTAAACACTTGAGGCACAAAAATAGCTGTGCCTCGCCGTCCGTTATTTTTTAACGGACTGATTATTCTTTGTTTTTTGTTGCTGCGACGGTGGCGTATTTACAAAATGGAAAATAAATAAAACGATTCCCACTTCGTGAATGTAGTTTCGACAAATATTTTCAGTTTTTCCGAAGATTAGTCCCTTAAAAGGACGTCGATCATCTAAAATAATGATCAGGTTTCAAAAATAAAATCTTCAGAGCATGAAAAAATGCCATACGTCACAGCATTTCATGTTAAATTTAGTCTTGCAATTTCAACCCAAGGTGTAACACATAACGCAAGGTTAATAAATAGTTTTTTTCCACAAATTTCTTGGGCGGATTGATCCGATGGACTTTTTAGCGTTTCCAAACCCCCAAAAAATACGGAAAAAACAATTAAAATCAGCCAGTTCAGGATGCAGCATTCTGACAGTGCAAAAAACGTCATCGCCACTATCGCGGAGGCTGATTTATGATGAATTTGGGCCCTTCCTGTTGCCGTTCGAACCGCATTCGGACGACTCGTTTTCCCTTCGGTTAGACCTGCAGCAGGGGTGGCTGGAGCGAAGCGAGGGCGGCGGACAAACACTGTCCATGGAACTCTGTCAGGGGATTTCGAGGCACCTCTGGAAAGGTGTTGTCCAATTCTTTGCCGGCTTTGGAACGGTAAGTCCGTCCCTACCCTTCCGTTGCTGAATTGGCGGCTCCGGAAAGGAATTCCCAGGGCGCATTCGGTTTGTTGTCCAGGTGCTTAAACAATGATGTGACTTCCACTTGTAAATTTTGGCTAGTGTGTCAATATTGCGAGGTAGATGCTTATCTTAGGTTCGTAGTTTTCTTTCTATTTTGGTTTTATTGGCCTTCAGAATCTTCTCTGTTTTTTAATTTCAGGAGCCAAGGATTCCGATGAACAGGGTTATTGAAATTTTATTGTGCCTCTGTGCGCTGGTTTTTGCATTTCCGTTTTTCGTGTTCGCGGCATTGCTCACACTGCTTACGTTGGGTCGACCGGTTTTTTTCACGCAAACGCGAGCAGGAAAAGGCGGCACGGTGTTTATCCTCGCCAAGCTGCGCACCATGAGCGATGCGCGCGATGCCGGCGGGAACCTGCTGCCCGACGAAAGACGCGTCTCCACATCCGGTATTTGGCTGAGACGCCTTCGGCTCGATGAGTTTCCGCAGCTGCTGTCAATCCTTCGCGGTGAGATGGCCCTGGTCGGACCACGCCCCTTGAAACCCGAGACAGTGGCGCAATTCGGGGCAGACGGGGTCCTGCGCGGAGCCGTGCGGCCGGGGTTGACCGGATGGGCCCAGGTGAGCGGTAACACGTCTTTGAGCAACGAGGAGAAATTGCGACTGGACCTTTGGTACATCGCACATCGCTCCGCAGCGCTCGATCTTCAGATTATCTTTGAAACTATCGGGGTTGCACTTTTCGGTGAGCACAAGAACGCGAGCCGGCTCGATGCCGCAAGCTCCTGGAAAGGTCTCGATAACGGGGCCGACAACAAGCAGGTTTCCGCATGAAGACCGTCTTTGTGGGTGCGGTCGAAGGGTCTCTTGAAGCTCTTGCCGCAATTTGCGCCGCCGGTCACGTTCCCGCCCTCGTGGTGACACTGCCGCCGCAGCTGTCCGGCCGGCACTCGGATTTTGCCGATCTCGCGCCGACGGCCGAAAAGTACGGCGTGCCCGTCCACCACACTTCACGATCCGACAGCGAAGAGACGCTCAAGGTTCTTCGTGAAGTCGACCCTGACCTGATACTCGTTATCGGCTGGTCGCAGATTTGCGGGCCGGACTTTCGCGCCATACCACGGCTCGGCTGTATCGGGTTCCATCCCTCTGCCCTGCCGCGCCTGCGCGGCCGAGGTGTCATCCCCTGGACGATCCTCGTGGGTGAAACCGAAGCTGGCGCAACCCTGTTCTGGCTTGGTGAGGGCGTGGACGATGGCCCGATCGCAGCTCAGATGCGGTACGACATCGACCCGGAAACGATCACTGCTCGTGAACTCTATGACCGTGTCAGGAACGCAGTGTCGCAGATGCTGCCGCCCTTGTTGACCCGGATCCAGTCCGGCGAGGTGCCGTCCGAACCGCAGCCTGAAAACGGCGTAAGCATATGTGCGCGGCGGCGGCCGGAAGATGGTCTTATCGACTGGTCCCGCTCCGCGGCGGAGATCGACCGGCTTATCCGTGCCGTCGGTCCCCCCTATCCCGGAGCTTTTACGGAAACCTCTGACGGGGCCATGCTGACCGTGACCCGTGCCAGGCATTGCCCCCACAAGGGTCGTTACATCGGTCTTCCTGGCCAGGTCCAGGCGGTTGACGGTTCGGTATTTACCGTCGCATGCGGCGACGGCCAATGTCTTGAAATTCTCGAATGGACCGGCCCCGACCGGTGCCCAGGTCTTCACTCCAAATTCAGCAGTCGTGCAAAATCATGAATTCACCAATTTTCACCGGCGACGGCCCGGCACTTGTAATCGCGCCCCATCCCGATGACGAAGTTCTGGGTGCCGGAGGCACAATTGCCCGTCTTGCGGATCAAGGCAGAGCGGTGCATGTCGCCATTGTCACACGCGGACGTCCGCCCAGGTTCTCAGCCGAGCAGATCCACACGGTTCGCGAAGAAGCCGCAGCCGCGCACGCCCATCTGGGCATTTCGCAAACCCACTGGCTCGATTTTCCTGCCGCTGAATTGGCAGAGTATCCTCATGCCGACCTGAACGGCGGGCTGGGCGCGCTCGTTCGGGATCTCGACCCGACACTGGTCCTGGCACCTCATCCGGGCGACATTCATCTCGACCATCAGCTCTGCTTTCTGTCCACCCTGGTTGCCAGCCGGCCCCATCAGGCCCGGCATCCCTCTGTCATTGCGGCTTACGAAACTCTTTCGGAAACCAACTGGAATGCGCCGTACCTCACGCCGGCATTCGTTCCCAATGTGTTCGTGGACATTTCAGCAACGCTCGACCGCAAGCTCGAGGCTTTCCAGCTGTTCGCAAGTCAGGTTCGCGAGGCACCCCACGAAAGGTCGGTGGAGTCCCTGCGGGCGCTGGCCACCTTGCGCGGGGCGACCGTTCACCGTTCTGCCGCCGAGGGGTTCGTCCTTGTGCGTTATGTGGTCTGAGGAGAGAGGATATGGGCGGTTGGCCAGTCTACACTGACGAAGAGATCGATGCCGTTACCGGCGTCCTGCGGTCCGGCAAGGTGAATGCCTGGACCGGCCCGGACGTCTTTGCCTTCGAAGCGGAATATTGCGACTACACCGGCGCTGCTCACGCAATCGCAATGGCCAATGGTTCGGTAACACTGGACA
>NZ_CP045382.1:0-152967 GCF_009363595.1 Labrenzia sp. THAF35
CTAATGACTTTCTTTGCCTTGCCTATCGTTGATGAAGTTTTCCAGTTGTTCAATACTGACCATGACTTCTTCAAACTTTGGCGGTGTACCGAATATCATGGCCGACATTCGTTCATAGTCGGCCTCCAGTTTCTTACGCATCTCCTCTGTCGGCATCAGGCGGTACGAGCCCGGTTCCGCCCGTTCGTATCGGTGATCAGGCGCACGAAACATGAGCTGCTTGTGCTGACGGCATGCTTCGGCCAGATCACGCATTGAGGCTGTCTTCTCGCCGTATTCCGAATGCCGCCAAATCTGGTGGACGTCATAGTAGTGCCGGGAATAGCGATTGAGATCAGGAACCGGTCGGCCGGGATCATTATCTGCGGCGCGTTTTTCCGTCATTTCCGTCAAGGCGTGCAGGATCAGCACCTTTTCCCAGAAGGTGCGTTCCGGCTTTACCGTCGTCACGCCACCAAATTTGAGATCTGCACCATTTGGGAGTTCGTCTGCCACATAAGGGACTATCTCACGCGCTTCGACAGGAACGGGGTCGGGTCGGGCGCCGCCCTCTATACGTACTGCGGCTTGGACATAGCCCTCTCCGGATCCAAATGCACTGTCATAGCCGACCACCAGGACATCGAGTGCATCCTTGTTCCGATAAGGATCGAAGCCAAATTCAACGGAGAAATGACCAGTTCTTCCTGACAGTTCCTCGACGGTTGCTATCTCTTTCAGCATCTGATCGCGGAGCGTTCCCGAGATGTATTTGCGGGCCGCTTCGTCGACCTCCTCGGCGAGGGCCTTTTGCTGTTTGGTGATGGAGGGCAGTGCGGCGATGTCCGTCTCGAGCGGGACATTGAGGTCGCCTTTGAATATTCCGATATCGATGTCTTCGGAGAACCGCCTAATAAGCCCATATGCCTTGCTCAGGCTGGTGCCGCCCTTGAAATAGAGATGCACCGGGTCGTTCTTGCGCCGGTTGAACAGGAAATCGAGAACCCAGCAAACATAGAGGTCTTTCTCAACATTTTCGGCGCGTGTTTCCAGTTTGGCTGCGACCGCCGAAAAGAGGGCTTGGCGTTCATCGGTACTCGAGCCGAGGATTTCAGCGAAGGCCTTCTGCATGTGCCCCCGTCGTATCAGATGGCTGCGATGCGTCGTTCGAGTTTTCGTCGGTCGACAGTGTTCGCGTGATTTTTTCGATTACCGGGTACATCCAAGCGGAAACAGCTTGGATATTCTGATTTAGGTCTTGAACAATTGCGTCGCGCTCCGGAGCGCTTGAGAGCCGTCGGACAATCCCGTTGACGGCCGCATCCAGGCTCGTGCGATCGTCGCGAAACCATGACAAAGCCTGAACCACGCGCATGGCCGGCCGTCCGGCCCAGAAAGCTGTCTTGGCGGAGATCCGCTTGAAGTCGAGTTTGTAGACGATAGGTTCTTTCGCGTTCGGGTCTCCAGTGTTGGCGACGATTTCGATCGTCCTTGGGTAGGTGTCGGCATAAATCGTGCTTCGGGCCGGGACTGCCGTCGTCAGCCCCAAATCGTTGGCCGCCGTCATTCCATCGACGAGGACCCGCAGCTTGTCGCGCCGCGCGATTGCATCGACAAATGATGCGATCGAAGGGAACACCATCTTGCCAGTTAGTTTGCTTGTGGTCGGCTTGTCATAGAGGCCTCGACACGGGCGCCGGATATCTCCACTTTTGGCCAACCGTTGCAGGGCCTTCTCGATCCCGTTCGGACTTGCAATGTCTAGGAAGTCTGCTCGCGACCACACCCCAGCGGGGGCACCCGCTGCGATACGCGCGTGAACGCGGTTAAGTGTGTCGGACGTGGGGTTAGGCATTGGATTCCCTCATTGAGTGACCGAAGATTATATACAAATTTTGGTCAGTAGCAACTCCAAGCATGCATGCGACCAAAGTTTCTATATAAATTTTGGTCAGTGCCAACGAGGTCGACCTAATACGGCTTCACGCGTGCAACCTGACAAGAGCTCCTAAAAAATTTTCACCGCGTCATCGCGTACCTTGCGGCATTCCTCCAGATTGCGATTCGAACCGCCATGGCTTATATTTCCGACTCGGAGCCGATCGCCAGGGCTGCAAGCGACCCAAAAGGCGGCAGTGAATTCGATTTGAAAACCTGAACGGCAACCATTCAGCCGGCGCAGGGTGTTCATGAAGCGCTTGCGACCACCCCTCACAGACGCCGGTGAGAAATGGATTGTCATGTCTATCCAAAAAGAATGCGCAGACCGTCTGCGCGAGACCTATCGCAACCTGACCGGATCCAAACTGAAATCCGGCCACGCCCATGAACTCGTTGCTGCTTATTTCGGCTACGGGACCGCGGCAGCGCTTCAAGCCGAAGTCGAATATCCAGTCGAAGCCATAGAGGCTGCAGCGGTTCTTATTCCCGACCTCGCTCTGATGGGCCGACGGCAAAGTGAGCTCAATCAGGTCCCCACCGATCTTCAACCCGTCGACGACCTTGCAAAGGAAATCACCGCATACTTGGTCGATGAGGGTTATTTCTCCGGCAAGGTCTGGCACGCTAGAGACCTCAGCGACGAGATTAACTCCTATGTCATGGAAGACCCGATGCTCATCGAGGATGCACTGTCGGGAGAGATTGCTTCGACGAATGCCTATTTCGATGAGCTCTATATCGATGAAGTCGTGGTCGACGTCACGGACGACGCCTTTGTTGCTACGCTCACTGGTTCATTGAACGGAGAGCAGGACCAGGATCGGGTTTTCCACGGAGACAAGATAAACTTCACCAGCACTATGACGATGTATCGGATTGCGGCCCGCATCGCGTACCAAGAGCCGGACTTCGAGACAGGTGGAAGCGTCGACGACTCAATGTATTATGAAGACGACCCGGCTTAAAGGTCAGGTAGAGGGATCGTGTTGTTGTTTTTGATCCCTATTCACCAAGCTCTGGCCTGTGCGACTTGGTTTCAAAAATGGCAGCGGTGTTGCTGCGCTCTGCGTTACCCTACGAGGCCGCCCGTGCTGTGCGCGGCAAGCTGAGGCAAGAGGCGGCGTTCGATGCGCCGATCAGCCCTACGACTTTGTCGATATGCTCAGGCGGAACCCGCATACGCGCACCTTGCAAGGCAGCAATGATCGCTTCGATCTGTCTTTGGCGTCCGAGCACCGCTTCAGTGAAGCTGTCCGTCAGCAGCTCTGCCGTGGAAACGACCGGCAAAGACCCGAAGCGCGAGGCGCAGATTTTCCGCGCCTTCCGCTCGTCGATCATCGCTATTCCGTTCATCTGGACGGCACAGGCGATCGTCGCCGCCTCTCCGTCATCAAGCGTCATCGCAGCCGAGCCGCTGATCAGAGTTTCGTAAATCGCAAGCCCTGCCGCGTCGAGGGCGGCGCCGCCGACTACTCCGGCGTCTACAAGAGCCTTCAACCGTTCTTCGTCTTTGTGGCCGTTACGCGAACCGTGACGCAGTTCCGCACGAACATTGCCCGTGACGGCAAAAGGGGACGGAACGGCACCCAGTATCGCGGCGGCACAATCCGTAGCGTTGAGATTTATAACAACGCTTGCATCAATCACGATCGTTCGCGGGGCCTTAGTAAGGAAGCTTGACAAGCTCATTGGCCTCGCTTTCCTCGTTTTCGACTCCGTCCAGCAGCTCCCGTACCTCATGGCGATCGAGCTTGAGAAGGCGCGCTAGCTGCCCTTCGCTATAGAAGCCGCGCTTCCACGCTTCGCGCGCGAGCAGCGCCAGCCGCGGCGGCACCGCCCCTTGTGCTTCAAGAAGACTGCTGCCGCGGACAGGAAGTTCCCCCAGCACTTGACGCGCCTGCTCGTCGGTGATCCCGCCATTGGCCTGAAACCAGTCCCAGGTGCCGTGCTTGGCAATCCTCAATTCTTCAAGCCTGCGAACAATGGCCTCACGGGCGACCCCGAAGGCGCTTGCCAAAAGGATTATGTGCCGGCGCGTGAGATGGCTTTGTCCGGCAGTGATTTCAGCAAAGCGTTGTCTCACCGCCCGTGCAGGAGTGACGAAGCAACGTCCGAAATGGTCTGCATAGCGCTCTTCTCGGGAGTGCGGTACTTCGCCTTCCGTTAGGATCTCTGGTTGCCGTCTTGCCGAGTTGAAATGACCGAGTTCGTGAGCGCCGGTTTGAATGATGCGACCGACCGGATGAGCGGCATTGAGTAGCATGCACGCGCCCACTGCCTCGTTATAGGCGAACAGCCCCGAAATCTTCCCGTCCAGAGGCCGGACATAGACCCTTATGCCAAGCTGGAGATCAAGCAACGATACAATATCGAGAACCGGTCCCGCCCCGAGCCCCATCCAGTCACGAAGGTCCTGCGCGTCCTGCTCCGCCTGCTGCCGGACATCGCCCGGCAAGATAGGCCGTTCGGGAGGGTAGTTACGCACACGCTTGATGCCGAGCGCGTTTTCAAGTTCGACTTCGGCGCTGACCAGATCGTTAAGAAGGCCGGCCGCGCGCTCGGCAGCGTCGTCCGCACTTTGGGCAAGCTTGCGGAACCTCGGCACCATATCCAGATGGACGGCTTCCTGCCGGAGGATAGCATTCGCGGAAGTTCCGTAATGCGAACAGAGCTCTTGCAGCTCGTTCGTCTTAATACGGCGCTGTCCCCGTTCGATGGCAACGATAGTCGTGCGCGCAACACAGATTTTTTCGGCAGCGGCAGCCTGCGTTAGTCCGGCGGCCTCGCGCGCGATGCGCAGCCGCTCCCCGATTTCACTGTCTGGCAGGCTTTCTATCATTGCGCTCATAGGCCTGCCCGTACCCACTGCCTGACAAAAGAATTACTTCCCATCGAACGAACGAACTCCTTCCATTCACCGGTATGTTCCGACAGCATCCGCGTCAGAGATTCTTTAGTTTGCTCTTTGCCCAGCCCGAGTGCCGGCCCGAGCAAGGCGGCATGGCGGCGAACGACGGGGAGGCCATCTTTGGACGCCAAGTCGGCCAAATGATCCAAGTGCAAGACACCCGCAATCGCATACTGGCGGTAGGCGGGAGTCATCCTCGTAAAGTCGCGGTCGACGGCCTCATCCAGACTGGCAGCCGTCAAATCAGTGCAGACATAGGCGTCGTCTGCCTCGGTTAGACCGGCCGCGTGGACGCTTAGCCGCCGCAACATACAGGCAGCGCAAACCCCGCATTGACGCCTCTTGCCGTTGACCGAACACCAGCGGTTGCTTCTCCAGCACGACCGCGTCGTATGCCAGTTGCTTCCTTCGGGAAGGGTAGCGAACGACCGCAAGGTTTCCCCTTTCGTGTTCCACAACCGCGGGAAAACGTAGCGGATTTCCTTCCCGAAAAGCGCTTTCAGCAGCCGCTCCATCCTTTGCGTGAACCGCGGATGGTTCCGGTAGTCCGGATAGGCATGAACGACGGGAGCGATGGCTGGTCCAATGGCACCCTGCCCGCTTTCGGGGATGATGATTTCGCTCGCGCCGGACAGATACGCCGCAATGCCACTTATCAGAGCAAACTTGAACCCGCGACTCCGCGCGCTGGCTTCCCTGTTTGGCATATTGCAGGGAACGTCATAGGGAACCATGGTAAAGGGTTCGCGCCGGTTCTTCTTGTCCGGCCGCCCGATATCGTTGCTGCCCACGCGGACGCGCACGAGCTTTGGTCCCAGCCCCGAACCGATCAGCCCCGCTACGGCGCGTGAATCCATTCCGTCGCTGAACGCCATTATCGCTTCGGTCGCCACGGGCAGATTCAGGTAGGCACTTTGCGGGGACGGCGCCGCCTTGGCTCGGGCGACAAACTCGACCGACCAGTAATCGCCCGTCAGGAAGCCCGCAGTATCAAGCAAGGCCTCCGACAGCTCGCTTTCATTCCATCGATCGGGGTCATGGACAGGAATACGCAGCGAAATTCGGCGCGCCCATCCCCTCGGGGGTCGCTTCAATATCCTGTCGCCATATTCGATCGCCGCCGCGACGACCATGGCGTCATAGATGAGGGGCTCCCAGCTTGCGAAAGCATAGGTCTCAAGGGCTTCGGTAGAAAACTCGAAATCCCGCCCGAGATCGAAGGGAACCCAGCCACAGGACGCAGCGCCCCCGCTTTCGACGACTTCGATCGACCTTTCAGGAATCCAGATTTGAGTGGCACCGGAACTCATAGGGGAGGCCCCTCGTCGAGTCCGGTATGTCTGGGCAGGCGCGAGGCGGGCTTGCGCCCTGCACCGGGTGAAGCCAGATCGCTCGCGAGCGCACTGAAAGCAAAACCGCTGCGGGTCGCATCAAGGCGGTCACGAACGAAGCAAGCGCTTCGCGCACTGGCTTCGCGCAGGTAGTGTTCTTCTACGCCGCGGAAGTGATCGCGGGTATGCTGTTCAAGCGCGTTCGTCAATGCCGTCCGGCAGGCGGCATCGCCGAACAGTCCGTCGCACGCGGCCTCGATCGCGCAGTCGATGAAGGCGTTGCCTAAAGCGGAACCGCGGCAGCCTGATCTGAGCGCTTCTATTTCTGCCAGCCGGTCTTCGGCGAAAAGATAGCCCTGACTTCCGGCACCCAACACCTCGCGAACCGCTTCGACCGGAAGCCCTTGTGCGTCTTTGCGCAATGCATGGGTGACGGCCTCGCGCACGTCTTCGGCCGAAAAAATCGACTTGGCGGCCCTTTCGGCTACGTCCCTCCAGCGCTGCAGCATCGGCAGGCTTCTATGCGGTCCATCGCTCATGGTAAATCTCCATGTCAGAAATATAACGAAAAATATCTGACAATGTCAAATTTTGCTGCAGGCGTTTGATTTGTCACTTAGCGTCGCCCTCCGGGCCGGGCTGTTGGCAAAGCTGAAGCCCGCACGCGGTCTTCCCCCATCCGGGCGTCCATCCCTGACGCTGGCAGTAGGTTGCCCCAGGCGCGAACAGGAAAAGTCCCGTGCCGCTTGCGCGCAGCGGCCGGCAAGGGACGCTGTCGCCGCTTCTGGCGACGAAAATGCCGACCCTGCACAACTCCAGCGCACCATCCACGCCCTTGTCCTGCCTTGCCCTTCGCGGCCTCCGGTTTCACCTCCCGAAATGCTAGGGAACGGAAACCCGAACAAAGGACCGCACGGAACGCGGAAAATGAATGGAAAAAGCAGACCTTAAAGAGCTGAAGGAAAAAGTCGCCTGCGGCGCCGTTCTTGAGTCTTCCGGCTTTGCCGTCGACAGGCAGGAAAGTACACGCAGGGCGGTCAAATATCGCCGCGACGGCAACATCATCATTGTCATTCATGAAGGGAGGGGCTGGTTCGATCCCCTGTCCGAGGCCAAGGGCGACGTGTTTCGCCTCGTCGAACATCTCGACGGTCTCCCGTTTGCTGCGGCCCTTCATGTCGTCACAGACCTCGTCGGTTTTAGGCCGGCTGAGCCCGCCTGGATACGCCAGGCCAGGGAGAAGGCGCCGCACCAGACGGGAACGCAACGCTGGCAAAACCGCCGCAAGCCTTGGTGCGGTTCGTCGTCCTGGCGCTATCTGCACGATGCGCGCGGCATCCCCGAACCGATTCTGAGACGAGCCGTTGCGGACGACCTGCTACGCGATGGTCCGCACGGCAGCATGTGGGCCGGTCATACCGACGAGGCCGGTCACGTCACCGGCTGGGAGGAACGGGGGCCGAGGTGGCGCGGGTTCGCGAGCGGTGGCGCCAAGATCCTGTTCCGGTTGGGGCCGGTTGATGCAACGCGTCTCTGCGTCACCGAGGCGGCGATCGACGCCATGAGTCTAGCGGCAATCGAAGACTTGCGACCCGGATCGCTTTACCTAAGCACCGGCGGAGGCTGGTCGCCTTCGACCGAAGCGGCCCTGCACGGGCTTGCCAGCCGCCCCGACGTTCTCCTGGTCGCGGCCACAGACGCCAACAGCCAGGGCGAGACCTTTGCAGAGCGCCTACGGATCCTCGCGGAAGAGAACGGCTGCAACTGGCAGCGGCTCAGACCACCGTCCGACGACTGGAACGCCTGTTTGAAAGAGAAAGAGTGAGAAAGGAAAACGAGAGGAGAATGAAGAAAAACGGCTGCCGCATGCCCGCTGCCTGCGTCAAGGGTGAAGCTCCGCCCGGCTGACGCCGGCCCTTGACCCAGGTCACCGGAGAGGCGGCGCCAAGAAAGGGTCCGGAAGGGCTGAAGAAGATGGTTATACCGACAGGGTGCACCGCGCTCCAGCCCGTGACAGGCCTTGAAGGAGCCCGCCATGACCTCTCCCATCCGCAAGATCTATTTCGGTGTTACCGACCGCCGTCAGATGTTCCGTCTCTTCGACCGTCACGCCCGGCGACCCGATCGCTGGCAGAAGGATGATAGTGCGCTTTACGCCGGCGAATGGTTCGAGATCGCGCAAGACCAGCACGATTATATGCTCGACATCCTGCCGCCGCTCTGGATGCGCGGTGACATGTTCGCCATGCGCGAATTCCTGACCGGCAGCGTCACCAGCGTCTTCTATAACTTGCACATCAACGGCGCGATGCGGTTCTTCCACGCCTATTGCGATCTGTCCGATCCGCGCTCTCCCTATGCCATGCGCGAGGCTATCGCCCTCCGCGAGCGCTGGCCGGTTAAGGCGATGACCCGCGAGGAGCGGCTCGAACATATCTGGAGTGCCACCCATGACGATTATCGCGGATATGCCGGCGAGGGATTTAGCCCTAAGCATCGCGGCAAGCGCACCGTTTTCGTGCACAGTCAGCCTGGGACGCGGTTTCAGCTGCTCGAAAGCCTGAGCGACGCGCAGATTTCGGAAAAGCTGCCCGTTCAACTGCGCCACCTTCCTGCGCTTGCAGCCGCGTGAGGTGCGCCATGTTCACCTTTGCAATTTCCGCAGTCCGCAAGGTCATTGCGCGCGGTGAAGCAGATGCCGCCGCCAATGGCGGTTTCCGCAATCCCTATTTTGGCGATCGATCAAGCGAGCGCGAAAAGCCAGGGTTCTGGCTGGTAGGCGACGAGGGCGTCTACGTCATGTCGAACGGCAAGCTCACCGAGGGAAAAAGACCGCTCGTCGTCTATGCCGGCGAATGCGATCCGAAGGCCAATTCCGACTGGTGGGACTACAAGCGTCAGCATTTTGGCGGCGACGATGGCGTCGAGTTTATCGATGCCGATCTGCTCATTCCAAGTTTTGACCGGAAACCCGAGGCCACTCATCTCGGCATACAGCTTACCGAGAACGACATCTCGTTCTCGCTGATCACCCGCTAACCCCTTTTTAATCCCGCACGGTTCCCACACTGCCGGTTCGCCTGGCGGTGCGGTCTCGTGCGCCCGCAATCCAGGAGAAACCCACCATGGCTGACCACGATCCCTTCAATCTCGACATGTTCGGTAGCTCGCAGAATGCGCTCTCTTCCGGGCTGGGCTTCGGCGTTACCGCCTTTATCGAAAACCCGGTGATCGAACCGGACGAGACTGCCCGACCGACTGCGACCGCTCCGGTCAAGCGGTCCAAAAGCTGGCAGCTGACTGAGCGACAGTCCTCGGAAGCAACTGAGCGCGGCAGCAATTTTCGTCTTCTTGGAAGCCGCGCATTGGCGAAGGGCTGGAAAGCCCGCGCCCGCGACAATCTCGAGGCGATCCGGCTTGCCACGGCGATCGCGGTCGAGGACCGGCCCGCGAGTAGGGAAGAGCAGGCGCGTCTCATCCGTTTCACCGGCTTCGGTGCCTCCGACCTCGCCAACGCCATCTTCACCCGGCGGGGCGAGGACGGTTTTTGTACTGGCTGGGAAGACCTTGGAGAGGGCTTGCAGGAGGCGGTGAGCGACGCCGATTACGCCTCGCTTGCCCGCTGCACGCAATATGCGCATTTCACGCCCGAGTTTATCGTCCGGGCGATGTGGAAGGGACTGGAACGCCTTGGCTGGCGCGGCGGACGCGTGCTTGAACCGGGGATCGGCACGGGGCTTTTCCCGGCATTGATGCCGGAGGCATTCCGTGAGACCTCGTTCGTCACCGGTGTTGAGCTCGATCCGGTGACCTCGCGGATCGCCCGGCTGCTGCAGCCGGTTTCCCGGATCGTCGAGGGCGATTTCGCGCGCACAGATCTGCCGGCGCATTTCGATCTCGTTATCGGCAATCCGCCCTTTTCCGACCGGACTGTACGCTCCGACCGTGCATACCGTTCAATGGGACTGCGGCTGCATGACTATTTCATTGCGCGGTCAATCGATCTTTTGAAACCCGGCGCGCTCGCCGCGTTCGTCACTTCATCGGGCACGATGGACAAAGCGGATGCGACAGCCCGCGAACATATCGCCAGATCGGCCGATCTGATCGCCGCGATCCGCCTGCCCGAAGGCAGCTTCCGGCAAGATGCGGGAACCGACGTCGTCGTCGATATCCTGTTTTTCCGCAAGCGCAAGCCGGGCGAGCCGGAGGGAGAAGCGGCCGGGCCGGATCTGGCCGAGGTTGTTCCCGCCAGCGAGGACGTTGAGGCCATCCGCGTCAATCGCTGGTTCGCCGAGCATCCCGATCACGTGCTCGGCCACCACGCCATCACGTCCAGTCCCTTCGGAGAGACTTATACCTGCCTTCCCAGTGACGGTGACCTTGAGGCTGATCTCGATGCGGCCATCCTTTCTCTTCCGGAAGCCCTCTATGACGGCGAGCCCGACGCGATCGATTTCGATCTCGAGCTTCACCCGGCAGGTATCGATGTCGCCAGACCCGAGCAGTCCCATGTCCGCGAGGGCAGCTTCTTCTTCGACGCCACGAAAGGCCTGATGCAGGTGATCGACGGCAAACCCGCCTCGGTTCCCCTCCGCAAGGGACGGTCGGGTGAAGGGTTCTCGGAAAAGCAGATCAACATCGTCAAAAAGCTGATCCCGATCCGCGATGCGGTGCGTGCTGTGCTGAAAGCCCAGGAGACCGATCAGCCGTGGCGGGACCTTCAGGTGAAGCTGCGCATCGCCTGGTCGAGCTTCGTGCGCGACTTCGGTCCGATCAATCACACCAGGGTCTCGATCGCCGAGAACCATGAGACCGGCGAAACCCGCGAGACGCATCGCCGGCCCAACCTGCAGCCTTTCCTCGACGATCCGGACTGCTGGCTCGTCGCCTCCATCGAGACCTACGATCTCGACACGGATACGGCCAAGCCCGGTCCGATTTTCTCCGAACGGGTGATTGCACCGCGGGTCGCCCCGGTCATCACCAATGCCGCGGATGCGCTCGCCGTCGTCCTCAACGAGCGCGGCCGTGTCGATCTCGACCATATTGCCGAGTTGCTGCATGAAGACCGCACCACTGTGATTGAGGCGCTTGGCAGCGCGATCTATCGGGACCCGGCAGATGGCTCGTGGCAGACCTCCGACGCCTATCTCTCAGGCCCGGTGCGCGACAAGCTGGCGATGGCGCAAGCTGCAGCCGAACTCGACCCGGCTTTCAAACGCAATGTCGAAGCGCTCGAAGCGGTGCAGCCGGTCGATCTCAGCCCGTCTGGCATCACCGCGCGTCTTGGGGCTCCCTGGATCCCCGCCAGTGACGTCGTCGATTTCGTGAAGGAGACGATGGGAGCGGACATCCGCATTCACCACCTGGCCGAACTCGCCTCCTGGACGGTCGATGCCAGGCAGCTCGACTATCGCGCCGAAGGCACCTCCAAATGGGGCACCAAGCGCCGGCACGCCGGTGAGCTGCTGGACGACGCGCTCAACAGCCGGGTGCCGCAGATCTTCGACACGATCAGGGAGGGGGACAGCGAGCGCCGGGTTTTGAATGTCGTCGACACCGAGGCGGCAAAGGAAAAGCTCGCCAGGATCAAAACCGCGTTCCAGACATGGGTCTGGTCCGATCCGGATCGGACCGACCGGCTGGCACGGGTCTATAACGACACCTTCAACAATATCGCTCCCCGATCCTTCAACGGGGACCATCTCCAGCTCCCGGGCGCCTCCGGCGCCTTTTGTCTTTACGGCCACCAGAAACGCGGTATCTGGCGGATCATCTCAGCCGGCTCGACTTATTTGGCCCACGCCGTCGGTGCCGGCAAGACCATGACGGTGGCGGCCGCCATCATGGAACAGCGCCGGCTTGGCCTGATCTCGAAAGCCATGCTGGTCGTGCCCGGTCATTGCCTGGCGCAAGCCGCCCGTGAATTCCTGGCGCTCTATCCGACGGCCCGCATCCTTGTCGCCGACGAGACGAATTTTTCCAAAGACAAGCGTCATCGCTTCCTGTCGCGCGCCGCGACGGCGACCTGGGACGCGATCATCATCACCCATTCGGCCTTCAAGTTCATCGCGGTCCCCGCCGCCTTCGAAAAGCAGATGATCGAGGATGAGCTTGCGCTCTACGAAGACCTGCTCACCCGGGTCGAGAGCGACGACCGGGTGTCGCGCAAGCGCCTGGAGCGGCTGAAGGAAGGCCTGAAGGACCGGCTGGAATCCCTCGGCTCGGTCAAGGACGACCTCCTGACCATCTCCGAGATTGGGATCGATCAGATCATCGTCGACGAGGCGCAGGAGTTCCGGAAACTCTCCTTTGCGACCAACATGTCCACCCTGAAGGGCGTCGATCCGAACGGCTCGCAGCGCGCCTGGGATCTCTATGTCAAATCCCGCTTCATCGAGACGAAGAACCCGGGCCGGGCGCTCGTGCTGGCGTCCGGCACGCCGATCACCAACACCCTTGGCGAGATGTTCTCGGTGCAGCGGTTCCTTGGGTTCGATGCCTTGAAAGAGCGTGGCCTGCACGAATTCGACGCCTGGGCCTCGACCTTCGGGGATGTCGCAACCGAACTCGAACTGCAACCGTCCGGCAAATACAAACCCGTCTCGCGCTTCGCCACCTTCGTCAATGTGCCGGAACTGATCGCGATGTTCCGCTCCTTCGCCGATGTCGTGCTCCCGGCCGACCTGAAGCAGTATGTGAAAATTCCAGCGATTTCGAGGGGCAAGCGCCAGATCATCACCGCCAAGCCGACAGAGTATTTCAAGCTCTACCAGCAGGTCCTCGAGGCGCGGATCTTGGCGATCGAGAAGCGCGAGGGTCCGGCGCAGCCCGGCGATGATATTCTGCTCTCCGTCATCACCGATGGGCGCCATGCTGCCATCGATCTCAGGCTGGTCGATTTCGGCGAGGAGAATGAGCCCGACAACAAGCTCAACAAGCTGATCGAGAACAGCTTCCGCATCTGGAAGGAAACTGGCGACAACACCTATCTCACCCGCGAGGGCAAGACTTTCGATTTGCCCGGCGCGGCGCAGATGATCTTCTCTGACCTTGGCACGATCAACGTCGAGAAAACACGCGGCTTTTCCGCCTATCGCTGGATCCGTGACGAGCTGATCCGGCGCGGAGTTCCCGCCTCCGAAATCGCCTTCATGCAGGATTACAAGAAGACGGAGGCCAAGCAGCGGCTCTTTGCCGACGTCAATGCCGGCAAGGTCCGCTTCCTGATCGGCTCGTCAGAGACGATGGGGACCGGCGTTAATGCGCAATTGCGCCTGAAGGCGCTCCACCATCTCGACGTGCCATGGCTCCCCTCCCAGATCGAGCAGCGCGAGGGCCGCATCGAGCGGCAGGGCAACCAGCATGACGAGATCGATATCTTCGCCTATGCGACCGAAGGCTCGATGGACGCGCAGATGTGGCAGAACAACGAGCGCAAGGCCCGCTTCATCGCCGCAGCCCTTTCCGGCGACACCTCCGTGCGCCGGCTCGAAGATTTGGGCGAGGGGCAGGCCAACCAGTTCGCCATGGCGAAGGCCATCGCATCGGGCGATCAGCGCCTGATGCTGAAGGCGGGACTGGAAGCCGACATCGCCCGGCTTGAGCGTCTGCGCGCCGCGCATCGCGACGATCAATTCGCGGTTCGCCGCCAGGTCCGCAATGCCGAGCGCGACATCGAGCACGATACGCGGCGGATCGCCGAGATCGGCAAGGACATCGAACGCAGGATCCCGACCAGTGGCGATGCTTTCGCTATCACCGTTGGCGGACAATCCTTCACCGAGCGCAAGCCCGCCGGCCGTGCTCTCATGAAGGAAATCATGACCCTCGTGCATCTGCGGGAGGAGGGCGAGACAACCATTGCAAGGATCGGCGGTTTCGACCTGGTCTTCTCCGGCCAGCGTTTGGGTCAGGACGATTTCCGCTATGACGTAACGCTTGTGCGCACTGGCGCGGAGACCGGGATCGATCTTGCTCTGACTGTCACGCCGCTCGGCGCGGTCTCGCGCGTAGAGCACGTGCTTTCCGGTTTCGAGGAGGAGCGGGCGCAATACCGCTTCCGTCTCGACGATGCAAAGCGCCGGCTTGCTTCCTATCAGTCTCGTCAGGGCGGGGAATTCGGCTTCGAAGAGGAACTCGCCGAAAAACGCCGGCAGCTTACGGAGATTGAGAGAAACCTCGCCGATGACGTTGCAACGGTGGCGTTACCCACCGAGCAGGCGGCGTGAAGCAATGGTCCCTAACGCAGTCGATCCTCGTCATCGATCAACTCCAGGCAACAAGATGCGGAGGTCCCCCATTTCCAGAGCACCAGGTTCATGTCACCGGGACCGGCCCCCTTGGCAAAGCTGCGAACGAGCAGCCCATTGTAGCCGGCAGTGACCAGATCGCTCGCAAAGCGCTGGGTCCGTGCTTGTCCCCTGGTCTTCATTTGGTCGCGCCAGGCCGGATCGGCCAGGGCGACCTCATTGAGTCCTACGGCTTCAAGGGCCGCTCGGTCGGTTGTATCGAAGACCATCTCGATCTCTGCGCGGTAGCAGACGAGCGTGGTCGGCTGCAGATCGCCAACCTGATTGGCTTCCCGCAAGGCCGTCAGCACCGATGTCGATGTGTAGAGCGCGGGTACGCCTTTAGGGTTGAACCGGCCGCCATAAAGTGCGGCTCCCCGCCCGGACATCGGTTCACGCGCATAGACCGGATTGAGCGCCCGGTAGAGTTTTCCGGAATAGCTGACCATCGCTCTCAAGCGTAAACGCCGGCGTCGACCGCGTCGATGAAGTCAAGAACCTCCTCGGCGCGGCCTTCCCGCACCAGCTGCATGGCCGTCCGCCCCGAAAATCCGGACAGCGGCTCTGAGCGAAACCAGGCATAAGCCATCAGGGCAGAACCGAAACGCGGCTCTACCTTGTTGACGATCTCAACCATCTCACGCAACCGCCGCTGGGTCTTGTCGGATCGCACCCGATCCTTGCGCTGTACCGCATCCTTGCCGAGACCGACGGTTCGCGCGATTTCCTCGCTGGTCGTACGAAAGGCCTTGGCGATCTTGTTCGGCGCAAACAGCCCGTGATCCGAATAGGCTGCGAGATCCATGATGTTGCTCCACGTAAATGCCGCTGATTTAGTCGCAATATAGCGTCATTATGAGCGTCATTCAATAGAAGTCCAGAATCCTTAGGGGCAAAACAGATCCTCTGTTGCCTGCCCCTTGCACTCAATTTCGAAAACCCCGCAGGCGAAGGAAGAGGAGAGAGGGGGAAGAAAGGAAGGCGACCGGTCACAGATCGGTCGAACTGGTGACGCTTGCGCTCAACCGCGCCGCTCGCAATCCCGGCCCGTCGTCCTGCGCAGGGCTGTCAGCCCCGCTCGCCTTTCCAGGCAGGGATGCTCGGCCGCAGTTGCACCGGCCCGCCCGCTCAGCGGTCCGGGGGATGTCTTCAGGAAGAAGACCAGAAAGGGAGTCGGCGTGGTGCCGGGTCCACTTTAGATCCCGAAAAGGAGCTTCCCATGCATATCATGAAGATCGATCCCCGTGCGCTCAAGGACAATCCCGACGATGCCCGCCGCTCGAAATCGAGCCCGCAGGCCGATGCCCTGATGGTGGCCACGATCAAGGCCGTCGGCATCATCCAGCCGCCGGTGGTCTCACCTGAGACCGACGGTGGCAACAGCTTCATAATTCAGGCCGGTCACCGCCGCACCAGAGGCGCGATCGCCGCCGAACTCGACGAAATCGAGGTGCTCGTAGACGACGCGGCCGAGGACGGCGGTGCCATGCGCTCCATGGTCGAGAATATCGCCCGGGAACCGCTCAATCCCGTCGATCAATGGCGCGCCATCGAGCGCCTGTTCGCGCTCGCTTGGAGCGAGGAAGGCATTGCGGCAGCGCTTTCGCTTCCCGTTCGCCAGATCAAGAAACTCCGGCTTCTCGCGAATGTGCTGCCCGCGATGCTCGACCAGATGGCCAGGGGCGATATGCCAGACGAGCGGCAGCTCAGGACCATCGCGTCGGCCTCGCTTGCCGAACAAAAGCAAGTCTGGAAAGCGCATAAGCCGAAGCGAAACGAGACAACCTCCTGGTGGTCGGTCGCCAACGGTCTTTCCAAGACCCGCATGTATGCCCGTGACGCCAGTTTCGACGATGAGCTTGCGACGGCTTACGGCATCGCCTGGGTGGAGGACCTGTTCGCTCCGGCCGACGAAGACAGCCGCTACACGACGGACGTCGAGGCATTTCTCGGCGCCCAGCAGGAATGGATGACCAACAATCTGCCGAAAGGCGGCATCATCACCGAAGTCAACGGCTGGAACGGACCGGAACTCCCGAAGAAGGCCGAGCGCGTTTATGGAAAGCCGAAGAAGTCCGACCAGACTGCCATGTATCTCGACCGCGATGGCAAGGTGCAGTCAGTGGTCTATCGGATGCCCGAGCCGAAAGCGGTCACCGGAAAACAGTCGAGCGACAAGACGGAGGAGGGTAGTGCCGCTCTGCCGGCGCAGCGCCCGGATGTTACCCAGAAGGGCCAGGACATGATCGGCGACTTCCGCACCGACGCGCTCCACGAGGCGCTCGGCCGCGCACCGATCGAGGACGATACGCTGATGGCGCTGCTCGTCATCGCCTTTGCCGGCAACAATGTCCGCGTCGATACGGGAGCGGGCAATTCCATCTCCTTCCGCAGCAGAATAGCACCCCTTGCAGCCTCTCTCGTCGATGAAACCGGCAAGTTCTCTTTCGACATGGATAGGCTCAGGGTCGCGGTGCGATCGATCCTGATCGAGGTGCTGTCGTGCCGACGCAACATGTCGAACAGCGGCATTGTCTCCCGCATCGCCGGCGACGTCGTTGGTGCCGACAACTTCCTGCCCAACATGGGGACGGAGGATTTTCTCCTGTGCTTGTCACGTCAGGCGCTCGAGGCGGCTTGCGCGGACACCTCGGTTCTCCCGCGCAACAAGGTACGCGACACCCGTGCCGCCCTCGTCGAGCATTTCAAGGAAGCGAGCTTTGTCCATGCGTCCGCACTGTTTGCGCCGGACGCGAATGAACTTGCCGACTGGAAGGCACGCAACGAGATCGGCGAGGATCAGGACGAGGACGCCGGCGACATGGAAGGCTCGAACGACGAGACGGAGGCAAGCGACACCGGCCCGAACGCCGTCCCTGAGGCTTATCTCGAAGCCGCCGAATAGCGGCTCTTTTTCCTTTCCGATGCACTTCGCGCCGCCGGCACCGTCCGGCGGCGTTTTCGTTTCCAATCAATTCAAGAGGAGGACGACATGTCCGCTCAGTCCATTTTCGACCATGCCCCGCTTGGTGCGATCATCCACTTCTCCGACGGCACGCCCCGTCCGCCCGAACGGCACCGCCGTAAACTTCAGGGGTGGGAGCGCAACAACAACACCGGCCGGCTGGTGAAGAAACAGGCCGGCGCCATTGTTGGCAAGACGCTCATACCGGCCAGCTTCACGCTTCATGCCGGGGACTTCGGTAGCAAGGCTGTCGTGGTGCTCCGGGTCTTTCGAACGTTCTCGGTTAATAGCGCTCTCGACTTCTCGGTCATCAAACGGCCCGTAGCCGGTTCGATCCTCGTGCTTGACCGCCCCGGCGACGCCGGCGAACTGGTTCATGTCGCGGAAGACCGGCAAGCGGCCGACGAATGGCTTTCGCGTCACGGCTATCCCAACGCCGTGCTGCACGAAATGACCGTTGATGAAGCCGCCGCCGATCGCGGCGAGGGGAGGGCGGCATGACCTTCCCTCAGTCAGAACCCGATACGATGGTGCTGCCGGAAGTTCAATTTGCCACCGGCGCTGAAGGGTTTCCCGTTGCGCGCGTCGGCGATACTGCTTTCGCCATGTTGCCCGGCCGCGGTGATACGCACTTTCTGGCCACGGCCTGGCGCGTGCACCGGCCGCTCGACGAACTCGGTCGCAATGATTTCTATGGGCATGGCGGAGAGCTTGCCGGCGAGGAGGCCTTCCGCGCCAAGGTGCTCGAACAGGCCGAGCACGCCCGCGAAGAGCTTGCCCTCGGACGCCGGGAGGTCCGCTGCCACGGGAACACTCCATGGGGACCGTCGCAGGGTGCGACGGTCTTCGCCGAGGGACTGGTCTGCCATTCGACCGCCGGTCATGGAGGTTTCCATCTTTCCTCCGAACGCAACGCGAAGGTCGACCGGCGGCTTCGCCGGCCTGGCGGCTGGTACGAGGAAGATGCCGAATGGGCGATTGTCGCACTTGCCTTTCCGCACCTCTTCACCAGCTTTGAGCGACGGAGCGCCGAGCAGACCATGAAAGACAGCTGGCCGGATGCCTGGGAAGCGATTTTCGGCACTGTGCTAGAACCCGGTCAGTCCTTTGAGAAGGATCGGCGTGCGTTTCATGCCCGGCATGCTGGCGACTGGATCGTCATTTCCGCTATCAGGTCGGAGCAGCACGGCGGTTTTGTGGAGGTCATCGCTACTCTCGGCGGCGCGCGAGGGCCAAAGACTGAAAAAGCCGGTTTCTCGTTCCGTCCACCGAATACGAGATCGGCCGTTTCGGTTTCGTCGTCGATCCGGCCCGGCACGATGCATACGACGGCCCTTCGAGCTTCATTGGGTGGAGGCCGAGTTCGCCATGAACCGTTTGCTACTTCTCCGGCGAATGGAAACCGCGCGCCGCCAGACAAAGGCACATCTCGACCTGATCGAGCGCCAGATCGCGGCCCGAGCCGAGCGCATGGCGATCAGCGCCAGGGCCAAGGCAAGATCGCATCCACGTGGACGCTCCCGCTGGACACGGTCCGACGACGTCTTGTTTCGGGAGTATCTGGACCAGCTCAGTTTCGAGCGGCGCGGCGAGATCGATGCCCTCACCCGAAAACTCTCCCGGCAGGAGCGGGCGATCGCAGCCGTCAGGGCGAAGGTCACGATTGAGGGGTCTGGTACCAGAGCCGATACGCAATCCGCATTGTGACGGAATGGGCGTTTGTGGGGGCACCGCTCATTTCCTTCACGATGGGTGCCGGTGGAATGCCACCCCTGCCGGCCTCCCTTCGGTTCTGGACGCGGTCGTAAACCGGCGGCCGGAGCCTTCAAGGCCGCTGACGCGCCGCAGTGCGGCCGCACGCCCCATCCTCGTCAAACCTGTCCCGCGGAACTGTGCGAGGGCTTGATAAGCCCTGCTGGCCCGCTGGACAGGTTCGCTCGTCTAAGGTTCGAGCGGACCTTGATGCCTCCGTCTTTGCGCCGGCTTCTATTGCCCACGCCCGAAGGGAGGGCCGGCAGGGGCCGGCTTGAGCCTTCGGTCCAACGTCGAAGGAAAGGATCTCCCATGTCCAGCAACGCCCGTCCCTCCCGTCAATCCGGCAAGGTCGTCCAGCTCCGCAAGGGTGCAACCCTCGAAATGGTCCGGCACACCTGTCCCGACAGTGCCCAGGCCTCGCTTATCTCCGAAAGCTTCGGTCTTCCCAACATCGACAGCGACGGCATCCGCGAGCTCCACCATCAGATGATCATCGGTACCGCGGACTCCCTCAATGAAGGCCTCGGCAACCGGGCCATGCAGATCCATCTCCAGCGAATTGTCGGATCCTATGTTGGCTCCGCCCACGGCGCTGGCCAGTTCTATTCCAAGGCCGTGACAGAGGCACGCGACGCAACAGCCAAAGGTGCCAATGACATGCGTGACGAAGACCAGGGCGGTCCCGTCGGTTTCGACGGCGCCGCTCAGCGCAAACGCGAGTTCGCTGCCGATATGGGCCTTCAGGCCCATGCGCTCCGCTGCGCGGCCGAAGGTGTCGTGGCGGCCTATGAAGATGTCGTCGGCGAGGCCTGGAAGCCCTTCCAGCGCCAGGTCGAAAATCCCGGCCAGTCCGTCGACCGGAAGGCGGCTGAATTGCAGATGGCGGCGTTTGGGTGATGTTCCAGGGCGGGGCTTTTGCTCCGCCCACTTTCCTGTCTGAATCACGGGTTCAAATTGACAAAACAACGTAAAATACGTATTTTACGTAAAGAGATGGAGCTCTGCGATGAAACAGTACACTTTCTCTGACATGAACCGATCCTCGGGCGAAATCCTCGAAGCGGCGATGATCGAGCCGGTCGTGCTCACCAAGCACGGCAAGGAGAAGCTTTTTGTTCTTTCCGCCCGTGACTATCACCGCATGCGCGGTGAGCCGAGCCCGACGAAGTCCTATTCCCTGCATGATATGCCGGACGATGTCCATGAGGAGCTGATGTCGGGACTAGGAGCCATTCTTGAACCTGTCAAAGACGATGCCAGGGACGATGTTTAAGCAGGGTGACGTTGCCGAATTCCACTATCTGTGGCATCGCGAAGCGGAAAGGGGCGAGGAATCCGGCCGGATTCCTCGCCCTGTATGTGTCGTCATCAAGGCGCCCGGCAACCCCGACGTCGTGTTTCTCTTTCTCTTTACCTCCAAGCAGCCTTTGGACGGCCAACTTGCGCTAAGCGTTCCTGAAATTGAGTGTCGGCGCATTGGCGTTGCATCTCCGTGCTGGGTCATTCTCGACGAGTTCAATCGCGTCGAGATGGACAAGGACTATGACTTTGTTTCCACCGAGCCTATCGGCTCGGTCAGCGCGGCGTTCCTCCGAGAGATTGCCGCGACCATCAAGCAAGCAGCCCAAGCTTCTGCCATCAAGGCCGTGAAGCGGACCTGACTTCGCTTCGAGCGCTCCCGGGCGGCAAGACCACCGTTCTTCAAGGCCTCCCACTTTTCGCTGCGGTTGGAGAGGATGGCTGATTATCCACTTCAGTCGTTGCCAGGATGCGTGCAGCAACAGGCTCATTTCACAGAAGCAATCCAATCCCGCTCTTTTGAGAGATGGCATTCCTGGTGCGGCGCGGACTTCCACGATCAACCCGTAAAGGGTCCGCTAGCGAGCTGCGGCCGCTTGGCTTTGGCCTGCCCGGTGATCGCGTCCGCTAAGCCGCACACTGACGGAGCCATCAAGAGCGGGAATTGGCCCGCTCCAACGATGGAGCCCTCAAATGCAGCACGATCTTTCCCTCGCCCAGAAGCACGCCTGGAACCTCGCCCGCACCCTCATGACTCCGATCGTCCTCTTTAAATCCGGCGGTGAATACGGCGTCCTCCCCGCAGACGAGATCGAAGACGCCGATGTCGAAGTGCTCTTCGAGTACGACCCCTATAGCGGCGGCCACTCCATCCACTGACTACTCATCTGATCCATGATGGCGGCGCCTGGCGCCGCCTTTTCTGCGGCGCGACCGCCCCGACCGTGGCCCGTCCTGGGAAAGTCCGGGCGGAGCCGGCAGCAGCTGCAACGGCGTTGCCGTCCTCCTCTTCGTTCCGGCCCTGCGCCACCCCGCCGCGCTTCGCGCACCGAGGCCCGGCTTGGGTGCAGCTCCTGCCTCCGCGCTCCGCCGTTTCGGACCCCGTGACGGACCGCGATCGGCGCGGTCCTGAATTCCGGAAGTTTGAAAAATGAAGAGAAAAGAGAAAAACCCGCGCGCCGACATCTACGAACGGATCACGGAGAAAATCGTCGCCGATCTTGAGAAGGGAGCCCGCCCTTGGATCAAACCCTGGAGCTGGGGAAGGCTCGAAGGCCGGATCACACGGCCGCTCAGACATACCGGCGAGCCATACACGGGCATCAACGTTCTGCTGCTCTGGTCGGAAAGCCTGGCCCGCGGCTTTGAAGCGCCGCTCTGGATGACATACCGGCAGGCAAGCCAGATCGGCGCGCAGGTCCGCAAGGGCGAAACCGGCGCAACCGTCGTCTATGCTAGCCGGTTCACCAAGACCGAAACGGATTCCCGCGGCGATGAGGTCGAACGCGATATCCCGTTTCTGAAGACGTACACAGTTTTCAACTGCGATCAGATCGATGCGCTTCCGGAACACTATTACCACCGGCCGGAGAAGGTCATCGATCCGGTCGAACGGATCGAGCACGCGGACCGGTTCTTCGCCAACACCGGTGCGATCATCCGCCACGGCGGATCGAAAGCCTTCTACGCACCGGCAAGCGATCACATCCAGATGCCGCCCTTCGAGACGTTCCGGGACGCTGCATCCTACGTCGCGGTCCTCAGCCACGAGCATGTCCACTGGACTGCACCAGAAAGCAGGGTCGGACGCGATCTGTCACGTTACCACAGGGACTGCACCGAACGAGCACGCGAAGAGCTCGTGGCCGAACTCGGAAGCTGTTTCCTCTGCGCCGATCTCGGCATCGTGCCGGAGCTCGAGCCCCGGCCGGATCACGCCAGCTACCTTCAGTCC
This sequence comes from Labrenzia sp. THAF35, assembly GCF_009363595.1. NCBI lineage: Bacteria > Pseudomonadati > Pseudomonadota > Alphaproteobacteria > Hyphomicrobiales > Stappiaceae > Labrenzia > Labrenzia sp. THAF35. The sequence continues at coordinate 22,427 of NZ_CP045382.1, forward strand.
TGGCTCAAGGTCCTCAAGGATGACAAGCGGGCGATCTTTCAGGCGGCGGCCCATGCGCAGCGCGCGGTGACCTATCTGCACGCACTTCAGCCCGCTCATGTCAGCGAAGAGCGTGAGGCAGCCTGATACATTCCCTAATCTATGCCGCCGCGGAGGGCGAAAAGCCCTCCGTCAATCACCCGTGCCTGCTATCGCCAGGTGCCGGCGTGCAATCAACAACGCTGCCTTGATGGCGGCGCACGGCGCAGTCGGGCCGATGTCCTCGTGCTGGTCCAGGTCTGCAGGAGATCACTGCACCAACATTCGACTGAAACGGAACGGGCAAAGAGAGAGCCGGTGTCAGAGGCACCGACGCAATGTGCACCATTTCCCGGTTTCCTTCGCTGGCTTGAGCCTTCCAGACCGGCGGTCGGACGCACACCTACGACGCAAGAATTGCCGGTCTGTTCGCAGCTTGAGGATCGCCAATCCCCCGAACCAGTGCTAACGCCAATCACACACTCATATTCTCGTCTCGTGTTCCGCCGTGGATCGCTGGCCCGGACGCGAGGTTTGCAGGTCTTCACCTCCTATCAAATGTCACATACGCGCCGCCCAAAGCGGTCTCGATTGAGGCATGTCTGACCGGAACCCGGCTTCGCCTCGCTCGGCTGGACGCAACGGCGGCTAGAAACTTTCTTCCCCTTCGAACTGGTGTTCGAATTCCTCGCGGGTAGCCAAGAAAGTGTCTTTCCGCCGTCCTGCATTTCATTTCGGTTCCGCAGGAATGCGCGCCGATCGTTCCCGGTCTCTTCGACAGCCATCGAGGCCGCGAAGGGCGTGGCCCGAAACATCGAAGGAATGAAGACAATGGCAAACATCGGCACATTCATCACCACGAAGAACGGCTTCACCGGTCAGATCAAGACGCTGGCCCTCAACGTCAAGGCTCGCCTCGAGCGCGTCGAAAACCCCTCCGAAAACGGCCCGCAATTCCGCATCTACTCCGGTTCAGTTGAGCTTGGAGCCGGATGGCAGAAGCAGGCGAAAGACACCGAGCGCGACTACATCTCGGTCAAGCTGGACGACCCGAGCTTCCCCGCCCCGATCTACGCCACCCTCATCGAGGTGGAAGGTCAGGAAGGCCTGCAGCTCATCTGGTCTCGCCCGATTGGCAACCGCGACTAAGCGGCCATCACGAAGGCCTCGCCACAAGCGGGGCCTTCGATCGCTGTTTCCCGATCGCAACGCATCTGCCACCCGATCGGCGAAGTAGCTATTCGACGCTCTCGACTGTCTCCCGATATCCCCGGCGCTTTTTGGATCGCTCTATCCGCACCAGGGCATTGGTGGCATCGGCCGGCCAGTCAAATGTTTCCATCATCGTCTGTCCCCGGGTTCCGATACGCCCCCAATCGCGAATGAGCGAAGCGCCGCCAAACAGCGTTGGCTGAACGGTGAGGCAATAGAACCGCCGCATGTTCCGGGCCTGGTCAATGCGGCGAAGATGGACCGGCTCGCGTTGTTGTGACTGCATGGGAAGAGTTTCGCTGACGAGGCTGGCTCCGTCCAATGACTTCTATGAATCGATAACCCTCAATCGATTCACGACCTTCATCCGTGTTTTCCTTTTCGAAAGCTGAGAAGGTAGCCGCGCATCGAGCGCGGCAGCCTTCTTTTGTAGCCGAAACCGGGTGAGGCCTGGTCTGCTCAGATCGACCGAGTGTAGTGCGGCGGCAAGTCTGCCCCAAGGACGCGCGGTCCCCCCAATTTTCCGGCTGTACCAGAAAATCGGCACCCCCGCACGCCGCCGCCGGCGGTCGCTTGCGCGATCCTTGACCCAGCCTCACCACCACACCTTCGGGCGTCATCTTTCGAAGACACTCAAAGGGAGATGACGATGCACCATGAAATCCAGATTGAAGAACTTCGCGCAGAACTCCGCAATGCTGCCGATGCCGGCGAGCGTCGCCAGATATCGGCAGAGCTGGAGATCTTGAGAGCAGAGCTTGCGGTCATTGCGGCGGATCAAGACAAAACAATCGAAAGCGCGCCGCCCTTATAAGGCGGCCGTTTCTTGTGTTCGCGATGCAAAGCCCTGGCCCGGATCGACCGGGCCAAGGCTTGCTTGACGACCGGCAATTTGCATTCCCGCTTTCACCGTTGTCTTTCCTGGTGAAGATCTACCTGTGCAGCAATTGGCCTCGACCAGGCGGGTTCCCGCATCCTTACCGTCGCTCTGTTCCGAAACGCGACGCCGCCACTTTTTCAGTCATCTCTTTCCGTCGGAAGAACATCGCCCGGCCGCATCGCAACGGCTCATTTCCACTGGTAAACACAATCTGCTCATCGGACCGCATCTGCAGAACTTCATGCGGCTGTATGAGAGGACGCTGAGAGAGCTGACGGGAGCGGTTCCGCGAAACTTGCCCGCCACGTAAGGACCGGCTCACCTGGTCAACCTCGATTGTCGTCATGCCACATCGCTCGGAAATATAACGCGCCGTGTCCGGATCGTTGATTGCGGCGAAGGACACCCAGGAGGCGGATTCGAACCACTTGGATGTGGCATCCTTGCCGCCGAAGGCCTCCCGCATCTGGCCGAGCGACTGGAACAGCATCAGAAGCGAGATTCCATATTTGCGGCCGGCATCGCGTGCCGTTTCGATGATGCGCATGTAGCCGAGCCGTGCGGCCTCATCGAGCAGGAAAAGAACCCGGCCGTTGATGTCTCCATCGCGATTGTAAACGGCTTTGATGAACGCGCCGATGATCACGCGCGCCATGCCAGGATGATTTTCCAGGGTGGAAAGATCGATGTTGAGGAAGATGGTTGTCCGGCCGTTGGCAATGATGTCGGTTTTGAAGGTGTTGCCGGAGACGAGCGCGGCATAGGTCTCGTAGGAGAGCCAGTGGGTTTCCTTGGCGGCAGTCGCATAGACTCCGGAGAACGTTTGCGGCGTCATGTTGATGAAGGGTCCGACGAGTTCTTTGACGAACTCGTTCGGCGCCGTGTCGTGAATGTCGGCCAGGAACTCTTTCAGGTTTTCTTCCGGTTTGGTGAGAATGCTGCGCACCGTGCGCAGTGATCGTTTTCCGGAGGTATTCTCCAGATCGGAAAAGACGACATGTGCAATCACGCTGGTGATGAGCTGTTCCGCATTGGTGCGGAAGAAGTCGTCCGCTCCGGAGGCTATCCGCGGCTTCTCCGACATGAGCCAGGCCGCAACCGTTGCCATGTCCTCTTCCATCGAGGAGCCGAATTGACCGATCCAGTCGAGGACATTGAACCCGACTTGTTGGTTTTTCGGATCGAGGCAAATGACCTTCTGGCCCATCGAACTACGGCTTTCCGATACCATCGGCGCGATTTCGGTCGAGGGATCGAGGACGATCATCGACCCGGGATATTGGAGGCAGGTGGGAATGACGACGGACGTTGTCTTGTATCCGCCTGAGCCGGCAAAGACGATGCCGTGTGTGGAACCAATGCCCTGGTCGAAAGCGACGAGGGGCGCCTTGCCGCCCTTGCCCCAGGTGTTGTTGTGGCGCGGATCGAAATTGATTTCTGCAACGCTATCCTGATCGACCCGATAGCGTTCTCCAATGACGATACCGCCGTCTTCGGGAAACAACTTTGCGGCGGTCTTACCGTCCATCCAATCGCTTTCGCCATGGATGCTTCGGCGGCCGGAAACCCGTTTCGGCCGGTTGTCGCCGAAGGCATTGTTGCCTTTCAGCCCGACCTTCAGACCGAACAGACCGACAAAGAGCGCCCCGACCGCACCACCGATCGAATAGAGATCGGCGTACTGCAGAACCGATCCAGGCTGAACTTGCTCTGAGAAAGCATCGAGCCGCAGCGCCTCCAGGAGCGCGGCAATAGCAAAAACCAGCAGGCCACCGGTCAGCACGCCGAAGCCAGCCCATTTGATGTCGAGACTGCCGCGCGCCGAGAAGAGAACGATGAGCCCCAGGCCGGCCGAGACAAGAAAGGGAAGGGTGAGCCCGATCCGGCCGAGCAACAGATAGGCTTTCTGCGTCGTGGCGATGGAAGCCAGCCAGGTTTCAATCCCGGTGAGGCCCCATAGTGCCATTAGCATGAGGGCTATCGGGATCAGGAACAGCAGCGCCCTTTTGAGTGTCATTCTTGAATGCGGCCTTTCCGATTACGCGCCATCTGTCGCGCTCATTCATGTCGCCAAGGCGGTTCGAAGCATCCATGAGAATGCCGAGTAGGATGGCCTTGTCTGTCTTGCGAAGTCCGGCTTTGACGATGAGGCCGCCAAGCTGGATTTTTTCGCGTGCGTCTTTCTTGCGGTCCAGCAATCGCGTTCGCCTTCTCCGGTTTTCGAGCGTTCTGAACTGCCCTTCAATTCTGCGGAGCTGCAGCGTGATTTTGTGAAGCGGCCGGCTTTTGAAATCGGGCGGCGAGGTCGTTCAAGGCTTTGGCGAGTTCGGCCTCATCGATGTCGAGTTCGGCGAGACCGCTCTCCATGACGAGCTTGGCGACCCGCTCAGACTGCTTTTTGAGCACCTGTCTTTTCTTCTGCTGGAGCTTGGCGATCTGAGCTTCGATGTCGTCGATCTGCTCGGAGGCGGTTTTGGAAGTGCGCGGAGCCATCAGATGTTCCTTGTTTTGAAATGGGTTGTTTAAAGGCAATGGCTTCGCTCATAGCGTGTCATATTCCTCAAGTCGAGCTTGGTTGCAAAACTTGTCGTGGATACAACCAAGAAGGAGTCCGCTGAATAGAAGCGAAAAGGCCTTACGACTGACTTATGCGCTGATTGAAGATCCGGTTTTCCAGCCCGTGAGGGCCGCAGTCCGGTTTTGAGGAAAACCGGACGGAGCAGGCGAAGGCTTGAACGCGCTCCCCATAAAGCGCTGAAGAGAAAGCCGAAGCCTGTGGTAAACCGGGTCTGGGCGGTGGAGGATTTGCCACATCACCTGCTCGGCAGAACAGCAAAGATCAGAATTTTTGAAAAAGGCAGGACGGCGCTTCCAGCGCCCTATCGCCGCCAACGGCGATAGCTCTCAGGCGGAAACGATTTTCAATCGTTGAGTGTAGAGCGCACTTATAGGATTGTGGATACAATCCCGGTATGCTAAGCGTCAAGTGTCTTCGCAACTCTGTCGCGAAGTTTGACGCCAGGCCCTTGAAATGAATTTCAGAGGCTTGGCTGTTCGCTTCGCTCGCTTCAACCCGCCACCGTTCGCCCCCATCATCGCCGCCCGCAGGTTCAGCGCCCTCCATGGCCATCTATCATTTCCATGTTCAGGTGATCTCCCGGAGCGAAGGCCGGTCGAGTGTCGCGGCGGCGGCATACCGGCATCGTACCCAGATGACGGTATCGAACGATCTGGACCACAAGAAATTCAACTACGCCCATAAGGACGGCGATCTGGTTCATGAGGAACTGGCGCTGCCGGATCAGACGCCACAGTGGTTCCGGACACTGATCGACGGGCGGAGTGTCGCCGGCGCGAGCGAGGCTCTTTGGAATGCGGTCGAGGCGCATGAGACCCGCGCCAATGCGCAGCTTGCCCGCGAGATCGTGTTCGCGCTGCCGTCGGAATTGAGCCGCGAAGAGAACGTTGCCCTCGTCCAAGGCTATGTCCGCGAAGCCTTCACATCGAGAGGCATGATTGCGGATTGGGTCTATCACGACAAAGAAAACAATCCGCATGTCCATGTCATGCTGACGATGGCTCCTTTGACGGAGGCGGGGTTCGGGTCGAAGTGGGAAACGCTTCTCGATGCGAAAGGAGAACCGGTTCGGGCGGGAGGTCAGAAGAACGGCAAGATCCAGTACAAGGCATGGGCTGGCGACAAGGAAACGCTGAAACAGTGGCGGGAGCTTTGGGCCACGCATGCAAACAAGAGTTTGGAGCAAGCCGGCCAGGAAACGCGGATCGATCACCGCAGCTATGAGGCTCAGGGGATCGAGCTTCGCCCGACATCCAAGATCGGAGTTCAGGCTCGCAACATTGCCAAAGAAGCCAAAGCCCAAGGACGTGAAGCCGATCTGGAACGAGCGGTCTGGCATGCGGAAAGTTGCCTGGAGAACGTTCGGCGTATCAAACGCCGCCCGGAAATTGTCATTGATGCGATCACACGCGAGAAGAGCGTTTTCGATGAGCGGGACATTGCAAAATACCTTCATCGCTATGTGGACGATCCGGGTAAGTTCCAGGACCTGCTGGCGCGCGTTCTGAATTCCCCGGATGTCGTGAAGCTCGCCGTCGAAGCGGTTGATCCGGAAACCTGCGAAATGGAACCGGCGAAGCTCACCAGCCGGGAGATGATGCGGCTCGAATCGGAGATGGCGCGGCGGGCCGATCACCTTGTTTCCGCTTCCTCCCATGGCGTCGATGAGCGGTCTCGCGCCGCGGTCCTTTCCAAGATCCAGCAGCTTTCCGATGAACAGCGTGTTGCGATTGAGCGCATCACGGCCGATGAGCGAATGGCGTCCGTTGTCGGCCGGGCAGGGGCGGGCAAGACCACGATGATGAAAGCCGCCCGTCAGGTCTGGGAGTCGAACGGCTATCATGTCGCCGGCGCCGCCCTGGCGGGCAAGGCGGCCGAGGGGCTGGAGAAGGAAGCTGGAATCGCATCGCGCACCCTGGCGTCCTGGCAATTGTCGTGGGCGCGGGGTGAGGGGCTTCCGGATAGAAAGACCGTGTTTGTGATTGATGAGGCGGGCATGGTCGATAGTCGGCAGATGTGCGTCTTTGTCGAGACGATCGCGAAGGCCGGAGCCAAGCTCATTCTGATCGGGGACGCGGAGCAGCTGCAGCCGATCGAAGCCGGTGCCGCGTTTCGGTCCCTGACGGGCCGAACGGGCTACGCGGAACTTGGCACGATCTACCGTCAGCGCGAACAGTGGATGCGCGATGCGTCCATGGATCTTGCACGGGGCGATGTCGCCAAAGCGATCAACGCGTATCGCGCCAACGGTCACGTTGTCAGCATGCCGCTCAAGGATCAGGTCATCAAAGGCATGATCGATGACTGGTCGGCCGACTACGATCCCTCGAAGTCGATGCTGATGCTTGCCCATCTTCGAGCTGATGTTTTTGAGCTCAACAAGTTGGCACGCGCCACGCTCATTGAACGCGGTCTGATTGAGGAAGGGCACAAGTTCCGTACCGAGGACGGCGAACGGTTCTTTGCTGCTGGCGATCAGATCGTGTTCCTGAAGAACGACCGAGACCTAAACGTCAAGAACGGCATGATCGGCCGCGTGGTCGAAGCGGGTGAGGGGCGCATTGTTGCAGAGATCGGGGCTGTTGGTGGTAGTGGGGGATCGGATCAAACCCGGCGCGTCGAGGTCAACCAGAAGACCTATCGCAATGTCGATCACGGCTATGCGACGACGATCCACAAATCTCAAGGCGCGACCGTCGACAAGGTCAAGGTTCTGGCAACGCTTTCGCTGGACCGGCATCTGACCTATGTCGCGATGACCAGGCACCGGGAAGACGTGAAGCTCTATCACGGAGCGTTGTCGTTTGCGAAGAATGGCGGCCTGGTCGAGGTTCTTTCCAAGAAAGGTGCCAAGGATACGACGCTCGATTATGCGGGCTCGGAACTCTATGCCCAGGCGCTCAGCTACGCGGGCAGTCGGGGTCTCTACGGACTTCGGGTTGCGAAGGCCATGGTGCAGAACCAGCGCCGTTGGTTTGGCGAGCAAAGGGCGAAGCTCTTGGCGCTCGGCGAGCGGCTTGCCGTGCTCGGCGCAAAGCTTGGCATTGGTTCACGCGGTCTTGCCACAAACGCACTTACCGTCCAAACAGAGCCACGCGAACAGGCGGCCCCGCTGCAGCCCTGGATCAAAGGCGTTGAGGAATGGGCACTATCCGTCACTGAGACTGTGGAGGCCAAATTGCAGTCCGATGCAACGTTGACAGCCCATTGGGTTGAAATCCAGAACCGCGCCCGTCTCGTCTATGAGCAGCCGGACGAGGCCGTAAAGTCGATGCGGATCGATGACATCGTGAAATCGAGTGGCGCTGAGCAGGTGTCCGCCCGCGATAAGCTCGCTGAAGAATTGGCGAATGCGCCCGAACAGTTCGGATCGCTACGCGGCAAGACGGGAATGCTTGCGGGCAAGTCCGCTCGCGAAGCTCGCGAGCAGGCGTTGAACAACGTTCCGCAGCTCAGCGACGATGTGAAAAACTACATCCGTCTCAGGGCCGAGATCGGAGACTTGCGCACGGTGGAGTTGGAACGGGAGCGGGATCTGTCGCGCGTCGATGTGCCGGCGCTGTCGCCGGCGGCCGATGGCGTCTTGTCGCGGATCCGCGATGCCATCGACCGCAACGACCTGAATGCGGGCCTGTCCTTCCTTCTGGCGGACAAGATGGTCGAGGCCGAGCTCGGTGAAGTCGCCGCGAAGCTGGACCAGAGGTTCGGCGAGAGAACGTTCATGGCCGGTCTCAAACCGGAGGGGCCTGCCTTTGAAAAGGCCGCCGCCCGGGTTGCCGATGAAGATCGGAGCAAGCTTGCGGATGCATGGCCGAAGTTCAACGCGCTGCAGAAAGTCGATGCAAAGAAGCGTTCCCAGGAGAAAGCTCAAGCGCAGGTGTTGAAAAAGGAACAGGTCAAAGATCAGGGCATGACCCGGTGATAGAGAAGGCGCGGCGACGGGGCAAGCGGAAAGCCTTGGCAATCCTGTCGCTGGCCGGATTAGCGATTGGCGGCATTGCCGCCGCCGGTTTTCTCGGCGGCTACCGGATCAACACCACACCGAGTTTCCCACTCGGACTTTGGCGGATCGAGGAACTGTCCAGGGAAGCTCGCCGGGGGGACACCTTGTTCATCTGTCCGCCGGCGAATTCGCCGGCGATCGAACTGGCGCGCGATCGGCTCTATCTTCCTGCAGGTTTGTGCAACGGCGGCATGGCACCGCTCATCAAAACCGTTGTGGCCTTGCCGGGACAGACCGTCACCATCGAGGGCAATCAGGTTGCCGTCGATGGCGAGCTCCTGGCGCATTCTTCCATCCAGGCGAAGGACGAGCAGGGGCGTCCATTGACCGCCTATGCCGGGGGTATCGTTCCGGCGGGCGATATCTTTGTTCATTCCGATTACGTGGCTTCTTATGATTCAAGATATTTTGGCCCCATCCCGGCGAGCGGCATTCTCGGCCTGGCGCGAGAAGTGCTCACCTTCCAGCCCTAAATTCGCGCGGGGTCTGCTTTGCGTCCTGGGAGGCATTGCGACCGGCACAATCGGCTGGTCCGGCAACGTGCTTCTGCTGCCGGCCGGAATGCTGTTTCCGGCTTTCTGGGCCTATTCTCCGTCCCGATCCGTGGCGGCGCTGGTGGCAGCGGCGCACTTCCTCGGAGCCTCACGAGGCTTGCCGCAGGGCGCGTCCATATTCTTCGGATCCCAATATGCTATCGGAATCGGCCTTTGGTTCGCAGCGTCTCTCGTCTTTGTCGCCGTCTATTCCGCGCTGTGGTCGGGCCGATCCGGTTGGCCGCGAATGCTGCGGTATCTAATCGCAAGCGTTCTGATGAGCTTGCCACCCTTCGGAATCATGGGTTGGGCCAGCCCGATCACTGCGGCCGGCGTGCTCTTTCCGGGATGGAGCTGGTTCGGACTGGCAGCGACCGCGATCCTGTTGCTCATGATGACCACAAGCCTTTGGAGGATCGCGGTCCCGATTGTCGCCGGATGTGCTGCTTGGTCCGCCGCATTCTGGACGGACCCGAACGTAATTGAGGGTTGGACCGGCATCAACACCACTTTCCGCTATGAAGGGGCTGGACAGCACGCCGGTTATGAGCAGCAGCAGGAAACAATCGCCATGGTTCGCAAGGCGGCCGGGCAGGGGGCTAAGGTAGCGGTCCTGCCCGAGAGCGCTTTAGGACTATGGACTCCGACGACGGAACGGCTCTGGACAGATGCTTTGTCGGATCTGTCAGTGACCGTGATCGGGGGCGCCGCGGCCATTCAAAAGAGCGGCTATGACACGGTGATGGTGGAGATCGCGAAGTCGGACACGCGGATCCTCTATCGCGAACGCATGCCGGTCCCGGTTTCCATGTGGCAGCCTTGGCGCCGGCTCACAGGAGACGGCGGCGGAGCCAACGCCTACATATTCTACAATCCAGTTATGCCTGTCGCGGGCTATCGCGCAGCGCCGTTGATCTGCTACGAGCAGTTGATTATCTGGCCTGTCCTGCAATCCATGGCTTTGAACGCCGATATCATCGTGGCGATCGCCAACGGCTGGTGGACCGGCGGAAGCAACATTACCGCTATTCAGCGTGCCAGCGTCACAGCCTGGGCAAAGCTGTTCGATGTTCCGCTGGTGATCGCATTCAACGAGTGAAGCCATGATAGATGCCGCCCTGATAGAACAGTGTGCCGACCCTTCCTTGACCCCTGCCATCGTTGAAGAGTTCATTGCGGCGGCAGGATCAGAAGATCCGTTGAACGTGACCGTTCGTGCCGGATCGAAGACGTTTCTGGTGCCGAAGGTCAAATCACCCGAAGAAGCGATGAAGCTGGTTCAGGATCACCTCGGCAAAGCCGTCGTGCGCGTCGGGCTCACGCAATACCCCGTTGGAATTGGCGTCACCGACAAGTCCCAGGTCACCGCGGATGTGTTCGACACCTGCAACAACATCAAAATCGGGACCGCGCTGTTCGCCCGCGTCTATCGGGTCGTGACGAAGTGGTACGGCACGCCGGTTCAAGAGGCGTTCGAAGATGCCATCGAGGCATACCAGACCGGGTATTTCGACGGTGAGTATGTGTTCACGGCAAAAGACCCAGGAGAGAGCGTTGATCTGGCTGCTCCGGACCCGGCCGCCTCAGTGGAGGGAGCGCCGGCGCCAGAGGCTGACAATGCGAGTCCGGACCCCAGGAATGAACTCCGGCAACAGCTATGGGCGCAGGATCCAAACAAGGCGGACATTGGCGTTGATCTGTCCGGAATAGGGGACTTCAACAGAGAATGACCAGCCACATCGTTGTTGCCGTGTATCTCTGTGCTGCGACATGCCAGCCACAGCAATTGCGCGTTTGGGACGGTGACAGTTTCCTGATCGGCATGAAGCACGGCTCGGAGCGTGTGCGGGTTCTCGGCCTGGATACCGCCGAGATCGACGGAAAATGTTCCTATGAAATCCAGATGGCAAAGAAGGCCAAGCGCCGGCTCGCCGAGTTGGCGAACGGACAACGCATTCAGATCCTCCGAAATGGCAAGGACAAGTATGGCCGCACCCTCGCAAGGGTCTTGGTCAACGGCAACGACGTAAGCCAAATTCTCATCAACGAGGGGCTTGCCCGGCCGTGGCACGGACATCGCGAGCCGTGGTGCTAATCTTTCGGCTTCTTGATCCGTCGAAGAAACTCCATCGGATCCACGTTGAGCGCCAATGAAATCTGATAGATTGTAATAACGGTTGGGTTCCGTTTTCCGCGTTCCAGGCTGCTCAGATATTGCTGGCTGATGCCACTGATCGCCGCAATTTCCTTTTGCGTCATATTCCGCTCATCTCTTAGGCGGGTGAGATTTTTTCCGACGAGGCGGCGCATGTCCATGCGCTTTTGATTGGCAGCTTACAAAATTAGAGTTTATCAACTTCTCTATTCGTCAAACATGGGGATTGACGGGCGACCGTATTAAGAGACTTTTGCGCCTGCGTCGCCATTATTCACGTCATCATGTCGGCTTTCCGCAAATCTGTTTATTAAATGGCCTAGTTTTCAAGTTTCGTGCGAAATGTATTTGAACAACTTCGTCACGAATATACATAGATGGCAAACGAAATGTTTTTGATATTTTCAGCCACCGCTCCTATACTTATCCGCTAGTTGATTCACGTCTATTCGATGGTGAAATTGACCCGAGACGTTCACATCTCGACCCACAAATGACGAAGCTCAATTCTGTTTAGGTTGAGTTCTCGTTCGTGTTCGGATGATAGGACGGCGATACGCAGATTGGTGTCGTGGCTGACTAGATTCAGACGATCATCAAGACTCCAACCGGAAATACCAACACGAGATAGGGCGCGAATCCAGAAATCGAGTCGGTTGATCCAAGACACTATGCCGCCCGTCTGCACATAAGCGATCATGACTGCCTGTTCGTGCGCCGCGCCGTGCAATCCCGCCTTGAAGCGCTGTACGCCACCAGTGCTGCCGTTCGCAACGCGCAAATACTCACGCTTGTCTCGGTTCTTGCCCTTTGGTGTGGGAAGTCGTTTGCATTCAATTGGAAGAAGCGTATCAAAATCGTCATGCCGGCGTCCTTCAATCCAGATGACCTCTCCCGCTGGCGCTGCAACGAGATCAATTCGGCGCGAAAGCTTCGTTTCGTCGGGCTCTTCGATGCGGAACTGGAGAACGTCCCAGCCGGGAGATTTTCGGGTGGTGCCGTTAAGGTGAGCGCAGAGTTGCGAGGTTAGTTGTGTTTCAGAATCCGCAGTTGGTCGACCACCACGATCCCGCCAGCTCGGCAATTCTTCCAGAATGAAAGTTATCAGTTGATGAAGCCAAGTCTTCGGACGATGTAGGTCGGGTGATAACCCCCCACTCTGAACATTAACTCCGTCAGAATCCGCCAGCATTCAAAATCCTTGCGCCCGAAGATCGGCCAATACGTCGTCGCTATCGCGCAATGCCACCGAACGTAGCCAGTAACGAAGACGATCCGGCTTCAGAAGGAAAATAAAATGCCCGTCATATATTCTTGCGATGCGTGTAATGGAAACCGACGTGCCCTTTTGTTCCCTTAGTAGAACATCAATCTTGTCGTGCAGCGTATCTTCGCCGTCCCAATCGATCACCCCAGTCCCAAACACGAAGGGCTGGCAGACGATTCCTGACCAGCGCCGCGGTGTCAGCGATATCAGCGGCTTTTCTTGATAAACTGTGTTGATCTGCTTGCAGAACAAACGTGCGAAGTCGTCAAGTACCTGGCAGGCATCCTCGCGTAAAAGACAAGACTCGTTGCCCTTGCGAACGAATTCTCGATACTGGTGGACGATATCCTCGGCAACAATTCGCTCATTGTCGCTGAGGTCGAGATCGCCATCCTCAGGAAATGGCAAAGCAAGCACATCAGCTCCGGCAATATTAGTCGCCTTCTGGGTGAAGAGCTTCGTGCTGATCCCAGCTGCATAGGCGCGCAACGCGATCGACTCAGTTTTGAGCCAGCGTGCAACTACCTCTAGATCGTCGCGGCCAGCCTTGGCGAATCCGACGATCTGGTTCTTAAAGGTGAGATACTCTTCAGACCAAATCGCATTTGGCAAATCTTCATGTTCGCGGACCAAGAGCATAGGCGGAGTGAAGAGTTCGGCCGAGCGAGGGCCCTCAATCGGCTTGTCTGGCACTACAGTGATTTGGCTTTTGTCGATGCCGGTCACGGAAAGAGCGGTCGAGGGCAGAAGTGGCTTGCCGATCAGGTGATCAGAGGGCCGGGATACACCCTTCTGGCCCTCAACGAACCCCTCGCGAACATGCCACCCTCGTTCAGCGGCATGCTGCTTAAGCGTACGATATTGCTTGAGCCTTTTGACGAGGCTGTAAGCGCGCGCCCCGCCCAAGAGACCCGAACGCCAAATTTCAGGTCCGGGTTCCGCGAGAACGTCACTGCGCGGTAGCCAATGCAAATCATAATAATCGATATCGAAACCTTGTTCGGCATCGGCACGACCAGCGCGACGAAAAACAGCGTGCAAGATTCTGCGGTTATTGGGTGGTTCAGCCGCATCCGCAACGACGGCGACAATTTTAGTGTCTGCGCCACCTTTGCTAAACAATCCACGAATCGACACAAAATCGAGGATTTCGCGCACATCCCAACGTGAAAAAAAGGCAGTGCGAACAGGTGCGGAGCTGGCGTTGTAGATCAGGTTATACTGTTGAAGCATGGAGAGCGTACCCCCAGGAACGAGAAGTTCCATGGCTTCATGCAAGAACAGGTACGCAATCTGCTTGTCTGCCCCAGTACCGATAGCTTCTGTGAAGCGCTGATAGCTTCGGATTGCACCTTGCGTCTTGAGGGCGGATACGAAGGGTGGATTACCAACAACGACGCCGATAGGGCCAACAATGCGTTTTTTCTCCTTTGCTTCAAAAAAGCAGGATTCTATTAGTGTACGGTCGTTTAGCTTTGGGAAAAGCTGAACACTTGCGCGGATATCTTCAGGCTCCAGCGCGTCGCATAGCGCCAGGCACAAGCTGAATGCTGCTAGCTCGATCGCGCCACCTTCGACATCAACCCCGCGAAGGCGTTCGACTAATGCGCGTAACACATGGACACCAGGTTTAGCCCAGCCGTTTCGGCTTCTCCAGTGCAGCACGAGGCGCTTGTAAGCCTCGACCAAGAAAATACCAGAGCCACATGCAGGATCGAGGATGAGTTCGTCTCGGTCGATCACCCGGTCAAGTCGTTGCCAGCTCAATGCCTCATCAAGCATGAGGCGGACAAGCGAAGGAGGTGTATAGACGGAGCTATCGGTGTCGGAAACGAATAGCTGATAGATATGGCTGATAACCTCGACGGGTAAATCGCGGAAAGAGTAGAGCGCCCAGAGGTTGAGCTGCCCTCCTGCTTCAACCCGCGCCTCTATCAGCGTGCTGAAACCTTGAAGTTCCGTGCTGTTCTCAAGTGCGGCGCGGTCCTCGTCGTGAATTCTGAAAATGTGGCCGTTGAAGCGCATTTCAAGAGATCGAAGAAGTTGTACAAGCGCAGGACCGTCCTCAAGAACATGAAAAAATCTCGTGGCACCTTCAGTAAATTGCCCGAAAAAGTCGGCTGGGAGAACGCCGCGTTCTTCCAGATAAGCAATGAGGAGTGAAAGGATAAGAAGGCGGCGTCGAAGCCCTGCGTTCAGTAGACCACTACTCTTCAGTCTAGAATGGAGGCCACTAACGGCATCGACAAGCAGGCGATGTGCCGATTTCGACGCGGATAGAAGTAGCTTGCAAGCTGCTGGATCATCCCAAAGCGTGCTGTTTCGCAGTCTTTCTGCGTCCCACCAAGCTTCTTTTGCAACTATACGTGAAGCGAGTCCCAGTGTTTTAACTGGTTTGCAGACTAGATCTCCCGAAGCCGAAATGAAATCGGCCTTGTGGGCGCATCGGAAGAGCTGCACCAGGCCTGGTATCCGCCGATAAAGGAGTGGAACGCCGCCCCAACTCCAGATTCGTTTGTGCAACTCCGCAAACGCCGGATTATTAGCAGGCCCATCATCGACGAATAAGAACGCTTGCGGTGCCCCCGGCCTGCCTTGTTTCCCCGCTTCGAAAAACACCGCGTAGGCGCCATATGAGGCGGCCTTCTCCATGGTCACAACTTCTTCGGGCGGACGGCCATCAGGCAAATATCCTGCGACCCGAACTAGACCATCAATCTGGACACTGCTGACATCCAGATGCTCAATCCAAGCCGTTTTCGCGCCGCTGACGGACATACTATATTCCGCTTTTGATCGGCTGCATCAGGACTTACGATTGTCTTTGCTGAGTTCAAATCCTTCACGAAGCAAGTCAACCATCGTCATACCCTGGGCAACGGCATAACCTTTAAATGCCTTCTTGAAGTCGGCCGGAACCTTGAAATTCAGAGTTTCGAGCTTCTCTATGGAGTGACGGCTTGTAGAATTCAGCGCGTCCTTCGTTGTGTTGATCGCCATGACCACTTTCCTCTGCTCACCGCAAGCAGAGGAACGAATAACAGAATTCTGTATGGCCAGCAATCGGGCAATACAGAATGGCTGAAACAGCAGCGGAACTCTTTGTCGCGTCTGGATGGATGTGATTAAGGCGCGTAGCGGCCCTCTTCCTCAAAGCAGTCGCACCACATGTCGCGCTAAAACGTGTCACATGACAATCTCCGTGACGATACTGTTCATGATCTACTAGTTTGCTCGCTAGCTGGTCCGTGTCTGGCGGTGAGAATATCCCGTTTGGATACATGCTTCTCTGCGTGGTCGATGCGAGGTCGCTTCGAAGGAACATCGCAGCATAGAGTGATGGTGGTTGATGTTTCCTCGCGGCTAACTTGTGTTTTCCTGTGTTGCAGTTCACTGTCCGACTGTGGGTTTGGGAGGTACACGTGACAAAAGCAGAATTCTTAAATTTGAAGTCCGTGCGCCCTGCGCCGGATGATCTACCTCGAAGCCTTCGGAATTTCATTGACTATCGAAAGTCGGGCTTAAGTCTCAATCACATCGTCGGGTGTCCTCTGGATTGTGGCTACTGCGTACGCCACTTGTTCGAGAATTTTTCGATGAAGCGACCCCACCTCATCGTCGATGACGAAATCGCCGTGCAGGAACTCATCGGCCATTGGGCGTTTCGTGCTCACACGACTCCGATTCAGATTTTCAACCGAGCTACGGACCCCTTCCTGCCTGGTGTGAAGACGCATCTTTTCAAGACCCTCGAAGCTCTGGATAGGCGAGGGCTCAGCAATCCAGTCCTGGTTATCACCCGATGGCGAATTGATCGATCAGACGTTGAGCGTCTTGAAGCTCTCAAGAACCTGCAACTGACGATCTTGGTCACCTGGTCAGGGATCCATGACGAACGTGTGGAGCCAGTACCGTCGGCGATAGCCGCAGGAAGCTTGGAAGTGCTGGCTAAATCGGCGTCTCGTGTGAAGAAGATCCTCTACTGGCGCCCGATTATCTCGGGTCTAAATGATACGATCGACCACTTCGCGTCTGCACGCCGGCTTTCTGAGTTAGCGGATGCGACGGTTTTCACGGGCCTCTTTTACCGGAAAGAAATCCAGGCCTATTTTCGAGAAGCCGGGGTGCCTGACCTTTACACGGATTTGGCCCGACGAAAGATTTTACCACGTGATACCGAAAGTCGAATTTTGGCCCATTTCGAAGGGCGCCCGATCTTCCGCAAAACGTCATGCGGGGTCGCCTTCGCCCACGGGACACCAGATTTTAATGGTCATTTCGGCATCAGCGAAATTTGTAGCATCTGTCCCGAGGGCCAACGTGAGATCTGCAGTAAGCATCACCATAAACCTGACACTGAGGCTGTTCGAAGCCTCGCTCGTAGCGTCTCGCTGGCGGACCTAAATGGAATCGAGATTTCTGATCGTCGGATCGTAGTCAGTGGCAGCACCGAAGCGCAACGCTACTTCATGCAGCATACATTAAATTTCCAAGTCCACGACCGGGCGCAGCCGCATAGGCAGCATCGGCATGGGCGTGCGGAGATCGGATGGGAATGATTTGGGAAAAGACCTGGGTCGTCGACGTGGAAGGCAACGGAGCTACCCCTCCAGAGATTGTCGAGATCGCGTTGCTGGAACTCGTTGAACTCCGTCCCACCGGCCGAGAATTTCACTGGCTGATCAAGCCTGAGCAGCCAATCGCCGCGGTCGTGACTAGGATTCACGGCCTCTCCGACGATGTCGTAGCCGGTGCGCCGAGTATCGACGACATTGCTGACGACGTCGTCACATGGACTGACGGATGTGTGATCGTCGGTCACAACGTCCGGGTAGAGCTTGATGCTATAAGCCGATCGATTCCAGGATGGCAGCCATCCGCTGCAATCGATACTTTGAAGCTCGCGCGTTCCCTCCGCCCGGGCCTTTCCTCATACAGTTTGGAAAACCTCGGCGCCGCTCTCAAGTTGACGACCGAGGCAAAGCGGCAAACAGGCTTGAAACACCATTCCGCTCAATTTGACGTTGCGCTGACGGCCTTGTTGTTCGTTGAACTTCTAGGGCCGCTCGATCGCGCCGATCGTGATCTCCGTGTACGGGAAGCCGATATACTTTTCAAATCGCAGGAGAGCTTTTTGTGAGCGCGAGGAAAGTTAAAATCGGAATAGCCGGCACACATTCGACCGGAAAGTCAACTTTCCTGGAGCAACTGGACGCTCGCCTATCGACCGAAGGGGTGACCATCGGTCGGGTAGATGACCTCGCTACGGCGGCACGGGACCGCGGCTTTCCGATCCTAACCCAGCACAATTTCGAAAGCACACTATGGATCATGGCGGAGGGCATGAGGCAGGAAGCTGAAGCTGCCTTGCACTGCGAGGTCGTTCTTGTCGATCGTCCTGTTTTTGACGCGTTAGGCTATCTTTATGCCGCCCTCGAAATTTCGGACCGGTCTCTACCTGATCGTCAGCTCAACGAACTTCGCTCGATCGCTCTTGCTCATGCGGGTGACTATGATCTGCTTGTCATGACAGAACTCGATCCTGCAATTGGACTTGGTGAAGGACGGGATGGAAATCAGGAGTTTCGGGTCGCAGCCGCTAACAAGATCCGCGCGATCGCCGACGAGGCGGCTTTCGAATCTCTCATCCTGACCTCCACGAATAGCAATGAAGTCTTGGATCAAGTTCTCAAAAGCATCCGCACGCGCTTGGCAGAATAGGCGTGGCATGTTCGCCTAATGCAGTTGGTTACTACAATTCCGGAAATATCATGTTGGGGGGAAAATGCCGGAAATTTTGAACAAGGTTATCAAGGATCCGATCCACGGGTTTATCGATTTTTATGGAGAACGCGAAAATGAGCTCAAAAACTTGCTCTCTGATCCGTTCTTCCAGCGCCTGCGTCGTGTCAAGCAACTCGGCTTTTCCGATTACGTCTTTCCCTCGGCCGCTCACTCTCGCTTCTCACATTCACTTGGCGTTTACAAAATTGCAAAACGAATGCTGATGGTTATAGAGCCCGAAGGGGCTGACGGGAAATGGTCGCCCAAGGCCGAAGCTTGCCTGGCAGCCGCGTTGCTGCATGACGTCGGCCACGGCATGTTTAGCCACGCTTTCGAGAAGGCCATGGAATTCTTTCTGGCGCGCAACTCGCTCGAAGGCGAACGCGCGGAGAGCTTCGAAGCTGCCGTCGATCATGAGTCTGTTAGCCGAAAGATTATCACCGACTCTTCGATCGGCACGGCGCTAACTAAGTTTGGTGGTTCTGAATTTCCCGGCATGGTCCGTGACATCATTAAGAAGAAGGATGAAAACTGCGTCTATACGTCCATCGTTTCAAGTCAGCTTGACGCCGACAGGCTCGATTACGCGAAAAGGGACGCCTACTTCGCCGGTGTGTCCTCTGGAGGAATCGACCTTGATTGGCTCTTACGGAATTTTAAGCCAGGTCAGAACGGTGATGCTCAATTTCTCTATGTCGATAGCAAGGCCTATATCTCGCTCGAACAGTTCACAGTCACGTTGTTCCAGCTCTATCCAACCATCTATCTGCACAAGAAGACAAGGGGTCTGGAGTTCATGTTCGCCCAGCTCTTGAGCAAGGTTTTTCAGCTGATCGACTCAAATGAGGTGACAGCCACAGGTCTTTCGGAGAACCACCCATTTATTCGATTTTTTCGTGAGCCGGACAATCTCGACCACGCGCACCTTCTCGACGATACGCTCTTTTGGGGATCCCTCCATCTATTGCGCGAAGCGACTGATCCTTCTGTTAGCGACGTCGCGACGCGACTCTCGGACCGCCGGATTTTGCCAATGGTCGATATCTGGAAGGTAGCCGACGAAGCACTTGCCGCACGCGTCGGAACCAGCAAACTGACTGCACTATCACGCGTTCAGCTGATCGAAGGAATCTGTAAGGCTGTTGCCGAGAAGCTGCAGGCAGATTCCTCAATCTGGAGCGATAGCTGCTATTACGACACGTATAATCGGCCAATCTATAAGACGAGAGGTGTCGTCGGCGGCCATCCCCAGCAGATCAATGTGAGCGTCGGAGGCAAGATCTTAGATATTGCCTCCATCTCTCCTGTCGTCGCAAGCGCCGCATCTTTCAACATCCATCGCATTTACTATGACGATAAAAAGTCCCCGAAAGTGGATAACTTGAAGAGAGCAATTAGGGAGTTGATCGAGGCAGAGCTGAAAAACTTGTAAAGCCAGGCTCGGCTGTTGAACCGCTGACAAGTTCCTCCCGAGAAATACTTTGATCGGTCAGCAGGCGTGTTTCAGGCTCTGTAGGCGATGTCTTCATTTAAAAGAATGCGCGACGTTGAATGTAACGTTATAACTGTCAAAGCTGTTTAGAAACGCGACGTCGCTAGCCCGATAGAAATGCGACAGTCAGACTTTGCCGCTCGCTGAAGCGGCCAGCCCCCGATCCGACCGGCTGGGCCGGGTTGCAAGGGAGGTGAGGGGGCGGGTGATTGAGGACCTATTCGGACTTTGTCAGCCCGAACTCGTAATGCGGGCCATCTTGAAAGATTTTGAAGGTGCATAGCATCTTGGAATGAACGATTTGAGTTCATTCGTAGAATTCTCTTTGCCCAACTCTGCAATCGGCTGAAGTCCAATCTGATGCCGAAACGGTCACTAAATGTGGTCCGGCCGAAGCGACTTCCAAAATGAGCTTGCGCTTAATCCCTGCAACGAGACCGTCCGTGTTGCGAACTGGAAAGGCGAATGCGCCAGGACCGCCAATAACACAGCTCTCAAAATAGCGCATGAGTTCCACCTCACCGGATATCTCCGACGGAGCGGGATTGAGAAGCAAAGGCAGCGCGTTGATCGTAATCCCCTCAGCGATCACGGCGTCACGAGTTGGCACGATGTATGGCCCAGTAGTATTCGGCCCGTCGCCGGAAACATCGATGACTTTGCGCATGGCCTGATAGGACGATTTCGAGAGGAGCGATGCCGAAAAAAGCAATGCTTTGGAAATGGAAGTGTCGGTTCCTCCTGTCAGCGGCTTGGCCGCAAGGTCATCTGCGAAGCGCTGCGCTGTTTCCGAATTGTCGATTATCTGCCATGGCATAGTGAGAACTTGAAAGTCGGGTCCGGCCCATTCCACATAGGCAACGGCAATCCTGCCGGTCGCTCCAAGTTGGATCGCTGTTACAAAAAGCGGGTCTTTAATCGCAGCGACATATCCCGAGCGCTGGATTTCGAGCTCTTCACGGCTCATCGAACTCGATACGTCCACCGCCAAAACCAATTGCACATCCACCGGAATTGGTTCTGATTGAGCCCTCTGTGACTGGACAGACAGGACTGCACCTAGGGCAACGGTTAATGCGGCTGTTCGCGCCTGATAGAGGCGGTGTTTTTGCTTTTCTTTTCTGGCGGCTGTTCCTCTGGCGCGGTCGGTCATAGCGATGCTCCAAGCTGTGTCTGAATGCTATGTGGAAAAGTAACCGTGCAAGAACCAAATCGTAAGAGCAAATGCCACAACCCAGCATGCGATGATAATCGCGGCAGCGATACGGCTAACCGGTCGTTCGGCGGCAGCGGCTGCTAGTTCCCGGTGCTCCGCCATGATCTCGGGTGGAATGAGCTTAATGACGAAATAAATACCGAGCGGCAGAAGCACGACATCATCCAGGTAACCAAGTACGGGTATGAAGTCGGGGATTAGGTCAATGGGGGAAAGGGCATAGCCAGCAACGACAATGGCGAGGGCCTTCGCGTACCACGGAACACGCGGATCTCGGCTCGCGCTGCAAAGAGCAGCGACGTCGCGCTTTATGATCCGTGCCCAATCGCGAAGGTTCCAGCTCATTCGGTATTCTTGCTCGCCTGTGCTTTCTGAACGAGCGCATCCATATTATTCAGATAGCTGATTATGCGTTCATCATCCATATTGCGAGTTGACCAATATCTCAACTGCGCGCCGACTGGACTAACGAGGACGATCAGGACCAGTGCAAGACTTTCGAAGCTTATTCATAGCAAAGACGATCCAGCTGAAACTGAATGAAAATCTCAACGAAGATACCAGGCCGTCCCGTTTTCTGCGCCCGGCTGGGGCGGTTGTCCACCTGTGCTCAATACAGAAAATAGTGCATTGCAATATCCAGCTGCGCGTAGCATCACTTAGAGGATGGGACCGATATTGGCCGATCACTCCGCCGCTTCTATCCTCGCCAGCGCCTTCTTCCTTCTAGCATTCACTTCCGGATCATTCATGAAATCCGATCGGCGTCCGGGCTTGCGGCCACGCTTCTGATAGCCGTTGCTCACGCTGCCGTCCGGGATGCCGAACATGTGGTCCTTCTGACCGGCACGAGAGGGGCCATGCCGACGCCGGTGCTGCTCCCGGCCTTCCTGCATCTCGGCCACAACCGACAGAATGTCGTCCAACCGCTTGTTCTCAACAACCCTGGTTCTGTGAATTGACCGCAAGGTATCGAATGTTCTGTACGGGAGAAGGGTGCCCTCGTGCATGATCTCCAGGCGGCCGTCGGGATAGTCGCAGACGATCACCTTCTGGCGGGGCAGTATCTTGGCGTAATCCGTCGGATCCAGAATGAAAATCACCTTCTCATAGCGTAGCGTCAGAGCCTGTGACACCGTGCGGATCTCCTTCCGGCACATGGCGCCATCCAGGTTCTCATGATCGGCCAAGGGGCGATGCATGTCCTTCGGATTGCGCGGCTCCTTGCCAAAACGGTGGTTAAAATCCGCGATGAATTCCGGAGCGAAAGCGTTGGCCTCTTCAAGCGTGTTGATACCGCGCAAACGCAATTCCTTCACCAGCCGGTCCTGAAGAGTTCTGTTGGCGCGCTCGACCCGGCCTTTGGCTTGCGGGGTGTTGGCGCAGACGATGTCGATGTTAAGCTCGTAAAGAGCGCGGCCAAATTGCGTTAGCCCGCTGGTCCGGTCCATCTCGGACGCATGTGTGGTCCGGAAAACCCCGTGTTTGTCGCTGTAGAATGCAAGCGGCTTTCCCCATTGTTCCAGATAGGCCTTAGTTGCCAGGAGGTAGTCGAAGGTGTTCTCGGATAACGCAAAACGCAGATGTAGCAGCTTGCCGGTCGCGTCGTCGATGTAGACGAGCAAGGCACATTTGGGGCCGCGGTTCTCGAGCCACCAGTGATGCGAACCATCGATCTGGACGAGTTCACCGAGGCAATCGCGCCGGCCGCGCGGCTGAAAGATCCGCTGCTTGCGTTCGCGCCGCGACTTCCAAATACCAGCTTCCGTCATCCATTGGCGCAAGGTCTCTTTGCCGACGGCAATCTGATGAAGCTCAAGCAGCTTCTCACGGGCCAGGGTTGGACCGAAGTCGTGATAATGCTCGCGCACCAGGTCGAGGACGGCATTGCGAAACTCGTCGCTGTGACGGCGGTTGCTGGGACGGCCACGCTTGCCGGAAACAAGACCAGCGGCACCGTCACGCTCGTAAGCCTGCAAGAGCCGATGGACCTGGCTCCGGCTGAGGCTCAGAAGCCTGGCAGCGTCAACGATACTCAATCTTCGATCGCGGATCTTCTGGATGGCTTCCAGCCGGTTTAGTTCATGTTGCGACATGGTGATCAAAGACATTGCAGCTCCGTCAGCGCTTAGGCGTGCCGAAGCCAGTCTTCCTTCCAACGTTGATATTGACCAGCGTCAGACGGACGGGAGGTGTCGCATCTCTAACTGGCCCAAGTGTCGCATTACTAAATGGCTTGTGAGCGATACTTGAAGTGCGACTTCTGCGGATTGCAAGGGTAGGGGGCGTTCACTCATTGCGCCAGCATCTTCTCCCTGAAGACTTCGGCCGGCGTCTTCCAACCAAGGCATTTCCGGGGCGTCGCATTGAGCCGGTCACAGATCCCTTTCAACTCAAGATCGGTGACCCGGCTCATATTGAGTTTGCGGGGAAGCCATCGTCGGGCACGTCGGTTGGTGTTTTCCACGGTGCCTTTCTGCCAGGGGGCAGATGGATCACAGAACCAGGTTTGTGTACCGATTTCCGCTTGAAGATGCGGCCAGGCCACAAACTCGGTTCCTCGATCGAACGTGATGGATTTTCGGGAACGGATTGGCAGGTGGCGGATCGCATCGATGACCTTGCCAAGCACCAAATGTGTTCTTCTGTTGTCATTCTTTAAAAGCAAGGTGAACCGGGTGACGCGTTCCACCAGGGACGTAACGTTGCCAGAACCAAAGTGCTGTTTGAACAGCATTAAATCACCTTCCCAGTGCCCGAACTCCTGCCGATGTGCCACGGCATCTGGCCGGAACAAGATGCTGACGTCACGATGGAATTTGGGTGGCAGGCGCTTTCTCGCTCGTCTGGGCTTTCGAGACTTTCGATGTGTCGGCAAGTACCACCACAGCTCCTGGGCAAGGCCTTCCTTCGAATAGATATAACGGTAGATCGTTTCCTGGCAGACCCGGTGGGAGGCGCCTTCGTATCTCATGCGTCCGGCAATCTGTTCCGGCGTCCAGCCATCCTTGATGCGATCGGTCACAAGATGACGCAGATCCGAATGCTTGATCAGTTTTCGTTTTCGTGACCGACGCGTGGCGCATTCCTGGTGGGCCGCCACAGCAAAATAGCCGACGATGTCCGGCAACTGTTCATCTTGAAAATGGTTGCGTTTCAATTCTCGAAAAATCGTTGATCGGTGCCGCCCAAGGATCTTCGCCATTCGGCAAGGTGACACTTTCGCCTGGCGCCAGCGTTCAATCTTGCGGCGCTCCTCCAGCGTCAGGTGGCTGTATTTTGATCCCATGACACAATCCTCCTGTTTGATAACCTATTGGTTTCAAACAGAAGTCGCACTTGGGAATAGCGCGCACCCTGCTATAGGGGCTGCACCGATAATAGTAATTATGGAATATTTTTGACTATTTGGTCAATTTCCTACTGCTGGATTGGCTCGCCAAACGGGACGACAGGGCCGTGAACGGCCAGGCCCCCCAAAAAACCTAACTACACAAGCCGCTGTTCGCTCTTCGACGCTTTCGGCCCAAACCTGTCTTCCATGCATTGCTTGAATGCTACAGGGCAGCTTTCTCATATCTGCCGTTCGTTATCTTGCAGCAACCTCTGCTCGGGCCACCGCAGGCAACATCCGGCGTCAATGTCGCATAAGAGAGATCAGAACTCCGGCCGGCATGCTAACTTGCGGGGGCAAGACCTATTTGAATGGCCCAAAATGACATCCATATCGACGCGCGCTCATAGTGCGGATGCCCACAAGCACGGTGTGCTTTTCGTCTTTGCGGCCGGGGTTCTGTGGTCGACAGTCGGCATTGGTATTCGCATGATCGACGATGCCGTTGTGTGGCAGATTCTGCTGTATAGGTCGATCAGCATGTCGCTGTTTCTTTACATTCTTATTCGAATGCGGTCGGGCGAAAGCCCCTTTGTTCAAATCCGCCGAATTGGTTCCCCCGTTGTTGTCGCAGGGCTTTCACTGGTTGCGGCCTATAGCGGTGGGATCTACTCAATTCAGAACACGTCAGTCGCGAATGCCATGCTGCTTTTTGCGACAGCACCGTTTATGGCAGCTGTTCTGGGATGGATCGTTCTGCGTGAACGTGTGCGCTTTGCAACCTGGATTGCGATTGTTGTTGCCATTGGAGGGATCGCGATCATGGTTGCCGACAAATCCGGCAGCGTCGCCCTTAAGGGCAGTCTGGCGGCCCTTGGATCGGCGTTCGGTTTCGCTGCCTTCACCGTGGCGTTACGATGGGGCCGAACAGGTGAGATGCTGCCGGCGGTCTTCCTTTCGGGCCTCTTCGCGTTCGCCATCACCCTGGCGATCTGCTTTGGCCTCGGGCTCTCCGTCGTTTTGAGCCCGAATGACGGCTTCATTTCCATGGGAATGGGGGGGGCAAGTCGGTGCCGGTCTGATCCTCTACACGCTGGGCTCACGTAGCCTCCCGGCAGCAGAGCTTGCCTTGTTGTCTCTGGCTGAAGTCCTGCTCGGTCCTCTTTGGGTTTGGCTCTTTCTGGGCGAAACGGCGAGCGTCAACACTCTGATCGGCGGCCTGGTTCTCCTCGTGGCCATCGCTGGGAACGCCTTGTCAGGCAAGCGACGAAAACCTCCGCCTATCACCGCTCCATAGCGACAGCGGGAATCGGGGCCTGACGGCACGCACAGGTATCACCCAACGCTGGCACTTTCTCGCCGTTTGCCCGGGCAAGCTTCCAATGGCCGTGCATCACGATCAGGGTTTCGTGGGCTTGGATTGGTTGGATCCAAAGCGCCGGTGACTTTTCCCATCTCCGGCAAGGCGTTGATGGCAATTTGAACTGTAATTCCGCCTTCAGACTAAATGTTAAGAAAGCAATAACAAAGAAAGTATGCATATTGTCGAAAAATGTTAAAAAGTTGACATTTTACGCAATTCCTATCGAAAGAGCATTGGCGACTAGAGAAAAGTCGTGCAAAAACTCTACCAAATCACACAATTATTGGTTGCAATCAACTTTATATTGAAATCCAAAGATTAAATACGATAAAACTGCCACGCTTTTTTTGTGATAACGGCGGCTTATTTGATTTTTACTGACAAAATTCACCTAAAGTAATTTTTCATTAATTTCACTTGGTGTATTTGATTGTTTATGGGCATTTTTTGAGATCAGGGAGGCTTGGGGTCAATACGCTCCTTTTCAGCTTTCCCTTGGAGCATCTCAGAGATTGATATTTAGTAACCGAGCAAAATATTGAAGGCGGCTGCAAATAAACGGCCTTCAACGTCAAGTGAAACCGGTCTAGTCGAATTACTTTTCATTCGGTGAGAGGACACAATGAGCATTACGGCAAATCAACCAAGCGGAAACCAGGCATCCAGCAGGTCTTTCGGCATTGGAACCAAGATCTTATCTGTGGTGGGCATATGTCTAGTCGGATTAGTCCTTGTGGCGGCAATCGGTCTTTGGCAGCTGAACCAGATCGGCTTGCTCATCAACAATGTTGCCAACAAAGACATCCCGCTTACCAGTGCGGTAACTCAAATCACTACCCACCAGTTGGACCAATCCATCAATCTGGAGCGAGCCTTTCGGGCCGGAGTGATGATGAAGGAGCACGCAAAAGCCCGCGCAGATTTTGACAAGGCACGCATGACTTTTCTGAAATACGCCGAGATGGTTGATCGCGAAATTCTGGAAGCTCAGGACCTGGCGATGACCGCTGAACAAGCCTCGCACTCCGAAAAGCTGAAGTCCGAATTTCAAATGGTTTATGAGGCATTCGATCAAATAGGCGCTGAGCACAAGGCATATGACAAGCATGCTCTTGAAGCCTTCGAACTGGTCGAGGCTGGAGAGATAGACCTTGCGCTTGCGCTGCTGCCAGGGATTGAAAAAGAAGAAAACAACTTGAACCATGAGCTTGAAGCCCTGGTGCAGGAACTGCAATCGTTCACCTTGGACGCGGCGCGCGAGGCGCTTGAAGCTGAAAAAACAGCGTTAAAAGCCATTCTAGCTATAGCGGTTTTTGTCTTCGTGGCCGCGCTCGGCATCGCCTCCTTCGTTATTCGAAAAGCCATCACGCGACCGCTGAATGAAGTTGTCCTAGGCATAAACGCCTTGACGGCGGGTGACTTCACAATGGACGTCAAAGTCCATGCCAAGGATGAAATTGGAGCCGTGGCGACAGCCTATCAAACGTTCCGGGAAACGATGATCCGCTCAAAGGAACTGGAAGAAGAGCAACGGCGCCAAAGCCAGATTGAGCAAGACCGTCAGAAAAGGATGACCGACGCCTCCAGCCGATTTGCCGCAAATATTGGCACCATCGTGGAAACGGTGTCCTCAGCGTCAACCGAACTGCAAACCACGGCCCAGTCGATGTCCAGCATCGCAGAAGAAACCAGCAGCCAGGCAACATCCGTGGCAGCCGCCACCGAGGAGGCCACGACGAACGTGGCGACGGTTTCCTCTGCAACCGAGGAACTTTCTAGCTCAATCGGAGAAATCAACTCTCGTATTTCTCAAGCAACTGACATTTCCAAACAAGCCGTAGACGAAGTGTCAAAGACCGAGGGGCAAATCGGTCAGCTTGCCGAGACCGCTGAAAAGATCGGCGAAGTGATCTCAATGATCTCGGACATTGCGGAGCAGACGAACCTCTTGGCACTGAACGCGACAATCGAATCTGCCCGGGCAGGCGAAGCTGGCAAAGGGTTCGCAGTGGTCGCAAGCGAGGTGAAGGTCCTGGCCGGTCAAACAGCGAAGGCGACCGAAAATATTGCCGGCCTCATTAAAGAAATTCAGGACCAGACTAACACTTCTGTGGCTTCCGTCACTGATATCGGCCGTATCATTTCGCAGATCAACGAAACGTCGATTGAAATTGCTGCTGCGATGGATCAGCAGGACATGGCAACACGGGAAATCGCCCAAAACGTCACGGAAGCGGCAGCAGGAACGCAGGCCGTATCTGAAAACATTGCCGGGGTCACTCAAGCATCACAGGAAACCGGGGCCGCAGCGAGCCAGGTGACAATGGCAGCAGGGGAACTTTCAAATCAATCGTCCCGACTTAAGATAGAGGTAGACGGCTTTCTCGCAGAGATTCAGTCGGCCTAAATCGACGAGGCGCATGTAAGCTAAAACGACTCCGGGCCAAGAAATAGAATTCTGAATATAATCATTGGCGAAACCAGTTTCAGCATAATGAACAATTAGACCCCAAATGTTTATCTGGAGTTTGGACAAATAAATGTCATTTCTTTAATTAAGAAACACAAAAAAATTCTACTCAATTGAAGCCGGCATGAATTCCAGATTGTTTAGGCAGGTAGAAATGGGCAGGAAAAAACTCAACATCATGATTATTGACGGTAACAACGAGGACCTCAAACTCCTTTGCAACGAGATACCTCGCTATTCCGAACGTCACAGGTTCGAATTCAGAACGCGTGTAGCCTCGCATGGGAAAGCCGGTCTGCAAATCGTTTCGTCCTTGCTGGGAACTCCAGATCAGATAGACATAATTCTTTTTGACATAAGCACGACACGACAAGAGGATTTAGATGCTCTTGAACGCTTAAGTAGCATCGCTTTAACCGAAAAAATGTTCGTTTTTCTTATGTCAAATAATCTTGACGATGATATACTATGCATAGCCAAAGCAAACAGAGCCATTGCCATCGAGAAAAAGCCAAATTCTCAATATAAAATCGACCTTGTAATTGACCGAATGGTGAGTGTCTGTACGGAAATTACTACAGAATCCTATGTTTTAGATTGTTAGCGTGGCGCTTAATCTTTTCGGCAAAGTCGAGGGGCTGCTTTTCCTTAACGTTTTCTTGGCTAGGCCGTGTGGGCAAAGAGCAGGCTGTGTAATCAAAATTGCATTAATAGTTGCACCCAGTGCAAGCGTGCCATTTTTTGGCGTCCGCTTGGCGTCTGACCTGAGACCCGAGTTTCTTCCGGCTTAGCGCGGAGTCCTTCGGTTGAGTGGAGTGCGACCCAACATGCCCTCAGCCATCGGAACATCTCTTTCCTAATTCAATCGCCTTCCTGTGTTTCAGCATAGTCAGCCATACGATCCCGGAAAGATGATGTCCTGATCGACCAGAATATTGAAATTGTATCCCGGCCGGATCTGAAGTGTCGGCTGGACATCGAGGTTCTTGTTGATAGTCCGCTCCACCACCCGGCCGAACACTTCCGCGAAGTTGCGGCGGGCGGCATCTGAGGCCGTGTCCTGGGTGGAAAGCGTAGAGCTCTCCGGAACAGCCATATCAATTCCAGTTCCGATAATTGCGAGAAGCGCTGCGGACCCAAAGGTGCGCAGGTAATGGTTGTTCACCTTGTCCTTGAAACCGCCATAACCTTCGCCGTCAACGCCCCCCATGGAGCCGATCTGCAAGGTAGCTCCATTTGGGAAGATGATATCTGTCCAGACGACGAGCACGCGCTTCTGACCGAACGACACATCGGAATCATACCGGCCGAACAGTTTGGTTCCTTGAGGGATCAAAAGCAGATGGCCGGTTGCGCTATCATAGACGTTCTGTCTGACCTGGCCGGTGATACGGCCGGGAAGGTCCGAATTGATGCCTGTGATGAGCGTTGCCGGGATCACCGAGCCACGCTTCAATTCATAGGGTGACTGCTGCGGAACAACGCGGTTCGCCAGATATCCGGCTTCCGAGATGTCCTGATTGAAGAAGTCCTGTTTGCCGAATTGTCCGTTTGGATCCGCATTGGCAGACCCGCCTTGCGCCGCCTGCAGGGCAGCGGACAGAAGATCCGGAGAAGACGGGCTGCGCGTAAAGGCCCCGTTTCCTGTCTGATTGCCCTGGATGGTCTGCGATCCTTGCCCCTGCCCCTCCAGGTCATCGATATTCACGACGATTGGACTGTCATAAGCCGCGTCAATTGATTGCAGCCGCTTCATCCGTTGCCGCTGCAACTCCTGCATTTCCTGCTCTTCGTTGCGGCGCTTCATCCTTTCGCGCCAATCTATCTCCGTTTCCTGCGGTTCGATTACAGCGTCCGGTGAGGCGGGTCGCTGCTGAAACGGATTGCTATACGGCTTCTGCGCTTGCACGATTTCCGGTTTGGCAACTTCAACTGGTTCCGGCCGAACCGGCGTTATTGGTTGCCCTGGGGGATCGATCACGCCGTTGCTGATGCCGGCCTTGAGCTGATCCGCAAAACCGCTCGCCGGCGATCCACCTCCATCCTCAACAACGCTGCCGCCGGACGTGATGCCACGGGTCGCAAGGCCATAGATGATCACGACGCCGAAAACGACAACGAGTCCGATGAATAGAAATATCGGCAGCCGGTTTAAGCGACGAATCTTGGGAGCCTCATCGTCGGCGCGAATGTCGTCGCCCGCCAGATGCACATTGGAATCCGAATTGCTCATGAGTGCACGCCTCTAGACTGTTCTGGTCAAAACGGAAACCGGACTTGTCGGAGACGCGCCGGTTGCCGTTGCCTGATAAGTCCTCGCCAGCTCGATGGTTGGCGTGGTGAGGCGAACGAAGATCTGCCCGGCATCGGAATCGACCGTGTAAGCAAGGGGAATGATCGTGTCGCCCGATGGCTGTTGGTCGGCCTCGGCGACCGCGTAACCCCATCCGCGCAGAGAGCTTTCGAGGGCAAGGCCGAACTGGGAATTGTCAGCCTTGAGGAATATGGTTCCCGTTCCAGCTCCGACATGTTCAGAGAGTTTTGCAACCATGTCGCCGGCGACGATGCTTGCAGCGGAAGGCGACAGATTGGCAGCGTCAACGCTTGTAGTCGGGTTGAACCAGCCACTTTGCGTCATGCAGCCGGCCATGGGAGTGACCAGCGCCGAAATGCCGATGGCTTTCAGAATTGAGCGGCGAGTGTGCAACATGATCAGCCTCCCCTATTGATGCGAACTTTTTGCTGGCTGTAACCAACACCGGACACGAGCACCGCCTGGTCGATCGTGTAGTCCACGATCATGAGGGTGCCCTTCAGGCGATAGTTGACGATCTGGTTCTGTCCCCCGGAGGTGATGTAAAGAACCGGTGCATCCCCGGACGCCATTCCTGAGGGAAACTGGATGTAAGTTTTGGTGCCGTCCGAATAGACACGTGTCGGCCGCCAGCGGGCTTGCCCGTGAACGTGGTATTTGAAGTCCAGGTTTTCGGCAGGGACGCCGGCGCCGGGGATGATGCTTGCTTCAAGCTGGCGATTGGCCGCTTCGAATTTGGCCTGTATGTCTTCAGGGTAATCGAAGCCCACCCGGGCCATGTAACGGTGACTGTCGCTTTGAAGTTTGATCTGATAGGTGCGCCTCGATGTCGTCACCACCATGGATGTGACAAGCCCGGGTTCAGTCGGCTTGATGATCAAGTGAACTGAATTTCCCCCCGGTCCCCCCGATGTTGCCGGATCCACCTTCCAGCGAACCGTATCCCCGACCATGACGTTGCGAACGGCTTCCCCAGGCTGCAGCTCCACGTCGCAGACCTGCAGGGGAGCGCAAACCACTGTTGGCTGGACCTGGCCGTAGAGATAGATCACCTTGCCGTCCGGACCTTTGGTAATGACGCCGCGGCCGTTGCGCCAGTCGCTTGAAAGCCCGAGGGCGCGCAGCTCCTTTGCCGTGTAGTCGGCAGCCAAAGCTTGAACAGGTAGGACGGTGCCAGCGGCCGCAGCCACGAACATGCACACGCCCGCGTGCAGTCTGATTTTCTGGAACATAACTTTCACTCTCTGAGCGTGTGATTTGCTTACAATTGCGCGGTCCAATCGAAGTCCTTGAGATAAAGACCGATTGGATTTAGCCTGATGATAGCTTCATCCTGTGGTGGCGATAGAGTCACGGCCGCAACTCCGCGCCAGCGCTTCGTCTGAAGCTCTTTGCCCTTCCTGTCCCGTTCGATCTCGGTCCAGTCGATCTGATAGGATTGATTGGAGAGGGGCACGATGCTCGTCACCTCGACTGACACGGTGCGGGATTGCGCCCGATCGAACGGAGAGTTCGTCCGGTAGAAGTTGTTGACCTTTTGGGTGGCAACGTCCGTCTGCCGCAGCATCGCGTAAACTCGGTCGATGTATCCTTTGGCGACAACCGTGTCCGGCGTAACAGAGCGGAAATTAGTGATCCAGGCTCCGAGCATGGAACGGACAACGCGCTCATCGGCGTATTCAATCTGAGCAGGGAAGCCACCGATCGCGGGTGTGCCGAGCTTGTCCACCTCTACGATATAAGGAACGAGCTTGACTTGCGTGCTCTGGTAGAGCGCGAACCCAAAGCCGATGATCGCCATCGCCATAGCGAGCAGGCCGATACCCTGCCAAACGCGAGCGGTGCGTACGTATGATCCGTAGCGCTCGTTCCATTCCATCCGAGCGGCAAGATAGGGATTATCGATTGGAGTATGTTTTGCCATCTAGGTGCCTATTGCTCAGGAGGATTTGGGCGAAGACCCGCCGCCAGTTGGTTTGTTTGGAAGGGATTGCTTCAGCTTGTGATTGGCGAGACCTAGCGTTGAAGACCCGTGAGCGCTCGGCGCTCCGGTCAACTTGTCCGCGGCTGCGGAGGCTAGGGCTTTTCCGCCTGTGCCAAATGCAGCCGCAACACTGCGGGCTGGCGAGTGCCCGGCATCGGACGCTGCTCTCCCAGCTTGATAAGAACTCGACGCCAATCCGGCCGCGCCGATCCCGGCTCCGGCAATTCCCCCCGCCACGCTGGCAGTTTGCCGGAATGCCGCGCCAGCGTAGTAGGATGTCCCTTGTCCGGATCTAATGACTTCCATACCGCTGCCGGCAGACACTCCTTGAACCACGCCCTGGACGATGTTCGGAACGAAGATTGAAAGCGCGAACATCGCCAACGCAATAGCTGCCAGCATGCCGGGACCAGATGCGGTTGTCGTCATGGTCGGATCCGCCGCCAGGTTCGTCAAAAGACTTGAACCGGTCTTGGCGATGATGCTGAGGGCCATCAATTTCATGCCGATGCTGAACGCGTAGATCAGATAGCGAACGGCAAAGTCTTTAGTGTAGGACGAGCCGCCCAAACCGAGCATGATCATGCCGGCGATAAGCCCGATGTACATTTCTACGATGACAGAGAGCAAAACTGCCGCAAACAACGCCATGCAAAGGAGAACGATGAGGCCGGAGCCGGCAAGCATCAATGCTTGAGCAATGGCAGTCCAATCCAGATTTTGAATTTGCTCATTCAGGATGCCGTTGACCTGCAAACCTGTATCGAAGAGGTCGGCAGGGGAGAGTTTACCCGAGACACTTCCGCTTCCGATCCCCCAAAGGCTATCAACGATGTCCTTTGCTAGCTGTGGGCCTTGGGTCAGCACGAATGCGAAAAAGCCGATAAAAATGATCCGTTTGACCAATTCTGTCGCCCAGACCTCCAGAGAGGCTGCGTTCACGCCTAGCCAGACAGCCGCCAAGCCGATCTCGATCGTGGCAAGCAGCCAGAAGAGAGATGTTGCGCCGCTAATGAGCGTGGACTCCCAGCTCTTTGCGGCGTTTGCCAAACTGTTTTGAACAGTATCCAGCGCCCCGCCGCTCTGGGCAAATCCAGTCGAGGCGAATATGCTTGCGAACACCATTCCCAAAACGAGTGTTCCCAAAAGTGGTCCGAACTTTCCCCTGGCCATAGTCACAGCCCCCTACTTACTTACCACTGAGGTTTGAAATCCTGCCCGCTGCCCGGTTCAATATCGGGCGCCTTGAAGAATTCTTTGGCGGCCTTCTGGGAAGCTTCACGCTTTGCTTTTGCTTCCTCCGCCAACTCAACTTGGCGTCTCAGCAGTTCGGTAACTTCGGGATCGGTTTTCGGTACGATCACGTATGTTGCGCCCGCACCGGCAACAGCCGCGAGAAGCGCGATCAACACAACGATAGGAAGTTTGAATGTCATATGTTTACCACTGAGGTTTGAAGTCTTGCCCGTTCCCAGAAGAGACGTTCGGGTTTTTGAAGAACTGATCTGAGGCTGCTTTGGTGTGATCGCGTGCCGTCTGTTCAGACTGGTACCAGGTCCCCATCATGGTCATCTGCTGTGAGACAAGACCGCGAAGCTTCTGCATCTGTTCAACTTGCTGAGCGGCAATCTCGTGGCCAACCTGCAGGGCCTGCTTTTGTCCCTCGGCCGACTGAGAATGCTGCCGTAGCTGGCGCATGGTGTCCTCTTCGGTCGCGAATTGATCGGAGGTGTATCCGGCCGCCTTCAGCGTCGAGGAGATCGTGTCCCGGTTCGTATCCGACCAGCCTTGATACATGGTCGAGAACGACTGCCCATCCGGCAGGCCGTTCTTCGCGAACTCCGCGTAGCTCTGGAACCGCTGTTTCAGCGTGTCGTCCAGATTGCCCATTGAGAACGCCATGGCCTGACCCTTTTGAACCAGGCTCTGCAGTTGACCGAGGTTTTGCTCAACCTCGCCCCATACCTGCATCGGCAGCGACAACGTGTTCTGCAGCATGTTTTCGTAGATCGAGATCTGGTTTTCGATCATCTGGATCTGGTTGCCGATTTGCTGCACCTGATTGGCGATCTGCTCGGCGTTCTGACCGCCGAGTGCAATGAGCTCGCTGTTGTTGAGGATCTGCGTGAACTCGGTCGCGCCGGTGATACCGCCGCCGCCGGCATGGGCCGGTCCTGCAAGGCCGATCACACAAAGAACGCTGGCGAGCGATTTAGACAAGAAGCTGTTCGGCATTGTCGATTCCTCTTTGCTTGAGCCATTCGGCGGGCCATTTTTCGCCGTAGTGGAGGTGAAGTTCATCGATCCGCTTGAGATCGTCCTTAGCTGATGCGCCGACGAAGGACAGTGTGATCGGGCCGAGCGCCATGTTGAACAGCCGGCGACCGTCTGGGGACGTGACGTAGTATTCTCGCTTCGGGATCGCCGAGGCGATGATTTCGATCTGCTGTTCGTTGAAGCCGAGCTTTTCGTAGAATTCGCGCGTTCCGGACACCCGGGCTTCGCCGTTGGGCAGGCAAACTTTGGTCGGGCAGCTTTCCTTCAGAACGTCGATGATGCCGGAACGATCGGCATCCGAGATCGATTGCGTTGCCAGGACCACCGCGCAATTGGCCTTGCGCAGAACCTTCAGCCATTCCCGGATCTTGTCGCGGAAGACCGGATGGCCAAGCATCAGCCAGGCCTCGTCCAGGATGAGCAGACTTGGGTTCCCAGTCAGGCGTTTTTCGATCCGGCGGAAGAGATAAAGCAGGACCGGGATCAGGTTCCGGTCGCCCATGTTCATCAGCTCTTCGATCTCGAAGGTCTGGAACCTGGAGAGGGACAGGCCGTCCGCTTCGGCATCGAGGAGCGCGCCCATCGGGCCGTCCACAGTGTAATATTGCAGCGCGTCCTTGATTTCCCGGTTCTGGACGCCCGACACGAAGTCGGTCAACGACCGGCGCTGAGACTTCGACATCAAGTCGATCTGCGTGGTGATGGCGTTGCGGTGCTCCGGCAAAACCTTCACGCCCTGCATTTCGATCAGGGTTTCCAGCCACTCGGCAGCAAACGCCTTGTCGGTATCGTCCTCAAGGGATGAGAGCGGTGCAAAGGCCAGCGTCTCCGACTTGCCGACGTCATAGTGATCCGCGCCAACGGCAAGCGTGAGCGGATACATCGACTTGCCCTTGTCGAAGACGAACACCTGCGCATTCAGATAGCGAAAGAATTGAGCTACGATCAGCGCGAGAAGCGTCGATTTACCTGAACCTGTCGGTCCGAAGATCAGCGTATGCCCCAAATCCCCGACATGAAGATTGAAGCGGAAGGGCGATGAGCCGGACGCTACCTGCATGAGCGGCGGGCATCCAATCGGATAAAACGGGCACGGCGCTTCCGGCGATCCGGCCCAGACCGAATTCAGCGGAGCCAGGTCCGCGAGATTGCGCGTGCTCACCAGAGGTTCGCGAACGTTGGCATAGGAAACGCCCGGCAGGCTTCCCAGGAACGCTTCGGTCGTATTCAGGGTTTCGATGCGACTGCCAAACCCTTCGTTCTGGATAAGCCGGCGCACCGCCTCGCATTTCTCCTGAAGCCGCGCCTGGTTCGTGTCGAAGAGCACGATGACAGGCGTGTAATGGCCGAAGGCGACGAGCTGCGAGCTTGCCTCGGCAATCGCGTCTTCGGTTTCCCCGACCATCATCATGGCATCCTGGTCGAGCGATCCGGAGTTTGTCTTGAAGAGCTGGTCCATCAGCGGCCGCACCTTCTGAAGCCACTTCTTGCGCGTCTTTTCCAGAACAGCTCGCGCCTCGATCGGATCCAGGAAGATGAAACGGCTGGACCAACGATAGGTGATCGGCATCAGATCGAGGGCGTTGAGGATCCCCGGCCAGCTTTCAGCCGGAAACCCGTCGATCGCCACCACGCCGACATAACGACCATCGATGATGGGGTTGAGGCCGTGATGGAATTCCGCCGTCACCAGATAGTCGAGATACATCGCAATGTCCGGCAACCTGATCGGATGGTTTTCTCCGATCAGCGCGAAGCGGGCGAACTGCAGCAGATCATCATACCGGCCGCGCCTCTCCCCTTCCCTCCCCACTTCTCTTTCTGGCACTTCATGCGTTTCCATGCGCCGGATCGAGACGACATTGGCCATGTACTGCTCGAACTCGCGGATGGTGGTCTTGAAATACTCAAGCGTCCGGGAGGCAAAAGACGTGTTCCGGCTGGCTTCGTCCGAATAGATGTACTTCACCAGCTTGGACTTGTTTTTCTCCGGCGGTCGGTAGGTCAATATGAGGGCATGCTGGCTTTCGAAATGCCCCTCCCCGGCTTCGAAATGTCGGCGGCGCTCGTCATCGATCAAGGCAGTGATCGGGTCCGGAAAATGCGAGCTTTCCTTGGCCGGATATCCAGTTGAGGGAATGCGAACCGCTTCCATCTGGATCATCCAGCCGTTGCCGAGGCGAGCCAGAACCGAGTTGATCTGCCTGGAGACTTCGTTCCGCTCAAACGCAGTAGAGCTTTCGCTGTCCGGCCCGGCAAAATACCAGCCGGCCATCAGGCCCCCGTCCTTCAGGAGCACAATGCCGTTGTCGACCAGCGCCGCGTAAGGGAGCAGGTCGGAAAAGGACGGTGCGACATGCCGGAATTTTTTGAGGGCTACCATGTTCAGTATTTCCGCCAGGGCGTGGATGTCGGCCGGTAGTAAGCGCGGTATCTGACGTGTCGCAGATAGACAGCGCGCATCCGCGGGTCCGCCTTGGCCATCATCCGCAGCACGCCAACCACCACGATCCAGATCGCTACGCCGAGCACGGCGGCATAGGGTTTCAGGATCACGAAAATCAGAATGACCGAGGCAAGACCGGTCACGAGCACCAGCTCCCGGTCTGCCCCGAACAACAGTGTCGGGCGTGAAAGAGCGCGGTGGATCCGCGCTCTGTTGAGGCCCGGCGCATCAGTCACGAGCCGGGTCCACGGTTGCCGCTTTCCCTTCCGGAGCGATGCCGATGGAAGCGCCGGAAGAGCCGAACAGGCCGACGATCGTGGACGCGCCAAGAAGGATCCCGAGAACCAGAACCACGTAGGCCATGCGGCGGGCGAAGTCGTTGAGCTCGCCGCCGAAGATCAGCATGCCGCCGGCGATCGCGACCGCGATCAGGCCAACGGCGCCAGCGACAGGACCGTTGATGGAGGCCTGGATCTGCTGAAGCGGACCTTCCCAGGGAAGCGAACCGCCACCAGAGGCAAAGGCTGGTTCAATTAGGTACAGTCCTGCACCGGCGAGAAAGAGAAGAAATACAAAATTACGCGACATGAAGGGTCCCTTGTCTGTCGTTGGAATTCTTGTTGAGGAACTGTGATGCAACGGCTGAGCGGACGTCATAAGTGCCGTCCCGAAAGCCGGAGACGGACACAATGTCCCGAACGATGCGTCCCTTCTCCGGGGAGCGCTCGATTGAGACAATCAGGTCAACAGCTTCCGCAATCACTTGGCTCATGGGCTGCTGAGACACTTCCGCGATGAGCTGTTCGAGCCGCGTCAGTGCGGTATAGGCATTATCGGAGTGAACCGTGGCGATGCCGCCCGGGTGACCCGTGTTCCATGCCTTAAGGAGCGTCAGCGCCGCTCCGTCACGCACTTCGCCGACAATGATCCTGTCGGGACGCAAGCGCATCGTCGATTTCAGGAGCCGCTGCATGTCCACGGTGTCGGACGTGTGCAGGATCACGGCGTTCCTGGCGGCACACTGGATTTCCGCCGTGTCCTCCAGAATGACGAGACGGTGATCCGGTGCAACGGAAACCATTTCGCCAATGATCGCGTTCGTCAGGGTCGTTTTGCCCGTGCCGGTGCCGCCCGAGACAAGAATGTTCTTGCGGCCCGCAACTGCATCGCGGATCACGGCGGTCTGGCCGTCCGTCATCACGCCATCCTCGACATACTTGGAAAGCGGGATGAGCAGCGATGCCTTCTTGCGGATCGTGAAGGACGGCTTGGAAACGACCGGTGGCAGAAGACCCTCAAAACGATGACCGCCTATCGGCAGCTCACCGGAAATGATCGGCTTGTCAGAGGTGATCTCGGTACCTAGCGCATGAGCGACCTTGCCCATGATGATCTGGGCGTCATGGGGTGTCATCTCGCCCGAGGGCTCCATGCCCTTGCCGACACGCTCGATGAACAACTGTCCGTCCGGGTTGAGCATGATCTCAACGACGGCCTCGTCCGACAGCGCCGACAGGACCGTAGACCCCAGCGTGTCTTCCAGCCCGGCGATAAGCCTGCGGCGGCTTTCACCACCTTTAACGGCCACCATGACCACCCCTTGATTTGTCTAAACGGGCTGAGTTTTAACCGCTCAGTAACACTCTATAAAGCGATATCAAACGGTATCTATAATCTTTTCCGCGTGTTCGTGCCCTGGCTGCAACAATTCCGTGTCGCGTTGTAATCGCTTTTGACTCTGCTGCAAGCCTTTTAAAGACCCTACAATGAGGAATTGATGCCCATCCTTCTGCATGTGTCTCGAAATGGAGGTTACAAGGATGATAAATCCGCGCTAGTCCCTGATAGTACAATTAAAAATGTGCAGCGAGAGTTTCAAAAGTGTGCAGCGGGAGGTCCAAAAATGTGGAGCGGCACGTTCAAAATTGTGCAGCGGCAGAAACGCTAGATAGACCTTCTTCAAACTTGATTGGAGGCGATTCCAAGACTAGCTTGAGCGAAATTTGATGAATCAATCAACACCGAAAAAAATGGTATCAAAAGGAAGATTGAGCCAAACCTAAAAAGAAAAAAGCTCCCGTAGCCGAAGCGACGGAAGCTCTGTCCTCAAAATCCTCGAGCGCCAACTCGAAGATCAGTTCTGAAATGTGATCTGAGGATAGGGATCTCCGGACAATCAGTCAACGCAAAACGCCACCTCGGCGCACGGGAAAGTCGTGCCTAAAAAAGGATATTCCCTATGCCGAAGCCAAGGCCGTCCGGGCTGCGAAAGATCACGCCTGCCATAAACGATGCCATGTCGCTTGCCGACGAATGGGGCACTCAGACTGCCGTCGATAAAAGACGCGCCGTCACCGCATTCAACCGCGTTACCCATCTCCTGCGGCTCAATTCCCAGGCGATCGAACTCATGAACAAACTCCTCAGTTTCAGCCAGGAACAGGACTGGACAGGGGCAAGCCGGCCAATCGTCTGGCCCGATAATTCCCGCCTTGTCTGCGAGTGTTCTTTCGAGCTGTCCGCTCTCCGCCGCAATTTTCGTAAGCTTGCCGAAGCGGGCCTGATCAGCTTCAAAGACAGTCCCAAAGGGCAGCGCTTCGGAAAGCGCGATCAGAACGGCAAGATCGTGCTGGCGTCGTCCTTCGGTATCGACCTCTCCCCTCTCGGTCTGAAAACGCCCGAACTGGAGGATCTATTCGAGCGGGACAAACAACGGGCCGTTCAGCACCGCGAGCACAGTCGCAAGTTCACGATTTCCCGCAGGCTGATTGCCAGCATCATCGAAACCGCGTCCGACCATCAGATCGCTGGTCCCTGGGAGACATGCGCTCGTAATCTTCAGGCGATCGTTCAACGGCGCCGGCCGAATACTCCGCTCCACGAGCTGGCCGAGCTGTGCGACGCCTTGGAAACTCTGTTGGAGCGCGTCAAAACCGCTTATGCCGCCGCGAGCGAGAAGTTTTCCCATAGGGACTGCGATGTTGATAACGCTGAAGAAAAGTTCCCCAGGGTATCAAAAATGGCACCCATGGGTCCCACTAGCGGCACCTTCATACAGAGTACAGTCCAGAAAACAGATTCTTCATTGTACACGAAACGGCGTTCGGCTCCCGCCGAACAACAGTTCCCTTCTGACATCGGCTCCGCCGATGAAAATGGCTCTGAGAAAGAGCCTTTGCGACGCCCGGGTCCAAAACAACCGGAAAAGCTTGCAGCAAGACCCGTGGATCCAAAAACTTTGCTTTTGCTTTGCCCACAATTTAAGGAATGGGTGGTTTCTGACAAAACTCCGACCTGGGCGGACATAATAAACACGGTCGAAACTGTGATGAGAGGACACCTGTTGATCGCGGATTCCACTTGGAACGCAGCAACCCTTGCGCTCGGCCGAGAACAGGCCGCGGTCGCCGTCGCCCTCATTTTCGAAAAACACGAAGCCGGACTGATCCAGTCTCCAGGCGCATATCTGAACGGCATCATCACGAAGGCGAAGAACGGGCAGCTTGCCCTATCCAAATCGCTCTTCCACTGGAACAAGGCCAAGGACGGCAATCGGCCGGAAGGGCCGGCCGCATGGAATTAAAGTAGATGCGACTTTCAAGCCATTCTGACCTGGCCGTCAGGCTCTTCCTCTACCTCGACGCTCAGGAGGACAAAGAACGCCGGGTTTTGACGCCCGAACTCTGTCAGGTTCTCGACACCAAACGATCGACGGTGAATGAAACAACGTCGAGCTTGGCGAAGGTCGGACTCTTGGATACCCGCAGCGGAAAGTACGGAGGCATCATCCTCTCTCGCCCGATCAGCGACATTCTTGTCTCGGAAGTCATCTCGATTTGCGAGCAGCGAAGTGGCTGGCAGTTCGCGCAGTGCGACAATCCCGCAGGCTGCGATTGTTACATGAAAGGCCATTGCGCGGTGCAGCCCATGTACCAGCAAGCGCTTCACGAATTTATTCGCATTTTTGACAAGTTCTGTTTGGCTGACCTGCAAACTGACGTGAACGTAAAAGTCGCCCGTAGAGCCGCAGAAAAATATATCAGCGGCAACGGTTTGGTTAGCGGTGACCTTGAGCGGTACAGCAAGCGGCGCAAAGAAAATCGGTCGCTTACCGATGCGTCATAGTATTATCGATATTTGCCGACGGGTTCTTGCGCAACCTTACGTGTAGGATAGCGCCTAGATCCGTTCTAAAGCACTCAATTGCTTGACCATCTAGTCAAATCACTACCATCACACAAATTGATCTACTGAAGACTTGTTTGCGAGAGAATGAGCTGTCATATGGCACTCATGTCACGCAAAAAGTGTATTGCCTTCGGTATATTCCTCCTAAACGTGCTGCTGCCCGCCGGTGCACAGGCGGATTCCATCGAAGGAAAAGTCAGCGTTATCGACGGATCCAGTTTCCAGATCGTGGAGAGTGGTCTCACCGTCAAACTTTTTGGCGTGTCTGCGTGTGCCCTCACCCAACGCGCTCACTATCAAGGAATTTCGTGGCCTTGCGGAGCCGTCGCCGCGGGTTGGCTGACGGAAAACACGCTCGGCTACACTATTCGTTGCATCAAGGAAGGATCGGGCGGATACGCAACCGTTCTTGGCCGCTGCTTCCTGCCGGACGGGTCCGATGTCGCAAAAAAAGCGTTGACTGAAGGTATGGCGATCGCCGCCAGGGCCGAAGGTACTCTGATTGTCCCGGAATATGGGTCTTTCGAAAAAATCGCCCGCTCAAAATCCCTCGGAATCTGGTCGTCCACGTTCAAACTCGACGGCCACACATATCGAAAGTCATTTACCCAATGAGTAAGGAGCCGGGGCGGCCGCGTTCGATGGGCCGCGACGGGAGCGGGGCTTGCACGAAGCGTTCGCAGCACGAGCAGGTCAACCGGGGCCGGACGATGCGGTTCACGATAAACCTACCGGGGACGTATTCCAGTTCCTCGGTCACATCCTCACCGATCCGACGCAAGCGCCCGCCGCAATCGGCACAGGCATCTGCGCCCGGCGTCAATTCGACCTCCATCCGGGGGATGTGGTCCGGGATCGGGCGGCGCTTTGGCTTGTCCCTCTCCTCGATGTCCGGCAGCTTCATCCGCGCCGTCATGGCCGCGGCGGCAATCTCGCTGGTCTCGAGCGCGAGCTGAAGCTGCTCGGCCGTCTCGGACGAGGCCCCGAACCGGTGCGCCCGGTGCCCAGCCAGTTGATGGCGCAGCTTCTCGATCAGTACCGCCTGCGCCTTGACCTCGGCCAGCAGCCGCGCGGTGAAGCTGCGCAACTCCTCGG
Organism: Labrenzia sp. THAF35; assembly: GCF_009363595.1. Taxonomy (NCBI): domain Bacteria; kingdom Pseudomonadati; phylum Pseudomonadota; class Alphaproteobacteria; order Hyphomicrobiales; family Stappiaceae; genus Labrenzia; species Labrenzia sp. THAF35. The sequence goes on from NZ_CP045382.1 coordinate 65,036, forward strand.
GGTCTTTCGGCAAGGTCAGGGTTTGATCGAGCATGCAAGAAGTTTATCCCACTGTATTCCTCGTGGGAATCCTTCTCTTGCAGGACAGCCAGATTATCCCGCGGCCAAGGGTTGCCACGTCCGCTGTGGCGCTCGCCAGTCGATCCCTTCCAGCAGCATCGACAACTGTGCAGGCGACAGCGCCACCTTGCCCTCCTTGGCCGAGGGCCAGACGAACCGCCCCTTCTCCAGTCGCTTCAGGAACATGCAGGCCCCCTGGCCATCCCACCAGATGACCTTGACCAGATCACCCCGGCGACCTCGGAAGACAAACAGGTGCCCGGTGAAGGGGTCCTGCTTCAGCACCGCCTCGGCCTGCGCTGCCAAAGCCGCGAAGCCCTTGCGCATGTCCGTCACCCCGGCCGCCAGCCAGACTCGCGTAGTGGCCGGAACCGGGATCAAACCGACAGTCCCCGGATCAGGCGGGCCAGAGATTCCGGGTCGTAGCTGCCGCTGATGCGCATCCGGTGACCGCCAGCCAACTCGATCTCGATGCAGTTGTCGGGAACGGGTGCGGCCACAGGCACCTTACCCTCCGCGACGATCTCCACTGGCAGAAAGCGCGCGATATCGGCCGCGTCGGCATCTGCAAACCGCGGATCGCGCAACCAGGCAAAGACCAGGTTGGCATTCACGTCATAGCGCCGGGCAACCTGACTCACCGATACACCGGGCACGCGCGTCTGCCCGCAGATCATCCGCTTCTCGTCGTCAGACCAGACCCGCCGCTTCCTTCGCTTCGTCACAAGCCACCCCGATAGTGTCCATTATCCGATAGTGGACACTATCCTCTACGCACCAACCTCGGCAGAGCGGCCAGCCCGGACGGTTACTGCAGAGGCCCCCATGGCCGGTGCGGATAGTCGTCGTCACGACCCTCACAGCACCAACTCGTAATGCGTGTTGCGCCCGCCGCCTTCGCCCTTCCGGAGCAGACCGAGGTCCAGTAGAGCCGCGATGTCACGGTTCGCCGTATCCTGCGAGCACTTGGCGATCACCGCCCAATTCGACGAGGTCATCTTGCCTTCGAACCCATCGAGCAGGCGGTTCAGTACCTTGATCTGGCGTTCGTTCAGCGGCAGTGCCGCTGCGCGCTCCCAGAACTGCCCCTTGGCGACGACCGCCGCCAAGACGCCATCGGCACCGTGAATCGCGCGGCCGAGGCAGTCGAGGAACCACAGGATCCACAACGTGACGTCCGTGCCGCCTTTCTGGGTGCGCTCGAGCTGGTCGTAGTAGGCGTTCCTATCGGCCCTGATCTGCGCGGACATGCTGTAGAACCGCTGCGAGCTTCCCTCCGACCGGGCAAGCGCCAGGTCAGCAATGGCGCGGGCGATGCGGCCGTTGCCGTCCTCGAAGGGGTGGATCGTCACGAACCACAGATGCGCTAGCGCCGCCTTGATCACCGGGTCGGTGGTCAGGGGTGCGTTGAACCATGTGAGGAAGGCTTCCATCTCCGCCGCGACCCGCGGTGCGGGTGGGGCCGAGTAGTGAACCTTCTCCCGGCCATATGGCCCGGAAACAACCTGCATCGGGCCGGTACTGTCATCGCGCCAGTCCCCGACGATGATCTTCGTCATGCCGCTGCGGCCGGTGGGAAACAAAGCCGCATGCCATCCGAAAAGGCGCTCGGCGGTGAGCGGGGCCTGAAAGTTCCGCGTCGCGTCCAGCATCACCTCGACGATGCCTTCCACATTGCGATCGGTCGGGGGCAGGGCGCCGATGTCGATGCCAAGCCGTCGGGCGAGGGATGACCGCACCTGTGTGGCATCCAGCTGCTCGCCCTCGATCTCGCTTGTCTTGACGACGTCCTGCGTCAGCGTCTGCAGGACCGCCTCTTCGCGCAGCTTGAAGCCCAGCGCCTGCATCCGACCGATCAGTCGCCCCTGGTCGTGACGGACTGTAGCCAGGGGCGCAGCAATGCTGCCATCCTTCCAAGACAGCTTCGGCCAGTCTGGTTGCTCCCAGATGTACATCCCGATCTCCGCATAATGCGCGGTGATTGTGGGTCGTATTCTCCGCAAGCGCAAGAACAAACGCCGCAAGGTATGCGTAGAATAGCGAGCCTATTCTCCGCAACCGTTGACCGGGGCTTGGCGCATGACGCGTCCCTGCACATCGACGCGGCTCATCTGATCTGGCGCACCGAAGCGGTTTCCGGCGATGATGCCGCCAACCGGAGACACCATCATGCATGCCGATTCCATCCTGCCGAACCTTTTGTCGCCGCCAAGGTTTCTATTCTTCACCGGAAAGGGCGGGGTGGGAAAGACGTCGCTCAGCTGCGCCATCGCCCTTCGCTTGGCGGACAGCGGCAAAAGGGTTCTTCTGGTCAGCACAGATCCGGCCTCCAACCTTGACGAGATGCTGGGCGTTCCGCTTGGTCCGCTGCCAACGCCGGTTCCCGGCACGGCGAACCTCAGCGCCCTGAACGTAGATCCGGAACGGGCGGCGGATGACTACCGGCGGCGCGTTCTCGACCAGATGGGCCCTGCCTCGACCGAGACCGAGCGGTCCACCGTCCGAGAACAGCTTTCGGGCGCCTGCACCACCGAGATCGCGGCATTCGACGAGTTCGTGGGTCTGCTGCTGGAGGACGGACAGGGTTTCGATCATGTGATCTTCGATACCGCACCAACCGGGCATACCCTGCGGCTCCTGAGCCTGCCGAAGGCCTGGACGGGTTTTCTGAAGGACAACGACCGTGGCGCTTCCTGCCTTGGCCCGCATTCGGGCCTGAAGATGCAGGAAGACCGGTTCCGCGCGGCGCTCGCAGCCCTCGGGGACGCAGGCCGGACCAGCATCGTGCTTATGACGCGCCCGGATGCAGGCGCGATCCGCGAAGCCGCCCGCACCTCGGCCGAACTGCGGGAGCTGGGGCTTGCCAACCAGCTGCTTGCGATCAACGGCGTCCTGCAAGTGCCCGTGGGCGCCGATCCCGTCGCCGCGCGGCTGGCCGCGGACCAGGCCGATGTCGTGGGCCGCATGCCGCAGGACCTTGCGGCCTTGCCAAGGTTCGAGGTTCCGCTCCGGCCCTATGACATGGTCGGGCTCGACACCCTGCGGGCGCTTCTCGCGCCCGAGAGCGAGCAGCACGCAGCACCGACCGTGCCGGTCGCGCAGGTCCCGCCTCTCGAGGGGCTGAGCGCGCTGGTGGATGGCCTGGCCGCAACAGGGCACGGATTGATCATGGTGATGGGCAAGGGCGGTGTCGGCAAGACCACGATCGCTGCGGCCATTGCCGTGGGGCTGGCCAAACGGGGGCACGCGGTTCACCTGACCACCACGGACCCTGCCGCGCATGTCGCCTTCGTGGTGGATGGCACCATGCCCGGTCTCACCGTCGACCGCATCGACCCCGAGGCCGAGACGAAGCGCTATGTCGACAAGATCATGTCCAGCAAGGGCCGGGATCTGGATGAACAGGGGCGGGCGTTGCTGCTCGAGGATCTGGCCTCACCCTGTACCGAGGAAGTGGCGGTCTTTCATGCCTTTTCCCGCACGGTGGCGGAGGCGCGGAGCGCCTTTGTCGTGATGGACACCGCGCCGACCGGGCATACCCTTCTTCTGCTGGATGCGACGGGCGCCTATCACCGGCAGATGACGCGGCATCTGGCACCAGATGCGCCGGGGAAGGTGACGACACCGCTGATGCGTCTGCAGGATCCGGACTACACGCGGGTCATCCTGGTCACGCTGCCCGAAACCACACCGGTGTCGGAAGCGGCCGCCCTGCAGGAGGACCTGCGCCGCGCGAGGATCGAACCATACGCCTGGGTGATCAACCGCGCCATGGCGGCATCGGGCACGCAGCACCCGCTCCTGCTGCGCCGGATCGCGGGCGAGGCCCGGCAGATTGCCCGGGTGAAAGACGGGTTGGCACGGCGGGTGTATCTGTTGCCTTTCTCGCCTGCGCCCCTTGTCGGGATAGATGCGCTCGGAAAGCTGAGCTGAGGCATAGCTTGCGGCGGTCCAGAGGTCCGATCCGACTGCCGCAGGAGCACGAACAACGCTGGCTGCCGAATGCCTGGCGCCCGTCAGAAATCGGTTTCCAGGTAGACCCCGGCGCAGTCGTAGGCGACGGCCGCGGCCGTCGCGCCGGTGTTGAGAAACAGCCGCGGCGACAGGAACTGCGTCGCGGCGGGCAGGTCGGCGGTGATCTCCTGCTCGAAGACCTCGTCGACCACACGGACCCATACAGAACTGCCACTCGGCGGCGCCGCCATGCACAGGGTCAAGACACCACCCGTTGTGATGCCGAAGCTTGCGTCTATCTCTCGGTCACGGTCGGCGAGCCGGTGCCGAAGCAGTTAACGGCTGCGTGCAGCGCAAGGGACGTGGCCAGAGCTGCTGTCGATCCGTAAAGCCCAAGCCCGGATCGCCAGACAGTGTTCTCAATCTGACGGCAATCTCACGGTCGTTCAGGCTGTTGGGATCTGCATTCATTCGCGCTCACAGAAGCGCCAACGCTGCAAATGATATCCGTGGCGACAATCATGCTTCGTTCTGGTACTGGGCGGGTGTTACGCCCACGATCTTCCGAAAGGTCCGGCAAAGATGACTTTGGTCGGAGAAACCGCAGTCGAGCGCGACCGACTTCAGCGGTATGCGCCCGCGCCGAAGCATCTCCTGTGCCTTGCTGACACGTTTCTGGATTACAAAGGCGTATGGGGCGATCCCGAAGTCGGCCTTGAACTGGCGCGCAAAGTGAAACGGGCTGATGCCGACGGCAGCTGCTAGATCGTCAAGACTGATGTTTTCGCTTAGCTGGTCTTCGATGAGGTCAATGATGCGTTTGCGTTGGGCCGGGCTGAAGGCGGAGCCGGTATCATCGGCAAGCCGGATCCGGGCATAGCGTCGAAGCAGATGCACCGCAATTTGGTTGCGCAGCGCGTCGATCATCAGGCGCTGCCCCATGCCACCGTTGCGCAGTTCGTTTTCAAGCATCTGGAAGCAGTTGAGCAGAACCGGATCGTCGGCCGAAACCTGATCTTCTATCTCGACGGATTGCGGGTCGCGGCCAAACACGGTCTGCGCCGTGGCCTCGAGGCAGTCATGACCGATGTAGATATGCCTGACCTGGATCGATTCTGCCCAGCACCATGTGGATTGCTCTGCCCGTGTCAAAAGCGAGATCCTGCCCCTGCCAACGGGCGCGCTTTGCCATGATCCGCCACTTGTTCGGCGCATGGTGGTCGGATTTCCGTCGTAGGCTACGATCATGTAATCGCGCATCGCGGGGATGGCGGCGTCCTGGCGATCGTAGTGGTAGCCTTTCATCGTGATGCCCTTCCAGTCCCGACCGGAACTGTCCATCGTGATGGTGCCGGGAATCCACTCGGGGATCCGGTCTGGCGTCACGAGTGCTTTCTGCATCTGGCTCCCCCTCTATTGGCGGTCGGGCCGAGTTGGCGGCCCGGCTTTTCGTGTCATGTCTGAACGGTGTCCGTCTGTTCTTCCAGAACGACGCCCGACCGAGTCAGATCGTCGATCTGCCGTTCCGAAAAACCCGCCTCCTTCAGCAGGGCGCGGCTATGCTGCGCGAACCGTGGCGGGGCGGCGCGAACTGCTCCTGGGGTCCGCGACAGACGTGCTGGAACGCCCGTGCCCTTGTAGCTGCCCACTGACACCACCATTCCACGATGCCGTGTGTGCGGGTGGTCGAGCGCCTCGTTCACGTTGCGCACCACGCCTGCCGGGACACCGGCGCGCAAGAGCACGGGTTCAAGCGCCTGGGCGTCGCTTTCCGCAAGGCGCGCGGACAGGATTTTCGTGATCTCGGCGCGGTGGGCCAGCCGGGCCGCGTTGTCGGCAAAGCGGGGGTCGCGCGGCACGTCGGACAGGCCGAGCACCTCGCAGAGCTTGGCGAATTGGCCATTGTTGCCGACCGCGAGATAGAGTTTGCCGGTACGGGTTTCGAACATGTCGTAGGGCACGATGTTGGGATGTCCGTTGCCGGTGGCAACCGGGACCTTGCCCGACATGAGGCTGTTGGCGGCCTGCGGGTGCATCATGCTGATGGCGCAGTCGTAAAGCGGCACTTCGATGGCTTGGCCCAGCCCGGAGCGGTACCGTTCGATGATGGCCGCCAGAACCGCATTGCAGGCGATGAGCCCGGTGCCGATATCCACGATGGGCGTGCCCATCCGCGTCGGGCCGTTCGCCGGGTTGCCGTTGATGCTCATCAGGCCGGTCATCGCCTGCACCACGGCATCATAGCCGGGAAAGCCGCCCAAGGGACCGTCGGCGCCAAAGCCGGTGACGTGGCAGAGGATGAGGCGGGGAAAACGGTCCTTGAGCACCGCATCATAGCCGAGGCCCCATTTTTCCAGGGCACCGGACTTGAAGTTGTGGACCAGAACGTCGGCGCCTTCCAGCAGGCGCAGGATCACGTTGCGCCCTTCGGGCTTGCCGATGTCGATGGCGATGGATCGCTTGTTGCGATTGGCGCCGGAGAAATAGGCTGAAAGCCCGTCCTTGAAAGGCGGACCCCAGCCGCGCGTCTCGTCACCTTGCGGGGGTTCGACCTTGATGATCTCGGCGCCATGGTCGGCCAGCGTCTGGGTGCAATAGGGGCCGCCCAGCACCCGGCTGAGGTCGAGGACGCGGATGCCGTCAAGCGCGCCGGGCATCACAGCACCTCGCGGTAGAGGGCTGCCACGTCGTCGGCGGACATGTCGCGCGGGTTGGTGTCCAGCAGACGGCTGATGCCTGTCACGACCTCGTTTGCCATGCCGGGAATGGCGGCCTCGGTTACACCAACCTCGGACAGGCGGGACTTGAGGCCGCTGGCTTTCAGCATCCGCTCCATCTCGTCGATCAGGGCAAGGGCGGCCGCCGCGTCGGAGTTGAAATGGCGGGTGGGCAGAAGGAGACGCGACAGGCGGGCGTATTCCACCTCGGCGACGGGCAGGTTGAAGCGCAGGACGGGGCCTGCCACCAGCGCGTTGGCATGCCCGTGGGGGACGTGAAAGCCGGTGCCAAGCGGATAGGACAGCGCGTGGATCGCGCCGACGCTGGCGTTGATGAAGGCCATGCCCGCAAGCGTCGCGCCCAGGAGCATCGCCTCTCGCGCCGCAAGGTCGGTGGGGGTATCCAGCACGCGAGGCAGGTTCTGGCCCAGAAGGACCAGCGCCTTGTCGGCCAGCCCATCCGAAATCGGGTTCTTGCGGGTGCGGCTGGTCGCGGCCTCGATGGCATGGACCATCGCATCAAGCGCGGTGGCTGCCGTGATGGAACGCGGCATCCCGAGCGTGAGCTTGGCATCCAGAAGGGCGATGTCGGGCAGAAGCTGCGGAGCATAAACCGCCTTCTTCTCGTGGCTCTCCGAGGTCAACACCGATACCCAGGTAACTTCCGACCCGGTTCCAGCCGTGGTCGGCACCTGGATCAGCGGCAGACGCCTTCCAGTCACGCGGTCAACGCCGATCATGTCGGCAATCGGCTGGCCGCTGGCCACAGCGACGGCTACGACCTTTGCGGTGTCGAGCGAACTGCCGCCACCGAGGCCGATCACTCCATCGGCACCAAACGCGCAGGCAGCCTCGACCGCCGCCTCGACGACGGCGATGGGCGGGTCGGCCTGCACCTTGTCGAAGATCTCGGCGGCGATGCCTGCGGCGTTGAGGGCCGCGACCGCTTCGGCGGCAAAGCCGCAAGCGACGATCCCCGGGTCGGTGATCACGAAGGCACGGGCAACCGACAGACCCTTCGTCAGGGTGCCAATCTGGGCGAGGCCGCCGCTCTGGCAGACGATCCGGGGGGTGCAGAGGAAGTTGAAATTCATCATGGGCTCCGGTTCGGTCAGGCGGCCGCGGCGTCGCGGATCATGTTCCGCGCGATCAGGACTTGCTGGATCTGGGTGGTGCCTTCGTAGATGCGGAACAGGCGCACATCGCGGTAGAAACGTTCGACCGCGTATTCGGCCATGTAGCCCGCACCGCCGTGGATCTGCACCGCCCGGTCTGCCACCCGGCCCACCATTTCCGAGGCATACATCTTGCAGCAGGCGGCATCGGTGGACACGTTCGCGCCCACATCCTTGCGGCGGGCGGTTTCCTCGATCATGCAGCGGGCCGCGAAGGCTTCGGTGCGGCTGTCGGCCAGCATGGCCTGGATCAGCTGCTTTTCAGCAATCGGTTCACCGAACTGCTTGCGTTCCATCGCATAGGCCAGCGCATCGCGGATAAGCCGTTCGGCGGCGCCGACGCAGACCGCCGAGATGTGCAGCCGACCCCGGTCCAGCACCTTCATCGCGGTCTTGAAGCCCTGGTTTTCCCGCGCCGGTCCGCCGATGATGTTGGCGGCGGGAACGCGGACATCTTCCAGGATCACGTCGCAGGTGTGCGAGCCTTTCTGTCCCATCTTCTTGTCGGGCTGGCCCAGCGACAGGCCCGGCGTTCCGGCCTCGACGATGAAGGCGCTGACGCCGGACGAGCCCTTCGTTTCGGAATTGGTGCGGGCGAAAACCGTAAACACATCGGCGCGCGGCGCGTTGGTGATGTAGCGCTTGGTCCCGTTCAGCACGAAATGGTCACCGTCGCGGCGGGCGGTGGTGCGCAAGCTGCCTGCGTCCGATCCCGCATCCGGTTCGGTCAGCGCGAAGGAGGCGATCATCTCGCCCGAGGCCAGCGCAGGCAGGTATTTGGCCTTCTGCTCCGGCGTGCCGTCGATGATGATGCCCTGAGACCCGATGCCGTTGTTGGTGCCGACCAGCGAGCGGAACACCGGCGAGGTCTGGCCCAGCACGAAGGCGGCCTGCACTTCTTCGGACATGGACAGGCCAAGGCCGCCATATTCCTCCGGGATCGACATGCCGAAAAGGCCCATGTCCCGGATCTCCTGCACGAGCGCGGGCGGGATCGCGTCTTCGTCGGCGACCAGCGCCTCGTTCGGGATCAGGCGTTCCTTGACGAAGCGGTCGAGCGCGTCGAGGAACTGGGCGAGGGTGTCGGAATCTAGGGCCATGGTGTTCTCTGGGGTCAGGGGGCTACGGCCGCCACGCGGCGGACAAGGTCGATCAGGCGGGGCGCGACATCGCTTTCGATCAAGTCGCGCGTCAGGGTTTGCGACGGGCCGCCACAGTTGAAGGCGACAATGGGCGAGCCGTCGTGCGGGATGAACGGCACCGCCACCGCGTTCACGTCGCGCTTCCATTCGGTGAAGGAAGTGCAGTAGCCGCGGGTCTGGTAATCCTCGATCGCCTGTTCGATGCCGGGCTGGACGTTCGGCCAGTTCTCGCCCTCATGCTCGCGCACGGCGTCGATGATCCGGGCGCGCTCGTCCTCGGGGTGGGCGGCGATGCAGGCGCGGCCGACGGCGGTCGTACCCAGCTTGATATGCGCGCCGACCTCGATCGCGAGCGTCACCGCATTGGTGCCCTTGCAGCGTTCCAGATAGACCATCGACAGCCGGTCGCGGCTGGCCATGGCCACCGGCATCCCGGTGTAATCGGCCAGTTCCTGCATGTAGGGCTTGGCGAGTTGTCGCAGGGGCATCCCGGCAAGGCAGGAAAAGCCCAGCGACAGCACCGGCGGGGCCAGCTGGTAGCGGGCGGTGTCGGGATTGTAGCTGAGGTAGCCCAGCTTGTGCAGCGTGTAGGTCAGCCGCGACACGGTGGATTTGCTCAGGGCCGTGCGCTCGGCCAGATCGCGGTTGCCCAGCGCCTCGCCCTCACGGCGAAAGGCGCGCAGAAGTTCAAGGCCACGAGCGAGAGCCACCACGAAATCGCGGTCCTGTTCGTCGTCCTCCGGTTTGTCCTTCCTTGGCCTCACGAGTGTCCCTCCCCAGGACAAATGCTGCGACTTGAATCCTGTCTAAGCCAAAGCTATGGTTCGCGTCAATAGTGCGGAAGAGTTTTCCGCATAGCGGAATACAGGTAATGCCCACCTTGTCCCGCTTGCCCCAAGGAAGAAGCGGGTGGCGCCGCCAATCGAGGACGTGAACATCATGAAAGATTTGGATTACCCGCAGATCCGCCACCTCATCGGCAAGGACTGGCTGGCCACCGCAGCCGCCGGCGACCGGGCAGTCATCAACCCCGCCAACGGGGCAGAAATCGGCCGAATCCCACAGGCCACGGCCGAGGATCTGGAGCGTGCAGTGCGCCGCGCCGAATCGGCCTTTGCGTCGTGGAAGGATCGCGCGCCCACCGATCGTGGCGCAATCCTGCGCCGGTTCGCCGATCTTCTGCGGCAGAACGATGCGATGATCGCCCGCTGGATCACGCTGGATGAAGGCAAGCCGCTGGCCGAGGCGCTTGTCGAGGTGCGGTCGTCTGCCGACCACGTTGACTGGCACGCCGAGGAATGCCGCCGCATCTATGGTCGCATCGTGCCATCGCGCAATCCGACGGTCCAGCATCTGGTGGTGCGCGAACCGGTGGGGGTTTGCCTGGCGATCACGCCCTGGAACTTCCCGCTCAGCCAGGCGGTGCGCAAGGTGGCGGCGGCGCTGGCGTCCGGCTGCACGATGATCCTGAAAGGTCCGGCCGAGGCCCCGGCGGGCTGCCTTGCCATCGCGCGCTTCCTGCAAGAGGCGGGTCTGCCCGAGGGCTGCCTGAACCTTGTCTGGGGCAATTCGGCCTTCATCTCGGAAACGCTGATCGCGCACCCTGTCGTGCGCAAGATCACCTTCACAGGGTCGGTCGAGGTGGGCAAGCATCTGGCCGCGCTGGCAGGCCAACACATGAAGCGGGCAACCATGGAACTGGGAGGCCATGCGCCGGTGCTGGTGTTCGATGATGCAGATGCCGGGGCGGCGGCGCGGGCGCTGGCGGGCAACAAGCTGCGCAATGCCGGGCAGGTCTGCATCTCGCCCACGCGGTTCTTCGTGCAGGCGGGCATTCACGAACGGTTCCTGTCGGAACTCGTGACGGCGTTCGAGGCCGTGAAGGTCGGCGACGGCCTGGCCGAGGGCACGCAGATGGGGCCGCTTTGTCATGCGGGCCGCGTCACGGCGATGGAAAAGCTGGTTGCGGATGCGCGCGAACACGGCGCCGAGGTGCTGACCGGTGGCACGCGGATCGGCAACAGCGGCAGCTTCTACGCGCCCACAATTGTCAACACCCCGGACGACAGCATCGACCTGATGCGCGAGGAACCCTTCGGGCCGGTCGCGGTCGTGTCGCCCTTCCGCGAAATCGAGGACGGACTGGCGCGCGCCAATGGCCTGCCCTTCGGCCTTGCCTCCTATATCTTCACCAACGCGCTGGACCGCGCCGATCGTGCGGCGGCGGGCCTTCAGGCGGGGATGGTCAGCATCAACCACTTCGGTCTTGCACTGCCGGAAACGCCGTTCGGAGGTGTGCGTGACAGCGGCTATGGAAGCGAGGGCGGGACCGAGACTTTTGACGGCTACCTGTCGACCAAGTTCATCTCGCGCAATTCTGCGCCGGTCCGGTGAGGTGTGACATGCCTGTTGATCTTGCACTGAGCGGTGGCACCGCCATCCTGACCATAGACAACCCGCCGCTGAACCTGCTGAGTGCCGAAATTCGGGCGGGCCTTCTGCACGGGATGGACGCGGCGGTAGCGCAGGGCGCGAACCGGCTGATCGTGACCGGGGCAGGCACGACCTTTGTCGCCGGGGCGGATGCCAAGGAGTTCGGTCTGCCTCCGACTGCACCGCACCTGAACGACGTGCTCTTGCACCTCTCACGGCTTCCCATCCCGACCATTGCCGCGATCAATGGCGCCGCATTTGGTGGCGGGCTGGAGATTGCGTTGGCCTGTCGCTATCGCATCGCCGCACCCGGCGCGCAGCTGGGATTGCCCGAGGTGGTTCTGGGCATCGTGCCGGGCGCGGGGGGCACGCAACGGCTTCCACGGCTGATCGGGGTCAAGGCTGCGCTGGACATGATCGTGAACGGCAAGCCCATCGCGGCGGGCAAGGCATTGTCGGTGGGGCTGGTCGATCAGCTTGCCGACGACCCGGTGGCGGCGGCACTGGCGCTGGACGGCACCATCCTTGCCACGGCGCAGGGGCCGGACCAGCGGCCCGCGCCGCTGGCCGATGACGCGGCCGTGGCGGCGATGCAGGCGCAGGCGCAGCGGCGGATGCCGGGCCAGATCGCCCCGCCAGTCGCGGTGAGTCTGGTTGCGGCAACGGCCAGTCTGCCCCTCGCCGAAGGGCTGGCGCGAGAACGCGCGGCGTTTCTGGAGTTGCGCGCCTCGCCGCAGGCGCGGGCGCTGCGGCATGTGTTCTTTGCCGAACGGGCGGCGGGCAATAGGGGGCGAGACTATCCCAAGCCCGCGCGGGACATCGCGACTGCCATTGTGGTTGGCGGCGGCAACATGGGGGCCTCCATCGCCTATGCGCTGGCGACCGCGGGCATTTCCGTGACAGTCGTCGAACGCGATGCGGCGGCGGCGGGGCGGGCCGAGGGAAACCTGCGCAAGCTGGTTGACCATGGTATCGGTCGAGGCACGCTTTCCGCCTCCGAGGGCGCGGCGATCCTGGACCGGCTGACCGCCGTTGTCGGTTATGCCAACCTGCCGCCCGCCGATCTGGCCATCGAGGCGGCCTTCGAGGATTTCGCGGTCAAGCGCGCGATCTTTGCCGAACTTGAAGCCGCCCTGCCGCCAGAGACGATCCTGGCCACCAACACCTCCTACCTTGACGTGAACCGGCTGGCCGATGACCTTCTGAACCCGTCGCGCTTTCTCGGCCTGCATTTCTTCAGCCCGGCGCATGTGATGAAGCTGCTGGAGATCGTGAAGGGGGATCGCACCGCGCCCGAAACGCTGGGCGCGGCCTTCGCGCTGGCGCGGCGCTTGGGCAAGATCCCGGTCCTGTCGGGGGTGTGCGACGGGTTTATCGGCAACCGTATCCTGACGCGCTACCGGCGCGAAGCGAACCTGCTACTGGCGGAAGGCGCGCTGCCCGCCCAGGTCGATGCCGCGATGCAGGGCTTCGGCATGGCGATGGGTCCCTTTGCGGCGCAGGACCTGTCCGGTCTTGACATCGCTTACGCCAATCTCAGGCGGCAGGACGCGGCCGCAGACCCGCGCCACGTGCCCCTGGTCGAGCGGCTGGTCGAGGATTACCAGCGGCTTGGCCGCAAGACCGGCGCGGGGTGGTATGACTATGGACCCGATGGCAAGTCCGCCGTGTCAGCCCTTGTAACGGAGGAAATCCGTAAGGTCTCGACCCGACTGGGCAATGCCCGGCGCAACTTCACAGCCGACGAGATCGTCGAACGGATCACCCTTGCGATGATCGCCGAGGCCTGCGCGATCCTCGAGGAAGGCATCGCCGAGCGACCTCAGGACATCGACCTTGTGCTGGTTCATGGCTACGGCTTTCCGCGCTGGCGCGGCGGGCTGATCCATCATGCCGACAGCCTTGGGGTGAGCGCCCTGGTGGCGCGCTATGGGGCGCTGGCCGCAGCCGATCCGCATGGCTGGTCGGTGCCGCCGCTGCTGGCGCGGCTTGCGGCACAGGGTCTGACCCTGGACAGCCTGAACGCCGCCGATGGCCGCGGCTGAGAACTTTGCCCCGCGTGTGACTGCAGAAGGGCGCAAAACAGCAAGAAGATGCAACACGGCAAGCAAGCACGTTCAATACTGACCACGCCACGACGTGTAGCGTCAAAAGATCAGGATCATGCCGCGAACCCCGCGCCGATGGAGGATCGGACGCAGGGGGAACGGACCGGAACGCCACCTTTGGAGGATGAAATGGCAATCAGCAAAGAAGCCGATACACTGCGTGCGCTCTATCAGAGCTGGACCGACCAGATGGTCGCGAACCCCAACCTGACGATCGCAAACCTGCGCAGCATGTTCGATGAATGGGGCCAGCCCGCGCTGGAACCGGAGAACGTCACCTATAAGAGCGACCACGTCGGCGGGGTCGAGGCGATCTGGGCGTTCCCCGTGGGTGCCGACACCAAGCGCGTGATCGTCTACACCCATGGCGGCGGCTTTGCCGTCGGTTCGGCCGACAGCCACCGCAAGATGGCGGGCCATCTTGCCAAGGCGCTGGGCGTGACCGCCTGCATTCTGCACTACCGCCGTGCGCCGGAACATCCCTTCCCCGCCCAGATCGAGGACGCGGTTGCCGCCTACAAGGCGCTGCTGGCCAAGGGATTTGAGGCGAAGAACATCCTGACGGCAGGCGACAGCGCCGGGGGTAACCTCGCCATCGCCTCGGTGCTGAAGTTCCGCGACCTTGGCCTGCCCCTGCCGGGGGCCGTGATTGCCTATTCGCCGTGGCTGGACATGGCGCTGCGCGGCAAGACGCTGGAAACCAATGCGGCGACCGATGCGCTGGTCGGCAAGCCGATCCTTGAGGCGATGGCCGGCATGTTCCTCGGCGGCGCCACTGATCCGCTCAACCCGCTCGCCAATCCGCTGGAAAACGACTTCACTGGCTTCCCGCCGCTCTACATCAACTGCGGTGGCGCCGAGACGCTGCAAAGTGACTCGGAAACCCTCGCTGCCAAGGCGAAGGCTCAGGGCGTGAAGGTGACACTTTCGGTGGTTCCCGGCATGCAGCACGTCTTCCCGGCCCTGGCGGGCCGTGCCCCCGAGGCCGATCAGGAACTGGCGCGCATCGCCGCTTGGTATCGCGCGCTCTGATCCCCCCGCCCCGGCGCCGCCCGACGGCGCGGGGCACCCCCCCACCTTTCATAACAGTCAACCGGCACCTCACCCGCGGTTCGCGGGGCGGCGGTGTCATGCTCTGGGAGGAGTAGCATGACCAAATCTCTGGAAACCACCAAGACCAAGGGCGCCGATTTCGACGCCGTCGTGATAGGCGCGGGCTTTGGCGGCCTGTATTCCGTCTACAAGCTGCGCAACGAGCAGGGCCTGAACGTCAAGGCCTTCGACAGTGCGGGCGATGTGGGCGGCACCTGGTACTGGAACCGCTATCCCGGCGCGCTGTCCGATACCGAAAGCTTCGTCTACCGCTATTCCTTCAGCGGCGAGCTTTTGCAAAAGGGCCGCTGGAAGACCCGCTATCTGACGCAGCCCGAAATCCTCGACTACATGAACGAGGTCGCGGACACCTACGATCTGCGCCGCAGCTACCAGTTCAACACCCGCGTTACAGCGACCCATTTCAACGACGAAACCGGTCTGTGGCATGTCACGACCGACAAGGGCCAGATAGTGACCTGCAAGTATCTGATCACGGGTCTCGGGCTCCTGTCCGCAACGAACACACCGAAGTTCAAGGGCATCGACAGCTTCAAGGGACAGGTGCTGCACACCGGCGCCTGGCCTGAGGGGATTGACCTCAAGGGCAAGCGCGTGGGTGTGATCGGCACCGGCTCCACGGGGGTTCAGGTCATCACCGCGACGGCGCCGATTGCCGGGCATCTGACGGTGTTCCAGCGCTCGCCCCAGTATGTCGTGCCGATCGGCAACACGCCCCAGGACGAGGCGACCATCGCCCAGCAAAAGGCCAACTACGATGACATCTGGAAGCAGGTCAAATCGTCGGTTGTGGCCTTCGGCTTCCAGGAAAGCACCGTGCCGGCGGAAACCGCTTCGCCTGAAGAACGCGAGCGCGTGTTCGAGGCCGCATGGCAGCGCGGCGGCGGTTTCTACTTCATGTTCGGCACGTTCTGCGACATCGCGACCAGTCAGATCGCAAACGATGCGGCGGCCGACTTCATCAAGAAGAAGATCAGGGAAATCGTGAAGGATCCCGCAACCGCAAAGGCGCTGACGCCGCGCGACATCTACGCCAAGCGGCCCTTGTGCGGGGACAACTACTACGAGGTCTACAACCGTCCGAACGTGACCCTCGCCGATGTAAAGGCCGACCCGATTGCCGAGTTCACCCCGACCGGCATCCGGCTGGAAAGCGGCGCGGAACACGAACTGGATGTGGTGATCTTCGCCACCGGATTCGACGCGGTGGACGGCAACTACGTCAAGATGGACATGCGCGGCCGCGGGGGCGTGACCATGCGGGACAAGTGGAAGGACGGCCCGCTCGGTTACCTTGGCATGATGGAGACGGACTTCCCGAACCTCTTCATGATCCTTGGCCCGAACGGCCCCTTCACCAACCTGCCGCCGAGCATCGAAACGCAGGTCGAGTGGATCGCCGACACCATCGAGATGATGGAAGCCAAGGGTCTGTGCTGCATCGAGCCGACCGAGGCCGCCCGCGACGAATGGGTCACGCTCTGCCGGACGATCGCCGACATGACCCTGTTCCCGAAAGCCGAAAGCTGGATCTTCGGTGCGAACATCCCCGGCAAGAAGAACGCGGTGATGTTCTACATGGCGGGCATCGGCAATTACCGCAATGCGATCAATGCGGTGAAGGACAGTGGTTATCAGACCATGATCTTCGACCGCGAGATGGCAAGCGCCTGACGCAGCGGAACACACGGCGGGCCGGGCAGGATTCTGCCCGGCCCATCGCTGTGCGCCAAGAAAACCACACAGCAAAAAAAGGGAGAGAGTCTGTGGGACGTGTATCTGGAAAAGTCGCCCTCGTGACGGGTGCTGCAATGGGGATGGGCAAGTCCCACTCCGAACTTCTGGCGCGCGAAGGCGCGCATGTCTTCGTCACCGACCGCGACGTGGCGGCGGGTGAGGGGGTTGCCAAAGGCATCGTGGCCGCTGGCGGCAAGGCCGACTTCATCAGGCATGACGTGGCAAGCGCAGCCGACTGGGCCAACGCCATTGCCACCGTGCGCGCCAAGGCCGGGCGGCTCGACATTCTTGTCAACAACGCGGGCGTGCTGATCCTGAAGCCCCTGCACGAAACCACGCCCGAGGAATTCGACCTGACGATGAACGTCAACGTGAAGGGCGTCTATCTGGGCATCCGGGCCGCCGTGCCGCTGATGAAGGAAGCGGGCAAGGCGTCGATCGTCAACATCTCGTCGATCTACGGCATCGTCGGTGCGGCGATGGCGGGGGCCTATATCGGCTCCAAGGGTGCTGTGCGGATGCTGACGAAATCCTGCGCCGTCGATCTGGCGGATACCGGGATCCGGGTGAACTCGATCCACCCCGGCGTCATCGACACGCCGATGACCAAGGACCTGCTGCACGCCGATCCGGCCACGCGGCAGGCGATCCTGGGATCGACGCTGCTCAAGCGCCCGAGCAAGCCCGAGGAAGTGTCGAACGCGGTGCTCTTCCTTGCGTCCGACGAAGCCTCGTTCGTCCATGGTGCCGAGATCGTCGTCGACGGCGGCTATACCGCAAACTGACCCCAAAGCCTGCCCTGTCCGCCCGGCTCGACCGGGCGGACAGGGGATTTGAGAAAGGAAGCCCTCCCATGAAGGTATTGGTCCCGGTCAAGCGGGTGATCGACTACAACGTGAAGGTTCGGGTCAAGGCGGACGGGTCGGGGGTTGACCTTGCGAACGTCAAGATGTCGATGAACCCCTTCGACGAGATCGCGGTGGAAGAGGCGATCCGGCTGAAGGAGAAGGGCGTCGCGACGGAGGTCGTCGTCGTCTCGATCGGCGTCAAGCAGGCGCAAGAGACGCTGCGCAATGCGCTTGCGATGGGCGCGGACCGGGCGATCCTGATCGAGGCCGCCGCCGACGTCCACACCGATATCGAGCCGCTGGCCGTGGCCAAGCTGCTGGCTGCGGTCGTCAAGGAAGAGGCGCCGGGCCTCGTCCTCTGCGGCAAGCAGGCGATCGACAACGACATGAACGCCACGGGCCAGATGCTGGCCGCCCTGCTGGGCTGGAGCCAGGCGACCTTCGCCTCCGAGGTCGCCATCGAGGGCGACACGGCCCGCGTGACGCGCGAGGTGGACGGCGGGTTGCAGACGATTTCGGTCAAGCTGCCGACCATCATCACCGTCGATCTGCGCCTGAACGAGCCGCGCTATGCGTCCTTGCCGAACATCATGAAGGCCAAGGCCAAGCCCTTGGCCACCAAGACGCCCGCCGACTATGGCGTGGACGTCTCGCCCCGCCTGACGGTGGTCAAGACCGTTGAACCGGCGGGCCGCAAGGCGGGGGTCAAGGTGGCTTCCGTGGCCGAGCTGATCCAGAAACTGAAAGACGAAGCGGGGGTGATCTGAGATGGCCGTTCTTCTTCTTGCTGATGTGGTCGATGGCAAAATGGCGACCGACCAGGTGGCCAAGGCGCTGACCGCGGTGATGTCGCTGGGTCCGGTGACGGTGCTGGTCGCCGGTCCGGACGCCACTGCCGCAGCGGCCGAGGCCGCAACGCTGGACGGCGTGGCCAAGGTGCTTCTGGCCGAGGATGCGGCCTATGCCCATGGCTTGGCTGAACCCACCGCCGCGCTGATCGTGTCGCTGGCGGGCGACTACGAGCACATCGTCGCCGCCTCGGGCGCGCTGTCGAAGTCGGTGCTGCCGCGCGTGGCCGCGCTGCTCGACGTGATGGTGATCTCGGAAGTTCTCGCCGTGCATGACGGCTCGACCTTCGACCGCCCGATCTATGCCGGGAACGCGATCCAGACGGTCAGGACCTCGGATGCGAAGAAGGTCATGACCATCCGCACCGCGACCTTCGATGCGGTCGGCAAGGGCGGCAACGCCCCGGTCGAGAAGGTCTCGGCCAGCGTGGACGGCAGTCTCTCGGCCTGGGTCGAGGACAAGGTGGCGTCCAGCGACCGTCTGGAGCTGACCTCGGCCGGGATCGTGGTCTCGGGCGGGCGCGGCGTGGGCAGCCAGGCCGACTTCGCGCTGATCGAGAAGCTGGCGGACAAGCTGAATGCCGCTGTCGGGGCGTCCCGGGCGGCGGTGGACAGTGGCTACGCGCCGAACGACTGGCAGGTCGGCCAGACCGGCAAGGTCGTGGCGCCGGACCTTTATGTCGCGGTCGGCATCTCGGGTGCGATCCAGCATCTTGCGGGGATGAAGGACAGCAAGGTCATCGTCGCCATCAACAAGGACGAAGAGGCTCCGATCTTCCGGGTCGCCGACTATGGCTTGGTCGCCGACCTCTTCACGGCCATCCCGGAGTTGATCGAGAAGCTGTAAGCCTGCTACATTTGGAGCATCAATATGACCGACGTCTTCATCTGCGACTACATCCGCACGCCGATCGGCCGGTATGGCGGGGCACTGTCGTCGGTGCGCCCCGACGATCTGGGGGCCATTCCGCTCCGCGCGCTGATGGACCGCAACGCCGGCGTGGATTGGGAAGCGGTGGATGACGTGATCTTCGGCTGCGCTAATCAGGCGGGCGAGGACAACCGTAACGTGGCGCGCATGTCGCTGTTGCTGGCAGGTTTGCCGGTCGGAGTGACGGGGACCACGATCAACCGGCTTTGTGGCTCGGGGATGGACGCGGTGCTGACCTCGGCCCGCCAGATCGCCGCCGGCGAGGCGCAGCTGGTCATCGCGGGCGGTGTCGAAAGCATGAGCCGCGCCCCCTTCGTGATGCCCAAGGCCGACAGCGCCTTTTCCCGCAACGCCGAGATCTGCGACACCACCATCGGCTGGCGGCTGATCAATCCGGCGATGCATGCGGCCTGGGGCACGGATTCGATGCCGCAGACCGGGCAGAACGTGGCGGATGACTACGGCATCAGCCGCGAGGCGCAGGACGCGATGGCGCTGGCCAGCCAGGCCAAGGCGTCGGCCGCGCAAGCCAACGGGCGCCTCGCGCAAGAGATCACCCCGGTGACGATCCCGCAGCGCAAGGGCGAGGCGCTGGTGGTGGACCGCGACGAACACCCCCGCGCCACGACCCTCGACTCGCTGGGCAAGCTGAAGCCCCTGTTCCCGAACGGCTCGGTCACGGCGGGCAATGCCTCGGGCGTCAACGATGGCGCGGCAGCGCTGATCCTCGCCTCGGCGGCAGCTGCGCGCGTGCATGGGCTGACGCCGATCGCCCGCATCCTCGGCGGGGCGACCGCGGGCGTGCCGCCGCGCATCATGGGCATCGGCCCGGCGCCCGCGAGCCAGAAGCTGATGGCGAGGCTCGGTCTGACGCAGGCCGATTTCGACGTGATCGAACTGAACGAGGCCTTCGCCGCGCAAGGCGTGGCCACGCTGCGCCAGCTCGGGATCGCCGACGACGATACTCGGGTGAACCGCAACGGCGGGGCGATTGCGTTGGGTCATCCTTTGGGCATGTCGGGTGCGAGGATCACCGGCACGGCGGCGCTGGAATTGCGCCACACCCACGGCAGGCGCTCACTCTCTACCATGTGCATCGGCGTGGGGCAGGGCATCGCCATCGCGCTGGAACGGGTGTGAGTGTCCCTATATCTGCTCTGTCCTTTCGAATCCTTGACGAGCCGGAGTGCAGAGGCGCAGCCTTGCCGGGTGCTGGTCATGCGATTTTCGCTGATTGGGGAGACTGCACATGGTCGAGATTGTCAGGGGCAAGGAGGTCACTATCCGGTTCGACGCGTCGTTGTGCGTCCACTCGCGCAACTGCGTTCTGAGCCATCCCGAGGTCTTTGTGCCGAATGTGAAGGGTGAGTGGATCTACCCCGATGCCGCGTCCGTCGAGACGGTCATGCTGATCGGCCTCACCTGTCCGTCGGGAGCGATCAGCGTCAGCCGCAATGACGGCGCGCAGACCACGGAACAGTCGCCAGTGGTGAACACGGTTCGGGTGCGGGAAAACGGCCCCCTGGCGATCGAGGCGGACCTGCGGTTGCGCGGAGAACCGCTGGGCCGGGTGCGGGCCACCCTCTGCCGCTGCGGCCAATCGCAGACCAAGCCCTTCTGCGACGGCTCGCATACCGCTGCCGGATTCGCAGCGACGGGCGAACCGGCGGCAAAGGACACCCCAACGCTGGAGGCGCGCGACGGGCCCGTCGATCTGCTGCCGCAACCGAACGGGCCGTTGAAGACCACCGGCAACCTGGAGGTCGTCAGCGGCACGGGCCGGACGGTCAACAAAGTGCGTCAGGCCTTTTTCTGCCGTTGCGGCGCGTCGCAGAACAAGCCGTATTGCGATGGCAGCCACAAGGCGGCTGGCTTCGTGGCGGAGTAGCGGGCGAAGGCGCGGCCGGGCGTCTTGCTTCGCGTTCGGCTTCTGCAGCCAAGGGCAACCACCCGGCAGTCGCCCAGGATTTCAAGGCGGCCGTTGCGGACGTGGACGCGGTTCCTTTCGTTACACCGGAATAGAACCTCTCGATCCCGGGTGGGCTGCGGAACGCCATCGACTGGACGAGCCGCCCCCGAGGACAGAACTCGTTAAACCGTAAGCCATTGGGCATCATCGGAACCTCGCCTGGGGCTATCGGCACTGCCGTTGGACAGCAGTACCTGAAGAGCATCCTTAGCTTCTGCAACTCCCCGATGATGAATGCGATCGAAGCCTATATCCAGTTCACGCCGGACCTGATTTCCGACGATGGCAATGTCAGCGTTGGATCGACCGAGACGTTCCTGCGCAATTATTTGAGCGACTTCAGCAACTTCGTCGAGCGGGTTCCGACTGACTGTCCTCGCACCACGTAGCATTTCGGGGGCGGGAACGCTGCGACGCACAACACTTTCTAACTTTACAAATTGAAGATAAATCGTGAAGTTGAGGCAGATAACTTTTGGGAATATTGATCTTGACCGAGCCCCGTTTCGCCACTCGCCTGAACTCCTTCGCTTCCGCAGCGCACATTGCGTGGCCGGGTATCAAAGGCAAACCCAGCGTCTTGCAGATGGCCGAGCGCGCCGCGCGCGTTCAGGGCCTGACTGACCTTGATCTCAATTTTCCCGATCATCTTGGCGAAGATCCGCGCGAGTTGGCAAAGAAGCTAGGCGATCTCGGGCTTGCGATTAACGGCTTTGCCATGCGCTATTACACCAACCCGGCATTCAAGCTCGGGGCGTTCACCCATCCTGACGCTGCTGTCCGGCGGGAGGCAATCGATCTTACCAAGAAGGGGATCGACGCTGCCCGCGAGGTGGGTTCAAGCCTCATGACGCTGTGGCTCGGCCAAGACGGTTTCGACTACGCGTTCCAGGCGGACTACGCCCGCTTGTGGCAACACGAAATTGATGGAATTCGTGAAGTTTGTGAGCATGATCCCGATTGCATGATCAGCATCGAGTATAAGCCGAACGAGCCGCGATCCTACAGCCTGATGCCTGATGCGGCAACGACGCTGCTGGCGATCCGCGATGTTGGTGCAGACAATCTTGGTGTCACGCTCGACTTTGCCCATGTTCTTTATGCCGACGAGCAACCGGCCTTTGCTGCAGCCCTGATTGCCAGACACAGCAAGCTTCTCGGCGTCCATCTGAACGATGGTTATGCCAAGCGGGACGATGGTCTCATGGTTGGCGCCGTACACACGGTCCAGACAATTGAACTGCTGCGGCAGATCCGTCGTGATGGCTACGACGGTGCCATCTATTTCGACACATTCCCAGACATGACCGGACTTGATCCGGTTCACGAATGCGAGGTGAACATCGCGACCGTCAAGCGGATGCTGAATGTCGTTGATCGCCTCGAGCAGGACAATCGCCTCACTGGTGCGATTGACCGCCAGGATGCCGTGGCGGCCCAGGCCATTTTGCAGGAGCTGATGCTCGGGGCCAACACGTAACGCCATTATCATGAAACTCGGGAGGAACCGATGAATAGACTTTTGACGCTTGCCGTGGCGGCGAGCCTCTGGGCCGGCGCAGCCTTTGCTCAAGATCTTGCCCCGCTCAATTCTGACTCTGAGCCAGATCGGATGGACTGGTCTGAACTGGAAGCAAAGTTCGGCGCATTTCCGGCAATCCCCGCCGGTACCAAAGCCGGTGGCGTTTCCAAGACCCTGACGAACGAATACTGGCGTTCGCTCGGCGAGGGCTACAAGGCCTTTGCCGATAGGGTCGGCGTCGAGAGTGTCTATCAGGCCGCGCAAAGCGAGGGAGACCAGCTGGGCCAGCTGACGATTGCCGAAGGCATGGTCACGCAGGGCTATAACGTTCTTCTCCTGTCGCCGCAGACCGACGCCAACCTGCAGCCGATCATGGAGCAGGCCAAGGCTGCCGGCGTGCCGGTCGTCAATGTAAACGACGCCGTTATCCCGCAAGCCGAGCACTATGTCGGAAACGTTCAGCGCGACAATGGCGTGCGCGTCGCCAAGTGGTTCATCGATAATCGCCCGGAAGGTGGCAAGGTTGCCATTGTTGAAGGACAGGCCGGTGTCTATGCGGCCGTGCAGCGGACCGATGGCTTCAGAAAGACAATTGAAGAATCCGGCAAGTTCCAGGTCGTGGCCAGCGTGCCCGGCAACTGGGATCGCCAGATGTCCTATGATGCGGCAACCAACATCCTGCAGCAGCATCCGGATCTCGTTGGCTTCTATGCTAACAATGATGGCATGGCGCTTGGCATCGTCGAAGCGGTAAAGGCCGCCGGCCTGCTTGAAAAGGTTGCCGTTTTCGGCACAGACGGTATTTCCGATGCCTATGCCTCGATCAAAGCAGGTGAGCTGACTGGCACCGTCGACAGCTTCCCGGTTCTGACCGGTGAAGTTGGTATGGAAGTCGCTCTGCGTCTCGTCGCCGGCCAGGATCTGCCGCGTGTCGTCGCAACACCCCAGGCGCTGATCACCAAGGACAATGTCGCCGAGTTCCAGGGCGAAGGCGTCGATCTTCGTGCCGTGCTGATGAAGGCTGCCGGCAAGTAAGGCCTCCCAAGGCAGGTGGTCGGTCCGCTCTGGACCGGCCGCCGATCCTCACGAAGGGCACAGAGATCATGACCACTGCCAGACTAGCTTTCGAAGGCATGACGAAGGTGTTTCCGAGCGTACGTGCCCTGTCCGATGTCTCCTTTCAGATTGCACCCGGCGAAATCCATGCACTGCTTGGTGAAAACGGGGCAGGTAAGTCGACCCTGCTGCGTATCTTGTCCGGGGTCTTCAAGCCGACAAGCGGGCAGCTTTTGATCGATGGCGTGGCTCAGGCCTTCAGGACACCTGAGAGCGCTCGCCTTGCCGGTGTTGCGATGATTCACCAGGAACTGCAGCAAGTGCCGCACCTGACCGTCGCCCAGAACATGTTCCTAGGGCACCCGATTACCTGGGCAGGTGGGCTCTTGGTAAACCGGCGCGAGCAGGAAAGGCGGGCTGCCGAAGCGCTAGCGATGATCGATGCTTCGATTGATCCCGCAGCGCCGATATCGTCACTGAAAGTGGCGCAGCGGCAGGTGGTCGAAATCGCCCGCGCTTTGCTCGACAAGGCCAAGATTATTGCCATGGACGAGCCAACTTCAAGCCTCACGCCGAGCGAATTTGAGAGCCTTGCGGAGGTCATCAAGCGGTTAGCCGCGAGCGGCGTAACAATCATCTATGTTTCCCACAAGATGGACGAGGTATTCGGAATCTGCGAGCGCGCAAGCGTGATGCGGGACGGCCGGCTGGTTGGTGTCGTTGACCTCAAGCAGACTGAGCCGGCCGACGTCATCTCGATGATGGTCGGCAGGGAACTGCAGGCAGAAGAGCATGTGTCCCACGCGACCCGGGATGTCCGTATCGAAGCGCGCAATCTCTCCTCTGCCAAGGTCCGGGATGTTTCCTTTGACCTACACAAGGGGGAAGTGCTCGGCATTGCCGGTTTGGTTGGTTCTGGCCGCACGGAACTGCTTCGTCTCATCGCGGGTGCCGATAGGGCGACTGGCGGAACCATCCAGATCGACGGGTCGACCCTGACACTTTCCAATCCGCGTGCTGCCATTGCGGCGGGTATTGGCCTTCTGCCTGAGGAACGCAAGCGTGAAGGCATAATTCCCGGCCGTTCGGTTACCAACAATGTCGCGCTGCCATCGATGAAACGTTTCGCGCCCGCTGGCATCATCCGGCATGGGGCCTTGAGGCGTACAGCGGCCGAATTGTTGACCCGCGTCAACCTTCGCCCGTTTCTGCTCGATCGACCAATTCGCCTGTTCAGTGGTGGCAATCAGCAGAAGGCAATCATTGCCCGGTGGCTGGCCGCGGGATCCAAGATTTTGCTGTTCGACGAGCCGACACGTGGCATCGATGTCGGTGCCAAGTCCGAAATCTACAATCTCATCGAGGAACTCGCCTGCGAAGGTCATTCCGTGGTGGTCGTTTCATCTGAACTCCCCGAAGTCATGCGTGTGTCCGACAGGGTCCTCGTCATGCGCGAGGGGACGGTGGTGGCCGAACTGCAGCGCGAAGAACTCACAGAGCAAGCCATTGTTTCTCATGCCGTCGGCAAGGGACTTCGTGCCCCCGCCCGGCAAAGCCAACAGGAATGAATGTCATGTCCGATACAACGCTTCATGCGGCCGCAACACAGTCGAAACTGCTTGGATCATTGTCTCTTCGCGATGCCGGCACTTTGATCGGACTGATTATCATCATCGCTATCTTCGGCCTGCTCGTTCCCGATTTCCTGTCGCAAAGGAACCTCGTCAACATCCTGCAGCAATCGAGCATCAATGCCTGCCTGGCGCTCGGTATGACGCTGGTCATCATCTCCGGAGGCATTGATCTTTCGGTCGGCCCTACGGCTGCCATCGCCGCCGTCATTACGGCAGCCCTTTTGGTCTCTGGTACGCCGATCCCGCTCGCTATTCTAGCCGGCCTTGGCATTGGCGTCATCTGTGGCTTGGTCAACGGTGTTCTCGTTGCCTATATCGGACTTCAGCCCTTCATCGTGACGCTTGGAACGCTCAGCACCTATCGCGCTATTGCCCTGATCTATACCGGAGGCAATCCGGTCTTTGGACTGCCACCGGAGTTCCGCTCCCTGTTTAATGGATCGGTCGCCGGCATTCCCAACTCGGTCCTTATGGTTGCAGTTGTGGCAATCCTTGCCTGGGTTCTTCTCAAGAAGACACCACTTGGCGAGTATCTGCTGGCTGTCGGCGGCAATGAAGAGGCCGCTTATGTGGCTGGCGTGCCGATCGCGATCACCAAGATCACGGCCTATGTGATCTCCGGTGCGTTGGCAGCCCTTGCCTCGATGATCCTGATCGGACGCCTGGGTGCTGCCGAACCTATCCTTGGCAACCTTTGGGAACTGGACGCGATCGCGGCTGCAGCCATCGGCGGCGCCTCCTTGATGGGTGGCAAGGGCAGTGTCGTCGGTACGCTTCTTGGTGCGATCATTCTCGGTAGCATGCGCAATGGTCTCACGTTGATGAACGTTCAGGCCTTCTATCAACTGCTGGCGACCGGCCTTATAATTCTCGTGGCGATGATGATCGATCGCGTAACGAGAGGCCGTGGATGAATTCCCTGAATGACTTGAA
The DNA here is from genome assembly GCF_009363595.1 of Labrenzia sp. THAF35. Classification (NCBI taxonomy): domain Bacteria; kingdom Pseudomonadati; phylum Pseudomonadota; class Alphaproteobacteria; order Hyphomicrobiales; family Stappiaceae; genus Labrenzia; species Labrenzia sp. THAF35. The sequence continues at coordinate 91,216 of NZ_CP045382.1, forward strand.
GGCGGTAGGCCCGCGCATCCGAATGATGATGCCTCATCTCACGCCCCTGGAGGCGCGGGTCGTTGAAACTGTGTTTGCGCTGCGCAATTTCACAGACGAAACGGCGCTGAAGGACATCGCGGCAGAAGCGGGGGTATCCGAAGCGATGGTGGTCAAGATCACCAAGAAGCTCGGTTTTTCCGGCTACCGAGACTTCAGGTCTGCCGTCACACAGTACAATCAGCTGCCGACTGCTGAAATGCATCAGGAACTGTCGATCGAGGATACCTCTCGCGAGATCATCCAAAAGGTGTTCCGGACCTCGATCAACGCACTCGAAGAGACGCTCGCGATCATAGACATGGACGCCTTCGATCGTGCGGCGGATCTGGTCAATCAGTCTGGGCAGCGTGATTTCTACGGTGTTGGCGGATCAGCCCAGATTGCCCGCGATGTCGCCCACAAGTTCTTGCGCATTGGCATTCGTGCCAACGTACAGGACGATTCGCATATGATGCTGATGTCAGCCGCGCTGCTCGGTCCGCAGGACATCGCTATTGGATTTTCCCATTCCGGCAATACGACGGCCGTCATCGAGGCAATCCAGTTGGCTCGGAAGAACGGCGCGCGAACGATTGCGATTACCAACTACAATTCATCCGCGCTGGCGCAGGTGGCCGATATCGTTCTCTGCTCCACGGCTCAGGGCTCACCGCTGATGGGGGAGAATGCCGCCGCTCGCATTGCTCAGCTCAACATTCTGGACGCCCTCTTCGTTGCCGTCGCGCAAAGGAATTACGGTGTCGCGGAGAAGAACCTGCAAAAGACAATGGCTGCGGTCATGTCGAAACGCAAAGACAAGATTGTGTAAGGAAGCATGTCTCAGGTCATCGTTTTTGGAAGCCTTCATTACGACATTATCGTCCACGGCCCAGGACGTCCACGCAAGGGCGAGACCGTGGCCGGCGAGCGCTGGTTGCCAAAATGCGGTGGCAAGGGTGGCAATCAGGCAATAGCTGCGGCCAAAACCGGTGTTATCACGGCAATGATCGGCGCCGTAGCCGATGACGAATTCGGACGCGTTCTCGTGGCTAACCAGGTAAGTGGACAGGTCGACAGCAGGTTCATTCGCGTCGTCGAAGGTGCCGGAAGCGGCATGAGTGTGGCGATTTTCGACCAGGACGGTGACTACGGCGCGGTGATCGTGTCGGGTAGCAATCTTGATTTGGGACAGGTCGATGTCGATGCTGCTGCTGAACTCTTTGCCCAAGGCGGCGTCCTCGTCCTGCAGAACGAGATCCCAGATGCGGCAAATGTGGCAGCGGCGCGGGCGACGCGATTGGCAGGAGGCCGTGTCATACTCAATGCGGCACCCGCGCGGGAGCTTTCGACGGACCTCATAGGGCTCGTGGACGTTATCGTCGTTAACCAGGTCGAAGCTGAGCAACTTACCCGGGGTCCGGTTGTAGAAACTCTTGAGGGCGCACTGGGTGCGGCCCGCCTTCTGGCCCAAATCTATCCTGTTGCCGTGGTGACAGCCGGCGGCGAAGGTGTGGCCTGCGCTACGGCTGAGGGGCTGGAGTTGGCGGTGCCCGCGCTTAAAGTGGAGCTTGTCAGCACGCATGGTGCCGGTGACGAATTTACGGGTGTGCTAGCCGCCGAACTTGCAAGGGGCATGGAGATCACAGTCGCCATTGATGCCGCCAATCAAGCCGCTGCTTCCCTTGTCAGCGGAGTGAGTCTGAGAGTCGGCTAGTGCAACGAGTACTAAGTTGAAGAATTGGTGTCATACGGCGCTTTCTACGGCTGAAGTTCCATAATTATGCTTATGCGATTTTTACTAACATGTTGATATAAAAGAGAAAATAGACTTTCAGATGGGCGGGTTGAGCCCTTTCTCCACTTAACCTGAAGCCCGTATATGGATGTGGATTAAATTAAATCTGGCCACTCATGAGGCCAGCTCTTGAACCTCTATGGTCCATGCTTCACCCATTGAGATTTGCTCCTCTCACCGCAATTGTGGGCACCAAGCGTTATAGCTGTATGTGCTACAACGCCGTCGGCGTCGATATCAGCAGCAAGGGACAGTGGCATGTGTGGCCGCTTCACCAATACGATGACCTGGGCCGAAATCCACGCCCTTTACAATATCCACGCTGAGGCCCCGCCTCCGTCGAACATGCCGGCGCGCTACAACATCGCGCCGACACAGAACGTCCATTTCGCCCACAAGGACAAAGCCGGTGACCTCGAAATCGACTGCGGGCGCTGGTGGCTCGTGCCCTTCTTCGCCAAGGAATTGCCGAAGGCCGCGATGTTCAATGCGAGGATCGAGACCGTCGACACTTCAGGGGCATTCCGCGGACCCTTCAAGTCGAAGCGCTGCCTCATCCCCGCCGATGGCTATTTCGAATGGACCACAAGCGAAGAGGACGGCAAGAAAGACCCCTGGCTGTTGCAGCTCCCTGACGGAAAGCCTTTCTCCTTCGCCGGACTATGGGCGCATAACGACAAGCTAGGCGTCACCAGCTGCACGATCATCACAGCGCCAGCCGTCGACCACATTGCGCACATTCATACGCGGATGCCCGTCATGCTGGATCCATCGGTCTACAAGACCTGGTTGGATGCCTCTGTTCAGGGTGCTGACGCGAAAGCCTTCCTTCTTGAAAACCAGATGGACAGCCAGCTCGAGTTTTATCGTATCGGCCGTGAGGTTAATTCATCTCGCTATGACGGCAGTGACACGAAAAAGCCAATTCTGAACTCCTTGTAGAGCTTGATAGCAAGGAGAGCCCCAATGAAGTCACTGCCCTATTCCGCGCCATTGATCATCGCCGGCGTAGCTTTGGCCTTATACGCCTGCAGCGCAGACGGAAGCGCCCCCTCCACGGCTTCAGCACCATGCAATGCTGAAGCCGCTGGAGCCCTCGTAGGCAAGCCCAAGCCGACGGACGCAGAGGCCATGCAGCTTTCCGGCGCGAAGACCGTTCGTCAGATCCAGCTAGGCGACATGGTGACCCAGGACTTCCGAGAAGATCGGGTGACGATCGAGACGGATCCCGCATCTGGTCGTGTTGTTGGAGCCACCTGCGGCTGATTAAGCTACGCGGGTCATGGTAACTGCTGCTTAACCACGAGGGCAGTCGCCCCCATAGAATCGGGGGGCTTTTGCGTTAGCTTCGGGGGGCGGTATGGAGCTATCTATGGGACAGAGCTTTTCTGCTTATCTGAAAACTGCGCAGACAGTCAGATCAGTCAGGCAGATACACACAATCACCACCGCAATATGCGAAGATCCCTATGCTTCATCGCATTTGAAACGCACAAGCGCGGCTTTGACGAGGAAGCTGGAACAAGTCATTGACCGGCCCATTGCGAGCGCTGCCTTCCTCGCCTCCATCTGGCGTGATTTTCGCTGCCTCAACACGCTCGTGGAGAGGGAATACTGCAGGCTGAACCTCCTTCTGCCCAAGGGTGAAACCGAGCCTATGGATGATTGGCTGTTCCTTAAAGAAAAAGGGCCAGCGGAAAGCCGCGGCCCTTAAGGTGTGGGGGTCAATAACCTCCAGAGGGGAACAGCCGACGCGCGGACTGGGAGGAGGGGTACGCACGTCAACTACCAAGCTATATGGGTCCCCGTAACACGGCCCGCAAGGCGACTAGTCCGAGTTTCGGTACGGACTTCTTTTTGTTGCTTTCCGTGTGGATCCTGTTCAGCGTGAGAAAGCCGCTGTAACAGGGCGTCGATGCGGCCGTCATTCAGTATCGGTTGATGATTGGCCTGTGCCGCCTTGCGAACCATGTCGCTACAGGCGAGCTGCCTGAATACGTGAGAATTATCTGTCATCGCTGCCCCTCCGCCGCCAGAACGCTGAGCGGAGTCACCGGTTCCGAAAGAAAGGAGCCGACGAATACGGAGAGGTTTATTCTCTCTCAACATCATCCAATTTCACCGACAAGGCAGGGTTTGCGTCAATGATGCGCGGTCCCCCCAATTTCGCCGCTGCGCAACGAAATCGGCTCCCCCCCCGCCCCGCAGGCCCCCTCCGGCGGTCATTGACCCAAACCCTCCCTTGTCGGTCCCGCACCTTTGTTTTCATTCAAAGGAGCTGACGATGACCACTTACGACCACATCAACGAACTGCGCGCCGAGCTTGCAGCGTCCATCGACCAGGCCGAGCGTCAGCAGATCGCAGCCGAGCTGGCGGCGGCCAAAGCGAAGCTTGCCGAAGAAGAGGCCGCATTCGATGCGCTGATCAGCGCCGAGCCGCCCCACTAGGGCGGCTCGTTCCAATGCCCGGCGCGTTGGGTATTATTGCGCTGTTACACGGTACCCTTCATCCAGGGCACCAGCCCCTACTCGATCGCGGTTCGAAGACGGTACGTCTCCCCTACCCTTACGACGTCATAGGCTTCCATAACCCGACCTTCGAAAAGCCTGTGCAGCGGATTGCGACGATCAACGTCAGACCCGACGATCACGCCAGCACAGACGCGGAAAATCTCCCGGGGCTCGATACCGCTGTTGTCTATCAGCAGCGCCTCATCAGCGTATCTGAGGGCGCTAGACAGCATCCGCAGCGATCCTTCATGGCGCCGTCGGATGATGTCTTCCGGAATGTCGTGGCCGCCCTTCTCTACCCGACGCTGAACACGTTCGATGTTGAGCTCAACTGAATCCAGGGCGACGTAGTAGAGGCCGACATAGTACCCAGTCGCCTGGGCTCGGCTCATCAGATTGATTGACTGTTGGCTGCTCAAGGTGGTCTCAAAGACGAACGACTGCCGGGTCTCGATCATCTCACGGATCTTCATGAGTGCCGCCCTCCCCGCTGCCATGGCGGCTGCCCGGCCATCCCTGGATCCTGTGAGCTGTTTGGCAATCTCATCAGCGTTGACCCAAGCACCGTCGAGCTGCAGCTTGGCATACGCCGATGACTTGCCCGATCCGTTGGGACCGCCGAGAACGATACAGGTTGGCTGGGACAAAGAGTGACGACCTCAGGCGGCAGAAATGCGCTTTCTCTGCTCAAATGTTGCCTGATCCTCGGCCTCATTCTGGAGGTCACGAGCGGAGATCGGCAGTCCCAAGCGACGGCTCTCGGCAATCGCTTCGCGGCCGATCTGCTTCAGGGCTTCCTTGTTCTCGTCAAACTTCTTCAAGAGCATTTGCGGTCTCCTAAGGAAAGAATATAGCGCAGAGCGAGCCCGTCGGCAAATCAGGACTTTCCCAGATGAAGGCGTCAGGCGACGCGATCAAAAGCTGCAGATCTGCTCTTTGCGCGTCTAGAAAGAGGATGGTACCCTTCTGAATCCGTTGCAACGGGAAGGATGATCACGCCATGATAGACGAAGTAGTCGACCTTTCGAAAACGCTGGTTTGGACTGTCGGAATGATCACGCAAGCCGGTCCTGATGAACGTAAGAGAGTAGTCAATGCTTATCGCGAAGCGCAGGACCTGGTTGCGCAGATCCCCAAAACCGACGAAGGCGCACGGCCTCGTATTGTCGCTTGCTTCCATCGCTCGGATAAATACCGCGCTTTCGAAGATATCGCCTGCGTTGGCTGGATCCTGACGGCGATCGAGGAACGCGTCAATGAAGGCGACCTTCCCGATTGGCGAAAGCTTCGCAAGGTCGTGAAGAACGCGGTGAAGCTCCTGTCGGACCCTGCCCCGACGCTTCACTGAATGCAGTCAGGTCCGGCACACATCCGATGGTTAGACATTGCTTTTGGCCTGGTGATGCGGAACGGTTTTGGCGGGGGAAGTCGGCCCCGGCTTCCGCTTCGCGGCGCTATGCTAAGCCTCCTGCGGCTTCCCATTATCCGTCAAAACTGTGTCGAGAATTCCCGCTTTCCCGCCCTTTAAAGAGGGGCGGCGCTATGCTGAAAGCTCCGATGTTCTTCATTGTCCTTCTCGGATCTCGGACTGGCGCCGATCGATCCGAGCGGTGCCTTCGCCAGAAGGGGGGAAGGACGCCGCATGAGCGCCGGCTATTCGCCAATGGCGGCCGGCGCGCGGTGGAAACCAGAGCCAACCCATTGAGTGCAAGTTATGGCGCGGCTTTCGCCGCGCCATTCCCTTTCTGCTTCTCGATCGTCCGGGGCTCCATCGCAAGCACAAGATCATGCACCATCTTCAAGGTCGTATCGTCGAGCTTTTTCAGGTGGTCGACCGTTTCCTCCATCAGCTGGTCTCTCAGGGCTTCGCGTGACTCGGCTTTGGAGTGAGAGGGCTGTTCGTTGACGAGAGGATCGAAGAACTCTTCCGGGGTGATATTCAGGACTTCGAAAACGTGGAGCAGGCGTCCGACGGTCATCAAGGATGAGGCGTTTTCGTAGCGGGCGTAGGTTGCCTCCTTCACCCCTAGCAGCATGGCCACTTTGGCTTGCGCAAGTTGTCTGTCGGTTCGCAGGTCACGCAGCCTTTGCGCGACCAGCAGATCCAGTTGGCTGAGATCGATGATATTTCCGTCGAGCGGCTTGCGATAAACCGGATGATCTTTGTCTGGGTCTACAACGCGTTCAAGTCCGAGATAGCTTACCCACTGCTCGAGTCCGAAACCTGCCATTGCCACCAACCACACTGGAATTTCATCGTTGTTCCTCCGGGACAATTAAAGATGGTGCCTCGAAAGTCTACCCTGGATAGCTGCTTTGGCGCATCGCTTTGCGACCCCGCTCTATGCCTTCGGCACGGAGCCAGCAGACACTGTCTCCGCCCATTCGGGTGACGATCGGTTGCGCTGCGGCTTCGCCTCAAATCAGTTTCATCGCAGGCAAAATCCGTTCGGAACATTTACAGCCTCGCCCGATCGACCCATATTGGCTGTTGATCAAGTCAGGTCGTGGCAAGTCTCTAGCCCTTTCTTGTCGCGTGCCTACGGAGGCCGCCCTGCCTCGTATCGGGGCGGCCTTTCCCCTCCCCTACTGCTCTTCACAGTAATCAGCATCAGCGGTTTGCCGGCCTAGGCCAGGATAAAGCAGTGACGCCGGAGGCGTCCTGTCTGTTTCTTTGATGAGGGAAAGAGGAGCGCTGCCCCCTCTCCCTCACAAGGGGAAAAAACGGTCTCCCCGTCCTTCCTTCGCGCAGCCTTGGGGCAGCGCTTTGTGCAGGAGCGCCGCTGACACGACGCCCTTTCGGCTTTGCCTCGGGCGGGCGAACCCCCTCCGTTTTTATCCCCTTGCCACCCTCTCCCCCGCTGCTCCGCGCGAAGGGGCTCCGTGGGCATTTCTGCAATAATACCCGCTAAGGGAAAGCGAAGTTGTTTGGATTGAAACGGTTAGCGCGGATCGGCCTGAAGCGTTCGAGGGGTCGGTCAATTTCGTTCCAGAGATAGTCGCCGGTGAGTGCGATATGAGCCCAGGGAAGTGGTGCGACTTGGGAGAGCAGCTCGGCGGGAATATCGATGCCCTGGGTGCGGACATAATCGACAGCGCGGCTGAGATAGACGGTGTTCCACAGGATAATGGCGTTGACGACGAGGTTGAGACCTGACGCCCGATAGGCCATGGTTTCCGCCACGCGGTTGCGCAGCTCGCCAAGCTGGTGGAGGAAGACCGCCCGGGCAAGGGCGTGACGGCTTTCACCCTTGTTGAGGATGGCATGCGATCTGCGCCGGAGCTTGGTGTCGAGCAACCAGTCGCAGATGAAGATCGAGCGTTCAATCCGGCCCATTTCGCGTAGCGCCTGATTGAGCCGATTTTGCCGAGGCGATGCGGCAAGCTTCTTGAGGATGACGGACGGCGGCACGAGGCCCGCGCCAATCGATGACTTCAGCCGCAAGACCTCATCCCAGTGCTGCTCGATGACATCCATGTTGACGGCTCCCGAGATCAGCGCCCCGAGCGGGTCGTACGCCGCGTCGGGATCGATGACGAAGAGCCTGCGATTGCCGAGATTGCGGATACGAGGAATGAGCCTATAGCCGAAGCCATGGAACATAGCGAATGTCGTTTCGGTCGCGCCGGCGGTATCGGTTGCATGCTCATGGATTTCGACGGAGCTTTCGTTGTGAAGGAGGCCGTCGAGCACGTAGGGCGCTTCGCTCTCGGACGCCTGGATCATCCGGGAGAAGAAGGAGGCGAAACGATTGGACAGGAAGCCATAGACCGAAGCACCTGGTCTTTTGCCGTATTTTGCATTGTATTCGAGGCTGGCTTCACCGCGCCCGCCTGCCGGAAAGAACTGCCCGTCCGAGGAGGAGATATGACCGTCGCCCCAGACCGCGGCGAAGGGATGAGCCTGCTGCGCATCGACCAGCACGGCGGTCGCCGTAGCATAGGTTTCCGAGCGCAGATGCCTATCTACCATCAGCATCATCTGGTGGATCGTGACGCCGCGTGAGCTTTCCGCCATGCGTTCAGCACCGGCGTTGGTGGCGTCGGCAAGGATAGCGGCCATCAGCGCCGGCTCGTCGTTCGCCGTCTCGCCGGTGCGATAGTGTGTGAAGCTGTCAAGGAACCTGGTCCAGCTGTGGACCTCGGCAAGCAGGCTGGTGATCCTGATCCGGGGAACGAGGATGTAAAGACGCCGGCTGAGCGCGACGATCCCGTCACGCTCCTCCTCGCGGATCGGGGAGACCGACAAACCCTTGTCGGAAATAGCCGCATCCGGAATGGCGTTGGCGGCCGCCGCCCTTGCCAGCTCTTTGAGTTTCGCGTCGAGCGTGGCGGTGCGTTCGGCTCGCCATTCGGCAAAGCTGTCAGGGATGGCAAGCCCGAGCCGGCCTTCGGCGCGCATCAGGGCAAAGATCGGTCGAGGCAGAAGATAATCCTCGAAACTGCGCCATGCTCGGCTGCCATCAACCCATATGTCACCGGCCCGCAGGCGCTCCCGAAGGTGAACGAGTACCGCCACTTCCCAAGCCCGAAGGTCGATGGTGACACCGTCCGAGCGCACACGTCGCCGCCACTTGCGCGTCATGAACGCGAACGGCACCTGCGCGGGTAGTTTCCTGCCACTGTAGAGCGCACGCAGATGATCCACTGCCTTCAAAACCGGATCATCGGGACGAAACGACCGGAAAGAGAACGCGCCGAACATGAGCCTGCCCAGCTTTCGCAGCGATTTGTGCCGCTCTATGAGCTCATCGAATTCGTCGCTGCGATCGGGGCGCACGACGGACCTGGCTGCGGCCACGCTGGCGGTCAATCCGTCCCAGCCGAGTGAGACTGCAATTGCGGATGCGAGATCGGTGTTGTTCTCACGGGCGGCCAGAAGCGCCTCGCCAAGCTTGAGATGATCGAGCGCCACCCCATCAAGAATCTCGGCTTCTTTCAGCCGGCGTTCTGTGCGGCTCAGTTCAGCCTTGCGCCGGGTGCTGCCGATCAGTTTGCAGAACATGTCGATCGCAAGGTCGGTGATTGCCGCCTGCCTCTCGATGACGAACGCCGTCAGCGTGGCGTAGCGGCGCTCGGATGTAAGGCGTCGTATCTCACGGGCATGCAGAATGCGGGCGTCCCGGGCGATGATGCCATAGCGGTTGGCATGGATCGTTTTACGTCGCTCATCGGAAATCGCCGCCGAACGCAGAACCTCAAGCCGGGCAATCAGGCCCTTGAGGTTTTTCAGTTTCGTCCCCTCCGGCGCTTCCGCAATCCAGCCGAGATGGCTCCGATCGCCGGACCGATCGATGAGAAGCTGATCAAGCGCCTCGATGGACGGTTGCTCCATGCCCCGGATCAAGCCGCGATAAGCCTGTCGTCGCGCTGCCGCCCGGCCCGCCATCGCCAGACGTATCAGCAGTTCCGGCACAGGAACGAGCAGCTTCCTCTCCTTCAGGGCTTCGATCACGGCCTTGGTGATCGGCTCGCCTTGTTCGGTAGCGGCTGCCTCGCGTGCCGCCGCGGTGATCAGGGATCGATAATCGCTCGCCCGGACGGGCCGGAGATCCAGTGCGACGACAATCTCCCGCGTATGTTCTCGACGGGTTTCCTCCCGCTGGGCATAGAGTGCGAACACCGCAGCGTCGATGCCCAACTGGTCGGCGACAACGGAGACGACTGCCTGAGGCGGAACTTCCCCAGCGCGGAGCGGACGACCGAGATCACGCACCAGGGCGAGTTGGATGGCAAAACCCAGACGATTATGCGATCGGCGATGCGCCCTGGCGAAAGCGATGTCCTCAGCGGACAGCGCATAGCGCGCGAGGGCCTCTTCATAAACATCGGGTGGGTCGAACAGAACGGTGCGCGACTGCGCGTCGAGGAAGGCCATCGGTCACACCCGCTCTCAAACTGGGGGAGCAGGCTCATCTTCTTTGCCCGGTCCGGTCCATCCGGTTCGCCGCAATGTATCGATGAGAGTCGAGCGCGGCACCTTGAATGTCCGACACACCGACGCCTTGCTGGCGCCGGCTTCCAGCGCCGCCAGAATCTGCTCAACCTTTTCGGTGTCGATCGTCGGTGGCCTACCGCCCTTGCGACCGCGCCGGCGTGCCGCCGCCAGTCCAGCGTTGACCCGCTCCGTGATCAGCACTCTCTCGTATTCGGCGAGCGTGCCAAACAGGTTGAACAGGAACGCACCGTGCGAATTCGTCGTGTCGATAGCTTCCGTCAAAGAGCGGAAGGCGACCCCGCGCATCTTCAGATCCTCAACGATTCTGATCAGGTGGGAGAGTGATCGGCCCAGACGGTCGAGCTTCCAAACGACCAGCACGTCACCCTCGCACAATTCCGCAAGGCAAGCCTTCAGCCCCGGCCGATCGTCGCGCGCGCCCGAAGCGCGATCCTGATGCAGGTGACGCTGATCGACCCCGGCCGCGAGCAGGGCGTCGCGCTGCAAGGCAACCGACTGCCGCTCATCACCGCTCGATACCCGCATGTAACCGATCAACATGCACGACAAACCTCAAATTCCGTGTTGCCGCACAGTCTCACATTCCGACAGGGTTTGTCGCGCAAATAATTGCCCAGTCACCCCGTCGATTTCGACCCGCCGAACCGCTACGCGGAAATCATCTGTTTTCCGTCACACCAAAAATCTCTTAGCGGGTAATATTGCAGAGATTCCCACGGAGCCCCTTTCTCTCCATACGTAAAAGTCGATCAAAGCGGTCAGATGAAACGCTCGACAAATGATCGTCCAAAGCTCGTACTTGGGTTTCTGTCTTCTTGGGCTAATGCAGCCCTCATTTGTAAAGGCACGCGCCGGATGCAGCCACGTGCCTGACCAGAGTTTTCGGCTATTGGGTACTCACAAAACGACCACTCTTGTGCCTAAAGGCACGCGTTCATAGAGATCTTCAACATGAGTATTGATCATCCGAACGCAGCCGTTAGAGACGGATCGACCGATAGAGGAAGGTTCGGTGGTTCCATGGATCCGGTACATGGTGTCCCGGCCGTTTCGATAAAGGTAAAGCGCTCTTGATCCAAGAGGGTTATTCGGTCCACCAGGGACACCATTTGCGTATTTCCGATATTTGCCGGGGTTACGACGTATCATGTTTGCGGTGGGACGCCAGCTTGGCCACTCCGCCTTGCGTTTTATTACCGCCTCCCCTTTCAGCGACAATCCCGCTTTGCCGACACCAATTCCATAGCGGCGCGCCCTGCCGAAACTCTGAACGAGGTAGAGGAAATGATTTTTCGTATCGACAACTATCGTCCCAGGAGGATAGGAAAAGTATCGTACGGATTGCGGTTCGAATTTGGGGTCGATCTTGAACTGTTTCTTGTCATGTGCATAAGCAGGCATGACAAAGGCTCCAACTGCTCCGACGGAGCCAATGAGTAAATTACGACGAGTAATCATCGCTTTTCTCCAAAAAATTACTAACGATCGCAGGAAGCTTTGCAGCGATAAAGCTGCCACGTGTCAGTAAATTCTTGGAGGCCTGTCTTCTGGCTTTGGATCTTTGGAAAAAAGGCCAAGCAATACAGTATCTTCCAAAACCAATTCCGCCTTCAAAAATCTCGGTTCCAACGAACCCGCAATTGACACGCAATCGACTCCACACTTGGCTAGTTTTTGAGACTTTGCTTGGTTGCTCGTTCGATTGCAGCACCTGAGGTTATGCGACGTGAGTGTTTCGGACACGATCGAGGCGTTTTGAACTGCTTTTTGGTCTGGAAGCACCGGCTCCCCGGCTGTCTGGGCAGCACCAATTGCGGCGGCGGAATGAAGCCCCGTATAAAACACAATCAGTATGGTTAAGACCCACTTACGCATTCGCAATACGTACAGATAAATTCTCAAGAAATCCATAACTGCGAAAACGGAAAATGAAATTTGAAACGCCAGCACTTTGACAAAGCTGTGAAATTGAAAAAAATCGCCTGCGTCACTTGAAGCTCTAGTTACTAGAGAGGCTATCTTGCAGAGAGAAAGTGCAAGAGGCCGCAAATGACTATACACCCCGACAGTTCAAAACTAATAGTCCGTTTCAGAGTCGAAGGCATGGATTGTGCCTCATGCGCTTCAAAGATCGACACCGCTTTACGCCGCTTGCCGGGGATTGAGGAGGTGGCAGTATCCGTGCCCGGAGCCAGTTTGTCGATCAGCCATGACGGTACGGTTTCCAAAAACCAGGTCATGCAGCGGGTAAGGCACCTCGGTTTTGGCATCGCGCCGGCCGAACCCATGTCGCAAAACCATGCGAGCCATGTTGCGGATCAACCATGGTGGAGGACACGCAAGGCTCTGTTGACGATTTCGTGCGGCATGGCACTCATCAGTGCTTTTTTGATTGGCCAACTAATTCCGGAAGCGGCGTATTGGGCGTTCTTGATTGCTATGCTAGTCGGTCTCGTTCCGGTGGCGCGCCGTGCGTTTGTGGCCGCCACATTGGGCAGCCCGTTTTCAATAGAAACGCTGATGACTGTCGCGGCGGTTGGTGCGGTGCTGATAGGGGCAACCGAAGAAGCTGCTGTTGTAGTCTTTCTCTTTCTGGTTGGTGAAATGTTGGAGGGTGTTGCTGCTGAGCGTGCGCGGGCCAGTATTGCGGGCCTCGCCGATTTGATTCCAAAGACTGCCTATCTGGAACAAGGAAATACCATCTCGGAAGTGCCCGCAGATAGGCTTTCTGTTGGCGACGTCATCGTTGTGAGGCCGGGTGATCGTATTGCCGCAGATGGGGAAATCACTGAAGGTTCGTCCGAGATAAACGAAGCACCTGTGACCGGCGAGAGTGTCCCCAGACGTAAGTCACAGGGGGACACAGTATATGCAGGAACCATTAGTCTAGACGGAGTTTTGCGCATCAGAGTGACTGCTGCCGCCGACGATAATACGATCGCCCGCGTGGTCCGTCTGGTCGAAGAGGCACAATCTAGTAAGGCACCGACCGAGCGGTTCATTGACCGGTTCTCACGCTACTATACGCCAGGGGTTCTTGTGTTGGGAGCTCTTATTGCGACGGTGCCGCCAGTCTTTGCTGGCGCTGACTGGAGCGAATGGATCTACAAGGGACTTGCCATTCTCTTGATTGGCTGCCCTTGCGCCCTGGTTATTTCCACACCGGCGGCAGTTGCCGCCGGTCTGGCGAGCGGGGCTCGGCGCGGCCTCCTAATGAAGGGGGGCGCCGTGCTTGAGGGTTTTTCAGCGATAACGGCGGTGGCTTTCGACAAAACCGGAACTCTCACAGAAGGACGGCCGGTGGTTACCGATATCAGGTCATTTGGGAGCAGCGATCAGCGGTTGCTGAGCCTTGCGGCAGCATTGGAGCAGGGATCGAACCATCCACTTGCTCTCGCAGTTTTGCAAAAGGCTGCCTCGGAGAATGCACCCATTCCGCCTGCATCCGAAGCACGCGCGGTCACCGGGAAAGGCGTCGAAGGGCGGGTTGGCGGTGTGCCGGTTTTTCTTGGATCCGCGACCGCTGCTCGCGACCGGGTCAGCATGACTGAAAATCAGATTGCGGTTGTAGATGCGTTCAATGCCGAGGGCAAAACTGTTTCTGTGCTGCTTGTAGACAACAAGGTTTCCGCTCTTTTCGCCATGCGTGACGAACCAAGGACAGATGCGATAGACGGTCTCGCTTCCTTAAAGACGAAGGGAATCCGCACGCTGATGCTGACGGGCGATAACACCCGAACTGCCACGGCGATTGCAGACACGCTTGGCATCGAGCCGCGTGCGGACCTTCTACCGCAAGACAAGCAACGGGTCGTGAATGAACTACGCGCGGACGGCCTGAAAGTTGCCAAGGTGGGAGACGGCATCAACGACGCGCCGGCTCTGGCCGCCGCGGATATCGGCATCGCCATGGGAGGGGGCACGGATGTGGCACTTGAAACTGCCGACGCTGCCATATTGCATGGGCGGGTGATGGACGTTGCCAAGATGATAAACCTGTCTCATGCGGTGATGAGGAACATTAAACTGAACGTGGGGATGGCTCTGGGCCTGAAAACTTTGTTTTTGGTGACGACCGTTTTGGGTGTAACCGGTCTTTGGCCAGCAATCCTTGCCGACACAGGCGCAACAGTACTCGTCACCGCAAATGCTATGCGGCTCCTGGCATGGAAAGGGGAAACCTGAATTCAAGCGGGTTGGGGCTGGATGCGCAGCGTTTTCAACAAGTGAAACAGCTCTAATCGACATTACCGAGACTAAATGAACGCCTTCCAGGATTTCAGACCAAACAAAACCGCCGAAGAAAACTTTGCGACAAAACTGTATCTTTGGCCACCGTCAGGTGCTTGGTGCACTTTGACGACCCAGTATGGTTAAGCATTCGTAGCCAATATTGATCGGGATATTTCAGCACCATTCGTTCACTTGGAATTTAGAGCCGGTCCGCCAAACTGGGTTTGCAGGTCTTCCCGGTTAGAACAATGATGTACCAATCACGTTTTCTGTGGCCGAAAGAGGTTTAACTGCCCGCGAGATGATTAGTTCAGGCAATGATCACGAAAGTCTATCAAATCAGCGAATTTTGCTGATCGATACCGTTCGCGGTGTTGCTATTTTTGGCGTTGTGCTTTTTCACTTTGTTTGGGATCTCGAGTTTTCAGGTTTAATCGACGGAATCGCGTTCCATCCTGTTTGGCTTGCATTCGGCCGCCTGCTCGCCGGAACTTTCATGTTTCTGGTTGGCGTGAGCCTTGTCCTTGCGCACGGTAAAGGACTCAAACTAAATAGATTTGTAACACGTGTGGCGATGATCGGTGCAGCTGCGATTTCGATTTCATTCGTCACGTGGATCGCATTTCCGCAGACCTACATTTTTTTCGGCATCTTGCACGCGATTGCGGTTTCTTCTCTTTTGGGTGTTCTGTTTCTAAATTTGCCCGCCCTGGTCTCACTAATCTCGGGAGCTGGCTTACTCATCCTGCCGCAGTTCTTAAAATTGGAACTGTTCAACACCCGGTGGCTCGCATGGATTGGCGTGTCTAGTTCCCCCCCACCCAGCAACGATTTCGTTCCAATTCTGCCATGGGCCGGATTGACCTTGATCGGCGTTTTTCTAGCCAAGATTTTTTACAAAAAGAGCGGCGATTCACGCTCATTTCCCGATCTGCACAATACCAAACTGACCAGGATCCTATCCTGGATGGGGCGCAACAGTTTATTGATATACTTGGTTCACCAGCCATTGCTCCTCGTTATCATTCTGCCCGTCGCGCGAATGCTTCGCTAAGGCAGAGGCTCCAATTAAATTTCACAACACCAAAAAAATTCATTGCTGAGACAACAAAGGTTTGTATGGGTCGGACAGCGCTGCTTTTGGTCTGCTAACCGGTACGGCGCTACTCGATGTTTTCCTCGCGAGGAATTCAGCTCCCCTTTCCAAAAGAACATTTCGAAACCTAGAGTGCATTCCACCGTCGGCGTAAGAACTTACGATATTGCCGCCCCCTTCCCGAAGTTGTTCAACTGAGCTTAGGTCAGCAGCAATCTTTTCTGAAACTCTTTGCGGTGGTTGTTCCAACTGCGGGCACTGTCCAAGTGGGCCGTAGTCAGCTCCTGGGTCCTTCGCTGCTCCAAAACGATATCTTCCTTCGCAAAATCGGAATTCTGGCGGACGCCGCAGGACTTCGAACGTGGTGGAAGCTTCTTTGAGGTCCAGCCAGAAACTGAGGTTTGGATTGTCGTAGTGCCTCGCAAGATTTTCAGGTGTCATGCGAAAAGGGAGTGATTGCACCTGCACGGAAGGTTGCCCGGCGCGCAATGCGTCCCGAACTAGAGCATACACTTCGGTGATTTGCTCGTCTGTGATTGCGAAGCACCCGGAAGACGAGCAGGCTCCGTGGACCATGAGCGCAGTTCCAGAGTAACCCTTCGCGCGCTCGAGTTTGTTCGGATACCCCAAATCAAATGAAAGGAAATACTTGGAGTTGGGGTTTAGCCTCCCGAGCGTGACTTCATATATGCCTTCAGGTGCCTGGCGATCACCTTCTGCTCGTTTGGGACCCAGATCGCCGGACCAACGACACATCTCGTATGTTTTTAGGAGGACATAATCGCCGGCGCGTCTTTTTTTCCAAACCTCAAGCTCACTTTCCTGTTTAAAAATTCGGATAAAAACGGGATCCGATCCCTTGACCCCTTTGTTGCGCATCAACGCCGTGACCTTGTATGGAATTGCAATTTCTCCGCGTGATTCCATTTCGAGTGACGAACCTACACATCCCGCGAGCAGAAGCGTGAAAATTGTCATGCTCACACTCAGCACCCTACGGGCGATTTGTGCCTGTTTAAACATCTCCAAATGCATAACTACCTGACACTTCGTTAGGAGACTCACATCTCGGGAGAGCTGTGTTCATTATTCGATTTCCGCGCTGTACGAATTCGTCGAGAGCTTTTGGCTCTCTCGCAACTCAGAAAGAACAGAGCTGTTACATATACAAGCACAGTAGCTGCACATTTAATTATCGGGAAAAGTGGTTATTATTTGTTTTTGACACTAGGGGGTTCGTAATCCCTTTTGCGCACTCGTCAAATTATTGCGATAGACAAGCCACACCAAACTTGCGAATACCCCTAGCGCGACAACGCTAAGCCAGCCCCAGTTACGTTCTACAGTCTCTACTATCGCAACACCAAACACATATCCAAACGCAACTAGCAACATGGTCCACAAGGCAGCGGATCCTGCGTTGAAAACAGTGAAACGCAACCAGGACATATTGCTTAACCCGACCGGAAATGCGCCGATCGTTCGCATACCTTTTGGATATCGGTACAAAAAAATGTATTTGGCTCCGTGCCTCGCAAGCAAGCCTTCAGCTCGTTTGACAATCACACCTAATCTTGGCAGCCGGCTTGTCAAATAGTCACCATATCGCCGCGCAAGATAAAACCGTGCTTCATCACCTAAGTATCCGCCAAGAAAGGATGCCGCAGATACTGCAAATATCGAAAGATCATCAGTGCTGGCAAAGATAGCAGCAAACAGCGGCAGAGCCCCACTTTTCATCGCACAATAAAAAAATAGTATCCCGTATACCAAGTACGAATTTACTCTGATCCATTCTTCAAGTGCGTCCATCGACTATACCCAGCCAACATATCGGTACTGTACATACGACGTTGGAACTGTGTTGGATTGTTTTTCCAAGGTAGCAGTGAGAGGCCCTCTGCGAGGGCCGTCTTTTTCGGCCGTAAGGCCATTCTCAAAAAGGTTGAATTGTCACGAGCGGGATCAGGCCGCCTGTAGTTGTTGGACGTATGCTGTGGAACCTCGTTTGGTCGCGGCGATCCAATCAATGGGTTGCTCTGCCTTCAAAAAACTTGCCGAAATATTCACCTGAATTGCCTTCTGGATTTCTTTTTAAGCTCTCGATTGTCAGGGTGCACGCCAAATCCTCCTTTATTTAATTCAAGGACCATCAACGGAAGAAATGTAAGCATATCAGTTTGTTGCAGGAGAAAGATAAAATTTTAGACAAGTCTAATTAGAATTATAGTAAAATGTAATTCAAATATTAGTTTATATTTCTTTTTATTTGACTCAATACTTACTGAGAAGCTTTTATTAAAATAAAATTCAAGATGACATCGTGAAGCCAGCCTTAAGGGAGGGCTTTGGGATGAAAAGACTACAAAATATACTTCTGCCAACAACTTTTCTGGCATTGTTGGTAACTTCTTCCGCGTCTGCGTCAGCCGATACCGGGCGCTTTATGGACATGAAACAAGACGTCAAAGCACCCATCGGATACGTACAGTTTTGCCGAGACAACATTGGTGCTTGTTCAAATGAACGCTATGAGCCGGTCGTCGTAAAATTGACGGAAGAAAGATGGCAGGAATTGCTCGCGATTAACACGGATGTAAATCGTCGTGTTCGGCCAATGACCGATGACGATCTCTATGGCAAACCAGAGTATTGGACCTACCCAGACGACGGATATGGAGATTGTGAGGAATATGTCCTTGAAAAGCAACGAGAGCTTCTAAATGCGGGATGGCCGCGCAGCACTCTGCTAATCACCGTCGCAAAGGACCTCCAGAATGGTGGTCATGCTGTGCTGACAGTCCGCACGGACTACGGGGACATGATATTGGACAACCAAGCTGAAACAGTTCTGCCTTGGTATTCGACGCCGTACCGATACATTAAACGTCAATCTCCGTATTCCGCCGCGCTTTGGACCGGGATTGACGACGCCCGCGTGACCACTGTTGCCAGCGTACCAAGGAAGTAACGGTTTACTCTAGACGTCCTGGAGCCTTCCTCTGGGACCGCGGTCTTAATTGATGCGCAGAACAGTGAGGAAGGAGCCCGCTGATTAGGCTTCGGAATTAGTTGCGTTTTTAGGGTCGCAGCTTCTTTGGACATCATGATCAGTTCGAAAAGCTGCACATCTAATCAGGAGAAGCGTTTCTGCAAAGCGGTGTTCACGGCTTCTGATAGCAGCACAAGAATGATGATCGCCAGCGTCACCGTCGCTGCCTTGTCGTACTGAAACGAGCGGACGTAGGTCTGAATATATAGACCGATGCCGCCTGCGCCGACGACGCCGAGGATCAGGCTCTCGCGCAAATTCAGTTCGAACCGGAAGACGGTATCGCGCAGAACCAGCGGCGCCATTTGCGGCCAGATCCCCCAGCGCAGTTGCTGTAATCTGTTGGCGCCCGCGCTTTCCAGTGCCTTCACCGGTTCGGGCGAGACGGTATCGATCGCCTCTGCGTAAAATTTCGCCAGCATGCCCGTTGCGTGAAATGTCACTGCCAGGATACCGGGCAACGGTCCAAGGCCGACTGCACCGACCATCAGCATGGCAACCAGGATCAGCGGAATTGCCCGCACGATCGCAAGCAGCGATCGGACGGGCCGCCAGATTGCCGGCGGAACCAGTGTTTCCGCTGCCAAAATGCCAAGAACGACGGAAAACAGGACGGCGAAGAAAGTTCCCAGAATGGCAATGCGCAGGGTCTCCGCCAGACCTTGCAAAACTTCCGGCCAAATGGACATGTCTGGCGGCAGCATCCGGCCGAAAAATTCGCCCAGGCGCGCCTTTGCGCCGGGGAGCTTTTCCAATCCCATATCTGCGCTTCCCAGTGACCACAAGATGGCAGCGGCCAGCACAAGCCAGGTCACGGTGCGCGACATCAACTCACCACACGCAGTTCGGCGCTCGGAGACGCGCCATGATAAAGCTCCGAAATATCGGCAGCGCTTACCTGCCCCGAAGGCCGGTCGAAGAGCAGTTTGCCGTCGCGCAGGCCGATGATGCGATCGGCGAAACGCTGTGACAGCTCCGGCTGATGCGAGCTGAAGACGACGGTGATGCCGCGTTTGCGGGCAGCACCTGTAATCAGGCCGAGAATTTTCTCGGCATTGGCCGGGTCGAGATTGCTGACCGGTTCGTCTGCCAGGATCAGTTTCGGTTCCTGGGCCAGACACCGGGCGATGGCGGTGCGTTGCCGTTGTCCGCCGGAGAGTTTGTCCGCGCGGCGCGCGGCCAGATCGGTCAATCCGGTATCCTCCAGAACACCGGAGACGACAAGGTGATCGCGTTCACCGAAGCGGCTCCAGAGCGATTGCCAGGTCCGCATCCGGCCAAGCCTTCCGTTCATCACGTTCTGGTAAACGCTCAACCGGTCAACCAGCGCGAATTCCTGGAAAATGAAGCCTACCTCCGATCTTGCATCTCTCGGGGGACGTGCTGTCGCCGAGTAAGGTGTCTCCAGAACTTCTGCCGTACCGCGCCAGTTCCGCAACCGCCCGTCGAGAAGTGCCAGCAGGGTTGACTTTCCCGCCCCTGACGGCCCCAGAAACGCAACGGTCTCTCCTTCCTTCAGGGTCAGGGAGATATTCGACAGGGCTGGATGCTCATCGAACTGATGCGTAACATCGCAAAGGGCGGCGGCAACACTCATTTCAGGAAACCATAGCGCCGCGCGGTTTCGCGAACGCCTTCATAGACTTCCGGGTCGGCGGTAACGTAACCGTCCGGGCCGTAGAGATAGGCCAGCAGGTAGCGGTTTTCCGGATCGTTCAGGCTGAGCATCACCTTAACGAACTTTGCCTGCAATCCGGCATCAAGGCCGGGGCGTGCAATGACCGCATGACTCGGGATCTGTTCCGATTCCGCCAGAACCCTGACTTCTGCCTGCTGGTCCGGTGTTAAAAAGAGGTCCGCATATTGGCTCGCTCCGGAGGCATCGACCAATCCGTTTGCCATGGCCTGCATCGCCTGCTGGTATCCACCGGCAAAGAATTTCCTGCCGAAGAAGCTGTCGGCATCCGCCGCATCGGCAATCAGGCCCTCGCGGACAAACAGATCCAGCGGATAGATATAACCGGATTCCGATACAGGGTCTGCGAAGGCAATGTCACGCCCCTTGAGATCGGCAAGGGTTTCAATGCCGCTGTCCTTGCGGACGAAGACTCGTCCGGAGTAGCTGGGCTGACCCCGGTAGACTTCCGACAAAAGCGGTACCGCTCCGAGCTGATCTTCCGCGAGAACAAATGGCAGGGCGCCCATGAAGGAAATGTCAGCATCGCCGTTTCGAAGCGCCTCGACGGCGGCTGCATGGTCAAAAGTGACGAAACCGGTGACGGGGACGCTCATTTGCTCCGAAAGCCAGCCGGTGATGACTTTGATATCTCCCAGAAGCTTTTCCGGGTTCTCCTGCGGTATGAAGGCCAAGGTCAGACCCTCCTCGGCGGCAAAAGCCGGCAGGACGAAGCTGGCGGAGGCAGCGGCCAGGAACGTGCGGCGGTTCAGCATCAAAACATCCTCTCGTCAATTGCGGCCTGCATGGTATTGAACTTTTGCCATTGCTGTTCCGCCTCGCCCCAGTCTCCTTCAGCGCTGGCATCGCCCACGGCCCTCAGGATAGCGCTGAGTTCATAGATTTCGGGTTTTGCCGCCTGATTGGTCATCACGCTGGCGTCGGCTGCAAGATCCGGCGCAACCGTGTCGATGAGCAACGCGATATTCTGGGCATCACGGGCGGGCAGAAGTGTGTCCAGGGTCGACGCGAAGGTGGTCAGCTCTTCCCAGGACAGGCGGAAGACACTGTCACGGCCTTCAAAGCGCTGATAGGGCTCTTCGCCATCGCCGATGGCTTCCAGATACGCCGTCAGGTCTGCTCGTTGCTCTTCGTCCAACCCAAGATTCCTGGTGTCGTTGAACCAATCCACAACGCTGGCCAGCGTCGGCAGCGAACCGTCATGCATATAGGGGGCGGTGAAGTTAATGTTGCGCAGCGTTGGCGTTTCGAAGGCTGTGGCCGTGCCTCCGGGGAAAGGCCGCTCTGAGCTCCCGATATCGTGTGTCAGTCCATCCGTGAAGTTCTGATCCGGCGTGTGGCAGGACGCGCAGGACTTGCCGTTCAGTCCTGGAAAATCAGTATTGAAGATGGCTTCACCCTGCTTTGCCGCGTCGGAGGCCTTGTCGGTCAGCCGGCCTGCCCGGTCGATTTTCGGGTTCGGCAGCCAGTCGAACTCACGGACATAGGCGACTAGCGCATCAAGCTGGAACGGGGTCGGCTCCTTGCCGGCAAATTCGGTAACGATCACGTTGCGGATGAAGCGGCGCAGACTGGGTTCGCGTCCGTCACGGCCATAAGGCGCGGTGAACCGTATACCGCGCATCGACGGCGTATCGAGGTGATCGTCCTTCCGGTCATTGAACATCGGATTGAAGAAAGCACCGTCGACATCCATCCCCCCGGGGCGATAGCTGAGGCCCGGAATGAAGAACTCCCTGTTGATGTCAGATCTGTTATGGCAGGTGGAACAGGCAATCCCAAGTTCCTGCGCCGGACCGCCGAAGATCTCAGGACTGTCAAACAGCATGTCGCCATAAGCGACAAGCGGCAGGTTGGCTTCGTCTTCACCGGCTTCCTCGAATTGAAGAATAAGGCGCGGCAGCTCGCTTTGATCGGCGATGTTTGATCCCGGAGGCAATGTTGCGGGCAGTTTCACTTCCGGTCCAGAAAGGAAAACCGTTTCCGGAACAGGAGCCAGCTTGTCACGAGTTGCAAATTCTGCCGGCAAGTAGTTGGTACGAATGTAATCGGAAACATCTTTGCGGGCGTTTGCGAATTCTGCCTTGTTGCTTTCCTGTCCGCCTTGGCCCAGAACGCCGCCACTGCCCAGGGACGAGTTTAGGATGAGCCATGCCCTGCCAAGCTGGCGAGCGGCAGGCTCATCGGCGGCGCGAATAGCATCTTCAAAGGCGCGGTAAAGCGTTTCGGCCTTGGCCAACTCAGTGGCTGCTTCTGGAGTTCCGAGCCTGGCATCCGCATTTTCCAGGTGACGCAGTATCCCCTGAGCAACGATGACCGTTGCCGCTTCAAACAGCGCCTGCCTGTCCTGCACTTGAAGAGCACTGTTAAGAGCAGCGGCTTCCTCGTCACTTGCTCTGGAAACCGCGGCATACGGCAGTGAGCTGCCTGGAACGGCGCGGTTCCAGCTGGCTTCAATTTTCTCCCAGGGGACTGGGGAAAGGTTTCCCAGAAACAAGGTGTGCCGATAAGCGGCTGCACGTGGAGCCCAGGGGGCTTCTTTGATTGCGGTGGCTTGCGCGGTTAGCGGAACAAGGCAGATCGCTGCGCTGGCAAGGAGAGTTTTCATAGCTGCGCCTATTATATTTAGACTAGGCTAAATTTCTTAGGATGATCTAACGCATTGTCAAGTGACTAATTTCACGGCATACACAATCACCATGAAAACAAAGAGGATGTGTTCCGTTCATGACCGGTCCTT
Source organism: Labrenzia sp. THAF35 (assembly GCF_009363595.1). Taxonomy (NCBI): domain Bacteria; kingdom Pseudomonadati; phylum Pseudomonadota; class Alphaproteobacteria; order Hyphomicrobiales; family Stappiaceae; genus Labrenzia; species Labrenzia sp. THAF35. The sequence goes on from NZ_CP045382.1 coordinate 114,320, forward strand.
CACCCAAGGTGTCCGATAGAAGTGTCGATGAACAGGCCAGCGGGTTCGAGGCTGTGCGCACCGCGCACCAGAGTGAAATGGTCGAGGACTATGTGGAACTCATCGCGGAACTGATCCACCTGAACGGGTCTGCGCGTCCGGTAGAAATTGCCGAACGGCTTGGCGTTGCGCAGCCGACGGTATCGAAAAATCTTGCTAGGCTGAAGCGAGAAGGTCTTATCCTTAAGGAGCGCTACCGCGATATACGTTTGACTGAGGCGGGCCGCCAACTGGCGGAAGCCTGCCGCAAGAGGCACAGGATTGTCGTCGATTTCCTGGTTACACTAGGAATTTCCGCAGAAGTGGCCGAGCAAGACGCGGAGGGTATCGAGCATCATGTCAGCGAAGAGACGCTGAAAGTGTTTCAAGATTTCGTGAAAAGAAACGCGCCCGGCACCGACTGAGCACGGCTCGAGTTGGTGGTAACATTTCGTCAAATCAATCTTCTAAACCCAGCAAAGAGCATATTGAGTAGAATGGGACCAACCTGTGCACTCAACGCGAAGCCACAAAACTAATTGGAACCCCGCGGTGGGTCGTGCAGCGACTTACCCTTGATCGGCCAGAAACTCTAATCGCAAGTTGTACAGCTGACGACGCAAGATCAGCTCCAACGCAGAAGGCCAGCGCGAGCAATCGACGTTCGAATGAACCGGATTGAGACATCCAACAACAGGTTGACGGTTAACCCAGAAAGTCCGCTTGAACACATCTCCGGTTTGTTGGAGCGGGCGGCATTTTGACACCTGTGAAACACCTCGGACACCTTCTAGATGCATAGGATCAATCCTCGAAGTTCGATCAAAATACCGGCGATGAAGAACAAAGTACCTATTGAAAACAGCCCAAAGCCGATTCTAAAGAAGCTGACCGACTCCTGTGTTTCACATCCGATGATTTCGATCGGGTTGTATGTCTGTGCCGTGTCGCTGTTTTTCTTTATCTTTCCCGGTGCCGATATTTGGTCGAGCGGATTGTTTTATTCAGAAGTTTTCGGTTTCTGGGCGAAGAACATGGCGTTTCTCAGAGACGTAAGGTATCTCGGCATATTTCTAGTTCAGGTGGTTGCGACTACTTGTGTTGCTGTGTTCGTTCTGAAGTTGCTTATCCCCGATCGTCCACCGCTCATGCCACTCCGCCAACCCTTGTTTCTGCTGTCGACTCTGGTTCTTGGCCCCGGCGTGCTCGTAAATTTGATCTTGAAGGACAATTGGGGTCGCCCGAGACCGCAACATGTGGCTGAGTTCGGCGGAGACCTACCCTATCAAACTGTCTGGAAAGTCACTGACTATTGTGACCGAAACTGTTCTTTCGTCTCTGGAGAAGCGTCTTCCGCCATTTGGTTGACTTCAGTCGCCTTTCTAGTTCCCGCTACGTGGCGCAAAGCGACGCTGCTATTCGTGTTGCCGCTTTGCTTCATCCTGTCATTAAACCGAATCGCATTCGGCGGTCACTTCCTTTCTGACACATTAATTTCCTGGGGCGTAACGCTGCTGCTCAGTTTCGCAGTCTTTCATCTGCTCTTTCAAAGAACGCGGCCAATTGTGAGTGATCGTTCGTTGGACGAATGGATGACCGCTCTTGGAAGATTTATGCAACTGAGTTTTCAAAGACTAAGGCGACGGTAAGCAAAATTTTATTGAATTACCTTTCGTTTCCCAGAGTTTGATCTTATGGGCGCTGATTTCGTGCCGGAGGAGATTTGCAGCCAAAGACTTCCGATATCATGCACTGCGGCACACGACGCGTCAGAAATGTATTTTGAGTCTAGCTAACAAGCACTCAGTAAACGTGTTGCAGTACTGTTGGCGTTACCGGCGGCACGGATCCTAATGGTAACGCACACTTGCGGTGGCCTTAGTGCAATTAAAAGGATCGAAAAACCTCTAAGATAGACCTCTTTGTAGTTCAACATCAGATTGCTTGATTGAACGCTTCCTCATTGTAGTCATGTTGCAAAATTCGAGGCCTACGGGCGTCACGTAATAAGTTGTCGATTGCACTGCGTTCGGACTCAAATCTTTCGCGCATTTCTCTATCGAGCACGCGTCCTTCTGGAAGTCTGGCTCGCATTGGATCCAAAGGTTGGCCATTAGCTAGCATCTCGAAGTGAAGGTGAGGTCCTGTTGAAAGTCCAGTCGAGCCAACATAACCTATGATTTGTCCCTGTTTGACGCGAACACCTTCCTTTATGCCTTTGGCAAATCCGGTCTGATGATTGTAGGTGGTCGTGTACCCATTGGTGTGTCGAAGTTCAGTTCGCTTCCCATAGCCGGAACTCCAACCTGCCTTTATCACGGTACCATCTCCAGCAGCCATGATCGGTGTCCCGCGCGGAGCAGACCAGTCCACTCCCTTATGCATTCTTGAATATTTGTAGACGGGATGCCGACGCATGCCGAAGCCGGATCGGAACTTGCCACCATCAATCGGTTTCCTGAGCAGGAACTTTTTTGCGCTTTGGCCGAACGCATCATAAAAGTCAGTAGCTCCATCGTCAGGCGTCCGGAAACGGTAAAATTCCAGCGTTGTCTTGCCATTGCTCAGCGCAGCAAAGTGGATCTTAGATCCGAAGTTACGGTCATCTCTGGAGTATAGCAGCTCTATGGTAGCACCAGGCCTAATGGAGGCCTTGAAATCGATGCTAAAGGACAACATGCGAACAAGTTCATTTACAACGTTTTTTGGTATGTCTTGCTCAAGTGCAGTTTGATAAAGACTATCGTATAGCGCTGGCGTTGGCCCGCTGTGGGAGACACGATCCGCGTCAGCAAAGGCTGCTGCTGGAAAGGTGCTAGGCGGCCGGGCTTTGATGTAATCGCCGCCGTCTGATTGGGCAACGGTCGCTTCGTGTTTCGTATCGCTATACAGACTGATACGCACGGGCAGCTTTCGCTCCGGATCGTCCTGTGAGGGCGCGTACGCTATTCGGAGTCGTTGTCCGTCTTCAAGTTTGGAGATTCCATACAATCGCTGAAACGCAAGTGTGATCGATGCAGCTTCTACTTCTGGAACCTGCTGATTTAGGAGGGTCCCCGTAAGGTTTTGCCCCTGAGCCACTGGCACAATGCTTTCATCCATTCCGGCTAACCGAATATCGTCATCGCGTTTTGACACGAAAGAAACGTTTTCCGGCGTTATCCGAACCGCATAGCGCTCCAAATCTGGCTGAAGCGCCAAATTGAAGTCGAAACGCCCAGGATCAATCACTGCTTCATAATCCATGTTAGTTGCATCCACCGAACGGGTCCGGATAAATTTGCGAACTTTCAATTCAATTTCCGATTCTGACAACGTCTTGTCCAAATCGAAATCCGTGTTCGATGATGGAAATGGTGTAAGGCTTATACTGACATCATTGGCCAATTTCACACCGTACAGCGAGTCGGCAAGAAGAGAAGTTGCAACTCCCTCGGTTGCCCCTGTCGCTTCTTTCTCCGCACTCCTAGAAAATATGTTCAGCGTACTGAAGGCCGGAATTTGAGATGCAAGCGACGGGTCTTTCTTGGTAGCAAGCGTAGCGCTGATGAAAATATGTGGTTGAGCGCGAATGTTGTCTCTGTCGCCCTCACGGGAGACAATATTCACATCTATTAATTGCTTGCTGGAATATTCAGTCGCCGATCGCAGAAACCTGTCTTCTTTGCTGTAACCGTTGTTCGAGATCGACAACTCATTCAATAAAGCACTCGAGGATTTCGCCCTTTCAACTTCGTATTGGCCATCAAAGGCAGCGAATAGCGCGCCGCCCATCAAGAACAGGGATGTGACGCCAGTGAGTGCTGAACCAGCGAACCAGCGCAGTGAAACCCCTCGTCGGTCCGACATGCCATACACCCCTTCGTAACCAAGCAGCGGCGGTTCTTGACCGAGCTCGATTTTTGAGGACTGGGGGTTTTGGGTAGCGTCAAAGTGCATTGCTATCTTTCGGAAGTTAAGCAACCAATTTGTGGATCGAATTCGTTCGTGCAGCGCGGTGTCATTTGATTGCCATCACCATTCGAACATATCCCGTTTGTTGTTGGTTACATCCGCGAAGAGGCTACCTCTTCGTTCACCAAAGCTCGCAGTTCTGCCTCGCCAAACGAACTAAGGTGACGGCCGTTAACGAAAAACGTGGGTGTCTGGGTTACGTCTAAAACTTCGGCATCGGCGCGGTCCTGATTAATACTCGCTGCTATAATGCATTCTGGGATCTGAGTTCGCGTAGCTTTTGGGTCGTTGCCGGCCTCTTTAGCTACATTGGTCGGGGCACAGAACACTAGCCAGTAAGCGCGCGCAGGCCCGTCGCGGTCCAGCAGAATGGGCAAACCTATAGCCGTTACCTGTTGCCAGGAATTCACGAGATTGCGATTGGGCCATAAGAAGTTCCTGAGTCGGGTTTCCAAACTGGTGAGTTGTTTACACCCTCTAGCCACTTTAGGTTCAAGCGATTTCGCAATTGTCGGAATGAAATTGTTAAACACAGTACGATCTAACTCGCATGACGAATAATGTATTGCTTTGTACGTTTTCGCTATGCTGTGCCACCGCTCCTGTCAAAGGTGACCGAATGAACCGTATTATCGTTTGCAGTACATGCAAATGCGACCCTTCGCCAGATCTTGATGCATTGCGTCGATCGTTGAACGAATCAGGAATGGCGATTGAGGTTACACAGATTGAATGCATGGGGGCCTGTGAACAACCGATTGCGGTGGCGTTTCAGGGGGTTGGTAGAGCGGCATACCTTTTTTCAGGCCTCATCTTTCCAGACGACATTGCTGACATCATCTCGACGGCCCGAAATTTTCTGGCAACGGACAAAGGCTGGATCGAAGACGCCCGACCATGTGGACGTCTCCGTTTCTGCCTCAGAGCGCGCATTCCGGCGCTATAAGCCTATTCCACGTTCACAGTCACCGTAGCCTTAAGCGGTTCCGTCTCGACAGCGAGCATGCGGTGATCGTTGGAATTGAGCGTAACCTCAACCGTCGCATCACCTTTTGGAAGAGTCGGCAGGTGGAGCCATGCACTGTAGTGCCGCGCGACCTTCACGCCATTTACATATACGTGGGCATGGCCCTCGCCCAACACATGATCCGAGCCTGCCCGCTCCGGAGCAAAGCTGAAATTTTCCGTCATGATATGAAGATTGTAGCCGCTAACCGGATCCTTCGAGACACTGATTTTCAAGGACGGTGCATCGGGACCGCCAGGTACAGAGGTAGTCCTGTTGTGGTTGTGGCCAGCGGTTTGGCCGGAATGATTAGTTTTGAGCTCCACTGATGCGGTCTGCATCTGGTGATCGCTGGCTGATGAGTGGTCATGACCGTCAAGAGCGACACCATTGCTTGCGGCAACAACAAAGCCGATGCCTCCGCCAAAGACCAGCCCGATGGCGAAGAGTGCGAGAGAGCGTTCCATGGGGTTTCAGGTTTCCTTAAAAAGAAACCGGGCAAAACGAGATGTTTCGCCCGGTCGGTTATGATTTAGATTCCGGATCAGGCCGCCTGCGTTGCGCCGACCCTCGCCCCCTCGCGCTGCCAGAAAAAACCTGCAAAACAACCAAGCAGAAGCCAGGCTGCCATTCCGACGCCAAAGGCACGGCTGGCAAACATTGCCCCGATCTCGGTCGGAACTGGGCCGGTGAAGGTGTCCGGCTCTGGCGCGCCGATCACGTGTGGTGCCAGCAGCAGCATTGCTGCTGCGCCCCAAGCCATCCAATTGCGGCCGAATGCGATCAGCCACAATCCGGCGCCTGCGGTAAGGACGGTCGCCCACCACCAGATCTGCCGGGCAAAAACATCCGCCGCCGCGACGCCGGGCACTTCGGGAGCTAGGCTGAATCCGGGCGCGAAGTGGAACGCGACGAACCCTGCAACACCCCAAAGCAGGCCGTTGCGACCCGTTATAACCGCACCGCGCATTTCGGCAATTGCCATGCCGGCGAGCAGAATGAAGGCATAACCGGTATAGGTGAGCATCGTGAAGATGACGCTCAGGCCATCGCGCAAAGGATCGATCCCGCCCAGCTCTTGTTGAGCGCTGACTGCCTCGGTTCCGAAATGGACCAATTCCCCCGATTCATAAAGCTCCGCATGGAGAAGGACTGGCTGAACAAAAATAAGCTGTAGCAGGGCCGCGATAAGCCCCGCCGCAGCACCAGCGAACAAGCCGCTGACCAAGAGGCGAGTCAGCATTTTAGTGACACGGGAATCCGGTCGCGTGGCGCACATCGTGTGCTGCGTCGTGCAAAGCGCTCGCCTGCACGTGACCCGTGATCGAAATAATCGCGACACCCAGTACCGCAGCAAAAGCAAGCGATACGATTTTCGTCGCGGAAACGGTGGTTTTTGCAGATTGTGTCGTCATTTTATCCTCTTTGCTGTCACACCCGACAGAAGGGTTTTCAGTGAATGTCTGGCAGGTCTCCTGGCTCGCGGGTCGTGGCGCTTTGCCGGGCCTTCCCCACAACATTCGTTGCAAGTGGCATGTCCGGTCAGCACTCTCCGCATACAGTCGCGGGGGCGGCTTCGGCTCCTGACGCCCTGCATGGGTCCGCCATATCCGAATTCCCTGTTCGTTTCCCAGCACTTTGTGCCGAATGGAAAACCAAACAGGTTTTATTATGGCGCATTTTTTTTGATCGCGAAAGCACAAATCCGACACGTAATTGATGCGTTCGCGATGACATTCAATGCCTGGGAACTTGCACACTGTCGGTGCCGAAGCTCGATTTCAAGCCGGTCGACAGGCGACGGGGAATAATGATGGATCAGACTGTTTTCTCTGTCGGGATATCGAAAAATTCCTGCCGTCCCTGGTCCTTGAAAAGCAACCGCCGGGCCATCTTTCACTCCATACTATGACTGCCGATGACCCATGTCTGTGTCCGAAAACGTCCGATTGCGTACAGGGGCAAAACACCCTGTCCACAAATTACCTTGACATCATTCTGGACAGCTAACTAATTTGAACAGCCTTTTCGGACAGGAATGACGCTATGTCACGCACCTTTGCCTATACCCGCGTGTCAACGACCGGACAGACGACGCAAAACCAGTTAGAAGAAATCCGGGCGGCGGGGTTCCAGGTCGACGACCGCCGGATTGTGACCGAGACTATTTCCGGCAGTGTGCCGATAACGCAGCGTCCGGAATTCGCTCGGCTGGTGGACCGTTTAGAGCCGGGCGACATTCTCATCGTGACGAAACTCGATCGCCTCGGCCGGGATGCGATAGACGTCAGTTCAACAGTAAAGGCATTGGCCGACGAAGGAGTACGGGTATACTGTCTTGCACTTGGCGGTGTCGACCTGGCGAGTTCCGCCGGCACGATGTCCATGAACGTGCTCAATGCCGTTGCCCAGTTCGAGCGGGATTTGCTCATCGAGCGAACGCAGTCAGGCCTAAGACGTGCCAAGTCCGAAGGGAAAGTTCTGGGTCGGCGGCCAAGCCTGACAGACAGCCAAAAGCAAGAGGTGCGGGTTGCGCTGAGTTCCGGCAAAAGCATTTCCGCCATAGCCCGTGCATTTGGTACCAGCCGTCAAACAATCATGCGGGTGCGTGACGAATTCCGTTGAGCAAGAAGCAGGATCGGATTTCCATTCTTCGAAACGAGGGCTATCAAGAATGCAAACTTTTGCGGCATATGTCGGCGCAGCCGTTTTTTGAAATAGCAGGATGTTTTGCATTTTGGGCTTGGCTGCGGCTCGACAAATCAATCTGGTGGATCGTTCCGGGTCTCGCCGTGCTGAGTCTATTTGCATATTTGCTCGCTTTGGTAGATAGCGCGGCCGCAGGTCGTGCATATGCGGCCTATGGGGGTATCTACATTGCGAGTTCTCTCATATGGCTCTGGCTGGTCGAGGGCGTCCACCCCGACCGCTGGGACCTCTTAGGGGCAACTATCTGTCTCGTCGGGGCTGCGATCATAGTTGCCGCGCCTCATTCTCGGGCCTAATCTTGTCGCTCTATTGGGATTGCCCCGCGGTTTCAATCCATAAAACAGCGCCGCCTGTAACAATGCCGATGCTGGTTTTGTTATGCGTACACCAAAAAGCATCTCCTGTGCTGACGGAGATGATGGACGACGTGTGCGTGAGACTGGCGGCGACGTCGAACATAGCCGCGTAGGACACAGGCACTTGGAGCGGGGCGGATGAGCTGATCAGCAATCCAAGGCGTCCAAAAGCTTGGTATAGAGTCTGAATTTTGATGCTTGAAATATCAATAATGATGCTTTAGATCGTTTATGTCATATTCGAGACTTACCCCATGATCACTAGCCAGCAAATGCGTGCAGCGCGCGCGCTTCTCGGCATCGACCAGAAAACCCTGGCCGAACTTGCCGATCTTTCTGTTCCGACGATCCAACGTATGGAGGCTAGCGCCGGCAATGTGCGCGGTGTGGTCGACAGCTTGACAAAGGTCATCGAGGCGCTGGAACTCGCCGGTGTCGAACTGATCGGCGAAGGCGCTCCAAGCACGGCAGGCGGGCGCGGTGTTCGCTTGAAATCTCCACTCCCGAAACCCTAACCCCCAGAACTCGCGACGGCGACCGCCGACGACATGCCGACGATCCCGCCGCAACCCATCCAAGGTGCGGCTCCAAATGAAAGAACAGACCAGACCGACCGGCGATACGCCAAGTTTTGCCGAACTCTACACACCAAAACTCGTGACTGTGCTGCGCGAGGGTTACGCGCTGCCACAATTGCGCTCTGACGCCATCGCCGGGTTGACTGTTGCCATCGTGGCTCTGCCACTTTCCATGGCCATCGCCATAGCCTCTGGCGCGACCCCGGCGCAAGGGCTCTACACCGCCATTGTCGGCGGCTTCCTCGTCTCTCTCCTTGGTGGATCACGGTTCCAGATCGGCGGGCCCGCAGGCGCATTTATCGTCCTTGTCGCGGCCACTGTTTCGCAGCACGGGATGGACGGACTGATCCTAGCGACTTTCCTTTCGGGCCTGATGCTGACCGCAGCAGGCTTTCTGCGTCTCGGCACATTCATCAAGTTCATTCCCTTTCCGGTGACAGTGGGCTTCACCGCCGGAATCGCGATCATCATCTTCGCCAGCCAGATCAAGGAACTCTTCGGCCTGTCGCTTGACCATGAGCCGGGTGAATTACTGGAAAAGCTCGTTGCCCTGTGGGAAGCGCGCGACAGCGTTACACCATCTGCGTTCCTCGTCTCGGCGGCGACAGTCGCGATCATCCTCGGGTTTCGCAGGTGGCGGCCGCATTGGCCGGGCATGCTGATCGCGGTCAGCGTCGCTGCCCTGGCGACGGCACTCCTGGACCTGCCAGTGCAGACCATCGGAACCAAGTTCGGCGGCATCCCCTCAATTCTGCCAGCCCCCAGTCTGCCGGAGTTGTCGATCGACAAGATCATGGCGGTTTTGCCCGCAGCAATCTCATTCACGCTTCTGGGCGCGATCGAGTCGCTCTTGTCCGCGGTCGTCGCCGATGGCATGACCGGGCGGCGGCACCGGTCGAACTGCGAGCTTGTGGCGCAAGGGGCTGCCAATATAGGCTCTTCCCTCTTTGGCGGTTTTTGCGTAACCGGCACCATTGCCCGCACCGCGACCAACGTTCGCTCGGGCGCGCATGGGCCGATTTCGGGCATGCTGCACGCGGTGTTCTTGCTGCTCTTCATGTTGATCGCCGCGCCGCTTGCCGCCTACATTCCTCTCGCAGCCCTTGCGGGCGTACTCGCCGTCGTCGCCTGGAATATGATTGAGAAGCCCGCGATTGCTATCCTTGTTCGATCGGGCTGGGGAGAAGCGACGGTGCTCGCCTCGACCTTCTTCCTGACTATTTTCCGTGACTTGACCGAAGCTATCGTCGTTGGCTTCGCGCTGGGTTCGGTCCTGTTCATTCAGAGGATGAGCAAGACCACTGCTGTCGCCACTCATACGCCCTTCGTGAGCCGCGACGAGGCGGATGACGCCCATCCACGTGGAAACTATGATGAAGAGGTTTTGGCCAATCCGGAGGTCGTGGTCTACCGCATCACAGGCGCGCTTTTCTTCGGCGCAACCGCTTCTATCGGCTCGGTTCTTGATCGTATCCAGGACAGCCACAAGGCACTGATTGTCGACTTCTCGTCGGTACCATTCCTTGATTCAACCGGAGCCAATATGATCGAGGGTCTTGCTCACAAGGCACACAATCGCGGCGTTGCGTTCTGGCTCACAGGCGCGAGCCGCGACATCCTGCGAGTTTTCGTCACCCACGGCCTGAAACGCCCTCTGGTACACTATTCCGCCAGCATCGATGACGCTCTCAAGTCCATCGCGGAACGCCCGGAAGAACGGCGGGGTGTCGCGTAATATCGGTTACGGCATTGGAAGGGGATACAGCTTCTACCTGCTGGAAGCTCAAAACTGCCCCCTATCACCCTGCACAGCAACTGAGAGCCGCAACATCCTTTTCGAAAGTCTGCGCAGCAAGCTTCAACCCTTCAACCGTTGTCAGGTATGGGAAGATCATCGCGCCGAGCTCTTCGTAAGTCATTCCCGCCTTGAGCGCCATCGCCGCGGTCTGGATACTGTCGGCACCTTCCGGAGCAAGTATATGTGCCCCGAGCAACCGCTTGGTGTTTCCGTCCGCGACAAGTTTGATGAGCCCGCGCGTGTCCCGGGCAGCGAGTGCCCGGGGTACGTGTTCGAGCGACAAGACTGAAGTGCGAACAGTGTGGCCGGCAGCCTTCGCGGCGGCCTCGGTGAGGCCGACGCTGGCAACTTGGGGATCGGAGAAGACGATTGCCGGCATGATAGAGTTGTCATAGGCAAGGCTATCGCCGTTCATCGCGTTTTTCGCGGCCAGTTTGGCACCGTAGGCTGCCATATAGACAAACTGATCACGTCCGGTTACATCGCCGGCGGCGTAGATGTTTTTCTGGCTGGTACGCATCCGGTCATCGACAAGGATCGCGCCACGCTGGTCGGTGGCGATTCCGGCCAGGTCCAACGCAAGATTTTGCGTGTTGGGCGTACGACCTGTCGCAAGCAGAAGGTCCTCCGCTTCCAGGATTCCGGTTCCATCTTCGGTTTCGACCCTCAGTGCAATGCGGCCGTCACGCATCAGAACTTCTGTGTAGCTCTTGATGGTTTGGACGACAATGCCTTCGTCTTCAAACGCCCGCGTCAGCGCATCACCGATTTCCGGTTCCGCCTCCGGCAGCAATCCTCGGCGGCTCACAATGGTGACGCGCGTACCCGCACGGGCAAAAACTTGCGCCAATTCGACACCGATGTATCCGCCTCCCATGACAATCAAAGATTCCGGGCGCTTCTGAACATCAAGAATTGATGTGCTGTCGTGAGGGCGTACCTGGGCCATTCCGGGAATGTCAGGCACCTGCGGCCGGGATCCCGTGGCAAGGAGGATCTTCTCAGCTTTGATGACCTCTCCTTCCAAGGTCAGCTGCCCGCCGGCAATGAAACGAGCCTCACCTTCCAGATAGGCGATGTTGTTGTGTTGGGGCAGGACGTCGATATATTTTGCAGCTCGCAGGTCATCGACCAGCGCCTGTTTCTGGCGGATTACGGCGGCCCAATCCGTGATCTGCGCCGTCGCCTCTATCCCGTCAAATCTTCGAGCGGCTTTTGGCGCGTGCATGATCTCCATAGCCCGGATCATCGCCTTCGACGGCACGCAACCGACATTGACGCAAGTTCCTCCTATGACGCCGTGACCGATCAGGGCAACCCGTGCACCTTCCTCGGCCGCCGTGATCGCGGCCGAGAACCCGGCTGAGCCCGCGCCGACCACAGCCAGGTGGTAGGATCCGTTCCTCTTCGAACAACAGTCAGACATTCCGGTTTCCTTCGTTGCGTTGGCGTCGTGCATTGCGAACAAGCGCATAGAGTGTGAGAAGTACAAAGGCGAGGAGAGCGGGCAACAGGACGTAGTCAAGAAGGCCAACGAAGGCTGACAGCCCAACGGCACCGAACAATACGACGAGAACCGGTGTGAAGCAGCAAAGCGCAGCGATCACTGTACCTATTACCCCTGTCGCCAGGAGCTTGTTGTTCATTCCATATTTTTCCTATTGTCTTCTCCGTAGCCTTCCCCGGCCGACAGTCGCGACCTTTGGCGCAGGAAATAATCGAGAAAACCTGCGATTGCGGCAGTCAGCACCGACAACACGACACCGGAACCGGACAAGTGGGCAATCTATCCGGTTGCCGCGGAACCGACGAACGCCAGACCGCCACCGCAGCAGACAATCATGACGGGAGCGGCAACCGCCGTCGCCAGCATCATTCCCAGGAGTTTGTCACTCACAGGTCAGCTTCCGGAGTTCGTTCCATCGTCCAGCAATACCGCCGTGTACCCGTATGCAGCAGGTTGTGCGACGATCTCCCCCAAATCCGTCACAGCATCGTCGAACGTGATTGTGTAGACACCGGACCGGCCATCTTCGTGTTCTTGGAAATTCAATATCGCGACGCTCTCGGATTTCTGCAGCGCCTCGCCGACGATGTAGGAACAAGACGGGCACCAAAGGCCAGTGACCTCGATTCGCGCTTTTCGTTCTTCTGCGTGTGTTGCTCCGGTCGCCAGGAACAAAACGGCAAGTGTCATAAACGTCTTTTTCATGGAGGATCCTTTCTCAGTAGCCGAGCAGCGGCGGAGCGAGGTACGGGAAGGCCAAGGAGAGCGCGACAACGAAAGTTGCGCTCCAAAGTGCTCTTTTCATGAACCGCTTTTGCAGGGGACGTTCGCAACTCCCATCATCGCAGGCCTGCGGCGTCGGCCTGTAAACCTTCAAGAACCCGTAACCGAGTGCGCCTCCGGCAAACGCGAAAAAGATCCATTTGTACTGCGTGAGCGCACCAAGCTGACCGATCCAGGCGCCTGTGGCCCCGAGGCTGAAAAGAACCAGAGGCAGAATACAGCAGGACGTCATTGCAAGTGCGCCAAGTATGCCGCCTGCGGTAGCGGCCTTCGCACCAAGGTCTGTTTCTCTTTTGGTCACTGGATGTATGTCCGTCGTCATTCCGACACCCTCATTGATCTGACTAAGGGGAAGGCTTACTGTCTGTAGTCACTACAGATGCAAGGGGTTTCTCTCATGTCAGGGATCACGAACGCGCGAGGTTATCCGATTGGGGCAATGTCCCGCGAAACCGGCGTCAATATCGAGACGATCCGTTACTATGAACGCATCGAGTTGCTGCCCAAACCTGGCCGGACTGCCGGAGGCAACCGGCAATACACCCACGACCACCTTCAACGTTTGTCGTTTATCAAGCGGAGCCGGGAACTCGGTTTCAGTATCGACGAGATTCGCGAGATGCTGAAAATGGTCGACCAGAAAGGCATCAGTTGCGGTGAGGTGCATGCCATGACAATGGATCACCTGAGTTCTGTGAGGGAAAAGATTCAGCACCTGAAGAAGCTGGAAATGGCTCTTATTAATATGGCGTCTGAGTGCGCGAAGGGAGATGTCCCGAACTGTCCGATTATCCAAACGCTCTTTGAAGCGTAGTAACTGTTGGATGGTTGGCTGTGCCGCTAAGTTGCTCGCCCCGGGGGCTGTGCCGGCTGATTGCACCTGACAAACGCGGTGCTCAAATAAGCCTGTGCGAATTTCTTCTTTAATAAAGACTGTCGCTGTAGCAGGTGGTGAAAATCAGACTGGTCAAATCGATTGCTCGATGTTCGTTCCAACTAAGCGCAGGATTTTTGGCAAATCTTATTCTGGCCCCTAATTCAATTGCCTTCCTGTATTCCAGCATAGTCAGCCATACGATCCCGGAAAGATGATGTCCTGATCGACCAGAATATTGAAATTGTATCCCGGCCGGATCTGCACTGTCGGCTGGACATCGAGGTTCTTGTTGATGCTCCGCTCCACGACCCGGCCGAACACTTCCGCGAAGTTACGGCGGACGGCGTCGGATGCCGTGTCCTGGGTGGCAAGCGTGGAACTTTCCGGAACTGCCATGTCGATCCCTGTTCCGATAATCGCGAGGAGTGCCGCGGAACCAAAAGTCCGAAGGTAATGGTTGTTCACCTTGTCCTTGAAACCGCCATAACCTTCACCATCGACGCCCCCCATGGAGCTGATCTGTAAGGTGGCACCGTTTGGGAAAATAATATCTGTCCAGACGACCAGAACCCGGTTCTGACCGAACGACACATCGGAATCGTACCGACCGAACAGCTTGGTTCCCTGAGGGATCAGAAGCAGATGGCCGGTGGCGCTGTCATAGACGTTCTGCCTGACCTGGCCAGTGATCCGGCCAGGGAGGTCTGAATTGATGCCGGTGATGAGCGTTGCCGGGATCACGGATCCACGCTTCAGTTCATAAGGCGATTGCTGCGGGACAACTCGGTTCGCGAGATATCCAGCTTCGGTAATGTCCTGGTTGAAAAAGGCTTGTTTGCCGTATTGTCCGTTGGGATCGGCATTGGCAGTCCCGCCTTGAGCCGCCTGCAGGGCAGCTGACAGGAGATCTGGTGATGTTGGACCTCGTGTAAAGGTGCCGTTGACCGTTTGATTGCCCTGGGTGGTTTGAGCCCCCTCCCCCTGGCCTTGCAGGTCGCCGAGGTTCACGGTGGTGGGGCTGTCATGGGCGGCATCGATTGATTGAAGCCGCTTCATCCGTTGCCGATGCATCTCCTGCAGTTGTTGTTCCTCAAAACGCTGGTCCAGTTGAGCACGCCAATCCGGTTCGGATTGCTGCGGAGCCGAGACCTCGTCGGGTTTGCCTGGTTCCGGTTGAAACGGGTTCCCGAAAGGTCTCTGCTTTTGAACCTTCTCCGGGACCGCGGCTCTCACCGGCTCTGGTTGGACCGCTGCAATAAGCTGGCTGGGAGGATCAATGACGCCGTTGCTGATGCCGGCTTTGAGCTGATCCGCAAAGCCACTCGCCGGCGCGCCGCCTTCGTCTCCGGCGACACTATCCCCTGAGTTGATGCCACGGTTGGCAAGGCCGATGATGATCACGACGCCGAACACGACGACAAGCCCGACGAACAAGAAAATGGGAAGTTTGTTCAGGCGCCGGATCTTGGGGGCTTCGTCATCGGGCCGGATATCGCCACCCGCCAGATGCACGTTCGATTCCGTATTGCTCATGAGTGCACGCCTCTAGACAGTTCTGGTCAAAACGGAAACCGGGCTCGTCGGTGATGCTCCGGTTGGCGTTGCCTGATAGGTCCGTGCCAATTCGACAGTTGGCGTGGTGAGACGAGCGAAGATTTGCCCTGCATCGGAATCGATCGTGTAGGCCAGGGGAATGATGGTATCGCCTAATGGCTGTTGATCCGCTTCGGCGACTGCATACCCCCATCCGCGCAGAGAGCTTTCCAGAGCCAGGGCGAACTCTGAATTGTCAGCCTTGAGGGAAATCGTTCCTGTTCCTGCCCCGACATGCTCGGAGAGTTTCGCAACCATATCGCCGGCGACGATGCTCGCAGCTGAAGGTGACAGGTTGGCGGCATCAATGCTTGTTGTTGGGTTGAACCAACCACTTTCCGACGTCATACAGCCAGCCATCGGCGTTGCCAGAACAGAAATGCCAATGGCCTTTAGAATTGAGCGGCGCGTGTGCGACATGGTCACCCTCCTCTGTTGATACGAATTTTTTGCTGGCTGTAGCCAACACCAGAAACGAGCACCGCTTGGTCGATCATGTAGTCCACGATCATGAGGCTGCCCTTCAGTCGATAATTGACGATCTGGTTCTGTCCACCAGCGGTGACATAGAGAACCGGGGCATCACCGGACGCCATTCCACTCGGAAACTGGATGTAGGTCTTGAGACCGTCCGAATAGACACGTGTCGGCCGCCAGCGGGCTTGACCATGAACACGGAATTTGAAGTCCAGGTTTTCGGCGGGGACGCCTGCACCCGGAATGGTGTTGGCTTCGAGCTGTCGATTAGCCGCCTCGAACTTGGCCTGGATATCTTCCGGGTAATCGAAGCCTACCCGGGCCATGTAACGGTGAATGTCGCTTTGAAGTTTGATCTGATAGGTGCGCCTCGACGTCGTCACCACCATCGATGTGACGAGCCCCGGTTCTGTCGGCTTGATGATCAGGTGAACCGAGTTTCCGGTTGGGCCTCCGGATGTTGCAGGATCCACCTTCCATCGAACCGTATCTCCGACCATGACATTGCGAACAGCTTCCCCGGGCTGCAATTCGATATCGCAGACCTGCAGGGGAGCGCAGACAACGGTTGGCTGGACCTGGCCATAGAGATAGATCACCTTGCCGTCCGGACCTTTGGTGATGACGCCGCGGCCGTTACGCCAGTCGCTCGACAGACCAAGGGCCCGCAGTTCCTTAGCCGTGTAGTCCGCTGCCAAGGTTTGAAGAGGCAGGGCGGTGATGGCAGCTGCGGCCGCGAACAAGCATAAGCCCGCGTGCCGTCTGGTTTTCCGAAACATTCTTCTTACTTTCTGAGCGCGTGGATTGCTTATAGTTGAGCGGTCCAATCGAAGTCCTTGAGATAAAGGCCGATCGGATTGAGCCGGATGATAGATTCGTCCTGTGGAGGCGAGATCGTGACATTTGCTACCCCGCGCCAGCGCTTCGTTTGAAGCTCCTTGCCCTTCCGGTCCCGTTCGATCTCGGTCCAGTCGATCTGATAGGATTGATTGGAGAGTGGCACGATGCTTGTCACCTCGACGGACACGGTGCGAGACTGCGCCCGGTCGAATGGGGAGTTCGTTCGGTAGAAATTGTTGACCTTCTGGGTGGCGACGTCCGTCTGCCGGAGCATCGCATAGACGCGATCGATGTAGCCTTTGGCAACGACTGTATCCGGCGTGACAGAGCGGAAAGTCGCAATCCAGGCTCCGAGCATGGAGCGAACGACGCGTTCGTCGGCATATTCGATCTGAGCCGGGAACCCGCCGATCGCGGGTGTGCCGAGTTTGTCCACCTCGACGATATACGGGACAAGTTTTACCTGGGTGCTCTGGTAGAGCGCAAAGCTGAATCCGATTGTAGCCATCGCCAGGGAAATAAGACCGATGCCCTGCCATGCGCGGGCGGTACGGATGTAGGAGCCGTATCGCTCGTTCCATTCCATCCGTGCGGCAAGATAGGGATTACCAATTGGAGTGTGTTTTGCCATCTAACTGCCTATTGCTCAGGAGGATTTGGGCGAAGATCCGCCAGTTGGCTTGTTCGGTAGGGATTGCCGCAGTTTGTGATTGGCGAGGCCTAGCGCCGAGGCATTTCCTGCATGAGGGGCGCCAGAGAGCTTGTCTGCGGCAGCTGAGGAAAGGGCTGCAAAGGGAGCCATGGCGGCCTGAGCCGCGGCTTGCCCTCTCGAAGATCCATCGTTCCTAGCGGTTTCGTAAGCTACCTTCGCACCGGCGGCCATTTGAGCGCTGCCAATGGCGGTTCCGGCAGCGAAAGTGCTGGTCTGCGTGCCGTGACGAATGACCTCCATGCCGTTGCTGACCGAAGCGCCCTGGACAACTCCTTGCAGGATCTGCGGGACGTACATCGCGACCATGAAAATGACTACTGATATCCCGGCAATTGTAAGTGTGGCGATGAACTCGTCATCCGGTTTTGCGGAATTTGCGAGGCCGATAAGTATTTGAGAGCCAATTCTCGCAATCATCACGAGCCCCAGTAATTTCATTCCAACCGAGAATGCATAAACGAGGTAACGGATTGCGAAGTCTTTGGTGTGGGATAGCCCGCCGAGGCCAAGCATGATTATGCCAGCCAACAGACCAACGTACATTTCCACCATGACGGCCACAAAAATTGCGGCGACAAGCGAAAAACAGATTACTACGACCACCATCGCAATGACCGAAGCTATCGCAAGGCCGTTATCGGCCAACAGTCCGAACTGAACGTTCTTGGACATGATGCTTGCGACATTGATGCCTGAATTAAAAACATTGGCAGGTGAGGCTGAGCCGCCGCCGGCTCCAATCTGGAAAAGACTGTCTACAACAGCCTGTGCGAATTGAGGACCATTCGTCAAAATGAACGCAAACAGGCCGACAAACATAATGCGCCGAACCAATTCGCTAACCCAAGCTTCAAGCGCTGCTGCTTGAACGGCAAGCCAAACCGCGGCGATGCCAAATTCAATGCCCGCAAGGATCCAAAACAGGGACTGGGCGGCGTTCGATATTGTTGTCTCCCAGCTTTTTGCTGCTGATTTTATTTGATCCTCTAAGCTTGTAAGAATTGTGCCGTCTTGCGCGAGTGAAACGCCGGGTACGATCACAAGGAGAAAGATTGCGGTCGTTAGGATAAATGCGCTTTGCTTGGCCATGACATGCCTCAGTTAAAATCGACACTCATCTCCTTGCCGCCAGTTGTGGGCAGCAAGGTTGGAGCTTCACTGGTCGATTTTTCTGAAGCGGGTAGGCTACTGGATAGATTTAGTGAGACATAGATGGCTCCCGAAGCGGAAATGACCAAAATTGCAGCCAAAATTACAAAATACATCGGTTTCATTATCAAAAATCCACTTCCATTTCTTTTCCGCCAGTGACAGGCAAGATTGTCGAATTGAAGAACTTTTCCCTTTTTGACTGAGCGAGGTCGCTCTTCGTCTGCTCGGACTGGTACCAGGTCCCCATCATGGTCATCTGCTGGGAGACAAGACCGCGCAGCTTCTGAATCTGTTCGACTTGCTGCGCTGCGATCTCATGACCCACCTGCAGGGCCTGCTTTTGGCCCGCGGCCGACTGAGAATGCTGCCGGAGCTGGCGCATGGTGTCCTCTTCGGTCGCGAACTGGTCCGAGGTGTATCCGGCCGCTTTCAATGTCGAAGAAATCGTGTCCCGGTTGGTGTCGGACCAGCCTTGGTACATGGTCGAAAACGACTGCCCGTCCGGAAGGCCGTTCTTCGCGAAGTCGGCGTAGCTCTGGAACCGCTGCTTCAGCGTGTCATCCAGGTTGCCCATCGAGAAGGCCATGGCTTGACCCTTTTGGACCAGGCTCTGCAGTTGACCGAGGTTCTGTTCAACCTCGCCCCAAACCTGCATCGGCAGGGAGAGCGTGTTCTGCAGCATGTTCTCGTAGATGGAGATCTGGTTTTCGATCATCTGGATCTGGTTGCCGATCTGCTGCACCTGATTGGCAATCTGCTCGGCGTTCTGACCGCCGAGGGCAATAAGCTCGCTGTTGTTGAGGATCTGGGTGAACTCGGTCGCACCGGTGACCGCGCCACCAGCCTGGACCGGTCCTGCAATTCCGATCACACAAAGAACGCTGGCGAGCGATCTAGCCAAGGAGCTGTTCGGCATTGGCAATTCCTCTTTGTTTGAGCCACTCAGTGGGCCATTTGTCGCCGTAGTGGAGGTGAAGTTCATCGATCCGCTTGAGATCGTCCTTAGCTGATGCGCCGACGAAGGACAGTGTGATCGGGCCGAGCGCCATGTTGAACAGCCGGCGACCGTCTGGGGACGTGACGTAGTATTCTCGCTTCGGGATCGCCGAGGCGATGATTTCGATCTGCTGTTCGTTGAAGCCGAGCTTTTCGTAGAATTCGCGCGTTCCGGACACCCGGGCTTCGCCGTTGGGCAGGCAAACTTTGGTCGGGCAGCTTTCCTTCAGAACGTCGATGATGCCGGAACGATCGGCATCCGAGATCGATTGCGTTGCCAGGACCACCGCGCAATTGGCCTTGCGCAGAACCTTCAGCCATTCCCGGATCTTGTCGCGGAAGACCGGATGGCCAAGCATCAGCCAGGCCTCGTCCAGGATGAGCAGACTTGGGTTCCCAGTCAGGCGTTTTTCGATCCGGCGGAAGAGATAAAGCAGGACCGGGATCAGGTTCCGGTCGCCCATGTTCATCAGCTCTTCGATCTCGAAGGTCTGGAACCTGGAGAGGGACAGGCCGTCCGCTTCGGCATCGAGGAGCGCGCCCATCGGGCCGTCCACAGTGTAATATTGCAGCGCGTCCTTGATTTCCCGGTTCTGGACGCCCGACACGAAGTCGGTCAACGACCGGCGCTGAGACTTCGACATCAAGTCGATCTGCGTGGTGATGGCGTTGCGGTGCTCCGGCAAAACCTTCACGCCCTGCATTTCGATCAGGGTTTCCAGCCACTCGGCAGCGAACGCCTTGTCGGTGTCGTCCTCGAGAGAGGAGAGCGGCGCAAAGGCCAGTGTGTCCGACTTGCCGACATCATAGTGATCCGCGCCGATGGCAAGCGTGAGCGGGTACATCGACTTGCCCTTGTCGAAGACAAACACTTGCGCGTTCTCATAGCGCCGGAACTGAGCTGCGATCAGCGCCAGAAGCGTCGATTTACCCGAACCGGTTGGCCCGAAGATCAGCGTGTGCCCCAGATCCCCGACATGAAGATTGAAGCGGAACGGTGAAGAGCCGGAGGCGACCTGCATAAGCGGCGGAGATCCAACAGGATAGAACGGACAAGGTGCTTCCGGCGATCCGGCCCAGACGGAATTCATAGGAGCGAGGTCCGCGAGATTGCGCGTGCTCACCAGAGGCTCGCGAACGTTGGCATAGGAAACGCCTGGCAGGCTCCCCAGGAACGCCTCGGTGGTATTCAGGGTTTCTATGCGGCCGCCAAACCCTTCGTTCTGCACGAGCCGCCGCACTGCCTCGCATTTCTCCTGAAGCCGCGCCTGGTTCACGTCGAAGAGCACGATGACAGGCGTGTAATGGCCGAAGGCGACGAGCTGCGAGTTCGCCTCGGCAATCGCGTCCTCGGTTTCCTCGACCATCACCATGGCGTCCTGATCGAGCGATCCGGAGTTCGTTTTAAAGAGCTGATCCATCAGCGGCCGCACCTTCTGCAGCCACTTCTTGCGGGTCTTTTCCAGCACAGAGCGCGCCTCGACAGGATCGAGGAAAATGAACCGGCTGGACCAGCGATAGGTGATGGGCATGAGATCGAGGGCATTGAGGATCCCCGGCCAGCTTTCGGCAGGGAACCCGTCGATCGCCACCACGCCGACATACCGGCCGTCCACGATGGGATTGAGCCCATGATGAAATTCAGCCGTCACCAGATAGTCGAGATACATCGGGATATCAGGGAGCCGGATCGGGTGGTTTTTGCCGATCAACCCGAAGCGGGCGAACTGTAAGAGATCATCGTAGCGGCCGCGCCTCTCCCCTTCCCTTTCCGGCACTTCCTGCGTTTCCATGCGCCGGATCGACACGACGTTCGCCATGTACTGTTCGAATTCGCGGATGGTCGTCTTGAAATACTCAAGCGTCCGGGAGGCAAAAGACGTGTTCCGGCTGGCTTCGTCGGAATAAATGTACTTCACCAGCTTGGACTTGTTTTTCTCCGGCGGCCGGTAGGTCAATATGAGGGCGTGCTGGCTTTCGAAATGCCCCTCCCCGGCCTCAAAACGCTGCCGGCGCTCGTCATCGATCAGGGCCGTGATTGGGTCCGGAAAATGCGAGCTTTCCTTGTCCGGATATCCGGTCGAGGGAATGCGAACCGCTTCCATCTGGATCATCCAGCCATTGCCGAGGCGGGAGAGAACCGAATTGATCTGCCTGGAGACTTCGTTCCGCTCGAATGCGGTCGAACTCTCGCTGTCCGGCCCGGCAAAATACCAGCCGGCCATTAAGCCCCCGTCCTTCAGGAGCACGATGCCGTTGTCGACCAGCGCCGCGTACGGGAGCAGGTCGGAAAAGGACGGCGCGACGTGCCGGAATTTTTTGAGGGCAACCATGTTCAGTATTTCCGCCAGGGCGTGGATGTCGGTCGGTAGTAGGTGCAGTATTTGACGTGCCGCAGATAGACAGCGCGCATCAGAGGGTCCACCTTTGCCATCATCCGCAGCACGCCAACGACCACGATCCAGATCGCCACGCCGAGCACAGCGGCATAGGGCTTCAGGATCACGAAAATCAGAATGACCGAGGCAAGACCGGTCACGAGCACCAACTCCCGGTCTGCCCCGAACAACAGTGTCGGGCGTGAAAGAGCGCGGTGGATCCGTGCTCTGTTGAGGCCCGGCGCGTCAGCCATGAGCCGGTTCCACGGTTGCTGCTTCCACTGCGGGAGCGATGCCGATGGAGGCACCGGCAGAACCGAACAGGCCGACGATCGTGGACGCGCCGAGCAGGATCCCGAGGACGAGAACCACGTAGGCCATGCGGCGTGCGAAGTCGTTGAGCTCGCCCCCGAAAATCAGCATAGCGCCTGCAATCGCCACCGCGATCAGGCCAACAGCGCCAGCGACAGGACCGTTGATAGACGCCTGGATCTGCTGAAGCGGGCCTTCCCAGGGAAGCGAGCCGCCGCCGGAGGCGAAGGCTGGTTCGATGAAAAAAAGTCCGGCCCCGGCCAAGCCTAGAAAAATCACAAAATTACGCGACATGAAGAGTCCCTTGTCTGTCGTGGGAATTTTTGTTGAGGAACTGAGATGCGACTGCTGAACGGACGTCATAGGTGCCGTCCCGAAAGCCGGATACAGTCACGATGCCCCGAACGATGCGACCGTGTTCGGCGGAGCGCTCGATCGAAACGATGAGGTCAACCGCTTCTGCGATGACGTGGGGCATCGGCTGCTGAGAGACTTCCGCGATCAACTGCTCAAGGCGCGTCAGTGCGGTGAAGGCGTTGTCGGAGTGAACCGTGGCGATGCCGCCCGGGTGACCCGTGTTCCATGCCTTGAGCAGCGTCAGCGCCGCGCCATCGCGCACTTCGCCGACAATGATCCTGTCGGGGCGCAAGCGCATGGTCGATTTCAGGAGCCGCTGCATGTCCACGGTGTCGGACGTGTGCAGGATCACGGCATTCCTGGCCGCACACTGGATTTCCGCGGTATCTTCCAGAATGACGAGGCGGTGATCCGGAGCGACCGAAACCATTTCGGCAATGATCGCGTTTGTCAGGGTCGTTTTGCCGGTGCCGGTACCGCCCGAAACCAGAATGTTTTTCCGGCCGGCAACCGCATCACGGATCACGGTGGCCTGGCCGTCCGTCATCACGCCATCATTGACATACTTGGAAAGCGGGATGAGCAGCGATGCCTTCTTGCGGATCGTGAAGGACGGCTTGGAAACGATGGGTGGCAACAGGCCCTCAAAACGATGACCGCCTATTGGCAGCTCACCGGAAATAATCGGCTTGTCAGAGGTGATTTCCGTGCCGAGCGCATGTGCGACCTTGCCCATGATGATCTGGGCGTCATGGGGCGTTATTTCGCCGGAGAGCACCATGCCTTTACCGACGCTCTCGATGAACAGCTGTCCGTCCGGGTTGAGCATGATCTCAACGACGGCCTCGTCCGACAACGCCGACAAGATTGTTCGCCCAAGCGAATCCTCTAATCCGGCGATAAGTCGGCGGCGGCTTTCACCGTTCCTCAAGGTCCCCTCCCCTACCGGTGAAAGCTGAGATGTTCAGGGGATGGCGCGGCCTCGCCGAGACAGCATTTATCGGACCGGGCACGGGTGAGTGCCCAGGCTCTCCGGAGGTCATTCGGAGCGTCCTTTTATATTTGAGAACAATAAGATGCGGCTACAGCAATCAGTGGTTGATTGCCTTGCGAGAGGGCGCAACCCAACACAGAACGAAGTGTCATCGCAAGGTTGAGAAAAAGTTTTCCACACCTAAGGAGAGTTGTATGAATTGGCAAATATAACAATCTAATGAGGCTACGTCGCCGACCTTTAATCTAGGTCTTAGCTAAAGAGATATTGGACGTTTCGAAGCTTCGTGATCGCAGATCCTTATGGCTGGGGCCAAACCTGGACCTATCAGCCGTGTCAAAAAATCAGGCGCATCTCTGCGCCTACAGAAAGGTTCAATGCACGTGGCTTGATCGACCACGATGTGTCACCCCCGGAAAAACTCTGCAATTGTGCGAATGGATCTTTTTATTGAACGCGGCTAAAAGGGCAAGGTGACCCAGCGTCACGTGCACACCTTTCCAGGCGCGCCCAAGTGTCTTCCTCCCAAGGCTCAACACGGGCGCGCTATTTTTTTGAAGCAGCTGCTCCTTGGTTGCGCGTGGGAGTTCCACACAAAGGACAAGGCGGTTCGGAAGGTGCCGAGATCTTGCTCCTTTTGTACCCCACAAAAAAATTTCTGTGGGATAGCAAATATGCTATTCTTACCCCACGAGAAAAAGTATGTGGGGTAACGTGTGACCATCGACTATCACAGCGCAATCGGCACAGCCGCCTGGACGGACTTGCGACGGTCCCTACGTGACAGCGAAGTGTCGGAGCTGCGCGGCGCGCCACGGTCGAAGGAGGTCGGCTCCAAGACCTATTGGTACGACCACTTCCGCGTCGGGCGGAAAACCATCGACCGGTATATTGGCGAAGACACGCCGGAACTTCGGAGCCGCCTGGAGCGGCAATCGGAGATCGCCAGGGCGGCGAAACTTGCCGAACGGGATCGGGCAAGACTGATGCGGGTGCTGCGGGCGGAAGGCTATCTGTTCGCCGATGTCGGATCCGGCCAGGTGGTTTCGGCCATGGCCAAAGCCGGCGTCTTTCGGCTCGGTGGAACGATCGTCGGTACGCAGGCCTTCCGCTGTTATGAAGGCGAGCTCGGCATCCGGATCGGCTTCGACCAGTCGGCCACGACGGATGACATCGACATTGCAACTTTCGAGCGGTTGTCACTCGCCCTCGCGGACACAGTCGACCCTCCCCTTGCAGAGGTCTTTTCCGAGCTTCAGTTCGATCCCGTGCCTGCGATCGAAAGTGGCAAGACCTGGCGCTGGCGGCAAACACATCGCCAGACCCTGGTCGAGTTTCTGACACCGTCCTTCGAAGAGGATGAGGCCATCCGCGATCTTGCCGCCCTTGGTGTCAGTGCGCAAAGTCTGCATTTTCTCAATTACCTGATTGCCGATCCGATCAGTGTTCCCTTTCTCTATCGCTCAGGCGTGCTGGTGCAGATCCCGCGCCCGGAGCGCTATGCGGTGCACAAGCTCATCGTCGCCGACCGGAGGCAAGGAGGAGCGGATGCACTCAAGGCGCATAAAGACCGGGCCCAGGCGGCATTTCTGATCGAGGTATTGACGGAGACAAGGCCGGACGACCTTGCCGAAGCCTACCAGACCGCATTGGAAACCGGTCCGGAATGGCGCAAGCGCATTACGGCAAGCCTGAAACGCATGCCGGCGACTTCGGCCTTGCTCGATCAGCTTTCTTGACCGGCGGACTTGCCGGCAGGGAACCGGTCGCTGCAGGCACATGCTTCAGAGTGATCGAATTGTGCCCCGCGCACCGGAGGTTCAGCTCCGGCTGGGTCCTGTCCAGGCGAGACAAAAACTAGCTCTTGCTCGCCGACTTGCTCCTGCGACCCTGTTTCCGACCCAGCCCCATTTTCCTGGCGAGATCCGACCGCGCCGCGGCGTAGTTCGGGGCGACCATCGGGTAGTCCACAGGCAGGTTCCACTTGGCCCGGTAGTCTTCCGGCGTCATGTCGAAATGCGTGCGCAGGTGGCGCTTCAGCGATTTGAATTTTTTGCCGTCCTCGAGACAGATGATGTAGTCGCCCAGGATGGACTTTTTGACCGGTACAGCCGGGACAAGTTCTTCAACGGCTGGTTCCTGTACCGTTTGTGCGGCCGAAACGAGAGCCGAATGAACCGTCGCTATCAAAGTTGCCAGATCACCCGAAGCAATCTTGTTGCTCACATATGCGGAAACGATATCCGCAGTCAGATCAACATATACTGGCTCAATAGTTGTGTTGTATTCGGGGGCCTCAGACATTGGGTTCCTTGCAGGTCGATACTGGGAGCTGGGTGTGCGCTGGTTCTAAACTTGTTCCCCTGTGGAGTAAAATCATCGCTTCGGACAGCCAGTGGTCGCTTTACGTTCACCATTGCTCTTGAGCACACCGCGATCGAGCTTTTCGGCCATCCGAACCTGATGTTCACTTCTTTAGGTTGGAGACCCCTGCCCTCGTAATGAATATATCTTACGGTCGGCATCTTCCGGCCGGTCACTTCCTACCTTAGTGCTCGACGGTTGCCATTTAGCATCAGCTGTCTGGGCGGTTCAAAATCGCCGTAGCAATCATTCGCTAGCGTTTACGGTCCTGTTGTATTTTTTGATGGGATTGCCCAGTGGGACCTCAATACTTCTTTGGTAGGAAAAGGGAGACGATGTTTTCACCGCGGGATTCAATTGTTCTCGTGGCCGCAAATCGGGGGAGGGGAGTTCAAGAATTGTTCGCATTCGATTGGAAGGAATGACGTCTCGGAAAAAAAACATCGAAAAAACAATTGCTTGACCCCGTGTCATCTGACACTCCACTCGGAACTAGGTGTTCAGAAACGTATCAAGTCAACAGGTTTGCGGATTCCATTACATCGCAGACGGAACTTCATCTGCGGTGTTTGAGATGATTGCGTTCTGTGTTGCCGATAATGCAGAGTCTGGTCTCGTAGACGGAACCGAGCTCTTGGTCGCCAAGCTGCGTCCAAATGCCGATTTGGCGTGGGTTGGAAATCAATTTCTGGTCATCCAACATGGGAACTTCAAATCGTTGATCCGGGGCTGGAGGTTGGATGTTG
This sequence comes from Labrenzia sp. THAF35, assembly GCF_009363595.1. NCBI lineage: Bacteria > Pseudomonadati > Pseudomonadota > Alphaproteobacteria > Hyphomicrobiales > Stappiaceae > Labrenzia > Labrenzia sp. THAF35. The sequence goes on from NZ_CP045382.1 coordinate 140,827, forward strand.
CCTAGCGGAGAGGAGGGGGGCTTGGAAATCCAATTGGTCGAATTGTCTCACAACAATTTGGCACGACGCAGTGCTGGTAAATTCATACGATGAACGATGTCAGTACGAACCTTTTGGAAAGAAGGGTTGTTAAAATCTCGTGGCGCCACCTTCTGGAATTGCTTTGCCCGACCTGTCTTAAAAGAAATGCATTTCGACCTAACACAATTGTTTGACGAATGGGTCTACAGGTAGCCGTGAGCGCGGCTTATGTCTGAATAGAACTTGTCATTCAGAGTTGTCGCCGATGTTGGTCTTCTTCGTTCACGCCGCAATTCGTAGGCAACAAGCTTTAAGATGGAGAGAGCTTTTCTGAGGTCTCCTAGCGCAATAACATTGCGCCGAGAGACCTCACTCGAGAACTTGAGTGTCAGTTCGGCAAGAAGACATTTTAGAATTAGACCCCGAATGCGGCGATCTAATAAAAGACCTCTACTTTTTATGGAGTTTCAAGGTGGACATTTGTCATGAAAACGGTGGTGGATACACTGGGCGTCAATCTGACTGCCGTGCGTGAGTGGGCGAAAGGGAATACGAAACCGAGTCATAGCTATCAAAAAACACAGGACGCAACGCGGTCTCCGCGCATCAAAACTTAGACGCCGAACGCCTGATCTCAGGATACATTCGGGTCTTCGCTGATCTGATTCGAATATTATGAGGCGTACATCCTTGTTTAGCTCGCCCTGCGCTTCTGAACAAATGCACCATGAGCAGAGTCTGCCTGCAAGTACTAGTGTGGTCCATTTTCTCTAGGCACACGATATCGTGTCGACGGTGGAAAAGTTAACGGGCGTTAACTAAAAAGCCATTGACAGGAATCACTAATTCGCCCTTAGTTCGCTCTGACGCTTATTTCCGTGTTTTTCAAATTTTTGCGTCGGAGTGGATAATGACAGAAGAAGCCGCAATTTCTGACAAGGAACTGGACCCCAACTCAACAAGGGGAAAAATTGCGCGTTTTTCGTCACTATTGAGCCAGCAAATCAAAAACAACTGGCAACAGAATTATCCTCCGGAGTCGCGTAAGCACTTGCGATCGTTTTCCTCATCTGAAGTTTCGGACCTGATTGGCATCGCGCCCGCAACCTTGCGGCAAATGTCGCTCGACAATGAAGGTCCGCAACCGGCGCGGTCTGATGGGAACCGGCGCATGTACACACTCGATCAGATCAATGAACTTCGATCGTTCCTGGCCGAAAAGCGTCCCGGACAGTCCCTACAGTTTGATCCGCGTCGTCGTAAAGATGACGGAATGCAAATTGTCGCGATCTCCAATTTCAAAGGTGGCTGCGCGAAAACGACGACTGCTTTGCACTTGGCTCAGTTTCTCGCGTTGCAAGGCCTCCGCGTTCTCGCAATCGACCTTGATACACAAGCAAGTCTGACGGAGATGCTGGGTGTTCAGCCGGTCTTGGAAGTAGGCGACAACGAAACGGTGTTTGGCGTTCTGCGTTACGATGATGAACGTCGGCCACTTCCGGAGGTAATTCGACCGACCTACTTTGCGGGCCTGGATCTTGTTCCAGGCCAGAGCGAGCTGCAGTATTTCGATTACGAAACGCCAGCCGCCATCATCAGCAACAAATACGTGGGAGACGAATACTTTATTCGCCGGTTGGCGACTGCACTGAGAAGCGTGGAGGATCGTTACGATGTAGTCGTAATCGATGCGCCACCGCAATTGTCGTATCTGACATTAAACGCTGTATTTGCCGCTACCGGGCTAATTATCCCTGTACAGTCCGCGATGATCGACGTCGCAAGTATGAACCAGTTTTTGTACATGATGGACGAAATGCTGGAACAAATGGCTCACTTTGGTGCGCCTGTCGATCATGAGTTCATGCGGTTTCTTTTGACCAGACATATTCCCCACGATGTTCCACAGGTGAATATTGCAGCGATGCTTCGGTCTCTCTTTGGAGAAAGCGTCTTGACTGCTGCAGTTGTAGAGACCACTGCGATCACAAATGCCGGTCTGGAAAACAAAACGTTGTACGAACTCGAAAAAGGGTCTGTCGGACGCGACACGTACAATCGCGCCATAGAATCCGTAAATGCTGCCAACACTGAGATCTTCCAAGAGATCCTGAAAGTCTGGGGACGCTCATGAACAAAGCATCCAACCGGGCGAAACGCCTTGCCGGCATGTTTGGTGCCGTAGACCCGAACGAACTTGCCAAACAAGCTGAAGTCGAGAAATCGGACAAGACTACGAGTCGGCCCATGACGACTGCTCCGACGAAAGCACTGCAGGCGAGTTTTGCAAGCATCGAAGAAGAAAACCTGCGGCTGAAAGCCGAGCTTGAAAAATCCCAAACCGTTGAACTCGACCCCGTCACCGTGCGGGCTTCCATCATTCAAGACCGTCTTGAATGGACCGACGATGACCCGGATTTTCAAAGCCTGGTGACTTCCATTAAGGAAGAAGGCCAACGACTCCCCATCCTTGTCCGTCCACATCCGGCAGAAAATGGTCAGTACCAACTGGCGTATGGAGCGCGGCGCAATCGTGCTTGCATGGTTCTTGGGCAAAAGGTGAAAGCTTACGTTCAAGAACTTTCTGACGAAGAGCTTGTCATTGCTCAAGGTCTTGAAAATAATGAACGAAAGAACCTGTCCTTCATTGAGCAGGCGGTATACGCAGTCGCCCTTTTGGAAGCCGGTTTCACGCGTAAGCTTGTAGCCAAGTCTGTTGGAGTTGCCTCTGACACAACGATTTCGAAAATGTCTGCAATCGTCGCTTTGGTGCCAGCTGATATCTTTCGTTTGATTGGACCTGCCCCCAAGATCGGCCGAAATCGTTGGGAGGCTTTTGCGAGTCTCGCTGATCGAGGTGCAAAGAAGTCTTCGATTCTCGAAGCGGTGCGTGCTCTACCCGAAAGCGCAGTGTGGAAAGGGGCTGACTCCAACAAGCGTTTCGAACTGGCTTATCGGACAGCTGAAAAAGCAGACAAGTTCAGGACGACGAAATCCAGAGCTGAAAAGTCTCGATTGGAGAACGAAGGTCGCTCGTTCGGAACGATGGAGCAATCCAGCAACGCTGTCAAAATCTTCCTAGATGCGAAGAAAGAGCCGGCTTTTGCTCAGTTTGTCGCAGACAAGATGACGGCGTTGATTGAAGAGTTCAAAAAAGGCGAAGGGAAACAAGCGAGCAAATAAAAGCATGAAGCAAAGAACCCGCCACGTGGGCGGGTCCTCGTTGAGATAAGCACGAGTGCCTATGATCTCAGTCTAGCAGCTCTGATTCTAGAATCACTCGCAGCGCAACGCAAGTTCTGTCTCGCAGCCGAGCACGATTTCTTGCGTCTTCCAGCTTGTCTCGCATCTGAAAATTCAGTGCTCGGTCGCGTTTATGCGCTTCCGGCAAAGGAGGACTTATGTCTTCGACTCAGCAGATTGCGAGTTTTCGCAAGGTGTCTGCCGGGATTCTTGCGAGCGCGCATCTGGCGTCCCAGGAAGACCGGCCGAAGGTCACCAAAAAGGAAATCTCCCTGGTTCTGAAACGCGTTGCGCCGGCGCTTGGTATCGATGGCACGGCTTATCATGTCCTGGATATTCTCTTGGGTCTTGTGCAGCCCGACGATTTCCAGGCCGGAAAGCGGCCGGTAGTGGCGATCTCAAATCAGCGTCTTGCCGAATACACTCGGCGCACCACGCGCACTGTCACGCGCTGCCTGAAGAAACTCGTCGAAGCCGGAGTGCTTGCCTATCGGGACAGTCCGACCGGGCGACGCTATGTCTATCGCGGTTCAGAAGGGGCTCTGGAGCAGGCCTACGGTCTGGACTTTAGCCCTGCGTGCTTCAATCTGGAGGCCTTCAAGGTTCAGGCGGATGCATTCCAGCGCCGTATCAAGGCCGAGCAGGAAGCCAGGCGGGCTGTTACACGGTTTTCACGGGCGATCGCCGACATGGCCGAACTGGAGCCCGTAGAATTTCACGGGTTTGCTGCCCGAGCCCAGGCGATTGTGATCCGGGACGAATTGAATGTGGCGGAGAAGGCGGCACTTCTGGAATCGCTCTATGCGCAGGTCCTGGCTCTCCATGAAGCACATTCGTTGAAAAATAAGGATAAAATGTCATGCGCGGGTGACATTGATGTCAGCCCCTTATTTATTACAACCCCAACCGACTCTCTTGGAAGTAATTCTCAGCCGACTTGCTCTAACGAGCAATACACTAAATTTCCTTCTGACAACGGCTTCGCCGTTGATATGGCTCTTGAAAAAGAGCCTTGCGGCGGGCGCACGGAAACACAACGGCCGAAATCACAAGTGGGAAGGGGAGGCGGAGGCAAGTTTCCCGAAACCAACCTGGATGGTGTTTCCATAGGGCTCATTCAGTCGGCATGTTCATCGGTACAGGCAGAATTGGGGGTCGGTCTGAGCAGTTGGCCGGCTCTTTGTGGAGCTGCTGAGCAGTTGCGCATGCTGATCGGCCTCAGTCCGTCCGGATATCAGCTCGCTGTCGAGCGGCAAGGCAGATATCTGGCCGCGGCCTGCCTTGCGGTTGTCGCCGAAAAGGCGCTGCGGGATCCGGAGCACATTGCCTCGCCCGGCGGATATTTCCGCGCTATGATCGACAGGGCTGGGGAGGGCAAACTCCACCTCCACAAATCCCTGCATGGGCTGGTGTGAGACCATGGTGAGGTCTGGGCGGGCAATTTGCGCCAGAGTTCCGATTTGGGACTCAAACTGCTTCGAGCAAACCAGTCCGCTTTGCCCGGTCGATGAGGTTCTTGACGGAAGACGGCGACCATTTTGTCCCACCGCGGGGCGTTCGCTCGTGCAGCCGCTCGAGCTGACCGGCAATCTCTCGCAATGTCAGCTCCGGGTTCGACGAGTGGATGCCGGCGACCAGGGTCATCAATCGGTCTTCCGGCGGGCGTGGAGGCGATTTCCTCAGCAATTCCTTGTCCGCCATTCCCTCGGAAACCATCCACTTCACCGCGCGCCGCAGCCGCTCGGGCGTCCAGTCGTGCCCGCGGCTTTTCAGAAACCGTGCGATATCGTCCCAGGTGTGATCCGGACGCATGCGCCGGACAATAGGAAGCCATTGACTGGCAGTCGCCTGAATGCGTGCGCCATAGGCTGCCTTTTGAGCGGCCGTCATCTTGGCCAGCGCTTCAGGCCTGCGCTCTCGAATTCCTGGATTGCCGGGCAACTTCCCCTTGGCCTTTGCAGCCTTGATGCCGGCCTTGGTGCGCTCGGAGATCAAGGCGCGTTCAAGCTGAGCAACAGCACCCAGAACCTGAAGGGAAAACATGCCCTGCGGGGTCGATGTGTCGATCGGGTCGCTGAGTGAGCGGAAATGCGCTCCCTTTGCATTGAGTTCGTCGATAACTTCCAACAGATGGGCCACCGAACGGGCGAGGCGATCAAGTCGGACAACGACCAATGTTTCACCTGTACCTATCTCCCGAACCAGTCTGGCAAGGGCAGGGCGAGCGCGTGAAGCGCCGGAGCCGTATTCCTCCACAATTGTCTCGCAGCCGGCAGATCGCAGTTCCAGCTGCTGTGCTTCTGTCGCCTGCTCGTCCGTGGAGACGCGCGCATAGCCGATAAGCCGTCCCTCAGGCCGACGAGAAGTGCGATTGAGCGCCGATTTGGCCATTTGGGACGCCTGAGAGCCGTGTTGAGAGTGGTTTTCCAAATAAAGAAGATATGGATAACCGATCGTTTGTAAACGTCTCCTGAGTGCCTTTTCCACGACCCGAACCGTCAAAACCCCAGGAAAACCGGACCCTCTCGTCGACCTGAGCGCGGATTGCCGGGCATTTGTTCAATTCAGAAGGCCTCAGACTGCATATCGGCGAACGCGAGTTTACGGGGCAGTCTATGACGGAAGTTAAATTCGTGGTAGCTTCCTCATAAATGCGTAAGACATGAAAAAACAATGCCTTATGAAATTGGAAAGTTGAGCCTCGAGGCTCTCTTGAAGCCGATATCGGCGGCTGAAGATGCACTCGCACGGCTTGATGAGCGTGTTGCCCGATCTGAGGTCGGACAAGGCTTTGCAGAGCGGGCTGATTTCTTCGAGGCCGTCTCCAACATGTGGGTGGCCGGCGAACTTGTCCATCTGGAAGACTTGGTTCTGCACGACGCCAAGATGGACGTTCGCGCACCAAGCCACGAGCTTGTCATTGCGCACCGGATCGTCCGGGCGAGACGACGGGCGATGAGAAACAATCCGGGTTGGGCGATCTCGCGGGCTGGGATCATTGCCTTTGCGGGGATTGCCGAACAGGAGGATGAACTTCCCAGAAAACGTCAGAGGAGAGGGGAGGGGAGGGATCTCGAAACGGACGAGCACGATGCGCTTCCTCCGGAATTGGCAGAGTTCGACGAGGTGCTTGCGGAAACCAGCTGGCTGGTGGAAGCCGTTCCCCCCGGATCTACCAGAACCCGGCAACCAGACCTCATTGTGGGCGAGTTGGTCATCAGGGATCCTGATTGGGACGAATCTGAACGGATCTCTGAATGGCTCGAGTTGGTCAGAAAGGTTGAAGCGCTTCCGGCGACCCTGGCCGCGGCGGTTCTTTGGGACGCATGGGATCAGCTCGAACCGCTTCAGCGGCAGCACTGGCTTGGGCAGGTCCTTGTTTCGGATTTCCTCAGATCACGCGAAAAGGTCCGGTCACACCTTCTGGCCTTTTCAGTGGGTCTGCGAGAGATGCCGCGTGAGCGGCGACGTGCTCGGGACCGGACAACCAGGCTGATCGCCTTTCTCGATGCAATGAGAGCGGCTGCTGTCGCTGGGATGAAGGATATTGATCGGCTGACGCTCGCGAAGCGTCAACTTGAGCGGCGCGTTGTTGGCAGGAGATCAAACAGCAGCCTGCCGGCTGCGATCGAGCTCATACTTTCACGGCCGATCGTATCGGCGCACATGATCGCGAAAGCTGCGAAAGTCACGCCGCGCGGAGCATTGAACCTTGTCGGAGAGCTCGGTGTGCGCGAGATGACGGGGAGGGGGCGGTATCGTGCATGGGGTATCTTCTAGCCGCTAGTCTCGGGGCTGTCCCCGGGAACGTTGTCGCTCATGCCGCAGAAGGTGAACGTACACGATCAGTTCGGACATTCTTCGGGACACCCGATAGTCGAGTGTCTTGTCCTTTAGGCGGGCCTTCAAGGCCGACAATGAGGAAGTTCTCGCCTCGCGTTGGGAAGCCCAAAGCAGCACGTCAGTTGCTTGAAGTCCGGCGTTGTCTTTTGAAGACGGCATTTCGAATTGGGCCAGATCGTAGTCGGCAAGCGAAATCTCCGGGAAGCTGCCGTCAAGCGAATCCTGCCAGATGATATTTCCGAAGTGCCGGTATGTCTCTGCGAGCGCCGTTCGAAATTCGTCTTGCTGGTCATGGATAAGCCTCTCGGGCAGGCTATTGTGCTTGGCTGCGAATTCATGGATTGCCTAAAACAACTGGGTGAAGGCAACGACATTTGGAGAACTGGCCTGATATCCCTTCTTCTTTTGAGTGTGTGACAGCGTGAACTCAGCCGGTTTCTGCCTGGCAAATCCAAACGCTTCCCTAATTACGTGCCGGATGGCCGTTGCGCACTCGGCCATCCGAAGCCCTTTGTCGATATAGTCAAGACAGCGAGTTATGCCATCGAAGTCGTCGCTCAAGTAGGAAGACCAGAACAGTTCCGCCGCGTCTCTGGACATTGCATCGTCAATTGTCAGGCAAAGCACATGACGATTCAGTTCGTCCCAATACCATTCGCCCGGAACGGCCTTGTTTTCACCCGCATCGAAGATGACGTCCACGAACTTGGTCGGAGCCATATACGGCTTGTGTATTTCGGTGAGGTTGAACGTCCACGGTCCGGACTGATCAAGGGCGTCTATAATTGCCTGTCCTACCATGGCCACTTCGGTTTCGGGCCATTCATGCGCATGAATCCGATCAACACTCTTTTCCTCGAGAATAGGGGCCAGGACCATTGCTATCGATGGCGCTATGTCGCCCACCGACAAGACGGCACCGAGGCGAAAATACTCGTTTCTATCAAAAATGTTTCGGCCGGAATTTCCGGTCTCATCGGCATACGCAAACACAGCTTTTCCAGTTCAGTCGATTGCCGGCACAAGAAGGGTACCGGTGAACAGAATTATCATAGGCGATCAAACCCGGCCTGCGGTAACGGCGAAAAATCGTGATTGAGGAAACGCCCGTTGACCCAAAGGCCTAGAGCAGCCGGGCTATGACAGCGCGATCAATAGTGGCTTGGCCCTCTTGCTGAAGAAGCGTTTGATCTCAGCGTTGTGATACTTGGCGAGCCATTCGTATTTCAGACGTACGCTGGGAGTGGTGGCATTTGCGCGTGCTTTGGCAATAACCCGACCGTGGTTCAAAGCCCACTCGTGGCACGCCGACTGCCAAGCTTCGGTCCGCATGCGATCCCGATCTTCTCCAACGATGGCGGGTTCAACCGATTCAAGGCAGATACGTAGATAATTAATGAACCAGTGAGTCTGCCCGTTTGGTAGCTTGCGATGCTGCTTGAGCGTCTTCGCAAAGGGCTCAATATCGTCGCTGTAATAGGTGCGATCAGGGTGCTGGGCGAGGTATTTTCGCAGTGCGGGTGTGATCGCGATCATGGGAACACATGCATCGTGCTCAAGTCTGTATGCGTTCACCATCGCTGGGCTGATCAGGGTGTCTTTGCGATGAAACCAGTACCCGAGATCGACTCCCCCACGAAGGAAAATGCCGCGCTGAACGCAATCGCCTTGCGCGATAGCAAAGCTTGTCAGCTCGCTCATCAAGACGTCAAACGTGCCCTGCAATTTGGTCAGATCGGAGCGCAGCGGTACAGATATGGCGACACAATCCGAAAATGCTAGAACCCGCTTGCCCACGATTTTTTGAGACTCGCGGACAAAGTAGTCCGAAGATTTGTGCTCAAATTCGCCCTGAACGAAAACGACATCGTCGTCGAGTTTCCGCAGATCCTCTTCTGTTTCAATCCGCTGCACTCGATCAGAGAATCCGAGAAGGTCGATGAAGGCGAAAAGCCCATTCTTCAGATTCCTGCGGGTGATCTTCCTTCCCATGTGGTTCCACCAGTTTCCGACTTCCCAAACCCTGCCACTTCGACCAAATCGGTACGCGACTAACGACGCAGAGCGATCCTTAGCCGGCGCGCACGATCCTGAAATGCGCGTTCTCCACCCTCGAGAATCTCACAAGCCATCCGTCTGATCTCAGCCTCCTCGAGGCCGCCCGCCTGGTACGCGATCGAAGGTAAGCCGGTGCCATCATGGGTTCCGACCTCGGCGATGATGATCTGGTCCGCGTCGGTGTTGATGACCAGGTTAGCGTTGTGGGTGACCATGATTACCTGGCGCCTGCGTTTTGCAGCCACAAACAAGGGCACGAGCTCATCATAGATGGATTTCGGGTCTAGGTTCTCTTCGGGCTGATCTATAACCAATGGGCAATCTTCGGAGTCATCGAGCGCAAGATACAGGAGCACCAGAACGATCCCCCGCGTGCCCGGTGAGAGCTTCCTCAGGTCAATCCCGTCATACCGAATGCCGTATTCGATAGAGATATGATCCGTGCTGTACAGCCATTGGGCGAACCGCTTCGACCATGGTCGGTAGTTGGCCTGATCCGACTTCTCGACTGGCGCGTTCGCAAGAAGCGTTTCCTGAAACTTGTCGCGAAAGGCCTGCATCGCTTCTGATACCGCGGCCGAGTCACCTCTCGCCCAGGCCGTTCCAAGCATTTCGTTTGCTTAACGTTCAAGAGAGCCAATGCCTTTGAATGGACCCCCACGCAGGTCAAAAAGGTCCTTTTCTCCCCGCTTGGCCCAGGCCGCGACGTTAACGACACGGCTGACCGAGAATGAAAGTTTGGCGAGCGTGCCGCCTGCCTTCTGCAGTTTCACCATCAACGGAGCGTAGAGCTCGTTGAGGACGCGTTCTTCGGCAACCACGGCGTCGAAAACGCGGATATATCCTGCCTCACGTTCCGCCACCAATGAGATCGCCCTGTCTCGCGCACCAATGAAGTCCTTGAGCTTTTCCTCGAGGCTCTGGAGAACGGTGTTTTCGTCTGCGATCCGCTTGCTCACAGCGGCGAGCTTTTTTGCGGTTTCTTTATCTGCAGCGACGATCTTTTCGATCCGCGCAATTTCGGCTTCGAGTGTAGCCAACGGCATCTTCTCGGGATCATCACTTGGACGGAGAAAAGACCCAGACTCGTCGACCGCCACACTCGGGGTCGTGCCGCGCCACCCTTCCATGCTCTTTGCGGCCTGTTTCGCCTTATCCGTCACGACCCCATCAACGTCCCCGGTGTAAGTCAGAAGGAACCGTTTCCAATCAGCGTCCTCTAACTTGGCGCGCTGGTGTTGTTCGCGCATTGAGCGCAGCGTATCTGGGGCCTTGTTCTGCCGCAGATCCTGAACTTCCGCCTTGATGCTGGTGATCGCCGATTGCTGGTTTGCGTAATACCGGATGTGTCCGCGCACCTTGTCCGCGGCATTGATCAGGTCCTGAAGCCTCTCGGCGATTTTGCTCGGGCCCTTCGGCAGTAGATTCTTGCGATCTGTCTGATAGCGGGCGATCAGCTTCTTCTTCTCATCGACCTGCGTTCTGATTGTCGCGACCTGGCGCGACTTATTGAGCTCGACGCCGATCTGCTCTGACAAGTTCGCCAGGGCCTCTTCTTCCCGAGTGCGCGCGTCGCGAAACTCGCATGCGTGCAGCTCTAGCAGTTCCTGAAAGTTTACTGCCCCGTCTCGTTCCAGAGTTGGATGGGCTTCGAAGATCACCCGCTCGATTTCGGCAATCAGCGATGGCATGCCTTCGTTGGAACACAGATGCTCAACGAACTGCTGCGAAAGGTAGCGCGCCCGCGGATATGCGTCTGAGGACCAATTGACCGGAGAATCGAGGCTCCGTGTCATCGGATCGCGGTTTCCCCAGGTAAGAGTGACTTCCGCTCCGCCGAGGTGTTCAGCTGCACGGTCAAGAAATGACGGGCGTTCGGAATTGTGCTCGTAGGAGTCACAACCTGCCGCGATGATGTCGGCTAATGCGGTCTTTCCCGACCCTCGGGCTCCGATGATGGCAACCAAACCGGGATTGAGACCGACGTGCGGAGTTTTCGCCCATGGTGCGTTCGAGATGACGACCTCGTCGATGATCTGTGAGGGCGTGGCCCAAGATGGCGGGTCTGGCGCGACATACGCTCGTTCGGGGTCCAAGTAGGCCTGCCGCAGTGCGTCGAAACTCGGCTCGCCCTTGATCCAACACAATCGGTCTTCCGCCGGTCGAGCCACATGGTCCAAATCATGTGCGTCCGAACCCCAGATGCAGGGTTTGCAGCCACCATATCGATTACGTAGTTCTTCTTCGGTGGCCTTTCCGTGTCCAAGCCAAAAGTCCCTCTGTTTTAGACTACTGGCAAAGATCGCGTGGGCAGCCTTTTCGATCTCTTCGCGGAGAACGGCGTCGGCCGCCTCCCTAACACCGGACGTCCCATCTGCATTTCCCGACACGGCGATGACGATATTCTCGCTCGCCCAGTCCATCCGGTGCGCTTCCATCAGATTATCGAGGGACACCTTGAACTGAGTGCATCCGTGTTGGAGGGCGTCCTCGTCGTCTGTCTTGTTTAGGTCTGCGCGCCGACCCAGCCGGATGAGATCGGTCGGCGTACAAGCGAATTGGTCTCCAAACGCAGAGAATGTGAGCCGGCCCAGGAATCGATTCAGCTCGTCGATATGGTTCGGGTCGTCGGGGCAGACCAGAAGATGGATATTGACGAAATGACCCTTCACCGTGCCGGTATTGAGACGGAGTTCGATGTTGGGAAAAAGGAGGTCGCAGTCTGGGAGTCGACCGCTCTTCTTGTGTTCGAGAACCCGCTCATATGACCGGGTCACGCAGTAGTCGGTAATTCCGATCGCGCGCAAGCATGGCGAGGCGGCCTCGAGTGCCGAGAGATAGTCGTCCCAGCCATTCGCGGGGTACTGATCGTTCAGGACTGTTCCCGGAGCATGAATATGCGGCTCCCATCGATGCCACTCTGATCCTCTCGACACCACGTCCAATGAACGTCCCTCCCATGCATAGTCTGCTTGA
>NZ_CP045383.1:0-70393 GCF_009363595.1 Labrenzia sp. THAF35
CATCGAGCGGTAGGCCATCGGGCGAAGGGAGCCCTAAACCCCTCCCCTCGAATCTCCCCTCCCCTCTGCGAATGAACTACAGATCCTTTGGCATGTAGAGATCGCCGCCAGCACGATATCTGACTGCCATCGCCTCCATGCCCTCTTGACGAGCAGCGTCGCGGATATCGTGGGAAATCCGCATGGAGCAGAATTTCGGACCGCACATGGAGCAGAAGTGCGCGACCTTGTGGGCTTCCTTCGGCAAGGTCTCGTCATGCATCGAACGGGCCGTTTCCGGATCGAGCGCGAGGTTGAACTGGTCCTCCCAGCGGAACTCGAAACGGGCGCGCGACAGGGCGTCGTCGCGGACCTTCGCTGCCGGATGACCCTTGGCGAGGTCGGCGGCATGGGCGGCGATCTTGTAGGTTATGACACCGGTCTTCACATCATTGCGGTCGGGAAGGCCGAGGTGTTCCTTCGGCGTGACGTAGCAGAGCATCGCCGTGCCGAACCAGCCAATCATCGCGGCACCGATGCCCGAGGTGATATGGTCGTAACCCGGCGCGATGTCGGTCGTCAGCGGTCCGAGCGTGTAGAACGGCGCCTCGCCGCAGACCGCAAGCTGCTTGTCCATGTTCTCCTTGATCTTGTGCATCGGCACATGACCAGGGCCTTCGATCATGACCTGGCAGTCTTTCGCCCAGGCGATCTTCGTCAGCTCTCCGAGCGTTTCCAGTTCGGCGAACTGCGCTGCGTCGTTGGCGTCGGCAATCGAGCCCGGACGCAAGCCGTCACCAAGTGAAAAGGAAACGTCGTAGGCACGGCAAATGTCGCAGATCTCCTCGAAATGCTCGTAAAGGAAGCTCTCCTTGTGATGATGCAGGCACCACTTGGCCATAATCGAACCGCCGCGCGATACGATGCCGGTAACGCGGTTGACGGTGAGCGGAATGTAGGAGAGCCGGACACCGGCATGGATGGTGAAATAGTCGACGCCCTGTTCGGCCTGCTCGATCAGCGTGTCGCGGAAGACTTCCCAGGTAAGGTCCTCGGCAATGCCGCCAACCTTTTCCAGCGCCTGGTAGAGCGGCACCGAGCCGATCGGAACCGGCGAATTCCGGATGATCCATTCACGAATGTTGTGGATGTTGCGCCCGGTCGATAGGTCCATGACGGTGTCGGCGCCCCAGCGAGTCGCCCAGACCATTTTCTCGACTTCCTCCGCCATCGACGAGGTGACGGCAGAGTTGCCGATATTGGCGTTGATCTTCACCAGGAAGTTCCGGCCAATGATCATCGGCTCCGCTTCCGGATGGTTGATATTGGCTGGGATGATCGCGCGCCCGCGGGCGACTTCCTCGCGGACGAAGTCCGGTGTAACAAAATCCGGGATCGCCGCGCCGAAGCTCTCTCCATCACGGGGAAGCTTTTCGTTTGCAGCCTTGCGACCAAGGTTTTCCCGGATGGCGATGAATTCCATCTCTGGCGTGATGATGCCGGCGCGGGCATAGGCGATCTGGGTGACGGTCTTGCCGTCTTTGGCGCGGCGCGGTTTCTGCAGGTTAGGGAATTGCAGTGTCAGGCGCTCGCCGGTGGCAAAGCCGTTGTCTTCCGGCTTGACCATGCGGCCCTCATATTCCTCCGTGTCACCGCGGGCGGCGATCCACTCGGCGCGAAGGCGCGGCAGTCCCATTTCAATATCGATCGCCTGGGTCGGGTCGGTATAGGGACCGGAGGCATCATAGACCGTGACGGGCGGTTCGCCGGCGGCCGGATGGACTGCGATCTCGCGCACTGGTACGCGGATATCGGGATGAATTTCGCCCGGCTTGTAAACCTTTGTAGAGGCAGGCAGCGGCCCCTTGGTGATTTCGGGCGTAATAGTCTTGGTGGCAATGTTCATTCTGAGGCTCCAATCTTTCAAGTTGGAGACCCAGTTCGAAGCCGGAATGATGGAAAGACGCCATGACGCTCCGGATTCTGGGCAACGTCGTACTGCAGCGCTTGCACCGTCCCTACGCCAGTATGAACTGGATCAGGTTCAACGGGTCACTGCGCTGCCATCAATCAACGGCCCAGCAGTATCTCAGCCCCTTGCCGGGGCACCCCTGGTAACGTTGCCATCGGCCATCATCCACGTGCGTTTGTCAATACAGAGATGCTTGGCTCGACGAGGAAGTGCTGTCACTTTGGCGGCAAAAGGTTGAAGGAAATGTGCCGGGTGACTCCAAAAAGTTGTCCGCGGACAACAATGCGAAGTTCTTGTCGAAACTAGGCTGAAAAATGCACTTGGTTAAGCGTTTGTAAATTGGTAACGAATCGGAGCATATTGTAACAGCGCAGTTTGAGGCGTAGTTTTCAAAAATGCGCAGTTCGAGGATTTTTCGAGATGGACACCAATCTTCTGGTTGAAGGTGCTGCTGAACACCTGCCAACGACACTTTCGGCGGACGCGAATGAGCTCGCTCATCAATTGCAGATACATCAACGAAAAATCTTTCCACCTGCTTCTCAAAAGACTATCCGAAGATTTTCGCCTGCAGAAGCAGCTAAATTGATTGGCATTAAGGAAGGCTATTTACGTCAGGTCGCCGCTGATGGGCATGGCCCCGAACCAAACGAGAACGGTAGGCGCACATATTCTGTCGAGGACATGGATCATATACGTCAGGTCTTGGACGAGAAAAATGGCACGCCAAAATATGTGCCGATCCGTCGGGGAGATGAAAAGCTTCAGGTTATCACTGTAATGAACTTCAAAGGTGGTTCCGGAAAAACCACCACATCTGCTCATTTGGCTCAGTTCTTGGCGTTGCGTGGATACCGCGTTTTAACAATTGACCTTGATCCACAAGCATCATTGTCAGCGATGTTCGGACATCAACCCGAACTAGATGTCGACGAGGGAGAAACGCTTTACGGTGCTATCCGTTATGAAGACCCTCGAGCCTTAAGCGAAATCATTCGATCCACATATACGCCAAACCTCCATATTGTTCCAGGCAATCTTGAATTGATGGAATTCGAGCATGAAACGCCCAAAGCAATGTCTGAAGGACGTTCAGCGTCCATGTTTTTCGCCCGAATAGGGGAGGTGCTGACAAGCGTTGAAAGCTATTACGACGTTGTAGTCATTGATTGCCCACCTCAGCTTGGCTTTCTAACGATGTCGGCCTTAAGTGCGGCCACAGGAGTATTGATCACCGTACATCCACAGATGTTGGACGTTATGTCTATGTCCCAATTTCTTTCTATGACAGCTGAATTGATGAGTGTTGTCGAAAAGGCCGGAGGGCGTACCAGCTATGATTGGATGCGTTACTTGGTTACTCGCTTCGAACCAAACGATGGACCACAAAGCCAGATGACCGGGTTTATGCGTTCAATATTTGGAAATCGCATGCTTCAACATGCGATGCTTAAATCTACTGCTATTTCTGATGCCGGTGTTACCAAGCAAACTTTGTATGAAGTCGAAAGAAGCCAATTTGTGCGCGGTACTTATGATCGCGCAATGGAATCTATGTCTCTCGTGAACCAGGAAATCGAAGACCTCTTAAACGTGA
The DNA here is from genome assembly GCF_009363595.1 of Labrenzia sp. THAF35. Taxonomy (NCBI): domain Bacteria; kingdom Pseudomonadati; phylum Pseudomonadota; class Alphaproteobacteria; order Hyphomicrobiales; family Stappiaceae; genus Labrenzia; species Labrenzia sp. THAF35. Next base: position 3,549 of record NZ_CP045383.1, read on the forward strand.
CTTGGGGACGGAGGTAAGGGATGGCACGCAAAGACCTGATCAGTTTTTCGTCGGACGAGGATGGTGAAATCCAAGGGGATCCAAATAAATCGGATCGCCCACTGGCGGGCATCACGCCAAATAGACGGTCAAGTTCACCGGTTGGAGGCATCGCAAAAACTCTTGGCTCACTCTCAAGTCAGATGGACCGTGCTAGTGAATTAGAACGGCAACTGTTGGAAGGACAAAAGGTCGTTGAACTGGATCCCTCTCAAATAGACGATTCATTTGTTCGCGACCGTTTGGAAGCGGACCCGGAAGTCGAGAGGGACTTTGTTCAACAAATCGATGAGCACGGGCAATTAGTACCAATCCTTGTTCGTCCAAACCCGGCTCAAAAGGGTCGCATGCAGGTGGCATTCGGCCATCGTAGACTTCGGGCGGCCAGAAGCCTCAATCGAAAGGTCAAGGCTGTCGTTCGGGAGTTGAACGATGAGCAACTGGTCGTTCTTCAAGGGCAGGAAAACAGTGCCAGAACCAATCTTTCCTATATAGAACGTGCGTTGTTTGCAGCGCGATTGGAAGACCAAAAGTTCAAGCGGAATGTCATTATATCTGCGCTCAAAGTGGACAGAGCGGCTGTATCAAAAATGATCAAGCTGATCAGAGAATTGCCCGTCGAATTGATTGTTGCGATTGGCGCCGCTCCTGGTACAGGGCGACGAAAATGGATGGAACTTGCTGAGTTAGCAAAATTGGTTGATTGGAAGCCACTTCGAGAAATGTTGTCCGCGGACAACATCGCAGAGCTGACTTCGGACGAGCGTTTCGAATTCGTGCTTCGCAGCGCGAAGAAAGCAATAAAGCCGAAAAAACCAAAGATGGTGGTCCAACATGTTGAGCACGTACCGGTGACGATCAGATCGACCAAAAGCGGCACTACGTTCACCGTAAATGGAGCTAAAGCTCCAGGATTCGATGAGTTTTTGAAGGCTCAACTGAACAGTCTCTATGCGGATTACATGAAAGAGAGGGGGGAGTAAATGAGGCTCTAAACGAAAGAACCCGCCACAAGGGCGGGTCCAAACTTGAGATAAGCACGAGTGCCTATGCTCTATGTGTAGCAGCTAAAATCATAGAATCACTTGTAGCGCAACGCAAGTTCTGTCTTTGAGCAGAGCACGATTTCTTGCGTCTTTTTGCTTGTCTCGCATCTGAACACTCAGTGTCCGGTCGCGTTTATGCGCTTCCGGCAAAGGAGGACTTATGTCTTCGTCTCAGCAGATTGCGAGTTTTCGCAAGGTGTCTGCCGGGATCCTTGCGAGCGCGCATCTGGCGTCCCAGGAGGATCGGCCGAAGGTCACCAAAAAGGAAATCTCCCTGGTTCTGAAACGCGTCGCGCCGGCGCTTGGTATTGATGGCACGGCCTACCATGTCCTGGATATTCTCCTGGGCCTCGTCCAGGCGGACGACTTCCAGACAGGGAAACGGCCGGTGGTGGCGATCTCAAATCAACGGCTCGCCGAATACACACGGCGCACCACACGCACCGTCACCCGCTGCCTGAAGAAGCTCGTCGAAGCCGGAGTGCTTGCCTATCGGGACAGCCCGACTGGGCGCCGTTATATGTACCGCGGTTCAGACGGAGATTTCGCGCAGGCCTACGGGCTCGACTTCACGCCTGCATGCTTCAACTTGGAAGCCTTCAAGGCTCAGGCGGATGCGTTCCAGCGCCGGATTAAGGCAGAGCAGGAAGCCAAGCGGGCCGTCACGCGCTTTTCACGGGCGATCGCCGACGTGGTCGAATTGGAGCCTGCGGAGTTTCACGGCTTTGCAGCACGGGCCCATTCAGTTGTGAACCGGGATGAACTGACTGTCGTGGAAAAGGCGGGGATCCTGGAAACGATCTACACGGAAATTCTGGCTCTCCATGACGCCCACTCGTTGGAAATAAAGGATAAATTGTCATCCGCGGGTGACATTGATGTCAGCCCTTTATCTATTACAACCCAAACCGACTCTCTTAGAAGTAATTCTCAGCGGACTTGCTCTAACGAGCAAGACACTAAGTTTCCTTCTGACAACGGCTTCGCCGTTGAAATGGCTCTTGAAAAAGAGCCTTGCGGCGGTCGCTCGGAAACACAACGGCCGAAATCGCAAGCGGGCAGGGCAGGACCAAGCAAATTACCCGAAACCAACCTGGATGGCGTTTCCATAGGACTCATCCAGTCGGCATGTTCATCGGTACAGGCAGAAACCGGGATCAACTTGAACAGTTGGCCAGCCCTTTGTGGAGCTGCTGAACAGTTGCGCCTGCTGATCGGCCTAAGTCCAGCCGGATATCAGCTCGCTGTCGAGCGGCAAGGCAGATATCTGGCCGCGGCCTGCCTTGTGGTTGTCGCAGAGAAGGCGCTGCGGGATCCGGAGCACATTGCTTCGCCCGGCGGGTATTTCCGCGCCATGATTGACAGGGCAGGGGAGGGCAAACTCCACCTTCACAAGTCTCTGCATGGGCTGGTGTGAGGCGGTGGACGCGCGGACCGGGCGGCGAAAACTTGCGCTGACCACACGATAGACTTGGAAATCGATGAAGAAAATGCTATCTAGCTAGATAGCTAGCCAGTTAGTGAGGGCGAGATGATTTCTCTTCAAGATGCAAAGAACAGATTCAGCGCTGTGGTTGAAGCCGCAATGGCTGGCCGGCCTCAGGAAGTGTCCCGCAGAGGCAAACCAGCTGTCGTCGTTATTTCCTCGGAAGAGTATCGCCGGCTTCTCAGAGAAGCGAAGGGGCGGCGCGAGAGCTTTGCAGACCATGTCCTCAGCTTCCCGGGAGAGGGCATTGAGCGATCAAAGGTAACGCCCCGGGATGTCGAATTTTGATCTATGTTCTGGATACAAACGTGATTACTGCCGCAAGGCGTGCGGAAAGAGCGCCCAAGGTCGCTGCCTGGTTGTCGGATAAGCCGGAGGAAACGCTCTATGTGAGCGTTGTCACGCTTGGCGAAATTGAAAGAGGAATCCGGCTTCAGGAACGGCGGAATATGGATTTTGCCAAGCATCTTCGTCAGTGGTTGGACCGGACGGTTTCAATGTTTGGAGACCGGTTGTTGGAGTTTACCGCATCAGATGCCTTATGTTGGGGTGAGCTCTCCGCGAGAATTGGTCACAACGGCGCTGATCTGATGATTGCTGCTCAGGCTTTGACCCGTAACGGATGGGTCGTTACCGGGAACGCGTCTGATTTTGAACCGACAGGCGTGCAACTTGTCGATCCATTCGTTTGATTGGAAGTCTTGATTGCCAGATCCGCGTTCGGTGACGAAATCCGGGATAAGCTTTGCCGATCGCTCGCTTGCAAGGCCGGACCTTCGGTAGATGAACGGCAAACACGCTCGGCATTCGCCTTCGACAGCCAAAAATGCTATTATAGGTTAGAGAGTTAGGAACTTTTCCCGGTTCAGGCTCTCTATGGCGTCAGTTGCTAGGTCCGTAGTTTGGAGACTACCCCATGAACGTTCATTCCTCCCGTCCAGATCGTTCCCCGGAAGCCGTGGAACAGCGCCGCAGAGCCATTGAGCAAGCCACCGCAGCGAACAAACGGCAGGGCTATGTTCATGATCCGGTTCTGGAAAACGCCAACGCTCGCTATGTCGCCGGCGACATAACGATTGAAGAGCACCGCGCCGAGATGATGGCCCGCTTTCAAAAGTCCTGAATTCCCTTCAGAGAAGGTCCAGGCCGCCCCGGAATGGGCGGCTTATTTTTGTGAGGAATTCTGTTTGAGCAACGAACAAAAAGGCTCTTACACCTATCCGGACGTTCCAGGGGATCCGGAGCGCTCAGGCGTCCTGCGGAACAAGTTGAACCTCAGAACCCGAAGTGATCTGACGACCGCCGAATACGCGCTAACGACCTCGCGGATGGCAGAAGTCGTTCAAGGCCGTGGCCCCTCGGGCAACTTCGACGCTGCTCACTTAAAAGCCATACACCGCTTCATTTTTCAGGATGTCTACGAGTGGGCAGGGCATACCCGGAACGAATGCCCTGTCATTGATGGCGAGCGCGTTGAGCCGATCGGCGTCATATCGAAAGGCGGAACGTCCTTTTTGCACGGTTCCCGTCTGGAATTGGGCTTGAACGAAGCCTTGAAGCCGATTCAAGACCAGAGTGTCATGAAATCGGCCACCCCGGAAGAATTCGCCAGACGGGCGGCCCTGGCGCTGTCGGAGCTCAACTACGTTCACCCCTTTCGGGAAGGCAATGGCCGCGCCCAGGAAGCCTTCATTACGATGCTCGGTCAGCACTATGGCCGCGAGGTGGATTTATCCGTCATCACCAAGGCACGCATGATCGAGGCCTCCATCGAGACGACCCACGATCCGAAAAGCCCGTTGATGCAACATCTCCTCGAGGACTCCCTAAATCCCAATCGGCGGGAGGCCATCCGGGGCGCACTCTCGGATCTGGAACGGCTTGGAGAGAACCCGTTCGACTACAATGTACGCGCATCCCGTCCAGGCGAAACCCTGACCGGTCAAATCCTGGGACACAGCGACCGCGTTGCCAGCCTGTTGACCGAAAAGGGCATCGTCGCGCTGGACCGGGCGGACCTTCCTGTCAGGTTGCCGGCAGGCGATGCAGAAATCACGATCACGGTCCAATCGGATTTTTCCATTCTGGGCCAGCCGCCGGCACAGAATGCCGAACGTGTTCTTAGCTCCACCAAGGAGCGCCTTGAATCTCTCGTTTATGAAGCCGCCGGCGTCATGGTGCCGGAAAAGGTGCTCAGCCCCGAGGTGACGAGAGAGGAGCTGCAGGACCGGCTTGCGGTTTCAAAAGCTGCCATCAAATCGACCGAGAGCCTGGAGCGCCATCTCAAGGTCGTCTTCGCGGATCCTCAAAAGGTTATCAATCGGGTGAAAGACGCCGCAGAACTGGGCAAACTTGGCGATGCCTCGCTGGCTTATGAATTGAAGGACGGTCCCGAGAAATTCGGCAAACTCGCAGGGCGAGGCGGCATAACTTCCAGCCGCGAAGAGCGGCTTGCGCGCCGGAATGCCCTTGCCGGTACCGTGAACCTGCGTGCCATCGTGGAAACCCACATCAACGTGGTGCACGGGATCCGCAAGACGATGGCCCAGGAGCGCCGCGCCGTTGTCGACCAGGCGCGGGTTGAGGTCAGCGCGCCAAGCCAATCGCTGATGAAAGCCATTCAGGAAACCATGCCGTTGACCGAGGCGCACAAGGCCGAGCTCCGGCAGGTGATGGCCACGCTGGAAAAACGCTTCGGCACGGACTTGAGGGAGATCCGTGCGCACATGAAGCCTGAAAGGCATGCGGAGCTCTCCCAGAAACACGGCCTCGATCCCAAACAGATAGAGCGGGTGAAGAGCACCTTGAAAGTGCTGGACAAGGGGCAGGTTCGTGTTCGACAGGAAGCCCGCAAGCTGGAACAAGCGAAGTCGGCGGAGCGAGGCAAGGGCGGGCCAGTCCGCTAGCCAGGCGAAACAGATTGCGGAGAGGGCAGGGGGCCGGTCATCTTCCGGTTCCCATTGGAGCTATCCGAATATGCCGACGATTGGACAATACGGCCTTGAGCTCGTCCTCAACCTTGGGCGCAAAGAATTTCCCCGCCGGTTCCCGGCTCCTCGCTACCCAAATTCTTCCCGCCCTGCGGTCCTGCACTGGCGTTGCGGTCCCTTCGGGGTGCGGCCCGCGCTCTTGGCGGCCGTTCTTTTTGTCCATCGGCAATTCGAACAAAAGGAACCGGAAGATGACCGACAACCTCACCAACTACATCCAGTTCGCCGGTGACAAGCTCACAGGCAACATTGCAACTCTGGCCTTCGACGTCGATGTGACCGGCGAAGCCTTGCACAGCGACAACGAGAAAGCCCCCAAGTTCCGGCTCTATGCCAAGAGCCCAGCCGGCAAGCGCATCGATATCGGTGGCATCTGGGAGCGAAACAACGCCAACGGCGATCCGTACTTTTCGCTCACCATCAACACGGGCCACTCGAAGTTCTACGCGAACCTCGGCCGGTATCCGGATCAGGATGACGATGCACTTCAGGCCGTCATTCCGAATGACTATCTGAACAGCGATCGCCGGGGTTAATCCCCCGGCCTTCGGGCCGATGAAAGGCCCAATTGATCTCCGGGCTTCGCCCTGCGCGCTCCGCTTGCCGATGAGGCATCACCCAGCCGGGAGGTTTATGCTTCTTCTGTGAAAGCCCATCGTACTCCAACTCCTCACGAGTAAAGGATGAGCGGTTCCCCCAATTTTCACGCGGCCACGCTGCGCGCGTCCACGAGAAAATCGGCTCCCCCACTCACCGGCTCCGCCGGCCGCTGCGCGGTCCTTGACTCCCTCGTCGTGCAGAAGTGGGGACCTTTCGTCAGAAAAACGAAAGGACAAATCAATGATCAATCAAGTCAACACCATCGACGGCGGCAGTGCAGCTTACTGGGCCGAGCTCCGCGAGGCTTATCAAGTGATCGCCAGCGTGCAGTTTCGACTAGACGCTCTTAAAACGGAACCGCAGTACTGCGGATTTGTCGATGCTTACGGCGAACAGGAAGTCTTTGAAAACGTTGAACCGTGGGATCGTCTAGCCGCCGCTCAAGAGGCACTGAAGGCCAACCCGCGCGCCCTTGCCATTCTGGAGGCGTCAGGCCGGACAGCCGCATTTCTCGATATTGGCTTTTGAAACGTTCAATCGCGAGAGGGCGAAAGCCCTCTCGCAGTCTTCATCATGGTGACAGCCTGGCGCGCATCGAGCGCGCCAGACCGTCTTGGTAGGGTATCGCCGAACTTCTATCCCCAGGGACCTACCCCGATAGGACGTTTGATAATCCTGCTTTTCATCAGTTCTTCGCCTGGCTTGAGTTGCCAAACCGGGACGCGCCGACTTTCTCGGTCATGTCGTTCCGTCGGAAGAACATGGCCCGGCCGCAACGCAGTGGTTCGTTGCCGCTGGTGAAGATGATCTGTTCGTCGGATCGCATTTGCAGAACTTCATGCGGCTGGATGAGAGGACGCTGAGAGAGCTGGCGGGACCGGTTACGGGTGACATGACCACCGCGCGAGGAGCGGCTGACCTGTTCCACCTCGATTGTCGTCATGCCGCAGCGGTCGGAAATGTACCGGGCCGTGTCCGGATCGTTGATCGCGGAGAAGGAGACCCAGGACGCGGATTCGAACCACTTGGACGTGGCATCTTTCCCGCCGAAGGCTTCCCGCATCTGTCCGAGAGACTGAAATAGCATCAAGAGCGAGATGCAGTATTTGCGACCGGCATCACGGGCCGTCTCGATGATGCGCATGTAGCCGAGGCGCGCAGCCTCATCCAGCATGAAGAGCACCCGGCCGTTGACGTTGCCGTCCCGGTTATAGACAGCCTTCAAGAACGCACCGATGATCACACGGGCCATGCCGGGATGATTTTCCAGAGTGGACAGATCGATGTTGAGAAAGATCGTCGTCCGACCGTTGGTAATCGTATCCGTTCCAAACGTGTTGCCGGATACCAGCGCCGCATAGTTGTCATAGGAAAGCCAGTGCGTTTCCTTGGCCGCGGTCGCATAGACGCCCGAGAAGGTCTGAGGCGTCATGTTGATGAACGGACCGACAAGCTCTTTCACGAACTCGGTCGGAGCCGTGTCGTGGATGTCGGCCAGGAACTCTTTCAGGTTCTCCTCCGGTTTCGTCAGAATGCTCCGCACGGCGCGCAGCGACCGACTTCCCGTGGCGTTCTCTTGATCGGAAAAGACCACATGCGCGATTACGCTGGTAATGAGCTGTTCCGCATTGGTGCGGAAGAAGTCATCGGCGCCGGATGCAAGCCGCGGCTTTTCCGACATGAGCCAGGCCGCGACCGTCGCAATGTCCTCTTCGATTGACGAGCCGAACTGTCCGACCCAATCGAGGACATTGAAACCGACGTCAGATTCCTTTGGATCGAGACAGATAACCTTCTGTCCCATCGCGCTGCGGCTCTCAGATACCATCGGCGCTATCTCTGTCGATGGATCGAGGACGACCATCGAACCAGGATATTTAAGGCAGGTCGGAATGACTACCGATGTCGTCTTGTAGCCGCCCGATCCGGCAAAGACGATGCCGTGGGTTGATCCAAACCCCTGATCGAATGCAACGAGGGGAGCCTTGCCGCCTTTGCCCCAGGTCTCCTTATGGCGCGGATCGAAATTGACCTCCGTCACGCTATCCTTATCGACCCGGTAGCGCTCACCCAGGACAATTCCGCCTTGCTCCGGAAAGATCCTTGCAGCCATCGCGTTGTCCATCCAGTCGCTTTCGCCATGGATGGCCCGTCGGCCGGAAACGCGTTTCGGCCGATTGACGCCGAACGCCGTGTTTCCTTTCAGGGGTCGAGTCCGGCTGAGTGCAGAATAGGGCGTTAAGCCCGGATTGGGCTTATGTAGTCGAGCTCAGGCTGCGTTTTCGGTGAGATAGCGATAGATGGTGGCCTTAGAGAGGCTGTATTCAGCCATGAGGTCTTTGATCAGCGTACCTTGAGCACGTTTTTCGCGGAGCTCTGCGATCTGTTCATTGGTTAGCGCAGGCCGCTTGCCGAACTGAACGCCGCGATCTTTCGCCTTCTTGATTCCGTCCATTTGCCGTTCGGCCCGGATCTCAGTCTCGAATTGGCCGATAGCACCCAGCATGTTGAACAACAGACGACCAGATGCATCGGATGTGTCGATGTTCTGGTCGAGGACGACAAGATCGACGCCCTTTTCGCGCAGCGTCTCCGCGACCTGACATAGGTGCAAAGTGGATCGGGCCAGTCGGTCGATGCGCGTTACAATCAGCTGGTCGCCTTCACGGACATAATTCAGACATTGCTTGAGCTGAGGGCGGGCATCGGTGGTGCCGCTGCGCTTTTCTTCGAACAGTTTGTCACAATCACTCAGCTTTTCACGCTGCACGTCCAGAGATTGTCCGACTGAACTGACACGGGCATATCCAACTTTGGCCATTGGGTCTCATATAAACTAAGGGTTCATGCGACAACCATGTTGAGACATTGAAAAAGACATGGCAAGCCTGATGTCTCAATATGTCTACTTTCAAAGACCACATCTCCTAACGAAAGAGCAATCCGATGGCACACCGAGCGGTTCTGACCGCGCGACAACGCGCGGCACTTTTTGATCTCCCTACAGACGAGATGGCGTTACTGCGGCATTACACTCTGGATGATGAGGACATTGAACATATCCGCACACGGCGACGGCCAGAGAACCAGATCGGCTTTGCGCTTCAGCTTTGTGCCTTTCGTTTTCCGGGCCGTTTGCTGAAGGCTGGCGAAGTCATACCGGAACCTGTGTCCCGGTTCATAGCCGCTCAAATTGGACTGAAACCAGATGACCTGCTGCAATATGCCGCCCGTGAGAAGACACGACGAGAACATCTCGGCTCACTGCGTAAGATGTACGGTTACAAGATGTTTGCCGGTAAACATGCCAAGAAAATGCAGAGGTGGTTGGACCAGCAAGCCGAGGCGGCTCAATCGAGTGAGGGTTTGGTTCGCGGGTTTGTGGAGGAATGCCGCGGACGACAGATTGTTCTGCCCGGCCTGTCGGTCATAGAACGACACTGTGCGGATGCATTGGTTGCGGCCGAACAACGGATCGAGGCTCGCATTGCGGCACGTATCGACCTCGAAATGAAAGCCAAACTTAACGGTTTGCTCAATGAAGACGCTGATAGCCGGATCAGCCGCTTCATCTGGTTGCGACAGTTTGAAGTGGGCAAGAACTCAGCCGATATCAACCGCCAGCTCGACCGGCTGGAATTCCTGCAGGGGATCGCGTTGTCGCCAACAATACTGGACGACATTCCCGCACATCGGGTCGCACGCCTTCGCCGTCAGGGCGAACGTTACTTCACGGATGGATTGCGCGACATCACCAGTGATCGGCGACTGGCCATCCTTGCCGCCTGCGTCGTGGAATGGGCAGCCGCAATCGCAGATACCGTTGTCGAAACACATGACCGGATCGTTGGCTCAATCTGGCGGGAGGCAAAGAGGGTTTGCGATGCCCGTGTTACCGCGGCGCAATCGGAGATCGCGGCGACCCTGGCCGGGTTTGAGACTTTGGGCACGACATTATTGATCGCCAAGGGAGATGAGGTGGCTGTCGCCGGTGCCGTGGATGCTTCTTGTGGCTGGGATGCTCTGGAAAACCTCGTTGCAACAGCAGGGTCACTCAGTAAGACCGTCAAGGCGGATGCACTGGCTTATGTCGAGCAGGGGTATCATAGGTTCAAGCTCTATGCCCCCCGAATGCTGGCAACATTGGACATCACAGGGGCCAGTGTGGCTCAGCCTTTGCTTGCCGCGGCCGATGTGATCCGCGACAGGCAAGATATTCCAAGCCGCTCTGCGCCATTTCTTCAGCCTCGATCAAAATGGCGAGGGCATCTTCGCGACCCCGAAACAAACCGGGACCGTCTCTGGGTTGTCGCGGTGCTGTTCCATCTGCGTGAGGCCTTCAGATCCGGTGATGTCTGGCTTGCTCATTCTCGCCGCTACAGCGACCTGAAACAGGCTCTGGTTCCGGTCGGGGCCGCGCAGACTATGGGATTGTCGATGCCATTGGAGCCGGAAGTCTGGCTTGCAGATCGAAAACAACGGCTGGAAGACGGACTGCACAGGCTTGCCAAGGCAGTCAGGAACGGCGCCCTCCCAAGCGGGATCATCGAGGATGGGCGATTGCGCGTCGAACGCCTTGAAGCTGACGTTCCCGCTGAAGCCGACAACCTCATACTCGATCTTTATCGCCGTCTGCCAGAAGCGCGGGTCACAGACATTCTCATGGACGTAGCCAATGAGACAGGGTTCACCGACGCATTTGCACATCTGCGCACTGGAGCACCATGTAAAGACAGGCTTGGATTGTTGAACGTCATTCTGGCTGAAGGTCTGAATCTGGGTCTGAGCAAAATGGCCGGGGCAAGCAGTACCCATAACTTTAAGCAATTGGCCCGGCTCTCAAACTGGCACGTGGAAAGTGAAGCCATCAATCGGGCACTGGCTATGGTGATTGATGCACAGGCGTGGTTGCCAATGGCAAAATACTGGGGTGCTGGTGAAACCGCTTCCAGTGACGGTCAGTTCTTTCCCACCACACGCCAGGGCGAGGCAATGAATCTGATCAATGCGAAGTACGGCCATGAGCCAGGCCTGAAAGCCTATACCCATGTATCAGATCAATATGGCCCCTTCGCCACACAAGTCATCCCAGCTACAGTGAACGAGGCACCGTACATTCTGGACGGTTTGCTGATGAACCCGAGCGGCAAACGGATCAAAGAACAATACGCAGATACGGGCGGCTTCACAGACCTCGTCTTTGCGGCCACCTCGTTACTCGGCTACCGGTTCATCCCGCGCATCAAGGACTTACCTTCAAAGCGGCTGCATGTCTTTGATCGTCATGGGGTCCCGAACGAACTAAAAGGCCTGATCGGTGACCACATCCGCGAAAACACGATCATCGCCAACTGGCCGGACGTGTTGCGCTGCATCGCGACGATGCTCTCCGGGAAAATGCAGCCCAGTCAGCTTCTGAAGAAACTGGCAGCACGGCCACGGCAACATGATCTGGCCATTGCCCTTCGCGAAATCGGACGTATCGAGCGGACACTGTTTATCATTGATTGGCTACTCGATACCGATATGCAGCGTCGCGCACAGATTGGCCTCAACAAAGGGGAAGCACATCATGCCCTGAAGAACGCACTGCGCATCGGTCGGCAAGGCGAAATCCGCGACCGTACAACTGAGGGCCAGCATTTCCGCATCGCAGGGCTGAACCTGCTCACCGCCATCATCATCTATTGGAACACCAAGCAACTCGGTTTTGCGGTCGCCGCGCGACAAAAGGCTGGGCTCGATACACCCGCATATCTTCTCTCACATATCTCGCCCCTCGGATGGGCACATATTATCCTCACAGGTGAATATCGGTGGAGGCAGATGGCGGAAAACTTATGAAACCTCGTGCAGCGACACCACTGGTCATTCATCAGCAGCCAGCGAAATCTGACTCCAAGCCCACTTTGACCAATGCTGCGATCTGCATGGATGGCGGCTTCAGCGAAACGGGCAGGATCAAGATCCGTGCTGACCAACCGCCAACGAGTGATTGCTTTGCAGTACAAAGATCAAATGTAGTCGTGCGCCAGTTTGCGGGTCGGTCTTAGCCTGTCAGAAAGCGGGACAGCTTTGTTGCGATTTCGTCGTCGCTGATTGTCTTCAAGCGGGCTGTGAAGAATGTCTTCTTCATCGCTATTCCTTTGATGGAAATACCGATCAATGCGCCGGTATCAATTTCATGGGTCACAGCTTCGGCGAGAATGATCGAGGCCCCCAAGCCGGACATGACAGCCTGTTTGACGGCTTCGGTCGATCCGACATTCGCGCGCGTGCGCAGTTCGCTGGCCCTGTCACCCAGCACATCGCGCAGGAGCGTGCCGGTGCCGGATCCACTTTCGCCCCCGATCATTTCAAGTGTGAGGAACTCCTCGACGGTGATCTCGCGGCGGCCCGCCCAAGGATGGTCGGTGGGCAGGATCACGATCATCTCCGCGCTGCGCCACCGCTCTGCCGCGACATCCGGGTGTGAAAGGGGCCATTCCATTGCCGCAATGTCGATCTCCCGGCTCAGTAGCATCTCGGCGATGCGGGGATTGGGTGCCGAGGTGATTTCCCACCGGCCTCGCCACTCCTCCGCGTCCAGAAACCCTTTGAACGCCTTGGCCATATAGTAGCTGGCGATATTGCCACTGCACCCAACGATCAGACTGTCGTCGCGCGCGATGGTCTCGGCGCGTGCAGCAGATTTCAACAGATGGCGCGCATGAGGCAGGAAGCGTTCGCCATGCCGTGTCGGACGGCTGCCAGCATGACTACGCTCGATCAGTGGAACGCCTAAATCCTCTTCAAGCTTTTGCAAATGCTGTGAAATTGTCGGTTGTGCGATCTTCAAGCGGGTCGCAGCGCCATGGAAACTACCCGCTTCGACAAGACCGACAAAGCTGCGCACAAGGCTCAGGTTCAGCATCACACTTATCCTTTCAGGACTTGGGGGTTCAGCGCTGTCTCGGGTAGGTCGCCTTTGAGTGTTGTGATAATGCTGTCCGCCGCCGAGGCTGCGATGGCGCGCCGCACCTCAACCACAGCCGATCCGATATGCGGTGTCAGAACGGTTTTCTCCGAAGCCAACAGGGCGGGGTGGACGTGCTGTGGATGGTCGGGCCTGGCCCAGTCTTCCATCTCATAGGTGTCGGCAGCGTATCCACCCAGATGGCCGGTTTCGAGCGCGGATGCGACGGCGGCTTCATTGACCAGGCTGCCGCGCGCAGGATTTATCAGGCAGGCCCCTGGTTTCATGCGGGAGATAAATGCGGCATCGACCATCCCAAGCGTCACCTCGGTCAAAGGAACCGCCAGAACAACGAAATCCGATGTGGCCACGATTTCGTCCAGCGCAGCCTTGCGCGCGCTCAGCGCTTTCTCGGTTGTCGGATCCAGTGGCGTCACATCGTGATAAAGCCGCGTTCCCCGAAAGCCGGATAGCAATCGCAGTGTTTCGCGCCCGACAGCCCCCGCGCCGATGACGCCGACCACAGCGCCTTGCAATGTGCCCCCGTAAAAGCGCGCGCGCCATCCAGCGTAGGTGCCCGTGCGCATATGCGCGTCGCCGTCCCGCATCTTCCGGGTCAGAGCGATCATTAGCCCAAGCGTCAGTTCCGCCGTCGGTTCGGTCAGCAGATCGGGCACGATCGTGACCAACACGCCATGATCGGTGCAGGCGGTGACATCAATGTTGTCAAAGCCTTTCAGTGCCCCTGCCACGATCTTCAGATGCGGGCAGGCTTCGAGAAATGGGCGGTCCACCGCTTCCGTCATGAAGGCCATCAGTGCAGTTGCATCCGCACAAACCTCTTTCAGCCTTTCGAACGATAACGGCTCTCTGCTGTCATTCGAAATGACCTCGCCGACCATTCGTAGGGTGGCCAGTGTCTCGTCCTCGATCCAGTTCGGCACAATGATCTTTTCGTGCATTGCGGGCGTCCCTCTCTTTTTACGCATTGCTATCAAGGCAAGATGATAATCGCAATATGTAATATTTCTGTTGCTTTGATTGCATATCACAAAATCTAGAGAAGAGGAATCGGTCGATATGGGACAGCAGCAGATGGCTTTTGATCGAAATGATACGAAGACGGATGCGGCACCAATCCTGTGCCTGGACCAGGTCGAAGTGATCTATCCGAACGGCACGGTCGCATTGCAGCCGACGACCGTTGATTTCGAAGACGGCGAATTGACGGTGTTGCTGGGTCCTTCAGGCGCGGGCAAATCCACTTTGCTGCGCACCTTGAATCTGCTCGTGCGGCCCACATCTGGGGCGGTCCTGTCACGGGAGATCGGAACGCTGGATGCGACTCAATCCATCCGGGCGCATCGCCGCGATACGGCGATGATCTTCCAGCAACACCAGCTTATCGGCCGGATGGGGGCAATGCACAATGTTCTCTTGTCGCGGCTTGGCCGTCATTCATTCTGGCGCACTTTGATTGGCTTTTCGGAAGAGGAACGACGGCTGGCCCTTGATTGCCTGACACGCGTGGGCCTTTTCGAAAAAGCGCTGACGCGCTGCGACAGCCTGTCGGGTGGCCAGCAGCAGCGCGTCGGTATCGCGCGTGCACTGGCTCAGGAGCCCAAGATGATCCTCGCGGACGAGCCTGTGGCGTCGCTTGATCCGGCCTCCTCCGAGCGCGTGCTGAACGTCTTGCGCACGATCTGCAAGGAAGACCGCATTCCGGTGATCGTCAGCTTGCACCAGCTTGACTACGCCAAGGCCTTCGCGGACCGGATCATCGGTCTGGCCGGGGGGTGCATCGTGTTTGACGGCCCGCCCTTACGGCTTTCCGACACTGTCCTGACACGCATCTACGGATCGTCCGGACAAGACGCCAACTGACTTCATCGCAACAGGAGATTCAAAGATGAAACTGACCACCTACGCACTCGCCGCGACCCTGCTCGCGGGCACCGCCTTCGCCGCCGGGGAGCATGATCCAGACACGCTGCGCGTGGCTCTTCTTCCGGACGAGAACAACGCGACCGTGATTCAGGACAATGAACCGCTTGCCGCACATCTCGAAGAAACGCTTGGCAAAGACATCGAACTGATCGTGACCACCGATTACTCTTCCATGATTGAGGCCATGCGGTTTGGTCGCATCGACGTCGCCTATTTCGGCCCCGCCTCCTACACGATCGCCAAAGATCGTATGGACGGCAGCGACCTGGATATCGAGCCTTTCGCGGCCCGGATCAGCGGTGGCAGCACGACCTATCAGGCAGTCCTCATCGCCAACGCGGAGGCGGGCATCAGTTCCATCGCGGATATCGAAGGGTCCGGCGTGGACGTCGCCTTTGGCGATCAGGCATCGACATCAAGCCACTTCGCCCCGAAATACACGATGCTGCTTGAAGATGTCGTGACGGGCGAGGATTACAACGAAAACTTCACCGGCGCCCATGATGCCGTGGCACGCAACGTCGAACTCGGCAACGCCCAGGTCGGTGGCCTTAGCCGTCCAATCTTTGAACGCCTCGTCGAACGCGGTACGGTGAACCCCGCCAATTTGGTAATCCTGGGATATTCCGCCGATATTCCGCAATACCCCTGGGTCATGCGCACCGATATGACGCAGGAGTTGCAGGACAGCATACGCAACGCCTTTCTTGATCTTGAACCCGGTACCGAGGTTGGCGATGCGGTGCTTGGCCCGTTCAAGGCGGACGGTTTCGCCGCGATCACGGATGCCGATTACGACATCATCCGCGATATCCGCAGCAATCTGCAAACCGACTGATCCCAAAAAGAGGAGACGCCGCGATGACCCTTGCCCAGACCAATACGCCCCAAACCGCCGACACCATTCTTGCGGCGGATCGCAAAGGGCGGCGGCGTCTCCTTCTCCAGATCGGAGGCATAGTGGCGATCATTGTCCTCTGTCTTTGGCTGACCGGAATGCTCGATGGCGGGCGGCTGGCCGACGGTCTGCCCGCTATCGGAACCCTCTTTGCCGAGATGGTGCCGCTCGATTTCACCCGCTGGCGTCAATGGGTCGAACCAATGATCGAAACGCTCGCCATGTCGGTTGCTGGCACCGCACTGGCCGTTGTCCTGTCGATTCCGCTTGGCTTTCTGGCGGCGCGGAACACGACGCCGAACAAGTGGGCCTATCAGGCTGCCCGCCTGGTGCTGAACACGCTGCGCTCTATCCCAGAACTCATCATGGGCATCATTTTCGTTGCCGCCGTTGGCTTTGGAATGCTGCCGGGCGTGCTGGCCCTGGGCCTGCATTCGATTGGCATGGTCGGCAAGTTCTTCGCCGAAGCCATCGAACACGCTCATCCCGCGCCCATCGAAGCCGCCGAAGCCTCTGGCGCCACGTCTCTTCAAGTTATCTCCCATGGTGTAATGCCCCAGGTCTTTCCGCAATTCGCTGACGTCACAATGTATCGGTGGGAATACAATTTCCGCGCCTCGACCGTCATGGGCATGGTCGGTGCAGGCGGGATCGGAACCGAACTCGTCGGATCGCTGCGCCTGCTGGACTATCCCCAGGTGTCGGCCGTTCTGATCGTCATCTTGGCTACCGTGACAATCGTTGACGCACTCAGCAACATGCTGCGGAAACGGTTCCAGTAGGTCACAGCGACACGGAAAAGCGAACCTTCGACAGCCTGACGCGAGAGGCAGTAGAGGCCCGCATCTCACCAGTTCGAGCATCGCGCAGCGAAGGGTCATTATGCTGGCAATCCGGGCTAAAAACTCTTAGCGCCCTATTCTGCACTCAGCCGGACTCGACCCCTTTCAGGCCGACCTTCAATCCGAACAGGCCGACGAAGAGCGCGCCGGTTGCACCACTGAGCGAATAGAGATCGGCATATTGCAGGATTGTCCCAGGCTGCACCTGAGACGAAAATGAATTCAGCCGCAGCACCTCATGGAGCGCCGCGATGGTGAACACCATCAGGCCGCCGATGAGTACGCCCACGCCAGCCCAGCTAACGTCGAGGCTGCCGCGCGCTGAAAAGAGAACAATGAGACCGAGGCCGGCAGCGACGAGGGAGGGGAGGGTGAGCCCGATCCTGCCGAGCATCATGTAGGCTTTTTGATTTGTGGCGAGCGCGGCCATCTTCGTCTCAATCCCGCTCAAGCCCCACACCGCCGCCAGCATGAGGGCTATCGGGATCAGCATCAACATTGCCCTTTTGACTGTCATCCTTGAACGCCGCCTTTCCGATCGCGCGCCATCTGTCGCGCTGATTTGTATCGCCAAGCTGTTTCGCGGCATCGGTGAGGATGCCGAGAAGGATGGCCTTGTCGGTTTCGCGAAGTCCGGCTTTGACGATGAGGCCGCCGAGCTGGATCTTCTCTCTTGCGTCTTTCTTGCGGTCCATGAACCGAGCCCGCTTTATCCGATTTTCGAGAGTTCGGAATTGCCCCTCAATTTTGCGGAGCCGGAGTGTGAGCTTGTGGAGTGGCCGGGTTTTGAAATCGGGCAGCAACATCTTTCAGAGCTTTGGAGAGCTCTGCCTCGTCAATGTCGAGATCGGCCAGGCCGCTCTCCATGACGAGCTTGGCAACGCGCTCGGACTGCTTCTTGAGCACTTCCTTTTTGCGCTGCTGCAGTTTCGCAATCTGTGCTTCGATGTCGTCGATCTGTTCGGAGGCGGTTTTGGCAGTGCGTGGAGCCATGAAATAATCCTCTTCAAGTGAATGGTTGCCGGTGCGGCATGGTTCGCTCTTAACGGGTCGGGGACTCCGTGTCGAGACGGGTTGCAGCGGGAGCCGTTCGTTCAACCCATGCGGAGTCCGCTCAGGTAAAAAGAGATGGGCCTATCGGTTTCGAAATGCGGGTTTTGAGGATCTGGTTTTCCAGCCCGAAGGGCCGCAGTCCGGTTTTGAGGAAAACCGGACGGAGCGGGCGGAGGCTTGAACGCGCTCCCCATCAAGCGCCGAAGAGAAAGCCGTAGCCTGTGGTAAACCAGATCCGGGCGGGAGGTCGGTTAGACAGTCAACCAATCCGGAAGAGGCAACGATTTTTGAAATTCGCTCTCTTTGGAAAAGCGCCAGTTGACGCCGAGCAGACCGGTGATGCGATCCGATATGAGATCCTGGAGACGGCCGTCATCAAGCATATTGACTTTCGCCTTTCTGACTACAAGTTCCCAATTGCGAACCAGCCTTAGATCAAGATCCCAGGTGATCGCAGATCGCCGTTGCCAGATCTTTTGAACGATACGGGAATAGGCGGCAGTCTGTTCGCCCGTCCAGCGGTTTGCCCAGGCAATGCGCTCCCACACTTCGTCAGACTGGCCGTGCGCATCAGCGCGACACGGATGAAACATCCGGTGACAAGCCTTGCATAAGGAAAGCAACGCTACGAGAGTTTGAACGCCGCGCGTATCCGATACAGCGTCGCGGCGTTTCGGAGTGTGATACTCCCACAGCTCATGACACTCGATTGATTGGGGCTTGTCACCGCAGACCTGACAACAGCCGCCGCTTCGCGCGGTAGCCTCAAGCCGCAACGCGTTCCAGCTCCCTTGCGTAAGGATGTTTGCGAGGGATGCGCCGAAGGAGGTTTCGGGGATCATGTCAATCATGAGTGGCTGGATTTCGCTTTTGGCGAAGAGCGGCAAGAAGAGATCCAGCTCGGCAGGGATCTTATCGACCTTCCTCAGATCGATGAGAGCGCTTTCATTCTCTACCTGCGCTCCCGCCTCCTGGGCGTCGGCTTGTTCCGTCGTCCGGATGGGCAGATTGATTTCCAGTGTTTCCGCTCCCCACGTGCCGGGAAAGAGCGCAATCGATCCATTCGGCAAAGGACGTTTGGTGAAATAGTGAAGCGGGAAGCTGTCAGGCAAATCGTCGTGGCTGACCTTAAAGCCCATCGCATTCTGAAGCCTGACCCTCTCCAGTGAAAAAGAGCGTGTTTCGGTCTTCAGTGTCGAGGCCGCCTTTGGGTTGGCTTCGACTTTTGGAGCTTGTCGTTCAGAGGTGGGGGCGGGTGGAGTGACCTGTGTTTGCGCTTTTCTGCGAATGAGCCAGCCAAACATGTTTGGAAATGCCTTTTTCAGAAAATGAGCTTCGCGACTTGAAACCGAAGAGATGGGCTTGCGCCCAGCCGCCGCATGGCGGCTGCTCATTAAGAGGACTGCTTTCAAGCAGAACTTACCAATGCGCACTTATAGGATTGCATCTGCAATCCTGCGCTGGTACGAGAGTTGAATTGCAACCACTGGGCTGCAATCTCCGCCTTCGCTGTCCTGGCGCCTTGTTTCCTCACCGTCCTGTTTCTTCGACTTAACCTGCCTTTTCACATCCGGGATCCCTGCCCTCGATGGCCATCTACCATTTTCATGTCCAGGTGATCTCCCGGAGCGGAGGCCGGTCTAGTGTTGCGGCTGCTGCTTACCGGCATCGTGCACAAATGACGGTGTCGAACGACTCCGATCACAAGACATTCGACTACGCCCTCAGGGACGGCGATCTGGTCCATGAGGAACTGGCGCTGCCGGATCAGACGCCGGAATGGTTCCGGACGCTGATCGATGGTCGGAGTGTGGCGGGTGCCAGTGAAGCGCTCTGGAATGCGGTCGAGGCGCACGAGACGCGTATCAATGCACAGCTTGCCCGGGAGATTGTTTTGGCGCTTCCGTCTGAACTCAGCCGGGAGGAGAACATCGCCCTGGTGCAGGGTTATGTTGGGCAAGCCTTTACATCGCGGGGCATGGTTGCGGATTGGGTCTATCACGACAAGGAAAACAATCCGCACGTCCATGTGATGCTGACGATGGCGCCGCTCACCGAGAAGGGCTTCGGGTCGAAGTGGGAAACTCTTCTCGATGAGAATGGCGAGCCTGTCCGGAAGGGCGGCAAAATTCAGTATCGAGCCTGGGCGGGCGACAAGGAAACGCTGAAACAGTGGCGTGAGCTTTGGTCGATCCATGCAAACAAGAGCCTGGAGCTTGCCGGGCACGATGCGCGGATTGATCATCGCAGCTATGAGGCCCAGGGCATTGAACTGCTGCCCACATCGAAGATCGGTGTGCAGGCGCGCAACATTTCTAGCCAGGCAAAAGTGCAAGGGCGCGAACCCGGCTTGGAACGCTCGGTCTGGCATGCGGAAAGCCGTCTTGAAAATGTCAGGCGGATCACGCGCCGGCCGGAAATCGTCATTGATGCTATCACGCGCGAGAAGAGCGTTTTCGATGAGCGGGATATTGCAAAATACCTTCACCGCTACGTGGACGATGAGGCTAAGTTCCAGGATCTGCTTGCACGCGTTCTGAATTCCCCAGACGTTGTGATACTTGCTGTCGAAGCAGTTGATCCGGAGACAGACGAAATGGAACCGGCGAAGTTTACCAGCCGGGAGATGATGCGGCTTGAGGCAGAGATGGCGCGGCGGGCGGATCATCTTGTGTCCGTTTCTTCGCATGGTGTGGACGCGCGTTTGCGCGACCGAATGCTTTCGAGCGTCCAAAAACTTTCCGATGAGCAGCGCGTTGCGATCGAGCGCATCACGGGTGAGGAGCGCATGGCGTCGGTCGTTGGCCGGGCAGGGGCGGGCAAAACCACGATGATGAAAGCCGCGCGCGAGGTATGGGAGGCAAACGGCTATCAGGTCGTCGGCGCCGCACTTGCGGGCAAGGCGGCCGAGGGTCTCGAGAAAGAAGCCGGGATCGCATCGCGCACTTTGGCGTCTTGGCAATTGTCCTGGGGACGGGGAGAGGGGCTCCCTGACAAAAAGTCCGTCTTCGTGATCGATGAAGCCGGCATGGTCGACAGCCGACAGATGAGCGTCTTTGTCGAAACGATCGCCAAGGCCGGAGCCAAGCTTGTTCTGGTCGGAGATGCGGAACAGCTGCAGCCGATTGAAGCGGGCGCTGCCTTCCGGTCGTTGACCGATCGAACCGGATACGCGGAACTCGGCACGATCTACCGGCAGCGTGAACAATGGATGCGCGATGCGTCCATGGATCTTGCGCGCGGCGATGTCGTAACCGCGATCCGTGCCTACCAGTCCAATGGTCATGTCATCAACATGCCGCTCAAGGATCAGGTTTTCGGGAAGCTGATCGACGACTGGTCACGCGACTACGATCCGTCGAAGTCGATGCTGATGCTGGCGCATTTGCGGGAAGATGTGTACCGGCTCAACCGGATGGCTCGGCTAGTGTTGATCGAGCGCGGCGTGATCGAAACGGGAGAAAAATTCCGCACTGAAGAGGGCTATCGGTTCTTTGCCGTCGGCGACCAGATCGTGTTCTTGAAAAACGACCGTGACATGAACGTGAAAAACGGAATGCTCGGGCGTGTCATCGAGGCGGGCGAAGGGCGCATCCTCGCGGAGATCGGTGATATCGGTTCCGATCAGATCCGGCGCGTCGAGGTCAACCAGAAGACCTATCGCAATGTCGATCATGGCTACGCGACAACGATACACAAATCGCAAGGCGCCACGGTCGACAAGGTGAAGGTGCTGGCAACGCTCTCCCTCGACCGGCACTTGACCTATGTGGCGATGACCAGGCACCGGGAGGACGTAAAGCTCTATCATGGGGCCTTGTCCTTCGCGAAGAACGGTGGATTGACAGAAGTGCTTTCCAGGAAGGGTGCAAAGGATACCACGCTCGATTACGCGGGTTCGGAGCTTTACGCCCAGGCTCTCAGCTACGCAAATAGCCGGGGGCTCTATGGACTACGGGTTGCCAGGGCGATGGTCCAGAACCAGCGTCGCTGGTTTGCCGAGCAGAAGGCAAAACTCTCGGAGCTCGGTGAGCGGCTATTGTCCCTCGGTGAAAAGCTGGGGATTGGCTTGACCGGCCTTGAGCGAGGTCTTGCTGAGGAGACGAATACCGTCCAAAGACAGTCGCGCGAACATCCTGCCACATCACAACCCTGGATCGCGGGAGTGAAAATGTGGGCCATGTCCATTCCTGACGCTGTGGAGACCAGGTTGCAGTCGGATGCCACGTTGACAACTCATTGGGCCGAAGTTCAGAACCGCGCCCGGCTCGTTTACGAGCGGCCGGAACAGGCCGTCAAGGCGATGCGGATCAAGGACATCTTGAAGCTGGACGGCGAAGCGCAAACCACGGCTCGCGACCGGCTCACAGAAGATTTGGCCAATACACCTGAGCAGTTCGGTGCGCTACGCGGCAAGACTGGCATGTTGGCAGGCAGGACCGCCCGCGAGGACCGCGAGCAAGCATTAAACAATGTTCCGCAGCTCAGCGATGATGTGAAAACCTATATACGTCTCAGGGCCGAGATCGGTGATTTGCGTACCGTGGAACTGGAGCGCGAACGCGATCTGTCACGTATCGACATACCGGCGCTGTCACCGGTGGCCGAGACGGTCTTGTCGCGAATCCGCGATGCCATCGACCGGAACGATCTTAATGCGGGCCTGTCCTTCCTTCTGGCGGACAAAATGGTCGAGGCCGAGCTGGGGGAAGTTGCCGTCAAGCTGGATCAGCGGTTTGGGGAGAGGGCGTTTGTCGGCATGGCCAAGCCGGAGGGAATTGCCTTTGAGAAGGTGGCTGCCCGGGTTGCCGATGAAGACCGGGCCAGGCTTGCCGACGCATGGCCGACGTTCAATGCCATCCAGAAGATCAACGCCAAAAGGCAATCTCTGGAGCAAGCTCAGGCGCAGGCCTTGAAAAAGGATCTGTCCAAGGATCAGGGCATGATCCGGTGATAAACGGGGTGAGGCGGAAGGACAGGCGACGGATTCTGCTCATCCTGTCTCTTGGCGGAATGGTGATTGGCGGCATTGCCGCAGCCGGAACCTTCGGAGGATACCGGATCAACACAACACCGAGCTTTCCGCTCGGACTTTGGCGGATCGAGACATTGCCTCGCGAAGTGCGTTTGGGCGATACCCTATTCATCTGTCCGCCGGCAAATGCGCCGGCGATCGAACTGGCGCGAGAACGGCTCTACCTTCCGGCAGGCCTGTGTGATGGCGGCATGGCACCGCTCATCAAAACCGTCGTCGCCCTGCCCGGACAAACCATCGCTATCGAGGGCGACCAGGTTTCCATCGACGGGGAACGCCTGGCGCATTCTTCCATTCAAGCGAAGGACGGGCAGGGGCGCACCTTGACCGCCTATGCCGGGGGCGTCGTTCCCGCCGGCGCACTCTTTGTACATTCCGATTACATGGCTTCTTATGATTCAAGATATTTTGGACCCATCCCGGCGAGCGGCATTCTCGGCCTGGCGCGAGAAGTGTTCACCTTCCAGCCTTAAATTTGCGCGCAGTCTGTTTTGTATTCTGGGAGGCATGGCGACCGGCACAATCGGCTGGTCCGGGAACGTGCTCCTGTTGCCGGCCGGAATGCTGTTTCCGGCTTTCTGGGCTTACGCTCCGTCCCGATCCGTGGCGGCACTGGTAGCCGCCGCGCACTTCCTGGGAGCGTCACGGGGATTGCCTCAGGGCGCCAGCATCTTCTTCGGGTCCCAATATGCCATCGGCCTGGGGCTGTGGTTCGGGGCATCGCTCGTCTTTGTCGCCGTTCACTCTGCGCTTTGGACGCGAGGATCCGGATGGCCACGAATGCTGCGCTACCTGATCGCAAGTGTTTTGATGAGTCTGCCGCCCTTCGGGATATTGGGTTGGGCCAGCCCGATTACCGCGGCCGGTGTGCTCTTTCCGGGATGGGGCTGGTTGGGGCTGGCAGCAACCGCGATCCTGTTGCTCATGATGACCACAAGCCTTTGGCGGATCGCGGTTCCGGTGGTGGCCGGCTTTGCTGCCTGGTCCGCCGCATTCTGGACGCAACCAAAGGTAATTGAGGGCTGGACCGGCATCAACACCACTTTCGGTTACGAAGGGGCGGGACAGCCTGCCGGCTACAAGCAGCAGCGGGAAACCATTGCCATGGTCCGCGAGGCTGCCGCGCAGGGCGTGAAAGTCGCCGTCCTGCCCGAGAGTGCGCTCGGACTATGGACCCCGACGACGGAACGGCTTTGGAAAGACGCTTTGTCAGAACTGCCGGTGACTGTGATCGGGGGTGCGGCTGTTGTTCAAAAGAGCGGCTACGACACGGTGATGGTGGAGGTGTCAGGGAAGGGATCGCGAATTCTCTATCGCGAGCGCATGCCGGTCCCTGTCTCGATGTGGCAGCCCTGGCGGCGGTTCACAGGGGACGGAGGCGGCGCGAACGCCTATTTCTTCGACAATCCCGTCATGCAGGTCGCGGGCAGCCACGCCGCGCCTCTGATCTGCTACGAACAGCTCCTCGTCTGGCCCATCCTGCAATCCATGGCCATGGGCTCAGACGTCATCGTTGCGATCGGCAACGGCTGGTGGACGGGTGAAAGCAACATCACCGACATTCAACGCGCCAGCGTCACAGCATGGGCAAAGCTGTTCGATGTTCCGCTGGTGATCGCATTCAACGAGTGAATCCATGATAGACGCTGCCCTGATTGACCAATGTGCCGACCCTTCCCTGCAACCCGCCATCGTTGAGGAGTTCATCGCAGCGGTGGGTTCTGAGGATCCGCTAAGTGTGACCGTGCGTTCCGGGTCGAAGACGTTTCTGGTGCCAGGGGCAAAATCTCCGCAAGGGGCCGCGAAGCTAGTTCAGGATTATCTCGGCAAAGCCGTCGTGCGCGTCGGAATCACGCAATATCCGGTTGGCATTGGCATCTCGGACAAGTCGCAGGTCACCGCGGATGTGTTCGACGCCTGCAACAACATCAAGATCGGGACCGCGCTGTTTGCCCGTGTCTACAGGATTGTGACGAAGTGGTACGACACGCCGGTGCCGGAAGCCTTTCAAGACGCCATCGAGGCATACCTGTCGGGGTATTTCGACGGGGAGTATGTGTTCACAGCGGAAAATCAAAGTGAGAGCGATGACTTGGCAGCTCCGAGTCAAGCAGCCTTGGAGGAAAGTGCGCATGTACCAGAACATGAAAGTGCGGAGCCGTATCCAAAGAGTAAGCTTCGAAAACAACTATGGGCACTGGATCCGAACCAGGCGGATATTGGCGTCGATCTGTCTGAGATCGGGGACTTCAACAGAGAATGACCAGCCACATCGTTGTTGCCGTGTATCTCTGTGCTGCGACATGCCAGCCACAGCAATTGCGCGTTTGGGACGGTGACAGTTTCCTGATCGGCATGAAGCACGGCTCGGAGCGTGTGCGGGTTCTCGGCCTGGATACCGCCGAGATCGACGGAAAATGTTCCTATGAAATCCAGATGGCAAAGAAGGCCAAGCGCCGGCTCGCCGAGTTGGCGAACGGACAACGCATTCAGATCCTCCGAAATGGCAAGGACAAGTATGGCCGCACCCTCGCAAGGGTCTTGGTCAACGGCAACGACGTAAGCCAAATTCTCATCAACGAGGGGCTTGCCCGGCCGTGGCACGGACATCGCGAGCCGTGGTGCTAATCTTTCGGCTTCTTGATCCGTCGAAGAAACTCCATCGGATCCACGTTGAGCGCCAATGAAATCTGATAGATTGTAATAACGGTTGGGTTCCGTTTTCCGCGTTCCAGGCTGCTCAGATATTGCTGACTGATGCCACTGATCGCCGCAATTTCCTTTTGCGTCATGTTCCCGCTATTCTGTAAGCGAAGTCTGCGCCCCACGTGGCTTCAGTTTGACGGCGTTAAGTTGCATGGCAGGAATTCGTCGATCCGGATTTTCGGATGGCCGCCGGCGATGGCCTTGAGGGGCGTCTTGAGATAGGCGAAGAGCTCCACGCCGTTAATTTTCGCGGTCTCGATGAGGGATGCGATGCGGCCACCTTCGTCATGGCCGGCGGAAAAGGCTTTCTTCCTGTTCAATGCAATTGGCCGGATCAAATTCCCGACGCTGTTGCAATCGATCTCGACACGGCCAACGTGAAGGAAGGTCTGTAAGCCGTCCCAGTGACGATGAATATAGGCGAACTTCTCACCGAGACGAGACTTGGCGGAGACCCGGAGGCGTTGCTCTTGCAACTATTGTCCGAAGGCAGTGAGGGGAGGCGCGGTGCGGGCCTGTCTGGCCGAGAGCCGCTACCCGGACGCCGTGCCTCGGATATCAGCTTCGACCCTGTAGAACTCGGCGATTCGGCGCAAGCCCTCGGCGGCGATCTCGGAGACATCGCGGTCGAACACTTCCTTCAGTTTCCGTCGTGCGTGCGCCCAGCATTGCGCGACGCGTATATTATTCGGGACCTCATGCCTGCTGATTTTAAGTATGCGGGTCGCGTAAATTCTATTGAAAGAACGCTACTCTGTTTCAGCTGGAACCAGCATGTCGAGCGGCCAACCACGGAGAAAGAAGTAACAATCCTAAGCCGCCAACCACGAAAACATCGGCCATATTGAAGGACGGCCAATGTGCTGCGCCAAAGTAGAAGTCAAGAAAGTCAGTCACTGCGCGATATCGCAGCCGATCCGTGACATTTCCGAGAGCACCACCAATGATCATTCCGTAAGCCAAGGCCTCGAACTTGCTCGCGGCACTGATCAAAAGCACCGACAGCCAGACGCAGACGGCAAACGCCAGCACGACAAGAACAAACCAATGCACTTCACCCAGCAGTCCAAATGACACGCCGCTGTTCTGCAAGTAAGTAAGATTGAGACCAGGAAAGACGGAGACACTGGGAGTCAAACTGGCTTTGTTTGCGACGATGATTGACTTCGATACCTGATCGACAAAGAACGCAGTTGCAACGCCTGCCAACCCGATCGTCAGAATTGGTCTCATCATTGCCATCCTTTTGGTGCGCTCAATTACTCGCATAACTCGCGAACACTTCCGTCGAACCGTCCCGCCGAATCAGGAAGACATCATAGGCTTCTCGCATGTCGCTCTGATCCATGCCCGGTGAGCCGAGCGGCATCTCGGGCAAGGCGAGACCAATCGCGTCTGGACGTTCTGATAGGAGACGCCGAATATCGGTCGCCGGGACATGACCCTCGATTACATAGCCGTCAACAAGTGCCGTATGGCAAGAGGCCATTCGCTGGGGCACGCCATTGTCGATCTTGAACCGCGTCAACGGTCCGGCAAACATGTCTTCGCCGGTCGTATTGAAACCATTTTCCTCAAGATGCTCCATCCAAGCCAGGCAACAGCCGCAACCGTTGGTCTTGCGGACCTCGACTAGACTTTGGTCAGCGAATGCCTGCGTAGATGACGACAATGCAAGAGTGAACATGAGAGCAGTGAGACATTTTTTCATGGAGCAGAGCCTTTTCGTTATGGATCGAATGCACTTACAGCCAAGAAGCGGTGATGCGGTTTGGGGATGCCGGTACTGTTCGCTTGCAGCCCGGGGAGCATCCGTTAAGACGCTCCTTGAGTATGGATCAGTTTGGCGAGTGGACCGTTGAAGCCACACCGACATTCATCAGATACCTTTTGCTCATTGAGGCACTTCCTCTTTTTCAGTCATTGCGCGGCGAATTTTGGGCACTGCGGTTTCTCGAGTCTCGTGGTAGTCGATAGCCCCAGCAAACTGCCCGTTTGTTTTGAACAAGAAGACGCTCGCGGTATGGTTCATGGTGTAGTCTTCACCATCTGTCGGTACCTTTTCATAGGTGACCCGGAACATATCTGCCGCTACCGCGATCTGCTCATTCGTTCCGCTCCAACCCCGGATGTTCGCGTCAAAGTAACCCACATACTCAGCCATCGCGTCGACGGTATCGCGTTCGGGGTCAACTGTAATGAAAATCACATTCAGTGCGTCCGAGTCATCGCCCATCATCTCAAGCCAACTCGATATGTCCGAAAGCGTGGTGGGGCAAACGTCGGGACAGAAAGTGAAACCGAAAAACACCATCGTCGCGCGACCGGTGAGGACTTCAGGGCCCACCGCGTTTCCTGCGTGGTCAGTGAGCCGAAACTCCATAGCGGGAAGATCAAGGGGACGCCGAATGAAAGGTTCCGGTGCACCCGGACCATCGACACGCCACCAGCCGACAAAAAGAATAAAGCTGATTGCCACGACGCCAAATACGCCATACTGAAGCAAACGCCGTTGCCGCATCAGTTCTCGGGTCCACGTGCCGCGATGCCAAGGATCGGAATTTCGACTGCCACTTCACCACCATCGGAGAAAACCAGGGTCATAAAAAAACTCTCACCCTCTTTCATTTTCCGTTGCAGCCCCATCAACATCGCATGAAGTCCTCCGGGTTCCAGCGTAACTGTTTCTCCCGGAGCAATTTCGATTTCACCGACTGGCGCCATAGAACTCACGCCTTGGTTATTCGTTGAAGTCCTGTGAATTTGAGTTTTCAGCGCAATATCCGTACTAATGCCTATTAGCGTTACTACAACGTCGCCGGTATTACGGATTTTCATGTAGGCGACGCCGGGACGACTGGTACCGATGGAGGTGCGAGACCATGCATCCTCAATTAGCACTTTGTCTGAGCCTGCTACGGAGGCTTCACAGAACCCTATGATTATCACGAGTGCCACCAGCGTTTGGCGCAGTACCTTTCTCATTTACATTCTTCCTTTGTAGATCGCTGTTCAGTTCTGAACCGCGGCAACTTCCGCCGAGACCAGGCGCCGCAGCTCAACATCACCGAATGGATCCAACGGTTTTCCGTTTACGAAGAATGTTGGCGTCTGCCGCACCCCAACAGCTTCGACGTCCGCACGGTCTTGGTTGAGGATCCCAACGACGTCGGGTGCAAGCATTTGTGTACGCGCGGCCTCTGCATCAAGACCCGCGGCAGCGGCAATGCCGAGTATCAAACCTGGCTGTGGTGAGCCGTGCGAAGCCCACCTGGGCTGTTCGCGTAAAACAGCCTCCAGCACAGGCTCGAAGACACCTTGCATTCGTGCGGCTTCGAGGATTCGGATCGCTTCTTCAGATGCCGCACCGTGAAATGCCGTGTAACGCATCACGACACGAACCACGGGTTCATGCTGCGCCAAGAGGTCTTTCACAATTGGATGAAACGCGCGACAGGCCTCACAGGCGGGGTCAAAGAACTCTACAATTGTGACAGGTGCGTTTTCTGGCCCAAGGATTGGTGAATAGGGCCGAACAAGGACCTCGTTGCCTTCTGAGACGAGAGGTTGGGCACTCTCCAAAGGCGCTTGGCGGTTCACATACCAGGCGGCACCGACGAAGCTGGCACTCGCAGGTGCGAGCACAGACAAGATCAAGGTGCGGCGGTTCATTTATGTGTCTCCTTGAGTGACAGGGCGGACAATAGGCTGATGAGTGCGAACGCGACGAACGCCATCAAAGGGATCGGAATGCCAAGGATCAATTGGTTGGAATCCGTGCAGGAAGGACCAATTGCAGAGCATGGCTGAATGGGCTCGGGAATCAGGCCTGCGTAAAGGCCTAGGTGCCAGAGTGCAACGGCACCGCCTCCAAGTGCCAACACTAGACCATAGCGACCAACTCGGCGGTCATGCCACCAAAGACCAAAACCAAGGACAATGACCAACGGAAACATGAAGGCCCGCTGAAACCAACAGAGCACGCAAGGCGTTTGGCCCAACACTTCGCCGATGAATAATACAGCGAGTGTAGCGACGAGTGATACGATCCAGGCAAGGACTAGGGCCATTTCTCCGGAAAAGCGGGCCATAAAGTCAGATCCCCTCTTCTAGTGTGGTGAAAACTGCTTCGCCGGGCATGTCGTTGTACCAACTACTCTCCCTCACAAGTGGCCGTAAATCATTTGTCAGGTTTACAGACGCGTTCCGGTCAGCGCCGGTAGAGGTGTGAATTGTTTTCATTTTGGTCAAATCCAATGCGAGGATGTCTATTGTGGCGTGGGTTTCCGGTAGAGCAGCAAAACTGGTTGCCAAAAAACACGAC
Source organism: Labrenzia sp. THAF35 (assembly GCF_009363595.1). NCBI lineage: Bacteria > Pseudomonadati > Pseudomonadota > Alphaproteobacteria > Hyphomicrobiales > Stappiaceae > Labrenzia > Labrenzia sp. THAF35. The sequence goes on from NZ_CP045383.1 coordinate 33,470, forward strand.
CACCAGTATCCGGCGCGTCCTAAAAACCTCAGAGTTCGTACACGTTTGGAGATCAAACAGTTCGAATGTGGCAGTAACTGACTACTGAATTACCTTTTTCGGAACACGTATAATTCCTAAAGCCACTAGAGGTTCAAGCTCAAATTTGCGGACGTGCTTGATTGTCGCGCGGAAGCAAATAGCTTAGGTTCGGCGCTGCTGAAAGTCCATTTCGCTCCGTACAATTTTGTATTTGGATAACTAATTCATGCTCACGATCGGCGGTCTTGCAAAGAAAACAGGCACGAAAGTGCAGACTATTCGCTATTATGAACAGATCGGGCTTCTACCAGAACCGGACCGTACTGAGGGGGGACAGAGACGCTATAGTAATGAGCAACTCGACAAACTTTCATTTATTCGCCATTCGCGGCAGCTTGGTTTTTCATTGGAAGAAATCCGGGAGCTCCTGGACCTCTGCGATCATCCCGACCGGCCCTGCGGCAAGGCTGACACGATTGCACGTCGGCAGCTTAAGCAGGTCGAACAGCGCATCGCGCGTTTGCAGGCGCTTCGCACAGAACTAAAGCGCATGGTCCGTGAATGCAGCGGTGGCCGCACAGCTGACTGTCGGGTATTAGAGGTACTCCGAGACCACTCCGAGTGTTTAACTGATCACGATGAGATAGGTGCTTAGGCACTACTTTGACGGTCATTGCTTCGATTTTCCCCGCCTATTACTTGCTTGGCTCTGATGATGGATCATGTCTTAAACTTTATGGCCGTCTTCGGTTCGGAAATAAATCGGGGCGGCGGCATCGCAAATTAGATTCTGAAAATCAAACAACCCACATGTTCCCTTTGCGGGTGAGATAGTACAGAAACCAGAGTAATGGGCCTTGTCGGAATTTCGTTCGCAGACAGGGAGCAACAGCTGCCCTTCAGAGTCTAAATTTTTTGGGTGGCCACCTCTTAAACCTCTAGCGACTATAGAAACTACATACATACTCGGTCGATACGAGGAACAATCACATGCCCGATGCTGCCCCCCTTCTTGCCGCCACGCAGTTACTCGATTACCGCGCACCATCCGTTGTCCGTCTGACTGAAGATCGGAAATGGCTCCGACTGCCTCAGTACGATCGCATAGGCGCAATCTACGACTTTGTTCGAAACGAAATCGCCTTCGGCTACAATCGGGCGGACAACATTCCCGCGTCTGAAGTACTTCGAGATGGGTACGGCCAGTGCAACACCAAGGGAACGCTCCTAATGGCGCTATTGCGCGGTGTAGGTATCAAGTGCCGCCTGCGAGGGTTCACGATTCACAAGGAGCTACAACGTGGTGTCGTCCCGGATTTGATCTTTCCGATCGCACCACAAGAAATTCTTCATTCCTGGGTTGAGGTCGAGTTCGACGGCAAATGGATTAATCTCGAAGGATTCATTCTAGATGAAAAATTCTTGAGCGTTCTCCAGCAGACCTTTTTCGGAAACAAGAGCTTGTGTGGTTTCGGTGCGGGCACCGATTGCCTTGACGCGCCACCGGTTCGCTGGGAGGGGCATGACACCTACATTCAAGAGACGGGCATCGAGCAGGACTTTGGTGTGTTTGAAACGCCGGATCAATTCTATTCAGAGCACATGCAAAAATTCGGACGAGTGAGGGGCTGGCTTTACCGGTTCATCATACGTCACTGGATGAACACTCGCGTCCGTGCCATTCGATCAGGTCGATTAAAGCCCAGTAGGTCTGCAATCCATGATCACGGAGGTATCGCAGATGCCGCATGACCACCACGGGCATAGTCACGTGCACCTCGATCCTCAAAGCGGCGACCGCAGAGTCGGCGTGGCAATTTGGGCTAATGGCCTTCTGACGATCGCACAAATAGTGGGCGGCCTCTTTGCCGGAAGCCTTGCACTGATTGCAGACGCCTTGCACAATTTTTCAGACATGGCCGCGCTGATTATTGCCTTCGCTGCCCGCAAGATTGCGCGGCGCCCTGCGGATGAACGTATGACATTCGGCTACGGACGCATAGAAACAGTAGCTGCGCTCATCAATTATACGACCCTTATTATCGTCGGCCTTTACCTAATTTATGAAGGAGGAATGCGCCTGATTGAACCACCGGACGTCCAGGGCTGGACGGTCGTGATTATCGCAGGGTTTGCTCTCGGCGTAGATGCTTTGACAGCAGCACTGACCTGGTCGATGCAAAAGGGAAGTCAGAACATTCGTGCCCTGTTCTTGCACAACCTATCGGATGCACTGGCGTCCGTTGCGGTAATCGTCGGCGGGACCTTGATCATCCTATTCGATATGCGATGGGTCGACCCCGCTGTTACCATCGGCATTGCGGGATACATCCTCTATCTGGCAGTGACGGAGATTGGCGGACCGGTCAGAACGTTGATGCTGGGGAGTCCCCCGGACATCGAAGGACATGATGTCGTCGATCTACTGCGCGCAACATCTGGGGTTCGCGAGGTACATCATGTACACCTATGGCAGATGGAAGAGAACGCTCCAGCGTTGGACGCTCATGTAGTCGTCGAAGAAGTTGACTGGAAACAGTTGGAGGCAATCAAGTTGGAGCTGAAAGAAAAACTATCAGATTCCTTCGGCATCGTTCATACCACTCTGGAGTTTGAGCGCGAGGGTGTGTGCGAAAACGATGTTCCGTTGTTTGGGCATGATCGGTCTTATAAGCAAACGTGACATGCCGTGTCGTCCGTCAGCGCCACTGGGACAGATTAGATTAATTGCATAACGGAGGATTTCAGGCTCATCGTAACCGTCAAGGAGTGCAGATGAGAATGAAATCCGGGAAGCAAAAACAGTCGGCCGAGAATGCTGTCAGAGACATCAGGCGCAAGACCCGTCGGCAGTTCAACGCCGAAGAGAAGATACGGATCGTGCTCGAAGGCTTGCGCGGCGAAGAAAGCATCGCCGAACTGTGCCGTCGCGAGGGTATTGCCCAGAGCCTCTATTACAGTTGGTCAAAGGAATTTCTAGAAGCCGGGAAACGGCGCCTTGCAGGAGATACGAGCCGACAGGCAACGGCACCGGAGGTGAAGGAGCTTCGGGCTGAAGCATCGGCGTTGAAGGAGGCCGTTGCCGATCTGACCCTGGAGAACCGACTACTCAAAAAAAGCATGACCGGCGATGGGGAAGACGACGAATGAGATATCCGGCATCCGAGAAGCTCGATATCATTCGCATCGTCGAACAGTCACATCTTCCGGCAAAGCGAACCCTGGACATGCTGGGCATCCCGCGGACGACTTTCTATCGCTGGTATGACCGGTATCTGTCGCTTGGCGAGGCCGGGCTTGCGGACCGGTCGTCACGACCGGGTCGGGTCTGGAACCGCATCCCTGATGCCGTGCGCCGACAGATCGTCGATCTGGCGTTGGAAGAACCTGATCTATCGCCCAGAGAACTGGCGGTCCGGTTTACCGATACAGAGCGCTATTTTGTCTCCGAGGCCAGTGTCTATAGGCTTCTGTAAGCGCAGGACCTGATCCCGAGCCCGTCATACATCACCATCAAGGCAGCAGATGAGTTCCATGAGAAGACCGTTCGGCCAAACCAGCTTTGGCAAACCGACTTCACCTATCTCAAGGTTGTCGGTTGGGGTTGGTTCTATCTCTCGACAATCCTGGATGACTACAGCCGCTACGTTGTTGCCTGGCGGCTTTGTGCGACCATGAAAGCCGGAGACGTCACTGCTACCCTTGAGGAGGCCTTGATTGCTTCAGGCTGCAACAGCGTCACCGTCACCCACCGGCCGCGCCTGCTCAGTGACAATGGCAGCAGTTATATCTCCGGCGACCTGGCTGATTGGCTCGAGGATCAGGGCATGGACCATGTCCGCGGCGCCCCCAATCATCCACAGACACAGGGGAAGATCGAGCGTTGGCACCAGACGCTCAAGAACCGCATCCTGCTCGAAAACTACTACCTGCCTGGCGCACTCGAACAGGCAATCGGCGCGTTCATCGAGCACTATAATCATCAGCGCTATCATGAAAGCCTCGGCAATCTAACACCAGCCGATGTTTACTTTGGCAGGGGCGAAACAATCCTCAGACGAAGAAAGGAGATCAAAGAACGGACAATCCACAGACGCCGCTTGCTGCACCGTCAGAGCACAGCGTAAACTAAAAGAAAAATGAGCCAGATCCTCCGTGACCGATCAGGCAATCCTGCCCCAAATCATCTGACGACGGACAACATGCCGCAGCTAACGCATGGTGCGATCAAATCGGATTGCCGCGATGTTTGGTTACTGCGGCCTTGTGAGCTGTTAAGGCCGTGCGGCCGAACAATCGATCCCAGAGTTATAAGGGACAATTTGACAATTCGCCGTACATCGTCCCCGTAACCAGCTGAATTTACCGATTGTCGGTTCACGACAATACTACAATCGGTGACCCGACAGGCACCCGTCCAAAAAGATCGATTATGTCTTGGTTCATCAATCTGACGCAGCCGCTGGAAACCGCGGTGCCAATTGTCCAATATTCAGAAGTTCCATGTAAGCGATAGAGCGTGTCGCGATTTCCCTGAAAAATATAAAGCGCTCTCGCTCCTAGAGGATTTTCCAACCCGGGAGGCATTCCACCGTTCCGCCAACTCCATTTCTCGAGTTCCGGTTCCCGCTCGATCATTTCCTCTGGTGGTGTCCATTTGGGCCACTCAGTCTTGCGCGCAATCCGAGCCCGTCCTGACCATTCGAATCCGGCCCGACCAAGCCCCACTCCATATCGCATTGCCTTTTTGTTTTCCTGAACCAGGTAGAGATAAAAGTTTTGCGTGTCGACAACAAGTGTGCCCACTTTTTCAGGAGTGTTGTAATCAACTTGCTGGCGGTAGAAACGCTCTGGTACTTTTTTCAAGTTAATTGCCGGTAGCGGAAACCGCTCGGTTGGCATAGCGCCATACATCGATATGTAGGCTGGGTCTTCAGAATATGGCACTGGTTTTATATGTGCCTTGTCAGAGGCACATCCGCTAACAACGACGCTAGCAAAGCATGCCGATCCTGAAAGAAAGGATCTTCTTGAGAGGTAAGTCATTCAGATACTACTTGTTTGTTTGGGGAAATAGCCAAGACCTTTCAGATCAACCAAATAATGCTTTTTCTCTCCATACGTAAAAGTCGATCAAAGCGGTCAGATGAAACGCTCGACAAATGATCGTCCAAAGCTCGTACTTGGGTTTCTGTCTTCTTGGGCTAATGCAGCTCTCATTTGTAAAGGCACGCGCCGGATGCAGCCACGTGCCTGACCAGAGTTTTCGGCTATTGGGTACTCACAAAACGACCACTCTTGTGCCTAAAGGCACGCGTTCATAGAGATCTTCAACATGAGCATTGATCATCCGAACGCAGCCGTTAGAGACGGATCGACCGATAGAGGAAGGTTCGGTGGTTCCATGGATCCGGTACATGGTGTCCCGACCGTTTCGATAAAGGTAAAGCGCTCTTGATCCAAGAGGGTTATTCGGTCCACCAGGGACACCATTTGCGTATTTCCGATATTTGCCGGGGTTACGACGTATCATGTTTGCGGTGGGACGCCAGCTTGGCCACTCCGCCTTGCGTTTTATTACCGCCTCCCCTTTCAGCGACAATCCCGCTTTGCCGACACCAATTCCATAGCGGCGCGCCCTGCCGAAACTCTGAACGAGGTAGAGGAAATGATTTTTCGTATCGACAACTATCGTCCCAGGAGGATAGGAAAAGTATCGTACGGATTGCGGTTCGAATTTGGGGTCGATCTTGAACTGTTTCTTGTCATGTGCATAAGCAGGCATGACAAAGGCTCCAACTGCTCCGACGGAGCCAATGAGTAAATTACGACGAGTAATCATCGCTTTTCTCCAAAAAATTACTAACGATCGCAGGAAGCTTTGCAGCGATAAAGCTGCCACGTGTCAGTAAATTCTTGGAGGCCTGTCTTCTGGCTTTGGATCTTTGGAAAAAAGGCCAAGCAATACAGTATCTTCCAAAACCAATTCCGCCTTCAAAAATCTCGGTTCCAACGAACCCGCAATTGACACGCAATCGACTCCACACTTGGCTAGTTTTTGAGACTTTGCTTGGTTGCTCGTTCGATTGCAGCACCTGAGGTTATGCGACGTGAGTGTTTCGGACACGATCGAGGCGTTTTGAACTGCTTTTTGGTCTGGAAGCACCGGCTCCCCGGCTGTCTGGGCAGCACCAATTGCGGCGGCGGAATGAAGCCCCGTATAAAACACAATCAGTATGGTTAAGACCCACTTACGCATTCGCAATACGTACAGATAAATTCTCAAGAAATCCATAACTGCGAAAACGGAAAATGAAATTTGAAACGCCAGCACTTTGACAAAGCTGTGAAATTGAAAAAAATCGCCTGCGTCACTTGAAGCTCTAGTTACTAGAGAGGCTATCTTGCAGAGAGAAAGTGCAAGAGGCCGCAAATGACTATACACCCCGACAGTTCAAAACTAATAGTCCGTTTCAGAGTCGAAGGCATGGATTGTGCCTCATGCGCTTCAAAGATCGACACCGCTTTACGCCGCTTGCCGGGGATTGAGGAGGTGGCAGTATCCGTGCCCGGAGCCAGTTTGTCGATCAGCCATGACGGTACGGTTTCCAAAAACCAGGTCATGCAGCGGGTAAGGCACCTCGGTTTTGGCATCGCGCCGGCCGAACCCATGTCGCAAAACCATGCGAGCCATGTTGCGGATCAACCATGGTGGAGGACACGCAAGGCTCTGTTGACGATTTCGTGCGGCATGGCACTCATCAGTGCTTTTTTGATTGGCCAACTAATTCCGGAAGCGGCGTATTGGGCGTTCTTGATTGCTATGCTAGTCGGTCTCGTTCCGGTGGCGCGCCGTGCGTTTGTGGCCGCCACATTGGGCAGCCCGTTTTCAATAGAAACGCTGATGACTGTCGCGGCGGTTGGTGCGGTGCTGATAGGGGCAACCGAAGAAGCTGCTGTTGTAGTCTTTCTCTTTCTGGTTGGTGAAATGTTGGAGGGTGTTGCTGCTGAGCGTGCGCGGGCCAGTATTGCGGGCCTCGCCGATTTGATTCCAAAGACTGCCTATCTGGAACAAGGAAATACCATCTCGGAAGTGCCCGCAGATAGGCTTTCTGTTGGCGACGTCATCGTTGTGAGGCCGGGTGATCGTATTGCCGCAGATGGGGAAATCACTGAAGGTTCGTCCGAGATAAACGAAGCACCTGTGACCGGCGAGAGTGTCCCCAGACGTAAGTCACAGGGGGACACAGTATATGCAGGAACCATTAGTCTAGACGGAGTTTTGCGCATCAGAGTGACTGCTGCCGCCGACGATAATACGATCGCCCGCGTGGTCCGTCTGGTCGAAGAGGCACAATCTAGTAAGGCACCGACCGAGCGGTTCATTGACCGGTTCTCACGCTACTATACGCCAGGGGTTCTTGTGTTGGGAGCTCTTATTGCGACGGTGCCGCCAGTCTTTGCTGGCGCTGACTGGAGCGAATGGATCTACAAGGGACTTGCCATTCTCTTGATTGGCTGCCCTTGCGCCCTGGTTATTTCCACACCGGCGGCAGTTGCCGCCGGTCTGGCGAGCGGGGCTCGGCGCGGCCTCCTAATGAAGGGGGGCGCCGTGCTTGAGGGTTTTTCAGCGATAACGGCGGTGGCTTTCGACAAAACCGGAACTCTCACAGAAGGACGGCCGGTGGTTACCGATATCAGGTCATTTGGGAGCAGCGATCAGCGGTTGCTGAGCCTTGCGGCAGCATTGGAGCAGGGATCGAACCATCCACTTGCTCTCGCAGTTTTGCAAAAGGCTGCCTCGGAGAATGCACCCATTCCGCCTGCATCCGAAGCACGCGCGGTCACCGGGAAAGGCGTCGAAGGGCGGGTTGGCGGTGTGCCGGTTTTTCTTGGATCCGCGACCGCTGCTCGCGACCGGGTCAGCATGACTGAAAATCAGATTGCGGTTGTAGATGCGTTCAATGCCGAGGGCAAAACTGTTTCTGTGCTGCTTGTAGACAACAAGGTTTCCGCTCTTTTCGCCATGCGTGACGAACCAAGGACAGATGCGATAGACGGTCTCGCTTCCTTAAAGACGAAGGGAATCCGCACGCTGATGCTGACGGGCGATAACACCCGAACTGCCACGGCGATTGCAGACACGCTTGGCATCGAGCCGCGTGCGGACCTTCTACCGCAAGACAAGCAACGGGTCGTGAATGAACTACGCGCGGACGGCCTGAAAGTTGCCAAGGTGGGAGACGGCATCAACGACGCGCCGGCTCTGGCCGCCGCGGATATCGGCATCGCCATGGGAGGGGGCACGGATGTGGCACTTGAAACTGCCGACGCTGCCATATTGCATGGGCGGGTGATGGACGTTGCCAAGATGATAAACCTGTCTCATGCGGTGATGAGGAACATTAAACTGAACGTGGGGATGGCTCTGGGCCTGAAAACTTTGTTTTTGGTGACGACCGTTTTGGGTGTAACCGGTCTTTGGCCAGCAATCCTTGCCGACACAGGCGCAACAGTACTCGTCACCGCAAATGCTATGCGGCTCCTGGCATGGAAAGGGGAAACCTGAATTCAAGCGGGTTGGGGCTGGATGCGCAGCGTTTTCAACAAGTGAAACAGCTCTAATCGACATTACCGAGACTAAATGAACGCCTTCCAGGATTTCAGACCAAACAAAACCGCCGAAGAAAACTTTGCGACAAAACTGTATCTTTGGCCACCGTCAGGTGCTTGGTGCACTTTGACGACCCAGTATGGTTAAGCATTCGTAGCCAATATTGATCGGGATATTTCAGCACCATTCGTTCACTTGGAATTTAGAGCCGGTCCGCCAAACTGGGTTTGCAGGTCTTCCCGGTTAGAACAATGATGTACCAATCACGTTTTCTGTGGCCGAAAGAGGTTTAACTGCCCGCGAGATGATTAGTTCAGGCAATGATCACGAAAGTCTATCAAATCAGCGAATTTTGCTGATCGATACCGTTCGCGGTGTTGCTATTTTTGGCGTTGTGCTTTTTCACTTTGTTTGGGATCTCGAGTTTTCAGGTTTAATCGACGGAATCGCGTTCCATCCTGTTTGGCTTGCATTCGGCCGCCTGCTCGCCGGAACTTTCATGTTTCTGGTTGGCGTGAGCCTTGTCCTTGCGCACGGTAAAGGACTCAAACTAAATAGATTTGTAACACGTGTGGCGATGATCGGTGCAGCTGCGATTTCGATTTCATTCGTCACGTGGATCGCATTTCCGCAGACCTACATTTTTTTCGGCATCTTGCACGCGATTGCGGTTTCTTCTCTTTTGGGTGTTCTGTTTCTAAATTTGCCCGCCCTGGTCTCACTAATCTCGGGAGCTGGCTTACTCATCCTGCCGCAGTTCTTAAAATTGGAACTGTTCAACACCCGGTGGCTCGCATGGATTGGCGTGTCTAGTTCCCCCCCACCCAGCAACGATTTCGTTCCAATTCTGCCATGGGCCGGATTGACCTTGATCGGCGTTTTTCTAGCCAAGATTTTTTACAAAAAGAGCGGCGATTCACGCTCATTTCCCGATCTGCACAATACCAAACTGACCAGGATCCTATCCTGGATGGGGCGCAACAGTTTATTGATATACTTGGTTCACCAGCCATTGCTCCTCGTTATCATTCTGCCCGTCGCGCGAATGCTTCGCTAAGGCAGAGGCTCCAATTAAATTTCACAACACCAAAAAAATTCATTGCTGAGACAACAAAGGTTTGTATGGGTCGGACAGCGCTGCTTTTGGTCTGCTAACCGGTACGGCGCTACTCGATGTTTTCCTCGCGAGGAATTCAGCTCCCCTTTCCAAAAGAACATTTCGAAACCTAGAGTGCATTCCACCGTCGGCGTAAGAACTTACGATATTGCCGCCCCCTTCCCGAAGTTGTTCAACTGAGCTTAGGTCAGCAGCAATCTTTTCTGAAACTCTTTGCGGTGGTTGTTCCAACTGCGGGCACTGTCCAAGTGGGCCGTAGTCAGCTCCTGGGTCCTTCGCTGCTCCAAAACGATATCTTCCTTCGCAAAATCGGAATTCTGGCGGACGCCGCAGGACTTCGAACGTGGTGGAAGCTTCTTTGAGGTCCAGCCAGAAACTGAGGTTTGGATTGTCGTAGTGCCTCGCAAGATTTTCAGGTGTCATGCGAAAAGGGAGTGATTGCACCTGCACGGAAGGTTGCCCGGCGCGCAATGCGTCCCGAACTAGAGCATACACTTCGGTGATTTGCTCGTCTGTGATTGCGAAGCACCCGGAAGACGAGCAGGCTCCGTGGACCATGAGCGCAGTTCCAGAGTAACCCTTCGCGCGCTCGAGTTTGTTCGGATACCCCAAATCAAATGAAAGGAAATACTTGGAGTTGGGGTTTAGCCTCCCGAGCGTGACTTCATATATGCCTTCAGGTGCCTGGCGATCACCTTCTGCTCGTTTGGGACCCAGATCGCCGGACCAACGACACATCTCGTATGTTTTTAGGAGGACATAATCGCCGGCGCGTCTTTTTTTCCAAACCTCAAGCTCACTTTCCTGTTTAAAAATTCGGATAAAAACGGGATCCGATCCCTTGACCCCTTTGTTGCGCATCAACGCCGTGACCTTGTATGGAATTGCAATTTCTCCGCGTGATTCCATTTCGAGTGACGAACCTACACATCCCGCGAGCAGAAGCGTGAAAATTGTCATGCTCACACTCAGCACCCTACGGGCGATTTGTGCCTGTTTAAACATCTCCAAATGCATAACTACCTGACACTTCGTTAGGAGACTCACATCTCGGGAGAGCTGTGTTCATTATTCGATTTCCGCGCTGTACGAATTCGTCGAGAGCTTTTGGCTCTCTCGCAACTCAGAAAGAACAGAGCTGTTACATATACAAGCACAGTAGCTGCACATTTAATTATCGGGAAAAGTGGTTATTATTTGTTTTTGACACTAGGGGGTTCGTAATCCCTTTTGCGCACTCGTCAAATTATTGCGATAGACAAGCCACACCAAACTTGCGAATACCCCTAGCGCGACAACGCTAAGCCAGCCCCAGTTACGTTCTACAGTCTCTACTATCGCAACACCAAACACATATCCAAACGCAACTAGCAACATGGTCCACAAGGCAGCGGATCCTGCGTTGAAAACAGTGAAACGCAACCAGGACATATTGCTTAACCCGACCGGAAATGCGCCGATCGTTCGCATACCTTTTGGATATCGGTACAAAAAAATGTATTTGGCTCCGTGCCTCGCAAGCAAGCCTTCAGCTCGTTTGACAATCACACCTAATCTTGGCAGCCGGCTTGTCAAATAGTCACCATATCGCCGCGCAAGATAAAACCGTGCTTCATCACCTAAGTATCCGCCAAGAAAGGATGCCGCAGATACTGCAAATATCGAAAGATCATCAGTGCTGGCAAAGATAGCAGCAAACAGCGGCAGAGCCCCACTTTTCATCGCACAATAAAAAAATAGTATCCCGTATACCAAGTACGAATTTACTCTGATCCATTCTTCAAGTGCGTCCATCGACTATACCCAGCCAACATATCGGTACTGTACATACGACGTTGGAACTGTGTTGGATTGTTTTTCCAAGGTAGCAGTGAGAGGCCCTCTGCGAGGGCCGTCTTTTTCGGCCGTAAGGCCATTCTCAAAAAGGTTGAATTGTCACGAGCGGGATCAGGCCGCCTGTAGTTGTTGGACGTATGCTGTGGAACCTCGTTTGGTCGCGGCGATCCAATCAATGGGTTGCTCTGCCTTCAAAAAACTTGCCGAAATATTCACCTGAATTGCCTTCTGGATTTCTTTTTAAGCTCTCGATTGTCAGGGTGCACGCCAAATCCTCCTTTATTTAATTCAAGGACCATCAACGGAAGAAATGTAAGCATATCAGTTTGTTGCAGGAGAAAGATAAAATTTTAGACAAGTCTAATTAGAATTATAGTAAAATGTAATTCAAATATTAGTTTATATTTCTTTTTATTTGACTCAATACTTACTGAGAAGCTTTTATTAAAATAAAATTCAAGATGACATCGTGAAGCCAGCCTTAAGGGAGGGCTTTGGGATGAAAAGACTACAAAATATACTTCTGCCAACAACTTTTCTGGCATTGTTGGTAACTTCTTCCGCGTCTGCGTCAGCCGATACCGGGCGCTTTATGGACATGAAACAAGACGTCAAAGCACCCATCGGATACGTACAGTTTTGCCGAGACAACATTGGTGCTTGTTCAAATGAACGCTATGAGCCGGTCGTCGTAAAATTGACGGAAGAAAGATGGCAGGAATTGCTCGCGATTAACACGGATGTAAATCGTCGTGTTCGGCCAATGACCGATGACGATCTCTATGGCAAACCAGAGTATTGGACCTACCCAGACGACGGATATGGAGATTGTGAGGAATATGTCCTTGAAAAGCAACGAGAGCTTCTAAATGCGGGATGGCCGCGCAGCACTCTGCTAATCACCGTCGCAAAGGACCTCCAGAATGGTGGTCATGCTGTGCTGACAGTCCGCACGGACTACGGGGACATGATATTGGACAACCAAGCTGAAACAGTTCTGCCTTGGTATTCGACGCCGTACCGATACATTAAACGTCAATCTCCGTATTCCGCCGCGCTTTGGACCGGGATTGACGACGCCCGCGTGACCACTGTTGCCAGCGTACCAAGGAAGTAACGGTTTACTCTAGACGTCCTGGAGCCTTCCTCTGGGACCGCGGTCTTAATTGATGCGCAGAACAGTGAGGAAGGAGCCCGCTGATTAGGCTTCGGAATTAGTTGCGTTTTTAGGGTCGCAGCTTCTTTGGACATCATGATCAGTTCGAAAAGCTGCACATCTAATCAGGAGAAGCGTTTCTGCAAAGCGGTGTTCACGGCTTCTGATAGCAGCACAAGAATGATGATCGCCAGCGTCACCGTCGCTGCCTTGTCGTACTGAAACGAGCGGACGTAGGTCTGAATATATAGACCGATGCCGCCTGCGCCGACGACGCCGAGGATCAGGCTCTCGCGCAAATTCAGTTCGAACCGGAAGACGGTATCGCGCAGAACCAGCGGCGCCATTTGCGGCCAGATCCCCCAGCGCAGTTGCTGTAATCTGTTGGCGCCCGCGCTTTCCAGTGCCTTCACCGGTTCGGGCGAGACGGTATCGATCGCCTCTGCGTAAAATTTCGCCAGCATGCCCGTTGCGTGAAATGTCACTGCCAGGATACCGGGCAACGGTCCAAGGCCGACTGCACCGACCATCAGCATGGCAACCAGGATCAGCGGAATTGCCCGCACGATCGCAAGCAGCGATCGGACGGGCCGCCAGATTGCCGGCGGAACCAGTGTTTCCGCTGCCAAAATGCCAAGAACGACGGAAAACAGGACGGCGAAGAAAGTTCCCAGAATGGCAATGCGCAGGGTCTCCGCCAGACCTTGCAAAACTTCCGGCCAAATGGACATGTCTGGCGGCAGCATCCGGCCGAAAAATTCGCCCAGGCGCGCCTTTGCGCCGGGGAGCTTTTCCAATCCCATATCTGCGCTTCCCAGTGACCACAAGATGGCAGCGGCCAGCACAAGCCAGGTCACGGTGCGCGACATCAACTCACCACACGCAGTTCGGCGCTCGGAGACGCGCCATGATAAAGCTCCGAAATATCGGCAGCGCTTACCTGCCCCGAAGGCCGGTCGAAGAGCAGTTTGCCGTCGCGCAGGCCGATGATGCGATCGGCGAAACGCTGTGACAGCTCCGGCTGATGCGAGCTGAAGACGACGGTGATGCCGCGTTTGCGGGCAGCACCTGTAATCAGGCCGAGAATTTTCTCGGCATTGGCCGGGTCGAGATTGCTGACCGGTTCGTCTGCCAGGATCAGTTTCGGTTCCTGGGCCAGACACCGGGCGATGGCGGTGCGTTGCCGTTGTCCGCCGGAGAGTTTGTCCGCGCGGCGCGCGGCCAGATCGGTCAATCCGGTATCCTCCAGAACACCGGAGACGACAAGGTGATCGCGTTCACCGAAGCGGCTCCAGAGCGATTGCCAGGTCCGCATCCGGCCAAGCCTTCCGTTCATCACGTTCTGGTAAACGCTCAACCGGTCAACCAGCGCGAATTCCTGGAAAATGAAGCCTACCTCCGATCTTGCATCTCTCGGGGGACGTGCTGTCGCCGAGTAAGGTGTCTCCAGAACTTCTGCCGTACCGCGCCAGTTCCGCAACCGCCCGTCGAGAAGTGCCAGCAGGGTTGACTTTCCCGCCCCTGACGGCCCCAGAAACGCAACGGTCTCTCCTTCCTTCAGGGTCAGGGAGATATTCGACAGGGCTGGATGCTCATCGAACTGATGCGTAACATCGCAAAGGGCGGCGGCAACACTCATTTCAGGAAACCATAGCGCCGCGCGGTTTCGCGAACGCCTTCATAGACTTCCGGGTCGGCGGTAACGTAACCGTCCGGGCCGTAGAGATAGGCCAGCAGGTAGCGGTTTTCCGGATCGTTCAGGCTGAGCATCACCTTAACGAACTTTGCCTGCAATCCGGCATCAAGGCCGGGGCGTGCAATGACCGCATGACTCGGGATCTGTTCCGATTCCGCCAGAACCCTGACTTCTGCCTGCTGGTCCGGTGTTAAAAAGAGGTCCGCATATTGGCTCGCTCCGGAGGCATCGACCAATCCGTTTGCCATGGCCTGCATCGCCTGCTGGTATCCACCGGCAAAGAATTTCCTGCCGAAGAAGCTGTCGGCATCCGCCGCATCGGCAATCAGGCCCTCGCGGACAAACAGATCCAGCGGATAGATATAACCGGATTCCGATACAGGGTCTGCGAAGGCAATGTCACGCCCCTTGAGATCGGCAAGGGTTTCAATGCCGCTGTCCTTGCGGACGAAGACTCGTCCGGAGTAGCTGGGCTGACCCCGGTAGACTTCCGACAAAAGCGGTACCGCTCCGAGCTGATCTTCCGCGAGAACAAATGGCAGGGCGCCCATGAAGGAAATGTCAGCATCGCCGTTTCGAAGCGCCTCGACGGCGGCTGCATGGTCAAAAGTGACGAAACCGGTGACGGGGACGCTCATTTGCTCCGAAAGCCAGCCGGTGATGACTTTGATATCTCCCAGAAGCTTTTCCGGGTTCTCCTGCGGTATGAAGGCCAAGGTCAGACCCTCCTCGGCGGCAAAAGCCGGCAGGACGAAGCTGGCGGAGGCAGCGGCCAAGAACGTACGGCGGTTCAGCATCAAAACATCCTCTCGTCAATTGCGGCCTGCATGGTCTTGAACTTTTGCCATTGCTGTTCCGCGTCGCCCCAGTCACCTTCAGCGCTGGCATCGCCCACGGCCCTCAGGATGGCGCTGAGTTCATAGATTTCGGATTTTGCCGCCTGATTGGTCATCACGCTGGCGTCGGCTGCAAGATCCGGCGCAACCGTATCGATGAGCAACGCGATATTCTGGACATCGCGGGCGGGCAGAAGAGTGTCCAGGGTTGACGCGAAAGTAGTCAGCTCTTCCCAGGACAGGCGGAAGACACTGTCACGGCCTTCAAAGCGCTGATAGGGCTCTTCGCCATCGCCGATGGCTTCCAGATACGCCGTCAGGTCTGCTCGTTGCTCTTCGTCCAACCCAAGATTCCTGGTGTCGTTGAACCAATCCACAACGCTGGCCAGCGTCGGCAGCGAACCATCATGCATATAGGGGGCGGTGAAGTTAATGTTGCGCAGCGTTGGCGTTTCGAAGGCGGTAGCCGTGCCTCCGGGGAAGGGTGGCTCCGAGCTGCCGATATCGTGTGTCAGTCCATCGGTGAAATTCTGATCCGGCGTGTGGCAGGACGCGCAGGACTTGCCGTTCAGTCCTGGAAAATCAGTGTTGAAGATGGCTTCACCCTGCTTTGCCGCGTCGGAGGCCTTGTCGGTCAACCGGCCTGCCCGGTCGATTTGCGGATTCGGCAGCCAGTCGAACTCACGGACATAGGCGACTAGCGCATCAAGCTGGAACGGGGTCGGCTCCTTGCCGGCAAATTCGGTAACGATCACGTTGCGGATGAAACGGCGCAGACTGGGTTCGCGTCCGTCACGGCCATAAGGCGCGGTGAACCGTATACCGCGCATCGACGGCGTATCGAGGTGATCGTCCTTCCGGTCATTGAACATCGGATTGAAGAAGGCACCGTCGACATCCATTCCCCCGGGGCGATAGCTGAGGCCCGGAATGAAGAACTCCCTGTTGATGTCGGATCTGTTATGGCAGGTGGAACAGGCAATCCCGAGTTCCTGCGCAGGACCGCCGAAGATCTCAGGACTGTCAAACAGCATGTCGCCATAAGCGACAAGCGGCAGGTTGGCTTCGTCTTCACCGGCTTCCTCGAGTTGAAGAATAAGGCGCGGCAGCTCGCTTTGATCGGCGATGTTTGATCCCGGAGGCAATGTTGCAGGCAGTTTCACTTCCTGTCCAGAAAGGAAAACCGTTTCCGGAACAGGAGCCAGCTTGTCACGGGTTGCAAATTCTGCCGGCAGGTAGTTGGTACGAATGTAATCGGAAACATCTTTGCGGGCGTTTGCGAATTCTGACTTGTTGCTTTCCTGTCCGCCTTGGCCCAGAACGCCGCCACTGCCTAGGGACGAGTTCAGGATGAGCCATGCCCTGCCAAGCTGGCGAGCGGCAGGCTCATCGACGGTGCGAATAGCATCTTCAAAGGCGCGGTAAAGCGTTTCGGCCTTGGCCAACTCAGTGGCTGCTTCCGGAGTTCCGAGCCCGGCATCCGCATTTTCCAGGTGACGCAGTATCCCCTGAGCAACGATGACCGTTGCCGCTTCAAACAGCGCCTGCCTGTCCTGCACCTGAAGAGCACTGTTAAGAGCAGCGGCTTCCTCGTCACTTGCCCGGGAAACCGCGGCATCCGGAAGTGAGCTGCCTGGAACGGCACGGTTCCAGCTGGCTTCGATTTTCTCCCAGGGGACTGGGGAAAGGTTTCCCAGAAACAAGGTGTGCCGATAGGCGGCTGCACGTGGAGCCCAGAGGGCTTCTTTGATTGCGGTGGCTTGCGCGATGACCGGAACAAGGCAGATCACCGCGCTGGCAAGGAGAGTTTTCATAGCTACGCCTATTAAGTTTAGCTCTGGCAAATTTTCTTAGGGTAATCTAACACATTGTCAAGTGGCAAATTTCGCGGCATACACAATCACAATGAAAACAAAGAGGATGTGTTCCATTCATGACCGGTCCTTCACCCAAGGTGTCCGATAGAAGTGTCGATGAACAGGCCAGCGGGTTCGAGGCTGTGCGCACCGCGCACCAGAGTGAAATGGTCGAGGACTATGTGGAACTCATCGCGGAACTGATTCACCTGAACGGGTCTGCGCGTCCGGTCGAAATTGCCGAGCGGCTCGGTGTTGCGCAGCCGACGGTATCGAAAAATCTTGCTAGGCTGAAGCGAGAAGGACTTATCCTTCAGGAGCGCTACCGCGATATCCGCTTGACCGAGGCGGGCCGCCAACTGGCGGAAGCCTGCCGCAAGCGGCACAGGATTGTCGTCGATTTCCTGATTACACTAGGAATTTCCGCGGAAGTGGCCGAGCAAGACGCGGAAGGTATCGAGCATCATGTCAGCGAAGAGACGCTGAAAGTGTTTCAGGATTTCGTGAAAAGAAACGCGTCCGGCGCCGACTGAGCACCGCTCGAGTTGGCGGCAACTTTTCGTCAAATCAATCTTCTAAACCCAGCAAAGAGCATATTGAGTGGAATGGGACCAACCTGTGCACTCAACGCGAAGCCGCAAAACTAAATGAAACCCCGCTGTGGGTCGTGCAGCGACTTATCCTTGATCGGCCAGAAACTCTAATCGCAAGTTGTACAGCTGGCGAAGCAAGATCAGCTCCAAGGAAGAAGGCCAGCGCGAGCAATCGACCTTCGAATGAACCGGATTTAGGCATCCAACAACAGGTTGACGGTTAACCCAGAACGTTGGCTTGAACACGTCTCCGGTTTGTTCGAGCTGGCGGCATTTTGACACCTGTGAAACACCTCGGACACCTTCTAGATGCTCAGGATCAGTCCTCGAAATTCGTTCAAAATGGCGGCGATGAAGAACAAAGTTCCTAATGAAAACGGCCGGAAGCCGATTCTAAAAAAGCTGACCGACTCCTGTGTTTCACATCCGATGATTTCGGTCGGGTTGTATGTCTGTGCCGTGTCGCTGTTTTTCTTTATCTTTCCCGGTGCCGATATTTGGTCGACCGGATTGTTTTATTCAGAAGTTTTCGGTTTCTGGGCGAAGAACATGGCGTTTCTCAGAGACGTAAGGTATCTCGGCATATTTCTCGTTCAGGTGGTTGCGACTACTTGTGTTGCTGTGTTCGTTCTGAAGTTGCTTATCCCCGATCGTCCACCGCTCAGTACCCCTCCGGTGAAGGCCGTCTTGCTGGCGTAGGCTGAAGACTGCCAGTCCTAGTGATAGCACTAGACCGTATGTTCGTTGGCGAGGGCCGCTTACCCACGCTGTAGATTGTGTGGGCTCTGGAATTGGCCAGGGCGACCTACCGACCAGCGAGGGAAGACATGACAAACGAGCACGCAGCTTTCATCGGCCTAGACACATCAAAGTTGAAGATTTCGGTGGCGATTGCCGACGGCGAGCGCAATGGCGAGGTACGGTTTCTGGGCGACATATCCTCGGAACCATCTTCGGTAGCAGCAATGGTCAAGAAATTGGCTAAGCGTGGGGCAAAGCTCCACTTCTGCTATGAAGCCGGCCCTACCGGGTATGGGCTCTATAGGCAAATCGTTGAATTGGGTCACGAATGCAGTGTTGTCGCGCCGTCATTGGTACCAAAGCGTGCCGGTGATCGCGTAAAAACCAATCGTCGCGATGCTATCAGTCTTGCGAGGCTCCATCGAGCTGGCGAGTTGACACCTGTCTGGGTGCCGGATGAAGCGCATGAAGCAGTTCGCGACCTCGTCCGTGCCCGCGACGCGGCTTTCGAGGCACAAAAACAGGCGCGACAACAACTCAATTCGTTCTTACTCCGCCATGGCCGATACTATGCAGGACGGAAAGCCTGGACCCGCGCGCATGGACGGTGGCTGGCATCTCAAGCGTTCGATCATCCCGCGCATCAAATATTGCTCGCCGAATATTGTCAGACCGTTGAGGACGCCGGAGTTCGTCTTGATCGACTGAACAAACTGATTGGAGAAACTTCTTCCTCGTGGTCAATGGCCCCAGTGGTCGCCGCGTACCAGGCGATGCGCGGGGTGGCGTTCATGACAGCCGTTACGTTGGTGGTCGAAATTGGAGATGTCCGTCGGTTCGACAGCCCACGGCAGTTGATGGCTTATCTCGGACTCGTCCCTACAGAAAGTTCAACGGGCGATCGCGTCAGACGCGGAGGGATCACTAAAGCAGGCAATGCTCGGGCGCGCCGAGCGCTGATTGAGGGGGCCTGGACATACCGTTATCCAGCACGGATCAGCCCCACAATCAGCGCGAGACTGGCAGGCCTGCCGAAGTCGGTCTGCGTGATTGCTTGGAAAGGGCAAGTGAGGCTGTGCACTCGATATCGAAGACTGATAAGTGCCGGCAAGGCCAAGACAGTCGCCGTGACAGCCATCGCGCGAGAAATGGCCGCCTTCATATGGGCGATCGGGCAAGAAGTAGAGCCCCTCAGTAAACCTTGAAACAGGCCTGCTGCACGTCCGATCAGGTCCTCTTGGAAAACATTATCTGTTGATCAAAGTTGGAGGCAGGGCCGCGGTGGGGAACCCTCGATACTCCTATGTGGCAGATTTATTCTACGCCCGACACTAGACCGAGGCAGCCCCAGACGAACAAACGGAAATGCGGTAATCAACCCGCGAATAAGAGTATGCCAACCGTCGTCGAAATGCCTTGCCTCCTGCTTTGTTCAACGGTGTTGATTAGCCGCATCCGCCTCAAGGCGGCGGGGAAGTTGTGTCTCCACCTCTTGTAAACGAACATAAGAGGAGTAGTCATATGACCAATCAGCATATTGAGGTGATCACGTCGGTGGAGCGCCGCCGGCGGTGGTCGCAGGAAGATAAGGAGCGGCTTGTCGCGGCGTGCCTTGAACCTGGAGCAAGCGTGTCGGAGATTGCCCGGGCGGCGGGTTGCCACGTGAGCCAGTTATTTAGGTGGCGCAAACAACTCTGCACGATCTCCGACGGTCGGGCGTCGACGGACCGTGCAACACCCGCACCTTCGCCTGCTCCGCAATTTATCCCGGTGACAATTTCCGATGCGCGGTCTCTGTTGGCTCCGGATCAGTCGCCGGAACCGACACCGCCGCAACGTGCGCGTCGCAAGCCGAGCGTTGTAACGATCGATCTGGGCCGGGGTAAACGGGTCCGGGTCGACAGTGATATCGACACGGAAGCTCTGGGACGCATTCTCGATCTCCTGGAGCGGCGATGATCCCGGTCCCGAGCGGTGTGAAGGTCTGGCTCGCGACAGGCCATACGGATATGCGCAGAGGCTTTCCCGGCCTGTCGCTGATGGTTCAGGAGACACTGAGGCATGATCCTATGAGCGGCCACCTGTTTGTCTTCCGCGGCCGGAGCGGCGGCTTGATCAAGGTGATCTGGCACGATGGACAAGGGGCCTGCCTGTTCACGAAGAAGCTGGAACGCGGCCGGTTCATCTGGCCATCGGCGACGGACGGCACGGTGTCCATCACCCCGGCCCAACTCGGATATCTGCTGGAAGGCATCGATTGGCGGATGCCGCAAAAAACCTGGCGGCCGAGCTCGGCCGGATAGTGGAAAGCGCTGGCGTGGTGGGTACGAATGTGATTCCATCCAGCCATGCTCGATGCGGCCGAAGACCTTCCCGACGACCTTGCCAGTGCACACGCGATGATCCTCGCAGAGCGTGCGGCTCGCCGTGAAGCTGAGGCACTCGCCACCCGTGCGCAGGCGGTGAACTCGCACTCGGAAGTCCTGATCGCCCGGCTGAAGCTGGAGATCGAGAAGCTCAAGCGGGAGATCCACGGACACCGTTCTGAGCGCAAGGCCCGTCTTCTGGAACAGTTGGAATTACAGCTCGAAGAGCTGGAGGCCGATGCAGCCCAGGACGAGCTGGCGGCTGAGGTCTCGGCGCGAACATCGACCATCAAAGCGTTTGAACGCCGACGTCCGTCAAAGAAACCGTTTCCGGAGCATCTGCCGCGCGAGCGTGTTGTTGTCGCCGCACCGGAGAGTTGCCCGTGCTGCGGGTCCGCAAAGCTGGCGAAGCTCGGTGAGGATGTCACCGAGACGCTGGAAGTGATCCCGCGCCAGTGGAAGGTGATCCAGACCGTGCGGGAGAAGTTCACCTGCCGGGAGTGCGAGAAGATCACCCAGCCACCGGCTCCGTTCCATGTGACGCCGCGCGGCTTTGCCGGTCCGAACCTCCTGGCGATGATCTTGTTTGAGAAGTTTGCACAGCATCAGCCGCTGAACCGGCAAAGTGAGCGTTATTGGCGCGAGGGCATCGATCTCAGCCTGTCGACGCTGGCCGACCAGGTCGGCGCCTGCGCGGGGGCACTCAAGCCGATCCATTCGCTGATCGAAGCGCATGTGCTGAGTGCCGAGAGGTTGCACGGCGACGACACCACCGTGCCGATCCTGGCCAAGGGCAAGGCCGATACCGGCCGCATCTGGACCTATGTCCGCGACGATCGCCCATTCGGCGGCCCGAATGCCAAAGGGACGGCTCCGCCGGCAGCCCTTTATTATGCCTCTCGCAACCGGCGCCAGGAACATCCCGAGCGCCATCTGAAGAGCTTCACCGGTATTCTGCAAGCTGACGCCTACAGCGGCTACAATCCGCTGTTCAAGGTGGACCGTGATCCTGGTCCGCTGACCCAGGCGCTGTGTTGGTCACATGCGCGCCGCAAGTTCTTCGTGCTTGCCGATATCGCCGCCAACGCCAGGCGCAGGAAGAACGCTGCACCGATCTCACCGATAGCGCTGGAGGCGGTCAAGCGCATCGATGCCCTGTTCGACATCGAGCGCGAGATCAACGGGCTCAACGCAGGCGAACGCCTGGAGCGGCGGCGCGGGGACAGCGTTCCGCTTGCTGAAGGTCTTGAGGAATGGCTGCGGTCTGAGCGGAGCAAGCTGTCGCGCAGCTCCTCGGTTGCCGAGGCAATTGATTACATACTCAAGCGTTGGGACGGCTTCACCACCTTCCTTCACGACGGCCGGATCTGCCTGACGAACAATGCGGCCGAACGGGCCTTGCGAGGCTTTGCCCTCGGAAGGAAGTCATGGCTGTTCGCGGGATCGGATCGCGGTGCCGACCGCGCCGCCTTCATGGCGACGCTGCTCAACACGGCAAAGCTCAACGATGTCGACCCGCAAGCCTGGCTTGCCGATGTCCTCGGCCGCATCGCCGAAACGCCCGTATCCCAGGTCGAGGAACTGCTACCCTGGAACTGGCAGACGAAATCTGCGAGATCGGCGGCATGAGCAAATCACCAAAAACCGCCGCATCCGACAGCATAAACGAGATCGCAACGGTCCGCATCGAATTGCAGGACACCGATCCCCTGATCTGGCGCGAGGTCGAAGTGCCGACCTCAATCACCCTGAAAGTGCTGCACGACGTTATCCAGGCCGTGATGGGCTGGTTCGACCACCATCTCTGGGAGTTCACCGTCGACAAGCAAAGATACGGCCTGCCGATGGACGAAAATTGGGGAACGGAGCCACGCAGGGAGGCGGCCACGGTGCGTCTGCGCGACATACTGAAGCCTCGCAAGACGACGATCAATTACCTCTATGACTTCGGTGACAGCTGGGAGCATCGGCTCACGGTGACCGACGTCCGGAGCGGCAATCCGGCGACCCCCTATCCGTGCTATGTCGGCGGCGGTAGAAACGCACCACCAGAGGATTGCGGCGGAATTCCTGGCTTCTATGGCATGCTTGACGCGCTGGCCGATCCGAGCCATCCCAATCACGCCGACGCAACTGAATGGGCCGACGAGTACGACCCGGACACCATCGACGAACTTCCGATCAAATATGCGCTTTTGCGCATCGCAAACCGCCGCAATGCCGCCAAAGTGCGATTGACAAAGAATACCCGCTCGAAATCCGACAATTGATCAAACCGCCATCGCCGCGGTGTTCACCGGACGGTTACACCGCTCATGCCACTCCGCCAACCCTTGTTTCTGCTGTCGACTCTGGTTCTTGGCCCCGGCGTGCTCGTAAATTTGATCTTGAAGGACAATTGGGGTCGCCCGAGACCGCAACATGTGGCTGAGTTCGGCGGAGACCTACCCTATCAAACTGTCTGGAAAGTCACTGACTATTGTGACCGAAACTGTTCTTTCGTCTCTGGAGAAGCGTCTTCCGCCATTTGGTTGACTTCAGTCGCCTTTCTAGTTCCCGCTACGTGGCGCAAAGCGATGCTGCTATTGGTGCTGCCGCTTTGCTTCATCCTGTCATCCAACAGAATCGCATTCGGCGGTCACTTCCTTTCTGACACATTAATTTCCTGGGGCGTAACGCTGCTACTCATTCTCGCAGTCTTTCATCTGTTCTTTCAAAGAACGCGGCCGATTGTGAGTGATCGTTCGTTGGACGAATGGATGACAGCTCTTGGAAGATTTCTGCAACTGAGTTTTCAAAGACTAAGGCGACGGTAAGCACAGTTTTATGGAACGGCCTTTCGTTTCCCCGAGTTTGATCCTATGGGCGCTGATTTCATGCCGGAGGAGATTTGCAGCCAAAGACTTCCGATATTATGCACTGCGGCAAACGACGCGGCAGAAGGATATTTTGGATCTGGCTAACAAGCACTCAGTATACGTGTTGCAGACCCGGCTGGCTTTACCGGCGGCACGGTTCCAAATGGTAACGCACACTTGCGGTGGCCTTAGTGTAATGAAAAGGATCGAACAACCTCTAAGAAACACCTCTTTTTAGTTCAACATCAGATTGCTTGATTGAACGCTTCCTCATTGTAGTCATGTTGCAAAATTCGGGGCCTACGGGCGTCACGTAATAAGTTGTCGAGCGCACTTCGTTCGGACTCAAATCTTTCACGCATTTCTCTATCGAGCACGCGTCCTTCTGGAAGCCTGGCTCGCATTGGATCCAAAGGTTGGCCATTAGCTAGCATCTCGAAGTGAAGGTGAGGTCCTGTTGAAAGTCCAGTCGAGCCAACATAGCCGATGATCTGTCCCTGTTTGACGCGAACACCTTCCTTTATGCCTTTGGCAAATCCGGTCTGATGATTGTAGGTGGTCGTGTATCCATTGGTGTGTTGAAGTTCAATTCGCTTCCCATAGCCGGAACTCCAACCTGCCTTTATCACGGTACCATCTCCAGCTGCCATGATCGGTGTCCCGCGCGGAGCAGACCAGTCCACTCCCTTATGCATTCTTGAATATTTGTAGACGGGATGCCGACGCATGCCGAAGCCGGATCGGAACCTGCCACCATCAATCGGTTTCCTGATCAGGAACTTCTCTGCGCTTTGGCCGAACGCATCGTAAAAGTCAGTAGCTCCATCGTCAGGCGTCCGGAAACGGTAAAATTCCAGCGTTGTCTTGCCATTGCTCAGCGCAGCAAAGTGGATCTCAGATCCGAAGTTACGGTCATCTCTGGAATATAGAAGCTCTATGGTAGCACCAGGCCTAGTCGAGGCATTGAAATCGATGCTAAAGGAAAACATGCGAACAAGTTCATTTACAATGTTTTTTGGTATGTCTTGCTCAAGTGCAGTTTGATAAAGACTATCGTATAGCGCTGGCGTTGGCCCGCTATGGGAGACACGATCCGCGTCAGCAAAGGCTGCTGCTGGAAAGGTGCTAGGCGGCCGGGCTTTGATGTAATCGCCGCCGTCTGATTGGGCAACGGTCGCTTCGTGTTTCGTATCGCTATACAGACTGATGCGCACGGGCAGCTTTCGCTCCGGATCGTCCTGTGAGGGCGCGTACGCTATTCGGAGTCGTTGTCCGTCTTCAAGTTTGGAGATTCCATACAATCGCTGAAACGCAAGTGTGATCGATGCAGCTTCTACTTCTGGAACCTGCTGATTTAGGAGGGTCCCCGTAAGGTTTTGCCCCTGAGCCACTGGCACAATGCTTTCATCCATTCCGGCTAACCGAATATCGTCATCGCGTTTTGACACGAAAGAAACGTTTTCCGGCGTTATCCGAACCGCATAGCGCTCCAAATCTGGCTGAAGCGCCAAATTGAAGTCGAAACGCCCAGGATCAATCACTGCTTCATAACCCATGTTAGTTGCATCCACCGAACGGGTCCGGATAAATTTGCGAACTTTCAATTCAATTTCCGATTCTGACAACGTCTTGTCCAAATCGAAATCCGTGTTCGATGATGGAAATGGTGTAAGGCTTATACTGACATCATTGGCCAATTTCGCACCGTACAGCGAGTCGGCAAGAAGAGAAGTTGCAACTCCCTCGGTTGCCCCTGTCGCTTCTTTCTCCGCACTCCTAGAAAATATGTTCAGCGTACTGAAGGCCGGAATTTGAGATGCAAGCGACGGGTCTTTCTTGGTAGCAAGCGTAGCGCTGATGAAAATATGTGGTTGAGCGCGAATGTTATCTCTGTCGCCCTCACGGGAGACAATATTCACATCTATTAATTGCTTGCTGGAATATTCAGTCGCCGATCGCAGAACCCTGTCTTCTTTGCTGTAACCGTTGTTCGAGATCGACAACTCATTCAATAAAGCACTCGAGGATTTCGCCCTTTCAACTTCGTATTGGCCGTCAAAGGCAGCGAATAGCGCGCCGCCCATCAAGAACAGGGATGTGACACCAGTGAGTGCTGAACCAGCGAACCAGCGCAGTGAAACCCCTCGCCGGTCCGGCATGCCATACAACCCTTCGTAACCAAGCAGCGGCGGTTCTTGACCGAGTTCGATTTTTGAGGACTGGGCGTTTGGGGTAGCGCCAAAGTGCATTGCAATCTGTCCGATGTTAGGCAACTAATCTGCGGATCAAATTCGTTTGTGCAGCGCGATGCCATTAGATTGCCATCGCCCCTCAAACAGATCCTGTTCCCTGTTTGCTGTTGGTTACTTCCGCGAAGCGGCCACCTCTTCGTTCACCAAAGCCCTCAGTTCCGCCTCGCCAAACGAATTGACGGACCGGCCGTTAACGAAAAACGTGGGCGTCTGGGTTACGCCTAAGACTTCAGCATCGGCGCGGTCCTGGTTAATCGTTGCAGCTATAATGGGTTCCAGCATCTGAGTTCGCGCAGCTTCTGGATCGAGGCCGGCCTCCGTTGATATCTGAATGATGAGTTCTTGTTCTGGCGCTCCGTCTTTGGCCCATCTTTTCTGGTCGCGCAAAAGTGCCTCTAACACGGGTTGAAACACCCCTTGTTTCCGCGCAACTTCCAGTACTCGGATCGCTTCCACTGATCCCTTGCCTTCAAAGGCCACGTAGCGAATCGCCAGGCGCACTGTATCGCCATACTCAGCCATGATATCCCTAACAACCGGATAAATCTTGCGACAGGCTTCGCAAGTAGGATCAAAAAACTCGACGATAGTAACAGGTGCGTCCTCAGGCCCAATAATGGGCGAATGAGGCCTCAACACCGCCAGTGTCTGTTCGGTTGGAATCGCTGCTCTCATAAACATCGGACGAACGAAAAACCAGGCCGCAACGCTGAGCAGTATCAGCCCAAATACAGCCACTGAGAGAACAATTGATTTGTTGTTCATTTGCGGGAAACCTTCAGAGATGAGGCCGGCAGATTTGGCTCAAGTACTATTGCCAGCCTTGCTAGCATTGAGATTATGGTTCTGAAGATCTTTTGGTCGTGCTGTTCCAGAGCAAAATGAGGCCAGTGATGACGCTTAGTCGCTAGATCGTCTGTAGGAACTTGACAGTCATCCCTAACTGCTACTTTCAGAGCAGTTGCTTCCGGCAGGCAACTTTTGGATACATAGGCCGGATCATGGAACAATAGCCAGAGCGCGCGCGCAGGCCCGTCGAGGTCAGCAGAATGGGCAAACTTATAGCCGTTACCTGTAGCCGGGTATTTACGAGATTGCGATTTGGCCAAAAGATGTGCCTGAGTCGGATTTCTTAATTCGTCAGGCGTATACACCCTCTAGCCACTATAGATTCAAGTGATTTCTCAATTGGAAGAATAAATTTGTCGAACACAATACGACTTAATCCGAATGACAAAAAATGTGTTGCTTTGTACGCTTTCGCAGTGCTGTGCCACCACTGCCGGCAAAGGTGACCGAATGAACCGTATTATCGTTTGCAGTACATGCAAAAGCGACCCTCCGCCAGATCTGGATGCATTGCGTCGATCATTGAACGAGGCAGGAATGGCAATGGAAGTTACACAGATTGAATGCATGGGGGCCTGCGAGCAGCCAATTACGGTTGCGTTTCAGGGAGTTGGTAGAGCGGCATACCTTTTTTCCGGTGTTATCTTTCCGGACGACATTGCCGATATCGTCTCGACGGCCGGAAACTTTCTGGCAGCGGACAAAGGCTGGATCGAAGACGCCCGACCATGTGGACGTCTCCGGTTCTGCCTCAGAGCGCGCATTCCGGCGCTATAAGCCTATTTCACGTTCACAGTTACCGCAGCCTTGAGCGGTTCCGTCTCGACAGCAAGCATTCGGTGATCGTTGGAATTGAGCGTAACCTCAACCGTCGCATCACCTTTTGGAAGAGTCGGCAGGTGGAGCCATGCACTGTAGTGCCGCGCGACTTTCACGCCATTTACATATACGTGAGCATGGCCCTCGCCCAACACATGATCCAAGCCAGCCCGCTCGGGCGCAAAGGTGAAATTTTCTGTCATGATATGGAGATTGTAGCCGCTAACCGGATCCTGCGAGACACTGATTTTCAAGGACGGTGCATCGGGACCGCCAGGTACTGAGGTGGTCCTGTTGTGGTCGTGGCCAGCGGTTTGGCCGGAATGATTAGTTCTGAGCTGCACTGATGTGGTCTGCATCTGGTGATCGCTGGCTGATGAGTGGTCGTGACCGTCAAGTGCGACACCATTGCTTGCGGCAACAACAAAGCCGATGCCTCCGCCAAAGACCAGCCCGATGGCGAAGAGTGCGAGAGAGCGTTCCATGGGGTTTCAGGTTTCCTTAAAAAGAAACCGGGCAAAACGAGATGTTTCGCCCGGTCGGTTATGATTTAGATTCCGGATCAGGCCGCCTGCGTTGCGCCGACCCTCGCCCTCTCGCGCTGCCAGAAAAAACCTGCAAAACAACCAAGCAGAAGCCAGGCTGCCATTCCGACGCCAAAGGCACGGCTGGCAAACATTGCCCCGATCTCGGTCGGAACTGGGCCGGTGAAGGTGTCCGGCTCTGGCGCGCCGATCACGTGTGGTGCCAGCAGCAGCATTGCTGCTGCGCCCCAGGCCACCCAGTTACGGCCGAATGCGATCAGCCACAATCCGGCGCCTGCGGTAAGGACGGTGGCCCACCACCAAATCTGCCGGGCAAAAACATCCGCCGCCGCGACGCCGGGCACTTCGGGAGCTAGGCTGAATCCGGGCGCGAAGTGGAACGCGACGAACCCTGCAACGCCCCAGAGCAGGCCGTTGCGACCCGTTATAACCGCACCGCGCATTTCGGCAATTGCCATGCCGGCGAGCAGAATGAAGGCATAAGGGAGCAGGTCGGAAAAGGATGGCGCGACGTGCCGGAATCTTTTGAGGGCAACCATGTTCAGTATTTCCGCCAGGGCGTGGATGTCGGCCGGTAGTAGGCGCGGTATTTGACGTGCCGCAGATAGACAGCGCGCATCAGAGGGTCTGCCTTGGCCATCATCCGCAGCACGCCAACGACCACGATCCAGATCGCCACGCCGAGCACAGCGGCATAGGGCTTCAGGATCACGAAAATCAGAATGACCGAGGCAAGACCGGTCACGAGCACCAGCTCCCGGTCTGCTCCGAACAACAGTGTCGGGCGTGAAAGAGCGCGGTGAACCCGCGCTCTGTTGAGGCCCGGCGCATCAGTCACGAGCCGGTTCCACGATTGCCGTGTTCCCTTCCGGAGCAATTCCGATGGAGGCGCCGGAGGATCCGAACAGGCCGACGATGGTGGACGCGCCGAGCAGCACGCCGAGAACTAGAACGACGTAGGCGAGACGACGGGCAAAGTCGTTAAGTTCGCCGCCGAAGATCAACATTGCGCCGGCGATCGCAACCGCGATCAGGCCAACGGCGCCAGCGACAGGACCGTTGATAGACGCCTGGATCTGTTGAAGCGGACCTTCCCAGGGAAGCGAACCGCCGCCGGAGGCAAAGGCTGGTTCGATGACGAATAGTCCGGCCCCGACCAGGGTCAGAAAAGTCAAGAAATTACGCGACATGAAGGGTCCCTTGTCTGTCGTTGGAATTTTTGTTGAGGAACTGAGATGCAACGGCTGAGCGGACGTCATACGTGCCGTCCCGAAAGCCGGACACAGTCACGATGTCCCGAACGATGCGCCCGTGTTCGGGGGAGCGCTCGATCGAGACGATGAGGTCAACCGCTTCTGCGATGACTTGGGGCATCGGCTGCTGAGACACTTCCGCGATCAACTGTTCGAGGCGCGTCAGTGCGGTGAAGGCGTTGTCGGAGTGAACCGTGGCGATGCCGCCCGGGTGGCCCGTATTCCATGCCTTGAGCAGCGTCAGCGCCGCACCATCGCGAACTTCGCCGACAATGATCCTGTCGGGACGCAAGCGCATGGTCGATTTCAAAAGCCGCTGCATGTCCAGCCTTCGCCCAGAAAGCCCTCAAAGATAAGGATTGGCTGCCCGAACCGATCCGCTGCGGCATGCCCACACATGAGCAGCAAACCGACGACGACATGGGCAACGTCGAAACTCTTCCCGTGGCGGCTGAATAATCAGCCGTCGCCGGTCGCGGGCCTCTCCTCCCGCGACCGGCTTCCCTTTCCAACGAAAGCTCACGGGACAGGATCATGCTTCAGCTTGAACTCTTCCAGCGCACAGACAAAGGACAGCCCGGAGCCACATGGTGGGCCGGGCGTTGGCAGTGCCGGAACATGAACGGATGGTTTCAGGATCGCGAAGACGGGAAAGGCCCGTGGTGCTTTGTGGTCTATGCACTCGGGGATTCCGATTGCGTCGTTTACCGCCTTGATGAAGCCGGAGTCCTCTGCCACGCCCGAACGCCCATCGATCAGCAGGACCGCATCATCATCGACGGGCGCAAATATGGCCGTCGTAATTGGCGCCACTAACCAGGTCGGCGCGGCGGGGGCCGATTGCCAGCCGCATCGAGCGGCCGGCAATCGGTTCTGTTTAGCGGCAAGCCCGTGCGGGCTTTCTTCCCTGCTCTGACGAATGGCCTTAAAGCCATTCTTAAGTTGTTTGGACGACAATCAACACAACAATAAAGCCTGATTTTCCTCGAAAAATCATCAGTCCCCGCTAAGCCTCCGGAACGCCCGGAGGCTTTTTGTTTCCGCCCTGTGCTTCAGTGTTGTACCGGTATGGCGTTGTCTGGCGGGAAATCAACGCCATGCCCTCAAACATAGAGCTGATTCATATCTGCACGACTGTGCCTCACATCTTGAAATTCCAGAATATCCATATTATCAATAAAATTTGGATTTTAAGGGAGTTTCCGATGCGAACTTTCACGACCGCCGATCTCAACAAACACGTCGGCGACGTAACTGATGCAGCCAGGCGGGAACCCGTCTGCATCACCCATCACCGCAAACCGAGATTCGTTCTCATGGCATTCGAAGATTATGAGCGTTTGCAGGGCACCAAGGATCCCCGCAAAGCCGTGACGCTGGAGACGATGCCTGCCGACGTCGAGGACGGGCTTCTGGCCTTGGCAGACCAATATGAGCAAGGAACAGGCGCAGATGATTGATCCGGAAACTGGTCTGGTCATCTCCTATAGCTTCCTTTGGTCAAGAGAAAACGCAAAAGGCGAGGAACAAGGCCGAAAGGCACGGCCGGCATGCGTTGTCGTTCCATTGACGTCCAAAAGTGGCGACGTGGTTTTGTTTCCCCTCACAACGAAAGATCCAGGCGTCGGCCGCTTGTGCTTGCGCGTTCCGGAAACCGAACGCAAACGCCTGAAGCTCAAGGGTGACGCCCCCTGCTGGATCCTCCTTGATGAAGCCAATACGGACATTCTGCCCGGATCTTTTCATGTTGAGCCGATCAGCTATGATCCGCTGACGATATCCTATGGAAAATTCAGCCACGCCTTCGTTGGGCAGATCTTGAGAAAACTCGCCGAGGCGATCCGCGCTAAGCGGCTCCAATTCGTTCAACGCGAACGATAATTGGAGGGTCTGTCGTGCCGGAACGGTCCATTTACGCCCAGATCGATGAAATCCGCGATGTTCTTGAAAAGCGCGAACAACGGTTTTCGAGCCTGCGCGGCCATATGGCCAGCGAGGAGGAGGAACACATTCTCCGGCTCAAATGCGCCCTCCGGACTCTCGAATGGGTCCGGGACCATAAGGATGAACTTCGAACGCTTGCCGGGGAGCTCAGATCTCTGACTGGCCTGACGAGCAGCGACAGCTAGATGGGCGGCCTACAATTTGAATTGTCACAGAAACAAAAAGAGAACATTCTATGTGATCGATCCATCACGCGACCGAGCAACCGATTAATGGCTGAATACCGCAGAAAGTGGGCAAGCGTCGATCAGCTTGCTCGCATGATCCTGGAACAAGCTATCGGCAAACAGAAACCAGTACTGCTTTCCCCGGAAACCGCCGTTTTGGTTGCCGATCGCATGCTCATTACCGATTCCGACCCATTCGTTCGAGGCTTGCATTTCCGGGTCGAAACCTGGGACCGCGAAGGAAAACAGCCACTTGAGCTTCTGGTCGCGACGCAAAAGATATCAATTGGACACGACGCTTTCCGAACGGTGATGAGCGACAGTCCCAAGGATCGGACACTATTGCGGCATGGAATTCGAGTCTTGCGGGACAGCGCCAGCGAACCCAAAACCGACAGCGATTGAAGCCGACTGGATCCTCAAGACTTGGAACGGGGCTTTCTTGTCTTCCGCGCACCCTTCTGACCTAGGCCCATCTTTCTCGCAAGCTCGGATCGGGCAGCCGCATAACTCGGCGCGACCATCGGATAGTCCGTCGGCAAGTCCCACTTTGCTCGATACTCTTCCGGCGTCAGGTCGTAGTGGGTCCGCAGATGCCGCTTCAGGGATTTGAACTTCTTGCCGTCTTCCAGGCAGATAATGTGATCGTTGGTCACGGACTTTTTGATCGGAACCGCAGGTTTCAGCTCTTCAACAACAGGCTCCGAAGCTTCTTGAACGGTGGATGACAGCGCCGCGTGAACGGTTGCGATCAGCGCCGGCAGATCGCCCGAGGCGACCGTATTGTTGCTCACATAGGCCGAAACTATGTCCGCCGTCAGATCAACGAAATCAGGCTCAAGAGAGATGTCGTTTTGAGCAGCTTCGGACATAAGAATTCCTTTTCGCCAATTACCTAAATGTAAGTGAAGAACCGTTCTTAGGCTCGTTATACTACTAAGTAAATAGGTTCGGGCGGCACCCTTTGGGCACGGCTCTAGTCGCTGCGCTCCCCGAGCCAGGCGCAAGCGCCCGTCTCGGCCATCCGGTGACGATCCTCCCACCTCCGGGCGTCGCCCTGCGCACTCCGCTTGCCATCCTCAAATAGGCCGCCCTGCAGGCGGTCATCACACCCCTGCCGGGAGAGGGGAAACGCCGCTCCCCCTCCCCCACCAAGGGCAAAAATCGGTCTCCCCATCCTTCCTCACTCACGCAGCCGGCACGCCGGCGTCGCTCCCTCGTGCAGGACCAGGCGCAGATCCGCGTGCCGGCCGGGCCCGCGGATCCACACCTGGCCGTCCCGGTGGGCGATCCCTGTTCCAATCAAAACGCTCCTCGCGGGGTGGTATAGATCGACCTGCGGGCCAGTCCTTCGGGAGTAACCTGGTGATACTGCGCCGCGAGCGCCTAGAGGGGACAAGTGCCCCGTTGGATTGGCCGCGATCGACGCCCCGTGGGGAGTTGCGCCTTCGAGCGCCAGAACAGGTCCGGCGAGGTTCGCGGCCGCCCGTTCGAGCTACGAAGGAGAATTCATGGAAAATACGATTGCAGCGTATGTGGGCGTGGATTGGGCTTCGGCGACCCACTATGCCTATGCCCTCGATGTAGACGGGGAGAAGTTAGGTCATCGTGCATTCTCGCACGGTGGTGACGGGCTTGCGGAACTTGCCTCCTGGATAAGATCGGTCACAGGTCAGGAACCGGAGAATGTCGCCGTCGGTATAGAAGTGCCCCATGGGCCGGTCGTTGAACATCTTATGGACGCTGGCTTCCTGGTGCATGCCATCAATCCGAAACAGCTCGACCGGCTCCGTGACCGCTTCACCGTGGCAGGAGCCAAGGATGATCGTTTGGATGCCTACGTTTTGGCTGACTCTTTGCGAACTGACGCGCGGTTTTACCGCTTCCTGAGGCCTGTTCATCCAACGGTCATTGAACTTCGGGAATGGTCTCGGATGGTTGAGGATCTTTCGGCTGAGCGGAACCGGCTGGCCAACCGGTTTCGTCATCAACTCTGGCGCTACTACCCGCAAGTAATTGAGTTGTCGGAAGATTGGGCGCGAGGTTGGGTCTTGGACTTGTGGGAACTTGTGCCGACGCCAGCGAAAGCGCGGAACGTTCGGCAGGCCACGATCGCACGACTGTTAAAAAGGTGCCGGGTCAGAAAATGGACGGCGGATACCCTGCTTGCTCACCTTCGTTCGACACCAATCTCCGTCGCACCTGGGGTTACGGAGGCCTGCGTCGCCCATTGCGAAGTCATCCTTGCCCGTCTTCGGCTGGTAATGCAGCAAATGAAGATCGGCATGAAGCACCTTGAACGTCTGTGTGCCGCGGTTGCCGAGTTACCCTCGACCGAGCCAACAGACCCGGATACGCGTTGTGATCCGGAGATATTGAGATCTCTGCCTGGCATCGGGCCAATCGTCCTGGCGGCATTGCTTTCAGAAGCGCCTGAAGCTGTTCGCCGACGGGATGCCAACGTTCTTCGAGCCCTGTCGGGTGTAGCGCCGGTGACCCGGCGTAGCGGGAAACAATATATTGTCGCGATGCGCCAGTCCTGCCCGTATAGGCTTCGAACGGCTGTATTCCATTGGGCACGAATAGCTGTGCTGCACGATTTCCATTCCCGGAACCGGTACAGTGACATGCGCAAACGAGGGCATTCTCATGCTCGCGCTCTACGTTCGGTCGGTAGTCGTCTGATAGGCGTCGCCTGCGCCATGCTGGAAAGCGGAGAGCTGTTCGACAAGGATAGAAAGCCACAGGTCCTGGCTGCATAGGTGATTGCCGGACGAGCGCGAAGCCCCAAATAGCGAAGAGCCCGGCCGGCGATGCGGCGCAACGCGCCGCCAACAATGGAATCGCGTGCAAAGCACGCTCCACATCTTCCTTCGAAAACGCTTAGGGCTCCGCCCTCGGCGCGCTTCAAGGTGCCTTCCGCCCAGCTTCCTACGCGCGTTCCACGCTTCGTGCAGCAGGGTCCCCGCGAAGGACCTCTCCGCTTGCACACCCGCTGCTCGCCGCGAGGCAAGGGTTGCAGCGCAGCGCTGCGAACCCTCGCAGAAAGGCAGCGGGAGAAGCCGGG
Organism: Labrenzia sp. THAF35; assembly: GCF_009363595.1. Lineage (NCBI taxonomy): Bacteria > Pseudomonadati > Pseudomonadota > Alphaproteobacteria > Hyphomicrobiales > Stappiaceae > Labrenzia > Labrenzia sp. THAF35. Next base: position 68,116 of record NZ_CP045383.1, read on the forward strand.
AAATCAAGGATCGAAACAAGTGAAATTAGCACTTGAAATAGGTGGGGAGTCCCCTCCGTTTTTTCCCCTTGTCCCCCTCCCCCACACTCTCGCCGCCGAGGTCTCAGGAGCAGGAGCCGGGCTCCTGCCCTTTCGGGGACAGAACCCGCGTTCCACGGGAAGAAGGAGAGAAATAGATGTTTATCAAAGAATTCTGCGCGCTTGTCAGCGTGAGCCTGTTCAGCTTCGGGCTGGTCGCTTGCTGTGTCGGCCTCGCAGGTTGAGGGATCGCTCTATGACCAACAAATCCGAGTTCGTCACGGCCTATTTTTACGATGCCTTTTTCGGGGCAATGGCCAATATCTCCCTAAGCCGGGCAAACTACATTGCGGAAGTCAAACAGCGCATCAAGTGCAGCTTTTTCGATGTCGCCCGCCTCGATGACAATCACGATGTCTTCGTGGACGACAACGGCCTGACAGACGGTCTTCATACAATCGTTCGCCTCAAGGACTTTCCAAATCCGTTTGCCGGAAACCTTGTCATCGTGGGCAGGGATGAGCACGGAGACATTGCCGAGCCTCGCATGACCGTCGAGGAGATCGCGGAGCTGATCACGGTTTACCGGCCTGTGATGGATCCTGAATTGACCAACTTCGAAGGCCCGGACCTGATCGGAATCGGCCTGACAGGTTTGAATATTCGCATGGACAAGAGCGAACCCATCATCGTTGTAGATGGGGAGTTTTAAGCCATGGCGAAACTCACCAAATCGCAGCGCAAGGCCCACGCGGAGGCCGAGGCGGTCCTGACCAAGGATCGCTTGAGCGAAGACGAAAAAGACTTCGTGTTTCAGAACTGGCACGAAGGCGCGAACCACATCAACGGAGCATCCGGGGCGTTCTTTACGCCCTGGGGGCTGGCTGCAGACTTCTCCATCGATGCCGGGGGCGCTGGCAGCCGCGTCATCGATCTTTGCGCCGGGATCGGAATCCTGTCCTACTTCCTGCACCACCGCGCGAAATGGGCCGACAATTGCCCGGACCTGACATGCGTTGAGCTGAATCCCCGATATGTCGAGGTGGGCAGAAAGCTGCTGCCGGAGGCTCGTTGGATCTGCGCCGATGTCTTTGACTGGAGGGACTGGCAAAGGGAGCTTGGTGGAGAGCGTTTTGACGTGGCCGTGTCCAATCCGCCGTTCGGTGCCGTGAAGCGCGCCGGCAATGGACCGCGCTATCGTGGCCGCCAGTTTGAGTTTCACGTGATCGACATCGCGGCCGAACTGGCCAATCGGGGCGCATTCATCGTCCCGCAAGCGTCCGCCGCCTTCCGATATTCCGGCGCGCAATGCTTTCAGAGGGTTGAAACCGGTCCTGCGGCTGAATATCAGAAGTTGTCAGGGTTCCACATGTATGAAGGCGCGGGCGTCGATACCTCGATGTACAGGGACGATTGGAAGGATACCTCGATCATTTGCGAAATTGCCTGCTACGAGTTTGCCCAGGATCGCGCCCGGCAAGGTCAGGTGCAGGAGCGCCTAAGCGCCCTGCCGGTCCCGGTCGTCCCACTTCGCCCAGCCGAACAACTTGCGTTGCTGTGAGGGGAACCATGGGACCGATACGAAAAGTCAAAGTCTATGACATTGATTCCGGCCTCGGCGGCACGCACACAGTTTCCATAGTCGAAGAATTGCCGAACAATCGGATTAGCGTTCGAGTATGGTACGGCAGAGCGACGCCGACCGGTTGGGAAGCGTGGATTGAATGGGACGGTGCCACATTTGAGACAACGCACGACCAGTTAACGAACCCGAGAGTTTTAGCGCTCTACAAAGAGGAAACCTGATTCAGTTTTGAGCAGCAAAAGCAGCAGCGCAGAGCAAGCGGCGCGACCGGGCCGGATTGGCTAGCCCGGCTGAGGCAACAGCCTTGCTCTCAAACCGGAGGTAACGACGATGTGGCATTGGCCTATCAGCGTTACCCTTAAAGTGAAAAAGACCCGGACGACCTTGCAAATCGAAATCCGGGTCCAATTCATACTTTAGGGAAGGGGGCGGCGGGGAAACCTGCCATCCCACTCCGGACAAGAATATAAGTCAATTCTCTGAATTTTCCAAATGATGGATGTCAAACAGGCAATCGGATGTCCTCGCGACATCGGCCGGTAGTGTGCAAACGTGAAAAACGGCGGCCAAGCGTGACAAAACCGTGAAACGGTGCCGCAGGACCGCTCCCGGAATAGCTGAGCAAAGGCCTTTTATCAAAATACCGATTTTGGAGCCCATTCCGCTCGCCTACCG